>CALSSE010000031.1 GCA_943788935.1 uncultured bacterium | reverse complement strand
TTTCGCGAGCGGTGCTCAAAGAACTGAAACGAATCGTCACAGACTCCGAGGTGTTGAAAGAAGACGACGAAAACTGGCCGGAAGCGGACAGAGTTGGACAACAAGAGCTCGAAATCGTCCTAGGAAACGAACACGCGTCGTTTCAAACCGCGAAGATTGGGAGCCTTTTAGACGTGCAAAACTCGAAAGATCCGGAAGGTTTGAAACAGTTTTATTACTTCGTGCAGGATTTGAAGTGCTTCGCGCTGAGTTTACTGAACGTGCACATGAAAGTGAGACCTATTTGAGGAGTCTTTCGTGAGAATGACGATGATGTGCAGTAAAAGGATCTGGTGTAGTTACGCGAGAATATCGTCAAGTCGTCGTCTTCGTCGGGACGCGCTTTTGAGCCGCGTTTGGTATAGCAATGCAATTCTAGTCTAGTCTACACTTCTAGGTAGTAGTTCTACGCGTGCGTTTATTCCGTGCAGGTCGCTTCTTTCGACGAAAGCTTTTTTATTGAATCCTCGCGGTGAACCACACGTCCTTGTCGCACCTCACGTGCACGTCGGTCACTTTTGTCCTCGACTCGTCCTCAAAAGTAGTCTCGTTGCTCGAGCTTATCTTCCGGCCCATTTCGAAGTACTCGTAGTTCTTTGCGTTGTCTTCTTTCTTGTTGTTTTCGAGGTTCCATTTCAATCCGCTCGTCCACACTTTCGTCTTTCCGTTGAAGGGAAAGATCCCCAACGATTTCGCTGGAACTTTAAATTTCAACACCGTGTACCCTCTTCGTATCGGGAACGAAATCTGTATCCCGAGCTTTTCTTCCTCTTTCGCTCCGTTATCGTACGCGTCGTAACACACGTAACTCGGACCACCTTTCAACAAGCCGGGCGCTTTCAAAATCGCCGATATGTTCGCAAACTCGTGATCAAATCTCCCGCCCATGGCGTTGAATATCACCACGTCCGATACGACCGGGTCTCGATAACTATATTTACCTCTCTCGAGAATAAAGTTCAAACACTTCTCCATATCGTTCGTATCTTGGTCTCGACTGAGGTCGATCAACTCCCCTGAAACTATTCCTTCTTTTTCTCCACCTTCCGCCGTAGCAGCGGCGTTAGGAGTCGTCGCGCCCGCATCATCATCAAACCGCAGTTTCCGCAATTGCTCTCGGTTCACGAATGGTACATTCTCCCGCTTTTCTTCTTTCACTTCTTCGACCCACTTTTCTTCTTCCCCTTGTACGAAAAGAGAACTCTTTTGGAAAAGAGTTCGTCTCTTCTTCTTTCTCGTTTCCTCAATCTGGTCGTCTTCATCTTCCTCTTTCGACCGCGACGACGAATCCATATCTCCAACTATATAATCCGCTCCAATCCTCCCCCCACAACTTAACGCCTTAACGAAAGCGTTCCCGCCGAAATCAGCCGCAATTACTGGCACCCCATCGTTCCTCCACAAAATATCGCTCTTAATTTTCAACTTTTTCGACTCGTTTCCATCGTTATTCAAAACTAACACGCAGGTCATCGGTGCCGGGTTCGGGGAACTTCCGTCCCGAATTTGCTTTTTCTGGAAAACCATCTTTTCGGATTTCCGCTTGATCAACTCGTTGAAGTCTTTGTTCGTCGGTAAGTCGATCAAGACGGACGAACAGACGAGCTCGCTCGATGGGTACGCGCTCGACGGTTGAGGTTGGTCGAAGTTCATTTTAGCAGCAATAGCGGCAGCTTATAAAAGTTTTTCAGAATCAGTTCATTTGTTGTGAGGAGTTTCGTCGAACAAACAAGAGGAAAATACGCGACGAGCAAAGGCGCACACGTTTTCTTTCAACTGTATGTATGTGTGTGTTTGTGTGTTGTATATATTACTCTGATTCTTCTTATTCTTGTCCGTGAATGCGTGGCAATATCTCGCCGTGCTCGTATCGCCAACCTGGTGGGAGAGGACAGTTGTTGTCGAGAAGGTATTGTAAACACTCGGGTTGATTTTTCTCGCGAGCGACTCGTATGGCCGCAGAGTTCCAAGGCGCTTTGGCGGTTTCGTGCAAGTACTTCAAACAGTCTAAGTGGCCGTTCTCGGCTGCCAACTTACACGCACAAAAAAGTCCGTCTCCGTCATATTCATCAAATTTACGTTCAACAAGATATTCGAGTATATGAAGATGACCATTTTCAGCCGCCCAAGAGGCAGTACCCGAATCCCAAGGCGCTTTGACTTCTTCGTGTAAGTATTTGAGCATCTCGAGATGACCTTTTAAGGCAGCATATGCACACGCACTCGTATCGACAGGACACTCATTTGCAACGCAATACTTTACCATTTCCAGATTAACTTGTTCTGCGGCCGCATTAATCGTATTTTCATCCCATTCACATTTTTTCTCCTCTCGCGCCCACTTGAGCAACTCGAGTTTATTCGTTTCAGCAACTTGCCAGCAGAAAAATGTTTCATCACCTTCCCAGTAACTCGGCCACAACGATTTATTCTCCCACGCTAACTCCAAAGTCGATATCGACGACATCTCTTCAACTTTAAACTTCTCTTTCAAATCACCCGCGCGAGATGATCTCTTAATCAACTTTCTCGTCTCCGTATTCACTCCATACAAGAATTTGAGATCCGTCCCGTTGAGTTTACACATCACATGCTTCTCCACGATATCGCGACACGCGCCGCCACTCAGCAACGCCTCTCTGAACAAACGCCATAACGGCAAAGGTTTATTCTCAAGCGCCGCTACGATGCTTCGCGCGCGTTGGAGTCTCTCGTGTTCCTCGTCCGTCAAGTATTCGGAGGACATGATGAGATCGCTTTTTTAATAACGCCAATATTTATTTTTTCCCAAGCTTCTTTTTCTTCTCTTGGAATCCCCTATTTTTTCTTTCACATGCTGGTCATATTTTAAGCGCGTGGTTCCCCGCGCACACGGGCATTTAATGCGAAGAGCGACGAAATCAAAAGAGAGTTTGAGAGAGAGAAAGCGAGCACACATACAGGGTTGCAATATTTCAAAGAGGCACGCGCTATACTTTTGATTTTTTTATTACATTTTCGATTTCGCGTACTCGGCGCATCGTCTCCCGCTAATCAAGGCACCGTCAAACGTCGCCGCGTCGCGATGATCGCCAGCTAAGTAGACGTTTTTCATCGCGCCGCTTTCGCACGTTTGCTCGAACGCGGTTTTGGAGCTTCCTTTTGCCGACGGGGTTTGTATCGGTTGTGCGAACGGGATGCGGTAGACTTTTAAGAGTTTGAACGAACTCGTGATGGACTCGCCGAACCAGTCGGAGAGTTCTGATTTAACCCGGTCGCCAATTTGTTCGTCTGAGAGTTCACTCGGGACGCCAATGATAGAGGCAGAACACAAGTGTTTCCCGTTTGGCGCGTAAGTTGGAGAGACGACGGACGGGAAGCAACAGTTGTTGACCAACGTTTTCTTCCCTCCTCCTCCTTTGTATTTCTCGCCGTCCAAATATAACATCGCGTTTTCCGCGTCGTACGGTTTGTCGCAGGAAAAGTACACGCACGTAGTCCCCACGCCTTTTTCTCTTTGCTTATCTTTCGTGCCGAGCAATCGATCGCACTCTGGTCCTTCCACGGCTAAAATGACTTTTTTACCTCTAATAATCGTCTCCTCTTCTTTGTTCATCATTTGCACGCGCACTTCTACGGCGTCGTTTAGATTTCTAATCTCCTGGACTTTTGCATTCGCGTGCACGTTCTTCTCGTCTAACCTCCCAACCAACTGTTCCGCCATGGCCCCGATTCCTTTCGCGGGTAAACAATTCTCGCCCAACGCCAACGACCGCATGACGAAATCGAACAACCTCGAATCCGTCGTCAACTCGGGATTGAAGAAAATCCCACCCAAAAACGGTCTAAAAAACCTATCCACCATCTCCTCGCTAAAACCAAACGTGTTCAATCGTTCCTCGATCGTTTCCGAACTCTCTCTTTGCATCGGATTCATCCGTAACAATAACGTCTGAAATCGCAGTAAACCGACCAACACTTTATCCAGCGGCGACCCAATCTTATGATTCGGAAGTAAACTCGGCAGCGCGTCCGAAACGTGCCGAAACGGATCCGCGACTCGATAAAACTGATTCTCAAATCTCACGTCCGCGCCGGCGTAAAATTTCCTCAAATCTAACGCCTTGGTATCGAAAATTTTATTACATTCTTCGTACGAGGAGAGATAGATGGCAAACCCACGGTCTAAGATGTACCCGTCGACGATATCCGTTCTCGCTCGACCGCCAAATCCGTCCGAGGATTCTAATAAAACGTACGGAACGTTTTTTGTTTCCAACTGCACAGCCGCGGCTAAGCCAGCTAACCCACCGCCGATGATGATAATCCCGTTATTATCGTCATCAGATGATGCTGTTTTTTCATCATTTTCATCATAATCGTCGTCCTTGTTCATAATAATAGGTGATTCTGATTCTGACGATGACACCGTCGTCGTCGTCCTCATCGCCTTTCTTCTTCTCAAGAGTAAAGAAGAAGAAGAACGAGTATTACTCCTCAGAATAATACTCCTTCTTCTCTCAGTAGTATTTGAAGTAGTATTACGATTCTTTTTCGTCGCATGCGACGCAAAAGGAGGAGACAAAGAAGGAGATAAAGTCGTCATCTTAAAGCAGAGAAAAGATCTTTCGGAGTGAACTCTTTTATTATGAGGGAAAATTTTGTTTTCTTTCAACTGTGTGTGTGTGTGTGTTTGTGTGTTGTATATATTACTCTGATTCTTCTTACTCTGGTCCGTGAATGAATAACTCGCCGTGCTCGTATCGCCAACCTGGTGGGAGAGGACAGTTGTTGTCGAGGAGGTATTGTAAACATTCGGTTTTGTTTTTCTTGTGCGCTTCTCGTATGGCCCAAGAGTCCCACGGCGCTTTGGCGGTTTCGTGCAAGTACTTCAAACAGTCTAAGTGGCCGGACTTGGCTGCACGCTCACACGCCAACGTGTCATAATTATCATACTCACGCTCAACAAGATATTCGAGTATGTGGAGATGACCATTTGAAGCCGCGTAAGAGGCAGTATCAGAATCCCCAGGCGCTTTGACTTCTTCGTGTAAGTATTTGAGCATCTCGAGATGACCTTTTAAGGCAGCATATGCACACGCCGTCTCATCGATAGGACACTCGTTTGCCACGCAATACTTTACCATTTCCAGATTAACTTGTTCTGCGGCCGCATTAATCGTATTTTCATCCCATTCACATTTTTTCTCCTCTCGCGCCCACTTGAGCAACTCGAGTTTATTCGTTTCAGCAACTCGAAAGCAGAAATCTGTTTCGTCCTTCTCTCTTCCCAGATAATCCCTCTTACCCCACGGAAAATGCTCCCACGCAACTTCCAAAGTCGATATCGACGACATCTCATCGACATTAAAATTCTTTTTCAAATCACCCGCGCGAGTTGATCTCTTCACCAACTTTCTCGTCTCCGTATTCACCTCGTACAAGAATTTGAGATCCGTCCCGTTGAGTTTACACATCACATGCTTCTCCACGATATCGCGACACGCGCCGCCACGCAGCAACGCCTCTCTGAACAAACGCCACAACGGTAACGGTTTATTCTCGAGCGCTGCGAGAACCTTTCGTTCCTCTTCCGTCAAGTATTCGGAGGACATCCTGATGATGAATGAGATCGCTTTTTTGTTTAACGCCAATATTTATTTTTACCCTTTTTTGAGGTTGTTCGAGGTCGAATTTTGCCTCTTTTTTCAGTCGTTGTGTTCGTGTGCTCAAATTCTTCGTTTATTCCTCTTTTCTTCATTATTCCGTTAGACTCTCTCTCTCTCTCAAACGTCTCTGCCGTAATGCCTAAACTCAAAAACGGGGAAATGGTGGTGCTCAAAGTTTCGACGATGATGCGCGCGAATACTGCTGCTCATT
>CALSSE010000030.1 GCA_943788935.1 uncultured bacterium | reverse complement strand
GCTTCAGCTTGTCTTCAAGGGTGATCGGAGCACCCGTATCGCCCTCGGTGAGCCCCGCGAGCTCTTGGCTGTAGACCTCGATGGCGTCGTTGACCTTTGAGAACAGGTCTTTGTAGTCAACGATGTAGCCGTAAGTCTTATCTTCTCCGTCGAGGCGATTCGTGCGACAGATCGCTTGAAAGAGTCCGTGATCTTGCATGGATTTATCGATGTACAGGTAGGTACAGCTCGGCGCGTCGAACCCTGTGAGGAGCTTATCGACCACGATGAGGAGCTTCATCTTACTCGGCTGCTCCTTGAAGAGTCGCTTGGCCTCCTCTTCGTACTCCACCCTTGAGTGAGGTTGGGGTGATGGATGCGGTACTCATCGATCTCGCGGTAGATGCGGTTCACAAATGTGGCCTGCGTCTCGGTCTGCTCTCCTGTGTCCTCTTTGCTCACGTCATCACCCTGCGCGTTATAGGAGGTGATGACCGCGCATTGATGCTTAAACGAGGTGCTCTGAAAGAACTCAAAGTAACGACAGGCGTCGTAGATGCTCGAGGCGACGAGCATCGCGGTGCCTCGCGCTCCGCTCAGTCGCGGCTTGAGGACGAGGTCTTGGCAGATATCATCGACGATATACGCCATGCGCTTCTTGGAGCTGAGCACCTCCTGCATCTTGCCCCAGTGCTCGAGGAGCTTCGCGCGTTGCCAAGCGCTGAGGGTCTTGGTCTTCTGAGCGAAGTAGTCATCGACCTTTTGGTTCTGTTGGAGGTGTTGCTCTACGTCTCGCGCCTCGTAGATGAGGTCGAGGACGATTTGATCTTCGACTGCTTCCGCGAACTGATAGCGGTGAATGTAGTGCCCAAACACGTCCATGGTGTTCTTGCGGTCTTTTTTGAGCAGGGGCGTCCCCGTAAATCCGATAAAGACCGCGTTGGGCATGCTCGCCTTCATGATCCGATGGAGGGTTCCGCTCTGGGTACGGTGGCACTCATCGACAAACACGAAGAGCTCACCATGCACAGGGAGCGCTTGGGTCTTGAGCGAGGCGATGTAGGTCTCTACGTCATCGACGTCTCGCTTGCCAAACTTATGAACGAGAGAGCAGAGGAGTCGCGGGTTGGGCTGACTGAGCTTAGCGAGCAGATCCCGTCCGCTCTTGGCGCGGTAGATCTGCTCATTGGCGCTCGTGAAGACCTGTTGAATCTGCGTGTCGAGCTCATCGCGGTCGGTGATGAGGGCGACGCGAGCGTAAGGGTTATTGGCTAAGATCCACTGCGCGAGGAGCACCATCGTGATGCTCTTCCCACTCCCCTGCGTGTGCCAGATGATCCCGCCCTCGCGTCGACTGATGAACTCTTGCGCGGACTTGATGCCCATATATTGATGGACGCGCGGGAGCTTCTTCTGTCCGTCAAAGAGCACAAAGTCGCGGATGATCTCGATGAGCCTGTGCTTGTCGCACATCCTGAGCAGGTATTTGTCGAGCTTGAGGCGGGTGTTGTCGCCCTCGTCTTCTTTCCAGCGCAGGTAGTATTTCTCGGGGGTGTCGATGGTGCCATAGACGAGCCCCTCGCTGTCGCTCCCCGCGAAGCAGAGCTGTATGGTCGAGTAGAACCAACGGTTGTATTCGGGGCGCTGATTCGAGAGCGTCTGCCGTATACCCTCGCTGATCGAGACCTTGCTGCTCTTGAGCTCGATGGTGGCGATGGCGATGCCGTTGATGTAGAGGACGAGGTCAGGGCGTCGGGTCTGCTGTCCCTTGAGCGTGACCTCCTCAGCGATGGCGAAGTGGTTGTTCTCGGGGGTCGCCCAGTCGATGTAGTGGACGTCGATGGTCTGCTCACTCGCCGAGGCTTTGTATTTGTAGGCGTATTTGAGGAGGCTGTAGATGTCTTTGTTGACGTCATAGAGGTTCTGCGTGGGCTGATATGCTCGGCTCACGAGCTCAAAGGTAGCCTTGTTGACCGCCCCCTCATCATAGCCTTGCTCGGTGAGGTATGCCTTGAGGAGCGCCTCCTCGACGTTGCTGTTCTTGTCGCGGGTGTGCCAGTCGCCGAGGTAGTCGTACCCAAGCTCGTCTCGAAAGAGGTCGAGGACGCGGTCTTGGGTCTGTCGTTCTGTGGTGGTCTGCGGGAGCGTCATACGAGTCGAATCCTCCCTGTGAGGAGCTCATGCATCATGCCCTGTTTGAGCTGTCGGGCCTTGTCGAGCTGTTCTTGGAGCGCATCGAGCTCATCATCCATGTCGGTGAGGACGTGCGCGATCGCCTCTTGCTCGGCTTTGGTGGGGGGGAGGGGGATGGGGAAAGAATTAACCACATGCTTATCTATTTTTACCATGGAACTGCTAGATCCTTGTGCAGAGTCCGTGAAGTATTTTCGTCCATATTTAGATAAGATTTGAGAAAGCAAGTATGTAGGGTTTAGTTCGGCTTTACATCGAATCCTCATCATCAAATCAGGGTAGGAGCAATCACTTGGCACTCCATTATATATCCCAGCTAAACCTACTCTTTCGGGTGTATTTGACCTGCTAATGATAATATCTTTTGGCTCAAGTAAAAAATCTAGAACCTTTCTTACCCCTAGAGGTGCAGGCTTTATCCCATTTTTATTAAAACCATCATAAGTTAGAGCAGACAAAGATAATGTCCATAAACCAGTAGGGGCATCAGAACACATGGGACTAAATCCGTTTTGAATTGGTAATGAAACTAAGTTGTCTAAGTACTCCACCTTCCAGTCCTCAGGAATCACCCCCACCTCAGTCTGCCGATACCCAACGCCCTCTCCAAACCCAGGCAACCTCCGCTTCCCCGTCAACAGCTCCTGCATCGCGCCTTGCTTGATAAGGCGCTTCTTGGCGATGACCTGCTCGATGGACTCGATGAGGGCGTCGGCGTCTGAGAGCGCCTCGGCGATCGCCTCTTGCTCGGCTTTGGTGGGGGGGAGGGGGAGGGGGAAAGAGTTAACAACATGCTTATCTATTTTCACCATAGAACTGCTAGAGCCTTGTGCAGAATCTATGAAGTATTTTCGTCCATACTTAGATAAGATTTGAGAAAGCAAGTATTTTGGGTTCAACTTCGACTTACATCGAATCCTCATCATCAAATCAGGATACGAACAGTTACGTGGTACTCCGTTATAAATACCCGCTAAACCAACTCTTTCGGGAGTATTTGACCTGCTAATTACAATATCTTTTGGTTCAAGTAAGAACTCTAGTACTTTTCTTGTACCCAAAGGTGCAGGCTTTATCCCACCTGCATCAAAACCATTATAAGTCAAGGCGGACAAAGATAATGTCCATAGTCCAGTGGGAGCGTCGGGACATGTGGGACTAAATCCATTCTGAATTGGCAATGAAACTAAGTTATCTAAATACTCCACCCCCCAATCCTCAGGGATCACCCCCACCTCAGTCATCTTGTACCCAGGCTGAACAGCGCTCATCAGAAGCCCATCCTCTCTAGGTGCGAGCGCACCCGAGATTGCATAGTGGCGACCTGTGCCTCGAGCGCGGACAGGAGGGGCTCGTAGCGCTCGACGAGCACCTCATTGATAGTACTTTGCCAAAGCGTCATACTAGTCGAATCCTCCCTGTGAGGAGCTCATGCATCATGCCCTGTTTGATCTCTCGGGCCTTGTCGAGCTGATCTTGGAGCGCGTCGAGCTCATCGTCCATGTCGGTGAGGACGTGCGCGATCGACTCTTGCTCGGCTTTGGTGGGTAGAGGTACACAGAAATGAAGCATCTCTTTTACGTTGAGGTGCTTCATAGTTGTACCTACCTCGATTTCTTTTAATCTAGATCTACCAATATGGCTATTTAGATATTGAGACACAAAGAATGCGTGGGCAATATTGTGTTTCAATCTCGATATTATAAGAGCATGGCAATTGGCACCTTCTAAACTAGGCGGCACAACCGTAGTTAGACCAACATCGCCAGTTTGAACAGTTAACAAGTCATATGCTTTTAATGATGACTTCGAATTCTGCCTGTGAAAATCAGCATTCACTCGCTTGATACCATGAAACTTAAATCCATTTTCTATTATGTTATAACCCTGTAAATATAAAACTGAGGTTTCATGAGTACTATAGAAAGGTTTTGCAACACCAACAAAGCCATTCGTCATCAATATAGAGATTCTACCCAAAGCCTCCACCCCCCAATCCTCAGGGATCACCCCGACCTCAGTCTGCCGATACCCAACGCCCTCTCCAAACCCAGGCAACCTCCGCTTCCCCGTCAACAGCTCCTGCATCGCGCCTTGCTTGATGAGGCGCTTCTTGGCGATGACCTGCTCGATGGACTCGATGAGGGCGTCGGCGTCTGAGAGCGCCTCGGCGATCGCCTCTTGCTCGGCTTTGGTGGGGGGGAGGGGGATGGGAATATGAGAGAGTATCCCTTGATTTAGGTTGATCATTGTTGTCCCGACAGAAGCAGCTTCAATGATGCTTACTACTTGGGGACTTGACAGTATAATCTGTAATAGTTTTGAGTTAATTGAGATAGGTTTAATGATCATCGACCCTGTACCGCATAACCATCCAGCTTCACTCTGTTCAACTACTGCGCACCTACCCATTTCACCACGCCGACCAATAATAACATCTCCAGCATTCAGCATGAACTCTGAAAGCTTAGACACCTTATTTACTGATACGGTCATTTTATAACTAGGTTTAATTTCACCCTTTTGAATATGCATGGGGTTTATTACAGGTACACCATTCTCAATATAATCAGATTGATGTAACGAGCTTCCGAAGGGACCTGTGCGAAAGGTTGCGTGTTTTCCAACTCGCTCCACGTCCCAATCTTCAGGAATCACCCCCACCTCAGTCATCTTGTACCCAGGCTGAACAGCGCTCATCAGAAGCCCATCCTCTCTAGGTGCGAGCGCACCCGAGATTGCATGGTGGCTACCTGCGCCTCGAGCGCGGACAGAGGTGACTCGTAGCGCTCGACGAGCACCTTTAAGCGCTGCGCGAGCGCTTGACTCACCCGATCGACCTCAGCGTCCACCCGCTCGGACAGCACCCTCATCCATTTGTCCTCGATGACGAGGCGCTTCACCTCCTCCTCGGACAGCGTGGCGTACTTCGCCTTCGCGAGCGCGTCGAGCTTCGCATCTGCCTCTTTGATCGCCTTCTTGGTGGAGGTCTGCGACTCGGACGCGGTGAGCCACGCCTTGAGCGCCTCAGCCTCATCTTGGCACTCGACGTCGCCCTTGATCTCCTTGAGCCTGCGCTTCACGTCAGCCTTGTTCATCTTCTCGAACTCAGCGAACAGCCCCTCTTCGCCGCCATGCTCCTCCTCGAGCTCGCTCTGCGTCGCGCTCGCCGATTCAAGCTCCGCCTCAAGCGCAGACAGCGCTTCAGCCTCAGCGCTGAAGTAACGGCGCACAATCAGCTCTTTGGGGATCAGATCGCAGTACCAGCCCTTCGACACCTGCACCTCCTTACCCTTGCGCTTCGCGGTCCCGAAGATCTCTTTCACCTCAGCCACCCAACCATCGGCGCGGAGCAGGTACATGTCATCTTGCATCACCTCAGCCCAATAATCCATCAGGTGCTGATACACATCATAAGGATCGAGGAGCGCGGCGTCGGCATACGCGCTCAACACACCGCTCCCGAGCGTCTTGATCAGCGCTTTGGGATGACTCCCCGCGTCCTCTTCGACCGCTACAGGATCCGCAAAGAGATCACCCTGACCCCCCTCGCCTGATCCGAGCTTCTTGAGCTGTCTCAAATCGGCTGTCGTGGACGTACACCACTGCGCGAATCGCGCCTTGAGGCCATCGGTGAAGCTCACAAACTCAGGGTGAGCGAAGATGGTCGCCTTCACCTCTGACTTATCGCCACGGAGCCCAAAGTAGCCCTCGCGGACCTCATCGAACAAGACCTCGCGCAGAGACGGACACACCGTCCAATACGCCGAGAGCCCATCAAGATCAGCGCCAGGGACTCCACCCAAGAGATGCCCCGCGATGTCTTGCACGTCCTCAGCCTCTTGCGCGTCGATATAGCGAGGGATGTTGAGGTTATAATCGTTCTCCTCGATCTCCTTGAGGCTCACCCGACGCGAGTAGCGGGGCTCCTCAGCGCCTCGCATGAACACATCGACGATGCGGTGGATATCGCGCTCGCGGAGTCGGTTCTTGTTGCCGTCTTTGATGAAGCCCTTGGAGGCGTCCATCATAAACACCTCCTCGCGTGTCTCAGCGCCCTCCTTATCGAGCAAGATGATGCAGGCGGGGATGCCTGTGCCATAGAACAGGTTCGCGGGGAGACCGATGATGGCCTTAAAGAAGCCTCGCTTGAGCAGGTTTTGACGGATCGCGCCCTCTGCGCCCCCACGAAACAGCACACCATGAGGCAGGATGCATGTCCCCTTCCCTGTACTCTTGAGCGAGCGGAGGATGTGGAGGAGATAGGCGTAGTCTCCCTGCTTATCAGGGGGCGTCCCGAGCTCAAAGCGCTTAAATGGGTCTGCGTCGGGCGTCAGCCCTGTCGTCCAGCGCTTATCGCTAAAAGGAGGATTGGCGACCACAAAGTCGAAGGTCTTGAGGGAGCCATCATCGTGAATAAAGCTCGGATTCGCGAGCGTGTTCCCGTTGCTGATCTCAGCGGTGGCCTGATTGTGCAAGATCATGTTCATGCGAGCGAGCGAAGAGGTCGCGACGTCTTTCTCTTGTCCGTAGAGCGTCACCTCCGTATGCGCCTCATCACCAACCTTCAAGAGCAGCGATCCCGATCCGCACGTGGGGTCATACACCGTCGTCGAAGATGAGGTCTCGACCTCCGAGATCCCCACGATCTTCGCCATAATTCGACTGACCTCGGCGGGCGTATAGAACTGCCCCTTGCTCTTGCCTGACTCAGTGGCGAAGTGGCGCATGAGGTACTCGTAAGCATCGCCGAGGATGTCATCGCCCTCCGCGCGATTCGAGGCGAAGTTGAGCTCAGGCTTCTCGAAGACGCCGATGAGGTTCGTGAGCCGATCGATCATCTCCTTCCCGTTACCGAGCTTCGCGTTATCATTGAAGTCTGGAGGTGAGGGGAGGTTGTTCACATCGAAGAGGGGCTTAATGATCTCCTTGTTGATCAGATCGCCGATGTCTTTCTTGCCCTTCAGCTCTACGAAGCGCGTAAAGATCGGCTTGGCACACTCTGCATCATAGATCGCCTGTTGTGCTTCTGTGAGCTCACCTCCCTCTGCCTCTCCGTCGGGTTTAGGTGGATCAGGGATCACGATGTCAGAGAACGGATCCGCGGAGAAGCGATCGCTGACGTACTTCACGAACAGCATCACCAGGACATAGTCCTTGTATTGAGAGGCGTCCATCCCGCCACGTAGCTCATCGCAGCTCGCCCAGAGCGTACTGTAAAGATCCGATTTCTTAAGCGCCATACATCATCTCCGACAAAAGGATTCAGGCAAGCTCAGCTCTCGAGTCTGCCTTCATGTCATTAGGGTGATCATTTGTATCAGAGTATGGTGACACATCAAACAAGATGATCCTTGTGGATGATAACCCACACTGTGGTAACGAAGACCTCAATCTCCAAAACAGAACGAAGGTTCTGCGATCTCATCGTTACAGAACCCAGTTTCTGTTTTGTATTTCCGCGTCTTCACCTCACGTCAAGAGCGTCACCACATATACTATGAATATGAATATATTATGTATATGTATATGAATAGGCGCGTGCACATTAGGAGCGGATAAGACTCGTTTGATACACCGTCTCATTTGACTCAGGCAGGATCTTTTTTGCCTTCCCTATACCCATGCTGCCCTTTGCAACAAAAGTCTCCATATGCTCGATTCTATTTACGAATAGAGCAATCTATGACCACCAGAGCAGGCGAGTCACCTCTGCAAGTCGGACAAACGCCTCACCTCGTCAGTCATGCAGGGAGTGTGGGGATCTGTGGGGGCGTTGTGTTCACTGACTCTTCATGTGTATCTGTCTCACCCAGTCCAAATCCCCCAGCGCAGCTGCCCTGTCAGGTGGTGGGTTGATCTGTGGAGGTGTCTCTTTGGTCAACCTCCTGTGGCTTAATTGATATGTAATTAATGAGATTTATATATATTTGCAGGAGGTCGGAGGTTCGGAGGTATTAAAAGTGCAAGAAGAGTCGAAAAGAGGAGAGCGCCACACACCCAGATGTATATGTGTATCAAGGAGATGACACACCCCCAACCTCCTGCACCTCCTGTGTAATCTTCATAATCTTCTGACGTTGTCATCAATCAGCAGATGTGCCAACATCAGCGCGCTGTGTCCATCACTGATCGGAGCACCATTATGCGTAGATCGATATTTGCGTTAGGTGCACTCTTCATCACTGGGCGTAACAGATACTGAGGTTCTTAAAACTTAGCCTGTGGAGCATCACCTCATGATCAAGAAAACACTTACCCTGTACTTAGTGACTCTGATGTCAGCTTCGCTGACACCCCGAATCAAAGTCAGAGCGATTGATCCTGCCACAATCGCTCTGGCACCCTTGCGCTGTAGAGGTGATCGGCGTGGGTATCTAGCGGTCATATTCAGTATGCCTTCAGGGCAATGATGACCCTTTAGGACAAACAGCCAGTAAGCAAATGGAGGAGGTATCGTACAGCGACAAGTCAACGCTGGACTTCAGCCCCTGCGAGGCTTAGATCCAAAACTTAAAAAGCTGCTCAAGGGCCAGGGTGAGCTCAAAGCCAAAATAGATCAATGGGGCAGGCAGCTTCTCCAAGGTCAGGGAGAGATCAAGTCGAT
The DNA here is from genome assembly GCA_943788935.1 of uncultured bacterium. Classification (GTDB taxonomy): domain Bacteria; phylum Myxococcota_A; class Bradymonadia; order UBA7976; family VGTA01; genus CAKZRU01. Next base: position 29,283 of record CALSSE010000030.1, on the reverse strand, counting down.
CCTTAAAGAGATCGCCAAAGAGAACTTGGCAGAACATCGTAAAACTCAGACGTACGTCAAAGGCTTACAGAAGGCTAGCTTTCAAGCAGGGCTCAGACAACTCATAGACGGAACTGAACTGCTAAAGAATGATCGATCATCTGCTATGGGAGATATCGGTAGAGCCAAAGGTAAGCTCATGGATACTGAGGAGTATCTCGATGAACTCGAGATGGCTGGAGATCTCATCTTAGTAGAACAGAGAGCGTTGATCCATCTAGGGTTGGCGAGCTGTTATATAGCGCAAGGCTTGAATAAGCGGGCGGTGAGTCATTTAATCAAACTCAACGAATTGCCCTCACAGGGCAATGGCTTTGAGCGCTTTATCACAATCCTTAAGACTCAAATTACGGAACTAAAACTCAAAGCATTTGAGACCAACACACCCGAAGACCGAGTGTATGCGAAGTCTATGGAGCAGGTCTTCAAGAATTTGAGTACATGGCTCGACGCGATTCAACCCGAACGTCAACGACTCGCGATGCTGAAGAGCAAGACACAGAAGCTGGTGATGGGTAACGAGACTTTAAAAGCGTTATGGCTGAAGATGGGTGGCGAGCATGCCTCCACGAGATCAGAGGCTAAAGAAGACGACCTCGCGCTCCAAGCCTTCGCGACGCTAAGCGCTCAGGTGATCAAATCGCGTAATGACTCTGCTCCTCATGAGGCACGCGATGTCGTCGCAGATGCTAAACCAGCACATAAGATCCAGTTTGGTAATAATTATGGCAAGGGGGCTTCAGAACCAATTGTAACCATTATAGAATTTGCTGATTTTCAATGTCCGTTCTGTTCACGTGTACAACCCACTCTGAAGAAGGTTCTCGAAACGTATGGTGATAAGGTGCGGATTGACTTCAAGCATAACCCGCTCACCTTCCATAAAGACGCCAAACTAGCAGCCAAAGCTGCGCTTGCAGCTGGCGAGCAAGGTAAATTCTGGACGATGCATGATGTCCTCTTCGCTAATCAACGTCAACTTAAGACTGCTGACATCGAGAAATACGCGAGGCTACTCGGTCTAAATATGACCCAGTTCAAAGCTGATATGGCAGATACTCGTTTAGATGGGATTATCGCAACAGATCAGGCATACGCGGCTAAGCTTGGCGCGCGCGGCACGCCCCACTTCTTTGTGAATGGTAAGCGTCTTCCTGGTGCGCTACCCTTCATGAGCTTTAAGACAGCGATCGATGCAGAACTTGAAGCGGTAGGTGCTTTAGTTAAGGCAGGTCAGACTCTTGCAGGGGCTTATCAAGAGCGTTTTAAAAAGAACTATACCCCCCCTGCGCCACGTAAGCCAGTTGATAGTAAAAAAATCCATGATGTTCAGCCAGGCAATAGTCATGCCAAAGGTGGTGCTGACCCCTCGTGTGAAGATCATAATGTTCGCAGAGTTTCAATGCCCATTTTGTGCTAGAGTGTTACCTACAATCAAAAAGATTACGGACTCCTATGGTCCGCAAATTCAAATCGTTTTTAAACACAATCCGTTAGCTTTTCATAAAGACGCTCTCCTTGCCTCAGAAGCAGCGCTCGCTGCTGGGGCACAAGGTAAATTCTGGGAGATGCATGATGTGATGTTCGCTAACCAGCGAAAGCTAAAGCGCCCTGACCTTGAAAGATATGCAGCGTTATTAGGCCTCAACCTGAATCAGTTTAACGCTGACCCTCGACAGTCATAAGTTTAAGCCCCAAGTACTTGAAGACAAAGCGCAAGCAGCAAAAGTCGGAGCACGAGGTACGCCCAATTTCTTTATCAATGGACGACAACTTCTCGGTGCCGCGCCTTTTAGCAGCTTCAAAAGCCATCATTGATGAGGAGCTTCGCAAATAAGATTTATTAGAGCGCCGTTGCTGATGAGTATCAAGCAGTTCACTATCTCAATTTACATTCAGATCAGCCTTAGATCTTTGCCATAATAACAAGTCATCTCGACCACAAGTCTGAGCCTTCATATCTTGACCCCATCCGATCAAGCGGACACCCTCTGATCTCAGTCTGACTTCCATCTCCAGTCGATCATACAACGGTGAATGGCCAAGTGAGCTCAGACCCTGAGCCCCACATCTCACGCTCTTGAACCCGAGACTAGAACGCTCTATGCTGATCACCTTAATTTCTGATTCAGTCCTGAGGAGAACGAAGAGTCACCATGAGCGTAAGAGAGTGGTTCCAAAACCTAGGCCCAAAGCGAAAATTCGCGATCAAGACGATCGCTAAAGTCGCCGCGGTGAGCGTACCTCACTTTGGTAATCAGCTACACACGCTCTTCGAGACCGGGTTTGAGGACCTGAAAGATCACGAAGAGGCTCACGAGCTCATCGAACTCACTCAGCTCGTCAATCAGCGCTTTGATCAGCTCATCACACAGATAGAAAATAGAGCTTCGACTGAGACCCAGATTGAGTCAGTCATCACGCGGTATCTAGAAGCCAACCAGCAGACGCGCCAGTCAGATCTGCGCGTCATCGACCAACACATCGTCAGAGCTCAAGAGTCCTTAGCTCGCCTCCACAGCGGAGTACAGCGTGTTGAGGTCAAGGTCGATCAGATGGGGCTACAGCTCGACTCACTCTTCGCTGAGATCTCTCAGGCAGAGGTGAACGCTGAGCGGCGTGAAGATGACGCCAAGTTTGAGCGCTCAGAGATCAAGCAAGAGATTTATAAGCTCAAGCGACAGATGATGGTGCAGAGCCGCGGCTCGCTGAGTGACTCGCTCTCGATCCGAGGTGATCAAGAGAAGCGTCTGATTCGTCACCTGCTCGGTCGATATCGGGCGCTCCCTCAGCGCGATCGGGAGAGCTTTGAGATCGGGAATGACCTGAGCGTGCTCTTAACCACCGCGAATATGCACACAGAGGCAGATGAGGTGCTCAGCGAGACGAGCGAGACCGCCGAGACGCAGGTCGAGAGGGGCTTGGTTCACTTTAATCGCTACATGAACGCGCTGAAGGCGAATCGGCTCGATGAGGCGCTTGAACACTATATCGCGGCGGTCGAAGCAGATCGAACCCTCGCGTTGTTCCCGCCCCATAAGTTTAAACCGCGTAAGATTCTGGGCTTTGGCGCGTTTGGCGTCACCTTCCTCTGCGATCAATTCGGCTTGAGGGTCGCGGTGAAGTCAATCTCTCTGAACCGCGCTTTGGGTGATAGCGAGGAGGTCGTGAATCGATTAGCGCAAGAGTGGACGACTCTGATGAGCCTATCAGATCCACGTATCATCCGCGCGAGAGACTTTGACCCCAACCGTCAGTACAACGGTGAGCTGCGCCCCTATTTGACGATGGAGTACTTCTCTGGTGATAATCTGCAGGTGTACTGTGAGAAGCATCCCGAAGCGTTTGGCCTAGAGAGGCTCGAACACACGCTCAAGGTCGCCCTCGAGATCGCGAAGGGGTTGCACGCTGCGCATCAGAAGCAAGTGATCCACAGGGATATCAAGCCCGCGAATGTCTTATATCGAGGCGATGAATCAGGTTTTGATCTGCGGATCATCGACTTTGGCTTGGCGCTGCCGCCTCAGAACATGAACGAGCAGAGCATGTTCATGTCTCAGGGCTCTCTGTTGAGTCAGCAGGATTCTATCTTGGCTAACACGATCGCGGGTACGCTTGAGTATGCGCCCCCCGAGCAGCTGGGTAAGGGTGGAGTCGTTGGGCCTCACTCTGATGTGTACTCTTGGGGAAAGACACTGCATTATCTTCTCTTCGCGAAAACCGAACAGACGAGAGGTTTCCGCAAGCTAGATGTACCACTTCAAGACTTGATCTATGACTGCTGGGAAGATAAAGTCTCAAGTCGAATCTCAGAGATGAGTTTTTGTATTGAAACGCTTAATGATGAGCTTCAGAGAGTAGATGAGTGTGAGCAGCGAGAGCAACTAGAGCATGAGCATCTAGAGCATGAGCAACTAGAGCATGAGCAACTAGAGCATGAGCAACTAGAGCATGAGCAACTAGAGCATGAGCAACTAGAGCATGAGCAACTAGAGCATGAGCAACTAGAGCATGAGCAACTAGAGCATGAGCAACTAGAGCATGAGCAACTAGAGCATGAGCAACTAGAGCATGAGCAACTAGAGCGTGAGCGTCAAGATCGCGAACGGCTGGAGCATGATCGAAACGAGCTTGAGAAGCAGGAGTCTGAAGATCCGCTCTCCACCGCTCTTCATGTAGCAGAGGTCTACGAGAATCAAGGTAGACAGCAAGACGCGCTCGTCGTTTTGGGTCAAGCTTTCGTTGCTTACTCCAATGACGACGCGCTCGGTGATCACATCGAGCGTCTCGCGGGTGAGACGGAGATGTGGGCTCAGGCCGTACAGCTCTATGAAGGTAATATCGCTCAAATTGGTGAGAGTCATGTAGAGACGATCCCGCTCCGTATGAGGGTAGCTCGTTGGTATGATGAGGCGCTTAATCAACCACAGCATGCGGTTACACACTATCAGAATATCCAGCAGATTAACCCTGAGTACCTCGAGGTCATCGTCGCGCTCGAGTCTCTCTACGAGAAATACGGCCACTGGCAGCTCGCTGCGCAGCTTGTTGAGCTGCGACTTCAGCGGATTACCGATCTTGAAGAGGCGAACGAGGCGTGGAAGAAACTCGCGCGCATGCGTCATGAGCATCTCGGCGAATATGAAGCTGCGCTCGATGCTTATCAAAAGGTCCTCAGCTATAAACCTGATGATTTCGACGCGTTGTGTGGCTTGAAAGACCTCTACTATGCGAGGCAAGAGTTTGATCAGTTAATGCAGATCGGTGAGACGTTTAAGGTTAAGATGAACCAACCGCGGATGGCGATCGAAACCTATGAGAGCGCTCTTCAACTCAATGATCAGAGCCGAGTAGTCTTTGGCGAGCTCCTGTCACTCTATGAGCAAGTTGAGGATTGGGACTCTACGATCCAACTCTTGGGTCACTTCGCACAACTCGAAGAAGATGGCGCGACGAAAGCCAAATATTTCTTCGCGATCGGCGCGCTTCAACGAGACCAACTTCAAGATACACTCCAGGCTGTGCGCTCATTTGATCGTGCTCTAGACGCTAATCCTATGGAGCTCAAAGCCTTCTCTGCGATCGAAGAACTCAACGCTCAAGAGCGTAATTTTGAGCGACAAGACCGATATTTCCGTAAGATGCTCAAGCGCGCTACTGAGCATGATATGGGTGAAGATATGGTCTTTGAGCTCGCGAAAGCGCTCGGAGAGATCAACCGAAGTAGACTCAATAACTACAGTGAGGCGATCAAGGCATACAATATCGCGCTCAGCAAGAAGCCTGAGGATGTATCAACTCGCACTGTAATCGCTGAGCTCTTTGAGCGTGAGCAACAATGGGAGGCGGCGATCGCTCAGCATCGAGAGATCTTGCGTTTAGACATCTATCAGATGAACAGCTTGCATAAGCTCTTCAGACTCTTTGTCGGCCTAAGACGCTATGATGAGGCGTGGTGTGTCGCTCAAGCGCTCGTCTGCCTCGATCACGCTCGAGATGATGAGCAGGAGTTCTATAGCAAGCATCACTCAAGAAAGTTGGGTGATATCAGGCGTAACATCGAGAACGAGCACTGGGCTAATCTTGTACATCCTCACAAGAGTTATCTCATGGATCGACTCTTCGAGCGTCTCTATCGCTATAACGCGCCAGCGATGATCCAAGGGCATCGTGATTATGGTGTACATCGCCGTCGAGACCTCATGTCTCCCTCAGAGCAGACCGCGTTTAATACGGTGTTTGAGTTGGTCTCTCGAGTGACGCGTTTTGAGCGACTCAATTGTTACTCTGCTCCAAGCGGTGCTAATGGACTCCGCGCTATGAATATCGACCCACCAGCGATCCTCGTGGGTCAAGATATGACACGAAGCGTCAGTATAAAAGCGCTCGCGTTCTCGATCGCTAAGCTGCTCTTCTTGATGACACCGCACGCGCTGATGGCCACCCTTGATGTTGATTATGACTCACGTTGTAATCGTCTCGAGATGATCATCTTCACGCTCATGCGCATGGCGGGGATTGAGGTCCAAGAGTTCGATCCTTGGCTGATTGACGTCTACCGTCGTATTGATGACGCCGACCTCAGTACCATCAATACACTCCTCAATGAGATGCAGGCCGATCAGCACACACTCCTCGACGTCTCGCGATGGCTTGAGGGTCTTGACCACACCGCCAACCGTTTAGGCTTCTTAGTCTGCAATGACCTCAGCGAGGCAGTGCAGACGATCCGTAACGAGATGGTGATCATCAGTCGAGCCTCAGTAGCCGATCGAATTCAAGAGCTGATCCTCTTCTCGATCTCAGAGGACTACTCTATATTAAGAAAAGACTTAGGCATCAACATTCACATCTAAACGGGGCTGCAGTCTCACATGTTGCCTGCTCCTCTCACAAATCAAGGTGACCCAACCAAATCAAGGTGCCAAGCGTAAGCAGTGCCAGAAGCGCCAGAGTTCACCCTCTCTCAATCTGCATCCAGACCTGCCTCAAACTCTTGCCATAATAAGCGTCATCCCGATCGCGAATCTGAGCCTTCACGCCCTGATCTAATCCGCTGAGTCGAATCAGCTGACAGACTCTAGCGCGAGTCATGCCCTCTCTCCGACCGATCTCGGTCTGACTCACACCGCTCTCGACCAGCTCAGCCCAGCGCTCGGCGGTGTCTAGAGTCTGCACGAGGAGTAACCAGCGCTCATGATCTGAGCCTGCTTTGATCGCGTCGCGGATCGGCCAGTTATGAATCGAGGGATCATCTCGGTTGATCAGTCTCTGCTGCTCCTCGGGCAACTTGAGGAGGGCCATGTGGCGATTAAGCGCGGGGGGGGTAATGCCTCGCTCTTGAGCGATCGCCTCAAGCGACTCACCACCCTCCAGACGAGCCTGTATCGCGCGTACCTCTCTATATCGACGACAGAGCGGAGATACCTGAACTTCCACGGGTTCTCCCTCCTGATAGGCCACGAAGATCCTCTGAAGCGAATAGTCCTGAATCTCAAAGAGTCGCCTGCGTTCATTTGAGACGAAATTCAGGGTACTCATATGCGATACCATTACGGACTCTAAAGTATTAAAGAACTTCGAGTTAGTGAAGATTCTCATCATGTCGCTCCCTTATGTACACATAGCTCCTTCAGCCTATATCTGACTCGAGCATCCCCAATGGGTAGTTCAGATTCAGTCAAACTCATGAAATATTCATTGACTCAGTAGACGCTACATGATAGTAAAGATGCGCTTTGTGAGCATTAGGGCACGTAGCTTAGTTGGTTAAAGCGCCTGGTTGTGGTCCAGGAGATCGTTGGTTCGAGTCCAACCTTGCCCAGTTCACATAGCATACCCTCGTCAAGAGTGGCGCCTCGAGTTATCCGAGACACAGGATAAGACACAGGATACTGATCTTTGATCGACTAATAGATATCTTTACGCTGTTAGATGTCTGTATTTTACAGCGTCGTTCATAGTTAGCTATTGAAAGACCTATATAAACGACGATACCTTGTGCTCTCTTTTGAAGAGCAGCAGGGATAGATCAATGGCACAGTCAACTAAAAATACTTCCAGCCGACCGCCTACACTCAGTTTAGCGATGATGGTGAGAGATGAAGAGCGGTTTTTAGAAGAGGCGCTCCTCAGCGCTCGTGACTGGGTCGATGAGATGGTCGTTGTCGACACCGGCAGCGTCGATCGAACCGTCGAGATCGCTAAAGATTGTGGCGCTAAGGTCAGTCATTATCCTTGGCCTAATGACTTTTCAAAAGCTAGAAATGAAACGATTAAGCGCTCTAGCGGTGATTGGGTCGCGATTCTTGATGCAGATGAACGTTTTCGAGGCCCACACCCTCATAGGGTTCGGGAGATGTTGCAGCCCACAAGCGCCTGGCCTTATCAAGGGATCTTAATCAATATCGTAAATCAACGACTCGATGGGAGCACCACTCACTCATTTTTTAGTCCCCGGATTTTCCCTCGACACTCTGATATTGGATATTATGGGAGGGTTCATAACTGTTTTGGTAGCTTAGCTCATGGATCTAAGCAGGACTTTGATCTCGTTCAATGTCTCGGCTTGGAGATCATACATCTTGGCTACGATGCTCAAGTGTATGCAGAGAAGAACAAAGAAGCTAGAAACCTGACTCTTCTTGAAGCTGCTGTTCGAGAAGAGCCAGAAGTCGACCGATATCGCTTCTATCTAGGGAGAGAGTACATGGGGATCGGTCGATTAGATGAAGCGCTCGTTTTACTGAGAAGTGTCCTAGAGCTGCCCGTTATAGACCCTATGTGTAAACGAGAGACGAGGGTGGCTATTTTACAATGTCTTCAAACCTCAAAGGCTGGCTTTGAGGTGATTCTCAATGAGGCGATCTCAATTCTTGAAGAGACGCCTAGAGAGGCTGATGCATGGTACCTCTTAGCGCTCACCTACAATAAACAAGGCCTGATCCCTGAAACCATCGAAGCGCTTGAGCAGGCGCTGACCTTTGTGAATGATGTGGATATCAATATGCAGGCGAGTCGTTTGTCAGGAGAACGAGCCAAAGCAGAGGTTATTTTAGCCAGTCATTATCAAGATATGGGACCTGACTATCAGCAGATCGCTGAAGATTGGTTCCTGCGATCATGGTCACATCTCTCCCAACATGACGAAGGTTGGGATCAAACCATTTTACGAATCCTCGGCTGGACGATTAAAACCAAACGTTCTGACTTGCTCAAAGACATCCTTATTCATATGACGGGATTACTCAATGAGACTAATTGTATACAGGGGTTTCTGATCGGTCTTAGAGAGCTGAAAAAACTGCGAGACCATAGCCTCGCTTTCAAAATCCTCAAGAGAGCGATCAACGCTCAACCCAATTTGCGTCAAGACCTAATGTTTGTTCAAATGCAAAAAGAGCTCAAAAGCTAAACCTAATGTGAGGGAGAGAGATGAACTATTATTTATCGAGCATCATCAGTATCGCGATCGCTTTGTCTTTTACAGCGTGTATCAACGATAATTCTACCGGTCCTCTCTCCGAAGGAGAGGCCCTCGCAGGCAGTGAGGTCAATGTGGCAGGCAGCGCCGGTGAGGACAGCGCTGGTGAGGACAGCGCTGGTGAGGGCAGCGCTGGTGAGGGCAGCGCTGGTGAGGGCAGCGCCGGTGAGGGCAGCGCCGGTGAGGGCAGTGCTGGTGAGGGCAGTGCTGGTGAGGGCAGCGCCGGTGAGGGCAGCGCCGGTGAGGGCAGTGCTGGTGAGGGCAGTGCCGGTGAGAGCAGTGCCGGTGAAGACCTCATAGACCCTCCTCCTCCTCCACAAAATGCCTCTCCTTGTGACCGCTTCTGTCAGCGTGTTGAAGACTGTCTATATCCACGCTGTGAACCCCTCAGCGAGGTCCCGGTGGATCAATTTTGTCGAGGATGGTGTCGAGGGACCGGTGATGACTGGTTAGACGGAGGCGCTAATCTAAGCTGTGAAGACTTCACTCGTCGTATCTATGGATTCTCTCCTGAGCTCGGTACGCTGTGCGATGTAGATCCTGAAGTAGACTCTTGCGAAGTCATATGTGACTTCGGTCAAGTCTGCGGGTTGGTCTCGAATGAGTGCCTCTCCAATTGCAGTGAGAGCACAAATGAAGCTCAGCTCTGCTTCTTATCTGCCTCTAATGCTCAAGACTGTCGTCGCTTCGCGCAGTGCTATGAGCAACCTAGCGGACCCAGAGATGAAGAGAGTGGCTATGAGCAGGTCTGCGCGAACCTCTGTGAGCGGGAGGCGAACTGCGTTTTTAACGCATGCGCCCCAGGTACTATTGATGCTGCGACTGTGACTGACTGTGTGGACCTCTGCGTAGATGATCAAGCCTCTTCTGAAGAATTAACCACACGCTATCAAAGGACATGTGAAGAGGTGGTAAGTGACACACTTACGAACGACTCAGCTCTCTCGGAGCGTTGTGACACGCCCGAAGACCAAGTCTGCTCTACGTTATGCACAGACACGGTCACCGGGTGTGGTGAGATCGATCTAGAGAGCTGTGAGCAACGCTGCGCTAGCTGGGATGAGGCAAACTACTATTGTCTAAGAAGAGCAGGTAACTGTGATGAAGTGAGTGATTGCCTCATCGATCAATCGGAACAAGACCGTTGTCGACGCTCATGTGATCACTTACAGTCCTGTCTAGAGGAGGCTTGTCCCCCGAGAATCATACCTCCGGGGCTCACCGATAGCTGCACAGCCGATTGCTTTGACGACCCCATCAGCGAAGAAGATCTCAGCGATTGGGAGATGACCGCGTGTCGAGAAGTTCGGGAGGTCGTCTATCAAGATAACCAACAGCTGAGGCCTATATGTGAGGGTAATCAAGACTTTCGTCCCTCTCCTGCAGAATGCTCTGATTTCTGTGACTCAGGGCTCGATTTATGCGTCATCGGAAACCGAACGATTTGCCTGTCTGCCTGCGCTGGATTGACAAGAGAACAATACTTATGCGCCCTCGAGGCGGACAGTGATTGTATGGCCATAGAGAGCTGTCTCTCAGAATGAAGAGCGGATATCTCCTGCTCACTTGGCTCCTATTGTGTTCTCTATGCTCGTGCCAGTCATCATCAAATCAACAGCCATCAGCCACGCAGCAGTCAAGCTCTCATACTGATGGTACTCAGCTCAGTCGTGAAGAACCGAGTGAGGCTAAGGAGATATGGTTATTTGTCGGGGACTCACTCACTTCAGGCTACGGCCTGACCGCTGATCAATCTTATGTCGCGATCCTTCAAGACTTAATCAACCAAGGCTCATGGATCGACTCTGAGCGCCAAGTACCGCCTCTTTTGAAGAACGCGGGAGTGAGTGGTGATACCTCCGCTGGCGCGCTGAGGCGTATCAGTTGGCTCCTCGCTGATCAACCCCTTCGCGTCTTTCTTTGTATTGGCGCCAACGATGGCATGAGAGGCCAGCCTATTGAAGCGATGAAGCAAAACATTCACCAGATCATTGAGAAGGTAAAGTCTCGAGGGGCTCAAATACACCTGATGCAGATGTATTTACCCCCTAACTATGGATCTGAATATACTAAGAGTTTCGCTCAATCATTCTCAGAGGTCGCTCAAGCGACATCACTTGACCTCTTCCCCTTTTTACTTCGAAATGTTGCCGGTGAGGCGAAACTAAATTTGAACGATGGGATTCATCCTAACCAAGCGGGACACCAGCTCATCGCCGAGCAACTGTTAGAACATCTAGTGAGCGCCCGTATCTTGGTGAAGAACTCATCGACCTCAACTCCACTCCCCATTGCTCCTAAAAAGTGAGAACGATGAGCTTCCTGCCTTCACATTGTCTCCTTATTGATCTGACTATCGAGAGGTAAATATGACTACGGTGAGCCTAAGCGACCCCTCACAGATCAGTACGTTGAAAGATCGCTTTTCACCTATGCCGGTCTCGACCAAGAGCACTCCAGCGCTCGCCCCTTTGAGGCTCATTCAAGTCTCTCAGCAATATGATAACCTCGCCCAACCTGAAAAGCCGCTGCAGATTTTGGACAGAGTAGACCTCTCTATCAGCGCCGGACAAACCATCGCCTTGAGCGGTCCCAGCGGATGTGGAAAGAGTACACTCTTACAAGTCATCGCCGGTAATCTGAGTCCTACTGAGGGTGAAGTATGGTGGGGTGATGAGCGTATTGATACGCTCAATGAAGATGAGCGCGCGCGATGGCGTCTGAATAACATAGGAATGATCTTTCAAGACTTCAGACTCTTTCCTCACCTCAGCGCTATAGATAATATCGCTTTACCGCTCGAACTCTTAGGCCATAGTCCTCAAGAGTCAAGAGAGGCTGCCATCCCTCTCCTCTGCCAACTCAAACTAGACCATCGAGCAGAACATCGCCCCGACACTCTCAGTGGAGGTGAACGGCAGAGAGTAGCCTTAGCCAGAGCCTTGGTGACTCGACCGACTCTATTGATCGCTGACGAACCGACCGGAAATCTCGACCAAGAGACCGCTGAACAAGTAGAGCAGCTCCTCTTAAACCAAGCCTCGGTTCACCAAGTCGCTCTCCTCTATGTAACTCATGACTTACGTTTCGCCTCCCGAGCTCAACAGCACTGGGGGCTCCATCAAGGTCGACTCTTACAGCGGACTTTCACTGATCAGCGGTGATCAACGAGATTAAGGAACCTAGCGCATGAGTACATATCATGAAGCGCTCACCATCTGTAGGCGGCTATTCATCCCGCAATGGAAGAGTTATCTATCTTTGCTGATGAGCATGACTCTAGGGGTCTGCGCACTCTTGACCATTCAAGGAGTGATCAACAGCGCTCAGTTAAGTATCTCCAAAACCTCAAGAGACCTCCTTGGCGCTGATATGGTGATCAGCTCTTGGAGACCTCTAGACGATGATTGGAGTGCTCACACTCGTCAAGAGCTCGCTGAGCGAGGACGATTGGCTGATGTCACAGAGCTAGCAACCATGACTCAAGTGACACTTGGCCGCATTCATACTCAGCCTCCGCGACTCAGCGCATTGAAAGTGGTCAGTGATCTTTACCCGCTGAGAGGACAGCTCTCTATTCAGAAGATTAACGTTGAGGGAAATCTCGCTCCAGGGCGCTCAATGAGTGGTAAAGAGCTCCCTGATGATGGTGTATGGGTCGCCAAAAGCCTCTGGGAGAGTCAGCTAAAGCCGGCGTTAGATTCGATTAAACAACGCCCTTCACAAGTTCTCAGCGAGACCCCTCTCAGCTTACTTATTGGAGGTATTCACTTCCGAGTAGCTGGGGTGATAGAGCTTGAGTCAGATGGTGGCTTTGCGGGCGCGCTCTCTTTCGCTCCCCGAGTTATGATTAATGAAGCCCGATTAGATTCACTCGGCTTAATTCGCCCAGGCAGCCGTGTCAAACATAAGATTTTATTCGCCAATTCAACCTCTGATACGAGAGAAGCCTCTCCTCAAGGTTTTCCACATCTCCTACAAAAGATCAAAGAGGGCTCTCCTGATCATATTCAAGTTCAGGATTTCGCATCAGGTCAACAGAACATCGCCACCCTCATAGAGCGAGTAGGTCTCTTCTTCAGTATGGTCGCGTTGGTCACCCTTGTACTCAGTCTATTTGCTTTCAGCGCTGGTGTATGGGGGGTCATTCATGATCACCTTCCACATATCGCCACCGCCCGATCACTCGGTGTAAGAGGAAAAGTAATCAAGAGCTCCTATACTGCTTTGATTTTATCACTCGGTCTATTGGGAGGTCTCCTCGGCTTATTGATCTCCCAAGGACTCACCTCTCTCATCACCCCTCTGCTCACCGAGATTACAGGTGTACGTGTAGATACTTACTTTGAACCATCTAGCGCCATTGAGGCGATATCTATCGCTTTATTAATGGGACTGATCGTCAATATCATCGCTCAGCGAGGATTAGGTCGCTTGAATGCACAAGCGCTATGGAGCGGGAGACTCCATGGGCTTAAGGTGAGTCTGTTAGAGTGGATCATGTTTATTCTCTTCACAGGACTTTTAGTCACTCAATATCTCTATTATCGCTCTGGGAGTCTCTCTCTCGCTCTAGGGTTTGCTATCGCATTACTGTTGTTAGGCGTAGGCTTCCTCTGCTTAAGCTCACTCCTAACAACTTTGATCGCTGTCGGGTTGAAGCTCATGAGTGGGTATCGATGGCCTCCTAGCTTACTCTTCTCTCTCAAGCAGCTCCTCGGTCATCGTCACCGGTTAAAGATCACTCTATTTAGTCTTGGGTTGAGCTTCTCGTTCATGGGAGGTTTAGAATTGATCAGCGCGAGCTTGGTTTCAGCGATGAGAGTCGATGATGAGAGCGCTCCTCATGTCTTTTTAATCGATATCCAAGAAGATCAAAAACAACTCATCGCCAAGGGGTTTGAGTCTATTGGCCTACAACCTCCACCGCTCCGTCCGCTGATTAGGGCTCGAATCTCAGCGATCAATGGAGAGACGGTCAGCGCCAAGCAGATGAGTGATGAATCGCCTGCCACACGTCTGAGGAGGAGGTCGCTCACTCGCGAATTTAATCTAACCACTCAAATAGCTCTCAGTGACACAGAGACCCTCACAAGTGGACAATGGTGGAGCCCTGAAGAGGCTCAATCTTCGACTTCAAACTCTCTCAGCGTAGAGACTAGATTCGCTCAGAGAATTGGGCTAGAGCTTGGCGATGAGCTCACTTTTGATATTCAAGGTCGAGAACTCACCTTTAAAGTGAGCAGCCTCCGCTCAGTCAATTGGCTAAGTTTTGCACCCAATTTTATTTTCATCCTCCCCCCCGGACCTCTCTCTGGAGCACCATTAACTTATATCAGCGCCTCTAAGCTCTCGAAGGATGTACAGTTCGAAGCGCTCTCGAGGTCATTATACCAAAGTGCCACTAATGTAAGTCTTATAGATCTGAGACCAATCCTCAATGAAGGACGAGCCTTAATTATGACCTTGAGCAGCGCGTTGCGATGGACATCGCTGGTCAGCGTCATCGCAGGACTCTTACTACTGATCCATATCCTTCGTCGAGACTATATTCGTCGTCGCGCTAGCGTTGAATTATTATCCGCTTTAGGAGTCGGCCAAAACAGAGCTTGGCGATGGGTCAATTTGGAGTTAGTCATCCTCGGACTATGCGCAGCGCTCACCGTAACCTGTGGCGTATATTCGACCGCTTGGTTGGGGTGTACAGCGCTCAATATACCCAAAGGTTATTCTTGGTCTGCCTTCGCTCCATGGGCCCTCACCGCCGCACTTCTTCCCCCTCTTGTCTCTTCTTCATCGACAATGACCAAGTGGCTTAGACTCAGCAAGTGATGATCAATAAGGTCTCAATGTTTACATGAGGAGGTACCTCTTGTGGGCTGAGTACTCTAAATCCTGGACGCGAGACGCTTATTGTATCTCTTAAAGCCATCCGATAAGGGCCCTCGATCATTATCGCCAAAGTTCCTTCATAATAACGCCACTGCTCTTCTGTTTGGCTGATTAAACGACAGGCCTCTCGTAAGCGCTCTTTAAGCACGAAACCCTGATCTCTATGAGAGAGCGACCGATCATTCGTTGTAGGCTCTAGCTCTACATATATCACCGCGATATGATGACTCACCTCTCCTCCTAAGAGGGCCGTCAATCCTAGTCCAAGTCGGATGCCTTCAATCAGCGACTGAGTGGGGAGATCGCCTGCGATCCTCTGACCATCTTCAGCTCTTTGACAATAGGCTCTCGCTAAGCTCTCCAAAAACCGGTCAACATCGGTGAGAGCACATCCCTCTGCGCTGAGTTTACGGAATATATCAGTAATCCTCACCACAGAGAGGTCGCTGTTGAGCGCTTCAGCCTTAAGGGTAGGGCTTCCTGATCTTAACCAAGCCCACACCTCGGTGACCATCCAAGAGTAACTGACTGAAGATCTCCAATGTAATAATATCCACTGTGTGATCCATTCTCGTTGACTCAGCTCGGCGAGGGTTGGAGGGAGGCTCTTCACCTCTCTCCATGTCCCTTCGATCCCTGTGATAGGATGCAGAGGCCCTTGATGAGGCTGATGATCATACGGACTCCAAGTCATCCCCGCGATCAGTCGCTCTGAGGCCACCTGTTGACCCGAAATATATAAGGTAACCTCTCTCGATTCTAGTGCCCTCAAAGAGGAGATTATCCTACATTGACGCGCAGGGAGACCTAAACGCTGACGTCGATGCTGTAATTCATTAAGGAGCTCTCTCTCCCCACCGAGTAAGTCGATTAACCTTGGTGACACTTCAATCACCAATGAGCTGTCATCAACAAGGAGGTCGCTCAGTCGCTCCCCCTGAAGAGATACACCGTGTTGATCATTAGCCTTCACTGTCCACCAGGAGGAGAATGAGGGGAGAGAGTTATAAAAGTAGAGGCCGATCACCGAGCTCAATGAGAGAGTGATCATCACCCATTGTGAACCTCGCTCCCACAGAGGAAGAAGAGAGATCAAGAGCAGACCTATACTAGCACTCGAGAGTGTAAAGAAGAGGGTTGAGCGGTCTGATTGGTCTTCACGTTCATCTCTTCTCTTAAGTGTCGATCGACTCTGGGCGGAGGAGAGTAAGTAAGTAATATAGAGAGTGGTCGCTAAAGAACTATATAACGCCGGTAACTGAGCAAGTAAGCCATCACCAATGGCTAATTTACCATAAAGCCCAATCGCCTCTTCGTGAGTGAGCGCCTCATGAAATATCCCTACACTCGCTCCTCCCACGCCATTAATGGTGACCAACAAGAATGAGGCGATCTGCTCTCCTTTGACAAACTTTAGAACACCTTCTATGGCGCTCGCTCGTCTAGATTGGTCCGCTAGTTCCTCTCGTAAATGTCGAGCGATCTCTGGATGAAGATGACCCTGATCACGCTCAAGAGAGATGGCTTGCTGAGCTCCAGGGATAGACTCCAAGGTAAAGCGAGCGGTGAGCTGGGCGATCCGTTCTAGTCCCTTGGCGATCACCACATACTGAACACTCAACAGACCAAAAAAGAAGACCAAGCCTACGAGCCAGCGGTCACCCATCATGAGATCTCCGGCCCGATCAATCACTCCTCCTCCTGTAGCATGACTCAAGATCGAGCGGGTAGTGACCACGTTGATACATAAGCGAGTGACCGTAAAGCCGATCAACCACTTAGGGAGATCTTCTAGATGATCAACCCTAGGTTTTAACCACACATAAATTAAGAGATGAACACTCAATAACCACTGACACATCACTAAGGAGTCTAAAATCCAGCGAGGCAAAGGGCTAATCAAGATCACAAAAGTAAAACTTAAACCAGCCCCAATAGTGGCCATAGCCATTCGTTTTAAGGGTGAATTCATAGAGTGATTATCCATCTCTCTAGCGATAAATAGGTACTCACAGGGTAATGACCTACAGAAATGAGAGCACTAATACTTAAGCGTGATTGAGAGACATAGACAATAAATTCTCACACGCACACAGCCTATTTTACTTGAGTGCTTAACTCATACTATGTATAGGTAAGACTATGTATGACTTATCTTACATCGGCGCTGTCCGCCAACATCTTAATCCTACGTCTAGTAAGGAAGAGCAAATCCAAAGCGCTCTCTCCGAGCTCGCGACGATAGAGCCCTATACTGCACGCCACAGTTATAGGGTAGGGGTTATCGCCGGTAGAATCGCTGAAGAGCTCTCCCTCGATCCTGAAATGATCGAACGGGTCACTTTAGGGGGCATGCTTCATGATATTGGAAAGTCAGGCGTATCATTGTCAGCGCTTTGTAAACCGAGCAAGTTGAGTGAGGATGAGTTCAAGGATATCATGAAACATCCCGAATTAGGAGCGAGCCTCATTCAGTCTTCACCTAAGTTGTTAGATCTCATTCCAGCAGTACTTTATCACCATGAGCGATTTGATGGACAAGGTTACCCCTTCGGCTTAAGTGGTGAAGAGATCCCTATCGAGGCTCGAGTGATCGCGGTCGCTGATAGCTATGACGCGATGACATCTGACCGAGTATATCGCAAGGCCCTCACTCATGAATTCGCTGTAGAAGAGCTCTCAAGATGTGCGGGGGTTCAGTTTGATCCTGACGTTGTCGAAGGGGCTCTTACTGCTGATCTTGACCGACTACCCACATAACCTCTCTTTGGGCTGACTTAAGTCATGATAAGATGAGGGCTGGCAGAGGTCATAATAGAGTCGGGAATCAGTCTTAAGTGACTAGCCAATTAGCTCAACGACATGTATGATGGCTCGGTTTATTTAGAGCATCCATGGAAGGCGGCGACATGGCACAAGATGATCAATCTCATAGAGGCAATAGCGGTGGAAAGCCACGGGGGAAGTCTAATACCCCTGGAGAATCGGTACCAACCGGTCCTTTCCCCACCGAGCAGAGAGATCAATATTTAGCGCAAGCAGCTCAACGAGCTGCCGATCGTAACAGCGGTGCGCCAGCGCCTGTCTCTGGGGGCTTTGGTGCGCCGCAAGGGAACTTTGGTGCGCAACAAGGAGGCTTTGGTGCGCCGCAAGGAGGCTTTGGTGCGCCGCAAGGAGGCTTTGGTGCGCCGCAAGGAGGCTTTGGTGCGCCGCAAGGAGGCTTTGGTGCGCCGCAAGGAGGCTTTGGTGCGCCGCAAGGAGGCTTTGGTGCGCCGCAAGGAGGCTTTGGCGCGCCGCAAGATCAACGGCGTCAACAAGGGACTCCAACGACTCCTAGTCCCTCTCATCTCGCTGCACAACCCACAAAACCCTTCAGTGGGATCTCTTCACCGACTCCCTCTCTTAGCTCTTCCCCCGGAGGCTTTGGAGCTCCTCCGAGCGCTCCACCAAGACCTTTCAGCGGCGCTCCTAGCTCTCCTCCAGCTGGCTTTGGGGCTCCACCAAGCGCTCCGCCCGGATCGTTTGGTGCGCCACCGAGCGCTCCTCCTGGTCCCTTTGGTGCACCTAGTTCACCTCCAGCTGGTTTTGGCGCTCCACCGAGTGCCCCTCCCGGACCCTTTGGCGCTACGCCAAGCACTCCACCCGGGTCATTTGGCGCTCCACCGAGCGCTCCGCCTAGTCCTTTTGGTGCTCCTCCCAACGCCTTTGGGGCACCAACGACCCCTTTATCGCGACCGCTTCCCCCCACAGCACCCGTAAATTCTGATCTATCAGGGAGATCATTGACCGCTAGGGGACAAATTCGTCAAGAGTTATCAAATACTACGGTAGGTCTATCATCCCTCGCCAACTCTACTCCTAGTAGTGGAGGGCAATTTGGAGGGCAAAATAGCGCGCCAACTACTCAGCCTAACGCTAGACAACAAACAGGGGCATTAAATCTTACCTCAATGGCACAGAACCTACCCCAAGGAGGCCTAACCGCTCCTGTAGGCATGTCTCCACCCTCTGCTCCGCCACAAGGTTTCCCTGCTCAGTCCACCCCCTTCGGATCAAACTTTGGTGCTCCCCCCTCTCCTGCTCATCCCGGAGGAGGACCTTTTGGAGGAAATGCTGCAACGAACTTCTCCGGTAGAGGAGCAGTGGCGAACAGCTCTCCTAATCAAGGGATGAGCAATGGGCCTGGCCTGAACTTACCATCAGGATTTAATTCGGCCCCTCCACAACAAGCGCCACCTTTCAGTGGTTTCGGGGGGATGAACGCCCCTCCATCAGCACCCAATGCCACTCCAACTGGTTTTGCTCTTCCTCAGTCAGAGCAAATGTACTCACCACAAATGACTCCTCAGCATACCGATGGCTACAGCGAAGAAGATCAAGAGCCAAAGATGCTTGACCTAAGCCTCACTGAGGACCCTCGGTTATGGGCACCCATCGATGTCCCCACGACACCACGAGCGAAAGAGAGAGCCTATAACACTCTCGCCACTAGTCGGCAGCTCAACCAAAACCTCGCTCAGCCCGAATTAAGAAAAACTAACTTTTACGGTGATCACTACGATCCTCAAAACCCCGATGAGCTGGACCCCATCAAGGGAGCGCTCAATCAAAGACAAGTGCGTCGTCGCCTCAATTCTCCCGAAGAGTTCGATGATGAGATGTTTGCATGGAGCGTCTCTGGTTGGTCGATCGCTCATGCTCAAGATCGCTTAAGGTTTCTAAGAAACAACCTGTGGATGCCCGAATCCTACGTAACACGCGAAGGGGTAGATGAGGTCTTTGACGCCTGTATCAAGAGCGGTAAAAAGACTTTATTGGTGAGCGGTGGAGAGGGCTCGGGTAAGACATCACTCATAGCCCAATGGGTAAATGAGCTCATTCAACGTATTCGTAATCGCGCCCAAAATGATCCCATTAACCCTCGACAGAGTCTTCATAACTACAATGGTGATATCATCGTTTATCTCCATGGGAAGGGAGATTACCAAGGACCATCTGAACTCTCTGCAGAAGCACTCTTGTGTGACTTAATCGGTCGTCGCACCTATATGGAGCAACACTATGACCATTTACCTGAGCTCTTAGACCGATTGAGCAGAGAGGTCCTCACCCCTGACCCCATTAAGCCGTTCTATGCACGCGCCTCTCATTTGAGGCATATGCGAGATAAGATCACTCGTAAGGTCTGGATCATATTGGATGGGATCGATGAGGCAGATCGTAGCTCAGAATTGATTAAAGTGATCGATGAGAATCTCGCCTATTTCTCTCAGAGTGGGCAAATTCAGCTAGTCATGTCTATGCGATGGAGAAGTTATCAGCTCTTAAGCCGACGAGTTATGGGAGAGGCTCCAAGTAAACGTGATTCTTTCTACAATGCTCGCTACCTATATAATCCCGATGACCTCACCCCCGAGGGCTATGAAACCGACCCCTTATCTGACTTCAGAGATCAATTTCCGGGCGTCTTCATTCGTCCTTTGCGTCCCGAAGAACTCAAAAACGCTTATCAAGTGAGGCAGCGACATCGACCGGCTCGAGCCTGTACAATGAGCTTTGAGCGATTACAGAGTCCTCTCGATGAACTCTTGAGAACACCTCAGTTGCTCAATCTCTATCATGATGTCTTTAAAGGGAGAGAGCACGCCCCAACGAAGCTCAATCAACCCGCTATTTATGATGCCTACATCAGAGGTCTAGGTCGACACTTCCCTAATGCCGTCAACTGGGTGCACAAGATCGCCAGCTTAATGTATGAAGCTCATAGCACCATGATTGAGCCTGAGGCGACCGATGGTGGTCGCCCTATTCCCCTTGATAAACTAGCGAATAACACTGGCTGTCTAGACCCAATATTTAGACCCAACGAAGAGGGAGAAGGAGTCTCCCTCATAGGATACACCTTTGCTATACCCGGTCTTTATGAGCATTTGATCTATCTCCATCTGAAGAACCAAATCGCTCCACGCCCCTTACCAAATGGGGACGATATGCGATACTGGGCGACCCAAGTCATCGACCCCATGGGGACTGAGTTAGGTTCACTCTTAGACGCGGTCACCTTAATCGCCATTGAGCTCGTCAATCAAGGTGAAGAGGGTCCATTATTACCCCTTATCGAGGTGCCTCATCGACAGGTAAGAAATCATATATTGGTCAATATTTTTAGACGGCTAGGTATAAAAAACCAAGGCACAGAGCAGGGTAGAAAGACGATTAAGCGCTTTATGGAGGTCTGGAGCGACCACTCTTTGCAGAGCGGTTTAGAATCCGCGCTTCTTGAGCCGGTCGCTGATGCCCTCAGACAGCTCACCGAAGCGGGGGTTCATGAGTCAGCAGCCCTGATGGCGACTCACACAGACCGAGTGATCCAATCGCTGATCAAAGCCGAACCTGATGAGCCTACTTATCGTAAGTTTTTGAGCCAGTTTATGAGGGTTCGAGGAACGATCGACCAACTCTCAGGCCGAATCCCTGACGCGATTCAAAACTTAGAGAAAGCCCTCGAGAGCGAGCAAAAGCTCGCCAAAGATGAGCCTAGTGTACGTCACCTCAAACAACTCAGTGAAAGCCTCGGTAAGATCGGACTTCTCCACCAAGAGGTCGGTGATATGGATCAAGCGCTAGTGTGTTTCAAATACACAACACTCATCGACGAGACGCTAGCGAATGAGCTCCCTAACCTCAATCATATGCTCTCCTTCATAGAATCACTGAATCGTTTAGGGATCTTACATCAAGAACTCGAAGATTATGAGAGTGCCTTAGAGGATTTCCAAACCGCTGTCAGCGTTGGCAAGAGAGCTCTCAAGAGTAAAACCTCTAATAGAGTAAGAGAGATGGTGAGCCAGAGTTTACAACGAGAGGGAGCGATCTTTCAGCACTTAGAAGAATTTGACTATGCTGTCGGTTGCTTCCGAGAGAGTATTCATATGGAAGAGGACATCGTCAAAGCTGACCCCTCTGTTGAACGACTTCGAATGCTCTGTATGACTTTAAATTACCTCGGGAGCTTGTATCGAGTTCATGAGGACTTCGAACACGCCTTTAAGATCTTCAAACGGTCCATGAGTATCTTTGACACTTTGCAAAAGGATGAGGATCGTTTTGAATGTAAAGATGAGATCTCTGACACATACAATCAGGTTGGTGAGCTACACGGTGACCTTGGAGAGTTGGAGGAGGCCCTCTCCTATTTTGAGAAGGTCCTCGACCTTCATCGTATCACCGTTAAACATGACCCAAGCCCTGACTACCGTAAGGATCTGAGCGCAGCTTTGGTAAAAGTCGGTGATATCCATCAAGCGCTCGATCACTATGACAAAGCCTTAGATGCTTTTCAGCAGTCATTAGAGGTCTCTCGAGCTCTCATGGAGCAACATCCTAATATTCAACACCGACGTAACTGGGTGTTTACGCTCACTCGTATCGCCGAGATCTATAAAGTCTTCGGGCAGCTTGAGGAGTCAGCTCATCTATTTGAGCGAGCGCAACATACCTATCAAAATTTGATCATCGAAGTACCGACTGTGCTTCACCGTAAAGAGCTGAGCCTCACTCTCGGTCACCTCGGTGACCTACACACCCACTTTCGCCGAGTAGAATCAGCCCTCGATTGCTTCCAAAGAGCGCTCACCCTCAATGAAGAGATCCTCCAAGAAGAACCATATCTCGATCACCAGCGTGACCTGAGTATTCTCTACTTAAAGGTCGGGGACATTCATCAAGAGATGAGCCGGGCCAATCAGGCCATCGAGAGCTTCCAAAAAGCGCTAGAGCTTCAAAGGGAGCTTGTCGAGCTAGACCCTATTCCTCTGCATCGACGTGAACTGTATCTCACTTTGAGCAGAATCGGTGAGATGTATCATGCCTTTCACCAATATGAGTCAGGGCTCGCTTCTTATCACGCAGCGATGGAGATCAATCAAGAGCTCATCGAAGAGATGGCGACCGGTAATCGGCGTCATGAGCAGGCGGTTCTTAACATTAAAGCGGGTGATGTCTATCGAGATGGTAAGCGCTATGAAGAGGGACTCGAGCACTATCACTTCGCGCTCTCTCTTTACGAAGAGCTTATCGATGAAGCTCCAATACCGCTCCATCATCGAGGGAGACAGATCGCCTTTAGTCGGATCAACGCTCTCCGCCTAGACCAGCAACGACTCACGGGTATCCCTGCAACACCTGAATTACTCCAAGAGTATTATGGTCATCAAGAAGAACAAGCGCTCGATGGACAACGCTCTGATCCTAATTTCATGCGGGAGCGCTCTTTTGAGGGGCTTACCCCCATCGGTAGCGCAGGAGGTCAAGGCTTGCAGAGCGCATTAAGAGCCCCATCTATGCAACATCTTAATCATGACGGTGATGGCTATCAATAAGTGAGCTCTACCCCTTCATCTTCTAAGTCTAGATGTCCTCGATGTGAGCGAATGGTAAAACGCTGTCTATGCGTATTCACTCCCCCATCTAAGCTCTCCTCTGCCTGCTCGGTTGTCTTGGTGCAAACTGCTCGAGAGCGAGATCATCCCAAGAACAGCGGCGCCCTCTTACGTATTGGCCTAGAGAGAGTCGAGAGCGTCTATGTAGAGCTCCCTTCTCATCATCAACCCTGCCCCCTTAAGTTTGAACATCTGAAAAACACGCTAAATCAGATTTGGACAACTCAAAGGGATCATGTAGGAGTGACCCTCCTCTATCCTCAAGTTGAGCTCTTTGCCCCTCCCCTACAAAAAAAGGCATCAGACCTTTTCACTGGTCCTTTGGCTGGTTCTTTGGCTGGTTCTTTGGCTGCTCATTCTTCGGATATATCTAGAGCAGGCCAACGACTCATCGTCTTAGATATGACTTGGGGTCATAGTCAGCGTCTCCTCTCTCTTGTTCCAGAGTTCACTACGTTGCCTCGATTTTCAATGAGCAGCTCAGAGATCAATGACGCTCGTCATCTCTTCTCTACATTGACCAGAGAACGAGAAGAGCTCACCGCGATATCATCTTCGACTCTCCCTTATTCGTCTTTAAGGAGCGGAAAGAGACGTGAAACAGAGATCAGTACTTTTGAAGCCACCCTCTTCACCCTCTATCGCTTAGATACTCTACATAACGATGAATTTACCACACTAACGGCCAGAGATCGAGTGCGTCAAACAGAGTACCTAAGCCTGTGGAAATCCTATCAGCGATGGATCGCCTCTCTATTAGCTCAACGCTCTCTCAGGTACCCACCAATGAGCTGATAGTCTTCTGGGACTTGATCTTCGAGGTCCTCTAAGAAGGCGTCAAGGTTAGCGCTCATTCTAATCAAGGCTTGCGCGGAGGCCCGCGCCGTTCGGCCGCTCGCGAATGGGTCAGTCATCGCAGAGATCAAGGCTTTAATCACCTCAGTGTGATCACCCTCTTCTCCTCTGAGCCGCTCCTCGATCAGATTGATCACCTTGATACGAATATCATCGCTGTGATCTATCGTGAATGGAGTGAGAGCGCTGACGATCTCTCCCGGTTGTTCATCTAGCGCGTCAATCAACTGCTGACGAAGCTCTACGCTTCGGTGATCTTTGGGAGAGAGCGCGCTGAGATTCTGTACGAGTAGCTCAGTGAGTGGCGTTTCCTCCATGAGGTCACGGAGAACCTGAATCACACCTGAGACGCTATAGTTAGACTGAGCTGCTCCCTGAAGTGACTCCTTAAGCAACTCAATCGCCCGATCTTGATACTGCTCTGTTAAGACGCTCCTCACCCACCCACGCTCTTGTTCATTCTTAATGGTGTCGCGGAAATTGACTGTCAGTCGCTCAATGAGCGCTCGACAGGACAGCTCATTATCGAACTGGGCGAGGTCATAGATCGCTTGTTGACGAACTTGATGCTGATGGTGCTCATTGAGCATCACCTGCTTCGCCTTGTCGATCTTTTTTTCGGGGCTGCTAGAGAAGAGATCGAAGAGACCCATATTGATTCCCTGTCCTTAATATCAACGAGAATGAAACATATCAACTAGAGTGAAACTGATTAGTTTTGAGTAGCAGAGCTATGGTGACGCTCTCTGAGGATCTTCTTTTGATATCTCCCTTGCACAATGTCAATGAGTACAAGCGTAACAATCACAAAATAGAAGGTGGCCTTGCTCATCGGCTCAATGTGATGACCAAAGAAACTTAAATGACCTAAATGTCCTCCCTCGGTGAGTAACATCACTCCGACGATTAAGAGTATAAATAAGCCTAAAACCTCATAAAGCCTGTTCTTCTGAAGAAAAGTCGACACTTGATCTGAGAGCCAAATCATCATCACTCCGCTGATCACGATCGCCGTCGACATAATCCACATTGATTCAGTCAAGGCCATCGCGCTGAGGATAGAGTCGAAAGAGAAGACCAAGTTCATGATCACGATTTTACCGATCACATTTTTAGAAGAGGCCTTCCTCTCCTCCAAGTGTGCCCCCTCTTCAAAGTCATCAACAGCGATCATATGAGTGATCTCTTTAAGCGCGGTGTAGATGATAAACGCTCCCCCCGCGAGGACAATGATACTGTGAAGAGTGAATTCCCCCTTAAACCACTCTGTGTGTATGGAGAGGAAGGGATCTTTGAGCATCCCGATCAGATTCACGAGAACAAATAAGAGGACGATTCGGAGACCGATCGCTAAACCGATACCCCACTTACGTACTCGGCCCTGCTCTTCAGCGGGGGCTCTCTTTGATTCTAGAGAGATGTATAAAAGATTATCAAAGCCCAACACTGCTTGAAGAAGCACTAACATACCAAGTGTCATTACGCTCGCGAATAGCTCTGACATAACAAGTCCTCTTTTCTTCTCGGTCACTTCTAGATTGCTAGATAGGCTGAGTATTTAATATGATTCAAAAACCGATACAAGACCTCTCTGAGATATTACACAACTTGTCTTGATAGTTTTGACAACACTAGTGACTTCTATCAAAGTGTATAAGGCTCAGTGTTATAAAATATTAGTGTAGAGAGAGATCAGTCATGCTTCAAAAGCTCAACTCATCACCTGTAGACAGTTGTCTCAGAAGATCAAAAGTGTTTCATTTTAGCATCTTAACTATCTCTCTCGCGACCGTCTTGATGTGTACTCCCACCGTCTTAGACTCTAAGCTATTAGGCTCATCAACGGCCGAGGCTGCACCGGTTTTTGCGGGATCAACTCGTCTATTTGAGATCGAACAAGAGGGTCGCTTTAAGAGATCGGCTCCAGCGGTTGAGCGTACCGAGACCGCTGAGAGCTTTTATGACTTTCGCAGCGCCTCGTCTCACACCGGCTTTGAGTCTAGAGGTCGGTCTATCGTGTTCCTCTATCGAGATATTCGCACTGATGATTTAGGCTTATTTTTTACTCATGGTATAGATGATATAGGGCAACCACAAAACCAACGACAAGGCACAGGCTATGTCGACCTCACCGCTACCGGAGTTCCCACGGGCGCTAGGATCGCCGAAGCCGATGATAACTGCAGCGAATTTAACTTCTCAACTCAAGAGACTTCGATATCTAACAACAACTGCCAAGGGCGACTGCAATATTTGGTTGGCGATTGGGGATATGGAAATAACACTGATGGCGGCGCGATCGATAGATTACCCGTAGATGAAGATTGGGAGATCACTGTCAACATAAGGCGCTTTGATGGTGATATGAATGAGTGGGCCTACTTCTTCGCTGATGGAAGCGCCTTAACCCTCGACCGCTCCCTCCCCTTGACGATACGCTCACAAGGAGGGTCCGTAGAGGCGGATACTGTGACCAGTAACGAGGGACAGAGCGTCACATTCTGTGCCCTCGCTACCGATAACAATAATCAAGTTCTCGACTATACGTTTAATTGGAGAGATGGGACAACGAGCACTATCTCTAGAG
Organism: uncultured bacterium; assembly: GCA_943788935.1. Classification (GTDB taxonomy): domain Bacteria; phylum Myxococcota_A; class Bradymonadia; order UBA7976; family VGTA01; genus CAKZRU01. The sequence goes on along the minus strand of CALSSE010000030.1, from coordinate 2,486 downwards.
CCCAAGGTGATCTCGCCTGCTCTGACCACGCTTTCCCTGATAACGGGGTGTATAATGTCTTGGTCACCGCCACTAATCAGCAAAACCAATCGACCTCCAAGACGATTCAAGCGATTATCTCTAACTCTCCTCCTTCCGTCTTATCAGGAGGGCCATTTGTAGTAGACACCCAAGTTCCTGCGACCTTAGAGATCAACGAGATCGCTGATCCAGGCACCGCAGATACCCACGAAGCGCGTTGGGACTATAACGGTGATGGAACATGGGATACCGGTTGGCGAGAGGGCCTCACCTATCAAGCTGTATATGATCGCGCTGGACGATATTTCGCTCGCGTAGAGGTCCGTGATGATGACGGGGCTACCGGGCAAGGAGCCATGACAGTCTATGCCGGTGTTCCACCCGAGATCTATTCCAATGAGACTGACCCCAATATTATGATCGCCGGCTACTCGCCTACTGATCCCGGTGTTCCCTATCCGGTCTATCGAGGCGCGCCCATAACCCTCAAAGCTATGCTAAGAAACACGGTAAGCTGCGACAGCTATCAGGTAATTTGGGACACTGATGAAGATGGTGAATTTGAGGTAGGCGATAATGACGTCGTCCTCAATAATCTCTCTCCTAGCAACAGCTCAGTTTATGATGTAGGGGCCCCCTACACCGTGCCTAGTAACGCCGTCGAGGGTCGTCACCTCATCGGGATCAAAGCCACGAACAATTGCAATGGATTCGTCGATTATGACGTTATGCGTCTCTATGTTTATCCTTGGACACCAGTGGGTAACCCGACTCAATGGCTCAAAGAACAACTCGACGTGATGGTCCAAGTCGGTATCCAAGAAGCGCTTTGGTACATGCACCGTAAAATTGGAGGTAGAGCGGGAGGAGGAGCACAAATACAAGGCTACCTCAACGCGAGCGGTAGTCGCATTCAGCAATCGACAGCGATGGCGATTTGGGCCTTCACGATCAATGGCCGCCTCCCCGCTTATCCACCGAACTCCCTTGACGCCCAAGGTCATACGATCCCTGATGGTTGGGAAGAAGAGAATCTTATCCGTTGGAGGCTCGACCCGTACTCAGAGACCGTCTCCCGAATGGTAAACTATGTTATGAGTCAGAGCGGGGGTCGATCCGGGGTCACCGGTTCCGACGAGAGTAACGATTGTGATCTGAACGGAACACAATGCGCCCGCCTCCCCTCGAGCGTTGCCGGCCAAGGTGCCTATGTTAATGGTGGGTCAAACTACACTTATAGCCATGGGCTTAATACTGGCGCGTTATCCACTGTTCTCCCTTCTCTCGCAGGAACTCCTATTCAGACAGGCGCATTGCGGGGGCAGCTGTGGGAGGGCTTCGTACAGGATCTAGTCGATTATCTAGGATACCTTCAGATCCCCGGAGGCTGTGGTATGGGAGGGTGGTATTATAATCGTACAACCAGCACTAACTGCATCTACATGGACGCCTCCACCGCTCAATGGGGCTATATCGGTATGGAGAGCGCCGAGGTGGCAGGTTTCCGCTACGGGGGTATTCGTTAATAATAATCACAAATACAAGTCAGGGTGGAACATCGTCCGTAACCAAGATGGCTACGGTTCTTCCTCCTATCGTACTGACTACAGTTGGTCGAATAATAACCTTACCCTCACCGGAGGATACTTCGTCATCGCACGCTGGCTTGGCTTCCAAAACTTCACCTCAGGTCAAGGAGGAGCGCCATTCCCTCATAACGGATACTCTCGAGGACAGATGGCAGATTCGCTCACCCGAGCCCGTAACTACACCGCCAATAAATGGAATGGGACCGAATCGGGCTCATATCACATCAATCGGCGATTTTGGAGCACAGGTAACTACACCTGCGGCAACACCAACACCGCCTATAAATGGGGCAGTGGAGCGACCTGTGGGAACCTCTACGCCATCTATTCTCACCAAAAGGGCTACCGCACTACCTACAAAGAGTATGATCGAGTCAACGGCTTAATCCAAGAAGGACCACAAGAGCCGAATATAAATGGACAAGACTGGGCGAGGCAATTCGCTATTTATGTACTACGCTCACAAGAGCGTAACACCTCAAACTACAGCCAGTTTGGACGTATCGATGACTGCGGAGGAGGGAGCACTATCGCCTGCGCCTATGGGGGACATAACCTCGGGATCACCATGGGGACTCTTACGCTCACCCCCACAGTCTTTAAGCCTCGTCCTGTCGCAGATGGTGAAGTAGTCCCCTTGGAGGTACTCCAAGCGTGTGCTGGACCCGACTCAGGTTGGGTGACACTCAGCCATCAGGGCTCTTTCCACCCCAACCCTAAATCGAAGATCGCCCGCTATGAATGGGATATGAATGCGGGTGATGGCTACTGGTGGGATGGAGATGGGGCCCTCGATAATGTAAGCACTCCAAGAATTTACTTCGATGATGAAGGTCAGCCGCTCGATGGTGCCAAGCGTAAACTTCGCTTCCGTTA
>CALSSE010000029.1 GCA_943788935.1 uncultured bacterium | reverse complement strand
AGGTTGCCCTTGAAGTGGCTCATAAACCGCGACATATGTTTGGTCTTCGCCGCGCTGATGAGGAGATGGAAGTGATTGCTCAAAAATGCGTAGTGATGAAGCTCAACCACAGACTTGTGTTTGTGTAGGGAATAGCAGAGAACACCCCGAATGATGGCGTTGATCTCTTGTGTTGGCTTGAGGAAAGCATAGCCTTGGATGCACCTTGAGACGACATGATGTGTCGCCCAGGTTTTAGATTGATAGCGTAGATGTTGAGGCAAAGCTCGCTCCTTAATGCTGAGAGGGTCTACTTTATCTCTCTCCAAAAAGTGCGCGTTGTTGCGTGATCTTGAGTAAAAAGTTTACATTTTGAGCTTAAGTGTATGTTTTTATGTGTAAAACATATTTGCCTGTAACCTTGATTACCTTGATTGATGCGAGAGATGGCTTTGTCTGCGCCTTGAAGGCGAATGGTTATGAGTTGACCACGCTCTTAAGGAGAGATGCTGCGTTGAGATATCTCTACGAAGGCGAGTACAGCGGGCGCGGTCGTCCAAAACGCTATCTAGGCCAGGTTAGGTATGATGATCTGAGCGCTTGGGATAAGGATGAGACACTTCTTGATGATAAAGTCGTGTACTCAAAGATCGTGAACTACAAGTCATGGGGTAGAGATCTTAAGGTTCTCGTGATCGTCAACGCCTCTGGTAAGCATAGGGTCATCTGTAGTACAGATCTCAGCTTGAGCCCTACAGAGATCTTGGAGCTTTATCAGCTCCGGTTTCAAATCGAGTTCTTGTTCCGAGATGCCAAGCAGAACACCGGTTTGGGGCACGCTCAAACTTTGGACGCTCACGGCCAAGAGCACTTCGCGAACGCATCGTTTACAGCGCTTAACCTCTTCCGTTTAGAGGAGAGAGATGAGGCGATCATCGCAGATCAATCTCGTCAAGAGCGCGTGAGTTCAATCAGATCTCTCAAGATTCGTAAGCACCATGAACCTATCTCAAAACTCAACCTACAACCTTCTCTAGCCAAATATAGAGAAACGCTAGAGATAGGAAGGCTTCAAAGTAGTTTGGCTTTCGCTCCCAACGTACACTTAAACGTCTAAATTTACGCTGGTACCAAGCAAATGTACGCTCAACAACGAAGCGAGCGACTGATCGCTTGAGTTTACGACCACGCGTTTTACGACGGTTAGGCCAGACGCGATGAGGTATCTCGGGACGAACACCTCTCGACCTGAGCTTCTGACGGAGCTGCTTACTGTCATATCCCTTGTCTGCTGCGAGTTGTTTTGGACGAGTCTTTGGACGTCCACGGCGACCTGTTTGGATCTCAATACCATCCAACATCTTGATCGTTTGATCACGTTCGCTCTCATTGGCAGCCGTCACTGAGACCGCTAACGGCATACCCTGAGCATCTACAACTGAGTGGATCGTAACTCCCTTGCCTTTGTACCCGTATTCAACGCCCTCTCCGCCGCCTTTACCGGGGGGAAAAGCTGCCATCTATGCTAGCAGCGCTCCAATCGATCATCTGGTTAAGCTCTCCTATCGCGAGCATGCCGTTAATCGCTCGTTGCAACGTACCATTTTCACTCCAAACCCCAAGCCAACGATGCGCTGTAGCACGACTCGCCCATTGAGAACCTTGAGGTAAGTCACACCACCGAGAGCCGGTGATGAGTATGTAAAAAATCGAGTTGAGGACGAGCCGCTTCGATACTCTGGGACGACCAAAGACTCGGCGATTATCTGCCAAGAGGGGTTCAAGAACCTTCCATTGTATGTCTGTTAAGCCTTCAAATCGACCTGCCATTGATCAATCCCCCTTGAAGTTACGATGTTGAGCATGTACGTTAACACACACCTGTCTTTTGAGATAAGTTCTTGGAATAGTGACCTAGATCAGGGAGTCGGTAGACCTAAATGATACTCAGATCTAGCCATTGAAACAGCACTTACTTTACGACTTCAGTTTAAGCCACCACTTAGGCAAACTGAAGGCTTTGAAAGTCCATTTTCCGGCTGATGAATGTTGGGCTAAATGTGCCTGATCACACCACTCTATCTCGCAGAATTAGACAGCGGAATCAACATATCAAGTCCATCGATCAAGACGGTGTCTTAGCATGGAGAAGAACATCAGGTTATTACCGTCAAAGTGAAGTTGAAAATATGTTCTTTCGATATAAAAAAGTAATCGGTGATGAGCTCAGAGCGAGAAATGAGAATTCTCGAAGAGTGGAATTGGTCATCGACTGTGATATTCTGAATTAATTCAAGCTGTTAGGCAGTTGTTGAAGTGCGCTGGTCGCTTGAAGATTGAATCAAAAGACTAATGTTGTCTAAGTCATTGATTAGATGTATTTTTATATATGCAAAAAAGCCCATCTTCAGTATTCGATTTTGCAAAGTGAATCTTTTTTTATTATTATTATTTTCAACTCATTTGACGAGAAGAAGTTATTTATAAAATCGTATTATCTACTATAGCGTCTGATCTTTTAAATATACCCTAATATGCTTGAGATGATATGTACAGGGCATGATCTTTTTTTTATCATGCTCTTAACGGTGATAAGCGGCTCTGATGATGCTAGAGGAAAGAGTCTTCTCCCTACTCTAAATCAATGTTTATAGAGTCAGAGAGGCCAAGCGTGATAGCTCCACAGGCAACCTATCCCTAAAACAAGAATGGATACACTATACATCAGCTTTTGTATGACTTGAGGACCTTGACGCATAGAGAGTCGGCCTAAAAGAGTGGCAAAGACAGCCATACTCAGTACAGCTGAAATAAAATAGCTGCCCAAGTATAAACACGCATCAACAGGAGAAAACGCCAAAGACGGTAAAACTCCTAATAAATGACCTCCTCCAGCAGCGCCATGGAGCATACCTACCCAAAATGCAGTATGTGCATGACCCTGATGATTGTCTTTTGTATGAGTGTCTCTTGTATGATTATCTGTGTGCGTATGGATATGCATATGTTCATGAGAAGAGTGCAGAGGATCACTTTGATGATCGTGTGCATGGGTGTGTATTACGATACCTTTCGCTTTATAAAAAGCCCACGCTCCGACAGCCATGAGGATAAACCCTACCAAAAATTCAGACCAGGCTGAAATCACGTTAAGGTCAAAAGTATTTTGAGTGACGATCCCCAAGCCACCTAAAATCAAAACCCCTACACCATGACCCACACCCCATCGTATGCCCATAGATTGAGCGGACTCTGGTGCATCAAGTGCAATTGGTGCTAAAGCCGCTAAGTGATCAGGACCTGAAATTACATGAGCAGAACCCGCTAAGAAGCCCGCAAAGATAGGTAGCATAAAGATCCCCTAACCTATTAAGATGAAACGATTGAGCGTGAATACATTACACATTTACTTATTGACGTTTTACGGTCTAAATCGACTGCGAACGCATCCATAGATTAGATGAGGTGAAACCCATCCAAAACCACGACTATCAGTGCTTTCTGCTAGATTTGTACCTAAAACGTATACTGCACCACTTTCATTAATGGAAGCTACATATTTAATTAATATAACATCGGTACGATAGGGATGTCGAAGAACGACAGTATCCCCTCGGGCAGTTTTTTTTCGAGGGTCTACAAATACCTCATCATCATGATGAAGTAGAGGTCGCATAGACGTACCTCGTACTTGAAAACGTAGACGATACCCTAGGATAGCGGTGACCCACCCCCACAGAACCGTCTCTCGGATTGGGTGCAGTTCTGCAAGTTTCATAGGCACTGGAGGACGGGACAAAGTGGGCTCACCTGTGGGGTAATATCAACTTTTTAGCTCGCAGTATACCACTCTACAGTACGGCCTTTTGTTGCCCAAAAAATCGTGTGAATCTCTTTAACGGCATCCATAAGCTCTTGTGCATGTTGTGCACTCACTTCTACCTTTACTGATGAACACAGCTTTGCTGCCTTCCAAAAGGTCTCATGTAGATTTGGATACTGCTCAACATGATGTGGTTTGAAGTAATCAGTCCAAAGCACCAAAAGCTCAGATTTTGCCAAGTGAGCTTGTTCTTCTTTAATCGCCACAAAGCGACTGAGTGTATTCAAGTAAGCAGCCATACCTTGAGCATCGCCCGCAGCAGGAGGCGTCAAGGCTATAATCTTTTTAGTCATCGATACTGCGGCTTCGGCAGCGATTCTGATAGATGCGGGATCATAAACACCACAAGGTCCATCACAGTGTGCTTCAGCGAAAGGTGCAGGATGTGTTTGGCGTAGAGATTGAATCACATTCTTGAGCATTTTAAGTTCCCTTAAATTGTTTGAGGAATAGGCGAATAAACGATGTTGAAACCTACAATAGATCAATACTATTTTCAATATTTTTGACAGTACACCCAAAAACTGAGCGTTGGTGTAATCGTTATCAGATACAGTATGATGTGAGTTGAAGGCGTAATCATGACTCAACAGGCACCAAGGCCGCAGGTCTCTCTGAAAGTTCGAGACCTCTTAGGGCTCAAATTAAGGAGAAGAGCGGCATCACTCGGGAGGCCAAACCATCGTTCGTGTAGAGTAGACAAAATCAACGAGCACACCAAATTTGTAGCATGTCCCAGCCTGTAGGGTGGCTCCTCCCTCAGGGCCGTCATGAGTGGTTGTTGCATCCATCGCCCCCTCGGGGATGACTCCATAAGTGACCGGAGCAGCAAAGCCATTGGGGAACTCGATGGGAGCTAGAGACCAATAGGTTTCGCCGCCCATCACCGGGAGAGGACCGAGAGGTAAAACAGCCTCGGGCGAAGTCACAAACAGGCTTAGGCTTAGCCCTTCACCCCAGTCAATGATGATGTCATCAGCCTCTTGCGTAATCGAAAGAGGCAAAGGGCCTTCCTCTCCCTCCGTACAGGCGCCTGATGTACTCGCCGCTTCGATCGTGAAAGATCTATCTTCGTAATCAAGACCTGGACCGGTGAGCGTCATGGTCCCGGTGATTCGATCGATAATGCCATCGTCATCGTCGTCGGTGAGCTCTTCGACTTGAAGCGGTTGTCCGTTAAGGAAAGAGGGACCTGCTGAGATTGGTAAGTGCCGTGTGTAGAGCTGGTCATCCCCTAAGACAACTCGGTCACTGTAGACCATGTCTTGACCATAATCGATATCCCATGAAGACCCTGAGTCTGTCTGGGTCGCTGTGATAGACATCACGCTCGGGAGAGATCGCTCCGGATCAAAGGTCCCTTGTGCGATGTCGAAGAAAGGCAGTTGAGCGGTGAAGGTATACTCGCCCACCATTTGCAGACGAGGTGTAGCTGCGGTAGTAAATATCCTAGAGCGACCCTCCTCGATATGAAGGTGTCCGTCATCTGAGCGCAGCTCTTGGCTCAGATTAATGGTGTACTCCGTTTCATGTGAGAGCGCATTGACGGGGCTGATGAATACGTGTCGCCCTTCTGCGCTCACATTGATCTCCACGGGCTCCTCATCACCACTCTTTAAAGTGATCAGGGAGAGATTCTCAGTCGAGTCGAGGACAGGATAGCTGAAGGTCAGCTCAATAGTAGCATCTACGCCCACTGCGCTCTCATCTGGCCCGAAGTCTGCTCTTAAAGTGAAGAAATCCCTCGCGGTCAACTCCTGAAGATAACGGAACAGCGCCTCGCGCTCATCATTGGCGAGGACTACATTGAATTTCTCAGCGGTGTCATCAAGAGTGGCCTCTAAACTTGGCATCTCGCCGGTTTTGTACCAAGAGCCAACGCGAGCGACATCAACGAGTGTTGGGATGTCAGTCTTCCCTGGGGTGAGCCCCTCTGAGAGAACAGCCCGACTAGTAGTGACTGCACCCCCATGGCAGGATCCGCACGACGCCTCTCCATTAAAGAGCGCTTTGCCGCGCTCGCCGAGCGGTGAGAGGGATCCATCTCGTTGAGTAAGGCTCGTCGCGGCAGGCGCGGGCATGAGAGAGGCGAGGTAGGTGCCCATGGCGATAGAGCTCTCGGTGTCACCGCGTTTGTTGATGGTCGACCCCCCGACGTAGCCGCTGATTTCGACGCTCCCGACATAGCCATCCCATCCGATCATCTCGGTGCCCTCGAGCCATCGGAGGGGCCGAGTGACTTGGCGGTTTTCCACAGGACCGGCATTCCAGACGACACCATCGCTGAGACCATCGGCGTGACAGGCGCTACAACTTCGGTTATCACCCACACCTTCGCCTTGACCATGGAAGAGCTCAAAGCCAACGATGAACGCTTCCGTTCGCTGATCGCTTAGACCGAGGGGGCTGACGAGCGCCTCGTCTGCCATGACCCTTGTGACTTCTTGACGATGTGTTGAGATGATCCATGGTGTGTCATCAACACACAGGGTCACCCGAGGTCTGCCTCTCACGTTGATTCGTCTGCTCTCAGCGAGTGAATCGTCTAAAGCGAGCGCTGCGTTGGCACCTTCGGCCGCGACCCACATTTGTCCACCACACCAAGTGAAGCTACCTGTAACGCCTGTTGACCCTCCGCTTGTCGCTTGGCGTGTGAGGTCGACTTCTGCGCTGCGCTGGGCCTCTCCGACGCTCACATCTAACAGGAATATCTCATGGACGAAACTTAAGGCGTCAGGGTCATTAAGGCTCCCTTCAGTATTGTTACTCGTCGCGCTTACCCACAGCTCACCTGCTTCGTTATAGCGGAGGGCGTGTATGGTCGAGGCGACTTCGAGGATATGGCCTGTAACGTCTAAGGTCTCTAGGTTGATAAGAGCAATATCGCGCTCTTCACTCATCTCACGATCCGCATACGGGAATTGTTGAGTTTGACCTGACCGTCGTGAGGCGACGACGAGGGTCTGTTGATCAGGACTGAGCGCCATCGCTTGTGCATCAAACACTGCGTCTATGGTTGTGATGAGCTCTTTAGTGTTTAGATCAACGACAGCGACCTTACCAGCACCTGCGAGGCTGACATAGGCTCTTGATCGACTCGCGTCCCAGAGCACCTCACTCGGTTCATCTCCGACCCAAATCGCGTCGACAAGCTCTGCAGAGTTGACATCTATTAACCCGAGCGTGTCATCACCCTTTTGAGTCACGAGGACCCTCTCGATCTCATTCGCATAGACGAGACCAACCGGCCACCCTCCGACAGTGATCGCGCTCAGCGCCTCGCCATCTGATGCGCTCAAACGCGCCACTTGAGGTGAGCTCACGCCAGCGACCCAGACCTCATCACCAATCCTCACCGCTGCGTGACTTGAGGGGTAATAGTTGTAGTTATGAAAGGGTCGGTCGAGAGCATCCACAACATTTAAGGTGAGGGCTTCCGCTGATATGACCTCTCCCCCTTGAGTGATATTAAATGTGTAGTCACCAACGCTCTTAGGGGTGAAGCGAGCAAGACCACTCTCGGTCTCTTGATAAAGCGGAGGTGAGCCGGCATCAGGGGCGCTCTCGAGTGACCAGGCGAGGTCAGTGGGGCACGCCTCGCTCTCAATAAATGAAGGTAGCCATCGAGTCGATCCGACAGGGACCCGCTTTAGGTAGTGAGCCTCCCAAGTGTTTACACACTCTGAGAGGTTCTCAATTCCATCTCTTGACGTCTGTTCCTCATCATCACAGCCTACCGTGAGAGCGACGGTGGCTAAGAGAAGTGGCGCGAGGAGCTTGGTGTGAGGTACCCGCAGCATGGTGGAGGAGGATAAAACAGGATGAGTCGCGCTCATCTCAGAGTTATAATATTTTGATTTATACATCGTGGAGTCTCTTGTTTAATGTAAATACAAATGATTAAACAGCTTTGACGCTTTTGAGTGTATCGGATGGTCGAGGTTAAATTAAGTCGCGAAAAAATTTGGAGTTTACCCGTTTTAGGAGACACGCCTCCCAAATAAGGAGATGGAGTTCTTCTGAGTTCTGAGGTCTCAGAGGAATACTGCTGAAGTTTCTGCGGTCTCAGAGGAATTTTCTGAGGTCTCAGAGGAATACTGAGTTTCTGCGGTCTCAGAGGTTCTGAGGTCTCAGAGGAATACTTGAGGTCTTTCTGAGGTCTCAGAGGAAGTCTGAATGAAGTGTTCAGAAAGGTGACATATCGCTAAGAGACTGTCACTAAATAAGACAGTGTTCTCCGAACAGTCTGGCTGCGTGTAAGTATTTAATATGGAACACTTTTGCTTGCCTGGGAGTTAATATGGAACCTTAATCAAACTTGGCATGGTTCTCTCATAAGTAGGTGGTTGTTTCCACTTGGTGATTGTTTCCACTCTCAATATTGAGGAGTACTTATGCCTCTGTTTTTGTTTATTATCTGTTCTCAAGGCACCTCTCCAAGCGACTGCTCTAGCCTTCGCTCATCAATCGCCTCACTTGGAAGTTGAGGTAGTAGATTATGGGCTATCATCTACGCTATCAGTCGAAACCCTGGGCCACTCATCACGTCGTCTCACGCTGCGTGAGAGGCTACAGCTTTCTCAAACCTACGCCTGAAGTTGTGTCGATCATCTCAGGCGTATTGGGTCGCGCGCTACATATGTACTCACATTGTATTAAGCTCCATCATTACGTCTTCCTCAGCAATCATTGTCACCTCTTGGTCACAAGCGAAGACATCGACGCCCTCTCTGAATTTATGAAGTATCTCAAGAGCAATATCAGTCGCAAATTAGCGCGGGTTCACGAGTGGGCCGGTCCCATGTGGCAGAGCCGGTTTTCAAGCGAAGAGATCCTCGATGAAGAGGGCTTAATTGAGATCTTTAAGTATATCACTGAGAACTCTGTCAAAGAGGGTTTAGTGAACCACCCAAGCGAATGGAAGGGCCTTCATGGATACCACCAATTGGTGAGCCAAAAGACAGTGAGTGGACCGTGGATCAATCTCAGCGCGATGCATAAAGCTAGCAAACACTCACTGATGCGAGCGGAGGTAACCCTAGCTGATTTTACAACACTATATAGCGTGAACTTGACCCCTCCACCGCTCTGGGAAGAGATGAACGCAGAGTCCTATCATCAGCTCTGTAAACAACTCACTCAAGACGCGATTCAGAGCGCTAAGGTGAAGCGAAAGAGCAAGCCGATGGGCATGGCTCGAGTGTTAGCTGAGAGAGTTGATAAGGCTCGTTTTGTGAAGCGTGGGCAGCGCCCCTTATGTCGGACGAAGTGTATTGATCGTCTAAAAAACTATAAATCCGAGTATTTCGGTTTTAAGGCGAGGTTTCAAGAGGTCTATCGTGCCCTGCGCGATGGTCTGTTACCAAATATACCTCGCCTCGACCTGCTCTTTCCCTCCGGCGGGGCTCGACCTCTAGGAGTGGGGCCACTTATTAGGCTTGAGTGAGCTGCGCTTAATCATCGACGGCTTAATCATAAAGCGCTGAGTCCACGAAGAGGCTTAGCGCTCGAACACATTACTCTTTACATTTCCTAAACACATAAAGCTGACCAAGTGATCATTGGGTGAGTATAGGGAAGGTACATCGTAGATATTGGCTTGCTGGTATGTTTAGCGAGGGCTTCAGACTCCTCTTTCCTCTTTCCTCTTTCCTCTTTCCTCTTTCCTCTTTCAAACTCCTCTGAGGCCTTTATTATTATTACTTTATTACTCTGAGGCCTTATTAATTATACTCCTCTGAGACCTTGTTAAGACCTTGGTTAAGACCTTGTTAATACTCCTCTGAGACCTTGTTATTGTTGAGACCTTGTTAGAGACCTTGTTAAAACTCCTCTGAGACCTTATTAAGCCTAACTTAGCCTCTGAGACCTTATTATCTTTTTTCAAACTCCTCTGATTACCTTGGAAGGGTGCTACCTTGGAAACCTTGGAAAAGGTTTATATATTTGGGTGCTACCTTGGAAGACCTTGGAAACCTCCTCTTTATCTGTTAACGTACTTGTTATAACATTGTTAAAACATTTGGATAAGACTGAGGTGAGTATGAATAAGCGCTTGAGTGTCATTGGAAACAGCCTAGGCGTGATTATTGATAAACCCATATTGGAATTACTCAATATTGATCGTGATACGATTCTTGAAGTCAAAACTGATGGTGAAGCCTTGATTATTAAACCAGCTGATACTGAGTCATTAGCTGAGCCTAAAAAGAGTAGGATTCAAATGATCAAAGAGGCATCTAAAAAAGTCACTGAAAATCATGAGAGTGCATTTGAGAAACTTGCTAAATGAATCCAGACTTCTTAACTGTTGATGAAGTGCTTATCATTCATGAAGATCAGATAAATCGATTTGGTGGTTCATTTGGTCTTCGTGATCGTGCTTTATTAGAGTCAGCGATCGCTCAATCACAAATGAGTTTTGATGGTGTCTTTGTGCATATCGATCTGTTTCAAATGGCAGCCGCATATTTATACCACCTAACTTCTAATCATCCCTTTATTGACGGAAATAAGCGTATAGGTTTAGCGTCAGCGTTAGTCTTCTTGGAAATTAATGGTATTGAGATTCTAAGAGGCACCAATGAACTATATGAACTGACAATGAGAGTTGCTTGTGGTGCAGTGAATAAGCAAGAAATTGCTATTACCTTAAGGTCTTTATCTGAGTTATAAACTTCGGATTTAAGAGGAATTCTCTCTTCGCTTTTTTAGAGGTCTCAGAGGAATTCTCTCACTTAATCAGCTTGAGTGAGCTGCGCTTAATCATCGACGGCTTAATCATAAAGCTCTGAGTCCACGAAGAGGCTTAGCGCTCGAACACATTACTCTTTACATTTCCTAAGCACATAAAGCTGACCAAGTGATCATTGGGTGAGTATAGGGAAGGTACATGGTAGGTATTGGCTTGCTGGTATGTTTAGCGAGGGCTTCAAACTCCTCTTTCCTCTTTCCTCTTTCCTCTTTCCTCTTTCCTCTTTCCTCTTTCCTCTTTCAAACTCCTCTGAGGCCTTATTAATTATACTCCTCTGAGACCTTGTTAAGACCTTGTTAGAGACCTTGTTAAAACTCCTCTGAGACCTTATTACCCTTGATCAGCAGCTGAGGAGAGTCAGATAAGGCTCGACCTGTGAAGCGAGGGCAGCGCCCCTTATGTCGGACGAAGTGTCAATGATCGACTAAACGACCTCATCAATCCGAGTATGGTCGGTGTGTACGGCGCGGTTTCAAGAGGTCTATCGTGCCTTGCGCGATGGTCTGTTACCAAATATACCTCGCCTCGACCTGACTCTTTCCCTCCGGCGGGGCTCGACCTCGAGGAGTGGGGTCACTTATTCAGCTTGAGTGAGCTGCGCTTAATCATCGACGGCTTAATCATAAAGCTCTGAGTCCACGAAGAGGCTTAGCGCTCGAACACATTACTCTTTACATTTCCTAAGCACATAAAGCTGACCAAGTGATCATTGGGTGAGTATAGGGAAGGTACATCGTAGTAGATATGGGTTTCAAACTCCTCTGAGACCTTACTCAACTCTTTCCATTTCCTCACATAAAGCTGCCAAATCCTTGGGTGATTAAAGTACTCGTGTAGACCTTGTTGCGTTGTTAAGACCGTTTCAAACTCCTCTGAGACCTTATCACTTTACAGCCTAGAGACAGAAAGCTGACCAAGAGATTCATTCGACTTCAAACATAAACGACCTCATCACCGTTGGTGGTGTGTACGCCTTTCAAATTCCTCTGAGACCTTACTTTTCCTGATTAATCCTCTGTAGATCTTTCTCTGTACTCTTTCCTCTTTCAAACTTCCTCTGAGACCTTACTTTCAAATCCTCTGAGGCCTTATTATATTACTTTGATTCCTCTGAGGCCTTATTAATTATATTCCTCTGAGACCTTGTATTTCCTAAACACATAAAGCTGACCAAGTGATCATTGGGTGAGTATAGGGAAGGTACATCGTAGTAGATATTGGCTTGCTGGTATGTTTAACGAGGGTTTCAAACTCCTCTGAGACCTTACTCTTGGGGCTGCCGCTACGCGCTGCCTCCTCGCCGCCCTTCCGCCGACCGAGGCCCCGTCGTGCTGAGCTCCGCGCTCTTGACTGTTAGCTCTCATCATAGACTCATACTACTGATCAAGTGTTCAAGTGTTCAAGGAATTCAAGGGAGCGTCCTGCGAATACGGAAACCGAGGCGCGGTTGGAGCGATGTCGGGGTCGATGTGGCCGCGAATCGCCACCCGAAGGATCCTGGCATCGTGAGTCCCAACCCCCGCCTCGAAGCACGCGCCTCGACGACCCTCTGTCGCACACTTGCCTGCATGTAGGTATTAAGCCCCATGGCTCTTCAGCCTTATTAGGGGCGCCATCATAGTCACTGTGGTACTCGTCAAGTGTCCACTCCCATACATTGCCGCTCATATCATATAAGCCATAGGCATTAGGCTTTTTGGTCTTCACCGAGTGTGTTGAACCTCCTGAGTTTGATGAATACCAAGCTATCTTATCTGGGTCATTAGATCCTGCATATTTATATCGCTCTCCGCCCCGCGCAGCATACTCCCATTGCGCTTCGGTGGGCAAGTCGCCTCCCGCCCACACCGCAAAGGTTCTCGCTTGTCCCCAATCTACACAATTGATCGGGTGGTCCTCTTTACCTCGCTTATCCCAAGTGCATTTGGACGAACCTGTATCGGGCTCAGTACACCGCCCTGCCTCCACGCACTTCCGGTACTGACCCTACCGTCACCTCGCTCTCACTCATCAGAAAGGCTTTGACGTTGACGCTGTGCATCGGCTTTTCATCTGAATCACCATCATTCGAGCCCATTTGAAAGCTACCGGCGGGAATGTTAATGAATTTTGGACCAATTTGATCTCCCCGAGCGATCGCTTCCACTCGCTCACGCTCTGCCCGAGCGATCGCTTCCACTCGCTCACGCTCTGCCCTCTCCACAGCCAACCAGCCGGCGCCAAGTAATAAAAGAACGACTGCTATTACCGCTAGTCGATTACGTCTTTTTATCTGAGCTTGTCGCCTTATAGCCTGTAGCTCTTCTTGCGCTCGTAAATCATGAGTGAGCTCACTGCGTAAGGCTTGTTCGATCGGTCTCAAAGAGATCGGGGCTCTACGACTTTGCTGATCAACGAAATCTTGAACTTGATCCCTAAAGGCCTCGCTGAAGCCCACGAGATGGCCGCTGCGTTGAAGCCGAGTCACGCCATCTGCCCCCTCTGTGTGTGCGCTGATCTGGCTAGCGACCCCTGCCGATGCCCAACCGGCGACCGCGCTCAGACTCTGTTGATGTGCCCGCTCTATCGCCAAGGGGACCGCCGCTGTCATGCCTTTGGCTAACACCTCGCCTAATCTTTGGGGACTCACCGGCTCAAGCTGTGTAAGTGAGTGTTGGGGCTGAGCAGGGGGGCTTAAGGCCTGATCTAAACAAAAACGAGCGAGCTCGCCGCTGTCGAGCGCTTGGCGCCACGCCTGACCTGCTCGATCATGATCTACAGCATAGGTCGTGAGGTGAGTCCACGCCTGAATCATCTCTGCCAAACGAGCTTGAGCGACCAGAGCGAGCTGCTCTCGGCTCTCCTCATTAGCCTGCGCTTCACCGACTAGACGATCGATCCATTGGCGAGCGGCTCGCTTACCTTGAGGCTCGCCTTGAATTACTCCTTGATCATAAGCCTGCTGACGCTCTTGACCGACACTCGCTTGTCGGGCTCGTTGGGTTAGCTCCTCTGCTCGACGGTTGAGCTCGCTCTTTAGATCACCAAGTTGACTCAACGCTTGACGCTGAGTTCGCTCTCGTTGGTCATAATCTGCTCGACCATAAGCGGTGAGGCTTTGATGAAAGGTGGGGTTGGCTGAGTCTAACACACGTACACGAAGCTGTGTGGCCTCAAGCTGGGCTTGAGTGATCAGTCGTTTGCGCTCTAGATGACACAAGCCACTATGCCACGCTCGCCATTGATCGACTAGACCTTGATGGCTGGCTAAGGCTTCATGGGCGATGCTGATCGAGGCTTGAATGTGCTGAACCTCCTCCTCGCTTAAGCGACGTTGGCTCATCTCTAGTTCATCAGCTGCCTCAGCGAGCTGAGCTCGCCATTCGCTGACCTTGACCAAAGCCTCCGCGACACGCTCAGCCGCTTGGGATGTCAGCTGACCTCGCCACCCTTGATCACCGAGCTCATCCACCGAGTGTATGCTGTACAAGAGCTGGGCTGTCTCGAGCTCTGTCCATGCCCCACGCAGCTCATTATGGCTGTGTCGATCGATGATGATCCCCGCGCCCTCTTGGTAGGGTCGTTGAATCTCTAAGGCGCTGCCATAGCGTTGACGAGGATCACGCTCTAGACTCTTGCTTAAGACCGACTGAAGCTCATTGGGTACCCAGGCTCCCTCAACATCGATGGCCTGATTGAGGATTTGTCCGCCGAGGATCATCAAGTTATTGCCCTTGAAGGGCCGCTCTCCCTTGATCGCTTCATAGAGCATCACCCCAAAAGCCCACACATCGACCTCCGCGCCCGCTTGACGATCCTCTTGAACTTGTTCAGGGCTCATGTAAGCGGGGGTACCCTCGAGCCCAACACTGGTGGCGGTCTCTGTCGTCTCGTCGGCCTTGACCGCCTCTTTGCTGAGACCAAAGTCGGCGAGGCGCACCGATAGATGGGGAGTCACCAAAGCATTGGCGGGCTTGAGATCACGATGGACCAAGCCTGCTTGGTGAAGGGCGACCAAACCTGAGAGCACCTCTCCCATCAGCTTGAGCTTGTCGGAGAGGCTTAAGGTCGCGTGAACACTATTTTGTCGCCACACATCAGCTAAGGTTAACCCACCCACATTAGGCATAGCGATCCAATACCGAGGAGGGGGCTCGTTGAGCTGCCCGCTGCCCCATAAATCAATAAGGTGCGGATGATCCACCGCTCGCATGGCGCTGACCTCTCGCTCAAAACGAGTCGCGCTCTCTAGCTGACCCACCTTGAGCGCGCATACTCGTCCTCCTTCGCTGAGCTGCTTGGCCAAATAAACGGTACCGGCGGCTCCACTTCCCAAGACGCCGTTGATCTCGAACCCCTCTACCTGTGGCCAAGCGCTCCGCCCACTATGCTCAACCCGACGTCGACCCGCTCCCATCATGGTGTTGATCGCCGAAGGGTTAAGGCGCAGAGACCCCGATCGGCCTGACTGAGGTGTGATCGTGGCGTGTCCATTGGTGGCTTGATGTAAGCTAGCGTTTATGCTCCGTAGCGCTTCATCTTCACCGGTGTGACGCATTTGGCGAACGCTCTCCACCATGAGATCAACCACCGCCCGATCATCTACACCGGTCTCTTCGGCGAGCTCTGCTTGTAGCTGATCCACCTCGGCCTCGCTGAGCGCTCGGGCGCCTCGTTGGTACGCTTCTCGCTCTTCGGGGTCTGAAGAGCCCCACAGCTTATAGGCCTCTTGCCCTATCTCGATCATAAAGGCAACGGGGCCCGGCACCACGTTCATGGCCGCGCTGATCACCGCCTGTTTAGCCAAGGCCTTAAACTTATCTTTGTTGCTAATGGGACCGGCAGGGCTGTCAAGACTCATGAAAAACTCCTCAAGGGGTGATGAGCGTAACCAACAGAATGTAACCAACAGAATGTAACCAACAGAATGTAACCAACAGAATATCAACCATTTGAGTGAATGGCCTCAATCACAGAGGGGGATTGATCCGATCTCAAGATCAGTCTTGACGAGACCTCTCTTTAAAAGAGATCGGGCTGTTGCGCTTGAGAGACATATACCGCATACCATAATTTTTAAAGGGATTTCACACCTATGACCTCAGAGCATCAACCTGCTCAGAGGATCAGATATAGAGAGAGAAGCCATGTCTACAGACCACAAAGAAACAGTCGCCTTATTCGTTGATGTTCAGAATGTCTATTACACGTGTCGTGATGCCTATCAGCGACATTTCGACTATAATCATTGGTGGGCCGCCGCCACACACTCTCTAGAGGTGGTGAGCGCCAAAGCCTATACAACGGCGAGCCAAGATCCAAAGCGACGGCAGTTTCATCATATCCTAAGGGGGATTGGCTTTGAGGTGATGTTAAAGCCATTTATTCAGCGTCGAGATGGGAGCGCGAAGGGCGATTGGGACGTCGGGATCACTTTAGATGTCATCGAGATCGCTCCCCATGTCGATAGGGTTATTTTGGTCTCAGGCGATGGCGATTTCCAGCTGCTCGTTGAGCGCATTCAGCAAAAGTATGGCACCCATGTGACTGTGTATGGTGTGCCTCAAAATACTGCGCAAGCATTGATTGAATCTGCTGATCAATTTGTGAACATAGATAATAAGTTCTTACTATGATCGCGGAGACTCGTTAATCCTGTTTCAAATTGTATTACTCAGAGAAATCGACTAATGACGTGTCTATTCGTACTAGACGAGTGTGACCCTTTAGCTTCACGTCGCCGTGAACTCCCATGAAAGTTAAGTGTTATCATGATTAATCATAGACCCCTTCTACAGCTGTGCTTACCCTTCTCACTCGTGTTAGGAATATACGCCTGTGCTGAAGACTCTGATGAGACGACCGAGACCACGGCAGGAGAGAGCGCAGGCGCGATGATGGACTCTGCCGGCGATATGTCAGGCATGAACGCAGGCACTATGAATGCAGGCACTATGAACGCTGGCACCATGAACGCTGGCACTATGAACGCTGGCACTATGAACGCAGGCACTATGAACGCAGGCACCATGAACGCAGGCACCATGAACGCAGGCACTATGAACGCAGGCACTATGAACGCAGGTAGCTCCTCAAGTGAATTTGAAGACACCGATGCGCTCTGCTCCGATGGGATAGACAATGACGGAGATGACTTTACTGACTGTGATGACTTTGATTGTAGTCGATCGCCTGCGGTGACAGTCTGTGGAGGAGGAGGCATGACTCCAACGGGTGACCCCGAGGACACCGATGCGCTCTGCTCTGATGGGATAGACAACGACGGAGATGACTTTACTGACTGTGATGACTATGACTGCAGTCGATCGCCTGCGGTGACAGTGTGTGGAGGGGGAGGCATGACTCCAACGGGCGATCCCGAGGACACCGATGCGCTCTGTTCCGATGGGATAGACAACGACGGAGATGACTTCACTGACTGTGATGACTATGACTGCAGTCGATCGTCTTCGGTGACAGTCTGTGGAGGGGGTGGCATGACTCCAACGGGTGATCCCGAAGACACTGATGCGCTCTGCTCTGATGGGATAGACAACGACGGAGATGACTTCACTGACTGTGATGACTATGACTGCAGTCGATCGCCTGCAGTGACAGTGTGTGGAGGGGGAGGCATGACTCCAACGGGCGACCCCGAAGACACCGATGCGCTCTGCTCTGATGGGATAGACAATGATGGAGATGACTTTACTGACTGTGATGATTATGACTGCAGTCGATCGCCTAACGTTACAATATGTCAGTAAGTTCAGAACCATAACCTATGCCAAACAGGCGAGTCGGCTACTTTCACATATTTAAATATATTGTTTATGGTTTGCTTGTTTACAACGCTTATCTTTTCTTCAGAGAAGATCATATCGCGAGCAGCAGGCTCTTTAGTGACGGTTTGGGATGGTCGAGCCTCATACAGGGCTACTCGGCCAGTATTGATACGATCTCATGGATTTTCCTGTTAGTTATTTTTGAACTAGAGACAGATATATTTCCAAAATATCAGATCAGACATGGGCTAAAGAGATCGTTAAAGTCAGTTAAGGTGCTGTCTTATCTGTTCATTATATATTCATTTTATGGATACATTATAAAATATACACTCGTTCATGACACTGTCCCATTCAGCAGCGACCCTTGTCGTTTAATCAAGACGAGCTACACATACATTGTGACCTTAGACCAGTACGTCCCCATCACGATTGAGCAGTGCCAACGCCTCGCTCAATCAACGTTATATCAGATCAATAACACTCAGGTGATCGGTTCATATTCGTCGTTGATGTCAGCGCAACGTCAAGTATGTGTTGATGTGCTCACCTCGGCGAATTGGCTGCTTATCGTCCTCATCCTAGATGTGGAGGTTCATCTACAAGTGAGAGGTTTCTTGACTCATGGATGGACTCAGGTCAGCGCTATGATCAAGACCCTCCTCTACAGTATTCTTGTGATCAACGTGATTTATTGGGGAGTCGAAGGCTCTCTTCTCTCATGTTGGGACGCCTTGTTGTGGCTGATCGCCTTTGTCTTTATTGAGCTAAATGTTCTTGGCTACCGATCAAGTCCATTAGATTCAGAGAGTCAGGCCTAGAGTGATCTACTGACTCTGTTCTACTGACTCTGTTCTACTGACTCTGATTTACTGACTCTGATTTACTGACTCTGCTCTTAACTATTATGACCTCGCTAAATAGTACCGTTGCAGGCTAAATGTTTTAATACCACACGCAGGCGTCAAATAGCCAATTGCCTACTTCATAGTAACTCACAGTATGACTGCTTGTCATCTCAGAGCCACGTAAGGTCAGACGAAAACCACCTCCTTCATGAATAAGACTCGCGCCATCTCTCATCGACATGGTGTAGTCATCTCCATTGGCATGAAGTTGATCTAATACGAGTGTCCCTTCTTCGGTGACAGTGGTGGAATAATGAAAACTCTTCTGAACACAGACGTCGCGAGTCTCATTTGAATAAGAGATCTCCTCGCACTGAACACTCTCGCTCTGTGTTATGAAATACTCTACAGCATTCTCGTCGGTCACAGTGGCCATGATGTGACCATCATTGTTAGCGCTACGCTCAAGAACCAAGGCACCATCATTACAGTCAGCGACTACATCAGGTGAGGCTTCAATGGTAGGGTTTGAGTCTTCTATGTCACAGCCCTCGAAGAACCAACTGCCTACTTCGTAATAAGTAACGCTGTGGCTGTTTGTCATCTCTGAACCGTTAATGACCAATTTGAGACCTCCATCGATCGCTGAGATTGAGTTACCGGGAGAACCTGAGGTGATCAGTGACCCTGTCGTCTCATTGACACGAAAGTCGCGGATGACAAGCTGATGAGAACCGTCTTCATTGTTCACCACTGATACCATCCAGGGAAGTGTTTTGGGAATGGTGACCTCATTGGTCTGGCCAGAGTATTCGACAGTGGTTTGAAAGGTGCTGTTACTCTGACTAAGGAAGTAGTCCACTGCATCAGCGTCCGATACGACGACGATGTATTCTTCGTCAAGACGGTTTATGATCATAGCGCCCTCATTACAAGTCGCATATACCGAGCCTTCTCTCGCCACTGTAATGTCAAATTTTCCGTTGTTCGAGTTGTCCTCAGCACCACGTTGACGGTTGGTGTCATCCGCAAACTGATCACCAATGGTCGTCTCATCTATTCGATAAGAATCGTTACAGCCGAATGGGCAAAGTAGAGTTGAGAGAACAAGAGAAACAGTGACGATTCCTCGGTAATTCATATGATTTTCTCCTATAATAGGATTTACAGCGAGCGTAAATAATCTTTTAAACACTGAATATTTGCGTGCGGATTAATCAGTTCGCTCTTTCATGTCAAATTTAATCTAAAAAGAAAATTGTACAGCGTCATGTGACTTGATGAGATGACTGAATACCAGGCTGGGATGTCTGAATAATGTGCGGGTTATAGGGCGCTCAACATACTTGTTGTTGGTCTCTCATTTAGCGAGATTGCCAACTCTCCTTAAGGAGAAGATCGCCCCGGTGACTTCAGCATGGATCGCAAAGAGGAAAGCTCGATCATTTGATCGGTAGACAGGGATAGACGAATGAGACAACAGCGGGCTAGCAACAAGACAGCAGCGAGTCAGCAGCGAGTCAACAGCGATCATCACCGGTCTTTCATACAGAATTATGTAGCACTTATGGGGGGAGTTGCATACAATACGCCACCACATTTACATGATATTTAGAGACATGATTGATGACCAAACTCAGAGACATGCGGTAGGCATTAGCCAACACCGCCTTGAGTTTTTAATTCTAACGAAATCGTCGCAGAGAGAACTATGAGCTTATACACAGACTACCTAAAAGACATTGAATCACGAAAAGAGCAAGGGCTTCAACCACTCCCGATTGAGGATGCTGCGCTCGTCGATGCATTAATCGAAAAGATTAATGATGCAGGAGATCCACAGAGGAGTGATGCTCTACACTTCTTTATCTACAACACCCTGCCTGGTACCACGAGCGCTGCAGGTGCAAAAGCACGATATTTAAAAGCGGTCATCTTAGGTCAGTCTGTGGTTGAGGAGATCTCTCCAGCCTTTGCGCTAGAGCTTTTATCTCACATGAAGGGCGGTCCCTCCGTCGAGGTGCTGATCGATTTAGTGCTTGGCGATGACCAAGAAACGGCGCAAGCCGCTGCCGAGGTCCTTAAAACACAGGTCTTCTTGTACGAGGCAGATACGGATCGTCTCGAATCTGCTCATAAAGCAGGACAGACCCTCGCCACAGAGCTACTGAACAGTTATGCAAAAGCTGAGTTTTTTACTAAATTACCACCGGTTGATGAGACTATTCAAGTCGTCACCTATGTGACGGCGATCGGTGACGTCTCAACGGACTTGCTCTCCCCCGGTAGCGACGCGCACTCACGATCTGATCGAGAGCTTCATGGTCAGTGCCTCTTTGAGCACAATAAAGACGCTCAGCAGGTCCTCTTAGATCTAAAAGCCCAACACCCAAATAAGCGGGTTATGTTGGTGTCTGACAAAGGCACTATGGGCGTAGGGTCCTCGCGTATGTCGGGTGTGAATAACGTGGCCTTATGGACAGGTGTTCAAGCGAGCCCCTATGTGCCATTCATCAACATCGCGCCGATTGTTGGCGGAACAAATGGGATCTCACCGATCTTTTTGACCACCGTGGGTGTAACAGGTGGCATCGGGGTCGATCTGAAGAACTGGGTAAAGCAGACTGATGATCATGGTGAAACAGTGGTCGATGAAGAGGGTGAGCCAGTGCTTAAACAGCTCTTCTCTGTCGATACAGGGACTGTGTTGACCATTAACACCAAGACTAAAAAACTCTACAACGAGGATAGCAGCCTCGAGCTGTGCGATATTGCATCAGCGCTGACCCCACAAAAGCTCGAGTTTATTCGCGCCAAGGGCTCATATGCGGTCGTTTTTGGCAAGAAACTTCAAAGCACTGCAGCCGCTATACTCGAGATTGAAGTGCCCGCGGTGTATGCGACCTCAAAAGAGATCTCCCATGAGGATCAAGGGCTGACCGCAGTAGAGAAGATCTTTAATAAAAATGCGGTCGGCGTCACACCCGGTAAGCTGCTTCATGCGGGTTCGGACGTGCGCGTTAAAGCTAATATTGTTGGATCACAAGACACCACAGGGCTAATGACCTCACAGGAATTAGAGATGATGGCCGCTACCGTGATCTCTCCTACCGTTGATGGATCGTATCAATCGGGCTGTCATACGGCATCAGTGTGGGATAACAAAGCGCAAAAGAATATTCCAAAACTTATGAGCTTTATGAACAAGTTTGGTTTAATCACTGCCCGTGATCCACAAAACCAATATCTGCCGATGACAGACGTGATTCACAAGGTACTCAATGACATCACTGTCGATGATTGGGATGTCATTATTGGGGGGGACTCTCATACGCGAATGTCCAAAGGTGTGGCCTTCGGCGCTGATTCGGGGACAGTCGCGCTCGCTTTGGCGACGGGTGAGGCGACCATGCCGATACCGCAATCTGTCAAAGTAATGTTTAAAGGGACCTTGAAAGATCATATGGACTTTCGTGATGTAGTACACGCGACCCAAGCCCAGATGCTCAAGCAATTTGGAGACAATGTCTTTCAAGGTAAAGTCATTGAGGTTCATATTGGCACTCTCTTGGCCGACCAAGCGTTTACGTTTACGGACTGGACCGCTGAGATGAAAGCGAAGGCGTCTATCTGTATCTCTGAGCCAGACACCCTGATTGAGTCTCTCGAGATCTCAAAGAGTCGCATTCAGATTATGATCGACAAAGGGATGGATAACACAAAGCAGCTGCTGCAGGGCCTCGTGGATAAAGCGAACACCCGAATCTCAGAGATTCGATCGGGTGAAAAGCCTGTGTTATCTCCCGACGCCAACGCCAAGTATTCCGCTGAGTTTGTTGTCGACTTGGATCAGATCATAGAGCCTATGATCGCCGATCCTGATGTCAATAATGATGACGTCTCCAAGCGATATACTCACGATACGATTAGACCTATTTCATATTATGGTGGAACTAAACGAGTCGACCTTGGCTTCGTTGGGTCATGTATGGTGCACAAGGGAGATATGAAGATCATCTCCCAAATGCTCCGAAATATTGAAAAGTATCACGGCACAGTGGAGTTCAAGGCGCCTTTGGTTGTCGCCCCTCCCACCTATAACATCGTCGATGAGCTCAAGGCAGAAGGCGATTGGGCGGTCTTGCAAAAGTACTCTGGTTTTGAGTTTGATGACAGCGACCCCAAAAATACAGCGCGCACTACATATAGAAACATGATGTATCTTGAGCGACCAGGCTGTAACTTGTGCATGGGTAATCAAGAGAAAGCAGAAAAAGGCGACACCGTCATGGCGACGTCTACGCGTCTCTTTCAGGGTCGAGTCGTCGCCGATAGCGATGAGAAGAAAGGCGAGTCACTGCTAGCCTCGACGCCAGTAGTTGTGTTGTCGACGATCCTTGGTCGTACGCCTAACATCAATGAGTATATTGAGGCTGTAGAGGGGATCAAACTCACCAGCTATAAGCCACCGGTGGCGCCAGCGGTCACACCTGATCCATCGGGCTTAAATATTATTCAATAAGCTGACGCTAAGTGTCGTCTAGAGCTACTCCAAAAAAAGTAGCTCTGGGCAGCAGCACTTCAAGTTCCGATTTGGAGCTGAATGCGCGGATGATGTATCATCAAGTTTACTCTTTAGTACTCTTAGTACTTTTAGTATTTTTAGTGACGGTACTTCTATCTCTTCTCATTGGGCATTGTTCACTATCCACCCAAAAATATTATAAAATTCAGAGGGGCTGAATGAAAATCAAACTTTTATCCAAGGTCATCACTTTGATACTGATCATCAGCGTCAATCATATTTCAAGTCCCTCTTATGCTCAATCACGAAGCCACAGCAATTGGATCTTTGGTACACGGTGTTCGCTCTCTTGGGATCTCCAAAACCAAATAACTACAGGAACAAATGCTCAAATAGATACCTTTGAGGGGGTCGCCACCTTTAGCGATCCAGTGAGCGGAGATCTACTGCTATATAGTGATGGACGAACAGCGTGGAATCGCCAGGATCAAGTCATCTCATCACAGGCTTTGGGCGGAGATCCCTCGGCCGCTCAATCAGCCATTATTGTGCCGGCCCCTGGTCTAGTCGATCATTATTACATATTCACTCAACCGGCGAGGCAAGGAAGCCTACAATATACCTTATTTGATATGAGCGCCGGCGGTGTTCAAATAGGCTCTCCTTCAACGGCCCCCAATACTGTTAGTTCAAGCGAAACAGTGGGGGCGACACCTCATAGAAATGGCAGAGATTTCTGGATCATAACCACGGATGGGGGAGCTAACACCTTGATCGTGTTTTTACTGAGCCCCGATGGTCTCTCGAGCGCTAATGTGTATCAACAAAATAATATTGGCAGTCTCCCCCTTAACTTGGGACAGATCGTCTTCAGCTCCGACTCAAGATCTCTATTGATCGCTGGTCGTGGGCTTAATATGTGGGATTTCAATAACGCCACGGGTGAGCCGAGCGCACAAAACACAATCCCCGTGCCCTCTCCTTCAGTGAGCACCGTAGGTGGAGGGATCAATCCTTATGGAGTCGCTTTATCATCTGATGACTCTAAGCTGTATGTTCAGCTATATCGTCCATCACCGACGATCTATCAATACGATCTAGAACAGAACTTTTCGAGGGTTGAATTAGGGTATTCTACCAGTTGTGGCTACGGGGGAGGGCTCTCCTTGGCCGTAGATGGGAAGATCTATATGGGGTGTTATGGTGATGGGGCACCGCAACCTTATGTGGGTGTGATCGAGTCGCCCAATGAGGTGGGAGTCGCCGCGGGGTTTAATCCACAAGGTGTCACGATGTCGGGCTGCACCGTTCATTATGGACTCCCAACTGCGATTTCAGCGTTTACTGAGCTCGTCGCTGATTTTGATGATGATGACATCGCAGATGTGAATGATCCTGACAGTGATAATGACGGGATCTCTGATATCCAAGAGCTCGGAGGGGTGGATCTCTCAACAGATCAAAATCAGAATGGGGTCGCTGATTATGAGGACGCTTTTTTGAGAGACTGTGATGACTTATCACCCCTCGATGGGTTTTGTGACGTTCTTGATCCTCTCTTTGATATCGATGGCGATGGGATCGCTAACCATCTAGATATCGATAGTGACAATGATGGCATCACTGATCTGGCTGAGTGCCTAGGTCAAGAGGTCGACGCTAATCTCGATGGGGCGATGGACGTATTCATCGATGAAGATGACGATGGGATCTCTGTACTGGTTGATGTCGATGACCAAGACGCAGAGGTGAGGGCTCTTCTTCCCGCGGCTTGTGATACCGACGATGACGGCATACTTAATCCCTATGATCTAGACTCCGATGGAGATGGACACTTCGACCTCGTTGAGGGTGGGGGGATAGATACAGATAACAATGGTCAAGTAGATCCAACGGGAGGAGAGGATCAAGATACAGATGATAACGGTTTATGGAGCTCGGTAGATCCTAATGAAGGAGGCATTAGCTTACTTTTACCTGATTCAGATGGCGATGGCGTCTCCGATGTTCTAGAGCGTTGCGCTGACAGCCGGTTGACCGCTCCTGAGACCTGTGATGATGGTGATGAAGTCGGGGGCGATGGGTGTAGCGCTCTTTGTGAGTTAGAGCTGGGGTGGCGCTGCGAAGGTGAACCCTCTCTATGTGACGTGGTTTGTGGTGATGGAATCATCATCGGCGATGAGAGCTGTGATGATGGTAACCTGATCAATAATGATGGCTGTTCAGCCATTTGTACGACGGAGAATAGATGGCTCTGTTTGGGTGAACCCTCAAGCTGTATTGGTGTGTGTGGTGATGGGGTGAGCATCGGTGATGAAGGGTGTGACGATGGGAATACAAACAATGGAGATGGCTGTTCCGATGCTTGTCTTATCGAGCAAGGATGGAGATGTGAAGGAGATCTATCTGCTTGCTCTCCTATTTGTGGTGATGAGATCTTATTAGCATCAGAGCGCTGTGATGATGGAAACCTAGTAGCAGGCGATGGGTGTGATGCCACTTGCCAAGAAGAGTTAGGGTGGACATGCGAAGGGAGTGGAGGCTTGAGCTGCACCCCCGTGTGCGGAGATGGATTGTTGAGAGCGACTGAGAGCTGTGATGATGGAAATCTCTTGGGCGATGATGGGTGTGATGAGGATTGCGCGATAGAAGACGGATGGGGATGCCAGGGCGAGCCATCTCGCTGTGACGGCCTCTGTGGTGATGGTTTACTCAGAGATCAAGAAGAGTGTGACGATGGGGGGCTGTTCGCAGGAGATGGATGTAATGAGACGTGTCAAGTCGAGACCGGTTGGGGCTGTCTAGACGGGGCAAACTGTAGAGCCATTTGCGGAGATGGGCTTATCTTTGGAGATGAGAGCTGTGATGATGGAAATCTAAGATCAAACGATGGCTGTGATGAACAATGTTTTGTTGAAGACGCTTGGCTTTGTCAGGGCGCTCCTTCTCTATGTGATGGTATCTGTGGCGATCGACGTGTACGAGGATTAGAGACTTGCGATGATGGTGGACTAGAGGATGATGATGGATGTTCATCGATGTGTCAGATAGAAGAGGGTTGGGGATGTTCCAACTTGATAAGCTGTCAACCGATTTGTGGTGATCGTCAAGTTTATGGAGACGAGACATGTGACGACGGTAATCTCGAAGGAGGGGATGGCTGCTCCCCCACTTGTCGAGTGGAGAGCGGGTGGCAATGTGATGCGATCTTGATGGCCTGTGAATCTCTCTGTGGAGATGGTTTAGTCAGAGGAACAGAAGAATGTGATGATGGGGCATTAAACGGAGGAGACGGCTGTTCAGAACAATGTGAACTTGAAGACGGCTGGCGTTGTGATAATGAACCGACGGTCTGTGATTCAATCTGTGGTGACGGCTTATTGATGGGCGATGAAGTCTGCGATGATGGCAACAGACTAAATTTCGATGGTTGTAACTCATTGTGTCAACTTGAGTCCGGTTGGCGATGTGAGGGATCACCATCAGAGTGTCAAGCGACTTGTGGAGATGGTCTTAGAGCGTCAACGGAGTTATGTGATGATGGAAATCTTGATTCCAATGATGGCTGTAACGCTAACTGTTCAGTAGAACCGGGCTGGGAATGCGATGAGAGTGGAGGCAGATGTCGTCCCGAGTGTGGTGATGGGATAAAAATAGACAGTGAAGAGTGTGATGATGGCAACTTATTGGCCAATGATGGTTGCTCTAGATCATGCGGTATAGAAGAGGGATGGCGGTGTGATGGTAGCCCTTCTCTATGTATCTCCATCTGTGGAGATGGTCTCCTGCATGGCGCTGAGACCTGTGATGATGGCAATGTCATGCCCGGAGATGGCTGCTCTGACAATTGTGAGGTAGACATTGGCTATCGCTGTGCATTTACATCTATGGAGCAAAGGCCCATGGTGTGTGAATCCGTGTGTGGCGATGGATATGTCAGAGAAGAAGCCTGTGACGATGGTAACCTCATCGCCGGAGATGGCTGCAACCTACGGTGTGACGTAGAAGACGCCTATGTGTGTGAAGGAGAACCAAGCATCTGTCGTGATCTCTCTACTCGTAACTTTGCCGGAGGGAGTTTCCAAGCATCGCATTGTGATCAATCATCTCACGGTCATTCTCTCCTTTTCCTATTACTCACGATGCTCGGTTCTCTAGCATACAAGCGACAAAGAATAATGGTGGCGCGCTCATCTTCAGATCACACATCTTTAGATCACTCATCTTTAGATCACTCATCTTTAGATCACTCATCTTTAGATCACACATGATGATCGTCATCCATGATGAACTAAACCGGGGTTTTAGATGAGAGCACGTTTTAAAAGTAAGTGGCCATCATCGCAAACCCCATCCATTTGAGCGCTCCAAATTCGCTTTGTAGCTCATACGGGATCGCGTTTAGATCAGTCACAGGAGGGACACCGATCCCTGAGCCATATCCAGCGTATCCTCCAAGGACGAGATCGACATCTTGGCGAACTGACCAGATCAAAGTGCTCCCGACGAGACCGCTTGTATCTCCTAGGTTAGATAACACAGAGAGGGTGCTCTGAAAGATGGGACTCAGCGCTTGCTGGAGGCTCAACATACTATAATATGTCCCCAAAAACATCCTCTCCCCTCGATTAAGGCGCGGATCAAGACTCTCGAGATTATAGAGCTCAGCGCTGCGAGCCCCATCCTCTTGCCAATAGAGCTCACCGCTCACTTGACCGCCTCCCCCTTGGGCCCAGCTCCAGCTCACTCCTAAGCTCGCTCTCCCAAAGTCTTCAAGGTCACCCGCTCGCACGAGCTCAGGGCTTGACCAAGTCCAAGCGAAGTCTCCATACACCGAGAGTGGACCGATAGAGCCGGCGGTGCTCACACCGGTCACCCAGTCTCTCTGAAACTCTCCTACTAATACATGAAGATCCCATCCACCGAAGTGCTCCTGAGCTGTCATTACATAGGCCATCCCACTTCGACTCCACTCTTGTCGATACGCTGATATCAATGAGAGTTGCCCGGCAATCCCCCACCAGACGTCGACACGGAGCGCGTCTAAGCCAGGCTTATATTGTTGATCTATGGACGTCGGCGAGAAGGGCGCGAGCCTGTCGAGAGGAGTAAAGGCTCGTCCCTGACCAAGCGTAATCGCTTGCCGACCGAGGGTGATCTTAAAGAGATCAAACTCTCTAGAGATTAATAAGCGATCTGCTCTCAGTTGCGCTAAATGATCAGAAGAGTCGACGAGGTTGACGCTTAACGGGATCGCTTGGGCGAATTGATTAGGATTGGCGTTGAGAGTGATACCGGTGGCGCTTTGAGGACGTGATGATAGCAGAGGGTGAACTTCCCACTTAAATCGGCTGACCTGACCTCTGAGCTTGAAGCGAGCGGTGAGCATCCCGCTAGTGCTGGGCTGGTTGAGGAGCCGTTTATAAACCTCTGAGTCAAATAACTCATCAGCGCGGAGATCACCCAATGCTGAATAAAATAAGCGGACATCTCCACCGATCGGCTTCATCTTAAATAGAGGAGATGAAGGCTGTGAAAAACCGAGCAAGACGCCAGATAGATGGATCACGCCGATCGAGAGGATCATTAAAACTTTGAACATGACAGATCTCAAGTTTAGCTTTGATGGGGTGTTTGTCGGCGATCCTCAATGATCTGACCATCCACTAAACGAATCACTCGATGGGCCGCTGCCATCACTTGGGGGTCATGAGTCGCGAAGACAAACGTGAGCCCGCGTTCTTGGTTAAGTTGTTTCATCAAATTGATCAAATCTTGTCCGGTCTTACTATCCAAGTTAGCGGTTGGCTCATCAGCGAGAATTAAGGCAGGGGCTCCCGCGATGGCCCGAGCGATCGCGACGCGTTGCTGTTGTCCTCCGGAGAGCTCGGCGGGTCGTCGCTCCTCTAAGCCCTGCAATCCCACCGCCTTCAATACCCCATAGACCTCTTCTTTACGTTTTTGAGCGTTTACTCCTTGGGCGAGCAGTACAAACTCTGCGTTTTCATAGGCGGATAAAACGGGCAGTAAGTTATAGGCTTGAAAGATAAATCCTATTTGATCACGTCTCAAGCGAGCTCGTTGCTTATGCGAGAGTTGAGTCAGCGCCTGTTGCCCTAAATACACCTCGCCTTGAGTGGGTAAATCAAGCGCGCCGATGAGGTTGAGGAGCGTTGTCTTCCCTGAGCCCGAGGGTCCCATTAATACAGTGAATTCACCTGGTTGAATTGATAAACTTACTTGATTAAGCGCATACACATCCCCTCCCTTTTGAGGGTAAATGCGATTGACGTCCTCTACTCGAATCATCGGCTCTTGATCTGAGCTGTCGGAGGGGAGAGGGTCTGATGTCGGTGTAATGAGCGGATGAGTCATAGCTAAAACTTTCTTCAGGAGCGCTAGGTAGTGTTTGAAGATCTCTTATTTCATTCTCGCATCACCTCTAAGGATGAGCACTGTTGGAGTAGCGAGGCAGGTGATTTTTCGAGAGTAGAGCGGGAGACTAATGTTGCTGAAGCGCAACAGTAGGAGCGATTCGACTCGCTCGCCACGCTGGCCATAATCCGGAGCAGCAAGTGAGGATCCAAGCGTAGAGAGCGAAAGTGAGGGAGGTGTTCCAATCCCACTGTGCGAAGAGGCGAACCGCAAATGAGACACCTTCGAGCTGAACCTGATCGCCTACGAGAGCTGCAAAGTCGATACCATAGGTGATGAGAGGCCAAGTAAAGAGAGCTCCCACGCCGATCCCTACGATCGAGGCGAAGAGGCCTAAGAGACATGATTCAATGAGGATGAGTCCCGCCACCGAGGGAGGAGAGATCCCAATCGCGAGCATCACCCCAAAAGAGCGAGTACGCTCCAATACGCTCATGGTGATGGTGTTGAGGATCCCGATCATGATAATGATCGCGATCACGATGAACACCGCCATGGCGGATTGGCGGTCTTTGAGAGTGAATTGATAGAGAGCGGGGAGCGCCTCTTTCCAATCTTTGAGGACATACGGGTCATCCTCAAGTAGAGGACTGATCTGGGCGCTAGTGAGGAGCTGAGTGACCTCAGTTTGTAGGTCGGGGAGCGCTTTGAGTTGGGAGAGGTGAAAGGTGATGTCATGCAATGCTTGAGCTTCATTGAGCGCGGTCTGAAATCCTTTAATGGTCCCGATCGCCAACATAGAATCTGGACCGATCGCCCCTGTGCTCACGACCCCTCTGACTCTGAACAGGAAGCTCTGCACCTCTAGTTTTCCCTGATAAGTCATTACGACTTTATCCCCCACAGTAACATCAAGCTGCCTCGCTAGAGGGAGACCGAGCAAGATCCCTTGAGTATCATCGGACGCTAACCAAGCGCTCTTGAGTGGTTCACCCTCTTCACCCGAGGGGAGAGGAGCCTCTACGAGCTGAGTATGCCATTGGCTCACCTTAGGTTCTGAGATAGGGTCGATCCCCAACGCCATCACTCGAGCGGTCGCGGTGGGCGACTGTAGCATACCGCTCATCCGCATCCTCGCCACTAGATGAAGCTCAGGGCGCTGATCAGCCGTCGAGTCGTCTGATTCAGAGAGCCTAAATGAGGACTCTAGTCCCTGTTTTAAGGCCTCAAGTACGCTCTGTCCTTGAGTGAGCCAACGCGTTGATTGTTTCACTTGAGGGTCATCTGGTCGCTGTAAGACTAAGTGACCCGCTTGGACGGCGATCCCTTGTTTAAGGAGGTGACGATAAGAGCTATCGGAGAGATGATGAGTAAAGATCAAGAGGCCAAGCCCAAACACGATCGCGAGTCCGGTGATTAAACTTCTTCGACGTTCACGGATTAAACCTCGCCACGCCACTTTAAGCAGAGTTGTGTAGTGCATGTTAAGTATCAACCTTCATCGCTTCTAACGGAGAGACTCTAGCCGCTCTCCAAGCGGGCCATAGAGAAGTAATCGTAGTGACCACAAACAGAGAGATCAGGGTAATGCTCACCCACCCCCAATCAAATGTCCCTCGGATGATTGGGGAGAGTCTCACTCCGCCGTAACTGAGCCCCTCGCCATTTTGAACAGAGAAGTCGATACCATACTCTACTAGCCAAAACGAAAAGACCCCCCCGATCATCAGCCCGACGCCAGAAGCTAAGATCGCTAACATCCAAGCCTCACTCACCACCATAGCGAAGACTTGGCTTGGTGAAGTCCCGATCGCGAGCAGGACTCCTAGCTCACGAGTTCTCTCAAAAACAGCCATCAAGAGCGTGTTGAGGATACCTAAAGCTGACACTAAGAAGACGATCATCAACATCACATAAGCTCCAACAGATTGGCTCTCGATGAGCTGAGCAGCAGAGGGATTCGCTTCTTTCCACGTCTCGATTAAGAGAGAGCGCTCTGGTCGCAGAATAGATTCTTGCGCGAGTGTCGCCGTGATTAACATCTTGAGCTGAGCTAGATCTTGAGTCTTACTGGGGTTGAACTCTCTCACTGCGCTTGTTTGACCGAGCACGACGATCTCATGAACCTGATCTTCGAGAGCTAAGAAAGACTGCAAGGTTTGCATCGGGACCCAGACTCCTCCTCGATCGAGCTCTACCGACCCAGACTCTACCAACCCAACAATCATAAAGAGATCATTAGCGACACTCCCGTAACCATCTTGTCCAATGAGCGCTACCTGTTGACCAATCTCGAGCTTGAGCTCACGGGCGAGCCCCACCCCGATCACGGCCTCTTTAGGTCCATGAGGTCTAGGGTCAGCTGCTTGGGTGGCTGCTTGGGTGGCAGTCTCAGGAGCTGTCTTGTTTTGCGAATCTAGATCAGACTCACTCTTACTCTCAGTATTATGCTCCTTTAACCAGCGCCCATATTTAACCTCGAGATGGATCTCGCTGAGCTCTTTTTCTCTCTCTGGGTCTACCCCCATCACCAAAGCACCTGTAGACTCACGCTCTCCTCCTGCGAGCGCGAAAGCAAAGACCCGCGGCACAGCTAAAGCGACCTCAGGTTTGCTCTCTAGGGCGGTGAGCGTCTGCGTCACTTGAGTGAGCGTGTAATGCGGTCTCTTCGTCTCAGAGTATTGAGGATGATGGAGCTGAACGTGACCCAAAGTATCAGTCACCATTTCATCAAAGAGCTCTTCAGTGAGCCCGGTCTGTAGGGTGATCGCTCCTAGAGTGAGCCCCACACCAACCCCCATCGCTAAAGTTGTTAGGAGAGTGCGACCTTTTCGACGTCCGATATTACGCCATCCGACCTTTAACAACATCATTGTTTTAAGGCTCTCATACTAAAGAGAGAGCGTGAGAGGTCGACATTAAATACCAGTGAATCATAGGTCAGCTCAGTCCACTCTTGAGCGACTTTGCCTCGCTTAGACTTAGGTTCAATCCGAATCTTAAAGGGGATGAGCTCTCCACTCACCTCTCGGATATCGTGAAAACTTAAAGTCCTCACCAGTCGGCCACGCTCATTGAAATAACGCATTCGAAGCGGAACCTTTTGAGCGTTGATTTCAAGAATCAGTGATCCCCACACTACGGGGGCGTTCGGCTTTGCCTCAAGATAAATGATGTAATGACCTCGCGCCTCTGGTGATGTCTTCATATCAGGCTGAGCTTTAAGCTCCCAAGTATAGGCCTCACTCAAGCGAACACCTCGAACGAGGTCATCATTCGTGAAGTGACTCCCCATCCAAGAACCTCCCATCGCCGAGGTTGAGATTTTTAACGTCCGGTCGAGATTGGGCATGTAGTTCCAGGCCTCATCATTCACTTTAAGCGTCGCCATACCCGCTTCTCGTTTAGGCGAAGTGATTCGAATTAACGAGTGCGTTGTCCCTTTTGTCCACACCTTCATTTTGAGAGCTCTTTGATAACGTGGGTTATGGACCTTGAGCGTGATCTCACTGTGCGAAGAGCGCCCTCGGTTGAGATCATCGGTATGATCTAACAGAGCTTTAATCTCAGCTTGAGCCCTTGTAAGGTTAGGCATCTTTTGCAGATCGGCTAGGGAGATCTCTCCCGATGTAGTTTGAGCTACGCTTGGAGAGCTCAACAGATAAACTGATGAGAGAAAGATGAGCGTCGTCGACAAAGAAAGATTCGGCAAACGTACCGTGAACAACCGATGGATCTGCATATTTATCCTTTTTTCATGAGTAGGTTTGGGAGCTAAGTATTTAATGGTGATCTAAGCAGACTATGCGAAAAATAACTCGTTCATCAAACAAAGTCATAAACAAAGTAACAGCCCTTTTTATTGGTTACTGACTTTAGCTATGGCCTCAGTCTCTCTCTCTAGGATCTATTCATTGGCGAAGTACTTTGGCCACATGAACCCCGAGTAGGGGGGAGAGTATCATCTCAGAAAATAAAGAGGTCTAATCAGAAAAACAGACCAGACTTATTCAACTAAGCATGCCTGCTTCTCGCTCTCGGTCATTAAACGATTTTGTTTGGTCGCAGCGTCATAAGTGAAGAGTTCTCGCTCAATCAATTGTTCTTAATATAGCTTGATCTCTCCAATCCTTATCCCATGTTGATTGGCAACCCATTGGTTATCTAATGTAATGCGCCCAGAGACTGCATTATCAACAACGCAAAACGTGACCGGTAAATCGTGACCAGCTGCGATCGAGGCTCGATAGGCGATCCCGATAATAAATTCATCTTCAATCTGCTCTAGCCCACGATGACTCTGTGCACGTCCTGATTCCAGTGTCCAATCACAATCTTCTTCAGTAGGGATCTCGTATTGAGGAAATGAGAGAAGGAGGTCAGAGAAAGGGAGGTCGTCCATAGGCGGTAGATCACCGTTCAACGTAGGGCCCTCTCCTCCTCCCATATAATCTTCTAAGGTCGCGTCGGCTTCTACTGTCAAGCCCTGATCACCACCTTCGACATCTTCATTTCCCGCTAAACCTTCATCACTGATACGAGCCCCCTCGTCAGTCGCCCAGTCGACGATATCTACGCCAAAATCTAGAGAGACTCCCCCACTTAATCTAAATCATTGACTTTTAAGGACTAAAACTGTGATAGTTTATAGCGATTCATTCAAACAACTGAAGCCAAGCACTTATATTGTAGGAGGGAAATGTGCTTTATGCACTAGTCTTGTTCTTATAAGTGCTCAGCTGAAGTCTTTATCTTACGTAGAGTTTACAGGACTTAAAGGTAGATTATGCTCAATGGCCCATCTGCATGTAAATACACTTCTTACTCACTATTAGTCTTGGTCATTGTCTCCATCGGATCGGTACACATCGCGCGAGCAGAACGCTCAGTCTCTTGGGTGAACGGGAGGCCCTCTCAAAATCAGGTAGAGGCTCTTCCACCATCACCGATACGTCCCAAGTTGAGTTATCAAACCCGTATTAGCCAAACCGAGCTCCCAATTTTGGAAGGCCTTGTCTACGAGCTCAAGGTCAAATATAGCGACTTGAGTTCAGGCGGAGACTGTGAAGAGACCTTCCAAAATGTTAGGATATTAGACAGCGTTCTCAATCTGGAACTAGGCTTAAACGCTGGTTGCGACTTTGGTCGTGAGCTCGCCAAAAAACAGACACTCAGTATGAGATTATGTTTTAGCGAGACGCGAGAGACTGACTTTGTAAGCAGTAATGATAATCAATCGAGCGGCATTGAGCGATGCTTTAATAGAGACGTAAATATCTCGTCTGTTCCTTATGCGATTAGAGTGAATATCGCTCGTGAAGCAGAGAATGTGTACCAAGCCAATTATGCGCACAGCAGTTCCTATGTCTACCGCCTAGTAGACCAAGATACCGATTGGTCGAGTCTCGTAATCCCTAGTCACTTCTCTTTTAGAACTCAAAGACCTTTAGGGCTAGGGCCAAGCGCATTGAGGTTAAACTCTGATGATCAGGCAAAGTTAGATGAGATCTCTGAGGCCGGATATATCCGTTGGCATCGTGAATACAGGTCTAATTCACGCCCAGAAGAAGCAGACCATCTGCATATTGCGCGGTTATCAAACGTATCTGAGCGTGGCATTACCAATTTAGACCAATTAACCATCGCCTCGAAGTTAGTCGATTGGTATGGGCCTAATATTGAGATCAGCCGTTCCTTCAGACCCGAAATGGACATTCAAGACAGCGCACCTCAAACGGCGCTCTCCGTCCAAGGTCGACTCAATGTAGACGGTGATCTTATGTTGGATCAAGGCTTAGCATATACAGAGCAACCAATCACGGTTCAAGGTAATACGACGATCGATGCAGGTGGTATGTTAGTGAGCGGAGAGGTTGTCACGAGGAGTGAAGTCACGGTTACCGCAGACCTTAATCAAGGGTGGCGAGACCCTAACCTAATGATCAATGGTCCGCATTACCTCTTCACGGTATCAGGACCGATTCACCTTACAGGTCCCCTCACTCTAAACCCACTATATAATCATGGGCGCTCATCGCTCAGGGTGGGGTCTACAAGAATCAATCGAGGCTCAATATCGCTCTCTGCGATTGATAGCGCTTCTTCCATGGGGCAAATGGTGATCGATGGTGACGTAGATGTAAATGGAACGGCAGTTCTCACCAATGGTCAGCTCGACATCGATAATGATCTTCGGGTCATTGGTGATGTTGAGGTTCATAAAGAGCTTCAAATTGGTCAGGTGTTTTCATTGCTTAGAGGGGGTCAGAGTCAGCCGATTATGTATCTAGTTGATGATCAAGGAAGCGATAAGCTCATTATTAATTTCGATCCTTCAAGTGACGAGGCCACCTCGCCTGCTCACTTCACCGTCGTCGACTTTGATAGCCAAGTGCAGTTTTCAGAGGAAGTGATCTTTGAGCCTGAACCTAGCTTCGATATCGAGCCAGAGTGTCAAATCCTACCGGCGATAGTTGATGATCCTACTGCTGAGAATTTTAGAAAGTTAATCCCCAATGTCTTTGATATTACTTGTGGTGGAGTCACGGTAAGGGTGAGCGCCCTGTTAGAGAGTGACT
The DNA here is from genome assembly GCA_943788935.1 of uncultured bacterium. GTDB lineage: Bacteria > Myxococcota_A > Bradymonadia > UBA7976 > VGTA01 > CAKZRU01. Next base: position 35,572 of record CALSSE010000029.1, on the reverse strand, counting down.
GTGGTAATGCCCTCAGAGAAGGGGATGAGCTGTGTGATGATGGACCCAATAACTTAGTCAACCCCGTCACTAAATATTGTGACTTAAGCAGCACCGCATTTAACAACTGTCGATTCTTTAGGCGCATTGAGAATGTAGAGCAAACAGCCTGCGATACTCTCAATGACTCTAATCTTGTCCTCGATAATCGCACAATTCAGTTCGCTACTCATTGGCTGATCACAGAAGAGACACCAGACGGTGTATGTACTCTCCAAAGTGACGATGACCGAGAAGACTTGGTCATTAACCTCATCGCTGAGAGCCTCACTACTAACTCATGCGATGCCGATCCAGATTGTTCAATCGTTAGAGTCACTTACCCAAGGGCGAACTGTCGGGCAGACTGCACCTATGCTCGATGTGGTGATGGGATCATAGACCCTATTCAAGTCGATGTGAGTGAAACTGGGCTCCTTAAAGAGGAGTGTGATGATGGGAATTTAGTTGATAACGATGATTGTGATAACCTCTGTCAGTTTGTGACCAGCTGTAAGCTAGAAGTCGCCGACCGCATTCGGGGAACCTCTGCCTTTGTTGAGATCGATACAACTCAGTCAGAGGTCGTCAGCTCCTTATCCCCCGCAGAAAATGCAAAATACTATTCGGAGACTCAATGCGTTGATGAGAATGATATCCAACTGTTTGGCGATACTTCTAACGCTCCACAGAGAGTGGTTGAAATCGATGTCACCGAACCATCGATGATCGCTTTTCAGACCTATCAATATTCTCTAGAAGGTCAAGCACATAGTGATCCTTTCCTTGTTTATCGGGAAAGGTGTGATCAAGTAGTAAGCTCGGTGTGTGATGATAGCTCTGGGGGCAACACAATGGCTTTGATCGCTCCACAATTTTATGCACCTGGTAGGCACTATATCGTTGTTGGAGGTGGGATCAACGACTCTAGTGTTCAAGGTAAGACGTACCTCGGTGTTAAGTTTACTTGCGCAGAGCAGGAGAAACTCTTGGCGTCGATCTATCATAAGAGTACAGACCCTGACAAATCACTCATATTTCAACCTAATCTAGCGAGTCTGGGACGACCAGGCTACGTACAAACGACATGTTTGAATGAAGTCCCTCCTGGCTTTGTTCAGCCCACAAATACTGAGTTTAATGCGGATCAAGCCACCACAGGATTAGGGATGTCTCAAGTAGCAATTGAGCTGATCTTAGAGACCGAGAGTGAAGTGACAGTGACGACTTCATCTAATAGTATTGATTCGGTGATTTACATTAAATCTGGATGTGAAGAGAACACCACTCTGAGATCTCCCAATAACTCAAGTATCTTGTTGTGTAATGACAACGTGACTGAGAACTCTGCAAATGCTCGACTAGAGCATACTCTGCCGAGAGGGGTCTACTACATCATTGTCGATAACTACACTATAAACGGTGGCTTAATTAACATCGCTCTCGATGTCCAGTAGAGGTGATAATGATTAATATAGCCATCTATTTCTCTGTTTTAAGGCGGAGCATCTGTCTCCTCAATGCTGACTTAAAGACTGTCATAAAACCCGATGAGGATCGCCCATGAGAAGCATCAAAGATACATGGACATTGGGGCGAGTTGTCTCTTGCCTCTCTTTGACATTAGTGTTCGTCATAATGAGTAATATCGAGGTGAGAGCGAGGTCATGTGAATTTAATGTCAACGCCCTCAATGAACCCTCTTTACGTTGCCAACTTCATCAGGTTGACCCTCTAGTTTCGGCGCTATATCCCGACTCAACCAACGTCCCGACCTCTTTTAATTTCCAAGCTCGACTGGCGCAGGCTAAGTTGTTGCTCGGTGACCGAGAGATCAGTCGCCTGCAGGTTAATATTTATGATCTAAAAGATCAGCTTTTATGTGGAATGGAGAAAGCCAACGTCGTCATTAATAACAGCGTTCTTGACCTAAATATTAATGAGATCGATCTCAACGGCTGCCAGCTCGCTCAAACATTGTCTCGGCACAATCAGCTAAAAGTTAAAGTCTGTCTAGACAATCAAAACTGCCTGCGCCCGATTAAGCTGAGCACTGTACCTTATGCCCTAAAGTCAGAATTCGCCTATTGGGCCTTAAAAGCAAATAACGTCGCGCGAGCCTCTATCAGTCATTATGCGCAAAGAATGACCGCCGATCGTGACTTATCAAATAGCGTACGACACAACCTCACTCAAAATATCACTGGAGAATTCTTAGTTAGAGGCTCTGAGGTGAGCAATGGCGCAGGTGGAGGGACTCTACTATGGAGACCTCGATCAGGCCAAGCGAACCTATACTTAGCGTCCAAAGATCATGCCCTAGATCAACTTCGGAGATTAAATAGACTGTCATGGGTCAGCCGCTTCTCTCTAATCAAGGGGGACTTGGAGATTGATGGTACTCCCATAAGTGGTCAAGAGACACGACGTTTAGGCTTACAATTGGTTAATGGTGATTTAAGACTTCAAAATCCACTAAACGTGACTGGCGACTTACACGTGATGGGAGCTGACCTAAACAATCTGCATCGGCTTAACTTTATCGAGGATAGGCAGGTCTCTCAGTCTAACAGCCCTAATCTTGATCAAGGGCTAGGCTTTGGGCTATTCATCGCTAAGAGACAAGATCAAGAGCTCATAGAGCCCCCCAACACAACACTCTTAGAGGTGATGGGTGATATATTGCTCACAGGGACAGCCCAAGTGGGGGAGTCTATCATGGGGATGAATCGGGTAGATATAGGAGGCAGTGGAGAGGTACTAGGTCAATTGGCTGTCACCGATCAATGGTTGATCAACGGTAGCGACCCCAATCGATCTGATAGCCTCCAAGTCAGCGCTACCCAAAGCGCTTACTATAATGAGCTCTCCAACAGCGCCCGACCAGACTCACCTCCAACCATTAAACTGAATGACTTACTGATTGGGACAGAGAATCTACCTAGCGCAGGGATCTCATCACCTCTAGAGATCACTAGAGGTGACATGAGGGTAGAAGGCTCGGGCGGTGTAGATGTCAATGGATACAGTGTCTTCAACAACGGTCTATACTTAGCTGAGGAGGGGGGCTCTGGCTTTGCGACGAGAAGTTTAGCCCTCTTACTAAAAGGAGATATCAATCAAGGGGATCCGATCGCCTTGAGATCATCAGCCATCATCGCTAATGGTCGGACTCTTACTTTTGGTGAATCAGAGAAGAAGCTGGTAGTCAGAGGCCGAACCCGGATTCTTGGTAGGGTCAGCTTCAATGGTGGAGTTGAAACCAGAGGGGGGTGTCGAATTGTCATCCCTGAAGACCAAACAGGTAAACCCGTAAATAAGGTAGAGCGTTTCTCTCTAGTCTGTGGGGAGCGGGATGTACTGCTCAGACCTTTCCGTTGCGGCAATGATGACATCGACCCCGGTGAGCAGTGTGATGATGCCAATTTAATCGATGGTGATGGGTGCAGTAGTCATTGCTTGTGTGAACCTGAGAATCTTATCGATCGAATCTACTTTAAACCGAAGGAGGGCTCCAACGAGCTGAAAGCATGCGCGGGTGACTTATGCGGTAATTTGGAGATAGATCTAGGGGAGGATTGTGATGATACTTTTCTTTTGGCGAAGATTGATCGTGACGCCTATGTCGCTGGGAGTCGTTGTGAAAGCTGTCAAAATATTGGCTGTGGTAACGGCATTAAATCTTTAGATAGCTTAGGTGCTGAAGAAGAATGTGATGACGGCAATAATATTGATGGCGATGGCTGTGATCGTTTGTGTCATATTGAAGACTCAGACGGTGACGAAGTAGATGATGGTCGCGATAACTGCCCCAATCATGTGAACGGCGACCAAAATGACTTTGATGGCGATCAAATAGGAGACATCTGTGATGATGACGACGACAATGATGGCTTAAGTGATGTAGCGGAAGCCAGTTTAGGGACCGAACCTCTTGATGCCGACTCGGATAATGATGGTGCCTCCGATAGAGACGACAATTGCCCGCTTATCGCTAATGCGGGCCAAGAAGACCAAGATACTGATGGGCTTGGAGATGTTTGCGATAATGAAGCTCCTGTGGCCTTGAATGACTCCTATAACCTGAATGAAGATGACACTCTAACGGTGGACACCCACTTGGAAAGTGTACTTAATAATGACACTGACTTTGATAGTAGAATTCCCGAGGATGTGACTGTAGAGCTGGTGCAGAACAGCGGCCCGAGCTCTTCTTCTAACTTTAGCTTACTCGCTAATGGTCAGTTTACTTATGAACCCGAGGAAGATTTCAATGGGGTCGACACCTTTAGATATATCGTAAGGGACAGTGATAACTTGGTCTCGAATGAAGCGATTGTCACCATCACCGTCAGCGCGCTGAATGATCCTGCGGTGGGTGTGGATGATGCGTACACGCTTAATGAAGATGAAGTACTTAATGTCAATGGAGGTAATCACCCCTCAGTGCTCGCCAATGACACTGACATCGACGATGATCTAGTCAACTTAAAGTGCCGTCGCACAGGTAATGTGGCGTCTGGCACACTAAACTTTAATATTGACGGTACATTTACTTATACGCCGACCGAGAACGATGTAGGGAATGATAGCTTTACATATCAGGTCAGCGATGATGAAAACTCACCGACATGGTCAGATGATATCACTGTCTCCATTACCGTAAGGCCGATCAATGATCCGCCGGTCGCTGTTGATGACGGCCCCTATTCAACCAGTGAAGAGACTCTGTTAACTGTGCCCGTCGCTGAGGGCGTTACCTCTAACGACACCGACACTGAAGGTGATAACCTCTCCGCGATAGTGGTTGATGACTCTAACGCCAATGGAACCGTCACACTCGACCCTAATGGTAGCTTCACATATCAGCCTGCCGACGACTTCTTTGGAGTGGCTACCTTCACCTACAAAATCACCGATGACGGCGCTCCTCCTTTAGAGTCTGAAGCGACCGTGACAGTCACGATCAACGTGACCGCAGTAAATGATACTCCGATCGCCGAAGATAACACGTATAGTACGGTCGAGGACGTCACTCTCGTCGTCGATAACTCAGATGCTGATCATCTGAGCGTGATTCAAAATGATAGAGACGTCGATGATGAGATAGGTGTTTTGACCGCCAGAGTCGATACTGATGTGACCAAGGGGGCATTAGACTTCGATCCTAATGGGCACTTTACTTATCGCCCTAATGAGAATGAAAATGGATCCGATTCTTTTACCTATAAAGTTCGTGATGACTCGAACCCTCCTCAATGGTCAGAGATAGCGACAGTCACCATTAATATCGTATCTGATAATGATGCTCCGGTGACGACCTTTACTGCTCAACAAGAGGTCAATGAAGGTGATGTGGCTCTTAATGGTCAACTGACCGCGACTGATGTTGATATCGGGCACGAAGCAAACCTCATCTTCTCTAATGTTTCGAACCCGGCGGTCGCAGGCTTAACCATTAATGATACAGGCAACTTTACCTTTGATACTAACCACGCCGATTACAATGCGTTGGCACAAGATGAAACACAGACCAAGCAGGTCACTTACCGAGTGACTGATCCAGATGGTGCCAACATGGATGGATCTTTTAATATCATTATCAGTGGAACTAATGATGCTCCGGTGACGACCTTTACTGCTCAACAAGAGGTCAATGAAGGTGATGTGGCTCTTAATGGTCAACTGACCGCGACTGATGTTGATATCGGGCACGAAGCAAACCTCATCTTCTCTAATGTTTCGAACCCGGCGGTCGCAGGCTTAACCATTAATGCTACAGGCAACTTTACCTTTGATACTAACCACGCCGATTACAATGCGTTGGCACAAGATGAAACACAGACCAAGCAGGTCACTTACCGAGTGACTGATCCAGATGGTGCCAACATGGATGGATCTTTTAATATCATTATCAGTGGAACTAATGATGCTCCGGTCGCAGTCGAGGATACATATACGATTGAATCGGAGTTCGAACTTGATCGAGATGGGACCATTGGTTTTGAAGGAGTGAGAGCGAATGATTCAGATGTCGATGACCTCACTACAGACCTCACGGTGGTGCTCGTCGATAATGTAGATAATGGGACTCTAGAGCTCAATGATGATGGCACATTCACATACATCTCGAATAGCGGCTTTGGTGGTGAAGATCTCTTTACATACAAACTCACGGATGATCAGGACGCCGAGTCCAATGTGGTTACGGTCACCATTACAGTCACTCAATGAGCAGCCAGGAAATAGATCAATGATAAATCGCTCCTTTCTTCAGACCACAGCGCATGTCTTTAGGTGTTATCGAGTACATGGGCTCATTTCTGTGGCCCTTATGCTGCTCTCACTAAACATGGTGGCTATATCGAATGCTCAAACTCTTAACCTGGGTTCTCCTTGCTCTGGTTCGGATAGTGGACCTTGTCGACCAAACTTAATAGACCATCTGCACAAATCACCCAGTGTTTTTAACCTTCAAGCGAGAGTCTCACCAGCCAAGCTACCCTCGGGCAGAGGTGAAATAAAATTGATGGTGGTGCTTTATGGAGATGATAGAGAAGTGTGCGCTGAGTCATTTCCACATCCGGTAAAGATAAGAAAAGGTATCCTCAATGTAGAGATTGGCCGTGGGATGAATTGCGCTCTCGATGAAGTGCTTATGGAGAACCAACGTGTCCAGTTAGAGCTCTGTATCGGAGGTGGACGAGAGGGGTGCTTGAGAAAAATTGATCTCACCGCCGTCCCTTTTGCGATGAGCGCACACTCTGCCACAGAGGTGAAAAAAGCGAAGACGGCGACCATGGTCGCTAGGTCTGATTTCGCCCACCGAGCCACCGCTGACGCCGATGTATTACACCCCTCAACGATCGGCTATGGTTATTTTGATTTCTTTACCCCGAGTGAGGCGCAATTCACACTATTCAATCAAACCTTAGGGTTGCAAGCGACTAACAATGACGGCTTTATCTCTTGGACACCTGTTCGAGGCGCAGAGGAGGGAGACTCTTTTGACGCGAATCAAATATTATTTGTCAGTGAAGATCAACGAGGGGTCATTAAACAGTTCAAGCGGATAGAGCTGTACGCCGACAACATGAAGCTGACGGGTCACTCGCGCATCTTACAGGGTCACATGTTGGTCTCTGGTAGGACAGAGGTTAAGGGGAGAGCTGATATTAATCATCAGCTACAATCCCTCAATAAAGTGAACACCGAAGGTCAACTCTCTGTCACAGGCGATAGCATCGTCGTGAAAGACCTAAGGGTGGGGGGCAGCCTCACTGTTCAAGGAGATGCGAAGCTCAGAGCGCGAGTCTCCGCAGAGACTTTGGTAGCGCAACAGGGGGCATATATTAATCAACAAGAGATTGATTTAGGCCCTACCTATGCTGCTGAAGCAGTCTCAATCAATATCGATACCCAAGCTCGAGTGACCGGGGGACTTATTGTAAGAGGAGGGGTCTCTGATCCTGATCCTGATAATAATTCGGAGCCGAGTGGACTGACCGTCTCTAAGTCGGTGACAGCGAATGGATCCTCCGTAAAACTAGATGGAGAGACCGCGCTTATCAGAGACTTAGACCCAGAAGAACCTCAAAGAAGCGCTAATCAAGGTCTCTTGATGAGGAGAGCAGATGGGCAAATAAAACGGGTTTTATCATTGAGCCAAAGCGGTACTATAGAGCTCAATAAGCCTAGGTCACAAAGTGAGAGTAAGATTCAAGAGATCGTTATCAAGGCAGAAGAGATTAACTTTAATGAAAAGCTAGAATTACCCATCGATGGCTTAAGCGCCTCATGTAAATTGGTACCTGTGGGTGAGAAGCTCTCTCTGAGATGCGGTGATCAGAGCTTCTCATTTGCCAAGGATCAGTGCGGAAATGGGCGGCGCTTTCGTTGCTCTTGTGGTGATGGGAACGTAGACACCGGAGAGGAGTGTGATGATGGGGATAATAATGATAACGCTAATCGTTGTCTCAGGAGCTGCTCCCTAGCGTTCTGTGGAGACCGACTGACCCGTACTGATCTCAACGACCCTAGCGCTGAGGGATATGAAGAGTGTGATGATGGTAATACAGATGATTATGATGCTTGCCGAACTGACTGCCTGAGCGCTACATGTGGCGATGGCTTTCAGCGGGTTGATCTAACGCCCGCCGATAATGATTATGAAGAGTGTGATGACGGAAACACCTCTAATGCGGATCTCTGCACAAATGAATGTTCGGTCGCTAAGTGTGGAGACGGATACAGGCGAACCGATCTCTCTGAAGGGGCTCCAAATGCAGAGCAATGTGATGATAATAATCTCAATGAAGGCGATGGCTGTGATCACCTCTGCCGGCTAGAGATCTGTGGAAATGGTTTTTTACAGGCTAATGAGCTCTGTGATGATGGTAATAATGACTCTGGAGATAGCTGCGTCCAATGTAGACCAGCATTATGCGGTGATGGTCAGGTTTGGCGTGGTCGGGAGCAGTGCGACGACGGGAACCAGTCGGATAATGACAGCTGTATTAACTGTCAAAATGCCCGATGCGGTGATGGTCGAGTGTTTGAGAGTGTTGAACAATGTGATGACCAAAACCAAAATGAATATGACACTTGTAGAAATAACTGCACTTTACATTGCGCCCACATTGATAAGGTCTCCCACTTAGTCGACCGCGGCGGACAGATTAATATTGATACCCGAGGGAGGCGCTCATCTAATACTCAAGCAGGTGGTGGTGGTCCGCAAGCGGCGATCGGTTTGACTCTAACGACTGGTAAATACGTAGTCTTTGAAGGCATCTCACACTCTTATGACTCCTATTTTCATCTAAGAGACTCATGTGATGGACCACAACATCTCGCCTATAATGACGATGGAAACGGTAATTATTTGCCTAAAATAGAGAAGTTCCTTAATCCGGGCACCTATTATCTGATCGTCGATGGCTATCGTAGAAAATCAGGTACCTCAACGGTCAAGGTGAGCTTAGCAGAGTGTCAATCGGTTCCTGTTGTTCAGAGGATTGGGGTGAACACCATTATCAATGCCCTGCATAATAGACTCTTCAGATTCTTTGGCTTCCGTCCCTTCAGGAATACCATCAGGATCAATAATCAAGGGGGTGTTAACGTCACTCGTAGGCACTGTGGAGGCGATGGTCCACAGAAAGCGATAGAGTTTGTCTTACCTTGGACGACCAATGTACGGTTTGAAACCACTAGCGGCTCAGATCCTGTACTGCATATCCGAGACCGCTTAGACTGTTACAATCCAAGTGACCTTATCTGTGACGATGATGGTGGTCGCGGGCTTAATTCAAAGATTTCGACGACTTTGCCAGCGGGCACATACTATTTGATTGTCGATGGCTATAACAAGCGATCAGGCGAAATGACCGTAGAATACGAGATGCGATGAGGGAGACGATGAAAAACACATGCGTTAAGATTTTAGCCTATATCAACGCTTGGTTCATGACTCCTTCTGGTGGCTCATGCTCTAAGACTCGATCCTACTGTTTCGCTCTGATAAGCCTCTCCATATTTATGGGAGCGGTCGCTTGCAATAAACCTGTGAATACAGCGCCCTCCCTAGACGCGACGGTGACCGAGATGCCATCAGACCGAGGTGTAACGGAGATCTGTGAACCCAATTGTCAGGGGAGAGAGTGTGGGGTAGACCCTCGCTGTGGCTTCTCTTGTGGAGAGTGCGCCGATGATCAGGTCTGCGAATCGGCGATGTGTGTCTCTAATGATGAGAGTGGAAGGCAAGTAGAGGGTGGAGCTGAGATGGGAGGAGGGCAGGGCTCTCAAGGCGGCGACGATAATCCGAATGACTGCTCACCAAGTTGTGAGAGCGCTTCAGCAGAATGTGGCGAGCTCTGCGGAGAGAGCTGTGGATCATGTGGTGACAGTCAACGCTGCGAAGATAACCGATGTGTGTGTATCCCTCAATGCGCTGACAAGAGCTGTGGTGATGATGATGGTTGTGGCGGTCAATGCTCTCCTTGCCCTCGATCAGAGAGCTGCGAAGGCTGCGCGCTTCGTCTCAGAGTATTAAGCACTAGCGAGATCGGTGGTCAGGTGAGTTCGGCTCAAATCGCTCTCTCGTTACAGCTCCCCGAAGAGGCCCCGCATCCTCAAATAGCCGATATACACTTGATGATGACTGGCCCAGCGATTCTAGGACGAGTAGGGCTAGGTGAGTCATTGATCAACGCCAACAAACAACTGATTCCTGACCCGGCGACAGGTATGCCATACCGGGTTAATGGATCGGTCTACAGCTTTATGGTCCTCTCTACTCAAAACACCAACGAGATCGCTACTGGAGACTGGTTAGTGCTAGATATTCAGCTTGGGAGTACCGACGCCGAGCCCGTACAGTTAAAGGTGATTGAACGCGAGCAAACCTTTGCCCCCCCAGCGGCTGATTTACAGCTATGGGGCTCTTCACTCGGCGAGGGTCTTGTCATTTGGCCTGCCCTCAGTCAAGGAGAGTGATGTGAAAGTCAATATGATGATGTCCCCTAGCTTGATTCGGCCACTCTACATTACAGTGTATGTATTAAGTGCTATGCTCCTCTCCCTACAGACGGTGTATGCTGACCCTCTGAGCTTACAAGAGATAAATCGTTTCAATGAATGGATTCAATGCACTGAATCATGCGCTGATCGACACATTTTTGCGATCTCGACCTCACCAAGTTATGAAGAACAAAGTGAGCGTTTTATCTGTCTGCAAGGGTGTGGAACACCCGCATATACTTGGGAGAAAGATGGCGCTCGTCGAGGAGCTGATGGTGTACTTAATGTCTACCCCATAGATCGCCATGATTTGAAATTAGCCATCCTTGAGTTTCAATCGAGCGTTCGTCCTAATACCGTCGGCAGCGAAGTGAATTCACAGTTTAACACTTTCGCAAACTTCGATCCGTCACAACTAATCTGCTACGGCGATATTCTCTTAGATGAGGCTTCTAATAACACCGATCAGCCCGATGAGGGTGATCAGATGACAGAGGCCTCCTGTGATGACCTTGAGGCGCTCACCATCACTGATCGCTGTGAATGGACTAGCCCCATTTTAGTTCTTGAGCAGAGCGGTGGACAGCTACGAGTCGATACTCAAGAGGCAAGCGATCACTATACGGGTTCATGCAATCACCCAGAGACGCCTAGCGGCTCTGAGCAGATGATTGAATTGAGACTCCTCACTCCCTCTAGAGTAACTGTCACCCTTGAAGACCCCAATTTTGACGCCATCATTTATCTCCGATCAAACTGCGAAGAAGAAGAGGCTCAAGAGGCCTGCGCTTATAATCCCGATGAGGGAGGAGAAGAGCGGCTGGTCTTTGAAAGTCTCGACAGAGGTCAATACTTTGTATTTGTGGAGGGCTTTAACGGCGCTAGCGGTCAAGCTAATCTTAATGTTGAGGTAACCCCACTACCGAATCCAGAGTGTGCGGAAGAGACTGGTGACGTTCAGCGAGCCCAACTAGATGGCTCGATGGTCATCGTGGGCACACTCTGTCCCTATGATGAGAGCAGTGAGAGCGCTAAATATGGGTGTCCGCACCTCAGCGGGAGTGAATTAGATACTCCCAATGGGCCGTTCTACCCCTTCTGTGACCCTGAGACTTGCCGACTAGATGAATTCGAGTTTGATCGACCTTTGAATGCGCCCGATGATCAAGGGAGCTACTGGCAGAGCAATTATCGCCCTTTCATTTGTCCAGATGTCGTCTGTGATCTAGTCACAGATGAATCTTGGCGAGGAGATGATATCGAAGCCTGTAGACCTAGTGAGACCGACCCTCATGTCCCTGTTTGGCTACAAAGTATACTCGATGATCAAGGTAAGACTCTATGTGATTTAAGCGCTTATGGTGGAGCAACCTGTGCGCTTGATGAACGCTGTGTCTACGATGATCAATTCGGTCGGGGAGTCTGCCAGAGGAGATGTCTCAGCGGTGCCGCTTGTACCGTCGCTCACCTCGAGTTGAAATCTGAGACTGATCAAGAGGTCATCGCTTGGGTATATTTTGATCATTCAGATGCTCCGGTGAGAGCTTTAGATCTACACTTTACCTATCCACAAGATCAGCTAGTTCTCGCCGACTCTCGTCGCCTCCCTGCGCTCCTTTATTCCGGGGGGCTAGAGGGGAAGCAGCTGGCGACTCAACATCTCCCCGATGGCACCTTAAGGCTGTCGGTGTTTGACGCTACAAGCAGCGCTCCTATTCCATATGGTCCCCTAGTCGAATTGGTCTTCAAACGAGTGGGAGATAGACCGATCACCATAGAATTTACCGATGATCCTGACCTCCGTGAAAACAGTATGGCTCCCAATCATAACGCGGCGATCGCTTCATTACGAGAGGACCAAGTTTGGGGCTCAGCGATCAACGTTGCCCCTCGGGGACAATCAGGGGTACAGCTAAAATTATGGTACGATTTTGAGACGATTGAAGCGCCCCTCAGCTATGGTCAAGTTCACAGCGGAGAAGAGCTATGCGAGCTGATATCGGGCTGTGCATTAGAGTCTCAAGAGTCGTTCAAAGAGCGGATCATCTCCCAGCTCGATCGTCTCCAAAGCGGACGGTCTCTATTAGACCTCTCCATCGATGGTGTATTGAATCGTGCCGGTTATTTTGATGGTAACCAAAGCCATATTCGTCTTCCGCTCGTCATTAACGACCAACTTAATAGAGAAGCTCAAAGTTTCAGTTTCTCATCGTGGGTTTACACCGAAGGCTTGAGCGATCATGAACCTCTATCAACCCCACAGATCATTTTCGCTCATCATGACCGGAGCGAACGAACTCGATTTGGCCTCTGGTTGAGATATGATGAGCAACGAGAGGCTTATCAGCTAGAATTCTTCGATGGAGACATACTCGCTCGAGATCTCTCGAGCGGCTTAGACACCTATCCCTTAGCCGAGCTTCCCCTTTATGCTTGGCAACATGTTAGCTTTACCTATGACGCCACCCAGCGACTGATGCGTTTTTATTTCAATGGACAACAGCTCACAAACTCTCACCTCTTTGACGCCGCTGGACCCTCTCCGTTCGCATGTCCGCAATTTAGTCGTAACCGAGAGATCATTCTTCAGCGAGAGGGATCATTTCTAGGGGGGACCCCTCCTCAAACTATTTATTACGGAGTGAAAGAGTCAGGGCTCTTCAAAGTGAGGAGACGTGACCTCTATGGTACAACGGATCAGCTCATTCTCGGCGATGGAGAATTCTCCTACTCAGAGCCAGACTACTCGCCGATACTTGATAAACTCCTCTATCTCTCCAATGCGAGTGGCCACAATGAAATTTGGATTGCTAATGGCGATGGCACCGACCGTCAACAGCTCACCGTGGAATTTGGGAACAGTGATCTAGGCTTTAGCGCTCGGGCTCCTAAATGGTCGCCCGATGGTACAGGGATTGTTTTCGAGAGCAGCGCTTTTGATATGATCGCCCGAGATAACATCGCTAACCTCGTATATCATTTATATTATATCGCCTATGATCCTCTCGATAACAGACCAGCCATTGAGCTGCCAAATGGTGAAACCGTTGAACAACTTAATTATCAAGACCGTCTAGCGGATCAGAGTCTCATCTTTTATCGGCTGACTGAGGGTGATGATATACGTCATCATAGAAAGGTGCGATGGTTAGAGGGGAAAAGCCAAGGTACAGACGACTCTATCCGACAACAACGAGGTCGCTTACTCTATGAGAGCTCTGACCCTCTGTACCAAGGCAAAGGGATCGATGAGTTAATCATCGATGAGGTGATCCCTCTCTCTAGCGCTAATCAAATTAACGCGCTCAACAGTGATCAGCTCTCTGAGGAGGTATCCCTCCTCGATGCTAAACGCTACATGAGGATCACCGCGACTGGCGAACAAGCGGTCGAGCGTCTGCTCTTCAAGAGAACCTACACAGAATTTAATGAGCTTGAAAACGGATATATGCTCGGCTCGATGAGATCGATATTGCCCGAAGGATCAACTCGAGAAGTATCTCAACGTGAAGACACCGAACATAAGTTTGAGCTTAACGTGGTCGGGAGGGACGAGGTCGCCCACTCTGCCACCATAGATTTGATCTACCGACCAAACCAAACATCATTTGATTCGATGTGTTGGGATAAAAATAACAACAACCTCAGAGACGCGGATGAGGATGTCACTAAGGATAACCAATGGGATAACAGAGACTGCTTCCTGCAAGAGGTATCTCAGGTCTTCGTAGAGCTTGATGGGGACCGGGTTCAAATCGAAACCAATGGTTTAGTCTCTATTCAGCCTTCTATGGTCAACCCCCCTTCCCCAAACATATCTCGTACACCCTATAATAAGTCGGTGCAGATCTCTGAGCAAAACGTGGCGGGTCGTGCCTTACTTAGTATCCAAGTCACCGCTCCAAGAGGAGTATATCCACTCTATAACAGCGCGAATAATAGCCTAGGAGCGAATGACCCTCCTTTAGGTCTCACTATCGCTCGATTTAAGATTAAATCACGGGGGGGAGTCTTTGGGGAGATCGACACATGGAGCGACTCCGAGATCTTAAATCATTTAGGGATCGTTCAAAGAACTGCTGAAGAGTTTTTGGTGATTCGTGATCTAAACCCTGGAGAAGAGTGTTGGGACTTAAACCAGAACCGAATCCCTGAACCTTTCGAAGATAGAAATGGTGATGGAGAGTCCAATACTCTTGACTGTATTGATCAAGTCTTCAACGCTCAGGGGAAATTTGAGCTTATCAAAGAGGCTCGACTCTCTCCAGACCTCGACCGACTACTTCTTCATGCAGTGAGTTTAAGCCGACCACAGCTTCTCCTCACCGCCAACTTGTTCAACACTGAGAATCTCGTTAATCTCAGTGAACAGAGCAGGCAATATAAGGGCTTCAGTTGGCGCTTTGAAGAGCGCTATTTCCCGTGCAATTGGGTAGGAGCCGTTAAACATCCAACTCAAAAGAAGATGATGACAGCGCTTCGCGGGGGTCTTGATGAGTTGAAGATGCACTTAGGTGTTCGTAATATACACTCTATTCGATCAGAAGCTGAGAGAGGTAGAGAGTGGCTTGATCGGTCAGAGCCCATCAGCTCTCAGCGACCACGCTGCGGAGTGAGTCACCTCGAGTGCCCTCCCTTTCATCTATGCATAGAGTCCGAGTGTGTGGTCACTGCCTGTGATCCAGACTCAACCGCTGATATGGCCGATTCATGTGCCGCTTATGGCGCTCAGTGTCGGCTCAGGCCGGTCACCATCGAGAGCGAGGAGGGTGGGGTTGGGCTCTCGGGAGGGGCTGAATATGTCTGTGTGGCAGACTGCTCAAGTGACCAAGAGTGCTACACGCAGACCTGTCTCAATGGCCCTTGTCTATTCTGTGATGTGAACACATCGGCCTGTAATGAATGTCGTCAAGTCGAAGTCAATATCAATGGAGCCACCGCTGCCCGTACAGAAGGATGTCCCGACGAACGTGCCTTCTATTGTGATGTTGGCGCCTGTCGGACAGAGTGCTATTCCTTTGAAGATGAGCAGAGCCTTTATCTCTGCGACCCTGTCACCCAATTCTGTGAGCAAGGACGCTGTGTCTTACGTGATTGGCAGTGGGAGGACCTCAGCCCGCTCACTTTGATGGGAGCCGCTGATGCTCAGTTCGAATTAGACCCCAACGCTTGGACACACTATACCATAGCGATCGGAGAGAGTTACCCCTTAGAGATCAACGCATATGGCGTTGGTGATTATGGAGCGAACCCAGAGGTATTAGTTGAAGTGAGAGGGGGTCCATATTATGGGAATCAGTATCAAGTTCTTGGTCGACTGACGATTCCACATCGTACCCAAGAGGAAGCCAACCGTACTCCTCTCCTACTTGATTCAGTACACCCTTATGAGGATGTGCGGCTGAGTCTGATTTCCTCGCCATATCAAAATGTTACAGGGAGCGCTTCCGGACTACGACACTTTGATAAGGAGTTCTGTATCAGCGATGTCATGCAAAGTGATGCTGACTTGAGCAAACCCTTAGCTCAAACGATGTGCGAGAGAAGGGCTCAGGGGAGCCGCTATCAGCTTGGCTACCGGTTGGATATACCAGAGTATGAAGCGATTCAATCCTGTAGAGACCGGGGACACGCTAGATGTCCAAGTCGAGGTCGAAGCGAAAATGACTTTTTATACGGAGGAGCGGCGGCTGTAGCAGTCCTCGATATCAAATCTGCCGGTGGCAGTATTAGTAATAGCCTCATTCGTAACCCCATCTGCTCTTACGGTGGAGGTCAGGTCCCATTTGATCTGCAAGGACGCCCACAAAAAGTATTCTTTGGACGGATTGATCTTGAGCAATCGAATCAAAAAGATGACTTTTGTGAACGTGAACCAAGCAGATGTCTAGTTGGGGCCAATGACAGCGCAACGCTTAACTTCGATGGAAGTTTTGCTTTACTCAACTGTACCTATACCAATGCCGAGAACACCTCGGAGAGTACCTTCGCAGAATATACAGGAATTATTCATCTCGGTCCTCAAACTGAGAGTGGTGTGATCGCCCAAGATACTGGTGACAGCTGCTTGGTACAAATCGGCGAGGATGTTGACGTATGTTATGAATGGTCAGGGAATGCGGTATCATTTGATCCCTACACGCACCCAATCACTGAATATCAAAGTCTAGAGCTCTCGGTCAGCAGAAGTTTTGGTCATGATCGAGGCTTTGATCCCGTACCACCTCCCAGCTATATACCGATAGTCAATGTGAGGGGATATTCGACAGGGGTCGGTCTTGTCCTCAGCAATGGGGTTGGACAGTTTATCACTGTATCGGAGAATGGGGTCATCGCTTTTGACCCGATGATTGAAGGCTGGAGATATGATATGACAGTGGCTCAGCAACCTCTAACAGAGGGGCTAGCTTGCTTCTTCAACCCTACAGGGCTCCCCTTAAGCGGTACCGTCAGTAATGACTTCAATACAGGCCAATTTGAGATACTCTGTGAGCAGAGTCGACCGATTAAAGGCTGTGTTAATTACGCCACTAATGCTTGTGACCCAACCTTGGTCGGCGGACCAGCGCTCTCACTTCGTCTAGAGTCTGTTGGACAGAGCACTCTGATTCAAGAAGCGACCGCTTATGCAGATGCTCTATTCTCTTTTGCCCGTGGGCTTAAAGACGGTGACAACTATACGGTGAGTGTCCTTAGCTCACCTTCCGGCTTAAGCTGCCAGGTTACAGAAGGCGGCATAGGGACTGTCGAAGCTGTAGATCCTCCTCTAGTATTCATTCAATGTAACGAGCTTCCTGATCATCCACTGAGTTATACTTTGAGCGGATTGAGCGATATTGAACGACTGACTCTCATTGAGAGTGTCTCAGGAGATACGATCACTCTCACCACGAGCGAGATCAATACAGAAGGGGTAGGTCAGTTCGATTTTGAGTTAAGAGAAAATGAAGCTTATGATCTCTCCATTATTGGACAACCTCAAAGCCAGAACTGTAGCATTACTCAGGGAGTGGGCGTTATGCCCAATAATGGCTTAGATATCGAACAAGGGGTGCAAATCGACTGCAGTGACATTGAAACCTTTGAGGTCTCAATGCCTATCCTCGGGCTACCGGTTGGCGCTACCGTGAACGCCACGCTTGTCTCGCTCATCAATCAAACTGAGACGAGGTCAAATGGCAGTTACACCATGCCTAGCCAAGTCCAAGGCTCCCCTCAGCCTGCTACCATTGTCTTTACGAGCCGTCTATTCAATAGTCAGAGATACCGTATCGAAGTAGAAGAAGAGAACGCTAATGAAGCCGTCACCTGTGAGGTCAGAAACCTCTTAGATGCAGAGAGCGTGAATGATCCTAGTTATTATGAGGTCTATAATAACATTAGTGGTGTCCCTTATATCATTCAGTGTGAAGACGCCAATCAAGTAGACCAGATATTTACGCTTTCAGGTACAGTGATTAATGGCGAAAACTTGAGTGGCATTAAAGTGAGCGTAAACACCTCTCCTAACCTATATGAAATCCCTGCTGGAGCCACAGAGTTTACTCTACCCGATCGCTTGCCTATGGACAGCCCTTATGTGGTCTCTGTGGAGCGCAGTCCCGAATTCTCTACTTGTTATGTGGCTAATAATGAGGGTCGAGTCACAAGTAATATAAATAACTTAGAGATCCGATGTCAGCTAGGTACAAAAGTACAGCTAAGTTTAGATGTTAATCAATTACCCGGAAGATCGGTTAAAGCTGAGCTCTATTCTTCAACCGTTGGTAATCTGAGCGGGAGACTCATCGGTCAGATGCAAGGAGAGCTTCCAACTGACAACACTATACTCGTTAAACACTTAGAGAACACTGAGGGCTCTTCCTCCGATCCCGTTTACCTCTCACCGGGCACCTATCACCTCTACACCTATGTTAATGCCAATAACTCTTATGATAGCAGCTCTAACCAACCCACTTACAGTGGAGGTGATATCGGTCGATACAGTCCACTTATCATTACAAGTGATGACGAGGGGACTGTGAGGTCAGTGTCTCTCACCGCAGCTGACTTGTTACCTTTGCAGGCAGTATCAGTGTTAGGCACCGTTACAGGCATAAGTGGTTCTCCAAGCGATGAGCAATCCGATGACTCAATGGTGTGCATCTTCTCACCTCCAAATACTTTTTTCAATCTTCAGGGCATACCGATCCCAAGCCCTAATCAAACCAACAGCCCCATCGTGGGAACAGTAAGCAGGACATGTACAGAGGGCTGCTCTTTAGACAGCTTTGTCTATGCGACAAATAACAATATATTCTTAATATATGGCGCCTATGACCTGAGCTGTTTCGTTGACGTAAATAACAATGATGTCGGAGACTTGGGTGACTTTGTTGGGACCAGTCAATCAACTCTAACGTTCCCTATTCCGTTATCGCTGCAAAGGAGTCGCTAATGAGCTTTTTTCATAGCGTTTTGATGATATTATG
This sequence comes from uncultured bacterium, assembly GCA_943788935.1. Classification (GTDB taxonomy): domain Bacteria; phylum Myxococcota_A; class Bradymonadia; order UBA7976; family VGTA01; genus CAKZRU01. The sequence goes on along the minus strand of CALSSE010000029.1, from coordinate 16,562 downwards.
TCTCATCTGTAGTGTGTGCCTCTCAGCGTGCAACACAAAGGATATAAATCATTCATCAGTCTCTGTTCTGACCGGTGCGATCGATGAGGATGTGACCGAGAGGGGGACTGCGATCGGTGACACTCCGCCTACACTCCTTTTGAAAAGATCTACAGAGATAGATGGTCTCACAAAGGTAGCGCTCCATTATCATAAACGCGAGGGACAAGTAGCCCCAAGGACAGCAGAGATCTTCATTTCTCATCCCGAAGGATTAGTGCTCTTAAATTCAGAAAAGGGAGATGTGCTGCAGAGCGCGATGAAAGATCTGATCGTTCAAGAGCCCAACAGCGGTGTGCTTAGAGTCATCATCATGGGGACAGGAAACCTTAACACACTTGAGAGTGGAGTCCTCGCTCACCTCACTCTTCAAGGTAATCTGAGCGCTGATGACGAGCTGTTCATTCAAGAACGACGACAATACTTTGCGCCCGCGAATGCTAATATTGGCGTCACTCTCGAGAGCAGTGATCACCCTCAAAACCTGAGAGAAGGTAAGTAAATTATGTTCGGTCATTATTTAAGGGATTCAGTCACTCCTCTTCCTTCCATCAAGTCTATATTAACCTGCACCCTAGTTATATTTGTCAGCGCGCTATCTGTGAGTTTTGCTCAATCTAATCCAGTGGTCTCTGTCAGTAATGAGTGTACCGAGGCAGGTGGAATAGGCGCTGAATGTACTTTAGGAGGGATGGAGTGCCAGGATCATCAGTTTGCCAAGAGGTGCGTGATCGAAGAGGGAGCGATGATCGGTCAATGCTTCGTTGGCTGTGAAGGCGAGGGGGTTAGCGGTGAACCTAACCTCTGCTCCTTTGGTGAGCAATGTGTGAGTCATACAGATGGCTACTATTGCCGACCTGTCCCCTTTCAGATGGATCTCAACCTCCTTGATCAATGTATCGCTTACTGGCTAGAGGGTGGAGAGCCTGCTTGGAGCCAAAACCGCTGCTCGCTTGAGGCGAACCTCAATCGACTCCTCGATCAAAATCAAGATTACCAGTTTGATATTTTTGACTTAGATCTTTGTGTTCTCGCCTTTTTAGATCGCCCCGACCCACCTATAGAGCTTTATTGTACTGCTGATCAAGACTGTGGTCTCGGTCTATACTGTGATCTAGAGACCAATGGTTGTACTCGAGAGTGTGGTCTTATTCCATCTCGTGAAGAGAGTATTAGTGACCTAGATCGTCAATGTGTGGGTGCTCTGAAAACCTGTAACTATGAACGTGGACGCTGTGAGTCTTTAACGGTGGAAGAGGTGAGTAATCTTACCTGCGAGATCGATCGCAATTGTCCTTCAGGCGCCTATTGCTTTCTTGGTCAGTGCGCACCTCACTGCTATCGAGCGATCGATTGCCCTAGCAGCGAATGGTACTGCACCGACGTTAACAAGTGTAGGGTGTTACCCGACCCTGCCACTGATCAACAATCATTCAGCTTTGACCCATCTCTGTACGCGATTCGCTTCGCCCGCAAACGCCTAGATCTTGATGGCATCCAGACTAGAGATGAGTCACCTCTCGCGATTATGGACCTCATTACTCGCCAACAGGTGATCTCTAATCCATCGATAAGTTTTGGTTATCGTCTCTTGGTTGACTATGCCGTGAAAGAAGACCTCCGCTGTATCGCTCCATTCCCCGAAGACTGCGAAGCAGGCAGAGACCCCTTGATTGATCCTACTGCTGAAGACTGCTACGAGAGGGTTGATGACTGTATTGTTGACTCTGAAACCGAATCCTGGATCAGGCTCGTCTCTCCTTTTGGCACAGTCAGCGCAGCCGGTGACCCAAGCCTTAAGGTCGAGCTTGAAGAGGAGATCGCAGATCGTCTGTCACCTGGCAAATACCGAGCAAAAATTAAGGCTATATACGACAATGGAGACAGTGATGAGCTGACTGTTTATTACAATAAACGAAGCCCTTCAGGTGAATATGCGGGTTCATATAAAGTACATTACCAAAACGCTCGTTATTCTCTCTCGGGCCTCACTCCCATCAATCTCAAGTTCAAAATAGACCTCTCTACAGAGACCACCTCTTGGAACGCTCTTTTAATCAGTCAAGGGATTGATCCCGATATAAGAGATATCGCTCGGGGTCAAAAGGTCTATGCCTATCTTGATGGAGCTGAGAGCATCTCTTTCGCCAATTCAAGTTCTACTAGAAGCGATCATAAACTCCCCTTTATGGGTGTTTACTATCCTAATCGTGGGTTAATGCGTCTCATAGGTAGAAGTGTGATTAAGAGCGACTACACCGAGAGTGAGTCCTCAGCAGACACAGATGGCATTGTCGCTACAAATCTCTTTAAAAGAGATATTGAGCGTACCGTTGAGCTCTTTGGTCCTTTCGACGACAAGACGGGCAATTTCTATGGTATGTATAGCGAGTTAATCAAAGGGATGACCCCCAAAGACATCACCCTACGTGGCACCTTTAGTCTTGGGCAGGTCATCGCCGACTCTTCAGGTCTTAGTCAAGCAGAGCGGTCAACCTTTGCGCTCTCTAGCTTAGAGACTCGCTCTGCTGTGTTTGATAGCATTGATACGATTAGAGACACGATTGAGGATCAAATAGATCGTTATTGTCATGGGGGGGAGAGGCAAACTTTTACTCAAAAGAGTGATTATGCTGCCTATTTGAATAATGTTCAAGACTCATGCGGTCTCGACGCGGAGACTCGTCGAACCTGTGAAGAGCCAATCTTTTCTAATCTGATCACTTTTTCGGATTTAATTGGTGAAGCATTAGGGAGCTTAGGAGCAGATACAGAGGCCAGCTATTTATCGGTTTATGATTTCCTCAGAGATCGAGTTCAGCTCTGTCCTGAAGATGAGGAGTGTACCACAAATAGTAACTGTGCTACAGGCTATGAGTGTAATACCGAGCGAAATCTCTGCGTCAGACGCTCAGAAGACATTAATAATACTGCGAGAAGAAATTTTTATATTGTTGATGAAGCCTGCTCTAGAAGTGACTTAGAATGTGGTGCAGGTGAATATTGTGACCAAGTTCATTCCGTATGCTTAAGCACTTCAACTGCCTGTAACTCAGTCAGTGATTGCGAGACAGGTGAGCTCTGTCAGCAGATTGGTGATTTATCGGGTTCATTTGGGCAAAAATGTATCCAAGATTTAAGCAACTATAGCTGTTTGGATATTCCAAACGAGGAATTCCTCACCCAATTGAACAGTGATGCTGTCGTCTCTAACCAGATCAGCCCCTTTTTATCTCGCACCCAAATCACGTATGCAGAGCTGTTAAGCATGTTACCCTCTAGCGTGAGCTCTGCGACTAAACTCTGTGTCAATACAGATGTCCCGAGCGAGTTCCAAGGTTATGTAAACTACGAGGGAGGAGACAGCGCGCTATGTATCTCTGAAAACAACGCTCGTTGCGGGCTGGCTCTGTATCAGCAGGCGCTTCTGGGTACGGAAACTGAGTCGACCCCATGGGTACAAACCTCAGAGTTTGCGACAAACGTCGCTTCAATCTTCGGTATGAACTCAGTAGATAGCGACCCTTGTCAAGCCGATGAAGACTGTCCTGTAGAATTCGAATGTAAAAGAGCAAACAGCACCGATGCTAGCGGAGTGTGTCGACGCAGGGCAGACCCTAATCTTCCTCTCTTTTGTGATGACACAATAAACATATCAGGGTGTGAGATCGATTTAGATGCAGATGAAGACAGAGAGGATGTAGAGAAAGTACACTTCACTCTCAAAGAGCATAACCGCTTTTGGCTTCATCTCATACAAGGTCTTAAGTTTCAGGGCGATAGCCATCTCTCAGACGCTTTCATGACTCTCTACCGTAACCAAGAGAACCCCTTTACAGAGGGAGCAGCCACAGTTTATAAACGAGAGCAGCAGACGATCGCTCTCTCCAAATATGGTCAAATCATCAGTATACTTACAAGTTCACCGATGATGAAGATCTTCTACGATTGGCCTATTAACGCTTACTTGCAAAGAGGCAATGACTGGTTGGGACTCATGCAGACCGTGGCCTCTGACCGAATGGAGACCTTGGCGACGATGGTAGACCTTGATCGCCGGGTCTTCTTAAAGAGGAACTTGTCACCTAAATTCAACATCTTGCAGAATATTTTACAGCAAGAATACCTCTTCCAAGCGTACTTGCTTCACTTACAAATAGAATGGCAAGATCAACCGGGCTTTTTAGTCAACTATGAAGGTCGTTCAGAGCAGCTCTTCCGAGAAGGACAGCAGATCATTAATCAGGTCAATATTGCTCGAAATGAGCTTGGACTCTTTGATCATCAGGTTTACTTTGAGAGCGCAAGAACAAGAGAGAGCGAGCGCTCTAACTGGCACCATTATCTCGACATTTTAACCGGTCAATCTGGCGATGGTGGCTTACTCGCTGAAGCGCGAACCATGGTCACAGAAGCTGTCCGAGAGATGAAGACCTCTCTCAGTGATCTTGATGCACTTGAGGAGAAAGTGTTTGCCGCACGACGAGAGATCTCCGGATACATCGCCGAACAATGTGGACCTACAGCGAGTGAACTACAGGCAACTATGGGAGAGAGTACTTTTACGGATCAGAATGCTGATGGAAAAGTCGACTATTGTGATTATCTACTCAATCGATATACCAATGATCAGCTGATCAAAGATATACGAGACTGTAAACTTTATAATAGTGATGAAACAGTGCGCGACGCTGCTTGTACTCGGTTGAATGCTGTCGGGACTGATGTTACTGACTCATTTACCTATACTTGTGATAAAGAGGCTCCTAGCGGAGCAAGTTACACCACAGCCAATGATGACTATGGTACTGCAGGCACTCAATGCAAAGACGTTGTCACGACTTTTGTGAACGCCACAAACGCAATTTTAGATGGAACTGGAGACGATCCACTTACAGCCCCACCTAGATGTGACTTAAATCGCTTTGGAGACTATGCGGTTAACCTTGCGGGAAGAACAAGGATGTGTGTCGGAGGCCAAATGGGCTCAAAGATACAAGAGAAGCGACTGCTCGAATTTCAAAGGGAACAAGTCATCGGTTCTGTGGAAACGCTCTTGAAGCGATTCACCCAGAAATACGGTATAGGGGCTGAGTTACATCGCAAATGTCGTGAGGGTGAAGAGGGTGACTTTGGTAGTTGTTACTCCCCTAGACATAATCTCTTTATCGCTCAAAAAGTGGTTGCTGCAACCAAGAGTATTGCTGATGGCGTCATCATGGGACTTGAAATTCCCAAAAAGATTTTGGACGGTGTTTTTGAAGGGATCGAATGTGAGATCGTAGCAGGTTTAGCCGTCGGTACTGATTGTCCACAGGGCATACTTGGTAGTTCTATTGTGGCAGGTGGAGCAACAGGGATGGGTATTGCTAAGCTCGTAGCTTACGCAGCAAAAGAACTTGCTGACTTTTCTTTAGATGTGCGAAGTGGGGTCCTCGAAGCTCGAGGTGATCAGGCTGAGATACGTCATGAAATCATGGAGATGGTTCGTGAGGTTGATGACCTTATCACCGAGTTCCAAACCCTAACGATGCAGATCTTTAACGCTAATATGGAGATCGATGACCTTAGGTATCAAATTGGTGCCAACTATGCCACCTACCAAGATGATGTACGCTTTATCGTCGATCATCTTGTCGGTCGACAAAAGGGAAATCTCCTCAGAGGTCGACGACTCGCCATAGAGAGCGATGCTAAGTTTAGAGAGGTGTTACAGTATGCCTATCGAATGTACATGGCCTTTATCCATCAATACAATATTTCGCCTGATGACGCCGCTGGGTTGAGGAGTCGTCTCGTCAACTCTAGTACTCTAGATGATTTAGAGCGTTTTATAAATGAGCTGACTCAATATGAATTAGAGTACTGCGGTCGAGAAGGAATTGACTGTGACACTCTCAATAACATTGAGGTGTTGAAATTCTCTGTACGCGACCGACTCTTCCCCGGGCTCAAGGACATCGTCGATGCTAGAACCGGCCGAGTCGTCACCGTCGGAGAGCAGTTTAACAATATCATCACGAGCCCTCCCTACTACAGGCAAGCAGTTCTGAATCAGAGACCGGTAGAGATGATTGAGGTCCTCTTCTCGACTCCTCTGACCATGCAAGAATTTGGCCCCGATGGGCCAAATTGGATGATTAATCCTCTAGAGTGTAATCATCTGTTGGCGACCGCTGAAGATGTCAATGACCCTCATCCAGGCAATATCGCAGTCAATATTATTGGACAGAATTTAGGTGATGATGCTCTGCCGATCCGCTATGAGTTGAGACGTGGTGGCACCGATTTAATTCGCTCATGCCACGCTGAATCAGTGGTAGAAGAGGTTGGCCTACCTCCCGTTTCGCAGTACACGGTTCGTCCATTCACCATAGGCTATGCCCCGCAGTCCAATGAGGCTCAACGATCTACGCCTGCCACCTTTGCGACCAGATCTGGTCAAATGAGGAGCTGTATTAACGCGTCGGAGACAGCAGGCTCTCTCGCGTCAGGAGCTGAATGTTGGCGCTTCTTCGCTCGAGGACGAAGCCTCTCCGCTAATGGTTGGCAGCTGCGTATCCCGATATTGATCGATGACGCTAATACTGACAGCGCTTGGATCACCGGTCGCAACTTGCCTCGTGACCAGAGACCGATCATTGAAGATATTGTGGTGTATCTCCGCTATCACTCACGACCTACGAGCGACAATTGAGATGGTGAATATGTCTAGTTTCGAATTTTTTGGAGCGCGCGATTCACATCAACCGCTTCTCATGGTGATGGTTCTGACTTCTTTAACCTCTGTCGCTGTCTTGAGCGCTTGTGACGATGATGAGCCGAAGTCTACATCTAGTATCGGTGATCTCGCTGATCGTGGAGTAGAGTGCGAAGTCAAAGAAGACGACTGCCCGAACGCATGTACCTATGGTACCGGTATTCTCGGCGAGCAGTGTTCAGACACCACCTCGTGTGGTTGTGGTCTCTTCTGTGACGAGAGCCGTTGTCAGCCTTACCGAGGAGCATTTCAAGGGTGTGCTTGTGAGGGGGATACCCCACAAGCATTGAGCTTTGTAGATCGCTGCAATGCAGAGACAGAGGGGGCGCCTTGTAATGATCTTAACCCCTGTACGATCGATGATCAATGCGCTCAAGGTCGGTGTCTAGGCTCTCCCACTCCCTATCCCGCTGCGTGTGATGACGGTAATAGCTGCACTAGTGGAGACATATGCGCTGGAGCGGTCTGCCAAGGGAGCGATAAAGCGGATGGAGAGCGATGTGATGATGGGTCGCTATGCACGGAGACCGACCGCTGCTCATCAGGCCAATGCTTAGGGGATACGGTCGAGTGTAGCTCTGCTTCGAATCAATGTAATTTAGGGATTTGTGATCCACAAACTGGATCCTGTTTCTCCCAACCCAAGCCCATAGGCGAGATATGTGATGATGGCAATTATTGTACACTCAATGATCAATGTGAGTCGGGCTCTTGTGTCGCTACCGAACGGGTGGATTGTAGTGGAGTTGAGACCGCGTGCTTAAGCTCGACTTGTGATCCCCTATCAGGCGCATGTCTCCTCACGGATCGCGCTGACGGACTCTATTGCGATAGTGACGATAACGCATGCACTCAGGAGCAATGCCAAGACGGCGAGTGTATTACCCAATATACTGTTCAATGCGAAGAGCTATGTAATGATGGGCTCTGTGATCCCAATACCGGTCAGTGTACCGGTCAAGCATTGCCCAATGGGACAGCTTGTGATGATCAAGACGCCTGTACTGAAAATAGTGAATGTAGAGGAGGCGTTTGCTTCATCACTGACCTCCTCTGTGCTTGTGATAACCTCGAAGAGGGCGCTCTATGTGATGATGGTAACGAATGTACCATCGAGTCTCGTTGTAACGCCGAAGGTGAATGTGTTGAACTTGGCTTTGCCGAGGTGGGGGTCGCTTGTGATCTAGATGGTAACCAATGCACTGTAGGTCAGTGTGATGGTGAGGGAGTATGTCGTGAGTCTGAGCCCCTCGATTGCAGCGATATTTTTCGTGAAGATGAGATCGGGCAATGTCAAGCCGCTCGCTGCTTACCTGAGAGCGGGGCTTGTAGCATCGTAGCGATCGACAATGGCATAAGCTGTTCAACCGAGGACCTCTGTGATGAAGAGGGTATATGTCAAGCGGGTCTTTGTGTCACTTCAACAAGAGACTGCTCAAGCCTTAATCAAGAGTGTGGCGAGGGCATATGTGACCCCACCACCGGGGCGTGTACCCTCCGAGCATTCCCCGAGGGAACGCCTTGCGAAGATGGGGATCTATGCACCGCAGCAGGTCGATGTAACCTCTCAGGAGGAGAGCTCACCTGCCAAGACCAAGTCATCGACGCTGTCGATGATGAAGACCTCTGCGATGTCTGTGTTGGAATGAATGAAGGGGACGCATGTGATGACGGGAATGCGTGTACTGAGGAGAGTAGCTGTGTTCGTCGGGGTAGTCTTCTGGTCTGCTTAGGCGCTCAAAGATCTTGTGAACGTGACAGTTTTGAGGGAGAGCTGAACCGCTGTCAGCGAGCGATGTGCGACCCCTTGACCGGTGAATGTTCGATCGCTCAAGATATGCCTGTTGGCTCTCGATGCAATGATGGATTGCTCTGTACTCGTCAAGACCGATGTACAATCAGTGGTGATGTCCTCACCTGTACGGGGATTGATCAACAAGCAGATACCGTCACTTGTCCAGAAGGGACGTCTCTCCTTAATCCTAGCGACCTTGATCAATCTTCTGAGGATCTCGGGTTAGTGGACCAATGCGCTGATCGCGCTCATGGGCAAAGCGCAGAGACCTCTCATCAGGTCAGTGAGCTCCTGTCACCAAATGACCCCGAAGGTAAGATATTATCCAACCTCGACCGAGACCGCACTGAAGAGTGGTTCTCTCTGCAGCTTAACGCCCCAGAGCACTTGAGTCTTAAGGTGACTGATCGTTGTGGTGCCCCTCTCCCGGTCGTCTTATCTATTCTGAACGCTACTGGCACGAGGGACCTCAGTGGAGCACAACGAGTCAGCACCATGCTCTCATCCACGAGACTTGATCTCGATATCACCGAATCAGCGGAGTATTTGGTGAAGGTCGACCTCGCTCGCTCACTCTCTCTTGAAGAGGTTGAGGTGCCTTATGTACTTCATATCAGCAGCGTAGAACACCTCTCGTGTCTGGGAGCGAATGACTGCTGCATTGAAGAACGATGTGATCCACTAGAGGAGGGCGAATCTGAAGCTCTCTTCTGCCAGTCCCTCACCACAAGAGAGGATGGGATGAATGATCGACCTAGCGCTGCTAATCGCCTCCTCTTTATCGGTGATATCAAGCAAGCAAAGCGTGTGGGGGCCTTGAGTGATCGCTTTGAAGAGGATTGGTATAAGGTGAGACTCCAAGCTAACCACGTCTATGATTTTACCGTTCAAGGCTACTGCAGTAAACCAATAGATACCTTCCTGAACCTCTATTCAGACCCAACACAACCTCCGATCATGGTGAATGATAACCATAACGGACTAGCGGAGAGTCTATGGGTCGGGAGCTCAAAGATTAGAGGTGTGGTCTCCGAGCAAACCACCGATTATTATCTTAAAGTCGAGGGGGGGCCTCAGTCGAATGACCCCTATGGATCATACACCATAATCGCCGAAGACGTCAGCTGTAACCCAAGCGCAGAGCGATCTGAGTGTCTGTGTGCAGCCCAACACTGTGTGGCGATTTCAGAGAATACTCAGGTGGGGCAATGTCTCCCTCGTTACTCGGAGAGAGAGCCAAATCAAAATGAAGCAACGGCTCGAGAGAATGATAACCGTTTAGTCTTAGATTCCTCCTTCATCGGGCATATCGATCGGGTTGGAGATCGAGACACCTACCTCATCTCCCTCCCGGCCGGTCGGTTCAAGATCAAGACCTCAGCCTATTGTGATGTGCTCGCAATTAACACATCTTTGCGAGTGATGAACCTTGCAGGGCTCACCTTAGCTGAAGATCAGGATAGCGGTGAGGGGCGGCTCGCTGCCATTGAGGAGCTAGCGGTCTTGACCGCACAAGATTATCTCATCGAGGTGAGCGGAGCGGGAGGGAGCGTTGGCGCCTATCAACTAGAAGTGATCACGCTCTCCCTAGATGATGGCACAGGAGAGATGAGCGGTCTCTGTGTAGTGGACTCTGATTGTCAATGCCCTGACTTCGCATGTCGGGTGCAAGAAGATGGCGCTCGCGCTTGTGAGCCAAGAGTCATAGAGGCTGAGCCTAATGAGCAACGCTTTGATGCGACCCCTCTCTCCTTCGGTGAGCGGATGACGGGTCAGCTTAACACGATCACTGATCTTGACCTCTACCGTATTAATATATCCCAAGACTTACTCGGTGAATCAGTGGTCTTCGCCATCGATACCGCTTGTGACGGTTTAGGCGTGGAGGCCCAACTCCGTTTATTAGATGGGAATGGTGTAGAGCTCATGGTAGGGAATCCATGGCGAGATGGATATCTCGTCGCGACGACTCCTTATGAGGTGAACCAGACCGGTGTGGTCTATTTGGAAGTGAGCAGCTCTATCGCTTCAAGAGGTAGTTATGTGATCACCAGTGGGACGGTCATTGACGAAGACTATATCCCTCTGGATCAACGAACCTGTTTCAATGACGATCAATGTCAGTGTCCAACCTTACGCTGTAACGCCGCAGTCAACACCCAAGGTCAGTGTTTGGCGATCGGAGCCCGAGAGCTAGAGCCTAACGATACAGCAGATCAAGCGCGAGTCATAAACATTGATGAGTCAATGATGGGTAGCCTGACCGGTTCTTTAAGCTCCGCGCTAGATGTTGATCACTTTACGGTTGATTTTGGTCCTGAGGATCTATGGCGGCGTTTCTCGATCACCGTGAGTAACGTTTGTGAACAGCCCACTCCACCACAAGTTCGCTTCCAAGTCTTCAACCCTCAGGGTGTTTTACTCTTTGACAGGGAGGGCACAGCCAACTCTCCTCCGGTCCTTGAGCGCGCCACTATCAGCGCTATGGGTCGCTACCTTATCGTCGTCCAATATGCAGAGGGGGCGATTGAGGGCGACCATAAAACATATCGCCTAGAGCTTAGCCCTGAGCTTGGTTGTGAAGATCCCTCGGAAGCGAGTGATCAAGACCCCGAGGCCTTTTGTCTTTGTGAAGACCTGCTCTGCGATGACAGAGATATCGATGGCTGTCTCTCACCTGAGATTGAGCCAAATAGTCTCCCTTCCTTTCCTCAGAGGCTCTCCGTTTCAGGTCAAGACTACTCAGGGTCAAGAGTATACGGACGAGTTGATGATCTTGGTGACCGAGACTTTTATTCGCTGTCTTTCAGTGAAGGACAGAGGGGCGGACTCTTCAAGGTTGATCTTTTACCCTTTTGCCAACAAAGTGAGCTCCCCCTCGCTTTAACCGCTTTTCGTCCTTTAACAGAGGAGACTCTCCTCTCAGAAGATGCAAATGGTGAATCCCGTAGCGATGCAGACAGAAGCCCAATCGGGGGTGGTATAATCCGCGCTGAAGGTGACTTACCCTTGATGATCGATGTCAACTTATCACCACTTGACGGTGTAGAGAGTCCGGTGAGCGGTGAATATATTCTTGATATTTCACCGGTCAGCTGTGCTGTCGATGAAGATTGTCTCTGCGAGACGGTCTCTTGCCAAGAGAGCGAGTGTCGTGCTGATTATGGTGAGGGAGAGCCTAATAACCAAGTGGAACATGCGACTGAAGCCGTCGATGTCTCATCGTTAGGTCTACAGAGAGACATGATCATCTCAGGTCACCTCGGAGGGTTAACTCAAGGGGAGGGGGCGATCGATGAGCTAACTCTCGATGAGAGTGACTTTTGGCTCTTGCCGAGACTTGAGCTCGAGCCTACACAGACTGCGAGTATCAGAATAAGGGCACAAAGTTTCTGTGAGGCCCCTCAGTTAGAGACCTTCCTCTCTCTAAAAGCTCGAGCAGAGTCTGAGCTAGATTATGTGACGCAGGTTCTCACCGAAGCCGAGGATGAAGATGGACCATATTATGAGGCGCTGATCACTAGGTCAGGAGATCATGTTCTAGAGGTCAGCCTCCAGAATACAATCGGCTCTTATCAATTCTCGGTGAGTGTAAATCGAACTATTGTAGTCCTTCCGTAGGGGTTTAAATATGATACATGATCGCCAACGATCTCACTCTCAGTGGTGCTCACTATGCCTCGGTTTACTTTTACTCGCGACTCCAGCTCTCGCTGATGCTCAAGATGGAGCCGCCGAGCTCTACACTGTCTCTCCAAGCAGCTACTCTCATTGGTACGGTGGGGGAATCCTTGGAGAGAGGGATGCAGATGGAGTATTCAGCCAGTCTCGTCATGAAGTCCTCGGCTCTCATTTCCATTGTGAAGATTATTTAACCGCTCTTGTGGTCGTCAATGGCGAGGAAGGTGTTGACGATCAAGACCTCTCTATTCGAGTAGGATTGGAGACGAGGCCATCATTATCAGCGGGGGCGAGTTTAACTCTCAGCTCTTCGCCTACGTTTAATCTAGTGAGCAATCGCTTCTTAGGCGATGGGCGACTAGAGACAGTGAATGACCCTGCCCACCAAGCCGATGACCTGAGCGATGTTCAGTTGATCGATCGCCGGTTATTACCCACCACGGCGGTGAGACCCTTTGATGCGATTGAAGAAGAGCTCTCTCTCCTGGTCAGCGATGTAGATGGTCATGAACAGCTGGTGATCCGCCTGAATATAAAAGTGAGCTGTGACACTCTAGCTAGACCGAAAGGCGAGCTGAATATTTATCTAAAGAGCGTCAAAAACAGTGTGGGTGAGACGCTTAGGTTATCCTCTAACTCGACAGTAAAAATAAAGGCGATTGAAGGGTTAAATGGCTTAGGTGAGCCCTCGCTCACCCTCCATAGCATCGCTCAGCTTGATGAGCAGCCCTGCCCAAGTTTGGAGGATATTCGCCAAGCTCCCGTGGTGTTAGACCCATTGAGCGAAGAGACACAGATGACCTTGTGTCATTATATGCTCAACCAAGGCAATGTGAACACCAGCAACCTTGTATTGTCGAGAGTCAATGGCCCCGATCTTGAAATACTGCGAGAGGTTGATGCCCTCCAAGCGACTCAAGTAGAGGTGATCTCTGAACAGATTATTCTACAGCAAACGACGCGATTAACAACCGAGCTTGGCCCTGCAGATACCGCAAATCGACGCCGATTGAGTAGCGTTCGGTCACAGATATTTATTCCTTTTATTACCCCTAATGATTCCGATGGAGATGGGCTGAGCGATAGCGAAGAGTTCACTTTAGGCACCAACGTCTTCTCTATCGACAGCGACGCTGATGGACTAACTGACCTCGAAGAGTTTGAATTAGGTAGCCCTCCAACTGATGCAGATGCAGATGATGACGGCTTATTAGATGGCAGAGAAGGTTCGCTATTGGCGATCTTAAATCATGATACGGATGGCGATGGGATATTTGATGGTACAGAGCGTGGGGTCACGGAGACAGGACCTGACACAGACCTCAGCCAAGGTCACTTCCGTCCTGACCTCGATCCCGATACGACCAGTGACCACTTGAGCAATGATAGCGATGGCGGAGGTTGCTTAGATTCAGAAGAGGACCCTAATTTCAACGGTAGATTCGATGATGACGAGAGCGATATAAGCGATGCTGATGATGATCAGGATAATGATCAAGATGGACTTTACAACGTCCGAGAGCGCTCTCTAGGGAGTGATGAGAATGATGCCGATACTGATGATGATGGGGTCATCGATGGTGATGAGCCTTCCCCTGACGTCGATATCGATGGTGATGGGCTGTCGACAATCAATGATGCCGATAGCGATAATGATGGCCTCAGTGATGGCTTAGAGCTAGGGGTCAGCGGCGACATTCACAGTGATACAGACCTCAGCTTAAATCTATTTACTCCTGATCTTGATCCGTCAACGACGACTGACCCATTGAATGCAGATAGCGATGGAGGGGGAATCAGCGATGGAGATGAAGACCGAAATTTGAACGGTCGTGTAGACCGCCTAGAGACTGACCCACTCCTTGGCAGCGATGATCAACCTGACCAAGATGGAGACTTGATTCCTAACAGCTTGGATAACTGCCCACAGCTCATAAATCCTGACCAAGAAGACCGTGATGATGATGGACTAGGAGACCTCTGCGATGATGATGGTGATGAGAACGGAGTCTTCGATGGCTTAAGCCCTCAAAGATCACAGAGCTGTGACCAAGGGTCTTCTCAGTCATCCGGAGTCGTGATCTTATTATGTATGATGCTCTTATTTAGGTATAGACGAGCTCTCTATATTGTTCTGATTCTGAACGGCTTTACAGCTATGCTGAGTACTCCTGCAAAAGCGCTGCCCCTAGATGAACAAAAAGGCTTTACTCTCGATCTCTATGAGACCGACTTTCGATCAGGTGTCTCACCTGGTCTGCTCTCTGCAAAAGCTCCATTGGAGTGGTGGGGCGTCAGTATTAATAACTCTTGGAGCGGTCGCCCATTAGTCTTATCTCTTGAGGATAACGGTCAGTCTTCAGAGATCGCCCCTTTGATTGAGTATCGAGTTGACTCTCTACTCTCGCTGTGGTCAAGACTTGGCGAGAGGTGGTTATTAGCGCTCAGCTTACCGATGATCCTCTCTCAAGACCGTGACAACTTAGCGGGAGACTTACCAGCGCCTGCGATCAGTGAACCACTCAGCGATCTGAAACGACGAGCCCTCGGTGATCTCACCCTGTCACTTCGATATTTCTTCCCCTTAACCGCTCAACTTAACTTGGCGATCAACACTTCATTGAGCGCACCTACAGGTAACAGCGATGCCTATGCGGGTGACCCAAATGTGCAGGGAGGGCTAGACGCTGCGATCGCTTATCACTCTTCCAGAGCGAGAGTTAACCTAAGCGCCAAACATCGCTTTAGATCACTGATCAACGTTGTGGGTCACCAACGCCAAGACCTGAGTCAACTAGGGGTCGGGAGCGCGTGGCGAATAGCTGCTTTTAGGAGAGATCAGAGCGCTCAACTCTGGTCTGGGCTTAGCTTGATTGGGCAGAGTGACCAGCTCTCTAGGGCTATGCTTCTAGGCGGTCATCATCGAAGTTTGTCCTCACTACTACATGTTGACTATGAAGATCATGGGTATGCTCTACAGCTTTGGGGAGCTCGCGCCTTATGGTTAGGTTTAACAAACGCCGAGTGGAGAGCAGGACTTAATATCAAGGTAAGTTTCAATCGTCTCCCATGGCAAAGAGAAGAGAATATTGAAGAGCCTCCTCCTCCTCCTCCTCCTCCTGTTGAGCCCACCATAGATCGGCAGGCAGTGATCGACGAAGCGATGAACAGAGCAGACATCGATAATGATGGGCTGCTCAATGACGTCGATGTTTGTCCGGCTCAAAAGGGGAGCTTGATCACCGAAGGTTGCCCAAGTCATGACATGGATGGTGATGGGATCACTAATAAAGGAGATGCGTGCTTATGGACTAGAGGAGATCGCTCCAACTTAGGGTGCCCACTCGGGGAGTTAGCCATCCCCTTTAAGATTCGGAAACACTTCGTTTTCACATTTGGCGCGACGCGACTCCTTAAGTCACAAGCTAAAGAACAAAAAAAGCTGGTAAAGATCGCCCATTTTCTTGCAGATCACCCTGAGATCTCGATCCATCTCTCAGGTCATACCGATTACAGGGGTAAGCGATCTTATAATAAGAAGATCTCTAGAATGCGAGTTTATCACATAAAAAAAGGTCTGATCGCTAAAGGTGTTGATCCAGCACAGATTGAGATCAGCGCTTTCGGTGAAAATGAGCCCATCGTTTACGACTCCTTGTACACCCAGAGAATACAAAATCGCCGAGTCACAGTAACCTATCGTTTACGGGACACCGCACTGCCTTCAGTACAATCAAAGTAGAGGTTTAGATGTTTTCTCAAAAAAAGACAGCTCTTAAGTGTCTGATCTCCCCTCTCTCAAATCATTTAATCTCACTGATGTCTATCAGTCTTTCGATGGGATTCTCCGCTTGTGATGAACCTAGTGGCCCCGTCGTTGATATGGCCACTCCGATTGATCAGAGTCGAGCTCTAGATCAAGAATTCGATATAGCTCCTCCGCCTCCACGCTGCGGAGATGGGGTGATTAATCAACCGACCGAAGCCTGTGATGATGGTAATCGTGAGGATGGCGACGATTGCACTCAGCAGTGCCAAGAGTCGAGATGCGGAGATGGTTATCTTCATCAAGGGGTCGAGGTGTGTGATGATGGTAATGATATCACTAGCGACGCTTGCAATACGTGTGAGTTCGCCACCTGTGGTGATGGAGTAATGCGAACTGACCTCCCTCTTTTTCACACTGATTTTGAAGAGTGTGACGATGGAAATCAGGACGACAGTGATGGATGTACTCGCACTTGCAAACGGGCTATTTGTGGCGATGGGCTGCTCCAAGAGGGGGTA
>CALSSE010000028.1 GCA_943788935.1 uncultured bacterium | reverse complement strand
GACGATAAAGAGTAGGGTAATCGTCAGTGGAGGTGCGGAGGGGATCGCTTGACCCTGATCAATGATCGCTTGACGAGAGTCGGCGAAAGCCTCGGGCGGTAAAGGGCTGAGAGAGCTCCCACAGGCACCATCCGCTGATGGTGACAAGGGTCGCGATAAGGAAAGTAAGGCCTCGTTGGCGCCTTTCACAATACACGATCCACATCGCCCATCCTAGCCCTAGAGCGCCTCCTGCGAACACTTGAGCGACGCTATGGGCGTTGAGATGAACGCGACTCCATGCGATCCCGGCTACCCACAGCATCCCGAGGAGGGTAAACGAGCTGTGAAGGGTGAGGAGAGCAGGAGTAGGGGCGCTGAAGCGCTCTCCTCGGCGATCGCCCGCGGAAGACAGAGGGCGAAGAGCAGTAGGCCCACCGCGCTCTGAGTGTGGCCCGATGGCATCCCCAAAGCCCTTAGCGGGAGTGAGGGTGGAGAGGTAATACTTGGGGGTCAATCCACCAATGGGCGAGGCGCACAGAAGTGGTACTTAAGGCAAGCGCTCAATAAGACCCCACCTACCCAAAATAGAGCGAGTCGACCGCCTAGCCACAGCCACTCGCTGACCTGACCTTTAGCGAAAGAGGAGCGCCGCCAGCCCATGATGATGAGGGCGAGAGTCAGAGTAAAGTACAGCGGACCATGTCCGAGGGTCGCTGAGGAGGATAAGGCTCTTGGTCAGCATATCACCTCACCAACCACAGCGGCGCTGTTCGTTTTGGGACTTAAGATAGCTCTGAAGCGGGCTGAAAGTACTCCAAGAGTGCGTCAGCAGTCATGTGACGTGAGCCAGTGATCGCCTCTAAAGCGACCGGCCAAGGCTGACTCGACCCGAGCGCTAGGGCCGCTCTCAGCTTCGCTCCCGCCTCATGGCTGCCATAAATGGAGCAAGTATGGAGCGGTCCTTGATGTCCCGCCGCCTCGCAGAGCGCTTTATGAAACTGAAACTGCAGAATATGCGCGATAAAGTATCTCATGTAGGGAGTATGTCCGGGGATATGATATTTCCGCCCCCGGGTCAAAAGCGCTCTCCTGAACGCTCGATGGGCGGACGAATTCCCTGATACTTCTCTCGAAGTGTCCACCACAGCTCAGTATATTGGCTCGGTTTTACCTCCCCAGAGAACACACGCCACCTCCATTGATCTACGAGGAGCCCAAAGGGGAGGAAGGCGAGCTTCTCTAGCCCCCATTCTTAGCTGTTGATTTAAGATGGCCTCTGGGTGCTCTGAGGCGTCGGCCAAGATCCCTTGTTGATGAAGATACTTAGGGGTCACAGACAAAGCGAGCGTATCTCCGATCCCCTCATGGAAACCCATCATTAGCTCCCTCTTGCAAGATCACAGGGAGGGTGTAATACGATTGGTAATAGTAGTGATGCCCTAGCTCATGGTGAAGGGTGATTAAGTCTTCATGATCAATTTTGATACACATCTTGAGCCGCAGGTCATTGTTGAGGTGGACATCCCAAGCCGAAGCATGACAGACCGCCTCTCGATCAGCGGGCTTAGTAAACATCGACCGGCTCCAAAAACTTTTGGGGAGAGGATCAAAACCTAGTGAGGTGAAGAAGCGCTCGGCGAGGCGAGTGAGAGAACGAGGGGTGTAGCCTCTCGCTTGTAGTGCAGAAGTGACGTCAAGACTCGGTTGGTGAGGCGAGGGAATTAGCTGTGGGTATAAGCCCGCTCCAGTCTTGGGCCCACATGTTCTTAAGAAGATGGGCGGGGATCGCTCGATCCACAGGGACGAGCTCATCTCCATATACCTCATTGAGTTTCGCTCTGACGTGACAGTGCAGTGAGCGATAGAGAGGCTTCACTTGTTCCCAGAGTCTCATGATCTCTGCTTCAAAGGCTTGAGGCGACATATCATATTGAGACCTCCACAGATCACCGAGATCTGCAAACTGAAGACCACGAGAGCCTTCATTCGCTAAGTTGACCATCTCTTGATAGAGTGGCCTCATCGGCTCGGCGACCTCTCGCCAATCACGCCAAGCGCTTAAGAGTTCGGCGGGATCATCGCTGTCTCTGATGACTTGTTCGAGGACCTCGAGATCACGACAGACGCCCTGCATATCACATTTTTGACCTGCGCCATACATCCCCTCGAGCCTGGCAGAGAGCTGGGCGAGACGCTCTCGCCGTTGAGGATTTAGGGGGGCGGGGAGCGAGGTGTATCGTTTCAATAGGGTGAGCTGACGTCGAGTGCGAGCGTCGGTCTTTACCTGATCAAAGCGTACGGCCATCGGGATAACGGCGCTGAGATACGCCATGGCTTCGGCGGAGCGTTGGGCGAGGCGTTCTTCATGAGCGGGGGTGATGTCGGTCGCATTGAGCCACGCTGCCTCATATTGGGCGACAAAGACCGCTCTTAGGCCTCGGGAAACTTGAGCGATAAACCACTGAGCATCAGCGCTCTCTAGAGAACGATCGGGGATCGTGGGAAGAGCGGCTAGCTCTGAAGGTGCGGGGTCGCCCCCATCAATAGAGGGCTGGGCGATGGTAAGCGAGGGGATGACCCCACAGAGACAGCAACTGAGGGCGATCTCTGCCAAAAAAAGAACGCGTCGGTGGGTAAATAAACGCTTCATCGTGAGGACCTTAAGTTGATTGAGCCCTCTCGCTGGCGTGCCGAAGGGCTTTAGGGAAAGAGCGCCTAAAAATGAGCGAAATCGTAGGTGAGCCCAAGAGTGATTTGTGGTTGCCACTCCCATTGTCCGGTATATCTGATTCCGGTAAGGGCGTTACTCTCATTACGGACCAGCTCCACTCGCTCATCGAGGGAATCGCCATCGATGGGAGCGTAGTTGGCGAGAATCCGAAAGGGGATACTCCAAGCATCGGTGAGATAAATATCAAAACCTAATCCAAAGCGCCACGCGGTGTAGCTGTCATCTTGGGGGCTAAGGAGAGGAGGGGTAAAGGGGGGAGCATCCATCTTTGAGCCTGACCTCGAGACCCAGTTGATCCCACCAAAGAGAGATGGCTTTACCCACTTAGCTTGTGGCACGCTGACTCGCACGGTGAGTGGGATATGGTGCGTGGTTTGACTCATCGTGAGCGTCTGACCATTGATTCGACCCTCCGCTTGATCAGAGCTGTAATCGAATCCGAGGTCAACGCTTAGCGCCTTCCAGTTAACGCCGAGCGCGATCCCTCCCCCGCCTCCGACCCCGCCAAAACCAGGATAAGGGAGTCCCTGAATGATCCCCCCATCCGAAGATAAGGTCTTATTGCTAGGCTCGGAGATAAATGAGCCGTTTACAAAACCATGGCCGCTCACATACGCCTTGAAAGGGAGCTCCGGGCTCACCTCTTCGGCGCTAGCGAGCTGTCCTTGACTGACTAGTATAACTAGCGCAACTAGCGTAAAGGGGAGTTGAGCGATCCATAGATGACGAAACATGACAGCCTCCTGAGTGATGTCGATGGGGAGAGAGAATAATGTACATACATCGATACTATAAAGTGGGGGAAATCTCAGCTTTTATAGCGCTCCCCATATTGATTGATCTCGGCATTGATCTCGGCATTGATCTCTGTGTGGATCAGTGGTGTCGATCATCTAGAGGTCTACAGGGAGCGAGGACTCTAGTGTCAGAGCGTGAAGAGGCCAACATTTAGAGTGAGCTGAGGACCTGATAAGCCTGTTGAGCGGCCTGCCTGTCAGCGTCTCTCTCGCCGTGAGCATATGTGTAGAGCTCGACGGTGAGCATCCCCTGATACTCTATCTGTTTTAGGTGCTCAATACATTGACTGAGCGGCATATCGCCTTCACCGGGAATCAGGTGGTAGTGTTTCGTCCCTAAGATATCCTCGATGTGGATGTTCCAGATGCGATCACTTAAGCCTTGAATCGCTTCTAAGGGATCTTCACCGGCGCAACGGGCGTGGCCCAGGTCTAGATTGGCTCCCAGGCAGGGGTGATCTACCCTCTCGATGACCTCCGCGACCTCTCGCCACCGCTCGACGAGCAGCCCTGGTTCATATTCAATACTGAGCTGTAGCCCTCGACTCTCAGCTTCTTCACAGAGGAGGCGAACGCTCTCCACGAAGTAGCCGAGCTCAATGCCGGGAGGCTTTAGCCCAGGGCATCGCCCGCTGGTCACGCTGACTCGGGGGGCGCCGAGGGCAGCAGCCCAGTCAAGGAGCTTGATCGTAGAGCTTATGCGTCGCTGACGCACCGCGGGATCGCTATGGCTGAGTGAGGGCTCAAAGAGAGTCTCGGGGATCCACTCCGGCCAACAAAACATGGCGGTGTTGCCATTGATATTGCTGATCCTCAGGCCGAGATCTTCAAGGAGCCCTCTCAAGATACTTGGCTTGAGCTCAGCGCCTCCTTCTGGTGACCAATGAGGCCGGTCTCCGAGAAGCTCTACACCCTGATACCCCAAGCCAGCGATGATCTGGAGTGACTCGACGAGCGGTCGCTGAGTAAACCCATTGGTGCTGTAAGCGAGAGGGATTGTTCGAGGTGTGAGCTGAGACATCATCGTTCGAGCTGACCTCTTATTGAGCCATCAAGCCGGTGAGGGCGGCGTTAAAGGCCACGGGCTCAGTGAGCGGTGAGCCCTCAGCGATGAGCGCCTGACCATAGACAAGATGAGCGAAGTGACCGAGCTTAGGATCATCTTGGTCACTCTCGAAGAGATCCTTGAGCTTACTGAAGAGCTCATGCTTAGGGTTAAGCTCGAGGATGCGCTTGCTTGAAGGGACGCCCTGTCCCATTTGTTGCATCATCCGCTCCATCTGTGGGGTCATCCCTCCATTATCGCTCACTAGGCAGGCAGGGCTGTCGGTGAGGCGATTGGAGAGGCGAACCTCCTTGATGTGGTCATCGAGTTTTCCTTTGAGGACTCCGAGGAGATCTCCCGCTTCTTCTTGAGCCGCTTTACGCTCCTCTTCAGCGGCCTCACGCTCTTCCTCTGAGCCGAGCTCAACATCTCCTTGGCTAATGGACTGGAGGCTCTTCTCTCCATACTCAAAGAATGAGCCCATCATCCACTCATCGATCGGTTGATCCATGTAGAGGACCTCGATCTCTTTGCTCTTGAACGCTTCGAGGTGAGGTGAGCGCTCAATCGCGTCTACCGACTCACCGGTGACGTAGTAAATGTGACTCTGATCTTCACTCATACGCTCGACATACTCATCGAGAGTGGTATAGCCCTCTTGGGTGCTGCTCTTGAAGAGGAAGAGGGGCTGTACCTTCTTGCCTTGCTCAAAGTCAGCGACTGACTCCTTGAGGACCTCACCAAAGGTCTCCCAGATGTTGACATAGTCATCTCGGCGCTCTTTGAGGACGCTCTTAAGGTACTTAACAGTTTTACTGGTGACGCTCTTCTTAATGGTCTTTACGTGTCGGTCTTGTTGTAAGAGCTCACGAGAGACATTGAGAGAGATATCAGGTGAGTCGACGACTCCCTTCATGAAGCGCAGCCAAGTCGGGAGGACCTCTTCACTCGTCTCTTTGATTAAGACTCGGTTAGCGTAGAGCTGGAGCCCATGCTTGCTGTCACGATAATGAAGGTTGTGTGGAGCGCTTGAAGGGACAAAGAGTAGACCGGTAAACTCGATCGTCCCTTCGACCTTAAAGCGATGTCTCTCGGCGGGATCAGCGTAGTCACGAGTGATGTGCTTGTAGAACTCATTATACTCTTCGTCCGTGACCTCATCGGGTGATCGCTTCCAGATCGCCTTCATGGAGTTGAGCTGCTCAAATTCCCAATAAGGCTCAGGCTCCTTCTCCTTGACCGCTTCGTCATCTTCTCCCTCTTCCGCGACCACAGGTGTAGTGCGCTTGACCTCGAGCTCGATAGGGTATTGGACAAAGTCTGAGTAGCGCTTGATGGTCTGACGAATGGTCCACTCGGTGGTGAAGTCCTCGAGAGCGTTCTCCTCATCGCTATCGCGGAGGAAGAGAGTAATCTCGGTTCCTGCTTGATCCTTATCAGCAGACTCGATGGTAAACTCTCCGTCTCCTGCAGAGGTCCAGCGCCACGCTTCATCGCTCCCTGCTTTACGGCTGACAACCTCCACTTTATCGGCGACGATAAAGCTAGAGTAGAAACCGACGCCAAATTGACCGATGAGATTCTCGACAGCTTCTCCGCTCTCTCCTTCTCGTTGCTCATTCATCTTGGAGATAAACTCACGGGTACCAGACTGAGCGATGGTTCCGAGGTTACTGATCATCTCTTCTCGACTCATCCCCACCCCATTGTCGCTAACCACCAGGCGGCGGGGCCCTTCGCTCTCTTGTGAGGCGTCTCCACCGAGGGTGAGGAGCTGGATCTTGAGATCGCCCTCAGGAGTGAGGTCTTTGTTGGTGAGTGATTCAAAGCGGAGCTTATCGAGCGCATCAGACGCATTAGAGATGAGCTCACGAAGGAAGATGTCCTTGGTAGAATAGAGAGAGTGGATCATCAAATTGAGGAGCTGCTTAGCCTCGGATTTAAATGAGAAAGTCTCGGTGCTCATGATCAATGTCTCCTAGGTGAGAGTGAGGTATAAAGGTAGATTAAATGGATAAAAGTGAGATCGAGTTGATCTGACGACACTTACAATAGACCCCATCTTTGAGTTGACAAGGGGTAGATCGTTGATTTCCTCTCTTTAGAGGTTTACTCCTATGGAGGTAAACTTTTAGAACAGCGGATAGACAGATAGGAGAAGCGATGTCGACGCCCTCAAAACACGCTCCGGCGAATCCCCACTCTGAGACTCATTTATCACCGATAGAGTCGATCGATGGAATGACCCCTGTGATCGGTGATGAGGTATTTATACATCGCACAGCTGCGGTGATCGGACGGGTAGAGCTAGGTGATCGCGTGAACCTCTGGCCACAAGTGACCTTGAGGGGGGATGAGGGGATGATCAAAATCGGTGAGGACAGCAATATCCAAGATGGAACGACCATTCATATGACAGGGGGTTACTCAGAGACGATGATTGGAGCGAGGGTTACTGTTGGGCATATGTGTCTACTACATGGTTGTAAGATCGGTGATGATTGCCTTATCGGTATGGGGACCATGCTCTTGGATAACTGTGTGATTGGTGAGGGCTGTTATATCGCCGCCGGCACTATGATCACCGGCAACAAGAAGATCCCACCGCAATCATTCGTGATGGGTCGTCCTGGTCAATTAGTGATTAAGCCGATCACTGACATTCGTCGCCAAGAACGAGAATACTCTTGGCGACATTATGTCGAGCTCGCCGCCAAATATCTGTCGCCACAAGGGATAGCTATGGTTGTGAGTTTGTCTCTCATCGGTTTGAGCGGTGGGCTCACCGCTTGTTCTAGCTTGGACGCTCAGCCCTCAGCGAGCGTGGTCTTTAATACACCTATGGTGAAGCAACACCACGTCACTATCGCTACTCTTAAGCGACTACAACTCTTTGATTACACACCTTTCTCACGCACTGAGTATGATCCTTTCTCTCACCAAAGAGAGGTGCTAGCGATCACTGGTGATGCTCCCATTATGATCAATTATCGAACCTTCTCTTCGCCGAAGGTGGACTATGTGATCGAACGAGCGCAGTCCCTCTATGCTCAATATCGCTTCGCTCAAGCGACAGTTCAGCGCTTTAAGACCACTTTAGTCAATGGCTATGGGGAGGAGGTATTCGATAAAGAGATAGACGAGCTGCAGTCACTCCTCAATGATCCAGAAGCGACGGACAGCCTCCCTCCGAATGTAATCGCCGGCGCTCGTGCGACTCGCCTCTCCATCGCAGGTCACCAAGACTTGGTAGAGAGAGCGCGGGCGACCAGGAGTCAACTCAACGGGTGGCGTCAATTACTCGCTAGCGATCAGCTTAATAACACTAACCTCACCCACTATGAGGAGGAGATGATCGCTGAGATCGCGAGCGCAAGAGAAGCGCTCAATGCGGTGATGAGTGGCGCCCCTCTCCTCTCTAAATCGATGCGTGAGGTCGCGGGAGTAGCGGCGGTGATTCGCTGAGTTTGGCAGATAGAGGTCAGATAGAGGATAAGGCTATTTAAGCCAAATCGATTGGGGAGGGGCGATGGGTGAGATCACCTCCGCTAAGATAGCAGACCTGTGGAGAGCGACTCGTACCCCTCGCAGGTGAGCGGCGTTTTTTGGCTCATGAAGAGCGATTGTGACGAGCTCTAGCGCCTCTAGATCAAGAGCCTCGGCTCGCTCTGGAGAGCAGTCGAAGAGGAACGCCCAACTCTGCCGCTCATCAGCGCTTTGAGGGGCAAGCCCGGAGGTGGGGATCGCTTCAAAGTAGGGTCGCCAATCAGTGGTTACCGCCATCAGGGAGCGGAGGTTAAACTCATCGGCGAGTAGCGCTTGTAGTCGATGACACGCCAACTCATTGACGAGATGACGAGCATCGATGCTGTCTAATCCCCAATCCACAGTGGAGCGACCGCTCTCTCCCTCTATAATAGAGTGGCAGAGCTCATGGAGGATCAGCTGTCCGAGGTGGTCATCAGGGTCAAGGTCACCGCTCTCCCCCAAAGTGAGTGTACGTTCACCGTCCCAGCTGGCGAAGACCTCTGCGGATCTCTGTAAGCGCCAGCCGAGCTCTCGCAGACATTCACACCAGATGACGCTCAAAGGGTCTTGGTAGTGATGGGTCAGCGAGCGAGGAGGAGGGCTAATCACCTTTTACTCTTCGCTCTCTTCCCCCTCTTGGGGATCATTAGCGGTTGGATTGAGGCGCCAACGGGTGACCGCCCCCTCGATGACCTCATCTAGGTGATAACGGATCGGGTAGGCCTCATTGGCGAGCCACAGCTTCAATTGGTCAAAGGCGTGATCACTGTCTTCTAGTCCTGATTGACCGGCTGGGATGATATTATATCCGCTCACTCGGTCCCCATTGAGCTGAATCGTCATCCGCATGACCGCCCCATTGCTGAAGGTATAGCCCCCTCCAAAACCAGGGTTTCCAGCGTCGATTGCCCACTGATCACCATGGCGAGGGAACCACTCTAGCTCTCTGCGGAGGTCATCTTCAGGGATATCATCAGCGAGTGGGAGCTTACTCGTGGAGACAGAGAAGCGGTTGAGGATCGATCCAAAAGCGCCATCAGAGCCGAGGAAGGGGCCTAGGAGTGACTCAAAGCGCGCCATATGATGTAGTCCCCAGAGCCAAGTGTTCATATCATCGGTGCCATAGCCACCATCACCGAAGTTAGCAGGCTCTCGAGCGAGACTATCTAAGGCCTCTACTAAAGCGCTGAGCATTAACTCTTCGCTGCGTTCTACATGGTCAGCGGTGTCAAGTCGGTCAAAGAAGAGGGATTCATTATAGGTGGGAGACCACGAAGAGAGTCCCAAGGGGTTGTCTTCTCCGCGACCGCGAAGCATACGATCGAGGGCATAGATCTTGAGACGAGTCCCGTCATAGGGGATTGAGCCCTCGGCTTCATCGCTCCACACTCGAGGAAGAAACGCTCGGAAATAAGCGTTAAAGATCGAGGTGGCTACAGCATCAGCGCGTTGAGTCTCATCGACCACATTATAAAAGGTCTCTACCCCTGACTTCGCTTGATATCCCCTCTCCGCCCACTCACTGAGTCGAGTGGCCGCCTCTTGGATGCGAATGCGGTGGTCATTAAAAGTAGTGACCGTCGCTTCTCGTGAAGGGTCGCCTATCCCTACGCCCTCATCCGCCCAAGACTCTGCTTGGGTGATCGCGGTGAGGAGATGAGCGGTGAACAGCTCACCGATGCGTGAATCATTATTCGCGTGGATGCGCTTCATGCTCTCGATGGTGATAGCGCCGTTATCTAACTCTGCATCGAGAGCACGAGTGATGGTGCTTTGGCGGAATGGTGTCCAAGGACCCCCAATATACCAGGGGTCATTATCGACCCGGCCATCGTCAGCAAAGCCTTGAGGGTCATTATTCGCGGTCGCCACAAATCCGGTCACCGGGTCGAGAGCCCGGGGCATCTGATCGTGAGGGATAACGCAGCGATAGGGGTCGCTGTTCTGAGATTCATCAATGTAGCCCTCTTCATCGCTGACCATTGTGAACCCCCCGACTTTAGTCCCATCGAGGAGAGCCATAGGGGACTGGCCAGGCTTGAAGAGCCCTTGTTGATCACGCTCTAGATAGGAGCGACACGGGATGGCTTGATAACTTGTGTACAGAACATGCCCCTCGCGGTCGCCGGCGGCGCTGAAAAGTCCACCACCGATGAGACGTTTAGTCTGCTGCTCAAATTCAGCCATATCTTTAGTGAGACCTAAATGAAAGAGCGCGTCTACAAAGGCGGAGGCGTCAAACGCAGTATAATCGAAGCTGATGGCGGTGATATCACCGTCACCATCTGTGTCTTCGGGGACGATGCGAGCCCCCAATAAGGTGGCGACATACTCTTCGGGAGCGGGCTCTTCATCGGCGCCGAGCTCTCGGCCCTCTATCTCGATGATCCATCGCCCGTCAAAGGTTAAGAAGTTATTCCAAGTGACCTGTCGAGCCTCACTCCCGAGCAGGGCTCGCCCCGCGACATCTACCACTTCTTCACGAGTGTTGAGCGGACGCCACTCGTTTTGGAAAAAACTTGCGCTCGGAACTCCGCTCTCATCGAGCTGAATCTTCTCTACATACCAATCGGTAACATCTACTACAGGGTTTACCTGTGACCAAGCGACGTCGCCATTAGTGCCGACCGCCATCACTGGGATGGCGGCGATTAAGAGCCCTTTTTGATGAATCTCACCGCCGCCAAGAGCCCTGGTATTGAGTCCGACTTGGTACATAATAGAGGGGATCGAGAGCTGTAAATGTCCATCTCCGGAGACGATCGAACCCGCGTTCGTTGCTTGTTGATTTGCTGCCCAAGCATTGGAACCGAAGCCCTTTTCATGATCTCTCCCAAACCAGCCATGACGTCGAGCGAGCCGAGTCCTTAATCGCTCTAGTCGAGCCCGGCTTATTTGGTGAATCAGCGGAGACTGAGTTGGGAGGGTAAGAGAGCGCGCCGATGAAGGGGAGAGCCCTCGCTCCTCTCCGATCTTATCATCAGGTACTTGCTCACCGGCGGTCTCTCCTGCGGACTCGTTATCTGTATCGCCTGCGGTCTCGCCTGCGGTCTCGCCTGCGGTCTCGCCTGCGGTCTCACCTGCGGTCTCACCTGCGGTCTCGCCTGCGGTCTCGCCTGCGGTCTCGCCTGCGGTCTCGCTATCCATAAGCCAAGGGCTACCCTCACCCCACGTCGGAGTGGGTTGGGCGGTGTTTCCATTGAGAGGTGGGGTCATATTCAGCGCTACATCTTGGATAAACGCTGCTCGTCGATCAGAGTCTTCGCCATAGATCTCTTCTAGAGCGAGGAAGCGCGCTGTCGCGGAGATGTCTTTGTCTTCAAAGTTAGTTTGATAGAGGATAGAGGTCGCCATACTGATGATGTCAGTGAGCGTCCAAGGGGTCATGAGCTCGATGGCTTGTGTTCCAAAGAGCGGAGCGGCGAGCTTAAATTCACTCGGGGGCTCCTCTTCTCCATTACGCACCGCCTCGATATATGCATTTACTCCCTCAGCGACCGCAGAGAGGTAGGTCTTGGTTCTCTCTGAAGTGTGTGCCTCAAGGCGTTCAGTGACCAAGTTTGAGCCTAGGCCTAGCGTCTCTAAATCGATGTCTAGCCCGGCGTCGCCGAAGAGCTCGCTGACCCTCCCCTGAGATAAGCGGCGGAGTAGGTCCATATTGAAATAGCGATCTCTAGCGAGGATATATCCTAGTGCTCGCCCGAGGTCAGCTTCGTTCTCGGCATAGATGTTGGGGACCATTCCCTCGGTGAAGACCACCTCAACGGGGGCGCTCAAGGTGGGGATCGTTAATGACCGACCAAGGGCGAGGCCCTCTATTTGAGCGCGGGATGTCTCTTCACCAGCGGTAATCTCCCCGGCGCTGACCTCCCCGGCGCTGATCTCTCCGGCGCTGACCTCCCCGGCGCTGACCTCCCCAGCGCTAACTTCACCGGCACTGACCTCACCGGCGCCGGTCTCACCGCCTCTATTGGGTTCATCGTCGCAGCCCATCGTCAGGCAGCTAAAAGCGATGAGTCCACCTAGCCAAGTGGATAGATAAGACCCTCGATAGGTCCGATTTGCTGTGATGTTGTCATTCCAACTCAAGAGACACCTCCTCGACGAGTTTAACAGATGTCATCGCCGCTCTAGCAGAGCGTCAGTTAGATCATCTGATCGTTAACTTTAAGCCTAGAAGATGTCTGACGAAGATCCCTAGATCAAGTGATAAGCGATGGAAGAGCTAAAGTTTCTTATCGCTCACTAGACCCTTTGAGTCATCTCAGCGAGTCATTGATGAGGGACGACAGTCTGCTCGATTGAGCCAAAGATACTCTCACCGTTGGGGAGTAGCATCTCGATCTTGACTTGGTCACCATATTGCAGAAATGGAGTAGAGAAGACTCCGGTGTCAATCTTCTCAATCATTCGTTTCTCAGCGAGACATGAAGAGCCGCGACTGCGATCCTTATTGCTGATAGTGCCACTACCTATAATCGTCCCTGCGCTGAGACTTCGACTTTTGCATAGATGGGCGATGATGTCATGAAAACTAAAATGCATCTCCGGTCCGGCGTCGGGGTCTCCGAAACGCTCACCATTGAGCTGGGTGAGCAGAGGGAGATGAAGTCGACCATCTTGCCAGTGATCGCCAAGCTCATCGGGTGTCACCGCGCAGGGGCTAAAGGCGGAAGAGGGCTTAGAGGTCACAAAACCAAAGCCCTTGGCGAGCTCTGGGGGGATGAGATTACGCAATGAGACATCGTTACAGAGCATCACTAACTTGATGTAGCGGCCGACGTCATCAGCGCTGACTCCTTGCGGCGTGTCATCTAAGACCACCGCGATTTCGGACTCAAAGTCACACCCCCACTCAAGGTTGGCGAGAGGGATATCGGCCCGCGGAGCGAGGAAGGTATCAGATCCCCCTTGATAGACGAGAGGGTCGGTTTCTAGAGTCGCTGGTGGCTCTGCTCCACGGGCCTTACGCACCAATACGATGTGATTGATGTAAGCGCTCCCATCAATCCAACCATAGGCACGAGGGAGGAGACTGTGGAGTCGATCATGGTCCACTTGGAAAGCGCCATCGATCTCTCCACGATTAAGCTGACCGCTAAGCTCGCGGAGCTTGTCTTCGTGATCGCTCCACTGATCCATGAGGCCTTGGGCCGTCTGAGGAAGCGTATTGTCCTGATCGTGAGGAGAGATCGCCATACGCAGGTCTCCCGATAACAATAAGAGTGAGCCATCTCTTGATCCATCATTTAAAGTTGCTAACTTCATGTTATTCTCCGAGCGGTGAAGTGAAAAATGTGTAAAGCTCTATCATGAAACAATCACAGGTGTACACCGCAAGTCGATTCAGAGTGGTTGTCTGATAAGGATAGAAGATTCTTTTGCGTCCGTAAAAGTTTATAAAACCTCATAATCTAGGTATTGTTAGCCATCATCTAAGCGAAAGAAAATATAAATGTATCCACTCTTGTTGAGAGCTTTGTTTACACTGCGCACAAATCATGCTTCAATCGGTACAAACTCACCTAAGATCGTCTCGGCTACAAGGAAGATTTAAGAGATGGATATTAACACACTTGTGGGGCTATTGCTCGGCACATTCTTTATTTTACTCGCGATCGTTCTTGATGGTTTCTCGATTAAAACCGAAAACTTATTACTCTTTTGGAACGCCCCCTCGGTGCTCATCGTTTTCGGTGGAACTATCTCGACACTCTTCATACGCTACACGATCAAAGACACTTTTGGTGTTTTCGGAATCATCAAGCACACATTCTTTTTCAGCATCCCTAACTCATCAGAGGTGATTAAAGAATTTGTACAGCTCGCCCAGATCGCTCGTAAAGATGGGCTCTTGGCCCTTGAGCGTGTTACCATCGAGGACCCCTTCATGAGCAAGGGGATCAACTACTGTGTTGACGGTGCCGAGACCGATCAGATCAAAGGAATCCTTCTCAAAGAGGTTCAATACATGAAGGCTCGCCATGAGTCGGGACAGGACGTCCTCAGCGCGATCGAAGTATCAGCGCCCGCCTTTGGTATGGTCGGTACCTTGGTTGGTCTAGTGAACATGCTCGCTAATATGGACGATCCAAAGAGTATCGGACCTGCGATGGCGGTAGCTATCTTGACGACTTTATACGGAGCGGTCATCGCTAACCTCTTCGCGATTCCGCTTAAGGATAAACTTGCTGATCATAGCAGTGAAGAGTTTGACCTAAAGTTGTTGATGGTCGAGGGGATCGTGGGAATTAACCGCGGTGAAAACCCTCGTATGCTTGAAGAGGCACTTTACAGCTTCGTCTCACCTGCAGAGCGTGACGCTCTACAAATGAATACGTGAGGCATGACTCGTGGCTGAAGAAGCAAAAGGTCCTGAAGAAGAGCTGATCGAAGAGGAAGATGA
The DNA here is from genome assembly GCA_943788935.1 of uncultured bacterium. Taxonomy (GTDB): domain Bacteria; phylum Myxococcota_A; class Bradymonadia; order UBA7976; family VGTA01; genus CAKZRU01. Next base: position 47,086 of record CALSSE010000028.1, on the reverse strand, counting down.
GCTAAAAGAAGAAGTCGTCTGCGAACAGGGAGCGCCCGGTTGGGTAGTGACCTTTGGCGATATGATGTCTCTGTTGCTCACTTTCTTCATTCTTCTCTTGTCGTTCGCGACCCTCGATCGAGTTCAGTTCGATAAGCTCTCAGGTGTACTCAAAGAAGGCTTTGGTGTGATCTCGAAAACCGATAAACAGCGTATTCCTAAGCGTGATACGATGATTAAGATCACTCAGAAGATGAACAAAAACTCTCGTCGGCCAAACTCGGCCGGTGAAGAAGTTCGTCGTTTGATGAATCAGATCAACGCCACCTCCATCAACGATCAAACCAAACGAGCCCTCGAGATGTTGGTGCAGGCTAATGACGTCAAGGTTTCATTGCCTGCTGATGATGTCTTCCTTCCTGGTACTGATCAGATTCGGCCGAGGATTTATCCCATGCTTGATCTCCTCGCGGTTCAAGCAAGAGAGATTATGTCCGATAAAGAGCTCTCCATTGAGGTACGAGCGACGAATGGATCCAAGTGTGATCGTAGCTTCCTGCGTAATGGAGGGTGTGATTATTGGCTCTTAACCGCTTATCAAGCGATATCTCTCTCTACCTACATGCAGAATGAAGGGAAGGTGAGCCCTTCGAGCTTAGCACCTGTAGGTAGAGGGATAGCCCCAGCCGCCTTCATAAGCAGTCCAGAGCGTAAGAAACTCTCTAATTCAACAGTGGAGTTTGTCTATATGACCCCCCCACAAGACCTGAATTTACCAAGATAGTTTACCAAGATAATTTACCAAGATAATTAGCGTCAATAGCGCTTAGGCATAATAGGCATAATAGGAGGACGCCTCGATGGATGATGAGGAAGTCAAATGCGAACCCGGAGCCCCCGGATGGGTCGTCACCTTTGGAGATATGATGTCTCTGTTGTTGACCTTTTTTATCCTACTACTCTCCTTCGCTAAGCTTGAGAAGAGTAAATTCAAGGTGTTCGCTTTATCGATGAAGAAGGCTTTTGGTGTAGACAATGTGACACCACAGCAAACTTTTGAAGATGGTCGTAGCCCGGTCATGCAGAATAATTCTTTACCGTTTAATGCCTCAGAAGTGCTCGATGATATGAAAAATATCGTCGCTCGCCAAGAGACTCGATCTCCTTCGGGTAAGGTTGATATTCAGGTCGATCAAAATATGCAGGGCGTCTTAATGACCATCCCTTATGAGTCGATGTTTGAGAGTGGTAGCGCTGATATCAAGCCTGAGGTTTGGCCGATGCTTGATGACGTCGCCAAGAAGCTCAAGTACAATAAATCAGCTCAAGTGAGAGTGATGGCTTTTACTGACAACATCCCGATTAAAACAGCGCAATTCGCCTCAAATGACCACTTGTCAGCCTCTAGATCAGTGGCCTTGATCAAGTATCTGATGAGCACTTCTGAGCGTCTCCCCGCGGCTCGTTTTGAGTCTGTCCCCTTTGGTCCTAACCGGCCGATTACGTCAAATATGAGTGAACGCTCACGTAGACGAAACCGCCGAGTTGAGGTTCAGTTTTATACACGCCCGAGCGCGGAGTGGAAGTCTGTCGAGCAAGGAGTAGAGTGAGGTGAACCTGAGGCGGTAAAGTGCGCTAAGCCTGAGGCGGTAAAGTGAGGCTAGTCTGAGACAATAAACTGAGTTTCAGCGAGCATTTCACCTGTAGCAGAGATCACCTTAACGGTCCATTGCCCAGCGTCTCCAACGCTTAGCCTCTGCCAACTCCACGTTCGCCAACGCTTGCTGATCCCGACCCGTACCTTTAATCGGCTTCGAAGCTCTCCTTCTCGATACCACTCCATAAATACTTGAGAGGGCTGGTGAAGGTTACTTACCTCGATATAACCCCACAATCGCTCATCATTAATAGTGAAGCGATACCCGGTGCTGATTGGGCGTCTTCGTTTGACGTGTTTAGCGATTGTCAAGCTATTGATACTCAGCTCGAGGTGTGTTGTACGCTCGGTTTTCGCATTCGCTTTATCAGGTGTACTCTGCGCTTCATCCATAGACGTTGATGGCGACCGAGCGCTACCCATCTTCGCTACATTTTTATTTTGAGGACTGGCCTTTGAGAGTAACCTATTGGTAGGAGCCTCGATGACAAATCGCTTATTCATGAGCACCTTTGAGATGCTCGGTTGATAGATCTCAACCCTCCACTCACCACTCTCGGTCGGTTTAACGTTGAGCTTGCTCCATTCTCTCCACCGTAGGCCCTCAGAGACTAAAAATGGACTCTCACTGACCTTTCTATCCTCTCTCCACCACCTCATCTCAAGCTCCGCAGCCCCGCCTTCGGCATAGACCTCTGCTAGGCTCCATATCGACCCTATATTATGGGGGAAGCTCACCGCTTCTCCAATCGCTCTGCGGTTTTTAACCTCACGAGCCACGCTCAACTGATTCACTTTAACCTCTGCCACTTCAGGGGTTTTGGGAAGAGTAGAGTCCTCTATTCGAAGCTGTTGCTGAGGCGTTTTTATGGGTTGAAATCGCTGCTGTCCACGATTCAACTGCAGCGGATAACCTCTCTTTTTACCTTTAATTTGGTCGGGGTTTAGTCTTGAAGAGGAGAGAGGCCCTACCGAGGGAGAGTCAAAGCTACAGGCTGTATGCGAGAGGAATAGAAGGAATATGAGCAGTCGTATATGTCTCTCCCCCAGTCCATTCGGGGTCTGGTTCGCGTTTGGCGCAGTAATCGTTGGAGGACAGATCGACATTAAACTCGCTCACACTAACAGCTAAACAGGCTCAAGAATATAATCGTTGAATCTCCCTTGAAGCTATAGAGCAGAATCTGAAAATTCACAAGTAATGGAGGCAGGTTTCTTATCGAGCAAGAGAGGTATGCCAAAAAATGAGTATTATATAAAGTGGAAGATGATAAAAACTTTTGTTTATTAGATAATTAAGGAGAGACTGATCAGGGCAATAACTATAGTAGATAATAGACCACCAATGATCGGTTTTGGGCCGATATGTAGAAGTTTACTGAGCTCCACTAAGAGTCCGATCGCGGCCATGGCGATCATCATCAATGCTTTGGAGAGGCTCATAATGATGGTGGGTAACTCGATCTTATAGAGACTCAAATCTTGGGAAATGAAGCCCATAGAATTGCAAAGGGCGAGGATCAGGAAGGCGAGAAGAAAGGGAGGAAATACTTTAAAGATATGCGCGGGATTAAACAGAGTTGAACGATCAAGAGTCTGGTGAGCGACCCTCTCTTCTCTGACTCTCCATATGTTGAGGAGCAGCAGGAGGGGAGCCAGGAGTAAGATTCGAGTCATCTTGACGATGAGAGCGATCTCTCCTGCCTCAGCGCCGTAAGAATAAGCGGTGGCCATCACTTGAGGAGTCGCATGGACGACGATGCCTGACCAGAGACCAAACTGTGATTGGCTCAAATCTAACCAAAGACCGAGCGGGGGAAGGAGGACCACGCATAATAGACCGAAGAGAGTCACACTCGCCATGGAGAGCGCTACCTCTTCTTCATTCGCTCCAAGAGTACCGCTGGTCACAGCGATCGCTGTTCCTCCACAGATCGCGGTCCCAATAGCGATCAATCTAGACAGTCGCCTCTTGACACCGAGCTTAACCCCCAACCATTCAGTGATCACCAAAGCCATAAAGACACAAAAAACGCTTAGCCAAATACTCTCTTGTGAGTGCTTTACGATGACCGAGAAGTCTATTTTTGCACCGAGGAGAGCGATCGAGATCGCTAGTAGAGCCTTACTAGACCAACGCACTCCCGGCAGTGCCCCCTGCGGGAGTCCAAAACAACTACGATAGCTGAGCCCTATGATCAAAGAGATTAACAGAGGGTCCACAGGGTGACGACTCTCTATCGTAAAAGGAGGAAAAGGGAGAAGGTGAATCATATAAGCGACGATCGCGCAGAGTGAGGCGATCAATAGTCCGCTGATGTGAGCTCTCACCTTACTAGCCATCGATAAGCCTATAGGGCCGATCAAAAGTTTCTAAATAATCTTGAAGCTCTGCGAAAGTGAAGCCCTCTAAGAGCTGATCGCGTGCATGAGAGAAAGTATTGCAGACTTGCTCTATGTCCATGAGCCACCTCTCTTCGGCGATCATCAATAGTCCATCTAATATAGCGAAGGTATCGATAATGGTCAGGCGGGAGCAACATTCCATTAGAGCGACCTCAATGAGCTTAATGACGCTAAGTAAGTCCTCTTCAGGGCAAGAGAGCTCGAGCAGTTTATCATCATGTTTAGTCTTCGAGTGTCGACCTTTAAAGGTTCTTTGATTACGGGTCAGCGCTGCTTGAGCATCAGCTCTGAAGAGGTCGATCAAGCCTATGGTCTGAGGGTGTAAGTTTGGCTGTCGGTTCTTAACCCAGCGGATGATGGGTCGAGAGAGTGAGAAATTAGGGATCGGCGACTCATACTGTCCCCATAGTTCTGATGGTAAGAGGTATGCTCTGCCTGCATATTCGCACCAAGAGCAAAGCTCTTCGGGATAGTCCGAGAGATAGGGGATCAGCGAAGTAAACTTCTCAAACACCTCTTCGGTATCTGGGTGATAGTGACGCTCTAAATATGAGACGAGCCCATCAAACATTAAAAACGCCTTAAGTCGAGAGTCTCGCCCTTCGGAGAGGAGGACTTGAGCCTGTGCATATTTGGTCATGCTAATCAGAGTTAAGCGAGTTGGCTTCAGGACCTTCCGGAGTTGTTTATCCGCTTCACGAGGTGTACAGAGCCCTGTCACGATCGTATATTCGAAGAACGCCACCAGGGCGATAGCATCATCAATCGTCCAACCTCGCTTGAGACTCTTTACCGACTCTTCTTTCCAACGAAGCCAGAATTTGAAGCTGTCAAAGAAGTTTGTAGGGACTTGCATTCTCTATCGCACCTGTCTAGCTCTATAGCTCTTCCGCGATTTCTCTCGCCTCAGTCTGCGCTGCTCAGTGATCATTAATCATTTAGCTCTTAAGGTACAAAAGCTAGCATAAGGTGTCTCGTGAGCATAGGCAAACAGGACTTTGACTTATCATTGAGGGCAGAGTATGAATTCTTATGACTCGACCCGTTTTTTGTAAGTTCTTTGAGCGATTGAGGTCCTAAAACTTTGGTCGAAGTACACACCTTAAAGTCACTATGAGAGCTTAATCTCCATCCCTTACACTCACTGAGGAGAGCTTCTTGGATAACTTAGATCTTGAACAAACCTGTGCTATCTTAAATCGGATTATGGAATTTGAGCTGGCTGGTGTGGTGCGCTACACCCACTATGCGCTCATGGTGACAGGTCCATATCGGCAACCCATTGTCGACTTTATGAAAGCGCAAGCGAATGAATCACTCCAACACGCTCAACAAGCGGGAGAACTACTCACTGGCCTTGGTGGTCATCCAAGTCAAAAGATTGCGACCATTGAAGAGACAAATCAGCACGATATTTACAGTATTCTAAACGAGTCATTGATCCATGAACGTGAGGCTTTACATGTCTACCGTGATCTGCTCAATGAAGTCTCAGACAAGAGTGTCTATTTGGAAGAATATGCTCGTCAGATGATTGGACAAGAAGAGCTACACACTCTCGAGTTGCAAAAAATGCTTCGAGATTATAAGCCGAATATCTGACAGCAGGCCGCGAGGTCTACTGCGCCAACGACAGATCAATGAGGAAGACCAAGCCATTGGTGAGCCTCTCTGTTAAATCACTTTGATTCCGTTTCTGATTTTTCTGTTTCTAATACTCGTAGGTCGCGACTAAAACAGGTATTAATGGATCTTTCGGTGGTAGGTATTCTCTATCAAAGTATACTAGAGAACGCTTACAACAACGTGAAGTAACATTGTAAAAGAAATATGAGGATGTTGATGATTAAAGTAGGTGAACATTTACCAAGTTTTGAACTGCAAGAGGGCACACCGAGCACGGTCCATAATATGGCTGAGCTATTTAAAGGTAAAAAAGGGATTATATTCGCAGTGCCCGGTGCTTTTACTCCCGGCTGTAGCAAGGTTCACTTACCGGGCTATATTCAAGATGTTGAGGCGATGAGAGAGAAAGGCGTTGAGTTGATTGTGTGTATCGCAGTCAATGATGCTTTTGTGATGTCAGCGTGGGGCGAAGTCAGTGGTGTTGAAGATAAGATTCTCATGCTCGCTGACCCAGCCGCCTCTTTCACTAAGGCCATAGGGCTTGATGTCAACGCAGGTGCTCTAGGAGGCACGAGGTCAAAGCGCTATTCGATGATCATCAACGATGGCGTGGTGTCCCAGCTCAATTTAGAGCCTGATGGCTTTGGTATCACTTGTAGCACAGCGACCAATATCTTGGATCAGCTGTGAGAGGGTAACTCGCTCAAGTAAAACATTGAGATACTGTAGACTTGTCACCGAGGCCTTCACTCTTTAAACTAGTGTGATATTACTTTTAAACTAAAGTGATATTACTTCTTTTGAGGAGATGAACTGTGACAGACCCAATCCATAATCATCAAAGCGATGAGCGGACATATACTTTGGTTCGTGGTCAGGCCCCTCTCCTCGTGAGTGTACCTCATAGTGGGGTAGATATCCCTCAGGATGTCTTGCTTCAGCTTACAGAGTCTGCTCAAGGTAGCGTGGATACTGACTGGTTTATGAGAGAACTGTACCTGCCTATCACCACAGAGCTTAGCGCGAGCTTGATCTCTCCAGTGTACTCAAGGTACGTGATCGATCTCAATCGGCCTGAGAGCGGTGAAAGCCTATATCCAGGCCAAACAACGACCGGACTCTTCCCTAGCGAGCGATTCGATGGTGAATCACTGTATAGAGAGAAAGGGGAGCCGAGTGAAGCGGAGAGGTGTCGACGCCTAGAGACCTATTGGCGCCCATATCATCAAACGCTACAGGCAGAGTTAGAGCGCTTAGTGGCGACTTATGGAGTGGCGTTATTGTGGGAGGGACACTCGATTAGGAGCGCTGTCCCTCGTCTCTTTGAGGGTCGTCTCCCCGACCTTAACCTGGGAACAAATATGGGCGCAAGCTGTGATCCAAGTATTGAACAGAGTCTTCGACAGCGACTGTCTAGCGTCAATAAATACTCCTCGGTCGTTAACGGTCGCTTCCGAGGTGGCTATATCACTCGTCACTATGGACAACCTCAGCGTAGGATACACGCGGTACAACTTGAGCTCTCACAAGCGACATATCTGCGAGATGAGACTGAGCCCGTATGGGATGCTAGCTACACACAGGATATCTCAGCGGTGATCAGTTCTTTGATGAGCGCTAGCCTAGACGCCGCCTTAGGCTTGGCCACTAATGGCGGATGACCTGTTTGATGATGGTCAGACAAAGACTGGTGGAGTGAACGCTTCGGCTAGACGCCGTCTCCCCCCTCTCGCTGAGCGCATGAGACCACGAAAGCTCTCAGAGTATATAGGACAGACCCACATTTTGGCGCCTGGTAAACTCTTACGGAGAGCCATCGAGGCAGATAGAGTGAGCTCTCTGATCCTCTATGGGCCACCGGGTACGGGAAAGACTACACTCGCTCAAGTGATCGCTGAGCACTCTAGAGCTACTTTTGTGGCGATCAATGCAGTTTTGAGTGGGGTGAAGGTCATTCGGGAAGAGGTCTCAGCAGCCCAAGACCGAGCGCGGCGCTTTGATCAATCGACGCTGCTCTTTATAGATGAGATTCATCGCTTTAATCAATCACAGCAAGACGCTCTGCTCCCGTGGGTGGAGAAGGGCGTCATCACCCTTATTGGCGCGACCACCGAGAATCCATATTTTGAAGTCAATAACGCTCTGAACAGCCGCTCACATATCTTTCAGCTCCGCCCTCTCAGCTCCGATGAGCTAAAGATGACCGCCCATCGAGCTCTCAGTGATCCTCGCGGCTATGCTGATCGACAGATTACACTCGATGAGGAGGCTCTCGACCATTGGGTAAGCGTCGTCGATGGTGATGCTCGCTCACTCCTCAACGCTCTTGAGTTGGCGGTGGAAACAACGGAAACGAGTCAGGGAGTCATCCATATCGACCTCCTCGTCGCTGAGGACTCCATTCAGGAGAGAGCTGTCCTATATGATCGAGACGGAGATGCTCATTTTGATACGATGAGTGCCTTTATTAAGAGCATGCGAGGGTCGGACGCCGATGCTTCTCTGTATTGGCTAGCAAAAATGATTAACGCCGGTGAGCCTGCTCGTCACATCTTTAGACGCTTACTGATCTTTGCGAGTGAAGATGTGGGGCTCGCTTGGTCACAAGGCTTAGGAGTTGTCGAATCTTGCGCTGCTGCTTTTGACAGAGTGGGGATGCCAGAGGGGCGGTTTCATCTCTCGCAGGCAACTTTGGCGATGGCTACCGCTCCTAAGTCCAATGCTACAATGGGTGTATTTGATGCGATCGAGGCGGTGAGAGTAGAGGCTCGCGGTGAGGTCCCTCCACATCTCAAAGACTCTCATCGAGATGGAGAGGCTTTTGGACATGGCCAAGGTTACCTCTATCCTCACGCCTACCAAAACCACTGGGTCGCCCAAGACTATTTACCTGACTCATTGCGCGGCAAATTATTTTATACGCCTTCGGATCAAGGAGATGAGGCGCTGATCTCTGTCAGAGTTCGAGGTTGGAGAGAGGCCCAGCTAGAAGGAGTAATCAGCGGAGGAGCCGGTGACCCCTTACTCAGTGACCACGCAGAGAGGCTCTCTGTCACCCCTCATGAAGAGCGGGTGAACCAATGGGTAGAGCGGGCGATGGGCGATGTAAGCACAGAGTTAGCGATGGTCAGAGAGCGAGTTCTTGGGCGGGCCCTTTTGCAGCGTGATGACCTAGTCCTCGACCTTAACGCAGGGGGGGGATTACTTACTTGGCCGGCGTTGAGATCAGCCATAGAGGGGGGAGTGTGGAGCTATTGCTTGAGTCGGGAAGAGGCGAATTCGATGAGCTCGATAGCGAGTCGATTACCTTGGACTCATCAGCCGGTCGTCCTCTACGGGGACCTCGCAGGAGACTTATCTGCGCTCAGCGAGTCGAGTGAGCTCAGAGGGGTCTCTCTCACTCAGATCATTGGGCGTGGTCTCTTCGCAGATCGGGATCATTGGGATGATCGAATGAATCTATTACAGAGACTTTTTAGTCCCCATCGAAGAGGGAGAGTCACCACTGCTGAACCCTATCTCTTTGGGGCTCAACGCTTAAGCGAGTTAACGGGCATAGACAGGGATGGTTTAGTCATCGAACACAACCTCGCCGATGAGAAAAGTCATATGACCGCTCTGAATCGAGAGTGGAGATCTGCTGAGAATGAGGTCTATAAAGGGCTAGATCAATGGGAGATGAGCGAGCTAGCCGACCGCTTACAACAATTTAATCAAGAGGGGAAGTCGTTGACGGTCTCCACGCTAGAAGAACATTTATGTTCAAGGAGAGTACGTCTCTCTTCACAGCGAATAGAGCGTTGGCTTAGCTCAACGGAGGGGAGCTATTTGTCAAGCCTAAGAGAGGTAGGTATCAGCGACGAGCTAGACGCTTATATTCAACGCTCTCTTCACAATATAGCGGGTCGGTCAGTCGCTTGGAGAGTGTCATGGCTGATTCTCTGTATTGACATCGAGTAATCCGCTGCTCGTCTCTTGGGAGCATTGTCAATACTACCTCTTGGATGTGGCGATCAATTTCATATGAACGAGCTTATGTTAGCGAGAGATCTATAGAGATACATCCAGCTATTGTGGCAGAGTGTTGAGGAGTGTTGTTGGCGCCATGAACGGTCATTATCCATCGACTGGTGTTTAAGAGGTACGGTGAGGGAGTAAATCGAATGAAATTATGCCAGAGATCAAAGTCTTTTATTAAGTTTTGGCTCGCTCTTATGTTCTTATCGCTACTGTCATTAGGATGCTCTAAAGGGGGGGGGTCAGTTAACGATGTCGAGATTCCACCTGCTGCAGGCGAGCGACCCTATAGAGGGGGAATAGACTCTATGGCTGGGGTGATGGGCGGAGAGCCGATGATGGGCGGAGAGCCGATGATGGGCGGAGAGCCTACCCCCCCCGACATCGACGGAGATCTTATCCCTGATAGCGTAGATAACTGTCCTATGACCTATAACCCAGAACAATCTGACCTTGATGGTGATGGGAGAGGAGAGGCCTGTGAACCCGACCAAGACCTCGATGGCATCCCTGATGCCTGGGACCCTGCCCCTGCAGACAGTCTTTGGCCGGGACGCGCGCTCCCTGATACTGTCTATGCTCACACGAGCCAGACTCTTCACGCTCTTGATGTCAAGACCTTGACCCTAAACCTTATCTCCAACTTTAGCTTTGATAACTTTGATGATCACTCCATTACCGATATCGCTTTTGATCGTTCAGGGGTGATGTGGGCTGTCTCTTTTGATAGCCTGTGGATCTGTCACCCTCGCACTGGAGAATGCCGTCGTCAGGGCTTTCTCCCAAGCCAATTTAATGGATTGACCTTTATTCCTGGAGAGCTGTTCGGCGAGTTAAGAGACATGCTAATCGGGATCTCTGTTGAGGGGGACTGGCATCGTCTCAGTGTCTCTAATGGTCTTGTGGAGAGTATGGTGATCGGGAGCTATCTTATTGATACATCTAGCGGAGATGCTTTCTCGATCGATGGGGTCGGTACATATGCTGCGGTCAACCGAGAGGGAGTGGCAGATGACATCATAATCACCGTTGATCCGCAAAACCTTAGTCAAACTAGCGACGTGATTACCCTCAATGGGTACACTCGTGTTTTTGGACTCGCGGGGTGGCGTGGCCAGCTCTTCGCTTTTGACGAGAGCGGCTACGTCTTGCAGATCAACCTCCAGACCCTAGATGTCTCAATTTTATCCTCTAGCGGCGAGGCTTGGTGGGGAGCGGGAGTCTCCTCTGTGCTTAACACTGCAGGCCCATAGCTTTAGAGGATCGCTTGTAACCACTCCCAAGGGTCCTCTTGTTCACGTACAATCTCAAAAGTGAAGGGAAGGATCAACTCAGGGACAAACTCAACCGGATCATCATTTAAGACTAAAGATCTCAAACTATTGATCGCCACCGGGTACCAACGAGCCGCCTCTCCTTGCCAATGAACTTGAATCTTCTTAGTCTCTTGATCGATGCCCGCCCGAATGAAGACGATCTCTTCCTCGAGAATACGCTCAAATTCCTCCTTTGAGACCCGACCGTGATGGACCTCTGCCCATAGCTCCCATCGAGAGCGCTCAGTGGTAGCGAGATCGTCCATGACTCGGACAAATACCGACTCGCCAACAGCATTGTTCAGCTGAGCTGGGAGAGCGACACAGCCGTTACCACAGAGCCAATCGGTTAAATACTGTAGCGCTTGAAAGATGTTATATCTGACCTCTGCTTCATCGGAGTTAGAGATCAATTCTGACGTCTCAATGTCGGCGGCCAATACGCCTCGCTGATAGAGAGGGTGATCTTGGGAAAGCCCGGTGACATCTTCACCAAAAACGAAGTCGAGCAATGGTACTTGTTCTTTGAGATTTGGCACTAGGGCAGCGATCAAGGACTTGAGGTCGCCTCCGACCTGATCTCTCTCATAGAGCCTCCAGGCATGGACGAGGGCAATACCCAGCCGGACAAAATTAGGGTGAGCGACCCAAAAACCGTCTAGCCCCCTCCTGAGTTGAGTGCAGACATCCTTAATATAGCCGACGATACTCACCTCAAAAGATGCGGGGTTATGATCTTCATAGAGCGTACCATACATACCACCGATGGCGATACCGCCTATAGGCTTGAGGGCTTCACAGAGAATATGATGCGACTCTCGGATGTGATTGATAACGATATAGGGGTCGGCCTTGACTGGAATCTGATAGCGAGGGTCATGTTTAAATAAGCGAGCGGTTGAAGCGAGGAAATCATGCCACCCTAGGCTCCCTCCTACAAAGTAGGGGTGTAGTGCATCGGCGATCTCTCGAATCCTGAAGATCGCTCTCGGGTTCTCGAACACTACAAAGAGTTTAACTGTGCCCCGTTGATAGTCTGGGTCTAGCTCTTGGATCATCCGTTCAGCATGATCGATGAGAGTCGCGAGATACTTAGCCTCTTCCTCATTCTCTAACTTGGGGATATAAAAGGCGAGGGCCTCAGGGGTTCGGTGATTATGAAACAGATGCAGCGCAAAATCATAAAGGTGAAGCGGTAATGGAGCGCCGTGATAGAGGTGATGACCATCGGGGAGAGCGAGACCGGGGATTCTCTTTACCGGGAGGGACTTACGGTCAGGATTGATACTGTATGACTTAGCCCGACGCTCATCATAAAAAGATAATGAACCATCATAGCATCCGATGAGGTTTTCATTCGCTCGGAGCAAGTTTTTCATGATGGGGGTCTTTGAGTCTTCGCTGTCGGCGCCCCATCTTGGGGTTAACATGGAATCTTCAACGAGCTGAGTGACGATCGCTGGCTCATCAGTGAGTCGATGATGAATGGCATTCATCGCGTTAATCGACATTTTTTCGGTGTCCGGCGGACCAAAGAGGGTGACTTGATCTCCAGCGAGCCAAGAGGGGATCTCGATAGACTTATGAGAAGAATCTCGCCCCTCTTCAGGGTGGGGGCCGACAACCAATCTCTTCTGAGCATCATGAGCTCCGAGGACTGTTTTATACTGAGGCGATAGGTAATCGGTCTCTTGATTTAATGAGACGCAAGAGAGTGTCACCTCATCGATAAATGATCGGTCAAGGACACGTTGTCTCAAGATCTGTTTTAAGTGACTAGCGGTATGCTCATAGAGTCGACAAATAAACTGTTGAGCAGCCGCTGTCTCGAGTGATGAAGGCTTCTCAAGTAACTGGGGGCTCATAGAGAGTCCTGGGCAAGACTGTACGGCGACTGAATCCTCTGCGAGGCGCTCGAGGAGACGAGGGGAGATCATATTCTCATAAAGAGGGAGCGCGCTCTCTATTTCCGTTCGCTCTTTAGTCTCTGTTGTCTGGCTCATCGATATCCCCGTTTTTATCTTAATTAAAGAGTTAAATATCTATCTTTGGTCACCGGTTGTCAATCTTCCATCGCCGAGCTAGAGGCTAATGAGAGATCGACCTTGGGTGAGCTTGTCAGCTGAAATAGGGATATCTGTATTTAGTAATGAACATGATGAGTGACAGGAGCCTGCCTTTGTGCTTATGTTTTTGTTTAATCAGACAAATCCCTCTTACAAGCAACGCAGCGTCAACCCTTCATGATGAGATCAATCAGCGATGAGCGGTAACACCGAATTTCAGAGAGCGGTCAATCGCTTTAATGCCCATAAGATAAAGGCTCTGCGTTGGCTGAGACGGTATATGCTACCCCTTCTTCGTTTACGAGTGATTCGTGGGGTGATCATCGGTGCTCACCATGGACCATTGCGTGGCGCTAAAATTACTCTTAATGGATGGAGGACACTACAGAGTGATGACCGAGGTCGCTTTAACTTCCGATTTGTCTTTAGGCCGGTGAGCTCTCTCACCGTTGAATGGCGAGAGGCAGAGCTAGTCAACTGGATCGAAGTGGACGCGACCCATCAAAGGGTCTCAAACTTGAAATTGAAGTGGCCGGCCTTGGTGAGGGGTCAAGTGATCGATCGGCAGGGTGTGCCTATGACACAGGTCCCAGTAGCGCTCAATCGAAGTCAAATTACAAAGACAGATGCTCATGGGACATTCATCTTCCCTCTTGAAGAAGAGAAGACGGAGAGCTCTGATCAGCTCGTATTTCAGCTCGGTGAATACTCTTTTGTCCACCACTTTAAGGCCAATCCTCAGGCCCACCTCTTACATCGCTTTATGTTGAGTGAAGCGGAGGGGCTTTATCATATCGAAGACCGAGCATCAGCGCAGGCGATGTCAAAGAGCGTGAGTATATTGGCAGAGCGCTTACGTCGATGCTTTTGGGTCGGGATATCGATCATTATTATTTATTTGATGATCAACATGGTTGTCACCCAGAGATACAATGATCACACCCCTCAATTGATCTCCGATCAGCACGCATCTCAACTGAACCGTATGACTGACTCAGAGAATAAGGGGGCAACTAGTCCATGGAGTAGCGCTGGTTTACTTGAGAGAGCACCTGATCATGATCTCAAGGAGGAAAACTCAAGCGCAGACAAACAACGTCCTCCTCTTTGGGATCAAGGCGATGAGGGGTCAAGTGCTGAGGTCTCTGTACTCGATATACCTATTGATGGCTCAGGAGAATCATCAGCACTCTTAGATGATGAAGATCAACCCCAATGCTCAGCGATGGAGTTTACTTATCTACGTTACTATGTACCTCGTGGGATGGAGGGGATACTCCTTTCACTGGTGTTTGGACACTGGCAGTCTTGGCGTGATGATCTCTCCCTGTTTAATGGCTATGATCGACATCATGAGTTACAGGCAGGTCAACGCTTAAAGATCAAGCTCCCTCTTCATCGGTGGTCTCGCTATCAACATCAAGGAGAGGAGAGCTGGCGTAAATTGCTCGCTCTCGGTCAGTGTGAGCTTGATGAGAAAATGTGTATGCAGCTCCTACAAGCATGGAACCCACATGTCTCTATTAAGCGTTTACGGAAGCGGAATCAGCTATTGATTAATTTGAGCTTATTAAAGAATAGGCCCTTCGAGGGCGCGACGAGAACACGTGTGGAGGGTTTAAGGCGGGGGGGGGTCCCTCGACGTCAGAGACCTCGCCTCAAGCTCCCGAGTGCTTGCTCACTTCCCCTTTTGTTTGAGCTTGATGAGAAGTAAATGACTTGGTCTTTAGAGGTCGATATCAGTGAAGGCTCAAGCTACTATGATTACAGTGAAGAAGATCGTCGCTTGATCGATGATTGGGTTACAAATCAGGGAGAAGGGATAGAGAGGGCAGTCCTGCTGATCGGAGAGGGGGTAAGCGTGATGGCCCCTGAGCTGAAACACCCCTTTGCTCTCTCTCTTGATGAGGGAGAGATCGGGCGTAGAGTTAGGCAGCGTGGAGAGTCTCTTTGTCGAGTCACCGGCGCCTCACGCGGGGAGGCTATATGTATCTTTGATGCTACCGGAGGTTTATGTCGAGAGGCTCATATTATGTCCTCATATGGAGCTGAGGTGTGGGTCAGTGAACGCTCTCTCCCCCTTTATCTTATCGCCAAAGATGCTCTGAGGCGTGCTCAATCAACTGTTCAGCTTCGATTTGGTGAGGCGATGTCGGTTCTCCCTGTTGAGAAGCGACCCGATGTTGTCTATCTCGACCCGATGTTTCCCGAGAGTAAAAAAAAATCGGCAGTCGGCAAAGAGGCAGTCATCTTGAGAGCTCTCGCTACTCAGTCTGAGCCACTAGAGGAGGAGGTGCTGTTGACCTGGGCTGAGGAGAACGCCTATTGCCGGGTGGTGGTGAAGCGTCCGCTCAAAGCTCCCTATTTAGGTCAGCGATCGCCAACCTCATCGGTGAAAGGTAAAGCGATACGCTTTGATCTTTATGGCAAGCGTAAACTCCCTAAAAATCCCTCAATCAGTTCTCCTTGAGCTCTGATGGAGGGGTCCAAAACATCTCTTCGAGGCACAAGCCTCTGGCGGGAGCGGTCGGACCCGCCGCCGAGCGGTCTCGAGCCTCGAGTATAGCGGGGACTCGATGACTCTCCCAATGGCCTCTCCCGATCTCGATTAAGGTGCCGACGAGATTACGGATCATTTGCTTTAAGAAACCATCTCCCGCGAAACGAAGCTCATACATGACCCCGCCTGAAGGAAGAGGGAGGCAGTGGAGAGAGGTGTACCAGATCTCTCGATCTGCAGTTTTATGTTGGCCATTGCTCGCGGCAAAACTAGTGAAATCATGAACGCCATGCAGCCACTTAAGACCTTCAACTAACCCCTCCCTATTCAGTGGAGAGCGAATCCAAGTCGCGTAGCGGTCGATCAGAGGATAGCGTGTCTCAGCGCAATAGATACGGTACCGATAACGTTTTCCTCGATTTATGAATCGCGGCTGAAAATCAAGCGGTACATCATAGGCGTGGGTCACCGCGATCTGTGGGGATAGCCGACGATTAATCGCCTTGATGAGCCCACTGATTAGAATAGGGTGCTGAAGGTTGAAAGCGCATAGCTGGTCCTCAGCATGCACACCTGCGTCGGTGCGGCTCGCTCCATCAATCTCAATCGAGGCTTTAAGCAGTGAGCTCAAGTGGCGCTCTAGCTCACCTTGAATCGTTCGTTCGATCTTAGGTTGCTTCTGCCAACCATGATAACCTGTTCCGTCATAGCTGAGCTTTAAGGCGACTCTGCGCTGAGGATAGGAACTAAATATCAAGCGTAATCCCAAAGAGATAAATATCGTTACCGAGTCTGAAGGAATCGGGATCAGCGAAGTCGTCAACTCGTGAGGATTGGTATTCAAAGCTCAGATAACTATGATTGACGCCTGCGTCTCGGTCAAAAGCCCACGCCATCTCACGATCGAGGAAATCGAGTAAGAAGTGAGCACCCACTGAATAAAACCACCCCATTGTTCCTCCCGAGGCTTGGCTACCATCCTCAAACAAGGCCACATCTCCAGCGCCATCGTAGATTGTCCAGCTGTAATAACTAAGTCCTACTTTAATGACGGGGATGAGAGGGAGTTTATTTTGGAAGAGATCAAAACGATAAGCACCATACGCAGAGAGAGGCATAATGGACAACTCAGTATTCTCACTGACTGTCGTTACGCTGAGCCCCTCACCCTCTACGCTCCAAAATCCTACGCTGCCACCTAATGAGAGAGTGCCCTTATTGTTGAATAGGTGTCGCTCGAGTTGAATCTGAAACATAAGGGGAGATTGGTCTTGAAATACCCGTTCATAAGGGCGCTTAACACCCTCGGTAGGTGTGAACTCCTCATCGATTGAAGGTTGATATGATCCCGCGGAGAGCGTGATTGTTGAGGTCATCGGGCTTTGACTACCTAGTCGCTTCGCTGACGCTTGATCGACGAGGCCTAGACTGAACGCACAGATGGAGAGCGTTAATCCTAGTAGGCGACTCGCTCTATGGGAGAGAGAGCGTCTGCGAGAGATGACTGACAGTAGAGCTAAGAACAGGACAATCCATGACGCCGAGGCGACCCCTCTTTGCTCACAGCCCCCCCGCTCACCGCCTCCATATTCACCGCTGTAGACCTCGGCGAAATCAAGAACTGAGGCGGGGGTCCCTTGAGAGATAGGGCTATCTCCGGAGCGGTTGTTTACATCGTCATATACTCTGTAAATGACGTTATAGATTATATCGTTCTCTAGGCCTTCAAAGCGATCTCCACTTCCTCCCATAATCTCTCTACATATTGCCTCCTCTCGAGAGCTACTATCCGCCCATACGCAAGCCTCATATTTGATTGCATCCCCACCTACTTCAGGCGCGTTGATGACTAAAGCCTCCTCAGCAGGAGTCACGCTTGGAGCCTCATCGGGAGCGGAGGGAGGGTTGAGGTCTACCGAGAGTTTGACCGCCTGAGATTCTTCCTCGATAGGGTTTAGTCCGATTAAGGGATCGGCTTCACTCTCCGCATAATGAAGAAAGAAATTTATGGTTTGCTCTTCGCCCTCTACGCAAGGGTCATCGAACAGATCATTGACAGTAAAAGTCGTGGAGATTGTAGAGGCGTTACTCACCTCTTTGAGGCATGAGCAACCTCCCTCATCTAGTGGGGATTCGTCACACACGTCTTCATGATTACAAGAACTCCCTGTAGTGGCGATCAGTCTGACTGTGTAACTGACGAGGATTGAGGGGTTATTGTAGCTACCATTCAGTGAAAACTCTTCTGACTCCGCTAAAGAGCTACAACTGTCAGTATTGAGAGAGACGTCGCCTGGCGTCAAGGTGAGGGTCGATATTGTGTCACTAACAGAGCTATCATCGTAGTCCTGAGCAAAACAATGAGAGATACCTAAGGGGACGATGAGGAGAGAACCGATCAGCGTCCGCTGAGTGAGAGCAATGAAGGAGCGATAAGTAGAAAAGTCGATCATATTGATCCTCTTAACATGTTCAGGCTGGACGGGCGCTCGGAATAGCGCTGAGAGAGCGTTAGATATGCTCCATAGCATTAACGCTGATTAGAAAGCGATCTCAATAAGCGTTGATCACGCTCTGTAAAGAATTGGCGTTCTCATTGTGTACGTTAAAAGAGAGTGAGACTCAAGTTAGGTTTACTCTTACAAGATCACGAGCGATGAGAGCCTCGGCGATTTGAATAGCATTGGTCGCTGCCCCTTTGCGTAAGTTATCTGCTGCGACCCAGAGATTAAAACCACAGTCTAGAGATCGATCTCGTCGGACACGACCTACCCAGACATCATCATCTCCGACCACATCTACGGTGCTTGGCCACTCATCGGCTGCGCACAACAAGACACCTTCAGCCCTCTCTAGCGCCTCGTTCGCTTCAGAGAGTTCTACCGCTGATTCTAGCTCAACATTGAGCGAAATGCAGTGTCCGATGAAGGTAGGTACGCGAACACAAGTAGCGCTCACTTTAAGGTGAGGTAGAGAGAGGATTTTTCGACTCTCATTGATCATTTTCTCTTCTTCACTCGTGTCTCCGCTAGGCTCTATTGACCCGATCTCTGGGATGAGGTCAAAGGCTAAACGCCGGGAGAATATTTTGAGTGGAGGCTCCTCAAACCGGAGGAGCTTGATGGTCTGATCTCGTAGCTCTTCCATGGCTCTCTTCCCTGCCCCTGACGATGATTGGTAGGTGCTCACCACGACTCGCTTGAGGCCGCCTACTCGGTGAAGAGCGCTCAGTGGGGCCATGAGTTGAATCGTCGAGCAGTTAGGGTTAGAGATGATCCCTCGATGCTTATCGAGCGCTTCAGCGTTCACTTCAGGCACCACAAGCGGAACCGCTTCTTGCATTCGGAAAGCGCTGGTGTTGTCAATGATCACTGCGCCTACTTCAATAAATCGTCCAGCATAGGTCTGACTTGCTTGACTTCCGGCTGTGAAGAAGGCGATGTCAATTCCTTGGAGGTCAGCGGTCTCAATATCTTCTACCTTTAGGGTCTGCTTTTGCCAAGTTACCGCGATGCCCGCTGATCGCTTAGAAGCGAAGAGTCGTACTTTGTGGATTGGCAATGACCTCTCATCTAGCACATTGAGGAGCTCTTCTCCAACGGCGCCGGTTGCCCCGAGTATAGCGATGTTATATCTTTTGGACATAGGATAAACCTCTAAGTAATCCCTCGTGGGTTGAGTCTACATGACGAGAGAATATGAGTTTTTGATGATTGTAGATTAGGCTTAAAGAGTCAGTCTAAGAGTCAGTCTAAGAGTCAGTCTAAGAGTCAGTCTAAGAGTCAGTCTAAGAGTCAGTCTAAGAGTCAGTCTAAGAGTCAGTCTAAGAGTCAGTCTAAGAGCAGTCTAAGAGTCAGGCTAAGAGTCAAGCCAAGAGTCAAGCCAAGAGTCAAGCCAAGAGTCAGGCTAAGAGTCTGTTAACTCACAAATGAAGAGACTGACAAGCAAATAATCATAAAGAACCTCCATCTTGGGTTGTGTATTTTATAATGTTTAATCCCAAATACATACCACTTAGATGATCGCTCAATCTTCATTTAAGGAAATCTTGGACATTGCTATGGACAACGATAACGAGTAGGTATAGAAGTCATAAACTTTATAGTTTTCATGTATTCTCAATCAATAACACGCTCTTTGTGCGTGCTTCAAAACTCATAAAAAAGGAGATCCTTATGAAGCTTAATATATCAATGCTTCTCCTGGTCTGCTCTCTCGCGTTCGTTGCCTGTGATAGCTCTGATGAGCCTTCAACAGCGGGAACAGAGGCAGGCGCTACTGCTGGTGACACCGCTGGTGATGCTGCGGGTGATAACGCTGGTGACGACGCTGGTGATGACGCTGGTGATGACGCTGGTGACGACGCTGGTGACGACGCTGGTGACGACGCTGGTGACGACGCTGGTGATACCGCTGGTGATACCGCTGGTGATACCGCTGGTGATGACGCTGGTACTATGATGGCGAACGTCTGTACTGAGGTGGTAGAAGTTGGCGCCAGCTGTGATCCATCGAATGACTGCTGTGCTCGTGGCTCAGAGTGTGCTGCGACCAATGATGAGGGCACTGAGGGCCAGTGCTATCGCGGTTGCGAGATCCCTGAAGAGGGTGACTCTGTGGGTTGTGAAGCTCGCGAGCTCTGCTTCGAGGTTGGTGAAGTCGGTGAGGATGGCATCACTCCTGGTCTTTGCATCCCTGGTGATGACTGTGAGCCTGGCAATGAGAGCCTCGCCTGTGGCGAAGGTGACTTTGTCTGTAACCGACGCTCAAACATCTCTCAGTGCATCGACCTCGCTGAGGCTGAGACTGAGGGCTTCACTGTAGTCGGTGAGGGAGAGGCATGCCTCTCAAGCGACACCGACCCTACCATCTGTGAGAGCGGCTTGGTTTGTGAGTCAAATGGTACCGGCGGTGTATGTCGACGTGCGTGCAGCGATGATAGTAGCTGTGAAGAGGGTGATACTTGCCTCGATTACAGCAACGCTGTAGACGGCGTAAACTACAAGTTCTGCGCTCCTGTTTGTGACCTCGCTAACCCTGATTGTGGTGAGAACGGCGCTTGCGTTATCACCGATATCCTCGATGATGTCGCTTACGGCACATGTCGTGAAGTCCCAGCAGAGGACCTCGCTGCGGCTGGTGACGCATGTAACATCTTTGATAGTGATCAAGCCCTTAAGTTCTGCTCCGCCGGTAACTCTTGTGAGTTCAACGGTGTAGATTACTCATGCGTCTCTGTCTGTAATGACATGATCATGTGTGGTGAAGGCGAGACTTGTGTAGACGCTACTGAGCGTTACAATGAGTCTTTCCAGTACAACTTCTGTACTACACCATGTGATCCTCTCGCCCAAGACTGTGCTGATGGCGTAGCATGTGCGTTCTCCGGCGTCATTGATGACGCACCAACGGGCACTTGTGTAGCGGACTATACCTCAGGTGCAGGTCAGAATACTGACGATTGTACTCGTAGCGCAACCGACCCAACATATTGGGGCGACTGCGCAGCTAACAACGTCTGCTTCATCGATGATGAAGCGACTGGCGCTGGTAGCTGTGGTAGCTTCTGTGGCGAAGGCCGCAGCGATCTCTGTACAGGCGAGAACCAAGCGTGTGTTGACAGCGCGATTGACGGTCTCGGACTCTGCTCTGGTGCCTGTAACATCTACAGCGACGTAGGTTGTGAGATGGGCGAGAGCTGCCTCTTCAGCAACGAGGGTAACAACGCTGCTGGTGACCTAGCCGCTACTGGCTTCTGCGAAGAGAACCCCAACAAGGGTCAAGTCGGCACCGAAGAGGCTTGTGTTATGGGCATGCTCGACATTGGTGACGGAGAGTCATTTGAGTATCCTTTCCTCAACAACTGTCCTGAAGGTCACGTCTGTATCGGCGTAGCTCAAGGTCAGCCTCCAATCTGTCTCCAAATGTGTGACCAAGCTGCGGCAGAGAATACTTGCCCAGCCGGCCTCACATGCCAAGGTCTCTTCCAGTCGATCGAGACCGTAGGTGTTTGCTTCCAGTAAGCTGATGAGAAGATAGGGGCTAGCCCCTGTTATGAGTGTCACCGAAAGTGACCTCATCTCGATCACAAAGAGGGCGCTTCCTTAAAGGAACGCCCTTTTTTTGTTTTTCTTTTTGTTTTCTTTTGTGAACTCTACAGACAATCACTATTTTGAGTGTCGAGCGATAGCGCTCATCTCACTTAGGTCATTAGAATTGGATATAATAATGGACAATAAAATACGCCGGTCGACACGGTTGTGGATCGTTAAGCTCATCACCCTCTGCTTTCTTTTGGGCGTTGGTTTTAGTCAAGCTCATGCCTTCGGCCTCTTCGTTAGCGCGGACCCAATCTCTACTAGCTCAAGCGCTCGTATGCTCATCGTACGTACTGAGAATGGTCTGAAGTTAATGATTCAAGGTAAAGCCGCCACCGAAGCTGAGGATAAGGCCTATTGGTTAATCCCCATGCCAAATGTGATTAACTTAGATCAGGATCCTCCAGTGATCAGAGCGATTGATCCCGCTCCTCTCGATGAGCTCGCTGACTTGAGTGTGCCGAGCTTTGAAGGCGCTTGTGAAGATGAGCCCAATGGACAAATTGCTGATGCCAAACAAGTCTTTGATAACACACCGGTAGACTTCGTGAGGGCGCTGCCCTTTAATGCTCAAAAATTATCACCGCCTCCTAATGACCCCGAGGGCGAGTCTCAGCTCCATGGTTACCTCTCGGGTCAAGGGCTTGTGGTCGACGAAGAGCTCGACGAGCTCATTAGGTGGGCGAGTGATCAAAACTTGATGATTATGCTGATCGAATTTGAAGAGCGAGTTCTCAGTGAGGGGAGCTCACCCGCCCTGGAGATTGACCTCACTCTCCCTGAGGATACCGGACTCCGTGTAGCGCTGAAACAGCTCACTAATACCGTGATGGGCGATACTACAGACTTTGTTTTCTATCTTATGGGTCAAGAGCGATATCGCGCTAATTTCCCCACCCAAGAGCTCGATCTCTCTTTAGTCAGCTTCAACGGGGAGGAGAGCACTGATTACTTAATGCAATTTGATGTGGTCTCGCTCGCTCGCCAGAGTCAAGTATTTATCACAGAATATGTGGGGAATCTGACGCCTAGTACTTTTAGCGATGCCTCCCTCGCTGAGCTCAGAAATCAAACACTAGCTAGTAAGTTGACGCGGCTCAGAGCTAGATTTATCGCTGCTGCTTTACGTAATAATGCAGAAACGGTCTCCTTTCGAGGAGAAGCTGGCGGTAACTATGAGAGGAACTACAGAGTAGAAGGATATATGTGTCCAGAGCCGGCGGGCGAAGAAGCGGGCGCAGAATCGGGCATGGAAGCGGGTGCCGAAGCGGGCGCAGAAGCGGGTATAGAGGCCGGCATCGAAGCAGGTGTCGAAGCGGGTGCCGAAGCGGGTGCCGAAGCGGGTGCCGAAGCGGGTATGGAAGCCGGAGACGAGGTTGAAGCAGGTGAGCAGGTTGAAGCCGGAGCTGAGGTAGAGGCGGGAGAGATGATGGAGAGTGAGAGTCGCTCTAGTGATGAAGGGTGCCAACAGAACAGACCGTGGAGTCATAGCCTATGGATGTCACTGATGTGTATGGCGTGGTGTGTGCGCAGATGGGCTTATCGGGAGGGTGAGCGTGCCTGATCTATGGCGACGATGGTGTGAACACAACAGGACAGAGCTTCATCATTCTGAAGAGATATTCGCCTTTGATTGTGACCAAACACTCATTAATGGTGATATTGGAGAAGCGACACTGCGCAGGGCGATCGCTGAGAGATGGATCGTGAGTCATGACGCGTGGTGGGCTCATCTGAGTGCTTCATCCCTCAATGAGGGCTCGGTTGAGCGTTGGCGACTGAGCTATGAGCGTGAGTCTTCAGCTCACGTCTCATCATGGAGTAAGTCTCTCACCGAGGAATTATGGGAGGCTTACGTACGACTCTGTGATGAGGACGTTTATTCAGCCTACGTCTTTGCCGCGCGTCTAGCCTATCAGCGATCCCCTGATGAGCTCTCTCTCCTCACTCAAAGAGCTTTAGAGGAAGATCCCTTAGTGAGTTTACGACCGGTTATGGCAGACTTTGTCTCTCGTCTTGAAGAGCATGGAGAGGTCTGGGTCGTGAGTAGCAGTCATGTAGACATTGTAAGAGTTATCGCCGCTCACTATAAGCTCTCAATGGAGAAGGTAGTGGGGATAGATTTTGAGCGCGACTCTCACTCTCATCGCTACATAGACTCTCTCATCACTCCTGCCCCGATCGGGCCTGAAAAGATCGATGCGTTGAGGCTACACACATCGCTCATTCCTCGCTTAATGGTCGGTGATAGCCGACATGACCTCCCCTTAATGAAGCATGCTCAGTCAAGCATCTTCATTGACCACCACCACAGCTCAGACCTGAGTGACTCAGCTAGTGCAGTCGGAGCTTTAGTGATCTCTGCGAGTGATCTCTGCGAGTAATCTTTGCTTAAGTCAGCGCAGCTTTTAGAAGAGTAGGCCAAGGTAAGCAGAGACTGTAAATATGGTCGTTTCTTCTACTCTGACCCTTCGACCGATTGCGTCAAGATTAGGGACATAGGTTGGGTTATGCTCACTGCGTTGTTGAGTCGTCTCGGGCGGTACGAATACTCCTCGTTCTTCGCCTACATTGTTTAAGTCTCTGCCGATCTCTGCGTTGGTGAGGTTGTGTTCACTCTCATGGGCAAGAGCCAGATCGGCTCCGATCTTAAAGAACTCAGAGGCATAGACGCCGAGGCCTAGATGACCGCGAACAGTGACGAATTGCTCAACTGTGGTGATACCATCAAATATGTCTGGTGCTTGGTTGGGGAAGCTAGAGTCACGAGCGTTGGGATTATAGAGAGCGCAATTATCGCGACCATCACGAGAGTCTAAATCGGGGTTACAAGACTGAGCGCCGAGGGCGAAAGCGTCAAAGAGCTCGCTGTAGTCTCTTCCCTCCGCTTGGTAAGCGATACCAAAGCCGAGATCAATAAAGATCTTGACGTTCTCTCTAGGGTTTTCGAATGGGATAAACTCAACACCAAAGTCGAATCCTCCTCGCGCTCCAGGCAACTGATACTCTTGTGAGCCTGTATAATTCTTAAAAGGAGAATTAAGTGAGCTGCCGAGGGGTAAACTGCCTTCGAATCGAGCATAAGGTTCGACAAAGTCAAATCGTCGAGAGAAGCTAGTCCCAAACATGAGCTCATGAACGCCACGGCCGACTCCCCCGGTTGAGAGGGGACGAGGTCTCATCTCTGAGCCGGTGGGGGCACGGTAACCTAGCTCTAAAACCCAGTCACCTCGAGTGTCATCTCTTTCGCTACTCACTGGAGCATAACGTA
The DNA here is from genome assembly GCA_943788935.1 of uncultured bacterium. Lineage (GTDB taxonomy): Bacteria > Myxococcota_A > Bradymonadia > UBA7976 > VGTA01 > CAKZRU01. Next base: position 22,150 of record CALSSE010000028.1, on the reverse strand, counting down.
GCTTGAAGAGCATATCACCAAACCCTGCGCGGCGCGGGAGCCCCGCCATATTACCTCCGTCAGGGACGCTGAAGAGCTGTTGATAACTCTGGTTGTTACCTGAAGGAGAGATACTACTGATCGAAGAATCTACCGCAGTCTTTGTTGGGTCTCCTCCATTACCAGCGAAGCGTACCTCTTGGGTATCTTCAATAACGATAGGCGCTTCGATCCATAGCTCTAGATCGCGATACAGTCCAAACCGAGCACGGGGGACAACTTCATGGGTGTATCGAGCGTATCGAAGCTCTTTGACGTTGATGATCTGTCCACCGACAGGAGCGTTTGGACAAGTGATCGAATCATCAGGATTAACTCTGGGATCGCAATTGTACTCTCGAGTAATCTTTGAACGCCTTAAATGCCGACGATAAAAGACCTCTCCAATGAAATCGAAGGGGTTATCTTCCTCGGCAGCGTCAGCGACTATTGTCGGCTCTGCTGCAAAACTTGTGAGGACAGGTGTAAGCCCACCGATCGTTAAAGGGAGAGCGGTGAGAGCGATCAGCGTTAGCTGAGCACTCTTCTTCAAATGCGATGTCAGTAATGCTTGTCTCATCATATCCCAATGACCTCTAAGAGTAGGGTAGCTTGATAACTTCGCTAAGATACAACAAAGTCTTCGTGGTGACTAGACGTATTCCATCTTGCTGATTTACACTCAAGTATTCTCTTCATAAATCTGCTCAAATTACTCAATTTAAGGTCGCTCGATTGGTTACTCTATGACTTTTAGATTCATTGGGAGAGGGCAGTCGACAATGGACAGAGGCTGTATAGATGTGCATAGTGCCATCATTAGCCATTAATAAATATCAAGAAGGAGTCGTCCATGGTCTCTGCATTATTTGACCCGAGTCAGTGGGATGAAGTCTCAGGTTTTAATTTTACTGATATCACCTATCATCGCGCTAAGACTCATGGGACGGTTAGGGTGGCGTTTAATCGGCCAGAGGTCAGAAACGCCTTTCGCCCACATACAGTCGATGAGTTATTCACCGCGCTCAACCATGCTCGACAATGGAGCGATGTTGGCTGCGTGCTGATCACCGGTAATGGTCCCTCTGCCAAAGATGGAGGTTGGGCTTTTTGCTCGGGGGGTGATCAGCGGATAAGAGGGAGATCGGGGTATGAATATTTTGAGGATGAGGTCGGTGATGAACCGATCGATCAAGCTAAACTTGGTCGCTTACACATACTAGAGGTGCAAAGATTAATCAGATTTATGCCTAAGGTCGTGATCGCGGTTGTCCCAGGGTGGGCGGTCGGGGGCGGCCATAGCTTACATGTTGTCTGTGATCTCACGCTCGCTAGCAAAGAGCACGCTGTCTTCAAACAGACAGATGCCGACGTCGCTAGCTTTGATGGAGGATATGGATCAGGGCTCCTCGCTCGACAGGTCGGCCAAAAGAAGGCGCGAGAGATCTTCTTTTGTGGATTTAATTACTCAGCTGAAGAAGCCGCACAGATGGGAATGGTTAACCGGGCGATTCCGCACGCTGAGCTAGAGCGAGAAGCTTTACGATGGGCGGCTGAGATCAATAACAAGAGTCCTACAGCTCAACGGATGCTGAAGTATGCCTTCAACTTGCCTGATGATGGACTCGTCGGGCAGCAGCTCTTTGCCGGAGAGGCGACTCGACTCGCCTATGGCACTGATGAAGCGGTCGAGGGTCGTGACGCCTTCTTAGAGAAACGACCTAGAGACTTCTCGCGCTTTCCATGGTACTACTGAGCGGATCGTGTCAATATTGGCGTCCCTAGAGTCGCTCTCCCCCTGAATCGTCACCTTAATTTACGAGTCTCAGAGCAGGATATGTCAAACATAAGCCGCTGGTTTTCGCCGCTAGACCACAGGGGGATGGTTCTCTGGGGAAGTATCTCATGCCTCTATTTGAGCTCCCTACTTTATCAGGTCCAAGGAGAGCTTAGTGAAGTATGGCCTAATCGTTGTAGCATGGTCAGGTCAGCGTTGATCAGTACTGAGGTGGGTGTTCACCCCAAAGATCTCACCTCATCCTTGAACGTGGTCTTTGATACATCAGATATAGCTCTGTCCACAGATGAGCTGAAGGCAGCAGGCCTATGGTCTATTTCATCTGAGGGAAGCAGTGGTGAGGCGTCGAACATCGGTCATCAAGAGGACTCTCAGCGTGGGTGGTTGATCCCCATTCGCCATTATAAAAGCGCCCGAGTGCGTTTAAATCGACTGACCCCTATTTGGATCGAGCTGATCAGCGATAGCGGGGCTAGTATCATGTTGATCTATGAACAAGATCAAAGCGTTGAGAGCCTCTATCATTATTTGACAGGGCGGAGATATATCGAAGGCATGAATGAGCTAACGACTCCATTATTCCTTAGTCGAGTGAACTTAGAAGAGCTCGCCTATAAGGTGACACCGAGCATGATCTCTTGTGACCGTGAGGTGATGGACGATGAGTTAGCCAAACTTCTCTCTCTTCTCCTGAAAGAGACTGAGCGAGGGGTGACACAAGCAAGATCATGGGAACCGGGTGTTTGGGAAGTCGACAGCGAGGTCATGGGTAAACGACGTCGAGTGATCCATCGTCGAGTAAGAGATCACAACGCAGGTGAAGGTCAGTTAGGGGTATGGTCTGTCTCGTGGAACCCTAAAGAGGATGAGGGTCAGTCACCGCTCCTCAATCCACCGCTCCTCAATCCACCGCTCCTCAATCCACCGCAATGGCTTCAAACACTACTGTTCACCATTGAGAAGGCTCATGGGTCTCCCACTGAGACGAGAGAGCTGCTGAGTGGTCTTCCGAGTGAGGTGATCTTGATGGGGAATGAGTAAAGAGAACATGCATAGTTTTTCTCTACCAAGAGGTCGAACGCTCTCTCTCATAGCGGTCTATAATTTCGCGACTCGTACTCTCGCACTTTATAGCTCTGTTTACCTCTGCACCCTCTTCATAACGACAATGAGCGGTGGAGGGCGATACTCTTGGTCTTCAGAAGTTTTGGCGAAATCGCCTGCGACTAGCGCTAGGTCTTCGAAGAGTGAGTCTTTAACGACTCCTGAGGTGAAGAAGATGACGGCTAGTCTTAAACGGGCTCATCGCTCGTTAAAGAGTGTATTGAGACAGGTGAAGCGAGAGCTCGAGCTGACCTCTGACTTATCCAATTCATACCAAGGGCTACGAGCGAGGAGGCAGCGAAAGAGGGCAGCGTCTCATCTTAAAAAAGTATTAAAGACGATCTCTCTGATCAGCGGACATATCCAAAAGTATCATCAGCGACAACGCCATCATAAACTTAAGTCGTCTATTTATCTCAAGTTGAGAGCTCAAGTGTGGGCATTCATCGATGAGCGAGAGTCACTCTTTGATAGAATCGATGGTCGTCTCTGCTTGAGACCCATATGGTCAAGGGCAATTGCCCAGCTCGCTGGGCGTGTAGAACAAAAGGATCTCAGCCTAGAATATTGGATGAGAGCTTATCGCTGTGGTGGAGAATCACAGGACCTTATTGAGGCGCAGAAGCTGAGATCTTCATCGACTCGATCGATTAAGGTTATAGAGGACAGTGAGATCCACTGAGTATGAGAGGTTAAGATAAATGGCGACATCACCCGATGAGAGAGATCCATTACCGCAGAGAGTATTTAAGACCGGTTTGGGTGCCCCTCCCGAGGAGTGGTGGTGCCAACATAGCGCCCGAGGAGATTGGGCTCGCGGTCGATATTTTCAACGATTCGAGTTGGAGAGAGCGACCCCTATGGTGATGGATGCGCTTTGGGCCGATGGTTGGAGACATTTCGGGACGACATTTTTTCGTGACTACTTCAATATTCACGGTAAGCGGTTAGTTCGAGTTCTGCCGTTGAGAATACGTCTTGATCACTTCAAGCTCGCTCGTGATCATAGAAGACTCACCAAGAAAAACGCTGATCTCAATATATGCTTTCGCCCAGTCGTCATTGGTGATGATCATATGGAGCTCTTCAAAAAGCATGCTGAGCGCTTTACTGAGAATAAGCCCCCAAGTATTTACAGCTTCATCTCCCTCTCTCCAGTACTTATTCCTTGCGCGAGCTTGATGTGTGAAATAAGAGATGGAGAGAGGCTCTTAGCGGCGAGCTTCTTTGATGTGGGCGCGGAGTCGGTGTCGAGTATTTATGCGATGTTTGAACCTGAAGAGTCTCATCGCGGCTTAGGACATTTAACACTACTCTCTGAGATCAGCTATGCTCAGAAGGCCGGTAAAAAGTATGTATACACAGGCTATGCTCACACGATCTCAAGTTATTATGACTACAAGAAGAGGTATCGAGGGACTGAATTCTATGATTGGAAGTCAGCTTGGCTCCCCATAGAGGATTTACGCTCCGACCTCTTTCCGACTCATCGTTATGAAACTTCCGATATTCCTGATGAACTTTTAGAGGTAGATGAGGAGATTGAGGATGATAATTTGAGTGACACCGATCTAGATAAGAGAGAGGAGAGTTGAGATGAAGCAGCAAAACGGCGCTCCCTTGATCACGCTCACTGGAGTCAAAATTACTTATGGTGGTCCCCCTCTAATCGATGATGCTCATCTAAGTGTTCACGCCGGTGAGCGAGCTTGCTTGGTTGGGAGAAATGGTTCTGGTAAGAGCACATTAATGAAGGTGATGGCAGGCTTAGTTGACCCTGATGAGGGTGACATCGTGATCCCTTCATCGGTGCGAGTGACCTACCTCGCTCAAACCCCTTCGCTTAGTGAGTGGCCCACCGCCCTTGAAGCGGTACGCTCGGGGTTATCAGAGGATAATATGGAGCTCGATTATCTCGCGGAGTCCTATCTGAGAGAGCTCAATGTAGACCCTGATCGATCCACTGAGACGATGTCTGGTGGAGAGTGTCGTAAGGTCGCTTTGGCGAGAGCGTTAATCTCTGATCCTCATCTCCTCTTACTCGATGAGCCTACAAATCACCTCGATCTACCGAGTATCGAATGGTTAGAGAAGACTTTGTCTCGTTTAAGCGGGGCAGTGATCCTCATTAGTCACGATCGGGCGCTCCTAGAACGAAGTACGACTCGTACATTGTGGGTAGAGCGCGGACGAGTACGATCGCTGGGAGCAGGCTTCTCTCGCTTTGATACTTGGCGAGAAGAGGTTTATCATGAAGAAGATTTACAGCAGAAGAGGATGGATAAACTCCTCGCCCAAGAGACCCAATGGCTCCGAGAAGGAATATCAGCGAGACGTACTCGTAACCAAGGTCGTTTGAGACGGCTACATAAACTCAGAGAAGAGCGCTCGTCACTACGACGACGCTCAGGAACCGCCGCTCTGAGTATTGAGAGTGGGGGGAAGTCAGGCAAGGTCGTGATCGATGCTCAGGGAGTGTGTAAGTCCTATGGGGATCACACGCTCTTTAAGCCCCTAGATCTGAGAGTCACGCGTGGTGATCGTATCGGTATTATCGGTCCGAATGGTGCAGGGAAGTCGACGCTCATTAAAGTGATCTGTGGAGAGTTGACACCCGATGCGGGCAAGGTTCATCTGGGGACTCAGCTTAAACCCGTTTATATTGATCAGAGCCGCACTTTAGATCCCGAGGCGACTTTGATGGATATCCTCTGTGTCTCGGGGAGTGATCGAGTGATGGTTCATGGTCACCCTGTACATGTCGCCGGTTATCTCCAAGACTTTCTCTTTGAAGGACGAGACGCTAGGCGAAAGGTCAAGACTTTATCGGGAGGCGAGAGAGCTCGCCTCTTACTCGCGCAACAGCTCACTGAGAGCGCTAACTTATTGATTCTCGATGAGCCGACCAATGACCTTGATCTAGAGACTTTAGAGCTCCTCCAAGACCTCTTAGGAGACTATGAGGGTACAGTGATTATGGTCAGCCATGACCGAGACTTCCTCGATCGGGTGGTCACCTCTATTCTCTCCTTTGAATTAGATGGCGGGGTCACCGAGTATGCGGGGGGGTATAGTGATATGCTCGCTCAACGCTCTCATGAGCAAACCTCCTCTGATAAGTTGTCGGCAGCGGCTACTAAAGAGGATGCGCATCGCCCTAAACGTGTGAAGCGGAAACTCTCCTATAAAGAGAGCCAGGCGCTGGAACAGGCGCTCATTAAGATGGATCGCTTGAGCGCTGAGGTGTCACAACTTGAGGTTGAAATCGAAGACCCTGCCTTGTTTGAACGCGATCCTCAAAAATTTCAAGAGAGTGTTAATCTACTTGGTGAGCGCCGCTCACAGCTTGAAATGATTGAGGAAGAGTGGCTTCGGTTAGAGACGCTAAAGGAGGAGTTAGAGAGTCAGTGACAGATGACATCATAGATAAGATGACTGAGGCGTTAACCCCGAGTCAAGATCGTATACAGCTAAAAAGTATACAAAACCTAGAGTATGCCTTAGTCTATGAAGGGCAGAGTGAGGCGAGGCTAAAGTCTGGTGAACCACTCGTAGTCTTGGTCCCTGGAGTGCCTGGGACAGAGAGAGATTTTAGATACTTGAGTCCCTTGATCTCTCGGTGGGCGCCGGTAGTGAGAGTTGTCTTCCCAGGTTTTGGTGAGCTACATCATGTAGAGGATGCCCCATCGACGATCGAAGAGAGAGGCCAATATTTGAGGGCAATCGCCGATCGAGAGTCATGGGGAGAGGTGATGGTCTTAGGTCACTCTATGGGCGGGGTCGCTAGTTTACAGTGGGCGCTGATAGATCCGAGGGTGAGGCAGCTCTCTTTGTTGTGTAGCGTAGGGGTTGAGCGTCACCGAGGGATGATCTTTGGTCACCGAGTCGCTCGCCTACTCCTTAACGCACTCAGATGGCCATTCTTTGGTAGGCCTCTACTCGCTATGTTTCGTAGACAGTACCGATTGATGGGCTTTAGGGGCCATCCTCTGCATTTGAGGCAACAATCCTTGATCTTACGTCATGTTCGAGACTTAGACTTTGTGTATGTGAGAGGGCTCATTGAAGCCTTATCTACCCGATCACATCTACAGGTAGGCTTAGCATGGGCCATGGATGATCTGGTGGTTGATCAATCAGCGAGCTTGGCGCTTGAACGAGCTTTTCGCTCGGCGCTCTCCCCGGAGAGGCTCGCTACCTTATGTTTACAGGACGGTGGTCATAACCCTCAACGAAGTCGCACAAAAGAGATAGATCGTTGGTTACACTCACTGTATAGTCACAGTATAATCAATACATGACATCATATTAACTAGCCTAGTTTACAGATCATAGCCTAGTACACATACCACTCTATCCCCATTATAATCCGTTGACCGTCATGGTCATGACCTTAAGGCGAAGCCGTGAAAACTATCAATCATTACGTCTCTCCGTTGATCCGCTTAAGCTCTATTATCGCGGTCATCACTCTTGTAGCCAATACTTCTTCATACTCTTCGGCTCAAGCTCAAGTTAAGTCGGCTGAGCCGCAGCTATCGGGTTTACCCTTGCCCGACAAAGGCCCTATGCTCTCTGAGGAGACTTCAGTCAGAGAGGGACAATGGAACTTATCATTCTCAGTCCCCATGGGAGGTGAAGCGCACTCTGGTTTTGGTGACGGGGTCTCTTCTCTCGGGATATGGAGAATGGTCACCGACCAAGTCGCAATCGGTCTCTATACGGGGTTGAGAGTATCTACTGAAGAGGTCACCATCGACCAAAGTGATGATGAGGATAGTCCGAGCTACACAGAGACCAAAGAGCGGGTCTCCTCGGAGCTCATTCTCAGCCCAAGCCTCAAGTTTTATACCTATCAAAAGGGACCCGTCGCGCTCTATTTTATAGGTCAAGCTCACTTACGATTTTATAGTGATGGTGATAAGGCGACGACCACTGATAAAGAGCCTGGTGTAGGTGAGGTCTACTCTCCTGAAGAGGATATGCAGATGAGGGCGAGAGTTGGTTTCGGGAGCGAGTGGTTCGCCACACCCTCTTTTAGTCTCGCTGGTCACATTGGGCTTCAACTAGACTTTATTCGGCAGGGTTCTCTCGGCTTTGGGCTCGAAACCTTCACCTCTGCTCTGAGCGCTCAAGTCTATTTTTAAGTGAGATGGTTATTAGAATCGAGCTGATCGATTAAGGTTATCGCACTCTGAACCGCTCGTTGCACGCCTCTCTCAAATGTACCTCTAACCAGCATATCTCCACATAAGCCGAGTCCTAGTGTCGGCCAATAGAGATCGCTATGATCACTCTCTCTCTGACCCCCTGCATATCTCCATCGGTGCACGCGGATTATCTCTATAGGTCTCGACGTATACTCGCTTATCATTTCTCGTAAAGAGGCTGAGACTTCAGTAGAATCCGACTCTAAATGATGCTCACTCCATTGAGCTGAGGAGTGAACAACGAAAATATCTGGCTGAGAAGTGTGGGCGATCTTTTCCACGAGATCATTGGGGATCGATCGAAGTGCTGATAAAGAACTCTGAGTCTTGATGAGTGTACACCACCGGGGCGTGAAGGTCACTCGGGAGAGGGTATCAATGAGAGGAGTGAGGCAGGAAGTGACCTCTGAAGTACTATTCTGTACTGCCGTACGAAGTAAAGAGGTCGTTTGAGGGGTTGGACAAGTAATGATCAACCTCTTCGCTGAAGAGTTGAATGATTGCTTTTTTCCCTTGACCCACCGTTCACCATCGATGAGCCATCTCTTGTCTCCAGAGAGGGTAATCTTGGTGATCGTATGGGATAGGTGGAGGCTGATCGGATCAAGACTCTCTAGAGCGGACTGGGCTTCCTCCCACAATGAGGTAGGTAGGGTGATGTCTAGCTCTGCTTGAAGATGATCGGTATTGTCGATCATCATTAGCTTTTTAAAAAGTATAGAGGAGGTTACCTGTTGGCGATTGATCGAGCACTCAGATACTCCTAAAGGAGCGACCGCTTCCTGAGAGATGGGGATCATCGAGGCTCTCCCCCCTAAGCGACGAGATTTCTCAAAAAGGGCGATGGAACTAGGCGAATGCCTAGATCGTTCAGCTAAGTGATGGGTGATAGTCACACCGGCAATGCCACCACCGATCACCGCATATTCGAGCAGAGAACTCACTGAGGCTCACAAGCGCTCAAGAGCTCTAGGTCAAGAGAGAAGTAATCTTTAATCATCAAATCAAGGTCTTTGATGACAGGGGTTTCTAAACGAGTGAGCGGGATCAACCTTGGACGATCAAGGTTATAAGCGCAGATCAACATGGGGTCTGAGCGGTTGTTCTCTGTCCCTGACACGTTGATGATCGGTCCACTTAAACCAATAAGAGGACGATTGATGACTCTCCACTGTTCACCCTCTAAGTTAGAGTCCATAAAGGCTTGAGAGAGACGATCAGCGGTGAATGGAACCCCCGTGTCATTCTCAGCAGAGGCTTGGAGACTATTGAGTACTGTATGTATGTTAGGTTCACTTGAGCTGAGCTTATGGATCAATACCGCTAGGACTCCGGCGTCGAAAGCGAGTCCAAAGTAGGGTGTAGGAAGGATGACTTGGCGATCAAAGAGCATGAGGTTAGTCGCCGCCTCTTCATAGATCCTGCTGATCTCAGGGTCATTTGTCTCATGATTGTATTGACCATAAATGACAGTGAATTTTACCAAATAAGGCCAAAGAGAGCTTAGTTCAATAACCTCATTAACATCCCACATTAAAGCCAAGAGAGAAAGTGGAGTGATCTGAGAATCTATGGTCGACTGAGAAATCGCTTCATCGATTAGAGTGTTAATCTGAGATGATTCAGTTGGCCCAAAAGAGACAAAATAACTCAGTGGATCATGCTGTTGCAAGAATTCGGTGATCACGCTGTCAATATTGAAATATTGATCAAAGTATACCATGAGCGTTCTAAACAGCGAATTTTCATAGGGGCTGAGTCTCCAAATGATGTTATTGATAAATCGAGGCTGATTCTGTCGGTCTTGGAGAGAAAGAATCGAGGTGAAGGGACGTTCATAACTGTTGAGCCACTCAAGTAAGCGATTGCTCACATACTCGAAGGCTCGATGTAAGTCATCTTTGGGGGGACGAAGATTGAGCCAGCCGCTGCTTGGAGGCTCAACTCTCGACTCTTCCTCGGTGAGATCATCTAAGCCAATGGAGATGTAAGCTCTTGTATCAGGAATAACGTTCATAGGGAGAGGTCGGGCGATCACCGTCTTTGCCCCTTCCCTTGAGAAGACCTCCAAAGCCTCTGTACGATGAATTTCAGCAGAGTCGCAAATAATCATCGCTAATGGAGGAGCTTCTGGCCCTAAGACGGTATAGGCTCCGGTCTGAAGTCCAACGATACCAGACCACCTTGAGCCGCCTGGCGCTACCTCTTCTAGGTTAGCGAGTACGCCGATCACCGCTTGGTCAGCTTGTGGAGTATAATCATACTTCACATCAGAACCAGAGATGTGCCAATAGCAGGTGCTCCCCTGACTGACACAAAAATTATTCAAGTCACAGCGCTCAAATCCTGCTCGACAATCACTGTTTGATTCACACTCTTTGTAATCATCAAGTTTAAAGGGAGTACAGGATGAGATAAGACAGGCCATCGCGCTGATCCACAGAGAGAGACCTAGACGGTTGAAGTGGCAACTTTCAGCTAAACTAGCATTCATGATATTCTCTCCATGACATCTCCAAGTAGACTAGTTTTTACTCTACCATCTCTAATAAAGGAACATCTATTGTGGTCTTTGGAGAGGGGTCTTTACTCGGTGAACGTGACCGTGATGTTGAAGGATTCTTTGAACTACCTGATTTCCTCTTGACTTTGCTAGTCTTTTTAGAGCGTTGAGACCTTCTTAGAGCTCTCCTAGAGGAGGACGTTTTACGCTTCCTCTTGGCGCGCTTTTTCTTCTTAGAGCTTATTCTGCTAGGCTTAGAGGCGGAACTCTCTGAATCAGGCTTCCCTGTTCCTGTTACAGAGGGTACTCTTAGAGAGTTACTGAGCTCTGTTTCACTCCTCGGTATTTGAGGAGTAGGCATCTCTATCATCACAGTCGAAGGCGCTGGTAAAGAGTACCAATAGGACTCTCCTGCCTCTATTTCATAAACTTTCTTAAAAGACCATTCGGCGCTGCTAAGAGCGACCTCATGTCGACCGGCTGGCACTTCGAGTTTAAGAGGGGTCAAGCCTTTAGCTACCCCATTTAGGCTAAGATCTACTTGTACTTCAACGCCGGTAATCACATCGAGGGAAGTGAAATGAACGGAGGCGGCTGTGCTCTTCTGCTCAACAGCAAGCGTAGTAGAGAGCTGATCTGAGAACGCCCAAACAGCCGCGTTCAAGATGAGCGCTATCACCAATAGCTGATATTTAAAACGACTAAAGAGAGAGGGAGGAGATGTTAGATGTTGATCAGTGTTGGTCGAATCGGAGAAGACAGTTGTGTGAGGAGAGTGATCGAATAAATCATCGGATTGCCCAAAGAGCTGGTCATGTTCCGGATCAGAGTTTGGTAAAGACTGTAAGAGGCGGGTAAGACATTCTGCAGCGCTCTGAGGTCTCTGACTCTGATCAAGTTGAAGGCAAGAGACGATCAATTTAGCGGTTTGATCAGTGACCCATTTGGGGGTCTGATCTTGTTCTAGTAGGTTAAAAGGATCTTTCTGTAGTTTTTGAAACATCAACTCAACAGTGTTTTCGCCTCTAAAGGGGAGAGTCTTAGAGAGGAGCTGAAAACATAATATACCGATCGCATAAATATCAGTTGTAGGGCCCTGCGGCTCTCCTTTGATCTGCTCAGGAGCCATATACTGTATTGATCCATGGACATGTCCGGTACCAGTGACTGTATCTCCCTCTACACCTCTCGCCAGACCGAAATCGAGTATTTTCAGGACTCTTTTCTCCGCATCCCACATGAGGTTAGAGGGCTTAAGGTCTCGGTGAATGACATCACTGTTATGCGCATCCTCCACCCCCTTTAAAAGTTGAGTTATGATCTCCTTGAAAAGGGAGAGTGAAATGGGGCTTGGATGATTGATGAAGCCCTTTAAGGTCTCTCCTCTGATCAATTCCATAACTAAGAACTGATCCCCTCTATGCTCTCCGTAGTCGTAGATAGTGACTATATTTGGATGATTGAGGCTCGCCATTTTGAGCGCTTCCCGCTCAAAGCGCGCTCGGTCTTCGGGAGAGGGACCATTGCCTTGTCCATGAGAGACCTTAACCACAACTTGACGACTGAGGCGCTGATCAGTGGCAGAGAATACCTGCCCCATCCCTCCTTGTCCGATTTTCTTAGTCAATAAGTAACGGTTAACGAGGAGATCGCTGATGAAGAATTCTCCCGACAAACTGGGGGAGAGAGCCTCTGCGGTCGGTTGTGGAGTGCCTTGCATCATCGACAGATGAGGACGGGGGAGCGGTGTTGAGACAGGGGCGTGGAGATCAGAAATCTGAGGTGGCGACTGCATATGACTTGGAGGGAGGGGTCGCGGCTTAGGCGTATATGTGTTCGATAAAACCTCAGTGTTATTTGATTTATCGAGACTCGGCAGCTCTAGTCCATAGTTGGATAAAGGACCGGATATTGTCCTTAAATGCTGAGGGTTAGCGGTCGTTTCAGGTTGACGAGTGAGCTTTTTAGGAGGAGAAGGAGGGAGCTTACTTACCACTGCTGAGCCTCCCTACACACATTCAACATGTTTTCTAAGCACACTAAACCAGCTACCATAAGAATAACTTCTACCTATTATTCTGTATGAAGTGATCAAGATCTGCAAAGACTTTTCGATTTAGTGAGTTCTCTTCAAACCATATTTCATGATAGAGACCGTCATATCGATGGAGCGTGTTTTTAGATGATGTGATCTCATTAAAGACAGTCTCTGCATAGTCAGAGTCAGCAACGAGGTCATCTCCCGCGAGCTGCATGAGGAGAGGGATCTTAACTTCACTCAAGTGCTTGGGCACCATCTCATGAGCTTGTAAGATCTCAGTGAACCATCGTGCGCTGGCGACTCGACCGATGAGCGGATCTGTCCCGTAGCGATCGATGACCTCTTGGTCATGACTCATATGTGAGGCATTAAGTTCGGTAGGAAGCTGAAGCGTAGGTATGATCGCGCTGAGTTTAGAGCCCAAGAACTGTTTCCACCATGGCACCCGCACTTTGATCGCGAAGAAAGGTGAACTGAGAACCGCGCCGCTCCATTGACTGAGCTCAGGGAGAAGAGCGAGAGCATGGGCTGCGATCAGACCACCATTGGAATGAGCGAAGAGGAACTTGTGCTGAGGAGACAGCTCAGCCTCAAAGGTGGAGAGCGCAGCGCTGAGGTCTTGGAGATACTCTTCAAAGGATAAGATGTGACCTCTTTTACCTTCAGAGCGACCATGACCACGATAGTCAAAACGGAATACATCGACTCCTAGTCCGTTTAGATATTGGGTGAATTGGTCATATCTCTGACAGTGGTCGCCGAACCCGTGGATAATGAGCGCTCCACATCGGTCGGTCTGATCTTCTTGATGAGGAGCGTGATCTATAGTGTAAAATAAGCGGGTGTTATCTTTAGATAAGATATACGACACAACCATTGCTCCTTGATATATTGAGGGGCTATCAGTACTTAGAACTTAATCTTATTATATGAGAATTTTAGGATGGACTCACGATGTCCAACAAATACTCAATCCATTTGAGTATGTACATGTCTCAATCGATAACACCATTAAAACAACTTGAATTTAAACTCTACTAACCCAAATAAAACGGAGACAGTATGATCGATGCAATCGCTTTATTCGCCTTTGAGATTTTTACCTTCCTCACTAAAGTAGGGATGGTCTTTCTCGCCTTGAGCCTCTTGATCAAGATGGTGATCGGTGGCGTAAAATCAGGCGAGGAGGAAGGGGCTCTTAAAGTGAGCCACCTCAATGAAAAATATAAGCATCAAGGCAATGAGCTAAAGCGGATGCTTATGACGCCTGAGGCGAGATTGATCGCTCAAAAAGTGGAAGCTAAGCAAGAGAAGGGAGAAGCGAAGAAGAAAAAGCGGGAGGCGAAACGAGAACTAAAGAAGAGTAAACGCGCTGCCAAGCAGCTTAAGCTCAACTCGGACTCCAAAGAAAGTGCGGTACCTAAAGAGGTTGAAAGTGCGGTGCCTCAAGAGGGTAAGAGTGCGGTGCCTCAAGAGGGTAAGAGTGCGGTGTCTAAAGAGGTTGAAAGTGCTGTGTCTAAAGAGGATGAGAGCGTCTCTCATTCACACAAACCGCGATTGTTTGTGATCGACTTCAAAGGGGATATCCAAGCCTCAGCGGTCGAGAGTCTCCGTGAAGAGGTCACAGCGGTTATTCAAGTGTGTCGTGGAGGGGATGAGGTCCTCCTTAAACTCAATAATTCAGGTGGATACGTCCACACTCATGGATTAGCCGCATCTCAATTAAAGCGTTTGAGCCTCGCTGGGGTTCGACTCACCATCGCCATTGACCAGATCGCTGCTAGTGGAGGCTATATGATGGCTTGTGTAGGTGATCGTATTATCGCTGCTCCTTTCGCGATTATTGGGTCTATTGGTGTGGTCGCCCAAGTTCCAAATATCAACCGATTGCTCAAACGATACGACGTAGATATTGAATTACATACGGCGGGTGAGTTTAAGAGAACATTGACTGTTCTGGGCGAGAATACTGATGAGGGCCGGGCGAAATTCAAAGAAGACCTTCATAAGACTCATGAGCTCTTCCAAGATTTTGTTAAATCACAACGTGAAGAGCTTAACGTGGAGGAGGTATCGACCGGTGAGACTTGGTATGGAGCGAAGGCCTTAGAGGCAGGCTTGATCGATGAGATAAAGACCAGCGATGAGGTGCTCCTTGAATCCCTCCCTAACTTTGACATCTACAGCGTAGAATACCAGAGGAAACGTAAGATGAGCGAGCGAGCGTTCTCTGTTGCGCACAGCTTGTTGAGCGGTCGCCTACCAGAGTCTTATTAACCCAGAGACGACCCGTCGACCAGCCAGCGATCTCTACGTTTATTCACAGCAAGCGATCTTTACTTTGTTCAGTAGTCTAGCGTCGGCCACTGGAAGAAGTCGAAGAGACCGTTATTGAGCGTATCACACTCTCCTCGTGGGTTAGCGTTGAGGTCAGTGTCTAACACTTGCATGGTGTAGTCTACTCGTTCGTCCCCATCTGCGTAGATTGTGGAGGCGGTCACTCTGAGGAAGAGCAAGCCAACTTGCCCATTTGACTTGATATTGATGCATTGAGCGCTCTTTTGTAGAGCAGCGCTCTCAACGTATCGAGTTAGATCTTGATCCATAATCGCTAGTTCAAGCTGACCGTCAGAGGTCGGCTGGAAACCGATATGGACGGTCTTATCTTGGCCATCGAGATTAATAGTGTACCAATCCCCTACGTTACGCTCTTCTTGACAAACCCAAGCGTTGCCGAAACGGATCTCTTCGGCGCCGATGACGGTCGCTAGACCTCTTTGATTATTCCCGCTATTACCCTCCCATTGGTCAGGGAGACAAGGGGCATCAGGATCGATGAGGTTGTATTCGAGAGTGTAGTTTACCTCAGGAGCGCGGTCACGTAGACCATGACTCACCTTGAGCAGATACTCACCAGGGTCAAGCTGTCCTCTAGGGAGAGCGATCAAACCATCTTCGTAGCGACCGTTGCTTGATTCCACTTGACCGCCATCAATGGCACGATAGAGACCTAAGCCCATATTAGGGGCGTCGGTCAGCAGACGAGCGGTAAATCGTTGGTTATCTCGCTCAATGGTGAAAGTATACCAATCGACATCTTCAGCCCCCAGAGCAGAGCAGATTAATCCATCTTGGCTGGCCTCTAGCGGTCGGGCTCGACTTGGGTCGTCATCTCTATTCGCGAGCTCTGCGAGATCAGATTCACAGTCGGCGACGAGGGGATTACGACCACGAGTGATCTCTTCTCTAGAGCTGAGACCATCGCCATCGGGGTCTGCATCAGCGTCATCGGGATCACGAGGGTTGAGCCCATTGAGCAGCTCTTGTCCATTGGTGAGTCCATCTTGATCAAAGTCGGCAGCGGCGTCTGCCCCATTACTTGGATCTAACCCTCCGGCGACCTCGAGGCCATTTGGAACACCATCTGAGTCATGATCGCCGTCGGCATCTGTTGGGTCACGCATATCCATCTCTAGACCACGGTTCGTCCACGTCCACTCTTCGATATTGGTCATTCCATCATTATCGATATCAAGGTCGGCGTCAGCAGGCTCTACAGGGTTCAGACCTGCGTTGATCTCTTCCATATTTGGAATGCCGTCACCATCGCAATCTTGAGCGACATCCATTCCGTTTGCGTTTCTATCCCTCATTGGGCTGAGCGGCATACCGAATTGGATTTGGCAATCGATCTCATAGAGACCGACTAGACCATCGCCATCATAATCGACTCGATCATGATTAAACTGCATAATTGCGATATTGACATCGCTCAAGTTGAACGCTTCGTCGCGAGAGTCTCGATTAAAGTCAGCCCACTCATAATCGGAGAAGTTAAGCGCTAAAACGGCAGGGTCAGTGACATCAATATCTAGTGAATAGGCTGTAGTGATCGCGAACAGGAGCTGAAGGTCAGTGAAGGGCTCTCGGGGAGGGATGGGCATAGAGGGGTCTATCGCAGGAGGAGGCTCTTCTCCGCCGATCAATTCAATCCCTTCACATACTTGTGGATATGGCACCGTCTCTCTCTCAGGTTCACCCTCTACACGACCTTGATTGAGGGCAGGGATAACGCATTCGTTATATTGCTCATAGACCAAACAACGACGCTCAGGGGCGATATAATAAAGGAGGGCAGCGTCACGTTGATCATCATCAAGAAGATTAAGCAATACGCTCTGCTGTGCTCGAGCAGAGAGGGGATAAGGGTTATTAATACCGCAGAGGTCTTCGACACGGAGTAAGGCGACCTCGACACGGAATTTAACAGCGAGTGTCAACATCTGTTGAGCATTACGTACATAGACACCGGCGTCTGCTGCGGCGAAGAGCTCGCCGATGAGGTCCATTAACGCGAGCTGTAGCGAGAGGCTATCGAGATCATCAATAAAGTCACATGAAGGGTCATCGGGGTCAGCGGCGAAGCATCGAATGCCGATCGGTTGTTCGACCCAGGTTTGAATCTCCTCAATGGAGGAAATCGCGCCATTAACAGCCTCCAAACCAGGCACTGCATCGACCCCTTGCCCCGCTCCTCCTGCAGCATAGGCAGAGAGCTCAGCATAGAGCTGATCAATGGAGCGAATGAGGTCTTGATTGACAGTGTTACCTTCAGCAACTCGAGCGACAGGATCTCGAATATCAGAGAGCCGGAAGTCATTTGATTGATGCGCGATATCGGTGACATCGCGAGCTAAGAAATGGGCCTCTAAGAGTGCTGCATGTAAGTCTCGGGCGAGGAAGCCATCACGAGTCGTGACCCGATCGTAGAAATCAGCATTCTCAAACATGTCCCGAGAGATCCCTAAGAGGATCTGAGTGGATTCTAGTCGTGGATCCTCGTCAGCGGGGATCACTGAGTTGTTGTTAGCGAAGGACTCTTCAGCAGCCACGATAGCGTTAGCGGCGAGCGCTTCAGTCTCCCGGAGGAGCTGCCTGCTAAGTTTCCAGGTCAGAGCGCCAAATCTCGCGCCTGCGACCTGAGCTCTGTTAAGACGGAAAAGGAGTTCATCGATGGCGAGGAGGGTGTTTCCACGATACCAGCTCGACATTCTATCGTTCATACTAGAGGCTCCATTAACAGCAGCGTATAGCTCAAGCGCCCCATTATCGATCTGGCCGTTGAGAGCTTCATCTCTTCGAGCCTCTGACCATAAACCGCGGTTTACCCACTCAGAAGAGGCGAGCTGACCATTGGGCGCGAGGGCGTTTTCAATAGCGATATTTACATCGACTTGATCGAGCTGTTCATTGATCGCGACATCAATCTCTCTGAGGAGGTCAGAGAGAGTAATGGGTCTAACATCTATAGCGAACTGTGCCTCTGTCATAGAGTCAGGATCTTGTACTCTCAAGGTGAGTTGATAAGAGCCGGCCTCCAAATAGCGGTAGTCAGCGACATTCTCAGGGAAGGCTTGGAATGTTCCATCTCCCAAGAAGTCCCAAGCATAGGCGATGATTCTATCTTCAGGGGCTCCTTCAGTCGCGTCGACGATCAATTGGATATCTTGAAGAGCATATGGCGCTTCGGGGAGAGTCACCTGGTTGATCTCTGGCCTCACGTCACCGACTCTCACCTGAGCAGTACTAAAGGTCTCGCTATCCTCATCACGTATCGTCAATCTGACTTGATATAAACCGTCATGAGCATAGTTATGTATGGTCTGAGAGAGTTCATCAAAGCTGCCAGAGCTTGAGGAGCCATCACCCCCAGTCCCAGGTGATCGCGGGTCGATTTACCTCTGTAGAGAGTGGGTCTTGATCATTGGCCGCTCTACTCGCCCCTCCATCAAAGGAGATGTCTTGACCTTGTAAGCCTTGGTAAGGTCCACCGACCACTGAGATTGGGTTGACGTCGTTAATGATCACTTCATAGTCTTGAGAGTGAGTCGCGCCAAAGAGATCTTCGACCTCAAGTCGACCTTGGACTGCTCCATCTTCAGAGGTGTCGGCATTGACCACCTCTCCTTGAGCGTCAATAACCCCATCGCTGTTGAAGTCCCAACGATAGACGGCGATTTGGTCATCTTCCTCTGGAGGCGCAGAGCTAGACCCCTCTAGTAGCAATGGCTCTCCTTCATTGATCTCATAGGTGGGGATAGGAGTGAGGGGTACACTGTTGGGGTGTCCTGGTGGCTGTGGCCGAGAGATCGGGTCAGCGTTTACTCTGAAGCTCCTTTGGCTTAAGAAGACTTGATTAGCGCAGTCGCGAACCGAGACGCTGAGCGTAGCAGCGCCGGGGTCTACTATCTGAGCGCCTTCTTGGTAGACCCAAGTGCGACCACCTTCAGAATTGACCTCTGCGTTCACTGCGGTAATACAGGCGTCTGGTCCCTCGGCAGTCCAAGTAAATCTCGCGAGGTCTCCCCCCACAAGCTCTCCCTCATCAGGGCCTTCAAGCTGTACCCCGACAGGACCTGACACTCGATAATTTCTCGAGGCGACCGCTTCATTACCACAGGAGTCAGACGCGGTGACATGAATCGTCCGTAGACAAGCGTCTTCAACAAATTGAACATTCATTGTTGGGGTAGTGTCAAGGTCATCTTCTGCCACAGGGTTAGGGCTTGGAGCTTGATTAGGACCGTAGCAAGCGCCGTTGAGTAGCGCTTGATTAAAGCTGATTGTTGGCGCTAATCGATCAAAGGTGATCAATCCGCCAGGGTTCACCACGGTCTTTGCTCCTAAGAAATCTCCGATTTCAACCTCTAGATTATGCACTCCATCAGGGAGATCAGAGATGTCGACATCGATCGTTCCCTCTTTATAGGACCCATCATCAGCGGCGGTGAAATTGGCTCTCGTCACCTCAAGTTGATCAATAAATACTTTTACTCTGACGGTTCCACCATCTGGGTCGCGATATTTCACGCGAAGCTCAAAGCTGTCTTGAGCGGTTAAGCATTCATCAGCGCGAGGAGAGAGTAGCTCCCCCGTTGGTGGCGGATTCTGACGGACATCAACCTCCTGCACCGCAGGGTTAGAACAAGCGCCTTTCGTGTCGCAGACGATGACACGCACTAGCTTGGTTAAGCCGACCTCCCAAGTGGGGTCAGTGAAGTCTTGAATCACTGCTCCGGTGAAGTCGCTGCCGTTTCTGAATCCGGCGCCATTACCATCGTCATTACCATATAGGCCGTCACCATCGGTGTCCCACTTGTAGGTCACGATACTGTCGCAGGGCTCATCGGGATCGAATGAAGCCCTAGCGTCTAAGTTGATGGGGGTCATCTGAGCCCCATTGATGGGGCCTGTTGCGTAGGGCCCACCGGCATTAGCGACAGGAGTAACGTTATTGTCTTGATTAATCTCAAAGACCACCACATCACTATCGATACGGCCTGATTCATCAGTGATGGTGAGCGTCGCTTGTACATCTGCTCCCCCTAAACCTACTCTAAAGATCGTTAAGGCGTCGGTCGAATCCACCTCTCCATCTTGATCAAAATCCCACTCATAGCTCACGATACGGAACCCTTTATCGATGGGTCCATCGGTGTTACTAGCGAGGCCGTTGAAGCTGACATCAGTGTCGCAAGCGGCGCGTGGTGGCTCAGCAGTAGCGATCGCCTCTGGGCCACGATAGACGCGTATTTCACCACGACTCTCTTGAGTCACTCCCCAGCGATCGGTGACTCGAAGGCCGATCTCATAAGCTCCGAGTGGGTTGTTTGGGTTCAGTATAGGTGTGAACTCAGCGCGGGTGATCTGAGGTTGCGATTCATTGAGGAAACGACGCTCAAAGTCACTGTTGTTATACGCTCCATCACCGTCAAGATCCCATTCATAGCTGACAATTTCATCACCACAGTTAGCTTCAGCGTCTACGCTGTTAGTCGCGTCTAAGCTAAAGACAGGGTCATTGACACCTATCGCATATGGACCACCTATATTAGCTACCGGAGCGCTATTTCCTTGGTCGACTGAGATCGTTACCTGATCTTCGCTCTGGTTGCCTCTGCTGTCGGTGACTCTTAATTTGATCACTTGAGGTCCATCAAAAGAAAATTGAGTGGCGGTGAATAAGACTTGAGCTCCTTCACGATCCCCCTCGGTGCCATACTGGCCGTCGCCGTCAAGGTCCCATTCATACTTAACGATCTCAATATCGGGGTGAGCATGATTTGAACCGCTCCCATCGAGCGTAAACTGTTCGCTACAGGCGACTTGAGTCTTAGGAATATTAATGATGGTGATAGGGTTGGCGGCATGCACTGTCAGCTTACTTGAGTCGGTCGCCGAAAGTAGGGTTGTGTCCTCTGCCATAAAGCTGATGGGATATTCGCCCACATCAGTGATCCCAAAGAGGGCGAGCTGGTCTAGAGTGACCTCATAGATCGCTTCTTGTCCATCACCGTCAATGTCTTCACTCTCGATCTGCCAGTCATCAATTTGCGCGTTCGGTACACTATTAACCCACCAACGATAAAAGCGCACCCAGTCCCCTTGATTAGGCTCAAGAGTCTGAGCACCATTGAGGAAGAGGGAGTCACCGAGGAGGATATGATACCCTAACTCGGGAGCATCTGAGGGGTCAGCGTCTGCGGTGGGAGGGACATTTCCTAGTCCATACTCAAGAGCGAGCGAGTATTCACTGACTTCACCTCGATCATCAATGACCCTTAAGCTCACGACAGGAGCGGGAATCTGATCGGGGGTAGGGACGGGCTCAAAGATTTTACGAACGGTGATCACCGGCTGGCCATTAAACTCGTCGAACGCTCCATCGTTATTGAGATCCCAGAAGTAGTTAATGACACGACCTCCAGGGCGAGGAGAGAACGACTCTCTCGCGTCTAACTCTACGACAACCTCACCGGTCTCTTCGTTAATGGGCGCTGGGCTAGGGAGCTGCTGGAAGATGGCGATGGGCTCTCGAGGATAGAGGGTGATCGTCATCTCAGCGCGATGGGTTAAGCCGAGGGTATCTTCTACCTCGAGGACGATTTGGTTAACGGGTAGGCCTGTGCGAGGATCGGCCGGTCCGAGGAGTACTTGTTGCAGCTGATTCCAGGAGAGGCTGAGCTCAGGATCATTCTCTACGAACGTCGGCGGGCTGTTGCCCACAGGGTTGAAGTACCATTTATAGGTCACGATGGAGTCACCGCAGTGTACATCAGGCTCGAAGCTCGCGCCGGCGTTGATCACTAAATCATCTTCTGTGAGATGGATCACCTCGTTGAAAGGTAGCCTGGCGACAGGTGCTTGATTTCCTTGATTAACGTTAATAGTGATCGGATCAGCAGCGTTGCAGAAGGGAACATTATCACAAACCTCTAAGTGAGCGGTATATGTCCCAAACCGATTAAAGGTGTGCTCAACGACGCTCCCTTCGCCTTGTCGCTCATAGCCTGGGATTCCATCTAGGTCCCATTTGTACTCGGTGATCTGACGTAGAGGGTAGGGGTGAAGGCTCTCACTAGCATCGAAGCGAACGGTTTGACCGCAACGAGCGAGGAGAGGTGTCCCTCTCCAAG
>CALSSE010000027.1:0-2500 GCA_943788935.1 uncultured bacterium | reverse complement strand
TTTGGGCTCTTTCCTTTTCGCTCGCCGCTACTCAGGAAATCATTATTATTTTCTCTTCCTCTGCTTACTTAGATGTTTCAGTTCGGCAGGTTTGCGATTATATCATTCAATAAATTGAATAGGTTGCCCCATTCGGAAATCTACGACTGAACGGTTATAGGCACCTACTCGTAGCTTATCGCAGCCTATTACGTCCTTCTTCGCCTCTGAGAGCCTAGGCATTCACCGTGTGCCCTTAGTAACTTACTCTTTTAGTTTTATTTTACTTCCAATATGTCAAAGAACTTTAACAAATTTCACTTCTAAAGTTAAGTGTGTAACATCTAGCACGGGAGATATGACTTCACAATCGGCTGCCCCATAACTAACCAGTTACATCTGTGGAGAATATCGGAATCGAACCGATGACCTTCTAAACTCAATGCTAGAACGCTCTACCATTGAGCTAATCACCCCAACAATAGTATAATATCGTCAACTATCGAAGCATACTACTCAGATGTGGAGAATATCGGAGTCGAACCGTTGACCTACTGCGTGCAAGGCAGACGCTCTAGCCAGCTGAGCTAATCCCCCGTGATTCTTAATAAGAACAAATCAACAATCTTCTCGTACCCTTAATTAATAACTAAAAGTAGTCCCGAGCAGATTTGAACTGCTGACCCCTACATTATCAGTGTAGTGCTCTAACCAACTGAGCTACGGGACTATTTCTAAGACGAAATAGAAGTGACTCAGAAAGATTAACACTTTCTGACTTGTAAAAATCGTCTAAAAATATGAAGAGAATAGAAATAGCAGAATAACCTTCCTATACTAGATTACTCTAGAAAGGAGGTGGTCCAGCCGCACCTTCCGGTACGGCTACCTTGTTACGACTTAGCCCCAGTTATTGGTCTAACCCTAGGCGACTCCTTGCGGCTATCGACTTTAGGTTCTCCCAACTTCCATGGCTTGACGGGCGGTGTGTACAAGGCCCGGGAACGTATTCACCGCGTCATTGCTGATACGCGATTACTAGCGATTCCAGCTTCACGGAGTCGAGTTGCAGACTCCGATCCGAACTGAGAATGGTTTTTTGAGATTCGCTCCTCATCGCTGAGTGGCTGCTCTTTGTACCATCCATTGTAGCACGTGTGAAGCCCAGGACGTAAGGGCCATGATGACTTGACGTCGTCCCCACCTTCCTCACTACTTACGTAGGCAGTGTCTCTAGAGTCCCCACCATTATGTGCTGGCAACTAGAGATAGGGGTTGCGCTCGTTGCGGGACTTAACCCAACACCTCACGGCACGAGCTGACGACAGCCATGCAGCACCTTGATACTTGTCTAAAAGAAAGACACCTTTCGGCGACGGTCAATTATCATTTAAGCCCTGGTAAGGTTCCTCGCGTATCATCGAATTAATCCACATGCTCCACCGCTTGTGCGGGCCCCCGTCAATTCCTTTGAGTTTCAACCTTGCGATCGTACTCCCCAGGTGGTTCACTTAATGCTTTCGCTTGGCCGCTGACAGTATATCGCCAACAGCGAGTGAACATCGTTTACGGCGTGGACTACCAGGGTATCTAATCCTGTTCGCTCCCCACGCTTTCGTACCTCAGCGTCAATAATGGTTTAGTGATCTGCCTTCGCAATTGGTGTTCTATAACATATCTAAGCATTTCACCGCTACATGTTATATTCCAACCACCTCATCCATATTCAAGAACTTCAGTTTCAATGGCAATTCTCCAGTTGAGCTGGAGGCTTTCACCACTGACTTAAAGTCCCGCCTACGTACCCTTTAAACCCAATAAATCCGGACAACGCTTGGACCCTCCGTATTACCGCGGCTGCTGGCACGGAGTTAGCCGGTCCTTATTCGTATAGTACCGTCAGCTCTCTACACGTAGAGAGGTTTCTTCCTATATAAAAGCAGTTTACAACCCATAGGGCAGTCTTCCTGCACGCGGCATGGCTGGATCAGACTTTCGTCCATTGTCCAATATTCCCTACTGCTGCCTCCCGTAGGAGTCTGGTCCGTGTCTCAGTACCAGTGTGGGGGATCATCCTCTCAGACCCCCTACCTATCGTAGTCTTGGTGAGCCGTTACCTCACCAACAAACTAATAGGCCGCATGCCCATCTATAACCACCGGAGTTTTAAAATATCTACCATGCGGTAAATAAGTATTATAGGGTATTAATCCGAATTTCTTCGGGCTATCCCCCAGTTATAGGTAGGTTGCATACGTGTTACGCACCCGTTCGCCGGTTCCCATCTAGTGCAAGCACCAAACTTCTCCCTCGACTTGCATGTATTAGGCCTGCCGCTAGCGTTCATCCTGAGCCAGGATCAAACTCTCCATAGTAAAAAATTTTGATCTTGTGTCAAGAAGGTTGTTTAAAAACTCAAATTGTTTGTTTCGAGATTCCGCTATTTCTACATCACTTCAAAGAACTTAATTTATCTAACTTTATTTGATAAAATTCTGCTTTGTTTTAAAGGACTGCAAAG
>CALSSE010000026.1 GCA_943788935.1 uncultured bacterium | reverse complement strand
CACTCAGAGCGCGGTGGGCCGACTGCTCTTCGCCCCTCTGTCTTCCGCGGGCGATCGCCGAGAGAGCGCTTCAGCGCCCTACTCCTGCTCTCCTCACCCTTCACAGCTCGTTTACCCTCCTCGGGATGCTGGTGGGTAGCCGGGATCGCATGGAGTCGCGTTCATCTCAACGCCCATAGCGTCGCTCAAGTGTTCGCAGGAGGCGCTCTAGGGCTAGGATGGGCGATGTGGATCGTTGTATTGTGAAAGGCGCCAACGAGGCCTTACTTTCCTTATCGCGACCCTTGTCACCATCAGCGGATGGTGCCTGTGGAGCTCTCTCAGCCCTTTACCGCCCGAGGGCTTTCGCCGACTCTCGTCAAGCGATCATTGATCAGGGTCAAGCGATCCCCTCCGCACCTCCACTGACGATTACCCTACTCTTTATCGTCCTTAGCTTCGCTTGCCTGTCCCTATATTATCAGCTAAGAGTGAGCGCCGAATCCACTCAGAGGAGTTAAGAGTGAGAGCATTAAAGCCAAAACAGGTATGGGCGACAGTGATCGCAGTCTCTTTAGGGTGGTTGTTTAGCGCGGTGGACATTATCCTCCTCATCCTCTTCCAAGAGGAGATCGCCGCTGACCTCAACCTAGAGATTCAGACAGTGAGGGTCGCCATTGGAGTGGGCTTATTGGGGAGCGCCTTTGGAGGTCTCTTTTTTGCTCAACTCGGCGACCGTTGGGGTCGGGTGAGAGCCTTGGCAACCTCAATCGTGATCTACTCGGTCGCCACCGGCTTAATGGCGTTCGCCGACTCTCAGTTACAACTTTTCACCTTGCGCTTCTTGGCCGGGATCGGCACTGGTGCTGAGTGGAGCATCGGTTTTGCCCTGCTCAGTGAGGTGTGGCGAGAGCAGAGTCGGGGTCGAGTAGGAGGGCTCGTGGCGGCGATGTTTAACATTGGGACATTTGTGGCCATCGGGCTCTTTCAGTCACCCTTAGGTTGGCGAGGGAGTTTTGGAGTTATGGTCTTACCAACACTCTTCGCGATCACTCTGCGGCGATGGATCCCTGAGTCGAGAGTCTGGCTCTCTTTTCAAGAAGCGAAGTCAAAGGGCGAGCTACCCGCGGAGCTGTCTATAGAGGCTAATCGCTCACCCTTACGAGCGGCGTTTACTGGGCGCAGTAAGTGGTTAACGCTACGATTAACTCTGTTATTTATCCTCATGAATCTAGGATTTTACTCTTTCTCTACGGTATTTATCAATTTCCTGAAGGCGGAGGCTAGCAGCGGTGGACTAGGCCTCGATAAATCAGGTCAGCTTCCCTTTCAGCTCACTTTGAACCTCGCCAGTCTACTCTCGGTGATCTTAGCGGGAGCTCTCTCTGATTTTTGGGGGAGGCGTAAAGCGGCGCTCGCCTTTTGTGTGATCGGCGCAGTGGGATTTTATTATCTAAATGCTCAGCTCACCGAGCAAGGGCTTAAATCTCTCAACACCTCTCCTCTGAGTATCACGCCCCTAAATATCACTGAGGCTCTCATGATCCCCTTCGCGCTGTGCTGTGTAGGGTTTGGCATTAATGGAGTGATGGGGATCTTCGCCCCAGAGCTGTTCCCTACTCATCTGCGCAGCACCTGCCCGGGGGTGAGCCAAAATGTAGGGAAAGGGATCGGCGGGATGATCGGGCCTCCTCTCGCGGGCGCCCTAGTGATTAGCCACGGCTACCCCATGGTACTCGGTCTACCTGGGTGGCTCTTCCTCTTAATCGGCTTGATTGTCCTCAGCTTCCCTGAAGTGGGCGGACGCTCACTCTATGAGTTTGAGGAAGGCGAGGAGAACGCTTTAGGTCGCGTAAAACCATCGACCGACTCGACCGGCGCCCCAAGTCATACAAGCCAAGAGGAGCGCGAGCCACCAAGCCTCCAAGGCGACGCAGAGGACGAGATTGGTTAGAGCCACTCCTCGAATCCCGACCCCCACCGCTCGTTCGATCTCTGCGGGCATAGCCTCACTCAAGAGGACCGGCCTAAGCCCCTTAAAGATCCACAGAGAGACCATGACACTCAGCCCGATCGCGACGCTCAGCCCGATCGCGCCACTCAACTCGGTCGCGACACCCAGCCCAATCGCGGCACCCTCAGGGCGCCCCAATAGACCCGACCCCATCCACCATAGTGGGTGAGTAGAAGCGAGCAAGAGCGCCCACGCGCACCAGCGAGCACCTCGACCTCCCTCAACCTCGAACCGCGACATCGCGGTCAGCGCTGAGACATAGAGAAAGGTTCCACATGACAGCGCAATGGGAGTCCAAAGTAGCGAGGGATCGGCCGCAGCAAGTTGTGGGGACAATACGACTAAGGCGCTCGCTCCGATCCAAAAGTTTCCTAATCGGCATAACCCCATAAAGAGAGGAGCGATCACACTCTCCTTAAATAGCCGATTATAGAGATAAGTGGCGATAACTGTCGCCGAGACCGTCGCGAACAGCGACCACCCTAGGAGGCCGGAGTCGACTGTGCCTTGAGTGACGCTGATCAATAGCGCCAAGCCTATCGCCAGGGCTTGTAGAGAGAGCGCCAAACGCCATGCCATCTTGAGGCTCACCCGACCGGAAGGGATAGGGCGAAATGGACGATCTCGCTGGTCCTCTTCGGCGTCGAAGATATCGTTTGTGCACATGCCGGCGGCGTAGATCGAGCCGCTGATCATGATAAATACTAACGAGAGCAAACAGAGCCCGATCAAAGATAGATGCTCATCGCTCTTCATGCTCATCACACCGAGGGCCCAGCCCCAGCCAGTGAGCGAGTCAGCGCCAGCGGTGAGCAGAGCGGGAGGTCTTACCAGCTCTAAGTGCGCTCGCCATCTTCCGCCAGCCCGAGAGTCGATCAACCTCGCCTACTCTTCCGATTATGACTGCAGGCTGAAATCAAGACCAACCTCAAAGGTGAGAGAGGAACGATCGATTTGCTTGGGGATACTAGGTACTCGGCCCATTTTCTGAACTTGGGCGATCGCTGCTTTATCGAGCAACTCATGACCTGAGGAGCGAGCGAGTCGAACAGACATAATCTCGCCTTGGCTGCTGATCACGATGTGTACGAAGACTTTCCCTTCGAGCTTTAGCCGCTTCGCTGATCTTGGATAGGTTTTTTTAACGCTCATGAGTTGATTGAGATTATTGACATACCCACGGAGTAAACCGCGGAGCTCACGCTTAGAGAGTTGGCGCGCTTGAGTCTTGGTAACTTGTGCCTCTTGCGCTTCTTGTGCCTCTTCAGTCTCTTCTGTAACCCCCTGAGGAGAGGGTGGAGCGGTCGCTACTGTGCTTGCTACTGCCTCTGGCGCATCGTCCTGATGGTGAGCCACCGTGGGCTTGGCTGCGCTCGATAGGTCTACGACTGGCTCTGGCTTTCGCTGACGAACCTTACGCTTTTTACGGGCCTTCTTTGATCGCCGCTTAACCGACCTCTTCTTCAGTCGGCGCTTCACTCGCGGGGGCTTTGACTTCACCGTCTCAGCGCGCTCCTCAACATCACCAACCGGCGCTGACGCTTTAGGTATGGGGAGCTTAACCTCTACAAAATGATCAGGGCTGATAACGCTTTGAATGTTATACAACTCATTTAAACGAAGATCATCTCTAAGTTCCGGAGCGCACAGCCACCCGATGCCATGTAACGCTACTGAGAGCAACAGGCAAGCGCTGAGACTTGAGTACTTGGTATTGATAATCGTTTTCAAAATCATATCTAACGTTTACTCAGCTGAGTGAAGGGGTGTCAACACAATAATCCCTTCGGGTACAAAAAAAGATATCTACGTAAGAGACTTAAAGGGTGCAGGGGAGACTCTCATCGACCTCCACACGTGGTGTCCCTATGTTACGACTCTCACCGATAATAATGTAAGAGAGGTAGAGGTCTCTTTGAGAGGTCACAGAACGCTGTTATCGCGCGCTCTTCACCCTAAAGTGAACCTTAGCCACCGAGCCGAATGGCGCTTGAAGCGCTCTCACTCCCCCTTTGATCTCGGTCTTCCCGATGAGGTCATCCGACATTGGATCGATGTCTGTTATAAGCACATGAATCGTTCGCTCTTTAGCAAACTCTTGATCGATTAGTATGCTCTTGCTTGGATCAAGTTTAAGGATATACGTGATCGGGTTACCCGCTGCATCCGAAATGATCTGAGAGATCTCTAGCCGCTGATGATACACAGTAAAGTCATCCACGAGGATCTGTAAGAGGACTTCTGGGTTCGAGTCTCCGGTGAGATCCCATAGACTCCCTTCAGGCGTTAGCCCTACGACGAGCTCTTCGAGCACAAACTGTTTTGTATCCCGCGCTTGCGCTCTCGTCCGGTCGATCAGCTCACAAGAGGCTTGATCCTCTTGTAACAGGCAGCGGTCTGCAACGTAAGTCGAGACAGTTTTAAGGAGCTTACTGTCATAAAAGTGATAATCGCTGATCAGCTGTCCGCAGGCTTGAAGGTCACCTGAGATGCATAAGTCCTTCACGAGCCCAAGTTTATGCTCTTCACTCACCATAGACCAAAGAGGCTCGCGATAGATTAATCGACAAGCGCTCTGCCCAATCTGATGCTGTGAGTCTCCCTCCTCAAGCGACGCTTTAAGGGTATTAAACCAAGAGTTACATACCGTCTTATAATGACTTAAACTATCCCCAAACTTACCTTCGTGGAATAAGACTTGACCGCGACGATAACAGGCTCTGAAGTGCTCAGGAGAGCTGAGCGAGTGAGCCTCATCACAGCTCTCGTATAGAAAGTTTTTGGAGTACTCAATCGCCTCATTGTGTTCGCTATTAAATGGATCATTGAGCTTAAACGCTTCCCCCCTAACCTCTGCGCTCTCATTCTCGTTTAGGTATTGTTGAAGTACATTGAAGCCGACTCGCTCACAGCTCGCTTTTTCCTCTGTATGCAAACACCCCTCTAGGTCTCCTAGCTCTATTTTACTCGCGTTAAGATAGCCTACATGGAGAGCGCACCAATTCTCATTAAGCCGCTTGGCGCTCTCTTGGTAGCTACATAAGATCCCTGAGGCGTCACGCTTAAGCCGAGTGATTGTCTGATTATATAGGGTCTCCTTATTCCATAACCCGCTCGTTACTCCATATTTAAATTGGATAACCTGCTTAAACTGTCTCTTAGCGGCCGTCTCCTCATTTAGTAAAAGGTAGACATGGCCCAAGATGTAGTAAGCGAGCGCTTTACGGTCTGGCTCTTTGGCGATGTTGACTGCCCTTGTTAAGAAATGTTTTGCAGAGCGAATCGAGTCAGCTTTCTCTTCTAGATTGACGATCTCTTTGGCGTCATTGAGCGCACTCATCGCCGCCTTAAGATCTGAATCGATGATTAGGTTAAGGTCACTCTTGATCCCTTCTAGATCTTTCTCGATTTGGGCTAATTTACCTTTAATCTCTCTCATCTCCCTCTGCTTCATATAGCCGGTGATTAAACTAGAGATTGGGTCAGCTGTAGCGCCTGAACTTATGAAGGCAGAAGTCAACATACAAAACAAAACTATATATTTAGAGTACATAAGCACCTTTACAAGGAGAAGAGTTTTCAGATTTAATACCGCGGTGGGTCACACCGCTCTGACTAATAAAATTAAAGCACTCTCTCGCTGAATTACTTTTTCCATATTTACTCATATCACCACTTCGCACGATGAGAAATGGAGAAGTCATTTGATCTCTCTCAATTTCCGAGAGAGACCGCATCAGTCCTTAGTGTAATAGTTTTCAGATGAAGGGGAAGCAATCGTCGTTAAATAAGGTATAAGGTAGGTTAAAAGAGGACCTATGATCCAACCACACCTGCGATACTGTCACCCAAGATATAAAACCGAACCGAACGAAGATCTCCTCTGCGCGAGAGCTGGCTCATCAGTAGAGAGAGGTCGACAATTCAGGAGACCTTATCATCGCACATAAGTTTATTCTTACCCCTCCGCCGATGTGCTCTTGTTAGCCGTATTTTTAGTGTTTAATGATTTTTTCCCGTTATTGTTGATTTATTTTCTATTATAATACTGATGTGTACAAAAAATTACTTGTCACATCTCTATTTGAAAGAGCATTAGTATGAGAAAGACTCATTATCGCTTGATTATTGGGATCATACTCTCCCTTCACGCCTGTGTTATTGATGTCGCTAATGAGCAATCTGAAAGAGGACCGATAACGCGCGATACCTCTCCTCCCTCCGGTAATAATACCTGTATCGATGAATGTGGAACTGAATCACTCTCTATGGATCTAGATATACTCGAAGACACGGGATTCTCTGAATATGTCGATATGGAGAGGTCAAGCACTGATCTCGGATTAGGCGGTCTAACACCGGATATGCTCTCTTCTTCAACGCCTATCTCATGTCAAAGAGAGATCAGCTTCATTAGACCTAGAAATGAAAGTTTTTATGAGGTTCAATCATCAGTGCCGCTAAGGGGTCAGGTGACAACCATAAGCGGTGAGCCTGTGATAGGCCAAGCCGTAAAGATTGTAGATGAGTATGGAGAAACTCTCTTTGAGCTCACCACAGATACGAATGGGATCTTTGAGAGTGAGTATATTGGCGAGTCGAGTGGCTTAAAACAGCTCTTCGCGATCCCGGTTACAGAGCGTGGTCCTTGTCAAGAAAGGGGTGAACTTAATCTCTTCTTTTGTGGCGGATTAGTTACTGAGGATTTCCAAGAAGACCCTATCGATTGGACACCCTATGGCGATGCTATATGGGATCCTGCAGGATGGCTAGAGATGACCGGAGTGAGTATGAATAGAAAGGGCTCGTTCTATAACTCAGTGGATGTGATCTCTAGTGGCTT
This sequence comes from uncultured bacterium, assembly GCA_943788935.1. GTDB lineage: Bacteria > Myxococcota_A > Bradymonadia > UBA7976 > VGTA01 > CAKZRU01. The sequence goes on along the minus strand of CALSSE010000026.1, from coordinate 19,856 downwards.
CGCTTCTATAGAATTTTCGATCACCACCGGTGGTGGTATCAATGGCGGCGCTGATGGGTTCGCTTTTACGATTGTAGAGCTCTCTAGTGTAGATCAATTACGTTCACTTCTTGATGCAGCCGACGCCGGAGGAGGATTAGGATACACTGTTGGAGGGGTCTACGCTCAACCTGATTTCCTACTACCAGGAGGCGCGTTAACCGTTGAGATCGATACTTGGCAGAATGAGTATAATGGCACTAATCAACTCCATACTGACCCCACACGAGAAAACCACATCGCAATTACACGTAATGCGGACGCCAGCGATCACCTCGTTTGGTTTGAAGTACCAGATGTTGAGGACCTGCAACCTCACATGATTCGGGTCGAGCTGCTTAGAAATAGAGTACGAGTCAGTTACGATGGGCGGCAAGTGATCGAAGAAGAAGCGATCTTTACATTTAAGGGAGGATATATGTTTTTTTCTGGATCAACCGGATGGGCGACAAACTTTCACCGCTTTGATGACCTCCGTATTCTCCATGCTTGTCGATAAGTATTGAACCATCGTACCCCATCACTAGTGCATATCGTCAAAGCCTAACAAAGACTCTCTCAAGATCACTCTCTATCATTGCCTACCACGCTCTACTACGCTCTACCACTTCTTGCCACCCTCTAACACTCTCCACCACTCTTTATCCCCCTCTGTCACTACCTGCCACTCTCTGTCATCTCCTATCATTCTATCAGAGTCAAAAAACTTCATTTCTATTCAAATGTATCTTTTGATCTTGTGACCACTGAATATGTGAGTCACTTAGTTCACTACGATACGCTCTGTCACCCTCGGTTAATGGACCGCGATCAACCAATCGTAGTGCCCATGGCTGTACATCACTGGTACTGCCAAGGGCGCTGTGTTGGCTTAAACAGATGCAACCGTTGGCCAAGGTGTAATGTACCACTTCGCTCAACCCAAGCGGTCAGACCACGACGTTCTTTAGCTGCATCCTTAAAAGCGCGAATAAAACGTTCGTTTTGAGGCCCAAGTTTCTCAACGATAGTGATCGCCGGAAAGCGACAAGGATGATTCTGCATATCAACGACTAGAGTACATCCGTCAGGACTTTGTAGTCGAGAGGAGGGAGGAAGGTGACTTAAGTCGGGTAAACCTTCAAGTACGATAGAAGCCCCAAACCAAGCGGGGTCGAGACGCTCTAAACCGAGTTCATTTTGAATCACTTTAAGCTCATGAGCACATAAGATGGAGAGTTGACGAGTGTTACGAATTTCAGTGCCTTTTGGATGAAGTGCGAGTACACGAGAGCAAGAGAGACGGGTCAGTCCTCCATGACAGTCTTGATCAAAACCGCTGAGCTCTAGCTTCATTTGTTGGAGTGCAGAGCTCTCAATGATCTGCTCTTCACGGTGAGGCGTCATGCCTAACCAAACAATGTCTCCGTAAAAAGAGGTCGGTTCTAGTGCGGGCATAGTTTACTCTTCATACAGTCAGTGATGTGGTCGGCTAGATATCATTGAACATATCGGTGATTATTTTTTAAGGGATATATTCGGGTCAAGGACCTTCTCTTAAAAAAGAATCCCTCCGAAACCTTCTTAGTTTGGAGAGTACGTTCCTGCATCGATCGCGGCCTTAAAGACTTGCCAACTCGTCGCGTTTGAAGTGTAGGCATCAGGTATGGAGTCAGGGGCGAGCAGCGATGGGGGGAGAGCCTCTACACCTCCGAGCACTTTATATCCTCGGGCGTGGTAGATGAGCTGACCTGGGCGATCACCCATCTGCATCCAAGGGAGGTATTGACCAACTCGAGTCCATGAGGTCTCAACCGGCACTCGGCACTGTATCAAGCTCTTCGTTTTCTAGATCTTTGCGCGAGGCGATAAAGTTAAAGAGCTCATTACTTTGATAGACGTCACTCGCAGAGAATAGAGAGAGCTGTGGGTCTCCTGCGAGGGGAGAGCGATAAGAGACGATCACGTCCGAGAAAAATGAGATGCGATCTCCAAGTTCGACATGGTTAACGTAACCAACGCCAAAGTTGACGGGGTCGTTCACTACATGTATGACTCTGACACGAGGAGAGTCTTTATGGAGCTGATTGCGCCAAGCCTGAGCCCTTAATCGGGGAGTATGAGCTCCAACCTGAGCTCCAGTCTGAGCTTACCCAATATACCTCATCAAGATCGTCGCTCTCCTTTAAGTAAACAACAGTGGGCCTGAAGTTGATCAAAGTAATACTTGAGCTTATCTCAACGCTCACTCTGCTAAACTCACATACTCAAGCTGACTCTCTCTTCCACGTTTACGCTGTTTAGAAGGATCCGCCTCCGCTACCCTCTGGGCCTCGACATGCCCAACGTCCCGAATCTCTCACATGTCCAGTATCGGAGATCAACCAATAGGAGAAGTCTCCGTTTCCACGATAAAAGTAAGGGCCTCGAGCCGTAATATAATAACGATCACTGCCTGAATATGGAATGTTGTCTTTACAGATAATCTCATCTTGAGCAGAAGACGCTTGATCCCCTGGCTGCATTACAGAGAGGCTGACATGCCAAGATTCACAAGGCTCAGTGAAGCAACAGAAGTCATCGAGCGCAATGTTACCAGAGCTAATGTACCACTCAAAGTTGCCACAAGACGTTGGCTCGGGGGCTCCTTCATCTACACTTTGGTCACAATCATCATCGACTCCATTACCTAAGATCTCGGCTTGAGGTTGACTCGGAGTACAATCATGCACAGGTGAGCCTCCTTGACAGATAAAGAAACCATTACTCTTACAGGCGCCGACTCCACAAGGCTCAAAAGCGCCTTGATAATGCTCATCAAAGCGTCCATCACAATCATTGTCCACGCTATTGCAATTGTCATCAGTGGTCGCGAGGTTGTTATTAGGTGAGCAGCTGCTCACTTCATTTCCGTTCACACAGGTGACTTGACCGCTGCTCGCGCAGACCCCTTGACCACAGGCGCCGTTATAGGAAGAGAAATCTTCATCAACCCGTCGATCACAATCACTATCGACGCCGTCACAGCCATCGAAAGCATTGGTGATGGCACATGAGTCTTCGTCAATGCGCCCATCGCAATCATCGTCTTGTCCATTCGTATCACTGTCATCACCCAGTTGAGGACCTGGAGTACAATTGTTCACTAAACTGCCTGCAGAACAGCTCTGCGTTCCATTTCGAGCGCACACTCCTTGACCACAAGTAATATTCTGAGTGCCATAGCCTTCATCAGTGCGTCCATCACAGTCTTCATCAGAGCCATTACAATTGTTGTCAGGAGAGGCGAGGTTATTATTTGGGCTGCAATCACCACCTCCCTCTTGACCATTCACACAAGAGCGGAATCCACTCCCTTGGCATACCCCATTCCCACAATAATACACACCACCGACAAACCCTTCATCGAGTTGGCCATCACAGTCATTATCTTGACTGTTACAGCTATTATCAGAGCCGGTGAAGAAAGCTGGCGGGTCACAGACATCCCTAACCTGACCGTTGACACAGGCGGTGAGTCCATCTTGCACGCAAACTGAACCATAAGTACACGTTGTGGGAACGGGTTGGTAAGCCTCATCTAACAGACCATCACAATCTTGATCTATTCCATCACAGAGACTGTCATCACCTTGCTCAGGGAGCGGAGTACAATTGTTTTGAACTTCTCCTTCCACACATGAAGAATCAGCGGTGGTATAGCAGACACCCGTCCCACACTCGTCAACGACCGGAGGATAAGATTCATCAGTCGCGTTATCACAGTCTTGATCGATGCCATCACAATCTGCATCACCTCCAGTGGAAGGAAGAGGGACGCAATTCGCCAATTCCACACCTTCGTTACAGCTGCTGCTCCCTATGGCAAAACATACCCCAAACCCACAGTCATTCCGAATAGAGGTATAGTCCTCATCGATCCTTCCGTCACAGTCATTGTCTAAGGCATCGCAGAGACTCTCATCGGGAGATTGTGGGAGGCTCGGAGAGCACTCGCTCAGATATTCACCAGCGATGCAACGAGCGAGACCTGTAGAGGTACACTCTCCTTGACCACAGCTCACGACTTGTTCAACAAAGCTCTCATCGACTTGACCATCACAATCATCATCTCGACCATCACAATCGCTATCATCGCCAGTAGGAGAGCGCACCAAGCAACGGTTGGTCACTTCCCCATCCACACAACGAGTCATAGACGTATCAGCGCACTCCCCAAGCCCACAGCTCATCTCTACAGAGATATAATTCTCATCGAGACGACCATCACAATCGTCATCTAAGCCATCACATGTCTCATCATTGAGTTGACTGAGCACGCTGTCACAATCAAAGCTCGCTTGGCCATCGAGGCAAAGCAAGGGTGCTGTGATCGCGCAGTTATATATACCTATACCTGAGCAAGGCATCTGCACATTCTCAAAGCCTTCATCGGTTCGACCATCACAGTCATCATCAATGAGATCACAACTATCGTCTTCGCCAAGCGGAGTCGCTGGCGAGCAAAGATCTAGCTCTTCGCCTTCTTCACACGTAGTTACGCCAGAGGTGAGACACGCACCCACCCCACATACTGTAGCCGATGGCTCATAGTCTTCGTCAATGAAGTCATCGCAATCTTGATCTATGCCATCACAGCTCACATCATCCTCAGCGGGTTCACCCGGCGTACACGCGTCTTCAGCAATGCCATTGACACAGCGGGTGAAGCCATCAAAGAGGCAGGCGCCTACTCCACAGCGAACCGCCTCTCCGACATAGTCCTCATCTGCTCGTCCATCACAATCTTGATCTAAACCATCACAGTTAGTGTCTTCACCGCTCGCTGGCTGTGGAGTACATTCCGTTCTCATAGATCCTTCTTGACAGAGGATTACTCCATCTGTGCGACAAATGCCCTCTCCACAAGAAACTAGCTGAGTAATATAGGCTTCATCAGACTGTCCATCACAGTCTTGATCTAAACCATCACAACTGTCGTCATTGCCTTGAGATTCAGCGGGAAGGCAAGAGTCACTCAATCGTCCTTGAGCGCAAGCGGTCGCTCCTAATGCTGCGCAAACGCCTACTCCACAAGTAGTCTCTTCAGTCACAAAATCCTCATCAATCAAGCCATCACAATCACTGTCAAGGCCATCACAGTCATCGGGGTCTGTCGAAGCAGGCAATGGTGTACAGCGCTCTACCCACTCTCCCTCTTCACAGATAACCTCGCCGTCCATACGGCAAGCCCCTTCACCACAAGAGACTTCACGCCGCTCACCAACTGTGCATATTCGGCCCGCTGGAGCCAAATAAACAGAGTTCAACATTGGTCCTTCTCTCACTCCGAGAACGTCATAAGTACATTCATCAATGACATAGCTCAGAGCAGGGAGATGAAACAGTCCTCGTTCACTGAGAACCCCTCCACTGTATGGCCAGACATCTACAGCCGTTTGCTGATTATTCTCATTTAGAGATGAATCACAAGAGCTATTAGATCCACTCGCTACGATGTAATGATACACTTCACCAGCCTCAAAAGAGAAGCGATAGCGTGCATTACTTTGGTCATCACTTAAGCAAGTCTCATGAATAAGGTCACCTAGCGAGAGATTATCGGTCTCAATAAAAGTGTCTTCACCGATTATGATCAAGTCACAAGCATTGATCACCGCACAGCTTCCTCGCCATTCCTTAGCGGAGAGCTCATAATATAAGTCACCTTCATACCCTTCGTCACAAACGCACTCAGGAGCTCCGGAGGCGTTCAGTGGGCAAGGCTGTAGCTCACAGCTCACTCCATCGCCTTGATAACGAGGCATACATTCACAGAAAGGAGTGCCAAAGCTGGAGACGCACATCGCATTGGAATCACAACGTAACTCTCCGCAATCACGTGAATCAGAGGTCTGATCACCAGTGATATTCAGCTCACTGAGCCCAAGATCAGCACCGACCTCAGGTATTCTAGAGGTCTCACCAGCGAAAACTTCACCACCTGGGGTCTCACCTGCTAAAGATTCACCGCTAGTCCCACTTGCACGACTCCCCTCTTCTCCTCCAAGACCCTCTGATTCACGCAGCTCGATCTCTATACTCGCATCCGATTCTAAGGAGACAAGATCAGCGCATCCGGTGGCGATCGCCAACCCTATTACGAGATATATTTGATGTTTCATATAGTATTTCTTTGTCAACAAGATATTGGTGAAAGTAAGCAAATGTAAACTCTTATCATATAATTATCTATAACTTTTCGCTATGGATTTGGACCATAAAGTGATCAGTCCAAGATCGTTAGGGTTCATGGAAGTTAATTATTGAGTCCTAGACTTCTCACTCAATCTACGCACAATCTTTTGACTCAATCCACGCACAATAATAACACAGACCGCTTTTTATCTTCATGATATTGAGCGGATAATATACTGTGTACTGCTACCTAAAATATCTTGGTGATGAAAACTCTAGTGTGGGTTCATTGAGATAAGCTGTTGGTCAACTTACGATGAGAAAAACAATCTGCTATTGGAACACTATGATTACGATTGACATTAAAAACAAACATTTAAAGACTGTCCTAGATCTCAATAAGATGACCACGACTTATTTTTTGCTCAGAGCTTTAGTGTTCTCAATGTTGTCGCTCTGCAGTCTCTTCTCAATCACTCTAGCTGAACCACTAAGAGTGAACGTGATCCCTTGGGTTCAAGGTCAGCCTGATATTCCTCACCTCACTGTGAGAGGGTCACTCACGTCTCTGCAAGCGATCGCTGAGGACGGAGAGTGTGACGGTCAGTACCTGTATCGCTGGGATTGGAACGGAGACGGTGATTTCGCCGATACTAATGAAGGTTTTAGGGAGGCGGATGCTAATAATTATGGAGGTTTTTTCGCTCCATTGCCACTCGATATTGTGTTACCTGATCATGAAGGAGACTTCCTTTATTTTCCTAAAGTAGAGGTAAGATGTGGTGAAGAGGTAGCTCGGCAACCGATGCCTATTCTCTCGGTAGAAGAACAGCTCTGTGGAGATTATCTTGGCGGCGCGAACACGCCCAATTGCCAAGAAGGTGAGCGTTTAGAGTTTACTCGAAGCGCTCATGCTGCCTTAGCGATAGACCGGGCAATGTGGGCGATGTTCCTCTCTTTTGAGCATAACTCAGGAGATGGCCATGGCCATGAGGATGTTCATTTATGCTCTTTACCTGCCTCCAAGCCTTTGTACGCTCTTGGTCACTCACTGACAGTGTTTAATCGTCGAGGACACGGACATGGGCTAGGTCGTGACCAAGACCCATACTATCGACACGTCACCGAATGTGGGCTAAATACCCTGCTAAGTGTCATGGAATTAGTAAATATCCCCTTTGATGATGAAGATGTCATTGGGAGACCAGGGCAAGCGCTACAGTTTGTGGCGAATAATGGATTCAATGCCCAATATTGGTTTAGTTACGAGTCGACAGCATGGATAGAGCCGATCGCTTTATTTGGTGATCAAACATATGTCGCTCAAGCTGGGAGAGATGGGGTTTTTGGTCGTAATTTAAGGTCTCTCAGCCAAGATCTCGCTGATGCCCTCGTTAACTGTATGGGAGATGACTTCGCATGGTCTTATGTATGCGCTAATGGTGTTGGGCAGAGCGATGATGCCTCCTCAAATGGTTGGGCGCCGGAGGCGCTAAGACTGTTAGAGCGCACCTATGCCATAGAAACTTACGACGTCGCTCGTCTTGGGCAGCGCTCTTGGCTCTCTATCCATTGCCCTAATGGGATCTGTCCTTATCATGGTGGAGGACCAAAGCTCTCTGGTAACGCTTTGGTTGGATATGGCTGGGCTGATGAGGAAGTGTTTAATGAGCAAGGCGAATCAGGAGACGCATGGCGACAGCTGAGCGCGTGGTATACTTCTGGTCAATTTTGGGGGCTCTATTTTATTTATTCAGCGGTCAAAGGTCTCCGGTCCTTTACTCCCGAGCTCGACGAACTCTCCAATGGACTCTTGTTCAGTCGATCTCTCATCGACTTCTTCATCACAGGTGAAGATTCACAACACTCAGATGCTAGCGCTCGTCAGAATCTAAACGGAACTTGGGACTGGAACGGAGATTGGGTGTGGGGTGGGTCTATCTCCACAATGGAGCGAACCGCGATCATCACTCAGCTCCTGCAAACGTGGTTAGAGGTATTCCCTTATGCTCGATCTTTCCCTAGGGAGGTGGGGCCGGGAGAATCAGTCACCTTTGATCATAGTTGGTCACACTCGCTTAACGCCGAGGTTAACATAGAGCGGTACTTATGGGATGTCGCCACTTATAATGATCCTGCTGACCCCGTGTGTGAGGTCGGAGAGAGCGGTTGCCAAGATCTCAATAACGATGGTGATTGTGCAGATATTGGAGAACGATGTAATGAGGACCTAAATGGTGATGGAGTAGTGAGTGGTGATGAGATCTTTTGGGAGTTTGAGACCGTAGACCCTGAGCTCACCTACTCTCATACATATCTAGAATCCCTCACTTGGGGAGAAGTTCTGTCGCACCCCGTGACCTTGCAGATTATAGACTCCAATGGCCGTATCGTTGAAGACCACACCTCGGTTGAAGTCACAGTCTCGCTGTCAAATCACCCTCCAATCATTATCTCTCACCCCGATGGAGCAGAGGCGTTCTACACTGGTCATATCGATACTTTTATTACCTTTGATGGCCGAACCTCCTATGACCCCGACCGCGCCCGAGATCCTTATCCTGGAGATAACAACAGGCCGGCAGGGATACGAGACTCTGTGACGACGATCGATTTTGACCTTAATCGAGATGGAGATTTTAATGATCTAGGTGAAGCAGGGCTAGATCGGCAGGTTCGAACTATATTTCCTGAGGATGTTCAACTTGGTGATGTCGTTACCGTTCCCATTCGAGTGTGTGATGATGGTCAATGGAGTGACCGATGCTTCGATGGGATAGAAGAGGCAGATTGCTCGCGTTGTTCTTATGGACAGGCCTTTGTTGAATTGATTCCCAATCTGAGCGCTCCCGTAATTGACACTTGTCGCGAGGGCCTAGACTGTGAAGAGGGATATACAGCGTTAGACGCTGGAGTTCAGGTGAGTGAAGTGCAACTCGACCTCAGTGAGACTTATGACCCGGACGGTGACCTCGGGCTCATTTATACTTATGAGGTGGTAGAGGGAGAGGGGGTATTCGTGAGCTCTGGAGACTTCTCTGAGGATATGGGAGCGACCCCTATCTACCGACCCATTGGTGAGGGGGTGAGGACCGATCGTATAAGGGTGACAGTGACCGATAGTGATGGTTTGAGCAGCGAGGCGATCTTTGAAGTCCATTTGCCCAACATTATCCCTAATGCCTCATGGGGCGACTTTGATATCCAGCTCAACCCGCCTTTAATTATTCGTGCTGAAGGGCGGAATGAGTGGAGTGGTCGATTCAGAGTGGTTGTGGACGCGAGAGTTATCCATGGAGCAGGTGTCGTCGCCCGTCCGATCCTGACTGATGCCGGTGACAGCTATAGGGTCTATCTCGATTATGATGATGATGGTGTCGCCGACCAAGAGATGACTGATGCCGAGCTCGCTCAGGGGGCTACACCTTATCAGCTAGATGATGGCTATGGGTCTAATGTCAACGTATGGTGTGTAGACGATGACGGCGCTGAGAGCAATACTGCTACCCTGCGTATAGACGTACCGACTAAGGATGAGAGCCTTATCTATCGGTTTGATGTGGGAGCGGATGGGAGCTTTGAGGAAGCAGGAACCTTTAATAATTTTTATGAGTTCTTTGAGAATGACCCCAATATCCCTTCTATCCCGATCGCTATCGAAGTTGAAGATCAGCTAGGCGCGACCGCTTCTACAGTGGTCGAGGTGTCTCTTTTAAATCGACCGCCCACCTTTATACAGACGAGTCAAATCGAAGAGGGTTACAGCGTGACTTTTGTCACTTCGGCCACCGATCCAGATCTCGACAGACTCACTTACTCCTTTAATTCGGGAAATGCTACTCCTGGGCAAGTGAACGAATCAGGAGTATTTGTCGCTAGTTACCCTGCAGTGCAAGCGAGCTATCTGGCGACAGTTACTGTGAGTGATGGACGGGGAGGTGAGGCAATTCATGAGTTTGAGGTCTCTTTCCTCCCCCCTGTCGACCTTCCTCCCGTCATAGACCTCTTCAATGCCACCGCTACACCTGGAGGGGAGGCAGAGGCGATCGTAGAGTCATATGATCCAGAGGGACAGCCGGTAGTGGTTACCTTAGATTGGGGAGACGGGGGAGACTTAGCGAGAGTTGTTGGCGGTCGAGCATCCCGTAGACTAGCTTATCGCCAAGCTCCGTATCTACTCAGCGCTCAAGTGACTGACCCTAGCGGTCAAGAGGATCGAGCGCTTTTCTCTCTACAGCTCATCGATGCTCCCACCGAGATCAGCTCAGCTCAACAGAGTCTCTTGAGCACTGGAGAGCGACTATTTACGATCATCGCTAGGGACTTAGACAGCCCTCAGCTTGAATATTATTGGGACTATAACGGTGATGGTCTCTGGGATGATGAGGGAACAGCACCCAACGTCGCTACCCACCTCTATCCAAGCGCTGATGCCTACACTGCGAGGATCGGGGTCAAAGACCCTTGGTCTGGAGTGATCACCGAGACGACTATTGAGGTCCCTTCTACCGAACCTCTCCCGCCGCGTATTATCGACGTAACGGTTCAAATCTCAGTCGCTGGCGAAACTCGCGCGGTAATCGAGGCAATAGACCCTGAAGGTGAGCGCCTAGATTATGAACTCTATTGGGGTGATACCCTTGATGAACTAGCGACTATCGCCCCCTTAGGGATTGGCGTTCATCAATATGACTTGCGCCCAGAGCCTTATGTGCTGAAGGCAAGAGTGGTTGATGGTGACGGTCTCTCCGATGAGCGAGAAGTCTTGGTGCAGATTATTGATGCCCCCACTTTAGTTGAGGGTCGAGGGATATGGGTCGAAGGAACCTCTGACTATCTATTAGAGATCACTGCTACAGATCAAGATAGCCCTCGCTTAACCTATTACTGGGATCTTGATAATGATGGTCAATGGGACGAAATGGATCAAGTTGATCGGTCAAAAAGGCATCGATTTAATCATCAAGGGCCCTATGAAATTCGAGTAGGTGCTCGGGATCCTTGGTCAGGAGCGATCGCTGAGACGAGCTTTGTCCTCCAAGCTAACCAACCTCCCGAGATCACTGATCTGAGGTTAAGTTTTGCTCCTCGTGGAGAGGTTACTCTCGAGATAGATGCCTTTGACCCCGAGGGTACAACACTGAGTTATCAAGTCTTCTGGGGAGACATCGCTGTCAATGATGGCGAGGACTTCCCTTATGAATCGCTCAGTCGCGATCGTGGCACACACAGCTATGATTATTCTGCGAGCGCTTATCGGGGCGTGGTAAAGGTCACCGATGCTGTTGGTTTATCTGCTCAAGCTGATCTGTTAGTGCCGATCGACGATCATCCTACTGAGATCAGAGAGGTGAACATCACTCGCCTCAACGGTGGCGAAGTAGAGCTACGAATCAACGCTACCGACCTTGATAGCCCAAGAGACCTCCGTTACAGCTTTGATTTTGGTAGCATAGGGCGTTGGTCACCAGAGAATCAAATCGAAGCGGAGGCTCGCTTCACCTTTGAGCAGGCTGGAGAATATCCGATCATTCTCAGCGTGCTTGACCCTTGGTCAGGTCTGAGTGTAGAGGCAGAGATGACACTCAGTCTCTCCCCTTGGCTAGAAGAGGCTATCAACGAAGACCATGTGATCGGTGATGAGGGGAGCTGCGTAGTGTTTAGGGTAGAAGGAGAGGGGCGCGTGGCTTCAAAAGTAGATCCGACAATCTGTGACCGTACCCCTGAGAGTTCTGAGCTCGATCAACTGTGGTTATGGCGATTTGGAGACGGGGATGCTCGAGAGGGCTTAGAGGTCGGTCATCGTTATCGGGACGATGGAGTGTACCTCGTTGAACTGCAGAATAGAGACTTACTCGCTCCACAGCGATCAACGATTCAAGCATACATCTCCAATGTTCCCCCTCACTTCACTAGCGAGCCTCCAGTCGAGATTGTGGCTGGCGAACGCTTCGAATACCTAGTGACCGCGGATGACCTTGGGATAACCGATGAATTAAAGCTCTCATTAATAGGAACTTATCCTGAAGGGATGGTGATAGAACCGGTAGAGGAGAGCCCTCGATCGTGGCGTCTCCTGTGGCAGACCCCCACCCGAACACAGAGGACAGAGATCTCGATTGAGCTGAGGCTCATCGATGGTCATCAGAGAGCAGATAACGAGGGAGAGCTGTCTTGGGTCGCTGATGGAGGAGAGGCGCGTCAGTCATTTATCTTAGCACTCTCCCCCACCCCTTTTGACCCCTTCGCCAATGGAGAATTCGCTGGTACGGGTCATGGACCTCAGGGTTGTGAGCAGCGCTCAAGTGAGGCGGGAGGAGGTCTATTACTGATCCTTGTCTTGATCGCTTTGAGTAGACGTCGTCATAGAATACTCTCAGCGTATATTGGCGTAGCTGCCATGATGTTATGCCTCTTGGCTCCTACTGTTCACAGCACAGCAGAAGCCCAAGACTTACAGCTCTTTACCCCCGCCGCAGGTGATTGGAATTATATAACGGTCAATGGGGGTCAACTTATCCCCGAAGGAAAGTGGGCGATCTCCAGCGCGGTGAGCTATGGGAATAGACCTCTCATTAGAGTCGATAGCGATGGTAAAGTGCGAGAGGTGATCGTTAATTATGTGAGCGCTTTGGAGCTCAGCGGGGTGATCGGTCTATTTGATTGGCTAGAGATTGGGCTACATGTCCCCTATCTGTACAGCTCCGGCCTTTCTCAACCCTTTCCCGTCGATGACGCTAATGGAGTCGGTGACCTAAGACTCAGCACTAAATTTGGTCTTTATCGTCCTCAAGCCTCTAGTGGTCTGAGTGTTGCGCTCAACACCGTGAATCACATCCCCGGCGGAGATGGTGCGCGCCAATCGACGAGACGACATTACAGCGTGGGCGCCCAACTCAACGCTGAGTATAGACAACCAAAGTGGCGAATCGCCCTTAATGGTGGCTATCGACACCTCTCTACTCATCGTGAGCTCACCTCTCTTGATGGTTCAAGTATGAGCGTTTGGGGACTCGGCGGCGGATATTCTATCTCACAGAAATTAGAGCTGATCACCGAAGCCTATCAGCGGCTTATGACCTTAGATCGTAGCCCCTTTGAGGCGCTCTTCGCGCTTCGCATACGTCCTCATCAGAGTCGACCTGATGATGTAAGCGTTACTCTAGGCAGTGGCTTTGGGTTAGGTACAGATTTGGGGAGTGTAGGCTTTAGGCTGTTCGCCGCGCTCACCTACCGCCCGAGTGATGAACCACGAGAGCTCAAGTGTACGGCTCAAGCGACGACAATATCTCAAGTGGATATCACCGCTGATAGCGATGGTGATGGAGTGAGCGATCGCTTTGATCGATGTCCAAAAGTCGCTGAAGATCGTGATGGTTTTGAGGACGTTGATGGTTGTCCTGACATAGATAATGATCAGGACGGTATCGAAGATAAAGCTGATCGATGTCCACTCCAAGCAGAGACTGTAAACAATCATCAAGATCAAGACGGTTGCCCTGATCAGCTCAGAACTGCTCAGAGCGTACCAGTGACCGATGATGATCATGCAGCTGAGGGTCAGCTCCTCGACATTACCGAACGAGTGTTCTTTAAGCATAACGAGAGCATTCTCTTGTCCAAGAGTTATCCCATTGTCAATCAAGTAGCGAACCTGCTCATCCGCTATCCCCAAATTAAAGAGTTGAGGGTTGAAGGTCACACCGATGACACAGGGGCCAAGCGCTCTAATATAGAATTATCTCAAGACCGAGCAGCGGCGGTGTTACGTTATTTAGTCTCTAAGGGGGTCGAGGCGAGTCGATTGGTCTCACGCGGGTATGGCGACACCCGCCCCATCGCTTCTAATGACACGGATGAGGGGAGAGCGCTTAATCGGAGAGTGAACTTTAGGATCACTCGAGGTCCACAAGAGATCTTTGTGATCGCGAAGTCCTCATCTGCAGATAAAGCTGCTGAGCTGAAGCGCTCATCTGAGCAAAAACAACAAGAGCTGTCTCCTTCTACGAAGGAAATCGTTGCTCTTAAAGAGGAGAAAGAGCCGGTCACATCGACCGAGGATGAGAAGACCCCATCTAGCTCGATCGCCCGTTATTCTGTTCAAGTCAAAGCGAGCATTCGTCTTAAAGACGCTGAGCAGGTTAGCGCTCAACTGGACCAGTTACGTCTCAAGAACTACACCCTCAGCCATCGAGGACCAGATAAACGACTCATTCACCGAGTGCGGCTCGGTCCATATCAGACAAGAGCTCTCGCTGAAGAGGCAATGGGTCGCTTTAAGGATCGTTTCTCAAAGGGACAAGGGGCTTTCATTGTTAAGGTCTCCACTCGAGAGGCAAAGAATGCCCTCAAGTGATGCTCAATCCCTCCTTGGCATGGACAGACACACACCACAGTGACCCCTGACCAGAGTAGCCTCGTGTCTGAGCCTCTTGGTGTGTGTAGGTTGCGCCCACCCTCAACGAGCGTTTGATCTATCCATGGGTAGATTAGCCGCTGTTCCCAACACTCTCAGATCAACAGGGCTCTGAGATCGGCGAGCAGTCGCGTCCACGTTACGCCGGGCTCTACAGCACAGTGAGTGACGAACTCGGGCTCGGTCGCGACCGTCACGAGTACAGCCTCTTGCGACAACGTACGAATCAGGTCGGGCGTGTTTGGACGTACCGCGCGCATCGTGTTGAAGTAGTCGAGGTCAATATCGAGGATAAACGGCGCCTCTCGAAGCAAAGGCTCATCGAGCGCTTTCAAGATGTTGTCGAAGTCTCGCAACCGCCCATCTAAAAAGTCTGCTTCAAGCACATTATCGGGCTGTGGTCGCGTCCGACCTGCGCGCTGGTATTCGTCGACCCCGCGACAAATGATCTTGTGCTCGAGGTAAATATCTTGGGCCGTATCTGCGGCGTTATGGGCGATCACAAAGGCAGAGCGGATGATGTCGGCGCCGATCGCTGCCACGACATGCTCGTCGTTACCAAGCGTCTCCATCGCGGCCTCTATAGTGCGGGGGTCTGAATGATCGAGTTGGGCCACTAACTGCTGTGACAGATGCCGCTCCGTCGCATCCGAGAGGCGTTGATTCTGAGCCCGAGCTTGCCGCCTCAAATGTCTTCGGAACGGCCGGCTCGTATCGGTGTGATGATCGAGCGTCAAGAGCCGCGGAGCGGAGGACTGGGTGCGTCGACACGCAGCCCAATGAGGCAACACCTCATGGTGATGTTCGACGACGATCACAGGGGGAGCCTCCAAGTGGTCTGAGTGGGCCTAGACTCTTCGATACTCTAAAAGTCTAAATAGTGAAGCGCTCAAATGTGTAACATATCGCTAAGAGCCTGTCACTAAATCTCAGAGGTCTCAGAGCGATCTCATCTCAAAAGCTCGAAGGTCGAGATCTTGACTCAGCTAGCTCAAACGACGAGATCGTAAAAAAATTCGTCCCAAGCTCTCCGGCGTGTCCTCGGTCGCGCTCCATGTCGCCTTCGGGGTTGCCGCTACGCACTGCCTCCTCGTCGCCCTTCCGCCGACCGAGGACACGCCGCACTGAACTCAGCGCTCTTGACTGTTAGCTCTCATCACAGACTCATACCACAGCTCAATAAGGCGTATCGCGATGCTGCTAGAGAGAGATTTCGAGAAAGATCTCAGAGGAGACCCTAGAGGAAACCCTAGAGTAAACCCTCTCTTGACTCAGCGATCTTGATCAGACACTCCTCTCAGACACTCCTCTCAGACACTCCTCTGAGATCTTGACCCTGACCCTGACCCCATGAGACCTTAACTAGACACTCTACCCCCTTGACCGGCATCGCTCCTGATAACACATACATGACCAAGGCTCTAGATTCGACCAAAAAAGGCTGAAAGAAGATTGAGAAGAGCACATTCAAGAGTATTTTTTTACTGTGAACAAAGTGTTCTATTTTCGGTTATGACGAGGCCATTAACTTTTAAGAGAGATCTCATCCGAACTTATTCAGGTGGATGGATAGCGTTCTCATAAGGCACAAACTCACGACAGGGCTGACCACGCAAGGTGCAGCTAGGTAAAGGAGACTCTACGGCAGTATTCGGGATCACAGGTAAAAGAATGCTCGACGGCAAGGCCTCATTGTGAGCGATGATATGGCGAGTGTTCTCAGGCTGATCTAGGAGTAAAAAGAACCATCGCGCCATGGAGTCTCCCGGAGTGTCGATCGTAAGACGAATCTTTGAACCTGTGCGAAAAATATGGCCAAAGGGCATAAGCTCCACACGTACCTCATTAAACCCTTCTTCGAGCATGAGATGATCTTCCCTCAAATGTGTCTTCACGGGTCGTAGCTCTGTTGCATCTGAACGTAGCGCGCGATGAGATGCTCTGAGCCAACCGTTCTGTACAAGGACCTCTTGTCCGTCAGGACGGACCTCGGTCAACATGACCTCAATGTCTGCGTCTGTGAACGTTGAAGCGAACCATAAATCAACGCTGCCATGACCGAGCATGACGAGGTCCTCCATGAGCTCATCGCTTAAGAAGACAACTGCCTTCCCCGGCTCTGCTGACGGGAACTCCCAAGGGGGCTCAACCGAGCTGATGTCCCCTTGAGGCAAGATGGTCCGCTCTGCAGCGTCTGGATCGTGAAGGTAGGTACTCGCGCCACCTTCTGCTGAGGGAGGCACCATCTTTAATGCGCCATCGGGATGAAAATACCACCGTGTGGGACGTGTATCAGGGATCGGCCAACCGTTGTGAAAGGTCTCAAAAGTACCGACGGGTGAGCCCTCTTTGCCGGGGCCCCCCCCTGATTCCCAGATAACGCGGAGCTTTGGCTCACTGTTATAATCAGCGAGGGCAGTCTCAAAGTTTTCATACTCCGCGAATCGATTAGGGGGGAGCTCTAGGGAGACACCAAACTGTTGAGAATAGAAGAGGGGGACAAGCGAACGTACTTGGTCATCCACTTTCGGAAGCTCGCGCGAGACGAAGAAGTCTAAGAAGGTCTTCCATTCCATGAGGATCTGCGGCGTGAAGCCATCTACGTGAACACCATTGCTTACAGTGAACCGAGCATGTGGGCTTGAAGTAAATTTATCGAGTAAAGCCGCAAAATGTGGACCGGTTTGCTCATCTTGCCACTGACCTGTCAAGTAGACAGGAACGTCGATCTGATTCACCCAAGAGCTAGGGTCCACGGGCTCGGCCACCTCTTGAGTGTAAAAGGGGTTATCGAGCGCTTTAGAGACCACATCAACGAGCTGACCATGAAGTTTCTGATGCTCGGCGCACTGGGTGTCCCCACTATCGACCACTTCTTGAATCCATCCATGCCCGTAGGGGTTCGCTCGATTAAGGACATTCTCAATCCAATCTAAGGCGAAGCCATCATTAAAAATACCTCCGGGGGCTAATGTTGACGAAGATGAGTCGGCGAGGACGCTCATCGGGGTGATCGCCGCGAGAGAGGGAGGGCGTGTCTTGGCCACAAAGAGCTGGGAGATGCCAGGATAGCTTAAGCCAACCATCCCGACTTTATTATGCTTAACCCATGGTTGGCGTGCTACGATCTCGATTACATCATAGCCATCCATGAGCTGTAGCGGTTCGAAGAAGTCATAGGCGCCTCCCGAACATCCTGTGCCTCTTATATTGACTCCGACAGATGCGTAACCCATAAGCCCCATAAAGATGCCCGCACCAAAACCTGGGACATTGCATAAGACCGGAAAGTCCTCACAAAAGGGCTCGATCGTATCAGAAAGAGGACGGCCTGGTCGACCTGGACTGTAACCAGAGTAATTGACGACCGTCGGGTAAGGACCATCCTCGACAGGACCGGGCAAAGACACAAAGATATGAAGTAATGTGCCATCTCGCATCTCAATATATTGATTACCTGGCTGTAGAGACTGAGCGGTGTAGAGGGCTTCATTAGGCGGGAGCTCTTGTTCACTCATAACTTTGATCTGAGTCGCCTGATCAGCGGGCTCACTTTTGACTCTCAAGCTGAGGTCTGATGCAGTCTCTAAGTTACGTATGACCACGCTGCCGAGTTCATCAGTGGTCACGGTCGTAATGAGTTCTCCTTGATCATCGAGCAGCTCCATCTCTTCTTCAATCGGCGCATCCCATACGTAGATTTGCCCCAAGGTACCGAGCACCTTAAAACTCGTCTCGCTAGAATTGGGGTCTACCGCCTGATCTTGACTGGTGTCAGCACCTTGGTCGGCCAATCCCGCATCAACACTAATGCTCTCATCGCGCTCCGTCGAGGAGCGATCAGAGTCGCAGGCCTCAAGGGTCAACGTGGTAAGTATTAAAAGAGATAAGATATGTCTCATGAAGCTCCTGTTTGATCCTATGATTTTGAGGCAGGTGATCAGGTCGACTGACCGTTGAGTCTGCCAATGCCTTCTTTTTTCACGCAGATCTTAGGCTCTCTCGATGATCTGCAGTTATGTCTACCTTGAATAGGTATCACTGTAATAGATCATAGATCATCATGCAAAAACGAAGGTTGTTTGAGCTTAGGGCGGGTGTTTAACCTAAGGCCAAAATCTAATCTATTTATCAAATGACAAGCGGTTTGATTTTCACATGCAATCGTTTTCGACAACACATAGTACCCGAACATGAAGAGAGGTAAGCGCTGTTCACTGTTCACTTTTGACTTTTCCCAAGCAGTCCGTTGGTCTCTCCATAAGTCGTGAGCCTCAGAACTCTAATGATTCGGCCAATGATCAGCACTTCTTGGGTACTCTTGAAGAGAGGCCCATAAATGCCAAGCTCTGGGAGCAGCTAGACATGTTATGTACGGTAATAATACAAACATTAAGAGCACAACTCGATTAAGTCACTCTTGAACAGGAGGAGGTCAGTTGATCTTATAAAGCTGACAGAGAACACCATAGAGTAAATAGACTTATTCTACAGGGTCAGCACAGAAGATTGTCGTCTCGCAGATCGTCACAGCCTGGCAAGACTCATCTCCTTCTTGGCAGGCCTCAACCTCTTCTTGATCTGGACCGCAGGTGGGTATGGCTTGGCAGACCAACTCATCGTCTTCACCGTCTTCACCGTCTTCACCGTCTTCACCGTCTTCACCGTCTTCACCGTCTTCACCGTCTTCACCGTCTTCACCGTCTTCACCGTCTTCACCGTCTTCACCGTCTTCACCGTCTTCACCGTCTTCAGCATCGGTGTTTGTTCTACAGAAAACACTTTGATCACAGATGGTATTTTCATAGCAATCATCGTCATCTTCGTTGCAGGCGTCCACCTCAACTTCATCTGATCCACAAGTGGGGGCTGCTCGGCAGCTGACGCCGTCATCATCCTCATCATCTGCACAGTAAATGGTCTGTCCACATATACTCACCTCGTTGCAGCTCTCTACCGTTTCATCACATTGATTGACCTCAGACTGATTTGATCCGCAGATCGGAGCCGCCAAACATTGATCTTCTTGAGGGGGATCAATGTCATCCTCTGGTGTACAGGCAAAGAGATGAGCAACACATATCAAATTTAAGAGAGCCAAAACGGTACTTTTACTTGCTTGTAGACGATTACGATTTGTTTTGATTAATTTCATTTCCATTCTCCGTAAATCAAGGTGTGATTGACTTGTTATTTAGTAACGAAGAACATATATGCACATCAGAAGCCAAAAATAAAAAATTGA
>CALSSE010000025.1 GCA_943788935.1 uncultured bacterium | reverse complement strand
TTTTCCAAAGTGGTCCGAGCTCACGATACCGCTGTCGATACCCCTCAAGATCGGTAACGAATACTGTCATCTCGGTGAGTTGGTGTACCTCTCCTCCCGCTTCATGGAGGACGGCGAGGACATTGTCTAGAGCGCGCGCAAATTGCTCGATGAGGTCATCGGAGTGAAAGACTTGTTGCGCGTCCCAGCCGATTTGACCAGCGATGAACAGCTGACGACCTTCGGCGATCATTCCCGCGCTATAACCCACAGTGGGGCTCCATCCTTTGGGATGAATGACTTGAGGAGTTGAGGGGGTTTTATCCATTGATATCCTCTTTACTTAGGTGTTCGTGAGGTCAAGTCGGTCATCATAGAAGAGGATGGAGCGCCTCGCAAGTGAATGATGATCTTGCTGATATTCATACCTGTCATCGCTTACCTAGACTTACGTTTGGCTTTAGATTTACGTTTGGCTTTAGATTTACGTTTGGCTTTAGACTTACGTTTGGCTTTAGACTTACGTTTGGCTTTAGACTTACGTTTGGCTTTAGATTTACGTTTGGCTTTAGATTTACGTTTTTTGGGTGGACTATCCTCGGGCACGATCGTTCTTTGGCTTACATAGGGCCAAACAAACTGACCCTTAGGAGCGCCATAGAGGGTCCTAAAAGTGATCCATGAGGCGATCACTCTCTTGTTATACCATCGCGCCTCTTCATAAGGGATCGTCTCTACAAAGACGTCTAAAGGGAGATGACCACGATCTCTTAGCCAACGCTTTAGTGCGCCTCCTCCCGCGTTATATCCTGCGGGGACTAAACTCCAGGCGCAGTTTACGTTACGCTTTACCCAAGCGAGATAACGCGCTCCCAACGGAATATTGACCTCGGGACGACCGAGCCGCTCTACGGTGATTTCAGGCTCGCTCTTCTCGCGCATCATCTTTGCTGTCGGAATGATCAATTGTAACAAACCGACCGCGCTCGCTGAGGAGCGAATTCGCTCTGCATAACCTGACTCTTCACGCATCACTCCCCAAATGAACTGAGGCTCGACCAGCTCTTCTATCGAGGTCTTAAGAACTTCTGTTTGAAAGGGAGCGGGATAAGCGAGCTGCCAATGCTTTAGATGGAAGTGGTTCGGAGGGAAATGTCGATACTCGATTAATTGACGTCTCAGGATATCATGACTCCAATGATAGAGCTGATATCCATCTAGAGCCCAAGCGCTTAACCACTGAAGATCGGGCCGATCTTGGTAACTCGCGAGCTCTCTAAATGCTCGCCTACCTCTCTTCATTAAGCCTAGCCTCATCCACATTAAGGCCCGCTTCATCAGCGACCAATGGGGGTCAGTGTCTCCGAATCGCCAATCCCAACGATGCTGCTCTCCACCGGGGAGCCCGAGACCTTTTGGAGCCCAAGATATACTCGATGTTACAGTCTTTTGGGCGACTTTCTTGTCTACTTCATAGAGTCGGCTATACGACATGAGCGCATACCAGCTGAGCGGAGCGTTGATGATCGCTCGACGATATAAGACCTTCGCCTCATCGATTTGACCTAACAGAGCTTTCACGCGTGCTCTCCAATAGAGTCCCCGCCCTGCATCATGAAATCGGAATCCTCTAGGAGGAAGCTGAGTAAACAGTTGACCGATCTCTTTGGCGAGGTCTAGGCGACCCGCTCGTAAGACACCGATTAGGCCAAAGGTGAGTGCCTCCGATGAGAGGTCGCCTTGAGGCTGACGTTTAACGACCTCTTTAGCGATCTCGAGGATCTTGTCTAACTCAGGCGCTTGACGTTGAGCGAGTTTAACGAGCCGTTTACGCCCCTTAGCGCTCAGTGTCTGAGCAGAGATAAGAGCGCTGATCTCCTTATTTGGACCTACACGTTTGAGATAGTCTTCGGTAGCGTGACGGATCATAAACACCGCAGCATCGTCGCTGAGTCGATGTTGATAATTAGTGAGTAACACTTTGAAGATTTGATCTGAACGCTCATTTTCGTCGAGTAACGAAGCGGCTCTACCGGCCACATAGAGAGCGAGCGGAGTCTGAGGGTGACGTTGGGGATGACAGACCTTCATCGCTTCTTCGAGGACAACTAGCGCTGGTCGACGCTTGCGAGACTTATCGAGGGCTCTCCCTTTAACGATAAGCGCTCGACAGCGAAGGTCATCAGAGAGAGATTGCTTGAGGAGAGAGTTAACCCGCCCGATCACCTCAGAATGTTGACCTCGCTTAAGAGTCCCTTCAAGTTTTTGAATTCGTTCAGAGGCGCTTCGTTGCCGCCACATGGGGGCTAGTTTGGGAGAGCGATTAAGAATATGTTTCGCTTCGCGTTTCGCTTGCCCCGAGACCCAGCGGCCGGTGAAAATAATGTCTACTTGTTTGAGTTTACGGAGACCGTCTTCTACATGCCCTCTTTCGACCTCGATCATCGCGAGACCGAGTGCTGAGATCCCTCTCTCGAACTCGTTATCACTCTCGCCGAGCTGCTGGTACACTTTGATCGCCTCATCCCATCTCTTAAGGCTCCTCAGCGCTTGACCGCGTGAGCGGAGCGTTTCTCGCCAGAGAGCGAGGTCAACCTTGGAGACCCTAGACCCCGCTCGTTCAGCCTCAAGAGGCTGCTTCAACTTGAGATGAGCTTGGGTGATCAGCGCGTTGACCTCATCGTTGAGGATGGGATGCTCTTCTAGACCCTTAAGGGCAGCGAGTGAGCGCTTCCAATCTTCAGCTTGGGCGTAGAACCAAGCCTTGAGGAAGATTAGTGGAGGAGAATTGTCATTTAATAATCTCGCCGCATATCGCCAGTCTTTGTTCTTGAGCGCTCTTCTGATCCGCTCCTCATTTTTACCGAGTGAGATCGGCGCTAAATCTCCTTCACTGAGTGAGATCCATTGCTGTGGTGCTGGTGAAGCGAGAGAGAGTGTGTGACAAAAGGATATAATAATCCCTACAACACAGGAAGACACTAAATACGCGCCCCGTCGACCTCTCCTGCTATTCATAGAGTCTCTGCTATGGATGAAGCGGTTTGATAGACCATCATGTTATTCTGAAAACTCCGAGCGATCAGCGGTCCATGTGCCACCGTCATCTTTACTCTCATCATGACCCCATTGACCTTCAAGGTGTGCTCCTCGCTCTGAGATTCGCCACCACCCTTTACCTCTCTTGGGAAGGATGGCTTCGTCAATATTGCCGGGCTGTACCCACTCTAACCACACAATGTCACCCTCTATTTTACCGATGAGTGTGCCGTTGTCACCATTATTCCTCAGTCCCTCATAGGTACCGCGGACGTTGTTCCCTGTATGACGGAGCTTTATGTAGCCAAACTCCAAGCAATCATAGCCACCATTGAGGTTAGCTCCACGGATCGGGGGACCTGGCTTAATAAGGTTTTTAGGAGGTGCGCTACAGGCGCTGTTCATGGAGAGTAGAGTGATTACACTGAGTAGGGAACAGCAGGCTCTCAAAAGAGGACTATAAGATCGACCGAAGAGAGGTAGAAGACGGTTAGATACGTGAGACAGAGGCATGATTCAGGCTCCTGATCAGAGATAGAGGCTGAGAGTGTCATCAGTGACCTCTCATATCAATAAGGGGATAGCACTTGATGCGGGCAGATCCTAACATAAACTGATCTGCACCATCTAGACTCTCATGAGGGTTTAATAAAATAGAGCGCTTTGTGGTTAAGGCGATGACTCCCGCGAATAACCTCTAGGCTTCCTCGTGGACGTCTTGAGAGTAGGTAAAGGTCGCCGATGATATCTAAAATCTTATGATGAGCTGCCTCGGACGAGATCATCGATGGAGTCAACGGCTCACCTGTGTCATCATAGACTCGGGTATTCTCATGACTTACCCCCTTAATGAGGCCCTGTGATCTAAGCGCTTCTTCATCGGAGAGTAGACCAAAAGTCTTAGCAGGAATCACTCTATGATAAAGGTCCTCTATCGTGAGAAGAGTCGCCCTCTGTGTTTTAATCGGAGGAAGCTCAAGCGTTAAGTGGATCTGTAGTTGGCTGAGGGCATGAGCATTGTCAATCGGCGGGCGAATAAGCGTCTTGATACTTGATTCTAACCAAGTGATATGAAGGTCGAGGGGAAGGTCTATAGCCTCTCTTTGGATGATCATTCCTCCCTGAATCGTAGGCGTCGGGTCGAGGGGGGTAATGTATTCGAGAGCACTCCCGTCGAGGATGGGTAGTTCTTCAGCGTCAATCTCGATCATCACATCATCTATTCCAGCTGCATATAAAGCGGCGAAGAGGTGTTCAGTCATACTCACTCGCCCTCGCTTAGGATGGATAAGACTTGTACTCCACAGAGATTCACTGATCTTCCACTCTGATAGAGGATGACCTAAGAGGATAACCCCGAGGTATTGATCTGATCGCGGATGATAGGGGGTGAGATGAACGGTAGATGACAGGCCGCTATGAACACCGACCCCTTGATACCGAACAGGCGAGCTCAAGGTGTGTCTGTGGGTTGAGCGAAGCGCTTCGCTCCATCGATGAGTATTGAGAGACATATCCAAAATCGGTGACTCGGTGGGGAGGGGGAAGAGATATTGATTGAGCTTTTACCCTGATCTAAGCTCTAATGGATATATAAATATGTGTTACACATTGTAGAGTTATGAGTAGAGTTATGAGTAAACTTATGAGTAAAGTCATAAAGAGCTTAAACGTCTATATTTGAATATCAACATAATAGAGTTTGACTTCACTTCTCTGTAACTCTAAAGAGGCGCTCTTATCTAAATAATGGAAAAGGATGGCTAATGGCTGAGTTAGTAGTGACCCTTAAAGGAAGAGAGATTCAGCGTTTCCCCATCACTCAAAGAGTGACAAATATTGGGCGAAGTCAAAACAGCGATCTCAGCCTCAGCAATGAGAGTGTCTCTCGAGATCACGCTCGGCTCTCTTATGTCAATCGCACCTTCTTCATTGAGAGGGTGACTGAACATAACCTTGTTTTACTCAATGAGACAGAGTGCGTTGCGCCAATGCCTGTAGAGGATGGTACTCGCATTCAGATTGGTAAATACACCATTGTGCTCCACAAGATGGGGGGGCCATCTCTAGGACTCATCGATGGAGATAGCTTCTCTAGCATGGGATCGACTGAGGTTCTCTCTACCCACGATATTAATCGCTACGCCCAGTCTCTTGATGAGCCGGAGACCTCCACGCTCTTTAGAACAGATTCGGCTTGGCAAGGTGCAGTCTCTTCAGAGAGTCAACACTTTGTTAAAGCTAGTGATCATCTTCAGCTTAGCGCTCAATATTTATCTTTTGAGTCGATAAGTATCGGGACAGAGTCGCCTTTGTCTACCCACCATGAGATGAGTACGCCGAGCCATAAGGCCACCATCGCTAAGGCATATAAGGTCGTTATTAGCTCGGGAGAACTAATCGAGATGAGCCCCATCAGGCCATAAGAGAGTCCTCCCCAGAGAAAATCTTTTTTACCGCTGATTGAGCTCAGACCAAAGCATCCGAGGGCGATGAGAGTCATCTCTAGATGAAGTAAACTCTGAAAAGTTAAACCGCTTTGCCAGCTGATAAACCGATGGAGAGAGACGGCGATGGTAATCACGAAGAGATGAGAGACGAGTCTTTGAAAGATCGCGTTCGCCTCATTGGAGGTTTGTCGGCGCTTAAACGCAGAGACCATGAAGGAGAAATAGACGAGGAGAGAGAAGCCTACTGCCGCAAAAAATTCACTCTTGGCGTCGATGAAGAGATGACCATGACGCTGTAAATAGTCGAGAAGTAAGGTGCCGAAGCCGAAGATGATGAGACCGATCATGGCGAAGATGAGTCGTAGGGGACGAGAGTGGCTCATCAGCTCTCCCTCATGCCACTCTTGAAGGACAGCCCTTTCTCTCTCTACACGAGACTGTTCAGAGAACCCATCTTCAAGCTGTTGAGTGAGATCAGGGTGGGGGAGGTGTAGGCGACTTATCGCTCGCTTCGCCCCTTCTAGATCTCGCTGAGAGATGAGGTATTGGCCCCATAAGACATGGAGTCTGTCCAAGTCAGCCCGGGCTCGCTCAGACTCTGACCACATCTCCAGACTAGTACGGTAGGTGAGACGAGCTCGATCATAGAGAGCGGAGGCATCTACTCGAGCTCCCTCTGGTCGTTGTAGTTCAGCATGGAGAGAGAGCTGTAGCTGATGGGCTTTACGATAGACTGCTGTCGCTTTTTGAGTACGAATAGCGTGGAGGAGTAATTTACGAAAACTATGAGCGTTAGGGATACGATCATCGGTGTTCATCGCTAGCGAAGAGGTGATCAGTGACTTAAACTCTTCGCTAATCGAGGTGGAGAGTTCGGGGAGATCCCCTCGCATGATCTGCCTGAAGAGCTGCTTTACCTCTTGCTCTACCCGAATACGTCGCTTGAATAGAATCTCATAGAGAATAGCGCCGAGCAGATAGACATCGCTCCATGGCCCTAATCGAGAGACGTCACAGCGAGCCATCTCTGGTGACATGTAGAGCGGTGTACCGACTAACGCTTCGTCAAGCGCGCTCTTGACTTGAGCGATATAGTCAGTCTCTGACTCAGCGACGCCGATCGCTGGGAGATAGAGCGCCACGCCCCAGTCGAGTACATAGACTTCACCAAAAGAACCGATCATCACGTTTTCTGGCTTGAGGTCACGGTGAATCACTTGATGGTCATGAGCATAACTCATCGCTTGGCAGACTTGAGCGAGTACTTGTAGGTGAAAGTGGGTCTGACCTTCGGGAGACTCTAGTTGGGTCCAATGCTTATGTTGAGGGTCGCTGAGTAACTCTGCCCATGTCACACCGTTGATCTGTTTCATCACTTGAACGGGTTGTTGGTGCTTATCGAGAGCGAGTAGATAGATAGGGAGGATATTGGGGTGATCGAGATTAGCGGTGATCTGAGCCTCATGGAACACTTGAGCGATCAACCTTGGTTCACTAGAGTCGACTTTAGAGACCTTAAGCGCGACTTCACGCTTGAGACAGGTCTGTTGTCCGGAGTAGACCCTCCCCATTCCTCCCTCACCTAGAATTTTCTCTATATGGAAATCAGAGGCTATGCTGAGGTCTCGCAAAGACTCTTCGGTATGAGGATTAATCTGACCTAAGTTAAGACTAGATATCGCTGGCTTGAGCCCAAATTGAGCGGAGGTTAATGAGCTCTCTTCTATCGCGAGGGAGGGGTTGAGTAGGGTATCATTGAGAGCGCTCTTCTCATCGTTAGCGGAGTCCTGAACCACGTATTCTTGTTTAACATAAGTGATAGACGCTGAGAGGATATCATTGAGGGTGACGCTGTAAATACCTTTGGGGAGATCATTATCAATCGTTAAGTGTGCTAGCTGATCTAGATACTGTCTGAGCTGTTCACCTTGGTGCATAGAGAGCGCAGGATCAGCGTTTGATCCGCTATTGCCTTTATTATGCTTCATCACTAACCTTTTTTTTAACATCTATTAAGAGATAGAGTGTACTAATCTCATAAATTATTAGCAATGTCACTCAGAGGAGATACAAATGAATGAGCTCGATTGGAGCATCTTGGTCACTGAGTCCGTCTTCGCAGCTGTCGTGGAGGCTCTCGCCTTAGGAGCAGTAGCCCTGTATGTTTGGTATCGCCGTCGACAAGCCTTAGCGCAGGGTAAACTAGAGGATGTTGTGCTCCTCTCTTTTAATTTCGTAGACCAAGACGATGAAGGACAACCTCTCCTCGCCTTTCGTACTCCCCTCGTAGGGTCGATGAACGAGATCTTTATGAACGATCAACTCGTATCAGCGATTAAACGCGCGGCGTCCAAGACGACTGATCAAGACCCGATCGTAAGGCTCTCCAATGAGCGCTTACACAATATGATGCAGCGAGGCTTAATCAACTTCTCTAATCAACTCAATACTCAAGGGCAGGTCGCTGCGCTCACTGGCCAGCCCTTCCGTGAAGAGGAGCACCTCCTCGCTCTCACCTATGAGCCTGGGGCGGTCACCAAGCTCTTTCGAATCATTATCATCAAGCAAGAGCTCTTCACTGCGCTCGATAAAGCGGGAGATCGCTTAACCTTCGGTCTCCCCTATCATCGAGACCGCCTCACTACTCTCGCCGCCATCCGCGCCGAGGTAGACATAGATAGTCAGCGAGAGACAACCTCCAGGGTCTTGGCCCCCTTCATGGTCTCTGCCCCCGTCTTCGACATCTCTAAGAGTGAACAATAGAGCGAGTAATAGAGTGAATAGTAGAGAGAGAAGGCTTAGATGAGGCGAATGGAGGGAGAGGAAGTTGCAGAGCGTTTTGCCCGCTATCGCTCACTACTGAACGAGGAAGAATGGGCAGAGATGATTGAAGCGTTTACTCGGCCTCTCCCCTCGACCCTGTGGACTCACCCGTCGAGGGTCAGCCCAGAGTGGGTCGCGACAAGATTTTTAGAAGATGGACACCCATTGCAACCCTTGCCTTATGTGCCTGGTGGCTATGGGGCACCTCAACCCATGAAATGGGGGAGACGTTTCGAGTTTCGAGCGGGACTCATTCATCTGCAAGAGGCAGCCTCTATGCTTCCTCCGCTCGCTCTCAACCCTCAACCCGGAGAGCGAGTGCTCGATATGTGCGCTGCCCCGGGAGGAAAGAGTGCTCAGCTCTCATTAATGATGGAGAATCGGGGCACCTTAGTCGTCAACGACCTCTCTTTTAATCGGTTAAGAGCGCTGAGAGCCACTCAAGAGCGGCTTGGATTACGAAATATGGTGCTCTGTGCTCAAGAGGGACAACAGTTACTTAAGGATCACCCCCCCTGCTTTGATAAGGTCCTCGTCGACGCTCCCTGCTCTTGTGAGGGGACCTTGCGCAAGCGAGGGAAGTGGAGCTATGAGCCTGATGAGGGTCTATTTAAGAGACAGCTCATCCAGACCCAACGGGCCTTACTTTTACAAGCGCTACGGCTTACTACGTCGGGAGGGCGAGTCGTTTATAGCACCTGTACGCTTGATCCTGATGAGAATGAGGGAGTGGTCCACGCGGTCCTCGAAGCGTGGTCAACGTTGAGAGCAAAAGGAGAGGTATCAGCGACCCTCACTGTGGAACCTCTATCGTTTCCTGGGCTTCGCACTGAGCCCGGAGTCACCCGTTGGGACGGTCAAGAGTGGAGCGCTGAGCTTAGTCATGGATTGCGTGTTTATCCTCATCATAATGATAGTGGTGGCTTCTTCGTGATCTCTATCGCGGTTGGAGAATGGTCAGCCTCTTCACAGCGACGATCAGATGAGGCGCTCAGTACATGGCAGAGACCACAGCGTTGTCACTCAGAGAAGCGAGCCTCAATCTTAGGATGGGCGGAGTCTCAATTTGGACTCGGTGGCCAAGAGTGGGGGGCGACTCGCTTTACCGAGACCAATAAGCGCTATGTGTCGACGGTGAGTGAGGAGCTCGTCTTGCCGCCAACCCATTATCAAGTCGCTGGTCTCCCTACCATTTATGTTCGAGGCGCGATCCCTCGTTTAACGACCGCCGCCGCCTTAGAATGGGGAGGCAAAGCGACACGTTCAGTGATCGAACTCAACGACCAAGAGAGCGTTGATCTCTATTATTCAAGGGAGACACAAACTCTCGATAGTGATCTTAAGAGCGGCGTCTATATCCCTCGCTTTCAAGGCTATCCGCTGGGACTTTCTTATATTAAGGAGAGTGAAGTGGGGAGTCAACGAGTGTTGATCAGCGAATATCCGAAGCGGATTGAGCTCGCTGAGGGCTGCTCGGCTTTCGAGGGACCTGACGCGGCTGAGCGAAGCTGAGTCCAGTAATGACTCTAAGACAGATTGACGCCTCTAAGACTTCACTAAACATTGACTCGGAGAATCGGCACACCATAAACTCTCGTAGAGATGTAGATTAGCTTCTCTCTACCACGCTTGATCGGAGCCATAGATGACCCAATTTGCCTTACCTACCCTCAAAGAAACAGACTATACAGATTACATCGTGCGCTTCGCTGAGATTGTGGGGGAGATCGATGAGGGGCAGTATGGACAATATAAGGGTCGACTCATCCCCAAGATGAATAGAGCCCAATTCGAAGAGCGCTACCAACGTTATCTCCAGTTAGGGATTCATTATGGTCAGCTTCTCGAGCGCAGTGACACCATTGAAGATTCGATCACTGTTGACCTTCGAGCAGCAGAGATTGAGCTGTTGATCACCTCCTCTCTCTTTTTACCTTTCCCTAAATATCTCGGCTGATTGATGAGGAGTCGATCAACCTTTGCGAGAGCTCATCTTTCGCCAGGTGACTCGACGTATCGTGACATGGCTCTTGACCTCTTGGATAAAAGCGATCAGCTGCTCCAATGTTCCTCGGTTTACGTATTGGTTCCGTCGAGGATCACCTTCCAAAAATGCCTGTTCAGGGTGTTGGTCGGCGAGACTGAGGTCAGGCATTAAGTAGTCACCTGGCTCCATCGAGGGTAAGAGGATCACCTCGATATGAAAACGAACCTTATGTAGTTCAACGAGGTCGAGTACACCGCCAGTAGTCTGTAAGGCGAGGCATTGATCGAGGGGGAAGACCTTGGCGAGCTTAAGCGTGATACATAAGACTTCCCAAGCGCTAGCGGGGAGCGAGCATTGGACAGGGTCAGCTCTCAACAGTATGGCGTCAGCGCGCTCTAACATCGTACTCCTTTGATCGGCTAGGGTGAAAAGCTACGCCAGGAGTTGACATAAATATCAGCCCAAGAGGGTAAGAAGGAGTCATCGCTCTGCCGCAAGAATCCAAAAGCACCTTCCATGAACTCAATGGAGCGCTCCTCAGCGAGCTCTATGAGTCTCTTCATAGAGCATCGGTTGAGCGCAGACAGATCTAGCCTTCCCTGAGGATCAGTGATAGTCATAGCTTATCCTTTAAGAGATACTCGCTTACTCCAGGTAAGCTATAATCAAGAAGAGGTGATGGAGGTCCTGTGCCCACGCGTCATACCGAGATAGCACAAAACCTTGAAGTATTGTCAAGAATGAGAGGAGAGACGAGGTGGGTGAAGATGATCGCCCTCGGAGATATTCTCTTGGCGATCTTTATGCTCACTCAGCCGGCGCTCTTCGCAGAGCTGATCTATCCGCTCTTGACGCCTCATGGAATTCTCCTCGCGATTTATCTTCTCGCTTGGTGGCGGGTAGGCAGAGGACTTTGTGTACTGATGGCGCCGAGGGGTCAGCGTCGACACATCGCCTCTTGGTTATGGTTGGCTTCAGCGCCTCTTCATAGCGCTGCTCTAGTCTACTTAATTCCTCAAAGCGTAGAGATCATAACTTGGCATTTAAGCCACTTGGCGGTGAGCGCTCTCCTCTGGAGGCGAGCATAAGCACACCGAGGTGCAGTCGACTCGACTCGACTCGACTCGACTCATCTCATCTCAGAGCTTAATGTGCGCCTCGTAGACAGTCTTGCCGTGCACAAGGCTGCAGTGGCTCACCGATGAGGTTCATGCTGTGATCGAGTAAATTAAACCCTAGACGATGAGCGATCTCTTCTTGGAGTCGCTCGATATCTTCATCCTCAAACTCAACGATCAGTCCACAGCCATGACAGATCATATGGTCGTGGTGCTCACCGGGGACTTCTGGCTCATAGCGAGTGAGATCTTCCCCGATCCGGTTAGGGAGAGCTAAGCCGGCATCTACGAGCAGCTTGAGCGTTCGATATATCGTGGCATGTCCGACGTTAGAATCGCGCTCTTTTACTCGCAGGTAAAGCTCTTCAACTGTAGGATGCTCGGCGCGTTTGGATGGATCAAAGAATACTTCTGTGATCAGGATTCGTTGCTTGGTGAGCTTATGCTTGTGGCTTTTAAGATACTCATTAAAGCGTGTGACTGCCTCTGAAGCGTCCATATCGATCTCCTCAAAGTCCATTTAATCGCTGATACAAGATAAAGAGTTTTTATACATTTGCAAGACACAAGGTAATTTGCTTGGAGATGACCTACAAAGTATCTTCTGAATAGTTATACTAAGATCTTGTCAACTTTATACACTTAAGAGCTTAGATATCATTAAAAATGATTATAAAGGAGCATAGATGAAATCTGTTATTGCGATAATCTTCGGAGCGGTGTTCGTCAGCGGTATATGGTTTTTTACTGTCGATGACCGAGGAGAGTCTCAGCCTGATCTAACTGGCAAGAGTAGCGACCCACACTCTCCTCAACAAGTCGGGGTCACCCCACAAGTCATCGACCCCAAAGGGCCAGCGCCTTCGCTCTTTGTCACTGCGGAAAACTCAGTGAGGAAGAGACAACATACGCTTGACGGTCAAGAACCTAAGGGAGCGATGAATCAAGGTCAACGAGCCCAAATACCCTCAACACCTAAAGCGATCAATAGCTCTGGGGAGGTCAATCCAGACGCGGTCTCCTATTATCGAAAGCGAGGTCTCTTAGGCGCCTCTAAGGATGCTCTAGCGGTGCTTAAAAGCCAAACTGACATGTGGCGAGAGAGCGGTGAGGGAGGACTGAACTTCGAGCAGGTTGGGGGAGGCCTTAACCTCAACTTTGAGACCGATCAAGAGGGAAATATCAACGGCGCAGTTGTAGAGATAGATGGCGGAGGTGCAGGAGCCCGCTTGATGAGCATTGAGATGTGGATGACCGGAATGGAGAACACTTGGGACCTCTATTGGGAGACTCAACAGCCGGGGTCATTAGCGGGGACGATCCCAACTCCAAGTGGTCAAGAGTTACATTACTTTTGTGATATGACTTCAATGGATGAGTCTGGGAGTCTTAACCAACCTTCTCGTTGTCACTTCGTACTTAACCAACCAACACCAGAATATCTGAACTACAAACAACAAGCGGACGCCCCACCGCTTCAAAAGGCGAGGAGTCGTCTAGAGCCTTAATCTGAATAGGAGGGGAGTCTCATCCTCCACTCAATGATGCTCAGTGGCTATGAGAGCCAAAGTGTTCAAAGATCAGTCGGACATCATTCAGCTCACCACGCACTCTTGGGAAGCCAAAAGAGCGAGCGAGGGTGTGTCGATTACGACGATCGCGAACGGCAGGAGGCAAGAGCGGAGGCGTGAAGCGCTCTTGTGGCTCCCACAAGCGAATAGGGTTTTCGTTGGACTCCTCTCGCACTAACGGTGAGGCCATGACATCAGGGACAACGGTGTAACCCTCACAACGTCTGGGCAGCACACCGGGTGGATCGAAGCCATCTCCATCAAGGTCTACCCAAATCGGGTTAGTGAGCGCCAAGGGAGTAAAGGGCCCGGTCATCTTTGGAGCGACTTCATCAAAAGGACCGCCGCCAAGACCGAGTGGCCCAGCGATGGTACCGAAGGCCTCGTTGAGCAAGACCGGAGGGAGATCGATCGGTGGAGCGACAGGAAACATGGAGCGATCCCCTCTCACCATAGCGATGATCCAGGTGTCTTGGGGGAGCTCAAAGCGCTCGGTCCACTCGAATACGTGGGTCTCGGGATCGATCTCCACCGCAAAGCGAGTGAGGACCTCTCCATTGGCAAAAATCACCCCGCGATTGACCTCCACCCAGCGAGGAGCGCTGACCTTCACGGTGAGCTCTATCTCGCCTCCCGGCGCTTGGAGCTCGGCGCCGATCGGCTCACCGTTGACGAATAGCTCTAGGAAGGGGCCTCGGCTCATAGTCATCCGCTTTGCCCGAACTGCCTCGGCGACCTGAGGGTGACGCACTGTCGCAGGGTCATCTGCGTCTTCTCCCACATAGACATAGGTGCGCGGGTAGCCAATATCGTCACCATGGTGACTGTCGGAATTAGCGGTTCCTCCATAGCGCTTGCCGTTATTGAGCATATTAAACCAATCATCGATCGCTCCGGCATAGGCGACATCTCCTCCGTCACAGATAATCTCACCGACGGGGATCTCGGCCACCTCCTCAGCGCTGAGGGGGTCACCATTATCATTATAAATATTCGCGTCACCGATGTCTGCAGGCATACGAGCGTGAAACTCTTCATGGAACAGCCCGTGGTTGAGGACTTCAATGACGTCAAAATCATCACTATACTGTGACGCCCCATCATCGCTAAAGAATGATCGTCCATTAGGCGCCAAGAGACCATCTAAGATGGCGCTGATTCCTCCAGCGCCTTCGGTAGGAGCGGGGAGCTCTCCAGTGAGTGGATCTACGCCATATTGAGAAAAGTATCCAAGGATGAGGTCTCGGGGGTGATTGACTTGAATAATGGTCTGTCCACCGCCGAGCTCTCTCGATCGCTTAAATAGCT
Organism: uncultured bacterium; assembly: GCA_943788935.1. GTDB lineage: Bacteria > Myxococcota_A > Bradymonadia > UBA7976 > VGTA01 > CAKZRU01. Next base: position 24,015 of record CALSSE010000025.1, on the reverse strand, counting down.
CTTGAGGTGTCTTATCTGACCACTGGAACGCACCGCGGGTGATCTGACTCTTATCACGCTGGATGGGGAAGGTGTTAAAGTGACCTGCCTCTAGTGTAGTGAGCTCCAAACCGATCATAGACGAGAGCCACTCAGTGAGTCCTTCGCGCTCAATCGAGGGTTGGTAATCGGTGACAAAATTATGGTCGGTGGCTACGAGATGCTCTAGCCCCTCGGCGGCTGCGGTTCGCACTCGTCGACGAAGAGGAAGGTCGGAGTCGAGCGATGGGGCTGCGTGGAGGTGGAAGTCAGCGGAGAGATAGCCGGGGGTCTCTACCTGTCGACGTAAGACATCGGTGAGGCCTCGTTCTTGGCCAGGTTGGAGAGAGACCGAGAGCACCTTGAGATCATATTCGGTGCCGCGAGAGAGATAGACCAGGTATTCTCCGGGGGGGACTTCCAAGCTCACTACCCCCTCTTGGGTGAAGCCGTGAGTTTCGATATAACGTCGGGTCGATGGGTCTTCAGGGCTATCGGGGATGAGGTCATCGTTGCGCCAATTCTGACCGGCTTCGAGGTCAAATAGGAAGGTGCGTAGCGCCTCCCCCGACCTCTCTGCGGGAATAGTCCCGACGACCGTCACTTTAGCGGGGAGCGGGCGATTGTCGACACCGCGAACCGAGACATGGAGTTGGGCGGGGCTAGGAGCGGTGAGCCGCTGACTGACCCCTCCTGGTTTTACGGTCAATGGGACAAAGTCGCTCAGCGTTGGCCCGCGATGAACTTTGAGACGATACTCTCCAGCGGGGAGGGTTAGTCGGGCGAGCCCCATATCACGGCTGAGTGTTTGGTTTACGAGGCGTTGGTCTGCGTTATAGATGAGTATGGAGGCGTCAGCGACAGGGGCGCCCGTGACTTGATCAAAGAGTTCGAGAACGACTGGCTCGACGGTGACACCTGCCATCTCATAGTAGGCATCCATCACGCTGCTGACATCACCATCACCCACAAAAAAAGCGTGGCGCATGGTGAAGCGTTCTTGGGGTTCGAGTATCGCAGGAGTCCCCGCAGAGAACATCCCCGTAAATGAGGAGGCGGAGAAGGGGATAAGGGAGTCACCTGGATCTACTTGATCTCCGAAAACGAGCTCATAGACGTTTTGACCTTCGGTTTCGCTATCCGGACGGATATCAGGCAAGTTGTAAGCGAAGCTCTTTGGATAGGCGCTCTCTCCCTCGGTCTCAGGAGTGACCTCTTCCGGTAGGTAGAAGAGCCCATAAGAGGCGCCTTCTGGGTTCACCGAGATTAATCCGGGGGTAATTAAGCCGGGGAGAGCGGGGAGCGCGAGAGGACTAGGACCTTCACCGCTAAACTCTGCCGCTGCTTGATAGCGGCCCTCTAGCGCGAAGCGTATATCGAACCCAAAACCTGGAGCGAAGACTTGGTTCCCTGCGCCGAAGAGCGCTACAAAGCCGAGAGGGACCTGAAAAGGATCTCGAGCTAGAGAGGAGAAAGTGGGGAAACTGAAGAGCTGTTTAGCCACATCTGAGGGGAGCTCAACCGGGGTCTCATCGGTATTGATCATTGAGGTCTCGATCTTTACATATCGCTGGCCAGGAGCGAGCGAGTAGAGGACCTCAAAATCTAGACGGGGGGCATCACCTAAGAGGGCGCTGATCCCTTCTTCTCCAGTGATGACTGGGAGAAGCTCAGCGATAGAGTCAAAACCGTCAACTCCATCATAAGAATTGAGCAGGATTCGATTGAGTACTTTGGTTATGGAGAGGAACTCGCCGCCTGAACCGGCTACCCTGACTTGAGCGCTTCCGTCTTCATTAGGAGGGAGAACCTCGACTTCACGTGGGTTAAGCGCTTGTAGGAAATACACGGGGAAGAGCTCTCCAAAACTGTCTCGGCCGTTCGCCCCATCAGAATTGCCTGGCGCTGTAGGGCGGACGAGATCAGCATCGATAATCCCACCTCCGTATACTCCAAAACCTCGCGAATAGCCTTTGTCTTGGATGATCACTTTGATCTGACCGTTCTCTAAGATGACGTCCCCAAGTTCGCCGAGAGCACCCGGTCCACCGACGAGATCGGTTCGAGTGGTGACTCGCCTCGCGTCAGCGGGCTGCTCATCATGATCGGCACATCCGAGAACGCTGAGGAGGCCTAGCATCGAGATGATCACTAGCGCCCCTATCGTCGAACGGGGAGGCATGACCTCAAGCAAATGATTCTTCATAGGGCTCACCTCAGAAGCTCATCTGTACGAGGAGATCAAATCGGTCATTACTCGCTTGGCGCGCTGACTCCTCTTGAGCGATGGTGTAGTTGAGCTGTAGCTTGAGTGGCTTCTTGACCGACGTCATACGATTCATAAATAGGTTAAGGCCGACGCTGTGATGAGTGACGAGATCCGCGTCTAAACCAGCGGCCAGAGTGCTGTTATCACTCTCTGCTTCATAAGTAGGATCATAGGTCGCAAAGCGATAGGCGGGCATCACTCCCTTAAGCGCAGGTACCAATTGACCGAGGTCGAAGCCGACGATCGCGTGATAACCTTGAGCGACACGCTCTGGCTCTTGAGGGACATCGATAAAGGTAGAGTCTTGGCGCATCCATTGTCCGCGGAGCCGAAGACCATAGAGTCGCAAAGAGGCGTCAGCGGTGTAGCCCATTCGCTCTTCAGAGATAAGATCGGGGAGCGCTCCCTCGGTGATTTCATTGAGATAGGCCCCCCCACCAAATGTCATCTTAATTTTACGATTAACACGTAAGTTAAGCTCTGCTCGACCAACGATTGATATATTGTCGTTATCATTGAGAGGTTGTTCTGCAGTATTACCGTTAGTGAAACTTACAAAATATTTGAGCTTCGCGTCTTTTTTACGATCAAAGGCGATCACCCCATTAACTTGGGCCCCCTGTTGGCGAGGGAGACTCAGTCCGGCGACGTTTAGACCCTCGACACCAAGAACGCCTCGACTCTCGAGGGCTCGGTCAATAAAGAGGAGACCTGCGGTTGACTCTAGCTCATTGGCATCATATGCGGGCTTAAATCGACCTAGCTGCACCCTAAACATAGGCGAGAACTCATAGGTGAGATAGGCGTCTAGCATAAGGGTTCGCACCTCACCATCTGCTCGATTATTAGGTAAACGACGATCGCGAGCCCCCTCGATAGAGAAGAAGGCGCTGAGCTCATCCTTACGCGCTTCTAAGTTGAGACGAGCGTTACTGAGACCAAAACCGTCATTACGACCTATAAAACTCGCCACTTCAGGGTCCTCTTCAATCCGCTGATAGCGGACTTGAGTATAGCCCTCCAAGCTGACCTCAAACCCTCGGGCTGTCCAGAACCCATATTTAGGAGTCGGTCTCTCAGCGGGGAAGGCTTTCGCTTCAGCGGGTGTGTTTATCTTAGCGCTGAGAGCTGAGTCATCGTTTTGCTTTTGAGCGGTGCTTATTGAGCAGAGTGGGAAGCAGAGGAGGAGCAGTCCACAGAGACTGCGAGGAAGGAAAGTGTGAGTTCGTCGACTGACGAGAGTTTGAGCTGAGCGTCTCATAGATGGCTGTCTCCTCAAAGTTTAATGGGAATGACATATTACCCTATTATCTCCACGGCGAAACCCTCTAGACAACAAATAACTTTACTCTTCATATGGTCTAGGATGCTGACTCGGTCAATTATTGTAAGCTATTCTATGATTAGGGAGAGGTGCAGAGTCCATCAAGTCGAGTGTCTATATTAGCGAACTCTCGACGTTTAATTCCCTCAGTGAGTGAGGGAGATCTCGCTTCTACGTAGCGCCGAGGATTGGGGAGAAAGCGATGCTCATACCAACGATAAGGGGCTCCGAGTGTTAAGGTATCCCCGCTACGCTCTGTATAAGGTGGGGTCAGGAGAATAGACTCCAGGGCGGCGAGCCCTTCTTCTAGGTTCTGAGGAGTCCACGCTTGATCTCTCAGAGGTACGTTCGCCCGCATCCCTCGACTCACCGCGAGCATCACTCGCGAGTCATCGAAGGCGAGAGAGCTGATCTCCGCCGCCATATCATTGAGGCTCAACAGCTCACCTCCGACTCTTAAGCTGACTCTCCAAAAGAGGCCATTGAATAGCAGGGGGTCTTCGACGCTCTTTATGGGACAGGCGTCCCTGATCACCGCTAAGAGCCCAGCGGTATAGGCATTAAGCATATAGCTGAGCCGCTGTTCACGACGGGTGAAGCGATGGGGCGCGCTGCGCGGTCCGATTTCGCTAATGAGGCCGAGATAACGATCAAGCGATTCAGGGTGAGCGCGGAGAGCGTCATAGCGTGGACTCCGCCCCCTATGATCTTGGGGGAAGGCGACCCTCAGCGCGGCATTGAGCTCGGTATAGGGAAAACCAGAGCCAGTGATAGGGATCGCTGGGGCGCGTGGCCCCTCAATGTTTTTAGGACGAAAAATAAACAGCGCCACCCCAAGGGTCAGCGCTACACTTAATAGAAGTAGAGAGGACCTCATAAGGCTCCTTCACCAGAGATAAAGAGGAACGGGGGTCAGGGAGAAACAAATCCTCCGCAGTCCTCATCGACCTCAAAATCGCAGTCGTTGTCAACCCAATCTCCACAGAGTTCTACTTGAGGGACACATGATGGACAGCCCTCATCGACCAGCTCATCACAATCGTTGTCTTCACCATCACAGGCTTCAGGGGAAGGGAAACATACCACACACTCTTCATCTATGATGCTGTCACAGTCATTATCGAGGCTATCGCAGAGCTCAGGGCTAGGCGTACAAGAGGGGCAGCCCTCATCGACTTGTTCGTCGCAGTCATTATCCTCATCATCACAGATCTCGACTGACGGCGAGCAGAGGACACAGTCTTCATCGACCTGCCCATTGCAATTATTATCTTCACCATCGCATACCTCGGGACTTGGTGTGCAGGAGGGACAGCCCTCGTCGACTTGGTCATCACAATCATTGTCCTCACCATCACACACTTCGACGACACAGAGCGCGCAACCCTCATCTACAGCGTTATCGCAATCGTTATCCACACCATCGCAGACTTCTTGGAGAGGCTCACAAGAGGGGCAGCCTTCATCGATTTGATCATCGCAGTCATTGTCGAAATCATCGCAGACCTCCGAGACACACAGAGTGCAGCCCTCATCAATGAGGTTGTCACAGTCGTTGTCTATCCCGTCACAGATCTCTGGACTCGCCTCACAACCAGGACACCCCTCATCGATTAAGTTGTCACAGTCATTATCAACGCCATCGCAGCGCTCAGCCTCACAGATCGGGCAATCCTCATCGATGATCCCATCACAGTCATTATCGACTCCATCGCAGACCTCCAAACTCGGGATGCAGACCGGGCAGCCTTCATCGATACGCTCATCACAGTCGTTATCGACCCCATCACAGATCTCGGGCAGTGGGACACAGATCACACAGCCTTCGTCGACCTCACCATCGCAGTCATTGTCGACGCCATCGCAGAGCTCTTCTCTCGGCTCACATACCGGACAGCCCTCATCGACCTGCTCATCACAGTCGTTGTCGACCCCGTTACAGACCTCGGGGCTACAGGCGAGGCAGTCATTGTCGATGACCCCATCACAGTCATTATCCAGGCCATCACAGCGCTCTTCACTCGGAACGCAGACCGGGCAGCCCTCATCCACGTTCGCGTCACAATCGTTATCTTCTCCATCGCAGATCTCTAAGTCACAGCCACATTGATCGTCGATCAGACCATTGCAGTCGTTGTCGATCCCATCTCCACAAGTCTCCGCTTCAGCGCAGACCGGACAGCCCTCATCGATCTGAGCATCACAGTCATCATCAGCGCCATTACAGACCTCATAGTTACATCCATCACAGCCCTCGTCGATGATCCCATCACAGTCATTATCGATCCCATCACAAATTTCGGGTTCAGGGTTACAGTCGGGTGTACAGATCTCATCGATCTCCCCATCGCAGTTGTTATCGATCCCATCACACTGCTCCTCACATGTGCTACATAGATTCCCACAGCTAGGATCAGAGAGGATATTGCACACCCCACAGCCATAGTTGTAACAGTCATAGCTAGGGGTGCAGCTCTGTCCGCTGATGAGGCTCACCCCGCTGCAGCAGCCATAGCAATCACAGCCCGGAGGAGGAGTACAGAGGTAGTCATCACCATCTCCGCTGTTGCCATCAAAGAAGCACTCTTCTAAGCAGCGAGGGTTTGAAGAGCCTAAACAGCTGTTATCACCCGGTAAACAAGTGGGATGGTTCCCAAATATTTCGGCGCTCTCAGAGGTATCACAGGGGCTAGCACAACCGAGATCATTAGCGTCGATTTGACCATCTCCATCATTATCGATCCCATCATTACACTCGGTGCCATCAGCGTAGGCGGTAGAGCCATACTCTTCCCAAAATTCTTGTCTACTGCTCGGCGCTCCACCACCACTAATTGGTTCCTCACAGGCATTGCCTAAACCATCGAGATCATCGTCTGTCTGATCAGCATTTGAGGCGCTCGGGCAATTGTCACAGACATCACCAAGACCATCACCGTCAGCGTCTCCTTGATTAGGGTTACTGACCAACTTACAATTATCGAGGAGGTCGCTTAAGCCATCTTGGTCTTCATCATTGCCCTCCCCATCGACACAAGCATTACCGACTCCATCATTATCATCATCGGCCTGATCAACGTTGGGGGTGAGTAAGCAGTTATCGCAGAGGTCACCGATCTGATCACCATCGATATCAGCTTGGTCAGGGTTGGGGGTGAGGCGACAATTATCGAGAACGTTGGGCACAGTGTCTTGATCGGTGTCGATGAGCAGCGGGTCGATCTCTTCGCAAGCATCACCGACTTCATTTTGATCAAGGTCAACTTGGTCAGCGTTGGCGGCATCAGGGCAGTTATCGCACAGATCCCCGATCGCGTCGGCGTCACCATCAAGCTGATCAGCGTTGGCGATCTCTATGCAGTTATCGAGCTGATCAGCGACTCCATCTTGGTCTTGATCAGGGGTCTCAGGAGGGTCACAAGCGTCACCGATTCCGTCTTCATTACTGTCCACTTGGTCATAGTTTGCGCCCTCGAGGCAGTTATCGCAAGCGTCACCGATCAAGTCAACGTCTTCATCGGTTTGATCGACGTTGATGACCTCTGGGCAGTTGTCTTGAATATCGATAATTCCATCTTGGTCACCATCTTCCTCGAGCGAGAGTTGACAGGCCTCACCGACTCCATTTTGATCAAAATCTATTTGACTAGCATTGGCCGCGAAGACGCAGTTATCGCACAGGTCACCGACCCCATCTAGGTCGGTATCTATCTGTTCAGGATCAGCGGTGAGGGGACAGCTGTCACAAGCATCAGCGACGCCATCCTCATCGGTGTCTGCTTGGTCAGCATTCGGAGCGAGAGGACAGTTGTCGAGCTCATCGATGATCCCATCGCGGTCGCTATCTTGTGAGATGACTACTTCGCAGGCGTCACCGATCCCGTTTTGATCAACATCGACTTGATCTCCATTCGCTGCCTCTAGGCAATTATCACAGGCGTCACCAATTCCATCGCCATCACCATCGAGCTGATCAGGGTTATCGAGAGAGAGGCAATTATCGCAGAGGTCCCCCTGTTCGTCCGTATCGCTATTGAGCTGGTCGGCATTACCTCGCTGAGGACAGTTGTCTTGGTTATCGGGTACACCATCATAATCGAGATCGGGCTCAAAGGTAGTGGCGCAGGCATCGCCGATCCCATTCTCATCGCTGTCTAGTTGATCAGCGTTGGCGATGATCGGACAATTGTCGCAGGCATCTGATACCCCATCACGGTCGAGGTCAACGGGGCTCAAGTCAAAGTCATTAGGACATTGGTCGCATCGGTCTCCTCGACCATCAGCGTCGCTGTCAAGTTGCTCACTGTTAGGAGTGAAGGGGCAATTGTCCTCAGCGTCGTTGATGGTGTCATTATCTTGATCTACAAAGATCGGAGCTGAGCAGGCCTCACCGATCCCATCTTGGTCAGTGTCTGCTTGATCAGCGTTGGCGACCTCAACGCAGTTATCGCAGAGGTCACCGATTCGATCACCATCGAGGTCAGATTGGTCAAGGTTAGCGATGAGCGGACAGTTGTCATCAGCGTCATACCAACCATCATTGTCTTGATCTGAGCCGGAGAGGACTTCACAAGCATCACCGACCCCATCATTGTCCTCATCACTCTGGTCAGCGTTAGCGGTCGTCGGGCAGTTGTCACAGGCGTCGCCGATTCGATCTCCATCCAAATCGCTTCGACGCTCCTCTGCGTTGTTAGGGCAGAGGTCACAGGCGTCTCCAAAGTCGTCTTGATCTTGGTTTTGTTGACCGATATTGGGGATAAAGATGCAGTTATCCTCTTCATCAGGGATGGTGTCATTATCACTGTCGATGACGATCACTTCATCACAAGCGTCACCTATGCCATCTCCATCGGCGTCTACTTGGTCGTTATTAGCGACATTGGGACAGTTGTCACAAGCGTCATCGATGAGGTCTCCATCGCTGTCAGCCTCCTCGAGGTTGGGGACAGATGGGCAAGAGTCACAGGCATCTCCATAGCCATCACTATCGGTGTCACTTTGATCATTGTTAGCGACCAGAGCACAATTGTCGCAGGAGTTTCCGACTTGATCGTTATCGTTATCTCTCTGGGTAAAGTTGTAGACGCTAGGACAGTTATCAAGATCATCGGTGACACCATCAAAGTCTTGGTCGTTAATGATCTCTTCGCAAGCGTCGCCTACCCCATTTCGGTTGAGGTCAGTCTGAGCAGAATTTGGGGTCTCAGGACAGTTGTCTAATTCATTGACTATACCATCTCCATCGACGTCATTAGGGTCAACTTGCTCTCCGGCGCCTTCGCCAGCGGCGCCTTCACCAGCGGCGCCTTCACCAGCGGCGCCTTCGCCAGCGGCGACTTCACCAGCGGCGACTTCGCCAGCGGCGACTTCACCAGCGGCGACTTCGCCAGCGGCGACTTCGCCAGCGGCGACTTCACCAGCGGCGCCTTCACCAGCGGCGACTTCACCAGCGGCGACTTCACCAGCGGCGACTTCACCAGCGGCGACTTCACCAGCGGCGCCTTCACCAGCGGCGCCTTCACCAGCGGCGACTTCGCCAGCGGCGACTTCACCAGCGGCGACTTCGCCAGCGGCGACTTCACCAGCGGCGACTTCGCCAGCGGCGACTTCACCAGCGGCGACTTCACCAGCGGCGACTTCGCCAGCGGCGACTTCACCAGCGGCGACTTCGCCAGCGGCGACTTCACCAGCGGCGACTTCACCAGCGGCGACTTCGCCAGCGGCGACTTCACCAGCGGCGCCTTCACCAGCGGCGACTTCGCCAGCGGCGACTTCACCAGCGGCGACTTCGCCAGCGGCGACTTCACCAGCGGCGCCTTCGCCAGCGGCGACTTCACCAGCGGCGACTTCACCAGCGGCGACTTCGCCAGCGGCGACTTCACCAGCGGCGCCTTCGCCAGCGGCGACTTCACCAGCGGCGACTTCGCCAGCGGCGCCTTCACCAGCGGCGACTTCGCCAGCGGCGACTTCACCAGCGGCGCCTTCGCCCGCAGTAATCTCCATATCCTCAGCGAGAGCCATATCCTCAGCGAGAGCCATATCCTCAGCGAGAGCCATATCCTCAGCGAGAGCCATATCCTCAGCGAGAGCCATATCCTCAGCGAGAGCCATATCCTCAGCGAGAGCCATATCCTCAGCGAGAGCCATATCCTCAGCGAGAGCCATATCCTCAGCGAGAGCCATATCCTCAGCGAGAGCCATATCCTCAGCGAGAGCCATATCCTCAGCGAGAGCCATATCCTCAGCGAGAGCCATATCCTCAGCGAGAGCCATATCCTCAGCGAGAGCCATATCCTCAGCGAGAGCCATATCCTCAGCGAGAGCCAGATCCTCAGCGAGAGCCATATCCTCGGCGAGAGGCTCTTGATTCGGTTCATCTACAGAGATGAGAGTAGCGAAATCAGGCTCTAATAGCGAGAGGTCTGGCTCTTCAAGCTCTCCCTCACAACCACAAAACAAAAGCGCGAGCCAAATACATTTTGGGAGGGAGCGTAAAGAAATAACTTTTGATATCTTTTGACCGCATAAAGACATGATCAGCCCCGATCCTTAAGGTTATTTAATGACATCGACGTATGCTCGCTTCATTGAGTATACGATCAAGAGATGTGTATTACTGCAATTCTGAAACCTTACCATATTCTAAGGCGTTCCACCCAATAAGGATATGTCCACCTTAGAACTGATAACTCCGCTCGAGTCTCCTCCACCAATCAAGTACAGGAAGCCTCTCGCCGCCGCACCTCCTGGATTAACACAGGCTTGAGCACCGGTCCCACCGAGAGAAGACCACTTGGAGATATACTCAGGACGGTCACAGTTTCTCCCGGTCCCATTTACGCCACAGAGTACACCCTTCTCGGCGGTAGAAGAGGCAGAGCCTCCTTGACCACAGATCGAGAGAGCGTTGTTATTAGCGATCGTCGCGTAATACCCCTGACGAGAACGCTGCATATCTTCTGTACGATTGAACGCGCTTAAGAGACCCCCAGGGTTAATTTGGGCGACGTCTACATTATCGCTATCTAAGCCACCAAAGACATAGACATAACTCTCTCCAGGAGGGAGCTCACTCGCCTCCCTCGTCGTCGCGATAGAGGCCTTGAGCTGACGCCTCGCAGTGCTGAGCGCGTTGTCAAATCGTTGAGTGGGGTTAATAATATGATCACGAGGTGCGCTGACATCGATAGAGATGAGGTCGTATCCATCGCTCAATACTCCGTCGGCGAGGCCACCAAAGGTGTAGAGGTGATATAGAGCAGGATTTATGGGGTCGACCGCGACGGCCGTCGCATGTTCGGTTCGAGTATGGAGGAGGTCTCCAACCACAGACCAATTACCGAGCTCTCCGATCGATAAAGGACGCTGATTCGAGAGGGGAGCTTGACCAACATCAAAGAGCTGAAGTTGAGCTTGAGGTACCTCTGCGATGAGCTCTTCCTGCCCAAAGAGTAGGTCGGGCGTTGGGCTACGATAGACCCGGTAGCCGACTGCATCAGGGAGCCCGGTCCAAGTCAACTTGAGGCGAACTCCCACAGGGATATTAGGGATAAATACAGGTTGAGGTTCAGAGGGGAGGCTCTCTCCGCTAGGGTTGTTAGGGTCGTTCGCACCATAGATTGCCGATACCCTGTAATAATATATACCAGTGTCTAAACCATCGACCTCAGCATCAAACTCGAAATCTACTTGGTCGATGGTGGGTGCATAGAGTGGGTCTAGAACCTCTGCTCTCAAGATGTCATTAGAGGCGCTGTTGCTGTCTGCATTAAATCCGCCGAGGATATAAATAAAGCGGCCGATCGTGTGCGCCTCGATTCGGGTGAAGCGATTCGGGAGTGTGGTCGGGAGAGTCTGCCAGGTCTCTAAAGCGCCGAGAGAGTTAATACCGATACTCAGGTTATCATCGAGCCCATTTTGGTCACTCCCTGTGTCACCACCAAATACGTACAACCTTGGAGGACCATTCGGGACCTGAGCGAAAGTCACCGCTGAGAGCCTTCGGGCTTTATCAGCGGGGAGATCAGGACCGAGATTGAAATCGACAAAGTTACCAGAGGGGTTGGTCGCGGTGAGCGGTGAGAAATCAGAGTAGGCCTCATCGCTATTGGTGACTCGCACTGAGCAGATGCTCGTCGAGCTCAAAGTGTTGGTGTCTATGGTTAGGTTGATCAGCGTAGCGGTCTGTGAGGTTATATTCGAGGTAAGTGATGAAGGGACACCTCCATCAAAGCAGGTGATAGAGACTGCGGGCTCTCGAAAGTTTGTCCCGCTGACTTGAATCGGTAGGGCGTTGACGTTGACCTCCCAAGAGCCGGGGCTCACCGAAGTCACCTGAGGGGGAGGGAGGGGGTTGACCTTAATCGCTCGTTCGAGCAAGCCGACTGTGCCGTCTGGGTTGACGGCGATCAAGTCATATAAGCCGGGTGAGAACCCAGCGGCGACCACTCCTTTGAGCTCTTCGAGGCTGTTTAAACTCGCTGCGCGCAACTCGGCGGCTTGAGGGACACAAGCGCTAGAGACGCAGGCATCTCCTTGAGCACACTCTCTGGTCGCAGCGCAGGTGCTCACGCACCGCCCTAATCGACACACATCTCCACCACACTCACCATCCTGAGAGCACTCATCAGCGATAGAGGGGGAGAGGTAGCTTCGAGGGGTAGGGATAAAGCTAGCGCTCGGATCAGCGAGGACGGTCACCGAAGTGAAACTGTTCACCCAAGCGAAGGGGGGAGAGACCTCATTAATAGTTACCGAGAGATCACTCGTGACCCGCAGGAGACTCTCAGTGGTGCCGGGGCAGTCTACCTCATCATAGAGGGTGAGATCATAGAGTCCGCTAGGCAAGCCAGAGGGGATAATGAGCTGAATAATACTCGGCTTATTAGGGTCGGTAGAGAATTCAAGCTCAATGGGGTCCTCAGCGCCGGTTTGGATCTCAGCTTTGCTCACCGAGCCTCCGAAGAGATTACCTAGATAGGCGGTCGCTTGAAGGTTTATACCGCTGTAGATCACCGGAGGATCAACGAAAAAGGGGACGGGTCCTTCGGTCACTAATATGGGATCAGGGAAGGTCTCTTCACATCCGGTCGCGTTTCTCGCGGTCACCAAATATTCTCCCGGGATAAAGCGAGCTTGCTCTTGTCGATCCCATATCGCGTCCACCTCGAGTTCTCCGTTGGTAGAGACTACACGATCAGCGCGATAGGGTCCCATATCAACGGTCATGTTAGGCTCAAAGTGATCACCGATGAGTGAGAGTGACCCTCCTTGATCACAGATCTTTCGAGGCTCAATCTCATCGATCACAGGCGGTTCTGACTGCTGAAGTAAGATCTCCGCTCTGAGGTCTTCAGGAGCGCATCCTGAAGTCGGGGGGTTGACGACGAGGATGTTAAGGTCTCTAATGTCACTCTGGGATGGGGGGAGAGTGAATCGTGCGCTCGAGCAGGTAGAGATCTGATTCCCCGCTTCTATACAACCATCAAGGGTCGCAGGGGTAACCGCGATCCCATTCACGCTCACGGAGGCAGTCTCTCCACCTTCTTCACGTAGAAACCCTGCGCCGTTAAGAGTGATGTCTCCCGCAAACTGTCCGCGACAGATCGGATCGGGAGCAGTCTCGTTGATCCGAGGAGCGCTTATGAGGAGTACTGTGGGCCTTAAACCTTCATCGGCGCACGCGAGAGGATAAGGGTTTCTCACTGACACCGAGTAGAGGTCGGACTCTAGTCCATCAGGGATGATGACATCTAGCTCTGTACACTGTTGTAATGTGCTCTGATCTATTTGGACACAACCTCTGGCGGCGCTCGCGATGAACTCAAATTCACCAAATGCTACCGTAGGGAGCGCTCCGTCTACGCTTAAAAATTCACGCCCGACGATGGTGATCGTCCGCTCGCCTACACAGAAGAAGTCGGGGCTCACTGTTTGAGCGTTAGGTGGAGAGAGTCGGGTCATCTCCACCTCTGCTTCAGCGATATCGCTCAGACCGAGCTGATTCTCGACCTCAACCTCGATCCTCGTGGTACCGCTTTGATTGATCGCCAAACCTGTGACAGAGAGATTAACCGCCTCTCGGTCAGAGTCTACTACCGCGATAGTGAGACCTGCGCTCACCTCCTTGACTGACCAACGATAAGTGAAGTCGCTGTTAATGCCACAGGCGTCAGCGCTCACATCTTCACTCTCGCTAGCGTCGAGCTGTAGGAAAGAGCTATCTTGGCATGTGTAGGCGTTAAGAGCGATTGAAGGTTCGGCGGGGAGCTGAGTCGGCGCGGTAGAGGAGATGAGGGCTCTGGGCGGTATCGCCCCGCAGACACCGACGGTGAGGGTGGTGTACTCAGGCGCGCTACGTAGTCCGGAGATTCGATCAAAGAGGCTCATTGAGATGATATACACTCCCTCTAGATCGGGGATAAGAGAGACCGCGAGCGGGCCATCTCGGTTGAGGCTTACACCGCTCCCTATGGGGCGATCATCGAGAGTCCACTCGGCGATGACATCAGAGTCTAAGCCACAGTCTTCATTGGGTGAGTTTCCTACTGCGGAGAGGCTTAAGAGCTCGCCGACGACGAGTCCTTCAGGAGGAGGAGTGGGGGCGCTCAAGGAGAGCACCTGTGGGGCTTCTGAGCCACAGTCTCTGACGGTGAGGGTCACCCGTTGCGCTTCGCTTATCTGACCATTAACGCTGATCACTCGAGCCTCAAAATGGTATACCCCAACTCGGTCAGGGCTAAAGGAGGGACGCTCAGCGTTTAAAGAAGAGAGAGTCGCTTGGCTGTCCAAGGGGCGGGCGATGACACGCCACTCCCATGAGAGGCGCTGGTCCTCGACACAAGAGACGTCGGGGGGGATGGATTCCGCGCTCAAAGTGACCGTCTCGCCGATCAAAACCGACGCAGAGGAGATCGAGAGCGGGTTAAGGAGAGGTCGGTCTTGCCCACAACTCGCTATATTTATCGTCTGTTGAGCGCTAGCATCTCGCCCACTTGAGTCAGTGACGATCACCTCTACCTTGTATTCCCCTGGCAGATCGGGGTTGAGCGAGCTGGTCGATGAGCGAGGGGTCCTCAGGTCGGAGAGGCTCCCGGGAGGAGCACTCAAGAGCCTCCAGCGGCTCTCATGAGGATCGATTAGTTCGCAGGGAGAGACACGATCGGGGTCATCGCTGCTCACCGTGAAGCGGACCTCTTCTCCTACTCTGAGATTCGGTGCGGAGAGGGTGATCTCATCGATCAGAGGGGGGAATCCTCCGCAGCCGTTCGCTTGAATGAGGTAATCAAAAGGGGCGCTGATGAGCCCATCGATGGTCTCAGCGATCACACGTACCCTGTAGTTTCCGCTGATGTCAGGGACTAAAGTGGGGGTTTGACTAGCGCTCAAGGAGGCTTGACTCCCTATGGGAGCGCTGATTAACTGCCAGCGAAAGGAGGCGCTGTTTGACAGGTCAAGTCCGCATTGAGCATCGGGGTCATTCACCTCCGCCTCGAGGCGAACCTCCTGTCCTATCTGAGCGTTGTCAGCGGTAGAGAGAACTCCTGTGATTACTGGTGGGCTCGCTCCACAGCTTTGAGCTTGTAGCTCAATCGCTATTACATTAGAGCGTCGCCCTGTCTGATCGATGGCGACGACGCTGACTCGATAAAGTCCCTCTTGTTCGATGAAAATGTGAGGGCGAGCGCCGCTCAATACGATATGTGCCTCATAGGCGATTGGCAGAGACTCGATGGTCCATTGGTATTCAAATGATGAGACCTGATCACAGCCAATAGCGCTGTCAGGATCTTGGGCTTCGGCTCTGAGGCTCACCCATTGACCAATGAGTGGTTGTAGAGATGAGGCGATGAGCTGAAGCGTTGGTCTAGCCTCTCCGCAGGAGGCGACGCTAAAGGTATAGTTTCTACTTGTGCTCTGTTGACTCTCATCAGTAACGATGAGCTGTAGAGTATACTCTCCAGACCGATCGATGGTCAGGCTGGGGCGCTGATCGGATCTCCGCTCCAAGGTAAATTGGGCGCGACTCTCCCGTGGACGGGCGATCACTCGCCATTGATAGCTGAGAGCTCTCCCTAATCCACAGGCGAGGTCGGGATCTTGAGCGACGGCAGAGAGAGTAATAGAGCGCCCTACTGCTAGAGCTCCTTCATGAGTGACCTCCTCGATGAGTGGAGCCGCTGAGCCACAAGGGGTCACGCTTATTGGTACCAAGGCCGGAGGAGAGGTTCGACCTCTGCTATCATGGGCGATCACCTCAAATAGATAATCCCCTGAGACCTCAGCGAGCCAGCTCACAGTAGGACGATCGGTGATCATGAGCGGCGCTGCGCCAGCGGGAAGCGAGAGTGTTCGCCACTCATAAGTGAGGTTTAGGGGGTCTTGACTCGCCGCACATTCTATAGAGGGGGCCTCGAGGGTAGCGTGAGCGCTCAAAGTAGAGATCTCACCAATATTGATCAAAGGGGCCGAGGCTTGAGCGTTGATGACGAGACTGCGGAGGGAGCAGCGGATGACCTCGACCTCTAGGGAGCTGCTCGCGGTGAGTCCTGTGGGGTCGGTGATCGTCACTTCCAAGGTGTATATGCCTGGCTGGTCAGGGGTAAAAGTGGGGGAGGCTCCGTCGATTGGGCTGGGGGAAGCGACGCTCTGAGGCGGTGCGCTAAGCACGCTCCAAGCGATGAGGTAGTCATCGTTTGAGGTCTCTCCACATCGCTCGGTGAGATCACTGTCCCTCCACTCGAGGCTTAGCTCTGTAAAGGCTCCTAGCTCAAGCCGCGATGGAGAAGCGTTAATGCTGTTGATCTGTGGAGGACGAGTATTGCAGAGACCTGCTTCTAGGCTAAGACGAGCCTCTCCGCGAAGCTGCTCACGATCGATCACCGCTCCGCTGAGTTCATAGACACCAGGTATGTCAGGTGTAAACTGAGCTTGACCTAGCCCACCGTCGTTAAGCTCCGCTTGGCTGCCGGCGGGTCTCCTCGACCAGCGCCAAGACTTCTCAAGTGTTGCCTCTTCATCGAGGCAAGAAGCATCTGGATCCTCTCCGGTTAGGGAGACCACGACCGGTACACCGACGGTGATCGACTGATCGCCGTTACCCCTCCCACCTTCTAACAGAGTCGCGGTCGCTAGAGGAGCGGTAGATCCGCAGCTGACATTGATGTTCAGATTCGCTGAGTTTCGTCGCCCTAAAGCATCGTTCACAGTGAGGTGTACTAAATAATCTCCCTGAGCGAGTGGAGTGAGCCGAGCATAGGTGTCAGTGACCATCTCTAAGGCATGGCTAATCGAGTCAACAGCCGAGTCCGCTGGCCAAGACCTCAATGACCAAGCGCTATCAAAAGGGGGAGCCTCTACCACTGGGCAACCCTCTACCTCTGCGGCCCTAATATTCGCATTTAATCCTATAGATCGCCCGACGAGGTTTACCTCTTGGGGAGGGTCTAGGTTAAGCTCAATCGTCCATTGAGGCGGAGCGCAACTAACCTCAAAATCAAGCTCTTTGGTCGCAGATCGATCTCCTCGCTGTACTCGAACTGAGATCACGTAGCGCCCTAAGGCGCGTGGGACAATCGATGCCTCAGTGACTTGCGGCTCGCGCGGGTCTAGATCTCTTGGTTCTAGAGTGCTCAGGGCGCCTAACGGCTGTTCGATGATTCGCCAAGTGACATCACTTATGCTCTCCGAGCTAGACACGTTCACGGTCAAAGGGTGAGCGAGAGTCGCTGTCTCCAATGGAGAGAGGGTGAGCATGAGCGGAGGAGGATCATCTTCACACGCCGCGAAGATTAAGGGGCAGGCGATTAAATAAATGATACCGCGTTGAAGTGCGCTAAGTTGTCTGAAATAGTCAGCCATATGGATATCAGCCCTGTTGAAGATGGAGCCATAAGAGGCGGGGGGTTACTGATGAGGAGAGTGAAGTAGCTTAAAGAGGAGAGCGCTATCGTGGACATAAGGCGCTTCAATCAGTTAGCGCTTCAATCAGTTAGCATTCACTTCAAAGATCAGTGACTCGCTGTCAAGCTGACCATCAGAGACCATGAGTTGTACTCGGTAGAGGCCTGCGACGTCGGCGTTGAACCAAGGGGTGACCCCTCTAGGTAGAGAGAGGCTTGCTTCCGAAGCAGGTGGAACCCGTAATAGGAGCCAATGATAGGACAGGGAGGTCTCTGCTCCGCAGGCATCATCAGGGTCACTGCTCGCGCTAGCATCTAACTGCACGATATCTCCTACCGACACCGCGAGCGGTGAGATTGCAGATTGTGCAGGTGAGGTCGCCTCAATAACCGCCACTGGAGCTTGTAAGCCACAAGCAGAGGCGGTAAAGCGCTCGACGAGGGTCACCGCTTGGCCGCTTCGGTCAGTGATCGTTAAACTGAGATCATAATCGCCGGCGACGTCTGGGGTCAGAGAGGGCTCACTGAGCAGTGGATCATTAAGTTGAGCGGTGCTCCCTGCCGGAGAGGTGAGAACAGACCAATGGTAAACGAGAGTATCCTCTAAACCGCAGTCACTCACATCAGGGTCATACCCATCATGGGATAAACGAACCGGTACGTCTAGATCCCACTCGGCGTTGAGCGAATCGCTGACGAGATCGGTGACCACCGGAGAGAAGCCCCCACATTCATCAACATTGATCGAGACTCGGGTCTCGGAGGAGCTCAATCCGGCATCATCGGTGATCATGACTCCAACGATGTATTCTCCAGCGGTGTCGAGAGTGAGGTCGAGCTCAGGGAAGGTGAGAGCTGAGGTGACCGCTCCCGACTCAGCGGGAGCAGAGATGAGTCGCCATTGGTAGTCATGACTCTGACTTGGGAGACAGCCTGCCGAGAGATCATTGTCAGTAAAGGTCGCTGAGTAACGTATGGTCTGACCTACGTTGTAAGGAGGAGGGGGGTTGGTCAAGATCTGACTGATCTCGGGAGAAGAGAGGCCACAGTCATTGACAGTGATAGAGGCAGACCTCCACTCACTCATTATCCCCAATTGATCATGAGCTCTAACGCGAAGCTGATATTGGCCAGGGAGGTCGGGTGTAAATGAGGTGCTGAGTCGGTTGGGGGCATCGAGCGTTGTCACGCTCCCGATGGGAGCACTACTGATCTCCCAAGTGACCGTCAAGTCTTGATCGATCGCGCAATCGTTCTCGCTCTCATCGACGTCGCTGACCTCAACAATGGCTTGTACAGGGCTCCCTACTCTGAGGTCCGTAGAGGAGAGGTTGAGGACATCGACTTGTGGTGGTCTCACTCCACAGTCATTAACGGTCACCGTGGTAGTACCGATCGCCGTTAAGCCTGTCTCATCCATGACGGTCACCTCGGCGCGGTATTCACCGATGACATCGGGGATGAATGACGCTGACCTGAGATTAGCGTTTAACAAGGTCGCCATACTCCCTGGGGGGGTGGCGATGAGACGCCAATGATAAGTGAGGCTCTGTGCTAGATCACAAACCGGGTCATTATCGCTATCGAAGACGCTAACTTCGAGAGAAGCAGGGGCGTTGACTCTAGGAACGGGCGCGTCACTTATGTCGCTAATGACCGGGGCGTTCGCGCCACAGCTGTTGACTGTAATCGATAAGGTCTGCTCCGCAGAGGTTCGACCGGTGGAGTCGGTGACCATACAGGCGACCAAATAGTCACCGGGGATATCAGGGGTAAAGCTCGGGGTCTTCGCCTGAGCGTTGAGTAGCCCTGCGGCGCTACCTGCAGGAGATTGAAGGAGTCGCCAATGATAGCTGAAGCTCTGACTTTCTTCACAGGGAGAGCTAAGGTCAGCGTCGGTGACAGTGGCGTCCATGGCGATAGTCTCACCGGTGGCAGGAGCGATATTGTCTGCGTTGATCGAGAGGATAGGGGCGCTGAACCCACAAGCGCCGACGCTCACTCTGTGTGTCACCGGAGCGCTCTCAAATCCTCGAGCATCGATGACCATTAAGCCTACTTCATATTCGCCGGGAACATCGGTGAAGAGCGTCGCTGAAGCGGTCTCTGCTAGGCCGAGTGTCGCTTGACTCGTAGCCGGTGACTCGCTCAGGCTCCATCGGTAGGTGAAACTTTCGCTGCGTCCGCCACATGATGGGTCTAGATCCGCATCGGTGATCGTGGCTTGGAAGCGGAGGGCCTGACCAGCATTGATGAGCGCAGGGATGTGGGTAAGCTCTTCGATCATCGGTTGATTAGCGCCACAACCGTCGACGAGGACGCTAATGAGTGATCGATCGCTCACTCTCCCGCTGTCATCGCTCACCACCAAAGAGAGAACATATTCACCGGGGAGGTCAGCGATGAACGATGGGGTGATCGCTCGTGAGTCATTTAGGGCCGCTGCGCTACCGGCGGGGAGTGACTCAAATCGCCAATGATAGCTGAGGTTGCTCTCTACACAGTTTATGTCAGGATCGGTGAACGTCGCGCTAAGAGCGATGAGGTCACCCGCTTGTGGCTCTAGGGGACTAAAAGAGGCCTCGCCCACCGGAGTCTGACCGCCGCAGCTCTCTACCGTAAAGTTTACTTCGACCGGCTCGCTGGGGTGACCTTGAGCGTCGGTCACGACCAACCGAACACTATAGTCTCCAGCGGTATCAGCGACGAGAGAGGGAGTGCGGGCATCAGCGCGATTTAAGTTCGCTTCGCTAGCCGCAGGGAGGCGGACAATACTCCAATGATAGTCGAGTCGGGCGTCTAAGTCACAACCCTCCTCTAGATCTGAGTCAGTGACTGTAGCGGAGAGGGATACCACTTCACCAATATGGATAAGTTCATCATCCCATGAACTCTCAGGCTCAGCACCGGCCATGTCACCGGCCATGTCACCGGCCATGTCACCGGCCATGTCACCGGCCATGTCACCGGCCATGTCACCGGCTATGTCTTCTTCGATAGGCTCTTCTGTTTCGGTTAAACCTAAGGCTCTCACCTCGGTGATCGTAGGCGCTCTCGTCCCACAGGTGTCGATAGAGATTGTCGCTGAAGTAAGCTCTGACTGGTAGCCACCTTGATCCATTACTTGACCGCTAATGACGTACTCTCCAGGGAGGTCAGGGATAAAGGAAGGAGAGGCCAAGGTCGAGTCATTGAGGCTAGACTGACTGCCCGCAGGTATCGCGCTGAGTCGCCATTGGTAAGTAAAGGACTGGGGGAGGTCACAGTCAGTATCAGAGTCGCTGACCTCGGCGCTGATCTCTACCGGCTCGCCACTAGTACCATTCATGGGGGCGTTGATCATCAATGCAGGACGCCCTTCACCACAAGCGGTGGCGGAGACGACATGGATCATGCTATCGGAGATCGACCCTTGGAGATCGGTCACTAAAACTTCGAAGTGATAGTCACCGGAGATATCAGGAGAGAAGAGAGGAGTAACTGTGTCCGCGAGACGTAAGGTCGCTTCACTGAGAGCAGGTCTAGCAATCATTCGCCATTGGTAGCTCAGCTCATAAGCGCTAGTTGGTACGGAGAAGGGAGCCTCTCCTACACTGACCGTGCTCATTTGCTCATCATCGACCTCGATCGGAGAGCAGCTTTCTCCTAAGTCTGGGTCCTCAGCGATGGCATAGAGTTGAACAAGTGAACCCACCCCAGGGGTCGTGGGGTGTTGCTTAACTTCAGTTATGATTGGATCTTGAGCGCCACATGGTCCTGCATCGACCGTAGCATACACTTCAGGGCTACTAGCGTCGCTTGTTCTGACCACGAGGGCGACTTCATAAGCGCCAGGTAGATCAGGGAGAAGCTCAGGACTGATGGTGTCTTGACCCACAAATACAGCCTCACTCCCTACAGGCGTGCTCACCAATCGCCACTCAAAATTGAGGTCTACTGCCTCACCCTTAGGGTTAAGGCTTGAATTACCATTGAGCTCAAACCAAAGACCTACAACGACCGGCTCGTAGGGAGCTGTGATCTCTGCAGTAGGTGGTTTAGGGTCATCATCACAAGCAACAAACAAGAAGATGCTTAAGCCTATGCTTATCTTTTTGAAGTGTTTAAATATATTCATCTCTACTCACAGATTTTGTTTTGAGTGTTCATTAAATGCAGTGGACTGGTTATACTTGACGATCTAACGCTAGTTGGCATCGGTATTTGGCTGTCAAAATTGAGTAATCGATATCTCCTCCAGTGATGTCTGTAGAGGAAGATAAGGACATACAATGATGTGAATGCAAGTGAAGCCCGCCTACATTGACACCAAAAGTTGTTTCTTTTACGGTTCGTAATAAACCGAACATGAATAAAATATCAGAATAAAATAGAAAATGTTTTAGGAGAGCCCTAGTCTTTGAATAAGAGCTTCGGAGTTCGGCGACCGTCCCATAAATTGTTCGAAAAGTTGGGCTGGGTCGATACTGTCACCTTTGCTGAGGAGCTTAAAACGGAAATCTCTGCCCACTTCAGGCGAGAAAATACCCTCTTGTTTAAATCGAGTAAAGGCATCAGCATCTAAGACTTCTGCCCACTTGTAAGAGTAGTAACCAGAGGCATAACCAGTAGGACTAGCGAAGAGGTGTCCAAAGCCTGCGATCATTGCATATTGTGCTGGGAGGCGAGTAGGAGACCGCTTTTCCATCACCGTTTTGGCATAGTCTAGGACCTTACCATCGGTATCTAACCGATATTCACGGTGGAGCTTGAGATCGATCTCAGCGAAGGTGAGCTGTCTCATTTGTCCACTCGCCGCTCTGAAGGTTTGGGTCTTCTTGAGTTGGCTGAATAGATCTTCAGGGAGTGAGTCTCCGGTGTGGTAATGACGAGCGAAGAGATCAAGGGCTTCTCGCTCCCAACACCAATTCTCCATGATCTGAGAAGGAAGCTCTACGAAATCCCAAGCGACATTAGTGCCCGCTTGTGACCTAATCTCCGCGTCGGTGAGCAGGTGGTGAAGGAGATGACCAAATTCATGGAAGAGAGTCTCGACTTCACGATGAGTGATTAAAGACAGACCATCGATCGGAGGAGTAAAATTAGCACAGATCAGACCGACATGTGGTTGCTGATCATTTTTATATAAGAGAGGACACATCCACGCCCCCCCCTGTTTACCTTCTCTAGGGAAAAGGTCGGCATAAAACACACCTAAGGTGTCTCCTGCCTCACACAGCTCAAAGGTCATGACATCTTCGTGCCAAGTAGAGATGCCTGCGAGTGGTTTAATCTCTACGTTATATAACTTCTCTATGATTTCGAACATCCCCTGCATGACACTCTTGACCTCAAAATAAGGTTTGAGTGCTTCCTCATCAAAGCCACATTCTGCTCTCTTGAGTTTCTCTGCCACATAGGAAATATCCCATGGCTCTAAATCCCGACCCCACTTCAGAGTCTCTTGAGCGAAATGATTGAGCTCTTGGTGCTCCTGCTCAGCGAACGGCATTGTTGTCTCTATTAATTGGTCGACAAATAATTGAGCATGTTGGCCCGCTTTCACCATGCGAGAGGCTAGGAGTAGGTCAGAGACATCTTTGTATCCAAGGAGGGTCGCCTTCTCTTTCCTTAACAGAAGGATCTCTTTAATCAGCGGCGCATTATCTCTATCGCCGCTAGAGGCCCTAGTTATGTAAGAGGTGTAGAGGTACTCTCTGACGCTTGAGTCATCACAATAAGTCATAATGGAGATGAAACTTGGCCCCTGTAAAGTAAAGCGCCAACCGTCTAGCTCCTTACTCTTGGCTGATTGAGCAGCGCTCGCCAAGGCAGAGGCGGGTAAGCCGGCGAGCTTTGACTCATCAGTGGTGACCCATTCAAAGGCGTCTGTCTCTTCAACGACATTCTTGGAGAAGTCCATCGTCTTTTGAGATAACTGTGACTCAATCTCCACTAACCTCTTCTTAGTCAATTGATCTAGTTCAGCTCCATTACGCTGAAAAGAGAGGAGCGTTTGCTCTAGGTACCGGCGTTGATGCGGCATAAGCTGAGTGATCTCATCACTCTGAGAGACAAACTTGATCTTGCTGTAGAGCTCGGCAGAGAATGGGATCTGCGCATAAAACGCGCTCACTTTGGGTTGGATCTCTCGCATCGCCGCTCTAATCTCTTCGGTTCCCAGGAGAGACTCGAGCTGAGAATACATAGTCATACATGACTCTAAGTGCTCACCTAAGTGGTCGAGAGCGCCGAGAACTCCTGCGTAGGTAAGATCTGATGAGCTCTCGATCTCTTTCAACTGCTCATCCGCTTGATTAAGGAGCGTCTCAACGTTAGCGGCGATCCTACTAGCTTCAAAGAATTGGAAGGGGAGAGGGTGTGTGGCTGACAAGAAAGGTCTTATAGAGGGGGGTGTTTCGGACATTAAAAAGAAAACCTGACAAAATTGTTCGTTAAAAAGTCTCCATTAAACAAGCGATTAGATCGCTATGATGAAGAAAATAAAGAAAATATTTAAA
>CALSSE010000024.1 GCA_943788935.1 uncultured bacterium | reverse complement strand
AAGCGATTTCGTGGCAGAGTCGTGGCGATCTTATCGAGTCTAGAGGAGAGTAATAGCTGTAGACATGCTCGATCTAGGTCGATGTGCTCCCCTTCGGTGAGAGGGTCGCTCAGAGCAGCTGAATATGCTAAATCCAGTACGCCTTGAACCTCTTTGATCAACAACTCTAGTTCTTCTCCTGAGCAATAGGACAGGAGTGTCTCTAGACCTTGGGTTGCGAATTCAACCGCTAGATGTACGCGATGGCGCCACTTCATTGCTTCCGGAGGGCAGAGTAGCCATCGTTCAACCCATGCTCTGATGATGGGCTCGGTCACCGAGTGGGGATAGAGCGCTAAATAAACCCTTAATCGCTCTAAATCGATCTGAGACGCGATTTCTTGGGGAGCAGTGGGGGTATTGATGAGCTCTTGAGTCCAACTCTCTATAGCGGATAAGCTCTCGATGAGCCACTTTTGGTCATACCTCTTTAAACGCTTCATCAATCGAAACTTGAATCACATCGCGGAAGCTGTAGTAAGATCTGACTCTCGGCCGTAGTGATCTAATCGCATGGGGAAGTTTTAATCCTAAAGTTGTTAATGGGATTAAAGTTACTTCTTGCTCATCTATTGGGCTAGAGGTCACTCCTGTTGATAATCGTTGAGCTTTACTCACCCCGAGTGGTGTGACATCGACTAGTCTTATGTTTAGTGTAGAGTGTTGGCACCAAAATGAGCAAAGAGATGAAGCTCTTAGCCGATTGAGTCCACGGGGCACTTGAGCCCCTCCTATATGAGTGTATTGACCAAAGAGGAGTCGTGCAGTCTCTGCTGGGATGATTGTTGTAGGGATGACATTCATTGACTCTCCTTCGCCTAAAAGAGCTTTCATGCCAGACTGTGAAAGGGAGAGCAGCTCCTCCACCCATGATCTCTGCCTCAGAGTGATCCTCTGTGGTAGATTGAGTCTTTAGCATTCATCAATTTGAGGAGGCTTCGCCCCCAATCCAGGATCTTGAGCAGGGTAAAGGTACTTTCTCCTTGATCTTGGCCTTGGTCTTTCTTGATCTTTGGAGGGTCTGCAAAAGATGAGAGAGAGTCTAAGGAGGCATGGCTTATCTCTTTCGAAACCTCTTTCGAAACCTCTGAGATACCGATCATCTGCTGTTTAATGACGCCTTGGATGAGAGGATCACAGTGTCCTGATGAGAGCCCTAGCGCCAAATGTCTGGCGGTCCATTCTTGGCAACGACTGAGCGCTAAAGGGTCTTTTAGATGATATACACTCAGCAGAGTGAGGATATGCATTTGGACTTTAGAGGCCTCTTGAGATTGCCTTATATATTGTAGAACCTCCTCTTTCTCTTTCACCGCGAGGGGAGCGATTGGAGCATCGCTTGGAGTATCACTTGGAGTGTCAGAGAGAGAGAGCAGGGTTTGACGTAGCCAGCGATATTCGGGTCTCTCTTGAGGAGGACGGGTCCGTAGTCTGTCGCTCCACCCGCTGAGGTGTTGATCGATCCTCTCACTCATAGAATCCTTAGTCATTAGCTCAAGAATTGACCATGTTAAAGCGTCAAAGGCGCGTTCATATAAGGTTAACCACCATAATTGATTAGCGAGGGCTCGCCACTCTTTAGGAGCATAAGCCCCTGAGATAACTGTAGGTATCTCCTCGCTCATCCTCAAGACCCATCGAGCAGCGCTCTCTTTTGGAGAGAGTGAAGGGGTGGGAGGGAATATACGTCTAAAGTGTGATGGAGACGGTGGTGAAGCTCGTTGTTCATTTTGATCATCTGTACTCTCAAGCTCCATATCTCTCTCCATTAATGACAGGTGAATGGGTTTGAGAGCTTGAGAGAAGAGACTTAGGGTTCTGATCGATAGGAGGAGGAGCTGAGGGGGGGAGTCGTAAGTCCTCAAAGGGTAGTGAGTCCATACTGAGCTGAAATGGGTAAATCTTCGAAGATATCAAGATCCTGAAGGTCATACCCCCCACTCTGTTCGATGTCGTAAGTGAAAACGAAAATCGAGGGTTTGAGTGTTTTTTGTGGAGATCGCGACCGCTTGGATCGCATTCATAGTTAGTCTTGACTCTCTCGTCTTCGAGGGGTGTTTGGAGATGAGTACATAGCTGAACTCTCCTTCTGATCGTGGATAAAGTTCATTGTGATCGATCTCTTGTCGAGAGATCTTCTCGCACCATTTATAAAGAGTGCTGAGCGGAGGGAGAGGTGTAAGAGTAAGTCCTTGAGGAAGCCATACTTCATCTCTCCTACTGATCAACTCAGAACTCGAATGTATTGACAACATCTGCATCTTATAGAGCTCAATGACCTCTAGATGATCTTCTCTAGGTGCTAACGCACGGTCAGAGTATTGCCGAAGATGATCGCTCACCACCAGAGCTGTGTTCAAGGTAGAAAATAGCCACACCTCCTCTTGGTTTGAGTGTATAGGGTGAACGACTTCTATTGTTGAGAGGAGACGAGGTCCATATCTCCAGAGGAGTAACTGAGCGAGTTTGCTGGCGCTTTTATTGGAAAGTAAGAGAGCTGTTGTCTGGAATGGATTTCGCAACATGGACCAAGTGAGCTCTAGCGGCGGGAGTGGGGAGGGGTCTTGAAGATGATGACTCTCAGATAGACTCTCAGATAGACTCTCAGATAGACTCTCAGATTGTCGATGAGTGGAGAGTAGACTCTGCACCTCATTAGACAAGCGATCTATGTGTTGGCTTATATTTTGTAGGAGAGGTAGTTTAGGTCTCCAAACCTCTCTCTCTCCCTTTTGGGTTAAGGGAGAGAAGAATAGGCTCAAAACTCATGAGTTCAGAGCTCGGCATATCCAAGATCTTAAAGAGAGGGTGGAGAGCCATCGGCGTCAGGAGTGTCCCCCCAAATATTTAGCGTCGAGTGGAGTGGTTTATAGACAGAATAAGAGCAGTCAGCGTGTTGATCTATCTTGTCGATTAAGAGCGAATAAAAAAGCCTAGCATCTGAGCTCAGTCTGATCCAAAGACGAGCATTATGATCGAGGTGTTCTGTCGCATATATGAGTCCAGAATGACTATGGTTAGGACTGGTTATGAGACTTGATGTGATCTGTGATAGGAGAGGTCTTGGCCCCTCTACGGTGATCAAAAGTCCTCTTGAGTAGGTCTCTACATCGGACCATATCGAGGGAGAGTAGGGAGAGGTCATCGAAGAGGGAGAGAGGATGAGGCTCAAGAGGTCTTGAGCCCTCAGTGGTAACTCTGTCATGACAGTTCGATCAAGAGTGTCGAGGATCTTCCAAGAGGACAGCGTAGAGATTGTGCGCAGGTGATGTTTAGGGAGCGCTAGCGTGATTATTGATGGCTGATGAGGAGAAGTATTGACTCTCTTAAGCGGGAGGTCAGTCAAAAGTTGAGAGAGAGAGACTAGTCCCTTATTAAGCAATTCAATGATCGCTCGGATCTTATCAGCATCTCCTTGGTGATCGCTCCAAATATGTAGGCTCGTCACCGATGAGAGAGAGGAGGTCGAATCAGGAGAGCTCAACTCGATTCGCCTAGACTCTTGTCTAGACTCTCAGAGTCTTCTTCGTCCGTCGCCATCGATGCTTGTTTTCGCTGAATAGACTCATGTCGCCTCTCCTCGATGAGGGGATGGGGAGGTTCTCTTTGAACCTCTAGCTTATCAGCGACCTCGGTGAGGGGTCGACCGAGGAGCTGTTCAACGAAAGCTCTATGATCATCTTCATGCTCATAAGACATAGCATCAGGATCTGATTCATAATGAATGCTTAGGGTCCGCTCTCCAGTTTTAGGATTAAGTCTTAGGGTTAATACAGCTTCAGGCATAGCGTCTTCCCATCAGTGAATAGCTCTCTGTTAACTCTTTCATCATTATCATAGATATCGCTTAAGTCATGATCAATCTGAGGGTCGTGGAAGAGTGATGATGATAGGTATCAATCACCGTGGAGAGAGAGCGATCTCAGCTCTACTTCAGTGATCTCATTCTGTTTAAGGAGTTGTTCAGTAAGCGCGGAGAGGGTATCGATGTTGAGATTCAAGAGACGCTTAACTTCGATCTTCGCTCGCTCTAGGTAGTCGCTCACCCACTGCTCGGCTTGAGCGCGTAGCTGCTCACTGCTCAAGGTATATAGATCTAGTGATGTTTGATTATGTTCAAAGGGCATAAAAGAGGCTAGTCCGAGAGGTGACATCCCAAATTTAGTGAGCATCTCTCTCAATATATAGCTTGCATGAGCGAGGTCTTGAGCAGCGCCTACTGAGTGCTCACTAAAGCAGATCTCTTCGGCGCTGAGGCCTCCGAGTAAGACCTTGATCTCTTCATCAAAGTCACTCTGAGTATAGGTATATCTTGATTTCTGCTGGCGTTGGGTGACTCGACCTAAGCTCATGGTATCCGGACGAATACTGATCCGTGAGGGGGTTTTGGCACGAGGCATAAGGGCAGAGATAAGCGCATGACCACATTCATGAGTCGCGATCAACCTCCTCTCGGTCTCCGTCAGAGTAATGGGTCGCTGATCGCGCTGAATGGCGTTGAGAACTCGCCTCTCATCGATTTCCCCCACCTGGCCGAGCAGCTGTTCACGTTTAAGCGCTCGACATAAAGACTTGAGGTGATCGGCCGTGAATGGATTACCGAGTGGGTCTGCGGGGCAGTCAGTTTGCTCAGCGATCCATTTGATGAGTGGATGTGATAAGCCTAACTCTAGCTGGTCTTGATAATGACGGATGATAAGTTCCCTAGTCTCTTGGTCAGGGGCAGGGATCTCCACTA
Organism: uncultured bacterium; assembly: GCA_943788935.1. GTDB lineage: Bacteria > Myxococcota_A > Bradymonadia > UBA7976 > VGTA01 > CAKZRU01. Next base: position 122,143 of record CALSSE010000024.1, on the reverse strand, counting down.
ATAGTTCAAACCGACCAGGTCGTAGAAGCGCATGATCGACGGCGCTTAAGAAGTTGGTCGTCCCGATTACAAAGACTTGCTCATTAGATCGAAAACCATCCATCTCGGTGAGGAGCTGATTCACCATAGAGTGCTCAACCCCTGAACTTTGGTAAGCGCCTCGAGTCTGAGCGAAGGAGTCTATTTCATCGAAGACGATGACCGATGGTGAAGATTCTCGCGCTCGTCTAAAGAGACGTCGTAGATTCTCTTCACTCTCGCCAACCCACTTTGATTTAAGCTCTGGGCCAGAGACCACGATTAATGTCGCTTGCAATGAGGTCGCGATCGCTTTGGCGAAAAAAGTTTTCCCCGTGCCAGGTGGCCCATAGAAGAGGGCTCCTTTAGGAGTCAGTGACTCGGCGAGCTCAATCTCGGAGGGGGAGGTGAGCCGGTGACGAGCGAGAGCTAAGTCGATGAGTTCACTCTGAACTCTCTCCTTCAGTGACTCATACCCAGCGATATCAGACTGCAGATCAACCCTTGGCAGCTCGACGCCATCAATATGAGAAGCGGTATGCTCTCGAAGTGATCTGAGCGACTCTATTCCGCTATTCAAGCTCAGCGGTGAGGCTTCAGGGCGAAGAGTAAGTGTCGAGAGGAGCCTCCGGGCCTTGAGGGCACTTAAGCCTGAGACATAGGGATAGAGAGCGTAAGGATCAAAATGGAGATGATGAAGGGCTCTAGCCTCCCTCTGTGTGATCAAGGCGGGTAGACTCTCTCTATGAAGACCTGAGAGCTCAACGTGAACATCAAACACATCAGTCAGAGATTGAGGGAGTGGGAAACTAGGATCAACAAAAGCACAAAATCGCGCTCGAGGATGTTCGTATAAAAGAGGGATCACTTCCTTGCCCTCAGGACTAAGAGAAGTACGAGTCGTGCTCAATACGTCAAGATGAGTCATAAAAGCGATCTCCTGATCAGAGATCCCTCCCCGCATAAATTCAGTGATCTGCTTGAGCATCTCTGGAACCCGACCTGAAGTGTTTCTCGCCTCTTCACTATCGGGATGGCCTTGAGCGCGCCCATCGATTAAGCGGACTTGGTATTCTAGTTCACTGCGCTTGAGTCGTTTACGTAGGAGAGGGAACAGAAAAGCATTCATCCCCTTTTCACAGCGAATTAAGACTTTATACCCAGCAGACAAGCGATGAACCACTGATTGAATATGATCTCGATAACAGAGCTCAATCGCTTGCTGTTCTGAAACAGAGTGGGGAAGGCTAGAGATCTCTACTTGTCTTGAGAGGGTCACGGGATGTCCTTTTAATGACTCAGAGGGTCTACGACCTCATATTTAGACAGGGCTTGAGTTACAGAGCTTGAGTCACAGAGCTGTGAGTCACAGAGCTTGAGTCACAGAGCTTTAAGTCAGTTTAACATGAATGGTGATCTCTAGCTCACCTTCATCAGAGCATGACTCTTTTGATGAGATCAGCTCTCCGATCCTACCTGCTTTAACCTCAAGAGCCTTGGCGTGTGCTCTATGAGAGGCGTGATCAATCTCTTTGATGATTTTGGGTTCGATCGCGATCAGACGTGAGCTTAATTCCCGTTTTTTCTGCTCACTCGCCTTATTTAGAGAGCGTTTTTGCTCGCGCTGTCCTTCATCAATTCGTGCTCGCTTTAACTGAGCACTGTCGTCACTATCGCCTATCACGGTGTGGTCAATGGTGATCTCGTCATTCAAGGTTGCTATTATTTTAGCGCCCTCTTGAGTTAGATCACAGCGAATACCATCAAGCTCAAGAAAGATTCCTTGTTCATCTTCAGACCATCCTTGAGTAAGGAGTGATTCAGTGAATAGCTCCTCCATCTCCGAGGGGGAGAGCAGCTCCATAAGAGAAGCCCTCCATTCTCCTTGTTGGTTGACTTGACTCGTGAGGGTATCTAATTTGATGCGATAAGCATAACTCATAGAGGCTCCTAAGATCTTTCTCTACAGCTCTTCTTGAGAAGTTTACAGATGAGACTTGAAGGAGATAAGAGGGTGATTTAGCTTTAAGCTAGTTTAGTTTAGAAGTATCAAAGTGTCAAAATGTCGACATTAGCTATAAGTCCATATGTGATAGGACGCTATAGCCTTGAGCAAATTTTTTATAAAAGGGCGACGCCATGAGTAATACACCTCGTCACGTAAAGTCATTCTTGATCGGGACATACAATATTCTAAATCCTTTTCATGCGGTTAAATGGAAAACGACTGAAGGACTGACCGAAGAGGGAGCAGATAATTGGGATGAGTGGCGACAGGAGGCGATCATTAAGAATATTGAAGACAATCAACTCGCTATCTGCGCTTTGCAAGAGCTCAGCGACCGGACCTCCCCTCAGCTTTCGCAGAGGCTAGGGGAGAGCGATATGGCATTGACAAAACTATATAAGCATTTCACGGAAGAGTCGGAGGGGGCTCATGGTGTAGCGGTCCTTTATAATACTAAGCGATTTAAGTTATTAAGAGATCAAGGCATCAAGACGTCTGTAGATAAGTATCGATATGCTTCGATGGTCGATCTAGAAGACCTCTCAACTGGCTTTGTCTATCGGATTATGTCCGTCCACTTGAAAGGCTATAATCCTTATCAAGAGGATCTCAACATAAAGAGTGAAGAGCAACAGCGAGGAGATGAGGAGATCCAAGAGTATCTCTCAGCGCTTTTCTCGGATAATGATAGAATAGATGGGATGTTTATCCTCGGTGACTTTAATGAAGATACCGAAGAGATGTTACGAAGGGAAGACCAGAGTCGCCAAGGAGTACTTATGAATAAGGGCTTCAATTGGACAGGCGTCTCACAAGTCACCGAAACGAGGTCTGGGCGACAGATCGACTGGATCTTTTACCGTGACCAACATGAAGGCATGCATAGAATCATCACATCTTCATCGCCTCAAAGACTTGAGGCTTCAGACCATTCACTCACCGTAGTTAGACATGAGAGCGCTCTAGATCCCCTCACCCGATTCATGATCTGAGCTTGGCTCCTCAGTCGCTGTAGCAGATGCCCCTTGAAGTTCTGGGGATTTCGCTGTGACAACATCACTTTGTTTGATCTCAGCGGTCACATCCATTCCTTCCGAGTCATCTGAGGTATTCATCGAGTCCATATGAAGATCTTCTGCTTGAGTGATTAGTATCTCCGAAACAGGGGAGAGCTGAACTTCAGTCTCCTTGAGGTGGATCTCATCGAGTTCAACATTGGCTGCTGAAGTGTCTGCTGAAGTGTCTGCTGAAGTGTCTGCTGAAGGCTCTGCTGAAGTGTCTGCTGAAGGCTCTGCTGAAGTGTCTGCTGAAGGCTCTGCTGAAGGCTCTAGGAGCGGACTAACAGACATCTCATCTGATATATTGTCTTGAGGAACCTTTTGTGTGATTTCTTGGATGAGCTCTTGGCTGGGCTCTTGGCTGGACTCTTGGCTGGGCTCTTGGCTGGGCTCTTGGCTGGGCTCTTGGCTGGACTCTTGGCTGGACTCTTGGCTGGACTCTGGAGCGGTCTCTCTAAGCGTCTCTTGAGTCCGATCTTGGTTAACGTCTGCTGACGTATCAGGTTCAAGATCTGGCAACACTCTTACTGTTTTGAGATCATCGACAACGACTGAATTGTTCTCAGGCTCAAAGGCGAGTGGGTCGAGGGTAGGGAGGCCTAACTCTGTGGTCGGTAAACGTACTGTCACCGCTTCTTGTTGCTGAGCGCTCACTCTCTCAAACTCGAGATTTTGCGAAGGGGGGAGTCTAACCGTATCTAAAGAAGCTGAAATTCTTACTGTGGGCTCTTCTTGAACGATAGGTGGTTTCACGACTATCGTCTTTGATTCAGGATCATTTAAGTCATTGGAGAAGGCATCGTCTACTAGATCTAGGTTGTGCTCTAACTCGGGCTCTTCTGAGATGGTGAGCCCATTATCTACCGGCTCTGGCGCTGGCGCTGGCGCTGGCTCTGGCGCTGGCGCTGGCGCTGGCGCTGGTTCTGGCGCTGGCGCTGGCGCTGGCGCTGGCGCTGGCGCTGGCGCTGGCGCTGGCGCTGGCGCTGGCTCTGGCTCTGGCTCTGGCTCTGGCTCTGGCTCTGGCTCTGGCTCTGGCTCTGGCTCTGGCTTCTCCGCGTTTAGCCAAGCCGGTGCAAAGGGGTTATTGGTCTCTAAGGCGGGGGCTTCTTCGGTTCTCTCTGTCGTTGGGCTAATGGGCTCACATCGAATGAGTAACACGGTGATGTTATCATTACCACCATTGGTGTTGGCCGCCTCTATGAGTCGATCACAGAGTAGATCTAAGTCTGCGCTTAAGATGCCGCCAGAGTCACGGGAAAGGCGAAGGATAATATCCGACATGTCTTGATCGGTGAGCATGCCGGAGAGACCATCAGAGCACAACAAGAGGAGATCTCCTGCTTGAATGTCTCTAGTGATGACGTCTACTTCTACTTGATCTTTCATTCCTAAAGCACGAACGATCACATTCTTATGGGGGAAGTTTTCAATCTCTTCCTCAGTCATTCCACCTGGCCGCAACTTCATGTAATCATTAAGTAGAGAGTGGTCTTCGGTTAACTGCTCGAATTGATCGCCTCTCATCATGTAGACTCTACTGTCGCCCACATGGCCAATAGAGCATCTTCCCTCATAAAAGCTCATCGCAACCATGGTGGTCCCCATGCCTTTAAGCTTCATATCGTATACAGAGGACTGGAAAATACGTTGATTACTCATCTCGACGCCGACTCGAATACGATTCTCTTGGTACGTTTGACCGTAATCATATTTGTAGGGCCACGTGATGTCCTCATCAAGGCTTGTCGCTCTGTAAAAAGCAGCGATCGTCTCCGCAGACATTTCACTAGCGACCTCACCAGAGGCATGCCCCCCCATTCCGTCGGCGACCACAAACAGCGCCTCATCACGGAATATACGCAAACAATCCTCATTGTGTGAACGCTTCATTCCGACATGTGTTTTACCACTTGAGCTTAAGTTCATAAGGCTTTTATGTCTCCGTTAGTATCTACATAAAGTGAGATGCATGAGTTGATACGTGGGTGCGTATTATGACCGCTATACGGTCAAAAGAAAATCCTCGTCACCATCATAGGTAAAAGATGAATAAATCACAACTCTAACCCCTCAAGTGATGAGAGAACACTTAAGTCATCAATAGTATTAATATTAAAAAGAATCGATTCATTCAAGTCTCGGTCACTCTGACTCGATAGTTCGCTAAGGGGAATGACCTGTCCATGATCTTTTACATAACTAGTTAATCGACCTCCACTCTGTAGTAGGTCTATCAGCACTTGACCACATTGGACTCTCCATAATCCACATAGAGGTTGTGGACGACCCCTATCAGAGAAGGCGATGCATTGAGTATTAGGGCTCGCTAGAATAGCCTGTTTGGCGAGTAGCTCTAGAGACTTTCTAGTGAGTAAAGGAAGATCACAGGCGATGATCCACACCCACTCAACTCGTCGATGATCGAGTGATGCATTGACACGATCATAGTGTTGAAGAGCAGAGATGATCGCGCCGCCTGCTCCGCCGATAGGATGGTCTTTTAATCGATGATATTCTTGATGGTCGAGAGAGTGTAATCGATGAGGGTGACGCTCTACCCAACAGACTTCATGACAGAGCTTACTTACGAGCTCAGAGATCCGATCGACAAGCCTCATACCTCTGAAGCGTATGGATGCTTTATCTTTATAACCGAGCCTCCTGCCTACGCCACCACAAAGAATGGCGGCGGCGCTTGTGTTATAAAGTGGAGGTACTTCAGTCGACATTGAATGAAGGTGATATCAAGTGAGCTCTAGCCAATGGCTCATGAAGTTCTGAGCGATCATGGAACCACTCAGCACTTCTTCAGGAAGACTTTGAAGGAGCTCGATGGCTGAGCCTTTACCCCATTGAGATTCTATTGCTTCGCGTCGAGCTTCAACATAATGCGACATAATCGCCTTATTCATCTCAGGATGCCATTGAACAGTACGACAGTGGTCTCCGATCGCCATCGCTTGAATCGGACAATGATCATTTGTGGCGATAATCTCAGCGACTTCAGGAGCCCTGCTCACCTCGTCGATGTGAGTTTGCCAGACGCTAAATTGTCTATCGAGTCCTGAGAAGAGGAGGTCTTCACCACATTGGAGAACGTCTATTGCGCCCATCTCTCTTCCTTTAGTAGAGGCGCTGACTTCTCCTCCAAGAGCATCAGCCATGAGTTGATGACCGTAACAGATACCGAGTATAGGTACGCCTCGCTCCCATATCTTAGCGAGCCATTGACTGCAAGAGACAGACCATTCTCTCCGCTCATAAATTGAGACAGGGCTACCGGTGATTAATAGTCTTTCAATCTTCTCGGGAGCAGGGAGCTCATCACCATAGGGAGCGTCGATCACATCCCATGAGATCTGCTCTCCAAAAAGCTCACTAAACCAAGTCTCATAGCACCCTTCATAAGATTTTAGGGCCTCAAATGTTTCGCCTGTCTTGAGCATGGTTACTCTGCATGAGTTGGTTGAAGTCGTCATATTATATCCTCTCTTTACCTGTGACGTACCTAGGGAGTGATCGTATCTTTGGAGAGACGATTTAAACATGATTGGTGCAAGTCTTTTGCGACTTGAATGGGCTCATCAAGAAGTCTAACTCGTTCATTTGAAGTGAGGCAGATCCTGCTCTTTTGTTTGAGCTTTTGACTCGCCTGTTCGGTATTGAGCGCTTTATCCCAATGAACGCCGAGAGCCTCAGAGTAGCTGAGGAATGATTGGTGGTCTCTAGAGATACTGAGCCCTACAACTGAGCCCTCGAGACGACCTAGCAGAGCGGTACGGTCATTCTGCCAAGACCATACTTCTCCCTGTTGACCGCCTAAGATGACTGACAGGTCTCCGTCATTCGCACCTGACGCGAAATGAGCAGTAGAGACAGAGGTTGAGCTGATAATAGGAGTAGCGGTTTGAGCTTTATAATCAGCGATGATCGCTTGTCCTCTTGTACTCACCCCGAGTAGGTGTTGATCATCCCTATGAAGAGTGGCGGTCTTAAATGCTACACCGCCTAGGGCTTGTTTCAATGCTATATTCTGTTGTGGTCTCCCTCCACGAGGGGTCCAGGTGATAATAGTGCCGTCACAAGCGACGGATAATAGGCTTAACTCACTGCCTTGTCCTCGCCAGTGAGCGTCGCAGAGGCCTCCCGGTAAGGTCGCCAGTTTTTGAGCCGCTTTACCCGGTTGGATTTTCCATATAGTGGCCAACTCTCTCGATCCAGCTGGAACTGTAGCGAGGTAATTAGCTTGAGGTGATAAACTTAGATGACGAATTCTCGCTCTCGCCGCCTGCCAATGTTGTCCTGTTCCATCTCTTCCCGACCATAGCCAAACCTCTCCGCTCTGATCACCTGAGGCGAATATGTCGAGCGTTGGATTTGACGGAGTAGCGAGCGAAGAGACCCCTGACTTATGACCCTCATATCGAGCTAATGGTTTCCCTTCGTTGGTCGACCAACGAGAGAGCCCTCCATCTGCAGCAGCGGTGATAAAAGACTCTTGGTTAGGCGAGAGCTGTAAAGCGCTGATACGGTCTTGATGAGCATTGAACTTAAGCATAAGTGTTCGCTTTGAAGGATCCCACATAGAGACCTCTCCGCTTTGGTTAGCGGTCACTAATCGATTGTCTGTCCATAATGAGTTAGTGATCTCTTCATCGGGAAGCGATATGAGGTCTCCCAAAATGTCTGCGTTGAGATCCCAGGTGAGGAGCTCTGAGTGTATACGGTTATTATATCCTGAGAAGGCGACCTGTAAATAATCTCCTAAAACCCTGATCGCCAAGGGAGCTTTCTCTCTCCGCTCGAAAGTTTGCCTCACTCTGCCATCTTGACTGTTCCATTGTACTACTTGTTCTCCTAGCGCTCCGATCACGTATTGGCCGTCATCAGAGAAAGTGAGATCTCGCAATTGCTCAATGCCAGAGGCAAGCAGGCTGACCGGCTGAAGTCGCGCTTGTAGAGAGTAAACCAACGGACCTCCTCGTTGGGGGTCACGCTTTATCGCGATTCGAGCTCCGCTCGGGTCAAACACTATATCTTTGGGAATAATCCCATTTAAGGTTAGAGCGGGGATCGCCTTTGAGCGATCTTGATCTAAATTATAAACCTCAAGACTGCGTTGACGTCGAGCGCTAGATCGAGCGAGAGCGATCTGAGGAGTAGACCGAGAGCTATACATTTTTTGGATTGATTGACGCCCTTGAAATAAGATTTGGGGCTCCCGACCGCGAGTATGTATGACCGCTTGTTGTGCGCGCTCAGAAGGTGACAGGGAGTCTCGTTCAAGGAGAGAGGTGACTAGACGAACCTCTTCGCCCGCTATCCATTGAGCATCTTCAAGTTGAAAGCGGGTCATTTGAGGGATGCTCATCTCTATTTGTTCTGCGGCAAAGTTTAAGCTCTGGATCGCACCGGCTTTATCAATAAGCATCAGATGGCGTCGGTTAGGGCTTAGCTTAACCTCCTCGATAGGTGCGTTATTGAGTCCTGTAAACTCTTTCACAGGGTATTCATAGCTGCGATAGAGAGAGACAACGCCTCGGGTATTTAAAACAGCGGCGATCGTTCCTTCATGATTTAGGCTTAAGGATTCGATTGTATTATGCTTTAGCCTCTTACTTGTGGGTTGCCCTTGGTCGATCGACCAGAAAGAGAGCATCCCTCCATCAAAAGAGACCCAGCGCTGTCCTGACTCAGTATGGTCAATGTGCTGAGGTGATCCAAGGAGATGGCTCTGTTGAAGTGATTTTCCAGTCCAGAGGCTCGCTTGACCATTCTTGTTTAGAATCTTGACTGCTCGGGGCGTGATCAGCGCCTCTTCCCAGGTCTGATTAGCGCTCACTTTGGAGATTGCTAGCGGTGTATTGAGAGTCTGTAGTGCGAGCTCTCTCCATGAAGCGCGGTCTCTTGGTGAGTTCACTTCAGAGAGCAAGGCCGCTGCTAGATCAACCTCACCTTCGGCGATTGAACGCTCAGCGGCGAGTAGGCGCAGCTGATCATCGACTCGAGAGCGATTGGTGCTCAACTCTTCATAAGAACTGCCCACTTGTGCGCAACGGCCCATGGTGAGGAGTAGCCCAAATATCAACAGGTATTGCATGAGTCGATCTCGTTTAGAGCTGACTTGAGATCGGGTCGCCGCTTCTTCCAATTGCATTAAGCCGCCCAAGAGTAGCTCTGCTTCTTCTAAAGTCGGCAATCGCATCTGTTGAAATGCTTGATGAGCGAGCTTTATATCTTCTGCAGAAGGGGCTAAATCAGATTTTGAGTAGTCACCTAAGCGCTCTATCGCTCGTTCATAATGCCCGAGTGAGTCGGTCCACTCCTGCTTTAAGACCTGAGCGAGCGATGGGTGAACGGGCCTCAATAGACCACTGGGCAAGGTGACGCCTGCCTTAACCTGACCTCTAAATAGGCCAAGGTCTATCGCTTGAGTGATCACCCAAAGGGATTGGTCACCGAGGGTTTTCTGTCTAAAACCCCAGGGGTTTGGTAGTGATATATCCCACTTTAAATAATCATGAAGAAAGGAAGAGACCTCAAGTTGGCCGCTCTCTTCTACGCTATTAGACATGCGATACATAAGGTCTAGAGCAAATTCTTCACTCAGTTCATCATCGCCTTGAGCCTTCATGAGGTCAGTGAAATCTCTGACTCTACGCATCAAGAGGTCTGAGAGTGAAGGGGGGCTAGGGAAGTGAGAGTGTAAGAGGTCAACGCTGAGCAAGAGGGGTCGTTTGCTTACTTTCTGCCACAAATAGCGAAACATCTCTTGAAAGGCATATCCAAGCTGGTCTTGGGGGACTTGAGAGAGGAGCTGACCCCAAGCGTTCGGCACCTGCTCATCCATCATGAGCGGATATCTCTCTTTGAGCATGTTAGAGGTTCTTAACTGATCGAGATAAGATTCGATATGACCTCGGTTTAGAGGGCCGAGATTGACGGATTCAAATGAGAGTTGATGACGGTTAAGAGTGCTGGTGAGCTGGGTAAGTTTACTGGAATCTACACAGAGCACCAATCCACCTCTCAAGGGGTGGTCCGGACTAAAACAGAGTTGCTTTAATACTTCCCAAAAACGCTCATGGCGTCGTTCAGTGAGCGATGAATGATGATCAAACATGAGCTCCATCTGATCTAAACAGACGATGAGGGGTCGTAGATCGGTATGGGCTTGATCTTCATCTTCTGTCATTTTGGTCTGCTGGTTAAACAGGTCTCCTAATCTGACGAGGAGATTGTCACCCTCTCCGAGCTCATCTCTCATCCACATCGCTCTCACCGCTCTTAAAAACTGAGTGAAGTCGGCTTTATCTGACCGATAATGAGTGCGAAAAGAAGACTGAGCCTCATTCATGAGCTCAGTGATCATCTGTGGCTGAAGTAAAGCGCGCTCTTCTCCCCCCTCTTGCTCTAACCATGTACGGGTTAAAGAGAGATCTTCATCTGCCGAGATCGCCCAGGATAATGTGCTTAGCGCGTCCTGTTCAAAGCTGTGATAGCGATATTGGTAGTCTCGGCTGAATATATGAGAGAGCCGTGCCCGAGCAAATGATGACTTTCCCGATTGAGGTTCACCGCTGATCACTATAATAGGAGGTCCGCTAGGTGAAGAGATCATCTCGTACACCGACCTCGCCTCAAGCTCCTTACCGACAAACATACTAGCGAACCGACTGTCTAAGGGAGAGAAATCGGTGAAAGGTAGATCGGGAAGCTCTCCAAATTCAATGCGAGGTAGCCCATCTCCAGCGAGACCCTTTGCGTGATGTACACTCCACCACAGAGGAGACTCCAAGAAGGGGTTTACATGATAAGAAAAGGGCCAGTCTGATCCATATCCGCTCGGTGGTTCGTGCTCATACGTTAGTTTTGCTTTATTGACGTAATCTCGACGTACCTCTGAGATCGATCGTTCACAGGCCTTACCTAAAGTCGCTCCTTGACCTAATGACTGATAGAAAAAGTAAGAGAGGCGGAAAGCGGCATCATCATTGATGAGGTTTTGACTGCGAACGACGAGAGGGATACCAGCCTTAAGCAAAGATTCAGCTTGCTCTTGACTCCCGTCGCCGGAGAGGAAGATCCACTTGAGGTGGGGGAGGGCCCCTAGCTTACGTCCCGCCTTCCCCCTGAAGGCTCTCTCCATTGATTTATCTTTGCCCTCTCTAGAGCGCAAAAGAGTCGCGACATCACTCGCGTAGTGGAGACCGATCAGCCGGTGTCCCTCTCTCTCTATGAGCTGATTAAGTTTATCAACCGTTACGTTGACTATGGCTTGGGTCTCACAGTATTTCTGCTGTACGAGAGGCGCGACAAGTGAGGTGACTTGAAGCTGCTCTTTGAGCAAGTTTCGAACAGGTGGATTGGTCTCACTTCGTTCGTGAGCGAAAGCGAACACAATCAGCGGCGTTTGAATCATATTTCGCAGACCTATGATCGGGAGAGTCGTTTATAGTTAGTGGTTAAGCACCAGTAAGGAAACATGCTGAGGGCTAAGTCTGACACAAACGGTCATGAACTACTAGCCCCGCAATACTTCCTTTAGTCTTCGTGATGATGTACTTTGTGTGCCTTGATCATAATCAACACGTCAATGCAACGTTATGAGGATAACATTACGACCATGAGAAACCACTCTCCTTCACTTCAGCAGACATTTATCGGAATCGCGGGGCTCATTGGAGCAGGTAAGTCGACTCTCGCGAAAGCATTAGGAGACCACCTCGAGATGCCCGTCTATTACGAACCAGTCGATGATAATGTGTACCTCGCAGACTTCTACACTGACCCCTCTAAATTTGGTTTTGCTATGCAGATCTATCTGCTCAACCGACGCTTTCAACAACATCAAGAGATCATTTGGAGAGGCGAGGGAGGCATTCAAGATCGAACGATCTATGAAGACTCTATTTTCGCTAAGACCTTAATGCAGCAGGGGATGATTGATCAGCGTGATTACGATACATATCTTCAGCTCTTCAAGCACATGAGTCACTTTATGTGTCGCCCAAGTGTCATTATCTATTTAGACTTAAGCCCTGAGTCCTCACTTAAGCGTATTCAGATGAGAGCGAGAGATGTAGAGGCTGGTGTTCCCATAGAATATCTAAGACTTCTACATCAAGGATATGAAGAGTTTATCGACGATATTTCTCGATCTACCCCAGTGATCAGGGTCCCGTGGGAGGACTTTCGAGACACCGCTGAGGTAGTAGAGGTTGTGGAAGAGGCCTTCGCTAGAGAGAGCTTTATTCGTGATGCTGTATGGAGGCCAACTATCGGATAAGTACCCTACTCCCTATTCGCCACTCTATATTCTTCAATGGTCTAAGTGTAGTATGTCAAACCATTTACTCTGTCACTCTTCATTATCTCTAAGGCTTTGAGAGCGCTTATGCTCTGGTAACGCGCTATGAATCATCATCAAGAGCTGATCACTCAGATCGCATTACTTAGATTTCGAGCTCAAGTCAGCTACAGTGAGCATCAGCACACTAAGGAGGCTTTCGAACTCACTAGAGCTTTTATTGAGCGTGGCTATCTCTCCATTCAACGAGGAGGAGATGGAGTTCTCTACACCCATTATGAGGGGGAGGTTCTTAAAGGATATGTGATGGTATGGCGTCAGCCGACATCATGGTATGGGGCTCCGGTTCAATATTGTGCTATCGATTTTGATTGGACCCAACCGAGCTCTGTGATGTGGGCGACTCAAAAGCTGTTAGAGGTTAGACCACTATTAGGGGATGATTGTGAACTGATGTTGAGCGCTCGTTATGCTTCAATATTAGGTGTAGCGCTGAGTACGGGTTTAGGAATTGATTCAGTGATTTTGCTCGGGGATCCCAAGCGCTCCTTAGAGCTTTTAAATGAAAAATATGAACCACAGAAGCAGCTCAGTCTATTAAATCTCGATGTACGTCCGGTGAGGAGTCGCCGAGAGGTAGATCATATTATTCGTTTGAAGCGTGATTATTTTACCGCTCACCCTGAGTATTGTTGGTTTGGCGCCCATGAGGAGCATCTTAAACAGCATCGTTCAGAGCTAGAACGCGCCGTACTTCTGGGGAAGCGAGGCCGGGGAAGGTATATTCAAACTCGGCTTGAGTCTTTGAATACAAGCCCTGCTTCATCAGCGGATCTGTCGCCATCAGTCGATCCTCAACAGGTAACTGATAAGCCGGCACCTAAGCAAAGTACACAGCTATGGGTGATTTATCGTGAGCGAACATTTTTGGGTAATTTTTCGTTTACAGTACAGAGCCTGAATCCTCTCTGGGGACACAGCGCAGGTCTAGAGATCATGCTTCATCCACTGATTCAAAAGAAGAGCGTGGTTAAAACTGTATATCGAGTGATGTTAGAGTCGATGATTGAGCGAGGGGTGGAGGTTTACAAAGGAGGGACAGCACAGCCGGCGGTGATGGGTCTAGGAAAGCTCATGGAGAGGCCGGTGTTCTCTTGGGTATTAAGGAAAAATACCTCCTTCACTCCAGATCATTTCAGCCTATACTTGCCAGAGAAACAAGCGGCGGTTAGTCTTCATACTAAGATCTAAAGGAGAAAAACGATGGAGTGGGTGACAGAATACATAGAAGAGTTTCAATATGTCGCGATAGCTCTCGTCCTCTTTCTCGCTGGATTAGGTGTACCCATTCCTGAAGATATTCCTCTTATTTATGGGGGCGTCATGGCCGGCCAAGGGAAGATGGATGTCAATATACACTTCATAGTGAGCATGACCTTCATCCTCATAGGAGACAGCTGTCTCTATTTCATTGGAAGTAGAGTGGCTAGATCACAGCAGAGTGGGTCGGTAGGGGAGAGGGTAACCCCCTCCCGCTTTGATAAGTTACTCAGTCCTGAGCGGCGAGAGAAAGTGCAAGAGTATTTTGATCGGTATGGTAGCTGGGCGGTATTCTTTGGTCGCTTCGTCGCTGGCGTGAGAGGTGCTGTTTTCTTAACAGCGGGTCTTACACATTTCCCCCTAAAGCGGTTTCTCATCCTAGATGGACTCGCCGCGCTCGTCTCTGTACCGATTTGGATAGGTTTAGGGTATTGGGTAGGTGAGAGATGGACCGAGATCCTCGATGTGGTCAAGTCCTACCAAATCTATGTGATGAGTACAGTTATGGTTTTTGCTCTACTATGGTGGTTACTTCGTCGGCGAAAAACGCGCTCTCTGAACTAGCTTTAGCCTGAGCGTTTAGCGATCGAAGGTCGCCTTATTCCATTTACAATCTCATGATAAATATGAGTTAAGATTCACAAGTTAAGGGCACAATTTATGAGTGAACGCTCTATACGGATTATATGTAGTTTTAAAAGACACAGTATGAAGCGTTGCTTATATCAACGACTCATCTGGATATCTTTTGCGCTCTCAACCTCTCATTGCGCTAACTCTACGTCAGATGAATTGAGCTCAGAGCTAAAGTCGGGGTCACGTAGCTGTACACAGCGTTACCTCCCTAGCGGTCCAAAAGTGGAGAGCGTGGAAATCGCTTATCGCTCTGCCCGTGATTGTACTGGGGGAGAGCAACCTGGAGCGAGAGCGCTAGGCGACTACCTGACCGATCATTTCAGCGACTTCATGAATCTGAATCAAGGTCGTAGAGGAATTGAAATCTATAATTGCCGTAACGTTGTTGGGGGGAGCAGTCGATCCCTACATAGCGAGGGGAGGGCGGTTGACATTTATATTCCGACACAATCGGGATGGGTCGCTGATAATCTCAAGGGTGATATGATCGCTAATTGGCTCATTGAGAATGCCGAAGAAATCGGAGTACAGAGTTTAATCTGGGATCGGACGATTTGGACAGCGAGCGGGGGTCGTCCACGACATCGATGTTATCGCGGTGAGTCACCTCATGTGGACCATATACACGCTGAGCTCACTTGGGCATCTGCCCGAAGAGAGACGCTATTTTTTACAGAAGGACCTAGCGCTCTTAGGGCTCCTCCTACCCCTCGAACCTCTTGGATCGGCGAGTCTTGTCAAAGTGCAGAGGACTGTATCGGAGGGTCAAGCGGAGAGCTTCCGCTCTGCCTACAAGGTGAGAATCAAAGTGGGGTCTGCTCATTTTCCTGTGAAGGGGTTTGTCCGGATCGCGCTGGTAAGCCTGTATCTTTCTGTATAAGTGGAGAGGCTCTCTCTAGAGCTCCCGAGATCGGGCTGTGTGTCTTAAAGAGTCAAGCGAATGCCTGTTACGATGTACCGGCTTCGGTAGAGACTCATCGTCGCTTTATTGGTAGATCAAGCGCGAATGCAGGGGAGGCAAAGGTATGTATTCCTCTAGCGCTCTCTGATCCGGATCTCGATCCCCAACCCGAGCCGGACCCGGACCCAGAGCCGGATCCCGAGCCGGACCCAGAGCCGGATCCCGAGCCGGACCCAGAGCCGGATCCCGAGCCGGACCCAGAGCCGGATCCCGAGCCGGACCCAGAGCCGGATCCCGAGCCGGACCCAGAGCCGGACCCAGAGCCGGATCCCGAGCCGGACCCCGATCCCCGATCCCGATCCCGATCCCGAGTCTCTCAATGGTGAAATCTGCTCAGACCCAACCTTAGAGCTCAGTAGACATGATGATCCTTGCCCTGGATATACTGAGAACTATTGGCGATGTGCATGCAGCGATCAATTCTCCACTACGATCTCTCAAGTATGTCGAAATGGAAGATGGATCAATTATACAACAGATCCTCGTGACTGCTCGCGTTGTGAAGGGTCGTATACTAATGGTTGTGAGGACTTCTAGAGAAAGCTCTATCTATTTAGGGAGACTTCTCTCTCTATGTCCATATCAGAGAGGAAATATTGATTGAAGTGCGACCAATAACGTTCATTAATCGTCGTATTCAAGGATGAATAAATTGTGGGTATATCGGAGAGTGTCGTGAGCGGTAAAAAAGATTTTGACGCTGTCGTAATAGGATCAGGCTTTGGGGGTCTTGGCGCTGCTTTGAGCCTCGCAGAGCGAGGGCTCAAAGTCGGCCTCATAGAGACACTGAGATATCCTGGAGGATGCGCCGGTACGTTTGAGCGAAGTGGTTACCGCTTTGAAGCAGGAGCTACGCTCTCTTCTGGCTTCTCTGAAAAGCAATTGTTTAAGCGGTGGATTGATCAACACCACCTCGATATTGAACTTGAGTGGTTAGATCCGGTTGTTCACTTTAGAACACCTAAGCTCTCACTCGATATCCCCTCTAGTCGTGATCAGTTAATCGAGAGCTTATGTGCTCTGCCTGACGCTCCTCAAGAAGGGATTAAGGCTTTCTTTACTCATCAGACGAAAGTCGCGGATGCTCTATGGGCACTCTTTGATGACTCGTCCCTTTTACCACCGTGGACCTTGCGCTCTCTCCTGACCCACCTGTGTTCGTTGGGACAATATAGACCCGTTCTCAAAGATGTAAATACCTCGCTTTACAAGGTGCTCAACCGCTATGGGATCGCTGACTTTAAGCCCTTGACCCTCTATCTTGATGCCCTCTGTCAGATCACCGTTCAATGTGGAACTCATGAAGCTGAAGCACCTTTCGCCTTATCGACGATGGAATTATTATGGGCGGGGAACCGCTCATGTCATTGGTGGACTCGGGAAATTGGCGAGTGAACTCTGCAAAGCGATCAAGCAATGTGGTGGGGAGGTCATGTTCTCTAATCGAGCAAAGAAGATAAGCCCTCTCGCTGATGGAGGCTATCAAATAGAGACGCGTCGGGGAGCGATCACCGCAGAGGTTGTGATCTCAAACCTCCTCCCTAAGAGCACTCGCCGTCTCCTCCCTGATGACTTCTCTACACCCAAGTGGTTCAATCAAATTCAGTCTGGTGTCGAGAAGGGCTGGGGAGCTGCTATGCTTTATATGGTGGCCGAGACCCCGAAGGGTTTTAATGGTGGAGCCGAACATTGGCAGCTCATCGGCGATGAACACTCTCCATTAATAGAGGGCAACCATGTATTCTGCTCCATAAGCAGCTCAAAAGAAACTGATCGAGCGCCGGTAGGGAGTCATACACTCACACTTTCCACTCATATCCCCATGGCCACTCTCCGAGAGCTGTCTGAAGCGGAGAAAAGAGCGTACATCGATGACATACACGCGAAGATGAGGTCTACCTTTTCTGAGCGGTGTCCTGAGTGGTCGGAGCAGGTTTATTTTGGAATGAGCGCCTCTCCTAGGACTTTTGAGCGTTTCACAGCTCGCGAAGAGGGCTTAGTAGGGGGAATTCCTAAGCGCCGAGGTTGGCACAACTATCTTCGACTTGGGCCACGGCGACTCGCTAAAGGGCTGTATATGGTCGGAGACTCTACTTTTCCAGGGCAAAGCACTCTCGCCACAGCTACCGGAGGAGAGCGAACCTCGGAGATGATTATGAGAAGAGAGTTCAGTAGAAGAGTCGTTCAAGCGAATCACTTTCTTCCAATGCATGTCTCATTGAGGCAAAAAGACACTTAGGTGAGGTGAGTATGAGCGGATCTCTAGCGGGCGTCCGGATCGTTAATGGCAAGCCCATTAGAAGTGGTCATAGACTCTTGACCGATTGGCTTCTCGACGCGACGATCTATTTCTCTTTTGACTCTTCAGGTTTTAGGCGTCATCAGCGATCTGCTCCTCAAGACTTTAAGGTGCGAGATAATGCACATGTTTTAGTCACCGGAGCAAACAGTGGAGTTGGCTTTGCCTTGTGCGAACAGCTAATGAGACGCAACGTTCAGGTGACGCTCCTCTGCCGCTCTTTGACTCGAGGAGATGCCGCAATAGAGCGCCTAATTAAAAGTTTCCCCTCTGCTCCAAAACCTCGATTATTGCTTGCAGATATCACTGATCTACAAGCAATAGACGATGCAATCGATGTCTTGAGAGATGATGTCAAGAGCGACCACTTACCGCCGATTAGCTGTCTCATTCATAACGCAGGGATCTTACCTCTTACCCAGTCTTTCACCTCTACAGGACATGAGCTAGCTGTTGCCGCTCATCTCATCGGCCCTATGAGGCTGACCCACGCTCTCTTTGACTGCATGGCAGAGGGGGGACGGATCATTTTTATGTCTTCGGGGGGGATGTACTTTGCCCCGTTGAGCGTAAAGAAGATGTTAGCCTATAATGTGGAGACTCAAGATTCATATGATGGGGTACTCGCTTATGCTCTCACTAAGAGAGCACAAGTCGAGTTAGCGAAGTGTCTTCATGAGCGTTATCGATCTTCAGGAGTCAGCGTTGATGTTCAGAGTATACATCCCGGCTGGGCTGATACACCGGGCGTTGAGAGCTCACTCAGCGCTTTTCATCAGAAGATGTCCGGACGTTTACGTACCTCTACTGAGGGGGCTCTCCCCACAGAGTGGCTCTGTCACACTCCTCCTCTCACTGAGTCGCATTTTTGGTTTGACTGGGTGCCTAGGAGTCCGTACCTCTTAGGGAAGAGACCGCCACAATCTGAGATCGACGCGCTATGGAATATGGTCTCCGAAGGAGCAAAGCTCCCTCATGATTGGGTTTCATCGTCATAACGCTCTGCTCTGATAGCGACCTGATCTCCGAGTCGCACGTTGATAAAGAGCTCAGTAGTTCCGAAATAGTTAGGCACTCTCTTTATGGACAGTACGTTCACTGAACATCTCTCTCCTCTTTTCTTCGTAGACCAATGTCGTCTGTGGTGGGTGAGATACACATTAGTCATTAGCGTATCGCTCGCTCCCCTCTTTAGCTTTGCGACTCCAGCGATGGACACTGTAGGGGCGCTTGACAGTGAAACGCCGATGAGCGCAGGTCTAGGGAGTCGACCGAGCGCTACATACTTTAACCCCGCTTTGTTAGCCTGGTCCAAAGAGCAAGTCAGCGTTGGGTTCATCATCATTCACCAAGACTTACAGCTAACGTTTCATGAGCGACCTCGGGAAGCAAATGTCGACCGTTCTATATATGGCGCGGTTGCCATCGATCCCGAGAGTACTGCTCGCGGTTCTGCGGTCCCACTCCCCACTTCAGACATACCAAATCGAAGCCTCAGTCATGAGTCGAATCAACAGGTGTTTTTGAGCAGCGGCTTAATTAAACCGCTTATTAAAGAGAAACTTAACTTTGGTTTAAATGCGATGGTGCCTCTTCACCGCTTTGAACTGCAATCTCCAAACTATATTGATGAGAGAGCCCAATACTTTGGAAATCAACTCTCATTTGAACGGTGGAGTGATAACCTAGAGGGTCTGAGTGTGAGCGCTGGACTGGGGATATCGATGGGAGATCAATTCAGCCTTGGTCTCAGTGGAACGATGCTTAATCGAGCGGTGGCCTCGAGCCAAGTCTTCTTGAGTGATGCGAGCTATCAAGGACTCTCGGTCATCTCGCCACGAGTCGAGGTCTACAGTGTGATAAGCCCTAGCGCATCGATCGCGTGGCGAGCCCCTCTCTCTTCAAGTCCCACTTCGTACCAAAGAGAGCGAAGAGGGGGGCTTAGATCAATCGTTTTTGTCACCATTCATGCTCCCGAAGATATAGAGGTCAAGGGCAGGAGTGATGTAAAGATATGGAATTATCCTTATGCAGAAGGAGAATCTTCGATTCAGCAGAGCTTTGAACAGACTTACCGAGTTGTCCCCTTACGTATCCGGTGGGGCGCTCTCCTACCTCTCTCTATACTGGGGCTCAGCGAACGCATCGCCCTATTCACTGGAGGGGTGTGGAGTCAATGGTCAAAATATAGAAATCGATCCGCGGAACGAGCACTATGGTCTGACCAAGTAGAAGCGAGCGGAGGCGCTCTTTGGCGGGGTGAGATCAGTGGTTTGAGTGGAGATCTTCGCTGGCGACCAAG
Source organism: uncultured bacterium (assembly GCA_943788935.1). Lineage (GTDB taxonomy): Bacteria > Myxococcota_A > Bradymonadia > UBA7976 > VGTA01 > CAKZRU01. The sequence continues at coordinate 102,231 of CALSSE010000024.1, read as the reverse complement.
TCCAGTCCCAGAGCAGAGTGGTCGGACCAGTTATGTAGACCCTCACCAGCTCGCTCTCAATCTCAGCGCCTATTATACGCTAACCTCTACCTTACGGCTACAGCTCAACCTTCAAGGTCATTATTTACTCCCGAGGACCGATCGGAAAAGTCTAAAATCATTGACCCCTGTGATCGATGAATTTCCTGCCTCGCAAGATGAATTAACGGGAGACCTTATCTCTTCGTCGCTAGGAGTACAGAGCAACAATCCCGGTTACCCTGGATATGATAGTCAAGGTGTAGTGTGGGTGGGTGGTTTATCGATCGTGTGGTCTATCCCCTAGAGCGAGTGATCTTGAAGATCTTTAATCCCTCGCTCACCTGATTCAAAAAGAAGGCGCTAATGAAGCGACTGATTAATGGTGTGCTGTTTCAAATCGTATGGTTTTTGACGATCGGTTTAGCGAGTCAAATGGGCGAGCTCTACGCCGCTCTTCCGGGTCTCACTTTTACAATATATCTCGGTCGGAAATCTGCAACTCAAGACCTAAAGCGTATCGTCATTTGGATCTCCTTGGCGCTGTTTTTAGGCCTAATATGCGAGTCGTCTCTGATCGCCCAAGGGATCTTGCTCCCGATAGACCCTCCGCTGATAGGTATTCCCTTATGGCTCTTAACTTTATGGACAAGTCTCTTCATGCTCTTATGGCTTGAGATTACATGGCTCTTAACATCACCCCTATTGCTCACGCTTTGTGGTCTGTTTAGCGCTCCCCTCTCTTATGCGTCAGGCGCTCGCTTAGGCGCGATGAGCGTGGGAGGATCTTATACCCAGATGATGATGTATACAGGCGCTCTTTGGGCTGTCGCGATGTTGATCGCTTCATATGTTTACCGAGGCTTGAACCTTCACAAATAATCAATAGAGCTCTTGCCTTATGAAATTGATCTAGTTTAACTATTTCACAAGATTCATTATATGAGCATGAAGAGAAGTAGAGGGGCTTATGAGTGATAAGAGCGGTACATTAGATCACTCTGATCAAGAGCGAGGTCAGGCGGATAAACAGCTGATTACATCGAACGAGTATAAGGAGGGACGCTCTGCCTTAGTGATTGGAATGGGGCTCTTTGGTTTTTCGGTCGCCAAGCGGCTCACTGAGTTAGGGTGGTTTGTCCTCGCGGTTGATGGAGACCCGGAGCGTCTAAAAGAGGTCGCTAAAGAGGTCTCTTCTGTAAGAGTTATAAACGCGGTGAATTTAGAGGTCATCAAGACACTTGAACCGAGTACTTTTGATCTATGCATCTCAGCGATCGGTAATGAGAGTGCACATATGATCGGCACCACGATTCACAATCTAAAAGTGAGCGGCGCTGAGGTCGTCATCGCGCGGAGTACGAGTAAGGATCATAACGTGATGTTTGAGAAGCTCGGCTGTGATCTACTCGTTGAACCTGAGCATTACTTTGGTGTAGAGTTTAGTGAGCTTCTTCATCACATCACTGATTATACAAGTTTTAAACACCTAAAACTTCAAGATCGCTATTCGATCGACTTAGATGACGTAAAACGGAGGAGCGCAGAGCTCACTAAAGAGCCCAATAATGACTCTAAAGGTGATGAGTTTAAAGCGTCGCCATCAACAACCTTGATCAAGGGACTGCAGATCTTAGTGTGGATCCTTTTACTAGAGTATGCTTATCAACTGAGCAATCAGCTCGATATTCTTATCCTTCAAGCCGATGATCCTCAAGCGACCATGGATAGAATCGTTGGTCCCCATCAAGAGACCTTCTTTAAAGTGACGGGTCTCTTAATCATCATCTGGATCATCCTCTCTTCATATCTTAAGTCCGATAAGCCACCTCACGATTAAGGTGTTGAGTTTACCTCGGGCGTCATCGCCCTTGATAGGTGACGAGTGAACCTCTCCGGATCATGAATGACGGCTTTACAGATCTGTTGGACATCTCTTGATAAAGCTCGGTCTTTGTCGAGGAATTTAACGATCTTACGTACTTCCTTTAGTGTTTGGTAGTTAAGAGGAGAGGGTCTTAAATCAGCGTGGAGTAAACGTTCTCTGCGCTGTTTTATTTCAGGGGAGAGCTCCTCTAATGTAGTAGATGAGTCACTAGACCAATAGTGACCAGCGCTGATTTGCATACGCATCTCCAAGGCTTGGGCAGCGGTTATAAGCTCAAGACCAAGGACACGACAAAGGTCATTGAGCATATCGAGGACTTGCCGGCCTTCATTAGTGCCCATAGAGACATGATCTTCTGTATTGGCGCTGGTAGGAATACTGTATACAGTCGTGGGGTGCGCTTTAGACGCTAACTCGTTAACGAGAGCGGCAGCGGTATACTGAATAATCATATACCCGCTCTCACTGCCATCAAGATTTTGAACGAGAAAGGCGGGTAATCCATCATTAGTGGCAGGGTCAACGAGCTTATTAAGTCTGCGCTCAGAGATAGAGGCGAGTGTGGGGAGAGCGATCTTAAGATAAGAGAGCGCCATGGCGATCGGCATACCATGAAAATGCCCTGCAGAGGCGAAGCGGGTCTCTATAGGGAGGTGTGGAAATAAAAGAGGGTTATCGGTGACGGCGTTAAGCTCAACCTTGAGGACTCGCTCCGCTTGTCGAAGCGCATCTCGGACTGCGCCATGAACTTGTGGAACACAGCGAATAGAATAGCTGTCTTGAGGGCGAGGTGGCTTACCCCCCCTCATTATAACCTCTCCCTTAGCCCGATGATAAGTCCAGGTTCCAGAGGAGGTAGGGATGAGCTCGAACTCTGCATCCATCAAGGTTGATCCCTTAAGTAACATCCGCAAGTGAGCTGCGCTCACCAGTTGGCCTGGGTGGGGACGAAGGAGATGTACATCCTCCCTAAAGGCAGCGGATCGGCCACAGATGGAGTCAACACAGAGCGCGGCGTTGACGTCTGCTAAATCGACAAGTTGAGATAGACGATACACGATGAGAGCGCCGTATGCAGCCATCAACGTTGTCCCATTGATGAGGGCTAAACCCTCCTTATAACTGAGCTTGAAAGCCCAGTCAGAAGACTCTCGACCCTGATTCGAGGGGAGGTTTCCAAGGCCATGCTCACTCGGCATTTGCTGCCCTTTATACCTTATTTCACCGTAGCCAATGAGCGGTAGCGCCATATGAGAGAGAGGCGCTAAGTCACCGCTCGCGCCTACAGAGCCTTTCTCAGGTATAATAGGGAGCATTCCCTCATTGAGCATCTCGGTTAACCTCTCTAAGAGGATCCATCGAATACCGGAGTGACCTCGAAGGAGGGTATTGATGCGTATTAACATCATCGCTCGAACGAGCTCATCAGTGAGCGGGTCACCTACACACACAGCGTGAGTTAAGATCAGGTTCTCTTGGAGCTTTTCAGAGTCGCTTAGGTCGTCTAAGACGATATCTGCGTTATTACCAAAGCCTGTATTCACGCCATAGATCACTTTCCCGGAAGTGACGCTCTCTTCGACAGAGATTCGGGCAGCCTTCACGCGATTGATCGCTTCAGGACACACTCTGACCTCAGCGCCTCGAGCCACGTAAACGACCTGATCAATGCTTAAACGCTCTCCATTAATCTCAATCGGATCACCAGTAGAGATATACTTGGACTCAATAACCTCCATAGGCACCTCCATGCAAAAATCCATGATATGTCACTATAATCGTGATTAAAACCGACCTCTCTTCTATGACTGGCAAGAGCGATGAGTTAACTCACTTATTTTTATGTTTTCATATCAAACGAAGCGATATAGTTAGTCAATCGGTTTGTGCATCCTCGACCTAAAACTCGGTTGTCTAGATTAAATGAGCTTAAGGTCAGGATACACAAAGATCAAAACAGTGCTAAGTTCGTAGAAGAGAGTGGAGAGAGAGTGAGCAACCCTATTATTTGGATCGCCTCAAGGGGATTGATTAGTAGCCTCAGAGGAGGAGTGGGTCTCTCTTTATCCATCGCTTATGTAAGCGCTTGCGCGGTCTACACTTTCTCGCTCTATCCTTATTTTATTGATGGAGAGCCCTCGCTTCGCCCGATGTTCGAATTCATTCCCTTCTTACTCACACTTCTCGCCCCGACGCTCACTCTCGATATTATCGCAGCGGATCGCCAAAATAGACAGCTTGACGTATGGCTCGCCACACCGATCTCTTATCCCTCACTCTTATTAGGTAAGTTGGGGGGCGCTTGGTTACTGTTTATGCTCGCGACCTCAGTGAGTTTATGTATCCCTCTGCTGCTCTCTCAATATGTATCGCTTCATTGGCCAAGCATACTCACCGGGTATTTAGGAGTAGCGTTGCTAGGGACCATGTATCTCTGTATCGGTTTATGGTCCAGTGTTAGGGCGAATAACCCACTCAGCGCTTGGTTAAGCTCGTTCTCAATCTGCTTCCTCTTTTATCTTATCGGAGTTAGCGCTCGATTTTTGCCCCCCTCTCTCGCTGAGTGGAGTCAGCTCTTAAGCACTCAAGTTCATTTTGAGAGACTTACGATCGGCATGATTGATACTCGAGACCTCATTTATTTTTTTGGAATGATCTTATATTGGTTTACGTTGGCGGTCGAAACTTTAAGACATCAAGTCAATGAGACCATTAGGATAAAAAAGAGGGAACAAACGATATGAAGTATAAAAATAATGATCAAGTTCTCAGCAGATTCTTATGCATGATAGTGATGACTCTTTCATCAACATATCTGATCAGCACATCGTTTGCGAAGCCTGTTATCTCAGGGTTTCAGGGGGGGGGCGATCAGCTTAAGAGTGAGCATTTGAAACCCCATCTCGTCTCTAACGAGAACTACGTAGAGAAGTATACATTCAACGCTGATTTTAAGAGTTCGACCGGTGAAGAGGGGAGATTATACTTCTCTATCTCTATTAATAACATTGGAGCGGGAGATCACAAGCTCCGTACCAAGGGAATCCTAACGATTGGAGAAGAGAGGATCAAGTGGAGCTCTAAGCGAAAATCGGGACAATGGAAGAGCGCTAAGGACTCTTTTAAAATCACCGCTGGTGGAGTGGAGCTTTCTGGAGATCCCCAAAAAATGCTGACTTTTAAAGTGAGTAACAAGCAAGGTCAATTTAAGATCATGTTTAGGCCAATCGTAAAGCCTTGGAGACCGCAAAATGGCGGATTATCTTTTTCGAAATCTAGCGAAAAAGCCCAGTTCTCACTCTTCCCTTTCGCCGAGGTTAAAGGTGAGTGGTCGCTCGCCAACGGTATTCAAGGAGAGCTCACTGGTGAGGGGTGGGGTAGACACACTTGGAGTCACCTCGGTCCGCATGAATGGAGCCAATGGTCACAGCTTATTCGTATTTTTGATCGAGACGCCAAGCGATCGGTGTTCATTCGTCGGGTCAAGATCGGGGGCGACTACGCACCAAAGACCATCGCTTATGCCATCGCTACCGAAGGCTCGAAGACAATATTTGAGGGCTATAATGTAGATGTGAAAGCCTCTAAGACCTATACAGATAAAAAGCATGATAACCGCTACCAGTTCCCTACTGACTTTACGCTGAAGGCCAGTGATCAGCGGTCAGGTGATCAGCTCTCTCTCAAACTTAAGACCAACCGACGCCTCTATCGCCGCAACCCGATCGGCAAGTTGTCTTGGGTAAAACGAAAAGTCGTGGAGCTGGTCACTAAACCCATGGAGTATGCTTACGAGTTCGATTATGATGTAGCGATCTCGGGTAAGTCTTCTATAAAGATGAGCGGTCACAAAGGCCGCTACGAGGTCTTTCATCTCAACTGAGCTCTCACAGAGCGCTCAATAGCTGCCCCTCGATTAAACCCCTTCCTTGGTTAGTGTTTAAAAGGAGATGAACTATGATTCATGCTCTCCGTCCTCTGTCTATTCTCATGTTCTCTTTATCGATCCCCTTAGCGATGTCACTGTCTAGCCGAGGATTTACTGAGCCAAGCATAGCGCCAATAAGGGGTGAGGTGATCTTCACTTCAACCGCGCCGAAGCGGGAAGTTGGAGGAGGGAAAGCGGTCATTCAGATCTTCAAAGAGGGTCAGGCGGCTTTTGTTGGACGTCTCACACTCGCGCCGGATGTAGCAGTCCCTTTACATCGTGATCCCACAGAAGAGTATCTATTAATCGAACAAGGAGAGGGTGAAATTACTATCGATGGTCAGTCATCGATGGTTAAGGTAGGTGACTTTATCTATATGCCAGCCGGGGCTGAAGTTAGCTTCAAGAATGGTCAACAGGTACTTATCGCCCTACAGATCTTCGCCGGGCCGACCTCAGCGCGCAAATATGACAAATGGCGAGCGGTCTCCACTAAAGATTAATAATACGACCTATGCTACGCTTCATATCTCATTATTTCTATGTATGCCTTATCCCCATGCTCTGCCTCTCCTATGCTTCCTGTGGGGAGAGTGATTCTCTCAAAGATCCAGTTTATATTCGAGATGTGCGCCCACTCCTCCTCAGCGAAGGAGGCGCGCTCTCGGTCTATGGAAGTGGCTTCGGGATCGAAGGTATCAACGATAGGGTCTACGTAACTGGAGTGACCCTCGAGGTTTTATATTGGAGTGATCAGCGAGTGGATTGCCGACTCCCCGTGGGGCTCATTGGAGCTCATTCACTGATCATTCAAACCGATAATTTTATCAGCCAACCCTATGAGATCGAAATCATTGGAGATACGACTGAAGAGACCGAAGAGACCGAAGAGACCGAAGAGACCGAAGAGACCGAAGAGACCGAAGGTTGATAATACTTGATTGACTCTTATGAAAAGAGCAGATGGTGAGATTGATGAAAGAGCACATAAAAGTGATGGAGAACTGTCGAGGGAAGAGGTCGATGAGACAATTATATAGCGCTCTTCTCTGCTTCTCCATGATCGCTTTAACAGTGAATGATGGACTGTGTTTATTAATCCATGAGTATTCTCTCTCCAAGTTATGGAAAGAGGCTGACCTCGTGGTACGAGGAGAGATAATAGGCCAAAGAGTTCAGAGACAGCGAGGTCGGATTTTCACTAGTTATGAAGTCTCTATTTCGAGCGTTTTTCAAATGCGCTCTCCTCTGCTCATCGACGGAGGAAAGAGTCAGCAGAAGATCGAATGTCATCTACCCGGAGGGGTGATGGGAGATCTCTCCCAAGCAGTCTCCGGGATCCCTCAGCTGCAAGCAGCGACCGAGTACGTCATCTTCTTAAGATGCCCGCAGCCTGAGCGCTGTGTACCCCTAGGCTACGGGCAGGGGATTTGGCGAGCGATCGATGACGCTCAAGAAAACTGGAAGTCTCTGAGCAGTGAAACGATCATCCGTCAAACGACGAGTCCCATGGGTCACAACCAAGAGGTGAACTTACCCGTTGAGAGATCTCTCACCGAGCTCTTAAGAGGTCACCATGCTCTTAGGGGTGAATCTCAACCCCACTCGCGACCAACCGTAGCTCAGCCTTAGGGATCTCAGAAACAGGGACTCGTCCATCTTCGGCGAGGTGTTTTCGCTCGGCTTCTTCAAGCATTTTGACCTTAACTTCTCCTCTGAGCTTAACTCGCTTCCCTTTTACATCTTTGGGAACAAAAAAGGCGTAGTCCTTGAAGGTAACTCGCGCCCTTGAGGTAGATTTTTTACCGGCCATCGTCATCCAGCAGCCTTTCGCTTGGCAGACCGCGGTCACTGAACCTTCAACAAAGACCTCTTGATTAGAGTACTTCTCTGGCTGGTCTGCGATGACGTCGAGTGAGACACACTCACTGTTCTCGGACAAGGCAGCTCCTCGCTTCACGATTTTATCGCTCTTGAGGAGAGCTTTTGGGCTCTTTGGAGAGCTAGTCTCAGCTTGGGCTTGAGTGATTGATTTTTCTGTACAGGCCAGAGCGAGGAGGCTGAGGCCAAAACAAAGATACTTGAGGGTGTTGCTCATAATATACTCGTATCGAGGTCTCTTTGACGCTATCTCATCGGTAGGGCTATCTAAGCGAGCGATACCTATGTTCGCTTGAGAGCTTACGTATTAACCCTACGTGAACTTTAGACTCCGACTGAGCTCACTGCACATGCGATCGCCAAAAGGACGAGTGTGAACTCAAAGAACGGTGGTCTACCATATGCTGCAGTGATGTGATGAGGATGAGCGACCATAGGAGCCTCGCAGACTAAGATTAAAGGATAAAGATGTGCGGAATATAGGAGCGCGCCCCGTAGAACACAAGGCTTTTATTAAATTAATATTTTATTATTTATTAGGTACTTAGGTGGATAGCTTTTAAGGGTTCACTTCTCTGCCGTCTCAATCTACAATCAGAAGTCTCAAAATGAGCAGGAGTACACACTATGAGAACGCTTTCTTCAGCGGCAAAATTCGGTTTATGTAGTCTATTATTGTTGGCGTGTGAAAAGGAGTTTACGCCTGAGAATCAAGAGCTTGATACCGGCTCTATAGGTGTTTTAGAGGATCAAGGGATAGAGAGAGATATGGGAAGAGCGAGGGGGGATATGGAGCTTACGCTCGATATGGAACTTGCGCCCGACATGTCGCAGATGACTGATATGGAGGTGACACCCGACATGGAGGTGACACCCGACATGGAGGTGACACCCGACATGGAGCTGATGCCCGATATGGAGCTGACGCCCGACATGGAGCTGATGCCCGATATGGAGCTGACGCCCGACATGGAGCTGATGCCCGACATGGAGTTGATGGCCGACATGGAGCTGATGGCCGACATGGAGCTGATGGCCGACATGGAGCTGATGGCCGACATGGAGCTGATGCCCGACATGGAGCTGATGCCCGATATGGAGCTAATGCCTATTGGAATAGAGCTCAATGGCGCTTGTCTTCGTACATGGGATTATATGCTGTTACCCGAAGCGGAGAGGTGCGTAGCGGGTCTGAGTTGTCAAATCGATCCACAATGGGGTGAGCTTGAGCGCGAAGGCGATCAACCACCGACTTTGGGGACTGGCGTCTGTCTCAGTCAACCGATCGAAGACGCAATTGAAGTGGAGGAGCGAAAAGTGTGCGATGTAGAAGAATTACGGTTTAGCTGTACTGGTTCTGCGGTCTGCTATGACCCCGTTGAGGTTGATCAGCTTGAAGAAGATCTCTTTGAGGCCAATAATCGTGATGGAGTCTGTCACACGGCGCATCCTATCCTCACCACAGAAGAAGATCGGATCGTTCACCTGAGCTCAGGACAGGGGAGCCTCTACCAGCTGATCTCCGCCACTAACTCTGATCTCAGCGTAAATGTCATAGGAGATTGCGCTGCAGGAGCCGCGGTCACTCTCATGATCTCTCAACGGGATTCGACTAATGATGAGTGGACGATTCTCGAATATGTGAGCTCAGCAGATCAAGTGGACGATTCCTGTCCTTCAGTGACCATGAACCTCGCACCTAGCCAGTTAACATATATTTATCTGCGACGAGGACAATACACTGAGATATTACCTGATGACTCTCTCTCCTTTGATATGGAAATCAGACTTATATCTCCAGATAGTGATATGGATGGGGTGACCGATGAATTCGATTGTGAACCCGAAAACGCGGAGATACCAGGTCCTATTGAGATTCCTAACAATAACCTTGATGATGATTGTGAGCCCTTTACTCCAGACAGATTAATTTCAGCGGGACAGGCTTGTCAGCGCAATTTGCCTGTTAGCTGTGGCGATCAATTTTGCCTCAATGGTGAGCTGACTGAGGTTGACTGTTTTGCTGCGATTGATGCCTTTAATTATGGAGGTAGTGAAGGTCTATCTTGTCGAATTGGAGGAGAAGATGATCCTAACTGTGAGCTCTCATTTGCCTGTTTAAGAGGAGAAGGTGGGCCTGAGTGTCAGATGTTCGATTGTCAACCTGATGAGATGGTCAACCGTCAGATCTGTGAAGTATATGGTTATTGTATGCAGGATGAAGTCGATGGAATAGGAGTCTGCGACTTAGAAGAATTTGATGCCATTGATGTCGATTTAAATGACCGATGTGATGTCTATCAAATTCAGAATCAATGTAACTTCCTTGAGCAAATATGTCTCGATGGAGCGATCCGAGGAACAGAAAACTTTGCGGACTCTAACTCTACGGCAGGACAAGCGATCAATGATGGTGATGGCTTATGTATTGAGGTCATTGACCTCTTTAATGACACAGACGATCTCTCAGTGGAGATCCTCGCCGGTAACATGCTCGCCTTGAGAGGTTTTTTCTTTGACTTAGAGAGCTTTACAGTCAGCTTGAGCCCTGATCAAAACACTGGCATGGGATGTCCTCTGAGCCCAGAGATTAAGATCTTTGAGCAAAGTTTCGATGATCAAGGCCAACCGGTCACTATCTTCCTTGGCGCTGCAGGAGTAGAGAGCGCTGACCCTGAACGATGCGCCCAATTGAGTGTGGCGGGAGCGACTGGTGAACTCATTGTCCTCATCACTGAGGCCGACCCTAACGCCCCAGTGAGTGGGACGATTAGCTATGAAGCGATAGGAAGTTTTTAGTTAGAGAGTCACTGTCCGAGGAATTACTGTCCGAGGAATTACTGTCCGAGGAGTCTCAGTAAATCATATACATGCTCGAGCTTAATAAATGTTTGCCGGAGTTCATTCAGCTTCATTGGAGGGGTGTATCCCCAATAAGCGACTGCCACAGGGCAACCAGCGCTCGCCCCAGCGAGGATGTCAACCTCAGAGTCACCAACAAATAAACACTCTTGAGGAGAGACGTGGAGCTCGTCAAAGATCGCTGTCAGCATCGCTGAGCTTGGTTTACGCTCTAAACCTTTATCTCCTCCGATCACCAGATCAAAGAGAGACTCTATGCCAAGAGACTTTAACGCCTCTTCACAGAGATCTTGCGGTCGGTTTGTACAAATAGCCAATTGGTAACCATCAGAAATTAACCTCTCTAACACACCTAGAACACCTGAATAGAGGGCCGTATGAGTGAGAGGAGTACGCATACAAATTTTTCGAAATAGGTGGAGAGCGCTCAAGAATAGTTCATCGTCAAGTGGACCGAGCGCGTACTCGAGTTGTGGTCTTACTCCTTCAAACATTAAAGAGGATATCCGCTCAGCTTTCGGCATGGGGAGGGACTCGTCCCACTCTTTAGCTAAGGTCTGAAAGCAGATCGCATAATCATAAGCCGAGTCAATGAGGGTCCCATCAAAATCAAAGATGATCACTTTGGGAGTCCTATTTTGAAGAAGTGGCTTAAGAGGGGTGAGCGTGAAGGACATCTGCTGATGGGGGATTCCCGCATCCATGAACACATCGCCTCTCTTCCGATATCCTAGCCGCTCATAAAAGGGGATAACTTGAGTCTGTGCGGCAAGCGATATACCTCTCGCCCCTTTGTGGGAGAGGTGGTAATGACTGCGTCGCATAAGCTCTATGCCTAGACCTCTAGATCGATGAGAAGAGCGTACGAGGACCCTCCCTATTTTCCAAGAAGACTCTTGGGGATAAGCTCGTAAATAAGCGACGAGTTCGCGATGTTCATGCTGCTTATTGAGAGTCTTTGAAGTGTCATTCCATACGAGCAGATGGTATGCATTGGGATCTGTCTCATCAGCGTCGAGATAGAAGCATCTTTGCTCGATAATAAAGACCTCTTGTCTGAGCGCCATACAGGCGTGGAGCTCTAGATTTGATAATGCACTAAAGGAACGCCACTCCCACGTGAGGTCTTTTATAGTCGCTCGACTCATAGGCGATCTCTCTTTGTTGGTCGTCTCGTTGTCCGCGTGGGTTGAGTCTGCTTAACCTCTCTTACCCCGGCGAGTTCTGTTTTTGAAAAAGACCGAAGCTCGCCTGGAGCGAGCTGATCCAGAGTGAGTTTCACGGTATCGGTGAGAGCGATTTCGGCACGTATAAGTCTCAGAGTAGGGAACCCGACAGCGGCTGTCATCCGTCTTACCTGACGATTCATTCCTTCAGTGAGAGACAGCTTGAGCCATGTCGTCTCCACCGACTTTCGCGCTCGAATAGGAGGGAAGCGCGCCGGTAAATCCGGAGGGGTGGTTAACCTCTCTACGTGAGCGGGACGGGTATCCTGACCTCGGATGTGTACGCCTCGGCGTAATTGGCTGAGCGCCTTTTCATCAGGAGTGCGCTCTACTTGTACCCAATAGGTACGCCAATGTCCAAAACGAGGGTCACAGAGCTTATGCTGAAATAAACCATCATCACTTAAGATCAGAAGACCCTCGCTGTCTCGATCAAGTCGACCTACAGGATAGACCTCCTTGTGCTCGATGAAGCTAGCGAGGGTATCAGCAGTAGACCCAATGGCGGGACTAAATTGACTCAGCACATCATAGGGCTTCCAAAACACATAATATCGTGATGACTCTGGTGAATGAGGGCGTGAGCGGCTCTGTTGGAGATGAGACTTATCTGACCTCGAGTCGCTCCCTCTAGTTTGACGTCCTCGCCTAGTCATTACTCTCGCCTGGAGTAGGCTGTCCGGTTGTGAACTCCCCGACGAGATCAGGTGAGCGATGGTAACTGAGCCCTTCAGGGGAGTCTCCTTCTTCCCAGTCGACGCCATCAATCATGAGTTGATCTTCATCAAATAAAAACAGCTCTTCATCACTCTTCAGTTTAAAACCCACCGTCTCATCGGTAAGAGGGAGCCACAGATAGTCGCTGGCTTCTAACTCCCCCTCTAGGCGAAACTTAGTAGGATCTGAGCGATCATCAGTGATGTAGAGTGTACTCAGATCAATGGTATCTTCACCGACGTTTGCTAACTCAGCGCCATCTGGGCTGCCAGCGGCGCTGATCTCGTTAATCACTAAAGCGATATTGAGCTGACAGTCATCTTCACAGCGTTCACCAATATTGCATACTCCATCACCACAGACAACGCAGTCTGCCTCACAACTCTCGGTAGGTTCACATATTCCATCACCACACTCAGGCGGCATCCCACTCATATTAGGGCCATTAGGTGTCTCGCTGTAGAGCAACTGCCACTCTCCGGTTCCATCGGGTAAGCGACCATAAGTCGTTCCTACTTGAGAATCCTCAGCGGTGTACTCAACATAATCGATCACCTCAGCTTGAGGTGAGGAGAGATAGACGCCCTCATTCCCACTAAGCGCGAACCCTGTTGAGTCTGAATCTAGGATAAATAAAGCGAACCCTTGAGCGGGTAAGAGTGATTCAATGCCTTCCGGTAAAAGGTAGCGATCTAGCTCATCGGCAGTATCCGAGAGCCAATAGCCAGAGAGATTAATTTCTTGAGAGCTTTGGTTATATATCTCGACCCAATCGAAAGGATCTCCCTTGGAAGAGATTTCATTAATCTTGACCTGTGAGAGATCTACTTCCGCGGTAGCCATATCACCGGCCATATCGCCGGATTCATCAGGAATAATTACCATCGTTTCTCCACCTAAAGACAGGCCAGCATCATCTACTGTGGACTGTGTAGAGTCATTGTCACATCCAATGAGCAAACTTATGCAGATAAGGCTGAGAGTGACTTTTACTAATCGTGGAGAGTACAACGGATAAATTTTAATGGCCATGTCACGGTCCTCGATGGTTAAGGCGATGAATAGTTTTGTGTACTCATTGAATATCAAGTTTGGAGAGACGTTGCGACTGAGAATCATATATTTATAGGAGATCCAAAATGATGAATTTTCAGCCTAGTGTTACCAAAGTCTGTCGCTCTCTTTCATATCTCATATTATTATTCCCTTTAATCATGATCTCTCTGATCAGCCTAGAGTCTCAAGCTAAATCTTCTTCTGAGAGTCGAACAAAAGTGAGTCGACAAAAAAGAGTCTCTCAATCATCGCATAAAATTCGAAAATTAACTCGATCTAGTAGACAATCCCGACGACGAGCAACGAGTCTACAACGTCGTTCTCGTAAACAACAAGAACTCGCTCGTCGTGGTTACCGTGGATCGAGTTATCGGAGAACCAGCAGGAGAACTAGAAGACACACCACAGTGAGACATCGGCCTTACTATGGAAGAAGGACACGAACTGACTCTAATTCAGGAGTAATGAATGAGCTCGTCTTGGAGGTCGGTGGTCATCTCTTCTCACCCTTACAAGGGGATGTAAACTCAGGAATGCATCTAGCGATAGGCAGTCGACTCGGACCTGTCGCGGGTGTCTTGGAGGCTCAATTCGCTCAAGGAGAATTCGGCGCCGAGCTTCATGATCTCAACGCCCAGCTTAGAGTCTACTTACCGATTAGTCCCAATGTAGAGCTCTTCCCATTAGTTGCTATAGGTCAATCAAGGGTTACGGCTGAAGAAGGAGCCTCACATCTCGACTTAGGCATTGGCGCTCAACTGAACTTGACTGATAACTTTGCCCTCGGCGGTCGCTATAGCGCAAGAATGATCGCTGAAGATGCACAAGGAGTACCGACGAACGGTCACAATCTGCTCGCTCAAGTGAGCATCACATTTTGACTCATTGATAGTGACTAAGAGCTAGTTACAACTATTTGTTGGGTCCGTGGGACAGGGGTCAACATCGTCTTGTAGCAAATCGTCATCTGTATCGGGGTCGAGTGGATCTGTCTCATTGCCATTAACACTCCCGTTACCATTAGCGTCCTCTTCGGTGTCTAAGAGGTTGTCATTATCATCATCATTATCTTCGGTGGTGTCTTGGCAACCATCTCCATCAAAATCCGTAACGCCATTAGAGGTCCAATCGAGGTCACCTTTAGGACATAGGTCGTCATTATCAGCGACTCCATCATTATCGTCATCGTCGTCTTCCGCATCCGCGTCTTGGCAGCCGTCTCCATCGTGATCAGTACCGGCGTCAGATGTCCATCCTAGAGAGCCCGTCTGGCAAGAGTCTACTCCATCGGCGACTCCATCATTATCGTCATCGGCGTCTTCCGCATCCGCGTCTTGGCAGCCGTCTCCATCGTGATCTGTACCGGCGTCAGATATCCATCCTAGAGAGCCCGTCTGGCAAGAATCTACTCCATCGGCGACCCCATCATTATCGTCATCGTCATCTTCTGCATCCGCGTCTTGGCAGCCGTCTCCATCGTGATCAGTACCGGCGTCAGATGTCCATCCTAGAGAGCCCGTCTGGCAAGAATCTACTCCATCGGCGACCCCATCATTATCGTCATCGTCATCTTCTGCATCCGCGTCTTGGCAGCCGTCTCCATCGTGATCAGTACCGGCGTCAGATGTCCATCCTAGAGAGCCCGTCTGGCAAGAATCTACTCCATCGGCAACCCCATCATTATCGTCATCGTCGTCTTCCGCATCCGCGTCTTGGCAGCCGTCTCCATCGTGATCAGTACCGGCGTCAGATGTCCATCCTAGAGAGCCCGTCTGGCAAGAGTCTACTCCATCGGCGACTCCATCATTATCGTCATCGGCGTCTTCCGCATCCGCGTCTTGGCAGCCGTCTCCATCGTGATCAGTACCGGCGTCAGATGTCCATCCTAGAGAGCCCGTCTGGCAAGAATCTACTCCATCGGCGACCCCATCATTATCGTCATCGTCATCTTCTGCATCCGCGTCTTGGCAGCCGTCTCCATCGTGATCTGTACCGGCGTCAGATGTCCATCCTAGAGAGCCCGTCTGGCAAGAATCTACTCCATCGGCGACCCCATCATTATCGTCATCGTCGTCTTCCGCGTCCGCGTCTTGGCAACCATCGCTATCGTGATCTGTGACTGCGTCGGAAGTCCAACCGGTGACTCCTTGAGGACAGCTGTCATCATTATCTAATATACCATCCGCATCATCATCATCAGAGCCAGCATCGCAGGTTCCATCTGCATCGGTATCATCGCCATCGTCAGCGGTATCAAAACGACTACTACTACAGTCATCACAGCTGTCTTCGTCAAAATCAGCACACACTGAGGGGTCATTGGGATCTGAATCAATGGCGTTCCCAAGTCCATCACCGTCGAGATCTGAGTCTTGAGCATCACATATTCCATCGGAGTCTAGGTCAGTAGGGGTGGCGGTGTCATCATCGGGATCGGTCTGACAGTCTACTTCGACCGCGTTACTGAAACCATCTCCGTCTCGATCGAGATCTCCTGCATCGCAGAGACCATCGGCGTCGAGGTCGGCGCCGTCGTTGTTAGGCGCGTAGCTCCCATTGACGCAGTCATCACAGCCATCGCTATCGGTATCAGAGCAGATATTGGGATCATTGTCATTGCTGTCAGCGTCATCTCCTGCGCCGTCATTATCATCGTCGTTGTCGATCCCGTTATCGCAGAGATCATCCTCATCGAAATCATCAGGCGTGTCGTTCTCGTCGAGTGGGTCGCTGCCACAGACCTCCTCGTGAACATCGCTGAAGGTGTCTCCGTCGTCATCGGCGTCGGAGAGGTCACACTCTCCATCGCCGTTGGTGTCGACCCCATCATTGTTCACATCGAAGGTGCCGCTGGCGCAGTCGTCACAGCCATCGCTGTCGGTGTCTGCGCAACGAAGCTCGTTGAATGGGTTGCTGTCCTCGCCATCGAGGCGTTGATCGTTATCATCGTCATCATCGCCTTGATTACACAGGCCGTCGGCGTCAAAGTCATCGCCGTCATTGGCGACATTAAAGCGCCCGCTACTGCAGTCATCACAGCTATCGCTATCGGTATCAGAGCAGCGGGTAGGGTCATCATCTTTGTTATCATCGCCGTCGAGGGCTCCATCATTGTCATCATCGGGATCCCCATCGTCGCATAAGCCGTCCCCATCGAAGTCTCCTCCATCATTAGTGGGGGCATATGTGCCGCTAGAGCAGTCATCACAGCTGTCTCCATCGCTGTCACTACACTGGTTGGCGTCTAGTGGTTGGGAATCATCGCCATCAAGGACACCGTCGTTATCATCGTCGGGGTCTAGGGCGTCGCAAATGGTGTCGGAGTCTAGGTCAGTAGGGGTGACGGTGTCATCATCGGGATCGGTCTGACAGTCTACTTCGATCGCGTTACTGAAACCATCTCCGTCTCGATCGAGATCTCCTGCATCGCAGAGACCATCGGCGTCGAGGTCAGCGCCGTCGTTGTTAGGCGCGTAGCTCCCATTGACGCAGTCATCACAGCCATCGCTATCGGTATCAGAGCAGATATTGGGATCATTGTCATTGCTGTCAGCGTCATCTCCTGCGCCGTCATTATCATCGTCGTTGTCGATCCCGTTATCGCAGAGATCATCCTCATCGAAATCATCAGGCGTGTCGCTGTCGTCGAGTGGATCGCTACCGCAGACATCTTCATGGATATCGCTGAAAGTGTCTCCATCATCATCGGCGTCGGAGAGGTCACACTCTCCATCGCCGTTGGTGTCGACCCCATCATTGTTCACATCGAAGGTGCCGCTGGCGCAGTCGTCACAGCCATCGCTGTCGGTGTCCGCGCAACGAAGCTCGTTGAATGAGTTGCTGTCCTCGCCATCGAGGCGTTGATCGTTATCATCGTCATCATCGCCTTGATTACACAGGCCGTCGGCGTCAAAGTCATCGCCGTCATTGGCGACATTAAAGCGCCCGCTACTGCAGTCATCACAGCTATCGCTATCGGTATCAGAGCAGCGGGTAGGGTCATCATCTTTGTTATCATCGCCGTCGAGGGCTCCATCATTGTCATCATCGGGATCCCCATCGTCGCATAAGCCGTCCCCATCGAAGTCTCCTCCATCATTAGTGGGGGCATATGTGCCGCTAGAGCAGTCATCACAGCTGTCTCCATCGCTGTCACTGCACTGGTTGGCGTCTAGTGGTTGGGAATCATCACCATCAAGGACACTGTCGTTATCATCGTCGGGGTCTAGGGCGTCGCAAATGGTGTCGGAGTCTAGGTCAGTAGGGGTGACGGTGTCATCATCGGGATCGGTCTGACAGTCTACTTCGATCGCGTTACTGAAACCATCTCCGTCTCGATCGAGATCTCCTGCATCGCAGAGACCATCGGCGTCGAGGTCAGCGCCATCGTTGTTAGGCGCATAGCTCCCATTGACGCAGTCATCACAGCCATCGCTATCGGTATCAGAGCAGATATTGGGATCATTGTCATTGCTGTCAGCGTCATCTCCTGCGCCGTCATTATCATCGTCGTTGTCGATCCCGTTATCGCAGAGATCATCCTCATCGAAATCATCAGGCGTGTCGCTGTCGTCGAGTGGATCGCTACCGCAGACATCTTCATGGATATCGCTGAAAGTGTCTCCATCATCATCGGCGTCGGAGAGGTCACACTCTCCATCGCCGTTGGTGTCGACCCCATCATTGTTCACATCGAAGGTGCCGCTGGCGCAGTCGTCACAGCCATCGCTGTCGGTGTCCGCGCAACGAAGCTCGTTGAATGAGTTGCTGTCCTCGCCATCGAGGCGTTGATCGTTATCATCGTCATCATCGCCTTGATTACACAGGCCGTCGGCGTCAAAGTCATCGCCGTCATTGGCGACATTAAAGCGCCCGCTACTGCAGTCATCACAGCTATCGCTATCGGTATCAGAGCAGCGGGTAGGGTCATCATCTTTGTTATCATCGCCGTCGAGGGCTCCATCATTGTCATCATCGGGGTCCCCATCGTCGCATAAGCCGTCCCCATCGAAGTCATCTCCATCATTATTGGGAGCATATGTGCCGTTAGAGCAGTCATCACAGCTGTCTCCATCGCTGTCACTGCACTGATTAGCGTCTAGTGGTTGGGAGTCATCGCCATCAAGGACACCGTCGTTATCATCGTCGGGGTCTAAGGCGTCGCAGATGGTGTCGGAGTCTAGGTCAGTAGGAGTGCTCGCTGCAGCCCCTGGGTTACTCTGACAATCGCTCTCAAGTACATTGGAAAAGCCATCGCCGTCTCGGTCATCATCGCCGGTGTCACAGAGCCCATCATCATCGATGTCATCTCCATCATCATTGGGATCAAATCCTCCGCTACTACAGTCGTCACAGCCGTCGTCATCATAGTCAGCGCAGATAAATCTGTTGGTACGATTATCATCTGCAGTATCGGGGATACTGTCATTATCATCATCATCATCTACGCCATT
Source organism: uncultured bacterium (assembly GCA_943788935.1). Classification (GTDB taxonomy): domain Bacteria; phylum Myxococcota_A; class Bradymonadia; order UBA7976; family VGTA01; genus CAKZRU01. Next base: position 83,202 of record CALSSE010000024.1, on the reverse strand, counting down.
ATCACAGAGAAGGTCTGAGTCCGTGTCGGTTGGCGTAGAGCCTGCTTGTCGAGGGTTAGACCCACAGATCGTTTCATCAAGGTCACTGAACCCGTCATCATCATCATCTAGATCAACGTCATCACAGAGGAGATCTGAGTCAAGATCTACAGGGAGTTCATTCTCATCAAGAGGATTAGATCCACATTGACGTTCGTCTTCATCGCTATACCCATCATTATCATCATCGGTGTCCGAGCTATCTCCTTGCCCATCGCCATCAGTGTCGATCTCTTGGCAGGCTTGGCCATCCCATAAGAAGTTAGAATCAACACAATCACAGACATAATCACCCTGCGTGTTCACACAGGTCGCGTCTTCAGTACAGGTATTAAGACCCTCATCGCATTCATTAACATCAAGGCAGGTGAAGCCATTGGGGTCATCATCTCTGTATCCTGCGAGACAAGCGCAAATGAATGACCCTGGGGAGTTTGTACAGCGAGAGTTCTCCCCGCAGAGGTCAGAGTCTTCATTACATTCATCGATGTCATTACACGCTGATCCCGTAATCGGACAGCGATAGCCATTCTCAATCGTACATTGAGATGAACAACCGTCGCCAGGCTGATCATTGAGATCATCACAGGCTTCGCCGGGTTGTAATAGTCCATTCCCACAGATAATCCGCTTACATTGATTATCGCAGCCGGCGCCTTGATTACCGTTCTGTTGACCAGCATCGCATTCTTCGGCACCATTAGTGAGCCCGTCTCCACAAATCGCAGGCTGGCAAACACCGTTTTCATCACAGACGCCCTCACAGTCATCACCGGTTTGATCTCCATTGAGGTCTGTCTGATCCGGATTGGCTACATATACACAATTATCAGAAGAATTAATGACTCCATCACCATCTATATCAAAGTCGCAGACATCACCGAACTCATCGCCATCTGTATTAGGTTGGACACCCCCTGAGTCAACTTCAATCGGGTTACTGATCCGTAGGCAATTATCAAGGTCGTTCTCTACGCCATCACCGTCTAGGTCATCATCACAGAGATCACCAAGCTCATCTAGATCTAGATCTTCTTGGAATGAGTTAGCGATAAATTGGCAGTTATCCTCATCGTCATTGACTTGATCATTATCATCGTCTTGATCACAGAGGTCTCCTCGTTGGTCACCATCATTGTCAGCCTGACTCTGATTGGCGAGGTCAGGACAGTTATCATCGGAATCATTCACTCCGTCACCGTCCCGATCGTCGTCACAGAGATCCCCTAAGAGATCATTATCTAAATCGGTTTGATCAGGATTAAAGAGATATTGACAGTTATCCTCAGCGTTTATCGCCCCGTCACCATCATCATCGAGATCACAGAGGTCTCCTAAGCCGTCTCCATCAAGATTTCGTTGATCAGCGTTGGGCGTGTTAGGGCAATTATCAGGACCGGGCTCACCATTGATAAGTTGAGGGATACCGTCTCCATCAAGGTCGTCATCACACAAGTCACCGATCAGATCTTCGTCTTGGTCAGCTTGAGTCTGACCCTCTTCTCCATTTGAGATTCGGGGACAGTTGTCTAGAGTATCAGGTACTCCATCACCATCATCATCTAGGTCACAGACATCTCCTATGTTGTCCTCATCCAAGTCATCTTGACCAGGATTGAAAACCATGGGACAGAGGTCTTCTGAGTTCTGTATGTCGTCATTATCCATATCAGCGTCGCATTGGTCACCGATTTGATCACGATCGAGATCAGCTTGGTCACCATTGATCACTCTTGGACAGTTATCAACCTCATTAACCACCAGGTCATTATCGAGATCAGGATCACAATCATCACCGATCCCATCGTTATCTAAGTCCGCCTGATTGTTAGCCACTCCTATGCAGTTGTCTGGTCCAAATGGTGGATCATCGACTCCATCTCCATCATCATCTCCATCACAGGCATCACCAATATTATCGAGGTCACGATCAAGCTGGTCGCTGTTGCTTGTCTCACGACAGTTATCAATATCATTTAGAACCATATCACCGTCTACATCAGAGTCACACTCATCACCGATCCCATCGTTATCTAAGTCGGCTTGATTGTTAGCGACTCCTATGCAGTTATCTGACCCAAATGGAGGATCGTCGACATCATCTCCATCAGAGTCGGCATCACAGGCATCTCCTATGTTGTCCGTATCAGAATTAGCTTGATCCATATTGGGGTGGAGAGGGCAATTATCATCTTCGTCAAAGATCCCGTCACCATCGTCATCTGGATCGCAGAGATCGCCGAGTCTATCTCTATCGGTATCGGCTTGACTAGAGAGATCTTCTTCAGAACCTTCAATGTAATAAGAGGGACAATTATCATCTTCGTCAAAGATCCCGTCACCATCGTCATCTGGATCGCAGAGATCCCCTAGTCCATCTTCATCGGTATCGGCTTGACTAGAGAGATCGTCTTCAGAGTCTTCAATGAAATAAGATGAACAGTTATCATCTCCGTTGAGCACTCCATCACCGTCTATATCAGAGTCGCAAGCATCGCCCTCACCATCTTTGTCTATGTCAGCTTGGTCCTCATTAGCCACCAAGTCACAGTTATCTAATCGCTCTCCTACTAGTCCATCTCCATCATAATCAGCGACACAGATCCCAACCGGTACTCCACTCGGGGTAGGATCAGGGAGCTCCCCATCAAAGGCGATAAATGTTTCGCCGTTGTAAGAGCGAAGCTCTGCACCATCAAAGGAGCAGTGATTTGTGACACAGTCAGCATCCTTTACGCAATAAGTGTCGCTCTCCAAGGTGACCATGCAAGGCTCACAGGGTCTCAGAGTACTGCCGCAATCTAAGCCGATCTCATCTCCATTTTTAATGCCATCATCACAGGTCGGCTCATGACACACTCCTTCACTGCAGGAGAGAGACTCACAGTCATCGTTGACCTCACATCCTTGACCGTCTAGACAAGGGCTTAGGTCTCTACAGGGACCGCCACAATCAATATCAGTCTCCACACCATTCTGAAGGCCATCGTCACAAGTCAACTCTTGACAGGCGGCCCCCTCAATGAGGCAAGCGCCTCGGTCGTCACGGAAGTGAACGACATTCTGACCATTCATTAGTGAAGAGATCGGCTCACTTAGCTTTAACGCGCACCAAGCCGCATCGCAGAGAGGAGAGTTCTCATAATTTGACGCCTCACAAGGAGGACGGTCAGCGGGTGTTCCTTGCGCTGTGTAAAAATAGAGCTCAGCCGAGAATAGCTGACCAGGAGAGAGCTCAAATTCGTCGGGCGGGTTAAGGAAAGAGAGGCGCTCTGTGGCAAAATTAACAGGAAAAGCTCTTGTCTCTTGTGGAGATCGCTCTCCAGTAATGGATTCTAGATTGTTTTCGAAAAGTTGGATAACGAGACAAGCGTTCTCGGATTCATCAAGAGTCTCCTCGTTCAGTCGGTCCGCGCAAGAGAGCTCTTCACCGACCCTTAAACAGCCGCTCACCTCGAAAGAGAGGTCTCTGCTCTCTACAATCGTCTCTTGACATCCTAAAAGGAATAAAATTACGACTAACAGCTGCCATTGATCCTGGACTCGCATGATAAAATCCCTACTGCTGTATAAATACATATACGCTTGCCTAATCGCCTATTCGTGCTGTTTCTTAACTCGTTACAGTGTTAATACTACATGCCATCCGGAGATAGAGGCCTAAAGTTGAGCCTCACGTTATTTACCTGTTGATCCTCCGGTTTAAGGAGGAGGTATGCGCCAAATCCTAAAACTGCGGCCCCTGTTACCCCTAGACCCGTGTACAACACCACGCTGTTATCTACCTTTTGCTTAGTTTTAATAATATGTAAAAATAGTGATACCTCAGGGATCTCCTCGACGTTGCGTTTAATCACAAAAGGAACATTGTTCGCTTTGTAACGACCATAGGGGAGGTACATTTTGGTAGGGATCGTGATATCAGTGGAGCGGAACCTCAAACGAATAGATTCGAACTGCTCCCGTTTTTTCTTATTGATGATTCGGCCTTTGGACTCTAGATAGATCCTTCCTTGATTATTCGTCTCTTGCTCGGCGGGAACTATTTTAACGTAGCTAAATCTGCCATTTAGCTCATCTAGGAGCTGCTGGGCTTGAGAGCGCTCTTTAGTGCCCTTATCGCTAATTTGAACTGCTAACTCGGCCATCGCGAAAGCCTTCTCTAGCTTGAGCTGTTTCTCAGCGAGATAGCCTCGGTAGTAAACAACAACAAAGTCTCCCTTGCCTTGGGGAGTCGAATAAGCGAGGTCAAATTGCTCTTGGGCTAAGGGGTACATCTTCTTAGTAAAGTAGGTAATCCCTTGCTGTTTTACTCGATCGAAGTCCACTTTTTCAGAGCTACCCCCAGATCTTTTAGCGAAAGACTGAGGTATAGAGACTGACAAGGACATTACACAGAGCAATGTACACAGTACACCGCTCTTTGAATGGATGTAGCTTCGGGTTGGTTTAGAGATGAAAGAGGTGACGATTGATCGCCATAGTCTTTGGTCATTCATATGTGCACCTAAGCTAGATAAAGTAGGGAAGATGATGTTGGATTGGAACAACGATGACTTGAACGACAACGAGCCTTCAAGCATTTAACACTATTTTAGTGTGCCGAAAGGATCATCAAAGGGCAAGAGTATGGTTGATCATACTGATAGTCGATCTTAACTCGGATACTGTAAACGTGGCTATTAAGGTTGAATGAGACCTTGACTGCTGAGATCAATACACTCTGTAAGTTGTTTGATGGATGTCGAATGAGTCCGCTCATCATTTCTGAGCCAAAGAGTGTATTTGTATTGATTTAATGTAGACTTTTCAGCATTCCATCTGTGAACTTTAAGTGGTTGAAGTAGACTGTAAATATACAGAGGAGTGACTTTCTATGTCTTGGTCTAATCGGTTTTATCGTCAACTGAATATATCCCGTTTCTTATTGACTTTAAGCGCATGCGTTGTGGCCTATGTCGCCTTTTTGCTTGGTGATATGGTCACGATCGCTTCAGCTCAAACGCCAAATTCAAGAGTGTTCATCATTTTTGATACCTCAGGGTCAATGTTATGGGATTACCCTGATGATCGACAGTGTTTTGGAGATGGTAGCGTTGACTTTCCTCATCGCAATGGCTGCGACAATAACATAGGCAGTAAGTTGTTTCATGCTAAGCGGGCGCTCGCTCAAGTGGTCAACGCGAGCCCACAGGTAGAGTTTGCGTTACTACGTTACGGCCAACTTGAGCCAGGAGATCAGGGCTTTGGTGATCAACAGACGTTAGTGGGCTCACAATACCAAAATAACAATGGGCAAGTGATCACTACTAACTATGATGGTTCTACCAATGAGTGCGGTCCTGCCGATTATCTCGTTGAACCAGAGATTGATAGCAATTCACAAGTATTAAAGTGGATCGATGGTATAGAGCAATATCCAATGGATAAAGAGTTAAGAGCGAATGGCTATACTCCTCTTACAGATTCATTAGATAGCGCCCTTGATGCTGTCAGGAGTACTATATCTCTAGACCCTGAATCACAATGTCGTTCTTACTATGTCCTCTTACTAACCGATGGCTATCAACAATGTCCGGGGGTTGATTACCAATCAGCGAGTTATCGATCAATGGTCTCTAATGACCTTCAACTCAAAGCGGAATCCTTACGGGCTTTGAGCGAAGGAGGGTATGACTATGATGTTCGAACTTTTGTAGTCGGCTTTGGTAATGGAACAAGTTTCGCGACCGAGCTCGATGAGCTCGCCCGCTCTGGTGGAACAGCGATCAACGCTCAGGGTGATCTAGATGTTGTTAACGGCCTCGCTTATCAGGCGAGTGATCCAAACACTCTAGTGAGCTCTTTACAAGAAGCGATCAATAATGCGCGACCAAGAGAGAGCTGTGATGGAATAGACAACGATTGTGATGGACAGGTCGACGAGGATTTTATCAACCTGGGAATGGCATGTGGCGAAGGTGTAGGGGCTTGTAATCAGCGAGGGGTGATCGAGTGTAGTCTCGATGGTCTAGGCGTACAGTGTTCAGCGACTCAGGCACCAGGTCAAGCTGAAGTCTGTGATGATTCGGATAATGATTGTGATGGTCGAGTTGACGAAGGGGTTCTGAACGCCTGTGGCGAATGTGGAAACCTCAGCGAGCAGTGTGATGGCCGAGATAATGATTGTGACTTCGCAGTAGACGAGGGGGTCACTAATCGCTGTGGTAGCTGTGGAAACGTTCCCGTTGAGGTCTGTAATGACCGAGATGATGACTGTGATAATCGTATCGACGAGGGAACTTTAAACGCCTGTGGAGACTGTGGAGCAGTAGGACTTGAGGTCTGCGATTGTAATGACAACGACTGTGACAATCGAATAGATGAGGGTCTCAACTGCCCATCATGTGATTGTACACCGAGCCCTGAGGTGTGTGATTTCGCTGACAATGACTGCGACCTTCGAATCGATGAGGATGTACAAAATGCTTGTAATCAGTGTGGGTTAGATCTGCCTGAGCTGTGTAACGGTCTAGATGAAGATTGTGATGGACGAGTGGACGAGCAGCTCGCTGAGATTGGCATGAGCTGTGGAGTAGACACAGGGGCTTGTCAAGCGGGGGTCACCCAATGTGTCAATGGGGTGCTGATATGTGAAGGAGAGGTCACAGAGCTCGTGGAGGTCTGCGATAGTATCGATAATGACTGTGATGGTCTCTTTGAGGAGGGCTTACTCAACGCTTGTGGCCAATGCGGTCCGGGTTATGGTGAAGTATGTGACAACATAGATAATGATTGTGATGGCGCAGATGATACGCCTGACCTCTGTGGACCTGACTTGACCTGTCTCAATGGTGAGTGCGCTCAATCTTGTTCTTCGGGAGAGTGCTTTGGTGGGCGAGTATGTATTGAGGGAGTCTGCTCCACTCCTTGTGTAAACCGAGAGTGTGTAGGCGGCGAAGTGTGCCAAAATGGCTTTTGTGTGGACCCATGTATAGGGCTGAATTGTCGAGAAGGGACGTATTGCTCATTAGGTCGCTGTTTACCTGATAGTTGCTATGGGGTTGGATGTCCTGAAGGGGAGATCTGTGTCGGTCAGACCTGTCAACTAGATCCTTGCGCTAGCGCAGGATGTACTCCTCAACAGGGATGTGTGGATGGTCGTTGTTTTGACGACTGTGACGCAGTGGTGTGTCCCGATGGAACGGCATGTGAGAATGGAGTATGCACCGATGATCCATGCCTAAGGATGATGTGTCGTCATCATGAAGTCTGCGTCGCCGGTCAATGTATCCCAGACTTATGTTTTGAGCGAGAGTGTGATCTAGGCTTTATGTGCGATCAAGGATCATGTGTCGAGGACCCTTGTCTACGTACTACCTGTCCACCGGGCGATAGCTGCTTGCGAGGGGTCTGCTCTTCAGTGATCCCTAACGCGACCCCTCAAGATATGACAGGAGAGGAAGAGGAGATTATTGGTACACCAACGGCCACTCCTGAAGGATGCAGCTGTGATGTGAATCGGTATAGAGGAGATGTTAGACCACTCTTCATTTTTGGTCTTTGGTTAGTCATCGGAGCTCTGATTCGCCGCCAAAGGCTCCAAGTGACAGACTTCAAGTGCCTGTAGGGTAATCGACGAGAGTGTGGTTTATATTTTAGCAGATCTACGAGTGAGGATCTGTTTAGACAACGAGCCTTCGATCTTTATCTCGGTGTCAGCCCAAACTACGCTATCATGGAGCTCGGCCTCTCCTTCTATCACCGAACGAGGTCCGATCCAAACATTCTCACCGAGCTGTATAGAGTCAGAGACTTGAGCTCCCTGAAATAAGATCGACTGATGGACTCTGTGATGAGGTGGAATATAGCGCCACAGATCACTCTCAGGGTGATCTAACAGATGTCTATGAGCTTCTAGGTATCGCTCAATATTGCCGACATCCAACCAGAGTGACTGAGGGTCTACAAAGTGAGCTCGAAGCTCGAAGCCCTCCTGTAACAGTGCTTTATGAGCGGTGCGGAAAACATCACAAAACCCATTAGGGATTCTTTCGATCACCGCTTCTGTGACCACTTGAGCACCAGTGAAGGCCCCGACTCTCACCTCGGTATGACTCAGCGGTCCAGTCACCTCAGCGATTCTCACCACTCTCCCTTGAACGTCTACACCAACTCTCCCAAAAGGATCTCCGGGCTCTACAGGTCTCAGCGCTAATGTGCCTGCGATCTTGTCTTTGACGCCAGAGGCATTCGAGTCAAGTTCACTATGTGTTCGATGAGTCTCCAGTAATGGTGCAAGCGGGAAGTCAAAGAGAGCGTCACCGTTAATGCATATTAGCTCTTGGAGCTGGACGGCGTGAGAGAGCTCTCTCCAAATGCCCTTAATACCACCACCGGTCCCTAAGAGCTCAGTCTCTTCGATGATCGATAGAGTTGCAGGCTTTGCAGAGGCGCTTTTAACTACCTCTTTGACCCTATTAACCTCTTTAAAGACCCGCTGATAATCTAGCTCTGTTTTGAGTTGATCTGCTAGGTGATAGGCGTTCACACCAATCGTGTCGATTTCTGCTTGAGCGAGAGCGATCATTCCCCATTCGATCAGTGGTCTACCAAGAGTAGGAATCATTGGCTTTGGAGTATGTTCGGTCAAAGGACGCATACGAGTACCCAAGCCTGCGGCTAGGATCGCACCTCCGATCATCCGCTTTGATTGATCATGATCATGTTGTGGAGTGATCACTCTTCTGCTCGTCTTCATTGCTCTTGGTACAGCTTAAATTGAACAAAACGCACGGAGATTGGTCCATTAGTCAATGAGGTGTGTTGACTAGGCTTAAGACCAATATGGCGCCATGGTGAGTCTTCACTGACAAGTAGCCACGCTTCGCACCCACTGAAATGGCTCTTAAGTTGGGCTCCTAGATCTCTAAAAAACTTAACCGCCTCCTCAGGCTCCCTTCTAAGTCGTTCGCCATAGGGTAAGTTCATGATTAATACAGCTCTCCGGTCAATACCATTGACCTCTCCGAGGATCTCTTTGGGCTGCCTCCGCTCTAGCCAAGCGCTAGCTTGAGAGGCGGTATCATTGAGATCTCCAACCGTCCAGTGCACTTGATCCTCTACACCTGCTCTCTCAGCGTTAGCTCGTGCCCGTTTAACCTGTTTAGGGTCAATGTCACTCCCCCAAAAGGCAGCGGGATAACCGGCGGGCTTAGGAGACTTGGAGAGCCATTCTTTGAACTTTAGCTCGGAATGGCTACGCCATCGCTGAAAAGTGTACCCCTCACCCTCAAGCCTAGAGAGGCCCGCGGGGTACATCCGAGCTCGGAGAGCGGCTTCAATGAGGAGTGTTCCCGAGCCACAAGTAAGGTCAATTAAGGGTTCGTTTGGCGTCCACTTTACGAGATGATTAAGGAGAGAAGCAAGAGTCTCCTTTAAGGGGGCAGGCCCACCATCCTGTCTATATCCGCGACGATGCAGTCTCGCTCCGCTGGTGTCTAAGCTGAGGGTGCATATATTATTGGATATTCTAGCGTTGATGGGGAGGTCAGGGTTAAAGGTGTCGACCGAAGGTCGCTCTTCGTAGCGTTCTCTCATGCTATCGACTACTGCATCTTTGACGACTTGGGAGATGAAGTGGGTGTGTTGCAGTTCACTCTTATGACTAGAGGCGTCAACAGAGATGGTCTGAGAAGTGTGTACCCACCAATCCCACCTCACTTTTTTACAAGCCTCATAGAGAGAACTTCTATCGGAGGTAGGGAATTCCACTAGAGGGATGAGGACTCGATTAGCGAGTCGTGAGTAAATATTGACTCGCCAGATCGCCTCCTCTCCTCCCCAAAAATAGACTCCACGGTGTGAAGGCTCTACCTGTTCACAGCGGAGTTTACTTAGCTCTTGGGCGAGCGCAGATTCACCGCCGCTGTCGCAGGTCGCATACAAAGGTCGTGGTCGACCGAGGGTCTTAGGGCTCATAGATATACCTTCTCAAATAGAGGTCTTAGTGAGAGGAGAGGTGCTGGGGAATAGAGGGGGGTGATTAGGGAGCGGTAGGCCAAGCGGAGATGGCTTTGGGGATATTCTCATATCCATTACCGATGACTGACATCGGTAAGGTCATGACCGTCCTCGCGTCCAAGGCGTTCAAAATGGCAAGCCCTGACTCACCGGAGGGGGCCGTTGAAGGGATTAATAGCCACCATCCTTCATCGCCGGCGTTCGGAGGTGGTTCAATGATCGCTACCTGTTCAGGCAAGCCAACCCCGTTAATTCTCTGTGCCGGGGCCCATACTCCCTCGGCGAAAGTGAAAAACTGAACGATATTAGGCTCGAATTGAGTGATAAACATTGAGTCTCCATCGGGTAGAAACCACGCGCCACGAACATCGGTGTACCCTTCGAATACAGCCCTCTCTTGCAAGGATATCGGAGAGCTTATTACTTCTATCAACCGTACTTGTCCCCCTTCATTGGTGAAGGGAGAACCATTGACGAGCGCTACCCACTGTCCTTGGGGTGAGAGGCCAACATTAATCGAGTCGATAAAGTCTTCATAAACATCTAGCTCGGCCACCTGCATCCATCGTCCTGTGTCAGATATTAGCCAGCGAAGATCAATGAAATCTAGAGGGTCAAAGAGCGCTTGGCCACCGAAGATGACACCTTGTCTTGGATTATCACTGACCCTTTGGAAACCTTGAATAAGCCTCAGTTGATGGTAGTCGATATCAGCAGAGATCTCGCCATCACAGCTCAGGGTGATTTCGTATATTCCCGCGAGCTCGTCACTGTTACGGTTAATGAGGTCAAATCGCCTTAACTCTCCTGTCGATTGGATCGCGCTATATGAACCAGTAGGAAGCTCAATGCTCTCTCCGATTGAGGGACTCTCTCCCCTTAGATCAATAGCGGTTAACTGTCCTCGTTCGCTGATCGCTAATACCCAGAGACCATCTTCAGTGAATTTGAGAGCTGAACACCTATATCCAAGATCGATGCGATCTCCCCACTGGTCTATGGAGCCATCGGCGTTCAGTTGAAAGAGTTGAATCGTATGTCCCTGCTCACCTACGATCTCCGAGAAGGGAAAAGAGAGCGCGACGAGACGCAGCGATGTAGAGCGAGATTCTTCGCAGATGAGTCCTGTGGGGTCACTCGTTTGAGTCGACCCTGCTCCCTGCTCTCCAGCGACTTCACCGCCAGAGGAACCTTGCTCTTGGCCTGCATCATTCACCCCTCCCCTATTGGGAGTTCCGTCCTGCATTATTTCTGTGGTCATCATTTGGCCTGCTGTTTGACCTGATGGGGGAGGAGAGGTCTGGATTGAAATCTCACCGGCTAACTCTGTCTTTAGTGACTGTTCATCATCACAACTGAACAAGCTGCAAGTGATCATCACAAAGTATACTAGGAATGGGGTGAAGCTAGAATAGATGCTCTTCATCAATCTCTCTCTGATTATTTTTTGTTTTACAGTTTTAAATCATAACATGAAAAAAAATTATTGAGCATCACAACAGTACCTAAGAAGCATCAGTACATCACTTCTGATAGAACATTTAATAGCCGGATGCTAGGATCGATGAGCATCTCCATGTTTTTATCACTAGCCATAATGGGTATAACCCAGTGTGCTCCCATAACAAAAATCTTAGATAAGGATCTCAACTATGAGTCATGCTAGAATCTATTTAAGAGCAATAATCGCTCTGCTAAGTATCTCCCTCAGTTTAACGTTTATCTCTTGCGAGGGAGGTGAAGAGACAGATGTTTCGACCTCAGGCGAGTCAGCCAGGCGAGTCAGCCAGTGAGTCAGCCAGTGAGTCAGCCAGTGAGTCAGCCAGTGAGTCAGCCAGTGAGTCAGCCAGTGAGTCAGCCAGTGAGTCAGCCAGTGAGTCAGCCAGGCGAGTCGGCGGGCGAGTCAGCGGGCGAGTCAGCGGGCGAGTCAGCAGGCGAGTTAGCAGGCGAGTCAACGGGCGAGTCAGCGGGCGATTCGGCAGGCGAGTCAGCAGGCGAGTCAGCAGGCGAGTCGGCAGGCGAGTCGGCAGGCGAGTCAGCAGGCGATGAAGTCATCATTGAGACAGATGAAGGTGGAGAAGATTGGGTGGACCCTGACGACTTTGGAGAAGAAGGCGAAGGGATCCATGCTTTCAAAATGCTAGATATTGACGGAGAAGAGGTCGATATGAGGCGATACCGAGGGCGTGTTACTCTAGTTGTTAACGTCGCTAGTCGTTGTGGATATACATCACAATATGAAGACTTACAGCGACTCTACTCAGAGTACCGAGAGCGGGGTTTGATCATTCTTGGATTCCCTGCAAATAACTTTGGTGGACAAGAGCCGGGTAGTGAAGAGGAGATCGCAGAGTTTTGCTCGGCAAACTACGGAGTCACCTTTCCGATGTTCTCCAAGATCTCTGTTAAAGGGGCAGATATTCACCCACTCTATAGCTACTTAACAGGCGCCTCTAACCAAGAGGTATCGTGGAACTTTAATAAGTTTTTAGTAGGGAAAGATGGTCTATTTATCGATCAGTTTATCTCTAATGTAGCCCCCTATGCTGATCCATTGATTATGGCTTTAGAAGCAGCGCTCGCGGCTGAATAACCGAGAGATTGAATCTAGATGTTCATGTGGGTTACAACAAGAACACTACCAAGAACTTACTCAAAGGTTTGGATATGAATAATATAGATCTCAAACGATTAGTTTTATGCCTCACAGTCTGTATGTTTGTCGCCTGTGAAACAACAGCGCCTCCTGAAAATGGTGGTACAGAAGCGGGCGAGAACGCCGGTGAAAGTGCAGGCGAGAGCGCTGGTGAAAGTGCAGGCAGAAGCGCCGGTGAGAGTGCCGGTGAGAGTGCCGGTGAGAGCGCCGGTGAGAGCGCCGGCGAGAGAGCAGGCGCGGGCGAGAGCGCCGGCGAGGATGCCGGCGAGGGCGCCGGTTTTGAGATCTCCTTTGGAGGCGATGACGGAGGGAGTGTCGATGAATCTCCTACTTTTGATCCAAGTGAGCCATTGCCTACGCCTAGAGTGACTACTTTAGACCCTCCAGAGAAGATCGCTGAGCCCGGTGAGGCTGATATCGATAGTAGCTGTGGTGGTCATTACATTAGCGAGGTGAGAGGGTGGGTGGTTGATGAGCTTGGAGAACCGATGGGAGGAGCGAAGGTCCAGCTCTGTATCAGAAACTTTGTCACCGGTGCCCTAACCTGTCTCATGCCTAAGGCGACAGACAGAGAGGGGTATTTCAGTGTACCGGTTTCGGAGAGCGCTCGCTGTCTGTCGAGCGCAGCATTAAGAGCGATTGTCCCTCGGGTCGCTTTTGCCCCTATTTACTGTCATGGTGATCTCACCGGTGAGACTGGTGATGGTATACTTCGTATTGAAGACCCGATCGTTCTCTATCAGACTAGACCGGCCTTGAGTATTGATGAGCCTAGCATCGAAGAGGGGCTACACACAGTCAGCCTCTTAGGAGACGTTAAGCTCGATTTGTTAGCAGAAGATTTATACGGTCCTACCGTTGATGAGCTCGGTGGTCGGCCGATCGGCCCTACAGACCCTGGCCTCTGCTTCTTAGAAGAGGGGGATGATGCGCCCACCATCGACGGGATCTATGCCTTCGCTCCTGAGGGAGATATTACCGGAAGCACCGCGAGGCTGTCCTTTGCCAACATTGCGGGGTACGAGCCTGGAGAAGAAGTTCAGATCTATGTCCTAGGCAATCTTGATTGCTCTATTGAAGGGCAAGAAGAACCGCTAGAGGAGGGAGAGTGGACGATCGCTACAACGGCAGTCGTTGATGATGGTGGGATGCTTATTCAGTCTCCAGAGGGTGAGGGGTTACCCTGCCTCAGCTGGTTTGGATATGGGCCTGCAGAGCAATGAACACAGAGAGAGAGCAGCCTTACCTGTCAGCGAGCATAGCATTCATGAGTAACCATCGAGCCTATTTAATCTTGGCGCTCTTGACGTTTATTGGCTCCCCCGCTTGTCTTGAAGAAGGTAATCTCTCTTTCAGTCAGACGCAGAGCGAATATCGGCAACGCACCGAGTATCCGGAAGGTCCTTACGGGACGGCAGTCGGTTCAGCTCTGACATCTCTCTCCTTCAAGGATCGTGATGGGGAGCAATATACACTTGAGAGTATTCACCAAGACGACTTCAATCAGCTCCTACTCATCACGACATCTGCTGAATGGTGTACGGCTTGTATTAAAGAACAGCCAAAGCTAGAGGGGCTATATGAGGAGTATCATTCGCGGGGACTTGAGGTCCTCGTCACTTTATTTCAAGACAGCGAGTTTGAGCCCGCGACTCCAGAGTTGAGCGCAGCGTGGCAGGATAAATATGAGCTCAGCTTTCCTGTCGTTTCCGATAGTGCGACTCCTTCTACGTTTTCTGAATACTATGATGTAAACCTCACGCCGATGGTGATGCTAGTCAAAGTAAACACCATGGAAATTATATATCTCACCCAAGGCTTTGACGAAGACCAAGTCACGGCTTTAATCGAGGCGAACCTTCCTGAGACACTACCCAAGAGTAGAGCGTATCCTGTTGACTCTATAGGCGTCGAGGAGGGGGCGGTGATTAAACCTCTAGACTTCTTAGCGGCTGATGGAGCCCAATTTAATACCCAACAGATCTACAACGACCTCTCCAAGACTTTACTCCTCTTTACCACCTCCGCTGAGTGGTGTACGGCCTGCATAAAAGAGCAACCTAAACTTCAGGCGCTCTATGAGTCGTATGGTGATCAAGGTCTAGAAGTACTCGTGACCCTCTTTCAAGACAGTGATTTTGAGCCGGCGACTCCCGAACTCGCTACACGATGGAGAGAAAAGTATGATCTCAGCTATCTTGTCGTAGCTGATCCTCAAGAGCCCTCGGTGATGAGCGAATACTACGATGTGAACCTCACTCCAATGGTGATGCTCGTTGACACGATCACGATGGAAATTATGTACCTCACTCAAGGCTTTGATGAGGATCAAGTTCGAGCCTTAATCGAGAGTAAACTCGGCACCTCACCCTCAGAGTGAGTGATGTAGGGGAGTCCTCTCTTTATCCATATTTGTCGATCAGTCTATGCCACCCGACGTAAGGATCCAATGAAGCATCATCATCTAGACTCTCTACACATACTTTGGGGGGTCTTTATTATCGGTTTGTTCTCTTTACACGCTTGCGATGGGGAGAGATCTTCTATGAGTGAGCTTGAAACGAGCGATGAGCGATCGGAAGATCTGAACGATGAGCGATCGGAAGATCTGAACGATGAGCGATCGAGCATAGATTGGTCAAGTTGCGCCCAATGGGTTCATGATCTGAGCGGTGAGAGCTTGACTACCTATCCTGATGATCAATGGACGGTGTCGGATCAAGAGTCGACAACTGGTCTCCGACTCGACTTGGCTGGTCGAGCTTGGTCCGATCAGAGCAGCGCTTTTGTGCAGCGACTGACCGAAGACCTAACCCAACTCGATGGATGGGGGATAAACGCGGGGATCGTTTTGAAGTTTGATGATGATATCTCCTCTCTCCTCCCTGATCTTGAGTACGAAATCCCGGCAGGCAATGACGAGAGTTCTTTACATGTATATGTTTACATGGAGAACCCGGCTCAAGAACAGCTCCCTCACTTTCCAGCTAAAGTCCCTGTTGAGGGTAGACTCTTTGATGAAGGGAGAGGGCTTATATTAGAGCCTCTTAGACCTCTTCGCCCTGCGACTCGTTATGGGGTGGTGGTCACCGCGATCCCCCCTTCTGCTCCCAATAAGGCTTGCTTGGCGCCTAGTGACCAACGTGGAGAGCTCTTCTCTAATGTCTCAACATCAGCACTTAACGGTCGACGGCTTGAGCTGTTGAGTACCACCGATATAAAGATAGAAAGTATCGCAGCGGTCAGCGTCTTTACTACTCAGAGTGCTCCCGCGATCTCAGTGGATATCGCAAACTCTATCGCGACGGGGGACTATCGATGGAACGATGATATAAACTGCAAGGTGGAAGGTCAATATCAGCATTGTACTCGAAGTTTTAACGCCTCACGTTTTCAAAATGATGAGGGCGTTATCAATGGAGTCACTATACACGAAGAATATCCACTCAAGGTTCATTTTTGGCGCCCACGTAATCGCGCTGATGAGACGCCTGCTATCCTCTTTGGACATGGTATAGGTGGGGATATAAGCAACGTCTATGTCCTTGATGAGATTACTGAAGGCTTACCAATCACTAAGATCGCTATTGACGCTGTCTCTCACGGTGAGCACCCAACGGCGACCTCCGAAGGAGCGTTTCAGAGAGTCCTCAACTTCTTCGCCCTTGATCTCGCGACTCAGACCTTACGAGCCTTGGAGGCGAGAGATAACTTCCGTCAGTCCACTTATGATAAGCTCCAACTCGTTGAGCTTCTCCATCAAGATCCCGACATGAACGATGATGGACGACCGGATCTTGACCTAAAGAAATTAGGATATTACGGTCTTAGCCTTGGTGGAATCATGGGGGTAGAGCTATTGAGCCTCGAGCCTCGCTTCACTCTAGGTCTGCTCGCTGTACCGGGCGCTCGTTTAGTCTCGGTGCTCACCGATGGGAGCGTGATTGGTGACTTTAAAGCAGCGATCTATGCGCTAGTTGGAGGAAAAGAGGTATTTGACGGTATTACTCCATTGGCGCAGGTCCTACTCGATGCTGCAGACCCAGGGACTTATGCTCCTTTTGTACTCGGTGAGTCTCACGCTGATTTGCGAGCGGTCAGAGAAGGAGAACCACTTCATCTACTTATGCAGATGGCGATGAATGATGAGGTCGTCCCTAATAGCGCCAATCACGCTTTAGCGAGAGCTCTACATTTACCTCATCTCCAGGCGATCGCTGAAGAGACGCCTCTCCTCAATCAAGTTGAAGGACCCTTACAAGCGAATGTCGCTAACGTGAGTACAGCAGCACTGTTTCAGTTTGACCGAGTGACGACCGGCGCTCGTGAGATCACAGCATCAACTCACATGAACGTCCCTAACGGGCGCGAAGGTCGGTATCAGTCTCGAGAGTTTTTAAAATCATGGTTGGATAAAGATGAAATCGCTCCGAGGATCGTTGATCCTTATGCTCGATATAATGTCCCTAATCTTCCCTAGCGCTATAGCGATCAATGCACCTTATGAGCTCTAGTGAGCCCTGGTCCTCCTCGAGCATAATTTGACCCTCCTCGAGCATAATGAGAGGAGTAGCAATAGCATGAGAGGTAGCGGTAATGTGAGCCTATGGCTCTGTAGACAACCCTCAGCGTCATCGGACCTCTCCTCTGCAGTGTCTCCGATCATGTCTTCAGCGGTCTCACCGGCTATATCTTCAGCGGTCTCACCGGCGGTCTCACCGGCCATGTCTTCACCGGCCATGTCTTCAGCGGCCTCCCCAGCGGTTTCTCCAGCCGTCATCTCCCCAGCCATCATCCCCCCAGCCATATCTCCCGCCGCGATCTCTTGAGGATCATTAAAGTGAATCGCTACATCTAAGTGGTGGGGAGGCAGAGAGAGCGTGAGTTCATCTGCTGGGGCTTCATCGCCAACGATGAGCTCTCCCCTCTCATCTGTTTCGCCAAATGTTCCATCATCATCACTGTCTAACCATGCGCTGACAGTATATTGACCTTCAGGTAGAGGAGGCGAGCTGAAAGGTCCGCTGCCAATTCGAGTGAGAGTGTGGACCTCTTCACCGATGAAAGTAATGATCACAGGAGCCGAAGCATCGCCTTCATGAATGTGTCCTGCGATCGTGTAGAGCTCTGATCTGCTCAAGTCTCGTTCGTCATCGAGTAATGTGAGCGTGATCTCATTGTCGTTGGTCATGGTGTATGTCTCTGTGTACACGATTCCTATTTGGAGACTTTTATTGCCTCTAGCGATTTGGTCATCTGAGCGAAAGAGATCGAAGTCCAAAGCATGAAGTCCCGCAGGAATGGTGACAGTTCTAGTCGGATTAACGTAATCTAGCCCCTCTTCAGCCTCTCCACTATAGACGAGCTCAACCTCTAGTTCTTGATCAAGACCTCCTAAACGGTACACAGTAAATCGCGCGGGGTCATTACCCTCCAATGCTCGTGGATCTCTCACTGCGAGTCCAACTCTTGGGAGCCCTGTATTTTCATCGGGCGCACTTAATGAGCTTAAGGGAATCGTCGAAAAGTCCTCATTACTGTCTTGGGCTCTCCACTCTAAGAGAGATCTTGCGTCTCCCCCCTGTTCATAAAACTCGATGGTAATCGGAGTGATTCTCGCTGCTCTTAGAGAGGCCTCTCCAACGATTATCGCAGGGCCACCACTCCAAGCATTGATGACCATTTGATCACCGATCCAGAGACGGTAACCATCATCATAGTTGGCTCTGAATTGATAAGTGGTCGATGTCGGAGGGATGAGTTTTCCTCGCCAACGAACCGAGAAGTTATCACTGGGCCCTTCTTCATAAGGCGCCTCTCGTACCCAATCATAGGAGACCGCTGCACCGGTGACAGTGCGCTCATATGTATTGAAGTTACGACCACTGAAGATATCCATCGAGACTCCTTGAGCCATGCCTCCCTCTATATTGCTGAGGATGAGTAGGCTCAGCGAAATACCTAAGGTCACGACAAAAAACATGAGATCTCCAAATAGTAGATGACATGTTGACTGTCGATGTAGATGACCTATTTTCGGCTGGTCTTTAAAGGAGGGAGGAGCATTGAACGACATAAAACCTCCAAGGTCTAAAAAGTAGTCACTTCAGTTCTGTACGACGGAACATACACAAGGGTAGCCGACAGAGAGCACAGATTAAATAGCAAATCGTGTGTAAGTCATTAACCGGCTTAAATAAGCCTCAATGGTGATTGATTAATGACCTCTCATCATAATCTAGAGTCACCATGAACCTAATTTTGATATGAACTTTATGTGTTGAGGTATAAACATTCCTTGATTTCATACCCAAGTTCACATTAAAGGCGGTCATCACTTATTTAAGAGAGGACACTCTAGTGACTAGCTCAATCACCTCATCGCGAGATCATATCAGAAATATAGCGATCATTGCCCACGTCGATCACGGTAAGACGACATTGGTTGATGGTCTCCTCAAGCAGTCCGGAACAGTCGATACTCGTAAAGAGCTTCAAGATCGAGCGATGGATAAGCTCGATCTAGAGCGAGAGCGTGGGATCACCATCCTCTCTAAGAATACGGGGATCAGCTGGAATGGACTCACAATCAACATAGTAGATACCCCAGGTCACGCTGACTTCGGTGGAGAGGTAGAGCGAGTCTTGGGGATGGTTGACTCAGTTCTCTTGCTAGTAGATGCCTTTGAGGGCCCTATGCCTCAGACTCGCTTTGTCTTGAGCAAGGCGCTTAGCCATAAGCTGAGACCAATCGTAGTCATTAATAAAGTTGATCGCCCTGACGCACGACCCGATGAGGTCCTCGACGAGGTATTTGACTTGTTCGTAGCCCTCGATGCAGATGAGCATCAGCTTGACTTCCCGGTCCTCTATGCCTCAGGTCGAGATGGTTGGGCAGTCAAAGAACTTGAGGACGAGCAAACGGATCTGATCCCTCTACTCGATAGTATTCAAGAGCTAGCGCCGGCACCAAAGGTTGAGCTAGAATCACCTTTCCAAATGCAGGTCGCGACTATCGCCTATGATGACTTTATAGGACGTATCGCGATCGGTCGTATCCTAAAGGGAACGATTCGTAAGGGAGATCAGCTCTCTTGCCTAGGCTTGAGCGATGAAGGGCCACGTAAAGCTCGTGTGACTCGTTTGACAGGATTTGTGGGTCTCAACCAGGTACCTGTTGAAGAGGCTGGAGCAGGTGACATCGTTGGTATCGCTGGTTTCCTTGATATCCTCCCCGGAGAGACGCTCTGTGACCCCGCAAAACCCGAAGCGCTCCCTCCGATCGCTGTTGATGAGCCAACGATCTCTATGGAGTTTATCGCTAATAACGGTCCCTTCTCTGGTCTAGATGGCTCTCATGTCACGAGCAGCAAGGTACGAGAGAGACTCTACAAAGAGCTCCAGTCTAACGTAGCGCTCCGCGTAGAAGACACCAACTCTCCTGAGGTCTTTAAAGTCTCAGGTCGTGGTGAGCTTCACCTCGGCATATTGATTGAGACCATGCGCCGTGAAGGGTATGAGCTTATGGTTTCCATGCCTCGGGTCGTCATTAAGGATGGACCTAATGGCAAAGAAGAGCCTTATGAGGAAGTCACTGTGAGCTGTGAAGGCGAGTTCAGCGGCTCAGTGATCCAAGAGCTTAATCAGCGCGGCGGCGAGATGAAGGATCTTCGCACTGATACAGATGGTATGGCGCGGATAGAGTTCGTAGTGCCCTCACGTGGTCTTATCGGGTATCGAAGTAAGTTTTTGACTCAAACGAGAGGCACAGGCAACCTCTATCGTACCTTTGATAAGTATGGTCCTTACAAAGGTCCATTCCAGAGAAGAGCTAGCGGCGCGCTCGTCGCCCTAGAGAGTGGGACAGTGACCTCTTACTCCATGGAGAGTTTGCAAGAGCGTGGACAGCTGTTTGTTGACCCGAGTCAAAAGGTATATGCTGGTCAAGTCGTAGGGGAATCTGCGCGTAACCAAGACATGGTCGTTAATCCCTGTAAAGCGAAGAAGCTCGATAACATCCGTAGCGCGACTAAGGATATCGATACGAAGCTCAATGCTGTCCGCAAAATGACTCTAGAAGAGGCTCTAGAATTTATTAACTCGGATGAGCTAGTAGAAATTACGCCAAAGGCGGTTCGTCTCCGTAAGCGAGTTCTCGATCACAGCGATCGTAAGCGTCTAGAGAAGCGCGCCGAGTCTTAAGTAGCGTTGAGCGTAACTCGCTTAGCGAGTAGCCGCTTAACCTCTAAAGAACTTAAATCCTATACCGAGTCCGATCGCGACGAAGCCTAGGAATAAGAGTCCGCTTCCCCCTTCTTCTCGACGGCGTCTCTCTTGACTGAGATAGTCATCTGAATAGGCGTCTTCTGGCCCTATCCCTTCGGGGAGGTAATCGGGGTCTCTAGGTACTCCTTTCGCCTCTAGAGCTTTGACTTCAAGCTCTAAAGCAGCGAGATCGGCATCTTCTAAGACATGATCTTCATAGAGTGCCTCATGGATCTCGGGAGACTCCCAATGATGGTACCAAAATAGGGCGGTCGTCGCTGAGGCCAGGAAGTAAGGGTCCCATATATCGACGATCCGTCGATGACTATTGAAGAAGCTCCTTCTAAATCGTCGGCGAGGGCGAAAGCTATTCCGCCATCCACGCTTAAGATTAGAGCTTCTCGTCCACCAAGACCCACGGTCTTGGTAGCGAGACCGGCGACCATAAGAACCTGAGCGCCGTCTAGAGCGAGAGGATTGAGTAGAGCGTCGACGCTGAGAGCTAGGTTTCGCTGTAGGACTAGAGCCCAAGAGAGCGCCTAAGCCCATGCCTTTACGTCGAGTTCGTGGTCGGGTACTTTTTCGAGAGCTTCGAGAGCTTCGAGAGCTTCGTGAGCTTCTAGCGCTCCGAGTTCTGGTTCTCGGTCGTCGTCGAGCAGAGCTAGACCGACTACGAGATCTTGAGTATCCTCTCCTTCGGGCATCAGCGTCTTCGGGCATCGAGAATGAGAGGGTCAGTAAAGCTAAGAGGAAAAATAAACAACCTCGACTTAACTGGGCGATGTCATTAAGTCTCAAGAGCATAGAAGAAGTCCTAATCTAATCATGAGGTGAAGCCATGCTTAAACCTCACAAATCTATTCTTTTTAAGCAAGACCTGTTCTATTGAGTTGAGAGAATATAATCAAAAGGAGAGTGATGAGATATATCTTTTGTACCATAATAGTGATCGTATCTTCCCTAGTGAACTTTGCCTGTGATGATGATCCCGTCCCTGAGGTTCCATTGAGCTTATCGGCAGGGGAGAACGGGACTTCAGAGATGAGAGTATGTCCAGAGAGTACGGTGTCAGGTGAGCGGGAAGGTGATCGCTGTGGTTGTGGAGGCATCATTAGCTGTGTGTCGGGGTCGTTGGGCTGTATTGGAGGAGAGGCGGTTAATGAATGCGGGGGGTGTGGAGCCCTCATGAATAGACCGCAGACGCCTTGTGGTGAATGTGGCCAGGGGATGTGGCAATGTAATGGTGCTCAACAGGTCTCCTGTATGGGCGCTTCAGTCAATGTGTGTGGTGGTTGCCAGCCTCTCGCCGGACAACCCGGTGATCCATGTGATACTTGCGGAGTACTGACTTGCTTAGGCAACGAGTCTTTGATCTGTGATGAGTCTCCTGCTAATGCCTGTGGTGGCTGTAGTCCTCTTGACGTAACCCCCGGAGAGTCTTGTGGAGACTGTGGAACTTGGGTATGCGATGATCGAGGGGGCATACAATGTGATGACCAGGGAGCGAGCGCTTGTCGGGTGGTTCGATTGATCGCTATGGGTGATACCGGTGAGGGCAATGAAGCACAGTATCGAGTCGCCGCTGGAGCACAGGCTCGTTGTGATAGAGCTGGAGGATGCGAGGGCTTTATCATGCTCGGCGATAATATTTATGATACCGGCGCGGAGAGCGCTATGGATGAGCAGCTCACTACTAAGATCGATCTTCCTTATGTCAATCTCAAAAAAGGGAGTCCTCCAGCGGCAGGAGAACCAGATAATAGAGAGCGATTGCCGATCTTTGTTACTCTTGGCAACCATGATCTCGGTGGCGCAGGCTTAAACAGTGCTCAAGTTCAATATTATCTCGCTTATGCTCGAGCTAATGATTGGTTTTACTTTCCTGCAGAATATTGGGAACTACAGATCGCTCATGTCCACCTAGTCTCTCTACATACTAACCCTTTAGCATATGGTATTCCTGATGATCAGTTCGTGCCTCAAGGAGAGATGATGAGGCGAGTGACAGCAGGTTCGACAGCGACTTGGAAGGTCGTGTTTGGTCACCATCCCTATCGTTCAAATGGAAAACATGGAAACGCAGGAGCGTATGAGCTGGGTTTTGAGATCGGGGATTTTGATCTATTTGGACTTGATATCAGCAATCTATTTGGTGATGGTTTTAGACAATGGGTTGATGATTACGTTTGTAATAAAGCAGATCTCTATCTCTCCGGGCATGATCATAATCGACAATGGATCAACTCTGTACCCCCTACACCTAACCTCCCTGAGGGCCTAGGTACTGAACCTTGCAACACTCACTTCGCGGTGAGCGGTGCTGGAGCTAAAACAACAGATCTCGTTGGCCGGGGGAATGACACCGATTTTGAGGATGATCAAGATGAGGGATTCTTGTTCCTCTCTTTTTACCCTGACCGATTAGAAGTGGAGTTTTGTGACGATGAGGGAAACACCGAATGGTCAAAGACGGTGACCAAGCCTTAGCACTACTTACGCATGATGCGCAGAGCGACTCTCTCCCTTAAAACAGCGAGAGCTCTTACTCTCAAACAGAGAGCGATACCTAAAAATATGATGGTCGATAGGCTCACTCTAAAGATCAAGTGAGTTATGAGCTCTAAGGAGTGGTCAGGAGTTACACTAGGGAGTAGCCGCTCGCAGAGCTCAACGGCGAGCAGCGCTGCCAATTCAATCTTTAATAAAGTCTTCAATAGCCCCATAATCGTGGACACATGTCGCTGACCAAATGAGAGACTGAGCGCGATCCACAGAGTGAAGACATAAAGAGAGATCGCAGCGCTTGAGACCAAGGTCAAACCGATACCTGGTAGCTCGGCCGCTCTCCTTAAGAGACTGAAGGGTAATGGTGCTAAGTATTCTCCGATCTGTGGTCCACCTTTGGTACCTACCCAGGTGTAAAGCGGGTACATGAGACCGGCGATGACTGAGCCTATTAGAGTGGGTGCCCACGTTTGTCCACGAGCATAAAAGCCGCGGGCAACTAAACCCTGCATCGACCATCCCCATAGGCCGAGGCAGAGAGCGGCGCAATAAAGACCAATTCCTTCTGCTCCCCCAAAACTTAAGTGGTCGCTCCCCCAAATGAGGGCGGCCATTTGACTAGAGGAGACCATCAGCGCTGCCTGAGAGATCCCTACAAGCACAAGTAATACCTCAGCTGCTGAGCGGAGCATTGTTAAGGCCTCAATCGCTCTATTTTGAGCGATGAGTCGGCTAATAGAAGGAAAGGCCGCCATCCCCATAGCGAGTCCAAAAACTCCCATGGGTACCTTCATTAGCGCTCGGGCATAGTGGAGCTGGGAGACGACACCCTGACCTAAGTCGGTCGCCCATCTCTTGACGAGCATATCGTCTAAGACGACGATGGAGAAACCGAGCATCACTGGTAAAGCTCTCCACATATATCTCTTACACTCTGAGTGTGTGGGTGACCAGAGGGGGGTGAATCTTAAGCCCTGTGAGCGGGCAGCGAGCAGAGGACAAGCGAAGGGGCCTAAGAACGATCCGACCAATACACCCCAAGCAAAGCCTTCAGCTCCTAGATAATCGCCGAGTGTTAGGCCTCCTAAGATAATAAAGCCGGTGTATATTAGAGGAGCGAGCGCTGGGGCTAAATGATGATCGCGAGCTTGGAGAGTCGCTGATACTAAGCCTCCGCAGATATGAAAGATCTGAGCGGGGAGAATGATCCGAGTGAGTCTAACGAGGAGCGCGGATTGCTCAGAGTTAAAACCAGGAGAGATAAGCGGAAGTAAAGTAGGAGCGGATATCCAGATACCCAAAGTCGCGATCAAGACAAAGACGCTGAGCGGAGTAGTGATACGCCAAAAACAGGCCCAATATTCATTGGTTCCACCTCTCTCTTGTGCCGACTGTAAGAGAGGAATGAGAACAAGAGAGAGAGCGCCACCGGCAAGCAGGTAATTGAGGAAGTCAGGTAAAATAAACGCAACCCAATACACATCGGCTTCGGCGGTATCGCCTAAGATACGCCCAATGACTAATTCACGAATTAAGCCTATAATTCTAGAAAGGAGGATACTCACGCTGTATATGAGCGCTGCTATTTTTACAGTCTTATTCATATAATACCCTCGCTCTCCCTTATTGATCGTTTCACTCTTGAGGACTCAGAATGTTAGCTTTCTTTTTGAGGCGAACCAAGTACACTGCGCTCACCTCAGTCAGCTATCGTAGAGGAGCTACGACATGTCAACCGTGAGAACTGTATACACCAATTTCAAAGCCGCGAGGAGCGCGATTAAGGACCTCAATCGCCTCCGACAGATATCGGTGATCCTCATCAAGCATGGCTTTGGATACCTCTTGAAGGGTCAACGCCATCTTGATGATGAAGTATCACAGGTGATCCGTGAGGCGAGTGACGAAGCGGCAGAAGAGGATCAAGAGAGGTCGATACAACACCCACTCGGTGATCTCTCTGATCGCATTAACGATATTTTACAAGATCTAGGACCAACCTTCGTCAAATTTGGTCAGATCCTCTCCACTCGTACTGATTTATTACCTGTTGAGCTGTGCAATAAGCTCTCTACCCTTCAAGACCAAGTAAAACCGATCAGCTTTGAAGAAGTGAGTCAGGTCATCGATGAAGAGCTCGATGGCAACATTAGTGAGCTATTCACCTATTTCTCAGTGGAGCCCTTAGCTTGCGCTAGTATCGCTCAAGTACACACCGCGCGGATCATGTCTACCTTTGATGAGAGTATTGATATGGAGGGCTGTGAACCTCGAGAGATTGATGTGGTGGTCAAAGTACAACGACCTGCTATTCAGAGCACCATCGAAGCAGATCTCAGCATATTACACTTCTTAGCAAAGCAAGCGGTAGAGGCGATTCCTGAGGTAGAAGCCTTTCGGCCAGATCGAATCTTAATAGAATTCGAACGAGCGATCATGAAGGAGCTCGATTTCAAATATGAGGCTCATAACTTAAGTCGGTTTACTAAGAATTTCAAAGATTGGGAAACGGTACATATCCCTACCCTTTATAAGGAGCTAAGCACTGAGCGAATCGTTGTTATGGAGCGATTAAGGGGCGTAAAGATTACCGACGCTCCCAATTTTGGTCACCCCATGGATGAAATTGCTCGCGAGACAGTGAGGATGCTCTTTAAACAGGTCTTTGAGGATGGGTTTTTTCATGGAGACCTACACCCCGGTAATTTATTAATCCTCGAAGATAGCCGCATCGGATTAATAGACTTTGGTCTTGTGGGTAGACTCTCTCCAACGATGCGAGAGCGGATGGCAGACCTGCTCCTTCATGTGACCACCAGAAATAATGAGGGGGTAGCGAGAGCGCTCTATGAGATCAGTGTTCACAAAGGGACTATCAACTATAATGAGTGGGAGGCAGACGTCGTAGAGCTCATGGAGCAGCATTTCACGAACAGCTCTCTCGCCGATGTTGACTTCGGTCAGATCGTTAAAGATCTTATCGAGGGAGCCGTCCGTCACAGAGCCCAAATTCCCCCTGATTATACCATGTTCTTTAAATCGATCATCACCGTAGAGGGGATCGGGAAACAGGTCAGCCCTGAGCTTGATATTATTCAAGAAATTCGTCCCTATGTTCAACGTCTCATCGCTCAACGTTATCAGCCTGAACAGCTCTTACGAACCGCGATCGACGGGATACAGACCTTCTCTAAGTTCTCTAAACGACTCCCTCATACCGCGCAACAGTTGATGCAGCAGGTAGAGGATAAACAGCTAGGGTTTCATCTCTCAGACGCTCACCTTGATAAGCGCTTTCGTCATCAGAGAGCGTTGGTTAATAGGGGCATATCAGCGTTCTTATCGGTTTCATTGATCGGGCTCGGGTTAGCCTTCCTCATTAATCCTCAAGTCACGACGTGGGCTGAGACTTTTGGGGTCGTTCTCACTTTACTAGGAACAGTCATCGGCGTACTCATCGTTTGGCGAGTGGTCTGGCGTGGGGAATGGTGAATACTTCTAAAGTATTGGGGGGCAAACTACCGGAGGATAAAATACTTTGGTGCGACATGTAGGTGTATGGTATACAATAGTACACCAATGCTGCTTTACTTTAATCATTTTCTTTAACAGGCCGAGGCATAGATCATGGCGACTACACCGATGAGGCAATCGCTGATCCCCTTTTATCCTCAGAGATTCACTTTGATGGTTACTCTCTCTCTTTTAATCACTATTGGTCATAGCGACTTAGGTCAGGTTCAAGCCTCGCCAGTGACTACTCCAACCGCTGATGATAGAGGCGGTGAAGAGAAGAGAAGAGAGATCCTCGAGATCGCTCGAACGGAATATCAAAAGGGTCTTAAAGATTTTAAGGCAGAGCGTTATCGGGATGCTCTTCAAAGATTTGTGCGAGTCTATAGACTGAAGCCACACCCTAATCTTGTCTATAATATGGCGCGCTCTTTTGAGCAGTTAAAAGAGTATAAAAATGCCGCTGAATACTATCAAAAGTACCTGGATATAAATCCAAAAGCCAAGGATCGAGGAGAGGTAGAGATCACCATCAAGACGATGGAGAAACTTGCTGAAGAGAGACAGCCTAAAGATCATAAGAGCAATGAGCGGAGACTTATGCGTCGAGTCGGTTGGGGAGGGGTAGCATTAGGTAGCGCTTTAATCGTGGGTGGGTCGCTATTTGGGGTGAGAGCGCTTAATGGCACAGAGGAGCTTAATCGTTATGGTGAGGGTGACTCTCTCCAAGGGTTTAATGCCGCTTATAGACAACGAGATCAAGCTGCGCTCTTCGCCGATGTCTTGATGGTAAGCGGAGTCGCCATCTCTAGTCTCGGGCTTTATTTCGCTCTTCGTCCTGATGTAAAATCTGATCTCGGCCGAAGCTCATCCGTTTCGCTTTCAGCCACTCCTAACGCGCTCTTTATCAATGGAGCTTTCTGATGAAGTTTGAATCTGATTATAGATGGAATGATAACCTCCTTCACATCGAGCGTACGCTGATCTCACTGACAATGAGCGCTCCCCTCATCACTCTCTTAATGATGGGGATGAGCGCTTGCAGTCTCACCTTAGAAGACGTCGAGAGGCCTGCAGGTCTCATCGATGATCGTCTCGCCGGAGAGAGAGCGGGAGAGAGAGCGGGAGAGAGAGCGGGAGAGATGAGCGGGAGAGGTGGCGGGAGAGATAGCGGGAGAGATGGCGGGAGAGATGGCGGGAGAGATGGCGGGAGAGATGGCGGGAGAGATGGCGGGAGCCCTCGTCCCTCCGGTCCTTGTCTCTCAAGGTACACAGTGTACCGAGAGCGACTGTGATAGTGACTCATCTTCAGGAGACGAGCCCTGCACTGGAATAGATATCTCTGATGATCAGCAGCCGAGCACTTGTCAAGGTATGGGGTGTATCTATGAAGAACAGGGGACAGAAGATCAGGCCGACTTGATGAATCGATATGACTATTGGCTGTCCTACTACCAATCTACGAGCGGTGAGTTTCCACTCGCAGCCTCCCTCGGCCTCTCCAATCTAGACTTACTTGAATACCGAAGGCTACCCTCTTTTTCCCTCAATGAAGAGAGCGGAAATTATACGCAAGAAGATCTTGAGATCAGTCGGGTGACTTGCAGTGAAATTCAACAAAGTAATGTTGTGTCGAGGATTGAGGCAGTTCAAAGCTCGATAAATAATTTCAACGGTTATAATGGGTATATTGAAACTCCAGAGAGGGACTCTACTTTAAGTATTAGCGCCATTGGTCGCTTAGCCTTTGGTACGTGTCGCGGAGGTTCTGGTCAGATCACCCTTCGCGGAGCGGAAGACCAACCTGTCACCATACAACACCTCAAATTATCATCAGCGACTCAAGTAACCATTGATCAACTCACCATAACAGACTCTTTGGTGATCGAGCCTCTTGATCCTGAGCGGGGTACTCTCTCTGGCTCGGGGAGTGAGATTCGTATTAAAGAGGTCACCCTGAACGGGGTCAACGAGGTGAAGATTAATCACTCTAATGTCTTGATTGAGCTTGAGCATGAGCAGTCAAGTGAAGATGAAGAGGTCACTCCCTTGGTGCAAGACATCGTTCTCAAGTCTAACTATAATAGCGAATTTTCATTCTCGATAGAGGAGAGTTTAATTACCACTAATGCGACACTCAAGCTCATTCGCTATGGTGATAGTACGGGAAGGGTTAAAGGCCAATTGAAGGACTCGACGATTATCATGTTGGATCCGACCTTACCCTTGTTCGAGCTTGATCAAGTGGACTTGAGTCTAGACAATGTCTTGATCATTACTGCGGGACAAGCCTTTGTGGTCAATGGAGCAGGGCTAAATATAAATAACCTCTTTAGCGTCTCTCCGACAGCCGAGAGCTGTGGCTCCTCGATGATTGAGGTGCGACAAGGGGCGAAGGTTTATATTAACGGCGCTTATCTTAATAGCTGCCAACAGCAGATGGTTAATGGAGAACCCAACACCATCATCAATCTTAAAAACATTATCGCTGACGACATAAACACCCTAGTGCGTGCAGAGGTTAATCTCACAGATACGGCGTCCATAGATGAGGATGACCTGTCTGCTCCACTGACGATCAGTTATAGTTCGTTTACTGGTCAGAGTTTGATCGACCTTACCTCTAGCCAAAGGTCTAATGACTATGAATGGATGAGTTGGGCGAATGTCTTTCCCATGAGTGCGGTCCCCGACTTATCCCCGGGCCCTCTCGATCTCTTCATTAATCATACTTATGCCAAGTCGATGGGTGATTCGAAGCAGCTTATCAAGATTAATGGAGGGGGGACGCATAGCATCAGCTCAAGTCATCTCAAAGGCGATGTCATCCTCCTTCACACCGAGTTTACGCCTAGCTTGTTTATGGAGAAAGGGCTAATGGATGGTCGCTTAGAGTTCTCCAAAGGTCACTTGAGGCTTAAAGATCATCTCTTCGTTAATTTACAGATTGAGCTTGGTGATGAGGGGAGTGATGGGGGAGAGAATGAGACGTTGCTTATTTTGGATCACGTGGCGGGTGGTTATCAGCAACCAGGGAGCCTCGAAATTGTTAGCCATAACGGAGATCTCGCTATTGATCAACTCCAAGCGAGAGCAAAATTTAACTTGAGTAATGGAAATAGTTACATCAGTGAGAGCGATCTGAAAGCCACACAGCTCGATCGCCCTCTCATGCATCTTAATAGTGGTGCGATGGTTAAACTAGGAGACTCTAAGCTCATGGGTGAGGGAGCGTTAATCATCAATGAAGCGATGGCGACCCTTGAGATAACCAACGCTCAGCTAGAGAGCGTACTGAGCGAGGGAGAAGCTGAGCAGCTGTCCGCGACCGCCTCTGTTATCAATCGGGGAGAGTTCATCTTAGTCAATGTCCTCTATGAAGATCGTCGACCGGAGGGGGCGATGATGTATATCGCTGAGGGAGCTTCACTCGATGCAACCGGACTGACGTTACGTCATCGAAACTCCTATGGATTATACCTAGAGGGTGGAAAGATAAAGGCAGCAGGGATCACTATCGAGAGTGAAACGGAGGGAGATCTTGACTCATCAATCAGCTCACCAGTGGCGGTTTACATGGGTGAGGGAAGCGAGCTTACTCTAGAGGGGGGAGCGCGTTTAGACCTCTCTATTAACGGGGCGATCGTGTATCAAAGCGATGAGATGAGTTTTGAGGAGGATCAGCTGACGTGCTTCACCGAGCTGTGGCGAGGTGATTGTCCTCTCCCTAGCGAGTCGATGATGAATGAATCGCTGCTAGCATTTGAGGCATGTACCTTGGCTCTACCCTAAGAGACCCTTATCGTTTCGCTTCAGACTCAGAAGGCCATCTGCGCTTTAGATCCATAGGCTTGCTTGCGCATCTTTTTTCGAGTTCGAGACCAGTCTCGTCCCTTACCTCTCTTCTTGATGATCGCTGTATCGACCTTGGCTTTCTCCTCCATTGAGTGGAGTTTCGCCGACTCGAACTCAATCGCGTTGGAGCGAAGATAAGCGTTGTTATTATCCATCACTCGAGCAGCTTGTGCTTCTTTACCTTCATCTTTCAGCTTGATCGCTAGCTCTTGTTGCTCTCGAGCGACCAGCTCTACAACCGATTCCATCACCGAAGCGACTGCGCTCTTCTTCATCTCGCTCTGAGAAGATGCTGGGCGAGCGAGGACTCGATCAGAGGCCTCAGTGAGCTCACCATCTCGATCACGATAGCGGATCGCTACCTTGGCTAACTCAAGCTCTTCTTGAACAAGACCGGGGTTCACCTCTACCTCTATCAATACATAGCGCTCAGTTCCGGTGATGAGCTGTTTAATGGTGCTGCTCACCACTTGACCGTTAAACTTAGCCTCTCTCCCGAGCGCTCGAACCGGTCTGACACCCTTGGGAAAGGTGAGCTTGAGTTCAACATCTTGAGCGACCACCGCGAGCGCGTCATTTAATTCTAGGGACATAATCCCTGCGAGTTGATCAGCTCGCTCAACGAAGGAGTGATTGCCGTCAGAGGAGTCGGCGAGACGTGCCATCAAGTCTTCATTGTAACCAAGACCTAAGCCGATAGTACTCACCGCGATTCCGCGACCAGCGAGTTTTAATCCAAGCTGAGCGAGCTCTTCAGTTGAGCTAGGTCCTACATTAGCGATACCATCAGAGAGTAAAACGACACGATTAACTCTCTCTCTGCTCAAAAACTTGACCACCTCTTCTCCTCCCATCTGTGTGCCGGCGAAGAGCGCGGTGCTCCCGTTAGCTTTAAGACGAGAGATCTGTTTTTTGGCCAACTTACCGTTACCGACCTTGGTGGCTGGGAGCAAGAGCTCCGCCTCTGTGTCGTAGGCGATGATAGAGATAATATCATCAGGTTTGAGCATACTGATGGCGAGCTTGGCCGCTTGTTGAGCTTGTTTTATACGAGCACCTCTCATCGAACCTGATCGATCGATCACCAGAGAGAGGTTGAGTGGTGGGCGATCACCGCTTAGCTCAAGCCCTGTGAGAGCGACCTTGACAAAGGCAGACCCCTTGACATCAGAGCGAATCTTTTGATGAGAGAGCTGTGTTTCAACCTTGAAGGGATGGGCAAAACTGAAATTGGCGACCAGCGAGATGATGAGCGCTGAAAGGAGTCGAAGTGGAGCTGTCATGATAAACCTCCTAGTGGGATCGGGTGAAACAGCGCCCCTTTAACGATACTGATTTCAATTTCGGTCTATGTTGAGTAAAAAAATATATATTCTGTGTCTAATAGTTCATTTTTAAACTGTTATTAGTCGAATACTGGTGTGTATGAATCTCATAGAGCTCAAGAGTAATTTACGTTCTCAATATTTAAAAAGACGGAGTATTGAATCCCAAGCGAATCTTAATCGAGAGACGATTGGTCGTGAGATTAAGCGAGAGTTAAAACGCTCACGCTTACCCTTTACTGATCCACAAATGGAAGCAGTTAAAGAAGACCTCCTCGACGATATCTTTGGCTTTGGTCCGCTACAAAGGGTTCTCAATGACCCCGATGTCAGTGAGATTATGGTGAACGGACCATTTTCGATTTTTGTAGAGATTAATGGTGTCCAGCGTGAGTCTACACAGGCTTTTGATAATGAGCAGCACCTAATGGAGATCCTTAATCGTTTGGTGAGGCGTGCTAATCAGCGTCTCGATGAATCATCTCCGACCATTGATTGCGTTATCGATGGGATTTATCGCTTAAACGCTGCCATTCCTCCAATCGCTGTGAACGGACCGTTGATCACGGTCAGAAAGCCCCGCTCAGATATTCAGCAGATAGAGGATCTCCTTAAGAGAGGGTCACTCAGTCAATCGATGTACCAATTCCTCTGGGCCTGCATACAAGCTCGTCTCAATATTGTTTTCTCTGGGGGGACCGGGACTGGTAAAACAACGCTCTTAGAGGTCTTATCAGAATATATAAGTGATCAAGAGAGGCTGGTTATCATTGAGGATGTCCCTGAATTAAAGGTGCGGCAACCTAATGTCGCTCGCCTCTGCTCTCGTCCTCCTAATCTCGAGGGTAAGGGAGAGATCACCCTTCGCTCTCTATTTATTAATTCCCTCCGTATGAGGCCCACGCGGATCATTATGGGGGAAATTAGAGGTCCTGAAGCCTTTGAATATTTACAATCCCTCAACAGTGGCCATGAAGGTTCTCTCGCAGTGCTTCACGCTGCCTCTCCTAAAGAGGTCGCGCTCAGGATAGAGAACTTGACCCGTATGTCAGGCCTAAATATACCCGCCGATGTGATTCGTCATCAAATCGCTAGCGGTCTTGATATCATTGTCCAGATCGATCGCTATCCCGATGGAAGTCGTAAGTTGACCCAGATCACTGAGGTGATCGGTCTCGATGAAGACGGAAATGTAGAGCTGCAAGACATCTTTAGTTTTGAGTTCACAGGAGTCGACCCCATAACTCAACAATGTATGGGGCACTTTAGTGGGTCAGGGATCACTCCGATGGCTCATCGAAAGTTTGCTCAGTTGGGATTAGAGCTCTCAGAAGAGATCTATCAAGTAAAAATGTAAGCTGCATAAAGCCTATAAATACTCTACCTCTTTGGGATATTCGCCTCCAATGTCCCTCCTGTTTGATTCCCATCGCTCTCTCCAGCCCTTTCATCATCTCTTTGTTCTACTTTAGGTGATTCAATATCCCCTAAAAACTTACCGATCATCACTGCGGACCCCTTACCATACATCAGATGAGCGCCCAAGCCGAGTATCCCTCCAAGTAAGGCTGCGGCGATAAGCCAGTTTAACTTGTTAGTAGAAGGGCTCTCTACCGAAGGACTATCTATTCTTGCTAGAGTACTCTGAGTATCTACATGTTTATGGGCGGTCGGAGACCATGAAGCCATGGCGCTGAGCATCTCTCTAGCGCTGTTATATCGACGTTTTGGGTCTAATGAGAGAGCTCTCATGATGACCTCTGTGAGGCCTTTGGGTAGCTGTCCACTCATCGGTGTGGGCTTAGGAGATTGACTATATAAACGATAATAAGCGATGAGGTGGTCGACATTGCCTTCTACATTGAAGGGAAGGTGGCCAGTAAGACACTGATAATAGATGACTCCCACTGAAAAGATATCCATGTGCGGAGTGATCTGCCCATCATATTTGGAGAAGAGCTCAGGAGCCATATAGGCTGGTGTGCCAGGGATCACTCCTTGAGTTTGCTCTCGCGGCTGATCTGCATCCGGACGAGCGACTCCAAAGTCGAGTACTTTGAGAACCTCTTCTCCATCTAGATAAGTCAGCATAAGATTTGAAGGTTTTAAGTCACGATGAATCACTCCCGCTTGATGGGCTTCCTCTAGCGCGATCAACAGTTGTGCGATCATTCTGGAGACTCGATGTTGATGAAGAACGACTGAGTCTTCTAAGCGCTGAGCGAGGGTATCACCCTCAATGACCTCCATCACCATATAAGTGAGCCCTTGTTCCACATCAAAACCTGAGTCTAAATAACGCACAATGTGCCGACTATCGAGCTGAGAGATAACCTTCATCTCATCAAGAAACAACGCTTGAGCTTCAGCTCGATCTTCTCTGAGGATCTTTAAGGCTACTGGTCTCCTCAATCCTCCTGCTCCAATTTGTAAGGCATGATAGACCTTACCGTATTGTCCCTGTCCAAGCGGGTGAGTGAGGATATACTTTTGACCGAGTACCGCTCCTAGTAGATAATCTTTAGGCCCATTAACGAGAAATTTTTGGGCTACTAAGTAACGATCTGGGTGTTGAGGACAGGTAGGAGGATCACTCGGCTGTCCCGCTTGATTATAAGCACACATCGTACATTGCATAAGACGTTGAGGTGTAGCCGTCATAACGCACCACTTTCTAAATGATTAATGGGGACAGTGTTGCTCTCTTACCTTATCCTACATGTATCCTTTTTGAGTACCATCGTCAATCAACTTTAGTAGTGATCAAGCGAAAATCTGTTTTTTTGACTGACTCTTAACTGCGAACGACGAGCAGAAACGGCTTTTTCAGCGCCAAAGCTCCCATAAATTAAATTCCTAATCGTTGTCGCTGTCATCCTCTTGACTAGCTTGAGCGGAGTCGTCGCTGTTGTCGCTGTCGTCGTCTTGACTAGCTTGAGCGGAGTCGTCGCTGTTGTCGCTGTCGTCGTCTTGACTAGCTTGAGCGGAGTCGTCGCTGTCGTCGCTGTTGTCGTCTTGACTAGCTTGAGCGGAGTCGTCGCTGTCGTCGCTGTCGTCGTCTTGACTAGCTTGAGCGGAGTCGTCGCTGTCGTCGCTGTCGTCGTCTTGACTAGCTTGAGCGGAGTCGTCGCTGTCGTCGCTGTCGTCGTCTTGACTAGCTTGAGCGGAGTCGTCGCTGTCGTCGCTGTCGTCGTCTTGACTAGCTTGAGCGGAGTCGTCGCTGTTGTCGCTGTCGTCGTCTTGACTAGCTTGAGCGGAGTCGTCGCTGTCGTCGCTGTCGTCGTCTTGACTAGCTTGAGCGGAGTCGTCGCTGTTGTCGCTGTCGTCGTCTTGACTAGCTTGAGCGGAGTCGTCGCTGTCGTCGCTGTCGTCGTCTTGACTAGCTTGAGCGGAGTCGTCGCTGTCGTCGCTGTCGTCGTCTTGACTAGCTTGAGCGGAGTCGTCGCTGTCGTCGCTGTCGTCGTCTTGACTAGCTTGAGCGGAGTCGTCGCTGTTGTCGCTGTCGTCGTCTTGACTAGCTTGAGCGGAGTCGTCGCTGATGTCGCTGTCGTCGTCTTGACTAGCTTGAGCGGAGTCGTCGCTGTTGTCGCTGTCGTCGTCTTGACTAGCTTGAGCGGAGTCGTCGCTGATGTCGCTGTCGTCGTCTTGACTAGCTTGAGCGGAGTCGTCGCTGTTGTCGTCTTGACTCGTTTGAGCGACGAGGTCTGGATCGACAGCATCAACACTTCCAACACCATCATTAACCACAGACGATGTATCATCTACTTGAGGATCGTCTGCGTCTGCGTCATCATCTGAATCATCTTCGACAAGGTTAGAGATCACTGATCTCTGTTTCTCTAAATGCTGTCTGTGGTTGAAATCATCTTTATCTCGAAATAGAGAGATCAACCTGCGGCCTTGAGCAGGTGCGCCAAACTTTCCCCATTGTTGTTGAGCATCGTTAAATATCTCAGACTCTTCTTCTACATCGATCTCAGTGTTAATCTCCTCTAATACAGCGTTAAGCTCCATTTCGGCGATTGACTGTTGTGGCTCCAAGAACATTTCGCCGCTCGGTTTGATAAGGCTAGGTGTAGGCGGTGCATTTAGGCGTGGACCCGCTTCCTCTGATGAAGTTGACTCTGCTGAAGGTAAGGCTTCATTCATTAGGTCATCTGACGACCCAGACTCTCCTGTAGAGGGTAGAGGGGTGGGCTGCTCTGAAGGGGTGGAGCTTGTCCCTACCTGATGATTGACTGGTGTAACGTTCCACTCCAAGTCTTTTTGATCAGAATTCTCTCTCTTACGGAATAATTTCTTCAGAAATTTCATAGTTGGATTCTCTTTATGATATGAAGAACAACGAGATTAGGCGATGATTTTGGCTGCATTATAGCAAGCCGCGCCAAGCTCTCCTCGTTGGGGTAGGTGATGCGGATGATGATCCTGAGTGGGATGGGATATTGGAGTCATGAGATCTTGATTCACTGATATCTACTTCACTCATTGAGGTCTCCTCATCGAGAGGAGCAACGTGAGAGATCGAGGGAGGCTGAAGTAAGGAAGTCACTTCATGAGTTGGTGATGCAGATGATTGACGAACTTGATCATTCTCAAGCTCAGCATTCCTACGTTTTAGATACTTAAGCTCATCGAGGAGCTGTTGATACTTTGCTTGATGTTTTGCCCAGTTAGGTTGAGTTGATTCATAGTGTGGTCTAGGGAGGCTATAGACATGAATCTCTGTAGAGCCCCTTGGGGCTTTTATCTCAGCAGAGAGTCTCTCATTCTCAGCTCTAAGTTGGTTTATAGCCTCTTCTAAACGATCATCTTGTGAATGTTCAGTGTATCGGTCAATAGCAAGTTTAAGCTCCCTCTTTTCTTCTTCTAGTAACTCTATCTCTCTAGAGAAATCTGATTCTTGACTGCTGAATCGCTCAGCCTGCTCGGTGAGCATTCTTTCTAGATTTAAGATGTCAGTTTGCAGAGATTCAACCTCTTGATGAGACCGATTAAGCTCGTTCTCTTTACTTTGATCAGCGTCCATGACTGACCTACGAAGCTCTTCAAATTGTTGAGCACCATGATCAAGTTCACTCTCTAAGCTCATAATACGCTCTTGATAGTCTTGAACTTGAAGT
Organism: uncultured bacterium; assembly: GCA_943788935.1. Classification (GTDB taxonomy): domain Bacteria; phylum Myxococcota_A; class Bradymonadia; order UBA7976; family VGTA01; genus CAKZRU01. Next base: position 45,919 of record CALSSE010000024.1, on the reverse strand, counting down.
TTTAGCTGGTCGATACTATTCGATTGGAAATTAACTTCATCAATGAGCTGTTTTTCAACGATTCGAAGCCTCATGAGCTCAGTATTATCTTCTTCTGAAGTCTGATTAAAGGGAGACTCACCCGGAGATTGATCGTCTACTTGCGCAGGCTGGAGTGAATTCTTTTCTCGCAGTCGATCTGATTCTCGTATTTTAGCGTTACTAAATGCTGTCGAGAGACCCTCACTGCGTGGATGTTGTGAAGGGGGAGTGTGCTTCACTGGGGAAGAGAGTCTCTCACCTTTTTGAAGCCGTGCTGCAGGGAGTTGATCAGATTCCTCGGGACCATGAGTTGGTGCTTTAGAGTGCCACGGAGAAGGATGGGAGGATGAGCTGTTTCTGCTAGAAGGAGGGAGGCTTTCTCGACGTTTTCCAATACTTGTCTTATGATCAAGACCGGCTACAGGCGTAGAGTGAGCATCATGATTTGATGCGCTCAGCGGGGGAGGGATAGAGCTTCGGTCAGAGCTATTACGAACAGCGATAACGAAGTCTCCACACTTGAGCACATCACCAATGTTGATCCGAGCCTTCTGAACTTGTTTTTGGTTAACAAATGTACCATTGCTGCTCCCGAGGTCTTCAATCCAGAAGACTTCTCGATCATAGATAATACGCGCATGTGACCTAGAAACCGAGGGAAGATTGAGCTTAATAGTAGAGGCGCGGTTTCGACCAATGAGAATCATCTCATTAGGTGTGAGGGACACAGCGCGCTTCTCACCACTAGGGAGTGTGAAGGATAGAACAGCTTGTGGATACATTTAATCGCCTACGTATACAAAGTTAAAAACTGCAAGATCATAACCCTGTCATGGTCATCTGACAACCGTGATTCATGACTTATTACAGTAGATTTAATCAAGTTTCCAACGCCGGTGTATCCACATCCACTGTTCAGGTCTCATCCTAATCGCTCTCTCTATTTGATCACAACACAACTGTGTTAAGCCTTGAAGACGATCATGAGCTGATTCGTCGTTATGTAAGGTCGCTCTAGGATCAATGGTTGAGAATATATGCAGTTTATATCGCGCATTAGCCGTTCGGAACATAAATACAGGGACGATCACTGCATCGGTGAGGAGTGCAGCGCGGATCAAGTCGGGAGAAGTCGCAGCGGCTCTGCCCAATAGAGTACATCGAAGCGCTGATGATCTAGGATCATGTTGATCAAGCACTGCTCCGATACACTCTCCGGCCTTAAGTGCATTGGTCAGTCTCCTCGCTCTTTGCCCTATTGGTCCATGATCTATACGCGTAGGCCCGTTCCCTCTACTTCTGTCCCATAGCTTTTGAGTCCACTGAATACTCATCCTCTTGGAGATGATGGAGAGTGGCCTCTCAATTAGGTTTTGGAGCATGATGAGCTCTTCCCAGGCGCCAATATGGGCCGAGACGAATATAATCCCTCTCGGCGCTTGAATAAGTGATGTGATCTCTGTTTCGCTATATAGGTCGATCCCTTGATTCTTCAACATGAGCAGCTTATCAGGCCATGAGAGCCCCTTCAATGTCATCGCGTTTACTCTATCCTTCTGAGGTCTCAATGATCGCAAGAGACTCTGGTAGAGCGTTAAACCTAAATGATTGAGTGATTCTTTCGCTAAACTTCGAGCATGAGCGTGCTGATCGAGATGAGATAATAACAGAGTAGAGCGCTTGATATTATCCTCAGCGATTTTAACTCGACGGGAGAAGAAAAGACTAAACAGTATTCTGACGATCGTTACAAAGAGGCGGGCTCCCCAAGACTGGTGGGAGAGTGAAACAGAGCCCGATAAATCGCTCATGACAGCATCTTTAAATGTATTCTGAGGGTTAGAAGGTTAGACGGCTTATGGTTGAATTTCATGTCATCTTTATCGGTGGTGATCCACACACTAGTGTCCTCTTCAATGAGATTGAGATGACGATCAGAGAAGACTTGATGATCTCGGCAAGCGATCACCTGCTTCACATTTAACCCGAGTCTTTGCAAGGTATGAATCAATCGTTGAGGCTTAGCGATCGCACAAATGACTGACACCTGTGAAGAGTTGAGGCGATCTCTTAACTCCTCGACCGTGAGTAGAGCTCCCCTATAATCGATGAAGCCTTGGACCTTAATCTCACTGTGAAGAATGAATGAGGGACATTCGATAGGCCACTGCCTATCATCATATTCAAGAAGGGGAGACATGTGTCGGATAGACCAATACCAGCATTGAGCACCAGTCGCCCAACGATGGGGTGGCCTCGTGAGGTCACCAAAGGGGAGAAGTGAGTAACGCGAGGGGAGAGGGATGATGGTCACGCTGAGATGTCGAGGGAGAGAAGAGGTGTAGAGGCCTCCATCGCTGATGATGAGAGAGGCGCCTGACAAGCGAGCAAACTCCCAACGTTCACGCCACTTCCCCCCCACTAAAACAGCAGCACTATGGTCTGTGGTCAGTGTACTGAGGCGCTTATGTATCATCACCGCTTCATCACCATATGTAATACAGGCCCTTCTATCAACCGAGTGAAGCTCTCGTACTACACCCCGCTTACTCTGGCTTCGGTAACCATGGCCAAGTACATAGATCGAGGGAGCGCCTATTAATAAAAGCGCTTCAGCCATATGATTGACGGCTTGGCTCTTCCCTGCTCCTCCTAGGGTTACCCCTCCAACAACGACCGTGAAAGGGTCTAAGCGTTGAGATCTATGAGTGAGCTCTTTGAGGAGGTCGCTTCGCTCTCGGGCGCTTACACGGTGACCAAGAACTATGGTCTTAAGAGCGCTTAATGTCCGTGGCTCTACAGGCTCAGAGGGAGGGACGCTTCGCCAAACGCTGATCAAAGTGGTCTAAGGCTCTCAATGGAACTCAGATAAGGTCGAGCTCCTATGTTTTTGTCTCAACTTATTAAGAGCTTGAGCTTCAATCTGGCGAATACGTTCTCTAGTTAGGCAGAAGACTCTTCCGACCTCCTCAAGAGTATGGTCGGTGTCACAGTCGATCCCAAAACGTAGCTTAAGAATTTGGGCTTCTTTGTCGTTAAGTGTTGAGATCACTCGACTGAGCTCTTCACGCATGAGCTTCTTCTCTGTCTCTTCGAGAGGAGACTCGGCGTGATCATCAGGAATGAAGTCTCCATATGTGCTATCTTCCTCACCTACAGGAGTCTCTAAAGAGATCGGTGTCTTCGAGATCTTCATGGCGTTTATCACTTGCTCAGGCTTGAGATCCCCGAGGTGTACAGAGATCTCTTCTGGGCTTGGGTTTCGCTCTAGCAGCTGCTCTAGCTCTCGTCGAGCTCTAGAGATTCGGTTGATGGTGTCGATGAGATGAACCGGTACTCTGATCGTTCTCCCTTGATCAGCGATCGCTCGATTGATCGCTTGTCTGATCCACCATGTGGCATACGTAGAGAATTTGTTACCCCGGTCATATTCGAACTTATCGACAGCTCTCATGAGACCGATATTCCCTTCTTGGATTAAATCGAGGAAGGGCATACCCTGATGACCACGGTAGCGCTTTGCTATGTTAACGACGAGTCTTAGGTTGGCCTCGACCATCTCGTCTTTGGCTTTCTCAAGTTTCTCAAGTTCAGCGCTGATGTAGACGATCACTTTAGTGAGTGATTCATAACTTAGGGCAAACTTTGATTCAAGCTGAATGAGAGCAGCGCGGCATTTTATCACAGTAGAGCGTGAGACCTTCTCACTCGCTGTCCTCAAGTCTTCAGTCGCCTCTCCTACGGATTCTTGAGTTAGCTCTTCTTCTGAACACCCTCTTTTTTTCAATATAACGTTAATTTTAGACCTAAGGTCTGTGAACTCGTTATGCTCGCTCTTAAGACTATGAACCATCTTCTCAAAGACGCTCCAATGAAAGCCCAAACGCTGAGTGGCATCGAATAATTCTTGATCATAGTCTCTATTTTTTCGGCGCTGAGTCTTGTTAACTCGGTTCGCGCTTCGTTGCTTCGCTCGGTTGATAGTCTTCATCTCCTCTACGATGGACAACAAACGATCGAGTGTTCCTTCAAAACTGTCGGCATCATCATGGGTCAAGCTACCGTTGATTGTCTGCCTAAGCGTGCGCTCACCCCGCTCGATCTTCTTAGGGACATCCATAATCATCTTAATTCCGAATGGCTGAGCGATGAGGGCCTTAAGGATATTCTCTCTAGAGTCTTCTATCTGTTTACCAAGCTCTTGTTCTTTGTCTCGACTAAGTAAGTTCACTCTACCCATCTTAGAGAGGTAGAGTCTAAAGTTTGTATCTCCCCCCCCATCGAGGGAAGACTGCTGGGCTCGACCCTGTTCACTTTTTCTAATCTTGCGTTGAGATCTAGGTTGAGCGCTTACAGTATCTGCCTCTTGATCTAACTCAGGGACTGTGCTGATCATCTCAGGACTAGGCTTACTATGGTTGGTGTTCATGTTTTCTTTCATGGTGTCCTCTTCTTGGATGTCACCGGATGGGTGTCATGGGATAAATATTGAGTTGTTAAACTGATGTTATTAGTCTCATTAAGGTCTCATTTGATCGACATTGAGAGTCGATATTCGTGTAAAACTCGAGAGCCAGAGTTCATAAACATTCGCTGATTGAGCTCCCTCTATGTAACGTAATGAACCAAGAGGTTAGACAGTAACTATGATCATCGTTTTGAGGTGAGAGGCGTTGTTCAGCTTTTACGCGGTTTATTGAGTTGGTTTAGAAGACTATTTGACACGTTTGAGTTGTTGTGATAGCTATATAAGTGCTTATCTTTCATGTGTATACGTGCTTGGTTGTCTCTCTTTCACCTACTCGGTGCCGCTTCAGGAGATTATCGATAAAATTCGATTGAGATATAAATGAGTCGCATGTTGATAAATGAGTTGCAATTGAAGATAAGTTGCGAGGTACATATCTTTGATATGCAAAAAATGCGCCATCTTTGACTCTTACTCTTTATTGTGTAGATAGCTTAATGATTAAGAGTGTTTGTGGCAATTGAGAATCTTTTTGAAATTTAAGTGTGGCATCTTGACATGACAAAAATGTCGTACAAGGTGTTAAAGGTGAGGTAACTTTTCTCAGGGTAACTTGTCTTAGAGTAACTTGTCTGAGCGACTAAGATACGATTCTACTACTTCAGTGTGTGGTTCACACTCCCAAGTAGAGATATAGATAGTGCTGAACGGATAGGGGATCATGAACCGGTCCCAAGACTTTAGCCTGATCGTCCGAGTGCATCGGACTCTACAGAACCAAAAGGGTAAATGTAAGCGCTTGGCGAGATACAGCGCTCCTGGTGAGATATGACCCCAAGGTCCACGAGGGCCATCGAGGGCGATTAAGGCCACTCCTTTCTCGGTTTTTAGCCACTTCATAAGCGATCGAATAACATGAGCTCCACCTCGACTCGTCGACCCTCTAACCGCTCTTATTCCAAACCAACGCATCACCATCACTTGTAGCTCTCCATCTTTGCTTAAGCTAATAGGAGTGATGAGGTCATGTGCTTGCGGTCTATGGAGTAGAAGTGGTAATTGCTCTCCGTGTAAGAAGCCGACAACACCTGAGCGGTCAATGACATCTCCTTCTCGCTTAACTCTTAGAGTCGACAGTAGAGCTTTAACGATTAAAAAGAGACATAGGGCGATCAGTCGTCTTATCATTTAGGTCCACCTAAAGTGGAGAGCTGCTCAGAGAGTTTAATGTGATATGTAGACGCTTCGATCAAAGCGCGGTCATGAGTGGCGACTACAATGAGTGTGTCCATCGCTCTCGATATGAGTGTTTTAATAAGAATCCTTCTTGAGAGCTCATCGAGATGAGATTCAGGCTCATCGAGGAGCAAGAGTCCTCCATGACTAGCGTGAAGAACACTGACCAGACCTAATTTTTGCCTCTCTCCTAATGAAAGACTCTCAAATACATCCCATAGCTTTAGGGTAGTATCGATAGGGAGCGCAGAGGGAGAGCGATCGATCGCTTCAGCGAGACTCGCTTGTAAGCGGGTTTGGGGAAAAGAGAAGCGAGTGAGCAGCTCGTTGAGTTCATCGAATGGAGGAGACTCAGATGACGAATCAAGAGAGGAAAGTAAATATCGCTCTATATTTTTATGGGTCAGCTGTGTAGGTAATCCTAACCATCGAACGTCGACCTTATCATGATCTATAGGCTCTCCCTTCTCATCGAGATAAGAGATATAACCACTGACGTTGAGGAGACGAGCGATCGCGAAGAGAAGGCTAGATTTACCGCAGCCATTAGGACCACTAACTGAGATGAGATCTCCACGGCTGAGCTCATGTTGTAGGTTGAAGTGGAGAATATGATCATGGCGGTAGATGGAGAAAATCTGAAGTTTGAGAGTATGGAGTGAATACTTGGTATTTCCACAGTCCTCATAAGATCTAGTATCCGAGGAGAGCGGAGCGTGGGCTGTCACTTTGAAGGATAAACAACGCTCGATCGCCACGTGCCCTTGCGCCCATTGTTGTTGTGCTTGACCAAGACTCTTTATCGGCTGATAAAGCATGATGATACAAACAAATAAGCTGAGTAACTCTTCTGCGCTCCACCAATGCTGATCGAGACCATAGGTGAACCCAAAGAGAGAAGAAGCGATAAGTAGAGAAACCATGAGTTCAGTCAAGCTAGGCGCGACCCCTTGCAAAAGAGCTAGCCTTGATTGAGCGCCTTCTAAGTATGTGTGATACCGCTCTAAACCAGTATGTAGATCACGCTCTCGTTGGTTTGCTGTTATCGTCGTCAGATGATCTTCAGTGTATTTAGACCACAGATGTAAGGAATGGGCAGTAGATATTTCACCACGAGCTGCTTGTTTAAGTCTCTTATTTAACAACAGTATGGGAGTGATAAGGAGAGGATAGATCAAGAGAGTCACTAAGCCCAAATATCCACTCAATAAAATCATGCTTAACAGTAGTGAGAGAGTGGTCAAACCATCTCTAAAAAGACTCGCTCCCCCCTTATCTAACCATCGCTCTACTCTCTCTACATCAACGGTGAGTCGATGCTGTATCTCTCCCTGACCAACCGCTAATCGTTCGTCAAGTCTGAGGTCGATCGCCCACGAGAGAATAAGGCGTCTGAGTCGACGACCCAAGCATCTGATGAGGTGACCTCTTATCACCCTCTCTCCAAAAAAACTTGAGGCTTTAATCATAGCGGTCAGAGCGATCAGCCAGGGGAGCTGCTTTCTGACCTCTTCTAAGCTCGGTGGAGGACCTAATATCGAGGTCAGCAGAGGTGACCAATGGAGGGATTCTCCACCAAAGATCACTCGCAGTATTGGCCCGACCATGAAGGCCACTCCGGCAGAACTAAGAGAGAGAATAAAGGAGCAGATACACCATCCAAATAAGTATTTGGGTTCGCTTAAGATCAGTGAAGTGAGCCTGCGCCACACCCCCGCCTTAATGGTGTGTGGGTTATCTTGTTGAGGAGGGGATGGTGAGACGTTCATTGGGAGATGAATAGGGGGACTCTCTTCAGACCACGAGCGTGAGTCAGATTAAAAGACACTTTAAAACTGTCCACTGACCCCAAAGCCTTGAAGATCTCTCTCGTAGAGGAACCTCCAAGAGAATGAAGAAGAGGAAGTCGAGGGAGCAGTCGACTCTTGAGTAACATGGTTTTTGATTTGATGAGGATGATCACTTTGAAGGAGTAGATAGATGCCTCCTGCGACGCCTATCAGGCCTAAAGAGAGACTGATATCAGCGGTGATCGCATCACTCTCTGCACTCTGCTTCGCGCTGTTGTAATTCGGCTGTAAGGTCGCGGATCTAGCTGCTTCAGCTTGATCTAAAGCGCTAATTCCAAAATAGGTTCCTAACCCTAAGAGGACCACTCCACTACCGATGACACCCCACGAGAGGTAATCTATTTGAGAAGATGAGCCACTTAATAGTGATGGGGAGGATTGTGACTGTGCGTCTTTTTGAGTATTTGAGACTTCAAACTGACTCACTCCTAGCTCTCGCATTCGGTGGATTACTTGTGTCTCATCTATGGGTTTAGTCGCTAAGTACTCACGATAATATTGCACAGCTCCCTTTTTGTCGCCGAGTTCTTCGTAAGAGCGAGCAATATTAAATAATAAATCTCGATAAGGGACGAGCTTATGGGCGACTTTAAACAGCTTTGCTGATTCAGTGTATTTTTTAGCTCTATAGGCAGAGAGTCCTTCAAAAAATGCCGTCTCAGCTTGATCAAGAGTCTCTTGGTCAATGGAGATGTCTCCACGTTTATCATCGAATACCTCTTGATCATCGGTGTTCGTCTGAGCAAAAGTAAGTGACATGGGAGAGAGCGATATACAGATCAATAAAGAGTAAATAAAACCAATGATACAAGTCATATAGACCCATTTAAAAGCCCTGCGATGCTCACTAAGTGAAGTGGGGAATATCATGTCCATTACTCTACTTTAAAGAAGGTAGGCATCCACCTACTCTGTGTCGCTCTCATCTCTTGAGGCTTTTGATCAAACTCGAACACTTCTCTCCAAAAACTAGCGAGAGCGGTGAAGTAACCATTACGTTCTTGAGTGGAGAAAGTGATCGTCTTTTTGACCCCCAACATCTCATCTCTAAAAGCGATGAGAGTAAGAGAGACTTGGTCCGCTTTCGCTCCTGCCCGTAAATAAGCGCTGAAGATGGTGTTCACTTTAAATCGGAAAGTTCGTTCGTAGAAAAAATCAGAGAGATAAGTGTCACTGAACGCATCAGAGCCCACAACCTTAAGATTAGCGATCGGTAAGAAATCTTTCGCGCGGTTTTTGGCTCGTTTGAGACGAGCTTTCATGCGCTTTGACTTCCCATTTTTGAGAGTGACAAGTTTCCCCCATCTCGCATAACCGATCTTACGAACCTCTACAAGATGGATCCCTGCAGGCATAAAAGGAGAGAAAAATGGCGTTGAGCGATCTACTAAACCTACGGGCTCATTGTTGATATAAACGTGAGCGCCATCAATGTTTGAGGTGACCTTTAGCTCTGCTGTACCAGAAATAGGGCTCTCTTCACACATCTCTGCGAGTACATCATACTGCTCTATAGGACCAACACTTCCAGTAATATTGCGAGCGAGTGAGATATAGTTACAGTACAGGTCACGGGTCTTACGAGACTCTTTGAGCTCACGATGAACGAGGTAGTTTAGGTAATAAATACTCTGTAATAACTCTTCGTTACCGTTGTAAATATAGGGAACACCTTTTAAGTAAAATCGGTCGGCTCGAAAGAGCTGGTCTTTCGCTTCTTCGAAGTCTTTCTGCTCAAAGGAACGTTGAGCATTATTAAAGTGACGTTGCGCCTTACGAAGGTTAGCTTTACTGAGCTGACCCACATCATAAAAGGGCTCTATTGGGTACAAACGACCTTGCAACTTGTCAGAGCCCTCGGCGAGGACTACCATGTTACGTAGATCTCTCTCTATAGAGGCTCGAAGTCGATCATCTACTCCCTCTTGAGCGAATACTAAAACCGCGATACGCTCTTTTTTCACCTGCTCAGCATCGGCAGATTGAAGCGTCATCAACGACAATATGAGACAGGGAAGGAAGAGGAGCATCCGATATTTCATTTAAGATCGCTCATTTGAAATTTGAGGACGAAGATTCGTTGCCAGGTCTTTTTGAGAGACCCCTTCAAGCCTGCAGAGCGATAAGCGAGATATGTGGTTCCATCTGCTTTATGGTGAGCGTTTAAGTCTGAGTTAATTTGAGTCTCTGAGGTTAAGAGGCCACTTTTACTCCCATCTCTTCTTGTCCATAAAATTGGATTCGATCTCTTATAGTCTTTTTTCACATAGAAGATGATAGAGGCGTCTCCTGACCACGCTGGACCCTTGTGGTCATCGACGATGACATCCTTTGCGAGTCTCTTAGCTTGTGTACCATCTGACTGAATAACCCAGAGGTCAAACACCTTGTCACTACCACTCTTTTCATTTGAGTAGAAAGCGACATAACGACCATCAGGTGACCACTGAGGACGGATCTCATCAGCCTTCCAATTGGTCAACTCACGGGTCGAAGATTGAGGTTTCTTAGGGTTATCGATGATAACAATATCCTGCCCACGACTTTTTTGAGAGCGAATAAACAGTAGCTTAGGCTTAGTAGGGTGCCACTGGGGTAGGTATTCGGTAGAAGAAGGGGTATTTGTGAGCCTAACAGGCTTATCTAAATCTGCTGTATAGTCGATCATCATAATATCTCCCGACTCTCTCTGTTGGGAGGTATATGCGAGATAATTAGAGTCGGGAGAGAAGACAGGTTGACCGTCGTTACCGGTATTCGCTTCTGTGATCCAACTACCATCAGCATAGATATCAAAGTTCTTTCTATTCATTCCCTGACTGCTGAAGACATAAGGAGGGTTCAGCATCTCCATGTCTGGTGTCCAAGAGAACTCAATGACCGGTGGAGTCTTTCCCCCATTTAGCCGACTAGCACGCTGCCCTAGAGGTAGCACTTGTTCTTCGCGTGTGACGTTAAACTGCGAATTGAGGTCCATAACCCAGACCTCTCTCGCCTCAACCTTGGGGTTGTATACGTCAATCGCTAACTTTCTTCCGTCTGGTGACCATTGGGGAGCTTGACAGTGTGAGCTCGGTCGAGCTGCGACTTGGATAGGTCTACCCACATCGGCTTGAGCATTGCTAATGTATAGCGCAGCGCTGGGACCTACAGTTAATATCGCAGATAGCCATGAGTGTTTCAGAATTGGCTTGAGCATTTCATTTCTCCAGTCAAGATCTTGGTAGAGCATTATATAAGGGAAAGGGTTAATGAGGCTAGTGTTTAAGTACTTCTTGGTCTTTGTTCCAAACTAGGAAAGGGCATACACATCTAGTGATAGTTTATTCGATCATTTACCATCACTAAGAGTGATCGTGAGCTGACGACTCGGAGGAGGAGGCTCTTGAAGTAGATAATATCCACCTATGGTAGCGCTGAGAAAAGCGAGACTACCTAAGCCCACATAGACCCATTTGGTAAAGTCACGCTTCACCGGAACTGGAGTCTGATTGACGATCGGCGTAAGCATCAGCTCTACAATAGGAGTAGGTTGATTACGCTTAACCCTAAAGGATACTCCGTTCGCTAAATAACTGCCATAAGGCAGATAAATCGAAGCCGGCAACTGAACTTTATCTTGTAGTGACTCCTGCACTTTCTCAAGAGCTAATTGGCGGTCACGATTAATAAACTTACGCTTCCGAACAAGCTCGATTGTTCCTGTTTGGAGCTGGTCTACCGACTCGAATCGAACAAGACCATAAATACTGAGCCATTGCTCATAAAGGACAGTCAATTTTTGTCTTGCGTTAGTATCACGGACAAGATTTCGAGCTCTCCTCAGATTGCTCAATGCTTGAGTGATATTAAAGAGCTTATAGTTCACTTTAGCGAGCGCGATGTGGACTCGTTCATCACTTTTACCGCGTTCTAGTTTTTGTAGTCGTTCAAGCTCTCTCTTAGCGGCTTCAAACATGTCGTTGTTGATGTAAAGACGCACTTGTTCGAGCTGTTGCTCGTAGGTTCTAATCGGAGCAGCATGAGTCTCGGGACTTGATAAAGCGAACAGAGAAGAGAGGAGTATTAAAGAGATAAGGCAGATCACCCTAAATGAGTAGTGAGCAATATATGATGCCTTGGCAGATGTGGTCATAATGTATTACCTCTCTGTACACTTAAAGGGAAACAGGCGACTTTATTCTCTAATGGTGGGCGATGTGATGTGCAGTGAATGCTTAAGCTCTCATCATTGGTGAGGAGAGGACAGAGCTCACAATAGTGGCACCCTGGACCTCTCCCCTGTACATCCTCAATAGAAGCCGTTGTGGTGCTCATGACCTCAGCAGCTTGTCCTCTCGAGCTGCCTAAATTGGCGGCGTCAAGTAGCTTCTGTGTGTAGGGGTGATGCTTGACTTTACCTAAACCTTCGATGGGAACCTCTTCAATGATTCTCCCTCGAAGCATTACCAATACTCGATCAGCGATGCGTCTCACTAATCCAAGATCATGTGAAATGAGTAAGTAGGTGAGCGAATCTCCTCTCAGCTCCTTAAGAAGGTCGATGGTTTGTAGCTTGATGGCTGCATCTAGACCACTTGTTGGCTCATCGGCGACCACGAGCTTTGGTGTGGTCGCTAGTATTCGAGCGAGACCGACTCGACGTTGCTCTCCGCCAGAGAGGCTAGCTAAGTATCTTTGATGATGATCGGTGAGGCCTACTCTATCAAGTAGATCAGTAGCCTTCTGTATCCTGCTCTCTTCATCGAGCAGAGGTTGATGCAGTCTTAATGATTCATTGAGCATCTCAATAACACTGAGACGAGGATGAAGGTTTGCTTGTTGATTTTGGAAGACCATTTGAAACGATCGGCGCGCTTCTCTGAGCTGTGATCCCCTCAACGAGAGGAGATCTACTCCATCAAAAGTAATCTCTCCGGCATCGAGCGCGAGTAGGCGGAGCAAGGCTCTGCCTAGAGTTGTTTTACCACTGCCTGATTCACCGATTAGAGCGATCACTTCACCCTTATATAAATCAATATCCACATAGTCTATCGCGATGGTCTCACCACCGGATGGAGTGCGGAATCGCTTAACTAAGCCCTGTGCCTTCAAGAGAGGTTCATTCATTGTCACCTCCGATCATGCCTGCTGCCTCTAAAAGAGTTCTCGTATATGGGTGACGCTCGGAGGATCGATCCTTGAGATCCTCAGTGCTTACTCTCTCTAACACTTTTCCATGACGCATCACGATGACACGGTCAGCTAAATAGAGCATCTCTCTTATATCGTGAGTGATATAAAGCATCGCGCATCGCTCATCGCGTATGAGGTCCTGTAAGAGATGAACAACTTGTGCTCTCACTGTGGCATCGAGCCCCGTAGTCGGCTCATCAGCGATGAGCACACTAGGCTTACACGCTAACGCGACAGCGATCATCGCTCGCTGGCACATCCCGCCAGATAGTTCGTGAGGGTAGCTCCCAAAAACACGTTTTGGATTTACCATCTTGACTCTCTCTAGCCACTCTAAAGCCTCGATACTTTGGGCTTCTTTATTTAATTTAGTGTCATCTGGCTTGTGCGCTTCACGAGCGGTGATTGACTCCAAGACTTGCTGTCCAACAGTCATCAGTGGATCAAGAGAGCGTCGTGGGTTTTGGAAAATCGCGGTCGCTCCCCGTCCCCATAAGGATGCCATGGCCTTAAATCTATGTTTACGCCACCCTCTCTCCTGCTTTTCGAGCTGGCCTCTCTTCTCAAAGAGGAAGTGGGGGAGCTCACTCAACAATGAGTGACGCTCTCCTTGAAAAGTGAGGTCTATCTGTCCACCCATGACTCCGGGATAGCCATCAATCAAGCCCAACAGCGCCTGAGTACTCATTGTCTTCCCGCTGCCTGATTCACCGAGTATTCCTAACACCTCCCCTGGAGAGACTGAGAAGCTGACCTCATCAACGACTCTTGAGCGACCTCGTGGTGTATCAAATTCGATCACTAGGTCTCTGACATCAACAACAGATGTAGTGTGATCACTCATCGCTTCACCTCTTCATCACGACGAGCGATACCATCACCAAATGCTAGGAGGGCGGCGATGGTCACGATAATCGCTACAGCGGGAATGGCCCACGGCCATGCTGCAACTGAGATCCGACTTTGCGCGACCATGTTTCCCCATGAAGGGTAGGGCTCTTGAACACCATAATCTCCAAGGTATGAGAGCGCCGTCTCAATGAATAAGACATAGGAGAATACAAAGATGAGTTGGCGGGTTAGGAGCGCCCTGCATTGCAACCATAGAATATGATAGCTGATTATTTTAAGAGGATGAAAGCCGTGTGCTACATGGGCGAGGATATAGTCTTCTGCACCTAATGATTCTACTTTACGTCTCACCACCGTGGCGATTGAGGGAATAAATAAGAGGCAGGAGATCATAGCGATCAATAATATACTCGGTGGGTAGATTGTACAAATCAGCACTAAAAACACCATGCGCGGAAGAGTATCTATTAACTCGAGTATGGCTGCGATTGATCGACCAACCCACCCTCCAAGATATCCACAGATCGCGCCTAAGCCACCACCGATTAAGGCCGCAAAAAAACCAGCGATTAAGCCCGGAAAGAAGAAAGCCTCTACCCCTTTGAGGAGCCTCAAGCCGACTGATCGACCTTGTCCATCAGTCCCCATTACAAACGAGAGTGAAGGAGCCAAATCTCGTCGACTTAAATCCACATCTAATACGGGGTCATAGCTAATTAAGGGGTTCACCAAACCACACAAGAATACCGCGAAAACGACGAGGCTACTCAATTGGAATGAGAGCGAGCTTGCTCTCCATATCTTAATCACCTTTATCTTACTCACCTTTATCTTACTCACCTTTAGCGACCTCCCGTGGATCGACTAATGCTTTCACTAAATCCAAGATTAAATTCATGACGATGACCGCGAGAATGAAAAACAAGCTCACTCCCACCACAACAGGAACATCTCGGTTTTTCGCTGCTTGTAATAACAAATAACCTGAGCCATCTAAGGTGAAGATATACTCGACGATAACAACTGCGCTTAGGACTAAAGGAAGTCGAGCGGTAAAGATGGAGAGAGTAGGGACGATCAAGTTTTTCACTAAGTGAGGTCGTACTGAGGCGCCTTTAGCTCGCACTGCATTGATAAAGAGAGAATTACTTAGATTATTTAGCTCTGATCTCAAGGCGTTGAATAGATCGGTAAATAAACCATCTCCCAAACTGATAGAGAGCGCAGCGAATACAAAAGGAGCGATCGAATCGCTTAGCCGTTGGTAGGTTGGTATAGGATACCAAGAAGGAGGAATCTGACCTCCTCCTGCGAGCTGGAATTGGATCAGCTCATTGATCAACTTTGCTAAACAGATGGCGACGACAAAGGAGGGAGCAGCGTTGAGTAGCTGAATAGGACCTAGCAGAAGAGTCTGTCTAGGGCGTGGGGGCCCTAAGAAGATGGCTAGTCCATAGGCGACAGCGATACTCATAAACAACGAGACAATAGCTATTCCCAAGGTGACCAGGAAGGCAGGACCTGCCAACTCGAGCACCGGTTCACCAGGCATGAAAGTGATCGAGATTCCTAAGTCACCCGTTAAAGCCCGACTCGCCCATCCGAGGTAGCCTTCGACGAGACTTAGGTCGAGACCAAATTCGGCGCGGAGGTCTGCTTTCATCTCAGGAGTGCCATTGAGGCCTAAGATGAGATCAACCATATCACCCGGCGCTGAGCGAAGAACGGTATAGATGATAAAACTCGAGCCAATGAGTAATGATAAACCGCGAGCGAGCTTGGAGACCACCCAACCGATCCATGTCATGAGCGGCGATCGCTCAGCTGGACGATGATCGTGCAGAGAGGATGAAGTTACCGATTTTTGACTCGCAGCCTCTTGATTCACCGTAAGGACCAGTCCTTGAAGAAACTGTAGTAATAATAAGGTTGAATGAAGATATTTTTAAGCTGACGGCTGAGCCCTGAATAAATATCTAAGGACCACAAGAAGACATAAGGTAGGTCCTCATTAAGCATCTCATGAAGTTGCTTCATGGTCTCTTTGTGAATTTTATAGTCGGTCTCTCGTCTCGAGGCGTCAAGTTTAGCATCAACCTCTGCATTGGAATAACTGATGTAATTCGAAGGGGCGCCAGTCTTAAAGAGTGGATAGACATCCTCGATCTCATTGAATGACCAAACATTCATCGTCAGATCAAACTTTTTACGGTTAAACACTTGTTCTTGGTAGAGGGCGGCATCAACAAATTTAGTTGTTACTAGAATCCCTACTTGCTTCAATTGAGCTTGAATAGAGAGCGCTAACTGCTGACTGTTAGGCAAGTCTTTATTGAGTACAAAAGACAGTGAGAGCTTGGATCGACCCCGTTTACGAATACCTCTCTTCAATTTATACCCTGCTTCGTCTAATAAGCGACGCGCTTCCTCCAAGTCTTGTTCTCGAGCCTCTACATCGAAGTTATAATAGGGGCTTGATTCGGTGAATGGTCCGCTGAGGAGATCTCCTTGTCCTAGATGTGCTCCGAGCAGCTCTTCACGATCCATCGCTAAAGCGACCGCTTGTCGTACTCTTACATCCTGAAGAGCTTTCGTTTTGTGATTAAAGGCGAGATACCACCAAGAGACGGTATGATACGGCTCTAGAACGACAGTATCGCTGTTCTCAAATATGCTAAGATTCTTAGGCGGAATAAAAATAACCGCTTGAACTCCAGAGCCTTGTCCGGAGTACTTTAGGAGATTGATCTGCTCGCTAGAGTCTGGGGTGTGGATCATCTCTACCGCTTGAGTATTAGATCGCCCCCAATAGCCGTTAAACTTGACAAGTTTAGTGACCCTAAGCGCGGCCTCTTGTACTTTGTAAGGCCCCGTACCAATAGGGCGTCTGTTAAACTTATCTAACCGCTTAATGGCGGTCCCTTTGAAGGCATGAGCGGGGATGATTTTAAAGTTAAAGAGCTCTTCAGGACGCTTCTTAGGCTGAATAAAAGTAAAGCGGACCTGATACTCACCAATCGCCTCCACTCGTCTAATGAACCTATATTTAGACTTACTATTGAAGATAGTTTTTTTATCTTGTGCGGCTTTAACAGTAAAAGCCACATCTCGGGCAGTGAAGGTCTTCCCATCATGCCATTTTACACCCTGTCTAAGCTTAAATGTGATCGACATTCCATCGGGAGAAGCAGACCATGACTGAGCGAGTACACCTTGAATATCACCTCGCTTATTCTTGGTCACGAGAGGCTCAAAGATAAACTCAGTGATTCTCACCGCGCTCATGTTTTCGACAAAGAATGGCATTAACGAAGACTGCTTAGAGGACTCCGGATAACGGA
Source organism: uncultured bacterium (assembly GCA_943788935.1). Taxonomy (GTDB): domain Bacteria; phylum Myxococcota_A; class Bradymonadia; order UBA7976; family VGTA01; genus CAKZRU01. The sequence goes on along the minus strand of CALSSE010000024.1, from coordinate 28,976 downwards.
ATACTTGAGCTGAGCTGATCGAAGGTGTGGCGAGGGTGAGCGAGACCACCCCTATCAATATGTACAATGCTCTTCTATATGGAATCAGTATTTGATCTACTTTCGTCATCGTCTGCTCCTTACTATATCTGAAAAAAATCGAGGTTAATATTTACTAAACGGAGAGTTCATGTCGCTTTAGCCAACGAACACGCTTCATTGTCCTGCATTGGCCCTACTGCCATTTTGTTCAAAAGATTTACCACTCAATATATCACTTGTCATCATTAGAGATGAGCTTAGGGCAGGGAGTTTTCCCTTAAGCCTTTGGAAATACTTTGCACCGACTCTATATCTCCCCATCTTGAGTTGGTTGAGGACGCTAAGAAATAATCTGGGTAGACGATTTCTTCCTTTGAGCCTAGCGCCAGCTTTAGCCTCTTCAGCAGCGTTAAGTGTCTTAAGAGCTTGAACCCTTTTATCGCGACGAATTAGCTCAACAGCATAAAGATAATGAAGCTCATCTAACCATCGGTCAGTCAGAGAGAGAGAGGCGACATAATCTAAGTCCTCCCCTTTTTCTTTCTCTAGCGCTTCAGCGATGAGCGTACTAAGCGGTCGCCGTCGTTCAGGGAATAAGGAGGGAATCTGTTGATCAGCGCTCAATCCATAGAGACTCCATAGCTCTGCCACTGTCGATTTGTTTCCAACTTTGGTGCTTTGGTCTATACTTGTGGTCGTCTGTGCTTTGGAAGCCTCTAAAGATTTCAATCTCGCTTGGAGCTCAAGTGAGAAACTGTCTAGAGAGAGATGTGAACTGAGCAGAAGATGATGAGCCCAAAGTTGGTTCGGTTGCCCTTGTGGAGAGGGGGGAGTGATTAAGCCTTTAAGCTGTGTCTTCGCTTTGTTGTAAGCAGTGATCGCTTTAAGAGGTTGCTGAAGTAGCTCATAAGCCCGCCCACAATAGTACTGTCCAAAAGTGAGGTCTCCACAGTTTTGTAAGACCAATTGTGCATAGAAATGAGAGAGGGTTTTAGGAGCTCTCGGGTCATACACTTTAAGGCTTGGAATCTTATCATTACCCTTTGAGGTAAGAAGGTGAGCATCAGTTTTGACTTTTTTATAGAGAGCCTGAGCTTCATTCAGCTTACCATTTTTTAGTGCTAGAGCGAACTGATGCCATTTCTTGTAAGAACGCCTCACTTTGAGAGCAGGAGGCGGCTTCTCACTCTGACCGCTAAGCCACATCAGGAGAGTTTTAGTATCGTCTTTTGTAGCGAGCTCTCGTGACAGAGTCTTGGAACGTTCACGCTCGATCGGATCAGAGAGCTGCTGATCTTGTAAGTTTAACCATTCAATGAGGTTATACCATCTCTTGTGTACATCAATATTCGGTCGGTCACGCTCGTAGTCAAGCCATAATGGAGTTAAGTAATGGCTAATCTCTGCGAGATGTGCGTAAGAAGAAGCGAGCTCAAGTCTCGCTCTCACTTGACCGATAAGTAATCTATTCTGGTGAGGAGATGTTTTACGGGAGAGCTCTACCTCAAAAGAGTTTAAAGCGACTTTTAGTTGTCCTTGGTAATATTGGATCCACGCTTCACTGTTCTCCCACGCTTCGATCTCTGTAGCGTCTTTACTTAGGTGAACAAAGATCGAATCATCTACGGATTGTTGGTCTTTGATGAGCCACTTAGCGCTGACTTCAGGTGTGTCCTGAGAGTTGCGTTCGCTCACTTTCGAACCCTCTGGCGCTTTCGTAGTACAGCCGAGCGTGTGGGTCAACATTAAGAGCAAGAGCGGTAACAGTGATCGCTGACGGGTTGAACCAATAGTAGAGACTGTTGAACAGAAGTAAGATCGCATATTGACTATCCTTGATCAGTAGAGAATGAGTAGCGTCACTCGACCAGTCGCGCTTACATGCCTCCGCCTTCTGCTTTCATCTTTTCAAGTTTAGCTATTTGTGTTCTAGCATCAGACCCATCTCTACTGCCGCTACCACTAATATTGAGTAGACGATTCCATTTCTGAATGGCTTTATCTAGCAAGCCGGTATCTGCCTGGAGAGGGTTACGAGCTCGCTGACTCACATATTGTAGACGATAATATTCAGCATAGGTTCGATACACATTTGCTTTACCTGTACCATTAAGACGCCCCATTTTTGCTTCTGCTCGACGGAGAACTCTTAACGCTTTGGAGTACTGCTTAAAATGACCATAGGCTTGGGCTAAGGAGAGGAGGACGAGCGGGTCAGACTTATAACGTCCTTTCTTGATGGCGATCTCTAAGGAGTCTCTTTGTCTGCGTATATCGTTTAGACCAAAGTAAAAAGCGCCAAGTAGACGGTGACCATAATTGTATGAAGTGCCATGAGACTTATTGAGCATTTTGAGAAAACTTACATCCTGAGCGCTCAAGCGATTGGTCTTCGCATAACTCTTCTCGATCGCTTTCAACTTAGCCTTGGCATCTTTTTTCGACATACTCGCGACTCCACCACGAGATGATGGAGGAGGTGAAGATTTTGAGGAGCTAGAGGGTTTACTCGCCCTCGTTTTACCACGCTTGTTACTCTTGAGGTTCTCTAATAAACCACCGGCAGTAGAACTGCCACTCGTCGTGTAACTTGAGGAAGAAGACCGATATGGCTGTGCTACAGCCTTTTTAGGCGGTGGCTCAGCTCTTCGTGGGGGTGGCTCAGCTCTTCGTGGGGGTGGCTCAGCTCTTCGTGGGGGTGGCTCAGCTCTTCGTGGGGGTGGCTCAGCTCTTCGTGGGGGTGGCTCAGCTCTTCGTGGGGGTGGCTCTGCTCTTCGTGGGGGTGGCTCTGCTCTTCGTGGGGGTGGCTCTGCTCTTCGTGGACTTGGCTCATCGAAGTCAAATGACTTGGTTCTCTCAGCGATGGGCTCTACCTTCTTTCTACGACGCGGTTTAGTGTTGCTCTTAGATCGACTAGGGCGTCTGACTTTTGGCTTTACAATAGCGACAGCCTTCTCGAAATAGTCTTCTTCTATGTCTTCATTGGCGTTGGGAGAACGATCACCAGTGGGTGGCTCTATCTCTTCTTGAAGAGGCCCAATAAAGTTCTGAGGGTCTTTGAGCGATTTTTGTACTTCAGGAGTGATTAAATACACCTCTTTAGTGATCGAGAATACTCCGCGATAGCCTTTGAAACCGACTTGTATAATAAACTCTTCACCGGGGGCGCCTGAATGCATGAGCATGACGCGTTTGGTCGAGTCTAGAGTGGTAATATCTTGGTTGTTGATTAATACTTGATCGTTGGCAATGCCCTCAACCATAAATAGATATTCACGCTTAGGGGGTTTAAACTGTCCAGTGTACTCTACTAAGATCGGTTGGTCGCTCTCGGTTACAACGAAAGAGGCATCATCGCTTGGGATCAGCTCATACCCCTCGGGGGCTTCAAGTCGAAAACCGAGCGTATCTCCAACTTTTGCTGTTGACTCAGCATTGAACAGACCCTCAGCATTGGTCGCTCCCCAGACACCTTCATAGGCGCTGAGATATATATAGACACCATTCACTGGCATGTTGTTTGTATCTATCGCCTTGATCGCAAACTGTATTTTTTGCGGATCTGGCTCGAAGTTACATCCAAAGTTGACAATGCTAATCGTCATTAAGAGAGTTAAGACCGAAACTAGACGTCGAGAATCAATCAATCTCATCGTCTCTTCACCTTTTCTTGTGTATGAACTCATTTTGTCACGCTCTCCCAAAGAGGCTTCGATTATTGAGATATCTTTTCAAAACCCGACCATCCCGCCAGCTCCAGTAGGCATAGTCTCAGGGTCTTCCATCGTATCGGGAGCGACATTATTGATCATCGCTTTCTCTGCCTGCATGGTGTGACGATTCGCCCACACATCGCCCTTTTCAGCTTTCACTGAAAATTCTAGTGGTAAGAAGCCTTCTTTTGAGACACGGATTTGATACACCGCAGGAGGAATGTTTTGCTTCTCTCCAGTAGAACGGACGATTTTTCGGTCTATGATAAAGTAGCCATTTTGGTCGGTACTTACGATGTCGGTCGGCGGCGCAGTGATTACCTCTGCTCTAGTCACAGGGAGACCGCTAGCGCTGACGACTTGACCAGAGATAATAATCTTCTTAGCAGTGCATGCCGAGCCGATGAGGCAGAGAAAGACTAGGATAAGATATGATTTATATTTCGCTACGAACATGGTGTGTATCACTTTCCCTTAATTTTATAGCTCTGATGGAGTTTCAGCGAGAACAGCCAAAAGATATTTGATGCTCTCTCGCCTCTCATCGATATCAATCAAGTTTTGAGCGATCTTGTTAGCCTGAGAGGTATCGCCCTTCTTAATCGCGCTCATGAGGTTGGTGTTCATTTTCTTAACCTCTTTCGCTACCTCTTTGATGGATAAAACTTCTAAATATGAGGACTCTAACTGCTCAAAGATTTGATCATCTTCGATTTGATATTCATTCAGTCTACGCAGCGCAGATGAAAAAGATTTGAGTGCTTCAAAATAAAAGCCGACCCTCTTCTTAACTCTTTTTCGTCCTCTGTATGAACGGCTCTTAGCCTTCTTTATTTTGGCTTGACCATCAGAGATAAATTGTTGGACCTCTTCTAAAGGATCTATCTCTTGAGCATAGGCAGCGCTATGGGTAGAGAGCATCGGCCTTATTGAGGGAGTGAGACAAGTGAATGCAAAGACTGTGAAGGCTATTAAATATGTTCTCATGGTTGTCCTCATGTGGTTTTACAAGCGATGTTGACCATCAGGGCTACTCTATTTATCTCTTTATACGAGCTGGTAAGCACTACAGCATAGGAGGATAACCTTGTCAAACCGTCAAAGAAATCCTCCGATGACAATAAAGTTCTACTGTGACTCAGCTGTGGAACTTGAAGCATTGGGGATAAATATATCGCTGTTTTTCGTTCCATCGAGCGATAGAATAACGGACTCTTCTATCCCTGGACCGAGCACCATAAACTTTAATGGTTTATTTTGCGGGCCGATAATGACGATGGGTGTCTGACCAATTTGTTGACCCTTAAATAATACTCTGAGTGGCTCTCCAGCAGAGGTGATAAGCCCTTGGGCAAAATGAGTCGGCTTACTCGGTGATGATTTACGATATCGAGAGACTTTCCCCTTTTTTTGTTCGCCAAGGAAGTAAAGACTCAGCGCCCCGGGGGGGAGTTTTACTTTGGTGCTATGCATTTTTCGCTCCCAAAGAAAGCGAATCGGCAGCTCATCGCCGGTAACATAGCGGCCTTCAAAACGATGAATGAGAGGAGTTTTATCCTGCTGAGGCTTATTGTTCAGGATCACTCTCATATCGGAGGGTACCGTACTGATATTGAGGCTTAAAGGAGCTTCAGTAGCCATCAGTTTAGAGAGGGTTGCCCAGTTAGAGCTTACCCAATAAACACCCACAGCTCCGATGGCGATGAAGGTGATCGGCAAAAGAGCGGAGAGCAGCCTTGAGAAGGCTGATCGGTCGACTTGCATTTTGGGTGCTTTACGATTGTCCGCAGCGGGCATCGCTCGTTGGGGAGGCGTATAGACTGGCTGTTGGATCTCTGCGCTTGGCCACTCGTGAGCATCACCTAGAATTTGTGATTGAGGGGATTGAGATGAGACTTTGTTGGCTGTGATCACCGGAGCTTGAGTGAAGGGTTTCGCTTTATCATCGACCAAGAGAGGACTAGGGGTGAGTGATAACTTCTCCAAGGGGGAGGATGGTGATAGACTACCTTGACCTCCTTTAGGTGCTTTGGAGGGAATAGGCATAACCCGTGAAGGGTCTTGATTATCACCGGGTAAGTCATTGAGGAAATCAGGGGTTTGTAAGTTTGCCTGAGCTCCTTCATTGTTGTCCTGTGACACGTAAGACATGGTCTGGAAATGAGGTTTGGATGCTGGCCGTTTTATATTTCCTTGATGAGCTGCGTTAGTGTGGGTTTGCTCTACGAATAGGTCTTGATCCTCTTCAAACACGGTTTGGTCATCGACATCAGAGAACTCCAAAAACGTTCTCTCGTCTTGTGAGCTCTGATCGAAACCAAAATCATCTGACGTTGCTCCAAAGGCCATTTCATTGAGATCATCCGTCGCTGGGCTCATTGGCTCTTGAGCAGGGGAGGAGCGCTTGGCTTGATCCGATGTAGAAGAAGAGAGCTGTGACTTGAGTGATTGAAATTGGCTAGACGAGACCTCGGTACCGCCTGAGAAGAAGCCGATCGTTTGATGAAGTGGGGGGGCCTTCTTCTTTTGGGGGGGATCTTTAGCCTCTAGGTCATCACTCTCCTCATTGTGGAGATGAGCTGCGACCTTAAAGCTGTCTTTGGTAGACTTCTCATAATTAACATCAGCGCTAGGCGCCTCGTCTGCATGTTCTATTGGAAGAGCCAAGGCAGAGTCGGTTGTTATTGGCTTGTTATCAGTCTCGGTTGAGGTTGATGACGAGATCGCCTCTGGCATATCATCTCTTGAGATAGAGCCTGAAATGGTGGCTTGAGGCATATCGCTCTGGACATCGCTGTTCTTTAGCTCTTCGCTCCGGACATCGCTGTTCTTTAGCTCTTCGCTCTGGACATCGCTGTTCTTTAGCTCTTCGTGTTGATCTTGATCTTGGGTTCCATGTGACTCTTTCTCTCCCTCACTAGAGCTCTGAGAGCCTAAAGTAAAGACTCTCTCGGGATCGATATGCATAGACTGAGAGTTCGTTACGTAGTCAAGAGAGGTCTCATCTAAGGAGTCAAGCCCTTCCAAAGATGTGGAGAGCTCACTGAAGGTCTGATCGGGATCAAGAGACATATCTTCAAGTTGAGAGAGCACCTCGGGAGTGAGCTTAGCCGTTGACTCATAATCATAGTTCTCATCGAGAGTACTTACAGGAGAGCTCATTCGAGGCTGTGCCTGTTGAGCTTCCGTTGAGTGAGATCGTGTCTCCTCATCATGTCTTGGCTCGTTGCCTCTGTCCTCTCGCTGAGCAGATGGCTGGTCATCGGAGTGACTTAGAGCGATACTTTCCCCTTTAGGCAGTTGATTAAAATGCTCCAACATGACTTTGGCATTTGGGTATCTATCTTTAGTGAGAGGGGCAGTAGAGCGAGAGAAGAACAGAGACCATTCATCAGACGAGCAAGAGAGTGAACGCTGGTATTCACCGTTGTCGAGTTTAGGGTCAGGTAGAGGGCCAATGAAGAGTTGGTAAGAGAGCGCGCCTATGGCAAAAAGATCACTACTTTGATTACTCAAACGACCAAAGATTTCTTCCGGGGAAGCATATTGAGCACGGTGGATGATCGCGCGGTCTATCTGCTCAATCGTCTCTCTCTTGAGTGAGAGTCCTCTCTTTTTAAATAAGCTGAAGAGGCCTTGATGAGTGAGCTTTACCCCATCATCCGTTAACCAAAGTGTCTCTGGACTGATAGAGAGGTGGTACGATCTTCGTTTATGCAATTGCTCTGTTGCAGAGAGTAGTCCTCCCACAAGCTCCAGACGCTGTTGGTCATTGAGCTGATCTATGTTGCCTTGGAGTGAGATCGGCGTGGGAACATCATAAGCGACTAGAAATAGTGGAGGGTCAGCGCTCTCTAAATCAGCATTTGACGCTCTCGCGAGACCCAACAGCGCTTCACTTTGTTCAGGAGAGCATTCATTAAGACTCATGATCTTTGCGAGAGACTGATCCTCGACAAGCTGAGTACTGCTCAGAGATCGAGTGAGTTTCTCCAAACTGATCGGTCGTTTTTCGAAAGGAGTGAGCGCCAAGATGAGGAGCGGTTTTTGTGATGAACGCTCAGCGCCTGTGTAGAATAAGCCGTAGGTATCTTTTCTGACGAAAGAGTGTACGTTTAACTCACCGATCTCTATACCTACTGTGCTCATTGATGCCTCTTAAAATACCTTTATGGGGTTGCCTTCATGGTTATTGAGTGACTTGATGCTCGGCGAATGATGTGAGCTGTATCAAATCTGAGACTCGTTGTTATGTTGTCTTAAGATTCATGAGCCTGCAAGTGTGAGATGATGAAATAACTGAGTTTGAGCTTGATTCATTACTATTATAAAGATCAAACTGTTCATGCTGTCTGATAGTAACGATTTTTAATCTTATGTGTGGAGTGTCCTAATGCGATTATCTATGGGGTCTCGATGGGTGGGGGGATTGGTGTGTGTGATCATATTTGGAGGTTGCTCCAAAGACGCAGAACCCCAAAGTGGAGGTGAGATGTTGATAGATCAAGATGTAGGGGGAGGCATAGATGAAGATGATAGTGGTGTCATCTGTGTGACCGCCTTTAGGTGTAGCGAAGACGGGGCTCGAGAGCGTTGCTCTTCTGGTGAGTTCTCCCCCGAGCCTTGCCCCTCAGGAGAGCGTTGCACTGGAGATGGCGAATGCATCAATGAGGGCGCATGTGAGACTGGAACCTCTCGGTGCGATGGTGAGAATATTGAGAGCTGTAACGCTGACTCGATGTGGGAGAGCGCTCCATGTGAGGGTGGATGTACGGACCTTGAAGTCGAGGCTGAGGAGAGGGCACAGGCGATGTGTGCTGAGCCACTCTGTGTACCAGGACAGCGGCTCTGCTCAGATCAAGATACGGTCGTTGAATGTAATGAGAGCGGAAGCGCTTATGTGACAGCTGAGCGGTGCAGAGGCCAGAGTACCGGACAGCAGTGTGATCGTGGTATATGTACCCCTCTGTGTGTGTTGAGTGAAAAGGTCAGAACCAATATCGGATGTGATTATTGGGCAGTTGACCTAGATAATGCTTTTGTTCAAGGACGTGATGGTTTTCTTGATGCTGCCTCTGCTCCATTCGCGGTGGTCGTCTCTAACCCTAACCCTGAATATACCGGTGTGGTTGGTGTGTATGATAATGAGCGTCTCATTGAAGAGGCGATTTTACCCCCCCTTGGGCTTCATATCTTCAACTTACCTCGCCGGGACGTTGAGGGCACTATCCTCGCTCCTCTAGCCTATCGAGTGAAGTCGAGTATCCCGATCATCGCTTATCAGTTTAATCCTCTCGATAACGAAGAGGTCTTCTCTAATGACGCTTCATTGCTCCTTCCGAGTCATGTGGTTGGAGAAGATTATATAGTGATGACTCGTGAGCAAAGTTTTGACCGACTGCGCGGTTATCTCACTGTCGTAGGGATTAATGATGAACCCACGAGCGTGACGGTTACCGTCTCAGCACCGACGTCATCGGGACCAATCGGAGGGGTACCTGCCCTCGAGACAGGGGAGTCTTATTCTGTCGTGCTCAACGCTTTTGATGTATTGAGTTTACAAACAGGTTCTCCCGGCGCAGACCTCACAGGATCAATAGTGACTGCGGATAAACCGATTGTCGTCTTTGGTGGGTCAGAAGCAGCGAACGTACCCAATACCAATCATTGCGTGAATATTGACCCTCGTTCAGGTCAAGGGGTGTGCCAATACGATGGTGAGACGATTTGTAGTGACAATTATGATTGTAATAACGCCTCATTTAATGTCTGTTGCGCCGATCATCTAGAACAGCAAATGTTCCCTACAAAAACATGGGGAAGTTATTATGTCGCGACCAAGAGCTTTGATCGTGGGCTTGAGCTAGATTACTGGCGAATTCTCGCTTCGCAGGATAATACCAAGATCGAGACGATTCCCCCTGTCGCTGACATTCCGGACCTAAACAGGGGAGAGTGGTATGAGTTTGGTTCAAGAGAGCACTTTGAAATCGTCAGTGATAAACCGATTTCAGTGGGTCAGTTTCTCGCGGGGGAGCACGCGCCTGAGCCAAATATCAGAGGAGGGTTAGAGCCTGGAGATGCGGGAACAGGTGACCCCGCTTTTATTCTCTCAGTACCGATCACTCAATTCCGCAATGACTTTGTTTTCTTAGCTCCCGATAAATATGCTTTTGACTATGTCTCTGTGATCGCTCCTGCGTCAGCGAATGTCTTCTTTGATGACGTTCCGGTGGATCTATGGGAGCCGGTCGGAGAGAGTATTATGTGGCAGGTCGCTCGATTCCCCATCGGTGATGGTGTTCACCTCCTCGTCTCCGATGAACCGGTCGGAGTGATCGTATATGGATACGACAGCTATGTGTCCTATGGATATCCAGGAGGGTTGAACCTTAATGTCGTCGATCCAGAGACAGGAGAGGCGATGGTCGAGACCCCCTCAGAAGAGATGGATACAGAGACAGGCGGTATGGGAGATCAAGAAGATAATCCTTGATGAAAATAGATACGCTTTATGGTACTTTAACTTAGAATTACATATATCCCTTATCTCTTAGGATCGATCACTCATGCGCTCCACTTCTTTGCACAAGTTTCTCTTTCTCTGCCTCTCTACTTTATTCGTCGCTGCGGCCTGTGATAATGGCTCATCACAGAGCGCTGATCCAGAAGGGCTAGTGGATCAAGATATCTCAGATAGCCGACTGCTAGACCAAGAGATGCCTTCTGCAGATATGAACATTGAGGTGGATATGGACACCGAAGCGGATGCCGGTGGTCCCGATATGGAGTTAGAGCTCGATATGGAGCTAGAGCCCTTAGCTGACCTCTCGCTTAATTCGATTGTGCCTAATCGAGGTCCGGTGATCGGTGGAAATCAGATCACCATCATCGGCACAGGCTTTAGTGATGATGTGGTCTTCGCTATTGATCGTATCGTCTGTTCAGATCCGGAGATTATTAACCCTTCACGCGCGAAATGTGTTGTCCCTGAGGGCTTTGGAGAGGGGCTTGTTCATATCACAGCTTTCGTAGAGAGAGAGATCGATGGTCAAGTCACTCCTCAGCAGGGCTTACTAGAAGACGCTTATACTTATTACGTCCCTCTAACCGTTGAGTTGATCAATCCCACTCGAGGTTCGAGCCAAAGTAACACGAGGGTGACTGTGGTAGGAGGAGGATTCACTGAGGAGACTACCGTTGTCAGCTTTGGGGGGATCAGAGCCTCCGAAGTAGAGCTATTGCCCAATGGTACTTTATCGGCGGTCGCTCCGCCTCACGCTGTAGGTAATGTGGATGTCACTATTCTTAATGAAAATGGACAACTCACCTTAGGAGACGGTTTCTATTATTATGAGCGTCTTGAGCTCCTTGGGCTGTCGCCTGCAGCGAGCTCAGTAGACGGGGGAATCGAGGTGACCATGAGCGGTCGTGGGCTCCGTGAAGACTCGCGGATCTCTTTTGGAGGTCGAGCAGCCCAAGTGCTCAGTGGTGAAGATGGAGAGCTGCTGACCGTATCTGCTCCGCGAGGCGCTTCAGTGGGAGCTGTCGATGTGTCTGTCATTAACGATAATGGTGAAGCGGTCCTCTCCAATGGGTTCATTTATTACGACCAAGCTGAGAGTGACTTCACTGTAATCGGTATCACCCCTCAAAGTGGCCCAGTGCAAGGGGGAGGAGTGGTGACTGTGGTCGGTAACGGTTTTGATGAGGGGGCTCAAGTCATCTTCGGAGGCCGCGCAGCGAGCTGTCAACGCGAAAGTAGCGCTGAGCTGAGATGTACTGTGCCTGCCTCTCCACCCGGTATTGTGGAGGTTGAGGTTCAACAGGGGTCTGAGAGCGCTGTGAGTCCGTTAGGTTATACTTATTTTCAGGAGATTGAGCTTACTGCGATTTTCCCCGACCGTGGATCGATCGCCGGTGGAACACTCATCGAGTTGAGTGGTCGAGGCTTCAGAGAGGGGATGGTACTGTCGCTAGGCGAGCAAGTTGTCGAAGATTTAGTTATCGTTAATGAGACAAATGCTCGAGGCACGACACCTAGCTCAACAGCGGGGACAGTCGACGTGGTCGCTAGCACCGAATTAACGAGAGGCATTATTGACGCTGGCTTTGAATATTATGACCCAAGCTCTCAGCTTGGCGGGGTGTGGGGTGATGAGGTCATCACCTCGATGAACGTCACAGTGATTAACGGTGGCTCCGGTCAGCCTGAGCCTGAGGTCCAAGTCTTGTTGATCACCGATAGCCTGCTCACCCTTGAGGGGGTCACCGATACGACAGGGCGAACGACTCTCTCTCACCCGAACTTACGTCCACCTGGAGATATTACCGCTGCTAAAGAGGGCTTTGAGGTGACGACCATAGAGAACGTTAGTGTTGAGAATATAACCATTATTCTTACTCCTCAGCCTGAGGGAGATGGAGCGCCTCCTCCCGGAGTCCCTCCGGCGAACCTTTCCGGTACGGTACGAGGGTTAGACTTGGTTCCCAAACCGAGTACTGAGCGCTTCATTAATATAGCCTTAGTGGAAACGACTCACACTCAACCGAGTAATCGTCAAGATCTACCACCATTCGGTCCGGGAGGGATCTTGACCGAAGATGGTCCGTTCCAGATCATCTCCCGATTGGGTGAGTTAGCTGTGATCGCCACAGTCGGTCGTATTGAGCGCACTAGACTCACCTCTTATCAAAATGGAGATATTGATTATTGGACTATGAGAGACTCATTCTCGCCGATCTCTATGGGAGTGAGACGTTATGTCTCTGCACGATCAGGTCAGATGACTTCAGATCTCCACATTGAGGTTGATCATCCATTCGATCTTGAATCACCTATCGACTTTGATAATCCTCCTTATGAGCCGGGTGTTGGACCGTCTTATTATGCTACACTCCCTCGGTTAAATTTCGGTGCTGAGGGTTTTTGGGAGCTAGATACACAAGCTTTTGAACTCGATCCAAACTTGACACTTCGCGAGTTACCGCTGCTAGATGGTTGGGGGAGTGATGTGAGCTATTATCTGATTAATTTCGCCTTTACACCCAGTGAAAATAATACTCCGATGTCGATTAATATCCTAGAAATCGCTGATCTGACTCAGGGAACTCTAGTGACTCCTTTCGCACCTGCGGCCATTTTTGAGGACCCATTAGAGGGAGGAATGCTCAGCGATGATCGAGTCATGTCATGGCGTTTGTCCGAGGGATATGATGGACCAATGCTGACGCCCGCCGCGACAGTGATCGAGGTCTCTGAGCCTGGTCTCGCGGGGCCGGTTCCTCTATGGAGGTATGTCGTTCCTCCAACTCGCACTTCTGTCGAATTTCCTGTATTAGCGAGCGCTGCCGGGGAGACTGGACTCAATGGCGGGTTTATGAACTTAAATATCATCCCCTTCCTCGCTGAGGGGCGCTTTAATTATAATGACTTCACTTATCTCGATATTAATGGATCTCGATGGATCAGTTATGGAATCTCGACCACTTTCTTCACTGAGCTTAGACCGTGAGGGAGTATCTCAACTTACAGGAGAAGGTAGACGCCGAGTTTGAGCGTCTCTCCACCAAGCACCACAGTGAGATAAACTGCTCATCAGGATGTCATGATTGTTGTGCGCCTGAGCTGAGCGTCACTAGAGTCGAGGCTGATCAAATTAAGCGTTTCCTTCTTGATGATCCGGCGCTGGTCGTCTCTCTCAAGCAGCTCGCCACGCAGGATCCACATCGAGGTACTCGATGTACCCTATTGAATGAAGAGGGTCTCTGCTCCATTTATGAGGCTCGACCTGTGGTCTGTAGAAGTCATGGGGCGCCGGTCTTGGTTCAGATTGATGAGAAACGTGAGGGGATTGATGCTTGCCCCAAAAATTTCAAGCGCGGGATGAATATGCTCGAGGTGGGTGATTGGATCAATATCGAGACTCTCAACACCATGACTGCGCTCATCGATTGGAGATACGCCCTAGATGAAGGTCGGGAGAAGCCCGATCCTGAGATAGATCGGGTGTCTCTCACTGTTGAGGCGCTCCTCTCATGATAGAGCGCTCCTCTCATGATAAAGCGTTAGGTATCTGAGGTGGGAGAATACGGTAGATAAGGCCTTAGGCCAATGCCATACCCCTGGTTTGTATCCTGACCCGGACGAGTCGCGATTCTGCACGCTGACGGGTAATCATACCAAGCGCCACCGCGGACGACTCGAGGGGTGAGTTGTGGGTTATAAGCGACAGGGTTAGGGCTCGGGTCTTCTACCCGTTGTCGATAAGCATCTTTTCGCCACTCATCATGACACCATTCCCAAACATTACCACACAGGTCGTAGAGTCCCCAACGATTGGGTGCTTTAAGACCTACAGGATGGGCGCGGTTATGAGCGTTTTGAGTAAACCAGCCAACCTCATTGAGGTCATCACCAAGAGTGTAAGTATGCCGCTGTCCGGTCAAACCACTCTTAGCAGCATATTCCCATTCCGCTTCGGTGGGTAATCGGAAGCCATTAGCATGGTAACGCCAATGTACCTTGAGGCGATGCTTGGAGAGTGCAGGATCACCGTCGAAGTCATAGACCTCTTCTAGGCCAAAGGCAATGCTTAGGGCATTACAAAAGAGCGCTGCCTCTACCCATGTGATCCCCTCGATAGGGAGCTCAGATCCTTTATGAGTGCTAGGATTTCCCTCCATAAGAGCTTCCCATTGAGATTGGGTCACCGGGGTCTCCATTAACCAGAAACCACGGTCAAATTGAGATCGATGTCGCGGTCTCTCTTCTACTTTAGCCCCTTCATGATCCGAGCCAAACCATCCTGAACCAGCAGGGCAGTAGCGAGCGCGAAAGATGAGACCATCTAAGTCAAATTCACGATGAGCGGATTCATCAGGTGGTGGGGCCTCCCTCTTTTTAGATCTTAGCGAGACCCGAGCGAAGGCTCCCTCTGCTTCTTGTCGCTCTGTGCGTTCCTCTTCACGTTTCTGGAGATCTTCCTCGTAAGAAGCTCGAGCTCGGTTCGCTTCTTCTGTGGCGTGGAGTCGTTCGGCCTCTGCTTGAAGTTTCGCCTCTTCTGCAGCCCTTAAAGCCTCTTCTCTTTGGGCTAACAGACGAGTCGCCTCGAGTTGAAGCTGTTGTTGGTACTCAAGCTGTTCGAGCTGCTCTTCTTCTTGTAGCCTAACCCGCTCTGCTTCTATCTCAGTCTCTAGTAACGAGAGAGCCTCTTCACGCTCTCGCTCTTTATCGGTGAGCTCTCGTTTAAGCGCCTCAACCTCATCTTCCTTTTCGGTGATAGACTGAGCTCTCTCGCTGAGAGAGCGCTCTTCTTCTTCTAGATCTTGACGACGATCATCGAGCATTTGTAATTGTCTTACGACAGCCTCTTCTCTACCATCAAGTGAAGCCTTGACTCCATCGAGACGTTTCGACTCTTCTTGGAGAGACATATCTCGAGCGGTGAGCTCTGTCTCTCGATCACGGATCGCCTCTTCTCGCCATTTGAGCTCTTCTTCGCGCTTTCTTAGATCACGCTCTCTCTCCTTTAGGGAGCGCTCCCTAGACTCTAGTTCGTCGAGACGTACATCAGGATAAGGCGATGGAGCGAGGCTTGGGTCCAAAGATCTTTCAGGTTGATACTTTTGAGCTCTCTCTACCGCCTCTACCACCTCAATATATTCACCCCAAGGGCTGAAATCATCTTCTGTCTCGGTTGAATGACGAAGTAGATGCCATCCTAGCGCATTTCCTCGGATCCGCTGAACGACGTCATGAAGAGCTAGCTTTTCGCTAGGGCTTCCTTCACCGCTAGTGGAGCGATATAGGTACGAACGTCCACTTAGTTGGAGATCCTTCAAGAATGAAATCGCGCTGCTACGGTCATTAGGGTTGGGGTGTAAAGCCCCGGCGAGGCTCGCCTGTAAAGAAGGGGGGGCCTCTAGCCAATTCTTCGCTTGGGGGATGATCGCTTCTAAGAGACATGCGCCTAGTGCATAGACGTCTGCCGCGTCGGTGATTAATGACTGCTGCATCCACTCGGGAGCTAGAAACTTAGGCCGTTGGCCAAGGGCTTGATAGGCGCTCTGCTGATCGCGCTGTATGTCCTGACCCTCTACTTCCTCCACCCACTGAAAGCTGATCAACTTTGGCCCTTGAGGGGAGAGGATGATATGGGCGGGTTGAATCTTTCTATGAATGAGCCCTTGTTCATGACAGAGAGCGAGACCCTTGAGGAGTGGAATAAAGAGCTGAACAGCTTCTTCAATGTTAAGGGTGTTGCGACGCAAATGCTGGGCTAAACTTTGACCCTCAACCCACTCTATCGCCGCAAACCAAAGTTTATGAGATTCATTTTCTCCCCAGCCATAGATCTCGGGGATCGATGGGTGTCGGAGCTGATTAAGCGCCCTTACCTGAATCTCAGCATCAAATTGCCACATCATAGGGTTTTCGCTGAGGAGTTTAGGCCACACGATCTTTAGAGTCGCTTGAGCGCCTCTCTCACCATGTTCAGTTACCTTCTCAGCGACCCAAGTCTGAGCGCCTTTGAGCTTGTTGAGTAATCGGATGAGCGCCCAACCGATAATCGGCGAGGCCACCATTTGATGTGCTGAGCTTTGGGTGAGGTCTTTTCTAGGGGTCTCCCATAAGACCATACCTCTGTGTAAGTCTTGTGAGTGAGTAGGCTCATCGGCGTGATCACTGTTTTCCGGTTGAAGAAGCTCAGCGGAGCTCTCTAGCTCATGGGTGCGATGATCTCCCGACCAAGACTGAAGATCATTGAAGAAGTCTTCGGCAGTAGTGATCTTCAGAGAGCTTGAGGGAGAGTCATGACCGTCTTCATCAGTAGAAGAACTGGTGGGCTGATTAATATGTCTTAGTTGCTCGGGGTTGAGCTCTTCAGGAGGGAGTAGGTCGTGATCAGGGATCCCCTCTAATACTTGGAGAGCATCTTCATCTAAACTCCAATGATCAATGGAGATCCCATCTGGCTCAACCGGGTCGAGCTCAATTGGAGGAATACTCATCTCTAATGGAGGAACGGTGACCTCAGGAGCAACCTGTGCAGGTCGTTCACTGAAGTCAATCTCACTTACGTTAGGCACCGAGTTAGTCGCTCGGTCTCTTGCTCTTTGCTTTGTATGATTGATCACTTCAAGAGCTCGTTTGGCAGCTCTCCTCTTGCGGAGCCTCTTGATAGAGTCATTCTCTACCATCGACCCTAAGCCACGCGGAGCCCTAGAGCGCTCGGATGAGGAGTATGAGGGCTTAGACTCTGTGAGGCTGACCCCTACATCACGCTTTCTTAGCTTTGGCCTTATCAGTGGGCGTGGGGATTGATCCTCACTGAGAGAGGAGTGGTCGTCTCGCTCAGCCTGCTTGCCTAACTCTTCGCTAGCCTGCTTGCCTAACTCTTCGCTAGCCTGCTTGCCTAGCTCTTCGTCTTCCTGATGTTCACTCGTATTTCTCATGCCTCACCACCTCAAAAGTAAGGATTTATGGCCGTACACGATGTAGGAGTGATCAGGGGACAGGTCATAAAAGTGCTCTGTCTCGTAAGAGACTACCTGGAGCGGGACTCGAACCCGCACGCCTAAGCGGGAGATTTTAAGTCTCCTGTGTCTACCTATTCCACCATCCAGGCGAGCCATACCTTGATAGCCCATTCAGATAGACTTGTCAATACACTTAATGAGAGTACGAACGATATGAATTCAGGTAATCAGAGTCCTACACTTCGTGAGAGTTGATAATCTGTTTATGTAGAGTTACAAGGACTCATGAAAATCTATTACATGTGATATGAATTACTGGGATCTTTATCCTTAACCCCCCTGCTCAGTCAGAGAGTATTCTACTTATGACGCCGAGTCATCCTACGGTTTTATTTACATCTCTAGCGATCATGTTAGGTGTCGGTGCCTGGGCTCTAAACCCTCTAGAGGCTCAATTGGTCTCCTATGCAGATGAATTTAGTTTTTTATCGATACCCAATGGTAAAAATGTCCTGAGTGGGATCCTGTTTATGTTCGTTGGGGTTTACGGTTTGACGAGGAGGCCACGTTTTGATCTAGGGCGTGATGTTCTGGTGAGTATGGCTCTCGCTTGTATCAGTCTGATGGCCATGGGTGGGGCGATCTCTTGGTATCACTTTGCGCCTACGCTGCTCACTAGACTGATCGCTCATCTAGTGATGTCTCTAGCGATTATGAACACGGCTTTTGCTTTAGTGTCTGCTCAACTCCCTCTCAAGGGTCATTGGTGGTTGCTTATCTCCTGTCAAGCGGTAGCCGTCGCGACACCGATGTATGAATATTGGTATTCTGACAAAAGATACTTACTGATGAGTGAAGTGTTTTTAGTGCTGTTGGTGTTGTTCTCTTTGATAAGAGTACGATCAGTTCATTACTCTCGTTATCTCTCTCGATCCTTGATCGCGCTTTGTTTATCTCCACTTTGCGACTATTGGGATCAATCGATCTCTAAAGCGAGCAGTTATCTGATCAGTGGCCACACTCTTCAGCATTTATTATGGTCACTCTCGGCCTTATTACTCCTGCGGTTTTTAATTGTGATCAAGCCGAGTGAGCTCAACGCTCCGCTGACAGTCACATCATGAGAGAGCGTTAAGCGATATTTAATGCAAAAACTTAGCCTTGATATGTCAGTGGACGACGCCTTTGATCATCAACGTGTGGAGCGTTCGCTTCGAGAGCGTTTAGGGATGGAGAGCGACGACCCTCTCTTCTATCGGTTAGTGAAGCGTTCAATAGATGCGCGTCGACACCGGCTCAAATGTAAGTTGACTATCCAAGTATATCATCGAATAGAGGATTATCAGAGCGCGACCCCCCCCTCCTTAAGGCTACAGCCACTCTCAGATCAGGCTCCTAAAGTGATCATTGTTGGAGCAGGTCCCGCTGGGCTTTTCGCAGCCTTACGCGCGATTTCATTAGGTTTAAAGCCTGTCATCCTTGAGAGAGGTCAGAGCGTCAGGGTGAGACGGAAGGCGCTAGCGACTCTTAATCGGACAGGCCTAGTCAATCCTGAGTCCAATTACTGTTTTGGTGAAGGCGGTGCGGGGACCTATTCGGATGGTAAACTTTACACTCGCTCCAAGAAACGAGGAGCAGTGAGAGCGATTTTACAACTCTTGGTTGATCATGGTGCCCCCTCAGAGATCTTATATGAAGCTCAGCCTCACATCGGCACCAACCGTTTACCTAAAGTCATTCAAGCGATCAGAGAGAAGATTATCAACTGTGGAGGAGAGGTCTGCTTTGACGCCAAAGTGGTAGATCTATTGTGTAGTCAGGTCGCCGGTAAAAGAGTATTGAGGGGAGTGTCGCTCGCCGATGGCAGTGAGCGTTTTGCTGATGTAGGAGTGATCCTCGCGACCGGGCACTCCGCTCGTGATATTTTTGAGCTATTACATCATCGGGGCGTAGAGATTGAAGCCAAGCCTTTCGCTTTGGGTGTGAGAGTGGAGCATCCTCAAACTCTCATTGACCATATCCAATATCATGGTGAGCGACCGACACATCTCGGTTCAGCAGCCTATAAACTAGTAGCTCAAGCAGACCGGAGAGGGGTATTCTCTTTCTGCATGTGTCCTGGAGGGATCATTGCCCCTGCAGCGACCAATCCTGGCGAGGTCGTCGTTAACGGATGGAGTCCTTATAAGCGAAATGGTGCTTTCGCCAATTCAGGGATAGTAGTCAGTGTAGATCAAGAAGACTTTATGCCATTCGCTAGTGATTCGAGAGACCCTCTCGCTGGTGTCAAATATCAGTCTGATGTAGAGCGTCGAGCCTTTATCTCCGCAGGGGCGAGCGGGGTGACAGCTCCCGCTCAGAGGCTCGTTGATTTCTTAAAACGCAGACCCTCTTCGACGCTCCCAGAGAGCTCGTATATTCCAGGCCTTTCATCGACTTCACTTCAAGAGGTTTTACCGGACGCGGTGGAGCGAAGGCTGCTTAAGGGATTTAAGCACTTTGGAGAACGACTGAAGGGATATATCCATCCCGATGCAATCGTAGTAGGGGTTGAGTCTAGGACCTCATCTCCGGTGAGGATCCCAAGAGACCGTTTAACGCTAGAGCATCCTAGCTTATCAGGTCTATTTCCTTGTGGAGAAGGCGCTGGTTATGCTGGAGGCATCGTCAGCGCTGCCTTAGATGGATTTCGCTGCGTAGAGGCAACCTCTAGAGGAGCACCAAGCGATAAAGACCAGTGGTCAAATGTATTAGAAAGTTACCGTGAACATAGAGGAGGGATTGGATCGTGAATAAGAGTATATCTACACCAAATAAGGCGATCAGCACGCTCTACTTTTTCTGTTTGGGAGTGATTATATTCATCCCCTCGAGTATCTATACATACTTCATCAGGGGTGGACAGCTCAGCGGGATCAGCCCAGCGCCCCCTCCATCGGCGTGGCTTGGACTTGAAGAGCTCCGCGCAGCTCTCTTTAGACGTGGACTCTCTCTCCCTGAAGGATTCGCCGATCCTATCGTGGGGCCTCTGATTTCTCAGACATTAGCGGTCTCAGAGAGAATAAAAGAGATGCTCCCCGAGTCGCTTGTTCTCCCTGAACAAATGCAGATTCATCTCTTACTTTGCTTGTGTATGCTTGGACTTATTTGGGGAACTTCTTTGCTCTATGAGCGATGGCGGGCAGTCTTTACCGCTGCTCTATTGGCTTCGGTATCACTCGGTCTAGTCTCTCATTATGCTGTCGATGGCTTGTGGTTTCTTCTGATCTTTACTTGGACTTCTGTAGGGCTAACCGCATCCTGGCGTGATCCCAGCTCAAGTATCAGGGCGGGGTTTTGTGGCTTGAGTCTCTCTGTCGCAGTGGCGGCTTCTCCTCTGTTCCTACCTATAGCTGTTGTGTATTGGTTATTGAGTTTTTGGCCTCGACCTCGACAAGAGGGAGAGTCTTTATGGAAAGCAATACTGGTCCTCCCCCCCCTCACTGCCCTGTTTGGCTTTGCTCTTGGTATGACCCCTTGGTTATTCCGAGGACAGTTGTCACACCCTCCGCTGACTATAGATCAGTATTTATCTCTTGATCTATGGATTCATATTTCTCGGTCAGTAGAGGTGATTTCCCCATTACGTCAAGCGTATGATATTTTCACCCCTTTAGTGATCATGAGCGGACTCACCTTTATGAGCGCTCATACTCATCGGGTAACGTGGAGTCGGCGAGGAATCGGCTTAGGAGCCTTGTTATTTGTCGCTCTCTTATTGAGCCCATTTATTGGCTGGTGGTGTGTTCTTCCTCCTCTCCTTTGGGTGTCAATACACCCTTGGTCACCCTTGGGGACTTTCCTATTACTCCCCTTTAAGCCTCTATTTAAGCGCTCAATCAGTCTCTTGATCTTTGTCCTCATTCTCACGCCCAGCATCGCTAGAGTCAGTGAAGACTTTAGAGAGCGACGTATTGAAGATCTGTCATCGCTTCAGCGAGAGCAAATCGAGCTCGCAGACTTTTTCAACGAAACAGTCGAGCTTCAAAAAATGTGGGTGATGGGTGCTGAGGCTCATCCGCTTTATGCGATGACAAGACTTGAAGGGTCTGCCTTGTTACCCCCACGAGTCAATCGAGAGGATCGCTTTAAACTGAGAGATGTTCATACTCTCTTAAAGAGTGAGCTCATAGATGTCGTCGTACTCTCCGAGAGTGAGCGTGAGTTTGCCATTATTAATGTGGGTTTGAAGAGGCTATTAGAAGAAGAGTTCCATCATCTACCGGCGAGCGATTATCGTTGGTTAGATCGATCTCACTTCTTTGTTTACGTGAAAGAGGGCGTGCTATCTAAGGGCCCTAATCATAACTCTCAGGTAATGAAGCCGCCAGAAGATGAGGTAGATGACCCAAGAGACCTACTCAATCAAGATGATAAGGGAGAGGATGATGAGGGAGAGAATGATGAGGGAGTAAAATTACCGCTATTGGCCCCTTCAGTCTATCCACCGACGGGCTTAAAGGTTGAGCCAGAGCTCACCGGTGAAGATAGATTTGAAGACTCTGATAAAGAGGACTCTGATAAAGAGGACGCCGATAAAGAGGACTCTGATAAAGAGGACTCTGATAAAGAGGACTCCGATAAAGAAGACTCTGATAAAGAGGACGCCGATAAAGAGGACTCTGATAAAGAGGACGCCGATAAAGAGGACGCCGATAAAGAGGACTCCGATAAAGAAGACTCTGATAAAGATGACGCCGATAAAGACGACTAAAACACATGAGTAGCGTATGTACACCTCTCGTCATCTATGTTTAGCGTCGAACGATGAGCTGACATGAGAGGAGGACTTTTGAAAAGAAGTCATCGATTAATAGCGCCGAGTCACTCTCTCTTTGTTGTGCTCTGCGTGATCGTCATCCACGCCCCGATGTGGCTCAAAGGTCATACTCTTGGTTGGGACGCGATGAGAGAATCTTGGGGTGATCTGAGCTATGCTATTCAAGCCCTATCCGAGGGCTATTTTCCATTTTGGAACCATCTAGAACGAGGAGGATATCCCTTCTTAGCTGACCCTCAGACAGCCGTGCTTTATCCGGTTAATTGGTTGATTTATGCGACCGGTCTAATTTTTGGAAGTGGTCCAGGGTTAGCGGTCATGAGGAGTCTCTGTCATTATTGGATTTCAGCCTATGGCTGTCAGCTGCTCGCTAAACGATGGGGCGCCTCTACCCGCTTGTCACTCCTCTTCTCTTTAGGCTATACGCTGTCGGGGCGTCTCCTTAAATCTAAAGATAACGCCGGTATCTGGACAATGGTCTGGTTACCTTGGTTGGTGATGGCAGTAGAGAAGCTGATTGAGAAGCCTGGTCGCCAAGCGGCCTCGATACTCGCAGTCACTTGTACGCTCGCTTTTTATGCAGGCTACCCTCCCAATATGGCGAGAGCATTACTGTTGGTCATCTCTTGGTCTCTCTATAGAGTCTGTGTACATATTCGCTCTGAGTTAAGCACTGAGAAGAGCATCTATATGAAGAGGCTTGGTCGCTCACTTGTACAGTCGGTGGTTTATACTTTGGTGTTATGTGGACCCGGGTTGATGAGTACTCTTCAGATTATAGGGGAGAGCGAGCGGAAGGGTTTAAATATAGCCCAACTGATCTCTAGTCGATTTCGTCCGATCGATATACTAGATATGGTCTCGCCTCGTTTGGTTCACAGTGAGAGCTATGCACTCATGTACTGTGGTTTAGTGATCTTTGTTCTCGCCATTTCTGGCTTATGGATGAGGTCCCGCGAGAGAGGAGATCGCCTCTTTTGGGGAGGAGCACTCTTGGTCTCTGCGCTGTGGGCGTGCGGTCAGCATACTCCGATCTTAAGGTTCTTTGTGGAGTATATACCCACCTTCAATCTGTGGCGAATTGCTGAGCAATATGCTTTCTTAACCACTTTCTCCTTGGCGATCCTCGCTCTCAAATGTGGACTCTCCTTAGAGGAGGAGGAGCGGAGATTGAGCTCTAGGGAAGAGTCCAAGATTGAACAAAAGATGCTGTTCAGATCATCGATCTTTCGGGTATCTCTGACTCTCAGCGTCATCCTCACTCTGATCTATTTATATGGTATATGGGAGACGGGAGATTTTCGGTCTCTTACCGGGCTGAGCGCAGTCTTGTGCATAGTGATGACAGCGCTGTGGAGGATGAAACGCTTAACTTTGAACTCTGTCTGGGCAGGGTTATGTCTCCTAAGTCTTATTGACATAGGCTGCCAGCAGCAAGATTTAGTGAAGATCTCTCAACCTGTCCCTAGACCGAGAAGGGATCATCTCGTTCAGCTCACAGGTCATCATCGCTTCGCTGACGAGGGGCACTTACGTTGGAGACCCGCGTCTCGGGTTCTTAAGCCCGACCTTCTCGGCCGATATAGCACCATGGTCGGTCAGCGTTGGGCGATGTACCGGAGACATAGCGAGAAGAGTAAACATTTATACGCATGGGGTGGTGTTCAACAGCTCTTTAAGCGCAGAAGAGCCAGGTTTGAGCGCCTCCAACATTCTGTCCCTTATGCTTATTGGACATCACATGAGCTCAGGTCGCCTAATGCTCAACAGGTCTTAGGAGAGATGAAGCGTCGGTCTCCTGGAGATGCTCTGATCGCCTTTAGTGAAATGAATGATGAACAAGAGTCGCTTAAGATCGTTAAAGACTCGGGGATGAAGGGGGCAACGGCGAATGTGATCAGATCGGAGTGGGGCTCTATTCTCTTAACTTTAGACTCTCCTGAGCCGGGGATATTGGTGATTAACGAGGCCTACTCTCCTTGGTGGCGTGTTCAAGTGAATGGAGAGGAGTGGCTGTCTACGGAGCGGATGAATTATCTCTTTCAGGGGATAAGACTCCCTCGGGGTCATCATACTGTAAACCTAGAGTATCGAGAGACTCCAACCCTCATCGCCTTGCCTCTATGCATCTCCATGGCTCTCTATCTACTATGGATTAATAGAAGACGAGGAGAACGTCGAGGTACAGGCATCAATGTGTAGACTACAACGTCTGAGATCATCTCACAGATCTCCTAACTTAAGAGACCTCTGCGAAGACACGCCTCTTCAGCGAGCGCCCTAATGTTGCAAGAGGCATCGATCTGAGTGAGGGTCCCCTTGATCCCTGAGATGACTCGAAGGTAGAGGAGCAGCTCGGCGGGGGGAATTAAGTTCATGAAATTGAGATCGGACGTGAGTAAGGCCCGTAGATCATCTGAGACACGCCAATCAAAGAAGCTGAAGGGTGCGCTCTCCGCCATGGGAGCGAGAACGAGCGTTTGATGACGGGCGATCGACTCTAGTCGAGGCAAAGGGGCATTGGGTTTACCGAAACCAAGTCTTAAGAGAGCGTCAAGCTGACGCTGAGGATCACCGCTCCAAAAGGCAGGGAGTAACTCTAAGACCTCGTCAGCGAGCTGAGGTTGAAAACTTCTGACACAGCCAAAATCGAGTAGGACGAGCCGCCCCTCATTGTCGAGCATAAAATTGCCGGGATGCGGGTCGGCATGGAGACGATGTAGGTCATGGAACATATAGATAAAGACCTTGATGAAGAGCTCCATCACTTGGTCCCGTTCTGCCTTTGAGAGCTGATCATTGATCACTTGAGTGAGCGGTGATCCATCGATGAATTCCATGATGAGTAAATTGGGAGTACAGAGCTCTAAGTGTGGCTTGGGTATCCTGACTTTGGGCCACTCCCGAAAGTGCTCATTGAACTCTCTAAGTTTAGCGGCCTCTGCTTCATAATCTGCCTCCTGCTCAAAGGCTTCTTTCAGCTCTGCGATAAACTCTTTAGCGCGCTCTTTGGGTAAGAGCGTCCTACCGATTAAGAAGAAACGTTCTATATTTGAGAGATCACTCGCCAACGAATCTCGTATCCCGGGGTATTGGATCTTGACCGCGACCTCTTCGCCTGACTTCAAGATCGCATGATGGACTTGACCAATAGAGGCTGCCCCTAGAGGCTTAGGGTCAAAGTAATCAAAGACATCATAGAGCGAACTCTGCAGCTCAACCTCTATGGCCGATTTGAGCTGTTGATAGGGCATTGGCGGGGCTTGTCGTTGAAGAACGGAGAGCGCCTCTGCGAACTGAGGATCGATCAGTTCAGGATCAGCGCTGAGCATCTGACCGAGCTTCATCGCTGCCCCCTTAAGTTGTCCCATCACCTCGACCATCTCCTGCGCGTTACGGAGAGCAGCGCTTTGCAAAGCAGAGGTTTCAGACGCTTCTGCCTTAAATACCTTATTCTTCATATGGTCTTTTATCAGTGATCCGGTCATTTTAGCGCCCAGCTTACCAAGTCGCCAAGCGCGTTTAAACCGTCCTGTCTCAACCTCTTGAGCTTCAACATCAGACCAATGGGCAGATTCTCTAGAGCTCATGAGCTTCTCCTAAGATTCAAACACGCTTCTTACTGATCTTAGACACTTAGTGAAGGGAAAAGTCGCTTCTCAGTATAGAAATATCACGGACGCCTGTTAAAGTTAAACTGAGAAAGAGATTATAGATTTTGGTTCGCCATCGACCATGCGAATCCATACACTAACACTTGAGGAAGAGTCTTCCCCCTAAGAATATCGGGGCTCATATCTGATAAATAGTTGAGGAGAAACATCCCTTGCTCGGTAAGGGAGAGCACGATTCCATTTAAGGCATCTCCTTCAATAGAGACCCATCGAGCTCGCTGTAGCTCATCTTCGGTGCTAATACGCTCTCCGAGGGCTCTTCGTTGTTGCTCAATGCTATGAAGTCGGGTCTGTAGTCCACTGATCTCACCATGGACTTGAGTAAGATGAGTGCTCACTTGGTCTCGTTGTTTTTTCAACGTGGTATTTTTTTTTCCGCGAAAGAGACCGCTTTTAGAGAGCTCTTGATCTAAGTTGCGAGCGCGAAGCTCTAAGGTCTTAAGTCGAGCGTTACTCGCCTTGAGCTGCTGGCTCAACTCATCTCGATGAATAAGCTCGGCGAAGTATTTATCTAAACTGCTCTGAATGTTGGTCATAATGATCAACTTATCAACGCTCAGCTGGGCGATGAGACGTCGCTCATCATCCCTCAGAGGGTGCTGAGGATGTTGGTCGAGATCAAAGCGTAAGGTCTTTGCCTGTTGCAGTGACATAGACTCTACAATCGTCTTAAGAGCCCGCCATACGGTGTATGCATCTTGGTAGATATAGCCTGGCACAGGTGACCCCAATATAGATAGGTGAACGGATGACTCTCTAGCGATTACTCATACCTTGTGAGCACAAGAAAATCAACGTCAGCGCGTCCATCAATCGATCGTTAAACCCTTGTGGAGTTCGGTAGGCATCTTTAGGACCGAGGGAGCTTACGCTGTGATCGCGCTTCTCCCTCGACGATCACTAGAGATCGGTCTCTTGGCAGAGGAAGTTACAGCCATCGAAGTAATCGGAGTTACCATCATCGCAGATCTCGTTGCCTTCAATGATCCCATTGCCACACAGGCTAGCGACGAGGCGGATTCCGTTATTTGGTGATCCAATAGAGTAAGAGGCTCGCTGGCGCTTGGTAACGGTGAGGGAACTAGCGCTTTGAGTCCATGAACCACCTCTTATGATGCGCATGTTAGAGATACGAGGGAGCGTCCCGAGCTGGGTGAAGCCAGGGAACGGACGAGCGTCGGTGAATGAATTAGAGTAGTTGGTACTAAATACATCTAATGTCCACTCGCTGAGGTTTCCTGCCATATCACAGATCCCCTGCGCTGTATCGCCATTGGGAGGCGTGATCTGGCGAGGAGTGTTCGTGGTAGAGGTACGGCAGACTTTAGCGGTCGTGGCAGTCGCACAACCAACACCACCCTCACGTAGATGAGCATATTCACAGGTAGCAGCATCATCTCCCCAAGGGAATAGACTCTCAGCCCCTAAACCACGTGCAACATACTCCCATTCCGCCTCTGAGGGGAGGCGAATATGGACAGCCGGGTCGAGAGTGTCCATATAAGCAGCGAATTCTTTCGCTTGAGTCTGAGAGACACAGTTAACAGGGTGCCAATCTCTACCAGGGAGGAGGTAGTTACAGAAACTTCCAGTGCCAGGCATTGAACACTCTCCGGCATCTACACACTCTCGGTATTGCTTGACCGTGACCTCAGTACGCATGATCTGGAAATCTCCGATGGTAACGTTCTTGACCGGTCTCGCTAGGGTATCACTGTTGATTCCCCGTTCATAGACGCCGGCAGCGATGTCTATCCATAAGATGTCATCGCTCTCATTACAGGAGATGTCACAGCCATCACCGTTCATGAGATTACCGTCGTCACAGGCCTCACCGCCTTGGAGGATCCCATCACCACAGGCGGGGACTTCACAGACATTGGTGCAGAGGTCATCGTTGATATCGTTAGCGTCATCACACATCTCTGTCAAAGCGTTGACGAAGCCATCTCCACAGAATGAGTCTTGGCAGGTACCACCGACACCATCAGGGCAGTCATCAGTGTTATCTTGGTTACCGTCATCACAGACTTCAACGCCCGCTTGGATAAAGCCATCGCCACACGTAGAGTCGGTACATACACCGTTCAGCTCAACACAAGCGTCATCGTCATTTTGATTTCCATCATCGCAAGTCTCCCCGGCAGCAGCGTTCGTATGCCCATCACCACAGTTGACGAAGGTGCAGTCGAAGTCACAGTTAGCGGCATCTACGCCGTTACTGTCGCACTCCTCTATTCCGGCGATCACTCCATCACCGCAATCACACTCATCTCCTTCGCCATCAGCATCGGTGTCGAGCTGTGCTGGATCGGCGACATCTACACAGAGGTCTCCGATATCACAGATGCCATCACCGTCTGTGTCGACTCCATCTTGAGCGGGGTTGAAGGATCCGCCTGAGCAGTCATCACACTGGTCGTTATCAGTATCTGAGCAGACAGTAGAATCAAAGTCATCACTGTCGTCAGCGTCGATGGACCCATCATTGTCATCATCATTGTCTCCGGCGTCACACGCGCCATCACTATCAAAGTCCGGGCCGTCATTGTTGGGGTTATCAAACCCTTCGACAGCGCAGTCATCACAAGTGTCATTATCGGTGTCACGACAGATGTTGGGGTCAAAGGCGTCATTGTCATCAACGTCGTTCACCCCATCGTTATCATCATCATCATCACAGGCGTCTCCACCATCAACGCCATCGTTATCCTCTTGGACTGGGTTGTTGACATTGATGCAGTTGTCGACGTCATCACTCACTCCATCGAGATCGATATCACCACAGACATCACCGATTTGATCACCGTTGAGGTCAGCTTGATCAGCGTTAGCGATGATCGGACAGTTATCAATATCATCTTGGATATTATCATTGTCAGTATCTGCATTCTTTGGATCAGTCTCACCAGGATCAACGGCTTGATTACCATTAATATCTTCAACATTATCGGTCAGATTGTCATTGTCGTCATCGTTGTCTCCAAGGTCACAAAGGCCATCACCTTCGAAATCAGCGCCATCATTGGCTGGATCAAAGGTACCATTGACACAGTCGTCACAGGTATCGGCATCAGTGTCAGAGCAGACATTCGGGTCGTTATCATCGCTGTCATCGGCGTCCAATGAGCCATCATTGTCATCATCAGGGTCACCGGCATCACAGAGGCCATCGCCTTCGAAGTCGGCACCATCATTGGCGGGATCAAAGGTACCGTTGACACAATCGTCACAGGTGTCCGCATCGGTATCAGAGCAGACATTTGG
>CALSSE010000023.1 GCA_943788935.1 uncultured bacterium | reverse complement strand
ATCACTCTATCTTTAGGGCAGGCTTGAGTTAGGAATTCTCCTAAGGCCTCGTCAATATTAACTTTTGTGGCATACTCATTAATGAGTAGCTTAGTCCTCCTAGGATGTACTTTCGCGCCATCTCTGTGTGTCAAATAATGATAGAAGTTCCACGCGTCTTGAGCGGCTCCTGTTAGATCAGGGATCCCCGGATCTTGGTACTTATTGATACCGATCACTACTGACCATGTCTCGGGAGACTTTTCTTTATCACAGAGCGTAGCGCCGATCATTACTTCCTGCTGAGGGGCGATATAGACTCCACGCTGAATACGAGTCACCCCACTTGTACATGCGTAAACAAATGGAAAAATGATCAAAATGAACAGAGCTTGTGAGAGAGGTCTATACATAAACGCTCCAAATAGAGGTTATAAGCATTAAGAATAAAATGGGCTCATATATAACGAACAGATTGACCCTATGATGGCATTCTTAACGTACTTATTATATAGGTATTTAAACTAGTATTTAGGTTGTCTACTTGCGTCAGTTCAAAGGTTTGTTATGTCGTCTACTTTACTTAAAGTCACATATGCTCTCTCGTATAGGCTATCTCTATCCATCATAAAGGCTCTTTTTATACTAGGTGTTTTCATCTCTGCTTCTTGTGATGACCCTGTGGGAACAGGGTATAAAGTGAGCTGTACAGAAGACGCCCAATGTGGAGAGGGGAGATTATGCCTAGATCGTCGGTGCATTGATGACCCAAGTGGGATCAATAGAGAGAGTGATCGCGGTCCCCAATCAGAAGGGGGTAGCTGTTTAGATGATTGGGATTGTAACTCAGATGAATTCTGTGAAGTAGCCACTCGAATATGTTTACCTAAAGAATGTTATACGGACCAAGATTGTGAACTTGGCGCGCTGTGCTTTTTGTCTCTCTGTGTGGTCGACGTTAACGCTGACCGAGACCGAGATGGAGTCCCTGATTTAGTAGATAACTGCCCTAACCGAATCAACACTGATCAGGATAATAGCGACCTCGATGAGGAGCTCAGGATAGGTGAGGCCCTACGCGGTGATCAATGTGATGATGATGACGATAACGATGGGGTAATCGACCTTGAAGATAATTGTCGTGTGACTCCTAATCCACCTCGAGTTGAGGGAGAAGCTCAGAGCGATATCGATGGAGATCAAGCAGGGGATGCCTGTGATCTAGATATCGATGGAGATGAGCGTCTCAATGAGCTAGATAATTGCCCTACAATCCCTAATCCTTCTCAACTTGATCAAAACTATAATGGGATTGGTGATCTCTGTGACTTTGACGAAGATAGCGACGCTGTCCCAGATTTTCTCGACAATTGCCTCACGCTCTTCAATCCAGAGCAATATGATATCGATCGAGATGGCTTTGGTGATGTCTGTGATCTAGATATCGATGGAGATGGGATTCCTAACGCCCCAGAGATGCTCGATAATTGTCCGCAGTTTTATAACCCTGCTGATCGCGATGGAGTCCAACTTGACACCGATGGAGATGGGATCGGTGACGCTTGCGCGGAGGACTTTGATGGAGATGAGGTACTCAATGAGGATGATAACTGTCCGCAGCACTACAATCCTCGGGAGTTAAGCTCGTCGGGTAACTCCCAAGAGCTCATACAGTCGGATATCGATTTTGACGGAGAGGGAGACGCCTGTGATCCCGATATTGATGGTGATCTTATTGGCAATGAGCTTGATCTGTGCCCTCTCCTCAGGACAGATGAGAGAGTAGATCAGCAGGCAGATGTTGATGGCGATCAAATAGGAGATCAGTGCGATTTAGACCTAGATGGCGATTTTATCACCAATGTCGATGATAACTGTCCTGTAGAGGCTAACGAGTCACAGGGAGATCAAGACTTTGACGGCCAAGGTGACTTATGTGACGAAGATATTGATGGAGATCTCATCGAGAATCTATTTGATAATTGCCCTCTGGTGATTAACGAGAATCAAGCTGATCTCGATGGAGATGGTTTGGGAGACTCGTGTGACGAAGATATTGATGGAGATGGCATCAATCAAATTGATGATTTAGGCGGGAGGTTGGATACGTGTCCGACGATCTCTAACCCTAATCAAGAGGCGGATATCGATCAAGATGGTCTCGGCGATCCGTGTGACCAAGATCGTGACGGAGACGGGTATGTTAACGCTGAGGATAACTGTCCTTCTGTTTATAATCCGACTCAAGCGAGTCTGCCAGGCCTTAACGTCGGTAACGCTTGCGCTCTAGACACTGACCAAGATGGGATCTATGACAGCTTTGATAATTGCATCCAGGTCTTTAATATTAACCAATATGACCTAGATGAAGATGGACTTGGAGATCTGTGTGATGATGATGATGATGGGGACTCTGTCCCTGATGAGGAGGATAACTGCCCTTATCAAGTGAACCCTGATCAAGAGGCTTCTGAGGTCACAGAGACCGGTGAAGTCTGTGAAGGAGATCGTGATAGTGACGGCATTCCCGATCTCTCCGATCTCTGTGTCGATATCTATGACCCGAACAATCTCGATATTGATGACGATGGAGTAGGGGATGAGTGTGATGCTGATCGCGATAACGATGAGGTGGATGATGTCCTCGATAACTGCAGAGTTATCGCTAACCCTGATCAGCTCGATCGAGATGGGGACGGCTTGGGAGACTCATGTGATAATGATCTTGATGATGATGGGTTTGTGAACGGCGATGATAATTGTCCTCAGCTCCCCAACCCTACTCAGCTCGATGCCGATTATAATGGAATCGGAGATATCTGCGAAGCGGACCCCGATCTCGATCAGATCCCTAACGCGACTGATAACTGCCCTTATGTAGCGATCGATGATCAGAGCGATCAAGATGGAGATGGTCAAGGTAACCCCTGTGACAGCGACCTCGATGGAGATGGTCTCCCCAATGTAGTCCTTAAAGATGATGAGATCTTAGATAATTGCATCGGCGCGTTTAATCCAGACCAAGCGGACTCTGATAATGATGGAATCGGTGACGCATGTGAGGGTGATGATCTTGACAGCGACGAGATCCCCAATGAGCTAGATAACTGCCCGACCTTCCCCAACCCCGGTCAAGACGATTTTGATGGAGATGGGATAGGAGATCACTGTGATGATGACCTCGATGGTGATGAGCTTACAGAGAGCGATTCTAATGCACCGGTCGTCGATAACTGTCCTCTACAGAGCAACCCTGATCAAGCTGATAGTGATGGAGATGGTAGGGGAGACGCCTGTGACTCTGATCTCGATGGAGATGGAGTGATCAACGCTGAAGATAATTGCCTACAGGTTCCAAATCCTCGGCAAGAAGACCTCAATTTTAATTTCTTAGGTGATCTCTGCGAAGATGATAACGATGATGATGGAATCCCCAATGCGATCGACCTCTGCAGCGACGTACCCTCAGCGAGTAATCGTGACCTTGATGGTGACAGCCTTGGTGATGCTTGTGATCCTGATATCGATGGTGATGGGATTCTCAATGAGGTTGATAATTGCCCTAACTCAGTAAACAGCGATCAAGATGAGGTTAATGAAGGCGTTGGAGCCGCTTGTGAAGGTGATCGCGACAGCGATGGAGTCCTTGATGAGGAGGACCCTTGCCCTGACCTCTATACACCGAGCTACTTTGATCTAAGCGGTGACTTTGATAATGATGGTACCCCTGATCTCTGTGATGAAGACCTAGATGGTGATGGGGTCATTAACACCAACGACAATTGTCGATATGTCCCCAACCGGCAACTTGACTATGACCTCGATGGGATCGGTGATGCCTGTGACTCTAATATGGATGGGGATCAATATGATAACTTCATCGATAATTGCCCAGAGCTCCCCAATAATGATCAAGCGGATAATGATCTTAATGGAGTGGGGGATCTATGTGAGCTAGATCACGACGGGGATGGGATCTTAAATCGTGATGATAACTGCCCGGGCTTTTGGTCAAGCATCCTCACGAATTTAGATAACGATAACGTGGGAGATGCTTGCGACCCAGATATTGACGGGGATGGGATAGGAAATAATGAAGACCCATGCCCCTGGCAAATAGTGGGGACCTGTGAAGGAGATGTTGATGGAGATGACATCAGCGACCTCTCCGATAACTGTCCTCGTTTTAAGAATGTCGGTCAAGAGGATCAAGATGGGGATGGAACCGGTGACGTCTGCGACAACGATCAAGACGGAGATACATTTATCTATTCATTAGAGGAACAGGGTGACAACTGTCCTACTGTTAATAATCCGAATCAACATGATCAAGATGGAAATGGAGTAGGCGACCTCTGTGAGGTAGATAGAGATGGGGATACTTATCCAGACCCTCTAGATAATTGCCCATTGGTCGGTAATTTCTACCAACAAGATCTCGACTCTGATGGTATCGGTGATCAATGTGATTATGATGCGGATGGAGATGGACAAGACAATATCGCAGACGCCTGTCCATTTGACGCAACGAATGCTTGTAACAATGGAGGGGATTCAGGAGGAGAAGGCGAAAGCGAAGGAGGAGAAGAAGGGGGAGGACAGACAAATACTCTGATTGACCTCGATGATGATGATCAAGATGGCTTCGTCAACGCGATCGATAATTGCCCCACGGTTTGGAATGCTAGCCAGGAGGATCATGATCAAGATGGCATCGGTCGAGCGTGTGAATATTCACAGACCTTCTCTGATGCCCTCGCTCACTTTAACGCTAGCATTAGAGGTGCTCGTTTCCCCTCTCCATTGAATCAAGGAGTAGCGGGGGTAGATTGCCTAGGTGGCAATAGCTTTGCTCAAGTGATCAAGGTGAGCGTCCCCAAGAATAGCGAGGCAGAGGTGAGCGCTCGCTTAGCAGTAACATCTGAAGAATCGAGCGTTCATATTAAGGTCTTCGATCAACAAGGGGATATGTCTGGTGACTGTCAAGAAGACGGACGATACACCTTTGGGGTAAACGCTAATGATCAAACCTATGATGTCGCTCTCTTCACTAATTCAAATCATGAGATCATAGTAGATCTCAATATTAACCGAAGTCAGATGGAGGAGACGCAGATAGCAAGATCCTCTCTGTTGGCGGTTACCTCTCATTCCAACGAGAATCTAGAGTGGATTCGTATTCAAGAGGATCTGAATGATAACGGTGAGGTCATCAGTACTTTGACCTTCGACTCACAGGGATCAAACTTTACGAAACTTTTAGGAGTAGGAGTTGTTAAGCGTCTGTGGGCGCCTCGTGGCCATGACGACTACCCGGTCTGTTGGCTTAGTAACGACATAACATCTTGTACTCAAATCGTTAATCACCAAGAGAGCGGGAGTCAAGTCTCCGTAAATCATGTTGAATCAGGCAACAAGGGAGAGAGTCTTAGCGGCAAGCTGCTCAGTGATGGCTCAACATTGGTGATGGTGAGCTTTCCAATCGACTTCAAGACGTCTGTTTATCGCTTTAGTACAAACCCTAACACGATCACCGAGATCGCTCACTTACAACATGACCCAGATAACATAGGGGGAAAGATTCCCGCTGAAATTTACTTTATGGAGAGCGGCCAAACTAATCAGATTTCTGTGCTCACTGTTCTAGAAGATAGGAAGAACTTACAAGTGTTTTCAATTGATTTGACCCTTGAGAGTGTCCAAACTGTTGAGCCGTCAGAGTTATTGATCACCGATGAAATAGGTGATGGGGCGAGTATATTAGATCTCAAGGTCGCTGACTTCTCCTCTGAATCGTCGAATGGTGAGGAGGAGTCAGCGCTCTTAATCAACACATCTTCCGATGAGAAAAGGGTGTACTACCTGATGCAAGATGGTGCGGGCGGAGTTAATCTTACGCACCTGCCGAATCTTAATGGAGTCAACTCATCGGCTGTTCAGTTAGCGTTAGGATCTTTCGAGAGTCAAGGGAAGCCAGACCTCATCCTCTTAGGGGAACGGTCCAATAATGAAGTGACAGAGCTCCTCATGCAGGTCTATCGTAACGATAACCAAGGCGGTTTTGAGAGTGACTCATCCTCTTATGTACTCGGTGAGAATATCACTCTTCCTGTCTCTTTCGCCACTCTGGGTAATCGAGGGGTGTTATGGGACAATCGCTCACATATTATTAAATCTTATGAGGTCACGAAGGACGCCTTTGGTGTTCAAGAGCAGCTCTTCACAGAGGAGTCCTCCTTAGATCACTTTAAACTTATTGACCTCAACTTAGATGGGAGGCTCGATCTCGTTACCTGGGCAGTTCATTCCTCTAATCCTGCGCTTAATATAGTGCAGACATACTTAGGAAAAAGCTCAGGAGGCTTTGACAGTGTGGGTCAAGTCAATGGCGCTGATGATCCACAAGTGATCTCAACCTCTAATCGCATGATGATTATTGACCTTAACGCTGATCACTACCCAGACCTAGTGATGACGAACAATGAACAAATATTCATCTCTGAAGGAGGCTTACCTAGAGCAAATACTGAACCTGCGTACATGTGGAGAGAGATGAAGTCATTTCCACAAACAACAACACCTGATCTCCCTCTCGATCAGCTATTGAGCGCTGATCTCAACTGTGACGGGATAGAAGACCTCATCTGGGTGCATAATGGTTCTTTTGAGACGCCCGCTAGCGAGCCAGTGATCCATATCTATGAAGGAGGCCGCGATATTAGAGAAAACGACATTAATCGAGAATGGGTCGAAGTCAATGATATGCCGAGCAGCCCCCTTGAGCGCTTAAGCGTCTCTCGCGACGATGTAGGTCAGTGTGATGAAATATACGGTAACCATGGAGTGCTCAGGTACGTCTCCGAGAGTCCGCAATGGACTTCGATCGACCACTCTTGCTCAAAACATACCCTCAGCGTGGGAGATCAAGATGGTGATCAGCAAATAGACCTCATCTGCTACGATGGTCACAACGCGCCAACTCTCAATCTCTCTAACAGTTCAAATATTGATTTAAGTGAGCTAATGACCGTACATGGACTCTTATTTACTTCGGAGAACATCAAGGCTCAACTCGCTGTTTGGCAGACCGCAGAGCATGGTTTTAGACGACCAGGAGTGATCCTCAGTGAAGGGCGAAAACATGTATACTTGACCTTAAGCTCTAACGGAGACTTAGTCGTGGAGAGTGTAGAGTCACGCAGCGACCCGTTCACTGGAGCAGACTTGATCAATGTCTATGACAGCGCTATCGCTGACCTCAATAATGACGGGACGCCTGATCTCCTTTACGTTGATAAGAGGTCTCTAGCCTCGGGGTCGTCAACCCCCTCTATGAATGTGATCGCTCTCTATAACGGCTCTCCGACACACGACCAGCTGTTTGGTCGCCGAGCGGTAGAGAGCTCTGATCACTCTCTCCCCCTCCTGTTCGCTGAGCAGATCTCGACAGATAATCAGGGTCAGTTCACTTATGCTGGTGAAGAGGTCCGTCTTGGGTATTTCTCAATGAATATAGAGGGTCTAGATGTGCCCGCTGACGCCGAGTCTCTTGAGCTTCGCCTAGGTGAATCGGCTCCGATCCCTCTGCTGTTGAATCAGAGCCAATATGACAGCTTGAACTATGAGCCCTTGAGCTATCTAATAGGGACTTCCCTCTTAAATCAGCAGTGGTCTTTCTTCTACCAAGGGACAAGCTGCAGTGATCCCCAAGGCTGTCAACTCACGGGAACGGCCACCTTTAGGTTTGGCCGGCCCGAGACAGCAGAGGCGCTCCCCGGAGTCACGCTTTGTGAAGAATCCTTTGTCTCTGCCTGCCTACTCAGTGATGGAGGTATCTATACTATCATCAGCTCATCTGAGGAACCAACCTATACAGACTATAAAGTACTGGCTAAGAGCGGACAGCGGACGACCATCTCTCTTGCAATGAGTGAGCAGTTTCCCGAAGGCTACCGCCTAGAGTTACTCGACACGAAGCGTGATGACATACGACTCGGCGAAGTGAGCGGAGGGTCGAGTTTACAGATAAGTTACCTTAGCGAGCTCTCTAAGGATCACTTAATGATCTTGAGGCTTCATTACGATGGCATCGACTTGGGGATGTCCCATGAGATACAAGTGACTTATAGTCAGCCGGATTGTTGCAATGATTAATGACTGACGTCGTCAATGGTCGATATGAGCTGATTAATCAGCTTGGACAGGGCGGTTATGGTGCCGTCTATGAAGCTCATGATCGGATGCTCGATCGACGAGTCGCGCTCAAGCAGTTACATGCCGTAGGTTTTGGTCCACATATTAAAGAGCGCTTCCTAGAGGAGGCGCGGATCTCCTCGCAGCTCAGCCACTCCTCAGCGCTGATGATCTTTGACTTTGGAGTGAGCGAATTTGGTGATCCTTTTTTGGTGAGCGAGCTACTGAATGGGCTCTCTCTTCAAGACTATCTGCGAGACTCTCCTTGTAGCCCCGCAGAGACCCTGGGTTTATTGATTGAGGTCGCTTCGGTCTTAGATGAGGCTCATCAGTTGGGGATTATCCATCGAGACTTGAAGCCAGCGAACTTATTTGTTCATCTCCCTGTCTCCCGATCAGGTTATCATCAAACTGTCATTAAACTCCTCGATTTTGGGATCGCGAAGGTCATTCAGCAGAAGGGTGGAGGCGCTACGAAGAGTGGCGCCATCATCGGAACACCTGCTTATATGGCGCCTGAACAGATTAAAGATAGCTCTAAAGTGAGTACGCTCTGTGATCAGTACAGTTTAGGGCTAGTCGCGTGGAGCGCTCTTCATGGAGAACCTCCCTACACAGGAGGGAATGAATTTGAGCTGATGCATAAGCAGATGCATGAGCCTACTCCTCCGCTAGGGGTTGAGGGAGAGGCTGCTGAGGCTCTCTATGAGATCATCATTAAGATGACATCAAAAGAGCCAGAGGATCGATTCGAGAGTATGAGGGAGGCCATCAATGAGCTGGAGGGATTAAGAGAGCGAGTTGATGGATTGGTGATGACCCCTCCTCTATCATTAGTGGGGAAGGTCAGCGAAGACCAAGTGAGGTCAAGAGTCTATTCCAGGAGCACCGATTCTCTCAAGATCTCATCTTTGAATATTGATAGGATTGGAGAGCGATCACCCTCGACGGTGAGGCATTTGGGGTTTGAGTCATCGATGGTGACGCTTGAGGCTACAGCCCGCTCCTCAGCCCACTCCTCAGCTCACTCCTCAGCTCACTCCTCAGCCCATAGTGGTTCCCTTTCTATTCACCAAGAAGATTTGGAGGAGACGCTGGCCCCTGATGAGCTCTTCACCAGTCAGCGTGATGCGCTAACTTCTAAAGCCACCCAACATCTTAAGCCGACCTCTCTTGAAGACGGTGTGAACTTTCTATCTTCTCCCCAGGTCGCTGCTGAAGAGCAGAGAGTTGAGGTCAAAACAGAGAGAGAGGCAGCATCACCGAGTGGACTCTTCTCTAGCCTACCATTAGTGGTTATCTGTGCTATATCAGCGCTTATTATTGGGGTGTGGTTTATGGGGTCACCTGTCGATCGGCTCTCTCCCGATCTTCACCGGTCTACAGTGTTTAGCGAGGACCGCTCCCCTCAGCTTGGTCCAAAGCGATCAGTGAGTCGGTATAGAATCGTCTTAAAGCCTAAACCATCAGCGATGGGATATGCTATTGGCGCTCAATTCGAGTTATTGTTACAAGATCCATTAGGGAGAGCGATTTTAGATTTCAAGATCGATCAAATCCCCCCATGCTTGACGCGACTCTCCGATCCAATGCGAGTTCTCTATCAGGTCAAACATCAAGAGTGTGGTGAGCTCATAGCCTCGGTTGACGATCAAGAGATAAGCACCACCATTCATGCCCAAGCCCTCATTGATCAAGTCTTAGAGGAAATAGAATAATGCCTATGATGAATGCAATAGTCGGCGACCCCGCTTCAGTTGTTTCAGCGAGAGGACTTGTCCTGCTCTGTTATGGTCTTCATTTGTCTCTCCTCATCGGTTGTGGCTCTTCACCGCAGCCTTCTGAAAGATCTCCTGTAAGAAGCGGAGAGGTGGTTATCGGTCCCCTATATGTTCTCAGCGAAGAGAGGGTCAAGAGCGCTGAGGATTCTCTAGTATCAATGATCGACCACGCGCGATCAAGGCAGGTAGAGTCGAACTCTAGAGGCGTGAACATTGATCAGGCGAGAGCTCTAGTGATAGAGGGTCGGTCGCTCATGAAAGAGAATAAACTCAACGCCGCCTTAGAGAGGTATGAGCATGCCCAAAAGATCTACCCAGATGAAGACCATCTCTTACTGAT
The DNA here is from genome assembly GCA_943788935.1 of uncultured bacterium. Classification (GTDB taxonomy): domain Bacteria; phylum Myxococcota_A; class Bradymonadia; order UBA7976; family VGTA01; genus CAKZRU01. The sequence continues at coordinate 88,333 of CALSSE010000023.1, read as the reverse complement.
CGCGGCTACCCGACATCTCCTATACAAGAGGAACCATGAGGCAGACGATTGTCATCAAGCTCTGTTAGGCTGGCAACAATACTTACAACGCTGTGAGAGATGTCAGAGTATGAGTAGACATCGAGACCGCGTGGTGGTCAACACGAATGCGCTCGGGGCCCAATGCGGAGCGTGGACGATGTGGGAGAGTGATCCTTTAAGAGCGCTCTTGACAATAGATGACGTCTCTATTGGTAGAACTCCCCTCAATATATGGCTCCCGACAGGTAAACATCGTTATGAGCTGAAGAGAGCAGGTTTGGCGGATCATGGTGAGCTTAATTTAGAGGTCGGACAACAGCGACAGCTGAGGCCAACCTTAGTCAGAGAGCGTGAAAAGAGCACTTATTCGATCGAAGCGCAGCTCAAGTGTATGCCAAGTAAATCGGGTAAACGTCAGGTTAAGCGTTGCGCTAACTCGCTGAAGTCAGGCGATCTTTTCACGGTTGAGCTGGTGAGTGATCAAGATGTATTCGTCTATCTGTTCGCCTTGAGTGATGGAGAGCTTCAGCGTATTTATCCCCTAAGAGGATCGGGAGGCATACTAGCGGATCGGCCGATAATACTACCTCAAAATAAGGCTTGGTTAGTCAACGACCAATCAATGAAAGATGAGCTATGGTTACTCGCTAGTGGTTCAGCACTCTCCTCATTTCAATCGGTGACTAGTGACTCATCAAGCGCCTTAACCGAGGTGAGGTCAATCGCCGGACACGTAAAGAGCCTCGGTGATAAAGACCGAGTGACCGCTAGATCAGCCAAAGGGCTAGCCTTTATCCGTTGGGTGATCCAAGGAGACCGGCCACAGACCCTCATCCTATCCCTTGGAGACCGAAACTGAGGCTAAATCGAGTTTAAACTTAGAGCGGAACTTGAGGCTAGAGCGATGTTTGGGGTTAAAACGGTTAAGTTTTGAGTCGATTCAATAAGGGGGCTCTGTAGAGTCCCAGTAATATGAATATCAGCCATAGATTCGAGGAGCGTCGTGGAGAAGAGGTACAGCTTGCTCCTCCGGGTGGTGGAGAGCTCATCGGTGAGCCATAATCACTCCCATTAGAGGGGAGAGTTGACCCGCCCTCCATCTGGTCTTCAGTTGACTCTGTATTGGTGTTGACATCTACATTGGTTTCTAGGCTTGGGTCGGTCTCAGGATTGGGGTCAGGGTCTGCCTCGGTGTCTGGGCCGGGGTCAGTTTCGGTGTCTGGGTCAGTTTCGGTGTCTGGGCCGGGGTCAGTTTCGGTGTCTGGGTCAGTTTCGGTGTCTGGGTCAGTTTCGGTGTCTGGGTCAGTTTCGGTGTCTGGGTTGGGGTCAGCTTCGGGCTCGGGCTCGGGTCTAATACGACTCAGCCGAACAGCGTCTACAGTGATGTGTTGATCACTTAATGTCCAACCTGGAATGTTGTCATATACATTGATCGATTGTTCTCCTCCTACAGAGAAAGAAAACACACCAAGACTCTGCCAATACCCCCCTGATGATTGGTCATGACTCACGCTCGATTCTCCCCCATTATGTCTGATCATATAGGGGGTCTCAGCACAGATACCGAATGACTCTGAGACGCTGACCTCGACTTGATACTCTCCTGCCTCGACAAAATGAAGATGCCAACGGGCCCAATTATCTGGCGTTGAAGAGTCAAAGGCGTTTGTCCAATAGAAGCTGCCTCCTTCTCCTTCTCCAGAGACGTCACGCCAATAGTTCGCCGGACCAAATTTCTGAAAGCAAGCCGCTTGATTATCGATGATCCCTCCATCGGGGCCAAGCTCTCCACAAGGCTGGCCTTGACAAGGTCCACCCCCCGGGCCACCTCCCCACCATTCCCAATGCCAAGGCTCACTGCTAATGGGGTCATCGAAGCCAAAGAGCTCGCCGTTTTGACGGAGCCAAGTCAAGACGGTTGGTACATGAGTATTAAGGTCAAAGGCATGTCCGCTTTGGTGGTTACTATAGCCAGGAGGGGCTGCGAGATTCCCGTTGTTACAGTTTTGATTTTGATAACAATTATAGAGGTATTGCTGCTCATCCCATGTACGGAACGCAGTAGAGATTCGTATATCAACCCCCTCAGCGAGAGCCGCTTGTTTCATGATCCAATAAGCGTTCGCTGATTCACGTTCTGCCGCTTTCCCTTCCACCGTGATCACTGAGATCGGGATCGGTTCTCCATCTTGGTAACCGGTATCGATGCGCTCATTGCAATCGACGTCACCGCTTTTTTGTAGGCTGAAGGCTGCGGGCGTAGGGGCGGAGCAGTGATGATGGCTGCGGAGCGAACGTGAGTGTTCTTCTAGTGACCACTTCTCTTGTCTTTCTTGATCCCCACAAGCCCCCAAAAGAGAGGAGAATATAAGGAGTGAGATGATCTGAGATCTCGGAGAGCTTAACATCGGCATAGTCTATCTCCCACTCTAGCTTTATTGTGTGTAAGCCACTCTAATCTATCAGATTGATAACCCTTAGTGTACTCAAACTCAGAGAGAGATCGACGATAGAGATTAACGAGCCTCTCTGAGGAGCTAGAGTAGACTGCCCATCTAGTAAAGGAGGCGCTCAGTTGTACGCCGATCATAGAAGTGCACTTGAGCTTGAGGAAGGAGCTGAGAGATCTCGTGCACTAGCTGCTCATCAGGGTGGAGGGTGTAGCGCGTTCTTAAGTACACTTGAGCGCCACTCTCGGTGTGGAGGTGAAAGATGATAGGACATCGTCCTTCGTAATCTTTGGTCTCAAAGAGAGCTCTCAGCTGATCAAATCGGGGTCGCTTCGTCTGCTCTTCACTGATCTCAATAGCGATCGATCGAGTTTGGGCGCTCTGTAGGTCAGTGAGAGTCTGTACCATGGGGACAGCTCTTGGATCTTCTCCTCTACGACCGATATTGACCTTAAAGTCCTCTCCCTCAAAGCGAGGAGGTTTGACCTCTCCGAGGATCATGATCGGCTCTTCACAGCTGAGCGCCTCTTCATAGATCTCTAAGGTTGGACCGCTTGTGATAATCTCGATGAACCCGCTACGATCCTCAAAGGTGATAAAAGCGACTCGCCCTCCACGCTTAGAGGGGATCGCCCTCATAGAGGTGACTTGTCCGATGAGGACCACCGACGCATAACGCTCTTGCTGATTCAGTTGACTAATGGGGATGTGATTAGTCTTGCTGATCAGGGAGGCAAAGCGATCTAGGGGGTGACCGCTGACATAATAGCCCAAGAGTGATTTCTCTGCTTCGAGAACGGTCTTCATATTCCATTCACCGATATCACTAAAGTTAGACAGGATATCATCTCGCTCTTCACTGTCGGGCGCTGCGGTAGTGAACATGGAGAACATATCATTTTGACCCGAAGCGGCATCTTTTTGAGTCTTTTGCGCTCTGGCGACGATGGGGTCTAGTGCGGCATGAAGTCGCTTACGAGGTTGAGCGAACTCATCGAAAGCGCCGACTTGAATTAAAGTCTCTATAGTGCGTTTGGACACTTTCTGAAGGTTTACCCGTTCGCAAAACTCCTCGATAGAGCTGAACGCTCCCCCTTCATCTCGGGCTGTTATGATGGCATCGACGGCGTTCGCTCCCATCCCTTTAATGCCCCCTAAGCCAAAGATCACCTCTCCCTGATGACCGGTGAAGGGTCGTGAAGAGCGGTTGATAGAAGGAGGAGAGATCGTGAGCCCCATCTTGAGAGCGTTACGAACACCCTTGGCGACCTTATCCGCGGTATCACTGTCATTGGTGAGGACTGCCGCCATGAATTCGGCAGGGTAATGTGCTTTTAGGAAGGCGGTGTGATAAGTGAGAAGTGCATAAGCCGCTGAGTGAGACTTATTAAATCCGTATTGAGCGAATAGTTCCATGAGATCAAAGATCTCATCGGCTTTCGCTCGAGATGCTCCATTCTTGGCCGACCCTTCAGCGAAAACCTCACGCTGCTGAGCCATGACATCCATCTTCTTCTTACCCATAGCGCGGCGGAGCAAGTCCGCTGCTCCTAGGGTGAAGCCTGCCATCACTTGGGCGATCTGCATGACCTGCTCTTGGTAAACGATCACTCCATAGGTTTCGCGGAGGATCTCACCGAGGAGAGGATGGGGATAAATGATCTCCTCAAGGCCATGTTTACGGTTGATAAAGGTATCAAGCATCCCTGATCCCAAGGGACCAGGACGGTAGAGCGCTACCGCCGCGACGATGTCTTCAAACACGTCCGGCTTGAGCTTCTTGAGAAGGCCTTGAAATCCGCTAGATTCAAGTTGGAATACGCCCTCTGTTTCGCCGCTACTCACTAGCCGATAAACGCCAGGGTCAGTGAGAGGAAGTGTGTACACATCTAGTAGGTCATCTTCAGCTCTATGTAGATTAACGAGGTCTACTGCGTCTTGAATCACGGTGAGCGTCTTTAGGCCTAGGAAGTCAAATTTGACTAGGCCGGCGAGCTCGACCTCATCCTTGGCAAATTGAGTGACCAACTCTTGGTTAGCGCCACGAAACATTGGACAGTAATGCCACAGCGGCTCATCACCGATGACCACCCCTGCAGCGTGCATACCTACATTACGATGGAGCCCCTCTAGAGACTTAGCGATATCGATGAGGTCTCGGATCTGGCGATCATCTTCATACATCTTTGCCAGTCGAGGCTCCTTCTCTAAAGCCTGTCCGAGAGTGATCCCCAAATCATCGGGGATCAGCTTACTTAAGCGATCAGTATCGTTATAATGAAACCCGAGCACACGCCCAACATCTTTGATAACCCCTTTCGCTTTGAGTGCCCCATACGTGGCGATCTGTCCGACATTCATGGCCCCATATCTACGAGTGACATACTCGATGACCTCGCCACGTCGATTCATACAGAAATCGATATCAAAGTCGGGCATGGAGACACGATCAGGGTTGAGGAAACGCTCGAATAATAAACCATAAGGGAGAGGGTCTATATCGGTGATCCGTAGAGCATAGGCGACAAGAGACCCGGCGCCCGAACCTCTCCCAGGACCGACGGGAATACCTTGGTCTTTGGCCCAATTGATAAAATCTTGTACGATCAAAAAGTAGCCGGGGAAGTCCATAGAAATGATAATATCAAGCTCTACATCGAGGCGGTCTATGTACTCTTGGAGAGCATATGGCTTATCGACTTGATCAAACTCAGCGAAGCGCTCTCTTAGGCCTTCATGAGAGCAATGTCTCAGAAAAGATTGAATCGTATGCTCTTCGGGTACACCGAAGTCAGGGAGATAAACATTCCCGAGAGGGATCTTGAAATCACAACGATTAGCGATCTCTAGTGTATTATTGATCGCTTCTTCATACTGTGGTCCGAGCTGCTCAGCGATGGTGTCCCCATCTTTAAGCCAATGTTGATCGGTGACCGTAAACTCATCCTCATATTCTCTCAGCGCTTTACCGGTAGAGATACAGGAGAGGACCTTATAGCTCTTAGCGTCCTCTTGACGCATGTAATAGGCTTCATTCGTCGCGACAAGTGGCGTTCCTGCTTTTTGATGATAACGGCTAAAGAACTCGTTGATTCGATCCTGTCGATTAGTCTTAAGGGGCTGGACCTCCAAGTAGAAGTGCCCTCTGCCCAAGAGGCTCTCGAACTGCTTGATAAGGTGTTCGGCCTCCTCTTCTCCACGCTCGATAAGGGTGCGCTCAACGACACCTAATACTCCTCCAGAGAGGACGATCAGCCCCTTATGGTTATCCTCCAACATCGACCAGTCAATGTGAGGTACTCCTAACTTCTGACCCTCTAAATACGAGCGGCTGCTTAAGTGTCTGAGACTCTCATATCCCTCAGCGTTCATCGCTAGTAAAACTAAATGAGAGGGAGGATTCTTGCTATCAATCGTGGGGAGGTAGAGCACCTCAGTCCCAAATATCGGCTTTACTTGTGACTTTTTACATTGAAGCTGAAAGTCTACAGCGCCAAACATTTGAGAGCGGTCGGTCAAGGCCACGCTATTCATGCCCAACTCAGCGAGCCTGGGGAAGAGCTTTTTAAGTCTTATCGCCCCACAGAGTTGACTGTAATGGCTGTGTACATGGAGATGAACAAAAGGTCTTGGCATAGTTATCTCATATCTCTGGGTGTCATCAGATCTCAGATGAGGAAGAAGCTCTTACATTGAGATAGATCATCCCATAGATAACCTCTTGGAGAGCTACAAATACAAGTAAATATTTTCCTCGAACGACCTCACTGTTCACTCACCTAAAGATTCACTCACCTAAAGATTCACTCACTCATATAAGCCGTTGATGAATAACAGCGCTCACCTATCCATTGACAGTTGGCTGCGCTTATCCTCTATAGACCGGTAAACCATTGGGGCTATAGCCCACAGAGTCATAGTTTTGTGTACTACTTGACTCAGGGGTTCCGCGGCGATCATCCGCCTGCTGATAGTGATCGCGGGGAGAGGGAGACTCCTGTCTAGGCGCTTGTTGTGCACCCCAATTTGCCTCATCACTATCGATTGGAGCGACCGGCATTAGCGAAGAGAGAGATGAACGACCTCTGCCCCGACGACCGCTTGGACCTCTAGGGGTGGGAGTCGATTTTTGCGCGCTTGATGAGCTCTCTCGTTGGGTGGGTCGCTCTTGCTGAGGTGGACTCGGATAAGCTCGCTCAGCGTTCGGTGCTTGCCCTTGATTAGGCTCACTGGGCGCTCCATATTGCTGACGGCGGCTATAGCTTCCCCGAGAAGACTCTCTGCGAGGAGCAGATGAGCTAGGTTGCCCGCCATAACTCGCTGAGCTATGGCTGTCATGTGATCGTCCTTCTCGGGAATGATGACCGTTATAACTTGAGGTTCGCTCAGGATAGCTGACGGCGTTAGAGACCTGTCCACTTGACTCTAGCAGAGAGGAAGCTCTTGACGCTGACCCTCTCCGACCAGGGGAGGGCTCAGCTTGAGGAGCTAAGTGATCTCGTTGATGTCGATCATAATGAGATGGGTTACCTTGGGCTTGATCTCTTGGACTCTGTCCATACAGTCCAGATGGCTGTGAGAATGAACCATTAATGGGATCATGAGCGGACTGCTGTATGGGCACTTCATTGATAATATTTGGTGCCTCAGCTCTCCATTGAGGATGTTCGTCAGAGGAAGATGATGAAGAGGAGTCATTGACGATCGGGGGGTTCGTACTCACCGATGGTGATTGGTATGATCGTCGTGGAGGGGCGCTTTGCTCGGAACGTTGTCTGATCGGTATTGACGGACGATGTCCGCGGTGACCATAAGGGGAGCTCGCTTTAACCGGTTGAGAATCAAAATAATCTTCACCAATCATCTCTGGGAAGCCGGTAGCGATGACGGTGACTTTCATACACTCCTCATCAAAAGCCCCGGTTTCGTCGACAACCATTCCTAAGATGACTTGAGGATCTCCAGCGATCTTTTGGGTGATGGTCTCCGCTGCGTCATGGATCTCATCGAGGCTCATGTTAGTGCTGCCTGTAAAATTAAGGAGGACGGCACTGGCGCCCGAGATGTCATGATTGAGCAGTGGGCTAGAAATCGCCGCTGCTGCCGCAGAGAGCGCTCGCTTCTCACCCCTACCTATGCCTGTCCCCATGAGAGCGCTTGGTGAGCCCTGATTAGACATAATGGTTTTGACATCAGCGAAATCGACGTTGATGACACCATTATTGTTAATGATCTCAGTGATCCCTCTGACCGCATCTATCAAGACCTTGTTGGCGAAAGCGAAGGTCTGCTGGACATTCATTCCTTCCGATTGACCTAATAGCCGCTGGTTGGGGATCTCGATGAGAGAGTCAACATGTCGACGGAGCTCTTGAATCCCTCGCTCGGCGCTCTCCATACGATGACGACCTTCTATTTTCAGAGGCTTGGTGACGACCGCTACCGTTAAGATGTCAAGACTCTTAGCGATCTGCGCCACGATGGGCGCTGCACCCGTTCCAGTCCCTCCTCCCATTCCGGCGGTGATAAAAACCATATCAGCGCCTTCTAGTACTTCACGAATTCGCTCTTGATCTTCGAGAGCTGACTGTTCCCCAATCTCAGGGTTTGCGCCCGCTCCTAAGCCTTGAGTAATACTCATCCCGAGCTGTATCTTAATGGGAGAGGCTGATCGTTGTAGGGCTTGAGCATCAGTGTTTGAGCAAATAAAGCTGATCCCCTCTAGCCCTCCTCCTCCGTCACTAATCATACAGTCAACCGCGTTTGATCCACCGCCACCGACACCAAAGACTTTGATCTGGGCGTTACCTTGGTTGACATACTCTAACATTTGTCACCTCAATGTATGAGTTAGGAGTTATGGGTATACTAAAGACAGTTCACGACTTGAGAGACTCTTGGTGAGAGGTGCCCTTAGCTACGTGAAAATACAGCTTATATAAAAGCATTAAATGATTACTTTAGCAATCTGATATAATACTCATTCTTTGTTCAGTAGTTTAAAGACTTGATAAAGACGTGGAACAAACAGAGACCCTGTCTAGCAACTACTATCGATTAAGAGCTCTGAGGGTCATTCAGTGACCATGGGTGCTTCGTGTAGATTTGCTAATCTTTGCTATAGGGTTTATGGAGGGCTTAGGAGGGATCTAAAGACTCTGATCACTTTAGAACTCTTCCTCTTAGTTTTCTCAAAAGGAGGGGGGATCTCCGATAAAGGCCTGTTCCAAGAGCTAAACCAGTGATTATGTCTCTTCCTCAATCCAGCGATAATTAAGCCGTTCACCGTGGCATATTGGGGCTGAATGATAAGGTCTTTTACTCCTCGCTGTTGTGGCCTACCAAGTTGAACCTTAGTCTGTAGAATATCGCTAGCTAGCTCACAGATTCCTTTCAGATTAGCTCCTCCTCCCGTTAGATAGACCCCTCCTGACAAAATCGCTGAGACCCCTGCTTCCTCTAATCTGACTCTTAACGCGCTGAGATTCTCAGTGATCGATCGCTCTAAGATGCGAGAGAGTGACTCTTGCCTAATAAACCTAACCGGGCCATCTCCATGAATGGGGATACGATTCTCACTCTTTTCGTGGGAGCCTAAATAGACTTTGCCGTAATGTAATTTAAGATATTCGGCTTCATCAAAGTCACTGATTTTGAATTGCCTCTGTATTTCTCTTGAGATGTGTACTCCGCCTTGCATACGGCAGTAAAAGAAGACGGGCTTACCATCACGTACCAAGAGGACTTTTGTGGTCTCACAGCCCATATCCAGTAGAGCCGCTGTTGAGCGAGTCTCTTGAGGAGGAATGACGCCCTCGAACTGAGCGAGGAGGTCACAGGTGACATCGATCAAAGGCGCCCTCAGTGACTCTTGTAGATGCCACATTTGGGTTAGAGTCTCTTTATGACCATAGACGAGATGAGCTTTGAGACCCAAAAGGAGCGCGGGTTGGGACCAAGGAGGCTCATTGGTCACTTGATGGTCTAGAGAGTACTCTTTAGGGAGAGTATGAGTAATTCCATACCCTCCCTGTGATGCTTTCGCTTGTGGCGCATCCTCATGGCAAGATTGGACCACTCTCAGTACATCTTGGTGAGTGACACGCCCCTCGGAGATATTGACGATGCTCCCGGTGTCGAGGGTGTAAAAGTGTCTACTAGAGATACTGATAATGATTTGCTCAACATCACATTGAGAGTTCTCTTTCAGCCGTCGAACACCCTCCTTAATAGCCAACAGGAGATGGTCTCTATGAGTGATAATTCCATCACTAATACCTACGGTGGGTACCGTTGCTGAGGCGATAATATCAATTTGCTCAGTGTCATCATGATTGATGAGACCTAACGCACATTTGATGTTGGAGGCTCCGATATCTAGACCTACGATACCACGCTCTATCATCTTACCTCTCTCTATCTTGAGTCGTTATCTCTAGACTCGCGTCATCTACCGTAATTGAGCTCTCCTTGACGATCGCTCGATTAAGGTCATCGCTGAGGAGTATATAGGCAGCGGTGACCCCTTTTCGATTGAGGCGGTCAATGATATCTTCAACCTTACTCAATCGCTCGCTGAGCATATCAGTACCAAGTACAATCCTAATTTTGTTAAGCATGATCTCATAGCGACCGGTCTGTGAGATATGGACATCACTTAAATGATGAGAGCTCCCAAGACGACTGCGCTTGACTAGCTGAGCGAGCTCTATTCCTTTACGGAGCCAATAGCGGCCGATCAGAGAGGCTTTTTGCGAACTATTAAACAGCGCAGGGTCGACCCCACTGATCATCGGTAGATTTACGCCGATATCAGTGGAGCTCGCCGGTGCGAACGGTAAGCCTTCTGGAGTCACTAAATATAACTCGTCCAAGACCGCAATCGCCGAGGCTCGGTACTCGGTAACGGAGACTTGAATCACTCCATTCCAAGAGAGTTTCGCTTCCGCTTGTCGTACCCAAGGATGGCCGATGATAGCGGCTTCAATCATCGCTAATGAGGGAGATATGATACTCGGTCTTATGTTCTCAAGCAGGAGAGAGTCTGAGAGGTCTTCTGATGTGAGATGCTCTAGACCTTGATATTGAACTTGGCGTAGCTGGAAAATATTGAGTGAGATCAAGGCATCATAGACTAATAAGCCCACGATCAATGTTAATAACATCGTCAATAGTCTAAACTTTAAGCCGAGCGATGAAAATGTCTCTTCTGGGTTGATCGGCGCCACGATCGTTGGTGCGCTGGTGCTACTTACTGATTGTTGCTCAATGTGGGGGTCGGGTACAGGTGGTGTACTCGGAGTAGACGCGGAGAGAGCTCCCCCCTCTTTGGATGGTGCTTGTGGCACGCTTAATGTGGGTTGAACGCTTTGTTTGACAACCTCTTGGTCGCTCACAGGTCTCGAAGAGGGAGGGGTGAGTCGAGGACCTATAGACGATTTTGAGTGGGCGCTTGACACTGTCATTTATCCTTCAAAGCGGCAGCGATCATTCGCTCGATGAGTCCATTAAATGATACTCCCCGCGCAGCGGCGACTTTAGGCACTAAACTCGACGAGGTCATCCCAGGTAGAGTGTTCAACTCCAACACAATATCACAGCTTTGGTCCGTGATGAAATCTACTCTACAGACCCCTTCACACTCTAAGACTTTATAAGCTCGCAAGGCATAGTCTTCGAGTCTGGAGATCACCTCACTAGGGAGACGGGGAGGGCAATAATATTGAGTGTCTCCCCTCACATATTTAGCATCGAAATCATAGATGCCTTGGCTCGGAGCGATCTCTACACTCCCCCATATTTCGTGATTAAAGATCACTACCGAGACCTCTACTCCTTCTATAAAAGACTCTATGAGCCACTCTCGAGGGCCTGATGTCTCTTTATTGGAGAGGACTTGAGCGAGTTGAGCACCGGTGGAGCATTGGTCAAGTCCAACGCTAGATCCCTCATTGGTAGGTTTGACGATCCATGGCTTGGGGGGAAGCTCTTGAGGGGTAGGAAGTGCGCTACCGACTCTCCACACTGCACCGGCTGCGACTGGGATTTGAACGCTCTCAAAGAGAGTTCGACTGAGCGCCTTATCCATCGCGATCGCGCTCGACTTGACCCCTGATCCAGTGTAGGGCACGCCGAACCACTCTAAGCATCCTTGAATGACTCCGTCTTCACCATAAGTGCCATGCAAGGCGATAAAGACCAAATCAGGATTAGTCTCGCTTAGCCGATCGAACAAACGGTGGTCGGGGTCGATCACCTCAACGCGATGTCCTAGCTGTTGAAGAGCTTCGATGATCGCTGCTCCAGTTTGCAGACTCACGTCGCGCTCGGCTGATGGACCTCCAGAGAGTACGGTGATCTTAAGTGAGGGGTTTTGGGTAGTCATAGGGTATCAGAGCCGTTCTTTGATTCGTATAATGATCTAAAATCGATGAGGGCATTCATTGTTTGAGTCGAACTCTCTCAGAGTGACTTCTCTCTTTTACCGGTGGATCGAGCTTTTGGTCAAGCCACCTCATTAGCTTGGGGAAAGGGTTAAATCGACTAACAAATAAGATCAAGGTTAGGCCATTTTGAGAAGGATAAGCTGCACGAGACACATTGAGGATCACACCGATGGAGAGACAGGTGATGAGGAGGGATGAGCCTCCATAACTGATGAGTGGTAAGGTCAGCCCCTTGGTCGGTAACAGGCCAATGGCCATCGCCATATTGATGAACGCTTGAGCACTTATAATGAGGGCAAGCATGGTCACGACCAAGGCGCCAAATAAATCATGCGCCCGACGAGCGATGTAGATACAACGATTTAAGAAGAGCACATAGAGGACCACTAGAAAAAAGACGCCTATGAAACCAAACTCAGCTCCAAATATAGTGAGGATGAAATCTGTATGAGCCTCGGGGAGGAAGTATTCTTTCTGGCTAGAATTACCTAAACCTACCCCATCAAATCGACCGGAGCAGAAGCTGATAAGGGCTTGCTTGAGGTTGTATTCTATATCTTCAGTATGGGTAAAGATCTTGATATAATCATCTATTCTCTTCCCAACATGTTTGAACTTAATCGCCATGATGGAGATCGATATAAGAGCAAAGCCGAGCAAGAAAGGCGTGTATTTCTTAATCGAGCCTCCGGCGATTAAATATGTTGTCCCAAAGATGATGAGGACGATCAATATACTCCCTAAGTCAGGCTGCCCCCCCAGCAGAAAGACTAGAGCGCTGAGGGGGATGAGGGGGAGAACGAACATTCGGATATTTGACATGTCCTGCTTGCGATCTCCAAACCACAGCGACAATAACAATATCCAAGCAAATTTCATAAACTCGATCGGCTGAATATTAATCCCAATATTGATCCATCGGTGAGCTCCATTAACCGTCTTGCCGAGGGGAGAGAAGACTAAGACTAAGCCGATGAATCCAGCAAGGAATGCGTAGAAGGCGGTCAAGCCCCAAAGCTGATAAGGGATCCTCGAGACGACGTACATCAACACAACACTGATGGTCATAAATATCGATTGTTGCCGAAAAAAGAACTCGGGGTCTCCCGGCAGTCCATTTTTTGGGACGCCTGCTTTAACGATACTCGAGGAATAAACCATCACCAAACCGATCACCAGCAAGAAGGAGATGATGATTACTAGCTGGAGGTCGACCGGACGACGTCTACTCTCGCTGATGACCGCTTGACGATCTAGGGGACGCTCTTCTCCAATCGGTCCAAGATAAAGTTGAGTTTGGTGATTTTCTACGTGCGGTGAATGCGCTGGTCTCTCAGCGGGTCGGAGTCCAAATGACGTTTGGGGATCATAATCATCTGGCAGAGATGATGAGGGGGAGAGCATTACGGTATGTTGCGAATCATCTTGATCGACCCGGTTCGGCTCACTATGTATCGCCTGAAGATTAGAGGAGGTGTCTTCTCTCTCCGCTTGAGCTAAACGCTCCTCTAGTTCTTCTTCAAGTCGATACTCCTCCATCATCATCTTGATCTTATCCGGAGAATCACGGAGCCATGAAGGCGCTCGGCTTCTTGACCTTTGAGCTTTGGCGATCTCTCCGTCATTATCCTTAAGCCATCGGAGATAAATAATTTTCCCGCCGAGAATAATATGGAGAACCTGTTTTAGGGCGATCCATAAGGGAGAGAGGCTAAAGTTTGATGATCGACTCGGGTCTGAGTGAGGTGATGACATAGGATCTCCTGCGAGTATGTATGAAGTCTCCTAGAGGGGCCTCTTAGCGTAGTTTTAGAGTGGCGAGGGCCAAGAGCGAGAGCGTAAAAGAGATGATCCAAAATCTGACCACAATTTTGGGCTCTGTCCACCCAAGTTTCTCAAAGTGATGGTGGATTGGTGCCATCTTAAATATACGTTTCTTCCTCAGTTTGTAAGAGGTTGTCTGCAGGATCACCGAGAGCGCTTCTATAACAAAAAGGCCGCAAATAATGACCGATAAGAGCTCATTACGTGTACACACCGCTAACATCCCAATCGCTCCGCCGAGCGCGAGACTCCCTGTATCACCCATGAAAATTTGGGCAGGGTAGGCGTTATACCATAAGAAACCGATGCCCCCGCCAATGAGGGCAGCAGCGAAGACCGCTAGCTCGCTCACCTCGGGGAGGTGCGGTAGGTTAAGGTAATGGGCTAGATTAAACTGATAATAGCCCTCTCCTAGCTCAGTGGGGAGAGGTAAGTTCAGGACCGCTCCGGTGACATAAGCGATGATTAGGAATGTACCGGTCGCTACCATCACCGGACCGATGGCGAGCCCATCTAAGCCATCGGTGAGGTTCACCGCGTTACTGGTTCCGCTAATGACCACGCCGCCAAAGAAGAGAAACAACCACATAGGTAAGTCAATATAGAGCCACTCTGGGTCTACAAAAGGCAGATATAGTCGAGAGTAGAAACCCTCTTGATATAATAATAATGTGCCGATCGCTGCTCCGCTGACCATAAACTGGACTAAGAGTTTCCCTCGACCAGAGAGACCCGCAGAGCTCTTCTTAGCCACTTTGAGATAGTCATCCCAAAATCCAGCTAGACCTAGAGAGAGTGTCACTCCGAGGGTCATCCATACGTAGAGGTTATTCAGATCCATCCATAAAAGAGTGCTGATCGTCAGTGAAAAGAGGATCAGCGCTCCACCCATTGTCGGAGTTCCTCTCTTGCTGAAATGGCTCTCTGGCCCATCATGCCGAATCACTTGTCCGATCTGTTTTAACTGTAAGAAACGGATAAAGCGAGGGTAGAGATAGAGGCTGATCAGCGTCGCGGTGACCATGGCCGCGATTACTCGAAAGGAGGTATACCTAACCACCCTCAGCGGGGTGAACGATGACTGGAACCAAGCGAAGAGCCAGATGAGCACAGGATTACTCCTTGGGGTGTGATAGGGAGGAGAGGGGGATCGACCCTAAAGGATCTAAGAGTCGCTCGAGCTGAACACTACGCGAGCCCTTGATGAGGATAGAAGGAGGGTTTAGTGAAGCAACCTCAATGAGCAAGTTTTCTAACTCGCCTTGGCTATAATGGTAGAGCCTACAGGGGTCTATACCCGCTTCTTGGAGACCTAGATACATAAAATGAGCTTGGTCACCGACGGTGAATAGAGTGGTCTTTTCGCCGATGAGGGTAGAGATAGATTGACCGAGTTCCCTATGTAGTTGCGATGAAGAGTCGCCGAGCTCGCCAATCGATCCTAAGATGAGCGCCCCTTCTTCCCCGCTCTCAAAGAAAGTCTTTATAGAGGCGAGCATAGACTGGGGGTTAGCGTTATAGCAGTCAACCCACAATGTCCCTCTTGACTCCTCGCTTTGAGATTGACTTTCCTCTTGGCTGACTTGGCGTTTATCGCTGAGCTGGATCGGTCTATGATAAGCGTAGAGCTCACCTCTCATTGACGCTGGAGCTTGGGCAGAGATGCCTCGGAGGAGCTGTTCGATCAGTGATAGATTAATCGAACGTGGTCGGTCTAAATGGTGAGGAAGAGGAGTGAGCTCAAGCTCATTAATCACGATCCCTGCGGCGAGTGCCAAGCGGGCGTTCTCAATCTGATGACGACCGAGCATCTGTAGATCAAGTCTGTAGTCTTGATCATCGATCTCTAAAGTGCTTTGGCTCCCTTTGAGAGAGAGCTCACTGTCGTGAACAGAGAGAGAAGGCCAGAACATCTTTTCATGGGGGAGGAGATCCATTATTGGCGTCTTCTCATCAACGAATGGACTAGGTAATAGATAGAGTTGGGGCTCAGCGCGCTGAAGCGATTCTTGAGCTGCCCATGATCTCAAGTGTTTAGAGAGTTGAGCGGGGAGGATGACAGGGTTCCCATTCATCTCAGTGATGAGCTCTCCTTTGGCTTGAGCCACAGCCTCAACGCTCCCTAAACCCTCTAGGTGAGCGGGAGCGATGGTGGTGATCAGTCCAAGGTCGGGGGCCGCCCAAGCGGTGAGCTGAGCGATCTCTCCTGGGGCGCTCATTCCCATCTCTATCACCGCGAAGCGATGTGTAGACCGCAGTCGGAGAAGAGTGAGAGGGACCCCGAGATGATTATTATAATTGCCATAGGTAGAGAGTGTGGGCCCAATCTCGCTAAGAGCGCTCGCTAAGAGCTCTTTTGTTGAGGTCTTACCATTGCTGCCCGTAAGGGCGATGAGCTTGCCTCTAAAGACCCGATGACGGTGAGCGACCGCCCACAGCGAGAGCGCTCTCTGCGGATCAGCGGTCTCGATCACTGTGACATGATCTTTTCTGAGGGTCGCTACGAGAGCTTTATCTGGGCTCCAGCCTCTCTTGACGACGATCACCTTCGCGCCAGAGCTCAGCGCTTGAGGGATAAATTCATGCCCGTCTCTCTGTCCAGCCAAACAGAAGAAAGCGCTTGATCGATCGCGACTTAGTTTACGTGAATCAATGTCAGCACCGCAGAGCGACTGATGCTCACCAAAGAGCAGAAGACCTCCGATATCAGAACAGAGAGTGAGGGTACTCTGCTCCTCTCCTAGGTGATGCTGTCCCTCTGCCCTTAAGAGTCGGCAAGTGAGAGCCTCTCTCGCATACTCTTGGTCAGAGAAAGCGATCCGTTTCCCTCTTATCTCTTGATATGACTCATGGCCTTTGCCGGCGATGAGGATTAAATCATCTTCTCCCGCCGATTTTATGAGTGTATGGATCGCTAAGCCTCGATCAGGCTCTACCCAGTAAGCATCGACTTGAGGCGAATGTTCTGCACGAGACTTTCCGCTAGCGATGAGAGCCGGAACTACCTCCTCCATGATCTCTAGTGGATCTTCATCCCTAGGGTTATCCGAAGTTAAAACGACCCCATCAGCTAATGAGGTCGCGGCGCCCATAAGAGGTCTCTTGAGCCGGTCTCTTGACCCACCACAACCAAAGATCACCCACAGGTGACCTTGACAGTGGGGCTTAAGCGCTCTTAACGCTCTCTCTAGAGCGTCGGGGGTGTGAGCATAATCAACCCTGACCGCTGGCACTTTATGTTTTATCGAAGTCTCGAGTTTAAGATTGATAGGCTCCATACGACCACTGATCATAGACCGCTTGATCGCCTCTCTTATCTTCATCGAGGGGATGGAGAGAGAATGAGCAATAGCGACCGCGACCGCTATATTAGCGGCATTGAAATCACCCATGAGTGGAGAGTCGATCTCGACCTCACCATAAGGAGTTCTCACGATGCCTTTAATCCCTTGGGTTGAGAGTTCAAGTTCTTGCCAACCGACCTCGATCCCTGTGGAGAGCGCCTCACTCTCTTGAGAGTATCTCCAGATGGTGATACCCCTCCGTGCACAGGCCTCATTGATTTTCGAGATGAGCTCTGCTGACGTCGACTGACCTTCTACGCAGATTACACAGAGCGCATCTGGCGTAAGAAGTTCACTGAAAAGCCTCAGCTTAGCCTCAGCGTACCGCTCCATGTCGCCATGATAATCGAGATGATCTTCGCTGAGGTTCAGAAAAGCGGCTCGACTATATCTCGAGGCCGCCACTCGTTCCTCCTCGATCCCTATAGAGCTCACCTCCATGACACAACGTTTAACTCCCGCTCTTAACAGATCTCGATAGTGTCGGTGAAGGTCACTCGACTCCATCGTTGTCATCTCTGAGGCGCGGATGACCCCTCCTCCTCTAGTTTCAATGGTCCCGATTAAGCCAGCATCTCCATCCGCGAGACAGAGAATATCGGCTAATAAAGTTGAGGTTGTGGTCTTCCCATTGGTACCCGTCACGCCGATAAGCTGCAAACGATCCTCTTCTCCACTGATCGGTGACTCATAGGTCCACTCAGATAACAGCGCCATTTCTCTCCTCTGTGCTAGAGGAGATAACCAAAGAATCGGTGGCTTTGTAGAGGTCTCTTCTATCGCCAGTAAGAGATCAGGCGGGGTGTCAGTAGGCGCTGCGATCGCTGTGGCACCCCGAGCGATCGCTTGAGCGATGAATCGAGCCCCATGAGTGACTCTGCCGGAGAGCGCGACATAAAGTGAGCCCGGCTCAACACGACGACTGTCGTGGGTGATAGAGCTGATAAGGGTCGCCGAGAGTATGGCGTGATCGGCCCCTCTTTCATCGGGCTCATTCCCCTGTGTTCGCCATCGAGATTTAGACAGTCGCTGGTTAAGCGTTAAGAGGTCTATAGACATAACTATAGCTTCTCTGATGAGAGCTGATCATCGGTGATCAGCGTCGCTCTACTCGGCTCACGGTTAACGAGTTGAGGCCTCTTCAGGGTAACCTCTACTTGGTGATCATCGGGTAGTAGCTCTCCCGATTCAGGCGATTGGGAGACGACGACGCCAGAACCGCTGACTCTGATCTGTAAACCAAACTGCTTTAAACGCTTCAGCGCTTTATTTAAGTTCAAGCCTTTGACATCGGGGACGACCATATCTTCTGTCGCCCTAGTGAGGAATCTATCTTTCGACCACCAAGGCGTATCATCGACCTCTTTGATCAAGGTTACAGGATGCTCTTGAGCGGTCTTTTGATAACGACGTTTCTGCCTACTGGGTCTAGCGACAATAGAGTCGTCAGGAGGGACGCCCAAAAAGGGTAACGCTTCCGAGACAATCTTCGAGAATATAGGGGCAGCGACCTTCCCTCCATATTGCTCCTTAACCGGCTCATCTACGCTGATATAAATCGCTAAACGAGGTGACTTAGAAGGCACAAAACCCATAAATGAAGCGACGACTCTCTTGTCGGAATAAGAGCCATCCCCTGCCTTATGGGCAGTGCCTGTTTTACCAGCTACTTTATAGCCGTTGACTCGCGCATTCATGCCAGTACCTCCAGGCTCAGCGACCATCTCCATTCCTCTAGTGACCAGCCTCGCGACCCTCTTAGAGATCACTCTTCGAACTCGCCTGATAGGGAACTCCTCTTCGATCTCTCCGAGGTCATTAGTGATGGCCCTCACTACCCGAGGAGCGATTAATTCTCCACCATTAGCGATCGCTGAGAGGGCTTGAACGATTTGAATCGGGGTTACGCTGATCCCATATCCATAAGACATGGTCCCTAGATTGACAGGGTTCCAGCTCTTTAAAGGGTGAACTTTACCGCTAATTTCTCCATAGAGCTTGATCTGAGTAGGCTCTCCAAAACCAAACCCTTTTAGATAACTATAGAAGCGGTGTTTGCCGACCGCTTGAGCAAGCTGTATCGCACCTACATTTGAGCTGTACTTGATGATTTCTAGCGTACTCATATCTTCTACACTATGGCTGTCTCTGATCGTAAATCGACCGAGCTTAAACTTCCCCCCTAAGCCGGGGAATCTAGTGCTTGGACTGACCACACGTTCATTGAGCGCTGCGGAGACTAAAAAAGGTTTCATCGTTGATCCCGGCTCAGACTGACTAGAGATGAACATGTTTTGATGATGACCTTTGAATTGAGGTTCAAAATATCGATTTGGATCATATGAGGGGACTTGAGCGACGGCTAGGATATCTCCATTGTTAGGATCCATCACTACAGCGACCCCTTGCTTGGCGCCCATCTCTTCCACTTGCTCACTGAGATAAGCCTCAGTGATCTGTTGAAGCCTCATATCGATGGTGGTCATGATGGATCGTCCATCAGAAGACCCGATATGAATAGCGCCGCTGACCGGAGCGACCATATTTAGACCATTACGTTGACTCTCATAGATGATATCTTCACCCGAGAGAGCCCAGTCATAGGCTTGCTCAATTCCCGCTCTACCCGCGTTGTTGAGGTGATCTTTGATGATGCTGACAAAGCCGAGGAAAGGGCCTGCGAGATCTTTTTTGGGATAAATGCGCTTAGTTGTCTCGCTAACCCCCACATATTTTGTGGTTAACTTTTTAAACGCCTGTACTTGCTCATAGCTAGCATGGCGGACGATCATCGCCTCTCGTCGAGCCTTATTCCTTAGCCTAGGCTCTACCTTTTCTATCTCAAACTTTTGACCAAATATGGCAGGGCTCGCCTCGATGATCCTGTTGATGATCGTCTCATCCAATTGATGAGGATCGAGCGAGATCTTATAGGTCTTAATATTTTGTGCTAAAATTTGACTGTTGCGATCAAAAATATTGCCACGGGTGGCGTGGTGACGAAGCACCGCGGTTCTCTGTTTGGTGAGCTTCTTCAGGAAAGACTCATTGATGACCTGGAGATAGAAGGCTCTCCCTAGAAAACCGATCATACACAAGATGAAAAGCTGATTAAAGAACGCGACGACGTTGAGTTGTAAATCCGCGGGCTTAGGTGGGTTATGATGAGATTTACCATCTCCTCGCTTTGAAGGAGAATTCCTTAAGGCGCTGTATGCTCGTCTCTGTTCACTCATGGTCGTTCCTCTTGTCGATAGAGGAGGATGATCTGGTCTTGGCGGGGTTGGGTGTACCCACTCCGACCTGCGACCTGCTCTAGGTAGGCGGGTTCAATAATCCTCGCTCGAGTGACTTTTAGCGCCTCAATACGCTCTTGAGCGCGGGAGACGCTCTCTTTGAGTCTGGTGATATCGTAAGCGCTCTTGACAACATCATAGTGTCGGCGAATAAGCTGGGCTCCGCTATACACAAACAGAGCGAGGCTGAGGTATACGATGAATATCTCTAGTTTTGTCAGCTTAAATTGTCTCATTGATCAACTCATCGCTCGGACCTGATCCTCGTTAAGACCCGGAGACGGGCGCTACGAGCCCTTGGGTTTTCGAGTCGCTCTTCTTCAGAAGCGATGACTCCTTTGCGAGGGTGGTGGTTAAAAGCAGGTGGCTCATGGGGTGGAGGAGGAAGACCGCGTCTCGGCGGTGGGGGAGGTTCGCTTAGGGCTCTAAATCTTTGCTTTATAAGGCGGTCTTCAAGTGAATGAAAACTAATCAATAACAATCGACCATGGAGCTCTAGACAGCTAGGCCCCTCTTCTAAGAGCTGTTCTAAGGCGCCTAGCTCATCATTGACCGCGATACGAAGCGCTTGGAAAACTCGGGTGGCGGGATGTTTTTTGAGCTTTCGTCTCAGCTTCATTGGGGTAGCGCTCTCGATCCGTCGAGCAAGAGAGAGTGTGTCGGTCAGTCCTTCTTCGGACCAAGCCTTGATCTCACGGGCAAGCTGTTGGGCTCGGGGCTCTTCTCCATATTGGCGGAGTATACGAGCGATATGTTGATACTCATTGGCTATGATCCACTCGAGCGCGCTCAACCCTTGTGAGCGATCCATTCTCATATCGAGGGGTCCGCTTGCCATAAACGAAAAACCGCGTTCCGCTTGATCGAGCTGGGGTGAGGAGACTCCTAAGTCAGCAATGATCCCCGAAACGCCCTCTAACTGGTGGGTGGAGAGAATCTCTTTAAGTTGCCTAAAGTTTTGATGAAGCAGTGTTAAGTGACCGCTCCTAATGTAGGGTTGAAGTCTCTCTTGAGTCTCAGCGAGAGCTTGCTCATCTCGATCTAAGCCGATCACCCTTGCTCCTCGCTCTAAGAGTCCTTGACAGTGTCCTCCACGCCCTAAAGTACAGTCTATCCACAACTCTCCTTCTGAGACAGTCGCGTGAGTAAGAACTGTTTGATATAAAACTGGTATATGGGGCATAGGGGTCGCTCTGATCATCTTATTGACATTCGAGATTCATTATAAGTAAGCAAGCTATTTAGCACATACAACTCAGATTGAAAATCGACTCGACTTGTCGATATGAGGTCCTCACCATCAAAAGAGAAATATGAGCATTACTAAATTTTATTTTTATCACATATCTATCCACAATAGACTACTGAATACTACACTGTAGTCAAAAGTAACCATCAATCACAGGAAGGGGAATGGGCATGTTCTTGATCTCGCAATGGTTTAAAGGGCTTACGACCCTAAGTGTTGGTATGGTCTTACTTACTTCTTGTGGGGGAAAAACTCAGCTCAAGATGGAGAGAGTGAGCGTCATTTATCCGGCTCAAGAAGAAGAGCGCCTTGGATTAGTTCGCTATAACCCTTGTTGCACTAGCGTTCAACGGCGCGAGCACTGTTTTGATCTAGAGCTACTTATGATCTCCGAATCGACCTTATTAGAACGACTCTCTACAGGGATACCAGGACTTAAGACAGGACTTAAAACAGTGAATAATTTAGGCGACCTCATCACCCGAGATGAAAAGGTCGAGCGCAGTGTGTTACTCAGCGTAGAGCTTAACGATAAACAACGAGCTGAGATCATTAAAGTGATCTTAAAGAGTAAAGCTGACCAAGGACATATCTCTCAATGGGAGCGAGTGGCCTTGTCGCTTGGAGAGCCTAAGCAAGAGGCTTTCATAGATGGTGAGCAGATTACTGACATAACCTCGGAGACTCTTCCACAAGATAATATGTTGGGAGCGATCGGCTCTTTGTTGAAGAGGATCTCCACCTCACCCACCCCTTATAGTCTAGTCTTCCTTAGACTTGAAGGCAGTATTGATGCACCTAATGGGCATCGCTTGAGACGTGGACAGCTCATTCAAGAGATCGGCTCTCCCACCTACTCATATCTGCAGCCAAGCTAATGGTGGTCGGTTTAAGCTCAGAGGACGATCAAAGCTAGACTGCTCAAGCGCTGATCTAATCAAGCGCTGGGGTCTCCTCTACAAGTTTGCCGAGTCGATTCTAGGAGAGAGTCGCGACTTATGGAGAGTAATGATCGCGAAACAAGCCATCGCGATGAGAACGGAGACCTCCCAAACAAAAGCGCTAGATGAGATCGAGATCGCATTAGACTGAAGAGTGTTCATGCTGAGAGAGAGAACAGATAGGAGAGAATAAACTGTGGTGATCATCATGCTAAAGTAACTTTTCGAATACGTCATAGAACGTATAGACTAGAGGAGAGATTATTTCGACGGTTCGCTTTACTTTTAGTTAGTAGAGAAATACAAGGAAAAATATTCGATTTCCTTGTAAAACTATATCATCTCCCCATCGCCTCTTAGGAGCCCTCCTATGCTAACGTATCTCGCAGACTTTGCGCTCGGTCTATTTGTGGGTGTGTATGCACTCGCTTCCTTCTCTCCGGCAGAGATCGCACGAGACGTCTATCGAACTTGCTGGTTTTTCTGTGGAGGCTTCGTGCTCCTCGCCTATATCGATCATGCGACCTCAGCTCCAAGCGCTCGTAGTTTACTGAGAGGTGAGGCAGACGGCTTCTCCCTCCTCGGTTTATCTGGTTTAGAGCTCACCGTGTTACTCGGTATCGCGGTCGCTTTTGTTGGAGGACAAGCTCTATTCAAAGGTAAGGCCCTAGGGAGAGCTCATTAAGAGGCCGAGCTCACGCTCGTAGCTGCAGACCTCAGACCAGCTCGGTCTCTTGAAGAAGACGCCGCGTCCATCATCGCCTTGGTCAACAAAAGCCCGTAAAAAGAAGTAGAAGAGTCCTCCAAAGCGTTGATTATACTCCCGCTCATTGGTAATTTTAAGCCAACGGATCACTCCAAGCGTATAGAGTTGAGCTTGCAAGAGATAATGATCTTCTATGTAAACGATAAAATCATTCCCTGTATAGTTGAGCAAAAGATCGCTTTTCCAATCAGCGAAGTAGATTAAGCCGTCGACTTCAAAAATAAAGTCAATAAAGCCTTTGATGAATCCCTTCTCTACTCTCCAAGGGAGCCTCTCTTTTGAGGTGAGGTGACTCGCTTTCTCTCCTCGGGGAACCTTAGCGAGCGCCATAGCGCTGCTCTCCAAAGAGGGGTGGTCTCTCTCGGGAATCGGGAAGAGGAACTCCATCTCAATAATATGCCTAGTTCTACAGAGTGGAGGGAGTCGTGGAGGAGCTGCTGACTTGGGTGGGGTGGAGATCTCGTGGTTGAGGGTGGCATAGATCAGTCGTTGGCAGAGGGCAGCCCATTGGCTTGAGATGCCATGACGCCGCATAACAGATTCAAAAATATTGATCACCACTGGGTGAGCAATCCACTCATCAAAAGAGCTCGGGGAGGGTAAGTCTAAGTCAACTGAGCGTCGTCGAGACCTATGGGAGCGTGGGTGGTCATGACCTTGATCTTCAATCGGAAAGAGAGCATAGGGGAGCTCCTCGATAATTTCATGTAAACAGCGCCCCATGTGTCTTCCTCCCGGGAGCAGAGAGGACTCCTCATGAGGAGCAGGGATTTCACTAGAGCTAGGGTCATATGAGATGTCATCATGCTGAGCGACGCTACCCTCCAAATCGGTATAGAGTACAGTCTCTCCTTGCTCTTTCATCTTTGTATAACTGGTCATGAGTAAGGGTTTATGACGCTCTCTCACTTCAGCCATCTCCGATCGTTGATCGGGGGTAGAGAGGAGCTCCTGTGGGGGGGTCCACTGTGTTAAGGCTTGGCCTGTCGTGCTTAAATGTTTAACAGACTCTCCATTGACCTCGATGACTTCAAAGAGTTCGCTCCAACGATCTAGCTGCTCCCGCTGCTTATAGAGTGAGACGAGTCTCTCCTTAAGAGGATGGTAACTGCCAGGGATAAGCCGACTGCTATCGATGAGAGGCAGGATGAGCTTTACCTGTGGTCTAGTCAGCGCCACATAGAGCAGTCGTTGATCCTCTTGACGTTGCTCTAGGCGTAAGCGCTGGGAGACAGCGTGCCTAGCGGCGGCACCTACGAGTATTCGTCGACCCTCTTCTGGGTCTTGGATGACGTTGACTTGACGCTCTAAAGGTCGACCAAACCCGCCATACATGATGATCACCGGCGCCTCAAGCCCCTTGCTTTTATGGACCGTCATCACTTGAACCATCTGTCGATCGCTGTAGAGTCGCTGAATATTATCTTCGCTACCGGGTGGACTCTCGATACCGTTGAGCATTCGCCCGACCCGTTGAGCGAGCTCACTAGGGGTTAAAGGATCTTTAGCGGTAATACCGAGTAAAATCTCAAATATATGGAGGTAATTGGTTAACTCGCGCTCACTCTCTGCGAAGAAGAGCTCACGTTCACTGAGACCGCTATGATGGATAAGGTGGTAAAAGAGCTCACTAAAACGGCCCTCCAAAGCGAGATGATGCCAATGAAGGAGTCGCTCTAGTCGTGGATCTCCAGGCGGGAGAGTGCTGTAATGGTATACTGAGGCCCACCTCACTCCAAAGAAAGGAGTCGTGAAAGCTCGTAGCCTGAGGCCTCGATCATGAGGATCAACGAGCGCTAAGAGGAGGTGATATACTTCTTGGGCTTCAGCCCCTTGTAATAGCCCTTCAGGCTTGTAGAGAGCGAAGGGGACCTCAAGTTCTCTAAGAGCGGTCGCTACCTCAACCGCCTCTCGGTTCTCGCGCACGAGGATTAATATATCATTCGGAGTGATCGCTCTTTTCTCCCCATCACGCTCTATATAGAGTTTCGCTGACTCGTCATGAATCAGCTGATGTACACTTTGAGCGAGGTGTTGACTATATGCTTGCTTTAACTCCCCAACCCTTAAATTCGCTTTTCCTCTTGAAGAGGGAGGCGCAGGCTTATATCGCCACAAAGTCACAGGGGGGGCCGCCTTCCCCTCTTTACCTACAAGGCGGAGATGATCGAGACCGCTTTTTACAGGCTCACTGTATTGGATGGGACCTTGAAAAAGTGCCGACTCTCCCTCTTGATCTAAGATGAGGTTGATCGCTTCAATTAAGGCAGGGCTAGAGCGGTAGTTGACCTGCAGTGGGACTCGTGCTGCTCCGGTTCTGATAAGTTCATAGCGCGCCTGTATGTAGGTATGAACGTCGGCGCCTCTAAAGGTATAGATCGCTTGTTTTGGGTCACCGATAATGTAGAGAGAGTGATGAGGGCTCTCAGCGTCCACGAAGACTTTACGAAAGATCTTCCATTGAAGAGGGTCGGTGTCTTGAAACTCATCGATGAGGGCGAAGCGAAAGCGGTCTCGTAGGGTTTGGGAGAGGTTCGGGCCTTGAGGACTGCAGAGCGCTCGCCACACACAACGCATAAGGTCGTCATAATCGACTTGTCCTGCTCGTCTCTTCATTTGGGTTAGGTCACGATTCACCTCCGGCAAAAGCGCTTCTACTACTTTACGCTCTGGTGCCTCTTCGATCTCATATAGGATCTTTAGTTGGGAGATGCTGTCTAAAACTTGCTTAACCTGAAGGGGGAGCTGGTCGGGGAACTTCAGTTTTTTCTTACTGCTGCTACGATGTGGTTGAAGAATACTCTTGAGGTCAAGATCTACGAGGCGTCGACGCTTGTCCTCCAGGCCCATCTCTTCTCCTAAGAGGAGGTCGATCTGAGTTAAGCACTCTAGAGCTGAAGTGAGAGCCTTGGCGATAATCGCGCTCTGCTCAAAAGCCGTGGAGACTAGGCTGATGTCCCACACTTCAAGGAGACGTTGAGCGACAGTAAGCATCTCATGATGCAGAGGCCGATTGAGATCTAAATAGCCTAATGAGTAGGCGTCATAGAGGAGGCGCTCTAGGCTCTTGAGCCCTTCACCTTGGTCAAGCCAGGTCGTGAGCGCGGTGCGGAGCTCGGGTAGGTGGGTTAACCTTAAACGCAGTGAGCGCCGCCAAGCGTCGCGAAAAGCGCGACGCCCATCGACCAACTCTTGCTCAAAGAGTTGGCCGCTATCAAAGGCGAGTTCTACGAGTATTTTACGGCAGAAGGCATGAATCGTGAGGATTGAAGCTCGCTCAAAGGAGAATAAGGCGCGCTCTAGTTTTCGTTGGTCGTTGATGGTGATCGACCAGTGATGTTCAGGAGGAGTGGCGAGCTGTTCACTATGATCCTCTACCGATGTCTCTGCTGTCTCAGCGGTCTCTCTGGGGGGAATCTTCTCACTCGCCTTTAAAATACGCTCTATGAGGTCTCTAATTCTCTTTCGCAGCTCATTGGTCGCCTTGTCGGTGAAGGTGACGACTAAGAGTTGCTCTAATCGGGCATTGGTCCTCAATAGACGATCGATGACCAGGTGCTCTATGGTGTAGGTTTTCCCTGTTCCTGCGCTCGCTTCGATCACCGCGTGGCGTCCGAGGGGAATTTGGTCAAGCGTCGCTGGATAGGGATAGTAGGCGATGACCTCATTGAGCTTTAACTCTTGGAGTCGTTTTCGTTCACTCTCGGTGAGAGGTACGGTCGCTGATAGGTCATGAGCGCTCAAAAGGTCACCTCTGAATGAAGCCAGGGGCCGAGTCGACGTTGCACCATCTCTACCGCGACCGCCGGTGGTGGACAGGGGAATGGTCGGAGGTTGGAGACAGGACCTCTCTCTGGATCTTCGGGCCTAATACGTAGTGGAGCATTGGGGTTTTTAACTAAAGAGTCTCGCCATTTGAGCACTGACCTAATAGGGAGACGATAAGCGTGAAACCCTTGGGTAAGCTCAGAGACGATAGTGGTTAAATAGTCACGAGCCTGTGCTGGAGTAGGAGTGTAGTAGCTCCTCTGAAGCTGTGTCGATCTAAAGTCACTGAAAGGGTTCAAATAGACTCTAAATTTTGACGGTAGGGGTTGACGAGCAGCAGCCAGATAGACCATCTCCAAGAATCCGGTGAGGAAGAGATGTTCACCTACGCCTCCAGAGGGTAAACAGTGAAGAGTCGCGCCGAGGTCTGGTCGAAGCGGTGAGATACGACCTACAAGCTCTACTTGGGCGTCTCCCCCTTGAGGGAGTGGGATCTTGAGCTTTACTGGGGGGAGTCGACGACCGACCTCCTCGAACTCTCTACCCTCTCCGATGCTGATCGCGAGCCACTGACTTAGATCTTGAAGCTGAAATTGATGGGCGTTGAGGAGCCAAGTGTTGAGGACTTGAGCGTCTTGACGTCGTTGTTCATGAGCGAAGAAACCTACAGGCGCTTGACCCTTGAGTGAGGCTCGCTCAAAGCTCTCTTCATAAATGCGAGCGGTCTGATCTCTGTCTCCTGCTCCTCTCCAAAAAGATCTCTGTAAGAGGTTGAAGCGACTGAAATGATCAAAGTGCAATGGATCATTTAAAGAGGCCTCAATATCGTATATGGGCTCATCTCTCAACTTAAGCATCGCCCGGGCGGACCCTTGAAGCGGTGAGTAAAGAAAAGCTCTAAGATCGGCGAGGCTGAGACGGGTCACCGAGCTTTCATCACGCTCGAGAGAGGGAGGAGCGGTAAGGTCAAGAAAGGTGTTTAGATTAGGTTGACTCCACACTTTGATCGCTGACTCTAACTCTTCTCGGGGCACAGTGTGACCTCCGATGAAGGAGTTCAGTCGCTCACGCATCGCTTTGGCTCTAATCCCCCGCAGGACATCACTAGAGCAAGCGGGAGATTGGTCCCAGCCAAGCTGCTCTTTGATCTCTCGTGGCGGAGGCGATAAGAGTGAGTCGTAGATCGAGTCATAAGCGCTGAGAGGATGTCTCTCATTGGGAAGTCCGTCAGGTCCTAAGTAGCCACGGAGAATGAAATGGAGCTCTCGAACTACAGCTGAGGGCTCTAGTGGGTCGCCGGTGCGGTCATCGGCCGCTACATAGGACATGATTAACCTCTCTCGAGCGGAGAGAACAGTCTCTAGGAAGAGATACCGATCTCGCTGTGATGGGCTCACATCACCGGGTAGCTGTTGGGCTTGTCGAAGGTCGATAGGATCTTGGGGGGTCTTAGCAGGAAAGTCTCGCTCACCTAAGCCGAGGATAAAGATGGTATTAAAAGGGATCGCTCTCATCGGCAACATCGATGACACAACGATACCGTCAGCTTGATGCTGACCTCGGGTGCTATCTAGTTTATGTAGTCTAGCCTTAAGCATCGTTTGAGCGACCTCATATCGGATCGGAGTACCCTCTAGGTCCACTCGCTTCAGCTCATCGATCGTCTCTATACACCGACTGATCGCCTGCTCATCCGCTTGATGAGTGGGAGAGAGATAGTGAGTGAAGAGTCGCGTGAAATATTTACACCACATGGCGAGAGAGAGCGTCTCTCTACTGACGGTATCGGCATCAAGGAGGAGAGAGCGAATTAAATGTACCATCTTTCCAACGGTGTTAAGCTGCTCACCACCTACATCAAAAGGGACCCACGCTCGATCTCCGACCTCGAAGAGACGCTCATCTCCAGATCGCTCCCCTTCCATAAAGATCCCTAACAGTAGCCTCTTCAGCCCTTGGTCCCAATGGTAGACATCACGATCGATATAGGTGCCCTCTAAGGCTCGCTCATCGGCGCCAAATCTAACATTCAATTGATCTCCCCATCGCTTCCATTCGTCGAGGTTAACGGCGGAAGTTCCACTGATCACGGGATGGCAAGCGACACCGATGACCTCACTATAGGTCAGCTCGCCGAGAGGTAGGTCGAGGAGTCGGTTCGCGCCTTCTAGAACCCTGCTTTGAGCGGAGAGCGAACGGTCGATCATATTGAAAGGGATCCGATATCTCTGACGAAAGACCGACTCGATATGAGTGAGATAATCTTGTCTCTTGGAGTCAGTGACCATCACCGCGATGTCATGAAAACGAAGCGACTCTCCTCTCGCCTCTGCCCCACTGACTAAACGCCATATTTCATCGGCGATGACCTCTACTTCTCGACGCACTCCGGGGCAAGCGATCAGTCGTATCGTCCCATCATTCTCTAGATTCTCTGAGAGCGCGGGTCGAGCAGGTTCACGATTAAGGATATCGCTCTGGAGAAGGCTTAAAGTAGTCTGAGGTCTAGAGTGAGCGGTGTGGGCTCGATATTGAATCGGGTCTCTAAAGTAGGAGTCAAACTCACAGTCGGTGAGCTGATTTAGCAGGCGAATGTACTCTCGACCTGGTCGTGCCCATAGTCTAAGCGCCGGAGTGTCATCAGGATCTTCGAGATTGAAAGGGTCTTCATGATCAATAAAATCTTCAATTTTAGCGCTTCGCGATATCCATCCCTCACGAGCTGCGGCGAGCCGATGGTCTACATCTTCCCAAAATTCACAGCAGGGATTAAGGGCGAATATATGAACCCCCGTAAGAGCGCTGAGACGAGAGAATATATAGGCATAAGCGAGCGCTACATAAGAGAGCCCAAACACAAAGATATGCTCAGGGAGCTTTAGCTTTGACTCAGTCGCGGCGATCGCTTCAGGGAGGAACATCCATCGGGCGACCTCGTCACCTCGTCGTCGGTTGAGGCGTAAGTGTGCTCTAGGGTCTCTGTCGCCTTGATCATCTGCGGTGACAAACAAGGCAGGTTGTTGAGCCCTCGATCGCCTTCGTCGCGTAGATCGACTCTGATTCTTCGCCGAGCCCTCCCTCTTTTGAGCAGACCGATGAGCGTTAGAAGCGTTCGGGGCGGTGAGCCCCTCGAGACCTTCGATGAGGTGGCCATTGAGAGGGTAAATCCGGATGCTCCCATCTTCATCAAAGAGCCCTCGCCAAAGAACACGCTGCCACCGCTCTGCTCTCAGCCAAGGTCCACGACGGCTATTGATCTCTTCGGCTTTCTCACCGGTCTGAGTGAGCCCTGATCCACCTTCACGCCACGCTTTGAGCATGTCTCTGCGGGCGTATCCATACTCCTCAAAGAGTCGGGCGAGCTGACCCGCGAGCTGTATACAGCGACCCTCTCGCTCTTCCGGGCTCTCGGCGATATCGAGGTATGTACGGACAGGCTCAAGCTCGACTCGCTGTAGTACTTCAGGTGTGTTTAAATGCTCAAAGAGAAGCAACTGAAGTGATTCAGCCTCAAGGATCCGTATTTTGGGGTCAGCCTCTTGGACCTGCTCAGTGAGAAAGCGTCGTAGGTAGTGAAACTTGAGATGAGCGCTAACCCCGAGTTTCTGAGCGGTCTGAAAGCGAACAAAGTGAGCGACGGAGGCATTGGGGACGATGAGGGTGATCGGGGTGAATGGGTCACTCGCTTGAAGCCGTTCGATTTGGGCTAAGAGTGGCTCAATGAGCGCTTCCATGTGATTGGCATAGTGTAATCTTAACATCTCACCTCATCAGACGAGCCAGTAGTAACCTGTATATATCTTTATTAACGGTCTCTGAAATAGAAGTGAAACCTATGTTGGTAGATAGAGCTGAAAAAAATGGTGATGAACTCTAGCCAATACTCGTTGAACCGCCTAGTATAGGCTCTTTAACCTCCCCATTTCGATATCGCATTTGTAAGTATTTTATCGCCTAAAATATAGAGGTATCGATCGAGAGAGAGTGAGACATATCTTTATCACATATCGATTAAGTGTAGGAGTCGCTAGATGAAGCAACAGGATTTTGACCTCTTTGTGATCGGTGGAGGGTCAGGCGGAGTAAGAGCGGCTCGATGGGCGGCGTCTAAGGGCTTAAAAGTAGGGATCGCTGAGGGGGCCCGTCTCGGTGGGACGTGTGTTAACCTCGGCTGCGTCCCTAAGAAGCTCTTCTTTCATGCGGCCCATATGTCATCGTTATTCAGTGATGCTCAGAGTTATGGATGGAGTCTAAGCGAGGGGAACATTGGTCAGACCCTAGTCGATGAGACCTTAACAGGGGGGCTAAGCCATGATTGGTCGATCCTAAAACAGCGGGTGGATG
Source organism: uncultured bacterium (assembly GCA_943788935.1). Taxonomy (GTDB): domain Bacteria; phylum Myxococcota_A; class Bradymonadia; order UBA7976; family VGTA01; genus CAKZRU01. The sequence goes on along the minus strand of CALSSE010000023.1, from coordinate 56,884 downwards.
CGTATATCACGAGACTTAACGGAATTTATGGCAAAATGCTCGATCGAGTAGGGGTCACTCGCTATGAGGCTTGGGCTCGCTTAATAGGTGAGCATGAGATAGAGCTTCGTGACTCAGCGGGTACCGAGCAGGTCGTGAGAGCGCGCCACATCCTCCTCTCACCAGGAGGGAAGGCGATCGCTCCCTCTATTGAAGGTGTTGAGCTCGGCAGCTCTTCTGACGAATTTTTCGCTTTAGAGGAGCGCCCACGATCGGTAGCAGTGATCGGTGGTGGGTATATTGGAGTAGAGATGGCTGGTGTCTTCGCAGGACTAGGGGTAGAGACTACTATCGCCTATCGCTCTTCACTCCCGCTTCGTGGGTTTGATCAAGATCTACGCGTTCGGATCGACATAAGTCTTCGTGAGCAGATGTCAGTTCGTCCTGAGGCTCGTTTAGTGAAGATCGAAGGATCCAAGAATGGACTGAAACGGGTCTTCTTAAGCGACTCGGACACCCCTCTTGAGGTTGAGTTTGTATTGTTAGCCACCGGGAGGGCTCCCCGCACAGAGGGACTCAATTTGGATCTTATTGGAGTCGAATGTAGTCCTGACCGAGGAGCGATTGTAGTGAATGAGCGCTATCAAACAAACCTCCCTCACATTTATGCGGTTGGAGACGTCATCGATCGCATGCAACTTACTCCCGTCGCTCTGGCTGAAGCGATGCGGGTGGTAGAGTATATCGTCGGAGAGCCTCTTCCTCCTCTTGAGTATGACTTGGTCCCCACTACGGTCTTTTGTCATCCAAATATTGGGACGGTAGGTCTGAGTGAGGAGGAAGCGTTGAAGCGTGGACAACCTATAAAAGTCTATGAGGCAGACTTTAAGCCTCTACACCAAGCCTTACAGCCGACACCTCGTCGAGTATATATGAAGATGATTGTTCATCAAGAGACGGACAGAGTGATCGGCTGTCATATGATCGGAGACGAGGCGGGTGAGCAGATTCAGGGCTTGGCGGTCGCTATGCAGGCAGGGGTCACCAAAGCCCAGCTTGATCAGACGGTCGGTATTCACCCAACGATGGCGGAGGAGTGGGTTACGATGCGCACTCCCCGCTCTTGATGATCATCCGAGATTAAATCTAGATAATGACCCATCGCTTTAAGCGTCATCAGAAGAGCAGCTATGAATACAGAGACACCCAACAAGACATCTAACGAGATCAGTGAGCCATTAAAGACCCCCACTCTCTTACCCGAATATGATCAGCTCGATGCCACGGCTCTCGCTGAGCTAGTGAAGAGTGGTGAGCTGACTAGCGCTGAGGTTCTTGAGGCAGCGATCGAGCGAGCAGAGATCAGAAATCCCTCGCTCAACGCCATCGTGACGCCTCTCTACGATCGAGCCCGTGAGGAGGTAGATAACCTCCCCCCAGGTCCACTGCAGGGAGTTCCGTTTTTACTCAAAGACCTGAAGGCGAAGCTCAAAGGTACTCCGACCTCTAACGGTACTCGCTTGGAGAAGGGGCGAGTGGCCGAGTCGAATACTCTGATCGTGGATCGTTTTCTCGAATCCGGTGTTCAGATGATGGGGAAGAGCAGCTCCCCCGAATTTGGGATTATGGCGGTCACTGAGCCCGTCATTTGGGGACCTTGTCGTAACCCTTGGAATCTTAATCATACTCCAGGAGGCTCCTCAGGAGGGTCCTCATCAGCGGTCGCCGCTCGCATCGTCCCCATCGCTCATGCTGGTGATGGCGGAGGCAGTATTCGTATCCCTGCGAGCGCGACGGGAACCTTTGGACTTAAGCCTACTCGCGGTCGAGTCTCTATGGCTCCCTATCTAGGAGAGGCTTGGGGAGGCTTTGTTCAAGAAGGCGTTATCTCTCGTTCGGTGAGAGACTCAGCGCTCGCTCTCGATCAGATCGATCAACTCACCATTGGAGAGCCCTATTATGCACCCCACAAGCCTCGTCCATGGACGAGTTATCTTCAGGCGCCTGATCGGACACTGAAGATCGCTTTCACCACAGGGACTCTCTTTGGACAAGACAATCATCCAGATTGTATAGCAGCGGTAGAGTCTTCGGTTAAGCTCCTAGAGGATCTTGGACATCACGTGGAAGAGGCGAGACCAACTTTTCCGCGAGATGAGCTGGTCGAGGCCTATTTTCTCACCGTAGCTAGCGGCTGCTCTGTTTTCGTGGAAGACTCTTCTAATTATGCGGGGGTTAAGCCATCGGCTAAGAACTTTGAGACGGTCACCTGGGCCTTGGCTCAAATCGGTTGGCATACCAGCTCTACCCGTCTATCGAGGGCCCGTAACGCTATGCATTATGCGAGCCGTCACATCGCTGAGTTCTTCACTGAATATGACCTATTTATCACCTCAACACACGCCGCTCCTCCCATCAAAATAGGTGAGCTCGGTCTGAAGATGGTTGATAAGCTCCAGCTTGGTTTGATTCGTAACCTACCCGTGCAGGCGCTCTTTGACTTATTACTAAAAGGAATGGGTAATAAAGCTCTCTCTAAGACCCCCAACACCATGCTCTTTAATCAGACCGGTCAACCAGGGATGTCGGTCCCTCTGTATTGGAATGAGAGCGGTCTACCGATCGGTACTCAGATCGTCGCTCCCTTTGGCGGCGAGGGTTTACTCTTTGAGGTCGCTACTCAGCTAGAAGAGGCGAGGCCTTGGGCTGATCGAAGGCCTCCGATGATCTCCTTAATCTGATCTACTACGAAGTCTTATCAGGTCGACACGATCTCTGCACTTAGGTTAGACTTACGTTAAAGCTCAACGCCCTTTAAGATCTATCGGAGGCATATATGGTTACCCGACACACTCCTCATCGACTTTATAATCTACGAAGTGATCTGGTTTGTGCTCTCTTATCAATGCTGTTGGTGAGCCTCGGAGCGCTCTCCTGCCAAGAGTCGAGCGTCTCTTGTTTGAGCGACCGACAATGTGACAGCGAGAGCGTTTGTGTAGCGGGACAATGTCTCGGCGCTGAGCTCCAAGATAGAGACCCGTATGACTACTATCGAGAGGAGATGCATTTCAGGCTCGCCGCTGAATGTGGGATCTGTCATGCCGCCAGTGAGGAGAGCGTGCTTCCATCACCGGTCTCTTCAGAGGACGAAGACCAAAACATTGACCCTTATAAGCTCCCGACCTATACAGCGGCTGCCGGAGATTCGGGATGGCGTATTTTTATTGATGATCTCACCGAAGAGACGCTGAGAGCTTCCTACTTGGACACCATGCAGTACATCAACCTCACCTCCCCAGAGGAGAGTCTCTTGTTCGCTTTTGGTCGTGGCGATGTCGGGATCAGTCAGTCTGCCCGACACCCCAAACTCTATACCACGAGGGCCGAGAGGGAAGCGCTCCTCGCCCCCTCGCCCCTTGACGATTCTGCGCCTGACAACGGAGAGGAAGAGTCGATGAGGAGCAGCGAACTAACGAGCGCTCCTATTGGATATGAGCGTTTGGTCAATTGGGCTCGCCTACCTCACTCTGATCCAGCGCTGATCACCTATAACCTTGAGGCTTATCGTAATGGGCCGCAACAAGCCTTGGGTCTATGCTCAGGTTGTCACTCTGGTGATCCTATTCTTTCGGCGGTCGTAAGTGAAGACGAGTTCATTCCAAGAGGAGGGTTCGCCTTTAAAGTGATGGCCGATGATCCTGCTGATCTCGCCCCACTGACAGCGTTGATCAATTTGGATGACCCGGCAAACTCGGCGCTTATTCGTCTCTACATTGGAGAGTATGATCACACTGATAATGCCTTAAGTGATGAGAGTAATCTCGACTCGCTCAGAGAAGCGCTCGTTCCTTGGATTGAACAGATGCGCTGATAGAGAGATCGCTACTATGTCTCTATGAATGTGCCTCTATGAATGTGTCCCTATGAATGTGTCTCTAGGGACCCTGTGAGCTTCATCTCGACGCTTAGAGGGAGAGGGTCAGGCTGAGCGAGACAACCTCTGAATGAGCGCTCGCTCTTAGATGAGCTACTCGATCCAATGGAGTGGAGGACGCTCATCAGCCGGCTTTGATCTCAAGCGCTTAGCGGTCTCTTCGACGCCGCGTAGAACACGCAAGGTGTTCTCACCGACGATCCCTTTCACCTCTTCAGCGCTGTATCCTCTCTGTAGGAGCTTGGCGACTAAGTCAGGATATTTGGAGACGTCCTCTAGACCAACAGGGCCTGGTCCCATTCCATCAAAGTCACCGCCTAAGCCGATATGGGCAGCACCGATCCGATCGCGAATATAGTCAATATGTTCAATGACCTTCATTAGACCTACCTGCGGCGCCGGGTGAGTATTCCGCCAAGTGGTCATCCCCTCTTCAACAGCCGCCGGACGATGTGGATAGAGAACCTTGAGTCTAGCCTTCTCACCGCTGAGAGCGGCCCACCACTCAAAGCGAGCGCAGTCGAGATAACCGGTGAGGAAGATGACCATGATCACCCCTCCGTTCTCTTTTACTTGGTTGAGGATATCAGAGGGCACATTACGAGGGTGAGGGCAGACTCCACCAGCGCCAGAGTGTGAGAATAAGACGGGCGCTTCACTGATGCGGAGCGTATCTCTCATGGTGTCAGCAGAGACATGGGATAGATCAACGATCATGCCTAACCGGTTCATCTCTTGGATCACCGCCTCACCAAAGTCATTGAGCCCTCCATGTTGCGGCGCATCGGTGGCGGAGTCGGCCCAAGGTGTGGTTTTGGAGTGAGTGATGGTCATATAACGAGCGCCCAAGGCATACATTTGCCTAAGCACAGCGAGAGAGTGACCGATCGAGTACCCTCCCTCCATCCCAATTAAAGAGGCGACCTTTCCTTGGCGATGAAGCCGGACCACATCTCGAGCAGTGAGCGCCAGCCCCAGCTGTTTGGGGAACCGCTCTACCATTCTTTTCACCACATCAATCTGCTCAATGGTCGCTTGGACAGCTTGTGGAGGGGTTAAGCTCGCGGGGACATAGACCGACCAAAACTGAGCGCCCACTCGACCCTCTCGTAGTCGAGAGAGATCGGTTTGCATCGGTGGATCAAGTTTGGCGGTATCACCGGTGAGATCAAGTTTATTCAGTTCACCTTTACTGCGTTTACGGAGCTGCCAAGGGAGATCGTTATGCCCATCGATGAGTGGGGTCTGCTTTAGGATCTTTAAGGCCTTGGCTCGATAATCGACAGGAGAGGGGTCGATCGCTTTCGCTACCACAGTCGCTTGAGGAGGAGGAGGGAGCTTTTGAGCTCTCGCTTCTTGGGAGAGAACTAGAGAGAGAACAAGACTGATCGAGAGCGAGATAAGAGAAGAAACAGAGCGCGCGATCATCGGTAGAGAGCGCGGTAAAGAAAAATATTGAGTCATGGTTTATTTTTGACCTCAAAAGCGTTGTAGGATGATCTCACGATCGAGAGAATGGACAGCGAGCGGAGACTCTTGATAGAGAAGAGCGGAGCAGAGTTCGAGTCGCCAACAGATAATCAACGAGTATACATTGACCTCGCCTCAGCGGTTACTACAGTAAATGCTAGAGCAATAACATATTTGGAGTATAGTATGAGTGACAGTTTTAGCCAACCACTCCACCGCCTCTTAGAAGAGGGGTACATCGAAGAAGTCGTCCGTGACTGTGTCGCTTTAGTGAGAGATGAGGTCTCAAAGAAGAGAGGGCTGAGCGCAGTGGTGATCAAAGGAGGTCTTAAGGTAATCGATAAGGTCCGCCCTAACATCATGGCCGATCTATTTAAGAGCCTCTTGCCGACTTTTGTCGAGCAGATCACCCCACTTTATGAACGCTTTATGGCTGGAGACGAGTCTACTCAGACCACCTTCTCTAGCTTCTTGGCTGAGCACTCTGTGGAGGTGGCTTCAACGCTACTATCGGTCACCGATGCTCGCGCTGAGCGGAGTAAATTAATGGCCCTCGTCAAGGTGTACCAAAAACTTCGACCGCTCGCGCAGGATCAAATTGTCAGCGCTCTACCCGCTTTAGGGCGACTACTGGCTAAACATGGGGTCTCTTGACCTCTTATCAACAAGTTTATCCCACACTAAATGCTCATTGTGTGATGAGCAGTTTTAAGGAGGAGTGATGTTATCTGACCATGCGCATGAGGCCGGCGAGTCCGCCTACCGAGGTTCACCCGAAGAGGGAGTCGCTTATTTTAGGGGTTTTGGGGTCGATGAGAGCTTATTTAGAGCCGCCTTTACAGCAGCGCTCGCTCGAGGAGGAGAGTGGGCCGATCTCTATTTTGAGCATGGGGTCTCTCAAGGGATCAGTTTGAAAGATCATAGCGTTGATTCCGCTTATACTAGCATTACCCTTGGGGTAGGGATCCGGGTAGTCTCCGGTGATCAGCAAGGTTATGCTTATACTGAAGATTTGAGTCGAGAAGCGGTAGTGCGTGCCGCGAGCTCTGCGGCCTTGATCGCTGAGAGCGCTTCAGCGGTGGCTAAGTTCTCAGTGGAAGGATTCGAGGTTAAAGGCCGGCCCAATCGTTATCCCATCGCTCAAGAGTGGATGGGCGTAGAGGTCTCCGAGAAAGTGCCGCTTCTCAATCAGCTAGACCAAGCGGTGATGAGCGCTGACCCACGGATCACTAAAGCGAATATCGGTATGGGTCATTCGACGACCGCGATCCTCATCGTTGAGTCGACAGGGGCCATGCACTTTGATCGTTTGCCGATGACCCGTTTGAGCCTCTCCTGCACCGCTGAGGAAGGGGATCTGCGGGAGAGTAACGGCTACAACCTCGCTGGGCGAAGAGGTTTTGAGTTCATTAACGAAGAGCGCTTAGAGACGCTAAAGTCAGAAGCGATACAGCGCACTCTATTCTTGTTAGATGCTGAGCAAGCGCCGGCGGGTTCAATGCCAGTCGTCCTCGCTGCGGGAGCGTCGGGGATTCTGCTCCATGAGGCGATCGGTCATGGAATGGAGGCTGATTTTAATCGCAAAGGGATCTCTGTCTACTCTGACCGACTCAACACTCGTATCGCTCCCAAGGGGGTGACGATCGTCGATGATGGGACACGAGACCATGATCGAGGCGCGGTCAACGTAGATGACGAGGGCGTCGAGGGGCAGCGAACAGTCTTGGTGGAAGATGGGATCCTCCGTAGCTATATGCATGATCGGATTAGCGCTGCTCATTACGGAGTAGAGCCTACTGGAAATGGCCGGAGAGAGTCGTTCAAACATACACCGGTACCGAGGATGCGCAGTACCTACATGTGCGCTGGTGAGTATGATCCAACCGAGATCATTAAGTCCGTTAAGCGCGGGGTATATGCAGAGACCTTTACCAATGGACAGGTTATGATCGGCGCAGGAGATTTCACTTTCTACATCAAGACTGGCTATATGATTGAAGATGGAGAGCTCACTCGTCCTATCAAGGACACAAATATTATCGGTAATGGTCCTGAAGTATTAGAGCGCACCGATATGGTAGGGACTGATTTTAAATATGATGAGGGAGGCTGGGTCTGCGGTAAAGACGGCCAGTCGGTCCCTGTATCTCTAGGGATGCCGAGTGTTCGAGTCTCGGAGATGACGGTAGGAGGAGTAAACGAATGAGTTCATTATTAGATCAAGCTCGTCGTGTCGCTGATCAGGCGCGAGCGCTCGGCGCTCAAGAGGCTAAAGTCGTCGCATCTCGCTCTCGTGGGGTTGATGTCGAATGGCGTGATGGACAGCTAGAGCGACTCAATGACACCACCGATCAGTCGCTGAGTGTGAGTCTCTACGTTGATGGGCGATTCTCGAGTCACAGCACCAGTGACCTACGCCCTGAGTCAGTGGAGGTGTTTTTAAAGCAAGCGATCGACCTTACTCGTTATCTCGAGGAAGACTTAGCGCGTAGTTTGCCCGACCCTGAAGGCTATGAAGGGCGCCCTGAGATTGATCTTGAACTCTATGATCCTAGCTATGAGCAGGTCACCGGTGAACAACGCCGGTCAGAAGTCGCGGAGCTAGAGACGCTCGCTCGTGAGGCCAGTCATCACCTCGGTGATAAGGTTGTCTCAGTGAGCAGCAGCGTCGGTGACCAATATGCTGAGGGGGCGCGAGTTCATACTAACGGTTTTGAGGGGGCGCGCAGCGGGACCACCTTTGGAGCGAGCGTGAGCGTCAATCTTAAAGAAGCGGATGGTAAGCGACCTGTCGGTGGAGGATATACGTATCGTCGTCATCGAGCAGACCTCCGCTCTTTTCCTGAGGTGGTCGCCGAAGCGGTAGAGAACGCTGAGGGTAAACTCGGCGCTCAAAAGATTAAGACAGGTAGCTACACCGTTATTATTAAGAATAAGGCGATCAGTCGAATACTTAGCGCTCTACTCAGTCCGCTCTCGGGCGCCGCGCTTCACAATAAACGGAGCATGTGGGAGGGCAAGGTCAACACTCAAGTAGTGAGTCCGCTCCTCACGCTTCGAGACCGACCGCATGTCGCTCGAGGCCTAGGGTCTGCGCTGTGGGACGGTGATGGTTATGTAACTCATGAGCGACCGATCATTGAAGAGGGGGTGCTCATGACCTACTTAATCGGCGACTATTACGCGAAAAAGATGACTCAAGAGAGAGGTCAGTCAGTGAACCGAACAGGTTCAGCCTTACATAACTTTGATTGGAGTTATGGGGACCAAGACCTCCAAGCGCTGCTCGCAGATATTGGTGACGGTGTCCTCATCGATCGCTTCTTAGGGGGGAACAGCAATGGAACGACCGGTAAGCTCAGCTTTGGTTGTGGCGGACATATGGTTCGCGACGGTCAGCTCGCAGAGCCGCTCACTGAGGTCAACATGAGCGGGAATATCGCCTCTCTGTGGTCCAGCTTGTCGATCATCGGTAGCGACGGTTATCCGGAGGGTTCGGCGAACAGCCCAAGTTGCGTATTTGAAGGGGTTCAACTCAGCGGAGTGTAGCTAGTCTAGGGGTCACTCTGCGATGATCTGTTTCCAAGCGCTCCACTCTGAGTTTTTACGACCGTTGATCGCCTTGACTCGATATCGATAAGTTCCTCGTCTCGGTGAGTCATATTGGCGTTTCACGCCGGCGTTCACCTTAGCGACCGTATTAGGTGCTCTCCAAGTGCCGTTCCTTTTCTGTTTACTGCGCTCAATTACAAAGTGAGATTGTCCCTGACCTGTTGGTTTCCAAGTCACTCTGACCGAGTTATCTCGGCGAAGACGAACTGAGACTCGTCTAGGAGTACGAGGTTCACTCGAGGTGGAGGAGATGAGGTGTCGATAGGCAGCGTTAATAGTCTCTACATCACCGACGCTGAGCTGACCGTGATTGGTATAAATAGGGTTACAATAGTTCATAGTAGAGTCGAGGTCCCACTCTCCCACGGTGACGTCTCCATTTGTTCCTTGAGGCGAATCCTTGCAGCTATCTGGCGTATCTTCTCGGTTGTGCTCATGAGCGATCCCGAGAGCATGACCAAACTCGTGAACCGCGATCCATTTTATACAGTCACGACGCATCGTTTCGGATGAAGAGCAAGTAGACCCCCAGTTCTTAAAGTCAAAATTGAGGACCATGCCATCTCTTGTCCCATTAGAGACTGCGCCGAGACCTTTGACATGAGGATGATCGTCTGCACCGCGGATACGAATACCTTGGCTTGAGTTGGTGCAACGCTCCCAACCATAAAAGTTAAGAGGAGCGGCGCTTGACCAACTCTCATTGACAGCAGAGATCACCAGCTGTCGGTCTCTGTTGCTGATTTGGTTTGGGTTCTCCCAACACACGGGGATATCAAGAGAGCTCCACAGTGATGTTTTAAGATAGTAACCCTTCTCAACCGTCTCAGAGTCATGGACGTCGATGGGATCTGCACATGCAAAAAAGCCACCAAAGACGATAAAGATGATCGCTGAGACTTTTTGGACGATGGTTAAACCACCATTTGAGAGAGAAGATTGAGACATCATGCTGTAACCCTTTCAAGGCGAGAACTGACTAAGTGAAATGATTATTGATCAATTCATGTAGCATACTGTGTGCCAACCTCTAGATAGTTGATAAGGTTATATATATTAAGTACTTATGCTCTAATTGGTGATAGGGTCAATAGTCCACAGGTGTATCTTCATATTGATTTACCTAGGGTCAATAGACAACATATTGGCTCATCGTTGTCTGCTCTCAATCGTTTGAGAAGAGATAATGACTGAACATAAGAGGAGATGAAGAGATGATGAAGATCTATTTTGGAAACCTTGATCTGCTCTTGTTTCATCGATTCTGGTAGGGAGACCTCATGTTTATCGAGCGAGTCGACCGCCTCTAAATCCATATTCGACAATGGGGCTGGCGCTGTTGCGATAGGTTGTGCGTAAGTAGTTAGTCTCTCCGCTCCAATAACCCCCTCTTAGGACTCGAAATGGGGCGCTGACCATGTCAGCAGAGCAATTGATGGTGGAGCATCTGGGACTCCCATCGGTAGGCGCTCCATTGTAGCTGTCATGATATTCATCTTGAACCCACTCCCAAACATTCCCAGCCATATCACAGAGACCCTCGGCGGTGTGGCCACCGGGGAGACTACAGACCACAGTCGTCGCCTCTGAACAGCCCATGAATGTCGCTCGATCACATGAAGGAGCGTCATTGCCCCAAGGATAAGTAGCCTCACCACCCGCGCTGCGAGCTGCGAATTCCCACTCTGCTTCTGAGGGGAGACGGGCGCCTACCCAATCGGCGAAGTCTCGAAGCTGAAACCAAGTCATGCAGTTAGCGGGGTAGTTCTCTTTGCCGGTGGGCGTATCTGACCATGTACAAGCAGCGCTAAAAGTGCTTAGTGGAGTGCAGACCCCAGCATCTACACAGCTGCGATACATCTCGATGGTGACCTCTGACCTCATCATTTGAAAAGGGGGGACTTCGACGCGATGAACGGGTTGTTCATCGGTCTCCCCGTTATTAGACCCCATAGAGAAGACACCTCCATCGATGGAGACCCAATCTAGGTCAGGGCAACTGGTCGATGACTCATTACAAGGTGCGTTAGGGTCTATAGTATTATTCTCGCTACCGGCGTTATTCTCGCTACCGGCGTTATTCTCGTCACCGGCGTTGCTCTCATCGCCGGCGTTGCTCTCGTCACCGGCGTTGTTCTCGTCACCGGCGTTGTTCTCGTCACCGGCGTTGTTCTCGTCACCGGCGTTGTTCTCGTCACCGGCGTTGTTCTCGTCACCGGCGTTGTTCTCGTCACCGGCGTTGTTCTCGTCACCGGCGTTATTCTCGTCACCGGCGTTGTTCTCGTCACCGGCGTTGTTCTCGTCACCGGCGTTGTTCTCGTCACCAGCGTTGTTCTCGTCACCGGCGTTGTTCTCAGTGCCCGCGGTGTCACCACCGCGTCCTACATCCTCTTCAATGGTACAGCTGTAGATTCCGGTAGTATCTTGTTGGCAAACAAAACCCTCAGCACAGGCTTGAGTCTCTTGTCTACAGTCATCAGCAGATGAATCATCGCTTGAGTTATCATCTCCACAGCTGAAGGTGACTGAGCAGAGGAGGATGGATAGCGGAAAATATCTTTTTAACATGGTTTAACCCTATATGTGGTTTAAGATGAGATGAGATAAGATGAGAAGTTGTATTGGTTGATAGCGAGGCCACATGAGCCCCATCGGGGATCGTCGCTACAAAGGTTCGCTGAGTCCTAGCGATAAAGGTGATCAGCTTAGATTGAATCGCTTTTCTTGGGCTATGACGGATGGCCATAGGGGTGAAAAGCTCAATGATAACAAGATGAAATGAGACTAGTTCATGATGGGACCTTTTATACCTAACGATTGTTATGTAACATAGTGTAGAGAGAATACCTATTGTTTTTTAAAACTCACCGCCAATGATTCTTCTCAGGGTCAAAACGATTCCACCCTAGGTGTAGGATGCCTTAAGTGTGTTCATAGACAGATCATCATTGAGCTCACTATATGGGCGACTCGGTCGATCAGCGGAAAGGCCATCATACGGTAGATCAGTAGAATAGAGTGCATATCCTCCTTGACAACGATGACCTGATTTATAGGCTTGAGATGGACCGATGAGTGGTTAGTAATGAACAGGCTCATGGTTCTAGGAGGTTATTATGAAAGATCTGAGCACGATCTGTTTACTCTGCCTCTCCACAGGAATATTACTCACTTCTTGTGATTCGTCACCAAGCGATGATGTCTTAAGCGCCGGAGAGGTGAGCGCCGGAGAGATGAGCGCCGGAGAGATGAGCGCCGGAGAGGTGAGCGCCGGAGAGATGAGCGCCGGAGAGATGAGCGCCGGAGAGGTGAGCGCCGGAGAGGTGAGCGCCGGAGAGAGCCTCATTGATTTAGAGGCCGACCCGTGGAGTAGGGGGCCGTCGACTGTAGGCTATATGACAGATTTACTCAGCTATGAGTCGGGGCTAGGTGAAGCCCCTCGTGAGCTAAGAGTCGCGTTGTGGTATCCTGCGATAGAGGGAAGCGGGAGCGGTAACGCTCGGTATCCGCTTTTTGTGCCTGATCAGGCCGAGCAAGACGCGCTTCCTGACATAGAGACAATCGCTCCGCTTCTGATTTATTCTCATGGCGCTAAGGTGTGGCCAGAGATGGGCTCTTTTATGGCTGAATATTTCGCTTCACATGGTTGGGTGGTAGCGGCGATGACTCACACGGGCGATAGTCTCGCTAGTGTCTCTAGCGATCGGCCCGATGAGATGTATGTCTGGAGGTCTCTCGATGTGAGCGCTACCCTCAATTACCTCGAGAACCTTGAGGGCTCTCATCCACTCTCTGGTAGAGCTAATACCACGAGAGCGATGCTCAGCGGTCACAGCTTTGGAGGATACACAACCCTTCTAAGCGCTGGCGCCTCATTTGACATGAACTATCTTCGGGATGTTCATTGCCAAGAGCGAGGGGGAACCCTCTGTGAATCACTTAATGGGCCACTCGGCGAGCGTATGGAAGCAGGACTCAGAGATTCGCGCATAGTGGCGGCGATCCCTCAGTCTGCAGGCAATTATAAGTTTATACGCCAAGGCGCGACGCAGATCGAGGTCCCCACTCTCCTGATCACCGCTACTCGTGATCAAGCGAATACCGAAGAGGGGAGCAACCGTCCCTTTTGGGAGGCGCTCATCGCGCCTGAGTCTACTCAGCGAGAGAGCCATCGTCGTCTCAGCTTTTTAGAAGCGGGACATGCGACGTTTACGGTCGCTTGTCAACACCTCCCCACCTTAGAGCAAGATGACGGCTGTGGACCGGACTTTACTCCAATACGGGAAGCGCAAACGCTTATGCTCGCTTATAGCCTATTTTTTGGAAGAGCTTATGTGCTCGGCGATGAAGCGGCTATATTAAGCATCGCACAAGGCGTAGGAGAGAGCCTCCCTGCTCTCCCTGTCTGGGCAGAGTGGCTCAGCGCAGAGTAGCTCAGCGCAGAGTAGCTCAGCGCAGAGTAACTTAGTGCAGAGTCAGCACCAGTCTCTTTATCTATCCCTTAAGTTTTAGGAACTAGCGAATGAATGATCGATTGACTGATGAGTCTAAACGAGAAGAAGAGAAGCTCAGCCGAGTAGTGAACGCTCGCCTGAAGCTGATGCGTCGCTTTAAAGAAAAAATGGAGTCTTCTCCTGCGCAGAGTGATACTCGACCTCTAGGGAGCGGACCGACCAATCACCATGGCATGCCTCAGCTACCCATTGGGCAGGTCTATACAAAAAAATGGCCTGTACTCGACTTGGGGATTCGGCCACAGGTGAGCACTGAGGAGTGGACTCTCACTATAGATGGAGCGGTCGAGCGGGGAGTGAGTCTCGATTGGGGAGAGATAATAGGGTTAGAGCAGACAGAAGACCGCTCTGATTTTCATTGTGTGACAACCTGGTCAAAAGTGGATATGAGCTGGCGAGGGGTGAAGGTTTCCACGCTCCTCGCCCTCGCTGAACCTAAGCCTGAAGCGACACATGTGATGTGCTATGCGCATGATGGCTATACAACGAATGTGGCCCTTGAAGAGCTATTGAAAGATGATGTTCTCCTCGTTCATACCTATGAAGGGTCACCGCTGACTGCCGAGCATGGTGGTCCAGCCCGGGTCATCACCCCTCAGCTCTATGCGTGGAAGGGAGCGAAATGGATCAAGCGCTTTGAGCTGCTCACCGAGGACCGGCCAGGATTTTGGGAGCAGCGTGGCTATAGCGATACCGCTCATCCTTGGAGAGATGATCGCTATCGATAACTGTCATCGATGATTCATAGAGATCTAGCGGAGGTCTTTAGCGTTGACGCCTTGGCGAGCCTCAATGGGAGGAGGTTCAGTAATAAAGAGAGCGGTGGCATCAAAGACGCTAAGCAATGGGTTTTGCCAAGGTGAGAGAGCGGTGCGATCATCAATATTAGGCGCGCTGATCGCCGACCAAATGCCTGCGCGAGCATCTTCGAGCTTTATGATGAGCTTATAAGGCCACTGACGCTTCAGTTGTCGATTTAAGGCATATATCCATAGCGCAGCAGCCCCCATATTAGGAGTGAGGCGCTCAGAAGAAATGGGGCTAATCTCTCCCACAAAGGGTAACTTGTTAGCGTTGATCACCCCTGTTGCGGTTACGATCCCCGCAGGGAAGGGACGCATGGTATTGAGGAGGCGTACAAATTGAGTGTCCTCATGCTGTCCCCAGAGCATATCAAGGCCGCTATAAGCGTCTATAAAGGGAGGGTCCTCATTGAGTAGAGCATTGTAATATTTAATATCCTTTTTAATGGCGAGCGCGGGCGCATCGGGGATGGGGAGCTCCAGAAAACGTCCCCAATTCTCGATGCGAGCTCTCGCCTCATAGACTTCAAGTTGCCTCCCAAAGAATGATCGTGCTTCTCGAGTCCATACCTCTTGAAGCCTCTCCGATCTTAGCTTAAGACCGATCGCTGCCCCTAGTGAGGCTTTTACTCGTTTGTCGGTGAGGAGCTTAGTGATCGCGCTGAGTGACTTAGGGACTAAGGCTACGCTCTCTGTAAAGCTATAGTGTAGCTCACCCTCTTGAACTTCATCAGCGAGATCTCGGTTGATGGAGATTAGATGTTTTTTAGAGGGACGGTTAGCGAAGAATGCGACTCGACTGATCATGTCTTGGAGATGGCGCTTAATCACTGAAGTGATGGCGATCCCTTGTACTTTTCTCTGTAAGAAAGAGGGGAGACGCTTTTGTCCTTGAGGGTGGTGAAGTAGATAGCGCTCTAGGGCGATTGGGAGAATTAATCGACCATCAAGCGGCTTCATCGGTCGTTTATAGGCTCGGAAGATATGTGGCCAAGCAGGGAGTGAACGGATCGCACCTATGAGGGCCGCTTCACACCATTCAGGACTAAACTTAGAGAAGTGGTCGATCGGTAAGACCGCCATCATCAGTAGCGCTGCCCACTCACGAGTGACGCCATTGGACCCGAGACCATCGATCACTCCTTCTTGATAGCTGAGTAAGTCTAATAGGACCTCCCACTCTTTGAGGGTGGAGTGAGGAGTGAGGTCACTCGTCGATTGTTGAATCGGAGTGAGGTCGGGTGCAGCATGAACGATGTGGGCTCTGAGTTTAAGCGCGCTCTGCTCTCCTTTAGAGGGTGATGGACTACCCCAACGCCACCCAGTATCGGTTTTTATCGGTTTGATTTGACTCTCCAACACCACAGAAAATGCCCAATAGTCACTGTTCAATACAAGGTTTGATCCTTTGAGCTCAGTCTCTAAGAGAGACTCTTTGATGTTCTCTTGACCCAAGAGGGCCCCTAAGCCTACGGCCTTACTGCTCTTGGCCCCCGACGGGAGCGTAGGTTTAGCGCTGTTTTTTTGATTCGCTGTTGCGCTCTGCGAAGGGTGACGTTGTGGACCCCAGCCACAGCGATGCCACTGCACCTCACTGAGGATGATATCATGAGGGAGAGTGAGCTCAACACTCGCGCTCCTCGTCTTACCTTGACCTTTGGGCCACCGTTCCGCGCTGATCTTTTTCGCTAATCTTCTAGAGCCGCGTTGAATAGAAGAGAGCGCTAAGTGGTCGCTGGTAGATGACGTCGATGAGGGATCGGAGAGTTTCCAATGTAAGGTCAGCGCGCAGCCGCTAGTGAGGTGAGAGAGCTCGGTGATCGCCTTGTGATTGTTGGGACCTTCACTGATCAGTCGTTGCCTCACCGCGATGGCATCTCCTTTTACCCGACGAACACTCACCGCGCTTTGAGCGTCTGACTTCTGCCATTGAAGGTCTCTTGCCTCTCCCTGTTGAAATGAGGACAGACTGCAGCTGAGAATGATCATGAGAGTGAATAAATCACTCTTGAAAGTTCGCCAAGGAACAGCGGTCAAGTATGTCATAGTGTGAAACCTCGAGAAGGGGATAAGCGGCACTTACTTGTTTAATATTGGGAGTATCTCTTAATATTGAGAGTATAAGAGTCATGGGTCGGTTTGAGTATCTATCCATTCCATCGCCTGACGGACTGCCGGGAAAGAGCTTAAGCTAACGTTACCTTTAGTGGGGACTGCATCTCCTGCATATACAGACCATTTTAATAATGCATCGCTCTTAAGGGCGTTGATGTTGTTACGATGGATACAGACCCAAATACAGAGAGCGAACACCTCTTGGGTAGGGAAGAGAGGTGTTGGGTGGTAGCGGAAAAAAGCGCCCTCTCCGGGGCGTTGGGTGAAGTGAGTTTGATCGAGAATATCCATTCTCGCTCGTACTTCTTTACCGATGAAGACCCTAGGGAGGGTGAGCTCTATGCCTACATGTTTAGCCATCACTCTCCCTTGGTTATGGAGAAACGCTCTTAGCATAACAAAGGATCTTGGGCCACGTTCGTCATGGAGATCAACCTCCGCCTCTCCATAAGGGCCGAGTCTTGAGATGTCTACTCGAGGGAGGCTATTGCGACGGATAACATCCTCGAGGTGTAAATGGCTCATCGGCCTAGACTTGCCTGCGATGCGTAGATAATAGCGATGATCTTTCGCTTGGTGAGGGGCATCATCACTGCGTGGGAGGTCTAGTATATAGATCGCTCGTGACTCAGAGGTGTGGTCTCGATGAGGGTCTTGAGGAGGGTCTTGAGGAGCGTTATGCTCTAGAAGGACCTCATAGACATTGAAACGATGAAGTGTCGGGGTCACCGAGGTAGAGACGATATCCTCTAACCATTCACGAGTTCCCCCCTTAAGATGAGCGTTCACACCTTGATCTAGGGTTCCATTGTCCCTTATCCCGATGACGAGAATCCCCCCTGCACCATTAGTGAAGGCAGAGACTTGTTTACTGAGTAACAGCGGGAAGTCTGATTGGAGCTCTCCGTCTTGTACTAACCACTCAGACGATTTAAATTCCTGGAAGTCATGCTCGTAAGGATCTAGCTGCTCTAAGCGCCTTTGAGACCAACTCTCCGTGGGGGCTTTGGTATCGGTCTCTTCTAAAATCTCCCGATGATCTAAAGCATATCTTGGGCTCATGATCTGCTCGACTTTAAGTTTCGGTTAGATTAGTTGACATATCATAAACTAGCAGAGAGTTACCCTATGTGTGAAATATTTCCAATTTCACAACGCTCTGTATACATCAGAGATGAGTCGCTCATTGTAGAGATAGACAGGAGGATAGATGCCAACAGCAGATCGTGAACACATGAAACAGACATCGATAGAAGAATCCGAGGGCGCTGTTCAATCTAACCGTGATCAGACCGTTGATGAACGAGGAGGCGATGAGGGGTTTGATCTCCATGCAGGGACGACTCAGTTTTATGAAGACCCTCATTATTACGATTATGAGTTCAAGAGTCGTCGTGAAGATGTCAAATATTACACCGATAGGTATCTCGAAGCGGAAGGGTGGTGTGTTGAGTTGGGAGTCGGTACAGGGAGGATCGCTGCCCCCGCTGTTCGAGCAGGGGCGAAGGTGATCGGGGTCGATCTTCATGAGGGCATGTTGAGGGTCGCCGAGGAGCGAAGGCAGAGACTCGCGAAAGCGAAGCGAGGCTCTCTCCGACTAGTACAAGGAGATATGAGGACCTTTGAGCTAGGGGAGACCTTTCCGCTGATCTCGCTCCCCTTCAATGCTCTGCAACATATGTATACGCTTGAGGACGCGAGAGCTTGTCTAAAGACAGTCCATGAACATTTGCAGCCTGGAGGCTTATTGGTCTTTGACGTACTCATGCCTGACTTTGAGTATCTCAACCGACCAGCCTTTGCTCGTTTCCAAGGTGTAGACTTCAAGCATCCGACATGGGGAGCGACTTACAATTACAGTGAGCAGAGCGCTTACGATCATCTTCGTCAGCTTAACCAAGTTTGGTTTTATTATGATCGTGTTGATCCACCCATTGGTGAGCCCAGTGAGGCTCCCGAACATCACAGTATTCAACTCTCACACCGTTATTACTATCCCCAAGAGTTAGCTCTGCTGCTCGAGGTCTCAGGGTTTAAGACGCTTCACTGCTCAGGGGATTTTGAGGGAGGACCGGTCGTCGAGGGGAATGAGTCTCTGGTTTATATCTGTGAGAAGGTCAACTGACCTATGGATTTTTGACCGGTGCTGGGAGCGGAGTTTTGGACTTAGAGATCCTAGTTCGCTTACCTCGCCAACGTCGCCAAGTTCTCTGGTCTTTACCGATATGAGTGTGGGCAGGAGGCTTCTCTCCGTTAGCGATCGCGGCTTCTTGATCGGGAGTGAGCGGCGGGTTTGGGTCTAGGTGGAGGGCTCCGAGGCAGGCTGTGGCCTTTGGTCGTCGATCGAGACCAAGGTAATACGCCTGACCTTGATCGTTGATAGGTAACTCAAGAATCTCTTCTCGGTCATCGATACAAAAAGCCTGCAAGGTGGGGTCCGTCGCCGGCCAAGTATAAGCGATCCATGAGCGCTCTCCTCGATCGGGTATCGGTCGAAGCATGATCAAATACTGACCGAGTCGACCAAATTCTTCTGCGACTCTCTGCTCATCCGCTGGAGGGCGAATAGGCTGACCATTAGCCCCCTCTATCACTCGATGGAAGTCAGTGCGAAGTAGCGCGGTATTTAAACCCTCAGCAGGGGTCTCGAGCTTCATCTCGCCGATCGTACAGACTCGGTCTAGTGAGTGGGTACATTGACGCTCTGCCCAGTGAAGAGTTCGGAGAGTAGAGACCGCCATACGTGCTGAGAACTTGCGCCCAGAACCAACGATGTTAGCGACACCAAAGATCGCCATATAGACCGCGATCATTAATAAACCATGGACAGACCATACCCACCAATGAACGCTCCGTGATTTCCCCTCTATCTTCAATGATTTTAAAGAGAGTGAGATGAGTCCAGAGAGGTTAGCGGTCAGCATTAAGATGAGAGCGACCTTAACATTAAATATGAGGATGAGCGGGGTGCCGATGAGCGTTGTAAAGAAGATGATCTGACTGAGCGCAGACATAACGTGATATTCCTTGAAGGAGAGCCATGAGGTGGCCGAGTAGAGCAGAGAAGCGCTCTTAATGCCCATATGGCGAGAGTTGAGAGAGATGAATCGCTCTAGTCATAGGAGCCACTAGAGCAGCCGGAGCCACTAGAGCCACTAGAGCCACTAGAGCAGTTGGAGCCACAAAAGAAAGCGACGATACCCGCAGAGAAGGTGAGCGAGGGAGCCTTCTTCGAGGTGTTTGGCCTCCCCATAGCAAGGAGAGAAGCCTTGAAGCCAATGAGTGTTCTCTTGCTCAGGAGCTGTAGAGAGGGTGATCTCTCCTCGCTCTTCGGTCTCGGGAGCGAGAACGAGGTCATACCAGAAGATAAAGCCGTCGGCCCTGCCTGCGGTACTCACTGTAGCGGCGGTGAGCGCTTGACCCATCATCTCAATAGGCGCTTCAAAGTCGAAGTGAGCGACGAGAGTAGGTTCGGTTAACATTTGATAATCAAATCGCCTTAGATCAAGCTGTAAGACCCGCGGGTCACGGAGACGGTTAAAGACGCTGAGATCGAAACCACAGGAGTCATCCACATGGAACCGAGCGCGTAACTCATCGCTCTCGACGAGAGCACACCACACCCGAGCTTGAGCTGGGATCACTTTTGCTTGTGGCTTGAGGAGGTTCTCTTGGGCATGGCGAAAGGTATTGAGCGCATCCTCACCGAGTAAGCTGACGTCAAAAATTTCACTCACTAAGAGGTCTGCTTTATTGGGTAGGTCGACGCCAACCTGTAATGAGGTTGAACGACCACGAACCAGCTGAATGTCGTCTTCGTAGCCATTGAGTTTAAAGATCTCTTCAGCGGCGTCTGCCACCTCTGGTTCACTCTCTACAGCGATGACTCGTTCAGCGCCCGCTCGCGCTGCCATTAAGGATAACAGACCTGCGCCACAGCCGATGTCAAGCACTGTATCTCCGGGTTCTAGCCGAGCGATAATAGCCTCTTCAAAAGCTTGATTACGGGGGAGGTCGTTCATCATCGGGAAGTGCCAAGTGGGGACTCTCTGATTCAGTAGCTCACTGAGCTTATTGATCGCTTGTACATTATGAGGGTTAATGGCGGCGACCGCGCTGAGCGACTGAATCGCTCGTTGGCGATCACCGGTCTTAAGGTAGATTTCGGCGAAAATGCGATGTATTCGCTCGTCTCTTTCATCTATGCGGAGCGCTCGGTTAAGGTAGCGTAGCGCCTCGCTGGTTTGGTCAATGCGGGAGAGCCGGCTAGCGAAGGTAACGAGCAGCTCTACCGTGGGTGTTGTGAAGTTAAGGCTTTGTTGAGCAGCGTTAAGCCACGAAGAGGTCTCTTTAAGCTGATAATAGCACTCGGCAAGCTCGCTATAGACGGAGTGGGCTTGCTGACTCTGCTGATCTTCGCTTTGTTCTACAGTCAGCACCATCTTAAAAGTTTCGACTGCATCACTCCAAGCTCCCCGACCCATCATCGATTTCCCCAGACCGACGAGAAGACTCAGATCACTGGGGTCTTGCTCAAAAGCGTTAATGAATAAGGTTTCAGCTTCGGCACATTTACCTGTCTGAAGAGCGTCCCAAGCCTGTTTTACGATTGGAGACTGTTCACTCAAAATTAATCTCCCCTTCGATGATTAGATCATCTTCAGACTCTTCTTCGATAGGCGGCGCATTAACGTCTCTAACCTCTTGGTCATCGATAGGGGCGGGTGGAGTAGGAGTCATCTCAACCGAGGGGGAGGGGACGATAAGTCTGGGGAGATAGGTGCCGACTAAGAGGCCTAACATCATTAATATAGAGGCGATGAGTGGGTAGATCCACCACTGTAGACCTCGTCTCTCTTCTTGCGGATGAGGATCTTGTCTCGCTGAGCTAAGATAGGCGGAGCCGGAAGCCACGCTTGTTGATTGAGCCACGCTTGTTGATTGAGTCGCGCTTGTTGATTGAGCCGCGCTTGTTGACTGAGGACTCATGAGGGACTGATCGAGACTATTTGGTGTTGGTTGAGTGGTCAGCTGAAATGCACCCTTAGCGTTGCCTTCTCCTTGGCTGAGATCAAGTTGTGCGCCTCCTCCGTTAAGACCGACAGGGGTAGGAGTGAAGTTCATCCCCATCTCTTCAACCCAGCCCCGCGGGTCCTCTCCCCTAAGGAGACTGGGGTTATTAATCCCGCTCTCCTCTGAAACCGATCGAAAGCTCATTCGGTGGAGGTCTTCAAGAGAGGTAAATTGGACCAGTTGTTCCTCAACCATGCCTACATCATCAAGCCATGAGGGCTCTAACTTACGATCCTTCTCCTTCTCGGAGAGAGTCTTCTCTACGAGATCAGCGATCTCATAGCTAGTGACATAGAGATGATGCTTAAAGAGATAACTCGAGATATCTTGACCGAGCTGTTTTGCGGTCGAATAACGATCATCAGGTTCTCGGGCGAGAGAGCGGTAGATGATATTCATTAGTTCTTGATCTATGTAGGGGTTGATCCCGTCGAGGGAGGGAACAACCGCCTCACGCACCATGAGCACGGTCTCTTTATTACTCTCACCTTCAAATAGTCGTCGGCCAGCGAGCATCTCCCAAATCAAGGCGCCGACTGCGAAGATGTCAGCCCTCTCATCGACGGGCTTACCCCAAGCGGCTTCGGGCGAGAGGTAGCTGAATTTACCCTTGACCATCCCCTGATCGGTGGTGAGGGCTTGGGTAGCGGCCTTGGCTAAACCGAAGTCAACCACCTTGATCTCTCCCTCTCGACTAAGGAGGAGATTTGGAGGGCTGATATCTCGGTGAACGATATTGAGATGTTGACCATCGGGGGTTTTGCGACGATGCGCGTGATGTAGACCCTTACAGAGCTCTTGAGCGATAAATAGCGCTTGCTCAACAGGGATACGATCTCCACTCAGTTTAATGCTGTCTAAGATCCCTTTAAGGTTGATCCCATCTACCCACTCCATGACGATGAAATAGGCGCCATCAGAGGTCCCAATATCAAAGGTCTGCACCACATTAGCGTGATTGAGGTGGAGTGAGAGTCGAGCTTCATCGAGGAACATCTCGATGAAGTTTCCTTTTTTAGCGAGATCGGGGAGGACACGCTTGATAGCGACGAGCTTCTCAAAGCCCCTCATACTCGTCGCTTTACCTTTCCATACTTCGGCCATACCACCAGCATCTAGCTTGTGAACAATACTATATTTCTGCTCAGCCATAAGGGGTACCTCAGAGAATATACGGAGACATTAAAGAGAGATTATGATTGGTTTCATAGCAATAGCGAGGGAGATCGACAAGGAGATTCGCCCTATAATGGAGTATCATTGGGTTGTTTTATCTAAACACAGGAGTGATCAATCCTAGTTTGAAGAGATAAACCTATTAATAGTATGACTAGGCTTGACCTATGGGGGGGGTCTTACATAGAGTATTCATCAAATAAGCCACCCCTCATCTGATCAAATAATAGGTGCATCGCCACCTGACTACTATCGCTTAAAGGATCGAAAGTGAACACAGAAACAGCATCCAAACAATATCGTGGCGTAGCCTTTGACGAAATTAAGGCATGGTATCAGATCAACCATCTAGGGCGACTCTTAGAGGACCGCGCGGTCGGTTATATTCGTAAAGCGAAAGGATGGAGCTACCACGCTCCTTTCGCAGGACATGACGGTATACAGCTCATTTTGGGACGAGCCTTTCGTCCTGGCAAAGACTTCCTCTTTCCCTATTACAGAGATCTCCTCACTTCGCTAGCGGCGGGTTTGACTCCTGAAGAGATTATCATGAATGGTCTCTCGAAAGAGGGAGATGTGGCGGGAGGTGGTCGACACATGTCAAACCACTTCGCCAAGCCATCGATTGGTGTTCAAAATGTTTCCTCATGCACCGGCAATCATACTCTCCACGCTGTGGGAGTAGCGCGAGCCGCTAAATATTATGGAGGAGATGGGGTCGCCTTTTCAAGCCAAGGAGAGGCTAGCACTAGCGAAGGATATGTTTATGAGGCGCTCAATGGGGCGAGTCGTGAGCAGCTACCGGTGGTCCTTTGTTATTCAAAACAATGGCTACGGGATCTCAGTACCGGTCAGTGAGCAGAGCGCAAACCCTGTCGTCTCTGATAACTATCGTGGTCTAAAGAACCTCAAGATCATCAACGTAGATGGGACAGACCATTTCGACTGCTATCGAGGGATGCTGGAGACCTTAGAGTATATCAAGACAGGCGAGGGGCCAGTGTTACTTCACGCCCAATGTGTGCGTATTGGCGCTCACTCAAACTCAGACAATCATATCCTCTATCGATCAGAAGAGGAGCGAGAGGAGGCGGCTAAAGCTGATCCGGTCTCTAAATTGCGCGCCTTGATGGTTAAGGAAGGGGTCTCAACTGAGGCGGAGCTCGCTCATATTGAGGCTGATAATGAGGCCGCTGTACAAAAAGCATGTGAGACTGTAGAGGCCTCACCTGACCCTGATCCCTCTTCAGTGTTAGACTTCGCTTGGCCTCCTATGTTGTCTGTCTCAGAGACCGCTACTCCAGCGGTAGACAGCAAATGGAAGATCCGTGAGGCGATCAATGAGACTCTTCATGCCGAGTTTGAGAGAAATGAGCACACCTTCCTATGGGGACAGGATGTAGCGAGTAAAGAGAAGGGTGGCGTATTCAATGTCACCAAGAATATGCAACAAAAGTTTGGTCGAGGCCGAGTCTTCAATGGTCCTATCGCCGAGGACTACATCGTGGGGACCGCTAATGGGGTGAGTCGTTACCGGGATGATATTCGGGTGGTTATTGAGGCGGCTCAGTTTGCTGATTACGTCTGGCCTGCGATGGAGCAGCTCGTAGAGATGAGTCACGAATATTGGCGTACTAAGGGTCAATTCTGTCCTAATGTTACCATTCGTCTCTCTAGTGGAGGCTATATCGGCGGTGGACTCTATCACTCTCAAAATGTGGAGGCGATCTTTGGACACCTTCCGGGAGTGAGGATCGTCGCCCCATCATTCGCTGATGACGCAGCGGGCTTATTACGCAGTTGTGTCAGAAATCAAGGGATGACATTATTCTTGGAGCCTAAGTTCTTATACAATCAGAACTTCGCGGCGACCCCTCGTTGTGATGAAGAACACATTGTCCCTCTCGGTAAAGCGAGGGTCCGACGCGAGGGGACTGATATCACAGTTGTCTCCTGGGGAACCCCGGTTCACTGGAGCTTACGCGCTGCTAATAAGATGGCCAAAGAGGGAGTCGAGGTCGAGGTGATTGATTTGCGAAGTATCAGCCCTTGGGACTTTGAGACTGTCGCTGCTTCAGTCAAGAAGACCGGTAAGGTACTCATCGTTCATGAAGACCACTTGACTCAAGGTTTCGGCGCCGAGATTTCGGCGACGATCTCTCGTCATCTCTTCGAGTGGTTGGACGCCCCCGTCTATCGACTCGGAGCGAAAGACGTACCGGTCGCTTTCTCTCGTATCATCGAGAGAGCGACGCTCCCTTATGAAGAAGATGTCCTCGCTCAACTTCGAGAGATCGCTGGTTACTGAGCGAGCGATGAGATTGAGAGTGTCCTACAGCGCTGAGGAAACTCCTCTATATGGCAAAAACGCGCTCATCTGTCTTATCATGCTCCTCTGCTCACTAGGGGGATGCCAAGGAACAGGAGACGCTCAGCGCAGCCCTTGGTTGGTCGCCGAATCTATCTTTGAGAGTGCGCTCTCTCCCGAGATAAATGAGCGACGAATCGATAGCCGCTATGTCGGTGATGAAGCGGTAGAACAGTTACGGTTACTCAGCTCAATAGGAGAAGGCTTGGAGCCTTTGGGCTTACTCTCTATTAGTGAGGGATTCCATGGCCAATGGACCGGTTACTATGCTTATCTAGTTGGGGGGTGGCCTTCACTCTTCGAATTTACTCTTCATCGCCGCCAAGGACTCCCAAACTTACCATGGGAACTACACGCGCTCCCTTTTTTAAGCGCCTATCTCAAGTTGACAGAGCTCGTTACCCCGCCCGGGAATGATCAGGTATCGAGTGAACGATCCTTACCATGGGTTCGACGTGGCTCGGAATGGCATGGTGGATTAAGTGGTCGCGATAACCGCGGTCGACCGCTCTCAAGCGTGGTGGTCGTTTGGGTCCCTCCTTTGGCATTTGTCGATGGACTACCGCTTGATGGAGTCGCTAATCGACAGACCCTCTCAGAACAGCTCAGCTCCTCTTTCTCTGAGCGACAACGACTCGCTCATCAATCACAAGCGACCTATACTCGGCACGTCAGTCTTGCGCTCCCTGCAGGCGCTCCAGCCGCTCAGGTTGTTGACTTGATGGCTTGGTGTGAAGGCGCAGGAGCGGAGCAAGTGAGTCTTCTCGCCCGTAGCCGCAAAGGTCCGGCGATGATCTATCTAAACGGTCGTGTAAGTCGACTTCATGTCACCAGCCCGCAGAGGTTATTGCATGCTCAACTGAGCAATACTCAGAGCCAACTTACCATTCAGCGTACTGATCAAGAACAAAGAGAGCAGACGCGTGATGTGGTGAGTTGGGAGTCAAGTTTAGGAGATGATCGATCATTCTCACGACAATCCAGTAACACCTATCTCAGTCTATTGGAGCGAGCGCGACAGCGAGCGGAGCTTGATGGGTTATCGATTCATATAGAGCCCTCTACGACGGTCGCTAGTCTGCTCTACTTTATTGATCTTGCTCGCCAAATAGACGATGACTTACCCTTGACGATCGCTCCACATAGCGCTGAAGCGACAGCTCCATCGTTGGAGGTTGATGCAGATGAGTGATCGATCCTCCCCGCCTATTCTGAGACGAAAGCGAGATGATGGCTGGCGTTATACCTTTAGCGATCAATGGGGTCAGGCGCTCTCTCGTCGAGTGTCAAACTATGCTCAGATCCTAACGCTATTATCATTTTTTAGTGGTTTATGTAGCTGCAGTGAAGAGCGCTCTGTAGATCAGATGGGGAGGCTCATTGAAGCTCTCCGCACTCAACAGTGGGAGGTCGTACAAGATTATATGAATGATCAGCTCGCTTGGACATCTTTTCCACTTTATAAAGCGCTGAAGTCAGGGGATAAGTGGGTTCGATTAGCACGAGTCAGGACCCTTGACCACCATATCCTTTTTGAGATCGACCTTAAGCAGAGTGATTCGTCGAGTTCAGAGAGTCGAGTGAGTCGACATTTGTTTTGGGCGACCACGTCGGGATATGGTCAGAACAGTACAGGAGGGGTGGCGCAGATTGGTGAGATCGTCGGCTGGAGCGATCCTGTAGAGGTCTCGATGACTACTCGTAAGGAGATCCCCTTAACTGATCTTAACGCACCATCTAGATTTTCAGCGACAAGCTATCGAGAGCTGAGCAACCATCAACCACAGAGCTCTCTCGCCCAACTAAACCTAGGGGTGATCGGACAGAAGGGGAGTGGGTCGATAGAGTCAGGATGGAGAGCGAGCTTAAGCGTCTCCCAGGCGAAGGTTCAAACGACAGAGGGTAAACGTTCTAAACGCTGTAATCGCCTACAGAATCGGTGGACTAAACGTCTACAGGTCTTAAAGAATGCTCTTCAAGAGCGATGTCAATCCTCCTTACTTTATGCCGCTCAGAGAAGTCGATATTTAACGTCTAATCAGCTTAGGCAGAGGGTGGATGTCAGTCGGGGCAGAGGAGGACGCTCTATCAGAGAACAGCAAGACAAGGAGCTCGTAAAGAAGTTTCAAAACGCTGATCAAAAGACCTCTATTGACCCTTTGAGCGATCAAAAAGAGAGGGTAGCTGAGTACAATGAGGGGGTAGCTGAACACAATAAAGATGAGCGTAATAAGCTGACTAATGGTCTTGAGTTTAGCGGCTATCTCAGGTTGAGCCAAGACTTGATGCTTTCACCAGAAGATCGCTCAGCTCCCCGAGTCTCTGAGGCGATGATCATCTCTCCCGATCTCACCACTTGTGTGACCTCCGTAACAAAACGATGGTCTAGCAATTTTTTACCCCAGTCTCCATGCCGCTATCAGCTCTCTATTGATGTTGAGGTGAATCAGTCAAAGAGTGACACACAATGAGTATGCTCACTGAGATAAATATCGGGTCTTATACACTACGGGGGGCTTCACTCGGTGGTTTATATACCGCTTTACATATACCGGAGCTAGACAGCCTCTTTGATGTGGGACTTGCAATTCGCCGTGGCGCGACTGCCTCTCGTCTGTTTTTGAGTCACGCTCATTTGGATCATATCGGTGCTTTGCCGAGCCTATTGGGGATGAGAGGAATGGTCGCAGGGAGTGACCATCCTCCTCTTCAGATCTACTGCCCATTAGGGGTTGAAGAAGAATTAGAAGCAGCTTTACACTCACTCAGTCTGCTTCATCGTTGGCCTCTACGAGTCTCCATGCACAGTATGGCGGTTGGTGAGATCTTGCATCTGAAGAATCGGTTGTGGGTGAAAGCGCTCAAGACCTTTCATCCTGTCCCCTCCCTAGGCTATTTGATCTTTGAGCGTATCCAGAAGTTGAGACTAGAATACCAATCTCTCAGAGGGGATGAGCTGAGAGAGCTCAAGCGCTCCAACGTGGAGATTAGTCACACCGTAGAGCGACCTAAGGTCGCATATCTCACTGATACTCTCCCCGATGCTCTCAAATATTGTCCAGAGGTTTTTGAGGCTGAGGTGTTGATCATTGAGTGTACATTTCTTAGTGAAAAAAAGGGAGTCGAAGTGGCTCGGGCAGGGTGTCATATACACATTGAAGAGCTCCTTGAATGGGCTCCTCTCATGAAGAATAAAGCGGTGGTCTTAATGCATTTCAGTCAAGTACATAGTCCCCAAGAGATAGAGGAGATCTGTCGAAAACGACTTGGGCCTATCTTAGGTGAACGGCTGCACTTACTCCTCCCTCCGAAAGGTACAAAACAATGGTGGATCTGACCACAGCGCTCTTCGGGAGCAGCGACAGTGAGTCTCGATCTTCATCGGTCACAGTGAGTGTCCATACGATGGGGAGGATATTATGCCTGCTGTGTTTAGCGCTCTTCCCACACGTCGTTTATGCTGAGGTTGGAGCAGAGAGAACGGGGCGTCAAGAGGCGATCGATCTTGGAGCGATCACTCCTGAGGGGCTCGCTCTCTGCGCTCGTGGTGATAACCCTGCTCTCTCTATTGCCGCTGCTGAATTAGAGAAGGCGATGAGTCAGCTCACCTTGGCCAAGCGCAGCCTCTTCCCTAGCCTCAGCTTTGATAGCTTGATCGCTCCTCTACCTAGACGTCGACTCCTCAACTACTGCGTGAGTGAGACGAGTTCACTCTCGGGCCTCAGTCAAGTAGTCCCTTGTCCGAATCAAGATGTCCAAGACGACGCGCGAATCAGTGATGTTGATGGTATGGGGGTGTTCGTGAGGACTTCGGCGACCCTCACCCAGCCTCTCTATACATTTGGGAAAATACGTCATGGTAGAGAGGCCGCTGAAGCTGGGGTTAGCGCCTATCGAGCCTTGACTCAAGTCGCGCAGCGTCGATTTGATCAGCTCGCATTTCAGATGTACTATGGTCTCGCGGTCACCAAGCGAGCCCAGAGAGTTTTCCGGAAAGGGAGGCGCCACCTCAAAAAACTACGTAAACAGATCGAGAGGGAGCTCGTCGCGGAGAGCGGTAAGTATACATCTAATGACTTGAGGAAATTAGGGATTAAAGAGAGCGAACTCGGGGTCGCCTCGGCCGATGTAGAGAGCCAGCGCAGACGAGCGATCCAGGGGATTATGATCAGCTGTAAAGTGCCTCAATCATCAGAGGAGCTTACGCTGAAAAGCTCTAAGTTGAAGCCTCTAAAGGTCACATTAGAGGGCCAAGAAGAGTACAACAATAGAGCTTTTGCGCAGCGCCCTGAGCTTATCGCAGCCCAGCATCAAGTGATGGCGAGAGAGGCTCAGAGGGCCTTAGCGCTGTCTAATTTCTTTCCGGACATAGCGCTGGTGGGTACCTTCGGTTTCGCGAGAGGGACATCAGCGGATGACAATCCTGATCCTTTCGCTAATGACCCCTTTAATGTCCTCGGCTATGGTGCTTATCTCGGTCTAAGGTGGCGCCTAAACGTCGCTCAGCTCACCTCAAAACTCCAAGCGAGCGAAGCCGCGATCTCTAAAGCGCGAGCAGAGTTAGAGGGTCTCAAGATGCAGATTAAACTTGAGCTTGGCGAACAATATATAGAGGTAGTACGCCGGCGAGAGACTTTAGCGTTTCGAGAGTCGGCTCAAAAGCAGGCTAAGCAGTGGGTAACCTCGACGATGATGAGCAGAAGCGTTGGCTTGGTCAGTGTTAAAGAGGGCTTGGACGCGATTACTGCCTACTTTACCTCCGCGCTTCATTATGATCGCGAAGTTTATGAATATAATCTCGCCCTCACGAGATTATGGTCTCTGAGCGGGGATGATCCCCTCAAAATGATCAAAGAGTCTACGCCTTAGCCCAATCTTACATGTGTTCTGTTCGCATTTTTATATTCAGCTGCTACGACAGCGATTGGAGAAGTACTCATGAGCAAAGCTCTCACTTCACTCCCCTCTAAAAAAATCTTTTGGCCACGATCAGTGATGACCTCGCTCCTCACCCTCATGTTAGCCTCCCCTCTCACTTGGGCGAAATCAGAGACCCCGGCTACAGATTACTTAAAGACTCAAGTCGCTTCAGTCTTAGCCTTAACCGCTACCGCAATACCCACAGTTAAGGAGAAAACAAAGATCGATGGCGAGCTCCTCAAGTTGATTCAACCGATGATGGACTTCCCGGCGATGAGCGAAGTGAGCCTCGGTAAACATTGGCCCACATTGAATAAGGCACAGCGTGATCTCTTCATGAGCCTCTTCCAAGAGCTAGTCTTTCATAGTTATATGAAGAAGATTCGAAGCGCCAATAAAGAGGCAAAAATCGAATATGAGGACGAGACAAAGCGAGAACAAGGAGGAGCTGAGGTCGAGGCGATCGCCATCACTAAGAAGATGGAGGTCGAGCTTCGATTTATTCTTCGCCCAGGAGCAAAGCAGAAGGGGGAGGCCCTCTATGTGGCGGAAGATGTCGTGATCGATGAGGTGAGCTTAGTCAATAATTATCGAGAAGAGTTCAACAAGATCATCGCCACTGAGGGCTTTGACGGACTCATCGCCAAAATGAAAAAACAAGTCCAAAAGGTTAAATGATCGTCTTTAGCGCTATAGGCCGAAGATTGACTCAGAGAATAGGCCGAAGATCAAAGCGATCACAGCGAGGGCGATCCAGATCTCTTTACGTTGCGTCCAGTTACTTTGACTGAGGCCCTGGCCGAGGGGATCGACAAGAATACATTCGATCTGACCGAAGCGGACCTGATCACCATGCCACGCTCTCATCCCTTGAACGACTCGGTTACTGCGGACAAAGGTCCCGTTACTAGAGTTAGGGTCAGTGACGACGTAAGAGCCATTATCTTCAAGTTTAAGCCGTGAATGATGACGAGACACTGAGATATGTGCGAGAGTAATATCATTCTCTTCTGTTCTACCGATACTAGTGATCGGCTCAAACAGATAGAATTCCTTGCCCGCTTGAGGACCATTGATCACCACGATCTTACCGTGTGCTTGGTTGGGGTGTACCACCGCAGTTTGGAAGCCACCACGCTCACTCTCAGCAGGAGAGACATATTCGATAAAGAGCTTA
Organism: uncultured bacterium; assembly: GCA_943788935.1. GTDB lineage: Bacteria > Myxococcota_A > Bradymonadia > UBA7976 > VGTA01 > CAKZRU01. Next base: position 25,743 of record CALSSE010000023.1, on the reverse strand, counting down.
AACGTACCTATTTTGACCTGACTCTGTTCAGTGACCTGAACACTACCTTGAACGGGTACATCATCCACTTGAACGCCATTAACGCTCCCTAAGTCTTGGATAAACACCATGTCATGGTCAATATACAGTATGGCATGTTTTCGTGAGACCGATGAGTTTTGTAGTATGATTTCATTATCCGTTGTACGACCGATGCTAAGCTCGGTGCGTAGCTCTCTTTCGGATACGAGGGCGCCCCTCTCATCATTGATGACTACTAGATACATAGGCTCTCACTCTTCTATCTCTCAAATTTTCGAGTTAAAGTGAAACTTAGACGAGATCTCCACTCAAGTTACCTTGGCTATAGACCTGAGCTCCTTGGGTGAGGCTATAGATATCGCTGATCGTGGGTTGACCATTATTCTCGTCAACGAAGACGATGAGATCAACCGCTTCAAGGGCTAGATCATCGTTACCTGACCTTCTCCTGACCTTCGCGATCGCTCCATGGATATCTCGAGCTGTGATCATAAGGATCGCTCGAGATGAGGCAGAGAGTGTCTCGAAGAGAATGGTGCCATCGAGCGCCGATTGGTCACGAATGATTACGGCATCAGGAGAGAGCCTCTCCACGCTTTTAAGTGAGCTGTCATTGCCCTCAAGACTCAACCAACCTGCTCGATTGCCTAGATGATGACTCGCACCGATCATAACGACTCTGTGTTGTCCGAGGGTCTCTAGAGCGATCGCTGAAGTGATCACAGATTGAGCGCGGGTACTTCGGCTCGCGATGACAAGATGTCCCCCCTGCGCGATGAGGCGTGGGAGCTGATCACTGATCGCTTGAGAGACCAGACCTCGTGAGGCGAGTTGGCTGATCTGATCAGTTTGGATAGAGCGTTGAAGACAGATATAGGGACCCTCAGCGCCATTAATGTCTACATACACCCTAAATTCACCGAGTCTCCCCTCAGCGCGTTGGGCTCCTTCTTGGCCGAGTCCATTTAGAATACGTAGAGCCGCTCGATGAGCTTGCTCAACGCTAGTAAAAGGAGATTGGACAGAGGTAGATTGCTCTTGATTTACTCGGTAGTAAACGAGGTGGTGCGCTCCGTTGAGGAAGAGTTCACGGACGCTGCTGTCTTCTATGAGAGGCTGAAGGGCTCCAACACTGAAGGCTTCATCAATGACCTTACTGACCACCTCTTCGGAGTGCTCTGCGGTGTAGGGTTGAAGAATCTCAAAGGCGGCATCTAATAGCTCTGGGTTGAGTACTTGTCCAGGTCGATAACGATTGGGTGTACTCAAGCCTTTAGCAGAGAGACCATCGTTAAGCGCTTGATGAATCTTAACCAGAGGAGCGTTCTCAGAGACCCCATCAAATACGGAGGAGTCAATGTCCATCGCTGACGGAGAAGAGGCGGATTGAGGCTTCGAGATGACAGAAGGCTTGGGGCTCTTAGGGAAGGACGGAGCGCTGGTACCTCCAAAAGGAGATGAGCTGGTCTTAGGAACAGAGGTCGAGGGTTCTTCTATGACTCTGTCTACTTTGACGACAGGCTGTACCGAGTCGCTGGTCATCCTCTGAGCAGAATTACCAAAGGGGGAGCTCGCTGCAGGAGGCGCTACCGGAGGTGCAGGAGGCGCTACCGGAGGTGCAGGAGGCGCTACCGGAGGTGCAGGAGGCGCTACCGGAGGTGCAGGAGGCGCTACCGGAGGTGCAGGAGGCGCGAATGGTGAGCTCGCAGGACCATCGTTTTGCATCGGTGGAGGAGGCGCCACACTCGTCATAGGAGCTGAGGCGGGGTCTTGTTGAGCGAAGGGAGACATGCCAGAGGCGATGGTCTTTGATGGCATACCTCCGGGAAATGGAGGTCTTGAGCCAGGTAAACTGCTTGTGGGTGGTGGCGGCGGAGGAGCAGAGCTCGCGTTGCTTGACCCCTCAGAGACCCCATCGATCAATTCAGTCGATAACACGAAGTCACCTATATAGATCTTATCGGTCTCTTTAATTACCATAGGCGTAGTGATTTTTCGACCGTTCACATAGGTCCCGTTGGTCGATTTAAGATCGGTAATCACAAACTTACCATTCTTTAGCACGACCCGGCTATGTCGCTTGGAGACGTTCTGCTTAGGTAAGACGATGTCATTACCTTGAACTCGCCCAATGGTGATCTCACCCTTTAAAAACTCTTGGCGCCTGGGTTGGCCGCCCTTCTCATTAATCACGATTGCGAAAGACATACACTCTTCCTTTGATGGACCCTAGAATGGAGATTATTAATGCTTTAATCACTCTCTCTGTCAAGGATCTATCACAATAGAGAGTAGACCAATATTTAAATGTGTAAATAAGTCTTCGAATAGTTCACTTGTTTAGGAGCTGAATATAGATTAACTGAGAGATTGACGCTTTGTACAGCGACCCATAGATGAGGACAGTTGGTCACTCGCAATTAATATCAACAGAGCTACTTTTTAACAGAATAAGTGATTATTATGACTTTAAAGAAGACAGGGAAACGGATCGGAATCCTTACTAGTGGGGGAGATTCTCCAGGTATGAATGGGGCAGTTAGAGCTGCCTTTAGAAGGATTAAAGCCAATGATCCAAGCCATGAGGTGGTCCTCTTCAAAGAGGGACTTAATGGGCTAGCAGGACGACTAGAGGTGAACCACTTAGAGAGCATTCAAAGGCAAGCGATGAGGGGAATCATGCATAAGGGGGGGACCTTTATTGGAACAGGCCGTATCCCTGAGCTTAAACCTTGCCCAGAAGGCTATCCTGATCCTGAGGCTTGGGATCGGCGACGAGCTGAGATCACTGATGTTGCTGTAGTCAACCTTCGGCAACTTGGCTTAGATGGGATTATTGTGATCGGCGGAGAGGGGTCTTTTAAAGGTCTCTCCCACATCATCAGCGCCTATGAGGCTCGTTATCAGGATCGGCTCACGCTCGTCGGAGTACCGGGGACGATCGATAACGATATTTGGGGAACTGATGATACGATCGGATTTGACACTGCGCTCAATAACACTGTCGATGCTTTGAGAAAACTCAGAGATACAATAGAGAGTCATCGTCGATGTGTCATCTTGGAGGTCATGGGTAACTCTAGTGGTTGGCTCGCTCTCACCGCAGGTATCGCTGGTGGTGTGACCACCATTATGGTGCCTGAGAAGCCAGAGAGTTATGATCTCGATCGAGTCGTCTCATGTATTCGCTCTGCGCTACAATTAAAGTATAGGTCGATGATCGTGGTGATGGCTGAGGGGGTTAAAAAAGCCTCTAAAAATCCTCGCATTGCTGAGGAGCTACGCTGTCGAGTTGAGTCAGACCCAGTGATCACTGAGCTCTTGGGTCGACCTCTTGAGACGAGAGTGAACATCATCGGATATATCGCTCGTGGAGGACAGCCAAGCGCTCGTGATAATCTACTCGCCTCCAAACTTGGCTTCGCCGCCGCCAACGCCGCTTTAGATGAGGGGGCTTTAGAGTCGATTATGGTAGGGATTCAACGCTCAGAGGTGGTGTGGTCACCGATGCGAGAGGTGATTGAGAATTCTCCCCGACTTTTAGATGACGGATCAGAGCTTTGGGATATCGCCAACAGCCTCTTGATCTCTCAGGATCAAAGTTTCTAGCCACTAGACTTGAAACTTACCTTTGGCGAGGAGGAGCGCTTCCCGGACTCGATGCGGTGAAGTACCTCCCTCACTAGATCGAGCGGCGACGCTAGACTCTACTGTCACCTTCTCGAGGATCTCTTCGTCAAAGTCTGTATAAAATCGTTTGAACTCTTCAAGAGACAGAGAGGTCAGTCCTCTCCCCTCCATAATACACCAACGGACCAGTCGCCCGACGACATGATGTGCTTCTCTGAAGGGTAAGCCTCGGCTCGCGAGGTAGTCGGCGACGTCGGTCGCGGTCACGTATCCTTCATCACAGGCAGCACGCATCCGCTTTTGATCAACCCGCAAGAGGGGAGTGAGCGCGGCGGTGACAGTGACGCAGTCTAGAAGGGTGTCGGCGGCATCAAATAAGGCTTCTTTATCCTCTTGCATATCTTTATTGTAGGCGAGGGGTAGCCCTTTGAGGAGAGTTAATAAGGTCACTAAATCTCCAATAACCCTTCCGGTCTTGCCTCGGACAAGCTCAGGGATGTCAGGATTCTTTTTTTGAGGCATAATGCTCGACCCCGTGGAAAAAGCATCGGGGAGCTCTATAAAACTAAACTCCTGGCTCGACCAGAGAACGAGTTCTTCACTCCAGCGAGAGAGGTGAACCATGCAGAGCGCCGCGGCACTAGTAAACTCTACCGCAAAATCACGGTCAGAGACTGCGTCTAGACTGTTGGAGATGACCCCGTTGAACCCGAGGGCTTTGGCGGTCATTTGTCGATCGATAGGAAAGGGGGTTCCAGCTAGAGCGGCTGCGCCTAGCGGTGACCAAGCCATACGCTCTCGCGCGTCACGGAGCCGACCGAGATCTCGATCAAACATAGATACATAGGCGAGTAAGTGATGAGCGAACAAAATAGGCTGGGCGCGCTGTAGATGAGTATACCCGGGAAGAACGGCGTCTAAATTGTTTTCAGCTAGGGAGATGAATCCCCGAATCAAGAGGAGCAGCTGCTCTTCGAGCTGATCTATTCGACTCATTAACCACATTCGAGTATCGGTAGCGACTTGATCATTACGACTACGCGCTGTGTGTAACCGAGCACCAGCGTCACCAAGACGTTCGCGTAACTTAGCTTCTACGTTCATATGTACGTCTTCAAGCGCGTCAGACCACTGCCAATCCCCTCTCTCGATTTCTCCCTTGATCTTCTCCAGTCCATCGCAGATAAGAGTGGCCTCTTCATCAGCGATGATCCCTTGGGCACCGAGCATCGTCGCATGGACTTGAGAACCGCGAATATCTTCAGCGAACATACGTTGATCAAAAGAGACTGAAGCGTTGAGTCGAGCCACTAGCTCATCTGGTCCTTCGGAGAAGCGGCCACCCCAGCTGGCGTTCGTTTGAGCGTTGGTTTCAGCGTGGATCTCTAGTGTATCTTGATCACCTTGACTCATAGTGATGATTCCTCATGTAGTGTTTTTAGAACATGATCCCCATGTTCAATTGGAAGGTTTGAGCGGTCTCTGCTTCTCGGACGACTTGATTATTAGAGCGAAGGTTGAGGCCTGCCATCGGGAAGAGGATGGCATAGGCCGCTGAAGCACGGAAGCGGTTAGTCTGCAAGAGATAGAGCTCAAGATCGAATTCTAGACCGAGACCAGACTCTCCACCGGCAGTGTACTCTGCCTCCATGGCCATCCCATAGATCGCTGATGCTTTGACTCCCCAAAACGTATCAAGGCCTTTGGGGACTTCATAACCGAAGTAGGGCTTAAAGTAGAGCGCGTTATGCACTCCACCGAGGACTTCACGAAAGAGGATCATATCTACGATATAATCACGATCAAAGCGGAATCCATTGAGATTGAGGTCATAGGCGTTGGGGTCGGCGAGAGCGCCTTGAGAGAGGTAGTCGCTTCCTCCAAAATAACCTGATTGGTCATCTCCAGTGGCTCCACCATGGTGTAGACCATAGCGAATATTTCCGTCTTTAGCATCAAACTCTAGCGCATAACCCCACGCAGAGATCATACGTTCTTGGGGTCGATAGCGAAGACTGTCGGGACATTGCTCAACAGGGAGACTAGGGTCTTGGCACGCGATTGTATCTTGAGCGTCAAAGCTGGCTAAGGGGACCTGAGAGAGCTCTCCAAAGTTACCTACTGCTTCAAACTTAAAGCTATACTCACTCTTGGGGCTAGGTTGAGCTCTCCAGCTGAGATATAGGTCGGGGGTGAAGAGCTCTAGCCTCGCGGGATAGAGAGTGTACCCTCCTTCAGCTGGGTCTGGTGTGTTCGGTGAGGCTTGCGCCGCCTCTAAATCAAGATAAGCGCCAGCGTTCTGTTGAGAGCGCATGATGCCATAGAACCCCCACTCGAAGATTGACTTGCCAGAGCGGAGGTCTTCCCGTTGTTGAGCGAGTTCAGCGGGGCTGATCGCTCGTTGACCTAGAGAGATAGAGTATTGATCAACATCATCACGTTGATCCCAATCCCAAGATTGACCCATCACTTGCTCGATGACTCCATAACCAGTGGGGCCTTCAGCGACAAAGTCCCAAGAGACGCTGAGATAGATATCAAAGAGCTGAGTTGTTACCTGTACTCGGTCGACTGTATCTCCAAAGTCACAGTCTAAGCAGGCGCCCCCATTAGCGAACAGACCAAGACCCCAATGATGGCGCATACGACCAAAATCAAATCGAGCGAGGTCGTTCTCCCAAACACCCCAAGCGTTACGGAGACGCATCGCGCCATCGACGGGTACTTGGGTACCGCTTAGGCCATCGAGGAGAGCGTCAGGTCTTTGATTGACGCTTAATGGGCCACCATCCGGTGAGCTCCCCAACACTAGGTTGTCAGGGATATCGAGTACAGCGTGAACTCTAAAACGCTCGGTAGCGTGTAAAGTCGGCTCATAACGAAAGCGGATATTAGCAGAGCTGAGGCTATCTGATTCCTTTTGATTACTCCCTACTCGGTCGGTGAGCGGAGGGAGATACTGTGAGGTACCTCTGCGGTTGGCGACATCATAAGTATTGAGGTCGAAGTTGTTGAGGAGGTCAGCGCGGAAGCGAAAGTATCCATGATGCTCGATAAAAACTTTATCGGAAGCGCGGTCACGATCCAAGCGATCCCAGTTAAACCTCGGCGCACCGCTTGACTTATCTAGATCAACTAAGCCAGCAGAGCCGAGGCTATCATCAGGATTGATCACCCAGAGGCTGTCAGTATTATCTGCGCCTTCTTCCGAAGCCTTATCGGGGTCAGCGGTCGCCACCTTTGACGCCGGAGCAGGGTCATTCTTCTCAGCATAGACCGCTGAGGTAGTGATCGCTAAGATAGCGGTTAATAGAGCGATATACAGTCGCTTCTGAGCGATAGATGTAACGTTCGACTTGGTGGGGTGATGGGGGTTCGTCAAGATAGACACGCAGAACCTCATTTCAGTCGCCTAAGGCATTAAGTGAGTAGAGCATCAACAGGTGAGACACACAGTAGAGAGGTCTTCCTAACATGAGGCTAGTCGAAAGGTCAATGTCACCATATCAGCCTTATCTCTGTTAACATTGTCAGACCTTCTCCTGAGCTTGATTATTAAGCGCTGAAACCATGCTGCTCAGTTATGCCTGTTCATCGAACACAGAGGCCGCATGTCCATCTCTGATCACCCCGATCAAAGATCCACCAAGCGATGGTGAAGCGCTGGGAAGAAGAGAGGTGATTGACTACCGCTCGTCCTTGAGAAAGGACCGACAGCTGAGTATTGAGATTAATCCCTTGAGCGTTAGACCATTGCTCGATCAACCACTCTTTTGGTGCTCCGAGCCCTTCGGTGAGTCCTCGATGGCTAGCACACTTCGCGGCGGCTTCCTTAAGGCTCCACCATAGAGTGAGCGCCTCCTTATGCTTTGACTGTGGGAGTCCATCGAGCTCTTTGAGCTCGGAGGAGTGAAAACTCGCCTTACGCCATGAATATGGACGAGACTCTACCGATTGTAGATCGACTCCTAAGGAGCGACTATCCCCTCGTTGGTGTAAAAGAGCAGCCATGGCGACGCCCTGACAATGACTTATTGAGAGGGGGGTTTTGGGGCTCTCAACAAATAGGGGAGGGCGATGAGTACGTCGAGGATGAAGCGTGACCTCGATGGGGAAGAGTGAAGGCGCACCCGCGTTCCATGCAGCGCACCGCAATGCGTCCTTAGCGGCGATTCGACCAGCGATCCAATCTCTCTGCTGGTCGAGTGCCAGTGATCTATATTCAAGGCGTTCATCTCCGCTGAGACAGCGACCGACTAAAAACTCTCTTGAAGAAGCGACCGCGCTGATGTGATCGGCGAGGGTGAGCGTCACTCCTTGGTCATTGAGTAGCGGGAGCGAGAAGAGGGTCCGCTCGGGGTAGCGCATCAACGACCATAATGAACCGGAGGTCTCAAAACGCCAATCACTCCACCCTTCACAGGTCGCCCAAATGGCCCCCTCATACCAAAGAGCCATTCTCGCTTTCACCTCACGTTTAGTCACCGACTCAATCCACACAGTGCATGGAAGGTGAGCCTCTAATGGAGGGGGGGGACCAAAGATCTTAAAAGCCTCGAGCCTCACAGGCATAACCACTCGATCCTCTCGCTGAGTGAGCATCACCCATAGACCAAAGAGCTGACCGACATTGTCGAGCAGAGCGCCAGGGGTTCCTTTATTCTCTATAATGCCTCTGATCCCATGAGGGCTGATCCCGCTTAAAGAGTGAATCCCATGATAGGCTGGGCCATGAAACATCCAACGCTCTGCATAGACTTGTGACCCGGTAATTGGTGGGATGCGCTCTCCCTCTTGAGCGCTCCACTCTAGATTAGGTACGGTTGGCGCTATGGTAGATAAGTTCACTGTCGCGCTTAAATGTCCTTTGATCTCTACTTTGATCATCTCTGAGCTAAGCCATTTAGCTTCGACTTGAACGACTTGAGGGGGCTCAATCTCTATCCATTTAGCCGCTCTAACTCCTTGAACCCCTCTCACTTGGAGATGTTGACCCACTTCATCAGCGAGCTGCTGAGCGACCTCCATTACCCATTGGACAGAGAGGGTCATAGGGACGACCGGAAATCGATCTTCTAGATGCGGCCATTGCTTAGGTTGACGGAAGAAGCAGTGATCACGGAGATGAGGATAGCGCTCTATGCTTAACTCCCATTGAGCGGTGAAAATTCGCTCGGGAGACCCTCGCTCACTCAAGTGAACAGGTGCGGGGTAGGTTGAAGGACCTAATTGAGTCCCTACATTGAGGGGCGTCGCCGGTCTCTTATTAATGGCAGGTCTCTCATCAGTGGTAGACACCAGGTGTTCTGTTGAGCTCTCGTTGATTTGAGCTTGCTTAGAGGAGATCTTGATGAGGGAAGCGCCGAGATTGAGTGAGAGACTGTCTTCTGCTTGGACGCCTGATGCATGGAGCGTCTCAAGTTTTACTGCGGCGCCTTCCACGAAGAGCGCACCCGCCAACTGGAACCATTGGGACCAAGCGCTGCGTTTCTCGCTATGAGCGTCGATCACGCGATGAGGTCGTCCGCGTAAGGTATCGCTGACAAAACTAGAGAGAGAGCCCACACCCATCTGCACAAATACTCTAACGCCCTCTTCATAGAGTCGCTCGATCAGCGCTCTAAATCTCACGGGTTCAATGAGATGCTGACCTCCTAGTTGATAAACAGCCTCGTTATCTCCTCGAGGGTAGGGAGCGAGAGTCGTCGCCGACCAAAGGGGACGGTGAGGATCGCAGAGTCGTAAGGTCCTTAAATGTCTTGTCATCTCATCCGCATAGGGCTCAAAGTGTGGAGCATGGAATCCCGAGCGAAAAGGGAGCTCAGAAGCGATTAACCCCGCTTCATTGAGAGCCATGAGAGCAGATGCTACATGTTCAAGCGGCGTACAAAAGATGCTCTGATGAGGACAATTGTCATGAGAGCAGGTGATGTTCAAATGGTCGAGAGGTTCGTCGAAATGTCCAGTCAAGACATCGCATACTTTATTATAATGGGCACCTACAGCGATAAAGGCGACGTCAGGCACGGTTAACCCTGCTGGATCAAGTCCCTCGATAAAGGGCTCAATGTCTTCTTCCGGGAAGTAGCCGGCGGTGATCATCCCCGTCCACTCTCCAATGCTGTGTCCACAGAGGAGGTCAGGTTTTACGCCTAGGGTCTTGAAACATCGATCTAGAGCCAGCCCTAGGCGAACTACGCTCACCCCGCGCTCACCGAGATCATGAGGCGCATAGAGATGAGGGGTGGCGATCCCTAAACGAGCGCAGAGGTCATCGATCCTTGGAGCGAAGGTAGATTCGATTCCAGGAAACATAAGAGCGAGTTTGCCAGCGTTAGAGGATCGCTCAGCGGGGGTCATTAAACCTTGATCGGTGAGCCATAATCCTTCTCTACCTCGACGACTCTTACCGGCTCGAGCTAATCTCGCTGCCGTTAAGAGCTTCTCCCGGTCAGGGCCGATCAAGGCCGCTCGCGCGGGTCCGTTGCCGATATCTTGTGAGCGGGTGATCGGTGGATGATTGGGATGGGCTAGGTTTTCTAGGGTCTCCGCCAAAGAGGCATAATCAGGAGCGGCGACACCGAGGAGTATTTGAGGCTCAGCGCGTCTCATCAGCGGAGGGCGCAGAGGAGAATAAGTGGGGGCAGTAGAGAGGGCTAAGTGGGCATTGATCCCCCCAAAACCAAAGGCGCTGACTCCTGCCCAGCGCTCTTCCTCACTCCATGACTCGGCATGAGTAAGTGGATAGAGTCTAGAAGGAGAGGAGTCTCCTGCTTCAGAGAGAGCGAGTGAATCAGCCAATAGACTATGAGGCGTATCGAGATGGAGACTTGGGGGTTTCACTCCATGATAAATAGAGAGGGCGGCTTTAATGAGGCCTGCCACCCCGGCTGCCGGCATGGTGTGACCGATATTGGACTTAATGGATCCGATCCCGATGGGAGAGCCTTCGGTACCAAAAACCGCTTGAGTAGACTGTAACTCCACACTGTCCCCAGTGGGTGTTCCCGTGCCATGAGCCTCTATTAAGCCGACGAGAGACTTATCAAGTCCGCGCCAAGCAGCATTCATCGCGCGTGTTTGTCCCTCTATATCTGGACTCATTAAGCTAGCTCTCCCGGCATCACTGCTCACGCCTTGACCTCTAATCACAGCGTAGATCCGATCACCATCACTCAGCGCATCATCTAATCGCTTTAAGGCGACGATGCCTACTCCCTCACCGATGAGGAGCCCATCAGCCTCCCTATGAAAAGGACGAATCTCTTGGCGGCGAGAGAGAGCGCCGAGTTGGGTAAAGACCGACCAAAAAGTGAGGTCATGGACCATATGGACCCCGCCTGCGAGAACTAAAGAAGCTTGTCGGCGATCGAGGGCTTCACAGCCACGAGTCACCGCGATCAAAGCGCTCGCACAGGCCGCGTCGACCGTGTAAGCCGCTCCTCCTAGCCCTAGGCGGTCCGCGACTCGTGAGGCGCATAAATTGGGGACAAGGCCGATCGCAGTGTCTGGTCCAAAGGGCCTAAGTTCATTGAGCAGTTCATCTCTAAGACCATCTAATGAGTCTCCTTTGAGCCAACCGCGCTCTTCGATGAGGCTGATGAGCTGTTCCGAGGTACGGACTCGGAGGTTGAGGCTATTCATCGCCGGGCCGATATAAGCGCCTCGACCAATAATGACTTGGGTATCAGCGCGATTAAAAGGTCTTCCTCGCTCTCCCTCTTCTGTTCTCCTAGGGGCATAACCTGCGTCTTCAAGTGAATCGGCGCAAACCTGTAAGGTCATGAGTTGATCGGGCTCCGCTCCCTCGACAGCTCTAGGCATCACTCCAAAACGGAGAGCTTCAAAACGAGCTAAGTCATCTATAAAAGCTCCCCGACGAGCATAGAACCGATGGGGGCTCTTGGAGCTTGGATCATAATACTGAGCCGGCCACCGGTGGGAGGGAACCTCGCGGATTGAGTCATGACCGGCGAGTAAGTTCTGCCATAATATGTCAACTCTAGGTGCATCCGGAAATACACCCGCCATACCTATAATAGCGATTGGAGTAGATGAGTCACTCATGAGGACCTCCCCTTCAATGGTCGTTGAACTCTGAGGGATAGTTGCCCACCTCGCTCTACTTGAGCGAGGATAGAGGAGGAGAAGACCTCAATGTTTCCGACGATTGTTGCGTGTGTTTTCGCTCGAGTGAGCCCTGTATAAATAAGCTCACGTGTCATAATGGGAGAGCGTTCGGGAGGGATACACATCACCACTTTTTTGAACTCTGAGCCTTGGCTCTTGTGAATACTCATCGCATACACTGTTCGATGTGGAGGCAGTAACTCTAGTTTAACCGGTCGATCTCGACCTTCGAAATAGACTTTATGTTCAGGGCCGACAATCCCGATATCCCCATTGACTAGACGAGTCGGTGGATGGTTTTGGGTGATGAGTACAGGTCGACCAACATAGCTTCGTCCCCATCCACCCAAGCGACGCTCTCGTAGACGACTCTCTACAGCTTCATTGAGTTCATTTACCCCTAAAGTTCCGCCGTAATGGGGAGAGAGGAGGCAGAGCGATTTGAGGTGTAGTAGCGCCTCTTCTGGATCTATCTTGATGAGCGATATGGTCCTCTGCACATGCTCTATGACCTCTTCAAAGAGAGGAGCCGGAAAAGGCGGCGCGCTTATCCATTCAGTATCGGTATATTGGGGGTCTTGGAAACAAGAAATGACCGCATCAACGCCAACGCTCTCAACACTCTGAATCGCCGTAGCTGCAGCGTGAATACCACTCTGGGCAGAGACTCGTCGAACTTGATTAAGAGCCGCGACATGATCGAGAAAGAGGTCGGCGCTCTCGAGCTCCTCCGCTGCAGGAGTGAGCTGCAAGGTGTGGAGCAGCTCATCGAGCTCTACTGAGGGAGGAGGGGTGTCTTCATCACTCCTCAAGAATTGGGATAGCTCGTGTAGACGAGGAGAGCTGATCTGTCGACCGCGATCGGCGCAGAGTTCAGTGAAGGGGGCACCGGCGCTCACTGAGGGGAGCTGTTGTGGGTCGCCGATGAGTAACAGCCGACGTCGTTGACGTCCCTCAACTTGCTTGGGGATCGCGTCTAACAGGCTCTGCAATAACCATAGGTCTACCATAGAACATTCATCGACGACGATAATATCATAGGGGAGAGGGTTACCACTATGATACTCTGGACGCCTCCCCGGAGCCACACCGAGGAGGCTGTGGAGTGTGACCCCTTGTAAGGCTTCTAGTGATGATTGAACTTGCTCTGGGAGGTGGAAGAACGAGGCTCGCGACTGAATGGATTCGGTGAGCCTTTGAGCCGCTTTTCCAGTAGGGGCTGTAATCGCGATCTGTAAGGGTTTTTGCTCTTGATGATACTGTTCAATCATCGCAGCTAGTATCCGTTGAGTGAGCGTCGTCTTCCCTGTCCCTGGTCCACCATGAATGACCATGACTGCGCTCTTCATCGCCGAATAAAGGGCGAGCTTGGAGCGGTCCCATCTCGCGCCGCCATCAAACCAAGAGTCATCAGACTCGGCAAACAGCCTCTTCCACAGCAGCTCTGGCTGAGGTAAATCGTCTATTTCAATGAGGGCGAGTGAGCGAATCGCATGGGCGACTCTCGATTCTCCACGCCACGCCTTGAGGGTGAAGAGTATCTCTCCGTCAAGGACAAAGGGGCATGGTTGATGAGGAGTATCAATCGTCCATATAGAGGGACTTCGATGGAGGCAGTTGAGCCAATCGTTGAGCTCTGGTAAACCGGACCAATCTTGTAGTGTCGTCTCTTCATCATGAAGCTGTTGAGAGGCGATGGTGAGCTGTTCATCAGAGCGCTCAGCCAGTTCTCGCTCTCTCATCTCTCTGAGGACTTCGGGAGAGAAGTCAGCGCTGATTTCATTAAGTCGTAGTCCAAGATGACCGAGGCGGAGCGCTGACTGAGCGAGCGCCATGGCGATCGCTACTCTCTCATCTTCCTCTCCGGTGATCCTCATCACGCTCAGAGTTGCGGCATGAGCGAGAGGGGTGATGATCCCTTGGGAGACTAGACTCTTTAAAGAGAGCGCTCTGTGACTGCCGGTGCTCTGACTCATCTTGTGGTTATCCTCACTTGATCGTGATTAGGGCATAATATTGGCGCTAAGGCTGGGACCTGGTACCGAGCGAGTCAAGTCGATCTTGAGCCTGAGCGGGAGAGCTCAGCGCCAATGAGAGGAGCTCGGTCACCATAGAGACTGGTCGATGTAAATAGACCCCAGCGGCACCTTGATCTGCCTCCGGTGAGGAGAGTCGACTCACATTGCCCGCCATTCCCCTAATGAAGAGATAATAGCTTCCTCCAAAATGGCGCTCAGGGTCAAATCCGTCTCCGAGCCTCTGCTGTAAGAGCCTATAGAGGGCGACTTGATAGAGATGGGACTGCAGATGGTAGTGGTGTATATTCATGACTTCACGTAGCGCTTGAGGATGGTAATGACCAAGCTGAGATCCGCTCTCATCACCGAGCCAATGCGTTTTATAATCTGCGATATAATAACGATCATGGTCCCCTTGTTTTACTCGAAACATCAAATCAATACTGCCCTTAAGGAATCCACTCAGCGACAGATCATCAGGGAGAGAAGGGAGCCCTCGACAGGAGGGGTCAAGCCTCAAAATACGATTGAGTAACGAGGCAGAGAGCGCTCCCTCTGTAGAGAGTGGGAGCTCAAATCGAACTTCATCACGGCGATGAGAGCGGGTGAGCTGACGGAGGGTGAAGTGACTAAGGTCATACCGTCGCCATGACTTCTTGATCCACCCTCCCTCTTCATCCGCTGGTTCAGGGGAGGCGAGAGGGGTGTGAATCATCTGCCATAGACCTTGAGCGACTCGAGGGGCGAAGCGTTTATCAAAGGCCCAACTGTGGAGGGTGATCTCGCTGATCTTCTCGATCTGTCGCTGATCGAGAGTGTTAAAGTCGAGGCGCTCTAGGAGAGCATGGATACACTGGCCAAAGCGAGCTCCACCGCTCAATTCGATGAGCGGCGGTTGGGGACCATGATATTGAATCGGCGCCTTCACTTTACCATGAATCGCTTCATCGAGCTCGGGTAGTGTCTCTAGGGTAGTTGTCTCCTCTACTTTGGCGTCGGCGAGGGAGGCGATGGAAGAGAAACTAGAGACTCGCCAGGTTAGATCACTCGGTTGAGGAGTGCTGTGGGTGGTGAGAGGTTGTGCCTCTTCGGCAGAGCTGGTTCGCAGAGTGCACTTAGGTGCTCGACTCTCTACCTCAAAGATCACCTGTCGCACGCTATCGATATATCGTGACTCTCCTCGCTCAATGATCATGCTATTGTAGGCGTTGCGCTTGGGGTTCTTTTTAGGGAGGTCGACTGCGCCCATCACCATTGGATAAAGCGGCGAATGATGAAAGCCCGACGAGGGAACGGAGAGGTAAATCGAGCAGTGATGAACCGCTCGGGTGAGCGCCACATAGAGTAAGCGGCGCTCTTCACGACGCTCAGATTCTGCTTTCTGCGCTTGCAGAGCGGTCCTCGCATCGCTCTTTTCTGTCCTTAAGTCTAAAGCTCGCGGCTCCCCAAGTATAGGGGGTTCAGTGACCGTCACATCGCTCGCAACACCCCGACGTACTATCCACAGGTCAGGACAGAATAAGATGGGATACTCCAAACCCTTTGAGCGGTGAACGGTGACCACTTGAACAGCGTCGGTGTCTATGTGAGGCCGGACTTCATCTTCCTCACTAGGCTCTACATTGACCTCTAATCGTCGCTCTCTTAACCATTGAAGGCTCAGCTCAGGAGAGAGCCCAAGAGCGCTCTCTCTGGCTTGGATTCTCTCTGAAGCGTGCAGCATGCGAGAGAGGTCCCTCGCCCCCTCCGGATGGCTCAATGCCCGTTCGATAAGACTCAGAGTAGGGTTATGGATGAGGGCGTGAAAAGCGGCGGCGAATCCTTGAGAGACCCAAATGCGATGAAGCTCGGTGAAGACCTCTTTAAGCTCATCAGAGCGCTCCCGAACCATGAGCGCATCAAACCCTAAGAGTCCAATCGCCAGGGCAGCGCGAAGTTGTCCTTCATCTTCGGGGAGTAGCATACCACGGATGAGTCTCTCTAATTGAGCGACCGCCGAAGTCTTAAAGACATCGCTGTCTCCTCTGATCGTTGAGGCGATCCCTCTCTTGGCGAGCGCGATGGAGACCAGGACCGCGAAGCCATTGGTGCGAGTCAAGATGCCTATATCAGAGAGGCTCACCGTACGTCGTTTATTCTTAAGACCTATATGGTGTCCTTGAGATAAAAATACGCTGACATCCTCTGCGACATATTCAGCGAGAGATTCATCACGCTTGGTAACGAGATCTAGTTCAAAATAACGCCAACGGAGCGCAGGGAAGTCAGAGGCGCGGTCTTCTCGACCGCCGTCCACATGGACATAGGGCACTTGTTCATCGAGGAAGAAGCCTTCTCCTCTTGAAATCTCACCAGCGGGGACATGCTCTAAGTGGTTGAGGAGATGTCGCTCGCTACGAGCGTCAAAGTGTTGATTGAGGGCATCGAGAACTCGTGGGTCGCTTCTAAAATTACGGGACATGGTGAAGGCTCGCCCTTCGGCGATGATCGTTTTAACAGCGAGATAAGCGTTAAGGTCAGCACCTCGAAAGCGATAGATCGATTGTTTGGGGTCACCGATGAGATAAGTAAACGATGAGCTCTGCTGAGGATCTAGGATCTTGGAGAAAATTCCCCATTGCATAGGGTCAGTATCTTGGAACTCATCGATCAGCGCAGCTCGAAAGCGACCTTGGACTTGAGCGAGGAATTGACCATCAGGACGATGAATCGCAGCGTGAGTCAAACGGACCAAGTCATTGGTACTGATCCAACCCTCAGCTCGTTTTCGGCGTGTTAATTCTTCTTGAGCATAAACAGCGAAGCCCCATCTAAACCAAGATTTCATCGCCGTTGTGACTTCGGCCATTAAACTCGCGAGCTCTTCGAGGACATCGCTTAATGGGTGGCTGAACTCAAAGTGGGGAGCGTTGACTTTACGCGTTTTATTTAAAGAGCTCAAAAGACCTGTTGTTGAGAGGCGGGCGAGGTCTTTATGAAGGGCGATCACCGGTGCGATTGGACTCCGTCCCTCATTCGATAGTTCGATGATGCTCTCTATCGCCTCCCAGCCTAAATTTTGATCGGCGACCCCTCCTCCACTCTTCCAAACAGCGGTCTGATTTATCTCTTCGAGAGCGGCTCTTAAGCCCTGCCGCCACTCTGCTCTCTGAATAGAGGGGATCAGTCGCAAATGAACGGTATGATCAAAGAGTTCACCGATATAGCGCCAAGCCTCTACGACATGATGGGGGAGAACTTGGCTAGCACTCTCCGTGAAGAGCGTGTCGGAGAAAAGGGAAGATTGAGCGGTAGCGAGATGATCTCTTGAGGAGAGACTCTGCACTTCACTCTGCACTTCACTCTGCACTTCACTCTGCACTTCACTCTGCACTTCACTCTGCGCTGCTTCCTCAGTCCCCTCCTCAGTCTCTCCTTGAATATCAGAGAGGGAGGAGTCTTGGGGAGAGGATTCGAAGGGCGGGGGGGGAGGAGGGAGCGTGGAGGACTGTGATCGGCGAGCAAGATCGATCAACTCCTCTGTTGGTTGCTGATGATGAGAGGCTGGAAGTAAAAGTGGGTCACAGTACACTGCTGACCACCCCTGAGGTTCGAGGTGGTGACAGATCTTAGTGAGGCTCTCTAGATCATGCTTTAGTGATTTAGAGAGGGCGTTCATCAGTCGCAGCGCTGGTCGACTAGACTGACTGATCACTAGACTTCTAAAGTCCTCGGCGATCTCCTCATATAGTGGAGTGAGATGAGTTTGGACAGTGGTTGTCTCGACACCTGACTCAAGAGGATAGTCGCGGAGCATTTGACCACAGAAACCGTGAATAGTGGAGATCTGGGCGAGATCAAAATGATCTAGAGCTCGCTGAAGACGTCGAGGAGCTTCGAGCCGTTGAGTCTCGGAGAGGTTCGTATATAGAGTCCACAGTTCAGCGCCGAGTATCACCTCTGTGGCCTCTGATTCTTGTCGCGGCCAGCGGGAGAGCACCTCGGTGATATGAACACGAATACGACTGTCGAGCTCTTCGGTGGCGGCGATGGTAAAGGTCACCACTAAGAGCTCTTCAGCGGCGAGCTCCTCTTCTAGTAATAATCTGACGATCAACCAAGTGATACTATAGGTTTTACCGGTACCAGCGCTGGCTTCGACGAGAGTATACCCTCTGCTGAGCGAGTGCTCCATCAGCTTAAAAGCAGAGGACATCAGCTCTCCTCTCGGAGTGATTGAGCGAGCTCACCAAAGATGAGGTCACATTGGTCGATAAACTGAGGATGGATGACCTGTTGCTCAGCTGACCGTTGTTCCCCCTCTCTTTCTGTAGACCTCCATAGAGGTTGTTCTCCATAGGTTTGCTTGACATATTGATCGTCAGCTTTCCTCCACCCACTAGCCAAATCCTCAAAAGGAGCGATCGCAGCCTCTGTACCTCCCTCTCCGGTAGAGAGTTTTAACCACTTCCAAGAGAGATCGGGGTCAAAGCGGAGTGGCTTAAGCGAACCCTCTTCGAGGAGATCCACCCAATGGTCTAGAAGAGAGAGCGCCTTCTCTCTATTTAGTGGAGGAAAACGATCAAATAGACCATCTTGGGCGACCAGGGATGTCCCCTCAAAGTGTGGGTCTGCCGCAGAGAGGGCGACATGGTAAAGCCAAGGCTCAATCAAGCGATCACCTCGTGGACTTGGCTCTCCCCCTTTGACCATGGTTTCATTATGGCGGCTTGGGGTTGTAAAGATGAGCCGGTGACCAAATCGATGCTCGCTCTCTATAGAGAGAGGACGGCCAGAGGGGAGTTGAACATTGATCGCGATCGGCTGTCGCCGCTCTCCTTGCCTGGTATCGCTGAAGCGATGATAGAGACTCTTCACTTCCTCGAGAGCCTGCTCGAAGGTCACCTCGCCCATACGCCCAATGGGGAGTAGTCCCTCAGCTTGAACCTGCGCCATCGCCCGGAGATAAGAGGACTCATCGAGAGCGTTTAGCTGTCCGTTGTCGGTCGGTTCATCCTCTTCGTTAAGCGTGGTCTCAAGGGTTGGGTCCATCGACATTAAGAGATCAAAGGTGCGATCTCGTAGCTGCCATGATTGAAGAGAATCAAGCTCAAGGAGCTCTCGCTCTCGGGTGAGCTCTTCATCCCTTAGGAGGCTCATCCCTACGCCTCGTTTAAGAAAATACTCACAAGGGTTCTTGAGGAGCTGACGGAGGCTGTCGATCTTAGGTCGACTCACCCCTCTCGCGGCGACCTCTAAGCTGCGGTCAGCGAAGGGGGGGAGCTCCTGAGGGTCGCTCATCGCCGCTTGCCAAGCCTGGGCGCCCTTGAGCCAAATGGGCTCATGACTGAGCGTCTCTTCGGTGGGGTTACCGTGCTCATCTCCGAGGAAGTTACGAGGACTAAATGAATGTAAAGGGTGTTTTACAGTGAGGGCAGAGATGAGTTGATCACCGAGCTCACCACCTATTTGATAGCGAGCGCTGATCTCTTCTTGGATCGCTTGCAAGAGCGGAGCGGGTAAACGAGTCTCTCCGCTTGGCTTTTGTCCAGTGTAGAAGAAGTGTACCTGCTCTTGGGCAGCGAGGAGACTAGAGATCACATTTGAGAACTGTTCTTGCAATGGGTCAAGATCGGTGGAGAGAGGAGCGGCGCTGAGCGGATCGAGTCGGTCAGAGCGATCTCTCTGAGGGAAACGACCCTCACTAAAGTTGATAAAACAAATGACTTTGGCGGGGACTGCATAGGCTTGATCTAGAGGATAGAATCGTACATGGTCCCTCCCCGCTCCGATCACTGATCGCTGTTGCCCAACCCCTTCAATGAGAACAGAGATCGCCTTATTGGTCATCATTTGTTGAGTGGGGGCTCGTCGCTTTAAAGTCCGTCTCAGATCCGACTCGACGTCTTGACGGAGCGCTCTCTCTTCGGTGCTACTAGGGTGAGTCATAGAGCGGAGGGTGTCGATGAGTAATTCACACCAGACCGCTGGGGTATGATGGGAAGAGAGGCGAGGGATCAAAGCCTTGAGGGTGAGGAAGAAATCACAAAAGCGGGAGAGTAGCTCTTCAGGCTCTTCCCCACCGAGAGAGAGCGGGGCGACTCCTCCATAGAGCTCTTCGAAGCGACCTGGGAGCTCTTCACCGACTAAAGTGCCCATCAATAATCGATCAAGCCCAAATTCCCAACTATGCTGTGCCTCCTCATTGAGGCCACAGCTCACTCGATGGGCGGCATCTAAACCCCAGCGGATTCCGCTACGCCTCGTCCATTGTTCGATTTTTAGGATCTCGGAGAGAGAGAGTCTAAATCGAGTCGCGACGAGAGGGTGTTTCAAGCATTGAAAAACATCATGCCGATAGAGTCTACCTGTCGCGAGCTTGAGAAGTAGAGTGAGGAGATGACTATAAGGATTTTGTCCATGAGGTCTGGCGACCTCTGCTCCAATTCTTTGTGGCTCAAGTAGTCCCCGATCTCGCGATGCATCTGAGGCGTTCGAATGAGAGAGGTCACCATTGAACACAGCGAGGATAAGCGGGGTAAAACGCTCAATGTCTGGACAGAGAACCAAGATGTCTCGGGGTCTGAGACTTGGGTCTCTACGAAAGGCGGTCATCAGACATTGGTAAAGATCTTCGATCTGTCTCTGATCGCTGTAGCTAGAGTGAAACTTGAGGCTGTACTCTTCTCCTGTAGAGTTAGATCTAATGTGAGCGACTTCAGGTGCTACCGGTCGGGGTGTTCCCTCGATTAAATCTCTTTGTAAGAGATTGAGTAAGGAAGGTAGCGTAGTCGATGAAAGAACCTGTTCGGAGCGAGTTTGAGGAGGGGGTGGGGTGATCGGAAAAGGAGGTGGAGGTCTAAGTGGGTCAACGCTTAGCTCAGATTCTGAATGAGGGTCTTCTCTTAAGGGTTTATAAGCGCTAAAACCACCACCATAGCTCAATAACAGAGGGGCTGGCTGATGGAGAGGCTCAGAAGTCTCCATCGGGTGAGGAGTTCTGAGCTCCCTTGAGGCATAAGAGATGGGGTCCACTGTAATGAACCCGACCTCTATCGATTGGGCACATGCTCTCGCGAGGGCTAAAGTCTGGGCATCATAACGATGATGACCAAAAAAGATCAGTTTGCGGATTCTCTGGTGTAGGCCTGCTTCAGGATTAGCTGCGCGACGACATAAGAGCTCAAGCCAATCAGACCACATCGCTAGCCGATCGGAGTTAAACGCCGAGGTCTGATGGTCGATCGGGCCAAGGACTTTTGAAACCTCACACCATAGGCTAGGCCATATGTCTTCTTCGATGAGCTCTGTTACTCCCTCAACTTCCCATCTCTGTAACCAGTGTGGTCGGCTGAGCAGGAGTCGACGTAGGAGCTTGGCGAAACGTTGGGCAGCGCTAAGTTTTCGACCTGCAAGCGGTGAACTTCTTCGCCTGGAGCGCCTCTTCCCTATGTGGTCATCACCTCTCTCTATGGGGTGTCCGAAGAGCTGAGTGAGTTCATGCTTAGGCCCTAATCTCTCGCTAAGAAAAGGGGCTCCTTCTAATGTTGCCCAGGTCATCCGACTCGGCGAGGGAAGTGAGGGCATCTGCGGCCAGATCACCCCTTGGAGGGAGCTGACCCATCTCCCCACTGGGTAGATCTCCACTTGAGCACATAGGCCCCTCTCCTCTGCAAGGCGTCGACTGACCCACTTGGCGCTCTCAGGGTGAGGGCAGATGATCCAATCTTGAGCGAATGGGTCGTGGTCAGGTTTAGTGAAGGTCAAGAGCGTCTCTAAACCTTGGTTAAGGCTCGCGCAGACAGTGGTTTGAATCATGTAATTCTCAGAGAATGAAGGTGCCATCTTTGTCCACACTATCATACATATGAGATTCGTCAATCACCCTTCGTTGATCATGGATCATATGCAGAGTTGACAAATGATGTGATAGGCTCTTTTCTAAAAGGGTGACAATACAGGGCGATATAGATTGTACTCATCGCTGAAGCGCCCATATTATATGGAAGAGTAAAACCTATTTTTGAGGTGTTGAGTTAAAGGAGTTGGGGATGCTTGATGTGAAATGGCGTGACCTCGGTCAGATGAGTCTCAGAGAGAGTTGCTCGCCTCATTCATTATGGGTTCGATCAGCGCTCGCTGCGCTCACTCTCAGTGTTTCGCTGAGTGCTTGTACGTCTAAGCCACCTCCACCCCCTCCACCCCCTCCGCCTCCTCCGCGGAATCCACTGCCCCCTGTGCCCTCAGCGGATCAGATCGATACGATTGATCCCAATGAGGACCCTAGCGCGTTACCTAAGCCCAATAAAGACTCATGAGTTCATCTCCTTCGCCGATCATTCGTATTCAAGATCATGGAATAAATGTACGATTCCCCCCTCAGCGACATTGGGGGTTCGTCAACAGTCAGCGCTTTGAGCTTAGGGTCGAGGGTGATGTGCCGATGAGCGCCCTTAGGCATGCTCATGCTCAACTCTGTGATGTGAGTATGACGGTTTCACTCCAAGAGCTAGAGGCTTTGATTCAATCACGTTTGGCGCGCTCTCAGTTTCAAGAAATACACATCAAAGGGACCACCTCAAATACTAGCGGTCAGCCTGCTCCATTTATGTGTTGGGGCGTTTTTGAGGCAGAGAATCAGCGGGCTCAAGTGTTTTACCTTGAGGGGGGCTTTCACGCCTTAGCGCATAGCTTAAGGTTTGAGTTCTATCAAGGTGTCCTCTTTGGCTTAGGTGAGCTCAACGCGCTTACACTCGCTACTCGACTCATTAGAGATGCCGGGTTGCCTGCTCAGCGAACTCACCCCACGGTGATTAACTTTGATCCTCTCACCGAGCTGAGCCTCTCCTACTGCCTCGATTGGGGCTGGAAGCTCCCTAAGCGGCGATTAGAGAGTGAAGTAGAGGTCGGTGAGCATGACATCTCATTTATTTCTGGAAAGACCCGTGACTCCTACTTAAAGAGTAGCTTTAATCCTGAGGGAGATAAGATCACTCCTCAGCAAAAACTTCATCTGCAACATTTACGATTTTTCCATGAGGGAGAGGGGTTAGTTCAGGCTGAAGAGCTTGAGTCAGCTAAGATTTACTATAAAGAGCACCTCGACCAGCCTAGAGGTGCGGTCAGGTATTTTGAGCTCAGTCGATGGTTAGGAGAATCTCCGGAGCTGCTCAGTCAATGGTGTGAAGATTCGAAGCTCTCGAAGCCCGATCGAATGAGAGCGCTCGCTTTGCTCTCAGAAGCTCAAAACGATCAGCTTGCGGCGGTAGATTATTGGCGACAATATCTAGACGCTGAGATGGAAGCTCTCCGTGACGCGTCTATTTCTCGGCCCTCTGAGCGCTCTCCATTCTCAGCTTCTATGCAGAGAGGTCTCACTTATTACACGATTGGGATGTTATTGAGAGGAGGAGATGATGCCGCTGCTTTGGAGGCCTTAGAGATCGCGAGGATTGAGCTCGGGAGCTCCGCGCATCTACTTATGGAGATCGCTCGAGTCGCGGAGAACAGAGGAGACCTCTTCCTCGCTCAGGCGAGACTCACCGAGTGCGCACAGCGCTATGCGTCTTGTAATGAGTCGCTAAAAGCAGCTGATACTTGGGTAGCGCTCGGTGATCTATGGATGAACGATCCCGAGACCTATGATACCGCTGAGAGAGCTTATCGTAGAGCCTTAGAAATTGAACCCACCGCGCTCACTCCTTATTATAGTCTCTCCAAGTTAAACGAGAGTAGAGGAGATTTCATCGCTGCTAAAGCCCTCTTGGAGAGAGTCTTAGAGCTATCACCCTACGCTAAGCGAGCCCATGACTCTCTCAATCGAGTCTCACTCATGATTAACGATGGTGAAAAATACGACTCTAACCCATCACCCGCTGAGTCTCTTATCGACAAAGCGGTGACATCAGGCGCAGCGGTGACATCAGGCGCAGCGGTGACATCAGGCGTAGCGGTGACATCAGGCGCAGCGGTGACATCAGGCGCAGCGGTGACATCAGGCGCAGCGGTGACTAGACTTCCACAAGATACACAAGAGCGAGTGAGCTCGGTGGGCTCCGCTGCTCCTCTCCCTGCGTCGACACTTAACCCTCTCGCGCAGTCGATTGAGGTCGAGAGAGGTGATTCGGAAGGTATTGATCGACCGCCGAAGCCTCTCAGCGCTGGGCCTTTTGCTCAGAGTGATCCTTGGTCGATTGCACCCCAAGACAGTATTGATGATTGGCTAAGCGAGGGGAGAAGAGAGGCATCCACTAAGGACCCCCGGTGAGATTACCAATAAACCAGAGCCCTCTCATGAAGAAATCGATATTCACGATGAGCTCATTAAGAGCTCTCTTAATAGAGTCACCGCCTCTCCATCATCTCAGCAGAAGCATGATCATGAAGCCACTAAGCCCCCTCAGCCAACGGGTACGACTTCTCCGATGATCGAAGGGCGGTCTATAGAGTCTAGCTATCAAAGAGAGAGCTTCACTATGACTCGTTCGGAGCGGGTGACCTCTCCTCCTCCCCTCTCTCAGCGAAGCGTCTATCAAGAAGAGTCGATGAGTAAAAGGCTCCCCTCACCTCCCCGAGCAGAGGAGAGAGCGCCCAGGCTTAATTCTGATGACCTCGATGAGCTCAATCGGGCGATGAGCCTAGCGAGCTCTATGAGTTCATCTTCAAACTCTTCCGATAAGGTGACCGCCTCTCCTATGCCGGGGGAGGAGGTCGAAACAAAGGAGAGGGAAAGAGGAGAAGAAGAGAGAGCGATCAAACATCTTGAGCAAAAGAGTAAGCGATTTGATGAAGGGATCAAAGATCTCCCCAAGCTCACTGAGGTAGATGAAGAGGTGAGGACTTTAGTGTCTTCACTTGTTGATCTCGACGAGGGAAGCGCTGAGCGATTGAAGTCTATGCTCAAGATCGCTGAGCTCTACAGAGATCGTTTATTAGATCTCGATCAGGCGAAGCATTGGTTTTGGGCAGCTTTAAAAGCAGAGCCCTCTGAATTGATGCGTCATGAAGTCACGGAGTCACTCGCAGAGCTTTGCACAGTGACTGAGGATTGGGATGGTTTGCTCGAATATTATAACTTCATCGCTTCACAATCTTGGGGAGATGCAGGTGAGGCCCACTTGCAGCGTGCCTCTCTCCTCAAGACTATGGAGCGAGGGGCAGAGGCCATCGCTGCTTGTGATAGAGCCTTGACCTTGTTGAGCGCTCCATTGGATACGCAGAGGGCAGAGGAGAGAAGGCGTGAGCGCTATGAGGAGTCACTCCGATTAAAGGCTGACCTCTTGGTGATCTTTGATCAGCCGGAGTCAGCGGTTGAGACCTTACTCGATCAGGTCGACCAGCTAGACGCGACTCGATCAGCCCTTAGGAAAATATATGCCGCCCGTCTCAATAAGCACACTCATCCTGATCAGGCGGCGGAGCTCTTCGAGGATGCCTATCGTGATAGTCCACTAGAGGAGACTCTTGATGAATGGATCTCTCACGTAGATCACTGGGGTGATCCACACGCTAGGGCGAGCGCGGTAAGAGCATCGATCAAAACCCTCGAGGGTCGAGGCTCAAAGTCTAGGGTCGCTGCCAAACGATTGGCGCAACTCGCTGACGAGCTGACTTCGGGGACTCCTCTGTTGGCGATTGAGCTCTATCAAGAGTCATTGCAATGCCAAGTTGATGTTGATGTGATTGAGTCCCTCATCGAAGTCGCTGATGAGAGAGATCAATACTTGAGCCTCATTGAGGGCTTGGACTACCTCATCCCAGAGTGTTTCGAAGGTGAGTATAGAGGCTTATTAAAACTTAAGCGGGCGATCGCACTCTTGGTGCTTAAAGATGCTCAGGCAGAAGTCGCGATCACCAACGCTCTCGCTGAGTTTGATGGTCCCATCGAGTCTCATGAAGATTTTGAGTTATTGCTCGGATGGGCCGAGCGGCGCCTCTCTGTAGATCAGTATCGTCGGTTAATCGG
>CALSSE010000022.1 GCA_943788935.1 uncultured bacterium | reverse complement strand
GCTCTGGGCGAGCTGCGATGAGCTACGTGGCGGGATGGACGCCTCTCAATACAAGGACTATGTCCTGGTGATGCTGTTCGTGAAGTACGTCAGCGATCGCTTCTCAGCGGATCCGTTCTCAGACATCGTGATCCCTGATCCACCTAAACCAGACGGAGAGGCAGAGGGAGGTGAGCTCACAGAAGCACAACAGGCGATCTATGATGCAGAGTGTGCCAAGCCGATCTTTACGCGCTTCGTAGAGCTGAAGGGCAAGAAAGAGATAGGCGATCTGATCAACAAGGAGATCATTAAGCCACTCTTCGATGTGAACAACCTCCCCTCACCTCCAGACTTCAATGATAACGCGAAGCTCGGTAACGGGAAGGAGATGATCGATCGGCTCACGAACCTCATCGGCGTCTTCGAGAAGCCTGAGCTCAACTTCGCCTCGAATCGCGCGGAGGGCGATGACATCCTCGGCGATGCTTACGAGTACCTCATGCGCCACTTCGCTACTGAGTCAGGCAAGAGCAAGGGGCAATTCTATACGCCCGCCGAGGTCAGTCGAATTATGGCGAAGATCGTGGGGATCTCGGAGGTCGAGACCTCATCTTCGACGACGGTGTATGACCCCACGTGCGGATCGGGATCGCTGCTCTTGAAGGTTGGTGATGAGGCGCATACGGAGGTGACGCTCTACGGACAAGAGAAAGACGTCGCGACCTCTTCGCTCGCTCGCATGAACATGATCTTGCACAATCAGGCCACCGCTGAGATCAGTAACGGTAATACGCTCGCGAATCCGAGCTTTATTCACGATGATGGCTCCCTCAAGACCTTCGACTTTGTGGTCGCCAATCCTCCTTTTAGCGATAAGCGCTGGACGACAGGGCTGACGCCCGACGCAGACCCATTTAAGCGCTTTGAGCTCGGGACGCCTCCTGATAAGCAGGGAGACTACGCCTATCTCCTCCACATCCTCCGCTCGCTCAAGAGTACAGGGAAGGGGACATGCATCCTGCCTCATGGTGTGCTGTTTCGTGGGGGCGCAGAGGGCGCGATCCGTCAAAACCTGCTCAAGCGAGGCTTCTTTAAGGCCATCATCGGTCTCCCCGCGAACCTGTTCTATGGCACAGGCATCCCCGCCTGCATCATCTTGCTCGATAAGGAGGGCGCTGAGACACGCGATGAGGTGTTTATGATGGACGCCTCCAAGGGCTTCATCAAAGACGGCAATAAGAACCGCCTCCGCGAGCGCGATATCCACCGCATCGTCGATGTGTTCATGCGAGGCGCTGAGGAGTCCCGCTTCTCGCGTCGGGTGAGCCTCAAGGAGATCGAGGAGAACGATTATAACCTCAACATCCCTCGCTATATCGACGCGCAAGAGGCTGAGGACGTGCAAGACATCGCGGGGCATCTCTTGGGTGGAGTCCCTGGCGCAGATCTTGATGGTCTCTCGGCGTATTGGGTAGTGTGTCCGTCTCTGCGCGAGGTCTTGTTCGATGAGGTTCGCGAGGGCTACTTTGGGCTCCGCGGCGATAAGTCAGAGGTGAAGGCGACCATCTTCGCTCACCCTGAGTTTGTGAGCTTCACCGATGGCCTCAAGGCGCGATTCGCACAGTGGTGTACGTCCACGACAGCCGATTTGAGACAGCTCAAGAAGCTCGGGTCAGGCGATGGGGATCAGGGTGATCTCTTTGCGGATCCTGTAGCGGTCGAAGAGGACGCGGGGAGTCATCCCAAAGCGCTGATCAAGACACTCGGGAGCGGTGTGTTGAGCGCGTATGCCGACGCCGCGCTCCTCGATCCTTATGATGTGTATCAGCACCTGATGGATTATTGGGCTGAGGTGATGCAAGACGACGTGTACCTGCTCCGCGCCGATGGTTGGGTGGCTGAGGTGAAGGAGATCTTCGGGACCGCGAAGCGCAAGGGTAAGGAGGTGCAGGTGTCGAAGGGCTGGTACTGCGATCTGATCCCCAAAGAGTTGATCGTGCGCCGTTACTTCAGCGCTGAGGATGAAGTGCTGTCTGCGCTTGAGGCGGAGCTTGAGTCAGCGAGCGCGACGCAGAGCGAGCTCGAGGAGGAGCATGGCGGTGAAGAGGGGCTGTTCGCTGAGTTCGAGAAGATGAACAAGGCTGACGTGAAGCGCAGGCTCAAGGAGATCAAGGGCGACGTCGAGTGCCAAGATGAGGCTGAGGCGCTCAAGGCGTGGCTCACCGCGTCCGAGTCGCAGACCTCCACCAAGAAGGCGATCAAAGAGGCAGATGCGAAGCTCGACGCGCTCGCGAAGGCGAAGTACGCCACGCTGTCCGAGGATGAGGTGAAGCGCCTCGTCGTCGAGGACAAGTGGATGGCGGTGCTGTCCGAGCGGGTGGACGCTGAGGTCGATCGGGTGAGTCAAGCGCTCGCGCAGCGCTTAAAGGTGCTCGTCGAGCGTTACGAGTCCCCCTGTCCGCGCTCGAGGCGCAGGTAGCCACCATGCAATCTCGGGTGCGCTCGCACCTAGAGAGGATGGGCTTCTGATGAGCGCTGTTCAGCCTGGGTACAAGATGACTGAGGTGGGGGTGATCCCTGAGGATTGGGGAGTGGAGGAGTTGGGAACAGAAGTTTGTACAGTACAATTGAGAACCATTACTGCAATCTGCAACATCTGGATATACCTCAGTATTACGACCGACAGTCATATTTAAATTAGATAACAAAACTCTAGCATTTATACATATGATATAGTGAATAAGGAGGCAACTTTCAAAGTTCATCTAAGCAGAAATGCATTACTGTTGGTGAAGAGGTCCATAGTTCAACAGCATGATCATGCTGCATGGTATTGCTACAGGTGAGATCATAAAATAGTCTCGAATGTTACTTCACTACTATTCACAACTCATATTAGTCCCAGCTTAGAAGATCATGAGCTGGTGATCAACAATTCAACCGTAAACATAGAACATTAACACAACTCCCATCCCCCTCCCCCCCACCAAAGCCGAGCAAGAGGCGATCGCCGAGGCGCTCTCAGACGCCGACGCCCTCATCGAGTCCATCGAGCAGGTCATCGCCAAGAAGCGCCTCATCAAGCAAGGCGCGATGCAGGAGCTGTTGACGGGGAAGCGGAGGTTGCCTGGGTTTGGAGGAGGGCGTTGGGTAACGGCAGACTGTAGGTGGGGGTGATCGCGGAGGATTGGCGAAAGGAGCTGGATTGCCCATAGAGTGAGAACAGTCCCAACTGGGGATATATACCTAGGTCATTCACGTCAAAGGTTGATTACTGTCTCATCAAATGCGCCATCCCCTTGACTAGAGCATCTGATCTTTCCCAAGGTGTACTCAGTCATACGAATATTACAGGCCCTAATGAGATCCAGAAAGTCAGCATAAATGACGTATTGATGCCCACATACAGATCGTCACTCCGACAGGTGCTATACGCGTACAGCAAGATCAGGCTAACTCTGGGAGTAATGCGCATACGTAAACTAGCAGTGGGTGACATTCTCGTTAGTACGTATGAGAGCCGAGTCAGAGTGAATGGCCAAAATCACCATCTGCTCGAAGCTATATATGATGCGACAGGACGAGCCAACAAATCTCAGCAACGCCTCATTAAATGCCAAAGTGGGATCTACCGTATCTCCATATTAAAGCTGCGGACATTTGTCGCCGACTCAGGTGTACCGCTCCCCCCCACCAGAAGTCGATGAGCAAGAGGCGATCGCGCAAGTCCTCACCGACATGGACGATGAGCTCGACGCGCTCCAAGAACAGCTCGACAAGGCCCGACAGCTCAAACAGGGCATGATGCATGAGCTCCTCACAGGGAGGATTCGACTCGTATGACGCTTCCCGCAGACCACCACAGAACGACAGACCCAAGACCGCGTCCTCGCCCTCTTTCGAGACGAGCTTGGGTACGACTACCTCGGCGACTGGCACACCCGCGACAAGAACAGCAACGTCGAGGAGGCGCTCCTCAAGGCGTACCTCACCGAGCGAGGCTATGATGAGGGGGCGGTCAACAAGGCTACCTTTGAGCTCGTGAGCCGAGCGTATCAGCCCACGCAGAACCTCTATGACGTCAACAAAGACATCTACAGCCTCCTCAAATACGCCTACAAATACAAAGCCTCGGCGAGTGAGCAGACCATCGACGTCCACTACATCGACTGGGCGACCCCCGAGAACAACCACTTCGCCATCGCTGAGGAGGTCACGCTCAAGGGACAGCAGACCCGACGCCCTGACCTCGTCCTCTACATCAACGGCATCGCCATCGCCACCATCGAGCTCAAGAGCAGCAAGGTCTCGATCAGCGAGGGTATACGGCAGACGCTCTCGAATCAGCGCCCCGAATACAACCGTTGGTTCTACTCGACCATACAGCTCTGCTTCGCGGGGAGCGACAGCGAGGGGCTCGTCTATGGCAACCATCGACACCCCCGAGAAAATACTACCTGCGCTGGAAAGAAGACGAGGGCGACAACACCCGCCTCAAGCTCGACAAATACCTGCTCAGGATGTGCGACAAGCACAGGCTCATCGAGATCATCCGCGACTTTGTGCTCTTTGACGGACAGAAGAAGCTCCCGCGCGTCCATCAATATATGGGCCATCAAGTCCGCGCAAGAGTTCATCAGCCGACGCGAGGGCGGGATCATCTGGCACACGCAGGGGAGCGGGAAGAGCATCACCATGGTGCTCCTCGCGCAGTGGATCTTAGCCAATAACCCTTACGCTCGCGTCGCCCTCATCACCGACCGCGATGAGCTCGACACGCAGATCCAGCAGGTCTTCACGAGCGCCAATGAGCAGATCTACCGCGCCAAGAGCGGACGGGATCTGCTCGCTAAGCTCAGCCAGCCCAACCCGCGACTCCTCTGCTCTCTCGTTCACAAGTTTGGCAAGCGAGACGTCGATGACGTAGAGACCTACATCGCCTCGCTCAAGACCCAAGCGCTCCCTGTGCATGGTGAGCTCTTCGTGTTTGTCGATGAGTGCCACCGCACCCAGAGCGGAACCCTCCATCGGATCATGAAGGCGAGCATGCCCAACGCGGTCTTTATCGGATTTACGGGGACGCCCCTGCTCAAAAAAGACCGCAAGAACACCATGGACGTGTTTGGGCGCTACATTCACCGCTATCAGTTCGCGGAAGCAGTCGAGGATCAAATCGTGCTCGACCTCATCTACGAGGCGCGAGACGTAGAGCAACACCTCCAAGCAGAACCAAAAGGTCGATGACTACTTCGCTCAGAAGACCAAGACCCTCAGCGCTTGGCAACGCGCGAAGCTCCTCGAGCACTGGGGCAAGATGCAGGAGGTGCTCAGCTCCAAGAAGCGCATGGCGTATATCGTCGATGACATCTGCCAAGACCTCGTCCTCAAGCCGCGACTGAGCGGAGCGCGAGGCACCGCGATGCTCGTCGCCTCGAGCATCTACGACGCCTGTCGTTACTTTGAGTTCTTTCAGAGCACCTCGTTTAAGCATCAATGCGCGGTCATCACCTCCTATAACGCGCAGGGTGATGACGTGAGCAAAGAGGACACAGGAGAGCAGACCGAGACGCAGGCCACATTTGTGAACCGCATCTACCGCGAGATCGATGAGTACCGCATCCATCACCCCAACCTCACTCAAGGGGTGGAGTACGAAGAGGAGGCCAAGCGACTCTTCAAGGAGCAGCCGAGTAAGATGAAGCTCCTCATCGTGGTCGATAAGCTCCTCACAGGGTTCGACGCGCCGAGCTGTACCTACCTGTACATCGATAAATCCATGCAAGATCACGGGCTCTTTCAAGCGATCTGTCGCACGAATCGCCTCGACGGAGAAGATAAGACTTACGGCTACATCGTTGACTACAAAGACCTGTTCTCAAAGGTCAACGACGCCATCGAGGTCTACAGCCAAGAGCTCGCGAGGGCTCACCGAGGGCGATACGGGTGCTCCGATCACCCTTGAAGACAAGCTGAAGCGTCTTAAAGCTGATCTTGATCGAACCAGAGAGCAGCTCAAGCTCTTGTGTGAGAACATCGAACAGCCTGGAGGCACACTTCAACAGATCGCATATTTCTGCGGAAACACTGAGATCGCGGCAGAGCTTGAAGCAGAAGAAGAGCCTCCGCGAGAGCCTCTATCAACAGGTGATGATCTCTCTGACGCGTTTATCGCAACCTTGAGGGGGACTTCGCTGAGGCGGGGTATACACTCGATGAGATTCACATAATCCAAGCCGAGAAGAAGCGCTACACAGACCTCCGTGACACGATCAAAAATGCGAGCGGTGAGACCCTAGATATCAAAGCCTATGAAGCGGACATGCGCCAGCTTCTTGATATGTTCGTGGAGGCCAACGCCTCTGAGGTGATCTCCAACTTCGACAACACGCCGCTCTTAGAGCTCATCACCCGCTTAGGGGTTCACAAAGCAGTCGAGACGCTCCCACCGCCCATCAAGGAGAGCGAGAAGGCGGTCGCCGAGACCATCTCGAACAACGTCCGCAGTAAGATCATCAAGTCACGACTCAGCGACCCTGCATACTTCGATAAGATGTCCAAGCTCCTCGATCAGCTCTTACGGGAACTGCGCGAGCAACGCATCAGCTATCGCGACTACCTCGACAAGATCGCAGAGCTCGCGGAGAAGACCACAAGCGGTAGAGATGAGTCGATCCCTCAGAGCCTCAACACCTCAGGCCTCCGCGCGCTCTACAATAATTTAGGCCAAAACGAGGCATTAGCGCTTCAAGTGGACGGCGCGATTAAGGGGAGTCGACCCGATGGGTGGCGCGGGAACACTGCCAAAGAGCGCCGAGTCCAAGGCGCGATCTTCGCGGTGCTCAAGGATAAGCAAAAGACGATCAACGTCTTCGAGATCATCAAACAACAGGACGAGTATTGATCGTGAACGCCTCGTCTAGTCCCGTACACCTCACAGTCGCTGAGATCGAAGCGCTCGTCACCTTTTAAGCGAGTCAAGAACGTCCATCTCAGCGTCCACCCCCCTGTGGGCGCGGTGACGGTGACCGCTCCAGAGCAGATGAACATTGAGGTGGTCCGCGCCTTCGTCATTAATAAGCTCAGCTGGATCAGATCTGAGCGAGAGCGCTTCATCAATCAGCCTCGAGCCTCACAAGCGCTCTACATTAACGCTGAGAGTCACTACGTGTGGGGGAGTCGTCTGCTGCTTGAGGTCATCGAGCGCGATGAGCCTCCACACGTGACCCAAGAGATGACTCGGTTGGTGCTTCAGGTCAGGCCGAACAGCTCAACCAAGAAGCGTCGCGAGACCCTCGAGTCATGGTACCGCGATCAGCTCAGAGCGACCGCACAGCCGATCATCAGCGCATGGGAAGCTCGCCTGAACGTCACCGTCTCTCAGCTCTACATTCAGCGCATGAAGACGAAGTGGGGGAGCTGTAATCACGAGAAGGCTCACATCCGCCTCAACTCAGAGCTCGCCAAGAAGCCTGTGCCCTGCCTAGAGTACATCATCGTTCATGAGATGATGCACCTCCTAGAGCCCACACACAGCGCGCGCTTTGTCTCGCTGATGGACACCCACCTCCCGATGTGGCGCGAGCGCAAGGCTGAGCTCAACGCGACGCTCCTCTCACATGAAGAGTGGACCTGAAGCCCTATCTCTCAAGCGTGGTGACAGAATAATTGCCTCAGAAGTCCGCCCAACAGCGTTCCTGAGCAGCGAGCACGCTCAACAAACCACCCATACTGCCTTAGTCCCCAAATGAACGACACTTTAGGCGTACAAAATAGGGGTGTTTTTTTGTATATAGGTTACTGAGACCCCTTCTCCAAGGTCGTCAATAAGAAGAACAAGAATGAAGATCAAAGCGAGCTTGAAGAGAAAGACCGCTATAAGGTTGTAGAGGGCGTATGGGATCCGATTATCGAAGAGGACTTAGCTGAGCGCGTTCAGAGACGAATCGCGTTTAACAGAGCCAATCGAGGATCGCAAACGAGAACGAAAAATCATGATTTTGTGCTGAACGGCTACCTTGTCTGCGCTGAATGCGGCGACGAGCTCGGTGTAGAGCGGGCCAGGAACAACACCTACCAATACTACAAGCATTCGTCGCCAAGGCTCGACGTGTCAGGTGAAGCGTTGGAAGGCGCAAGAGGTCGAGACGACGGTGTTTACTCACCTGCTCGAGCTTTGCCATGATGAGGGTATATTCGATGAGGCTATTCAATACACTTATGAGCGTAGAATGAAGGAGGCTGAAGGGGTACCCAAAAAGATCAAACAGCGCGAAGAGGATCTAAAGCGAGTAAGGGGTGAGTTGAGCATCATGATGACTACTCTGAGAACCACAGATCATACTGAGATTCCGCAGACGATCTATGATGAGATTGGGCGCTTGGAGAAGGAGCTGAGATACATCGAGTCAGAGCTCAACCGTCTGAGACATCTTCGAGATCATGTTAACCCAAATGCCGATGAGATTCGCTTCATTACGGAGAGACTCAAAGAGCTACCTTCGGCTCTTCAAAATACTGATACTTATCAAATACATCAGTTCTTACGATCCGCTGTATCTCGCATTGAACTTGAAGGTAAAGAAGTACGCGATGTATTTTTGGTTAACACGCCTAAGACCTCGATGTTACTGCAAAATCATGCCCCAAAAACGACAAAAGGCCAGAGAAGTTCTCTCCAGCCTCCGTCTACCTCCTCAATCCTCATAAAAGATGCTCTCATTTTGTTTAACATACTTATTGATATGTGTCTTCAGGCGTTCACTGATGTGGGTGAACTGGACTCCTATGCCGGGGGGGACATTAGTATCTGATCGGCCATCACTTCTAACCCAACGGACAACACCTTCGACGACCTCAGGGTCTTTCATACCGGGCATGGCGAGCGGGAATCTTATCTTGGTGCCGAGGTCTAAAACTTGTGATGTAGAGATGAAGAGTCCACCCTCCGATATATTATCGGTGAGCCCTGTATAAAAATTGTGCTCACTCCCACGGCCGAGATCGATCTCAAAAGAGAGATCAAGCTCCATACGAATACGTGGCGGTCGGTTTGAGTCGTTATGAGTCGTTGATAGTGGCGCGTTGCTAGACTGTGCTACAGGAACCGGTGGAGGTGCGGCTGGAGGCACGGCTTGAAGTGCGGCAATCGGAGGAGAGGCTGGGTTGGATGCCGTCCCCATATTTTGCTCTACCATAGCAAGCGCCTCTTGGAAACGTCGTTGCTTCTGAGCTAAAGGTCCAAGGCGTTGAGCGAGCTCAGCGGTCTCTTGATGGACTCTCTGGAGGGCGCTCTGCTGATCATTAACGAACGCGCGTGAGGACTCGAGCTTCTTGGTGAGAGATGCGATCTCTGCTTCGATTGCTTGTGTCTGCTGTTGCGCGCTCAAAAAGGATTCTTCAGCAGCGTTAAGCGCTGTTTGTTTCACTTTCATCTCTGAGCGAACTTGATCAGCTTCTTCTCGTGTCACTCGCGCTCTCTCGGAGAGCATTTTATATTCACTAAGTAAGTCTGACTTCGTCTTTGAACCGTCTACCATCTCTATCTCTCTATACTCACTGTGTAGTGATTAACTCTCGATTTAGGTTGATTGATTGATTGAACTAAGTGTTTAGACTTAGATTAACTTTGAAGATCTTCTGACCTAACAGAATGAGGTCATTGTCTTCTAGAATAATGGAGCCTCGGATTCTCACGAAGGTTCCATTTGTACTTCCTGTATCGGTGAGCAAGAGCCCATCTTGAGAGTTTGTTAAGGTACAATGTTTACTACTCATGAAGCGATCTTGATCAAATATAATATCACCTTTAACGCGGCCTAAGTTCACACTTTCTCCATGTAGTAGCCAAGCCCGTCCCATCTCTCCTTGGCCAACGATGTGGCTAAGTCTACCCCATGTCTCATAATAAGGTGACCCAAGTTTCTTGGTCTCTTCTTGATCAGCGACCATATCCTGTCCACCGAATTCCTCATAAGCAAATAACTGCTGACCAGCGCGGAAGAAATCTCCAGGCTTTAGGGGGAATGACTTGGTGAGCCGGATAAAGATCCCATTGATTCCACCAAGGTCGACAATACTAACTTGGCCCTCATCGGAGCGAGTAATCTTAGCATGCTGTGGAGAGAGATAGTCATCGCTCTGAAAGACCTCCCATTGATGCTCACGACCCAAGAGATAGTCATTGGTCTTGATCTCGATAGACTGACCTTCACTGCCATCTAGATGGATATGGATGAGTTGAATAATCGCCTGAGAGTCATCTGATGATCCTGATGAGCCGTGATCAATCTGATTTTCATGCGAGGCGACTTGGCTTGACCCACCATCCATACCTTTACTCGACATTGGATCATTAGCGGACTCTAAATCTAGTGAGTGACTCTCTCGCGGACTTTGTATTTCGGGAGTAGCGTTGGCCCCAATCTCAGGGTCAGGAACAAGATCGCTGACTTCCATCTTTGCCCCGCATCTACCGCAAAACAGGAAGTCTGCGGGAACAATGGCCGAACATTGAGGACAAGAGCGACTGACGACCCGCTCTTCTTGAGCGTTCGATGGTGATCCGGCTGCAGATGGCTCGGTTTGAGGAATGGATCCAGTGCCTTGCTCTTGGGCTTCATTGAGTGGTGGAGTCGAGCTGAGCTCATCAGGAGCAGGAGGGGGAGAGTCAGAGGGAGAAGGCTTTGGCGTGTTAATTAGCTCAGATTTAGGGTCTGTTAACGCTCCTCCGAAGAGCTCTCTCTCAAAATCAGCGAGGGAGTCTCTCCCCTGATTCAAACTTGTATGAAAGTCCAGATCAGGACTCTCAGAGTTGTCTAGTGATTGCCCGACATTTAGAAGGTTAGCCTTTGAAGCGACCGGATTAAGGTCATTGACGTTCATCATTGGCATCGCCGGAGCGCTCTCCATCTCGGGGATGGGGCTAGGGCTCGACTCCGATAATGACTCTTCAAGTTTTGGCTTGCTCGATGAGCCGGGGGTAGAGTCTGTCTCTTTCAGGCTTGAAAGCGATGAAAGTTGATTTCTTGGTTTATCTTTGGCTGAGGCAGGCGTAGAGAATTTACCCTGAAGTGAGCGAACGCCTTCAGCTTTGATCCCGAGTGGAGGAGGAGTTGTTAAAGGGCTCCCCATACCTAAGTCAGAAGAGATATCCTCAACTTGACGGATTAAAGTCGCCGGCGATGGATTACGCTCTGGACTTGAGCTAAAAGCTTCAGATATACCGACCCTTTTTACTGGAGCAGGCTTAGTTGAATCTATCGCCACTGAAGGAATCTCTGCACCACATTCGAGGCAGAATTTGTAGTGTTTGGCGTTTTGATGACCACATTGTGGACACTTCATGTGCTATCTCCGACTGAGTCTGCAGTTCAATTAATGAATGATAGTTTTAAATGGCTACTTTAGAGCGTGATCCTGGCTGATGAGGCTGAACTTGTAAGAGCTGTTTTCCGAGTAGGATATAATCTCCAACGTTGAGTTTCTGCTCGCCTTGGATCTTTATAAAAGTACCATTTTTAGACCCAGTGTCTGTTAATACTACCTGATCATCTATAAGGCTGACATGACAATGACGACTGCTCATAAATCGGTCGAGAGGGGCATTGACATCACACCCTTGGCGTCCGACAGTGATACTAGAGTCAGAGAAGGGATAGATCGATCCACACTGACCGCCGTCTAATGTTTGACTGAGATAAAACCCTAACAGTCCTTTAGAAGAGTTCGCAAAAAATCGTGTCACTAGATCGGTCTGTTGGCAAGGGATAGTGACTGATCGTGGTTCAGACTCTAGAGTAAACACTTGCTCACCGGCGATAAAAGTTTCCCCTGGTTGCAGTATTTTTGGCTCATGGATGCGGATGAATATTCCATTAAAACTTTGCTCGTCTCTAATGAACAGCTGATCATCCCTGTAGAATAGTGTAGCGTGCAGAGGAGAGATGTAAGGGTCATCTTTGAAGATAAGATGCCCTTCTTCACGTCCTACTAAAGAGTGATCCTTAACTACAAAACGTACAGAGTCTAGATCAGGGCTTCTAATCAAAGTTAGATCGAGATATTGTATCTGAGGCTTGGTCTCGCGATCATTGCTTCTCACGGGTGTCAGCTGAGGGAGGTGAAGGTTGTGTAATGCTGCGCTTTCATCTAAATCATGAATAGGCTCTTCATCTTGATCAAGCTGTAAAGGCGCAGGAGTCATGGGCGCAGAAGCCATGGGCGCAGAAGCCACAGGCGCAGAAGCCACAGGCGCAGAAGCCACAGACGCAGAAGCTACAGGCGCAGAAGCCACAGGCGCAGAAGCTACAGGCGCAGAAGCTACAGGCGCAGAAGCCACAGGCGCAGAAGCCATGGGCGGAGGAGCTACAGGCGCAGAAGCCACAGGCGCAGGAGCTACAGGCGCAGAAGCCACAGGCGCAGAAACCACAGGCGCAACAGGCATAGAACTAAAAGGCGGTGGGGTCAATGATTGAGCGAGCTCTAGTGGGGCTCCACACTCTAAACAAAAGTGGAAACGTCCCACGATCTCAGCTTGGCATTGTGGGCAAGTTTGTAGGCTCATCACGGGCTCCAATTTAGCTAAAAAATATCGAGGTGAGTTCATCTTGTAACGAGATGAAGCGGAGTCAAATTGAACTATGGGAGAGAGCATAGTCATGATTCATCTCAGAGACAACCATAAGCCGATTAAAGTCCGTAGATAAATGTATAATCGATGTATCTAAGATTGATCACGGAGGGTAAACAAGAGAGGCTGTAAACCCGTTATTTAGATTTCGCGGATGGGAGATGAGTGATATTGACTATTTGTATAGAGATATACAGCAATATACTGTTATAGTTGATCACTTATTATAAGACAAATTTGATCTTACTTATAATCTTCGCATTATTGACGTTATCTGACGACTTTAAGGGTATTTACTATATATGACCAAGCAGAATACTTCAGAACAAGAGTCAAACACCACCACGCAAACAGTGATCACAGAAGACTTTATTAGGTCTCTCCCTAAAACTGATTTACATGTCCATTTGGATGGCTCTATTCGACTCAACACCTTGATCGAGCTCGCTCAGGATTATTCTGTAGAGCTGCCTAGCTATACTGTTGAGGGCTTACGGGAGTTGGTTTACAAAGACCGTTATGAGTCATTGGGAGATTATCTCAAAGGTTTTGGCTACACGGTATCCGTCATGCAAAGTGAGGTCGCGCTAGAGAGAGTCGCCTATGAGTTTGCAGTAGATAACTTCTCAGAAGGTGTGAGGTACTTTGAGGTACGTTTTGCACCCCAATTGCATGTTCATCAGCATATGAACACAGTCATGGTGATTAAAGCAGTCAATCGTGGCCTGTCTAAAGCCAAGAGTGAGTTCAATAAAGCACCATTGATCGTTAGCGGTGCCGAACCTCCTTTTGAATATGGGATCATCGTCTGCGCCATGCGGATGTTTAACGAAAAGTTTAGTGAGTACTTTAATAATCTCCTCTCGGCTCACCGCTATACACCCCCTAAGCAGGTTTTCGGTATGGCTTCCTTAGAGCTAGTGAGGGCCGCGATTAACGCTAGAGATGAGCATGGTTTACCGGTCGTTGGCTTTGATCTCGCTGGTGAAGAGGCAGGTTATCCCGCTGAAGATCACGAGTTGGCTTTTGACTATGCTCATAAAAACTTTCTCAAGAAGACAGTGCATGCCGGAGAAGCCTATGGGCCGGAGAGTATCTTCCAGGCGATCACCGACCTCTACGCGGATCGTATCGGGCATGGTACATACCTCCTTGACCCGAGCTCCATTACCGATCCCGAGATCACCGATCCTCATAATTATGTGGAGCAGCTTAGTCAATACATCGCGGACCGTCGGATCACACTAGAGGTGTGCTTAACGAGTAATCTACAGACAAATCCGCATATGACATCCCTCGCTGATCATAGCTTCAGAGAGCTGAGGAAACACCGCTTATCGACGACGATTTGTACCGACAATCGTACCGTCAGTAACACGACGATGACCAAAGAGCTCATGCTCGCCGTTAAACACCTACATTTAGATCTTACTGATCTAAAGAGTATTATTATCTATGGGTTTAAGAGGAGCTTTATGCCCACAACTTACCTAGAGAAGAGGGCCTATGTTCGTCAGATCATTGATTTCTATGATGAGCGAGAGAGAGCCTTTATCGAAGGGGAGAAGTAGCTTAATCTGAGGGGGTTACCTAAAGGGCCAAGTTCTTAATACTACAGGACTCCTTGGGTCCCAAGATGGGGCATGCAGACGAGACCACTCTTCCAAGAAAGCCTGGGTGCCCTCTTGGAGAGTGATCAGGTCAACGCCGCGCTCTTGATAGTGTCGAGCGAGGGTCTCATCTACCATCCCTGCCCCATGCCAAGGCCCCCATTGGATAGAGATCGCTCTCGGCAGCTTCGATGCTATTGAACTAGCGAGAGATGAATCAGCGAGCGATGAGCCCTCCTCGGCAGCTCGTGACCTCTGATTTATCACCTCAGCAATTGAGTCAAGGGTGGCGTTAGCGGCTGCATAGTCTGTTTGACCAATATTGCCAAGCGCTGAAGAAACGCTAGAAAAGAACATCCAATACATCACATTAGGGAGAGTATGGATCAGCGTCTCTAAACCATCGACTTTGGGTGAGAGTACTCTTTTGAAGCTCTCCATACTCTTCGCGACGAGCCGACGGTCATCAATCAGACCGGCGGCATGTATGACCGTATGCACTTGAGAGGGATTTATGCCCTGACCTCGTAATTTCTCAATCAAACCATTAGAGGGTGAGTGAGATATGTCTAGAGAGAGGTAGATGCACTGTTTACTGTTTTTCTTCAGCTTATTGAGTGTGGATTCGATCTCGAATTGTGCCCAAGCGAGGCGAGCCCTTGAGCCCAATTCCTTGATGGAGAGTTGAGGCTCTGCCCGAGCGATCATTGACCGTAAGGCGGGCTCATCTGCTGCGCTTGACGTCTTCAAGAGGTCATCTTTATGAGCAGTATTGGGATGAGGGGTTCTCCCAATGAGGATGAGAGAGTGGTGAGGCTCATGTTGAGTCAAGGCGATGAGGCATTGAGCGGTGACCCCTCGAGCTCCACCGGTGACCACTGTATAAGTCTCTAGTTCTGTCTCTAGTTCTGTCTCTAGTTCTGTCTCTAGTTCTGTCTCTAGTTCTGTCTCTAGTTCTGTCTCGGGTGTTGACTCTCTCTGAGCGACTCCTTGATCTTGGGTGGTTCCGAGAGGAGAAGAGGGGTCGTCATGAAGATAACACTCTCGTAACCTAGAGCCATCTTGGGAGAGCTTAATCACCTCTAGGCTCTCTCTCAGATGTGACACCTCGGACTCAAGGGCGAGTGAGAGGTCTCTCTCCTCTCGGGAGACCATATCTCTCCGCTCTTTCTCATTAAGCTGAGCGGGAAAGATCACTAGCCTCATAACTACGCTAGAGCTTTGCTCATTCCACTCTAATAAAGTCGATTTAAGGAGACCGATCGCGCCTCCCCACTTGAGCTGATGATCTAAGTCCTCTGAAAAGGGGATGAGAATCAAGAGCGACCGTATTGAAGATGTGTCAGCGATTGAGGAGAGGGATTGAGACCGTCTCTTAAGCTCAGTGAAAAGTGAGTCTAGCGGTGAGTGTAGATCCCCATCAAAAAGAGTATCACCGACTAAAACTTCGGCCAATACACTTTGCTTCTTCACATCTGCTGAAGTGGGATTCAGTGGCATAAGGGGAGCAGCGACCCAAGCCCTAAGGCGTCGGGGCAGCTGCTCCCCTTTAGATTTTGGGGGCAAATCCGCTCCGGCCTCCACCTCAGGTACGTCTGACAATCGACTCTCAAGCCAACTGATCATCTCTTGAAGGGTCTTCATGATCGCGAGCTCTTCTATCATCTGGTCTCGCTCTGCTTCATCACTTTGATCAAGGCCAAGGCGCTCTGCGAGCGCTCCCAAGATCTCTATCCTCTTGATTGAGTCCACGCTCAAATCAGACTCTAGATCTAGGTCTAAGCTGAGCATCTCGACTGGATAACCAGTACGATCACTCACCAACTCAATGAGGGTGTCTTTTATTGGGAGCCGCTCGGAAGCTGAGTTGGGAGTATCTATGCGTGGACTCTCCTCTATGGTAGATGAATCATGGGTAGATGAGTCATTGATGTGATCTCTGCCTGCTTGATCGGAGTCTAAAACTCTCTCTGTAGAGCGCTCAGTCTCATGCACAGGAGCTCTCACCGGTGTACTCCAAAAATCAATGACCTGATCCTCTATCGGGGGGGCGAGATGAGGATAAGTTACGACTCTTGATCCTTCATTGGCGCTCTCTATTTTTGTATCAGTGTCTCGGGGGTGAGTCATGAGTGCTGAGGACTCGTCAGAGATGACCTCTTGACCTAATAGCGCTAACATCACTCTCTCTTGAGCGGCGGCGAGCTGCTTCATACTCTCAAAATAGGCCTGTGCCGCCTCAGCGACTTGAGGAGTCATCTTCGGTAAAGTGGAGGAGAGGGGGCGGTCCGGCTTATTCATCTCGGTCTCCTTTGATTGTTGGTCTACGTTCCTATGGGGGGGGGGGATCTCTGTCGCGGAGGCTGGACTCCCAAGTTGAGTGGAATCGAGCGCTCTAGAGGGTTCAATCATCTTATTGGGTGGATTTAGGTAGTTCTTAGGAAGTGGTCCACGCTCCGGCCAAGCTCTCATCCCATTAACCCACCATTGAAGAGGAGCGAGCTGAGGTTGACTGATCTCATCAGGGGTGAACGATCGAACATCTCGTGATTGCCATAATTTAGACCAATCGATGTCTACTCCTCCAACCTCTAACCGATAGAGAGCGGTCATGAACTCACTGAGAGTCCCTCGCTCCGGAGCGAGAGGGATCACCGAAACGGGGTGATCATACTCATGCTCGGCGCAGATCTGTTGGATGAGACCACTTAAGATTCTCCCCGGACCGACCTCCACAAATATTCTGACCCCCGCGTTAATCATGGCGATGACTTGGTCGATAAACAGAACAGGGGAGATGATATGTTCACCTAAGCGCTCAGAGAGGCTCTTCTCACTTAATAACTGCATTGAGTAAGGAGCGGCGTTTTGATTGGACCACACCGTATAGCTAGACAAGCCGTCGGGGGTGAGCAGCTCTTGGTCAAGGTAATCTTGAAACTGACTGGAAGCCTCGGTGACAAGATGACTATGAAAAGCACAGGCCACAGGGATCTTTCGCGCTCTCAGCCCCGCGGTCTTGAGAGCGGCGATCGCTTCGATAATATCGTGGGTCGCTCCTGAGATAACAGTCTGCTGAGGCGCATTAAGATTCGCGAGACAGACCTTCGAGAGATGAGGGTACTCGCTGAGAGCTGCGGTGACCTCTCTCGCACCTCCCTTGACCGCTGCCATGCTCCCTGCATCTCCCTCTCCGCTGAGAGCACCAGTGGCCTCGAGGATGAATTCCCCACGTTTGGCGCTGAGCATCGGTAAGCGCTCCTCAGGAATGACTCCCGCCGCGCAGAGCGCGACGATCTCTCCATAGCTATGTCCTCCTAAATGCTGAGCTTCGACCCCAAAATGACGAATGAGATGGAGCGCAGAGAGATCGCATAGACCCAACGCTGGTTGAGCGACTCGAGTATCGGTGAGCGCTTGTTGCTGCGCTCTCTTTTGCGAAAGGTCA
The DNA here is from genome assembly GCA_943788935.1 of uncultured bacterium. Classification (GTDB taxonomy): domain Bacteria; phylum Myxococcota_A; class Bradymonadia; order UBA7976; family VGTA01; genus CAKZRU01. Next base: position 29,619 of record CALSSE010000022.1, on the reverse strand, counting down.
GCAGGGTGTGGAGGGAAAATGACATCCGCATAGGTAGTATTCTGAGAGAGGCGATCATTCAACTCGGGAAAGACGGTGAAGAGCTCTCGCATCATTGATAGCTTCTGTGCCCCTTGTCCCGGAAACATGAACGCTACTTGAGGAGAGGTTCTTGGCACAGAAGAGAGCTCACCGTTTGTCGAGGTCAAGTCCACAGTCGATGAAGGAGGACTAGAGGGCTCACTGAGTATGCAGGAGTGCTCTTCACCATGGGCGAAAGCTCTCAGCGCTGCGAGAGCCTCTTTTGTATTAGAGACAACTAATACGGCTTGGACAGTCGCCTTAAGGTCTTGACTAAATAAGCTAAAGGCGAGGTCTCTTAGTCGTAATGAGGACAAGTGACCACGCGCCTCTCTCTCTTCCACTGCGATAGCGTAGCGTTGTGAGATGGCCCGAGCAGAGTCGATGCTATCAGCTCTGATGACTAGGGCTTCGCTCGGCCACTCTTGAAGGGCTCTCATGGCACTTGGAGTGCTCGGTTCACCTCTCAAAACCGTATGAAAGTTAGTCCCTCCGAAGCCAAAAGCGCTGACGCCAGCGATTCGCTTATCGATAGGAACTGACCATGGCCTTGATTGACGCTCGAAGCAGAAAGGGCTTGCGGCGGGGTCATAGGCAGGGTTCGGCTTATCAAGATGGAGCGTGGGTGGTCGAATGCCATGAAAAATAGACATTGAGGCCTTGATGAGACCGGCGAGACCGGCGGCACACTTGGTATGTCCTATCATCGACTTAACGGAGCCGAGCGTACTCTGAGCGAGTGAGGCTTCATCAGCTTGATACACCGTGGTCAAGGTCTTTAGCTCGGTACGATCTCCAACAACGGTGCCGGTACCATGGGCCTCGACGAGTCCAACGTCAGCAGGGCTCACCCCGGCTCTCTGATATGCTCTCTCTAAAGCTCTCTTCTGCCCTTCGGGACGAGGGGCAGTCAGACCTAAAGCGCGTCCATCGGAAGAGCCTGCCACCGATGAAACGACCGCATAAATACGATCGCCATCGCGCTGAGCATCCTCAACCCTCTTCAAAATAACGGCGGCGACACCTTCCCCGAGAGAGATTCCATCAGCTCGCTCATCAAATGGTCTACAACGACCTGTCTTAGAGAGCGCATGGACACTAGAAAACATTAAGTAGTCATTGATACTATTATGGAGGTCAGCTCCTCCGCATATCACCACGTCGCTTTCATGGCTTAAGAGGCTTTTCATTGAGCTATCAAGCGCCGCTAAAGAGGAGGCGCACGCAGCATCAACAGTGTAGTTGACCCCGCCGAGATCTAATCGATTGGCGATACGTCCAGCGATGACATTAGCGAGCACCCCGGCGAAGCTATCTTCAGTCAGCTCCGGGAGAGCTTCATCAAGCGCTTGGGGGAGCTCTCCTAACCATTGAGGAGCTACGCCTCTTAAGGAATAAGCGCCGGCTAAGTCTGTGCCCGCTTCAGCACCAAATATGACTGAGGTCATCTCCCGATTGAAGGAGCGTCCCTGATCACCAGGTTTAGAGCGATACCCAGCGTCCTCTAAGGCTCTCGCAGCCACTTCTAAGGCGAGCAATTGAACTGGTTCAACAGCGGTGAGTGTTTGAGGAGGGATCCCATAGCGCATGGGGTCAAAGGGGACTGGGTCTAAGAACCCCCCCCACTTTGAAGAAGATTTACGTCCTGCGGGCGCTTGGGGGTCATAGTATTGGTCAATAGACCAGCGAGCTTCGGGAATCTCGGTGATCGCATCGACTCCTCCTAGGATATTGGCCCAGAAGAGGTGATGGTCTGGCGCTTTCGGGAATAAGCAAGAGATTCCAACGATCGCTATTTCTTTAGAGTGATTGGGGTGTTGAACCGGACGAGGCGTCAAATGTGCTCTCGATGAACCTCGCTCTCGTAAACGTCCGAGACTCTCTCTGAGCCAATCTTCACTCTCGAGGGCGACTTGGTCATGTAGGGATCTGATGTCGGTGACTTGGTCTCTCAGAGTGGCGACCTCGCCAATCATATACATCCCAGAGCGACTCTGAGTTTGAGCATCAACCTCTACCAAGTGATCAGACTCTCTCGTTATTCCCTTACTCGCGATCCTCAAACGTCCGACATTAAGTTTCTCTAGTTCTTCCCATAATACTCGATCTTTAACCCCCTCTTGGATCAACTCTCGTCGGCGAGCCTCAAATTCTTGAATAAAAGGAGTGGGTGCGCAACGGGTGCTGTGACCCGGGGCTGTATGGACGGTGGCTGTTCTCTCTAGATTTAGGGCGACTTGCTGATAAGCGGGGAGAATCGCGCCGCTCTCGACCGCTTCTCGAGTGAAGAGGTAGCCTGTTCCCATCAAGACGCCAATCTTAGCGCCCAAGTTTTTGATTTTAGAGCATATCGCGATCAAGAGACCCGCGGAGTGAGCGTCATGAATCCCACCGGCAAAGAGAACCTCGAGTTGAGACGCGTGTGGAGAACGCTCTATGACCTCGAGTTGAGCCTCCCATAGGGCGAAGCTACTCAATGGCCCAATATGTCCTCCACACTCTGACCCTTCAAAGATAAATCGACGTCCTCCCTCCTCGATGAACCTCTCTAAGAGCTCGGGCGAAGGGGCATGAAGGTAAGTGGGGATATTCGCCGCCTCTAGATCTCTAGAGAGTGAGGGTCTCCCGCCAGCGATTAATACCGCTGAGGGTTGAAGCTCTTTGATCAGCTCAAAATGAACAGCGCGTAGCTCAGCGGGGCTGAATCCAAGCACACCGACTCCCCATGGATGATCTCCCAAAAGTGTCTTCGTCTCTTCGAGGACTCGTCTCGCCTGCTCTTCTCTCATCAAGGAGAGAGCGATAAAGGGAAGACCGCCCTCTTGAGCGACAGATAGAGCGAAAGCAGGAGTATCGCTGACTCTGGTCATGGGGCCTTGGAAGATTGGATATCTAATCCCTAATGACTGAGCGAGTGAAGATGGAGGACAGAGCGGTGAAGGTGAGGTTTGAGCTAAGCTCAGCCGCTCCGTGAGCTCAACGATGATTCGTCTAATGACCTCTATACAGCGTGGTGGCTCACCGAGTTCTAATGCGAGCCCTCTCTGAATTCTGTTGATGTGTGGCCATGATGAGCTGAGCGGGATGAGGTGTTGGTCGAGTCGATCACCCCAAGGGAGTTTTCCCCATAGGTTTGACGCCTCAGCGTCCAATGGGTCGCTGAGCTGTTGTCGTTTACTCTTATAGAGCTGCCATCCTCGACTCTGCGGCCAAGTAAGGAAGCGAGCATGGCGACTCCTCTTCTCAACTTGGATAGAGAGTCGCTGTGTGACTTCCTCTTCTGAGATCAGCTCTCGGTGGCTATGACTTCGACTGAGATGAGGTAGGATTGAGGAGAGCTCATGATCGATGGTCTGTAGTTCATGACAACCGAGGAGATGCTCGTCGATGATAACCCTCTCAACACCTGCGCAAATCGCTGCGACCATACCACAGATCGTCATCCCCCCTCTCATCCATACCGGCTTATCTAAGGAGATCTGCGTCAGTCTTTGGAGCCATAGATAGGCAGAGAGTTCTCCACTCGCGCCTGCCGCTTCTTCGGCGGTGATCACGACTCCGCTGATTCTGCTGTCTTGAGCGGCGAGCTCGGCGCCTCGAAGAGTGCGTACCTCGACCCACACTTCAAGCGCTCTGGGTGCTGTCATCCCGAGAGATGTCCATACTCCCCAATCATCACTCTCGTCCACTAAAATCTGTTCTATCAAACCATCAGAAACGAAGGGTCTGAGTGTTTGAGCTCTCCATGCCCCTCGGCGATTCGCCATACTGACTCGGACTCCGATGGGCCCCTCTCTCTTGAGTGCGCGGAGCGCTGACAAACCAAGTGCATCACCCCTTGACCTAGGATCACCTAGGTCGATAATTGACCAATGACCTCCGTTAACAGACGCTTTAATGAGCCCGATATGAGGAGTTCCAAATGGAGAGAGGACAGCAATTCGCTCTTCTATTTTTAAAGAGTCGCTGAGTGGAAGCGCTTGATCAGTTGAGGTCATGTCTCTCCCTATTAGTGATCGCTTGGAGCTGGGCAAATACTTAGCTTTGACAGACTGTTAAAACAGGTTTTCTGCGTGGTTCAAACCATTTCACGATCCGCTATCCTCTGACGCCAAGCGGACTCTACATCAAGCAGGGAGGGAGGTTCGACTCCGAGAGGGGGGTCATTGAGTTTCCCTGTGAAGATCGCCATATCATGCCATTGACCGAATTTCCAAGCGAACTGGGGCAGAACTCCAGTTTGGCTCAAGCCATAACGCTCATGCAGCCTCTGGCTACCAGGGTTAGGTAAGGCGATACGGGCATACGTATTTAGATACCCTTGGCGGCGAAGGAGGTCAAAGAGGACCTCGTAAAGAGCATCCCCGACTCCTTTACGCTTAAATGACTCGATAATGTAAACGCTGAGTGTAACTGACCACCGAAAACCATCTCTGACATTATAAGGTGCTGTTTTAGCATAGCCGACGACTTGCTCCGTCTCTCCTGTGCCGGAGAGAGCTACCAACCAAGGGTATGTATCTTTACACACTACATACTGCTTATGCCATCGATTCGCAGGTTCTTCAGCAGAGGCGACTGTCGCTGCTGAGCGTTCAGCTTCTAAATTGGTAATCTCGGCGATCATGGGTATGTGTCGCTCTTCAGCGAGTACGATCGAGATAGCCATTGAGCGCTCCGAGTTCACCTATCGTTAATAATCCAAAGAGCTCACAGTTGATCAAATCTAATGGATCGACAGTAGTCTTTTTACTAAAATTGGCTCTGCATAGTGCATGAATTGATCGATGATGAGAAGTGTTGATTTGTAAGCGTCATTAAACTTCGCTTGTGAAGTCATTGAACTACTCGTACTCAGAACATACACTCACACTGATTAGTTCTGTCTTACTACAGGTTGGCTCCTATTCAAAAGGCCCTAGATTGAGGATTCATGAGCGATTTAGACCTCTCTACCCCCATACGAACTCTCTCCAGAATGCCCTTACAGGTGAGCGCTGCCTATTTGGTGGTAAATCTGACGATGAAAACATGTCAGAGACTCCTCTGCCTACTCTTACTCGTTAGCCTAGTTAGCCTCTCTCATTGTATTCCTGAGGCTCAGGCAGATGTTGGAGGGACTCCTCAAACTCTCTTTCGTCAGTTCCAAGTATTCGGAGGAGCTGAAATCACCGGTAATACTCTTATGGGAGCGTCGGCGAGTAACCCTCTAGTGAACAGTCGTCTGTTGAGCTCATCTCCTGGTGATATTAATGATATCCCCTTTGATGCACAAATAGAGGGTGCCTTTTTATTTTGGAGTGCGAGTACTCTAAATACACCCGACCAAACAGTTGATCTGACTCTCCCCAATGGCGTAGTGGCTAACGATGTACTAGCAGAGCGTTGTTTAGAGCTTAATTCCTTTGGGGGGTTTTTCGCTTGTCGCGCAGATGTGACCAATATTGTGAGTATGAACCCCGGGGTACAGAACTTCAATGGTCGCTATACGGTGAGTGACCTCTCCGCTGAGCCCGGTACACTGAACCCGAACGGGAGCTGTGTTGAGGCTAGGGAGTGCCAAGCGAAGTATGCTGCGTGGAGCCTTGTACTTATCTATTCTTCTCCTTCGAGCTCTACCCTGCGTGATGTGACCATTTATGATGGTTTTCGCTCCTTTGATGAGACTTCCAACTCGCCAGGAGTCGCCCAATATAGCATAGGAGGGTTTGATTTCCCCTCCGATGGTCGAGCGAGCTTGTCCTACCTAGGGATGGAGGGAGATGCCTTGCTCGGCGTTCCTCCTCAAGACACTGATCCAAACCAACAGCTGCGCTGTAACACATGCTTTGACTTCTTCGAGGTGAACGGAACAAAGCTCAATGACGCTAATAACCCCCCAAATAATATATTTAACAGCTCATCTGAGATTGGTTACACCCTCGGCGTAGACCTAGATACCTTTGATATATCTAGCTTACTCTCCGCCGGCGATTCGGTGATTAATCTTCGCGTTGGATCGGGAGATGGGCGGGTTAATCCCAATAACCCTGATCCAGGAGGGGGAGGGGAGCTATTCCTATTGAGTTACATCGTTCTTAAGGTCGATCGTAACGCTCCTAACTTTAACAGGGAGGGGACTGAGTTTACTGTAATTCCTGACGAGGCCGCTCCTCTAGAACGAGTGGTCTTCACCCTGCGTGTACAAAACCAGGGGAGCTTAACCGCTACTGGAGTCAACGCTAGAGTGAACTTACCGGCAGGGCTTACTTATTTCCCTGGTAGTTTACGAATAGACGGTGTGGACCCGATTCCCGGACAAGAGCAGCAAAATCCTCTCGCGTCCGGTTATCCATTGGGACAGCTCTCTTTTCAAGGTGATAATGATCGGGTGATCACCTTTCGGGCCTCTATCGACCAAGGGGTCGCCGCGGGCACTCAGTTAATCTCACAGGCGATTATTTCAGCGACGAATCTCGCTGATGATACCTCTCTGAGGGCGGTGGTAAATGTGCTTGGCGTCCCTCCTCTTGGGCAAGCGACGAAGGCTGTTATCGATGGAGATGGAGATGACCTCTTCTCTCCCGGTGAGATTATTCAATACCGAATCAGTATCCCCAACCCAAACAGTCGACCGATCAGTGGAGTGAGATTTATAGATCAAATTCCCCCTTATTTAGATGTCCTACAAGTCATCTCTGGAGGGGGAGTCGATAACAGCGATCTCTCCTTAAATCGTGTACAGCTCGATGGTCTTAATATTAACGCCAACAGCTCGATTAGCATTATCATCGTCGCTCAGATTCATGACAGCGATCAACTAGAAGCTGATGGGGTCGCACCCTCAGAAATCGACGGTTTAGTGATCACTAACCAAGCTGAAGTGTCCTTAGGATCAGAGCAGGTACTCAGCGATGACCCCTCTACCAGCGCTCAAGCCGACGCCACAGTCTTCTTGATTGATGCGGGGGTCGATATTCGGGGTAATGGGACGCGAAAAGAGGTCAGTGATCTCAATGGAGGCCGACTTGAGCCTGGTGATCAGATACAATATAGTATTCGCATTCGCAATACTGGTACCAGTGGTGGCTTAGTAAGGGTGAGAGACACTCTCCCTCCTCATTTAGAGGACTGCACTATTATATCTGCGCCAGCAGGGATCAGGTGTGATGAGGTCTCAGGGCGTTGGCAGATCGATGGTCAACTTGAAGTGCTCGATGACGATGTCGTTCGGATCACCTTTAACGCCACAGTTAAAGATCAAGTGCCGGGGGGCACAGCGGTCATCAATGAAGCGACATTGAGCGTGGTCGACGATCCTCAGCAGGTAATGACTATTCGCAGCCCCCAACTCGTGGTCTTCTCGGCGCCAAATGTCATCTTGGAGAAGAGGGCGCTTAGCGGAACAACTATCCCTCGTGAGGGAACGGTGCGCTATGAGCTGATCGTGAGAAACACCGGCAATCAAGACGCTGATAACGTGATTATTATTGACCCAATCAGCTTCTCAACTCGCTCTGGGGAAGCCCAGAATGGAGGAGAGTTGACCTTTGATAATCAAGGCGCTGTAACTCAAGCTCGGTGGGTGTTGCCGACACTCGCTGCCGGAGGGTCGGTGAACCTCAATCTTGAATTAGATCTCTCTTCGGTGGTCCTTGGAGGGACTCTCCTCAGTAATCAAGCGACTCTGACTTATGAGGGACTCAACACAGAGTTACTCAGCGATGACCCTAGTGTATCGGGTCGAAATGACCCGACGGTGGTCTCAGTCACAGCCAATGGCCCTGCGCTCTCGCTCACCAAATTAGTGAGCCCCAGCGATCCATTGAATGATGAAAGAGTGACCTACACTCTAGTTCTCCGTAACGTTGGTGATGAGCCCATCATTAATGGACAAGTGACAGATCTCCTCCCCGAGACTCTGACTGATATTCGAGCGCAGGGAGCTCTGGTTAACGGCCAAGAAACTATCTTTAACGAGTCCACCTCTCCGGCGTTAGCGCTAATCGACCCCGGTCAAGCGGTGATTCTGACGATCAATGCTCAAGTCAGCAGCGCTACTCCCGAGCAACAGGTGAGCAATCAGGCGAACGCCTCCGCTCAAGGTGTGACCCCGGTGGTCAGTGATGATCCAACGACTCCGACCGCTCTTGACCCTACACGCTTTATCGTGGGTACGCCGCCGATTATCACCTTTACAAAAAGCGCGATCGATTTGAACGGGGGTGAGCTGCTCATCGGAGATGTTGTTCAATATACGCTTGTTCTCGCTCACCGTGCAGGGGCGGCGGCCTCACAGATCACGGTCATTGATCCCATTCCACGGGGCCTCACAAACATCAGTCCTCTCGATGGCGGGCGACTGTTTGGCGACCAACTCACCTGGACGATCGATCGTCTAGAGCCTAATAGTGGGGAGCTCTCTTTACGCTTCGAAGCTACAATCTCTGAGCAAGCTCAAGATGGACAACGCATCACCAACCAGGCCTCATGGAGAGCGATCAACCGACCACAAGCGTCGCTGAGTGATGACCCTAGCACCGCAGATATAGATGATCCCACGGTTCTTATCGTTAGCGGAGGAGCTGAGCTGAGCCTAGCGGTAAAGAGCGTAAGCCCTGAATCGGCTGCTCCTGGTGATCTTATCACTTGGACAATAGAGGTAGAGAATGGCGGGCCGAGCATCGCTCGCTCAGTGGTAGTGAATGATCCACTCTCTAGATTCCTCACCGAGGTAGAGGCGGTCGGTGGACGTTTAAGCGGCGGGCAGGCGATCTGGGAGTTGGGTAATGTTGGGGTTAACCAACGACGAACCCTCACCTTGCGCTCTCGACTCAGCGAACAAGCGAGCGCCGAAGATATTGTCGCCAATCAAGCGAGGATCACCGGGGAGAACATCGATGAACGCCTCACCGATGACTTGAGGTTACCCGGAGACTCTGACCCTACTGTACTCAATGTCACTCCTCCTCCCCAACTCTTGTTCACTAAAACGCTGGCACAAGAGTCAGCGACAGCACGCCCTGGTGATGCGTTACGCTACCTACTAGTCCTTCGTAATATCGGTGATACTCCCATCAATAATCTGATCGTCACAGATCAACTACCCCCCTCGATACGACCGACAAGAGTCTCTAATGACGGGCAGATCACCGGTGATGTAGCGACTTGGTTAATCCCTGTACTCCTGCCGAACGCCGAGCGAACTCTTATCTTCCAGGTTGAGGTCTCTTCGTCAGCAGTCGTGGGAGAGTCACTCCCCAATCAAGCTAGCGTCAGCAGCGCTGAGGGGATCGAGCAAGTGAGTGATGATCCACGTACTTCAGAGGTTAATGATCCTACCCGGGTACGTATTATTGGCGACGCAGAGATTAATATCACCAAACGGGTCACCGCGCTCGATGATCCCCCCTTTCGGAGAGGGGGTCGCGTCCTTTACGAGCTAGAGCTCAATCAGACGGGAGTCGCTGATGCCACGGATGTTGTGATCAACGATCTTATTCCTTTAGGCTTGACCGATATCACTTCACTGTCTGGTGAGGTCTCTAACCAACGAGTGAGCTGGACGTTACCTCGCTTTGGCCCAGGCGAGACTCAGCGTTTCAGCTTTGAGGCACGGATCTCTGATAGCGCTGAGATCGGCGGGGTGATCGCTAACCAAGCAGAAGTACTTTGGGCGGAAGGTGGGTCGCCAGTACTCAGCGATGACCCTGCGACCCCTCAAATAGATCCCACAGTATTCACTGTTCTCGCCGACAGTCGTTTACGTTTCACGAAGACTGTATCCCGAGAAGATGGCAGACCGCTGTTTAGTCCTGGATCGCTCATCATCTATGAGATCATCGTAAGAAATGATGGCCCAGGTGCATCAGCCCCCCAAGAAGTGACAGATCTACTCTCTCCCTCATTAAATCCTGTTACAGAGCGTCAATGGATCAGCGAGAGCGGACTCACTGCCCTCATTAACGGGAACCTCGTGACTTGGTCTGTACCGAGTATCCAAGAGGGAGAGAGCGTGGTTATGATCGTTGGGTCTAGGCTCGCCAACGATTTAGCGAATGGGAGCCTTCTCCTCAACCAAGCAGAGCTACGAGGCGCTGGCCAGCCCAACACAGCGCCTGTGCTTAGTGATGATCCCGCGACCCCGGCTCTCAATGATCCGACTGCTCTGACCGTCTCTACCGGGTCCTCATTGCGAGTAGAGAAGTCAATCATCCAAGGGGAGAGCACCTTTGCCCCTGGCGGCATAGTCAGCTATAGGCTCACAGTCACCAATGAGGGAGATGCGCTCACTCAGAGGCTCGTACTCAGCGACTCATTACCCTCCGGCTTAACCTTCATTGAGGCGAGTCCGGTCGCGACCGTCACTCCCCAAGGTATAGTGTCATGGCGATCAATAGACCTCTCCCCCGCAGAGAGCGCTAGCTTTGTACTTCGCGCTCAGATCTCAAGAGACAGCGCGGAGGGGGAGCTCATTAATAATCAGGCTCGACTCTTAGCAGAGCTCGCCGCCCCGATTCTTAGTGATGACCCGTCTACACCTGCGCTTGGTGACGCCACTACGTTGACAGTATCTAGCGCGGCGAGGCTTTCTCTTGAGAAGACAGTCCGTGATGTGAATGGCGGTGTATTACGGCCTGGCGAGCGTGTACTCTTTGAGTTGACTATCACTAACGTAGGGGCAGAGATCGCAAGAGATATTGAGGTCATCGACCCGCTCTCTTCTTTGCTCATTGAGCCCAACCCGATCGGTGGTCAGGTGAGAGAGCAGATCGCACGTTGGAGTATTTTACAACTTCAGCCCGGGGCCACGATCACACTCTCACTCAACGCTCGGGTAAGTGAAACGGCTCGAGGAGGAGACCTCCTCACCAATCAATTTGCAGCTAGAGAGACAGGAGATCAATTTACGCTCAGTGAAGAGGTGAGCCTCACAGTACAGGTTGATGAGGTCAACTTCGTGAAGAGCGCCCGACCGATCTTAGCAGATCAGTTCACCGCTAATGGACAAATCGAATATCTCATAGAGATCACCAATGTTGGACAGACAACTTTAGAGAACCTCGTCATCAGTGATTCATATCCCGCGGAGCAATTGAGCGATATACGCCCTGGAGAGGGTGGTATCGTGAATGGCGCTGAGATTGTTTGGGATGCCACCACTACACCTGTATTAAGCTCTGTAGATCCAGGGCAGACCATACAGCTCTCTATTAGAGCGCGTGTCATCAGTCTCCCAGTGGGGTCTCAGTTCGATAACCAAGCGACTCTTCGCCTCTCGGGAGGTGACCCTTCGATTCCCCCGATTCTCAGCGATGATCCTAGCACTCCGGAAGAGAGAGACCCGACCACGATCACCATCGCGAATGGGCAAGCATTAGAGTTTACTAAAGATATTCTACAGCCCGCTGACCGACAAGGAATCAGTCCTAGTGATGAAATCCAATATGTGATTCGAATCAAAAATATCGGTCAAAGCCCGACCGTGAACATAAGTGTAGGCGATGTTCTTCATTCGGCGTTACGACTCTTAAACGTGAGCGTAAATGGAGTCTCTAGAGATCCTGTCTCTCTCCTACGAGGCTCGTTGGTGATCGACCCTATTCTCCCCAACGCTACCGTAGATATTTTGGTGATCGCCCAAGTCGACCCTATGGCTGAACCTGGTCAAATGATACTCAATCAAGCGACCCTCAATTTTGAGACTAATTCAGGTCAGGTTAACGCTAGTTCTGATGACCCTAAAACCCCGGAGCCGGGTGATCCGACCTCATTTGTTATCGGTGGCGAAGCCTCGCTCTCGGTGGTAAAGAGCGCTCGAATTTTGAGTGGTGAGGCGACGGCTAAAGAGGGTGACTTAATCGAGTGGAGGATTACCTTAGAAAACTTGGGGGACTCTCCATTGTTTGAGAGTACGCTCTTCGATCCCTTACCTCCGGAGCTCATCTATGAGATCAACTCTATTCGCGCCGGTGGGCAGGGGCTCACTGATGCGGTTGATCAAGATTCGGGTGCGTGGATAGAAGACCGCGGTGAGGTGAGCGTCAATATACCTGTTTTAGATCCTCAGGAGCGTTTTGACATTCAATTCTTGAGCCGGGTGAGACCTGTCTCGGCAGAGGGGTCATTGGTCACCAATAACCAAGCGATATGGAGGATAGAGGGGGCAGACCCTCTGCTGAGTGACAATGATGGAGACCCTAGTAATGGCTCAGCGCCTACCTCAGTACGTCTAGAGGCCTCTCCGGAGAAGTCATATGAATTGACTCTCTCTATTGATGACCGTGGGGATTCTAATGTCCAAATCGGTGAAGCGGTTACTGTTAATCTTATCGCGGTTAATAATGGAACGACTGATCTCGATGATTTAGAGCTGACATTACCTATCCCCACGGGTTACCTATACCAGAGCGCTCGAATAGAGACTGGTAGTGGGGAGGTTCGCTATGAGCCTTCGCCATCAAATGCAGAGGAGAGCGCTGAGGTCGGTATCTTAACGGTCAGAGACCTTCAACTTGGAGTAGGAGAGCGATTGACGTTATCGCTTGAGCTGATCGTTGATCCAGAGCTGAATGAGAGTAGAGCGCTCTGTTTGCAAGGGAGGCTGAGCGATGAAGACTTTGATCGATCGATAGACTCTGGTGAGGGGTTCGCTCTCTCTTCCGAAGAGTGTATTCAGGGTCAAGTGGTATTTGGCAGGCTCTCTGGAACAGTCTTCCAAGACTTAAATCGCGATCAGATCTTTGATGAAGACTCGGATCTCCCTTTAGAGGGGATGATCGTCTCTTTATGGCGGATTGAGAGACCGGAGGGGGCGGCGGTCGCTACTGACTTTAGTGATAGTAACGGCGAGTATATTGTTGAGAATCTCCGACCTGGTCGATATGAGCTGCGGCTTAAGTCCTCTCAGGGAGTCGCTTTTAAGCGAGCTCAAGAGGTAGAGGTCGTCGCCCTAGATGAGCTTAAACTCCCGCTCATTGTGGAGCCTACGGGCAGAGTCTACGATAGCGTTAGCGGGGATCTTATCGATGGCGCTCAACTCTTTTTATATCGAGATGAAGACCTCGGTAATGATGACCCCTACGATGACGAGTCTCTTGAGCAGAGGACCTTGGTCCCAGAGTCGGTGTTCGCTTCCCCGACCCAGCAAGGTCAAAGGTCTGCTCAGGGAGGAATGTATCGCTTTGATGTCAATCGAGCAGGGCGTTATTTGATCGAGGTCATCTCTCCGGGCGTTCGTTACGTCGCACCATCCACTCTTGTGCCTCCTCTCCCGACCTCATTGACGGTGAGCGATCAAGCGATACAGCTCGTCTCCTCAGCCCTCCCCAGCGGAGATCCTTCGGTAGAGCGGCGATACGTTTTGGCCTTTGAAGTCACTGAAGATCAGATCGAAGAACTCAAAATCACTCATAATCATCTCCCGCTTGATCCACTCTCTTCATTGATACAAATCGATAAGCGAAGCCGTAGAGTGCAATATATGATTGGTGATATCGTCACTTACGAGGTCGATCTCATTAATAGGAGCCCTCAAGATCTTATTTATGACCCACAGCGACGTGCCGGTGGGGTATATATTGAGGATATTTTACCCAAAGGCTTTAAATATGTCGCTCAGTCAGCGGTGTGGGTCGAGGTTGTTGGGGCGAGAGAGAGGCCGCTCTTCGCGGCGGAGCCGAGTGGATATAGAATTATACGATTTGGTCGAGACCAAGAACTCACCGACCAACCAAGCGATGATGATTCCAATACCGACGCCGCCCAGCGAGTACAGCGACCGATTGACCTCAAAGCGGGTGGACACCTCCGATTACGCTATCAAGCGGTGATCGGTCCTCAAGCTAAGCCAATGAGAAGTTATACAAACCGAGCGAGGGCTCTCGCTGATGGTGACATTCCGATTAGCGCGGTCGCCGAAGCTAAGGTACAAGTCATCGCAGATCCTGATTTTGATCAAGGGCTACTCTTGGGTCGAGTCTGGTGTGATGAAGATAAAGATGGTCTCCAAGATCAAGGGGAGCGGGGACTCATCGGGGCTAAAATATACTTTGATAGCGGTATGTATGCGGTCACGGATAGCGCAGGTAAATACCACTTCAAGATGATCGATCCTGGCTCACATGGTGTCAAAATAGACCGTGGTTCACTACTGCCGGGAGCCGAGCTGACTACCGATGAGATGAGAGTCATCTACTTTACGAGGGGTCTTCCTGCGAAAGTAGATTTTGGGGTAACTTGCCCTGTTATTGAGAGAACAGACCCTGTGGTCCAGCTTGGTGAATCTGCCCTAAAAGAGGCCCTTAGCTCATTGGGGAGAGAGGCGGTGATCCTTAGCGGAGATACTCAAAAGTTGACTCTAAAAATAGGTGATCTTATCTTCAGCGCCCCCCCTGTTGACGCTATCCTTGAATATGAAGGGGAAGTACCTGATCTAATGCCTCCTCCCGATGGCGCCCCTTTGGAGTCTCTATTTTTTAAGACAAAGTTGCCGATGAGCGCGCGAAATGATGTGAGTCGCTGGAGCTTATGGGTGGGTCGAGATGGGGCTGAAGAGCATCCAGTACTCTCGGGCATAGGCGCTCCACCTTCGCGACTTGAGTGGGACGGCAGAGGCTTAAATGGTGAGATACTCACTCGCCGTGGAAGAGTCTTAGGCTATCGGTTAGAGGTCATTACCGAGGAGTTAGTGATCAGTAGCCCTCATCATCGTTTAGGCATAGGGGTCACTCTGCCTCCCGAGCCTGAGGTATTGCTCGCCTTTTCCACCTCTCCCTTTGACCCTCAAGACCCAGAGGCTTTAAACGTTGATGATGAGAGTCGCCTCACCGAGGTCATCGCTCGGCTAAAAGGAGGCTATGAGGGCCGTCTTTTAGTAGATGTTCATGGAAGCGGTGAAGATGACGCTTCTTTCCTCACTAGCGCACGGGCAGCAGCGATCTCTCAGCAGTTAAAAGTGAAACTTAAACTGAGAGAAGAAGAGATTCAGTCAGAGGGGAGCGGTAATCAATTTCCTCTGATCCCTAATCTCACCCAGGTTAACCGTCGTCGAAATAGACGAGCCCTGATAAGATTAGAACAGTTAAAGCCTGATGCTGCTGCATTGGAAATGCTCTCTAGAGCCACCGAACTACCGGCGGTTGTCAGATCGGGTGAAGCAGAGCGACAGCCTAATCAAGAGGGTCGATTCGTTTTGGTCACCGAGATCGCCAAAGATGGGATGGTCGAAGTTTATTTACGCAATAAGAGCGGAGCTTCGGTGACTTTTACTCTTCCATTGGATCCAAGCGCTTCTATTAAAGAGAGTACGAACAGTGAGATCTCTGCCACTCAGCCACTCTCTTTAGGCGGTACTTGGGGGGGAGAGCTATCTCTGGGAGGGATCACTCTACCCACGACTGTAGAGCAGCGGCGCCTCATGTTACAAGAGAGCAGCGCGGATGAGATTAAGGTCTCTGTAAAGCGAGTCTCTCCATTAAAACCAGATCAAGGAGGGCAGCTCGTAGAAATCTCTTCGTGGTCATTGATCTCTCTTGAAGAGGGTCAACCTCTAGTGATCGAGCGAGGGAGTGGTGAACCTCCAGAGGTCTTAAGCTGGTCGCCACTTGACCCTCTGACAGAGTCATCAAAAGTCGGCTTACAGCTCAAAGTATCAGGACGTATGATCACGACTAAGAGTCAAAGTTTAGGTGGTGTCAAAGGACCTTTTGAAGCCTATAGTCCTGTGTTGTGGCTCGGAGGAAGCGCTGGTCGATCTATTGAGTTCAAAGCGAGCGCTGTCTCTTCTTCGCGATGGAGAGTCTCTGTGGGTGAGGAGTCAGTGGAGGGAGACACAAGCTCTCGAGTGGAGAAAATCTTTACGGTGTCGAGCTCTGATCGACTGAATCTGATGATCGTTCGTCCCGATGAATCAAAACTTAGTCTGAGTTATATGATCCCGAGAACTAAGGCAGATACAACAGCAGAATCACAACCCGATGAGAAGCCTGAGCAGACAGCACAAGGTCAGTCCTCAACTCTCAATCTTAAAGGTCGTCGAGTATCGAAGCGGAGAGAGGGTGAGATGTCTCTGTGGGCAGCAGGAGGTCTTGAGCGAGCGGGGCAGAGAGAGAAGTCTACCTCACGGGATGTGCGATCGACGCTCAAAGTTGACTTGAGGTTACCCTCAGAAGCGCTCACTACCAACAAGAAGCCTCGTGTTTCTAAAGAGAGAGTCGCAAGTGGAGAAAAAATCAGAGAGGGAGTGAAAATCAGAGGGAGCGAGCTTTCATCGCCAACAGGAGATAAAGATCAGCGATCCGCTCAAGCTAGTCGTCCTATGAAGCGCTTTGGATCTCTAGAACTTATGCAGGCAAGCCTTGAGCTCCTAAAGTCACGCGCGCCCAAGGTCGATGCTCAAGAACTCTCTGCGCGAGTCCCTAAAGGGGACCGTCTCACTGATCCACAAGTGCCGGTTAGCGGTAAGACCCGCTCTGGTAATCGCATTTATCTCAATGGTGTTGAGGCGAGAGTTAACCCAGAGGGTCGGTTTGTCGGGTCCGCTCTCATTGGAGATGATGGTGTTTTAGAGGTCAAGTCGGTAGACCCCAATGGAAATAGCGCTACCCTCACTAAGCAATATACTCTCGCAGATAGCGCTTGGTTTTTAATGGCACTCGGAGAGAGCTTGACCGGCTCAATCGGTGCGGAGCTAGATGGTGTACACGCGCACACCTCCACTACGGTGGGCGATCAAATCTATATCCATGGTCGCGCTGTCGCCTATCTTAAGGGGCGGATGAAGGGAGATGAGCTGCTCGGCGGGCTCTTCAAGAAATACGAAGTGACCGCCCACCTAGACACTGCCAAACAACAAGAGTTTGAGTCTTATTTCAGACAAATGATCGACCCTAACCGCTATTATCCAGTGTATGGTGACAGCGCTCAAGAGGTGATCGATGTGAATAGTCGTGGTCCACTCTATGTCTTAGTCAAGGCCGATAAGAGCTTATTGCAAGCGGGCAACTTTAGGACGGTGATCAAGGGGATTGAGCTCTTGACTTATGACCGGTCTCTCTATGGAGCGCAGGTGAGCCTAGACCTCAATCAAGGAGAGTGGAGGCATCAAGCCCAGGTCTTCGGAGCCACTCAAGATCAGCCAGAACGACACGCTTATGTGGAGCTGAGGGGCACCGGCGGCTCACTCTATTACCTGCCTCACCGTGAGCTCGTAGAAGGCTCTGAGCGACTTTATGTCGTCGAGCGAGATCGAATCAGTAATATGGAGAGGAGACGGGTCGCCTTGGTGCGTAACCAAGACTACAGCATCCGCTATCTTGATGGGCGTATCCTCATGCTTAGGCCTGTAAATTCTACGACGATGGACACAGTAGGGGCGTTGCCTCAACCTACTGGTTCACAGGTCGTCCTCGATGGTCATCCGACCTTCATCTCCATCGAATATGATCACCGGGACGCTCAAGATCGTGGTGAAGACGCTTGGGGAGCTTATGTCCGAGAGACATGGAGCGACAAGAAGAGCAAGAGCTTCTCGGTAGGCGGTGGCTTGATACAAGAGCAACAAGGTGAGGTCGCCCAAGGGCATTATCGCTTATGGGGAGGTCATTTGACCTATCAACATGCTCGTAAGACTGGCTTTGCAGTGGAGTACGCTAAGAGCCTTAATCAGAACGCTGAGAACCTCTTTAGTCAAGATGGTGGACTCACTTTCCAACCTTTCAGTCGCCGACCTCAAGGAGACTCGCCGAGTGGAGACTCCTTCTTAGTAAAGGCTAACGTAGAGCTCGATGATTTGGTCGGTAAAGGTGATCAGGACTGGGTATGGCTCGAAGGCTATTGGCGTTATGCATCGCCTGGGTTCTATGCGGGGGGGAATATTCAGCAGCAGGGCTCAGAGAATTTCGGATTTAAGGCTAACTACCGCCTCGATGAGCATCACTTAATTACGCTTAGCTATGATGAGATGGCTACTGAGCAGACCCCTCTAGAGGTGAATCCCTTTATCACCGATTATCGTCGCCAAATTACTCGTCTAGGTCATCAATATAGCGAAGGTAAGCTCACTTTAGATAGCGCATGGACGAGAACTCAAAATGAGCAATCTTTAGACGGAGAAGGGAATATCCCCCCTGTCTTCTCTAGTGATGTAGCCTCTGTAGCAGCGCAATACAAACTCACCTCGAAGCTGACCCTCCTTGGCGAGCAAGAGGCAGTCATCAGAGGAGACCGACGACTCTTTGAGAAGACCAGTGATCTCTTCGTGACGAGTCTTGGAGCACGTTATAAGCTCAGTGAAGCGTTACAAGTGGAAGCGGTTCAGAGCCTCCGATGGTCAGGAGACAATGCGACTCAGATCGGTCTTCGCAGTGAGCTTGATGACCGTCGAACACTCTATGCACAGCAGCGCTTAATGAATCAATTCGGACGACGGATGAATACCACTGTCATCGGTGGAGAGGAGCGTTTCGCTCAAGGGGCGAGAGCCTTCAGCGAGTACCAAATTGAGAGCGGTCAACTCGGCCAGCGTAATCGGGCGGTCTTAGGGATTGGTAAGCGAACTCAGTTGGTCAAGGGTCTAACCCTCGACGCGAGCTATCAGCGCAGTCAAGTACTCAATAACTTCAGCGGTATGGCAACGGGGAGTGGCGATCTCAGTCAAGACGCACTCT
This sequence comes from uncultured bacterium, assembly GCA_943788935.1. Classification (GTDB taxonomy): domain Bacteria; phylum Myxococcota_A; class Bradymonadia; order UBA7976; family VGTA01; genus CAKZRU01. The sequence continues at coordinate 10,912 of CALSSE010000022.1, read as the reverse complement.
CGGTCGGTATTGAGTGGCTCGCTCATCCTCAGATTAAGCTCTCTAGTCGTCTAGAGCTTCGCTATGATGATGCTGATGAGTGGCTCGGTCAGCGAGATAAGAACCAGCTCTTGACCTTGAATAACCTCAGCTATCAAGCGACCCCAGACCTCACCCTGCAGCTTCGCTTCAACTACAGTATCACCGAAGATGAACTCTTTAAGGACACTGAGGCCGAATTCATGGAGGCGAGCTTTGGTGCGGCTTACCGTCCTCTGAACCATCGCTGGCTCGCTATCCTGTTTAAAGCGACTTCACGTTTTGAACAGCGTCCGGTCGACTTGGCCTTTGAGCGTCCTGAGATTGAGGAGATGGGTGTCATCTCTTTAATCCCGATCTTCGAGCTCCCCTTCAATTTCCAATTGGTAGAGAAAATCGCCTATAAGAGATCAGCGATCGTCATTGAGAACCTCATCCCGACAGTGAGTCATAATCTTTTATGGATCAACCGTCTCAACTACCACCTCACAAACACTTGGGATATTGGCGCCGAGTATCGGGTGTTACAAAACAGCCTAGCGCAGAGCACTTTACACGGCGCGCTCTTTGAACTTAACTATATTATTAAGAAGAGTATTCGAGTCGGCGCGGGGTATAACTTTACTCATTTCACTGATGACGAGTTTGCTCGTTTCGATGAGCAATACGGGGGTCCATTTTTCAGAGTAATGGCCCAATACTAAGCGATCTGTCTAAAGAGTCGCTTAGACGAGGTAAAGATCCGCTTGGACGAGGTAAAGAGTCGCTTGGATGAGCTAAAGAGCCGCTTGGACGAGCTAAAGAGCCGCTTGGACGAGTTAGAATAGCTTAGCTTGAGAGTGTCATAGTGTGGGAGTCGGACAGGAGAATATTGGGTTATAAGGGAACTATCTTGAATACATCCGTTAAAACCTCATATGTTAACTTCAGCATGATCTCCTTCTTGTTGATCACTTGCTGACCTTTCCAAGAATCGCCCCCGATTAAGTCGTTAAACACTGTAATAGTAAGAGTTCCCTGGCTCTTCAGATAAGCGAGTCCTTCAATGCGCCGTTTTACATTCCTACTCATCAGCGCTGTCTTCCTTACTAGTGCATGGTCTTGTCGATCCTTAAATAGACTTCAGCGTGAAGTGGGGATGAAGCAGAGAGTGATCAAACTGAAGGATCTTGGCTCTGCCTATGTCAAACATGAGGGGACACAGTTTGATTTATTGAGCACTAAAAAATCAGTTCGCGAGCTCACTCATGTGAAACCGATTAAGGTTAAGTACCGCACTTTTAGTCTGAAAAAGTATGACATGTTCACTAAGCGAGCGAATATAATATATACTAAATTTAGGTATGCGAAGGCGCTTAATCGAGGGTTTGATCGAAGGATAGAGGAGGTGTTAGATATCGATCTGAAGCGAGAGTCTCGTAAGTCAGTGAGGCGAGCGCTCCGGCGGAAGTCTTCAAAAAAGCTAAAATCGGTTCAGCAGGTCGCTGAGTCTTACACAGCCTTGAAGCTGTCACTCAATACTTGTCGGGAGATTATCAAGGACGCAAATGAGCTGATCAAAGAGAGCGATGAGATCATCTCTCAAAGTAAGAGAGCGTTAATGAAAGCGCCAGATAAGTCGATCTTAGTGGATAAAGTGATCGCCGAGTCGAAAAAGACCCTAGAGAGGCTTCAAATCGTTGTCACTCAGAGTCCATCGTTGGTCACCTCTCTTAAAGAGAGCGTTAAATTAGCTAAGATTACTGAGGTCGCTAAAGATCTTTAGAGAAGGCCATATTAGAGACCATGTTTGACTCAAGGGCGAGAGAACAAGAGTCGACGGGGGAGTATTTTCGATCAGTGAGCTGTTAATAGGTTTGAGATCGGTTATTACTCCAATATATCTCGCTTGTACATGAGCTTAATCTGTGTATGATCCATTCCTTCTATTAACAAACTTTGACTTTTATTGGGTACAATGATGGTAGCTAACTCTACTTCTATACCTTGGTTAAGTTATCAGCGACGATTCGCTGCGATCGCGGAAGCTCACCCTCAGCGCATTGCTTTAGTAGATAGATCGCTTGAGCTTACTTATAGAGATCTTGACCAAGAGACTGACCTCATCTCTCTAAAACTTCAGTCCTTGGGAGTAGTGCCTGACGATTTAATCGTTATCTACATGGCCTCCTCTTCAGCATTTGTTCTCGGATGTCTCGCGATATTAAAGTCAGGGGCAGCGTTTTTACCCATCCCCACAGATCTGCCAGCTCAGCAGATTAATCTGATTTTAGCCGACGCCACCCCCAAGGTAATCTTGTCGACGACCGATCGATCAGAGAGTTTAAGCGGATTTGATGTCTCCGAGAGCAGCGAGATCATCTATATAGATCTCGAACCGCGACTTGAGGGACAGGGATATCATCTATTGATGACTCCAGATACCGGAGCAGTAGAGGCCAAGCTCACTCCGTTAGTAGAGACGACTCCCGATAATGTTTGCTTCGCGACCTATACTTCAGGGACAACCGGAAAACCAAAAGGGGTTTTGCAGATCCAAAGAGCGCTAGTCGGCTCTTACGAGGCTCGTCACCTCTTTAATCCTTATCAAGAAGGAGAGCGCGTCGCCTGCAATGTCTTCTTTATGTGGGAGATTCTCCGTCCACTCATGGTGGGGTCGACTACCTGTGTGATCCCTGATGAGCTCCTCTCTGCACCCAAGAAGTTAACGAGCTATTTGGCGAGGATTCACACCACAGAGGTGCTCTTTACCCCCTCGGCTTTTCAACGTCTTATCCGCTCTCTCTCGGCGGATGAGCTGAGAGAGAAACTGAGTAAGGTTCGCACCATTTGGCTTAATGGTGAAGTCGTCACCGCCAAGCTACTCCAGGAGGCCTTGCTCGCCTTACCTCTGGAGATTAAGCTCTTAAATACCTACTCTATTTGTGAATGCCACGATGTCTCTAACGCTGACCTCAGACGTCTTGACCTCGATGAGATCACTCAGAAGAGAGGGGGGATTTGCCCCGTTGGTTATGCTGATCGAGGAGTTGTCGTCAAGGTCATGACCGAGACGGGGCTCTCTTCGATGGGTGAAGGAGAGCTCTATATCAGTGGCCATGGGTTAGGTCCTGGTTATCTACATCTAGAGGCGCTAACTCATGAGCGTTTTCCGGTGATCGATCAACAAGCCTATTATGCGACAGGTGATCGAGCCTCAATCGAAGAAGACGGCCTGATCACCATTAAAGGTCGCTTGGGAACGATGGTGAAGATGCGAGGATACAGCGTTTACCTCAACTCCATAGAAGAAGCGCTCCATTTACATCCACAAATCAAAGAGGCTAGGGTCTTTCTAAGAGGCGCTCATCTCTCCCATCACCTCACCGCATTTATCATCGGTGATGAGGAGGTCTTAAGCGCTTGGATCGATGATGAGAGTCAAGCTGCGCCTCGACTTCGTAAATGGCTTAAAGCTGCGCTCCCTGCATATATGATCCCCAGTAAATATATTCGTCTCGATCACTTCCCTGTTCATCCGATCTCTGGCAAGCTCGATCAAGAGATCCTTTGGTCATTGGAGAGAGAGGCAGAGATCTCACTTAAGGAGCTCTCGCTTCGCCCTCAAGATCAATGGGCTGACTGTATCGAGTTGATGAGGCTTCTATGGGCACGCTCATTAGAACTTGATGTAATGAAGGTCGATCTAGAGACCGATTTCTATGAGAGCGGAGGACACTCTCTCTCTATGGTAGATTTGGTGTTGTCTGTCGAACAGGTCTTTGATGTTCAACTCAATGGAGATGAGCTCTATGAGCATCCTCGCTTAGGTGAGTATCTCGAGGTGAGCTTGACGAACCATCGAGCATATACTCTTCGGAATCCGTCACATCGAACGCCTACTCATGATGTCTCGCAGAGCTTAGATAATAAGGCATTTCTTCCCTTTTGGTGTGAAGAGGATCTTGAGCTCTCTTGGCCTTCATCAGTTACATTAGACGAGTCTGGGCAGCCGCTTGTTATTAAAAATGCGCAGAGGACTCCCCTCGCTAATGCGCGTCATGTACTTCTCACAGGGGCTACGGGTCATCTAGGGATAACTCTCCTAGAGACCCTTTTAAGAGAGACCGGAGACGAGACAATCATCACCTGCGTGGTTAGAGGTCGAGAGCATAAAACAGGTCACAGAGAATCAGGAGAGCAGAGGCTCGTTAAGAAATATTCTAAATCGGGACATGGCGACCTCAGTGACCAGCTGAGAAGAGGTCAACTTAGAGTGATCGAAGGAGACATCTGTGATCCTCAACTTGGTCTGGATTCATCGAGCTATCACGAGCTCAGTCAAGAAGTTGATGTGATCTTCCACTGCGCAGCCCTCGTTAATCTGCGCGCTCTATACACTCAAACTCGAGAGAGTATTGTCGATGGTAGTCGGTATATTCTCCATTTCGCCGCTCATCAATCTCCTAAGACTGTACACTATATCTCTACGAATTCCGTTTTAGCGCACACCGAGATCGGTCTTCACGAAGAGAGGGAAGTGACTTTAACTGATGCGGAGCGTTTAGCTGATGGGTATTCACAAGCGAAGTGGGTCGCTGAGCAGCTGATGAGCCAGGCTGCTTCACTCGGTTTACCGGTTACAGTGTATCGACCGGGTAATATCGGCCCTCATCAGGTCACTCAATATAATAATCCTGATGACCTCTCAGCGTTGATTTGGGGAGCGTGTGCAAGAGAGGGGAGGGCGCCACAGGATACCGGTTGGCACTTTGAGGTCTCTCCTGTCGATGTCATCTCGACGATGATCGTCGGGATCGCTCAGTTAAACTCTCCACGAGCTTACTATCACCTCGTTCATCCCATCACTCTAGATGCTGATCAACTCTTTGCAGAGTGGCGAGCAAAGGGGTGGCTCTCCGCAGAGGAGATCACTTGGAGGGAATGGAGAAAGCTCTTAATGAGCTCTTCTGATCCGGCCAGTAGAGTTCTAGGTGCTTCACTTCACCACTTCAATCAACTCCTCACCAGTGAAGATCGCTTTTCAGTCAAACATCTCACTGTGGATCTCCCAGAGTGTTCTCATTTCTATGAGGTCCCCCCCTCGCTTGAGGGCTATTTTAATCAATTATTCAGTATCAAATAGATCCCTCAATCGAGTGTGAAAGGTCTTCCAATGTTCTCAAACCAACTCCTCAATGATCAAGTGATCCTCATTACCGGCGCTAGTCGCGGGATCGGTCGAGAAGTCGCTTACACTTGCGCTCAGGCAGGAGCATTGGTGATCGTCAGCGCTCGAACTCAGCTCGGTTATGAGTCGGTCGTTCAAGAAATTAGAGAGAGAGGAGGGCGCGCGGAGGGAGTCTCACTAGATGTCACCCTTCAAGAGAGCGTAAAACGAGCGGTCGTTGAGATCATAGAGAGGCATCAAAGAATTGATGGCTTAGTAAACTGTGCTGGCGTGATTCAATATGACACCCCAGTATGGAAGACTAGCGTCGAAGAGTGGGATCAGATGATGCAGGTTAATCTTCGCGGTACTTTCCTATGTTGTCACGAGGTCATTCCTCATATGGTCAATGAAGGCGCAGGGTGTATCGTTAACTTAGCGTCTTCTTCAGCGAGAATGGCTGATGATGACTTGGGGCCCTATACGGCCAGTAAGTGGGCTGTCGCTGGTTATACCACATCGTTAGCTCGCTCTGTTCGACCTCATGGGGTGAGAGTGAATGGTGTAAACCCGGGATGGGTGGACACCGATATGTCAAGGGCTTACCAACCTGATGGTGACAGTGATTGGAGTACCCCAGTAGAGATCGCCAACGCGATCCTCTACTTATTCACTCTAGCCCCTCGAGATATGACGGGCCAATTCTTGGATATCTTTGGTAGTTAGCTCACTAAGTACAGATAGAGATTTATCGTTTATACTGTGATTGAGCGATGAAATAACGTAGCGCATATGTCATCTATTTTTTAGAATGTTTGATTAGGATATATCATGACGTCACGCAGCTTATTGCCTCTTTTAAATCCTTCTCTAGCTCTCTCTGTGCCATTCATGATGAGTATTATTTTCGTCAATATGGTCTCGATCGTCGCAGAAGCAAACCCGCGTGGTCCTCTCTTTGAGAGAGATCCTAGCGCAGTCTTATGTGAATATCCTGATGATTCACTGAGCGGTGAAGTGCGCTTAGATTCAAGTTGCTACTATGAGCAAGCGTTTGTGATCAATCAGCCTGACACCACTCTCGATTGTCAGGGGGCAGAGCTGCGAGGTTCCGGAGAGTATCTCATCAATATTAAGAGGAGAGCTGATCGAGCGACAGTGAAGAACTGCTATTTAAAGGGTGGAAGAGGTCTAGCGGTGAGGGCTCGTCAAGCAAATGATGACGAGAGTCCCGATGAGGTTCGAGCGATCGCGCCGATCGACGTTATGATTCATAATGTACAGATCAGCGACTCTGAGGGGGTAGGAGCTCACCTCCATGTTTACACATTAGGGGTAACGATTCGAGACTCGGTGATCATCAATAATAGCAGCGCAGGAGTGTACCTCTCTCCCTACGGTAAAGGTCACTTGATGGAGAACAACACCATCTCAGGGAATGGTCATCTCAAACCCGATGGGTCTCCACGCCTAGGGTGGTATAGACGAGAGGGGATCGCTGTTGATGCTTCATCTGAACATCGTATCCTCAATAATGATATCATTGATAACGCTTTTGGAGGGATCTTACTCTATAAAAACTGTTGGGAACATGCTGAGTCAGAGCCCGGTAGTCGACCAAGAACCGAGCATGCTCGAGCGAACCTGATTCAAGGCAATCTTTTCTCTCAGCAGCCTTTCGGAGTATGGGTAGCCTCTCGACAATCGAGAGACCTCCGGTTAATGGAGTGTGGTGACCCAACTCCCTATGATAATCCACTTAATGTAGTGGAGCTTCTTCCTCCGATTTATCAAGAGTATCCATCCGCTTATTATGGAGGGTATCTGCTCTCTGTCGGCACGGCATCGGTTTGGCCTGATTTTGCCGAGGAGAATATGATCATCGAGAACCGTTTTGAGTACATCAGCTTAGGTGGGATTCGAGTAGAAGATGATGAGACAGAGATCACCGAGAACCTCTTTGTCGGTGACTTTGATTACATATTTTTAGGGGCGCCTTTTCGGGCTCTTCTAGATGATTCTCCGGTGATGAATACACTCATTAGAGGGAACGCTTATGTGAGGGACTCTTTAGGCGCTGATGAGCTGAGCACTTCATTTACCGATTATTTAGCGCTCATGCCTGATGAGCATGAAGACACTATGATCGCCGATAATCATCGAGCGTGTCTCCTGAGTGGTGAGCAAGTTATTCTCCACGGAGAGCTCACCCGCTCTTCACCTGATCACCCTTGTGGCGAGATCACTCTTCAATGCGCTGAGGGCTCTTTTCTACCTTATGGTGAAGATTCATCTTGCCTAGACACTTCTGCAGATGATGATTATGAGAGCGGAGGGGACGAGGTCATCGACCATAACTTGCTTGATCAAGGAGTAAATGAGCCGCTCATCGATGAAGGATTCGATGAGGAGCCAAGTATACCCGCTGAAGAGAGAGGTCAGGCAGGGTGCAGTCAACCAACTCACAGGAGGGGAGCTCACTGGCCGTTGTCTCTGATTCTTTTCTATGGATGTGTGATCTATAGCATTAGACGCAGTCGTATAAGATGCAGTCGTATAAGATACAGTCGTATAAGATGCAGTCGTATGAGATGCAGTCGTATCGGACCCGTTGAATCAGAAACGATTTATCCTTAAAAAGTTATCGGTCACTCGTCTCGCGAGCCGTGGAGCATCTGTCAAAAAGCCTCCTCCATGACGCAACGCTCTTATATCAGCAATCTCAGAGGATACCTCAGCGCTTATATCTTCTTTAGGGATGAAGGCCATTGACCATTTGGTGAAATGCCTCACGCCTAACCTGCCTTTAAAGATAGGGCTAACGCGAGTATGTCGTCGATCAAGCGAGATCTTTTCGAAGATACGATTGACCGCTATGGGTGGTCCTTCTAACCATTGCAAAAACGACCCGTCAACATAGATCAAAAAACCACTAACATCAGCGCTCAGGTTATTTGCTCTACAAACCTGTAGGAGATGAGTGAGTTCGTCTTCACTCCATGAAGTCGTCGAGGCGCTAAAATAAGCAATCGTCTCTATCACCGATGATTCAGGAGCCATGTTACGACCTCTCAAGCGCAGTCAACTGCAAGGCCCTACTTATGGAAACACAACAACTAGAGGCCCTTTATCTGCTGATACACTAGGTAAATTAACACGTTTCCCATTAAAATCAAGCTCGATTGATCGCTCTTCACTTGGCATGATAGGTTTATCGACCGCGGCGAGAAAAGGGAAACCATCAAACAGAGGGAGGTTACCACCTGACTCTCCATCAGCGTTAATATCAAACACAAATAAGGCGATGGTCGTATTGTCTGCTGAAGCGCTCTCCGTGGTGAGTAGCTCGTCACCATTCAAAGTGAGTGAGTCTACTCCGCTGAGAAATGCCCGATGAGCGTTAAATATTACTATGGAGACTTGATCATCACTAGTGGGTAGTTGGCGAGTTAACAAGCCGGCGAGCGATGAGTCTTCGGGGAAAGTTCTTAAATAAAATAGATCATTATTTCGCAGCAGTGGGGGCGTAAAGTAACGAACAGATGGGGTTGATTGTCCATCTAGAGTAGGGACGATCTCATAAGGAGAGCCTACCGATAAACCACTGAAGACAAACCGACCGTCAGCGTCGGTCTCAGTCTCGGAGATGAGCGTCTCTCTTATACCACGACGATCAAGAGACCAAATTTGTACTCGGGCGGCTGCGTTTACTTTGTTCTCTCCCAAAGAAGCAGAGCGCCCGTGTAGATAAACATCGTCGTTATCCTCGTTCAGATACGGGTCTTCGCTCAGAGGGCTATCATTATAAAGAAAAGAAGAGATGCGTGAGTAGCTCTCAAATGATGTAGCGATCGCGTAGTGATCAAGAGCCTCTAAACTCACATTCACAGCGTCAGGGATATCTTCACCTTCAACCACAGTATCCGCTGATGACCATAGATTAAGTGTCGGTGTCTCTCCATTAACTCCAGCAGGTCTCTCATTTGGGAAGCTACCGATATGAACATAATGAGCGACCTTCGCTTCATTATCAGATGAAGAGAGATAATCGTAGCTCACCCCTCCTCCTGCCGAGTGACCAACGAGATCTACTTGGTCTCGCCCAGAGAGCTCAAGTAACTCGTCTACTAAAAGATCCAAACCTAGAGTATGATCTTTACTCATATCAAGGCTGTTCCAATCATAAGCGCGTATCCATTCAGGGCATGATCCGGTCTGAATGAGCCGATAGACCTGTCGGCTCCAAGTGTCCCCAGCGGCGAGAAAACCATGAACAAATATAATAGGACGCCGTAGGCTCTCACATTGTACTATCTCTTGATCGAGCTCGGTGTCTAGCTCACTCACTCCCCTATCATTGATGGTTTGATCAATAGAAGTATCGAGGTCATCATCATTTTTGTTATCTAGCGAAGACTTCGAGCTCTCATCGCATCCCAAAAGACAGCCGATGAGGACCGCTAAAAGCATGGAAAATAATCGATTTGTCCTTCGTTGGTGACGATGAGGTTCGCCTAAACAGTGAGTGACTTGCCGTAGCATATGAGCAGCTCCAATAAAACATTGAGGTTAGAAAACAGTCTCTGTGCATATGATACCTATGTCGGTATACCGTTGCTGACTTAACTCTATCTCTTTGTTTATTGGGTCTTTCTCAGCGACAGTCGCTCATGAGTCGCTCAACAGAAGCAGTGTAGACATAATCCTGATTGTTAAGGAGAGGAAAGTATTGACCTTGATGATTCTCTTCATCACTTTTACGGTCTAGGTCCTCATCGAAGACAACAAAAAGCATGCCTGTCTCACTCACTGACACTCCTTCAGGCTTAAGCTGGAAATGAGCGCAGATCTTAAACTGAGTGGCATCACGGTGTTGTATCCTAGTCTTGCCATACTCTAACGTTGAGGCTGCAGCCTTCTTCGATTCTCCCTGTTTATTTTTAGCGACTTGGAGTGGTGAGAAGGTCAAGAGTCCACTTACAGATTTACGGGTTGAGATATTCTCTGCTTCATGGCTCCACGTGAGCCAAAAACCCTTCTGTTGTGCGTCATAAGTCGCTCCACTTAAACCATAAACTCGGTCATCAACGATCAAGGGGTCTCTAGCGTCGAGGAGCATCGCGCCATCGAGGCTCGCCATTAATGACCATGGGGTTAAGCCTCGCTGTTTATCATGGTAGCCCCTTACTCCAACATAGGGTTGGTCAAAGAGGGCGATCGCCTCAAACATAATATATTTAAAGGGATTGGGGACGGCGTTGTCCAAAACCGAGTTGAGAGAGTCTAGATTAAGTCTCGTGAGGCGAGTACACCCTTCTTCGGGGTCTTCACATCTCCAAACACTTCTAGAGATCGCCTCTAACATCAGCAGACCATTGACGCTCCCATCAGATCCTTTAGACCACTCTAGCCCTTCCCACTTGATGCGATTGTTAAGGGAGGGGCTTTACTTGATGGGCCATATCGGGTTGGTTGACTCCCTTAGCTAGAGGGAGAGTGTATCTAGTGAGCCACCCTTCCCGATCACTCACGACCCACAGGTGCTTATCGGTTGCCGCAGCGCCGCTCGGCTCCCATCGGTCTATGTCCTTAGGACCGACCAATGTCTGATCTGTGTCTGTGAGTACTTTGAGGTGTTTGGGGAGGAGGGGCTTAAAACTGGAGGTCAGTGTCTGATCAGCATTTGCCGTAGGCTCAGAGGATAGAGGCGCCTTCAGCGTCTTCCTCGGTGCAGGTGGGCTGTTT
>CALSSE010000021.1 GCA_943788935.1 uncultured bacterium | reverse complement strand
AACCAACGTGAGATGCTGCCTTTTGTGCCAGTCGGTACACCTGCGCGAGCCATAGAAGCGCAGGCGCTTGAGAAACAGACCCAAGCTCCCAAGCCCTACAGCGATGCTACTCTCTTAGGAGCGATGGAGCACGCCGGTAAGCGAATAGAAGATGAGGCCTTGAGGGCAGCGATGAAAGGAGGAGGTCTAGGCACTCCTGCTACCCGAGCGAGCATACTCGACACTCTCCTTAGGAGGGGTTACATCACTCGCACTAAAAAGACCTTAGCGCCCACTGAAGCGGGTGTTAACCTAGTGACCTCGATCAATACCCCTGCCTTGCTAGAGCCCGAGCTCACCGCTGAGTGGGAGAGGCGTTTACAATCGATCGCTGAGGGTCGAGAGGACCCCAATGTCTTTATCGCCCACATCCGCTCATGGGTCACTGAACTCGCCCAGCGCCTGCCTAACGGGCCACGTATTCACGTACCCGAGCGCCCCAACTCGAAGAGAGGGCGTACTGCCACTCGTCGACAGTCGTCTCGACCGGCGAACTCATCATCGGCGAACTCATCATCGGCGAACTCATCATCGGCGAACTCATCGGGATCTAATGAAGGGTCAAGCGTGGGGAGTTGGAGAGCGAGCGTCTCTGGTCAATCATCGAGGTCGTCAGCAGGATCCAAACCGCCTAAACAAGACTTAAACGTAGTTATTGGTAAGCGTTGTCCCCAGTGTAAAACAGGCGCCATCATTAGAGGCAGACAGGCATGGGGCTGTGACCGTTGGCGTGAAGGTTGTCACTTCGTGATCAGCTTTGAGATGAATGGTGTCCTGATCCCCGAAGAGGAGGCCGCTCGACTCTGCGTCAGGCGTCAATCTAGGCTCTTTCATGAGGTCGATCAAAAGAAGTATCGACTAGAGCTCACCGCTGATGGAGGGCTCAAGTGGGTAGAGAATCAACCGAAAAAAGCGACTTCAAAAAGAGGAACGACCCCAAAGAGAGGAAAACATAAGAGTAAAACGCGTCGTCCAAGCTCAAGTACAGCACAACGCGCCAAGAGACCATGGAGCTCATCAAAGTCATAAGCTCATTTATAACAGCTCCTCTTTCGGTGTCTCTTTAGGTGTTTCTTTGGGTGTCTCTTTGGGGGTCTCTCTGAGTGACAGCTGCTCTTCATTGATCTCATGAGGAGGTATGTCTTGAGATCGCTCCTTTAAGAGCGCGGTGAGCTGACCCATCTCTTGGCGTAGCTGACTGAGCTCGATTTTGACCTCTTTCAGCTCATTGTTCTCATTCTCCGCTTTTGAGTGCATCATATATTGAGTGCATTGAACCGAGAAGATCCCAAAGATCCCGATCCCCGTGGACATTAAGAATATAGCGATTAAACGGCCCTCATTAGTCACTGGGGTAAAGTCACCATAGCCGACAGTGGTGACTGTGACAAAAGCCCACCAGATCGCATCTCTGGCTGAATGAATGTTGGCACCCTCAACCCCTGACTCTAAATAGAGCACACTTAGGGCGCCTAAAAATATGCTCAAGAAAGAGATGATCAGCACCGAGATGAAAGGGTCTTGTACCTTGCGTCCTATCTTCTTATGTCCCCTCATTGCCCCTCGGACCGCCCGCATGATCCGTAAGAGCCTAAAGAGTCTGCCCCAGCGCAACTCCTCTAACATGGGGATACTCGCGATCAGGTCAATCCATCCCCACTTAAGGTAAGTTTTCTTAGAAGTCGCCGAATAGAGGCGAAAGCAAAAGTCCAAGAAGAATAGACCACAAATCGTGTGGTCAAAGAGCCTAAGTAACTTGATAAACTCCTCATCATCAACGCCAAGGAGTTGAACAAAAATCATCCCCACCGAGACCAACGACACAATAATAATGAGATAGTCCCACAAGCCATAAAACTGCTCTCGGTTCTCTTGAACATATCGTCTCAAGTTGTGAACCACCCCCTTCACATTCTCAGGGGACACATCTCGTGTGTTTGAAGACGAGTCCTCCTCCGATCGAGAGCGGCGCATAAATCGTAAGAGAGCTCCCGTGAACATCGAGCGCCTCTTCACCGCTGAGGATATTGATATCTCGCTCTCTACTATCTGCTCTTTGGGAATCACCTCAACCTCTTGAGAGATAATCTGCCTTGGACTTTTTTTTGACTTCTTCGCCCGCGATCTCTTGCTTTTGGCCATGGTCCCCTCGTCTTCAAGTCTTTCGTAAAGCGATCTACGATACTGCGTTCTACGATACTGCGTTCTACGATACTGCGTTCTACGATACTGCGCTCTACGATACTGCGCTCTCACTTAGACACGCTCAGCTAAAGAGATCTTTAAGGTCAATCACTCTCGATCGTGCGCCTCGAATCACTTTAATGTCCTCTGCGATTCTACCATGACTCACGATCGCGACGTCAATAGAAGCAGCGTTTGCCGAAGCGAGATCTACCTCGGTGTCACCAATATACAGAGCGTTCGAGACTGACACAGCCTCTCCTCTCTCTCTATTGAAGACCTCTAGCGCATGGAGCAATGGCTCAGGTGAAGGTTTACGTGATGACAGCGAATCACCAAAAAGTGTGAGGTCAAAGAGCCCCTCCCAGCCTACCGCCTTGAGGAGAGGTTCAGCGAATCTAGTCGGTTTGTTGGTGATGAGTCCAATCGAGACCTCCGAGCGCGCACCAAGAACCTTCAGGCAGCGCTCTGCGTCAGGGAAAGGTCGAGTCAATACGCAAAGGTTCTCCGCGTAAGTGGTGACAAATCTCTCTCTCATCTCCTTGAGTCGAGAGTGGAGAATAGGAGGAAGGCAAGACCTCAACAACGCTCTCGCTCCCCCACCGATAGCCTCATTGACCCTTTCTGTTGTCAAGGGTTTGAAGCCCTCACTGCGGCGGACTTCATTAACCGCATAAGCGATATCAGGGGCGGTATCGAGGAGTGTTCCATCGAGGTCAAAAAGATAAACTTGATAATCGCTGAGCGGAGTAGGAACTAAACGTGTTTTATCTCGTTTTATCATGGTCTACCTCTCCTTTAAGAGCGTTCATAAGGGCCTCAAAGAATGGTGCATGTCTCGATACATCTCTCTGAGTGAGTATCTGTGAGCGGGTATATGTCTTTGAGGTTATCTGATTTTTGGGATTGATTGCCTGTGTGATCATGGTATCTGATCATGGTATCAAAAAACTGAGAGGGGCTAACCTTACCATCTCATCGACCTTTATAGGGAGACCTTTATGGCCAACACACTCGTAGACGAGCTCCGCTGGCGGGGACTATTATTTGACCAAACAGAGGGCGCAGAAGCTCATCTCTCCGAGGGGCCAGTCACTGCCTATATTGGATTTGACCCTACCTCAGATAGTCTTCATGTCGGCAGCCTCCTCCCGATTATGGCGCTCGTTCACCTCCAACGATATGGCCATACACCTATCGGCTTAGTCGGTGGGGCGACCGGGATGATCGGTGACCCGAGCGGTAAATCGAAGGAGCGTAACCTCTTAGATGAAAAGACGCTTCGAGGGAACGTAGAGGGCATCAGAGCGCTCTTGGCGAAGTTTCTCAAGTTCGATGGCATAGAGAATCCCGCAAAGCTCGTTAACAACTATGACTGGTTTGGTCCACTCAGCTTTATCGAGGTGCTTAGAGATGTTGGTAAGCACTTTCCAATGAGCGCTATGCTCGGTAAAGAGTCCGTGAAGCGACGAGTCTCTGCTGGAGGGATCTCTTACACGGAGTTCAGTTATATGATCCTCCAGGCCTATGACTTTCTGCAGCTCTATCGGAGCGAAGGCTGTACTCTACAAATGGGAGGGAGCGACCAGTGGGGAAATATCACCGCCGGTACCGAGCTGGTCCGCCGCTCTGCTGACGCGAAAGTACACGGCGTAGTGATGCCTTTGGTCACCAATGCGAGTGGTGAGAAGTTCGGCAAAACTGTCGATGGGGCGGTGTGGTTAAGCCCAGAGAAGACATCACCCTATAAGTTCTATCAATTTTGGCTCAACCAAAGTGATGAGAACGCGCTTCAGTACATTAAATTCTTCACTCTCTGCACCGAGGAAGATTATGAGACTCTCCGTTCAGCCCATCTCGAGACGCCTCACCTGAGAGAGGCTCAAAAATATCTCGCCCGAGATGTGACGACCCGAGTTCATGGGGCTGAGACGCTCAATCGTGTTGAGCGCTCAACGGCGGCCTTATTTGGTGGAGATTTGACGAGTCTGAGCGCTAACGAACTAGAAGAGGTATTCCAAGAAGCCCCTACGGGTCAACTCCCCAAAACCGAAGAGGCGCCTGGACTCCTCGAAGCGATGATCGCAGTGGGGATGACTCAATCGAAAGGCGAAGCTCGACGGCTCATAAAAGGGGGCGGAGTGAGCGTCAATGGTGTGAAGATTAGCGACTCGCAATTAAAACTTGATGAGCTTAACCCCATTGAAGACCGCCTGTTTATTCTCAAGAAGGGCTCGAAGAAGTATTTTATGCTTCGTTGGGAGTAAGCTCATCTCTGCTGTCTCCATCAACGATAGATCGCCTACGCTGCCACAGCGCGACCAAGATAAAGATCAAAGCGCCTTGGGGTAAGATATCTCCAATGAGTGGATAGAGCGACCATAACTCTAGCAGTGGAACATCATCAAAGAGGGTCTCTGCCTCCTCGGTGCTTGTCCATTGCTTGATCCTACCGTTGGCATCAACAATCGCGCTGACCCCGGTGAGAGTAGCTCGCAGATACATCCGCCTCGACTCTATCGAGCGGGGGGAGAGCGAGTGCAAAGTGAAGATATCGCTCTGCGGTCGCCGCGAACCAATCATCATTCGTCAAGTTGATCAACAAATGAGGCTCAGTCTTCATGAGCGCTCGGTTAAAGGAGGGAATGATTCCCTCATAGCAGTTGAGCATCCCTAAGCGAGCTACCGAGCCATCGGTTCGCGGTAGTTCTAGTGACTTTACTCCTGTGCCCTTTTCTGTCCTTGAAGCTGCGGGGAGCCATTTGTAAAACACCGGAAATATATCGCCGAAGGGGATGTATTCACCAAAGACCAAGCGAAATACTTTATCATAATAACCGAGGACTGTCCCCTCTGCGTCAAGCAACCACGCTCGGTTATAATAGAGTCGTCGTGGACTCTCTCCCTCTGTAGGCGAAGACTCGATACCAATACCATTTCCGCCGAATAAGAGCGGTACCTTAAATCCTCGTAGGGGAGAGATACGATCAGCTTGCGCTGTGCGACGCTTATGATCCTCTTGATAACTGCTAACCAAGGGGGCTCTCGATGGCGGGAAACGTTTTAAGTCTGCCGGAATCCCACTCGCTCTGTAGGAGCTCTCCGGCCAAATGATAAGCTCAGCCCCTTTCGCTGCTAGCTCAGCGCTCAAGTTTTGCTGAATTAAGAGATGATCTCGTTTCTTTTGCAGGGTCTCTGATTCAAAGATCCCGACATCCCCTTCAACCATGCCTATCTTGAGATGAGGTGCTCGCTCCATCGCTTCATCAACCTGCGCCATCCTCAGATGTCCATAACCAAGGCTCAAACCGACAATGAGAAGGGCGACTTTAAGGCCCCGATAATCTCTTGATAAGGCATCGGTGAGAGCGGCGTTCACCAGATAGATCAGACCGGTCACCGCAGTCACCCCAAAGAGATCTGCGACCTGCATCACCTCCAAGAAATGATATTGGCTATCACCCATATGGGCTTCAAAAATTCGAGGCATCACATATTCAGCGCCCATCATGGCTAAGGGGACAATCGCGAGTCTACCCCATCGAGGGCTGAGCGCGCAGACCGCTGCTCCCCATACTCCCCAAATCAAACCCACTAATAGGCTGTGTAAAGCGAGTCCGAGAGCGGCGACTGGTAGTGGGAGGTGACCAAAAGTCTGAATCAGTTCTGCGATCCAATAATATCCTCCGGTATTGATGATCACCCCTGTGAAATAACTCCACTTAAAACCATTCTTAGGACTTTGATCTCTCAACCACCATAATAGAGGAACATGAGAAAACCATATCAACCACCATAAGTTGACATCGGGCGATAGATCAGTGGGGAAGGCCATGAAGGTCATGACCCCCGTTAACACAGAACACAACACTCCTACCTTAATAGACAACTGAGTACTATCAGTGGCCACACTTTGATTAGATATCTCCTCACTCATTTTTGATCACTCCTTATGTACAGACTCAATTCACGCCAGGGACCACAGATCTCCTCTAACCACATGATCATCTCAAGCTGGTCTTGAGGGTCATCGATACGCTTCTGAGCCAAGATGGAATAGAACCCTCGAGGGTAAAACTTTGATGATCGCCCTCTCTTCTGGGGTCACCTTAAGGGCAGGCTCACCATCTAGCTCTATCCAAGAGTCATGGGTGACGGAGAGCTCGACCTCACTTGCGATAAGCGAGCTAAATGGAGGGTGTTTAAGGTGCTTGCCTGCGAAGATGGAGGGAAGGTAGCGCATAATTTCTAGCCCACTCACCCCTCTCACTAACACACATTGGAGCGACCCGTTAGTCAGCATCGACTTAGGAGCGATTTTCATCCCTCCACCAAAATAACGCCCCTTGGCGAATATACTGATAAAAGCATCGGGAATCTCCCTCTCGACCACCTCACCATCGAGAGTTTTAAAGCGCAAGCTGAAGCCTCTCTTTTGATAGTTACTCGCGGCTTTGAATAAGCCAGAAATGTAGCTAAGAGCGCCTGTCTTGCCATGCTCTTCAAAGTACTTAGCGACTTCTCCCGACACGCCCACACTGCCAATATTACCGAAGTATCGCCTCTGTTCACTCACCTCAACGAGTCCACAGTCAATATGGCTCGGAGGCTCACTCAAGAGGCTGAGGGCTTCTACTGGATCACGAGAAACCCCTACCGAACGACAGAGATCGCTACCGGTTCCCATCGGTAAAACACCTAAGCTCGCCTCCGGATTGATCACAGCGCCTGTCGTATCAAAATATCCATTAAGCACTTCGTTCATTGTTCCATCACCGCCGACCGCTACCACTGTCTGAGCGCCAGACTGAAAAGCCTCTCGAGCGAGTCTCTCACCGTCTCCAGCGGACTCGGTGAAGAAGAACTTTGGTGCATTAAATCTCTGGCTCACCTTGAGCGCAAGCTTGGGCCATCGCCTCCCCGTTTTACCCGAGGCGCTCTGCGGATTGATGATAAAAGCAGTCTCTCCCATGGTGTCCACTCCGCTCTGTAGGTAAAAGAATCGCCAACAACAATCAAAGACTTTCGTGGCGATAAATGAGTCGATCTGACTCCTCTATACACAAGGGAAACCGAGGTGTCACATAGGTAATTATTTTCCTCTTTAGATCACCCCCCTAATATAGGTAGTATATATGGGTACTATAAAGTTTCCGCTCAAGACTCTGTGTATTTGACCGAACACTGAGTCTCTATTTCACCGCATGAGGAGTTTCTATGACGAGTTTGGTTCAAGAAGTTGCGAGCCTACAAAATTACAAGGAATTTGCCGACCTAAACTGGACAGGGTCCTTTGAAGATTATCTCAACGTCGTGAAAGATCGACCTGAGGTTACTCGCACAGCCTATCAGCGACTCTACGATATGATCCTCTCCTATGGATACACCGAGCGAATAGATAATAAAAAGAGGATCTTCCATTACAATTTCTTCGATGACCCTCTGCATGGTGGAGCCGACTCTGTCTTTGGTATGGACATCCCGTTAATGAGGCTTGTGCAAGTTATTAAGAGCGCAGCCATGGGTTATGGAGCTCACAAACGAGTCATCTTACTCCACGGCCCGGTAGGCAGCGCTAAGAGCACAATCGCCCGCCTCTTAAAGTCAGGCTTAGAGGTTTACAGTCGATCTAAAGAGGGAGCGCTCTATACCTATGAGTGGGTGATCCCTGAGGAGTTACAGCACATCACCGGTGGAGAGGCGATCTTCTCTAGCCCGATGAATGAGGACCCGCTACGACTCATCCCCCAAGAGTGGCGCAGCCAAGCCTTTGAGAAGCTAGGACTCGAGCGTGAGGGACGCTCGGTGAGAATCAATGGTGATCTCAACCCTGCGTGTAGACTCATCTTTAGAGAGCTCATGAATCACTATGAAGGTGATTGGTCTAAGGTCATTGACCACATTCGAGTCAAGCGCTTAATACTGAGCGAAAAAGACCGTGTAGGGATCGGGACATTTCAACCTAAAGATGAGAAGAACCAAGACTCAACCGAGCTGACCGGTGACATCAACTACAAGAAGATCGCCCTCTTCGGTTCAGACTCAGACCCCCGAGCTTTTAACTTCGATGGAGAGTTCAATATCGCCAACCGAGGGATTATCGAGTTCATCGAGATCTTAAAGCTAGATGTCGCTTTCCTTTACGACCTCCTCGGAGCTACCGCAGAGCATAAAATAAAGCCTAAGAAGTTCCCTCAAACTGATATCGATGAGGTGATTATCGGACACACCAATGAAGCAGAGTATAGAAAGCTCCTCAGCAACGAGTTTATGGAGGCGCTTCGTGATCGTACCATCAAGGTCGATATCCCTTACATTACTCGCTTCGACCAAGAAGTTCGGATCTATCAAAAAGACTTCGTAGGAGATAAGGTACGTGGCAAACACATCGCCCCTCATACTTTGGAGATGGCAGCGATGTGGGCGATATTGACTAGACTCGAGGAGCCTAAGAAGCATGACCTCAGTCTTCTTCAAAAACTCAAACTTTACGATGGAAAGACCCTCCCCGGTTTCACCCAAGATAACGTTAAAGAGCTCCGTAAAGAGACCATGCGCGAAGGCATGGATGGGATCAGCCCCCGATATATCCAAGATAAGATCTCTAACGCTCTCGTCAGTGAGCGTAGTGATGCGGGGATCAATCCATTTATGGTTCTTAATGAGATGGCGAGCGGCTTAAAGCAGAACTCTATGATCACTGATGAGAAGCTCAAAGATCGCTATCTTCAGCTGCTCGACGTGACTCGTACCGAGTATGAAGAGATCGTTAAGAATGAAGTACAGCGGGCGATTTCTTCGGATGAGGACGCGATTAAGCGGCTCTGCGCGAACTACATTGATCATGTCAAAGCCTACACTCAAAAAGAGAAGGTGAAGAACCCTTACACCGGCCAAGATGAGCAACCTGATGAGCGTTTGATGCGTTCGATCGAGACTAAAATCGATATCTCAGAGAGTCGGAAAGATGATTTTCGCCGTGAGATCATGAACTACATCGGCGCCCTCGCTGTAGAGGGACGCTCTTTCAGCTATGATACTAATGAACGCCTCTATCGAGCTCTCGAGCAGAAGCTATTTGAAGACCAAAAGGACTCGATCAAACTGACCAGCTTAGTGAGCAACGCTGTTGATCGGGAGACTCAAGAGAAGATTGAAGTCGTCAAGCAGCGTTTGATAAGAGATTTTGGATACAGCGAAGAATCAGCTACCGATGTATTGACCTATGTCGCCTCTATCTTTGCTCGCGGAGATGCTCGTGGCTAATCGAGAGGACACATCGACCCCAAGCTCAGCAACGCGTGAGAGTCTCTTTAAAAAGCTCTCGGCTGAAGTAGGGGTCGCTTCTTGGGAGGCCCTCGCGCCTCATGCTGAGCGTGGGGCGCTCTTTTGGGTCGATCATAGTTTGGAGCTCGCCGAGGTGGGGGTAAGCCTCGCCCTAGATGAGGCTGACTCAGTGAAGGCTTGGCATCAAGCAGAGCTTATCCTCGCTGCGGCCTCGAGCGCACCACAAGATTTTGGGGCTTTCCGTTTCTTGATTATTCAACCCTTTGTCATTGCCGCTCCTCTAGAGCTTCCTCCCGTCAATGATCCGATCAGCGATGCTGATCTTTGAGACTCACTGTTGAACAGAAGTAAAGCGATAGGCAGCGACTGCGCCTCTCTCCTTACTCACCTTTGTTATGACATCGTATATCATCGTATATCATCGTATATCATTGCATATCATCGCATACCATCTCCTCTCACTTTAGAGAGATCAGGAGCATAGACCCACATGTCCCGTATTAAACAAGACCATAGCCGTTTTCGTGACATTGTCCGTGGAAAGGTCCGTGATAACCTCAAGAAATACATCTCTAAGGGTGAGCTGATGGGCAAACAGGGAGGAAAGGCTGTTAAGATCCCCATCCCTCAGATCGACCTCCCACGCTTTCGGTTTAGCACCCAAGATGGAGGGGGAGTGGGTCAAGGGGAAGGACAACCCGGAGACTCTCTCGGCTCTAATAAAGGTCAACCTGGCGAGGAACCTGGAGAAGGAGAGGCGGGACAAAATGACGGAGAGAAAGCCTTAGAGGTGGAGGTTAATATTGAAGAACTCGCCGAGATCCTAGGTGAAGCGTTGGAGCTACCTAAAATCGAACCCAAAGGGGGGACGAGTATTGTCGCTCAGAAAGATAAATATACTAGCATTCGGAGCGTTGGCCCTGACAGTTTAAAGCACTTTAAACGTACTTATAAACAGGCTTTAAAGCGCACGATCTCTATGGGGCAATTCAACCCGAGCGCCCCCATTATTTTACCGATTAAAGACGATATGCGTTATCGGAGCTGGTCGACTTCAAGTGTTCCCCAATCTAACGCGGTCGTCATCTACATGATGGATGTCTCCGGCTCGATGGGCGAAGCTCAGAAGGAGATCGTTCGTATCGAGTCTTTTTGGATCAACACTTGGCTCAAGAGTCAATATAAGGGGATAGAGACGCGCTACATTATTCATGACGCTAGCGCCAAAGAAGTCGATGAACATACCTTCTTTCACACTCGTGAATCGGGAGGAACTATGATTAGCAGCGCTTATAACCTCGCTTGGGATATCATCAAGAGTGACTACCCTCCGAGCGATTGGAACATTTACCCTTTTCACTTCAGCGACGGAGATAATTG
Organism: uncultured bacterium; assembly: GCA_943788935.1. Taxonomy (GTDB): domain Bacteria; phylum Myxococcota_A; class Bradymonadia; order UBA7976; family VGTA01; genus CAKZRU01. The sequence goes on along the minus strand of CALSSE010000021.1, from coordinate 26,573 downwards.
GTCGAGCGATGATACCCGCGATTGTATCTCTCTACTAAGAGAGCACATTATCCCCGCTAGTAATCAATTCTCTTATGGTCAAGTAGAGAGTCATTACGGCTCAGGACAATTTCTCCGTGACCTCAATAAGCACTTCGCGCTCGACGACCAAGACTGCACCTTAGTCTGTTCAGAAATCAAAAACAAAGAGGGAATCGTAGACTCAATTAAAGAGTTTTTAGGAGGTGGACGATGATCGAGTACATTCAAGTAAAGCCGCTCCCCCAAGAGCTCGCTGATTGGAGAGATCGTATAGAGGCGATCGCCGCCGATGAAGGACTAGATTTCTTTAAAACCATCTTTGAGGTCGTTAGCTACGATAAGATGAATGAAATCGCTGCCTATGATGGTTTCCCTACTCGCTACCCTCATTGGCGGTTTGGGATGGCCTACGAGCAGCTCGCTAAGTCTTATGCTTACGGGCTCTCTAAGATCTATGAGTTGGTGATCAACACCAACCCTTGCTATGCTTATCTCCTAGAGGGCAACGAGCTCGTTGACCAAAAGTTAGTGATGGCGCATGTCTATGGTCACTGTGATTTCTTTAAAAATAACTACTGGTTCAGCCGAACCGATCGAAAGATGCTTGATACACTCGCTAATAATGCCTCTAGGATCCGTCGTTATATGGACCTTTACGGCTACAGCGCCGTCGAACAATTTATCGATGTCTGCCTCTCATTAGACAACCTCATCGATTTCCATCGTCCGTACCGTCCACTCGACAGCCGACAAGAGCTCAAGCCACAGAGCGACCTCCCTGACGAATTGATTGGAGCGGAGCTAGAGCTCCCTAGGCTAAAAGCAAAAGAGTATATGGATGAATTCGTCAACACTGATGACTACCTTGATCAACAACGAGAGAAAATCAAGCAGGAGAAACTCACTCAGCGGCGACATCCCTCTTCACCTGAGCGTGATGTTCTATTCTTTCTAATGGAGAACGCAAACCTCACTCGTTGGCAGCGAAACGTCTTGGAGATTATTAGAGAGGAGGCTTATTACTTCGCTCCTCAGCGCACTACCAAGATCATGAATGAGGGGTGGGCTTGTTTCTGGCACACGCATATTATGACCAAGAGAGGTGTCCTAGATCAGAGTGAAGTCATCGACTATGCCGACCGTCACAGCGGAACAACAGCTCCTCACAAGGGACGAATCAATCCTTATAGACTTGGACTAGAGCTCTTCAGAGACATCTTTGATCGGTGGAATAAGGGCAAGTTCGGTAGAGACTATTATGAGTGTGATAGCCTCGCTGAACGAGAGAAATGGGATACAGGAGCCATGGAGGGTAAGCGAAAGATCTTTGAAGTGAGACGTCATCACAATGATCTCACCTTCCTCGATGAGTTTCTCACTCCAGAGTTTTGTGCTCGGCAGAAGATGTTTACTTTTGAGAATAACCCTCGCGCTCGCCAGTGGCAGATTGCCTCTACCGAATTCCAAGAGGTTAAGCAGAAAATGCTAAGCCAGCTCACCAACATGGGCCAACCGATTATCGAGGTGTATGATGCGACTTATCAAGGAGGTGAGCTGCTCCTCAACCACCTCTTTGAGGGTGTAGAGTTAGATGATAACTACACCCGACCGACCCTAAAGAACCTCTATGCCATTTGGAAGCGTCCTGTTCATCTCACCACTTATCGAAAAGACAAAAGCGGTGATTATCAGAGCGTCAAGATCACTTTTGATGGATCACAACATAGCGAACTCCCTTATGCACCTCTCCCTCCCTCAGCTTAAAAGAAGAGCCTAACGGCCTTAAAGCGAGAAGTTGAAGGGAAGAGGATTACAGAGTCTTAAGTCTTAAAGAGTCGAGCCTTAAAGAGTCTTACAGTGATTGAGCGATCTCTGCATCGATGAGAGAGACACAGAGATCAACACATTCTGGAGGGACAAAGATCATCACTTCATCGATCTTACTCTCTAGAGCCTTGATAATCTTTGAACGTTCACGCACATCGGTGCCGTCTTCTAGTAAGATCCCACCTTCATAGGGAAAATAGCCCCGTTTTTGGGTGCGAGCTAATATTAAGTCTGCCTCAGGCTGATATCCTGCTTCACTGATAATCATCTTTAGCTTAGGCATCAATTTCCGGGCCATACCTATTTTCAGCGGATGCCCCGTGATACGTCGATGAAACTCGCTACGGGAAGAGACCCGTTTGGCGAGAGTTGAGAGCTGAGAGTCATGATGATTAGACCACTCAAACAGCGCGGTCATGATCGGAGCATCGGTCAACTGCATGTAGTTATGGGGAGTTAATGCCTCATCGATGAGAATCGATTGAAGAGGAGATGAGAGGCTAATTTGGTTTTTGAGATAGAGAGTTCTCGCTCGTTGGAGAGCCCGAGTGATATAGGTCTGGGTTAAGACACTCACTCGATGAAAGTAGACTAAATAGTACATATGCCATCGGGTGATGAGATAAGCCTCAACGATAGGAAGTCCATCACGACTGATCGCCAAGTGCCCATCTTCTCTTAGGCGGATAGAGCGAAATAGCCTCCGAGTATCAAATCCACCGACCTCTACGCCGGTGAAGTGTTGGTCTCGAACGAGATAATCTAGTCGATCGACATCAAGCTGACTGCTCACGATATCATGAAGCGCGGGCAGCTCGACTTTCCCCTCCATAATGTTAATGAGCCGAGTGATCCCCTCTTTACCGACGAGAGTATTCATGGCTTGATAGAGGTCTCCTCCTTCGTCAAGTAAGAGTCGCTTTCCCCATTCTTCATGAGAAGCATAAGTCGCGAAGACTTCGGGCGTTTCCAACATATGCGAGAAGGGAGGGTGTCCTATATCGTGTAATAATGCTCCATAACAGACTAGTTTCTGATCGAGTTCACTCATCATCCCTGGATAGATCTCATCGAGTCGTCTCACCAGCACAGAAGCTAGGTGATAGGCACCAATCGAGTGTGAGAATCGAGTGTGAGTCGCTGATGGAAAAGCGAAGTGGCAGGTCGCGAGTTGAGAGATATAGCGGAGCCGTTGAAAGGTCCGAGTGTCGATCAGGGTACGTACCTCAGGAGAGAGGAATATATCACCATGGATCGGATCTCTAATAATACTGTGATGAATCCGATGTGAGATGGCCAAGAGCTCTCCTCATATTTAAGGGGATACTTCACTTGAGTATCTGAGTAAGTGAGTATCTAAGTAAGTGAATATCTGAGTAAGTGAATATCTAAGTAAGTCAATATCTGAGTAAGTGAGTATCTACGGAAATGAGTCTCTGAGTACCCTATTCACAGCGACAGATGAGCTGACGACGCCGGGTATCACAGTTTACTTGCCCTCCCTTGCTACAGCCGCCATTGCTATCCCATGCCGAGACACATCGACCGATTGTCGCACAGGCGATGTCGCAGTTAATATCGGAAGCATTATTGACCCCGTTAAGATCGATATGCTTATCACATACTTCAGAGTCATTATCATCAGAGCAAAATTGAGTGACATATTCAGGGTGAACTCCCGAACAGCTCTGAGGAGCGCTACAACGACCATCAGCGCCGCACTCCCCTAAACCGTGGCAAACCGATCCAACAGGAGAGGTGCTTCCGTCTGGACCGATTGAACCTTCACACCCTGTAAACTCCCCACACCCCGGATAGACGGTGACTAAAGGACTAGGTGTTGGGTTCAGCTGACAAGCCTCTTCGATATCCTCGTAGCATTGACCGAGGTCTTTACATGACGATTCCGGTGGAGTAGACGAGTATTCTAAACAGGTCCGTCCTCCATTTTCGTTATTCATCGCTTGATATTGAGTCAACGGCGAACAATCTACAAAGGGGCAATTCTCATCATTATTAGGCATCAGAGGTGTTCTCTGTGGACCACAAGTCGCGCAGAGGCCTAAGGTCTCGCCTATGATGCATTCATCTGGATACTCTACAATGGGGCCAGACCCTCCTATCATGATCCCGCCATTCCCTCCCATCATGGACTCAGCCCCGGCGACATTCTCAGGCATCCCACCAGGGGCTAAGTTATCAGAGCAAGAGGTCGATATACTAAGACTATAGATAATAACGGCTATGGTCAGTCTTCGTTTTATATCTTGTTGATCACTCATTGTTATCCTCTACGTGAACTCTTATATGCTTATATCATAAATATATATGTCGTTGTTCTAGTCTAACAACCCAAGAGCTTTGGCTCTAGTATATGTTTTGACAAATAACGGATCACTCGAAGACATCTGAGTCTCCTGTTCTCGCTTAGTGGTCCCGCTAAGAGTCTCTTTCATCACCGCGAGCTCCTCTGAATCGATACTCACTGGATAATGATGAGCGTTGGTCACCATACTCATCATCTCTGCCTCAGCCCCTTTAAGCCAAGGGACTAGTTTTTGGGGGGGGATAGAGTCTTCAGTCTCATTGGCTCTCTCTGTGAGATGACCTCGATATCCCCACGTTGGATGATAAATCATCCCCTTACTGATTAAGGTGCTTAGAGCCACTGAGAACAGCTGGGGGAAGGCACCTGTCCCTAGATGGTTAAACTCACTCAACAGAGCCTGTATTTGAGCGCGAAGCTCTTTGATAGAGATAACTTTAGGCCACACTGTTGAGAGTAAGATCATAAGAGCGTTCTCAATCACACTGTTCACGGTGAAACTCGTTTTGTTATCATGCTGAGAGTGGTATGTCGCGGGTCCACTTAAATCTTTGAGTTCGGTGACTAGAGTGAGATGAGTCGTCACGAATATTTCGGCGTCTAAATCTCTCGATTCACCTACCCTCTCTTCACCCCACAAGTAGATGGGAGGGGACATATCAGCTCTTGAGATATTCTCTGTCTTAGTGATAATCGCTCGCCTCATCGAGCGGTTGAGGAGGAAATCAAGTCCTTGCTCCCTACCCACTGCATCATCGCACATAAAATCAATCTCGCGGAGCATCTGCGGAGACAACAGTCTAGACGCCAACTGAGCATTCGATGAAGCGTCACTGAGGTATGTTAATTGATGATGATTGATCTCTTCTATAAAATCTTCGAAGTAGTAAGGGTGATTATGCTCGAGTAAGTATTCATGAACGAGATACCAATCAGGGAACTTCCTGAGATCATTCTCGATCGTCGAGATTAACTCTTGATTACCTTTATTCGTAATGCTTTGCGTGTATTGGGCAAAAAATTTGAGCGCTAAACGAGCTTCTTTTATCATTTCTGTATCTTGAGGCGTCACCCCTCGTTGATCAGCGCGTCGCTCATAGTGTTTCTTTTGCCAACGCAATAAATGTCTAACGAGATCTCGCTGATGCCACCCTGGGTACGTATTATATGAGATATAAGCGATCCCTCGGGGGCTTAATTTATCACGGCACAGCTTAAGAGTATCTTCTCGATGTTGATCAGAGATCCATGAGAAGAGACCGTGAGCGATAATGTAATCAAACTCTCCCTCTATCTGATCTATATCAGAGACACCAAGCGGGAGATAAGTAACATTATTGATCCCCGCGTCTCTTGATCGAAGACGAGCGAGTTGAATCTGCTCAGTGAAGGGGTCGATCCCCAAACAAGTACTCTGAGGTAAGCTCGCCGCGATCGGTGTGAGATTACCGCCAATGGCACACCCTAGCTCTAATATGCGTGAGGTCTCGGTCGGTTCAGGTTGGAATCCAGCGAGCAATGCTGAGGCTGCTAACTGACGAGGATGGGTATATAAAGAACAAACTGCATCATATTTAACAGTCCACTCTATTCCTTTTGGAGCTCGCTCTGTATTGATCGTTGACATAAATTAACGACATGTTCCTTTCGTGAGAGTCGCCTCCGTTTAAATCATAAACGATGTGAAATCTCCACTTCTTGAGTATCATCCCAATGAATTTAGTCGTGGAAATCATGAGATGTAATAAGGTAATGTAGTGCGGTGTAGTACAAAATAGAATAGAATAGTATATAATAAATCAATGCCTCTTACATACGCACTGATCTTTTTTGATTGAGTGGTAGATCATCACACCGAGAGAAGAGTTGACATGTCTGATCCAGCTGAAATCATCTATGAAGCTGTGACTGAAATTTGCGCGACATTTAGCCAGCGTCCACAGCATCACCTAGATCGTTTAACCCTCCTCACATATCCGCAAGGAGAGTGGGTAGAGCTGATCGAAGTCATCGGAGCCCACACTACTCTCGCCAAACGTCTCAGAGGTCTGAACGACAAGGGAGTTGATCTCTATGCGATTCATAACACGACCCCTGATGGTACGTGGAGCTTGGTGAGCTTTTACTGTGGCCTCATTGACGCCATGCCCGCTACGGCATTGTTACGGAAGAGCGCTCATGAGCAAGAAGAGCGTCACTAACTCTCTGAGTGATCGACGGCTTGATTAACCGCTCTTCGCCACTCCATAAGAGTTTCAATGATCTCGCTGATTGAGTGATGTGAGGTGTCGATGATTAGATTCGCGCTTTTATAGAGAGGAGCCCTCTCCGCGAGTAAGCGCTCTAATTCTTTCATCGCTTGGGGATGATCTCGCATAGGACGTTTATCTCCTTGGGCGACCACCCTCTCCATATGCTCGGCAGCGGTCGCTTGGAGGAACACAGTCGAGCTCATTGACTTGAGCAAAGAGTAGTGTAGGTGATGAGTTACGATCGAACCTCCAGTGGCGATCACTGCCGACTGGTCATGGGACTGTAGATGCCTTAAAACCTCACCTTCTAAGCGTCGATAATAAGGCTCACCATGCACTGAGAAAAGCTCGCTGAGACTTAATCCTGCTCGCTTCTCTATCTCTTCGTCCAGCTCAATCATCTCCCATCCTAAACGATCTGCCAAGCGCTTGCCTACTGTTGATTTCCCCGCACCTCTTACCCCTAATAAAGAGATCATTGAGGGACGTTGTGGCCGAAAATGTGATTTTAATAGATCATGAGCCTCGGTGAGCTGAGCAGTATTTAGTTTAGAGAGCAGAGCATCTATTTGGCCGCGTGGCCCTTGACTAAGTAATTCCGCGAGTCGAACCTCTAGAGTGAGACACAGACGACTGAGCTTGCCGAGACTTATATTTGCTTGTCCCGCTTCTACTTGAATAAGATAACGTGAGCTCAAGCCAGCGGACGCTGCACACTCTTTGATACTTAAGCCCATCGAGTGACGTCTCTGAGTCACCCTGATCGATAACTCCTTCAACAAGTCTGCTTGATATTGGCTAGCGAGAGTTTCATCTAATGGGATCATTGTGACCTCAACTGTGGGATATGATCAGCCTAGGCTTATGATCAACATGAATTTTAAGAGATTAAGATATACCATATATTCTTAAGCATAGTGAAATATATTTCATGTGTGCAAAAGCATGTGAAATAAATTTCATTCAGCCTTGAATTAACTGAGGTCAACAGCTTTAATGTAGGTGTATGTTTAGTACTTAGGAATAATGTTTGGCCAATTCGGTCGCCTTAGAGGGAGAATATGTTATGCAAGTAGAGCGCTTCTCAAGTCATCCAAATGACTATTTACATTGGGGATTGAGCGTGGATGGAGACATCGCGACCCTCACCATGGATGTTCAAGAAGAGGGGGGCGCCGGCTACATACGCAAGCTCAATAGCTATGATATATTCGTGGACATAGAGCTCAATGACGCCATCACTCGAGTTGTTTTTGAATATCCCGAGGTCCGATGTGTGGTTATCACTAGCGGTAAAGATCGCATTTTCTGCTCTGGGGCCAACATCCCCATGCTGGCTTCTAGTCCCCATGCTTTCAAAGTTAACTTCTGTAAGTATACCAATGAAACCCGCAACAGCTTTGAGGATATCAGCGCTCATGGAGGACCTCGATTTCTCGCTGCTCTAAATGGCGTAGCGAGCGGTGGAGGGTATGAGCTCGCTCTCGCTTGTGATGAATCAGTCCTTGTCGATGACCGAAGCTCAGCGGTCTCTCTCCCCGAAGTACCGCTCTTGGGAGTATTGCCAGGCACAGGCGGGCTCACCCGAGTGGTTGACAAGCGTAAAGTACGCCGTGATCTCGCTGACTACTTCAGTACCCTAGCCGAGGGTGTTCGAGGACAGAAGGCCGTCAAATATCGCTTAGTGGACGCGACCTATAAACTCTCTAAGTTTCCGGCTAAGATCGCTGAGCATGCCGATAAGCTAGCTGCTGAGGTCTCTCCAATCGTCAGTAACGCAGGGCAAGGGATCACTTGGGCTCCTTTAGAGGTGAGCGTCAGTGAAGAGGGGCACCGACGTTACCAACACGTTGAACTTGAGCTCAACACCTCACGACGTGGGGCGACCATCACCATTAATGCTCCTAATTCAGTAGGGCCTACTAGCGGCGTTGAGGTGTATCAAGAAGGAGTCAACTGGTGGCCTCTAGCAGCCTTCCGAGAGCTTGAAGACGCCCTACTACACCTTCGGTTCAATCACCTTGATATCGGGAGCATCACTTTCCTCAGCCGCGGTTCACAAGAGGTGCTTATGGGGATCGATGAAGTGATCGCTTCTCAGCAAGATCATTGGTTTGTTAGCCGCGCTACCCATTACATCAAACGAGTACTAAAGCGTGTGGATGTCACGAGTAAAACCCTCGTCGCCCTCGTTGACGAAGACTCTGCATTCGCTGGCACACTTTTTGAGTTAGTAGCGCTCGCTGACCGTTCTTTCATGCTCGATGATCCCGATGAGGCGGTCAAAGTTCGCTTGAGCCCACTCAACTTTGGAATGTACCCAATGGGCAACGGGCTCACTCGACTGCAGACTCGTTTTTATGGCGAGCCTGTTACATTAGAAGAGGCTTCTAGTCGGATTGGTGAGCCTCTGATCACACAAGAGGCAGATGAACTCAATTTGGTCACCTTTGCTCCCGACGATATCGATTGGGATGATGAGCTCCGACTCTTCTTTGAAGAACGCAGCGGCCTCTCTAGCGATGGCCTCACCGGAATGGAGCAGAACCTTCGCTTCGCTGGACCCGAGACCATGGAGACCAAAATCTTTGGTCGACTAAGCGCTTGGCAAAATTGGATTTTTATCCGGCCTAACGCGGTTGGACCCCAAGGAGCACTTAAATCCTTTGGCTCACCACATCAAGCAGTCTACGACTTTAACAGAACCTAACCCTCTTTAAGTTTATCCCTATACTTAACACCTTGTCACTCTCCTATCTCTCGCTCGCCTCTGGATCGATCAGAAGAGCATCTACCGTACAGCACATTATCACTCACCCTTTACCTTGAGGATATATCATGGGCAATATTGATCTCGACGCGAAAATACCGAACAATGTAAATCTCTCAGATGACAAACGTCTTCAACGAGCTCTCGAAAAATGGCTCCCCAACTTTCAAGAGTGGTGGATGGACATGGGGCCTGAAGGCTTTCAAAACGATAAGGTCCTCCTTAGAACCGCCGTCAGCGTAGAGAAGGATGGGTGGGCGCACTTTGACTATGTCTCTATGCCCGACTATCGCTGGGGGATCTTTCTCGCTCCCGCTGAAGCTGGACGTAAGGTTAATTTCGGTGATCATCAAGGGGAAGACGCTTGGCAACAAGTACCTGGCGACTACCGAAACGCGCTTAAGCGCATTATTGTGACCCAAGGCGACACCGAGCCCGCCAGTGTCGAGCAGCAAAGACTCCTCGGCAAGACCGCGCCATCACTCTATGATCTCCGTGGGCTATTCCAAGTCAATGTAGAAGAGGGTCGCCACCTCTGGGCGATGGTTTACTTGCTTCACTCTTATTTTGGTAAAGATGGACGTGAAGAGGCAGATGCGCTCCTCGAGCGTCGATCCGGAGATGAAGACAGTCCAAGAATCCTCGGCGCTTTTAACGAGCCGATCACCAACTGGCTCGATTTCTTCTGCTTCACCACCTTCACTGATCGTGATGGAAAGTATCAGCTGCGTTCTCTCGCCGAGTCAGGCTTTGATCCCCTCGCTCGTACTTGCCAATTTATGCTCACCGAAGAGGCTCATCATATGTTTATTGGAGCGACCGGAGTGGGTCGTATTATCCAAAAAACCGCTGAGGTTACCCGAGACGGTACTGACCCTAAACAAGCTGGCGTGATTCCACTTGACGTTGTACAGCGAGCGGTGAATCTGTGGTACAGTCTCAGTCTAGACCTCTTTGGGTCAGAGGACTCTTCCAACGCGTCACTGTTCTTCAGCGCTGGTTTAAAAGGACGTGACCAAGAGTCGAAAAAGTTCACTGAACACTCAGCTCTTGAGCAACATTATACCCTCGAGCGACCTAAAGATGGACGAATCGTTACCGAAGACATTCCCCTCCGAAGGGCCATGAATGAGGTGCTACGCGACGCCTATGTCAAGGACTGTGAGAAGGTTGTCCGTGGCTTTAACCGCACCTTGGAGAGCTGTGGATCTGATTACCGGATCACTCTGCCTCATCGACGCTTCAATCGAGCCCAAGGGGTCTATGCAGGGTTCCATTTCTCACCTCAAGGCGAGCTTCTCGACGCCAGCCAATGGGAGGCTAAAAAGCATGAATGGCTCTCTACTGACGAAGACCATGATTACGTGAACAGCATCATGGATCGAGCATATACAGAGCCAGGAGAGTTTGCTCCGTGGATCAGTCCTCCCGCCCGAGGGATCAATAGTCTCCCTGTAGATGCTGAATATGTGAAATTCTGTCGCTAAGCTCTGTGATATTTATAGCGTCACGAGTTCTTGTACAGATCGAATACAGAGCTCAATCCGCTCTAAAGTAGCGCTAAAGTAGCTCTCAGAAAGCTATTCTTAGGCTATTCTTAATAAATAGCTCAAATGAGCTATTTATTAGGACTAGACCACTGATCATTATTATTGAGACACTCTTAAATATTGCCTTAGCTTAAAGATGGCCACAGAGGAAGTTTTGAACAGAGGAAGTTTTGAACAGAGGAAGTTTTGATATTTTATTCTACCTGTGTTCACTCATAGACAATCAATGGTATGATTTACAGCCATAATGCCTAGCTATAATGAATTTTCAAGCCATCTTAGGGATATGCCATGAACCGTGTTCATCAATCTATCTATCGACTCATCTTATCTCTAGCTAAGGGCTCTCTACTGTTTAGCCTGTCTCTTTGTGTGGTCGCCTGTGAGGATTCGAGCCCTACCAATGAGACGACTGTTGGCGAGATGACTGCTGGCGAGACGACTGCTGGCGAGGCAGCTGCTGGCGAGGCAACTGCTGGCGAGGCAACTGCTAGCGAGACCACCGCCGGTGAGACCACCGCTGGTGAGACTTCAGCTGGCGAGACACTCGCTGGTGAAGCGACTGCTGGAGAGACCATGGCTGGAGAAGCCACTGCTGGGGAGACCTCAGGAGGCCAGACCACTGCTGGCGAATCTCTTGCTGGCGAGACTTCGGCTGGTGAAGAAGAACGAATGCCCAGCTGCTTACTCTCCTGTGCCGAGTTTGTAGAGTGCGCGATTAAACAATGCCCTGGCTATGATCAAACAGATGATGCCTTGCTTATGGAAGAGTGCCTCGGCCTCTGCAATACCAACATTGCCCAACTGTTTGATCAGCTCACTGGTTGCCCCGAGAAGATCCGCTTTGCGTCAACGGTTCGAACTGACTTTCTTGATTTTTGTGACAGCGTCACCGAAGGCTTCTGTGAGACTTATGTCGCTACTTGCGGTGAGTGGCTTGGAGAGACCGCTTGTGATGAGTTATACAATGAAGCGCCTCTTAGTGGTGATGAATATACTTCGGGAGCCCATCGTCAATGTTATGAATTTCATTTGGGGACAGCCCAACGTGGATTAGAAGAAGGTGACCAAGGGAGGGTTCAACAAGGATGTGAGAGGGCCGCCGGACTTAACACCTGTGTCAATGACTAATATTGGTGATAAAGAACTTTGCCTACACAGCTCTTCATCTTCACAGCTCTTCATCTTCACAGCTCTTCATCTTCACAGCTCTTTATACTTAACTAACTGAGAGATGACTCAGCCTTCACCGCAGTATTCATGTAAATATGATCTCCGCTAGATGGATTATGGAGTGACAATGACCACTGAACATAATAGCATGCACAGACACTCTTTTTTGCAAAAAACAATAACCTATCTACACTTTGACAAGGAGGCTGCCGACTACCTCTCAGAATGGGGCAACTTAGAGATTTTCGACATCTCCTTAACTCATGAAGAGATAAACTGGCTCTCATCCATAGACCTCAGGCGCTGGAGCTTAGATCGAGAGCGAGCTCATCGATCCTTGGAAGGCGCCCTCACTCGCTGTCCTGTCACCCTTTTAACGCTACAAATGCTATTCTCAGAAATCAATAGAATACATAACAAATCATTAAAAACTGTCTCATTTTTACTTAAATACTACCAAAGTAGTCATTTCAGGGACTGTATATTTCATAACAAACACCTCGTAACTAGCTTGATCCAATGGGTTTTAAATCAATTAAGCGAGTCTGAACCTTTTAGTAACATAGGCTTAAGCAGAGAGCAGGCTGAGTCTCTGATCGCCCTCGATCTTATCGCCCATGAGACCTCCCATCTCCCTCCTCTCCTGACTTCAGACCCAAGCGGTCCAGCCACGATCGGCCTCGGCTCAGCCACTCTCAAGCTACCCCTCCAAGGGAGGCTCGGTCTCCCTACATCTCATCGCCTATTCTCCTGTCGAGTTGGGACACTAGATAGCTATCAAAAACTCTCCAAGGAGGCGATGACTCTGAGCCAAAATCAAGGAATCCTAGGGCTGCTTAATCAGCAAAACGAGTTCCCACTCTCTTCAAAACCAAGTGACTCATCAGAGGATATTTTACTTCAGTCAACATCTGCCGGAGTCACTCTCGAAGCGCTCTCCGAGTCACTCGCTGAAGTCATGCGACTGGCCGAAAATCACATCACAACTAGAAGACTAATCGAACACCTAAAAACGATGGGCTTAGATGACGAAGAGTCACGGGAGTTGATTAGTGAATGGATCTCAAGCTCTTTAATTTGCAAACATTCTAACCTTCAGTAATCTGTTCTTATCGAAAGTTAACAATTTTATTTGATCTATAAATACTAAGACCTATAATATTCATATCACGACCTATATATAAAGCATCTTTCCAATAGATGTACTGATTAAGATATAGTCAACAAAGTGATTTAGGATCACTATTCAGCGTATACATCTGTTCACTAGCGTAGACGACTCTTTTAAGTTAAGTGCTCAACCTCGTATATGTCTTTTATACTTCACCCCTATTGATGACTAATCTCAGAGAGCACATTTTGAAGCGATCTTCTCCGAAAAAAGTGACTAAAATCTCATCAACCTCTACCACAGAAGAGGTCATTGATATCGATCCGACGACTGGAGAGATCATCACTTTATCAAGCGCTCGAAGAGAAGAAGGTGGAGAGTTGAGCGTCCTTAAGTCTCCCCCCCTTGATGACTTAATGCCCCCCCTCGATGTCACTGACATCGACATAGATATAGAGGCTAATCAAACTCCAGTTACGCCAAAAAGAGTGGGTAAAACATCAAGCAAAAATCGTAAAAACCCCAAGAAGACGACACATAAAAAAGGGACTACAGCCCACTCCTCCGATCAGCTCCCTCAAGCGCCACCGACTAAAATCGAGGAGCTTTACTCTAGCGCTCAAGCCTTCGCGGAGCAGGCAAAGTCACCACAAACAAAGCGTGCTTACCAATCAGATTGGAATGATTTTGCTTTATGGTGCCAAAGTAGAAAATTCCACCCATTACCGGCGAGTCCAAAGTGCATCGCCCTTTATTTGACCGAACGCTCAGAGACACTAAAGATCTCTAGCCTTCGGCGACGCCTCACCGCCATCAGCCAAGTTCATAAGATGAGGGAGCTTGAGTTCAATGCGTCACATGTGGCGATCCGTAGTGTATGGGCTGGTATTCGCCGAGCGAAGGGAACCGCTGCTGAAGGTAAGTCGCCGGTCAGAGTTGATGACCTTCGGTTGATCATCTTCACCCGGCCGCAAAACCTTCGTGGCCTGAGAGACATCGCTCTCATCTCTCTTGGTTTTAGTGGAGCCTTCCGTCGCTCAGAGTTAGTGAGTCTTAATCATGGAGATCTGGAATTTGTTCCTGAAGGCTTAAAGGTCACTCTCCGTAGATCCAAGACTGACCAAGAGGGCGCTGGAATGTTAAAGTCTGTTCCTTATGGACAAAACCCAAAGACCTGCTGTGTCAGATCTGTCCAACGGTGGCTCCAAGCCAGCGGGATCAAGAGTGGACCCATCTTTAGGCCCATTAACAGACATGGCCAGCTTCGCCCTCGGCGACTCACCGGTCACGCGGTCGCCGTTCTTCTCAAAGAGGCTCTCGCTGAATCATTAAGAAGTCAGGGTATTCCTGAAGCACAAATTTCTGAGAAAGTCGCCACCTTCTCCGGTCATAGTCTACGTGCAGGCTATGTCACTAGCGCTGCCGCCGAGGGGGCTGAAGAACATGTCATTATGAGACAAACGGGTCATAAGCGGGTCGATACCGTTCGCAGATACATCCGTGAAGGTGACGCTTTCCGAAATCACCCCTTAGAAAAGATGGGAATCTAAATTAAAGGCGATGTGAATGAGCATTCTCCGTCTACTCTCTCATCGAAGAGATCGATAACGAGAGATCGGTAACAAGATATCAGCAAATCGTCAACGAATTATCAACGAATCATCAACGTGTTATTGATCAGTACTCTTATCAGTCCATAGCTCTAAAGGATGTGAGCTAAGCGGTGAAATAATTCTGTAAAGCTCTCGCGGTCTAGGCTCTATCACTTCTCCTCCCTCATCCCGAGGGGGATATTTGGGGAAGAGGATGACCCCGCTCTGTGGAGCGGAGATGTCTGGCAAGTGGTCTAGATCTGAACCCAATGGAGAGAGGCGCTCTTCACATTGCACTTCGGTGAAGTTGACTAGTCCCTCTTTCAGAGTTAGCAGTGGATTATCAAACCGCGCGCGATAGCTAGTCTCATAAAATTTAAGATCAGGCTCCGCGTTGGCGAGCTCACTCAATGTCGCGGTCTTTTGAGAGATCTCATTGATCGCCTTGATCGCCCTACTCAGTGATTTCCATACTCCCGCCCGAGCTTTAGAGGTGAACCCTAAGGCGCCAAGCTCCAACGCGACCGCTGGTTTACCACGTTGTCTGACATATTCATCAGCGCAGAGGAGCCCTCCTCCTCCTCGATGAGGATGACGAGTGACCCACACTTTCGCTCCTCCCATAAGCCGCATCCATCTCCAAGTCTCTTCCGACCAAGGGCAGATATAAAAGGGCTGTGCGGAGTCAAGGATCGTCTGATGGAAGTCGATGAGCAGATCACATTGATCAAACAGTCTCATCAAGCTCTGAGCACGTGCCTCTTCATAGTGGAGCTCCTCAGGTTGGCGAGCTCGAAGCTCTGAATCAAAAACTCGATTTAGATCAACGTCAATGAAGCGCTTTACTCGTCGCCCTGCTTCTGGATTACCCACCACGCAAGTAATCAACCCGTCATATTGGAGTTTACCGCTCTGTATCGCCTCCATAACATCTAGTAACCCCTCAAGAGGTCCAACCTCATCCCCGTGTATCATCACGCTCACTACTAAATGAAAATTACTCTTCCCACCGGAATATTGCCACGCCCAGTCATCTCCGAGCTGTGCTCGCTGGATTTCATCTTGTGAGGCGACTAAGTCTGAGAAAGCTCGTAGACAAGTTTCTAGAGCTTCTGTCTCATAAGGGGAGGTTTTCAATACGTCTACCTTATTTTATATGGGGGGGTCTAGATCTTGAGTGAGGGTTTTTATCCACTTATGATAATGATCTCAAGAGCGAACTTGGTCAAAAAAATTATCCCTCGTGATGCGAATAAAGGCTCTCTTATGAACGAAAACAGATCGGCAAAATCATCAGAGACGAGTAAATCTAAGACCATACAAGTCTTGATCGTTGAAGATCATACCATTGTTCGGCAAGGCTTAATTGCTCTCTTAAGTACCGCTCAGGAGATCAAGATTGTCAACGATCTCGCCGATGGCCTATCGGCGATTGATTACCTTCAAACACACACACACTCTATCGATGTATTGGTGTGTGACTTAGCGCTACCAGGTCTTAGCGGGATTGAGGTCATCGAGAGGGCGAGCGCTCTCGATATTAAATGTGTTGCGCTCAGTATGCACCATGATCCCATCTGGGTACAGAGGGCACTCTCTGCAGGAGCATCTGGTTATCTCCTCAAAGGATCAGGTGTTCATGACCTCATTCACTCTATAAAGGTCATATATGAAGGAGAGCTCTTCTTATCTCCGAGTATTCGAGCCGCCGCTGAATCTCAAACCCTAACGATGAGAGAGAGAGAAGTCCTCACTTTTGTCGCCCAGGGTCACACGAGTAGAGAGATTAGCGGACTTCTTAAGATAAGCTCAAGGACCGTTGAACATCATCGGGCTAGACTGATGTCTAAACTTAAAATCAATGATATTGCGGGTCTAACGAGATATGCGATCAGGCAAGGACTCGTAGATCCTCATGCCAAATAAAATCTATGAGCAATAAAGTATATGTGACCATCATGTCTCCATTTCAATCCACCATTCGTTTAGAGAATGAGGACTTGAGGCATTTCTGATAACGTGAGCCTTATTCTTAATTAATCAATAGTGCCCGGAGAGCTCATGGAAGCAATGACTGTCAATGAAAGACTAACTAAAGCAGGGGTCGCTGTGCACATTTCAGCCGATCAGCCCCCTCTCTCTCGTCGAATACCCACGATCGCTTTATTAGCTAATCAGGCATCGAGATTAGCTAGTTTTGGAGATCTTGAAGACCGTATATCTCAACATATTAAGGCAGCTTCGGGTCCTATTGGGATCACACCTGTCCTCAGCGCGACCCTTCGTGTTTCTCCCCATCTCTCTGCGGTTGATATTCTAAAACAAGCCATCGAGATTAACTCTGATAACGCTTGTGTTGCCAGAGTTATGAGGCTTGAAGAAATGAGAGGTACCTTCTTTCATCTCAGTGGCCAAGGAAGCACCAACGACTGTTTTGAAGGTTGCTTTGGACTATTAGGAATAGGAATTAGTCTAGAAGAATCTGAGCGACTCCTCACTCTATACAAGACCGCTTCCGATGATGATAATCAGTTTGGATTACTCACAGCGATCATAGGCAGCGGTCACTTTATGTCACTCATCGAAAGAGGGCAACTTGAGACAGAGATCGATGAATCAGAGCTTCTCACTGCTCTCATCACAGTTTATGAGAATCAAAACTTAGAGCCGCTCCTTGACTACATGCAACAAAGCCACTCATGGTACAAACGTATTTGTCTCTACTACATGACCGGTTATCTCTCCACTCTATTTGTGACCCATGAAGTACTTGAGAGCCTACTAGAACTCTATAGCGCAGATGATGACTCTGACGCCTTTATTATGGCGATGTACGCGATCGGTCAATGCGTTAAGTACTTAGGAGTTGAAGCAGCGTTAATGGTTCTCGAAGTCGCGCGAGATGATCATGGAAACGGCTCGAATAAGCAGTCTTTACTCATCAACGCCTCTTATCGCGCTCGGCTCGACGCTAGTGAGAGAGAGGCGGTCATAGAGCTAGTCCATAATTTTGATGTCGACGACTCGGACTGTAAACGGGCTTTAGGTCGAGTATTAGACTTTTTTACTGACGGCCTCCCTCAAGCGTCCAATTGGTTTTTCAGAGGAGGGTACGGTAGAGGCGTAGACTTCTATGACCCTTTCGCTCCACATCTTGGTGGTTATGCACCCAAGTTGATCCAGGATATAATCATTGACCCAAGCAGAGAGGGCCTCAGTACTTGGGTCAAGACTATGAAAGAGATGTCACTGCCCAACGAGATTGTAGCGCTCATCAGCGCTAACCTCCTCGACCTCTTCCCAGAGATGACTTCACTTTATATTCGACTGCTTAAAGACCTCAATGACTCCAACAAGAGTGGAGCTGCCGCTGCTCTCCTCACCAGTGTAGCCGAGCATCGCTGCTCTCCTGTTTATCTGCGCTGTTTATTGGATGATAAGGATAGCGGAGGTCCTATCCTTGAAACGCCTTCAGTGATCGGTGAACTCATTAGCTATAGTAGCCATTACACTACATCTAAAGTAGCGAATAGCTTACTTACCTCTCTCTCACCACACGGAAGAGAGATGTGCGCAGGCTTCCTTCGAGCTCAATATACACTCACTCAAGACGACGATCATGCTCAACTTCTGTTTAAGATTGGTCACTCTCTAAATATTTCTGTAGAGGAAGAGCTCCCACTTGACCTTCGGCTCGCACTTGGCCAATCGATCGATATTCAAGAGGTATTAACATATATTCAAGAGCAAGACGAAGCTCAAGCTCTTCGCTATTGGTCGATCCTCTTAGAGCAATTTAATGATCCTGATCGACAGAGCGCGCTCGCTTTGGCTCGTGAACATGAAGTGTGGACGAAAGTACCCCTTGAGCTCGCTCAAACCCAAGTGCTGAGGATGGCGAAAGGAGGATGGGTGAGTCGTGAAGTGAGTTGTGTTTTCCTCAGCACTCTCGGGGAGAGAAGCCTAGAAGGCGGACTCGGTCCAAAGATCAATATCCATGTTGAGCGACTCGTCAACGATGGAGACTCTGATGTTTCTCGTGAAGCGCGGAGAGCCGCGATCGCCTTAGGTATTGAGGCCGTTATTATCAGCGCGGAGAACATCCGAGAGGGTATACTTAATCCTAAAGTTCAATCTAACAGCGATCTTAATGTAGATGAAGTACGTCAACAGTGGATCGAGAGACTCTTTACCATGCTCAATGAAGAGAATGATCGGAATGAGATCTTAACCCTCTGCCGAATGCGAGATATGTGGCCGCACATCGACCCTCAACGTCTCGGACAGGAGTGGCTCCAAATCGCCGGTAAGGGATGGGTCGCGCGGGAATCGATGTGTGTTCTTGCTTGCCATTATAATGAGCTCCTCAACACCCCAAACGCTGAAGAGATTCGTGATCGAATCATTGAGCTCTGCCAAGATGGAGATGGTGACGTTGAGAGAGAAGCAAAGGGCGCTCGTCATGTGCTCGGCTTATAAGTGACTGTCGTCCCTCTAGGCTATTTACGGCACTGACTATTACGGCACTGACTATTACGGCACTGACTATTGCGGCACTGACTATTGCGGCATTGACTACTACGGCATTGAGAGTCATTAAGGAATCCTATCACAATGAGTAAATATGATACCTCCCTCACTAGAGGGAGTAAGTTTCTCCTTCGCAACATAGATGCCCCTGATCGAAAAGCAGAGATCAAGCGACAGTTAATCGATCAAGGGTGGGTACAGACATACTCATTAAAAACTTGCGACATTGTGATCACCGATGAGGAGCCCGCAGATGATCTCGTTGCTCAAGCTCAAGGATATAATAAAAGCGTGATCCGCTTTGAAGAGGCGATCACTCTCTCAGAACTGAGCTCACTCCCCGAGCTAACAGAGGAGCTCGCCCCAGAGTTTGAGAGACGCCCAGCGTTTGAAATCACAGAGAGCGAAGTGCGCATCCTTGATATTCATATCCCAAGAAGAGTTCAATCCTCACAGAGAGCGGGTACACTAGAGTCTCTTCATCAATTTGAGCACCTCTGTCTCGACCAGTCATTCTTAACCACTGCCCGTTATCTGTTAACCGCCGCTCGATATGATATTCCGTGTGTTTTAGAAGGAGAAACCGCGACCGCTAAAACCACAGTTATAAGGTGGATCGCAGCGCTCACGGGCCATCCTGTTTATAGAATTAACCTCAATGGACAAACCGATACCTCTGAGCTTGTCGGTCGATATGTGCCCTCTTCGGGCTTCGAGGAGATCGACACCGATGTTTTACTGAAGCATATTGGAGAATTTGATCAAAATCCTGAGTGGGAGAGAATCCGCAAAGATCTCATAGAGGTGCGTGAATCCATCGTCCGTGGAGAGCCCCGTGAGCTTAACCCCATCGAAAAAGCGCGTATTGCTAAGACCCTTGGCCTCGCTACTAAAGCGTGGGCTTTTGTAGAGGGTCTTATCCCGCGAGCCCTTCGTCATGGTGCCTGGGTGATCCTCGACGAAATGAACCTCGCTGAGCCACAAATCTTAGAGCGTCTCAATTCTGTTTTAGAGGCTGATCATACCCTCATCCTAACCGAAGGAGAGAATGTCACTTTTGGTCCCAATGCTGATGTAGAGATTCATCCTGATTTTAGAATCTATGGAACGATGAACCCTGCAGAATATACGGGGAGGAACGCCCTTTCTCCTGCTTTTAGAGACCGATGGTCAATGTGGCGATTTGTCGACCTCCCCACCGAAGATGACCTAAAAGCGATGTTAATCCATTTAGTCTTTGGAGAGCACCCCTCTTTTGAGTTTCAAGGCGTTGTCTATCGAGCGCCAAAGAGTTTAGCAGCCTATCCAATCTTACAAGAAATTCCTAATATTAGGTCTCTGCTTGAGAGACTAGCGACATTTCATTTCACCCTCTCAGTCTTTGCAGGCAATAATGCCCAAAGTCAAGGCGCCACACTCGGTCGAACCCGGCGGGAGCGGTACCAATTTACCCGTAGGGGCTTACACGCCTTTATGAAGCTCTTCGCTGCATCAGTAAGAGATACACTACAAGCAGAGGCTGATCACACTGACCTCATTATCCAGCGCTCTCTGATGGAGAGTTTAGACATCATCTATATCTCCAAAGTTCAAGAGACAAGTGACCGTAACGCGATTCGCTCAGCGATGCGAGCAGCGGGGTTAATCGACTAAATGGATCAATACCAGAGCCCGTTAGAGCAAGCTCAATTAACTCAAGAAGAGCGGGTTCTCGTTCAATCGAGGATCGATGAGCTCTCCGAATTAGTGCGTCTTATCTCTATGAGACCGGAGCTCCGCTTTACTATTGGTTCAGCGCATTCTCCTTGGTCATTTAACTTTCACAATCACACCGTCTCTGCTCCGATCAATGACCTCCTCGAGGAGAGCGCTGACTATTGTAGAGGGCTCACTCTCCATGAAGCTGCCCACGCTACGGTCACTCGTATCTTTGATTTACTCAATCCAAAGATCGCTCAGAGACGAGAGTATCATGCGCTCTTTAATGTCATTGAAGATTGTCGTATCGAGACTTGGATTCTCGAACGGACGCCCGGCGCTCGTCCTTGGATGACCGAGTATAACGATAAACTTTTCACTCCCATCCTCAGCGGTCCTCTCCCCCATACGTTGACAGGTCAATACTTAGCGGCAATCCTCTCTCATTGGTGGTTTAATCAATATCCTGAACAGCTCCAACCTGAAGTCATAGAGGCTCTAGAAGAGTCAAGACCCTCCATCAATAGAGCCATCGCTGCCCAACCCCCGAGCTCTATTATCTCGTCAAACATATATTCCGAGATCTATCAAAAGCACCGTTCGCTTACGGTTATTTACTTACAAAGTGACCGTATCGCTCCTCCCCATGAGTTT
The DNA here is from genome assembly GCA_943788935.1 of uncultured bacterium. Classification (GTDB taxonomy): domain Bacteria; phylum Myxococcota_A; class Bradymonadia; order UBA7976; family VGTA01; genus CAKZRU01. The sequence continues at coordinate 5,069 of CALSSE010000021.1, read as the reverse complement.
GAGTGTGCTGTACGATTAAGACAATTACAGATGATCATCGAGATCAATAAAGAGGTTTTCCCTATCTACAGTCGTCTCATAGAGACCGATCAAAAACAACAGGGGAAACAAGTATTAGAGGCTGACCTCACTCAACTCTTGGAAGGTCTTCGTGGTGACCATCTCTCGACGAGCACCGGACATCAGAGCTCTTCGGAGAGAGACAGAGATGACCGAGAGAATCAATCGGACAAGGAATCTGAAGCTCAACGACTCAATGACGAGCTTAATGCGGAGCACTCTCCAGAAAAGAGGAGACCACTAGATGAAGCGCGCCCTATAGAGGAGATGAAGCGAGAGATGCAGAGAGCTCTCGCTATCGATCCCACAGATCGGTACCTTCGTACGTGGCGTCAACTCTCAGCAGAGATTGATCTCCTTAGCGATACCCTTATTCGTGTGATCGAGAAGAGAGTGAAGCCAACATGGCAGAGAGGATGCTCAAGCGGTGTGCGCCTCGATTTGAGGCGAGCGATGGCATTTGAAGCCGATCCCAGACTCTACCAGAGCTTATGGATGAGACAGGTAAAGCCGACTAAACTTGATCCAGCGTTTACGATACTCATCGATATCTCTGGCTCAATGGAGGGAGAGAATATTCAGGGAGCCTTTAAGGGCTTGGTCCTCTTCACTGAAGTATGCGCTCGACTGAACTTACCTTTAGAGTTGATCTCTTTTAATCATCATGCTCAACAGCTCAAAGTATGGGATCGAGGAATCGATGAGAGTTTAAGATCAAGATTAGGTCGATTAAGTCAGAGTGTCAGTGGAGGAACCGATCTCACCGCTGCGTTGAAACTCACTCATGATCGAATCAAACATTTAAGTTTCAAAGATCGATTCTTAGTGACCTTGAGCGATGGAGAGCCGAATGATGTAAACAGCGTCTTAAGAGAGATTAAAGCTCTCGAGAGTCATGGTGTCCATTGTATAGGAGTGGGTATCGGCCCTGATACAGAGCGATTGAGACGTTTCTTTAGTGATGGGGTATACGAGGTTACACCGATGGAACTCGCAAGGCAGCTCGGCGGATTATTAGATCGTCTACTGCGCTTACCTTGAGAACACTTTAAGTTTATTTCCGTTTATGGAGATACCACGAGCATGCCTAAGAATAACCATCACCACCAAGTCGAGTTCATAAAAGACGTTTACATCTGCTTAAACCGTAATTAGTCTTGTTCTTAACTTTGGTAAGGAGCGAGAGATGCCGATAAATGACTCCATTCATGTTTTGATGAGCACCGTTCAAACGTACATGGAGGAGCTTGGGGTAGAGCTCGACTGCAAAGACTTAGAGTCAATCGTCTTCTTGCTGTATTACTCCTTAAAGCCATACGGTCGATACTTTCATTCGATTGACCATGCTCTTGACTTAACGATACAAAACAACCCTGAAATCTCCCTCGCTGCTCTCTTTCATGACCTCATCTATTATCAAATCGACCGCGGTTTTAACAACCTCGTCGAGCCCATTGTTAGACAGGTGGTCAGAGAAGAGAAGAGAGAGGCAGGACAAGTCGGGAAGGTTTTCTTACTTAATGACTTCGAGAAATCGGATCTTGAGCTCCATATTAACCTCAATATATTTGGATTACATTCAGGTCAAGAGTTAAGCCCATATGCTGGGCTAAATGAGTTTCTAAGCTCTCTAGTGATGACGAGGACACTCAGCCCCTATCTAAGTATCAAACAGATCACTCAAATGATTGTCTTTATTGAGGGTACGATCCCCTTTCGAGGTAAAGGAGTAGACCAGAGAGATTATTTCTATCAACTCTCAGAGAAGCTACAAGAGACGAACCGCCTCTTTGATTTAGGGTTCACACCTCAAGAAATAAGCCAGACGATTCGAGAAGCGGTGGCGCTCTCCAATCGTGATGTCATGAACTTCTCCGAAGAGGACACCCGAGACTTTTTAGATAATACCTGGGATCTAATCCCCGAAACCAATGTGTCCTTAAGAAGCAACGAGCTCTACACCATCAAGGATTACCGTATAGCCATCGAAAAGATGGACAACTTCTTCACATACCTAGACCCTCTAAACATCTTTCATCAATATGAAAATGTCCCCTCTACAAAAGAGCTAGAGGAGATCAATCAACGCGCCGCTCATAACTTGAGCATCTCTCGTATATATCTTAAGGTCAAATATATCACCGCTGTGATTCTAGAAGCCTTTGCTGAAGAGAGTGGTGGTGATTGTCCCATCTGTTACTTCATGGGTGAGCTTCCCCGAGAAGATGAAAAGATAAAGCGACTAGAGACTTATCTACCTGAAGTCTGCGGTACCTTAATCGATGATCGTAACCCATTGGTATGGCAGCTACTCGATCAAGGCCGAAACCGTGAAAGTAGCTTTGACATTAAACATGCGCCTCTATCACTTTTTTTATACGCAGAGTGCAATGATAATGAGCTCTCTGAGCTTTATCATTTCGCTAAGCAGATGACCAATCAACATGTCAGCCCTGAACTCTTGATAAACTCTCTTCCATCAAGAATAAGGGTAACGATCGCTAGATCACTCTCTGAAATGGCACCGAGTCGAAAAGCGATTCTGTCCCACTATCTCTCATAAATGCGATCGTTGGCTTTGGTCATGACTCGTTTGAGCATCTTTAGGCAAACCATAAATCATAAACAAGGCAAAGCGAGAGAAGTCCTCAACGATCAGATAGACAGCAGGAACTACCAAGAGAATGAGCAGTGTGGCGAATAACACTCCAAAGGCGAGTGAGATCGCCATAGGGATTAAGAATCTCGCTTGAACAGAGGGCTCAAAGATCATTGGAATTAAGCCCATAAATGTAGTCAGAGACGTCAGTAAGATTGGCCGAAACCGCCTCATACCTCCTTGGATTACAGCCTCCAAATGTCCATACCCCTTGGATCGGTAATCGTTGACGCTGACAATGAGTATCAAAGAGTCATTCACCACCACTCCGGCGAGGGCGACAATCCCCATCAAAGAGATGAGGCTGAGATCATAACTCATCGCGATATGACCCGCCACCGCTCCTATAAATCCAAAAGGGATCGCCATCATTATAATCATAGGTTGTATGTACGAGTTAAAGGGGATCGCGAGGAGAGCGAAGATCAGACCTAAAGCGAGTAAAAAACCTGTACCGAGGCTGCCCATCGTATCTCCTTGTTCCCGAGACTGACCCTCTAAGCTGAACGAAAGTTGTGGATAGCGCTCCATCAGAACAGGCATCAGCTCCTCACTGACTCGATCTAAGATCTCATTAGCATTAGCGACCGCAGTATCCACATCAGCAGTGACATGAACAACTCGCATGCCCTCTTCTCTTTGAATCTCACTGAAAGCCCGACCCCAAGACAACATCGCGACCTCAGAGAGAGGCACCTCACCTCCTTGGGGAGTCATTAATATCATTCTCTCTAGACTAGATAAACGATCCCGGTCAACTTTAGGCAACCTTACCATTACTCGGATCTCATCACGTCCGCGCTGCTGTCTCAAAGCCTCTGAGCCAAAGAATGACCCTCTTATTTGTCGAGCGATCTCTGTCTCACTCATTCCGAGTCTATGCGCGCCAGACTTGAGCTTAATATTAATCTGTCGCTTACCGCCTTGAAAGCCATCTTGAACATCACCGAGACCATTAAATCGACTGATCTGTTGGGCGAGCGTAGCAGAGACCTCTTCTAGCACTTGTGGATCACGGTGACTGAGCATGATATCAACCGCGGCTCCACCAACAGAGCCCATAGTCGCCCCAAAGGTGACTGAACGAACGCCGACGAGGTCAGCGTTCGCTTGACGCCACTCTCTGGCGATCTGTCCTGAGCCTACATCTCTCTGATCGATACTTACTAGTCTCACCGAGACTTCAGTCATGTGACTGCCGCTACTAGACGCCTCAAATCCAGGCCCCATCTTCTTGATTGAGGTCCCAGTGATCGCCATCACCCCAAGAGAGATTTGATCACGACCTCCATATCGATCGAGCACCACATCTAGAGTCCTCATCAATCGCTGCTTCACCTTTTCAGTCTCCTCCACTGGAGCACCTACCGGCAGCTGAGCGCTCGCGATCACATTGTCCCCTTCTAACTTAGGCATAAAAGTGAACTTGAGGTGTCCACCGACCACCAAGCTAAGAGAAATCATCAGCAAGGCGAGAGCGATAGAGACTGAAAAATATCGATAAGCGACACAAAATCGTAACACCGGCTGATAGAGCTGATGGATCACAAAATCTAAGCCTCTCGAAACACCGCGCTGAAACCGAAATAAAGGACCAGATTGAGTTGGGGTGCTATGAGCGAGGTGAGCGGGAAGTACAAAGAGAGATTCTATGAGTGAGATCAATAAGACACAGATTACGATCGCCGGGACAACTCGTAAAAACTTACCGCTCGCGCCTGGAACAAAGAGGAGAGGGCTAAAGGCGGCAACTGTGGTAAGGACAGCAAATACCACTGGCCCACCAACCTCCCTAGCACCTTCGATTGCTGCCTGCATAGGAGGCAACCCTGAGAGCCGCTTCTCATAAATATTTTCACCGACCACGATGGCATCGTCCACGACAATCCCTAGGGTAAGTAAGAACGCAAACATAGAGATCATGTTGATCGAGACATCCATGACAGGCATCAATAAGAACGCGCCAAAAAATGAAATTGGTATCCCCAGCATCACCCAAAAGGCGAGCTTAATCTCTAAAAATAACCCCAAAACGATAAACACGAGTATCAATCCTGTAATCGCATTTCTTTTGAGTAGATCAGCGCGCTCTCCATACATTTTGGATCGGTCATCCCAGATAGAGAGCTTCACGTCGCCAGGGAGCAGAGTCTCACTCATGTATGTCTTCACCGCTGAGGCGATTTCAAGAGGACCTTGTTTGCCTACGCGAAATACGTCTAATACTACCGCCTCATCACCATTAAAAGCGGTCTTAATATCAACATCAGCGAAGCCATCTTTAACCTCAGCGATATCGCCTACTTTGATGACTCCACCTGTTGGATTACTCCTCAAGACGATCTCCTGA
>CALSSE010000020.1 GCA_943788935.1 uncultured bacterium | reverse complement strand
GAGATGAAACCTCAGTTGGTTCGGTGCCTAATCGCTCTCTTCTTGATCGTTGTTCTTGAAGGTCACTCGGTATCTCTGCAGATGACTCGTTGGAGAGGAGTTGATTCGTTGAGGTCATGATACTGGGGTCATCGACCCCAAAGATGTTCATTAGGTCATCAACCGGAGCTAGCTGACTCTCAGGAGCACTTTGCTGAGGATCTTTCTTCTCCACTTCAGCTTGGATCATTTGTGGAGCAGATGAGGGAAGATCTTCCCATTTATCACCGTATTCGGCTTGAAAGAAGTTCTGAAGTGCATCCATCTCTTCTTGACTAGGGCTTGCCTCTTGGTCGTCTGCTAAGGGATTCTCTTCTTCTTGGCTCAAGAGGTTTGGTGCGGTGACGATAGACATGACTGTTGTTGGTTTAGCAGAGCTAGGGGGTAGAGAGGGTACCCCGCGCTCATCGATGTAGTCAGTGAGACGCTCAAACTCTTGATCAATCGGTTCAGTCTAGGCTCAGGTCGCTCAGGCTCAGGCTCAGGCTCAGGCTCAGGCTCAGGCTCAGGCTCAGGCTCAGGCTCAGGCTCAGGCTCAGGCTCAGGCTCAGGCTCAGGCTCAGGCTCAGGCTCAGGCTCAGGCTCAGGCTCAGGCTCAGGCTCAGGCTCAGGCTCAGGCTCAGGCTCAGGCTCAGGCTCAGGCTCAGGCTCAGGCTCAGGCTCAGGCTCAGGCTCAGGCTCAGTCGCTCTAAAGTAGATTCAACTATAGGACCTTCACTCGAGAGAGGCTCAATCTCATCACTGAAGATGAGGTCCTCAATCTCGTCGAGGAGGTCAGTAGCCTGATCCATTTCTTCAGCTTGTTCAAGCGCTACTTGATCTGGCTCCGAGGAGTAAGGAGGGTCTTTAAGGGCGAGGAGGTCCTCATCAAAATGTATGGCGCTCTCTTCTTCTAACATGGGGTCATTGATGGAGAACTCATCAAGGGAATCTTCTAGATCTTCCTCATCAATGTGTTGAGGCGCCATACTCTGAAAAACCTCTACTGACTCAGGGTGAGCCGTAGGGGTCTCAAGCCCTAAGTGGGAGAAGAATTTATCTGTATCGAGAGTAAATTCAGGCTCTGCGTGTCGATCAGCGAGTGAGTGAATATCAATATCATCGATCACACTGAGCTCATCTGCGAGATCTCGCTCGAAGCTCATGTAATCTTCATGCTCATCTCGTTCTTCATCGTCTAAGAGCTCTTCAGCAGAGGTTGACTCATCGAACGCAGAGGAAGTCTCTGAGGGGTTTGGAGTCTCTTGGACTTCTTCCTCTAGTGAAGATGTCGTATCAGCTTCAATACTTTGAGGTTGTGCTCCCCACCCTTCTTGTCTAGCCGCCTCTTCAGGGCTCTCTATTTCATCGAAGAGATCAGAGAGCTCATCCTCAAGCATTTGTCCAAGCTCAGCGACGAGATCTCCTTCTTCTTGAGGCTCCATGTAAAGAGATGATGAATCAAGAGCCCCCTCAGCATTGAGGATAGAAGACTCGTCATCACTGTCTGCTAGAGCATCACTGTCTGCTAGAGCATCACTGTCTGCTAGAGCATCACTGTCTGCTAGAGCATCACTGTCTGCTAGAGCATCACTGTCTGCTAGAGCATCACTGTCTGCTAGAGCATCACTGTCTGCTAGAGCATCACTGTCTGCTAGAGGATTTTCTGGGCTAGGATTAAGTGACTCTTGTGAGACATGATCTTCGAAGAGCTCTATAGAGGAGGTTGTCTCTATCGGTGAATCGGGGAGAGGTGTAATCGCTTCATCTTCGCTTAGCTCATCTGCTCCCTCGAGGTTGGTCTCATTTAGAGAGACCTCTTCCTCTAGGAAATCTAAGAAGAGGTCTTCATCGAGAATATTGAGCTCTTCTTCGGCGCGCTCTTTGTCTCTACCCACTACATCATTTTTCGAACGAAGATCATCTTCTGCTTCAGAGCTGATGTCATAATATTCAGCTCCCACTGGAGCGGGGAGTAGTGAGTTCGGATTATTCCACTCTTCTTCTCCAATGACTTTAGAATGAGCTTGCTCTCTCTCTGATGAATCTGTGAGATGGGCTGATTCCGATGGGTTGTTCGCAGATTGTGATGACTCTAGTGGTTGGTCATCCGAACTAACAGCGGCTTGATCTATGGGTTCATCATTTTTTATCGCAGATGATTGAAGGGGAGCGGTAGGTCGCAGCCATGAGAAGATGATCGCTGAAAGTATCGCGATGAGTGAGAGGATAATAGTCATGAAAATCGTCTCTAAATTACTCAGTCCGCGGCTGATCAGATATGTCCCACGAGCAACGATTCCTCCATTACCGTTCTTAGCATAGACTGTGATCTGTTGTGACCCAACGGTCTTTTTATGCGTAGGTCGTTGAGGGCCTGAGATCACTTTATCTCCTAAATATACACTATAAAGACCATGGTCTCCTCCCCACTTTCGCTTCACCTCTTTGATAGACAGCGCGATCACTTCATTGAGAGTATAACCGGCGACGACGACCACTCCTAAGGTGTTCTGTTTGGTGACCGGGAGAGCGACCATCAACTGAGGTGTATCTCCTACCCAAGCCCAGCGAGGCACGAAGGTCTCCTCCGTTTTGAGAGGACGTAAGTCTAAGGTGTTGATGACTTCTTCTACAGAGGTCGATTGACCCCAAGATCTCAATGGACGATAGATACACTCTCCACCGCCGGGAGGGCAATCTTTGGAGAGCGCAGGATTAAGAAGCATAGCGTCTACAGCGAGCGGGTGATCGAGAAGCCAACTCTCGAAGAGCTCATCAAACCTAAGCCGTTGGTCCTCATCATTTTGATATTGACTGCTAAGGGCATGAATGACCTCAGGCTGTGAGGCTAAATTAGAGCTCTCGACTGAGAGCTGTAGTGCATGTCTCTCTGTCAATAACTCAACTTCATGCGCCGAGTGCTCATGTCTCTCTTTGGTAGATGAGGTGTTGAGAGCTCCGCTGACAAGCGCAGAAGTTAAAATCGTTAATAGGATAAACCAAACTCGGGAGAACCACATATATTATATCAACTAAATTCTATATTGAGAGTCTAAGTCAAGAGGGCGCTAGAGGAAAGCGCGAGTTACTATAACGCTTTATGAAGATAAGCGTAAGTGAAAGAGTTCCATACTCGATGATGGGATACAATACATCAAAATCCCAAAGACCTCCCTCTAATAATCTTAAGCGAGGAATGTAAGTTAAGCTGATCGACACACCCCACGCAATAGTCATCGTTGCAATCAACTTAATCCAAAGGTGAACCTTCTCTGTTAAGAGGTAAATACTAGCGATAGGGTAAAGCCATATTAAGTACCAACTAAAGACCACAGGAGAGCATAAAAGTAGTAGAAAACAGCTGATAAAATAAGAAGGTAAGATCTCATTGAAATGAAGTTCAGAGCGTTTTTTACTCAATCGACAACAAATAATGAGTGTAACGAGAGTGAGAGCAGCCCCTAAAAAAGTTTGAGAGATCGTTCTCAGTTCTGGGGGTGAGAGAGAGGGAAAAACATATCCTAGTAAGTAAGTACAGGTAGGAGCGAGGCTCCCATTGAAGTACCAATGGTTTTGATACATCTTTAGACCCGGCCATAAGCCATCAAAAGTAGCGAGCTCCTTAAAGAGCGGTGAGGCGATGAGGCAGATAGAGCTTATGTAGCCTGCTAACAGAAGGCTAAGAGCTCGGAGTTGACCCCTAAGCCCCTTACGAAGATACCCAATCACGAGAACTCCTAGGAGAATGAGAGGGATAAATTTGATCATCGTTGCTGCTCCGATGAAGACTCCAGATAAGAATCGTTGACCTTTCATCACGAACATAACACCAATCACCATCATGCTGACCCCTACTAAGTCTAAATGACCTGCTAATGAGGATTCCGAAAGGGATGAGTGGACAGAGCACATAGAGCGCTAGGGCTGAGTTAGGGATATTGAGAGTTCTACAAATCGACAAGAGGGCCGCTAAGAGGGCGAGGTCAGCTAATAGGGTAAATAGTCGCCAGCAGGGTGAGCCTAGTGGAGAGGCTATCTCCGATCATTGAGTTGAGCTGATACGAGGTCGCAAAGAGGAGCTGAGCGCCTGGTGGATATATCGTTGGGATATGAGCGTGTCCAATCCGCTGGCGAATTTCTTCCGATGACACTTGTGTTCCCAAAAGATCAGCGGGTGGTTGAGTATAGACTAGCGACCCTTGAGAGACACGCTCGCCATCCCAGAGGTATCGCCATATATCTTCAGAGGGACTTGGCGGCGCACACCACCAGCTGACTCGAGTACATATCAACAAGCCGAATAACAGCGTGAGAGTCTGTTTGTGATTTATCACCTTGTGGGGCTTTTTGGGAGCACCTCGCCAGAACACGACTAAGGCTACCATATATCCCAACCAAGAGATTAAGTAGACGCCTAAGGCATACCTCAGGTGCTCGCTTAGATCAGGAGATGACCAAGTAGTGAGCTCTCCGGGCCCCATGTATTGGGCGACGCTTAATGAGAGAGCCCCAAAGGCTAATGATAATCGCTTGGCGAAAGCTGAGACTACGGCTCATTAGGCGATAGCTCTTTCTTCACATCAAGCGTTAAGAGAGGCCTGCCTCACGTCTCAGCGTCGAGGCGAGGTCTATCTGCTCCCAGCGGAAACCATCACGACCGAAGTGCCCATAGGCAGCGGTCTCTCTGTAGATAGGCTTTAGGAGGTCTAAGTGCTCGATGATGCCTCGAGGTTTGAGCGGGGAAGACGTCTCTGATTAAGTTTTCTATTCGAGCTTCATCAACGTGATTGGTTCCAAAAGTATCAACGTTCACGCTAACAGGCTCAGCTACACCAATCGCATAAGCGAGTTGAACCTCTGCGCGATCTGCCAGCCCAGCTGCTACGATATTTTTGGCGACATAGCGAGCCATGTAAGCGGCACTTCGGTCTACCTTAGAGGGATCTTTCCCCGAGAATGCACCACCACCATGTCGGCCCATGCCGCCGTAGGTGTCAACGATGATCTTGCGTCCAGTGAGCCCACAGTCTCCCATAGGTCCACCGATCACGAAACGACCGGTGGGATTGATATAAAAGGAGGTCTGTTCATCGATAAAGTGAGTAGGTAGGATCGGGTCGATCACCTCGCGCTGAATACGATCTCGGAGCTCTTCGGTGCTGATCGATTCGGCATGTTGACTGGAAACAACGATCGCTGAAATGCGCTGAGGTTTCCCATCTACATACTCGACAGACACCTGAGCTTTACCGTCAGGTCTAAGTTCAGAGAATCCTCCATTATGCCTCACGCGAGCGAGTTGTTGCGTGAGCCGATGAGAAAGTGAGATCGGTAGTGGCATAAGCTCTCGAGTCTCATTACAGGCATAGCCAAACATGAGCCCTTGATCGCCTGCTCCTTGCTCGACAAACGTCCCCTCACCTTCATTGACACCCATCGCGATGTCAGAAGATTGAGCATCGATGGCGGTGAGAACTGCGCAAGTATTCGCGTCAAAGCCCATCGCTGAATCAGTGTACCCGATCTCTCGAATCGTCTGTCGGACGATCTCGGGGTAGTTAACGTTGTTCGCTTTAGTGGTGATCTCGCCGGCGAGCATGACATAACCAGTCTTGATCATCGTCTCACAAGCCACTCTACTGTGAGGATCTTCACTGAGGAGTCGGTCTAAGACAGCATCAGAGATCTGATCAGCGATTTTATCCGGATGCCCTTCAGTGACTGACTCTGAAGTGAATATGTGACTCCTATTCATAAGAAACTCCCTCAAAATAAAGTTGACTCATATTATTCTTAAGCCTCTATTTGTCAATAAACTCTGTATGAGAATTTGTGAAATTAGAGATTTAAATCCCTATCTGAATGAACTTTGTTAAAGATGCAGCGTGTCCCTCAAAACTCAGAGAGTCTAAAAGATGCCTAAACAGATAGATGTCTTTAGCGATGTCTACACTATAAATAGTATTGCTAAATGATGATCTCTCGCCATATTGGGACTCTATTTATAGTAGGCTCTCTTATGGGATTAGTCTCAGTAACGAAGATGGGATTTGGGGCTCCTGATTCACGCCCGCTCACTTCTGAGACATCCCATCAGACTCGACCATCTAGTCGAGTGATTCTCTCTATGGAGGAGCCGGTGGTCGAGTCAAGTCATTGGCGACTTCGAGCACGCTCTATTAGACTATTGGATGCGCCTCTTATCTTGGAGATTGACGAGGCTCACTACACGCCTTGCCTGAGTGAAAACTCGTTCGTCTCTATTCGTTCTCGTCAAGCGATACTGTCAATAAGTCAAGCCGAGTATGTTCAGCTCACCCTCTCTGAGCCTACGGTTAAGATCGGTCCGCTTCACCTTCCGTTACCAGAGTTGACCATATGGCCTCGTGATCCTCAGTTGGGTATTGTAGAGGTAGGTCTTAGAGGTGATCGTCTATGGTTTGAGATTGGGCCAACTTTGCATTACGCTCAAACTCGGTGGACCCCTACGGTTCTGCATGGCGCTCATCGATACGGTGTTGGACTCCACGCTAGGCGTCAGGCTCTTCAACTCTCTACTAGAGCGATCCTTAATCAATCTGGGGAGCGCTTCGATGGACTGCAGTTAGAGTCAAGGGGGGGTGATAACCTCTTGGCCCTATATGGCGGTTTGGGAGCCTATGTTGAGCCTCTAGAGTTAGTATTAGGGCAGTCAATGTTAAGGGACCGCCTCTCGCTTCGTCCGACTCGTTTGTGGGGAAAGCTCAACCTCTATCAGAGTCGCTCTCTATGGTCAGGGCTAGCATATATCATCGACGAGGGTTACCCTTCGTCCCTTCGGAGGAAACAAACTCTTCTTCAGCGCGTCTCATGGTCAACATACACTCAAGGGACTTATGTTTTGAGTAGCTCAAAGAGTCTCGGATTCAAGTGGAGCGCTAGCCATCATCTACAGTCCCTAATGCATGGGAAGAGATACGATCGAGACAATATATTACGGTCAATCTTAATTGAGAATAAGATCTCTTTAATGGGAGGCCCTCGATATTATTCCAAGGTGGGGGAATCTCAGCTTCTGCTCGGCGCTACCCATCGGACAAGTGACTCTTACATGGGAAAACGCCTCTGGATAGGCGGTGAACATGAGATGATCGTTCGGCGTGACTTTGATAATCAGAAGCGACATCTACATGATCAAGCGGCATTAAGCGACTCTGACAGAGTGAAGCATGAGATCCATCTTAACCCCCGTTATTTATTTTCTCTCATAGATTCCGAAATTTTCCCAAATGACCTCTATAAGCCTCAGGTAGAAGAGGGAGGGGTATTGGTTTCTCAGTTTATGATGTGGGGTGATTACACTTTAGAGCTCGATTGTTATGGAGGGTATATCGGGACAGGGTCCACTCAGCGACGACTCAGCGATGAAACGCGAAGATATCAATCTTTGGGCGCGATTAGAGCTCGCATTGAGAATAGTTATGTTCTCTTAAACTACCAAGGGAAAACAATTAGAGGTGAGGAGAACGATCACCCTGTTCATGATGATTTTTTGGTGAGTATTCCAGTGGGTAGATCACTTAAAAAACCTCGGCAGTATTCTAGATGGCGAGACTGGTCTGGACGGATCAGTCTCGCTCATTCACGATTACAATCTGTGACCGACTCTTATCTCCCACGACCGACTCTCACAGGTTTCTTTGATCAGCTCTTTATCCCTCTCTCTCGTCAACTAGAGGTGTCAAGTGGCTCACTCTCAGAGGGGAGCCTTGGACGCTCCTACCCTACTCCTATGCCTAAAAGCAGACAGATGGCGATAAGCAAAGTAGAGTTAATGATCTCAGCGGGACCACTCGCTCTTGAGTCTCAGGTGTCGATCATTGATATACAGCTTGACCCGTCACTTAACGCCATTAGGCGACCGCTCTCGGTGTGGAGTCGCCTCACTTGGCATGACTCATGTGGGTGTTGGTATATCTCTTTGACAGGAGGCGTCGTTAACGGGTCTCTTATTGACCCTTCGATGACCGAAGAGAGTATAAGAGTAAACTTTGGACTCGGAGAGTCGACCCCCTTTAACCTTATCGGCCGCGCCTTAAGTCAATGACCATCCCATTGAGAGCCTCACTGGCACTCTTACTGATAGACCCTCACTGATAGACTCAAAAATACAAAGCCACATGTGCTGAATCAAATGTGCTGAATCAAATGTGCTGAATCAAATGTGCTGAATCAAATGTGCTGAATCAGCTAATTTAGCGTAACTACGAGAGTAAAAGTTGTATCAATGAGCGCTAAGAGATTATTCTGACAAACTAGATCCAATGCACTTACTATGCTGAGGCTCTATAATCATCTTCTGAGGAGATATGGATAGACTTATGTTCGATCAGCGACACTCAGAGAGACGATTCCTCGATGGATCATTCTCTCGTTTCACCGGTCAAGCTAGAGGGATGACTCTCGTAGAACTCTTAATTATGATCGCTTTGTTTATGATCATGATCATGTTAGTGGTCCTCGCCTTACGACCTAATGATGACCTCAAGTGCCGAATGGAGGCCGAGCGCCTTGCAGCCTATATTAACCGAGCCTCCGCAGAAGCAAAGATGAGAGCAGGGACGACCCGAGTTAACTTCTCATTTATCGAGCAAGGTCGTGCTCAGATTCAAGTGACTGAGCTAAAAGTGGACTCCACTCAAGTGAGTTGGGCTGACTATGGTGATACGCCTCATTCCGTTAAGAAACCAGTGCGACTCAGCGAGGTTGAGACCCACCTTCAAGGGGTCATTAAAGAGGGGAGTGAAGGGTTTTTACTCTTCAAAAATAGCTTTACTCCAGGAGGGGTCGCCCGCCTAATGTTAGAGACTGTCGAGTATGCGGTGATCGTGCCGAGTAACGGTGAGGCCGCCTTTGTAGAGCGTGGTCATGGATCACTCCCTAAAATACGAGAGGGTCGTGTAGCACGATCAAGAGGAAGAGGGGGGCTGAATACGTCTGGATTGGGTGAAAAAACCTCTTCAGGAGCTGAGAGAGCAGCAAGCACTGCAACTGGACAAAGCGCCTCTAGCGGCTCTTCCATGACCGGTCAACCACCCCCTCCTTCAAGACCTCCACCTCCGAACAGAGACCCGACCCCTCCTCTCTCGGCGAATTCAGCAGATGACCCGATCATAGATGATCCCCCTAATGACGATAACGAAGAAGACCCTCTCTGTGGTGATGGCAAAGTCGATGAGGGGGAGGAGTGTGATGATGGTAATGATGATGATCAAGATGCCTGCCTAAATAGTTGCGAAGAGGCGCGGTGTGGAGATGGAATAACACGTTTAGACTTAGAGGCCTCACAGAGTGGTGGTGAGGCATGCGATGACGCCGATGATATAGATACCAATGCCTGTACAAATCAGTGTCAAATCGCGGTATGCGGGGATGGTATCTTGAGGGATGACCTTGATCCTCGTGATGAGGGGTATGAGGAGTGTGACGACGGTAATCAGAGTCCAGGTGATGGGTGTAACGCGGTCTGTCTTACCGAATGCCTGACCGACGAGGATTGCCAAGATCCTGAAGAGAAGGGTCCTTGGGGAGCGTGTGATCAAGAATCGAGAACATGTCAGCTCAAGCTCCCTTCATTCAGAGTAGAGACGATCACCGAGGTGGCGTTGACTGATGGTGGAATCGTTGTTAATCCTGAACAGCCAGCGATCGCGTTAGAGCTGAGGTCTACTCTACAATCTTGGGTCAATGCTGGAAAACTGGTGCTCGTGATCTCTATCGGTGAATTTGGGCAAACATATGAGTATGCCCATCAGGCGCCTAGCGCTTACTTCTTTCAAGGGCAAATTGGTGGGGTTAACCAGCTCCTCTCTCGCCAAGACCTCCCCGTATATCGCTACGAACCTAACTATCAAGATTGTAGCGCTAATGGAGTGTTTGAGCATTGTTACACTTCCGGTAAAGCGACAATTTCTCTCTATATTCCTCTGTTTGGATCAGGTACTTGCGACTATCAAGTCTTGACGCTCAATACTCAACTTTCCCTATCAGCGCTCCCTGGTCAGCGAGCTCAAGTCAGCTTAACCGGATATCTAACGCCTCGGGATGCTCGATTATTTATGCTCGGTGATTCTCTATCATTGGCAGATGCTCTTGATGGAATAGAGCCAACGGTTGATTGTAATGGTGACCCTAAGAAAGAAGCATGGGCGATCACGATAACCGGTGAAGCAACCGAGAATGAGCTGATGGCTCCTCCCTTCGGCTCACCACCTGCTGGATGCTCAACGGGTGGGGGAGGTGACGACTGTAACCCTCCACCTGATGACTCAGAGATTCAAGGTCTCTTGAACGCTAGCTGTATCCGTTGTCATAGCGATGATGACCCACAAGGAGAGCTGTCTTTAGAGACTCCTTTTAGAGATAAAGTGCTCAATCAAACCAGTGAGTCAGATCCCAATCGGGAGCTGGTCGTTCCCCGAGACTATGAATCTAGTCTGTTTTATCAATACGCAGCAGATCCTCATGGAGGTAATCGGGCTGCCTTATCGAGCTCAAGTCTCGATCGTATTAGGGAATGGGTCTTGGGACTTTAGAAAAGTACTTTACTGAGTAGATCAGTCTTCATGATACTCGGACACTAATGATGCTCCATATCTCTCAAAGACAGCGAGCCTGTCAGCGATAGGGCTCCATCGTTGAGCATACCGAAGAGTGAGCTGAGACGTCGCTTCTTCCTCTGCGCCGTAGTATGAGCTTCGCGCTTTCTCTATAAGGTCTCGCCAAGCGAGAGGAGCGCTGACGATCGTGAGTCTCTCTCGTCTCTCCTCAAGGATCTTTTGCATGTCGCTGACGCTTACCTGAAAGTATTCATTGGGTTCAATGTTGAGTAATAGGCTATCTATGGTCTTTAGGCAGGCCTCACCTAGAGCGTGAATTGACCGACTGGCAGCCCAAATGTTGATTGAATAAATCGCCTTTAAATGAGTCCAAGAATCTGATGAAATAAACCCTTCAGCCAAACGCTCTATGAAAGAATCATTGAGCCAATATTTAGCCAAGCTCGGAGTGATTAAGGACAACGCAGCTTGAGCTTGTGGACTCCATTCCTGATCGCTGATCTTAGTAAAGTACAAAACACTTTTTTGAGGTCTCATCAGTCCAAAATAGGGAGAGTGTCTGATGAACCATTCTTCGATGACTCCTCGCTGCTTAAGAGGGATCCCAACCATCTCAAGACAGAGCCAGCGAAGAGTGCTCGTTCGCAACATCTTAGTCGCAAGGGAAGCTAATAACGACCAATCTCCAATGGAGATGACGCTCAAATTATAACAGAAGGGCTTGCAGAGGTCGGTCTGATAAGCTCTGTTAGTCACGCCTCTGCCAGCTATACTCCTGAGGCTTTGTGACCATTGTTGAGGACCTGCCAATATCGCTTCCGAGTGTTCTTTAAAGGAGAGGGGAAGATGATCTAGATCTTGATCAAGGGGGTGTCTCTCCACAACTCGATCGTCGATGAGTAAAGGGAGAGCTTTATCCCCGGTGTGGGACATAAGCCATTTAAGACAGCGCTTTCGAGATCGATCTAACGCTAAAGCCCAATAGATCTCATCAGCTTGCCATGTCGCAGAGGGGTCGACAGTGGGTGTCTCACGAATGAATAAGTCATCTAGCCATTGTTGACCGGTGAGATGAGCTAGTGAGAGGGGAATACCTGATTCTAGCGATTGCTGCCTGATCTCCCGCTCGTGTGAGTGTCCGTGTATCAAGGAGAGCAGCTCTCCTGAATGAGACCGTTGTATTCTACACTCAAGAGTTAATTCTTTAGGAGTGATCAACCGCTTGGGTAATGAGCCCGTCCCGAGCTGATGAATGGTCTGATTCGTGGAGCCTACCCAGAGCCGACTCGAGTCGGAGAGTTGAGAGAGATATCGACCGCACACTAACAGATCAATATGCGTGAGTAGGAGGCGAACGCCTTTGTCTTCAACCGCGATGCTCCTTAGCTCTCTGAATGAGCGACCGCTGTGAACCATCACTGAAAGACCACGGACCTTGAGGAGACGAGACCACTCAGCGAGCGCTAATGACTGATGAATCGGCTCTTCTCCTAGCACCGTGACTCCATCAAGATGGTCGAGCGCTGCATCGACTTCTTCTAGAAGGTCTGTGAGGAGATAATAATGGCTCTGCTCTGAGCCTAGCCAAATAGCAAAACGTTTGCCGGGGCCTTCTACCTCAGTGGTAGAGACATATAACGAGAGATAGAGTCCGAGTTCACTCATGTTGATTTGAGATCTTAGTAGAGCGCATCAGAGAGTCGAGCGATTAATCGGTTGAGGATTGATCTCGATAAACTCTTTGAATAGAGGAGATCGAGCTTTAAACGCAGATCTTTGAAGTCTTTGAGCTCACCACTCTCTTCAAGGCGAGCGAGATGATCGATCAAGTGATACCCCATAGAGTGACTTATATTTTGATCTGTATGATGACCGCTGATCTCATCAGTTAAGAGGTAGAGTTCACCTCGCCTGAGCAAGTCGATATAGGAATGGAGGGTCGGAGAGAGATGTCGTTGATTATTTGAGCCGTTTTTTTGGCTGTCTCCTCGGAGAGATATGAGAAGATGTTGTAGGGCATCAGAGACTTGGGAAGCGCTCCATCGTGGTATGACACTGACCGGAAACCCCTCATATTCAAACCCATGAGTCATCTGCTTGCTGAGATAGTCTGATATGGGCTGATGTGACTCTGTGAGGTAGCCATCTGAGAGAGACCCTATCATCACAGGTCCACGCTCTTGATCTCCGATGTGAATATTGAGAGTCGCTCGTTTGATCAGCACTTGGATATGCGTCGTCAAACGATCGAAGTCTTCGATGAGAATTAAGGGTAAATTAGACTGAGTGAGCCGCTCTAACCATGGCAAAGTCTCTGCGTAAGAGTGAGGAGAGATGATAGGAGTTTGCGTGATCACCGATAACCAACGAAGCGCTCTCTTTACCCCAATGCCCGGACAAGAGCTGATCAGCTGTGTCTGACGACGTATAATGGCGTTCATGAGGTAATCACAGAGCTGAACAAAAGCTGGATGAGTTAGGATACCTCTCATAGACTCGGTCTTTAAGTGAGCTCCATTCTGAGGAGGGGTGACCTCGTCAGTGAAGGGAGGAGATAGACTATTTATGGTGAGCTCTATCTCTCGGTAACGCAGTATGAGCTCTCCTTCGGGGGTGTCATGATAACCGTATATATCGGAGAGCTGGGTAGGGCTGAAGGTGAGCGCAGAAGAGTCACTATTTAGAAGAGGCTGTCTCGGAGGGTCGAGTAGAGACTTGGTACGAGTGAGCCGTAACTGGCCATCCTCAGAGGAAGAAGAGCTTGAGTTAGGAAGGGGGGTAAATCGATCTAGAGATAGATAATGAGATGGAATATGTATGATCAACTCAGGGTCATCTTCTGCTAGATGAGGTGAGGTCATTACCTCATGCTTAAAGATTAAGCCGACCTCATCCTCCAACCATTGAATGAGAAGAGCGGGGCTCGACCCATAAGTGATATTGACTGGAATAATCTCTTCATCAATCTCCTCATACAAGCTGCTCATTAGCCACTCTTGTAGCTCTGAATGATCCCAATCACTGTCTTCACTGTCCCAAGACTCTTCTAGATCAATAGGGTAAGTATCCTCTTGTTCTTGTGTAGTGCCGATCAGCTCCAAGACCTGTCGGTGTCTATCTTCAAGATAATGAGGAGAGTTGATGAAACTGATCTCTCGCCAAGGAAATAGGCTTAAGAGTCTGTATGTCTTCGAATCATCTCCTTCAATATCTGCCTCAGTGATGATCGTGAGCCGTTGGTCCTTGCAGAGCTCCAAAAGTTTAGAGCGCCAATGATCGGCCTCAAAATCTTGGGTAAAGATAACTAATTCAATAAGATTATCTTGGACGACCTCAGTGTGATCAAGGGGGTGGCTTATGGGGAGCGCTGCAGTACCCGTTTTAGAGGCTTGGAGTAGGGCAGGAACCTCTCCGAGAGCCTCGAGTGACTTGATGACCATCTGCTGTACTTTGGGGAAGTTAATGGCGCTCCCCCAGCTGACATAAACGCCACCGTCAAGATCATTATCTGTTGAGTGCAAGCTCTGCCCATTGACTCTAGTAAAACCAAAACTCTTTAATGATTGCAGGATCGGTAGTCCGGTGAGCAGGTCATCGAGATATACATCCACTTGCCACCGTCTTGGCTGTTCTCCACCAATGGGGATAAGCAGGTCTCTGCGCCAATGGTTGATGGGGAGATAGACCCTCAGCTCATGATCAGGTCGAGGCTCCTCTCCTCCAATAAAAGATTGAAAAGTAATTGGATGGGAGTGTAACTTTACACCATCTTGATTCAAACCCTCAGAGATCGCTCCTACTAGATAGTTTGCTTCTATGGGGTCAAATGTCCGCTCTCCAATATCGATAACAAAACCATATCGAAGAGCAGATTGTGGCCAATCTTGTGGTGAAAGGTATTCAACATTAGGTTGATAGCCTGCCGCGATTAAGCTCCCCATAACATCTGAGCGGTGATCTATCTCTTCACTTATATCTCTACTGACCTCTTCATCGAGATATATCTTAACCGGCAGAGAATATCTAAAGGCTTCGCCCCGCAGGGCGGGGTCTTGTATGAGAAGATGAATGTCATTGGCGTCATCTCCCCATACTTTTTCGGTGATCAAGCTGACCCCGTAGTGTCTCCAAATTATCCAAGAGAGGAGCTCTCGAATAAATGGTGAAGCTCCCCCGTATTTTAAAACAGACTTAGTGGGAGCTCCTGCGCTCCTCTCGAAGTGTAAGCGTGACTCGAACTCTTTAGAGAGATGATCTAATAACTTATCACTATCTGATTTAATCCTTATAGAGAACTCATCTAAACGTCTGGGAGTACCGAGATATAAATGAAAGCTATTCGCATCGATACTCAGTGAGCTCCTTTTTCTAGGACAAAGAGGTGAGATCGAGGAGAGGAGATGTTGAAGCTCACTCCGTGATGAACGAGATGAGTACCTCAGCTCATAATTCCATGTCTTCTCAGCGATGATAGTGACTTCTAAATCAGGACTCTTTTCTCTCAATGAATCGGCTAGATGATGCGCGATCCAGAGATGCAGGGAGTGGATAATCAGTTGAGTCATATGTAGTCGACCGCTCAGTTAAAAAATATCTATATGATGAAGGATAGTAATCATAGAAGACCCTCATCGTCACCACCCTCTCTTATATAATAAGCTGATCACAAGATCCTCAAGAGTAAAGAGTGGTAATCATCTTTTCTTCATAAGTTATCTAAAGTAGAAAGACTCTCAAGATATCAGTAATAATGACTTGATAGTAGCAGTAGTCATTTAAGAGGTAGGAAACTTGAACGATAAAGTAACTTTTAATCAGGATATTCAAGGTAAGGGTTTACACATCAACTCCATAGGTTCCAAGAGCTTTCGACTCTCTACGCGGCTCACCTCTTTGCTCGGATGCGGTCTCTCTCTCATGGTTATTGGATGTAGAGGAGGGGAAGTTTTTATGGGTGCTGAGTCTCGTCAATATATTCAAGAACTGATGGGAGGTGAGCCGATGGGAGGTGAGCCGATGGGAGGTGAGCCGATGGGAGGTGAGCCGATGGGAGGTGAGCCAATGGGAGGTGAGCCAATGGGAGGTGAGCCGATGGGAGGTGAGCCGATGGGAGGTGAGCCGATGGGAGGTGAGCCTGTAGAAGATTGTGGTCTGTATGGAGAGAGCTCAATGAACATCTTCTCGGGAGTGCCGCTTAGAACCTTGGCGACCCAATGCGCGACATCAGGCTGTCACACGAACACCTCATTCAGACAGTTTAAACTCAGTTTCAACGCGCCTGAGAGTGGAGAGGAATACTCGAATGATCAAATTATAGAGGGCCTCTCAGCCGTTGAACCTTTTGTCACTGTTGGAGATGGCACAGGGAGTCAACTGAGCCGTCGAATGATTGATGGACATTCAGGTACTCTTGATTTCGAGGCGAGCAGCGAAGAATATCAGCGCGTGGTGGAATGGATCACGAACATACTCGCTTGTTCTGATTAACTCTGTTTTATTGACACATTGCGACAGAGTCGATCGCACACTCTGCGGGAGGCGCTGTAGGGAGACCACTTGCGAGCAGAAAAACCCCGGGCTCTCCTACGTTGCCGCATGAGTAGAGACTCGCGGGGAGGCTGAGGATTGAGCTCAGAAGTAGCTCGCGAGTCGCCACTTCGCATGCCTCTATTTCAGCGACTGTAGCTCCACAGCTAGAGAAGGCGTCACCGAAGTCTTCAAGACATGACTCAACTGTGATCATCGCGTTCTCGAAGTCCATGAGACATTGTTGTCTATCAGTCTCGCATCCCATCTCATCTGTGGCACCGCCGAGTAGACCTGCTAGGAGACATGAGGTCTCCTTGAATGTCATTTGGTCAGATGCAGACGTTGATTCGGTAGCAGCTTGATCTCGGGCAACAAAGGATTCACAAAAAGCTCTTTGACCATCATCACTCAAAGTATTCATCGATGTCTCAGGAGAATACTCTCCGGTCATGCTCATCTCACCAGCGCTCATCTCACCAGCGCTCATCTCACCAGCGCTCATCTCACCAGCGCTCATCTCACCAGCGCTCATCTCACCAGCGCTCATCTCGCCAGCGCTCATCTCGCCAGCGCTCATCTCGCCAGCGCTCATCTCGCCAGCGCTCATCTCGCCAGCGCTCATCTCACCAGCGCTTATCTCGCCAGCGCTTATCTCGCCAGCGCTCGCTTCACCAGCGCTCATCTCGCCAGCGCTCGTCTCGCCAGCGCTCATCTCGCCAGCGCTCATCTCGCCAGCATCACTATTATCATTGTCTGGATCATCAGAGTCACAACCATAAACGCAGACCCACAAGACGCTAATCATCGACAGTGTTCGCCATCGTCTTTGCGGTCTCAGCTCTCTCATATCTTTAGAAATTAGGATGGACATAGCTAGCCTCTCTCTATTTGAACTTGATACAGTGATCAATTCTAGTCACATTATTATTGGTGGCGGTTATAGTCTCTCTTAAGATACGAGAGGTCGCCAAAATCTGTTAACATTCCATTGAAATATGAAAGTGTACACGATGCAGGTCAATAAACAAGTTAGCGCTCTAAGTGATCAGACTACTACTCGAAGACAGGCCTTCTCTTCATTTTTCTCTACGCTTGGATCTATCTCTATAGCCAATAGGCTAACCGCTTTGGTGGGTATCAGCACGTTAGGAGTGAGCACTTCTGGTTGCATGGGAGAGACGACCTATGATCAAGGGGAGCTGAGCGCTTATGAGCCCTTTTGGACATATCGAGCAGATCGGCTAGAGCAATATCAACAAGAGACTTTTCAAGTCGGTATACGCACGATGGATGCGCCAGGTCCTCATAACGCAGCGGTACATCACCCCATAGTCAGCGTACAAGATGGGATCATTAACGCGACGGTTGATCACGTGATGGAACTTGATCATTGGATCACCACGATCTACACAAGGGACCTAGATACAGGTCGGGTCTTTTACCTTAAAGAGTTTCATCCCACCGAGCTATCACCTGATACCGAAAAGGGCGCGAGTATTTCCGTTGAATTACCACCGGGCATTTTAAGAATTGCCGTGTTTGCGTTCTGCAATAAGCATGAGCTGTGGTGGAGCGGAGTGATCGACCTCTCCTAGAGATGGAGTCGCTCCGGGGATGAGTTATTCAGCGAGGAGAAAAGGCATATAAATAGCCATTGAGGCTGCTCGTATATAGCCATCCATCTTCACTAAAAGCGAGGGGTCCTTGGAGACCACTCCCTGAGGTAAACTGATCTCGAAGCTCGCCTGAGTGAGCGTCGAGCACATAGAGACCACCCCTCGACAGGGTCAACGCGATCCCATATGGAAACTTGATGATACGCTGGGGCGCTCCATCCGTACCAAAACTGACCCTCCAAGTGAAGACTCGGTCCAGGACGCTTAACCGACCTAGCTCCCCATGTTGAAGCCCTAGAATAAGGTCACCTTCAAATTCGCTCATAGTGACTACGCCTGCGATAGGATAAAACCATTTAATCTTACCATCTTTTAGATTCAGAGCATATAAACCAGAAGCTGCAGAAGCGGCATAGACTGTGTTTCCTATGACAGTGAGGTCAGCGTCTACATCTTCGAATTGCTTGACTTGTGGCGCGAGGTCTCTCTCCCAGAGAGCTTCTCCTCTCTTGGCATTAAAGGCGATGACTCGTCCATCGCTGTATCCCATGATCACTTTATCTTTGGCGATCAATGGCCTAGACTCACCTTGTAAGCTGAATCGCTTGGGTGGATTTTGCCGATTTTGCCATACAAGCTCTCCATCAGATATCTTTAAAGCATAGAGACTATTAGTACCATCACAAACGTATACTAGGTCATCGCCGACTGTAATCGGAGTACGAACGAGCCCTGAAAATTGTCGACGCCATATCACTTTACGCTGCTTAATATCGTAAGCAGTGAGCAGTCCATCTCCGGTGGGAATGAGTAATAGATCACCGATAAACTTTGAAGCGCCAACGCTAGAGGATTTCAGTGAATAGCTCCACAATAACGTTCCGCTAATTCGGTTCAAGACTCTTAGCGTATTATCGTAGCCGACGATAGCGATAATCGGGTGTTGGTCGTGGACAGCGGCACCACCAATGAAACCCTTGTGGGTAACAAATGGGCCCTCTAATCCTAGAGCCTCTCTCCATTCACTGCGTAGTGAAGGTCGAGACCTAGGGTTATGATTCTCCGAGATGTTAGTCGTGATCTGGTGAGGATGCTCTGCCCCTTGGGGCCAGCTTATACAACCGACAGAGAGGTATAAGGAGAGGATCGAGAGCGAGGTCAGCGTGAGCGCTCTCCTTAACCTAATGAGACGCGCACTTATGTGATTGACCATCGCTAGTGTCCCCTCTCGTCTCACTTACCCTCTGCGTTGGTTTTAGCCGGAGCGGTCGCCTCACTCTTGGCGCTAGCGGTGAGAGCTAAACCAAGTTTTACTCGCTTGTTCAGCTCTCGATTTTTCGGGTCCTGAAGCGCTGCGTTGTGCGCCTGTTTGAGCTCTTGATACGCTTTCCGAGCCCCCTCAAGGTCTCCTGAAGCTCTCAATACGCGAGCGCGGTTAACGTCTGCGCTGAGTCCAAAGATCGCTTTATCAGAATCTCCAAATGCCTTCCACGCTTTAGCCGCGGTCACCCAAGCAGCCCGATCTTCAGAGAGGGAAGCGGCCTCTTCATAAGCGATCGCGGCGTTGCGGAAGGCGAGGCTCTGAGCGATTGGCTCTACGTTCTGATTCTTGGCGACAGAGCTGAAGAGCATCGCCGCTTTATTGAAGTCGTCAGCGCTCTTGGCCGCATCGAAGCGAGCGCTCGCTTCGGTGAGTTTAGCGATGGGAGCGCTCTTTGATGACAGTTTTAGTTTACTGATCTGATCAGCAACACTTTCATAGTCTTTAGTAGGTGGGGGCTCAATCTCACTAGCGGCGCCTGTAGAGAGACCTAAAATGTTCGACTCTGAGGAGCTCGTCTTTTGCTTGAGCGCTCTTGTCGAGGCGTGGTCTAGAGTCTCATATTGTTTGAAGCTCTTCATAATCGTGACTCGATTATCAGCGAGTCTCTCTTTAGCGGCTTGGTCACTATATTGAACAAAGCCATATAAGCCAAGACCGACACCCATGAGCAATAAAACAATGAGCCAATTATCAGCTAGATTGAGTAGGAGTCCCTCCATGACCTCACTGAACCGATCCGCTGAAGCCCCTTGGGCATTTGCAGCGATTTCATCTCTCAGTGCGGCAGGGCTCTCAACAGGTGAGCCATCACTCTCGGCTGAGATGACGCCCTCTGAGACCTCTACTTCAGAGTCTCCTTGAACGCTCTCTTCATTTTTATTCTTAGGTATACGCTTCTTGATTCGCTTGACCATGATAGACCTCTCTAAAACTTGGTACGACGGTTCAGCATTAAGACGCCGCAAGTGCTGATACTTCTATCATTCTCTTGACAACAAGGGCGCCAATCGGTCGCTATTTGACAGGTGTTTATCATGGTGATCAGAGAGAGTCAATCTCTGCTCAACAGATAAAAGAGATTCAGTTAAGACTTACACTAAAGAGTTGATAGAGCGCTTTGTAGTCTCTTACCAAAAGTCTCTAGTTCTTGCTCGTCAGCGCTGAGTGGAGGAGCGATACATAAGTGATCCCCAAAACACTGTAACTGCACATTTCGCTCTCGTAAGGCACGTTGAATCTCTCTCGCTTGAGAGCTCTTGAGTGTGCGATATAGACCTGTACCTCCAAGCGAGCCTTCGGGGAAGACTTGAGATAGAATATTATTCAAGTGTTCGCTTAATCGCTCTACTCTTTCGCTGAGACCACCGAGTGTAGCATAGAGCTGCCACAGTATTCTGGTCGCTGATAGCTCATCACCATCCCAAGTACTGATCAGTGTTAGCGGCTTAGCGACAAAGACATGAGGTTTACAGAAAATATGACCGATCTGTCCTCCTGCCCACCATAAGACAAGATCAGCCTCTGTTCGAGCAGCTGAGAGCCACCAAAAACCACGCCCGCTCCTCCCGAAACCACTAGAGACCTCAGAGAGGACGAGAGGTACTTGAGTACGATCACGCCACTCGCATAGAGCCTCCCACGCTGCATCAGTGAGGACCCGACCGTTGACTGTTTGGATCGCTTCAATATAGACACCGATGAGGTGTTCTGGGCCACCTTGCAAAGAGAGCAGCTCATCTAGAGCATTGATTGTTCTCTGAGGGTCATCATTGGGATGAGGCAGGGTAGGCCAATCAAAATGCTTCCCACACTCGCTAAGAGATCTACTCGCAGCAGTATTTCCACCTAAGCGCGTTCCCTCAAAACTGACGACCAATTGTCCAAGAGGGCGTTTATGCTTGAGCGATCGTATGCTCTTGTCTACCATCTCATCAAGGCAGGATGTAAAATACATATGGGAGCAACCGGGTGGGGTGATCGCTCTCATCGCTTCGGCATATCGAGCATATGGAGAGGTGATAAAGTTACTGACTGTAAGTTTAGTGAGCATCGGCTCATCAAACACGCCGATATCCCTGGCATGAGAGAGTAGAGCGTGAGACTGACCGGTCGGTTGATGTACTCCCCAAGAGAGCTGCTCTATCGAATCTGCTTGATGAGAACGTCTCTTCAATGAGAGGGGAGACTGTCGACGATCGGCTCGACGTAAGGGGATACGGTAATATCTTGAGCGAGCGTCAGGCTCACCATATTGACCAGCAATCTCTTCCACTAAATACGCGCCCCATCGCTGATTGACGGCCCACATCGCATTGGCATTCCCTACCCTGTTTCGACCGGTAATGAAATAATATCGAGGAGAGCCATCAGGGCGTTTGCTGAGTAGCGCTTGATGAATGATCGCGTGTCTTAATCGATGACCGATACCTTGTCCTCTTACCGTGACATCTACAGTAATATCGGCGCTATAGAGTGTGTCTTCTTGTCCTAGGTGAGGGTCTCGATTAGGACCTTCAATGGTCGCCCAGGCTTCTAGAGGAGAAGCGAAGGCCATTCCTACTAAGCCCTCGAGAGTTTCTGCCACACAGATGATCCCCTCTGGATGTGCTGCGATCGACCTTAAAGTCTCGATATCATCTTGTCGAGCAGGCTCATAAGCGTTCGCTTCGAGGGCCATGATCTGTGGTGTGAGTCTATCAAACTCTGCGAGTGTGACTCGTCTTATTCTAGTCCCAATGCGGTCAGCGACAAAGTGAGTGAGCGAGTAGCCTGTCGCTCGATAGAAGGTGGCGGGCTCAGCTGCGCTTAGGGTATGAAGGTCAGACTCTGAGACTTGTGAAGGGAGAGCTAAGAAGGCTTCTCCTGCGACGCGACGCGCGACACTCAACTCCCCAAACTGTCTTAAATAGAGATCAGGATCACCAGGGACAGTGAGCGCTTCAATGAGACTGACTTGGTACTCTTCATGAGTCGCTGGATCAGTATTTACCCATTGAGGTGGTTTACATTGTGACATCCTCTCGATGAGGTCTTCACCTTGACCTCCCGCTTGCTCGGTGAGCGCCTCTAGAGAGCGCTCGATCACTCTGAATACCTCATGGATTTCGGTCTCTGTATAGCCTCTGTTCATTCGATAACGAAGCGTCTTTTTACCGGCGATATAGACCATGTAGCCTCGATAGAAGCGCTGAGCAATAAGATGCATCGCGATCTGTGGGGCGGGGAGATCAAAGCCAAAGGCATCACCAAAGGCGCGCGGTCTCAACACGAGTCTAGACCAACGCTTCGTGAGATCAGCGAGACGCTCCCTTAAGAGAGCCTCGTGAGAGGGACGCTCTTGTAGAAGTCTGAGGTGAGCGCGACCTCTAGCAGCGCTCGCAGCATGAGAGGGTCCTGGGTCAGGGTCAGGCCAACGAGAGAGGACAAGACCGACTTGAGCTCGCTTTGCGCAGACAACTAGATCAGGGCCATCAGGTTCACCTTGGGCGTCAGTGAGCTCAAAACTTGAGTGCCAAAAAATAGGGCCAGATAAGCCAAAACCGCTTTGTACCTCGTCAAAGATAAGCGGTACTTTGTAAGCTCGGGTGAGCGCTCGCAGCCCGTTAAAGAAGCGACGGGTAGGTGTAACATCTCCACCCTCGCACTGGTAGGGCTCAATGATGCAAGTCAGGACATCTCCTGCGAGTATTTCAGTTTCTAGAGCACAGAGCGCATTAATTTCGGCTTCGAGAAGGGGTATACCGTCCTCTTCGTGAACACCGAGCTTCTCGGAATGTTGATCGATGAGTATACGCCTCAAGGCGTCTCGATCAGCGTGAGGCTCTGACCATCCTTTGATCCACTCTGCCGTGATATCAGGATCTGCATAGGGAGATTTAGGGATTGGGCGCTCGAGGAAGACCGCCTCATGACCCTTAATCTGATAGGGCTCTCGCTTAATCGGGTTATAGGTGCAGAACAGTGAGAGGAGAGTTCGTCCGTGAAATGAGCTCTCAAAGGCGAGGATTCGTTTCCCTCCCGGCCCATGCAAACGAGAAATATGGAAGGCTTTCTCATTGGACTCAGCTCCACCATTGGTCCAGCAGACATGGTTAACTTGAGGAGGAGCGAAGGCCATAAGCTCTCTCTCAAACACCTCGAATACATCTCCACCTAGCTCATCTGGGTTAGGTGAATACAGCATGACCTCATCATAGAGTCCGTTATCGAGATCGACTTGAGCTGCATCTGGACGAAACCCTGCTGGTAGAGAGGCGATTTGGCTGGCCGCGTCCATAATCTGTAAGGGGGCTTCATCCACAGATCGCAAAAAGGGCCCCTGACTGCGCGCTAAATCCACAACAGCGGGTTTTTTCTCACGAGGTAGGAACCCACCACCATAGAAGCGTTCTAACCAAGTCGCTGAGCGTGGCATTTTACCATCATGCGGGGAGAGGATCATCCTCTTGGGCCTAGTGATGAAGGGCTCAGGGTCGATCTCAAGCAGCTGATTCATGAGGGTGATCAAACGATCTTCTAAACGCTCTGTTTCTGATCTATCTTCATCACGAAGCGAGAAATAGATTCCCCTCTCATCAGCAGAGAGACCGAACCCTCGAGCCATCTCCGCCAAAACCTCATTGGACAGAAAAGCCCCCCCATCTCGAATTTCAATCTGCTTGTAGGGGAGGAGAAGCTCTAAGCCATCAACCTCTAACCATTTCCCAAAGCGCTCTCCAACCTCTTCGAGACGATGTTGTCGCTCTAGACGACCGATTGGATGATTCGCTAACAGGCGTTCTAATGAATGGTTAGCAGTGACCTGTCCATAGGGAACGCTCATCACCGCCACCGGATAGGTGCTCAGTCTTGGCCCCTCAGATCCGGCTGCATGCCAATTTCCGCTTTTACCAATCCCTCCAAATGGGAGCAGACCCGAAGCGCCATTAGTGCTCCTATTCCAGTTTAAAACGCCAGCCGGTACTTCATCATAGAAGGATTCAAACATCTCCTCTCTTTGGGTAAAGAGGCTGGCGCTTAAACCATATTGGTTATTGGCGGCTGCTTGTAAAGCCGCCCGATCATCATCCACGATTTGCATAGAGATGTGAGGGCCAAACAGTTCATGTTTGAGGTACGGCTCATCGCCACGTACACCATAAATAGAGGGAGTGACAAAGGCCCCTCCGCTGATACACTCACTCTCGACCCATGGTTCGGCCCCTTGCTCTTTCGCTTGTTGGAGGAGCTTCATAAATCGATCTCGGGAGGCCTCGTTAGCGAGGGGTCCCATGAAACAGTCTTCATCGAGAGGGTTGAGCGGCCGAATACGCTTAAAAGCATTAATAAGATTCGTTTTTAGCTCATTCGCTATCCCTGCGGTGACGATCACTCTCGAGGTAGCAGTGCAACGCTGACCTGAGGTTAAGAGAGCTCCGAGTAAGATCTCCCTGGTCGCTTGCTCCAAGTCAGCATCATCCAGAATAACCGCAGGGTTCTTACCGCCAAGCTCAAGGCATACTTTTTTATGTGGCTGATCAAATGTGGCTTGTCTGATCTTGCGTCCTGTTTCGTAGCTGCCGGTAAAGATCACTCCATTAACATCTTGATGAGCGGAGAGCTCTGCCCCGATGACTCCTCGCCCTTGAATGATATTTAAGACGCCTTCAGGGAAGCGAGCAGCGTGAAACAGCTCCGCATATCGTTGCCCACAGAGAGGGGTGACTTCAGAAGGCTTGGCTATAACGGTATTACCCGTTAAGAGCGCGGGAATAATATGAGTATTTAGGAGGTGGATCGGGAAGTTAAAAGGTCCGATCACTCCGATGACTCCTAGAGAGTGAAAACGCTGTTCGCCGGGAGCCCCCGATGGTGCTGCAGGGAGGGTGGAGGGCAGCTGATTAATCACGCCCTCGATCTTAGACTTGATCGATCCGGCTTCAATTCTCGCCTCGGAGATCGGTTTGCCCATCTCCAAACTAATCGCTTCTGCGATCCGTTCTTGATGTTGAGGGACGAGGTCAGCGACCGCTCTGAGCGCTTCGATTCGGCGCTCTAAACCGCCTCTTCTCCATGTCTTTAACGCCGACCTCGCCGCTGAGACTGCCCGATCTACGGACCCGCTCTGCTCGAACATCTGAGCGACCTTTACACCACTCTTCGCCGGGTTAAACGAAGAGAACTCTTCTCCTCCACTTCGAATGAATTCACCATTAATATAGTCACCTAAAGACTCGACTATTATACCCATAACGCTCCCTCTACTCCCCAAGGGGGACACTAAATTTGCCAGAGTTAAGTCACGTCGATCATGATCTCGCGATTAAGATGACGAGCGTTCAACAAGCAGACCATAGCCACACAGCGAGGTCAAGAGAGCATCTTGGTTAAGCTAGTTCTCAGCCTAGAGAGTACGCGGAGTCCATGACTTTAGACATCCAACTCCTCTGCGTTCAAGGCGTTCTCTACTACAAAGTTGTAACGCTCACTGGCGTCTTTACCCATTAAGTTAGAGATCGTTGTCTCTGTATTATAGCGATCTTCTTCTTCAATACGGATTTGTAATAAACGACGTTTCTCTGGACACAACGTAGTCTCGAATAAGGTCTTAGGCATCATCTCCCCGAGCCCTTTGAAGCGCTGAATATCAATCTTACCCCCTCGTTTGGAGAGCTTATTTACCAGCTTAGTCTTCTCTTGGTCATCTGCTAACCAATGAATCTTCTTCTGATGCTCAACTTTGTACAGTGGTGGTTGGGCGAGATAAACATATCCCTCGTCTATGAGGGGCCGCATATACCTATAGAAGAAGGTCAAGAGGAGGGTTGAGATATGATGGCCATCGCTGTCGGCGTCCATGAGGAGGACGATCTTATGATAGCGAAGTTTGGTGACATCCATCGCGCGACCGAAGCCACATCCTAGAGCGTTGGTGATATCAGAGAGCTCTTGATTACCAAGCACCTTCTTCTCCGTCGCTTGCTCAGCGTTCAAGACCTTACCACGAAGCGGTAAGATCGCTTGAAACTTTCGGTCTCGACCTTGTTTAGCAGATCCACCCGCACTATCGCCCTCAACGAGGAATAGCTCACAGCGAGTCGGGTCATTACTGCTACAATCTGCGAGTTTACCAGGTAAGTTAAGCCTTCGGCTGGTTGGGGACTTACGTCTCACCTCGCTCACTGCCGCTCGACTCGCCATCCTCGCCTTTGCCGATTGAATCGCCCGGGTCACAATCGCTTGAGCTTGAGTTTGTTGCTCATTGAGCCATTGCTCCAAATAGGGACGGATCGCTCCACTCACCCAGGCGCGAACCTCAGTGTTATTTAGCTTGTCTTTAGTTTGCCCTTGAAACTGTGGATCTTGGATGAAGATATGAACGGCGGCGATCATGCCCTCTCTGAGGTCATCGGGGGTTAAGCTCACTCCTTTAGGGCATAGGCTATGCTGATCAATGAAGGCGCGCAAAGCCTTATTGATACTGTCTCTTAACCCTTGCTCATGAGTACCTCCAGAGCCGGTAGGGATACCATTTACGAAGGCTCTTGAGAGGGTGTCGGTAGATTCTGTCCAAGTGAAAGCGACCTCGAATCGACCATCCATCTCTCCCTTGCTCTCTTCCTCATTACGGATGAGGTGAAAAGGAGCGTCGATTACTTGCGGACGGTTCAAAAAGGTTGACTGATTGAGTACGTATTCAGCGAGTCCTCCGTCGTGTTTAAATACTTGTGTCCCCATTGATCGATCACCTTGATCCTTAAAGGAGATCTTGAGCCCTGAATGGAGGTAGGTTTTACTCTCGAGACGCTCACTGATCACCTTAGGGTCATATTGTGGAGTAGGGAAGATCTGATCATCTGCTCTAAAAGAGACTTCTGTCCCTGTTCCCCTCACTCCCGCTTGTTCTTCTAGCCCACCGACCACAGCCCCCCTTGAGAACCGTTGTGTATATTTAGTCCCTCCTCGTCTGACGCTGACGTTGAGCATATCGCTGAGGGCATTAACAACGCTCGCCCCTACCCCATGTAATCCGCCAGCAGTTTTATAAGCGCCCTCTTCAAATTTTCCACCAGCGTGAAGCTCAGTGAAGATGACCTCTAAAGTGCTTCGTCCAGTGGGGTCTTGAGGGTGAGGCTCTACGGGGATACCTCTGCCGTTATCTTTGATCGTCAACTCTCGTCGATCAGCTGATAAGATGACTTGAATATGGTCTGCATGCCCATGGATGACCTCATCAACGGCGTTATCTAGGACTTCCCAAAGGAGGTGATGTAACCCTACTTTATCAGTACCTCCGATATACATACCGGGTCTTCGTCTGACCGCTTCTAGACCTTTAAGGATAGTGATTTTTGAAGCATCATAGGCTTGAACCGCTGCATCTTTGGAGGCGGCTTCAGCTTGCTCAGTTGAGATCGGTTCTGTCATCGACTTCTCCTATTGATGTGGGCTGTATTCCATAGGGGGTGACCTGCTTCGTTTCGGCTGGCCTCTCTTGGCGAATCATCACTTATCTTGATTGAGACCATGGTTGAGCGTTTCATCAGCTTTTATCCTCTCTAGAGCTGGGCGCAGAGGATCGCGCTTGGTCCTGTTCTATGTCATCAGAATTCTGTAAGCTCTGATCAGTTTGGCTACTCTCCTCGCTAAGCTCATTGCTCTCCTCGCTGAGTTCATTGTTCTCCTCGCTGAGTTCATTGTTCTCTTCGCTGAGCTCATTGTTTTCCTCGCCCTCTTCGCTGAGCTCTTCAACGGGTTCCACGATCATAGGTTCTGCGAGATATTGCTCAAATTGACCTCTTCGGATCACTTCATAGCCGCGGCCGCCCCGCTTGGTCTTTTTCAGTTTTGAGGTGCTATTGTGGCTCTCGCGAATGTGCTTCTCTCTCCCACCTGTGGTTGTCACTAATAACCCTTTAAGTGGATTATTGGTTAACACGAAAGAGAGGACCGTGTCTCCTTGGATAAGACGAATCGCGATACAGCCTTTACTGCTCTTTTGCCGGAGCGGGATATCATAAATGGAGAAGATCATTCCTCGTCCGAAGCGACTCGCCAAGGCTAAAGATTCATCCCCACGAGCGGCGAAACAATGAACGATCTCATCTCTACCCTCTAAGGTCATGTAACGACGTCCCCCCTTTTGGCTGACCTCGGCGAAGGAATCTAGAGGGAAGCGATGCGCTCGACCTAGTCGAGTTAAGGCGACCCCAAAAGGGGGAGGGTTCTGTTTAGCGCTGTTGTCTTGGTCATCATTGATAATCCCTGCGAGCGGAATGATCGATAATCCCGCCTCAGGAGGGAGTTCTTGGGGAAGAGGGTGTAGAACAGGGTCGTTAACGATCACTCCGACAATCTTCTCTCCATCGGCAAATTTAAAAATACTTTGCAGAGGGTCGCCATACCCTGTTGTCGCAGGTAGCTCTCCAACGAATATCGTGTAGGCAGAGCCACTCTGAGTATAAAAGGTAGCGGTCTTGCGTGTATCGCTATAGACCGCCCAACCCACCTCATCTCCATCGGGGACTCTAATCGAGCTGACATCACTAAAACCGCGTTGTCGCTTTACTCGACCATTACGAGTAACGATGAGCCAAGTTTGCTCTTTGAGGATATAAGACTCTGCTGAGAAATCGCTATCTTCTTGTGGGCCTACGAGCGTCGTGCGACGTTCGTCTCCATATTTAGCGCGTACCTCCTTGAGCTCGTCCTTAACGATCTCCCACATCGCGGGCTCATCAGCAAGAAGTGCTTCACACTCTGCGGCTCTAGATCGCTTCTTAGTGAGCTCATCTCTGACTTGTACGATCTCTAGTTTGGCGAGGCGATAGAGCCTCATCTCTAATATTGCTGCCGCTTGTTCTTGATCGAGCTGAAAGCGTACCATCAGCTTGGACTCTGCAGCTGCACGACCATCACTCTCACGAATCAGAGTAATGGCTTCATCGAGCGCACCGTAGAGTTTTTCAAAAGCCTCTAACCTATGAATCTGCCGCCGAAGTACATTGAGTTCATACTGAAGTCGGCGCTGAGTAACCTCGAGTCTAAAGTCTAAGAAATATCGTAGAATCTCCTTTAAACTAAGCCTTTCGGGGCGGCAGGGAGTGGGGGCGTCTTCATCTGCTTCACTGGGAGGTCGATTAATGGCTGACGTCGCAGGGACGAGACAGGTGAGGTTAATATTGAAATTTTGTTGAAGTGGAGTGTGCTTGTACAGATAGGCCATCGCGACTTCTGCCGACTCTCCACGCTTGAGTTCTAAAACGACTCTAACGACATCGGTACTCTCATCTCTCACATCAACGATCTGAGGGACTCTTTTATCTATGACAAGTTGAGCGATCTTCTCTACAAGGCCCCCTTTCTGCACTTCATAAGGGATAGAGGTGATCACGATCTGTGAGGTACGGTCGACCCTCTCTAGCTCGTATGTGCCTCGTACTTTGATCGCTCCTTTACCCTTCTCATAGATCTTCACGATCTCCTCAGTGGTGTTGAGAATTTCACCACCCGTAGGGAAGTCAGGACCGCTGATCGAGCTGATCAGTTCAGCGGTGCTCAGCTCCGGGTTTTTGATCAAGCGTAAGAGGCCTTTAACGACTTCACGTAAATTATGGGGAGGGATATGAGTGGCCATCCCCACAGCGATTCCTGTCGCTCCATTGATGAGTAGATTAGGAATTTGAGCTGGAAGGACAGCAGGTTCTTCAAGTTGCCCATCATAATTGGCTCTACGATCAATCGTGTCTTGACCTAGCTCACCGAGGAGCCTCTCTGCCATCCCTTCTAGCCTAGCCTCAGTGTACCTCATCGCTGCCGCTGAGTCTCCATCCAATGAGCCAAAATTCCCATATCCATCGACCAAGGGATAACGGAGGCTAAAGGGCTGTGACATACGAACCATCGCCTCATAGATCGAGGAGTCTCCATGTGGATGGTATTTACCCATGACGTCACCAACGACGCGGGCGCTTTTCAGGAAGCGAGAGTCGCTACGGAGCTTTAGATCATTGTACATGGCATAGAGGATACGCCTCTGAACCGGTTTTAAACCATCTCGTACATCTGGTAGCGCTCGGCTGGTGATTACACTGAGCGCATAGTTTAAATACCGACTTTGGGTCACCTCATGTAGTTTGACCGCCTCAATATCTTCAAAGCTGCTGTTTACTTCAGACTCATCTGAATGGCTCGATTTCCCCATAACACCATTGTCTTTCTAGCGCTTTATAGCTTAAACGAAGCATTTGACTGCATCGACAGTATTGATTTGAGTTTGTAACTGTGAGAGCGATTGAGATCTTATGCAAGTATTGTTGAGCATAACACCTACGTTGATTACTCAGCGTAGAGGCTCACTGGCCGTAAGTGGCTCAAAGTATATATATGGCTTCATGAATCGTAAAGGGGCTAATACTTGAGTACAATAACATGATCAATCAATAGTATCTTACACAGAGAGAACGAATGAATACTCCTAAAAAGCAACGTCGTATTTTAACTTATCCGAATCCCTATCTTCGTGAGGTAGCAAGACCGGTGACTGAGTTTAATGATGAGCTGAGGTCACTCTTTGAGGATATGAGAGTCTTGATGCATCATAGTGATGGTGTCGGTTTAGCGGCGACCCAAGTGGGAGAGCCCGTCCAGCTGCTCGTCCTCTCTGATTATGTTTTTCTCCCGGAAGCACAGAGAGAGAAGATCATTGAGGAAGACGGTGATATGGGAGAGGATATCGCAGTGATTAACCCTCAAGTCATCGAGGAGAGTGAGGTGCTCGTCGTAGGGAATGAGGGCTGTCTCTCTTTTCCTGATGTCTACATTAAAGTCAAGCGACCGACATGGGTTAAGATCAGCGCTCAAGATCTAAATGGAGAGCAGATAGAGCTAAGAGGTGAGGGGCTCGGAGCGAGAGCCATCCTCCATGAGATGGATCATCTCACAGGTAAAGTGATGACCGATCATCTCTCTTTCTTAGCGAGGCAGAAAGCTCTAAAAGATCATCAAAAAATACAAAGGCTAAGAGCAGACGAGCTCACTGAGGAGACTGGGGAGGTTGAGGAGAGTCCTTCAAAGACAGGGTCTACCCCTTCAAAGACAGGGTCTAGCCACTCTCAGAAGAGGGGGACTGTTAAAGGCAAAAGCTCTGCCAAGAAGGGAAACAAAACCAAGCGTAAAAAACGGAAGTAATCGATCTATAATGACTAAATCAAACAGTCAAAAGAGCTCATGGATGATAAACAGCCTAGAAAATAACAGTCCTAGAAAATAACAGCCCTAAAAGTAAATATCTAGTTATAGCTAGAATCTCTCACTACTTTAGTGATAAGCGCTTGTGCCAACTCAGTATATTAAAGACGGAGATCGTATGTATCACGTAGCTCAATCTCGTTCATTAAGTGACTTCAATCTAAATGGGCGCTCGAAAGCAGGTGTTTTTCTCGGATGCTTGCTCTGTTTAAGTATAGGATGCGATGACAAAACAAGCAGTGGGGGAGACGCGGGAGAGTCAGCAGGTATAGAGGCAGGCTCCATGGCGGGAGAGGACGCGGGCGAAGCGGCTGGAGAGACAGCGGGCGAAGCGGCCGGAGCGACAGCGGGCGAAGCGGCCGGAGCGACAGCGGGCGAAGCGGCCGGAGCGACAGCGGGAGAAGTGGCCGGAGACGCAGCAGGCGATGAAGCAGGCGACGCAGCAGGCGATACAGCAGGTGACGCAGCTGGAGAAATGATGCCTGAAATCGCCGCAGAATGTCAGGAGCGTCCCACGCCGGATCCACAAATCGCTTGGCGCGAGGAGGCCTCTTGTCAAGGTGACGGTGAAGCGCTGAAGATTCGTCATCTCCGAGACCCACGCTGCCCTACCTATGTCGAGGGTCCTGAGCGAGCCCCCGGAGTCTCAGTGTCTCTCGAGGGCGTCGTGGTTACACGGATATTTGAAGACAGTTTTGCTGTTCAAGATGCTGATGGAGGCGCTTATTCAGGGCTATGGGTCTACAATAATCAACGCGCAGATCTCGGCATAGAGCCTGGGAGTGTCGTGTATTTAGAAGGAGAGTTGATCGAGTTTTACACGGTGACCGAGTTAATCGTCAGAGCTGACGGAGTACAGGTCATAGGTCAACAGCCTCCCCCTGAGCCAATCATTGTGAGTGAACCGGCGATGATCGCTGATGGCGGTGATTGGGTTGAACCTCTCGAATCGGTATTGATAGAAGTTCAAGAAGCGACGATCACCAATACTGCCCCTGATTGCCCTCGTGATTTTGATATGTTCATCGTACAAGAGAGCTTACGTATTTCGGTTGAAGCTGAGCTAGACTACACACCTTCTCGGGCAGACTTAGTGCGTTCAGTTAAAGGGGTTTTGCATTATAGCTTTGATCATCAAAAGTTACTCCTCGCCGCTGAAGATGATCTAGAGGTTCTCCGCTGTGGTGGACAGCCTGATAAATGTGAGATCAGCGAATGCCGAGTGGAGGTCGACACCCCAGAGGCAGGAGCAGTGATTATTACCGAGATTCAAAACAATCCCAATGGTGAAGATGACCTTAGAGAGTATATTGAGCTCTATAACCCTCACTCTAGTCCAATCAGTATTGATGGCTGGGTGCTTCAAGACTGCGGTGACCGATCAGTGACTTTGAGCGGTGACATTGAGGCGAGAAGCCATTATGTTATAGCGTCAAGCATGAATCGCCAAGAAAACGGAGGTGTAGATGCTCAAGCTGAGCTCGGCGACTTATTCCTTCCCAATGGTTATGGGAGCGTTCTTCTCTTCGATCAGAACGATGTACTCGTCGATCAGGTACGCTACACACCCGGGGGTGAGGGATGGCCAGACCGTCGCTCTGGCCAAGCATTAGAGCTCATAGAACCTGCAGCGGATAATCGCGATGGAGCCTCATGGGTCGCGGGTGAAGACAGCTATGGAGAGGGAGGCAAAGGCAGCCCAGGTCGAGCGACTCGTCGCTAAAGACAGCGACCTGTAATCATAGAGGGGTGTGAGCTATAATCATTAAGTTGACCTCCTCTCCACTCAGTAAAAATAGGCTCAGTAAAAATAGGGGGTCGCTGTTATCTCCTTAAGCGGATCTGAGGAGATGAGTTTGAGAAGAACACACAATGAGGCTCTTTATAAAGGGGGTCACAAAGAACAGTTTGAGCTGACCTATGGCATGTTGGGCGGCTCAGCCCGAATGCTCGATGTCTTTGATAAAATTAAAAGAGTTGGACCGACAGAGGCCTCAGTATTAATCAGGGGAGAGACCGGAACGGGCAAAGAATTAGTCGCTCAAGCTCTCCATAAGAACAGCTCTCGAGTGAACAAACCCTTCTTGGCGATTAACTGTGCGACTTTGACTCCCGAGCTCTTAGCCTCAGAGCTTTTCGGGCATGTTCGTGGTTCATTTACCGGAGCGATCAAAGATAAAAAAGGTCTTTTTGAGCTCGCCCACAATGGAACTCTATTCCTTGATGAAATCGCTGAGTTACCTCTCCTCCTGCAAGCGAGATTACTGCGAGTGATTCAAGAACAGCAGTTTACTCCAGTAGGCGGAACTGAGTCGATTCAGGTGAATGTTCGCCTCTTGAGTGCTACTCATAGAGCCTTACGAGCGGAAGTCGAGAGGGGCAAGTTTCGGGCTGACCTCATGTATAGAATACGAGTGATCCCCCTCTACCTCCCCGCGCTTAGAGAGCGAGGCGAGGATATTATGAAGATGACTCGATACCTTATTAATCGTCTCAATGAGAGCCTCTCCCCGCTGACCAAGAGGAGGGTCTCAGGGTTATCTCCTGAAGCGAGCTTGGCAATTGAGAGCTATGCCTGGCCAGGTAATATTCGTGAGCTGAGTAACGTGATTGAATATGCCATGATCATGGGAGGCTCTGAGCAGATAGAATATCAAGATCTTCCCCCTGAACTTAGAGGGGAGAGGCCTGTGGAGGTGAGTCTTCAGTCAGATGAACGAGATCAAGAGGAACGGGGAGAGATCTTGCAGATACTAGCCTTGAATAACGGGCATCGAGGAGCGGCCGCAAAAGAGATGGGGATCAGTCGAGCTACCTTGTGGAGGAGGATGAAGTCATTGGGACTTATTAAGAATGAGCGCTCTCCCTAGGCCTTGGAGGTCTCCTCTGTTTCTGTTCTAAAGGCTTTGTAAATAGCATGCGCCAAAGGATAAGAGATCCCTGGTGTTTGGGCGAGGTCAGAGACCTCGGCTTCATACACACCTCGCAGTGAACCAAAAGCCTTTAGGAGCGCTTTACGCCTTTTAGGACCGACACCAGAGATCTCATCGAGAGGAGAGCTGAGGCGCTTAGCGCTCCTCTTTCGACGATGGGCGGTGATCGCCACTCGATGAGCCTCATCGCGGAGCTGAGTAAGGAGACGATAAGCGCTTGATCCAGGACGGAGGGCGATCGGCGATTTGATACCCGGTAGGAATACTCTCTCGGAAGAACGCTCGGCGTCTCCTGTCTTACTTTCCCCGAGATAACGAGATTTAGCGAGCCCTATTACATCGATATAATGCAGGCCTAAATCTTCGAGGACTGCGACTGCCACTCCGAGCTGGCCTTTACCTCCATCAACGACAAGTAGCTGGGGTAGATCATCGGTCTCTTCGATATATTGGAATCTACGAGTGATCGCCTCCCGCATCATAGCGAAGTCATCAGTCCCCTCTACAGTCTTGATAGACCTCACTCTGTAGAGCTGTTTACGGGGTAGTCCATTCTCAAAAACCACCGTTGAGGCGAATGGGGCTTCCCCTTGAAATATAGAGATATCAAAACACTCTATTCGTCGAGGGAGCTGAGATAGATGTAAGAGCTTCTTTAATCCAACCATAGTCTCCTCTCGCGCTCTTGTCGCCCGTTGAGCTTGGAAGAAAGATTGCTCTGCATTTTGCTGAGCCATAGTGACTAAGCGATACAGTCGACCTCGTTGTGGACACCTAAGCGAGACCGATCCCCCTCTGAGATCGCTGAGGCGATCACTTAAAGCATTAGAGTCATCAAGCGGGAGAGGAGTGAGGATCTCTCGCGGGAT
The DNA here is from genome assembly GCA_943788935.1 of uncultured bacterium. Classification (GTDB taxonomy): domain Bacteria; phylum Myxococcota_A; class Bradymonadia; order UBA7976; family VGTA01; genus CAKZRU01. The sequence goes on along the minus strand of CALSSE010000020.1, from coordinate 166,976 downwards.
GGGTGAGCCTTCTGCATAATAGAGATGAAGAAAGGTTGAGATCAACTCTTGGTCATCGGCGCCTTGATCTTCCAAAGGGAAGGGTCTACTCCTTAATAAAACACCTCCTCTGACTTCCATCAAAACAACTTGAGCGCTATCAGCAGAGCGGTAGAGGCCGACCACATCATGGTCGCTAGAGAGCCCAGCGACCTCTTGAGGCTGAAGACTCCGCTCGATAGCGATGATCTGATCTCTAAATCGCGCTGCTCGCTCAAACTCAAGCAGGGTGGAGGCCTCAGTCATTTTCCCTCTAAGATCTCGAAGCAACTCGGGGTGTCTCCCTAGTAAGAATCGACAGGCGCTCTCTACTTCGAGGAGATACTCACTCCGTTCAATGGGGAGGACGCAAGGCCCTGAGCAACGCTTAATCTGATATTGCATGCAAGGACGAGAGCGATTACGGAAGTCTCGATCATCACAGGTTCTGATTTTAAAAGCTCTCTCTACCACTTGAGTCATGGCTCGCAGATCAGAACCAGACAGGTAAGGGCCAAAATACCTCGCCCCATCTGCCTTCCGCTTTCTGGTGACGTAAAATCTAGGCCAAGGCTTTCGAGTGTCGAGCTTTAAATAGAGGTGTCCGCTGCCAAATTTAATGGCTACATTGTATCGTGGGCTATGTTCGAGGATCAGTGTCCTCTCGAGGATTAAGGCTTCCTTTTCATTATGGGTGATGATCGTCTGAATCTCGCTCAGTGATCGTGGGAGAGTGAGCACGAAAGGTCGAGGGTCGGGAGTCTTAGCAAAATACTGTCGCAACCGCGCTCGGAGGTTCTTAGCCTTCCCGACATAGATGAGTTCACGGCTGTGATTATACATTAAGTAGACCCCCGGCGTTTGGGGGGCGCTCTGTAGGAGACTCTCATGATCAAAAATAGAGGGAGTGTCTATCATTAAAATCTCCTCATCAGACCTAGCCTAGCGAGCTAACTCAGCGAGCCAACACAGCGAGCCAATTCAGCGACGACTATCCAACGTTCACCTAAGGTGAGCATGGATTAAGAGTCGTGAGCGCTCACCGCGTCGCAGTTAACTCCCTTTGGAGACCAAATGGTTGAGTAACCATGATTGCGCTGAGATATAGTCATCTTCGACGATCAGCTTAGGTCTAAGGGTCAATGATTCCTCTGCAGGAGAGCCTTCCTCAGCAGGAGAACTCGAGTGAAGAGGAAGCTCCGCTAGATCATAGCATGGAGGAGGTTGAGTAGTATATTCCCCCTCAGAGTTCATTGACCAAGCGCCATCGGTCGCCTCCAGATAGACTTGTAATCCCTCACTGATCACTCTCTCTTTAAGAGAAGGCTCACGGATAGGGAAACCAACTTCAACGCGTCTGTAGAGGTTACGCTGCATGAGGTCAGCGCTCGCTAAGAACACTTCCTCTTGGCCTCCTGCATAGAAGTAATAGATACGACTATGCTCAAGAAACCGGCCGACGATCGATCGGACGGTAATGGTCTCTGAGATCTCAGCGAGCTTCGGTGTTAAGCAGCAAATGCCTCTTACGATAAAGTGAATCTTAACCCCTGCTCGTGAGGCGTGATAAATCGCTTCGATGATCGATGGATCACTGAGTGAGTTGACTTTGATGACCGCCATCGCAGGCCTCCCCGCTCGTGCTTCAACCGCTTCTTGGTTAAGCCGGTCGATCACCTCAGAGGCAAAGTAAAATGGGGACTGTATTAGGTCGGGGTGTCGCCTTGACTCGCTGATCCCCGTTAACTGCTGAAAGACTAAATGGACCTGGTCTCCAAGGCTGACATTCGCGGATAAGAGACTGAAATCGGTGTATAGCTTAGCGTTACCGGTGTGATAGTTACCTGTCCCTAGGTGAATATATCGCCTCAGTCTCTTCCCCTCTCGTCTTACGATCATGAGGAGCTTAGCGTGGGTCTTAAAGCCGACGACCCCATAGACGACTTGGGCTCCTGCCGCTTGTAAGCGGGCAGCGATATCTATATTCGCCGCTTCATCGAAGCGAGCCCGAAGTTCAACAACGGCGGTGACCTCTTTCCCTGCTCTCGCTGCATCGACTAGCGCGTCAACAAAAGGAGACTCATCCCCTGTTCGGTAGAGGGTGTGCTTAATGGCTAAAACATTTGGATCTTGAGCAGCTTGGGCGATCAGGTCAACAACGGGAGAAAATGATTCAAAGGGGTGATGTAAGAGAACATCTCGCCGCTGAAGCCGATCAAACATGTCCTCTCCGCTAGCGAGAGCGCCAGGTACGAATACCGGATATTTAAGATCATGACGATCAACGATCCCGACCACGGTCGCCAAACGACTCAAGTTAACAGGTCCACCCACGAGATAGAGGTCATTTTGACCGAGCCCAAAATGTTCTGTCAAAAACTTAACGTGTTCTTCTGGACAGGTGTTAGCGACCTCTAAACGAACGGATTCTCCAAAACGACGACCGTGTAGTTCTCCCTTGAGCGCGTCGAGCAGATCTTCTACCTCATCCTCATCGAGATCGAGGTCAGCGTGACGCGTCACCCTAAATTGGTGACATCCCATTACCTCAACTCCAGTGAAGACATCGCTCACAAAGCAGTGGATTATGGAAGAGAGGAGGACAAACTCACTGATGTTAGGCGTAGCGCTCATCGATTGAGGAACAGGGATGACACGAGGTAGACACCTCGGTACATGAATAATCGCATATTCACAGCTTCGACCATAAGCGTCAGTGCCTTTTAAGGCGACCAACATATTTAAGCTCTTGTTGAGCAGTCGAGGAAAGGGGTGGGCGGGGTCGAGAGCGATAGGACTGAGAACGGGGGCGACTTGATCTTGGAAATAATCTCTTGCCCAATCTTTATGCTCTGTGCGCCACTCTGATCTCTTAAGAAGCCTAATGCCCTCTTGAGCGAGCGCTGGCAATACATCACGGTTGAGCGTGCGATATTGGCTCTTGACGAGCTTGAGCACTCGTTGTCGGATCTGCCCTAATACTTCGGCTGTACTTAGCCCATCAGGTCCTACCCGATCGATCCCCAAACGGTATCTCTCTTTCAGGCCACCAACCCGAATCTCAAAGAATTCATCAAGGATCGCGCTACAGATCGTAAGGAAACGTAGACGCTCCAATAAAGGTGTATTTTTATCTTTTGCTGAGGTTAGCACGCGCTCAAAAAAAGTGAGAAGGCTTAATTCCCGGTGAATAAATGCGCGCTCAGGAAATGTACCTGAGGAGTCTGGAATCTTGTGAATCACTTTCATCGCTCAACTATCCTGTGACTATCTGAATCTGGGTGTATCTTTGGGTGCGTTTTTGATCATGTCTTAGCATGTCTCAGAGGAGTGATCAGCTGATGCGAGGGCGAGTAAGCTGATCTTCTTTTCACACTAACAATGTGAAGAAACGCCATTATACACCAAGTAATTAACCACTTAAGTCTATAAACTTAGCACAGGGAGTGTCGATTAGCACTATGAATCTATCACCGCTCCTACCCGCGATCAGTCTTCTGCTTTATAACGAACGGTTATGTGACTTGATCACTGAGGACTTAACACTAGAAGGCCGCAGGGGAAATCAGCGGTTTGATCATCTTCATCGATGTCATGATCTTGATCTTGATCTTGATCACTCTTCATAAACATCTGAGCTGCTTTTGGGTTCTCTATCCACTTTGCTTTACACCAAGGGAAACTCTCCGAAGCCCTAAACCTCTGCCCTGTATAGAGTCTAAATTCATCGCAGACCATTTGGGCAGCTAGGCTAAAAACGGTCGCTTGAGCGGCGGCGCTCTGTGGATCCATATGATTGACACACACTTCCGGAAGACCAAAAATGGACATTCCTTCGGTACCGACTCGTGACTCATCTCGCCAGATTTCAACGAAGAGGTGAAAGAGGGTAGGGTGATCATTGACATCAAGTTGCGAAAACATCTCTGGCGTGTAGGCCTTTGCTGCCCCATCAAAATACAGGGCGATCGCTCCTGATTCACTCAACCTCTTTAACGTTTTCGCGACGACTTTTGCCCATCGTAGCTGACGAGAGGGAAAGGGACCTTCTTCGAACTGGTCAACATAAGGGCTGAAAGAGAGCTCTCCAAAAATAACTTGATCGACCTTTCTCAATCGTTTGAGGAGGGCCTTCTCAAAGACATCGGTCTCCCAACCGCGCTGGATGAGATCCTCTCGCCAGCTAGGCATGACCTCTTCAAGACTTAAGTCGAGCTTCGAAGAGAGCACAGGGAGGGCTGACCACTCTCCCATGGCAGCTACTGAGACCCAAATCTGTAAAGCGCGCTCTCCATGGTTCATTAGTCACCCCGCTCTCTTCAGACCGACAATGCAACGGTAGTCTCCAAGGTCTATCTCCTCGGCTGTTCTTAACTCTGCATCATCAGCAGTGTACTCATTAATCAAGGCCGCTCCGGCAGAAAAACTTCGTGTCTCGGCTTGAACAGAGAGCAACTCAGAGTAAATCTCAGTGGAAAAGTCAGTGAGCGCTGTAGCGAGTGACCCTTCATTGACACAGATCACGAGCTCTACTCGATCACTGATCTCCAAACCGGCTGATTTCCTCATCTTCTGACACCGGCTGATCACCTCACGAGCATACCCTTCACGAACTAGTGCTTCATTGAGTTGAGTATCGAGAGCGACGGTGAGCGCATCTTCGACCTCGAGTACAACTCCGGTCTTGGCATGGTGGGTGACGAGAACATCATCGACAGAGATAGGCTCTCCTGCGACTTCAATCGATTCGCCTGCCATAAGAGCATTCCACTGATCACGAGTGAAACTTTGAACCTCCTGTGCCCCCTCTTTCATCCTCTTTCCTAAGCGCCGACCGAGGGTCTTGAAGTTCGCTTTAAAACTTAGAGTTGAGAGCTCTTGATCATGGGTCACAAGCTCTACAGCTTTAATATTAAGCTCTTCGAGAAGTAACGCTTCTTGCCGTTTTAAGGCGTTAAGGACCTCTTCATCTGGATGAACAGCGGTCATCGATTGGAGTGGTTGACGAGTCTTTAGACTGTGGGTAGCGCGCAGGGCTCTTCCCATTCGTACCGTTTGCCTAACGAGAGCGATTTCACGTTCTAGATCGAGATTGATCTTGTGACGTTCTACCTCAGGGTAATCACAGAGATGGATACTATCACAGTCTCCCTCAGCGACACCTGCTTCTACGACGAGGTGCTGATAGATCGACTCGGTCATGAAGGGGAGGATGGGCGCCATCACTTTGGAGAAGGTCACGAGCACTTCATAAAGTGTCGCATAAGCGCTCGCTTTATCGAGTCGCTCTACTTCGGTCTCGGCGCTTCGCCAAAAGCGTCGGCGGCTTCTACGGATGTACCAATTCGTTAAATCATCAATGAATGAGACGATCGGAGGGACGACCTTATAGAGATAGTAACCCTCCATTTGTTCATTCACCTCGGCGACCAATGACTGCAAGGTGGAGATGAGCCACCGGTCAAGATCTGCACGCTCTTCAAAACGGGGTGTGGTGATCCCTTCGCTAGAGCCATTTGGGGTCCAACTCCCGCTAGAGAGCGCTTGTGGTGCCCAGCCATCGATATTGGCATACATCGTGAAAAAGCTCCACGCGTTACGAAGAGGGATCAACACGGTACGGGCGACCTCTTTCACGCCATCCTCAGAGAAACGTAATGGTTCCGCTCGTACGATAGGAGAGTTGATTAGGTATGCGCGTAATGCATCGGCACCATGTAGATTTAATACATTTTGAGGCGGTGGATAATTCTTCTTTGACTTACTCATCTTCGAGCCATCTTCAGCTAAGACGAGGCCGTTGACCACTACATTTTTAAAGGGAGGGCTATCAAAGAGGGCAGTAGAGAGCACTAAGAGTGTATAAAACCATCCTCGGGTCTGGTCGAGGCCCTCAGCGATAAACTGTGCTGGGAATCGAGACTCAAACCCCTCTTTATCTTCAAAGGGATAGTGGCTCTGAGCATAAGGCATAGAGCCAGACTCAAACCAACAATCAAAGACCGCGCTGATACGGCTCATGGTACCTGAGCAGCTTGAACAACAGAAAGTTATGTGGTCAATTTTATGGGGATGAAGGTCGGTCACTCGTTCACCGCTAAGCTGTTCCAGCTCTTCTACTGAGCCGATGCAACGATTCTCGTCACATTGGTCACAGGACCACACAGGAATGGGTGTACCCCAGAAACGATTGCGGCTGATATTCCAGTCTCGGGCATCCTTTACCCAATTACCAAAGCGCTTGGAGCCAACCATCTCAGGGACCCAATGGATGGAGTCATTGTGATCGCTCATACGATCACGGATGGACTCAACATTAACGAACCACGAGGGGACCGCTTTGTAGATGAGAGGAGTTCCACTTCGCCAACAATAGGGGTAGCTGTGCTTGAGTGAATCACGGCGATAGAGTCGACCCATTTGCTTGATAAAAGCGATAATCTCATTGTCGGCCTCTTTAATATTTTTACCTTGGAGTCCGATGATGTTTTCTCGGAACTTACCCTCGTCATCAACAGACTGTACAAGTTCAATCCCGAGGGCTCGGCAAGCATTGAAGTCTTCTTCACCAAAGTCGGGAGCCATATGGACGATGCCGGTACCATCAGTGGTCGTGACATGATCACCGCCGATCACTACAAAGCACTGTCCCTCACCTTCGGGCAATAGAGCTCGTTCAGCGAAATAATCGAATAAAGGCACATACTGTTTTCCTACGAGATCAGAGCCCTTTAGACGTTCGATAACTCGAGAATCTTCTCCGAGTACTTTAGTGAGGAGCGCTTCGGCGACATAATAAACCTGTTGATCAGGGTCACTCTCAGAGCGACGAGCTTTGACATAATCTAACTCCAACCCAACCGCTACCGCTAGGTTAGAGGGCAGGGTCCAAGGCGTAGTGGTCCAGATTAATAAAGAAGCATTTTCGTCGACAAGGGGCATCCGGACCGTGATCGCGGGATCTTGTACATCGCGATAGTCTAGGTTCGCCTCGAAATTAGAGAGAGCTGTTGAGAGTCGCCAACTGAAAGGCATTACCCTAAAATCTTGATAGATAAGACCTTTCTCCCAAAGCGTCTTGAATACCCACCACACACTCTCCATGAATGATAGATCCATCGTTTTATAGTCATTTTCAAAGTCTACCCATCGTCCTAAGCGGCTAACTACTTGTTCCCACTCTTCCGTATAACGGAGGACGTTAGCGCGGCACGCTTCATTAAAGCGATCAACACCATAGTTCTGAATGCTCGTGGGACCAGAAAGATCAAGCGCCTTCTCCATCTCCATCTCGATGGGTAGGCCATGGGTATCCCAGCCGAACCGTCGCTCCACACGGTAGCCCTTCATCGCCCAATATCGAGGGACTATGTCTTTGATCGTTGACGCGACTAAGTGACCATAGTGGGGAAGACCAGTGGCGAAAGGAGGTCCATCATAGAAGATAAACTGCTCTGATTTACTGCGCTGATCAATGGAGCGCTGAAAGGCGTTGGTTGATTTCCACAGCGCGATCACTCTCTCTTCAAGCTGAGGGAAAGACTCTTGGGTATTTAAAGGATTTAGCGGACTCATATGATCACTCCTATGACGACTCTACTTGATTATGATCTAGCTTTGACCATCTCCTATTCAGAGATCGGTTGGCAGATACAGGCATACAACAGTGACGAATCGCTGACAAGAACAGAGAGTATGATGTGCACATCTTTACTGAGGACTGACTGTGATGCTACTTGAAATTTTTAGCTAACACTGCTCTGATCACTCTCCAATCTGTCAATCCTAAATATATTGGGCTAACTAGCCCTATAAATCAGATGCTCATGTCTTCTAGGAGTTCAAATTGATGCCGGCTAATCCGAGACCGAATCAAGCTGTTTTAGACTCACAGACTTCCCTTGATGCACCTCGACGAGAGGTGGTCAATGAAGAAGAGAGCTCGCTAGATGCGGTGCTCACGAAGCTCTACCAAGAGCTAAATAGTCCAGAAATTAACTTAAGTCTCGATGAAGACCTTTTGGCGCTTAGAGATCAGATTCATGAGGCGCGGGCTGAAGATCAGGCCGCGTTAGTTGAACACATGAATCGTCTCTCTGCTCTCCAACAAACCAGAGCGCAGCGAGAGGCGGAGGCGACCGATGATGAGCTGCTCGCCTCGCCCTATTTCGCTCGTTTGGTGTATACAGAAGAGGATGAAGAGGGAGAAATGACCGGCCGAGAGCCTACGGTTTATATAGGTAAGCGCTCGTTTTTCAGTAAAGACGGTCGCGTTAAAGTCATTGATTGGCGAAGCTCCCCAATGAGTAAGCTCTACTACTCGATGCGAGAGAACGATTACTTCTATGAAGAGCTAGGCGCGAGAGTTGTGTCAGGGACTATCAAGCGTCGTCGTACTCTCTCGATTCGTGAGGGGGTCCTGCAGAGGATTCAATTTGGCCCAAAGGGTGATCTTTTTTTACAGAAAGATGCTCAAGGTGCATGGACAGAAGGTGCCACATCAATCGCTCGTTTAGAGGGAGGAGAGCGGAGCGCTGATCGACCATATCAACAACAGATTAGACGATCAGATCACGCCGGAGGATTACCCGATATCACCGCTTTAATAGACCCGGAACAGTTTGAGCTCATCACTCGTGAGCGATCGGGAGTGGTGATTATTCAGGGGGGAGCGGGGACCGGGAAGACCACGATCGCCCTTCATCGGGTAGCTTACCTTCATTATCAAAACCCACGGCGCTTCTCTCCGCGCAATTGTCTTGTGATCGCTCCGGGTGAAGCGTTAAAAAGATATGTTGAACGCTCCTTACCGAGTCTAGATCTCAATGGTGTTAGAGTGAACACTTTTGGTGCTTGGGCGCATGGAGCCGTGAAGAGACTGATCCCCTCTCTTAAGCGTTATAAATTGCATCAAGACACACCACCGGGGGCTTCTCGCTTAAAGCGTCATCCTCTGATCCTTAAGCTCTTGGAGGAGAGAATCAAAGCTCAGGGGAGAACGCTAGAGTCGAAGTTAGAGAAGTGGGGGGGGGAATCTCTCGTACAAGAGTGGGTGAAACGTCGGTCTCTTCCTCTCATTCAACGAATCAAGAAGTTGCGTGAATATCTCGAAGAGCAGCGAAAGTTAACGATCTCTCTAACTCGCTTTCTTGATAGCACTCTTGAAGAGTATCAAGATCCTGTCTCGCTGTGGATTGATTTGCTCACTGACAGTGAGTATTTGAGTGAGGCTTTCGCTGCGCGAGAACAGCTCGTTTATCAGTGGGAGCTTAAGCAGCTCCGTTGGCTCACTCTTGAGCAGATTAAGACCAAAGAGCGCTTTGATGATCTCGACGCTGAATATCAAATCGGTGTTGATCAGAGAGCGCTTGACAGCTCACCATTTAGAGAGGTTTTAGATGCTGATGATTGCGCCATACTTCTCCGTATATGCCAACTTATGTGGGGACGGCTTAAGAGTAACAAGGGCTCTATCTCCTACGAGCATATTACGGTCGATGAAGCTCAAGATCTCTCTCCGATTGCCTTGAGAGTCCTCTGTGACACTGCTCCGCCGAACGCCCCGGTCACTTTAGCAGGAGACACCGCTCAGAGAGTCGTCTTTGATAACGGCTTCTCTACGTGGCAAGACGCGTTACGTTTCCTCCCTACCCGCGCTAAGCTCCTCCCGCCATTGACAGTGTCATACCGCTCGACGAGGCAGGTGATGTATCTCGCTCGTCATCTACTTGGCGATCTTGTGCATAGCTGGGAGAGTCGAGACTTTCGCGAGGGGGCTCCGGTCGGTTTCTTGAGGTATGAGGAGAGAGGAGAAGGGATCGCCTTCCTCAGCGATGCGCTCACTCGTTTGATGCGTTTAGAGCCCAATGCGACGGTCGCTGTTGTCGCTAGAGATTCAGAGAGAGCGACACAATATTATCGATCACTTAAGCAAGCGGAGACCCCTAAAATACGACTAGTGATACACCAAGATTTCACCTTTTCGGCGGGTATTGATGTGACAGAGGTGTTGCAAGTAAAAGGTCTTGAGTATGACTATATCGTGGCGTTAGATATCGATCGACAGCACTATCCAAATAAAGAAGAGTCTAGACACCTACTTCATGTCGTCGCTACTCGGGCAGCGCATCAGCTGTGGCTCATTAATCTTGGTGAGACTCAAACATCTTCGCTTTTACCTGATGAATTGATTGAGAGAGGTGAACTTGATGTCCCTCTTACTCAGGTCATGTCTTGAAAGAGAATAGACAGCGATTACTATTATTTAGCCCATACGCTTAATGTGAGACTTACTGTGTCATCAAGTCGTTTAGAGTTAAAAGAGGTCGAGTTAAAAGAGGTCGAGTTAAAAGAGGTCGAGTTAAAAGAGGTCGAGTTAATAGGAGTAGAGATCAGATGACCGATATATCCGATGATAACTCGCATAAGGCTGACGAGCTCACTCCTCTTGACATGATATGGTATATACAATCAGAGCGAGATCGAGGTGCTCTATCCTTTCGAGAAGCGGTGTATCTTGTAGTAGGCTACATCCCTGTGGGTCAGGTCTTAGGCTATGGTCACGTGGCGGGGTTGATCGGTTCACCTCGAGCGGCTAGACAGGTCGGGTTTGCTTTGGGTGGATTACCCGTTCACCGAACCCAAATCGGTCACGAGGATTGCGTCCCTTGGTGGCGAGTGATTCGCAGTAATGGTCAAATCGCGCTTCGAGGCGACTCGATTAGACCCGATGAACAGGCCTCTTTACTCCGCGCCGAAGGAGTTGAAGTCCACAACTATAGAATAGATATGAAGACATATGCTTGGCAACTTTGAGCTCTGAGAGATAGATGATCTCTCCCAAGGTATCTCAGAAGAGCTCTGTAGCGATATTAACTCCTATGCTCACCGTATGACTCTTTGAGACGTTACGACCCCATATTATAGGTGAATAGGAGAGGGTGAGATCGACAGTAGGCATCGGTCTAATGAGTAGCCCAACGGGGAGTATTAATAGATCTCTATCTAAACTGACTATAATCGGCTTTAGATTTTTTAAGCCGATGTATTCTGTGGCTGGTAGGCTAGGGTCGACAGAGGCGACTGAGACGCCGATGGGCCGACCAGGTATCACAGTCTTCTCCATATAAGCTCCCCCATAGAGTAGGAGCCACTTATTGACGAATTGACCAAGTTTAAACTCAGAAGTGAACAGCTCTCCAGCGCCTTGGTTCCTGAGCTGTAAACCTACCGAGAGCCTTGTGAAGAACCCTGAAGAGGTACCGAAACCCAGGTGGATAAGAGGTTGAAAAACAAATACCCCATCTCCAAGGGTCACATCATCGCTAATATTCTCAGGTTTAGCGAGTTGACCCACTTGACTGACAAACTCGTCAATATCATTTGGAGAAGAACCAAAAGTACCTTCGGGTTGTCGATAACCCGTAGGGGCGATTAACTTAAACTCTAGCGAAGAGGCGATCGGGTAGACTGACATTCGATAGCGACTAGCGACCTGTAAGTCTCCAAATCCCATCGTTGTCTGATTAAAATTAATAATGTTTTCTTGATAGTAGTCAAAAGCAGCCTCTCCGCTCTCCTCACTGGGGAGTAATATCAAGGGGTCCGCTTTATAGGAGACCGCTTTTAAAGGGAGAGTCACCTCTAGTTCAAAATGCTCACTGACACCGATGCGAGCGCCAAGAGTATAGGTAGAGGCTTGATATTCACCTTTGAGGCTGTAGTCGTTTAGAGTTCCGTCATCTGCGAGGTATTCCTTACTCGCATAGGCGTAATCATATCGTCCGCTTACTACCACGGTTCCTTGAGGTAGGAGCCAAGGATTAGCGCTAGCAGGACTGATCGACAGCGAGCTCAATGTAAGGTAGATGAGTGCGAGGTAGTGAACCTGAGTCTGCATGTCAAAACCCTATGGGGGGTCTCGGAGGTTTAGGTGCTTTTTGTGGTCGGCTTTGAGGGCGCGGCACATCGCCTTCTTTAGACTGTCCACTAGCGGAATTTAAAGGAGCCGCTTTATTTTTTACTTTAGGTACATTGTTACTGATGTCTGAACGGCGTTTAAGTTTTCCCTTATTTTTAGAGGTCTCTTTATTTGGGGGAGTTGGGAGAGCCACCTGTTGAGTTAAAGTCGTCTGTTTTAGGTTATCTTTGCCTTTTCGACTTGGAGAGAGAGGTGAAGATAATATTTGGGGTGGGCTCTTCGATCGAGCTGATTCTTCGGAAGATGGGCGCTTAGTTTGTCTTGGGCTCTTTCTTCTCTCGTTGGGCTTAGCAGTCTTGGGCTTAACGGTCTTGGGCTTAGCAGTCTTGGGCTTAGCGGTCTTGGGCTTAGCAGTCTTGCGCTTAGTAGTCTTGGGCTTAGCAGTCTTGCGCTTAGTAGTCTTGGGCTTAGCTGTTGTTGATCTTTTCTTCGACTGATTAGTGTCTGCTCGAGGTGAGGGAGGCGTCTGTGTAGACCTCGTCCCTTCTGACGAATCTTGTAGCGCCTTAAGTCCCTGTTGTTGAGTCTCTTGATTAGGTCTCTCAATACTTTGCTGATCAGCTGACTTAGGTGTCGATGATTCCACTTTTATATGGGAAGTCTTCTCTATTGAAGTCTTGGGAGACACGGGGAGAGCCGTTTTAACGGGGAGTTGAGTCTCTGCTGGAGCGAGAGGTTGAGAAGAGCCAGGTGATAATTCATCGCCGACTGAGGATGCTTGATGACTATGATGAGTGGACATCCCCCAATAAGAGAGAGTGACCACAAATACCAAGGCGATAATAAGGCCTAGGGTACGCCAACGCTTCGTTGGAGAAGATTCAAGCTCAAAACCTAATGCAGGATGAGAGACCGTGGCGGGTTCTTGAGTGATAACATGTTCGAAGGTGTCTTGAGGCGAAGGGGTAGGTGAAGACAGTATAGAGGTATTCGATGTCGGTCTGACGAGCGTCTCAATGTCTTGTTCAATGGATTGGAGAGCGATAATTAACTCCCCCACAGATTGAGGCCGATTATGAGGCTGTTTAGAGAGGAGCTTGTTGACGAGGTCACTCATCTCCATCGAGACCTGGGGAGCTCGCTGAATAAGGAGAGGTGGTGGTTTATTAATGTGACAGGAGAGTAGCTCGAACATGTTGTCACCGTTGAAAGGGACCTCTCCTGCCAAGAGCTCAAAAATAATGACCCCCAAACTATACAAGTCGCTCATCGCCTTCACTTGATGAGGACTTTGAATTTGCTCAGGAGACATATAGTGGGGAGTCCCAAATAATTGACCTGTCTTGGTCACTTTCTCGATCTGTAACCCTTCTCCCTTAGAGATACCAAAGTCGATTAGAACTAACCTCTCTTCACTCCCGACTCGCTGCAGAAAGAGATTACTCGGCTTAAGATCACGATGGATGACTCCCGCTAGATGAGCCTCCTCGAGAGCAAAGCACAGAGGGATAATCTTTTTGATGAGCCAATGCTCAGAGACAGGTCCATGAATGGCGAGATGTGTATCGAGCGTGACCCCAGTAAGAAGCTCAGAGATAATATAGAGCTCTTCCTCACTCTGACCATAATCAAAGATCCGAAGAGAATGGGGGTGACTGAGAGAAGCGGTCAGTTTCGCTTCACGCATAAACCTCTCGACCATCCCATCAGCTTCGGCCACTTCTCGTTTGAGTATCTTGACCGCAACTTTACGATCGAGACGAGTATCAACAGCTTGGTATACCGAGCTAAAGCCACCTTCGCCAAGCTGTCGCTCTATTTGATAACGATCGGAGAGTATTATCGTCACAGGCTTTCCTTACTTTAAGCGAGTTAACTCGCTAAGAGGGCATTTGACTCAGTGAATGCGATTGAGAGCATTGCTAGCCTCTGAGTGACTTGCTAAGTGGATAATAGGCATAGTACATTAATCCATGTAAGCAAAACTCTACTTAAATAAGTCTTAAGTATGAAGCCTGAGGAGTAGTGGTCATATGGTCCGCTTAATATGTTTGGCTCTTATTATCAATATTATGATCTCTTGCGATGATACTAAAAAAGAGGGAGAGAGGTCGGCTGGAGAGACTGTAGCTGGAGAGGCTGCGGCTGGAGAGGCTGTGGCTGGAGAGGCTGTGGCTGGAGAGGCTGTAGCTGGAGAGGCTGTAGCTGGAGAGGCTGTAGCTGGAGAGGCTGTAGCTGGAGAGGCTGTAGCTGGAGAGGCTGTAGCTGGAGAGGCTGCGAGTGACTCGTGGACAACATCCGAGATCTATGAGGGCTTGCGCCCTACCTGTGAATCTTGTCATGGACAAGGGCTCTCTCTCGCTTCATTTGCAAACTTAGCAGAGTTTGAGCGTCTCATCGTCGCTGACCCGACGTGGGTCGTGCCAGGGGCACCTGCGCAAAGCGGCTTAATTAACCTTCTTGAGGGAAACTATAGCGGAGCCTATGCTCAGATGCCTCCTAGCGGTGAGACATACGCGAACATGATCGCTGGGGTTGGTGAGGCTCCTTCTATGGAGGAGATTATCGCTTGGATTGAAGCGCTTGAGCTCGGTTCAATAGAGCCTGAATTAGTGGAATGTGCAGATCGTCCGGCGAGAGGAGTGATGGCTCGTTTATCACGATCAGAATACCGAAATGCCACTCGAGACCTCTTAGGGACTGATCTCGATCCAGGCGCGGATTTCCCATCTGAAAATGAGAGTTATGGTTTCTCTCATATCAGCTCACTGCTCACCTTGAGCCCATTGCTCTTAGAGAAGTATGACCTCGCGGCTATGGGGTTAGCGTCCGAGGCGCTCCCTCTACATACCGCGCCTGTGGAGCGCTTTGTACTCGAGGGTGAGACCGATCTGAGCAGCTCTGTAGGTAGTGCCTCAGGTGACTTTTGGAACCTTTGGTCCAATGGGCTTTTAAGCACCTTCTTCACCCCTCCATCTGCGGGAGTGTACCGATTTGAGATGTCGGTCGCTGGGGGCCAGGCAGGACCCGACCCTGTCCGCTTTGCCTTGGTGATCGATGGTGAAGATATACAGAGCTTTGAAAGTACCGCACAGAACCCTGACCGAGATGTACTGACCTTTGATGTTGAACTCAGTAACAGTGAGCATCAAATAGGCGTTCGCTTCTTAAATGATTACTATTGCCCACAAGATCGCTTTGATACTGGTGAATGCCTTGGACTAGGTGACCGTAATCTCTACTTAGATCGTATAGTGATTAGTGGGCCTCAGGAGATCACTGTCTCTCGGTCGGTGTTTGAGGAGAGGTTCTTGACTTGTGACCCTGCGGAATCAGGATTTGAGTCTTGCGCTCGAGAAGTGATCACTCGCTTTGGGCGACTCGCTTGGCGAAGACCAATGACTCGCATAGAGGTTGAGAGGTTATGGAATCTTGTCAGCGCCGATTTCTCTGAAACTGAGCCGACTGTCAGAGAGTGGAGAGAGGGGATGAGACAAGCGCTACACGCAACTTTACTCTCTCCATATTTTATTTTCCGGGTAGAGCGCGCTGCTGATGGTCAAGCTCTCAACGCTTTTGAGCGAGCGACTCGTCTCGCCGCATTTTTATGGCGTTCGATTCCCGATGAAGTGCTCCTTGACGCTGCTGAAAATGGGGAGCTTGACACTCCCGAGGGGCAGATTAGTGAAGTGGATAGAATGCTAAATGATCCTAAAGCGCTCGCTCTGATCAAGGACTTTGGCGGTCGATGGATGCAGCTTCATCACCTCGACTCGGTAGAGCCCGATTATGCTATATTTTCTCAGTTTGACGAAGAGTTGAGACAGGCGATGAGCGAAGAATCTACTCGTTCACTCATGACAGCGGTCTCTGAAGAGCGTTCTCTTCTCGATCTAGTCAACCTTGATTTTACTTGGGTGAATGCTCGACTCGCTGATTTTTATGGCATGAACGAAGCCTATAATGAGGCAGCAGCGACCGAGAGAAGAGGAGGTTACCGAAGGATTAGCCTACCTCAAGCAGGTCGATTAGGGTTCTTGACTCATGGATCTTGGCTTACTCATACTTCTCAACCGACTCGCACATCACCTGTCGTTCGTGGGAAATGGGTACTAGAAAATCTCCTGTGCTCTCCTCCTCCTCCTCCTCCTCCTGGGGTTGAAGGACTCCCTGAGAGTACAGTTGATCAAAACGCTTCAGTGCGTGAGCGCTTCGAGCAACATCGCGCTGATCCCGCCTGCGCAGCCTGTCATACACATATGGACGCGATTGGCTTCGGCTTTGAACCTTTTAGTGGGATTGGAGAATTTAGGGTAGTAGACGGGAATGAGGTCATTGACCCATCGGGAGAATTGCCCACTGATCCTCCGTTAACCTTCGAGGATACGATTGGCTTGGTTAACGCCTTACGAGCTGATGACGCTCTACCTCGCTGTGTCACGGAGAGGATGATTATTTATGCGATTGGGCGAGGACTCAATGAGGATGAATTCTGCTTTGTTGATCAGGTGATGAATCAGTCAGCTCAACTCAGCTTACAATCTCTTGCTCGCTCCATCGCTGGTAGCGTCATGATGAACCAACAAGGGGTCTCCCCATGAAAATATTTAAACCACAAAAAGCACCCCACACGATGTATCACTCTCGACACCGACTCCTCCCCAATCGCCGCGCCATACTCAGAGGGATAGGCGCGAGCCTAGCTCTCCCTTGGCTAGAGACTTTTAGCGCTCCGGCTTGGGGTCAGGCGACTCTACCGCCTAAGCGTTTTTTCACCTTTTATACCCCAAATGGGTATAATATGGACCAGTTTTGGCCGAATCAAGTCGGGGCTCTTACGGCGCAGAGCGTAGAGGGGACAGCGCTCTCTCCGCTCGCCAACTTTACCGATCGTCTTTTATTGTTAAACGGTCTCGATAATCATGCGGGGAGTAGCCAAGGTGATGGGCCAGGTGACCACGCTAGAGGGACGAGTACTACCTTAACTTGTGTTCACCCACTTAAAAGCGCTGATCAGCTAAGTATTGGACCATCGATCGACCAGCTTATCGCCGAGCAGTGGTCAGGACAGACCTCTTTTCGCTCTCTAGAGCTCGGCTGTGAAGGAGGGGGTAACGCGGGTAGCTGCGACTCTGGTTATAGTTGCGCTTATTCACGAAATATCTCGTGGGTTGATGCCCAAACGCCTCTCCCAAAGGAGGTGAACCCTCGATTGCTCTTCAATAGGCTGTTCGGCTCACTTGACCCTAATCAAAGCCCTGAGGCGATCGCGGAGCGTCGACGGAGAAGACAGAGCGTCCTCGATTTTGTCACCGCTGATGCCCAACAGCTGCTTACTGAGGTTAGCGCTAGTGATGTTCATCGAGTGGATGCCTACTTGACCGGCATTAGAGAGGTAGAGCGTCGCTTAGAGTCAGCAGAGGATTCCCAGTGCCAAGCGAATATGGAGAGCCCCTTGGGAGCGCCGACAGAGAGAGAGGCTCATGCTAGACTCTTAATCGATCTCGCAGTGAGTGCCTTTAGATGCGATATGACTCGAGTGGCCACTTTTATGCTTGGTAATGGGGGGAGTAATATTGCTCATACTCATTTGGGGATTTCCGAGGGTCATCATGCGCTCTCTCATCACCAAAATGACGCGCTTAAGCTAGGTCAGATCGCTACGATCGATCAGTGGCAGATGGGGCTCTTTGCCCATCTCCTGCAAAGTCTCGATGAGGTCAATGAGGGAGAGGGCTCTCTGCTTGATCAAACCACTGTTGTTGGGATTAGCGAGGTCGCGGACGGGAACGCCCATCGTCATTATGATCTCCCCGTCGTTTTAGCGGGTCGAGTCGCTGATATGACTATGGGGCGTCATCTCGATCTGCGGGGAGATCAAAACAGTGTACCTCTCGCTAACCTCTTCTTGAGCATTTTACAAGATGCGGGGTCTAACCAGCTCACCTTCGGTGATGATGGAGATAGTCCGCTGAGCGTATGACTCTCGATCTGTCTAGGGAGACATCGTTGAAGAAGCTCGTGAAGCGATGTGGTCTAGACGCTTTAGGCTAGCGAGCAGTGCTAGACCCGCTTGCCTGAGCGACTCGGGGCTCACCTTGTCTATGGTATCTTGGTGGGTATGCCAATGGGGATAATCGAGATCGATTAAGAGGGTAGCGGGGATCTTTAGTTCTTGAAACGGAGAGTGATCATCAATGATCCACTGCGAGCGTGGACGACGAGACTTAGCTCCTTGATGATTTTCACCGCCTAAACCAGATATAAACGCCGGTAACTTTAGCTTCACTCCTTCTCTCCAGACAAGCTGGGTGAGCGCCCTAGCATGTTTAGCTGAGCTCAGCTCGGGAGGGAAAGAGAGATCACGGTCTCCGACCATATCGATCACAATCACCCCAACAGGTAAAGCGTGGGGATAGAGATCTTGGAGATGGTTGGCGAGAAACTTTGAGCCAACACAATAGTTATCTGAGCGAGGTCGTCCAAATTCTTCGCCATCAAAGAGGATGAGGTCGACTCCAATATGGTTGAGTCCTAAATGGGAAAGCTGGCGACCGATCTCAAATAAGACCGCGACGCCAGAGCTTCCATCATTAGCTCCAGTGATCGGAAGATTTCGTTTTTTGAGGTCGTGATCTTCTTCCGCCCACAAGCGAGTGTCCCAATGAGAACCGATAATGATCCTTTGAGTTCGATCAGGATGGAACCTAGCGACGATGTTGGTGAGGAGATACTTCACTTTGGATTGTGGTTCAGTCACTGTGAAGCGCTGCTCTTTGACTTCTAGCTTGGCAGCAGAGAGACGCTGGCTCATCCAATGGATGATCTCTTCTCTTTGAGGTGCACCATAATATCGTTGCCCACGATCGACCAATTCAGTGAGCTCCGTAAAGGCGCGCTGAGCGTCAAAGATCAACGGAGAAGCTGTTGGTCGTGGTGAGATGATTGGCGTTGAATCTACTACTGGAGTCGGCTTTGACTCAGATCTATGAATCTCACTGAGCTGACATAGAGTGATCGCTAAGACAACGATGAGAGACTCAAAAATACGCGAGAGTGATGAGCTCCTCGTATCACCATTAGAGAGAGAGGCGACGATGAAAGGAGACAGTTGAGTCTGTTTATCAAAGATCATCAGCCTGTCCCTTCCATGGCCGTTCGCGCCTTAATCTAAGTTCAGATCTGGTTGATGATCTGATTGAGAGTTGCGCTTGGTCGCATCGCGGTAGCTGCTAATTCAGGGTTAGGAGAGTAATAACCCTTAATATCCTTCTCACTCCCTTGAACCTCATTCAGCTCTTGAATGATCTTAGCTTCATGATTGGCGAGTTGATCGGCCACTTCGGCGAAGCGAGATTTGAGCTCTACATCCTCGCTCTGAGCAGCGAGCGCTTCAGCCCAAAACTTCGCTACGAAGAAGTGAGTTCCACGATTATCTAGCTCACCCGCTTTGCGTGAAGGTGACTTATTTTGTAAGAGGTATTGGGTGGTTGCCTCATCAAGCGCCGCGCCCAAGACCTTGGCTCGAGGAGCGTTATGAACACCCGCGAAGTGATCAAGACTGACCGCGAGGGCCAAGAACTCGCCGAGAGAGTCCCAGCGAAGATGGTTCTCTTTATTAAACTGTTGAACGTGCTTTGGTGCAGATCCACCGGCGCCGGTCTCAAAGAGTCCTCCCCCCTTCATCAGCGGGACAATAGAGAGCATCTTGGCGCTTGTGCCTAGCTCAAGGATGGGGAATAGGTCGGTGAGATAGTCACGGAGGACATTACCGGTGACCGAGACAGTGTCTTCTCCGCGCTTAATACGCTCGAGCGAGAATCGCGTCGCTTTCACTGGAGAGAGGATCGGGAATTCTAAGCCTGCGGTGTCATGATCATCGAGATATGCGTTGACCTTTTTAATAAGCTCCGCGTCATGAGCTCGTGACTCATCGAGCCAGAAGACTGCTGGGACTCCCGTCGCTCTCGCTCTACTTACCGCGAGCTTCACCCAATCGCGAACAGGAGCGTCTTTAACTTGACACATTCGCCAAATATCGCCGGCTTCTACAGCGTGAGAGATTAGCGTCTCACCTGCGGCATTGACGACTCTCACCTCGCCACCAGTGGCGAGCTCGAATGTCTTATCATGTGAGCCATACTCTTCGGCCTTTTTCGCCATGAGTCCAACATTCGGAACGCTCCCCATGGTGGTGGGGTCAAAAGCGCCGTTCTCCTTACAGAAGTCGATGACCGCTTGGTATACATCGGCGTAACTACTGTCGGGGATGATCGCTTTTGCGTCTTGGGTGTTACCCTCATTGTCCCACATCTGCCCAGAGGTTCGAATCATCGCGGGCATAGAGGCGTCGATAATGACATCACTAGGTACATGAAGATTGGTGATCCCTCGGTCTGAATCGACCATCGCCATCTCTGGACCACTCTCTAGCGCAGCAGCGATATCTGCTTCGATCTCTGATTTTTGAGAGGCGGGGAGCGCTGTGATCTTACCGACGAGGTCACCAAAGCCATTATTAACGTCGACGCCGAGTTCATCAAAGGTCGCTTGGTGCTTAGCGAAAACGGGCTTAAAGTAGGAGCGGACAGCGTGTCCAAAGATGATGGGGTCAGAGACCTTCATCATCGTCGCTTTCATGTGGAGTGAGTATAGAACTCCCTGTTCTTTTGACTCCTCAAATTGAGCGTCAAGGAAAGCAGTGAGGGCTCTTTTACTCATGAAGGTAGCGTCGATAATCTCTCCCGCCTCGAGGGGAAGGTCACCCTTGAGTGTGGTGGTTACCCCATCGGCAGCGACATGCTCTATACGAACGGTAGTCGCTTCTCCTAAAGTAACTGAGTTCTCATTTGAGCGGAAGTCACCAGCGCTCATGGTTGAGACATGGGACTTCGAATCAGCGCTCCACTTCCCCATACGATGAGGGTTGGCTCGAGCATACTCTTTTACCGCTTTGGGCGCTCTTCGGTCTGAGTTACCTTCGCGTAAAACAGGATTAACAGCGCTCCCCTTGACTTTATCATAGCGACTCTTGATGTCTCGCTCTTGGTCATTCGTGGGAGCATCGGGATATTCTGGGAGAGCGTAGCCTTGACCTTGTAGCTCAGTGATCGTCGCTTTCAACTGAGGAACAGAAGCACTGATATTAGGCAACTTGATAATATTAGCGGCAGGGTCTTGAGTCATCTCACCGAGCTCTGCTAGCGCGTCACTCACCTTTTGATCATCGCTGAGTCGGTCGTTAAACGCGGCGAGCACTCGACCTGCGAGTGATATGTCCCGGGTCTCAACATTGACACCGGCATAGCGGGTGAACGCCTGAATGATCGGTAGGAACGAATAGGTGGCGAGGGCGGGTGCCTCATCGGTGTGGGTGTAGATGATTGTAGGCTCAAGACTCATAGCGGCTCCTCTCAGCTCACGACGGTTGAGAGATTTCGTCGTGATGAGTTGGCAGATGAAATGTAGTTTCGGTGTTGTATGTGATCTGATAAATATCAGTAAGATCGCTGCAACAAGGAGCACAGCGTCGAAAAGATTTTTACTTTATGGAGTCATCCATCAAGCGGTATATACATCAGATATAATCATGACTAATCTACAGGATTAGCGCGTTGATACTTTGCTCAGATAAGATCATATGGTCAAGTATGTTGTGATGAGTTATTAGACGATCTATTATATTTAATAGTTCAGTGTATTCTTGAAGGAGAGCGTTGATGTCATTATTTAAAGATCAGTTCTTGTACCTAAGCATGATCATTCATAAGAGCGTTCTTACGTTTCTAAGTCTAGTCATCTTGACGTCTTTCCTAGCTTCAACGGCCTCCGGACGAGCTTTTAGAACGAGTCAAATTCCTCATGGTCGTAGCTTGCAATGTTTGACGTGTCACCTCTCGCCTAATGGAGGAGCGGTTAACCCCTTTGGGTTTGATGTCCAGTCTACTTTAAATTTAAATGACGCTGATTGGTCAGAGATCTGTGCCTTGGACTCAGATGAAGATGAGTTTACTAATGGTGAAGAGTTAGGCGATCCGCTCTGTCAATGGAGGACAGGTGATCCAGACCCTATGCACTCTCCTACCTATCCTGGCAATGGTCAGAGCTTCCCTCAAGCGCCGGGCCTTGATATGGAGGTTATAGATATGGCTCCACCAGTGGATATGGGGCCGATCCCTGACGCAGCCCCTCCTGTCGACCAATATGTAGATATATGGGACGCGCTCACTTACGATTTAGGTGATGAGGCGGATTCATTCACGACCAATGATACGCCTTGGCAAGAGCCTGACCTGAATATAGCAGGTAACGAGGCAGGCAACGAGGCAGGCAACGAGGCAGGCAACGAGGCAGGAGACGAGGCAGGAGATGATTCAGGAGACGAGGCAGGAGACGAGGCAGGAGACGAGGCAGGAGACGAGGCAGGAGACGAGGCAGGAGACGAGGCAGGAGACGAGGCAGGAGACGAGGCAGGCAGTGCTTCTACGATGATCGATATATCATCCCCTAAGAGCGGAGAGAGCGAAAAGAGCGGTTGTGCCCAAAGTGAACCTCAAACCTCTCCATTCTTTATGATTACTCTTTTATTTGTGTTGGTGAGCTTGAGGCGTCTTTTGGATGTGAACGCGTCAAACGCTGATCAATCTACATAAAACGAGTATGATCCTCTCTCAGTCTGAGCAGAGACGTCATTCATGGATGTGTGTCTTTCTTATCTCTTTATCTCTCATCTTTTTGTCTCTCTTATTCAACCTGGGCTGTCAGAGAGATCAAGTCTCTGAAGATAGAGGCGTTAAAGACATGGGGCAACGCACGGCTTTAACCCTTATTCAAGCGGAGCGTGGTCAATATAAACCTGTTACTAAAGGTCGAAACCGAACATTGACCATAGCAGCGATGTCCGTTGCCAGCCCCCTCTTGAGAGGTCTTATCCAGTCGATTAGAGGAGGTCAAGCCATAGATCTCACGGTCCATTATGATGTGGACCGAGCGTTCGAAGCGTTAGAGGATGGAGTCGTTGATGCAGCATTCTACATGAGTATCGATCGTCTCAGCCAGAGCACAGGTCTCAGTCAAAACGCAAATCTAGACACAGGTCTCAGCCAAAATACAGATCTCCGCCACAATACAGTGTTTCGGCCAGATCGAGCAGCTAATGTATACCTAACCACTGACAAAGACCTGAGAGTCGCCGAGTCAGAGATTTGGTGGGCGACAAGAGGTCAAACAGCCAAGATCTCTGAGTTATTATGGAATGAGCTGATTCAGTCACGTCGATCTCAATGGCCTGATGGAACTCCGTTCCAACTGTGTTTACGTCAATCACCCGACCAGCTTGAGTCCCTCTGGTTATATCATAGACCTCAAGATCGAGCGGCTCTCACTCAGGCTCGTCAAAGTGGAAGATGGCCTATCTTTAATCATGAAGATGAGCTGATCGAGCATTTGCACCGTACGCCTGGAGCGATCGCTCTCTTTACTGCTGGTAATCTGAGATATCGTGGCGCTCCGCTCAGTCAACTCCACATTGATGGTGCGAGACCGGTCAAGGGGACCATTTATATCAGGGTAAATAATAAAGGTATCTCTTCGAGCACCTTGGACGATTTAGTGAGACTAGTCTCCACGACTGATCGAGAGATCGCAGTTCAAGAATGGGGTTGGCTTCCATGAATAACGGGCCTAGCGCAGCAATCACTGCGCAAGGTGTATTTAGCGCTACAGAGCCACCTCTTCGACTTAGAATGTTACCGCTCGCTTTGTTGATCGTTCTTGTGATTGGAGGTTTAACACCTTGGTTATATCAAGAGAGCAAGCGGCTCTCTTCGAATCGAGAAGCTCATTATATGGCGATCACGATGTCTGAGGGATTGAATAGGCTCTCAGCGCGTTTCCCCTTGTTATGGTCATACAAGCCTCAAGAAGTGAGAGCGGTTATAGAACCCTTTGAAGAACTTGGCGCGTCAGTCTCTTGTATCAACGCCCAAGGAAGACTGATTTATAGGACTGAAGAGCGAAGGCCCCTTCAGAGTCCTATCACTGAGGTGAGCTCTCAAGTGAGAGATGCGAGTGGTCAAAGCTTGGCATTGATCACAGTACGACTCATATCTCCTCCTACAACAGAGCGTCTGCTACCTTGGCTAGTAGGAGGTATAGTCGCGCTGTTCGTTGGTTGGTTACTCTTAACGGTCCCTCTTCGGAGCGCAAGATTCGCTGATCATCAGAATCATGAACTACTTGAAGAGTTACTTCATCTTAACCACGTTCTTGAGCAGAGAGTGAGCGAGAGAACTAGTGCTCTTGAGCAAATTAATCAAAGACTTCTGACCATCCAAGAAGAAGAGAGAGGTCGTATCAGTCGCAATCTCCACGATGAGCTTGGTCAGACACTTACCGGTCTACGTTTGCAGTTGACGACGCTTGCCTTAACCTCTTCCTCAGATCAACAACAAGTGGTGATCCAAAGATCTATAGAGATTGTAGACCTTGGTATAGATCAGGTAAGAAGAATCGCCTATGAGCAGCGCCCTCCAGAGTTAGATATGCTTGGATTAATCGAAGCGGTGAGAGCGATCTCCTCTCGAGTCTCACAGAAAGGACATCTCGAGATTAGTGTCGAGAGCCCTACTCTACCTCCTCTTGCAGATCTATTAAATATAGCCTTGTTTAGAGCGTGTCAGGAAGGGATCACTAACGCTATAAGACATGGTCAATGTTCAAAAATAGAAGTAAAGTTCGAGATCGAATCAGGTTTACTTCTATTATCTATCTCCGACGACGGGCTTGGGCTTGTTGACACACTTGAGTGGGGTGGAGGACTGAGCGGAATACATGGTCGATTAAAGAGTTATCATGGAAAGTTGATAGTGACAGTCTCTGCTCTTGGTGGGTTATCTTTAATGATGCGAGTCCCTCTAAATAAAATAAGTAAAGAGACATAAAGAGATGATGTACAACAGTGAGATAGAGGAAAGTCGACCTTCGTTCATCTTTATACTCCACATGCATCGCGGAGTGGTGTATGAATGAGTTAATTATAGTGACAGAAGAAGCTGTTATAACTTGAGGCGATTAAATTGATGACTATTTCCTTTACACAAAAGATTTCTATTTTTCGCTCTATGAGAGCGGCGCGAGCGGTCTGTATTATCGGCCTTTTCGCGAGTTCATTACTGAGTTGTGAAAAGCCAGAAGAGTGCACAATAAACTCTGAATGCGGTACAAAATATCTTTGTAGGGAAGGGGTATGTCGTCCTAAGTGCTTGACATATCTCACTTGCGAAGAGGGCGAGGCTTGTGTTGATGGTGCTTGTGAAGTACCGACAGCCGATTACTGCTCTCATGTCGTTCCTACGCAGACCCCACCCGATATGACGCCTTATGCGCCTTGTCCTCCTAGTCTCTTAAGCGAGTCTGAAGGTGGAGAGACCGCTACCGCCGGAGAACCTACTACTGCCGGAGAACCTACTACTGCCGGAGAGCCTACTACTGCCGGAGAGCCCACTACTGCCGGAGAGCCCACTACTGCCGGAGAGCCCACTACTGCCGGGGAGCCCACTACTGCCGGGGAGCCCACTACTGCCGGAGAGCCCACTACTGCCGGAGAGCCCACTACTGCCGGAGAGCCTACTACTGCCGGAGAGTCTGAGGCCGGTGGAGAGTCTGAGGCCGGTGGAGAGTCTGAAGCCGGTGGAGAGTTAGAGATCCTCGCTGGTGAGAGTAACGCAGGAGATATGACCGAATAGTATATTTGCTCTCTGCTGAGTCGATTGATTATCGATCATGAAGACTCAGAGTGAGTGATATAGAGTTTGATTGTAAACAGATCGTTACTGCGGTTGTTGTACTCAGTAAACAAAACTTCACATGCAGAGCAATAAGCTGAGGTTAATGTTGTTTTCAATCACTTGTAGCTTTGTGAGGTTTCTTAGTGAAATCCCATATAAGCGGACACTTATAAAGTCTTAGTCGCGTGTTCTTCAAACTTGGCATGAGACTCGCATAGGAGGTTGATGATCTGTTTGTCACCTCCAAAGGAGTTTAACATGGACCTTACACCTAGCGGCTACAACATCCTCTTAAATATGACTAAACTTAGTCAATCACCATCATTAATAAGCAGAGCGAAGTCTCAGCCCGTAACTAAGGTCTCTGCCCCATCAGTGAGGCGAAAGACAGCAGCCGAGCCCAGCATCTACCATCATGATGGCTCTCTCACCCAACAGGTGAGTCGAAGAGAGGTCGTTGAGCTCATCTCTGCTGATCCTTCAGGGAAGCATCTCCTGTGGGCCGGAGGGAATAAGCGATGGCGTTCTTGGAGAGAGCTCCCCTCATTGGTATCTGCAGTTGAGAGTGTGTTACGAGAAGAGAGAGCCTCTCATCCAAAGACAACAAAGACCGATGTACAGAACCACCCACAAGTGGGATTAAATAGAGAGCGAGGTTCACTCCCACTAACACTTAATTCTGAGGAAGATCAGTCGCTCATTAAGAGAGATCTCTCAGGAGGATACTACTCTGTTCCTGAGACAGTGTTCACTCACTTTGAGGTCGATTTGACCGATACAGATCATACTAAGGTGTTCGTTGGTCTAGATCACTCGCTAGACAGAGGAGGAATCTTTATCGCTACTGAGAGAGTGTTAAATGTTGGAGATTACATTCAGGTACGAGTGCTCGTTAAAGGAAAAACTTTACTGTCTTTTGAAGCACCGATCTCTTGGCTCAGATGGCCAGACGCAGAGAGCCCTCTCCCAGAGGGGGTTGCGGTACAGTGGCCAACGCTTACTCCTATGCAGAAGAGAGTGATCTCTCGTTCGACCAATGCTGCTGAGTATGAGTTCTTTGTGGCTTAAGAGAGATCAAGGTTTTCTACAATAAACTCGACCGCTCACTCTTCATCTCCACTCCCCCAGTAGAGCACTTTAGAGGGGAAGGGCGAAACAGGACTGTATAAAGTCCCCCCCTCATCGCCGCTACCCGGCGAGAGTGAGACAGTAAATAAGCTCCCGCTCATCTTTACTTCTAAAGCGTCATTGAGATCACTCTTAGAGAGGTTTTGAATACCTACATTTTGATCGTTCTGCCCTCCTCCACCATTGACCGCTTGACCGGCGACAAAGCCTCCTTGAATATATTCGACCGAGAGTCCATTGATAAGCAAATTTGGACCAGCATTGAGCTCTTCGGTCAGATTGAGCACTAACTCAGTCACCGATGATACACCGGGAGAACAAGAGGGCGTAGGCACTAGGGAGAAGCCATGAGCGGTTCGACCAGGAGGTAAGATCAAACTTAGCGCATCTTCTATTCGCTCTCCTTGCTGATTATATCTAGGGATCATAGGGACTACTCTGAGGGCGCGATCTCCAAATGGATCAAGATAGCTTGAGCTGAGAACTTTAGTAAAGTGAGCGCCATATAATCTACCTTCAGCGCCATCTTGCTTGCCTCCACAGCCTTGAACCTCTGCAGGTCGAGAGCTGGTCACAAAAACGGTTTTATTTTGTACTTTAGGGGCTCCTGTAGAGTGTTCTCCAGCCGCAAAGTCAAGAACCCAATTGGCTTCGGTGATGGTACTTTTAGTCCCATTATTATCAAATACAAAGCGCTCTCGAAGGCTGACCATGTATCCAGTATCAGAGGTTGACTCATCAGAGACACTCTTCGAATAGAGTTCACCCGTGGCGAAGATCACGACTCGGTCACCATTCTCAGCAATAGAGAGGCTTGGTCTCTCAAAGATTGAGTGTCCGATCCCTCTCTCAAAGTCAACTTGAGCTCCCTCGGCGTCACTGAGAGGCCAAACTCTAGTTAATTCCCATTGGTTAGGATCGATATTATTTAAATCTAAGCGGAATACTTGGCCGACGATATCCCCAAAATAGACGACCTCTGCGGCGTTACCATTGTTTGGGTATACCGAAGGTGCTCCTACGACAGGGAACCTCAAGCCTTGGGCGCTATTTGGTCCTTCCACTTTATGAAGAACTTTACCGGTACTCGCTTCAATAAACAGGAGACAGCGGCCTATATCACCATGCATCGCGATATGGTTTCGGTCAGGGTCAGGATCTTTCCCGCAACCAATGATCGCTACACCTTTGACCTCACCATTAAAGTTAACATGGGCGAGCGCTGGTCGAGAGACTGTGTATCCTAAGTCACTCTCGCTGTTTGCTCCTTTATCATGGGTGAGACTCCACATCGCTGCTTGGTTTGGCCAACGGTTTAGATTAGGGTCGCGATCCCTCAGCTCATTATTAGTGAACTGAGTGACTTCAAAGCCGAAGAGCTCTCGACCGGCTCCACCTGTCCCTCCGATGACCATCGACTTTACATCCGCCTCAGCGCCACTCGGACAAGCACCTCCTCCTCCCGAGCTCCGACAAGTGATCAGTTCGCCCGCTGAGATTGGTCCATCGATCTCTAGGTTAGGTGTGTTTGGGTCAGACTGGTGGTTTCGCCAAGTCGTGAAAGGGACAAAGGAGAAGAGGTTGTACCCATCAAAGGCGCGGACCGCATGGACCATGCCATCATCACCCCCAAAGAAGAATAGATTAGGGCGTTCACGCTTCTCTCGGTAGTGATCAGGGTCTCCCGAGTTCTCCCGAGCGCTGCCGGTAGGAGGTAAAGCGGTGATGTCACCAGCTGTAATACCACCAAATTGACGTGACTTTTTATCATTTTGATCAAGACCTCGAGCTCCAAAATAGCCTTGAAGTTGAAGGCCGACCTCTATCCTCTTCGACTTAGATTGAGGACCCATGAAATCCCGATAGTCATTATTACTTTTCTCTCCATCTTCTCTGAAAAGAGGGTTATTTCCGTCTACCACGCTCCGAATCTCGCCGTTACTTGGATTGACTGTAAATACCGGTCTCGTTCTTTGGCGGGCGAGCTCTAGATTTACGCTTACCTCTCCAAGAACCTTTAAGCCTCGTGGGGAGGCAATCGCTCCACTACAACCCATTTGGATCATTGTGACATCACTGTAGCGCTTATCATCTTGAGGAGGGGTGAAGCCGTAGGCTGCTATTCTCATTTGTCTGAGGTCGAGGTCAGGGTTATTGCCGGTATAAGCATCACCGAGTCCGGGTCCGATAACTAGAGGCTGGGTCTCTGATTGTTGAACTTGACCCGAGGTCGCCTTAAGTCGGTTAATGAGGTCTATTGCGGCTCCGAGGTCCTCAATGTTGTAGATCCCGGGTACACCCTCAGCGGGTCCTAACTCTGGTGAGCCAGCTTCAGCGATCTTGTAGGCATAAGCTGCTTCAGGCGTCATCCGACTAAGGTCATAATTAATCTCTTTGAGCGAGGGGTGACCTACGAGCGCGACCAGAACGGGTACATTGAGCTCATCGTGGAGAGAGCGGGCAGTGTGGACCGCTCCTTCATAAGGTGTTCCTTCAGGGTAGACGCATACTTTGTCGCAATTCATCCCTGCTTGGCAGGGGCTAGAGATAAACCGTTCATGGCTGATGCGATTGACTTGAGGAGCCTCAACACATTTACCTATGAGGTCTTGCCTGTCACAATTGCGATCTCTATTACACCGCCTAGTGGGGAGGTAAGTACTTTCAGCGCCATCAGTAACGAGGATAGCGAGTCTAGTCTGGCACTCGGCAGGGTTTGCTTCATAATACGCATGGAGATCAGAGAGCATCGCGCTAAGCGGAGAAGGCCCATGAGGAACAGTCTTTCGTAGCTCTTTAGCGACCCATAAATTATGTTTGATTATGTTGAGGTTGTCATCATCTTCAAGCGCTATATCAGGTTGTGAACTGTGACCTGTTTTAGGGACAATAAATCGGCCATTAGGAGAGTTTTTTCCTCTTATACCCAAGTTGAGTGACTCATCATTATAAGAATCTAGGTAACAGCTATCATCATCAATGGCACCATCCACCCAAGCCTGACGAGGGTCTCTCGCTGCTGACGTATAGACCCCCTCAGCAAAGCTATCCATATAGGAAGAGAGCGCCGGGATATTATTAATGACTCTCACGCCAGAGGCAGGCGGCAGCCGAGTGATCACAGGGTCCCCATAGGACCAATCTTGACGATTGGGGTCTTGTTCATCGGTGAGACTCTTAGGATCGCTATCGCTGACCATAAGCCCAAAATATACTTCAGCATCAGCTTGTTGGATGAAGCCATCTGTTCCCGTGAAATAATGATCTCCCCCCTCGCTTGAATCAGGGTCTGCGACTCCATTATTCACAGACCGACGTCCATGATCAGCGCCGCAAGGGACAAAGCTATTAGGGTTTTGGAGTTGATTAGGCGCCATAAACGTCTTCGCCTGACACATTAGACGATAGTGAGCGATGAAGCCGTCTCGACCCATTGCGTGCTCACGATCCCGCTCACCCGCATCATGCCCGACACATTTAAGGGGGCCGCTCACTGCGCCAGCGAGCTGCCACTGCGCCCATTGTATACGACTGAGATTGTTGAGATCTTCAGCTTGTCCTCCTTGAGCGCTAAACCCCGGCCCCACTACTCCAACTTGTGGGTCTTCTCCCCCGCGAGGCCACTCGCATCCGCTAGGATAACCGGAGGTAGCTTGTAACCGCTCCATTGAGGAAGAGGCGTCGATGAGGAGCATGATCTCAGGCTTCTCTGCCCATGATACTCCACTATATAATAGTAAAGAGAGACCAAACGAGACACAGAGACCGAGAGTCAAGGAGGCGGTCGCTTGTTGAAGAGGACTCCAACACTTAATAAATGAGGAGAGTCGCCTCGCCGTTGAGTACTGATGGCGCTCTTGATAGATAGCTCTCATAGAGATCCTCCTCTCAGTTGAATAGCCAGTTGAGTATCGAGTGGAATAGCCAGTTGAGTAACGAGTGGAATAGTCTGAGGAACAGTGCTTGGGAACAGTGCCAGCTTGGGGGTAGTGCTCGCTTGGAGGCAGTGTCAGCTTGGAGGCAGTGTCAGCTGCATAGATTATGGAATAGATTAGTTGATGCTCAAGTATAGTACAGCGATTTGGACTAGGTGAGCGTTTGTCGACCCTTTGAGTGATAGAGAGATCTCTTAAAGAAGTATTCATAACCGACAACTTTGGATCATAAATGGACCAAGGGTGAGCGCTGCTTTGATTCGATGTTCAGAGACAAGCTCTGCAGCAGCACGCCACTGCTCATCAGTGAGTGACTCATTATCGTGTTCAGGTAGCTCAACAGTGGATAAGTAACCACGGCTGTTCATCTGAAACATACAATAGCTCTGGCGAGGTGTCCCAAGGTCGCTTTGACTCAATTCTTGTCCCGGTGGTGGAGGGCCATCGGTAATTCCCTCTATTCTCACCTCATAGCTTGGTCTTTGGCTCACTAAATCACCCAAAGGGGATGGACCATTATTGAGTGCATTAAGGGGAGTGGTTTGGATCTGCATCCGTGGTGTCTCAATACCGGCAGGATTACGTGAGATATATTTCATGATCCCTAGGTGATTGAGTTCGAGGATGTCATCGGGCTGTCTCAAGCTGAGCAGGTAGCTCCCTTGCTGTTGCAAGAGAGTGATCGCATGATGGGCCCCAATATCAGCGATGTACCTCGCTTGTTTCGCTCGACGTAAGTTACCAGCGCTCGACATGTCTTGGTAAGTATGCCGCATAGAGAGTAGGCCTAAACCTAAGAGAGCGAAGAGGACAAGCATGGCGATGAGGGTGGTGCTCCCTCTCTCAGTTCTTCTTTGAAATAAATTCACAGAGGTTATCATCGCTCAATCTCCTCGGTATAGGTTTGGGGTATCGATTGAGCTCATCAAGGTTTGGACATAAGCACGACCCGTCTCTGGGGATCTGACAACTTGAATCGAAGACCTCTCTTGAGTCCCCATCCCCTCTAAGTTTAAATCGAGAGTGAGCTTAGGGTCGACTCGAGCAGCTCTAGCCGCTAGGACGAGGTTAACTCCTCGGAGTCGATGCGACCACATAGAGAGCTTCTGATCCTCAGAGCGGTTAATATCCCAATTTCCCCGATCGTCTTTACTGCTTATATCATCGGGCACTTGGGGGGGTAAACCGATCGCGCGCTCTCCAATATTGTTTGAGGACTGTCCCCGAGTATCATATTGACCCCATAATTGAAAATCCACGATATAGTCGGCGATGATGAGCTCACTGTTACCTAGTGGAGAGCCATCATCTAAGCTGAGTCTTCGACGTGCTAGGTGACTACGCTCTGGATCATTCGCGTTTGTTAAAACCGCATATTCGACCCAGTGGATGGGGTTCACTACACAGGTTCCACTCTCACAACCAAGTGATAAGCAGACCGGGTTGGCGAGGGTGATACGACCGATCCCATTTGCGAGCTGAGCGCTATTTGTAGGAATGACATCATAGGTTCCGGTGGCAATATTGGTAATTCTAGTGAGGCTGCTGTCATCAAAAATTTGGTTAAATCGACCTTCAGCGCCTAGGCCGGTGAGACGACGGGCCTCTATTGTTGGTTGATCTATGGTCGTACTGAGTGTGATATTCGCTCCATTGATCGATCTCACATAGAGTGGACTACCGCCCGATACATCCATAAGCGCTCGCAGTCGATCTGGAGAGATTCCATTACGGGCGAGCGCTTGATTGAGCTGATAGCCAACGCCCCCGGGGTCATTATCTTTTAACTCTAAACCTTGATATTGTAATGCCCCACAGTATAGGGGGTCGCGAACTCTGAGATCAGTACTCATAACGCTCAATCTGCCTAAGTCTCGCAGCTCACTTTTTAGAAATTCAGAGGCGAATCGCAGACTGGACTGAGCTTGAGTGTGGTCGAGTTGACGTGCGTAATAGTCGCTACTTGTCACAAACATGCTGAACACTGCTAAGCTAATCACCGAAGCTAAAAAAGTCCCAACGAGCAGCTCGATCATCGTGAATCCCAGCTGAGATGAACGACCTGATGTAGGAGATGTGGACTGAGGTGCTCTCATGGATGCCTCCTCAAAATGAAGGGGACGGTGAGGCTCAGCCATCGAGAAGGGTCGGGGACAAAATTGGCGACATTCTCTTCTCCACAGATGGTACTGATCGAGTTTTGATCCTTAGGGTCTCTAGGCCACACTACTCTTACTCGAGCGTTTAATAAGCCATCATAGAGACCATCGAGGTCGTTAAACCAATAATGAACACAGAAGCGTTGTCGATTGAGTAATGTACCTTGAGCCTGATCATTATCTCTATGAACTTGCATATTATGATCGACAGGAAACTTGGTTAAGCTGTGCCAAATGATCGGAGTCTTTCCGAGTCTCTCTCCTGTCCGGAGAGGGGTGTTCCACTCGTAGCTCTCTCTAATAAGCATACTGACTGCGACTTCAGCGATATTTGATGCGGCCGACATATCACGAGTTGTCAGACTCGCGGTCATCTGAGCGCCTTGTAACCTAAAGACAGCGGTGAAGCCTATCATCGTGAGGATGAGACCAAAGAGAGCCTCAAAAATAGAGAACCCTCCTTGCCCTCTCCGAGTATATAACCTCTTGTGATTGGGGTAAATATATCTATGTGGACGGCATTTTATATTTTGCATTTTCATCTCTTAACCCTCGCGCCGGCGGAGAAGGTCAGCTCAACTTGAAGGGGAGGGCCGAGCGGTCGAAGTGGGTCGCCAAAAAATTGCTGAACACCGATCGCGAGGTGTCCAATCAGCTCTGTAAATGTCGCTCCTGATTGTATGAAAAGACCACCTTTAGGGTTAATACAGAGCTCAAGAGGGGTATTTTGCCACCCCTCCTCCCCTCTTTGCCAACCAGACAAGCCCACAAAAGGACGGATAGAGGACTCAATATCAGGGAGTACAGAGCGCCCAAAGGGTCTAGCGTCCAAGAGGCGAAGCTGGTCAGGGTGATCAATCACGCTTTGGCAGGTATTTGAGTTCGCCTCATTCACCGCCATTAGACCTAGAGGGATCGCAGCATTAAAGTCACTGATGACCACTTGATAAGCGCGGTTACGTCGAGTAGCTTGATCACGAGCGAGGTTTAGCTGATGGGTTAGCATCGCGGCGATCTCCTGATTCTCGCTGCGTCGTGTCACCGACTTCATCGCCGGCATCGCGAGGGTGGTGATGACCCCTATGAGCACCATCGTGATGAGGAGCTCCAATAAGGTGAAACCGCTCTGTGACTTGAGAAGGGATTGATCGCTATAGGCTCTCTTTGAACATGTGAGTGACCATTCTCTATGGGATCGTCTCATACAGCGCTCCTCTTCAATGACAGATATTAGGTATATCTATCATTAATCATGAAACATGCCAAGTGGTGAGAGTCTCCATTTTATTTTAAGTGCATGATAATACTATGTAATCTATTCTTTTTGGAGACAGAGGCCTTATCCTCGATGTAGGAAAACTTTTCTCATGGGTATTTATTTCCCACCCATCTACTGTGCTGTCAAAGTCTCACTCTTTGATGTTCAAGAGAATATTAAGATCACAATAAAGAGTAGGTGCTGAGAAATTAAAATAATAGTAACTATCTCTTTGATGGGAACTAAATGGTCTTTTAGATGGTTTTAGTCGCTCCGTATAAGCATCTTGGCATATATCATGCTATGTGCTAGTGTTGTTAACTATTATTCTATGTGTCTACTTTTATGGAGAATAACGTATGAGCTTTACACCAATGTTTCATAAACACCCGAACCATGAGTCGTCTTCAAGACAAATGAGAAGTCTACTGATGACCTCTTTGATGTTAGCGGTCGCTAGCTTGACTATGTCTGCTTGCGCGGTGAACGAGGATACAGAGCTCGGCCGGGTCGACACAAAATCAGACGATTATTTAAATGGTATGAGAGTTGATGATGGAGCAAACGACGGATCATACGACGGTGACTCTGAGTGGCAAGACCCTTTAGATACTGAAGTTTCAGCCTTCCCAGGAGATGGCTCAAGGGGTGGCTTTGAGCTTGTTAGCGCCCAGATCCCCTCTGGTTGTTTAGGCTATAAAATAGGTCCTAGAGCTTTTATCACCACTGCACTCTGTCTAGAAGAGTGTCTATACGAGACTTGTGATATCGGAGTGATTTCAGTAAGCGAGCCTCCTGTATATTTAGGTTTAGCCGACCGAGTTGTTGTTTCTCCTTTAATGAACGGTCAGTCAATCGCTGATGGTGATCTTGAGACAGGAGTTGGGATCGTTTATCTCGATCGAGATGCAGAGGAGATCAAGACTTGGGACATTGAACCGCTTAGTTATAATCAGCTCTCTCTTTATGGGCGGTCATATCCGGTTATGGAGCTAAATAATGCTCTTGGAGAGCTAGATTTCGCCGGAGATGATTGTCCAGCAGCTACCAACGGATTACTCGATGAGAGACGTTCATTGATCGGCCTCAGCTTTGGTCGACGAGGACGCTGTGATCAGTTCCTCTCTCTAGACTATTTTGGGGAATTTATCGACCTCGCACTGTCTTCTAACTATGAGCAACCTCAACAGATTCGTCCAGTGGTAGAAGAGCCAGATATTGAACCTACAGAGGATAGAGAGCAGACTTGGGCAGATGCTGAGTCTGAAGCGCTGAGTAGAGCACCCGCATGCGAGGATGGCGCCGAAAGTTACTGCGACGGAGAGGTGGAGCTGTCTTGCTCTGGTACGACTTATCGGGCGATGCATTGTGGTCGTGTAGGATGGACTTGTACTGATAACAGCACTTGGGGACCTTCCTGCCAACCATGAAACGCTCGCTATCTCGAGAACCTGTATCTCATCGAGGAGCGTAAAGAGCTTTTAAGACCATGAAGTTGCTGACTTTAAGGGGCTTATGAATCCCCCATCGATCGATTTTGCTAAACGTCTAAAGCTAAGCGCCTAAAGCTAAACGACTAAAACTGATAGATCCTAGGCGTCTGATCGCCCAAAGATAATCTATACAGAGAAATGGTCTATAAAGCCTTGGCCGGTAGGTGCCAGAAAGCTCAACTCAGGTTGAGGTGAGGTGCCCATTTCGCTTCTTTTTTAGGACTTTACCAACGCGGAGACGTGACTTACGGAGTTTTGCTTTGCGAGCTGCTTTACGGCGTGCTGACTTATTGGTCTTCATGAGAGTGCCCTTTCCATGAGAACTAGTTGAGTGACAGAGATGATTGAGTCATCCGATGAAGAGGGTCTTATACAGACTCTCTCTAAATGTCAAACCCCTTGTCAGTGGGTCTGATCACTTATCATCATAACTTACCTAGTTTGAGCTTAGTTATTCAAAGGTTCATTAAGTCTCTTCAGTGCGTCATATAGCTCTGCTTGGGCAACAGTATGAAGCTCTCTTGTGAGCTGTTCTGTCAAGGCGTCAATAATGAGTCGCCTCTGTGAGGTCTCTAGATCAAGTTCAGCGGCTAACTCAGCAAGACACCACGCCGCAGATCCTCTAACTGACATCTCCTTATGCCTTAAATGATGAATCGCAGCTGGGATCGCTGCCTTCTCTCGAAGGTTAGCGAGTACAATTAAGGCGTTTCGCTTTAATCCATGCGGAAAAGCTCTCCGCAGTGGACTCCCTTTAAGTGTTTCGTCTAGCTCTTCATCTGAGGTCATGAGCCATTGGATGAGGTCAGGGTATGCCCGAGCTGGTTGGGGGCTCCACAAAGAGTCTGAAGGGGAGGGCTGAGTACGTCCTGCCTTGATTGTCCATGGACAGACCTCTTGACAGATATCACAGCCAAAGACCCACTCTCCGATCTTGGGTCGCATATGTTTAGGGATCAAGCCTCTATGCTCGATCGTCCAATAGCTAATGCATAGTCTTGCATCGAGTCCCTCTGGACCGAGCGCTCCTGTAGGACACTCTTTAACACACTCATTACATGTACCACAGCGATGGGGGTGCTTTTCATCGAGCTCATCAAAAGTCGCTGACGTGAGTAAAATAGCGATTGAGCCGAATGTCCCCCGTTGAGGATGAACGAGGAGGGTTGATTTGCCGATCCATCCTACTCCACAACGTTCAGCGATCGCTCGTTCTAGGACAGGGCTAGTGTCGACGCTGCCGTGGGAGGAGATCTCAGAGGAGCGCTCTTTCAGCCACTTGTTCAGCCTCCTTAACACCCGACGAAGCACATTATGGTAATCCCTTCCCCACGCATAACGAGCGACCCTCGCTTGCTTCTCCGAGGCTGATCCTAAAGAAGATAAAGAGTCGCTAGAGTACAGAGATATCTCGTGCTCTCTCGGCTCTGGAAAATGGTGACTGACCCATAAAGCGAGCGCTGACCTCACGTTAGGAAGAAGGATTCTTGGGTCGCATCGTTTATCGAGTTGGTCTTCCATCCACTTCAGATCAGCATGTGCGCCTCGAGAGACCCAATCTCTCAAGCGTTGAACTTGAGGTAGAAACCAAGAGGCGAGCTCCCCTGATTCATTCACAACCTCTGTGAGTCCTATGACCTCTATACCGAGCTGTTTACATTCGTCAGAGAGCTCACTGAGGCTTACTTTTTGATGAGGTGAGTCCATGAAAGTGATCGCTTTATGAGGATGAAGAGTTTAGTCTGAGAGACTATCATATAAACCAAAGGAGTTGAACATGCCGAGTCAAGACTCATTGCCTTCCTCTACTACCAATCAACAATGTATTGGCTTACAGCGCGATGACATGAGTTTAGGCGCTCGAGTCGAGAAGACTAAGTTAAGTATATATGTAGCGCTTGTAGCATCTCTATTAATCAGCTCATGGGGATGTGATTCAAGTTCTGAGAGTGGCCCTGGAGAGGCGGGCGCAGAGGCGGGGGCAAATGCAGGAACTGAGGCGGGGACAGATGCAGGAACCGAGGCGGGGACAGACGCAGGAACCGAGGCGGGGACAGACGCAGGAACCGAGGCGGGGACAGACGCAGGTGTAGAGACCGACATAGAGGAGCCTCTCGCGCCAGAAGTCCCTATTATTAGACGAGTGCTAGCGTATATAAATCGCCAAGATGGAGGACTCGGTCTTCAGATCGATGGACGCGATGAAGATAATAACGTTACAGGATTTACTCTAGAATACTTCTTCGATGATGGTGAACCATTAGTTGTCGTCGAGGGAGGAGGGCCGATCGCTCTTGAATTTAACGAGTTGAGACAGGGAAATGGTGACTTTGTTGGGTATTGGACGATTCCCTTCCTCCTCGATATTAATGTAGACCTCCTTCGTCTCGCTGAAGCTCGGCTCACCGTTTTTGATGAGGATGAGAATGCGAGCCCAGAGAAGACGATTATACTCCTCGATACGCCCACTGTTCCCGATGGAGAAGAGTGTGACCTGAACCGCGGTCTCTCTCGATGTGGCGAGGAGTCTCTCTGTGAGACTGCAGCGGGAGGACGAACAACATGCGGGCAGGCTGTGATCGAGTGTCCTGAATACTACAACGTCATAGATCTCAACGTAGAGGGGGGAACATATCAAGGGGACACTACCGGTCAAGCGACCTATGGAGTTGGAACTTGCGGCGGAGGAAGCGCCTCACAAGTATTCAGCTTCACCGCAGATGCCGCCGGCTCTTATACCTTTCTAGCCGAGCCAACGGGTGTCTCTCCAGGCTTCATGGGGGCCCCAGATACTCTTATGTGGATCCGAAGTCATTGCCGCTTCTCAGATTGGGTCGCTGAGCTAGGATGTAATGATGATGTGAACACCACGAATCAAGATCTGCGAAGCATCATCAACTTAGAGCTAGAGGCTAATCAAACAGTATTTGTCTTTATCGACGGTTATTCACGTGATGGAGAGATTGGGTGGACGGGTCCCTTCATATTGGGAGTCTCTCAAGACTGATGAGCGCAGGTTAGAGAATCGTCTGTAAGATGGTTTATGATTGAGATAGTTTGTCATTAAGATAGAAGAGTTTACAGCTCGTTATATACTTCCCTCCTGATCCTTGAGTGGGTACATGTCAGAGACTAAACAACCATTGGTTCTAGAAGTGAGAGTCTCTGAGACGATCAAGCGTGTCTCCGAGTATACATCAAAGGTCAATGTCAAGCTGAGCGGCCCTCATGAGTGGTCTGATCTATGGTTGATCAGCCTTAAGCTCAGCTCATTAAGGAGGGAGCTGTCGACATGCGTTGACATCACTCAGCGTTATCAACAATCTCATAACATCATGCATGCTCCCGAATCTAAAAGTTCGAGTGAGCGTGACAACGCCATCTCTCTGGCAGCTAAGTGGACCGGTGATCGCCTGAAGTCAGTGGTGAAGAATCGAGCTTCGAAAGAGACAGAGCCGAGCTCATCATGGGTGATTCACTCACAAGAAGACGCAAAACGACTGTTTGAAGACTTAACAGAGAGTCTTTTACTCTTGTGTAGATCAGAACGAGACTTGAGAGATGCCCTCCTCGATTGCCCAAGAGAGTCTTATCATAGAGAGTCTATTCTAATGCGTCTCAATGAGCTCGATCACTCGCTCATTAAGAATAATAGAAACACCTTGTTATCAGATCATGAGGAGACTCGGCGCGCCTTTGATCTTGTGCATGAGACGAGGTTCCTTAAACGTCTCTGCGCTCATCTTGATAATAGAGCGGGGACATATCAGGCGGATCTCATAAGTGAGACGTTTAGTATGGGAGAGGTGGAGTGGTATCAGTATGCCCTCAAAGATGCGGGACTCACCGATCGCTATGAGGAGGTATACAGCGATAGCCTTGAGCGTGAGGTCAGCTCTTTTGAAGCGGCTGTCTCAGAATATGTCGCTCTGAGCCAAAATCAACAATCATCGGAAATGATAGCTACGATACTCCCCAAAGTCTGGCGCTGTCTGCTGTGGGGAGGCGAGCTCAAAGTTACGATACATGTATCACCTATCACCGAGACCGAGGCTTTGGTGGATCGATGCGCGAAAGCGAGGGATACCCTTCGGGAGCTGATCACGAGCAGGCTGCACACTGTGAGTGTGGAAGATTTTGTTGAGCAGTTCTCTGAGCTGAGTTGGGATCTCTTATATTATGCGAGTGACTTGATGAGTGAAATGGACCACACCTCGCTGAGCTGTAGTCTTTTCAGACTCGAGTGTGTTCATCAAGATCTCCAATGGTATCTTTGTTTGCCGAAAGTTCAAGAGGCAGAAACGTTTGATCATCAAAACTTTAAAGCGGGTCTTAAGAGGCTAAAAAAGCAGCTGCATTGGGTCAAAGTAGAGCGACAAGAGAAGGGCCTTCAAGCGAGATTGGAGGGCTTACTTGGTCAGCGCTTCATCACTCGCTTTGAACAGCTGTTATTCTTTTTGATCTTCCTTGTGCTCGGATTACTGTTTTATGAGCTGAT
Source organism: uncultured bacterium (assembly GCA_943788935.1). Taxonomy (GTDB): domain Bacteria; phylum Myxococcota_A; class Bradymonadia; order UBA7976; family VGTA01; genus CAKZRU01. The sequence continues at coordinate 126,780 of CALSSE010000020.1, read as the reverse complement.
TTGGGTGCCGGTGAGTGATCATGAGACGAGGAGAACGCTAGCCCTAATCGATACCGGCATTTGCGCGGTGTTTTTGACTGAGTTTTTTCTTAAGATCTCTTTGGTTAAAGAGCGATGGTTCTATTTTAAGCGGCGGTGGTTTATTGATCTACTCCCCTCCATTCCCTTCATGTACTTCACAGACTATCTCTTTGTAGAATACATGATGGTGGGTCGTTCGGCGAAGCTGGCTCGCCTCTCTCTGCTCGCTCGTTATATCAGATTGATCAGACCGTTCATTAGGGTCATGCGCTTGGTCTCCTTCACTCTGCGAGGGATGGACCGTCTCATTCGCCGATATTCTCAATGGCTCAACCATAACCTAGTCTTCTTCGAGCCTGCTCAGAGTATTTACCACCGACCACAGAGAAGTGATTTTGAGGAAGCAAATATCGTCTATGCTCGAGCTTTATCTTTGTCACGTCAGCTCACAGCGCAGCTGTCATCGGCGGAGTTAGCGCCGCTGATGCCAACCTATTTACTGAGCCTTAGCGAACATCTAAGCGGCGAGAGTGCACCGCTCTCCCAACAACAATTAGAAGGCGACTCGGCCAATATGAGGCTTAGAGAGGTCCCTGTAGAGCATGCCATTCACACCTTGATCCATCTACAAGGAGCGGAGCTTGAGGCTCACTTGGGATATAATTTCCCTAAGCGACTTTACACGATTATCGGTCTATTTGATTTACCCCTCCTCAATCGCTTGCCCTTATTGAATGACATTTTGGTTAAGCGCCGGCATAGCACTGCTTCTGAATTTGCCGCTTGGTGGATTCGTGGCTTTGGTAAATTCTTAGAGACATTGATGTCACTCGGATATTGGATCGCTGATCTCTACGGAGTAGTGACGGGGCCTAAGCTCATCGATCGTGTAGGAAGTACTCTAGTGCGATCTTTTGAACGACCTGCCAAGCGACTTTTAATTTTTGGGGGTCTCTTAATCACCTTACAATTTTTAGTCAGCGGCTTAGGGGTCTCATTGCTAAGCGACCTTGTCACCGCCCTACAAAAGTTTGTAGGGCTCCCGATGATTGTCATTGGCTCTATTTGTTTCGTTCCGCTCCTCCTCGGAAGGTGGATGAAGCGCATCGCGGACCAGGCAGAAGAGCTCTATCGTTTAACCTCGGAGGCTCAATTCATTAACTTACTCAAAGACGTTAAAGAGCGTCACGCCGCCACTGATTTAGCGCTTATTTATGATCGGGTTGTTTTCGCTGAAGAGAGGCTTTGGTCACTCGTTGATGAACAGAGTAAGGCACAACGGAGAATGGAGTTTGTAGAGCAGAGTGCAGCTGAGCTGAAGACCCCACTGTTGATCGATCACGCGGGACAGCTCTCTGAGTCATCGCTTACAGAGGAGAAGGAGAGCGGTAACCAAACTTGTCCTAGCCTCTCCCCTGAGCATGACCTTTATTGGCTAGATAGACGTTTAGAGCTTCTTTACAGAGACTACCTTGATGGAGCGATCTTACATCATTCGGACATTAAAACGACTGAACAGCTGTTGGGAAATTTATCCTTAAGGAGCCTATTCGAGTATAAATTCAACCTCACTTCTCAAGAGAAAAAAGAGATAGAACGGCTAGATCTAGGCACTCACCGCTCATTGATCGGGCCATATATGTGGTTTAGCTTGATCACACAGAGCGTTAGTCAGGCTGCGGCGCAAGTCGTCATTGATTATAATCGTTACGCGCTCCCCAAGCAGAGCTTGGAGCTCTCTTCACCAGCGGTTCGCGAATTATTTGAGCAGTGGCTCGATCATAAAAATGGACGAGGTCTCTCTTATGCTGAACTAGAAGAGAGGAAACGTGGCCTGCCCCCTTTTAACACCACAGACATTAACGTGTTACAGGTGCTCGCTAACAAGGAGAATCACTACCATGAGATTGAAGTACGCTTTGGTACCGAGGTCTTATCTCTCCTCAACAAAGATCAAAAGAAGTTAGTTCGAGGGATCTTCAGCAGTTATCCCTTGCACCAATTACCAAAGCCGATGAGAACCTTAAATCCCTATCAACTCTATAATGAGTTTATCCAAGGTGGTAAGCTCTTTACCCTACCCTTTAGGATCTTGGGTCTCCTGTTCATGATCATCAAGCTAGGGGTTAGTTGGACGAAGGAGAAGATTGATGAGATCCGATTCCCTGATAAGATTCGTACCGAGATTATTCCTCAAAAAGATTTCATAGTCGCTCAGCGTAAGATTGATCGAATGCGTAAGCCTATATTTATGAAGCTGTTACATTTAAGAGGACAGATTGATTTCGCTTATCTCGGCTTAAGTATAGATGGCTTTCAAGCACTCAACACCGATGAGGAAGACCCCCATATCTTACAAGACCTAGACTTGATCAAGGCGATCGAAGTAGAGAGACTCCCTATCCAAGAACTCATCGAGTCTACACAGTCTTCTTTGAGGGAGTTTATCGAATACTTAAGTCAAAATGGCTATAGCGGAGAGCCTTTGAGAGAGAGGCTCGCTAATGAGTTTCCAAAGCTAAAGCAAAGAGATCGTGAGGTGAGCCGAGCGTTGATTACTGCTTACCTATGTGATTTTAAGAGTATTCAGAGCTATTTACAGACTAAAATTAAGCTCGCGGAGCTATTTGAGGATAGTCTCAACGGTTTACCCAATATTCCATTTAAACTTCACAAGAGGGTTTTATTCTCGGCGAGCCGAGCCACCAAGCGTTTAGTTCACCGTGGTGAAGACAGAGAGAAAATAGGATTTAAGCTGTTTTGGGGTCGTCTCGGCTTGGCAGATCGTGACCAGAGTGAGTTTAAGACGTGTTGGGATCGATATTTACAAGAAGCTCGAGACCTTCAGCCTTTACTTATTGCCTTCGCTCAAGATGGCTTGCCTCAGGAAGAAGAGGTTTTTGAAGAGGTGATAAGGACCACGACGATGTGGACAGACGAGCTAGTTGCCTTGCGTTCTATTCAGACCTTCTCGCTTATGGATATTGAGAACTATAGAAGATATATTTGGTCGGTAGGTAGCTATGAAGAAGATCAGAACAATGAGGAGGTCTCTTGAGATTGATTGATCAGAGGAGGAGAGACTCCTCAGCAGAATATTCTCTCCCTACTTTATGGGTGATCATTATCCTGTCTTGCTACTCTTGTGGAACAGCCCCAACACAACTAAGCGCGACTGACCCAGGTCAAGCGCACTCTAGAACGTCTCTCTCTAAGAATACCGTGAATGTTAAAACGAATGATCATCGGTCAGTTGAGACCGCAGATGAGGCTTACACTCGCCCTGACTTACCCCCTTGCGTCCCCCAACAGCTCAAGCTCTTTGAGAAGAGCGTGTCTTCTATATCTGAGTATATTACTGAGTTCATAAAGGGGGTTGAGCAGCTAGAGATCATGAAAGAGGGCGCTAGAGATGATCCTTTAGGGTTACGCCGCTCACAAATGATGATCTTCTTTGGTGATGGACTGATTAAGCGTTTAAGTCTTCTCAAGCATCTCTCCGCATGCCAAGAGCTTAAACAGAACTTTTATCAATCACGGAGAAGGCTCTATTTACAAGCCGAGAAGCTCATGTTGAGTGATCGTCACTCTCATTAGTTATAAGCTGAGTCTGCTGAGTCTGCTGAGTCTGCTGAGTCTGCTGAGTCTGACTTAATATTTGTAGGCTCTTGATCTGAGGATATCTCATCCTTTGAGCTTGGATCTAGCTCTAGATCTTCACTCGCTTGGTCTGAGAGGCGGTCACGCAACTCAGGGGGGATGTAAAGGAGTCGAGAGGAGTTCAATGGGTCACGCGTCGATGAGCCGAGGGTAGCGATTAATAGTAGAAAAGAGAGGATCACCCCGGAGATCGCATGGGGATCAAACCACCACACTCCTCTGATATCAAAGAGGTAAATTGGGTCATTGGGGGCTAGACCCATGTAGTTACGATAAGCGACATAGTGAGGACGAGCGAATATACTCAGTTCACTGATCCAGCCTCTCTCATGTTCAAGCGATGTTTTGAGGGGCAGATCACTTACTATAATTAACTGACCCTTAAACTCCGTGAGAGGGGTGAGGTAAGGCGCATCTTCTTCGTGACCAGGCTCTGAGAAGACCCAACGATAAGGTTGTTTATCATGTTTAGGTGTCCCGCTAGCGGTCATTGGACCACGGGTGATGGGTCTTAAAGAGGTCACCTCTTCAAAGCTGATGGCTCTAACTGGGCGGTTAAATCTCTTGTATGTAAAAACTAAGCTGAGAGCGAGAGCGATAAAACAGATGATCACCGCGATCTTCTTTTGCTCAGGTAACCATAGAGCGCGAAGGCGACTACGATGATCTTCTGCAGGTTTTATACGAAATATATGAAGATTAAATGCGCTCATCCCAATAGCAAGAGCGAGTGGATAAATATCTGTGGGAGCGAGATGCTTACCCCAATGACTCGCCCATTCCTGAGTGAGTAGAGCGCACCCGACCCCTAACCCTGCTCTCAGCCAACCCAGCTCGCGCAAGGTCTTCTTCTGAGAACTCTGCGCTCTCTCGTCAGTGGGTGAAGGGGGAGGAAGAGAGACGCTCATCGACTCTCACCATGCTTTCTTCTGATAGGTCTGATGACCGGCGAGGAACTCTCCTCCGGCGAATTGATCACTGTTCAATTCAGTGATAGTGCCGTTGTCAATCTCGATAATTCGATCAGCGACATGTCTAACCATTTGACGGTCATGGGTGATGAAGATGCAAGTCCCCTCATAGTGGGAGAGGGCCTCGGTCAATGAACGGATCGACTCTAGATCTAGGTGGTTTGTAGGCTCATCGAGGAGGAGGACGTTGGGTTTAATAAGCATCAAGCGAGCGAGCAGTAAGCGGACTGTCTCTCCTCCAGAGAGAACTTTACACTTCTTGAAGGGTTGCTCCTTGGTAAATAGCAGGCGACCGAACAAGCTGCGTATCTGCTCTTCACCGATCTCCTCATTCCATTTCCATAACCAAGAATGCGCGGTATCTTCAGTCTCACCGAGCATCTCTGCGTGATCCTGAGGCATATATCCCATTTGCGCTTCGTAGCCTGGCTCGATCGTTCCCTCATCAGGTGCGATCTCGCCTAAGAGCATTCTCATCAGAGTGGTTTTACCAGCACCATTGGGGCCAACAATCGCCACTTTATCGCCCCGAAAGATGGACATGTGAAAATTAGAGAAGAGCGTCTGTTTATCAAAAGACTTTCGAATCCCCTTCATCTCGATCACCTGCTTGCCACTTGGCCGGACCTGCTCGATACGAATAAAGGGACGGGCGATGTTCGAGCGCTTGAGATTATTAAGAGCCTCTTTCTCTCGCTGGAGCTGCTTCTCTCTTGACTTCACTTGTGAAGCTCGAGAGCCCGCTCTGAACCTCTGAACGAAATCTTGTAATTGATTGATGCGCTGACTCTTCGCTGAATTCGCCATCTCTAAGGCTGAGCGAGCGTTGGCCTTAGTCTCCACCATGTCATCATAATTCCCAGGATAGACGATGATCGTCTCATAATCGATGTCAGCGATCTTTGTCGCTACATTATTGAGAAATAAACGGTCGTGACTGATGACAATGAGCGCCCCTTTGTATTCCTGTAGGAAGCCTTCTAGCCATCTAATAGAGCCGATGTCGAGGGCGTTTGTGGGCTCGTCTAGTAGGAGGCCTTCTGGCTGTCCGAAGAGCGCTTGAGCGAGCAATACTCTCACTTTATCACCGCCGGTGAGGACCGAGAGAGGATCTTGATGAATCGCGGGGTCAATGCCAAGACCGGTGAGCAGCTCTTCTGCTTCAGGCTCTGCCATATAGCCATCCTCTTCAGCGACCACCATTTCTAGCTCTCCAAGTCTCATCCCTTCATCATCGGTAAGGTGGTCGACACGCTCCATTAAACCCTCACGTTCACTGAGCGCTTTCCAAAGTCTTGCGTTTCCCATCATCACTACATCGAGGATCTTTACATCATCAAATCCATAGTGATCTTGGCGAAGGATCCCTAACTTCTTCGGTCGACTCACGTGACCTCGAAGAGGCTCTAAGTCGCCAGAGAGGATTTTCATGAAAGTCGATTTCCCGCTGCCATTAGGTCCTGTTAGCCCATATCTCTCCCCTTCATTAAACGCTACGTTAACGTTATCGAAGAGTAGTTGCGGTCCGTAGTTCATTGAGACTTCTGAGACGGTGATCATAGCATACTCCTCATGGGGGATGATCATGAGATCATTAAAGAGGTTAAATAGCGTTTGTGGGCCAATCGCTAAGGGTTACAATTTAGTCTTTAAATTTTGCGCTGAACATAACAGAGGGCCTCTATCGTCGCAAGTCTAGTGAACTTTGAGTTTTTTCTCAAGTCTTGAAACAGGTTAGAAATGTATATCATGCCGTTATTATTGAGTTATGTTTAAAATGGTAATGAGATTAAGGTCAGGGGCTTTATATATTTTGTTATTCAGCTCAATCAAGGTCTTGACGCTCGAGAGATAATCGAGAGAGACTAGATATATTACTTCTATAAATTCGGGTTAGTTATGTAAAAAGCCGGATTTGATAACACAACATTGAGTGAGATGCAACGCATCAGGGAGACTCGCAGTGAGCAAAGTCAAACGGATAAGAAATACCTTACAAGAATTCTCGTTACCCCTGATATTTGGTGTAATTGCCGGACTTATCGTCGCCAATATTGATGAACATCTTTATCATCATTTGGTACATTTTAAACCGTTAGGCGACGCTATTATTTTGGGTCATGAGGTCACTTTACACTTCCTCATCAACGATATATTTATGGTCTTGTTCTTTGGAATCGCCGCTAAAGAGATCACTGAGTCAGTCTTACCGGGGGGAGCGCTTAATCCACCCTCAAAAGCGATCAACCCCTTATTAGGTACCTTAGGGGGGGTCTTAGGACCGGTCGTTTTTTTCTTCCTATTTGCCTCTATGTTTATGTCTGAGGGAATAGATGATGTCATGGGAGCGATCACCACCGCGGTCACGCCAGGTGTGACCGTTGATTACACCTCTCAGGAGGTCCTTTTTCGAGGATGGGGTATCCCGACGGCTACTGACATCGCACTCGCTTGGTTGGTCGCTAAAATAGTCTTTGGCAATACCCATCCAGCGGTCAATTTCCTCCTTCTCTTAGCAGTCGCTGATGACGCGATCGGCTTAGGGATTATCGCTGTTTTCTATCCTGATCCCAATCATCCGGCTGCACCTGAGTGGCTAGGTCTTGTCTTCTTGGGTATGGCGGTGGCCTACGGTTTACGAAAGATGAACGTTAAAAAGTGGACTCCCTACATCTTCGTTGGCGGCTTCTTAAGCTGGCTAGGACTCCTCGAAGCTCACCTTCACCCAGCGCTTGCTTTAGTTCCTATTGTACCCTTTCTGCCGGGACCTGAGCGTGACCTCGGCCTCTTCGTAGAAGCGGAAGAAGATGAGAACGATGATCATGGTCATGGACACGCTCACTCACCTCTAGAAGAGTTCGAGCATCAGCTCAAAGCCTTCGTCGACTTTGGGCTCTTCTTCTTCGCCTTCGCTAACGCAGGTGTTAAGTTAGACAGCGTGGGTACGATCACTTGGGTGATCCTCGGAGCGCTGCTAGTCGGTAAGACTGTGGGCATCTTCATCTTCTCTTGGGGAGGCTCTCTCCTCGGTTTCCCATTGCCCGAGGGGATGAGGTTAAAGCACCTAGTCGTCTCTGGTGTTGTTGCTGGTTTAGGACTCACTGTCGCCCTCTTTGTGACAGGTGAGGCATATCCTAATGAAGGATTAGCCGGTGTCTTACAAGGGCCTGCTAAGATGGGCGCTGTGTTCAGCGCTGGCGCAGGTCTCTTAGCGATTGTGATGGGTAGAATACTCAAAGTACATCAAAAGCATGACTCTTAACTCTCTCAATAGAGCTTTGACTCTTTGAGTATAGATTTAGTCAATCACTCTAAAATAATGATATCATCGAACTGTGCCCCCGATCGACAGGCTTGGTTATTTATCATAATTATAGCGCTCAGTAGCTGTGAGTCACCTCCACCTCTTCAAGAAGAGAGCGCTAGAGTTGCCGGAGCAGAAGAGCTTACTTCTGGATTTGAGTCTATAGATTCCGAGCTTAATGGAGGGGGGAATTCGCTCTCTTTAGATCGAGGAGTAGTCGCTCAAGATCAAGGTAGCGACGACCAAAGTGACGCTCTCCAAGCGTCAGCTTCCAGTTTCCCTGCTCCCCCCAGTGGTTACCCCCTGTTCCGCTTCCCGATCGACGAACGAGATCTTTATCTGATTAACCCTAATCTGATCTTTGGTGTGGACCATGACACCGCTCGTGGGAACAGAATACGCTGTGAGAATTATGATGGGCTGCCTTTCCCAAATTGCTATGATGAACATCGAGGGAGTGACTTTATACTGCTCGGTGGTTTTGAAGCTATGGACAGTGGCTCAGCTCGAGTTGTCGCCGCTTTAGAGGGTGAAGTGATCACAGTCGTGGATGGGTACTATGATCGCTGCCACGCTGATATCGCGTCTGCTGATATCAGTTGTGACGGTCACCCCGTTCGCGCTAATTATATCAGCGTAGAACACTCGAATGGGTGGGTATCACATTATTATCACTTGAAGCGAGATAGCATACAAGTAGAGGTCGGCGACCGGATCAGTTGCGGCGCTGAGATTGGCCTAGTAGGCTCTAGTGGATACTCCTCAGGTCCTCATCTCCACTTTGAGGTGGTAGACTCCTTTGAAAGGGTTTGGGACCCCTATGCCGGTAGCGTTTCACAGCGCTTCTCCTTGTGGGTAGATCAAGTTTCCGATGCTGAGTCGGAGAGCTTTCCTAGCACCTCTTGCTCACCTCCTTGAAAGTTTTGGATTAGCTCAGACCTTTTACGGACGCTGCACCATTGGTAGAGCCCGACCTCCATCTGCTCTCCCTCGCCTTTGACGACCCCAAATTTCGCCACACAAGTACAGGGGGCGTCAAACCCATGACCGGACGCTCGAGGAAGATGTTCCCAACTACCGGGATTAAGCCACTTTACCTCTCCATCGTCTTCGAGTACTGGGCGATGAGTATGTCCCAATACAACGAGGGGGACATCGGTGATCTGACCTATTTTTTGAGCGACCTCAGACATTTGAGGATGTGGATCTTGGGCTGGGCGAAGTCTGGCAAAACCGACCCAAATCAGGCTGAACAGGATAGATCCAATACCTAAGGAGAGATATAGAAGCCAACCAGAGCAGAAGATCAAGAGGAGGACGATGCCTAAACCTGATGAGATCACCATTAAAATCTTATCCATATGAGCAGCGAGCACGAACCGGCCGAGGCTCGCGCCAACATGAGCCTCTCTGAGCTCATCTAGCTTATGAACACTACCTAGCGTGAGCTTTGACCTCTTAGCGTAACGGGCGAGACGTCTCGAGCGTTTCCTCTTACGAGAAGATGACTCTCCGTCCTTGACCTCATCTCTTGTCGCCTTCAAACGCGCTTCGGCTGTGTCCTTAAGATAACGCCACAGGAAATTCAGATAAAAGGCGACTAGGCTGACCAATCCTACCCCAGCTTTAGTCCATGCCCAGCGGATAAAATCACCTGTCGTCCAATCATCAAGATCATGTATGGGGAGAGTTGGAACAGGGTTGCAGAAATAACGAAGCCCCCAATGTCCAAAAGTAGGCTTCATCTCTCCGCTCTCAAGATCGACAGGATTGAGAGGGTCAGGAAAAGTAGAATAAGCGTCAAAACGATGACCGTGCTCGATATAGACACGACCCTCTTCATAATAAAACCATGGGGCGAAATGAATCGCTCGTTTGACTGCTTTAGGTTGCTTGGTATGTCTGACTATGAGAGAGCGCAGGTCTCTCCTAACCTTTTCAAACCATAGGTCAGCGTCGTGGTTACCAACGACAAATACACATTGATTACCCCGTTCGATAAAATTGGCGAGCGCCATAAAGGCTCGATGATGGTATTTAGCGATTTCTTGCAGTTTCCATCGGGACCGTCGTCTGACAAAAGAGAGTCCATATAGGGACTCTTCCGCCTCGAGTTGAATATGTTCAGCGACGGTTAATCCCATGTGCATAAAATCGATAGTATCGCCATTAAAAACTAGCGTCCACGGAAGCCTAATTCCCTCCTCTGTCATCGCTGGGTGTTGCAGGTGATAAGCTAAAAATTGCTCAAGTTCCGTATCTAGTTTTTCGATCATTTGATATGACCTATCGGTCATTGGTGGTCGCAGTGCAGCGCCTAGATGCAGGTCCGAGACCACCAATAATGATGAACGAGGAGCGCTAGACATAAATCAAATTCTCACCTCTAGAATAATAGAGTTTAGGGAGCCTCAAGGCACAACCTATGTAGCAACCTCTATGGTACGGGGATGGGAGGTTGATGATTAACCGTCGATCAAATACGGTTTTTTTGCTATGTACTTGTGGGTATTAATTTTAGAACAGGCACAGAGTCACTATGTTACAAAAAAATCAGAAAAATAGCACTGATCAATCCATTCATTTATGGAGTATTTTTTCATTGGTAGCCCTCTTTGTATGCTCCTCAGTGTTCAGTGCATGTGATGACAGCTCACCCCCAACGATGAGCGCTGGTGAGAGCGCTGGCGAGAACGCTGGCGAGAGCGCTGGCGAGAGCGCTGGCGAGAGCGCTGGCGAGAGCGCTGGTGAGAGCGCTGGCGAGAGCGCTGGTGAGAGCGCTGGTGAGAGCGCTGGTGAGAGCGCCGGCGAGAGCGCCGGTGAAGGGGTACCACTCTCCTGTGTGTGGCATACTGACTGTCCTGAACAGCAGTGTGTGGATGGGGTCTGTATTGAGGTAAGCATGTCTTGTCAGTTTAGCCAAACTTGTCCATTGGGCGAAGTCTGCTATGAAGATCGTTGTGTGTCTCCTTGTCTCACCGATTTCGATTGTCCGTCAGCAGGACATTGTGTCAACGGATCATGTACGCCTTTTCCTGATGATCTAAGAGGGACAAGAGAGCTCATAGGGATTGGAGATCCTTCGCAACTTTATATTGGTGTAGGTGTGGCTCCTCTTAAATATCCGATGGGAGTGTCAGCGGCAGGTTATGGTGGTCGGCCCGGTCCACAGACTCCTTATAATAAGAGTTTGGGAGGGAGTCGGAGCGTCATTGACCGTCAAGATGTGAGGGTCGTCGTCATTGATAGCGGTGAAGAGGTCACCGTACTTGTACGGATGCCTTTAGGATGGTCCACCGACTATTTACGTACTCTAATCGCCCAAGAGTTCGCAGTACTCACCGCCGATGGTGGCCTAGACCGAGGCATTGATATACTCGACAACCTCCTCATTTTCGCTACTCACTCTCACAGTCATCCGGGAAGGTTTTGGAACCTTGTCTCTTCTCTTCCCTTTGGTGGCTTTGGTTTTGGGAGCTTCTCATCCTCTATTACTAAAGGGTATGCTCAGTCAACAGCCCAAGCGATCTTAGCCGCTTTCGAAGATCGTGAGCCAGGACGGATCGCTTGGTCGGTCATTGACGAGAGTGACCCCGCAGGACGTATTCATAGTAACCGACGATCGAGTAGCCCTCTCACCTTTGATGATCGTCTGTTAACGGTGCGTTTTGATCGGCTCGACGGTTTACCAAAAGCCGGACTCATCGGTTACGGCATTCATGGAACTCACTTGATGACGCCTCTCCTCACTGGTGATGCCGCAGCTGGGATTGAGCAGATAATCACCGAGCAGCTCTCCGCCAAGTATGAGACCTATGTGCCTGTATTATTTGCTAATGGTAATGCCGCTAATATCTCACCTCGAGGGGATCATTTGACAGACAATAAACTTGGTCATCTACAGACTATTGGTGATTTGTTATGGAGAGTATATGAGCCGATATTTGATTCCTTAACGACCGAAGGAAATCTAGAGGTTAAACTGAGAACGAAGAGGTTTGATATAGGATATGATCAACTTGGTTATGGGGATCTTGAAGATGGCTTTACTGGTAATGATGGCCCATATCGATATGGCGCATTTCAGTGTGTCTCGTCAGAGAAAAGCCCGGGGGAAGATCCGCACCGATTTGAGACCCTGGGTTGTTTAATGGATCTTCAACGAATCGTACATGAGCCAGTGTTACAGTTCTCTAAAACGGTAGTGAGTGCCTTGAGAATCGGTGAATTAATCATCACTACCCTCCCTGGTGAGCCAAGCTCTGGATTAGGATTAAATCTAGCTCAGGCGGTTGAAGACGCAGCGGTTGATCTAGGTTTAACGAACCCGCGATCATTTAACTTTGGATATGCACAAGATCATCAATTCTATCTTCTAGAGCCCGAGGATTGGTTTATGGGTGGATATGAGGCTTCTATGAGTACTTGGGGTCCATTTATGGGACGGTTCTTATCAGAAAAATCACTCCTCAACGCCGAGGAGTTACTCTCAGGTATCGAGGTGAATGAGACAAGCCTTAAGCCGACATGGTGGCCTGAGGTCATGGATGATACTCGCTTTGCTCCTTCGACGAGTCCCGAGTCGGCAGAGTTTGTCGATGAACCGAACGAACAAGTGAGTCGCGGTCAACTCGTGAGCCTCACTTGGATAGGAGGTGACCCTGCGGTTGACTTACCTAAAGTTACCCTTATGGACGCTGAGACAGACTCAGCGGTCAGACACCCAGTGAGTGGTCTAATCTTTGATGACCGTGGATTTGAGAGCGTGATCACCTATCTCGGCAACTATGCAGATGATCAACGATGGTCTATCGCGTGGGATTTACCGATCTCCCTAACAGCGGGTCGATATTGGTTTCGTATCGAGGGGAATATTGGGCCTGAAGCAACTCCCTATCAATTAAGGAGCTCGGTGTTTGATCTGAGCGGTGCTCACGGCCTAGAGCTAAGAGAGATCAGAAGAGAGGGACAAGTGATTAACGCTAAATTAACTTATCCTAACTCTCCTTCCAATGATGATGGAGTCACACCTTTTGAATCCCTAAAGGCGACCGGTAGCTTATTACACCTGAGGGGACGTGGATTAGACTTAAGCCAACGTAGCGGTGAGCTGAAGGCTCATCGGTTTATTGTAGGGGCTCCGGTCTCAGAGGCGACTGAGATGCAGATTTGGCTAGTCGAGAGCGAAGCGAGACAAGACGAAGAGCCAGACTTTACGCTCAGCCTCAACCCTACTCCAAGCCTTTGTCAGGTGCTCCTAACGACTCGCCGTGAGTTTATTGAAGGAGAGGATGAACTGATGACACAAACGACGTTGATTAATGATACTCCCTGTACCGAATATGAAGCGATGTTACCCGCTGCTTTGGTGGAGGTCTCAGTATGGCTAAAGTTCAAAGATGCTTACGGGAACCAATCTGACCTAAGGGTCTTAAATCCATAGCATTGATATTCTCCTAAGGTCTCTTGATGGCTCTTGGCAGTTTTAGCCCCTCGTCTTGTGAATCTAGAGGGCCGAACCGAGAGTACTAGCCCACTCTGCAAATAGGGAGTCTATGAGCTTGAAAACTGCTTGAGGTCAGTTCATAACAACGATTTACTTAAAGGCAACTTATCCCAAGCGAGCTGTATTAACGATAATATTTATCAAGAGTATTGAAAAAAGGTATAGGGTAAATGAAAAAAGACCAAACTGTGTTATTCGCTTTATTAGTAGCGATGTCTTCCCTCCACTTCGGATGTGAAGAAGGAGAGACCCCTTCAGCGAGAGTAGAGCTCTCTCCCTCTGAGGTGTTTTTTGAGGTGCCCTCAGCTGGTGAACTTAATCGGGCTGTAGAGGTAACGATCACCAATGGTGGTGACTCTAATTTGATCATTTCCTCCGTGACGTTAGAAGAAACAGATAGCAATAAAGAAGTAGTTGTCAGAGATGCTGAAGAGTGGTCGGAAGCGGTTACAGTCGAATCGAATGAGTCAGTGAGGCTAACTCTTCTGTGGACGCCAACAGATTTTATTATTGATCGAGGCTCAGTCACGCTAGAGACGAATGTAGGAGAAGTTGGATTGTCATTCACCACTTCGCCTCTTAATGACTTACCAGCGGATGGTCTCTGTGGAGACGGTGAGCTTCAAGAGCCAGAGGAGTGTGATGATGGAAACAATGCACTAGAGACATGTGCTTACGGAGAACCCTCCTGTGAGGTTTGTGCACCAAATTGTAAACTTGAGGTAGGCGAGACTTCTGTCTGTGGAGATGGAGAACAGAGTGAAGAGGAGACTTGCGATGACGCTAATCAAGAGTCGGGTGATGGGTGTAGCGATCAATGCACTGTTGAGGATGGGTTTTCTTGCTTGGGAGGGGAATGTACCTCGGAGTGTGGTGATAGTATTCAAGCGAGTGATGAAGCTTGCGACGATGGGAACCTGATCACAGAGCGTTGTGAGTATTCTGTTGAGTCGTGTGAGGTTTGCGCTTCAGACTGTACTGTGCAAGCAGGCGAGACCTCTCTCTGTGGTGATGGAGTACGAACCATAGAAGAGGGATGTGACGATGGGAACACTGTAACCGAGACTTGTGAATATGGGAGACGTGAATGCCAAATCTGTGACTCAGAGTGTAACTTACAAGCAGGTGAGACCACTTTTTGTGGTGATCGTGAGATCAGTGATGAAGAGCAGTGTGATGATGGAAATATTATCACCGAAACATGTGAATATGGTTTAGAGACCTGTGAGGTCTGTAATGGGCAGTGCCTATTGATCGAGGGTGAGACCGCGTTTTGTGGAGACCTTGAGGTCACTGATGACGAGACATGTGATGACGGTAATAACGTCTCCAATGACGGCTGTAGTGACCTCTGCCAAATAGAAGGTGGATTTAGCTGTGATGATCAAGGTTTATGTGTCTCAACCTGTGGAGACGGCATACAAGCCAGTAATGAGCAATGTGACGACGGGAATAATGAAGTCGAGAGCTGTGAATATGGGCAAGAGCAATGTCAGGTATGTGCAGTAGGGTGCCTCTTAAGCGATGGAGAGACGGCTTATTGTGGCGATGAGGTGATCTCCGATGATGAGACCTGTGATGATGGCAATGACGAGAGCGGTGATGGATGTAGTGAAGACTGTATTATTGAACAAGGCTTCTCATGTGATGATGAGGGAGTATGTACATCAACTTGTGGCGATGGCGTACGTTCATCAGTAGAGGGCTGTGATGATGGAAACACAGTGACAGAGGAGTGTGAGTACAATGTCCTCTCCTGTGAGGTCTGTAGCTCTGATTGTACTTTACAGTCAGGTCTAATCTCATTCTGTGGAGATTCCGTGATCAGCGATGGAGAGCGTTGCGATGACGGGAATCGAGAGGCAGGAGACGGCTGTAGTGACCTCTGTGAAGTAGAAGAAGGATTTACCTGCGATGATCAAGGTCTCTGTGCCTCAAGTTGTGGTGATGGGACACGAGCTAGCGATGAGGAGTGTGATGATGGAAACAATGAGTTAGAGGTCTGTGAATATGGTCAACAAGAGTGCGAGGTATGCGATCCTCAGTGTGATCTTGTCCTAGGTGAGACTTCCTTCTGTGGTAACTCTCAGCTTAGTGATGGCGAAGAGTGTGACGATGGAAACCTAGATTCCAATGATGGCTGCGGTGAAGAGTGCGTGATAGAATTCGGTTTCACTTGTGATGAATTAGGGAGTTGCACATCGACCTGCGGTGATGATCTCCTTGCTAACGATGAGCAATGTGATGATGGGAATACGTTTACTGAGACCTGTAACTATGGAGAGGCTGAATGTGAGGTATGTAACGCAGAATGTGAACTCGTCGCAGGTGAGATTCTGTTCTGTGGTGATAATGTGACCTCTGGAGTTGAGCTCTGTGATGATGGGAATGACGTCACCGAGGCGTGTGATTATGGAGAAAGAGAATGTGAAGTATGCGCCGCAGATTGTACGGTCCAAGCGGGAGAAACCTCATATTGTGGTGATAGCATCACTTCAGGCAGTGAAATCTGTGATGATGGTGATGCGGTCGCTGCTCCCTGTGACTATGGTCAGACCGAGTGCGAGGTGTGTGGAGCCGACTGCTTACTCGCAGAAGGAGTAGTAGAATATTGCGGTGATGGTGAGATCAACGGACCAGAGACCTGTGATGACAGTAACCTTATCTCAGGAGATGGGTGTAGCGATACATGTCAACTTGAAGAAGGGTTTACTTGCGATGAGAGCGGTATTTGCGCCTCTAGCTGTGGAGATGGAGTCCAAGCGAGTGATGAGGGCTGTGACGACGGAAATACGACCACTGAAGGGTGTGCTTACGGAGAGACAGAGTGTGAAGTGTGCGCCGCCGATTGTACGCTCCAAGCGGGAGAGGCCTCTTTTTGTGGTGATGGCCAGACCCTAGACGGTGAGGGCTGTGACGACGGAAATACGACCACTGAAGGGTGTGCTTACGGAGAGACAGAGTGTGAAGTGTGCGCCGCCGACTGTACGCTCCAAGCGGGAGAGACCTCTTATTGTGGTGACAGCCAGACTCTAGACGGTGAGGGCTGTGACGACGGAAATACGACCACTGAAGGGTGTGCTTACGGAGAGACAGAGTGTGAAGTGTGCGCCGCCGATTGTACGCTCCAAGCGGGAGAGGCCTCTTTTTGTGGTGATGGCCAGACCCTAGACGGTGAGGGCTGTGACGACGGAAATACGACCACTGAAGGGTGTGCTTACGGAGAGACAGAGTGTGAAGTGTGCGCCGCCGACTGTACGCTCCAAGCGGGAGAGACCTCTTATTGTGGTGACAGCCAGACTCTAGACGGTGAGGGCTGTGACGACGGAAATACGACCACTGAAGGGTGTGCTTACGGAGAGACAGAGTGTGAAGTGTGCGCCGCCGATTGTACGCTCCAAGCGGGAGAGGCCTCTTATTGTGGTGATGGCCAGACCCTAGACGGTGAGGGCTGTGACGACGGAAATACGACCACTGAAGGGTGTGCTTACGGAGAGACAGAGTGTGAAGTGTGCGCCGCCGACTGTACGCTCCAAGCGGGAGAGACCTCTTATTGTGGTGACAGCCAGACTCTAGACGGTGAGGGCTGTGACGACGGTAATACGACCACTGAAGGGTGTGCTTACGGAGAGACAGAGTGTGAAGTGTGCGCCGCCGACTGTACGCTCCAAGCGGGAGAGGCCTCTTTTTGTGGTGATGGCCAGACCCTAGACGGTGAGGGCTGTGATGATGGTAATGATGATAACACTGATTCTTGTACCAACGATTGCGATCTCCCGTCTTGTGGCGACGGATTCATACAGCCTGGAGAAGGTGAGGAGTGCGATGATGGTGTAGACAATAGCGATGATACCCCAGATGCCTGCCGAAATGACTGCTCAGCTCCACGATGTGGTGATGGCGTGGTAGACGCTGGAGAGTCTTGTGATGATGGGAATGAGACCGATGGAGATTCATGCCCGGATAGCGCAGTAGGTCAATGTAGAATTAGAATGTGCGCAGGTATCCTCGCCCTAAATCCTAACGCTGAGAGTGGCTACTATGCGATCTACCCTGATGGAGATGACCAAGCTCAAGTCAATGCCTATTGCGATATGGTCACCGATGGTGGCGGGTGGACAGCGGTCATCAACCCATTCGATTATCAAGAGCTTTACCTCAATCAGTTCCCTGCTCAGATCAATACTATCGTAAACTATGGTAGCTATACCTCACCGGCTACCGGTGTGAACTGGGGAGGGTTTGTAGAGGACAGTGCCTGGGACCTCTCTCCTTACAGAGTTGAGCTCAACATTAGCTATGATGAAGTGTTGATCACTTATTCAGGGTTTTACGATGATCCAGAATTCGGACTTGGGCGCTTAGATATATCTAATCAGGCAGGAGACGGTAATATCATTTCCTTTATTGATCCACAAACAGGTGGATCCGGAGGACATTCGTTATATGTAGACAGTACCAATATCTTTTTTCAGAGTACCACCGATGTAGTCGATCGAACTGATAGTATCTCTATACCCAATAGTACGTTATTAACGATCAGTATGAACAGTTACACTGATCGATTCCCATATACTAGGCGATATATCCGAGCTCTGTGGATTCGATAAGCTCGTTGAGTGACACTTAATCGAACTCGACGCTCTTCTCGATGATTGGTAATGCGAGATGAGTGAGATGCTAAAGTCAGAATCTGCGTGATCACAGTACCCGTCCTCACAGTATCCGCTCTCACAGTACCCGCTCTCACAGTACCCGCCCTCACAGTGCGACTGCTCTTATTCGAGCAAATAGGGAACCTAGTCGTTAACCTTTTCTTGTTTACGCTGATCAGGTACGCCATCTCCATCGGTATCTAGACCGGTTGACTCTAGCTCCCCCTCTTTGTTGAAGTATTCCCAATATTCAAAGTTTCCATCGCTGTCACGGTCATATCTAATATGCTTGAGCTGCCCTGCCCTGTAGAGCTTCATTACTTCTGGGTTTTCATCGCCTTTGAGACTCACCTCTTGCCTCGCTAAGAGATCTTCTTGAAAGATTGATTTTACGTCAAAAGTACCATCGAAGTCCATATCCATAAGGTCGCTCTTGAGCTGCCCCTTATCTCCATACTCTCTGATATAGTCAACGCGACCATCGAAATTGAAATCGAAGGTTTTTCGTTTAAGCCGTCGTCCCTCTCGGGTGACTTCAAAGTATCGCCAGACATCATTTTTAGCATCTTGATTGATGTCGAAGCCTTCACGGTCTTCTTTCGCGACCAACTGAACGGCTCCTCCCTTAGTTGCTTCATCAGGTTGCATGCCGCCGCCACACCCCATGAGTAGAGAGGCACCACAGGTACATCGTAGAGCTAGAGAGACGACAGCGTTCAGCGAGTTATCCTTAGAAGGTATCATGAGGAGTCCTTTCACAGAGGTGATGAAAGAAGAGGGACGAACACACATAGTGTAAGAGGGGAGTCATTGAGCTCAATCAAGCTCTTCAAATTTCTCTGGTGTACCATCTAGATCGTGATCTCTTCCGATACGAACAAGTTTATCGCCTCGGTAATATTCCCAATACTCAAACTTTGAGTCACGGTCTTTATCGTACTTGACGTACTTTAACTCACCTAGATCATAATATTTGATCACTTCGGGCTTTGGGTCACCACTGAGGCTGATCTCTTTACGGATCATTTGGTTATTTTTATAGAAAACAAACTGATCAAAGATTCCATCAAAGTTTCTGTCTATTTCATCTCTAGCTACACGCTCGGTCGCAGTGTAGTAGCGGCGAAAATCTCTCTTGCCATCAAAGTTGAGGTCAAATGACTTTTGGATGAGGCGCTTAACCCCTTTACCGTCGATCGCAAATTTTCGCCAAGCGTCATATTGATCATCATCATTTAAATGGATCGCTTGCTCATCATCTGGTCCTAAGACTTGCTTCTGTCTATTCAGTTCCATTCCTTGGGGAACGCCGCTACCACAGCCGAATAATATAATTAACGGGGCGAGGCAACATAGATAAGTTCTCGATGACACAAATAGATTACGCGTAAACATCCTTAGCTCCTTCATTCGACTCAATGATCGAAACAGTTGAAAGCTTTATCACATCGGCACGTCATTTCTCAACTTAAGTGTGTATTGAGATATGATTGAGGTATGAGCATTATTGTCAACGCATACGCGACCTATGCGGTGAGTTGATGATCAAAAAATAACGTTTTATACTGTTAACTAGATTACTTTATTGCCATTAAACTACGACCTGTTGGTCCTTGACGCTAATATCTTCTCTCTTGATATTTTCACTCTCGAGAGAGTATGATCCGCCGCTTAGATCATATGTACATTTCGTGTGAATCTCTTTGAGAGGAAAACTCCATGAACGCTGAATACCCTAACCTCTCCATTGACCTCGCCCATCCCGATCGGTTTCGTCATCGGCATATTGGACCTAACGATCAAGATGTTAGACAGATGGTCAAGGTCAGCGGTGCAGAATCAATCTATTCATTGGTAGATGAGATCATTCCTGAAGCAATTCGTCGTCGAAGACCCCTCGCTTTACCGCCCGCTATCAGCGAAGCACAAATGGTTGAGCATTTAAGAGGGATCGCTGATCAAAACAGAGTGGCGACCTCATTGATTGGACAAGGATATTACGGATGCTTTACGCCCTCGGTCATTCAGAGGAATATCCTTGAGAATCCAGGTTGGTATACTCAGTATACACCTTATCAAGCTGAAATATCCCAAGGCCGATTAGAAGCACTCGTTAATTACCAAACGGTGATCACTGATCTTACGGGGCTTCCATTAGCTAACTCTTCACTGCTTGATGAGGGAACAGCTGCGGCAGAGGCGATGGGGATGTGTTGGTCTATTGGTCGACAAAAAGGGACACGTTTTATCGTCGATCAAGCCTGTCACCCACAGACGATCTCTGTCATTGAGACTCGAGCAGAGCCTCTAGGGATTGAGGTTCTAATCTGTGACCGAGCGACCATGCTTAATGGAGACCTGTTCTCTGCAGAGGGAACGTTTGGGGTCATTTTACAGTATCCAGATACCCATGGCCTCTGTGATCAGCGACTCGGTGAGCTCATCGACGGGGCTCATGAAAATAAAGTAAAAGTGGTGATGGCGACTGACCTATTGGCGCTGACGCTTCTCACTCCCCCAGGTGAGCTTGGTGATAAGGGAGCTGATATTGTTATCGGATCTAGTCAGCGACTCGGTGTACCCTTTGGAGCGGGCGGACCTCACGCCGCCTTCATGGCCACTCGGACAGAGAATAAGCGAGTTATGCCTGGTCGCATCATTGGACTCTCAGTGGATAGTAACGGGCAGCCTGCTTATCGGTTAGCGCTACAGACACGTGAGCAACATATTCGTCGTGATAAAGCGACGAGTAACATCTGCACAGCTCAAGTTTTATTAGCGGTCATGGCCGGTATGTACGCGGTTTACCATGGCCCAGAAGGCTTAAAAGCCATCGCGGTTCGTACCAAGAGGCTCACCGATTCCCTCGCCCAGTCCCTACGTAGCGGTGGATGTGCCTTGGTTGAGGGGGCTCGGTTTGATACTCTAGTAGTCACCTCTGCTCCCCGTCATCTTGAAGAGGTCTACACCTCCGCGCTAGAAGAGATGATCAATCTTAGGAGAGTAGATATAAACGGACGCTTGGCGCTTGGTGTCTCTTTAGATGAGACTACTGATCTTGCGCTTGTACAGAGACTTGTCCATTTATTCTTAGATGATTCTGTCGCTGTATCTATCTCTGAAGATGAGTCTTTCGAGGGACCCTTACAGCGGCAGAGCGATTTTCTTATGCATCCCTCTTTTCACCTCTATCACTGTGAACATGAGCTGCTGAGATATATGCATCGTTTGCAAGCCAAAGACCTCTCCTTGACTCATTCCATGATCCCGCTTGGATCGTGTACCATGAAACTTAACTCGACCACCGAGATGTTGGCGGTCACTTGGCCTGAATTTGCTCAGATTCACCCTTTCGCCCCCCTTGATCAGCGACGAGGTTATGCCCAACTCTACAGTGACCTTGAGGGGTGGCTAGAGGAAATCACCGGCTTCGCTGCGATCTCTCTACAACCGAATGCCGGATCACAAGGGGAGTATGCGGGTCTGCTCGTTATTCGCGCTTATCATCTCAGCCGAGGAGATCAAGATCGGAAAGTATGCTTAATCCCGACCTCTGCTCATGGAACAAATCCGGCGAGCGCTGTTATGGCCGGCTTCAAGGTGGTCCCCGTCAAATGTGATGATAGAGGCGACATTGATCTAGAGGACTTAGAAGCTAAATCTATCAAACATGCTGATCAATTAGGCGCCTTAATGATTACTTATCCTTCAACGCATGGCGTGTTTGAAGAGGGAGTTGTTCGGGCATGTGCTCTCGTTCACGCTCATGGAGGTCAAGTCTACATGGATGGGGCCAATATGAACGCGCAAGTTGGATTATGTCGCCCAGGCGATATTGGCGCTGATGTCTGTCACCTTAACCTACACAAAACATTCTGCATCCCACATGGTGGTGGTGGTCCCGGCATGGGCCCTATTGGGGTGATGGCTCACCTTGCTCCCTTCCTACCCACTCATCCATGCGAGTCAGTTGGCGGTGATATGCATATAGAGGGAGAACAGAGTCAAGCGATTGGACCGGTGTCGGCAGCACCTTTTGGTAGTCCATCGATCTTACCCATCTCTTATGCTTACATCGCGATGATGGGACCGGAAGGTCTGCAGAGCGCCACAGAGATCGCGATCCTCAATGCCAATTATATGGCGACTAGGCTCAAAGATCACTATGACATTCTCTACACTGGCAATAATGGTCGCGTCGCTCATGAATTTATCCTCGACTGTAGAGGCTTCAAATCGAGCGCGAACATAGGCGTAGATGATATCGCTAAGAGACTGATGGATTATGGCTTTCACGCCCCAACAATGTCATGGCCCGTGGCCGGTACATTGATGGTTGAACCGACGGAGAGCGAATCAAAAGAAGAGTTAGATCGATTCTGTGAGGCGATGATCGCTATCCGAGAAGAGATTAGAGAAATCGAAGAGGGTCGTGCTGATCTAGAGGATAACCCTCTTCGTCATGCTCCACACACGGTAGAAGTGGTGACCGCTGATGAATGGTCACATCGCTACTCTCGAAGCGTGGCCGCCTACCCATTGAAGTGGATTCGTAGTAGAAAGTTTTGGCCAAGCGTGGGTAGAGTAGATAATGCATATGGGGATCGTAACCTCGTATGTACTTGTCCTCCCATGGAAGACTACGAAGGCTGAGCCCTTCTCTTCGTCTCATGGGAGTAACCCTCACTTCCGGAGCATAGAGATGACTACATCACCGCTACCTTCACACAGTATTACTCACTCCTCATCATCTGTGAGCGGCGTACCGTTTTCTCCCTTATCAGAGAGAGCGAGCCAAATCAGGGATTTGGTGAGATCTTTTGTGCGCGATAAAGTGATCGTCGGAGAGCGTGCTTTTTCCTCTGCAGTCGATGCTGATCGATGGGTAAAGCCGGTGATCATGGAGGAGTGGAAGGCAGAGGCTAAATCTCAAGGACTCTGGAACCTATTTTTGCCAGACTCTGAGCTTGGCGCTGGCTTAAGTCATCTAGAATACGCTCATATCGCGGAAGAGATGGGGTGGTCGGTGATCGCTTCCGAAGCCTTTAACTGTAGCGCTCCTGACACAGGAAACATGGAGGTACTTTGGCGCTATGGGAGTGAGTCACAGCGGGAGAGGTTCTTGACTCCTCTCCTCGCAGGGGAGATACGTTCTGCCTTCGCTATGACCGAGCCTCATGTCGCCTCATCAGATGCTACGAATATGGAGGCGACGCTCACTCCCGTTGAGGGTGGATATAAGCTCAACGCTCATAAGTGGTGGACTACGGGGGCGCTCGACCCTCATTGTGGGGTGTTTATCGTGATGGCTAAGAGCGGCGAGGAGGGGCCGCGGCATCAGAGACATAGTATGGTCTTAGTCCCTCGCGATGCCGTTGGTATTGAACTAGTGCGCCCCCTCCATGTCTTTGGTTATGATGACGCCCCTTCTGGACATGCAGAGGTGAAATTTACTGATGTGATGATCCCCAAAGAGGATGTTATATTAGGTGTGGGGAGAGGCTTTGAGATCGCTCAGGGCAGACTCGGCCCTGGTCGCATTCATCATTGTATGAGGTTGATTGGTCTAGCAGAGAGAGCCCTGCAGGCGATGTGTGCTCGTTCTAATGAAAGAGTCGCTTTCGGTAAGCCTTTGGCAGAGCAAGGGGTGGTGAGAGAGCAGATCGCTCTCTCACGAATGGAGATCGAGCAGGCGAGGCTCCTAACCCATCAGGCAGCGGACACCATCGATCGCTATGGTAACAAAGCGGCTAGACATCAAGTCGCCATGATCAAGGTGGTAGCGCCAAGAATGGCTCAGGGAGTGATCGATCGGGCGATTCAGATTCATGGAGGCGCGGGATTGTCGGAAGACTTTTTCCTCGCTCACGCTTTCGCTTGGGCGAGAATCTTAAGACTCGCTGACGGGCCAGATGAAGTTCATATTGCCTCGATTGCTAAAGGGGAGCTCAGAGCACAAGCCAAAAGGGGGATGGATGAGCATTGACATACATACTAGTCTCTCTGACTTTGAATTCTCTGACTTTGATCTCTCCGCTCTCTCGCGCTATCTCAGAGATCATCTTCAAGGATTTAATGAGTTAGTCGATATTGAACGATTTAGCGGTGGACAATCCAATCCTACTTACAAGCTCTCCACTAATCTTGGATTCTTGGTGTTACGTCGTCGGCCCTTTGGGCAGCTACTCCCCTCAGCTCACGCCGTAGATCGTGAGTATCGGGTCACTAAGGCTCTATACTCGTCAGCTTTCCCTGTCGCTTCACCTCGGTTGTTATGTGAAGATGAGTCGGTGATAGGCGCTCAGTTTTATGTGATGGACTTTATAGAAGGGCGTACATTTTGGGATCCGGCATTGATGGCGATTAGCAGAGATGAGAGAGCGCCTCTTTATGAGGAAGCGATCAAGACTCTCGCTAAACTTGGGCACATTCAAGCGAGCCGAGTGGGCTTAGAGAGATATGGAAAACCTACGGCTTATTTTGGTCGACAACTTAAGCGCTGGAAGCGACAGTTTGAGGCGTCTCTTCAAGTAGAAGGAATGAGTACACTTTTAGACACGAAAGCGATGTCAGCGCTCATTGAGTGGTTGGAGCCAGAGTATGAACGATGGTCTGATCATTTAGATGAAAGCTCACCGACGGACTCTATCGCCCACGGTGATTTCAGACTCGATAATCTTATCTTTCACCCCAATGAGCCAAGAGTGATCGCGGTAATGGATTGGGAGCTCTCTACACTTGGACACCCACTGTCTGACCTCAGCTATTTGATGATGGCGCTACGCCTACCCCAGATCGAAGGAGCGGCGGTGCTCTCTGGTTTAGGAGATTTACATCGAGGAGAACACGGGATCCCTGAAGAACAAGAGCTGATCAGTTTATATTTAAGACATAATCCCCAAATCGCCGAGCTCTATAACCAACTCCAAGGAGGCTCAAGCGATCGTGGACTATGGGTCGGATTATGGTCATTCACGCTCGCCTTTCAGTTTTTTAGGCTCGCTGCCATCGCTTATGGAGTCTTCGCTAGGAGTCTCCAAGGGAATGCCTCTAGTGAACGAGCCGCTGAGGTAGGTAGATTAGCACCTCATATCGCTCGCTTGGGTCTAGAGCTCACCAACTAGCGACTACTCCTCGCTGAGTGATCTACTCAAAAGACACCGCTCAATATTCATTTGTCTCTCAACATTAGGAGTACACTATGTTGACATCTCTCAGGGTTCTCCTCTCTCCTCAGGTGAGCGGAGTGATTAAATTATTGAGGCGCGCTACTCGACGCTGGGAGACCCTCTTTTTTATCCTTTTGGGTGTGGGCTGTTTATGGGGATGTTACGAGGCTGGAATATTCGTCTTTAGCCAGCTCCTGCGAGTGGAGATGATCGCAGATTTATTAATGTTAAAGACGATGGGCTTTGTGCTCACTTTCTTCACTTATGTGTTGTTATTCTCCACTTTGCTTTCAATCTTCGCTAATCATTATCTAGCCGCAGACTTACCTCTATTGATCAGCGCTCCGACATCGATCGCTCATTTGTTTTATGCGCGAAGTGTTGGCGCTTGGGCCCAAAACTCTTGGATGGTCTTCGTCTTCGCTTGGCCAACATTAGCCGCGAGTGGCGCACTGATGAACGCTCCTCTCTCGTTTTATCTTATCCTCACCTTCATTCTTTTATGCCTCACTTTGTGGTGCGCTGGTATCGCGGCGATTATTGGTTTGATCTTGGCGAGAGCCTTCCCCGCGCGTCGACTCCAAGAGGCCTTGGTGGTCTTAGTCGTGTTGGCTTTCATATATCTCTATGTGAGGTTCAATGCTTCTCGCCCTGACCGATTTTTCAGAGAAGATGGCTTTGAAGATTTGGTAGGTTTAATAGAGGGCTTGCGCAATGTGGGGAGTGAGTCAGGAGTGATCGCTTGGTCAGTACGCTCATTATTCGCTACGCTCCCTCGAGCTAGCGGCTCTTTGATCTCGGCCGATATCTCTCGATCACTCTTTGAGCCCTTGCTCTACTTGAGTCTAAGCGTGACCGCCCTTTGGGGAGTCGCAGGAATACTCGCTCAAAAAATTTATCTCGGGGGGTATTGGTTATGCCAAGAAGGGATTGGGAAGGCAGGAGAGTCTAAGGAGGGTCGTGAACATCCGAAGTATACTCAAAGCATAACGCGTGCTTTTAACGCTCGAGATTGGAAGATCTTTTGGCGATCTCCTTCACAGTGGACCCAGCTCTTATTGATCGGCTCTCTTGGAGTGGTCTATGTCTATAATTTTAAGTATTTTGATGCCCTACATGAAACAGGGTTCTTTAATACAGCGAGCTTATTTGTGACTCATATCGCCCTAACAGGTATGGTGATGATCACTCTCGCAGCTCGATTCCTATATCCAAGTATCTGCGCCGAAGGGAAAGCGATTTGGGTTTTACAATCAGCACCGATTTCACCTAGAGCTGTGCTGACATCAAAAGTCAAATGGGCTTTTGCCCCTCTGTTATGTCTCTCTGCGACTCTGAGCGGTCTCTGCGTGTGGTTAACAGGTCTCCCTCTGATGTGGTTGGTAGCGACAGTATGGAGCGGCTGGTTGTTAACCTTTGTGGTTTTGGGACTCAGCATCGGAATGGGCGCGATTAAACCTCGCTTTAACCTCCCTAATCCTCAAGTCGCGGCTGCTGGATTTGGAGGGATCTCATTTATGCTCCTCGCTCTTCTCTGCACTGGGTTATTGGTCGCCATGACCTTCCCCAGCGCCATGGGGTTGATGTCTATACAAGCTCATCTCGAGCGAGGATTGGGGTGGGGGGTTGGTATTCAATCAGCTTATGACCTTTATGGTGTGTGGCCTCTTACTGGGTGGGTGGGCGCTAATCTCTTCGCGCTTATCATCTATAAGGTCTCCCTCTCGATTGGATCGAGCCGCTTGGAGAGAGCGCTCAGCCAAGACGTTAAGGTTGAAGGCTAATGGAAGATAACATGCCCTCAATGGGTCAAAAGAGTGATCCTCAGGAGTCTCCAAACCTCCATCAGAAACCCACTAGAAGAGGCTTGATCGGCCTCTTCAGCGCTGGAGTAGGTTTGGTGATCGGTGGTCAGCTCAAGGGAGATAGCTCGGGAGAAGTACAAGCGAAGACAGACAGGTTCCCCGATGATGACCTAGATGTGAATATTGAGCTTAATACCGACGATTTTATCATTCATGGACAGACGCCGCTTACCGTTGAAGCGAGACGACACACTGTAGGAACTAGCGTGATCACCGATGAGCGGCATTTGTATATACGCAATAATCTTCCTATGCCTGATCGGGCAATTATTCAAGACCCTGATCAATGGTCACTCTCGGTTGTCGGAGTGCGCGAGGAGAGAGAGATCTCGGTCGCTGAGCTGAAGACTCTAGGCCTGCACACCGTGGCCGCAGTTTTACAATGTTCAGGAAATGGACGAGCTTTTTATACTCATGGTCCATCAGGCTCTCAATGGTCTACCGGAGCGGCCGGGTGTGTGGTGTGGAGCGGGGTGAAATTGAGCGATGTGATCGACCATCTCGGTGGAGTTAATGGTGAGCCAAAATATCTCACCAGTACTGGAGGAGACCCTCTCCCTGAGGGGATAGATCCCGCAGCGGTGATCGTCGAGCGCTCTATCCCACTTGAGAAGGCGATGAGAGATGCCTTGCTCGCTTGGGAGATGAATGGCGCGGCCATCTCAGTAGAACATGGGGGACCATTACGGCTTATCGTCCCTGGCTACTTTGGCTGTAATCAGATCAAATATGTGACGCAGCTCGCGCTCACTAAGCAGCAGACGCGGTCAAAGATTCAATCCTCAGGTTATCGACTGAGGCCCATCGGACAAAGAGGGAGCCCACAATATCCATCAATGTGGGAGATGCCGATCAAATCATGGCTGACCAATGAGTCGACTCTCTTTGGTGATCGACAAGCTCTGCGAGGGGTCGCCATGGGAGGAGAGCGGGCGGTGAGTAGAGTAGACGTTTCAGTGGATGGTGGGGTGAGCTGGGCAGAAGCGTCCCTTGTAGGTCCTGATCTAGGACCCTTCGCTTGGCGACTGTTTCAGCTGAAACTTAATCTTCCGGTGGGGGAGTACCTTCTGATGAGCCGCGCTTATGATGATCAAGGGAGAGTACAGCCAGAGATGAGAGTCGAGAATGAGAGAGGGTATGGTCACAATGGTTGGCGTGACCACGCGCTCAAGGTCGAGGTTAAGCGCTTAGTCGATCTTCAGAAGAGAGCCAAATCTTCTGCTAGAGCTGAGAAGACTATCACCACTATTAAATCGAAAGAAGAGGTCAGAGCGCCTTCAATCCAAGCGGTCCGTGGTAAGGAGGTATACCTCAAAGAGACTATGCCTCAATGTGGGGTATGTCATAGGCTTGATGACGCTAAAACTGAAGGGGGGATTGGCCCTGACCTTGATCAGCTAAAGCCCATCGCTGAACGAGTTAGGAGCGCTGTTAGTCAGGGTTTAGGCACGATGCCTGCTCAAAAGCACCTCACTGAGTCTCAGCTTAATGATCTAGTTCACTACATCGTTGAGGTTACAAAATGAGTTCGATGAGTGATGTTAATTAAATGATGAATCTCCCTCCTTACACAGTGATCCCCTCTTCAAATATGAGTCAATCATCAAGTGTGACTGTGCTCGTCAATATAGCGACAGTCGAGCGAGCGATGAACAATTTGGAGTTCACCGTAGGATTTACTGAGCGAGAGCTCTCTCTCGGCACGTCTACTCGAAGAGGCGTTCACTCAATCGCTGCGCGATATGCAGCGAAGAAGGCAGCTGAGCGGCTCACCGGTATCTCTTGGGACACATTTGAAGTGTTCAGGCATACCGATGAACCTCCTGTTCTCTATAACAGAGAGAGTGGGGCCTCTCTAGTCTCCCAATTTGCCCTTAGCTTAACCCATGATGAACCTTTTGCAGGCGCTTATGTAGTGGATCTCCAGAGAGCGGACCCCCTTGTGGGCTCTCTCCTTGACTGAGCGCTTAAGTCGCTTCTCGCCAGCGCTGAATCGCCGCTGCCATCTGCCGACTCGCCTCTAACATATTTGGTCCGGGGCGTCCGGTGTATGACTCGTCGATAGGGATCACCTGCCTCATCGCTGAAGTGTTGAGTTTCTCTAAGCCAGTCCTCGACTTGAGGTTGTCCGGGTTGAGCTTCTCTAGAGCCACCCCGCACCAAGAGATAAAGCATAGTTGGGGCTCTGCCTCAACGAGCTCAGCAGGAGTGATCTCAACGCTAGACCCCTCGCGCTCTCCAAAAACATTAAGGCCTCCTGCGAGCTCGATTAACTCATTACTAAAGCAGGCCCGTCCTGGGGTAAACATCGGTTTAGGCCACCACTCCAAGTAGACAGGAGTGAGCTGAGGAGGGCGTTGATTAAGAAGCGCTTGTCGTTGATCTTTGAGAGACCGAATAACCTCTACTCCACGACTCTCTAGTCCTAAGAGAGAAGCGACTCGCTCGATATCACTCATTACATCATTGAGGGAGCGCGGAGCGAGTGTGAGTTGAGGTACGCCTAAACTCGCGAGCTGGGTCACGATCCGCTCCATCCCAGGTACGCTCAAAGAGCTGAGCGTTAGTTGAGGAGCGAGAGCAGCGACTCGTTCAATATTGGGGTTCAAATCAGGACCGAGCCTCTCAAGTGTACTCAAGCTCTCAGGGACATCACTAGAGTCCTCACACGCGATGACTCGTGGAGCGGCATTGAGAGCGATAAGTATCTCAAGGTTAGAGGGGGCCAAAGAGACCAAACGATCGATCGGTGAGTGTCGCCCTCCCTCTTTCATCGACTTGAATGGAGCACGTTCAGCGAGAGCATGATTGAGAGCATCAATCGGTGAGGGAGAGATTCCACTCCATGAGTTAAGAGAGAACGGGAGTCCGCGTTCATCAAGCAAGCAGACAGCTTGATAACCTCTGGCGATCAGCCAAGATTGAGCGGCGATGAAGAGATCGTCGATCGAGGAGGTGTGAAGAAGTGATCGGGGGATTACCTGTAGGGTGGGCGTGAAGAGCGCCCATCTCTCTTGATCAGCGTCTTGATCAGCGTCTTGATCAGCGTCTTGATCAGCGTCTTGATCAGCGTCTTGATCAGCGTCTTGATCTTCTGTATGCAGAGAGAAGAGCTCTACTCTATCACCGTTGTGGAGACCAGACAGCACTCGTTCAATGAGGTGCTGATCTACCTCAAACTCGCTAAGGGTATGGGAGAGAGACTCAGCTTGCGAGAAGTCGATTCGTCTCGCTTCATATCGACGAGTAAACCATTGGGTGATCGGTCTCTTCAAAGCGTGTCCTCCCAAGCGGGGGCTTCAAGTCGCCGTCGACCATCATGAGAGAGGTGGGCTTCTGGGTGGTCTAGATGTGAACGATCCCATAGACGGCAGGTGACTTGCTTATGTTTAGCATCGAGCGCTTCGCAGTAATTAGTGTAGGCGCATCTGCGCACAGACTCTCCTTGACCACGTCGTACTTTGAGCCACAGGTCTGGGTCGGCTAATGAGCCTCTCGCGACTCCAATGAGATCCCCGATCTCCTCACGTAAAATAGAGTCAGCGAGGGAGAAGGTGCCGATCCCACCGGCGACAATGATCGGAGTCTCTTCACCGATCGCTCTAACCGCCGTTCTGACCTCACTCATCAGCTCTAGATTACGACCAAATGGACCACGCTCATCACTATATACAGTTGGCATACACTCGTAGCCACTCTGGCCCGTATACGGATAAGCCGCTTCTCCCACTTTAGGCTGAAGAGCATCCTCAAAACGACCCCCTTTAGAAGTGCTAATAAAATCCATTCCAGAGGTCGCAAACCTTTGAGCATATTGAGCGGCCGTCGAGACTCGGGTGCCCCCGTTGATCACCTCATCGACAAGAATCCTAGCGCCGATAGTATAATTGGTTCCCACTGACTCCCTCGTCGCTCGATAGACCTCAAGAGGTAAACGAATACGACCTTCTAGGTTACCTCCATAGCCATCATCACGATGATTGGTGGTACTCAGGAAGCTCGCTAGGGTATAGGCATGAGCACAGTGGAGCTCTACTCCATCAAATCCAGCTCGTTGAGCTCTGAGGGCCGCTTGACTAAAGAGTTCAGGTAAGCGCTTGGGTAACTCGCGAATATGCGAGAGATGAAGGTCATTGACTTCTTCGCGTTGACCATAGTGTAAATCGCGTAAAACTCTTGGGCTTAAAACTTTCTCCCATAGCGACTCATCCCCCTCCATGAGGCACCTCCTGAGATCGACCTCATCTTCCGTGAGCCACCTTACATCCTCGAGGCTCTCAACGAGTCTCTCTCTCAGTGAGGAGGTGACCTCTAAGTATCGAGTGAAGAACTTCTCTAGGGGAGGTCGGCGGCGAATATTAAGAAAATCGATCAGCTGAATCATCAGCTTGGTTTCTCCGCCACTCGCTCTCTTTACCCGATCAGTGAGCCTGCTCAAGCCCTCGATATATCGGTCATGACCAATACGCAGCAGTGGGCCACTGGGGACATCTCTCACCCCGGTCGCTTCTACAACAATGGTTCCCGGTCTCCCTTGAGCAAATCGTTCATACCACCGCAACACATCGTCGCTGACCTCTCCTTCTGCGGTCGCTCTCCAAGGGACCATAGCGGGGACCCAAGTACGAGTGTTGACCTCAAGCGCTCGATAGCGAAGGGGAGTGAAGAGCAGAGAAGACTCTGCCTCTTCAATCGTGGGCCAATGAGTCTCGGGGAGGGGGTGCTTGATTCGAGCTGATGGTGTCCACATAGCGTACTCCCTCTCGATGTTTTACTTAGATTGGAGTTGACTCACGGTGACGACTACTGACTTAGAAGCGGGCGTATTACTGACCCGCGCGGTATGTCGAGCTGGCACGAGAGGGTTGGCCTCTGGAAAATAGGTGGCGATGCAGCCTCTAGGGATAGACTGCTGAACGACTTTAAAGCCTGTTACTTGACGAGTCTCTCCTTCAAAATGACTAATAATACGTACCTCATCCCCTTCGCTGAGGTCACGTTTCGCCATATCTTCAGGACACATCATTACCACTTGCCGAGCGCCATAAATGCCACGATACCGGTCATCCCAACCATAGATGGTCGTATTGTATTGATCATGAGAACGAACAGTCATCATCAACAGTTGATCATTAGAGCGGGGGTCAGGAGGGATCTCTTGTAGAGTGAAGCGAGCGCGATCTCCCCCTAAGACGTTCCAACGACGATCCCGCGCTCCATTGGGTAAGATAAATCCGTGCTTGGAGCGGTGCTCATAGCTCCCCTCTTCTCCCCCTTCATGGTCACGGAAACCAGGAATTACCGCCTCTATTTCAGCGCGAATATAGGCATAGTTCTGCTCATAACTCTTCCAATTTAATGGAGTCTCCTCCTCAGGATGTGGCCAAATCGCTTGCGCTAAGCGACAGACGATCGCCGGTTCACTCAAGAGATATTCGCTCGCTGGTTGACGTCGCCCTTGAGAGCGATGAACGACGCTCATCGAGTCTTCCACTGTTACAAATTGGGGTCCACTCTCCTGTTCATCTCGCTCGGTTCGACCTAAACAAGGGAAGATCAACGCTTCCTCTCCAGTGACGAGATGAGAGCGATTTAACTTTGTAGAGACGTGAACGGTGAGCCCTACTTTAGAGAGTCCACTTGCTGTATAATCAGTGTCAGGAGTCGCCGAGAGAAAATTGCCGCCCATGGCCATAAATACGTCGACATTACCTCGATTCATAGCGTGAATACTGTTCACGACATCATGACCATGATCACGAGGAGGCTTAAAGTTAAAATGACTCTCGATCGACTTCAATAGTGCTTCGCTAGGGCGCTCTACGATACCGACAGTGCGATCACCTTGTACATTGCTGTGACCTCTCACAGGACAGGCACCTGCGCCTGGTCGACCAATATTACCCTTCATTAAGAGTAAGTTGACGACCTCACGAATATTCTCGACGCCATTCTGATGTTGAGTGAGGCCCATCGCCCAGCAGGCGATACTGGCTTTCGCTCGACCATAGACCTCAGCGACCTCTCTGATCTTCGACTCTGATATGCCTGAGTGCTCTGTCACCTCCGACCACTTAACGGTGTCGAGCTGCCTCTTAAAGTCTTGGTAACCGGTCGTATGCTCTTTGATGAACTCGTGATCAAGCCACTCACCAGGGGCAGAGTCTTCTAGCTCTAGGAGAGCCTTCATAATCCCCTTTAATAGCGCGACATCACCGTTGATTTGAACCTGTAAATAATGAGTGCTAATCGAAGTAGATCGACCGAGAAGCGCCAAAGGGTTTTGAGGATGGGCGAAGCTCTCCAAACCTCTCTCTCGGAGGGGGTTGACAGAGATAATCTGACAACCATTTTTAGCCGCAGATTCTAGGGCGCTTAGCATCCGCGGATGGTTTGTACCGGGGTTTTGTCCGATGACGAGTATACAGTCAGCTTCTTCAAAGTCGCTCAACTGCACAGTGCCTTTACCGCTCCCTATGGTCTCTCCTAATCCTCTGCCACTCGACTCATGGCACATATTAGAGCAGTCGGGGAGATTATTCGTCCCTAATCGCCTCGCCAACAGCTGGTAGAGAAAAGCGGCTTCATTGCTGGTCCGACCTGAGGTATAGAAGACCGCTCGGTTTGGGTCATCTAGTGAGGCGAGGCGACTACCGAGTCTCTCGAAGGCTCTAGACCATGTGATCGGCTGGTAGCGCTCACTGTCTTTTGGCTTAAACATCGGCTCAGTGAGTCGGCCTTGAGCCTCTAGCCAGTAGTCGCTTTGAGCTCTGAGTTGACCAAGAGTATATTGAGCGAATAGATCTCGATTCACCCGCTTTTTGGTCCCCTCAGCGGCGACCGCTTTTACCCCATTCTCACAGAATTCAAAGGCGGTTCGCTCACCTCTTGGAGGGTCTGGCCATGCGCAACCTGGGCAGTCAAAACCACCCTCTTGGTTCACCTTCGCTAACAGCTTCGCCCCCTCGATGAGACCCGTGTGGGTTCGCAGCTCTTTTAAAGAGCTCCACAGCGCACCTCGACCAGCAGCGGGGGCAGCATACTCTTTGTGAATAGGTGACGCCTCTTCCTTAGGGACTCGAGCGATCACTGTAGAGTCACTCGATAAGCGAGTGGCGGTCTCTTCTGAGGTGGTGGACATACATCTCCTGACCTATCTTATCTAAGGTGTTGGAATATGGGTATACTGGGAGCTAGGTCGTACTTATGACGGCTCATCTAGGGGGTCGATTATGGCTCAAAGTGAGAGGGGGCTCAATCAAAGATCGCGTCCAAGGCTTCTACGATATTGCTCACGCCGATCAACATCATCCCCTCTTCTTCTCGCTTATCGAGATGCTTGAGGTTGTTTTTAGGCATCACGATCCTTTGAAAGCCTAGTTGTCGAGCTTCGGCGACCCTCGATGGTGCGCCATTAACCGCTCTCACCTCACCGCTGAGACCCACCTCACCAAAGACCATGGTCTCCGGGTTAACGATCCGATCAATATGAGAAGAGGCGAGAGAGATCAACACCCCTAAGTCCATTGCCGGCTCATCGAGCTTTAGTCCTCCGGCGACGTTAAGAAAGACGTCAGCGCCGGCGACATCTAGACCCGCTTTTTTCTCTAAAATAGCCAAGAGCATGGCGACTCGATTTGAGTCTACCCCGAGAGTGGTGCGTCGAGGGTTACCGTAAACGGTAGGCGCGACTAAAGCCTGAACCTCTACTAGCAAGGGTCGAGTCCCTTCGTAGCTGCAAGAGACGACAGAGCCAGAGGCACCCTCAGCTCTCTCCGAGAGAAATTGCTCAGATGGGTTAGTGACCTCTTTCATACCCACTTCAGCCATCTCAAAGGTGCCGATCTCATCTGTAGACCCGAAGCGATTTTTGATCGCCCTCAGTAATCGCAGAGGATGTCCTCGCTGACCTTCAAACTGTAAGACAGTATCCACCATATGTTCTAGCACTCTAGGGCCAGCGATCGCTCCATCTTTGGTGACATGACCTACTAAAAACGTGGTCACTTCCCGACCTTTAGCGATCGCCATCATACGGCTTGTAGCCGCTCGAAGCTGACTGACGCTCCCGGGAGCAGAGCTTAAGGTAGTTGTAAAGAGAGTCTGAATGGAGTCGATCACAAGCATTTCGGGGTTGATCTGATCGATGTGGGACTCGATTCGTTCTACTGAGGTATCGGCTACGATCCACAGATCCTCAGCGCTCGCACCGATGCGATCAAAACGCAGTTTTGTCTGCCGAGGGGACTCTTCACCAGTTACATAGAGAACACGCATACCTAGTTGAGCACAGGCATTTGTGGTCTGAAGGAGCAGAGTACTCTTACCAATACCGGGATCTCCGCCTAATAAAACTAGCGCCCCTTTGACCATCCCCCCACCCAAGACTCGGTCTAGCTCCCCGCTTCCGGTACTCTGACGACTCACCTCTGAGCCCTCTACTTCGCTGAGCTTTTGTGGCTTTGAAGCAGTGATCGCTCCAAAAGCTCCTTGTCCAGGGGCTGAGACTTTGGGTTGCTCTACCTCTTCAACAAAGCTCTGCCACTCATGACAGTCAGGGCAGCGCCCAAGCCACTTCCTATGCTGATAGCCACATGCTTGGCAAGTAAAGATAGTCTTCTTTCCCACGCTCACACCCTCTCGATGACGCTCTCCCCTATACCCCGATAGAACGAACGATGCGGAAACCTACAAATAATGAGCGATAGCTGATGGCATATCTCATTCGATAAGAGCATCGGGTCTGACGGGCGTCGAGGTAGTTGCTCCCCCCTCGACAGATGCTATATCCGGTATCTGTTGACCCAATAGGGTCTAATGAATCTTCTTCGGTGTAGTCTCTCATATCACCCCAGCACCACTCCCATACGTTACCGCTCATATCGTATAGCCCCCATCCATTAGGAGACTTCCCCTTGACTTGATAAGTACGTTGACCCTCTCGGCGACGAGAAGAGCCAAACCAGGCTACCTCATCGGGCCGGTTAGAGCCGGAATAAGTGAAGTTAGTGCCAGACCTAGCAGCATATTCCCATTCTGCCTCTGTAGGTAGTCGATAGCCATCGCTGAGTTTGTTCCATAATATTTTCGGCGCTTCAGTATCACCACCGTTCATCACAGTATAGGCTGATTTAAGACCTTGAAGCTCTGAGAGCTGATTACACCAACGAACCGCATCGAGCCAACTCACACGCTCTACTGGGTGTAATAGTTGCTTATACTGACTTGGATTATGACCACTGACTATTTCAAATAGGTCCTGAGTGACTTGGGCTTCACTAATAATAAAACCTTGAGTCAACGTGACCCGATGCCTAGGCTTTTCATCAGCTTCGGCGTCGACATTTTGGTTGCCCATCCAAAAACTACCTTGGGGTAGCGCAATAAAGCTGTGGTTGATACCTTTGACTTCAATCGTATGCTTAGAGAAAGGCGTCAGAGAGCTGTTGTCATTATGGCTGGTCTTGGACTCTTTAAGGGCTTGAACATAGTCCTTAAGCAACTTGAGCTTAAACCACGGCTTCCACTCACTCCACCCTTTACGCCAAACGAGGTGTCGACCTCTTGGATTAGCCTTGATCAACTCTACGATTTGGTAAAGTGGCAGCTTTTGTTGTCCATCAGGACCATGATAATGAAAGACCTCATCTCTGATCGCGGTGAGCTCAGGTGAGAGCTCAGCGCTCCCTGATGATTTCAGGCGTAACGAGTGAGATTGGGGAGCTGGGCTCTGTCCAGGGATAAAAGCGTTGTCATCTGATAGCCCGGGAGTAGCGGCTTTGGAGACGTCCTGTTCACCACGAGGGAAGTTGACGATGACTCCATTATTGAACTCGATTTGTCGGAGTAAATTAGCAAATTCTTGCATGTCTTGTGGTCGATGCTCTTGCTTATAACTCAAGGACTTCTCAAGGACATAGTGGAAGGCTTCAGGGACTTTATCAGGCTCAAACTGCGGTCGCTGACGTTTGGGGTCAGGACTGAAACAAAAACCTAACGTCGCCGCTAATGAAAAGACGTCACTCTGAGGACCTACCGGCTCACCATAGAGTTGCTCTGGAGAAGCAAATTGTAAGGTGAGTACTCGCTCATGGGTTTGTGTCATACTTGGATTTTCAAGCTGTCTCGCGATCCCGAAGTCGATGATCACAGGGCTACCATCAGAGCGAATCATGATGTTCCCGGGCTTGATGTCACGGTGAATGACCCCTTCAGCGTGAGCGGCATGAAGACCTAAGGCGATTTGGATAAACATATCTTTGAGCTCTTCTAGGCCCAAAGACTTCCTCTCTTTAAGGATTCGGGAGAGGGGTTTACCGGCGATGAAATCAGTGACAAAATACCAACGGTCTCTACCGTTTAAACGATCTCGCCCCCAGTCTGAGAGCTCAACCACATTGGGATGTCGAATCTTCTTGATCGCTCTAATCTCTAACTGAAATCGTTGGATCAGTCGGTCATTAGAGACCAGGTGCGGGAGCATAAGTTTAAGCGCACCGAGCTCTTCAAAGTGGTTTTTTGCCTTCCACACACTCCCCATACCACCGCGACCAAGTAGATCGATTAATACCCAATCTTGGCCTCCGACGATGTCACCGGGCTGAGCGAAATTATTACCCTGTTCTTCAGCTTGAACTTCAGCTTGAGGTAGCTTTTTAGACTCTGGCGCTTTCGCTTTTTGGGCGGCAAGCATTCGCTCTACTTTTGGGCTACGAGGCCCCTGAAGGATCTCTTGCTCCGCCGGCCCATTGTCTTGTGGTGACTTCTCGGGCTCAGTTAAGTCCTCAGACTTGAGCTTCAGTCGCTTACCAATTTTTTTGAGATAAGCGAGCGCCTTTATGGTCTGCGGTTCAGTGGATTCGGTCAGAGTCTTTCTCGCCAAATTGACGAGGGCTTGATCAGATACTCCAAGTTGAGACATTTCACATAAGTGATTGATCACAGGTTCACAGCTGATCGCTAAAAGCGACACTACATAAGGGAGCATTTCTCGGTCGGAAGACAGCTTTATGTATACCTGTTTAATTTTGGCAGATTGTTCTGCTCCCTCTAGAGTATTGAGAGCCACGATCATATCGGAGACAGTGACACTCATCATCGTCTCAGTCTCGAAACCAACAGATAATACCGCCGATACTACCGGCGCACAGTGTTGTCCATATTTGTCTGCGAGGCGCTTGAGGTGCGCCCACCACTGATCTTTATCCACAGGCTCCTCTCAACTTCTCTCTTGAGACATATATGTTAAAATGACTTGATCATCATCAAAGAGATTACACAACAGTTTATTCGGAGCGTCACCTCTTAAATTAATGGTCTCTACCTCGGATTGTATATGTTTATATGTGAGTAAATCGAGCCATATTCTCTTCATAGCAACATCACTTGGACTCGTGGATATAATCACCACGTTGTAGTTTATGCATCACGACTTTGAGTCGCCCGAGGCTCTCTGATAAAATTTGACTCACCCTAGATTCAGTGATGTTGAGGTGCTCTCCTATTTCTCGGAGCTTCATGTCTTCAAAATAATAAAGTCTGAGGATGGTGTTTTGTCTTGGTCTCAAGCGGCTTAAAGCGAGCTGGAGCATAGCCGCTTCATCGACTCTCTCTATATGATCCTCAGGGGTATCTTGCTCCGGATCAGCGATCATCTCCAAAACATCACGACTTCCGCCATCGGAATCTCGCCGTTGACCGAGGTCTTCCAAAGAGAGAAGTGACTTAATCTCCGCTCGGTTTTGATACTGATGAAGCTCGGCTAATGTACAATTGAGCGATTCTGCTAGCTCACTCTCACTTGGTTTGCGTCCTAGCTTGAGTTGAAGTGTTTGAATCGCCTCTTGGAGCTTTTGATTTCGGTCTCTCACAGAGCGTGGCACCCAATCTCTTGAGCGCAGCTCATCCATGATTGCACCTCTGATGCGGATCTCTGCATAGACGGAGAAGGGAGTCCCCTTTTCATCACTGAATTTCTCGATCGCGTCTATTAGTCCAATAAACCCTGCACTTTTAAGATCGTCCAATTCCACGTTAGAGGGCAGACGGGAAATGATACGTTTCGCGAGCTTATCGACTAACGGAGCATATTCAACGATCGACTCATCCCTTTGGAAATAATTAGATTTTATCAAGGGTTTACACTCATTTTAACATGACTCATAGATTGTAGCTATCGGTGACCTGCACTCAACATAACCCATCAAGCGTTGAGGTGAAAGGACGATCTTGTCATGATCATTAACTTGCTATGGACACTCCATCTAGCGCACACAATTTGTCACCGAGTAGAGTCGTACAGTCCAAACGCCTCTAGGGAGGTTAGCGCCGTCTATACTTACATTCCCTGCCTCAAATAAAGTCGCGATGTAATTATAGTAATTACCATGAATCATTGACCACCTGAAGGGCGCAGCCTCGTCTGGCACACCTTGATCTTCGTTCGGTGTACCTTGTTCTTCAGAGAGAGGCGATCTCCAAGAGAATGTTGGTTTGGTAACCCACGGTGTCAGGCGCTCATGATTCTTAAAGTCAAGAACATAGAAATCAACTCCCCTGCCGTCTTGGTGGGAAGCGCTAGCGACAACTTTACTAGGTAGCTCTGAATAGCGGATCTGATCAACAGGGGCTCCAAAATGGATCCGATTCCAGACTCGGTTGTTGTCTCGAGGTATATTGACCCGAGCGCTGACATTGTCCTCATCGATCTCTAGAAAAGGAAGCGAGCCAGGAAAGCCAGGGGAGTCATCACGATGTAAATAAATGGGGTGAGGTCTCTCGAATGCATTTATATCCAAGCGACTGTTTAAGCTCTGCGGGACACCAAAACTGAGACTGTTCCCCACGCCTTTAGCGACCGAAATCTTACTGACCTCCCATGCATCTCCTGCTAAACTTTGAAAAGCGATGATCATAGAAGATTCACCCCTCGAGTTATGGCGAATGAAAGTCGCCCATTCAATGTTAGGCAGGGCTTGGAAAGGGTCAATATAGGTGTCAGCAGGGAGGAGGACATCATCTTCATCACGATCAGCGCGAAGATGAACGACTCGGTCATTACAGATGACCGCCGGGCTAGAGCTAGTCGTCAAGTTCCCCACATTACTCATCGCTAGTACCTGTTCACAACCGAGCGTCTCAGGTGCTTTTAATGAGGCATTGGGATCACTATGATTCCAAAACGCCTTCCATGTTCCCTCAGCATCTTGGGCGACGAGTACTGAGTAACCGCCTGCAGCGGTAAATCCGATAGCGTTGTAAGCGCCCTCAATCGTTCCAAAAGAGACGAGGTTTCGACTGCTCGCTCCATAGTAAATAGCCCAGATCTCCCAACGGTCATCAGCTACTCGGACCGCATAACGCGAAGCATCAGCATTCTCTACGTCGGTGACAAAGAATTCTCTCGGAGTGGCGCTAGGGATGAAATAGCCTTCATAGGGAGAGCGACCATTGGCGCAGCAGAGGCCATTATCTATGATCCCATCACAGTTGTTATCTAGTTCGTCACAGCGCTCTACTGTAGGCCTACAGCTTGTATCAAAGCTGAGACCGTAAGGAGTCCTCTCGTTAAAAGTATTGACTTGAAGAGGGGCTCTCACTCGGCGTGGCGCGTTGGTTTCATCAAAGACATATAACCAAAGCTCTTCGCCTCTCCTCACTGAGGCTTTGACATGGGGGAATGGCCACTCAGACCATGCATTCTCCGAGAACCATAGCCCTTGAGGCTCAGCGACGATAAGACGACTCTTGAGGCCCTCTTCGCTGCTATCATCATAGGATCTCCCTAAGAAGGTGAGCTGTCTTTGAGATCCTCTGAATGGTCCAAATAGAGGCGAGATTTTACCTTCTGTCACTTGATCATCAAGCTCGACTTGAGCGATGAGGTAGCTTGCTTCTTCATTGGGAGAGCTAGCGATTGTCGCCTTTAAAGCTCCGCTCTCATCGAGCATCAACAAGGTCGTCTCTGAGGAAGAATTCAAGAAGTATCCGCTTGATGAGAGGCAAGGAGCAGACCCATTGACATTATATAGAGGGCTCAAATAAACGCACTCTCCAATACTGTCAAATCGAAGGACAGCTTGCCCGCTTACCCAGCCTATTGACGAAGGCATGGGCCAATCGACAGGAGCGAAGCGAACGTCTAGTTGATGATGGAGAGCGTCTTGGTTATCGGTATTGAAGGCATCTCCTTCATTAACGATGATCCAACTCAAAAGAGAGAGCTCATCGGAGTTTCCAATGATCACCATTTGATCTTCATAAGAGCTCACTCGAACCTCTCCACTCAAAGGTAAGCGAAGCGCTGTCAATGGACTTACTCCCCAATCTACCCCACTGCCAAGTGTGAGCATTGATATCGTTTTCTCTTGGTCTTCGATCACTAGGTAAGCGCTTTGAGTTAAAGCGCTCAAATGGATCTTGGTGAGGGGAGAGTTATGATCATAGACTTGCTTTGGAGCTCCGAGTTGGTGGTTTTCATCAGCTTGACTCATCCAAATCTCTGACCCTCTGACCCACCACAACGTCAACCCACCACTCCCATCCCAGATCGCGACTTGATCATTTGTAGGTATGGTGGCTTCCGAGAAAGACAGGAGAGGATCTTCGATGATGATATTCTCTTGGCCTGCGGTCTCTTGGCCTGCGGTCTCTTGGCCTGCGGTCTCTTGGCCTGCGGTCTCTTGGCCCGCGATCTCTTGGCCCGCGATCTCTTGGCCCGCGATCTCTTGGCCTGCGACATCATAGTCATCAAGGACAACGATCTCCCCAGCCTCTATGGGGCTCCCTGCTTCTATGGTATCATCTCCCCCCTGTTGACTCCCTTGATCTAAATAAACCTCATAGATCCCAAACTCGGTCCAATCTTGATTGTCGAGAGACTTCTGTGGGGGGGATTCACAAGCCGTAAAACTCATCATTAGCGTTAATGCAAATGCACCGAAGCAGCCCAACTCACCATGTACTTTAGAAGTAGACGCTGAAGCGGTCTTGAAGTAACGAGTCGATTGATATCGCTCTCGACTCGTTGATGATATCTGATCTGTTTTATTCATGGTATGCCCATACCTCAACTTAAATCGATCCATATCAATCACATAGCACAGACTCTGATATTGTGTACAATGATGTATAGAAAAGACCGATAGAACGAGTCTCTCTAAACTCTGTCGCATGTTTCTATCTATACTCGTTATAAAATAGTGACCTTTAAGACATGACGTAAGTCTTCTTCAAGACACATATCTGCTCAATGGAAGAGCTTATGAGATGAAATGATCTCTAGGAAATGCCAAGCGTTCAACGTTGTAATCAGCGGTGAGATTAAACATAATAGTGTCTCATGCACTCGAGAAGTTAACGGTCAAAATACATGCGAATAATACATACTAGCGATTGGCACATTGGTCATAGACTTTACGGTCAGAGCCGACATGAAGAACATCGCTCTTTCTTAGATTGGCTTCTAACACAACTTATCGATTTAGAGATCGATGTTCTACTGATTGCGGGTGATATATTTGATACACACAATCCGTCTGCCGAATCGACGAGACTATACTACAACTTTTTAATGCGCGCTCATCAGGCGCTCCCTGCATTGCAGATGATCGTCATTGGGGGTAATCATGACTCTGCCCAGCGCCTAGACGCGCCCCGAGAGGTACTTAAAGCGCTTAATGTTCATGTGATCGGCGGTCTACCTAATCCCAAAACGTCGGCTTGGGATGACTTATATATCAAGGTGAGTTCTAAAAATAGTGACTCAGAGGCATGGGTCGCCGCAGTCCCTTTCCTCAGAGCATCAGACCTCCCGCTCAAAACAGAGGGGCCTGAAGGGAGGGTGATTAATGGGGTTCGAGAGGTATACCAGCTCACCATGAAGAGGCTCAGTGACCGTCTTGAACCTCATCAAGCTCTCATCCTCACCGGTCATTGTGAGATGAACCGTGGCTTACTTTCCCTCGAAAGCGAGAGAAAACCTCGGGGATACGGAGACCAATCATTGCCTGATGATATTTTTTCCTTGAGCGGAGTAAAACCCGCTTACGTAGCCTTAGGTCACCTTCACCTCGCTCAAGAGATTTCAGCTTCTCCACCGATCAGATACTCGGGAGCTCCACTGGCATTTTCGATCGCCGAGCGTGACTATCCCCATCAAATAGTTTTAGTTGAGCTAGAGGGGGCTCAAGTTCAAAAGATAGAGCCCTTACTGATCCCAAAATATCTCAAAGTTGAGATGCTCAGGATACCCAAGAGAGACGAGACAAAAGAGAAGTCTACACTCATGAGCTTTGACGAGGTCATCCGAGAGCTGAAGAGACTCCCCGAGCTTAATGAAGAT
The DNA here is from genome assembly GCA_943788935.1 of uncultured bacterium. Lineage (GTDB taxonomy): Bacteria > Myxococcota_A > Bradymonadia > UBA7976 > VGTA01 > CAKZRU01. Next base: position 83,287 of record CALSSE010000020.1, on the reverse strand, counting down.
GAGCCTCAGTGGCGGAGGCCTCTGTTACAAGTGAATATTCACTCAGAACACCCCGACCCCAATATAAAAGTCAAAGTTTTGAACACCCTCAAGACCAAACACGTGCGCTTAGCAAAAATTTCCGTTACTTATCCTGCCAAGGGCGCTGCGAATGGAGTGGGAGTACCACCGAAGTCTCACTTAAACGATATCAATCCGGAAGAGGTCTTCAAGGCTCGATGGAAGAGCCGGCGAGGTGTTGAACCACCACCAGATCTCGCGCTATTATTTGAGCAGCTACGCGATGAGGCTCGTGTGACCTTGGCCGCGTCTTTAGAAGATGCTTCTACCCGATAAAGCTGAGGTATTCCATGAAGATACTGAGAGTGAGCGCTAAAAATATAACTACTTTCGACTCCTTCGAGTTGGACTTCCGAGCAGAGCCTTTAAGATCTTGTGGGCTCTTCGCGATTACCGGACCGACAGGCTCGGGTAAGAGCAGTCTGTTGGATGCCATTTGTTTATCACTCTATGGTCGTACTCCACGTTACTCAAACCATGGGGGGATAAAAATTGGACGTCCCGAAGACCATGATAAGAGTAGGCTTCTAGCGAATGACCCTAGAGCTCTCATGAGCTATGGAGCGGGGTTTATTGAGACAGAAGTCGACTTTACGCGAGATCATCAGCGTTTCTTTAGAGCTCGATGGTACACTCAAAGATCACGAAAAAAACCTGAGGGTACGTTTCAAAATGTATCTCAAGAGCTCTATGAGATTCTCCCTTCAATAACAGAGAGAATAAACCCTGTGGAGGAGCGAGGGTTCAGCGAGCAAGAAGTAGATGAAGGCGCCATTCAACTAAAACTCATCGAGGGCACAAAGGTGACCGAAGTGAGGAGAAGGATAGAGGAGACCATAGGGCTTAAATATGAAGAGTTTTGTCGGACTGTTTTTCTCGCCCAAGGAGAGTTCGACGCGTTTCTGAAACGAGAGGAAGAGAGATCAAAACTCTTAGAGTTGATCACGGGAGACCAGCTATATTCAAAGATCTCTCATATCGCCCAAGAGAGATTAAGAGCAGCCGAAGAACAGCTCAGCCAACTGCGAGAAGATATTGATCAAGATCTCCTAGAAGAAGAGGACCTTCAAGAGACTCAAGGAGAGCTTGAGAGTGCTCAAGGAGAGCTAAAACGGTTGCGAGATGAGCAGAGATTAAGTCAGACCGCTGAAGTGCTGATCTCTCAGATAGAAGATGAAATGAATCGTCATCAAGCGTTGCTTGAGGAGATGATGCTCACCCAAAGTCAACAGGGGAGAACGGCCGATGAGGGCATCGATCTCACCGATGAGATAAAACGTTTATATGAGTTTAAGTCTCTCTTAAATACCGCAGTGGAGCGTCTTCAACTTCAGAGAGAGACTGAACTGCTGAGGGGAGAGTTGAGCAATCTCGATAAAGAAGAAGAGCGCTTAGAAGAGCATGAAATAAATATTCAGCGGGCTCTTCATAAGCTAGGCGAAGCTCTAGATCGACAGTCAGAAGAGAGAGCTCAACAACAGATAAAGAGATCTGAACTCGCTCACTGTGAAGATAAAGTGAAGCAGAGAGAGCAACGTGTTCTGTCTCTAGAGGCTGACCTCGACACCATAGATCATGAACGTCTGTCGCTTCAAGAAGACATCACTGAACTTGAAGCAAATATTAATCGTTTACATCTTCAGAGTGAAGAGCATCTCTCAAGAGTCGTGACTCAGAGCGCTTATCAAAGACTAGTCGCTCATCAAGATCGATGGAAAGAGCTCTTTATAACGCTTCATAAACTCAGCCAAGAAGAGTCTCAAAAGAGCCAACTACTTAATGAAGCTCGCCAACAATACCAGCATACTGTCGAGAGACTTAAGGATCTCGATCATGACTGGGAAGCGGTCGAGCATCGACGTAAAATGATACATAATCAAGTAGGTCAGATTAACGCTCATTCTACTGAACAAGACTTATTGGATAAGCGTAATGGGCTCGCGACTCAAGAGGACAATCGGAGTCTTATTAAGCGCGCTCAAAACATCATGAGCTCTGTTCAGAGTCAATTAGCGAGGGTCATCTCCATAAAGGAGAGGCGTAACACTCATCAGCTGACATTAGCAGAGAGCAGATCGAACTTCAGCGAGCTCATCATTGACATTCGCTTAGTCGAGGCGCGCCTACAAGAGCTGGAGCAATCACTCTCTAAGAGCGATATTGAACGAATCTTGGCGCCGTTGAGAGAAGAGCTCATCGAGGGTAACCCTTGCCCTCTCTGTGGTTCTAGCGTTCATGACTCTCAGCACTTACAGAGTATGAAAAGTGATAATGAAGGTCTCAAGTCGAGGGTAGAGAACCTTAAAGCTGAGCGAGATGCTCTTGAGACTCAGCGAGTGACGTTACAAAATATAATCGCAGGAGGAGAGCAGACGCTGGTTATCATCGAAGACCAATATCAGGTAGAACAACAGAGCTGTGAGGATCAGCTCGATGAGTGGCGAGAGCTCTCATCAGAGGAGAACTGGCGAGAAATCTCTCAGCAACGCGAGACCTTACATCGACATCATCGTTTAGTGCTTGAGGATCTCTTACCTGCTTCAGATCAGATTAATGAGGCGCTCATTAATCAGCTCATTCAAGATCTCACTGACCTTGAGGGAGAGAGTCTCCGAGATAGCGAATCTCTCAATCAAGTGATCGCAGAGATGATTCATGATCAGAAGCGTCTGCAAGGCCTCTACGAGGAGCTTAACCAAGAGGAGATACGGATCGCTCAGTTTGAAGAAGAGAGATTTAAGCTAGAGCAAGATCTCCAAGTCATGAATGATAACGGTCACATCCTCAACGAGGCGCTCACCGCTCTAGAAGTGCAGAAGAGTGAAGTGATCTCTCACCTTGAGTCTTTCGCGCCCGACTCGATTACCTCCACAGTGACTGCTGATCTACTTACGCTTCAAGAGCATTGGCGACAGCTCTGTCAAGATTGGCGAGATCAGGCGCTAGCACAGAGTAAGCGGACTGAAGATGTCACAGACAAGGAGCGATCACTTGAGAGATCTCAAAAACAGATCAGAGATCAAGGGCAGAAGAGATCAGATTTGAATATCGCTCTACAAGAGGTCAAGACAGAGCTTATTCAGCATCAGAGAGAGTATGAAGATCTTAGGGCTTTAGTCGACCAATCCAGCGAGTATGAAGAAGAGATACAAAAAAACTATGCCGAACAAAAGCGACAACAGGCGACGATCGAAGAGCTCAGAGCGAAGCGTGGTGAAGGTCACATTAAACGTGGTGAGCTAAAAGGTCGCTTGGATACTATGAGTAAGGAGTCACATCAGCTTACGGAAGAGTATGAAGGGAAGAGAGCTAAGGTTGACCTATTGGATGGAGAGGTCGCTGATTACTTGGCGCTGTGGCAAACACTCGACATCGAGAAGATTACTGCAGAGATTGAGAGAAGATCTGAGCTTGAAGGGTCTACTGCAGAGCTCAGGCGACAAGTCATTCTCGCCGAGGAGAGTATCACTGCTCGTCGACAACAATTGGGGGAGAAGTACAGGAGTCGTCTTCAAGTCTTGGTAAGAGAGGGGCAAGAGGTTAGTCCTTTTGATGAGGAAGACCGCTCGGCGCTTACTCAAACCGCGCGAGAGGTCCGATTAGAACTAAAAGGCTTAAACGGAGAAGTGGAGCGGGTATTACTCATTGAGTCACGCTCAAAAGAGGTTCTCAAAAAACATCGACAGGCTGTTAAGAGACAAGGGCAAGAGAGTGAGGAGGTACAGTCAGCGATCGCCCAGACCAATCGTTTACGAACGATGGCCAAAGTCTTGGGGGGCTCAGGGAGGTATGGTGGGTTCAATGCTTTCGCTCAACGCTTCACCTTAGAGATTATCATTGAGCACGCTAATCATTATCTTAAGCAGCTGATGAGTCGCTACAAGTTAGAGATGATTGAAGATGATAAGAAACCGCTTAACTTCCAAGTGATCGATCAAGACTTAGGTGATGAGGTTCGCAGCGTTAATAGCTTATCTGGAGGAGAGAGTTTTCTCATCTCTCTCGCATTAGCGCTTGGGCTCTCGAGTACCTCTTCTCAAAATACAAATATAGAGTCACTTTTCATTGATGAAGGCTTTGGAACACTCGATCCTGAGTCCCTTGATATGGCGATTAATATGTTGGATAACTTACAAGTCCATGGCATCAAGATTGGAATCATTAGCCATGTGGATGGCATCGCCGAGCGTGTGGGAACGCAAGTCTCTGTCAATAGGACCGGCGCTGGCAAGAGTAAGGTGAAAGTCTCTCAAAACTTTGAGACTGCATTGTATTTGTGACTGCATTGTATTTGAGACTGCATTGTATTTGTGACTTTTTAGTCAAGCTCGATTAGGTTAACCCAAAAGTTACTTCATTCGCCAAGAGATATGATCAATATGAAAAAGCATAGTGACAAAGCACCGAGCGCCACACAGGTTAGTTACGTACTCAACGCTACTCGATTACGCCTATCGAGATTTCAACTTATTGTACAATCAACGGGCTCCACGGGCAAAAGCAAAGAACAGCGCTTTGCCTTTGATGATGGTCCTGTACATATTGGATCCTTACTTGAAGAGAATCAAATTGTCTTGAACGATGAAACAGTCAGTCGTAAGCACTGTCTCGTTGAGAGAGAGGGAGATTACTACGTTCTTAGGGATTTAGAGAGCACAAATGGAACTTTTGTGAACCAAGTCCGAGTTAAAGAAATCTATCTATCCCCCGGCTTAGAGTTTCAAGTTGGGAAGGCTAAAGTCATCTTTGAGCATCTTAATGATACGATGACCGTGACCCCCTCTAATCGGTCTAGATTTGGTCGCCTCATCGGCGGGGATGTAAAGATGAGAGAGATCTTTACTATCATAGAGAAGATCTCCAAAACAGACACCACGGTGATCGTCGAAGGGGAGACCGGTACAGGGAAAGATGTACTCGCCCAGACGATTCATGAGACCTCGAGGAGGAAAAGTAAGCCTTTTGTAGTCGTCGATTGCTCTGCGATTCCTGAGCATCTTATCGAGAGCGAGCTATTTGGTCACGAGAAGGGATCTTTCACCGGCGCGATCATGGCTCGAAAAGGGCTATTTGAGCAAGCAGACGGAGGGACGATCTTCCTTGATGAGCTAGGCGAGCTCTCTCTGGAGTTACAGCCTAAGTTGCTGAGGGTTTTAGAGAGCAGATCTGTTCGTCGAGTGGGGGGTCACCAGTCGACCAAGATTGACGTCAGAGTGATCGCTGCTACAAACCGAAAACTTGAAGAAGAAGTGAAGAATGGCCAATTCAGAGAAGACCTGTTTTATAGATTAAGCGTCGTCAGAATATTTCTCCCTCCACTGCGAGAGAGGGTCAGCGATCTAAAGTTATTAATCGAACATTTTCTAGCAAACGCCTCTTTTAACAAGGACCTCTCGGGAGTATATAAGCTCACTTCAGTGAGTCATGAAGCTCTCTCCTTAATGATGAACCATACGTGGCCCGGTAATGTGAGAGAGCTCCTCAATGTCATCGAGCGCGCCTGCACATTTGCTGATAGCTCAGTCATTACCATTCAAGATCTCCCACAGTCTCTTCAGTCATTGAGGGCGAGAGCGGTTGGTATTAAGCCGGCAGAGCATATTGACCTCAGCCTGAAGGGAGCTCAATTATTACGAGATGTGAGCGCCCCCCCCTCTGTAGCTCCGATCCCTAAAGAAGAAGATACTCTCAATGAAAAACCACTGAAGTCTCACTTCTTTGTGGAAGAAGATACAGGTGAGCTAGAGCGGTCCTTTGAGTCATTCAAAGTCGCAAAAGAGAAGTGGGTTGGTCTATTTGAGAAAGATTATATTTTAACGGCCTTAAAGCGTACTCGATATAATATCAGCCATGCCGCGAGAGAATCGGGAATCGATAGGAAGTACTTTCGTAAACTGATGAACAAGTACGACATTGAGATCCCTTAATGTCTGATGTTAACACGATAACGAGTCTCTTATATCTATCCAGAAGGGTCATTTTAATCTCTCTCTTTGCAGCGTTATATCTAAGCGCTTGCACCAGAGTTCATGAAGTTTATGTCTTAGAGACTGTCAGTCAAGTGGTCCAGCGAACAGATGTTGAGACTGATCAATCTCTAGACATGCTCCGAGCTAACTTTGACCTAGAGAGGGATCGATGGACGAGAACATCAGAGGTCTTTCATCACTTTGAGGGGAGACTCTTTGTCACCGCTACGATGATCACTCCTGCTCTAGAGCTCGCGAGAACTAGATATCATCAGTCAGCGCTCTCTCTCTTGCCATCTGAATTTAATCAGTTGATGAAACAAAGACTTGACCGACTTAAGAGTTCATATGTGTTTTTCATAACTTTATCATCAAGTGACCTCCCCAAACTTCAAAAACCTAACCTGGCCCGAGATTCACTAGTCGGTGAAGATGGCCTAGAAGAAGACTTTCAGGTTCACTTCCTTGTTAACCAACGGAAAGTTACGGTTAATAAAATTGACCCATTGAGTTTTAAGAGAGCTCAAAACTTAAAAGATGACTTCCCCTTTATCAGCGCTGTTAAAACCGGTTATTGGATCAGTTTTAATCGGCCTGAAAATCTAAAAGATGACAATATGAAACGAGAGATACATTCACTCATCTTGAGATTCTCCAACCCTTCTGCGACGGCCATACTCCCTTGGAGAGTAAAGATCCAATGACGTTACAGTCGCTCTTTAGTGACTAGCGGTTGACACTGAGCGTTGTAAGCGATCTAAGTAATTGGCGTGAAAGCATAAACTATAGATAGACTCACATAAATAGATCCACACAAGGTGAATACGGACGTGCAGAGAGCTCAGCAGATAAAACAACAAGATTTATGGGTCACCGCTCAAGACCTAACTAAACTGTATTATTCGCGATCAGGAGAAGGACCTGTTGATTATCTACTCTTTGACGGCATTGGATGTGATGGGTTCGTTTGGGCTTATCTAAAGCCCTACTTGGAAGAGACCGGTCGTGTCTTCCATCTACACATGCGAGGTCACGGTCTCAGTGATGAGCCGAGCGATCCTGATAGGGTAGGTATCGATGATCTCATCTCTGATTGGGACCAGGTGATCAGAGTAGAGAGACTTGGTGTGGAAAGACCGCTAGTCGCTTTGGGTCATAGTATGGGAGTTCAAGTCGCGCTGGAGTTACGGATACGCCGACCTGATCTATGCTGGCAGAGTTTAGTGCTTATGTGTGGAACTTTTGAGCATACGGCGGGGAACCTCTATAACACCTCAATGCTAGAGCGGACTCTACCCCTTTTAGAAAAGGCAGCGAAGGCTGGTGGAGACCGTCTCCAAAGAGTATGGAGTCGACTGGTTCGTCTACCCTTAACAGTTCATATCGCTCGGGCGACTGAGATGAGCGCTGAGCTGACTCGCAAGAGAGATATCGAGAATTATCTCAATCATTTAGGTCGTATGAGCCCGGCTGTTTTTCTCTCTATGCTAAAAAAGATGAGTGAGCACAGCTGTCGAACGACTTTGGCAGATATCAATACCCCTACTTTGGTGATCGCAGGAGAGTTAGACCACTTCACGCCACCCCAGCTCTCAGTAGAGCTCGATCACCTCTTACCACAATCTGAGCTGCTGATGATCGCTGAAGGAACCCATTCTGCTCCTATCGAGTCTACCATCATCGTGAACCAGCGAGTTCGAAGATTTTTATCAGCTCATTTTTTTTGCTCTTAATCGTGATCTTATGAGTATATATAAGGGGCTTAAGCGCAGTCGCATCACTCTCACTAGGAGGAAACATGACTTTTCAGTTGCGATTCATATCTACTTCACATGACCGTTTTTGTGGAGTGAGTACACATAAGAGGATATGGAGTTCTATCGTTCTAATATGCTCACTAATGTCGACGATCGCCTGTAATGATCACCCCGTTGAGCCATTAGATCAAGTGTTGAGCGCAGCCAATCGTATTGAGAATCGTCTCCCGGCGAAAACGAAGCTCGATTTTCTCTTCGTGATCGATAATTCGTCCTCTATGGGTGAAGAGCAGAAGGCATTGGCCGAGAATTTTAAGACCTTCTCTGACTTTCTTTTTGAAGAGCTACAGGGCGCTGCTGATTATAGAATTGCCGTCACTAACACCGGGATAGAGAACCCAAGAGCGATGTGTTCGGGGGAGAAGGCAGCTAATGGCCGATTCCTCTATTCACCTGCTGATCCCAATATGCAGGTCTACTCACCTGATGTTGAGATCAACGGCGAAGTGCCAGAGTCTAAGAAGTACTTCTTTCCTCTCACCAATGATTGCGAGGCCAGCAGCGATCCAGTGATCAGCTCTGAAGATCTTAATTCTCGTCCGATCGCCTCTCTACCGGGGGCTCCTGCAGGAGACCCGGCGTGTAGTGACCCTGATTCAGCGGCGTGTGTAAAAGTTCGCCGTAAACTGTTACTAGAGAAAGAGTTTCGATGCCACTCCACACTTGGAACAGATGGATGTGCTATTGAAAAGGGCCTTGAAGCTATGAGATTAGCGCTCTCGTGCAATGGTCCAAACGCCGAGCTCTTTAAGAGTTGTTGTAAGCTGTATAACGAGAATGACCCTAGTCAAAACGCTGACGCATACTATAACACAGCTTGTGTAATAAATGATCCAGTCAATGAGCCTACTTTTCTAAGACCTGACGCCACTTTAGTGATCATCTTTATCTCTGATGAGAACGATTGCTCAACACCGGTGGATAACCCCAGCGCTAGCTCTCGGATTATTTGTCAGCCCGGTTGGAATGTAGATAGGGACAATGATAATATTCCTGATCTCTATAGTACAGCTTGCGCCTTGGAGCCTAGAGAGTGCTTTGAACGAGAGTGTGGTAGTCTCGCTAATGAGGGGTATGAGGCTTGTCATAATAAACGCTGTGAAGTTGAGCGTTATGAGAGACTCGGCTGTGAGTATAATCGACGTCGTTCACTCGTCCCTGTTAACGAGTATCGAGACTTCTTGCTGAGGCTAAAGGCTAGACCTCTCGATCAGATATTGGTGGCGACGATCGTCGGCTTTCGACAGTATCTGCAAGAAGAGAACGGCGAGTTGGTCTTCGATAGCAATAATAACCCAACACCTCTCGTCTATGACCCAGGGATAGCTTCTGAGGAGTGTGATCCCAATGAAAACCCTAATGTATATACTCCAGAGTGTTGCCCGAATGGTGTTTGTTTCGCAGACGATATCAAGCGGTCTTGCAATGTAAGTAAACCGAGATCTGTTGACTGTGAAGCGCTTGGCGGTGATGACCCGGAGTGTCAAAATTTCTGTGAAGACGAGGCGATGTCATGCGATCTCGTTGTCATCGACCAAAATAAGGCGACTCCAGGTACCAGGTACTTAGAGCTCGCCGACAGTCTCGGGGAAAATGGTTTGGGGTGTAAGACAGGTAATGAGCCGCTCATCGATGACCTCACTGGTGTCATCGAGGAGAGAGGAGAGTGTGTCAATATCTGTGTTGATGACTTCATTAAACCGCTGCGGGCTATTAAGGAGCGCGTCGCTGATCTGTTAAATACATATTGCGTGAATCGACTTCCTGCCTGCTACACATCGGAGCTTGATGGCACATTACGTCCTTGTGAGGGAGAAGAGACCAATATCGCAGAAAACTTTAAGCGTGGTATCAGAGTATCTCGCCAATGTCTGGTCACTCGTGATCAAGGGGGAAATTGTGAGGTGGTTGAACCTTTGACGCCACTACCGGGAAATGAGTGGAACTTCTCATTGGGCGCTGAAGGGTGCGCCGGTGTCATAGAGCTCAAAAATATACCTCCTGCTGGCTCAGAGATCTTCATTGATTATGTTGTCGTCGCCGCAGAAGCTCAGTCAGAGGGACCGATAATGGCTAACGATCAAGAAGGTTCTCCGCCTGAGCAACCCTCCATGAATCTGCCTGAAAATGAAGCCGATGAGGGAGCCCCGCCAGCGATGCCATAGAAGGACTTAAGATGGCTCAACTTCTGTATTCTTTGCCAGATGACTTATTCTATACTCTGTGCCAGATAACTTATATAGTCTAATATATTATATAAATGGTTAGTCAAAGAGCAGGAGAGCGCTAAGACATAGCTAAGGGTGAGGAGAAGAGTGTTATGGCCCACTTGCAGATTGTCTCCCTAGCGTCTCTCTTCGTTTTAATGAGCTGTCTAGAGCCCCCAAGTCCCTCACAAGAGGGGCTTGATATGAATACTGAAGGCAGTCTTTTAAGCAGGAGTGAAGACGAGGGAGAGGACTTAGATAGAGACCTCAATCCTTTAAATATTGAAGATACAGGAGCGGGAAGCGAGGACGTTGACGATGTTTCTGATATGGGGGAGAGAGATCGCTCACCTAACAGAGATGACTCCCCTGCGCTTGAGCCTTGGCCACAAGAGGCATGTGAGCCAGAATCAAGTCTTTTACAGATGGGAGACGAAGCGCTTAAGAACCAAGTAGAAATCTCAAGGTGGAGGGTTGGAGGTCCCCTCGGAGCTCGACAGCTCATAGTATATCCGAGTCTGTCGAGTGATCTTGAACAGTATGAGATTTTCTCTTTAAGCGGGGGGGCTGTTATGTCAACAGGGGTTGATGGTGAGGTACAATGGCAGACAAGCACCACCGAGCTAAAGAAGCTGTGGGGATTATATGATTTCGATGGTGATGGTGTCGAAGAGCTTCTTGCTTCATCGATATCGCGAGCTTACCTCTTTCGTCTAAGCAATGGTCAAGAGCTTTGGCGTTCTTCTCCTGAAGATATTGGTCTAGGAGAGCGTCTCTCATCTTTAAGTATCGTCAAGGTGAGTGAAAGCGCCGAAGAGCTTTTCCCTAGCTTATATCTAGCTGATGCTGGTTGCTCTACAGAGGGGACAGGTTATGGGGTCGTTTATCGATTCCCGATGGGATTTAACACACCCGAACATCAGTCGATCAATACTCCTCGGGTCGCTGGTCGATGTAGTCGATGGCAATCTCTTATTCGCTCACCCTCAAGCGATGACTCATCAAATATGGATGAGCTATTAGTCATGCTGACGGATCGATATGGTCTGCATGGCTTCTCCGCGAAAACAGGAGAGCGTCATTTATGTGGTCACATAGATCAGGAGCTTGTTGTTAACCGTTTACCATACACATTCATCAAGGGCCGAGACGACCTCACTTGGGTGAGTGTGGTTGATGATAGAGTCAGCTCTCTTGAGCTACGTTCTTATCAGGTCACTGATCTTCATTGTGACGAGGGAGATAAAGTGATGGGAGAGCGTTGGCATACAGAATTGATAGGCGCTAGCCCTATCGGATTTCTGCATGTTGACTTGAACGGGGATCAAGAAGACGAGTTGTGGGTCAATTATATTGATGATCATGATTCGACAGAGAGACGCTGGCGAACCGCCATTTTAGATGGAGCTTCTGGAGAGCTTTTAGGTCACTTAGAATCAGGTGTCTCACTAGGACAGGTCAGTGAGTCAGTGAACGAAGAGGGTGAAGAGGTGATCGATCTCCTCATTACTTTAGATACACCCGTAGAGAGGCCGCTCGGTGAGACCGCCTCGTCCTTGCAGCTTCTCCGGCTCAATCTGAGTGAGTTAAGTCAAGCTCTCTATGGAGAGTCTTCTCTATCCCCACTCCTCGGAGAGATCTTATGGGAAGAGCCTATTCTTAACAGTGTACCGATGTGGCGAGAGTCAGCGCATCATGATACTTCAGAATTTAAGAGATTACAGCGAATCGATCATCAAGGTGCCGCAGCGGTATTACTCTCTATAGATACGATTACCGCTTCTAGCCCGATAGATCTTGATTCATCGCAGCGTTATCTCCTTATCGCTGATCAACGAGGAGTCGTGAATCAGTATGGCGTGGAGGGACAGTGGGGGACAGCGCAGGCTTTATGCAGTAACTCTCGAGCATGTCATTCCCCCAATCGAGTTTATCTCACTGAGAGCGATGGTACAGTGCGTATTTTGACTAGCTCATTAGAGGAGGTTCATTGGCCAGAACGGGCACCTCAAGTGGTCACAGGATGGATATCTTATCAACTCACCATATCGGATCAAGAGACAACGTTAGTCCTCACTCAGAGTCAATCCGGAGGCAACCTCTCGGTCTTTGAAATAGAGAGAGATACACTGAACGCTCGCTCGGTGATCAATGAACCAAGACTCTTGTGGCAGCAACAGGTATCTGCTTTCAAGCAGCCGGGGACTCAAGAGCCCAATCCTCCGCTGGTGATTGAGCGCGCTACACCCAAGGTCGTCGTCGCTCATGATCATCGAGATCCAAGATTTAGTGATTGGGTTGGGTTTCGTCTCAGCGATGGCGAAGAGCTTTGGAGACATCGACTACCAGCGATTCGATGGCGTACAGAGGAACAGAGGTTACACGGTGTCACTCTTATCGATGATGAGGAGCGTGAGATTTTATACCGGCTAGATCGGGCTCTCCACCCTCAAGCTCTGAGCGAGCTCTCTCCTTGTGAAGGGGGCGAACATATTTATGATGTAGATCAACTCTTCATGATCAATCCAGAGTGTCCTAGTGTCAGCCCAAGTGCTCGGGTGATTCACGCCTTAGATGCCGAGACAGGATCTTGTATTTGGCGATCGATTATAAGCGAAATTAATATGTGTGTCAGACCCTCGTTACAACATATGAGTCTCATAGATGGCGATCAAGATGGCGAAGAAGAACTATATCTCTTTGAGAGCGCTGCGTTGAGACGGCTTAACCCATCGACCGGAGAGCTGGAGGGGACAGCGCTCATTCCTAGACGTCCTGACCAACGCTTGGTGAGCGGTGGATGGCTTAAAGCCCACCGTGGAGGGCTCTTACGATTTGGGACATATAGCGCTCCTGATCTGTATCAACTCATGGGGATGAGCCATGAACTGACCACTGATCCATCCATGATCGACTTGGTGTGGTTTGGTGAAACGAGAGATGAGCTGAGGAACCAATCTTGGTTACTTGAGTGGGTTGCGCTCACCTCAACAGGCGCTTGGCTCAGTCTCGGTCTCAATCGACCTTTGGCCCGATATAATCATCGGGGAGAGCTCGATCGACTCCTTCGGCTCTCCGTCATGGAAGAGACTGATGAGGAAGAAGAGCTCTCTGTACGAGTGAGTCAACTCACTGAAGAGATGATCGCTGAGGAGGGCCCTGATGTGATCTCTCTACGTGAAGCGGACTCAGGCGGACTTATCGCCACCACTGATGAGGGTGGGTTATTTATTTTAGATCATGAGGGATCATTAGAATGGGGGAAAGTATTTCGATCACTACCCGGTATACCTACCTTCATCGATTGGGATAGAGATGGGGTAGAGGAGTGGATAATCTCTACATCAAATGGAGACTTGATCTATTATGATCAGCAGACATATCTCGGAGTCTCTAAAGTATGGGAGGCCTCCTGCTCCTCCCCATCTGAATGTCGAGAACTTGAAGATCAAGATCGCTTTCAAGTCAATGAGCCAGTATGTGTAGGATGGACACTCGTAGACGGACTAGAGGGAGCTCAAATACAGCTTCAAACCCAAGGTGGTTTTCCTGTAACTCCTTGGCAGGAAACAGATCTAAGTGGTGCAGTTCAGCTTAATCCGACCCCTCTTACTGTGGGTCAAAAATATCGTATTGGAGTGAAGGGATGGCTGTCTCAGAATGGTCAAGAGAGAGTCTATACCGAAAGCTCTTATTCAGATGGTTTTATCATTCTTGATGATGCTCCTCCGATGGTGAGTCTCACCTTAGACCGTACCCAGCTTATCCTAGAGAATGGTGCTGTGGAGCCCTTGATGATCTCGATCAGCGCTATTGATCAAGTACAACTCTCCGGTTGGAGCTTGGTCATTTATGACGAGAATGGTCGATTTGTTAAGCTAGTGAGTACCGGATCAATCAGTGAGGAGAGCTTCAGTCGTTCTGAGAGATGGACTGGCCTTGATCGATATGAGCGAGTCGTACCCAAGGGTAGGTATAAGATATTTCTAGCGGTCACTGATGTCGGAGGTAATCAGAGGAACACCGAGAGCTGGATCACTGTAGAGTGATCAAGCCTCTAACCAGAATGAATAAATCACAAGCTCACTAGAGGTCTCGCCACATTGGATATCAAAAGTGAGCTCCCATAGTCCAGGCATCGTGAATAAGATCTCTTGAATCAAATAATCACTTTGAGGGGTCTTCATCACTTGGGGCTGAGCTGGCGCGCCATGTCCATGCTCAGGCATATAAGGGGTCGCATTCACCTCGCAAGAATCAAGTGATTCATTAGTCTTTGAGGTGAGCTCTACGAGCCATTCGTTACTCCCCCGCTCGGGCAATAGGGGGCTCGCGCTGAGTAGTTGTAATCGATAAGAGCTGCTCTCTGCAGACCAAGTTGAATCAAAGCAGCCTATCTCAGGCTCTGAACACAAATCATCTTGTGGCAATGAATCAGTTTTTTCATCTCCACAGCCTAATACGAAGAGAGAAAACAAAATATAGAGGGCTGGAAGATGGTAGTTCATTAATACCTCTAGATGTTTAGGCTCTTTGTTTTCTCTGATAGATCATTCCCCAAATCATGAGCAGCATGAGGAGAGCACCAGATGATCGAGAAGAGGAAGATTGGCAGCCGCCACTATCATCCTCTTCGGTTTCTTCGCCAGCGGCAGATACCATCTCTTCACCAGCGGCGGGCATCATCTCTTCACCAGCGGCGGGCATCATCTCTTCACCAGCGGCGGGCATCATCTCTTCACCAGCGGCGGGCATCATCTCTTCACCAGCGACGGGCATCATCTCTTCACCAGCGACGGGCATCATCTCTTCACCAGCGGCAGGCATCATCTCTTCTGGAAAGCTCTGTGGATCATTGGGGTTGGTCACCATAGCGTCTGGATTAGAGTCTCCGATGGTCCACATACAGTTTGGATCACCGAGCTCTTCACCATTGGTAAAGCTGTCAGAATCAGAGTCACGGTCACAAAGGTTTGACCACTTGACATTACCTGCCTCGGTTCCAAAAGTTTTAGTATCTTCACCAAAGACTGTGCGGGCACCCCCGCCGCCTGGGTTTACGTGACATAATGCACAATTCCATTGATTGTTAGGCACTTGAGTCTCTCGACCCGGAAAGGAATGAGCAGTAAAACTCCCTAATGAGATAAAGGTGATGCAGATCACGCTGGTCTTTTTTGCTAAGTGATTAATCGTTAATTTCATATGTATACAATCTTCTGCTTGAGTAAGTTGATTTGACTTAAAAATGGTTGAATTAAAAAAACCACATTATGATGTGGTTTATCTGATTCAGTTGTCAATCATGATTATGTTCAGGCTAGCCGAACCTAGTATTTATAGGTGAGCGTTATTCGATACGTATGTGATCTATCAAGACGCCAGGGTTAAGGGCGCTGATTGTTAATATCGCGCTACTTGATGGATGGGTTTGAGTTAAGTCGATTGTGTATTCGGCCCATACATCTAATAATGCCTCATTCATGACTATCTCATCATTCCACTCAATCATTAGCTCTGCATAAGGAGCAGTCTCAGCGACTCTGGCATAAAAAATGAGAGTTTTTGCTTCGCTAACATCAGCGATACTCGTCATTAATCGTGAAGGATTAAGATCTTGTCCACATCGGCCATCGAGTCGAGCATGCTGAATGCCTTCCACCTCAAATTGATCACCCACGTCCACTTCGCTCTGAATCTCTATGGAACCAGTACCTGAGAGGTTTTCACAACGAGAACCTGGTGTCCAATCAATGGCCCATTGACCTAAAGCATTCACTGCAACTCTATCGATGCCAGAGAGCGCAGGAGACTCAAAGTCTTCTTCTAATAAGAGCTCTGCTCTTGAGGGCGCAACAGGGGTAGACTCGACCAACGACCCTTCTTCTTCAGTGGTTGTAGTAGTCGTTGTGGTTGTCTCTTCAATAACCTCTTCCTCAAAGATCTCCTCCTCAAAGATTTCCTCCTCAAAGATCTCCTCTTCATAGACATCTTCTTCGAGAGTCTCTTCACTTGAGTAATCGTCATAGACATAATCATCTTCATAGTAGTAGCCATCATCGTAACCGTCTTCTGAGACAGAGACGAAACAGCCTGTGAGCTGTGTGCTAAGCGCTAGGAGGCAGATGAGGTAGGGAGTTGTTCTCATATAAGTTTTCATATTAGATCTCCTAAAGTATTGTGAGTTCACAAGCCCAACGTCATACTTTGGAGATTCTTCAAAAAAAATATACGATCGCTACCTACTTCCCTCAGTGACGATATCTAAAGACCTCATTTTCTGTTGAAGATTATCGAGTTTTACCATGATAATCTTCAAGTTCTCACGCATCACTTTACCCTTAAATAGCCCCCAAGTGACAGTACATTGGATTCTAGGCGTGACTATGTTACCTCCGTGGATGTCGACCCCACCATTCTTCTCACCTCGGATTAACTTAACTGTCTTACCCTTGCGATCTATAAAAGAGAACTCTTGAATATAGTTCGCTGCCGTCGCCGAAGATGTACCTTCAGCGAATTCGCTAGGGCTGATCTGCTCTAGTTTTAATACGTCATGAGCTCGATGATCTCTAAAAAAAGACTTCTCGATTCGACTCAAGGGGCTTTGTTTGATATGACTAATGATCTTATCATAACAATGTTTCTCAATAATCGCTTGATTGGGCTTATCCTTTGAGCAAGCGAAGATTGAAAGGGTGATCAATATAATACTGATCGATCTTAGATTATGTAGACGTTGCCCACATCGGACAGAAGTACCTAATATAGCAAACATTTTATAACTTTCAAGAGAGTTCGGTAGAGGTCTACTATCAGAGTTTAAGGGAATATGTAAGATGAATCTGAGTCTCTTTATAGAAGCGAGAAACGCTATTTAAACGGAAATGGACATTCTTAAATGATAAGACATATAGATCTCCAGCATCTCTTTATTAGATGGTTTCATATCTCTCATGAGCTCCATCCCAACCTATATAGGGTAATCTTACTGTCTAGTTTGGTTCTAGCCTGTAACGAAACAGGTGAGGAGCTAATGACTAATCAAGACGTTGAGTCGCACGCAGATCGTGACCTAGAGATCGATGACATACTTGATCTTGGGTATGAGAGTGACTTTGGGGACGAGAGAGAGATGAGCATACTGGATATGAGCGATGCTGATAGAGTAGAGCTCAGCCTAGAGGACTCTATTAGTCAGGCGCTTACCATTGAGCGAGAGAGGTGTCTCGGGCCTTGGATGTGTCAAGATGGCCTAGCGTGTCATCAAGGTCAGTGTGGTGGATGTACAACGAGTCTAGAATGTTCATCTGGTATGGTCTGTGATCTCTCTGACTCACTTGACTCTGATCTTGGCCGCTGCACTTCATGCATTGAGGGGAACACTGAGCGGGGTTGCCCACAAGGAATTTCTTGTACCGAAGGCGTTTGTCTCTCGCCAACGATTCCTTATTACAGGATAGAGGTTGGTGCAGAGGCTTGGCGAAGATTGGCTCGCGAACGCTATGATCGAACGATAGACGTCCCCTGTCAAATTCGTATGGCAGAGCTTACAAGTCTAGACAATGAGCCTATGTTTGGGTCATCACATCTCTGTGAGATTCAAGTTCATGGCGGCTCTTCTCGAGACCTCTCTAAACTCTCATGGAGGCTGTCTTTTGATGCACCGGTCTCCGGTCTCACCTGGGGAGATGACCGAATAATATTACGCGCAGAATACAATGATCTCAGTCTCTTGAGAAATGCTCTGTCTCTTTTGCTGTTTGAGCAGTGGACTACATTGCCCACACCACGGTGGCGACATGTATGGCTGAACGTTAATGGAGAGGACTTAGGACTCTATGTTCAGATCGAGAAGAATCACGACCAAATGATGCGCCGTTGGGATCGGTCCACTTCTGCTCCAAGATATGAAGCGGATCAAAATATTGAGGACAATCTGCTGACCGGAGCGAGCGCGCTCGTCACTTTACCTAGCCTATCTGACTATTGGCGAGCATATCGTTTATCGAGCGGCCTTAGTTATGCTCCTCTCATTGACTTAATAGAGTCGACACTAGGCGAAGTCAGTCGCCAGGAGTGGGGGCTTTCCCAAGCGTATACTTTGAGCAGACAGTTCGTATGGGGGTCTTATATCCGCTATGTCGCAGTGATGAAGCTCATTCAAAATCTAGACTCAATTCGGAAAAACTACATTATCAGTCTCCAACCTTTTGGAGATATAGAATCGCGATGGGAAGTCTATCCTTGGGACTTAGATCTTAGCTGGGGCTGCCTTTATAACGATGTCCTCGGGACATCAATCTGTGACGAGATTACATTTGATACTCCCCTCACTTTAGGAGAGATTTCCGATGGGGCTGCGCCGACTTATCCAACGAATGGCCTCTATAATACTTTGACTGAGCGCAGCCTCAGTCATGAGCTCGCTCAGCGAGTTTATCGTCAGAAGCTCTGCGACTTAGCGAAACCGCTTGATAATAACCCAGCCATCAAGAGGATCTTTCGTTATGCAGACGCTTATGCGGCCAAACTCTCCCCTTGGGTCGCTATTGATGATAGCTATCGTGGCGGATCAGTGGAGGTCTTTATGGAAGCGATTGAGACGATTAAAGTGTTTTGGGAGAATCGTCGTCAACTCATCATTGGTGAACTCTCTTGTGGAGAATGAGTCGGTGATTATTTAACTCTCTCTGCGTATGATGATCGTGAAGAGAGACGCGATCCCCAATAAGATTAGGGCGAAGATCATGAGTGATGATGACGAGCGTTGTTGAACTCGCCAATGGTAAATACTGCTTGGGATAATTTCCACGCGTTCAAGCACTAATGGAGACTCTCCCCATCGTTCATCAAGATCGGGTGGGTTTACGTAGTACCAACCTCTTTGCATCTTCTCACCCCATTTAAGGAGTAACTCTACCCCTGCCCCGAGATGAGGTGCGTTAGGTCCTCCTCGATCGCCAGAGATGTTAAGCGCGGTGATTAGAGTTTGACCATCAGGCGATTTCGATTGACCGCTCGAAAGTTGTACAGTTTGGGTCTTACCCTCTTTGAGGCGAGGTGTCCCAGTGAGACGAGGCGTCACAGTGAGTCGAGCTGATGGCTTTTTAGAATCTTTAGTGACCCGTTGTAGACTGAGTCGCCACTGATCAATCTCTACGATAGCGCCAGGGATGAGCTTATCTTGAGGAAGTTTAATGCGATCTTTCCCTATCATTTCAAAGAGAGCTTGATCATCGCTCATTGTTAGCCTCAGTGATCCGCCGAGATGATAGTCGACCTCTACTGTTCTCCCTCTTTGATAAGATTCAGCGGGAATACCTTCCGTTAGTTTGAGAGTACCCGCTCGCTGATAATCATTTATAAACCCTATAAACAATATCGCGAGACCGCTGATCATAATGATAAGAGGCCATCTTTGGGATCGGTTGGCGATGACCGCTCTCGCGAGTAGACTCCCCCACAACATGACCATCGATACTTGGAGGAGCGGATGATCAGCATCTAAACCAAATAAGAGACCAGAAGCGAAGAGGAACGCTACGCTCACTTGAGTGGCTGGTCTGCTCAAGAGGATAAAAATATCGTGGATAACTCCGGTTGATACATGACTCTGCGTGGACATAGTTGGCTCGCCAAGGAAAGAGTGAAGAGTGAGCTCATTCGAGAGAAGTCTGAGCGTGTTGACGTGTAGTACCTTGTGCATGGTCACTTTTCAAGCGATCATGATGTAGATTAGCCTTGTTTGAAGGGTCCCGCTTAGAGGGTGACCCTATGGTGTGAGTAGAGCAACGCTGATTGCTGAGTGGGACTAGGCCATGAGCTGTAAAGCATAGCTTTCCCCCGCTTAAAGGAGGGAGCTGATGACAACGTTGGCAGAGAAGTGGAGCGTTGATCCTAGTGAGCGGTTGATGAACATGATGTCCACTCTTAATCTCTTGACTCCGATCACCATGACAAGAGATACAATCAACCCCTGTAGGCTCTAGAGGGTTCCGATAAGCCCGGTGAGTCTTGAAACGATTTTTTTTTATTGATGATTGAGAGAGCTTCACCGTCAGCAGATCTCTCACCAGCTGTCTTAGCCCACTATCATCATGACAAGCGCGACATTGTGGCGCGTTGCGCTCATGAGGGGTGAGGCTCTCAAGCGCTCGGGCATGCGCGCTCTCCTTCCATAACTTGGTGACCTTAAGGTGACAGCTCAGGCAGTTTGTTATCGTAGGGTCTTGGGCGACACCTTTACATGGGAGGACCGAGCTTAAGAGGAGAGACAGGACACAAAAGAGAACTACTTTATGTGACCGTCTATTTTTCAGTGATCTCCTTTTCAAGTGGAGCGATTTACTCTGTTTAGAGCTGAGCGCTGCGAGGAGATCGTTAGGAAGGGACATGTAGGGGGACTAGAGGCTCTTGTTAAGGTTTATAACGACCGGATTGACACCGACCATTACAGCTTTATTGGCACTCCCAATGATATCACCCGGTTGTTTACTGATCGCATCTCCATCTTGGTCTATACGAGCAGAAACGCTCACCTTACCTACAAGTGGAGCTCCCATCATCGCGTCAGACTGCTTGACAACATATTTCAAGGGGAAAGCGCCAGAGGTGATCCCTTCTAGCTTAGTGGCAGCGATCATCATCCCTTTTTGTCCTTCAGGAGCAAATCTACGAACGATCACGAAGAGTATGGATCCTGCTTTCACTTTACTCTTCAGCGCTTCATCTATATTCAATTGGCCATAAATAAAGCCGCTAACCGCAGGCCCACTTGCTTGAGAGGTAGGCGCTGCTTTCCCTGTGGTACGCTGAGATGTTGGTGCTTTGGGAGCGTTCGGGTGAGGAGCTTTCGCTGGCGCAGCGGCGGGCTGAGAACTAGGTTGCTTTCCCCCGGGCCATCCAGCGGCGATCATTCCTTTGGAGTCATCTTTTGTCTTACTGTCGCCTGCTCGTCCTGCCCTCTTGACAATTTCCTCAATATTGAGCTGCTTCATCTGCCAATCGCTAGAGGTCAGGTCATCGGTGTGCTTAAGTCTAGGACTAGTGTGAGTAAAGGCAATTTTTTGATAGGGCGCGAAAGCGATTTTTCGCTTACCTGAAGTACTTTCTGCACCGTCATAGTCTGCAAAGACTAGAGACGCAGAGAGAGAGATGATCAAGAGGGCAAACGAGTAAATATGGGAGGGTCTCATAGTCTCTTCCTTATCAAATAGATTAATACACAATATTGAGAGTGGTGGCAGTATAGTGAGCAAGGAGGATTTGAAGCAAGAATGAGAAGAGTTAAGTTTGGACTCTAATGAGTGCTCCTAGGGAGAGTTATGCTCTTCCTCCTCATTCCTCATTAGGAATAGCTTATTATGTTTAGGATGTTTAGGGTTTTCTGCCACTCGGACTTCAAGCCCGTATTCATCCTCGAAAAATCGACGACGACGACGCTTGATTTTTTGTCCTCCAAACACGATGAAGAGAATCAGAGAGAGCGCCCATAGAGTCTCTGACTTGGCTAACGCGGAAAGCCAAGCAAACACACCTCGCTCCATACTTCTTCTCCATGAGCGCTCCAGTCGCCAAAAAGGTGTCGAGAAACTTTCAATGGAGGCTTTATCGAGATCAACTCCTCTTCGAAGAGTGCTCAGCCAAGAGGAGAGGGCGCGATCGCCAAACTTATCTCGTAGATGATTAATAAAATGAGCAGATTGAGCATAGGCTACCGAAGCGGGTTGTCCAGAACTAGGGAATCGCCTCTCTAGAGTTTTAAATCGATGCAATGTTCCTTGTGAGGCGGCCTCATTGAGTGTCCACATCCGCTCCCACGATAAGCCCTCACCGAGGGCGACCGCTACCCCTTCATTAACCCATAGCGGTAACGCGCTCTCTCCGAGGGCGATATGGACCAGCTCATGTTTGATCAGCGGATAGAGCTGTCGATGAGGAACAGAGGGTAAATAGATCTCTTTGGATCGAGGGTAGGCTAAACCGGCTGACCATTGAGGAGGCATAAAATGATGATGGGCTTTAGCGATATCCCTCATCTCAGACTCATTATCTGCAACATGGATCGTAAGATAAGGGACATCAATACCAAGGCTCTCTTCGACATCGAGACGCGCAGCTGGTAAGATGGACTTAATCTCAGCGATATAACTCGCTAAATGAGCGTCTCCACGTATGGTATCTGCTGAAGGTGAGGCGCTCTCGGCGACCGCGCTGAGGCTTAAACTCGTGATCAGCAGTAGGAAGCAAAAGCCTCTCCTCATTAGACTATGAAGATATCGATTCACTGACATAAGATCGCTCTCCTCTCCGATATGATCATATCGTTAGTACTTTATAATCTAAACCCGAACTAGAGAGTTGCAAGCGGATGGATGCTGACATTACAGATTATGTAGGCGGCTAGTCGCTTGGTTGATCTGTGGACAATATCTCCTGTTCAGCGCTCACCATGATACTTTAAATACGAGTAATACCATCGCTCCAAAAAAGACCAAGAGGAGTAGCAGCATAGGAGCGATCCAGGCGATTGCGACTTTCCTCGCCTGTCTGACTGAGGCAGGGTCGGACCACTCGGGAGAAGAAATCTGCCTCTTATAAGTGATGGAGACAAGAGTGACCAACCAAACCATGGTCATCAGACATAGCCCTGCCATAAACTCTAGGTATAGTTGCATATAACCACTTCGATGACGCTGAGCGGTAATTTGTGCACTCTCACCCGAGTTGATGATCACCTCTGGATTGGCCGGTGGCCTAGCGATTCTGCCGAGGGCTAAGCGAAGTAGATCTCCGGTTAGAAGTTGATCTAACGGGAGATGACGCCAATATTGACTCGGCTCCATCTCGCTTAATTCGATCCTCTCTAGCAACCATCGTGCGAGACGTTCAGCATTCCATGTCGGAGGAGACCAAAGGAGATAAGCGCCGCCGCGAACCTCATCTATTTGATAAGGGAGTAAATAACTTTGTAGCCAGATGAGTTGGGGAGTCTCTGTCTTCAATAGAGGTAAATCAGGGATTGAGAGCTGAATGAGCCCTGTGCTCTTTAAACCACCGGTAGATCTCTTCCTTGATGTATCAACCATATGTACAGTGTCAGTTGAGAGCCAATGTCCTCCCCACCAGAGGTCGATGTATAAGCGATCTGTGGGATATGTACTCTGAACTTCAATGCTTATCTCACCCGAGGATTTGACGACTCGCGCTTGAGGGATGAGGTTGAACTGATGGGCTCTAGGATTAAACCGTTCATCTGAAGAGGTTGAAGAGTCGACCTCAGAGCCGAGATGACTCTCAGCGCTAATCCGCAGACCCATAGATTTGGGGGTAATGATGAGTGAAGCAATCCCCTGTCGATTGAGGGTGATCTCTTGAGGAAGAGGTTCAGAGAGTAAGCCCTCAAGGAGTGTAAACTTAACGGTCTCTGATAACGGTTGACCGCTCTCACTCTGCCCAATCACATAGAGAGTAGAGGGGAGCTCAGAGGTCAATCTTTGATCGGCAGGATAAAAGGAGAGCGTACCCTCACCACGTCTCTCACGAGCGGTGGTTGGGGTCTGAGCTAGTGGAGGCCATATGGGTGATGATCGCGCTCCATTATTCAGCTCAAACTCAAGATGAGCGTTTAACTTCACCGGTAATATACTCCGCTCGCCCTTTGTCGCGCTAGGCTGCTCAAAACCTTCAGCTTCGATGACCATCTGATATTTACCAGGGGTCTGGGGGAGAGTGATGACTCCCTGCCACATCTGTTCTAGAGCGGGTCTTAGTTCTTGTGACTTAAGCGGCTTAAGACCGTCTTTATGCTTGATTAAGACACGAGCGTCTTGTAGCTGTATCGATTGACGAAAAGGGAGCGATCGGCCTTCGGCCCTAATGACGATTTGTCGACCTGGAACCCAATGGTCAGTGGGGCTGCTGTAGACAATTAGACCACGTTTGACAGATATTTGGGTGATCACCAAGCCACCGGTGAGGGCAATGGCAAATAGGGTGAGGACAAAAAACCTAGCGATTCTATGCTTCCGGTCGAGTTGTTCAACAAAAGGAGCAGAGAGGTCGATCGGCGGTGGGGAATTATTCATCTCATCAATCTCTCTATCTAATGCGGATCGCTGGACCTCTGCTTAAGCTCATCAGGAATAAGCGGAGGCTACTCTTTTCATCATGATTGAGAGATTCATAGCGCTGTGAGGCTTCTTGAGCCTCGCTTCCCTCCCCACCATGAGCGCTGATCGCCTCTTCAAAGGTCATTGCTCCGCCGTGATGTAAATAAGGGCTAGTCTTTCTTAATCCCCATAATCTCCGGGTGAGATAGGTGTCAGGCGGTACACCTCTCTCCTCATATCGCTCTCGGAGATGCTCTCCCATGCGATGTCTCTTAAAGTCACTGAAGACTGGGAGTAGCCATTCGGCCCCCTTGTTCTCAGGATGAGGTTGAGCGGCTTCTGTTCTGAGATCGATCTCAAACATCTTTTCTTCACCAACCGTACTCTGAGTTTTTTGACCGCTAGGAGTCATGAGCTTCATGGTGAAGACTGGGTGAGAGATTTTCATGAGTGGACGATGACATTCTGAGCATCCCACTTCCTCAAAGAGCAGAGAGCCTCTTTGCCACCGATCAAGAAAAGCAGGAGTATCGACGAGTAAAGGATCTCCGATTAAACTTGGTCTCTGGTATATACCATGGGTGGGGAGTTCTATCTGAGGCGTATCGAGCGTGGCTAAGAATGATACTAAAGCGGTGATTTGAGCTTCGGTTAACTCTCTTTGTATACCATCGGCGTCTGGGTCATAATCTCGGCTTAAGCCGAGCTCTACGTCACGATAAGCAGCGGTCACTAAATGTTCACTCTGCATACCGAGATGTTTATGAGCGCTAACTTCAACAAACTCTCTTAAGGTAGAAAATACCCCTCTCCACCCAAAGGGCTTTATCACTAGGTCTGTGTCTATACCCTCAATAGAACTAGAGTCGACCTCTCCGGTTGAACTGATCAATAAAAACCCGAAGTCGATCCCTTTAGTGATGAGCTTAACCTCTTGGTTTTGTGCTTTCCTTAAAGCTCTCCTTAGACCTTTTTTTCTAAGCGACTGTAACTCAGCGCTCATCTCTTCAGCTAACACTTGTACCCAACCTACGCCCCATAGTGGCGGTGGATTCCGAGGTTCTGCTGTACTCAAGTGCTCTCCATCACCAAAAGCATAGGTGTTATCGACTCGATCTCCCCCACCTGCGAAGCCACCTTTCCAATGGCAATCAACACAAGCACTCGCATCGGGGCCACCAAAGTGACCTCGCTGTAACCTAGATTTCGGGGGGAGATGGGGTAGCCCATGACCATATCCCTCGCTTCTTGTAAAACGTCTCAGAAATAGTCCCCGACCTATGTCAATAAGCTGTGAGAGACTGACACATTCCCTCTCAATCTCCTCCATTTCGATCCGATAACGTGTGTACACCGCAGTAGGATATCTCGCTTCGAGTAGCGCTTCTTGTGTTCTCGCTCTCTTATAGTTCGTCCATCGCTCAGCTTCCTCTACAGTCACTATCGCCGGGGCGACTCCCCCCAAGGAGGCGGGGAACTCTCGGGGGACACAGGGCTTCGCAGACACTATCGGGGTGATCATCAGAGAGACACTCACCATAATCAGAGCTAAATATAATGACATAGCACTCCCTGCTCCCTGTTTACTCTACTAGCAATGTAGAGGGCCTACCTAAACTCATTAAATACAGACGAAGAAGACCTCTCTCCTCGTCGCTAAGTGAGCGGTAAAGCTGTATAGAGGGGGTTGCTTCTCCTCCATGAGCGAGGATCGCCTCTTCGACTGTTTGGGCCCGTCCATCATGAAGATAAGGGGCGCTGCTAGCGAGTCCCCATAAGGGGCGGGTCAGCCACATCTGTTTATTGACGACTAACCCATTTGGTAGCTTTTCATCAAAAGTCTCTGCGAGCTCACTGCCTAGGTCATGACGTTTAAGATCGCTATAGAGAAAGAGTGGTACACCTCTCGGGAGACTCCCTTCAGCGTCTGCGCTATAGTCAACGCGTCTTAAACGGGGCTCTTGCCCAGCTTCAAAGGGGTTAATCTCCACTGAGATCGGAGTCTTCCCTAGCGCCTTGATGACTAGAGGCTCACTCTTAACTCGTAGGCTAGGGATATGGCAAGTCGCGCAACCAATGTTTTGAAACCAACCTCGACCTCGCGCCCAGTCTATCGCATCAGAGGTCCGCTGAGGTGGCGCATATAGAGGCACGGAGAGCAATGATAGATAAACAGCGAGCGCCGCGGGGTGAGCTCCGGTGAGCTCTTGGATCGCTCCATCTTCATCACGATCCCAATCAGGCCCCACGCCCAAATGAGTCAATGATCGCTCTTTAAAGCTCTCTACTCGGTGGTCGGACTGTAAGCCATGATGTAAAGCTAAAGACTCATCAGCGATGGCGACGAGGTCATAATGTCTGCCCTTCCAGCCGAGAGGGCGAATGATCAGATCTTCGCTAACCCCTCTCAGTTCCTTGGTATTATATTCACCATGAGGGGTCACCGTGATGGCACCAAAGCGGACACCTTGTGCGGAGAGCGCTACCCGAATAGACTCCTGTACTCGTCGCGCTGTCTGTATTGCTTTCTGTTTTTGTTGCTGCAGCTCTCTCGTCATCTGAGTAGCGAGTAGAGTGAGGTACCCAATACCCATCAGCGCGGGAGCGTCTCGGGGGGTGGACTGACTAAATCGCTCTCCATCTCCCCTAAACAGGGTAAGAGAAGTCCCTGAGCCTGCTCCATCGGGACCTCCACTAAAGTGGCAAGAGCGGCATGAAGTACCGTCTAAGCCACCACGTTCTCCTCGATGAAGAGGACGGGGACGAAAAGGGAGACCACGAGGAGGAGCTGGAGAGGCCCCCATCCCTTTGATGCGATCAATCTCTAGCTCAAAGGCTTCATCAGCGGCATTAAACAGCGCCTCAAATTGCTTTTCATCGATCACTTTTTTCAGGAGATAGGCATTAAAAATCGCCTCAAAACGCTCATTAGGATCAGTGGCTTTAATCCAAGCCTCACCTCTCGTGGATTGATAAAGCGCTAAGGCGTCTCGTAAGCCTTCCTCGATTTGATCATCGAGTGAGCTATCTGCTAGTGATTGACTCTCGAAAAGTAATAAGGCTAGAAAGAGGGATAAGCCGAACGAAGAGACGAAGAGGACGAGTCTCATGTACACAGATTTAAGACTCATTGAGTAATATTAATCTTAACGACAACAGAGAATATGCTTGCTGCTGCCGCAGGATTGATTGAAGTGATACTTCATCTGTACACCGACACCACCGCTAACAAAATTCCCATTACCATCTTGAGGTGTCGAGCTAGCATTGATCTCGTAAGAGGTACCTACCGAGACATGCCCGCTCGCGTAAAGCATCGACTTACAGAATGAAGCGTCACTCTCATGAGCATCCGGATAAGCCCAATATTGTCTGAAGCTAATCCCTGATCCCGAGAAATTACCGGCGCTCATCGCTTCATGAACCTCAGCGATTGTACACGCATGGGCACTAGTGACCTCTGCATAACTCGCTTTGCAGGCCTCTCCCATAGCCTCTATCCCCTCTTTGGAGTTGAATTGTGCCCAACCAGTTAAGGTTTGATTCGAAGAGCCGAGAATCGTAGCCGGCCCTGCGGCAGCGAGGGCCGATGTCGCATCAGTTTGGGCATTTTGCGCGGCGGTGAGAGCAGTTGAAGCATCATCGATCGCTTGAGCTGCTGATTCTGCGGCTGCAGTTGCTGAAGCGGCCGCATTGGCGGCATTTTCATTAGCTATATCGACGAGTGTTTGAAAGTTATCGAGCCGGGTCTCTAGTTGTTCGACTCTTGTGGTTAATAGGGCGATAGCATCATTAGCATCATCGGCATCTAGCTGGGCGTTGCCGGCGGCGGTATTGGCAGCGTTAGCGGTCTCTTGAGCGGTGCCGGCGGCGGTATTGGCAGCGTTAGCGGTCTCTTGAGCAGTGCCGGCGGTGGTATTGGCAGCATTAGCGGTCTCTTGAGCAGTGCCGGCGGCGGTATTGGCAGCGTTAGCGGTCTCTTGAGCAGTGCCGGCGGCGGTATTGGCAGCGTTAGCGGTCTCTTGAGCAGTGCCGGCGGCGGTATTGGCAGCGTTAGCGGTCTCTTGAGCAGTGCCGGCGGCGGTATTGGCAGCGTTAGCGGTCTCTTGAGCAGTGCCGGCGGCGGTATTGGCAGCGTTAGCGGTCTCTTGAGCGGTGCCGGCAACAGCGCCAGCAGCGTCAGCGGCCTCTTGAGCTTCATTGGCAGCGGTGCTAGCAGCGTCAGCAGCCTCTTGAGCTTCACCGGCAGCGGTGCTAGCAGCGTCAGCGGCCTCCTGAGCTTCACCAGCAGCGGTATTAGCGGCGTTAGCCGTCTGTTGAGCGTTGCCAGCAGCGGTATTAGCGGCGTTAGCCGTCTGTTGAGCGTTGCCAGCAGCGGTATTAGCGGCGTTAGCCGTCTGTTGAGCGTTGCCAGCAGCGGTATTAGCGGCGTTAGCCGTCTGTTGAGCGTTGCCAGCAGCGGCGTTAGCGGCGTTAGCAGTCTCTTGAGCGGTACCGGCAGCCGTATTAGCGGCGTTAGCCGTCTCTTGAGCGGTACCGGCGGCTGTATTAGCGGCGTTAGCCGTCTCTTGAGCGGTACCGGCAGCTGTATTAGCGGCGTTAGCCGTCTCTTGAGCGGTACCGGCAGCTGTATTAGCGGCGTTAGCCGTCTCTTGAGCGGTACCGGCGGCTGTATTAGCGGCGTTAGCCGTCTCTTGAGCGGTACCGGCGGCTGTATTAGCGGCGTTAGCCGTCTCTTGAGCGGTACCGGCAGCTGTATTAGCGGCGTTAGCCGTCTCTTGAGCGGTACCGGCAGCTGTATTAGCGGCGTTAGCCGTCTCTTGAGCGGTATTCACCTGATCTGTTAGCCCTTGAAGGTCTCCTTGCGTAAGAAAGTCATTGGCGGACTGTCCGTTAAGGGTCAGTGAGTTTCCTGCGAGGGTAGCATACGGTAGAGATCCAATTCGAGTTCTCGGTGTTAGTTCAGTACCGTCGTTCACGGTGATCCCGATGTATCGGGCTTCGCCGTTGTTAATAAGAGCGCCCAACTGTTCTCCTCCTACCTCACCTAGGTCAATGGAGAAGGCTCCCGCTTGGGCAGTGACTCCATTAACTGTTCCCTCCCACAGAGCAGTGTTATCGTTCGCTGAAGCATAGATCTTCACCGATATGTTCACAGAGCCCTCTATGGGTTGACCACCTGCATCAAAGAGGATTCCTTGATATGGCCAAAAAGTAGGCACTTCCTGAGCCCAAGAGGTCTGAGTCACTGAATAGACTAAGGTTAGAGCAGTAAATGTCAGAGCAGTAAAGCTCACCGCAGAGCGAGCTTTAGAGATGCTTTTTTTAAGAGTATTTCGGCAAAGGGACATCGGTAAAGTCATAATTTACTACTCTCAAGGCTCTGCAGGGATGTTGGTAGGACGGTGATAGATACTTATTTATCGACAGCAGAGGACAGGGCGAGCGACTTGGCACGAAGCGTTTGTGTTATAGGCCATTCGGACGCCAACTCCGCCATCTACTGTACCATCAGCAGTATTGACGGTGACTGTTGTGCCTGCTTCGACATGAGCGCTTGGATATAGTAATGATTGGCAGTCATTCACATTGTTGTTGAGGGTACTAGTGGCGTACACCCAAGTGGCGACCCCATTAATCGCCGCATTGTAGTTTCCTATGCTAGCGGCCTCTTGAATCTCAGAGAGAGAACAAAAGTGTGCTCCCGTATCATTGGGATAAGTTGCTTTACACATCTCCCCAGCAGCTCTCACGCCTTCTTGATTGTTAAACTGGAGACGCCCATTGGAGCTTTGTGCGCTCGCACCCAAGATGAAGGGAGCGTCATTACCTTGATTTTGTAGACCGTTGACTTGATCTTGCAGAGTCTGCAGAGCCGTCTGTAGGTCAGAAATATCTCCCTCAAGATCAGTGATTTGCGTCTGTAGTCCACCAATGGTGCCATTGACAGTGTTGATGGCAGCAGTGATGCGTTGGTCGACTTCATTGCTATTGATATAATTCCGATTGTCGATGAGGGCGTTGATCGCATCGGTATTCAGATAACCACGATTGTCGATGAGGGTGTTCACATCATCGGCGTTGAGACCACCTTGGAAGTTTTGCTCAAAGACTTCTAAGTCTCCCTGTGTGACGAAATCGGCAGCTCTAAGTCCTTCGAGCTTATATGCATTATAAGATAGGAAAGCATAGGGGATCGTCCCTAGTTTGGTTCGTGGGGTGAGCTCTGGGCTATCATTCACAGCGATCCCAATATACAGAGCCCTCCCGCTATAAAGGTACTCATTCAAATTGGTAGAGACCTGTCCTAAGTCGGTAGAGAACGCTCCATCGTTGACGCTGATATTATTGACAGTCTCTTCCCAAACCGGAGCATTCGCTAATTGTTCTTCATACAATTTGAAGGTGATGTTCACGCTACCTTGCACAGGAATTCCATCGGACCCGTTGAGGAAACCTTGATAAGGCATTGTTTCAGGGACAGATTGAGCGCTTGAGATTGTAATGAAACTACAACAAGCAATGAGGATAATAGTGAGTCTCTTTAACATGTTAGACCTTGGCTTGATAAAGTGAGTTCAAAGTGGATAAGAGAGATATATGATAGAGAGAGGTTCATTGGCAGATGACGCTTAGAGCCTCTAGATAGGTTCAAGGGTAGGGTCGGAGCTGATAAGTTGGACCATTGAGGACCGAAGCTCTTTGGGCACCAAGCATCCCACCGATGAGTGTATAGTTGGCACTTGAGGATCGACTGGTGGCGCTCACGGGACCTCCGATAGAAAATGTAACGTCAGTCGTGATGACACAAGCATCACCTATGCCATCATTGTCACTATCAGTTTGATCAGGGTTATTGATCGTCGGACAATTGTCACAAGCGTCTCCATACCCATCCTCATCTTCATCTAATTGGTTAGGGTCAGATAGCATTGGACAGACATCACAGAGGTCTCCGTAGCCGTCCTCGTCACTGTCAAGTTGGTCTGCATCTTCGATATCAATGCAGACATCACATGCATCTCCTGAGCCATCACTATCGCTATCTTCTTGATCAGGATTAACGCTCTGTGGACAGTTGTCAGCATCATCAGAAATACCATCTCCATCTGTATCCATAACATCACATTGGTTAAGACCGTTGTCGGGGAAACATTGCTGAGACTCTCCTCCTAAAAATGTGCAAGAGTAGCCTGCTGGACACTCGCTGTCTTCTTCACAGCCAGAGGTACAATAAGACTCACCTTCGTCAGGAAAGAAGATGCAATAGTCATCGGCACCACCACATTCGAAGCTCTCATTACAAGAGGAGCACGGTGGAAGGGGATCGACTGGAATACAAATATACCCAAAAGATGTCGTCTCTCGACAAGCAAATCCCTCGAGTGGACACTCGCTGGATTCACCATCACAAGGATTAGTACACAACCCGCCTTCATCAATTCCCTCAGAGAAGCAGATGCCGGACTCACATTGAGCGACAGAGGTGCAGGGGTCACCGAGCTGCCGATATTCAACTTCACTCCCAGCATCGTCTCCTGCGATGTCACCAGCGACGTCTCCAGATGTGTCACCGGCGGTGTCACCAGCGATGTCTCCAGCGATATTTCCGCCCTGCTCACCAATTTGGGTCTCAGGGTTTGTCGCATCTGGACAGCCTGATAGACTTAAAGTGAGGCAGATTAATAGACCAAGGGTGGCACCATCACAGATGAATGTTGATGTTGCTTTGAAATGTCTTTGGAAGCTCATACATGCTCCATGAGAACTATAAGTTGTCGCTTTTTTCCATATTCCACAGAAAAGATTATTCAAAAGAATAGAAGTTTGCAAGCGATGAAGTCAGATATCACTAATAATATATAGCAGTCATAAAGTAGACTGCCTCTTTGCTACTGTCAGTATGCATTTAGTTGTTTTAGATAGAGCAATGACAAAGGAGAGCGTACACATCGCTCACCCTATCGTATTTAGGACCATATTGGACAATCGCTTCGTAGAGCGCTAGATTGTCAATCGCATCTATCACCAGCGCCTATTGTGTCTATGAAGTATCATTTGATTCCAATACTGCGTTTAATTTTCTGCAAACATGATGAACTTGAGCTTATATGAATGACCACAAAATAGAGCACTCAAACACCGTTCTAGTGATCGGTGGAGGTCTCGCAGGATGTGAGACTGCGCTCCAGCTCGCTAGGGCTGAAGTTAGAGTGAAACTCATCGAGATGAAGCCTCTGAAGAGGACCCCTGCTCAACATAGTGACCGCCTCGCTGAGCTCGTCTGTAGCAATAGTTTCCGTAGCGATGAGGTCACCAATGCCATAGGGTTGTTGAAACGTGAAATGCGTTGTATGGGGAGCGCGATTCTAGAAGCAGCCGACGCGACGGCTGTTCCGGCAGGATCTGCGCTGGCTGTTGACCGCGATCGGTTTGGCGATTACATAACACGCTTGATCGAGGAGCATCCGCTCATTGAGCTCAGCCATGAGGTGGTTCACTCTATTCCGGAGGCCGGAGAATATAGAGCGGTAGTGATCTGTACCGGACCGTTGACCGATCCTGAGCTCGCGCAAGATATCGCGACTTTTACTGGTCGCGAGAGCTTGTACTTTTATGACGCTATCGCCCCCATTATCGACGCTGAGAGCATTAATTGGGACATCGTTTGGCGGCAGAGTCGCTACGACAAAGGTGATGCTGACTACGCTAATATTCCCTTCAGTGAAGAGGAGTATTATTCATTTGTGGAGGCGGTGATCGCTGGTGATAAAGTGATTCCTAAAGCCTTTGAAGAACCCAAATACTTTGAGGGGTGCCTCCCCATTGAAGTAATGGCTGAAAGAGGGCGAGAGACTCTCGCTCATGGACCTCTAAAACCGGTGGGCTTGACCGATCCCCGATCCAATAAGCGGCCTTATGCAGTCGCTCAGCTCCGCATGGAGAATTTAGCGGCAACCGCTTGGAATATGGTCGGTTTTCAGACTAGATTAAAGTATCCTGAACAGCGGCGGATTTTTAGAGCGATGCCTGGGCTTGAGAACGCGGAATTTTTGAGGCATGGAAGCATACATCGTAATACCTATCTTCATGCTCCGACGATCCTCGATGATCAGCTGCGCTCTCAAGATCGGTCCGATCTCTATTTTGCGGGTCAAATTACCGGTGTAGAGGGTTATGTCGAGTCATCTGCCTGTGGTCAATTGATCGCTTGGCATCTCCTCGCTCATCTGCGTGGAGAGACGCTACCTCCTCCTCCGACGACGACTGCTTTTGGAGCAATGAGAAGGCATCTGCGACAAGAGGGTATCTTGAGCGATTACTCGCCAAGTAACCTTAATTGGAGCTTCTTTGACCCTATAGAGAAGATCCCTAAGAGGCGCGATGAGAGAGGAAAGCGTATTAGAGAGACTAAATTTGATCGAAGGAGGCGTATGGCTGCAAGAGCACAAAACGACTTTAAAGCGTGGGCGACAGAGCTCGGCTTTCAATGGAGAGGCGATGACTGACCCTGCCCGCTATGTGATCGATACGAGCGTTCTCCTCCATGACATTAGGGTGATTGACGGCTTCATGGGTATAGAGCGCGAAGAGGCAGACTCGCCTAGAGAGCTCTTACTCCCCATCTACGCTCTCGAAGAGCTTGATTTACACAAAGAAGAGCTCAATGAACGAGGGCAGAAGGCCCGTGAGATTGTTCGTCGTCTCGATGTATTACGGCGTGGAGGGAGTCTTTATGCAGGGATTGAGGTTAGGCGACTGACCACTCTTCGAGTCGTTGAGACTAGCGCTCCTCTCCCGATGAGGCTCCGTAAACACCCACAACTGATTTATGATTGGCTCATCTTACACTGCGCTAAAGAGCATCAAGCTTCACTCATAACCAAAGATAGTAATCTGAGGGTGCGCGCCGACTCGATGGGGATCGTATCTACAGATTGGGTGGAACTGTCTACTGAGAGAGAGCGAAAGAGCGATATTAGCTATACGACTTCTTCTCTCACTCCTCATCATCAAAAGGTTTGGGGATTAGAGCCGAGAAGTGATGAGCAGGCAATCGCCCTAGGAGCGCTTTTGGATCCTGAGATCAGCTTGGTGACCCTCACCGGTAAAGCGGGGACGGGTAAGACATTGCTAGCCCTTGCCGCCGGATTAGCTCAGGTGACTGAGCGCGAGGAGTATGAGCGAGTGCTAGTCAGTCGAGCGATATTCCCTTTAGGGAGAGATATTGGTTATTTGCCTGGAACAATAGAAGAGAAGATGGAGCCTTGGCTGCAGCCGATATATGACAACTTAGATTTTCTACTCAGCCAGAGAGAGCGCCGTCAATCCCATCGACCACGACCGAGAGCCGAAGAGTTAGTCGATATGGGCTTGATCGAAGTCGCACCGATCACCTTCATTAGGGGGCGCTCTATACCCCGACAATACCTTATCATCGATGAGGCTCAAAACCTGACTCCTCATGAAGTAAAAACCATGTTAACACGGGCAGGAGAGGGAGCGAAGGTGGTCTTGATCGGTGACCCACACCAAGTTGACCACCCTTATTTGGATCCGGAAAATAATGGACTCCGATACGTAGCCCGCCGCTTCTCCCATCAAGAATGCGCCGCCCATCTCCACCTTACAAAAGGTGAGCGGAGCCGATTGGCTGAGTTAGCTGCTGACCTCTTGTAAAGGGTCTCACACACTTTCAGGGGGAGGGGGCTTAACGAAGCAGAGGCGATCTCTGTCCTTCTTTATGCCAGGGAAAGCTAAGGCTTGATTATGCATAACAACGTATACACCTGGAGGGAGGATTTGTACGGCGATAAGTGCCTCGGTGAGGTTTTGGAGGGCATCGGTAGAGCGCAGCTCATAGGGACGCATCGCCCCTGTGAATATCACCGGACCGTTCAGCTCCTGCTCTGAATGAAGAAAACGCTGGTAACACGCCTCACCACTCTCCTCAAGCGTATCTGTTCCATGAACGACGATTACTCCATCATGGTTGGCTAACATGGCTTCTACAGTGAAGGCGATCAGCTTATGATCTCGCCCAGTCATCTCTAGACTATCCTTGTTCATAAGCTGAACGCGGTCTAGCTTTACCCCAGTCAGCCGTAGCTGGCCAAGCATGACATCTAAGACGCTTACTTCGTTGTCGAGTACTCCACTCAGCGCATTATAAGTCTTCTCTATCGTACCGCCAGTTGAGATCAAAGACACTCTACGCATGGTCATTTTCCGCCTTATTAAACGCTCATAAAGTGCTCATCATCGACTCTTCTTTGGGGGTCCTTATCTCACCATGAGTCTATGATTGCAAGCGCTTCGCCGCTCGCATGCCGATCGCCATCATAACCACAAAAACCACGATATTGGCATCGAGCGTGGCCAAAGAGACGATCGCAGGTCCTGGACAAAATCCGGCGATCCCCCAACCCAGTCCAAAAATAACTGCTCCCCCAAGCAGGTGTCGATCAACCTCAAGTGTAAAACGAGGGAACGCTCCCCCTAAAATAGGCTCTTCACGACGTATCACGAAGAGGCGAGTGAGCGCGTGTACACCTAGCGCTCCACCCATAACTCCCATTAGGTCCCATTGCCAATCGCCGGTGATATCTAAAAATCCGATCACTTTACCGGGTTGTGTCATTCCAGAGATGATCAGCCCCAAACCAAAGATCATGCCGCTGAGAAGAGAGATAAATGTAGACATTGGATCGCCCCTTAGCTTTGCTTAATCAAGTCAAAAATGAGGTGTTGAGTGACAAAGGCGGCGACTGCACCGGTGAACATAAAAGTGAGGGTCGCTGCCAATGATCGCTTTGAGGCTCTACCCAATCCGCAGATCCCATGACCGCTCGTACACCCACTACCGAGTCGGGTACCAAAGCCCACCAAGAGACCTGCCAGCCCCGTGACCCATAGCGTCCTAGGTACAGAATTACTAAATGCTTCATGGAGACCTAGCTGATCCCCGGTGAGGGGGACGATTACACCACTCGCCAATAAACCTAATAAAAAAGGGGCTCTCCAGCTCAATGCTTCGCCGCTGAGAGCGCCGCTAAATATTCCACTGATACCGGCTACTTTACCATGAAAGGCTAAGAGGATAGTCGCTGAGAGGCCGATTAATGCTCCCCCAATGATCGGTGTAAAGCTAAAGGTCATATAAATACTCCTTACGTAAACATAGGAAACAGTGATCGTTAGATTCTCCAATCGAGAGTGATCACTCATTGAGTAGATGATGGGATCAAGTTGAGTTATGATCACCTAATAATAACTAGTAGAGCATGGTATATGCCAACTCTATCTCTCTGCAGAGAGAGAGAGCGAGTATGGTCGTCAGTAACGAGAAGAGAGGACTAACGAGTTCACCTATTTTGTTATTTTTTTAGTGATGTTTCGTTATTGTTTCGTTATTGTTTCGTTGTTGTTTCAATATCTAAAGTATTGCTGAGACACCTCAATCAATTATCGTCTAATGAACGTTGTCGGCTCAGCGCAGCTTTGGCCTCACGCCACACCGCCTCGATGTCATCAATGTGCATTTCAGATAGATCTAGTTTTCTCTCAGCGGTGAGCTTCTCTACGTGTTTAAAGCGTAAAGAGAAAGTACGATTGGTCTTCTCTAGTGCTGTCTCAGGAGAGATGTTGAGATGTCGACAAACATTAACGATGGCGAATAAAAGATCACCTATTTCGGAGATGATATGCGCTTGATCGCCGAGCTCAATCGCTTCGCTCACTTCTTCTCGTTCCTCATCTACTTTGGCGAGGGCCCCTTCTACAGAGGGCCAATCAAAGCCAATAGAGGAGACTTTTTCTCCGATAAGTTGAGCTCGTAATAAGGCGGGGGCGGCTTGAGGTATGCCATCAAGAATACTCGTCGTTAAGTCATCTTGATCTTCTCTTCGCTGTGCTCTCTTTTGAGCTCTCTCCTGTGCTTTTATTCTTTGCCATTGAGCGCGCACCTCTTCGGGGTCATCGGTGAAGAGCTCTCCAAAAACGTGTGGATGACGTCTGGCGAGTTTAGCGGCTAATGAATCCATCACGTGTGATAAAGAGAAGTGGCCTTCTTCTTCGCGGATGATCGATTGAAAGAGAATTTGAAAAAATAGATCTCCGAGCTCTCCTTGATGAGCCGCAGGATCATGTAAGCTGTCTAGTACTTCATAGCTCTCCTCTACGAGGTAACGACGAAGGCTATCAAGAGTTTGAGCTCTATCCCAAGGACATTGAACTCGCAGCGTTGTCATCATCTGTTGAAGGCGAGCGGTCGAGATCGCGAGTGAATCAAGCGAGGGAGAATAGGCGATCCATCGACTCTTTATGTCAGTTGATGGTTGACTACAGATCGCTCGTCTTTGCTGTTGTAAATGAATCAAGTGAGCGAGCGCTGCTCGTCCAGCTAATCCGCCGTGGGGACCCTTCTTTACTGAGGGAGGGGCATCTTGATAAGCGATGGAAACGATCTGGGCGAGAGATGACCAAGCGGCCTTTCCTCCACCTGCGGAGATAGGACCAGCGGAGGAGAGACTCTTGTAGATGAGGTCCTCACGAGCGTTACGATGGTCAATATATCGGCTGAGGATGATCTCAGGGTTGGCGATCGGAGCACCATGACTCGGCAATAAGCGTCTCAAACCTCGACGTCTCAGTCGCGCTAAACTTTTAAGATAATCTCCCATATCTCCCTCATCATAGGGATCAATAACGATGGTTCCTACACCCGCGACCATATCTCCTGTGATGCCTGTCTCCGTAGAAGGATGTATTAGGCAAACGTGTCCGGGAGCGTGACCGGGCGTATGCCATACCTCACTATAATCTGTTCCTCCTTGGCACTTCTGCCATCTGACCAGTTGCCCCTCTTCAAGAGCTTGATAGGCCTCGAGTGGTTGATCCCCCCAGAGCAAGCGGGCGGTCTCTGGATGAGCGTAGACGGGGACTTGATAGCGTAATAAAACTTCTGAAAGTCCGCTAGCGTGGTCATAATGATGATGAGTAAGTATCACTCCCTCGAGCTGGTGACCTTGAGAGAGTCGGCTATCAATGTGGTCAAATAATGGGGTGAGCGTCTCCGACTTTGGAGTCCCGGGGTCAACGAGATAGAAGGTCGTCTCTCCAAGCAGGTATGCGTTAGTGTGGGTCGCAGGGGGGAGCGTTGGACTCTTTAGCGGCAATAACTGGATACTTGGTGTGACTTGATTCAAAATCAGTAACTCAGGAGAGTGTTCTCGAGCTTCTTCAGGAGGTTGACCCGCGGCGAGCGCTCGGCAAATCGCTAGTGTGGGTGGCGCTAATGTTACCTCACCACGCCTCCACCTTTGATACATCTCTTGAGCAGTGAGCCATTCGACTTGACTCAATTCGGGGTGGCCACCGACTTGAGTGTGATGATGGTGACGACCATCGACAAGCTCCTCTGAGTTGAGCCCTAACTCATCGCAACTCACTGAGAAAAATTCACAGCTCACAGTTCGGGTAATATAAGGGTGTGTACTCCAGGTGCCGATAGGCTTGAGATGGTTCTCATATTCAGTGAGATCCACACCTTGAAGCCCTAATTCCTCCACGGTCTCTCGGAGAGCAGCTCTCTTCATAGAGCGAACTCGATTTGACTCCCGGTTGTGTTCAATATCAGGGAGAAGATGGGGTGTGATGAGGTCAGCTTCGCTCACCATTCCCCCAGGGAAAGCCCAGTATCCTCCGAGAAATGGAGCGCTTAGGCCTCGTTGGACCCATAAGGTTTCACCTTCTGATCGAGAGATCACTAAAGAAGCAGCATCCCTGCCAAACTTGATCTCCGAGTGAGCTGGTGTCATTGACCACTCCTATACAGTTGATACCCATCCATTAAAGAGGCAAAGAACATAGCGCCAATACGGTTTGCTCCACGCCCGGTAGGGTGAGTGAGATCACCTCCCGCTAACTTTGGAGAAGCATTATACCATTTCGCCATAGATCCTCTGCCACCCATCGCGTGATAAGTACTCCAAAAAGCACAACCGGTATCTGCTGCCACTTCTCTTTGGGCCCTCACTATTTTAGCGACAAGCCTCATACTCTTAATATCGCCTGTCTCTGAATCTTTAACTCCACGGTCCATTGGACTGAGTAGCATACAGGCGGTCTTTGGTAGAGCTGTCTTAAACTGTCCCACGATTCTCTTGAGAGCAATTTTGTACTTCTTGATACTCATCCGTGAGTTTTGACTCTCATTTGTCCCGTAATGTAAGATCACTAAATCAGGTGAACGTTGTCGGATCTGATGTCTCCACATGGGGCCAAATAATTTAAGGAGAAGTTTAGCTCTCGCGCCTTCTAAGCCGAGAGCATCATAGACGACTCCCCCTCGGCGACGCTCGAAGACAACCCCGTAGAGCGTGACGTCACCATCACCGACGAGTTTCACTTTGGTCATCGCGTTACTGCTCGATTTTAGTTTGAGCACAGCCCTCTTCACGCGAGGAGTCTCCGCGTGCGTGTTTATCTCTTGTCGCAATTCTCCTAGCTCAACGACAAATGATCCACCGTGGGGTTGAGCGAGATAGTGTATCTCTACAAGATCGACTTTCTGACCGATTTTGATCCCTGTCGGTTTAGCGCTGAGCGTAGCGTTCTTCAGACTACTCGTGAAGCTCATCCCCCCTAAGCCAAATACACCTTGATCGATTTTTGAGCGAGTAAATCGTTTTTTCGTCCATTTACCTTTACTCTTTAGCTTCACCCATCGCCGCCCATACCATCTAGATCCTTTTCCAGCGAGAAAGTAGCCATGTCCGGCGTCTCCAAATGTTTTTTGAAGAAGCCTTCGAGTCGTACGAGTAACATAGTCTCCCGCTATCAGAGAGTCACCATAGTGCATGATCCGTACTTTTCTTCCCTTAGACTTAACCTCTGCGAGTTTGGCATAGAAGGGGTCTAGGGCGCGCTGCTCGTCTTCAATCCCATAGATTAACACGCCGCTCTTGCTACGACGACGTTTGGGTCTCTGTCGACGTTTCTTGTGTGGAGGTTTTATAAGGGTGAGGAGCTCGCTCGATGGACGACTAGGTTTTGAGGCGATGAACTTGTCGCTGGGGGGCGATATCGCTTTAGTCTTTGTGATCAGCTTAGCCTTGGTGATCGACTTAGACTTGGTGATCGACTCAGTCTTGGCTGTCGCCACTAGGCTTGGAGATGTGTTTTGACGCGGCTCAACAAGCGCTCTCTTCGTTTTAGACTTAACTTTACTCGGTAAGTGATCAGCTTTTGGGACTCTAGGAGGCTGATCTACTTTTGAGGTAGAGAGTGTAGAGAGATGATCAGAGTCTCTCTTCGAATTCTCTCTATGGCCACTTGAGCTATGGAGTGAAGTACCTTTTATAGTTTCGATCTTCTCCTGGTCTTCAATAAACAAGTTCGCAGGAGGATCACTGTCAAAAATATAATCTTCACGCCCTGCGGAGAGATCGCTAATCAAGAGATCGTCATTGATATCTTCAATGATCAACTCTGGCTCTCGAGCCTCATTCGTCCTGAAAAGCCTTGGTAGAAAGGCAGTCGCCTCTGCAGGAGTCCAACGCATGAAACGACTCGTCTTGTTGAGGACTGAACGGAATAGATCAACCTCGATTTGCTCCTTATTCATTAACTCTGTTGACTCGATCACAGCCTCGGGAGCTCGAATGACTTCACCCACCGCTTGAGATACTGTGGCCATCAAGAGCAAGTAGATAAGAGTGTAACTCGCTTCAGGTTGTGGTCTTGGGTGCTCCATCTTTAGCTTTCAATCCCCTATATTCTGTCTGCAAGGATACAGAGAGAGCCCCCTCATTACCATATTAAAACTGAAAATAGATAAAGGGAACAGCCTCTGAGACGGCTAAGGTCTTTATCAATAATGCACTAAAGAAGAGTAGCGTCGCTTGAGCGAGAGGTCGCAGCGATGAAAAAGCACGTACCGTTTTATCGAAGTATTGCTGGGGTACGCTATGCAGTACAAATCCTAGAAGCAGTATTGACCACAGTTGACCGTTGACGTTAATCATCGAGACGCCTCCGGTAATGATCTGGGAGATGACTCGGGTTGCCTCATCAAAAGTGGCGGCTCTAAAGAAGATCCAAGCGAAGCAGACATAGTGAAAAGTAGCGATCAACGATAAAATCATCCACGTAGTGCTCTCTTTTATATTTTGATACCACTCTGCCTGAGCGCCTCGCTCATGGAATCTTCGATGCAAAGCGAGCGCGCCACCATGTAGAACTCCCCAAATAATAAAATTCCACCCCGCTCCATGCCATAGACCGCCTAAAATCATGGTCATTGAGAGATTAAAGTAAGTGCGTACATTCCCATAACGATTACCTCCCATAGAGATGTAGAGGTAGTCTCTTAGCCATGAGCTGAGGGAGATATGCCATCTCCTCCAAAATTCTTGTAGATTCTTTGATTGATAAGGGGTGCGAAAATTATCTGGAAAGTTAAAGCCTAGTAGGAGAGCAGATCCTATCGCGACATCACTATAGCCACTAAAGTCACAGTAGATTTGGAGCGCATAGCCATAGGTCCCGATGAGGCACTCGAGTCCACTGTAACCTTCAGGTGTAGTAAAGACTCGATCAACAAGATTGATCGCCAGATAGTCAGCGATCGCGATCTTCTTGAATAAACCTAAAATGATCAAATACAGCCCTCGACCGCTCATCTCACGACTTACTGATGGTCGCTCTAATAGCTGAGGTAAGAGGTCTCTAGCCCTGACAATTGGTCCCGCGACGAGCTGGGGGAAGAAACTGACGAAGAGTAAATAATGAGGGAAAGAGGTGACTGGTCTTAACTGACGTCTATAGATATCGATCGTATAGCTCATCGACTGAAATGTAAAAAAGCTGATCC
The DNA here is from genome assembly GCA_943788935.1 of uncultured bacterium. Lineage (GTDB taxonomy): Bacteria > Myxococcota_A > Bradymonadia > UBA7976 > VGTA01 > CAKZRU01. The sequence continues at coordinate 41,245 of CALSSE010000020.1, read as the reverse complement.
CTACAGGCAAGAGTGCTGCTAATCGTCCTCCCGGTAGATAAGTCTCACCGAGCATAAAGTAATCCCACCACGCGAGTTGAGTGACGACATCATCGAAACTCTGCATGAAGAAGTTAAAGTACTTAAATATGCCTAATACACCTAAATTATAGATCACTGAAGTGAGCATGAGACGTTTACGTCTCTGGGGATCTTCACTTCGGTCAATCATCCCTCCGGTGATGAAATCAACGAGGGACGAATTGATGATCAAGATGAGATAATATGGGTTCCAACAGGCATAAAAAAGTAAACTCGCTCCGAGGAGTAAGCCCATGGCGATTTTTGCATGGTGGGCAAACGCCCAATAGAGCGTATATACCACCAAGAAAAAGGCGACATATTCGAAGGAGTTAAACAGCAAAAATCTTACCGTCCGTTATCTACTCTTCTGCTGAACCGCTGGGTGAATTGATCAAGCTGTAGTAGATCACCGATTCCTCCTTCACCGACCAATTCATTCAAACTGACTCCCGGTTCGAGGTCGAGTGCGTCAAATCTGACATCTAGGCCAACTGTGAGATCGGGCGTATTGGGGTCAACAGGGAAAGGGAGGCGAACAGTATCTGGTGCTTCGCTACCAAAGTAAATTACCCAGCGTCCAACACCCCCTCGGAAAGAGACTCTAAGGAGATCGGCATCAGCGGGGATTTCAGGAGTAAGCCTACGGAAAGCGGGTTCCCATTCTGAGAACTCGGGAGGGGTCATAAAGCTCTCGGCCAGGTTCACCTCTTCGGGTAAACGGCTGAAGCGTTGCATCAAGCCAGAGATATCTCGCGGGATACGGTTATTGAAACGAGCACTTAGAGCGAGGACGACATAATCACCTGCTTGTAACCCTTGATAAGGTGGGGCCATACGCATCGGAATCAACCCACCCTCTTGAGTCGCTGATAAGCCAAGTGGGACAAACCCTACATCAACGATCTCTACACCAGCCATCACTAGAGCGATTGGGTCACCCTCGGTGTCAAATACTGGAGGAAGCTCGACGGCGAGTCTTAAAGACTGCTCTTGGCCAGGACTAAGATCGATTTGGGGGAACCGTTCATAATCGGGAATGAGTTCGCGTCGATCACCATCGTCATCTATATCATCTACATCTGCGACAGGCGGAAAACCGCTTAACTCAGGAACTGCCTGTATCCCATGTTCAAACTGATCAAAGAAGGGGAGGAGAACGGCGAGGACTCGACCTACCGAGATATTGGAACCTTCGAGCAGACCGAGGATTGTTTGAATCGCTATTCTGCCACCAAAGGACCAGCCGAGCTGGAAGCCAGCGGTTGTGATCACTGCATAACTCTCTTTGATAGAGAAGTCTCCTAAGAAGGGAACATTCGCTTGAGCGATCAATCCTCCAGGGAGTGGGATTGTAGCGTTAACCGGCCCTATCTCTACTTCTGTGAAGAAGAGTTGTCCTAAAAGATCAAAGAAGGTGATCTGTGATAGCCCATCAGAGAAGGCTGCTCCCGCTAGGCCCAATTCCACTTGACCATTATTTCTCACGTTAGAGAAATCTAGCTCGCCTGTAAAACCTGCGATCTGACTGTCGTCACTCAGTGGTTTCAAAGGGATGTAGAGAGCGCGCTCGCTGATCCCTACTACGCTTACTGTATCGTGATTGGTCGACATTACGGTGAAGGTCAGACGATCAGACTGATTGTCAAAGGTCACGATGCCGTCTGCATCGGTGGTATAGGTAATGCCATCAACATAGACATCCGCTCCGGCGATAGGGAGCCCTGTGGAGCCATCTCCAACTCTCACTCGCCACCCCTCTTCTACAGGGGGCAGGGGAGCGGTAATAGGCAATATGAGAGGGGAAGAGTCTACAAATATATCCCCCTCAGGCGCTGTCCAGCGAGCGATGATACTCGCCTCTCCTGCTTCAGGACCTGCTGTAAAGAGATTCATGACACCAACCGAGCCGGTTGATGAGGGAGTAACCGCCCACTCAAAACCGGTCGATGAGACGATTTGTCCCGTAGCGTCTAGCGCTACAGCTCTGAGCTCGAGACTCTGACCTACGAGTAGAGCCCTAGGGGTATTGAGGATCACTACTCGATCAACCATGATGGGGGGAGGATCTATACACTCACCTGCTTCACAAATCTGTCCAAGATCGCAGTCTACTTCCCCTCTACAGAGACCAGGGACACATCGCCCAGCGATACAATCCTCATCATCAGCGCAGTCTCCCCGAGCCTCACATTGAGCTACGGGAGAGCAACGTCCACGAACACAGATCTCGTCATCAGCGCAGTTGCCATCTCCACCACAAGCCGATAGCTCTTCACAATTGCCGTCTAAACAACGCTGCCTCGATGAACATTCATCATCGCTCTCACAAGGCGCTGGTAAAACACAGAGCTGACCGCGACAGAGACGGCCCTCTTCACAGTCGCTATCTTCGTCACATTGTTCATCGACACAGATCCCATTAAGACAAACCCCACCTCTGAAGCAGGTGCCGGGTCCAAAACATCGATTATAGCAACGACCGTTTCGGCAGTCATCGAAGCGACCGGGGCAATCAGAAGGCGCAGCGCACTCGGAGATGCATATGCCTTCATCGCATCGACCGTCATCACAATCTCCATCACTCTCACAGAGATCTATGGACATATCGATCTCTTGGTCTAGCTCTTCTGCCATCATATCAACGGCGCTATCGAGCTCCATATCAACCATTTGATCGAGTTCTCTTTCGATCTCAGTAGAAGGCTTTATACTTCCATCATCACATCCTGAGACGATGAAGAGACTTATAGCCATCACAATAAACTGGATTGACAATGGGGAGAGGAGCGAACTCTTTTGAACAGTTAATTCGCTTAGCGCAGAGTGGTTGAACATCTTCATTATGACTCATCCGTGATCATTGTTAGGGAGGACGGGAATACCCTATTTATAGCTCTTTTGATTAGCTGAGTTCGGTTAGAGAAGCAAGTCTCGTGAGCGATTACTCAAGAGGAACACCGCTCATGCCTGATTTGATGCTCTCTAATAAACGATGAGGAATAGTCAAGCGAGCGCGTGCCCCTGTTTTACTTTTACCCATCGTGACCGATAACCCCTCAGTGGGTTGGATTGGACTGAACATCATCTGTAGGGGAAGGAGAATAGACCCTGACTTACCTCTCTTGAGAGCGGTGATCGTGGTGATGGGATCCAAGTAGATAAAGATCGTGGGTGATTTGACTCCTGCGTCATATGCGCTGTTGATCGGGAGATTTGTCGAGCCCTCACTTGAATGAGCGACCGGAGAAGTGTTCGTCAGACGAGTGAAGGTCTCTCTCCATGAGCGGGCGAAGCCGACCGCACCAAAAGCCTCTGCGATCCAGACATGTCCATCATATAGCTCCTTGAGTTGTGGCCTCAGTGGACGAATGGAGGGGGGAGTTCGAGGCATTCTAGTTTTGATATGAGTACTCTGAATTAACTGATCTCCTATTTTAAACGGTTTATCAGGTTTGATCTTGATGGATAGCCCTCGACGTCTCATCGCTTTTTTAATGAGGGGATCACGATAAATGTTTAACGCAGCGTCTAGCCTATCAGAGAGGTCTACTTTTCCCTTATGAGTGAACAACCCCATCCAATCTAGCCTCTTCTCGCTTTTAGCAGGAATGAATGCAGAGAGGTCATCGAGTATCTCCGCGGCTTCATCGGTAGTGGGAGGGATCTTCTTTATCTCGGCGTTGTTTATGAGGGTTGGTATCGCTCCAAGTAGAATGTCTCCATCTAGCACATTAGAAGCGTCACTTATCAGCTGTATATATTCCGCGATATGGTCTTCTGAGTTCCCTATGGGTGGAGAGAGCGCTTTAGGCTTCCGAGCCCTCTTGTTCTTCTTGTTCTTGTTCTTCTTCTTGTTCTTGTTCTTCTTCTTGTTCTTAGGACTCTTTAGATCTTCAATATTAGGTCGTGTTTTTTTTGTTTCCATGGCAGCGACTTCTTCAGCGCTGATTGAGCTGAGAGCGACTTTATTCCATTCTTGAACTAATGAGGTGATCAGGAACGGAGGGAGCTTGAGACTCACAAGGGCCGCAGCGCCCAACGTATATTTGAGTAATGAATGTTCTCCGCCAGCTAATTGATCAACAAATATCTTAGAGGTAGACTGTGGTTTAAGTGTCCAATCTAGATCTAAGCTAACTCTAGGTTTATCAAGTTTTAAGCTGAGTACTGTTTGGATAGAATCTTTGGCTATTTGTTGACCTAGACTCGCAAGAGAGAGCAGCATCTTTCTCTGTCGAGCGACCGATTTCCCCGATCCTTTGAGATCAAGTTGACCGATGACCTCTTGACTCTGTTTAAACCCCTTAAGAGTCATCGCTTGTTTGGGGTAGAAGATTACGTTGAACAGTCCATTGACACGACTTGTTCCTACTCGCTTGTAGTATTCTAGATATTCGCCTTTTAGTAGGTCCTCATGGTCAGTAGAGGCGATAAGGCCTTGGCCGATCTCGATAAATCGGAGCGGGTTCTTATCTCCCTTATAACGATTCTGAATATAAATCGTTCCCTCTGAGCTCTTTAGGGTCTCTAGGTGTGAACCTAGGGTTTCACGGAGTGCTTTAATGTCAGTGACACCGATAATATGAACTGTATACACTTCGCCATTTAAGGCGATCTGTATAATCCGGAGTGGCCGACCTTGTTCCACAAATTTTGGACTGAACATCAAGTCTGTTTGGACATAACTATCAAGCCAGATCTCTCTCAAGTCAAGCGGTGCTGCGAGAAAGCTAGTAAGCCCTGTTTTGAGCTGTTCGGTCGCTTCCGAAATGAGGTTGAACCCTCCGACTGAGATCACTCCCTCCATAGGCTTGACTGCGGTGAGCTCTCCGGAGAGCTTAAAGGTGGGTTTTACGATCGTTGGAAGCTCGGGGGAGGGCTCTGATTTTATGTCATCTTGACAGGCTGTCATCAAAACTAGATAGAGCGTCATGATAAATGACAAAGAGGTTCTCGGTTGCGGAGTGTACTTGGCTCGGCTGTAATGTGAGTCAGTGAAGAGGCTAAGTTCAGAAGATTTCATATCAATATTTACCTACAAGGACAGGTGGTTAAAACCAATAATGCGGAGAAGACATAGGTGATACTTTCTTCAACACTTTCTTCTCGCTCAATCTCGTATTTACTCTGTGAGAAGATTGCATTTTTCACTTTAATCCTCTAATACACTTTGTAAATTTTTTCCGATGCATAGATCTAAAGTTTCTATTTAGTTTATTGTCTAAAGCATCCTCTACTAGTTTGATGAGTGACTAAGGAGAAGCGATTAATGAGATCAGCCTACACGAATAGAAGCGATTTACGTGAGCTCCTGCCTAGATTAAACCCCAAGAGAGATGTCCCTCCGCTTAAGAGACTCTCAGCGCCAAGAGCTGATACTGTGAAGCCAACCTTCAAGGTGAATGGCTTTGGAGCTAGTCACGTGGGATGTAAACGCCTCGCTAACGAAGACTCATTTTGGCTCTTACCCAAACACTCTCTCTTTATTGTGGCAGATGGAATGGGTGGACACGCTGGTGGACAGATCGCTTCGACCATCTCGGCTCATGAGATGGGACGTCAAACCGTATCCCTTCTCTCTAAGGCAGAGGCGGAGATGCGGTCAGGAGGACAGGAGGTAGATATTTATTCGGTCCTCAAACGCTCAACGATGAGCGCTTGTGATCAGGTGACTCGAATCACTGACGCCTATCCTGAACTTGAGAGTATGGGGAGCACCTTGACGAGTCTCCTCGTTTATGGTGATACCGCGTTTTTCTCTCATCTAGGTGATAGTAGAGCTTATTTGATCAGGGGCGAGCGCTTAGTTCAGGTCACAGAGGATCACTCTTATGTTCAAGAATTAGTTAACTTTGGTGAGATTACTCCTGACCAAGCTCTAATTCATATCCGGAGGAACTTGATCTTAAAGAGTATTAGTCGTAACAGCAGTTATATGGATATTGAGCCAGATATTGCGGCGATAAAGTTGAGGGAAGGTGATCGCTTTATCTTATGTTCAGATGGATTGATTGAGCATGTACGCGATGCTGAGATTCTCAGTACCGTATTAGAGACAGCATCGGCGAGGGTTCCGCAGGCCTTGATCAATAAGGCCAATTCCCGAGAGTTCAGCAGTCCAAGCGGTGTCGGGACAGATAATACAACCGTAGTTATTGTGGAGATTGGTAAGCGTCGGATAGAGCGGTGAGCCTATCCCTTTGGGATCGGCGACACCTCACTGAGCCAAAGTTAGAAGAGCTCTTACAGCTGTTCGACCGTCAGAAGTATAAGCGAGAGAGGACACTGATTCTCAAAGTGACCACTTGGGTACGTAGGCACCAAATAGAGACTGCTTACCGATGGCTTATGACAGATCAACGAGTCGTCTCTCGGTCACAACTTCACCACTATTTGGCAGGTCGGCTCGCCTGTACTTATGGTGACTTAGTTCTCTCTAAGAGTCACCTAACTCAAGCGCTTTATGCGCCAACTATGACCGATAAAGATCAGCATAGCTACTCAAGGACTAACGGAGAGTTAGTGAAATATATTGTCATCTCTCTGATGAATTTATTCGCTCAATGTGGTCAGCTAAATGATCTGAGGGTCTTCATTAATTGGCGACTCAGTTATGAGGCGAGCTATGAAACCTATTATATGCTTGGAAAACTAGAAGAATATACAGGGTCTACTCAGAGAGCGATTAAGGCTTATGAAACAGCTTTAGAGATCAGCCCGCAGGCGCATCAATGTCGTCTCTCTCTAGCGAGAGCCCTCTGTGATCTCGGGTCTATTCATCGAGCAGAGACGGAGCTAGCGCGACTCAGGTATGAATATAGAAGGAGTGATGTCGTCTGGGCATTATCGGGGAGAGTCTTTCTTGCACACTCTGATACAAAGCGTGGATTGAGAGCGCTCAAGAAGGCGATTCGTATTAACTATAGGTGCTCTATCGCTCATACGATACTCGGGGATTATTATAGTCGCCACGCTTGCAAGAGGTCAATTAAGCATTATCATTTGGCGCTCGATGGTGATCGACCTCTTTATTCATTGTATGACAAACTCGCTACTCTATATCAACAGCTAGGTCGTTATGATCAAGCGATTTCACAGCTCTCTCTGATGAAATATTTCGCTACTCCCGAAGATCAAATCAAGATCCAAAAAAAGATTCGAGAGCTTAACCATAAACTCGACAATGATAACAAACTTAAAAGAGATTCTTCGTGGTGGCAGAGACTAGTCGGTTAGACAGAGTGAGTTGACTAATGAGTGAGTGGATTAATGATTGAGTTGATCAATGAGTGAGTGGATTAATGAGTGAGTGGATTAATGATTGAGTTGATTAATGAGTGATAACTTAGACGCCGCTTTAGAGGTTTCTCTCTTTGATGAGAGAGGAGGACGGTATCATGACTATATCGCTGAAGAACGCCCGCTGAGCGTGATCGTTCAAGGTTATCCATATGCGACATTAATGAGGACGCCCGGAGATGATCAACGATTAATTATGGGGTTTTTGAGAACTGAGGGGGTGATTGAATATGCGGATGACATCGCGTCGATCAGCCCATGTGATCGAGAAAATGATGAAGGGGGGTGGATTGACTTCATCAAAGTTAGTCTAGCCTCTGGAGTCTCATATACGCCGCGAGCGAGGAGCTCCTATGTCTCATCGAGCTGTGGCTTATGTAGTTTAGAGGAGTCACACTTAAAAAAAATAGAGCCCCTATCTAGTGCGGGATGGGCGCCAATTCATTTATCTCAAGCCACCATCAAAGAGTATTTGGAGAAGTTTAATCGACACCCATCGTTGTTCTCTTTGACTGGTGGAGCCCATGCAGCGGCGCTATTTAGTCCACAGGGCGAGCTCAGTTATCATGCAGCTGATGTCGGTCGTCATAATGCTGTAGACAAGGTGATCGGAGCGTCGATGAACGCTGATCTCGAAGAGCTCTCGGGTTGGAGCTTGTTTGTGAGTAGTAGGGCGGGCTATGAGATCGCTTTGAAGGCCTATAAAGTCGCGGTGGGGGCGCTGATTACTATCGGTGCGGCGAGCAGTGGCGCTCATCGTTTGTCCTGTGAAAGTGGACTACCACTGTATAGTTTTGTGAGACCTTCTAGAGCTCATCGTCACCATCAACCTCTATAAGTTTCTACTTAACTCTCACTAAAGGGAGACTTCCCTTACTAGATTGTAAGGTGATTTTATCTTCTTTGAGGAGAAGTTTAACTCGCTCGAGTTTCCCTGAAGTCATCTCGGTCTCAAGCTCAAAGAGTCCGTCATTATGTGAGATGAACGTGTATGGTCCGCTGTTTGTTTTTTGATCAAAAGTCGCTTTGATTTGTTTTTGGTCAATGTTGAGGCGGAGCTCTTTAGCGAGCGTCATTGCTCGATCAAGTTCACGCTTATTCAGATTCTTAACGATTTTAAAGGAGCTGAACGCCTCAAGATCAACTCCCCAAGAACCATGAATCGCCTCAGAAGTATTTTTGGCAGTTTTTTCAACAGTCTTTGGTGCCGGAGCAGGTGCCGGAGCCGGAGCAGGAGCAGGAGCCGGAGCAGGAGCAGGAGCAGGAGCAGGAGCAGGAGCCGGAGCCGGAGCGAGCCGGAGCAGGAGCAGGAGCAGGAGCCGGAGCCGGAGCCGGAGCCGGAGCCGGAGCAGGAGCAGGAGCAGGAGCCGGAGCCGGAGCAGGAGCAGGAGCCGGAGCCGGAGCCGGAGCCGGAGCAGGAGCAGGAGCAGGAGCCGGTGCAGGTGCCGGAGCCGGAGCCGGTGCAGGTGCAGGTGCCGGTGCAGGTGCAGGAGCCGGAGCCGGTGCAGGTACAGGAGCCGGTGCAGGTGCCGGAGCCGGTGCAGGTGCAGGTGCCGGTGCAGGTGCAGGAGCCGGAGCCGGTGCAGGAGCCGGAGCCGGTGCAGGAGCCGGAGCCGGTGCAGGTGCCGGTGCAGGAGCCGGTGCAGGTGCCGGAGCCGGAGCCGGTGCAGGTGCCGGTGCAGGAGCCGGAGCCGGAGCCGGTGCAGGTGCCGGTGCAGGTGCAGGAGCCGGTGCAGGTGCCGGAGCCGGTGCAGGTGCCGGAGCCGGTGCCGGAGCCGGTGCAGGTGCCGGAGCCGGTGCAGGTGCCGGAGCCGGTGCCGGAGCCGGTGCGGAGCCGGAGCCGGTGCAGGTGCCGGAGCCAGGTGCCGGAGCCGGTGCAGGTGCCGGAGCCGGTGTAGGTGCAGGAGCCGGTGCCGGAGCCGGAGCTGGTGCAGGTGCCGGAGCCGGAGCCGGTGCCGGAGCCGGTGCAGGTGCAGGAGCCGGAGCTGGCGCTGGCGCTGGTGCAAGAGCTGGCACTGGTGCAGGTGCAGGCACTGGTGCAGGTGCAGGTGCAGGTGCAGGTGCAGGTGCAGGTGCAGGTGCAGGTGCAGGTGCCGGTGCAGGAGCCGGTGCAGGAGCCGGAGCCGGTGCAGGTGCAGGTGCAGGTGCAGGTGCAGGTGCAGGTGCCGGTGCCGGTGCCGGTGCAGGTGCAGGTGCAGGTGCAGGAGTTGGTGCAGGAACCGGAGCCGCTACAGGTGCCGGAGCGGGGGCCGGAACCGGAGCCGCTACAGGTGCCGGAGCGGGGGCCGGAACCGGAGCCGCTACAGGTGCCGGAGCGGGGGCCGGAACCGGAGCCGCTACAGGTGCCGGAGCGGGGGCAGGAACCGGAGCCGCTACAGGTGCCGGAGCCGTTTGATGATTATCTTTGGGTTGGGTATCTTGTGCAAAACTTAAACTACTCGGAATGAGTAGTGAGGCGATCATTATATGGTACTTGGTCTTCATGTTTGTTGAGTTCCTGAGATAGGCGATGGTCTTAAAATCGAAATCTATCGTCTTTATACGTTGTCTTTGACTTCCCGACAAGAGATGGACAGGGAATATCATCTCATAGAGTTAAGTGTTGGTAATATCGATTCAGAGTAAATCCTAGCTTCTGATAATAGGCTCTTGTTCCGATCGCTGAGATTACAGCGAGCCTCTCGTATCCTGCAGCTTGTGATTCTAGCTTAGCGCGCTCTATGAGTCTCTTACCAAAACCTCGATGTTGAACTGCTGATGCTGAGTCTTCATCGATATTGAGGCTCTGTCCATAGACATGCACTTCTCGAATAATAGCAGCATTAGAGAGTTCTTCACTCATCGCAGGAGAGAGGTGACGCTCTTGCGGTAACTCTTCTCCTCGATGGGGTAATGAGAGGCGACAGAAGCCTAGTATTAGGCCTTTCTTCGCATCTTCGAAAGATAAAAAGATCTCTTCGCTGACCGAGGTTTGATATCTTGTACATTTGAGGAGTGGAGGTGATTGGCTTAGCTTTTGACCTCTCACTTCGCGAGCTCGAATCTCTTGTAGCTGTATACCACGCTCAGCGAGTGTCTGTTCGGCAACCTCTCGAAAATTAGTCTCTTGGTTTCCTACATGTATATCGGTTGATGGGATATCACGAATAACACGGGTCAACCTGCAGTAAAGTGGGGCTTGAGGCATGATCACGCAGAGTAACTCAAGGAGCTCTTCTCGTGAATAGGGTCGCCATTCTCCTGCTTGATAATGGCTCATCAGTGGAGTATTGGGGATGAGTGAGCAGGGGTAGAGTTTAAGCTCATCAGGAGATAAGGCGGGGTCTTCAAACAGGCGTTGAAAGTCTCTTTTATCTTCTTCGATGGAGGAACCTAAAAGATTAGCCATCCAATGGAAATGGAGCTTGAAGCCCGCGCTCCTCAGAGCCGAAGCTGCTTCCCGAGCCTGATCTGCGCTGTGCCCTCTTTTATTGAGCTGCAAAACCTGATCGTTGAGGCTCTGCACCCCGAGTTGAATCTTGGTCGCCCCCAAGCGTCGAAGGTGATCTATTTCAGTGGCATTAATTTCATCAGGACGAGTCTCTATGGCTAAGCCAACGACCCGGCATTTTGACTCCACGTTTAACTGGTGAACGAGGTCCACTTCACCCCATGAGAGAGATTCATCATCTCGGTTGAGTCGGCCATCATGATGAGCTCTGAGTGAACGAGATACGACTCGGTTATAGGTGCTCTCAGGCGATGTGGTGGTAGTGAATAGACTTACCCCTAGATCGCTAGGTAGCTCGATTTTTGGGGAGGAGATCGTCTCAACATCATAAGCATCAGGAGGGCTTCCTCCTAGAGTGAGATAAGCCTCTAGCGCCTCTCCAAACAGGTTGGCGGCTTCAAAGACTTTTCCGATGAAAAACCTTCTATAGTCTAGTGTATATGAAGACCACGTACCTCCGAGGACGATCAGCTCTATTTTATCTACGGGGTGACCGATATTATGTAAAGCGAGGAGGCGATTCCATGTTTGAGCGAAAGGGTCAAATCTATTATTAGCAGCGCGTTGCGCCCCAGGTTCATCTGATAAATAACTCTTAGGCATCTTTACATCATTAGGACAAAAGATACATTGACCGGGGCAGGGGTAAGGTTTGGTGAGAACGGTTACAGTCGATACACCGCTCTGAGTTCGTGTAGGCTTCATCCTCAAAGACTGACGAAGAACCTTATGACACTCTAGAGGGTCTAGCCGACCAAGAGAGACTAAGCGACGAGCTCCAGCGATGAGGGCAGGTTTACCATAAAACCCTCCTCCTTGCTTAGGGTGCCGTCTGAGGATCTTTCGCCACTCTTCATCACTCTGTGGTGGACTCTTTATGAGGGCATGAAGCAGCTGTTCTAAATGCTCAAGGTCAGGGCCTGGGTCGTATTTGAGTCGCTGCTGATGACCTATCTTTGATGAATCGTTTATTGACACCGTAATCGCTTTTCTGCGGTGAGAGACATAGAGCTATTACTCTACACGCTATAAATAAAGTCGAGGACGCATGCTCTTCTAACGATTAATCATGCGTTCAATCGCTAATCAACTCTTTACATCTTTATAATACAGATGTCTAAAGTGGATAGTTGCATGGAGTCAACTGAATCATCGATATCTCTTTAAGGTTAGTTATGATGTCTTCATCGGTCCTATCATCGAAACAGAAAGCTCACTTCAAGGCTTTGGAGAGCATGAACGAGCTGTTTTATCGACACTATGCTGATGCGTTTCACTCTACGAGAGGCTATGGATGGCGGGGGTGGCGGTCTCTGTTAGATGATCTCGCTCATCACCCCTCGAGAGTGCTAGATATCGGCTGTGGAGGAGGAAGGTTTGCTGACTTTCTTCAGCGAATTTGGGTTGATGAGCAGGGTGGGGTATTAGACTCGTATATGGGACTAGAGCGGAGTAAAGAACTCTTGGGTATCGCTCAGGAGAGGTCTCTAGGGTTCTATTGTCAATGGTTCTCATTCGATTGGTCTAGCGCTTTGATCGAAGGAGAGAGGGTTAAGTTTGAGAGTAATTGGGTGGTCTTGTTTGGAGTGATGCATCACATCTACAGCTTTGAAGCGAGAGTGGCTCTCGTAGTCTGGGCTGCCCGCCACTTAAGTCTCGATGGTTTTATAAGTATAAGTCTATGGGATTTTGGAGCTTCTGAACGATATGAGAAAAAATACCTCCCTTGGGATCAGAGTCTCTCTAAGTATAGCGAGTTATCTTCTGACTTAATCGAGCCTGGAGATCGACTCTTGGGATGGGCAGGAGAGAGCCATACCCCAAGGTACTGTCATTGGATGTCTGCTAGCGAAGAAGTCGCCTGGCTAGAGGAGATCGCCAAGAGAGCTCCTCAGCTCTCTTCACCACATCTCACAACGATTGAGGGAGATATGAATCGTTATTGGTCTTGGCGACTGTTAGCTCCGATTGACCCAACCTAAGTCACCGATTTCGCTTTGGTCTACCTCTTGAATCTCGATATGAAGTCTACCCTTCTCCATGACCTCATCTGAGACTCCATCAATGGTTGATTCGCATCTCGGATTAATGCACCCCTTCATAATCTCCATGGCTGCTCTATACATCTCAGTAGAACAGTGTGGACAACGCCAAATCTCTCCGTTTGGGTAGCCATAGCGTAGATCAACAGCAGATACCGGACATTGGAAACTTTCATTACGAGTGATTAAGCGATCAGAAGATTGGTTTAGTGGTACTACGATCTGTCGAAGCCAGTTTGCCAAATGGGGTCCAATACGTTCGATTACATCACTGGCGCTACTACCCTCGGCGACTCTGCCTCTAACAATGAAAACCTTGTGAGCAAAGATGAGTTCACAGGTGTTGACCTTGAGCGCTTTTTTTAATGATTTAATTAAGAGACGAACATCATCCTCGTCTAAGCACTGCATTAACCGAGGTCTAGCATTGGTCTCAATACTGAATTGATTGAGCTTTAGTTCACTATCTTTATCATCATCTTCAACAATGACCATACCCGGTAGCGAAGGCTGCAAAGGGGGAGCTACCGGGGTGTGTAGTCGGGCAGCAAAGCCTAGAGGGGATGAAAGATATAATCTGCCTTCGAACCACCAACCGTTGTCCCCTGCTCTTTGACCTATATGTAGTCGACCTTGACTCAGTCCAACATCGAACCAAACAATAGGCATGGGGTCAGGGTGTAGCTTTAGATGACATCCACCCATTAGCGCTCGAGATAGCGTCCAAAAACCCTCATCATCTGAAGTGACTCGATGTCGCTGGGACTCAGCGATGGAGACTAATATCGGTATGACGATAAGGGCAATAATCGCTAAGAGCGTGAGGTATATCATAGGTTTTACTTCTGCGATTGATGGGATCGATGTGATTAGTAGAGGGAGAGCTTATAATAAGCTCATGATAACAGAGAGGATGTTTTTTGAGCATATATCATGCTGAAATAGACCTGGGTACGTTTCATTGTTGCTTATTTAATTAGTTTACCCTCGCTCACTTTGGGGGATAGTAATCGTAAAAGTTGTCCCGTAGCTAGTTTTTGTCTGAAGGTTAATGTGACCTTCATGATCAGAAATAATTTGTCGAACGATCGCTAATCCGAGTCCTGAACCATCTTCTTTACCCATGGTAGCGAAGACCTCGAAGACTTTGTCCCTTATACTGAGAGGGATTCCGGGACCATTATCAGTGAGCTTGAAGATCAAATCATCATCTTGGCGGCTCAGCGTCCAAGAGAATAAGCCATGATTGATTAGGGCTTGACGGGCATTACGAGCTATATTGACGACGACTCTCCTCATCTTACCCTCATCGAAATAAGCGATAGAACCTGCTTGATTATCGATGTTGATTTCGACACTGCTCTCTTCGAACTCAAACTTTATCGTCTCTAAAACGCTCTCAATGAATTGTTTCAGGAAGACCTTACGCCAAAGAACCTTTCTCTCGCCTTTGGCGAATGAGATAATATCTTGGGTCATTTCATTAAAGTTACTGATCTTGTCGAGCACTGTCTTGGCGAGTTTTTCGCGTAACTCACGGTCGTCAGACCGAGTCATAAGTTGAGTATATCCACTGATGGAGGTCATGGGACCTCGGAGGTCATGGAGAACTCCACTTAACATTTGACCAATGGCCATCAGTCTCGCTTGTTGACTCTCAGTCTTTCGATCAAGGGCGGCAGAGATCGCCCGACCTAGTTGCCTGGCGATAAGGGAGACAAAACGTAGTGCTCTGAGACGCTTTTGCCGGCGCTCATCGAAGAGCTCAACGGTATCAAAATCACTATAACTGCCTCCTTTGATGGCGAGCGTCTCAAGCCATGATCGCTCATCGGTGATCACTGGCCTTAGAGAGTCACTGCTTTCAGAGCTTGGGTCTTGCTCACTGAGGACGGCACAATTAACAAAGATAAGAGCGCCAATCACCTTTTGTCCATCATGTAGAGAGGCAGCGAGGGCGTTATGAACATCTACTCCGCACATGTCACAGAGGGACTTAGGGATCGCTTCTCTCTCAAAGGTGTCATCAACGAGTATAAAGTCCTCGCCACGTGAAGCCACGGTCCCCATGATTCCTTCTCCGAGAAGGACCCTCTTGAGCGGAATAATATCTTCTGAACCTGAGGTCTTAAGATAGGCAGGTCCATGATCCTCAGAGTCTACAACAAACAGACCGACATGCTCACTTCTAACGACTTGAGCAGCTCTAGCGAGTACAGAGTGGGCAATCATATTGAGGTCATCGGTCTGAGTGACCTTCTTATCGATTTCATAGAGGAGCTCTTGCTCTTCAAGTCGACGACTAAGTTGCTCTTTGGCTGATAAGAGTCGATCATTACTAGAAGCGAGCGCGAGCTCAAGTCTTAATGCCTCTAGGGTAATCGCTGCTTGAGCAGCGAGGGCGCATAGTAAATTTTGATCTTCTTGAGAGAAGCTCCCCGTGAGTTTATTGAGTACTTGTACCACCCCGATGACATCACCCTGTGAGCCAAACATGGGAACGCAGAGGACAGACCTCGTTCGATACCCAGTATGACGATCGACTCGAATATCAAAGTTGGGATGCTCATAAGCATCTCTGAGATTGATCACTCTCCTCTCTTTAGCGACCATTCCCGCTATCCCCCGCCCACTCTGAATCATCACTTTGATGCTCGCGTCTCCCTGCACTGCGAGACCATTGAGCATGGTTCTATCCTCGCTCACTTCATAAATCGTAGTACGATCTGCTCCGAGGAGTTGTGAGATCTGAACGACGATTGCTTGCATCGCCTCTTCAGGAGTAGTGCTCTGTCTCAAGCTCGCAGCGATATTGAGTAAGCCCTCCAACTGCTGCTCTTGTTGGGAGACTGATGCCTCTAATTCGAGAAGACGTTGAGTGATGTCGCTTGGCTGAGGGGCTAACAGGCCGGAGAGGCTCTCCTCAGGGGGGAGAAAGCTCGGTTTACCTCTGCCAACAAGTTTCCCAACCTCTCGCCATGGGTCATGACGCACCTGATTAGACGTCTGTAAAACATCTTCGACTCGCTCATTCTCTAAACCTTGGTTTTGAGCGACTGTCCCCTGAAGGATAGGGGGGGTATCTGTATCATGTGGATGATTCATATCTGCTCAAATGCATAGATGAAGGGAGGATTATCAAAGTGGTCGTTTGATACAAGAAACAGTAGATGACGTGTTTTAAGATTAACGTACTCTTTAGAATATAAACGCCATTCAAGCTGATGTGAACTGTTACTTATGACTCTCTTCATCTCATTTAGTAATGAGACGCTTTATAGATCCGTTTCACTGCTTAATGTGCCTTGATAGGAGACGAGCGTACAGAGGGCAGAGTGGGGTCTTTTAACAGCCAAGCGAAGGAGACCATCTCATCTTGGAGTGAACGAATTGACCAGGTTTTTACTTGGTAATCATTCATGAAGAGACAGAGTACGAGCTCACGTTTTTCGCGAGTTGTGAGATACCCACAGAGAGTGCTCACTTGATCTAAGGTTCCCGTTTTACCATGAAAAGCTCCTTTTGGGAGACCTCTGAGCCTCTTTCGTAATGTTCCTTCTCTTCCTGCTCTGGGCAGGAGTGACCTGAAGTTACCCTGTGATTCATCATGGGCAGTAATTAAAACATCAGTGAGCATTCGTGGGCTGAATCTAGTGTCTCCAAATAGACCTGACCCATTCACATACTCATAGCCCCTAATACCAACGACGGCGTCAAGATAGGATTTAACGACAAGTCTGCCCTCTCTCCATCCCCCATATCCCCGTACACCAAGCCCCATCACTAATAAGAGCTGTTCGGCCATAAAGTTATTTGAGTAGACGTTTATATCTTTGATCAATGAGCTTAGTTTTGGTGATTTATGAGTCACAATCGGGGACAGGTCATCAGGAATACGACCTCTTTCCACATTTTCTTCACCAACCTTAACGTCAATTTTAGAGAGATAGTAAAGTAGAGACTGACCTGCAAATTGAAGGGGGTTACCAACGCGTCTCTTTGAGCTTACGCTTCGATGCCGCTTGGGGATTGTTCCTCCTATCGATACAATCATGTGTTGATTATCAGAGCTCTCTCTCGCTGATAGCTGTAATCTTTCTTTACCCTTGCGGCTCGTCTTGCCCTTGTTCTTTATCTCAAAATAAGCAAGTGGAGGGTGGACGCTTACCTTTGGTGGGTCACCGACCCGTTTACCAGGCGAAAATGAGGTCATGAATCGATTAAACTGAAAACCAATCCCACCATTTGGAGCTCTATAAGCGGCATCATCATCAGGTTTTTGCTTAAATCCGGGCGCTAGGTACTCAGTGGTGAAGTCTTGGTCATCGATCACTAATTTATAAATCTTATGAGGTTGCTTCCCTTGCTTGAGGGCTCGCTTGATCTTTTTAGCGATTTCCTCAAAGGTCTCTGGTACAAGTTTAGGATCTCCGGAAGCTCGCCAATAGAGTACAGCGCCTCGTTGAGGATCGCTCTCGCCCAGGTACCAGCGAGTGACGAGTCGTTGCTGTGGTCCCAATACCTTATATGCTGCGCTAGTGGTAACGAGCTTAGTATTTGAGGCTGGATGGAAGAGAGAGTCTGCATTATGGGAGAGTAGTGGTTTCTTAGATATTAAATCTCTGATGATATAACCGACCCTTGCTCCCTTAAGTGCACGTTTTTTGAGTGTTCGTTGATAGGCCTTATCTAGGCGCGCTAGGCTGAGTGGAGGCTCTGTAGTCAGCTGGTTCTTCTTTCTCTTACTCTTGCGCTTACTCTTGCGCTTACTCTTGCGCTTACTCTTGCGCTTACTCTTGCGCTTGCGCTTGCTCTTGCTCTTGCTCTTGCTCTTGCTCTTGCTCTTGCTCTTGCTCTTACTCTTTGAGAGTGTTTTCTTCTTTTCTCTCTTTGAAAAACTCTGAGTCTGGTTGGAGGTTGACCGTTGCTCTTCATGGCCTTTCATCGATGGATTGGGCTCTGCGATGGCCTTATTGGTGTAGAGTAATTCTTCAGTGAGGAACCCAATGCTTAGACTCAATATAAGTAGAATCATCAAACGATGCAGGAGAATACAAAGTCTTTGCCACGAATTACTCAAGTAAGGAGTCTCCTGACCTTGTTCTTGGATCCCCTGCTCTTGGATATTTTGCTCTTGAATATCCTGATCCTGATTCTGATCAGATAGACTAAAAGGAGTCATTGTAACAAACCTTAGTGAAAACAACTCTCCTCATATCTTGAGTCAAAGATACCTAAAGGCGAGAAGATGGTAGGGGTGAATAAACTTGTCTTATTATACTAAACTAGTACATCACTTGTTATGATATATTTTAACGATTATTCACACGATGAAAAGGAGCTTCATGTCCGCTAAATGGATCCCTTGGGGAATAATGGTCGCTTTGTTCATTTTAGCTATCAATACCGGGCCCAGAGGTGGACCTACACTTAACGAAGTTGCACCTCCATTTAGAGCAGACTTGCTGCAGGGTATGGTGTTTGACTTGAAAGATCATCGCGGTGAGGTTGTGGTCTTAGATTTTTGGGCGACGTGGTGCCCTCCATGCCGACGCTCATTACCGGCTATCAATAAGCTCTATAAGCACTATAAAGATGATCCTAAAGTGTGGATTGGGACAGTCAATAAAGAGTCGATTTCAACTCAGCGTCTTACATCTTGGATGAAGAGGGCCCGTCTCACAATTCCGGTCATAAGAGATTCAAAAGAAGAGGTGTCTAGACAATATAACGTAAGATCCATTCCAACTCTAATCGTGATCAACCCCAAGGGAGAGGTAGAACATGTTCAGGTAGGGCTGCCAAACCTTTCACAGCGAGGTCTAGTAAATCATCTTATAGAGCTTGTAGAGTCAGCTCGATAATGACACCGATAAGAGTGCCATTAGATTAATTTGACTCACTCAATGACCGATAGCCTTTACCTCTCGATGATATATATTGTCCGGAAGACATTTAAGTGTGGTCCTGGGAATCATTACAAAGACTCAGCTGCCTGCGCTTAAGAAAAAAGTTGACCTTAACGAATAAAAAAACCATGACCTAAGCCCTGAAACCCTCCGCTCCTAATAATGATCAGATGAGGGACGAACAGGAGTACTGAGATGGCTGATTTTCAAGCAGATAAATCACAAGAGCTTTCTAACCTCGATAGGACAACATCTACCCCTCTCGCTCAAGCAATCGCTGAGCGACTCCTTATCTTAGATGGGGGAATGGGTACCATGATTCAAGCCTACGAACTAGAGGAGGCAGATTACAGAGGAGAGCGATTCGCTGATCATAAACTCTCCCAAAAAGGGAATAATGACCTCCTCTCGATCACTCAGCCTCAGATCATTCAAGCTATTCATGAAGCCTACTTAGAGGCTGGAGCAGACTTGATCGAGACGAACACCTTTAACGCTAATCGAGTCTCGATGGCTGATTATGGTTTAGAGCCCTTGGTGTATGAGTTAAATCTTGAAGCAGCGAAGGTCGCTCGGGCCGCCGTCGGGGCTTATCTAGCTCGAAGACAAGAGAACGAAACAACCCCATTAGAACAAGCGCGATTTGTAGTAGGGATCCTTGGACCCACAAACCGTACCGCGAGCCTCTCTCCTGATGTTAATCAACCCGGCGTACGAAACATAGACTTTGAAGAGCTGACATCTGCGTATCGAGAAGCGTTGAGGGGTTTATGGGACGGTGGCGTTGATGCGGTGATGGTGGAAACGGTTTTTGATACCCTCAATGCCAAAGCGGCGCTCTTCGCGATAGACCTAGAGGCGGAAGAGCGAGGCGAACGCTTACCGATCTTGATCTCTGCCACGATCACCGACGCGAGTGGACGTACTCTCTCCGGTCAGACCACTGAGGCCTTTTGGGCCTCTGTTCGTCATGCAAACCCACTGAGTGTTGGTTTAAACTGCGCTCTTGGGGCGGAGGAGATGAGACCTTACATAGAGCTACTCTCTAAACAGGCCTCTTGTTACGTTAGCGCTCACCCCAATGCGGGTTTGCCCAATGCCTTTGGTGGTTATGATGAGAGCCCTGAACAAATGGCTGAGGTTATCGGCGAATTCGCTGATCGAGGATTCTTGAATCTGATCGGGGGATGCTGTGGAACAACGCCAGATCATATCAAGGCGATCTCTGACCGTGTTAAAGAACTTGCTCCTCGAACTCCTCCTGCTCCCGTACATTTAACACAGCTTAGTGGTCTAGAACCTCTATATTTAAACGCTCAGCGGCTCTTTGTGAATATTGGAGAGCGGACTAATGTGACTGGGTCAGCCCGTTTTCGACGGTTAATCAAATCGGGTGACTACGAGACCGCGCTTGAAGTGGCTCGACAGCAGGTCGAAGGAGGCGCTCAGATCATTGACATCAATATGGATGAAGGGATGCTCGACTCACAAGAGGTTATGGGTCAGTTTCTCAATCTGATCGCTAGTGAGCCTGATATCTCACGAGTACCGATCATGATCGACTCTTCCAAGTGGTCAGTCATCGAAGAGGGCTTAAAGCGGATTCAGGGAAAAGGCGTTGTGAATTCGATCTCTCTTAAAGAGGGAGAGTCCGTCTTTATTGAGCAGGCGACAATGGTCCGTCGTTATGGTGCTGCAGCAGTGGTTATGGCCTTTGATGAGCGCGGTCAAGCGGATAGTTTAGAGCGCAAGATAGAGATCTGTGAGAGGGCTTATCAGCTCCTCACTGAAGTGGTAAACTTTCCACCCGAAGATATTATCTTCGACGTCAATGTCTTCGCCATCGGTACGGGGATCGATGAACACCGTCGCTATGCGATCGACTTTATAGAGGCGGTTAAACATCTTAAGAAGAGCTGTCCTTATGTACACTTTAGCGGGGGGATCAGTAATCTCTCTTTCTCCTTTAGAGGTAATGATAAGATTCGTGAGGCGATGCACTCATCCTTTCTTTATCATGCGATCCAAGCCGGTCTCGATATGGGGATTGTGAACGCTGGTCAGCTGGAGGTATACGAGTCTATTGATTCAGAGCTGCGGGAGCGAGTAGAGGACTTAATCTTCGATAAAAGAGAAGATGCGACCGAGAGACTCCTTGATCTCGCGGAGCAGTTCAAGGGCCTCAAAGGCAAGTCTGCTGTCGAAGATCTAAGTTGGCGAGAAGAGCCCGTAGAGACGAGGTTGTCCCGAGCGCTCATTAAGGGCGATGCCCGATACATTGAAGAGGATACAGCAGAAGCTCTTGAGCTACTTGGTAGACCTCTTGAGGTGATTGAGGGACCGCTTATGGCAGGCATGTCTACGGTCGGTGATCTATTTGGGGAAGGGAAGATGTTCCTCCCCCAGGTCGTGAAAAGTGCGCGAGTGATGAAGAGAGCGGTCGCTTGGCTTGAACCCTACATGAAGCGTGGTGAAGATGGGGCGTTAAAGAGCTCGGGTAAGATTCTCATGGCGACAGTGAAGGGGGATGTCCACGATATCGGTAAAAATATTGTCGGGATTGTCCTCCAATGTAATCACTATGAGATTATAGATATGGGAGTGATGGTCGCCTGCAAAGAGATCCTCACCAAAGCTAGAGAGGAAGGAGTGGACGCTATCGGCCTGAGCGGATTAATTACCCCCTCTCTTGATGAGATGATTTATGTCGCTCAGGAGATGGAGCGCGAAGGGTTTGATATCCCCCTCATGATTGGTGGTGCGACGACATCTAAGCGTCATACTGCGGTTAAGATCGCTACTAAGTATAGTGGGCCAGTGGTTCAAGTACATGACGCTTCACGAGCTGTGGGGGTCGCTTCAAAGCTACTCAGCGAGACTCATAGAGCGACCTTTATGGGTGAGGTTAATAATGAATACGAGTCTCTAAGGGAGTCATTTAAGAAGTCACGTAGAGCGCCGCTGGCTCCTCTCCATAAGGCTCGTCAAAATCGCGCTCGGCTCGATTGGAGTGATCATCTCTATACTCCCAATAAAATAGGTGTATCGACCTTGCTTGATGTGTCGATAGAGATACTAAAAGATTACATCGACTGGACTCCCTTTTTTCAGACCTGGGGCTTGGCCGGGAGATATCCCGCTATACTCAAAGATCAGGTTGTGGGTGAGCAGGCGGTTCAACTCTTTGAGGATGCTCAAGCGACCCTCGATGAGGTGGTCGCTGATCAATCGATGGTCGCTCAAGCAGTTTTCGGACTCTTTAAGGCTCATCAGAGCCGAGAAGAAGAGGGTGAACACATAGAGGTTTACAGTGACGACTCAGCCTCCTCAACACTCCTCCGCTGCCTCCGCCAACAGATGAAGCGTCCACCGGGTAGACCTAATTTATCTCTCGCCGATTATGTCCCACCCGCTGATGGACCAGAGGGTCATATGGGAATGTTTACTGTCTGTATTCATGCCAAAGATGTGATCGAGACAGCTGAACGTGAAGGAGATGACTATCGAGCAATTATGCTCAAGGCGGTCGCTGATCGACTCGCTGAGGCTCTCGCTGAATATATTCACCAACAGGTTAGAGTTGATTATTGGGGTTATAGCGATGAGACCGCCCTCAGTAACGCAGAGCTGATCACTGAGTCCTATCAAGGGATTCGCCCCGCACCGGGCTATCCTGCTTGTCCCGAACATAGCGAGAAGAGAGTGATCTTTGACCTCTTGGGTGCCGAAGAGAGAATCGGAGCGAAGCTGACAGAACATTATGCGATCACCCCACCGAGCGCAGTATGTGGCTTCTACTTCTCTCACCCTGAGGCGAGGTACTTTGGGATGGGGCGAATCGATAAAGATCAAGTGAGCGCCTATGCACGGTCTAAGGATTGGTCGCTCGCTGAGGCTGAGCGATGGCTTGGTCCAAACTTGGGGTACGAGCCAAGTGAAGGCTGAATCAGTTCACGACCATAATCAGCCCACGACCACAATCAGCCCACGACCACAATCAGCCCACGACCATAATCAGCCCACGACCATAATCAGCCCACGACCATAATCAGCCCACCAAATGGCTAATGAGGGAGGAGTAGAAATGCTCAGTGATACGCAAGAGGTGCCCAGTGAGGCCCAGGATATGAGCTTACCTCACTCGACGCAAGCGGGAAAAGTGTTGAGGGTATTGATCCATCTGCAAGCCTTGTTCCGTGAGGGCCTCAACCATCTCTCTCAGCGCTACGGAGATCAAAAGAGTCTGTCTCGATCAGAGTGGCTACGAGATCAAGGAACTCATGGTGGGGGATGGAGATGGGGTGGAGTGGACAGCGGTATTCTCAATCGCGGCTCTCTGAATATATCAGCGATTCATTATGATGACCTCCCTGACAAGAGACTCTCTTCTGCCACAGCACTCTCTTGTATCGTTCATCCCCAGGTACCGTATGCTCCCTCTTTGCATACTCACATCTCATGGACAGAACTACGCCATGGTGATGGTGGTGGATGGCGACTGATGGCAGACCTCAACCCCTCGACTCCTTATGAATCTGATCATAAGGTGTTTATCAAAGCGATTGATGACGCTCTTTCTCCACTCTCTATGGATCAAATTCAACACGCTAAAGAGCAGGGAGATCGATACTTTTACATTCCCGCTTTAGATCGTCATCGAGGGGTCGCTCATTACTATTTGGAGCAATGGAAGACCGATGACTTTGCCGAAGACCTTAAGGTCGCCCAGGGGTTTGGTGAGCGGGTCGTTGAGACTTACCTCAGCCTTCTAGAAGCCGCGCTCAGTGGTGGACAAATCCGCCATCCCCAAGCGACGGTTAAGCGGCAAATAGACTATCATAGCGTCTATTTTCTTCAGGTGCTCACGCTTGACCGTGGGACCAGCTCGGGCTTGTTGGTCCATCAGCAAAATGATGAGGGGATTCTCGGCTCCCTTCCTCAGCGAGTGAGCCGATCGACGTTGAGATCTTGGATAGGTCGTCTCCCTTCCCCGCAAGACCAACTGCTGAGCTCATTGATCGGTGTGTTGAGGTCGGATGAGCCTCAGGGTGACCTCTGTACCCTCGACCAGTTCACTAGACGTCAGCTCGCTAAGATCGTTCGCGATCACTACCAACGACACCCCGAGGCGTTGGCGCTACAAGCGCGTGGAGATGTTCTTCCACCTACAGTGGCTAACCATAGCTCAGAGCACTCGGAGGTAGATCGCTCGGAGGTACAAAAGACTTAAAGCGTTATGAGTTTCTCTACTTCTCTCTACTTCTCTCTACTTCTCTCTACTTCAGAAACCTAAATCGTAACCTAAATCACTGAGAAAAGTAGTAGAGGGATAAAAAAGTTTTCAGCTCATCGCATGTCACGATCATCATTGTTTATTCGTTAAGTCTGTATCTCGTTTCTACTCTAGGAGAGGATATACACTATGCGCTTAAATGATACTCATCAAGGATCGACCATTAAGCTCCCTGTTCAGCTGCTTACTCCCCAGACTTTAAAATTGGCCGCTAAACGGCTCTTCGCCCAAGGTGATCAACACGGCTGCGACCCTCTCGCTCTAGAGCGTTTAGAGGGAGGTGATATATTGAGTCGATATGAGATCTCTCGTGATCGATGGCGATCTAATAATGGCCAAGTGAGCGATGATATTCGCTGTGAGGTTTACTGGGCACAAGAAGAAGAGCTCACCACGCTTTACGAATCTCTCCTCAAAGGATGGACTCCTCAGAGACCAATTTATCTCAGAGAACCCAAAAAAGATGGGACCGAGAGGCTTATGACTCAGCTCTCCCTCACCGATGGGCTTGTTTATCAACTCATCGCTGACCATATCGCCGAAAAGATGGCTCATATCAAAGATCCACAGATGACCGTCAACCTCTCTCCTCCTCTGCGGGCAGAGGCGCTCATGGGAATAGAGATCTTTGGGCAAGATGAGATACACTATTCGCTCTTTGAGAATTATTTTGCGCATTGGCAGCGATTTCATAGCGAGCGCATCGGTCGTGGAGACTTAAAGTCGGAATTCGATCAGAGGTCACTCCAGTTAGATATCACCTCTTTTTATGACTCTATCAATCATCAAGTTCTTTTTGAGCTCCTGCACGATGAACTGGGTGTAGATAGAGAGATCATAGAGGTGCTGACAATGGGTCTTGATCAATGGCAAGGCTCTCATGAGCGGCGTCTACCGAATATAGGTATCCCTCAGGGTCCAGTCGCTTCCACCCTGCTCGCTCAATGTTATCTTCGACCTCTCGACAGAGAGATGATGATGATCTCCGAACGTGGCTATCGCGTCTTCCGCTATCTAGATGATATCTGTATCTTGACCACAACAAGTGAGCAATATCAGGCGAGAGAGATCGCTTTGAGACGAGGCCCGTTAAGAGAGCTCGCCGCCTGCGCTAGAAGTCTTGGGCTCTCTCTCAATCGTAGTAAACTCAGCTGTTACAACGTGATCAACTGGGGAGAGGCTAAACCATCGGAGAGTGCCTCGACCTCGCTCAGTGAAGATGAGCATATGAGGCTCGTCGAGTGGACCACCTCTTCACTTGAAGAGAGCTTATTTGACCTCAGTCCAGAGAGAGCTTTCAGTTACTGCTCTATGATTCAAGATCACTTAACTGAGCAGCAGAGACTGAATAAAGTACAGGGGAGTGATTATGATCATATGTTACAGATAGAAACAAATAAGCGCGCCGCTTATCATCGTGAGGTGTATACTAGTTCTCAGTTTCTTCTGCTTTGTGATGCGCTGGAGAGATTAATCTATTGTGCGGAGCGGTCTCCGGAGATCAGTCGCTCTGTCGGTGATGCTCTTCCAAGACTAAAATGGGAGATGACACTGCTTTATAAGGAGTCGGGGAGAGAGTCTTTTGAAGAGGCGCTCAACCTCTCCATTAAACGACCATGGCATGATATTCATCACTCTGACCATCGCTCATGGGGTCAGGGTGAACTGAGGCTGGGCTTTAAAGATCTGAGTGATATGGCTGATCACACTTGGTCATCGCAGTTGAATGAGCCTGAGGCCTTCTCTTATTCTGAGCGATACAATATTTATGAAGCGCGTTATCGAGGTGTCTTAAGCTATTTCGCTGAGCCTCGTCATCTGAGTCTCATCAGTGATGCCCTCCTAATCGAGGTTCTCTTGACTGTTATGGAGGGAGAACCGAGCTTAGTCTCGAAGTCTTTGAGGCTCTTAAGCTATATGGACCAAGGAACCGAGGTTTCTAGTCGATTAGTTGAGCTCGTAAAGCATCACCTAGACTATGAGGGAGTTCGCTGCTCGATATACCAATATCTAGGTAAGCGAGATCACGGTACCGATGAGGCCGTTAAGCTCCTTGAACAGCTTTGTGCTATTGAGCGATATGTGTGCAGCCAAGCCGGCGTTAGAGCGCTCACAGAGTTCTCAGAGAGGCAATCGGTCAGCAGTGAGGTTCTTGAGGGGCTTTTACAACACTAAGAGTTTATGGGCTTTGATGAGCGTAAAGAGATGCGTATCACCGCTTAATATGAGTTTACTTTTTAGTAGATCGGTCTACTGTTATTTGACTTATTTCTATGCAAATATCCATTTGTGAACCCTCGTAAATATTGAGTAAAATTAATGACATCTATCCATAAAGTAATCTTTTGTTTCATGGTGCTCTCTCTCTCTACGACCGCCTGTACACAATCTGAGGTGGTTGTCGATAAGATGGTCGCTAAGATTAATGAGCAGATTGGAAAATATGATATTCAGCTCAAATCAGCAGAGAAGATGTTGGTTAAACTAAAGGCCGCTCAACGTAAGGCGAAGATCAACTCCAAGCTGAGCGCTAAAAATGGTGAGAGTTATCAAGAAGATGTGAATAAGTCAGATTCTGCTGTGAAGACTCTCCAAGGTCAGCTCGACAAGATCGAGGGGATGGAGACCAAGGGGGCTCCCTATAAGACCAGCAAGGGTAAGAAGATCACTAAGTCTAAGCTCAATATGCTTAAAGTTAAGGTGAAGACTAAACTCAGCGTAGCGACCGCGAAGCTAAAATCCGCAAATAAGGCGCTACAAGTTTCTCAAAAGTCAAAAGATGGGAACGCGGCAGTAAGTGACCAACTGGGGCTTAAAATCGCTCAACTTGAGGGTAAGATTGAAATCCTTAAGAACAATATCGGTTTACTAAACGATATGGAAGAGCAGCGTAAACTAAAGAGCGAGTATGACGGAGAGTTAGCCAAGGGCTTACTCAAGGAAATGGACAAGACGATCGCAGAGCTCGATTCGATCATCGATGTCGATCTCGATGATGTTTTCAATGCTCCGAGTTCTGTCAGTGATGGCGCAAATAATGGCCTCTCTAATGAAGATGTGAACCTTATTGACGAGCTTTAATGGTCGATCACGCTTCAAGAATATGGAGTTTCAAATGTATTCCTCTGTTCGTGTATTCTCTCTTCATATCTCATTAGTAGGCTCAATGTTCGCATTGTTTGCGTGCCAATCAAGCACCACTGCCGACCTTGAGAGAGAGGCTGAGATCAGTGTCGATCTCAATAAGATACCCGCTCAACTTCGCCGTCGATTAAGAGAGGGAGAGGATCGTTTACTCTCCATGAGAGCACAGCGAGAGAAGCTCGCTGCTCAGGTTCAGAGTCTCTTGATCCTTCAAGATCGCTATCGAGCAGACTCTACCTCTTCACAGGGCTTATTAGAAGATGTCTCGGCTCGAGTGAACGAGGCAGAGTCACAAGTAAAGCTCATCGATCGATCGATCTCGGAGATTAATGGGCTCGTAGAGCGGATTAAGTTAAGCGCCTTAGCCGATGAACTTAGAGCTAATGACTCTGCTGATAATCAGCTGACTGAGGCTTTACAAAATGCTGCCGAGGTCTATGAAGAGCTCGGAGAGCTGACTACGCTCCAAGGAGAGGCTAAATTGGGAAACCCTGAAGCTCAGTTCAAGTTAGGTCGTCGCTTGGAGCGGGGAGAGGGAATAGAGCAGAGTGAGATTGAGGCTTTAGAGTGGTATGAAGCTGCCGCAGCTCAAGGTCATAAGAGAGCGACCCTCGCTGCAGGTTTCTTTTATCGTCATGGAAAGGGGACGACCGCTAATCTTGATAAGGCGATCGCTTATTATCGCCAAGCGGCAGACCTCGGTGAGGTGACGGCGGCCAATAACCTCGGTCATATCTATAATAAGGGGGTTGAGGGCGCTAAAGACTACGTCAATATAAGCGCGGCAAAGCGTTGGTTCGCGGTCGCTGCTACCGGCGGCTTAAATACCGCTCAGTTGAGCTTGGCTAAGATATACATTGCAGAGGCTAAGACATTGAGAGAGTCAGAGACCTCAGACTTAGAGTTGGTCTTAAAGAAGATGAAGAGAGCGCGGGTATTGCTAAAGCGAGCGCAGAGAAGTCGAGAGACATCAGTAGGTGAAGAAGCGAAGAGTATGCTCGCCAGTATGAGTCCTCTGGTAGATAAAGAGTTGGGTGAGGTGGTCCGAAGTGAAACTCGATGGATCAACATTCCTGGAGGTCAATTTAGCATTGGCGATCCGAGTCGATATGAGGACGCTAAGCCGATTAAAGAGATCAAGCTCAAAGCATTTTATCTCTCCGCGACCGAGGTGACGGTGGAGAGCTATCAGCGCTGCGTAGAGTCGGGTCATTGCTCGCCCCCCAAAAGATCAAAGCGTGGCTGTACCTATTATCGCTCACAAGCGAGCCAGATGCCCATAAATTGTGTAACCTGGGCGCAAGCTCGTGAATATGCACAGTGGGTAGGGGGGGACCTTCCAAGTGAAGCTCAGTGGGAGTATGCGGCGAGGAGCGCGGGAGTAAATGCTCGTTACCCATGGGGAGAGCAAGAGACTTCCTGTCAGAGAGCGATCATTCGCCTCTCAAAGAAGGGGGTCAGTAAAACTAAAGTGTCCAGAGCTAAAGGTTGCGGTAAGGGTAAGCCTTGGCCGGTCTGTAGTAAACCCGATGGGATGAGCCAACAGGGATTATGTGACATGATCGGTAATGTGTGGGAGTGGACCTTAGATGAATATCGTCCTACTTATGAGAGCCTCTTAACGAATGGTCGACCGGTTTGCTCAGAGACTGATTGTTCGGCGACTCAACAGGTTCATCGAGTACTTCGAGGGGGAGCTTATATGACGAAGGTCACTGGCGCTTCGGCGACGATGAGATCTAAATCTAACCGCGCTGCAGTAGGGATCGGCTTTAGGGTCGCTAAGGCGATTGAAGAGGCAACTACACTTGAGGAGTCAGTTACGCCATGAGCTTAACAGATGTAACGATTTCACCCCTCCTCTCCTCTCTCGAGAGAGGAGTTCTCACCTTGACGATGAATCGACCCGAGAAGCTCAATGGTTGGACGATGGAGATGATGAGCGCCTTTAAAAGCGCTTTTTTGGACGCCGAGCGAAATGAAGAAGTGAAGGTGATCATCTTCACGGGGATCGGGCGATATTATTGCGCGGGGGTTAACCTTGGCGCTACCTTGAAACTAGGTCATCCGGCGCGTTTGAGAGCGCAGATTATTGAGCATAATCAAGCCCTGTTTGACGCTTTTCTTGATCTAACTAAGCCGATTATTATCGCTATCAATGGGCCGGCGATCGGTGCTAGCGTGACCTCGGCGACTCTGTGTGATGCTACCATCGCCGCAGAGAGCGCGACCTTCTCTACTCCCTTTGCTAGACTCGGGATTCCTCCAGAGGGGTGTTCAAGCGTCATGTTTGCTCGTCTGATGGGTACGACTGAGGCCCAACGTATGCTAAACCAAGAGGGGTGGGTTCCCTCTGCAGCAGAGGCCTTACAGTGCGGGCTCGTCGATCAAGTTGTAGCGAATGATCAGCTATGGATAGCGGCGCAGGCACTCGCTCAACAGTGGATAGATGAGGGACGTGATCGTCGCTTTCGAACGTATGACAGCTCAACTCAAGGGCGCAAAGAACTTAAAGCGGTAAACGCTCAAGAGTCAGCTTTACTCGCTGATGCATTCTTGGCGAGCCCCTTTATACTGGGCCAATGCAAATTCCTACTGAGTAAGAGGAAATATATACCTGCGGCGGTATTTGGAGGGATGTGGCTCACTAGACCTCTTTGGTCAAGATTTCTCTAAAAACTCACTGGTGTCTAAAAACTCACTGGCTAACCTCTCTGAGAGATCATCTTAACGGGCGGAAACGAACAAAATCAGCTCGCCATGAGGGCTGAGGTTGATCCTGCTCTTGTTCTTCTGACATGATTCTTTTTAGTTTCCATTCGCTGCGCTTCTTTTTATAGATGACTGTAGTGAATTGGTATAAGGCATCTAGCTTTGGATCATATAATGAAATCTTATAGGAGCCTGCTTCTAAGCTTAGTTTCTTATTAATGGGTCGCTCTACTTCTGAGTTAGCTTGGTCGTCTTTAGTTGAGTCATCTTGAGCGATAGGCTGTATTTTGAGCTTCAGTCCACGTCCCCCCTTGAAACTTAACTCTCCTTGACCCTTCTCTTGAGTCTCTAACCGAATGGTATACGCTGGCGGGATATCTTGAGCGCTCGGACTAAATCGCCAAAGGTCACTGATTTGGTTTTTACTTTTCACTGAGAATTCGAGAGATGAATCATTACTATAAGGGAGCCGACTTAGGCCTCGCTCTAATTTTTTGAGGGAGAGAGGGTCTTTTCTTAAGTCCCTCTTCATTAACAGAGCGGTACCGGTACTTGAGCGAAGCGTTACTAATGGTTTGGCACGCTTGGCAGATTTGAGGAAAATGGATTGTCGAGATAGAGACTTTAGGTTTGGCTTAATGATGAAGATATGAGGCTGATATTGAGGACGCGTCACCTCGATTACGCTCATTACGTCTAGAGGGAGAGGCAGCGCTTGAAAGCCTTCTTGGAGTAAACCATTTAGCCTAACAGAGACTTGACGGCTCTTTGGGGAGATCTTTAATTTGAGTGTAAGCTGAGGTGACAAACCTTGTAATAATCGAAGAGGACGATCATCTTCTCCATTTTTGACTAACTCAGAATATTGAATAGTGAGGGGTAAATAACCTGGGGCCATTATTTGAACTAAGTCTGTATCTTTTAAGTCGTGTGCAGAAAGCTCATGTACTTGATCGATCCATTGCATACCATACAGAGGTCTAAAAACACTCTGTAGAGGATGTATCTGTTTCCATGCTTGAGGAGGGGGCTCAGGAGGAGTCTCAGAGGTTTTATCGAGCTCTTTGGGTGAGCGCTCATCAATATGAGAGCGTTTATTGGAGTCTGCTGCAGAGTCTTTGAGGTGGGCAGATTGGTCGTGTAGGTTAGGAGACAGAGAGGTCGCTGTTGAGTTTTCGCTTTTAAGACTCGTCTTCGGTGTCGACACATACTCTGCGAGATAATTCGAACTGATGGCGGTGATTATCGCTAAAAGCGCGGCCATCAAGAAGTGCGAACTACCCTTTGACTTGACCGGTAGTGGTTGATGGTACTCAGAGTCATCGAAGTCACGTAATGTGTGTTCTGGGCTCACATTAGAGCTTACACGTCGCGCTGAGGAGACCTTAGAAGCGGCAGGGTCATAACCCTCCGGATACTTGAAGGAGCCAGCAAAGCCTGAGGATGGACTTTTGGCTTCAAGTAAATCCTCTTTAAGTTCCCCTGTAGGGTTTTCCTTCTGAGCAGGCTCACTCGATGCCTCGACTTTCTCTTCATGTTGAGCTTTAAGAGCTTTCGCTTGAACTCCCGTGATATCTATAGAGTCGAAGTCATCTACCGGTCCTAGTAGATCTAAGGTGTTGAGCTGACGACCTTGGTCTCGACGGCTCTGTGCTTCTAATGAAAGAATGTCAGACGGTCGAGGAGGCAATAAGCCCTTTGGCGGTTGTATGGTGGACGAGGAGTCAGTACTGGGCTCGACTGATTCTTCTTCAGAGGGCTGATCAGGAGAGGGCTGATCAGGAGAGGGCTGATCAGGAGAGGGCTGATCAGGAGAGGGCTGATCAGGAGAGGGCTGATCAGGAGAGGGCTGATCAGGAGAGGGCTGATCAAGAGAGGGCTGATCAGAAGAAGACTCGGACTTAGTGATTGATTCTCCTTGATCAATCAGAGCGTGATTAATAACGAGCTCATCAGAATCAATATCATGAGCAAGTTCATCATCGGAGCCGCTCTCACTATCTGTAGATAAGGCATCATACATTTGGACTGAGGGAGCGATTCTAGGGATCACGGTTAATGTCGTCTGTGTATGCTCATCTCCCTCAAAAAGCTCTTCAACGCTAGTGAGGCGCAGTCGACCTTGAGATGGGAGTAAGGCATCGACAGCGCGCTGTTTCAATTTGATTAACTCGCGCTTGGCTTGGGCGCTCTCAAATGGATATATACTGTTGAGGAAGGTCTCGATTAATGCAGGTGGGCAATCGAGTGAGCTTTGCTCAATCGCTTCACTCAGCTCAGTCATAAGACCTTTGAGGAAGGAACTATGCTGATCATCATCCTCTAATCCTAGCTCTAGTGATGATTGATTATCTCCGCTTGTGAGATCTCCTCGGGAGAGTGCCTCCTCTCTGCTGAAACTTAGGAGTGAGTCAACGATCTTTTTTAGGGTCGCCTTCAGAGGAGGAGGTCCTTGAAAACGCTCATCAATAGAACGTTTTAGAGCGCTCTCACCACTAGTCGTTGACGGGCCTGTGAGATGAACATCACAAGTGAGAGCGGTGACTAGTGTCGCTATGCTCTCTGACCAGGGTCTCTGACTTTGTGGCTGCTTGAGCCTCTCATTGTCTTCAAGCAAAGTGGAGTATAAGAAGGTGTCATTTAAAGTGAGGATCCCTTGGTATCCAACATGTGAGATCACTGGTAAACGGCTGATCCCAGTCGGCCATATCCTTGAGAGTTGATAGGCTGACTTGATTACAAAATGAGCGATATGAAGTGCCTGTGGTAAAGGGAAACGCCGGTTTTTTTGCCTCATGACCTCTAAGAGAGACTGAAGTGAGACGCCTTCATTATATGGTCGATAGTATATCGGCTGAAGCTGAGCGGCGACCCTCTCAGGGAGGGAAATGTCATCTATTATTTGCCACCCTAATGATGCCGCAGTCTCGCTCTCTTTGTGATATCGTTCTAGCAACTGCTCAAGTGCATCAGATTCGTGGCGATCTTCACCTCGCGGCGTACTCAGCACTTCTATTAGCTGAACATAGTCAGCTTGCTCTTCAATAGAATAATCTTGGCGATGTTGAGCGTCGATCTTAGACGCCATAAATAACTCATAGTCGCCTTGTCGCTCGACTTGCTTGAGGAGGAGATAATTACCTATGTGTTCTTGAAGGTTCATTCGCTACTCCATTGCATATATATATGTAGATTCTAAACACGACTTAGACCAAGCAATCAACAATCAAGATACAAACGCTTCGGAGTAGACATCCTGCACAAGATGTGAAAACATCCCTCCTCCAATCAGAGGGGCAACGGATAAAGGAGATTGAATGACAGAGAGCGCTCACCGGTTTGAACCTATCGTGACTGAAGGCTTCGCCGCTTTATTTCAGGCGATTCCGGCGCCTCTGGGAGAGCTCTCTCAGAACATGAGATTACAGAGCTCAAGTCGAGTAGAAGTCCTCACTACTGGTGATGAACTCATCGAAGGGACATGGAGAGATCTTCACTCCCAAACGATCGCTCATTCGGTCTCTGACTCTGGGGGTATGATTTATCGATTTAACACGGTGGGAGATCACTTGGGAGAGCTGATCACAACCCTCGATGAGATTACTCAACGAGCAGCGGTATGTATCGTCACCGGTGGTCTTGGTCCTACGGTCGATGATCTCACTGTAGACGCTCTCTCATCAGCCGCCGCGGTTGATGCCCCAATTATTGAGGAGCGTTGGAAAGAGATCATTACCCGTTTCCCTCAACTAAAGAGCGCTGAGTCATCTAATCGGCGTCAAGCTCGGTTACCTCAGGGAGCCATCCATCTCTCTAATAATCGGGGGACCGCTCCAGGTATCTATATGCAGATCCATGGATGTCATGTTTTTGCCTTCCCCGGACCACCTAATGAGCTGTCTTGGTTTATCGAGTACTACTTAGCTCCTTGGTTCCGCTATCTGTTGCGTGAGGCGCAAAGTAGCCCATACCAGAAGGTGCTTCGAGTCGCCTTAGTGGGAGAATCACAGATCAGTCAACAAATTCAGGCGACTCTTTTGCCTGAAGATGTGAGTGTTGGATACCAAGCAATGGGGACAGAGCACCGAATAAAGGTTAAAGCGAGCGCTTCACAATCCCTAGATGAGGCCTGTCGCATTATAAAATCAGTAGCGGGCGAGCATTATTTAAATGACGTAGATCGATCTCTCGCAGAAGAGGTGATTGAGTGTGCCAAAACTCTTGGATTAACGATCGGTTTCGCTGAGAGCTGTACCGGTGGACAGTTGAGCGCTGAGATCACCGCCATCCCT
This sequence comes from uncultured bacterium, assembly GCA_943788935.1. Classification (GTDB taxonomy): domain Bacteria; phylum Myxococcota_A; class Bradymonadia; order UBA7976; family VGTA01; genus CAKZRU01. The sequence goes on along the minus strand of CALSSE010000020.1, from coordinate 7,001 downwards.
GGCTCTTCTTCGGTTTTCTGGGGGGGGATTATCTCCTATTCAAATGAGATAAAAGAGCGTGCGCTTGGGGTGCCTCTGGCGTTACTGATGGAGCATGGAGCGGTCAGTGAGTCCTGCGCAGAAGCGATGGCGATGGGAGCCCGTGAGTCCCTTGAGGTAGATTGGACAGTCTCGGTGACTGGTATCGCTGGCCCTGGAGGAGGGACTGAGAGCAAGCCGGTAGGGACGGTCTGTTTCGCTTGGTCTTCTGCCAATAAGACACTCGTCAAACGAAAGCTGTTCAGAGGAGAGCGAAGCCGAATTCAGAATCGGTCGGTTTCTTACGCTCTATTTACTCTATTAAAACTGATGAAGGGGGAAGGTGATCTAGATGAGTCAATCTAATCAACAGGACGGCTCTGCTCGGTGTCAGAAAGAGTTAAAGTCACAACTACTCATCTCACCCGGATGGTCACATTACACCATCACTGCGCCATTGAGCCCTAAAGCGCATGTCTCTGTAAGTAAGAAGCTCCGTCAGATCTCGGAGCGATCTCCCTCTTTCAGCGCGCTTCATCATACATCCCTACAGGTCGCGATGCTCGATCTAGGTATTCTACCAATGGATAATGAGTTCGCCATAAAGCAGCGTATAGAGAAAGCCCTCAAGCCGTATGCTTCATTAAAGATACAGACGACCAAATTGCGTTCGAGTCACGCTATCCCACCACATGATGAGCCTGTCGAGGGTGAGCCTGCTCTCTTGTGGGTTGAGGTCAGGGATCGTCTCGGAGTACTGTCTTCACTCTCTCGAGATCTCATCACTGAGCTTAAGGGGGTCGCTCCTCACATTTCTTATCCAGCGCCCGCTGCTTGGCTTGAAGATAGAAAATTTAAACGAGAGTCAGCGGTATTGCTCGCGGGAGAGATTTCTACATATCAAACGGATGTATATGATCAAGTGTTTAGCTGCTCAGCTTGGGTAAATGACATCGTTTTACAGAAAAGGCCGTCACATTTTGTACCCGCGAGAGGTTATGAGAGTATATGGCGATATTCATTGCCCCTCGAAACTCCACCGCTCAGCGAAATAGAGAATGAAGACCCAGTTCATTCTTCCACACCTAAGAGACTAAAATCCTCCTTAGAGTATCCTCTTCAGGGCAAGGATTTGGAGGTGATGGAAGTCTTAGAGACTCACCTCGCCACGCTCGATACCGAAACATCCTCTATCACGAAGAGACGTCGCTCAAACCGACGAAAATCAAGACCCTCTAAACCGACAATGGGCTCTGCTCATTGATTACCCCCTTCACAGGAGACAGACATGGCTAAGAAAAGTGATAATACCGCTTCTAATAAAGAAAAAGCGATCGCTAGTGCGCTCAACGCGATTCAAAAGCAATTTGGCGCTGGCTCAATCATGCGCCTCGGCTCAGAAGAGAGCCTTCATGGTGATGTTCCGGTCATTCCATCGGGCAGCCTTGGACTTGATATCGCTCTGGGAGTCGGGGGTTATCCTCGCGGACGAATTATTGAGGTTTATGGTCCCGAGAGTTCAGGTAAGACGACCTTAACGTTGCACGCTATCGCTGAAGCACAAAAGTTGGGTGGGATCGCGGCCTTTATAGACGCTGAGCACGCTCTTGATATTGAATATGCTCGTCGCTTAGGCATCAATACGGAAGACCTCTTGATCTCTCAGCCTGATACAGGAGAGCAGGCGCTCGAAATCGTTGATCACCTTGTTCGTTCAGGAGCTGTTGACATCTTGGTAATCGACTCGGTAGCGGCGCTCACTCCCCGCGCTGAGATCGAGGGAGATATGGGTGACAGTCACGTCGGCTTACAGGCTCGATTAATGAGTCAGGCTTTACGTAAGCTCACCGGTAATATTAATCGTAGTAAGACCACGGTCTTCTTCATCAATCAGATTCGTATGAAGATTGGTGTTATGTTTGGTAACCCTGAGACTACGAGCGGCGGAAATGCTCTTAAGTTTTATGCCTCACAGCGCATCGATATTCGTCGTATAGGAGCGATTAAGTCTGGAGACACTGTCCAAGGTAATCGTACTCGCGCTAAGGTCGTTAAGAATAAGGTCGCTCCTCCCTTCCGTGAGGCAGAGTTTGAGATCATTTATGGAGACGGCGTCAATAAGGCAGGCGAGGTCCTGGATATTGCTGTCACTATGGGCTTAGTGGACAAAAGTGGCGCTTGGTACTCCTATAATGGTGATCGCATGGGGCAAGGTCGTGAGAACGCCAAGAATTATCTCATCGAAAACCTTGAAGCTTTCATTACTCTTGAGAACGCTATTTTAGAGGCCAACGGGATCAAGCGTACTCTAGCCAATGAGGCTGCTGAAAGTTAGAGACTTCTCTAGCTATCCAAAGCTCTTTTGTTCATCTCGTGTTCAGTTCATCTCGTGTTCAACAAGATAACTGAGAAACTTCCTCATGATGCTAAGTACGACGTCGATATAGAGGGGATAGAGCTCATATGATTGATTCTCGACCTCTACCCCCTCTAGAGACTGCTTGGTCAATGTTTGAGAGAGATGACCTCGGGCGACAATCGAGTCGTTATGTCATCTTATTGCGTGAGCTTGAGAGTCGGGCCCCACTCTTTCACTTAGAGCCTCATCTAGTAAGTTTATCTGCGGAGATCGCAGCCTTTCCAGAGGGATTAAGTGAAGAAGAGCGAGCGGCTCTCACTCTTTTAACCTTGTGTACGCTCATTGACCTAGCTCGAGGGAGCACCCGAACCCCTTGTGATGGAATGAATGCGTACCAACATTTAAAGCAACTGTATACATCGCTGGCGCCAGATAGCGCTGAGGTACTCTTAAAGATCACTCGGCGCTTCCTCGATGATGATGGAGCCCCCGAGATTATTGGAGAGTCCGCCGAAGATTACACACCGTTAATCAGAGTAGATGGTTATCTATATCATCAACGATTGTTCGCTGTAGAGGAGCGGTTAGCTATAAATATCAATGACCGCCTTCGATCAAAGCAGAGATGTGAGCCTCTTCAAATCTCAGGGGCGAGAGTAGATGTTGAGTCTAGACCAGCAATACTGCCTACCGAGAATGGCATAGGTACCCCCATATTACTCTCTGAGGAACAGGGAACAGCGCTTGAGTTAGCCGCAGGGTCTCCGATGACTCTGATCTCAGGAGGACCGGGCACTGGGAAAACATCTATCGTAGTAGCGCTCCTTAGAGTCTTGGTAAGATTGGGGATACCGATCGATCAAATAGAGCTCGCTGCTCCAACAGGGAAGGCGGCTTGGCGAATGGGAGAGAGTATCCGTAAGTCTCTCTCCCTCTTGCGAGACCCTCAAAATGATGATCGAGAGCTAATGGAAAGTCCTCCCATTCCACAAACATTACATCGCCTGCTCGCTTACCATCCACGAACGGGTCTTTTTCGCCGTCATCGTAACGCGCCCATCTCCGCACAAGTGGTCATCATAGATGAAAGTTCTATGGTTGATATCTATCTCATGGAGAGGTTGTTCAACGCTCTCAAAGATGAGACCCAGCTCATCATGCTCGGTGATGCAGATCAACTCCCATCAGTATCGGCAGGGGCAGTCTTTAAGGATCTACTCGCTGCCTTACCTCAACATAGAGTAACGCTTACCCAGAGCTATCGAATGAGAGAGGATGACCCGAATGGTCGCGCGATTTTAAGTTTTGCGCGATACATAAGAGAGGGGATCAGTGATGACTCGTCAGTTGACTCATCGGCCATAAGAGAAGATCAAGCTACAGAAGACCCTCACTTTATGGATAAAAAGGGATCGTTTTTAATACGAGATCAGCTCACTGAACTAACTTGGCGTGGAGTTGAAGTGCTCGAGTGGTCTCAAAGTGAGCAGTGGGCCTTTTTAGATCTCTGGGCCAATAAGTACCTCTTCGGTGATCAGAGAATCAATGACCTTCGTAGTTATCGATGGCACTTTAATGAAGGCAGGCTCGTAGAGAGCGAAGAGGCTATGGTGAATGAGCTCTTCGATCACCTCACTCAAGCCAAGCTCTTGTGTATTACCCAAAATCTAGAGACGGGTGTGCACAAGGTTAATGATCGATTCCATAGACGTTTCGCTCGATTTACCCAAAAAGATGCTCCTTACTTAGTGGGTGAACCAATAATGATGCTTCATAACGATTATGATCGAATGTTGTTTAATGGTGACCAAGGACTCGTTCTGTGGGGACAGTGGGGAGAGGAAGAACCGAGACCTCTAGTTGTGTTTCCTTCCATGGACGGAGGGTATCGGGCCTTTGAGATGGAGGCTCTCGTTGGCCGAATTGAGCATAGTTTCGCGATGACCGTCCACAAATCTCAGGGCTCTGAGTTCGATAAAGTGGCCTTACTGTTACCGGGACAGCCGCTCCCTTTACTCAGTCGTGAACTCATTTACACTGCAGTGACTCGTTCAAAGACCTCAGTGGTAATCGTCGGACAAGCTGAGCTTCTCACCGCCAAGATTTTACAGCATTACCCTAGAAGCTCTGGATTACAACAACGCTTGAGTGATGACATGGCGGGGCTGAGATAGACGAGTAGGCTGAGCTAGATGAGTAGGCTGAGCTAGGACTTAGATACAAAAAATAATAATATTATTTGCAACGTCTTCGCTGTCTGTATTATCAAACATAGAAGTCAACCAAGTTACTTTCTAACTTGTTAGTAATAAACCTTGAAGTGCTAAGGGATATGATGTGTCAAGGCCCCAAAGAGTCTCAACTGATGAGATTATTAAAGTCGCGAGAGCTCATTTTATTCGTCGAGGTCACAGCGCATCCCTAAAGTCGATCGCTGAAGATTTAGGTTTCAGCCATTCAGCCCTGATACAGCGTTTTGGATCTAAGCGAGCATTATTAATTAGCGCTCTCAAACCACCTCAAGACTTTCCATGGCCTACAGGGTTCCTCGCAGGTCCTCCTCCGGAGAGAGACCTAGCGATCAAGCAGCTGCGCGAACTCTGTGAAAAGCTCATGAAGTTTCTCAATGCATATGTACCTCAAATAAAAGTCCTTCAATCCGCAGGGGTGACTCCTCAAGAAGTCAATCAAGGTCGCCTCCCCTTACCCTTGATGGTTTGTCAGCGAGTGAAGACTTGGATTGAAAAGGGCGTGAAGAGTGGACTCTTTTCGTCGTGTGATACAGCAGCGCTTGCTTCCATGATCGTAGGTACGATGCTAGTAAGAGCTAACTTGATGACCTTGTGCTCATCACATGACTCAATCACTAATGACTCAATTAGCCAAATAGAGCTGATCGGTTCCATGGAGGGCGTAATAGAGAATATGACGAGGATGTTATTTGGGGGAGGCTCTCCCGAGGAGAAGAGCATGAGTGAGTTTTGATGATGAAAAAATCGTGTTGTGAGTTTAAATCTTTACGAGCATTAAGTGATAACATTCAGCTCATTAGCCTAATATTGCTCTCTACAGGATGCAGTAGAATACACGTTAATCCTAATGTAGAGATGCCGAAGTCATATCTAGAGCAGGAAGGTAAAAGAGATCAGGGACCACGATCGACAGTCATCTCTATAGATGACCCTTGGTGGAGGTCTTTGGGAGATCCGGCATTGGATCATCTAATAGAGGGATTATTTTCTCAAAACTTACAACTCGCTCAAGCGAGAGAGAGAGTCATTCAGATGCGAGCGGTTGCCCGCCAAGCGGGCAGCCAGCGCTGGCCTACTCTAAACTTAGATATGGGCTGGAGTCGAACAAAACAGTTGAATCCCTTCTCGCGATTATCGAGTGGGAGCGGCACCCCTATGCCTCCCGGTAGTATGGACGGACAGGCAGGAGGCAACAGCGCCTCCCCATTTCCATCATCCTTTACGCAAGACAATTTTCGCGCTTCATTGGCGGTGAGCTATGAGCTTGACGTTTGGGGACGAATCGGCTCTCTCACCGAAGCTGCTGAGAGAGAGGCGATCGCAAGTGAGTCCGACATGTATTCTATGGCGATCACCTTAAGCGCTACGATCGCTGATGTCTATTTTCAGGTAATCGAGACTCAAGCTCGCTTGACGATCTTGGAGAGTCAACTCAGAGATGATGAAGATCAACTCGAGGTGGTCATTAGTCGTTTTAATCAAGGCTTGTCGCCACATATTGAGGTCTTACAACAGACTCAACAGAGAGATCGAACTCACGCTCAACTCCCTCCTGTTAAGGCTCTACTCTCTCGTTTGAAGAGGAGAATCGCGGCGCTATGGGGGCGATCACAGCTCGAGGATACATTCGTCTTTGCGACACAGCTCCCTGAGGCATTAGCGCTCCCTCAAGTAGGGCTCCCCGCATCTCTATTGGAATCACGACCGGATATTCGTTCGGCAGCTGCTCGCTTGAGTGCGGCGGATGCTAGGGTAAGCGCAGCGGTCTCTGCTCGACTTCCAGGGCTACGATTTGGGACGAGTGTTGGCTACCAGTCGTTTCAGTTTGACGAGTTATTTGATGACTTCATTTGGAGTTTAACAGGCAATCTTATTACTCCTCTTTTTCAAGGGGGTCGCTTACGAGCTGAGCAGTCTAGGACTGAAGCGGCGCTACGAGAGAGTCTCCTAGCGATGAGAGAGCGACTGCTGACGGCTTATCATGAGGTGGAGAACGCCTTAAGTAATGAGCGGAGCCTTGGTGAGCAACTGAACCGAGTAGAAAAGCAGTTGAGCTCAGCAGAGACATTATTTGAGAGCGCCCATAGTCGTTATCTACAAGGGGTCGGAGATTTCATAACGACGCTGACCGCTCGACAAGGCTTATATGCGAGTCAACTGGCAGCGCTCGCTGCAAAAAGAGCATCGCTCTCTGCTAGAGTTCAGCTTCATCGAGCTTTAGGTGGGGGGTGGGTACATCAACTCAGCGACAGACCTCTTCCAACAGGGGAGGCAACAGAGTCGCGGGCAACAGAGTCGCGGGCCCCAGAATCTCGCGAGCCCCAGAATTCAAACCGATGAATGCCTCGTCTGCCCGTCATCGGCACGCTATC
>CALSSE010000019.1 GCA_943788935.1 uncultured bacterium | reverse complement strand
TGATGCCATTACGATTATTATCAAGGCTATCAAAGCATTCATCGATATCTTCTCCCTCTTGACAATGATCACTGCACATGGACTCCTCGCGGTCGATTGGGCCATCCCCGGTATGTTATCGATGCCATCAAAGCATTCTTCGAGCACTTCGCCCTCTTCACAGTGAAGGCTGCAGAGACTCTCTGCGCAAATCGGACGATGCCATTACGGTTATTATCGAGACCGTCAAAGCATTCATCGATATTCTCGCCCTCTGTGCATTGGCTTTGACATAGAGACTCATCACAGTCGACGACGCCGTTGCGGTTGTTATCGAGACCATCAAAAACACTCCTCGACGTCTTCACCCTCCTCACAGTGGAAGCCGCATATTGACTCTGCGCAGTCTATTAGGCCATTACGGTTATTATCGAGACCATCGAAGCACTCATCGATGTCCTCACCTTCTTGGCAATGATCACGGCACTGGGGGCTCATCACAGTCGACGATACCATTACGGTTGTTATCGAAGCCATCAAAGCACTCTTCAATATCATCACCCTCTTGGCAGTGATTAAGACACATCGACTCATCACAATCTGTTTGACCATTGCGATTGTTATCGAGGCCATCAAAAGCACTCCTCGGCCTCTTCCCCTTCTTCACAGTGGAGACTGCACATCGACTCGGCACAGTCTGTTAGTTCATTGCGATTGTTGTCTAGGCCATCGAAGCACTCGTCGATCTCTTCACCCTCCTTGGCAATCGTCGCTGCATCCAGATTCCTCGCAATCGAGCGACACCATCACGGTTGTTTATCGAGGCCATCAAAGCACTCCTCTTCTTCTTCCCCTTCACGGCAAATGTCCACACACTGTGGATCTGCGCAATCGATGAGACTGTCACCGTTATTATCTAGGCCATCAAAGCACTCATTATCGGTGTCTCCCTCGACACAAGGATCACGTTCAGCGCAGTCCTGATCTTGACAATCGACTCGCTCATCTAGGTCATTGTCGATGCTGTCATCACAGATCTCAGCGGAGGGCACAGGGTTGCATATTAGGCTGCCAGCACATCTAGGGTCCTCGCAATCGATCCTGCCATTTAAATCATTATCTACCCCATCAACACATTCTTGTGGATCGTCTCCTTCAAGGCAAAAGTCATTGTTCGCACACTCGGGGTCTTCACAATCGATGAGCTGATTATTGTTGTTATCTATTCGGTCATTGCAGAGCTCAAACATAATTTTCGGGTGGCTCTCTGTAGGCCAACAGACAGCGGCGCTTTGAGCTGGCGCGTCTGCCCCTTCACATCTGAGATCTTCCGAAGTGGACCGACAGCGGGAGATCTCTTGTCCTCCGCAGATGTCAGCGCTCTCACATGTAGTCGTGCACAAGCCACATATGCAGATCAGATTTTCCCCGCAGCTACTCTGATCATCACAAGCGGACAGCCAATGTGTCTCTGAGTCGATGCGAACACCATTACCAGAGTCAATCGGAAGATCTATTTTCTTCTTATCACATCCTGATAATACGAAGATGAGTGTGGTTAAGAGTAACTTTAATACTTTATTATGCATGAGGTTTCCTCTCCATAGACTTAGGCTTCTTCTTCTATGATCGCTTGCCCAAAATAGAAGACGAGTTTAGACTGCTCTAAATCATCTGGACACTGTCCTGTAAAAGACTCTTTCTTTGCTTTAAGTTCACCAAGTCGATGACGGAATTCTTTGAGAAGTCCTGTTGCCTCTGTCTCCAACGGGTGACCTGGCCACAGATTGAAGGAGTAAGTGCTTCCTCCTGTTAAGTCGTGGTCACGAGCCCGATCGTTACCACCTCTCAGCTTTACACAGAGGGCGCTGATAATGGACTGATAATGATCCAACAATGCAGCGCCCCAGACAACAGGATCATCGGTTGAGAGATAGAGTGATTGACAGTGCCACCCTTCCTCATCTCGCTTCGCGAGACCATTAGATTCTAGGCGTTTTAACCCCTTCAACAAGACGTCTTCAGATAAGTTTAAGCTCTGCTTTAACTCTTCAACCTTCATTGGCTGACCATGGTACAGAGTCACTAAAGTTAGCGCATCCAATTGATCATCTCGAGTCTTACTCTCTTCCTCATCGGCGAGACTGAGGTTCGAGGGCGCCATCATATAGATTGTAGAGTCGCCTCGACCCGCTTTAAAGATGAGTTGGCTCTCGACGAGATCGTTGAGTACACCCTTGAGAACAGCCTCTTCGTCATACTTAAAACGCTCTAAAATTTTACTTCGACTGACTTGCCCATGACTTGATAAGTAGGAGTACACAGCCTCCCACAGCGTGCGTCCGATGTCGGTTCGACTCTCGGTCGCCCGACGAACTTTCGCTTGCCAGCTACGTAAGGCCATACCAAACATATCTGCGATCACTTTAACCCCTACCCCTTGTTTTCGCAGCTCGTTACTGATCTCTAAAAAAACTTGATCAGCGATATGTGCGAGTGGTGCGCGCATACCGGCTGAAGTCGCTAGATGTGCGATCAGAACAGTATTCTGACGAATCATCGCATCTATAAGAACTTGTACTTGCACACGTCTTCCTCTCTATAGATTTTAGTCTGCGAAATCACCGTATATCAAATATACATTCTTGCTACAATTAAGCATTAAGAGCTATGGGTAACAATGTATTTCCCCATTAGGTCCGCTGCATAGAATATACGACTCTTCATGGTTTGAAAGGTCCGCTGGCAGAGTTTTTTGTCTGAATAAGTTGAAGGGTTAACTTGATTGAACTGATGGATATAAAAGTCATCAACCTTCCACGATAAATCACCGTCTAAAGTTCTTTTAAACCAGACAGAGAGATATCTACTGTGTTTGGGTATGTACACATGAGCGAGGATTCGCGTCTGTTTCTGTGAGTGATTAGGGAGTACAGACAGAGAGAGGAGTTTAAGTGACTTGTCCACTTGATCAATTTTTTCAAGTACTGGATAATTACTATGAGAAGAGAAGAGAAGTTCTCTGATCCGCTCTCGCAATGGAGGGCTGAGTATACTCAGTGAGAAAGTGGTAGGCGTGTTTTGAAGAATGTTCAAGAGCTCTTCCGTTTGCCCTTTTACTATCTCAACGATCTCTCGTTGAAGTCCTTGAGCTTTACTTAGCGACTTTCGTACTCGGTTAGAGTGTGCTCGATCGGTAAATAAGCGTACAAAGAAGAGTGAGGTGAGGGTAGAGTCATCAATCATCTTCCCGCATAAGGTGGTGAACCGCTTATCAAGATTGGTCTGGATATTTATGCCCAATTCGAGCTCGTGCGAGACCTCATGAAGATAGAGGTCATTAATCTTCCATGATTGTGAACTATTGAGGTTACGACAAACCCACAGCGCCATATATCGAGAGCCTTTTCGTGTCGATACTTTGGTGTAGGTTAAGAAGTTCTCTGTGCCCAATTTACTGAATGGTATCTTGTATTGTAAAAGAACGTCGTAACTTTGGATGTGATCTTTTTGAAGTGAAGCGTACAATCGCTCAATATTTTTTCGATGAGGAGCATCCTTGAGTATATTTGATGCGTAGAGCGGAATGAGCTGCTTATACTTAAGCTGCGACAACGAAGAGAAGTAGCTCTCAGTGAGCTCTTCGATTGTTGCGTTTCTTGACGTTGATGGCCAGAGCTCAGTGAAGTGTCTCGTGAGAGATGCCTTAATCTTTTCTATAGTTTTGTTTGCCTGCTCTTGCATTCTCGACCTCCATCTTGGAATAGTAACGAACATGATTAATAGGTACGGCAGATCCATGATTTTAAAGAGATGACCATATTTGCATAACAGGGGGATGTAATATTCTACACCCCCTTATTTGGGATGTGGTTTTGAGCTATAGCTACATTATATTAGTCACTTGTGCCTTGGTTTAACTTGTGGAAACCTGGAGGCGATGCGAACAAAATCTCCATTTTTATGGAAGATTTATATTTACTCGGCACCTTTTCACTCCCCCACCTTTTCACTCCTCCACCTTTTCACTCCCCCACCTTTTCACTCCCCCACCTTTCCACTCCCCCACCTTTTCACTCAGCCTTTTAGTGATCTAGGGACATCCCCCTAAGTGATCAAGCCATCAACAAAGCCCCCATCAAAGAAGTCTATCTATGCGTATTGGGGAATTGTTTTTCCTCCATACCCGCAGACTCCTAATCTATCTATTGTGTTGGGTTTCCAGCAATTGAGACCAAATTGATACAATATCGGTTTCCTTTGTGATCGGGAATATTATGTCCGAGATGTGTACCATCAATCGAGACACACTCTCCATCAGTCAATACGCGGACATACTGCCAATTCACTTCGTCATCCCGAAAACTTGGCCAACCGTGACCGATCGACTCTTGTAGAAATTCATTAAAACTACGGTTTTGGGGTGCTTCAAACAATGGTTTCCCACTGTTCGAATCATAATAGGTGGTGGCATCTTCTTTATTTTGAACGTCTTGTAGCCACTTGGTTTGAAGAAAGTAGCCAGAATACTCAGCATAATGACGATTGAAGTTACAGATTTGATCAGCGACTTTTCGATCACATCCATAACGGAGATTATCTTGTACGGGAGTGTGGGAAGTACCATGCGCCTTGGGATTCATCAAGGTCTCTGACCCCATAATGGGTAGCTTTCCCGTTGGTGTCCAATCAGAAGGGGTTTGGCATCCTATATTCTTCATCTTATCTCCAAGTAAAACTCACTTTAGTGTCTTGAAAGCCATAAGTAGAGGTGAACAATCTGCGTAAGAGTGCTCTTATGACTGTTAAGTAACTTTGATACTTAAGATGCCTATTACGATGCTGTGGCTGAGTCATATTTTTATCTTTCAACCCTTACAGCACATCATTTTAATACGACTTATGCACCAATTTGTCGTCTTGTAAACTCTGTCGTCTCTAGAAATCTTTCGATACAGATAACAAACTCGATGTGTATCAGTGTTGACAAGGTCGCAGGCAAAAACTTTTGTGAGATATGTTTGATCAAAGGCTGCTTATTAATTTAAATGTCCGATCATAATAAGCTGCTTCTTTGTCCGGTTTCTCATCATTTTTGAGTGAAGTTGGTGGTGCAATATGCTAATCAGTATTCATTATGTATGCAGAATCAACACTAGAATTTCAAAGTTTAAACCTTCTACCATCAATTTTATCTCAAGTTGAGGCCAAAGGTTATACTCACCCTACCCCCATTCAAGTACAGGCAATCCCACCTCTACTCGAGGGGAAGGACTTATTGGGTATCGCTAAAACGGGTTCGGGGAAAACAGCAGCTTTCTCTTTGCCACTTATCGATAAATTGGGACGTAACAAAGTAAATATTACACCTAATCATATTAGGTCTCTTATCCTCTCACCGACTAGAGAACTCGCGTCTCAAATTGAGAATAACATCATCAATTATTCAGAAGGTTTAGAGCTAAAAACAAAAGTAGTGTTTGGGGGGGTTGGTAAGCAACCTCAAATTGAGGCGCTCAATTTAGGATTAGATGTATTGGTGGCGACGCCTGGTAGGCTGTTGGACCTGATTGAACGAGGACATATACAATTTGATGAGCTGGAAGTACTTGTTCTAGATGAGGCCGATATGATGTTAGATATGGGTTTCCTGGGAGATGTGAAAAAAGTAATCTCATTCTTACCTCAAAACAAGCAAACCTTACTCTTCTCAGCGACCATGCCTGGGGCAATAGAAAACCTCGCAAACAATCTATTACATACCCCTGTTAAGGTTGAGGTTGATTCGGAATCATCCTTAGGTGAGGCTATTGAGCAAAAGATCTATACAGTAGAGAAGATTAATAAGGGTTATCTTCTACATAGTATGCTTGAAGACCCTGAACTCACTTCAGTTCTCTTATTTTGTAAAACAAAGTTTGGAGCAGAGAGGATTGTTGAGAATCTTCAGCGAACTTCAGTAGCCTGTGCAACGATACATAGCAATAAATCACAAAGTGAAAGAGAGCGAGCTCTCAGGGCATTTCGTGAAGGAGAGATTCGAATTCTGGTGGCAACAGATATCGCTGCGAGGGGTATCGATATTAAACATGTGAGTCACGTGATAAATTATAACCTTCCAGAAGATCCTAAGAACTATATACATAGGATAGGGAGAACTGGAAGGGCTGGGAATAAAGGAGTCGCGATCTCTTTTTGTGTCGAATCAGAGGTAGTGCTATTAAAAAACATTGGAAAATTGATCAAGAGGAAATTTGAAATAGATTCAAATCAACCTTTTCATAAAGAGATCTCTTTTTCAGCGAAGGCATCAGCTAAATCAAAAAATTCAAAGAAAAAAAAGCAGAGGCGACATAAAGGGTAGCTTTTAGGGACAGGTCTGTAGGGTTATCATGTATTAAAATGGGGTCTCTCCAAGCTCAATATAATAATCAAACAAACAGTGAGATATAAAAGCCCTCAAAGGTATGTCATAACGCTACGTGGTATGATTGATTGATAATGAATCTTGATTAATGTGAGAATGGAAAACCAATGACAGCACAAGCACAGCTCTCTATTGCGAAAGAGCTCTCATCGAGACCTAAGTCTTTAGCCAATAAAGTAGCATTATCGCTTTTAGAGTACTCCGAGAGCTCCTTTACTGATCCGCATACCGTGGTTTCCTTAGAGGCGCCACTGTTTGATGAGGAGGCCTACAGTCATATTGGTAAAATTTATGAGGGTGTAGAGCCCTATCGAATGGGTGGGCATGGTGTCGTTCAAAGTGCGTCGAATCCCGAAGAGTTTTCACATCAATTTGACCCCAACCATAGAGAACACCTGGTGGTTCAACTTGAGAATAGAACCGAGCTGACAACCTTGTGCGTGAGCACTCGATTTTTCGCGGGCAACCCGGCGAGCGATGTACGAGTTACCTTGATTGATGATTTACTTAAGGAAGAACGCGTCTTACCCATCCCTCATTTAAACCCCGACTCTGAGCATTGGTTTGGTGACATAGACTTCACAGCCACTCGTTTAATCTTCCATTTCAAAGCCGGTGGAATCACTCGCGTTTGGGCATTTGGCACAAAAGCGGAGGTACAGCCTGCTCAACTGACTTGGCTCTCGAAAAACAGCAAGGTGTTGTTTAAAGAAGATGATTTCTTTGGAGGACCCGATTTTGCGCTCAGTGACCGCGCTGATCGCTCTACCCAACACATGCTCGGATGGGAGACATCTCGGAGCGCCATGGGTCTTCAAGCAGTCTTTCCAATCATCGAGGGATCTGTGAATGAAATCATTATTGATACTTATAGGCATGTGAACAATTATCTGCGGTCTGCATGGGTATTTAGCGCAAGTTTACCTGAGCATTATACTCTCAACAGAGAAGACTGTCCCCTTTGGCATGTAACCTCTAGCGAGGGTCAGCAGTTCTCAACTGATGACTTAAGATCATTTTTTAATGAGCGACACTCTGGAAAATCACTCGTTCCAACCTATTCAATATCTGCACTCCCCAATGATATTTGGAATTTAGAAGCGACATTAAAGCTAAATCAAGACGCGATGCAGATCGAGAGCGATCTTAATTTTAACGCGACGCACATCTGCATCATGCTCTTACCCCATGGGGGGTTACATGCGATCAAGATAATGGGCACGCCTAAGCAGTAGTTATATATATCTTTTGAAGCTACAGCGTTCTATAGTTTAGCTTTTTGTGCGAGAGTATGATCAATCAATAAATGAACTCTTTCACCCCGATTTGGAGATTGACTCTAGCTAAATTCTGAATGCCTCGGATCCAGGATTATTCCCTAGCCTCAGAATACAGAATGCTTCTTCCCTTCTTCATTTGGATCGCTCTTAAAGAGCAGGCCTTTAGCCATATCTCGTGAAGGAGTGATGTATTGTCTATGCCCTATTCCAAAATTCATAACAGAGTCGAGCGACTTGAGCAGGGTCATCCATGTGAACATGATGTTGACCCTCAATTTCTTCAAGATGAACGAGCGCTAAACACTCAATCCTCTGTTGCATTAGAGACGGATCAAAAGGCCAACCATCACTCGCCTTAATCAATAAGGTGCGACATGTGATCCGACCCATAAAAGATTGTACCTGATCCTCGGTAAATCGTAAAAGAGAGGGCATTCTCAACATAGGGTCTTGAAGGAGCTGAACTTTCCCCTCTTTGCTTACTTGAGTCGAACGTGTCATCAGACAGTGAGCGTTCTCTGGTTTCATAGGAGTGAGCTTACATCGCTGCCTTACAAGCTCATCTAGGGAGGAGCGCTCTCTAAAAGGTAAGATAGAGGTCTGCAGAGCTTTAGCGAGCTGTTCGGGGACTTCATGAGCGGGCGTGCTTAGAGGCCCTAACCCTTCAATAAGAACCAAATCTACACAGCGCTTAGGATAGAGACCTGCCCACAAAGAGGCGATTCCTGCGCCCATTGAGTGTCCAATCATTGAGTATTGTGGCCATGATAATTTCTGCAAGAGATCATGTATATCCCTCAGCCAATCAACAAAATGATAAGCAGATTGATGGGGTCGCCACGCAGATCGACCATGACCTAATAGATCGGGTGCAACAACATATAAGTCCTCTGTCCATCTCATCACATGAGACATAAGCGGAATGAAACTCGCGGCGTTATCTTGCCACCCATGTAAAGCGAGCACAGGATGAGCTTGGGGATTCCCCCACGCTAAGCCCTCTATATGTAGCCCTCGAATAGAGCTCGACCAAGGCCGAGCGGCGTGGATATTGCTTGAGACATCGCTCATCAGTGAACTCCAACGTGTACGATCACACATGATCGATCTTGATCAGTAAAATCTGATTTTCGTCTAGAGAAATCTGTCACCCTGTCAGCAAACTTTCTTCAGAGTTTTAGTGAGGAACCAGTAAATCAGAATGATGATAAAGATATGACTTGCCAGGACCGATAATGAATTTTCTTCATATTTTCCTTAAGATATAGTCGCTTGTTGCAAAGAAGCGCATTCCCTAACATATTCGAGATAAGCATGAAGACTAGAGCCACATCGCACATATAGATGCCTGTCAACAATGATCCTGAGAGTAATCAGTAGACATTGATCAGTGACATAATGAAATGTAATTTGGAGGAAATGAAGAGAGAGAGACTTTACAGCAAGCCTTCGTATCATACACTCAAATGAAATATAAACTTTAAACGCTTAGGATATGAAGTCCTCAACAGCGGACTCCGCTGAGAATTGACTTAAGTCCCTCACCGAAAACTTCCAACCATGCATAAGTACAACTTTTCACGCCTCCCTTTCTTGATCATCGCTAGCTCTATCTTGACGATACTCTTACATCAAATGGCCTATGCTCAAGAGGGCGAACGAATGATCTTTGACGAACACTTAAACTCAATGCGAACGGGGATGAGTGTCCTCGGCGCTTGGTCGGTGAGTAACCTCATGATCGGCGGAGTGATGCGACAGCGTACTCAATCGACGAGCCATTATTTCCATGAGATGAACGCCGCGTGGAATCTTGTTAACTTGGGAATCGCAGGCTTTGGCTACCTCAGCCTCCCTGATGTGAGCTCGTGGAGTGCTCTTGAGGGTTTACGAGAGCTAGAGAACACCGACCGTATCTTGATCTTTAATGCCGGTCTTGACTTCGCTTATATGGCCTTTGGCTACGCTCTCATCGAGCGGGGACGACGACTCAATTCTGACCGCTCACTCGGCTACGGCCGATCCCTCATCTTACAAGGCGCATTCCTGCTCTTCTTCGACGCCACTTTCGCTTACCTCCACAGCGATCTCACAGATCAGCTGAGGGTATCTCTCCTCCCAACACACTCAGGGCTGTCGATGAGTCTCGTCTTCTAAATGAGCGGTGGAGGGAGAATCATCCTCTCTCTACTCGACAGAAGCGTTGTTGAGTATAACTTGGTCATCAGGCAAAAACACCCAAAAACCGCTCCCACCGGACCAAGAGCGTTGAAGCCATTCTCGGTTCACTTCGGGGAAAAAGGAGAGTGAGCCATTATGATCACTAGCGACCAATAATAAACCAGGTTCATTCCCCCCGTGGGCTGTTGCTAAGACACACCCTCCATCCTCAACCACCTCCATAACCCTGCTCATATGTTGGTGCTTCATCGCACACAAAGGATGCCATCCATGCAACACCCCCCAGCGATTCATCCAAACATGAAATGCATTTCTAGACAAAGAATCGACTGTGACACCTACAACAACCTTAGGTTTTGCAACTCCTTGCAAGAAAGAGTTTAAAATTCCCTCTCTCCACCACAAACGTGTAAAAAACACGTCTTGATGTTCTCTTTGCATATAGTCTTCAAATTGATCAAAAAAACGTTCTTCTGCATCATCCCATAAAGAGTAATACGTCGTTGATAGCAGCTTTTTTTTAGCATCGAAGATCAGAGATTTCCTTTGTATTGTCATCATCATAAAAGGCGTCTGTCTTGTGCGTACATCACCGATTGCAAATGGATCCTCGGGGTGAAGTGGGATAGCTAAGATATCGAGATCGAATAGCAATTCGGTCAAAATTTGTGCAAACGCGTACGCCTCCTGCAGACTACACTGTTGAGATGTGTCATAAATAATCATTGTTGATTTATGAGGATCCGAATCAAAAGTACGAATGTCCTCGATCAATTTCTCTGTTGGTCTCTCTTTGCCAATGTGAACCTCTGTATAAATGATTCTGTCCTCTAACCTCTCTTTACGTGCAAAAGGACAGGGAGGCATATCAGAGAATTGAGGATGTCTCTCTTCCAAAAACTGGACAATATATTCTTCAATGGCACGTTTGGGGTTCATCTTGAGGTCAAACACAACATTTCATTTAAGAGACAGGTAAAATAATCGAGTTCTAATAGTAAATACTTTCTAATCATTTAGAACTAGCATCTGTTTCACTACTGAACACTCAGCCTAAACCACTCCGCCTCAAGATTACAGAAAAACCATCGCCCCTTCTCACCTACAGGCTCTGAAGCGAGCTTTATTTTAACTCACTAGGATCAGTCCTACACCCCGAATTAACTATATCTGCCGGGCTCCATCGCATCGTCTAGCATGAACGCGAAACCCGTCTCAAGGGTATAGGAACATCGATCTCTCTTCTTGCTCAATGAAGAATGGCCCAAAAACTCAAGGTGGTCATCTTTTCATTCAACCTCCTTAGTTAAATAGATTTGATCAAGCCTAAGGATTCCTTGTCGCCATGCGATCCAAGTCTCACGAGGAGTTAATGGCTGTTGAGAGCACCAAGTGAGAGTGGCATAAAATGAGATATCTATCGACCTTTTCACTTCAGAAGAGAGGCTAACCTTCCAATTTGAAACCTCGATACGCTTCATATAGTCAAGCAGACTCTTATGATATGCCTCATAGACGACTAAGTTTTGTAACCATTCTGAGCGAGGGTCTGTCCCTGACACGATGGCATCGACCTTCCTTTTAAGTTGAGGCAAGGCATTTGGATAACAAGAGAGAATCTCTAGATCATATACAAACTGCTCATTGTCATGATGTGTACCCACTACATGGCAAATGAGACGGTCGGGAGAGCTTGTGAGTCCGCTTAGATCCCAAGGGCTTACCGAGCCTTCCCATAATACAAAAGGAAAGCGTAACAGTCTGTATTGTAAAACTCGAGCCCATTTACTTGATCGGGGGGGATGCGTCTGACTGACTCCGATGGTATTTGAGCGAAAGATCATTCGATACCACATTCGTAATACCCCTACGGCGATCTGCCAGTCAGTCGGTGTATGAGGGGTAAGATTAGAACGATCGATATGGGCTAAGTTTCGGCGTACCTGTGAAGGTCGAATCAAAAGGATGCGAAGTGCAATCCACCCTATAATCTCCCAGGAAAGTTCTCTAAAGAAATGACTCAACCTGTCTCTAACGGCATTCAAATGCTTTACCTCTTAACTAATATTATATTTTTTCTTAAGGTTTTTTTACCAACGCCATTGACTATAACGATACATGATAGTGGTCAAAAAAACTATCCAACCATTTGTTCTGTTTAGAAGAGGTAAAAAGTGAGTATGAGAGACGAGTTACGTTCGTTTTGTGTTGTTTTTATACACATATAATTTCACAAGAAATAAACAATATCATTAAGAACCTCAAACGGTCCCTCCGTTACTGAAGACTATAACTCACTATATTAGCTATATAGGAATGATCATCTAATCTAATACCTAATTAAAAATAACCTATGACCTCGCTAGTAGTATTTCCAAGGACTACCCGGTTCAACCACACTTCATCCTTTTCTCTAGAAATATTTTGCTCCCATATTACATCGGAACATAACTCTCGGCAACGAATGACGACTGAGACTGAACGCGTACTGATTTACCAGGAAGTGATTCGAGCTTTACTGCGTAATCATCCTTCGAGAAGCGTTGAGCATCGGTGGGCTGATATCGCGAGGCACACGATCCCGAAGTATAGTCACATCGATCTCAAAAAGCAGACCTTCAACGAGTCGCAACGTCACTTGTTAAATAGTCTCATGAAGCATAATGGGACTTATTCAATCCCATTGCTCGATTAAGAGGGTCGGTGCGTAGATGGACAGCATCGTCAATGAGCTCGGAGTTAAATGGGCCTCGAGTATCAGTTTATGAGCTAGCTACATGAGATAGAGTTATAGGGCTAATTTTACTTAACTATCTGAATATACTGTATCTAGTTTATGCACTTAAGCCAATGACTGGGTGAGTATTAATCCATTCCGGAACAGCTTCTCTCTTAACTCAACTAAGAAGGTACGAAGATCTTACTCCATTAAGCGAATAGAGACGCTATCGATATAAAGATCAGAGCTAATGTTCTCACCTGTCCAGATCCAGAAATTGTGCTCAGCTGTTTCAGTTGGAGTATAAGTAAAGCTGCTCTCCTGCCATTGAGTGTCTTCGAATGGTGGACTCCAGACGACATCAACACCACCCTCTCTCTCGAGAGCGGCAGAGACCGATCGACCTGGCGGCTCCGCCCAGCGTGTGTGAAATGTCACTCGATAGGTCCTCCCCGCCTCAAGATCAACCTTCTGAGAGATCGCAGAGCTAAAGCCACCACGCAGCCATGCGTAGAAGGCACCTTGGTAGGTATCGGTCATGTCAATCGTATAAAAACGCTTCTCATAGCCATCCCAGTCCCCTGAGTCCCCTAGCTCAAATCCTCCATTCCTCAGAAGGTTCGTTTGATCGAGTATTGGTCCAGGATAAGGTTTAGCAAGGCCAGCTACAGGGTTTGGAGTGTGCTCAGCGTACAATGCTCCAAGTGGAGTGAGTTCCCCCTCATCATTGAAGAGGGCGGAAGTCCAAAGACTCTTACTCGAGTAATCGGTAAACCAAGCGTAACGAACAACATAGTTCCTTCTGTCTAATTCGGGAAGTACTTGTTGCATAAATTCTAGAACCTGATCAGGTTGCACCCTGTTGTCTTCACGGCGCTCTGCCTCCCAGTCAGCAGGTGCAAACTCGGTGATCCAGATGGGGCGCTGATATCGCTCATACACACGATCCAGGAGGTCTAGAAACCATTGAGCATTGGTGCCCCCGTACCAATGGAATGCAATATAATCAAGCCGTAGACCTCGTTCATCTGACCGGCGCATGAAATCTATCATCCATTCATTATCATAATGCACCGGACTCGGGCTCACGAGAGGGACTCCTATCGCCTCAAGTTGAGGCCAAAGCTCAAGGGCCCGATCAACGCTCATGTTCGCCTGTCGCTCTCCATCAGGCTCATTGTAGCCAAGCAGATATTGAATCTCACCCGTAGCGAACTGATCGCGCAGATAGTCCGCTTGATCATCATTGAGGGAGCCTGACCATATCATCGGGACAAACTCGATTCCATCAGGTTAAAAACGGCTCTTTTTCAGACCCCATGAGTAGCTCCAAAAGGGTTTAACTGCAGCGACCTTCTTGGACCAATCGTAGGTCCTTTGGTGTATCGCGATTCCTTTCTTACGAGGTCCATTGTACTCAGAGAGAGGCTCTGCATCACCCATGGGTTCTGCATCAGAATGTATTGCGTCTGTAGAGGGCAAGCCACCATCGGTCGGAGGTGCCCCATCCTGTCCTTCAGACTGACCAGCATCTGTAGTCTCCTCTTGTTCATTTCCTACCAAGTCTTGAGATTCGGCATCTCCTCCTTCTACGAAAGATACCGATTCATTAGTAGAAGACTCTATGGAGACTGGATTGTCTTGGCACCCGAGGTTCATACTTATGATAGTAAGGAGTGAGATGAGGAGAATAATCATCGGATTCTGTACTCTCTTTGTGAAACCTTGGTCATGTACAACATGTCGTTAGTGCGTAACTTTATCGAATACAAGATTATAAGATGAGTCCTAAAAAGTAAATAGATGACTCCGTCACATCATCTTAAGTCAAGACATCGCAAGCGGGATTAGCTAATACTGCACTCAAGGTGAGCTGAAGTTATGTAAAGTGAATCATGTTGGGCAGTTGATTAAGCAGGTCAAATTATCAAGACTTTAGCAAAAATAGTAATCGTTTATCTTTCACGGAGTAGGGCGAGGAGTTAAAGAAGATAGAATAGACCGAGATGATGTGGCTAAATTTTACTCATAGCCAGATTCATCTTCAACAGATTCCGAAAAGTGATTTAACTTTTTAACATATTTATTATCGAATGATATTGATGAAAACTGTCCCCTTGTGGCAAAGTGTTATTTGGGCTGCGCCGACGAGCTCTCACGAGCATAAGTTACCAATATATCTACATCATATGGCAAGTCTTTTCAGAGGAGTATTTATGTTAAATAGACTAAGAGGGCTCTGGAGACCTCATACGCGCGCTGTTACTTCATCAAGCGAGAGTGATATCGCCTACTCTGTCACAAAATGTCGATGGTGGATGAGCCTCAGCATAGTGGCCGTATTCACGGTCGCCTGCTCAGAACCTATGGGCACATCCACTGAAGGCGATACACCCAATGCAGGTGGAGTTGAACAAGGAGGTGACCCACTCGGCGGCGAGAGCGCGGGTGATGTTGCGGGAACAAGCGCGGGGTCAGCCGCCGGTGAGAGCGCGGGGTCAGCCGCCGGTGAGAGCGCGGGGTCAGCCGCCGGTGAGAGCGCGGGGTCAGCTGCCGGTGAAAGCGCCGGAAGCACTGCAGGGACAAGCGCAGGTAACCCCGTTGAGGGATGCGACATCTCAGAGGCGATGACGACCTATGGCTGTCAGAGCGTCGGGTGTCACGCTCCACCGACTCGCTCGGGACTCAACCTCTTTGATGATGGCTATGAAGATCAGCTCATTAAGGCGCCCTCAGTGATTCAAGGATGTGAAGGGCGTGAGCTCATCGACCCTCAAGACCCAGATAAGAGTCTAATCTTGCAGGCGGTCGGCGCAGAGTTGCCCCCGCTCGGTGACCAAGACTCATGTCAGGTGATTATGCCTTCGCCAAGCGTAGAGATCTCTGCAGAGCACCAAGCGTGCTATCGCGCGTGGGTCTATGAAATCGCGAGCCGCTATGAGGAGCCCATTGATATGAACGCCTTCGAGCCCATGCCCGTGGAGTCTGCTGTGCGTAAGGTCAAGACACTCATCAACGGCGGCGCACCTACCGCTGTAGAGCTTGACGCGGTGCGTAACAATGAGAGCGCCTTAAGAGGACTCATCGAGACATGGTTCGACAGTGAGCCTGGACAAGATAAATTGCTCTCATTCTTCCAAATTGCGCTTCAGCAAGAAATGTTAGAAGAGAGCCGCGATCAGTTTGACCGCCTCCGACGCCACAACTCATTAAACGACCCTTTCCGCAGGATCATGAGTGAGTCCTTCGCGAGGACCGCGCTCGACATCGTAGCGCGCGGTGAGCCCTTTAAGCAGATCGCGACTACACAGAACTGGGTGCTTACTACGGCGAACTTGGTGCTCCTGCTCTATCCGGATCAGAGCCTCGAGCAGCGAGAGCAACGGCACACTCTAACTCCCGTAGACGCTGACGCCCCGAACTCACTCGCGAATCAAGCGAATCAGCGTACTTGGTACATCCCTTCACTACCTGGTGAGTGCAACATCAGCCAGACAGAAGCGCTCGAGATGCTCTTTGGATTCGTGAGTCGTCCTCGATGTGAAGGCGCAGAACGCAATCTCCGATTCCCGGATTATCCACTCAGAGAGTCAGACTTTAATGATTGGCGCACCGTGACCTTAACCCGTCAATCGAGCCTCTCTGACGTGGATCAAATCCCCTTCTATCACCTGCCTAGACTCCGCGGGGCGACTGAAATCGTAACTCGTCTCCCGAGAAGGGGCTTCTTCTCGACGAGCGTCTTCTTCAACAACTGGGCGACGAACATCGACAATCAGTTTCGAGTTACGACCAATCAAGCGCTCATTACCGCGCTCCACCTGACGTTTTCATCATCCGAGCCAACCCAGCCGCTCAGCACCGAAGGCCTTGACGCGGACCACGCGAACGAGCCTGACTGCTTAGGGTGCCATCGACAGCTTGACCCAATGCGTGTCTATTTCGCTCGTAATTTCAATGTTAACTATCAGCGCGCGACGAGCGAGAGCGGAGATGAGCTCGTGATGCCCGCGAATACGGTCGCCTCATTCGCCTTCCGTAACGAGACCAATCAGGGAGGTAACCTCAATCGATTCGGTCAACTCCTCGCAAATCACCCACGGTTCGCGTCAGCGTGGGTGCAGAAACTTTGCCTCTACGCGAACTCGATCCGCTGCGATGAGAGCGACCCTGAGTTCATCCGGGTCACCCAGCATTTTATTGACGAGAACTATAACTTTAAATCGTTGATGGTCGAACTCTTCGCTTCACCGCTCGTGACACACTTCAGCGAGCCCGAGAGCCTCGTGGGCAGTGATCCGATCATCAGCATCACGCGTCGCGAACATCTCTGCGGATTGCTCGCTGAACGCACAGGACAAGACAATATCTGCGAGATCAACCGCGTCCGTAATGTCTTGGGCTTGATACCGAAGGATAGCTTTGCACGCGGTGTGGTCGACTTTACACAGCCAAGTTTACCGAGCGCCTTCCACTTCGCGGCGGCCGAAAGCCTCTGTGAAGCGGTCGCGCGAACTGTCGTCACCAATAGCAACGATCGCTTCCCCGCTAACAATTCACAGACCTTGATACCGAATGTCGTTTCCCAGTTGATGGGGGTCGACGCGAGCGATTCTCGCTACGCGAACATTGTCATGACGTTGACCACACATTACGATACAGCGAGATCAGAAGGTCTCAACGCACGCGACGCGAACCGCTCAGTGTTCTCTATCGCCTGCTTATCACCTGACATCATGGGGGTTGGGCTATGAAAGACGATCAAAAGCAAACATTCGGTAGACGCCAGGCGCTCTTCGGCGGTGGGGTCGGCGCGAGCTTACTACTTAAGGGACTCGCGACAGGCCTCCCCCCTGCGTGGCTCTGCGCCTCTCGACTGGCGCATGCGCAGGCGATGAACGAAGATTTACCGCAGCTCCTCATTATGTCGACCTCATCAAGCGGTGATCCCGTCAACATTAACTGCCCCGGCTCTTACGTGAACGGGGTCGTCAACAACCCGATCCTCGAGGTGTCTGATAACGTTGTCTTAGGTGATCGCCCTCCCGTGAGAGGTGCTAGTGTCTGGGGTAATCTCCCTGGCAACCTAAGGCGTCGGCTAGCCTTTGTGCACTACAGTAGCCGCACCGCGGCGCATCCTGAGTTCAGTAAGGCGATGACGCTCCATGGTGCGGTCAAGACCTCTCAGGGTAACGGCTCAGAGATGCTCAGTTCGGCCCTCGCGAACCTCGGTGCTGATCCGCTCGCGTGTAAGCAGCGTGAGCCGATCCCGCTCGCGAACCAACCTGTTACCTATGAGGGTCAGCCCCTTCAATATATCAAACCCTCAGAGATCAAGGCACTCTTCGCGCCACAAGAAGACAACTTGGCCGATCTACGCTCTGTGAGAGACGAAGCGCTCAATGAGCTTTACAGCGGCTTACAGGGTGGGGGGACCCGAGCGCAGAAGCGCTTCCTCGACCGCTATCTCTTGAGTAGGGATCAAGCGCGCTCACTTGGGGAGCAGCTCGGCACACTCCTCGATGGTCTTTCAGACAATCCAGACCTTAAAGATGGACCCTCCGATCAGATCAAAGCAGCGGTAGCGCTCGCTCAGCTCAAGATCGCCCCGGTGATCAACATCAAGATCCCCTTCGGAGGGGATAATCATCAAGATTCTGACCTCAGTCTCGAGGCGGAGCAGACGATCTCAGGGGTGGACCACATCGAAGAGCTATGGTCGCTCCTCAGGGCGGCAGGTATACATAACCAGGTGAGCTTTGCGATGCTTAATGTCTTTGGGCGAAACTTCACCCGAAATACTCAAGGAGGTCGAAACCATAACCGTTACCACGGCGTGATGGTCGCCTTCGGATCTGGGATCACGGGGGGCGTCTATGGTGGCGTCACCTCAGAGGGGCGAGCGATGAACATCGACCCCGTTTCAGGTGAAGCGCGAGCTCAGGGCGGGATCTCATCAGAATCAGCGCTCGAGGCCGCAGGCTTCTCGCTCGCACGCTCCATGGGCTATAGCGATGAGCAAGCGAGCGAGAGGATTCAAGGAGGGCGACTCATTCAAGCGTTCTTGAGTAGCTAAGCTCATTATGATCAAAGCTGTGAAGTGAGAGGTTCCTCATCTATGAAGTCCATGGTCAAAGTGAAGCGGCATGAAGACCGAATTAAAAGGTCAGTTATGTCTAAGTCACCAAAAATCTATATTCTTACCCATGTACCAACGCCATCAAACCAGATGTTTGTATAGTTTGCTAATATCTAGGTGGTACCTTGGTGATCCAAATATCGATACAGAAAATGAGCTAAAGCTCATTACAAAGGGTAATTTGGATATATGAAATCTAGTTTCATCCAGTTCGAATGTTTCGAAACTTTTTCAGCCATCGGTTATCCCTCGTTTTGAACATGGATCGCGAAATGTCAGCAGTCTTTTTGCCCTTACGGCACAAAATGAAATGACCTTATTGCGCTGACGCCAGCGCGGAGAAAAAATATGAACATATATTCTATAGCCTTAGTAAGTATCATCACGTTTTATATGACTGTTTCAAACAGTTTGGCAGCACCTACACATTCGAACTCAACAGGGCAGTTATCGAGTATAGTGAGCGGAGAAGTCGTCGACACAATGGATGGAGGCGGTTACACCTACGTCGGCGTAAAGGTGTCTAACGGTCACATAATGTGGGCTGCAGGACCGAAAACGGTTGTATCAAAAGGGCAATCCGTAAGTTTTGATAAGGGTACTGAAATGCGCGGATTTACCAGCCCCACGCTTAAGCGAACGTTCAAGACCATCTACTTTACGTCTGCTTTCCGGGTGTCAGGAGCCCCCGCCTCCTCAAAACTCAATGAGGGGGCTAAAGCACTGCCGCAGGGCACTGACTCTAAGACGAAAATGCCAAACCTGCCGACCAGTGGGTTTTCAGTAGAGCAGCTCTTTACGCAATCGAATACACTCTCGGGAAAACAAGTGACTTTTCGGGGCAAAGTCGTGAAATTCAATGCGGGGATTATGGGCAAAAATTGGCTGCACGTTCAAGATGGTTCCGGCGCTGCTAAGAGTAAGACCCATGATATTACTGTGACGACGAACGCGAATGCTGCTGTCGGTGATGCTGTCGTGATCAAAGGGACTTTGGTCACCGACAAAGACTTTGGTGCTGGGTATCGCTATGCTGTGATTATTGAAAATGCTTCGGTGACCAAAAACTGAGCATAAACTTCGGGGGCACTTGAGAATCGTCTCTAGTCTCGTGATCTCCTGAGAGCCGTCTCTATTAGCGCTGTTCCACTTCAAACTCGAAGAGATGAACAACACCATGCTTCATCGTCCAATCACATCCGAAAACCCAAACCTGTCCACAGCGTCCTTTATACATGATTTGCTTATTCTTTCGGACTTCGTATCCATATGTCCAAAAGCCTAGGCGATTGCCGAAACTCAGCTTGACGTGGTTATTTCCTTTATTAAAGTGTCGTGTCAACTCGACGGTACAGCTACTTGAAAATTCGCAACGTCGTACTGCAATCTCATTGATGTAAATCGTTGCTGTATCATCAATGTTAAAGACCTTAGCTGTCCAAATATCTCTCTCTGAGATGAGAGATTTTTGGTCAGCTATTTCAGCGAGCCGTTTTGCTTCTTCAGCAATGGCAACTCGATGTTTGTCGATGGTTTTTCGTGTAACTTTGATCAGGATATAAACAGTCCACATTGGTTGACCATCGCTTGTTTCCTGATAGGCGGCGAAGTGCTCATCTACTTTGACGAGGTCACTCACAACATGATTTAAGTTAGATGACACGGTATGTGTGAATTGACTTTGGTATGTGCTCTCGTCGAGAACCTCCTTGAGATAGATAGATGATTCAATGTTTACTCCTAAAAATCGGGCATACTGAGCCTCTGCATCCGCCTGAGCAGAACGAGTCGATTTTCTCTTTGGACGTCCCCATTGCGCGAGTGGTTCTGCACTTTGGCCTACAAAATAAAGGTCTGTTTCGTCTGAGGTAGCCTGACAGTTTGAACGTTTTATCCAGCAAGGTTCAGCTGCTGAACGTTGCACTGTATGATTAGCGTACTTTGTCGCTTGATTTGAAGAGGATGAACAAGCTCCTAGACAACAGATTATGGAAAACATTAGGTGAGATAAAAAAATCGTGTCATGTTCTTCCCTCAAAGAAATATTGAAGAATATTATACGATGAGAACTGAAAGATAAATATATGCCTCAGTTATACCATCGATAAAATCTAAATGGTCATACTCAGTATCGTCAGAAGTATAAAATACACTAGCGGTCATATGAAATATCCCTAGTCAATCGTGGTGGGATCACTGTGTGGTTATCGTAAGATCTCATCTATTCTTGTAATAGTATGTATAATTAGCGCAGGTTTAGACTTAAGTTATACTCAGATCTAGACTTTGAAACAGCACTTACCTTAAGACTTCTTTATAAGCGTCCACTTATTCAAACTGAAGGGGTTTTAAAGTCCATCTCCGGGCTGATGAATGCTGGCTTAGATGTCCCTGACTTATTTACCTGTTGCCTTGCTCTAAACTATAAACAAGATCTTAAACAAACAAGGTCTCAGTCTATTAAAAAGCTCTAAACAATGTTCCAGCTTGCTACCTAGGTCCTACTTAGGTCGATTTTAATAATTGGAAAACTTGCTTGCGACCTAGGCGAGAAATTAAAGCGGTGCGTGTTCATTACTCGGCGGTGATACTTTTCAGACTGTATAGTTTCACCGGCTCGCTTATCCCTTTAAGATGGGTGGTCAAAACTTCTACGGTCTCCTCATTTAATTTTTCAGCAACGGATTCACTGAACAGTAAAGGGAGTCCCGAATGTTTAGTTTGGCCTTAAACTCATCGGCACGAGATATATCTAGCTTGATATCGAATACTCCCTTACCCACTTGTGCTATGCCTTGGACAATATGTTCAGTATCTCTCTTCAAAGCTAAACCAAGCCGCACAGCGACCATCAAAGATGTGGTTACAAAAAACAAGCCAAAAAAATGCCGCGATCAAGGAAGTCATATGAAGATTTATGCGGTGTTTACCATTCAATACATCACGAAGACCGTATGTGGGAGTGAATGTTGAGACTCTGTGCATTTTCACTCCTTTATATTGATGCTGAAGGATAGAATATGTATAAATTAAATGATAGCGTCATCGGTTAAAAAATATTGCAGGAGAACTAAATCGATAGATCTGTGTTGTCTACGTGAGAGTAGTTGCCCTATGTATTTAATACATTTGAATAAGTAGCACCCTAGTATATCTCATGTGTGAGCGAACAGAATCCCCTCATATATCAAGGCAAGATCGGAACCAGTCAGCGATCAAAGCAAGCTCCTCAACACAGACCTCATGCGCCATTGGGTATTCATGCCATTGACAAGACTTGTTATCTATTGCATAAGATTTGTAGGCAGACCGGCCTCTGATTATCGGCACCATTGGGTCTCCACGACCGTGACAGAATAGCATGGGGGTCTGTGCATTACAGGGCAGTACCTCTGAATCGCGCGTCTCTGATCGTAATTCATAAGCACTCAGCACCATGATACCTCCTAAAGTATGCGGAAAACGTACCCCCGCATGGAGCGCCATGGCGCCGCCTTGACTAAATCCACCTAATATGATTTTTTCGGACTTAATCCCTTGGGCCATCTGCTCTTCGATGAGAGCGTGTATTTGTTTTGTTGTTGCAATCACCTGATCGGCTGGCTCTCGATTGGGTCTTTCCTCTAGATGAACAATGTCATACCAAGCTGGCATAATATGACCCATGTTAATGGTCACTGGTCGCTGGGGAGCATGAGGAAACAAGAAACGTGTGTCCGGACGTTGCATCATCGGAACCACAGGTACAAAGTCATGGCCACTAGCTCCCAAACCATGGAGCCAAATAACCACATCCTTTGGTTTGGACGATCCTATCGTTTCAGCGGGCAATTTTGTAGTTGTATACATCACATTATCCAATCTTGTGTATGATCTCATCAAGCGTTATGTGTCACAGGCATAACCCGCCTCAGTCACCTTACGCAAGGAGGTTTAACGTAGGGATTATTTCAACATGAAAAAACTGATCAACAGGAGTTGCCCTAAAGGATTAGTTTAAATACGCATGTGGAGACATTTGCCTGCAGCCTAATCGATGCAGACGGCGCCCATGCATAAAGGCATGGCCGCTACTTGGAGTGATGTTACCGGCCAACTGTTTGAAGCGATGTGCTGGTTCATTGGAATAATGATAGGGAACGGTAGTCTTACCGCCCAACCAAGCGTTTGTTGGTAGTCTCATTAAGAGATCAAAGAGTAGACTATATGATAAAATCATAGGGTATCACGGCTACTCTCATGATGGCACAACATTAATAAGCAAAAGAGGATGACTATTAAAGTATAATTTAATATCCATTTGTTTTATTATTAAATGAGTATTAAGAAAACTATATAGTTACGCTGGTCGAACTGACCTGACCAATTCCGCCCACAGTGATATATATTTAAGCGTGTTCTAACATGAGATGTTATGGATATTGTATGAAAGGTCACGTGCGTTGAAAGCCACAGAAGAAACATCAAAGACGAAACGCTCTACATCTTTTCTGTCTGGTCGAACTATCTTTATATCGGCGGTTGTATTGGCCATAATGATGTTTATTGGTGAGATTGTCATCACCAACGTTGCAATGATGGGGATTCGCTCAAAGTTCTCAGAAGTCCCACACAATCTTGAAGCCATACGAACAGTGGAATTTGCGTACCATGTGCAGCATGGAGAATTTCGTTCAGCTGAAGCGTGCCCAAAGGGCCCTCCCCGTCGTCGAAAATCAGCCTGGAAGGGCGAGTGTACAGAAGTCTTCAAAAACCTGGGTTGGACCCCCGATGGATCAGTCCAATGCCAATACAGAGTTCGAGCAATTTTAGGCGAGAATGCAGTGGAAGACTTTAAGTTGACCGCTCGGTGCGATGTGGATGGAGACGGTATTTTCTCGATCTTTGAGGCTAGTAGACACAGCCCCCCCAAGAGAATTACCTCCGTCAACATCTACTGATACCCTCACTCTTTATTTCATAATTAAAGATCCATTCAATCAATGACTTAGGGAAAGCAGGTCTTTTGATTACCGATCCTATTAAGTTTAGTTTTTAGTGTACTATTCTTGCGAGGTAAAGTGGTGTCATTTTAACATTTAGCCAAATATTCATCAGCCTGAAACTGGACTTTAAAAAGCCCTCTGCTTGTCTAAGTCATAGCTTGAAAATAGTCTTAAAATAAGCGCTGTTTCAATGGCTAGATCCGAGTACAGCTTAGCTCAATCCATTTCATGAGATATCTTGCCACCCCAAGATTAAATGACATCTTAAGAAAGCTATAGAGTGAGATCATACCATTCGGTAGACTTATGCACCAACACTCATTATGTCAAAAATAACGTTCAAAATAACATTTCATAATATCTACAATGCGCCGATAAAGACTAAAGAACGTGATGAACTTCACTTCGCTCGCAAGTTCTCCTACCCCAAAAAATTGATATTATGAGGATAAACTCAATGAAAAACTTATTTATGTGGTGCATTCTTCTATTCATGATCGGATGTGTAGACAAGTCATCTGATTCAAACATATCTGCAGATACAACAACAGATGCTATGGCGGGCTTTCAAGGAGATCCTATGGCGGGTTCTCAAGTAGATTCTATGATGGACTCAACCAACTCTTCGGAAGATCCTCCAGCGGACCCTCCGACGATTCAGGGTCTTAAGAGTCTTTATATGGGTCATAGCTACTTTCGTCGCCAGGCAGAAGCAATGAGCGAATATGCTGAGATCGCTGGTATCGCTGATCACGAGTCTCAGTCTTTCTTTCGTGGTGGCTATAATGGATCCGCGTTTGCGATTTGGGATGACCCAGATTCGCAGGCAACGATTAAAGGCTATGTAGATGAGGGTGACATTGAGATGTTTGGCATGACGATCTTTGCTGATCTTGAAGCCTCAGAAGAGGAGGGTGAACATCCTGAGAATCAGATACAAGGGGTCAAGAACTGGATTGAGTATGCAATCTCTAAAAACTCAGACACGATCTTCTTTATTGGTTTACCATGGTTACCGGGGCCTCTAGACTATATAGGCGAGACAGGTGACCCACATACTAGTGGCTATATGGAGTACAGCGAAGTTATTCTCGGGAGTGAAGCTGGAATGAAGCTCTTCATTGATGAGCTAAGAGAGACCTTTCCGGACTCTGAAATCTTCTTAGTTGCCTATGGTCAGGGCTCTCTTGAACTACGTACATTGTATAACATGGGTAACCTGCCAGATGTCGATACCCTAGTGAGCAATAATGGACTCTTAGGTATTCATTCGGACACCCACGGTCATGCAGAGCAGATGCTCACAGATCTAAATACTTTGGTGTGGTTACAATCTATCTACAATTATGATGTATTGGAGTTTACTAAAGAGTATCCATACATGACTGATATCAAGTCAATTGCTCATGATGTTGCCACTCGTCAAGACCCTGCTTATACTCGACAGTTTTAATGAGTTCAATTTTCTTTATTCTTGATAGCAAGACTATTTTATTCTTTATTAATTGCGAAGATATTCAAGTCACAGACGTTTGTTAATAAGCATAAAATCACGTACTAAAATAGGATTTTGCGGTAAAAGTTTCGACATACGTTTCAGCCACTCATTTAACGCCGGTGCGTGACCTATATCAAGTGTGTCCTTAATGCCAACCATGTAATTAAATATCACTTGGGGAAAGATTGAAAAATCAATTAAAGAAGGCTGTGTCCTGCCCCCAAAATATGGTCCCTCACCTAAATGATCTAGAAGCTCATTTGCCACTTTTTTCTTCATACTTTGAAGGTTTTCTAGACGATCATGATCAGTCACCATATGATGGATAAACGGAGCCATTTTTAAGACTTCTGGCCAGATTGAGCGTACCTCATCAGAAAGTGGAGTTTGACTACTGATGATCGCGGCTAAACGCCAAGCAAAATGTCGAAATTTAGAGTCTAATGGTGCTTCAATAATAGACCTGAACCCACAGAAGATGAAGCTGTTAGTCACCCACTGATCAAGTTCGAGAATCTGTTTACGCTCTCTTTGAGAGGTACCAAAGAGAGGTTTTCCAGGAAATCTTGTTTCTAACCAAAGAATGATTTGAGTAGAGTCAGTGCGCCACTCATCATCAATGCTTAATACCGGTACCTGAACTTGCTGAGTGAAAGCGATCTGTCTAGGATCTATAGGGTTGACGGGTATAAACTCAAAAGAGAGGCCTTTATAATAGAGACAACAACCTACTTTTCGTACAAAGGGACTTGTAGAATAGCCATACAGTTTAATTTTACTCAAGTTACTATTCTCACTGAATTAATTTGATAACGAACTATAAGCTCTGTGGACACTATGATTGAAGGTTGTTTCGAGTTTATTTTCTAACTTGACCGGGAGTGATATTAAAGTATTTCTTAAATGCTTTATTGAATGAGGATTCAGATGAATAGCCCGTTCTTTCAGCAATACTCCATATTGAATCATCACTGTTTTGAAGTCGACTTTTAGCGTAGTCCATTCGAGTTTGGGTAAGATAAGCCTTTGGTGTCATTCCAACTAGCTCCCTAAAGCGTTTAGTAAAAATAGTCCGACTCAAAGCGACTTCATCAGCGAGTGACGTTACTGTCCAGTGCTCATCAACCTCAGAGTGTATCAAATGGAGCGCTGATCCTATTTTAGGATCAGAGAGCGCGGCCATATAACCTAATGGTCTATCTCTCTGATTTATATGTACCCTCAATAAATGGATAAAGAGAACTTCTGTAAGGCGGTTAATAATAATTGATGAACCAAATGACTTATACTTGGCTTCTTGTTCTAAAACATTAATCAACATTACTAACCATTTGAAATCGGGACGATTACTTGTGTTGATCGTAATCAAACAGGGTAAATCTTTTAACAAGGGGTGGTGAATTGAAGTGTCATAAGAAAAAGTACAACTTAGTAGTAGGGTTTTTGCAGATTGTGTCTCAGTGAAGTCTGAGTTTGGCCACTCTGCAGCTTCAGGTAAAAAAGTTGATACTTGACCGGTTTTAAATAGGAAAACTTCCCCACCATCGTCAACTCTAATCACGTTCTTGGCTTCAAGTGATTGACTTTCTTCTGAGTTACTTAACCAGTGAGCACCTCCGGTTGGGAAAGCAACAATATCACCTACCGTGAGAGGGATTGGAGTCTGCTGACTACTCTCTCTTAGGTAGCATTCGCCCTCAAGCACAATATGAAATATCCCTTGAGGACGGTACTGAATCGCGATGTACCAAGGGTCACCAATTGCCTGACAAAAATAAGTATTTACACGAAGATTGATACTCTTCAGGAGGTCTGTAACTTTATCAGATGTAGGTAGCATTTGAGGACTGCATTGTAGGTGATGGTTTCTCGATGACACATGTGGAGTCTAAATGTTAAGCCTTGGCTTGAGTCATTAAGAGCCTATGAGGGGGGAGTCTCATGGTAGGTTATTGTGAGTGGGGAAAAAAGAAGTTTTCCTCCCTTGGCTCAACACTCGAGGTATCTCGAGGTATCAACAAAGCAACTAACAGCCGTAACAAGGTCTAACAAGGTAACAGCAAACTATTAAAACCAAACATAATAGCCGCTTAGATCTCAGGTACTGATCCATTCAGGCACACCTCTCCTCTCCTAAGCCCAAGAGAGCGAAGGTGTATATCACGTCAACATGTAAGCTCCTATATAGTTAAACAGCAGACTCTGGTAGCGATGGGGCTCCGACAGACGCGAGTTGACCTCATATAGCAGATTCGTATGAACAGCCACCGAAGAGCGGAACGCCACCCTCTGGGAATCGAACGCAGATGCTCTCAACCCCATTCGCGATCGCCTCTCTCAAAGTCGCCGAGGCCTCCTGAAACTGCGCCTTAAATGCGTAATACGCTTCCTTGAACGCCTTCAGCCGCTCAATACACTTTGTCCGGCAAAGAGGACGTGAGCTGCGCTTGGTGAATCGGGCTTTGTAGGTCTCTTGACCCATCACCTTGGCCATCCCCATGGCCGGCTTCTCTCTGTTCGCTAACGCCTCTTCAATCGCTGTGTCACAGAGTCTCTGACATCGCGCTCGGTTCTCCTCTTCGCTGTCATCGCGCCACATCGGTGGCGCTGTAAGGCTCGCTTTATATTCGGTGGTATAGTCCCACTCATTGACCACATTACCTCTGGCGTTAGCGCGCTTGCGAGCAACGTAGAGCTTTGTTCGGTTGAGCCAATCGCCGACAAGATCTTTGCCTTCGACGAGCTGATGATAGCCATGAACACCCGACCACTGACTCGGGTGATCCACCAAGCCCTCCTTGACGGAGTTCTGTGTGATATACTTAAAGATCTCTTCTAGTCCTCCTTCATCGAGGATCTCTTCATTTGAGAAGCGCTTTTGCCATAGAGTCCCGTGCCAGTCATGAACTCGCCCAAGCTCCCGAGCTAGATTACCCTTGAAATGGCCCAAGAACTTCGACATATGCTCCGTTTTAGCGGCGCTGATCAGTAGGTGAAAATGGTTGCTCAAGAAGGCATAGTGGTGCAGTTCGATGACCTGCTTATAGCTGTTGAGGGAGTAACATAAAACCCCACGAACGATGGCATTGATCTCTTTTGTAGGCTTGAGAAAGGCGAACCCTTGGAGACATCGCGAGGTGATGTGATGGGTCGCCCAAGTCTGTGATTGGTAGCGCAAGTGGTGAGGCATAAGGTGCTCCTTAAGATCAGAGGGTCTACTTATACTCCTCTCCAAAAAGTGAGCGTTGTTGCGCGCATTTTAGTAAATAGTTTATTTTTTAAAGTTAAGTGCCTGTTTTTGTATGATAAAAACATTTGGTTGCTGCTTTGTTACTTTGTTAGCTTTGTTAGTTTTGTTAATAAAAACATTTGGCTGCTGCTTTGTTACTTTGTTAAGTGAATATCGAAAACCTAATGGCGGTATCGTACCCAACTTAATCCATCAAAGTAGACGAATAGATTCGATCACAGCTGACAAAGTATATGACCAAAGCCATAAATATAAAGCTGCAAACGATAGTCTCAAAATCAACATTCAATTAGGAGCACATGCAGTCGTTTCAGCTACGGATGAAGCTCCACTTAGAAAGCGAAATACCTAAGCGGCATTATTGTTTAGCCTGACATACTTGATTAAATCTGCGGCTCTTTCTTCGCCCATTAAGGTGACAAGAGCCGGCAAAATAATGTCGACCAAAGCTGCAAAGCGAAGCTGACATCTACTCTTTGAAGAAAGTAGGCCAAAAGCACCTTCAGATGAATCGTTTTGATCACTATTATGCAAAAAGTATTTGGACAGTTGAACCATCGTTGAATCAAGAATCAGAGTGTACCTATGTTCAAGTTCTGATTGGCTAGGCTGGTCTCCTTCGAGTAGCCACTTGAGAGTTTGCCAAGCCAAAGTCGCATGCCGAGACTCATCGTTAACCACCATCTGTAAATGGTTAACTAAGATGTTAGGTCCCTGGTCATAACGGACTTGTTCCAACATCGCTTGTGCCTCGCAAACCCCCATGGTTTCTCCTAAGCATGCTTCACAGATCATAGAGATGATGATCTCGTCACGATCCCTTCGAAGTGTGACTTGATCGGTAGGGAAACGGCCAAACTCTAAGGTCTCTCCACCCAATGCAGAAACAATCTCTAGAGCACTTTGAGCGTGTTTAATTTCGTCTGCTGCAGCTTCTTGTGTAGCGAGTAATAGATTCGCCGGAGCACCTAAAGCCATTAACTCAAGGGTAACTCTCGCAAAACTGGCGACTGAACTGTGCTCAAGACGTGCTGACTCTTTCCAATACTCAATGAGCTTAGCCTTCATATTGGTCGGCAAAGAGATGAACTTACCTATGTCGGCTTGATTCGTTTTGATCCAACCTCGACCTTCGATTAATGAGGCGATCAATTCATCTTGCTGCTCATCTAGTAAGGGTCGGCCCTCAATAACAAATGGATCATTGGGTGGGAATGCTTCTAGACTGCATACTCCATCATGGTTCCCATTCGTCTGTCTTGGTTCACAGTAAGCAGTTAATCCACAATCTTCATCTACATGGCATTCCGAGTTATTCGCCACACATGCTAACCCCTGATACTCCACATATTCACAGCGCCCAGAGGCACAGTCATTGCCTGATCGACAGTTACTACTAACACACTTACCAGCCTCTCCATAAAGACATAAACAGGCTTCATCGGTGGCACATTCGTCATCACTTTCACAGCTTGCCACCCCACCTCTACACTGCGCCGGTCCTACTTTTCTAAAGACATTTGATCGATTATCGCACTGGGCATAACCACTAGGGTCACCATTTTGATTCAAAAGCGCTTGGGGATTGTCACATTCAGGCTTGTAGCTCCAGCAGCTACTTAAACTAGTCACACCGAGTGCTGCTAAAATCGATTCTTTCAATAGACGTTGGTAAGGCTTAATTTCTGATTTATTGGCTTTAGATTTTATTTTTTTTCGTATTGGTCTCAAAACTGGCCTCTATGCAATAAAAGCTATCAATCAAATACAAGCTGATGGTATTCATAGCATACTTGAATAGAATAGAATAGGATGTGATATGAAAGTTTGTAAACTCCATCTTTTTTTAGCTTGGATCTCGATCACCTACATAAACACTTCAGTATATGCAGAAGTCATTGTAAAAGAGGTGCATCAATATGAGAGTAAACAAGTCTCAATCAAGCTCAATAATGATGATGTTTATATCGGACAACTAAGCTGTAAAGAGAGCACTTGTGTCATTGTAACTAGTGATAATAGGGTAAAGTTCCCCAGATCAAAACTTGTTTCAGTTGAAGATGATGAGTCAGAGATTGAAAAAATCCGGCTCGGATTTGATCGAAATCGTACTCGATATCTTATGAGCTCCTCAGCACTCTCACTTAAATCATCTGAGATCTATTTTTCTCAAAGGCATTTAATTTACTCAACCCTTCAATTTGGGATTACTGATAACTTGATGGCTGGAGTAGGTACGATTATCCCTACAATATTAGAGCAAGAAGTCTATCTTATGCCTAGTCTTAAATATGGAGAATCGATCGATCAAAACTGGCATTGGTCAATAGGCTTAGAAGGCCTAATCATGCCAAGTGAGCAATACCTATATGAGACAACTAAGTATGACTCCTACAGCACATTATTTTTGGGAACAACATACACTTCAAAAGATTTCCAAGTGGGCTTCAATACTGGAACAGCTGTCGGTTATGAATATGACCTCTTACTCAGGTCAAAGTATTTTCTATTCAGTTTAGCTGCGACTTATCATGTGAGTAAATATTTGGATTTAGTGACCGATCATGTCATTTTATATATGAATGCGCGCGAACCTAGCTCAGCCTCATACCATGGGTATGCACTAAGAATACATGGAAGTCACTTTTCTGTAGACCTCGGTCTAGTGAGCTTTACTCATTCAAATATAGAACTACCTTGGCTAGACTTGACTTGGAATTTATGAAGATTGCGTTTAACTACTTGAATTTTGAGATTGATAAATGGTTGTGGTCTGCCTTGTCGGGAGAGCCTCAAGCCGAGTCGCTACCAGTGGGGAGCCGGGAGCGGCATGATGCGCAACTTCGACGACGCGCGGGCATGATCTTGCTCGACACGATCAAGCCCAAGGACCTCGCTACCGTATTCGCGCCACACACGTTGCTAGGCTTCTAGGATCACGAAAAGCATAAGTGGGATGCTCCACTCAAGCCGTCTAACGCAAAGAAGGATCGTCAGGATGGGTTGTACATCTTCGAGGTCGATAATGACATCTATGCGTCCTTATCGCCTCAGCCTGATCCGATATCGAAGCACGGAGGATCCGGTAAAGCGCTAGACGACGTGGGGGAAGGAAATATGTCGCATATCGAGCAGCTATTCGACCGTCAGACCGCCGCCTCGTCCGTCGCAGTCCAGCGGCTGGCAGCAGCGCTCGATGTTATGTACGGACGCATATCCGTTCCCGACAAAGTGCGAGCGAATGCCAACAAGAAATTACTGAAGGCCGTCTCGGGCCTAACCAGCGAGTCCACAGAGCTTCGAATCTGGGACGAGGGTTTCCAGGCCACACCGGACCTCAGCGGCTTTCCAAATACGACAGTACTAGACATCGGCCACAACCCTATGACCGTACTCGATGGATTGAGCGCCGTCCCGAAACTGGAGAAACTAGACATCTCCAACTGCCCAGATCTCGTGGTGATCAGTGACGAAATTGGCAAACTGACGGAGCTTCGAGAGCTTAACCTATCAATGTGCTATAACCTTCAGACGCTTCCAGAGTCTCTTCGTGGGCACCCCAAGCTAGAGGTGCTGGACTTGGACGAATGCTCGGTGGTCCTGGATATCGAGATGTTGGCGTCTTTCCCGAGTCTCAAGGAGGTGAGGTTGCCCACCGGATTCTCAGAGGACTTGCTCGTGAACAACATTACTCGTCGTCATGTGGCGCCAGCATCCATCGACGCCATGGTCGAACTCGCTGACCGGCTTCGTATCATGCGTCCAGACATTAAGGTCCTGCAGTCTGAAAAGCATAGTTACACCCTCCACGCCCATCTATGAGCCCCATAGGAATAGGTAAAATAACCAAGTTGTAAGTTTAAACAATTGTGCCTGAACGAGTCTAGCGCTTGTTCAAATACTCCTTAGACTTATGCACCAACGTCAAAGGGTGAAGAAAAACCGTGGAACGGAAGGCATTGACACAGTGAGTCTTGAAGACTTCGAAAAGAATCTTGAAGGGAATCTCTACAAGATTTGGAATCGGATGTCCTCAGGCTGTTACTTCCCTCCTCCTGTGAAACAAGTGGAGATACCAAAGGAGAATAAGCAAGTCAGAAAACTAGGCATACCGACAGTGGCAGATCGGGTCGCACAAATGGTGACTAAACTGTACCTTGAACCCAACATAGAACCAAAGTTCCATGAGGATTCGTATGGATACAGACCTAATAAGTCAGCATTAGATGCAGTCCAAACCGCCAAAAAGAGGTGTTGGCGATCACCATGGGCAGTGGATTTAGACATCAAAGGCTTCTTTGATAACTTGAACCATGAACTCATGATGAAAGCCGTCCGATTTCATTGTAAAACACCATGGATTCTCATGTATATTGAAAGGTGGCTCAAAGCTCCAATCAAAACGACAGAAGAAAGCCTGGTCTATCCTGAAAGAGGCTCACCTCAAGGCAGTGTAATCAGTCCATTATTAGCAAATCTATTTATGCATTATGCATTCGATGAGTGGATGAGAAGATTATATCCAAACATTCCCTTTGAGAGATATGCTGATGATATTGTGTTACACTGCAAGAGTAGGAAACAAGCTCATATGATCTTAAATGCGATCAGAAAACGTCTCTTAGAATGTAGTCTTGAACTACATCCTCAGAAGACAAAGATTGTGTACTGCTTAAATGGAACAAACAAAGTAGGTGGGGCTCCCAAATGCTTTGATTTCCTAGGTTTTACCTTCCAACCTCGTGGAGCGATGAATCGCAGTGGACATCTCTTTGTTGGCTTTCTACCCGGAATGAGTAGAAAGGCAAAAAGAAGAGCCCATGAAACCATGAGGTCTTGGTCTCTGACTACTTTAAAACTTCGATGGTCTATCAACGACATCGCAAGGTTAATCAATCCCTGTATTCGTGGGTGGGTGAATTACTTCGGTAAAGGCTATAAGGAGCCATTGAGGCTTCTTCTTGACGATGTAAATCGCTTACTTACCCGCTGGGCTAGAAAACGATATAAACGCTTTAAACGAAGTTTGTTCCAAGCTCGCCAATGGCTCAGAAGGATCTCCGAAAGGGACCCTAATCTCTAACGGCCAAGAACTTAGCCACCTCGATTGTCTGTGGCAAGTGGGAAATGCTGACCCTGACTCTTTCTCTCTGACAGAGACCATGGCTGGCGAAGGGATGAGCGAGGCCGGTACTGAGATGAGCGAGG
This sequence comes from uncultured bacterium, assembly GCA_943788935.1. Lineage (GTDB taxonomy): Bacteria > Myxococcota_A > Bradymonadia > UBA7976 > VGTA01 > CAKZRU01. The sequence goes on along the minus strand of CALSSE010000019.1, from coordinate 200,215 downwards.
TCGACGAGGAAATGGGCGAGACAGGTACTGAGATGAGCGAGGTTGGGGCTGAAATAAGCGAGGTCGGGGTTGATGAAGAGGTCTGTGACGCTCAACCTCTTCCACGCTCTCCACTCTGCATCGCCATTCTGATATTTGATACCTTAAGTCTTCGGAGATCTGTCATTCACTGAGAAGATCGAACGTTTACTCTCTCACAAAACTCTCTCCAAGTGCGTTAGGGCGACCGCTCTCAACGCAGAGTTCCCTCTCATCGTCAGGTGCGACTCCAAAAGAGATTGACCCGTCGCTGAGTCGGATAATATCATAGCGCTGAGCACATGCGCTCACTCCCACGAGATCTAAGCGACCACATCCTTGTTCACTAACATCAGTGGGGACACCCACCATAAATGTGCCCTCTGGGCAGATTGAATTCGTTAGGAGCCTTGCCGTATTTTCGTTATTCGCTCTAATCTGAAGACGCTCATAGTTCAATGTAATCTCGCGGACTTGATCGAGTGTTGTTAGGCCTGTTCCCAAGCTAAACACCCCCTCCTTGAGGAGCGTCATTGAGGGCTCTCCCAAGCAGTCCTCTTCCCCAAATCGATCTTCTTCGTAGAGCCAACTTCCTTGCCGATCATCCGTCTCAATAAATGTATAAGTAAAGCGAAGGGAGCGAGCAGTCTCAGACTGGCACCGCGTCCAAAATCCAGAGAGTTCTGAAGCGGTGAACAGAGGAGACTGCATTACAGCTTCACCGCCCATCATCGCCTCTCCACCGATCATCGCCTCTCCGCCTATCATCGCCTCTCCACCGATCATCGCCTCTCCGCCTATCATCGCCTCTCCGCCTATCATTGGCTCTCCACCGACCATTGGCTCTCCACCCATCATCGGCTCTCCGCCCATCATCAGCTCTCCGCCCATCATCGGCTCTCCGCCCATCATCGGCCCTCCACCCATCATCGACTCTCCGCCCATCATCGGCTCTCCACCCATTATCGGCTCTCCACCCATCATAGGCTCACCGCCCGCTATAGGCTCGCTGGCACAAGTGTCACTCAGAGAGCATTCTGAACTCTGTTCACCAGTAGGGTCACATGAAGTCAACAACAGGCTACTTGAGAGATAAAGAAGGGTTGAGATCGCTCTTAACATCGTCATATCGACTACCTCACTCAGAGAGTAATAAAGAATGTGCGTCCACTATAGCGAGGAGCATGTATGAGATGCAAAAGGATCAGCAAAGCGCTGAGGACTCACTGTCTACGCAGAGGAGTTACTTGATCCTCATCTCTAAAGGCTTTAGACGACTCTCAAAGAATATTATCTACTCTCATTTAGTGAATATGATATAAGAGCCCCATCCCCTAATTAATGATTTTATATTAATAAACGAGAGAATCTATCATGATATTTCGCCTTATTAGATCGCTACTAACACTCCTCTTTTTTTTCACAGCGTGCTCATCCAATTCATCTTCTTCACTCTGTGAGTCTGATGATCAGTGTAGCTCTTTCCAACAATGCAGCTCTGAGGGAGCCTGTAAGGATAAAACGCGAGATCGAGAAGCTGGATCAGAAGCGACAGGTGAGTTAATCATCGACGGTGATGACATGCCACTAAGCGGTGAGATGATCACCGAAGAAGTAACTGCAGGAGACTCTTCTGCCGGAGACTCTTCTGCAGGAGACTCTTCTGCCGGAGACTCTTCTGCCGGAGACTCTTCTGCCGGAGACTCTTCTGCCGGAGACTCTTCTGCCGGAGACTCTTCTGCCGGAGACTCTTCTGCCGGAGACTCTTCTGCCGGAGACTCTTCTGCCGGAGACTCTTCTGCCGGAGACTCTTCTGCCGGAGACTCTTCTGCCGGAGACTCTTCTGCCGGAGACTCTTCTGCCGGAATAGAGTCTTCACCTATTTTACCCTGTGTAGAGACTCTCTGCCTTGAATCAGTGCAAATCACCGATGACGAAAATGATGATGGAGTAATCAGTCCTGGGGAGTCTGCTGTCTTAAACTACTTCACCATGCGAAACGAAGGAACGGAAGACATTGAGGACCTCACAGGGATCATTTCAACGAGTAGTCCTTATCTCACATTTAGAACAGAGCGCTTGAGCTTCACCCCAGGTTCCTCGCATAGCTACCTGAATGCTGACGATAATCGAGACAACAATGATCGACTATGCCCCGCTGATGACGACTGTGGGCAAGCGACCGCGATCGGTTTCGAGATCAGTCTTGATGCACCTATAGGCGAAGAGATTATTATCGAATTTGACCTCACAGATGAGCTCAACCGTGATTATCACCTTGAGTATGCTCTACCCGTGGCGGCACATAATGTTAACCTTGAGCTCGCCGAGCTCATCGTCGCAAGAGATAGCAATGATGATGGTAGACTAAGCCCTGGAGAATCGGCGAGGATTAGCTATTTTAAAATGAGAAATACAGGGACTTCTAACATTATTGATCTCTCTGGAGTGATCTCTTGTGAGAGTCCTTATCTCAATTTTAGAACTGAGCGCCTGAGCTTTACACCTGGCTCTTCCCACTATTTCTCTACCGCAACTGATAATGATGATAACAGCGATGGAGAGTGTCCAGCAGGTGGAGATTGTGGGCAAGCAACCTCAATCCGATTTGAGATCAACCCAAACGCACCTATCGGCGCGCTGATCCCTCTCGAGTTTGATCTCATAGATCGATTTGGGCACCGCTTTCACCTCGAATATCGACTATACGTGGAAGATGTAGATATTAACCTCGAATTTGTGAATGCTGTGGTCACCGATGATAGTAACCGTGACGGCGCGCTCAGTCCTGGCGAATCAGCGGTCTTAACTTACTTCATGATGCGAAACTCTGGCGCCTCTGATGTCGTTGGACTCCAAGGTATGATCTCTAGCCAAAGTACCTATCTGCGATTTAATAGTGAGCGCTTGAGTTTTACGCCTGGCTCTGTACATCAATTTTTAAGCGCTGATGACAATGATGATAACAACGATGGAGAATGCCCCTCTAACGGTGACTGTGGACAAGCGACCGCAATCTATTTCGAGCTCACCTCTGATACTCCCATCGGTGAGGTCATTCTCATCGAGTTTGATCTCTTTGATCGACTCAACAATGAGTATCACTTTGAATACCCTCTTTTAGTTGAGGAAGTCGATGTGAGCCTTGAGCTCTTCGAGTTGATCATCACCGGTTCTCAAACGTTCGATGGTTTAAGTCCAGGCGAGTCAGCAACGCTCAACTACTTTAGTGTCCGTAACAACGGCTCTACTGATGCCACTGGTCTGCGAGGTGTGATCTCAAGTGACAGCCCTAATCTCAGCTTAAGGTCAGAACGATTGAGCTTTACGCCTGGCTCTTCTCATTCTTATGTAAGCGAGTCAAATAATCAAGATAACAGCGATGGCCTATGTCCTGCGTCCAATGACTGTGGTCAAGCGACTGATATCAGATTCAGTATTAGCGAGAGCGCTCTTCCAGGACAAGTTGTCAACCTTATCTTCAATCTCACAGATGAGTTTAATAACAGTTATCGATTCGCGTATCCTATAGAGGTTCAATAGAGAGGAGGTCAGCTCTTGACGCTCTGCGCTAGGAGACTCACGAGCCAAAGCGCGTGTTGTACCATGTACTCTAAGCTCGTCAACTCCTTCTCACTCTCCGGAGAGAAGTATCCCGTGCCGATATTCGCGACCATCACCCCGCGATCGAGGAAGGGGTCAACCCCCGTTCCACCACGAATCGGCATCACCTGAGCATTGATCCCGAGAGAGGCAGCGCCGTCTACCGCCCATGTGACAAGTTCGGGTGCGACCTCTAGTCGACTCGCCATATTGTCGTATTGCCGTGACCACTCAAACGTGGTCTCAGCGATCCCACTTGATGTGAGTTGTGACTCAATATATGACGCACGAACTTCTAGGTGACTCAAATCAAAATCACGGAGACGCCATGTGAGTGTCCATCGACCCTCATTTTCGCTTAAACGAAGCTGAGCAGGATGACTATATCCCTCCCAACCACTTGAGTCTTCTGCGAGCTGTGGATAATCGGGAGCTTTATCAAATAAAATCTTCCCCAGCCAAGAACTCAGTTGCTCAAGCGTTGAATCAGCTTGAACCTCTCCTTCAACGCCCCACTCCTCCATAGTCACCGAAGCCCCCCGAGAAATGTGAGGCTCAACATAATGAGAGATCGCCTCGCGGAGCTTGATCCTTCCCTCAAGGTGAGGTGCCCAGACGTATAGAACACCATCACACTCCCGTTCTTCAGAACCGTGATATTGACACAAGCGAATGCCTGCGTTCTTCACCGCTCCCCAGATCTCAGCGACCCAACGGATCGCGCTTCGATGTCCCTCTGCATGAGCGGTCGCCCCGTGAGTATTTACCCCTCCTAAGGAGATCTTGAGCGGGACACCACCCGACAGCGATATAGGAGATGCTCTCGGTGCTTCAATCGACGCTTTCACCGCAAAGAAGTTGGCGACATTGACCTCAAAGGGCTCTATACCATCCACCGTGTAGCCTCGAGTTACACCTGCGCTCTGCAAGCGTTCCGCGAGTCCGATAAGCGCCTCATCTCGCCCAATTTCTTCATCAGGTCGACCAATCAACCATACGGGCGGTAGATCAAGGTCATCTAGCGCCCCTCGTGTGTCTCCGGCATCATTTAAGAGCGTCGCTAAAGAGAGTAGGTGGGTCAACCCCAGTTTATCATCGAGACCGAAAGGAGCATCCCCAAAGCCATGCACAATCGTATGGTCGAGAAACTGTGCTAAGCTCGGGTAATGGGCAGTGTTTACTTCAAGCGATGGGTTGCGCTCAAAGTTCACCGAATCTCCCCCCCAAGATTTACTCAAGTTTAGTTTGGGGAGCGCCACTGTTCCATGCGCCGTGTCAAGATGGATCATCAAGGCAATAGGCGCTGCGCTTTCCCCTCGTCCCCGTCCTCGATACCGGGCGATAATATTAGCGAACTCGTCAACCTCGACTTCAGCACCTAAACCCTCAAAGCGATCTCGTAACAACTGTGTCAGCTCAACTTGGCCTTGACTGCTCGGAACACTCATTGAGCTCTCATCGCTACATGAATGGACAGCTACAACTGATTCAAGATGATCAAGCGCAACACCTCGCAACCAAGCGAACTGCTCAGCCTGAAGAGAATGGAACGCACTAGACTCTGACTTTATCGCTGACATAAAAGTGTCCTTGAAGAATAAGTGGAAAGGATCGATGAGCGCTAATCAAGACACTCGCTTCGCAGTTATCCTCTACACCCATGATCTTTTCGTCAAGCGCTCTACTTCAGCTGAGAAAGACTTAACTCTCTTCCAACGCCACCGTGTGACGAAGGTTTATTTGGAGATAGCTCTTATTATCAGTGTCTCGTAGAAGAGCTTAGCGAGGCGACTCAAGCTCTCGATAAAAATTAGAAACTCTATAGCTCTTTATTAGCTTTTGACATTAAATGCAGTACTGTACGATTCATAAATAATGACCCCTAAGATTACAAGATCAAAGCAGTAAGTTACGCAGTAGGGTCTTTCATTAAACGAATAACAAAGCCCAATTACGAGAGTCACATGATACATTCACTTAAACCTATTTTGATCATCTCAAGTATATTCACAATGAGCTGTATAGAGGTACCAAGTTATCGAACGGGTGTGGTTGATTTAGGCTTGAGCGCCGGCGAGATGAACGCCGGCGAGATGACCGCCGGCGAGATGACCGCCGGCGAGATGACTGCCGGAGAGATGACTGCCGGCGAGATGACCGCCGGCGAGATGATCGCCGGCGAGATGAACGCCGGCGAGATGACCGCCGGCGAGATGATCGCCGGCGAGATGAACGCCGGCGAGATGACCGCCGGTCAAGATACTCTTTGTACGCCAGATCACTGCCCCACAATCGAGTGGGGTTCAGTCAAACGCGGCTATTTTAAATCAGGTGATATCGTTAACCCGGGTTACAATGTGAGCCTAAAGTCATTTGGCTTTATGAAAACTGAGATCACTGTAGGTCAGTATCGCCAATGTGTGATGGATACCGACGACCCCTGCAATACGGATGGCATGTCAATGTTAGGCTGTACTTGGTCCGATAATATTACAGGTAACGAGAATAAACCGCTAAACTGTCTATCGCTCAGTCAACTCAAAGCTTTTGCCCGCTGGCTCACAAGTCGATCAGATACTGTGCAGGTGATGAGCGAAATTGAGTGGGAGTATGTCGCGAGAAGTGAAGGTTTACAGAGCTCTTACCCATGGGGTTACCCCCTAAACAACGATAATATTTGTGATTATCTCCCAAGGGTCATGTGTGAAGATGACATACCTGCTCCCGTCTGTTCACATAATCAAGCCTTATCCAATCAAGGGGGGTGTGACCTAGTAGGGAACTTGGCTGAATGGACGCTAGATGAGTGGTCAAGTACGCCTTCTATTTCCGCAAACGGTAGTCCGTACTGTACGTCCCAAAATCAATGCACTGGTAACTATGAAGGAGTGATCAGAGGAGCCTCCATGAATGATTCAATCCCAGAGAGTGACTCTCTTAAGCGTCAAAGCGCTTTCACAGGAGGTCATTCTTTAGATGTAGGTGGGCGATTACTACGTAGATTACCGACAATCAACGGTACAAATCCTATCACTCAGACGAGGTGGGTTACGGTCAACAGCGGGAGATACACAAATAGTCAAGATGAGGAGATCGAGGTTAGAGCTCTCCAAGTGATGAAACACGAAGTGACAGTCGGTCAATATCGTGTATGTGTAAATCGCGGTGACTGTAGAGAACCAGACATGACGGGGAGCTGGTCAACCCGAGTAGGTTATAAGGAGGAACACCCCGTGACAGGAATTAGTTTCGAACACATGAATGAATATGCGTCTTGGCTTGGTAATAACGCCCGTCTCCCAACTCAAGACGAGTGGTTATACATTATGGAGTCGACAGGGACGATCTCTTCAGACACAGATTTTACATGTAGTCACCAAAACCTCGCAGGATGCATGGGAGAAGGAGCAACCATGGGGGTTTGTTTACTTGATGACCTCCATGACTCAAATATATTGTGTGACGCCATTGGCAACGCGAGCGAGATGGTCTTGATAAGTACCATGCCAGACGTCATCGGGATGATCGGTGGTAGTTATCAAACATCGAGTGACTCAGTGGACGCGATGCTACTTGTTGAAAACGTCACGCTGTCTGCAAGTCAAAGTACCCCCGACACCGGAATACGTTTAGTCAGAGATGTCATCCCTTGAGTTTTGGATAAAACTTTGTCTGAGCAACGCTACAAGACATCAAAAACTGACCCAATGACACACTTACTCATACATCATCAACCACTTGATGAATCAATCGCTCTACACATCAGGTCTGTGATGAAGTACGCTCTCCCCATGGCGCCTCTTCCCCTACCCAAAGATACGTTGACGTCCTTCAAGATGATGACGAGTGGACACGAGCGAGGGACGCTCATCGTTGAGCGGAATGGAGAACTCATTGGCTGTGTGATGCTCATGAAGGGTCCCTCACCCAACCTCGCTCGTCCAATGGGTGTAGTTCTCCCTGCTGAGCAGAGAGCTGGCGTTGGACGTCAGCTCTGGCATAGGCTCCTCCAAGAGCTCTCTCACTACCCTTAAAGAAGTTGGTCAAATCAACATCCACCCAAGAGCAAATACTGTTGTTTCAGCATCGGAAAAATCAGCATTGAGACAAAGAAGTCTGCATGCGAAATCCATAGATAAAGACGGTACCTTAACCTGCAGAAGGGCATCAGGGGGCCACCATCAAAGTACAGTTAAAAATATATTCTCTCGATATAAAAACTGATTGGTGGCGAACTAAGAGCGAGAGGTGAAAACTCTAGAAGGGTAGAGTCTGTCATCGCCTGCAGTATTCTGAATCAAAAGACCCATTTTGTCTAAGTTATTGATCAGATATACTTTTACTTATGCACCAACGCCCGCCAACGCCACACCCAACATGAAAAATCCGATCAGATCTCTAAATCATTCAATTCTTCAGTGATCGACAAGCCTTTAAGTCTATGTAAGACTGATGAACTTATCATGACCTATAAAGAATCAAAGGAGCACAGGTGAGACGATACCAAAGGGACATGTTAGGGTATGGAGCGACACCACCCAAAGCCAAGTGGCCAAATCAAGCTCAAATCGCTCTTCAGTTTGTCATCAATTATGAAGAAGGCGGTGAGAACTGTATTCTCCATGGCGACGAAGCATCTGAGGCTTTCTTATCGGAGATCGTTGGCGCAGCTGCTTGGCCAGGCCAACGACATTGGAACATGGAGAGCATCTACGAATATGGTGCGAGAGCAGGGTTTTGGCGCTTACATCGATTGTTCACCGAGCTAGAGATTCCTGCAACGGTCTACGGGGTGGCGACCGCGCTTGCTCGATCTCCTGTTCAGGTACGGGCGATGCAAGAGGCTGGGTGGGAAGTCGCAAGTCATGGCCTCAAGTGGGTAGAATACAAGGATATGTCACCAGAAGATGAGCGTGCTGATATTCAAGAAGCCATTGCTCTCCATACTGAGGTGACTGGTGAGCGCCCCTATGGTTGGTATACTGGTCGTTGCTCGGAGAACACAGTCTCACTTGTCGCTGTGGAGGGGGGCTTTGATTATATCTCAGATACCTACGCGGATGATCTTCCCTATTGGATGCATGTCGATGGTCGAGATCAACTGATCATCCCTTATACGCTTGACGCTAATGATATGCGTTTTGCGACACCTCAAGGCTTTAACTCAGGTGATCAATATTACACATATCTCAAAGATAGCTTCGATACTCTTTACGCAGAAGGGGTGGCGGGTACCCCAAAGATGATGTCGATCGGTCTTCACTGTCGATTAATCGGGCGTCCTGGTCGAGTGATGGCTTTACGTCGCTTTATGGAGTATGCGCGTTCAAAAGTAGGGGTGTGGTTTGCGACTCGGCGAGAGATCGCTCGACATTGGGCAACGACGAATCCTCCAGTTCATTTTGAACGCCCAAGTCAGATGTCTAGAGAGCGCTTCGTTGAAGCATATGGTTCAATCTTTGAGCACTCTGCCTGGATCGCAGAGGGGGCTTTTGAGAGTGAACTCGGCGCAGCTCACGATTGCGCGATCGGTCTACACAACGCGATGGCGCGTGTTTTCAGACGAGCGACAGACGAGCAGCGCCTAGGTGTCTTACGAGCTCATCCTGACCTCGCGGGCAAGCTAGCCGCCGCGAACCGCTTGACAGAGGAGTCGACCTCCGAGCAGGCCTCAGCAAACCTCGATGCTTTAACGGATCAGGAGCGGGCGACCTTCCAAGATCTGAACGCTCGCTACGTTAAGAAACATGGTTTTCCATTTATCATCGCTGTCCGTGATTACACAAAGTCAGGGATCTTGAGCGCGTTTCAAAAGCGTATCGATCATGAGACAGATGTAGAGTTTATTGAGGCCTGCAAACAGGTGGAGCGGATCGCTGAACTACGCTTGATCAATATTCTCCCTTAACCGAAGTTCATCCCGCTCGATTCTAGCTCCTTAGGCTTAAGATCAACACCGTGATGAGGAGCTAATGCTTATGTCGAAATTTCGCTTTGAAGTCGGTTCGACCGTGATGTGTAACCTTGGACCGAGGGGGTGGAAGCTCGGGAAGGTCATCGCGCTCAAGTATCGTGAACCGCATTGGCCTGCTGACACATTTGCGCCCTATCAAGTCTCTCTCGAGGATGATCATATGCTGATCTACGTACCTGAAGATGACGATCGTTATTGCCGGGAGACGACTGAGGAAGACTTGAGGATCGCGCGACGTATGGATGCTCTCGCTGCGCTTCCCCAAGAGCTTGAACTTGGTTTATCAACTCTTGAAGTGGTCGATATAGAGGCTCACTTGAGCGATTCAGAAGACCTAAACGCTCCGCCTCACTATCTAAGTTATCGTAGTGGGCGTTGCTATTGCTGCGGCTGTAACCCTCGCGATTGGTCAAATGTCGAGCTCTATAGCGAGCATTATCGCTGCTCGACTCGTCACCAACTTAAAGTGACGCGACATGAGGTTGATCTAGGCATTATGCGAGTTGGTGACTCGATCGAGATTTCTGCAGATGAGTGTTATTCGAGTAAAAATGGCTTCTCTCAGTGCCCTACTCTCGTACGCCTTCCACCAGGAGTTCGCTTCTCCGATGATGGTACCCTCTCCGGTGAGATACAGTTTGATCCATACCGAGCCTCATCCTACCAAGTACACTTTGTCGCGGTGAGCACTGCCGATTGGAGTGATCATCAAGTGGGTCTCGTCCGTCTAGAGATTTCATTTCTTGTTGAGGACAATGAGCCACCAAATGATTTTGATGTAGAGGGTTTTATGCAAGAGCAAGAGCTTGCGCGACTCACAGCCCATCGCATCCTTGGAGAGCTCTGTGATGCATGGGAGATGTGGGAACGGGAAGAGCTGGGTAATCGCAGCACAATCGATAAGATGAGGGCTGGCTTGGACCGATTACGAACATTGCTCGAGCGGTTTCCGCGACTTGATGGTGGTCGGTGGTGGGCACACCTCGGAGGATTTCACATGAACATACATAAACTCCTCGAGAATGCGCTCTTCGAATGTGAGCTTTATCTAGGTCATGCGCTCACCTTTGGAGACGTTGAGGTCCGCCGCATGGCTGAGCAGAACCTCGAGGGTTGTTACCAAAAGAGGCTCCTTGAAGCAGCTCGCTTCATGTGGGTCGAGGGGATCGAGCTAATGAGACGCGGTGAGTGGGCAGTAGCGGCAGAGAAATTTCGCCTCGCAGCATCGAAGAAAGAGGGATGGGGCTGGGCTGTGAACTATGGTGATATTTGGATCAGTGAGTCAGTTGCTCGACTAATTTATGGTGCAAGTATCGATGTAGAAGATGAGGCTGAAGAGTGGGTTGACGAGGCAGCAAGGCTCTTAGAGATGGGGATGGAGCGAGCGACTGAGTCAGGTATATTTACTGCACAAGGACACCCTTGGGGATCTGAGGTTCGCGATGCGCTCATCGAATATCAGAGCATGCAAGGTCGTCACGTAGAGCTTACCGAGTGGCTCGAAGACTTAAAACAGCGAACCGACTATTGGTGTGCACAGGTACTCGGTGGCGCAGAGCCCTTCCCACCACAAGTGAGAGCTCGTCGAGAGAACGCTAGCGAGTTGGTACGTCGCCTTAAGGCACTGTCTATTTGAGAAGGTTTGATCGAGTAAATTACTCACCTTGGGGAGTCTCGAACGTGTAGCTCTCTCGCTCAATCCAAAAGAGAGAGATCATTTGTTCGATGTCTTCTTTCCTCTTAAGTCTTCTCCATGTCTTGTCGTTATTTTAGTAACTAGCTTCTAGTAATGTGCGACTCTGTTGAGGAACTTACATCTGTCGATTCACTCTAATGATCAAGTTCTCTATAAAGGACAATATATGAATAGGTTAATATTAATGTTGAGTGTAGGACTGACTGTGTCCTGTTTGATGGGTGGTTGTAAATCATCGGATAATATGTCGATGAACGCTGACACTCAAAACACTGAGACTCCGAATCCTGCTCCTTCACCAGAATCACAGTCATTTCAAGATTTTTTAAATGATTGGTATGCTGATTATGATGCTGAGCAAACAAATGATTATCTTGATAATCTAGGTACTTTAGGCACTGAGACAATCAATGGGGTTGATTATGAAGTAAGACGAGATATGCCTTATGGACCTCACGGAGAACGCACTTCAATGGATGTGTACTTCCCTAGTGGTGCCTCATCGGCTACACCTCTTGTTCTCTTTATGCATGGTGGAGGCTTTAGCGCCAAAAATAAAATGGATGTGCTTGGAAACCGAGCTCCTGTGCTTGCGGGCTATCTCGAAAACAACATCGCCGTAGCCTCAATTAACTATCGATTTAAGAGTATTGAAGTCTCAGAAACCGTAGTTGATCCTAATTGGAATTGCAGTGGAACAGCACAGAGCAATAATGGATGTCGCCTTGATGTGATTTATCGTGATGGTGCACGAGCTGTACAATATGTGAGATATCAGAGTGAACTACTCAATATCGATCCAAATCGAATCGGTGCTTGGGGTCGGTCTGCTGGAAGCCAAATCGTTACTTGGGTGGCACTAGTTCCTGATTTGGCCGTTGCTGACCATGAAGATCCTGTCCTCCAAGAATCGACTAGGTTACAGGTGTTTGGTCATACAAACTCACAGGTAACGGGGGCTTCTTTTTTGTGGCCAGAGTTAGTCATTTTTCAGCGAGAAATGGATGAGTGTGATCCATTTGCTCTGTGGGAACGACTCGCCTCTGATGATGAAACCACTGGTTACAATACTGCTTTGCAGGCCAATGTTGATTTCTTGACCAACGACCCACAAGGACAGGAGTTGATGCGGATCGTGCATTTTCTAGATCACTTGGATTCAAATGCTCCACCAATGGTCATTACCACACCGGTTAAGGACTATACTTGTGAGGAGCTAGGGATGCTCTCAGACGATCAAATAAAAGGAAAGATGCTACATCATCCTGGCCATTCAGAACCGTTCTATCAACGCTGTTTAGAGGAAAAGGGAGAGGATGAATGCAAGACTGTAACCGATATACAAGATACCCTTACAGATGAGAATGATGCGTGGAAAAATGACGAAGTACATGTGCTGAAGTTCATGACTGACATTCTTGAGTCTTTATAATCAATTTCCTTTTCTTTTGATTAAGCCATGATCACTTTTAAATTAAAATTTAACAAGGTATCAGACCTTTGATTAATCGTATTCGAGGAGCAAAATCTCGGCAGGCGGAGTCCGCAATCACGCATAAAGTATTGTATTGATTAAGTTTTTAGGCAAGGCGCAGTGTAAGTCGGTTGTATAAAGCGCGACTTAATGGGTCCATGTTACCTAACTGCCTGAAAAAATTAACTCCTGCTTATGCAGCAAAGACTAATAGTGCCACATTAGATCAAAGGTGGGGAAGAGGTCGATGCTCATCACTTGCTCTTTGCTCACGAAACCACTTCCATCCTCGACGAGTTCAAAGGCTCTCTGGTCGGATAACCAAGCGATCACCCCTAAAGTGATAGAGAGGTGTTGACTCATGGCCCAGTCAAAACTGAGCTGAGACGACACCGTAACCGGAGACTTGGGCGGTGAGAGCTCCTCATTCGGTTGACCGACAGTGTAGAGGTCAGCCTCTAGCTTAACGCTCAAAGATCTGACGACAGATTGCGCGTAAGAGAAGCCTACATGAGCCCGATAATGGTTTGTTGTAGGCGTGAAGGCCATCTCTAAAGGCGCATAAGTGTCAAGAGGCGCAGGGCGCTCTCCTGTGATCATTAGGCCTGCCGTGAGGTCTCCTTGTATCGTCCATACTCCACTCCCTTGTCGTCCGCTCACTCTCGCTCCAAAGATCGGCGCCACATCAAAGCCAGGGCGTTGGCATGATCTTGGAGCGCGACCAGGCTCCTCTTCACTCACTTGACATGAAGGAGAGAAATAACCCGCTAATCCCCAAGGAGGCGATTGCTGCAAAGACCATAAGGGCGTAGTGAAGCCGTAGAGACCCTGCACGCTGACTTGCTGGTTCGACCACCAATGATGCCACAACTTGAGATGAGGAGAGCTGGCTAGCGCTACCAATGGATGCGACTCGAGAGCCCATTGGTCATTAAGCTGGATCTTGAGTGGATTGAAGAGGCCGATCGACCATGATCCTGATTTTGGCTGGAGAGCGCTGTCGCGTTGGGCTAGACGACCAAACCCTCGCGCTCGAATAGGAGGTTGAGGGGGGGTCTTTGTCTTTGAGGAATCCTCTACAGCTCCGACATCTCGCTGTTCGGGAGAGCGCTCACTCTTTTCAGCCTCAACAGGATCAGCAGAGGGCGTCGCTTGATCAGCAGAGGGCGTCGCTTGATCAGCAGAGGGCGTCGCTTGATCAACAGAGGGCGTCGCTTGATCAGCAGAGGGCGTCTCGGGTTGCTCACCCTCTTTCTTAACCAGACTCTTCTCATTTAGCTCTCGCCCTGCTTTTGTTGTGGTGGCTCCTGCTTGAGGCGCGCTCACCGTTTGGGCATATGCAGATGAGCTTAAACAGAAGCTACAAAAGAGAGTGATACATAGCGTGATACATAGCGTAAGGGATGATGTATAAGGATAGTCATATTGAGCGCTCATGGCTGAACCTCCCATATTCCAAAGACCGGCGCATGATCGCTGAGGCTTATTGGGTCACTTTCTAGAGACCAGGCTAGAGGAAGACCTCCGGACGAGTCGGCATAACCGACCTCTTGTCCATGATACTGCAAGACATCGGTGGTTCCCTCGACCCACGCTGTATCGGAGGAAGCGAAGAGATAATCGAGCGTGCGATTCCAATCGCCTGGCGCTCCAGACTCATTCACCTCTTCTGTCCCAAGTACGGTGTGAGTGTAGTAGCGAGACTGCTCAACCTCTGAAGCACCATATCTCTCTAGAGTGATCCAAGGCTTTAAAGCTTCATAAAGTGGAGACATAATCTCTGGAGTATAGGGAGGGTGCTCGAAATCTTCACCACAGACCGGCTGAGTCCGCTCATCAGCGAAACCCTCGCTACGTGCTGCAGTAGGAGGAAGTTCGTTGAGATCTCCACCCAATATAAAAGGGAGCGACTCTCCCGACACTACCTCATAGATCTGCTCAATTTGCTTTTGTTTAGTACCCGCTTCGGTCTCGGTTGCATCTTGATCATAAGCGGCAGTGTGGACAACATAGGCGGCGATAGAGAGTTCCTCAGAGAGCTGTATCTCTGCTCGACCGATCGCTCTATGTAGGTAAAAAGCCTTTGTTAAAGGGTCGAGGTCACGACGATCTGCTTGCATAATCTTCTCTGATTTAGTGATCGGATATTTGCTGAAAATCGCGTTACCTAAACTCATTCGACCGAGCCCCTCCGAGGGAACATATCGACTATTCCAAGTCTCATAATAGGCGCCATAGTTCAGATCAGTCTGATTAAGTACGCCTTGGATCATATCATAGTAAGCGCTCCGTCGACTGTGAAGCTCGATCTCCTGCACCATTAAGATATCTGGGTCAGCTTCTTTAATCAGCGCGTAGAGTGACTCCATATTAGACTCCACTTCATCCGCGGGGATCGAGACTTGATCGCCCCAACAATCAAACCAAAACGGTTGACGCTTAGCGCCGTATTTAACGTTCCAAGACATCACTCTCAAGTCGGTGACACCCGGCTGAACCTCAGAAAGCTGATCAGCGATAAACCGAGGCTGCTGATCGGCGATATCATCGGCAGAGAGCGCGAGGGGTTCACAAGCTGACGAGGCGCATAAAGTGAATGCGATTATCCAAATATATTTCATTAAGGCCAACTCCATCGATGACTCTGCATCAATTAGACAGGGGTTGATGTAAATAAGGTTTTATTAACTGCCTAAAAAGCAGATTTTATTAGATCTGTTCACGCGACTAAGGGAGATCATATTGGTCGAAAACTGACGAAACAGGGACCTCATGAGGTTGGTTATGAACTCGCCGAGGCGCGGTCGGGATACAAAAGCGCTCTCCGGCCTCGAGACGATCTTGAAGATCGATCATCGCCTCTTCATCACCCGGCCTGATCCACAGTTCAGGACTTGATCGCTCAAAGGCGTATTCAGGATGCCCTGCGGCAGCCAAAAGAGCTTGATCATTACACTCAAACCCGTAAGTGAGAGTATGACTCTCCGAGTGCGCGGGCGTGAACGCGGTATAGAGCTCTAAAGGACCGAACTTAACATGAACATTAAGGGCGATAGAGCTCCACTGAGTAGCCCCAAAGAAAGACACCGCGTTCACAGACTTTAAGCCAAGCACTTTGGAGAGAGTACCTAGACCGCGGACATCTCTAAATGAGATCCTCTTCCCGATCGAGCATAAATTATGACCCATCCAAGCTCCAGGCTTAGCCATAGGGATCGCTCCATACATGGCTAATGGGATAAGGATATCATCCCCTTGTTCTACATTAAAGAGCTCTCGCAGCTCGGCTGGCGCTCGTGAGGCACGGATCCCAAAGCCAAAAACCGAGCCGGGCATATAACAGATATCATAAAAAACCCACTTATCCATGGGCATCCCCTCGGGTCCGAAGGTAATGGAGTCAAGCTTCAACAGTAAGTCACAGAATCGCTCCGAACTAGAGTGGGTGGGGTCTATTATATTCTGAGCGGGGATATGTAGTCCATATGGTGTGAGATCAAAGTGAACTCTGTTGTATGGCGCAGCGACCAAATAAGGTTCGAGTCCCTGCAGCGTAGGATGAGCGGAGATATACTCTTCAGGAGTCATACTGCTCTCCTCATTACTACTCTCCTCATTACTGCTCCACTCATTCTATTCTCCTCACGGGTACTTGGACAATACTTCCCCGAGTGCTCGGTCTGCCAACGATATAATATTTAATGCCTGACTCGATCTCGGTCTGCATGCGTTTAAGAGTCTCAGTATCATCGACGTCTATCATGTGAGTCGCCGGACGAGCAGCAACGGAAGCTCCATCGTTGATCAGCGCGGCTTCGATGAGCGAGCGGTGGATATCTAATCGCCACGTCACTGATTGTTTGACCGAGTGATTGTATGTATAGGCGGTGATGATCTCTAGAGGACCCATCCCAACATAAATCCCTAACCGACTTGATCGCCACTGAGTCGATGAATATAAACGCTTCATCCTAAACACTCTCACCCCCAAGGTGAGGGTCAAGATGATGAGATTTGCGGGTGCCGCCGCTCCCATACAGACTTGGTTGAGTGAAGACAGGGTGTGCAAGTACCAAGAGCCAGGTTCTGGAGTGGGAATGGCGATCATTTGAGTGAGAGGGACCTTCCCCTCGTAGTCATCTGGGACTTGCATCGCTCTCTTCACCCAAGACTCTAATAGCGCAGTCTCGCTACAAAAGCCAAAGATCCCCGAGGGCATGATCCCCGCATCATAAGAGACCCACTTGGGCATAGTCATCTCTAAAGGACCAAAGGTGAGTCGATCTAAGCTCTGTAGTAGGTGTAAGAAGTCTCCATTCGATCTCAACTGAGGATCTATGACCTCACCCCGCTTAGTGATACTTACCCCTAACGGAGAAAGCTCTAGCTGAGGTTGGTTCTGTTGGGTGGCGAGGAGAAAAGGAGAGCAGTCTTTGAAAGCTCTGCTAAAATGAGCAAATAATGGGTTCATAGCCAAGCCGATGGATCAAGTGTATAGATGTACTTAGGCCTCTCCTCTTATACCTCAGCGATCTCTTCCTGCTTCTTCTCGATGATCGAGTCGATGGCACCCATGGCGGCGTCGGTGTGACCTTGCACGACCTTCAGCCCCCGCTGTAGCTCATCTTCGCTGAGGTCGCCATCTTTCTGCATCTCTTTGAGCATGGTGTTCGCATCACGACGATGATTACGCGCCGAGACCTTCGCTTGCTCACCTATTTGAGTGACTTGCTTGGCGAGATCACGCCGACGCTCTTCGGTGAGCGGGGGAACTGATATACGAATGATCGTTCCATCACTCGAGGGGGCTAGGCCTAAACTCGCGTTGATGATGGCTCTTTCGACATCCTTGAGGAGGTTAGCCTCCCACGGCTTGATCGTGATCATCCTCGCCTCAGGGATCTGAATCGCAGCGACCTGAGAGATCTCTGTAGGTGACCCATAGTAGTCCACCTTTACACCATCGAGGATAGAAGCGCTCGCTCGACCCGTCCTGACCCTAGATAGATCACGACGAAGGGCCGTGTAGATCTGCTCAAAACTGCTCGTTAGGTCTTCATAAATCTCATCCATGTCTGACTCTCCTTGTGATCTGATTGATATTCGGCGGTGAGTGAATCTCTCACGACTTCTACAATGTTGGCCTCTAAGATAACGCGAACGCGCTCTGAATCAAGAGCGATGCTAGAAACTCATGCTCTTTGAGGTAAAAACCTGTCCTTGAGCCTAGTCAATGTGATCCCAATACCCAAACAAAAGACGAAGAAAATCCTATCTGAACCTTTACTTGAGGAAGCGTTACATCCGCTTTGAATTGAAGCAGCGCTAGCGCTCTCTTGACCGCCAAGAGACTGATCATTGGACTGCCCTACAGACGGATCAGAACCCTCAAGATCAGAATCCTCAAGATCAGAACCCTCAAGATCAGTCATACTTATATCATTCACCTCTGAGTCGACCATCCCTAGATCAATCATACTCACATGGTTCATCTCTTGGTCAGCCATCCCTAAGTCAAGGGCCTCCCTGACCCAGCACCCTCGCTGTCGACCACCCCACATCAGCTCAGGAAGCTCAGGGGAGTTACAGCGATCTTGGGCGCAGATCTCGATGAGATACTCTTGAGCTCCTCTGGTCACCTCGCCATTGATCAGCTCAATACCTGAACTCAGTTCTAAACGGAGCGTGGATGAATCAGGGAGATCATAAGGAGAGAGCTCTATAATACGGGTATAGCCATCACCTCCTCCCCAACGAGTGCTCCGAGATTCAAAGCTCACGTTCTGACCCTCAACCGTGGAGAGTGAGAGTGAGTCAAGAACACTCTGAGTCATCACTGCCGTGTTAAAGTAAAGGCTGATCCAACGCGATTCATCTCTAAGCGCTACCCCTGCTCGATCAAGGGTTCTTGGAGCGCTTGGGTCTACACTAGAGATCACTGACTCCGCCACCTCTTCACCGGCGAGTCTCCGATAGATCGTGTCAAGGAGTGAGGCGACTCGTTGAGGCTCATGGGCGAGGCTTCCACTAATCTCACGATTGAGATAGTGCCTCGTTGTCCATGGGATCAGCGGGGCATCTCTCTCCACTAGCGAAGTGAGCGCTTCAGGAGTTTGAGATAGGCCGAGAGCGAATTGATGCACTCGAGAGACACCTGCTTGGACATCACCCGAGCTCACCTCAACCCCTGATCGCTGCAGCGCCTCCACTGCGCTCTCAAGCGGGAATTCTAAGGGGGGGAGAAGCTCGGTATGACCCTCGTGAATGAGCAAGAGGTCAACCGCTGGATCAATAAGGTCCTGTCCCCTGTCATCCTCTTGGCTGACCCATCTCAAAAATTGAGTATCAAAGAGTTCATCTTCATAGCCATGAGCAGCGACCCCCATGATAAAAGCGACTTCATCATAGGCCTCGATAGACCACTCTCGCTCTTCTGCGCCATGACGATCATGAAAACTCTCAATATAGGCCTGAATAAAAGGATACCAATGAGCGACCTCTCCATATTCGTGATTAATGGCGTATCCTGAATCAGGAAACGCTGACCCTAAGCGGGTCAAATCAACACGACGCTGATCTTCAAACAGCGCTCTTGTTCTCGTGGCTTGTGGGAGTTGACAGATCGCTGAATCAGTGATCCACAAGTGAGCATTAACCCCGCAAGCCTCACTACTCGTGGTCATGACCTGCATCAACATAGATGTCACTACAGACATCATGATCATAGACAGCGGATGACGCAGTGAGATGGAGCCCAAGCACTCTAAACTTAAACGCTGTCTCACACAGTCCATAGCTCACAATCCCCTCGAGGTGTCTCATAGTAACAACATCGCTCCAAAACTTGCGAATTTATCGTAGCATGAGACCCTCTGGGGATTCGAGTGATTTAGAGCTCTCCTTCATCATCGGTAGCAGCGGCCTCTTCTGTCTCTTGCTTCTTCTTTCTCACAGCGGTGATGTGAACTTCGTCGAGTTGATCCATCGGCACCAATGAAGGGGCGCCAGTCATGGTACAGCTTGCCTTCATCGTCTTAGGGAAAGCGATAACGTCACGAATATTTTGAGTGCCGAGAAGGAGCATAACCAAGCGGTCCATCCCTAAAGCGATCCCTCCGTGGGGTGGAGTCCCGTAAGAGAGCGCATCGAGGAGAAATCCGAACTTAGAGCGCGACTCTTGCTCAGATAGGCCGAGGGTTTTGAACATCTGCTCTTGAACATCTTGTTGGTGAATACGGATGCTCCCTCCACCCAACTCATAGCCGTTGAGCACGACATCATAAGCTTTCGCTCTCACCGAATTGGGGTCGCTCTCCATGAGAGGGATATCCGCGTCCATTGGAGAGGTGAAGGGGTGATGCATCGCATAGTACCGACCCTCTTCATCATCATATTCAAAAGAGGGGAAATCAACGACCCATAGGAAGTTATAATCATCCGCAGAGATCATCCCAAGGAGATTGGCTATGTGCTGACGTAAGGCCCCAAGAGCGGCGTAAACAACTTTGTTCTTATCGGCAACGAAAAAGGCGATATCGCCAACCTCAAGGCCGAGTTTAGCTGTCATCTGTGCTCTCGTCTCCTCATCAAGGAACTTACCAAAGGTAGATTGCCAAGAGCCATCCTCTTTGATCTTACACCACGCTAGACCCTTAGCACCATATTCAGCGACAACCTTAGCAAAGCTATCGATCTGCTTACGAGTGAGTGATGACTGAGGGAGTCTGATCCCTCGCACTGACCCTCCGTTAGAGACAGCCCCACTAAACACACCAAAGCCGCAGTCTGCGACGAGTTCAGAGACGTCACACAGCTCAAGTCCAAAGCGAGTATCCGGCTTATCTGAGCCGAAGCGATCCATAGCCTCTTGATAAGCCATTCGAGGGAAAGGAATAGGGATATCAATCCCTTTGACCTTCTTGAAAATCGAACTCAGCATCCCCTCGACTACGGAGAACACCTCCTCGGGGGTCACGAAGGACATCTCGATGTCGATTTGGGTGAATTCAGGCTGACGGTCTGCTCTTAAGTCCTCATCACGGAAGCAACGGCAGATCTGAAAGTATTTGTCATAGCCTGACACCATAAATAGCTGCTTGAAGATCTGCGGACTCTGAGGGAGCGCATAATATGAGCCGGGGTGCACACGACTAGGGACCAAGTAGTCTCGGGCTCCTTCAGGAGTCGCCTTAGTGAGAATCGGGGTCTCGAACTCATAGAATCCGTTATCTACTAGGTAGTTACGCACTGCCATATTAGTATTGGAGCGTACCTTCATCGCCTCTTGCAGAGGAGCTCGTCTTAAGTCGAGAAAGCGATATTTGAGCCTCAGCAGCTCACCGCAGTCTACTTCATCTCGGATAGGAAATGGAGGCGTCTCGGCAGCATTAAAGATCGTCGCCTGATGTACAGCGATCTCGATCTCACCAGTGGGGATTTTATCATTAATATTCGACCCACGACTCTCTACTGTACCCCGAATTCCGATTACATATTCGGGGCGAGATTGTGTAGAGATCTCATAGGCCGCTTCATTGATTGTGGGGTCAAACCGAAGCTGGGTGATCCCATCGCGATCTCGAAGATCGATGAAAGTGCATCCGCCATGGTCACGGCGGGCCTGTACCCATCCCATTAAGACGACCTCTGCCCCCTCGTCGCTGCCGCGTAACGCGCCGTTGTGATGTGTTCTCTTAAGCTCTGTCAGGAACTCCATGACGACTCCTCTTCTATGGACCTAATCAATCGTATGTAAGCGCGTGCTTCATCACCATGATGAGTTGAGAAATGTGATAATGATCAGCGATATATCAAACTCTCTCAAGATGGTCTAGGCTTGATCGAGATAAGTGAGATAACAGCGTTCATTAAACTCTATGCAGTGAGGCTTATGCAGTGAGGCTTATGCAGTGAGGCTTATGCAGTGAGGCTTATGCAGTGAGAACATTCAAGAAGAGACAGACGTGCTTAACTCTCTCTTCGTTGATTTCTCTTAGAGTTGGACACCGTGATGAAAGACATCGCGAAGAGTATTAAAAGAGTAGAAAATGGAGACTCTCCGGGCCCTTGTTGACACCCTCCACGAGTGCGCTTGGGGAGGAAGACCTCCTTAGGTCCGGGATACCCCTCCCAGCCCTCTCTGATAGAAGGACTATCCCCTCCGTCTCCAGCCTCAAGTCCCCCCTCATCTATGGCCTCCATGTCGCCAGCCTCTATGCCACCAACCCCCATCCCCCAATCACTATCAACCTCTTCACATTGGCCCTGACCTACGCAAACTTCATCGTCTCCACAGCTCTCTATTGGCTCCCAAAATAAACAGCCACGTTCATCTGCGACGCAAGCGATCACTGTGTCGCGATCGACACATTCACGCTCTCCTAGTTCACAGGAGTCAAAGCACTCTTCCTGACAAGCACCGCCGGCACATACCCTCCCACTACATTCATCAGCGACTGTGAGCTCAGAACATCCGCTCATTCCTACAAGACAAGCGACTACAAATTCCTCAGGATCTCCACTGACCCCTTCCCGCTCGTCGCAATAGGGTGGTAGGCTCATGTCACACTCATCAATACAATTTGCGCTGAGCGATAGAGAGAGTTCATAGTCAGCGATATCATCACTACTCACTACGACGGTGTAGCGTCCAGAAGCGAGTACGCTATCGAGACGAAGCTCGTTGTCAACTCCCGGTACACAAGAGAGTTCAAGACCTGAATTAGGCCCGCTAGGACAGTCTTGATAGAGAGACAAGGCAGAGACCCCTTCACCGATAGAGATCAACTCCAAGCGAGATTCTTGATCGACATCGAAGGTGTAGAACCGATCACGAGTCTCTTCGGTTGAGCAGCGACTCCCTACTCTTAAAGTGTAGGATTGATCGATGACCCCTGTAATATTTACAGAGGTGTTTTCGCTCACATCAAGCGACTCTGCTGTCTCGCAACTATCACCCTCTGCGGCAGCGACACAGACCCCCTCTTGACAGGCCGCTTCTCCTGAACATGACTCGGCCTCTCCCCAAGCGATACATCCCTCTCTATTCATTTCACATCGCTCTATCCCTGACGCCCCGGCACATCTCGTCTCTCCTTGTTCACAGACTCTTGGACAAAGCTCAAGCCCAAGACTAAAATCACCCGTCTCTTGAGGATTGTAACTGTCTAATGCGAGATAGTATGTACCGGGGTCAAGCCGAGTATCGATTTGAGAGCCATATCGACCGGGAGGTCTCGAGTCATCTACACAAGCTAACTCACTATTCTGATCACAGGCTGATCTCAAATAGAGGACCGTATCAAATCCTCTCGCGGTGGCGATCAGTCGATTCGGCTGATCCAAGTCGAGCCGATAGAACACCTCCGGTCCACCTCCACCACATGAGCCTTCACTAGTGTTCGTATACCCTTCTTGCAATGAACCTCTCTGCTCTTGACTCATGATCTCTAGCGGGGTCGCGTTGTCGCAACTGTCGCCCGCAGACGCGAGCAGACAGGCTCCTCGACGACAATAGAATGCATCAGAGCATTGCTCAACTTCTCCGAGCGTTCGTCCACAGCTGTCGACAGCGATTACCGTGTTACCCTCACAATCTCTAGTTTCGGCCGGCGTACACTGACCTTGAATACATTGATGTCCATCAGGACAGCCCTCGGCATCGCTACAGCTAGGCGCGCAAAAAGTCGGTGCCTCTGGGTATTGAGTGAAACGACCGCAACGATAGCCCTCTAGACAATCGCTGTCTTGCTGACAGTCGAAGCAGAGACCTCGTAAAGTTTGTCCACAGAGCCTCTCACTAGGATATCCGCTGTCACAGAGAGCGCTCAACGCACGTGATAAATAGGTGATCTCTTCAGCTTCTTCTCCTGGGCCACGGTCGAGACTTAACTCGTTTACCACTGTGCAGCCGCCGCGCTGGACATAATCTGTCTCTCCTCGAACTAAGATCCCCACTTGCTCGCCTTGTTGATTAAACACACCCGAACCTGAGTTACCTCCAAAGGCGTCTACTGTGGCGCGAAAGTAATTCAACGGCGGACTGCTCGCTCGGGGATCACTGACAAAACCGCCTGCGTCTACTTTGAGGGGTAAACCACTCGGAAAACCAATCATTACGAGCGGGTCATTCACAGAGAGCGGCTCACTTGACAGCATCACTGCTGAGGGTTCACCGATTGAAGGATCTACAGCTCGGTCAAGTTTGATAAAAGCATAATCAAGCGCGAGTGTGTTGACAGAGAGTATAAGCTCTTGGCAGGAGAATACTTGATCGCTACTAATGGTAGCGAGACTGTTAGGGCCCTCCATATGGTACCCAAGAACAAAACGCTTAGTTTCACACTCATTCTGGGTCTCTACGCAGTGACCGGCGGTCACAATGATATCTTCATCAATCAAAGTCGCCGAGCAACTAGAAGCAGCTGGCTGAGACCGATACCGTTGGTCTTGGCACAAACCATAGCGTTGACTGAGGGTCCCTCCTAAGACGGTGACTTCACCCGATCCTGAGGTGTTCAGACTCTGACGATCAAACATCGCCATAATAGACTGCTGCGCCTTTTGGACGAGGGAGGGGTTCTGAACTTCATAGAAATCTTGACGAGTATCTTCACCATAGATGACGCTCTTCTCTGATGTCTCTAGATGGACTTCAGCGTTCACCTTGGCTTGTTGAGATGTGTCAGGATGGCTCTGACTTGGCTCATGGCAGGAGAACAAAAAAACGCTCAGAGATAGGGTCATTGCGTATGTGTTCAATCGATGCATTCGCTTATCTATCGTTGGCCACTGTCTTGTGACCTCGTCCTCATTGCTCATCGATCTACCTTTCAACCCGAAGTATACGTTGTGAAAACTCACTTCCTATAGATGTGTGTAGCAGTCTACTGAGTTGCGAAGTTTTATCAAAATGAATGTCCGGTCATGGCGAAAACCCCTAGCTGAGCACGTCTCTTCACAGGCGAAACAGGTGTGTCTTGAACTCTCTCAAGAGCCCACATTACGTCAACTCTCACTACGAATCCTTGATCATAGACAGCCCTGCCTCCCATCCCAACGCTCCCCCATAGCCAATGATCTCTACTCATCGCTGCTTGAGGGCTCCTTGACTCATCTCGCCCCTGAATGATACCGAGATCAATGATTGGAGTTACCAATAGGTCTATAGGGCGCTGTTTAAAATAAAATCGCCAGTAGCGATACCTAAGCTCTTGGCCAAAGTACAGTGATCGGTCACCTCTAAAGCGTCCGAACTTATAGCCTCGTAGCGCTGAGTTACCTCCTAATTCTGTCCACTGCACCCCGCCCATTACTCCTCTTTGGAAAAAGGGGGGCTCCCCAAGCTGCCAATCGAGCCCAAGACGATAGGCAAACACCAACCAAGGCGCTTGAGATAGCTTGAGGTAGTGACGATGAGTAACATTAATCGCCCAATATGACCAATCTGAACCAATAACCCCGTGAGCTCCTCGAATCGAGAGTTCAGTCCATACTCCTCGCTGAGTATCAGGTTCTCGATCTCGGTTATCCCAGGATACACTCCCTTGTAAAGAAGATAAGAAGCCTCCTTCTGACCCTCGTGGATTCTCTTGAGTGATCACCGCTTGTGCAGGCATCTCCACCATGGCATAGCGCCCTATCCAACCAAGAGAGATATTGAGCGCAGGGGAAACAGAGGGGAGAGGCTGAGTGAGGCTAGGCATAAACCACACGCTACGTAAGGGATGAAGATAATGACCCTCCTCAACCAGTGGAGAGATCAGAGTGGAGATGTCACCCACGCCAGAGTACCAACTCGTATCTTGAGACTCATAGCCCAATATCCCTTGGAATCTTAAACGCTCCGCGCTCAGATAGGGAGCGTCAAATAAGAGTTTATGATATTTATATCCGCCTGTGGTTTGAAACAAAGAGGCGCTGAGCGAGTATTCGTAGCGTACCCCGCGTACTCCCTCGGGTAGCGTCTTCTTTTTGAAAGCTGTAAGGTAGGCACCATAGCCTACACCTCTCTCAATATTGTAAGCGATGCTCGGCAGAGGAGCGAAGCGCCATAATGACTCTTTAGAGACCGGTGTAGTGGAATGAGTAGGGCTCTCATTGGTTTCTGCCCTCCCCGCCTGATCGGCTGTAGGGATCATCTCTGCCCAGAGGGACTCACACCTCATCCCTATCGATAATAGGAATGAAATCATCACCCCTCGACTGAACAAAGTAGAGAGCATCAGTGAAGACGTCTCAGGCGTCATTAAAGTCGTCATCATAGGCGGTATACGGCCTCTTCATCTAAACGTGATCTGCTCTACTAGACCCCGCAGCTTCCCCCGTGGTCCACTGAGTTCGACGAGTGAAGTCACGTTGATAGGGTCACCGATCCAACGTTTGAGGACTCTCCCCAAGAGGCCATAGGCTTTAATAGGCTCGTATGTATATACGCTTCTCAACGCGCTTACTGTATACACTGACCCGCCATCAGAGCTCTTGAGAGTATCACCCACTTTTAGCGCTGTCTTTGCCCACCGAGAAGAGAGAGATAATTGCTTGGGACTCACAGGACGAGGTTGCTTTTGAGACTTTGACCATACCCACCCAATCGAGCGAGAAGGGGTGTCATTGGTCTGTCTCATCTCCACCAATAAACCCTCCTGTGCTGTAGCCTCGCGCCCTTGATTCACTTTCATCGGGAAGGCATATACTTTTAACCAGCGGTGAGCGACTTGAGGAGGGAGGGCAGTAGAACGAGTATGATTAACTGTTCCATAACCTCGAATCTCTTGATGCCCTGCTTGAGTCTTTAATTGACCTGTGACCTTTGCCCAAGGGATAATCAGCTCATTATTGAAAAATCGTTTATCATCAAATGAAGCGTTCATCGATGAGATTGAGCGTGGCCCCTTCGAGCCGTTGAGAGACAGCTCTACGCTGAGAGTGTCAGTTCGCGCTTTCCAATACGCTCCTCGGGCGGTCTCTCTCAGGGTACAGCTCCCCACGGTCAACGTTCCACTCGCTTTAGAGAACCCCCAATCTCCATCGCGATCAACCTCGTTCACCCCCTTTGTCTTCGAAGGAACATGAAGGATTCGACAAGCGGGCTTCTCGTCTCCAAACCCACCATTCATCACCATCGCTTGCACCAAGAGGTAGCCATCATCACTCAAACGAGCAACTAAGGTAAAGCTCTCAGCGAAACTCTCGTCATCGAGAGGGGTGATACCAAAAAGATCATTAGGAGCAGCATAGGCAGGGGCTGATGTTTGAGCTAAAGAGAGGGTCATCAGCGCAGAGAGGGTCATCAGCGCAGAGAGGGTCATCAGCGCAGAGAAAGGCCTGAGAAGTAAAGCGATGAGGTCCGCGAACCAAAACTTAACTTGAAGTAGAGAACGATGTTTACCACTGAGGTTAATCATTCGTCTCTGATCTCGGCGAAGAGTAAAATAAAGCATAATCATACCTACTAGGGTAGAGGGTAACCTTGAGCAGCGATCAAGACTTCATTCCACTCTTCACGAGTAAAGACCACATCAGCCGCTTGAGCGCAATCTGCCATCCGCTCAAGGTTTTGGGTACCGATGATGGGGATCACCGCAGCGGGATGAGCCATAGTCCAAGCGATAGCGACCGCAGCGCGACTCACTTCTCGCTCAAGGGCGATGCGATCTAAGACGACGAGTGTTGAGGAGAGTCGTCTCGCTTGATCCTCATTGAGTTGACCATCAGAGAGAAGTGCAGAGACCTGCTCAGCGCTAGCCGCGAGCTTGCCTCCACCGAGAGGGCTCCACCCTAATGGGGTGACCGTTGCTTCCATACAATAATCGAGAGTACCATCTCTTAAAGCCTGATGTGACCAACAGCTCCACTCAGGCTGACTCGTGACGAGAGGAAAGCTGAGATGAGCCTGAAGTGCTCTAGTCTGAGCGACAGTGAAGTTTGATACGCCTACCTCTTTGATTTTACCAGACGCTCTAAGGCCCTCTAGAGTATCAGCGAGCTGGGCAGGATGGGTTAAGAAATCAGGTCGATGGATCTGATAAAGATCTATACTCTCGATGTTAAGTCTCCGTAGAGAGCGCTCCACTGCCTCGATGAGGTACCCCTCACTTGAATCATAAGGCCGACCGAGGACGATCCCTCCTTTAGTAGCGATCAACGCTTGATCTCTGATCTGAGGCGCCTCTTTGAGGACCTCACCAAAGAGAGCCTCAGCGTCTCCAAAGGCGCCATCTCCATCAACCCCATAGATATCTGCAT
Source organism: uncultured bacterium (assembly GCA_943788935.1). Lineage (GTDB taxonomy): Bacteria > Myxococcota_A > Bradymonadia > UBA7976 > VGTA01 > CAKZRU01. The sequence continues at coordinate 172,204 of CALSSE010000019.1, read as the reverse complement.
GATCAAAGAGGTTCATTCCTAAAGACAGAGCAGTCTCTACTTTATTTCGAGCCACCGCTATACTTGAACCACTGAATCTCCAGAATCCATAGGCGATTGGACCCACTGCGAGCGGTAGTTGTCCGATATATCGCTCAGTCTTCGTTGGGGTTAAAGTTGATCTCTCTGACATAAATACTCCATAAGACATAAAATTAAAGATAACTCACAAATTAAGGAACACCTCACACATCATAGAGATCAAGTGACAAATCAAGGAACAAGTGACAAATCAATCAAAAGACAAGTCACACATCAAGAGACAAGTCACTTTACAATAACTTGAAAGCTCGAACGAGTAGACCGACACCGATTCCAAAGATAAATAAGCTGATTACAAGCCAGTGATCACCTTCTTTACGACCCTCTCGGGATTTTTTTTGACTACGCACAGATGGAATCTTCGTCGACTCTGTGTTGAACTCATCGAACCTGGGCACTTGATGTAAAACTTCAAAAGCGTGGGGATGAAAAGTATGATGATCTAAACTTTGAGAAGCGCTCTGCTGAGTATCAACTACTGGCTCTTCCTCAACATGGATTTGATCTGCAGAGAAGGGTGATCGTCTCTGAGTCACAAGAGTAGGTTGATCAGCGATCTCTGAAGATAAAACATCTTCGAACTCAGGGTAAAGGCCTCCATCGATCTCTATCAACTCTTGTAGACTTACTTGAATCGCATCAGAGGTTAACTTCAGCGTTTTTGGTATGTCATCCATGAGGCTTGATTTTAGAGAGTCATCCGCAGACAAGAGAGAGTCATCCTCAGACAAGACAGAGTCATCCTCAGACAAGAGAGAGTCATCCCCAGAAAGAGAGAGTCATCCCCATCATCCCTAGACAAGAGAGAGTCATCCACAGGTGAATGAGAAGTATTTAACAAGACAGGAGGAATTGAAGCCTTCTTTTCTGAGACCGCTTCCGAAGTCATGGTGGAGGGAGTGGGGTAAAGTTGACTCTCGATAGGGTCTTGGGAGATCTCGCAGCTCGCAAACTGTGCAAGTGCGGCGTCTAGATCGTACTTAAGGGTCGCTGCGCTCCGAAACCTTTTGGAGAGATCCCTCTCTAAACATCTAAGAATACAACTACAGAGATCTACTGCGAGAGGATAGATGTTGTTAATGTTTGAAAGGTTTACCTCGTCTTCACTGATAGATAGACACACAGCTGGTAAATTAGCTCCTTGAAAAGGAACACCATCGCAGAGTGCCTCATAGAGGATAACCCCAACCGACCAAAGGTCAGTCTGTGAAGTGCATGTTTTGGGCGATAAAACTTGCTCAGGGCTCATATACCAAGGGGTTCCTACAAAATGACCCGACTGAGTAATAGAGGGCTCCATCAGCGTTCTGCTAAGTCCAAAGTCAAGAATTTTAATCTGAACATCAGAGCTTCTCTCATTGAGACAACGATAAAAGTCTCGGGGGTGACCAATGACTTGCTCCTCAGTCACCTCAGAGGTTGTATTATTTAAGTCGAAGTCAGTGTTTTCGATCAGCACCATTTGACCTGAATGCTCATCAAAATAATACTGTTCCGATGAGATCATCGTATCTTTCTCTTCTCTTAGAGGGAGATGGATAAAGATATTCTCGGGTTTAAGGTCTCGATGAATGACTCCCGCGCGGTGAGCGACCTCAAGAGCCTCTAAAATGTTCGATATCCAACTCGTCACCTGTAGCCGAGTGACCTCTCCTGCTCGAAGCGCTGCTCTTAAGCTGACCCCATTTAGAAGCTCCATGACTAGACAACAGCGCTCATCTTTCTCGATCCACGCATCTAATACCTTCACGATCCCATCATGAGTGACCTCTTGAGACAGCTTTGCCTCCCGAAGAAATCTCGCTACAGTACGGGTGTCGCTCTTTACTGTTTGAAGAGGGATCACTTTAATCGCGACTCTCTCTTGAGTGAGGTGGTGGATCGCCTCATAGACTCTGCTTGTTCCGCCGACGCCAATCTGACGAATCAAATGGTATCGTCCACCGACCACCAATGATTCTTGATCTTGATCAAGCATATACCCTCTGTTTTAAGTGCTAACGACTGTGTAACTCTTTATAGGTTGATCAATCACCACCCGAAGATCAAGCGACTCTTGGTTTTATATTTTATAATGTGATCGTGAGACCCTTTGTAACGAATGTGAAGTAGAGGAATATGAGGATAGGGAATCTCTCTCTAACTCTGTTCGTTAGCGATATTCAGTGAGAAGTGCTAAATCATAGTCACTGTTAGCTTATCAATTCAGACTGAGCTTAAGCAGTTGACCAACATCCTTAACCTCGGAGATGTGATGAATCCCACTAAAAGCAACCTATTAGCGAATCTAGTCAAGTGTGCATCGCTGACCTTGACTCTGTTTATGTTGTGCACGGACGCTTCGTTAGCTCAAGAATTAGCTCAAACAAGTGATCAAGCCCAAGATGCAGGTTCAATAAAGACAACAGACAAGGGAAAAGCGGGAGACAAGGGAAAAGCGGGAGACAAGGGAAAAGCGAGAGACAAGGGAAAAGCGGGAGACAAGGGAAGTAATGATGAAGATCAGAGCGCTGAATCAATCTCACCCTATAAGCCTTTTGTAGCGAAGCCACTGCCAGTGATCGACGGTCCCGCCTTGGTGATCCCTATTCATGGAACAATCGACTTAGGGATTCCTCCCTACATAGAGCGAGCGTTGAGCGAACACCCTGAAGCTGAAATTATTATCTTGGAGATCGATACTCTCGGAGGTCGAGTCGACGCAGCGATTAAAATCCGAGACTTATTACTCACCGAGGGTCGCCCAACCCTAGCTTATGTCTATCGGCGAGCGATCAGCGCAGGTGCTCTTATAAGCTATGCCACTGATTATATCGTCTTTAGTCCTGGCTCAACAATGGGCGCAGCGACTCCCATACAGGTTGATAAAGGCCAAGCCAAAGCGGTGGGCGAGAAGATGGTCAGCTACTTCCGCTCTGAGATGCGAGCGACAGCCGAAGCCAATGGTCGTGATGGTGATGTCGCTGAAGCGATGGTCGACGCAGATAAAGTTGTATCTTCGGTCAGTGTAAAGGGGAAATTGTTGACTCTCACTAACACTAATGCTGAAAAATGGGGAATATCGAACGCAACGATAGACTCTCCTGCTGAGCTCTACAAGACACTCGGATTAAATCCTGGTCAGATCTCACGAAGTGAAGAGTCATGGTCAGAGTCTATCGCCCGTGCAGTGACCGATCCCACACTGAGTGGTCTCTTGATGTCGGTGGGAATGCTAGGGATTATGATTGAACTCTATACACCGGGCATTGGCTTCGCAGGGATCCTGGGCTTCTTCTCGTTGATCACTTTCTTCTTGGGTCATAAAGTCGCTGGATTGGCAGGATCTGAGGAGTTACTGTTGATTATCTTAGGGATAATACTTTTAGCTGCTGAACTCTTTATCATCCCTGGATTTGGGATCGCGGGCATCTTGGGAATTCTTTGCCTCGCAGGGGGACTTGTGACCTCAATGGGGGAGCTTCCCGATGGTCAAATGTGGGATTATGGCTTATTCGAAGGACCGACTCAGACCTTCGTCTATTCATTAGTAATATCTATGATTCTCCTTACGATCATCGCCAAATATCTACCTCGTTCAAGTTTCGGCTCATGGTTAGTGCTCAAAGAGGAGATCAATCATGATCCGACTCAGAAATCTAATGAGGATATCGATGATGGGTCAGCGATTGATCTCTCTATTAGCATAGGACAAAGAGGGACGACAAAGACCCCGCTGAGGCTATCAGGAAAGGTAGATTTTGACGGTGAAATCTATGATGTCATTAGTCGAGATGAATATCTAGAACCTGGTCAGCCCGTAGAGGTTGTGGAGTGTAGCGGGAGTCGCATAGCTGTGATCGCGCTGAGAGAAATTTGAGATCTTGAAAATTAATGGCAAGTGACAACTGCCACATTAGAGTTTACAACAATAGGTTAGAAAAACTCATAAACCATCTAAAAATATCTGAAAGTGCTGTGAAGAAAACGCAGCGTTCTTCGAAAAATAAGGAGTAATCAAGTAATGAACTTTGAGTTAATCATCGGGGTGAGTGCCCTCTTCGTCTTATACATCTTCTTCTACTTTGTTCCTGTTGGGCTATGGATCTCAGCCAACCTCTCCAATGCGCGCGTAGGTATAGGTCAGTTGATCGCTATGCGTCTCCGACGGGTGGATCCAAAGTCAGTGGTTGATCCTATGATCAACGCTGTCAAGGCGGGTCTTAATTTGAATCTTGAACTGCTCGAGGCACACTACCTGGCCGGTGGTGATGTGGAGCGTGTGGTGAAAGCACTCATCTCTGCCCAAAAGGCGGGAATCGACCTTAACTTCGATCGGGCGACCGCCATTGACCTAGCAGGTCGTGATGTCCTCGAAGCGGTGCGGATGAGCGTAAACCCTAGGGTGATCCAAACCCCTAAGGTCGCAGCGGTAGCCGGAGACGGTATCCAGCTGATCGTCCTCAGTCGAATCACGGTTCGAGCTAACATTGAACGGCTCGTTGGGGGCGCGGGTGAAGACACCATCGTTGCCCGCGTCGGTGAAGGTATCGTGACCACTATCGGCTCTTCACGTACACACAAACTCGTCTTGGAGAATCCTGATCGCATCTCCAAAGAGGTGATCAGTAAGGGTCTAGACTCGGGGACCGCCTTCGAGATCCTATCCATCGATATCGCTGATGTTGACGTTGGCCAAAATATCGGGGCTAAGCTGCAGATGGATCAGGCTGAAGCTGACAAGAACATCGCCCAAGCTCGTGCAGAGAGTCGTCGCGCTGAAGCGGTAGCTACCGAGCAAGAGAATAAAGCGCGTGTCCAAGAGGCGAGAGCTTCAGTAGTGATCGCCGAAGCAGAGGTCCCCAAAGCGATCGCGACCGCTCTTTTAAATGGAAATATCGGTTACATGGATTACCTGCAGATGAAGAACATCGAAGCCGACACCGACATGCGATCAAAGATCTCAAATCCAGAAGGAAAATGATCAATGTCTCTCTCTAAGCTCCTCCCTACTCTCAATAATGCTGGACGCCGATTAGTGCTATCTGAAGTGCTTGGCGAGCCTCTTGGTTTACGTATGATGAGAATACAGAAGCAGAGAGTGGAGACCGCCCATCGGCTTGATAGAGAGACCCTGAGTGAACAAAGAGAGTCGACACAAACTGCTCCTCTTCAGAGAGGTTCATCTGCAGCTGATCAGCCAGCCACGCCTGACTTAGCAGCACATCACTTAGCCACGCCTGACTTAGCCGAAGAAGAGGATCAATCGTGAACGATGTCTTAGATCTATTCTCTGGGGACAACATTGTCATCATTATCTTCGTCCTCAACTTGGTTTTCCGGCTCTATCAAAAAGTCGCGACAGGTGATCAGGTGCCTGAGGCTTTAAGAAGAGAAGGAGAAGGAGAAGGGGATAGTGATTCTAAAGCGATAGAAGTGGCAGATGGTGATCTTTATGCTTGGGCTGAAGAAGAGCTCCTGACTGATGAGCAAGCGACAAGTATTTTACACTTTGTTACCGACAAACTTGAAGACGCGCGAGTGTACTTGAGGGAGATTAAGAGCTCATCCTTAAGTTATGAAGATATCATCTATCAACATTTTCCTGCGTTGAATGCGCTCATCTCAGAACAAGAGATTGAGGTCAGGGAGCTCTCTGCAACGACTCGTACCCTCGAGGCAAAACTTAATGAGTCTGTCAACAATGAGGTTATAGAGCAGCTAAATATTACCAAGAGAGAGGTCCAACAGCTACTCGAGGCTCTCTCAGCAATCCATACTATATTTAGCTACTTACCCGCTCCGAAGAGGCTACTTGAGGCCCACATGCTTCTTCAGCATGATATCGCCCCCTTTGTCGCTAACCGATACGCGAGTCGACAGGTGACTAAACCTCAAGTCATTCCCTTACCACTCCAAGCGCAGGTTCATCGCCATGAGCTACAAAAGAAGCTCGGCCACCGCATCAGCTTTTACTTTGTGGACCTCGATCATTTAGATGAGCCCTCTCTGTGGCCCTTATTTGGTCGAGAGACTCCCAACTTGCTCGCTCAACTCTATCCTGATTGGTCTGCTGAGTGGCATACTTGGAGAGGAGGGGATCGAGCAGTTCATTTACCATCAGCTCATCGGCGAACTCTGCAATGGAGAGTTGAGGCGAGCCTTAACGTATGGGCTGACAAACTATTAGCTGCTCATTTAATGACCAAGCGTTATGGGCCTACAGCGACAATCGCGTTAATCGAAGAGGTAGAAATCATCCATGGTTGGGAAAGCTCTAGCTTAGTCACAGTTGGCTCCGAAGTCGGTAAACCACAACTGCAAACGAAGACCCCTCCACCACTTCTTATCCTCGAAGTCTCGTTTGAGACACTACGTCTAAATGGTTACCGGCGCGAAGCTGACAATTTAGAGGTTATGTGGCGACAACATGTGGGTAATGAGCTAAAAATTAAAGTCAAAAATGGTAAATTGATTCCCTTTCCTTTGGGTTTGATTGTTCCCGAAATCAAGGCGTGGTTGGAGCGTCTCCAAGAGACAAGTTGGAAGGCATGGCGGGATGAGCCTTTATCAGCGATAATGGGCTTGACGCTCACTAGAGGTCAATGGGCTGCGGTAAAAAATCATACTCAGCAGATCATTGAAAGCGATCGCTCTCTCGTCCTCCCTGATGATATGCGCTGGGTGACCTTCGCTCACACCGCTCAGCAAGCGCCCTCGCAGGTTGCCAAAGTGCTTAAGGCCGCCGAGACGTATCACTATGATCACACTTCATGGGACTCTCAAGAAGCAATCCCGATCGAAGAGAGCTCAAGAGATGATCTCATCGCTGCTATCGTCCTCGCTGATCTCCTTGTTGGTAGACCAAAATCTCTCGTTAGATAACGGATATCCAAGGTGGGTCCGTGATAAAAAGAGTACACAAGTCTATTGATTTAACGCTAGAGGTCAGGAGTGAATCTTTTACTTGATCACCGCGGTGGCTTCTACTAGGCTTTTGAAGATATTCTCTTAGGTTGTAGTTAGCTACACATCGTTAAGAAAGTGCAAATGGTGAGCAGAGTAATGATTTCTGGCGCATATAATGCCTTGACTGCTTCTTTTGTCGATGGATTTAAGAGCTACGTTTATCCCATCATTGATGATGGAACAACTTGGTTCGAAGAGCTTTCACCCATGGGTTAATCCCTCATTCATTAGGCTAGATATTCACTCAATGAACGCTCCCTACACTAGAATAGACGCTATCCTAGCCAATGCCTTAAAACTAATTTTTGGTCTTACCCCCCATCCGCTTTGCTCCGGTGTTTGTCTATTAGGGCTGATACTCACTACAACAGCTCCCTCTCTGCTGTCCACAAACCATGAGGCATGGGCAAAGAAACCCATATTGAGAGTGTGTACAGGAAGCCCAACGGGTCACTATTATCGGGTCGGTCAAGTCATCGCTAAAGCAATCTCTCAAGACGTGACCGTCTCATTGGTTGAGACTAAGGGTTCTTGGGAGAACCTTGGGCGTATCCATCACGATGAACCGCAGTGTGACGCGATCATCGCCCAAGATGATGCTGTCGCAGTGTATCTCTTTGAAAAACCCGAAATGATCGGTAAAATAGATCGAGTGCTCCCGCTCTATCAAGAACACCTCCAAATGGTGTGTAATCGACATGTTAAGGCCCAAAAATTCTCCAAAGTCGATCCTGATACCCGCATTCTTACAGGCTCTTATGGAACGGGAACCTTTATCACCTGGGCGTTGATCAAGAAACTAAACCCAGAGAGATACGGAGCACTGAGAGAGTTAGAAGAAGATGGAGAAGAGGCTCTCAAGAGGCTCACCAGCATCAATAGACCTCAATGTCTACTTGTAGTGAATGCGCTCGCTCAAGGAGTAATGATTCGTACTCATGACGACCTCGGTGGATCGCTGAGACTCATCAACCTGACGGACCCTGCCTTCCAGTTCCCTATAAATCAAGCGGGTGTACCGAGAGTCCTATATCGTCAAGTCGCGGTTCATAAAAATGTATACCCACGATTACTCAAAGATCATCTCAACACCCAAAGTGTGGACGCTGTATTTTATTTACACAGTCAATGGGTCAAGTCCTATCCTGAGTTAGCTGATCACATAAGTCGTACTCTGATCAAGCTCCAAAGAAGCATACAGGGAGCTGTTGATTAAAAGATGAATGGTGAGAGGTTATGCTCTACTCTACCGACCAAGACTGACTTGCAATCTGCTAAAAAATCGACAAGTATACATTCACAAACCACAAGTCACTTTAAGGGACATAGATATGACAATCTTAGCCACTGTAGCGGTATTCGGTACGATGATGTTCATCATGGCTTTAGGTGTAATGTTCACCGGTCGACCTCTCAAAGGCTCTTGTGGCGGGGTAGGCAACTACTGTCCTTGCGATGAAGCCGGTACACCCAACGCTTGTAAAATAGGGGAAGATGATCAATCGTCAGGGAACACATCTTTCATTGAGGAGACCAGTGATGGGATCAAGCTCTACGGCCAACGGGACTAATCATTGACGTCTTTAATGACTCAGCGACGATGAGCTCCGTCGGACTAATAGGCTTTGGTCGAGCGACGAGATCTAGGCTAAAAGCGCTCAGCGCTCTCGGCATAAAATCAGCATCGGTAGCCACCCTAAGATCAAGGGAGCTCTACCAATGGCTAGAACAAGAGTCGCTAGACATTGAGGTCAACCATTTTAACGATAGCGATGACCTCCTCACTCGCTGCGATGCTCCTTTGGTGTTTATTTGCTCGGAGAGCCAAAGACACGCAGCACAGGCTAGAGCAGCGTTGGAAAAAGATAGACATGTATGTGTAGAGTTCCCACTCACCGATAGCCTTGATGAGGGTCTAAGACTCTTTGAGTTATCGAAGTCTGTCGATCGATTGTTGCACATCGAATGCATTGGGACGATCACTTCAAGACATGTAGAGTTAAAGCGTCAACTGAGCTCTCTACCCTCATCGCTCTCTCTCTATCATAGTCGTTTTACTGGCAGCTTATACCGATGGATTGAAGAGGCTGCGAGAGCTGAGCGGTGGGGATTATTAACCTATGGCAGACTCTATAAAGCAGTGGATGTGTTTGGAGCCCTCAGCGTCAGTTCTGCAGAGGTAAGTTATCATATCAATCAAGGCAGCGTCTCTGATTATCATATCTCGATCACTCTTCAGTCAGCCAGCCATCGAGCTAAGACATCCCCACTGTTTGATAATGATTCATACCTCATTCGGATTGAAGAGCGTCGGGGAGAGGGCGTTAAGCGTGAGCAACATCTTCAGATCGAGACCGCAGAGGGTCCTCTCACTCTAGGGACACATCAATCACTGCCCTTGTTCCTGATCGACACTAGAGTTGTCTTGAAAAGAGCTGGGATTGTAGACGATATACCCGACTTGCTGACTTCAGAATCGACGTACTCAAGCCAAGAAAAACACCAACAGACTCTAGCTCTGCTGGAGTCACTTAAAGAAAAGATTAAAGTAGATCGGCGAATCACGTCGTCATAGGTAATGAAGAGCAACTTAATCGCCCATCGACACCTTCTCCTTAAGCGTTCATCAACCTCATCAAATTCACAGCCGTCCTTTAGATAAAACCTACTCAAACAGATAAGACCGATGTGTATTTGGCATGGTTTTCTGAAGTGGGCTGTGATAGTAACTAGTGTAATGTGTCTCTAATATATAGTGAGGACTCTAATGAAAGTAATCGCCTATTTATGTCAGTATGGTGGCAAAGACTCTCTCTCAACTGAAGCGCAGCTTGAGCAGATTCAAGTGTATGCAATGCGTCATAATCTAGAGCTTGTTGAAATTATTAAGGACACCCAACATGTCGCAGATTTGAAGCAAAACTCGGGGCTTAAACGAGCTCTGAACCGCTGTCAAGAGAACCCTGAACTCGGATTTATTATCGCCCGACTAGACTGTCTCACCCGCAGTCTTCGTATGCTTCGTGCGCTCATTTCGGGGTCACTCAGACGAGTGACCTTGTTTAGTGTCGAAGAAGAGTTAGACACAAGAACTAGAGCAGGCCGAAGTATTCTGGGAGTTCTAGAGAGTATTAGTCAGTGGGAGAGCGATATTAAAAATATTGAGGAGCGCATCAGACCGGCTACACCTAAGAAATTAGATGTAAATCCGGAGTGGTGGAATATTTATGGACGCTTCGAAGGAAGACTCTTTCGCCCTGAGCCTGCCTCTGTAAGTATTGAAGCCTCTAGAGACTGATTATCATCTAGAAAGACTAAAAGTCTGTCTGAAGCAAGCCCATCTATGTTTACTTTACTGTCCCTAATGATCAGAGCATGTTCGGTGCTGATACGTTAAGGCCTTCCCATAACCTTGGAGTGAGCAGTGGAGCTGTGTGAATGCGATATCTCACTTAAAACAGTGAGAGCTTACAGAGACTGTGCTGAAGTATTACTCTTGGCGAAACCTAGAGTGAGGCATGAACACCAACAGAGGGCTCACCCTCGGTCTACAGAGGCCTGGGGGATCTCACTAGGGGCTTTGAGCGACTCAGAGCGACGTTCCCTCAAGGTTCTCTGTCCACAACTGTCGATGCTTCATCTCGAATGGATTGACCGAGATGTTCTAGAACGATCTAAAGCGGCGATTAATGAGACTGACCCTGTAAAGCCTCTCTCTTTACCCCCACCAAAACTTAGCTCAAGACCTAAAATTACAGAGAGTCATCAGACATTAACTTCAGATCTCGGCGCAGAGCTAGAGATCGATCATACCCTTAAAACCGACCTTCTGCCTAAAGAGATACGCTCTCGTACAGTCCAAACGATCTCCTCTGAGAGAGCGAAATATGATCAAGAATCTCCACAATCAGTAGTAGATATCAAGCGAAGACTATTGATCACCGAGACGCTGAACTCACTAGAGAGACGTTGGGGAGATGAGATTGAGCGAGAACCAAAAGTAGAGATTGACAGCTCCCTTTCACAGACGTCTCAACCCTCTAAAACCGCTCACTCCTCTGAGCCTCTCTCTCCTAATATAGAGAGAGTACTCTGCCTTTATTTTCAGCGAGGAGAAGAGCCTGGTCAGTCTCCCATTCCCCCCTCTTTACATGGTGGTTGGATCGACTCAGTCAAGCCTAAAGGCATCAGCCCAGTCGAAGAGTTAAGCTCCTTATCTGCTGCTTCACTCAATGATAAAAAGACCGGAGGGGTGTGGCTTCGATTGGTCTTATCAAGTGCTCATTGGACGCCCTCTGTACAGCTCTCACTCCATGGTGATATGGGTAGGTTAAGCGTATTCTCTTACTTAAACTCAGACGGCCTTCTAGGATTAGTAAAAGGCTCAAAAGCGACTCAGTCACCAGAAGAAGAGGTCAAAATCGAGTGGATCGATGACTGTCTCCTCTCCACTCATCATCTCCACCATAGAGAGAATCAAAGTAGAGAGAGTTATATCTCTCTCGCTGACCTGTATAAAGGTGAGGGTCAGAGCCGCCCAAGCGTTTGCTTTGAGAGCGTTATGCTTATGTCGAGAACGCTTCGAGATTTTGAAGGAGAGAGAGAGAGAATACAGAGCTCGGATCATAGAGTATATTCAAGTGATGATGCGCGCACAGACATTGATAACGCTGATGCATTAGAGGTCGGTTATTTTACAGAGTATATCCAATATCGATACCCTCCTGCGTTAGTTTCAGGCAAAGAGAGTGCGCTGCGAGGTCAGCGAAAACTTAAGCTATGCCTCCCTCCCTTATCGCCTTTTCTAGAGGAGCTATTAGGCATTAAAAGTGAGACCGCTCCTCCATGGTCGCTCATCATCAAAGGTCTGTCTCGGCAGGGTTCTCCACAACATGAGCGCCATCATATTATTAGTTTTGAGCTTGGAGAAGCGGAAGAGGTCATCGTGACTCGAGGAGATCACGGCTTACGCTTTACCTCACACCTGACCCATGTCTGTCGAATCGGGGTCATGACTATAGATGGTTCTACACTGATCGATGAAATTGAGCTCCAACCGCTTGGTGTAGGCGCTTTAAAGCAGCTTGAGCAGATGATGTCCACGCTATCGCAAAGTCAAGAGGTGTCGAGGTGAACCAATCAAGTCTATCTTCAGGAGGGAACCCTCAGTCTCTCTCTCATGACGATTCCCCAGCTGTAAACAATCGGGTTTTCCAACCTCAGCCTAAGACTCATATCAAGTTTCATCGTAACGCCGTTGAAGTTCGTAAAAAAGTGACCCTCTCATTAGGTGAAGGTACATCTTGGGTATCATTGGGTGATATTGATGACACAGCAGCAGAGTCTTCTTTTCGACTCACGATTTTAGAAGGATCTCGCGGTGTCATCTCTTCGAAGATTACCTTCAGAGATGATAACATTGAGCCACGTCCAACCACTTCAGTAAGCACTAATGAACGAGAGTCAGGCTCCTCGAGTGCTCCACAGACCACACTCTCATCAAGAGATACTCAACAGCAGGTCATCCAAGAACTAGAGCTGTCTATTGGCAGAGCTGAGCGAGGTGTACAGCAAGCGGGCAGGCTTCTCTTAGAGTGGATCACTCAAGCCCGATCATGTCATGAGTTAGAGATCGATGAATGGCGAGAAGGACTCTCTTTACTCGAAGACACTCTTCATGACCGAGCGCTGCACCATCACTCTCTCAATGAGGCTCTCTCTAAGATACAGCAGAGAAACGTGATTAACTCATCATCGGCCCTCCCTAGTCGTCAAGTCTTGATTGAGCTCTGCGTAGACAAAGAATATGAATATCAGCTAGAGCTGAGTTATCGTTTGCCCCAAGCGGGATGGCTCCCTGTGTATCAAGCGCGAGTGGATGAAGAGCTATTTGAGAAGAGCGGGACGAAGCCAAGGGTAGAGGCTAGAGTTCATCTTGATCTCTCCGCTCGCTACCTTCAAACGACCCAAGAGACTTGGCGATCTTGTAAGGCTGAGTTTTCACTTTACCCGCCGGTAGCTGAGGGATTCCCTGTCCTTAACTATCCTGCTTATCAGAGCCTACATATAGAGAGCCAACGCTCAACAATGGGAGACTTAAGTATCGCTCAAGGTTTACATAGTCCTTGGGCAGATCTCTGTCGTCTCTTCTCTGATCAAGCGAGCATTAATCTGACCTTGGAGCTTGACCTCTCTAGCGATCAACCACAAGTGATGGTCATTGGCGCTGGGTCACTCGATACTTTACTCCCGATTGGAGATGGTATCATTCATCGTTTTGTTGGAGATGAATGGATCGGCTCCAACCCTATAGGACCTCTCCTCCTCGGTGAGCCTCTCTCTATGAGTTTTGGGCTCTTCGCTCCCCTTGAGGCGAGTGTGCTCATCAGTCCTCATCAAAACGCCCCCGAGGAGCATCAAACTGACTCCCCTGATGACTCCCCTGATGACTCCTCTGATGACTCCTCTGATGATGAGGTTCTCGAAGCAGAGACAAGGGATGAGCATGCGAGTGAAACAGAACAACAGTCGGAGAGTAGAATCGATACCCTCGAGCGAGACTCTCTTGGAGCTCCCTTCCTGTTTGAGCAGATTGAGGTCTCGATTAAAAACCTCGATCGTCAAGTGAGGACGGTTTTGGTGAGCCATCCTCTCAGCCGTGGGATGTTGACTAGCGAAGATGAAGACCGCCCACCAAATAGCGCGCCGGTCGGTTGGGTCTTGAGCGCAAACCGCCAACGTCTTATGCGTTGGGTATCTATCGCACCGGGGCGCTCAGAGCGCCTCAGCGTTCTCAGAAAGTCAGAGCAATAAACGCTCAGCAGATTAAATACCCAGCAGATCCGGAGGAGAGGCCATGAGCGAGCCCGTTCAACTTGAGGTCAAGGGGACAGCGGTTGAAGAAGCAATGGAAGTAGCTGATCAAGTCGTCCTTGAGGAAACCGCTGATCAAGTCGTCACTGACAGAGGTTTACCCCACAAGAGTTCCCGACCTGTAGAGTCTCTATTTGTCGGGATCTTATGCTTCTTATTTCTCTGTATGAGCTCCTATAATCTAGGGGTTTGGGAGAGCTGGGAGTCAATGCATGCTCGACTGATTGAGTGGATGTGGAGTCATGAGACCTGGCTGCAAGTTCACGCACCCACTGGCGTTGATCAAGCGCGAGCGGTAGGTGAACTCTCTATGGGCTGGTGGCCCTCCATGATCAGTGTTTACGTGTTTCACTCATCCTCTTGGATGAGCTCAGAGCTCTCTTTGAGGTTACCATCACTGTTATTAGCGGCCATTAATTTGATGGCTCTCTATTCTCTGATGAGAGAATGGAAGGGTAGACTCTCCGCGGTTTTAAGCATCGCTCTCCTCCTCATTACTCCTGCTTTTAGTTTGATGAGTCGCCATGGTCTCAACGCAGGTGGTGTTGGGGCCCTCGCTTGTTCAGGAGCAGCGCTCTGTTATTGGCGCGCTGGCATTGATTTGCGCTCGAGCGCTTGGCGGGCCCTAGGGAGCTCATTGCTTATCCTCAGCGCTGGTTCATTGGGGATCATGGGACTGCTACTCCCTTTAATCGCTTGGTTTAGCGTCAATGACTCAAGGCAAACTTTAAAGGAGAGGGTCTATCAATCATGCTGTTATCTCGCTCCAGTGCTCATAGTACTAGCGATATATGCATGGCGAAGTTGGATAAAGAAGCCTGATAACATAGGTGCCTGGCAGCTCTTCGTTACCATTGATCCGCTCACTCAAGTCTATGACTACTCCGAGTGGAATGGCTTTCAAAGAGCCCTGCATCTCATCGGGTTTGGCCTCTTTCCCATTGGAGCCTTACTCCCTGTCTTAGCCTTTATATTGAGGAGGGCAGATGAGTCCCCTATTGAATCTAGAGAACGAGGATCTTCACTTATCGAGCATCGATATGGAGCCTCTCTCTTGTCGTTCTTTGTCCTCGCCTTCTTCTCTTTTGCCCTGCTCTCACCGAGCGGTGGCTATTGGGGGGGAGCTGCGCTCATTTTATCGCCACCCATCGCTATCGCTGGTGCCCTATTTTTAGGAGAATGGCGCTCTTCTCATCACCCCCCGATCTTGTACGTTCTCTGTGTCATCTTCTTTTGGCTCTTGATCGATGGAGACCTTAAGCGTGAGCCAACCTTACTGATTGGAGCCATCACTGGAGATAAAGCAGAGGGTTTACTCAGTGACTTCTCAAGTGGGGTCTCTCTGTGGCGATTTGTGAGGTACCTCACTCTCATGGGAGTGATCATCTTGATCAGTTTTCAGACTAAAGCGATGTCACGAGTTTGGGGTTGGTTCAGAGAGCTGTTCAGCGCGCCCCCGACACCGAGACATCATCCGGTAATCATGGGAATCGCGATACTCGCCGCTTTAGCGGCGACGATACCTCATCTTACCCGGATCATTCCTCGATGGGTTGTAGGGAACAGCTTTGTCAACGCGCCTTTTTGGAGCGGCGTCACCCCCTCTCTTCGAGTAGGCTGTCTGATGATCATCGTCGCCGCTTTGAGCTACTATTCACTATGGGTTCTGTGGAGAGTTGGCGTGGAGAGAGATAAGAGTCGGTGGTGGAGGCGCCTAGACGTGGAGTTAGCTTTTTGTCTCTCTTGGTTGGTGATCACTCCACATTATCTAACACGTCTCCCAATTTGGATATTTATGAGGCCCCTCACTCCGCTGATGGAGTCCACACAAACCCACCAACCTAACTATCTGTGGGTGGTTGTCATCCATTTGACGGTGATCATTGGCCTCAGTACACTATTAATCATCTCGAGGTGGCTCTACTCCTCTGCGGAGAACTCTTTATTTGCAGAGAAGATCCGAAGAGTGACCATGCGCTTTCTCGCCGCTCTATTGACACCCAAAGGCCTTCAATGGCGACAAGGGGTCATAATAGGCTCTTGGGTCGCAGGCTGCTTATTCTTCACCCAACTCTCTCTACCGCGAGGCCTGAGCGCTCAATTGAGCCATCAAGGTGTGATTCGAGGCTATCAAGAGAAGATGAGCGAGGGAGAAGAGCTAAATCTTTACCTCGTGAAAGAGGCTGAGCAGTCCTATTACCTCAATGAGATTGATAAGTTAAAGAGAACTCAATTTGAAGAGAGAGCGACAGCAGATAAGCGCCAATTTTTTATTATTGGGCGTGATCAGCTCTCGCGAGCCAACGGTGAATTCAGAGTAAAAACCGGAGAACACCTCCCCATTCTAGATGACCGTCATCATGAGCTGCTGTTGGCGACAAATCAACTTCTCGAGGGTGAACGAGACCTTAACCCTATAAAGAATGCGGTCATCGACGAGCTCCCTGAGAATGTTCAGACCCTCAAAAAGCCGATTAACTTTGAGAATAAGATAAAGCTCATCGCTTGGAGACTCACTCCCGCTCAGCCAAGACCGGGGGCTCCTGTAAAGATAGACCTCTTTTGGAAGGCAGAGAGGCGGGTGAGGAGCCATTGGAAAGTCTTTATTCATATCGATGCTCCTGGTCAACGGATTCACGCTGATCATGAGCCGGTCTTAGGAGTCTATCCAACCGAGGACTGGCGCAAAGATGATTTGATCATCGACACTCATCATATTACCGTTAAAAGAAGTATCAAACCGGCGAGTTTTACCTTCTTCGCTGGTCTTTATCGAGGTAAAAAGAGAATGAAAATAATGAACACTGACAAGAAGATAAAAGGTAAAGATAATCGGGCGATCTTGGGTAAGGTAAGCGTTCGATGATCACCCTGATCACCGAAGGTGCTCCCTCTCTCTGGGAGCATCCATTTATGCTCTATTTTATTCTCTTCACTTTCGCCTTTGGGGCTTGTCTGGGGAGTTTTACCAACGTCCTTGTCTATCGAATTCCAATGGATATGAGTGTGGTCTATCCCGCTTCATCTTGTCCAAGTTGCGGCCATAAAATCCGTTGGTATGAGAATATCCCCCTCCTCTCTTACCTCTTCCTAAGAGGCCGTTGTGCACAGTGTTCTACGCCTATCAGCGCTCAATATCCTCTTATAGAATGTATCGCCGCTCTGTGGTCGATCAGCCTTGCTCATCAATATCTTTGGCCGACCTTCAGTCAACCTGATCTGTGGGTCGATGAGGTGAGCGTCTTATTAAGTGCCGCGGCGCTCTGGTTATGGTACACCGTCTTCGCTTGTGGCTTAATTGCCGTGACCCTCATCGACTTACGCTATACCTTTGTTCCAGATGAGATCAGCCTGTCTCTGAGCTGGCTAGCCCTAGGCGCTTTTTTCATCCCTGTGTTGGCTCCATTAGACCACCTCTTTGGTTTGGTGCTGGGTTACGGATTTATCCTCGCTATTCGTTGGCTAGGATACTTAATGTATAAAAGAGAGGCGATGGGTTTAGGAGACGCTAAACTCCTCGCCTTTATTGGAGGTTTTTTAGGATGGAAGATCTTACCTTGGGTTCTATTTGCCGCCGCTATTCAAGGGATCATCGCTGCTACACTAGCAATCGCCTTTAGTAAAGTAACCGGACGGGGTAACCTGCTCACGATGACCTCGGCAGAGCTCGATGAGCGCTTTGGTGAATCAGGGCTATATGAAGAGGGGCGGGTGATGTTAGTGATGCCCTTTGGTCCTTTCCTCTGTCTAGCCGCTTTCGAGGTTCTTATGCTTCAAGCGGATCAGATCTTCATTTGGCTGTCGCTGTTAAGATGACCGCTCAATGGAATAATGAATCTCATAGATGAGGTTGACAAAGTCCTCAATGGTGATCAGCCTAGAGATGATCAACATAGACAAGCGATGTTAACAGCTCTCGTTTTATAAAGGGCTGTCTTAAATTCATCCTGTGAAGGAAACGCTAACGGTGGCGTTGATCAGTTTGAACATTGTACGGGTGGGCTTCACCACAACGAGGAGTATTGCAGATGGAGCGTGTCAAGATCACACAAGAAGGATACGATCGACTAATGTCAAAATTAGAAGATCTTAAAGGAAGAGGACGACGAGAGGTCGCTGATGATTTAGAAGAAGCAGCCTCTCATGGTGACCTTCGCGAGAATGCGGATTACGATGCAGCCAAAGAGAAGCAGGGGATGCTCGAAGCTCAAATCCGACTCTATGAAGACCACCTCGGGAGAGCAGACGTTGTCGATGTAAAGAACTTGAACACTGATCGTGTTTATTTCGGTTTAATCATCAAATTCGAAAACTTAAATACTGAGAAGATCTCTGAGTATCAAATCGTCAGCGAGCTTGAGGCTGACCTGAAAGAGAAGCGTATCTCAGCGACCGCTCCCATCATCAAACCACTATTAGGTCGTGAGGTCGGAGATATCGTAGAGGTGATGATTGGTTCAGGTGAGATAGATATCGAGATCCTCGAGATTAGACTTCCAAACTAGAGCCTATGGAGAAGCGAGCTATGATCCTCCTTACCCGTCGTATGTCATCGCTGATCTGCAGCGAGAGAGTGTCTTCGCTAACTCTTATAGCCCTCGCTTTTAGCCTCTCTTCTACGTCAATTTCTTTCCTAACCGGGCATACACAAGCCCATGGAGAGTCTCTTAGCGTACTACAAGAAGAGACGGCAACTCGACAGGGTCGGCAGTTGGTGATCTATCACACCTCTGACATTCATGGCTACATTCTCCCTCATGAAGCTCGGTGGAACAAAGCGAACCCCAAGAGGAAAATTGGCGGTTTCGCAGCGCTAGCCTCGGTCGTTCAGCAGGAGAGAGGACCTTACCTTCTCTTGGACTCAGGAGACTTTTTCCAGGGCGCGCCTGAAGGAACGCTGAGCAAGGGTCGTTCAGTAGTCACGATCATGAACGCTATGGGCTATGCGGCGAGCGCGATCGGCAACCACGAATATGATTTTGGGGAGCCCAACCTCATCGCACTAGCGAAGCAGGCAGAGTTCCCGCTACTCGCCTCTAATATCCAGCGACTCTCCGATGGGGCACCTGTTGATTACGCTCAACCTTGGGCGCTCTTTGAGCGAGGAGGCGTAAAAGTTGGCGTCGTCGGTCTCTCCACTCATGAGACGAGCACAGCGACTCTCCCTGCTCACGTCTCGCACCTTCGATTTGTTCATGAAGTAGAGGCTGCTAAGCCACATGTAAAGGCGTTAAGAGCTGCCGGTGCTGATGTGGTGATCGCCCTCACTCACTGCGGGATCGGACCTAGCGTCTCTCGACGTCGAGTGACCGCTTCTAGTTATGTTCCTCCTCCTGAGGATGAGGCTTATCCTGGCGACATTCTCATCGCCCGAGAAGCGGGAGTTGACTTAGTTCTGGGAGGGCATGCACATGCCGCCTTTGATGAGTTATGGGCACCAACCGGCGGCAGTCTCATCGCTCAAAGCGGAGAGCACCTTGAGCATGTGAATCGCATTGTGATTAACATACAGGCAGAGGGAGAAGAAGCAGAAATCACCGGTACATTAATTGAGCTTTGGGCTGATAAAGTGCGTGATGTTCCTGAGATTTCAAGCCTCATCTCCGAGATCACCAAAGAAGTGAGCGTCAAGATGGATGAAGTCATCGGAGAGGCTAAACAGGCTCTTAACCGTACCGTAGACGCTGATCCACAGTCTAGCTCTCGCTCTTTAGATGGTCCCTTACCCAATCTCTTTTGTGATGAGATGAGAGCGGTCAGTAAAGCTGACTTTGCGCTACATAACACCTTCGGCTTTCGTAACGATATCGGCGCCGGCGAAATCAATGTTGGACATCTCTACCAAGTGATGCCCTTTGAGAACACCTTGGCTGTGATGTCTTTGACCGGCGCTCAAGTCCTAGACTTACTCCGCGCTAATTTTGAGGGAGGCACCAGTCGGCTTCAAGTCTCACGAGAGCTAAAGATCACCATTGATATGAAGGCTGATGGACAGTTCGCTTTAGAGAGTCTCAAGGTCCTCTTTGGCGGAGCGCCTCTCAATCCTCTTAAACAGTATAAAGTCGCTATGAATAGTTATATGTCAGGAGGCGGGAGCTGTTGTCGCTTGTTAAGTGAGCTCCCACATCAAGATACCGCGATCCCTCTCCGAGTTCTTTTTATGGAGACCATTAAGAAGAAAACCCCTGTCGAGGCTCCTAAGACAGGTCGAATCATACTTCAGAGACGATGAAATAAAGAGATGTCTATCTTAACCCTCTTACCTCAAAGATTATCTTCGATGACTTATGCCAGGTGGCGTCCAAGCTCTTTATGGATCCAAGCAGCTCTTAGTTTTATTCTCCTCGCTACAGGCTGTGGAGGGAGCGACTCGGCCAAACGCTCAGGCCAAACCTCTATAAAGGGGAATGGATCAGCAGAGAGCGGGTCGAATCAATCTCCTTATATCGCTCAACAGAAGTTCAGATATACACGCTATACGCTCCTATCGAAATATCGAGGCGAGCAGTCGCTCGGTGTGAAGTATTTCAGCCCTAAAGAACGAGAGAGCTTAAGTGTCTCGGTCAGAGATGGGCTACTCATCGATCACCGAGGAGAGCCCCTCGACGCACATCTTGACGACAAGTCCAACGCCAATCGAACGGGAAAAGCGATTTATGTGATCAGCATAGATGGTCTCTTATGGGTTTGTTTTGATCAGCGCTATGGGTTCATTCATCACTCGTCACTCCTCGCAGGGGCTCCTGTCTTAGCCGCTGGCGAGCTTGTACTAGATCAAGGACAACTCTTATCGATCTCCAACTCTAGTGGTCATTATAAGCCCGATATGGAGTCACTTGATGTGGCGCTTAAAATTCTTAAGACGATGGGGGTAGACCTCAAGCAAACGGAGCGACTAAAGGTTGGCCCGACCGGTTTACCTTTTAATAAGCGACTCCGCAAAGCGAAGCCTAGAGGAGAGTAAAACTCTTCAATGAGTAAAGAAGAGGCGTGAGGTAATCTATCTTAGGGGAATACTTCACATCAAAGAGCTGTTTATCTCGCCATGAACATCATAAACCCATGGCGATTGATATCAACTGATCAGTGGAGGATACCTATGCACCCCCCATCACCAGATCACAAGCGAGCCCTGCTTAACTTAGCGGCCCTTGGATCATTTATTGTATGCGGCGGTCTAGCCTCATTAATACTTAATGATAGCGCCCACGCTCTCCCCATCGCTCCCTCTATAAACGATGCGCCTCTGTCTACTCAAGAGTTGATTGAGCATAGCCTACGACCTCACGCGAGAGAACACCCGAGTTTACAAAATGCGCCTAAATATCGTATGGATGTAGAGCTCGATCTCGACCTCTTTATCTATAAAGGAGAGCTAGAGCTAGAGTATGTGAACCTTGAGCGTGACACACTCCGTCAGCTCAATTTCCTTTTGTATCCCAACTCAAAAGAACTCTCCGCCCCCTCTGAACGGAGGCTTCTGATCACTGAAGTGCAGGTGAATGGCACTCTAGTGCAACATGATCGCCTGGCGAGAGAGGTCTTAGTTGTTCCCCTCCACACTTCACTCGCTCCAGGGGAGCGAACTAAGGTCACCCTGTCCTTCAAAGGGAGTTTATATCCACTTCCCCCTCAAGTGAAGGCATCTGAGCTAAAACTAGAGGACCTCCTCCAGACCCTAGTACACCAACATAAACCACAAGGAGGATATGGGGTATTTAGTCAAGGCGATGGGATTGTGAGTATGGCGCTTTGGTATCCTATTTTAGTCGCTTATGATGATCAGGGGTGGGACATCACTCCTAGCGAACATATAGGTGACCGGAGCTACTTCGATATCGCTCATTATGATGTCTCTCTAACCACCTCAAGTGATGCCTTGGTGGGGACCACTGGCGTCGAGGTCGAGAGCGCTCGACGAGGTCGTCTACGCCGCTCTCGATTCGCGGCAGCGGGGGTAAGGGAGTTCAGTATTCAAGCCTCTAAAGAATATACAGAAGCCAGCTCGCAAGTGGGTGATATTAAGGTCCGTAGCCTAGTCTCCCGACGCCACCAAATGAATAATATACCAGCGCTCAATGAAGTGATGAGCGCTCTCCAGACTTTTGAAGCGATCTTTGGACCTTATCCATATAAAGAGCTAGAGATTGCTGAATCTCCACTGATTGGAGGCGCAGGGGGCGTTGAGTTTCCTGGGCTCATTACTATCGCCTCAATGATTTATGATAGCGCTCAAGGTTTAGGACACTTTCGAGCAGATTCTCACCAAAAACATGGAGGCTCTAACGGTGATCAATCCAAGAGACACTCTCATCATAAGAGGTCCTCAGATACACTTAATATTGCCCAAGACTTCATGCAAGAAAGTAGAGACTTTGTGATCGCTCATGAGGTCGCTCATCAATGGTGGAACGCGGTCGTTGGCAGCGATAGCCGAAGACATCCATTTGTTGATGAAGCTTTGGCGAACTACAGCGCAGCGGCCCACTTCGCACGTACTCGGGGGCCAGCTGCGACTCAGCGTCAAATCGACATGATGATGAGACTCAATTACCATCTCGCTCGCCTCACCGGCATGGAGGACCAAGCTGTCGATCAGCCGACATCTGCCTTTGAGGGTTTACTCGATTATGGAGCGATCGTTTATGGTAAAGGCGCTCTCTTCTTTTGGTCACTGAGGGACCTCTTGGGCGCTAACCAGCTTCATCAAGCTCTAAGCGATTATTATCAGCAATATACTTTTAGGGTCGCTACGGGTGACGCTCTCAGAGCGGCTCTATCCTCTCAACCAAAAACCCGTCAAGCGGTTCAAGCGCTCACTACGCGTTGGCTCGACGAGAGACATGGCGATGAAGATATCGAGGCGGTGAGCCTCTATCGAACAATGAAGATTATGATGGGTGATATCGGGATGGCTCAGCTCGACCCCGAGCTCCGTAGATGGCTTAATCATCGTGGGGTAGATGCTCTCGCTGAGCTCATTGAACATGCGCTGCGTACCGGAAAGCTAGATCAAAGTCGAGTTGACTATGCAGCCCTCACCGAGCTCCTCTCTGACCTAATGGCTGAAGACCCTAAGGTAGCGCGCTGGGCGAGAGTTGCCGGTCGAGTTCTCTCCGACCCCAACGCCCAGCCTAGTGACCTCCTCAAAGAAGCAGGAAGGGAGATCAAGCGTGAAGACCCAAAGACTGCTTTAATATTGGAGAGCGCCGGTTTGTTGCTAGATGCGTTGATGATGGAAGAGGCTCAAAAGTCCCCTTCTCCTGCTCCTAGTAATCAGAAACCATAGATCAAGAGTAGATCAAGAGTAGATCAAGAGTAGATCAAGAGTAGATTAGGGATCCTTTACAGCCATCATAAGCTCTCTAACGAAGGCCCCTAACTCCACCCCTTACACAGCTCAATCTTCCCTTCATTATAATTAAGAAGTGAACTTGAGACATCAGTTTAAGACATCGGTTTGAGACATAAACTTCTCTTCAGTGTCGATTGATCTTTTACACCTGCTTATAAATGGGTTAAACCTGTTTAACTCGCTTATCTCACCTAAAAGATAAGCAGTATTCTAGCCTGATGTTGGATTTTCACCCGCATCAACCATGCCATTTAACGACACTCTAGTGGATACCAAATCATGAGAAAAAACAATCTGAAACAGATCAAGATGATCTCTCAACTTACTCTTATTTTGATGCTCTTGGCGGGATGTGGGGCGACCCCAACGACTCTCTCCCAAAAGATGGAGGTCGGTGAGGTCAAAGGAGACGCCACACCTCTACTCAAAGAAGCTGATGAGCTATGGAAGTCCCGTGGAGAGAGGGCAAAAGCAGAGCAAGCGATCGCTAAATGGGAAGAGGCTGCTAAGCAAGATCCCTCAAAGGCGGTCATCCCTCTAAAGCTCGTGTATGGATATTACTTTATGGCTCACGTCCATGATCGTTGGGTCGACGATGCTGAAGAGAAGATGGAGGCATGGTATAGCAAAGGAATGAAGGCTGGTGAGCGAGCGATTTTTCTCCAAAATGGTGACTTCAAGAAGATGATCGAAGCTGATGAAAAATGGGAGAAGGCGGTCAAGACAGTCAAGAAAGAGGGGATCGATAGCCTCTATTGGTATGCTACAAACCTCGGAAAATGGAGCCTTATCCAAGGCATCGTAGTCACTCTTGGTAATAAGGGTCGCATCAAGTCAACCATGGAGCAGGTGCTCTCTCTCGATGAGACCTTCTTCCATGGGGCACCTCATCGCTACTTTGGGGTTTATGAGGCGAAGATACCTGGTGGAGATATCACCAAGTCAGGTCAGAGCTTTGACAAGGCGATCGAGATCAGCCCAGACTATCTAGACACTTACGTCTTAAAGGCGCAGTACTTTGCTGCTAAAACCCAAAATGAGGAGCTCTTTAAGTCGCTATTAAATAAGGTTATGGAGGCTGATGCTACTAAGATCCCTGAACTAAAGATCGAGAATACCAATGCTCAACGCATCGCTAAAAAGATGCTCAGTAACATTGAAGATTTCTTTTGATCTCTGTTGAGCTCGATTGAATCAATTGAGCTCACAGATGATGTAAACACTTAGAGTTGATCATCTCTGGTCTCTCTTCAATCTTTGGTCTCTCTAAACTGACCTCCCTCTCTTACCTAAGGCTACAATATGTCTAGCAAATCCACCTTCATACTCCGCCTCTTGGCGGTCAGTCTTATCAGCATCTCTCTCTCAGCGATCAGCTTCGCCGATCCAGTAAAGTTTAAGATCGCTACGATCGCTCCTGATGGCACACCATGGGCAGCCTTGCTCAACAAGTTTAAGAGTAAGGTGCGCAAGGAGAGCAAAAAAGAGCTTATGCCTCGCGTCTATCTCAATGGACTCAAAGGTGACGAGCAGAGTATTGTTCGTCAAGTGTATAAGGGCTCTCTTCAGATGGGAGGCGTCTCCACCGGAGCGCTATCGACCATTGTGCCTGATATGGACATCCTCGAGCTTCCCTATGCTTTCCCCGATCTCAAGACCGCTGATCGTGTCCTCGATGAGGTACGCCCTACTGTGGAGGCGCTGCTCAATGAGAAGGGAATGACCCTCTTAATGTATTCCGAGAATGGGTATCGCTCTTTTGCGACCAAGGATAAATGCATCAAGACCCCAGCGGATTTGAAAGCGATGAAGATGAGATCTCAAGAGAGTGAAGTCCATGTTGAGACTTATCGCGCGCTTGGAGCAAGTCCGGTCACCATCTCCGTGGGTGAGGTATTATCTTCACTGCAGACAGGGGTCGTCAATGGCTTCGATAACACGCCCATCATCACTCAAGCACTTGGATGGAACCAAGCGATCAAATACTTTACCAATACTCGCCACATCTATCAGCCTGCCTTGATTATCATGAACAAAGAATGGTTTGATGGACTCACGCCTGAGCAACAGAAGATCGTTCGTACCAATGGTATGAAGCTAGAGAAGAAGGGCCGCAAAATGGTTCGTAAACTTGAGCCGCTCCTCATGAAGAACTTTGATAACCAAGAGGTTAAGGTCTGTGAGCTTACCCCCACTGAGCGAGACGTCTTTAAGAAAGCGACCGCCAAAGTGTGGACCATAAGAGCGAAGAAGGCGAGCGCCTTAGGCAAGAAGCTCATCGAAGCGATGAAATAAGAGAGGCCATCTTGAGTGATCACTCTGTTTCTCTCTTTAAGCGTATCGATGCTCTAGTTTACTCACTCGAGCAAAGAGTCGTCACTGTCGCCGCGATGTTAATGACCACCTCGGTCTGCCTTGACATCGTTTTTCGATCTCTCAAAGGGCAGCAGAGCGAGCCATTCGCCTCCTTAATGAGCGGCTTTGGTCTTCTCAGCGAACAGCGAGCGGGCTTAGAGACTAAGCTCATCCCTGTTGTTCTGCTCATCGTCCTCCCTTTTTTCTTTGGGTGGGCAGTCTATGCATCATTGCATAGAGGAGAAGAAGGCAACCTCCGTCGAGCACTCGTTAATGGGGCGCTATGGAGCATAGGCGGTTTGCTAGGTTCCCTCTTCGTTTATCAAGTGCCCAGCCGCTTTGTCTGCTCCATATTGGCTCTTTTTATTGGTGGATTGATCACCATGAGAGCGGCAGGGATTGAGCGAGTGATCAATGTCGTTCTTACCCTCTTGGTCATTCGAGGCTGTCTCTCCCTCCCTCAAGATTATATTTGGAGTCAAGAGCTCTCTCTCATTCTGTTAGCCTGGGTCGCCTTCTTAGGGGCGAGCATGGCAACTTATAAGAACAAACACATACAAATCAGCGCTTTATCAGGCTTGATCCCCGCCAAAGCTCAACCTTATATTAGGCCGATTGGGCTTATCGCCACCGCGATGTTCTCTGCCTATATATCTCTCTCGCTTATCTCTAGTGTCTTTGGAGACAAGGGGAGCTTCTCTAGTGGAGAGTCAAGACCAGCGACAGGGATCCCCGCCTGGGTGATCCTCTTCTCGGGCGTTGTCTCCTTTAGCTTAATCACTCTTCGTAGTTTCGCCTATGGGCTGTGGAGTTTAAGAGATCCTCAGAAGCAAGATATCGAGGAGGAACTACATTGAGTTACGAAGGTATTATGATGTTAGGAGCGGTCGTGGGCTTGCTCCTCCTCTCTTCTCCCCTATTTTTATTGATCGGATTCTCGACTGCGCTTGGTTATGTGCTCTTTGATGATGCCTCTTGGATGGAGGTCGCTTTTGGAGAGAGCATGCGCAAGCTCACCGATAAGCCCCCTCTGCTCGCAGTGCCTTTCTTTGTGCTGTCGGGAGCGATCATGAGTCGAGGGGCGATCGCTGAACGATTAGTAAACGTCGCTCGAGCAGTCTTCTCAGGGATGCCAGGTGGTTTAGGCATTGCCACAGTGATCGCCTGCATGTTCTTTGCAGCGATCAGCGGCTCTTCTCCAGTCACGGTTATCACCATCGGTGGAGTGATGTATCCAGCGTTAGTAAGCGCCGGTTATTCAGAGCGTTTCTCTACCGGTCTAGTAACCAGCGCTGGTACCCTTGGTATACTTATTCCTCCCAGTATCCCGATGATCGTTTATGCGATCTTCGCGAGCGGTACTCAAGTCATTCAAGTAGAAGATCTCTTCCTCGCTGGTGTTGGCCCCGGATTGTTGATCGGCGCTCTTCTCTCAGCTTACTGCTTCAGTGTGGGGTGGGGACAAGGGGAACGATTTAAAAGCAGCGATGAATCGGTCAAAGAGCGATTTATCGAAGGTTTTTGGTCTCTCATGCTCCCTGTCTTAATCCTCGGCGGAATATACTCTGGTGTCTTTACAGCGACTGAAGCAGCAGCGATCAGTGTTGTCTACAGTGTTCTCGTTGAGCTTCTGATTCACCGCTCTCTCAAACCCTCTGACTTACCCGGAGTGATCGGTGAGTCTACCATTCTCATGGGTAGTTTATTGGTAATATTCGCCATGGCTGTGGGGCTTAATGACCTTCTCGCTGAGCTAGAGCTACCCGATCGCGCTGCGACATGGATTAGATCACAAGATCTGACACCATTTAGTTTTATGCTCATCCTCAATGGGTTCTTGCTCTTAGTTGGCTGCCTCATGGACATTATGAGCGCGATTATGATCCTGGTGCCTCTCTTGGCTCCCATGGCGGCTTCATATGGAATAGACCCTATCCACTTGGGTATCGTCTTTATTGTGAATCTCGAACTAGGCTACCTCACTCCTCCCATGGGCTTAAACCTGTTCGTCTCTTCCTCACTGTTCAATAAGTCCATCGGTGAAGTGATCCGCTCAGTTTTACCGACCTTGGCGATCCTCGCCGTAGCGCTCGTCTGCGTAACCTATATCCCCACTATTTCTCTCGGTCCGGTCAGAGCAATGCATGGTGAGCCGATTTGGGTCCCCTTCCCTTCTGCTGAGAGCATAAAAAACAATGAGAAAGAAGAGGATCAAGACGAGAGTGAGGAGCAGCCCTCCTCAAAGAATACTGGGGCAAAGTCTATACAAGAGCTGATGAAAATGAGCGCTATGGACGATGACGATGACGATGACGATGACGATGACGATGACGATGATGATGACGCTGATGACGCTGATGATGAATCATCCAAGCCCTCTACTGCTCCTAAATCGATTCAAGAGCTCATGAGAGAGAGCGGCCTTGATGAGGAGCTAGAGAGAGAAGACTAATCAACTTCGAGCTGAAGACTACTGATCAGAGCTAAAAAAAGACTATAGGAGCTGATCAGAGCTGAACAGAGTTGATCACTTAGCCAATGATCCCAACACATCGTAGCTTGAAAAGAGATGAGGGGGAATATCACCCTCAGCCTCTGATCGGGATGAGGGCCTTATAGCCTCTCTGCGCTCTTGATAACCACATTCTCAACCGGTACATCACGATGACCGGAGCGAGTAGTGGTACGTACTGCGCGAATTTTATCGATGGTTTCCATACCTGAAATCACTTTACCAAAGACTGCGTAGCCACCACCATAGCTGTCAAGATTACGATTGTTCACAACGTTGACAAAGAATTGGCTGGTAGCGCTATTTGGGTTACTAGTCCTCGCCATCGCGACCGTTCCTCTAAGGTTAGAGAGACCTGCTTTAGACTCAAGAGCGATCGGTGCCTTGGTAGGTTTTTTACTCATCTCAGTGTTAAAACCACCCCCTTGAATCATAAAACTCGAGATAACTCTGTGGAAGACAGTCCCACTGTAATAACCAGAATCAACATAACCGAGGAAATTCTTAACTGTGTTAGGAGCCTTCGCAGGATTAAGCTCTATAACAAAGTCACCATGGGAGGTCTTGAAAATAACTTGAGGCACTGCAGATTTAGCGGCGAGCGCAGGTACACCTTGAGTCTTGGTATTCGTTAGAGGTGTAGCAGCCTCATCACCACCGACTCGTTGCTTAACCGCCTCGACCGCTTTCATCCCTGCCTCTTTAGCTGCCTTAAGCGCTTCTGATGACTTCTCACCGACCACCTTAGCGGCTGCCTTAGCCTTCTCAGCTGCCACCTTAGCGGCTGCCTTAGTCTTCTCAGCTGCCACCTTAGCGGCTGCCTTAGTCTTCTCAGCTGCAGCTCGAGCGGCCACTTTAGCCCTTTCCAAAAGTGTCTCTTTGGGAGTGACTTCAGTCGTTACAGTACCCTTAGCCTTATCTTCAGTAGGCTTAGCAGCTGGTGCTGCTGCCGGCTTAGCAGCTGGTGCCGCTGCCGGCTTAGCAGCTGGTGCCGTTGCCGGCTTAGCGGTTGGCGCTGCTGCCGGCTTAGTGGCTGGCGCTGCTGCCGGCTTAGCAGCTGGCGCTGCTGCCGGTTTAGCGGCTGGCGCCGCTACAGGCTTAGCGGCTGGCGCTGCTGCCGGCTGAGCGGCTGGCGCAGCCGCAGGCTTAGCGGCTGGCATGTCTTGCGCTAACACAAAAGAAGGAGTGAGTATGAAAATTCCCCCAACGAGAAGAGAGAAAGTAGATAGGGCTTTGTTTATTTGCATTGATGAGTCTCCTTTAAGACTGGATATGTCTGTCAATGAATTGATTGTCTCTTTATAGCGTTTAAGTGATTATCTTGTGAAGAGGATTTGTATAGGAAACAGAGTCTCTCTCATGAGTACCCTCAATCATAAGCAAATACTTGACTCTTTCACTCATCATAATGATGCACATAAAGGTCCTTCAATGAAGTTGAATCCTCATCGTCCCATCTATTTAATTATGATCAGCCTGTGCTCTCTCGTAGTGAGCTGCTCTATGAGCATAGATATTTCTCCTAATGCTCTAGAGCAGAACAATGAGGGACTCCTTAACCCTGATATGAGTGAAGTCGCTGGCAGTGAAGTCGCTGGCAGTGAAGTCGCTGGCAGTGAGGTCGCTGGCAGTGAGGTCGCTGGCAGTGAAGTCATGAGCGCGGGATCGGTTGCAGGAGAAGAGACAGTCGCAGGGGACATGAATGGTGGGTCGGACTCTAGTCTCTCTGACAATTTATCCATAGTTGTCAGCTCAATCTCTTCGCCGACTCATGACTTTGACGATCGACAGCCTTCCCTCCCTCCTCTCGCCGATCCATTCGGCGAGATGGCCGGTGAGATGACCGGTGAGATGGCCGGTGAGATGGCCGGTGAGATGGCCGGTGAGATCTATGTTGATACACCTATTCAAGATCTCCTCCCTCAAAGGAATTGTGTGATTTTTGATACGGTCAACCAGGAATGTCTTCAGTCGGTAAGGATCAGTAGAGATCAGCTCTGCTCCGACTGGGCAGACAAGTATGAGATGGACAGACCACTCCCTTGGAGCGGAGATCGAGAGACCTGTCAAGTCGGCTCTTACCATCAGCGTGGTTATACTGACTTTGAAGACCTCTTGAACGTATATCGAAGACATTTAGGCCTCGGTGAAGTCACGATCGATACCACCGCGACTCTTAAGGAATGCGCTCTAGCCCATGATATCGTCAACCGAGATGGAACAAGTACTTTCAATGAGCAGAGTCAATGCTATTCAGCGATTAGGGCAGAAGCGTTTAATCTTCCTAATCGTGTCACTCTCGTCGGTCAATGGTCTTTTTACACAGCCCTGCAAAATATATTTGGTCAGACACGGTTTAATCAATTGTTGAGTGAGACACTTAGTCTCAGATTACGTCTACTGTCTCCTCGAGTCACCGCTCTCCTCATAGGAGGTCGTGGACGAGCAAACTGTTGGCAGATACAAGAAGGTCTTCAGCCCAACGCTACACCTCAAGTTCTCTCTTTCCCTCCCCCTGGGGAAAACCCGCTATCAATGGTCAAGGATGCCAATTACTTCGGCAGAGTACCTTGGAGCGTCAGTATAACCGAAGGTTTAGTCTCAAATCCCCAAGTCAAACTCTTTGAATATTCAAGTCAGGGAGACCGGATTGAGGTCCCTATCGAGTTCGACTCAACCCCCATTAATATTGATGGAGTGAGCTTTGGTTTTATTCCTTTACAAGCGCCTCAAGCAGGTCTTCTCTATGAGATAGAACTACAATGGACAGCTGATGATGAACTACATAAGCAACAGCGTTTCTTAACTTTTGGTCTGTGCGGAGTCACTCAACCAGAAAATTGTGAAGCAACACCAGATAACTGTGTATTAAATGGTTCTCATTGCTCTCTTTACATAGAAGATAATACCCCTCAAGGATGGGGGTGCATGTGGGATGGACCTATTGGACCTGGTGAAGATTGCTCTAGTTTAGGCACTTATGGTTGTACTTCCGGCTTGTGTATCTCTTTCAATGAAGAAGCGAGTATTTGTGGTCAGTTATGTGATCCTAACGCGATAGCAGCAGCGCCATATTCTTGTGAAACAGTGTGCCCTGATAGCTTCGCTGAGCAAGATCAATATGGGATTTGCCCTTAAACTGAGCGTCTCTGGTCAGATTTATTTCATAAACACTGGTTCGTGATCTGAGGCTATGCAGTCATAGCCTACTTGAAGCCCTTACTTTAATGGGCCGTATAAGTTTTCGTAACGCTTGAAATAAAATAACAAATCGGTTTTCCTACACTCACCCTATAGGTGCCATTGAGCACCTCACACGCACACTCGACTGACCTCTATGAGTTCGCTCATAAGAGACACTGTAAAAGGAACTAGTGATGTCCATTCAAAACCAGTCAATCGCCGAGCTCCTAGGCGCAGAAGCTGATTACTATTTAGGTCATAGCTCACAGACGATCCCTCAAGATCAACTCCATCTCCCTGGCGGAGACATTATCGATCGAGTTTGGCGTGATAGCGATCGCCCTATCCCTGTACTCCGTAACCTACAAACTCTTCTTAATCATGGACGACTCGGGGGAACAGGCTACACCTCTATTTTCCCTGTCGACCAAGGAATCGAACACGCAGCTGGTGCCTCTTTTGCAAAAAACCCAAGCTATTTTGACCCCGCTGCGATCGTAGAATTCGCCGTTGAGTCAGGTTGCAACGGTGTCGCCTCAACTCTTGGCGTTTTGGCGATGACCGCTCGTAAATTTGCTCATAAGATCCCTTACATCGTGAAACTCAACCATAATGAGCTGCTCTCTTACCCTAATCAGCATGATCAAGTCATGTTCGCTAGAGTGAATCAAGCATTTGATATGGGCGCTGTCGGTGTTGGAGCCACCGTATACTTTGGGAGCCCAGATAGTCGTCGTCAAATTATGGAGGTCTCTGAGGCTTTTGAGAGAGCTCATGAGCTAGGTATGTTTACCATTTTGTGGTGCTATCTCCGCAATAATGACTTTAAACGTGATGACCAAGATAACCACGACGCGACCGATCTCGCTGGTCAAGCGAACCACATTGGGGTTACCATTAAGGCTGATATCATAAAGCAGAAGCTAAGCTATGGAAACCGTGGGTATTTATCCATGGGTCATGGAAAGACTGATCCTCGGATCTATGATGAGTTGACGAGTGAGCATCCTATTGATCTCTGTCGATATCAACTCGCCAACTGCTACATGGGTCGAGTCGGTCTAATAAGCTCAGGTGGCGCCTCGGGTGGAGAGAGCGATCTCAGCGACGCTGTGAAGACCGCAATTATCAATAAGAGAGCCGGTGGTATGGGTCTTATCCTTGGCCGAAAAGCTTTCCAGCGCCCAACCGCTGAAGGCATAGAATTGATTAACCGCGTTCAAGATGTCTATCTTGACTCATCGATCACCATCGCTTAGATCGGTCGCTTGATCCCTTGTCGCTTACTCTGACTGGCTAAAACCTTCGATCAGAGTCTCCTTGAGATAAGTATAGCCTTCCGGAGTGCTTAAATTGAGCTTATGGGTTGGGTCGTCATCATCGAGGAATCGCCACAGCTCTCCACGCTCATTGTAGATGTACATATCATCTTTATCTCCACCGATCAGCGCGTCGGCCTCTTCAGGGTCAGGGCTTGACATGGCCTCCCAAGCCATCACTGACTCAACATCTTGTAAGATCGGCGCCTGAGTCCTCTGAGAGAGCAGCTCAACGTTCTCTGCGGTCCCTCTTTGGTTGATCACTACTAATTGGAGCTCATGTCCCATGGTTAACAGCTCAAAGCGAAGCTGTTCAAGTTTCTCAAGCTGAGCATGGCAATAACCACATGTTGAGCGAAGCAAGACTACAAAAGTGAAACGACCCATGAACTGATCTAGCCCATAATGCCTTCGATAACCGCAGCTTGTTGGGCTGAGGTCTTCCAATATAAAGTCTGGCGTAGGCGCCCCTTCACAGGTAACACACTCATCTTGGCTCTCTGCCCTCAATGGTGACTCTCGATCTTCTACCATCGGGCCATTACAGCCTTCAATCGGTTCGGGGAGAGGTTGGAGGTCATCGCCTGAGGACATACTCTCTCCCGCCTCACCCATCATCGACACTTGGTCTTCAACTTGGTCACAGCCGATGTTGAGTGTGAGCGTGAGGAGTGATAATGAGAGGAGGCGAGACAGCCTTAAGTTGATCGCTGACATAACTTTTCTCCAATAGAAATGGGCTCTGGTAAAGAGGCTTTTAATCTGCTTTTTGGGACTCTGATAGGCTAACTATTCTTAGGAGACCTCGCAAGCTCCTCATTCAGTCGTTTTTCAAGATAAGACAAAGATAAGAACATGGCTTCTCAATCTAATAGATCGTTAGATAGTTCATCGGATACATCGTCCTCTGACACATCGTCCTCTGACACATCGTCCTCTGACACATCGTCCTCTGACACATCGTCCTCTGACACATCGTCAAATGCATCGCTCAATGAGACACGGAAGAGAATGTGGCATCTGAGTTGGCCAGCTATGATCAGCGGTTTATCAGTTCCCGTCCTAGGTCTTATTGACACCGCGATTGTAGGAAGGGTCGGCACTCCAGCGGCCCTAGGGGCAGTCGCCTTAGGGAGTTGGTTATTTGATCTACTGTATTGGAGTTTTGGCTTCTTGCGAATGGGGACCACGGGCTTAATCTCCCAAGCGAGAGGGAGAGGCGACCTAGAGAGCATGAGACCCCTCCTCGCTAGACCTCTCTTCATTGGACTTATTGGAGGGATCGTCGTGATCACGCTTGGGGATATCGCTTCTCCATATATTCTAAGTTTTATGGTTGGGGCTGACTCTCTATCCTCGGCGGATCGGGAACAAGCTCAGTTGACCATGATTGGGGTTAGTTATTTCAGAGCCAGGGTGTGTGGAGGACCAGCAGTGCTTATGAATTATGCGCTCTTAGGATGGCTACTCGGTATGGGGCGAGCCAAGAGCGCGCTGTGGATGCAGCTGAGCTTGAACACCCTAAATACCCTGCTGAGTGTATGGTGGGGGAATCTGTATGGGGTGGTGGGAATCGGCGCTGCTAGCGCTGCTTCACAGTGGATCACCTGCGCTTATTGGGGACATCGTATTTGGTGGAGATATTGCCCTCCTCTCCCGTGGATATCCTTTAAGCGGGCCATGAAAGATAAGGTTGCTTGGCTTACACTCCTCTCACTCAACTTTCATCTCTGGGTGAGGACCTGTCTCCTTTTGACTAGTTTTGGTCTTATCAATGCTCTGAGCGCACGATTTGGTCCGTTGACTCTCTCTGCTAATGCCCTCCTATTACATTTACAGTCTCTACAGTCATTCACTCTAGATGGTTTCGCTCATGGAGCTGAGGTCATCGTCGGTGAACGCTTAGGTGCTAAAAATCTCCATGGGTATCGAGAGTCCCTTCGAGCCGGTATGGAGTTGACAATGGGAGCAGCTGCGGTGATCTCTTTGATCTATTTCTTAGGAGGGGCTCAGGTCTTGAGACTCCTCACTCACCACAGTTCAGTGATTGATGAGGCGTTAATGTATCTCCCATGGGCGATTCTCTCACCTCTGGCCTCTGCTCCCTGTTTCCTTCTTGATGGAGTGATGATTGGCGCTGTAGCGAGCGGAAGGATGATGAGAGGGATGATCATCTCTAGCGTTGGTTTGATCATCGCTCTATGTCTCTTGCTACCCATCTATGGGAACCATGGCTTATGGATGAGCTTTCTGCTGTTTATGTTGATCCGGTCTATCACCCTCGCTCCGTTGGCGATTAAGCTTGGAAAGTAGTGTTTGGATAATAGAGATAACTATGATGAGATCTAGTAGTCATCTATAGCGCTTAATGATCTAGCGTACTGACGTACCCTCTACTGACGTATCACCCGCTAGTGAAATAAGATCGATTCAACATTGTCGCAAAAGGTGCTAATCACTTGAAAGAGAAGCTCCCCATGCAGTCACCTCCACTCAAGTCTATAAAGCGGATCGCTCTGATTACTCGAGGCGATGAGCAGCCCTATCCTCGCCAAGAGTTAGTAGCCCTCCTCTCTCCTCATCAGATTAAACTCGTCGAGGGACCCGGACATAAAGATGTCGATCTCGTTCTCGCTCTCGGTGGAGATGGGACTGTCCTAAGAGCAAGTAGCGCTTATCCGCATGCGCCAACTCTCGCTGTTAATTTCGGTCGGATAGGTTTCCTCACTCAATGTGATCGAGAAGAGTTAGAGAGCGTAGTCTCAAGAGTACTCGATCAACGCTATTTCATTGAA
The DNA here is from genome assembly GCA_943788935.1 of uncultured bacterium. Taxonomy (GTDB): domain Bacteria; phylum Myxococcota_A; class Bradymonadia; order UBA7976; family VGTA01; genus CAKZRU01. Next base: position 136,783 of record CALSSE010000019.1, on the reverse strand, counting down.
GAGCGTTTAGCGATGCAAGTGACACATCGTAGCGTAGCGGGAGATCACTCTCTGGGGAGTTGGAGGTGTATCAATGAGGTCGTGTTTAAGGGCGTGATTCACATGAATGAGCTCAGTTTAAGTGTAGATAACCACTTTATCCATACCGCTCGTGGAGATGGTTTAATCGTCGGCACCCCCACCGGATCAACCGCCTACTTGATGAGTACCGGAGCGCCTCTAGTGACTCCGGGTGTGAGTTGCATCATCGCCAACCCCCTCAATGAGTATCGCTTTAGCAGTCGGGCGATCATCCTGCCGGGAGAGGCTGAGCTGAGCGTCAAGGTACACCACTGTCGACCCAATGATCTGATGATGATTATCGACGGTCATCCTCCACATATGATCGAAGAAGGCGATGAAGTCATTATCAAGCAGGCGGAGTCACCTACCCTGCTCGTCGCCTTCGAGCCTCAATACTTCTTCCGAAACTTGAAGGAGAGACTTAATTGGTGATCAAGCAACGATCAGTCAAATATGATCGAGCGCCTGACATAGATCAGCGTCGCCCTCTTGAACGAATCTTATCGAGCTGCTCATAACGCCTTTTAGCTCGTGATGCTCGGTGTTTCTCAGAGTGTCGATAACGCAAATAGAATCGATAATATAGTCGACGTGCAGTTGACTTCTCGCCTTTCATATCAGCGGCACGGGCGAGATGATAATCGATATTAGCTCTGATCTTTCGCTGATGCTTAAAAGTCTGAGCTTTAGTCAAAAGCTCGGTGGCTCGCTCATAATCTTCTAGTCGTAATGCACACATCCCTTGGTAGTAGAGTAGATCTCCGAGGTAAGGGGGCGCCTCATCATAGGTGATCGAATTCTCAAAGAGCTTATCAGCCTGGGAGAAGCTCTTCTGATCGTAGGCTTGAACGCCACGCTCATATTTTTCACGAGCGACTTCGCCTTTGAACTTGACGATGAGCTCTTCTAATAAACCAGCGAAGGATAAGGTCCTTAAAGAACCAAAGCGTCTCACGGCCTCCTCTTTGTTGTCTTCGCGAACCAATCTCTCAAATTCTAAGAGCTCTCGCTCCCACTGCTCCCATTTACCAAGATCTCTTTTCAGGTCTGTGACCTGTCGATTGAGCTCGGCGATATCTCGCTTCTTACTCTCAAGTTTAGCGTCAAAAGTAGAGACTTTAGCGTTAAAGTTGAGATAAAGACCGGAGAAAATTAAGAGCACAAAGATCACGTAGGCCACAGCAGAATTAAACATTGAGCGACGCTCAAGCATAATCTGCCGTTGTGAGATCTGCTTAAGCTCTACGTTAAGGCCCGTGAGCTCTTGCTGGGTTTTAATAGAGACATCACGAGTGCCTCGAGCCTCGTTAAGTACAGTCCCAAGCTCTTTGAGCACCTCATCATTTTTATTAGCGCTGATGGGGAGCGGACGGTGTGTTGACATAGGCCTCTCTTCGATAGGCGAATAGATAATAGAGAGTGCATACCACACTCACCGAAGTAGATAAAGCCTCTACACTCTGATCTGGCTCAAGTCATCGGCAAAAGTGTGGGTCGCCTCACAGGCTTCGCTAAAATCTTCTCTCGTAACTCCCGGCGCTAATTCTTTGATCAGTAGACCGCTTTCAGTCACCTCAATGACCGCTAGGTCTGTGATAATCGCGTCTACGCAGCGCACTCCGGTGAGCGGAAGAGAGCAAGTCTCAACTAGCTTAGACTGACCCGATTTGTTACGTTGGGTCATGGTCACGATGACTCGCTTCGCGCCATTGACCAAATCCATCGCTCCGCCCATCCCCTTGACCATCTTCCCAGGGATCATCCAGTTGGCGAGATCGCCATAGGCGCTGACCTCCATCGCTCCGAGAATCGCTAGATCGATGTGACCGCCTCTAATCATAGCGAAGCTCTCTGCGCTATCAAAGAAAGATGAGCCCGGTATCGTCGTCACTGTCTGCTTACCGGCGTTGATGAGGTCAGGGTCTTCTTCGCCTTCAAAAGGAAAGGCGCCGATCCCTAAAAGACCATTTTCACTTTGGAGGACGACCTCCACGCCTTCAGGAACGAAATTCGCTACCAAGGTTGGCATTCCTATGCCTAGATTGACGTACTGACCATCTTCAAGCTCTTGAGCGACTCTTTTACAAATTTGATCTCTAGTGAGTGTCATCAACTCTCTCCTCTCAGCTTTCACGGGTTCGGACCGTACGTTGCTCGATCCATTTCTTGTAATTTTGACCTTGTAAGACCCGCTGTACATAAATACCCGGTAAATGAATCTCGTCGGGATCTAGCTCACCTGCAGGGACTAACTCTTCAACTTCAGCGATAGTGATCTTGGCGGCTTTTGCGACGAGCGGATTAAAGTTTCTAGAGGTCTTTCGGAATACCAAGTTACCATGTGTATCCCCCTTCCATGCTTTGACTAATCCGAAATCACCACTCAACGCTTCTTCAAGTAAGTATTCTCTGTCATCAAAGAGGCGAGTCTCTTTACCATCTGCGCGTAGAGTCCCTACCCCCGTAGGCGTGTAAAAGGCGGGAATTCCGGCACCTGCAGCCCTCAACCGCTCAGCAAGTGTACCTTGTGGGCACAGCTCAACCTCGAGTTCTCCCGACAAGAACTGTCGCTCGAACTCTTTATTTTCACCTACATATGAGCCGGTCATATGGGAGACCTGACGGGCCTCTAGGAGCACCCCTAAGCCACGACCATCAGTACCGGCGTTATTACTCACCAATCTGAGACGCTTCACACCCGCCGAATGCACAGCGCTGATGAGATTCTCAGGATTTCCGGAGAGTCCAAAGCCGCCTACAAGGAGTGTCATGCCATCAGAGAGCCCGCTGATCGCGCTCTGAGCATCTTCAAAGACCTTATTCATCTTACCTCGTTTCCGATGATCTATCGTTGTGTAGAGCGTTATGACGCTCGGGGTGTCAATTAGGTGAGCTCATGCCAGTCTCGCCTCTAGACCAAGAGCGAATCACTGCTGAGTGTATTGTCTGCGATGTCTCTGTTCCATGATCGAGTTGAGGATTAACCCCTCGTCGCCTTTGGAGTAAAATCAGCTCTTGGACTTGATCTTGGGGGCTGAGTTGGAAGCGTTGAATCGGTCGCTTAATCCAATCTATCACCAAGGGCCAAAAGACCTCAGTGTTGTGCAGTAGCTTAAACATCAAGCGCTCCTCATAAAAGCCCCAATATTTTTTTTTATGAGGGAGCCCCCGCTGACTTGAAGGCGCTACAGATAATTCGAACTCTCTCCCATCATTGAGCTGAGCAAGTAAGACGACTTGATCCTTACTTGATCTTCGCTCATCTACTTGAAATAGCTCGGGTTGATGAACTTGAAAATAGGCTAACAGGTGCCTCGCCCATTGAGGCTTATGATCCACTCTCTCTTGATGATGAGCGAATGATCCGAGCACCGTAATGACAAAAACAATGAGTAACATCAGATAGTAAGTCTCTGAGAGTGTAGTCGTCACTCTCTGCCAGAGCCGCTGAGGCCCATTGAGCTCTGCCTGCCAATATTCTTCATAGGCTCCACTCTCCTCCGCAGTATATCCCTGCATTCTGCCCTGAGGGTTGATTCCGCAGAGTCCAAAACCAAGCCATCGGCTCACCCGATGCCTACGAGCCGCAAACGCCGAATATAGTCGATATCCCCATGATCTCATAGAGATCGCGATCCACCCTATAGGGGTCATCAGAGGCAACCTCTTAAAGATCTCTCCCACCGCCCGATGATGCGTCCAGACCTGACTCAAGTCTTCATCTCTATGGACGATAATCGTTTGCTCTCGCAGCTGCTCAAAGACTTGGGGTGACATCTCTGCAGGATAGTCTACAGGTCGACTCCGACCGCGCCATGACAAGAGATTATATCGATCGAGTCGCGCTGCGAGCCGAGCACAGGCATGACATACTCCGCAATCGCTGTCGTAATAGATAGTGATGGGCTCACTGTTGGGCTTGAACCATCGTGAAAGTATGGACCACTCTTCAGCGCGGATTAAGAGTGATAGCCCCCCCATCATCCACAAAGCGTTGAGGTCTTCATTCCCTTTAAGACTCACTATAAAGTTAAAAATAAATAAGCCAATCAAGGCGATTCGATAAGGCCAAAGGCGTACAATAGGACTGAGACAAAGGGGAATGATCACGAGCGGAGTGATCACGAACCAATACGGAACTGACCGTATCAGTTCATGCATGCTATACACACAGAAAATGGTGAGAGTGATCCCCACTTTAGCCAGACTCAAATAGGGGCGGTTATCACCTCGACGATGACGATTGAGCGACCGCTCCTCCAGATCAGGAGCTCCCCAGCTCTTCAAAAGAGCATCTAAACTCCATCGGCGACCCAACGGGAGACAGAGTGTCCACAACCACCATACATTATGGAGGTCAAAGCCTCCCATGATCGCCCGTTGACGATTATGGATGCTGATCATTCCTAGAGCGGTGATGACTTGAAAGAATCTCGTTCGATAGCCTATCGTAAACGAGAGAGCAGAGGCCAGGGTACTAAGACAAAAAAGAGAGATGAGAGGGGGTGAATGAAATGTATAGAGAAGACTCAGGGGATAGGATTCATTCGGTTCCATCAGGGAGAGGGTCACCGCCGATGAGAATAGACCATTATCGCTGTATATAGAGCTGAGCTGTGGGAGGTGCAACCATATATCAACAATACATAAAACTCCAAAATATATACGAAATACCCCTAGGCTTCTTGGATCAATCTCTAGAAGACCTCCCCCGTGACTCCTACAGGACCTCCATAGACTCCACACACTCCACCCTCTCCACGCACTCTTCACTTCCCCGTGTTTAGCCATGGTTATTCCTCTCTAATCATCGGTTCAGTTTCGATGATACCACCATGTGATGGCTGAACTTATGCCAAGACTGAGACCTGCTCCAGCCAACCCCCATCCTAAGAGATTCATATTTTTCGCGTCGGTATCTCTCTGCGCCCATTCATTAGCATATTGAGCTCTCAGCTGGGGATTTAGAGTATTGACCCATCGAGACTGTGCCTGATCTCTCTCTTGAAGAGCCCCCGGCAATGACATCGTGAGCGTAGTTATTCCTGCTGCGAGTATGATGGAAGCGCTCACCCCAGTCACAACAGAGGCTTGACGCCACGCCTTACGACGCCGAAAGGCAGCCCCTAAGAGATTGTCTGAGATGGTTAAGCGCTGAGTGAGCTGTTGACCGGGCGAGAGCTCTATCTCTCGTTGTACTTCTGCCCCTTTAGCGAGGCAACTGATCAAATGAGAGCCAGGCTGAATATCTAAACTCTGAGGAGAGACCCCGACCTCTAACCCATCAACTTGAATCAGGCCCTTCAAAGGTGAACAACTCACCTCTAAGGTTGTCCTCTTCTCGAAGTCGACCTCACTCTTTGTCCCTGCTTGGGTGAGCCAAATGAGCTTACGATATGGTGTATACTCATCAGCTTTCAATTCTATAGTGTGAGGACCTGTATCTAGAGTTCGAGCCAAAGGCGTATAGCCCACACGCTCCCCATCGATGAAGACTTCACTCCTGACGTCACCCGAAGAGAGCGTAAGTCTAGCTCGATGACGTCTCCACACCGGCTTCACTTTGACCACCGCTCCAGCTCTGACCTCTATACGCTGTGATGAAGGAGCGAACACTGACTCTGCACCGCTCGGAGGTCTCACTTGTAGCCATCTTCGGCCAGCGCTGACCTTGACCTTTTGTAGTGACTCAGCTCCTATATTTACACCGCCCCACAATACGACTAACTCATGATCGACCTCATCTACAGTAAGAGCTTGACCGCTTTGATGCACTGTCCATTGCCTCGTCGCTTCCTTTAACTCAGAAGTGTCTACGCTGATATAACCAAAAGCCCCACGCATCCTAAAAGTTCGCTTAACCGATTGACCAGGTTGGAGAGTGATCGACTCACCCTCGGCAACATAGAGGGGATGTTTGACTTGCAAGAGATGATCACCGGTCATGACTTCTTTGAGGCGTAGAGATCCATCAGCGTCAGTCTCTCCTAACTTTTGGTCATCGAGCCACACAGAGGCTCCGCTTACTGGAGAGGACCGGTACTTCACGGTCATCTCTAGTTGAGCGGTGCTAGAGGTGAGATCCCACTTCAACGTCTTGGTACGTCCGCTGCTAACCATCACTAATTCTTCCCTGCTCTGAAACCCCTCCGAGATGAGCTCCACCCAGTAAGGGCGAGCATACACATTCTTTTTCTTTAGCGGAGTCTTGCCAATAATTTGACCATTAAGTCTCACCAATGCTCCGCTAGGCTCACTGCGAATAGAGAGAGAGCCCCTCGCCCGCCTCAGAGTGAGCGGAGAATCTCTAAAACCATTATATAGATCTCCCGGTGAGACTTTAATCTGTCGTGAGGCTTCATCAAAGGGAGACTTCTTTGCGCTGATCCAATGTTTCCCCGGAGAGACTCGAAGGGCAACAGAGCCGAGTTTAGGGTTCATGCTGCTCGGCTTGGTGACGAGGCCCGTAGAGACCCCATCAATGTATATTTTAGCGCCTGCGGGCTTAGTGAAAACAAAGACATCTGCTTCACAATCACCGGTGTAACACTCTCGTTTTCGACTTCTCTTGTACAAGCGCAGATCCGCTTCTACCGGTTCTCCTTCCCTCACCGAGACTCGTACACGTTTATCAACAAAACCTCTCGCCTTAGCGCTGACTTTATGTTGACCCGGCTTAAGTGGAATAATGAAGCCACCCGAGACCGATTTCCGTTGATTGGTGGGGATTAGAAAACCGTCTAGTTTGACGACAGCGTTTTTAGGTTTAAGCCTTACAAAGAGAAGCGTTCGTTGATCTTTGAGCACCCGATTAAGTGAGGGTGAGAGCTCGGTTAGCATCCGTAGAGCGGCTCGTCTGACTTGTGGTTGTAAAGCACCTACACTGGTGGCGTTAAGTGTGGCTTGCCCTCGAAGACTCCCCGTACGCGTCTCGTAGAGGCGCAACAGGAGCTGTAGTCGCCCCTCTATCCGACCAATAATCCCAGTGATGATATAGTGAGCACCCAAGGTACGCCCGACCTCTACTTCACAATCATCGACACACGACTCAAGATCAGTATCAGGGGGTAAGAGAGCGATCATATTATCTTTAGTCATCACCATCAGCGGTGTGTTAAGAGCCGCTCCTCGAACACTGTCTGCTAACGCTGATCGCTCGAATAAAGGGAGAGAGGCTTGATCCCGAAAATCGAGAACAGCGAGTCGACGTTGCTCTTGCGGTGCGCCTGCTTCGGCTAAGGCTGAGGAGGCCATAAAGACCTCCCCCCCCGCCATGAAGGGGAGTAGAATAATAAAAAATAGGTAATGTCGCTGAAACATAAGCAGATGATGCATATCGCCCTCCTTGGGTCTACGCGCTAGATGATGCTCAATCCTTGAGCGTCTCTCATAGGCTAACAAAGGAAACGCCTTAAATCAGCCCTCGTTCATCAACTAAACTCATCCTATACCTATAATGGGGTACAGAGGAGCTCGCGTCCACTGAGAGTCGCCCTAGGTTCGGTCTCATCAACTCGCCATGAACGACCCGCTGCGGAGAGCTCAAAGGTAGGCATCTCTTCAATGATCTCGGCGGCTAAATAACCTTTATCTACTAGCTGATTGAGCAGCTCTAGACCAATAGGACGTAAAAATACTCGAAGGCGCAGCTCATAGATGGGACGCTCTGTACCAAAACGATATCTCTTAAGTACATGAGATTCTTCATCACTCGGCGTTGATGGGAGCCATAGAGGTTTTGAGGGAGGCAGGGTCAACCGGTTCACAGAGGATATATTCCAAAATAAATGCGTCTCTTCTCCTGCTACGTCATAAGCAGTGTCTCTAAAGAGCCACATCGTCTCATCATCATTCTGAGCCTCAACGGCAGGCTGACCAGGGGCGACCCGACCGCTAGCGAAAAGCTCCTCACCGGCTGAGTCATAAGCGGTAACCTCTACCCACAGCCGTCGATCGAGAGCTGCCCCACTAGGGAATCGATGACCCGCGCTCACGTTCTCTAGATAGAGCTCAAACTCTCCGCCTCCACTCACCCCCACCTCTCCACAGATCTCACTCAAGAGAGTGATGTTAAGCTCGTTCTCTACCTCTGCTCGGAGCGTCCTCCCGTTGAGAGCGATGAGTGGCTCACCATGAGCGGGGTTATGCGTTAAATCGACTGCGGGCATGAGATGGTCATGATACACCTCTCCACTAGCGCTGAGCTCCCTCTGCTCGGTATTGGTAGATTGACTCACTCGTCGAGAGGGTAGATGACAATCACCGCAAGTGCTCTGTTGAGAGCTCTCCTCAGAAGCATAGATACTCTGTGACCACTCCCAAAACGTCCTCTCTAAATGAACATCGGTCGGTGTCACAATGTCATGACATGACCCACACAGAGAAGATGATTCTCTCTGGCGACCATCGAGCAGTGGGCTATACGTTGATCTATGAGCGCTATTGGACTTCGGCTTTATAACCCCCCCTCTCATCAGACCATCATTGGCCCACAGGAGTGGATTATTATGGGTCCCTTGAACCGACTCTATTTGGTGGCAAAATGCGCACGTTACCCCTTGAGATCGCTCCGGAACCTCATTGAGGTTGAGCCCATCTTCTGTCTCCCCTAAAGCGAGAGCGACAGGCGCATGACATTGTACACAGAAAGAGCCTAACTCCCCTTGAGTCTCCTCTTGCCCTAGACGATTCAAGGCTCTGAACACTGGGTCTTCAGCGGCGGAGGCGTGTACGCTCGCTCGCCATTCCGCATAATGAGTGGGGTGGCATGCTTGACAAGTCTTGGGATCGAGCAGCTGTTCAATACTGAGCCCCTCAGCCCCAGCGCTGAGAGCGATCACTCCTCCTTGGGTCTCTTTTGAATTAGCCTCCCCTTGGTCAGCTTTCTCCTGACATCCCCCACTTAATATGACAACCACCAGCCACCATGAGACAGATCGGAAGAGCTGAAACGGGCACCTCTTTGGCAGGTCATCGATAACAAATAGTCTAACTTTAGGTGAGGATTTCGCTAAGAGTACCATTATTTAAATGCTCCGCTCCAAAGGTCGATGCCTCTATCCCAAACGCGTGAATCAAACTTAATAAGAGTTGATTATGGGCGATCCCTTGATAGTTAAGATATTGACCTGTTCTCAAAGCCCCACCTGCTCCACCCGCCATAACGAAGGGGATATCGGTTAGATCGTGGGTATTACCGCGACTAATCTCATTACCCCAAAGCACCACAGTATTGTCGAGGAGTGTTCCATTCCCCTCAGGAATAGCATCAAGCTGAGCGATTAAATACGCGAATAGCTCGGCATACCAAGTGAGGTTTCGCTCCCAATCTGGTTGCATTCCCTCGTTACTGTCACCAGCGTGAGAGAGAGAATGCCCCTCGCTAGAAACGCTCGGCTCCAAAAAGCTGAACCGACAGGCATTCACAGCGGTTGAGCACTGTAGACTACCCACTCTTGTTTGATCACAGGCGAGAGCGCTCACCATTAGATCAACTTGCTGTCTCGCGACCTCATTGAAAGAGCTCTCACTCATGATTTCACTGATCATTGGAGGACTCTGAGTTTGACATAAGCCACTGCCACTTCCACTGATCGCTAACCTCCGCTCAAGTTCGCGTAAACTTTGGGCATGCTGCTGTAGTTTGGCCCGATCGCGGGTGTCGAGTTTTCCCTCTAATCGCCTAAAGTCTTCGAGGACTGAATCAAGCGCTGATTGCCGCCGACGCAACCGACGTCGAGTGAGCGCTTCCGGCTCATTGGCTCCTGAGAAGAGTCGTTGATACACTTGACTCGGGTTATTCTCGGGTGGGAGCGGCATATTCGCCCCACCATAAGAAACCCTCCCTCGAGGCATATTTTCGACGACTCGCACTCCGAGCTCTAGACTCCGAAATGGAGTCTCAGCGCCAATATATTGGGCGATAAATTGATCAACGGTGACGCCTCCACCCCATCCTGCTTTACGACCATCACCGCCCACAAAGTCTCCCTCGGTGATCACCGCTCCAGAAAATAGGCTAGCCATCCCTCTTTGATGTGGACCTCCTGGACCCTCGAGCGCTGCTTTGAGATCGACTCCATCAAATAGATTGATCTTGTTCTTGTGAGGCGCGAGAGCGCTCAAGATCGGTCCAAGGTCGGTGAGGACGCCAGGCTCATGAGAGGGCCTCCATAGCTCTTTTTTAGTGCCGTTAGGGGTATAAAAGAGAAGAAGTCTCTGCGGAGCTCGCCTCTCACTAGCTTCTCCTACTTGAGCAAAGCTAGTAGGAAGGCTCGAAAACAGGGGGAGAGGGAGTCCTCCCAAGGATCCTGCGCCTACACCTGCGCCAATATATTCAAGGAACCGTCTTCGAGATGGAGAGGCTTTGGAGTGGAATCGCTGGTTTGGCTTATGTCTCATGATGGTCACTCTCCGCTCCTCTGTGACATAGCGTCTTGGGCGGTGGTTAGAGCACGGTCAATATGTAGTCGTGAGAATGCTGGAGAGCTGATGATCGACCTCAGTAATGTGAGAAAGTCATAACCCGAGCTCTGGAACTGCCCATAATGAGAGTCGATATCACAGAGCTCTCCTGGGCTCTCAGAGCGACCGTGAGCATATCTCATGAGATTGAGTACTACACAGCGTTGAACTTGTTCACTCTCAGCGAGTCTCTGCCCAAGAGCCTGACTCCCAACGAAAGTTCCATCGATATCAAGGGTACTGATGATTTCTCCGCTATCATCGATCGGCTTTCCGTTTTCTAGAGTACGAAAACGTCCCATCGGATCAAAACTCTCTAAGCCAAAACCTAGAGGATCGACGAGCTTGTGACATCCCTCACAAGCAGGCTCACTGCTATGAACCCCAAATTGTTCTCGGGTAGTGAGCGTAGGATCAGGGTCAGGAGCGATGACGACAATATCTGGGGGAGGGGGTGGAAGAGGTGTACATAATAAGCGCTCACGAATATAAAGTCCGCGATGAACAGGATCACCCATATTTGGCTTGGTGGTGAGCGCTAATACTGCTCCCCGAGTGAGCAGCCCTGAGCGACGCTGAGGGTTCAGGTCTACCCGCTGAAAACTATCGCCGTTAGGAATCACTGAATATGATGCCCTTCGCTCCTCTTCACTGAGTTTTGGATCGACATTAAAGGCCCATTCTTCAGAGAGTACTACCTCGGTAGGGCCTCTCTCTGCGCCTTCTCCACCTCTCGCATAATGAGACGCTAATCGAGCGTTAATGAAGGTTTGTGGGCTGTTGAAAAGTCTTCTTAGGTCTCTCTGCTCAAAGACTATATCTTCAATAAACAACCTCGCTTCAGTCTCCAATAAAGCGTTGAGGTCGTTATTATAGGTAGGGAATATACTCTGATCTTTATCGATATCAGCGACCTCATCAATCGCTAGCCACTGCTCGAAGAAACTCCATAGACCCTCAGAGGCTTTAGGGTCGAGCAACATCCGCTCCGCTTGAGAGATTAAGACCTCTGGATCATTCAGTTGACCTGCGGCGGCTGCGCTAAAGAGTTGATCATCGGGCATATCTTTCCACAATAGATACGATAGACGGCTAGCCAGCTCGTAGTCAGACAGACGCTTAATATCACCCTCTTCTCGCTCTGGGTCATTAACATAAGCACCAACGGCCTCAGAACCGATCTCAACGCGGTATAAGAAATGTGGTGATTGAAGTAGCGCGCTCACCACAAGACTTATTCCATCGCTCACGGGGTCTAACTCCCCAAAGAGGTACGCTTGAGGAGCTCTCAGATCTTCCTTCGCTCCCTCGACTCCAGCTCGATAAAGACCGAGTAGTCTACTGACCTCTGACTCACTCAGCGGTCTCCGCCAAGCTTTTAGACCGAAGTCTTTAATAAAGCTGCTGATACATCGATCGGCCTCATCATTGATTGGCACGCAGGGGCTCAAGGTCTCAAAGCGATTGACTACGATGTCTGCTAAACGCTCAGACGCCTCTAAAAACTGCTCTACGTGGAGAGCGCTGACTTGCAGTGACTTTGACTGGTTATCGAAGCCGTTGACCTCTTCTTCTGGTGGAAAGCCTCCCACGAGATCAGCGACATCTACTCCGATCAAAGAGCGGGCTGTGTTTCGGTACTCGGCTCGAGTGAGCCTCCTGATCACCATCGGCGGTACATATCCGCTACGCGACTCACAGATCTCCGGTTCACTGGGAGGTCTCAACATCGGAGAGACGCTCACGCTTTCACGGGGCTCAGGGGCCTCTTGCTGGGGTTCACTCAAAGTGACCCCTGCCTCTATATTTGGCTTTAACTTTGACTCACAGCCCCAAGTGGCTGCGCCATACAGCAATACTAAGCTTGGCCACTTGAACATCTTCATCCGAACACCATATCTAGATTAAGCGTTGTCTATATTTGTGATGATGCTCTAGTATGGAGAAAAGGTGCAACTGAGTCAATCTCTGCTCATTCTCTCTGCTCATTCTCTCTGCTCATTCTACTGGAAAGTTTGCACAATCCTCAAGACATCGAGGTAGGGATCGGCGCCTTCATATTCAGTGACACTCTTCAGAGCTCCATCAACAAGATAGAGTCGATCTCTCTCCGGTAACCACCGAAGAGCATTCGGTAAGATCCCTGCACCGATAATAAGTTGATTGAGCATGCCACGAGTTAACGTGAAAGAGAACGCAGCTCCAACCATCGTAGGGAGATCACCCACAGAGATTCCCGAGACTCCAACGAGAGCTTGTTGATAACCGAGTTGGAACTTGAACCAACGATTTTCAAAGAGCTCACCAAGGCGGGCTCTGCTTCGCCATTTCCTTTGAACCTTATATGGATTGGAGACACATCGCCCCTGATGTGCTTCCCACGGATGACTTAAGCCGGTCGCTTGAGTATTAACTAACCATTGATTTTGGCCTGCCCGGACAGTGTAAGAGATAGACTGAGCAGCACACTTGAAGGGAGGAGCGGGGAGGCTTGGAGCTAGCTTTGGTAAGCGACTAGATCCTAATAAATCTAGCTGAGGGGCATAACTGAGACGCTCATCTTGGGTTAACTCTAATGAGCGCTGAGAGACGGCGGTAATCCTGAAGCGTAAGGGATCTTCACCCTCTGATGGAGAGCGATTAAGATAAGGGACACACTCGGGGTCTCTCGCTGCGTCTTCATTAAGCGGGTAGAAGCGATCGGCGACAAGAAGATCGCCCTCCTCAACACCAAGTTGACAAAAATCAGCTTGGTAGTCTGCAAACACCCAAGACTCTGATGAGCTAGAGATATGTTGACCGGTGCGGCTCTGAGAATCGGGGATGACCCCTTCAAATGTTACATTGACCTCACCGCTGATCATCTTCGCGTAATCACTTTCAGTGACCACAATCCCCTCATAACTCTCTAGCTCCTCTGTACGACGAGCGTGTTGATCACTGAGTCGCTCTGTTGACCCCGAAGGGTCTGTTCCGATGAGCACACAGCCTTGATTATCCTCTTCATTACTAGCGCCTTCTGGGACTTTACTCATGGAGCAGAATCCAGCGTGACGACTCTTGTTTAGGCTCACTTGGATACCATTGATGGAGAATCGAGGGTCAGCGCTTACTCGGTTACTCTGTCCAATCGCCGTTCGATTTCGGTTCCAGCGTCCATGATTAAGCTCATATACACCCTCTATAAATACCTGTGGGTCTCCGATTCCTCCTCGCCCGGCAGGGAGCTCTAAAGGAGTGAGGTCTGAGAGCTCAGCGCCGTAAAGCTCCTGAGCGCTCTCCGCGCTGATCACTGGCCCTGAGGTGTAGGGATCATAGCTGAGAATGGACTCTCCCCCCTCGCTCTTTGGTAGCTCATAGGCTCTGCCTTGATCAACAACATACAAGGCCTCTATTCGGATCTGCTGATTGCCAGTTCGATTGCTCTCACGATCAACTTCAGCGCTTGACATCGCTGAGACCTCCCCCCGAGCATAGACCGGGAGGCCATCGACGAGGAGCGGCTTGGGGGTTGTGAGGTGAAGAGCGCTTAAACTATTGCTTTGGTCGATCACCCACAGAGTGACTAAGGCTCCTGTAACGCGACGCTCTACAGTGTGGGGGAAGACCAACTCACCCACTGTTCGACGGCTCAAGACCTCTCCCTCGCTGAGGGTGATATTAAGCAGCGCTCCATCTGCATCATGAGTGAGAAGCGCATCGTACTTCTCACCTGCGATAGGGAGACTGATGAGTTCAAGTAGATTGGGAGTTTGGCTCAAGCGACCTGTCGCCTCACGACGATCAGAGGCAGAGACGCAGTCGGGATCTTGACCGTAATCGATCAGTCCATCGCCATCATTGTCGACCTGATCTGAACACTCTGCGACCCTCTCAAAAGGGTAGAGTTCGCTCGCTTTTGACTCTGCGCAGCCTGGGTCTCTATAGTCGATAAGTCCATCGTAATCATTATCTAGACCATCGGTACAGAGGTCATCTCCCTCTCCGTTGAAATCTCCTCGGTACCGAGGGTCATCGCCAAGCACACAGTCTTCATCGGCTGTATCATATGCCCCATCCCCATCGTTATCTATTTGATCAAAGCATGAAGAGCGCTCGGGGGTATACTCTTCATTAGGATCATCTTGGTCTTCACAACCTGGATCAGCGCGATCGATAAGACCATCATCATCGTTATCTATCCCATCATCACAAGCCGGAGCCTGACCCTCTCGATAGGGCATTAAACCAGAGCTCTCTTCAACGCAGCTAGGGTCAGCATCATCGATGAGGTCATCGCCATCATTGTCGATCCCGTCAGCGCAAGGTGAGAGCTGAGGACAGCTTAAGTTAAGAGCTTCTAAGCCCCTATGAACACAGTCTTCATCATCGAAATCAACTCGACCATCTTGATCATTATCGACACCATCCTGACAGGTCTCAATCGCTCTTGATGGAGGGAGAATATAAGTGAGGTAGGAGTCTGTACAATAGAGTTGTTGATCGATAGCGAGGTAATGGTCACCGCTCTCTTGGTCTGCATCCTCATTAAGAGAGATGATCTGAATCTCGGGAGAATTAATATGCGAGACTGCTAAGCGATCCCCTCTCTCATTCACAGAGAGGAGACGCGGCGTCCTTGACTCTCCCCCTGCGCTCTTTACCTCCCAAGAACGAAGAGCAAAGTCTGTGAGCTCTGTTGACCCTCCCTGAAGATTGTCCTCTAAAGCAAGGCTGATTAGATCTAAGTCAAGCTCATATACTCTCTCAGAGTCCACCGCGCTCACATATAATAGTGAGGAGTTCTCCTCACTAGGTAATGCCTGTTGCACAGTCGGCCAAATACTCACCGCAGCAAGAGAGCCAAGTCCTAAATCAAGCTCTAGATCAGGCCTGAGTTCACGGTGATCTAAGGTGAGTTTCATGACTCCTGTGGTGTAATTAAGGGTAAATAGATAGTCTCCATAAGGGTGAACCATCAATTCGCTGATCAAGTCGTCGGCATTCATATGACTGATACCAGGAATACCTTCACTCTGATCAAGGATAGCTCGAGGCCCATTGTCTAAATGTAAGACACCGATCTTCTGTTGAGTAGGACTCCCTAAATATCCGATCACTTCATAAGAGTTGTCTGCTAGACACTCTTCTCGGCTGAGAGCGCTGAGATCTCTCTCTCCCTCGGTGGAGAGTGAAGACCTGAGACAACCACAGCTCTCTAATGGAGCAACGCGAGCGGGAGTCTCATTGAGATCAAGACAGCGAAACTCTAGGTGAGCTGCCCCCGATAGATCCGCATTAGGAGGGATGGAGGTCTGATCACAAGCGCTAAGAGTCATCAGAGATAAAAGAGCCATAATCTGTCGGTCTGGGAGACGTTGGCTACGAGAAGATGTTTGGCTCCAAGAATATGTATACCGCTTTTTCAATCTATCTCCCCGATCACTGTGAAGCGCTGACTTGAGCCAGGCTGAAGGTCAAGAATGATTATCTTATGTTCTTCGAATAGACTGACATATCCCCTTAGCTCACCTTCTTCAGAGAGCATAAATGAGATATCATGGGCCCCTCGCCCCACCTCTATTCGACTTAGGACTCTCAGTTGAACGGGATCAATCACGGTGACTGTTCCATCCCGAAGAGAGGTGACATAGACCAAGCCTTCACCAAGAGTCTGTATACGATCGAGAGGTTGGGCTCCTATACTGTCTTCCGTTGCCTTATAGTCTCCGGCGACTCGAACAATATTCCCATCTTCCCCGACGGGGAAAGTCGCGACTTGTTGGGTGAATAGGTTCCCATCAGGTCGTAACAGAGAGGCATATACTCTCAGCGCTCCATCTGCGCTATTGACCACATAGAGTTGAGACCCATCTGCACTGAAGGCTACGCCTCGACTTTCGCTATTTAAAGCGCTCGAGGTCCCTAGCTGATCAAGCAGGCGGAGCTGACACCTGCTCTCACCAATCGGAACCCGCTCCACATGATGAAGAGACCGTCCAAAACGATCGCTAATCACTACTCCAGAGGTCTGTGGATGATCGCTCACATAGTTAGCTCCTGGTAACTGAAGCTGACATCCAAAGCTGATAAAGGGAGGGAGGTCGCTCACATACCAACTGCTCACCGCCCCGCTGTTTATGTGGCTTAAGTAGGCGACATCACTGTTCAAGGTGAGACTATATGGGGCTGCGCTAGAGCTCTCTTTCAGCCCACTATGCTGAACGAACTTTCCACCACAGCGGTTAGATCCCTCGGCTTGTCCACATTTTATCTTTAGTTTGTCACCCTCCGTAGAGAGCTCAAAGGAGGTGAGGGTATCGAGATCTCTACTCGGGACAATTCCAATCACTCGCGACTGGCAGACCGGTGAGCTTTGTGATGAACAGGTCTTGGTTAACTTAATCTCACCCGAGAAGAGATCGACTTCAGTGGTCAGGTCAGAGAGGATCTCACCTTTAAAAGTATCGACCACCGAGATAAAACTTTGATTATACTTCCGATCAAAAACTGAATTACTCACTAGGAGGTACTGTCCATCAGGGTGAGCGGCGAGTCCTAAGGGGAAGTAGAGCTTGTCAGATGGAGGAGGCGCACCTTCTTCATCGACACCACATCCAAGGCTCATCGCGACAGCTACCCCTGAGATGAGACAGCGTTGAAATAATCGTTTCATGTTCACTCTCCTCATAGAGTCTCTTTATAAGAGCGCTCATCTGCCGAGGTTTAGTCATGGTGTACTTAAGATCTTGATGCACCGATACACCGATGGGTGTTCTAACCTAAAGGGAGAGAGTGGTCAACGTGAGCAAGACTTCGTCTGTAGAATTCGATCAGAGCCTTTATCTCATCATGTCCTCTTGTCCTCGCTCCTCATTTAGAGGTAGCCTAAGCACCTAACTATATTTCTCACATACTTTAAGGAGGTGCTCATGGCGAGCCAACAAGAGATAGAAAGTCTAGAAGGCTTATTAAAAAAGCTACCCGCCGAAGATCAAGCTGAGGCCTTTCGTATCCTCTATGGAAATCATCCCGATGAGGTCTCTGTCCATCCGGCTGTTCAAGCCCTCGCCGAGGAGAATGATTTTGAGGTCGCCGCCTATCGTTTCGGCTCTGCATCAGAGCAACTGCGCGCTCCAAGGAGAGTACGTGTAGGGGTCATTCAGACCCAAATAGTCGAACCAACCGACGCTCCTATCGAAACTCAGTTTCAGGCTCTTTGTCGACGTACTGAGCAGCTTATTCACGCCGCCGGAGCCATGGGCTGTAACGTCTTAGGTCTACAGGAAGCCTGGACGATGCCCTTTGCCTTTTGTACCCGAGAGAAGCACCCTTGGCTTGAATTTGCAGAGCCTGTAGATGGACCCTCTACCCAATTCCTAGCGGCGCTCGCTCGCCAATATAACATGGTCATCGTCTCCCCGATTCTTGAGCGTGATGAGGTTCATGGCGGCACCATACATAACACAGCCGTAGTGATCGGAAATCGCGGAAACATCATCGGGAAACATCGAAAAAATCACATCCCCCGCGTAGGAGACTTTAATGAGTCAACCTATTATATGGAGGGAGACACCGGTTGGCCTGTCTTTGAGACTCAATTTGGTAAAGTGGGGATCAATATTTGTTATGGGCGCCACCATCCACTTAATTGGTTGATGTTTGGTATCAATGGAGCGGAGATTGTATTTAACCCCTCTGCCACAGTTGGCGCGCTCTCTGAGCCGTTATGGCCAATTGAAGCTCGTTGCGCTTCGATCGCTAATAATTACTTTACGGCGGCGATCAACCGCATCGGCACCGAGAGCTTCCCCAATGAGTTTACCTCCGGTGATGGTCGAGGAGCCCATCATGACTTTGGTCATTTCTATGGTTCAAGCTATGTGGCCGCCCCTGATGGAGGACGCTCCCCCGGTTTATCTAGAACTAGAGATGGGGTGCTGGTCACCGAGATTGATCTGAATCAGTGCCGACAGGTGAAGGATAAATGGGGCTTTCAGATGACGCAACGTCTCAAAGAGTATGCCGAAGCGCTCACCGCCGCTGCTCGTCATGATTTCCAGCCTCAGGTGATCACCGATCCCGGCTTAGCTACGGTGAACTCATCGAACGGGCCTAGCGTGCTGCGACATGAACAGCCCAAGCTACTTAAAGCGCCTGCCCCCATGGCGTCTCTCTCTCTGAATACTGAGAGAGAGAAAACTGGAATCACTGAGGAGTCTTGACCTTATGTCCTATTTTTATTCCTATCAGACACTAGACTCTAGTTTGTCTCCTCAGAACCTAAGTCCTCTTAGGCGCTTCAGGTCACTTAAATCAATCGTCATCATGATCAGCTCTCTTGGATGTATAATCGCCTGTGATGATGATCCAAGTCCAAATTCGGATCTCAACGCTGGCGAGCTAATGGTGTCCGCTGGAGAGATGTTAGCAGGTGAGGATAGTCTGCCCCTCGCTGGTGAGGCAATGGCTGGTGTGATGGTGGCGGGTGAGTCTGTGGCGGGTGAGTCTGTGGCGGGTGAGTCTGTGGCGGGTGAGTCTGTGGCGGGTGAGTCTGTGGCGGGTGAGTCTGTGGCGGGGATGAGCTCCACTCCTCCTCTCGGCGGCGAGACGGCCGGAGATGTCGCTGGAGAGATGGCCGGAGACAACGCTGGAGAGATGGTCGAACAAGGCTGTCATGTCATCCCCGATTGGAGGCCTGCGACTCAAAAGGGCGCTGTTTATCTCACCCATTACCTCACTAACGAAGTGATTCAATATCAGATCGATGGAGACTTCCCCTTCGAGGCTGGTAGGTTCGATGTCGGGGGAGACCCTCAAGATGCTAGCGTGGAGGGGAATAGCGGCCTATATGCTGTCGCTCTAAACGTCACTCAACAGGTTGAGCTTTATCGTTTACCCGATCAGCTCATTCAGAATGAGTTCACTACACCCCAACAGGTGGCGACCATCAATTTGAGCCCCTATACGCCGAGAAGAGTCTTCTTTGACAGCGCTCGGCAGAGGTTATTCGTCTTTACTAACGCCCCGCTCAATGGAGAGCTTTTAGAAGAGATGCATCTCTTTATTTACGATGTAAGTAATCCAAGTCAACCATTGGCCCTCACTGTTGAGCCGACCGTTATGCCGGTCTCCACCACCCTGTCCATAGAGCCGAGGGCAGGTATCTTAGCGCTCGTAGAATTAACCACTCATCATTTATACCTTTATGATATTCATGGAGATCGCCCAACACTACATGAGGGAGACCCCATAGACCTCAGAGACGCTTTTCCTGAAGATGGAGGTCAGACGGGATTTCAAGTGAGAAATCTCCGTTTTGATCCGCTCAGAGGGAGGCTCTTTATGGCTCGAGCGCACGGGATCGCTTCTGAAGTCATCAGTTATCGCTATCCACCAGTCGAGGCAAAGCCTGAGGGTGAGGAGACTGATGAATGTCCTGAGAGCTTCTCCTACGCTGACCTCATCTCCATACCCGACTCTTTTGAGGTGGCTATCCCTGCGGCAGAGAGACCGAACCTCCTCGGAGCTTTCGTCGCTTTGCCGCTCATAGGAGAAGAGTTCTTGCTCTTTATCAATTATGCTTGGAGGTCTAGCTCAATTTCCTCGATGGTCACGCTAATGAGCGATAATGGAGAGCGGATAATCAATGAAGAGGGCTGTGGAGACTACGATGGTTTTGGATGCTTTTATACAAGCTATTACGATGGTGCTCCAAGCAATTACAACCATCTCACTGATGGCCCTGGCTGTGTGGATCAAGTCCACGGGGTCTTCGCTGGCGCTGGTTTAGAAGAGGACGAGAATAGTCAGCTCTTCTTGTTTCGGATCAATCGTGACAACGGCACGATGTCACCTTGGCTTACCGATACTGGTCGTAACCTGAGCACCTCGCAATACCCTTTGGTGCTCTCTTGCTATTGAGGGCTCATCAGCCTATCTCTACTGTGTATTACAGAGGAGATAGATATGAGTCACGTCGTCAGCCAGCCTAGCCCTCCCTTTGAGATCGCTCAAGGGTCTGCTCAAGTCCACATGGTACCTGCAGCCACAGATAACCTCTCCTGGCTCATTGAGTATCTACCACAACGAGTAGCCGTAGTAGATGGGCCGAGCCTCGGTCCCATCTTGAAATACTGTGATCGTTTGAATTTGCAGATCACCCATTTGATCAATACTCATATTCATGGAGACCATATCGGAGTCAATCATGGGCTATCTAGAGCTAGATCAGAACGACCGGAGCTCTTCTCAGAGACCATCGAGGTGTGGGGGGCAGCGAAGACGGCTAAAGAGATCCCTCACCTCACTCATCCACTTGAAGAAGGAGATCTACTCTCTTTAGGGGCGCTGCGAGGAGCAGTGTGGCTCACCGAAGGTCACCTCAACGGCCATCTCTCCTTCTTATTTTGGTCTAAAGAGAGCGCAGCTGTTCCGATAACCGGTGATCAAGCAGCGCTCTTTTGCGGTGACACCCTGTTCGCCGCCGGCTGTGGTCGCCTCTTCGATGGTCCACCGAAGAAGATGTATGATAGCTTGCAGAGGATCTGCTCTCTCCCTAAGGACACCGCTCTGTTTTGTGCTCATGAGTATACCGAGGATAACCTTGCTTTCGCTCGATTTACCTCTCCTAAGAATGGGGCGATTGAGGCTCGCCTTCAGAGCTGTCGAGAACGACGCTCTGAGGGTAAATCAACGATCCCTACCTCAGTAGAACTTGAGCTCAAGACAAACCCCTTCGTACTCGCTGACTCAGTTGAGCGCTTCGCCGAGCTTCGATCAATGAAAGACCATGGCGTACATCGCTCTTAAGCAAGGGAAGCTAGATGAGACTAGAGACTAGAGACTAGAGACTCAACTCGCAGGCGCCACCCGCACAGGCCACCTCCTGAGATAGAGTCGTGTTATCTTGCTCCTCGATTACGTGTGAGAATTCCATCGGCTCACTGCTCTCTCTCAAAGAACACCAATAGGCATAGGCCACTCTCTTCTTTTCTCGATGAGGGTCATCATCAGCGACTTCTTCTGGACTGTAAACAGCTTGAAAAGGAGGCTGTGGATAATCGTAGTCCCCACTCGCTGATAGACACGATACACCACCGTATGCCTCTCGTCCCTCTAGAAGACGTTGAGCGACTTCGTCCCATTCATGTGCTCTCACGCTACAAGTATTGGAGACATTATGGCTCAACCCCTCTACACTCTGGGGACGTAGTACACCGTTAGCCACCCATGATTCCTGTACGACCCGAACCCAATCGAGAAACTCAACAGCGCTGTGATCTTCTCTAAAGAGGGCGGTTGACGGGGCTTCAATAGCGAACGCAATGCAGTCATCAGTGCGATGTTGGCTCCATACGCTCTCTTCGACGGCCCCTTCATTCACACTCTTGTAAGCTTGTACGATAGGGCTCGATTTTGGAGCTTGTACTCTCCGGATAAAGCGACGGCTATGTTCAAAGTGAACACCACTCGAGCATCCTAAATTAACGGCTGCGTTTCCTGACGGTTTTACCGTACAGACCCGCGCCGGCATAGAGGTGAGACCACAGCGTCGCCAATAGTCATGAGCTGTTTTCTTAGCGACCTCAGCGATCTCTCTGAGCGTCTCTTGCTCTCGCGCCCATGAGGGGCCGCTCGCTAAACCGGTGAGTGATACCCCGAGAAGACTCTCTCGCTCTAGGATCGCTCGCGTCGCTGTATCGCTGAGATAGTCATCATCCGTCCCGGTATAACTCGCCTGAATACACCCCAAGATGGTGGCGAGTTTGACCACTTCTTGTGCTTCATCATAGCTGAGTTCATGCCAAGCTCCGACATTAATCTCACACAGGTTACAGAACTGAAAAGCGGTTTCAAAGGTATATCCTTGGTCGATCCAAGAGGCTCGTTGACCTGGGTCCAACAAGTCTCTAGAGATGTCGATCGTTTGGCCTTGAGGGTCCTTAATAAGCGTTGGACACATCGCGATTTCAACACAAGGATTATAAGCGATCTCAGTGCTATCGACCCAGATTGTCGCCGGCTCCCCATAGTTACGAGTATGCTCAAAGACCTTATTGAAATGCTCTTCAGCTCTTGGGTCGTCTCTGAGGACTACCGCAGAAATGTTCGCTCTCGCTCTGTAGGGGTGAGTGTTCCACCACTGGTCACGAGATTTATATTTCATCATCTCCTCATCAGCGGTCTCTACACTGAACATACACAGCAGAGCGGCCCGTCGCATCCCGCCGGCTAAAACACAATCAGCGGCAATACACATCAGATCACTAGCGTCACTCGGCTTGAGTCTACCGCCCGCTCGGTCTGATAAGAGCTGTTCTGCTTGCTGAAGCATAATCCTCAGTGGATAGGCGCCCGGCGCTTGACCTCCACAAGACTTGATAGGGCTCCCTTTGGGACGAATAAGGGAGAAATCGAAATCAGGTAATCGCCGTCTCTCCCCCATGTAAGCATCAATCAACGCCTCAAGAGCGTCTGCCCACCCCTCGATCGTATCGCTGATTACGAAGCGCTCATAGCCAAGATGCAACAGCTCATCTTTGGGTCTCACTGGAGGGAGTTGAGCGACATGATGATCTTGTACACTGTAACCTACACCCGCACCACAGAGTAACAGATAAAGTGATTGGGAAAAGCGTTGAGAACTATCGACATAGCATGAGGTGCAGTTATAGCTCCGAGCATGCTTTTTGAGCACCGCAGGACCACCAAACTGGAGTGAGCGCTGTGAACCTAGTAACAAGCGCTTCTTGTACGCTTCCGCTATGGATTCAAGCTCAGTGGCGATATCATCAGCGAGTTTAATATTATCATCACGATTAAGATGATCGCGATGCATTTTCATCACTCGATCGACCGATTCAACCCATGTCTCACGGCGTTTACTTGCCTCATCATATCTAGCATATTTTTGAGAAAAGTTAAAATTTGCTAATGATTGACGCTGTATGTCCACAATCCATCTCCAAAATGTATAACTTTACTTTTTACAACACTAGAGCTTGATTGATAAGCTCCGTCTAACAATCTCTAATATCTTAGACTGATTCTCTGCCTAAAGGTCAACTATTTGATGCATATTCTATGAACAAATTTTCACTACTTTAAGGATTTTAGCGAGATAGCGTTTCTGACTCTGATTACGCTTACCCACTTAACATAAACCGAGCTAAAACACAGAAACAAGGATAAAATATTTTTTATTTTATCCTTTATTTAACGTGCACTTAGCCTAGCATGGTTCCCGCGACAGTTTTTACGAGTCCTGGGTCAACTTCTCCCTTGTGAGCCTTCATTACCGCGCCCATTACTCGCCCCATCTGCGCTGAATCGGCACCTCCGAAGCTCTCGATCGCTTCACGTACCCAGATCTCGGTTTGAGCCTGGTCAGCGAGCTGTGGTAAATAGCATGAAAGTGCTTCTATTTCCCATAGAACTTGAGCGGCATGTTCTGCTCCATCATCACCAAGCCCCTCATACTCTTTGAGGTTCTTCTTTGAGCTCTTCACATAAGTTTCGATCACCGCGCTCCATAACTCGTCTCCCTCTTCGCCCTTATATGATTTACTGGTCTTCTTCTCAGTGACTTGTGATTTGATCATCCGCATCAGCACCGCAGTTCGTCGATCTTTACTACGCATCGCGTCTTTCATACGTTCGTTGATTTGGTTCTCTAAGTTCATAATGGACTCCTTAGCGGTCGACTGACCAAGCTCTCCCCTGAGCAGGGGAGTGTAGTGCTCGGCTTATTGGAAATGAGGTGGGACTATCTCAATATGGATCTGCTTTGTCGAGCCCTTGTCGAGAACATAAGGTCTCTAGATCACATTAAAGGCTCACTCAAGGGTCGGTGAGATCCAATATGACGTCGTCACCCAGTTTATCGGTGAGGTAAACTTTGAGTTTCTTTTTAAGACGTTGCTCCACTTGTCTTACTCGCTCGCGAGTGACTCCAAATCGATCTCCAAGCACCGCGAGTGACTCAGGTTCATCGTTGAGTAAACGCTCATTCCAAATCACTCTCTCTCTCTCATCGGTGATCAAACGCCCAAAATCACTTATGTGGGCGTTAATCATACCCTTAAAGTCTTGAATCTCATAAGCGAGGTCTATGGCTTCTACGTCATCTTGAATCATATTTCCCAGCGTATCACCATCGCTGTCATCTTGATATCGAGGAGCATCTAAAGAGAGGACCGGTTGATTGAACCTCATGGCTGTCTCTACGTCTTCTTCCGAGACATCTAGCGCGATAGCGAGCTGAGCGGTCGTCGCCTCACCATAGAGTTCTTGTAAACGAGCTCGCTCTTTCTCTAGGCGAAAGAACAGCTTACGCCCTGCCCGAGTATTGGCGAAAGATACCATACGGAAGTTCTTGAGGATAAACTGGAGGATTAAGGCCCTAATCCAATAGCGAGCAAAGCTGCTAAACCTCACGCCCCGATAGGGATCAAAGCGCTTCACAGCTTCACCTAAACCAATATTTCCCTCTTGAATGAGGTCCATAATGTTAACCCAAGCGCGTCGATACTGCTTGGCGATCTTAACCACTAAGCGTAAATTACCGGTGACTAGGCGCTTAGCAGACTCTCGATCTTCGTCATGAAAATAATTTTCCGCTAGACGCCTCTCTTCCTCACGATCCAAGAGCGGATATCGTCTGACCTCACTGAGGTATCGAGTCAACTCATCGGCGGCGAGTAGCTCGCGGTTGCTCGTCGTTCTTGCGGGGAGTTGATCTGCTTGTTCCACGTTCAAGCGTCGACGCTGCGACCTCTTCCGAGGCGCAGAGGGCAGCTGAGCGGGCAATATAATCTCTCCAGTACTCTCTTCACCAGTCACACGTACTAGTTCTTCAATCAACTCTTGTTCATCTTCAAGACCAAAAGTAAATGCTTCAAGATCTTCATCTGTATTAAGAATACTTGGTACATGATTCATCTCAATGACTCCTTCGGTTGACTCGGCTCGGTCAACCCTCTCCTCATGTGATGGGGTTCTCTCAGTGGTCGCTCGACCTTGATCGTTCTTGTCTTGTTCAGATTGCGTCACTGCTTTGTCTTTCCTCCGGTGGGGAGTGATCTATGTTCATTGTATCAATTAGCGAGAGCGATATTGGTTTATTGGTGATGTATGAAACATAGTCATCTGCGGACAGAGATCGAATAGAGTGACTAGACTATGAACACCAAAATGAAGATGAAAAGTCCCCAACAAGAAATAAGATCTCAGGCCCAAGTAGACAACAAGAGGGTAAGTTACTATTATTATTAGCACAAAAATATTTAAACATTGATCTGAAAGACGTCTAAACTCAGAGTAAGCCTTCTCAGTTTGTGCCTCTTTGTGAACAACATCTCTCATGATAACATCTCTCTTTACATTTATATCATGTCCAAGAGCAGGAGAGCTTATGTCTATCGAGAGAGCTGAGAGAGTCGCCATCAGAGCTGATCAATTTGGGGAAGAGAAGACCCGATGCCACTACGAAGAACGAGGCGCGGTGGCCTTACTTACTCTTGATGATGAAGGCCTTAACGGATACAGCTTCAAGATGTTTCGTGATATTGATGACGCCATCATGAAAGCTCGCTTCAACCCGCTGATCGAGGCCATCGTGATCACCGGTGCCGGAGAACATTTTTGCGCAGGCGCCAACATTAAGATGCTCGAGGCCGCAGATGCGACCAGTAAATACTACTTTTGTTTACATGCCAATGAGACGCTTTTACGATTGGAACACACCCCTAAACTAGTCATCAGCGCTATCAACGGACACTGCGTAGGAGGAGGTTTTGAGATCGCCTTAGCGAGCGACCTCAGGATCGCCCGCAGAGGAGGTGGTCGCATTGGCTTACCTGAGGTTAATCTTGGCGTACTACCCGGAACAGGAGGCACACAACGGCTGTCGCGTTTGATCGGCCCTTCGCGAGCGATGTCGATGATGGTTAAGGGAGAGACCTTCAATACGGATGACGCTCATGCTCATGAGCTCATCCACGAGGCTTGGGGGGAGCTAGAGAGTAAAGAGATTAAAGGGAAGCTGAGATCAGTCCCCTCTTTATCGCGTGACGAGTTCATCGAGCAGGTGATCACCTTTGCTCAGGCTCAATGTAGTCCGCAGAGAGCCGGTATGGCGGTAGGACACATAAAGAGAGCTGTTCAGACCGGCGCTGCGCTCCCCTTGGAGTCTGGTCTCGCTATTGAACGAGAACTTCAGGCGAAACTCTTCTCTAGCGCAGACGCCGCAGAGGGGATGAGCGCCTTCGTTGAGAAACGAACTCCTCACTTCACCGGTAAGTGATGTCTCCATTACGAGATGAGCTCCTCATCTCTCCATTAGAGCGTCAACGATTTGATCGTCAACTCCGCCTCAACACTTGTGGTGAGGTGGGATACTCACGACTGAAAACCTCAACGGTGGCGGTTATTGGAGCGGGAGGGTTGGGGTGTACGGTCTTAACCGCTCTGGCCTCCACTGGAGTGGGTAGACTTCTCATCTTTGACTTTGATCGAGTCAGCTTAAGTAACCTGCATCGACAGCCGCTCTATCGAGATCAGGATATAGGCTTCGCTAAGGTCGAGGTTGCCGCGCGAGAGTTGAGTACGATTAATCCGTATTGTCATATCGAGATCTATGATCGACCTCTAAGACGTTATGCAGACCTCTCCACGCTGACTGATGTTGACTTAATCCTCGATTGTACAGATCGATTTTCAGCGCGCTCTAATATCGCCGCGATCTGCAGAGAGATCTCTCTCCCTTATTGTTACGCCTCCGTGAGCGGTACCGACGGTCAAGTCGCTCTCTTCCGGCCTTATGGGGCTTGTTTACGCTGCCTCTTTCCACACTTCCCTAGCGGGGGTGTCATTCAATCTTGTGACCAAGGCGGAGTGCTAGGAGTCACCGCTCAAATGGTGGGCGCCATTCAAGCGCAAATAGCGATCGACTATCTGTTAGAGAAGCCCTCAGCTAATCCTCAGACCAAGGCTCAGCGAACGACACTGCATGTCATTTCGACCTCGCCTTTCAGTGTTCAACAACTACAAATGAATAGAGCTCGCGATTGTCACTTATGCCACCATGAAGGCTCACATGTGACATCAAAGGTCGATCATAATCAGACGATTGAGCCCTTCCCAATCCCCATCTCTGCTCAGCGAGTCATGGAGCGTATGAAGAGCGGTTGGTCTCCTCTAATTATCGATGTACGTACCGAACATGAGAGAGCCCAAGGCGCGATAGACCGCTCTATTCATCTCCCGATTGAGTCTCTCCAAGAGCGCCTCCATAGAGCCCATAAATCAGCATTCAATGACTCCACATTAAACGACCTGAGCGACAGCGATGCCCTCGTTTATTGTCAAAGAGGGCCGAGGGCAGAGCGAGCCGCACGAGCGATTCAACAATATAAGGCTGAGATCAAAACTTCCACAGTGAGAGGCAACGGAGAGGTCTATGAGTTAGTTGGTGGATATTGTGGGTGGAGAGATATAATAAAATGATGTAGCCTCACACTAGTAGATACATATCTTCTCTTCTCCTCCTAGAGATCGTAGCAGAATTGCCATGTCCAATATAAAATATCATATCATACAAATAGCACATCGTAATCAAAGCTCAGTGAAGGCGAGCCTCGCCTCACTCTCTCGCCAAACTCACAAGGATTGGACACTGACCTTCATCGATGACGCTTCGCCGGACCAAACCAGCGCTGAGTTTCAAAAATACTCAGGGATGTATGGCTTATCCGATAAGGTAAAAATTAAAGAGTTCCCTGAACGAAAAGGCTTCGCAGCCTGCTCTTGGGTGTCGATGAATGCTGTCAAAGCTCACTTGGATGATAAGAGTAAACAACATATCGTTATCCTCATGCGAGGAGAACACCGCTTCTCCCAAGATCGTGCCTTGGAGAAGCTCAGTAAATCCTTTGATGACGGTTGGGCTGTCGTGTGGGCGAAATGGCGTGACGCGGATGGTGTCATCAGTGACGCTGGAGCGATCCACCCTTATGAGGCGGTTCGTCAACAACCATGGGTCTTCAACGGGCCTCTCTGCTTCGATGCTAAATACCTCAGCGTTCTCAGCGCTCAAGACCTACAGTTTGAAGACAGCAGACAATTCTTTATGGATGGCGGACTTCAGGCCTTTGGCTATGCCTTGTGTGAGAGCACTATCAAGAGACGTTATCTACGCGAGGTGCTCTTCACCTATGACGAGGTCTGTCCTTCTCCCTTTGATACCAATGGCCTATGGCGAGACGAGCTGATGAGCAAAGAGCTACGCTTGGCGATCAATCACCTCGCTGATCGCGAGTCACGAGAGCTACGTGTTGACCAAAAGTTCTTTCAAGAGCACGTATATGAGTTTACCGAGATGGCCTTTGTTGGTGAGCGTTACATGACCCGTAGAGAGTTCGCGATCCGCAGCCTGAGTGGCTCAGGAGGCGATGGTAAGAGCTCACTAGAACAGTCAGCTTTCAAAGACTTAAAATTTGACTCCAGTATCGCGAGCAGCCTCATCGCTGATGATGAGGCGATCGAAGGGCTCTCTCCTGATGATCAAAAAACAACCTTGTTACGTATGGATATTGAAGATGCTGAGATGATGGCGGAGGCAGGCTTTGAAGAGGAGTCACTCAAGGTCTTTAATGAGCTCCTCGAGTTTGATCCAGATAACGCTAGGGTTCATACTAATATTGGTGTCTTACATTGGAACTCTGAGAACACTCAAGAGGGGATGAAACACTTCCTCTTAGCCATTAGAAATGACCGAGATAGCCATGACCCTGTCCTCAATTGCGCAGGCGCTTGGGTCGAGCTAGGGCGACTTGATCAAGCTAAAGCGCTCTGTGCAGATTATCTAGATCGTTTCCCTGAAGATCGACCGGTCGCAGAACTACTCACTGAGTTAAAGACAATAGGCTAAAAAAGGATATAAGAGGGGATGAAGCGATCAGGGAGCAAAGGGGTCATCCTAATTTCAGCGGTGATATTAGCCCTCTCCTTAGTGGTGACGAGTCACGCCTATACATCGGTGTCTGTCTCTCTTTTGGCTTTTATTTTACCCATTGTTAATGTCATTTGGTTGATCGTCTTATTCAGCTTTGCCTTGTGGAAGATGTCTCATCAAGAACGAGGAGTGATGTACCAGTCCCTCATCCTCCCTGTGGTCTACCTCTTATGCACCCTCTTAATATGGCCGCCGATGTGGGTATTAAGAACCAGCCCAGATCTTGATTCTTCGGTGAGTTACCTAAAGCACCAACAAGTCATTAGCCTAATGACCTATAATGTACAACGACTCGGTGATCTCTCTCCAAGAACAAAGCGTCGAGAGGTTAGAGCGGAGAGACTAGAATGTATTCACCGCCTCGTGAAAGAGAGTGAAACGAACATTGGCCACCCAGTAGAGTTATTCGGCTTTCAAGAGGTGAATAATGATAATTTAAAGAGACTAGAAGAGAAGCTCAATCTCAACTGTCAACATGTTGGTTATCACTCTCAGAAAACAGACGTCAGTGGTCTAGGGATCTGTATTCATCGCAGCAGCCAATGGAAAATCAATTATGTTCGTAACATTATCCTAAAAGGAAGAGGCCGATGGCGAGCTCTGTTCGCTGAGATGAGTTATCGAGACGACCCAAAGACAACTTTTAATCTACTCAATGTCCATTTCTTACCTCATCGGATTGGCACCCAAGAGATCAAAGCGGTGATCTCCTCTCCAGAGACGCTCTTAGAGGTCATGAAGGGAATTATCAAAACCTCTAACCTACAACGAGAGCAAGCCGCAGGTCTATTGTCATTGATCAAGACCTACCGTGACCCAACGATTATGGTCGGTGACTTTAACGCCCCCCCTCATGCCGGCGCACATGCTCTATTGACTGAGCAGTGGAGAGATGTCTGGAGTGCGGTAGGGACAACCTTTGGCGCCACCAAATACTTTGGGACGTTTATCCCTTTTCGAGTCGACTTTATCTACGCTCTTCATGACGCCTTTATTCTTATGGAGGCGAGGGTCCCCTCAGCGTCTTGCTCTGATCATCGGCCCATCATCTCCACTTTGGGCTTACCAAAGTCAATAGACGCTGAATAAAACCTCAACTCTGCGCCCGTTGTTGTTGGATCTGCACAGCAGTAATCGCGGTCATATTAACCACGCTTCTCACGCTACACCCCTGTTCAAGGATATTGACGGGCGCGCCCATACCGATGAGAATCGGACCAACAAATTCAACGTCGCTGAGCTCTTTTAAGAGTTTATAGCTGATATTCGCGCTGTTAAGATCAGGGAAGACGAGCACATTCGCTTCTCCCTTGAGTTCGGAGAAGGGGAAGAGCTTCTGTCGCTCATTAGCGTTCACCGCTAGATCAGCGTGCAGCTCACCCTCAACCGCTAGTTGTGGATCAGCTCGTTTAATCAACTTTAGCGCCTCGGTGACCTTTCGAACTTGAGGTGGCTGATTACTGCCAAAGTTACTAAAACTTAAGAGGGCCACCTGTGGCTCAATATCAAAGGAGCGGGCCACTGCCGCTGCAGACAGTGCGATACCGCAGAGCTCCTCGGGGCTAGGGTCTATATTGACTGTAGTGTCCGTAAAGATCTTTACCATATTGGGAGAGATCACCAAGTGGGCGCCGGCGACACGTCGGTCCCCCTCGGCGGGGCCAATAATCTGTAGAGCGGGCTTCAAGGTCTCCGGATAGCTCCGAGTGAGACCGCTTACTAAGCCATCGGCATCCCCTTGTGAGACCATCATTGAACCAAAATAATTGGACTGCTCCATATGCTTTTGGGCTTGAAGAAGGGATACTCCCCTCCGCTGTCGCTGTTTATAATGAGTGTTAATATAGTGATCTCGTCGCTCATCCGTGAGGGGGTTAATCAGCTCTATTCCCTCTAAAGAGAGGCCATGAGTCTCAGCGATCTTAGTGATCACCTCTTCAGAGCCGAGGAGGATCGGCTGGGCGATCCTCTCCTCTAGACAAGTCTGAGCGGCCTGAATCATCTTGATATGTTCACCCTCAGGAAAAACAATGCGTGTTCGAGCGTTTCTCGCCTTATTAATCAACCCTCTGATCACCCCACGCTCACTGCCTAAGATCCCCTCTAGGTGCTCTCGGTAAGCAGCGATGTCAGTGATCGGCTGACGCGCAACCCCCGATTCTGTAGCTGCTCGAGCGACCGCTGGGGCTACGCTTAACAGCGCCCGCCAGTCGAAAGGCTTGGGAATAATGTACTCCGGTCCAAACTGTAGAGTTTGGTCATTATAAGCCTGCTTAACATCTTCGGGCACATCCTCCTTGGCTAGCTCTGCTAAGGCATAGACGGCAGCGATCTTCATCTCATCATTAACCGTCGTCGCTTGGGCGTCTAAGGCGCCTCTAAAGATAAACGGGAAGCCGAGTACGTTATTGACTTGGTTGGGGTAATCACTTCGTCCAGTCGCCATGATCAGGTCATCACGCGCCGCTTTCGCCTCATGATAACCGATCTCAGGATCAGGGTTCGCCATCGCCATCACTAGTGGAGAGGGCGCCATTGATCGAACCATATCTGCATCAACGACCCCTTTGGCGCTCACTCCGACAAAGACATCAGCCCCCTTCATCGCATCCCTCAGCGTTCGACGGTCTGTCTCTACAGCGAAGCGCTCTTTATATGGATTCATCCCCGCTTCACGCCCCTGGTAGATGACCCCTCTGCTGTCACACATTAAGAGATTCTCTGGCTTAACGCCGAGAGTAAAGAAGAGCTGGGCGCAAGCCATCGCCGCCGCCCCCGCTCCACTGAAGACACATTTCACCTCTGCAGGGTCTTTATCTACGATTTCTAAGGCGTTCACAAAGGCAGCGGCGGAGATAATCGCGGTTCCATGCTGGTCGTCATGGAAGACGGGGATATTCATCCTCTCTCGGAGCTTCTCCTCGATGTAAAAGCACTCTGGCGCCTTAATATCCTCTAGATTAATGCCTCCAAATGTGGGCTCGAGAGAGGCGATGATCTCAATCAATCGATCAGGATCACGCTCTGCGACCTCAATATCGAAGACATCAATATCGGCGAAACGCTTAAACAGGACCCCCTTGCCTTCCATAACCGGCTTAGAGGCTTCGGGGCCTATATCACCTAAACCAAGGACAGCGGTCCCGTTGGAGATCACCGCCACTAGATTACCCCTCGCTGTATACTTAAAAGATTTTTGCGGATCCTCAGCGATCTCAAGGCACGGTTGGGCTACACCCGGTGTGTAAGCTAATGAAAGGTCACGTTGAGTCTCTAGAGGCTTAGTGGGCTTAATGGCGATTTTGCCCGGCCGACCACTGCTGTGATAATCAAGCGCTTCTCGATGAAGTAAGTCTTTCATATTTTGATCCTGCATTGTGTAAATGTATTGGCAGAGATCAAAGACTAACACTGCTAAATCACTATTAACAACAAGACATTCAATAATCGCTTATTCAACCACAGACGATCATCTTAACTCCTCGCTAATCAACGATTTTTTAGCTATGTGAGTGCTCTTAGGTGTTAAAAATCCTTAAGGGCTTACTTCAGCATATAGCCTGAGGGAGTCGCTGACTTTATAAATGAAAAATAGACCAGTAAACACAATATAATCATAGTGATAAGTATCAATAGGAGCCTCGTCATTCTCATTCTTTTACCAAGGTGAGTATTCTCGCCACCTAAGTCAATCACTGACACCTCAGAGTTGGCTTCTTGGAATCGCCACCTTAACCCTCTCAGTATGCCTTCGTGGAGAAGATCAACCGGAGGGCTTGTCCCGCGAACCATAAAATTAGGCCGCCCCGAAGGCTCATATCCGCTAGTAATCTCTAGCTCACCTGACCAACGGACCTCATCATCGATAACAGCGAGCAAGAGGCCCCGGCGCTCTCTTCGACCTTGACAAAGCTCAAGACAAGGGCGCTCGAGGAGCTCGACGATGTCATAAGGCTCACCCTCTAAGCCCTCTTTAAGTCCATAACCGGTATGTTCATGATGTGACGAGCGTCGACCGCTCGTGAAAATGAATGAAGTGTTCATCTTCTCTTATCGCTTTGGTAATAGCCCCATTGTGCCTACCCACTCAGGGAGACGATGATGGAGCGTGATTGTGACAAAACATGAGTTCTTCGGAGTAAGCGCTGCCGTAGTACTTGGTGGCTCACTACCTACCGACCACACTGTGTGATCACTGATCAGGTGATCATCAGACTCTTCAGTTTCGGGGAGTACATCTATCTCTCCATCTTGTTCATATAGAGCGAGGGTCAGCCGCGACCAAGGATGCCATTGTAAAGAGAGCTCATCATCAATATCGGTCTCTTTAACGAGTATTAGTTCTTTTGAGCCATTCGCTTCGCTCTCTAGAGGCGCAGGTATGGAGCCGATTGGGGTGAGTTTGAGAGCCAAATAAGGGACAAACAGGTCTAGATCAAAGTGACTCCCTGAACCGTGATCTAAACCCTCTTCCTCAAGTTTATCAAAGTCACATTCAACCTCACTAGCGCTCACCTTAACCGCTTGAGCGGCTCTCCATACTTGTAGACTCTTAAGTCGCTGAGTCCACTCGGAGATGGCGCTCATAATGACCTCTCTGCCCTCTTCTCCTTTGAGCTCAGCGAGGTTACGCTCCATGAGCTTAAGGGCGTGATCAAAGCCCTCAGGGCTCTCTTGAGGCAGCGTCTCCTTGAGCTCTTTAAGCCAGCGCTCTTCGGCGCTCTTCATTCTCACTCTCGCCCTCCGACTAGGGTCAAGAAAGGGAGCGGCCCATTCAATGATGAGGTCGGCCTCTCGTCTGAGACTCGGAGTGAGGTCCTCATCCTCTTTAGCTTGAATACACTCGCTGTTTAAGAGATCACGCCAAGAAGCGATAATCTTTGTGGGCGCTTCAAGATCACTCGTAAAGACGCTCAGTAAGTCGTTACGCTCTACTTCAAACCGCTGAAGTGAGCGTAAGCGTCCGATCGCGTCCTCCTCTTCTCTCATCGATTGAATGGTGGTGATAAGATTTAGCCAGCTCGCTTCCCAAGCGCTACGCTTTAGAGTCTTTAACCGACTCCAAAGGGGGTCACTGCGATCTAGACCTGCGTTCTCTCTCTCCCATTGCAGGAGGGGTGAGAGTCTAGCTTTGAGCTGAGAGGTGTCAGCGGGACTGATCGTCGGTCGAGTAGCAGCGCTCAGGCGAGCGCGGCGAGTCCCCACTAATTGGCGATCAATCGACATCGAGAGAGCGCATTCGAATGGAGGTATCTCTCTCTCTGGTTGTCTATGCAGCGCGAGCTTACACCGCCCTGTCCATGAACGCTTGAGGGTGGAGAGATCAGGGAGTGACTCTAACGATGAGAGGCGTCCATGATCGTTCATCGCCATACTCACCAGCTCTTCAAGCTCACGCTCTTCGGCACTCCATGGTCGATCTTTCGCTCTAGCATTGTTAAGGGTCTGAAAGTCTTTTAAGGCTCTGCTAAGCTGCTCAAGACTCAGGTCTCGCGCCTCGCGCTCTTTACTTAAATTCTTACCCCATCGGTCAGCCTTGACATTGACGAGCTGTGTAGTCTCGGTTCGTAGAGTAGCGAGCTCATGGATGAGGCTCCTCTTAAAGAGCCTCAGCGGGTTCAATATACTCTTGGCATCTCTGAGAGCATTAAGGCGAGGCGTGATGGCCGCATTTAGGCTCGGGCCATCCCAAGCGCGCTCCCCGCTCACTGGGGGTAAGCTACCTAGCCGCCACGCTCCAGCGGCGCTCCAACCTAGAATGAGGGTTAAAGCCATGAGAGCGACGCAGAGATTACGAGCTCTTTTAATCTCTTTAGAGAGCAGGCCATGTCGCTCAAGCCGCTTCTGAATCACGCTCTTTAAGCTCACAAAAAAAGACTCTCCCGAGCTCTTCAGTGTCGCCCAAGGCTGCTCACATGACCGCTTCGCAGAGACTAGAGAGAGCTCGAAGACCGCTTGGCTGTCTTTAAGCTGGAGGAGAGGCGTGAGGTGAGTGAGCGTGTGCTCATACCACCACTGCTGGTCTTGACGATCCTCGGGCAGAAGGTCAGCTTTGGTGATGACTACCCACACAGGCCCATGATGATCTTGGGCGAGATAGCGCTCTAGGAGCTGTTGATAGAGGAGATGCTCCGGTAATGGCTCACGATCAGCATTTAGCGCTTTAGGACCATCGATGACAAGGATCAGCCCGTCAGCCTTAAGGAGTTTAGGGTAAATATTTCCTTTGTGAGACCTCTCTTCGCTAAGGTGCTCTCCTGGTATATCTTCTAAGATGCAGAGCTTTCGGCCAGCGATCGGACCATGAGTCGCAAACTGTAGCGCGAAGAGGGCATCTTCAGCGACCATCGTCGCCTCATTCACTTCATCTCGCTCGAAGCTCAAGCGCTCGAAATGAATCATGCCGGCAGTGGTACGCTCTCCTGGGGGCACTGGAGAAGCGTCAAGGTCTTGAGGGTCAAAGTGTTTGAGGACCTTCCCTCTCTCTCGCTGCTCTTCCTCCCTGGTCAGTAATCGGGTAGTGAGTTGCTCTGAGGAAGACTGGGTAAGCTGCTCTCCGAGCGAGGCGAGCAAGAGGGTTTTTCCACTCTGCGTCACTCCCAATATAGGGAGATAGAGACGATCAGTAGCCTCGAGGGAGGCGCTCTGCTCGCGTGATGACCTAATCTGTAGAGAGGCATAAGCTGCCGAAATCGCAGAGGCGAGCGATAGAGTCGAGAGAGGGATAAACATAGAGCGAGCGCCCCTTCTGATCAGGTATCGTAAGGTAAACTAGAAGATAGATTAAGAGAGCATCATGAGAACATCATGTGAACCTAAAAAAGAACGTTATACGCCGCTCTCGATAACCAAAAGTACAAAGAATACTGCTAAAGTGATAAGTACGCTTAGGACATTAGCTCGGCTCAGGTTGGTCATCGTATCGAGGCTGCTCTTCCGTTTACGGGTCCCATAATACGCGCTTATTAAAGCGATACAGACCCCCGCGCTCATGGTCTTCACTAAGAAGAGTGAGCTCCCCTCAAACCACACCATAGCGCTCGGCTTAAGGTTCGCCCAATAGGTGTCACGCCAAGTATAAAAGGTGCACAGAGGGTTGGTCGCCATAGCGACGAGGAGGGATCCGAGTGAGGCTGCCCAAAATGCGAAATAAGAGAGTATCGCTGCCCCGATGCTGAAGACGATAAGTAACTGAGGGATAAAGAACCACGCCGGAGGAACACCGAAACTCTCCATGGCATCCCATTGTCGCTTCCCTTCATCTCTCATCTCTGACAAATAAGCGGTGACCGCTGTTCCAGCGCGGGCTGCTAAACAGATACAGGTAAACAGAGGGATCAGCGCTCTGTACATCACTACCCCAAAACCGGAGAGCATCTGCTCAAAGAATGTCGGCAAGACAAAGCGACTGACCTCGACTACGCCTTCTCCTTCGACAGATACGCTCCCTAATTCCATGTTAAATGAGAAATAAGTGGCGACGGCACCAAGACCTAGACCGGCGAGTAGATGAAAGGGGAGGCCATCCCAGATCACTCGCTTCGTGAAAGTCTTTAAGTATCGACTAAACCATGGACTCTTAAGGCTGTTGATCCCTCGAGTGGCGGTATTCAAGGCTCGTTCAGTCATGGTCGCGCTTTGCCGATCAGCGACTTGAGCTTCATGTTGAAGACGCTCATCAAGGTTGATCGGCCGCGCTGAGGGGAGGCGTCGAGCGGCGAGTCGACGCTCATACTCTTCAGGGCTCGCTGGAGGTTGCTCATTGATGAACTCACGCTCTTGGCTCAGGAACCACACTCGATCGGCCACAGGGAGAAAAGTCCCATAATCGTGAGTGATCACTAGGGTAAGAGCTGCACCGCTCGCCTCATGAGCCTCCCGAATAAGCCTCACCGCTTCTCGTGCTGATAGAGGATCTAGCGCTGAGGTCGGTTCATCGAACACCATAACCTCTGGAGTATAGGCGAGCATTCGACCGAGAGCGACCCTCTGCCGTTGACCGCCAGAGAGCTTACTCACTGGTTCATGCAAGAGCTCCTCGCTCAGCTTTAGTCGTTTAAAGGTCTCGGAGCGCCATGAGCTCCACTCTATATCTCGGCGAGGTGAACCGCTCTGATCGTTGGCGAAGTCTAAATTCTCGGCTACGGTCAAGTCCTCAAGGAGCCCCAAAGATTGGAACATCACCCCGACTCGACCACGTAGCGCTTCAGGATAAAGATCACCTAGCACTTCTATCTCTTGCGGTGGCTCTCCCTCATCGGTGAATCGCACCATCATCGAAGGCGCTCGTCTATGATCTCCGCGATTCACGATTAAGGTCTCACTCACAGGAGAGGTAAGATCGAGTAGGAAATTGGTGAGTAGCGTCTTACCCGATCCACTCGGACCAAGTAAGAGGACAAAGTCACCGCGTTGAGCGCTGAGTTCACAGCTGTGATAGAGCGTATCCGCGGTTCGCTCTTCACTCCCCTTTAGCTCGCGCACAGACTCTAAATTGAAATCGCTCACCTCAATGAATGGGAGAGGTCTCGGTGTAGGTTCATTCATCGTCTGCTCATCTCCGACGTCGCTCGCTGAAAGACATAGCCTTCTGGGGTTGGCTTGCCAGAGCCAGACCCAGACCCATTAACTACTCGAATAATAGGTCTCACTTGACCGCTGAGTTGCTCCTGTATGACCGCTAGTAAA
Organism: uncultured bacterium; assembly: GCA_943788935.1. Classification (GTDB taxonomy): domain Bacteria; phylum Myxococcota_A; class Bradymonadia; order UBA7976; family VGTA01; genus CAKZRU01. The sequence continues at coordinate 98,574 of CALSSE010000019.1, read as the reverse complement.
AGGGGGTTAGGCCCCTTTCCCTCTCGGTCAAGAAGCAGAGCGGTCAGCGATTGTTTACCTGCTCGCTTTATCTCCTTCGTCGCTTCATCGACCAAACCCTCAACTTCGGCGCTCTTTGTCAGAGAAAGAGTAGACTCGGTGAGTTTCTGCCAAGCGGGTTCACCATAGGTTTGCACCACATAATCTTTAAGTTCTTGGTTTCCTGCGACCGATAACCAAACCCCCTTAAGCCTCACGCCACCTTGGGCGGTCTCCCATGCTCTTCCCGCTAATACTTGAGCTTGGCTGAGGCTGGCTTCGGAGTTCACTCGTAGGCTCTCAAAGCTCTGCTTAGCGAAAGACTTCATCCCTGAGGATAAAGCGCCACTCCCCGCTCCTTTAACGCTCTTCATGAGTTGAGCGCACAGGTCGCTACGCACGCCACCAAAGGCTTTTAGCGCCACTGATGAAGCGACCGAAGCGGTCGTTGGGTCTAGAGTGCCTGCCAGAGTGAGCCCCATAACCCCGGTAGGTACGCCCATCTTTAATGTGCATATGGCAGTATCCCACCACCAATCGCCTTCTCGGTTGACCTTGGCTGACGTCGTCTTAAGGTCATCCACACCTCGACTGACGCCCTGAGACAGGCCTCGTACCGCGCCTCGAGCGATCTCCCCCACACTGACGTGCTTGAGCGCTAACCGTTGAAGCTCAGCGGTCGCTGAGTCAGCGGCGATCGACTCTCCCACCTTATCCCAGGCGACTCGATCTACCAATTCTCGGGAGAGCGAGCTCTTTAGGGTCTCTCGGATCACTTTATCGTTAAACAGCTTCTCGCCGAGCTCGGCGCCGAGGGTCTGCTCAAAGATCGCTCTCAGCTTGGGCCACAGCTTGAGACCTCTTTGGACGAGTTGTTCACGAGAATGGCTGAGGTTACGACGTAGAGCTTGTCCTCGTGGGGAATTAAATAAATCCTCGGAGAGTAAAGTGAGGCTAGGAGCCTCTAGAGCTAATGAGAGGCGAGTGTCGTCCCGAGCAAGAGCGTCAGCATATGAAGGGAGTAGGCCTATCTGTAAGGCGTCTTGACAGGTCGTGGTATTAACGGACTTCACCTCTTCCCCGATCCCTACTAATGCTAAATGAGGCTGAATCTGATGAGCTGGTATACTCTCTGGGCTCTCAGCGATCGTTTGACGCTGCTCGTCGGTTAAGTGATCAACACACAAAAGGATCGGTCGTCGAGACATGGACCCTAAGGGGCTACGAGGAGCGAGGCTCTCCCATGCCTCATAGCCGAGATCAAGACCGAGGGGTAAGGCGAAACAGAGGCCTAAACTGAACACTCCGAGGGTCAATAGCTGATGGCGGGCTGACCGCTTCCTAAATCTATAGTAAATGAGCATGAATTTACTTGGGCGATCGACGTCTGAACTAGAAGGGGGTGACACAGTGAACGGCTCCTCTCACATCATATTGGGCTGTGGATCTTGGCTTTAAGCCCTCAACTAGACAATACAAATCGCTTAGTGGCGAAATTTACAGCTTTTATAAACTTCTTCGTTACAGAAATACTTCCTGCAAATTTGTTGATGTCAACATCAGAATCTAGTGGTTCATGTGTAAAGCGCCTTGGTATAGCGCCTTGGTAGGGATTTTATCGAACTTCACTCCTTTGAGGTCATGGGGAGATCATCTACAGCTCTTAGGAGCCATCACCTTCTCCGCTAGGAGGAGAGTCACCATATACCTCTAACAATACGAAGCGTCGACCTTCACCAAAGACCTCTCGGTATTTGCCACGGAGGTGCTTAGGCAAGCTCCTCTCAAGCTCTGATTTGATCCTACTTCGCTCAGTAAATATGTAAAATCGCTTATTTGGCTGCCACTTCTCCCACACTCCCCACGTCTGAAGAATAGGCTTCAAGTCCTTCGTGTACAGGGCAGGAACCACTGTATTGTGAGTATAAAAGGCCTCTCCTCGCCAGTTCATCCTAAAGGCGATCGCCGGCGACTTACACCACGCTGGGAGATGCTCTAGATGAGAGGGGACTCGACTAGAGAACGTCAGTAAATGGGCTCGAAAATCGCTCTCATCTTTAAGACTATGTCGGTCATAGGTCTCACATCGCTGATAATATTCTCCCCACAACTCCCATTGACTCCAATGAGGGGCGATCGTTGGCAAGTAGATATGAAGAGCATAGTAACAAGCGAGAGTCGCCGCACCCATGGTCAGCGTTACCCCTGAGCGGCGTTGCCATAATCTGGCTCCGCTGAGTGAGATCAGAGCCAATAACATGATGATTGTAATCCATCGCATAGGGGTAATGAGACGCTGGTTCCAACGCCGGTCCTCTTCAGACTCCCGCAGTTTTGTGCTGTGCTCCATAAGCTGTGTGTCGGTCAGAGGTAATGACAGAGTCTCTCGCCATGCCTCAGAAGCGGCAGCTCGCTCCATTGTCTGCTGCTCCTCTTCTGTCGCTTGAGTAGGCCAAGAACGATCATATTTATAGGTAAAGAGATTTACCCAATTTTGAGCACCTTGACCCGGTGCTCTTGAGGGAGTCGAGACATCTAGACCAACCCATAAAAGTAACCCAATAGAAGTCATGAGCATGACTCGATTGAGTCGAAAGACACCCTTCCATATTTTCGCCAAGGCTACACCAATCATAATCGTCAGCGCTGGTAACACCGGAAAAATATAGTGATGAAACTTGGTGCTCGACTTAGAGAAGAGCATAAAACCAACGATCGCCCACAGAGCGAGGAGCATCATCAGCGATCGCTCTGTCTCTTTAGTTTGACCTTTGATGTGATCTTGATCTTGATTATGACTCAGTGCTTGGTCATCTGCTGTATCTGCCGAGGGTTCTGATGCGGACGTTTGAGACGAGCGAAGCGCCAATGTGAGCGCCAAAGGTACCAAAGCGATCAATGGATATAGACCATAGCCTACCCATTGGAAGAAGTACTCAAAGGCGCCGTCATCAGTGCTGTGTACCCCCTTAAAGAGGCGATTGATATGATCATGGTAAATGAAGCGATTTACCCATGCTGGATGGTGACCTCCAAGCATAGCGATCACCCAGATATGACCGGTAAAGAAGACAGTGCAGAGGCCGAGCTTGACCCGACGATAGTTGAGCCAGTGCCACTCACGACTGATCAATAGATAAAATACTAAGGCTCCCCCCATCGGAGCCCAACCGAGCCATCCTTTTGCAGGCACTGTCAGTCCACAAGCGAGGAAAAACAATGCGAAATAATAGTGTCGAGCGCTCTTTATTTGAGAGAGTCGGTAGAGATACACAGCAGCGAGAGGCCCGAGGAGTGTGACTAAAGCCCACCCCTTACCTCTAGCGACCGCAAAGACTTGTATAAACCAATAGCGCAGATGTGTAACGCTCCCTTGGTCCGCAAAAGAGTAAATGGCGTCAGGACTTCTATCCATAGGCCATATGACCCACAGCTGACCGAGAGTAGCTAAGGCGACTAAAGAAACCGTAAGCCATCGAAGCCCCGCAGAGGCTGACCCCTCGCTCTGAGGAGAGAGAGCCATCGCCAAGGCCATCATCCCCATAACCACGATGCATACCATAGGTCCATCGGTCACAGCTTGATGACTCAAGAAGGCGAAAGAGGGGATCAGCGCTGTACTGAGAGTCCCAAATAGGGCTGTGGTGCGACCTATCAGCTTATTGAGTGACAGATAAACGCTGAGGAGCGCAAATAGCGCTAATAGTGGGAACAGCGCTCTGACACCAAGAGCATTAAAGCCAAAGAGATTCATTCCAATAGCCATCATCCACATCGTCAAAGGAGGCTTAGAATAGAACCCTCCTCGCTCCCGCTTCACCTCTCCGCTATCCCACGGAGAGCCCCAGAAGGGATCGATATAGTTCCCTCTCTCCACCATATCTCGAGCGACCTCTCCATAGTGCGTTTCCCATGGGTCAAAGAGCCCGTAATCTCCAAGTCCGCTGTAGTATAGACCGCTAAGCATACTGAACATCACTAAGGGAATCAGCCAAGAGGGTGACATGATCATGCTCTGTAGGTATTTAGGGGGCACCCCATCCTCGGGAATCTTTACATCAGACATCACATCACCTCTCGCTTTATCGCATCGTCTATGAAGGAGAGCGAGTCAGATGTCAATATTCGACCCTGTAGGCCCATACGCTCTCAAGAATCAAAATAAACCATTAAGTGCGAGTCGATTAAGTCGTTTGTTAATATATACGTCCTCTGGTGACATCTCTACTGCTCTCTTAAAGCTCGTGGGTCCATCTCATCGGAGAGTTCATCACGCTCACCTAAAACTGTTCCTAGTGGTCACATAAAAAGAAGACTTGATCTCGATCTAAATGTTAACTATTCGTATCATTGTTATTTAATTCATCTCGCGGTTAAGAGTGTGCAACCTCTTCTTTGAGAGAGAGTTTCCCATGAGAACGATCTTTAATGGGCCTGCTAGAAGTCTTTTTTTCTGCTTGCTCACATTGACCTGTGTCTCTTGTCAAACAAAGAGAGACCAAACCTCTTTGCCAGAGGCAATGGAAGAAATCGAAGACCAAACCGCTCAAGAAGCGACCAAAGGCGATGGTCCCCTGTCTTATGAACGAGCGTGGGCGCCGCTGCCCATGTGGTCAGAGGAGATCGGCTTTAAAACCTTATTTGCCCCTGAGGACCCAACGGCTCATCTCGAGCTTTCCTTGATCGATGAGGTCATCAGCGCCTGTTTACAGGATCCACAATGTGAAGGGCGTCAAGATGCTTCATCTGATTATCGTATTCGATATGCAGTTTATAACCTCACCAGTGATCTATTAATAGAGCGATTGATAGAGGCCGAGAGCGTTGGCGTAGATGTACAGATCCTTATCGAAGGAGATCAGCTAAGACCTGAGCGGACTTGGCTGACCCTCTATGATCGATTTGAAGAGGCAGGGTTACGAGTAGAGCGATACCATCACCTTCTCAGCGAAGAAGAGCTGAGCGGCGCCGATCTAATTGGAATCTCCGGTTCCGGCTTAATGCACCTCAAGATGCGTCTCTTTGAGATGCCCAATCGATCACTCTTACTCACCGGGAGTTATAATCCAAATACCACCTCTCCGCTCAATGAAGAGTCGCTTCATTATACTGATCAAGAATGGCTCATCGATCTCTATCGTCAGACGTATTGGTCAGTGCTCTATGATTTTCCTATCGAGAATAACTGGGATGAGAGCCAGAGTGTAAATGTGATGTTTACCCCCGCCTCCAAAGATCGAGCGATCTCAAAAGTTTTTGAATGGTTAGAGAGTGAGGAAGAGCAGATTTTACTGATGATGTTCTCTCTTCGAAACTTGACCTCTAAAGATGAGTCAGAGACCTTAACGCAGCTATTAAAGCGCAAAGTAGAAGCCGGAGTGACCGTAGCGGTGATCACTGACCAGAAACAGAGCGATGGAATAGACGCAGAGGGCAAACCCATCTTCTACGATGACCCAACAGAAGATGCTTTACGGGGAGCGGGGATTCCGGTGTATGAGGTGATCAATCGCCTCACTCCTTATACCGCTATGCACCATAAAGTCGCGATACTAGGCCAAACTCAAGTCAGAGTGATCTCGGGTGCTAGTAATTGGACTAAATCGGGTTTAGGGTCAGGAGGTCGTTTGGCTCGGAATGTTGAGAGTGTCCTCTTTATTGACAGCGCTCGCCTAGATCAAAACGAGACTGGATATCGATACCTCGGACAATGGATCAGGATCTTACGTCGCTACGAAGAGTACAGCCTCGAGAGAGGCACCTCTCCCTCGGTGTCTTCGATGATCAATCAACTATGGAGTCAAGATCACTGGCCTGAGCTCTCTCTACATATCGAAGCGAGCGGCGTAGAGATCGCTGATCATGAACGAGTTATGATCGGTGGTTCACCGATCACATTAGGCCAGTGGGATGTCAATGAGTTAATCTCGATGGCACCTAGAATCTCTGATCAGAGCGAATGGGTGAGTGAGAAGTTATGGTTTCCTATTGGGCAGATCGTGCCTTGGAAGTTTGCCATTACCGATGAGAGGGGACGATTTAAGTATTGGGAGTCCGGCCAAGACCGAAATGCGGAGGTCTATCTGCCTCTCTCCAGATCAAGCTCTATGCTCTGGTCGGGAGAATGGAGATGATCATCGAGCAGAAGAGACTCTTTGGCTTCCTCAGCGCTCTGTACAGCGTCATCATTCTCTTTGCCTGTCATGAGGAGCCTGCTCCAAGCTCATCAAATTCAGTGATTGGTGAGCCCTCTCCATCGGTGTTCGCTGAGGGTAAACTTGACCATAGTGGCCTCGCCCACTCCTCTCTTTTAAGCCTTCATGGCATAGGGTCTTGGGCCGACCCTAAAGATGAGGATATCACAAGAGTATGGGTGGATGGGCGGGTCGCTAATCTAGACTGGGATAAACAGCTCAGCGTAGAAATGATCACCACTTATGAGGGGGGCGCTCGTGTTCATATTTTAGCTCCCATGATCTTCAGAGGAAAGCTCAGCGACGATGACCGATGGGGAACTGACGCGCTAGAAGTGTATCATAAATACGGCTATGGAGATGGCGCCAAGAGGCTCTCCACTGCGCTGCGACTCAGACTTCAATTAGGGTTTAGCGAAGATGCCGCCCTCTGGCATAGCCATTGGTTTGATCTTGAAGGAACGCCTACCGAACACATTAGCGAAGAGACTCAAAAGTGGCCACAGACCATACACTCACCTGCTCAAGAGGAGCTCATGGGCCATCAGACAGAGACTCCTTTCGATCAAACAGAGGTCTATTTTGCTCCTTTTCATGATCCGGGATATCACATCATTCATCAAATACATCGCCTAATGCAGCTCAAGCGCAGCGCACCTACGGAGCGTGTGACTCTTCACGCTGCTGTTTTTAATATGAATGATCCAGGGATTCTAGAGGCGATCATCGAGGCTCATCACTTGGGGGTAGAGGTCAAGCTGATTATGGATGGACGTAAATTTCGTCCCCGATATGAGTGGTACTGGGGAGATGAGCGCCTCTTGGAGGAGGGGGTCCCTGTATTGGGTATTATGCGAATGGAGGATGGCGCTATGCATAACAAATTTATTCTGTTCAATGGTGAGTACCTCGCCACTGGTTCTATGAATTGGGAAGAGAGAGCGCGGTACGATAATCATGAAAATATGATCATCACCTCCAATCGAGAGTTAATCAAAGCCTACGCTCGTCGATTTGAGTCCTTAGCGGGTGGTCAAAAGAGAACACGACGCTTCGCGCACTCATTAAACGCAGAGTATTCGGTCACATTTGCCCCCGATGAGCCTTCACATCTTCATATGGCTCAGCTGATCAGAGAGGCGCAGAGTGAAATATTGATCGCCATGTTCACCGCCAAGGATGTGTGGTGGGATGAAGAGGGCCACCGTACTTCACTGCTCAGTGAGGTCATCAAAGCCCATCAGAGAGGCGTAGAGGTGACCATGGTCTTGGACCATGATATTCATGAGGCGAGTGAATACTATGGTATACTCTCTGATGATGATCCTATTGACGAGTGGCTGGTAGAGCAGGGGATCAAGGTTGTACTCGCTGATAACCAGCGCAACCGTTATGCATCCATGCATCATAAATTCGTGATCATCGATGAGTCAATCACTGTGACCGGGGCTTATAATTGGTATTATGACTCCGCTTATCGAAATGACGAAGATCAGTTAGTGATTAGAGACCCACAGCTCGCTGCTCGTTACCGAGATGAGTTTAAGTCTCTGTTACAGACCTATGCCCCTCACCTTTAATCTTGAATCAATGCTCCATGCAGAGCGGTGATATTTGATTAATCTCTCTTGAGTCTTTAGAGACAAGTCACACGCTGATTAACCAATGAGTACGGGTACGTCCTACCCCTTTTAGAGTCACCTCACCACGCTCTTCAAACACCATGTTCTCAGTCCCAAGCCTCATAAACTCCTCCGAGACATGAACGCGACCAGGCTCACCGCTAGACTCGATACGAGAAGCGAGGTTCACTGATTCACCCCATAGGTCATAGGCGAATTTTGTCGTCCCGATTACCCCCGCGACGGCTGGCCCACGATGTAATCCGATCCGGAGCTGTAATGAATGTCCTGTCTCAGCGCTGACGTCTTTAATAATCTCCAACATGCCAAAGGCGCACCGCCCGAGACGCTCAGCGTGATCGATAGAGGTTTCAGGTACACCGCCAGCGATCATATAAGCGTCACCAATGGTTTTGATTTTCTCCACTCCACAGCGCTCAATCAGCTGATCAACACGCTTGAAGACCTCTGCTAATAGAGCCACTACTTCTTCCGCCGGCATCGAAGCCGCCAAGGGAGTAAAGCCCACGATATCGGCAAAGAGGAGTGATACATCTTCATGACGAATGGCGGGGGTGGTTCCGGTTTCTCTTAGCTGTCGAGCGATATCATCAGGTAAAATCGCTCTTAATAGACGATCAGATTGTGCTTTCTCTTTCGCCAACGCAGTCTCAGACCATGCGAAGCGTCGATGCATCATCCCAATAAGGACGAGGGTAAGTAACATCGCCGCGATTGTGGAGCCATGAGCCGCTTGGAGTTCATCAGCGGAGTTCGTGAACTGTCTGAGTAGAGGCTCGAGTCCGGAGCCATAGAACTCAAACATCGCAAAGCTGATCATAGCCCCGCTAATAAGCAGCAAAGCCCACCTCCACTCAGAGGGCTTAAATGCCAGTACAGAGAGGACAGCGACCGGCATAAACCAAAAGTGAGTCGGTGCGCTAGAGCCGAGAAGGATCGCAAAGTAAGCAGTGTTGGCGGTCATCACGCTTGTAATCAAAAGTTTGGCGAGCAGGGTTCTCCCTGATCGATTGATCATAAAACCAAGCCCAAACAGCACCAAGGCTATGAGGTTGATGCCTAAGGGGAGAATCATATCGAGGCTAATCAATAGGAAGAGGATAGGGAGCTGCGCTGAACCGAAAAGGAGCAGGGTCGCGTTGATGAACCGAATATATCTGGCATCAGAGCCTGTCATATCCGCAGTCACCCCCGAATTGATTACCCACTGCAGTCTAACCTTTAGATCATTCACGGTTTCCTCAACTTTAAAAGATGCAGAGCGTTTATAGGTCGATCATTGAACACTAAACAGAGCGCTACTCCACTAAAAGAAGTAACAAGTCACAGAATGTCATATCTGAGCATGTTATCAATCTATCCGTGACTCTACGTTATAAACTGTCTCATGAGGTCATCGAATGAAAGTGTCTATTTTAGAAGAAAAGAGCTCCACCATAGACAACCCTCCCCATAAGACGTTAGTATATGGTGATTAATACAAAGACATAAAAGTCATATATGCGCAAAAATTCATATATGGACAGGAGAGTCAAATGCAGCCTACCCCACCTCTGGCCTCTGTGTTCATTCGATCTTATCTCCTTCAAAGTACGATCTCCCGGGGCCTGAGCTTAGCGATCTGTCTCGCAGCTTTCAGTTGCGCCGAGAGCGCTTCAATCAGTGAAGAAGAGCGAGGAGGAGGTCCGTATGGTAAAGCTGACGTCACCGCCGGACCGATAGAGGATATCAGCTGCTCCATTGAGCAGAGCTTCGTCCGACGAGGCAGCTTCGCGACCCTACAAGTCAAGGCTAAAGACGCTGATGGCGCATTAAGTCGTAACTATCAGCTCGTCACTGAGCCCAAGATTGGGACCCGAGTCGTTCAGCGAGATCAGGTGATCTTTGACCTAGACGGTCTATACACCGTTCACTGCTGTGCTCTCGATGCTCAACGATGTGATCAAGTCGCGGTTCGAGTAGGAGAGATCGCCCCAGCGCTCGCTGTCTCCGTCGACCCTTTCACCGAAAATGTTGCTCTCCTCAAAGGTCACGCCCAAGATCGTAGTGGTCGACCCGCTAAGGTTAGCGTCAACGGTAATGTTGTGAGCAGTGATGAGAGCGGCCATTTTGAGGCTCGAGTCGCCTCTCCAACCGGGCTCAATCATTATGAGGTCGTGGCTGTTGGTAGCGAAGGAGAGCAGAGTACACGACACGCATGGACGATCGGAGGACCCTTTAACGGCATTGACGAGTTAGATCCTAGCGCGATCCGTCTAAGGCTCTCTCAAGACAGCTATCCGCTGATGTCTCAGATCTTAACGGCCTATTTTATTAAGCTGGCCGACGATGCTTCTAACAGCGAAGACTTAAGCGTCCCTCAGACGGGGAGCACTTTGGGGTACGAATATGAGGTCACCCCTTCTCGCCTCGGGCTCGGAGAGACCCAAGTCAGACTCGCCGCTGGAGCTCAAGTCGATGAGCTAGTCCTCATGGTGAGTTTAGAGAACTTTCAAGCCTTCGCTGACAGCCAGACGAGATTTGGAGGAGGAGATTGGAAACATCGTGAAGTGGTGATCAGCGCTGATTTATACATAGAGGTCCCCTTTACCCTCCACAGCCAGGGGATCGACATTGGTCAAGTCAAAACTGATGTCAATGATCTACAAGTTGAGATCAGCGATATGCCAGGGTTTATCGAAGGGATCTTAGAGGTCGCTTTTGATCGGTCCATCCAGAAAAAGCTCGTAAAAATGGTCGAATCTGTGGGCGATCAGGGACTCAGTGAAGTCTTGACTCAGTTCGAATTTAATAAGAGCATCACTCTGCCTGAGCCGTTCACTGGTGACCTAGATCTCACCGGTAGAGTCTCTGAGTTACAAGTCGATGAGCAGGGGGTGACTTTAGGGATAGGTCTATCGGTTGATGGAGAGACTGACCCTGCGAGACTAGACGCACCTGGTCCTCTAATGACTAGCGTCCAAGGCCCCTCGCTTAACAACGGTGCAGCTTATGAGCTCGCCTTTCATCTCGACGCCCTTAATCGTATCCTGTTCTCTGCATGGCAGACGGGTAGCTTAGATATGGTCTCTATGAAAGACCAACCCTTTGGAGAGAGAGATGACGTCTTTGGAGATCAATCTCTAGCGCTCTTCGTTACCCCCATGATTCCACCGGTAGCGAGAGTTGGAGATCGCTCAGGTGAGCTGATCATCGATTTGGGCGCACTCCGCATCGATGGTGTTTTACAGTCTGACCTCGCCGTTCTCAACTGCGCTCTAGAGGCGGGCGCCTCGATTCGAGTTTTACTGAGCAGCGATCAAGTCGCCCTCACCTCGAGCGCTGCGCTCAAAGATCTTAAAGCCGATGTCCTCATCGCTCCTGCAGGTTGGGAGACCGAGCCAACACGTGAATTGGTCGCTCGTATTATCGAAGAAGATATCGCCCCAAAGTACGCTGAATTATTACAATCGACCCCTATTATAGAAGCAGACTTGAGCGCCTTGGGATTGAGCGAGATTAACGCGCTGATCACCCGCTCTCTCTCCGTTTCAACGACCATGAACAGCCTCACCATGAGCGCCGACCTAGAGCTGAAATAATACGCTATTGTCAGGTAGAGCATGAGAGAGCCCAATAACAACACGCCCTTAAGCTCTCCCCCTCTTCAGTCACTTTATGATTATCGAGACTTAGCCAGCGATCGCCTGTCAGCCATGGCTCATAGTTACTATATGAGCGGTGCTCGAGATGAGATCACTCTGCGCGCTAATAGAGAGGCTTGGGACCAACTGTGGCTATACTATCAAGTCCTAGTCAATGTAGAACAGCTTGATGTCAGCGCTAGATATTTCAATACATCTCAGCGAAGCCCTCTGTTGGTCGCTCCGACTGCCTTTCATGGCCTAGCCCACCCTCAGGGAGAGCTAGAGACCGCTCGAGGAGCTGCTCAAGCAGGATGTGTTTATATCTCTTCAACGCTGTCTAATTATAGTCTTGAAGAGATCGCTGAGACCTCTAGCGGGACTCGCTGGTTTCAACTCTACGTCTATCGAGACCGAGAGGTCACGATAGACCTCATTAGGCGAGCGGAGAACGCTAAGTGTCAAGCCCTCGTTATCACCGTAGATGCTGCCACAATAGGGACTAGAGAGCGAGATCGAGCCCTTCAGTTCCATCTGCCTAAGCACCTCACATTAGGTAATTTCCGAGGCCAAACACGAGGAGCGCTAGGAGAAGCTCATCAAGACTCTGCCCTCGCTAAATACGTGAGAGAACAGCTCGACCCCTCTTTGACATGGAATGACCTAGAGTGGCTCATCGAGCAGACCACCCTGCCGGTGATCGTTAAGGGGATCATTCGCGCCGATGATGCTCTGAGAGCCATTCAGCGAGGCGCTGCTGGTGTAGTAGTGTCCAATCACGGTGGACGTCAACTCGATACCGCGGCGCCGACCGCTCTCGCTTTACCAGCGATTGTTGACGCCGTCGGCGAGAGCTCGCTTATCTTCGTCGACGGAGGGATCCGTCGGGGAACAGACGTCCTCAAAGCACTAGCGCTCGGCGCAGATGGGGTATTGATTGGACGACCGATTCTGTGGGGACTCACCTGTGAAGGCTCTCAGGGGGTGGCGACCATCCTCGATATCCTTCGAGATGAACTAGAGGAGTCCATGAAGCTCTGTGGGTGCCCTCATCTACGGGAGATTGGACGACACTTACTAAAGTAAACATGATCTCAGCCATACTCACGCTGAGAAGGCTTTACTTTAATTCACGCGAGACCTCTGCAAGCGATCTAGTCAGGGTTCGTAGAGCAGAGTGTCAGTCAGCTGTTTATGTTGAGCGCGCTCTTAACGATTCTACTTCGCAGGTATCGGGCACGACAGAAAAACAAGGCGGCGATAAAGCACCACATTAGTATCGATGAAAGGTAGCCTCTCTTAGCAAAAGGGCTTCGAGCGAAGGGGGTGAGATCACATCCACTGCCGGCCTCATCTTTGTTGATCACAAGCCATGGACTGGTCGACTCCCCTTCTATTTGAGCGAGGTCGCCCTTAAGCTGATCGCCTCGTCCTCCAGGGAGCACTAACATCTGTTGCTTGGGATAGAGGGTACTTAGAATAGACTCATAACTCTCCTCAGCCTCCACCAAAGCGTGAATGAAACGCCCATTCATATAGGCGATCTCGTGACCCATCGCCGGCATCGCGTTGAGGACGAGGTCGAGAAAAGCGTCCGGGTTATCAGCCTGAAGGTTTGCCTCTTGATAAATACCTCGGTAGCGGGGGAGACCATAAGTGTAGCTCGCGCAAGTATTTACGAAAAACAGTTGGTAATGATTTGAAGTAGCTCCACCCAAAGCGTCTAGTTTAGCGTTGTCTGAACCATATCGTGCATGACCATTGTAGATCATAAGATCAGAGACTTGAGTGAGCCGCTTATACTCTTCATGGAAATCTTTGAGTGGGTCACCCTCTTGGTGAGAGGGAACATCAAGTGAATTGATTAAGAAGAGGTGAACCTCTAAAGGGCCTCTTGGTGTATCAAAGGTCGCGTGTATAACCGGAGTATCCGTCTCGAGCCACTGAGCGTTGAGTAAGGCCTCATCCTGAATATAACTAGGCGTTCCATATGTTCGTTGAAGGTCTTCAAAAACCTGTTGATAAGCCTCTTGACCTTGTTCTGCTAAGAGTCCCCCGACCAATGCATAAACGGCAGTAACCTCTAATTTACCATCTCTCCAAAGCTCATCGTAATGAGGGGATGTTTTATTGTCCTTCGTCACTTCCTCCTCAAAATAGAGGTTGACTAAGAGCGCCTCAAACTCCTCTTCAGCTCCCGCGGTGCTCAGTGGACAATAATACGCTAACGGTCTAAAGTAATACCAATAGTGATCGACTTGATACTCTTGATGAGGATTAGGGGTACAGTCGTCGCTCGTCGCTTCAAAAAATGCGAGGAGCCCAGCCTCGTTAACACGCTCTGGGAGGATGACCTGATATTGATCGATCACCGCTGCCCCTTGACCCGCAGTCTTGGAGATTATCGCCTCAAAAGAGGCGCTATATTGATAACGTGCTTGTCCATCGCCCAAAGTCTCAATGAGGAGCACATCACTGATCTCTGCTCGATGTAGAGATAAGCCTCCTTCAATCCCGTGTAAGTTGCCCACCACGTAACTAAGTTGCTCACGAATCGATGACTCAAGCGACGCTGATAACCGCTCTCCCGATGCCTGATCATTAGGGGCGATGATCGTCACCTCAGGGAGCCAAGCACGCCCCACGCGCCCATGCACAGACATCGCTGAACGTTGTGAGACCTCTCTCTCCTTATCGATCTTTTCTTCAGCGAAACACATCGATGTATTCGACAATATGATCAGCGACAAGAAGACCATATGTAGATGTATGAAGGCTATTTTAAGTGAACTCACCATGATAATATACCTCCTCATCCCTCATAAAGGGGAGTTAAAGGGGAGTGACTGCTCGTCTCATGGACGGGGACCTATCACACACATGCTGTTCGAGGCAAATGAGATCTTATCTCGGACGCTTATCTCAAGAGACGAGATGATACATCTCTTGAGTTCCTGTGTATTTAGCGTCAAAATTAGCATAAACTTTTACGGTCAGACTTTAGTTTATACATATCCGAGTGATGGATAGAGCGGTGAGCGGTCACACCTTCACAGTGGCCGAGAGGAGTAGAGGATGAGTGTAGCGCCGAGAGTATATATATTGGGAGGGTCACAGACAGACTTTGAGAGGAAGTGGAGCCGAGAGGGTAAAGAGCTCTTTGATCTCTTCTCTGAAACCCTGCAGGGTGGCCTCGAAGCGACCGACCTAGACCCTAGTGATATTCAGAGCGCCCATGTCGGTAATTTTGCCGCTGAGCTCTTCTCCAATCAAGGTCATTTGGGAGGTTTCTTTGCTCAAGCAGCCCCCGAGCTCCGTGGGTGTCCAGCGAGCCGACATGAAGCAGCCTGCGCCTCAGGGTCTATGGCCTTGCTCGCCGCTACCGCAGAGATAGAGGCGGGGCGATATGACCTCGTCTGTGTACTCGGCATAGAGATGATGCGTCATCAGGCGACCATTGACGCCGCTCGTTTCTTGGGGGCCGCCGCATGGGTAGATCATGAATTTACTCACACCCCATGGGTATGGCCTGCAGTGTTCGCGGAGATCATGGATGAGTATCAAGAGCGATACGGGCTGAATGAAGACTTTCTCTCAGAGATCGCTCGTCATAACTTCTATAACGCCCGCGCCAACCCTAATGCCCAAACGAGGAGATGGCAGTTGACCGATCGCTCTTTTGGGCGGGAATCAGAGGAGAACCCGCTGATCGAAGGTCGGTTGAGAAAGTATGACTGCAGCCAAGTAACCGATGGAGGAGCGATCGTCTTTTTAGCCTCGCGGTCAAAAGCAGAAGAATATGCCACACAGCGTGGGATATCGATCGATGAGCTCCCTTATATCAAGGGGTGGGGACATCGGACGACCTCACTTTCATATCGAGATAAATTTCAAGAGACCATCGAGGGTGGCTACCTGTTCCCTCAGGTTCATCAATGCTTCTTAGATGCTTATCGACGGGCAGGGATCAAAGAGGTCACCGAGATCGATGGTCTAGAGACTCATGATTGTTTCAGCATTACTCAATATATGGCGATCGAACATTGTGGGCTCACTAAACCAGGAGAGGCCTGGAGAGCGATCGAAGGAGAATGGGTGACCAAGAGTGGCCACTTCCCCGTCAATCCTAGCGGTGGATTAATGGGCTTAGGTCATCCAGTCGGCGCGACGGGTGTCCGTATGCTATTAGATGCCTCTAAGCAGACACGAGGCACTGCCGGCGATTATCAGATCCCTAACGCCAAAAACTGGATGACTTACAACGTTGGAGGGAGCACCACCACGAGCGCTGCCTTCATCGTGGGGAGAGACTAGTCGAATGCGACGCTTAACGCGGCTGTCTCTATGTATCTATCCCCTCCTTTATACCCTCCTCTGTCCCAGCTTAATCGTCTCCTTTGGCTGTGAAGAACGACCCCAGCGATCTCAACAAGATCAACCTATAATAGATGGGGGTCTTGATACCTCAGCTCCTCAAGAGCTTGACCTCTCTCTCTTTGAGGGAGAGGAGACGAGAGATGCCGAGTCCATTATCGCAGACTCCTCGTTAGCCGATATGGAGATCATCGCTGATCTGGAGATCATCGCTGATATTGGACTCCAAGACCTCTCTCTCAGCCCAGATATGGAGTCACTCGATCACTCCTTGCCTTGCGATCCTTGTGTAGAGGGCTATGAGCAAGGAGAACAATGTCGTTGTTTGGACATCGATGAGTGCGATCTCGCAGAACAAGACCAATCACCGCTGTGTCCAGAGAGTGACTGCATCAATCATAATGGTGGCTATCATTGTTTCTCTGATCTAGATGAAGACGGAGTCGATGACTGGTCTGATAATTGTCTAGATGTGATCAACCCAGAGCAAGGTGATTTAGACCGAGATGGAGAGGGTGATCTCTGTGATGCAGACAGGGATGGTGACCTCTCTTATGGCGATTCAGATTGTGATGACCTAGATCCATCGTTAGGGGCACGATTAGAAGACGCTGAGTGTGATGGGGCTTTAGATCGCTTAAGCGTGAGGTCACATCTCAGCGTAGGTTGGCGCCATAGTTGCGCGATTAGAGATGATGGGTCGCTCACCTGTTGGGGAGGAAGTCCACGAATTCAAGAGCAAGAGATGAACCGTTACCCCGCTCTCCAAGTCCCTACTGATCTGGAGGGTGAACTCATCTATGATTGGATCAATCTTTCAGCAGGGTATGCGTACACCTGTGGCATAAGACTTGGCGGTATCTTAACCTGTTGGGGAGATAACCGACACCAACAATCCTCCCCACCGGTCAACGCCAATGGAGAGCCATATCGAGATTGGGTAAAGGTCTCCACCGGAGGAGCTTCAGAGTCTTTCACCTGTGGGTTACATGCTGATGGGACCATTCAGTGTTGGGGAGCTGACCAACATGAACAGCTCACTCCTCCAACCGATAATGAGGGAGGAGAGGCGCTAGAGCTTTGGGTTGACCTCAGTTCAGGTTATCAACACAGCTGTGGGCTTTTGGCCGATGGTGCTATTCGCTGCTGGGGCTCAGATCAGTTTGGACAATCTACACCGCCGACGGAGAATGAGCTCGGGTCAATTATCAATGAAGGAGCGGAGGGTCTAGAGGGACCTTGGGTAGCCGTCGGCGCAGGGTATGCTCACAGCTGTGGACTGAGAGCCGGTGGATCGATCTATTGTTGGGGGATTAACTCTGACCAGCAGAGCACCCCCACCAACTGGGACGAGTTGGGCAACCCTCGCTTTTGGCAAGGGATAAGTGTAGGTGGTTTTCATGGATGTGGTATAGACGCTCACAGGTCAGCTCATTGCTGGGGCAGTAATTACACTGGCCAAAGTCGCCTCCCCATAGAGCTCTTCGGCGATCCCTATCAGGATTGGGTTGAGGTGGTCGCGGGTCGATATCATAGCTGTGGCATTCGTGAAAGCGGTGAGGTCACCTGCTGGGGTTGGAATGATTTGGGACAGTCGACTCCTCCCGCTGATCTCAGAGCCCGTAAGCCACCCCGTCAAGACAATTGTCGCGATCTCTTTAATCCCAGCCAATCTGATATGGACAACGATGGCCTTGGCGACTCCTGTGACTCTGACCCTGATGGCGATGGTCTCCTCAGCGAGATCGAAGAGATGTGGGGCTTAGATCCGATGAACGCTGATAGTGATAGCGACGGCTTGAGCGATGGTGTAGAGTTCGGCTGTGATCAGCAAGAGAATGACACTTGGAATTGCCCGGATGACGCTCGTCAAAGCAGCCCTAACCAGGCGATCGATGCCCTCGCCGCAGACTCGGATCAAGACCAAATCCTTGATCGAGATGACAACTGTCCGGTGATCGATAATTTTAATCAAGCGGATTTAGATGGCGATGATCTAGGAGATGTCTGTGATCAAGATCAAGATGGGGACGGCGCCCTCGACTCCGAAGATTGTCTACCGCGGGACCCCACTCTGAGCTGGCGAAGTTTAGATTCAGACTGCGATGGATGGCTCAATGAAGGGATCTCGCTCTTTGGAATTCGCTCGCTGGGAGATCGCCACTCTTGTGCCCTCCTCAATGACGGACGGCTGCGCTGCGCTGGCTTTGACCTTAACCAACAGGTAAGAGGTGTTGAGCTGAGAGGTGTAGGGATGAGAGAGAGCGGAGATCACCGACGAGACTGGACATGGGTGAGCGCGGGGATGTCACACACCTGTGGAGTCGCAGGTGGAGAGATACGATGTTGGGGTTTAAATAATGATGGTCGCGGTGATGCGCCAGAACTTCCTCTATTGGTAGATTCTGAAGACCTTGATGGCTCTGTCCACACTTCCCGCTGGCATAAAGTGGGGGTGGGGGTCGCTCATACTTGTGGGGAGACCGCCTCTGGGGTGATTCGCTGTTGGGGTAGTCTCCTCTATGATCAAGACTTGATCCCTACTCAAAGTGATGGAGGCCCCATTCGTGATTGGCGAGACTGGGCCGTTGGAGGGTTCCACATCTGCGGCATTAGATCACAAGGGCAGCTACTCTGCTGGGGGGGAAACGATTATCGACAGAGTGTTGTTCCTCCACTCGAGCAAGATCAAGGTGGGTGGTCATTGGTTAGCGCTGGATATACCAACACCTGCGCGATCACCTCTTTGGGTGAACTTCACTGCTGGGGTTCACTCTTCAATCCCATCACATCCGTTCCACAATTAGAGCCTTCAGCGACCTGGTGGTCAGTGAGCGTAGGTCGCTTCCATAGTTGCGGTTTACATGGAGCAGGTGAGTTGATCTGTTGGGGTGGGGACACTTATGGTCAAGCGAGCCCTCCCGAGGAAGCACCTAGCGAGGGATGGCTGTGGGTGACAGCCGGCGGACATCACACCTGTGCCTATCATGACAGCGATCAACTGTGGTGTTGGGGACGCGATGATCATGGAGAGAGCACTGTACTACCTCAATGGCAGCTACGTTCCCCTTCACCAAGAGACAATTGCCCGCTCATCTCTAACCCTGACCAAAGTGATCATAACGCTAATGGAATGGGAGATGCCTGTGATGACTCCCCATAAGTGATCATTCGCTCGATAAGCGCTCACTGACACGCAGGATCAGAATCATATTGACCTAACCTAATGGTAGGCAATGAAACACCAAACTCAGCTTCAATGTCAGTCTGTGTCCAGCTGATCAGCACTTGCTCTAGATAGTTCCACTCGATTTGTGGAAACATCCGTAGATTCCCACGAGCGATCACCTTCACATCTGAACTAGGAAGCCCGGTGTGGTCTAGCCTCATATATTTGATCTCGCTAAAGTCTCCACTGTTGCCACTCTCAAACCAAACCAAGCCAAGATATTGATCATTAGCGGTCAAATCAAGACCTTGAGCGAACAGCCCTTCCGTAGATCTAGCGATGAGATGGGGTCCCACCAACACCTGTCCATCGAGGTCGGTGACTAGGGTATATATATGAGACCGGCCATCTACTCTGTGAGTGTAGGTGATCATATATTGATTAGACTTAAAGGTCACCGTGGGAGGGCCGCTAGTAAAGATACGCTCCTGTGTCGAAGGCTCTAAGATCGGCGCTTCATTCAGGACAGTCCTCCCATCAGCGCTCGCTTGAACCATCGATAGCACTCTCCCCTCAGGAAAATCACCGGTATTATCTTGATAAACCACGGCAACCCGGTCTCCACCCCACACCGAATCATGACCCAAATGGTCAACCTTAGTAGAGAGGCGCAGCGGTGGTGATGACATCTCAGGAGCGCTCCTCTCTAGTTTACTGAGATAGAGGTCGTCGCTTCTGTAGATCACGATTTGACTCAATGGCTCTCCTAAGATCTCGCTCTCCCATACCGTCCCGCCCGGCGTAAAGTTAACCGACGAAGAGATCCCTGTAGAGCCGAGATAGGTCACGTGTATTGTCGATTGACCCTCTATCCCAATATGAGCATGTCCACCTCCACCGAGACTCACTAAGTCGTTCACGCTGTTAATGGGGAGAGTGACCCTCTCCCCCTTCACGATCCTTTGATCCTCAATTTGAAAACTCTGAGCATAAGCCCTTCGAGGTGATATACCCGAATACCAGGCTAACCAAGCGCTCACCCCTCCCGTCGCTAGAGAGACAGATTGATAGGACTCGGTAATAGAGGCAAAGAAGTCGTTTGAGTTCAGAGGAGCCGCCAAACAGTCTTCACAGCCTTCATCTATGTTTTGATCACAATCTTCATCAATGAGATTTTGACAGATCTCCACTTGTGGTTGTGGCCCTTGACACATAGACCAGACGCCTCCTTCACAGCTCCGCTGCCCAGCGCCACACATGGTCTCACAGTTCTCCATGGCTCCAGGCGCACATTCACACATCACGCCTTCATAAAGACAAGCTCCGAAGTTTCCCTCTACGCAAGTCCTCTGCCCCTCACCACATGGACTCTCACAACGTTCAAAGCTCCCCTCCATACAAGGGCAAAGCCCTGAACCATCGGGAGGGAGAACAGAGCAGGCTGACCATGTCCCCTCGGCGCAGGACTGATCACCGACCCCACACTCATTATCACAAGGACGCATCGCGCCATTTTCACAGTCAGGACAGCCCTCATCCACCTGTTCATCACAGTCGTTATCAAGCCCATCTTCGCAGACATCGGTCGGAGCAGGAAGACCGGATGAACAAGTCGTCCACGCATAGTCGACACATCGCTCAACCCCCTCTCCACATTCGGTCTCACACGATTTTATATCGCCATTTTGGCACTCCATCTCTCCTTCACATAAGCCCTCTACACAATTTCCGTTTAGGCAGGGAGCTTGATCATCACAGGTGCTCACGCAGCGACCCTCATAGCATAAAAGCTCACTCGGACAGGTCACCATCTCTGAGCATAAGAGCGGCTGACAGATCCCCTCACGGCATTGCAGTCCCACGCCACACTTAGGCTCACAGATAGAAGCGCTAGTGTTTATGAGATCAGAGCAGGAGAGGAGCGGCGGGATAGAGGTCAGCATAAACACCATGGACATCGCTCTCATCATTCAACTCCACATGGTTCGATCACACATTGAGCCGGCGGTAAGTTAGACTCAGGGAAGGGAGGACACTGCTCACTTAAAGCTAGATCAGGCGCCCAAGTCCACTCACTAAACTGGATCTCTCCCATGACCGAAGAGACTCCACAGAGGTTATATGATCGCACAAAACTTGAACGGATTAAACGTGTCGTCTGCCGATAAAATATACCAAACCTCGACCTCGGTATATAGCCATCATAGCTTGTGAGAGTGGTGCTAGTCATCGATTGAGTGAAGGTCCTCTGGTAAGCCTCAGTCTCTCCTTCGGTGATCGTGCTAGAGCGAGTCATCCCTCCTCCTAGCTCTAGAGTCCTCCCCTCACTGATGGTCATGGTCTCCCCCTCGCTAGTCGTCATCATCTGCGCCCTACTTAGAGCATATGACCCAGAGACGCTCCCCCCTCTAGAGTCAGTGGTGGTGCTCCCAAAACTCCGAGAATTATTTCTGCTCGATTGAGAAGAATACCCTTGGTTAGAGCTAGTTTGAGATCCAGTTGAGCTAGAGAAGCTCTCCCTTGATCCCTGAGTTGTCGTCTCTCCATAGCTCCCTCCGCCTCCAATACTGAAGATCTCGAAATTCAAACCCGCATTGGCCTCTGCCTGCCAAGCGCTGCTCTGAGTCTGTGAGGTTTCATAAGTCCCTGTATCTGATCGACTGACGGTCTCTCCTGAAGAGGTGGACCAGCTCCAGCTCTCCCCATCGGTGGTGCCGTAGTTTAACTGATTACTGTCGCTTTGGTTATAAGTTACACCATAGTTCTGACCGGTCGTATTAGTCTCTGAGAGTGATGTACTCGTGTTCCTTGACTGAGCATTTGATCTGCTCACCGAGACCGAGTCTCGCCACTGCTCGGTAGCGCTCTGTCCTTGAGAGGTCGTCCACGTGCGACTCAATGTTAAGCTCGCAGAGTTCTGTCGAGTCTCACTCGTTGACTCTGAATACACCACATTGGTGCCGATCCCTCCTCGGAAGCAAGAACTGACCGGAACAGGTTCCATAAACTCAGCTTCCCTCAGCTTAGGGTCAATATAATGATCGATCGGACGATGGACAGTGAAGGGCAGGATATTCTCATAGACGTTACCCTCGGTGTCTTCGGCCTCGATAGACCAAGAGGTCGCATAAAAGGCGTACTCTTCTGGGATATCATTGAGCATAAGAATCCCTTCAGGACCTCCGATTATATCGGTGGGACCCGTCGCTTCACGCTCAAAAAACACTAGGTCCTCTCCATTGGTCTGACCTAAAGTATATCGAAACAGAGCAGGCTCAAAGCCAACCGCTCTCACCTTCATTATATAAGCTAGCCCACCCAAGCCACGTAGCGCCGGTTGACCACAATCTGCCATTACTGGCTCCCATGCCTCGATGGCGATAGAAGGGAGCACCTCAAGAGAGATCGACGTCGCGTTGCCGAAAACCGCCTCACCCTCATTGGGAACGTTGATGGGGTATACTTGACCCTTGAAATGGCCAACTTTTGCCTCTTTCCCCTCTTCTCCCTTGATAAATGGGTGATTAAAGGGACCGACACGAGACCATCTCAAGATCTGCTCCTCTTCACTCACGCTACTTAGACTTGGTGTAATGGTGGTATCGACTGGATAGACTTCTCCATCTTCCGTCTTAAACTCTCCTAAAAAGTTGAGTCGTGTCACCCCCTCTTTGTCATTAATGAGCCCTTTGCCTCTGAGAAAGACAGTCTCGCCGATCACTACTTGTTGTCGGTCTATTTCAAGAATAGTTGGCCTTGAGAAGCTGCTCTCTTCGACATCCGTTGATGAGCAACCTATCAATAAGAGAAGGTACGGCAGTAGGATAAGACAAACAGGATTGGTTAGATTTCTAAGATCGTCTCTCATAGTGTTCCTTTGCATGTATTATCCATATATATCAGCACCCTAATACGTATAAAATCATATAGAAAGACCTACAGGCCTACGCTGATGTATTAAGCTGATGTATTAAGAGCGTTAAGCATGAGAGGAGGTACAGACTCGGTCAATGGAGCCTCATCGATGGAGGTCACTTTACGAATCGACTTGGCTGATCGAGTCGTGCCTTCAGAGAGGGTTATCTGAGGTATCATGATAAGAATATAATAAATATTGTTAAAAATAGCATAATCTGAGCCCCTTAAGACATCATAATTATTTACTGATTACTCACTCAAAGACACCTTGAATACAACTTAAGACCTCTAGACGGTATCTATAGCTGTGACTTTGTTGTTCTTCACCTATCGGAGCTTTAAATGCCAAACTTTGAGCGTAGCCTCTCCCTCCCTCTTCCTCCACAAGATCTCTTCCATTGGCATGAGCGGAGTGGCGCCTTTGAGCGTCTCTGTCCCCCTTGGGATCCAGTCGAGGTGATCCATAGCGATGGTCATATACGAGATGGATCTCAAGTGAAGCTCAAAGTGAAAGGGCCGCTTGGGATCCCTCTCTCCTTAGAGGTGACTCATCAAAATTATAGAGAGGGTGAATCGTTCCAAGATTGTCAAGTCCGCGGTCCATTTAAGAGCTGGGTGCATACACACAGTATGAAAGCGACAGCAGATCCTGATCAATCACAGCTAATAGACTCTATTGATTATGAGCTCCCATTGGGTGTGATCGGGCAGCTAGGAGGAGGGGCGATGGTCCGCAAACGACTCGATCAGCTCTTCCACTATCGGCACCAAGTGATGCGTCACGATATCGCTCTCCATCAACGCGCTCCTCATCAAAAACTTCATGTGGCGATCTCTGGCTCTTCAGGGCTCATTGGACGCGCTCTGAGCGCACTCCTCACTACAGGTGGGCATCAGGTCACTCGACTCACTCGCTCTCCGGCAGAGGGCGCTCGTGTGTGGGCGACACCGGAGTCGGTCCCTCCTTTAGATGATGTCGATGTGGTCATCCATCTCGCGGGTGAAAATGTCGCTCAACGTTGGAGCTCTGCCGCTCGTCAAAGAATTCTTGAGAGTCGTACTTTGAGAACTCAAGCGCTCGCTAAAGCCTTGGCCACAGCGCGTGATCGTGGTGTAACGAAGCCCCAAACACTTATCAGCGCTTCCGGTATTGGTTATTATGGCTATACAGGCTTAGGAGATGATGCCATCGATGAACAAGCGCCTCTTGGTGAAGGTTTCCTCGCCGAGGTATGTCGGCAATGGGAAGAGGCGACAGCCCCTGCCCGAGACGCAGGGGTGAGAGTTGTCAACGCTCGCATTGGGGTCGTCCTCTCTCCTTTGGGAGGTGCCCTTGAGAAGCTCGCTCTTCCCTTCTCCTTAGGTCTTGGTGGCCCGGTAGGCCACGGTCGACAATGGATGAGTTGGATCAGCATTCATGATGTCGTAGGAGCGCTCTATGAGTGTATGACTCAACCAGCGCTCTCTGGCCCTGTTAATCTGTCCTCCCCCCATCCGGTGACGAACGCTGAATTTGTGAAGACTCTCGGACGGGTCCTCGCCCGCCCTACCATTATCCCAGCTCCCGCCTTCGCGCTCAAGGCCCTCTTTGGTAAGATGGCCAATGAGACGATCTTGGCCAGTCAAAGAGTCACGCCTGCCAAATTACAGCAGAGCGGATATCCCTTTATGCACCAGACTCTTGAGGAGGCGCTCAGCTTTGAGCTCGGTAAAGTGAAGATCTAACAAAAAGACAGAGGCGCTCCCCGCCATGAGATGCATGGGAGAAACAGAGTGTGGGACGAATAGAGTGTGGGACGAATAGAGTGTGGGACGAATAGAGTGTGAACCTATGGTGACGTTGATCTTGAGATATTGACTCTCTTTAGACCCTGAAACTCCTCAAATATAAGAGTCGTCCCTTCTTGCCGGACTCCAACGTTCTCTGGCTCCAAAGACCAAGCAGGAGGAATCGAGAGGCTCAAGCCATCGATGTTTTGCTCAGCACGTAAAGAGATCACTCTCCCGCTCTGACTAGGCTCTTCTACATCGATCAGCAAGCGATCACGAGTCTGCCACCACTCGCCATATGTACTCAAGCTAGTGAACCACGCGCGGTCCTTAAACTCAGCTAAATACTGTTGCTCAAACGCTAGCTTCTGCCCCGTCACATCAGTGTGAATTAGGATATTCACTAAGCCTCCGTGACGGCTAATTTGATTAGACACCGCGATCGCCTCATCAAGACGATCGAGTAAGCGACCCTTTTCATCTTCAATCGTGACTGGAAATTCAAAGATCTTAGATTCGGTTCTATATTCCCTGCCCACCATCATTTGATAGGGTAAATGGGTGAGCGCTTGATTCGCAGTGATACTCGAGCTGAAACGATAATCAGTTGCCTCGAGCATTTGAGGCAAGGAGGCAGGTAAACTCAAGTGTCCAGGTCGAAATGAGCTCACATCCTGACCGCTGAGATGCTCTAGTAAAAATCGACTGACCCGAAGTTCTCCGGCGATCGAAGCGTTGTCTACGACGTCAAAACTTCTCACGTAAGGTTGATAACGTGGATAAGTCTCTTTACCGGTACCTAATGGCATTTTATTAAATACTCTTGAGTGAGCTACTGTGTGACTAGCGACTTCCATTCCTAGGCGCACCAGCTCTTCGATGATCGGTTGACTAGTCGCTGTGAAAAACTGTGTCTCATAATAATCCGAGACGTACTTGGTTTGGATAAAGTAGGTCGCAGGGATCTCTTGCGCATGTTCAAACTGCGCATATTCGAGAATGTTGAGTAATGACTGCTTGTAGTCAATATCGTGGGTGACTAAAGCGGTAAACTCTTTATTGTGCGGTGAGCTCAACACGTGAATAGGATTAGACTCACCTTGTTTATAGATCTGAGCGATCAGCCGTAAGAGAGTATCAGTCTGTGGCCGATAGTGATTAACGTAAGTCACCGCGATGTCTTCAGATCTACCGTTTTGGGCGCGAAGAATATGATAACCAAGATCAAAACCAATCGCATAAGCATACCCTGTTCCCTCAGGACCTGAGGAGACATTATAGACGATCGCCGCGCTCCCATCATTGTACACAGCGAGCGGAGGATATTCTGGGTTATCGAAACTCACGCCTGATGACACGTCGCTAGAGCCATCGAGGTTAAGTACAGATTCTTGTGGATCTTTAATGAATTGTTGAGTGAACGCCCCTTCAAGTATTTCCATGGTCTGCAAATCATCGTGTTCTTGGAAAGAGTCGAAGCCAAATACTTCATCCGCCCCCCTCTTCATCGCTGAGAAAGCAATGAGGGTATGACCCTTCTGTACATGCTCTGCCAATAGGTTGAGGGTCTCAGAGCGAGTATTCGCGCCGGTCATTGGCGGATAAACCAAAATGACATCATGAGCTAAGGCAAACGTCAGCTCAGTCGTGATTATAAAGGGAACCCCCACGCTCTTTAAGCCGTGTGCTAAACCCAACCAAGAAGAGTCTTCATCTTGTAGTAAAATAGCCAGGCTGTTTGATCCACCATGAGCATAGCGTTCAAAAGAGGAGTGAGGAGGATCGGCGAGTGGTAAGGAACTCGCCTCTAAAGGTCCGTTTAGATTGGGGAAAGGGGCCTGCTGGTCCGAGGAGCATGTATAGAGCGAACCGCTCAGACAGATAAAGCATAAGAGTTTAATATGGCCCAACAGTCTATGCATCACTTTATGCATCACTTTATGCATCACTTTATGCATCACTTTATGCACCACTTTATGCACCACTTCATGCATTGAAGGCGCTCCCTTTTAGCATATTAAATAGAATGATTTTCAATCACATCATATTGTTAGCAATATCTACATAGATCAATGGGATAGAGTCTCTCATTTATTTACATTTATGGGAAGCGGACAGCGCTTAATGTCTATCATGTTCATTGTGCTTTGAACGCCGATTACGAAGAAGAGCTCTCTGGCTGATGATCAAGTGTGCGACGCCCCCAATATACTACGAGCAAGCAAGGTAAGTACATAAAGGTCCCATATACTACGCCTGGAAAAGCGACCTCTCTTTGCTGAAGCGTAGTCAAGGCTAAGCCGATCGCCAAGGCGGCATTCTGTGCGCCTACCTCAATAGGGATCGTGATTTTCTGAGTAGGCTTCAGTCTAAATATGCGGCATAAAATGAAACCTAAAGTGATCCCCACGAGGCTTAAGAGAAGAGGTGGAGTTACCTCCGCCCATCCATATTGAGCGAGCTCTACGCGGCTTTTATAGAGCGCTCCAATAATTAAAATGACCATCAGCCCGGTCGCCACTCTCACCATAAAAGACTCTAGCCCACTCACTCGATGAGGATAAGATGTACGCACCCACATACCGAGAGTCACTGGGAAGCCCATCATGATGATGAGTTGAGTGATTGTCTTCAAGATAGGCATAGATAAGCCGGGGAGCGTGGGCGCGAATAAGGTCGCCGCGAAGGCAGTAATCAGGGGAATGGTAAACATCGTGACCACACCGCTGAGAGCGGTTAAGCTAACGCTGAGCGCGACATCTCCCCCCGCGAGTCGAGTCATTAAATTAGAGCTTGGTCCTCCCGGACACGCAGCGACGAGCGCTAAGCCGACAGCTTGTTCTGGAGTCGTTGAGAGGGTACCGGCGATCAAGAACCCTAAGGCTGGGAGGATGAGAAGCTGTGAGGTCATACCGATGATCACCGCTCGAGGCTCTTCCAATATCAGCTTAAAGTCCTTCGCCCTAAGGCTTAACCCCATAGCAAACATGGTCATCATAATCGTGAAAGGAATAAACAGAGTAACGATCATCTCAGTGTGCATAGTCTAATTAGCCTCCTCTGATCTCAGCTCCATTATTTATGGAGAGTCTACCCACTACAGTCAACAAGCACACTCATCACACTCATCACACTCATCACACTCATCACACTCATCACACTCATCACACTCATCACACTCATCACACTCAACAAGTACATGTATCAAGACATGAGAGACATGAGAGAATCCTGAACCTTCTTTGGCGGTTGAGCATCTTCATTCTAAGTCACTCTCTCGCCTATAAAGAGTGATATCCATCTTTATGCATATTGGAGAAGAGGCCCTCATGACATACTCCCCTCACACAACAATTGACTCTCATCGATTAGGTATTTACTCGCTGGTCAGCATTATCATCGCCATCTGTGTTTTGAGCTTCTGTTCATTATCCGTTTATGCGGAACATCGGATAAAGGTGTTCACTACTGGAGAGTTAGGGATGTTCGCCCCCCTCACTCATACCATTCAGTTTGATAAAGGGGGAACAGTGTTCGACTATGTCAAGGATGGAGGACAGGATAACGCCTTCGTGTTCGCTCGACTCCAAGCCGAGCTTAACGTTAAAGATCGTCACTCACTTATCTTTCTCTACCAGCCCTTAAATATTGAGTCACGGGTGTACTTAGACGAGGATGTGATCGTCGATGAGGCAGTTTTCAGCGCTGATACCAACCTAGATCTGCGCTATGGCTTTGACTTTTACCGAGTCAGCTACCTCTATCACCTCTCGGGGCATGAAGGCGCTGCTGACCAGCTCTCGCTCGGAGGGTCACTTCAGCTCCGTAACGCTACCATCGATTTTACCTCTAGCGATGGCACACTTCGACGCAGCAACAGAGATCTTGGGCCGGTCCCCCTCTTTAAGCTGAGGTGGCGCAATGGCTTCGCTGACTCTACTTGGATCGGGGCCGAGGTCGATGGTATGTATGCGCCGGTTAAGTATATTAATGGCTCAGACTCCGATGTGGTGGGGGCGATCATTGACCTAAGCCTCCGCTATGGTATACCGCTCGATCAACACAAAGATCTCTTCTTTAATTTACGTTGGATCGGTGGGGGCGCTGAGGGGACAAGTACTAAAGATGATGGACCCGGTGATGGCTTCACAGCCAATTGGCTCAACTTCGTCAGTTTCTCTATCGGCCTCACTTGGGAGGCGACTGGCGGTTAAGTTCAACACTGTAGCTTAACAGTGTGATCGATCTATCACATCGTTTGCGCTCAAGACTCATAGAGGAGATATCGAGCGCCACCAATATTTTTTCGTACAGTATCTAAGCGTTTAAATAAGTTTGACGCTTGAAGTACCAACGAGGAACGCAGTATATAAGTCAGGTCTCGATCTTTGTTTGATCACTTAAGGGACCTGTCACTCTACCCTATATCTCTAACCTATATCTCTGAGAGCGTGAACCCCTATGAATCATCGCCTACTATATTCCATGATCCTCGTCTCATCACTCTTGAGTCTCCCTGGTCACGCGCTCGCTGAAGGGTGGAGTGACATCGGTAACTATGATGGCGTTAAGGTCTCTCGTAAAACAGTTGAGGGCTCTCCGCTCTTTGCTTTCAGAGGAGTGACTGAGGCTGAGATCCCTCTCGATGTATTGATCGGTACCTTCACCGATCCTAAACAGCGGAGTCACTGGGTAGACCGTTATAAGAAACAAATCACCATCAAGAAGACTGAGCTCTCTGAGACCTATTGGATTCACTTTAAGCTCCCTCCTATGATCTCTGACCGTGACTATGTTCTCAAAAGTGACGCGATCATTGATAAAGCAAAGGGCACCATTCAGATCAAAATCAAATCAGTGGAGAGTGATAAGTTTCCTCCAAAGTGCTGTGTCCGCGCCGAAGTGAAAGGTACTTATTACAAGTTTACTGCGCTCTCCGCGACCAAGACGAAGCTAGAAGTAGAGGTCCACACAGACCCTAAGGGTCTATTGCCGAATTGGGTGGTTAACCTTATTCAAAAGAAATGGCCCTCGAAGACCCTCTCTCGACTCATCAAGCACGCTCGCAAAAACAATGTCTCCCACCCTCGAACTAAAGAGTGGCTCGACCAAAAGTTTGCTCAATAACGAATAGATTTTTTAGCACGAGTCGCGCTGTGTGCTGTGCTCTAGGTGTACTGTGCTCTAGGTGTACTGTGCTCTAGGGATACTCTGTTCTCAAGGTGCTCTGTTCTCGAGGTGCTGAGCACCTCCGGTTACTGAGCTTCCGTAGAACTGAGTCGTGTTATTTAGGCTGCTGCGTTAACATGCAAGCGGTTTTATGGTGACTGTACAAAGGACAAGAGATTTTATGCGACCCTGTAAAGCTATTATATTTATCTGCTCTTTAGTCATGATCTTCGGCTGTGAAGATGAGACAAGGCCTGGCTTTGAACCCTACCAGCCCGAAGGTCTTGATATGGGGGAGACAGGTCTCGATCGGTCAATGGTAAATGATGCTCTCATCGATCAAAGATTAGATGAAGCCATGCCAACCCCTATGCCAGACCAAAGTATTGTACCGCCCATGATGCCCGACAGAGGTCTACTAGATATGGCAATGATCGAGTGCGAGCCTAATGAGATATTGGGTTGCGCGGATGTTCGCTCGTTGAGTGTCTGTGACGAGAGCGGAAATAGTGCATCTAGCGAGCAGTGCGCTGAAGGAGAGCGCTGTGAATCGGGGATGTGTATCGAGAGTATCTGCGTTTTAGGCGAACTCATCTGTCTTGACGAGAATACCATTGGGAGCTGTCGTCGAGACGAGTCAGGATTTATCCCCGTTCGAACCTGCGCATCGAACTCGCCCTGCATCGATGGTCGCTGTGAGTCTCCATGTAACCCCATCGGAAAGGTTCCATCCAATGTCGGGTGTGAGTATTGGAGCGTAGACCTTGATAACTACCCCGATCAATTCTCTGGGTTTCCCGACGCGGTTCCTCACGCGGTAGTCATCAGTAACACTAGCGACCTCCCCGCGATGGTAACCGTTGAAGGCCCCGAAGGAGTGCCTCTAGTCAACCCACAGTTTACGGTCAATGCCGGTGATTTGAGTGTCTTCACTTTTCCTCGCCTCGACATAGACGGCACAGGTATCTTTGACCGCGCTTTCAAGATCAACGCCACTCAGCCGGTTATCGCTTATCAGTTTAACCCTCTTAATAACGAAGGAGTCGCCAGTAATGATGCGTCTCTTTTACTCCCTACCGAGGGCTTAGGTAAAGACTACATCGGAGTGGCCTGGCCCACCGGCACTATCCCCTGTTTCGATCCTAATAACTGTCCTCCTCATCAAAGTGGCTATCTGACGATCATCGCGACCTCCCCAGGGAGTACTGCGATGAGAATCACTCCCAAAGTCGCGGTCGTCGGTGGCGGTATCATCCCCGATCTTGAGGCCGGGATAGAATACGACTTCACACTATCAGAAGGAGAGGTGCTCAGCCTACAGGCTAAAGCGACTGACCTAAGTACACTGTTAATGCCTTGTATGAGTAATAATGACTGCGGTGATCTCAGCTGTGACTTTGGCGTTTGTCTCTCTCCCCAGACCTCCACAGACTTGACGGGGACGCTGATCAACGCCACCCAGCCCATCGCGGTCTTTGGTGGTCACGAAGAGGCAGTCGTCGGATCGGGTATGGCGATGGGTGCTGGTCAAGAGTCAGCGTGTTGCGCTGAGCATTTAGAGCAACAGCTTCTCCCTATTTCAAGCTGGGGCACACACTACTTAGCGGCGAGATCAGAGCCAAGAGGCGGATCATCTGAAGTGTGGCGAATCGTAGCCCATGCTGATGGCACTAATGTCTCGACGACTCTTCCCATGCATGCGACGTTTACGCTAAATCGAGGTGAATACTATGAGATCACCACCCCTGACTCCTTTGAGGTGACCGCCTCCAATTCAGTGATGGTCGCTCAATACTTGGTGAGTCAAACCGCTACCAGTGATAACGTCGGTGACCCCGCCTTGATCATTGTTCCTCCGACCAATCAGCTCCGATCTGATTATCAGATCATCACACCTAGCGGTTATCGGAGCAACTGGCTCACTGTCACCCGAACCGCCGGGGAGCGAGTGAGCCTAGATGGAGCTGATCTCCCCAACACCCTCTTCTCTTCCTTTGGCACAGGACAGTATGAGTACGCTTGGGTAGAGGTCGAAGAGGGGGTTCACACTCTAGAAGGAGAATCAGCGTTCGCTCTTATCGTCTACGGATACTCTAGCGCCGTCTCTTATGGCTACCCTGGTGGACTCAACCTAACCTCAGATACACCCTAGGGCTAGAAGAAACAGAGAGTTCAGTGAGGCCCATCGAGTAGAAATGATCATCAAAAAGATCGTTTTTACATTCAGGGTCATGCAGCAGGGTCATGCAGGACTACTCATGGAATACGACGAAACATCATAAGAACCCGCTCGACGCAGGACGTATCGCTCAGTGAAGTCGAATACTCAATGGCACCTATATCAGCCCTCGGTCCACGTGGGTGACCACAGAAGTCATGGGGGGCGTTGGGGTTGGTGGGGATCTGATCTGTGAGGGACTCAGGGGCTGCTAGCGTAAAGTTAGGGCTTTGTTGCATAAGCTCTTTACATGTCTGATGGTATCCATATGCTCAACCATATTAATTGTGCAAGCTGCCTCAATGACGTGAGCAAGGAGATAGGCATTGATCCATCATCGATACGTCGATCAGCTCGCTGAGGTGCCTGTGTGTGTCATCGAGTTTACGCTCATCTCAACCTCTGATTGCACACTACGGGGTGATCTCACGCCGACTCTGAGGGGTGCGATCGGTTGGGCATTCAGCGAGGTCGGCTGTCTTCATGAATGCTCGAGTCGAACAGAAAAAATTGGACGAGAAAAAAAAACTGAGAGAAATCAATCGACCAAGCGCTGTGAGGTTGAGCGATGTCCTTTTGAGAGAGCTTTTAACGGAGGAGGTTGGCCAGAGAGAGGCCTGCGCGTCACACCTCAAGGATATCGACTATCTGCCCCGATTCATCGTGAGAATAAAGCGTTGAGATCAGGCGATGAGCTCTCATTCTCGCTGTCTCTCTTCGGTGAGGCATCGCAATACGCGTCTATGTGGATCACTGCGGTCATCAAGGCGACGATGGGCGGTCTCACCTCAGCTCGGCACCGCTTCTATCTCGCCCAAGCGAAGGAGATCATATCGGGCATGACGCTCTATGAGCGATGCAATCCAAAGCCGCCATCGGCGTTGGTTCGAACCCTCGAGACAATCTCATCGCTGACCGAGATTCCAAAGCCAGACCTCGATTGGTCACAGGTCGGGGTCCGTGTTACGGCTCACCGACCTATCATCTTACGCGAGATAGATCACACTCCCTCACTCAAGAAACTTTGTCGCGCAAGTCTGCGGAGAGCGCATGGCATTTACAATCGCTTCGTCGGGCCACTCGAGCACCCACTCAGCGGTGATGAGATAGACGCATTGGCTGATTCGAAGAGCTATGGTCGCATGCACTTAATCAAGAGAGACAGGTTCAGCAGTACAAAGCGACGAAGAGTCCCTCAAAGCGGCTTTATTGGTGAGAGGGTATACACTGAGATCGCCTCTCCACTTTGGGTATATAAGGTTCTCTCACTAGGAGCGCATCAAGGGCTTGGGCAGCAGGCTAACATGGGACTTGGGTCACTAGATGTTGAGCTCATCGACCTCAGCGCAGGTGACAAGATTCTCAGCCAGACAACGACCTTTCATCGCTAGGTCTATCTCACCATAAACTGCGAATGAATCTATGTGACTCTAAAGCGAGCACCACTCTCTAAATTTTACAAAGCTGAAGCGAGACCTCTTGACTCCTTCATCTGTGGAAGAGAGCCGCTCTGTGGTAGCGCTAAAGCACCTAATTCCCTCTGATTGAAGACGCTTTATTAGCAGAACAGTGAAGATTGGCTCGCCTGCGACCATCGCTCCGCCTACACTCTTCTTCAGTTCACCGTGCTGTTCTATGAGCGCCGAGATAACTCCATCTGCGTCCTCAATAAGCTCAGCAGTCTCACTGCGAGGGTCGACCATCGGCAACGGACAATCGATCAAGCTGTTCGCGCTCACAATTAAAAGCGCAGCACGCTTTTGTTCCTCTGACCACTCGATCAGCCTGTGATTTGACAGGTTTAAAAATAACGATCGGCTCACTCTCAACACTTCTCGTTTCTCATCAGCTTCTTTAACACTTTTAAATATATACGGAAAAATAACCTTACAATAAATTCTCGCAGACGTAAAAAAAAATAGCTCACAAGAAGAGATCGTGCGATCTCCTCTTGTGGTTCAGGCCAACGCTACTCAGAGCCTTCATCATCGCTTGAACTAGACAGTGAGCACCCAAGCGCGCATCCGATGAGTGAGCTCCCGAGGATGAGAGAGCTTGAGCCCCATATCGCTAGACCGGCCAACCCCGCGCCGATCATGAGGAAGACCAAGCCTCTTCGCTGAGTGAGTCTCTCGAAGATTCTCTCAATGAAGAAAGAGAGCGTTAACCACAGCGCAGATCTGAGCAGAGGTGCTCTCATGATGATCGCAGAGCTTGGCACACAGCTACGCGCATGGTTGAAGGAGCTGCTCAAGAGGTCGATGAGCTCTTGAGCGGCCTCTTTGGTGAAGTTGGTCACGTTCGTCGCCAAGACAGCGATTCGCTGATGAGCGCCGGGCAGTCCATACATGACAACTAAGGTCAGATAGAGCTCGACGCAGATGACCGTGATAAGAACCGCGATCACCTTATGAGACTTTACGCGCTTCACCTCGTCGGCTTCTGATGCGAGAGAGTTATGGTTATGGTCACCGTCATCACATCTCTCCGACTCTACCTCAGCCACCGCGTCGATTGCTGTAGAGGGGCATGACTCTGCAACAGAGTAACACTCAACGTCTGAGTCAGCCTCAGCCTCGACTACTACCTCAGCCTCAGCCTCGACTGCTACCTCAGCCTCAGCCTCGACTACTATCTCAGCCTCAGTCTCAGCCTCAGTCTCAGCCTTAGCCTCAGCCTTAGCCTCAGCCTCAGTCTCAGCCTCAGCCTCAGCCTTAGCCTCAGCTCTTAGCCTCAGCCTCAGTCTCAGCCTCAGTCTCAGCCTTAGCCTCAGCTTTAGCCTCAGCCTCAGCCTTAGCCTCAGTCTTGACTGCTACCTCTGCCTCAGTCTCCACTTTAACTTCTACCTCAACGTCAGCCTCAACTTCAGCCTTCGCCTCTTGTGCAAGTTTGCTAACAAGTTCTCCAGCTTGACTTGACACTTTCGATCCACTTAACGGAGATAACTCGTTAACTGATCGACTAGTGTCAAGCGTTGAGCCATGCTTGGATGAGACGGTCGGAAGTAGATGATCATCTTGATCAAGAGCAGACAGATCCATCGACTCATGTCGACACTGAGGCTTAGGTGCGGGAATACATTCGGGCTTCGGTGCAAAGCTGAACGCTGCTCTCGACTCAAGGTGGTTAGCGGGCTGACCCTCTGACTTGCGTTTACGCTTACGCTTGCGTTTACGCTTTCTCGATGAGTTTGGCTCAGGTCGCGACTCAGTCTTGACGATCATCTGAGGCTCTGCATTGCTCTTGCGCTTTCGCTTCGATGAAGAACTCATGCCTGTTTTGACGCTAAGCTGAGGCTGAGGCTCTGACTTGCAATGGCGCTCACCCTCTCCTGAAGGCTTACCATCGAAGGATACTTCCGGCGTCATCGTTGATCGATGCTCCTCAGGGATAACCACAGAGGGCTCCAATACAAGAGAATGACCTCCGTGATCGGTAATCACGATCTCATAATTGGGCATCGTCGCATTGAGGTGACTAACCTCATCGGCAAGATCAAGCACTGACTCCAAGCTCAACTCCTCGAGTGGACATGAGACGCCGTACAAGATCGTCAAGTCCAACAGCGCGCCTCGGTCCTCATGACAATCGGGGTCAACGCTGAGTTGACGCATACGCTCTGAGGCCTCGGAGAGACCAGATCGCTTGTAAAGAATCCACGCGATAGCGAGATTAGGGTCTATGCCATATCCCGACTCGTACATGAGGCCGAGAACATAAAGCGCTCTGGCGTCGTCGCACAATGCGGCGTATCTTACATAGCGGTAGGCTTCCTCGTTATCTTCTTCGACGCCTCTGCCATCACGATAGAGCAAGCCTAGGTTTAACTGAGCGTCGTTGTCACCGAGCGTCGCCGCTCTGTGATACCATTGAGCAGCAGACTCATAGTCTTCGGGCAGACCATAGCCTTCCTCATACATCTCGCCGAGGTAGTTCATGGCTTCTGTCACGCCTTGAAAGGCCGCATGCTGAAAGCACTCAGCAGACGCTTCCAGATTCACATACCCTAGCTCTCCCGAGGCAAAAAGCTCTCCGAGGAGCAGTTGAGCCTCAGGATGATCAAGCTCAGCGGCTGAGATCAAGAGTTCTCTAGCGATCTCGACGTCTCTCTCGACGAGACCACCCTCAAGGTAAAGTTGACTAAGTGCTGTTTGCGCGGCTAAATCACCATCCTCTGTGGCGTCGACGAGGGTGGTGATATAATGTTGATCATGCATATGCAGATCCTCTCTAGAGCTGATGAGCTCTGTTTAAAGTTGGGCATTCGCCCGAAGTAAGGGGGGGTTGCTCACTCGCTATCCGAGTGAACCAAACGGTTTGCACGCTCATCTGACCTCGTTTTGATCAGTCAACGTGTTATGAGACTTAGTCTCTATAGGGACACTAACCACAGCATCTCCTCTCTCTCAAAAGGGGTTACGGGATGGAGTCTAGAGGTGATCGCCTCATCTCCATTTATAGCTTCGGGCTTGGCCCCCCCCTTGAGCCAGAATGCGCAATAACCTAATAGTTACAAACTCTTGCACCAACGACAGGGTTGGATAGAATGATGAAGATTCCTGTTGAGTTTGTCACGGGATCGAGCCATCCTCTTACCTTGATAACTAAAGGAGCACCCGACATGGCCTCACCTCGCTTGATGATCACTTCTGTAGGGACGAGCTTGCTGACGAATCTCTTCCCCAAAGAAAGGGGGATGATCTTTAAGGCGGCGAATTGGACAGAAGATGAGGGAGACGCAGAGACTGTCGAAAGACTGACTGAGCTGATCGGTGAGCTCAGTCTCGAGGATTGGTCAAAGAGCGTAGAGCAGGCTCGAAAGAGCAGCGCAGAGGTCAACGGGCTGTCTACTTGGTCAGAGGCGACGAGCACTCCACTTTCCGAATTGCATCACCTCTTGGTCGTGACAGACACATGGCTCGGTGAGATCGCCGCGGCTCAGCTTGAATCTTGGCTCAGAGCAGAAGGCGCAGAGGTGATCATCCCTGTGCGTGTGAAGAGCTTGCGTGCTTCAACCCCTGAGGTCTTTCGAAGGGGGTTGAGCGAGCTCTTCCGCTGCTGGACATTGAACATTGACCCTTATATAAAGTCGCGTTCACCGATCACCATTAATGCCACAGGGGGATTCAAGCCTGTTCAGTCTGCGCTTCAGTCGCTAGCGGCGCTTGACGGTGTCGAGCTTTTCTACATCTTTCAGACCTCGAGCGAGTTGATCACCATCCCCGCGCTCCCTGTTACCTTCGACGCGCGCGGGTTGTGGTCTCGATGCGGCGACGAACTTCGCAGGGCGAGTCTCGATCTCTTGAGGGTCGATGAGCGAGCTCGAGTTCCTCTAGAGTGGCTGTGTCCAATTAGCGATGATGACGAGGTTACGCTCTTGAATGAGTGGGGAGAGCTGATGTGGTCTCGGCTAAAGTCAGTTCTATATCCCTCCGAGATCATCACCCCACTTCCCTCGAGCCGTGTTGAGCTCTCTGCACGTGCCATGAAGGAGCTAAGTCTAGAGGCAGAGAGGGCCGGTCGCTTTGATCAGTATAATGAGCAGCTTGATCTTATCTGTCGTTGCTTAGAGGGTGACGACAGTTACCGGAGTGTCGAGCCTCGCCCCTACCGATCGATGAGGGGAGAGGGTAAATACTATATGTTTGATCTAGAGTCTGATCGCGATGCGAAGCGCTTCATCGCAATGCTAAGAGATGACGGCGTTTATTATATTGAGAAGCTCGAGTCGAAGAATAAGATTTGAACAGAGGAGGATGGGTATGAGTGAGAGCACAAAGCGACAGCCGGATCGGGTCGTCTACATCACGTGTTGTGGGTTCAACACTGACCCTATAGACAATAGGAACAATTCGCCTGCTGAAGGTGGTCCAGGAGGGATCGCCACTGCCCTTCTAGACTCCTCGAGTCCGCTGTGTCTCGATGAGGCGGCTAACAAGGTCATTATCCTCTGGAATAAGCAAAGCAGAGGTGGTGACTCGTACATAGTGCGTACCAACGCTGAGGGGACTCGGGTAGAGATAAAAAAGCGGCACCCCGAACTCATCGTTGAGCTGAGAGAGATCAATCAGGTTGAGAGCGGTGGAGAGAGCGAGTCTCTAGAATTACAGATGCGGGATATCGTCTTAACCGAGAGCTCCGAGTCCTTCTTTACCTCTTTTAGGATCCTCTTGAATGGTATGCCGAATCAGAGTCTCGGGTTGGTGAGCGCCCTACAGGCTCTTGGGCAACGTGAGCGCTTCTCATTTTACACCTATGGAACCAGCTTTCCATTCAAGGCAGATACGCTGTTTGAGCTAAATTTTGGCAAACGTGGCGCGGCGATTAAGGCGACGGCGCAGCTCGATGACCTCGAAGCAGGCTCACTCCTTCCTGCCTATCGTGACCTCAGCGAAGCGCTCAGCTACACGAGTGAACACAGCGAATGGGCTGACTTCCTTCAGACCGCTCTCGTCTGCGCCTCAGAGGGCTACCCGATCGCGCTCCACAGCGAGAGGAGAAGTCGCGAGGATCATAAGCTATGGGCTTGGTGGATCTATGATCAAGTCATCAACAGGCGCGGTGCTTGGCTCGAGGGCTTTGCGAACGTGCAAGATGCTAGGAGCTTTGTAGGTCGGCTAGAGGATACTGAGACTCGAGCGATATTTTACCCCATCGCTCAGCCCAATGAAGAGGATATCCATAAAGTTAATAAAGACTTAGAGAGGCTCATCAAAGAGAGCAGGCCTCCGCGAAAGGTCGTGATCCTCTCAGGTTCGACAGCAGATCTCTCCGGGGTCAGCTCAGCCCACCCCCTCTCGCCACCGCTCATCGACAGTCCACACCTGTTATCCTTGTGCTGGCGCGCGTGCATTCGAGCACAGATTAAGCGAATCATAGACCTCGAGCAGTCAAGACTCCTCGCAAACTTTACTCGCTGGTTGAGCTATTATGCGCTCTCCGCCTCACAAAATATCGAAACGTTAGAGAGTGTCCTAGAGAGAGAGATGAGCAAGAGGGGTGGACTTAGCCTTATCGAGCTCTACACATTGAGCGCCTCATTTATCGATCGCGTCTTATCTTGGCTTCAGTCAAATACTGAGGAATGGCGAGAGCTGTTAACGCCTAAACAAGGTAATAAGCTAGACACTCATTGGGAGAAGCTAAAAAAAGAGCTGCCTAAACTCAATGAAGCGGGAGTCGAGTTAATTAAAGCTGTCACCGCTCGTGGAGGTGATCATGACTGACCAAGATCGAGAGAGACATGATCCGAATAAAGAGGCAGGGCTCGAAGAGATGGGCGATGACGAGCAAGAGTTCGATGGGGACCAATATGATGCCCTTGATGACGCTTATTTCTCAGCGAAGCTCGGTCATCGTCGCCTGAGAGACCAAATATATCACCGCGGCACGGGGAATAAGGTAACTCACCCCAAGTGGCGTTTAGTAATCAAGCCAGGTAACCCAAGACTCCCTGTGAACATGAGGGTTGTCCCTGTCTCTTCATGCGCTGCTGAACGCATGAGCAGTGACTACTCTTGGGGTGTTAAAGAGAGCAGCTCAGAGAATGATACAGACGCGAGATATGCGATCACTCTCGCACTGTGTCTTTACATTGCTCATAGCGACTCTGAGTGGTCGCGAAGGCTCAGAGCACTCATGAGAGATCACTACAATGACCCACAAAATTTTATCCAAGGGATTTTAGGGCTCACACCACTCAGCGTGAGACTCGCTTGCTTAAGCCCCTTTCCGGAGGCGGCGCGGATGGGCGACCTAGGGGACGATCTAGCAGAGATTTTTGATGATCATGATCAGAGTGACGAGACTGATAGCGAGTCGGGTGTTATCGAGCTTCGACTATCAGATTACAGGATCTTTTTCAGAGACTTGATCCTCCCCTTCATCAAGACTGAGCTCTCTCGCACAAATCTATATCACTCGCAGCTCCTTGAGGGGCTCGTCGAGTATATCTCTAAATATCAGCTCGACACCAAGAAGGCGTGGGAGTATGTGGGCGCTTATCTCAGCGAGGAGACCTTGCTGCTCCCCAATGGGATGGCTTGCTCTCCCTGCTTCTTCGTAGGGTACGAGAAAATTAAATTTATGAATCACAGAGCGCTCCTAAGGAGCTACGTCGGCGGTGCGTTATCGGAGCTCACTGACAGCGGCGCGATGCCCACCGATGGTCCCATCAAAGACCGAGCGCTCCCCGTGATCAGAGGTGTGAAGAGAGTTTCCCCTCAAAAATTGAAGGATCGAGTAAAAGACTCTGTAAAGAGATCTGAACGGCGTTTACCAATAATCAGGGGGTTCAAGCGATGATCCTTCGAGAACAAAAGTCGAACGCCGCGCAATACGCGGAGGTGATTGATCACCTTGACCGCTATCTTGACCTCAGCGTTGTGACTGGAGAGGAAACGTCCTTTGAGGTGACGCTGACCGCGAGTAGTCTAATCACAACTCACTTCTTAGAGGTGGGGATGGATGAGATCGGGCCAAAGCGCTTGATCACCGGTAAGACGATCTGCAAACGTCTCACGATTGGCGCAGCGGGACAGGAGGCGGTGATTTGGCTCCCTTATCCGGATGACGAGGGGCTCTTCTGGTGGGCAGGACAGAGGCGCTGCCTGCCTCACATCAGGCTGGTCGTACTGAAAGAGAGTGAGAGCGCTGAAGAAGAGCGAGAGCCAATGCAAGACGACGGTGATGGTAGCTCCAATGAGGAGGACTCCACTCACACTACGACTAAACATGATCCGAGTGAAGAACAACTGACCGTGCCCTTTGGTGAGGATAGGGAACTTAAAATTACATACACTGCTGCGCTGTTGGAGAGGGTAATCGGCTCTCTGACAGCAAAGCACACCAGCGTTAAGGGCTTTAAACTTAAGCGCGTTTTAGATCCGCTCTATAAGATGTTGGTCATCGGCGGATCAAACAGTGTCCCTTGGCTGACTCCTGTGGATTCTGAGAGTGCCTTTGGTGAGGAGGTCGCTAAAGATCTCACGCTGACTGCAGAGCTGAAGTGGGGGAGCTTGAGAATTCAATCTTGGGGTAAAGAAGCGCGAGAGCGCTCAGAACATCACTGTGATCTTCACACACCGGGTAACAGCGGCGCGGGCTTAACGAGACACCTCAAAGTGCAGACTGTCAAGATCAATGGGATGCAGGTTCACTTGGGGAAATCGGCACTCAGTGTCCCGCACTGGGAGCTGGATGAGCCGAGGCGCTTGCTCCTCGCCTCAGGACACCTGACGCACGCAGAGCCGCTCGCGGAGTCCGAAGACACCGCAGAGCAACCGCCGGGTGTTGAGCTGCTCACCGCCTTCAGCTTTTGGGGAGGGTGGAACCACGAGGACGCGATCGTCATCAGCGAGTCTGCGGCGAGTCGATTAGCGCTGAAGAGGGAGGTCGAGCTCTCGTACCCTATCCCTTGGTCCGCAGAGGTCCCACAGATCAAAATCGGAGACTCCCTCTCTCGCGGGAGTAAACCCCGAGCGAGGATCATGTGGTACCCCATCGATGGGGATGAGATGAACCTCAACTTTATGTCGCCAAGAGAGGCGTGGAGCGGCATCTTTACCATCAGCCTAGACGGTAGGAAGATCCCTTGGCCTGCACATGTTGACGACGTAAACATTGAGAGCTTTGACACAAAATACGACCCTGACGAGTGGGCCAATCGGCCAAGACCCAACAGTGTGCGGGCGGTCATGACCCTCTCCCTCTCGGAACTCACTCGACCCGCGCGTCGCGGCGACAAGATGTTCAACCGCCACGGGAACAAAGGGGTCATTGCGCTCGTCTTACCCGACGTAGAGATGCCTTACATGATGTCCAACGGAGAGCGGGTGAGCGCCGAGGTCGTTGTGAACCCTATCGGGGTCATCAATCGCGGCAATTTTGGGCAGTTGCAAGAGGCCATCGACTCATGGGGTGAGGGATCAGCGTTGCTCGATGATGGCGGTCGGGCCTCGATGTTCGTTGATGGTACCGATGGAAATCGTACCTCTCTTAAGGCGATCTTCGGTAAGAACCTTTGGATGCGTAGCCTCCACGAGGCGAACAGGCAGTCAAAGCTGTGTGGATCGAGCGCCACAGACCTCCCTCGAGCCCTCAGCGCTCCGCGAGGCTTGCGGATGAGATCAACTGGTCTCAAATACGGAGAGCTAAACGCTTGGGCGCTTGCGACGCGCAAACACGCGAGGACCTTTGTTGAGCGCTCTCTTCATGAGCGATCATCGAGTGCTGGTAGCGGGAGATCTGATAGGCAGCTCCGGGTCAACGCTTGGCGATGGCTAGTGTGGCACAACTTAGGCTATGCTGCGAGCGGTCAAGGTTTTCAAGTTGAGAAACTCAGGAACAAAGTCTTGAGTGAAGATCACGCGACAATGTTGAACAAACTTCCTCGGTCGAAAAGCA
This sequence comes from uncultured bacterium, assembly GCA_943788935.1. Classification (GTDB taxonomy): domain Bacteria; phylum Myxococcota_A; class Bradymonadia; order UBA7976; family VGTA01; genus CAKZRU01. The sequence goes on along the minus strand of CALSSE010000019.1, from coordinate 56,074 downwards.
AAGATGACAAGACCAAAAAGAAGGATGTGTACAAGGAGAAGAAGTCAAAGGGCTCTCTCTCTCCGCTGAAAATTGACTCAGAAACAGGGTTTTGGCTTGAAGAACATATCACCTCATCGCTTAAGTTCGATGGGAATACGAACCCTGTCTCATTCATAAAGACCACCTCTGAAGCCCTGACCACACGAGATGATTTCGCGTTGAGGCGGCATCTGCGCCGATCCCTGCCCGCTGAGGTCGCGATGAGGGTCGATAAGCCTCGACACGATATGCTAAGGCGCTCTCCACTGGTCGAGTGGCCACTCTGCTTACAGGTCGGGCGTAGCTATCGTGGGGTGATCGTACCCGCGCCAAACCTCGAGATGAGCAATGTTGAGCTCCCGTGGTGGGTCGCGCTGAACTTGTTTTGGGACGACCTCTCAGAGGCACAGCGTGAGCAGTGGGGTCAAACGCTGAGTGAGCTCCCTCCAGGTTTTCTAGAGGGTGCTTTGGAGGGCATAGCTTTAGACCTCGCGACTGAGTTGGAGGATCAAGAGTCTGAAGCGGATGACCCAGTCACGATTACCGATGATCAAAATAAGCTCATAGGGACAGAGTTAAGCACACTGTGTGAACAGCTCAGCGACGCTTGGGTTGTGATCCACCGCGATCCTGTTTTGCATTATGGCAGCGTCTGGGCGATGAAGGTCTCAGTGAGCCCCAACACCGATAACGTGATCGGCTTCCCGCCGCAAGCCCTCCACCCGATCGGCGGAGACTATGATGGCGACACCGTGAACGTCGTCCCCGTCGGCCTCATCGGGTCTGATCATGAGCTGAGGCCCTTCTGTGAGGCGAATTCAACACTCATCAGCTCAGATGACAGCGAGGCCCCGAGGCTTTTCAACGCTTCAGATCTCAATATCGATGCAGAGAGCTTGATGGATGAGATTAAGCAAGATGATATGTTCCCCATGGAGAAAGACCTCGCCTTGGCGAATCAACTCTTGCCTGAACCGAGAGCTGACTATCTGCGCGCTGAGGACTTCTCTGCCGTCAAGCAGGAGATGTTTAAGTATAATCGGATCCTCTGTTCAGCATGGCACTCTCCGCTTGAGGAATATGTCATGCGATCTGGCCTCAGCGAAAGCGAACGTCTCGTCTTGCGCGGAGGTGATGAGGGAGGCAAATATCTCTTTAAAGATGATCATTTAAATGCCGAAGCGACTTGGTGGACCAATGATTATCTCACGAAACTACCTCTATTTTTTTACGAGAGTCAGCGGGGGGCTGGGTTGATGGGCGGCTTGTATCGAAGGATGTTGCACAAGCATTTACCCATAGAAGACAGCGATAGGCAGAAGCTGTTCTTAGTCGCTCTGCAGCGACATATGGAGCGGCTTCAGCAGAGCGTGCTCAAGTTTAAGAAGAATGAGAAACCTATTGATGCTCAAACACTTGGCAAGGCGTGGGAGACTGTTCTCGCAGGAAAGCCGCTCGTTTATAAATCCAAGAGTAAATCGTCCAAGCAGAAAGCGGTTGGGGATCCCCCTAATCCCGAAGCGGATAAGGAACCACCGGAGTTCGAAGCGGTAAAGAAACTTACCGAAGAGAAGAGACCACACTCATTAAAACTGCTAAAATCTCTAATGACTGAGTTGAATCCCCACTCAGCACTTTGGATTTATGGTCAACTCGCTGAAGCGGATGAAAATATAGAGATGAGCGTCGATGACCCCCGGTATCTATTTATTGAGGCAAATGAGACCCTCAGCCTCGATAAACGCTGGACGCCGCTGACCATCAAGGCCTGAGAAAGTTCTGACTTGACTATGTTAAACTCTTTTAACTCCGATCACGCACTCACCTTACTGAGTAAGGATCATCTATGATCGCTCTTGATGATGTGCTGAACGGCCTTGTTAAAAGAGTCACGGAGGCGATTGAACAAGATGACCTAGACTACGCAGTTTTACATCTCGCCAGATTTTATGAGATCTTGTGGCGCGCATTTAGGGTGAGCTTCGCCGACCACTACATCTCGAAAAATATAAAGAAAGTAGGCTATAAACCAGGGAAATATAGAACCCTTGACCCCGCCGATTCCCACAGCCTAATCAAACAGCATTCCGAACTCCTCAAAGTACCATGCTACATTACATTTGATGCGATCTATCAAGCAAGGTGTGACATCATTCATGCAAAAGAAAAAGAGAATCCCCTAAAGCCACACCAAATTCTCACTTACTCAGAGGAGACTAAGGTTTTTACAAAGCAGCTCAGCGATAAATTCAGAGCGATCCAACAACTAAGTGAAGATGACCCTCTGCCATTTGATGAGCAGATCGTACGAGAAGCTAAGAGGTTTACAATAGATAAGAAGGTTCTTAGCAAACTTCGTCAGCTATGGACATTACTTGTCAAATATGGAAAGAAAATTGAAATTGTCAATTTTACTGCTCAGCTCAAAGAGGTTTTCCCACAGCTTGATGAGCACTTTGTCCAAAAGGATTTCGACGAGAGTCACCTCTATCATTTCGTCTATGAGGCTGTTGTATTGAGTTTAGAAGACCTCGCTACGAGTGCCGAAGTGACGTCGCTTGAAGCGAACAGGGTCATTCGAGGAGATCTAGAGCGTTGCAGAACTATGCTAAGAGAACTCCATGAACGAGAGGAGTTGTGCGAAGTTAATTTTTTAGATGAGTATGATCAGCTCAACTCGATCGCTAATCAGTTTAAGTCTTCTGAATGCTTAGAGAGCAAGACGGTTCACGTCAAGTACAGGGAGACAGACGTTGGTCTCTTGATCGATGAGATAGAGACATCTCCCGTTGATCTCTACACCCTAGGTTATGAGCCTCAGTTTACTCTTGGCGAGAGAGTTAGCCTCAACCAGTTATATGAAGAGCTTAGCTTTATTGACGACTTGCTCGATGAGACGGAAGGCGAATGGGTCATATTATTCATCGAAGATAGTCTTTATCAAACTGATCACAGGTGGCTCGAGCGTGGAGGGTACTCGAGTGGTGGTCACACGTTTCATCGCTTTATACAGCACAGTAAGATCTTGATGACTGCAGGCGCGTTGACAGGAAGTGTTTATCGACACTGCCTCCCCTCAGCGCTCGAAATAAGCGATGACTCTGTGTCTATCGCTGAAGAGGCAGCTGATCTCAACGGGCTTAGAGACACCTCAAAAGTCTTCTTGGCGAGCGGTGAAGATCGCATAGGTCTGGAGAAGATTAAGAACTTACATAAATATCCTATATTAATCAGCTGCAGCGACGAATACACACAAAACGACCGATGGTGTAATATTTTATCTATTCTCAAAAGAGGTGGAGTGCTTGAAATTCCCAACCTCCTCAAGCAGATCAAGAGCCATGCGATGAACGATAAAGAGTTTAGAGAGAATGTGTCAGTGCACTTGAATCCAAAGTGGCTGAAGAAATTTAGCGTTAAGCGCAGACCCGTGCGCCGAAGAGAAAGGGCTTAGCATGTCTTGGAGAGTGATCGAGAGGGGTGATGAGCTCCAAACGCTACGTGGGGATCGCTACGAAGAGTGGCTTGAAGGAAAACTCTCGCCTCCATGGAGAATGGCGAAGGCGGGCGATCTGCCACTCAAGGTAGACGTTAACGCAGATCGAGGTCACGGAGGGGTCTACTTAATTCCTCCGCTCAAGAAAGGGGCGAGTGGAGAGAGAGGCGACGTGAAAGATCGGCTGAGCGAGGTCATCGACCACATCAACTTCGCTTTGTTGCTGCGGAGGCCCATCCTCGTCACTGGTGAACCAGGCATCGGTAAGTCAACCCTAGCGGAGCATCTCGCCCACGTGCTCGACTTAGGGCCGCCGTTCAAGTGGTCGATTAATTCGGAGACGGTCCTAAAAAACGGATTGTATCGCTATGACGCGATCAGCCACCTCCACTGCGCTCAGCTTGATCGACTCGATGATAAATCAAGCGAGGAGCTCAAGGTTAAATCAAGCGGGGAACTTAAGGCAAGCGACTTTATCACGCTTGGGCCTCTCGGCGCGGCGCTTCTTCATTGGGACAGGCCGCGAGTGTTGCTGATCGATGAGATCGACAAGTCTTCGTACCATCTGCCGAACGACCTCTTGAACGTCCTCGAGGAGGGGTCATTTGAGATCGAAGAACTCACGCGTCAAGTGATCGACTCACCCGTCGAGGTCAAGCTCCCTAGCTACGCATCAAGCTCGAGCAAAAAGGTCTCCCTCACGTCCCCTGAAGTGTCGATGGGTCACCCGCCTGTGATCATCATGACCTCAAACCGTGAGAGAGAATTTCCCGAGGCTTTTTTAAGGCGTTGTGTTCAGATCGAGCTCGGTCGACCAACCGTCGAGATGATGGAACAAATCATCACCAAGCGCTTTACTGAGGGAGACGATGTGGCGTACTCACTTGACGAGATCAAGAAAGCGACCGCAGAGCTTTTTGCCGAAGAAGATCAGTCAGCCGATTTGAGCGAGAGTACTGATGTATTCCTGCAGAGCTTCTTCTTGAGACTCAGCAGCGGCGTTAGCAAAGAGGCTGCCCTGAAAGCGCTCTCACGCGGGAAGCGGCACAGGTTTTAGTAAAGATGAGCGAGCAGACGCTGAGAGACTGGCTTGAGGAGAGGGAGTCGAGCATTCAGCTTACGACGCCGCTCGAGTATGCAGAGCAGATCTGGCTCGTAAAACACATCGCACACTATGGAGAGCGCGACTCGAGCGTGCCAACAAGAGAGCTTGTCGAGGAGTCAGAGCAGGATCTGTTTGATTCTCTCCCAAGCAAAGAGATCACTCCAGCGCCGGATCGCTTACCACCTCCCCTTTCAAGTGAGCTTCCTAGCTACAACGCACAGATGAGAGTGCAACAACCCAACGCATCACAAGATCGGTACGATGACACAGGAAGACTCGGCGCTGTTGTCGGTCTAGACCGCTTCAAAACCTCACCAGTTCTCTCTCCTTTACAGCTCGGGAGAGGGCTCAAGGGGAGTGCGCTCATCGGATACAATCGATCTGTGCCCGTGATCGATGTCGATGCAACCCTCGCTAAGCTCGACCCGCTCAGCCGAGCACTCAAGGTTGAGATCAAATACCCTCGTTTGAGACTGTCTAGGCTTGTCATCATCGAGGATCACGCTTTGACGATGCTGCCATGGCGCGGTGAAGGAGAGCGTTTCGCTGAGGCGGCGAGGAGCTATGCATCCTTTGATCGCGTCTATGACCCGATCTGCCTCGACTTTAACCGAGCTGATGTCAAGGGGCTTGGGGAGATCCTCCTCGACCTAGAGCTCAGCGGCGGCGCTCATCTCCTCGTGATCATCATCAGCGACGCGATCGGAGGCGGCGCGGCGAGCGGTACGGTCACTGAAGCGCTTAGGTCGCTCCCTGATGGCGCGCAGGTCGTATGGGTCCACCCTCAAGATCGTCGTGAACTCAAGATGACCGAGATGTGGCGTCGCGCTTACCCTGCTCAGCCGCGCCCGCTCCACAGAGGAGAGGCAGTCTCCCCGCTGTGCTTGAGTTTGTCTGAGATGGGCCTCAGCCCGCTGAGAGACTTCAGCCCTCGAGGGGGGTTGACGAATCAGGAGCGGTCCAAATGGGCGCATCAACTACGGCGCGCTGGGCAGCCGTCCATCCTCGGCTTCTCTCTCCCCGAGCCTGGTGTCGCTGTGGATCGACACACCGCTCAAAGTGATGTGATGTATGACCTCGACGAACTCCTCGAAGAACTTGAGGAGCTTCGATACGAAGAGCCCAGGCGGTTCAGGCAGCTTCAGCTGATTTCACTCTTGCCTGGAGAGGTCTTAGGCGTCGATCTCTTGTTGAGATTGTGTGACCGCTTCACCCCTAGCCTCAACCTCCGCTTGGCGAGAGCAGACCTCTCAAATCTGCTCAGCAGCGGCTTCCTTGAGCAGGTATCAAAGTCTGATGAGCTGAGCGACCTCAGACTCGGGCTCCCGCACGAGTCGCTCACAGCGCTCCTCTACGAGAGGGCATCGTCCCGGCTACACGAAGCAGTTGGCCGCTTCATTTTAGACTATGCCGAGAGTATAAGTGAGGCAGAGCTAGCCTCGCTCAACCCCGTATTAAGGGTTTTCATCCGACATGAACAAGTCTCTAATCAGAACGGTCTACACGAGCTAGTGGGCGAGCTTAAGCGCTCGACAGTCGCTCAGCGTGAGCGCTTGCTGAGCCGACTCCATGTCCCGAGCGTCGAGATCTCGATCTCCGCTCATAAGGAGTGGAAGAGTCAAGTCCTCAGCGGGGAGAGCTTTGTCACTGATCAAGCTGAGACCGAGAGGGACGAGAGGGATAGCTCGTCGATTTCAGCGACAGCTGATGCCTCTAAAGAGTCAGAAACGCATCGAACATTCAAGGTCTATCACCCCGTGTTCCCCAAGGCTGAGTCGGCGATTGACCGCTCCCTCGCCGACTCTAAAATCGTCTCGGAGATTTTAGCGGGGCGATCCGTGATCAAGTTACCGATCGATCATTACAATGCTGAGGGTATCAAAGGATACGCTGATCAAGCTCTCAGAGAGACCGACGAGTACCTCGCGCAAGATGAAGTGTCACCAGAGTTTCAAGAGACATGGCTGATCTCGAGCTCATTTAGCTATAAACAGTATAAGACTCTCGCAGGCCCTCACGGGCAGATTGAGCCACTTGTGATCGATGATGACGGCCAAGTCCAGAGCGTCGTCGACATAGACCCTGAGTTTCTCGTCATCCTCTCTCTTGCAGTTTGGCGTGGCATGGATTCGATCGAAGCCCTCTTCGCGACGAAGATGCTCATACAAAGTGAGAGTGTTGGCTTTCCAGGCTTTGAGTTTTGGGAGGTTGATCACACAAATTCAGCGCCAGATGTGATCGCTACGATGGAGAAAATTCGACCTCCACTCTTTGAGCTGAAGCGTTTGCTTGAAGATGGCCAAAGGATGGATGATCATCTCAACTTGCAGTTAGACAAGCACAAGGATCAGATATTTGGGGCTCAATCAAAGAACCTCTCCGATGAGGCGAAAGCCACCAAGTTCGCGGCGCTCACCGCGATCGCGGCCTTGGCCCCCGTGACGATCCCCGTGATCGCGCCCCTCACTGCCTTGCTGACAGGTAAGTTTAAAGGAGAGAAACCCGGTATAGGCCCAGCAACTGATCAACGCGTGGAGCCTATGTTAGCGGAACTTGTCGAGCGATACATACTTTCTTCGAGCGAGGTTGAGAGGATGATGGAAGCGATCGACGCAAATTTTGGCGCTGATGTCTTCTCAGAGATCAGTTCCGAGCGAATTGTGATCGATGGCCCACTAAGAGAAAGGCGGGTTATCACGAGCGCTCTTGTGCATGGAGAGGCTCTTGAAGCGGACTCAGCTGTCGAAGCTGATCCCAAAGAGGACGTGACGCGTTCATTGTCAGAGACTCCGCTCACGCCTAGACAGAGGAGTGAGTTGATCGAGCGGGTGATCCTTGAGACCTTGAATGATGTGCCTCGCGATCAAGGAACTTACGCTAAGATGAAGGCAAGGATCGCGCTTATTGATCAATTTAGATTAGCGCTAACTAAAGGGCTAGCGGGCAGTGAGCTTCTCAAACCTACCGACCTATTTGAGCAGGCTTCGGGCATGTTGGGGTACGACCTTTATAACGCTCATTCTATAATTGAAATTAAATCGATGAGATCGCAAGTCGCGAGGTCGATAGAGCGTCAGCTCACGTCAGCACATCTCTCAACAATTAACCGTTTCCTAGCGAATGGCGGTTTGTCAGATGAGTCTCTGCCGACCTTAAGCTCTCTACGACAAATTGCTAAGCGGATCGTTAAACCTGCGAGAGAGATTTTGTCCGTAAAGAAGCCTGTCAGTCAGGAGTCTATGCGTTTGCTTAGGTATCTACATCTGGTCGTGGGCGTTCTACTCCGCGCGCTTCCATCAGAGGACCAACGCAATTTTCATCTTTTCATCATCAGCGATGAAGGTGAGAAGAGCGACAAGCTCGAATTTGAGCATTTCTCTATGCCCACCATCGACTCAATAGAGTCTGCAGAGAGGATCATCAAGGCGATTGACGTCGCGGGGAAGATCGCGCCTCGGATCGGTGGCGGCTTGAATAACCTCAAACTCACGGTGTCGATCAGCGAGATCTTTGTAGGGCAACTCTCGCTCGATCAGAGGGGAGGGGTGAGGCTGATCACTGATCTGAAGAGTATGCGAGAGTGGTACCCTGTGTATGTTCAGCTGGCCGAGGGAGAATGAGTGGCGTCAAAGAGCGCCCCATACAACCTCGTCTCATTTTCAATGAAGGCGTGCTCTTCCGATGTGTAAAGCTCGCTGACAGTGTAATCCCCGCTCAAATCATGAAGGTTGCTCCGAGTGCGACACACCTTCTCCTTTTTGTTGAGCTGAGGTCTTTCATCGCTGCCCTTCGGTCTCTTCACTAGAGACTTTAAGAGGAGGTTGAGGTCATCACTGATCATCGAGAGCTGATCTCGTGAGTCTTCGTCATAGGTGAATCTCACAGCGACAAAGGAGAAGAAGACTTCGCTCACCACGTTGAAATGTACGTCGGGCTCTGTGAGCTGCTCTGCGATTTGTTCTATCATCTCTTCAAAAGCGTCTTCTCGGATCAAGACTTCGAGGTCATCACCTCCAAAATAGATCAAGTCAACGTGTGGGTACTTGATCCCTAAGGTCTCAAAGCAAAATTGGCAACTGCTCCAATAGAGCTGTTGACCGAAGCTCTCGAGCGATTGGCTGAGGTGGAGCTGCTCAAGCGGTGTGCTGGTGACAAAGCGTTCCCCGACACGGTCTCCATCGAGTTTGACTAAGATGAGCTTATGATCATCGGGCTGATTGTGCTTCTCATGCCGATCCTCGAGACGGTCTCGCCAACCTTTTGGCACTCTCAGTGATCTCTCTAAGCTAAAGTCATCGCATTCACTGAGCTCGCTGTTGATACGTCTTACGAGCGCGTCATCGATCGATCGGCGATAGGAGATACCGACGAGCGCGAAGACGACCGAAGACCAGCCGTAGAGCTGTTTGCTGACCTTATCGTTTCCAACGAGCTGCGAGTAATTGATCGGTGTGGAGAAAGCCGGCTCCTTGAAAGCCATCTCGCCTAGCCTCCCCTCACACTCTCGCGATGGGTCGATCAGAGCCTCACCCATCGATTTAAAGCTGCAGTTGACGGGGTCGGAGGGGCGTTTTGAGTCGTACTTTCGACGCTCCGTGCAGAAATCCAAAAGCGAGACACAGCGCGCGTTGACTCTAAACTCGGGGAGGATCGACGTGATCCGATGTTCCTCAGGCTGTTTGATCGCATGCAGTCGCCAACGTCTCAGTGATGGGTAAAGCTCATCGAAGAGCGTCACCTCAGAGCGAGAGAGCAACTCGGTGAGGTGAGCCTGCAGAGCGTTAGCGAGGGACGCCTCAAAAGCCTCTTGAACTGCAGGGGCAGGGATCGAAAAGGACTCGTCTAAATGAATCATACCCACCTTGAGAACCGCGCTTGAGTCGAGGATGAGGAAGGGCTCCTTGACGGTAAAGTCAGCGAGAGGCGATCCTGATGAGTGGGTGAGGAGCGACTCTCGGACAAGCGAAAGCGCGTGTGCGCACCACACGCTCGCACCCCGGCGGATAAAATGCGATTTACACTCTTCGAGCAGTGTTTGGACTTTCTTTGTCTTGATCGAGATAACCCACATCTGAACCCTGCTGAGCTGCTCGGTCACGGCAGGATCTTTTTTATCAGGACTATGACCTATGGTTGAGGCGTGATCAGCGCACTCTGTCATTTGGTCGATCAAGCTCTTGAGCCTCACATTGGCTAAGTCTCTCGAGAGGTCAACCTGTTTTGTCCCCCGAGTGATGGAGACATATCTGATATTCTGCGCGCGCTGTATAAAACGTGAATTGGATCTGAGATTTAAGAGGTCGTATAGCTGTCGTCTGAAGAGAGAGGTCACCGCGTTACAGTCTTCGGGTGTATCATGAGCGAGTTGATATGCTAGATCGTCGACGAGCCTCTGTATGGCGCGCTCAAAGAAGTCTTCTTCAAAGTCACCTCTATCGGAAGGGGTGAGACGTTGAACCTGGAGTTGGTAGTGATAGCGCGTGATGATCATTAGAGCGACATATCTCGAGAAGATTGAGCCAGTCTTAGAACGTTTTCCTTTGAGCACGGGCTTACTGTTTAGGCGCTTAAACTGATCAAGATAGCGCCGGCTAGCTAGCGTAAAAGGGTGATCTTTCAGCCTCCCACCGAGCGGCATTTTAGGGTGGTTAAGGAGCGAAGATATGAGGAGCTCCCAGCGCTGACGGTGGGTCATGAAGTGGGGGTGAGCTGCGCCGCTCACGAGGACGATGAGATCTCTGACTTCGATCTGATTTGACAGCATGGTGACCTCATAACGTATGCAGTGTGTTGCTTGATGATATCGCGGACGAAAAAAAAATAAACCCCCTATCATTTAGATAGGCAGGCTCATGAGGTAAGAAAACTGACCGTTCGGGGGCGACGCTTAAGACACGAGGTCTGCTGACTTACGCGCTCGCTTTCGTCGCTTGCGAGGTGCCTTGACCGGTGGCTCACCTTCGCTCTGAACACTCTCGGAGGTAGACTCATCACCGCTCGGTGTAGGCTCAGCGCTTGACTCATCGTCACTCGAGCCTTGCTCGGCTACTGACTCATCGCTGCTTGAGGAAAGCTCAGCGCTTGATTCACCCTGGCTCGGTCCAGACTCAGCGGTGGACTCCTCGCTGCTCAAAGCACACTCAGCATCCGTTTCACCGTCGCTAGGAGCTCGCTCAGTTGCTGACTCTAGTGGTGACTTAGCTGCATGTTCAGCTGCAGGCTCAGCTTCATCGGCCTCCTCAGAGGCTGACTCAGCCGGTCTTGCTTCTAGGTCCAGGACCGGTAGCTCGTCAGTGCCGCCTCTTCGATACTCGAACAGGCGGTGAGCGCTACCGCTGATGCCGCTAGCACTGCACAGTGGGCAGTCTGAGTCAGGGGCCTCAAAGCTCATCGACTCATCGCGGTAAATGTCGATCAGCAGATCTCGCTCAGGGACACGGCTCCATCCTATCACTAGCTCTTGAAGCAAGCCGACGGCTCGAGAGGCGACGAGACCGTTCACCCACACCACCGCGGGTGCTGGCGTATCCTTGAGGTAGCCTCTCGCACGGAGGGCTGCTCTTGTGGCCTTGTCAGCGCGCTCCTTCGATGCGGCCTCTACGTCTACGACGTCACGGCAGATCAGGCAGTCACCATAGCCGACCTTCGGCGCTGTCACGCGTCCGAGGATCTGCTTGATCTCACCGCCTTCAGCGCTCAAGTGCACGCCGACGTTCATCAGTGGTCTCAAGTAAGCTAACGCAAGCTCTTGCGCCGCGAGGCGTGAGCTCTGGTTGTCCGTTGCTGAGATGATGAAGTCACAGGCGGCGAGCGCTTCGGTCGCCTTGCGAGTCTTGACGTCACTCGTAACACACTTCACGCTCGCCTCCGGACCGTGGAGAGCGAAGATCACTCGGCGAGCGATCTCCACCTTATGACTCCCTCCGGCGACGTCGCTACGCTGAGCACCGATCAAGCGGTTGAGGTTCGTCTCCTCTGCTCGATCAGGGTCGACAAGCGTGAAGCGACGCACGCCGAGATGAGCGAGTTGTTGCACGAGGTGGGAGCCGAGACCACCGAGGCCAATTACGCCGACTCTGAGCGCAGAGAGCGATCTCTGCAGTTCTTCACCAAAGCCGCGAACCTGACGGTCATATCGGATCGCTGATTGCACTCCGCTGCTTGTGGGGCGCGAGAGCTCATCGGGGTCCTTGATGAGCATGGGGATTTCACCGCCATTGATCCACACTCGGCTCTCGCAGAGGTCTCCGTTCTCATTCGCGACCACAGAGGCCATAATCACGCCGATCTCTCGTTTGATCGCGACAGAGCGCTTAAGCTCGGCGTCGTCGTCAAAGCCAGAGAATCGGGCGAAGCCTCGTCCGAGGTGTGTATGGAAGTGCACGACGGCGAGCTGCTCCTCTTGAGCCATGCTGAGCATAAGGTCATCAAAGCGCTCATCTAGAGCGACAAAGCCGCTGTTGCGGACCTTGTAACAGCCCTCATCGGGGATCAAGAGGTAGCGAGGGAGCAGTCTGCGGGTCGAGCCAACGCGGTGCACAGAGCATAAAAGACTCAAGAAACACTCACGGCGGTCTTCCGCGGTCTGAGACAGCGAGGCCTTGATGCGGCTGCGGAGCGGGTCGGGCATGATGAGGTGATGTCTAGTTTTCGCCATCATTACGCTCCTAACTCAAGCATGACGCGCGCTCCGACGAGTACGGTCGCTAAGTTGTGCCCGCTCACGATGTCATCGCTTGGTCTCCATGCGTTGCCGCGTGATCGATCTGAAAAGCCACCAAAGCTAGAGCAGAACCATCTCCATCCGCTCTGCTCTAAAGAGGGGGCGCCATGGTATCCTCGCTCTACAAAGTGACCGCTCTTGATCTGATACGGTCGATCCACGTACACGCCAAGAGGCGGTAAGGTGGGGTACTGTGGAGGGATCAAGACCAGCATAGAGACGGACTTGTGGTTCCCGAAACACGCAGGGTTCACCGGCAGACCGCGTGCGATCAAGCCAATGTATTTGGTGTTGTTGACAGTGAGCTGGCCGAGCTGTAGCTGGGTCGCAGCGGGGAGGTCATTCGAGAGGAGCTGAAGCTCTCTCTTGACTCGATCGAGGGTTCTATTGGACATCGCTGAGACCTCCTTGCTCGATCGGTGGGATGCTGCGATAGCGGCTATTGGGCTTCAGATTCTCGTCACGTCCGACCTTTCTCAGCTTTGAGCCTTTAATCTCGACGAGCTGGTCACGGGCTTGGACTCTTGACTTGGACTTGACTGACTGCGACGTGCTGTTGTCGCTCACACGGATCAGACGTCCGTTTACTTCAATCATCATAGGGCTCTACTCCTTTGGAGATAGGGGGGGGAAGCGCGCTAAGCGCGCGAGTTAAGAACAGCTCTCAAGTGCTGAGAGCTGAGGATAGAGTGGGGCGAAGATAAGCTAGACTCATATCTTCTGCCCACTCACGAGGTGAGATTGACGCACCGTTCAAGCGGCCCGATGGCTGCTTCGCAGGGGGTCAATCAATGGCTAGGGGTTAGCTGCGTCAGCGTCGACACAGGCGAGTGTGGGTCACCGAAGTGGACCGGACGTCTCAGCGAGCCTTCTTGGGTCGCTTCGATGGTTCTGGCTTCACGATAACGAGTCGGCCATCTCTCTCGATAAGCATACGCTTCTCCTATAAGTAAGAGGTGATCTCACGTTGCCACGAGCGTGATCACGTGAGTTGAGCGCAAGATACGCTCGCGACAAGAGGTGAGAACCTCGAGGCGGAGAGCCTCTTTGGTCTCCCTCCATCAATAGGGAGAGGCTTTACCCCCCCAGTATTTCAAGGGGGATAAAGAGGGGGCGCTAGACGTGAAACTCGAAGTTTACTTTGTGCGCGGCGATCAAGTAATCAAGGTCGGGCATACTCGAATCCTAAGCTGAGGGGATAAATAAACAGGCGAATGCGAGGGGTTAAACAAACAGGCGAATGCGAGGGGTTAAACAAACAGGCGGGGGTGAGGGGTTAATCATCAGAAAGCGATGGCTGAATCAAAGATCGCTGAGTCTCCAAGCTGAACCGCTTGACCACCTCTGATCGCAGGGCACTGATTCGCGAATCCGTTGAGGTCGATCACGCCGTTCACGGCTCGCTTCAGCTCATTTGCGAGCGATGACTCGAGGCTCGCAGCCTCGACTCTGATCCCAGCGCGTCGGAGTCTGAGCGCTAGCTCTGAGAAGTCACCATCACCTGTAACGAGGATGATGATGTCCGGCTTGATGTGGTGCGCCATCTCCATCGCATCTAAGATCAAGAGGTCATCGACATCCGCCTTGATCTTACCGCCGGGTAGCTTCTTGGCGCGTCGGGTGTTCACGATCATTCCGTTTGATCTTAGGTAGTCGTGAAAGCCCTGCACTCGCTCAGGATTTTGGTGCGGCAGTGTCGTGTAGATGTGCATATCTACACAGAATCGACCCTCGTTGAGAGGGCACAAGAATCCCTTGAGCTTCTGAAGATCAGGCTTGCGGCCTATATTCTTAAAGCTCATTGAGATGTTGTTGAGGTCAACAAGGACTAAAGTCTTGAGCATATCCATAATATGGATCCAATCTGCGCTCTCGCGCGTCAAAAGTGGGGAAGTGGGGAAGTAGGGAAGTGGGGAAGTAGGGAAGTAGGGAAGTAGGGAAGTAGGGAAGTAGGGAAGTAGGGAAGTGAGGGGTCAATCAATCATCATCTGAGCGCTCTGGCTTGATGATCTTGACAAAGACAGTGCGTGTGCTTCTGCTCATGAGATCACTCCTCTCATGTCAAAGGGTTAAGGGGCAACGCAGGCAAGGGATCAGATCGAGGTCGATCGCTGAAGCAGCTAAGCTCCTGTCAGCGAAGGCCGCCTCATCTCACTCCGACGATAGGGGGTAGCTTGGACCCCCCTCGCTGTAGACAAGGAGAGGTTGAGGCGCTCAGACCTAAGCGGCGTGTCGCTCGCGAAGTTGTGGGCAACACTCGGCGTAGTCGCTGAGGTCTATGATCCCATTCGTCGCTCGCTGAAGCTCATTGGCGAGCGAGTGCTTTAGGCTCGCTGCCTCGACGCGGTGACCGCGTCTGCGGAGTCGAATCGCCAATTCAGAGAAGTCTCCATCACCGGTCACGAGGATGATGATGTCTGGGTCGATCGTGTGCGCCATCTCTATTGCGTCGAGGATGAGTAAGTCATCGACGTCCGCCTTGATTTTACCGCCTGGGAGCTTTTTTGCACGTCTCGCATTCACGATCATACCGCTTGAACGCAAGAAGTCGTGAAAGCCTTGAGTGCGCTCAGGGTTATCTGGGGGCAGCGTCGTATAGATGTGCGTGTCGATACAGAAACGACCTTCGGAGAGTGGTGAGAGGTAATCCTCGAGGAGCTTCAGGTCAGGTCGGCGACCGATCTTCTTGAAGCTCATAGTGATATTATTGAGGTCTACAAAGACCAAAGTTTTGAGCATGTTCATATGAACGCTCACTTTCTGCGCATAGCGCTGTTTAAGTTAAAGAAGTCTAAGGTGAGGGCTGATCTCTCAGCCACGAGTGAGACCGCTCGCGCGATCGGGGATAATCCACCGGTGAGGCCAACGTGCGCTCACTTCACTGGTGGTTGACGGAGAAGCTGCTCGAACAGCTCTAGGTCAATCATGTGTCCTCCTCTGAACAAAGGGTGACTGATTTCGCCACGAGGGCGGACTAAGGCGGGGTGGAGGCTTGACTCTCCGTACGGATTGTCTCGCCTCTCCCCTCCAACAATAGGGTGAGGCTTGACCCCCCTCCTCGAGTGACAGGCCTCTCCCCTCCAACAATAGGGTGAGGCTTAACCCCCCTCCTCGGGTGACAGGCCTCTCCCCTCCAACAATAGGGTGAGGCTTGACCCCCCTCCTCGGGTGACAGGCCTCTCCCCTCCAACAATAGGGTGAGGCTTGACCCCCCTCCTCGGGTGACAGGCCTCTCCCCTCCAACAATAGGGTGAGGCTTGACCCCCCTCCTCGGGTGACAGGCCTCTCCCCTCCAGCAATAGGGTGAGGCTTGACCCCCCTCCTCGGGTGACAGGCCTCTCCCCTCCAACAATAGGGTGAGGCTTGACCCCCCCTCACTTAAGAGAGATGAGCAGAGACAACAGCGCGTCAATCAGGTGATTGAGTCTAAGAACGAGAGCTTATATACAGAGAGGGATCGTGTGATCTTTTTCCAGATAATGAGCGCAGCTCAGCGGATCGTGAACGGCTTATTCAGCGGATCGTGAACGGCTTATAAGGTGTGTCACGCTCAAGGCAGGCGGCGAAGTGCAGAACGTCTGGAGGTGGATCATCCGCCGCATGTCGCCCCGGAGCCCAAAGTGGGGGTGCTCTCGCTGCTTCCCTCATGGAGCCTGCTCGAAGGCCTTGATCACCTTGCGGAGGGGCGGGCCGTGTCAAGAAGACGCCCTCGCCCCCGGCCCGTGTCGCGCCACTCGAAGTCGTTGAGCGACACGACCCTTCTTGCCCGACGAGACCCAAGGCGACGCTTTCAACGAGGGGCGTCCTAAATTCCTCGATCAGGTCAAAGGCGAGCGCAGGGGCACGCCGACCGGAGCTATGGAGTACGCCGACATATGGTGTAAGCCCGCAGAGCTCAATGATTGAGTAGATGTTGTAGGTTAGCAAGACCGCGATGAAGCTGATGAGGCTGTTCACGGGGTCAAGTGGTGGTCGGCGATTGCGGCTGACAAAGCGCCAGGAGTCCCCCTTAAATTCACGCTCAGGCGATTCGCCACGACGAGCTGCCTCTTTCGGGATTAGCTCGGCGAAACCGCTCCAATATTTGAGCGTCGCATGACCCTCTATTCCCCTCACTTCATCAAAGGAGCGAGCGTATTTGAGATCTGTCTTGGCACGTTTTAAGCTCTTGATTACCTCGTCGATCAGGGGTGAGCGACGTCGTTGTTTACGATTATTACGACTGAGGAGTATACGAGCATTATTGAGCCGGCCCGTGATCATCGCCTTTGCGATGTTTAGCTGGCGCTTTGGGTGGTCACGGAGCCTAAATTGTCGTTCAAGAAGAGGCTCGCGTGTTCGCTTGGCACTGTCGAGCCGACCAAAGTAGCTGCCCGTATTTGAGAGGAAGAGGACGGGTACATCTTCGCGGAGGCAGTAGCGCATCGCGGCACTGCTCATCTCGACGGGACCCATTGCT
This sequence comes from uncultured bacterium, assembly GCA_943788935.1. Classification (GTDB taxonomy): domain Bacteria; phylum Myxococcota_A; class Bradymonadia; order UBA7976; family VGTA01; genus CAKZRU01. The sequence goes on along the minus strand of CALSSE010000019.1, from coordinate 39,270 downwards.
ACGATTTGACCTACATGGCTCAGCGGCAGCTCACGTGGCTCGAGTTGCTTTGAGCTCGGTGTCACGATGAGCGCGCCTCGATCGATCCGTACTCTCGCGGGGGTATTGACGATATAGAGCGTCCTCAGTGGCCGACGGAGTTGCGCGTTTTGATACCACTTCATCGTCCGCCCGGCTTGGTCGAGCTCGATGCTGATCAGCTCGCCGACGGCGAGACCCTCAGCCTTTCCTTGCTCCCAGAGTGTGTCGTCTAGGCTTAATTTCTTGAGCGCATACCTCGCGAGCTCTGTGGACAGACTCGACCGAGAGCTGCCCACGAAGGTGACCCTCGCTCGATCAACATCGCTGTGATGCGCCTTCCCCTTAGGGAAAGTGTGGTTGAGATAGGCAACTTTGCCCTTGGTCATCTCGCCGAGCTCGACCTTCTGCTGATTCAGCTTTAAGCCGATCTCATTGAGCGCTGTCGTGATGAATCGCTTCATCTCTTCGAGCGTCTTGTAGTTATCTCCGAGTAGTAGACAGTCGTCGAGGTACCTGAAGTAGCGGAGTGAGGGCGCGTGAGCTTTGAGCTGATCATCGAAGGGCTCAAGGAAGAGCTGGGCGAGATGAGGAGAGACGCTGATCCCCTGTGGTAACCCTAGTCCATCGCGGTTCGGGACGATTCGGTCACCCTCGATCGAGGGCGCAGTGAGCCAACTCTCGACGAGGCGAGTCGCTGATTCAGGTAATCGATCATTGAGCGCTTGGATCAAGAGGGGGTGGGCGATCGAGGGGAAGAACTCTTTGATATCAAAGCTGAGCCCGTAGGTCCTTTCTCCTCGAGTGAGCTCGTCTTCAACCTCTGCTATGGCCTGTTGCCATCCTCTCCTCGCCACACCGAACACCCCTCGATGCGGTGAGAGTTTAGGGATGAGCCGAGCGTTGAACCAGCTCATCAGCGACCGATCGATGAGGGAAGGGCAGTCAATGGGTCGTCGCTTGCTCTCGACTCTCATCCAAAATCTTAGATAGGGCTGAGGGTGGTACTCTCCCTTAGAGATGGACTCAAGAGTGGGCTTGATCCATCCATCGACGTCTTTAATCGTTGAGGCGCGCACCCCATCTACGCCCGGAAGGGGGTCGCGGGCGATAGTGTCGAGAGCGAAGGGTCTGAGCCCCTCAAGGTCGAGTAGATGTCTCATGTTACACAATGAAATAGTCGGATTGATCAAGCGTCTCAGAGCTCTCCCCAGGTCCTACCCGCCACCCTCTGCGCTCACAAGACTTGCAGATCGGGTAAACCTTCACCGCCCCTCCCTCGCTCGTCGCCTCGAGCGCCTCTTGGTAGAGCCGACGAGAGAGCCGAGGTGTCATATTCTCGAGCTCATACAGCCCGGCGATTACCCGAGTCCCACAAGTTCTTAAAAAACCGATGCCAGCGCCTGCTGTGTCTGCCCTTCACCCCTGAGTAGCAGATCAAGAATCGACCCGATCTGCTCTGTATACCGGAGGTGCCTCGCTTTGGCGCTCGTGACATGTCATATTCTCCGCAAGGTGAGAAGAACTTGTTTTGTGATTACTTCAGCAATTTATCGTGATGCCGTGAAAAAGTACAGCGAACAATCGCACATCCAAAATATATATAAGTTGACACTTTTCGACTTAAGGTAATGATATTTAACAAATTAACTGCTACATTTGGCGTAAATTTAAACATTTCCTGTGCGATTACTACTTAAAGTTACATAATCCTTATAATATTTAAAAATTATATGGGTCAAATTCGACGATATTGCCTTTTTCTTTAGTAATCAAATGACTGTTATGCGAAATACCCCTTGAAATATTTAATCTCTTCGCGTACTTAAATTGGGTGCTCTCGCGAGGGTTAGCCGCTCTTAGGCTATTGCGACCTTATGCTTGATGCTTGTGTAAATCTGAGACAACTCGCGAGGGTTAGCCGCTCTTAGGCTATTGCGACTCTCATATTCCCCTCAACAAGTCGGGGAATTCTCCGAGCTCGCGAGGGTTAGCCGCTCTTAGGCTATTGCGACTCTATAACTTTTCGTCTTCCCTCCAATCTGCTCCTACTCGCGAGGGTTAGCCGCTCTTAGGCTATTGCGACTCTATCAGACATACCAACCTCCCTTGCGATCCGACTCGCGAGGGTTAGCCGCTCTTAGGCTATTGCGACTTCGACTATCTCTTCGAACGCATTGACGATATATCCTCGCGAGGGTTAGCCGCTCTTAGGCTATTGCGACCTAGAGGCCTGTGACGTTCCGCATGAATGCTCTCGCGAGGGTTAGCCGCTCTTAGGCTATTGCGACTAGTAGAGCCTACTGATTGCGTAGATCTCGCGAGGGTTAGCCGCTCTTAGGCTATTGCGACTCTTTGATACAGTCACTGAAGCTTCTCACTCGCGAGGGTTAGCCGCTCTTAGGCTATTGCGACTCCCTTTCTGAGCAAAGTATCATTGCGTATATCTCGCGAGGGTTAGCCGCTCTTAGGCTATTGCGACCTGATAGCAGCGATAGTTGCTCCATAGGTCATGCTCGCGAGGGTTAGCCGCTCTTAGGCTATTGCGACTCTTGACCATCTGTACTCGTTTACAGGTTTCTCGCGAGGGTTAGCCGCTCTTAGGCTATTGCGACTCTTCTTGACGGAGCTCGGAATCCAGACTACTCGCGAGGGTTAGCCGCTCTTAGGCTATTGCGACTCTAGAGGGAGCTCCTTTCTCAGGATCGCTCGCGAGGGTTAGCCGCTCTTAGGCTATTGCGACTTCTCTACTTGCTGGCTCTCACTTGAGCTCGCGAGGGTTAGCCGCTCTTAGGCTATTGCGACTCTCGATCTAGTCGAAGGTTCTTGTACAGCTACTCGCGAGGGTTAGCCGCTCTTAGGCTATTGCGACCTCACTGGTAGAAGCATGTTATGTCATCGTAAGTCTCGCGAGGGTTAGCCGCTCTTAGGCTATTGCGACTCATCTAGTGAGACGCACTACCAGGATAAGCCTCGCGAGGGTTAGCCGCTCTTAGGCTATTGCGACCGTTAGATCCATTCGAGCATGCCTTGAACTTCTCGCGAGGGTTAGCCGCTCTTAGGCTATTGCGACTTTGATTTCGTCACTAAGTGACATTTCAGCTCCGTCTCGCGAGGGTTAGCCGCTCTTAGGCTATTGCGACTCTACTGCGCTTAAGTGCAAGCGATGCACCGCTCGCGAGGGTTAGCCGCTCTTAGGCTATTGCGACCTTGACCACATTGACGCAATCCGACGAACCTGTTCTCGCGAGGGTTAGCCGCTCTTAGGCTATTGCGACTCTCTGGCAGTCTTCTACAGTCTTAAACACTCGCGAGGGTTAGCCGCTCTTAGGCTATTGCGACTGGCAACACGGATCAACTTACGTTGTCCACAGTACAGTCTCGCGAGGGTTAGCCGCTCTTAGGCTATTGCGACTCTGACTTGTGTCACTAAGCATCATCGAGCATGTATCTCGCGAGGGTTAGCCGCTCTTAGGCTATTGCGACTTGATTAGCCGCTTGGTTGTTTATGATAAATCTCGCGAGGGTTAGCCGCTCTTAGGCTATTGCGACGTTGAAGCGATAATAAGTATAACGAACTTCGTCTCGCGAGGGTTAGCCGCTCTTAGGCTATTGCGACTCTGAGCAGCCTTCTGTAGTGGTCTAACGCTTGGCTCGCGAGGGTTAGCCGCTCTTAGGCTATTGCGACTTACGACATCATAATAGCCGTTTTCTGCTTTATACTCGCGAGGGTTAGCCGCTCTTAGGCTATTGCGACCTGATTTTACGAGCATTACGAACGCTCCTTCTCTCGCGAGGGTTAGCCGCTCTTAGGCTATTGCGACTCTGTAGCCAATGAGTCTTTCCATTAGCATACTCGCGAGGGTTAGCCGCTCTTAGGCTATTGCGACCTGTGCAGCTGAGGATCCAATGCATCGAAGTTAAACTCGCGAGGGTTAGCCGCTCTTAGGCTATTGCGACCTTGAGCCATATTGCGCTTCTAACTGATTGTCTCGCGAGGGTTAGCCGCTCTTAGGCTATTGCGACTCTTAGCTGACCTGGTATATCTGCGAGTACGTCTCGCGAGGGTTAGCCGCTCTTAGGCTATTGCGACCTGTGAGGTTAACTCATTCTGACGGATACTCTCGCGAGGGTTAGCCGCTCTTAGGCTATTGCGACTCTTGATTGCTCGTAGCTCAACATATGGATCGACCTCGCGAGGGTTAGCCGCTCTTAGGCTATTGCGACCGCTAAGCATGAGCCTTTCCGCAAGGCTTACTCGCGAGGGTTAGCCGCTCTTAGGCTATTGCGACTTACTCATTTCTGTCCATTGTACGGAAGTCTCGCGAGGGTTAGCCGCTCTTAGGCTATTGCGACTTTCTCTATGCCTCGACAACTGCGTATCAAGCAACTCGCGAGGGTTAGCCGCTCTTAGGCTATTGCGACCTACATGAAGCCCTTCATACGCTCATTGGTCCTCGCGAGGGTTAGCCGCTCTTAGGCTATTGCGACCTTTGAGCCGATAGCTCAGTGCTAATGTAGAATCTCGCGAGGGTTAGCCGCTCTTAGGCTATTGCGACTTCAGTACGGCTTAGATCACTTGCTTGGTCAACGCCTCGCGAGGGTTAGCCGCTCTTAGGCTATTGCGACTCTCGAGCGTTTTGACGCTTCTTGTAGCAGTCTCGCGAGGGTTAGCCGCTCTTAGGCTATTGCGACTCTCAGTATGGCTGTATACTGCGAGATAGCACTCGCGAGGGTTAGCCGCTCTTAGGCTATTGCGACTCACTTGCGTTAAGCTGAGACATGAGTTACTACTCGCGAGGGTTAGCCGCTCTTAGGCTATTGCGACTCTCTCGGCAACATGTGCTTCAGTAAGCACTCGCGAGGGTTAGCCGCTCTTAGGCTATTGCGACCCTCATGTGTGAGCTTTCAGTCTCCTTCGATCTCGCGAGGGTTAGCCGCTCTTAGGCTATTGCGACTTGAATCAGCTTGTCTCTAATCGTATTTCTCCTCGCGAGGGTTAGCCGCTCTTAGGCTATTGCGACTCTTTTACTCACTTCAGAATGCCCATAATGCTCGCGAGGGTTAGCCGCTCTTAGGCTATTGCGACTTGCTAGCTGAAACTTCTGCAGAATTCTGCAGCTCGCGAGGGTTAGCCGCTCTTAGGCTATTGCGACTCTGATCATCCTTGAGAGCTTCAGAGAGTTCGACTCGCGAGGGTTAGCCGCTCTTAGGCTATTGCGACTTCTTCGCCTTTCGACGAGGCTTTCGCTGTCGGCGTACTCGCGAGGGTTAGCCGCTCTTAGGCTATTGCGACATTAAGTGCATTTGCCCACGTTTCTGCACTTCTCGCGAGGGTTAGCCGCTCTTAGGCTATTGCGACTGTATGCTCACCATGCAGTATACCAACGCTCGCGAGGGTTAGCCGCTCTTAGGCTATTGCGACCTTTGTACAAGGCGACATGTCTCTTATTTCGTCTCGCGAGGGTTAGCCGCTCTTAGGCTATTGCGACTCTGCCGAAGGGCAGTGTGAATAACGAGTATAGCTCGCGAGGGTTAGCCGCTCTTAGGCTATTGCGACAATAATGGTAACATAGCCAGTTTTATTGGTTGTTCTCGCGAGGGTTAGCCGCTCTTAGGCTATTGCGACCTCTCAGCTGCTTCCTCTGCCAGTCTCGCTTGAGCTCTCGCGAGGGTTAGCCTGCGAATTTTTTGCCCGCTCTTTCCGCACGGTCCGCCAGGACTACTCGCGAAAGTCAGACGTTTTTAGGCGATTACGACCTCTCTAGGACTTCTTCATATCTCATTGAGTGAGATCGCGAGGGTGAGCTGTCTCTTTTCACTCTCTGATGCCAAAGGAATCGCGCATCACAACAGCACTTATCTTTTCTATCTCTCTGCGGCGCAATAAACTCACCGCAGAAGACTCTCTAAGTTAAGCCTAACTTCTTCTTCAGCGTTTCATTTAGGAACTTCTTGTACGCCTTATCCCTTTTATTTCGTAAAGTGAGTGCTTCTGAGAAGTATGCTTTTCGGTCAACTTCGTCCCACTCGATCGCTTCATCGGCATGATCGATAAACCATTTTCGCCGCTCAGCGTCTGTGTTACAAGCAGCGATCTGATCTTTGATATATCTCTTTTTCTCACCTAATACCTCGGCCGATGAAACTTGCGCCCCCGCTTCAGTGCGACCGAAGGCTTGATGCTGTCGCTGTGTAAAAGGCTTTGTGAGTTCTTTTTGACCTTTCTTCCCTAGAGCAATGTTTGCATCACCCCGCTTAAATGACGAGAATAATTCATGACTTGTGACGATCTCTTGCACATTGTTAAAGACCTCAATCTGTGATCGATCTTTGATCGCCAATAGGGCCTGCTCACGGGTGAGGTGTGCTGGTTTAGTGATCTGTTCCCACAGCTCACTGTAGACCTGCCCTAAACTGATGCTACCTCTCTGCATTTGAGGGCCAACGATCCTCATGACACTCGAGAGTTGCTCGGGCGTTAAATCATTCAGCGCTCGCGTCATGAGATTATGTGTCGAGACTTCTTGGAGAGCGAAGTGCGCTCGATCGGCCAAAATCTTTTTTTCATGGCGCTGATCTGCTAGGACCTGCCGCTTAATCAAATCTCGGCGGGCGCGACGGAGCGCCTCTGCTTCTGACTTTTTCTCATTAATGATCGCTTCACGCTCACGAAGATGAGCGTCTTCAGGGTGAGGCAGCGTCTTATTTTGCTTTTTAACGCTCCTGAAGCCATCTTTGCCTAGGCTCATATGCACGAGGTTATGACGATCCCCCTCTTGTGGAGTTGCGAAGATGATTGCGTAGCCGAGCTGCTGTGATGTCTCCCAACATCCAAAAAGACGAACATTCATATAATCAATAAACCTTCGCCTCGGCTCCGCTAGAGAGACCTCGCGGTCATTCACGTCACACAGATCGTGTCGAACAATACGCAAGCTCACCGATCCATAGCCGTGCCCCTTCGCCATGCCTAGCTGATGCCAGCATTCATCGCGCTCTCCAAAGTCAATGGCCCACAACAACGCGCCAAGCTCCTCTGGTCTTAAGTTGTGGACGTGAACCCGCGTCCTAAAGTGAGCGCCTGCCTGCAATGCGGTGAATCGACTCTTTACCGTCTCAGTACTCGCTACAGGCAATGGCCGTACTCTGGTTGTGCGCGGATAACGCTTAAACCCAGAGGGGATCGCGTCATCATCCATCCAAGTCTTCAAGGTCTTAACAGTGTAGTCACCTCTTGGATATTGCTGTACATAAAAAGGATAAAATGAAGGTTTTGGACCCCCGAGGACACCTTCGACCATCGCGCTCAGTCTCGCGTCAACTGACTCTGCAGTTTCAACCTGAACACGACCCCTCAATGCAGTGTAAGCTGACTCTTGACCGAGGCCTGATCGTCGATCGACCAACCCAAACAAGAGCTCCGCAAAGTCGAGCGCAGATGGATCACTAGAGGCTCTGTTGAGGTATCTCTGATAGAGTTCGGCGGGCGAGTTTTTATAAGGGAGCTTTAGCATCTGTGCCATGCCAATCGCGTTTACCCCAGTCTCGTCTCTCAAGAAAAAGACGGGGATCATCTCACCTGTCTTTTTGGCTCTATCCATCCAAAACTTCGCCGCAGCAGAATAGCGTGCACTTGTCCTATGCTGCTCAGCGCCGTCGCTGTGGATGTTGATAAAGTTTCGTCTGACTTTGTCAGTGATGAGTTCATCCCTCTTGTCTTCGATCAACTCCGGCGGTTCAAAGACAAACTCCAAGTGTTTGTTCTTGCTCGGTTTACCGGTAATTACAAGTCGCCCTGCCCGATAGTCTGCTTTAGGAGATCGGGACACCTCTGTGACCTTACGGTACACGAGGTACATCCCTGAGCTATTTCGCTTAGCGGCGTGATACTGAGGTCTTGGTCTCTCATCCCCCTCAAAGTAAATGTGCTCCTCAGCGAGCTCTCCGATCCACCCTAAGCGCTTGATCGGATCAACTTCTTTTTGATCCCACTTCTTGTCTTCGCCGAGCAGGTCACTAATTGAACCTGTATCTCGATCTTTTCTTCGAGTTGTCTCGATCCTCCAGTGTTTACAAGGATGTAAGACCCATTGATCAGTGCTTACATTTAACCAACCTGCTTTGGTAAGAGGTCGATATTGGATCTTTTTGTCTGCCCTTTTCTCCTTTGAAGTCAAATGACTCCCGTAAAGGTCTTGATTATTTAAGTCCCGAACACTCCCTCGCTTAGGATCGATAAAGCTCATCTTACCAAAGCTCACGGCCTCGATCAGCCCCCTCAGCATACCCTTAAGAGAAGTGCCTGGAATTGCGTAGCGGTCATTAGGGGTTTTATAGGGGAGTTCTTCGCTTGTCGTACCTCTGATAAACAGTGGTGTGTGGCTCTTTACCTCCAGCTCAATCGTGCCCGTAATCCCATCTGAGAAAGGAACATCATGGCTGACGAGGTCGCCCCATTCGGGCTGGATCACTCGGTCGAATTCTCCTCGTGAGAGGGGATCATCAGAGTGAACAAGGGGGATAAAACGATATGTTGATGTGGCGTCTGTCACGAGTCTCTCCTCACTTTATTCACGTTCAACCCGGATGAGACGACAAGCGCCTGGGACCCTCATTCCATCGGCACTCAAGTCCCAGCTTACATTGTAAACGAGACGACCGCGCGGGAGTTTGAGTTGGGTGACTTCGCTGAGCCAACTCACATCGCTCTCTTGTGTCGCGAGAGTCCACAGCTCCCACCCCTCTCTTGATCGCCTTAAACTTAGGCTCTCATTCTCATTACACCATTCGCCGCTCAGCGCGATACGCTTCCAATCGAGTTCATCGCTCTTCAACTCTTTGACCTCATCCGTATATGTTACCCACCCCTCACCATTAAAGCATCTGATCGCTGATACGAGTCGCTGATAATCGACGAAGATCTCTCTTTGAGTACACACAATTTTACCAGCACGCATAGGGGGGAGCGCATCAAGCCCTAGTTTTGAAGTCGCTCTAGATAAGATCTCGTTCATAGATTTTAATCCGCTCATTGGACCTCTCTCCTTTCCTCTGCCTCGTGTCCATTAATCCACCCATTGTCGTCACTCCATACCCCAATACTGCCGGGGCGAAGATGACCATGACCTCTACCCGTGCCTCCACCAAAGGCTAAATGGCCTCGCTCTAAGTCTCTCAGAGCACATGCGAACGCTCTCCGAACGATTGATGGCACTTGACCTTGACTATCATAGACATGGATCTTGAGGGTCACCTTTCCACCCCACATAATCGATTCATCAAAAAGGTGGCCTTTGAGTGCACCGCCGGTGAGCCTGTCAATCGTGACGTGATCTTGGAAGCCGTGCTGAGCACCCATTGGCCATACATCTTCCACCACCAATCTACCTGCACACCCTTCAAGATGACTTCCCGCTTCTAGGCCACCAAAAAGGGACCACAGCGCTCGGTTATTGAGTCCTCCATACATCGCGATCTGTGCTCGTCGCTCAGCTTGACTCATAGTTTCATCGGGTGAACCACTTGTCTGCTGATCACTAAAAACTCCCTGTAGTCTGTTCAAGTGAAAAGCCGCGCGGTGGCGAATAGTCCCCCTCAACGAAGAGCCAGGGATCATCGCGCTTGCCTCAGACTCGTCATAGCTCCCTTTGAGCGTCTCAGAGTCGCGCCAAGTCGCTCGGCTCTCTCGCCAAGGGATCATATCGGCGATCTTTGGCTTATCATGCTGTGAAGCAGATCGCATGTCTTGGTCCGTTGCGTCTCCGCCTGCAACCAACCAAGCGCCCGCGATCTCCGCGTTTAATTCCCAGGTTACCACGCTGAGTTTAGGAGAACGAAGTCTCGACAACTCATCACGCTCTAGTTGAGGAGCGGCAGAGTTTAGCGAGCTCGAATATGATGAGTAGAGAGCGAAGCATTCCTCTGACATGAGGTCAAATAATTGACCTTGGGCAGAGATCATTTTGAACTGCCCTAGCCCTGTCCCTCGACCCCCACCGAGCGTGACTGCATATGAATTGAGTAGTCCCATGATCTCAGCACTTTCCTTTTCACAGGCCTCAGCGCTCTCACCGATCAAGCGTAGCTCAAATAAAAAGCGAAACCCGCTCGGCAGGTGACTCGCGTCATGTAGACCCGCGGTGTCAACGACTCCAAGATCCGATAAGCGCGCGTGATTACGCTTATATTCTGATCGAGCGCTCATGAAGAGAGAATCGGTGATCGAAGCGAGGCAGAGAGGGTCTCTCGCGCGACCAGCGCTGTTGACGAGGACACCTTGACCGATATGTAGTCTCGAGGCTTGCGACTCCGCGCTCTCGATGTAACCAAAGAGCAGTTTGGTCTCGCGGTGGCCATATTCACTCAAATAGGCAGCCCTTAGAGCTCCCGCAAGAGAGGTTCCAGGGATGTATGGGAGGCCATCGTGATCGCGGACGATCATCGCGTCATCCCAGTCATCTGCAGCACCGACGCCGATTTTCATCGGCGAGGTGAGCTCAATCTGGCACCGGCAGATCCAACGATATGGGCTTATGCTCATGATGAGTACTCCGCTTTAGCAACGGTACGATTTAGTGATTTGACGAGTCTTGAAGCGGTCGCCTGCAGAGTCAGACTCCACAAATGCTGACGATCTCTAGACTCATCAAACAAGCGCTGTAGAGTGGCTGCGGCGCTCACCCCTCGCTTAGGCAGAGACCATTTGAGAGCTCTCACGCCTTTATCGGCATTGACGGTATACATACCGCTCACCTCAAACAACGAGGAGTAGAGCGCTTGCTCGTTTAGAGTCTCACCAGCATGTCGTAAGTTCCCGAGCTGAGACCTCGTTAGCCCATCTCGACCTCTGCAGTACGGACTCATCGCATCTTCCCACTCGAGCGCGAGTTCTCCCGCTTCGACCTTTAGGTGCCTCTCTTTAATAGCCGCGCTTGCCCAGCTCATGAGAGGCATCTCAATAATCGGAGCCTCCTGCTCAGAGGGCTCTTGTTGACTGAGGTTCAGCGCTGATCGGTCGATCGCTTCAGGCATAATGGCCCATTGCCCTAGACCTGCTTCAGTATACTCGCCGACACCGCGCGCAAGCGCAACTTGCAGCGTTTCGAGATCTATATTTAGCTCGGGAGTGACCGAGAAGGTCACGACACTCCCTCTCGTGATCACCTGTCGCTCAAGGTCGACGCGTCTCCTCTTGCCATTAAAAGGGCTATAGGTGCGTCGTCGAAGATGGGTCAGTGACCACTCTAGCTTGACGTCATCTGGTAGGCCAAGGTCACGCGCTGAAGGGGTTAAACTCGGTATCCCCGAAGTTGAGTCCCTGAGACAGCAGTCGCTGAGGGCGACAAAGCTCAAGTGATGACCCGTGTGACCCCCTCGCTCTAGTGCTAATGAACGCGGCGGATCGATAGGATTTAAGGTCACCGCCCCATATTCAGCTCTCTTGCTCCTGCCGATACGTGTTCTTGGTCTTAAAGACAGCTCACCCTCGATGTGGTCAAGGAGGCTCTCTGCAGCGGCTGTGATCGCTCGTACCTCAATGACAAAACGCGCGCCCGCCGAGATCGAATTATAGGTATAGAGCCTGTTCTCATCCTCACGCATCTTTCCGCTAATCGGGCTCCTCGATAAGCCAACTTTAGCCCGAGTGCTCTTCTCGATGGCTCTGAAGCGAAAAACTTTATCTCGATTGAGAAGCAGGTAGCCTCGGCGAAGTTGCTTGTACTGTGAGCCCTCTTCGCGATGATGTTCGGGATGAGAGAAATTATAGACCGTATGGTTTTGCGGTTGCTTGACCGTGTGCAGTGACAGTGGCATCGGGATGGCTATAGCTGCGTCATCCTCACCAATAGGTCTTGCGTCGGAGAAGATAACCTCACCGCTGTGAAACATCCTAAAGGCCTCTTCGCTTGAGAGCTTTGAATAGAGTCGAGAGGCTAAATAACCGAGGAGAGTCGCGCCGGGTAAGTAGTCAAGAGTCTCATGTGCGCCCGAGGTTGAAGAACTCGCCGTGATGACGACATCACTCTCAAGCTCTGCGAGATACCAAAGAGACTTCATGAGCGCACCTCCATCTTAAGTCGACAAGCGCCAAATCCTCTACTGCGACGTAGCCCTAGTCCTCTGATCAGAGGTAAAGCGATTCGGATCGCCTCTACGTCTGTCTCGTCTATCCCCTCGATTGTAGCGTATAGAGCGACGGATCGCACAAACTCAATTGTCCTCAAGCTGCCCTCTTTAACTGACATCTCTTGATCTAGAGAGGTCGAAGAGATCTGGGTGAACAGAGCGCTCACCTCTGCAGGGTGCGTGACCGCCCACTGTCGAAGAGGGGCTAAATCGGCGGGGGGGCATAGGGTCGCGTCCGAGATGATCACTCTCCCCTCCACTCCACCAAACCGCTTCATCCCATCTTCCCCCTCATGTTGGCTCGCTCCAAAAATTGAGTTCGTGATGCCCTCTGCGCATCGTCCTAGCGACTCAACGCTGTACAGCCCATCGCGGAGTAGCCCTTTGAGCGTCTTGCCTGGTAGATAGGGTAGACCAGAAGCATCTCTCACTGAGAGGGCATCGCTCAGCGGACCATCACCTCGCCCACTCCCCGCGTGCCAAGGGCTAAAGATCGAGATCTCTAAATCACAGATCATAAATTTCCCCCTTCCGCTCTGATCAATGAGAGTGCATCAGCGAGCGGCGTGACCAATCCCCGCTCATGTGTCTTGATCACTAATTCCTCTCCTTCAACGCCCAGGTCGTTCATAGCCTCAGCTACTCGCTCCCAAGCCAACCTCCGCTTTTCCTCCTCGCTCTTCACAGAAATCTCTTTGATGCGTTTCCAGCGATCTCTCGCGAGTCGATAATCTGTCTTTAGGTAACTTAAGCACCGACGGACAGAGCTTTTAGGTAACTTTGGAGACTTGAGAGCCTCAACTAAAGTTTGCAGCTTAGAGAGACTCACGAAGCCTTGGACATCAGAGAGGGTGTAGGGGCCTGCCGACAAGCTGATGTTTGAGTCACCGGCTAATTCATATTGTAAGACCTCATGCTCAAAGTCACCGACCATGGAGGTCGTCACTCTGTGCCAAGCTAGCGCGCTCGGCGTCTGCCCGCTCAATCTGCCACGGAGATGAGATTTACAGAAGCGACAGAGGCTTTCAGCGAGCTCACAAGCTTGGCTGAAGGGCCATGATGATTTTACCTCGACGAGACCAGCGCAAGCGGTTAACCCCCCGCCGAGCTCGTCAGCTCGCTCAAGGCTCAACCGCTCGAACTCTCTCAAGTAAGACTCAACATAACGATGGGCGAGACGACCGTCTATAATGAGTGTGATGTCATCTCCTCCAATGACGATAAAGCGCGCGGGGAATGGTCGCTCTTTTGTCCAGATCTCCTCCCGCTCCGCCTCTCGTTTAATCTGAGCGAAAGCTTCAATCGCGGCACACTCTGTCACATTGCTCAGCGCTCTTGAGAAGGTTGATAGGGCTTTGTTAAACGATGATCCACTTGCGAACTCAGTGAGCGATCTGATCTTCAGCCCGAGATCGTTTCCATCGATGTGAATCACGGCCAATCGCCCATAGGTAAGATCGTCTTCAAAATTCGCTGCCCATTCGATGGTAGGGTCAATCGAGGCGCTGAGCTTATCTAACTTACCGTCCGTTCCAAGTTTGGAGCGATAGTAAGCGCCTCGGTCAAGGCGCCTCGACTCCTGATGGGACCTCAACAGTCGCTCTGCAGGTAAACCGGTGCTTGGTGACCTGTAAGTTAATGGAGTCCCCTCGGGCAGTGAAGGCCACAGCTGATTTCTAGCCCGCTGTAGCGCCCGTTGTAATTCGCTGTAGGGCATAGGGAGGCCGTCTCGCCATGGAACTGACGCTTGAATGACCTGAAGGGTGGGCGCTAAGTGATGCACTACAATAGGCCAAATCTGCATGAGCGCTCTTGAGTCTTCTTCATCAACAAACCTAACCGTCGCGCCACCTGCCGCGTTGGTAAGAACATAGTAGCCCGACCCCTCAGAACAGACTGAGAGTGTATCGATAAAGATTTCAGAGAGTGCGCTGATGAGCCGACTCCCCCCCTTGATTTCTTTAAGTTTGTTGGTGCTGAGGATGAACTCTTGTATCCCCTTTACTTCAAAGCGATATAGTCCTTCCATGTCACCTCCCCAAGACGAACACAACTGGTCTTGACGTAATTTTGATTTGCGTGATAAGATTATAATAGTATAGGCATTATGTAAATCAATAACGCAGACAGCTGGTCATATAGCAAGTCACATCTCAAGCAGCTACAACCCCTGTTTGGTAGGACTGCTCAAAGATCTGTTTGACTTTTTCTAGGGTCAGTTGATTACCTAAAGCCGAAGCGAACCGATCATGCATTAAATACATGCACTAACGGAACCTTAGAGTGCGAATTGATCCAACACGATGACGCAGGCTGATACTCTTTGAGAGCGCCCAAGCGTGATCTTCCAAACGACTTAAATACTAAAAGGTACTTAAAGGTCTTACTTAAAGGTCTCAAAGGACTTTTTTTCGATGCTTAAAGGTCTCAGAGGACTTTTTTTCAGTAAAGGGCTTAAAGGTCTAAAGGTCTAAATGTTTTCTAAAGGTCTTCTAATATGCCCCCCATTTTTCGCGAGTTTTCGGTCAGCAAAGACGCGCTCCACTCGGACCTTCATACCACGGAGGACGGCAGTGAGCTCCGAGGGACAGGTGATGGTGTGGGTTATGACCTGCGCCCTGGGTAAGTTTGTGCTTTGAACTCTTTGTGTGAGTTGAGCTAAGCGCTTGTCCCTCACAGCCCTTCTGAACCACATCTACCCTGTTGTAAATTATTTGTGCTGTAGTTTGATACTTACTTGAATTCTGCTTTGGATTTAAAACTGTTTAATAAAGGCTTCGTTATATCTTTTTCATCACAGTGATATTCTGTCCTTATTTGGGAATTATGTTACCTAAATCAAATCAACCCCAATCAGATTGATTTGATTAGTTTTAAGATTGAACCTAAGAAAAAGTAGTCAAAAATATAGCCTACTATGGTCACTAAAAAAGCTACTACTAAAGCAAAGTAATAAGATTGGCTTTGCGAATCTATTGCTTCTTGTTCGGCTTTAGCAATTTCCTCATTTCGTTTTTCTTCTGAAAGACTTTTCTTCTCTATACTATGAGAATCAATACTAATCACAGAGTGGGTAATACCGTAATCTTCACTAATTAATATCAATAACCATTTCCCATTAAGACGTTGAAAGTGCCAATATTCATTAATTTTACGATCACAGTGATTTTCTTTATCTCCATTCGTTCTTAATTCGAAACCAATATCATCGTAAAACTCATCACACATACAACCTGTTATGTAGGCTACAAAGTTGTCCTGGTTAGGATCTTCAAAGTCCTTTGCGATCACAATTGAAATATTTTTAATTGTAATATCAGAAATCTTATTAAACTCACCTCTACGATCATAAAGCCTCAATTTATTGAGATAAACCTCTTCAAAATGAGGGTGTAAGTATGCCTTAGAACCCTCAATGTCATTGTTAGACCAAAGTTCTTTTAAGCTCATAAAGACTGTTTTAGTGTGAGTGCGGATATATTTAATATTCCACATCTTATCTCTTTTTTGAGCTATTCTTATCACCTTCATCGCTGCTCTTCGAGCATAATTTTTTAATAACTTTTTAAAGGTCATTATCCCCAATCCAATGGGCAGAAAAAGTAAAAATAGGATAACATAACCCTCAGAACTTAGATCAATTGTGCCTCCTGTGCCGGCAAAGACAAGTTCAGGATAGGTAAGTAATAGTATGATGTAGAGATAAAGAGCCTGTTGATAAATCCAGATAGATAATCGCATAAAATCTTTCTAATACTTTGTGAATGAGACAGAAGATAATGAAATATGTAACATTATGAGTTCCTAGATAAAAATAGATCTTAGTGATAATCTTAGTACCCACACCTAGAAGTCGTGCTCCGCCAGAGGGAAAGAGTAGATCTAACCGGGGCACATTTGGCAAAAGACTATCTCGCAGAGCTCGATAGAGCTCTTGAAACCTCGCCTTAAAGCCAAGATACTCCGAATTATATGCCTTCAAGCGCTCAATACACTTCGTTCGACATAAGGGGCGCTGACCTCGTTTAACTAAACGGGCCTTATCCACTCTCTCAGCCAAGACTCGCGCCATACCCACTCGCTTGAATGGTTCACGAAGTTCCTCTGAGACCTTTAAAAAGACCTTTAAAAGCAGAACCGCACTTAAAGTCATGGATAAGGGATATAAGCACGAGTACACTTTTTATGAAGTAGATTAGATTAAGAGCTCGAGAGGAGAATCGATGTTGACCACTCATCATGGGAGTTGCCACTGCGGAGCGATCCGCTTTGAGGTTCAAGCGCCTCAAAAGCTCTCCCTTGACCGCTGTAACTGCTCTATTTGTTTTAAATCAGGTTATCTACACCTCATCGTTCCAAGGTCTCGCTTTAAGCTCATCCATGGAGAAGAGCACATCACGACGTATCGCTTTGGTTCGATGATCGCTGCCCACACGTTCTGCAAAGTTTGTGGTGTGAAGCCCTTTTATACACCGAGATCTAATCCTGACGGGATAGATGTCAATGCACAGTGCCTTGATCCTTTCCCTATCGATGTCGAGATCACTAATTTTGATGGACAGAACTGGGAGAGAAACGCTCACACACTCGCTCACAAGAGTAAGGACTGAGTCTTCTACATAGGGATAGGTGTTCATCTATTTATAGGTCGGTCATCTCATGTCTGAATCTCATTATGGACCTTAAATAATTTCTTCTGTGATCTTAATCTAAAATATAATCTCGCCTTAACTAAGAACCCAAATAAATGTAACTAATTTGGAGCCTTAAGCTAAGAATTCTATGTTCTTCTTACGAAGACAATGGTTATACTTTAAGCACTGACCTATATCATTTCGGGACCCTCAACTACTATGTTCCAAGACCTTAAAGTACGACCTTGCTACATGACAACATTCAAGCCTCTTAAATGCACGATATTATTAACATTACTGACGGCCTCTTGCCTCTCCGATTTAGAACGGCGTGAAACAATGGACATGAGCTCTGTCGAGGACATGAGCTCTGCCGAGGATATGAGACTCGCCGAGGATATGAGACTCGCCGAGGATATGAGCTCTGCCGAGGATATGAGACTCGCCGAGGACATGAGCTCTGCCGAGGATATGAGACTCGCCGAGGATATGAGACTCGCCGAGGATATGAGACTCGCCGAGGATATGACTTATACTTGCGAACCAAGCTATGAACGTTGTGATGGGGAAGACAATGATTGCGATGGAGAGATCGATGAAGCCCATTGGGTAGTCAATGAAGCCGAGACTGGGCTAAGGATCACTTTCTCAAATACGACTCGACTGAATGGTGGCTCTCTGATTCTAAAATCGATCTTACCCGATGGAACCCTCAGGGCGGAGATCATCAATGAGGATCAGCTGCAACTCACTTTTTCTTATGAAGCGCCTGAAGCGATCGGCTTAGAGATCGAAGTTTTACCTACTACAAATGATGAAAGCTGGGTCTATATGGTCGAGAGCGTTCATGATCTGAGCGGTGAGATGAGACTACTGCCTCCTCCCTATCCTAGCCTCATC
Source organism: uncultured bacterium (assembly GCA_943788935.1). Classification (GTDB taxonomy): domain Bacteria; phylum Myxococcota_A; class Bradymonadia; order UBA7976; family VGTA01; genus CAKZRU01. Next base: position 21,589 of record CALSSE010000019.1, on the reverse strand, counting down.
GGCACCGATGATCATGCAGAAGAGCCACAGAGCTATTGGCTAAGCAACAACGTATCCGAAGGAGCCTCTTGTCTCGGCTCATGTCCCCGTTTGAGGAGTCTCTGTCAAGACGGTGAGGCATTCTGCCCTATTAGCCCTCCACCTGTGGAGGAGTGTGATAATGTCGATAACGACTGTGATGGTAGAATCGATGAGGGGGTTGTCATAAGCTGTGGTGAGCTCACTGGTGCGCTCGGGGTGTGTTCCGAGTTACGAGCCACATGTATTGAGGGAGAGTGGACTTCATGCCTATTTGAAGATCTCAAGCTGAACACACAACCTGGCGCTAATTTACTCAGTGATCATGAGCAATGTGACTGTTACGATAACAATTGTAACGGTATCGTTGACGAACCTATAGATTATGCACATGAGGACCAAGCGAGTGATATCGATTGGACAAAAAATGTATGCGTCCCACTGATCAGCGAATTCGACAGTCCACGATTTCCAACACCACACTGCCATATCAGGCATCGCTATGACCAAGGAAATGGGGTTCAACACCAAGATCCTCTCATAGATTTTACCGGCACATTGTACCTCGGGTCACTCACTCTGCATGAGAGTACCAAGCTGTGGATTACAAGTGATCAGCAATCGTCAGATGGAACCTTCAGTACGACCCCTGGCTATAGTCACTCTAGTATCCCTACTGGATGTATCGCTAATAGGAAAGTTCGTATAGGCGGAGACCTTACACTCGTTGCAGATGAAATTAATATTGCTCCTAATGCCACTCTGACCGCGAGTACTCGGACTGGTTCCTGTGACACAGACTCAAGTAATCCATTCTATCATGCGATTAGTGGTGGTTCTGGAGGTAATATAAGACTTTTAGCCGCAGAGCTCAATATCGCGGGAACGGTTAGTGCCCATGGATCAGCGCCTAATAGCAACAATTGCTGTTATGCTAGATATAATGCCGCCTCTGGCGGTGCTGCAGGCTCTATCTACCTTATCTCTCCAAATCTCTCCCTCACCAATGCGCAGATCGAAGCGAGAGGCGGCCGAGGTATATGCAATAGCGATATCGATCGACTCTGCGATAACTCACCTCATGCAGGCGGTGGTCCTGGCTCAGAAGGGGGGGCACCCTTTCAAAACGGTCAAAATTTATTTCAAGGCGCCGGCTCTGGTGGTCCGAATCACCACGAAACTGACCCTGAGCGAAACATCCGAATTATCGGTGCTCTCAGTTTAGAATCTAGCGCTTCAGTGCGCGCGCAGAGTGGAATCATTACCAATGAAGAAGGAGAGTGTGACGGTCATCTATTACTTTCAGGGGGCACTCTAAACTTGACCGACGATGTTATTTGCCCCAATGAAGAGCCCAATGGGTTTATCAATCACCAGATCACTTTAATGCCGCTTGACGATAAGGGGAGACCGGTTGTCAGTTCCTCGATTTCTATGGCGATCTTTGAGGTCACGAGTGAAGATAATCCACCGATCATCTCAAGTGGCCCACTCGGTAATCGAGGCGCACTGACTGCTCTAATATCAGACGGTCAGTCCTCTGATAGTGCGCTGCAGCCGGGGGGACTTTATCGACTAAGAGTGATCGACCAAGATGATGAGATTGATGTCACCTCAGTATTACAGCTCTCTCAATTTCCCAACCAAAGTTTTCGAGACCAGTCACTCATCCTTGAGGTGAGTGAGATGAGTACTATGGAAGGGATAACTCATCAAGAAACACTCTTCATTGTACCTCAACTTTAAGAGCTTAAGACCTTTACACTTTGCAATCTATTTAATCTCGAAATAGGTCTCCCAAGGTTCCAAAGGTCTTCAAAGGTCTCGAAAAGGTCTTCGAAAAGGTCTCGAAAAGGTCTCAGAGGAATAGTTTAAACGCTGGATAAGGTCGAAAAGGTCTCAGAGGAATAGTTTAGAGGAATAGTTTAGAGGAATAGTTTAAACGCTGGATCATCATAAGGTCGTTTTTGATGTTGAGCATGACTTGAACATTTATAGTCACTCGGGCATAGTGAGTCGATTTTTTGCGAATTAAACACCGCATAAGTTTATTTAGTGTTTATCAAATTCTAGGAGGTTAGGGTCTATGGCTCATTCATCACGCTCACTCTGGCGTGTGCCCGTCAAACCTAAGAGCATTATCTCAGCTCTCATAGCGTTAGGCGTCACCGTTTGTTTTATTGCTTCAGTATTTGCAGGAGGAGGTGCTCCACCCTCCAAAGGTACATCTGATTCAAGCCAGTGGAAAGAATTCGCTCCTATCGCTGAGCAGTTCTTAGGTCAACTACAGCAAAAACAATATCAAGCGGCTTATCAGACCGCGAGCGCGTCACTCAGAGATTCACAATCTCTAAAGGATTTTCAGCGTGAAATGGAGGCTGCTGGATTTGAGCGGGTTCAGATTAAGTCCGTAAAATGGACCTCTGGCGCTAAAACTGAAGGCGGATACTGTATCAATGGCAGCATGACCTTAAGCGCCACAGCTCTTTCAAAGCCAAAGATGGGTGAGACTGATAATCGCGACCAACGATCGAAAGAGCACACTAAAGAGCATAAAGTAACTTTTTACGTGATTCTAACTCAAGATGAAGCGCCAAAAGCTGTGACCGTCAAGGTGAACTTAGACAAGGCGAAGACTGAGACTGAGACTGAGACCAAGACTAGCGCTAATGATAAGACTGGCGCCGAAGATGAGATCTCGACCGAAGTGAAGACTGAGGTTAAGCCTGAGACAGTTCAGGTCAAAGAAGCAGACTCCAAGTCTACCGAGGCGACCAAGGTCGCTTGGCGTGTTCACAAAGTTCAATCAACCCATTGGGTCTCTTTTATACCGACTGCCGAAGCGTTCCTTAAGCTACTCGGCGAGAATAAAGTAGAGACTGCTTACAAGAGTGGTGCTCAACTTTTAAGGGATACGCGGACTCTCAAGGTCTTTGAACATGATTTGAATGAAGCGGGCTGGCATCAAATAGACCCCGAGACAGTTCGCTGGTCTAATGGGGTTGCCGCTAAAGACGGTTATCGCCTCACTGGAACGGTTAAACTCAAAGAAGAGAAAGGTATTGAAGCGCGAGAAGTCCCTTTCTATCTCAACTTACTTGGTAATGAGCACTTATCTGCTTCAAAGAGATCTCAGCAAACATCTGTTCGAGAGAAAACCCTCAATCAAAATAGAAAAGTAGGGACTCCTCCTATCAAACTCGTCTCCAAGATTGATTCTTGGCGAGTGCTTGATATCCAGTCAACTGAGTCACTTATGAGCCGCTTCTCACGAGGCGCGTTCACTAAACTTGACACCTTTGTCTTCCTCATCCTCTTTGGGATGCTAGTAGCGCTAGTGTATATGATTTTGCGTTATGTTAATGGACTTAAGGGGAGCCCACGTGAGCTCTACTTAATGTTCTTTACCAAGCTCACTGAGTACTCAGCATATGGTGCAGCGAGTTATACCTTTGTCCTCTATCTCTCACGCGATATTGGGCTTGGTGACTCTGGAGCAGCAGCTTATTACACGGTTTTCAGCCTCACAATGACGATTACGGTCATGGTAGTAGGCGCGGTCTGTGACACGATCGGAGTCAAGAAGACCCTCTTAATTGGTACTGTTATGCTCTTAACGGCACGCTTATTTATGCCGCTTACCACTGATATTGTCTTTACGACTCTCTTAGGGTTCCTCCCCTTTGCATTGGGAGTCGCGATCACTGGCCCTGTGCTCAAAGTGGGTATCAAGAAGTTTACGACTACCGAGAGCGCTGCTCTGGGCTTTGGGTTGTTTTATACCCTCATGAATATAGGTTTTGCGATCGGCGGATGGCTCTTTGACGCGATCCGTAATACGTATGGGGATGGTGGATCCGTAGTGATACCTGGGATCGGGTTGGAGCTCTCAACGTATCAAGTGATCTTAGGGATTGGCTTCTTCATTAATATTCCCGATCTCATCGCTGTATTGTGGATGCGTGAAGGCGTTGAGATGACGGATGAAGGGATTAAGTTCACAGCGAAAGAGGTTGTTGATGAGGCAGAACTTCAGAAGACGCTGAGCGCTACCATGTTAAGCCGTCTCAGCAAGATCCGTAGTGAATTTGTCATAGGGGTCATGTGCATATCGTTCATCGGATATATCATCACTACGAAATTAGGTGATTATTTCTTGATGAGTATCACTGCAGCTCTATTTCTCTCTACTTTCGCAGTTTATTGGCGACTCAAGTTTATCAATGCGCAGCGCGCTGAAACGACTCTCGATGAGATAGACCAACAGCGTAGTATTCAAGCTCGCTATTTGGGACTTATGTTGAGTGTCATCTGCATTTTAGCCCTCTCAGCACTCTTCTTGCATCCTTCAGTGAAGCTCACTAAGTGGGGATGGGCAGCGATCGTATTTAGTGCTTTGATCACCTCAGGTCTTACTCTGTATGCGATCCTCTCGATGATCAGTCTGTACACTGGCGGTAGTTTTGAGCGTGTGATGCACGCAGTACGAGAGGCGACCGATCAGACTGTAGCACAGCTTAAAGAGAACTTTAGTGAGCGACCTTTCTGGATCTATCTCTTCATGCTCTCCATTTTGGTGTTTGTCCGTCTTACCTTCTTTATCTTCCATGTGATGTTTCCTACTTACGGAATTCGTGTCTTTGGAGAGGGCGCCCAGGTGGGGAGTATCTTTGGAGTTCTGAATCCGATCTTGATCGTCTTCTTTGTGCCTCTTATCTCAATCTTGACCGCAAAAATAAGCTCTTACACCATGCTCTTGATCGGTACTGCGATCTCTGCTGGGGCCGTCTTTTTGTGCTTTATCCCAGAGTCCATCGCTGAGAGTTTAAGTCATGGTATTCTTGGTGACCTCATCTATGACTATTGGTTAGGAGTTGCAGTCGGACAGCGTGACCCCTTCTACGTATCAATCGTGATTTTCATCTTCTTCTTTACCATCGGTGAGGCGATCTGGTCACCGCGCCTCATGCAATTTAGTGCTGAAATTGCGCCTAAGGGTAAAGAGGGTGCCTACATCGCGCTCGCGGTGCTCCCCTACTTTGTAGGAAAGGCGCTCGCAGGTGGAATGTCAGGATTCTTACTCACTTCATATACTCCAGATGGCTTCTTAAGTTTCCCCGATCACAAAATAGTATGGCTTTGGATTGGAGGAATGGCGATGATCTCCCCCATTGGACTTGTCGTGTTTAGAGGGCTCTTTACTAGAGTTGAGGAAAATTCGTTAAGCGCTTCTAGTCATAAAATCGCAGAGAATAAGATTTTAGAAGAGAAGACTGATGAGAACACAGGAAGCTCAGACTAGCTAAGAGACAGTGGGCGGAGGCGAGGATTAGCCGAGCAGAACAAGAGCGAAGCATCTCATCATTGTCAATTCTGACGAAAAGCCTCTAAATCCTAAACAGAGAACAGGCGCCACCGCGTGAGCTCTTCGCCGAAGCTATCAAGGGAGCAAGAGCTGTTTCTTTGGTGTGTCCACCCCACGGGAATTTGTGTCACGCGGGTTCTTCATGAGATGGTGAGCGCTGGAGCGTGGGCTCATGACCGTAATCCGTGAGCATCGAGCTTCTCATCTGAGATCTCTCCCCAAACATAGTGGGTTATGACCTCAAGAGTATACTTGCTTTTAAGTTTATTTAGCGGGCTCTTCGGTTACGGATTCAGCTATGGACGTAGGAGCTAGCTCTTCGGGCTCTTCAACTTTAACTTTAACTTCGGCTTCCGCTTCGGGTGTAGGAGCGGGCTCTTCTGCTTCGGGTGCAGGAGCGGGCTCTTCTGCTTCGGGTGCAGGAGCGGGCTCTTCTGCTTCGGGTGCAGGAGCGGGCTCTTCTGCTTCGGGTGCAGGAGCGGGCTCTTCTGCTTCGGGTGCAGGAGCGGGCTCTTCTGCTTCGGGTGCAGGAGCGGGCTCTTCTGCTTCGGGTGCAGGAGCGGGCTCTTCTGCTTCGGGTGCAGGAGCGGGCTCTTCTGCTTCGGGTGCAGGAGCGGGCTCTTCTGCTTCGGGTGCAGGAGCGGGCTCTTCTGCTTCGGGTGCAGGAGCGGGCTCTTCTGCTTCGGGTGCAGGAGCGGGCTCTTCTGCTTCGGGTGCAGGAGCGGGCTCTTCTGCTTCGGGTGCAGGAGCGGGCTCTTCTGCTTCGGGTGCAGGAGCGGGCTCTTCTGCTTCGGGTGCAGGAGCGGGCTCTTCTGCTTCGGGTGCAGGAGCGGGCTCTTCTGCTTCGGGTGCAGGAGCGGGCTCTTCTGCTTCGGGTGCAGGAGCGGGCTCTTCTGCTTCGGGTGCAGGAGCGGGCTCTTCTGCTTCGGGTGCAGGAGCGGGCTCTTCTGCTTCGGGTGCAGGAGCGGGCTCTTCTGCTTCGGGTGCAGGAGCGGGCTCTTCTGCTTCGGGTGCAGGAGCGGGCTCTTCTGCAGGTTCTTTATCAGAGGGAGTGGTGACCTCTACTTTAGACATTCTAGCCTGTTTATTCTTAACAGACTGTTCTTTAATTTTCTGAGCGCTCAGATCACGAATGGTAAAGTTAAAGAATCTGACAGCCCCCCCACTTAAAGTTTGGTGGAGAACATCCCCCATCTTCTTCACTCTCATAGTGAGTTCACCAATAATCTCCATAGATTGAGATTTATCTTGATCAAAGATAGCGATCAGAACTCTTTTTCTCAACTGATCACAAGGGAAAGGAGCTGTTTTTAGATCAAGCTGGTGTTGATATTGGCCCTCACCCAAGAGACCACTAAACACGATCTTGTTATTGACCTTAATTTGAGCAAAAATTTCAGGTTCGGGTTCTTCAATCGAGTCCCATAACTGGTAATTAAGTTTTCTTTTAAAAACTGAGACCTGATGAAGCTCCATCATACACAGCCTCGTTGTAGAAGATGATGACCGAGAGGACGCTCTCGACATAGGAGTAGCATCACTAAACGTAATGTTGATAATCAATAAGCTTATCAATATGAGGCTGAGTAGAGAGTAATGGAATACCCTAGTCTGTCTTAAATGGTACATGAGAGCTCCGCTACTGTGATTGAAAAGAAATGTTTAAAGGGATTAACAGTGCCATTTGGTCAGTAGAGACCATCGCTGCCTTACTCGGCACCTTGATGACAGCTGTTTGTAAGGCGGTCTTGGTGAGCGAGTTATGTCGCTGAGCAATTTGCTCTTTGTAACGCTCAAGTCTCTCTACCCTTTGTGTATATTGTGGATCTGAGTGGGAGAGGGTTTGCCCAATCACTTTGAAGATGACGATCGACTGAGCAACTTCTATTGGTTCGGTGATCTCACCCACCGAGCAGGAGAACAATCGATCGATGAGGTGTTGAGATAAGCCTCTCGATGGGTTAGGGGCATCTCTTAAGATCTCATAAGAGTGAGGCTCACCCTGCTGTGACTCCGAGTAAAGTCGTTGCGCCTCCCCAAAGTTTAAGGTGCGCTCTACCAACTGAGTATGGATCAGTTTCATCTTTCGCTCGATCAAGAGTCGCTTCAGCTGATCCTCTGATTTATAATACAGCTTTATAGTGGCGACGTTGATCTGGGTCGGCAGCTTGAGGAGATGTGCATTGGACTTGGCTGAGGGTTCGATTAAACGCTCATTTAAGCGCTCATTTCTTTTGGTTTTACCTTGATCTGCCACCTCTTCTGCTAGAACCCGATAAATGGTTTGCTTGGTGCTGAGTAACCAGTCGAGATCCAACTCTGTAGGCGGAGATAGCTCCGCCTCATCTGAGTCATTGAGCGTGTTTCTCTCTATTACGTTCTGACGACGAAGTTCAGTTAGAATCGCTTCTCTGAAGAGCTCAAGCGGCTTAAGCTGAACGGTGGCCTTTATATAAGCTCGACGCAACGAACCTTTATACATAGGGACCTCATTCACGAAGACAATGGGCTCTGTCGCTGACGCTGTTTTGGGCCAGTCCGCTTTGAGGTCATGGAGCTGTAACCTTTGGAGTCTCGGTGACCTGTCTTGTTCTCGTGTATTCTCCGCTCCTTGATGAAAGTAAAGATATCCACCTCCAACGACAGCTAAAACCGCTAATAGAGCGAAGAGAAACTTCATAATCATACCACCACTATTGTCTCACTTATTGAGTAATCGTAGGCTCATATTTGATCCCTTCAGAGATCGCTGACCAGCTGCGCCTAACCAATGATGGATTCGCCACCCCCTGATAAGAGTACGGACCACGTAACCCTTGAGTATGTAATCCACCATCGCTTTGACAATTTTCACATCTAAGCTCTATTGTACCATTATCTAAACCAAGGATCACTTGAGCGGTGACATTGAGCTCCGATCTATATCCATAATGCTCAACATCTTTCCACTCTATGATCAACGTGTTGTTATCAAGAGTCCAACGGTTTTGACCTTTGGCTCGATATGAATTTTGCCCGAGCAAGTCCTCCCAATAGGGAGCGATCAAAGCACGACTAGGTCTACTGAAAGGAATATTCCCCCCTGAACAACATCCGTTACCTCTTGATGTCGGTGTTTGGGAAGGCTCTTCAACTGTGTTAAATAATGTAATAAAGCCGTTAGAGCTCACATTGATCGCATTATAGCTGCGGTTAAAGTATCTAAATGTTTTATTATCGGGGATCTTAAACGCGATCACTTGATCATCCCCGAGCGGGAGACTATTCCATTGAATATTTACATCCAAAGGAGGAACAGGCGAGATCCGCTCTACAACATCATAGGAGTTAAATTTACAAAGATTAGTACAAAAGTCATCATCGGTGTTGTTCCCATCATCACAGTCTTCATCAGCGACATTGTCTCCTCGATCCACAATCCCATTACCGCACTTGTTCAGCACACATTCTGTAGAGTCAAAGCAATATTGATAAGATAGTGGGATATAACCCATCTTTTTTAACAGGTCATATGCTTTTTTAGAAGCAGGTGTCAGCACATCATTTTCACTGATAAAGTTGAGCGACATCTTTGTAAGTGGGCTATCGCCAAATGTCTGGGTAGCTGGATCTTCTGTACATAGATTAACGACTACTTGACCTTGAGCATAATCGAGTTGGATCTCTGGTCGAAGATTTACGGGGAAGTCTCCCTCTGGTCCACAGAGCTCAGGGAGTTGGGTAAATAATTTTACGCCCTGTTGACCCACACCTTGTTGCGCTATGGAGAGACTGTGAAGTCTCGTATCAAACTCATCACTAAATTCATCATAGATTAAGATTTCAGGTCCTAGTTGTACTGTAGTACCCGTGGTCGGTCCAAGATTAATGTTGTCACGAACCAGCTTATAATAAAGTGAATAGCTCTCGAGAGATGACTCAAGGTAACCCGAGACATACAGAGCATAGGAGCCTTGGGTTAGCTCTATTTCATTCAGATGAGAGCAGAATCGGCTCGCATCACCAGGAGGCTCTGGATCTCCTATATCATCAGACTGTGCCATCAGAGAGATTTTCTCGCCATGGTCTAGTCGATACAAAGATAATGAGGTGTCAATTCCTGACTCGGTAGCGGTTCGATAACGACAGCCCGTAGTTAGAACACTCAGAGTATGGTCTCCGTCTAACTCTAAGAAATAAACATCTTCTTGCTCTTCCTCTACTTTACCGTCTATTTTTTTGTAGTCCACATAGTCTCCTTGACCATAATCATTGGAGACAAGTCGCTTACGGATAGGAGTGCAAGATTGATCACACAATGGCTGAAGGTCTGACTGTTTCCAGGGGCCTTGATAGGGGAGTGTGATCACCACTTGCGATGAGCTTCGACCTCCTTTGATAATCAAGCTGAGTTCATCTCCTCGTCCCCATGCGCTTATAAGATTTGGGAATGAGTCATTAATCCGCTGAGCGAGGTTCGCTAGGTCAGCCTCATCTTCATCGATTCTAAAAGATGCTGTTTTTTGGCTAGAGGGATCTATTCCAACGTAGTGAATCGCTCTGGTGTCTATGGTGAATGAATACTCTCGAGTATTTTCATCTTCGCCAATTGGCTCTCTGAAATAGAGCATCACTGAGTATGTCATTTCGCTGTTCTCCACTTGGTCTGGATGAGCAAAGTCTGGTGGAATCTGTGGGTCAGCGAGGAGATGACCGGAGTCACAGGTCTCCTCGATAGTGACCCCATCCTTAATGTAGGTCTCTGTAATGCCGTTTCCACAAAGGTTACGCTCTAATCGACACCAAGACGAGCACCCATCACCATCATTCGTATTACCATCATCACATTGCTCACCATTCTCGACATAGCGTTGACTCCCCCCATAATTAAGCACCCCATCTCCACATAACCTCGTGAGGCCTATGGCATATCTTCTTAGGCCTAGAATCTCTGTATCTCGATGAACCAAAACGAAGACACGATCTAGAATAGACCGCGCTTCACCAGGCTCATCTCCGCTACCAAACAGATCCTCACCTAACTCGGACTCTAAGGTCACATCAATGGGGAATGAGGCGCTATGGTTGGGTTGATTAGGGTTAATGAAGGGGTCTAAAACTTCATCTCTACCGACATGAATAAACTCTACCTTAAGGTCACTGAAGGCTCTCAGCGTATCGATAGTAATCTCTTTACTCTGGAGATCATACAAGGAGATTGAATACACATCTGTCTCTCCTTGAGATAACTGACCCTCTAGAGGCAGACCCCGAGAGAGGTCACGGGACAGCTGGAGCTTTAGGCGATAGGGCACTAGTGGTTCATTACCGTACGCGCCCACTTCAATAATGTAACGACCCGCTTCATAGAGCTGTAGATCAACTTTTGAGCACTTAGAATTTAGGATCGGGTGATCATCGTTATTAATGATGACCTGTGATAAGCGCCCATCATCAGCTACATCATAGACTGTGATCGTAGTATCGATCTCAGGTAAGGTAGGGTCTTGTACACCGTTCTCACATAAGCTACCAGCCCCTTCCGTTTCAACGACGAGCCTCGATAGACCATCCACGCTGATTTCATATAAGTGTATGCCGTCGCTGATCTCGTTATAAAGACCTGACTTCACATAGACTCTCTCCGACTGGCAAGAGGAATCACAGCCATCCCCATTGAGTTGATTGCCGTCGTCACAAGTTTCATTGAGCTCGGTAAAGGCATTGCCACACACAGGAATAAGAGGCGGTTCAGGACAGGTCTCCCCTTCTGGAATGTAGCTCCCATCACTGCAGAGTTGTTCTTGAGCAGTGCAATCAGCAGAGCACCCATCACCATCCTCATTATTCCCATCATCGCACCTCTCATAGCCCGGCTCTCCCTCTACTAGATCTATTCTTGTAAAGCCATCTCCACACCTAGCGGATAGACAATCACTTAAACAAGATTGATCATCAGCGTTTTGATCTCCTTCATCACATTCCTCATAGCCCTCTTCACCTGCGCCTAGATCTGTTCTTATATAGCGATCTCCACAGAGAGCGATCTGACAATTAGAGAGACAAGATTGATCATCAGCATTTAAGACGCCATTATCACATACTTCATCTCGCTCGGCGAAGCCATCACCACAGTAGGGGAGACGACACTCTCGACAGATCCCTTGATTGGAGTCACCGCCCAACACTGTTCCATCAGCAGCCACATCACACTCTTCTCCGATTTCAAGTTGATAATTACCACAGGTACTTAGAGTCGCCTCGGGTATCTCTGCCTCAAGTTTATATTCAAAGTCACCACCACTGTGATTACTGACATCAGTTTCTAAGTATAGTGAGTACCGCCCTTCAGGCCATGAGCGCTTAGGGAGGACTGCGCAGGTCGTCTCATCATTCTCACTATCAAAATCGATACGAATAGGATTCCCATCCTCATCCATAAAGCCGACGACATACATGTGACGTGGACAGGAACTTTGATTGAGTCGGCTCACCTTGAAGCCCAGATAATTCTCACGCCTTGAATCAATATAGAATCGATGTTGATCATTAACTTCACCGCTTAAAGTCCCCTTTAACTCGGGGAGCGTATGACTATTCTCTGGGCATAGGTCTATAGGGGTTTGGTTCTGATTAGAGATCGGTCTTCTGACACAGAGACCATTCCGATCACTGAGCAACCGAACCGATTGAGTAATGTCAAGGCTGTACCCTAAAACAGTATCAAAACGTTCACTCTTTACCTCTAAAGTCGCTTGACCCCCTTCATCGCGGTCAATATATTGCTCTAGCTTGGCACAAGCGCTAGTCTCTTGATCGTCGCTCGCCTCAAAAACATGATTATCTTCATCTCGCGTCAGCTCTAGCTTGGTGTCAAATCGTCGAGGGAGATTAGGGTCTTCGCTCTCACACCCCAAAGTCTCTATGGCTAACCACGAGTACTCACGGAGTTGAATATTAAACTGATCGCTCTCTCCTACAGAGATCGCTCTCTCTGTGTACGTACTCTCGGAGGTTTGAACATCGTATATACGTTGGGTACAATACTCATCACAATCGGCTGAATCGAGGGTGTATTCACACTCTTCGCCAGCGGACTTCACTTGATCACCACATTGATAACAGCTAGGGGAACAGCCATCAAAGGGAATAAGGTTACCATCATCACATGATTCGTCCAATGATTCCTCTTGTATGCCATCACCACATACGGCCTGCAATTTACATTGATCGCAGTAATCGTTAGCATCTAGATTTCCATCATCGCACTCCTCTACACCCTCAGTCTGACCGTTTCCGCATAGCTCGGGTCGCTCAAGAGTCAGCGTATAGTGAGGTAAAGAGATAGAGGATATTTGATCGCTAGAGAGAGGTGAGGCGAGCGAATCATTCTCTATCTTCACATTCACATAAATAGAATGTGAGCCACTAGGAATAGAGAGCCGAATCTGTCCACCACAGTCGCTAAGTTGACTGTTCCTTGCAAAAACCTCTAAGGCCTCTTCTGTGTCCTCTCCTATGTCTGCCCTAAGACTCACCGGTTCAGCTTCGCCGTCTAGCTGAAGCCAGAGGTCGAAATCGACTTCGAGTGTCCCCTGATTGTATAAGAGCTCACACGCCGATGCGACTGATAGATCGAGACTAACCTCTTCTCTCTGATCGAGCAGGAGAGTAAATCGATCAATACCGGTGATGAACCCCAATCTCTCGATCTCGGTGATTGCTGACTCCTCTCCATAGATAAAGCGCTGCATTGTGCTCTGATCAACAGGGAGATCTCGAAGCTCAGTGACACCTATTCTACCGTTAACCCCCCCACCTCTCTTGAGGTCATTTCCATGATGAATGGAGATGAGATAGGGGAAGGAAGACCTTGCTATAATCTCATCTACGGTCAGTCCACTTACACTCTCTAGCTCGGAGTGGCGAAGGGTAATCGAATAGCGACCTGGCTCTAAAAATGTCCTTAACCTTTGACATGCTCCTTGCGCCCAATGAGGATCACTCTCATCAAGCTCTACTGCCTGATGGATGAATACCGAGTTGTCATCGTCTTCATCGAGTGACCACAGCTCGACTTGAGTAAGCGCTCCGCTCTCACAGCCAAACATCGTCGCCTCCAGCTCATACCCTTTCTCTGTTGCCTCTTCATCTGACTCGGGGACTTCGATAATATATCTCCTCGCTAATGCTCTCAAAGAGCTTAGTGGGTCGGCCGCTCTTCGCTCAGGGAGATGATCGATAAATTCTGAAGAGAAGAGGATGACTTGACGAGGAGGAAAGGGTGATCTTTCAAAGTCAGACACTCTTATGTTGCTATCGAGACGATAACGGCCAGACGGACTAGATGGTGTCTCTGTATCAACCTTGATCCAATACTCACCGGCGAGCCAATCATTGGAGCCTAAAATCATTGAACAGGCCTGCCTATCCTGCTCCTCTAACCGCATCTCAATCGCCCTCTCTGAGCCTACATTACCGTCAAGGGACTTATTATAAACGGTCAATCGTGGCCTCGCCGTTCCCTCTTCCAATGGACAGCGTCCAAAGTGATCAGTCGTGAGTCGTAATGAGACCTTGGCGTCTTCATCTAGACTCAGCAGATAGAGGTCATCTCCCTGTGAGCCAACTCGACCATGATTAACCCCCTCTTGATTGATCGCTCTGTATAATTTAAAGTCTAGACCATAGTGAACCTCTTTATCTAGTCTCCTCAAAACTTCTCTGGTTCTCAGCGTCTCTCTTGTCTCCTCGGTCAGCGAGTTGAGATTTTGAAGAGAGACCTTTAATCGATAAGCCCCCGACGTATCTAAATATGTATCCGTAAAGAGAATGCACCCATCGGAATTTGGAATTAAGTCAGTGACCACACCTTGAGTATTATCGATAAAATTAAGCTGTATATCAGCATCTTCTGCGAGACTGTTGATCTTCTCAAGCGAGACCTTAAACAAAGAGGAGAACATCTGTTGACTCTCTGGGTCTTGATCCTCTGTCTCTTCTTCATCAGTGATGAAATCAAAGCAGACCGACAACGTTGAAGCCCCATCATTTTGGAAAATATACTCATCATGATAAAGGCTTATATTATCGTTCTCAGAGTACTCCGCTGTGCCGTTTTCGTTATAAGTCGTGACGGGGATGGCGCCTTGATGCTCAGTCATCCCTCGCTTGATCAATACTCTCCCTAGAGTACAAGCTAAGTCACAGGTCTCGATTTGATTTAGGGCGCCATTATCACAGACTTCACCGAGATCGAGGATCCCGTTGCTACATTCACTGAGACATTCAAAGCTACATCCATCACCATCGAGTACATTATTATCATCACACTCCTCATTGGGATCGAGGTCGCCATCGCCACAATTAATATCCAAGAATCTACATGATGAGTCACAGAAGGTTTGGTTATCGGTAGGGAGCGAATCACATTGTTCGCTGGGATCGATCTCTCCATCACCACAATAAGAGGTGTCGTTGCTTTGAATGAATAGACATTCCGAGCCACAGACCATACAGCTCTCTTCACCATATACGCATGGCTCTACTTCGATGTTCCCATCATCACATCGCTCTTCAAGATCAAGGATCCCATCTCCGCACCGTGCGAACTGACAGTCGGTCCGACAAGTGATATGTTCACTATCATAGGCACCGACAGCAGGATCATTGGTGTTCGCCTCTCCTTGATCACAGGCCTCTCCAACATCTAACCTCCCATTACCACAGGTCGTCGGAGGGTCATTAGTGGGGAGTGAGTCACACTCTGGGCGCTGATCATTAACGCCGTCGCCACATCTTGGTAGGCGACAGTCTGATCTACAGCTAGCGCCTGAGCCCCTGAGACTGCTATTTTGTGCCCCTAGATCACACTCCTCACCAGCGTCCTGTATCCCATCACCACAACCCGCCCATTGACAGTCTGTTCGACAAGCGTTTGCTCGTGTATCGCTGTTTAAGCTCCCATGGTCACATGTCTCATACAGTGGATCACTTTCTTCGAGGTCTTCACGGAGTAGACCGTCGCCACAAAGAGCGAGAAGACAGCTAGAACGACACGCATCGAAGTTGTTTAGATTGCCATCATCGCATTCTTCACGTTGATCTTGAACCCCATCTCCACAGCGAGGAAAAGTGCAATTAAGTCGACAACGATTTGGGCTTACATCACTGTTCTCAGCACCATCATCGCAACGCTCAGCGAATTGTACGACCCCATTACCGCATCGCTCTATCAGACAATTAGAGTCACACCCATCTCCCTCGACAGCGTTGCCATCGTCACACTCCTCTTCACCCGCGCGTACCTGATCCCCACAGACCGCGGGGGGGGGCTCAACGACCGCTGAGGGTCGAGATTCATCTCTAGGGTCTGGCTCAGAGGGACTCGGGGCTCTATTCATCATCCCTGAGGGCTCACTTGAAGATGACTCATCGCAGCCAAAAAAGCTAATGAGTAAGAGCGTTATCGCTGTATACTTAATCATGGATAGATGCTTAAGGATTTGAGAATACACGGTTTTCTTCATGCTGTTAATGATCATATCTAAGACCTTAAGGCTCAACGAGTCGACAGGAACGACAAGAGGACATATCATCAGAATCACACTCTTCTCCAAAATCAAGAGTCCCGTTACCACAACTATCTGGGAAGATAACCTGTAGACGATAAGAGGATGTTAAGAGAGATAGATTTTGAACTTGTATTCGGTAAATATTAGGATTGTGGGTCTCCCCTGCCCCTTGTGATTGAACATTGAGGATAGAGAAGATCGAAGGACAGAGATTGGTCGCCGTAAAGTCATCATTCTCTAGGATCACATTACCTCGGCTATCATACAAAGTGAGCAGTGGATCTAGGGCTTCAGAACAAGGAGGCTCATCGGAGGCGACAAACTCAGAGATAGACTCTGCAGTGACCATCGCTTTCATAATGATCGAGCTTATATTTTTACCGATATTGGTTTTTATTTCCGAGAGGTTAATCTCAAACATATCTGACGCAAAAGGTTGCAGACGACCATATATCTGCATACTTTTATTTAAGTTATATCGGCGATGATAGCTTAAATGGTATGGTGGGTCCACTGGCTCAGATTCTTCACTGAGTGCTAAATTCATGGAGAGAGTACAGGCATTAAAGCCTTCTTCTCCCTCGATTGGGCTCTCTCCATCGATATCGCTGAGGTTCATGTTAACTTGGCACTCTCCAGAGTCGATGGCGCAGTCGTTCTCTTCCCCATCACTGCATAACTTATAAGTCAACTCATAGCCTTCTGCCGGCGTGAGGTTTAGCCAGAAATCGCCCTCTAAAGGAGTCTCGTCACCGTTAACATCCCTCTCATTTACTGGATATTTAATGAAAGTATACCGAGGTTCACTGACTGCGCTGACCTGTTGCGCGACAAGAGGGGGAGTAAGGTCACTCAATTGAGACTTGTTTAACCATAATGTATCACGCTCATTCTCACAGACCTCATCACAGCCATCGTCACTCATTTGATTACCATCATCACATTCTTCACCCACATCAAGTACGCCATTCCCACACTGCAGATAGGTGTTAGTACACACCTTACTGCATTCATCATTATTGTTGCGGTTCCCATCGTCACACTCTTCACCCCAATCAAGAATATGATCACCACAGGCTTCAACAGAGCGGAGTTTGAAACCAAAACGATTAAGACCTGTAGTCGGCTCTCTTGACCTTACGAGAAAATAGTAATCACCCTCATCTTCGAGTATCGCTCTAGTTGAGGCACAAGATGAGTCTTCGCTGAGTCGCGAGTAAATATGACATTCTTGAGTGTCTACATTTGGGGTTAGTAGAGTGATCGCTGTCTCAGTGTGTATCGGACAGGAGAAGTGATCACTCTCAAGTGTTCTCGCCTCATATAAATTGGACAAGGCGCCAGGGGGTCGAGTGAGCTTAAACAGTGCATCACCATTGGGCTTAATTTGACCCGTAGCGATCCCAAGACCCACTGCCTCAGAGGACCACAGTGTACTCCATGTCATGAGATTGAGATCATACTCAAGAGGATGATCACGATAGAGTTGCCATTGCTCATTCGCTTCAACGACGAGAGCATATTTACCGTTTAAACTTTGGTTATCCCAGCGCATCTTGAGGCAGGTCAAGTCGTCTCGTTCATGCCAACGTTGTCGCTGTTCACTTGTCGCAAGAGAGAGAGTTGGTTGCGGCTCGCTAGGGAGAAGCTCTTCACCACACCTCTCTAAATCGAGCAGTGGAGTCTCAGATGTAACCAATGAAATCGTATCTGCCTCAGCGGCTTCGTTGAGTTGAACCGCTGCTTGGGGAGATTGTCCATTATCGATTGAAATCAGCTTTACAGTGGTTTGGAGCTGATCCTTTAGTACATCAGGTGAAACGCTGATATTTGTGTCGTCAGTACTGCTATTAAGCTGAGCACACAGCACAACATCAAGCCCTGACTCTAAAGTCACACCTTTCTTTGAGAGGTCAACAATATAGAGATCTGATCTCTCATTGATATTCCGATCAATATCCAATGTAGCACCACCTATTTCAGCGCTCCGCTCTCTATATTTGCTCTGCAATACTCGCCCTCGATAATGACTTACAGCATGAATCACCTCAATGACCTCAGAGCTACATAGTAGATCGCAGCCATCTCCATTAATCGTATTACCGTCATCGCACTGTTCACCTTCAGCTAACAAGCCGTCACCGCACCTCGTGCACTGACTCGAACAACTGAGGTCACCATCTTGTCGGTTTCCGTCATCACACTCTTCTCCACGATCAACCACTCCATCACCACAGTTTGGCTCTTTGAGACAGTATTTGGTACATCCATCATCTGAGGTCAGGTTTCCGTCATCACACTCCTCACCATCGTCGACGACATGGTTGCCGCATAATGATGGATTGAGCGCTTGAATGAAAAACTCTACTTCGCTCTCTTGACCCTCTCCGAGAGAGCTTAGATCTAGTATATAGCGCCCTGTCTCGAAGATGAGCATGGTTTCGTAACATGGTACATCTTCGGAGAAGCTCGCGGTGAGATCATCGGAGTATCTCTCCTCCGCTGTATTGAGCTGCTCCTGTACTAGTTCACCATCAGCTGTTCTCTGTATTGAGCCTGTGATCTCTAAACTAGACACCTTCACGCTGTATTTTTGACGTGACTCACATTGCAAAGTTCGATCATTATCAAAGACTCTGAGTCTATAGCTTTCGCCCTCTTGAACATTAATTTCAAAAGCGCGAGTCAGCTCTCTGTCCGCTCCGCTATGAGTCATAGATTGCATAAGCTGATGATGATCTAATGACTGAAAACGAAGCGCCTCTAATAAATAGGAGATGACCCTTGAGCCATCTTCTGTTGGGTCGGCTGCGATGACCAGACTATAGTGACCAGGCTCTAACTGTTGATCGATATAAGCGCATCGATCTCGCCCTCCTTCGCTGTCGCTTATGACCACCTCGCCCTCGTCATCAACGATCGATAAGCTGAGACTTGACTCAGTACAATAGCCTAGGCTCGCTTGTACTGTTTGAGCATACTTAAGCTCGAAATCAAGGACTCTATCGATGTCACGAGCATGAACATTTCGCTGATAGAGTGATGCCTCTGACCACTCTTGAGCGCAGGATGGACTCGCTTGGTCAC
This sequence comes from uncultured bacterium, assembly GCA_943788935.1. GTDB lineage: Bacteria > Myxococcota_A > Bradymonadia > UBA7976 > VGTA01 > CAKZRU01. The sequence goes on along the minus strand of CALSSE010000019.1, from coordinate 2,566 downwards.
CACAAGTCTCAAGACAATCACCATCACCCTCGCTATCGACTTCGCTCGCATCACAAATGTTATCATTCGGTGTATTTGGAGGATCGATCTGGCACACTCGAGAGCAAGTATAACGTCCTTGAAGAGACGTAGGCTCATTGACATCACAACTCTCACCATCATCGATGACTCCATCACCACAAGTCGATGCCCATTGGTAAATGATCGACTCGAATGGGAGCTCTTCTAGGGGAATGGTGAGGTGATAAAGGCCTCTACTTAGGGTCGCCTCATATATACATGTGCTTTGATCTCGCACATCAGTCGGAGAGCTCAGATCTACCGGAATGAGTGCGCTAGGTCTCTCTAAGTCCCTTATATCTTGACGGTCTTGGTCACGATGGAGTTGAAGAGTGGGACATTCCAATAGATCGACACCTTCTTTGAGGTGATCACTGTGTAAGATCAATCGGATCCGACGATCATCGTTGTTCTCTTCTAGATCCTCTTCGGTGATATAGAGATGAAAGAGAGATCTCTTCGCTGCGATCTCTTCTGCCAAGACATCCCTCGGCTCTTCATTGGATACGACGAGCTGAGTGGGGAATGTACCGCGACCTGTGATCTCTTGGCTCAAAGATGATGTAAGGTCATAATAAACTCTCTCTTCACCCTCTCCCGAGACATCCAAACGATATTTACCAGGCTCTAAGTTGGCTTGCGACACGCCACATAGACCTTGATCAACAAATGCTCCACTAGGGTCTAGTCCCTCTACCACTTCCTCGAGTCCCTCATCATCAATTTGAACTAAGGTCATCTCCCTGAGGGTAGCGCAAAACTCTAGCGGTATATCCGATTGACGGGCAGCAAAATGAGCGAAGCTAGCAGAGCTGATCTCAAAGTAATAACGATCAAACTCACTTAAGCGCGCAGCTTGGTACCTGAATACCCTTTGTCCGGTGATGAGATCATAGTCTCTAGCGCTACAGTCTTGGTCACAATCAGAGCTTAAACTAGGCTCACACTCTTCTACTAAACATTGACTCGATGGATCATCACACTCTTCATCGATCGTCCTTAAGGCGTAGGTGTCAAGATTCCCATTTCCGCACCAAGAGATGTCACAGTGACGATCACAACCATTAAAATCATCCTCATCTTCATCGTCACAGCGCTCTCCCGTATCTTTAATGCCGTCACCGCATCGTGGCAGTCGACATGTTTCGCGACATTGGTCGGGTGCAGAGGCGTTCGAAGCCCCTTCATCACACTCTTCTTCTCCAAGCCATAAGACGCCGTCCCCACAGCGGGCGCTCTCGCAGTTAACACAGGCATCATTGATGTTTTGATTCCCATCATCACAGTCTTCTCCCTCATCAACAACCCCATCACCGCATCTCTTAAGTACACAGGTAGATCGACACTCATCGTCTCCTTCTCTCCCCCCATCACACTCTTCACCTAAGCGCTCATCCCTGATCTCATCTCCGCAGAAGGGCAAAGTACAATCAGTACGACAGAGATCAGGCTCATCAGCGTTACGTTCGCCCAAATCACAGTCTTCAACCCCTTGTTGAACGATCCCATCACCACATTGAGCGATTCGACAGAGCTGTGTACATTCATCCCCATTATTGAGATTCCCATCATCACATTCTTCACCAGCGCCAGGCTGTATGATTCCATTCCCACAACGCTCGAGAGCGCAAGATGAATCACAGCCATCTCCATCGTTGAGGTTGCCATCATCACACGCCTCTTCGCCCTCTCGCAAGACCCCATCACCACACCTCGCGAGTGTGCAGAGGTTCGTACAAAGATCAGTATTCGATGTATTTCCATCATCGCACTCTTCATAGCGAGGGTCGTTGGCCGGTAGACCGCTCAAGAGTAAGCCATCGCCGCATCTCCCTCGGAGACATCCGGATGTACATCGGGATTGATTGCCATTCATCGCCCCCTCATCACATTCCTCTCTGTCAGCGTGGAGGAATCCATCGCCACATTCAGCGATAGTACAATCTGTTAAGCATTGATCTCGATTGTCTTGATTCCCATCATCACACTCCTCTACACCGAGCTGCACTACTCCATCACCACATTCAGCGATGGTGCACTCTGTTGAGCACTGATCTCGATTATCTTGATTCCCATCATCGCACTCCTCTACCCCCTCTTGGAGCAGCCCATCGCCACAAATAGCCCGTTTGCAAGTGCGAGTACATCCATCACTGTCGTCCTGATTTCCATCGTCACACTCTTCAAAATCAGTGTGAAAAAGAGGGAGGTCAGTTCGCATTACTCCATCACCACAGGTGGCGAGCTCACACGTATTGCAAGCGTCGCTAGTGATATCATTACCATCATCACACACCTCGACCCCTTGATGAAGATAACCATCTCCGCATCTCGACTCTTGGCACTGCTGAGTGCAATCGTCGCCATCCTCACGATTACCATCATCACAGGCTTCGGTCGGTTGATTAATCACCCCATCTCCGCAGCGTGGAGGCGGAGGAGCTATATCGAATTCTTGATCTAGAGCTCGACTCTGATCAATCGGAGTGGCCATATCAACGACGGG
>CALSSE010000018.1 GCA_943788935.1 uncultured bacterium | reverse complement strand
TGTGAAGCGCGATCAACAAGCGCCCACAGTCGCTGATACGCCATCAAGGTTTGCTTGTTTCGACATTGATGATGCCGAATGGCCTACCGGGTGGACTGCCGAAGAGGCAATTCGTGAAGCGATTAAAATATCTTTACCTGATCCATTTCATAATGCCGACTTTGTTTTCCAGATGTCATCGAGCTGCAAAATCAAATCGAAAAGATTACTAAAATGTCACCTCTTCTTTGAGCTAACTACACCCCGAACATTACAACAACTCAAAGCCCTCAAATGGTGGCCTACTGATGTTGACAATAAATTATACATAGACCGCGCTCTATTTACTGTCTCACAGCCAATATATACTGCAAAGCCACGCCTACATAAGATTAATGATCCATTCCCAAACGACCGTACGTTATATGTGAAGAGAGAAAAGCGATGGGTAGATGTCCCGCTACCTCAAGTGAAGACACGCCAAAATCACATGTCCCCCCGTACATGGGCGAGGTTAACAAAGATCTCTGATCAAGATGATTTTGGTGCAAAAGCGGCCTTAGAGGAAAGTCATGTTTGAGAGGTAGCAACACAGTCTTCTGAAAGACATAACGCGCTGCTCTCATCAGCCTCATGGCTCGGACGGTTTGTAGGGGCTGGGCGATTACGAGAGATAGAGGTCAGCGATGCATTATTGCAATCATCAAGTCTCAATGGTTATCGCGGGAAAGTTGGAGACATTGAAATTCTAAGGGTAATCAAAGATGGGATCCGGTACGGAGCGAGATATCCTCTATTTAGTGATTCAATAAAGTTTCACACCGCGTTTAAGAGCGAAAGCAATCAAAGTGTACAAGTTGTACATTCTGATCAAGACTTAATATACGACTCACTTCAAGCGTCAGATAAGATACTGTCTATAGGATCAGAGACTCCTAGCCACATAGTTACTGAGCCTTTAACCACTCAAGACCTTTTTAAAGCTAGCACGACTGACGAGATCAATAATGAAGTGCTGAGAGTGTTGCAGTTTGCCTTAAATGCCCAAGATCTAACACAAGTTATTAAATTGCCGACTGGGACCGGGAAGACACGAACCGCCTTAGAGTTACTCAGTAAGCAAAACATTGAGGGAAAGACCGTTCTCTATTTAGTCCCCAATCATAAAATCGTAAATGAAGTGGTGGAAGAGCTCTCGAAATGTTCTGTGATTACCCCATTAGTCATCGAAGGACAGATGAGACAGTGTCAACTCTATCAAGATACCCCTGAGTTAAGACCTGTGATGGATCAGCTTAGAGGAGAGGGGATAGGGATCCCTCAATTGTGTTCTGAACTACGTTGTCCATTCTTTGACGAATGTGCGACACGGGCACGGCAGAAGAGAGACTTGAACGGTCAGTTTGTGATCGCAGCTCATGCGATGTTATCTCATTTAAAAGAGATTCCTGATGACGCTATTTTGGTCATTGATGAGTCCCCTCCTATGTTGTTCACAGAGCGGAGTCCATTTAATCGATTGTGGAGCTTAATCGCCACTCCCGAAGAGAGAGAGGCTTATAAACAAGGGAGAGTTCTCTCTGAGATCTCGGGATGGAGAGCGGAACATTATCCTACTTTAGGTTCTTTCCTTGAGTTATTACTTCCTCTCTTGGAGAGCGAGGTAAAGACGTGGATGGGACGCTCTACCGGATATGCTCTAGAGTCAGATCCTCTTAGATTGGGTAAATTAACAAAGCCACTAAAACAGATCGCTAGTTCTTTAGTAGAGATCATTAATGAGCTCACTGTCCCTAAAGGTCAACGAGGCGCTTTAGCAAGGTCTATTCTCTCAACATCTAAATATCAAAAGTTTACTCACCCTAGGCCGTCAACTTTACGTTTGTGCAAGCTGTTAATAGAGCTTACGGCGGGACACATTGGAGATGTTGATATACGACTTGTTGTCGGCGCTCATGGTGATGTCCAGTTCGAAACTCGAACCCCTCTTCGACTTCCTCCTGATGTTAAGACATGGATCCTAGATGCGACTCCTAATATGTCACGACTACAGTCTTTAAGTCGTTTTAATGAGCGAGACATATGCTTAGTGGAGGGTGATCAAAAATTTTTACGACCACACATTTCACGAGGGGTTTGGTTAGATTCCAATGCTTATCGATCGTCAAGGCTGTTTAATGATGATCGAGCATTAACTGACGAAGGACTTGGCGCTTTGCGAACCTTATCAACCTCTTTAGAACCACTGCTCTCTCAATATAGCAAGGAGACAGTTATAGGGATTGGGACTCATAAGTCTTTGGCAAAGTACTTAAACGCTGCTTTGAATGATAGCAAGGCACCGCAGAGCAGCGATGGGTCATTAATGTTTAAGAGTGAGACTTTCGGTGCGAACAATGTCCCTTTGTTAAATGATCACCCACTCATCGGTCAACTCCAGAGATTTAACAAGGTGATCATTGGTCATACTGGCAGAGATAATAACGCGTCTAATCGGTTTAACGATTGCCAAGCGCTTATTCTTATTGGATCGCCAAGAATGGATTTGAGGAGCTCAAGAGCAGATGCTATTTCATTATCACCATCAATGAGTATTGAAGATCTAAACTCTGATTACGACCTAGAGACAGAGAACGCTTTAAGACAATGGATCGGTAGATTACGCTTAAGTCGTAGAAGCGGCTGTACTGTAATGTATGCCGGAGATGTTCGGCCTCCGCATGATCTTGGGATTAGTTGGTCTAAAGAGTCTGTCTCTTCTGGGAGGCCAAAAACACAGCTAGCTACACAAATAGAAGCTGAAGCGATTGATATACTCTCTCGGGGATTAAGCATCACTAAGCGTTTATTAATTCAGCTAGGGGCGTCAGTTAAAGTAGCTAGAGGTGTGATATCAAGACTAAGAGTTCGGAGTGGTGTAGAGGGCAAAAGAGGTCTGCATGGTCAAGTTATTTTAGCGATGCCACGCGCTGTAAAAGAAGTCGCCTCTATGCAAATGTTTCAAGCGATCTCCTCTATCGGTGAGAGAGTTTATCAGCGAGTAAAGAGTCTGTTTGAAGAACAAACGAGCTTCAAGAGGAGCTCAAAAATCTCAGCGAGAGACCATGCATTGAATGCTACCGGTATCGCCAGCTTACAGCTTTCTTTTGCTACTCCTGACTCATTTACATCGCCCCTTAAAAAAGAGATCGCAGGATGGTCTGATGCTTGGCTCACTGAAGATGTTGAGAGACCTAGTTGGTATGTAGCTCCTCCAGATCCCGACTACAGCGATTAACACACGGGTCAGTGAATTCGCATCATAGCGGAGTTAATGTGGGTCGGTAATGAGTCTTACAGGGTTATTATCAGCAATGCGTTAGAGGAAGTGTACAAGTTGTACACGTCAATTCGATGCTTTATGATCGCGTTTCAAATTATGGCTGAGTGACGTGTTAAAAATCACTGTGCTTTGTTCGTTACATAGATATACGGCTTAATGTAAGTAAATTTGTTTAACACCGTTTGTGGTTCACAGTGGTGGGTTATGGGATTAATGTATTATTGAGCATATTTATTATTATGTCTCTCTAGTCTTTTAGGCGCTTTGGAAATAAGCCTCTCTCTAAGTGCTTTATATATAGGATTAGGGCAAGGTTTATACTTGCACTCTACTTCTTCCATATATTTATTTTTTGCACTTTAGAATCATTTTTTAACATACAATTATGTTCATGTCTTTTGTTGAGACCTATAAAGAGGCGGTCATATTATTATCGCGTTTAGATATATAGTGATTGTGGCTCGTAACAAGTTACTTGGGCTTCTGCCATTCGTTCAGTGTTACTTGCGTCTCCCTTTACGGGGCTCCCATGTTCTTTCGGAGCTTTGATCTCTTTTTGCCTTACTTCGACTTTTTTTAGCTTTTGATGGTCGACTAGCTGCGCGACTTCCTCTGTCTGTATCAGCTCGTTCAGCCCGACTATGTTGCGTTCTAAAAGTCTTGGAGCGACCATTGTGTTTAGGTGCGCCGCCTTTAACGGGTTGATAGGCAGGGATGAGATGGTATGGCTCTGATCCAATGAGATCAGCTCGTCCCATTCGCTTTAACGCATCTCGAATGAGAGGCCAATTCTCGGGATCATGATAGCGTAAGAATGCCTTATGAAGTTTACGAACTCTCGACCCCTTAGGGATATACACCTCTTCGTTATCATCTGTGATCTTCTGTAGGGGATTGACTCCGCTGTGATACATCGCAGTCGCCGTTGACATAGGTGAAGGTAAAAAGGCTTGGACTTGATCGGCTTTGAAATCGTTCGCTTTTAGCCACAACGCTAGCTCAAGCATATCTTCTAAACGCGTGCCAGGGTGAGCGGCGATAAAGTAAGGAATTAAGTATTGTTTCTTACCCGCTTCAGCAGAGAACTTTTCAAATAGCTCTTTAAAGCGGTAATAACTCCCCATGCCTGGTTTCATCATCTTAGTGAGAGGACCTTCGGTGAGCGCTTCTGGAGCGATCTTGAGGTAACCACCGGTGTGATGTTGGACTAATTCGCGCACATAATCGGGAGATTCCACGGCGAGATCATAGCGTACCCCTGAGGCGATAAGGACTTTTTTAATTCCTTTGATATGTCTCGCTTTTCGGTAGAGCTTGATCAGCGGTGTATGATCTGTGTTCAGATTCGGGCAGATACCAGGATACACACAAGAGGGTCGTCGACAAGCGGCTTCTATTTTGGGACTTTTACATGATATCCGCCACATATTGGCGGTTGGTCCACCGAGGTCCGATATCACACCAGTAAAGCCAGGCACCGTGTCACGAACGGTCTCGATCTCTCGGAGAATAGAGTCTTCTGATCTACTCTGTATTATACGCCCTTCATGCTCGGTGATTGAGCAGAAAGTACACCCCCCAAAACATCCTCTCTGAATCGCGATGGAGAAGCGAATCATCTCATAAGCTGGGATTTTGGCATCGCCATACACTGGGTGCGGGCGCCTAGTAAAGGGTAACTCATATAGAGCATCTAGCTCTTTGGTGGTGAGTGGGATCGGAGGGGGATTGATCCACAGCTCTTTTACCCCATGTGCTTGCACGAGGATACGAGCGTTACCAGGGTTGGCTTCTTGGTGAAGGATACGCGAGGCATGAGCATAGAGTACTTCATTATCACGCACATCCTCGAATGAGGGCAGGCGAATCACGCTACGAGGTCTATCGGCTCGACTTACTTGTCGGGCGAAGCGCACTACTTGTGGTCCCTGAGGGGGGAGTTGACTTTCTTCTTCGGCGGCTTTCGCCTCTTTACGTCGATGGCGCACTCCAAGCGGGTCATCTTCTTCAAGAGCGGCGATCGCGGCGAGGGTTCCCTCTATGCTCTCACCTGCTCTCATTCCAGCGGGGACGCCACGCTCTGCAGAGGTCGAACAGGCGGCCTTGTCGTCACCGCTTATTCCGCGATCAGGCTCCATTTGATAAGGATTTAGAGGAGGATTTAGCGGGCCAGGTGTATCGAGGTGAGTCGAGTCTATAACGATATAATCGGAGGGAACTTCACGAATTAAAGCTGTACCGCGGATATCTCGGATACTTTCTATGGGCTCATTTCGGGCCACGCGGTGAGCGACCTCTGCTAAGGCTCGCTCTGCGTTACCGAAGAGGAGCAAATCTGCTTGTGAGTCAAAGAGCACTGATCGTCGAACCTTCTCAGACCAATAGTCATAGTGAGCGATACGTCGTAGGCTCGCTTCGATCCCTCCGATCACGATAGGCACTTTACCAAAGGCTTCACGAAGGCGCTGGCAATAAACGATCACGCAGCGGTCAGGACGCTTTCCTCCTTCGCCACCCGCTGTATAAGCGTCATCGTTACGAACGCGACGATCCGAGGTGTAGCGGTTCACTAAGGAGTCCATATTTCCACCTGTGACTCCAAAGAACAGGTTCGGTCGTCCCAGCTCTTTGAAAGGCTCGGCATTTCTCCAGTCTGGTTGCGATATAATCCCTACACGAAACCCTTGCGCTTCCAAGAAGCGACCAACGATCGCCATTCCGAAACTAGGGTGGTCGACATAAGCGTCACCGGTGATCAGTATGATGTCGCAGCTGTCCCATCCAAGCTCGTCTAGCTCCGCTCGAGTCATGGGCAACACGGGAGCCGGGGTGAGGCGATGGGCCCAATATTTCTTGTAGCCGAAGAGCTTTGGAGCGCTCTGTGTATTAGCTGATGGATTCTTAGCGTTCATAAAGGTAACTCTCTCGCCCCGAGGGTAGCAACAGGAGTCGCCTATCCCCTCTTAGCGTCGCATACAATGACTAGGGTCATAAGAGATGTTTATGCACATACAGAGCGCTTTGACAAGTTTCATCATCGCGCTGTGGGGTTTCTTTTTCAACTTGATGACAACGCTATGTGTGTATGCCTAAGAAATCGGATCACCTAAATATCGATAAGCCTACATTTCTAAATATACTCCCCCCGCTTCTGCTCTTGTTCACCATGTTGTTATTATAAGCCAAAAGTTGCTCGCTGCACTGATCGTCCTAGTGATCGCCGCACTGATCGTCCTAGTGATCGCCGCACTGATCGTGAGAAGTGGTTATTCATGACTTATACATCGGTCGAGTGGATTCAATCTCGATGATGTTTACTTAAGGAGATTCATTTTCTCATTCTATTTGTGGCTATACAGCGCTTTATTAATATGGTCAGCTTGTGTGTAGACACTAATTGTCCTGCTCATATCACTATCATGGAGTCCACTGATGCCTCATTCAATCAATCTTCTCACAGTGGTCAGCCTCCATGTTCGCCAGGTCGGTCAGTGTGTCTCTCGCTGTCAGTCTCTCTCTCTCTATCAGTCTCTCTCTCTCTATCAGTCGCTCTTTTATCGTTCCTCTGTATCTCCCTCTGTATCCCCCTCGGTGTATCTTTCTTTAATAGCCTCTGTATGTCTCTCTTTGTCAGTCTCTCTCTTTGGTTGTGAGTCTCATCAGTCACAGCTCGGCACATTAGAGGAGGCTCTAGATCAATCTGTAACTGTCGATATGATCCTTGATTCAGAAGTGTCAGAGGTGGATCAAGCCTTTGATGATATGGCGCTCACACCTACTGATATGGAGATCGCGGTCGCTCCAATGGTTGAGTTTTGTAATGAACAAGGTCTCTTGTCAAAGGTGTGGAAAAATCCGAGTGAAGATCTTCTCTTTGGATCAATCGCTGGTGATTTCACCGTTCAGACACTCCGCGGCAGCTGGCGTTTGAGTGAACAATGGTCAGGCTGTGAGTCTTATGTGTTTTTGATGTACTTTCCTGATCTAAGGGGAGAACCAAACGGCGCATGGGTTGGAGATCAACTGTGGGATAGTGATGTCATGGGACTCTTAAATGGTCCTCATAACACCCACTATTTTTTCCTCTCTTTTGAAGAAGATGAACAAGCTAGAGTCGACCGAATGACAGAGATGAATAATCGCTTCATTCGCTCACTGAACGTAGGTGACAGCCTCCCTGAGAGACGGCTACACTTCGTGACTGATAGAGCGACAGAGGTCGAGGGAAGCGTGGGAGCTTTCTTGAGCTCATATCTTGAGTACATGTTCGAGCCGAGCAGCGCCGCAGACCTGGGTGAGCGAGGGAGGGCACAACCTCCTTTGCCTTTTACTTTTGGTATTGACCGATTTCAGCGTTGGGATTCGGGGGGGAGCCTCGATGAGGTGGTCGGCCAGCCGATGCTCTGGGAGATGGCAACTTACATTGGCCCCTTTTACAACTACCTCTCCGATGTCTATGAGAGGGCTCTCGGAGATGGCGCTACTGAGGTGACCCTCGTCGACGATCGGACGAGTGAGCGGATCTTGATTAAGACTGTTGAGCTCCCTAGCGCAGAAGAGATCGCCCGACTTGACACTTTAGAGGTAGATGTGAGCGTTACATGTCCCCATCGTAACGTATATGCCTGCAGTGAGTGGGATCGGATCGCCCACATCAGTTATTGCATAGACATGACCTGTGAAGAGCGAATGGAGATCGCGCGATGGATCACGCCTTATTGGCGACGAGGAGAGCGACGCTGGATTTGGGATGCCACACCCTTTATGGGATGGTTGTCATCTGGTGGCCAACACACATTTCGGGTAGAGCTAGGCCCTGATTGGGAGAGAGCCACCGAGAGGGATGTTCGAGTTAAGTTACGTCTTCGAGACAACGAGGCACCAAAGAAGGTCTTAGACGCTCAGCTCGCTTTCAAGGGGGGTGAGTTCGATGAGAGTTATAATGACCGCGCTCCATTTACCTTCACACCTCCCGCCAATGCCAGTCACATAGAGTTGGTCGTTCTCCTTAGCGGTCATGGACAGACCGCTCAAGACAACTGCGCCGAGTGGTGTGATCATCAACATCACTTCACCGTCAACGACACAGTCCTCCCCACGATACAGCACGAAGGTTCGATCGGCTCCGTGAATGGGTGCGCTGCTTTAGCCAACCAAGGAGTCTCTCCCGGACAGTATGGCAACTGGGCGCCGGAGCGAGCCTTTTGGTGTCCCGGTCAACCCGTTAAGCCCATTCGGGTTGACCTCACTGAATTTGTGACTATAGGCGCTGAAAATACCCTGCAATATAACGCGACACTCGGCGCAGAGATTATACCTCGAGGAGGGAAGATCTCTCTCAGCGCTTATCTTGTGTATTCAGAATAGTCAAAATATAGACTCACGTAGTCATCGACGAGTGTTCGCTTTGTCTTATCGACTTCTGAGGACTTCTGACAGCTCAGGATAACTCATGACAGCTCATGATCGATAGGATCTCAATGCTCTTGAGCACCTCATAGTCTTCCTTGGATCCCGATGATCAACCCAAGTGGAGCAAATAATTCACCCCTCTCGGTCTCTTTGCCTTGAAAGAGCTCTCTCCAGACGGGAACTTGGACATTGATAATGTATTGGGGTCCACCAAAACTAACCGTTCCACCTAGACCGATAATCATCTCTTGTCTTCCAAAGATCCCATCCTGTTGAAGCTCACCATCCCACTTCTCAGCGCCTTGTCTGTACCAAGATAAGCCACCATGTATTAAGGATCTAGCCTGCACCTTATAGCTCACTTTGGTGTTGAGTAGAGTCAGAGGTCCCGCTTTAAATCCGTAGTTGTTTTCATATAATGGGACCATCGCTTGCCCATAAAAACTGACCTGCCATGAGCCAAGAGTTTTGGCTAAGACTATTGATGTATAGGGGTCAAAAGTGCCTGTTCCCATCTGAATATGCTGATGTTTTCGCACTTGGCTTCTCGGTGTGAATGGATTATCTTCCGTTCTTCCTAGTGGAAGCTGACTCCCCACTTGGGTGAGCAGCCACCAACCCGAGGCGAAGCTCTTCGCCCACCTCACTGAGACTCTACCGTCGCCTAAGCCGAGCAAGGTCTCATCTCTGTGATGTATATCTACATCGAGAGGTGTGTATGATCGACCATTCGGAAGTGTGTACTTAATACGAGTAGATATGACTCGTAGTGGGAGCTGAAAACTTAACCCAAGATGTTCGCTTAGCCCCCAATCCAAGTTTAACTTCAGCTCATTAACTGACATGAATTGGTCGTGAACATGTAAAGGTTGGATGACAGGCTTGTTACAGTTTGTGATGTCTTCACACCCCGCTTCATGTTTGACCCAGACCGGCATGGTGGTCAAGAGGACACCCCATTGAGCGACCCCCCGATCTAGGAAAACACCGCCATTGGGCACGACTGGTAAAGTGGGGTTCTGACAGCCAGGGCATGCGAATGTTGGATGAAGATCAAGACACTGATGGACTACACTCAGAATACCTAATAACAGGAGAGACCTAAAGCTGATCACTTTTCAGCTTTACTGAGAAGCTGCGCGAGCTCTTCGGGCTTTTGGCCGCTGACTCGTCCAACTTCATCGCCTTGTGCGTTAAACACCACGAGCAGAGGCAGTTTAGCGGTTCCCCCTAAGTATCTGCCCACTAATGGATCGTCCCAGCCTTTGATTTCTATTTTACGAACCGCCAAGTTGTTGTTGTGAGTGAGGAGGAGATTTAGATCCCCCTCAGTTTTACGACAAGGGATACACCACATCGCCCAAAAGTCTATTATGGTTACTTTGCTCTTAACAGCGATATCGGCGAGAGCCTGGTTTAGCGGATGTGGGGTCACTGACTTGAGGTCAGCATCATCAGGCGCCTTAGGGAGCGGTTCAAAACTTAAATCGGGATGACAGGCAAAGCACTGGGACTCTGGTAGGTCATGTGGGCTGCACCAATCATTTACCTTCTTAAAAGCCGCTGCTCGGCTGCTGTCGCAGCGAGTGCACGCGCTAGCAGGGACTTGATGACTGCATAGATCACTTTGATCGCCGATGTTGGCGGTTAAAGCAGAAAAACGACCATGATTTGTCGATGAACCACACCCGACCCCTAGGTAAGTTAAGCTGAGTATGATTAGCCCATTTATTTTTACGGTATTCATTGATTAGCCTTATCAGAGATCATGTGTATTAATACGAGTTTTAGTCTATATTTGATCAATAAAATTATAATAGGTATGAAGAGGCCTTCATACAGGTATAGGAGGCTGTAAACAAGTGTTTATAGATATTTATCTCTCATAGCAGCCTATGTTGAGTCTCGTCCACACATTAGAGATGTTCTTGAAGGAAAAGAGTGATCACCTGTCTTGAGAGATCTCTGTTCTCTTTTTTACGATAGCCGTGACCTTCATTCAAGGCGTTCATATACCAAACGGGCCTGTTCGCTTGACGCAACGCTTTTACGATTTGAACGGCCTCAGAGACAGGAACTCTTGGATCATTTTCGCCTTGAATGACGAGCATCGGGATCGTGATCTTATCTACATGGTTGCTCGGTGAGATCCGCTGAAGAAATGTATTCATCTCTGGGTCACGTTCATCTCCATATTCGGCTCTCCTCAAGTCTCTTCGGTAGTCTTTGGTATTTTTGAGAAAGGTAACAAAATTGCTGATCCCAACAATATCAACGGCTGCGCGCAAACGATCGCTGTAGAGCACAGATGAGGCGAGTACCATATACCCACCATAGCTCCCTCCCAGCACTGCCACACGATCGGCGTCAAGGTCCGGTTGAGTCTTAATCCAGTTGAGTAGGGCTCCGATATCACGAACAGAGTCTTCACGTTTGAATCCGTTGTCTAAGTTAACATAAGTGTTTCCATACCCTGAAGACCCTCTCACATTGGGCGCGATGATCGCGGCGTCTAATGCTTTGATCCACAGCTGATATGCGCTGCTGAATCTAGGGGAGAACTGTGACTCAGGTCCCCCATGGATCGTAATAATTACAGGGTGACGACCCTTTGTATGAGGTCTATATATAAACGCAGGGATCTCTCTGGCTTTCCCTTTGATGTGGTCAAAGCTCGGATATGTGATTGGGGTAGGCTCCACAAAAGTATCAGTGTCGAGTCCCCCAACTTCAGAGTGTGTCCACCGAGTAAGGTGACGGTAAGCGATTGGATCCTTATCCAACTCTAAGACAAAAGCATCACTGGGTGTCTTGGAGGTGTTAAGAGTGAGCGCTAAATGATCTCCTTTAGGATTGAAATCAAGACTCTGAACTAGACCAATAGGGAGCCCCTTAACTCTCTCTGATAAATGACTGATCGTATCAAGCAGATACAATGAAGATCGGCCTCCCTCATTGACAGTGAAGGCGGCCCTCTCTCGGCTTTTACTCATCGCAAATGTCTTAACATCCCATTCAAGATGAGCGGATAAGACCTTACGTGAGCCTGTTCGCACATTTAAATGGATAAGATGAGCAAACTCAGATGCCTCATTTGATGTCATAAAAATACCCTCACCGCTCTTGTCATACATGAGCGGGTAACTCTGTGAAGGTTGATCTTTAGAACCGGCGAGGAGCTCGATCTGCCCTCCCTTTATATCTATTTGATGAGCTCTGACGTCAGAGATACTAATATACTGCAAGGCGAGCAGCTTATTACCGTTGTTCGAGAAGTCTACTGGCCCCCACCAACTTCCATCGGTACTCTTTAATATCATTCGTGCAGTCGATGGGTCTCTTGGATCCATTATCCATATATCATTCGAACGACCATTGCGGCGTGTGCTTTGAAAAGCGAGTTGTTGTCCGTCACGACTCCACAGCAAGGCGCTGTTTTTTGATGTCCCGTCACTGATCATACGATGTTCGCCGCTTTCGAGGTCAAGAATGAACATCTGAGCGAGCTCGCTACCGCCTGAATCCATAGTAAAAGCGATCACATTACCATTAGGTTGACGAGTTACCTGCCCAACCGGTTCATCAAAAAACGTCAGTTGATCTCTCGCGCCTTTAGCGTGATCTACTCGATGTAGCTGAGAGACCTCAGCGAATCGGGTCTTGATTAAGAGGCCGTCACTCTCTTTAGTCCAGCCTACAACTTGAGCTGATCGAACATTTTGGTACCGTCGCAGGGCATCTTTGATAGAGCGCGGTATTGGAGGGACATCTTCGAGAATGACCTGACCGTTATTCTCTGTCCGCACGGCAGTGTTAACCTTCGCCTGTAATGGTTTTTTAAGCGTGGGTTTTGCTAAGGTTGGTGTGTACACAGTCAGCAAAAGTACGAGCCCGAGTAGGTGAGAAAGAGTGTTAAGTTTAGATGTCATCGTTTAAGTTTTCTCCCATTTTTAGTCAGAGTTATGATCTGAAAGTAGCTTATTTTTGTTAGTAAAGCGCTAGAGTTAAGCTACATCGCGAGCCAATCTAGATGATAAAGCCAATCTAGATGATAAAGCCAATCTAGATGATAAAGCCAATCTAGATGGATTAAGTCTCAAGCGGACACAGTGGGAGTAAAACGCTTTATGGTATGACTTCTTGTCTCTATAAGTAATAGTCGCCTTATTCTAAAGGACTACACATACACAGAGGAGCGTGACTTTATGTTGGCCTATTGGCAGCAACTAATAAAGTGTATTTTGATGTTAGCGATGGTTTCAAACTCAGCTTGGGCACGAGATCGCTTGGCGGTTTTAGATGTCAAGGCCAGCGCCGATGGAGCGCAGCGTTTAAAGCCCTTTGAAGTGAAGACGTTGACCAGTGACCTTCGTCGTTTGGCTCTTGAATATGGGGGCTTTGATGTGATGACTGACAAAAACATCATCGATCTATTGCCCGAAAATACTAAGATTGAGGACTGTATTGGTGAGTGTGAAGTGCAGACTGGTCGGATGTTGGGGGCTAAATATATCATCACAGGTGAGGTAGGCCGTGCGGGGGGGCGACTTGATATGTTGGTTCAGTTTTATGAGACGACTGGAGGCACCCTCCTCAGCTCTAAAAGTATTGGTGGTCAAAGCTACGATCAGCTTCGGCGAGAGCTTAAGCTAAAGGTGCCCTCTCTGTTCAAGGGCTTGGCTATGCGCAGCGCGTTTGTTCAGCAAAGAAGCGAAACCCTGCTGTTTTTACGGGTTGCCCCTCAAACAGCCAGCTTTCGGGTAAAGCTCGGCAGTCGCTACATCGATCTAAACGATCCTAGCATTAAGCGTCTAGACAATGGTGTCTTGATCCCTATGTTACCGAACATCAAACAGAGGCTCAGCGTGATCGCTAAAGGCTATATGAACGCCGAAGAAGAGATATTGGTCAAAGAGGGAGGTGTGGAAAACATCAGCATTACGCTCAGTAAAGCTCTACAGCAAAAGCGAGATCGTTGCGCCGAACATGATAAAAAATGCAGCGCAGATGTGTTTGTGTATTCCACCCCAGCAGGCGCTCGCATTTATGTAGATGGACGACCCGCACTTGATGACAAAGGTCAACAGATGATCACCGAGGCGGGTAACCCAGATCAACCAAACTTAGGGATGAGTCGTCTAACGGTCAGTCCAGGAGAGCACTTGATTGAAGCGAGAAAGCCTCGTTTCGTCAGCGCTCAACGTCGAGTGACCTTGAAGCGAGGTGATTGGTACCAAGACATGCAAAGTAAGCCGCTCGTTCTGCAGGAAGACTTTGGCCGACTCATCATCGACACCGAGCCCAAGAGCGTGGTGATTGAGATGGACGGCGAGCTGATTGGGCAGCGCTCTCCGTTAACCCTTAACGAAGCAGAAGTAGGGGCGCATAAGCTCAAGTTGATCGCTCCTGAGTATCTCCCCCATGAAGAAGTGGTCGTGGTAAAGCGAGGTCAAGATAAACGGCTAAAGGTGAGGCTCACCCCCGCCTTCTCTAGCCTTGAGTTGAGTATTCAAGAGCCCTCTGGTCAGCCTATTAAAGGGGTGTTAGTCAATATTGATAGCTTGGGATCCAAGGGACAAAAGTATACTGATGCTCAAGGGCTTGTGAGTTACAGCCGTCTCCCCAAAGGTGAGTATTTGGCGCTCATCTCTCATCGGCTTTATTTATCATCAAAGCTGACGATCGTCAGTCAGTCAGGGGGGAGGACTCAAAGTCTCAGCCAAAGTCTCTCACCTAATTATGGATATCTCAGCGTTAAAGCCCCTGATGACCCTAAGCAGACCTACTCTTCTGTGCCGGTCCAAGGACAAGTATATTTAGGCAATGGGCAGCTGCTCGGTTCACTCCCTCTCGCTAGGCATAAGTTGACCGCCGGTCGTCAAAAGATTCGTATCCAACCCAAGGATACTGAGCACTACTCTCCTCAAGATGTACAGGTCACTATTGGCATTGGTGAAGAGAGCAAGTTGAAGGCGACTCTTGAGCCTCGCGTTGGTGAAGTTGTCATTGAAACCAAACCCTTTGGCGCTGAAGTGCTAGTCAATGGTGAGTCTTGGGGTAGGGCGCCGCTCAAAAAAGAGGTGCTGCGCGGTCGCTATCAGCTACAGCTCTCAATAAAAAACTATGACACCTACACCCAAGAGTTTGAGGTGCTCGAAGATGAGCGTGTCAACGTCAAAGTCAATCTCGGTCAAAACCCCGTCATCACAGTGCGCTGTCATCCAGCTCAAGCTCAGATATGGATCGATGGTTTACCTAAAGGACCGAGTCCCCAAACCCACAGCGCTAGAGCGGGCGAATGGCTTCTCGAATGTCGACAGCGTGGCGCGGTCTATCAAAAGCGTGAGGTGACCAAGGATGGTGAAGTCCGAAGTATTCATCTCACGATTCCACAAGCGAGGATAGCGAGTCAGCGACAGCAAACTAAGCTCTTAAGGGGCATTGGTTGGAGCTTACTCAGCTCAGGCGCTCTAGGTGCTTTAAGCTCAGGCGTGATGTACGTGGGCCCTGCCGCCAACACCGCCGATGAGCGTGACCGAGCCTATCAAAGTTTTTTGAGCGCCACGCCTGATCAATATGATGAGCGATTTGGCGAGTTTAGTCGCTTGGATAATGAGGTAAAAGACTACAATGAGCTCAACCAAACGATCATTTGGTCAAGTGTAGGCTTAAGCCTGATAGGCGGGGCAATGCTGTGGCTTATCCCACCTGCCGTCCAAGAGCTAGACCCTCAAAGTGACACCAAAAGTTCTGATTTTTCTCAAGGAGTGAGTCGATGAGAGCATTGATAATCCTTAGTTGGGCCTCTTATGCCCTAATGGCTTGCCACGAGCTGCGCATCGACGAGCAGTGCTTCCCCCACTTGCTAGAATGTGCTGACTCCGATTTTGATGGCGATGGCGTCAGTAACAAAGATGACCCCTTTCCATTGAATGATTCATGTACAGAAGCAACAGAGACCCTGTGTGATGGTGTAGACAATGACTGTGATGGCGCTGTGGATGAGACCTATGAAGAGGTGTCGTCAACGAATCAGCGAGGGGTGTGTGTGGGCTCAGTTAAAGTATGCGTTGAGGGGGCTTATGCTGAGCCTGATCAGAGCTTTATCGATGGCTATGAAGCCGAAGAGCTGAGCTGTGATGGTGAAGACAATGACTGTGATGGAGAGATAGACGAGAGCCTTGATCCCCCTTCAGCTGATGTACAGACCGGGATCTGTACTGGGACCGCGAAAGTCTGTGATGGCGCTGAAGGATGGATAGAGCCTGATTATGCGTCGGTTGATGGATATACGCTTGAAGCCGAAGAGCATGAGCTGATGGTGTAGATAATGACTGTGATGGTGAAGTCGATGAAGGCTATTGTGGCGACGGAGTAATTAATCGTGATGAAGATTGTGACGATGGCAATACAGTGACCGAAGTCTGTGATTATGGTGAAGAGTCTTGTGGAGTATGCAACGATAGCTGTGTAGAAGCGGCGGGTGAGGTCACAGGCGATTGCGGTGATGGGGTAGTCAATGGCCCTGAGCAGTGTGACGGTGAGCCATGGTGTGATGGTGAGTGTACAGGCTCTCCACCGCCTTGTGCTTCCACAGCGGGCGGTTGCCCCGATCTTGACTTTGTGCGGATCGAGGGGGGGAACTACAGCATGGGCTCGACAAGCGGCAGCTCAAATGAGACGCCGGTTCATAGCGTTAATGTCCCAACGTTTGAGATGATGAGGAGCGAGATCACAGTGGCTCAGATACAGGTTATGTGTAAACGCTAGCGTTTGCTCTACGCCTAGCACTGCTCAGTTACTGTACGTGGTCTAGTAACCCTAGTGGTGAGGAGGCACGATCCCATTGAATTGTGTCTCTTGGTATCAACTCATGGAGTTTGCGGCTTGGGTTGGCGCTCGACTGCCCACAGAATCGGAATGGGAATTTGCTGCGCGTGGTCGAGGGCAAAATATAACCTATCCGTGGGGGAATGGGTCACCGACATGCACGCTTGTCGATTATAACGGTTGCATACTCAGGCACCTCCACAGTCTGCTCACACCCGACAGGGAACACTGACCAAGGGCTCTGCGACATGGCGGGCAATGTGTGGGAGTGGGTGCAAGATGAATATACGGGTACGTATTCAGGCGCTCCAAATGACGGGAGCGGTTGGTGTGATGGGGGGTGTCCAGAAAACGCTAGCGATTCGAACTATAACGCTAGTGATAGCGCCAACCGCGTGCTGCGCGGGGGTAGCTGGGACAGCAGTGCGTCTTACATACGCGCCGCTCACCGGAGCTACACGCCCCTTCGTACCAGTACGCACAGTCGGTGGTCGTCTCTCCAGATCGATCCCCTGACCCTCTGAACCCCTGATCAACAGCTTTAGTTTCATCGCTGAACGCACTGCCACGACACAGGGTCGTCACGCGTCAGCGTTAAGACGACACAGGGTCGGGGTGAGGGCGTGGGGATTGAGGTTGATTCATTCTGGTCAAACAGAAGCGGGGTTTGGGGCGCAGCCCCAATTTTTTGATCTGAGAGTTTGGCAATGAGAAGCTCTTGACGAAAACGATCTACTTCTTTGATCTCAATGCCGAAACCATAATCCAACATTGTTCTGCGGCCTCTGCAGACCTCTCCAACTCTTGATGATCGTTAAATAGGATGTGTAAATAACTTCGCTCACCTTATGGTGAAATAGCATGAAATTTAGCCGATTGAGAGTCTTGACACCGTAACTATCCTACATCGTGTGGCTTTATGGACAGACAGCTCACAGGTCGGGAGCGTAGCCCTTAATCTTTGTTGCATCAAAACTTGACAAGCGAGGGATTTGGTCTATTGCTTGGCCCCCTTTTATCCAATCCCCTTTTACTTTGTCAGGGTGTACACACACACATGATGACCACGTTTTTTAATAATTTTGTAGGCAGTCCTAAAAATGACGCTCTCTCAGGACTCACCGTCGCTCTCGCTCTCGTCCCGGAAGCGGTCGCCTTTGCCTTTGTAGCCGGAGTAGACCCCCTTGTCGGTCTCTACGGAGCCTTCATCATGTGCTTGATCACATCCCTCTTCGGAGGTCGTCCTGGTATGATTTCAGGCGCGACAGGCGCCATGGCTGTGGTTATGGTACATCTCATCCAAAAAGGAAATATGGTAGGGAGCGAGATGGGCCTAGATCACCTGGGTCTCTCATGGCTCCTTATCGCTTTACTTATTGTGGGCGGTATACAGATCATCGCCGGTGTCTTTAAGTTGGGTAAATTCGTTCGATTGATTCCACATCCAGTGATGATGGGCTTCGTCAATGGTTTAGCGATCGTGATCTTCCTCAGTCAGCTGAGTATGTTCACTCGTGTAATCGATGGTCAAAAGCAGTGGATACACGGCGCTGAGCTGTTGACGATGGGAGCCTTGGTCAGCGCGACCATGCTGATGATGTGGCTACTCCCCAAGCTGACAACAGCCATTCCCGCCGCTCTGACAGCGATTATCGTCTTAACCGCGGTCACCATCGGGGCTGGTCTTGACGTCAGCACTGTCGGCTCTTTTATTCGCGAGGGAGGAGGCGAGGGCCTTAAAGGTGGTCTCCCGACATTGCAGACTGACCTCTTCAGTGTATTACACACTTTAGAGGGTCATTGGGGGCTGCTGATCGGCACCGCGTGTCTCCTCGCTGCGGTCGGATTAATCGAGAGTCTAATGACCCTCAACCTCGTAGATGACTTAACCGAGACGAGAGGCTCCGGTAATCGAGAGTGTATCGCGCAGGGAGGCGCCAATATCCTTAACGGCCTCTTTGGGGGGATGGGCGGCTGCGCGATGATCGGGCAGAGCATCATCAACGTTAAATCCGGTGGGCGAGGGCGTTTATCAGGCGTAGTCGCAGCTACGTGTTTATTATCCTTCATCCTCTTCGCTGCTCCCCTCATTGAGCAAGTCCCGATCGCCGCGTTGGTCGGTGTTATGTTTATGGTGGTTATCGGAACATTCGCTTGGTCAAGTTTTAGAATTATTCGCAAGATTCCGACCTCTGATGCCATCGTATTAGTAGCTGTTAGTGGGATCACTATTTGGCAGGATTTGGCGATCGCGGTGTTTGTGGGTGTCATCATGAGCGCGTTAAAGTTCGCTTGGGAGAACGCGATCCGTATTCGGGCTAGAAAGCGCTTTAAAGAAGATGGGACTAAGGTCTATGAGATCTGGGGTCCTCTCTTCTTTGGTTCAGTGCAGACCTTTGCGACTAAGTTCGAGGTCAAGAGCGATCCACAAAAAGTCGAGATTGACTTCATCGAGAGTCGTGTCAGTGACCACAGCGGTATTGAAGCGATTAAGCGCATCATTGAGAAATATCTTGAGGCAGGCAAAGAGGTGACCTTGACTCACCTCAGCCCGGAGTGCAGAGCGATTTTGACGAAGGCTAATCCCAGGTTTAACATATACATCGAGAGCTCTGTCGAGGATCCCCGTTACCATGTTGTGACTGATCTGTTGGATGTGGAAATTTCATAAACGGTTCATGTATACCGAGCGGCTGTGAGGAGCATTAATATGAATCGACTTGATCATATGCCTTATCTTCCTCGTGGATGGATAACCCTGTGCTGTCGACCATTAAATCTATCGGTCCTGTCATACTACCCGGGGCTAAGCCGTTGAGTCGATCACCTCATACACTCGGAATTAATGACCAAGTCATCAAAGCGCTGAAAGGCCTCTACCGCTCCACTTCCACCAGAAAATGCTAAAACGCCGCCTTTGAACTCAAAGTTGGGTACCATGGTGTCTATGACAGTTTCTTCGTCTAAAAAGACTTGTATGTGATTAGCTTGTATCAACACTCTAACGTCATGCCATTGGTTATCTCTTAGCGCAGGGGCTTCGCTCCAATAATTTTGGAAGGCATCACCTGGAGTGCTGTTCATGCACCTCTCCTCTCTAGTTAGGCTGTCATCATACATGTAAAACATTCCGTCAAAGTAGATCTCTACGTGAGGCCCCTGCACGGGATCAAAAAATCCGTTGTTGGGACAACTGTTAGGGTACGTATCAAATTCAATCGTAAATCCCTCTGGTCGTTCAGTCAGTCCTGCCTCAAGTAATCTTGGGTAAAAGATCCCTGCCCCGTTGCCGCTCCTCCCCACCAAAGACCATAAGTCATCGATTTCATCAGTGCTGATATTCCAGATCGACATCGCGTACCCATCTGAGATCTCTCTGCCTGCGCAAGTACCGATTGTATCACAAGACCCCGAAGCGATTTTAAAGCTCACATCTAGATCGCCTGGATTAAATGGTGAGCCAATCAAGAAGAGACCCCCCACTACGTTCTGCTGAAACCCTGTCATCTCAAGCCACCCTCTGGGATCTTGTGTAGCTGACCCTATGACCTGCCACATGTTCTGATCTAGGTCTTCGCTAAAGTCCAGATTTAACTGACAGTCTCGACTTAAAGTGATTTGAAAGTTTTGTTCAAAATCAGGCGCAATTCTTGCCGTCAACGTTAAGGTCTGAGCTTGGTTCTCTAAACCTTCCAAGTTCGCTTGAACTAAAGCCTGATTATAGTCGTAAACGACGGGAATACGGTCATTGAGACTAGACGTGAGCTCCCAAGAGATGTAAGGTGCCAACTCAATCGGATCGATGTTCACAGTTGCTTCAAAGCCTCGCTCTCGAGCGCTAGTCACCACAGCGTTTTCTTGCGGTTGCTGAATAGTGAGCTCTAGACTAATAGTCATGATATCGCCAGCGCTCGCTTCACCAGCACTCGCTTCACCAGCACTCGCTTCACCAGCACTCGCTTCACCAGCGCCCGCTTCACCGGCACTCGCTTCACCAGCACTCGCTTCACCAGCGCCCGCTTCACCGGCACTCGCTTCACCAGCACTCGCTTCACCAGCGCCCGCTTCACCGGCTCGTGCTTCACCGGCTCCCGCTTCACCGGCTCGTGCTTCACCGGCTCCCGCTTCACCGGCAGTCGCTTCACCGGCTCCCGCTTCACCGGCAGTCGCTTCACCGGCTCCCGCTTCACCGGCACTCGCTTCACCGGCGCTGCTAATGTTATTCTGATCCAAAGAGGTCTGTGACTCGTCTTTACAACTTGTCGATAAGCCAATCAGTAAGCAGAAGCTAAAAATTAGTCTTATTGATGTGTTTTTTTTCACTGTGACTCCTCATAAGTATAGATGATTGAGTTAATACGCCAAGTCTCGATTTGAACATTGGAATAATGTAACACAATTGTTATTTTGCTTGGTACAGCCTTATAAGTGAACTGTTAGTTTTTTATTAAAATTTGACTCAACTGACAAGCTGAAGCAATTGCATTATACTTCTAGACTAGACATGTGGTGTGTTGCATCAATTAAGGTCAATCGAAATATAGCAGTAGCCAGATGTCTTTGTCATACAAAAACAAATATTTTAGATCGCAGTATTTTTTTCTTTTACCCTGTCTAAAGTGACAACTTAGGGCACTAAGTGCGTTGTACAAGTGAACTCTACAAAATGGAGTGACTTATGCTTCATCATCTTTGTTATCAGTCTCAGACATGGGCGACATACTTTGGAGAACACTCAGCGCGATGAGCTGCTGAACAGCTTGTTGAGCGCTCTCAGGCCAGCTCGGATCAGGTTGTGGAAGGCTATGAATATCCATGTGGACAGTCTTACTTACCCCAAATTATGCGTCAACAGTTTTGGGAACGTGAACGCTTACAAGGACTTAACACTGTTAGCGTGTCAACTATTTCACAAATGATCTCTATTTGTGTTAGAGAATGACACTTTGTCTGCTTAAGGCTTATGATAGCCAATCTTAGTTGATCATTCAGGAGTCACTGATGTACATATCCAATGAAGAGCTCATCAATGCCTTAGCCGAGGGTACTCGATCCATCCTGAAGAAGACGGACGAAACACACTTGCCCCTAAAGGCGCTTTTAACAGATCTCTTAAAAGATAACTCTCTGCTCTTACTGCATTACCGCTCTGCCCAAGCAGACCTCATCAAGAAGTATCAACTCGTCCTTAAGTCTCTGCTCCACTCGGGCGTGATTAAGCTAGAGAACCAACTTGTGGTCAACGTGTACGCTGTTACGAGAGCGCAACAGCTTGCAGATGAGCGGTTCGAGGCAGAGCGGCTCGAGGCAGAGCGACTTGTGGCAGAGCGGCTCGAGGCAGAGCGACTTGAGGCAGAGCGACTTGAGGCAGAGCGGCTCGAGGCAGAGCGACTTGAGGCAGAGCGGCTCGAAGCAGAGCGGCTCGAGGCAGAGCGACTCGAGGCAGAGCGGCTCGAAGCAGAGCGGCTCGAAGCAGAGCGACAGCGAGCATATCTTGCTCGTAATCCTGAGAGTATTGAGCACCAAAGATTAAAGTTAAATGATGCCCTCAAGCAAATCCTTGTCAAACGCCAAAATCAACTCGAAGTGCTCACTCTTGATCAGCTTGAGGCGCGCTATCAATCATGGCGGAGAGGCCTCGCTGACACCAACTTGTTAAGTACAGAAAGCGTCTTCGAGTTGCACAGGTGCAAGATGATTGGAGAGAGTCATCGAGAGTTTCTATTTGAACACCCGATCAGTCTCAAAGACTGTGAAATCATCGGTGAGCTGAAGATACTCCTCAAGCTCAGTTTAGTAGAGGGAGAAGAGTCAAACATCCTGTCGCAGATCGATCTCAAGAGAATACAGGGAGATCGCCTGACGATAAGTCTCGACAGCGCTCACAGGACAAACTTCTGCCTCGAGAGTCTCTATTTCGACTACTTTGAGCTCATCAGCGAGAGGGGGTGTATGCCGACTGTTTTCACCGGCAGCGATCTCCAGATTGAGCACGCCTCTCTCCACAGTGCCGTCAAGAAGGATGGGCATAAGAACGCTTGGCGACTCGACCTCTTTTTGCATGAATATGGTCAAGCTGAGGTTGGCCCGATCTTTAAGAATCACATTTCATCGCTGTCACTCGACTGCGTATATGTCAATCGGTGTGAGCTGAACGCCTCACGAATCGACAATCTCTCCCTCTCTAAAATTAATACACTCTTTAGCGACTCAAACCGAACCCCCTTAGGTAATCGAATCGCAGCCCTCACTGAGCTTGGTGAGAGCGTGAACGCTCACTTCTCCTTCAAAGAGACCACGGTCGGTGACTTAGAGATCAGCAAATCAAACCTCAACAGCCTCTCTTTTGAGCGGAGCGTTGTGGAGAGGGCTAAGCTCACGAAGTTCATCCTCTTTAAGTGGCTACTTAACAAGAGCTACTTCGCTTTCCGTGGGGAAGGGAAGCAGAGCGCTCGCTATCTTAATGTTCTTAAGCTAGAGAGCTCTGCGTTCGTCAACAGCGCTAAGGCCAAAAAGTCGATCAAACTTGAGCTTGAGTATCTACCCTTCAAGACGATCGAGGGGATTTATGAACGCCCAAACCTCAGTCATGAGATCATTATACAGCGCTCATTCTTAGGCTATATCGAGCTCCAACTCCCATCACAGCTTAAGCGACTTGAGCTGAGCGACTGCTGTGCACTACAGAGTCTCAGCTTGACTCCTGGTCACCGCACTGAGCACATCGCGGTTGAAGAGCTCTGCGTCAATCGCTTCACCTCGCTTCAGACCACTAAACATTTTAACCAGCTAAAGTTGAGTTCACTGTCTGCGATCGAGACCGAGGCTTTTGATGTTGAGTTGAGAGAAGATGATGGCTCGATCAAGGACCTGATCACCCCTGAGCGATTCATAACTTGGATTGAAGAGATGACGCCTAACCAAGCGCCTCTTATGGTTCTAGAGGATCAGGAGGTTGATGATCCTGATGGTTCTGAAGATGAAGAGCGGGAGCTTTCTGAGCTTGAGGTGAGGGAGGGGATTGATGAAGGTGATGAAGTCGAAGAAGCTGAAGAAGAGGAGTCCATGGAAGAAGGGTCTCTCAATCACGTTGAGTACACCGATCCACTCACAGCTCATCTATCAGCGCTTAAAATTTATCAGCTCTACAATCAAAACAAAGGGAGCTTGCGACTAGAAAACGTTGATCTTGGTACACTTCATCTCTTTAAAATTAAGGTCCCTTTCACACTCTTGAAACAAGCGAGACTCATCCCACATGGAGAGGCCTCTCATGAGCATAGACTTGAAGTCGAAGGCCTACGAATAAGAACAATAGACTCTTATCTACCCCGCCTCACAGCCTCGTTTTATGACTTTGATGCAGCGCTGTCTAATCTTGATAAGAACAATAAAGACAAGCTGATGAGCCGTTCGTTTGAAGGTCTTGATCAGAGCAATCTCAGCGATCTATTGATCAGAGTTCAGTCAAATACAGAGCTCAGCCAACAGTTCACTTTCAATAGGGCTCAGCTTGATCACTTCGCGATCTCCTATCCTCAAGTTGAGCTCACAGAGCGGGATCAAGTGAATCTTTCTCCCCAAGTCTGTCTCTCATTTAATCGGTCTAGAATAGAAGAGCTCTCACTTACCGGCGGCGCTTATCAACAGCTGAGGATCACACATTCGGAGCTACTTGGGGAGACACGACTGTCCAAACTCAACGTAGAGGAACTCAACTTTAAAGGCTCAAATGCGCAGAAGCTCATCCTTCAAGAGATCAATCGCAACGCCCTTGAAACGGTCAAATCTGAGCCACAACAACTTATGAGAGGGGAGGCGAATCAATCGGTCCTCGGTCTTGATGAAGTAAAAGCTGAGGAAGTGCAGCTATCAGTCTCACACTTCCACCGAGTCGACCTCAGGCGTGCTCGTCTAAACACGATTAAGATGAGCCGAATGCAGCTCGCGATGTTGAGGATGTGGCGAGCGCCAAGCCGGCTCATTAAACTTTTACGCTATCTCCCAGAGCAGAATGTTTATCAAGAGCTGCAGATCACTCAAACTCAGCTCGCGGGGATTGAGAGCAGGCCCTTTGAAGAGAAGTATTTACCTGTACCAAAGGGGACCTTGCCTTATGAGCTCAACGCGCTCACGAGAGACGGAGAGCCTCGCTCCGACCTCTTTGTCCTTATGGGAGAGCTGGAGCATAAGCGTTATCTTCAAATGCTAGATGATCAATTAAATCATAATGATATAGAGAGTGAATCCAGCAATCATGACCCAGAAGATGAGGATACCGAGTCGACAGGCTCGCTACGTGAGATTGTCTATCCCATTATCTTGTTCAATGATGACGATCTTAGCTCTTCACAAGGTCAGCGCGCCAAGATCTATCACGATCAAAAACTAGCGGACAGCCTGATCGAGAGGGTTAAACAAGAGTATCAACCTACAGAGATTCAAGAGTGGGAGATCGACCGCTCATCCATTAATAATGAGTCTTTCACGGAGGAGGAAGAGCGGCTTGATCTCGCCCATTATAGCGAGCTAAAGACCCGGCTCAGCAGCAAGCTCAGCAGGCTCTTATCTCGACCTAGCATCAAGCGTTTCAAGGTGAAGGAGTCCTCTTTTGTGAGGAACCGCTGCTTCAGTTGGCTTGAATACCAGCGCCTTGAGGTCTCTCACTCTGCGCTGTGTGATGAGGTGTTTGCTGAAGCGATCATTCATAAAGACGCGCACTTTGAGAGATCTGATATCGATGGCCTCAGAACTTTCGCTGGCGCTCACATCAAGGGCGAAACTGAACTCCACCTCTGCACCTTTCTGAGCGACGCTCAAGAGAGCTTCAAAGAGAGCGAGTTGATGGGGAACCTGTCTCTGAACATGATCACAATTCAGCGACAGCTCAGCCTCCAATCTGCGGTCTTGCATGAGTCTCTCAACCTCACAGACTTTACGATCGAGCCCCGCCCCGACAAATCAACCATTCAGGTCGTCAATAACGTCACCATTGATCTTAGGGAGACCCGCTTTGAAAGAGCCTTGTCCATCGCGACACCACACCTCAATGAGCCAAAGGATGCAGTGAGCCTCACCGTGAACTTAGAGAAGAGCATCATCACCAGAGTACTCGATCTCTCTCGGTTAGGTAAAACGATGCTCAACGTGAGTCTCTTCGATGAGTTTGGCCAGGTCGAAGAGGAGGTCTCGGTCCCTTTTGAGCCCCTCGTCATCTTTGACAAGCTGAGTTATAATGAGCTACTCGTGCACCCGCTAGGTCTCGGCGAGATGACCTATCAGCTAGAGCCGTATCGCTCGATCCCAGCGCCGGTGAGCGCAGTCAAAGCCCTCAAGAAGACTCGTGGCTTTAATCATTGGTATCGAAACAGGGTGAGTCGAGGTCAGCTCTCTACCCAAGACCACCTGCGTAACGCTCGATTCTATAAACACCTCTACAGCGCAGCTCAGAATAAAGGTCGTCACAGAGAGTGGCGCTATTATCACCGACGCTTCATCAAGCACCTCAACCGCGCTCACGCGAGCCTTCATACCCTTGAGCGACCTCTGAGCAGAACTCGGGGAGCGCTCTTGAGTTTCTTGCAGTGGTATGAGCTTGACATCTACAGCGTGATCGGTCGCTTTAGTATCGCGAAGCTCGCGGTGAAGGCAATGGGGCTCTCGGTCTTAATGCTTGGAGTTCACCTCTTCGCGCTCGGTCAGACTGAGGTGACAAAGGAGCTACTGTTCATCTCTACAGTACAGTCATGGTTTGGTCCTGTCTTTGGCCTCCTCGGGATTAGCCTCCACGATATGGAAGAGGTTCACGGCTTCGCGACTCAGATGATCTATGGGGTTCACTGTATCTTCAATCTGTTCCTGCTCGCTCCGATCTTACAACATGGCTTCAGCATTTCTGCGCCAGAGTCGATCGAGTTACAGATCGAGAGGAGCTGTGAGAGTGAAGTTGGAGAGCTAGAGCGTGGGTTTACGCCAAGCCAACTGAGCAGTCAAGGCTCGTTAGGAGAGTATCTCGTGAGCATATCTGTGCTCACTCTCCTCCTCTGCACGACCTACTCTCTCTCAGTTTGCGCTGTTGGCGTCGGCGCTATGATCACAATGATGGTCGGGACCAAGTTCTATGCCCGAGAACAGAGCAATGACCTCTTCTCTTCGCTATCGCTCGGTCTCTTGTTTGGTCTCTTAAGCGGTTTGAGCTTCTTTGGCGCGGCGACTCATTTGATCGCTCTATGCACCGAGCGCTTTGGGGCGATCTTTCATTTAGGCTTTTTTGGCGCGACGACCCTCGCTGCGGTGCTGACAACATACGCGATTTACGCCTTAAGTGTTATCTTCACAGCGCCGAGCGCAGATTAAGGGGTTTAGACATGAGCACGCAAAAGTCAGAGCTAACTCAATATTTGATCGTCATCATCCTCGCCACCATATCAGCCTTGCCTAGCGTCCAGGCGGAAGAGGTCCTTTGGGCGCCGCGCTCCGAGGGAGACCTCGTCAAAGACTTGAGCGCCATCCTCAGTAAACTTGAGATTAAAGCCTCAAGCGCGGAGGAGCACCTTAAGGATTGGCTCGCTTCGCCAGCTGCGGCTCATCTCAACGCTGAGAGACTTGATCTCTTGAAGCGTGAGATCACACAACTTGAGCCCTCTGCTCCTGTTGACCTCGCCTTGAAGGTTTGTCACGCTCGATCTCTTGAGACAAAAGGAGAGTCGGCACGAGCGCTAAACTTATATGAGGAGGTCTTTCGCGCCCCCTTAGGTAAAGAGGTTCTTAAGCCTCAGCTTTCTAATGCCTTCACCTTCTATCCAATACAAGTATATGCCAAGCACATCGCCGCCTCGCAGCTCTGTCGCGCTGGCACGAGCTCTGAGGCCAAGTCGGGGTTAGCCTGCGCCTTTGCAGGCATATATCAAACCATTGATATAGAGCTCATTGAAAGCGCACAAGAGTGTGCTACTCATCAAACTCGCGAGCACTGTGAACTCCCTCTCCAAAAGATCCTCGAGTTTATCTTCCTGGGAGAAAAGGCGTTCCCAAGCTCCTTTAGGCGACAGCTTTGCTCAGGATCCATACACACTCGCCCTGTAGAAGACAAGATCATATGTACGACTATAAGCGCTGTGCTGCCCATCGCTTCGGCGACTAGAAAAATCGCCGGTCTAAGCCATATGACGCCAGACTCGCTCGCCCCATACAGCGACACCCTCTTAAATCCTCACCTTAAAGATGCAAGCTCTCGAGCGACAGGGTGTTTACCGAATACGACTATTGGAGACTCATCGCCTTGCTCGCTTATGAGCGCTACGAGGAAGCGCTTAAAAGCTCGCTTGATCATTGCTTGGCAACAACCTATAAGGCACTCTCAACTGACTTCACGAAGATTAGGCATAAAGCATGTCATCTCCTCGCGAGACCTGAAATGTGGTCATTGATCTCAACAGATGATCAATACAAACTCAGTGATAGAGCCTGTCGATCAAACACGACAAAAACCTTGTGTCTCAGAGGCTTTTATCAAGCTAATTTGAGAGAACGGCTCATCAAATCAAACATCTCAGAGCATCTTGATGAGTTCATCTCTAATGAGATCCACCCCATCAAGACCATCACTCGCTATCACCCCGATCAGCGAGCGCTTACAGTTAAAGAGATCGTTGTGCAAGCAAAGAGCAAATGGGGCTTTAAATGGGATATTTCAGGAGATCCCGAGTTTCGGCTCTCAATTCGAGGAGCTAAGAGCCAACTTATCTATCGCGCACACCTCATCCCATCAAGAGTTCAGATTGGTGATGAGCTGCGCCTAAAGCCAGACCCAAAGAGAACGTTAGTCGACCTTGTCGATCAAGCAGAGTTATCTAACTTGACTCTTAAGCTAGAAGAGCTCGACCCAATAAGCTCTGATCTTGTCTTAGAGCGTAAGATAAAGATTGAGGGTCAAGCTAAGCTCATTGTGCAGTCCGACCTCACTCGGTTTATCGTTGAAAAGATCAACGGAGACTCTGTTTATCAAGAGGCGCTTCAGACCCTAAATAAACCCCATCCCATAACCTTTTACCAAGAAGACTAGTATCTCAAGAGTAGAAGACAAGGAAGAAGGTCTCAGAGGTACAACTAAGATGTGAGGGTAATGGTAGCTCAGACCCAAGCTCAGCTGCTACCATTCGTGATGTGAGCCGTCGATATTGAGGAACATGCCGTTGTTCTCACTGAGCGTGCCAGCCTCATAGAGATCAAGAACAGCACGCGCAACATCTTCTGGTGTATTCTTGGCGCGGGCGCCTCCCATATCTGTGCGCATCCATCCAGGATTTAACGCGACAGCCCCCCGATTTCCTTCGGCAAATTCTAACCCCATTGCCTTGGTGAACATGTTCAGTAGGGCCTTGCTCCCTGCGTATGCGTAATGACCGCCGCCTGTTTTTGCTCCGATCGATCCGAGCCATGATGAGATGTTAAGAACAACAGCGTCATCCGCTAGAGATGGGAGTAGCTTAGAGGTAAGCTCTGTCGGCGCGAGCGCGTTGATGTTTAGGGATCTTGCAATATTCTCGCCTGAGAATCGCTCGATCTTAAAAGTGCTCATGAAGTAGTCTTTGTCTACGCTGTCTTTGGGGTTATAGCCTGCATTATTGATGACGACATCAATCGCTGTCCGCTCGCACACACAGTCTCAGCCATCGCACGCACGCTCTGATAGTCAGAGAGATCCAAGGTGAGCGGAGTGATCTGATCACGCGAAGGTACCTTCAAATGATAGCGGTTGGTGTAAAGAGAGGTGTGCTGAGAATAGTGATAACCCGATGTACTTATTCGGTTGTTTTCACCCAAATCGAGTAGGACGAGAGGCAGTCATTTCTCAAAATGAGGTCGATGGATTGGGCAATGAGGATCATTTTGGTTGGGATATATCCCCCCGAAAACAAGGGGCAACAGGAGGACGTCTCGTCAAGAAAGCCCTCGTGAGTTATGATTCGATGTGATTGGCAAAAAGAAGCAAAGCCTTATCGTGATCGCTCTTCGGGTGTCTTAAAGATATTTGTTCCTCAAGTAGACCGCTCGATGTTTACCCGGGCTCTAGAAAACCATGAGATAAGATTTAGAAATCACGAAGGGGATCACCAACAAAGGCCTTGGCAGCGCTGATCGCTTGTTGACTTGCCTTGGCGGCCATTCCCACTTGAGGGATTATGCCGCCCACGCTGTCGACCTGCTTGGCGAGCATCTCTGCTCCACTTGCGAAAGTAGACAGGGTTGAAGTGTTAACAAAACGATGCTGGAAAGGCTTGTTAGACTTGTCATGAAGAACCAAGAAACGCATAGTTTTCTCTGAGTTTTGACCATATTGAATACGACCATCCACTTTAATGGTGCATTTGGCTCCTTTACAGTTCGCTGTCTTTATGGCATCGGCGAGGGGCTTGGCAATGAAGAGCATGGTGAGACTTGGAGTCTTACTTATGGTGGCAGCGGTCACTTGGACATATTTCGCTGATCTTTTACTCAACCTTTGAGACCACTCAACCGTCACGACTGCACTTTTATCGCTGAAAGCATCAACTGTAAAGGTTAAAGAGTCTCCCTTTTCGACAAGCACGCTGGTAAACAGACGCTAGCAAAAGAACAGATAATAGTCATTGTGAGGATGATATTAGTTAAGACCTTCAAAATTACCTCCATGAAACGAGTGTATTTGGAAATTATTGCTTATCAAGATTTTGCTTACGCGGTCAATATTAATACCCTTCATAGTCATTAAAGCTCATATTTATAGTGAGATAGACCCTAAAGATAGCTCAAGCTCTCTCAAGCTCTCTGAAAAGAGGCTTTGTGCTACCAATATCAATCCCCTTCAGTCTCAGCTTTTTAACTTAGCGACAGTGGCCCTCACAGACACGACGTGTGATGAGAGCGCGCTCAAAGCCTATGTGGTCCCGGCTATTTACGGGGCATTGGCGCTGCTCCCAAAAGTGGATCATTAATCTGAATCACATTAAACGCGTGGGGGGCGACTCCTAATGAGAACATCAGCTTGGAGACCGCTCGATTCATCTCTTCTTTTAAATAGAAGGCTTCTGAAGGGTTTTGTGCCCAAGCGGCGATGCGACATCGCGCTGAATAATGGTCAAGCTCCATCATCCAAAAATCGACCTCTGTCTCCTCTAAACGATACTTTGACTGTCGGACGCTCTCGAGGAGCGCGGTCTCGAAGTGATCAATATTACAGTCGAGCTGAAGATAGAAGTCTACATGGGCCCACTGTATTCCACTTTGAAGAGAGTGATTGATGATTTTATCATTAAGCATCTGTGAGTTCGGTTTAACGATTCTCCGCCAATCCCAATTTTTGACGGTTGTATGCGTTGGACTAATGTCCTCGATCGTTCCGTAAAAACCATCGACTTCTACGGTATCTCCGATACGAATCAATTTAGAAGAGCTCAAGATTAGCCCTGAGACTGCGTTCTCTAAAAATGGCCGAATAACGACACCTAGAAATAAAGTGAAAATAGCAAATAAAGCAGAGAGCGCCGTCGCTGGAATGTTCGGCAAAAAAGGGATGCTGAGAGCGATCATAACCATAATGATGATAAATGGGACGGTTAACTTGCGCGACACACTGAACTGGCTCTCGATCGCAGCTTTACTTTGGGCGTGGCGTTTGGCTTCTATTTCTGCCTCACCAAAAGGTGAACTCTCATATACAAAGGGCTCTAATCGGTCGTTTCGTTTAAGCCACCGAAGTCGCTTTTTTCTGAGACTAGTTAAGAAGCTAGTTGCTCTTAGGAGAGCGATCCCCCCCAATAAAGTTACGATAAAAACATATATCGTTAGATTAATTTGTTTCATCTCGACCCCTGGTTTTTGAAGGCGATTCACGCAATAGATCTATCGGCTATTAACGATCTATTTGTGGTCATATTTACTTATGAACGGTCTGTCAAGATGAGAACATCTAACATAATAAATGACACACATATATGAGGTAAGATGATCTCTTAAATCGATGACTTGTTCCACTCAAAAGAGCAAAGGATAAACAATGCTGTTGACAACTTAAGTATTGAGATTATGACGAGTCAGATAGAAGATTGACTAGTGTATATTGTCCACTAAATACTGAATTTAACGAATAGACTAAATCAGCATATTTCAGCTCTAATCGAAGGTCAAAGCAAGTTTCTGTCACATTCAACGAGACGACCCGGGTGAGAGTTTTCTTCCAGAACATTAAAGCTAAGGCGCCTAAGACGATTGTGCTCAAGACGTACTTTGAGTTAGCGGTGAGAAAAGTCAAATTGCAGTGATAGATCGCTGTTGAGGTACAGCCGAGGGTGCAAAGTATCAAGATAAAACCGGTAATGCCAAAGTGAGAGATGATCTCCAAAACACCGATCGTCTGTGTGGGGCGGTGGCGCTTCAGCAACTCTGCTTGCACACCTACTTTATCTCCCTCAGCAAGGGAGATCCCTTGTATTTTCTCCATACGGATGATGAACAGCAGGGCGATGATGAGGGAGATCGCGTCTATCGAGAGAGCGAAGAGGGCGTTTCGAACAGAGTTCCCTCCGCTCACCGTTGAAAACAAGAACGCGTCATAAGCCATATGCATAGTGATGGTAATCAACAGACCTCTCAGCGCCCAATTGACCTTGTTGTTGATCCCAAACTTAGCCATCCCCACATAAGCGCCCATGATCACTCCCCAAGAGATATGACCTAGTGTACAGAGGGTCTCTGCCATGGCCAATGCATAGATCCATGGGGAGGTCAACTGCTCGGAGCCAAAATCGGTTTTCTGAGACGTAGGTTTTAGGATTGGTGATTATGAGGGGATTTCTTACTTCTTTATGGTGAAAAAGTTGAAATACCATCCTAATATAGATCATACAAGTCGGGTAATAGGGGGGGGGAGAAACAATAACAAACACCTAATGCACTGAAGAACAATGTGAGTTTCATCCTTTGGTGTTCCAAATTGTCATTGAAATATATAGTGATACAGGTGTAAGACAATAGCTAGTAAACAACTCTACCTAAAGCTAGCCCAAGCTCTCTTACAGGAGGCATTATGGTACCAATATCAATCACGATTCCACCCACTCTTATCCTGACACTGATCACCTCAATGGCATTCGTTGCATGTGAAGCTGAGAGCGATATCAGCGCTCGCTTTGATGATGTAGAAGCTGTCGCTCAGCTCCAAGGTGTAGATACTGGTAAGTTCGATAGAGTCAACACGATCGCTACTTGGCAGCTTAAAGAGGACGATCAATACAGCATGATCGAGGGGATTAACGATCTTGGAGAACGGAAGTTCGCCGCGATCATGCCCATCGAGACACAAGCCACCGAGGCGAGAGTGGAGCTCATTGGTGCTAACCGCTGTGAAATACAAGTCAACTTAGCGACAATGGCCCTCGCAAACACGACGTGTGATGAGAGCGCGCTCAAAGGCTTTGAGGTCCCGGCTATCCAACTCTTGAGCACCCTCGCACCTACATTCGATGAGGAGCAGATAGCGAGCATGAAAGCGGACGGTCTCTTCACCAAGATCGCCTGCGTCGGGGCAGGGATTGGCGCGACCTTAATTAGCGCGATCGTTTGGCAGTTTGCCTCGGGTGTAGCGGCCGCTGGTGCAAGCGTGAGCACCACTGTCCCGGTGCTTGCAGCTGGGAGCTCTGTCCTTGGAGCTGTCGCGCTTTGCTACCAAGCATTCTTTAGCGGAGGTGAGGTCAGCGGTTGTGTGAGCGAGTGCCACGGTGAGCTCGGGTGCGTAGAGAGCTGTATCG
Source organism: uncultured bacterium (assembly GCA_943788935.1). Taxonomy (GTDB): domain Bacteria; phylum Myxococcota_A; class Bradymonadia; order UBA7976; family VGTA01; genus CAKZRU01. The sequence goes on along the minus strand of CALSSE010000018.1, from coordinate 16,474 downwards.
GTGAGGCGCGTCGCTCCCTCGATGAGTTAGAGGGGGTCGAGCGCGCTCAAGTTGCCGCTTCGCAACTCTTGCAGTGCGTTGGAGAGTGTGGAGATGAGGAAGGGTGTGAACCCCTCTGTTATGAGCTCCTCTCCTCAAGTTATTAAACGTCTTCACGCCATTAGATTAAGTTCTGGGGAGTTATGACACTTACATCATTCGCTGGGATGTGTAAGGAGGTTATCTGTTATCATTCCAAATGCAGCGGGGCTCAAATAAGCAAAGACACTCGGCATCTTTAGCGTTGAGTAAAATCTTTAGCGCTAAGTAAAGAGTCAGATTAAAAGTGGCAGATTAAAAGGTAGTAGAGTCTTCGAACCTCACGATCAGTGTGTAAGAGAAGCCCCAGCACTTTTTGTGAGCGCTGTGCTGTAGTTTAATGAATACAAAGTCTAAGCTGATTTATAATACGATGCTGTTTGTAAGTATTTAACATTTACTAGTAAGCGTTGTTGGGGTATATATATCCATAATATGATAATGCTTAAATATAATATATATTCAAAGTGATATTATTAAACTCTATAGCTCTATAGTGTAATATGTAGTATGTAAATTTAGTTATATCATCATTCATTCTAAGATTTAGTCTTTTCTAGTAATAACTTGAAATGGGCTGTTCATTCTCAAATGTATATTTTAAGTGAGCTAATGCTTGCTAAATTTGATTAACTGCTCAAGAAGTTTGATTGACAAAAAATACACTCAATCAAGCGACTCACATTAATCTATTGCTTAAGGAAAGATATATCACTTATGGTCAATGCCAACTTGAAAGTATTACTGATTAGGAGAGCTGATGATGACTAAGAGGTTAACTATTTTATTGACGCTGTCTCTCATCTATGGATGCGATGACAGCTCGCAGGTGGCATCAGACGACATGATTGGCAACCCTGATCAGGGGACAAGTACGGTCGTGGATCAAGACGTTCAAGAAGAGCTTGATCAAGCGCCTATGCTCGAACCTATTATTGTGCCTGAATTTGGACGAGTCAGCGAGCGGGGCATTATCACGCTCGCTAAACGCAGTGATGGACTCTCTCACCCACGAGACCTCTCTTTCGATCCTGATACGCCTGACCTTTTGTGGATTGTTGATCGAGATTGGGATGGAAACATCGTTCTTTTTGAAGCAGGCACAGCCGAACAGAGGGTAGAGCGATTGCGTGATATGGCCGCGAGTCACTTTATGGATGAAGTGTCGAGTATCGCCTTCAGCAATCAGGGTAGCTTCGCCACCTGTCAAGAGAGCCGTAACGGTCTAGACGGTCAAAATCTGTTCCCCGATGATTTTATGGGACCTGTACTGTGGTCGACTGATCTCATGATTCATTGTTCAGTTAATCAACAACAGGCACTGGGTGGGCTTAATGGCAGTCATCTAGATATGCTCCATCAGAGTCCACTTTGTATGGGGATCGCCCATCAAGACGCTCATGCTTTCTTTGTCGCCGATGGCACGAACGGTCACATTGTGCGTTATGATTTCCAAGAGCCTCATGTGCCAGGTGGAGATGATCACTCAGACGGGCGAGTCTCTCGTTATCCCGAGCTCACCTTTACTCGGATTCCCGATATCCCCTCGCACATGCAAGTCGTGGGAGATGAGCTGTTTTATGTCGATACAGGGTCGGGTAGCCTAAAAGTCGCGTCGATCATGACCGGCAATGAGACTAACGTCCTCAGACCTCAAAACGAGCCATTGGAACTATATAATGTCATTGGAGGAGTCAATCAACGAGTCTTGATTGAAGGCCTTAACACTCCCTCGGGTCTTTTGGTGACCGATGAGAGGATCTTTATTTCATTTCCCCTCACTGGTGAGATTATCGCATATGATCTTGAGGGTGATGAGCTAGAGCGACTTGAGACTGGAAAACCAGGTGTCATGGGCCTCACTCAAAGCTCTCAAGGTGAAGTATGGTTCGTTAATGCTTATGAGGGGACTGTGAATAGGATTAGCCCTGATGCTGTCGAAGAGAGCGACAATACGTTACCTGTATCTCCAAGCCAAGGAGAGTGCCAATACCCACAGTGGGGAGGTCAAATAGGTCTAGGTCATGTCTTACCTCCGTTTGCTTGGTCCTCTTCAATGAAAGATAGTAGGCTGCTAGGCCCCTTGAGTACTCTTAATATATTCTGTGATCCTGAGTGGGCTGACGTAGAGACGGTGACGTTTGTAGTCGTCGCTGAATGGGTTCCATGGCTAATAGAATATATTGAGTATATCGACGCCCTTGTTCCGCTCATCGAATCGGAAAATGGACGCGTCATTTATGTTGGCGCACAGACCCTCGAAGGATCTCTGATCAACCTGGCTGAAACAGAGGAGCTGCTCTATGATGTCACCTCAAGACACGGTGGAGTGCATGTCGCAGAGTCTGAGAATATGTTTGACTTTGCGCTCATAGATACCCCTTTAGTTCGTCATTTACCCGCCTCTTTCATGGTGAGGCGATCCGATATGACCGTGATCGCTACCCAAAAGGGACGCGGCGTAGAGCATCTTCCTTATGTTGAGATCGCTCAAGACCCAGACGCTGATTGGGGTGATCCAGGCCCCGCTACCATTCTCCCGGTTCTCCCCTCAAATTGTCCAGAGGGTGCTGAGGAGAGTGGTGAACCCAATAACACGCCCGAAGAGGCCACTCAGATCGGTCTTGGAGATTTCTCAGGAGGGATTTGTGAGCGTCGTGGTGACTTTTACTTTGTGGACGTCAACGGTCCATGGAGGTTAGATCTTGAGTTCAGTCACGCCGTCGGGGACATTGATTTAATTCTCTTTGAGGATGGTCAACCTCTTTATGACCGAATGGGGATGCCGCTCGGCGCTGGCTCTGGGACTGATAATGAGACCTTTGAATGGAGGGGGCCAGTGATGGTGTATATCTATGGGTTCAATAACGAGACCACCCCCTATACACTGACGATCAGTGAGCGTTAATGGCTAGTTTAGTCAAGAGGATCGTGATCTCCTTCGAGGTGTGGCTTCTCAGCCTCACCATGATGAGTACCGGGTATACCCATGGGGGGATCCCGGGAGTGCTCGATCTTATCCCACCTCAAACAAGCTCATCTGAGACATTTTGGGTGATTGATACTCTCGGCTTATTCCGAGGTCAAGTTGAGCGAATGAGCCCTCAGCAGCTTGAACAGAGATCTTGGTCTTGGCTCTGTGATGACGCGGTTGACCCCATGCTAGGGGTTGAGTCTCTGACTGTGCTCGATGAGCAAGTCTTGATCGCCGTCGCTCGCAGCGGCCTCTATCGTAGTGCAGATAATGGCTGTTCATTCGCTCGGCTCGATTCTCCTATTAATCAGTTTACGATCGGTTCAATCTCAGAACATCCACTCGATTCAAGCCAGCTTGTTATATTCACTAACAGCGTGGACAGTAATAATCGTGTGTGGTGGACCGATGATAGTGGAGAGACATGGTCTTCCTCTAATTTGGTTATCGCCGGGGGGATCTTTGGATTGTGGCGTGACTCCCGACACCCAGAGACGATTTGGGTTAACCACGCTGATGGGATCTCATACAGTGAAGACGGTGGTCGTCAGTTCGTGACCCTTGATGAAGTGTCTTTCAGCGGAGCTTCTGCGCAAGAGGTACGTCTGCTCAATGGCGGTTATATAGAAGATCGACTGACGCTCTGGGCTAGTCTTGATCACTACCCAACATCATCGCTACTTATGTCGGTTGACCGAGGCTATACATGGCGTGAGATTCATAATCTAAACGATCGCTATGACGACCTCGCGCTCACCGATGAGGCGCTGTGGGTGAGCTCTCCTTATTCGGGGCTCTTTGTGTATCAACTGACAGAGAGCGAGCGGCAGCATGAAGACACAGCGTGGCGGGGAGATTGGCGACAACATGATGACCTTAATGTCTCATGCTTGACGCCAGACCCCCTTGACCCAAAGGCGCTATGGGCTTGTGGGCGCGGACAAGCTACCCAGTGGTTGGTAGGACGAACAGACGACTTTGGTGAGAGCTGGTCCATCTTAATGCGCGAGTATCAGGAGGCTAGCGAGGGACAATGGGGCTGTGATGATCAGAGTCCTAGCTTAATGGCTTGTTCTAGTCGCTGCCTTGACGAAGGGTGTGACCCCGCTCAAAATAATCAGAGCCCCGAGACTGTTCAAGATCAGTCTGACATGATGAGCAGTAACACCGTCGCTGACTATGGCTTCGCTGAGATAGACCAGCCTATGGTGTCAACGATGACCCCTTCATCCGTGGTTCAAGAGTCTGGTTGTCACCCGTCTAAGACTCATCATACTGATCAAAGAGGGGGAGCGCTTATCATCATCTTGATGATCGCTTTGTGGAGAGCTTACACCAAACGCTCAGTGTGCTAGCTCAGTGTGCTCTCTTTTTCAGACCCTAAAGTCTATATAGTGCAGAGCCACAGGTTTTTCGACCTCACGACTGAGCTCTTCTAGTGAAGCGTCTATGGTCTTGAGTTACTCTCTCTCTTTAGGCGTTTAAAAATAGAGGAAGAGGTTCACTCAATCGTTGCTCAACGCTATGGTAAGCGCTCCCTCCAGACATGAGTGCACCATAGCCTTGTACACTCGCAGAGCGGCTCGGACCATCTACCGTCACCTCTTTACTGTTCTCCCACTCTTGGTTCGGTATGCCCATCGACAACAGGCAGTTGGCTAAAAATTGATTATAATGCAATCCTGCATACTCATTCTGTAGTCCCGGCTTGGCCTGCACAGAGTTACTGTTGTTGTAGGTCAACGTCGTTTGATCTGAAAAATCGATGAAGCGCCCACCATTAATCAGCCCGCCCGCCAGCCCTGCGGTGATAATAGGATAGGTCTTACAGTCTTGAGTATGGTGTGTGAGCTGACCATGCTCTTGACCAAAGACTAATAAACTGTGGTCAAGCGCTGACTGTCCATCTGCTAATACAACATGATCGAGCTCTTTTGCTAATTTAGAAAATACATGCTCAAAAGCCCCTTGGTTATAACTCACTGCATATGCTTGAGCCATCTCAGCGCCAAGACCACCATGAGCGACTTGCTCATGCCACACACCTGAGGGAGCGGGCTCTGTAAAAAAGGTATCGCCAATGTTCCAAGATCCGATTCGGCACACTCCTGTTTCAAAAGCAGCGACGATGACTTGAATATAGGCGTCAACATACATCTTAGCGAACCGCAATTGATTGTTCCGATGATAGGCTTGACTATCACCTGAGGTGCCAGGCCCCGATGGCATCTCACCCTCCAAGTTGCCCGAGACCGATAATAGGCGCTCTAAATCAGCCATTCTTGTCATATGCTGCTCTAAGCGAACACGATCTGCAGAGGCGAGCCTTGGGTGTCTCAGCATCCGACGATACTGGTCATAGACACGATTCAACAGTGAGGCGTTCCATCCAGACAGCGAGCGGGCCCCGTTAAATAAATAATTAAAGAGTACATTACTTGATTCAAAACCTTGAGTCTTGATGATCGCACCCGACTGTGTTGAGGCTTGAGAATAACCGTATGAGATCCCATTACCAATCACAAATGAGCGTCTAAGGACTCTCGAGGAGAGCTCCTCTTCAGAGTAAAAATTTTGCGAATAAGCCATTTTTTGATCGATGGTTGGCGTCGCATATGATTGTTTTAAACCTTCACTGATCCCCACTGCGCTAGCACCGATATTACCTAAGTTGATGCCCCCTTGATGCCCAATATTATAGGGCACATCTATCCCGCGGAGGATATTCATCTTCTGAGCGACAGCGGGTGTGAGATGATCCGCAGTGGCTGTACACACCGGAGACCATGAAACAGATGTCGCCCCTTCGGTAGGCACGTTCGGGAGGCTACCATAACGGACTTGTCGACCGTGATAATCAACTGAATCAGTCAGCATTCCTTCACTTGGATACATGTTTGCACCCCAAACATCCCCATGGCTGGTTCGCATAAAAAAGAAACGTGGACCGATCGCTACAGTCTCTTCTTGCGCAAAAGCACGGGTCGTTAAAGAGGGCAAAAATGGAATGGCAAGAGAGGCTCCACAGGCTCCTTTAAGGAACATTCTACGTGATAATTGATTCTTCATTCTGCCCCCTCTGATGAGAGTTCTTGTGGTGGCTTGGAGATCGATTTAAAAGTGTCGGTAAATACAATCCCTTTAAAGACTTCAGAGAGCGGCTCTTCTGATCTAAGTTGAGCGGCGAGGGACTCTATGACAGGTGCATCAGAGGCGGTCTCTAATCGCCCCATTGTATAGCGGAAATATTGTTGGGCCCAGCAAGACTCAAGCTGTCCTGAATCAGCTAATAATTCAGCGAGCTCTTCAGCTCCATTGACTGTGACCTGCTGTCCATCGAGGCGAAATTCACCGAGAGTGTTGTACTGGGGCCATTCATTTTGTGGTCTGGGCTGACTCGAGAGCTTCCAACGCTGCTGACTCCACACATTGGTCGGTGAGTACATAGGCTCATGAGCTCGATATAAACCTTGCGATGAGTAATTGCCTAAAGCGTGACCCATTCCATTGATCCATCGCGCATGACAAGTCGCACAGCTGGTCCCCTCTTCTTCTGTTAACTCTTCGACAACATCTCGAACCGTCATGTTGTTTTGACGAAAAGGATCCTCGCATATCTGTCCCACATCACAATGACTGTTGTGGCTACATTCTCGACCGGTCGTTTCACCATTTTGAGCGCACAATCCTGTCAGTTTTGGTACGCGAACTACATCGCAGTTCTCTGGCGGTGGAATAGGGTCACATAACAGCATATTTCGAATCTTGAGCCCTCTACGAATGGGGCGTTCTTTTTGGGTTTCATGCATTAGAAAACCGATTCGGGTCAGTAAACCAAATCGGTTGAGGTCGACAATATCAGCGGGTTCATCTCCCTTGATGTAGCCTGTCTCTGTATCGGGTATCCAAGCTCGTTCTATGCAATCCTCATAGTCTGCACAATTGCCCATCTGGTAAACAAACATTCCGAATGGCCCTGCTCCCCCACATCGCGAGGTGTCGCCTTGGCATTCTAAGAAGTTAAGATTGCTCATAAACATATCACGGAAAGAGCCTGGTTGATCACGGGTAAAGTAGTAGCCTAGATTATTGAGCTCTGCCTTGGCAGAGTCTCCGAAATGGATAAGACTAGAATACCAATTCGGATAACTTCTCAGGTCGGTTGGATGCCAGTCTTCCTCTGCTTGTAAGTACCATTTATTGTAACTTATACCGATGTTATTTGGTATACTGTCTTCCCAAAAATAACCTCGATAAAAGGCTCGGATACCCGTCTCTGACCGTGGATCCTCAAATAGTCTGTCTACTTGTTGAGCGTAGACTGTTGGGTCAAGGAGAGAGCCATCATCTGCCGCGGCTCGTAGTTCGATATCCGGAGGCTGTTTCCAAAAGTGAAACGATATTCGATTGGCGAGCTCATGTGCGGTTAAGTTGCCTTGAGCGTCACCCACCTCGATGTGATATACAAATTCGGGGCTCATCATAATCACCGGTGTAAACTCAACCATTCCTAGCTCCAAATGCAATGGACCAGGATACATGGTATCAATGATCGTCGGGTCTACCTGCGCACACCAGTCCTCATCACCTGAAGTCCACTGCCAAGGATCAGGTTGGGGGTTTTGCCAACGTGGCTGATTGACTTCAAGCCAACAGAGCAGCTGTCGCTCAAGCTCAAAGCGCTCAGGGTGTTGCTGTGGTAACTCATCATAGTCATCCATAAAAACGTTGATTTCATCATCACTGAGTGGACGACGTAACGCGGTAGAGCCAAAGTCGCGCACAAAGAGCTCAAAACACTCACGATTAAACGCCGCGATCCCCCCCAGGAAATCAGTCTCAGAGGCGACGTCAAAGATCAGAAGACAGCGCTCCCTCTGCGCCATTGATCCAGCACCATATGACGTACCCCATTGAGTATTTCCGGGAGCCACGCGATAGTCATTGGAGTCATAGAAGACCTGTGAAACTTCCCCAGCGACTTTGGTCCATCCGCCCACATGTTCATCGAACAAACGTTGATCCAGGCGACTAAACCCGCCACCAAGTTCATGTTCCCCTCGGATGGCAACCTCAATAGGATAAGAATCTAAGGGGCTGTTACTCAACCAAGGGCCACTCGATCCATCAAGATAATTTAACCAACTACTAAAACCCTCGAAATCAGCATTCAGCTTGCAGTAAGAGGCGCGAGTTTGAGGTAAAGTCTGATCACAAAACAGATTTGGATCATCGGGTGTCCCAAACATATATTGCATAAGGTGAGCGACAGGCGCGTGTATATTCGTCCCTAGACAACCTTCGAAACCCCTCATAGACCCTCTCTGGAGTGTGCACAACATCCGTTGGTCCATCGAGACTCCACTGTCCAGCGGCGTCCATCGCATCGATCCGTACATCGTAACTATGACCTGATTCGAGCCCTTCAATCAACGCGCTGAGGCCATTTGTCTGAAGATTAACAGCTCCATCAACAAGTACCCTATACGCGGTCACCCCGACGTCATCTTGAGCTGATGGCCAAGTTAACGTCAGGCGAGTGGTATCAGCGGTCCATTGGAGGTGTCGTTCAGACCATGTAGGAGGACCGCCATCAGGTGTTTGTACTGAGAGCCTGATCGGTTCACTCTCGTTAAGCGCCGCGTCATAGGCGATGACCTCAATCAGGATCATCTGCATCGGCCTCAAGTTGTTGATCTGAGTCGATAAAGATTCGCTTAACAGGTCGTTGATCATGACTCCATCCACAAACAAACGATATCCTGCGACAGCGATATCGTCGGTCGCCGAAGGCCAACTCACATCAACACTCGTTGAAGAGACCGAGCCCAAGGTCAATCCCTCTCCAAAGCTCCAGCTCGGAGAGAGGACATCAGGGGTCAGCGCTTCAGCTTCTAGAGATTGACTCTGCTGTCCCTGCTCATCTTCGGCAAAGACACGAACCACATAGGTACGCCATGGCTCCCATGTATCAAAGCTGATGGTTTGTGAAGGAGGAATCACAAAGAGAGGCGCCTCATCATTGACCACCACGACATAGCGTATCACCGCATCATTGTCTTCAGCAGCTGGCCAAGAGAGGTCAACTCCATGTGGGGTGAGATCAGTCATGAGTAGCTGAGCATCGATAGGCCATGAGGGCGGGGTTATATCTGTCGTTTTGATCGTTAAGACGAGAGACGCTTGAGAACGGTTTCCGGCTTGATCAAAAGCGCTCACCATCACCTCGTAGTTTGTATTGGGGCGTAGACCATCTAATCGAATCGCATTGGTAATCGTCTCTCGTGATTGAGGGTCGTCTCCATAGGTGACACGATAGCTTGACACTGTGACATTATCGACTGCTTGACTCCACGTGAGGTCCACAAAGGTCTCGCCGATCAAAGTCGCTGAGAGATTTGCATCATTGGGCCAAGTCGGTCCGCTGTTGTCAGGCATGGTGACTGACACGCTCAGCTCAGCGCCGACTTGCAGGTTCGTCTCATCTATGGCGGTTACGGTGAAATGATAAGTCTGCCCAGACATGAGTCCGGTGACTTGCATCTCAGTGTCCCTCACCTCTAAAGAGTTTTGATCCCATGCGACCCGATAGACAATATGATTAGAATCATCGAGCGCATTAGGCCATGCGATATTCAGAGTTGTCTCTGTGAGGTCAGAGACAAGTACCTGAGCACCCCTCGGCCATGACGGGGCGCTCTGATCAGGTCTTTGAACCTGCAGCATGAGCGGCATAGGCGTTCTCTGCCCCGAGTTATCCTCTGCAAACACTGATATACGATGTTGTCGATCAGAGCTCAGATTGGGGAGGTCATAGGTGGTTAATAAGCCGGTGTCTATGAGCGGATCAGCGTTGAGTTGAACCCAATAACGAGCGATCCCGACATTGTCGACCGCTTGGGGCCACAGGAGATTAAGAACACCTTCATTTGACCAACTAGCGATAACCGAAGCGTCATTTGGCCAACCTGGAGGGCTCTGATCAGGGGTTCTGAATGACACCTCTAAAGTGTTCTCGGTCACATTACCCGCTTCATCGAGAGCGATGGCTTGTATCGTATACTCTGAAGAGGGGTTGAGATTCTCAATGAGGTCATATGGTTCAGTAACCTCAGTTGATCCTCCTTCCCACGTCATGCGATATCCAAAGAGTCGATGATTATCGTTGGCTGTGGGGAGGTAGATCGCTGCTGATGTTTCGCTAACATCACCCACTCTAATGGTCGCCTCGGGAGGCCATTGGGGTGGTGTTAAGTCTTGAACATTAATCTCTTGAGAGAGCTCTGCTTGACCGACTTGTCCTTCAGAATAAACAGGACGGATCGCAAAACGATACGCTCTTGGTGTTTGTAAGTCCGTCACCGGTATGTCGTTAAGCGGTGTTTGAGCCCAAACGATATTGTCCTTGAAGACTAGATATTCCGTTACTCCATCAACATTAATGAGGGCGGGCCAAGTGAGCGCCACCTCATGAGGCGACACCTGCTCCACACTCAATGATGCATCACTCTCCCATCTAGGACCACCGTCACTGAGTGTCCTGAAGTCCACGCTGGGGCCAGGAGTTCGCTGACCTGCAGCGTCTATGGCGACTACTTGTACAGACAGTTGGGTATTAGCGCTCACATCTACTCGGACTGTTGAAGTATCACCGCCAGTCTCGGCGAGTAATACTTCACCCCATATCACTTGATATTGATCGACACCGACATCGTCACTAGCGGGTGTCCAGCTTAATACAGCAGACTCAATATCTACTTCACTAACAACCAAGCGCGCATCAGCAGACCAGATTGGCGGAACAGTATCAGGGACAGAGAGCTCAGCGACCAATGGTTCAGATCGGTTATAAGCCTCATCACGCGCGATAACTGAGAAGCTCACAGCTCGACCGAACGCGGGAATACTTATCGTCGCTTCAAGAGTGTCCGGTCCTACAATCATAGCCCGTTGTCCATCGACGAACACGAAATAGGCATCAACTGCAGTGTTGTCCTCAGCCGCAGGCCATCGCAGTGAGACTTGACCACCTCCCAGACTGTCAAGATCTAAACGAGCGCTCTCCGTCCACTGAGGTGATATTGTATCTATTGATCGTGGAGTCTCTATGGAGACATCTGGGATGTTAACCTGACCTTCGGGAACATTAATGATCTGAGCATCCACAGAGAAACCAATGTCTGCTGTCCCTAAGGGCGTCGGCTGAAGAGACTCCTCACACGCCAACAACCCTAAACTCATTAACACACAGAGATGCTTCATGGTGAATCCTCCAAAAGCTCAATCCAATCGCGGATTTGCAAGGTCGTGACTTGAGTCAGACCTTGACTAGCCAAGTCACTGTAACTGTCGTTTGATTCTGCGAAGTCATCATCGGGTGGCATTTGCTGATAAACAAAAGAATCGGGTGCATTACCTTCTAAAAACTCGATTAATAAGCTGGCGTCAGGCTCACCGGGTACGACCACCGCTCGCGCTACTCGAGCGCTCACTAAGGTCATGAATTCCTCCCTGAAATCATCGAGAGAAGTAAACCATGGCTGATGACACTCTTGACAATGTTCAGAGAGTGACATTCGGACAGCGTCATCGTCGGGGACATGATCCAAACCTCGCGTGAGCGCTTCTACCACAGGCCCTGTTGTCGACTCTCCTCCTGCCTCATCAACCGCCTCGATGCGAAACAGATGAAGTTGACCCGGCGTCAATGATTCCACACGGGCCTGCTGTTCGTCGGCAGGTATGACCATAGCGATCTCACCGTTGACATAAATGCGATAGTTCACGACGCCAATATTATCCTGAGCGATCGACCATGAGAGCCTAGCTTTGGTTACGGTGAGGTCTTCGGCGATTATGATGCTATCGGCTGGCCATATAGGTGGGGTCAGGTCGGTCATCAATATCTGCGTAGACGGACCGTTTGTCGACGTTCTTCCTCTATCGTTCGTCGCCTCAACCGTGATCTGATACGTCGTGCCTATTGTCAGTCCTTGTAGTCGATAGGTTGATTGGTTGGCGCCCAAGTTGTCGACTCGTTCCCCCTCGACAATAATATTATATTCTACGATGTCCTGAGATGACTCGAGGGGAGGCCAAGATAGGGTGAGCGCTGTATCAGTTTGTTCGCTTATCATGAGCTGTACGTTCTCGGCCCACACCGGAGGGAGATCAGCGAGAGTGACCACCGACCGTAAGAGAGTCCCTGCTGAAGTGAGCCCTGTTGGACCAATGGCTGTGACTGATACATTATAAGCGGTCTCTGCTTGAAGACCATCGACGGTGATGTACTCTTGACCCCATTCAGCGGCTGAAAAGAGTATGTCATTCACGTAGATATTGTAATAAGCGACTTCTCCTAAAGCGCTAGGCCAGGTGAGAGAGATTGAATCAACAGATATTCCATCAACCTCGACCGAAGCATTCACCGGCCATCGAGGACGATCATAATCTGAAGTCTCAAAAGAGGTCGTCAGAGCGATAGAGCCCTGCCCTACTGCGTCTTCAGCGATAAGGGAGAGCTGATACTCCGAGATCGGCGTCAGAGGCTGAATGATAGCGCTCATTAACGCGCCATCCAATATGATCGCCTCATCGCCAACCCCTAAGAGACGATAGGCGGTCACCCCTACATCATCAAGCGCTCGTGGCCAGCTCACCTCAACGGATGTGGGACCGACATCGATGACTGAGAGTGTCGCCTCTTCAGGCCACTCTGGGGGATCAATATCGGCCATGGAGACCACGAGCTCTGGTCCAGCCGAACTTCGGGCGCCTCCACCGTCTTCAGCTTCTATTCGAAACACATGCTCTCCCTCTAATGAGAGACCTTCGACCTCAAAAAGACGGATCGCAGAGTCTACTCGCCCGATGAGCACATTCTGATGAAAGAGCAAGTACTCCACAACGCCCACGTCGTCTACAGCCGCAGGTCCAAGTCAATGCGAGGTCTTGACCCCGCCGGGACACGACAGAGAGCCGAGCGTCAGATGGCCACATTGGAGGGCCTGAATCGCTGGTTAGTACCTCAATGGTGACAGGCTCACTCATCAATCCAGCGATATCAATGGCGACCAATTCGAAGATGTACCTTTGGCCTGGTTGTAGATCACTAATCATCGCTCGGTTGTGTCTTTGATCACCCTCATACACTGACTCCCCATTGTGTCTGATCTCATATCCAATCACAGCGACATTGTCCTCAGCGGACTCCCAAACGAGGAGGCAAGACCGAGCTTCAATACTCTCGGCGAACAAGGGACTCGGTGAAGTGTATGAGGGTGGTGTTGTATCAAGGGTTCGAGCGATCCCCACCAGCGGTTGCAGCGAACGATTCTCTGCGTGGTCGATAGCGAACACCCTGACACGATATGATGTCCATGGGTTTAGGCCTGTTACGGTGTGTTGAGATTCTATCGAAGTCACCTGAATCGATGGTACACCCTCGAGTTCAATCTGATAATGTGAGAGGCCTACATTATCGGTCGCTGGTGTCCAGCTGAGGCTCAGCTCAGACTCTGAGATCGCGCTCACGTTAACCTGTGCTTCGTTATCCCATTGTGGATGGACGTCATCCACAGCCGTGAACTCCGCCATCAGTGGTTCACTTGAGCGCCCCACACGATCTTGGGCTATGACTGTGACCGTATATGATCGCTGAGGATTCAAGTCTACAAGAGTTTGAAATGTGAGTCTGCCATCGAGCAGTAGAGCGCTCGCTCCGTCAACAGAGATACTATAGTTTGTGACAGCGACATTATCTAAGGCAGCCGGCCAGCTAGCCTGTACACGACCTGAGCCCAGTTGAGCGATGGATAAGATCGCCCCCGCCGGCCACTCGGGTGATAAAGAGTCACTTGTTCTAGCGGTCACAGTAAGCGGACGATCACTGCGATTACCGTTAAAGTCTATGGCATAGACTTCAAGGTCATAGGATGTATCGCTCCTTAAGCCATCGACACGTGTCGTCAGGGTATCACCGTCAACTCTAGCGACGTCCCGCAAGTCTCTCATCACGATGTAACCAGCGATATGTCCCTGATCTTCAGCCCTTGACCACCCAATATCAATCGAGTCATCTTGAACACTTAAGATCTCAATGAACGCTTCATCGGTCCACGAAGGGGAGACGGTGTCAGTTGTCATCACTTGGAGCGTCAGAGCAGCGCTCTGATTACCAGCATCGTCAACCGCTCTCACGCTGACCTCATAGGTCGCGCCGGGGCTCAACTCGGTGAGCGTCACCATAGGGACGTCTAGCTGAATGTCATTTCCCGGAATGTCATCTCGCTCACCGCCGTCAATCGAGAGGAGATAAGACCTCACTTGACCCTCGTCAATCGCCTCATCCCATAGCAAAGAGAGTGTAGTGTCAGTCTGCTCAACGACAGAAATTGACCCCTCTTCTGGCCATGTAGGTGCTTGTTGATCAGGGAGCGTAAAGGTCGTCGAGGGTCCATCGGATGACTGAAGCCCCTCACCATCAATGGATTGAATGGTGACAGTGTAGCTTTGTCCAGGATTCAATGAAGTCCATGTGTAGCTCTCTTGGTCTGTGGTGAGTCGTTGAGTGAGGATCCCATCTCGATACAATAAATAACCACTCACCGACACATTGTCTCGTGCACCTGACCAGCTGAGAAGTACGCTTGAATCATCTATAATAGACGCTGTCAGACTTGGCTCCTCCCAGATAGGCGGTGTGTCATCTGTGGTTCTGACACGCGCTCTTAACGGCGCGACGCTGAAATTGCCTGCTTGATCACGAGCTCTGATCGCGATGATATATTCTTGGGCAGGTGTTAGGTTTTCTAGTCGATAAGACAGCTGTTCGCCATCGACCACAGCGATGACTTCATCCTCAATATAAACATGATACTCTTTAAGGTCATCGACATCGACAGCGGGCCATTCCACGAGGATTGATGTCTCCATCAAAGCTGCGGTGATCTCTGCACCCGTCGTCCATTCTGGCGTACTAAAGTCTTTGTTAACCTCAGCGCAATTGGTGAGGCATAGAAGCCATACATAAAATAAAATATACTTAACTCGCATCCTTACCTTCGGATACATAAATTATCCTACTTCCCATTTAAACAATTTTGAAGTGAGAGGTCGCATATATAAGATCATTCGTACTGAACTTCATTGGGTGACTACGGAGAGTGCATATTTATCCTGTCATAATCGCTTCATATTGAACAGAGGAGATGTAGCGTAAGCCTGTGATGACATTGGTGACCTTGATCATTAAAAACAAGTAAAAACAATAAAACAAGAGGCTTCGACCTTGATAGACCTTGATAACCTTGATAGCGCGATAAAAGAGCTTGAAGAAGAGTTGATTAAAGGAGGTTTTGGTGCGTTACTTTATTCACCAAGGTGTACTCAAGGAAGAAGATGCGGCAGAACTTAAGGCTGAGTTACTTGGTTCTTAAATGTCAGCGTTTAATCTAGTTCGTCATTCTCTAAAGGATGCTTATGCCCAAGGTCTATTTTAAACTCAATAATCACCAACACCCCCCTCAAGTGGCTTATTACCATCATCAAACGCCCCATGGCTATCTTACATGGCAAGCAAGATCTAATTTTGCAGGTTTAGGTGAAGAGTTATTTCTGTTTACTAACGAGTTTGGAAGAAATTCTACTAGCCAAAATAACCCTCATGGCCATTTTGGTGCCCCACAAGAAGAAGACTTGGTGGTCATCTTTCAAAGGGTCTTTAAAAAAACAAGAGTGGTCACTCATGTCCTCAAATACTTAGATCATGATGTTCATCGAGATCAACTTTTCTCAGAGTGGCCTCATCATCGTCGAACACAAATTGTTGCAGTACTCAATCCGGCAGAGTTTGCTGGACAAGTAATAAACTTGCCGGATTTGATCGCTACAAAAAATCCATCTTCAGCCTTTGTTCTTCAAGATTTCACTCAAGGAACAAGTGTGATTTTCAATGGGCGAGTGTATTTATCCTATGCTGACCATGAACCGATTTCTTATGAGCATTTGCAAATGGCTTTAGCTCAAAGTCCAGCCTATGATTGCATGAGTGAGTGGTCAAGTTATTGATCAAATTATAAATCCAAGAGGGCTAGAGGAATATAATCCATGAGTTCAATCCTAAACACTATTTATCTTGAGCTTGATGATGAGAGTGACTCTAATGACCAACGTTGGCATTCTAAACGCATTGAATTAGTGGTCGGTGACTTGGTCGAAGCGAGGGCTGACTTAATTGTTGCTTCAAGCTCTGTAGCTGTTTTTCCAAGCGGAGATGTCATCAAAAACCTCAAACGTTATCATAATATCGATTTAGATAAGTCGGGTCTCCACCCCATACACTTATTTCCGACACCACAGTATCCTAAAACAAACTTAGGGGTTTGGCTTAGCAAAGATGACCTCCCGACCGGGCAAAATCTC
>CALSSE010000017.1:110000-664995 GCA_943788935.1 uncultured bacterium | reverse complement strand
TGATGTGATTCTTTATTTAATGGATATCAACACTGGAGAAATAGGGAGTGATTCTCTCAAGACTCTCGAGGATATAAAGAGTCGGCAATCCAGTCATGGGCAATGGTATTTTGTATTAAATAAGGCAGATCAAAAAACTTCGAGACAACGTAAGAAAGTCATGGAAAGACATGCGGAAGAGTACGGTCATCTTTTTGATGAAGTACTTCCTTATTCTGCGTATTGGGCAATGATGATGAATCCCAAGTCCAAGGGATATTGGGTATATCAAGTACAAAATTATATTCAAGCACAGGATAATGCTCAGCCCTTCACTATGGAAACGCAGTCATCTAAAAAAGAGCAACGACTGATTTTATCGGGTCAGGAGCCGGTACTCATTGGTTTTAAAAATATAGCCAATCTGGTTTCTGCAGAAGAGATGCAACAACGCTTTGATCGTATTTCCCAACGTAAACATCAATTATTTAGATCTCAATTGCAAAATAGAATGCGGGACTTTTCTCAAGCTTTTAATGGCCTTTTAAAAAGCTGTGATCAACATCTTAACTCATTGAATAGTGATGAAAATAGAGCTAAGGTTGATGCCCTAAATGACAAAATTTGGGCACAAGCGTCAGTGATGATTGACGAACACACAGAGGAAACTTCATCGGTGATGCTTAGTGAAAGTAGTTCAAATCTAAAAAGTGAAGAGCTCACTAATGAAGAGATGAGTTATTTCTTTACCGCTTATGGTGCTAATATTATTAAGGAGCCTAATCAGTTGAGTAAAGGGATTAAACGTAAAGTAGGTGCTTTGACGCTTGAAAAAAGTTTCGAGCTGCTGCTTAGAAAAGAAGACTTGATGCATGAACGAGCATTTCAGCACAGCTTCAGTGGCTTAAATAGCACTTTGGAAGTATTATTACAGCGTTCAGTAGAAGATAGTTTAAGAATAAATGACCGAAGTTGGTTTGCAACGTCTTGGCCAAGTTGGCCCGAAGAAGGACTGCCTAGCAAGTATCTCTTAAATTACTACGACAGCATCGAGGAAGCGAAAAGTGATCGTTTAACTCAATCTAAAAACTTAGCGAATACGATTACCGACAAATACACAGAACTCCTTAAAGCGATTATGCATGATTTGGTGACGACATACACCGCTCAAATTACGGGAAGTAACGTCGGTAAACACTCGGCGATGATAGAAAGAGCAGATTTTGCTCTCGATAAGATCAATCAACTTCGAGCACTTATGATTAAAGTAAAAACACAAGCGGGGATCAGTTAATGAATAATATTCAATCCTTGATGAAAGAACAGAAACTCATCGATGAGAGCTATACTCAGATTTTAAACCGCAATTTTCTGCCGCTTGGTGAACTAAAGGCAGAAGTTGTGCAACAATGGCGCGATTCCCTTCGCCAACAACGTTACGTAGTTGCGGTGTGTGGTCAGATGAAAGCTGGTAAGTCGACTTTATTGAATGCTTTGATGTTTGGTCGCCTAGTTTTGCCTGCTGATGACTGTGTGATGACTGCAAAGATTACCGTTTTACGCTATGCACCAGAACCTAAAGTTGTGGCTAAGATGTATAGTACGAGCGAATGGGCACAACTCAACTCTTACTATGAAGAAGAAAAAGCGAGTGGGAATGAAAAGCTTTATAATGATTTTCACAAAGAATTAGGAAAGTCGTTTTCTAAGGGAGTCACCGAGCACCAGATGATCAAGTCTGAGGCTAAAATTGAAGAAGAAATGGGACTCGAAGCCTTAACTAAATATGTCTCGGTCGTATCGAGTGGTGGAACCCATAGTCCTTTTGTGAAAGAAGTCATCGTCTATCATAATAATCCCGATTTTGAGCAGGTGGATGTGGTCGACACACCGGGGATTAATGATCCGAATGTTATGCGAACGAAAGTGACTACAGATTGGATTCACAAAGCGGACGCAGTGATTTATGTATCCTATGCGGGTCAGGCGCTCGCTAAAGCTGATAAGGAGTTTATCACGACTCATCTGGGTGGAGTTTTGCCCAAACATCGGATCTTGGTACTCAACAAAATGGATTGTACCAATGAAGCTGAAGTCAAGTGCTATGTAGAAGAGCTCCGTCAGTCAAGTAATCCACAAGTAAAAGCGATTGTGGCTCCGGCCGAACAAACCTGTTTCACTTCTTCGGGTGCGGCTTTGATAAAGAAAGCACGACAACTTGGGGATGAGGGCATTGTACATGATGAACGAACCGATGAAGCCATCGAGGATTTAGAAGAAAATCTTGATGAAAGCCCCTGCTTAGAGGGTGATAACGATGGATTCAAACGAATGGAGCGCGTGATCGCTGAACGGTTGATCGCTACTAAAGGTGAAGGGATCTTAGAGTCACATCGTGAAAACTTGAAGAGCTTTAAGGAAGGCGTAAGTGAACATTTTAAACTCGCCGTCGAAGCTTTAACGGCAGAGTTTGAGCGTTTAAGTCTCAAAAAAGAGGAGCTTGAACAATTGAAGGCGGGACTTGAGCGTCAAGATACACAAGTTCAGAAAACGCTACTCAAGTTTGAGAATGAGATTAAGACGATCGCAGACCAAGTGGCCGATCAGCTTGCTGAAGGAGCGGCCAGTTTTCAAAAGAAAGTTAATTTGAACTTCGCAGGAGAATGGCGGAATAAAAAAATAGACTTTTCCTCCTTTGATTTTGCGGCTCAAAATGTATTTGCGGATGTTTGGGACAGCCAAGACGCCAATTTTTATAAAATTATTCGTAAATGTGAACATTCAGCAATTGAAGAATTTGAAGATCGGATTCAAAGCCTAGAAAGAGCGGCTCGAGGTCAAGTTGGTGATATTGATTTAACTAAATTAATTAATTTTTCAGCCATTAGAGTGGATCTTAAACGCTCTATCAAAAAGTCGATTGGTGGCTCAGCTGATTTGGCTAAAAAGCGAGTGAAAGAAAAAGTGAGTATGATTAGTAAACCAAGTGGTGGTGCTCGGCTCATGAATCTCATTAACAAAGCGGAAGAGAATAAAATTAAAGAGCAGGTGATTACCGAAGTGAGAGAGGCATTGGATGTAGCGATGAAGTCGTTAAAAGTGGATAGCCAAGACCAAATAAGTCGGACTCTTAGTAAATCGACTAATCAAATACAGGAATCGATTAGAGACGCTGTGGATCAAACTCAGCGTGATTTAAAGCGTGAGATTGATCATAGTGGTCAAGATTACTCTGTTCGCTATCAGGCTGTGAAGTCCAAAGAACAAGATTTACTCTCTAAACGCGATGAAATTTTAGGCCACCTTACCCATATAAGTTAGGAAAATTGATGAGACAAATCGGAATTTTAATGAGTATCTGTTTACTCGTTACATGGGCTTATGCTGATCCTCAAAGCCCACCAAAAGAAGCAGCGATAGGGCAGGGTAAAACACAGGGTGAAACACAGGGTAAAACGAACCAAGCGTCTCCTCAAAAGGGACAAAAGTTAGAAACGAAGACCCATCCAGTACAAGCAACACCTAATAACTTAGGTGACTCTATTGATCAACCAAGCAAACCCGATAGCGCTTCTCCAGATGCTGATCAAGCTGGAACGGCCATCAAGCCAGTCACCGAGGGGCAGTCTTCTCAGCCAAAGCCTGCTCAACTTAAGGGACAAGTGCCTCAGACTAAGCTTTCTAACACTGATGAAAGCCCAAAAAATAAAAAAATCGCTGATGTATCTACTTCAGAGGGAACTGCAGGCGGGTCCGAAGGAGAGAAGAAAAAACGAAAGAATAACAGTGGTGGTAAAAGTGATTTCATAATCAAGATTGTTGCTGCTTTGATTATCATCGTAGCAGTTGTTTTAGTCATACTCAATAATCGTAAAAAGAAGACTGGTTCCAATCAGAAGAGTACTTCTGCACATAGACATCGAGATCAGTCATCTACAGCAGCGATGCCAACAGACACTGATAGAAGTGCATTTTGGGAAGCTCGCTTCGAGACAGCTAGAGCTCAAAATATTAAAGCATACTCAGCTTATTATCTGATTAATTTAGCCAAAGAGGCGAAGTGGTCGTTTGAGCATCAGGACATAATTTATGAGCGGTTCGGTAAGCATTTGGGCCTACCTAGCATTGATACCGAAGCAATTATCGGTGATGAATATAGTCATGAAGCATTGGAATACTTACTCAAATGGCTTGAAAAGCGAGGCGCTGAGACCTTCCCAAGTTTAGGACTCTTTGACAATTTACAAACCATGATGAAAGCAGAAGCTGAACAAGAAGCTCAGGTACACTTTGCCCAGCTTAAGGAGGAGCTAGGGTGCTAAAGCAGACCATCAGCGGCTCCTTGAAGTTAGGGATGAAGGTCGCTCCTAAACCGGTCAATCATCTGGTGCACTTAGCAAAAGGTTCATTAAAAACAGCAAGCACATGGGCTGACCAAGGCGTTGACTTCTTGGATAATACATTGGCTGTGTATAACGAACCAGAGGCAACACATGCGGTACAAGCTGTATTTTGGCAGCGGTTTGAACACATTAAAGAGCAGGAACTCGGTGGATATATAGGGTATTATTTGATTAACCTAGCCAAAGAAGCGAAGTGGTCTTTTGAACAACAAGACCAAATCTACATGCAATATGGTAGACACTTAGGCTTACCGAGCCCTGAACCTAGTTTATTTGTTCAAGATGATCCATCTGCAGTGGTGCTCACTCATCTACTCTCTTGGCTCGAGGCTCAAGGAAGAGAAACCTTTCCTCGCTTGGGGCTCTTTGACAATTATCAGACCGCCTTCAAATTCTGGGGGGAGCAAGAAGCCCAGTATATATTTAACCAATGGCCAACTCACGAATCGCCTGATGAATAAAGTAAAGATGATGAAGAGCGAAGCAGTCCATCCAATTCTGCTAGAAGACCTAATTATTCTTCGAGATTTACTCAGTGACCTCGAGGAATTAGCTTTTGAGAATCTTCTAGCCCCACTGTCTAAACAAATCGAGACTTTAGCAGCACGTTTGGAAGATGAACATCGTCTAAGGATGGGGGCTTTCCACTTAAATGTCCTCTTCATTGGCGAAGCGAGTGCAGGTAAATCTACATTGATCAATACTTTATTAGGTGCAAGTATTAGTCCCCACCATCCGGTGGAATGTTTGCCATTGATCAGTGAACTGAAAGAGCCGGTGAAGTTAGGATTTCTTAAACGGGTATTTTCTTGGTTTAGAAAACTCAAACAACAGAAAGAATTGCCATACATGCTCGTTGATCGAGCGGGAGTGACACCTTTATCGCTTCACTTACACTATGCACCAAACTACCAAGCGACGATTAAGTTAGATAATGATAAAGAGTTAAAATTGGTAGGTGATGACTTTCCAAGTTTATCTTCATTGGGGACAGCAGTCTTACAGCATATTGCTTCAGCCAAGATGATTCGGATTGGTGTGCCTGATGTATCACTATTGGACTTGGAGTTGATCGATACCCCTCCACTCTCTCGTGCCCAGTCGACCGTTTCTGCGTTGATGAAAGAGACGGCGTTACCAATTTTGGTGATTCGAGCTGATGAAGCGCCGCCAGTTAGTGAGTGGAGATCGCTGCTCCAACAGCGGAAATCTTGGCACCAACGACCACCGGTAATCGTCATAACGCATACAGATAAGCTGACTACTGAGCGAGTGGGAAAACTCAAATCTGAATATCAAACCTTGAGTCCTCTGATCTTTGATTACGATTTAAGATCGGTCAAGAAAGAGCGTCCTTTTGATCGAGGACAGCAATGGCGTTCTATGCTTGATGAGATCAAAATAGATCTTTTGAGTACCGAAGAACCTTTACAGTTTGAAGTTCATCATCAAATCGAGGGTTTTGATTTTCTAAAATATATCCAAAATAACGAAGAACGAGAGTTGTTGATTCCCACTAAACATGAGTCATTATTAGCACCATTATTAGGTGTTTTTGAAAGATTGAAAGACGAAAAAGGTCAGGTCGCTGCGGCGATGACTCAAGAAATTATCGACGGGCATATACAAGAACTAAAGCGTTATGCTCACAACTTGAATCAGGCCTTAGATAATGAAAGTCAGCAGCTGACTCTATATGATGAAGCAACTTTAATGCAGAATCTAGCACCCGCACTGAGTGAATCTTTACAACGTGATTATTTTAAAGAGTATATTCGAGATTTTTTGGATATTAGAAATCTAACTCCAAGTGAAAAATCATATTGGATCACACCGTATGCTGGCGTGGTCTTTAGGAATATGACTTATGCTTTTAGTCCGCAAAATTTAAAAAAACTATTCACGCCTTCTCCGGTTTCACAGGCCCATTCAGTATTACGTAACTTAGCACCGTCGACTTCCGGAGACGCTTTGAATCAAGAGCTTTTCAGTCGTTGTTTTAATAATTTTGATCAAAAAAGGTTAGAGATGGTTCGAGTGGCACTACTCGGCGAAGGTTTCGATCAGGATGAGTATATCTTAAAAAACTATGAAGATTTTGATACGGCACAGGCGTTGGGTGAGGAATATATCAAGGAGTATCTAGAGACCTGTACCAATACGGTCTATGACCTAGTCAATGCTCATTATTTGGAAGTATGTGAAGAGTACGCAGCGGGCTTATTTGCTTTACATAAGTCTGTTTATGAGCATCATTTAGAACGGTTAGAAGCTGTGAAAGAAAAGATTAAGTGCTTAAGTGTATTCTAAATGACCTCTTTGCATCAACTGATCATACTTGAGTGAGCTTACCCGTAAGGTTAAAATATTATTTCCTCTAAATCCTTATGTTTATCAGTCACTTACTTGCAGGGGTAGGTAAAATAACCAAGTTGCAAAATGTAACACCCTCTAGCTCTAATCCGTTTAAGTGATCAAAAAATTGTGGCTTAGCAGCTGTGGGGCAAACCATTCGCGCCCGGTCGATCATGCCTGTATGGGGCAAAGGGGTGCTGTTATGTTTCGGCACACGATTTTCGGTAACAGGTCAAGAGTATCTGCCATCAGGTAATTTTATCGCGGCGGTCTCACACCATTCTCTACTAGATACCTTTATCTATCCGGCGATTTTACCTCCAGAGACCTGTTACATCGCTAAGTCTGAACTCTCTAGATTACCTATCTTCTCTAGAGCGTTTCGACTTATGGGCAATATCTTTGTGCGCAGAGGAGAGGGAATGGTCGCTTTATCGGAGTTGATTCGACATGTTCAAAGTTTACCACCCCATCATACGGTCTTCATTCACCCTGAAGGCACCAGAGGGTCTGAAGGCAGCGCGAGACCATTGAAGCCAGGGATCGTTTATCTCGCCTGTGAAACTCAGAAAAGCGTCGTACCCATTGTAAGTTTGGGAGGTAACCGCATGTGGCCTAAAGGGGGATCTCTGCCTGATCCAGGACACATCTCGATCCATGTCGGTGAACCCATCATGACAGATACTTGGCAGATCGATACCGTAGAAATACATTTGGAAGAAGTTGTGAACGGACTAGATGACCTCTTTGCGCGTACCTCTAAGTCTGGTTCTTCAAACTAATGTTGACCGATGTACTGTGCGTTACATCTATGCTGAAAAAAAGCTAACTGAGCTACATAATGACGAGTGAAATGACAAATAACGATATTGGCTAATTCTAAAAATCCTGAGTCGACAGAGAACACAGAGCTTTCTTTGCTCACAGAACAGAGCAAAGTTGCAGGAGATACCTGTGTGCATGGTGTACGAGTGTAACACCGGCTCAGCGCCTCTCTTTACGAGCGGCCCCCTTCTGAATCAAGGAGCACTCACTGTGAGAGTGGGTATGCCCCCATCACCTCGTCCCCTCCTATCGCCAAACGATACTTATGTTCTCAGGGTCATTGGTGTGGATCTCTCTGTGGATTCTCAAGAGCGGCTGAGCTCGATTCTTTATCTCAGTCAGAGGCCTGATGCAGTTTATGAGTCAAACCTACTCTCACTCGATGATGTTGGAGATGGGGTTTTTGAAGCGATCTTCCAAGTGGGAAACGACTAGAACAGAAGGAAGCTCTGAGGGGATGACTTTCTCTCTGTTTCTCTCTGTAGCAGGCGAGTCTAAAGAAGTTGGCCATGACCAAAGTCATGGTCTTGAAGTAGGTCAGGGAGTAATCGACTGAGTCTTGAAACCTTTAAGTTGAATCACATCGGCTTCTTGAGTAGTTAAAGGATAAAAATAGTCTGATTAACTCTACATAGGAGTATATTTTGTTTTCCTCAAATCTCTACAGGCGAAGCGCTTTAATCTCCCTCATTCTCTGTCTCATCTCAGCATTCGCTTTGTGCTCCTGCGAGGAGGAGAAGGTGGTCGCTGTGCTTGAAGTCCAAGATATGAGCGTCGATCAAGGCATGGTCGCTGATATGAGCGTTGCGCCTGAAGATGCTGAGCTCACTCAAGAGGTGGATATGGAGGAGCTTGATGTTGGACTTCCTGACATGATGCCCGAGCTTATACCCGACCTCGGGCCCGACACGGGCATTAATCCAGAGTTTGTGATGAACCAAATCGAGCTCCTCTCTCCTGAAGAGGGATTTGATCTTGATGGAGATGGAACACCGGATAATGGACTCGCACTTCTCTTTGCGGATGCAGTCGTAGGACAAGTATTAGGTGGTGATCCTGATGAGTATATCGCGCGTACGGTGAGGCGAGGTGAGCTCCTTCTTATCCTCGATTTCAATCGTCTTGATAGCCTCGTCAATGATGATTATGTCAACCTCGATATCTTTTTAGGCCGAGATAGTGATACCCGTCGCCGTAATAACTTCAATGGTGAACAGGACTTTTTCGTCTCTTGTAACAGCCTCAATGATGATGGGACACCTGAGAGTCAGTTTATTGGCGCTCAGATCAATGGGGGACGTCTAGAAGGTGAGGGAGGCCAATTTCGATTTTTGGTCAGCTTTAGTAACACAGAGGTTCTTTTGAGAGAGGCCAAGATCACCGCGAGTCTAAGTGAAGATGGAACGATGATCACAGAGGGGATGCTCGGCGGCGCGGTCACCTTCGCTGAACTCGAAGAGGTCGTGAGGAATGATCCTGAAATCGGTTCAAGTTTCGCTCAAGTGATGTTGAACTTCCTTAGCGCGAAGCTCGATGTAGACCTTGATGGTGACGGGTCGGCAGACGCGCTATCCGCTTCTTTTAGCTTCAGCGCAGTGAATGCGATCGTAAACAGAGATGAGCCTTGTGTAGAGTAAATCGCTCTTTTGACCGAAGACTATTATTCCATACTTATTGAACAGAATAAAAGCGATCTTACGACTTAGACTGCACTCGAATTTTGAGTTGGGAGTTATCGAGTCGTCTTAACTCCTGTGTCATAGAGAGTCATGATAGAGACTGCACACATCCGCTTTTATTAACGGCATGTGTAATGGACAGTAATTGGTCGGCAGAGACCTTCGGGTTCTAAGATGAAGGAAGCAGGCCCAGAGAAGTTAATTGTGTTTATTCCCATAAAGCAAGAGCCGCCGACTTGACCATCACACAGTCTGCCCGATCCTCCCTTAAATATCACTCCCTCTTCTAGTTGCAGAGAGCATGGCCCATTTTGCTCAAATAGGAGATACACCTCAGGTGTATTTGTTGAGCCACAGACGTCAACACGATCTTCTAAAACGCAGGTGTTGATCGTTGTGCTCTCATCGGGTCTAGGTCGCAGCGGTTGGTCACAAGTTCCCGTATCTTCTTGAAGGACCTCTGAGCCTGCCATTTCTTCACCAGCAGCCATCTCACCAGCAGCCATCTCACCAGCAGCCATCTCACCAGCAGCCATCTCGCCAGCGGTCATCTCGCCAGCGGTCATCTCGCCAGCGGCCATCTCACCAGCGGCCATCTCACCAGCGGCCATCTCACCAGCGGCCATCTCACCAGCGGCCATCTCACCAGCGGCCATCTCACCAGCGGCCATCTCACCAGCGGTCATCTCGCCAGCGGTCATCTCACCAGCGGTCATCTCGCCAGCGGTCATCTCACCAGCGGCCATCTCACCAGCGGCCATCTCACCAGCGGTCATCTCGCCAGCGGTCATCTCGCCAGCGGTCATCTCACCAGCATTCATCTCGCCGGCATTCATCTCGCCGGCATTCATCTCGCCGGCGGTGATGGCCATTGTCACCTCGGCGCCTCCTCTTTGAACGACCATGACCATTACCTCACCGTTCTCTTTCTGGTCATCTAGTTTTGAATCGACCACGGTCGATATGCAGCTGATAAGAGATAGAGAGCAAAGATACATAGGTAAGTAAAATGGGATTATATCTAACTTTTTATATCTGAACATGTATTGCTTCCTATGCTCTTTCTGATGAGAGGGGCTAGAGTTAGACGAGAATAGTATCATACACCATCTTTTGTGAATGAGTTGGAAATCTAAAGAGAGTGATCTTCATCTAAGTAAAGTTTGAGTCATTTTGACATATTTTGTATTATGCAAAGATAAAGTCGATTAACGGTCAATAAAATCATCCCTCTTACATTTTGATGCTGAATGGCTTTGTTGTATAAGTAAAAATACGGTGCTTCTTTAGAAAAGTGTTGTTAAGGGCAACTTGAATAACATAAACCACTAATATCTTTATGTTTACTTATTCTGATCAGGTGTAAAATATGTATAAAGAGTAAAAATCCGATAAAAAACCGGTGTTGTCCAAACACCTCCTGTACCCATTATGAGATGTTTAACAAGGGCAATATCATCCGTCATTCCTTCTATAAAAACCGTCAAGGGCGACATCGAAGGTACAGATATAAGTTTTGTAACAAGACTTTCTGTTCTACGAACCTATCTCAAAACTCAACCTACAACCTTCTCTAGCCAAATATAGAGAAACGCTAGAGATAGGAAGGCTTCAAAGTAGTTTGGCTTTCGCTCCCAACGTACACTTAAACGTCTAAATTTACGCTGGTACCAAGCAAATGTACGCTCAACAACGAAGCGAGCGACTGATCGCTTGAGTTTACGACCACGCGTTTTACGACGGTTAGGCCAGACGCGATGAGGTATCTCGGGACGAACACCTCTCGACCTGAGCTTCCGACGGAGCTGCTTACTGTCATATCCCTTGTCTGCTGCGAGTTGTTTTGGACGAGTCTTTGGACGTCCACGGCGACCTGTTTGGATCTCAATACCATCCAACATCTTGATCGTTTGATCACGTTCGCTCTCATTGGCAGCCGTCACTGAGACCGCTAACGGCATACCCTGAGCATCTACAACTGAGTGGATCGTAACTCCCTTGCCTTTGTACCCGTATTCAACGCCCTCTCCGCCGCCTTTACCGGGGGGAAAAGCTGCCATCTATGCTAGCAGCGCTCCAATCGATCATCTGGTTAAGCTCTCCTATCGCGAGCATGCCGTTAATCGCTCGTTGCAACGTACCATTTTCACTCCAAACCCCAAGCCAACGATGCGCTGTAGCACGACTCGCCCATTGAGAACCTTGAGGTAAGTCACACCACCGAGAGCCGGTGATGAGTATGTAAAAAATCGAGTTGAGAACGAGCCGCTTCGATACTCTGGGACGACCAAAGACTCGGCGATTATCTGCCAAGAGGGGTTCAAGAACCTTCCATTGTATGTCTGTTAAGCCTTCAAATCGACCTGCCATTGATCAATCCCCCTTGAAGTTACGATGTTGAGCATGTACGTTAACACACACCTGTCTTTTGAGATAAGTTCATAGATCCAAGTTCAGTAGCTTTAATAAATACCTCAAGAGACCTTCAGTTTGACGAAGCGGTAGCTTGAAGATCAACCTAAACGAGAGCGCGGTTTCAATGGCCAAGTCTGAGTAGAGTTTTGGTCGTCCAAAAGTCTGTTTTGAACAATGGTTCCATGATTGAATCACCTCCTCAGAGAGCCATAAAGTGATGTCTCCGCGG
The DNA here is from genome assembly GCA_943788935.1 of uncultured bacterium. Lineage (GTDB taxonomy): Bacteria > Myxococcota_A > Bradymonadia > UBA7976 > VGTA01 > CAKZRU01. The sequence goes on along the minus strand of CALSSE010000017.1, from coordinate 653,110 downwards.
TTAACTAAAGATCGATCGTATGAGCTCCAGTTGGTTACTTTGTACTTCTTTTTATATCTTGGGTGACGGTATCGCTGATGTGGTTGAGTTATGATTACTCCTTCAAATCACATCATACTGTATCTGAAGACTATTGCACCAACGCCCTACCTTGCCAGTTATACAAATAAGTCCCTGCGACCTTGCCAATGCGTCACCGAATATCTCAATTTGCACATATCTTTTCAGGCGAGAGCTATGCTTCTGGTTATCATTGCTACCTCTGGGCAGATACTCTCGTAGCGGATGCAACCGAGCTTTTCAATGAGAGAGGATTTTATGACATCCCTGTCTTCAAAATTTTATCATATTCGATACACTTATGCATCAACGCTGGATCATGTTGTAATCTTCTAAAATAATATTTTGACCTTACGAGGTTGAACTTCCCCCTGCCTACTCGACTTTCTTTACAAAGCCAAGTAATACTGATCTTTATAGTGAGTGGCGGGTCAAACTTAGTCTAAAGTCATCATAAAGTACGGTATGTTTGTACACATTTGTCTCAATATCCCTCTGGAAATATTCACCATTGTACGCATAGGTTCTTAATCTCAAACTATCAGACAAACTATCTATTAGTTTATAAAAATTACATCCTAGAGAATGCCCAGTATGGCTAAATATATCATTATCAACTTCTCTAGGTGTAATAATAATTAGGTCAGAATCAATCTGGGAGCTTACTAGATTTTTAAAATAATTTAGACGAGCCTGTATTGTAACTTCAATATCATCAATACCTGCAAAAATCAGATAATAGCATGAGTTACTTTTATCAAGTTTGATTTTAGTAAGATCACGGACTTCGATATGGTCATTTGTTAACTTATATTGACCACTTCTAGTATAAAATGATGCTAACTCAAGTGAAATACTCGTATTGAATGTATCTGCAATACCTCTACTGATAGCACCCTTTAAAAAGTACGAAGGATGTATCTGTACTGGAGAACTAATATCTACTAATGTAGTGAACAACTTAGGTGCAAAATGGGAGGACATATTCAGTACATACCCTCCTAAACTTGAACCAAAACCAAAAACCTTAGAATGCAATAACTTAAAATATTGTCGAGCCATTAATACTGAATGAATAATATCTAATGCCTGTATATAACCATAGTCTATATAGCAATGCTTTGATAAAGCACTTGATATTGATTTACATTTAAGGACCTGCGATAAATCTTGACCTCTACCATTTACTAAAAAGCTCTTTGGGTCCCTATTTTTGTAGTTATCTAGAAGTTTTGACACATTATTTAAGCGGGATATATGTTCTTCTGTATCATTATTGTTCAAGAAGTCAATTTCAATCCGTCTGTTCGCCACAACGTCAGTACCTAAATATTTTGGATTTAGAACGATTAGGTTGTTGCCATCAGACAAAAGTCTTCTCAGTTTACGAAAAAATGGACCATTTGGGTCATTTGCAAATCCCAAGCAAAGAACTAAAATATCAGTGTCCTTATTGATCCCATTCTGAGGAATACTTATATAGCATTCTAATGGAGTTCTCTCATCTCCGAATTCTGTTTTATGACCTTGGGCTTTCATTACTAAGGCATTTTTTGAAATTTTTTCTACAGAAAACTCTCTGATATCGATCATATTCTTTCCTTCCATTATTTATATATTATGATATAAGTAATAGGGTGTATGGTCAAAATTTATTCAACATTGCATATTATTTTTCTAACTCGATTATATATGAACTTATCTCAAAAGACAGGTGTGTGTTAACGTACATGCTCAACATCGTAACTTCAAGGGGGATTGATCAATGGCAGGTCGATTTGAAGGCTTAACAGACATACAATGGAAGGTTCTTGAACCCCTCTTGGCAGATAATCGCCGAGTCTTTGGTCGTCCCAGAGTATCGAAGCGGCTCGTCCTCAACTCGATTTTTTACATACTCATCACCGGCTCTCGGTGGTGTGACTTACCTCAAGGTTCTCAATGGGCGAGTCGTGCTACAGCGCATCGTTGGCTTGGGGTTTGGAGTGAAAATGGTACGTTGCAACGAGCGATTAACGGCATGCTCGCGATAGGAGAGCTTAACCAGATGATCGATTGGAGCGCTGCTAGCATAGATGGCAGCTTTTCCCCCCGGTAAAGGCGGCGGAGAGGGCGTTGAATACGGGTACAAAGGCAAGGGAGTTACGATCCACTCAGTTGTAGATGCTCAGGGTATGCCGTTAGCGGTCTCAGTGACGGCTGCCAATGAGAGCGAACGTGATCAAACGATCAAGATGTTGGATGGTATTGAGATCCAAACAGGTCGCCGTGGACGTCCAAAGACTCGTCCAAAACAACTCGCAGCAGACAAGGGATATGACAGTAAGCAGCTCCGTCGGAAGCTCAGGTCGAGAGGTGTTCGTCCCGAGATACCTCATCGCGTCTGGCCTAACCGTCGTAAAACGCGTGGTCGTAAACTCAAGCGATCAGTCGCTCGCTTCGTTGTTGAGCGTACATTTGCTTGGTACCAGCGTAAATTTAGACGTTTAAGTGTACGTTGGGAGCGAAAGCCAAACTACTTTGAAGCCTTCCTATCTCTAGCGTTTCTCTATATTTGGCTAGAGAAGGTTGTAGGTTGAGTTTTGAGATAGGTTCATCGGTTCCAGATCACACGACGATATCTCGCCGAAATCACACACTCAATATCAAACTGAAACGGATGGGCAGTATAACAAGACCGATAGATTTAGTGATCGACAGCACAGGGTTATCGATCCACGGGGAAGAGCGGTGGACACGATATAAACACGGTAAACGAAAACGTCGAGGTTGGCGTAAACTTCACATTGGAGTGAGTGATGGACTGATCGTAGCGAGTCAACTCACAGATGAACGAGTACCTGATGGAAACATCGCTCCAGACTTGATTAAGCAAGCGGGCTCTATGAGCGCGCTCACAGCTGATAAGGCATATGATCAAATCGGTGTATATCAAGCAGCCATTGATCGTGGCTCAACCGATCTAAAACTGCTAATTCATCCCCGAACAGACGCAGTGATATCGGCGTCTAATCAGGCCGCTTTAAGACAAAGAGATGTTCATGTGAAGTCGATAAGAGAAGATGGTGTATTCGCCAGGAGAAGAACACCAGGCTACTACCATCAAAGCGCTGTAGAAAATATGTTCTTTAGATACAAAACATTGCTTGGTGATCAACTCAGAGCGAGAGGAGAAACTTCTCAACAGGTGGAGTCTGTTCTCGCATGCAATATTCTAAATCACTTTCGATCGCTAGGTCGACCTCGATGCGAGTTGGTTAACTGAGATATAAATCAAAGAAGCAGCCTTACTTAACTATCTGAAAATACTGAATCCTGACTTATGCACCAACGCCAGTGTGCCGTGAAAGCACGAAGTGAAAAAGGAACTCAGAAATGAAGCCCTTAGATTCAAGGAAGAATCAAAACCGAGAGCTATGCTCTACAAGAGATGAAGGTAGGCCCTTCGGGATCGGGTTACAGGACCAGGTCTCAAACCACCTAAAAGTCATGCGTATTAAGAGTGCGTGTGGGGAGCGTTTTGGGAAAAGGTGGAGCAAAAGACTCCATCAGGTGTGTACTGAGAAGACGAACGAAAGTGAACCTCCGATGCAGCGTCGAAAGTGCAAAGATGTCATCGAAACCAAGCTCTTGGCGTTAGCTTGGGATAAAGTTTGGGAGTTACCTGTTTACTGCCCAAGCGATGACCGGCGTAGAGGAGGCGTGAGCTCAGATACAGGCTTTTGTAGGGAACACGGGAACCTGTCGTTTCGATGCCAAGGGAGACCCTCAAGTGAAAGACTCATGAGAGGTAGAGTACCAATGCGAAACACAGGGGCGGATCAGCTCGTAGTAGTGATGAAGTTCAGTAATGCGAACGGAGCGAAGGGGCTGAATGATTCAGTGCTCATGTCAAGCCAACTAGACATAGGAAGAGCGAGACGATGAGTACAAAAGCAAAGGTTTATTTCATCGCCGAACAAGCGGTGAGAGAAGCGTTTAAAAGGGTGAAGAAAAACCGTGGAACGGAAGGCATTGACACAGTGAGTCTTGAAGACTTCGAAAAGAATCTTGAAGGGAATCTCTACAAGATTTGGAATCGGATGTCCTCAGGCTGTTACTTCCCTCCTCCTGTGAAACAAGTGGAGATACCAAAGGAGAATAAGCAAGTCAGAAAACTAGGCATACCGACAGTGGCAGATCGGGTCGCACAAATGGTGACTAAACTGTACCTTGAACCCAACATAGAACCAAAGTTCCATGAGGATTCGTATGGATACAGACCTAATAAGTCAGCATTAGATGCAGTCCAAACCGCCAAAAAGAGGTGTTGGCGATCACCATGGGCAGTGGATTTAGACATCAAAGGCTTCTTTGATAACTTGAACCATGAACTCATGATGAAAGCCGTCCGATTTCATTGTCAATGATGTGGACAGTTTGTCATTCAAGCTAAGATGGGGATCAGTTAGACCTGAAGACATAGATGCTTAACTGTAGAAATTGAAAAGGGGATCCGATATTTTGGAAGTCGCTAAACCAAACCAAAAGTCGAGATCCCCTTATGACTTACGTCTCAAAAATCCTCGCACAGATGACCGGTGTGTTCAAGCCTCAACAGAAGGCAATCTTGGCGCTCCTCAGCGCGCTGATGTGCTTCAGTGGGAGAGCGACGATGCGGAACTTGTCTAGATATGGGGCCGGGAGCGCGAAGCGACTCAGGAGATGGGCCTCTGAAGACTTTGATTTCTTCAAACTGAACGAGCAGCTCTTAAGTGAGACGATGGCGATCTCATTTAACCAGCTTGAAGACGAGCGGCCACGGCAAGCGATCTTGATCGATGCGACCTTCACGGCAAAGAGCGGTAAGCACACAGAGGGACTAGACTTCTTTCACAACGGCAGCTGCACGAGTAAGGACAAGCTACAACATGGTCTAGAGTTTAACTTGGTCGCGGCTCTCAACGTTGATGAGCGAGAGGCCTATGCGCTGGGCGCGTATCAGAGTAATCGAGAGTCTGCGCTAGATGTAGCGTGTACACAGCTCATCAAACACAAGGCCATGTATCAGAAGATCTCTAGACACGTTGTGGCTGATGGATATTATGCGAGAGATGGCTTTGTCTGCGCCTTGAAGGTGAATGGTTATGAGTTGACCACGCTCTTAAGGAGAGATGCTGCGTTGAGATATCTCTACGAAGGCGAGTACAGCGGGCGCGGTCGTCCAAAACGCTATCTAGGCCAGGTTAGGTATGATGATCTGAGCGCTTGGGATAAGGATGAGACACTTCTTGATGATAAAGTCGTGTACTCAAAGATCGTGAACTACAAGTCATGGGGTAGAGATCTTAAGGTTCTCGTGATCGTCAACGCCTCTGGTAAGCATAGGGTCATCTGTAGTACAGATCTCAGCTTGAGCCCTACAGAGATCTTGGAGCTTTATCAGCTCCGGTTTCAAATCGAGTTCTTGTTCCGAGATGCCAAGCAGAACACCGGTTTGGGGCACGCTCAAACTTTGGACGCTCACGGCCAAGAGCACTTCGCGAACGCATCGTTTACAGCGCTTAACCTCTTCCGTTTAGAGGAGAGAGATGAGGCGATCATCGCAGATCAATCTCGTCAAGAGCGCGTGAGTTCAATCAGATCTCTCAAGATTCGTAAGCACCATAGATTCATGCTGAATTTATTTATCTCAAGGTTAGCTTTGAGCCGAGATGACAAAAATTTAGAGTCCGTGATTGAAGAGGTATCTAGAGTCGGCGCGGTAGCGGCATGATCACGTTCTTGCTAGAGCTCTCAAGTCATGTCAAACTGTCCGCCTTATTGATTGTAAAACACCATGGATTCTCATGTATATTGAAAGGTGGCTCAAAGCTCCAATCAAAACGACAGAAGAAAGCCTGGTCTATCCTGAAAGAGGCTCACCTCAAGGCAGTGTAATCAGTCCATTATTAGCAAATCTATTTATGCATTATGCATTCGATGAGTGGATGAGAAGATTATATCCAAACATTCCCTTTGAGAGATATGCTGATGATATTGTGTTACACTGCAAGAGTAGGAAACAAGCTCATATGATCTTAAATGCGATCAGAAAACGTCTCTTAGAATGTAGTCTTGAACTACATCCTCAGAAGACAAAGATTGTGTACTGCTTAAATGGAACAAACAAAGTAGGTGGGGCTCCCAAATGCTTTGATTTCCTAGGTTTTACCTTCCAACCTCGTGGAGCGATGAATCGCAACGGGCGGCTCTTTGTTGGTTTCCTACCCGGAATGAGTAAGAAAGCAAAAAAAAGAGCCCACGAAGCCATGAGGTCTTGGTCTCTGACTACTTTAAAACTTCGATGGTCTATCAACGACATCGCAAGGTTAATCAATCCCTGTATTCGTGGGTGGGTGAATTACTTCGGTAAAGGCTATAAGGAGCCATTGAGGCTTCTTCTTGACGATGTAAATCGCTTACTTACCCGCTGGGCTAGAAAACGATATAAACGCTTTAAACGAAGTTTGTTCCAAGCTCGCCAATGGCTCAGAAGGATCTCCGAAAGGGACCCTAATCTGTTCTATATGTGGAGCTTAGATGTTAAACCTTAGCTTGAATCATAAGAGCCGTATGAAGCGAGAGTTTCACGTACGGTTCTGTGAGAGGTGGGGGGGGAAGTTCCCCCTGCCTACTCGACCAATGTATGTCGACACTGCAGGAAAGCCGAGTCCATTCAAGCTCAAACTCGAAGCTCCTTCAAGCCTCTCGTAGGGTCCCATTTTCATCCGACACCCTACTCGGCCGTTTATCGAACGCCCCGTTTATCGATCACAAGAGAAGGAGCCTGGAACAACCTCTGATGGTGCTCCGCAGACCGCTAACTCAGCACCGGGGAAAGCGCAGAGTTTACAGATTTCACCTTGGGCGCATTCATCATCGCTGTGGCAAAGGGTAGCACCACTACAAGCATTTGAGCACTCGAAAGAGCCTGTGACCGTCGCACAACACTGCTGGTCAGCCTCAGGACAATCTTCTGCGCCATCACATATGACGTTGCTACTAAAGGTACAGCTTTGGTTCACTCCGGGGTCGCAGCTCGCACCAAAGAGTCCCAAACAACAAGTATCAGTGCTGAGATCACAGCTCGTCTCACCACAAGCAACAACGCCTTCTGCAGGTTCGCCGAGAGGTTCAGTGCTCATTTCGGTGCCTGCCATCTCAGTGCCTGCCATCTCAGTGCCTGCCATCTCAGTGCCTGCCATCTCAGTGCCTGCCATCTCGGTGCCTGCCATCTCGGTGCCCGCCATCTCGGTGCCCGCCATCTCGGTGCCCGCTATCTCGGTGCCCGCCATCTCAGCGTCAGGCGCATCCTCTTCACGAGGTCCACGATCATCGCAGCCCATAGCGCCAGGTGGGGTTGAACCAAGCTCGCCACAGAGGCTTACTCGTGAACCACCAGGATAGTCACAATCTAAACATACCTCATCGGCAGGACACTCACTGTCTAGGTGACAAAGAGGCTCTGAGCCAAAACCATCGCAAACGTCTTGGCAGCTCGCTCCTGCAGGGAATGAAACGCAGCATTGTTGAGCGTCTGGGCAGTCTTCAGGACCATCACAGGCTTGAGGTGCGGTACCGAGTGCACAGTCATCTGGTCCACAAGTCGCATCGCCCGTGATGCCAAGGCAGCAAATGTTCGCGGTAATATCACATACCGTATCACCACACGTGACTTCGCCGGGCACACCAGGCTCTCTGGTCGGACCACTCGTCTCAGTACCTGCCATCTCAGCGCCTCCCATCTCAGCGCCTGCCGCCTCGGTGCCTGCCATCTCAGCGCCTGCCATCTCAGTACCAGATGTCTCGGCGCCTGCCATCTCAGCTCCACCCGTCACTGGACCAGTATCACCTCCAACCGTCTCAAGATATTTATTGATTTGATCTGAGAAACAGCTGCGAACCTCTTCGCTGAACTTTAAGCCGACTGTCTCTCCTCGGAGAGTCTCAAAGAAGTGTGCTGTCACGAAGTGGTGAATTACAGGCCAAGCCTCTGATGGAGGTAAATCTGTCTCCCGACAGCCATCTTGGGAGAGGTCAACGATGAGTTGAGGAACTTCAAGGCCATACATCGTAGCGACAGAGACAAGTCCTCCCTCCTCTTGCGCGATCAAACAGATGTCACTGAAAGCGAGGTGACCTGCCTCATCGATGACGATCATACGCTTTGTCGCTGAGGGCTGCTCATTATAAGCTGCCTCGACGCGCACCGGTACGGCGAGTTCATCCGTCGTCCCACCGATGATCATAAAGGGTTTCTCTGGCCCAGCACCGAAACCCGCTCCGGCGAGCGCGACCCATGTCGAGATCTCGTCAAGGGCTGCAACATTAATGGCAGTTGAGGTCCCCATCGAGTGACCCATTACACCGATATTCGCTAGATCAAGTCGACCGTTAAAGTCGCTACTGCTTTCTCCATTTTCGGCAGTGAGCAGCGCGAGAGTAGCCTCCATAAGCGCTGGCCCTTGATCTGCACCAGGCGTACCGCCACTGAGTGTGTTTGCTAAGTTAATTCCCGCATTCTCCGCAGAGGTTACGATAAATCCCCATGATGCGAGGTGTGCCATCATCGCCGAAGATTGGCGGCGATAACCTGCAAAACCATGTGCGAACATCACGACAGGAAACTGACCCTCAGCAACCGGGAGATCCAGGTAAGCAGGCATCTCAAATGTAGGTGCTGCCTCCTCTGGAATTTGACTTGCAACATCCTCAGGGAGAGCTTCACGCATGTCATAGATATACTGTGAAGCACCTGCTTCACTCCCATCTACCGCAGGATACCACACGGTCAGCGCAGCTCCCTCAACAGTGAGTTCTCTTACACCTACTGGCGCAGGTCCAAATTGGTCATACAGTTCGTCACAGAGAGGCGAGATGACCTCAGCACCACCATTGATCATCGCACCACCGGCTTGCTCGCCCGCAGTTTCTCTTAGTGTAGGTTCGGTCGTCACGCCAGTACCCGAGTCATCATCACAGCCAGTCATTGTGGCAAGGAGCGTCAATAAACAGACGCTAAGTTTAATCAATCTCTTCATTTTTTTTCCTCCGAAATACTTTTATGGAACCACGAGTTCAAAGCTAACCATGTTGACCATTTCGCCTACAACAGTGACAACCTCAGAGTCCCCCTGAGGGTCTGTTTCGCTTGGGCTCTGACTGTTAATTGGCTCAGCGTCCACAAATGCAAAGACATACCAATCGCCCTCTTCAACAAAGTCGAGAGTCACTGTCTGAGGAAAAACCGGCTCATTGATGATCTTAAAGGAGACCGGAGGTGAGACTGGAGGGACCTCTGGGAATACGCCAATCACTAGTTGGCCACTGAGCTCACCACTATATGTGACTGTCGCTCCAATCTCACCGAAGACAGGCTCATCAGGCTCATCAGGCTCTTCTCCTGCTTCTTCACCCGCCTCAGCGCCTGCGTCTCCACTAGGATTTTCTCCCGCATTGACCTCAGTGCCAGCATTTGCCCCACCGCTATTCTCTTCTTCATTACTTGAATCATCGCAAGCGATCGTTAGCACGCACAGTACGCTGCATAATATGCTTAATAATACATTTTTCATCTGGTCCTCTTCTTCATTTATCAAAATGATATCAGTATTTTATAAGGTCTTAAGATACTCAATAAGCGCTAAGGTATCCTCGTCACTTAAATTGAGTTTGAGATACTCATTGAAATAGCCCACGACCTCAGAGATTTCTGAGAAGCGCCCGTCATGGAAGAAGAGTGCGCTGTCATAGACATTAACTAAAGCGGGGGCCTTAAACTCTTCACGAGATCTCACTGGACGAGGTCGGAAGTCCAACAACTCACCGACAGGGTCATCAGGTCCTAAGTCACGGTCCCCACGTAATAATGATAGTAGATCTGCCTCAAGGGGAGTTAGCAAGGCCTCAAAGAAGCTCCCCAAGACGACTTGAGCATTATCAGTCGCCGTACCAACATTATAAAGACCAAGAGTGTCACCACTTGTATGTTTCTCTCCCGCGTGACACCCCGTACAGTTTTGACTGAACAGCTCGGCACCTCGCTCCGCCAATGCCTCATCAACAACAGGTCTTTGAATCTCAGGAATATGCTCTCCAAGATAGTCAGCGAGCGCCTCTAAGTCTTCTTCTGACAACTCACCTCCAAGACGTTCAGTCACTATGATCTCAGCAAACTCATAAGCATTTTCATGAGTCGCTGAAGCGTGTAGCCATCCTCGGCCGTTGACTCCACCACGAAGTGACATTGTACGACGCTCTCCTTCCATCGTCCCCCAAGCACTCCCATCAGTACCGCCATCAGGATGACAGCTTGCACAGGCACCGTTTCGACTCATAGACAGAGTAGGGTATTTATCTGGATTTCCTGAATTAAAGAGCGCACGGCCACGACGGACTTTAGCATCTACTGGATCCTCGCCAAGTTCAACTTGAGCCACTTCTGAGAGCGGTGGCCGCTCCAAGACTTCACTGATCTCACGAATCAAGAACGATGAGCCAAAAGCGGCTCCCGTCTGTGGTACATCATCCGCATTATCGTATTTATAAGGAACAAAATTTGGCTCGAGTGAACTTGGATCGCTGTAGGTATCAAGGTCAATTAAAGAGACGAAAGGAGAATTGTCATAAGCGACCCAAGCCTCGCGCCCATTTGGACTTACCGCGATCCCGTTGGGGTTGCTCCCTGAAAGAGTAAGGTGCTTCTGACTCAGCGGATGATGGGTTGATGCATCATACACTGCGAGTTCATCTGCAGTGTAACTCACGATCAGCGCGACACGTCCACCTTTAGAGAAGGCGAGATGTCGAACGATCCCACTCGCGCTCAGCGCTGCAGCTCCTGTTGGGAAAGCGAGAAACCGATTTACCTGTTGATTAGGACTTGTCTGTCGGATGTCTCTGCTCACAAACTCAATCTCTTGTTGGAAACGAGCGCAGCGTGGATACTCTTGAGGAATAGGTCGCTCGTGACCCCAAGCAAGAAGGGGCTCTGTCTCTTCCTTACTCGTATCAAAGATAAAGAGGAATGGAGGTGAGATCTCTCCCGGTCTAACTTCAACAAGGATATTGAGGTCAGGATTAGCATTTTCACCCCGCTCCCATACGATCGCGGCACCCGCAACTCTTGTCCCCGGCGTCCACCCCTGATGACCTGATGGCGTTAAAAATACTCCTGAAAGTTGACTAGGTGCTCCTTCGCTTGTCATACGTGAAGGGTGCACATTAAATGCATTTGCAACACATTTTGCGTCTTTGAGGTTAAAGTGATCGTGTATTGGAGTCTCGACAACGCGCTCAAGATCAGGCGCGCTCAAGGTCGATACCCATCCCTCATTCGATTTAACCGGACCTCGAGGGAGGAAATGAGAGACATATAATGAGCTTCCATCAGGGCTCAGACTCAGCCCTGTAGGACGACGACCTACACTCTTTACCGCACTAATCTCGAAGCGATTGCCGTAGCGAGAGAGCGCAGTGATCTTCTCCCCGACATATGCGCTGACGTATGCATGTGACCCATCTGCACTGGTCACAACATGCCTTGGATCTCTACCGATTCCCTCTGCTTCACTAAAACTTTGAACGACTTGACGACTCATTCGATCAATCACATGGAGCATGTTTTGTTCCCGACACACGACCAAGACGAGAGTGCCATCCGCTGTAATACTCAAACTTGAAGGTCTGCCCGCAAGAGGAATCTCGGCGACTTTTGAGCGGTTCTCCGTGTCGATCACAGCGACGAGATCTCCATCACCAAACACCGACCAAAGTTCGCTACCATCTGGGGTGACCGCGAGAGGCGAAGAGTTTCTCGCCTCACGATCTGTCGTCTCTCCCTTTATGCTCAAGTCAACAGAAGGTGCCGATTTAGGAAGACCGATCACCACACGGCTGAGACCATCTGCGATGATTGAGCCAATTGAAAAGCTCTCAAAAGTATCTTCACTAAATGGATCAACTGTCCAATATCTTACTGCGCTTGAAGCATTAATTTGTATATCTTTTACACCTTGTTCTGAACCAATATATAGCTCCACCCACACCCACTCCTCAGAACCGACCGCGCTTTTGGCATAGGCAAAAACCTGAAACTCCCCCGACACATTTATATTGATAGCTTCAGCTCGGGGATGAAGCCACTCATCCTCAATCTGATCTAGATTTAGGCTAATATTAACCTCTCCACTCGCCTCACTAGTCTCAATATCTTCAATGAGGAAAAGTACCTCGCGCTGATCTACCGAATCACAGCCAGTGTGCAATACTATTTGGGAAATAGTTAAAATGCTTAGGATACTTAAAGACTTTATCAGATATTTTTGGAGCATGCTCACCCTTTTTTGTAACGCTTGTTATGTAATTGTCAAGTTCTTAATAACAAGTCGCTTTTGTGATTTCAAACAGATTCTTATGCAAACCATAACCTATCGATATTCAAAGCATATACATCCAGTCACTAAAGATAGGTTAAACTTAATTGAAGAAGCACGCTGCTAAGGTTCTGTCAGAACTCGTTGACCAAGTTCAAATGGTGTATGATCGTCGTATCTTGAGTAAGGAGATGATCTGATGAGTGATGTGTGCCCAAAGTGTCAATCTACTGAAGTGAGTCTACTTAAGCGACAAACAAGCCCAGGTTATCAATGCTTTAGATGCAAGAGATGCCGGTGTACTTTCAACGAGCGTAGCGGTACCGTTTTTAACTTTCTTGAGTATCCAACAGATATCGTTTAGATGGTCGTAAGGTGGAGGCTAAGATACTGTCTGAGTTTACGAAATCTCAGTGAGATGATGCTTGAGAGAGGATTTGAGTTTACTCATGAAGCCGTGCGTTTGAAGCTGACCCACTTTGGGTGACACAAGGTTTATAGTTAGCCTGCCATAGTGATTTCAAATTGTACAGGCGAGAGATGATTAAGTCGGCTATGTCTTCGACGAGTATTGTAGAAGCCTTCGATGTATTCAAAGACGGCAGTTTCAGCCTCTACATTACATTTAAACGGCTGAACAATGTTAAGCAGCTCACACTCAAGAGTAGCGAAGAAGCTCTCCGCCATTGCATTGTCATAGCAGTCCCCCACTGACCCCATCGAGATCTGCACTTGGAGTTCATCACATCGCTCTTTAAATTGTTGACTCGTATATTGGCTACCTTGATCTGAGTGATGAATCACTTCACGTGGATATCCACGCCGCTCCATAGCCATCTCTAGCGCTTTTACCACGAGCTCTGCAGGCATCCTTGGTGACATGGACCACCCCACAACTTTTCTGCTCCAAACATCGATTATAGCGGCCAGATAGAGCTTAGAAGATCGAGTTGGTATCTCTGTGATATCAGCGACCCAAAGTTGATCGGCCTCAGCTGCCCGAAACTCTCTCTCAACTAAGTCCGGAGCAGGTCTCACCTTTGGATCTCGGATCGTTGTCCGCCACTTCTTTCGACGCGTTACCCCACAGATCCCTACTTCCCTCATTAACCTCGCGACACGCTTCTTACCAACCTTAATACCGTTCGTTTTCAGCTCTGTGTGGATACGAGGTGCCCCATAAATCCCTCTTGTCTCTCGATGAATCCGGAGAATGTGATCGATCAGCTGGTGGTCTCTGCGCTCACGATCGCTCTCTCCTCGCTTCAGCCATTTGTAGTAGCCTGTGCGAGAGAGTTTGAGCACCTCACACATTATTTTCACTGTGTGGTCAGCCCGATTCGCCTTCACAAATTTGAACCCTTCTTGCGGTTCGATGTGGTCTCCATGGCGAACCAGGCTGCCGCTTTTCCCAGGATCTCTCGTTCTTCTCTGAGACGAGCATTCTCTGCTTCAAGTTCCCTAATGCGTCGATCTTTCTCGATCTCTGAGGCGGGTTGAAGTCTCTGAGCTTCTGTAACCCAGTTACGGATTGTCTGCGCTGTAGGCTCATATTCACGTGAGAGCTGCTCAGGGGTTCGCCCCTGAGCGACAAGCGCGATCAATTGCTTTTTAAAGGCTTCGGTGTATCGTTTTCTTCTCATGGTGACAGTGTCTCCTTATTTGGGAGGCGTGTCACCTAAAACGGGTCAACTCCAATGTTGTATTGTTCCAAATTAATTGCTCTAACCAAACGATAGGTGATAACGCTGCAGTATCTAATAACGCGGCCCAAAAACGCGGCCAAAAAGTTCTGTATTTAGGTTCGATTTCCAATGAGCTTCTCCTTTAAAAGCCTATGATATTCACTAATACTACAGGATATTATTAATTAGCTTTAGATCGAAGTTTATTGATTTAAACAAAGTTGGTTTTCAAAATCAAGTGAACTCTGTTAAATTAGATTTGAATGGCTTTGTTGCATAAGTAAAAGTACATCTAATCAATGACTTAGACAACAGCGGTCTTTTGATTTGGTCTTCATGCAACCAACGTACTTTGAGGGCTACCTAACAATCTGAATTGATTCAGAATATTACAAGCGATGACAGACTCCACCCTTCGAGAGTTCTCACCTCTCGCTCTGAGCTCATCACCTATCAGTTTTTTATATCGGAAGAACATATTTTCAACCTCACTTTGACGGTAATAACCAGATGTTCTTCTCCAGGCTAAGGTACCTTCTTGGTTGATGGACTTGACATGTTGATTTCGCTGTCTGAGTGCAGCTTCATCCGTAGCTGAAATGACTGCATTAGCTCTTGGGTGAATGTTGATTTGACCACGACCTTTGAGAGCATCATTTGCGGTCTCATATACTCGACTTTGGTCATATGCTTTGTCGGCTGTAAGGGGATTGGGGGAGTGAATCAAACATTTAATTTTACCCTGTGAGAGCCCTAGAAAATCAACAATAGCTACAAGTTGTTAGCAGTACAAATCAGTTTTCATCTATACAAATTAAGACTTAATAAATAAAAATCGCTTACTGTTATCACTTAATCACATTAGATTATCTATATGTACTTTGAAGCCAGAGCTAAAGCAATTAACAATATTGTGTCAGTTTGAAATTTACCGAATCATTAATCAATGAATTAAATAAATATCAAACTATACTCTAAAAATCATACTACTTCAATTGTGAATGGCTGTGGTGCAATTGTCTTCAGATAAAGTATGATGTAAGTTGAAGGAGTAATCATGACTCAATCACATCAGCGATACCGTCACCCAAGATATAAAAAAAGATATAGAGTGACAAACTGAAGCTCATACGATCGATCCCTAGTTAAGCGTAGAGACATCACTTTCTGGCTCTCGGATGATGTATTTCAATCATGGAACGACTGTTCAGAGCAGGCTTTTGGACGACCAAAAATTTACTCAGATTTGGCCATTGAAACCGCGCTCTCGTTGAGATTGATCTTTAAGCTACCCCTTCATCAAACAGAAGGTCTCTTGAGGTCTTTAATTAAAGCTACTGAACTTGGATCTATCGGTTCCAGAGCACACGACACTATCTCGCCGAAATCACACACTCAATATCAAACTGAAGCGGATGGGTAGTGTGACAGGACCGATAGATTTAGTGATCGACAGCACCGGGTTATCGATCCACGGTGAGGGCCGTTGGACGCGACATAAGCATGGTAAACGAAAACGTCGAGGTTGGCGTAAACTCCACATTGGAGTGAGTGACGGATTGATCGTAGCGAGTCACCTCACAGATGAACGAGTACCTGATGGAAGCATCGCTCCAGACTTGATTAAGCAAGCGGGCTCTATTAGCGCGCTCACAGCTGATAAGGCATATGATCAAATCGATGTATATCAAGCAGCCATTGATCGTGGCTCAACCGATCTAAAACTGCTGATTCATCCCCGAACAGACGCAGTGATCTCAGCATCTAATCAGGCTGCTTTAAGACAAAGAGATGTACATGTTAAGTCCATTAAAGAAGATGGTGTATTAGCCTGGAGAAGAACATCAGACTATTATCATCAAAGTGCTGTAGAAAATATGTTCTTTAGATACAAAACATTGCTTGGTGATCAACTCAGAGCGAGAGGAGAAGCTTCTCGACAGGTGGAGTCTGTTCTCGCATGCAATATTCTGAATCACTTTCGATCACTAGGTCGACCTCGATGCGAGTTGGTTACCTGAGATATAAATCAAAGAAGCAGCCCTACTTAACTCTCTGAAAATACTGAATCCTGACTTATGCACCAAGGCCTGAAGGTTCGGGACATTGCCCGCGAATCCATCGCGGTAAACTCCCTACAGCCCCATGCAGTTTTTATCGCGGTAGAAAATACTGGTTTGCCCTTTAGCCAGCCCTACGGGCACGCTGCTCCGGAAATCAAGGCGTTTAAAGCCTTTGTCCAACAGCATTTGGTACCCTGCGTTGTAGCTGTCACGGTAGCTGTTGTCCCACACAATCACACCGTCATCGCTCAAGGCATCCAGTGCGTGTTTGGCACAGTTCACACGGTCACGTCCATCCACAACAATCACATGGAATGTGCTGTCATGCTGGGTGGATTCACGGGCATAAGCCCCATCTTCTTCCAGCTCACGGTGAACCAACGTCACGTTTGATGGCATTTGAGAGGCCACACGCTTATACCAGCCTTCGTGGTGTTCAACAGAGATCACTTGCTCCACCCGCTTGGCCCACCACATGGTGGAGCCGCCGCTGCCATATTCAAACACTCGCCAATGGGGCTGTGTGCGGCCATTTAAAAAGAAAATGCTGGCATAACTAAACCACGGCACCGGGTTACCATCTGCATCAATGGGCACACCTGTTTTGTAGCTTTTAAACCAACCCATTTCCCGCAGGAAACTGTGCGAACGAAACCGCAACGCCACAACAGCAGCAATGTCGGAGATAATGGGCGTCCGGCGCAAAAGAAGCTGGCGTGCGGTAAGAATTAAGTTTTTCATGGATGTCCGGTTTTTTTGTTGCATTAAGATGCAAATGAACTTACCAAAATCTGCTGAAATTACAAACCAGAAACAACGTGACCAGCAGAGAAGTTACTCAAGAAGGCATAGTGATGAATCTCGATTTCATGCTTAAAGGTGTTTAAAGAGGAGCAAAAAATGCCACGAATGACCGAGGGAGGTTAGCTGCCATCGGGGTGATCCTGACTCCGATCTACCTGCTGTCGATGTTGAGAGAGATCTTTTTCGGGAAAGAAAACAGCGAACTGGTGTCTCACTCCAATCTTGTGGATGCTGAGCCCAGGGAGGTCTACATCATTGGTTGCCGGTTCTGTCAGAACTCGTTGACCAAGCTCAAATGGTGTATGATAGTCGCATCTTGAGCAAGGAGATGATCTGATGAGTGATGCGTGCCCGAAGTGTCAATCTACTGAAGTGAGTCTACTTAAGCGACCAACAAGCCTAGGTTATCAACGCTTTAGATGTAAGAGATGTCGGTGTACTTTCAACGAGCGTAGCGATACCGTTTTTAACTTTCTTGAGTATCCAACAGATCTCGTTTTGATGGTGGCTTTGTTGCATAAGTAAAAGTACATCTAATCAATGACTTAGACAACAGCGGTCTTTTGATGTGGTCTTCATGCAACCAACGTACTTTGAGGGCTACCTAACAATCTAAATTGATTCAGAATATTGCAAGCGATGACAGACTCCACCCTTCGTGAGTTTTCACCTCTCGCTCTGAGTTCATCACCTATCAGTTTTTTATATCGAAAGAACATGTTTTCAACCTCACTTTGACGGTAGTAACCAGATGTTCTTCTCCAGGCTAAGGCACCGTCTTGGTTGATGGACTTGATATGTTGATTTCGCTGTCTGAGTGCAGCTTCATCCGTAGCTGAAATGACTGCATTAGCTCTTGGGTGAATGTTGATTTGACCATGATCTTTGAGGGCATCATTTGCAGCTTCATATACACGACTTTGGTCATATGCTTTGTCGGCTGTAATCGAATCTATTCGTCCAACTTGATGGATTAAGTTGGGTGCGATTTCACCATCAGTTTTTTGATATTCACTAAGGAGATTTGCCACGATGAACCCGTTGCTCGATCCTAAGTGTAACTTTCGCCACCCACGACGTTTTCTTTTACCATGTTTATCTCTTGTCCAACGACCTTCACCATGAATCACAAGGCCTGTACTATCGATGACTAAATCGACTCTTCCACTCGGCTTACCAATCCTTTTAAGCTTAGGTTTTAATGTACTATTTCTTCGTGATAGAGTGGTGTGATCAGGCACATTTAGCCCAACATTCATCAGCCGGAAGATGGACGTTAAAAAGCCCTCTGTTTGTCTAAGTGGTAGCTTAAACAGAAGTCGTAAAGTAAGTGCTGTTTCAATGGCTAGATCTGAGTATAATTTAGGTCTACCCATTCTCTGACTTAGGTCGCTATTCCAAGATTCAATGACGTCTTCTGAAAGCCATAAGGTAAGGTCTCCACGGTTGATTAAAGATCGCTCATAAGACCGCCAGTTGTGTATTTTATATTTCTTTCGGTACTTTGGATGTCTATTCCGATGGTGTGGCTGAGTCATGGTTTACTCCTCACCACTCATCGTATACTATTCGCTAGACTTATGCACCAACGCCAATCCAAACCATAACCGGCGCTTTCGCGTCTCGTGCGAGCGCTTGTCCACTCTCATCAGTGGGAGCCCATATATTGAGCGTTAAACAGTCTTCTGATTGCGGTTCGTCATTGTTTGTGAAGATTCCCTCTTGTGGACAAGTCGCACCAAAGTGATCTGCGATGAGTGTGTTGTCCCACGGATGAACCGGAGAGGGCGGTCTAAAACGCAGAGTTCCGATCGGTGGTTTAGCGTAGGGAATCCCTTTAAAGCTGATGACTTTGCCAAGCTCACTCTCTTCTAGAACCCCTTCTAGATGACCGAGGTTGAGTGATACTTCTGTAGGAGCGAGTGATTGCATGCCCCGATCGCTTACCTGCATCTCGAGTATTTCCTTATCTGTCGAAGCGATATCATCCGATCGTAAGGATTCAGTGTGACAACCGACAGAGAGCAGAGGCCACAGTGCGAGGGTGTATAGCCTTATCGCAGAGAAAAGAAGAGGTGGGCTGGTGATCATGGTGAGCTCCTGTGAAGCTGAGTTGACAGGGAGATGGTGCGTTCGTGTGAATATTAAGTAAAGTTTTCTAGTTGTGAAGTGCATTTGGATGAAATATGACGGTTTTTTCTTGTTGAATATTGAGCGTAGGTGTTTGAATTATATATGTTTTGTCAGGAATAGGGTTTAGTCTTCTAGATATTGGCCTCAAATGTGCATAACTCCTCAAAGAATGTGTTTTGACTTGAATGAAGGATATATGAGGAGGAGATTATGGAGTCTTACGATTGCGCACAGCCTTACAACATGAGGTGTCGCTCATCATTAATACAAGTATTGACCGTACTCGGTGCAGTGTCTCTGCTCGCCTGTCAACCCGATGGGGGAGGCCAATCTTCGACCTCAAACCCTCCGATTGATTCAGTGGATGACACGCCTGGTATCACTGCGAATAAACCAATTTACAAAAATGGAACTCAAGTCGCAGAACTCGGGCAGGATGAGTTTATCTCAGCGTCTGGTCAGAGAGGAGAGAACGCAGGAAATAGGGTAGATGAGGACCAATCAGAACCAGAGGCCGCTGCTGAGAACGATGGTGACGATCGAACTGTGGAGGAGGGAGACATCTATCGAGTAATTAGTGAGGGCTTGATGGCAAACCTTAATCAATATAGAGGTTTGCAATTGATTGATCTCAGCGAGCCAAGTACCCCTCAACTCCTCAGCCGCCTTTCGCTTTCAGGCTCACCCGTAGAGATGTACTTTGTCGACGGCTATGCGGTTGTCCTTATGAACAATTGGTGGGGGTATTGGGGCGCACGTGATGACATTGAGGTTGAGGCCTTTCATGGCGGACTCGCTGCATTGATCGATATTCGCGATGTTTCAAACCCGGTCTTGATCAGCACTCAACCTGTCCCAGGCTATATCACGACGAGTCGTTTAACGAGGGGGATGGGGGGAGACGCTCTCTTTGTTGTCGCCAATGATTGGACGAGCGGTGAGAATAAGACGATTCTCCGTAGCTTCAGTATTGATACTTCAGGATCGGCGGGGATTACACCTGCGAATGAACTCGATCTCGGCGGTTATGTCGCAGATATTCAAGCGACACCAAGTACGCTCTTAATCGCACGTCAACAAGGATGGTGGCGGTCTAATAACGAAGATGAGTGGGATGGTACCTACGTGAGTCTCGTCGATATCTCCGATCCAAACGGTCATTTTATTGAGGGTGCCTCTGTCCCTGTGCAAGGTTATGTACGACGCAAAAACGACATGCACATTAAGAATGGAGTCTTACGCGTTGTCAGCAGCGATTGGAGTCAAGGTTCGATCGTCGAGACGTGGAACATCGATGATCTACAAAATCCAGTTGCTATCGATGAAGCCCACTTTGGTGAGGGAGAAGATCTCTATGCGAGCCTCTTTATGGGTGATCGAGCTTTCTTCGTGACGTATCGTCGTGTAGATCCTTTTCACGCTTTCTCCATTGATTCTGAGGGTCTTATTGAGGAGCGAACTGAGTATATTATCTCAGGGTGGAATGACTTCTTCCGACCTACATTTAATCAGAGCCGATTGATCGGTATTGGCATGGATGATCAGATCGAAGGTCTGCAGGGACAAAGTATCGCGGTCAGTCTCTATACGACTTCTCTTGATGAGAGTGAGCCCTTTATTGCTCGCGCTCATGGAGACCTCACGGGTTGGTCATGGTCTGAAGCGCGCTGGGATGATCGTGCCTATTCGGTGATTGAGGATGCTGTCGCCATTAACAGCCCCGATGGACATCTTGAGACCGGCCTCGTTCTTCTCCCCTTCTCCGGTTATGATCACAATGAAGATGAAGATTGGAGGCGTTGGCGCAGCGGTGTACAGCTCTTCACCTTCTCAGAGCAGAGCGTTACTGCTCGCGGGGTAATGAGCCACAACAGCCCTGTCCGCAGGAGCTTTGAGCCTGAAGAGGGTGTGGTTGGTAACCTCTCTGAGCTGAGCTTAAGCCTCTTTGATCGTTCGAACCCTGATGAACCATCCCTACTTGGTCAACTTGATCTCGCACCTGAGATTAGTCGTGTCTACTTCATTGGTGAGGGACCTTCTCGTCATCCTGTGCGCTTTAGAGGTTCAAATGATCTCTTTTATGGTTGGTGGTATGATCGTAATCAGGACTTATCACCGGCTCAGCTACAAGTCCTTCCCGTCGGAGCCGATGTAGATCTCGCAAATCCCATCGCTGTGGTTGATGTTCCTGCTCGAGCAGATCTCCGCATTGATGGTGATCAGATCTATGTGATTCACGATCAGAAGTTCTATGAGGAAGGCGATGACGGTTCATGGGAGACTCGTCATCAACTTGAACTCAGCGTGATTGATTTTACAGACCCGACAAATCCAGTCACACATGATTCTGTTGATCTCAGTGAAGTTCTCAACGGCTATGACTTCTACTTTGATTATCACTACGACTATTGGGGATGCTTTGAGATGGGCTACTATTGGTGGGGTCGACCGCAACTCGAGGTTCATATGATTGAGGGAGGTCTTGCGATTAAGACTTTGGAGGTGCAAGAAGAGTCTCTCGGCCAGTATGAGACCTGTAATATTGGAGGCCATTACGGTGAGGAGGACCTTGATCAGTATTACCTTGAGGGGATCCCTAGATGCGATGATTTTGATTGGGACGAGAGGCAGGGAGTGACCTGCCAAGAGATCCAGGGGTACAGTCGATGCGGGCGATTCGAGAACAGTGATTTTACTTGCCATGGTGAGCTGCGGCACTGCGTGACCACTGCAGGTGAGAATGAGCGGTCACGAGACTGTGAGCCTCTTGATGAGATTGACTATGCTGCGATCGCTGCTCGTGAGTCTCGGCGTGGAAGTTGTCACAGTTATGAGAAGACCCGTCGTTGGGGCTCACTTCATCTCAACTTGATTGAGGCACACGATTCGGGTGAACTAGAGTTGGTCGGCTCGATCAATGCTCCGACTCATGAGCGATTTGAGGGTCTGATTGTACAAGAGGGTGAGCTTTACTACTCCTACAGTGTTCCGGTCAATGTCGACGGCGACGAGATTAGTTATGTTCGTCACTTCACCCGATCTGTGAGTCTCGAAAATATGAGTAATCCTAGCTTTAACGCTCCTGTGAATCTCCCTGGTAAGCTGCTCCTCAAGCGTGGAGACCAGCTTGTGAGTCGTGATCAGATTTGGGGCGTTGAGGGCGTGATCAGCACGATTAACTTCACTCGTCTTAATGAAGAGGAAACGAGGGCAAGATTTGAGGGAATGCACTCATTTGAAGGGCGACAGATTCAAAAATTGGTCTATGATGAGGACTCTCAAGGTGAGGAACGTCTTTATGTTTCGCATAGTCTTAACTATCGGTATTGGGATCATTGGGCACATGAAGAGTATGCTGAGCTTGATACGGAAGATGATCCACGTCTCAATCGGATTTCGGTCTTTGACCTCTCAGAGCAGTCTCTCCTCGGAGAGGCAGCGAGTGATCGGTGGTCTAATCTTGTCACGGTGAGAGATGGCCGCGGTGTATTTAACGTGGGGGGAGGCATCTTGATGATGGATCTCAGTGATCCAGAGCAGATCTCTGCACAAGGCTTCTTTCCGATTCGAGGTTGGAGTCCACACTTCACTGTAGAAGGGGACGAAATCTTTGCTGCCGCTGGTAGATTTGGGGTCTATAAGCTCCCTCTCAATAGCTCAAATCTTCTTCCACCACTTTGAGGAAGAATCTTCACTGATTATTGCAGAAGTGTGGAAGGCATCGCTCATGAGCCAGGATCATCTCTGAGCGCGATGAGTGCTAGCAAAGCACCTAAGAGCGACATCACTCCTAATAGCCATAAGCTCATTGACCATCCAAAGTGATGGGGCCTTGGTGCAATAGTCTTCAGATGAAGGGGGAGCAATAGTCTTCAAATGAAGTATGATGTGGATTGAAGGAGTACTTATGACTCAACCACATCAGCGATACCGTCACCCAAGATATAAAAAGAAGTACAAAGTAACCAACTGGAGCTCATACGATCGATCTTTAGTTAACCGCGGAGACATCACTTTATGGCTCTCTGAGGAGGTACTCCAATCATGGAATGATTGTCCAGAACAGGCTTTTGGACGACCAAGACTCTACTCAGATCTGGCCATTGAAACCGCGCTCTCGTTAAGGTTGATCTTCAAGCTACCGCTTCGTCAAACTGAAGGTCTCTTGAGGTCTTTATTTAAGCTGATGAACATAGATCTATCGGTGCCTGATCACACGACGCTATCTCGCCGAAATCACACACTCAATATCAAACTGAAGCGGATGGGTAGTATGACAGAACCGATAGATTTAGTGATCGACAGCACAGGGTTATCGATCCACGGTGAGGGCCGTTGGACGCGACATAAGCATGGTAAACGAAAACGTCGAGGTTGGCGTAAACTCCACATTGGAGTGAGTGACGGATTGATCGTAGCGAGTCACCTCACAGATGAACGAGTACCTGATGGAAGCATCGCTCCAAACTTGATTAAGCAAGCGGGCTCTATTAACGCACTCACAGCTGATAAGGCATATGATCAAATCGATGTATATCAAGCAGCCATTGATCGTGGCTCAATCGATCTAAAACTGTTGATTCATCCCCGAACAGACGCAGTGATCTCGGCGTCTAACAAAGCCGCTTTGAGACAAAGAGATGTGCATGTGAAATCGATTAAAGAAGATGGTGTGTTGGTCTGGAGAAGAACATCAGGCTACTACCATCAAAGCGCTGTAGAAAATATGTTCTTGAGATACAAAACATTGCTTGGTGATCAACTCAGAGCGAGAGGAGAGGCTTCTCAACAGGTGGAGTCTGTTCTCGCATGCAATATTCTGAATCACTTTCGATCACTAGGTCGACCTCGATGCGAGTTGGTTACCTGAGATATAAATCAAGGAAGTAGCCTTACTTAACCATCTGAAAATACTGAATCCTGACTTATGCACCAAGGCCTCTGAGCAGCTCAGTACACGAGCTCATGACCCGAGATCAAGACTCGAGGATCACGATGCTCCCTTCCAGAGCCTCATCACGGTTAGGGATGAGCGCCTGATAAGCATCCGACTGATACCACGCGTTGGCGGCTGCTGCGTCAGCGAACTCAAAGACCGCTTGGATGTGCGCGTCGTTTGATCCTTGGAGGATTTGGCTCACCTTACCGCGAGCCACGGGCCTACCTCCAAAAGGTTGGAGTGTCGCGGGAAGAGCTTCGAGGTATATCTTGAGCTTGTTGGGGTCTTTCACGATGACGCTTGCGCTTACATAAGCTGGCATGATGATCTCCGACGAGAGTAGGGAATAGGTAAAATAATGGAGTTCCAAAAATAGAAGAATGATCAGCCTTCGTCAAGATCTCCTCTCAAAAATTGTCTCATTACACTAGATCCCTTACACTAGGTTCCTGACACTAAACAAACTAAGCTCCTGATACCTATATTATATTATATACCTATATTAACTAAGCTCCGATTAACTAAGCTCCTGATACCTATATTAATACCTATATTAATACCTATATTCATACCTATATTCGGAGTGTATAATTTATTTTTAAGTAAATAGATCACTTTAAGCCCTAGTCCATCGCTTTGGATGAATGGTCTTATCTTTATTCATCAAGCCTTATCAGTCGTTATGTAGTGGTAGTGGTAAATTAATTAGAGCATAGGACTGTAGTCACTATGTAACCCAGCGTTCACGTCATTCATGTTTCAGTGTGAACAAAATGCTACGGCAGCGATTGAGGGATGTATGTTCGAGGCCTGAGCATGATCACGCATGGCTTAAACGCCCTGTACGTCTTCTCGGTCCACTGCTGTCGACCCTAATCATTGAGGATAGGAAGTTCAAAGCCTCTTTGGCAAGTATGTTGGAGTTCACATGATTTCGCTTGTGCTGCATTGGCCAATTAGCTAAAAAATATGTCTTTATGTGCTTTATACAAGGATGTATATCTTGAAGAAAATTCAATATCTCGTGTTACTTTGCTTACTTTCAGCCTGCTCAAGCATTATCTCAAGGGTGGGTGAGAAGAGCCAAATAGGTAAACCTTATGTAGGCCTTAAGCACTCAACATGGAATGCAGCCGAGTGTAGTTTCGCTGCTCTTCTTAGCTTTCCTCCTGCCGTATTAGTGACAATACCACTTGGGATTGTCGATATTATGGGGTCTGCAATATTAGATACTATATTGTTGCCACTTGATCTTGCTATCGAAGAAAGTGATACAACGAAGCAGGGTATTTGTCATATAGACTGGAGCAAGTAATTGCTTAATGTGTTTATAAAAAGTTAAAGAACATAATTACACTCAAGATGAGTTGAGTTGTATCTCGAATTTACTATTCGATTCTGTTTAAAGTGCAGTTGAAATAGCACCTTTTATAGGTTCTGTCAGAACTCATTGACTAGCCTGAGACAGGGCTTTGTTACATAAATAAAAATACATCTAATCAATGACTTAGACAACAGCGGTCTTTTGATGTGGTCTTCATGCAACCAGCGTACTTTGAGGGCTACCTAACAATCTAAATTGATTAAGAATATTGCAAGCGATGACAGACTCTACCCTTCGAGAATCCTCATTTCTCGCTCTTAGCTCATCTCCAATCAGTTTTTTATATCGAAAGAACATATTTTCAACCTCACTTTGACGGTAGTAACCAGATGTTCTTCTCCAGGCTAAGGCACCGTCTTGGTTGATGGACTTAATATGTTGATTTCGCTGTCTGAGTGCAGCTTCATCCGTAGCTGAAATGACTGCATTAGCTCTTGGGTGAATGTTGATTTGACCATGATCTTTGAGGGCATCATTTGCAGCTTCATATACACGACTTTGGTCATATGCTTTGTCGGCTGTCATCGAATCTATTCGTCCAACTTGATGGATTAAGTTGGGCGCGATTTCACCATCAGTTTTTTGATATTCACTAAGGAGATTTGCCACGATGAACCCGTTGCTCGATCCTAAGTGTAATTTTCGCCACCCACGACGTTTTCTTTTACCATGTTTATTTCTTGTCCAGCGACCTTCACCATGAATCACAAGGCCTGTACTGTCGATGACTAAATCGACTCTTCCACTCGGCTTTCCTATACTTTTAAGCTTAGTTTTTAATGTACTATTTCTTCGTGATAGAGTCGTGTGATCCGGCACATTTAACCCAACATTCATCAGACCGAAAATAGACTTTAAAAAACCCTCAGTTTGTCTAAGTGGTAGCTTAAAAAGGAGCCTTAAAGTAAGTGCCGTTTCAATGGCTAGATCTGAGTATAATTTAGGTCTACCCATTCTCTGACTTAGGTCGCTATTCCAAGATTGGATCACGTCTTCTGAAAGCCATAAGGTAAGGTCTCCACGGTTGATTAAAGATCGTTCATAAGACCGCCAGTTGTGTATTTTATATTTCTTTCGGTACTTGGGATGTCTATTCCGGTGGTGTGGCTGAGTCATGTGTTTACTCCTCAACACTCATCTTATATTATTCGATAGACTTATGCACCAACGCCATATCATGCTCGAATTTTGAATTTGATTTCAGTTTAGGAGATAAAGATGAACAAAGACTTAATATTGGTCACTGGAGGAGCTGGTTTTATTGGTTCAGCGTTTGTAAGATATATGAGTAGCAAGACGAGGATTCTTGTTCTAGATCTCATGACTTATGCTGGAGATATGAGACGTTTAGGAGAGGTCCCCCCTGAACAAATGAGCTTCATAAGAGGTGACATTTGCGATGAGGCGTTAGTCAGTCATATACTTAATACATACCGGCCAAAAGCAATTGTGCACCTCGCCGCTGAGAGTCATGTGGATCGATCAATAGATGGACCTCAAGCGTTTATGAAAACGAACGTTGAAGGTACAATGAATCTCTTAAATTGTGCCACTAACTATTGGCGAAGTCTTCACGAAGGTGATCGTGATCAATTTCGATTTCTGCATGTATCTACCGATGAAGTATACGGCTCACTCACTTTTGATGAACACCCATTTTGTGAAGACTCTCCGTATTTACCAAACTCTCCTTACGCTGCTAGTAAAGCTGCCTCGGATCATTTTGTGCGCGCTTGGCACAAAACATTTGGGCTTCCGACCTTAATAACCCATTGTAGTAATAACTATGGACCTTGGCAATTTCCCGAAAAGTTGATCCCTCTTATGATCACTAAATCTCTTCAGTCTAAGCCTCTACCTGTTTATGGTGACGGGAGTAATATTCGTGATTGGGTTCATGTTAATGATCATGTTGCCGCGCTTGAGTTAGTTCTTGATAGAGCAATTCCAGGTAGCGTTTATAGCGTGGGCGGTAATTATGAAATATCCAACCTTAATCTCATCAAGTTGATGTGTGCAACGTTAGATCGCTATGCGCCTCGCCTAGATGGCTTAAGTTATCAAGAAGAAATAATATTTGTACAAGATAGACCCGGGCATGATGTGCGCTATGCCATCAATACCACTAAAATTAAGAGTGAGCTAGGATGGACGCCTTCTGTAAACTTTTCAGAGGGTATTAATCAGACAATTCAATGGTACCTTAACGCCCAAGACTGGATCAGAGATATATCTAATCTGAGTACATATCAGCAAGAGCGTCTCGGAATAGGAGTTGTCCGATCTAACCAGTCTTAAATACTTGCAGAGAGTAATCACTCACCCAGAGTTGCCTCTTGAGAATCGTTAACCTCCCACGCTGCAGGCATCACGCGGAAACTCTCTTTTATGAATCTGAGGCTGTGGCATACGGACCCAATTACTCTTTTTTCGTCGGTTCTGACTATGAGATGGTAACCAAGGCGTGATTTGGATTAATTAGGTCGACCTTTGCGTCACCCTCAACTCAACTTGCCACATGAGCTCTCCAGTAGCGGCTTAGCTCGAACTGCTCTTGTAAGCGTCTCCAATCATGGTCTAAAATATTACATTTTACGCTTAAATACATCTTAGTTCGCGCTATATTCATGTTGAGTATCTTCACACGTCAAATTAACATCGGAATATTTTAAATGAGAGAATGGGAGTCTAATCATATATGAAGGGTATTATTCTAGCGGGAGGAACGGGATCTCGTCTCTACCCTACAACACTAACAGTGTGTAAACAACTATTACCTATCTACGACAAACCTATGATTTATTACCCCTTGTCTGTTCTTATACTAGCAGGCATTACAGAGATACTTATCATTGTGCGCCCCGAAGACCTATCTTTATTTAGGCGTGTATTAAGTGATGGATCTCAATGGGGCATCTCTATCAGCTATATTGAACAATCAACCCCTAAAGGTCTCCCACATGCTTACGTACTAGGAGAGGAGTTTCTTGAGGGAGGATCGTCAATATTAATTTTAGGTGACAACTTTTTTTATGCGCAAAATCTGCAAGATACAATTCAGCATGCGATCAAAATACACGACGGTGGGACAATATTCAGTTATCCCGTAGGTGATCCAAAGCGATATGGAGTCCTCGTTCTAGACCAATATGGTGACCCTGTAGATGTTGTAGAGAAACCGCAAGACTACATCTCTAACCTAGCGATTCCTGGTCTATACATATTTGATGAGCAAGTGATCGAGATAACTCGTCAACTTAAGCCATCACACCGTGGAGAGACGGAGATCACTGATATCATTCGATACTACATGGACAGAAAAAATCTTCAAGTGACTCCATTTGGGCGTGGAACTGCTTGGTTTGACTCAGGAACAAGCGAATCCCTGCTGCAAGCATCGCAGTTCGTTCACACCATTCAATCAAGACAAGGATTAGTTATAGCCTGTCTTGAAGAAATTGCGTACCGACAAGGACTTATAGACAAAAAAATGGTGATTAGGCAAGCCAAAATGTATAAGAACAGTGATTATGGTAGATATCTCGAGGATATCGTCAAAACACTGAGTTGACTTGATGATTATTAAACATGTAACAATTGCTTTAATTATGAAATCAACAGATATTAAAATCCAGGCTTCAAATAATTAACACGGTTAGCGTAAAAACTAGCTTGGTTCGTTCGAAATAACGCGCTCAAGGATTATTTTTGATATGATTCACTCTGTGCCGGTATTGAAGCCGGAATTACCAAACTTAAGCGAATTATCTTATAGGATAGAATCAATTGATAAAACCCATTGGTATACAAATAATGGACCTCTAGTCAAAGAGTTAGAAGATAGATTATCTTTTCGATATGACGGCGAAGGTCATTTTGTTACGATAAACAATGCTACATCAGCGTTAGCTTTAGTACTGCAATCATTGAACTTACCGAGTGGATCAAGGTGTCTTGTGCCAAGCTGGACATTTGCGGCATCGCCGTTGTCAATATTATCGGCGGGCCTAGAGCCATATTTTATTGATGTTGATTTAATTACACAGACCCCTGCAATAGAACAAATTAGAGAAGCTGTCTCAGACCCTCAAAATAATATCCGAGCTCTCATAGTTGTGTATCCCTTTGGGGAGCCTATAGATCACATATATTGGGAGAATCTAGCGGCTGAGCTAAATTTAAAACTTGTGTTTGATGCTGCTGCCGCATTTGATCAATGGACACCTACCAATGTACCATCAGTAATCTCTCTCCATGCGACTAAGATTTTACCCGCTGCAGAAGGAGCTGTAGTGTTTTCAAAAAAAAAGGAATTGATTCAGGAGCTTAGATCAAGGGCTAACTTTGGATTCTCTTCATCAGATAGAACCGCTTCCTATGCCGGAACGAATGCGAAGTTGAGTGAGTATCACGCAGCGATAGCGTTGTGTTCTCTGGATCGATATAATGCCAAACGTGAAAGCCTACGGAAAGTAGCTTTTCAGTACAAACAACGATTAAATACAACCAAATTCGAGCTTCCCCAAGGTTTTGGAACATGGTTAGCGACGACGATGAATGTGAAATTACCTAGCTCTTATGATATAGATGACGTTGAGAGTTATCTATCTCGTCATGGTATCCAAACGAAAAGGTGGTGGACTCCATGCCACTTAATGACTATTTTTCAGAGGTCACCTCGATCGAAATCATTCCATTCAACACACCTGCTGTCTCGTCAAATGATTGGACTACCTTTTGGTAGTCACCACTCTATCGCTGATCATGTAGATATAGTCTGCTCTCAACTCTTAAAATATAAACGGTAGATATTTAGTTGTAATATATTACATTGTACCTAAATGTTTACAATTCATCTCGGCTTTGTTGCATAAGTAAAAATACATCTAATCAATGACTTAGACAACAGCGGTCTTTTGATTTTGTCTTCATGCAACCAACGTACTTTGAGGGCTACCTAACAATCTAAATTTATTTAGAATATTGCAAGCGATGACAGACTCTACCCTTCGAGAATCCTCATTTCTCGATCTTAGCTCATCACCGATTAATTTTTTATATCGAAAGAACATATTTTCAACCTCACTTTGACGGTAGTAACCAGATGTTCTTCTCCAGGCTAAGGCACCGTCTTGGTTGATGGACTTGATATGTTGATTTCGCTGTCTGAGTGCAGCTTCATCCGTAGCTGAAATAACTGCATTTGCCCTGGGATGGATGTTGATTTGACCACCCTCTTTAAGCTGATCATTTGCAGCTTCATATAAACGACTTTGGTCATATGCTTTGTCGGCTGTAATCGAATCTATTCGTCCAACTTGGTGGATTAAGTTGGGCGCAATTTCACCATCAGGTTTTCTATATTCACTAAGCCATTTGGCTACGATCAATCCATTGCTCACTCCGATGTGTAGTTTTCGCCAACCACGACGTTTTCTTTTTCCATGCTTGTGTCGTGTCCAACGACCTTCACCATGAATCACAAGGCCAGTACTATCGATGACTAAGTCTACTCTTCCTTTCGGTTTACCAATCCTTTTAAGCTTAGTTTTTAGTGTACTATTTCTTCGTGATAGAGTGGTGTGATCCGGAACATTTAACCCAACATTCATCAGACGGAAGATAGACTTTAAAAAGCCCTCAGTTTGTCTGAGTGGCAGCTTAAACAGGAGCCTTATAGTAAGTGCTGTTTCGATGGCAAGGTCTGAGTATAATTTAGGTCTACCCAATGTCTGACTTAGGTCGCTATTCCAAGATTCAATGACGTCTTCTGAAAGCCATAAGGTAAGGTCTCCACGGTTGATTAAAGATCGCTCATAAGACCGCCAATTGTGTATTTTATATTTCTTTCGGTACTTTGGATGTCTATTCCGATGGTGTGGCTGAGTCATGTATTTACTCCTCAGCAATCATCTTATACTATTCGATAGACTTATGCACCAACGCCGCGTGTCCAACGACCTTCACCATGAATGATAAGGCCCGTCCTATCGATGACTAAATCGACTCTTCCTCTCGGCTCCCTGAGAACAAATAATGGTTACTTATTCTTCACAGATCAAGGTACTTTCTAGTCCATAAGACCAACTAACCTCGGTATCAATTGTGCCATCTGCTCCACCGGCATTGACATCTCCATCTCTTGCAAGACCTATTTGTTTGTTCCTCACGTCATATGTATAAGTTTCTACAAAGTATGGGTTTTCACTATCTCGATAGATTGTAAATGATATGAGATTTTCATTCATATCATAAACATAAGCATATCGAACGTCTACAACACCATCAGCGCCTCCAGTCTCAGAATCGCCATCTTCACTGTAAGTCAAAATATTGCTGTTATCGTCATAGCTCAGTCTTACGACGTAATCCTCTATTCCATCAGCTCCACCAGTCTCTTCATTTCCATCAGTTGAATAGTAGGTGGTATTCCCTGAGTTATCGTATTCCGTTGTTGATGAGTAATCGATCGTTCCATCAAGCCCACCGGTTGTGAAATTACCGTCTTGATCATAAGTAAGCTGATTACCGTTTGCATCGTAGCTTAAAGCCACACTTACATCGATCATCATATCAGCTCCACCACTCTCTTCATTTCCATCTGCACTAAACGTGAGTATGTTACCATTCTCATCGTAAGTATAGTTTTCAACATAGTCTATTGTTTCATCTGCGTTGAGATCTTTAGAAACCGTCATTAAATTTCCATTCTCATCATAAACAAACGTTGACAGGTAATCGATATTTCCATCTGCAGGCTCACTTTCTCCATCTATTGATGATGTCAATACTTGACCCTCATCATCGTATGTAAAGACTTGCAAATAGTTGAAAGTGCCATCAGCTCCACCACTCTCTTCATCCCCATCTCTTGAAAAGGAACTCTGGTTACCAGCTTCATCGTATGTAGCCACTGCTTGATAATCGGTCAGGCCATCTCCATCACTATCTTCATTGTAAGATAATTGATTACCGTTCTCATCAAAAGTTGATATTGCAACAAATGTTGGATTATCTAAGTCAGCATTTCCGCTTTCCAAGCTACCATAGTTGGTCGATGTGAGAATATTACCTCTTTGATCATAGGTTCTATCTTCTTTGTAGTATAGGTCACCAGTAAATACGATTTCGTAGGAGAGCTGATTTCCATTTTCATCATAACTATAACTGAAATAATAATCGTCAACACCATCAGCATTAGCATCTACATTTATTTGTGAAGCGAGTGCTGTTTCTTCACCCGAGTAATCTGAGTCATTATCATCGCAATCATACCAAGCACTTACTCCATCCTGATCACAATCATCTCTGAAAAGAGCATCATCCATGTTTGCGTCATCACAGTCATATGCAGTGATTACTCCATCACAATCTGCATCAAGTGAAATAATGGTGGAATTCTGATCTGCATCATCACAGTCATCTGCGGTTAAAGTACCATCACAGTCAGCATCGATGGCGATAGTATTCGACTCTTGATTATTGTCATCACAGTCATTTGTGGTTAAGACTCCATCACAATCTGCGTCTGTGGCTACTGTAGTAGACATCGGGTCTTCATCATTACAATCTGCATCGGTGAGCACCCCATCACAATCTGCATCATCTTCGACTATTGTAGATTCACCATTACGATCATCACAGTCCTCAGAGCTCTCTACACCATCCTGATCACAATCATTCTGATTCATAATATCGTTAGGATCGTTGTCATCACAATCTACATCGGTTGCTAGACCATCACAATCGGCATCGTCTGCTTTTGATGGGGACATAGGATCATTGTCATCACAATCTACATCGGTTGCTAGACCATCACAATCGGCATCGTCTGCTTTTGATGGGGACATAGGATCATTGTCATCACAATCTACATCGGTTGCTAGACCATCACAATCGGCATCGTCTGCTTTTGAAGTAGAGTTTGGATCGTTATCGTCACAATCTTGTTCTGCCGGAATACGATCACCATCGTTATCAACAATGGTATCAACCATAGCATCCACTTCGGGTAACTCATTAACCCCTGCATCATTGTTCATTGGAGTAGGTTGTTGGTTTGATTGTATTTCCTCGTCGTTTTCAGTAGCACAGGCAAACTGGAAAAGTAATAGTGAAATTAATAGGATGTATTTCATACGCTTAAAGTGTCCTTCATTTAGCTTAGTGATTGAAAAATGTTAATGTTTGAACTTATCTCAAAAGACAGGTGTGTGTTAACGTACATGCTCAACATCGTAACTTCAAGGGGGATTGATCAATGGCAGGTCGATTTGAAGGCTTAACAGACATACAATGGAAGGTTCTTGAACCCCTCTTGGCAGATAATCGCCGAGTCTTTGGTCGTCCCAGAGTATCGAAGCGGCTCGTTCTCAACTCGATTTTTTACATACTCATCACCGGCTCTCGGTGGTGTGACTTACCTCAAGGTTCTCAATGGGCGAGTCGTGCTACAGCGCATCGTTGGCTTGGGGTTTGGAGTGAAAATGGTACGTTGCAACGAGCGATTAACGGCATGCTCGCGATAGGAGAGCTTAACCAGATGATCGATTGGAGCGCTGCTAGCATAGATGGCAGCTTTTCCCCCCGGTAAAGGCGGCGGAGAGGGCGTTGAATACGGGTACAAAGGCAAGGGAGTTACGATCCACTCAGTTGTAGATGCTCAGGGTATGCCGTTAGCGGTCTCAGTGACGGCTGCCAATGAGAGCGAACGTGATCAAACGATCAAGATGTTGGATGGTATTGAGATCCAAACAGGTCGCCGTGGACGTCCAAAGACTCGTCCAAAACAACTCGCAGCAGACAAGGGATATGACAGTAAGCAGCTCCGTCGGAAGCTCAGGTCGAGAGGTGTTCGTCCCGAGATACCTCATCGCGTCTGGCCTAACCGTCGTAAAACGCGTGGTCGTAAACTCAAGCGATCAGTCGCTCGCTTCGTTGTTGAGCGTACATTTGCTTGGTACCAGCGTAAATTTAGACGTTTAAGTGTACGTTGGGAGCGAAAGCCAAACTACTTTGAAGCCTTCCTATCTCTAGCGTTTCTCTATATTTGGCTAGAGAAGGTTGTAGGTTGAGTTTTGAGATAGGTTCATAGAGTGTGACTGGCAACAAGATCAACTTACACCCATTCATGAGTATGTTTCCTTTTTACATGGACTTAAAAAACGGCCTCTTGATCAACTTTTAGTGGTTCCGATTGTTGGTTTTAGATCCTATACAGAAGAACAAAATCAACATCGATATTGCTCCTCTGAAGATACACCTCCTCCTTCTTCTTTTTGTGAAGACTACTTTATTGGTCAAGAAGAATGCTGTCCTAATGGGGTATGTCAGAATATCCAAAGCGTTTTATCCTCTTATGAAAATGAGGCTTTAGAAATTAAAGCCTACTCAGGAACACGTTATTTAGAACTGGCAGATGCTTTAGACATAAACGGTTTAGGGTGTCGTTCTGGAAGTGAACCGATGATCGATGAAACAACAGGACAATTAATCGCTCAAGAAGATCAATCTTGTATTCATATTACACAAGAAACATTGGACTCTCCCTTACAAGAAACCACTCAAAAGTTAAGTCAACTTTCTAAGGGATATTGTATGTTTCCAAGCGCTTCCATTACAACAGAAGATCTAAGCCAAGTGACTGCTCAAAACATTCAAGTGAGCACTCGATGTGCTCTTGATCAAGAAGAGGGGGGACAATGTGGTGCGGTCGGTTCTGAGTCGATTTTGGAAGCAACTCAATGGACTCTTGAAGTTCATTCAAATTATGTACGATGTCCAGCACAAATCGTTTTACAAGACTCCCTTCCTGCAGGTACAGACTTAAAAATTGAACTTCAATAGTAGAGTTAACTATAAAGGTGCAGATCAGACAATGAATCATACATAAGCTCTTTTGAGTGTGTACTTTACTTTCCGCAGTTACCTTAACAACATTGGTAAATAGAGCTACGAAGCCAGACCACTCATCATCTTCATTTTTAACAGCTTTCTAATTTAAAGAAGGAATCGGACTAATACTGAAAATGTGGTTTTCACGTGAAAGTTGTTATATAGTGTTGCAAGTCCTCATTTCACTACGAAAAAATACAAGTGTTTGATTTTACTTAATTTAAATTCCTTCGAGGGGTGCTGAGAAAGATGAAACAATGCTAAAAATGAGCTTATTCTTAATTCTACTTATTAATGTATCGTGTACAGAAGATCCATACTCTCAGAAATCAAGAGATCAAGATTCATATCTCTCTATGGAGATTCAAGGAGGAAGGGAAGGAAGAGTGGCAGATTTGGGACTTAGAGAAGATTTAAGAGTGGAAGAGACTCAAGATATGAGTCTGCAAGATATAAGTCTGCAAGATATAAGTCTGCAAGATATAAGTCTGCAAGATATAAGTCTGCAAGATTTGGATGTAAGTGCACCTCTGCATCCTCCCCTTGCTTTAGGTGGTGTTCATGCAAATCAAAGCTTAGATGAGACTCTCTTCCAAAGAGAACATCCTCACCGGTTTGATGTCTATCTTCCTAATACACCTCCAAGTCGAGTGGTTGTCTTTTTACATGGAGGACTGGGCAGTAAAGAATCAATTGCAGAAAAGTTAGGTCTAAGGACAGACAATCAAATCCATCAGGATCAAATCAATTCACTTGGGATTGCATGGATTATTCCACAAGGGCAAGCCATTGAAGGTGAAGGCTTAAGCATACCCACTTGGAGTAATCATGTTATGCTTTCGGGTACCGATGACCTTCTTTTCTTAAATGATCTTTCCACATGGATTCGATCAAATTGGAGTGGAATTCCTTTAGTTTTGTCAGGGCACTCCAATGGGGGAATGATGACCCATCGAGTTTGGTGTGAGGCTCCTGAACTCTATTCACTGTATGTGGGTGTATCTGGTCCCCCATCGACCTCCTATGATCCAGAATATCCAGAGGGGACTCCCATAGAATGCCTGGGAAATGCTCCTTATTGGGCAATCATTGGGAGTGAAGATCGAACGATTGGTGTGAATGAAAACCCCAATTGGACTATCAGTGTATCGAATCCAGATGTGTATGAACGTTCACAAGATCATGTTATGAATGAAAAGCGAGCTCATGAAGAAGTAAGAAGTCTTAAAGTGTGTCAACTGATGCAAAGAGGAGAGGAAACCGAGCGAATTGGTTTAACCCAATGGAGTAGCTGCAATGGACGAGTCGTCCTTTGGTGGGTCAATCAACCAGAACCCAATCGTCTTGAAGCTCGAGGACGGACCTATGGACATAAAATTGATTCTTTGGAATCAGCAGGTCAGTTTATTTTACGTGAAGAGTTAGCGAGATGGTCTCCAGATCTTCCCTGAAACTTTTTCCTGTTTTCAAAGAAGATCTCGTCAAGTTTTTTTCAGACCTGTATCCCCATGGATCCACCTCTCTATTTTATTCGACCCTTAGTATTAATCTAAAAGCAAAAATAATTTCCCACACTCCACCAACCACAAGGAAATACATACTCCATTCAGTTCCCAAAAGTTCCATTAAAAAACCAAACGAAAGGAAGGCGTTGGTGCATAAGTCTATCGAATAATATAAGATGAGTGCTGAGGAGTAAACACATGACTCAGCCACACCACCGTAACAGACATCCCAAGTACCGAAAGAAATATAAAATACACAACTGGCGGTCTTATGAGCGATCTTTAATCAACCGTGGAGACCTTACCTTATGGCTTTCAGAAGACGTGATTCAATCTTGGAATAGCGACCTAAGTCAGAGAATGGGTAGACCTAAATTATACTCAGATCTAGCCATTGAAACGGCACTTACTTTACGGCTCCTGTTTAAGCTACCACTTAGACAAACTGAGGGCTTTTTAAAGTCTATCTTCGGTCTGATGAATGTTGGGTTAAATGTGCCGGATCACACGACTCTATCACGAAGAAATAGTACATTAAAAACTAAGCTTAAAAGGATAGGAAAGCCGAGTGGAAGAGTCGATTTAGTCATCGACAGTACCGGCCTTGTGATTCATGGTGAAGGTCGCTGGACAAGAGATAAACATGGTAAAAGAAAACGTCGTGGGTGGCGAAAATTACACTTAGGATCGAGCAACGGGTTCATCGTGGCAAATCTCCTTAGTGAATATCAAAAAACTGATGGTGAAATCGCACCCAACTTAATCCATCAAGTTGGACGAATAGATTCGATTACAGCCGACAAAGCATATGACCAAAGTCGTGTATATGAAGCTGCAAATGATGCCCTCAAAGATCATGGTCAAATCAACATTCACCCAAGAGCTAATGCAGTCATTTCAGCTACGGATGAAGCTGCACTCAGACAGCGAAATCAACATATTAAGTCCATCAACCAAGACGGTGCCTTAGCCTGGAGAAGAACATCTGGTTACTACCGTCAAAGTGAGGTTGAAAATATGTTCTTTCGATATAAAAAACTGATTGGAGATGAGCTAAGAGCGAGAAATGAGGATTCTCGAAGGGTAGAGTCTGTCATCGCTTGCAATATTCTTAATCAATTTAGATTGTTAGGTAGCCCTCAAAGTGACGCTGGTTGCATGAAGACCACATCAAAAGACCGGTGTTGTCTAAGTCATTGATTAGATGTATTTTTATTTATGCAACAAAGCCTCCAAACAGCCAAAAAGAGGTGTTGGCGATCACCATGGGCAGTGGATTTAGACATCAAAGGCTTCTTTGATAACTTGAACCATGAACTCATGATGAAAGCCGTCCGATTTCATTGTAAAACACCATGGATTCTCATGTATATTGAAAGGTGGCTCAAAGCTCCAATCAAAACGACAGAAGAAAGCCTGGTCTATCCTGAAAGAGGCTCACCTCAAGGCAGTGTAATCAGTCCATTATTAGCAAATCTATTTATGCATTATGCATTCGATGAGTGGATGAGAAGATTATATCCAAACATTCCCTTTGAGAGATATGCTGATGATATTGTGTTACACTGCGGCCTTGGTGCAATAGTCTTCAGATGAAGGGGGAGCAATAGTCTTCAAATGAAGTATGATGTGGATTGAAGGAGTACTTATGACTCAACCACATCAGCGATACCGTCACCCAAGATATAAAAAGAAGTACAAAGTAACCAACTGGAGCTCATACGATCGATCTTTAGTTAACCGCGGAGACATCACTTTATGGCTCTCTGAGGAGGTACTCCAATCATGGAATGATTGTCCAGAACAGGCTTTTGGACGACCAAGACTCTACTCAGATCTGGCCATTGAAACCGCGCTCTCGTTAAGGTTGATCTTCAAGCTACCGCTTCGTCAAACTGAAGGTCTCTTGAGGTCTTTATTTAAGCTGATGAACTTGGATCTATCGGTTCCAGATCACACGACGCTATCTCGCCGAAATCACACACTCAATATCAAACTGAAGCGGATGGGTAGTATGACAGGACCGATAGATTTAGTGATCGACAGCACAGGGTTATCGATCCACGGTGAGGGCCGTTGGACGCGACATAAGCATGGTAAACGAAAACGCCGAGGTTGGCGTAAACTCCACATTGGAGTGAGTGACGGATTGATCGTAGCGAGTCACCTCACAGATGAACGAGTACCTGATGGAAGCATCGCTCCAGACTTGATTAAGCAAGCGGGCTCTATTAACGCGCTCACAGCTGATAAGGCATATGATCAAATCGATGTATATCAAGCAGCCATTGATCGTGGCTCAACCGATCTAAAACTGCTGATTCATCCCCGAACAGACGCAGTGATCTCAGCATCTAATCAGGCTGCTTTAAGACAAAGAGATGTACATGTTAAGTCCATTAAAGAAGATGGTGTATTAGTCTGGAGAAGAACATCAGGCTATTACCATCAAAGCGCTGTAGAAAATATGTTCTTTAGATACAAAACATTGCTTGGTGATCAACTCAGAGCGAGAGGAGAAGCTTCTCAACAGGTGGAGTCTGTTCTCGCATGCAATATTCTGAATCACTTTCGATCACTAGGTCGACCTCGATGCGAGTTGGTTAACTTAAACAAGGTAACAGCCAACTATTAAAACCAAACATAATAACCGCTTAGATCTCTAGTACTGATTCAATCAGGCACACCTCTCCTCTCCTAAGCCCAAAAGAGCGAAGGCATACATCACGTCAACATGTAAGCTCCTATACAGTTAAACAGCAGACTCTGGTGGCAATGGGGCTCCGACAGACGCGAGTTGACATCATATAGCAGATTCGAATGAACATCCACCGAAGAGCGGAACGCCACCCTCTGGGAAGCGAACGCAGATGTTTTCAATCCCATTCGCGACCGCCTCTCTCAAGGTCGCCGAGGCTTCCTGAAACTGTGCCTTAAATGCGTAATATGCTTCCTTGAACGCCTTCAGCCGCTCAATACACTTTGTCCGACAGAGAGGGCGTGAGCTGCGCTTGGTGAATCGGGCTTTGTAGGTCTCTTGACCCATTACCTTGGCCATCCCCATGGCCGGCTTCTCTCTGTTCGCTAACGCCTCTTCAATCGCTGTGTCACAGAGTCTCTGACATCGCGCTCGGTACTCCTCTTCGTTGTCATCACGCCACATTTGTGGCGCTGTAAGGTTCGCTTTGTATTCGGTGGTATAGTCCCACTCATTGACCACATCACCTCTGGCGTTGGCGCGTTTGTGAGCAACGTAGAGCTTTGTTCGGTTGAGCCAATCACCGACAAGATTTTTGCCTTCGACCAGCTGATGATAGCCATGAACACCCGACCACTCTCTCGGGTGATCCACCAAGCCCTCCTTAACTGAGTTCTGTGTGATATACTTAAAGATCTCTTCTAGTCCTCCTTCATCGAGGATCTCTTCACTTGAGAAGCGCTTCTGCCATAGAGTCCCGTGCCAGTCATGAACTCGCCCAAGTTCCCGAGCTAGGTTACCCTTGAAGTGACCCAAGAACTTCGACATATGCTCCGTTTTAGCGGCGCTGATTAGTAGGTGAAAGTGGTTGCTCAAGAAGGCATAGTGGTGCAGTTCGATGACCTGCTTATAGCTGTTGAGAGAGTAACATAACACCCCACTAATGATGGCGTTGATCTCTTTTGTAGGCTTGAGAAAGGCGAATCCTTGGAGACATCGCGAGGTGATGTGATGAGTCGCCCAGGTCTGTGATTGGTAGCGCAAGTGGTGAGGCATAAGGTGCTCCTTAAGGTCAGAATGTCTACTTATATCCCTCTCCAAAAAGTGAGCGTTGTTGCGCGTATTTTAGTAAATAGTTTATTCCTGAGGGCTAAGTGCATGTTTTTGTGTGACAAAAATATTTGCCTGCTACCTTGCCAACAATATTCTACCTCTGAAATAGACAGATTAAATAAAGCCTCATAAGCTTTTGTCAGACGTGGTGAATTAGCTTGATTCTTTTTAAACCATGGGTCGGTATGGTCATCCTTAACCCCATGTATTAGGCGACGATGCTTATCAATCTCTGCCCATTCATCGAGAATCTCTTGAGCTTTTAAATGCGCATCTCGTTCCGTAGCAGCTTTTGCTTTAGCCTGCTCAATACATAAGTCATTATATATTTTTAACTTTTGGTAGACATTGAATAGGGTGAATCGAAAAGATTTTTCTTTTTCTTCTCGACTCCAGCCACCAATTCTTTGTAAGGCTGCAATAAAGCCATCTAAGTTACCTCGTTGGTCATTGGATTCGATCCATTTTGCACTGGTTGGTATGACTTCGCTTACAGAAGATTGATAATGTTTGTAGACTTCACTAAGCTGTTCTTTAATCGATATTTCATCACCAATTCGATCAACTTGATTTAAAACAGCGATTACACGACCTTTCAGTTTTTCTGCAATCTTTAGTAATTTTGATTCACTTTTAGAACCAATCTGATGTGCAGCCATTGCCCAGACCACAACATCGGCTTCATTTAATAGCTGAGTCGCCACTTGATCATGTAACTCGTTGTTACTGTTAAAGCCTGGTGTATCCCATAGTTCAATCCTTTTTAGGATTTCTGCAGGAGACTCAATAACGACCTCTTTAACTTCTGCATCGCTTTCTTCTGATTTTTTTCTCTCGTCAATATAGGCTCTAAGCTCCTCAAGCAGTATCTCTTGTTTTCGCCCATTGACATACTCAAGAATTACTGCTTTTTGAATACCATATCTGATTTTGGTGACGGATCTTGTTACGGGTACGAGCCCGACTGAAAGAAGTTTTTCACCAAGTAAAGCGTTTATAAGCCTGGATTTACCACTGCTAAACTCTCCTAATAAAGCAACACTGAGTGGGCTATTGTCGACATCACGACTTAATGCTGTTTCGCAG
This sequence comes from uncultured bacterium, assembly GCA_943788935.1. Taxonomy (GTDB): domain Bacteria; phylum Myxococcota_A; class Bradymonadia; order UBA7976; family VGTA01; genus CAKZRU01. The sequence goes on along the minus strand of CALSSE010000017.1, from coordinate 611,351 downwards.
GAATCGATAAGCCATGGAATATTCTTTTTATTTTCAGCACTAAGTTCAGATAATACTGATAATAATGAAGATTTTAGTTCACTGATGCTTGCAAGCTGTGTTGGAGAATCTAGGGATAGGAGTGCTTCTTCTATTTGCTCACGTAAGAGTTTAGAACGTTCTTCTGTACTTGGTGATTTTGCAATCACCATTGGCTCTAGCTCAAGAGTCTTTATAACAAATATAATCCAGTCGACGTCTGTGTATTTATAAACATTCATCCAAGCATTATATAAATCACCTTGTTGCCAAAGCTCGCTTGTAGATTTTATAAACTCCAACTCATCAAAGTTACCTTCTCGAGAAGTAGAGCGATTTTCCATAATACTCTATGCCTTTTATCTCTTTTTAGCTTTGGGGTAAAAGTGGGAGTAGGTTTTGTAGTTGGGCTTCCAACTCTGCCTTTCTCGCCTGCTTGTCAACTTCATTTTTCGTAGGGGTGTTAAGTCGATTGATTGTATTTCGGTATTCAGCAATTTTATGATCAAAAACTTGTAGAGTATCTAAAGTTGTTTTGTCTTCTAGCTGTCGCAAAGCGACTTCTTTAGTATTGACTAATCTTTCTCGACAGGTGCTTGCGATTTGGCGAGTTTCAACAGTTTGAACGGTAAAATACTCTCTCATTTTCTTAGTGACGGTTCGATAATTAGACCCCATTGAACCAAAGCTACCACCCATCATCATTCCAGCCCAAAAGCCTAATGGACCAAGCATTGCTGCACCTATCATAGCCCCTAGTCCTCCCATAAACACAGATTCTTCAGTGACTGCAAAAGGCACACGCTCTCGAACTTCCACATCTTCTTCAACCTGCTTGGTATTTACGACAACTAAATCTCTGAAGTCTATATGATGTAGACGCATTATTTCAGTTGAGGAAGAGGGTTCAATCATTAAATCAGCCTCACCGAGAGCGGCTTGTAAACTTTGACTTAAGCGCTTAGATATTTGATCTTGTCTTGATCGTAATTCAGATTGCAAAGAAGTTAGGGTTCGTTTCATGTGGTCAGAAACATTTTGTTCCGCTAAATATCTAACATCCTTACGTGACTCTCCACTTTTGCTTTTGGAAGATAAAGCATCAAGACCCGATTCTAATGTACTTATTGCTTGATTTACTTTCTGAGACATAAGTTGATCAAAACCAAGGTAAGAATCTTGCAGTGTTTTAGTAACTTTAGACTTTTCTTTTTCTAAATGCCCTATGGCTTCTCCCAAGCGATGAACTTTTCTCTCAAGAAGGGTTTGATCTAGGCTGATATCTTTAATTTGCCCGTTTAAATTACGATGTAGCTGTAAAATAAGCAGTTGTAGCAATTCTCTATAACGAAGGATTTCTTTTTCACCACGCTCTCGAAGAATAAGTTGGGTCAATTCAAATTCCAAAGGCTCTAATTCTTGACTTTGCTTGCTTTCACTTTGTTTTTTTTCATCCAAGGCGTTTATAGCACTGATAAATAACTTCGGGTTTTGAGCAAAATGTGCGGGTAGAACGCTTTCTCCCCTTTCTCTTAAGTCTTCCCAATCTTCTTCATCTTCAATTAAGTCACAGGCATTAACAGCAAAAATAACTCTTTGGCTGTCTTCATGGGCAATTCTATCTTTGATAAAGGTAATCTCTGATTCCTTAAATGATCTCGCAGCATGCGTCAGGTAAATGATTGCATCTGCTTTGGGTAAATAAGAAAGAGTGACTTGTTCACCACGAGCTTCTGGATCATTAACACCAGGCGTATCAACAATTTCGATACCTTGATCTAAGATAGTTCCTCGTTGAACAAGGATTTCAGCTTCAAGTGTTTCGTCATCTTCATCGGCTCTATCAAAAGTCAAAATTGAACCGAGTTCATCTAAGGAGGCGGTTCGTCGTCCAGACTTTTTGTAAAGAACAGAAATCATCGGCTGTTCTTCATTCTGTACTGCTCTAATCTTAGTCACAACAGCAGTACATGCTTTAAGAGCTGTAGGTAAAATAGTATCTCCGAGTAAAGCATTAATTAAAGTGGACTTTCCAGTACTAAATTCACCTGCTACAGCAATACTAAAAACATGGCTTTTTAGACGTTCAACCATATTATGCAATCGAGCTTCAACATCCTTATCACCAATATCGCGAGATAACTTAAGTGCATGGTTAAAGTTTCCCAATAACTCTAATTTTTGCTTTTTGAATCCTTCAAACATAGTAGGTTCTTTCATGGTGTTTTGCTGTGTTGTTACCGAGTCTAAATCTAGATGTTCAATCGTTCCAAACTCATAACTTTGCTGTAGTAAGTTTGATCTACTATCAGCTGGTAATGCTATCGCTTGTTTTTGGAGTAAAACAAGTTGTTGTTCATAATTTTTGATTATCTTCTCGTTACTTTTTTCTGTAGGGATGGGCGTTGGTGCATAAGTCTATCGAATAATATATGATGAGTGCTGAGGAGTAAACACATGACTCAGCCACATCAACGTAATAGACATCCAAAGTACCGAAAGAAATACAAAATACACAACTGGCGGGCTTATGAGCAATCTTTAATCAACCGTGGAGACCTCACCTTATGGCTTTCAGAAGACGTCATTGAATCTTGGAATAGCGACCTAAGTCAGACATTGGGTAGACCTAAACTATACTCAGATCTAGCCATTGAAACAGCACTTACTTTAGCGACTTCTGTTTAAGCTACCACTTAGACAAACTGAGGGCTTTTTAAAGTCCATATTTAGTCTGATGAATGTTGGGCTAAATGTTCCAGATCACACCACTCTATCTCGAAGAAATAGTACACTAAAAACTAGTCTTAAAAGGATTGGTAAGCCGAATGGAAGAGTCGATTTAGTCATCGACAGTACAGGCCTTGTGATTCATGGTGAAGGTCGTTGGACACGACACAAGCATGGAAAAAGAAAACGTCGTGGTTGGCGAAAACTACACATCGGAGTGAGCAATGGATTGATCGTAGCCAAATGGCTTAGTGAATATAGAAAAACTGATGGTGAAATCGCTCCCAACTTAATCCACCAAGTTGGACGAATAGATTCGATCACAGCCGACAAAGCATACGACCAAAGTCGTGTATATGAAGCTTCAAACGATCATATGAATGAAGCTGGTCAAATCAACATCCATCCAAGAGCAAATGCAGTTGTTTCCGCTTCAGATGAAGCAGCACTTAGACAGCGAAATCAGCATATCAAATCAATCGATGAAGACGGTGTCTTAGCCTGGAGAAGAACATCAGGTTATTACCGTCAAAGTGAAGTTGAAAACATGTTCTTTCGATACAAAAAACTAATAGGTGATGAACTCAGAGCGAGAGGTGAAAACTCACGAAGGGTAGAGTCTGTCATCGCTTGCAATATTCTTAATCAATTCAGATTGTTAGGTAGCCCTCAAAGTACGTTGGTTGCATGAAGACAAAATCAAAAGACCGCTGTTGTCTAAGTCATTGATTAGATGTACTTTTACTTATGCAACAAAGCCGTGTAGATCTTATTCCCTGTAATAACCTGATGTTTCCCTTGGGGAGTTATTTAATCATATTTACTAAATGATCAATTTTTCTAAAAAGCCTTTTTGCTTTTTTCTTATCGATACCACGTCTCCTTTCATCGTCATCCATGTTAGAGTATTTAGTGATTTCCCACTTATTAGCCTCCCAAAATCGTTTTATTTCAATTAATAGTGAATCAGAAATATTGAAACAAGTTTGTGTGAATTTATAAATAAAGACCCTCTGGTTCTTACGATTTATTTTATTATACTGTCTTGCATCTCTACAGAGAGTAATAAGAAGAGGTGTAATTTCTTTCTTAAGTTCTACAGCTTCTTTGGAATCTTTTGGATTCAAGATGTCAGGGCTTAAGGACATATATGCGAGACCCGCCATTCCTGTTAACGTTGCAACTATACCTATAGTCCCTACAGCTTTTTTAGTATATTCATTTAATTTACTATTTTCACCTGCCAAAACCGATAATATACCACCCAATACCAATCCACCAGAAATCCCCATCCAGACATATGTATTAAGGGAGAAAGCCAAACTACTTTGAAGCCTTCCTATCTCTAGCGTTTCTCTATATTTGGCTAGAGAAGGTTGTAGGTTGAGTTTTGAGATAGGTTCATATCTCCATGATTTGACGGAACTTCTAATTCAGCGACATATTCTAAGAACTTATCTCAAAAGACAGGTGTGTGTTAACGTACATGCTCAACATCGTAACTTCAAGGGGGATTGATCAATGGCAGGTCGATTTGAAGGCTTAACAGACATACAATGGAAGGTTCTTGAACCCCTCTTGGCAGATAATCGCCGAGTCTTTGGTCGTCCCAGAGTATCGAAGCGGCTCGTTCTCAACTCGATTTTTTACATACTCATCACCGGCTCTCGGTGGTGTGACTTACCTCAAGGTTCTCAATGGGCGAGTCGTGCTACAGCGCATCGTTGGCTTGGGGTTTGGAGTGAAAATGGTACGTTGCAACGAGCGATTAACGGCATGCTCGCGATAGGAGAGCTTAACCAGATGATCGATTGGAGCGCTGCTAGCATAGATGGCAGCTTTTCCCCCCGGTAAAGGCGGCGGAGAGGGCGTTGAATACGGGTACAAAGGCAAGGGAGTTACGATCCACTCAGTTGTAGATGCTCAGGGTATGCCGTTAGCGGTCTCAGTGACGGCTGCCAATGAGAGCGAACGTGATCAAACGATCAAGATGTTGGATGGTATTGAGATCCAAACAGGTCGCCGTGGACGTCCAAAGACTCGTCCAAAACAACTCGCAGCAGACAAGGGATATGACAGTAAGCAGCTCCGTCGGAAGCTCAGGTCGAGAGGTGTTCGTCCCGAGATACCTCATCGCGTCTGGCCTAACCGTCGTAAAACGCGTGGTCGTAAACTCAAGCGATCAGTCGCTCGCTTCGTTGTTGAGCGTACATTTGCTTGGTACCAGCGTAAATTTAGACGTTTAAGTGTACGTTGGGAGCGAAAGCCAAACTACTTTGAAGCCTTCCTATCTCTAGCGTTTCTCTATATTTGGCTAGAGAAGGTTGTAGGTTGAGTTTTGAGATAGGTTCATCTGTGATATACACTTTGAGTATCATGAATCTTTCTTACTTGCAAGTAACACAAACCTTCAAGGTCTACAAGACTATAAGTTATTACAAAACATTCATAAGGAAATATATAGTTTCAAAACACAGTTAGAACTTTTTAAACCTCCCATCGCATAAACCCTTACCTCTAATACAAAAATAAACTTTAACATATAATTTATAGGAACAATAATGATAAAAATATTATCAGTCATTGTTTTAATAACATCATCATTATTTGCACAGAATTTTAATGATTTTTTAAACGATGCACTAAAAAATAGTCCATACTTAAAGTCAACGCACTTAGGTATAAATCAAGCAAAAGAAGAAGGAGATGCACTCCTTTTATACGATAATCCGACTTTGGGTCTTAGATATTCAAGGTTTAAACCAGAAGATACAGCGAGTTCAAATGGCTATGCATTAGAATATACCCAAGCCTTAAGACTACCAGGTGTTGGCAGTGATAAAGAAAAACTCTCTAGTTCTCTAAGTACACAAGCCAAGGCTGCATACTCACTTACAAAGGCAGAATTGATAAAAGAGATCTCTTTAGCGTATACAAACTATGTAGAGAAAAAACTTCTTGAAGCTTTGAGTGAGGAAGAGATAGTACTTGCAAAAGTTATCTACGATATCTCACAACAAAAATACGACGATGGAATGATTTCTCGCGGTCTATTGTATGAAGCAGGACTTGATTTGGAGAGCTTAGAGATTGCTAAAGAAGCTCTAAAGTATGAAACACTAGAGAGTTATTTTACACTTTTAGAACTAGCTGGAAAAAGTAGTGAGATAGAGATATCTCTTAAACATGACTTTGCTCTCGATGCAGATAAAAATACAAATGCACATATTCATTTTATACAAACACAAAAAGCTAAAGCACTTGCATCAGCAGATGTAGAATCTCATGCCATAGAATCTCTTGAACTTTATGCTGCATATGATAATGAACCTACAGAAGATGTTATAAGTCTTGGTCTCAATATTCCTCTGGCTATCTTCAACACAAAGTCTCAAGAGAGAACAATAGCAAGATTAGAAGCAGATAAGATGAACCTTTTAATCGAGAAAGAAAACTCAAAAATCACTTTAGAGAAATTAAAGTTAGACAAACAAAGAGTTTTACTACAAAGTCTTAAATCAAGAAGTCAAAACCATATAACAAAACTAGAAGAAGTATTAGGGATGTTTGAGGAGAGTTATAAAATAGCAAAGGTTAATTTACTTGAACTTCAAGATATAAAATCAAAGCTTATTAAAACAAAATCTGCTCTCATCTCTATACAAACAAAATTAAATCAAAATATTATCATGTCTAATTATTTAGCAGGGAGTTTATAATGAAAATCTTTTTTCTCGTAGGAGTATTGTTCTACACATCGCTTATGGCCTTAGATATACCAGAAGATAAAGCTATACTAAAAGAGTTTGGTGCATCAGTTGAGCTCAATTCTCAAATAATTCAGTTATCAAACTCTTCACAGTCTGTCATGTCTTTAGTAAGTGGACATATTGAGAAGTACTATGTAAAAGTTGGACAAAAGATTAAAGAAGGTCAAAAAATTGTCCTTATTAAGTCGATGCTAATATCACAAATGACAGCAAATTATATAGCTCAAAAAGAACAACTTTTAGCATTGGAAAAGAACTCTAAAGCATTGCAAAACCTTTATGATAAAGGAATGATATCACTTCAAGAAGTAAATCAGCAAAGTATTCAAAAGAATGAGCTTCTCTCAACTTTGACAGCACTCAAATCTCAGCTTAATACTTTAGGGATAAATACAAATAAGCTAAAAGAAGCAAGTTCTCACTTTGTACTTTATGCTCATAGTGATGGAGTAGTATCTAAGATATTACAAGCAGAACATTCAAGTGTTCAAGAGGATACTCCAATCATATCTTTAGTTAAAGAGCAGGCATTTTATCTTAAGTCATTTTTACCGCTAAAGTATGCTTCAAAGGCAAAAATTGGTCAAAAAACTACTATTAATCTCAATGGAAAAACAATTGTTTCTCATGTAACTCAAATCCTTCCTCAAGTTGATGAAAAAACACAAAGAATAGTTTTACTCTCAAGTATTGATGAAGAGACAGAAAACCTTTATATCAACTCTTATATTGCATCTAAGCTTTACTTTAGCGATACGAAAAAGTATGTAGCGATTAAAAAATCAGCACTTTCATTTTTTAACAACGAGTGGGTTGTTTTCTTGCATAAAGAAGAAAAACATGAAGAAGAAAAACATGAAGAAGCAGATGAACATGAAGGGCATGGGCATGATGAAGAACCTGTTCGTGACGAACATGAAGGTCACGGCCATGAAGAAGATGCTCATGATGAACATAAAGAGTTGGGTGCTGATGCAGATGACGATCACACTGGACATGATGAAGAGGAAGAAGAAGCAGCTTACGAGGTTCGTGTAGTAAATATCATAACAGAAGATGATGAGTATGTTGGAGTTGAAGGTATCCATGAAGGTGAAGAGTATATAAGTGGGAAAAGTTACTATGTAAAATCTATGCTTTTCAAATCTGCACTCGGCGGACACGGACACTAAGATGCTAAATTTTATAATAGATACAGCATTAAAATACAAGTTCTTAGTTCTCACATTATTTGTAGTTATTTCTGCCTTTGGCTTTAAGGCTTACAAAGAGATTCCTGTTGATGCATTTCCAGATATCACACCAAAACAGGTCGTGATATATACAGAATCTCCAGGTAATTCAGCAGAAGATATTGAAAAGCTTTTGACTTATCCAATCGAATCAGCACTCTCGGGAATGGCTGGGGTTAAACTCATAATGTCAAACTCATTTTTTGGACTTTCGTATGTTTCTATATTCTTTGAAGACAATATGGACATATATTTTCTGCGCCAACTAGTATCTGAAAGATTAAGTTCTGTAGATATTCCAAGTGGGTGGGGTAAACCTATGCTTGGGCCAAATACAACGGGTTTAGGACAAGTTTTTTGGTATGAGATTAAAGATACTACTTCTTCGTACTCATTACGTGAGATTCGTGAGATGCAAGATTATGTTGTTACACCACTATTTAAAAGTGTAAGTGGTGTTGAAGAAGTAGTAGGTTGGGGTGGTTATGAAAAACAATACAACGTTCTTATAGACACAAAAAAACTACAAAATATTGATGTAACCTATAGCGATATAGTTGATGCATTACAAAAAAGTAATCAAGCCGCAGGTGGACAGTATTTAGAGTTTAATCGTGAACAGTATTTGATTCGTGGAGCGGGCTTATATAAGTCACTTGATGATATCCGAAATACTGTTGTAAAATCTCTTGATGGACATTCTGTAACTATTGGCGATGTAGCTACTGTAGAGACTGGTTCAGCTCCTAGGTTTGGCTCCATTAGTATAGATGGTAGTGAAGCTGTTATGGGTATGGTTTTACAACGTAGTGCTACAAATGCAGCGAAGGTTGTTGAGAGACTCAAAGAGAAACTTAAAACTGTTGCATCAGCACTTCCTGAGGGTGTAGTAATCCGTACTATTTATGATAGAACAGAGATTACACATAAAGCGGTAAGCACAATGACTACTGCTTTAATCTCAGGAGTAATCTTAGTTGCAATAGTACTATTTTTATTTCTTTTTGAATTACGCTCAGCATTTATTGTAATTATCTCTCTTCCATTATCACTTTTAGTGGCTTTTTTATTGATGGATTATTATGCTGTAAGTGTAAACCTTATGAGTTTAAGTGGTTTAGCCATCGCAGTTGGGATGATAGTCGATGGAACTATTGTTATAGTGGAAAACTCCTTTAGAAAACTCCATGACATGCCAGATGCTCCAAAACTTCAAGTGGTATCCCAAGCTGCTAAAGAAGTGGCTACTCCTGTAACCTTTGCTGTTTTAATTATAGCAGCTGTATTTATCCCCTTACTTTCACTTGATGGATTAGCTGGTAAGCTTTATTCACCTATGGCATTAAATATCGTCTTTGTGATGCTTGGTTCACTTTTAGTAGCTTTAGTTTTAGTACCCGTACTTACTTTTTTACTTTTAAAACCATCTAAATCAAAAGAAAACATTGTGATGAAAGGGATTAAAAAACTCTATACACCTTTCTTAGTTTTTGCACTGCATCATGCAAAGTTAGTCTTAGCATCTGTGACTCTTGTCTTTATAGTTTTAGCGTATATTTTAAGTCTTCAAGGGCGAGAATTTATGCCGGAGTTAAATGAAGAGTCAATCATGTACAGAGTTGTTGCAATTCCCGGAACAGGATTAGAACACTCAACACAAACTGCTGGAGAGATTGAAAAGTATATACTCAAAAACTATCCTAAAGAAGTTGCATCCGTCTTGTCTATGATTGGTAGAAGTGAAAATGGTGAAACAGCGCAGGCTAACTATATGGAAGTTTTACTCACACTTAAACCAGGGATAGAAGACTTACCAAAACTCACAGAAAAAATGAATCAAGATTTAAAGAAGCATTTTGAGTTTATAAACTTTGTACCAACACAGCCAATTGCTATGAGAATCGAAGAGTTACTCGAAGGTGTTAAAGCTGAACTCGCCGTTAAGATTTATGGAGATGATCAAAAAACACTTGATGCAATCTCTAAAGATATCCAAGCGGTTTTAAAAGATATCGATGGACTTCATGAGATGGAAGTTGAAACACAACTCGGTCAGGCACAAATCAAGATAGAGCCAAACTATCTCTCACTCGCACGTTTCGGCATCAGCGTAGAAGAAGTTATGGATGTGATTCGTAATGGTCTTGGTGAAGAAGCTGTAAGCGAAAAGATAGAAGGCATCAGAAGGTTTGGAATCGTTGCAAAAATAAAAGATGCAAAAGAAGATATAGAAACGGTTAAAGCAGTAACGATGCGTGCACAAAATGGTGCTCTTGTTACTTTGGAGCAAATCTGTGACATTCAAGTAGTGCAAGGTCCATCATTTATAAAAAGAGAAAATCTTAGTCGCTATATGGTTTTATCTATGGATGTTGATGGTCGGGATGTTGCATCATTTGTTGAAGAAGCCAATGCAATTATAGAAGCAGAAGTAAAAATTCCTGATGGATATTACATCGGTTGGGCAGGTGACTTTAAAAACATGAAAGAAGCTACTCAGAAACTAATGATAATTATCCCAATAACTATCTTTTTTATAGTCTTACTTTTATATACTGCTTTTAATTCTATAAGCAAGGCTCTACTTATCTTACTTAATGTTCCTTTTGGTCTTATTGGTGGAATTATTGCTTTAGTTTTTAGTGGCATCTATCTTTCAGTATCTGCGATTATAGGTTTCTTAGCAATATTTGCGATTTCGATTTTAAACGGGATTGTACTCGTTAGTTTTATAGAAGAACTCAGAGAAAAGTTTCCACATGTAAAACTAAATACTTTACTAAAAGACGCAGCCTTGCTAAGACTTCGTCCTGTACTCATGACAGCATTTACAACACTTTTTGGAATTCTTCCCCTGCTTTATGCATCGGGTGTTGGAAGTGAGATACAGTATCCTTTATCAGTCGTAATTACAGGTGGAATTATTAGCTCAACCTTATTAACCTTACTGATTCTACCATCAACATATCTACTTTTTTATGACAAACATCATAAAGTAAAATAATTTAAATATGCTTTTAATGTAAATACTTTTATAATATACAAATATGTATGTTATAAAAGGTTCCTTATGAGAGTCGTAATTATTGGTGGCGGAATAGCTGCTGTATATTTAGCAAACAATCTTAAAAAGCAAGATGCATCACTTGATGTAATAGTCTTAAGTGATGAGTCACACATTCCTTATGATAGAATCCATCTTTGCCGTTTACTTGATGATTTTGAGGATACTGGAAAAATTTCTTTAGTACTTGATCCTACTGTACAACTCTCACTCAATCAAAAAATAAAAACAATAGATAGAGTGCACCAACGCGTCTATTCTGATATGGACATGTTTTCTTATGACAAGCTCATTATAGCTACTGGTTCCATCCCCATTTCTCTTTTTGACATTGATGATATCTCAAATGCTTCTGTATTTCGTTCAGCAGATGATTGTGAAATTATTAAAAAAGGGATTGAAAATCGAGAAGTTGTTGTTGTTGGAAGTGGACCAATCTCTCTTGAGATTCTTGAAACTCTCAATGAGATGCCAGATGTTAAAAACATCACTCTTTTAGTAAGAAGTAAACAACTTTATAACAGGCATCTAGGGATAGAGTCTATAAAGATTATAGAAAAGTGTTACACAAGTGCTAGCAAGATTAGAATATCCTACGAAGATGAGATAGTGGATAAACAAATTGAAAATAATGAAATTACACTTCTTGAGACTAAAAAATTAAAGATAGAAAATCCTTTTCTGATTTTTGGAGTTGGGATAAAACCAAATATCGAATACTTTAGAGAAACACTAAAGTCGAACAAAGGAATTTTAACAAATCTTTATATGCAAAGTGAAGATGAAAATATCTATGCTGTTGGTGAGTGTGCAGAAGTTGAAGCTTTTGGATATATGGCTGGTCATGTACGAGAATGTACTACACAAGCTGATGCTGCAATCTCCCATATATTACAAAAAAGAGTTAAAAAGTTCGACTTAGAAGTTAGTATAGATATGCTAAAAGTTGGTGAATTTGAACTCACAGAAGTGAGCTCCCCAAAATTTACAGATAAATACGAAAAGATTATTATTAGCTCAAAAAAAGACAATAGAATTGATGAGTATTTTGTAGATGGTGAACAACTTACAAGATTTATAGGGCTAAATTCAAATGTAGATGTCAGCTATATAGAAACACTTATAAAAAAAGAGATGAAAGTAGATATCAACTATCTCTATGAGAATAGATTAATTGGCCAAAAAGGTAGGCTCATCTGTAGCTGTGAGCATATATATCATCAAGACTTAGTAGATATAGTAACGAAAACTGGAATTGCTTCATTTAAAGAACTTGCAGACTATTCTCAAGCTGGTCGTGTTTGTGGAAGATGTAAGATTATAATTGATGATATTATAAAAGACTCTCAAAAGCTAATGGACCCAAATATAATACGTAAATCTCCAAAAGAGTTACGTCTAGAACAAGAGATAGCAAAGGTTCAAAAACGTTTAGCCAAGTTTAATAGCCTTAATCCTAGAAATGAGTTAAGTGTTAAAAACCTAGAGTCTGCGATGGAGTCTTTAGATATAGCAAAGTCCGAAGTAAATAGCTGGGTATCAATGGTAACAGCAAACATGCAACTTCATCCAAGTTTTGAGCAGGAGGGAGCTTCAGGTGTTAACAATAAGAGCACCTTATCAATCTTAACCCCACTCGACTTAAGCTGTTCAAGCCTGATGAGAGGGAAAAATTCACCACTTAATGTGGGCTCATCTTGGTTCAGCGCGCTGTATGTCGTCTTATGATATTTAGCGATGCCAACTGATGTCATAAAGACGGCGCGGGTAGTGAGTGTCGACATTATTTTTTAGCCCTCTCGCTATGCAGCATGTAGTTCGATATTTATCTCATAACTTAAGCGAAGTCCTACACTATAATGACTGAAGTATTGAGGGACATCTTCAAAAGGTCTCAGAGTCAAAAGGTCTCAGAGGAAGTCTCAGCTTGGCTGCGCGTGACATAGGCTGACTCCTCTCTTACATTAGAGGGCAGATTAAAGGGCTGTAGTTTTCATGGACTCAGCTTACTAGGTAATTTATAGTGGAGCATCCAAAAAATTGAAACGAACATTCGCACACATATTTATCATACATTTAGGCAACAAATGATATAAGTGTATGATTATATGTTTGATCTATCCAATATTTAAGCAAAAAATTAAGTCTTCCTGTGCGAAAAGTAGCTAAATGTCTAGTTTTACATGTTTATAATTTTAATATATGCTACTGATATGGTTCATTTATGTACACTGCTATCGACTAATTTTTTGTGTGTGCGAAATAACCCTTGAATTTCTCAAAGACTTCAGATAGTTAAAAGGGGTGCTCTCGCGAGGGTTAGCCGCTCTTAGGCTATTGCGACCCTGGGAAGAGGGGACCCTCTACCTCTCCGACGTCTCGCGAGGGTTAGCCGCTCTTAGGCTATTGCGACGCCCCAAACCCAACAAAAGCGCCATAGTTTTGGCGAATTCTCGCGAGGGTTAGCCGCTCTTAGGCTATTGCGACGAGATGAGGTACTGGCTTTTATGGCTGGTACCACTCGCGAGGGTTAGCCGCTCTTAGGCTATTGCGACTTGCGGTGTTGGACCCTCGACTCGCCAGTGCCCCTCGCGAGGGTTAGCCGCTCTTAGGCTATTGCGACTTGTCAAATCAAATAAATTATTTAAATCCATACTCGCGAGGGTTAGCCGCTCTTAGGCTATTGCGACCCGACGGCCTAGGCCTACGTAGTCCAGTTTATTGGCTCGCGAGGGTTAGCCGCTCTTAGGCTATTGCGACTTTTTTGGCGAACTAAAAAGTTCTCCAGGCGCTCGTTGTCTCGCGAGGGTTAGCCGCTCTTAGGCTATTGCGACGCTTGGGGCATACCGTCCACGATCTGCTTAAGCTCATCTCGCGAGGGTTAGCCGCTCTTAGGCTATTGCGACCTTCGAGAAATCCTTTCGGATCATCGAGACCAAGATCTCGCGAGGGTTAGCCGCTCTTAGGCTATTGCGACTTTATCAGGCTCCGTACTTGGAGCCTTTTCCGAGACACGCTCGCGAGGGTTAGCCGCTCTTAGGCTATTGCGACCATTCAAACGCTCATTGAGCTGGATTAAGTCCTCCTCGCGAGGGTTAGCCGCTCTTAGGCTATTGCGACTTCTTTAAGTGTTCGAATTGCTTTTTCATGAACTTTCTCGCGAGGGTTAGCCGCTCTTAGGCTATTGCGACTCTCACACCACGTCTTCCGTATCAATTTCACTCGCGAGGGTTAGCCGCTCTTAGGCTATTGCGACTCTTGGGTGACGGGTGGAATAGATCCGTACTCACGGGCTGCTCGCGAGGGTTAGCCGCTCTTAGGCTATTGCGACCCATCTGCTGCTTAGCGAGCGCGGCCATAAAGTTGATGCTCGCGAGGGTTAGCCGCTCTTAGGCTATTGCGACACTGAAGTATAATTAATGTCTTGGCGGTGCTTTTACCTCGCGAGGGTTAGCCGCTCTTAGGCTATTGCGACGATATGACGTGCTTTCTTCCATTACACGCAATAGGACAAGCTCGCGAGGGTTAGCCGCTCTTAGGCTATTGCGACCCCATGTCGACCCACTTATAGCAGAGAACTTGCTTCTCGCGAGGGTTAGCCGCTCTTAGGCTATTGCGACTAATCGGACACTTCAAAAGGTCTCAGAGGAATTCTCAAGAGGAATTCTCTCTCTCAAAAGGTCTCAGAGGAATTCTCATTAGGCTCAAAATCAAAAGGTCTCAGAGGAATTCTCAAGAGGTTCCACGAGATCGTCGCTTGTTGATCTCAACCTATCTTTTTTTGGGGTCTACTCTCTGCTGACTAACATTGGGGCGATTGGTTTTAGCTCTATCCTTAATACAGTCGAAAATCCAGAAAGGGTGAACTCTCACAATAAAGCTCGCCATGCGTGAAGCTAGCTGGGACGGTCCGTACATAAGGGCGTCCACACGGTGTATCCGTCCACCGAATTGATGTTTTAGAGGTATTTGGCAGTTTAATAGCGCACAATCGTCATCAAGAGTAACCATGAGGGCGGGTTTGATGTCTAGTTTACCATCCTTATCTCTCGCGCCCAAAGCTGAAAACACCTCAAGCTCGAGCCAATCTCTCAGCTCCTCTTGCCCACCATGAAAAGACATCGCTTTAAGGTCAAGTTGTAGGTCTACACCACGGTGATAGGCAATATATCGTGCAGGATCTACATTTGTCTCTTGAAGAAGCTCCCCAAGATATTCTTGAATCGGTCTGTGTACTCGATTGAGCTCTTCAAGGCCCTTTACGGTCAACATCGGTTGATGGTTGACAATCGTTGAAGGAAGCTCTCGACCTTCCAAGTGAACTAAGTCATCTATTGTCCTCAAGCTGAATCGATGACTGCTCTCGGGCTTCATCGCTTTGAGCCTCTCAGTGAGAAAGGATGCTCGATCGCATTCATGAACCTCATGATTCACGTACCTGTTAATCGCCTCACATAGGTCTAGGGTCCATACTGAGATGCCATGACTCAGATGAGCCCATCTATCTATCTTGACGGTCTTTGAAGATCCATTTGAACAGGGGATCAAGAAGCGGTTCTGACCAAGTTTTAGGTCTTCCCAACCGCCAAGTGATGCCTCATAAGCTAAGCTCTTTGAAATATCTTTTTTGAGCTTATCGCTTGGACGGTTAAAGAAAGAGAGGTCGGCATATTTATAATCCCATATAATCGTTTGATCATCATATACGTTGATTAAATCAGGCCTCAGTAGTCGTTTGATCAGTGAGCGATGAGTGTTTTCTCCATTGCACTTACTGATGAGCCCTTTATCGACAAAATAACCACTTTGACTTCGGTAGCTCACGCAGAGGAGCTCCTGTATGTCGTGACTCAATGGAGTGCTCTTCACTTTTGCTTGTGAGTGATTTGTATTCCACTTCAAGCTGTCTCTGTAATGACCCTCTCTACTTAAATGATGAGAGTCATATCTTTTATCTCCCACATAGACCCATCCGCTCTTGTCGGGATGATCCGATTTGCCTAGTCGGAGATTCCCTATTCGCTCACGAATCGCCTCTCCTCCCGAGAGGGCGCTGATCAAATGAGGTGCCTTTGGGAGGTCACAGTCGGCATACAATACCTCTGTGTTAGGCTGAGAGAAGAACCACGTGTGACAGAGGTCTTCCCAGAAGAGAGAGAATTTATCGAGTCCCCAAGAGCTCCCTTCGACATTTGAATCGAGTGCGCCATAGAGGAAGCGCTCACACGCCTCGAAGAGGGTATGAAAGTCGCGGTCTCTAAAAGCGGTCACTTGATCGATCTCAGCGAGGAGCTCTTCGAGGATGAGAGTGACGTGTTCGCTGCCCTCTTCACTGAAGAGATCACTCGCGGCCGAGAGGTGACGTTCACGAAACTGATCTGCGACCCTCGCGATCTCAGGCCTTCGGGCGATCACCAATGATTCAAGGAGTGCACTCTCTGGGCCTGGCAAGGTGACATCATCATTCAGTTCAACCAAGATGGAATCGAGGATAAAACAGTACATCCCAAGCAAGTCAGAGTAACCTGATCGCAGCTCGCGTCGTGGGAGGTTCATCCAGTCGATGTAAGCGCTGTGGTCCTCCATGTAGATGCACTGATCGAGGTATTTGTGAATCTGACCGTAATCGACTTGGTCAACAGGGGCTTGGGGACGCTCTAATCGCGTAATATTAAGCTCGGGAAGGGCGAGTAAGACCTCAGTAATCTCTGTCAACCCGCTATACCTAGCAGCGCTGTCAGCTGAAGTCACGGATGAGCCAAGTCCACCCTCTTGGCGCCTCTGATCTTCAAAATCTTGTTGTGACTTTGATCGGGCTGCAGCGCGCTTTGGTTGATCTTTCACAAAGCGATTGAATCCACGATACAATGAAAAGAAGAGCCCTTTCACAGCCCCATAATCTAGACTGTCATCTTCACGTACACCGAAGCCATCAAAACCAAGGGGTAGATGAAAGGTGTGAGTGACAGGCTCATCCGACTTGGGCACAAAGAAGGGCTCATCATGTTCTTTTAGCGGTGCGACCCCAACGAAATCTAGTCGGTAGGGATAGGTAAAATAACCGAGTTGAAAAATTAAACACTTTTCCCTCAACGAGTCTAGTAAGTGTTCAAATACTAGACAACTCTGCTAACTCGTCGAAGCTCTCTATAAGCGCAAGATACAGCGCCCCCTTTCCCCCACTTGACCAGTAACGGACACTTCGTTCGGCACACCTAAATCAGCCTCATCTCCTCTGACTAGTTAGGGGGGACCACGCGCTGATTCATCGTATGCGATGAGCGCGATGATCGCCTCGGGCGTAGTGATGAGTGAGATGCGTTGGAGAGTTGAGGTGCAGTGGGGACAGCGCTCAACGTCTTCTCTGAAGGTGCGCTTTAAGAGCTCTGCCCAGAGAACCCAGTACACATGGCGACGTTGACGGGCTTGATGGCTTAATGCTTGTTCGAAGCGAGTCGTCATGTGTTTGATCGCCCTCTGAAATCGAGAGTGTGGAGCATAGACGCCGTGGTATCTTGTTTGGTGTTTACGGGGAGGAGGGATGAGGGCCGCTAAGCGCTCTAGGAGGTCTGGGCCTTCAAAAAATATGCCTCTAGCGCCGCTCTTCCACTGCCGCTTGAACGCATAGTAAAATCTGCCGTCTTCGAGTTTCTTTAATCGATCTTTGGCGATCACAGGTCGTTGGATATATCGACACATTTGCTCAAGTCGATCGCGGTCCTCAGCCTCGATGACTGTGTTGGCGTGTACATTAAAACCTGCATAGCTGACGCAGAGCTCATGTGAACTTGGGCGATCACTCGTCTCATCGGCGAGGTCTAGCTCGAGGGGGTGGCCTGCGCGTGGGCCAAAAGCATGACGTAGCTGAGCGCTCGCCGCGTAGCACTTTAGGAGCTGTTGCTCCTCTTCAGAGGGAGGCTCAGCGCCCCAAAAGAGGCTAAAGGTCTGCTCGGCTGCGGGTAGACCATCGACGTTTGGACGTAGATAGCCTCGGCGGATGAATCGACGCGTGAGGCGGCGCTGGTAGAGCACTAGGATCTCTTGAAGATCTTCAGAAGAGAGAGGCTCCGCAGTGATAAATACAGCGTCATCTACAGGCGCTCTCGGTCGCAGAGTCGACTGAGCGGCTTGAGGAGAGGAGCGGGCGACGAAGAGGCCATCTGTGGTGAGAGTATGAAAGTGCGGATAAAGGCTGAGCGCATCTGTGTGACGCTGAACGCTAGTGAGCGCTCCTATATCGTGAGGGTATCGAGGGCGATAATAAGCGTTTATGTAATCGACATCAAAGGACTCTGGTGGAGAGGGGGCTGCGGGTAAGCAGCGACGCTGGTAATGATAACGCAATGTCTCGATAAACAGATCAAGCGCATCAGTGAGCGCATGAGGAAAATAGGCGAGATAGGTGTGAAGAGGTCTTGGGAAGGTTAAGACCCATTGACGATTGCGCACTGCGGGGATCACCGCCTCTCGTTGACGCATCGCCCGTTGGGTCATCACTCGACCCGCACAGCTCGGGCAGAGTCCTCGACGCTTACATGAAAAAGCGATGAGTCGATTATGTTTACACTCTGAGCAATATAAACGAACAAAACCACCTTGGAGTTGACCACAGCTGAGATAACGCTCAAAGGTGAGCTCTACAAAGGGTGGGAGCGCTCTCCCCTCATGATCGAGTCGTGAATGAAGGTGTGGGAGATGCTGAGTGATCGCTTGATGAAGGGTGCTGCGCTCAGGTTGCCGACGCTTGTAAGCCGTCGGGAGTGGATGAGGGGTAGGATGCGTTGTCACAAGCCCTCCGAGGGGATCACAGGTCGCTCCTCTTATAAGCTGAGAGGGTCATTTAGATAACCCTGCACCAAGAGTAAATGTGACGCTTCACAAGAGGGGAGCTTCTCTTCTAAGCCCGTCACAACATCAATATACCCAAGCCATCAATATGGCCAAGGCGATTAAACCGCTTGGGATCACTCAGAGATCTAGAGGGAGTATGTCGCAGATGCGATGCGCCGTTGGACTCACGCTCGCCTTGACCGCCATCACCTCAACCCCCGCGTCGACTGCTCGTTTTAGAGCCTCGGCGTAGGCAGGATCGATGTGCTCGGCGACCGTGACACGCTCAGCGTCGCTGCGGTTGACACAGAAACAGAGGATCGCGCGTTGACCACCGCGGACCACCTCGATGAGTGCTTCGAGGTGTTTAAGGCCTCTCGCGGTCACCGCATCAGGGAAAGCGACTAAGCCTGGCTCATTTAAGGGGTCTAGAGCGTAGGTGACGCTCTTTACCTCAAGATAGCCTAGGGGTTGCATGGACTCGTCTTCTCTTGAGCCCCAAAACGCAAAATCGAAACGGGAGCGATGTTCGCCTTCACCCCAGCGGACCTCAGGCTTGTAATGAAGATCAGCGAGTTCGGCGAAGAACCCCTCGGCGAGAGCTTCGCCGACCAGAGTGTTCGCACGCGCTGTATTCACACAGACGACCGACCCCTCAGCGGTCTCTACAAGCTCAAGTGAATAACGGAGCTTGCGCTTGGGGTTTTGAGAGTCAAAGACCCAGGCGCGATGATGAGGAGTCACTAGGCCATGCATCCCACCTGGGTTAGCGCAATGAGCGGTAAAGGCGATATGACCTTTAGGCGTAAGCTCATGGGTGATCTCAGTCGCTCCCTCGAGAGGGATCGCTGAATATACATCGGCTAAGAAGCGCTTGTAGCGCCTCAGTAGCCTCACCTCAATCAATGGAGGAGTGTATTGCATAAACTCGCTTAGCGGTTGCTCGGGACGCGATTAGGCGCCGAGCACCGCCTCGGCGAAATCGATGTCTTGGCGGATGCGAGCGAGCTTGGCGTCGGTCACGTAATCAGCGCTCTGTAAAGACTTCTCAGCGCTGTCTTTCAGGGTCTGAGCTCGCTCTTTGTCGAGCTTCTCGGGGGTCTGAGTCTCTTCAGCGAGGATCAACACTCGACCTTCACCAATGTTCTCAGCGTTTTGGCTCACCTCGACGACTCCACCGCGAAGGTAGAGGGCCTTTTGCTCACCCTTGACGCTGTAACCGAGCACACCGCCACCGAGGATGACGAGCGCAGGGAGGTGAGCGGGGAGAACTTGGAATTCTCCCTCCACACCAGGCGCGGTCACCTGCTCGACTTCGGCGTTTAGCACGCTACCGTTGGGCGTGATGACTTCTAGCTGCAACATTATAGAGTCTCTGCCTTCTTCTTCGCCTCTTCGAGAGATCCGACCATGTAGAAGGCCTGCTCAGGGAGGTGGTCAACGTCACCAGCGAGGATTGACTTAAAGTCAGCGATGGTGTCCTTCAACTCTACATATACACCGGGTGATCCGGTGAAGACCTCAGCGACGTGGAAAGGCTGAGAGAGGAACTTTTGAACCTTACGAGCGCGGTCAACGACGAGGCGGTCCTCTTCTGAGAGGTCGTCCATACCGAGGATCGCGATGATGTCCTGAAGATCCTTGTAGCGCTGCAAGGTTGACTGAACCTCACGCGCGACCGCATAGTGCTCATCACCAACCACCTGAGGGTCTAGGAGACGACTGGTAGAGTCGAGTGGATCTACCGCGGGATAGATGCCCATCTCTGAGATCTTACGAGAGAGAACGGTGGTCGCGTCGAGGTGAGCGAAGGTCGTCGCTGGCGCTGGGTCTGTGAGGTCGTCCGCAGGGACATAGATCGCCTGAACAGAGGTGATTGACCCCTTACGCGTTGAGGTGATGCGCTCTTGGAGCGCGCCCATCTCTGTGGCGAGCGTAGGCTGATAACCAACCGCTGAAGGAATACGACCGAGGAGCGCTGATACCTCAGAGCCCGCTTGGGTGAAGCGGAAGATATTGTCGACAAAGAGAAGCATATCCTTGCCCTGTTGGTCGCGGAAGTACTCGGCGACAGTCAGCGCAGTGAGCGCGACACGAGCGCGTGCTCCAGGAGGCTCGTTCATCTGTCCGTAGACGAGAGCTACCTTTGACTCTGTACGATCTTCTTCGTTAATAACACCAGACTCAACCATCTCATGGTAGAGGTCGTTACCCTCACGAGTACGCTCGCCTACGCCAGCAAATACTGAGAGACCACCGCCCTTAATCGCGACATTATTGATGAGCTCCATGATGAGAACGGTTTTACCTACACCCGCGCCACCAAAGAGTCCGATCTTACCACCTTTTGCGTAAGGCGCGAGGAGGTCTACCACTTTGATACCTGTCTCAAAGGTCTCAATCTGAGAGCTCTGATCCTCGAGCTTGGGTGGCGCTTGGTGAATAGGGGAGGTGACATCAAAGCTGATGTCGCCGAGCTCATCAACCGCTTCACCGGTAACGTTCATGATACGACCGAGGGTCGCCTCACCTACGGGAACGCTGATCGGCTTTTGGGTATTAAAGACCGCTTGACCGCGGACTAGACCCTCGGTGCTATCCATTGAAATGGTACGAACAGTGCTCTGACCGAGGTGCTGAGCGACCTCAACGACGAGGTTCCATTCGGTGTCGCTGATACCCTTGTTAGAGATCTTGAGGGCGGTGTTGATCTCGGGCAACTCGCCCCCCTCGAAGTAGACGTCTACGACAGGTCCGAGGACCTGAGAGATGCGGCCTTGATTCTGGCTCATTGTGATTAACCTTTAAAACTGTAGAGAGTAGGTGAGTGATTACTTAAGCGCCTCGGCGCCGCTGATGATCTCCATCAGCTCGGCCGTGATCGCTGCCTGACGTGCTCGGTTGAGATCGAGGGTCAAAGTGTTGATCATATCGTTCGCGTTATCGGTTGCGCTGTTCATGGCGTTCATGCGCGCAGCATGCTCACCAGTGATTGACTCAAGGATCGCTTGGCGAATCTGAGTCTCAATCGCGCGGGGGAGAATAAAATTCAACAGAGTCTGCTGATCAGGCTCATAGATGCGCTCTACACCGCTCACCTCAACATCTTGAGGCGGAGTAATAGGGAGCAAGTCATGAGTCGTCGGCACCTGAGTGATGGCGTTGACGAACCGATTAGAGACGATATAGACCTCATCGTAGCTCCCATCGAGGAAGTGACGGGTGAAGTCTTCAGCCATATCGGGGACATCATTCATCAGATCAGCGCGAAGCGCTTCACCGAGGTCTTTACCGAGAGTATAATCTTGCTTAGTGATAAACTGTGAGGCACGCTTACCAATCGTCCACGCGCTCACATTCGCGCCCGAAGACTTCTTCTCGGCGACAAAGGCGCGGAAGTGCTTGAGCGCATTACTATTAAAACCACCACACATACCGCGGTCACTGCAGATGAGGAGGACTGCGATCTCCTTCACTTCAGAGCGGCTCTCAAAGAGGGGCGATCCCTCTCCGCCGACTTCGGCGACCAGGTCACGGATCAAGCCCTCTTGCTTCTCAGCATAAGGCTTGAGGCGTGACATTTCGCGCTGAGAGCGGTTCAGCTTCGCAGCTGAAACAAGCTTTAGCGCGCGGGTGATCTTTTGGGTGTTCTTCACCGAGCTGATACGCTTACGGATATCTTTTAAGCTAGGCATTTACAGGCTCCTCTGAGGATGTCGCTGTGGTGAAGGGGGAGACTCGAGGTCAACTTAAGCGCCGAAGCGATCATTGAAAGTCTTGATTCCTGACTCAAAGCCAGAGACAACGCCATCATCGAGCTTACCCGCGCTGCGGAGCTCTTCCATAACGTCCTTCTTCTCTGATTCAAAGAAGTCGATTAAGCCCTTCTCGTAATCAGCGATCTTAGCCACAGGGACGTCAT
The DNA here is from genome assembly GCA_943788935.1 of uncultured bacterium. Classification (GTDB taxonomy): domain Bacteria; phylum Myxococcota_A; class Bradymonadia; order UBA7976; family VGTA01; genus CAKZRU01. The sequence continues at coordinate 588,785 of CALSSE010000017.1, read as the reverse complement.
CGGTGAAGCCCTTGGTCGCTGCATAGATAACGAGTACCTGCTGCTCGAAAGGCATCGGTGTATATTGACCCTGCTTGAGAAGCTCTACGAGGCGCTCACCACGAGCGAGCTGCTTCTGAGTAGAGGCGTCGAGATCACTCGCGAACTGAGCGAAGGCTTGCATCTCACGGTAAGCGGCGAGGTCAAGACGAAGAGTACCCGCGACCTTCTTCATCGCTTTGGTCTGCGCTGAGCCACCAACACGAGAGACGGAGAGTCCGACGTTGATCGCTGGGCGAACACCTGAGTAAAAGAGATCACTCTCAAGGTAGATCTGACCATCAGTGATAGAGATCACGTTAGTGGGGATGTACGCGGAGACGTCTCCCGCTTGTGTCTCAATGATAGGGAGCGCAGTGAGGCTACCACCACCATTGTTGTCATTCATCTTAGCAGCGCGCTCTAGGAGGCGACTGTGGAGATAAAAGACGTCACCAGGGTAAGCCTCACGTCCTGGAGGACGGCGGAGGAGGAGTGACATCTGACGATAAGCGGTCGCTTGCTTGGTGAGATCATCATAGATGATGAGCGCATGCTGACCATTATCGCGGAAGTACTCACCCATGGTACAACCAGTGAAGGGAGAGAGGAACTGTAGGGGCGCTAAGTCAGAAGCACCCGCGCTGACCACAGTGGTATACTCCATAGCACCAAAACGCTCTAGCTTGTTCACGACCTGCGCAACAGTGCTCTGCTTTTGGCCGATAGCGACGTAAATGCAGTAGACGTCAGTGTTCTTCTGATTGATGATGGTATCTATCGCGACCGCAGTCTTTCCAGTCTGTCGGTCACCGATGATTAGCTCACGCTGACCACGGCCGATCGGAACCATTGAGTCAATCGCCTTGAGACCCGTCTGGAGTGGTTCATGGACACTCTTGCGAGGCATGATACCAGGCGCTTTGATCTCTATACGACGTGAGTGAGGGGTATCGATGTCACCTTTACCGTCGATAGGTTGGCCGAGCGCATTGACTACACGACCAAGAAGCGCCTCACCTACAGGAACCTCTACGATCGTGCCGGTACGCTTGACTTCGTCGCCCTCTTTGATGAGGTGAGCTTCACCAAGGAGCGCCACACCTACGTTGTCTTCCTCTAGGTTGAGGACCATGCCCTTGACGTCGTTAGGGAAGTCGAGCAGCTCGCCCGCCATCGCTTGTGAAAGCCCGTGAACGCGAGCGATACCATCGCCAGCAGAGAGGACGGTGCCCGTCTCACTCTCTTCAACGTGCTTGTCATAGTCTTCAATCTGCTTGCGGATGATCCGGCTGATCTCTTCGACCTTGATCTCCATGGGGTACTCCTCGTGCGCTTTCGGCGCGTCAAACAGGATCTGCGGTGTACAGGATCTGAGTTTAAGTAAAGTTTAGATGAATGTTTAGTAGTGACTAAGTGCCTAAATGGCTAAGTGACTTAAGTGACGACGAAGTGCCTTAGACGCCTGTCCGAAGACGAGCGCCTATCTTACTTAGACTAGTGCGAACGCTGCCATCAAAGACTCGCCCATCAACCTCGGTGACCATACCAGCGATCACAGAAGTATCGATTTGAGTGTTTAAGATGACCTGCTTCTTGGTAGCGCTGCTCAGCGCGCGCTCAAGTCGCTTACGATCAGGCTCGCTGAGCGGTTGAGCAGAGGTTACAGTGGCTCTCACACGACCTAAGTGTCGATCGACGAGATCACCGAAGACTCTCTCTATGTTCTCAACGAGGCTAATGCGGCCCCGGTCGACGAGTAAGAGCATAAAGTTTCGGCAAGTAGGGCTGACGATAACTCTCTCCATCAGCTCTCCGAGTACTCCCTTTCGGGCCTCGGTAGTGAAGCTAGGGTGCTTCATCAAGATGCGAAGCTCTTCTGACTGAGCGAACAGGGCGCTGACGCGACCTAGCTCATCGCCGAGACTCTCTAAAGTGCCACGCTCTACGCCGATCTCGAGGAGGGCTCGCGCATAGCGCTCTGCGACTGTATCTTCACGCATAAGTATTCTCCTGTGAGGCTAATGATTAGCCACGAGCGAGTTTATCGAGCTCTGAGAGATAGCTCTGATTCAATCGAGTGTGGTCAGTGATATTAAGTTTTTTGACAATCAGCTCTTCTGCTCGAGCGAGCGAGACATCTACGAGCTCACGCTCGATTTTGCTCTGCATAGAGGCCAGCTCATTCTCAGCGATGCGCTCGGCATCTCTCGCTGCTCTCTCTGCCTCAGATTTACCTTCTTCGATCAGCTTCGCTTTCTCATTTTCACCTTGTTTACGATAAGTCTCAAGGAGCGTCTCACGCTCACTCTCGAGCTCGCTGATCATACTCTCATACTTATTGAGAAGATTTTGCGCTTCATCGTGAGCGGACTGTGCTGCAGCGATCTCTGAAGCGAGCGCCTCAGCGCGTACTTGGAGACTCGCTTTAACCTTAGAACCAGCGAAGAAGACGATCAGACCCACAAGAACGAGGAGCGAGGCCGCTTGGTTTGCTAGATCGAACAGATAAGTGTCTGCCCCATGAGCATCACCACCGGCGAATGCTTCACCGGCGAGGCAGTAAGTACTGCTCCCCATGATGAGCATCCATGCGACAGCTCGACCGAGTACTTTAGAGGCGATGCTCTTTGCCAAGTCATCTGCTTGGGAGAGTGCGCTCGTTCGAGCTGAATCAAACTGAGCGTTGAGTATCTCTGATTGCGCCTCATATTTTGCCTGCGCCTCTGCTTGCGCTTCGCTGATACGACCCTCTTTGTCATGAAGACCCTCTACGCGGAGCGCGCGACGAGCCTCTTGAGCTTCTTGAGTGGCCGCCTCAACAGCTGCTTGATGCTTCTCACGCAGCGCTTCAGCGCGCGCTTCTAGTTCTTCAGCGGTCTCTCTCATCTTCACGGTCTTGCTTTCTCGACGATCAACATCTTCTAAGAAGGGATGAAAGACGAGCTTACGAAGAGTGAAAAATAAGAGGGTGAACAACGCCAAGACTATGAGAGACGTGGAGTCCATATCAATGCGGACTGCGCCTGCATATAAGAGTTCGTTGACGGGAGCGTTCATGCGTTCTCTCTTGAAATACATAGAAAGGGGGGGTTGAATGGGGGAGAACCTATCATGAGAACTGTAAAGCGTCAACCTGCTTTAAATACTCATTTCTATTCAACAAAATGCACTATAAATCATATACTTAAACACGAAATGCTCTTCTAGGTATGAACATGACAACGATTGAACTCACTTGCGCAGGTCTCTCCCATGCCTATCAGGGAGTCAGAGCTCTTGACTCTATTACCCTATATCAGCGTGGTCCTGGCTGCGTCGCTTTGATTGGAGCCAATGGAGCGGGTAAGTCTACTTTATTACGAGGACTAGTCGGCGCTCAACGCCTCTCTGCAGGAGTGATCACTCTCAATCAGCGAGCGCTCTATCCTGAGAGTGAAGCTCGCGCTGAGGTCGGTTATCTCTCAGAGCAGACACCTCTCCCTCCGGCTCTCTCTATATATGAGGTTCTAAAAGGCTCAGCGATCCTCCATAAAGTACCTCGCAAGCAAAGAGCAGGAGCGATCGAGAGGGTCATACATGAATGTAATCTTCATGAGCTGAGCGGAAGACGCTGCGATACTCTCTCTAGAGGTCAACGACAACGAGTAGGTCTGGCGACCGCCATAGTTCATCGACCTACAATGCTAGTTCTCGACGAAGTTCATTCAGGACTAGACCCACTGCAAACAAGAGAGATCAATGCGGTCCTCAAGCAGCTGTCGCGCACCTGCTTGTTAGTGATGAGCACTCATCGATTAGCGGCCGCTGAGCAGATCGCTGATCATTATTGGGTACTTCATCAAGGAGCCTTACTGCACTCCATAGGCCATCAGGAATGGCTCAGTCAACACAAAACGAAGTGGTCTCTTGAGACCGCTTACCTTGGGTTGATAGCTCAGGGCACTCAGAGCATGCAACACCTAGAGTGCTCCATCACTTAATCGTTTTGATGAAGGGCTTATCCTTAGAGCCAAATTGCTTCATAAACTCTCGACGTACACTCTGAGCCTCCGCTCGCTTCTCAAAAGCTCCAAGCAAAACTCTGTATATTGGTCGATTTCTACTTGATCCTGTGAGGATCCGTGTGGGGAGATTTGGCCAAAGTTGATCCAGTGTATCAAGAAAAGCTGAGGCTTCTCGCTCTGATCTAAACGCCTTCACTTGAAGTGAATAAGAGGCTTGATCCCATGTGGTCGTCGACTGGTGATGAACTTCACTTGGTGCAGGCTTCAGCGCAGGCTTCGGCGCTAACTTCGGCGCTAACTTCGGCGCAGGCTTCGGCGCAGGCTTCGGCGCAGGCTTCGGCGAAGGCTTCGGCGCAGGCTTCGGCGCAGGCTTCGGCGCAGGCTTCGGCGCAGGCTTCGGCGCAGGCTTCGGCGCAGGCTTCGCGCAGGCTTCGGCACAGGCTTCGGCGCAGGCTTCGGCGCAGGCTTCGGCGCTAGCTCAAGCACAGGCTTCGGCGCAGGCTTCGGCACTGATGATAAAGAAGGGGTAAGGACTCGTGAACGAGGCGCTGTCGCTACTTCCACCGGTGATGGAGCACTCTCTGAGTTAGCCTTCCAAAGACCCGTCCTCGATGTGAGCGATAATGAGCGATCAGAGACAACGGGAGAGACGTTAGCGACCTGCCTCTCTCTGTCTTGTTTTCCTTCCTCGGTCAGATGAACGGCGAGACGTTGCTGAGAAGGAGCGAGCATAGGGCTAGACCCAAACAGGAAGCTCACTTCACCGAGCGCTCTTCGGCGAGGAGGAACTTCGCTATCAGTGATACTCCTTAAACTTAAACCGAGCGTTAAACTCAAAACAAAAACGCTGCCGCCAATCCACCATAAGCGGTTCAAAAAAGCCGGCTTCTTCGGTACCTCAGGGGGGAGCCAATCATCGCTCATCTCTAGTTGACCTCACGACTCAAATAATAGGAAAAGACAGACTCTATGGAGAGTATGGGAGTGGTATATCACTTAATACCTCAAAGAGACGAGCGACTTCTTTACTCGCCGGTTTACCTCGTATGGTATACCACGCATCATGTGGACCTCCTAGACCCCAAATGTTCCAAATATTCACCCCTCGTAGACGCTTGTCTTCTCGCCAAGTTTCACGAAAAGCGATAAAGGCATCTCGTTGAATATCTAAATCGACTTCAGCGCTCTGCAAATAATGCCAAGGCTTCTCTGCACCACCGACTTGACTTGGATAACCTAGCTCAGTGAAAAAAATAGAGCGCTGAGGATGATGCTTCTCTAACCACTCTATCAACCCTAAACGAACTAAGCTCCAACGTGAACGCATAGAGTTGACGCGGAGACGAGGTTTAGAATGTGAGGAGCTGCGCTCTCTTTTACGCAGTATTGATTGAGGCGTTGCTAGTGGATAATAAGCAGTCAAACCAATCATATCTAGTTGGTCCCAAAACCCCACTTGATCAAAATGATCCCAATTCGCTGAATAGGTCATTAGGCCACTATAACTTGACCTCAAACGCCGAATCATCGCTCTCCATCTCCCCTCATCGGACTCTAGAGAGGACAGCTCACTCCCAATTGAGAGCATAGACACCTTATGCTTCTCTGCTAACACCGCCAATGTAGTGATCCACTCTTCATATGAGATCCACCAACGATTGAGGTCACGGGGTGCCAAGGTCCCTCTCCACTCACCTTCTCCCCGCTGATCTAACCAAATAATAGGGAAGAGGATCACCTTGAGGCTGAGCTCTTCTGCAAGCCCTATGACTCGTTTTAATTCAGTCATACTTGTGCTCTCACCCCCTTGAGTGCTGAGAGTAGATGAGGTCGTCTCAGTCATTTGAGCTTGAACAACGATCGCGACGTGAGAGGCCCCTAGCTGTTTGGCATATTCCAAACAGCGTCGATAGGTGAGTCCTAACTCAGGGAGCTCAAAGTGTAAACTTAACGCTACACTCTTGATCCTTTGAGTCATCCTTTGAGCCTTTATAGAGCTCGTCGTAGATGACCCAATGGTCAATTCTTGGGGGTAAGCCTCACCATATACAAAACTCAAGAGGAGAACGCTCGCTAAGATCAATCTCAATCGACAGGGCTCTGTACTTGAATCGTTCATAAATCGCTCATGAACCGCTATAAGTCTTAAGAATGATGTGCTCCGCGAGGCTCTGCTAGTCTGAAGCGCGCTCACAATAGATTGAACACTTATTGATCACCTTATTGAGACATCGCTCACGACCTCGCTTCGCCTTACCTTGGTTACTCATGCAGATCGTCTTCACCAGTTTCACACGATCAGCGAAAGATTTACCCCACCTCAACAAAGAGGGGACATTGGAAACGCCATAATTAACTCGGCGCTCACTCGCTGATATTAGATTCGCTCGACAGGCCTCGCGACAACGTTCAGTCTTAGGCGCGCTTCCCTTCTCTCCAAAACGGATCAATGAGCGCCGAGTACCGATTGATCGATAAAGCTCTGAAGGTGCTTTAACTGCTGAGGTACTCTTCACTTTAGCGGCTATTGAGCTCTGAGATGGCTTTGAAGTGCCTCGCTTGTTCCTCTTAGCTCTATAGGCAGCGCGCTTCCTCTTGGACACAGGCAAGAAGCACCCTTCAGCGCTCCACCAAGCTCCTGGATGGGATGACGGCTGCCAAAAATAACGTCGAGACCCCTTTCCTTGAAATAGACGCCAAGGAGAGCTGCCACGACGGGTTTGGCAAGAAGCCAATTGTGAGCCTTTTATGAGTACCTTGCTTCCCTCTTTTACCTTCTTAGAGAGGTCCACACACATCTCCCTAGATGGGCGACAAGCAGTAGAGAGCTTGGGGTCTCCTTTGACGACCTCCTCATAACACATGCAGTGCCACTCTCGATCTCCGCTAGGCGTTTGATCGCTCGCTGATACTGATCTCGCACGATTACGAGGCTGTCGATCACGACGACTTTCCGCCTCTATAACTGGATCAAGGACCGCAATTTTTACGGGTCTTTTATCAGTATCGATCTTGATCTCAATATTCTTTTTTTGACGCGCTCTTGTCAACTCATCGCTGCGGTTAGAGATACACTGGCTCTCCCGATCAGAGAAACGATATGTATGAGGTCCCAACGGTGGATCATCACAACGGATCGTCATCTCAGCTTGATCACCGAGGCGATAACAGCCCTCGGAGAGAAGTTTAAGAGGTGCATAGTCAATGCCATTTACGTCTTCTGCGAGAACACAACGCTCCAAAGTCTCCGAGTAAAACCACCACCTCTTTTGTTGATTCCTGAGGTTCAATTTAAACATTTTAGTAGCGCTAAGTTTCTCTTTGGTAGAATACCGATGATCACTCGCATCAGCGATCTCTGCCTCTAGTGGTACGACCTTCACGCTCCTTTTTTTAGAGGATTTAGCTCTCGCTTTCCTAGAGTTTACAAACTGATCTGCTGTCGATGAAGCTGATACAACTTTCGTCCCCGGGGTATTAGAGGCGAATGAAGAGGGGACTGCGCGGTTGAGCAGCTGTATCCCCCGAGATGGTTTATTTGATGTGATCGACTCAACGGCTCTTGATTCAGACTTCGACGCCTTCAAAACAGGATTCGATGATGACCGCTCCATACTTTGAATCGGGGGAGGGAGGTGCCCGCACTCACACTCAAGATAACGACTCCCATCCTCCGCGCAACGCTGTATACCTTCTCCTACGGGTACACAAGGACAGGCTACTGTCCTCCCCGGCACACATTGTGGCGATTCAGAGCAGGCTCCCAAGGAGAGAAGGATGAGCGATGAGAACGTCATCAAAATAATACGCAGACCCTCACCCAAGCGCAAGCTGAGGAGGTTTACATGGAAAGAGCGCTGGGAGATTATTTTGTAAAGAAGCATCATATGGGAATAGAGTAGCATCAAAAGAGAGGTTAAGTGATAGAATGTGGAGGTGATCTCTCGATCATGCAACGTGTGTTTTGCAGTATCGCTTATCGATAACATTCTGCGAGATTAATATACTCATCTGATGACTTTAGAGGGCGAGATGTCAATGTCAAACTACGATCATAATAAAAAACTTACCGTTCCCGGCCCCCTATTTACTCTAGATCGTACTTTAAACAAACGCCTCAGCGCCCTCTTCCTCATCGGCGCGATGACACTCGCTTGTACCCCATCGGTACAGGCGCAGAGAGATGGAGCACCTGAGCCACCCCCAGAAGATGAGCAGCATCCGACGTCCCAACCCTCTCTACACGAGGCTGACTCACCTTCTTCTCCGAAAGATGAGCATCGAGAGGAGGCGAGCTCAGAGACCGCTTGGGGAGAAGCAACCTTTAATCAAGGGATTAACCCTCATATATTACATAGACCCGACGAGAATAGAGGAGTTGCCCTCTTCGCAGGGGGCTGTTTTTGGTGTATGGAAGCTCCCTTTGAAGAGCTCAAAGGAGTGACCGCTGTCTACTCTGGCTATACAGGAGGGCAAGAACCTCGTCCATCTTACTCTCAGGTCTCATCTTATAAAACACAACATATCGAAGCAGTGATCGTCTATTACCGACCTCAAGAGATCAGCTATAATGAGCTTTTGCATACATATTGGCGCAGTATTAACCCCACTCAGAGAGATGGTCAATTCGCTGACCGAGGCCACCAATACACAACCGGGATCTTCACCGTCGATAAAACCCAACAGGGAGCGGCGAGAGCCTCCAAAGAGTCACTCACTACCTCAAAGAAGTTTAGAGATCCCATCGCGGTCAAGCTCTACCCTGCAGAAACATTTTGGCCCGCTGAAGATTATCACCAAGACTACTACAAGCTCCATAAGTCTCATTATCTGAGATATAAATATGGTTCAGGACGCGCCGCTTATCTTAAGGAGACATGGGGAGTAGAGTGAGAGTGAGAGTGAGAGTGGTGAGAGTGAGAGTGAGAGTGAGTAGAGAGTAGAGCTCTCAGCGCTTCCGCTGTTTCTTTCTCGCCGCCTTAGCTTTCTTCTTCTTGGCTATCATCTTTGCTCGCTGGGCAGTGCTCACCGGAGACTTGCTAGGACCGGCTTGAGGTGTACCGGGGGGAAGATAACCAGGGGGCAAGTTTGGGAGACCTGGCATACCACCCATGCCGGGCATGCCACCCATACCGGGCATACCGCCCATACCACCCATACCACCCATACCACCCATACCACCCATACCACCCATCTCTCCAAACATCTCTTCCATATTCATCCCCTTCAGCTGTTGCATCTGGGCGAACTGCTTAAAACCTGGCAGTTTATAGAGGAGGTTCCCACCACCAGGAGACCCTAACGCTCCCATGAATTTGCGCATCATCTTGAATCGACCGACCAGATCTAGGACCTCTTTCTCAGTCGCTCCCCCACAGCCTTTGGCAATACGCGCTGCCCGCCCCTTCTCTCTCTCGATCAGCTCTGGTTTGGAGCGCTCGCTCTTGGTCATAGAGTTAATGATCGACTCTACCCTGATCAGCTGCTTATCATCGATATTCATCCCCTCGGGCATCCCACCGCCAAAGAAGGGCATTTTCTCGAGAAGCTCAGTGAGTGGACCCATAGAGCGAATCGTGCGGATCTGCTCTACGAAGTCCATCATATCAAACTGGCCGGCGAGCATCTTCTTGGCGCTCTTCTCCGCTTCCTCTTCGTCGACAACCTTCTCAAAGTCTTGCATAAGACCAACGATGTCGCCAAAGCCCATAATACGGCTAGCGAGTCCCTCGGGGCGGAAGTCTTCTAGAGCGTCGAGGTCTTCACCCATACCCAAGAACTTAATCGGTTTACCGGTCACCGATTTAATCGAAAGCGCCGCTCCACCACGAGCGTCACCATCGAGCTTGGTCATGATAAAGCCGTTAATCCCGATTTCTTCATCAAAGGTCTTAGCTGTGTCGACAGCGTCTTGACCGATCATCGCGTCTACGACGAGTAAAATGTTATCGGGCTGAGTAGCGTCGCGTATATCCTTGAGCTCGGTCATCAGCGCTTCATCGATAGCGAGACGGCCTGCGGTGTCAAAGATGATGACGTCACGCTCCTCCTCTTTAGCGACTTCCACCCCTTGACGACAAATCTCGGGAGGCGCTGTATCGGGTGCATGATATACCGGAATATCGAGGCGCTGACCCAAGACCTTAAGCTGGTCGACCGCCGCCGGACGATAGATATCAGCAGCGACTAAGATCGGCCTTTTCCCCTCTTCAATGAGCCGCTTAGCGAGCTTAGCAGTGGTGGTCGTTTTTCCCGCCCCCTGTAAACCGATCATCATAATCTTAGAGAGAGGCTGATCAAGCACTAGACTAGAGTCTGCAGGACCCATGAGCGCTTCAAGTTCTTGCTGACAAATATGGATAAAGTGATCACCTGGGGTCACCTTAAGTTTTTCATCTTCACCCTTCGCTGTGAGCTGAACTACCTCACCAAGAGCTTTGGCTTTCACCGCCTTGATAAAGCCACGCACCACCTTGATATTAACGTCAGCCTCTAACAGCGAAATGCGTAAATCACGCAGGGCGTCATCTACATTCTCTTCGGTGAGTGTACGTTTACCTTGAATGCGTTCTTTGACTGCGCGAAAGCCGGACGAAAGCGCCTCTAACATAGTATACCCCTGTCAGCTAGTTTGGGCGTTTAATCTAGTGCGATGACCCCTAAAAATCAAGTAAGTCATGCTTATCGTCATCGCTTATCTACTGTGAGCCATGCTTATCGTCATCGCTTATCTACTTTAAGCACCTCTCCCTCAAGCTCGAGGAGCTGACGATCCAACATCTGACGCTCATCGGTGAGCAGCTCGGTAAGCGCTGGTTTGAAACCGGGTAAATAGACCTCGTGAGCAGAATAGATCACTTGAGGAAGGAAACCTCGCCCGTATTTATGAGCCCCCCCACCCGACCCCGCCTCAAAGCGAGACCATCCACGCTCGATACACACCTCTATTCCCTTATAAGCACACACCTCAAAGTGTAAATAATCAACCTCTAGATCAGGTTCTACCCCCCAATATCTTCCATAGAGAACCCCATTAGAGATGAGATTGAAAGACCCTCCGATCACCCGCTCTCCGTAATGAGCTAATAATAAGCAGAGATTTTCCCTTTGAGTCTGAAATAAGTACTCAAAGAATGCGTAATTAAGATAGAGGTTACCGTAGAAGTACTTCTCTACTGTGGCGCGATAAAACTTGTAGATCATGGGAATATGCTCTTCACAGACCTCATTACCTTGATAAACTCGCACCTCTACGCCGGACTCTCTTAGGCGGCGACGCTCTCTTTTGATCTGATTACGTCGCTTAGAGCGAAAGTAAGAGAGGAAATCATCAAAGGTTGAGTAGCCTTCATTATTCCACTGGAATTGAAGTGTGTGACGACGAAGTAAACTCTGGCTTTCTAGTATATCTGCCTCGGTACAGGAGACAAATAACAAGTGAAGACCGGTGAGATGTTCTTCTTGGGTCACAGTCCTCAATTGAGCGATCAATGCGCTCTTCACTGCGGTTCGATCCCCTCCGCTAAATGAGTCGCTAACTAACAACTTCTCGCTGCCCACCGGCGAGAATGGAGAGGTGACGACTAACTTGGGGTAGTAAGGCATCCCTGCGCGATGAGCAGCATCAGCCCATGACCAATCAAAGATAAACTCTCCTTGGCTGTGGGTCTTGATATACGCCGGAGTGACTCCAACGACCTGACCCTCACGCTCGGCGATAACGTATCGAGGGGTCCACCCCGTATCCGGGCCAACGCAACCACAACGCTCCAACCCTTCGAGAAAGTGATAGCGTAGAAAAGGGCTCCCGCTCTCCCCGAGACAGCGATCCCAATCTATAGATGCGATCTCTTTAAGTTCATGAACGACCCGAGTCGTGATCGTCGAAGACGACCCTAAGACTGAATCCGAGTTTGAGTCCGAGGCTAAACGACAATGGCGACCTTGCTTATCTTCATCCTTAACCACTCTTTGACTCTTACTAGTGTTTTGAACTCTGCTCATCATTCCCCCTGTCGATGTGACGTCTCAGATGACTCTATTGATCGGGTAAAGACTGATAGATGAGCGAGCTATTGACTTGGTCTCGGAGCGGGACGACGAGGCGGGCAAGAAAGCGTCTCAATGCGCTCCATTTCGAAGTAATGAAGAGTGGGAGGACTGGTCTCTTCTGGAATCCAACGGCGTACATCGATGAGGAGCACCTCATTGGTAGTCTCTATGATCTGCTGTTCCTGTCCCCATGAGACCGCGCCTCCTACCGATTGAGCATAGAGAGCGCTCTCTCGTTCAGGATCGAGCTCGATCGATCCCCTCCATTCATCCCAGCTCTTCTGGATCAAGCCGACCTCGCCATCGGGAAAGCCAACTAACTTGGCCGAGAGCCCCGCTAAACCATCACGGTCTTGGTCAAAGACTCGTGGGTCGCTAGACACCGATGGCAAGGGGTCAACACTCGGGTCATCTAACTCCACCGACCTTAAATCATACCATAATGGAGCGAGTAGCTCATAGCGGTCTCCGGAGTCTATTCGCTCCTTAATCAACCGAGCGCGTCGAGTTTTAAGAGGTAAAGAGGAAATAAAAAGATCAGGGAGGATTGTCTGATTGTAACCCGGTGTATTGGTCATAGTGACATCGCAGATCTGATGATGTAGCCACAGCTCAGCCCCCTCTTGGGTCACCTCAGCGAGGATCGTCGCTTGCACTTGAGTCTCGATCTCTTCGAGGAGGACTGGGAGCTCAGAGCGGAGGGTCGTAAAGTGCTCTATTCTCCAATTCCCCCTCATATCGGGCCACTCCTCCCCCACCTCATCTCCTCCTATCGCTTCTTCCCCTCCGTCGTCTCCACTCCCGCCCCTCTCCGCTCCCGCCTTCTCCACTCATACGCTCACCCGCGCCCCTCTCTCCTGCTCCTATGCTGTCCCCTGCCAAGATAGGGAGTCCATAGTCGAGTGACTGAGTGGCTAAGGGAGGAGCCTCAACTTCACACGCCACGAGCACAACGCCCCCTATCAGGAGCTGGCAGAGAGCGATAAGTAGTTGATTAAGCGCCAGCATAGAAAGCGGAGAGCGCTCTATGCATCAACACTTGGTCAGCGACCCCTGTCATCTCACGAGCCGAGTGCATAGACCACATAGGGTTACCTACGTCAACTGTACGAAGTCCGAGCAGGGCTGAGGTGAGTGATCCGATGGTGCTCCCACAAGCGAGATCAGGACGATTGACAAATTCCTGAGGGAGAATACCAGCCGCTTGACACGCTCTCCTAAACACCGCTGAGGTGTCGCCATCGGTAGCATACTTAGTGTTGACATTGTTTTTGATCACCGGCCCATGGTTCATGAGAGGTTGGTGCGAACCATCATGCTTATCAGCATAATTGGGATGAACCGCGTGAGCCATATCAGCGCTCACTTGGTAACTCTGCTGTACACATCGACTTAGCGGCTCTCCTGCCCCATCACAGAGACGGGCGAGCACATCGCCCAGGAAAGTGCTCTTGGCGCCACGAGCGCTCTGACTACCTACTTCTTCATGATCGAAGAGACCGAGAACTTGGGTGAAGGCAGGCGTGTCTTGGGCGCTCTGCTCAAGGAGAGCAGTGAGGCCATGATAGCAGCTAGCGAGATTATCGAGACGACCGATTTGAAGATAAGCTTGATCTAAACCGATAATCGAGCCCCGCTGTACATCATAGAGACATAAATCATGGCCTTCGATGTGCTTTGGGTCACAACCCGCGAGAGAAGCGATCCACTCCAAGACTACCTCTGCAGGGGTCTCACCCTCCTTAACTAAAGTCTCAAGTTGACCGACAATAGGGCTGAGATGGCTGTGCTCATTAAGTTTCAACCCTTCTTTATTGGCGGTACGGTTGAGGTGAATCGCCAAGTTAGCGATCCGACAGATCGCGTTCTCCGAGTCGATGAGCACTGCTCGCCGACCCTCCGGAGCTTGGTCATCGGTGACAAAGACTCTCCCCGCGAGCGCCAAGTCTCGATCAGTCCAAGTCGCGATGAGCAGACCTCCATAGGGCTCTACATCGAAGAGCAGATGACCATGAGCCCCTTTAGCGAGCCGCGGTTTTAAGCGAATATTCGGCGAGTCGGTATGAGCACCAATAATCCGCGTCCCAGACTCCGGAGCGGCTGTCATTCCTACACGAAAAGCGATAAGAGAGCCTCCTCCTCTGACGACAAAGTGACGAGACCCCGCGGTGAGCTTGCCTCGCCAAGAGTCTCGCTCACTAAGCTCACTAAAACCTGCCTCTGAGAGCATCTCTTGGGCGCTATTAACGGCATGAAAAGGACTCGGGGAGCGGTCGATGAAGTTGATCATATCCCTCGCATAACGAAGCGCTGCTTGATCTACTGGACAAAGAGGTGGTGGACTCAGCCGAATCATAGTTATCCTTAAGAGTTTTTAGGCTGGCGAAGCAGCTTTAGGGGAGCGAAGTTATCTATTTTAAGCGTTCCTTCTCTACCCGAGATTCGGATTGAAAAGCGTTTCACCTCCACCTTTGATACTTCTTGGGTAATGCCTAAGAGCGCATCGAGACCATTGATCGGAAGAGTCCTCACTTCCGAGCGAATATAGAGCGTATTTCCCACTTCTTTCATCACTTGATAGCGACCCTCATAGTGAGAGCCATGCATGATCATCTCTAAACTTTGATCGGAATGAAAACGGAATGACCAATCACTGGTCATATTTTTCTTCCACTCTTGAACGATCAAACCTGCAGGAGGAGCTATTTTGAGGACGTCTGTGTCTTTAGCGAGCGCCACCTGATCTACACTCCACTCACCGATCAAATTGTATTGAGTACGATTACACCCTAAAGAGCCCAACATGATCAGTGAGCAGACGATAAAGAGAGACCAAGGGCCTCGTCTCAGCATTCGAATCCAAGCCTTTCTCATCATCTCTTCCTCACCCTTCGCCTTCTTGTAGACAGATCAACAGAGTGTTGTATAGAGTTCTCATCTGTAAAGGTTTGTTCAAAAACGCGGTGGCTCCTGCCTCTAGAGCGGCATAACGATCTCTAGGGAAAGGACGAGCGATAGCGAATATGGGAAGTGTCTCTCCATACTCCGAGCGGAGAGTTCTAATCACCTCTACTCCATCAAAGTCACTCGACTTCAACTCAATAATAAGCGCGCTACATTGACGCTCTTCTAGTGTTTTACGCAGGTCACCTGGAGAGGTAAAGCGGCTGACCTCAACGGGGCCCGTGAGATCACCTTCTCCTCGTCTCGCCATTTTATAAATGCCATCGGCATACATCTGCGCAGCGAAATCATTGGGGTCGAGGATGAAGATCTGAATACTTACCGCTTCCATAGTCTCTGCGAGATAAGACCTCACAGGCTCACCGACAGCATCGACCATACGATCGATTCGAGATCGAATCTCGGGGTTATCTAACTTAAACTGAACGCCGATTCCTCGCACTGGAGGCGCGCCACGTTCACCAATCCAGCGGACCACACCAGGGACAGCGATCGCCTTATCAAGCCCATGAGTATTGAGGTGTAGTTCAATGTCTTGACCAAGCTCGAACTCACTGTCGGTGGCGAGGAATAATCCACCTCGAGAGATATTTTGGGCATAGTCCATCTTCAGAGCGCCATGATCGCTATAGTTTACCTTAATAACGGCGGTCGCTCGGTCAAATTGACGATTCTCTCTCATCTGATTCTCCCTGTGAGATGGATGTAGTTCTTTGAGTTAGAGTATGTAATGACTCTTTTACACTCACTTTTACGGTAACTTGACATGATATGAAAGGACAATGCTAAGTTTAGGCCTCGAGATAGTCGACTATTCCAACAGTTTAGCGAAGACCCATGCCATAATCATAACTACGAATGGAGGAACAAGCAGTTGAGCGTTCCACACCGTTGGCCGCCCTTCATTCGTTAACCCTCCCTCATGCAGCTCTACTGACGAAGACTGCGCCTCTGTCACAAACGCTTGATCCGACGCTTGATCCGACGCTTGATCCGACGCTTGATCCGACGCTTGATCCGACGCTTGATCCGACGCTTGATCTTTTCCTATTTTAGAGGAGGATTTTCCTCGCTTGGTGAGATCTTCACTCTCGAGGAAGTTCGGAAGCTCACAGAATAAATCGAGAGGGATATCCGCTGTCCTAAAATTCATCTGATCTAAAGCGAGTAGCATGGTATGAGCGTCAGGATATCGATCTGTGGGGTCATGAGCTAAAGCGTTATGAATAATGTCAGCAAGGGGCTCTGGGATCACTTCTCCACGAGCGCTAAACACTAACCGCGGAGCGTCTCGCTTTGCGCCGTCTTTTAATAAGGTCTCATAGTCATTCACTGTAAAGAGACGACGAGCCGCTAATATCTCATAAGCGACGACCGCCAAGGCATAGAGGTCAGCGGGAGGGCCAACTTTAAGGCCTCTGATTTGCTCAGGTGCCATATAGCTCGGAGAGCCGACCATCATCCCCACCGCGGTTAGCGCCTTATCTTTCAAGCTATCGTCTGCCGTAGATTCAACTTTACCTGACTCTTTACCTGACTCTTTACCTGACTCTTTACCTGACTCTTGCTCTCTCTCGGCCTCTTTAAGTGCTTCGCTTAAGTCAAAAGCTCCTTGAGCGTTCCGCTGTGAAGTTGAGAGCTTATTAGGGGGCTTCCAACCACTCGCACCTGTACTGCGACCAAGGTCAGCTGCCTCGCTCTTAACCACCCCAAAATCAACGATTTTAGCGATAAACTTCTCACGTCTCCCATGGTACATGATGTTGTCATGCTTAAGATCTCTATGGATAAGACCGGCATCATGAGCGACCGCCAATCCCTTAAGAACTTGACGTATAAGCTCTATCGCCTCCTTCACCGTGAAGGCGCCGTTATGATTTATCTCATCTCTGAGAGTCCACCCCTCAGCGAACTCCATTGCTAACCATAACCGACCGCTATCCTCGATACCGAAATCAATGAGAGGTACAACGTTAGGATGACTGAGCGACGCTCCCGCTTCTGCTTCCCTAATGAAGCGTTCACGGATCGCAGGGTGTTGAGCATATGCCTCACGGAGCACCTTAATGGCTACAATCAAATTACGCTGAGGGTCTGTCGCTTTGTAAACAGCGCCCATTCCTCCCATACCTAGACGCTCGATCACCCCATATCTACCTCCGATTTCATGTCCGAGTAGAGCATCTCCTTTGGCGCTGAGTTGAGCTTCTTTAGTGATCAAATAACTTTGGTCGTGGACACAACGCACACCTCTTTGCTCTTCGAAACAACGAGGACAGACTTTAAGTGGAGGAGGGGTTTTTTTGACTTCCAAGGTGATCATTTCCCAAGTGGAGATGAGAGTTAATATCGATAATAGCTAGTTATATCGTCAGTGAACACCTCTCACTTTAACTGAGCTTCGATAAGGTGCAAGTCTTAGCTGAGGATAGTTCAATATTTTAAAAGAGTAATCTCTCACTTTGGAATGAGAGAGCGTAGGCGAGAGGAGAGATACTTTATCCAAGCCCTGGCTTCTCGAGGAGCATAGCTGACATCGTCAATGAGGGTATAAAGCAATGGAATTACTACCAAAGTAAGCAGGGTGCTCGTTAAAAGCCCTCCAATAACTACCTGTCCTAGAGGACGATAATCAACACCTACGCTCTCTCCTCCACCAAAAGCCATAGGGATAAGGCCACCTATGGTAGTGAGCGCGGTCATAAGGATCGGTCTTAAACGAGTCGAAGATGCCACAAGGACCGCCTTATTACGCGTACGCCCGAGCCGTCTCAAAGTTTGTACCTGATCGATCAAAACGATTCCATTATTGACGACAACCCCCACTAAGATCACTCCACCAATCATCGCCATCACCTCAAAAGAGGTCCCACAGAGCCAGAGCATCCAAATCGCCCCTACAAAGGCTAAAGGGATCGTTCCTAAGATCGCGAGTGGAGTAAGAAGGCTCTCGAAGAGGAGACCCATAAGGCAGAAGACCAACGCGACTCCTGCGAGAATGGCCAATAGGCCACCGCGTTCATTTGAAGTTCTCTCTTTGAACCGTTCACCGTAATCTATCCCATAGCCTACAGGGGTCTGAAAACGAGGTAACTCTCTCTCCAAAGCCGCCATAACTTCTCCATCCTCACCGATCACCGATAGATTCACCTCTACTCGTCTTCTCTTCCGACGAATTTTACCAGAGCCTAGCTTCAATGACCGGCGCACCACGCTGTCTATCGTCTGATCTCCAAGACCTGTTGTGTCCGTAGATGTGTTGCCTTGAGCGAGCGGTGATCTAGGGACTGTACGAGCGACTGTATCTACGGTCAAAGACTCACTCTCAGGCGAGATTAAGAGCTCTACATCACCACTCGCGGTCAATAATTCTCCGATCGGTCTCTCCTGTAGCTCAGCGTTCACCGAGCCTGAAATCCATCGAGGAGAGAGCTGCTGAGTGGCGGCGAAGATCGGGTTCACATTGAGCAAGAGCTCAAGGCCTCCCTCGGGGAGGTCGAGCTCGACTTCTTTAATTTCCGGTGCTCGTTTAAGCCGCCTCATCAGATCTTCAGCGATTGGTTGGGTAGTGTGTAGATAAGGACCATAGACAGAGATCTGCACGCCGTCGTTCTGAGCCCCCATCCCTCTGCGTAACCTCAACTTATATCCCGGCCTCTGTGGGAGGAGAGCCAAGATCCGCTCTTCACGAACATTCTTGGTGAGTTGACGGAGATCAGTCGAGGTCAGATGAAGCTCTACCTTTAAATGCTCAGGGGACCACCCCCGACTAGTTACGATCGTCTTAATGTCTAGTTCACTCTTTGACCCTAGGAGTTGACGTTCAACTCGACGAGCGAGCTCATCTAGCCGACGCTGCGACCCATTAAGCGGACCAATCAAATGGACGGTTAAGGTCTTGAACGCTCCACCTCCCTTATCGACTCGCTTGAGCTGATTTGCTGGCCAACCGACGCTCATAAAGAATAATAACGTGAAGAGACTCACCGCTAACCTATGCTCCAAGACCCACGACAAAACCCTGTAATAGCTTGACTTCTCCAGTGCCTCTTCGGCGTCATTACTCCCTGCGACCCCTTCGACAACCTCCTCTTTATGCTCTTGTCTAGGAGAAGAGAGAGATCCGGAGAACCATAAACTCGCCGTCGGTAAGTGTACCAAAGCGACGAGGAGAGAAGCGCTGAGAGCATAACAGACCGGCTCTCCAATGCTCGTAATAAAGAAGCCGACAAGCGGTTGATCAGAGAGCATCATGATTGGTAAAAACACCACCAAAGTGGTGGCAGTCGCTAAAGTAATCGCCATCCCCACAGCGCTAGTCCCCTCTAATGCTGCCTGATAAGGAGTGTCTCCTCGTCGTCTCAGTCGAGCGACCTGCTCTAAAACAACGATCGCGTTATCGATCACCATACCTACCGAGAGGATAATCCCCATCATCGAGAGCACATTGAGACTCTGACCATTTAAATAGAGAAGCGCGATCGTCATTAAGAGACACAAAGGGATCGCTGCGGTGATCATCAGAGTCACCCTGATCGACCTCAAGAATAACCATAGGCACAACAGAGCAATGATCCCACCAAAGAGCGCTGAGTTCTTTATTTGATCAAGAGAAGTCTTAATAAACTCACCCTGACTGAAGAATTCAATGCGCTCAAAGCCCCTCAGCTGACTCTTCTGCGTGAACAAGCGTGCCAAAGTCGCTTTGATTTGATCAGAGACCTCGATCGTATTCTCTGTGGAGACCTTATAGATGATCAGCTGAGCAGCATCTTGACCATTGACTCGTTGGATCTCAGGCGTCCCACTCGGGGCGAGAGAGACTTCAGCCACCTCGCCGAGGGTGAGGTGGCGAGTGATCGGTCTCGCTCTCACCGCCTCTATGCTCTCAAATCGAGAAGAGGCGTTGATCCAGACCTGCCGGTCTCCCTCTATGATCCGACCTGCAGTGAGCGTGAAGTGATCTTGAGCGAGCTGATCGATGAGCTGTTGAGCATCAATACGAGCCTCCCTCAGAGCGTGTGGATTTAGCTTAATACGAACAGCAAGCTCTTCAACCCCTCGAAGTTCTACTCTACTCACCCCCGAGATCCTCTCCAACTCTTGAACGATATGATCTTTAATGACCTGAGCGGGCCTCTGATGTGTCGGCGGGAAAGTCACTGAGAGGATATACAGTGGGTCATCATTGGGGTCGTGTCGCCATATCCTAGCGAATTGAGAGCCTTCGGGGAGCGATGGGAGGTGTCTACGAAGACGAGACCTGATCCTCAAATAGCTGAGATCAGGATCGCTTTTGGCATGTAAGTTAATCGCAAACCCGACGTTATTGGTGCGGATAAAAGTACGTAAACGATCGATCTCCCCAAGCGTGGAGAGCGCGTCCTCTAAAGGTTTAGCGACGAGGAGCTCATTCTCTTCTGGACTGGCGGCGAGAGTGGGGACCGCGACCCACATAAATGGAGGGCTAAAGCCTTCAGGCAGTAGCTGGAGTGGCATACGTGCATAAGCGATAAGACCGACGAGGACCACCAAGGTGAGACTCATCATTACTCCGATCGGTCGGCGGAGGAGGTGTGATAAGAGACGAGACTGACGTTGGGCCTCAACGCTTGAAACGCTCATCTCACATCGACTCCAAATCGATCGAGAAGCTCATCATTCAGCCCCCATAAATCGAGGAGACCTTGGGCTATATCATGCTCGATAGTGATCTCCTGTGTGTGACTTGAGAGCGCTTGATTCTGTAGTTCAAGGACCTCGAACAAGGTCCCTCGTCCTTCAGACAACTTAGCGCTCGCAACCGCAGCGCTCTTCTCTGTCGCTTGTCGAGCGATACGAGCTAATGTCAACAACTCTCGACTACGCTGAACCTGATCTAGGCTTAACCGCCAAGACAGCTCTAACTCCTGTCGTAAAGACTCTCGTTCCGCCTCTTGAGCTCTTAACTGAGACTCTAATTGAGCGCTCAAGTTGTCTGCGCGCCGAGATAGAGCCTGTGCGTAACTCACCGTCACCCCATAGAAGCGACTCTCATTATCGGGGAGTGCTCCTAGCGCATCTCCGAGGGCCTCTCCTAATCCACTCTGACTCCATATTAATCCCATATTAAGCTGTGGTCGTTGAGCGTCACGCAGAGGCTCTCGACGAGCCTCTAATTGTTGCATTGCAGCGAGTAATGCTCTCACCTGTGGTGAGTTTTTGAGGTTTGGTGAAGAGAGTGAGCGAAGTGACCGCTCTAAAGGCTGAGGCTCAAGCCATCTACGAGGGAAGGTAGCGATATCGATGTTGAACTGACTCAAAGTCCTCAGCCTCGATCGAGCGTCGGTGACTCGCCCTTCACTGCTCATCACGCTCTGCGCCCTTTGAGCGATCGCTGCCTGTAGGGGATAGAGGTCACTCGCAGCGATGATTCCTACTTTTACTCGCTCTTGAGCCTCAAAAAGTCGACGCTCAGTGAGCGCTAAAAGATCACGCTCTAGCCTCAGCTGAGCTTGAGCGAGTGAGAGCTGCAAGTACGTGCTCCCCACACTCTGCGCTCGTTGATTGAGCTCCACTCGTAGCTGCTCTCGAGCTCCTTCGACCCCATATCTTGCGCTCCGCTCTTCAGCTGTGTTCGCCGAAGCAGACCCCCCCCTCAAAAGAGGCTGATTGAGAGAGAGCGTCAAGGTGGACTCATAGCATCGATCACTGATGATCCCCGGGACACAATTACGGAAAGGGTTCGTAGTCTCTACCTGACTCTGACGTAAACCAAAGCTGAGCTGAGTCCCCCAACGAAGGGGCTGAGTCAGCCTCAACTCAGCGCTATATCTCTGAGTCTCGATCGGGGTTCGGGCACCCATCTCCAAAGGGTTAGGAATCGTCACTAAATCATCAGAGAGGTCGAGGTCTCCGCTCAATTGCATATCAAACAACCCCCTTGCCGCGTCTAAACCTCTCTGGGCAGATTGAATATCAAAACGTCGAGCGCGAGCAGCGGGGTGGAGAGCTAGAGTCGATTGAACCACTTGAGAGAGCGATTGAGAGAGCGTATCGCTCTCTGTATGAACAACGCTCTCTGTATGAACGACGCTCTCTGTATGAACGATATTCTGCGCATAAGCGAGGCCCTCTGTATAAACCCCATTTACTTCACTTCCTCCAGGTCTCTGCCCAACACCGCCTAAGGAGAGGTGCACCCAACAACAGATCGCGCAGACTCTCAGAAGGAATCGACTTTGCTTAGATAATCTCTTGAATGATCCCTGAAGGCCTCTTGATTGAGCGCTCACACCTCCTCTAAAGACAGGACTCACCGCTCTTTATCCCAATCACCCCACCGCTCTCCAAACCCTACTGCCTCTCCGCTCTCTTCATCGGTAGCGCTCTCTTCATGGCCTTTAGAGTTAACCGCGCTCACCTCTTCGCTCAATATACTCTTTAATTGCTGATCAAGCTCTGTCTCAGTAAGCTCATCGATAGAGTCTTCGAGGTCAAAAGTAAAGAGGTCATCATAGTCCTCTGTTAGGTTTGAACTCGCGGGCAACGGTGATTCATCTTGTTGGGTTTGCGCAGCGAGCGCTTGGCGTAATTTCGTCTCAAAGGGATTCTCTGGTGGACGATCCTCACTGTAGCCCATCTCACGAAGCGCCTCAACAGAGGAGATCTGAGGAGCAGACTTGAAAGAGGACTCTCCCCAAGATCGAGCGGCTCTCGATGACCCTGATTGACTGGAATACTGACGACCCAGAGATGACTTAGAGGTCATCGCCCCTCCCCTCACCTCTTTGATAACCGCGCTCAGCTCATCTAAAGAGCGGAGCGCCTCCGCTGCTTGATGATCAGATTCAGAGAGCGCCTCTGAGTCCACTGGCTGAGGCGCCCCACTGTAGGCTCTCTCACTCTCTACTTCATAAAGCGGCGCTGGTTCAAAGCCCGCATCTTCGCTCAGCTCGTCACCCGATGTACGTCTTAGACGAGCCTGACTCCACATACCTCTCGAGGAGGTGAGTGAGAAGGCATCGGGGAGTAAGCCCTCATTCGTAGACGTCATCTTCGGTAGCTCTTCAGGGGCATAGATGTGCCAGTTACAGGGAGTGATCGATCCACTATCAATGAGAGTTTCCCAATCATCTTCGGTGAGATCGAGCAGCTGACGCTCTACTGGACCGTCAGCTAAAAGCTCAAGTACGCTCGCCGCTTGAGCGCTGACCTCAGTGATGCGCCTCACTCCACCCGCTTGATGGGTGATAAGAATCCAATGTTCACGCTCAGGTACATCCACCTCTTCATCTTCACGATCGATCGCCTCGATAAGCGCGTCAACTTCTACGCTTAACTTGAGAACATCAACACCTTGAGCCCGACGGACAAGTTTTCCTTCTGCCGAATGCCATCCTAGTGAAGCGGACCAAGGGTCAGGGGGATCGGGGTATTGAATCGCTGCCTCATAGGTAGCGAGATCAGAGAGTGGCCCACGGGCGGTCTCTGCTAAGAAAGAGGCGAAGCGCTTACCTACTCCTGAGCGCTGAGGGCGCTCTAAGTCCCATACAGCGAAAGCGGAGATCTGCTCGCTGAAGTTCTCGGGCCCGAGGGCCTTACTGATAGAAGGACAAGCGCTATCTACGCCACGATAGAGTTGGGTGAGGTCCGACCCCCATACGCTACCGCTCTCCTTCTCAATAAGTGGATAACCTACACCAAACATCGCCTCCGGTTCAGGTAGGAAGAAGGAGTCAAAGAGCTCTTGATAACCGCGAAAAACGGGTTGTAGATCTTGAGGCCTCTTCGAGAGTCCCACTGCGAGCTCTTCAAGTCGATCGATCGCCTCTTGATCTTCACATTGGGCGGAGACTGACAATAATCGCCAACCTAGGTCTTGAGCGATCCAATGATCTTGCCCCGCAGAGAGCGGGTTAGCGGGGAGGCCTCCGCTGAGAGCCTCTGTCAACCCCCACACTCTACCCTCTAGCTCATCTAGATCCGCCCACATTCCAGTATGGTGGCCATGAAATAGCTCGATAAACATACGAAAAACAGGATCTTCCATTCGCTTAAGATTTTGGGCGACATAAGCCATAGAGTCGCTATTAAGATCGAGCGTGGCATAGCGGTTAGGCAGAGGACGTCCAAATCGCTTACTCTTAGCGATCATTGCCAACTCATCTTTCACAAAACGTATCCCCGCTTTGATCATCTCCTCATCTTCTAGCTCAGGGAGCCGAGGCCCTTGAGCGGCGAGCTGATCACAGTAGACGCAGTGATCTTGAAAGAGAGCTCCTTGGAGATAATGCAGGGGACAGCGTCGTAACTGAGACTCATCAAAGAAGTACCATAAAGCGACCGGAAGAAGCTCAGAGAGCCTCGCAGCGAGGCTGTGAGAGAGGGGAGTCATATCGGGGCGCCAAGTAAACCCCACTAAGCCATGACAAAGCTCATGAGTCGTCCATTTTGCTCTATGCCCTGGATGAAAGCTGCCTAAAGGTTGGTCATATCTAAAATGAAGATACTTATGCTCCTTGAGCGTACCCGCTTTCCACCTTACCTCTCCATCGAGGTCAGGTCGGTCTTCAGGGAGCCACATCGCCGGTATCGTGAGATGATGTCTATGCTCAAAATGAGTCAAAAACAAGCCAGAGCTTGCAGCGAGCTTAGTGACGACTTGAGCAGCTGGAGATCGATTAAGCTCATGAAGAGGAGCGTTATACATGGTGATTCATCATCTTGGGTATAAGGTGTGACAAAATCCCATATTACCCACTCTGTATAAAATGGAAAGAGAGGAAACGATTGCTCCTGTATAAGCTGAATGAGCTCGTAGGGTGTTCTACTTCCACTCTTCAGGCAAAAGGCTCGACGCGCTGCTAGCGACGATGTCGTAAATGAAGGGCTGAGGCGAGTAGATAACCGCTACTCATTAACGCTAAATAAACGAGAGCGACCCCTTGATTATAATAACTCACAGCGCCGAGGCAGAGTGTAGCGAGGATAAAAGCGATCGCCGGAAATAAAGGATATAGGGGGGCTTCATAAGGCCGTGGTAGCTCCGGTTGCTCACGTCGTAACTTCATTAAGCTGAGCATCGATAAAGCGTATAAAGTGAGCGCTCCGAAGCAGGCGAGGGTGATGATCTCTCCTGTTTTACCCGTGAGCAGCGCGCCAAAACCCACAAGCATATTAATCAAGAGAGCGTTGATCGGTGTGCGTCGCTCTACATGTACTCGACTGAGCGCACTCGGTAAATACCCTTGGCGACCAAAGTCCATAGTCGCTCGGCCCGCTACTAAAATGATCCCATGAAAACTCGCTACAAGCCCAAAGAGTCCGACAGTGACCAAGAGGTGATAGAGCAGATGACCCTCTCCCACGACTCGGGCGATCGCCAAAGGAAGAGGGCTATCTGAAGTGACGCTCTGAGTCGCATCAGTATATACAATCGCCTCCCAACCGGCGACGCCCACAGCGGAGAAAAATACTAAGATGGCGAGGGTGACCAAGGTGGCGAGTGCATAAATGAACCCCCGAGAGATGTCACGTTGAGGATCTCGTGCCTCCTCTGCAACGTTAGCAATGCCCTCGAGTGCCAAATAAAACCAAATCGCGAAGGGGAGAGAAGGTAATACGCCCCACCATCCATTAGGGAGGGGGTTATGACTAAAATGAGACCACTCAAACTCGGGAAGAGCGACCCCACAAAAAATCAATAACTCAGTGACCGCGAAGAGGGTCATCACTAGCTCAAACATCGCCGAGAGCTTAACACCCCAAGCATTCAGTCCAGTAAAGATAATATAAGCGATCATCGCTAAATAGAGAGCAGGAACCCCCGGTAGGTAGGACTGGAGATAGCCTCCGATCGCGAAGGCAATGGCGGGTGGGGCGAAAACAAACTCAATGAGTTGCGCCAATCCCACAGTGAGCCCAAACCGCTCTCCATAAGCTGCTTTGCCATAGACATGAGCCCCTCCCGCACCAGGGAGGGCACACGCTAGCTCGGCATAAGAGAGAGTGAAGCAGAGATACATCAAGGTGACGATGAGAGTCGCCACTAACATGCCATAAGGCCCACCCTCAGCGAGCCCTAAATTCCATCCAAAATACTCACCGGAGATCACATACCCCACCCCTAAGCCCCAAATCATCAACGGCCCGAGGCTCTTCTCTAGCTCACCCTCTCGTTCAGCGCTCATCTCTCTTCCTCCCTATATGAACCATATTTAAGTGAAGTCGATCGATGTTCATGGATCACCGATATTGAGTGATCCTAAAGAACCTCTAAGCCTATGTATAACATAATAATGACGAAACAAATCGACATCGAGGCGGTCCTGGCATGTGGCCAGGGAGTGAGGTCTATCGTTGGGATTGGTCGCGCTGAGCTGAGCTCGATCTCATCATCGCTTTTAGGATAAAGTCGAGCACCAAGAAGTAAGACACCCCCAGTGATCACCACACATATCATATACACATGCAACCAATGGACGTTATCAATAGGAGTGAGCATGAGAGCACTGTATGATAATGAGCCGATGAGCAACGCCAACTTAGCGGCACCGGCTGGTGCTCGATGATTAAGCATACCTATAACAAATACAGAGACGATCGGGGCGCTGTAGAGTCCAGCCATTGTCTGTAAGTAAGTCAAAGCCGACTCCATCTGCGCTAGAGAAGGAGCTAAAGTCATGGCGATACAAGCCAGCAACGCTCCGAAGATCCTCCCGGCGGTGACGAGTTGTCTCTCCTGAGCGTCAGCTGACATTGAACCTCGCCGCCAAAGGTGCTCTTTGTAGAAGTCAAGACAGAAGAGAGTGGAGGCGCTGTTCAATGCTGAATTGAATGAGCTAACAATAGCGCCCACGAGGACAGCGGCAAATAGCCCCTGGGACCACTCAGGAAGGACCCGCCTAACCACCGCTGAGTAGACCTGTTCATGGTAAGAGAGGTCAAGAGGTCTCAGCTGAAGAGCGGTCTCGAGAGAGAGCCGAGAGGCGCCGCTATCTAGAATGTTTTGACCTAATAGTATCGCCTCTCTCACCAGTGGGGCTGAGCTTCCCTCGTGAGCGATAAGCGCTTCACTCAAGGCTTGGGGATCGAGAAGAACTGATAACTCCCCAAGCATTCGCAGAGCGATCACCCCAGGTAAACAGAACATCACGGGACCGATTAATTTCATCAGTGAGGCGAAGAGTACTCCCTTTTGTCCCTCGGCGAGGCTTCTCGCGCCGAGAGCTCGTTGTACGATCACTTGGTTCGTCGACCAGTAAAAGATCTGAACGAAGATCACCCCCGTCAACAACATGTCCCAAGGGACAGCGCTCACTCCCCCACCGCTGTTTACTCTAGCTAAAGGGCTCAGCAGGTCCGAGGATAAAACAGTAAGTGAGTCCGGGGGTAAAACAGTAAGTGGGTTCGGGGGTAAAACAGTAAGTGGGGTAGCGCTCTCAAAGATCAATGTCGAGAGACCTACTCTGATCGATCCCTCACCGAGCGTAGATAAGGCGAGTAGAGGAATGGAGAGTCCAACAGCGAAGAGGCCTATTGCATAGAGAGTATCACTCACCACCACCGACTTAAGTCCGCCAAATACCGCATACCAACTACCCAACAAACCTAAGCTAACAATGATCCACCAAAGGGGGTATTGGAGTTCAAATACCCCTTGTAGAACAGACGCTCCCGTATAGAGAATGACCGGGAGTAAAACAGTGATATGGGCTAGAAGAAAGATCCCAGAGACGAGCTGACGCGTCATTGGATCAAAGCGTCGCTCTAAAGAAGCAGGTGTCGTCTTGACACCGCTCTCTAAGTATCGAGGTAAGAAGAAGAGGGCGGTCATGATGAGAGCCAAAGCCGCGGACGCTTCCCAAGCGACCCCAATCAAGTTTCTCTCTCTAAAGGCTGCCCCGTTGAGACCTATGAGCTGCTCTATCGAGAGATCCGTCAATAAGAGTGAGCCAGCGATCAGCGGCCATGTGAGGGCTCTGCCTCCAAGAAAGTACTCTTCAATGGGACTCACAGAGCGATCGATATCCCTCGCGATGACCGAAGTAAAGATAGGGACCGAGAGGGTTACACCAATAAACGTGATCAGAGTGATCGCAAACATCTTATCGCTCTCTTCAATGAGGGGAAGACGTGATAAAAGAGAGCTCTATGCCCTCATTGAGAGACCGTCAAAGCTCTCGCCCCTCCGCTCGCTTTACAAACAAAGAGCCGCGCCTCAAGGTCGGTTCGTAATGTATATTGTGACTCGATGATGGCTTTAATCGCTGGTACATTAGCGTGTGGAGTGAGGGCGACGACACAACCACCAAATCCTCCACCAGTCATCCTCGCGCCTCCCTCTTCACCGATCACACTCTGAATGAGCTCTACGATAAGATCAAGAGGAGGGACAGTCACCTCATAATCATTAGCCAAAGAGGCGTGAGAGGCATACATAAGTTCCCCAAGGCGTTTCAAGTCTCCTTGAGCGAGCGCCTCGGCCGCCGCCAGCGTACGTTGGTTCTCAGTGATGACGTGGCGCGCGCGGCGATAAACCTTCTCGGAGAGAGTCTGCTGATGAGCGATAAGAGACGATTCACTCACCTCCCTAAGTGAGGTGACTCCCAAGGTTCGAGCCGCCTCCTCACACTCCATCCGCCGAGTGTTATATTCGCTGTCGACCAGCCCCCGCTTGACCCCAGAGTGAATGATGATGATCGCCACCTCGGAAGGAAGCGGAATCAGATCTAAGCGGAGATCTCGACAGTCGATCAATGTAGCTCGTTGCTCTGCGCCATGAGCAGAGGCTAACTGGTCCATGATACCACATTGACAGCCTACATACTCATTTTCAGCGCGCTGAGCGATGAGAGCGAGATCGGTGGGAGTCAGCCCCCAATCAAATAAAGAGCTGAGAGCGAATCCGACAGCGACCTGCAGAGAGGCAGAGCTGCTCAAACCTGCCCCTTGTGGCACATCACCGGAGATGACCATCGCCGCTGACTGGAGAGCGTGACCCTGATCACGGAGCACCTCGATGACTCCTCGAACATAATCAGACCATCTGGTCTTTGAAGGAGAATCATCGCTCACCTCTAGACGCCGAGGGAGATTGATCGGTTCATTCAGAGAAATCGTTGAGCTCTCTCCTTCATAGTCGAGGGCGACAGCCTCTACCCGTGTGTCTCCCTCTTCTTTTGATAACGTAGTCGGTCTACCGATCGCGACGTAAGTCGCGAAACCGATGGCGCACGGTAGAACAAAACCCTCATTATAGTCGGTGTGCTCACCAATTAAGTTTACTCTACCGGGAGCGATGATGACATACATCGGAGACTCACCATATCTCTCTCGATAGGCCTCAATTACCGCAGCCTGACAACTCACCGTTGACTGATTCAAGGTCCCTCCTCTCGGTAATGACGTTCAGGGAGAGCCCGTAGTCTCTCCGCAGCCTGCTCGGCGGTCAAATCACGCTGACTCTCTCCGAGCATCTCAAAGCCGACCATAAACTTCTTCACCGTCGCTGAGCGGAGAAGCGGCGGATAAAAATGAGCGTGAAGTTGCCAATGAGCAGAAGGTCTAGCGCTAGGCGCCCCATGCCACCCCATAGAGTAGGGGAAGCTCGTCTCAAAGAGGTTATCATAACGAGTCGTGAGTCGTTTGAGTAGCAAAGCTAAACTCTCTCGCTCAGCGATACTCAGCGCGTTGAGGTGACTGACCTGTCTCGCCTTGGGGAGAACGAGGGTCTCAAAGGGCCACACCGCCCAATAAGGGACCACCGCCAACCAATGTTCTTCCTCTACTACGATACGCTCTCGGCGCTGGAGCTCTTCTTTAGCATAGTCGAGAAGTAAAACACTCCCCTGCTGATCTAGATACTGAGCTTGCCTCTCGTCCTCTTTCATCGCTTCATTAGGGAGAGCGTCCATCGCCCAGATTTGGCCATGAGGGTGAGGGTTTGAGCAGCCCATCGCCGCCCCTTTATTCTCAAATACCTGTACCCATTGATATCGATCGCTCAGTGACTCAACCTCTAAAGCCCATGTATTAATCACCTCGACGATCTCTGGTGGTGTGAGCTCGGCGATGGTCTTGCTATGGTCAGGGGAAAAACATACTACTCGACAAGTCCCCTGTACCTGAGCTGCTTGGAAGAGTGGATGAGCCTCACTCACTGGTGGAGTGGGATCGAGGAGCGCTCGGAAGTCATTTTCAAAGACATAAGTGCTCTGATACTCAGGGTTCTGAGCTCCACCCACCCGAGTATTGCCTGCACAGAGATAACATTGGGGATCATGTCGAGGTCTGCTCTCTCGCTGAGGTCGCTCTTGAGCGCCTTGCCAGGGTCGCTTAGCCCGGTGTGGTGAGACTAAGACCCACTCACCCACCAATGGGTTATAGCGGCGATGTGGATGCTCGCTTGGATCAAATGACTCTCTACCGTCTATTGTTGATGGGATATTCATCTCTGCAGTGACCTCTGTGATTAGTCTTCGTAGCCATTAGGGGAGCGAGACTGCCATCTCCATCCATCTATAGTCATGTCTTCAAGTCCCCGAACAGCGCTCCATGAGAGCTCCTGCATGGCGAGGCTTGGATCAGCCCAACAGGCAGCGATATCACCGGGGCGTCGGGCGACGACTTCATAGGGGATCGGGCGCTCAGCTGCCTGCTCAAAAGCAGCCCGCATCTCGAGGACGCTGTATCCTTTCCCTGTGCCTAAATTATACACATGCCGACCCGGTCGATGAACGTTTCGTTTAAGCGCGGCGAGATGACCTAAAGCGAGATCAACGACATGTATGTAATCCCGGACCCCTGTTCCATCAAGCGTAGGGTAGTCATCACCAAAAACTCGTAGATGGCTCAGTTTACCGATCGCTACTTGAGAGATATAAGGGAGAAGATTATTAGGGATCCCATTGGGGTCTTCCCCAATTAACCCGCTCTGATGAGCACCCACAGGATTGAAATAGCGGAGGAGAGTGACACTCCATCGATCATCGGAGGCTTGGAGATCGCTGAGGACTTGTTCTACCATCAGCTTGGACCATCCATAAGGATTGGTAGCGCTCAGCGGAGCAGACTCAGTGATGGGGACGGTTTCAGGGTCTCCATAAACCGTTGCCGAGCTACTAAAGATGAGAGTATAGACCTCAGCGGCCTGCATGGCCTTGAGTAAGGAGATCGTACCGCCCACGTTGTGATCATAATAGTTTACCGGGAGACGGCTAGACTCCCCGACCGCTTTTAACCCAGCGAAGTGAATCACCGCCTCAAAAGAATGTGCCTTGAGGAGTGAGGTCATCGATGAAGTGTCACGTATATCACCCTCGACGAAGGTCAAGCGCTGACCGGTGATCTCCATCACTCTGTCGAGTGACGCTCGCTTACTGTTGCTTAAGTTATCGATGACGACGAGCTCATATCCTGCCTCGAGTAGCTCCACACATGTATGACTACCGATATAACCCGCCCCTCCAGTGATGAGGAGTTTCATTGAGCCTCTCTCCCATTAATGATTGAGTATATAAGTTGATCTCTTATCATAACACCTCCTCAGAAGCGGGCGCTGATCCCCATAGTGAGTCCATAGAGGGTCTCGGTCGCTCGTCGATCTTGGTCATTGATCAAGACCGCCGCCGCTTCTCCCGGCAAGAGCGCTAAGCCGGTGAGGAACACTTGAGCAGCCTCGCTGAGCTTCCAGCGTTGGGTGAGCGTGAGCTCTAAGCCCATCCAACGTGCTCCCATTGCCCTCGTAGGGTTCATTGTTGATCCGAGACCAGCGACCGCCTCAAGCTGGTACCACTCTTTAAGTTGATAAGACAGTGAGAGGTCATTCACCATGAGCCCCGCAGGGTTAAAGGCAAGAACGCCGAGATAGCTACCCATGCGCTCATCAAGATTATCGTAACGATCACGAGACTCATCCTCGGTGAGTAGACGCGTCTTACTCAAGTTCTTCGCGGAACCGAAGAAGGCTCCTTGACGCTGGTTACCGTCATAGTCATCATCTCCAGAGACACCAAAGCTCCGTATACTCCAAGTCAACTTCCCCGCGCGAAAGCGAGCCCCTACTTGATAAGCGAAGGCTTGATGATCCACCCGTTGATTGAGGGCGCTCGCTCGATCCTGCCATCCACCTTGTCCAAGAAGATGCACCCATACTCTACGTCCCTTAGCCTTATGTGAGAGAGATAAGACCGCGGTCCCAAGTCTCAACGCTCGATGAAACAGGCTCTCATCATTGAGTCCATAGAGGCCAACATTGAGCTTAAGACTCCTCTGAGTCCAACGGTAATCGCTACCCATAATAAAGCGGTCAGTGGTAAGGTTATCATCAGTGATATAGTCACGGTTAAACCCGATCCCCTCATAGGTTGTATCGGGGAGCTGCGCAAAGATGACCTCCAATCGATGAGACCCGCGTTTTAGACGCACCTTGAGCCCACCTACTGTATGATTCAAG
This sequence comes from uncultured bacterium, assembly GCA_943788935.1. GTDB lineage: Bacteria > Myxococcota_A > Bradymonadia > UBA7976 > VGTA01 > CAKZRU01. The sequence goes on along the minus strand of CALSSE010000017.1, from coordinate 556,307 downwards.
AAGAGCCCGCTAGGGTCTCTAAACTCTTGGAAGCCAAAGCGAACAGAGGTGTTTTCTCCTCGCCATTGGCCCCAAATGAGTCGATGCCGACCTTGGAGCGGCTGACCCGGCATCGCCATAAACTGATTAGGTTGACTCGGATTATTGAGCCCCCACGCATTCCACCCCAGCTCAAGCTGGTATTTGACCTTCACCCCCCGCCCGGTATTGACGGTGAGAGTAGGATTAAAGAAGGTCGCGAATTGAGAGTCGCTCTGACCGTCTAGGTCATCAAAGCGAGGGCTAGGATCGAAGTCAGTGTCATTACGTAAGTAGAGCGTCGTAGAGAGCTCACCAGTGAGCTCTATCGACCGAATAGAGGAGGTCTTTTGAGTCTTTTTGGGAGATTCAAGGCTCTCGGCTCGTGGCTCTGAGGCCGACTCTGACCTCGTTTGAGCATTAGCTATCGATAGACCCACCATCAACAGGCTCGCTATCAGCCCAGACATCAGCCCAGACATCAACATTAACTGCCGACCATAGGGGGTGCTGAGAGGGGCTTTATCAATATATATCGCTCGATATAGAACTCTCATCTTCGCTCTCCTACTCTCTCTAACTGAGGGTCAGGTCGTCCGATGAGCACCTCACCATCTTTGAAGAAGTAGCTCCAAATCGGCGCTTCTCGATCATCGAGCCAAGGCTCTATATGCAGGGCATGAGTCAACCCAGGACCATCATCGGTGGGATACCAATAGAGCAGCTGTCGCTTAGCATCATAAACCGCGTGGCCATCAGTGATCGTCACATAGAATCCTTGAGGGTATTGTTTAAGTGGGACAAAAACTTCGGTCGGATGATCTGATTCACGACGCTCCATATGGAGGTCATAGTGCCCTGTCGGTCGGGGCTCACCAGCGAGCGGTTTCCAATATTCGTATTGTGAGACAAAGCGTTGATAGATAAGTTTACCACTAGTGGCACGAGCATAAGTCCGCACATAAGCAGGCCAGCCTCGTGGCTCTCCATCAGGTCCGATAATAGAGAAATCTTCATGATTCCAGTCTTCCCCATACTCGGCGCTGTTGCTCTTAGAGAAACACCACACCATATTTCCTACACTGAGCTCTTCAAAGGCCTCATAATAACTGTTAAGCAGGTGCGCGCCGAGATCCTCGCTCAGCGCTGGGTCACGATCCTCATTGGACGCTTGCAAGTTAAAATAGGTCCCAAACTCTCCAAAGACGACAGGAATATTACCCAGCCACGTTGGTCCTTCATGCAAGATCTCATGCAGAGGCTCTACAAAATCCCGATAGAGCCATTCATCAAGATTAAAGTCTCGAGGATCGGAATTGATCCCTAAATAGGGGTAAATATCCGGATACCAATGCGGAGCGAAAACCAGCTGTTTGATCCCTTGTGGACGAGTAAGCGGTTGGTCCCAAAATCGCATCGCACCAGTGAGCATCCGTAGACTAGTCGCAGGCTCAAACCAAATAATCGCGTTGGGGTCTTCTTCTTGAACGGCCTGACCAACCGTCTCATAAAATGCCTGTAAATATTGACCTTCAAACTGCAATGTCATTGAAATCGCAGTACCGGTGTCAATATCGGAGAGCCCCCATTGATACAGCGTATAAGGGTGGGCATCGCTCGGCAAAAGCTGTAAACCGCGAATCACACCATAGACTTGATTGCCCAGCTCTTGACCGAGCATCTCTTCTACCATCGCCTCAAACTCTCCTCCCTCTTCGACAAGCTCATGATTAGGGAGCTCATCATTGAGGTTAAAGCACCATCGAAGCTCATCCTCAGGGGATGTTGAGGCATCTCGGCCTCGCTCATCAACGCAACTAAATTGGCTACCCGCTGCTCTCTCTAGTCGATCGATCGCCTCTTCTGGAGTCTCCCCTCCTTCGGTAGGAACACAGGCAGGCCAATCAGCGAGCCCTTCCCGACAGTCTATGGGGAGGACACAGTCGAGCACCTCTTCACAGCTCGGTGGAGGGGGGACTAACTGTCTAAACAGTCCACCGAGAGCCATCATCAGAAAAGCACCTACCGGCTCATTGATGATGTCATAGCCAATGACATTCTCATGAGTCTTAGCGCGTTTTGCTAGCTCAAGATAAGCGCCGACATAGTGACCTTGAAGATAGGTCTTCAGATCAGGGGCATCGGAGTCACTCGCTTCTTCCTCTCTCTTGGTTAGGCCGTCAGCATCGACGACAAGACCAGGGAAGGCCTTATCACCTGCAAAGAGAGCCGCGAAAGAGCGGTCGACATCAAGAGAGAGAACGCCGGGGACAATCCACGGAGTCAGAGGTAAGATATCGCTGGTCTCATTCACTGCAAAACGCCTCGCCGGGCGAGATGTTAAGAGAGTATTAAGCCAATCGGGGATTCCACCATCAGGGTTAATCCTCTCTAGCAAGCTCTGAATATTGGTGAGCAAGGTGAGGTTCACCCCCCCATTTTCGGTGGTGAGCCGACCGAGCCCACGGAACATTCCCCAATACTCTGAGTCCATCTTCTTCTCCGGGAGAGCGGTCTGCACCACCCAACGAGGAGCGCCATGACCTCTCACCCAATCGGTATAGGGTGGAAAGAGAGAGAGAATGAGGCGCTCAACCGTACCCGGGTCAGTCTCTATGGTCTCACCGCTGAGCTCATAGCTTGGGCTCTCATTGTAATAGGTCATAATATGACGAGAGAAGATATCTTGATGCATATCTACTAGAACATAGATCCCAAACTTCTCTGCCTCGGTGATCACTTGGTCATAATATTCAAGATATTCAAGATCATAGCACTCATCAGTGTATCGCTCGCTCTCCTTACAGAGATCAGAGCCCGGACGATAAGGCTGGATAGACTCCCAATTGGTGATGAGACGTACAGAATTAAATCCTAAGCTCGCCATCTGACCAAACCACTGCTCCGCCTCTTCGAGGGGGAAAGGGCTACCGATATAATCGATTTCACAGGTATCGCTCTCCGTACAAGGCCGACCATCAGGCCCGGGTTGGATGCAATCTTCAGGGATGGGGAAGTCGGTTAAGCACTCCTCTCGTCCGGTATCCACGAGAGGGTATCGTGAAGGACGGACCCGCTCACCACTTGGCGCTCCTGTATCAGCGTTATTGATCGCTAAGTGTACCTCGGTCGGTGGCGCCTTGTGAGAGCCGCTCACGTTCACTCCTCGGATGTGCACATAACGCCCGAGTGAGTCTACCAAATAGGGGGTCTGATGTACCTGGGGGGTCTCACGGTCTAGCCGAGGGGTCTCAGTCATCGGAGTACTCACCCGACTCGTGACCTGAGTGAAGAGTCGTTCAAAGTCAACTTCTTCACCTTGACAGCCGATTAAGCCAAACACCAAAGGCCAACACCAATGCTTCATTTTACTCATAAACACCTCTCAACAAGACACGCTCATGTACTCTATCAGTAGCGCTTACCCCTTTTGATCGGGGCATAATTTGTGAGAGCACATCATGCCTTCAGAGGACTCATTGATCAACTCACTTTTGAGTAAAAATCTTTGATATTTAATACACTAGACCCGTTAACCAATGATCACATCAACGAGAGCTCGCTTTAGGCGACTCTTCTCTTCTTGCTCCACTTTTATTACTGCTCAACTCCTTTATAATGTACACCATACTTGAGCGCTGTTTAGCATTAATGAGACAGGAACTATGAGCGAAACACAAACTCAAGCTGAGACCTTCGTTGTCTTTGAAAAGCGATATACCCTGGCACGATATCCTCAGAAACATCGTCGGGAGCTCAGAGCCTGGGACACCGCTGACCTATACCTCCTAAACACGCTCTCTCCTTTATTACCGACAATAGAAACCATCTGTATACTCAACGATAATTTTGGCGCGTTGACCTTGCCTCTAGCTGAGCTAAATCCGCTCTGCTATGGAGACTCTTGGATGTCTCGTCGAGCGCTAGAGCTCAACTCTCAAGTTAACAATATGCCGTTCAATATAAAATTTGAGGAGAGTTTAGCAACGTTGACCACTCGTCACCCTCCTCCGAATTGTGTCATCGGTCGTATCCCTAAGTCATCGAGTCAGTTAGAATATCTCCTCAAGTGCCTCAATCACTGGTTGGAGCCAAATACTCTGCTCATGTTGGCAGGAATGGACAAGCACTTAAGTCGAGGACAATATCAGCTTCTCGAGAGGTATTTCGGCCCCTCAAAATATCTACCGGGAGTTAGGAAAGCGAGAGTGTGGCAGGCGAGATGTGACCCTAACTTAAGGGTGAATCAGAGCCTCACTTCACATCTCGAGATCACCATCCCTGAGTATGATTTAACGATGACCGCTCTGCCTAACGTATTTAGTCGAGAGAGTCTAGACATCGGGAGTCGGTTCTTCCTTCACCACTTTGATCGCTTACCAATGAGTGACAAGGTCGCTGATCTCGCCTGTGGCTATGGAGTACTCGGCTTAGCCTATCTCAGATCTCATCCTCAAGCGCACCTCATCTTCTGTGATGAGTCATTTCAAGCCGTGATGTCAACGCGGATTAATCAAGAGAAGAATATACCTAATGCGAAGTCCTCTATTTATGCTGATGATGGTCTAAAGCAGGTCGAAGAAGGCTCTCTTGATCTAGTGATCTGCAATCCTCCGTTTCACCAACAGCACACCATAAGTGCTGACCTCGCCCACTCAATGTTTCAAGATGCCTATCGGTCACTTAAACTAGGAGGAGAGCTGTGGATCGTCGCTAACCGACATCTAGGATATCACATCCACTTAAAGAGACTTTTCGGTCACTGCTCTGTAGAGGCGAGCGATAAAAAGTTTGTGATCCTCCGCTCCATAAAAAGCTCACGCTAGATGATCGATATTCATGGTCGACAAGACGCGACATGCTCAATCCACGCTAAGAGGGGAACATAGAGAACATCATCTAAGTCGCGCATCTTGGTCCCTCCCCCATGAGGGAGCCCCCCAAAGTCTTCAGAGAGAGGCTTAAGCAGTATGAGGCTCTCACTGGGCGTAACCAAGTCTAAATACTCACTATCGAGAAGGCGTTGCGCGGTCACTTGAGCACCGATCGTCTCTCGGTCATCACTCATCCATCCCGCTGGTGGCTGGTCACGGGTAGAATTCGCGCTGTAATGGTCTGCATGGCAATAGTAGCATCGTCCATGCAATGGCCACACCTCCCAACGAAAACGGTACTGGACTCCCTCTGCTGAACAGAGATCTTCGGGAGGAGGTGGAGGGATCTCCATATCTGGCTCTGGAGGATCAGCGTCTAAGAGCTCTTGATCAAGGAGACCCTGGTCGAGCCCATCAACACCTCCGTCAAGCAACATATCTGAAGGAGGGACGAAAGCATCCTCGCTCTGGGAGAGATCGACGATAACTTCAAGATCAGTGTTTGGTGGAGGTAAGCGCTTCTCACATGGATTCTCCATCTCCGCTAGGCAGAGCTGTTCATGACATTTCACTTGATAGGTAATCCAAGACATAAAGGCATCATATTCAGCCTGCGCGAGTGGGTCTTGATCAATAGATAGTCCGAGCTCTTCATGACCTCGAGTGATCCAGGAGAGTAGTACACTCTGCTCAGGCGACTCCAAATCGACTAAGCTCTCCTCTTTCAAACAAGCGAGACTCTGACATTCATTCTCTTTGATGAAAGGTCTAAGATCTACCCCAGGGAGGTGACAACGAGCGCAGCTTGGCGTCTCTCCCTCGAGAGTCAAGGGGACCACCCTGCGCTCAAAAATCGCCTCCTCAGAGAGTGACTCACAAGAGCGCCCTACAAAGTCGATCTCTGTCGAAGTCTGCTGAGTTGCTCTCTCCTCGCAGGCGGTGAACAGCAGAGTCATGAGGAGAGTCATGATGAGAGCCATATAGAGAGTCCCCGCAGAGAGAAGATGATGAGCGCCGATAGGCAAAGTGAGCCTCTCTGACCAATGATATTTTCTCATTATGATCTCTCTCGGTCATCAACCCTGAGTAACAAGCCAAAGCTGAGGAGACTGAAGAGAGCGATGATCTCTGAGAGAGATCTGTCTGAAGAGGTCATTTGGCACCCCTCTGACTCCATATCCTCTGACTCCATAATCAATGCCTCTTCTCCGATCGGAGGTAGAGAGAGAGACATACACACTCCAATCTGAGGATCAATAGTGCCTATTTTACATATCTCCCCGATCATGCACACAATCTCGTCGCTGCTTCGATCACAGAGCTGAAATGAGATCTCTTCCGCTTCGGCGCGACAATAACCAATGAAAGAGTCAATACTCTCATCCGTCACACACTCATGAGCCCCTCCGCACTGATCTATCAGTGACTCTCTGTTATCACAAAGTACCGCCTCACCATGACCCATTGCTTGATTAAGATAGGCGACATGGAGACCGAGTCCCACAATAAGTCCAAAGAGACTCTTGGCGACCCTATCGACAGAGTAAATAAAGAGATGAGGGCAGCGAGGATAAGGTCGGTTATTCAAGTAATCTCCATCAGAAGGTGGAGCGTTAATCGCTCGATAGATAATAATTCAGCATATATTGAATCTTACACCCAAACGAGATCATCTGTTTGGCCAATATACAACATTCTCACTACGGACGGTAAGAGCTAAATCAGAATCCGTATAAATAAAAAAACAATTTCCTAAAATAAAGTTGACAGGTCTTATTTAGGTAACTATATGCCCCGCCATACACATTCACATCTTAAAAGGATTTTAGATATGATTACCACAATCTCAGTTCTCGCCCTCTTCGTTTTCCCTTACGTCTATGTCGCTAGTAAAGGTGTTCGCACCTAAGCGTAACATAGATAGTTTTTAACTCACCTCAGCACGAGTTGAGGATATAAAGCCTGGCTATTTACGTCAGGCTTTTTTGATTTAAGGCTCTGGTCATCTCTCCTACGTACACTCTTCATCTCAGAGAGGTCAGGACAGAGAGTCTCAATAGAGGTCAGGACAGAGATGACATGGGGGAGGGGTGACAGTTTGGACATCTCGTCTTCTTTAGCTGATCACCGTATCGTGTATTCATCAACCCATTCACCAAAGGAGATGAGACATGATGTCCCTACTTTCACCACGACCAACCCCAAAGACCTCCACGATCAATGACGAATCGCTCAGGCGCTTATGTCGAATCACTGTGTGCGCAGCTGCCATGTCAACATTGATCGCCTGTAATGAAGGCGCTGAGCCCGTCACCACTGAAGTGGCTTTACTCGAAGCTAGCGGCTTGGAGATCGGTAGCGATGAGCTCTCTGAGCTCAATCTTATTGAGGGCGATGAGGCAGAGACAAGAGGAGGCTTTTGTACAATCGAAAACCTCACTCGACGAGGACGAGAGACAGCACAAAGCAGAAGACGACCCGAGCGAGGTGAACGACCCGAGCGAGGTGAACGACCCGAGCGAGGTGAACGACCCGAGCGAGGTGAACGACCCGAGCGAGGTGAACGACCCGAGCGAGGTGAACGACCCGAGCGAGGTGAACGACCCGAGCGAGGGTGAACGACCCGAGCGTCGACATCAGAGAGTCCTCAACGCCTATGACCTAGACAGAGATGGATCTCTTAATGACCAAGAACAATCAATGTTGGCCAATGACCTAGTCATCGGATGTGAGGCACACCGAGAGAGGATCATCGAGGCTTTTGACGCCGATGATGATGGTCTCTTAAGTGAAGAGGAGCGCGCCCTCGCCCAAGAGTCAATAGACGCTGAGCGTATGGCGAGGCGTGAGCTCCGCAGAGTTGAGAGACTCGAGTCTTTTGACCTCGATGGCGATGGTGAACTCAGCGAGGCTGAACGAGAAGCTGCTCGAGAGTTTCATCAAGTACAAAGAGAAGCTGAGAGATTGGAATCTTTTGACCTCGATGGTGATGGTGAACTCTCTGAAGAGGAGATCACTGCCATGAGAGATACCCATGCCGAAGAGACACGAGAGCGTATTCGTCAAGGAGAGCGACCACGACATCACCCTAGACGCTAAACTTAACTCTAAGATCAAAACCAAGATCGATTTTGCCCATTTGCTCAAAGAGAATAAGATCTCTTCTACTCTCTCTAGTTCTTTTACAAAGAGTAGGATTAGAGTCGTCTCGAATATTATTTTTGGTTATAGTGAGTCACTCTGACCGGGAAGTAGAGGTGATCACGATATGGACTCTAGATTATTAATAGATCAGATTATGCTCCAGACGACAGTGCTCATCGCTCAGTTGAGCACCGCCGCTGGGATCAGAGCACCACTCGCTCATATCGCTGATGAGGTATTTCTGCATCTCTCCGATTCCATCGAGAAACAGGGGGTCAGCCGTAAAGTCGCTGCCGATATGTTCGGAATGGCGCTCCGCACCTATCAACGCCGAGTACAAGCCATCAGCGAGAGCCTCTCTGATCGTGATAGGACCCTTTGGGAAGCGGTGCTTGATTATATTGATACCGAAGAAGGGAGAAGTCGAGAAGAGGTTCTCCACCGCTTCCGATGGGATGACATGAGCGCCATCAAAGCGGTCCTCCATGACCTGATTAATTCCGGCCTAATCTACAGCCTTAAACAAGCAGGACTCACCCTCTATCGCCTGACCCCCGAGAGCGATCTCCAGCGTCTCGCCTCCCGCGCTAAAAGTGATTCGCTCTCTTCGATTGTGTGGGTACACATCTATCGTCACCCAGGGCTAGAAGCAGATATTATTGCCCAACAACTTCGCGCTGAACCTGACGCGGTAAAGACCGCGATCACTAAGCTCATAAGCGAGGGACGCCTAGAGCAATATAAGGAAGAGAGCGCGGAGGATGACGAGGCAGCACCCTCGCTTTATCGTGCTAACAGCTGCTATCTACCCGTCGGCGAGCCAATAGGGTGGGCGGCCTCAGTCTATGATCACTTCCAAGCGATGGCGAAGGCAATCTCCAACAAGTTAAATCGCTACGGCGCTCAATCCGCATTGAGCGATGAGATCGGAGGCACCACGATGTCTTTTGATCTGTATCCTGGCCACCCTCAGGAGGCTGAAGTGCGCGCTTTACTCAAGCGCTATCGAGATGAGCTCAACATCCTCTGGGCGAGAGTCGTGGAGACGAATCAGAGCGCTCGCGACGCAGGCGAACCTCACGATAATATTTTTAAGGTCACCTTTTATCTTGGCCAAAATATAGAAGATGTAGATTGAGAGAGAGTCATGAGTCAGAGAGTTACCGAGAGAGTTACCGAGAGAGTTACCGAGATCCCACTTCATCCCCTGCCGAGAATAGCATGGAACATCAGACTCCAAGCCTTCTCACTCATCGCTAGTTGCCTGTTACTGGGGGGGCTCTTCTCTGGATGTGAAGAGGCGAGTACTGACTCCACAACGAGCGCTCTCGATCCCGATGAAAACGGAGGGAGCGCCATCACTCCGCTGATCGACAGTAACACCAACTGGCTCCTCTCCTGTTCAGCGGATAGTGATTGTGATGAGGGTGAACAATGCGCCTGTGGTAGCTGCGTGATCCCTTGCGCGCCCGAAGGGAGTGAAGGACCGAGATGTATGACCACAATGGGTTACCCAGCACCTGAATCGATAGAGTGCGCTGATGCAGAGCCTGTCTCTGAGGTCAGCTCCTGTGGTGAGGACTATACTCGACCTCACGCTTCGATCTGCCTCCTCGCTTGCCAATCCAATGACGAATGTCCAGATCATCTACTCTGCCATGAAGGGCGCTGTAAGAGACCTAGACGTGGAGAAAGCCGAGGCTGTAATGATGAACGAGAATGTATTGAAGCCGGTGGAGATCCGCAACGCTGTAGGGTTTTATGTGAGGACTCTACCGAGGGGATGATGTCGATGAGCTCCATGCACCCCTCACCGCCGATGGGAGAGTTACTTGAGTGTGAACGTCGTTGTACTTCAGAGGGAAATGATCCTGCAGGGTGTAGGTCGCGATGCGCGGTCTGCTCCGAGCGCTGTTTATTAGTGAGTGACCCGGAGGAGGTCCAGCGCTGTACAATGCAATGCCATCAAGAGGAGCGCGACCCTTAATAGAGCGACCCATAGAGTTCGCAATAGATGAGATAGAGTCGCGCCTCAAACTCAAGTTGATGATAGCGCTCCTCCATATGAATGCATAATCGGTAAAAAGCCTGATTATGCTCCTTCTCCTTAAGGTGCGCGAGCTCATGGACGACGATCATCCTCAAGAGGGGTTCAGGGCATCGCTTAAAGAGGCTCGATACCCTCAGCTCTCTTCTCGCCTTCAGTCGACCACCATGAGCGAGTGAAACAAAAGTCTGAGTACCCAAGGCGTGGTGAACGAGATGAAGTTTGTCATCGAAACACACCTTGCTGAGGCGCTCACTAGACTTTAAGTAGCTCGTCTTGATCTGGTTGGTGTAAGCGCGGAGGAGCTTATTGGAATTATGCTCATGGGGTACGGGGTAGCGTTCGAGGAGATACGCTCCAAGACGCTCATCTCGGATCATCCCCCGAATCCGCTCTCGAAGGTTTTCAGGATAGGCCGAGATATATCTCAAGCAGTTCTCAGCGGTAGGTAACTCAGCGCTCAGCTCTTGGTCAAGTTGACCGACTTTGGGGCCATGGAGTGAAGGCCAATAAGGAGTTTTTCGCTTCATCTCTCCCTCTTCTTCACCGAGTATATCGAGCATATCTCTAGGGTGAACTCAATGTAAAAATCCGCTTATTGGCTCGGCCAATCCTTAATAAGATATCGACCGACAGCGTAGCCCACCGCGTTGAGCACAGGGACGCTGATCTTCTTATACTCATACTTGTCATCATTGAGTACCTGATCAGCGTTTACATAGAGCCCAACAGTAACAAATACACCTCGCTTAGGCGACTTCTCAGGGAAGCCTGAATCTTTAATCTCACCCGCTTTAGGTCCATAAGCGATAAAGGCGTTATCCATATGAAAACCGAGCGCCTTGCCCGCTTTATTGAGGTAATAGAGGTCTTGATCTTTAAGCCTCTTCTTGTTCGCCCACCTAACGCCACGAATCAGCGGCTTAAACCGAGTCTCCGAGAGGGAGCGACCTGAGTACTTAGGGTTTTCAGAGTCACGAGGATAGATCGCCATCGAGTGTCTGAGCTCATTAAGCCATACTTTACGGATAAGCGGAGTCACCTCCGGTGAGCGTGAACTGTTAACGCTCAACAGCTCAACAGCGGGGCCGAGCTCTGTCTTTCGATTGGGCATATACATCGCCATATTGAGTCGCTGAAAATCGATAAAGCTCGAGCGATTCTTAAAGGTGAAGTCCATGGGACGCTTAACGAGCTTCTTGGTCTTCATATCCTTGTAAGCCTTGCCTACTTTGAGGGTCTGAGGTCGATCACCAAACCCAGTAGGTGCTTTAGGATCAAGCGTTGAGATGACTACCTTCAAGTCTCCACTGACGACTTGACGAGGTCGCTTATAAGAAGACTTGGTGTTGATCCCACTCTTTGTCCAATTACAGAGATGGAGAGCTGGGGTGCGCAATGACTCTTGATGCGTCTCTCGAGAACTGAGCCGATGATAGACTCTCACCGAGGGGAAATCAGGGAGAATATATTGGTGAAGTCTTTGAAAGCCCGTTACTCCAAAGACCGTATTAAAGGCTCGATTACTAGAGATGAGCTGAGTCTTCTTGATCTCATGCTCCAAACTCGCTAGACCGCTCACCTCATTGCTCTTATCAGTCTTCTTACAGCTCCGCCGGTTAGGGGACATCGGATCATTGGTGGTCAACCATGGGTGCCTCTCCCGCAAGAGAGTAAAATGCCTTAAAGCGGCGATAGAGCCATAAGTTTTAATGGTGCTGGCGGGATAAAAGTATTCTTCATCGACTCTGAATCGATGAGGAGTGAGCACCTCGGTGCCATCTTTTTGCTTCTCATATTCAGTGATGAGGAGTTGAAATCGATACTTCTGTGGATCCTCTAAAACTTGTTCAATTGCCCTTCGCGCTCGCTTATCCTTAACTTGTTTAGCGACCTTCCAAAAACTCTCTAACCATGGATCAGAGGAGGCAGGCTTTGTACGGATTGTGGTATCGCTCTCCGACTCCTCCTTAGGGTTTGTTTTTGGCGCTACTTTTGGCGCTACTTTTGGCGCTGCTACCGATTGGTTCCAAGTAGTCAAACCTAAGATAGCCTGTACTATCAAGGTTAAAATCATGATGGATATGGTCCGAGGCGTCGATGTGCTCAAGGCGATGAATCTCCTCATGGTGTATCCCCTTTCACTAATGAACGAGAGATCAGCTAATGCTCATGATCTCTGATATTTGTAGAGGATTGAAATAAATGTTGGTAAAAGTAAGTCATACCTTCAATCATCAAAGCAAGACGTTCTTATGGAGAGAGTATGGCGCTTATCAACTGCCCAGAATGTGGCACAGAGGTCTCGAGTAAAGCAGACAGTTGCCCTCAATGTGGCCACCCTATCAACACCTCGCTCGTGCAGCAACAGCCCTCAGCGTTGGCTCAGCCGATCGCGCCAGGACCGACCGCTAGAGAGATCGGTCAAGAGGTCGCGAACCCTATCATTGAGCATGAACGCCGCACCTCGGGCGGTGGAGCGACAGGGGCTCTCATCGGGGCGGCGCTCGGATATGGCCTTATGTGGCAATCCTGTCAGATGGAGTGGGCCGAGTGGAATCTCGTATCCACGATCTTTGTGTCCATGCCTTTAATCTTGTTAGGGATGCTCCTCGGTTATTTCCTCGGTAAAGCGATCGCATGAGCAATAGGGGTCATGGTCTAGAGCGAAGCTACTACGAGGTGCTCGGTGTAGAGAACGATTGTACGGCGGAGCGACTCAAGACCAAGTATAGAGAGCTCGCTCGTGAGCACCATCCTGACCGCTTGGTGAACGAGACGAGTGAGGTAAGAGAGTCAGCGGTCGATGAGATGGCGGCCATTAATGAGGCCTACCACACTCTCAGCGATCTGGAGCTGCGCCGAGCCTATGATCAACACCTCCGCGCTCAATCCTTCACCCAACACTCCGCTCGACGTTCCCCACCAGAGAGTCCGAGAGACCCTCTCCTCGGTCAATCGATCCTCGCTCTCGCCATCGGTGGGGTAGTAGCGCTCTTTATCAATACGATCATCAGTGATAAGAGAGGGCTGAGTGAAGAGCTCGCTCCTGTCGCTCCGCTCTTAAGACCTTATGTTCAAAAAGGACGTACTCAACCCGGACCACAGATTAAAGAGCTCCTTCAAACGCCAGAAGGCACCCTCCTTAAGAGAGCGCTTCAGCCAGAAATGACCGCTGACTCTTGCCTGAGCGCCTTTCCTCATGAGCTGCAGCGCCGACCTTAAAAGAAGCTCAATGACCACATCTATGAGTTCATAAAGTAGTCTCATCTTATCGCTTGTAGGTGAGGCCCATTAGCGGTTAAATACCTCTTAGACGACTATACATAAGCGACTTAAATATCATGATTTATCTTCTTTAATACGATGAGATCTATTTTTATGCATCACACTATTGGCGATCAACTTATATGGAGAGTCCTGTCAGTCAGTTTAATGGTCTTACTATTTGGCTGTGAAGAGACTAATGACCCCCTAGAGTCATCCAATATTGTCTCTACACCTATTAAGGATCGACCGGATCCTTCTCTCGATATGAGCGCTGAAGATATGAGCGCTGAAGATATGAGCGCTGAAGATATGAGCTCTAACGACATGGGCTCTAACGACATGGGCTCTAACGACATGGGCTCTAACGACATGAGCTCTAACGACATGGGCTCTAACGACATGGGCTCTAACGACATGGGCTCTAACGACATGGGCTCTAACGACATGGGCTCTAACGACATGGGCTCTAACGACATGGGCTCTAACGACATGGGCTCTAACGACATGGGCTCTAACGACATGGGCTCTAGTGATCTCGACCGAGATACGATACCTGACTCTATAGACAACTGCCCTAATGTTGCGAACCAAGATCAGGCTGATCAAGATCTTAATGGCATCGGTGATCTATGCGAACCTCCTGTTGTAGAGATCAGCCTCTCAATCTCTGGTGACTTTCGAGGAGAAACCTCCCTTGAGGTAACACCTCCTTATGCGCGACGCTTCAGCTCACAGGTCTGCTCAGTGAATCAGTCTCAAGAGTTTTGTCTGATCTCACAAAATGGAGCGCGCCTCCAATCTCTCTCTCTCTCCGACCTCTCTACCGGCGTTTATCTAATCTCTGCGGTTGTCGCTGATCAAGTAGAAGATGGATCACTAGACCTTGAGGTCCAATGTGGAGACAGACTCGTCAGCGAGAGGATCTCTCTCTCTGATAACGAGACCGATCAGAGCGCCTGGGATGTGCTAAGTTTTACTTATCCTAGCTGTGAGTTTACCATTCATAACGAGCTTAATCGGATCTATGAACGTCAAAACGATTCCTGCCCAAATTGTCAACTCAGCCCTTGTGATCCTAGCCTCTGTCCGAGTACCTCCTCCTGCGACCCAACGAGCGGCGCCTGCTCTCGGAATTGCCATGAGCAGAGCTGTGAAGAGCTTGCACGTTGTGACCCTCACTCTCAAGCATGTCTCGATGATCACTGCTCAAGTTGCCAATCCGACTCTGATTGTGAGCTAGGCTATAGCTGTTTAAGAGATGTTAACCAACGTAAGTCATGTCTCCTTCAGTGTGAGCGTGACTCCGATTGTCGCTTGAATGAGCAGTGCATGGCACAAAATCTAAACTATGGTGAAGGCTTAACTCTCTCACAAGAGCATTGCATGGACGCCTCTTATGGTTGCGATGTGACGCTCTGTACGGACGATACTACCTGTAGCGGTGAACAGCGCTGTTCGTCACAAGAGATCTGTGTGGACTGTCTCAGCGACGAGTCTTGTCCAGCAGAGGCGCCTTACTGTGGATCAGGTCAGTGCTTTGAGTGTTTAGAAGATCTCCATTGTCCAGACTTAGAGTACTGCGATCAGAATTGGTGTGCCCCCCTCCCGGGCACTGATCGACAAATCAGCGTTTGGACTGGTGGCAGCCCTCCAGAGTGTCAAATTCTAAGCCTATTTGATTGTAGCGCTGATGAGATCTGCTCTCCGATACGGCTGAGCTTCGATTTTGAGTGTACACTCCCTTGCGATGAAAACCTTATGTGTCCAGAAGGCACTCTCTGCTGTGACATGTATTGTCATCCTGAAGCAGACGCTCCCCTCAGTTGTCAATGATGATATTAAGCGAAAAGTGATGAGAAATAATCCCCCTAGATACTCGTTGTCAGACTCTCCATTACTATACCTACGAGAACAGCTATCACTGTGGGCCATATCACTGTGGGCCATATCACTGTGGGCTCTATCACTGTCTCTTCTCTTTATCTCAATCGTTGGTGATACCACAGTCGCTCAAGCGACGCCTAAAGATAAAGTAGACTGTTCTAGTCTCAACGCTGCTCTTAAGAGCGCTCAACATAAACCAAAGTATAAGTACCGCAGAGCACGAAAGCTCATGTTCACGAAAGTAGAGCCTGCAGCTGAAGAAGGAGAGATCGTCACCCTTTACACAGGACAGAGGCGGGCCGCTCGACGTAGTAAGGCACCTCAGGGTCTTAACTGTGAACACCTCTTCCCCCGAGCGTGGATGGGAGGTAAGCGAAGTCGTCATTATAAATATATAGAGGCTGACCTCCATAACCTCTTTCCAACTGAAATAAAGGTCAACAGTCGTCGTGGCCATCTCCCGTTTGAAGAGGTCAGCGGTCATCACTCCTACAGGATCGGACTCGACTCTAAAATAGGGCTCAGTTCTGAAGGTGAAGAGGTGATCGAGCCCCGCCCACAAGTCCGAGGAGATATTGCTCGGGCCCTTCTCTATATGGCTCTTCGTTGGGAGCTACCACTCAATAAATATCAGCCGCTTGAGGTGCTTAAGCGATGGTCTAGCCTCGATACGCCTAGTCAACGAGAAGAAGCGCGAGATGATTTAATTTACCAACAACAAGGTAACCGTAACCCTTTCGTCAGTTGTCCAAATCTCGTCAATGAGGCCATTTCAGTCATAAGCAGACATGGTCGTAGCGGCCGTAGCGATCTATCGACTCCTTCATCTCAAAATCAAGCTCCACAAGATCAAGTCCAGCTCGGTTACTCATGGCTCAAAGAGAGTGACAAGAGTGTTGAGCGTCTGAGTGATCGAATATTCCCTCCCTCTGGTGCTCAGAGAGTAAAGAGCTCTCCCGCTAGCTTTGCTCATTGGCTGCGTAACATTCCCCTCCTTCCTCAAGGGAGCGAAGTCCTCCTTTATGATGGCCAACAAAAGTCATATCAAGGGGCTCACTACGCTGTGCTCGATATTGATATTGGAGAGCGAGACCTTCAACAATGCGCTGATGCGGCGATAAGGCTACGCGCTGAATATCTCTACGCTCGTCTTCATCAAGGCTTAAAACCGCGCATTCCTATCTCTTTCAACTATACCACAGGAGACAAAATCCCCTATGATCGTTGGCGACGAGGAGATCGTCCAAAGGTGGAGGAATATAAGAAGCGAGGTAAGAGAAGATGGAGAGTCAAGTGGAAGAGGAGACGAGCCAAAACAGATAAGAGCTATCAACAATTCCGTCGCTATCTGAACAACATATTCTCATACGCAGGGACCGCCTCTCTCAGTCAAGAGCTCTCTCGGCGCTCACCTCATGATATTCATATCGGTGACCTCTACTTGCGCGGTGGCTTTCCCGGTCATGCAGTCATCGTGATGGATCTCGCTAGACATCCTAAACATGGCTTAGTGATGCTTCTCGCTCAAAGCTATATGCCAGCTCAATCGCCACACCTCCTCAAAAACCTTGAGGACCCCTCCCTCTCTCCTTGGTATAAGGTTCCCCGCCGAGGGCAATTGATCACTCCAGAGTGGACATTCAGCGCCACTAATCTATATCGTTTTAAAGGGAGAGACCAAGACTGAAGACGCTCATGAGACCAGTCCGCGCTCTATGGTAAGGCTCTCCATAACATTATGCTATGAGCTCTCCTCGAGTAGAGAAGAGAGCTGACAGTCTTCTAAATCACTATAGGTCACCCCCGCTTCGAGTATCGCGATGAGGGTTCGCCTCAGTAAGGGGTTAAGGAGTACCGCACTGGCGCCTAAGCGTCGGCCAAAGACCATGCTGTCTGGGCGTATAGTACAGCGGCGGCTAGAACCCTTAGAAGAATATCTCATGATATAGCCCTCAGGATTCTCTTGTAAGCGCTCATACCAAAGCTCTACGATCGCCAAGCCTTGAGTATATATATAATGTATCGTGAATTTACTATCTGGTACCTCTCGAGAGAGTCTACGAACCGATTGATACTTATCCCATCGCTCATCATTAAGAAAAGGAACATATGAGTCATCATCCAAAAGTCGATGGTGAACCCAATGAAAGGCTTTACCGTCAATCCACCAACCCGGCAAACCGCCAGAGTCCTTTTGCCGAAAACCGATCACTTGAGAGGCAGGTTGATATTGAGATCCCTTTGGAGAACGCAGCTCAATCTCCAAATTAGGGTCATCTGCCCACTCTTTCATAAAACCGGAGAGCTTACCTTGCTTCATGATAGAGACAGAGGGTTTTGCTTTCTGAAGGCGAGCCATCAACTCATTACAAGAGATCCAGTGAGCCTCACTGCGCGATAGCTGGCGGGTGAGCACTCCATTACAGATGAGATACTCTTTGAGCGCTATTCTCATCAATGGGTGATAGAAGATCTTTAGACGCGGTCGAGTGACCATGCGCTGTAGATCTCGAGGCCTTATCTTGTGACGTGTACGAGGACCTTGAATCTTCTTCATGACCGACGCTGGGATAAACTCAGAGTCGAGAATGGTATA
Source organism: uncultured bacterium (assembly GCA_943788935.1). GTDB lineage: Bacteria > Myxococcota_A > Bradymonadia > UBA7976 > VGTA01 > CAKZRU01. The sequence goes on along the minus strand of CALSSE010000017.1, from coordinate 538,474 downwards.
GTCATCTACCCAAGCCCGACCTAAAATATCAGAGAGTGGAGTCTCAATAAAAGGCTGCGCTAGAGGTGTCGATTCATCAGGGATCGCTTGAGGACTCTTCCCACAAATCCATCGGCCTAGAAGGACTTGACGCGCTGTGTGAGACTTGACGCCAAGCCTTAAGCATAGGTCACTGCTTTTGGTCCAGTGGGCTTCGACCAAGCGCTGAGAGTCTTCATTTTCTATGAGCTGTGGTGTGTGACTAATCGTTTGAGAGTTTTGCGACATGATTCCTCCCTGAAGGGGCCGGATGAGTCCCTCTGAGAAGTCGAGGGGCTAGAGTGAGCTTAAAGGAGTTCTGAGTCTAAGCTCAAGCCCCAGTTGTTATGTTCTATCATTCTCTAGCTAAGGACTGCTCTCATCGCGTTTAAGAGGTCAACTCGTCGTGCAGGTTTAGAGAGAACCCTCGAGACACCTAGCTCAGAGAGTTGCTCTAGTTGCTCATCATTCGCATATCCTGAGTGGATAATCACCGGAGTGTCTTGGCGATGTTCACGCATCAACCTAAGCGCTTGAATTCCGTCCATCACTGGCATCATGACGTCTAAGATCACTAAGTCATAGTCATCTTCTTGAAACGCCTTCACGCCTTCCAACCCATTCCTAGCGATCACTACACCACAGGCAGAAGCACGTAAGAGGCTCTCCATAGTCTGTCTGATCATCTCTTCATCATCGACCAATAAAACCCTTAAACCGCTCGGAAGTTCTTCCTCCTTGACCGTACCTTCAATGGGACTTGAGAGTCCTTCAGTGGTCAGGGGCAGCGCGAGTTGGAAGATGCTCCCCTCCCCCACTTTGGAGATCACCCGAATCGCTCCATAATGCTTATTGACCGCCCCATAAACTGCAGTAAGGCCAATCCCCTCTCCCGACTGAGTACGAGTCGTAAAGAAGGGCTCGAAGATCCGATTAATGACATCACTTGAGATCCCTACCCCATGATCTATAACCTCTAGCAGTAAATAGGACTGCTCGTGATTTAAAGCTCCGCTCCATAGTTCAGCTTTATCTCTCAGATCAGAAGAGAGAGGGCTAGTCTTTAAGATAATAACTCCTCCCTCAGGCATGGATTGAGCAGCGTTCATCACTAAGTTCATAATCGCGCTCATCAATAACCGTTGATCCCCATGAATATGGCTTTGATTTGTTCCTTGAACCACCAAGGTGTTCACTCGCTTATCAATAGACCCCTCAAGTAATTCAGCGACGCTCTCTAAAAGTGAATGAAGATCGATGACCCTTTGAAACTGTGGGCGCCGTTGAGTAAACATCAAGAGTTGATCAGTGAGCCTCGACGCTCGATCAGCGCCTTCTTCAATTATCTCGATCAGCTCCTCTTGATCATCACGGTGATCGAGCCTTAATAAATCAACCGAACCAGTGATCGCGCTCAGCATATTATTAAACTCATGAGCGATTCCCCCCGCGAGCTTCCCTACTGCGTTCATTTTCTGTGCTTGGATCAGCTTGTGCTGTGCAGTTGTATCCCGTACATGAATGACTAAACCTTTCCCCTCACTGTAACGATCAAAAGAGAGCTTATACCAACGGTAACCTTGAGGGAGCCATACTCTAATCTCATGAGTATTTAAAGAGTGACTCACTGGCTGAGAGGAGGGATCATCTCGTTGTAGATCGAGCATAGCTTGACCGAGCTCCGCGAGCGTTGTGACCTCACCTTCTTGATCCAAGAGCTCCAGAGGGATATCAAATATTGAGAGGCCAAGAGACTCTTCTAAGATCGCTCTAAAAGACTTCGCGCTCTCATTTAACCGACTCACCTCGCCTAAATGGTCAGTGATCATCAGCGGGTCAGAGATCGCGTTAATCGCCGAAAGCAACTGATCTTCACGCTCTAGATTCTGCTCTAACTGCTTAGTAAAGAGTCTTGATATCAACACTTGAGCGACCACCAAGATCGCCCCATAACTAGAGTACATGATCCAATAATATATGGGAGGAGGAAGTACGTCAGATGAATGAGGCAGCCCTTGGGAGAGAGTGAGCCCACCCAACAGCACCAAGAATATGTAATAACCAAGTGTTCCCCACCAGGGTACGATCACATGAACAAAGACGATCGTAATCATCAATGCAACAAAGGCGGGAGCGAGCACCCCTCCATTATGAATAACGCCATAGGAGAGAGCTGCAATAATGAGCCCCAAGGTGATATACATCGCTAAGATCTCACGGCGAGTCTTATATAAAATCACTGCCGGAATCATAGAGACTAGGACGCTGATCTCAACGAGGAGTCGCTGAGGGTAAAATACTGGATATAAGCTCGCGCTCACATTGACTAAGACGACCACACAGATAAGCGGCAGTAAAACCTTAAGAAATAGGCGCGCAGCTTCAGTACGAACCTGGTATTCACGCGCTTTTCTTTTATGACCCCACTCTTTAGTGTTATTGATGAGCATATAGTGACTACTTAATTTTTATGTTGAGATACACATTATCATTTTGTACATCACAGTCAATTAATCAGAGTTTTACTGGGGAGACTCTCAACGACTTATGATCCACAATGCTAAATCAAGAGATAATTTCGATCACTATCAATAGATAAAGACATATGACAATCGGCCTATAAACTGTTATTTAAGCATCTCGTAAACTTCTATATACACGATAAAAGGAGCTATTTAACATCGACATGTTAGATTCATCGACTTGTCAGCCCTCTTCTTCTCTTCATCTCCTAGACGCCCTCACTCAAGGGTGTGATGAGCGAGTTCACATTGATCCTCACACTCAGCGGAATAAGTACCACTTAAATCCAACCCACTCTGCAGAGCTGCTACAACGAGGCTCATGCACCGCTAATGTTTTGACCCCTAGCGGCCTTAAAGTCGCTGAGGAATTTTTAGAGAAATATGACGCGCTCAGCTACGAGAGCCTCCTCGAGAGCCAAAGCCAGAGGCTCCGAGAGCTCGTACAGAGCGAGTTTAAAGACCCATTTGATGTCTTCTTTGCTCCCTCAGGCTCTGATCTCGTCTACTACCCACTCATGTTTCAACGCCTACTCAATCCAGAGAAGCGCCTCGTAAATATAGTCAGCTGTCCCCAAGAGCTCGGTTCTGGATCACTCTACGCTAGTGAAGGTAAGTTTTATGGGCGATGTAATCAGTTTGGAGAGCCTCTCTCTAAAGGTGAGCTCGTCGATAGCGACAGCGATGTAGAAGTGCACTATCTAAGCGCTAGAGCAGAAGATGGCTCAGTCCTCGATCGAACCTCAAAATTTAAAAGCATTATCGCCACTAACTCTGATGCTGCCGTCGTTGGGAGCCTCGTCTTAGGGTCGAAGTCTGGCATTAAAGATGACCTAAAGGTGATCGATCCTGAGAGTGACACCATGTGGGTCATAGATTTATGTCAATTCCGTGTTGACCACACTCTTATCCATGAGCTCTTGGAGCGAGGCGTCTTAGTCATGCTCACTGGCTCTAAGTTCTTTCAAGCGCCCCCCTTTTGTGCCGCGATGTTAGTCCCTAGGACATGGTGTGAGCGTCTCCAAAAAGTAAAAGAGACCTCGGCGATTAAGCCCTTCGCTCAACTCTTCAGCGCCTATGATATCCCGTGGTATATGAACAACCTACGACATCAGCTCCCCGAGCGTGAAAATCGTGGGCTTCGCTTGCGGTGGGAAGTAGCGCTTCAGGAGATGGAAGCGTATAGCGCGTGGTCCTTTGAAGAGACCGAAGAGGTCATCAACACTTGGAGCAGTGGGGTCATGAACAAACTCGATGACTCCCCTTATTTTAGCTTGATGCCTGATCAACTCAAGACCAACCCCTCGATTATCTCATTTCAAGTTTGGGTCTCAGGGCAAGCACTCGATCATGATCAACTCAAGTCGCTCTTTGAAGCGGTCTGTACTGCTAAACATACAGTCTTTGATGATGGAGTATGCCAAGTATTCTTTGGTCAACCAGTCGCTTATGGAGATCAAAGTTTTATTCGTTTAGCGATCGGCGCTAACTCTATCCGACGGTTTTTAGAGCTCGACAACATAGATCTCAAAGATGATTTCCGATTAATTCAGATCCTTGAAGATTATGCAGAGCGACTGTTCGCCTTATGAGCGTTCTTGTTAGTGAGCTTCAGGCGCCGCTCGCCGCGCTCTTGCCTCAACTCCATGAAGAAGACACCGCGGTGATCCTTACCCATCTCCCTAGGCTCTATGCTCGCCTAGATCACCTCAAAGCGGCCTTCTCTTCGAGTGTTCAGCATAGTGTGGCGATCAAGAGCAACCCTCACCCTGAGGTTCTCCGAGAGATAGTCACTCGAGGCTTTGGCTTAGAGGCCGCCTCGATCGAAGAGGTCCGACGAGCGATCGAGATCGGTTGCCCCGCTGAACGATTGGTTTTTGACTCTCCAGTCAAGACTCGCCTCGAGCTCGCCGAGGTCGCTCAGCACAGCGGAGTCTTGGTGAACGTTAACACGCTCAGTGAGCTCGAGAGGATCCCCGCAGATGCCCAATGTATCATCGGGATCAGAGTGAACCCGCTGACTGACACCGGCTCACCAGAGCGATTCAGCGTTGGTCGTAATGAGAGCAAGTTTGGAGTCCCTATCGCTCTACGAGAAGAGATTATCCAAGCGTCTATACACTATCCAGTTCGCGCTCTACATATGCACAGTGGTTCTCAGATGCGTAACCTTGATGCACAACGGAGCGCTCTACACTCCTTAGGAGAGCTCGCTCAACAGATCAATATAGCCCTTGAATCGCTAGGGCTACAGCGTCGGATAGAGGTCGTCGATATCGGAGGAGGCTTACCGAGTGAACCCTTAACAACAACGACTCAGATGATGGCTTATGGCGCTCTTGTTCACAGCATAGAGTCACTCTCCCCGTTCCACCTCGTCACCGAATTTGGGCAGTGGGTAAACGCGGAGTGTGGCCTCGCTCTCAGTCGTATTGAGTACGTCATTACAGGGTCACCTGATAAACTATTTATTCACCTCGGAGCGGATATGTTTACTCGAGATGCCTACACCAAAGCGCGACCTTTTCCTCTCTCCTTGTGGACAGCGCTAGGCGCACCGGTCACCGCTGCAAAGTCGACCTATGATATCGCTGGGCCTCTCTGCTTCGCAGGGGATTACATCGCCCGTCAAGTGAGGCTTCCCCATGCCTCAGAGGGACACTGGCTCTGTATAGATCACGCGGGAGCGAACACTTACTCACTATGGTCTAGGCATTGCTCTCGGTCCGTCCCTGCCCATTGGTCATGGAATGGAGAGACTGTGAAGAGATGGACCGCACGACAGATGATCAGTTTTTAGGGAGATTTTGAGCAGGCAAAAGCTCTCTCTCCCTTCTCACAGAGCTGTCCATGATATCAACAGATATAGCGAAGTGATAAACTTGAGAACCGTCCCAACAAAACCTCACTTGGGTCGCTGTTAACGCTTAGAAAACCACTAGGTAGATCATTAAGTAGATCACCGCTGTCTAGAGATATTTGAGTATCGAGATTTAAATAACTATTCTGAGATTAATGAGTTGATGATCGTAGGAAATGATTAGTCGTCATAATAAAATATACTTAACATGATATGTCATTATTGGAGTAGGAGACTCAAATGAAGAAGAACATACTTCTCTCAAAATTTTGCAGCCCGTTTTTAATATTTTTATGTCTCTCAGTCAGCTGTGATGATTCGTCAACGACTACGGACTCTCAATTAGCCGCTCCATTACAGTGCAGAATTAACAGCGACTGTTCGTTTAGTCAGCGATGTTTAGAGGGCATATGTGAAGAGTCTGATGATCCTCCAATGATGCCTGAGGTCTGTATTGATGATGACTGCGCTTGCTCGACCGATCTTCAATGTCCCGCGAGCTATTATTGTGATCGTCAAGCTCAAGTCTGCTCACCTATAGAGTGTCAAGTCTCTAGAGAATGTGACCTAGGTCGAATATGTATTCAACATCTCTGTGTCACCGACATAAACGCTGATCGAGACCGAGACGGGGTCCCCGACGCTGAAGATTCATGCCCTCTTCAAGCCAATCCTGATCAAGAAGATCATGACCGAGACCTCATTGGTGATCTGTGTGATCCTGATGATGACAATGATCAAGTCCCCGACTACATAGACAACTGCGTATTCACCTACAATCCCCTACAAGGAAACGCTGATGCTGATGCTGAAGAGTCAAATGAAACAGAGCTTCTAGGGAACGCTTGTGACTCGGATACCCCCGGCATCTCGATCCGAGGCCAACTCGATCTCTCCCTCCTCCCTGGCGCTGACCCAACGGCCGCTCGCGTTTATATTGGAGATCGAATAGAGCCTATAGTGGTTAACCCCGATGGGAGCTTCACTGCTGAGGTCGCGGCGACAGAACCTGGCCGTCTGAAGATTCAGATTCGCTGGCTTGGACTCGCTGCGTTAGAAGACGAGATCACCCTCCCCGATCGAGTCGAGCTCTTTCAGATAGAGACTCCCTTCCGGCTAGAGCTGCTCAGAGAGTCAAGAGTAGAGTTAAGGGGAAAGATTAATCTAGAAGCGGAAGAAGACGCCTCAATGATCTTTGTGAGCGCTTATCTCGGAGAGGAGACCCTCATTGATACTTGTCTCACCGATGAGAGAGGTATGTATGTACTGAGCGTCCCGCCAATGGGCCCTCTCTTGCTTAAGTTTAGCGCTGATGGCTATACAGAGAGTGAGATCTCTCTCGACTATGACAATGATGAGTCAACATTTAAGTACAATGGAGAGGTCTATAACGAGGAATCTCCACAAGTGCTCATAAGATCAAGCGTTGAACTAAGCGTCAGCGTCGATATCTCACCGAGTTGGCTACCCAGAGGCCAAGGGGTAGCTACAGTCACCGTGAGTAATGGCCTTAATGAGGTGAGTCAAGTGATTGAATCTGGAATGCTACGATTCAACCACTTGACCACAGGGACTCATCAAGTCGAGGTGCGAAGAGTAGGGTTTGGCACCGTTACTCAACTTATAGAGCTCTCCGATAGTGAGGAAAATCATCTTGATCTAACGCTGATGGTTAGCTCTCTCGGTGAGACGAGTCTCAATTTCCAAGGGGTCTCGCTAAGCGCCAGTCAACTCAATGAGATTCCCCTCGATGGGGCTGACCTCAGCGGAGTAATCCTCCGTGATCAAGACCTCTGCGGTCTACAGATGAGCGGAATATCATTGGTTGGCGCTGACCTCAGCGGCGCTGATCTCAGCGGCGCTGACCTCAGCGGCGCTCGTCTAGATAACACGAGTCTCGTCGCGGCCAGTCTCGTCGGCGCTAAACTCACTGGAGTTAGCTTTTTTGGAGCGAACTTAACCAGAGCGAGATTACATCCAGGAGTACCCAGCTGTAGTGAGTCTCGGATCAAGACCGACCTCAGTTTTGCCAATTTCTCGGGCTCTCTTCTTGAGGAAGCTCAGCTGACGAGCGAGCTCCCTCCTCCGAATCCTGAACAGACGACTTGTGATCGAGCGGAATACGTCTCTCCTAACCTTAATGGAGTGTATTGGACCGCGATCAACCTTAATCGAGCCCAGCTCAAAGGGCTAATGTTAGCAGGAGTAAACATCTCAGGCGTCAGTATGCGACAGGCAGACCTCACCGAGGCTTGCCTACAGAATACAAGCATAATCCTCTCTGACTTAAGCGCCGTTAACCTCTCAGCAGCTGATCTCTCTAGAGCGCGACTCATCGATACTGTATTCGCCTCTGACTTTCAGTTGGATACAGTAGGAGGTCAATCGAATAAAGCGAACTTTAGGAGCGCCCGATTAATTCAGACGATAATCTCGGGGAGTAATCTCACCGGCGCCGATTTTCGTAACGTATTTGGACCGAACTTATCCCTCCGTGATGTGATACTCAGTGACACCGACTTTAGTAACTCGAAACTCAGAGACTCATCTTGGAGAGGTCTATTTCTTCATAAGGTAAGCCTCGTTAACACCGAATTAGTGGGGGCTGATATGAGATATGTCCAAATTTTGGAGAGTGACCTCTCAGGGGTCGACTTAGAGCGAGTAAACCTCTCAGGGGCGAGTCTCAATGAAGTCAACCTCAGCGGGCTTAATATGAAGGGAGTCAACCTCAGTAACGCTTCGTTGTATGGCGCTAACCTCGAAGACGCTAATCTGAGTAACTCAATCATCGCAGGAGATGTCCAGGCGACTCGGGTGATCGGTACCAACTTCACTTTCGCCCGATATAACACTATTTTTGATGAAGAGAGCGGAGAGTGGCTCTACGGAACCCAGTGGCCTACCTCATTCAACCCTATATATATTAGAGCTTTGGGGCCAGAGTCGATCCTCGATGAAGTCTTTTTCCCAGAAGGATTTGAGGTGATCAACGCTGACCTAACTGGAGCCTCCTTGGGTGCAGCTACCTTAAATAATGTTAATTTCAGCGATTCCAACATGACTCGGGTTAATTTCACCTTCAAGTCAGATTTTACACTGAGCACTGTAGTTGTACCGATGAGGTCCTCTAATTTTAATGGAGTCAATTTTACCCAAGCACGCCTGAAACCTGTAGACGCTTCGGGTTCGAGTTTTAGAGGGGCAACCTTCGAAGATATGAATGGTGAATCATTTAGTGGAATTTTTAATGATGCTGATTTTACCGAAGCAAGATTTATTGATGTCATATCATTAAGAGGATTTCATCAATCAGCGATCTTTGATCAATCTTATTTCGCTAGAGTCTCTGTTGATGTCAACAACTCTTCGCACTTGAGCTTCATTGGTGCAACTCTTGAGAATGTCAGCTTTAATAGTGGTATTCCAGAATCAGACTTTACCAACGCTGCTCTTGAGGATGTCACCTTCAATGACGATATCTCTAGGTCAAACTTTACGAATACGAGCTTAACTAGAGTGACCTTTGAATCGCTTATCACGGATGTTAATTTTACGGGAGTGGACCTCTCACAAGTAACCTTCTCGGATATCGCGCTGGCTTCTCATCCTCCCTGTCCAATCTTTTCTCCCGACGCTCTTTATCAGTGTGACTCAACGGGGATTCGGCGCATGCCCTAAGCCGATCCTCCCCTTAAGTACCCCTCTCCGCACATTGATCAGTGACAGGGGATATTGATGAGCTTCGCTTCATAGTTCGCTCCGTCGACCTCAGCAGTAATCACCGCGGTTCGATCAGCCGGACAGGACTCGCCTGGCTCAAAGATGATCCGCACGATCGACGTGCCAATCGTTGTGCCTGGCCCTCCGGTGACAGGGTTAATACTGAAAGAGATATAAGGTGTCGAGCTGCTCCAAGTCGCCTCGGAGTTCACTGAACGAATCTCATTTGTGTCATAGTAGGCGTTGAGGAGCATTGTAAAATAACCGCTCGCGTTGTCTCCAAAAGGGATCTCAGAGAAGTCGATTTCAGTCGGCGCGTCGGTGCTCGCTCGCTCGTGCCACCACAGCTGATAGCCCGGACGGTCAGGGTCGAGCTTGAACCAACGCCACTTGTAAGACTCTACCGCTCTAGGAGTCGCTACTTTTTGCGCCTTCATGGTCATGGTCGGTCCAGCGGCAGAGACCTCAGTGAAGAGATATCCTCCCATAGAGAAGCTGTCATTATGACCTGCCACAGCATAGTGATCACAGAACTCAAACTCCTTCACATAATCAAGGTTTTGACGTTGAGCGTCCATGTTACTGAGATCAACGGGAGCGATATACTGAGCGATCTCCATCACCACTAGCCCTCCTTGATGACCGGGGCAGAAAGGAATAGCGCTATCATAGCCAGCGCCATGTCGATTAGCGAGGATCAGATATCCATCTTCGGTAGGGAGCTGAATCGAATTGTAGGCGCCTGCGCTCACCGCGTTGAGCGTAAGAGTCGTTGGTAACGAGCCTATACGAGGGGTCGCGGGGGTCGTAGAGCCTACTCTCATCCTCGAGAAAGAGGTGAGGTGAGCGGGGCGAGTCCCCCAAGAGTAAGCGGGGTTAGTGAGGGTCCCGAGGTTAGGGTCTTCATTATAAGCCCCTAACCCCATCAATTCATGATGATTGGGGTGAGCGATGTGCTTGAGCGCAAAGAAGTGGTGTCCCAGTTCATGTAAATTAACGCCAATACTCCCGTAAGTCGCTAGAGTGCGGGCAAAATAAGGAATAGCCAAACCATTATTGGGCAGAATGTGGTCGATCAAAATATTCGCCTGCGCTCCAGCGCCACTAATATGAGAAAAGCTGGTGTTAAGCACTGTCAGGATAGAGAGCTCTCGTTGAGAGAGTTCCCCATCATTGTCTTGATCATAAGCGTTAAAATTGATCTGAGCTGCGGCGAGATTGAGCGCCTCTTGTATCCAACCCGAGTCTTCGACGACATAGCGCTCATTTCCAGAAGGGCTCGGCGCTGTTAATTTGACGCGGATGACCCCATCATTAACGGTTCCTGAGCTCTCTTGAGCGGGAGTCATCGAGAAGCGCTGCTCCAACATCTCTGCCCAGTAATGATTCCCTTGTCCCTGTTCATCGCCAAACATTAGGTCTGACCATGCAGTATCAGGGTTTGCGAGCTGATCAGTGAAGCTAGTGTCGCTGAAGTCAATCAACAGAAGTAGAGTTGGGACGCTCCAAGAGACCGCTTGGCAAGCGCTGTCACAAAAGCCCTCATCAGAGAGATTACCATCATCGCAATCTTCACCTAAATCTAAGACTGCATCTCCACAGCGTGGGGCGCTACAGTCACTACGACAGGCATCAGAGAAGAGGTCGCTGTTAAGCGATCCATCATCACAGACCTCACCGCCATTAATCACTCCATCTCCACAGCCAATAGGTAGACACGAGGTATCAGGGCCTAAGGGTACATCTCCAGCAGGCCTCGTGGTACCGGCAGGACAGTCTACACATTGTTGGGCGCTCACTCTCTGACCGAGAGTACATGGCGCGTTATTGGGAACATTTTGAAGCGCACATGCAGTAGAGCACCCATCATTATCTTCAAGGTTTCCGTCATCACACGCCTCATTATTATTCACCATGCCATCTCCACAAAACGCAGGAGACTGACAATTCGCATCACTTCTAAAGGAATCAAGTTGGGGATCCATCACTCTCACTAAGCGGAGGCCAATAGCGTAGGAGCGTCGATCAGGATGGGCGAAATTACGACTTGAAGAGCGCAAATAACGTGTTGGTTCCGAATTCGCCCCCCCCTTAATCACTTTATATTCTCCCTCAGCGTTAGGACAAGCCCCTAAGTGACGCTGTGGCCATACCTGATACCAATCCTCACACCACTCGCTCACATTACCATAGAGGTCATAAACCCCCCAAGCGTTAGGGAGCTTAACCCCCACACGCTTTGCCGCATAGCTACCATCTCGATGCGTATAGTCACCAAGGAGCGCTTCAAGCTCACCAAATGACCAACTCAGAGAGGAACTCGCCTTAGCAACAAACTCCCACTCTACCTCGGTAGGCATACGATAATATTCGCCTCCTGCCTGCTGATTCAAGGCGTTGATAAACTGCTGAGCATCATGCCAGCTGATCGATTCAACCGGATAGCTGAGATCGGGACCCAAAGCTCTAAAGTTACTAGGATTAGCGCCCATCACGCTCTCCCATTGACCTTGAGTGACCTCAAACTTGCTGATCCAAAAGTCATGAGTCATCGGGACTCGTCTCATACGCTCATTCACTCTCCGCCCCCCTTGGTCAGCGGGAGACCCTAAAAGGAACTCCCCACCGCTTATCCTAATAAACTCGACGCCATCGAAGGTCGACTCTACTGCTTGCGCGTGACCGGGAGAGCAAATCAAGGGTATCGAGAGCATCGCTGAGAGAGAGAAGGTAAGCCTTCTTGATGCCATTATCAAAGAGCCCAGCGCAGCTCCCCAAAGGCTTCCCTGTTTACCCTGACAGATATCATAGCTTTTATAATCGTGAGTTCGCACTCTCAGCTCCTTAACAATCATGAATGTTTTCATGAGCTAAGTTTAGCTGAAGTAAGACTCTATAATAAACACATTTATATGAGGGATTAAGTAGGCTTGTAGGCTTGTAGGCTTGTAGGCTTAATGGTTCACTCTATAGAGGTTTATGAGTGTATATTGGGCCATCTTCTTGAGCGAACTCACCGACCGTGTGTCCAATCTCCCCTGCGGAGCGAAGGACCCACTTGTTAGTCAAAAGCCCCTCGATCCCTACAGGGCCTCGGGCGTGAATACGCGAGGTGCTGATCCCTACCTCTGCGCCTAAACCTAGCCTAAAACCATCAGCGAAGCGAGTGCTCGCGTTGGCGAATACACACGCTGAGTCTACCGCTGTTAAAAATCGCTCAGCGACCAACTCATCTTCAGTGACCACACATTCAGTATGTCCACTGCCATGTCGATTACAGTGAGCGATCGCTTCATCTACATCGCTCACCACCTCACAGGTACAGGTGAGGTCTCCATACTCTATATGAAGTAGATCAGAACATTCTTTCGGGTTCGGTGCGACCGCTAGATGACCTGAGGAGATTAGACCCATCTCTACCGCTCGTGGGCCGCCATAAATCGTAACTCCCGCTCTCCGTAGTTCGCGCAATATGCGGTCTGCGCTCCCATTCTCAACCAAGGACTCATGGATCAGTAAGGTCTCCATAGCGTTACAGGCCGCGGGATAGTTGACCTTGGCATCGACCACGATTCGCAGAGCTTTCTCTAGATCTGCAACGCGGTCAACATAAACATGACAGACGCCATCAGCGTGTCCTAAGACGGGAATTTTCGTATTCTCTTGGATATGGCGAACTAGCGCGTTACTGCCTCTAGGAACAACCAGATCGATAAGATCATCAAGCGCTAATAACTGGCCTATCTCAGCGCGCGTTGTCACTAGGCTGATCACTTCTTGACTTACGACCCCCCCAGTCTCTCGAGCCACGGTCTCAGTAATCAGCGCGTGGAGACAAGCATTGGATTTCTCAGCCTCTTTGCCACCTTTGAGGATAAGGCTGTTCCCCGACTTAAGGCTGAGCGCAGCGATCTGCGGTAAGGAGTCAGGCCTTGACTCAAAGATCACCAATAGCGTACCGATGGGAGTCGTCACTCGATCTAAGTTCAGCTGGGGAGAGATCTCAAGTTGGTGAACAACTCTCCCTATCGGTTCAGGCTTGTCAGCGATATTTCGAATGCCCATCGCGAGGGTGTGTAGCTTCTCCTCAGTGAGCTTTAAACGCTTCAAAAGCGGAGGCGCGAGATTATTGAGCTCTGCTCGCCTTAGGTCTTCAGCGTTAGCAGAGAGTATGTCAGTTGACTTTGATATAAGCTCATCAGCGATAGCGTGAAGCACCTTGACACGTCGCTCAGTCGGGAGAGTGGCGAGCGCCTGACGCGCCTCTTTGTTCCGCTCTACCTGAGCACGAAGCGTTGTTAGACTAGCTACTTTTGAGTCATCATTGGTAGATTCTTCGACTTCCCATTCAGTAGCTTCGGCGACCACTAAAGTACCAATATCTTCACCGAGTAAACCTCTCAGAGGGGCTCGAGGGAGTCTCCCATTAATAATCAACACCGCCTCCACAGCGCTCCCCATTTCACCCTCAGAGATCTCAGGAGAGATAGAAGACACAACCGGAGAGAGCGCGCTAATGTCTGGCTGTTCAGTCGGAGAGTGAGCTTCGCGAGAGACTGCTCTAAGAGCTGCCGTTATTTTCGAGCGCATCCCCCCTCGGCCGCTCGCTGATTGTCCTCCGAAGATGATCTCTTTTAAGCGAGATCGATCCAGAGTGCGCAAACGTACCGCGCTTGGTTCACTCGGTGGAGCGTTATGTACGCCATCGACATCGGTCATGATAATCAACAAGTCAGCGCCCAACAAACGAGATACTAAGGCGGCGAGCGCGTCATTATCTGAGAAAGACCCAGGTTCAGGGTCGCTAGAGTGGATCGCTGACACTGCGTCGTTTTCGTTAATGATGGGAACGATCCCTAGCTCGATAAGCGATTCGATACTCTGACTCATCTTAGAGACTTTACCTGGATCTTTAAAGTCATGACTCACGAAGAGGAGCTGAGAACACTGCACATTGAGCGCTGAAAACAAGGTGTCGAACAATGACATCAGCGCTAACTGACCTGTCGCTGCAGCGGCAGCGTTTAATCGGTTACGGCTGTCTCTGTCTTCAGAGAGTGTCACCTGAGGCTGAGGGGTATCTTGAAGATGTGAAGCGACGCTAGTGCGCATAAGATTGGCTCGATGTAGAACTTGTTTACCACATCCAACCGCCCCGCTAGCCACGAGGACAACCTCTATCCCTTGACGAGAGAGATCAACTACGCTCTCAATGAGATTAGATAGGCGAGTCAGGCTAGGGTAGCCTTCCTCAGAGTTAAGGATGGCGGTGCCACATTTGATCACTACTCGCTTAGCATGTCGAAGATGAGTCCGAGAAGGATGGGTCACTAGGTCTGACGGGAGGTCAATCATTAAAGGTCTTTCTCTACTGAATGAAGTGAGCGAATCGCTCTAAATCTCTGTCTCTGTGCTCTTTGGCCGATAAGAGACCATTTATTAAAGACAAACCCTAAACCGAAGAAAACCTCAAGTTATTCCGTGAAAGATCACACACAGAGGCTAGAGGGTGAAATTAAAAATAAAGGTCAGAGTTTAATAAAGAATCAATCAGAACAATGATTTTAGACCTTATATAAATTACGCTTTAACTCTGAGCAGATCAACCGCTATGATATATATAGTATAAACCATTCTCAATGAAACTAAGCTCTATGAACACGCTCATTAAGATCACTCAACAAGCGCGAAAACTAGTAGATCAATATGGGCCTGAAGTATCGATGTGTGCTCGAATCGCTGTCGCCTCACTCCTCCCCGCGGGAGCGGTCTTAGCTGAGGGGATCGGCGGGCTTTGTGAGTATGTCTCCGATCGACGACTTGAGGCGAGTAATCAAGAGATTTTAGAGATCCTGGGAGATCTTAAAGATGACCAAGAGAACGTCTCGCGAGTGATGGAAGTGCTCCTCAAACAGCTCAACCCACTGATGGAACAGCTGATGGAGACTCGTCAAATCGAAGGGCTAGATCCCAAACAGCTCTCCGACCTCATGAAGCGCCAGTGTATTACGAGCCTCAGTACCCAAGAAAAGGTCGCTGCGGTTCAAGCAGACCTTCTAAAGATGCAGCCGGAGCTCTCCTTTATTAAGGAGAAAAGCGCCCAACTACTGACCGCCCAAGAAAACGCATCGACAGAGATTAAGTTGGCGATAGAGCAAGTTCGTACTCTCGTTGATACGATGTACTCTTACAGCGTTCCTCTTGACCCTAAAGAGCTGAGCACTAACCAAAGAAAAGATTATTATTTACTCCACGCCCGCTTCCAAGATCAGTTTCTCTCTCAAGAGATCACCGAGATGGAGGAAACCATAGAGGCTATGAAAAATTTGGCCCCTTATAATCCCATGACTAGCGTTTGTGAAGCAGCGCTCGCGAGTATAATGAGCGATTTTAGTCATGCCCAAGAGGTCATGAATGGTCTCCCTGATGAGCTCACCGAGGGTGATCTAAAATCGGTCAAAGACGCGATGAATATCCTCAGTCCTCACGGAGCGAGCGCTGATGAACTTACTTACACAAACGATCAAGGAGAGGTCTGTCTCGGTGAACAAGGATGGCACCAAGTTCCCGAGATCGATGAGGCTGCTTTCTCTCTTGAGAATCTCACTAGAGGATGGTTACTTCACACTCGACCGAGTAGAAAAGCGACTCAATGGACAGTGATGAGCGTCGATGGCAAACCCGGAGCGCTACATGTTATCAAGGGGAAACTTGCCCGCCGTGGTGACTACTATAAGCGACTCAAAGATGAGCTCAGCTCTCTCAAGGCGATCAATCACCCTGCTGTCTTACAAGTCCTCGATTGGGGTCGGACACCCACCAAAGATCCTTACATGATCACCGAGCCTCTTCAACATGAGACTCTAGAAGATCGTATGGCGAGAGGACGATTAAGCCCCAATGAGATGAAGCAGCTCGGGAACTCTCTCTTTGAGAGCCTCAATGCTTGTCATACACAAGGGATCGTTCACTATAACATTCACCCCTGTAACATCCAATTCAGAGAAGATAATACACCGGTCTTAACTGGTTTTGGGGTGTCCTGCCAAGAGCTAGAACTAGATGGTGACGGTAAACGATCTGATCCTTATGCCTCCCCTGAACAGCTTAATGGAGAGCGGCTCACCCCTGCCACAGACATCTACTCTCTAGGGAGTATCCTCATCGACTCGGTAGGTGGTATAAACGCTATACCCAAGACTTGGCGACCCTCTCTCAATAAGGTAATAAACCCTGCCGCCTCCGCTCGCCTCTCTGCCTCAGAGGTGATTGATGCGCTACATACGTTCACCGCTAAATACTACGTTCAACGCCCTCAACAAGGCGCTAAGGGACCTTTTGAGGTCGACCATATTGTGGAGATGATCCTCGATGGAGGAGAAGGGATCTCGACTCAGAGGGTAGGGAGCCTCTCTAAAGTCCCCTGGAGGGAAGTCGATGAGATCGCCGAGAGGGTTAAGCGTCGTCGCGATGAGAAGAGCAAGGAGCGAGAGCCGGCCCCAAGGGAACCGGAGCCACCGCAGGATGTATTCAACGCCCAAAAGATGACTGAATCTCTCAAGGCGGCTTCTCAACCAGAGCGAGTCCTCAAAGAGTATGAGAAGGTCGCCGGTGACTCCAAGAGTAGCTTTAGTCGTGATGAGCCTAGTAACCGAATCGAGAGCGTCGATGTACTCATGATTGGAGAGCATAAAATAGACTTAAATCTTGAAGACGGAGATCTCCGTACCGGATATATGAGGACCCTCGATGTCAAAGCTCTAAGTGATCAAGATAGCGCTCTCAGCGATGAAGATCAGTCGTTCTTAGAGAGGCTTCAGACTCAAGGTAATGTGAAAGGTGAGATCACTGTCTCTAAGGATGACGCGGAGCATTTTCTCGCTCTCACGAAGACTTATCTCGCCTCTCAAAGTGATCCACGGAGTGAGACACTCTCCATGATGAGAGCAGGAGGCAAGGGGCCTCTACAGCTCGTCATCCGTGGTTGAGAGTTTAACCGCTAGCTCTGTGACACCGCTGCCCATAACCTAGAGCTGCGGTTCCCGGAACGACAATAAGCGAGAATATGTCCCTCAGCAGCCCCATTGATCGCCTCAGCGAAGTCCTTCACCATATTGGGATCAGGGTTAGAGGGGTTGAAGGGAACTGAAAAAAAGGTCAACCCTGCAGCCTCTGCGCTCTCTTGAATCGCTGCGGCGGTCGGCTGTTGTAGCTCCTCTCCGTCGGGGCGATTACAGATCACTGTCCCAAATCCCTCTGCCTTGAGCTGACTCATCTCTTGTGGGTAAACTTGACCGGCGACAAACACTCGATCGCTGAGCTGTGTAAGATTCATCTTCTATCTCCTCATGTGGTGGTCGAGCCTCTGAGAGATCCGTAAGAGGTCCTTATAGTACGTTGACAGGCACCTTAAGAAAGATCCTCCCCTCAGGGTCGGGCTCAGGCATATTGCCTGCTCGAATATTGACTTGAATCGCGGGGACAATCAAGCGTGGCATATTGAGAGTCGCGTCTCGTTTAATACGCATCTTAATAAAAGTCTCTATATCCTGACCAATGCCCACATGAACATTTCTAGTCCGCTGCTCACCTACTGTCGTTTCCCAAGCATAAAGATCTCGACCCTCAGCCTTATAATCATGTCCCACAAACATCCTCGTCTTATCGGGGAGCGTGAGGAGCCTCTGCACAGATCGATAGAGCGTCTCTGCTGAACCTCCTGGGAAATCACAGCGGGCGGTTCCAAAATCAGGCATAAAGAGCGTATCGCCCACAAACAAAGCATCTCCAACAAGATAACTCACGCATGCTGGGGTGTGACCAGGCGTATAAAAGACCTCGACTGTGATCTCACCGAGCTTAAAGGTCTCTCCATCTTTAAAGAGATGATCAAATTGAGAGCCATCTCGTAAAAATAGCTCACCCTCCTTAAAGACCTCACCAAATACATTTTGTACATCCCTAATATGCTCTCCAATAGCGATTTTACCTCCGAGCTCTCTCTTTAAATAGGGCGCGGCAGAGAGATGATCTGCGTGAGCATGTGTCTCTAACACCCACTCTACTTCATAATTATTCGCTCTAATGAATTCGATAATCTCATCGGCTGCTGTAGTGCTTGTGCGCCCTGAGGCGTACTCAAAATTTAATACCGAGTCAATGATCGCTACCTTTGAGGTGGTCGGATCGCAAACCACGCTCGTGACAGTATTAGATGTGCTCTCGAAGAAGACGGTGACCTCAGGTCTTATCGTTATACTCATCATAATCTCCTCTATCGAATTTTGAATTAAATACAGCGGCGACACTAGAGAGGTAGGGTCTGCTTCATTAACGTAAGCCTCTTCGCTCTAGAATAGCTCCACCCTACAAGAGCATAAGCTGTGCCAAAAGGATATGTCGCGCATTAACAAGTGATCCTCTTAAATTACCTTGAACGACCATCACCGAGAGTGACCTGCATTGAGACGACCTATGTGATCATCTATGAGCGTGAAGACCTAGATGGTTAGAGAGGCGAGGTTGACTGAGATGAGACAACACATGTTTCAGGTTTTGAAACAATCTCAAATCAGATGTATACGCATCTCTCTTCATCAACTCTAGACTTCATTAACTCTAGACTTCATTAACTCTAGACTTCATTAACTATAAAGTGATCGCGAGCTGATAGCTGACCTCTGAAAAACCAACTCGTTGACGATTCATTTCATCCTGTAGCGTACTCCCGATTGTATCGATCACGAAGTAGTATTCTCTCCCATTCTCTAATAGCATCGTTGTTCTCACTTCTGAGGGAGAGGTATTTAATCTATAATTATTGAAACAACTGAGTACGTTTCTATCAGTGCCCGGGCATACTTCGGTGACCGATAAAGAGATTGGAATATCCACTTCGTTCACGCTCACCGAAGCTCTCAGTGAATAAGTGCTCGATAAGTTCAAGCGATGATCAAGATAGTAAATCACCTCATAGCCCTCTGAGTTGCCAATCTCATCATTGAACCGACAACCTGAGAGGCTCCGAGGCCTCTGATTATTGCTATAATCTCCTGTCACAGTGGTATTCGATCCCCGCCTTAAATTGACAGGCTGTGCACATGACGAAGCATTATCGGAGGGGATAAAGATAGGGGTACATCGCTGATCTTCACAGATATGATCCTCCGCACAGTCACCACTTAATATACATTGTCCTGCCGGGAGCTCGGTACAAGCCCCGTCTTCACAATATTGCAGCTCCATACATCGCATATCAGTACAACACGTCGTCCTCTGTGTCTGCGGCTGTTCGTCCGTAACACCATCACAGTCATCATCGTGACCGTTACAATACTCAAACTGCTCACTGGGACTCCATCTCCCTGATTCACAAGATTCAAAGCCACAAGGAGAGGCTAGCCTTCGCTCCCCCTCTGTGCAAGGTAGCTCCATATCCTCAACAGGTTCCATGTCCTGAGCGGACTCCATGTCCTGAGTGAACTCCATATCCTCAACGGACTCCATATCCTCAAGGATCTCTACTTCGTCAATGATACGCATATCCTCAACGAGCCCCATATCCTCAACGAGCCCCATATCCTCAACGAGCCCCATATCCTCAACGAGCCCCATATCCTCAACGAGCCCCATATCCTCGCGAGAAGGCTTTACCTCTAACTCTTCACCCATCCTATCTCTACCCTCACCAATGATCGGAGGAGCGCTGTTTTCATCGCAAGCCAATGAAAAATAAGAGAGGAGGATGACCAATATAAGACGGGTCGCAGAGACATGGGTCGCAGAGACATGGGTCGCAGAGACATGGGTCGCAGAGACATGGGTATTAAGGGTCGAGTGGTGATGATCTGCTAAATACATATGACTTTTAGCTCGTTTAATTTCTTTAAATCAGTTTAGTTTATTCTAATTATATATATAACAGCTAAGCATTGATTAATGTAATTTGTTCATTGTTTAATAACGCGAAGTATTATGATGACGACATATTCAATCGCTACCAAGGGACATCTAAGATGAGCACATCACAGCCAACACGGATTCATCCAACCTTCATTGGAGTAATCCACCTACCGGCCTTACCCGGTGATGCTCATGGGTCACTCGGTGATTATGAGCCTAGCTATCAAGCGGCGCTTAATGATGCTAAATCTTTACTAGCGGGAGGTGTCGAGGGAATTATCGTGGAGAATTTTGGCTCAGCGCCTTTCCAAAGAGGGACTCGTCAAGACCCTGCTCCTCCACATCAAGTCGCCGCGCTCACCGTGATCGCCAGAGAGTTACGAGCCCTTTCAAACACTGTTCAGATAGGGATCAATTGCCTACGTAATGATGCGATCGCCGCACTCGGGATCGCCGCTGCCACCGGCGCTCACTTCATTCGAGTTAACGTGCTCACCGGTGCTTACGTCACTGATCAAGGGATCATTGAAGGTGAAGCCGCTGCCCTGCTACGTTACCGAAGACAGCTCGGCGCTGAACACATTAAAATCTTCGCTGATGTTTTGGTCAAACACGCCAGCCCTTTAGCCCCGCTCACTATTGAGCAAGCCGCTCTCGATACCTGGAAGAGAGGAGGGGCCGATGCCCTCATCATCTCTGGAACAGGCACCGGTGAGCCAGTGAGCGATGTACTCCTCAGAGAAGCTCAAGAGGCTGTCCGATACGCTGCTCCCATCTATATTGGCTCTGGTCTCTCCCATAATAATCTCCACACCCTCGCCCCTCTAGCCTCCGGAGTAATCGTAGGCACGGCACTCAAAGAAGGAGGGGCACTAGCGGCTCCAGTCTCCATAGATCGAGTGAGAGAAATGAAAGAGGCTCTCTCCGCTTATTGGTGAGAATGATCTCACTCAGCCATATCAGGTTTATTCTCCGAAGAAGAATTCTTGTTTAGACCTCTCCCGCCGCTTGATGATCTCCCGATCTCTGTCTCTCTCCTGCAGCCTGCTCACCTCCTGCAGTCTGCTCACCTCCTGCAGTCTGCTCACCTCCTGCAGTCTGCTCACCTCCTGTAGTCTGCTCACCTCCTGCTGTCTGTTTTTTCTTCTTTTTCTTCTTACTAGGGAACCGCTTCCCTGTGAGTGTATAGGGGGGCTCATCTCCCTTAGGATGTATCAGTACTTCTTCAATAAACCAGTGCCCTTGGGTATGTAAGCTACGTATAAACCAGAGAGTGATGACTCGACCTCCTGGACGACATCGAGTATGTACCATCAACATCTCAAGATGCTCTTGCTTGAGTGGTACCATATGCTTACTCACCAATCGGGGAGAGAGCTCAGTGAAAGTAGACGGATGGTTATGTACTAAACGCTGCAGCTGTTTAATTCCTGCAGGTCCTCTCTCAGCGATCACTGGGCGCTGGGCATTGAGTAGGTCTGCTCTTAGTTTTGGGCTCAAGTTTGCCCAGAGCATGGTCCAATTCTCTTTAATGATATAATGATAAAATAAACGAACAGATCCCTCAATCGAATTACTCCGCTCTGACCGACCAGAGATGGTCACCATCATAAAGACGACAAACAACATCACGATGATCAATGAGAACGGACTAAATATCAGCTCGGCAAACCTCTCAAGAAAATAAGAGACGTTAGGAGTCATTGTCTCCACTTTTCTTTCTCCTCTCTTCTCTCTCCTCTATGGATCGTCTATTTGAGAGGAGATCAATAGCTTCACCTCTTCTTTAACTGATCATTGAGCATTTTTTATTATCCCTACTTTAAAGCCCTCACTTGTCATGAATCAAGGAGTTCATAACGGAAAGGGGCTAGAGGATACCAAACGGCGATTTGTAGAGCCCATAAGCACTAAACAAATGATCATACTCACATTTGCCTTTATTAAACATTTAAGCCTTCACCTAACAAAGTATACATTTCAGAATAAACATCACCACCTATTCATATATAAAAGTAATGAAGAATAAGATACTATATACTATAAAAATAAATATAACATTCGATAATAAATGCTTACTGAAGGCTAGATTTCCCACGTTTACTAGAAAGTCATTCTATGATCCTCCCTCTCTCCAGTGACCTACTCTCAGTGATCTACTCTCAGTGATCTACTTGACACACAACATTGTTCGCATGATGATGGTGACTTATCCTCACGAGGTCAGATGAGAAGTGGTCTCGCGGAGAGGTAACCATGGAGAACAGGGGTCAAGTGGAGAATGACATCATGTTAGAGATTGATCGACACGCAGCTGTAGACCTAAGACCTTGAAAAAGTTCCTGTTGATCTCTCCTTATTTTGCGCCGATGGCGGTGATCGGCGCTAAGCGAGCGATCAATCTCTCTCGACACCTCCCCCAGCGCGGGTGGCAGCCGGTTATTTTATCGAGCGCTCCCACTCGAGAACGAACTGATATAGCTCTACAAAAGCTCGTTGGTAGCGATGTTATAAGCTCTCCAACCTATCGCAAACCTAGCACGGTCAAAGCTCATCATTCACGCGTTGCTCAAGCGACACCATCGCTCTCTCCCCTCCCCCTAACCGCTTCGCCTCGACCTCCCCTATTTGAGCGACTCACCGGGTGGAGCTTTCAATATCTCTCCCCCTTTGATCGTGAGCTCTCCGAGGTGCGACACGCTACCCAAGAGGCGATCCGTCTCGCTAAAGAGCACCAAGTAGAGGCGATCTCGGTCAGCGCTGATCCATGGTCAGCGTTAATCACGGCGCGCGGAGTAAGTGACGCTCTTGATTTACCCTTGGTGGTCGACTTTAGAGATCCTTGGACACTACATTCCGGTAAGTCTAAGCTCCGTCCTCCGCCGACTTTGGCCTTTATGAAGTGGTATGAGCGTCGATTATTCTCTAGAGCGGATCGAGTCATCGTCAACACCGAAAGCTGCGAGCGTGCTTATCGTGACCGAGATGGCCACTTGTGGCCTGAAGATCGTATTACATCGATCCGTAACGCTTTTGACTCGACGATGTTTGGCCCTTGGTCTCCGCCCCGCCCTCTCAAAAGTCGTCCTTTTGAGCTGACCTATTTTGGTCAATTTCGTAAATTCGTCCGTCCTGATCATCTCTTTCGGGGAGTCGCCCAGTTTATAAGAACCCGAGAGCTCTCCCCTGATGACTTTAAACTAGTGATCATCAGCCCACTTGATGGGTATGCCATTCAAGCCTCACTTGATCATGGCTTAGACGCCTATCTCGAATCACGTCCTAGCGTCTCCTTTACCGAGAGCTTTGATGTTCTACAAAGAGCGGATGCGCTCGCTCTCGTCGATGGAGGATGCCCACTGGTGATCGCTGGAAAACTATATGATTACCTCTGCGCCGGTCGGCCAATCCTCTCTGTCGCTGAGAGCGCTGAGGTCAATCAGATGATCGAACAAAGCGGAGCAGGTCAGGTCGCGATCGCTCAAGATCCCCAAGACATCTCCAAGCAGCTAGGTCTTATCTATGAAGCGGCGCTACGAGGAGAGCATCTTCCCCCTGACCTCTCCAAACGCGCTCCCTATGATGCGCCTGCCCAAGCAGAGAGATATGCTCAAGTCCTCAATGAAGCGGTCCTCCATCACCAACAGTCTAAGCGCTTATAAGAGAGGATCGCTGATGAACGTCCCCCCTGATCAAGCTCAATCAACTCGCCGCTTTCTGATGATCGCTCCTCACTTCCCTCCCTGCAAAGCGGTCGCCGCCAAGCGAGCAATGTGCTTCGCACGTCACCTCCCCGGTTATGGATGGGAACCTGCGGTTATCGCTCTCTCCGAAGATGTACAACGAGACCCTATATTAGTCCCCTTAACCCCTGAGGTCCCTATGTACCGTCACTATCGAAGTGGTCCTATCGCTTGGATAGAGGATCATATATTGACCCGATTCGGAGGACGTGGTGACAGAGCGGTGAGTGTCACGAAACCCTCCTCTGAGCCGCCCAGCGCTGAGCGAGCCATAAGCCCTTGGCAGGTCCTCAACCCTGCTCATCATCTCCGTCAGTTAAAGGGGCTACCTTTTGATCGTTTCGCCCGTTACATCCCTACTCTCATCCCGGGTGCGCTCCGCTTCTTAAGAGCCCATCGGTGTGAGGCGATTTACGCTACAGGAGGCCCCTTCTCTAGCTTCATTCTCGCTCATCTCCTCGCTAAGATCACCGGACTGCCCTTGATCCTTGATCTGCGCGATCCTTACACAGTAGACCCAATCTATACCGGTCGATGGAGCGCGCTTGGGTTAAAGATCGCTCGCTCACTTGAGCGGCGACAAATGAGCAGAGCGAGCGCGGTGATCTTAAACACCATCACCTCTCGTGACGCCTATATTGAAGCCTATCGAGACATCATCCCCGCCGAACGATTTACCTTTATCCGCAATCACTTCGACCCCGCGCTCTTTGGACCCCTCCCTGAGCCACCTAGCGCTGAGGGTGCGTTTAGGGTGATCTTCTTTGGGCACCTCACCCCAATTCGTAATTCTTGCCTGTTTCTAGACGCCCTCCGCGCCTTTATCGATCAGCGCTCTCTCACTCCTAATGAGATCAAGTTTTACACGCTAGGTGATCGGACAAGTCAAGACGGAGAGTATACTCGTGAATTACGTCTAGAAGAGTATGTGGAGGCTCTCCCTTGGGTGCCCTTCACTGAATCACGCGCCTTGTTAGGCACCTGTGACCTGCTCCTCGACCTCACCAGTGAGCGGCACTACATGAGAATCTCAGGTAAACTCTATGACTATTTAGCCGCTGAGCGACCCATACTCTGTCTCTCCGAAAACCCAGAGATGACACTGATTTTTGAACAGACTCAAGCGGGTACTGTCGTCCCTAATGATATCAGCTTAGTCACTGAAGCCCTGAGCATGTATTATGACATGAAGAGATCTAATACCCCCTTTAGATCCAATCATGACCAAGTGTATCAGTTTAGCGCAAAGCCCGCATCAGCCAAGCTAGCTACTTTATTAGACGCTGCTACTCCCTGAGTACTCGCTGAGTATTGGTATATGTTCCAACGCTTAATCAATACCTTGAGGTGACCTATGAGCTCAGCCTTCTTGATGTCCTACTCACTGAAAGATGTAGCGCCACTCCAGTTATCTCTACTCGATCGTTGGGTACCCTTCGTCTCTCATCACACTGTTGAGGTTCATCATCGAAACGCTGAGCTTCCCTCTATACAGCTTAGGGCTTGGTCACTGAATGAAGAGGCCGCTCGAGGCGCTTATTGGACGCTCTCTCCTCAACGATCAGTTGGACTCGTCTATCAAGGTTGGCTCCGTGAGCCTGATGATGCGCCCATGTCAGTGAGCGTCGCCGAAGTACTCGAACAGCTCTGCCAAGGAGGAGAGTCTACTGCCTTGGATGAGCTGCATCATCGCCCGGGTCAATTCGCCATGGTTTATCTCGACCCCCTCGGTCGCGCTCATGCTCTCTCTGATGCTTTCTGTGGACAACATCTCTATTTTTCTCAGGTCTCAGATCGAGTGATCGTCTCTAACCGCGCGACACTCATCGCCGCTGCTCTCGATGGTTTCTCACAGCTTGACCGTGGTCATGCTCCCGAGAGAGTCCAACCACGGCGGCCTGACCCCCTCAATCTAGGTTGGCATCTCTCGCGCTATGAGAGCCCTCTCGGAGATGCTAGCTCGGCGTGGTCTGAGATTAAGCTCATCTTGCCTCACCAACGATTACTCATCGACCAACGCGGAGCGACTTTGGTACCGATCGAGATGAGCGAGCCACCGACTCTTAATTGGGATCAACTCTTTCAAGACCTAGTCTGGCGAGCGGGACAGGTCGCTCGTCTGCCTGACCTCCCCTATCAACTCCCGCTCACCGGAGGCTTTGATAGCCGGCTGATCCTAGGGGCCCTTCACTGCGCCGGTGTTTTAAATCGAATAGACCGAGTCTTCATCAGAGCTGACCCTGCCCACGCCGACCATGTCGCTGCTAGCCTCGTCGCTGATGCCTATGGTCTTCAACTCGAGACCGTATCAGCGAGAGAGGCTTATACTCAAGAAGATGGCTTCTTTAATCGATTAAAACGTCATAATTTCTTTATCGAATATATGCTCAATGCCTGGGACCTAAAGAGCTTTGAATCAGACCTGCCTATCCCTCAGCATGCTTCACTCCTCGGCTATTATGGCGAGCTCTATCGCAGTCATGCCGATAAGCTCCGTAGCCACCTCTGGTGTTCACTCCGACGTCGTTATCTCTCCCGTGATTTTATCGACCGCCATCGCCTCCTCACCGAAGAGGCGATCGAGCACTATCACTCATACCATGAGCGTTGGTTCACTGATCGCTACCGCGCTCAGGTGCCAGCTAATCATGTCCTCGATGAGGCACATCGTGAGGCGCGAATGTGGCGTTGGGCCTCACAAGCGCTACAAGCAGAGTCAATGTGTTATCCAAGTTTCAGTCTCCTCTCCGATGTACATTTGAGAGCGAGCTACGCTATGATGAGCCTTAAAGAGAGGCTACAACCACGCGTTCATTTTGAGCTCATGAGGAGAGTAGATGATCGCCTCAGTTGGGTCCCTTTTGCTAAGCATCGCTGGCCCTCCCGATGGGCTCAGAAGTTAGGACATTATCCCCCAAAGCCTGTCAAAGGTGCCGGAAATGAGATGAACGCCCAAATCCACATGTGGGGAAGAGAGCGTGATGATATCTGTGCATTCCTCCTGGCCGAAGAGAGCGGGAGCTCTTGGTCAGAGATCGTTAACCGAGAGAAGATTGCCGCCCGTATCTCGTTTGTCCGCTCACGACCGACCCCGCAGCATGTAAAGGGATTACTCGGAGCGGCTGGCATCAAGTTGGCGCTAGAGAGTGATCTCATCCCTTTTCAGCTCCGCAGCCAAGTATAAAGAAATAAAGAAGAGAACGATAGCTCGTTTATTCGATAAAGAGTGTACCGCTCGCACCGCTTAGACCGTTAGCTCCGGTGCCAATCACCACGTTGGGGCTCACCCCACCGACTCCACCTGATCCTCCGGTCTCCGTTACTCCAGAGAGGCTCAGGTTCTCAGCGGTGTAGTCTCTCGTCTGCCCATTGGTGTTATATACATAGAAATCAAAGCTGACACCGCCCGTTCCTCCTGCGCCTCCACCGCCATTTCCGCCGTCTCCTCCCTTACCTCCGTCACCACCATTGAGTGAACAAAAGCCCATAAAGAGAGCCTCATCTGAACCAGAGGTACCGCCAAGTCCGGGGAGACCGCCGCGACCTCCTGGACCACCTGGTCCGCCACCCCCACCTGCGCCTCCGAATCCACGATTAATGACGTTGTCTTCAATGAAGGGGAGAAGATTAACGTTATTTTGAACGGCGGTGAATGTGAGATAGACCCCAAAAGAGCCTCCACCAGACTGACCGCCAGCGCCTCCTGTACCACCACAGCCACCTGCACCACCACCGCCACCCGTCGCGCCGATATCATACCCATCGCCATCGGTAAACCAATCGATCACGACGCCTGCAGCAGCTCCTCCACCCCCTCCACCGCTACCCGCCTGCGCCAATTCACCAGCAGACCCTGACTCACCAAACCAATGAGCATTGATGCTTGACCCATTCCGATCATTGGAGATCTGGCCCCCTGAGCCATCTGCACCAGTTAGCCCTACCCCTCCGGTTCCTGCGTCTCGAGGCCCATCACTCACTGTACAACGGTTGCTCGCCGGAGACACCCAACCCCAAGCGGTCACTCCGGCGAACCCTCCCTGTATTCCTTGTCCATCTGTAGCGACACCACCAGGCTCATTAAACACCGGGCATACCGACCCAGAGCCTGCTCCACCGCTCACATTAGTAGCATTACACACCTGTGGTCCACCCGAACCGCCGGCGTTGAGCTCATTCGCCCCACAAATAGGATCAATGTCCCCAAATGATTGATTACCCGGCTGACCCGCTAACCCATTGACCCCATTAGGCCCAAGACTACCCGCTTGCCCTCGTCCTCCATCACCGGTGACGATTCGATTATTGGTGATCGTGAGATTATCGTCACTGTCAATAATGTACACGCCATAAGAATTACCTTGAGTCAACGGGGTCCCCGAAGTGATCAAAAATCCATCGAGGAGAGTTGGTTGGTCAATCTCACGCGCAATCACTCCATAACGGTGTATATCAGGTGAGTCTAAGCCTCTGGTATCGATGTGAGAGGTGCTTACTGTGGGGCTGCGTACCCAAGAACTCTCTTGATGACCACCGAGCAGCTCAAAACCATTAGGGAGGTCGATTGACTCACGATAAACGCCCTCGGCCACTCTCAAACGAGTGACTCCTTCAGACTGAGCGACCTGAATACCGAAGATGATGGTCGCACAAGGGTTATCAAAAGTGCCACATCCTGCTTGATCAACACCGCCGTATTGAGTCGGCTTCACATAAATCGCGAGGATATCCGGGCTAAATTCACACCCGTTATTCGATAAGCCATCAAGATCAAAGAAGCCGTTCAGACAGGTATAGCTACACTGCGTGAGACCGCCAATGTTCTCACAGGTGGGGGTCACATTGTACTCAATATCAGGGTTCTGCCATAAACTTGAACAATCGCTTCCACAAGAACCACAATGATTCAGTGATGTGTACTCTCCGTCGACAATAAAGTCTTCATCGATCTCGCCATCACAGTCATCATCTTGATAATCACAGAGGTCGTCAGCGTTCCCTTGTACCACTTCTGCATCACAGAGTGTGTCACCCGCTCGATCAGCGAGATCACAGACATACACTCCTGTACGCTGGCAACGGCCTAAGCCCACGGTACAGACCTCATTAAGATTAGGATGCGTTTCGTCTGTGTGACCATCACAGTCATTATCAAGACTATCGCACACTTCAACTCCGCTTGGTCCCGCTGAAGCTGAACAGCTCACTCCCGCTCCGTCAGCGTCACACTCAGTGACCCCCGTAGCGAGACAGACCCCTTGTCCATCAGTACAAGGGACACCTCGCGGCGCATACCCTTCATCGGTGTTGTCATCGCAGTCATTATCAATGTTATCACACAGCTCATCACTCGGTTCACCAGCGCTTATGCTACAGTTCACCTCTTGCCCATCTACCGAGCATATACTGAGTCCTCGCCGCTCACAAGCGCCGATCCCAACAGTGCAGAGATCATTAAGACCAACAAAGTCTTCATCTACTGAGCCATCACAGTCATTGTCGGCGCCATCACAGCGCTCATCGACGCCTTGACTCGCGACCGCGCCACAGAAGACCCCTTCACCGTTGGGGTCACAGCGGATCACACTGCTCTGTCGACAGACCCCTTCACCCGCGAAACACACTTCACCAAGCGTAGGGTACACCTCATCGATAGCTCCATCGCAATCATTATCTAAGGTGTCACAGACCTCATCAGCCACTTCTCCAGCGATCACGCTACATACGATCGTCTCTCCATCGGCTGCGCAGATATTTAAGCCTCTTCGCTCACAAGCTCCAATGCCCGCGACACAGATCTCATTCAGCTCTGAGTAATCTTCATCCACAACACCATCGCAGTCATTATCAACGCCATCACAACGCTCGAGCTCTCCTAAGCTCGCGTTGACCTCACAGCTGACCCCTTGACCATCTGCGGCGCATCGGGTGACGCTGCTCTGACGACATTGACCGACTCCCGATGTGCAGATATCTCCCACACTTGGGTAGTCTTCGTCCGCTGAACCATCACAGTCATTATCGATGTTGTCACAGCTCTCATCGTTCGGCTCACCAGCAATGACACTGCAAGAGACATTCGCCCCATCTTCAGCGCAGATATTTAGACCTCGCCGCTCACAAGCGCCGACCCCAACAGTGCAGAGATCATTGAGTCCAACAAAGTCTTCATCTACTGAGCCATCACAGTCATTGTCGGCGCCATCACAGCGCTCATCGACGCCTTGACTCGCGACCGCACCACAGAAGACCCCTTCACCGTTGGGGTCACAGCGGATCACACTGCTCTGTCGGCAAACCCCTTCACCCGCGAAGCATACTTCTCCAAGAGTAGGGTATTCTTCATCGATCACTCCATCGCAGTCATTATCTACATTATCACAGACCTCATCAGCTACCT
This sequence comes from uncultured bacterium, assembly GCA_943788935.1. GTDB lineage: Bacteria > Myxococcota_A > Bradymonadia > UBA7976 > VGTA01 > CAKZRU01. The sequence goes on along the minus strand of CALSSE010000017.1, from coordinate 508,306 downwards.
CTCCAGCGACCACACTACATACGAGTACTTCGCCATCGGCTGCGCAAATATTTAAGCCTCTCCGCTCACAGGCTCCGACGCCCGCGACACAGATCTCATTCAGCTCTGAGTAATCTTCATCCACAACACCATCGCAGTCATTATCTGCGCCGTCACAACGCTCTAACTCTCCGAGTCCAGCGCTCACTTCACAAATCACCCCTTCACCGCTTGGATCACATCGAGTCACGCTACTCTGACTACATAGCCCCTCTCCAACAGTGCAAATCTCACCGAGGGTTGGATAGTCCTCATCAGTGACTCCATCACAGTCATTATCTAGACCATCACAACGCTCTACCTCGGGGCTCCCTTCTGCCGCATTGCAAATGAGCGGGGACCACTCTTCTCCGCTCATCTCCTCTCCCTCTACCGGCTGGGGTGCTTCATTACAGACTAATACGCCATAGCGCTGACACGCTCCAACTCCGATCGCGCAGGCTTCTTCACGTCCCTCGAAACCCTCATCTACCGTTCCATCACAGTCATCATCACGAAAATTACAGAGCTCAGCGCTCGGGAGCTGTGCCGAACACTGAGGCATGTCTTCACCCTCAACGCAGAGGAAAATCCCTTCACAACGGCTCATCTCTCCATCGACGACGGCCTCTTGGACACACTCTTCCCCAATATTACTGATGTCATCGGTGATCCCGTTACAATCATCATCAATCTGATTACAGATCTCTACAGTAGGCTCAGGCGCAGAGCACTGCGTCCACCCTAACGCTCCCTGGCAAGTCTGTCGCCCAAAACAACTACCCGCTTCAGAGACGCTCTCACAGATTCGGACTTCATTGGCGCTTTCGGCGTTACAAGAACAAGAAGCGCTCGTCGGTGTACATAACTTCTCACCTTCAGAACCCATCTCATCACAAGCATAACTTGGAGGACAGTCCTCGTCGACTTCACAACGACTTCCACAGATCTGCTCTCCATCTAGCAGATAACATGATCCGGTAGGGCAATCATTATCCGACTCACAGCGCTTACAGAGACGCTCTTCTTGTGGCACACAAATCAAGGTTACATCTTGGGTATTATTACTAACCGCCCGGCACCGCCACCCCGTAGGACAATCATCCCCAAGACAAGTTCTTGTGCAAATGTTCTCTTCGCCTGAGTCGATACACCAATTTTCGACACAATCTCGGTTACCTTCACAATTGTCACCAAACTCGCCCAAAATACGAGTCTCTTCATCATCACCAAGATCAGGACGTATAGTCATGTCCAGAGTTGGCTCAAAGAAGATCTGTCCTATATCAGGCTCAAGGGTCTCTGTCTCATCGACCTCTCCATCACAACCTATGAACGCCACTGAGAGTAGAGTAATCGCTCGGTAAATGAGCGACATACTGATAACGGCTTGATGACTCATATATCCCCCAAGGGGGAGGTTAATCAGTCGTTATCGAAGTGATCGATAACAGCACTCCCCTTTTCTTTTGCTTGATTGTACTTATCTATAAGGTGCTCTTGAAGCGCTTCACCCTCGTCGGGACTACCTTGGTAGCGTAGACCGCTAATAAAGCCAAGACTGTAAATAACAATGAGTAAAACAATAAATTTAGCGAGTCGTATCATATTCTTCAATCTTTATCGGTATAATTCGCAAATCACTTAACATATTACCCAAGGGGTTTCAATCGCTGCTCAGAGTACTTAACGATCAACAAAGCCCCTCTATTCCCATTGGTTTTATCAGAGTAAAAAATGATTGATCGCGCTGACTGAGTCATGAGATCTGAGATCATACTTGATCGACCGGCAGACATCGCTGATGATAGAGATCACCAAGTCATACTTGATCTCGAACAAGATCAGATCTTTGGTAAGACGATGTATAATTCATTCTATCTATATTCAGAGAGGTGCATAACGATAATATGAGAGATTCACTAGAGGTAGACCAAAGCTGTGAGAGCCGTGAAGGAGTGATTAAATATGGAGTTCGCGGCTCCGGCGCACCAATTCTTTTAGTGATGGGGTTTATGGCGCGAGGTCGCGCCTGGAGATCTCAAGTAGAAGAACTATCTAAAGACTATCAAGTCGCTTGGTTTGACCATCTTGGCGTAGGAGAGAGCGTTGGACCGCCAGCGAAGAGCATGGTCGATTTCGCCCATGACTGCTTGGCGCTCATGGATCATCTCAGCTGGGAGCGCGCTCATGTCGTCGGGATCTCTATGGGGGGAATGATCTCACAAGAGCTCGCTTTACTCGCTCCTGAGAGGATCATCAGCCTCTCTCTCATCGTCACCCATTATGGTGGAGTCTCTAAAGTCCTCCCAACCGCCAAGGGGATCCCCCGCTTTTTAAAGGCCCAGCTCTCTCGCGACCCACAGCAAAGAATAGAGGCGTTGAGAGCGCTGCTCGTTCCCGAGAGCGTCCTGCAAGAATCAGCTCGTCAAGGACGAGATGAAGAGATTAACGAAAAGCTAAGAGAAGACTTCACCCCTAAGCCTCCCTCCAAGACCCGAGTGAGTCATGTGAAGGCGATCTTAAAGCATGACACTCGCGCTCGTCTCTCCTCCATTCAATGTCCTGCTTTGGTGATCCAAGCACAAGAAGATCTCCTAGTTCATCCCAAACACAGTAAGTCCCTCGCCCAAGCCATCCCCAACGCTAAGCTCATCAGCTTTGAACACGCGGGACATGGGATCGTCCGACAGAGCAATATTGATCTCAACGCAGTCTTACGTGAACACCTCTCGGAGGCTGGTTCAGCGTCTCCGCCCCCGAGTTAAATCATTAATGTTCAGATGGTTATCAACGAATATACCTCGACTTACAAGTGACCCTCAATGGGTCTTATCTTGGCTCATGTTCTGCTTGAGCTCCTCTGCGATAGCGACACCTATTAATCGACAGACCTCTAATAATACGAAATTACCGTATGTTGATGAGGTGAGCATCAAAGCGCTCTCGGCTAAAGGATGGAGCGTGCACCCACAGCCAGAAGGTAGAGTCGTTCAAGCGATTCATATTATCTCTCTACCGGTCTTTCTTAAGGGAGAGCGACTCTCGACCTTGACTCAACCGCTCAATTATCTCCATATGACCACAAAGAGAGAAGTGATCGAGAGAGAGTCACGTTTAAGTATCGGATCCCTATGGTCGGCGCCAAGAGCGCTAGAGACCGAACGAAATTTGAGGACTTTAGGGGTTTTTACTTCAGCGCGAGTGATCCCAGTCATGAAGACCCAAATCTCCGAGAGAAAAATCACCAAAGACCACCTCCGTGGGGAGAGTGATACTCAAGCCCCTCTAGAGGTCATCATCGTCACTCGAGACTTGTGGAGCTTGAGGGTAGAGAGTGGTTTTAGCTATAATGGCGGCGTCTTGAATCAACTCAATCTTAGTCTCACTGAGCGAAACCTTCTCGGTCAACGTATTCTCCTCAGCGCAGTGAGCGCGGTCAGCCCCTATAATATCATCGGTGGCCTTGTCGTCAATCATCGACGATTTGGCCCTGACTTGAGCCTCAACGCTAGCGTCAGTAGCGCTTGGACCCGAGGGAGCGGAGAGCGTGAGGGAGAGTCGGCTCAGCTCTCACTCTCTCGACCTTTATTTAATCTAGATCAAGCGTGGAGTATGGGAGCGTCTTTAGGTGCCGGGCGTCAAAGGTCACGTATTGGAGTCGCAGGAGAGGTTCTCACCGATGATGATCCTAGCACTGTCGAGGTGGAGGAGACGCCTCTTGAATGGGAGCTTAAGTCTTGGTCAGCAGGTCTTCAAGCGACTCGACAGTGGAGTGGGCCTACTCAAAAAAGTCTCAGCTTAGGTCTAGGAGTGAGTCACTCTCAACGACAAGTCTTTGAGGGAGTCTCAGCGAGCCAAGAGCAACGGTGGCGTTCACTCTACCTCCCCCCTGATCGCTTTCAGCTTGGTCCCTCTTTGAGCTTCTCTTGGTACCAGCGTCAGTATATCGCTCTCACCGATGTCAGCACCTTTGGCGTACGTGAAGATCTTAGAGTAGGCCCTCGCTTCAGCACGGGTCATCAGCTTGTACTCGTTGGAGATAAAGCGTATCTGCCTAGCCTCTCTCTAAGCTACACCTATCCATTTTTGAGTCGTGGGTTTGTCTCTACCTCTATCGGAGGGAGCGCTCGAATAGAGGGACAAAACTCAGATGAAGTCGTGAACCGTAGACTCAGCGCCGGTCTCAGCAGCGCTATCCCGCTTCGCCTTATGGGCTCTCATCGCGGCTACTTCATCATTCGTCTCACCCTCAGTGAGCGATGGCGAGATGTCAGCAACAGCGTCATCACTATCGGTGGAGATGCCGGGCTGAGGGGATACCCTAATGGAGCGTTTAGAGTCATCGGTGGTGGTGTCTCACGAAACAATTTCGAGTATCGTAGCCCACCCATCCGTTGGAGCTTTATCCACCTCGGCGTAGCCATATTCTATGAAGGAGGGAGCGTCCATAAAGATCTCACTCAGTATCAATGGAGACATAGCGTCGGAGGCGGGTTGAGGCTCCTCTTTCCTCAGCTCAACCGGAGCGTCTTCCGCATTGATCTCGCCCGGCCGCTCAGCCTATTCCCTGATGGACTCAACACACCTCCGATCGTATTAAGCGTTGGATCTGCACAAGGATTTTGGTTTATGCCGTGGGAGAGCTAAGTGATTCTACTCTGATCACTCCTCGATGATCTCCTCATCACTCCTATACACCGTTAGAGAGATAAATCTCTTCTTTACGATCAAGTCATGGGTGGACTTTAGATATGGATCGGTTAGGATAGCGCCCCTCACTCAGAGTGATCATCTCTCAACAATGAACTCAGTAAAAAGGACTTTTTATGGGCGCTTTTCAAGGTGGGCTCACCTATCGGCAGTATCGAGTCAATCAACACTTGCCTCCTCAATGGCAAAAAAAGGTACAAGAGGGTCTGAGCAGGCATCTCGCCAAAGAGATTAATCCATCGAGCGACGATGAGCGCTCTGTCGGTTGGTGTAATGCTCACTTCGCGCTCGATACTTCGATCAGCTTAGAGCAGTGTCTCTATAACGAATATGTCGTAGTAGGGATGAGGATAGACTCACTCGCAGTGCCTAAACGACTCCTCGCCGTCTATTGTGAGCGAGAAGAGCGCTTGGCGATGCAAGAGCTCAAAAAAGAGGTCCTCAGTCGCTATGAGCGCGCTGAGATCAGAGAGAAGGTAGAGCAGACGCTCCGCGAGAAGGTCCTCCCCAGTATTAAGACCGCTGAGGTGGTGTGGAATTGGGAGACTGGCTACGTACGTTTTTTCAATACAAGCAAGGGTCTCAATGAAGAGTTTGTAGAGCTCTTTGAAGAGTCTTTCGGGATGACCTTAACTCCTGAATTCGCTTACACCCTCGCTCATGACCCTAGCCTAGGTCTCTCCACCGATCTGCTCAAAGTTCTCGATAATGAAGAGCCGACCGCCTTCGTCGACCAGGACACTCTCTTTGAGACTCTTCGAGGCGAAGTGTAAATCACCTAGCGGTGATTTCCCTCGCTTACTTTAGACTATACTTAATCATTAGATTTTTATTAGGAGGAGAGATGGACCTCTCTGATCGCATTAAACGCGCCGAGTTTTTAGGTGCTGAATTTATCACTTGGCTCTGGTACCGAGAAGAAGCTCAGGCGGGGATCTTTGACCTCGGGGGAGATCTCGGTCAAGTAGAGGTCACCTTCGAAGATCGACTCACGATGAGCTCTACTGCCCTCGATGATCAAGAAGATAGCTTCAAAGGAGGGAGACCAAGCTCTAGTATCGAGGCCAAGATGGCTCTCCGCTTAGGGAAACTTGCGAGACAAGCTAAAATCCGAGTCACTCAAGGTGAACAAGAGTGGATTTTTACTCTCCGCGAAGCGCCTCTCATGATGAGCGCTATTAAGTTGCCAGAGATTATGACCAAGGGCGGACAGACTCAATTTTTTGAGCGTATGTTCCTCTTGGAGCATCTCGATCGACTCTATAAAGCTCTCTATCAGCGCTACTTAGAAGAGCGTTTGAGCGAGCGTTGGCGAGGTGACATTTTACCTGAGATCAACCGGTGGGTCGCGCTCGGGGAGGTCGCTGAATACTCAGAGGGTGCGGAGGAGACTGAAGCTCCATGAGTGATGACATGAGTGATGACATGAACAGCGAACACCGCTCATCAACCATACAGGGAGGAATCTTCCCAGTGGTGATGGCTGGAGGCTCAGGGACCAGATTTTGGCCTCTCTCTCGACAACATCTCCCTAAACAATTCCTCTCTATGGGTGGCGAAGAGTCTCTTATCGCCGCCACGATGTCTCGCTTAACTCATATCGCTGAATGGGCAGACCGCTATGTCGTCGCTGGTGAACATCACAAAGAGGGAGTGATCACTCATTGCCCCTCGCTCCCAGAAAGCAACCTGCTCGTCGAGCCCTGTGCTCGGAACACCGCCCCTTGTGTTGCACTCGCTGCCCACCATATCGCCTCCCGTGACCCTCAAGGAGTCATCATACTCCTACCCGCCGACCATCATATCTCCGACATTTCTGCCTTTCAGACCGCGCTATTGAGCGCAGTTGAGGGGGCTAGAGAGGGTAAGATCATGACCTTAGGCGTAATTCCTACCCGAGCGGAGACCGGATATGGGTACATCAAATATCCCGGTGGGGGGCTCGATAATCAGAGTCGACTCTCCGCAGAGCGTTTTGTTGAGAAACCCCCTAAACGAGTCGCTGAGGAGTACTTGGCCTCTGGTCAATACTTGTGGAATAGCGGGGTATTTATCTTCAGCGTCGAGCGCATACTCACTGAATTGAACGCGCAACTCCCCAAGCTCATGACCTCATTGGCACCCGTTCGAGCCGCTATAGAGGCTCTTGATGAGGCGGCCTATACCGAGGCTCTTGATGAGGCCTTTATGGAGATCAAGGGCGTCAGTATCGATGTCGGCGTGATGGAAAGTGCTGATGAACTAGAGGTGATCCCTCTCCGAGCCGGGTGGAGCGACGTTGGGCATTGGGGAGCGCTCAGTGAGGTCAACCCGGTCGATGAGCATCATAATGTCTTGATAGGACATCCTGAACACCTCGCGTTAAACTCCAGAGAGGTCACGGTCTACAGCGATCGATTTACAGCCGTTGTAGGACTTGAGGGTGTCGTCGTGGTTAATACCGATGACGCGACTCTTGTCTGTGCTCGAGAGAGCGCTCAAGATGTCCGCCTCGTCATCGAGCGCCTTCGGCACAAAGGACTTAAAGAACTCACCTAAACTTGACATAATCAGACCTCGGCATATCTTGATTGATCTCTGCATTAAGAGTTAAATGATCACTCAGTGTTTAGCTTAGAGGTCACTCAGTGTTTAGCTTAAAGATCACTCAGTGTTTAGCTTAGAGATCACTCAGTGTTTAGCTTAGAGTTTAATCTAGAGTCTAAATTCATAAGGAGATAAATATGTATAATGAGGTAAACGCTCTCCAAGAGATTGACTCTCCCTTTCCTGCCTCCCCCCCCGCTTTGGCCGCTTCTAAACTTAAGACGTTATTTCGTCAGTACGATATTCGAGGGGTCGTCACTCCTCACCTCTTAGGTCCTCAACAGGGCATGAGTCGATCAGTAAGTGAACCTCATTGGGGAGAGCAGTGGCCCGATGAACCTAAACTCAGTCTACAGCTCGCTTACGCCATCGGGTGCGCTTATGGAGCTGAAATTCAAGAGAGAGAGCAGTCCCAAGAGACTCCTCTTTGGGTCGCGATCGGCTACGACGCTCGACTCAGTGGACCGAGACTCAGTGCAGCGCTCGAGTGTGGCTTAAGACGGATGGGGGTCAACGTGCTCAGGCTAGGTTTAGTCCCTACTCCTGTTGTTTACTTCGCTACCTATGAGCTCGCCCCTTCATCTACAGAGACCGATAGTAACTCTCTGGTATGCCATGGAGGGATCGCGGTCACGGGGAGTCACAACCCTAGCGATTGGAATGGCTTTAAGCTGAGCATCGGGACAGAGTCAATCTATGGTGAGCAGCTCCAGCGCCTCGCCCGTCGAGTCATTGAAGCTGACTATCTAATAAAGGGGCGATCCATACAACCAAGAGAGACTCAAGCGCTTGAGCGAGACCTCAGCGACCCATACTTAGTCGCGCTGAGAGATCGTCTACGCTTACCTCAACGACCTCTCCATAACCTTAAGATTGTCATCGACGCTGGTCATGGGGCCTCAGGGCCATTAGCGACCCGCTTCTTTAACTCATTAGGCGCCCAAGTCTATCCTCTCTACTGCGAGCCCAATGGACGCTTTCCTGCTCATCACCCCGACCCAACGGTGGAAGAAAACCTCACTGATCTTAAAGCGAAGGTCATCAAAGAGGGCGCTGATGTAGGTTTAGGATTTGATGGTGACGGTGACCGACTAGGAGTAGTAGATCGAGAGGGGGTTGTACTCTGGGGTGATCAACTCCTACTCTTGTTCGCACAACATATACTCTCCGAGTCACCGGGCGCCACGATTATCGGTGAAGTAAAGTGCTCAGACCAACTCTATGATGGAGTCAAGAGCGCAGGTGGAGTCGCCGAGATGTGGAAGGTAGGACACTCGCTCATTAAGGCTCGAATGAGGGAGACAGGAGCACCTCTCGCTGGAGAGATGAGTGGTCATATCTTCTTCGCAGACCGTTTTTATGGCTTTGATGATGCGATCTATGTAGGCGCTCGCTTAATCGAGCTTTTGGTCGCCCCTGACTTTGAGCTTAGCGCTTGGCGAAGAGCACTGCCGGCTACCCTCAATACTCCTGAACTACGCGTCTATTGTGAAGATCAGCATAAAAGCGCGGTTATAAAACGCTTCTCAGAGGCTTTCTCTGCGCGCTATCCTGTGAGCGCTGTTGACGGCGCGCGAGTGAAGTTTCAAAGCGGATGGGGGCTCGTGCGAGCGAGCAATACCCAACCGGTCTTGGTGATGCGATTTGAAGCGAGCACTCAAGAGTTACTCTCCGAGTATCGATCAGAGGTAGAGCGATGGCTTAAGGCTCGCGCGCCGGAGGTCTGCTTAGAGAGAGACCCCAATCATTAATCGCTGATCTTGATAAGGGAGAGTTGACAGTCATGATCAGCGAAACATAATGTACACATACTCAGCTTGAATCTTTAAAGATGATCCCTAAGATATTAACTGACCTGAAGACCCTCAAGGCTCGCAGGCTTCCTCAACCGAACTTCAGAATGTGATTATATGCCACATCGTCTCATCGCAGTTGGACACAGTGACGTTGGTCGTGCGCGACAAGTCAATGAGGACTCATATTGGGTAAACTCAGCCCAACAGGCATGGATGATCGCTGATGGAATGGGGGGGCACGTCGCTGGACAGGTCGCTAGCCAGATGGCGGTTGAAGAGATGAAAGCTCTGCTCGGTGCGTTAAAGGGACACCCTCATTTTGTGTGGCCCTTTGAGCCTGACCTCGCTCGCTGTGTGGAAGAGAACGCCCTCATCAATGCGCTGAGAGTCGCCAACGTTCGTATCTATAATCGAGGCGTTCTTGAACCCCAATACTTCAGCATGGGGACAACCGCTGTCGCGGCGATGAGATCGGCCTCAGATGAGCTGATCGTAGCCACTGTTGGCGACAGCCGCTGCTATCGATATCGTCGTGGCCAGCTCGTTCAGCTGACCATCGATGATTCCCTACTTAATCACCTCATCTATAAGCTGAAGGTCTCCCCTGAAGAAGCGATGGAAAAGGCGGGGTCTAATGTGATCGTCAAGGCTCTCGGCTTAGAGATCGATGTCGAAGTGGAGATCGCGAGCAGTAAACTCATCGAAGGTGACCTCTATTTGATGTGCTCTGATGGACTGAGCGATTTGATCTCTGATCAAAAGATCAGCGAATTGATTCAGCGTTATAGTCATGACCTCCACACTCTGACTCATCAGCTTATCGCTCACGCTAACGACGCAGGGGGGACTGATAATATCAGCGTCATCACCCTGCTCGCTCGAGAAGAGAACACCCCGACCTTTGGTGGCTAAGATCATCAGCGACTCGACTTTATCTAGCTAGGAGAAGTATGCCTCCCTCACCGCCACACCTCAGAGAATTGGTACATCGTCAGCTCGGTCGCCGTCAATTTATAGGCGCGCTAGGTGTCATAGGGTTTAACTATCAACACGCCCCCCTCCCCCTGCCTCAATCCTCCAATGAACACCTCTTGATCCCTAAGGGCTATAAAGCGACGAGGTTGATCTCTTGGGGAGATCGACTCGACAACGGGGAGACACTCACTTTCCCGGTCAACTATGCCCATGAACAGCTCGCCTCTTTTGGCTATAACAATGATTTCATAGCTTTTCATCTCTTAGAAAGCGACTCTAGTGGCAGGGCGCTGCGTGGTTTACTGAGCGTCAATCACGAATATACAAATCCAAGCCTCATGACCCCTCATGCACACAGTGATCACTCACCACATCTCTCTCCAGAAGAGATTAAAGTGGATATGGCTGCCGTAGGGCATAGCGTTATCGAGGTCAGCAGAGTTTCTGGAGAGTGGCAAGTCGTGTGGGGGAGCCCTTACCAGAGGAGGCTCTCTGCACTCGGCCCTATCATCGAGATCAGCGGGCCTGCCGCCGGTCATCCGCGACTTCAGACCAGCGCAGACCCCACGGGGACTCAAGTGATTGGGACATTCTCAAACTGTGCTGGAGGCCAAACACCTTGGGGGACGACCCTCATCGCTGAGGAGAATATCAATCAAGGGTTCTATGGTCGGTTAGAGGGTGATGAAGCCGAGAGCCACCGCCTCATGGATATCGCTGATCAATCTAGTCGCCATCCGTGGCATCTCGTGGATGATCGCTTTCATATTAATCGAGAGCCCCATGAGCCGAACCGCTTTGGGTGGGTGGTAGAATTAGATCCTTATGACCCCCAACGTGCTCCTGTTAAGCGAACAGCCTTGGGTAGATTTAAGCATGAATGTGCAACCTGTACCCTCACCAAAGATGGACGAGTTGTCATCTATTCGGGAGATGATCAAGAGGGGGAGTTCCTCTACCGATTCGTTAGCGCTAAGCCTTATCATCCTGAGGATCCTAAAGCAGGATGGGGTTTACTCGATGAAGGAACACTCTCAGTCGCTCATTTTAAGGAATCTGGAGAGCTTGAGTGGCGACCGCTTATCTATGGAGAGGGAGTCCTCACATCAGAGAGTGGTTTTCAGAGTCAAGGAGATATCCTTATCGATACCCGCCGCGCAGCTCGATTAGTAGGTGCGACACCTCTCGACCGTCCTGAAGATGTAGAGATTAGCCCTAAGACAGGTAAAGTGTATGTTATGCTCACCCAGAGCAAGAGTCGTCGTCAAGTCACTCCCGCTTGCCATCGAGCGCCCAACCTCTATGGGCATATTTTGGAGCTCACCCCCCTGGGTAATGATCATGGCGCTAGAGGGATGGAGTGGACTCCATTAGTCCTCGGCGGTCCTAGTCAAGAGGGAGGGACGCAACGCGGCGAAGGTTGGATCAAGAATCCAGATAATGGCGCTTTTGATCAAGAAGGAGGCTTTTGGGTGACCGCTGACGCCAAAGCTAGCGCTAAAGAGAGCTTTGGTAATGGGCTTTGGAGATGTCCTGTTGATGGTGATAAAAGGGGGCAGGCGATTCGCTTCTGTACTGTCCCTTCAGGCTCCGAACCCTGTGGCCCTTGTTTTACACCTGATGGCTACACACTATTCTTAGCGATTCAACATCCCGGAGAGGGCTCTTCTTGGTCTCTACCCACTACTCGATGGCCTGATTTTCGATCAGATCGTCCTCCCCGTCCCACGCTAATCGCTATAGAACGAGACGACGGCAATAAATTTAACCATACTTATTAAGCACTTACCTCAGGCGGTATTGACGTGATTGAAATTACCCTAAAGAGTGCAAGCATTTACACTCGACAAGCGATCTAGACTCGGGTAGTTTTCACCTCTTAAACGGATAAAGAGGTTTCTCATGCGTGTTAATTTACGGATTTTTAGCTTTGGGGTTCGGTCCTGTAAAATGGCTCTACCGCAAATAGCCCTACCGCTCCTGACCTGTCTCTTGAGTGTAAGCATCGCTCAAGCAGAGCTCACCGTACAAGACTTTAGAGGGTCTAGTCTTAGTCTAGGTAACTCGGTAAGCTATGGGACGATCGACCGATCGCAAGATCTCAGCTATAATCCGTTTGTGAACACTGGCATGGTTTTGGCGCCCAGATATTGGATGACCCCCCGCATGTTCGTCGCCGGTCGATTAGGGATCGACCGACAATGGACTCAGCAGGACGATACAACATATAAAAACGAGACTCGAGTCAGCGACCTCACATTAAGAGTCGGTAATCTCCTACATCGTTATGACTTCGGTCTCCTTACCTTTGTTGGCGCCGGTATTCGTCTCCCTACCTCTCTATTCTCTCAAGCGAACACTCTAAATGCTTCCGCTAACGGCACTATCGCCTTAATCCAAGCCCTCTCTTCATGGGGGAGTGTAAGCTACTCATTCAACGTAGCCCACAACAACTTCCGTTACACTACTGGAGAGATCGAGACCCCAAGGATCGGCTCCTGTGCGGCCACTCCTGACACCGCCGATTGCGCTCAGTTCCTTAATACAGGCGTCCGTAATGCGCCTTGGGTCACCACTCACGGTTTTAGTTTCAATTATTTCCCTCTCAGTTGGCTATTCTTCTCGACGAGCGTCTCTGTCATTGAGAGCTATCTCTTCCCTCGCGGTGTAGACGATAGCAGCGTGAGTTATTCTGCGCAGGAGTCCACTAACAAGAGATACTTAATCTCCTATAGCTCTGAGATTGACATCCAACCGACCTCCTGGCTCATAGTCGCCTTTATGGCGAACACGTTTAACCCACAGCTCGCCCCTAACTCAAGCTACTACCAACCATTCTTCAACCGAAACACCATGTTCATGGTCGACCTTCGCTTCACCCTCGGTGTATTTCGTGTTGCTCAGAGCGATGACAGTAGTAAGAAGAAGAAGAAAAAGAAGAAGAAAGGATAAGACAGAGGTGTATTCACTCAAGCAACAGGGGCTTACCCTCATTGCTCAACTAAATGATCGCCAAGGTACACCGTATCAGCATCGCGACATACTCACCCCTCCTCATTCATCTTCTTCTCATTTATCTTCTTCTCATTTATGCCTAGCCTGCTTTCACTTGAGCGATTGAAATTACTCGCTGCTCAAGTCTTAACTTTGCCTAAATTCTATTTTCATTTATTCACTTAATCTATGTTCCACATATCCAAAGGAGGTGCTCAGTGAAGAGAGCCTACTTATTATTCGCCGGGCTCGCCCTGGTCTTATTGGGTGGTTGCGCTGAGGAGCGTCCGCCCATAGATCGAGTACAGCCTTACGCGCTCAAGAAATCATTCTTTATCGGTGAAAACTTCCAAAGCACCAGCGATGACCCTGAGTTCTGGACTCAAGGGACCCTCATCGATGTGGGTTATGGCGCCTCACAAGGTGGCCTTTTCACTTCTACTTATGCTCAACCGATGTCACGTATCAAGTGGCAGATCAATGAGGATATGCTCATCGGTCGTATCTCTTACGAGCGCATTGATAACTCCGATGGTCGTGGGATCAACGAGGATGGTCGTGAGCGCGTACAAGATGGTGTAATTGCGGTTGCTTTCCCGATTATGAGTCATTTTGACGTGATCAACGCTTACAACCCTACCACTGGTGAAGAGCTAAATATTCGTCAAGAAAACATGTCTGACCGTCCTTGGTATGAGCGTGAATACATTCGTGTTGATTGGTCAAGGAATACAAACACCGACTCTTATGACTTTGACACCCTCTCCCTACTCGGGATCTATGGTGGCCTCGTCTATGAGCCGATGAAGTATGACATCACCGATCCTACCCACCCCCACGCCCCTGTTTTTGACTTCGAGACCGGTTACTTCGATGTCACTAATAAGGCGTTTGTAAAGCCTGAAGAGATTGACCTCAGCAGCTTTGGCTGGGGTATCAAGAGCTTCCCCTCGTGCTTCCTTGACCCTGATTTCCTCAGCGGTACAGGCCCAGTCGCTTCTTGTAACCCCGTCGAGATCACCATTCGACACTCTTTCCGCCGAGTTGAGGCTAATGACTACGCCCCTCGCTATGTCGATGGCTACAAATTCTCAGCTTTTGGTATCTTCAACAATGAGCGAACTGGCTATGCGCGTAACTACGGACTGACCGACGCCCAATGGCGCCGACTCTCCAACCGTTACAACATCTGGGAGCGTCACCACTACTACACTGATCTCGAGGCGATGACCGGAGCGATCGAGTGTAATACTCCCGAGACCACCACGACCGATAACGCGAACTATGACGCGAACTATGATGGTGACAAAGACGGCACCGCTGACGCTTGTGAAGAGGCGGGCTTCGGCTCACAGTGTGATACATTTAGCAACAAGTGTACACTCCCTTACCAAGATCGTACCGTTAAACCTGTAATCTGGCACTACACCAATGACAGTGATCTAGAATACTACGATCCAACCGAGCACGCGACAAATGACTGGGACGCCGCCATGCGTATGGCGGTCCGCTCTGCTAAATATGCAGAGTGTGCTCGCAGCAAGGGAGATAAGGCTGCTGATGGGATCGATGAAGACTGCGCTGGTCAATACCCAGTTCACTTTGGTCAACAAGATCTTAATGAAGCGCTCAAAGAGCTCATGCGTGAAGCAAAGATTTGTCTCTCTGCCAAGGGTTGGCCACAAGACGACGCTGGCCGACAGGAATGTGAGACGCAAGTCAAGGCGATCGCTGAATCACGCGGCCTTGATGAGATCGATGCTCTCGTCTCCTTAGCGATGATGAAGCCCGTTGTCGTGCTCTGCCACACTCCCGTCGAGGCGAATGATCACCCCTTCTGCGGTGATAAGCGTCTCCCCGATGGAGTGACCGCGTTACAATGCCAAAACGCAATCCCCGGTGATGATCTCTTCGACAGCTGCTCCGCTTCGGGCAGTGTCCGTATGGGTGACCTTCGTTATCACCAAGTAAACGTCATGAAGATCCCTCAGAGTCCATCTCCATGGGGAATCATGACCGACGCCATCGACCCCATTACCGGTGAGAGCGTCTCAGCGAGTATCAATGTTTGGGGACACGTTAATGATCTCTGGTCACAGAAGATCATCGATGTCCTTCGATACATGGGTGGCGAGCTCACCGATGATCAGATCACCGAAGGCCAATACATCAGCAACTGGGCAGTCGCCGCTGAGCGCGCGACCACCGGTGGTATGAGCCCTAAGATGACCAAAGAAGAGCGTGATCGACGTATTATCGGCCTCGCGACCGATGGCGCTATCCCTATGAAGGGTGAAGCCTTCGAGCAAGCTCGACAGCGTATGGCAGAGCCTCTCCCCGAGGAGCTTCGCGTCCGAGCCATGGAGGTTCGCAGTCAGCTCAAAAATGTTAAGGCTCATATCTCAGCGCCTTCACACAACGCGGTCAAATACATGAGCCGCGCTGCGAACGCTCAAAACACAGAGGTTGAAGCCGAGCTCTTCGATCCTATGGTTCAGCAATTGATGGGCGTTGATGGTTTACCCATCAGTGACGCAGTCCTCGACCGC
The DNA here is from genome assembly GCA_943788935.1 of uncultured bacterium. Taxonomy (GTDB): domain Bacteria; phylum Myxococcota_A; class Bradymonadia; order UBA7976; family VGTA01; genus CAKZRU01. The sequence goes on along the minus strand of CALSSE010000017.1, from coordinate 492,675 downwards.
GCTTCACTCCTCCGTGGTGGTAATCCGGCGCTTATGCGTCAGCTCAAGCACATGAAGGAAGCAGCCCTCGCTGAGCGTGGCTCATGCATCCTCCATGAGGCGCCTGCCCCACACAGCTTTGGTAGCATGGGCGATATGCTCCAAAAGAAGTTCGGTAACTTCAATTCTGGTGATGACGAGGCGGTTCAGCAAGAGCGCGCCGAAAAGATGCGTCGTTACCTCGCTCGCCGCGCACACTACGCGGTCGTCGTTCACGAGATGGGTCACTCTATCGGGCTTCGACACAACTTTGTGAGCTCAAGTGACTCTTATAACTATCGCCCACAGTATTGGCAGCTTCGTACAAAGAACGGCGCCGTCACTGAGAAATGTACAGATCTCAGCCCCGATGGTGAAGATTGTATCGGTCCACGTTATTTCGACCCCGTCACCCCTGAAGAGCGTGATAATGGGATCTGGATGTGGATGCACTCCTCAGTTATGGATTATGCTGGTGAGCCTACCCAAGATATGCTCGGTCTAGGCGCTTATGACTTCGCTGCTGCCCGCGCCTTCTATGGTGACGTGGTCTCGGTATACCAAGATCCTTCCTTTAAGCTCGGGTCAGGGACTAACCGTGACCTTGGTATCCTCGCTAAGATGGACTCATTCGGTGGAATCCTCGGTTTCGACTGGGATATCAACACCGGCGGGCAGTTCAACGTAGAGCTTCACTACAGTCACCTCAACGACTTCTATGACCTCATTCAAGATTGTCAAGAGATCGATATTGAAGCCTATAAGCCAAGCGATTGGGATGAAGAGCTCAAAGGGAAGTGGGAGCCCACTTTTGACGGTCTGATCGTCAATGTTAACGGCTCTTACTCAACCTGTAAGCAACAGCGAGTAGATTACCGCTTCTGGGATGCGCTTCGCTTCCCGAACACCGACGCAGGTGAAGGCCCTAACTTCTACCAAGGCGGTAACGCAATCGATGACCGCGACAACCGTATTCGTGTCCCTTATGGGTTCGGTACTGACTCATGGGCAGACCTTGGTAACCTCGCCGTCTATCGACACGACAACGGCGCTGATCCTTATGAGCTCTTCGATTTCTTCATCTCTCAGCAAGAGGTCAACCACATCTTTGATAACTATCGACGTGGACGTATGACCTTCTCGATCCGTAGCGCTGCAGGACGTGCTCTTGGACGTTATAACGGTAAAATGCGTGATGGCGCTAAGGGCCTCGGTCTCCTCAAGAGCATCTATCGAGACTTCACTCTCAACCTCGGTTACAACTTTGATGACTTCTGGTATGCCCTAGCGGATGACTTCTTTGACCTAAACCTCATCGCATCTGGCATCGCCTTCGATCACTTTACTCGTCAGCTCGCTCGCCCTGAGTCAGGACCACACTTCCTCGACCCAGAGACCTTAGTCCTCCGCTCACAGTTAGACGCTACTGGACTAGAGGATGAGCCGACTGCGCTTAATATTCCTAATGGCGCACAGGGACTCTATGAGACTGTCGGCATCGGTGGTCGACCTATCGAGAATCGCCTCGCTGATGACCAGGGTGAGTTTGACTCTTACTACACCCTCAACGCCGGTTCTTACTACGATAAGATCTACTCCGCGATGTTGATGACCGAGTCAGTAGACAACTTCATCTCATCTGACCGCTCAGAGTTTGTTGATGGACGTTTCCGCAGTATCTCTATGGCGGACCTCTTCCCTGATGGCTATCGCCGCTGGTTAGCTAATAACCTCACCGGTGATGATGATATCAAGGGTCCTCGTCTCCTGTCTGATCGTGATGGAAACGTCGCCCTAGATGCTGATGGATTCCCAACCACTCCAATCGCATGGACCTCTTGGTGGGGTAGTGAGCCTCGCTCATGCTTCCCAGGCAGTAACTCAGTCTTCTGCGATAGTTTCGGTAATGAGAACCCAGACCAGTTCGGTGGATCAACCGGTGGATTTACTGTCGTTCTCGACCCACAAGTCGGTTGGGAGCAGCAGAAATTCCTCATCGCTTGGACACTTATGTATCTCCCTGAGAACAACAAGCAAGAATGGAAAGACATGATGCGTATCTATGAGCTCGGCTATGACGCTGATCCGGGCTTCCAAAACCGTATCGAATTCCATAACCCAGAAGGAAAGAGCTACATCGCTCGCTCCTTTGGTAAAGAAGTCATCTTTGGGCGTGAAGTTCATCGTGGTATTGGCGCTCGTGTTCTCGAATACGCCAATGACCTTCTCGTTAAAGCCTATGAGACCACCGATGGTCCTGACGTAAACGGTGATGGCGAGCCAGACTGGTATATCCCTGTGATCAGCCCAGTAAGCGGTCGGGCGATTGTTAAATGGGACCCTACGCTCTTCTCTATTACAGAGAGTGGTGGCGTTGCTGAAGAGGGACGACCTGGCTGTAATGCTCAAGATAGCACTGACTGTGTTTGTGAAGCGAACCGAGCGTGCATCAAACTAAGAGATTACACGCAGGTACCATACTTCATGCGCAAAGCCATGAACGTCTACGCAGGCCAAGGCCTTGGGCGACAGAGAGGTATTTACTGAGCTAATGTCCTAGTGACTTTATGGCCCTAATCAGATATAGCTTAGGGCTATGAATCATTGGATGAAGACGATCTTCGTCGCTCTCTCAGAGCGATCGATACGTATTAAGAGATCAGCCCATCTCTTATGCCTCTTAGGTGCGTTTTTAAGCTCAATCTCGTGCTCTTTTGTTGAGTTCGAACCGAGCCCCTACGCCCCTAGAGCTGTAGAGGTGATCTACTCTGACCAAGAGGACCTCACCTTTCTCTTTTGGAGAATCGATGAGAGCGCTGTGCTCGATGAGGTCTCTTTTGAGTACTTTAACCTCAGTACATTGGTGTGGACTCCCATTAAGCTCAGTAACGCGATATACGCTGCTTCACCCCGCGCTTGTGGCGATGAGTGGTGCTTCCAATATCAACTTACCGGTCGTGTGAGATGGGAGAGCTCAGCGGAGAGCAGTGAGGGCTCTGGTAGAGGGATTAACCAAGAGGAGCGCGCCATCCGTAGTCGACATGAAGACGGTGCTTATTTTGGGGCGCTCGATCTGAGACAACGGCAAGTGACCCAAACCTTTGACATCGACCCCATCGCTCTCGACCGTAATGTCTCATTTGACCCTAGACGTTTTGATTACTTCGAGACCATCAATCTCACCTTACGTCGCCAATACCAATGGCGCCTCACCCCCAGTAGGGCGATGAGTCGCGCAGAGCATGTTATTGAGAATTGCTCACCCGGAGCAGGTGCATGGACTCCACTCACGGAGACGATCTTCCCCTCAGGTTGGACAAGCGTAGCGCACTGTATGGAGATGCGCCCGATGACTAATCTTATTGTCCCTCCCTCCGTAGTGATGCCCATGCCACCGAGCGCGCTGCTCAGCGCCCATAACTTAACGTATACTCCACCTCGCGAGACCCCATTAACCTTCTTCTTCTCACTCAAAGACCTCTTGGTGAGGAGTGAGAGACGATGTGGGATGCTAGAGGAGGAGATCATCTCCACGCTTCGAGCGCGCTTCCGTGCTGATACTCCCGCTGCTCAACAAGTCGATTTAGGTGATTTCTCTCCTGTCACTCCTGTCACTAACGAGCCATATCAAGGCTGTGATCAACCCTTTGATCGCCTCTATCCAAGCACCGAGATCGTCGATGAGATCAAGAGCGAGATCATCGACCAAGGGAGTGATGATCAGGTCATATTCGCCGTCTATCTTAACAACAGCGATGACCCTCTCCCCGATCAGGCCGCGCGAAGTTTTGAGCAGATTTTCAATGATCTCTACGCCCTCCCTAACACCCGTTTATTCCTCATCATTATCGCCGGTAATGGTCTCTCTAATACTCCATTTTCATCGCTCTCCCTCCCCGAAGTGACTGAGCAAAGAATCCCCTGGCGAGCGCGTGAGGTCACCCCTTTTGACGAACAAATGGAGGCCCTCTCCGAGGGTCTATTCCCCTTCCATACCGTCCTCTTTAGTTCAGGGATGACTCCTATCCCTATTCCCACACCGCGATCAAGTGATCCACAAGAGTTTAAGATCTGCGCGCTCACCCCTAACGCGCTACAATATGTGAGCATAGAAGGAGAGGGGACTTTTAACGCTGTCCGAACCGGCCCCCAACAGAGCTATCCTTGGGGAATGATCACCCCTCCTGAGCTCTATATCAATCTCCTCGATCAAAAGAGGGTGACCAATTATGACCTCATTAAAGAGACTGTAATCTTGCGCTATGAGATCTGTGAGGCTTATTGTGATTTCCCCTTCATTACTCAAAGCGGTATTAGTTATGCAAGTTGGTCGGCTCAGACGATTTGTCAACGCGAGGTCGATTAATGCCATCACTTAAAATCCCACTCCACTCATCAACGGTAACTAAGTTCGCCTCTAAATATATTTATTTAAACGCATTTCTATGTCTCGCATTCTTCTCAACATGTGCTTTTGCTGAGTCATCTAAAGAGTCATCTAACGAGTCATCTAAAGAGTCATCTAAAGAAACCGCTTAGGCTTCCCACTCTAGAGAGGCCTAAAATACAGAATCGATTTCAACCACGAGCTCAGCGGATCAGCGGTTATCTCTCCGCAGGCGGTCACATCCGTGATGACTACTATGACTCGCTCAACACAAGTCTGAGCGTTGAGTATTTTATTAATGATCATTGGGGGGTCGGCTTAGCCTATCAGCAGATGTTTACCGTTTTCAGTGATGAGGCTCAAACACTGCGCAGCTCATACGGCCTCGTTCCTGACGCGAGACCGCAAGACGCTCTCTTTGCTCTCTCAGGCCTGTACGGACTCGGCTATGGAAAGATGCTCACCGGGCATCAGATCACTCATTTTGATCCTATCATCGGCCTCCACTTCGGTGTCGCAAGCGCAGAATCTAGAATCCTCCCCACGCTTAAACTTAATGTCATGCCTACCTTCTTGCTCCGATATGACTTAAAGATTCGTCTCGATTTAGGTTTGACGATGCAACTTGAGAATCGGTCTCGAGGCTGGGTCTTCACCACCGGGTTTATGCCGATGATCTCCTTCGGCTGGGGACATCTCCTTTGAGTATGCTGAGCGATTCACTCAAGTTACTCATCTTCCCATTGATGATCATCAATGGCTGTATGCCTCAACCAACGTTGAGAGCTTCTGATCAGCTCTTCGCCCCTTTAGCAGAGGCTCAAGTGAGTGATTTTGAGCAAGGGCTCGCTCATCTCAAGAGCTCAGGAGCGACGGGAGATGCCATGCAGCTCGGAGTGCATTGGCTCTATACTTCACTCTGTCTCTCCTATCCTCTCTCTCCGACCTATGACTCTCCTCTGTGGGCAGCGCTCGCTAGCGGTCTACGACTAGAGAGTCAGCGAGCGCGCTCCACAGCCCTAGAGCGATTCTCTATGCTCCCTATCGCTCAACTTAAAGCGCGCAAACTTGACGCCACCCAGTGGGCGACTTGGCCAAAGACTAAGGGAGACACAGAGGGGTGGCCAGACGAGCTTCCTGCCTGGTTAGATCTAAAGTCTAAGTGTCCACAAGCGCTCTCCCTCAGTGCCCCTCAACTTAAACGAGCGCTTTGGCCGCTCAGTCTCCTCGCTGTCAAGGGTAAGATTGGCCCAATCTCCATGGAGCGTTGGTATCAATATCTCCTCGCCGATCAAGCCCTGAGGTCCCTCTCCACATGGGCTAAAGAGAGAGAGGTCGATCCTCCTCTGTTGATTCAAGAGTGGCGATGGTGGCTTGAGCGTGAGCAGGCGCTACAGCTCGCTCAACTCAGCGGAGTCAGGCTAGGCTGGCCACCGATCAATCGCTCGATGACTTGGACGAGCTCACAGCTCTATACTGAGTCTTGCTCGATATGGCTTAGGCTACATCGTGAGAGCTTGGGGTTAGTCGTGAACACCACCCCTCAGCGAAGAGAGGGATTAATTAAGGCGAGCGCTCAAGTAGCTCTCCTCGCCGGCCTCTGCCACTCCTCGGTTAAAGAAGATCAAGCCGCTCTAGAGGCTTGGGAGTTAGCGATCCTCTCCGCCCAAGATGACCGCGCTCCCACGACTCTTGACCTCACTCGCTACCATCAGCTGAGAGTCTTCATCGATTTAGGGAGATATCAAGAGGCGAGTGCTCTACGAACCGTTATCCCCAAGTCCTCTTCACCGCTCTTCACCCCTTTCGCCTTCGCATTGGGAGAGGCGATGATGTATGCCGGTCAAGAAGAAGCGTTAATGGGCTTCTCTACCGAGATCTTCAGAGATCGATCTTGGCGACGCGATCCCTTCTTGAGAGCCCTATTTTACCTCTTTATTCGCAGCTTGACTCTGTATCACTTTGAGGGTCGCGTCCTAGAGCTACTCGAAGACCTCGGACCGAGAAGTGAACTCTATGAGAGAGTGTTCTTATTCGCTCACGTCGCGCTCGACCAAGGACAAGCAGAGAGCGGTCAATCAGCGACGACTTGGCTATTAGGGCATCATGATTCAGCGATTTGGAGACCACGATACCACGCTCTTGAGGCTCGCGCCGCGCTTCTCAGACTCGATCGAGAGGGCTTTATGAGAGCTCTAAGGACGATCAGTCCCTCCACTGGATCAATCGTAGACGCCATTCATAAAGGGAGACGTAGCTCATTTTTTGAGCGGCAAGATCAGGCGCTCGCTGATCTTCTTCGGATCGAGATCCCGCGAATCGCGGGGTGGCCGAGCATTCCACGCTCGGCAGAGAAACAACGAGTGGCATGGCTTGACTTAATCGCCAAAGAAATGCAAAGATTTCTACGCCTTAGGCCTAATACAAAAGCGCGCAAAGAGTTGATCTCACTCTACAGAGCGCTTAAACAGAACCTCCCTACTGATAAGCTGAGAGCATATAGCGAACGCATTGGACGAGATCACTCTCCTTCGATCCTCATTGGTTACGTTAAGGTGAGCGGAGTTGATCTCACTCATCTAGAGCCAAGAGATCTTACTATTAAACCGAGAGAAGCTCCGAGTCTCACCCTCCTTCCCCAAGCGACCCTAAATCCACTCAGTTGGAGACTTATGTGGCCTGTCTACCCATCTACTCTCGGTAATTTATCACCATGATTGAAGTTATAGGTATCACCCCTATGTATCACGATCAATATCGAGGGTTTATCACCTTAGCTGCCTCTCTACTGGTCTATCTCTGCTCCGCTCCCTTGGGCGCTCATTCGCGTCCGCTCTTTGAGGGCGGAGGTGTTCAACAGCTGTCCGCTGATCATCAGTGTGGCGCTGACCGCAGCTGTCGCCTAGAGCGTCTAAAACGCTTAAAACGTCAACGAGAGCTCAGTAAGGAGAGGGCTAGAACTCAGAGAGCGATCAAATATCAGAGCTCGCTAGACAACAAGGCTCTACGTAAAACACCACGAGAGATTAGACCTTACTCCGTTAACATCTCTAGTCTCTCTAACGATCACCTCTCTCAAGCTGGTTTTGAGGCTTCTTGGCAGTGGATGAAGCATTTACAAGTTCTAGGCGCTTATTACCCTAACAATCAACTCGATTTCTACGACACGCCTAGCTTCGAGACCTACCAAAGCGGACAGAGCTTTAAAGCGGGCGTCAGATATTTAAATAGCGTCAAGCACTTCACGACCTATTTTGAGCTCTACGCACTTCATCTCCGTCTTGAAGGATGGTTATCCCAAGAGGGGAATGATTCATATTTCAATGATGTCGTCGTAAGGTTCTCCGGTGATCCCCCACCTGCAGATGTCACTACCAGCGCCGAGGGTGAGCTCGAATCCCACTTATTAGGAGTGGGCGTGGGCTTCGATTGGCAAGCCTCTAATGGGTTCCACTTACGCTTGGGAGTCAACACTCACTTAGTTCTCTATGCCTCGCATCGAAGAGTCGACACCAGAGAGAATCTCGTCACTCGTGACAGCGCCCCAAAAGTAGTCAGCGAGGCGTCAACCATTATGTATGACTTTGCGATTGGATATTCGTTTTGAGCCACACTATTCGCTCCGCCTACCGGCGACTCTCCACTCACGCGATATGGATCACACTCGCGGCGACCTTAGGAACGCTATCATCCCCAGTCACTGCTCAGCCTAAGTCGCCTCCTCCAGCTGAGGCGAGCTCTCGCTCGAGCGCTTCAAAGCCATCTCCGATCAAACGTCCTGTAGAGATCAATCCTCAAAAGAAAACCCGCACCTCACGAGAGCGTGAACGACGTATGAGGCAGTATATTCGTTCGGGCGATGACACCATCAGTATCTATCATGTCATCGATGAGCTGCTCGATGAGATGATGGCTGATGTTCAAAGATTGAGGATCAGCCAGGTCAGTCCTCTAGCGATTAGAGGAGTCGCGGTCAGCCCCAACCTCACCTCGCTCTTTGCCCAACTTGTTGAGGGTTCTATCACCTCTCGCTTTAACCAAACCTCTGACATCAAGCTCCGCTATTGCGCCTCTTGTCAGTCACTCAAGACTCAAGTCGATGGGGGAGAGTGGGTCCTCAAATTAGGATGGACTAGTCAAGAAGATATGGAGAGCGCCGCCCGCGTGTTAGGAGTGAACTCATTTCTCGATGCTCACCTCTCCTATATCCCAGGTGCCAATCAGGTGATGTTAACAGTGAAAATCTTCAGCGTTCAACATGGGACCATCCTGTGGGCTGAGACTTACTCTTCCGATGAGACCACCGCGGCTGTCTTACGCTCGGGAGAGCGAGTCATGACTCGAGAAGAGGCTTATCGAGAGCTGACTCGTAAAATAGAAGCTCGCCCATACTATGGATATCAGCTCTACTTTGGGGGAGGGATGATCCCCTTTGAAGGTCCTTTAGGCGATATCGACTTCATCACTCTCGGGATCAAATTCTACGAGAAGTTTGGTCAAGATAAGCGTCATCAATTTGGGATATTTGGAGAGAGCGCGCTCAATGTATTTACCAACCCTCTCTTAGGAGCTTTCTTTGGGGGGATGTATCAAAAACAAATCAATACTCCTAACCTAAACGATATTCAATTTTGGGGCGGTGGCGCCCTCTCATTTTTTGTCGCCGGGATCCAAGGGAACACTGTGACTTTCGAGAGTATGTTTGATGTCATTATGCAGTTTCGACTAGGCTTAGGGCTGTCGATTTATTATTCAATTCCTGTGGCTTTCGGTCTCTACGACATTGGCGGTCTTGGCTATAAATTTAGGTTCACCTTTAATTTCTAATGGGGGGCAAATGAGTTATTCTATCGAAGAGAGGAGGCGAGAGATGGTAGCCACGATGATGGCAAAACGAGTGACTCTTTTTGGTCTCCCCTTTACTGTGTTTATATGCATATGGGCCATCATTCCCCTCTTTGGTATAGCGCTCTCTGGCTGTGGAAGTAACGTCACGCTTAACCTCGAGGGTCGTCAGCGCACCATCGTTGTTCCCACTCACGCTGTGGTTCAACCAGAGCGTCGCAGCGATGGAACTCCCCCTCCTCGACGATACGTGGTCCGCATGAGCGATGGTAACCTTGATTGGGAGGTTGAGCTCCCTGAAGTAGCGACTGGCTATGAGCTACGCATCCCCTTCAAGGGCCAATCTCCCGCCGGCGCAGGGACGCTTGAATATCAGAATAACGCTCCTCTCACCGCCGCTGACAAAGAGCTGATCAAGTCTCTACGTCGAGAGAACCCCGACATGGAGAGTGAAGGGGTCTTTAACAGAGAAGGAGAAGGAGTCGATGAGGTCTCTAAACAAGAGAAACGTAAAAAGAGAGCTCAAAAGGGCAATGGTAAGCGTACACGAGATAACCAGACAAAAACCAAATCTCGGCAGAGCTATCTCGTCGGCTTAGAGAAGGCTCGTCAGCTCTTTAAAGCAAAGAAATATGAATTAGCGATCATCGCCCTCAAATCTTTGGACAATGATTATCCCAATGACGTCACCATCAAATCGATGCTCGGGACCTTGTGGCTCCAGCTGAATCAACCTGGACTCGCGCGTGAATCTTGGGAAGCTGCCCTAAAGATTAATCCTAATAATAGAGCGGTGATCGAAGCTCTCAAACAGCTGCAATCAAACTTAGAGAGCGCTGAGCGAGATTCGCAGAATTAACGCATAAGAAGTGTTTTATACTGAGATTAGAACACTGAGATTAGAACACTGAGATTAGAACACTGAGATTAGAACACTGAGATTAGAACACTGAGATTAGAACACTGGACTGAATAGAGTAAGATTATGCATGTCATCGTTGGATTATTGATTGTTGTGGGGAGCTTTCTCCTCGCCGTAGACCATGTAACCGCTGAATTTAACGGTTTTCTCAATCTCTATTCGATCATTCTTCTTTGTGGGGTACCGGTCGGTTTAGCGGTTGTCTCTTTCCGCTTCTCGATCTTGTGGAGCGCCCTCAAAGGTCTAAAGCGCTCTCTCACCGATTCACCTAATAAGGAGCGAGTAGAGCTCACTCGACTGATGCTCGAATTTGGTCGCGCAGTGAGACAAGAGCGTAGCGCCGATGGACTAAGGATCTTGGATCAGAGCGCTGACCCTATCTTCCGTACTCTCGGTCAGCATGTCCTGCAAAGAACCGATGTCGGTGAAGTAGAGACTGATGCCCTCTTCTTAGGACGACGAGACCTCATCGAATATCACCAAGGCTCTAAGGTCTTCGCGAGTTTAGGCGACTTTGCCCCAGCGATGGGAATGGTCGGAACGGTCATCGGACTCATTCAGCTCCTCGCTAATATGCGCGACTTTGATAAACTTGGTCCTGGGATGGCGATCGCCTTATTGACTACATTCTATGGTCTACTCCTCGCTCATATTCTCTACTTACCCCTAGCGCGAATGATCGCCGAACATGGCGCGCTCAGAGCTGAGAACCTCAATCTCCTCACCGAGGGGATGCTCAAGCTCGCTCGTCGACGACCGGTCCATGAGCTACAACAGCTCACAGAGCATGGGTGAGGTGAACGATGAGTAAATCATCTCGACGCCCTCTCGACGCTGACCGCTTCTCTAGTAGTTTTGAGATCCCTACCAGCTCATGGATCGTCAGCTACTCTGATATTATGACTATCATTCTCACCTTCTTTATCCTCTTACTCTCGATCTCAACGATCGCTCAAACCAAGTATGAGCTCATCGTCCAAGCCTTCACCGGAGAGAAGGCGGGGAACTTAACCGAGGTAGAACAAGAGATCAAAGAGGTCATAGAAGAGCAGGGACTCAGCGGTGAGGTCGAGACCAAACTCGATATGGATGGCTTACAAGTCTCTTTCTCGAACGCCCTCCTCTTCAGCTCTGGTGAAGCCAAGCTGCGTGATCGCGCTGAATCTGTCTTATCACCGATCAGCGATCACCTCGTCCATACTCTCGGTCCTCAATATGGGATCATCGTCGAGGGATATACTGATGACGTCCCCATCAGCAACAGCCGCTTCGCCTCTAATTGGGAGCTGTCGACGAGTCGAGCGATCATCGTCCGTGAAGTCATCGCCGCTGCCGGACTAGACCCGAGACGTGTCTCTGTTCAAGGTTACGCTGACACTCGAGCGGCGACCGACGTCGACCTAACTCAAGAGGGAGAGCGGAGCGCTCTTGACCCGGCCATGTTAGAGGAAGCTCGCGCCGCTAATCGACGAGTCGTATTAAGAATCGACGCTCTCCCTCCTGCGCTCCTTAAGAGAGTTCATGATCGAGGAGGATGGCGTGACGCCCCACGTAAAGACGTCGCCCCCGAGCCTAATGAGGCGCTCCAGTTAGAGATCCCCACAGAATCACTTCAAGACCCCCATCGATTAGCCCCAGCTGAATCAGTCACATCTCCGCAGTCCCCTTCAGCGCCGACAGAAAAGAAGAACGGTCGAAGGATGAGAGGCTTAGGAACATCACCATGAGAGAGAGCTCACACGATAATGCCAACTCAACGCTCCACATGTCTCTCGATCACAGCCTGCAATGTTTATATGAGGGTGCCATGACCAAACCACTCCACCCTGTGCTCTCCCGATGCTTAACACTCACCTCGATGATTGTATGTCTAGCCCTCTCTCCCATGGTATTGGCTAATCCAACCGCGGGTGATGTAGCGCTGATGAGAGCCAAGCAGGGGGAGGTGGAGTATCTCTCCAAACAACGCATTGAAGAAGTCTTAACCCGACTCTGCCCTGGGCGATGTGAGCTCATTGACCTAAAGGTCAATGTCACTACGCCCAAAACGGTTGGGCGGGTGCTCCCAGGCTTTGACACACCCACTGCTTCAGAAGTGGAAGTAGAGGGAATACAAGCGCGGATTATGATCGATTCCAAGCTCCCTCGAACCTTTAGGAGCAATCTCCCCCAGATGCTCACCTATCGACTCAGCGACCTCAGCTCCAAGATCTTGATCACTCCAATCCAGCTTAAATTCCCTTCCCCACAACTCGCGCCAACGCCTCCCCCACTCCCCGAGATCCCCGAGAGGTCACGGCCTAGACCACAAGCTGAGCCTCCTCCACAGCTCGCCCCGCTCCCTCCCCCCGAACCGGTGGTTGAAGAGCCGGTCGTCGAGGAGGAGACTCTGATCAAGCAAGGAGAAGAGATTAACCTCGCTGAGCTCCTCCTCCCTTGGGTTCCCCTTGGAGTCATCTTATTATTTGTAAGTGTGCTGACTCTGTTTGTGCTTCGCCAACTAAGACGATTCCAGGAAGCGCTCGAAGGTAAAACGATTAAACCCACTGAGGAACGTGAGTTCGCGGCGATGAACCCCTTTGAGCAACGGACACAACGTGGAGCGAACGCAGCCTATCCCAATTCAAGAGAAGAAGAACAAGCGTCAATGCCTGATCTCACCGAGATGCTTCACAGCCTGAAATCTTCACGGAGTATTCAGAATAAGGTTCTCCGTCGCTGGTTAGAAGATGACACGCAAGAAGTTGGCCTGCTCGTCTCTCTATTGGGTGCTGAGATCATGAATGACTTAAAACAGGACCGGTCCCTCAAGGCCAACTTAGAGAGCCTAAGCCATCATATCGCGAGCCTCCGAACGCCTGTAAGCTCTACTCAAGCATGGCAGCTGTCCTATGCCCTCAGATCTCGACTAAACGCCGCTCAGATCCTGCATGATGAGCGAGCGCTTGGAGCGACTTGGGAGTTTATGCATGGCTTGAGCCTCAGCACCCTAAAACAGCTCTTTGATCCACTTAACGCTGCCGAGCAGAGTCACTATATTGGACAGCTCCCTATGGAGCTACGAAGCGTGTTTCTTGGTCAGATCACCACAGATCAAAGACAGAGTTTAATGCTCTTTGCCGGCGCTGATGCGGGCCTTAATCGAGCGCAATCACTTGACTTAGCTCATCGACTCAAGCGACGCAGCGAAGAGCTGAGCCCCATGAGCGACGAGATGAATGCTCAAGCGACATTAATCATCGATATGCTCAACGCTTTACCCTTCGCTCATCAGCTCGAGAGCCTCTTGCCACTAGAGAGTCAACGACCTCAGGTCGCCCATGCCGTTTTACGTCAACTCTGCTTAGAAGAGGTGATCAGCTTTACCCCCAATGAGGTCCTCATGGAGGCTCTCTTACGTACCCCGTTTGAAGTGGCGATTAACACCATGAGAGGCTTATCAGAGCCCCTCGCTCAAATGCTCCTCGCCGCCACTCCTCCTCATCGCTCAATGGCCTATGCAGAAGAGCTTGAAGTCCCTGTCTCTGTCAGACAATCCGACTTTTTAAGCGGACGGGCATCATTCTTGCAGGGTTTATCAAGCGCGCTCAAGAGAGAGGGAATAGACTTGTTAGATCTTAATCTCAAAGTTCTCAGCGCATATCGCGGTTATCAACAACTTTAGTCAACATAGAGCTTAGTTAAACAGCAGAGAGGTGGTTCATTATGAACTCATATACCCAAGCTAACGTGAACTTAGGATTACACCCAAGTATTAACTCATCTAATAGATCAACCTTACGCAGACTGAGCCTTTTCCTCATCTCCGCCTTAGTGATCACCGTGGGCTGTACCCCCCCTTGTCGCTTCGATGAAGAGTCTAATTGTGTGCCTGGCGAAGAGATGCTAGCCGGCACAGAGGTCCCAGGAAATATCAATGGTGATGGCTCTGGTGGGATCTCGGGAGAGATTAATGGTGGGGGCTCCGGCGGGGGCTCCGGCGGGGGCTCCGGCGGGGGAGATATCACTATTATCCCTGGGGACCACTTAGAAGCTAAGGTGATCGACGTATTGATCATCGCCTCCTTTGATCAGAGCCTGATCGGTGAATATTACGGAGGGGTCATCGATTCGATCATCGATCAATTAGCTCGATACCAAGTCACTGTCGCTCATGCCGCGATCGCTCCTATGTATCGACGACTCAATACCGATACACCTCTCCTCTACGGCACTCCCGATGAAGAGTCTGAATTCAATAACTATAATGAAGCCTTCGCCTATTTCTCCTCTGAAGAGGGGCTCCTCTCCCTCGATAACCAGAGTGGCCTCGATGGACAAAACCTCCTTCAAATAGGCGCTCGTCTAGGCACCTCAGCAGTGTATCATCCTCGACTTGGATCCGAGGGGAGTCGCTACCTCTATCGCGCTGCCCAAGATGGGATGTTAGTGGTTTGGATTAACCCTTTCGCTCGCCGTTGCCAGCTTAATGACTGTATTGGGCCCGAAGGAGACCTCGGATCGAAGCTCACCGCTGCGAATGAGCGAGGAGAAGCAGAGTGGCTCTCTCTCGGAGGACAAGAGAGGCTCCCGCTCAATAAAATCGTCCACGCCTTCATCGGAACAGAAGAGACCAACAACGAAGATGACTTCTTTGATCGCTGCTCTAACCGCGTTGGATTACCTGCCCGTATCCTAGATCATATTGAGCCCTCAGCGATTGACCTCTATAAGCAGCTCAACAATCGTTTAGGAGACGCCAACCTTTCCTCTTATCGCGTCGACTTCTGCCAAGCTGTCAGTGATGAGGGTTTTGATGCTCTAGAGACTGTCGCCGCTAAAATGAGACAACAAATTCAGTGAATCGCTCGGTCCACCACATTGACTCTAATCGCAGTGGAGAGAGGGCACTATGGATCTTTATCCTCCTCCTCACTTCACTCTCTAGCTATAAAATAGGCCAAAGAGTAGAGCGTTCAGAGTCCCCGCCTCTCACTGAGAATCACAGATCAGATCAGGTGGTGGTCACAGAACGAATGGAGCTCTCACCCCCTGTAATGGATCAAGGCCTCAGCGCTTCCGCTCCTGTGTGTCCACCAGTGAGCTGTCCTCCTTGTGATTGCGAAGCTGAGCCGCCGCCTCCCCCCAAGAAGAAAAGACGTCGTCGTCCACCACCACCAAAGGCGTCCTCGCCAGTCGACCGTCAGAGACTCCTCGCTTGGGTAAAGCGCTATAGTCCCCGGCTTAAACGCTGTCGTGACGCCGGTCAGCCTATTTATCGCTTACATGCCAAGGTCACTCTCAACTCAAAGAGAGATCGTATATTAAGAACCAAAGTCAGCGGAACAGATGTCCCCCGTAGGGCTCTCTCTTGCGTTGAACGAGATCTCAAGCGATGGCCTGCTCCTCGCCGTCTCTCTAAAGACCACCCATCGCTGTTGATTTTTGGCTTACAGCTTGACTGAGTCGCTCTGATCTCACGCTTCATGCCACCATAGGTCATGGTAGTAATAAACGATCACCCCCACGCTACACATACACGCGACCCCACCAAACACAATCGATGGCGCGAGGCCTAACCAAGCCGCTGCGAGCCCAGCCTCAAGCTCTCCCAAGCGCGGACCACTCTTGGTGAAGATCATGTTGATCGCGGTCAGCCGTCCTCTCATCTCATCAGGGAGGCTCAACTGATGTAGAGTGTTCCTCAACACCGAGCTCACCTGATCTGAGGCGCCGATCAAGGAGAGCGCGAAGACGCTCACCCAAAAATGCTCACTCAAGCCGAGTAAAATAGTCCCTACACCGAATAATGCTCCACCAAGGATCACTCCTCGCCCTTTGAAAACGGGGTCAGGTAAATAGAGCAGCGCCGCTGAAGCGATCAGACCTCCAGCGGCAATAGAGCTCGCGAGGAGGCCATACCCACTGCTGCCTAGCCCTAGTATTTCTTTGGCATAGACCGGTAATAAGACCGTCGCCGCCGCCCATAGATTAGCGACAAAATCAAGACTCAAAATCGAGAGTAAGAGCGGTGAACGCCACAGAAAGACAAAGCCTTCCCGCATCGAGGAGACAAACTCTTTATAGAGAGACTTCAGCGCGTTCCATCTCGAAGAAGATACGCTCTCTGACTCAGAGCCCTCTGACTCAGAGCCCTCTGAGGAGAGCTGATCCCTATCACTTTGTGGGGTAAAAACAGGGTCGACCATCTCTGCAGGGATCAACAAGACCGCTATAATCACCACCAAGTATGATAAGCTATTCACGATGTATATCCAGCCGATGTCCATATAGGCGACCATCACGCCCATCAAAGCTGGCCCTAGCAGCTTAGATCCATTCTTACTGATCCCCGTCAAGCTCAAAGCTGCGGCGAGTCGCTTAGGGTCTACTAAAAGAGGAATCAAAGACTTTCGCGCTGGTCCATCAAAGGTGCTCGCGCTCTCGGTCAAGACCGTTGATATATAGAGACAGGTGATCATGAGCTCAGCGGGAACATCAGCGAGTGAAGTCACCCCCAGAGAGAGAGCGATTATCGCCAACGCGACTTGAGCGCCCAAGAGCGATACTCGACGCTTCCCTCGATCGGCGACATAACCTCCCACCAAAAGGAAGAGGAGGACAGGGATCAATCTCGCGATCCCTATGAGTCCGAGGGCGATCACTGACTCCGAGACAGCATAAATATGCCAAAGAAGAGCGGCCTGATGCATTTTACTGCCCAGCGAAGAGAGGGTGTGTGCTCCCCAAAATATCTTAAAGTAACGCTCTTGAGTCAGCAATCTACGACCACCACCTCTACGCTATACACGTCAGCATTGATCATAAGACTCCCTGCAAACAAGAGATGACTTTTATTGGATAACAAAGAGTTTATCATCAAGCGCTCTCCACTTATAGAGAGAATACTGATGAGCTCAACAAACCCTTCAACCATCGCCTCTTGGTAAGCGTCGAGGGTTTACAGTCCTGCTGATCGATCAAGCTCTTAATCAATACCATCATCTCATCAACGATAGTCTGTTCGAGTGATCTCAGGTCTCCTGATCTTTGCTCCTGCTCTCTAGAGACCGTAGTCGATGTGAGCCTCCCTTTTAACTCACCCTGAAGCAGCTCAAGACCTTGAGCTCTCTTAGCCGTCTCATCAGTCTTAAGACCTCTATCGAAGATGATAGCTCGTTCACAACATCTCATCGCTGCTTTAGGATGATTCACTGCGAGGCTCTGAGCGACCTCGTATTGCCGGAGAGCGCTCATCCACTGATCTCCTGTAACTTCGTCAATTGGTAGGCATAAGCGACCATTATACTCTAGCTCTATTTGGAGTAGAGGCTCCTCTCCCTCCACATAACAATAATCTAGGCAGAGCGCATATATTCGGTCACTAGCAGGGTTATGGAGATATAGCTGTCGCTTGACCCTCCGCATCTGTAACGCGTCCTGCGTTAACCCTGAGGTGTTTGATGATGGAAAATTGACGAGCTCTTCGGAGAGCGCCCACATAGAGAGACCCTGAGATTTCTCTTCTTCACGCTTGATCACGTACCCAAGTTTAGTCTTCTTACCCTTCTTCACCACGCTCGCCCGACCCTCTCTAAACCCGATTCGACCTTTTCCCTTGGGCAAGTACCAGCGCACACTCTCCGTCTGATATCGCTCGATCACTTTATAAGGTAAGCGCTCTTCATCGATCGCTAAATTAAGAGGGGTGAGCTTCGCTTCATACTCATATCCCTCTAACTCATTCCAACACGGTAGACGATATAAGCGCTTGTAGTGATACTCACTCATCCAATAGCGAGAGGAGAGAGGGATCGTCTTGATATGATCATTAACTCGCGGTGAGGTGAGCCAATATACTCGACCATGGCTCTCCTCAGCGAGGATCAGATCTGCACTAGGCTCCAAGTACTTTACCTCATCTTCGATCACACACCATATCACGCTCCCCGAGTACTCTCCTCGCATCAAACGAGCGCGATAAGAGACTGCCACTCGTGGGGTGAACTCACACTCTGAACCCTTGAGTGACCAAAAATAATCCTTAACAAAGAGAGGAACCTCTTGAATCTGTACTTCAGCGTAAGATCGTCGAACCTCATTAGTGGTCGAGAGATAGAGCTCACCTCGCTGAGGATCATCAGCATCATATACCTCAAAGACCGCGCTCGCTCCCACCGGAAGAGATAAGCGAGAGGTCTCATAAGAGATCGCCAACCCTCGCCTTTGCCGCACCTCTCTCAAGTTAAAGTGGAGAGAGAAGGCATCGATGTCCAAGACACTCAACCGCCACTTCATCTCGCTCTCTGGCTGTATTGCTGAGCGCCGAGTGAACGGCCTATACCTCTGCTCATATCCATAGCTGACATGATGGAACTTATTTAAATATAAACACTCTATTGGGCTCGTAGACTCACGAGCGCTCATGACGCTGTCATTTATCATAGCATCACTCAACCCCCGCCCTGAACACTGATGATTCGAGAGCGGATAAAGAGAATCTGATTAGTCGAGATCAATGGGAGTCACCGAGGTAGACTCTCATCAAGCCCATGTACCTATTAATTATGCGTCTACTTGATTCAAAAGAGAACTAATTTATTCACTGAATTTTTATTTTTATTTCTTCAGTGAAGACTCTTCATATTGTGACCGCTCTCGGGCCGACCGAATATGTTGGCTGAGCCACACATCATCCACGAGGAGGTGTCCCCACTCCCCTTGGCCTCTATCTATAAGCTCTATCTGCATATACCGTCCCACAAACAGCCTCAAATCGAGATGAATCATAGAGAGTGCCTCTGAGTCTCTACCCGCCCATGTGCCAATCGCAATACCGTCAATCCATAAACGAACGCCAACGCCTCGACTGAGCTGACCCCCCCCCACTTTGAAGGAGAGCACAGCGTGCGGGGGCAATATCATTTTCGGACTCCACAAACGACAGGTCTCTCGGTCTCCACCTTTCGCCGTAAAGGTGTTAAATAAACGCTCGCCCCCATAGCGACGTACTTTATTTTGTCGCCGAACGCCTCCGCTAGTAACGAAGCGAGAGAGCGCCGAGGTTCCTCGCCACTCTCCCGTCCACTCAGTGGTCTCTTCATGAGACATGACAGGGGTGCCCTCAAAGTCTTCTAAAGTTCTCATCTTTAGCTGAGAGATCGCGCGCTGCTCTATTTGTTGAGCTTTATCTAAAGTCTCTTGTGCTGCGCTGAAAGAAGCTCGAGGCGCCTCCCCAATCTTCTTCAAGACCACCCCTCTCAAGAAGACCTCCTGTCCTCGTTTATATTTTTTAGGAGCGGCGAGCTCTAGGGCCTCAGCTGAGGTTAAAATTTGTATCCCTAAATTAGCGCTTCCCTTACCGACCTGACCAAGTTTCTGAATACGGAAGGGATAGGGAGGGTCTAGCTCGACCGACCACTGGCCCGCAGAAAGAGGGAAGTTATTAAGGTACATAATCTCTTCTAAAGGCCAGCGAGCGATCACCTCTGAGGCTACTTTAAGCTGTCGTGGGGACCCATGCGTCGCTACATCATCGCTCTCCTCATCTTTCAACGCTAAACTAAAAGAGGGGGCTGGGCTGCCTATGCTCTTTCGGAAGAGATAAGGAGGGAGGCGAAGTTCATTAAGATCAGAAGCGTCTCCACTCAATTGAACCCCGAGAGCGCCATCAAGTCTCACGAAGAGCTCTGATGCCACAAAGTAGGGATACTGGCCTTCAAAGCGCCTCTTTCGATAACGAATCACAAACTCTCGACTCTTCTTCATCTGATCACCGCTCACGAAGGCAGGGTCTCCTAAACCTACCCCACGAAAGGCGATCAGATCTGGTCGACGAGAGAGAACATAGTCTCCATCACCATGATTATGAGCGAGCTGATACCCCTCTTGAGGTGCTTGATGAGCGATATGTCGGTCATTCAGACCTTGCATATCTAGAGAACGAAAACCTGTAAAATAGGGAAGAGCGCCCGCGGCGGTGACGGCGAGGAGAGGATCTCGCTCTCTAAAACTCGCTCCCAGCCATTCGCCGACCACTTTCCCATCCCATTCCCACCGCTCCATTTTAGCGACAGTGTATGTCTCTGTGTCTTGACTGAGTCGATAGCTCAGCCCTCCACAGAGTCCGATGAGACCGATAATCATCAAGCGGTCTTTGAGACGACTCATGGTCGAGAGACCTTGAGCAGCGAGCAAAGCGACCAGAGCCATAATGACGACGATATGTCGATGCCCTGGGAAGATGTCTCCTCCAATCGCAATCACATACATAGACCAAGAGAAGAGAGTGACCCATGAGAAGAGTACTGCGCTTCGCTGGGGAGACTTCCAAGAGAGGAGCGCAGGGAGCGCCAGAGGATAGATAACGCTCAAAGCGTCTCTCATATACTCCATCCCACTCACCCACGACTCTGCTGATATCGTCGCTTTAATATGAGCGGTGTTAGGGACCCACTCTTGATAATACCACAGCCTAAAGATGAGCTGAGCAGCAAAGAACGCTAACGGTATACCTACTAGTGGGAGAGCTCGACATAAACGACTTAACCTCTCTGATGACCCCAAAGACTCTTGGCCTGCTTCCTCTCGCTCATCAGCGAAGAGACGCTCCCCGAAGAATAACTCTCTCACCGCATAAAAGACACCAAAGATCACGATAAACAATGGACCATCAGGCCGAGTGACACATAATAAGCCACCTGCGAAACCACTGCCGATCAATAGACGCTTCGGCGGTGGACTTGAGTCACTTAGTAAGCGATTCACTCCCCGAGAGAACCACAAGAGAGCAGCGATATACATCGTTTGCTCTAAGCCTCCAATCACCCAAACGGCGATCGGTGGTGAACAGCATAAAACCAAGGAAGCAGCGAACCATACTGATCGTTTTGTTGATCGGCTTAGGTCATCAGCGATTGAGTATAGCGCACTCGAAGCGGCGATCATCGACAGGATCCCTAAAACTCGAGTCGCGGTGATCAGGTCAAAGCCCAAGAGTCCTATACCGGAGACTCCCAAAACCCAAGCGAGATTAGAATAACCCTCTACCCACTCTCCTGCAGTCCAAGTGAGCCCTTCTCCCGAGAGGAGACGATCTGCATAACGAAGAGAGATCAACGCATCATCAGCGATAAAAGGGGAGTAAAGTGAAGCGTGGTATAACAAGAGAGTGAGCAGCGCTCCTCCACATACACCCCACCAAACCCATGACTTAAAGGAAATAGCCTCATTGTTCATTGATGATCGCGTCATATCTACCTACAGAATCAGTCTACCTAAGTGTCAGAATCAGTCTGACTAAGTGTCAGAGTCAGTCTAACTAAGTGTCAGAATCAGTCTAACTAAATGACGATGGTTACTTCGCGACGAGGTTAATCATCCTCTTAGGGACAAAGATCTCTCGCACTAAGGTCTTCCCCTCGATCTGTTTCTGAACCTTGGGATCTGCTTTCGCAGCAGCGAGCGCTTCCTCCTTGGTAGAATCCACAGAGAGGGATATTTGAGCGCGCATCTTTCCGTTTACCTGCACCGGGTACACGATCTCGTCGGCGACGAGGAGCGACTCATCATAGCTAGGCCATGAGACATAAGAGATCCCTCCTTCATGACCCAATAAAGACCATCCCTCTTCGGCGATATGAGGCGCGAAAGGAGCGAGTAGCTGGGTCAGCGGAGCGAGGGCAACACGAGAGCTCACCTTATGCTTTACTAAGTGATTAGTGAGCTCCATCATCGCGGCAATCGCGGTGTTAAGGCGAACACCATCAATGTCTTCGGTCACCTTCTTAATGGTGAGGTGGAGCTGACGTGTGGTCTCCTTATCGAGCTCATCATCATTGAGCTTGATCTCCCCAGTATGATGGTCGACAAAGAGACGCCAATAACGATCGAGAAAGCGCTTCACTCCCTCAACCCCTTTTGTCTGCCAAGGTTTTACCGCCTCTAATGGTCCCATAAACATCTCGTATAGACGCATCGAGTCGGCGCCATGGGAGGCGACAATATCGTCAGGGTTGACTACATTACCACGAGACTTGGACATCTTATTATTATCCTCACCGAGGATCATCCCCTGATTGATCAGGCGATGGAAGGGCTCAGGGCTGCTCACATAGCCTAAGTCAAAGAGGACTTTATGCCAGAATCTAGCATAGAGGAGGTGTAAAACCGCGTGCTCTGCCCCCCCGACATAGAGGTCAACAGGCATCCAATACTTCTCTGCTTCTGCCGACCATGCCTCCTCATCATTGAGAGGATCGATGTATCGAAGGTAATACCAACAAGAGCCCGCCCATTGAGGCATTGTATTCGTCTCACGACGTCCCTCTCGACCATCGGGGAGGGTGACTTGAACCCACTCGTCAATCGTCGCTAATGGACTCTCTCCTGTCCCTGAGAGGCTGTATCGCTCGACCTCGGGGAGAGCCAAGGGGAGTTGCTCATCATCGAGGAGGATTAACTCTCCATCTTCAGCGTGAATAATCGGGAAGGGCTCACCCCAATAACGCTGGCGGCTAAAGAGCCAATCACGAAGACGATAGTTAACCGTTCCTTTACCGACCCCTCTCTCCTCTAACCAGGCGATGATCTTCTCTTTTGCCTCAGGCACCGCGAGGCCATTGAGGAGGTCGCTGTTGACGAGCGTTCCCTCTCCCACATAGGCCTCTTCCTCAACCTGCCCTCCGCTGACGACCTCAATGATCGGGAGGTTAAATGTCTTGGCGAAGGCCCAATCTCGCTCATCATGAGCGGGGACCGACATGATGGCGCCTGTTCCATATGTAGCGAGCACATAATCGCTGACCCAGATCGGGACAGCTTGACCATTCACAGGGTTAATCGCATAAGCCCCCGTAAAGACCCCCGTTTTCTCTTTGCTGAGCTCGGTACGTTCTAGGTCACTCTTGAGGGCCGCCGCCTCTCGATAAGAGATCACTTCGCCGCGCTGGGATTCGGTTGTCCATCGCTCTACACCAGCGTGTTCCGGGGCGACGACCATGTAAGTCGCCCCGAAGAGCGTATCGGGACGCGTGGTAAAGACGGTTAATGCCTCTTCGGTTCCCTTTACCTCGAAATCAACCTCAGCTCCAAAGCTCCGGCCGATCCAATTGCGCTGCATCTCCTTGATCCCTTCTGGCCAATCGAGATCCTCAATATCTTCGAGGAGGCGATCAGCATACTCAGTGATCTTGAGCATCCACTGTCGCATAGGCTTACGCTCAACGGGGTGTCCACCTCGCTCGCTGAGCCCATTGATGACCTCTTCATTCGCTAAGACTGTTCCTAGAGCTGGGCACCAATTAACCGGCACCTCTGCGATATAAGCGAGCCCTTTTTTGTACAATTGAGAGAAGATCCACTGTGTCCAACGATAATACTTAGGATCGGTGGTATCGACCTCTCTGTTCCAATCATAGCTGAACCCCAAGGATTTAATCTGCCTTCGGAAATTATCTACGTTCTGCTTGGTTGTGATCGTCGGGTGAGTACCCGTCTGAAGGGCATACTGCTCAGCGGGTAAACCAAAAGCATCCCACCCCATGGGATGAAGGACATTGAAACCGCGCGCTCTTTTATAGCGACAAATAATATCAGTGGCCGTATACCCTTCAGGGTGACCCACATGTAGACCAGCGCCGGAGGGGTATGGAAACATATCTAAGCAGTAGAACTTCTCTTTGCCGTGGTCTATCTCAGCTCGAAAGGTCTGCTCATCTTCCCAAAACTTTTGCCACTTTGGCTCTATCTCAGCTGGATTATAAGCGCTCATCGGTCCTCCTGTAGAGTGAGCATCCTATCGGAACAGGTGCTTCAGTAATTAGTCGTTTAGGATAGCCACATATACTTGAAATGAGACAGAGCGCAACCTCACTCTCACTCTCAGCCTCTATATCTACAACAGGCAAGAGATCAGAAAATAGGATCGATGTTGACTTGACGATTCATCTGTTTGAAGGCAAGTTGATCGAAAAACTTAGGAACGAGTAATCATGCGACAAAAAATTCAAAAGCTACTCGATGATCAGGTCAATCCTTCTGTGGCCTCTCATGGAGGTAAGATCAACGTCATCGATTACGCGAATAAAATCGTCTACATTACTATGACTGGGGGCTGTCAGGGCTGCTCATCATCGAAGGCGACGCTCAAGGGAGGCGTTGAGCAAGCTGTATTTAACGCCTTCCCTAAAATCAAAGAGGTCATCGATGTGACCGATCACGAAGCAGGACTAACTCCCTACTATCTAGGCTAACAGGTTGAGCAAATGCATCCAAGCGCCCACACCATGACGCGAGGCTATTCAGAAGCGGTCACCGCAGGGGTCCGCGTTAATGTAGAGAGTATGTACCTTCGACGTCATTCTAAACCTGAAGAAAACCACTATATTTTTATCTATGTGGTGAAGATCAGTAATGAGAGTGAGAAGACCGTACAGCTACTCGATCGACATTGGGTGATCACCGATGCCTATGGTCAAGCTGAAGAGATACAAGGACCCGGTGTCATCGGAGAGACTCCTCGTTTAGCCCCTGGCCAGTCTCATACTTATCATAGTTTCTGCCCACTTCCTACGTCGTTTGGCACCATGAGTGGACACTATGGAATGATGGACTCCATCGGTGATCGCTTCAAAGTAGAAGTAGGGCTGTTCAATCTCATCGTCCCTGAAGCGGTTAATTGAGCGCCGTCTCATATGCTTTCTCATATGTCTCTGGTTCACTCACCTCCCGCCTCAAGTCCCGCTTCATCAGCCTCTCTCTCATCAAGACAGGAATCACTAGAGACGCTGACTCTGGGAGATTGGCTCAAACTTGAGCCCTTCTCTCTCTGCCTCTCTTCTGGTTTCTTTGGCTTCTTCGCACACGCTGGAGTCATTAGCATACTTGAGGAAGAGGGTCTCACCCCCAAACGTCTATATGGGAGTAGCGCTGGAGCGCTAGTGAGCGGTTTATGGGCGAGTGGAGTTTCTGCGACGACACTTAGAGAGGCCTTAGTAGATCTTGATCGCGCTGACTTCTGGGATCCCGGTCTCGGCATGGGTCTCCTCAAAGGTAGTCTCTTTGACCAACGACTTGAAGAGCTCCTCGGTTGCGAGCGTTTCGAAGAGACTAGATATCCGCTCTCGGTGACCGCCTTCAATATTTATAAATGCCGTGGGGTCGTCTTTAATCAAGGACCCCTCGCTCCGGCGATCCGCGCTTCTTGTACCTTCCCCGGCCTATTTCAACCGAAATGGATCAATGGTGCACCTTATCTTGATGGTGGGATCACTGACCGCTCCGGTACCTTAGGCATCTCGAATGGAGAGAGGGTCTTCTATCACCATCTCGCTAGTCGATCTCGATGGCGAAACGCCCTCGGTCTCACTCACATACCCGATCGTAGTCATCAAGTCGCTCTCTGCTTAAGAGATCTCCCCCGGTGTGGGCCACATCGACTCGAGCATGGACCGCGCGCCTATGAGATCGCTCGACAGCAGATGAGAGACGCTCTCGCGCTCCCTCTTCTCCCGCGAATCGCTCAAGAGAGTTGGCTAGCTCAGCTCTTATATTGAGCGGCTCTCGGCCAAGTAATGACCTGACTAAGCCCTGACTAAGACCTGACCAAGAGCTAACGAAGATCAGTCTCGCCACCGCTAGACTCGCCCTAGAGTGAGGACCTCTCTCCATAGACCTTCTACGAGCTCGCGCAGTGGTCCTTCTTCCCATCGACTCTCATCGTAGAGGGTGATCAGACGAAGCTCCCCACGATACGTTGTGTAAATGAGGCCCAATTCTGCTGGAGGAGCGATCTGAGGGAAATTGATAAACTCTAAGACTTCCGCTTCCCCAAAATCGCTAAAGCGAAGAAGCGCAGGTCCAGGGTTAGTGGTCGTCACATTAGTCTTGAATAGACATCGAAAGGTGAACCCCATGACCCATGAGAGAGGGAGAATACGAGGAAACAATCTATATATTTTACTCCGCGCGAGATCATTCAGCGCCCCCTCTCGCTTCTGTAGAGAGAGCGATGCTGAGATCTGTTGTAGAGCCTCCTCTTCGCTCCAATCTTGACGAATGGTATGAGTGTAAGGTTGAACGAGGAGATCAATCTCATTCATGTAATCTTCATGAAGGAAGGGTCGCAAAGTGCAGAGATCAGCGATCCGGAGATGACTCTTCCGATCAACTCCGAACTTTATAGACCATTGATCAAGAGCTCTCGCGAACCCCCAGGTGAATAAGGTGTGGGCCTTAACACCTCGCGCTCTCGCTCCCTCGATAACCGCCTTAAGCTCTGGAGCAGAGATCCTCTTGATCAAGAGTCGAGTCTTCCCTCTCAGCAGACCATGAGTTTTCAAGACCGGTACGCCCCCCCCAGGAAGTAAGAGATCAGCGATGATCCCTCGGACTCCTCTTAAGAATCGAGAGACATTCGGCCAAGGGCTCGACGACTTCTCCCCTACAGAGCGAGCGGTTTCTAAAGGATCGGGCTCAATATGATCGTTTGTAAGAAGACTTAAGTTCTCGTACGTTGACTCATTATCAGTGTCTCCTTGAGCGTATGCAGCAGCGATGTGATTCAGCAAGAGAGTCCCCGCGAAGGCGTCTGTACAGAGATGAGGAGCGATGATCAAGATCAGGCTCATAGAGCGACCACGTAATAAGCGAAACTCAAAAGGAACTCGCTCTAAGGGATTGAGCGGCGCTCGATCCCACACCCTATCAAGGATAAGAGTCGGTATTCGATCTCTCCACTCCCCCGACTCATTGAGCGACATAGAAAGCTCTTCTTCTTCCTCTGTTGAGAGCTCTTCAACCTTTAAGTTAGGCGAAGGTGTGGGATGTTGACTGTACCAAGAATAACCACCGAATGGCGTATCACGAGATCCTAATCGATGTTGGATCAAAACCGATCGAGTGAGGAGTTGATGAGCGACTGTGGTCTCCAAGGCAGCGTTGAGTCTCAACTCATCGATCTGACCAGCGAGCGTTAACACTTCGCATGAGTGGGTATTCATCGCTTGAGAGAGGCTAAGAAAACACTCGCTGACCGGGTTCATAGACCTCCTCTGTAACGAAGGAGTACATCGATTGAGAGGTGTGAGCGCCCAGAGTGACACTCTGCCTAGGAGCGGTAACCAAAGACTCTCAACTCTCTGTTGCTTCCATAAAGAGAGAGTGTCTTGATAGAGCGTCCACTCTCGCTCAGGTAAGATCAACCATCCAATCCCCTCTTCACTAAGATATGAACTGAGGTCGGTTAAATACCGCCTCACGACTTCACCACCTGCCCCACCGAAATAAGCCTGTTCTCTCTCATCTCGGGCCTCTTCAAGATGAAAAGGTGGATTAAAGAAGATATGATCGAACCGTCGTCCTCGCACCGACTCAAAGAGGTCACCCTCTCTGATATCAACCTCTCGATGGACTCGACGAGCGCTCTCCTCCAAACCGCTAAGGTCTACCCCCGGTAGATCACTCGCAGTGACGACCGCTCCCCGCTGTAAACATGAGAGTGTCCATATTCCTGCACCAGCGCCAATCTCGAGACATTCAGCTCGTCTGCTGATATGGCGAGCGCTCGCCTCAAAGAGCTTCGCGAAGCTCAAACCCATCATAGGCGCTGGATGAGAGACCGAGTCACTCATCAAATAATGATGCTCTCCACATCGACCTCTAATGAGGTGAGGAGACAGATCATCTCTCTTGGATATCCAGCGCGCTAGTCTATTTAAAGCCTTAAGACCAAACCTCAGTGAGCTCAAACGAGCTCGATCTGTGAGCGCGACCTTGGGAGAGTGGTCTCCTCGTGACTCATGCAACATGCTCTCTGCTCTCTGCTCTCTGCTCTCTGCTTCGCTCTCACCTGCAGCTCCAAGAGCTCTGCTAGTCTTCCGAGATTCATTTAGGGGAAAGTAATGCGCTGTCTCTAGTAGATACACACAAGTCAATATCAGATCTCTTTACAGAGTGAGCGCTAAACCAAACATAACAGGCTTAATATACAGATCAATGATCCTTTAATGAAGATTCATACTTGGCGTATTTATTGGTCATATCGAGCAGTTGATAAGGGCGAGTCATGAAAAAAAATGACAACTTTCTAAAATTTAGCTTCCCACAGACTCTTTTTCATGGTTTATGCAGGGTGCGTCTACACATCTGTGGTGTAGATGATGGAACAGACCCCATTCGGTCTGACTTTCGTGCCCTCACTACGTTTTAAGGTGGGGCATATGTGAGAATCATTATGTCAAAGAAACTATTTATTGGTGGACTCGCTTGGGCGACCAATGACGCCTCTCTACAAGAGGCTTTCTCTAATTTCGGTGAGGTCACTGAGGCCAAAGTCATCCTCGAGCGCGAAACTGGTCGTTCTCGTGGTTTTGGCTTCGTCACTTTTGCTGACGGCGCTGCTGCTGACGACGCTGTCGCGAACATGGACGGCAAAGAGCTCGACGGTCGCGCGATCAAGGTAAGCGAAGCGCAAGAGCGCCCTCGCTCAGGAGGTTTCCGCAGATAATTTGAGCGTAGTCTAAGCTCACTTCTAGTCTTCAGTTGACTAGAGTAAAGCTAGATAGCGCGTAAGCGGCCGCTTCTACCGTAGTGAGCCGCCAGCCCTTGATCTCTACCCAAGACCCCGTTTTCGCGGCTTTGTGGTGGAGACGTCTAATCGCTTCGGCGAGCTCGACGGGCGTTCTCTTCTGTCTTTTTGAAGACTCGGATAACGCTTTAAGGAGGGCTTGGATATCAGGGGTCACTTGGTGATTATTTATCACCTCCCTGCCAAGCTCTATAACCGATGGTGGAGGCTTCCATAGCTTCTGTACCCCCTCGATGCCTACAGTTTGAGCAGAGAGCCTCTCCGGGAGAGCGCTCTTGGAGGGTGTACAACCATTGATCGTCGAGAGTAGAGGATACCCTAAAAAAGTAGCGATCCCCTTGAGTAAGATCCGACGATCAAGCCCTTTAGTGTCTATTAATTCCAAGCGTGCCTCACTGTTCATTTCTGACCTCTGCTTAGGCTCTTCAAGTGCTCAGCTAAGCGTAATGCAAGGGCGATAATCGTGAGTGTTGGGTTCGCGGAACCGCTAGTGGCAAAGACTGAAGATCCGGCGATAAATAGATTATTGACCCCAAACACCTTACCTTCTCCATCAACGACCCCAGTTCGCTCATCAATGCCCATCCGAGTCGTCCCCATATGATGATAGCCACCCTTAGTCTGCCGTGGAAAAGTATCAAGATTATGGGTCGGAGTGACTCTCATTCGTCCATAGTCTTGACCCGCGAGGGATTCTGCTAACATCTCGTGAGCTCGTCGGAGAGTTCGCTTCTCTAAGGAAGAGAGTCGCCAAGTAAGGGTTGAAGTGAGTAAACCAAGCTCATCACGCTCTCCACTCTCATTGAGCGCAACTCGTGAGTCGGGGTTCGGCGCCTGCTCCATTGGGTTACCAAAGGTATAAGCGCGGGGGGTTTTAGGAGCCTTCGTGGGATCATGTAGATGCTCACTGCTCTCCCACACAACTCTTAAGAGCGGGTGTTTCTTCTCCTCCC
This sequence comes from uncultured bacterium, assembly GCA_943788935.1. GTDB lineage: Bacteria > Myxococcota_A > Bradymonadia > UBA7976 > VGTA01 > CAKZRU01. The sequence goes on along the minus strand of CALSSE010000017.1, from coordinate 462,985 downwards.
GTTCAATATTCTTTCTTCGAAACAACACCAGAGAGAAATCGAGGAGCTCTTCTCGCTGAAGGCTCTCTACGCTTGGTCGTATATAAGGCCACATACGACCTCTCTTCTTAGAGCGCTTCTGCCGACGGTAATGATTCAGCGACGGTGTAGCCCCTCCCGGGAGCCACAAACTCTCGCGATCAATGTGGGGATGCTCCATAAAGTATCGTCCTACTAGGTCTCGTTGATTGCCTATCCCTTGAGTCATGACATCGCGGGCATTGAGGAGCATACGAGGGTTCTCGATACCACCACACGCTAAGACAAACTGTTGGGCCTCGACCTTAAACTGAGGGCCATCAAAGACCTTACAAGTAACCGATGCCATCGCCTCAGCGCTTGACTCCAGCTGAAGATGAGTCACGTTGGCGTTAATCATCACCCTCGCCTCCTTTAGGGCCTTTAGCTCCTCTCGCCACAGCTTACCGAGGCGCACTGGTGGGCTCATCTGAAAAAATACAGACTCAAAACCCTCCAACTTCAATCCTGAGCCCTTCATCCATTGACCCACTGGCAGCGGCTGATCAAGCTGAGAGTGAAAGGGACCAATCTTCAGGAGCTCTCCAGCGCGCTCGTAATAAGGTCCAACCTCATCAATCCCTATCGGCCAGCCGCTATGAGGGATCCATGGACGTCGCTCAAAATCACTGGGGCGAAGAGGCGCGCACAAGCCCGCCCAACAATTAGTAGACCCACCTAAGTATCGTCGTCGAGATCGATGAAGGCGAAAGTACTTGCGCCCCAAGTTTTCTCCTCGATAGATCTCTTGAGAACGCTTACTCTCCTTCAGGCCTCCCCCTTCAAGAGTGATCACTGAAACACCCGCTTTCGCGAGCTCTCGAGTGATCGTAAGTCCCGCTGCCCCGCCACCAATGACGCAGACTTGGGTACGAAATATCTGTCCCTCTCGAGGCGAATCACTCGCCATATCGATGAGCATCGTGATCTCCTAGCTCAAGTGGGGAAGCGATATAGCCTCGCTCACTCTTCTGTCATAACCTCAGCACCCGGCTCCACTAAGGTGAGCCGCTCTGCGTCAAGAACGATCGCTTGGATCGCTACATTCCCCTCTTGGCTACCGCTCAAGATAAGGATAGATGATCCCCCTGAAGGGAGTTCAATCCCCATCTCGATGGCGAGAGGAGCCCCATTGGTGGCACTTAATGAGACCTGAGTCGCGGCCGCTGACTCAACCGCGATAAAGGCGGAGGGGTTATCATCTAGAGGTAAGACAATCAGCTCATCAGTTCCTCTAAACAGAGTGCCTGAATCGACATCGCTTAGGTTGAGGAAGCGCAGCCAGTGTTGTCCCTCTTCTGGCGCTGGAGTGGCATCTGTCAAATCGAGCACCTTATCACTCGCCAAAGATTCAGCCACCAAAGCAAAAGTATAGACGCGAGCCTCTAGATTATAGAGCTCTGTCTCAAAGAAAGCGCTCGGTGCCCCTGAGAGACGAAAGGAGAACGCCCCTTCTCCCTGAGGTAGCGCTACGGCAGGGCTCACCCCCCCATAAGCTACAGTAGTCACAAACTCTCCATCAAAGAGTACCTCAACAGCTCCCATCTCTGGATTTTGATGAACAAATTGAGCGGCCGCTGGTGGGGGAGGTGGCTCAAAGTCATCGTCATTCTCTTGGGGCAGGAAACAGCCGCTTAAGGTCATAGTGATAAGTGATACAAGTATGGTGAAGTGAAGAGAGAGTCTCATGATTGATCTCCTTAAGTAACGTGGTGTGTAATATGAATATACACAGTGATGATTAAGCCACACTATGTATGTATTGTGTCTTTGTTATGTCTCTATTATGTCTTTACGGTGAGCGCCTGCATTTATCAAGCGTGTATTCGGTTGAGCCATATGAACGAGCTCTGAGCGCTGTGAATGTGAGTGGTCATAAGACCTAAAAGAGGGTGACTGAGTAGCTGAGAGGATAACTCGTCCCCCACCGATCAGTGACCTCAACCTGAAACTCGACAAGCGATCCAAGAGGCGCGTCCTCGTCGACGGCGAAGAAAAGCTCAGCGCGACGGTAGCAATAGCCATCAGGCTCTAAAGAGAGTGATGGGCAGTCTCCTGACCGCTCATCGAGGAGCTCTGATTGAGTATTGAGACCAAAGGTGAGCGCCTCAGGATCCTCAAAAGTGATCCAAGGGCTCTCAGTCGAGATATGGACCGTCAAGTCAGTTGCATCAGCCAACCCATCGTTAACGATCTTAAGATAGCTAATCACTCCGCGCTCACCGCCCGAGAGGTCTTGATCAAGAGTATCTTGGCTTACCTCAAAATCAGCGAGTATAAGCTCTACATCGGGGGAAGAGACCTCTAAGGTTGACTCGAGTTGATAGGAGGTACCCGCTTGGTCCATAAGCGCCACCGACAGTGAGATTGACTCTCCAATCTCTTGATCGTCTGCGATCTCCAAGATGAGGTTAACGTCGAGAGAACAGCTCGATTGAGGAGGACAAGCCTCAAAGAAATCCTCTCGACGAGTCGTCTCATCAACGCTCAAATCACTAGACCCACTCACTTCTACGCCATCGGAGTCAATCGATACTCGACCTCTCAGCGAGAGCGCAGAGTCGCTGTGGTTCTCTAAGATGAAGCGTCGTATACCGACCCGCTCCCCAGGCGAAGCGAGACCATCGCGATTCTCGTCGCTAGTCAGCTCCAGAGCAGCTAAGCTGATCTCAGGAGACCACGAGCTGAGCTCCACATTGATCTCGTGAGGATAACTCACCCCCTCGCCCTGATCTTGTAAATAGAGCGTCAAACGTACTTCCTCGCCCTCTGCGAGTTGTGGAGAGATCATCAGCGGCTGACTAAAGCTAAGGACACAACGCCCCGGTGTTGAGCTCTCCTGTTCTCGCTGAGCGGAGGGGCACCTCACCTCTGCATCACTGAGTATCCCACTCGCTGACTCCTCACTCCAAATCTCTAGCTCTTCATGAGTGGTCACTTGATCTCGTTGAAAACTTAAGAGTCCTCGGAGGCCTTCAAAGGGAGCAAGAGAGCTATTCAAGAGCTCTAGTTCATTTATTCTTAGCCGGTCTCCAGCGTGGAGGAGTCCATCTTCGCTACTCTCTTCAAAGCGTACCCCTCCTACCGAGAGTCCCTCGATAGCATCGACGATCAAGAGCGGTATGTCCCACTCAAACCGAGCGCCTCTCCGAGTCTCTGCTGCTAGCTCTATTCTCTGTATAGCGTTGATTGGCGCATCCTCTGTGACCTGAAGTGCTAGAGAGACGATAAAAGTACATCCAGATTGGGCAGGGAGACTCCCTCGTTGACAGGCCTCTTCTGTCTCCTGTCTTCGCTCATCGGTGAGTGGCATCTCCTCGCTGACCCAAGCCGAGCCTTGGTCTAGCGATAGACCCTGATCTTCAGTAAGAGATACTAAGCCAGCTGTGCTCAATTGAGCATTAGCCTCGATCACATCGATCGTTTGACTTCCTGCGTTGAATATCGAGATCGCGCTAAGCCTAAACGGTTCATTAGGAGTGAGTACCCCCGGCCTCGGAGCCCCATCCTCAATGATAAAAGATAATAAACATAGCTCATCATCGACGGCGATACACTGCGGCGAGTGAGCCGGAACAGGCGGTTCTACTTCACATCCTTCAGTCGTCTGATCGATCGCGCAGAGTAGATTAGGCTCCGTCTGTTCAGTCGCTGATGGGTCATCACATCCTGTAGTGACAACGGTGACTATAACAAATAAGAGAGCGGTGAGTTGGTGAACGACTTGACTCACTGACTTTTCCCTTAAATCAGTCGTTCGACTGCCCTCTTTAACTAAACGATATGGTGCGTGTCTCATTGTTTACCTCACGATTTGATTGAGTACTCTTTAAATAGTCATTAACGACTCTACTCAGAATACGCTAAATGTTAGGGTGCGCTTCAAGGTTCTTCTGTGCTATACAGCGCAACGCGAAAGTTATTCCAAACAGTTTCCTCTATTATGTCAGGGCGCCTTGTCGCCCCGAGTTGCCTCTAGTGAGTCTCCCAATGAGCAGTGATGACCTTATGCAAAGCATCGTCTCCCTCTGTAAACGCCGAGGGTTTGTCTTTCAATCTTCTGAGATCTATGGGGGTCTAAAGAGCGCTTACGATTACGGCCCTCTAGGCATAGAGCTCAAGCGTAACCTCATGAATCTCTGGTGGCGTGATATGGTTCATAGCCGCGAAGATGTCGTCGGTCTAGATGCCTCAATAATGATGCACCCCAAAGTTTGGCAAGCCTCTGGTCACCTCTCTGGTTTTAGCGACCCCTTGGTCGATTGCCTTGTCTGCAAAGAGCGATTCCGAGCGGACCAAGCGCCAGGTGCCATCGAGGGCGAAGACATCACTCTCAGCTTCGCAGATAAGGGGAGGGCCAAGGTCGCCCTCACTTGGTTAGAAGAGAACCAACCAGACTTGGGAGCCAAACGCGCAGGGAAAACGATCACCGGCGTTCAAGCCGGAGATCGTGGCTATGTCTGCCCGGTATGCGGTTCACCATTCCTTAGCGCTGAACGTCAATTCAATCTTATGTTCCGCTCTCATATTGGACCGGTTGACCCCATGGGTGGACTAGCACAGCAGATCGCACAAGGAGACTTCTCTGATCTAAGCCCTAACGAGGTTCGCGCTAAACTTGATGAGGTCGTTAAAGACGGCGCGGTCTACCTAAGGCCAGAGACCGCTCAAGCGATGTTCGTGCAGTTTGAGAATATCCAGAAATCAATGGCGATGAAGATCCCCTTTGGGATCGCTCAAATGGGTAAGTCATTTCGTAATGAGATCACCCTTGAACACTTTATCTTCCGCTCTTGCGAATTCGAGCAGATGGAGATGGAGTTCTTCTGTGAGCCGGGCACCGATGATGAGTGGATGGCTTATTGGAGTGATGCTCGCGTGAGCTGGTGGCGTAAATGGGCCAACCACCCAGAGAAATTTGTCATTCGTCCTCATGAGCCAGAAGAGCTCGCTCACTATGCTAAGGCGTGTGTCGATATTGAATATGACTATCCCTGGGGAATGGGAGAGCTTGAAGGGGTCGCTAACCGCACCGATTACGACCTCAAGAAGCACGCTGAGCACAGCGGGGCGAAGATGCAGTACTTTGATCCCACCACTCAAAAGAAGTTTACCCCTTATGTCATCGAGCCTGCAGCGGGCGCTACTCGTGGTGTACTCGTCTATCTGTTAGATGCCTATCATGAGGAGACCGTAGAGGGAGCGAAAGGTCCAGAGACCCGAGTCGTGATGCGCTTCCACCCTCAGCTCGCTCCTATCAAGGTCGCGGTCATGCCGCTCGTCAAGCGTGATGGCATGCCTGAGAAAGCCCGAGACATCGTCAACGATTTCTTCAAACGCGGAATCAACGCTAGCTTAGATGTTCAGCATGCCATCGGTCGTCGCTACCGACGACATGATGAGATCGGGACGCCTTGGTGCCTCACCGTAGATGGCCAAACTATGGAGGACGGTACTCTGACGATCCGTGACCGCGACACTATGGAGCAGAAGCGTATTCCTGCTCAAGAAGCGATCGAGGAGATCGAGCGTCTCCTCCGCGAAAGCCTCGGGGACTGAGCAGAGCCTTGACTCGTCTACTCTGTATCGTGGGTCCCACCGCAAGCGGTAAAAGCGCCCTCGCCGTAGAGTGTGCTCTCCAGCATAACGCGGAGGTCATCAGTCTCGACGCCAGTCAAGTCTACCGTGGTTTTGATATCGGGACCGGTAAGATCACCACTGATGAGACTCAGGGAGTCCCTCATCACCTTATCGACTGCGTTGACGCTGACCAACGCTTCGACGCAGGAATCTTCACCGAGCTCGCTGATCAGCTCATTGATGATATCTCTAAAAGAGGTCGTCAAGTGATCCTCTGTGGAGGAACAGGCCTCTACCTCAAAGCGCTACTCCAAGGTTTATGTGAAGCGCCCAAGGTAGATCTCAAGATCGAGAACGACCTCGAGTTAAGGGTTCAACATGGCGAGGTAGAGACCTTACATGCCGAGCTCGCCGCTGTAGATCCTGCGGCGGCTGCTCGGATTATGCCCCGAGATAAGCAGCGGGTTACCCGAGCGCTCGGGGTCTATCTGAGCCACGGTCAAGCACTCAGCGAGCTTCAAGCTCAACATCTCTTCTCCGCTGAGCGCTATCCCGCTCTAGTGATCGGGCTCGATCCTCCCCGTCAGCTGCTCAATGAGCGTATTGAGGCGCGAGTCAAGCAGATGTGGGATGGAGGTTTCTTAGATGAGGTCCAAGGGTTGCGAGCGCGTGGTTACCAAAGCGCGCTCCGCAGCATGGGCGCCATCGGTTATCGTCTAGCCCTCTCAGCTCTCGAGGGGGAGCAGACTGCAGAAGAGGCCCAAGAGAGGATGCTCTATGCGACCCGCCAATATGCTCGTCGTCAACGCCGCTATTTTGATCGACAGCTCCCGACTCAGTGGGTCGAACCCCCTAAGGGAGAGGTTAAGGTTAGCTATACACAGCTAAAACACCTTATTGATCAGTGGTGGCCCTATGAGCCTGACGGCGAACTTTGAGGAACAGTAAAGAGAGCAAGATTAAGCTCCACAGGTGATGACCTGCGACCTTACCGCTCGCGTCACACCCTACCTGATCCTCAAGAGATAGCGAATCACTCGGAGCGTGACCTTCTTCACGCCATGCATAATCATCATGATCATCATGATCATCATGATCATCCTCTCGCGTTTCTTGACCCCAGTCGTTGTCCTGATCACAGTGGCTACCCCAGCTGTCACACTCATGACCAATAAGCTCTTCTAAACATTGCTCTATAGAATAAGCTCCATTTTCACAAACAAGCTCACAGATAGGTTCTATCACTCGTCCATCGCTCTCGATGCCCTCTGGATCTAAGCACGTCGAGCTCCAGCTTAAGGCATGCCTGCCTCCTCCACAGATTGAGATCTCTGCTGGATCGATTAAATGACACTCTCCCTCTATGAATTCTTGACCTAGAGGGCATTCGCAGTGATCGATCACCTCTGAGCAATCGGTGGGAACGATATTCAGGGCATACTCATTGATTGAGAAGCAGACTGCCTCACAGCGCTCCCCGATGACTGCGCTCCCCCCTGCTTGAGCACAAGTATTGAATTCATCAGCGGTCAAGGCCCCGTCTCCCCATATAGACTCACCCTCTTCTTCAACGACGAGAGATGTTGGCTCATCACCTTGCCTCATCACCTTGCCTCATCACCTTGCCTCATCACCTTGCCTCATCACCTTGCCTCATCACTTGGCTCATCATTTAGCTCATCACAAGGACTTAGCAGCACTTCTATGTTGACACATCCTTCCCCATTGAAGACGAGCTCATCAGGGCAGAGACAGCTCGCCACACACGACTCTATCACTGGGTCTCTATGAGTTTGCATCTCCCCTTCATGATCTAAACAATAGGCCCCCCAATCTCTCGCTGCACACTCATCCCATATCCCATCTAGCGCTTCACATTGACTCTGAGCCTCAGAGAGGGGGGGGGCTTGAGCTAAAGCGACGCGTGAAGACGAGGTGCTTGAGAAGAATATAGCGGTGAGCATAATCGCTCTTAGCAATGACTCATTTTGATAGGTGAATAACATTGACTGTCTCCTTTAACTCATTTCGTGACGATCTCACCTCTCATTCTTGCATAGAGTGTGCCACACAGCTAAAATCATTAAAGCCATTTAAAAACTGACACTTATACTAGAATACCTATTAGCGCCTATCAACGATTCATACCCTAAGTTCACAGTCTCAGTCATGGAGCGAGAACGAAGATACTCATCTTGATGTGTTCGATTTTTTATAAACTTTAAAACCATTCATCGGTCTATACGTAAAGACCGATCCCGTTTGTGAGCGCTGTATGTAGACGCTCATCACTCTGTCGGCGCGATCCCCTATCTCTAGTTCTGGCCTCTTCCTCTATTATCTCTAGCTCAGGCCTCTCCCTTTATCTTGATCACGGAGCTCACATCTCATGAGTATCAACTCTCCTCTCTCCCTCTCCCCCTCTCATCATTCAGGAAGGTTGATCTTCTGCTCCTCTCTTCTGCTAATGATGAGCCTCATTATCTTCTGCTCATCGCTCTCTGCCCAACCGGTAGGACCTCCGCCTCCCCATGAAGGTGTTCATCTCAGCTTCAATCGATTTGAGGCCCTCTTCGACGCTTCTCAACAGAAGGTGAATCACGCGAGATGGAGAGAAAGCTTAATCACTCTAGATCTCTCTAAGGCAAAAAATAGCGGATTAGTCTGGGTCACTTTTGAAGCCCGAGTGGATATGGGTGAGCTCGCTGAGACCAACCGTTCAGCGATGATCGATTTAGTGCCAAAGAGCGTTCATCCCCTCTCGGTGTGGAGAGATAACATCGCCCTCAGCCCAGAGAGCGATGGACACTTCCACCAGCTCTCTATCCCCCTCCAAATCGATAATGCGGGACTTCGGATGGCGCCCTCGGTTAAGCTCCGTTATCCCGTCAGACTCTCGAGGAGCTCGAGCGGTGAGATGAGCGGTCTGATCCCCTTACCTCCTGTAGCGAACGCTGACCTCAAGACCTTAGGCAGAGGGCAAGCGAAATTTGTCCCCGAGCTCCCCCCCACCCCCTCATCGGTTGCCTCGAACTTGGCGCTGAGAGGAGCGATCGCGGTGCTCATCCCCTCAAATGAGTCCGGAGCGCTCCTTCAACGTAAAGATTTCCAAGTCAGCCTCCAAGCATCAGGAGAAGGCGCTGAAGTCAAACTAGAGCTACAGACCTTGCTCAGAGGAGGCGCGCTTCAGTCTTGGATCCCGATCTCTCCCTCAAGCAACGCTCTGATCAGCGCGAGCGCTGATGGAAAAGTGGCGATCACAGACGTCCGTAATGGCTGGCATATGGTGTGGGTAGAGGGAGCAGGTGAACATATTATTCGCGCTCAAACTCGTGCTCAAGTAGACCGCTCAAGTGGTCAACCACGCTTAAGGCTCTCTCCTCAAGCAGCGCCACGCTCCAAGCTCACCCTCTCTCTCCCCGGCGAGAGAGAAGTGACCACCGAACCCTCCGTTCCGGTGACGAGCCTGTCGATGAAAGCCCCTCTCTCTCCTGTAAAAACTGACATCGCAGAGACCAACAATATTATCACTCAGGTCAGCGCCGATCTCCCTCCGCTAGAGACCATTGTCCTTCGCTGGACAGAGAAGCGAGTCACTCCCGAGGAGGAGTCTCCAGAGTTCCTCAGCGAGACCTACCAGCTTTTCGAGCTTCAAGAAGGGCTCTTAAAGGGTCAAGCGAGAGTAGAATTAGATATCATCAAAGGAGAGCTCAAGCGATTAGAGGTGGAGGTGCCCGCTGAGGTGGTCCTCTATCATCTCAACGGTATTGGGGTAGAGAGTTGGGTGACGCTCCCCCATGAGGGAGACTCCGACCCCTCGACTAAACGAGTGCTCGTCACCTTTGGTGAGCCCCGCTCCGGCAAGAGTGATTTAGCCATCAAATGGCAGAGAGTGCTCAGTAATAAAGAAGCGCTCAGTGTTCCGGTCATTAGACCTCTCGGCGCTTTTCAAGAGTCGGGGGTCATCGCGCTCTATGATGGTGACCGAGTCGGATTTACGCCTGCCAAAGCAGAGCTGACCGCTAACGGAGAGGAGCGCCTCATCCCTGTAGGACAAGAGTCTATTCCTCAACGTATCTTGCAACTCAAGACAGGCGAGAAGGTCAGCCAAGCCTTCCGTCATGTGCAAGCGCCTACTGAGCTGAAGACGAGCACCACCACTGAGCGCGCTCGTGAGCTGCGCTTCGATGCCCAACTCGATACCCTATATAGTCTGCGCGATGGCGCGATTCGAGCCCAATCTCAGCTCTTACTCAATTTAAAGAGCGGTCGTCTAGAGACTCTTACCCTCCGCTTACCCAGCACTTGCTCAGAGCCCCAAGTCAGCGGACCGAGTATCAACCGAGTAGAGCCCCTCAAGGCTGCTAAGGGAGATGACCCTGCCATCAAGCGCTATCAAATTCGCTTCACTCGTCGTCTAGAGGGCGCGGTGACTCTTAACATAGACGCCGAGCGGCTGATCTCTAGCGAGAGCACCGAGCTCTCTCTCCCGAGGATCGTCGTCGAAGGCGCAGAGATCACTCAAGGCCATATAGGGCTCACCGCTGAGGCAGGATTAGAGGTCAGCCCTGAGCAGACTGATGAGTTAAGGAGAGTCACCATCGATGAGCTCCCCCGATCGATCACTCTCCGCTCTGCTACCGAGCTTCTCTATGGATATCGGTTCAGTAGAGAGTGGACTCTTGAGACTCGACTGAAGCGCCATAAGATTATCGAAACTCTCAACGCCGAGATTATCTTTTCTCAGCTAGAGACCTTCCTCCTCGAGAGCGGTCAGCGCGTTGATTTAGCCAAATATACCATCATCAACCGTGACCGACGCGATCTTAAGTTAACCCTACCTCCACACAGCGACATACAAGAGGTCCTCATCAATGACTCACCGGTCAGGGCGAGAGCAGAGGGCAAGCAGATCAGTATCCCACTCCCTAAAAATCAACAGCTTGACCTCGTACTTCGCTATGAGGTCGCCCGAGATACTCATGAGCTTAACCGCTACCACCTCATCGCGCCGAGTTCTGATATACGGACGACGAACATTACTTGGGAGCTCTTCTTCTCTCCCCAATATCAGCTCTGGAGCTGGGAGGGGGACTTGAAAAAGATCAACACTTATACGAACCGAATCAACCCAGAGCAGAGCTTCTCTTCATTAAAGCACCAAACAACCTTTAGCTATGACCTGCTCTCTCCAAACCATCAGCCGCTTCATATGCGAGTTAGTCTTCGAGGTATCGTCTCTGATCAGGTAATGAATCGCCTCTCTGCTTTCGCCTTTATCGCTTTGCTGTTGATCGGTCTGCGACGTGGTCTAATGTTCGCTGGTAAGAGCATTCTCGCTCTCAAATATCCTGAATTAGCGTCGCTCTTAGTTCTCTCTATTAACGCGATCATCATGCTCTACCAGTCTTCACTGTCTGAGCTAGAGTGGATGTCATTCTTCGCCTTAAAAACGGTCTTAGTTGTGGCGTTCATCTCTGCGATATCTCTCAAGATCTATCACGCTCTGAGCAGTATCATCGCTCGGCGATCCATCAAACCTCCTCAAAAGTCCACCTCCGTAGTAGGTGAATCTGATGTCGTCACGGCCGAGTCAGTGAGTCAAAATGAGGTCTTCGGCAGCACAGACGATCACGAGGGAGGATCTACCGCAGATGAACCCGGAGCCCCATCATGAAAACCTTTATAACTGATCTTCCCCCCCCCCCCATTGATCGCTTATATCGTCTTCGCTTGTGGACTCATCGCCTGTTCAGACCTCTCCAGTGCTCTTGACTCAGAGAGATCTCCCACCCTCTCGAGTGATCTGAAGTTCCTATCGTCTAGAAAAACGCCTGAAGACTATGAAGAGAGAGAAGAGAGAGAAGATATATATAACGACGTGCTCTCTACTCCCCTTACCTCCGATAAACGTCACGAGACCGTTAAACTGAAACAGCGACCTGTAGACTCATCGAGGATCGTCGATGGTGAAGCAGGAGGCCTTGGATTGAGAGGCATAGGACTCGGAGGCGGAGGACTCGGAGGCGGAGGACTCGGAGGCGGAGGACTCGGAGGCGGAGAACTAGAGACGGTTGGACAACATAATCAAGGAGGAGGTTATAAAGGAGCGACTCAAGTACCGGGCTCACCTTCTCGACGTAAGTCCCTCACTATATCAATGGTCAAAGATGACCCCTTTAACTCTCTACCCGAGAGTCTGCCCGAGAGTCTGCTTAAGAGCCAAGCGCTTGATCATTCAGATGACACAGATTTCGATCTGGCAGAGGGCAACGCTGAAGAAGAGATCGAGCTAGAAGAGGAACCAAGTGAACATATCGCATCACAGTCCAGGAGAACCAAGAAACGAAGAGCGATAGCCAAGAAACGACGCGCGACCAAAAACAGTGAGGGTCTCTTCTCTAACTTGCGCACGCCCACGGGAGAAATCAGCGCTCAAAGTCTAATGATAGGGACGGTTGATCATCATCCCCAACCAGAAGAGCAGGATCGCTCAACAGAGCTGAAGACAGAGAAGCAACAAACATCTAGGCGGCGCGCGTCCCGCTCTAGAGAAAAGAGAACGAGAGGATCTCATATCAATCGCTATCTTACTCAAGGTCGCCCTTCACGATTTTGGCCTAAGCAGGGATATTTCAAAAATACTTATCTCGGCGGTAATCTCAGTTATCATGAAGAGCTTCGCCAGACCTCAACGGTCTTCAAGAGGCTAATGTCTAAGCAACATGGCTTAGAGTGGTCTCCTCCCCTAGATCCACCAAATGATGTCGGGATGACGCTTAGCGCTCAACTCAGTCACTCCTACATCGATCAGCCTCGCCGAGTAATCCTACAGCTTGGATTAAAGGGGAGCGAGAGATATGGTTGGCGTAGACCTGCGCTCAATATGATGATCACTGTTGACCCTGCGCTCTTAGGTCACTCTTCACAACGTGAGGAGCGACAGAGCTCCCTCGTGGAGCTAGTGCTCCCTATCCTTAAGCGCTTAAACTCAGCGGATCAAGTCGGTCTCACCTTAGGAAGAGCCTCGATTAGTCCTCGCTCTCCGGAATTACTCAAAGAGGCTTTAATCGATCCTCTCAGTAGCGTTAGAGACTCCTCTCTTAATCCAGGAGACTGGTCACGGTTGATCCTTGATGGAGGCGACCTACTCAACGAGGCCTCCTCTGACCCTCATCGTGCCCCAGGCGCCCAAGCGGTGCTCATGATCTGTGGACGAGGTTGCGCTCACTATCTAGAAGAGATTAAAAGCGTTGTTCATCAGTTAAACCTCGACGGGACGCTCACTAGCGTGATTGATCATCAAGTTCAGCCTCACTCCTCGCTCCGCTCCGCCTCTTCATTGTGGCAAATTGCCGAGATAGGTCATGGTGGTTTTTGGTTATCTCATGATCTCCAAGGCCTCAAAGACGCCGTCAATAAAGAATTTGATCGCTTCTCCCGAGTGGTCGCTAGGCTGCTACGACTCAGCGTAAAACTCCAAGAGGGAGTTGAGTTGATTGAGGTACTGGGGAGTGAGATGCTCACCAAGCGACAAAAATCGAGAGTCAAAGCGAGAGAAGAGGCGATGGATAAACGACTCAGCGCCCGTCTGGGTATTCAATCTGATCGAGGTAAAGATGATGAAGGGGTTCAAGTGGTCATTCCCGCGTTCTATGGGGGTGACAGTCACCTGATTCACCTCTCTTTGTGGGTCACGAAGCCCGGACAGATTGCAGAGATCACGCTAAAATATAAAGATATGGTACGCGCCCAAAATGCCGCTCATTCACGCTCTGTCACATTAGGAGCTCTCCCTCAACCACTGACCCTCGCTCATCGAGAGACGAGAGAAGGCGCAGATCAACATCTTATCGCTGATCATATCCTCAGAGCGATAGAGAGTGGAAGGGCGATTCAGCGACTTCCAGCGATGAGGTCACTCACCCAAAAGATGAAGTTGAGTCGATCTCTCTCTAGTCAAGAGGCGCTCCTCTTAAGCAGGGCTCGTCTCGGTCGGCCACAGTCGTCGTTAAGAACTCCAATGAGCTCACCCTCACGCTGATCTCCCTGTCATCACCACTGATAAGCTATATTTATCCTTGCGTCAGCGAAGATCATCAGCTAGTAAAACTCTCTGCGTTTGATCTATAAGCGCTATCAAGTAAACGACGGCTACGCTCTGAGCTGAGAAGTATCGTGTTCCACGAGCCCTCTGCTCCCTCTACAGAGAGACCGATAAAGTCCTCTAAAGGAACCTGAGACGTATGGCCTTAACCCGCGCTTCGCGCGCCTTCACCTACTAAAGGAGTTGACTATGTCAACCTATCGCGGTCCCCGCGTCAAGCGCATGCGTGCGCTAGGCACTAACCTCCCCGGCCTCTCTCGTAAGACTCGTGAGCGTCGTCCACACCCTCCTGGACAACACGGTGATAAGCGCCGTCGTAAAGACTCTGACTATGGTCGTCAGCTCAAAGAGAAGCAGAAGCTCCGCTATAACTATGGTATTGGCGAGCGACAGCTCCGCCGCCTAGTCGCTAAGGCGAAGAGATCAAAGGCAGAGACCGGTAAGAAGATCGTAGAGCTCATCGAGCGACGACTCGATAATGTCGTATTCCGTGCTGGTTATGCGCGGACCATCCCTGCTGCTCGTCAGCTCATCAGCCATGGTCACGTCTGTGTCAATGGTCGCAAGACTGACGTCTCTTCATTCACTGTTCGTGAGAATGACGTGATCAATCTCCGCGATCGAAGCAACAAGCAGAAGACAGTCCTCACCGTCGTTGACGAGTCTCTCGATACTTTAGCGCTCCCTCGTCCTGAGTGGATCGACTACGATGGCGACAAAAAGACCACTACCGTCAAAGGCATGCCTGAAGAGTCTTCCATTCCTGAGCTCAATATTCAGCTCGTCGTCGAGTATTACGCTAAGTTCCTATAAGAGCTTGGTAATTTCTGAGGAACAGCTCAGATCATGAATGAGCCACTGAGCTTCGGCCTCATCAGCGACATACAATACGCTGACATAGAGGCTGCGAGTAACTTCAGTGGCTCAGAGCACCGTGATTATCGAGGTGCAGCCACCGCCGCTCGCGCCTCGATGGTTAAGATGTTAAGTGACCCATCGCTGAGCTTTGTCGCCCACCTCGGTGACCTCATCGATGGACAAAACGCTGGTGAGTATGGCCAAGGCTTGTCTCTTGACGCCCCCCAGAGTGAACAAGCGCTGCAGGTCGTGTTGAACATATGGTCTGATTGCTCAACGCCGATTCACCATATCATCGGTAATCATGAGCTCTATAACTTCACTTGGGCGGCACTAGATGAGCGACTCAATCAAACCTGTGGTCTAGGAGAACACCACCTCCCCCGCCCTCATGGCTATGGGTCCTTTTCTCCTGCTAAAGGATGGCGCGTGATCAGCCTCAACAGCTATGAGATCAATGTGATCAAGCCTCGAGATGAACACACCAGGTCAGAAGCGGAAGCGATCCTCACAGAGATGAACCCTAATTTCGGAGCGAAAGCCCCCTATAATTTTTTTGAGGGCCTTCCTCCTCATCGCCTTCGCTATGTTCCATTTAATGGCGGTTTTGGCTCTAAGCAGCTCGCTTGGTTGATAACAGAGCTTCAAGAAGCTCGGCGTCAAGGTGAGCGATGTATTATCCTCTCTCATCTCCCCTGCTATGGACCATCGGCTTCTCTGCGTAATTTAGCATTTGATGCTGACGATTTACTCTTATTAATCGGTCAGTATGCTGAGCTTATCTCTGCTTACTTCGCGGGTCATCGACACAGCGGAGGTGCCGCGACTGATCCTCATGGTGTTCACCATATCACCATTCAGTCACCGCTCACTCATGGGGAGTGTGCGGCGATCATTAAAGTCAATGAGGAGACCCTCTCCGTGGAAGGAATAGGGGCTCATCGCTCTTATCACTTTCATCTCTAAGGGATCACCGAGAGACCCACAAGTCGAGGTCTCGCTCTTTGAGTCCTAGAGATCTTAAGGATGATAGCTTAAGGATGAGACCGGAAGTGCCAGCTCTGTGGTCGAGTGAGCGACTCATACCCTACCTTAGAGAGCGTACACCCTCGCCCAGTGTCCTTGACACCTGTCCATGCCAAAGCGGGATCTAAATAATCGCACCGGTTCATAAAGACGGTTCCACACTCTAAACGAGGCGCGATCTGCTCTGTTGCGGTCATATCACGGGTCCAAATAGATGAGGTCAAACCGTATTTACTATCGTTCATCATCTTGATCGCTTGCTCATCGTTATCGACGGGCATCACCCCGATCACCGGGCCAAAGGTCTCTTCGTTCATGAGCTCCATCTCATGTGTCACTCCGGTGAGCAGCTGAGGAGCGAGATAGGGTGTGCCCCAAGCGTCTTCCGGGAACGCCTCCGAATCAATATGAGCCGTAGCACCCGACTTTACAGCATCATTGATTTGAGCTCTCACCTTAGCCGCTGCCTCTTTACGCACCATGGGGCCAAGATTCGTGTCGCTTCGTGTGGGGTCACCGAGCTGATACATGCCTATTAACGTCACCGCTCCCTCGACAAAATAGTCGAAGAGGTCACGGTGTACATAAACTCGCTCAATCCCACAACAGCTCTGCCCTGAGTTGAACATTGCTCCATCAACGATATTCTCTATAGCGAACCCAAGGTCAGCGTCTGTCCTCACATAAGCAGAGTCTTTCCCCCCCAACTCTAAGCCCACACCGAGGAAGCGCTGGCTCTCAGTCGCGGCTCGCTCAATCGCTTGTCCACCAAAGACAGAGCCGGTAAAGCAAACAAAATCAGCTGCTCCAGATCGCACCAAGGCTTCGGTTTGAGTATAATTCAGATCAAGAGTAGAGAAAACGCCAGCGGGGAGGTCTGCCGACAAGGCTGCAGCAGCTAGACGGTCAGCGCAAAGCGCTGTCTGCGAGGCGTGCTTAAGAACCACAGAGTTACCCGCCATAAGAGCAGGGATCAAGGCGTTAACGGCGGTAAGATAAGGGAAGTTCCAAGCAGGTAAATCAAGGACCACACCCAATGGGTTACGCTGAATACTGCGTGAGAATCCCTGCTTAGGTTGGGGGACCACTGGAGAGAGACTCTCCTCGGCGATATCAATCATATAACGAGCGCGCTCTTCAAAGCCTCTCAACTCTCCAGGAGACTGACTGATCGGTCGTCCCATTTGCATGGTGAGCTCTTCCGAGATCCTCACTGTATCAGCGAGCAGTGCATCGACGAGAGCTGTGCAATACTTCGCTCTTTCAGCGATCGATCTCCGCGACCAATCAAAGTGAGCATGCCGAGCCTTCTCGGTGACACTTTGGGCTTGCTCAAGCGTATGGTAAGGACGCTCAGCGTATACTGAGCCATCTACTGGGCTAATAATTTGAAAACGAGTCGCCGTCTCTTCAGATGTCACGCTCATCTTAACCTCCGAATCTCAAATGGGTAGAAAGATCGATCTACTGATCTACAGAGACGAATAGTGGCATGTTAGGAGTGTCGCCTCAAGTTTAGTGTCTCTCGCTGTTGTTAATCCTATACCCTATCGTTAACTAGCGTTCACACTCTCAATAGGCTCTAAAATTTTACCCATTTGCTTCGGTGAATAAAATGTAATAAAAACGGAGCTTTGAAAGAATACAGCTTCAAGACTAAGTATTGGTATAGTATATGCTTTTATTATTTACTCACTATTCATGATGAATATAGATTTCTGTTTTATCTCTTTAAGAAAGGACTGAACGCCATGAAGAGGCTTCAAAAACTCTCGAAAAAAACTATCCAAACACTCTGTGCTCTCTCTTGTATCGCCACTATGGGTGTCGTATTTAACGCCCACGCCGAAGAGTGTAGCTCAAACGCAGATTGCTCAGAGGGTGAGCTCTGTGAGTTCATTAGCACTGGTCTCATCCCTTGCAGTATCGATGAAGAGGGTAATGAGATCTGTGATGAGGTCGAAGAGATCGAAGTCATGGGTTTCTGTGAAGAGAGGCCCATCGAATGCGAAGAAGACAGTGACTGTCCGAGTCATCTCTCCTGTGGCTGGGGAGACTCAATAAGCGTAGGCTCAACAAGCGGAGGAGCCATGAGCGAAGACGCCGTTGATTCTGAGGAATCAGACCCTGCGCCTCCCCCTGTTGAAGAAGAGGATCGGAGCGCTGAGCAACCTGATGAGCTACCTATCGAGGAGCCTACCGAGGAGCCTACCGAGGAGCCACCTGTAGAAGAAGAAGAGGCCATGATGTGTGTCTTTATCCCCGCCGAGTGCCAAGAAGATAATGATTGCGCGATGAATTTCCACTGTGAAACTTATGAGGTTGGCTTAGACTGCGTCCAGACGGGTGTACCGTGTCAAGAGGGAGAGGATTGCCCACAGCCAGAGCCCATCGACTGTGGAGATGAAGATGAAGTAGAGACAAGAGGGACCTGCTTACCCGACGAGATCGAGTGTGACAATGATGATATGTGCCCCACAGATTGGCGCTGTCATGAGCTAATCGAGTCTGATTGTCCTGATATCGCTATAGGGGCAGAACCCGCCGAAGCTGAGCCTACCCCCGATGTACCTGAGCGATCTGATGATGAATCTACCATGATGGTGGAGTGCGTAGAGAGCACTCGGTCACTCTGTATCCCTGTCGGCCTAGACTCATCTTACGGAGTGATATCAGATAGGCAAGGGGCTCAAGAGACTAACGCGGTCAATGAGGACAATGACATCGTCGATGAAGACGAAGGAATGAACCCCACAGACCTTGATTCTGAGCCTGGTGATGAGAGTGATAACGAACCCGGCGAGGGAAGCTCTAACAGTGACCTTGAAGATGATGGAGGCTGTGATGCCTCTCACACAGCGCCAACCTCTTGGGCTCTCTTAGGGCTCTTGGCGCTTCTCAGTATACGTCGACGAGTCGCTTAAACTCATTCAGCCATGGCTTTTTACTCCACTGAGAGAGAGTAACGAGTGATGAAGGGTAAACTCTCGGAGAACCCGTAGTATCCATAGACTTCTAGAGTATATACTCCGGACATATCAGCGACGTAAGAGATCTCCTCTACATCAGTGAAGTTAGTGCTGTAACGAACCGGACTTCCATCAGGTCTATAGAGCACAAGATCAATATCTTGACCTTCTTCATTGGAGAAGTTTACCCGCCAAGTAGCCTCTTCTCCTTCGGTGAGGCTCAAGGCGTAAAAGTCACTCTCACAGAGTGTGAGGTCGCTCAAAGAAGTAGGAGCGGTCAGTCGGTAAGCATCAGCATACTCTGCGTTAGGAGAGGCTGCATCATTGCAATATCCATCTGGGATCACACAGTTGCCGGAGACACAAGCATAGTCCCAGCGACATTCCTCATCGATCACACACTCGTCCATCTCATTGGCAGAGGGCTGAGCATTGATAGAGATCGAATATTCGCTGCTGATCTGCCCCCCGAATCCATAAATAAGTAAGTAGTAACTACCAACCGCGAGGTTCTCGACTCGGAGGTTCTCATTATCATCAGTGCTCACTCCCAAGGAGATTGAATCTCCATCTACAGTGATCAAGGAGGCGTCGAGATCCCCACGCTCGTGAGTAAAGCTGACGATAATCTCTAAGTCTGATGTCTCCTCCAGCGTAAATAGATAATAGTCATTATTTCCAGGACAGATCTGAGCATCCCATGGCCCTCCATTTAAGGGAGCGAGCGTGGTGGGTTCTTCTATTTGGTTGTTAGGCTCAAACATATCATCCACGCACACAGGGTCCATAGGGTCCATAGGATCCACAGGGTCCATAGGATCTACCACATCGGGACTCATTAAAACATCGCTCGGGTTATCTTCACCCACTCCATCACATAACGCTCTCGTGCACTCACGAGCGTCGCCACACTCCGAGACTCGGTTGCAGACTTCACCGGGGAGATCGATCTCGATCACGAAACTATAGCGATTTTGCTCTGTCCAATCTCCACCAGACGAGACTCGGAAGTAGAATCTACGCTCTTCCAATGACGGTTGTATACCGATCCATTCATCATCATTGGGAGAATTCATCTCAAGTGTTGGAGTGAGGAGATTAGTGTTAGTATACATTCGTAAACTGAGGTTACCTACGCGGTTCGCAAAACGAGCACTCACCCGCGCTGAGGTCTCAGGAGGTAGAGTGAAAGTATACCAGTCAAGATCTAAACTACAGATCGTAAGGTCATCGATTCGCTGAGTCTCGGCGCGAAGCTGAACCGCTTTAGGAAGCTCATTGTTACTCTCGTCGAGCTCAAATTGATCAGGAGCACAGAAAAAACGCTCACAGCGACCAGTAGAGAGACTACATAGGTTATCACCAGCGCACATGCTGTTTTGGCAGGGATCATCATAAACACAAGCCCCTTGATCACAAACCCAGCCGTCGACACACTCGATATCTTCACAGCGATCACGGCAGAATCCTGAGCGTGGGTTACATGTATATCCCTCAGCACAAGTGACATTGTCGCAACGGTTGATACACTCACCTGTGTTCATATCACAGCTTAAACCCTCATCGCACTCAACGTCTTGACATGCTGGAATACAGGTCCCCTCTACGCATCGGGATCCCCGACTACAGGTTACATCACCACATTGATCGATACATTGACCGCTGTCTGCATCACACATTTGGCTAGGGGAGCAAGTAACCCCAAAGCAGAGATCCGTGCAGCTGCCCATGAAGCATCCTAGACCCTCGGGGCACTCTACGCCAGAGCACGGATCTGAACATACACCTTCAACGCACTCTCCCTCGGGACAGACTACACCGATACATGGATCAATACAGTTGCCGTCAGAAGGATCACAAATAAACCCAGATCCACAGATCTGACCTTCACAGGGATCCTCGTTCTGACCACATTCACCTAGGCTATACCTCTGTCTAAATCCGGACTCGCTGACATCACATATCAACTCGGAGAGGGAGATGAGCTCTTCACGATTCACCCCACAATCTGTTAAGCACTCGTTGAGCGCTTGGCTCAAGATCTCATCGGAGCACCCCACAAAACCTTCACAAGCTAACAAAGACTGGCAAGCCGTCGAACATAAAGTAGGATCGGACTCTACATCTGACATCCCCCCCTCGACCTCTTCTCCTGCGTTGATCATAACCACAGGGGTGGTGTCATCATCATCACAACCGATGAGCGCGCTACTTATAAGTAGTAAACAGTTTAAATATAGGAGATATCTGAGCATGATAAACCTCTGAGTAACTTTCATTTTTTCTATATGAGCGGGTGCTCGATACACAAAAGCGACTCGAAGGTCAACTGCTGTCAGAGGAATATTGATACTTAGTGAAGCGAACCTCGCAACACTAAACTCTTAGCTCACCAACCTCCTCGATGATCTGAGAATGAAGCCACTCTTTAGTGAACTCACAGAGCTCCTGCCCTGAGTTGTCAGAATCTGGCTCCGCGTAAAGAAGCTGATCTCTATAGACAACTCGTACCTCGGTTCGCCACCGAGCAAATCTCCTAAAGAAATGCGCCCCAACCGAGTCGTCTCCAACCCAAGAGTCTTCATCCTCTGCAAACTCAATGTAAACCAATTGGAGAGGGAGGTGAGCTGAGGCAGCTTCATGAAACATCCCCGGCTTAAGAGGATCGAGAGTCCCCCGGGCGCTAGTAGTGCCTTCAGAGAAGACCAGTACCGAGAACCCTTCACTTAACCTCTCGCGTAAGGTTAGTCGTGACATCTCTCGACTCTCGGGGTCATGACGGTCGACAAACACCGTCCTCGCCTTACGAGCAGCAAAGCCAATAATAGGCCATTTCGCGACCTCTACCTTCGCTAAAAACACGACCGGAGACAGTGAAGCGAGTACTGGGATATCAGCATAAGATCGATGATTAGATATGAGCACTGCTCGCTCTTTAGCGGGCGCTCCGACCAAGTTGACTTTTATTCCTAGTGCCCAAGTCAGCGTCTTCCCAAAGCTCTGAATACACGCTGCTCTAAAACGATGACTGCTCTCTGGTAATATCGCTACCGCGATGCCATGGGCAGTCACGAAAACAACCATTAACAGCATACGTACACTCGCTAAGAGTGTCCCTAGAATTGTTATGATCACATTCATAGATTCTCTCCATCATTGTTCAGTACGTATACCCCATCTAATATAATCACGATTGTGAGCTTGAGTAGTCACAGTGACAGACTTTCTGTTAAAGTCTCACATCAAGGGAGATACACAATGTCGCGTCTTCTACCCCTTTAGGAGCTCGATAGTTTAAGCGGATAGGAGGAGGAGGTCCCTCTTTATCCGCCGCTCGTATAGACTTAATGATTCGAGCCCACCCCATGGTTGGACTCACCTCTTCATCGATCAGCACCTCACTCCCCTGGCGAATACTCAACCATAGAGGCTCTGCTCTTGAGTCCCTAAACGGATGTCTAACTGATAAGTCTTCCCATCCATAACTAAACCACAGCCTCCGGGGTTGATCGCTCTCCTTTGGCCACCACTTAATCTCTACCTCTCTACCTTGGTGAGGTGACATCGAGACACAACGCCTCGGCGTCTCACCGATCACTCGCCAATCACGAGAGACATGTTCGGTTGGATGTAGCTTACAATCCACATAGGGGAGCCAACGTCGGCGATCTAAAGTGTATACATCCCTACGCTTAGTTCGTCTACGAAGCTGCTCTGATTGAGGTCTCGTTAGACA
The DNA here is from genome assembly GCA_943788935.1 of uncultured bacterium. Classification (GTDB taxonomy): domain Bacteria; phylum Myxococcota_A; class Bradymonadia; order UBA7976; family VGTA01; genus CAKZRU01. The sequence continues at coordinate 440,652 of CALSSE010000017.1, read as the reverse complement.
ACGAGCGATCCTCTGCCTCACCGCTCGACGCTGAGAGGCGCAATGCCATCCCCCTAGCCCCCACAGGTCGCAACGCTCATGTGGTGAGGTGGCGTTCATTGGATCTTGGAGAGATCTATTAGAGCGCTTCAAGCTCCTTAACACCTCAACCTTGTGCTGATCACTCAAGTCATCATAAAGGCTATCCTCGACCTTCTCTCCACCAATCGAAAACGAGGAGACCGTCACTCCCCCCGAGCCTTTAAGGCTCACTCGCTCATAGGAGAGCTCCCTCATCGGTTGTATCGGCTGAAGATGCTCGCCTCTCGCTAACTTTCGACCATCATATTCAAAAGCCCCCAAGACCCACAAACGGGTCGCGCTCCCTAAATCGACCTCTCCCCGATGGGGGAGCGTAAGAATAGGGAGGCCGTGTAGGCTGAGGCGAGCCTCACCGGCCCACTCTGGATACCATGTGACCTTATCTCCCGGTCGTAACCGATCTCGAACCATATCTGCCGCTGCCGACCATGTCGCTCTTGTCGGTACAGACTTACGCCTAGCCGCTGTTTCCCACACCGACCAACTAGTCGCCGCGATCAAAGACAAGAGCAGGAGATAGCCAAACGCTCTCCTTTGATCAGCGCTCACGGTCTCTTATCCACCACAAATAAAGCTCGCGATCTGATTACGTGGATCAACGCAGATTGACCCCTCTAAACCAACGTTATCAACATTGCAACAGCTCAAACCAGCGGGGCACACTAGCCCATTATCACAGTCTAGAGCACAGAAACTATCAATGAAGGGTGGATCTTGACAAGACTCATCTTCAGTGCATTGATCACAGCTAGGGAGCTCATTGCCATTACCCCAGCTAGAGACCTCTCGGTCCCCGCCGCTAACCTCAATACAGGCTCGGTCTATACACGCCTGTGAGTCACCACAGTCATCGTTAGTGATACAGTCAACACACTCCCCCTCATTAGGATCGCACACCGAACCTTCTTCACAGCTCACCTCATCGCATAAGGAACCTTGACAGGCGTTAACCAAATCAGCACATATGCCAACAGGGCGATTTTCCCTAAATATAACATTACATGACTCTCCTTGAGCGCAGTCTGCGTCATCATCACAAGTGAGACCACAAGCGCGGACTCCTCGGCCACGATACGTTACGCAATATGAGCCATCAGGACAGTCTGCCTCTTCCTCACATGGCGCGCATTGAGCGCTGACACAGCTTCCGTCAACTTGGCTACACGACTCACCCTCTGGACATGTCACCTCAGCACATTGATCATTGCAGTCACCGCTCACAGGGTCACACTCTGCATCTTCTGCGCACTCAGAGCAGATCCCTTGATCACAGTCTTCGCACACACAAGAGGTCGCTCGATTACTCGAACAGCTCACTGCGTTAACTTCGCTCAAGTCTTGGAGTTCACAGCTAATAGGGTTAAAGCGCAACACCTGCCACATAGATCGGTTGCGGTTGTCTTCACTCACGAGCTGTTGTGGACCAAAAGATCGCTGTTCTCCATTGCAAGAGAGAGAGAGCGTGACCTCACCCCGAGCTTCACCACGCGAAGTATATAGGTCAACGGCGACCGTGTGCCACCCCTCAAAAGGCTCATCAATCGAGATAACCTCCCGAGTCTCGCCATTACTTGGAGCATCCCCCGCGAGGCCCGGTGAAGACCAATCGGGCGAGGGGTTCCTCGACCAACAATCTGTCTCCAAGCTGTAATATATCCCTCGTGGGTTGAGTAGATGAAGGTCAAAATCAAGATCATCGCTCTCCCATACGATCTCGATTGTCACCGATGTTTCAACCTCATCACAGAGATCTCCTACTCCATCGCCGTCAGAATCAGCTTGAGCATTGTTAGAGATCTCCGGGCAATTATCACATCGGTTACCCACTCCATCATCGTCAGCATCAATCTGACGAGGATTAGAGATATCAGGACAGTTATCATCAAGGTCGACAATCTCATCACTATCTCGATCTTGGAGAGCAGCGCAAGCATCACCGACACCATCTACATCACTATCCGCTTGATCAAAATTCGCCTCTTCAGGACAGTTATCGCAGCGATCTCCAACCCCATCATCGTCCTCATCGCTCTGACTGTTATTGGGTTCATTCGGGCAATTATCTTCTTGATTAATGACCCCATCATTATCTGCGTCTTCATCGGGTACCAGTATCTCTTCTCCGGCGCTCATCTCTCCGGCGCTCATCTCTCCGGCGCTCGTCTCTCCGGCACTCGTCTCTCCAGCGCTCATCTCTCCAGCGCTCATCTCTCCGGCGCTCATCTCTCCGGCGCTCATCTCTCCGGCGCTCATCTCTCCGGCGCTCATCTCTCCGGCGCTCATCTCTCCGGCGCTCATCTCTCCGGCGCTCACCTCTCCTCCAACATTCAAGTTCGCTTCTCCCGCCGAGAGCTCTCCTCCATCGCTGGTGCTCTCTATGACGCCATCATCGATGCACCCTTGGGTGACAACAGTTAACAATTAAGAATAATAACCAACACTTATGAGTACTCCTGTGCTCCATAGGACGTCTCTCCATCTATTTATATAATCCTAGTCATTATGTAGATACAAACGACTGAAACAGTATAGACGAGCAGACCTCATCAGTGAAATAGTAACCTCACTTTTTTAGACTTCCTCACCTACTATAGAGTGTTTTCTCTCTGGTCGAGGAGTGGGGAGAGGAGAAGGGAAGAACCGGCCTGACCCCTCTCCAACATGAAGAGGGAAACGAATTGAGACCCTATACCCTCTCTGTTCCGATCTCTCTCCATAGTTTAATGAATATTGATCACGATAGAGTAGTCTCAGACGCCTCTTAGTGATCTTCAACCCAAGACCGTGAGACTCTACATTTGAGTCCTTATTTTCATAGGAGATAGTACTTGATCGGCTCATAGAATGAGCATCTCCATTATCTATAACCACAATATCAAGCATCTGATCATGAGCCTGAATGATCAATTCTATAAGACCCTTTTGGCCATATTCCCCTAAAGTATCTAAGCGACCATGTTTAAAACAGTTTTCAATAAGAGGCTGTAGTAATAACGGAGGGACCAATGCGTCATTTAATGACTCATCATAGCTCACCCTCACCTCAAATTTATCAGGAAAACGCTCCTGCATAATCGTCGTGTACGCCTCTACTAAATTTAACTCCTCTGCTAATCGAACCTCAATGATCGAATTAAACTTGAACGAGGCTCTCATCAGATCACTCAGGCGCTCAATCATTCGATCTGCAGCGACCGCATCTTCATACATCATCGCTGAAATGGTGTTGAGTGTATTAAACAGGAAATGAGGGTTAAGTTGACCCTGAAGTGATCTTAATCTCTCCTTCGTCAGCTGCTGCTCTATTTTAAGAAGTCGAAACTGCTCTGCGTTAGATCGTTGAAAGAATAATAACCCGTGCACGGTCGCGATAGTCACCATTGACATAAAGAGTTGAGCGGGTAGCTCTGTTTGGAAGACATCTCCCCAACTCCCCGGATTTAAGACCTCTAAATTAAGTAAGGAAAAACCAAGATGACGCATAGAGGCCGAGCCGACAGCATGGAGCAGACTATGTACTATGGCGAGCAGAAGATAGCGCCAAGCAGTACCGATCATATCTCTCTTCCACACGGGATTATTGTAGGAGACCCAAGCGACGCCAGAGAGTAATATGGCGTTAATAATGGCTCCTGAAGCATCAGTTACAATATAATGTAGCTGACTCATCTGCTCTGCATGAATCACGATAGCGAACTGTCGTCGGCTATAAGAGACTACGCCTGTAGAGAGGATGATAAAGAAAAATGAAATCCAAAAGCCAAAAGGGATGGTGAGCTCAGTCTCATCAAACTTAGGAAATTTTAATGTAGAGCTCAGCGCTGAGTCATCAGATTTCAAATAACCCTCCATTTTCTGCTCTGTAGTGACGAGACCACTTCAGCTGAGCTCCATTGTATAGATTAACGAGCGCGTCGCCATGAGCCATCACTTCGATTCCTTTAATATGGCTAATTTGAACAACTTCCGAGCGATTGAGTCTCAAGAAGGCATCTGAGGAGAGTCGAGAGGTTATATTCTTAAGTGTTCCTCGGCGAAGATAAGAGGCTTCCGATGTGAAGAACTCACAATAATTACCTGCAGATTTGATCAAATACACCTCATTTAAAGATAAAAACAGCTTGATCCTCCCCGGGCCCTCAACACTGATTCGAGTCAAATATGGTTCTCTTCGTGGCTCTTCTCTAGGAGTGACTAGACCCGTAGGTTCGACATTAGGATCAAGTAATCCTTGGAGGAAGTGCAACCTCTCCATGACCCGATCGACAGTGACTGAGAAGCGATCAAAAGAAAATGGCTTCAATAGATAATCGACCGCATCAATCTCAAACGCTTTCAGCGCATACTCTTCATAGGCGGTGGTAAAAACAATAAGCGGTCGTTCTGATTCAGAGAGTTGGTGAATGACTTCTAGCCCACTTAAATGAGGCATATGTATATCGACGATTAAGATATGAGGACACCATGACAAAGCTTCTTCTAGAGCCTGCCTACCATCCTCTGCTTCTCTGATTTGGAGGTCATTATCTTCGAGTTTATGAAGAAAATGCTTCAGCTTATCACGAGCATGCCTCTCATCTTCTGCGATGAGTATTCGAATCGGCTTACACACAGTCACCGCGATCAGAAATAGATGCCAAGCTGGAAGATGAGCGTATTGGTCTTCTCGACCGTCTCATTTTGAACATTCTGGATCTTATCGGTGAAGAAGCTACGTGTATATCTAGCTCCCAAGCTCAATCGACCCCCTAAGTTGAGCTCTCCTCCGACACCGAGATCAATCGCCGAGGTTTGCTCATTATCTTGTTGGAAGCGACTCAGACCGATCAGAGGGTAAATATCAACACATTGTCCAATGGGGAGATAGAGACGTAGTTGACCTCGAAGGGTAGTCAACTGTGAAGCATCATCATAACTAGCGAATTGTCCTTCTCCTAATAGTCCAAGCATGTCAGATCGATAGCCTACTCCAAGAGTATAAGCGGGCTTTGAGTCATCAAGTCCTTGAGTACTCTGTGTTCCGAACCCTACATTAACGAGCATGTGCCCACCCTGTGGACGACAGGTGACCCGAGGAGGAGGGCTTCTTCTTTCCACAGGAGCCGCAGGGTAACTATTATCATATCCACCATCATCGTAAGTATCGCTCTCACGTGTTCTCTCATGTCGACGACCACTCTTCTCAACTGTCTTCGTGCGACGAACCGATGTTGTCTTCCCCCGCTTTGTTGAAGTCGTCTTTTTTCTTGATGTGGTTGTCGTCGTCGTTGTCTTACGACCTACTTTACTCGCCCCCTTCTTACCCCCAACTCTCTTCTCCACAACACGTCGAGTAGGGCCTTTTCCACCAATCGACTTGGTAAGCCCTCTCTTAGGAGATTTAGACTTAGGTGAGCGTAAGCTGTTACTCCCCTTCGCTTTGCTTCTTTTTGTTTTAACCACTTTCATGGTTTTCTTGGAAGAGCTTCGCTTACTAGGTTTTGCGCGACGCTTCTCACTCTTACGAATGGTACTACGAGAGTTTGGGGTCTTAGTGACAGTAACCTTCTTCAACTTCTTTTTCGTAGTAGAAGACTTACGGGGACGCTTATTCTTGGAGCTCTTTTTAACAGTCTTAGACTTTTTAACAGTCTTAGACTTTTTAACGACCTTTAGCGTCTTAATCTCTTTTTTCTTCGCTTCAGCGGTCGTTGGGGCTGACGCTATGTATGTCATGACACTCGTGGGTAGCAAGAGTGTACCCAAGAGAGCTAAACACATAATGTTGGCCCTAGATGATTTAGATATGCATGGCGTCTTCATTTTTTTACCCTTTTGAACCGAGTTACTCAGAATACTCTATAATCGTTTAACTGAAGCGTAATGACTCTTATTGGCCTCTAGTGATTGAGCTTATCGCAGTATGCCTCACTTCATTCAAACTAATAGATTAAGAGTGGTATCGTTTCACTAATCGACGGCTAAGTATCATAAGGCAGATTATTATATGTAACCACCAAAATTTTAGGATGATACTTGAGTTAGCGATAAGACCTTGATCACAAGTTGAGCTAGATGGTTCCATAGACAAGTCTTCGCTCTCCGCTTGCCATGGTTCTCCTTCAACGCAGCGGCGACACTCATCAAAAGAGGTCTCTAGTTTATCTGTACAACGCTCTTGGCTCTCGCAAACACCATACTCACCCGTCCAAGGTCGTATACACTCAAGGCCATCCTCACTCGCCCAACATTCATCGACACAGATGACACACTCATTCACTGAGGTCTCGGGAGGATCGGTGCACAGTGTATCCCGAATACACACTCCATATTGCGGACCTGGAAGAGAGCAAGGAGCGCGCTCTTCTGCCCCCTCACAAGCTAAGTAGGCTGCAGGAATATTAGCAAAGCTCACCGAGAAGAGACTCACCCCCCCCAAGAAACTTAAACACCCCAAGAGATGTAATAGGAGCGATCGTCCCCATAGATAGGCACATGACATTAAAAGAGTACTCCTTGAGTCCGCGTACGCTCTAAGATGTAGGTTCGCCCCTCATCGCTCATATCTTCAGCGCTCCACTCCGAGGTGATTCTCTTGAGATAGGACTCCTCAAGGTCGTCAATACACCGACCACGATAGACACCACTCGCGATATGTAACTTCTCTGGGTCTTCACGATTAACATAGAGTTTTCGACCCCATCGCTGAGTATCTGACTCCATCTTCTCTTTGAAGTAGGCTTGTCGCTCAAAGGCCTGCTCAAGATCATCGGGTATATAGCCCGCCCAGACCATCGCTACCGCTAGGAGAGCGGTAACCTCTGAATCAGCATCTGCACTATGTGCCGCGTCATCGGGTAACTCTAAGCCATAAAAAGCACAGACCTTACCGAGTCGACTCTGCACCTCGGGGTGGTGCCAACGGCAAAATATAAAGGGGTCTAGGGTTCGCTGTAGATCAAGTCTCCACTCTAGACCTGCTCGCTTATTCTCTGAATTGATCATCGGTGCGTCAAAGGCGAGAATGTTATAACCACACACGATAGGGTCAGCGGTTTGAAGATGAGAATAAAACCACTGAGAGATCGTCTTCCAAGTCGGCGCATTAGCGACGTCTTCTTGAGCGACCCCATGAATCCGAGTAGCGTCTATCGGTATATACCGCTCAGGATTAACTTTGGAGCAAAAGGGGGGGCCACATCGCCACCCGCCTTTGACATACACACCACCCAGCTCAACAACCTTATCCTCAGTCACCGAGAGCCCTGTGGTCTCAACATCAACCGCTAAGATAAGTGACTCACTAATTTTTCGAGGAGTGTTATTCATGTTCATACCTTACAGGAAAGCTCTCATCTAAGTAAACGAATAGACTGTAGCAAATGATACAGGCTCTGATCATTATCTCACCAAACGGAGACCTCTTGAACTAGCTGAGGCTTCCTGATCTGAATATTCAGCGATTACTCTTTAGAGATCTTTGAAAATATTTAGCTCGGCGAGCCCACAAACTCAGCTCATCGAGTTCCCCACTCAAGATGTATAGGTCTTGGCGCAGTGAAAGGTCGTTATATAAGCGCCAAGAGGTATTGTAATCTCCTTTATTAAAGTGAATTTCAGCTTGAAGTCTCAAGCTCTCATATATCAAAGAGTGATGACTAAGCCCTCCATGGAGAGCCCTCATCAAATGGGAGAGGCAAAGCTCAAGGTCACCTCGGTTATATAGATGCCGAGCGAGGAGATAGTGAAGCTCAGCAGAGTCCTCCCCAAGCGCTGAGGCTTCAGTCAGTGACTTAATACGATCATCCACATCTCGCTGGGCAGAGAGAAGAGTCTCAATAATCAACGTCCGTTGAACAGGTAAAGTCGTTTGATTATAAGCATAGCTCTTGATCGCTAAGCGTCTCCATGTCGATCGCTGTAGACTCTTCATTGAGAGCGCTTGATACGCCTTTTGGCGATCAATATCTGAGAGGTGATCGACGTTGAGATCTAACGCCCACTCTCTGAGTCGTTGTCTATACAAATGACTCAGGGTCGGTTGCTCTGATTCTAGATCTCGTCGCAGAGAGCTGGTGACGAGTTGAGAGGCCTCCTCCACACGCTGGAGTCGGTATAATAGCCTGACTCGCTTCACTATCGCCTGTTGGTCTCCTGGCGCGTCTTGATCGATGGAGAGCCACAGGTGTAAAGCATCTTCTAATGACCCCTCTCGCTCATGTCTTATCGCTTCACTTCGTCTTGAAGCGAGTTCATGAGCGCACACCTTGCTAAAAATAGACGGATGGTTTAAGAGGGCGCTCGCCGTTTCGAGGACTTCTGGAGAGAGCGTCTGCTGATCGAGCCAAGCCTCCCAGAGATCGATCGTCTTTGGCAACCCTTCCACCATCCCTCCTTCTGCGTAGAGATGATGCATCGCCTCTGACCCCTCTCGCTCACCATAAAACCTTACAAATGATCCACACATCGTGTAAGCGAGTGACGAATTATAGCCATAAAACGAGCTCGGTTGTAAGAGGCGCTCTAGAGGGGGAGCTAGATCAAGTTTACGCATCGCCGATGTCCATTGATGGGGACTGAGACGACTCATGAGACTGTTCCCTCTCCCTCGCGTCCACGTCGCGGCAACAGCGAGCCCCTCGATAAGACTCATATGAGGGACCACCCCGTATCTCATACTTAAGTGATGAGGAGAGGGCGCGATATCAGCTGAAAAAACATGGGCGAGCTCATGTGTGATCACTCGATCACCGATGAAAGGAGCATGAATATGAACGCTCCTCTGCCAGGGTTTAGCGATCAATGTTCGATGAGCCCCCATAAGACGTTTTTTTTGTAAGCCACTTTGATAAAAATAGACCTCCGCCGGCTCGCTCGGCTCAAAGCCAAAGAACCGACTGAGCTCTTGGTGATTGAAGTCAAGCTCTATGAGGAGTCGCTCTACTCTCTCATCACTCCAACCTTGATCATAATATACGGTGAACCGATCATTGCTGACCTCTCCTCCTAGTCGATATTGAACCCAAAAACTTGGTCGATGTAGATCATTAACCCACCCCCAAGAAAAGACGAGGATACTGATTGCAAACCATATATTTGGGCGATAAAACCAACGCTCAGTCGCTACATTATTTTGGGTGTAGCCCACAGTCAATGCCACACCAAGACTGACTAGACTTATATCTTCTAAGCGAGAGAGGAGGAGGCGAGTTCCGATGACGAGCTCCTCATCATAGATAGCGCCTGGATAATACCCCATAAAGGTAGAGAAGATATCTACGCTCGGAGTGAATATGAAAGTAGCCCCCCCCGAGATAAGGCTCAAGAAGAAGAGAGCGATGAAGATCAATAGGCCTCTCCGTTCCCTATGCTTCGTCGCCTTAAAACGCTCGTCTGAAAAGCTGAGGAGAGCGCCTATTATGAGTCCATATCCGATAGAGATGAAGAGAGTGAGAAGCGGAAGGACGACATAAAATCCGAAGCCTACAGCCCAGTCGCAGTTACGCACCCATAGGCCATTCGCTATGATCGGCACCAGCGGTAAGGACGCGGTAGGGAGAGAGCTCTTCAAGGTAAGCCACCACGCCCGCCACAGCGGTTGGGACGTTGACCTCAGTCCACAGTGTGCGCCATACATAGAAAGGGGTAAGCAACAGGCAAAGCAGAATTCAAAACTGAGTAAGTTTAAGAGCGGAATTTGGCAGAGAGCGACACTCCAAGAAATTAAAATGATTCGCCAACGGGCGTGCCAATCTAGTCGCTTAAGAGCCTTTAATGATATGACTTTAGTCATGATACTTAAACGTTATATAAGTGACTTAGTCAGCGCTCTGACGACAAAACGACTCAGGCCCTAACTCGGCCTCGCAATAGTACTCCTCTCGGCAGTCACCACTACTTGAGCACGTGGCCATGCAGTATCGATCATCATTCTCAAAGGTCACACAGATCGAGCCTTGAGGACATTCATCATCTCGACAATCAGCGAGAGTACAGTACCCTCCTTCACTTATCGTATCGCAGACTTGGCCTGCTTGACACTGAGCATCGGCGATGCACTCATCGCCGATATCCCCTTTGCAACCGAGTAAACTGCCTGCACCAAGAGTAATGCAGAGGAGGGTCAGCCGAGTGAGAGTCTTCATAGGTAAATGAGCCGTTCCAAGAATAGATTGAGTGAATGAAGTGATCATCATAGAGATGATTACCCGTGATCAGGGGGAAATGTCAAAAGCTCCTCGCTCAGAAACGGACGATTCTCCCACCGATCTTGGGGCTCGCTGCGTTCTCTCTTTCTCGGTAATAGAGGCGAACTTGATCTACGCTCCCCGTATATCCACCACTCTTGGTTACCCATGAAGTACCGAGATCACAGTCTCCTCCTCCACATTGCGCCGAACCATCAGAAGGTGCATTACTATGGTCTGACTCATAAATATCAATGGTCCACTCTTGAACATTTCCTGACATATCACATAGGCCTTCAGGAGTGATACCATTATCCATGCTACAGACCTCTCTTGTCTCTATGCCACAAATATTTGCTCTACTCAAAGAACAAGCAGTGCTTGTACTCTCTCCCCAAGGGAATGTACGATTACTTTGCAACCTTCCCGCATACTCCCATTCCGCTTCGCTCGGCAAATCTGCGCCAAGCCAAGTCGCGAAAGTTCTCATCTGGGCACGAGTAATACAATTTTGAGGATGTGTCTCTCTACCTATAACCCCCGCGTTACAGTCAACTCCAGTTCCTGCTGCTGTACAATAATTGGACTGAACACATAAGTCATAATCTGCAACAATAATCTCAGTTTTAGAGATCTGATATGAGTAATTGATGGTCACCGTCTTTGTTGGTCTTGAGACACGAAAAATAGTGCTCCCCATCGTGAAGCTCCCCGACGGTATATCGATCATCTCTATTGGTGGGCAATTGGGAGAGCAGGGCAAGGTGCAAGTATTTGAGCAACCCCTTGTGCCGTCACAATCTTCAAATTCTTCCTGTACGATCCCATCACCACAGAAGATAGAAGATCCCGCCTCTAATGAACATGTCGCCGAGCACACTTGACAATTAGCTTCACCATACTCACAGCTCTCTACCCCATTGTCTCCCCCAAGATCGCACTCTTCTGGTCCATTTAATATTTGATCCCCACAGTAAGTGGGTATCCCTTCTCCAAGTGTACAATCAGCCCGACAGATATTATTACAACTCTGTAACCCATAGGCACAGTCCTCAGTCTCGGCATTTCCGTCATCACACGCCTCAAGCCCTGCTTGAATATTATCGCCGCAGACAGTGCTACAGGTCGATGGCTCACCGCCACACACATAACCATCTTCCACCGCACAGACTGCGCTACAGCCGTCATCAGCGTCAGTATTGCCGTCGTCACAGGCCTCACCCTCGTCTGCCTCTACCACTCCATCTCCGCAATAACGAGTCAAGCCCGCGGCGTTGGTGCAATCTGCTGCGCACACTGTACAGCTGGTCAAGCCGTACTCACAGCCTTCGGTCTCGGTGTTTCCATCATCACACGCCTCAAGCCCTGCTTGAATATTATCGCCGCAGACGGTGGTACAGGTCGAGGGCTCACCGCCACACACATAACCATCTTCCACCGCGCAGACTGCGCTACAGCCGTCATCTGCGTCAGTATTACCATCGTCACAGGCCTCACCCTCGTCGGCCTCTACCACTCCATCTCCGCAATAACGAGTCAAGCCCGCGGCGTTGGTGCAATCTGCCGCGCACACCGTACAGCTCGTCAAGCCGTACTCACAGCCTTCGGTCTCGGTGTTTCCATCATCACACGCCTCAAGCCCTGCTTGAACATTATCGCCACAGACTGTATCGCAGGTCGAGGGCTCACCGCCACACACATAACCATCTTCCACCGCGCAGACTGCGCTACAGCCGTCATCAGCGTCAGTATTACCATCGTCACAGGCCTCACCCTCGTCTGCCTCTACCACTCCATCTCCGCAATAACGAGTCAAGCCCGCGGCGTTGGTACAATCTGCCGCGCACACCGTACAGCTCGTCAAGCCGTACTCACAGCCTTCGGTCTCGGTGTTTCCATCATCACACGCCTCAAGCCCTGCTTGAACATTATCGCCACAGACGGTGGTACAGGTCGAGGGCTCACCGCCACACACATAACCATCTTCTACCGCACAGACTGAGCTACAGCCGTCATCAGCGTTAGTATTACCATCGTCACAGGCCTCACCCTCGTCGGCCTCTATCACTCCATCTCCGCAATAACGGGTCAAGCCAGCGGCGTTGGTGCAATCTGCCGCACACACCGTACAGCTCGTCAAGCCATACTCACAGCCTTCGGTCTCGGTGTTTCCGTCATCACACGCCTCAAGTCCTGCCTGAACATTATCGCCACAGACGGTGGTACAGGTCGAGGGCTCACCGCCACACACATAACCATCTTCTACCGCACAGACTGAGCTACAGCCGTCATCAGCGTTAGTATTACCATCGTCACAGGCCTCACCCTCGTCGGCCTCTACCACTCCATCTCCGCAATAACGAGTCAAGCCCGCGGCGTTGGTGCAATCTGCCGCGCACACTGTACAGCTCGTCAAGCCATACTCACAGCCTTCGGTCTCGGTGTTTCCATCATCACACGCCTCAAGCCCTGCCTGAACATTATCGCCACAGACTGTATCGCAGGTCGAGGGCTCACCGCCACACACATAGCCATCTTCCACTATGCAAGTTTCGCTACAGCCGTCATCAGCGTCAGCGTTACCGTCGTCACAGGCTTCACCTTCACCAGCCTCTACCACCCCATCCCCGCAATAACGAATTAAGCCCGCGACGTTGGTACAGTCGGCTGCACACACCGTACAGCTCGTCAAGCCGTACTCACAGCCTTCGGTCTCGGTGTTTCCATCATCACACGCCTCAAGCCCTGCCTGAACATTATCGCCGCAGACCGTATCGCAGGTCGAGGGCTCACCATCACACACATAGCCATCTTCCACTTCACAAGTCTCGCTACAGCCGTCATCAGCGTCAGCGTTACCGTCGTCACAGGCTTCACCTTCACCAGCCTCTACCACCCCATCCCCGCAATAACGAATTAAGCCCGCGGCGTTGATACAGTCGGCTGCACACACCGTACAGCTCGTCAAGCCGTACTCACAGCCTTCGGTCTCGGTGTTTCCATCATCACACGCCTCAAGCCCTGCCTGAACACTATCGCCACAGACTGTATCGCAGGTCGAGGGCTCATCATCACACACATAGCCATCTTCCACTTCACAGGTCTCGCTACAGCCGTCATCTGCGTCAGTATTACCATCGTCACAGGCTTCACCTTCACCAGCCTCTACCACCCCATCCCCGCAATAACGAATTAAGCCCGCTGCGTTGATACAGTCGGCTGCACACACCGTACAGCTCGTCAAGCCGTACTCACAGCCTTCGGTCTCGGTGTTTCCATCATCACACGCCTCAAGCCCTGCCTGAACACTATCGCCACAGACTGTATCGCAGGTCGAGGGCTCATCATCACACACATAGCCATCTTCCACTTCACAGGTCTCGCTACAGCCGTCATCTGCGTCAGTATTACCATCGTCACAGGCCTCACCTTCACCAGCCTCTACCACCCCATCCCCGCAATAACGAATTAAGCCCGCGGCGTTAGTACAGTCTGCTGCACACACCGTACAGCTCGTCAAGCCGTACTCACAGCCTTCGGTCTCGGTGTTTCCATCATCACACGCCTCAAGTCCTGCTTGAACATTATCGCCACAGACTGTATCGCAGGTCGAGGGCTCACCATCACACACATAGCCATCTTCCACTTCACAGGTCTCGCTACAGCCATCATCAGTATCACTGTTATCGTCGTCACAAACTTCACCCGCTATGGGATTGAGATTCCCATCTCCACACCTAGATAAAGAGCAGTCTGCGTTACAAGTTAGCCCATCTCCACTCTCATCACACTCTTCACCTGAGCTTGTATTTGCGACCCCATCACCACACATCGCCAGAGTGCAATCGCTGTTACACGTTGCGCTCTCTCCCCCTTCATCACACACCTCGCCCTCTTGGAGATAACCATCACCACAAGACGCTATTTCACAGCGGTCAGTACAAGCGTCAGTATTATCGTCGTTTTCATCATCACACGCCTCAACCCCAACGTGTAAGACACCATCTCCACAAGAGGCCAAGACACAACTGTTGAGACAGCCATCACTCATGTCAAGATTACCATCATCACAGGTCTCCGCACCATTAACCTCACCATCACCACATCCACCGCATTCTGGCTGAGCCTCACTGCGAACGCAGGGTGAGGCTTGTAAGCTGAGTAAATAACTAGGATTGGTGCCTGAATTACTTTGGATCGAGAGCCGAGCGACCTCAGCGTCTAATTCGTTCTCGTCTGGCCTGTAAAACACACTGAGAGTTTTGGTCGCCCCTGGGAGTAGCAACCCAACCTCAACAGGCTGGCACTCATCGGGCAGCTCTGGCAATCCATCACATAGTATAAAGCTGCCAGATTGGTCAGGTGTCTCTTCTCTCTCTAAACATTGATTATCATCTCCTAAAAAGCATAACTCATTCACGTTTAGGTTAATGGCACCGATACTCTGCAACGTCACTCTCACTCTCCCCACACCGCCTGCAGGTACGTTACCCAACTCGACGCGACCTCCCCGAGTGTTCCCTTCCAACATCGGCTCCGAATAGACATAAAGCTCCGGATCAATATCCGGTGTATTTAGCTCGAATGTATAATCACCTACATTGGTCAAAAAAGTGACCGTCGCCTCGTCTGCCTGGGCGTCTAGTACACTCCATGCAAAATTAATCTCTTTCTCTCGTCCCGCTGCGATAATAACCTGACCTGAAGTCCAATCATCTTCGTCTAATATACTGATCTCTTTCACATCATCACGCTCTTCTAGCATGACCCCCACAATAATCAGTCCTCCCCCCCCCTGATTCTGGATCATGACTCCTAGCTCACTAGATTGAGACTCAAAACTTGGAGCAGGGAAGGTATATTCTTGACTATCAGTGACAAAAACAGCGCTCCCTCGACGACTGAGGTCATTGTCATCACAAGCGCCTAAGAAGAAGATAGTGAGTAAAGTTATAACTCTAGTGATTGAATGATATGTACAGCAATAAAGTGGAAGGTTTACTTCTCGATCACGATCCAAGCTGACTATTTTTTTAGAGTGAATTAAGATATCTTTTCGCACGTTTCCCCACGTTTCTCACAAATCATTTTAGGGTTCGATGATGGTGAATCTCTTAACGTGTCCAAATGAACACATTCATTTGGTTACACTATACTACACAAGACTACAACAGAGAGAACATTTCCATCATGAAAATAGAGTTGCATTTAAAGGCTATTACATTCACTATCGTACTATTCGATCGTTTACTTTAAGCCCAATACATCAAGGAGAGATCAATGGGCCTTTTTATTAATACAAATATTGGATCTCTGAACGCTCAGCGTCAGATGACTTCTACCTCCCGTTCACTCGGTCGCTCATTTGAGCGTCTCTCATCTGGTCTCCGAATCAACGGAGCTAAAGATGACGCCGCGGGCCTCTCGATAACTACTCGCTTCTCAGCCCAAATTCGTGGTTTGAACCAAGCTGTTCGTAACAGTAATGACGGGATCTCTCTCGCTCAAACCGCTGAAGGTGCTCTCAATGAGACCACTAATATTCTGCAACGTATGAGAGAGTTGGCTGTTCAAGCGTCAAATGACACCAATAACGATAGTGATCGAGGGTCACTGCAAGCTGAGGTCGCTCAGCTCAAAAGTGAGCTAGACCGTATCGCTGAAACCACTAACTTCAACGGCAACAAGATCCTCAGTGGAGACTACCTCGCTAAAGATCTACAAGTCGGCGCTAATGTTGGTGAGACATTAAGCGTAAGTATTGCTGGCGCAGGTAGCAAAGATCTAGCGCGTCAAATTAGAGAAACATCAAATGGTGTAGTCGGCGCGACTGTATTGAACGCAGGTGATCTGCAGATCCGCTCAAGCATGGAAGGTGGAACTCTAGTCAGCATTCGTGGCTCCATCGCAGAGGATGATCAGTTCTCCACATCTCTCAACTCTTATTCAGCGATCGCTAAAGCGGCAGCAATCAATAGTGCGACTGAATTTACTGGGGTCAAGGCGATCGTTGAAGAGACTAGAGTAGAGGGCACAAATATTGCAGCCTCATTTACTCTCAATGCTTCAAACTACTTAGAGATCAATGGAGAAAAGATTTCAGGTTTTACCGTTCAAGCAAATGATGCAGACGGTTCTTTACGCGATGCGATCAACGCCGTTTCTGATGATACTGGTGTCGTTGCTACGGCAGGCAGCACTGGAAACCTCATCCTCACCGCCGCTGATGGTCGTAATATTCACTTCGAAGAAGTTAACTTGCCAGGATCGGCAGCTGGCTTCAATGCGACCGAAGAGGTATACACCGCTGAGATTACTCTCCAATCAAAGCATCAGTTCGATACAGTGGTCACAAACCAAGGATCTACCGCAATCTCTTTTGGTCCTGCTGGTGGTGGTACTGCTGTCTATGGAGTTAACTCAGATCACTCGGTAGATGCTATAAATATCTCTACACGACAAGATGCTGTTACGGCGCTTGATATTATTGACCTCGCTCTCGAAGACGTCTCGGCGTCACGTGCTAAGTTAGGTGCGCTTCAGAACCGTCTAGAGAGCACGATCAATAACCTTAGCACCACCTCTGAGAACCTAAGCGCCTCACGTAGCCGTATTATGGATGCTGACTTCGCTGCCGAGACTGCTCAGCTCTCTCGCAATCAGATCATTCAGCAGGCAGGAGTCTCGATCTTAGCTCAAGCTAACCAGCAGCCACAGATCGCCCTCTCACTCCTCGGTTAATCAGATCGCCTTAGGATGTATCTCTCCGATTGAAGGACAGGTGAATCTTAAGTCAAGCATGCTCAGAGTTATAAACGCTCAGAGTCATAAAAGCGCTCAGAGTTATGGGTATTCTCTCACTCCATAAGCCTTGTGCTGTTGGTCAGTGAGGGCTCAGTCGTTTGGATGCTAGCTGTTTGGATGCTTTAGACGTAGAGAACACCGTTTAAGTCCTGCGGGGTCAACTGTAAAGCAGTGGGTCTCGTGTCAGCTCAGGCCCCAACGTCGCCGCAATGCCCACTCTATACTCGGGAAGAATAAGGCTAAACAAAGCGCCCACCATGTTGCCCATAAAGCTACATCTTCTCGTCGATTTACCTGCTTAATCGCCGGGGCACGTCGCTCAAGCGTTGACCAATCCGTGTCCTCTAAGATCACTTCTCCACCGCTGTGTAGGCTCATCGCTCGTAAAAGGTCAGGACGCGGAGTGGTGTCTCGAAGCTCTAAGAGATCTTCGGTGACCACAAATAGATCTTGGGCTTCACGATCGACTTCCCCTATCGTCGAGCGCGCTAGCACTCGATAAGCTCCCTCTTTAGTCGGTTTCCAGACCTGGCTCAGTTCACCGCTATCACTTGAGTTACCACGATATTTATACACTTCTTGAGCATTCTCCATCCCCTCAGAGATCTCTTCGATGATCAGTTCAATGGAGACTCCACTGACCGCTTGATAGGAGCTATCCAAGCTACGAGCGGTAATATTCAAGCTATCTTCAAGCCGATATCGATCACGATCCGCTCGAACCTGAAGAGGGTTTAACGCCGGGTCTCTGATCAACCAACGGATCGCGTTACTCCACAGCTTATGATATGCCCTCGCACCTTGACCACTCTCTGCCGCTCGAGAGGAGAGCGCCCAACGCCATAGACTATCAGTGGTGATCGCCAAACTACGTCCTTCACCGATCGTACTAGCGACCATCAATGGCGCTCTTTTTTGTCCTTCTGTCTCAGGTCGCCAAGCCAGAACCTGAGCGCCTCGTCTGAGCGAACCAACACGATTGGTCCCCTCGAGGGGAGGGAGTGAGCTCCACAGCTGTTGATTCTCTTCACTCACCAAACTTAAAGCGGTGATCGGGTGCTTAGCACCAATCTCGCTAAGTGTAGGAGTGAAAGCGCCTAAATCGACTTGATCACGACCATTAGGGGGTAAGCGAAAAGGCAGGATATCTTCTATTGGAGTCCCTGCATACATCCCACCACTGAAGCTCTGATCTCCTCCAATCATCATAAATCCTCCGCCCTTACGAACATACTCTTTAATTAAGGGGAGATACCTACCCATCCGATAACCTTGAAAGGTGAAGTCTTGGAAGATCATCAAATCAAAACTGCCTAATCTCTCCTCGAATAACTCTTGAGTAGGAAA
Organism: uncultured bacterium; assembly: GCA_943788935.1. Classification (GTDB taxonomy): domain Bacteria; phylum Myxococcota_A; class Bradymonadia; order UBA7976; family VGTA01; genus CAKZRU01. Next base: position 422,254 of record CALSSE010000017.1, on the reverse strand, counting down.
TGGAATGAGAGAGAGTTCATCGGGACGGGCGACCTCTAAGCTGGCGTTAGTCCTCAGAATAAAGAAGCTGATAAGGTCAACATTTGGATTCTTTTTTAAGTGCTTACGCAGAAAACGCTGATCCCAACTCGGATTACCCACTACTTGAAGCGCTCGGATTTTATCGCGGATGATCCTCATCGAGAAACGAGTCAGATTGTTTTCTAGAACCTGCTCTCCTTCGATGGGATCGATACGCACAGCGTAAGACTCCTCACCGGTCTCTTCAGGGACAAACTCAAAGCTAATCGAGCGACGAGTCTGTCCTAATTGAAAGTCTATGATACGCTCTGAGAGTAGCTCTTGTCCACGGGAGAGAGTGACTCGACAGTGGTGAGGGGCAAGAAAACCGTAGGATCTGAGATCGACATCTACGCTGACGACATTACGAACAAAAGCGAAATCATCAGCGCGAACCTCGGCGAGGGCTAAGTCACGACTAGCGGCGCTAGGACCTACCGCTAAGGTATGTACTGGTACCCCGAGACGCTCGACCGCGCTCATCAACTTTAGCGGTGGATCGACTTGACCGCTCGCGCTCCATTCTCCGCCATCGCTCAAGAGGATCACCGCGGCCAGCTCTCTCGGCGGAATACGAGTAGAGAGCTCATTAAGGCCATTGATCAATGAAGTCTCCGCTCCCCGCGCGGGTCGCTTGAGTAAGGCGCCTTGGTCTCGATGAGGCATGAGGTGCCCATCAAGCGAGAAATAGTCAAGCTGGTGATCGTCTCTTTTCCAAGCCTCCAAGGTAGGGCTCGCCTTGATTAAAGCCTCCTGAGCCCGAGATCGTCGACTAGGCTCTGCGCTTCCCTCTCGGTCGGGTAAAGCCATTGAGCGAGAGCTATCTAAGATCACCGCTACGTGATTTTTGACCTTAGAGATGTCTTCAAGACGAGCAGCAGGTTGTAGGAATAAAATGAAAAACATACCGAGAGCGATGACTCGTAACCCTATTAAGGTCAATCGCCTTTTAGAGCTTAGGCGCTTTACATTTTGCCAGCTTAACCACAAAGTAGTGATGATCATCAACGCGATGATGATGAGCATGATCGGTGACCAAGCGCCTAGCCAAACAAATGAGAGCTGATTAAAGCTCTCTTGAGGGTCAAGCCACTCTCTAATTAATGAGTTCATCGCCCATTTACTCCTACTGCGCTTTGAATTGACGACGACGAAGAATAGTGAGGGTGTGTACTTGATCCCTCTTATAATTAAGACAAGTGCTATACATCACGAGATTGACACCAAATCGAAACGCTCTCTCTCGCTGAACTCTGCCGCCTGGGAGAGTTGGCAGTAACCAGTCACCTGCTGGGCTACGTCCAAAAGCGCCAAAGGTGTCATTCCTCGCATAGAGAATAGGGCTGAGGTCATCGAAGGAGATATGCTCAAGTTTACTGCTTCTCAAGAGTCTTCCTTGGGGTTGATCTAGCAAAAAGAAGCTCTTGTAGATGGTATGTCCATCATCGACCTCTCTTAGTGAAGACTCAGGCCATATCTCTCTGAGTCGAGCCCGAATACTCCGATCGAAACGCTGGTCACCCGGAGGGGAGATATCATCGATAAAGAGTAAGCCCCCCGATCGTAAATAAAGGTTCAGTCGCTCTCGCGCCTGACGAGAGAACGATGGCGCTTCTCCTCGACCCAACCAAACGATCAGCGGAGACTCAAATAATTGAGGATCCTCAGGTGACACCCAATGAGGAGATTCTCGAACACTAATACTCGTCCTCTTACTCACCTCCCACATTAGCTGTTCTGCCGATCTCGGTCGCGCCTTCGCGCCCTCACCATGATCTAAAAAGGTGATCCCTACTAGCTCTCTCTCTCCGAAAGCGAGACCTGTATTAGGACTGAGGACACTCTCTAGGAGCAACATAAAGCCCATGAGGACTCCTGCGAGTCCTCTCCTCCTATATAGAGAACATGGAGTATTGTGAGTCACTGGATCTCCTGGTCAATTGGCGGTGAAGTAGAGGTGGAGGCGGTAAGATAACGAGAGTGAAGAGCACGAACTAGAGACGCTGCCTCGGAGAGTGGGATCGCCCATCGCAATGAGTGAGGAGTAAAGTATAGCTCTTCGGCGTTCATATGCTGATCCAAATAGAACGTTCGTATCTCATTGATAAGAGATGAACCCTCTTCAGAGACTTGAGCTTCCCGCTCCAACATTGTTTCTTGGGATTCATGTCCCCTCTTCATCGTTGCATCGGTCCCTAAAAGAGATCGACCCACAAGCGTCACCCACGACCATTCATCTTCTACTTTATGAGCCCCAAGATCATGCAAAGCCTTCAAGAAATGTTCACGTTGGTGAAGGTTTTGTGTCGGTACCCAACACGTCCAAAAGCGAGTAGATGATGCTCTTAATGTTGACCAATAGATGTCAGCATCAGTGACTCCAAAGCGATGTAAGCATTCACTCAGAGCGCTAGGCTCAATCTCTGATCCTTCGATACGTAACAAGCCTGGATGTGCCGTAATCGCTGAGAGCTGTCGATGATGATAAGTAGAGCGATCTCTCTCTCGTGATTTCTTGATCACCGTCCCTCGTCGATGAGGATCCGCGGTCGCTACACAACGAACCTCTATACCGCTGCGTCTCGCCCACTCTATCGCTTCCGCGTTGAGGACTTTTGCTCCACTATCCGCCAAGTCTTGCATCTCCTCATAGCTTAATTCATCGACTTTGTAAGCCTCAGTGTCTATTCGAGGGTCGGTAGAGTAGATCCCATCAACATCAGAGCAGATCTCCACAAATTCTGCGTCGAGTGCTGCAGCCATCGCCACGGCTGTTGTATCAGAGCCACCACGACCGAGACTAGTGATCTCTAGCTCCTCGCTCACCCCTTGGAAACCAGCGATGATCACTATAAAGTCATCATCAAGCGCTTTGAGTACCCTCTTTGGTCTCACCTCCGTGATCCGAGCGTTAGTGTGTGTATCAGTGGTTATGATTCCACTCTGTGAGCCGGTAAATGACACCGCAGGTGCACCTAGGTCTTGAATCGCCATCGAGAGGAGTGACATCGATATCCGTTCACCCACAGTGAGAAGCATATCGAGCTCTCGTCGCTGTGGCTGTGGACTCACCTCTTTGGCTAAAGAGAGCAGCTGATTGGTCGTATTCCCCATCGCTGAGACCACGACAACAACCCGATAGCCTCTCTCTCTCGTCTCTACAATACGTCTCGCTACATCACGTAATTTTCCAGGAGTAGAAACCGAAGAGCCTCCGTACTTTTGGACAATCGTATTCACTGTCAGCCCCCCACTTTCAGTTAAGGTCCCCTATGTTGATCTCACTTTACGGGCCTCTTGATTACCGAAATAGGCTTTTTTTGTCGATGACAATAAGATTATTTTTACTAGGTGATGAACATACACGCCTCGTCAATCTACACTTAAATATTTCCCTCACCCGTTATCCCCTAAGTATTTCCTCACTAAAATCGATCACCACTCATGCGGAGGGAATGGATCATATGAAACATCCCTCCCCCCCCTCACCCCGACACCATAAACCTATAAAAAACATACTCTTACAAAGCACCGTGTCACGATATGGCTCAATGTTGCATATAATATTCCGTCATCAAGTCGTTTAACTCTGTACCCTCAAATGAGTGTATTTAGATTAACAAAGTCAAGGCGATATAGACGTTAAATATAACGCTCAGACTCTCGTCGTTCATTGTAGAGTTTTGATTCTCTTGTACTTTTTACGTTTTTTTCTATTGACAGGCAAACAGGCTTTTACATACTTAACACCGTTCAACCTTCTTTTCTCCCGACAAAGCGAGAATTTAACATGACAAATAACCTTACCAAGCGTGCTTTGATCAATCAGGTCGCTGATCAACTTAGCGAGAACGACGTCAAGCTCAACAAGAAGCAGATTGATGTCCTTATCGGTCAGATTTTTGGCGCCATCAAGTCTGAGATCACTGATAACACTAAGTGCAACATCAACAGTTTTGGTACCTTCGAGATCCGCCATCGCCAAGAGCGAAAAGGTCGTAGCCCTGTAACCAAGGAAGAGATCACCATTCCTGCTTCAAAGTCTGTTGGCCTCAAGGTCTCTAAGACTCTAAAAGACTCACTCAACGCTTAAGATTTAAGCATAGAAAGGTTTAAAGATGTCTAAGCAAAATGTTGTAAAAAAGGTTTCAAGCGCCAATGATGATGTGACCCAAGATCAAGTCGGAGCAGTCTTTGATGCTGTCTTCGGTGTGATCAGTGGTCTCGAAGAAGACCAAGTCTGCCGTATCAAAGATTTTGGTAGCTTCAAGGTTAAGCGACGCGCTGCTCGTAAGGGAACCTCACTCACCCCTGATCGCAAGCAGATCGACATCCCCGAGCGTTTGGCGATGACCTTCAAGCTCGCTACCGCTTTCAAGGAGTCCATCAACAGCGCTCCTAAGAAGGCTAAGAAAGCGGCTAAGAAGCCTGCTAAGAAGAAAGCTAAAAAGAAGTAAGATCTTCTCCAGCTTAAGTACACGCTATTCAGCGATGTACTGCCCAAACTTGGGCGATAAAAGAGACGACAATTCGTCTCTTTTTTTGTTTTTAGCGATGATATTTAAGGGCCCTCCACAGAGTTTAATGAGTTTTTTATTTATTAGGGGCCGACTTGACAAATGTTGATTCGGTCACCACTCTCCATACTGCTCATAACAAGTACGTCTGTTAAATGGGCTTAGACTCCATATCCACCAAGTTTAATACTCACTTAATTTTTATCGGAGGGAATGATCAAATGAGCGTGACACATCACCATGTTTACATTATCGGTTCTGGACCTGCTGGATACACAGCAGGGCTATATGCAGCAAGAGCGAACCTTAAGCCATACATGGCTGCAGGAATACAACCTGGAGGTCAACTCACGACCACAACCGATGTAGAGAATTTTCCTGGCTTCCCTGAGGGGATTATGGGCCCCGAACTGATGGAGCACTTCAGAGCTCAAGCAGAGCGGTTTGGCCTTCAGGTTCAATATGCGATGGTTGATAAAGTCGATCTCTCAGCACGCCCCTTCCGTCTCTGGGAAGATAATGGCTCAGAGCATACTGCAGACGCAGTGATTATCTCTACAGGGGCGAGCGCCAAATATCTTTATATTCCCGGAGAACAAGAATATCTAGGACGTGGAGTGAGCGCTTGCGCGACCTGTGATGGGTTCTTTTTTAGAGGGAAGACCGTCTCTGTTGTTGGTGGTGGAGATACCGCTATGGAAGAAGCTAACTTTCTCACAAAGTTTGCTGACAAAGTGTATGTAATACACCGTCGAGACACCTTGAGAGCGAGTAAGGTGATGCAAGATCGGGCGATGAAAAATCCCAAGATTGAGTTTTTGTGGAATACTCAAGTCACTGAGGTTCATGGGGACGGTCAAAAAGTAACAAAATTAAGCCTCTATAATAACCAAACAGAGGTAGCAAATGAACTTGAGATCGATGGTTATTTCAGCGCGATTGGTCACAAACCCAACACTGATCTCTTTAAGGGAGTATTAGATATGGATGATGTGGGCTATCTCAAGGTCGAGAGTCCATCGACAGCGACCTCAATAGGGGGAGTCTTCGCCAGTGGTGATGTCGCTGATCCTGTTTATCGACAAGCGATTACCGCCGCAGGTATGGGATGTGCTGCAGCGATTGATGCTGAGCGTTGGCTTGAGTCCCAAGAGGAATAAAGAGTTGATCTCGAGACTTAAGAATCACTCTTAATCTTTAGGCATCTGCTCACTCTCTTCCGCTACTTCTTCGGAGATAGAGGAAGAAAAATAGCTGTGAATGGGACTAAATCTTTTAAATCTTAGGATCGGAAGGGCGAAGATCACGCCCTGAGCAGAGGGGCCACAAATTCGCTCCGCTAACTCGAAGCAGAGCTCTAACTCTCTATCGGTAGCGACGATCAGCAAAACGTATGAGTCACCCTCCGCCTCTGGAAAATGATCGCGAAGATGTAAGAACACGGGGATGTCTTGACAGAGGACTTGTCCCATCCCCCGACCATCTAAAATTGTACCACCTGAGATATCGTGTTCGACACAAGCGAGCAAGATCGCTTCAAGTTTTGCATAATCTTTAAGGATACATACAAAGGCTTGATGACCCTCCGATCGATCAGTTAACCGCTTTAGGTTTTCATCTCGTTCTAAGTTTCCATCTCGTTCTAATGTCATAGCGGTTCTCTCTGCCTCAATAAATTACATTATAGGGTAGATCCCTGTCATAGGATAAGCAGAATGATTTATACTACAACGGATGTCTGTTAGTTAGAATTTAAACTGTCAGTATAAACAAGGCCAATCTTGTAAGGAAGAGTCGCTGTAAAGAGCGGCATGATTCGCAGTTATCGCAGGAGAGTATTATGTCCATTCAACTTCAGTCTATGCAGATAAGTACTATTTCTCTCCTTAGGTTATCGTATGTTTGCACATCCCCACTCTCTTTGGCGAATATCCTGGCGAAGCTCCTGACGCTCTCTGTGACGCTCTCTGTGATGCTCTCTGTGACGCTCCTCTTTGGTTGTGATGAGAGTAACACTCCCCCTTCACTATTGCCGGTCGAAGAACAACTTTGGTTGGTCAATAGCGCTAATAGCGTAGAGCTCTTCGCTCGAGATCAAGAAGGCGGTACACTCCGCTTTGAGTTTACCATGGACCCACTCCCTGAAGTCTTCACTCAGGGAGCTCTCGGGCAGCCCACCTTGACTCCATTAACTCAGAATCAAGCCCTCTTCCAATGGGCGCCCAGCCTCAGAGATATTGGAGCTTATAGCGTATCTTTCACCGTTTTGGATGAGGGTGGCCTCTCGACCACAGAGACCATCAGAATAGAGGTTTATAGCCCCGGTATCGGAGACCAGGCAGCGTTGAGGTTTATGCGACCGATAGGCGCAGGAGAGAGTTTAGATCTATCACAAAGAGGCTGTTTAGAGCTCGATGTACAAATCGGCGCAGATGGCATCCCTCCTGAAGAGGTGCTGATCGATCTCACTGATCCGCCAGTTGAAGGAGCAGACTTCATCCCCCCGGGGACCTTTACCGGGAAAGAGCGTCGACTGAGCTGGTGTCCATCTCTTGAGCAGCTGGAGGCTCAGAACCGTTATACATTTAATCTACGCGCCAGGAGGCGCCAAGGGGAGGATTGGAGTACAGGGATTACCAAGCGCTACTTGGTACGTCTAGAGAGCTCAGGAGGAGAAGATGAAAGCTGTGTTGGTCGACCGCCTACGATTCAACATGAGCCTCCTCTTCAAGTGAGTGGGCCCTTAGACTATGAGATCTCTATTGAGGTCTATGATGATTTTGGCATTAAATCTGCGCCGTTATTAGCGGTATGGGACCAAGGTGAGCCTCTCCCTGAGTCGGTGAGCGACTCAAGGTGGTCACTCATTGAATTTGATCGCTCTTTAGGTGTCGAGAGCCGTTGGACCGCCAAGATCCCTAACCTCAACCTCGAGCTTGGCCAAGTGAGCACTCTCTATTATGCGATTATCGTGACTGATAATGATGATCCCAATGGCGCTCAATGTGATCACACTGTCGAGAGTCAAGTCTATCCTCTAGAGATCACTGGCGGTGGAGGTCTCAGCGCTCTCCCCCTCTGCCATCCCTGCTCAACAAATGAACAATGTGGTGGTTCATTAGATCTATGCCTCACTTATGAAGATGACACATATTGTGGACGAGACTGTAGCCTGCAGAATGTCTGTGACGTAGGTTATGAATGCCTCTTATTAGATACGGGAGATGGTACGCAAGTTCAACAATGTGTGCCTGAAAGCCTCTCTTGCATCGCGAGCTGTTATCCTGATCTATTTGATCAAAATGAAGAGAGCTCTAGCGCCTATAGAGATGCGCCAATAATAACTGAGGGAGGCTACTCCAACCTCTCATTATGTGGTGAAGACTATGATCTGTATCAAGTAGAGATCCCTAGTCTACATGGCTTGGATGTAGAGGTCTCCTTCGACCACACTCTGATAGATATTGATATCGCCATCGCTCTAGAGAGTTCGCAGAGCGCTGATAACTCTCTAGTATTTGATTATGAGAGTACTTTCTCTGATCGACCCAGCGAGCGGATACAGCTCTCCTGTGTGAGAGCGAGTGGAGGGATAGAACGAGCCTGGATCGCAGTCTATCCCTATCAACAAGATATGAGAGGTGAGTATACATTGAGTGTGAATACTCCTAATGGAGGTTGTGAGACTCCATGCACTGATGATGCTCTCGAGCGACAAGAGCCAGCGACACTCGGCGATGGTTTATACGATAGTCTCACCCTCTGCGCTGCGGATGAGGACCTATTTTTAATCGAGTTGGAGCCAGGGTTTGTTATGAGCGCTTATATCGACTTTGACCTCTCCCGAGGAGATCTCGATCTCTCCCTCTATGCGGAGAGTGGACAGGTCGTCCAAACTGACCTTGGGATCAGACAAGGCGCTTGGATCGAGTGGCGCAGTGATCAAGGAGGCCGGTATCTCCTCTCAGTAGTGGGCACAAACCCTATGGTTCAAAATGACTATAGCCTTGACCTCTACCTCTACCCTACCCTTAGCTGTGAATCGACGCTCAATTGCCCCCCTTCAACCTTTTGTTATCCTCAACTCGGTTGCCTTGACGCCATATGCTCTCCCGAGATTAGCTGTGGCGCCTATCACTCGTGTGTCTACCCAGTGACCGATCTGAATCAAAGCTCTGAGGGGCAATGTTATAGCGATTGTTATACCGATGGAATGTGCCGAGAGGGTGAGCGATGTAAACTGTTCAGTGATGGTTCAGGCGCCTGCATTGGCGAGGGGACTCAACCCTTGGGTGCTTTTTGTAGCCGACAAGCTGACTGTACAGGGAGCATGGCCTGTGTCGAAGTAGAGGGGCAATTTGTCTGTGTAGACGCCGGCTGTGAGTGGGCCACATGTCCTGAGAGCACGGTATGTGTCTCAGAGGTCAGTGAGAGCTATTGCCTCCCGCGTTGTGACCAAGGGTGTCCACCTTCTTGGGCCTGCCGCGACCTCAATGGAGTCGAAGCCTGTAGACCTATTCCTTGAGACCTATTCCTTGAGGTCTGTCCCTAAAGGCAAAGAGAGCTCCATCGCTCAACTACTCAACGTAGAGCTCCATTATGTTAAGTATCCGCTTCCATAAAGGAGGGGGAAAGTCAGCATAACGCGCCTCGGTCCTCTCCCATAAAACGACCTTCAACATGGGGAGGAAAAATTGCCAAAAGACTTTACGCTGATTGACCCCCATGCCTCTATTTTTGGGGGAGAGTGAGTTTAAAAATGCTAAACCAGCATAATCGTATTGCCCAAGCTCTTCTCTGATATCACTCCCATCGATCGATAAGTGAAAACGATGTGAATCTCCGACCGCTCTCTCGGTGAGAAGAGGGATGCGAGTAGGGATATTTAAGAGAGAGTAGATCTCTCGCTGTTCTGAGGGAGCGTTGAGGTGTATCTCGGCGAGGACGGATACTTCTTTATCGGGTATCGGTTTCATAATCGCGAACCAGAAATAGTAATAAGGGGTATTCGCCATCGTAAAGCGCTCTCGATAATCCTTGTTAACATGGAGTGTGGGGATCACCTCTGACCCCTCTTCTTGACTCTCGATGAGGAAGACACGTCCATCACGGTGAGCTAACAGTAAACTTGGGACCTTGGGCAGCTCTTTATCAGGATACTGAGTCTTAAATTGTCTCTCTAACCAGTGAGGGGAATCATTTTTATCATGGGGGTTAGGTAAGAACCGACCAGACCAGCCTGTCCATTCAACACCGACAACGGATTCCGCGCGCGCTCGGACATGGGGCTTCGTTGGGTCGCAGAAGGCATTAAACTCAAAGAAGACGTCTCCTCCCCGCTTGGTATGACCCTCGATCACGCTCAAATCATCTTCGGAGAGACCTCCAAAGATGAGTTTAGAGTAATCCATATGAACCTCTATCTCTCCTTGATCGAAGAGGAGCTTTAAGAGATCTGGATCTGTTGTTGAGGAGATCTCTTTAATCTGCCCTTCTTGCTTGATTTTGGTCACAAAATCTTCTCGATAAACGCCGTAGGTATCGGCGATATAGATAAGATCATAAGGGAGAGCTTGTCCATGTTGAATAGACTCTAATGGATAGGTTTGTGAGAGCTGTTTCTGGATATAAGGCTTAAAGGGCTCAGGTCCAGTATATGCGGTCTCATAGCGCCAAGGCTCATATGTTTGGACGTCCATTGAAGAGGAGGATGAGTCGACCAGCGCTGGAGGTGTCAACTTAAGATGGTTGAAAGCCCAAACAGAAGCGCTATGCTCTGCATAGTTATCATAAGGCACGGTATAGTCGACCAATGAGAGCTTAAGCGGAAGCTCCGGGCGTAATTTCCATAAACCTGAGCTGATCCAAAGTGGAGAGGTGATGATCAAGAGCAAGGTTATAAAGCGTCGAATGGTGGAGATCATGATGGCTTACCAAAGCCCTTTCTGACCATCTCTCCCCAAGCATTGTCCCCTTTAATCGCTCCCCAAATCCCTCTCAACCTCCAAGTGAGCGTGAGTTGACGATAACCAATATTTTCTAACAATGCATAGCCGATAAGTTTAGCGAGACTCTTCCACCCCGGATATAGACCAAAGGTTAGCTCTTCCAACACCAAAGTACCGACGCTGATCATACTCCCAAATAACATAGACACGCTGATGAACAACAACATAAAGCCGACGTCAAGATAACCAGCGAGATAGCTCACTGAAATCATCAATAAGCCCAGTAACTCGATAAAGGGACCGAGCAGCTCAAAGAATACAAAAAATGGGAAAGAGATCATCCCTATTACCCCATACTTAGGGTTTAAAAACATTCGTTTATGTCTCCATAGTGAGTCGATCAAGCCACGCTGCCACCGATCTCGCTGACGAGAGAGTATTAATCCGCTCTCCGGAACCTCGGTGTAGCACACCGATTCCCAGACAAATCGGATTGAGTACGGCTGCCGCTTATCTCTAAGGTGACGATGGATTCTCACGATCAACTCCATATCTTCACCGACTGAATCAGAGGCGTAGCCACCGACTGACATCACCGTCTCTCGCTTGAATAAACCAAAAGCTCCCGAGATGATTAGAGTCCCCCCAATAACATTCCAACCTATTCTACCGAATAGAAATGCTCTTAAATATTCAACTGTTTGAAAATTCGCCCATATGTTTTTGGGTAGGTTTATCTCCTCCACTTGACCTTGATTGATCTTACAATCATTGGCGATCCGAATCGTTCCACCTGAGACAACAGTTCGGCTTGGATCTTGAATAAAGGGTCGAGCGAGCTCTAGTAAAGCGTTCGGCAAAATCAGAGTGTCAGCATCAATACCACAAAATAAAGGGTACTTAGCGATATTTAAACCACAATTGAGCGCGTCTGCTTTTCCCCCATTAAGTTTATCGACAATCGTTAAATTTTTAAAGGTAGTCGAGCGGTAAATAGCGTTCACCTGTGCGGTATGGAGCTTCGCTTTATAGATAGGTTCGACATGATATAGATTAAAGCTCTCAATCAAAAGATTAAGAGTAGAGTCTTTAGAGGCATCATTAACAACGATCACCTCAAATTCTGGATAATTAAGGGAGAGAAGTGCCTGAACAGAGGTTAGGATCGTTGCTTCTTCATTGTAGGCGGGGGCGATAATGGAGATCGGGGGAGTATAGCGATCAGAAGAGGCCTCTAGCAATATGCTGCGACTGAAGCGGAGTTTCTCCACAAATACTTCGCGAAAAGAGAGTAAAATCAACATTGCATATGCAGAATTAAGGATGAGGAAATACCCGAGAAAAAACCAGTCTGTGTAAATGATCAGGGCGTCCATATGAGCCTCCCTCATGTGATAAGATAAAGAGACTACCGATTAAGAGTCTTGAGGAATAATGACTGTTAATTCCGAAGTGAGAAGAGAGGATCGACTCGCAGGATCAAATCGCGTTGACTCATCATTCCCTGACTGGACGTGGGGTAAAGGAGAGAGCTGCTGTGTATCTAAAGCCCCCATCACCTTAGGGTCTGAGGTCATAATCGTCTCACTTAAAACCAACCGTGACATATCTCTCGCGAAACGATCTGTGCTAAAACTTGAGACATAGCTTAAAGCCTCCACACCTGATGAGCCTAAGTGAACTAGCGCCTGAGCGCTATTATGACGTACCCACCACTGCTCATCAGTCAGGCATTGACACAACTCTGGGACTAAATTGATCAATTTACGGGCCGCTACCACCTTAACCGCTTGTGCTCGTACTGGCCAAAGTGGATCGATCAACCCCTGCTTTATCTCATGCTCGTCGAGACTCAACTTTGAAATCGCCGCTGCCTTGAATGAAGAGATCCGTACCTCCCCATCTGATGAAGAGATCCCGAGTCTCACGATAGACAGAGCGCTCCCTCGACCTGATTGTATCAAGGCTTCGATCATTACAGGCTTAAGACTAGGAGAGAGTCGCTCAAACAAGTCTTCGAGCTCTCGCTCTGGCAAGAGCTCAAGTTGAAGCTCTTTCAGTAAGGTGACCTGCTGTGAGAAGGAGAGCCTCACCTCCATGACTCTCTTCAATGAGCTTTTCTGCAGCTGCTGAACCCCTTCCGTTTCAATATAAGGGATAAGCTCTCTTAAACCAGTGATCGGAGAGACTCTCGCTAAAGCCCAAGCTGCATAAAATGACACACTAGGGTGAGGATCACTTAACATCTCTACCAATCGAACCTCAGAGGTTTCAGCGCCGACACTACGCAAAAGCAGAGCGCCTTCTAACCTACGCCACCACCACCATGACCTTGTTAAGTTGAGCGCGTGAGTCTCTATACCAAGCGCGATCAGTGAGCTCCGCAGCCGGCGCTGCTCTACTTCACCTATCCGAGTGACAACCTGCTCAAAAGCTGTAATCACCGCGCGAATCGATACATCATCAAATAACTCTAGAGCTTCGCTTTCTTCTAACAATTGCTCTCGGTGACTCAGAAAATTCAGCAAGACTCCCCGAGCGATCGACTCTCCCCGATACCTCTTGGCTTCAAGTTTTGGTTTAATCCACCGAATAATCCCCGCTACACAAGCAGCCCCACAGATTAAAAGTAACTGAAGGATAATAATCCAAGTCGCTAAGCGATAGAGCGGGTCTCGAATGAAGGTTGAGAGAGGAAATTCCATATTAACTATATGCCGATCATGCTACTAAAGTTCTTCCGCAATCCATATAAGCCACCTTAAAACCTGAAGAAAGTACGCAGGGAGATTTCAAGTCGGTCCCGATTAAATCGCTCTTGAGCGATTTGGGGGTTAGGGGGGAGAAAATTAACCCAAGCGAGACCTAAGTTGAGACCTGTATAATCATCAAACAAATGTTTTAATTGAGCATATAGACTAAGTTGAGGTGCTTGACGTGTGGGATCAACGAAGCGATCGTTTAGCGTCTCATAACCATAAGTACACCAGAGCTCGAAGCGCCAAAAATAACTAAACATACGTTCTAACCTGACCTGAGGCGTATAGAGAGTCTCACCAAATTCAGGGATGGTTATATAAAGGTAGGCTCCAGCCGCCCAACCAAGCCGGGGGTGACGCCATGAAAGCCCAGGGGTCAACACTTGAGCTGACGCCTGAGTATACTCGGCATATCGATAAGTGAAATGAAGGGCGCTGAAGAGACTGCTAATCCGCAAGGAAGGACTCAGCTGCAGTGAATATTGAGGAACGAGGGTTGGACTCGGTGACCACTCTCCCCACATCTCCAGACTCAGAGCCTTGTAAGCTGTATAGAGAGGAAGCAATAATGAGAAATCGATAGGGGCCTCTGTCGGAAATTCCCGGCGCAATACCCGTGTCGCGAGCCCTGTCGTAAGATGTGCCCATTGATAAGTATAGCTACCGTTTATGGTCTGCCAGTCCCCTACGTCTACTACGGTATAAGCGGTCGCTAGGTCAATTCGATGTCTAGGGGCCTCTGCATAAGTCGCGGACCCATTCACACATGAAGAGATCGCGATAAATATGATCATTGGTGTGATCATCGACCACCATTGAAGGGGGGCTGTTGACACTCTGCTCATGGAAAGTCGCCAACGACGCATAAAATATATGTTAAATGAGCGCATGAATCACGCGCGCCATCACCTCAGCCATGTTGTAGGGCTTATAGATAAAATCGTTAGCGCCACTCTCAAAAGCTCGCTCGATGAGATCGTCCCTCTTAAGCGCTGAAGTCATGATCACCCTCGGTCGGCCTCGCTCAAGACTTTGACAGGCTTCAAGCACCTGAAAACCATCGATATAAGGCAATGTACACTCAACTACGAGAAGTTGTGGGGGATATTGCAACCTCTCTAACAGCTCAATCGCGGCCTTCCCGCTGTTCAGAGTATTGACCATCAAGCCCGCTCTCTCACTAAAGTATCGTAGCAGGTCAGAACTAGTAGGGTCAGCATCAACGATCAACATCTGCGCTCCATGAGCGCCAAGACTAGAGGCATTCTCTAGACCACTGCGCCACCAACCTAGCGTCAGATCAAGGCTGTGGATCATAGACCAATCTAATCGACGTAATGCGTCTGCAAGTGTACTCTTGGGAGCCCGTACCCCTTGATTGAGAATAACGCCAGCAGTGACCTGGTCACTGATGAGCGCCCGCGCATGAAGGAGGAAGCTCTTTACTGGTTCTTCTTGATCGATCGCTAGTGGAAAAGCGAGCGTTTGCTCATCTAGCACTAATGCCGAGAGACTCTTCGGCATATGCTCTGTCCTAACCTCTTCTAATGTCTGTAACCAGTGAGGAAGCCAAGGTGATTCAGAGCCGGTGTTGAGTAATAGCACCCCTGTTCTTAAGGGAAGATTTTGCTTTTTCTGCGCTTCTTGGATAACCGCGAGACGCTTAATCACGCCACGCTCTCCCTCGTTATATGATGAGGAATGATCCTTCAAGGCGCGGTTAAGAGTGATCACCTGATAACTCGTCGGATCACTGGGGTAGAGCAGAAGATCTATAGAAAGATGCTCAGCGCGAGCGAGGATATGAGTACGTCGGGCAAAGACACTGATAGAGATCTTAATATGTTGAGCTCTTGAGCGAGCCTCTTGAGCGAGATCAAAGCCATCCCATGGACCCACATATTCAGTGAGGAAGCACCAATGAAAGTAGCTCTCGTTAATGCGGTCTAAGAGCGCTTGGGGATGCTTAAACCAGATCACCTCGGCACCGAACCGATTCAAGAGTTCTCCTAGCTCAGGGTGATCTGTTCTCAGGGTGGTTACACAAGCGACCTTGATCGTTTTTCGATGAGTAACAGAACGGCTGAGTAGCTCATGACAGAGGAGCTCTTCCGCCATGTAAAAGACCTCTTCTACTGAACCTCCCGCTGGGGGCGCGAACTGTAAGGCATTGAGACTGTGTTGGCCTTGCCCAAGATAAGTACTGAGGAGTTGACTCGACTGCGCTAAGCGAACCCAAAGAGGGTCTTTAGCGACGCGAGCCCAACGTCTCATCCTCTGAGCGAAGAGAGTGATTAAGTAATGATCGACCTCAGGTTGAGCGAGGAGTCTTTGAAAATGTTCTACCTCCACTAAACTCGCTCGCAAATGAACCTCCGACCACCAAGTATCATCAGGCTTCTCTTCAATAGAAAATGGAGCGAGTCGATATAAGGTGACCGCGAGCTCTATCAGCCCCTCTTGACCATAGAAGAAGGCAGAGGTCCGGCCCTCTTCTAGCTGAGAGCCGGTCTTGCCTTCTGGCCATTGTGAGAGCCAAATAAGAACTTCTCCCTCTGGTCGAAGGTCATTAAGTGCTTGTAGCCAAGAGCGGGGGGGTAACTCAAAAGCGAGAAAAATAGATGCTTCTTTGACTTGATCGGTGAGCAGTGGCTCACAGAAGGTCACGAGGTCATTGACTCGATCAAGCATCTTAAGCCGATCTTTTAGGAGATCGGCGAGGTCTTGCCCTCCACCAAAAATGAAAACTTGAGGTGTCTCATATAGCTGCGCTAAACGCTCAGGAGCTAAGGTTCTTGATGGAGTGCTTAACAGTTCTTCTGTAAGACTTAATTGCGACGTAATACCACTCGGGTGATGACTCGGGTGATGACTCGGCTGATGACTCGGGTGATGACTCGGTCGATGACTCGGCTGATGGCTCGGTCGATGGCTCGGCTGATGGCTCAGCGAAGGTCTAGGTGTACCGCTTTGCTGTTGAGCAACCTGTGGAGGAGCAGAACTTTCCAAGGCAACTGGAGGTAAAGAGGGACCATGAGAGGGTAGCGTCTCAGGGCGAAGAGACCACAATCGTTCCGCAGCGGAAGGAGAGACGCTCGCGATGACCTCTCTATTATTAGAAGATGAGCTCACTTCAGTGCTGCTGGCTCGCTTGTTAGGCACAGAGGGAGAATCGCTCAGACGCCTCACTCCTGTGGATTGAGGAATATCAGTATCCACCCGCTTCGTCTTGGGAGAATTCGACCATGGCGGTTCACGTTCAGGCGGGGTCGACTTAGCTTGCTCTAGACTCTGAAAACAAGCAGAGCATCGCACTCGGTCTTTGGAATTTAATGCACCACAATTTTGGCAGTAATAGCTCATAGCTTATCAGTCTTCGATTCGTATTTAACAGTGATGGATCGTGATATTGACAGCTTAAGTACATTAAGGGTGAGTACTTTTCACGCTGACTATAGCATGACTTTGTAGGCTTCAAGAATAAAGAAAGACAGAGCATAACTGAAGTCATCATGAACACTTAAACCTACATTAAACTACATAAGGAATCAATGAGTAATTCTACGTCATTTGTGAGCGCTCAGATGATTTATAGATCATCGAGATTGAAGTGTATAAAACATTCGAGAGCTCTTTCGGCATAAAGAATAAATCATGAGCAGTCCTCACTGCATCGTTGTACTCTGCCTATGATCAGTGTTTATTTAAGTCGATGGTAGTCGGTGATCATCTGAGATGAGATGTTGAGATGAAGTCCAAAAATAAAAGTCGGATCGCTTCGGAGAGAGTCTTGTGGGAGAGCGCCTATTATCCGTTACCAGCGGAGAGCGCTACCTTAAGGCGACTGATCATCGCTGGTATATCGATGTATCTTGTCTGTATCGCTGGGACGATCGCCTTTTGGTTTCTTGGTGAGGGAGGGTGGAGCTGGTGGGAGTGCCTTTACATGGTTGTTATTACCATCACCACCGTTGGGTATGGAGAGGTGATTCCTGTATCACAGAGTACCGAGGGGCTAATCGTGACGATGGTAGTGATGATTGGTGGTTTAGGGGTCAGTTTTTATTTTTTATCTGCCTTGACCGCTTTTATTATTGAAGGGGACCTCAGAGAGGTAATGTGGAGACGTAAGATGAGTAAAAGAATTCAGAATCTGAGCGGACACTATATCGTATGTGGCGCCGGAGAAGTAGGTCATAATGTCATCATAGAGCTCTCTCAAGCGAGGCATCAAGTCGTGGTTATTGATGTAGTAGAAGAGAACATCGCTGCACTCTCTCGTCGTCTCGAGGGAGACTTAATAAGTCTTGTCGGTGACGCCACGGAAGATGAAGTCCTCCTCGCCTGCGGTATAGGTCATGCTGCGGGTGTAGTGACCGCTCTTAAACAAGATCGAGACAACCTCTTCGTGGTGGTAACCGCTCGTCAGCTAAACCCTAATCTTCGGTTAATTTCGCGAGCGACCAATGAGCGATCTGCCTCTAAACTAAGACAAGCAGGTGCTGATGCAGTCGTCTGTCCAAACACTATTGGGGGGGTCCGCATGGCTTCAGAGCTGTTACGTCCTGCGGTTGTCGGCTTTATTGATTTGATTGTGAGAGACTCTACAAGCAATCAGCTCTCTGTTGAGGAGTTTATTATCCCTGAGCAGAGCCCTGTCACCGGTCGACCACTCTCTCAATCAGGGATTCGCCAAGTCAGCAATAGTCTAGTGCTCTCCGTAGTACGAGGAGAAGAGCAGTACTTCAATCCTCCTTCTCACCTTGAGTTACAATCAGGAATGACGCTCGTCGCTCTAGGCGAGCTTGATGAGCTTGAATGCTTAGGTCGATATATTAATGGCGCTGATGTGGTGACGCCTCAATCGAACAACCCTGGTGGGTTTGTCGTGGTGAACAAGCGATGATCACCAATGAGGTCACTCCTACTATTGTTATCGCTTTAATCAGTGGCTTGGGTGCAGGAGTTGTCGCTATTTTAGCGACCATCGCCATCGAACGACTAGGGGGACATCTAGGTGGAATCATTGGTACGTTGCCGACGACCATTATTCCCGCCTCCTGGGGGTTATGGCGACGTAGCTTCCCTGATGGGGGAGGAATGGATATACAGCATAGTCAAGCGTTTCAAGGCTTTGAGGCCGCGATGTATGCGGTCCCTGCAGGGATGTGTCTAAATGCTATATTTTTATGGCTTTGGAGGGTACTTCCTCAACGCTACTCTCTATTTAGCACTCTAAGTCAGAGAGGCTCAACCAATGATATAGGGTTTATGGTGACCCTTATGAGCTTCATTACTTTGGGTTTATGGGCCTTAGGGGCCACGGCTTGGGTAAGCCTCTCTCATCATTTACTGAGCTCGCCCTCTCTTAAGTTTTATGGAGGCCTTGGAGCGACAGTCATTATCATTCTTATCGGGGGATTAGCGACTAGCTCTCAACGATCTGCTCCTAAAGGAGTTCATCGAGTCAGACTAAGCACTCTACTGCTCAGAGGGCTCTGCGCTATGATCGCTGTTACCCTCGCCGTCTATATTTCTAAGACGGGAGCGACAACAGTCGCCGGAGTGGCTGCGGTCTTCCCCGCTATCTTTTGGACCACGATGGTCAGCCTTTGGCTCTCACAAGGTCAAGCGGTCCCAGCCGGCGCGGTTGGACCAATGATGATCGGATCTAGTAGCGTAGCGATCTTCGCGCTCACCGCTCCACATTTATATCTCTACGGCGGTGCGACGTGGGGCGCACTAGGCGCTTGGTGTATTGCAGCGCTCTTTGCCTCTGTGCCTAGCTATATGTGGGTAAAACGAGCATCCTCCCCAGATCATAACGCGAGTTAACTACTGTCTCGATTAGGATTTGTTCGATCCTTGAGTGAGACGTATAGATGATTTAGGATATGGATGTTTGAGCGTAATGATCAGTCTACATGACATCAAGCGATCAGTTATCTCACTTATCTTATCTTATCTCACTTATCAAGGAACGGAGCTCCTCATGCTCAATATCCCCCCCTCATCTCCTCATCTCTCAAAAGAGAGATCATGGCTGATTCTTTTTATGACGAGTCTAGCGCTCTCTCTCGCTTTTAGCGCCTGTAAAAGTGGGCCAAAAACCCAACGTGGAGGTTCTTGTAAAAAAGACTCAGACTGTATCTCAGAATGGATCTGTGAAGATAATTTCTGTATGCAAGGTGAGCGGAATGCCGCCGAAATCGCCGCCCTGAAAGAGGCAAAGCGCAAAGCTAAAGAGGCAAAGCGCAAAGCTAAAGAGGCTAAGAAGCGACAAACTAAATCGGGAGAGGGTCGGCTTCATGCTCGTATCTGTCCCTTCTTTAAGAACACAGATGACTCAGTGGCTACGATGATCGCCGTCAATAATAAAACCAAGAAGAGACACCTAAAGAGCTTACATTTAGAGGTCAATAAAGACTCTATGAAAGATATCTTCACCTTTTACTCTCTTCCTCTCGGCGAATACACTATCACCGCCAAATATGGAGTTCAGGTTAATGGGGTATTTGATACGCATGAGCTAAAATGTGACCCTAAGCAAAGTCATCGCCCATGCCAAGATGGAGTTAAGCGCATCGCTAAAGTAGAGCTCCCCAAGGGAAGTCTTGAAGATGACCTCAAACAAAAATATCCATGCGACTGGATCGCCGAATAAAATATTTATAAGCTACGAGCGATCCTAAATCCTAAGCTGGAGATCCGGAGACCAAGCGCCCCTCGTCCTCGAAAAGCGACCCTCGCTCCATCTTCTTCAAAGCACCAACTGCCTCCCCGGATCCCTCTCGCGCTCGGCGTATGCATATAGGGATGCGCCTCCCCTTGTGGATCAATCTGTGAGTCTGAGTTGTATTCTCTCAATGAGTCATTACACCACTCCCAAACATTACCACTGAAATCATAAAACCCCCATGAATTAGGGTCCTTACGAGCGGCCGTCTGCATCTTATCAGTCTGCGCCCACCCGACTCTATGAATCTCATCGCTCCCCGCATACTTGTAAGCTTGTCGAGCTCTCGCACAGTACTCCCATTCCGCTTCATAGGGGAGGCGATACCCTGCAGCTTCCTGTACGATCGCAACCTCAGGGCGGGCTCCAGAGGCGATGATGTACGCTGGTGGTAAGCCCTCTAAATCGGAGAGAGTGTTACAGAAGCGAATGGCATCAAACCAACTCACTCGGACGACTGGATGACCTGGCGCTTTAATGTGACTCGGGTTACGAAACATCACCGCTTGATATAATTCTTGAGTGACCGGGACTTGAGCCATCTGGAAGGGGCGGCTCATCACCGCAATATGTTGAGGCATCTCATTAGCGCAGCCATAGGAACTGTTGATATTAGTTCCCATTTTGAAACTACCTGCAGGAACGCAGAGCATTGAGAAGGCGATATTGCGTACCCTATGGATATCCTCAGGGAGGTGCTTAGGCGCGGGGGCCCGAGGAGCGAGAGGATCAAAGGCTGTCTCTAGATCGATCTCTCCTGCCTCCAAAGCATCGTCTGTTTCGGAGGTCATGGCGTTGATACCGATTTGAGTTTTAAGCCAATTGATTAGTCCTGAAGGCTTTTTAGGCTTAGACGCACTTGACCGAGTATAGCCCTCGAGAAGTGCATTTATCTCTGCTCTCTTCTGAACTGCTAAATCCCGTTGAGCTCGCTGTTTTTCCTCATTAAGCCTCTTCTGCTCTTCAGGGTCCCACTCGGGAGGTATCGGCGTGGAGAGGGCCTCTGAAATACTTTCATCCACAGCAGGAGCTAAGAAGAAGGAACCGCTAAGAGGTAATTTCAAACCCACCGTATCAGCATATTGAGGAGACTCTAGGGACTCCACATTATCCGGAGCGAATTGTGCGCATAATTTATGGAGGCGACGAAGACTCGCTGAATGATCTATGAGCGCCTCAAAGCGCCGAAAGAACGGAAGTGCGTGATGAAGATGACCTAAGCTAGCGAAGAGCTCAACGAGGTTCGACCACGCCTCTTCATAGTTAGGATTACACTCAATCGCCAACATAAAATGCGCTTTAGCGTCTCCAAATCGCTGAGTTTGAAAATAAAGAACACCAAGGTCATTGTGGACACAGGCATCGAAGGGGTTTTGATCTAAAAGGGAGAGAAGGCAATGTTCCGCTTGAGCAAATTCACCTCGACGCATGAGCTGCTCTGCTCGCGCGAGGTCTGTTGCCTCCGGCTCAATGGTAAAGTCAAGAGAGATCGCGTTATCTATAGATAGAGACTCTGGAGATCCTGTGGTGATCTCTCCGTTCTCAGGATTGACGAGATTGACCATCGCAGTTGGAGCGACCTCTCCCCCTTGCCCTAGCTGTGGTATAGGAGGTGGGGTATCTAGCACTGAGAGCTTTTCGCTGAACTCCATTCCCCTCAATTCAGCGAGTTGGTGTGGAGTGAGGGTGGCGACCCCAGTGCTCCCTCCAATTGTCTGGATGGGGGTCTCCCCACGAGGGTCAACCTTGTAGACCCCGAGCCCTCTTTGAATGAGCGCTTGTGATCTCTTAATCTGTAGCTCCATCGCCCTGAGTCCACTCGCCTCAGGATAGATCGCTAGGGCATTTTTGAGCTGTATATTTTGCTTTATCGTCAGATGATATAGCTGACTCATCAAACCCGATATACTGAGATCTAAAGTTCTATCTGGGCCTAAATCAGCGATCGCTTGTAAAAGTCCTGTTGGCAACCTCCACTGCTGGTCTAGCAGGGCATCGGTCTCTTGAGGTGACCTCGAACGAGCCGCATGAGATTGGGTAGGTTGACCCAAACGCGTTTCTTGGAGTAGGGAGTCTTGAAGTAGGGAGTCTTGGAGTAGAGAGTCAGCACGATGATCTTCTATGCTACGCTCTGCCGCTCGTCTTTCGTCTACCAGACTCGCTAGCCAAAGTTCACTCTCTTGGGCGAGCGCCACCATCGATTGATCTTGTGGAGCGACCTCCGCTGCTCGCTTCACTCCATTCAAGGCCTCTTCTATCTTTCCTTCAGAGCATTTAATCAATGACCAATAAAGGCTCACCATGGGATCTCGAGGAGATATCTTGACTAGATCCCGAAGCCTCACCCGCGCTTCCGTCCAATTCTGGCTCATCACCGCCTCAGTCAATTTCCGTTGAGAGATGAGCCACTCTACTTGTTCCTCAGAAGACTGCTTGGGGATAGGCCTCAGCTGCAGGGCCGCTTGAGCGAGTTGCTCAATAATGACCCCTTCCGCGTCTGAGCGGTGTTTACTCAACTCTCTGATAATCGGTTTCGCCCCTCCCTGCTCGAGATATGTCGCACGCCACCTCACCCTAAATTCTTGAGCTTCCTCACTCCCTGCGATCTGTTTGTAGATGAGACGAGTGATCACTTCACGCTGCGCACCACACTCCGCGACCTCCACCACCCGTCGCCACCACTCTTGATCTTGTGCTTCACTCAGGTCTCTACACACTATACCAAGGAGCTGTATAAACTCTGAGCTCTCTCCAAGCGATGCCTCTACTTCAGGTGCTCGTGTCGTTCGAGCCATTCTTAGACTCTCTTTGAAGAAGGCGTTAAAATGTCTTAAGCCTGGAGTCAGCGCCTCTACTAAGACTCTCGTAGAGAGAGTAACACCTTCCGTTTGAGTCGCCTCTCGACATAAAAACTGAGCGCATTCTTGTACACTTAATGGGGATCTTATATCCACAGGATAACCTCTTAGGTATCTTTGTTGATCTTTGCCACTCTCAGCTATTCTAGCAGAGTACAGAGGAGGTCGACCCCCCGCAAGACAACTTCGGGTGGTGCTGCAGTAAAACAAAGTCGGAGATGTTGAGGGTACGGGCCAAAAGCACTTCCCGGAGCGAGTAGTAGACCTCGGTCTACACAGGCTTCAAGGAGTCGCTCAACTCCTCCAGTCTCTGAGTGATAACGCCTCCCTTCACTCACCGCTTCAGTGACATTCAGAAAGAGGAAAGTGCTCCCTTGAGGGGGGGGGACCCCCAGACGCATCGCTACCTCATCTCCAATTTCCTGGTATTTATGAGCCGCCTCTTCAGCCCAGTTCAAGCCACGCTCGCCTAGCGCTTCTTGTGCCGCTAGCTGACCTGGTGTCGCCGCGCTGTAAATCGTGTGGGTAAGAACTCTCTCGACCGCTGAGATCACTTCAGTAGGGCCTTGAAGAATCGCACAACGATAGCCAGCCATCCCAAAAGACTTACTCATAGAATAGGCTGAGATCACCCGCGAAGGGTCGAGCGGGCGAGTATAGCAGTGCTCTTCGTGATAAGAGAATAGATCATAGACCTCATCAGAGATAACCCATAAATTACGTTGAGCGGCCCACTTAACGATCGCTTTTAACCACTCAGCAGAGAGAACCTCTCCTGTAGGGTTATTGGGTGTATTAATATATAAAGCCCTACTGCGATCACTCACATACTCATCGAGCCGAGCGAGCGCTTGAGGTAATGAGAGACCCTCCTGAAAGAAGGGAATAGCGATCGGAATAGCACCATGCATTCTAGTCGCACCAGCCATTAAAGGCCAGTAAGGTGCTAATAGCATGAGCTCTTCGCCCGGGTTAAGCAGCGCGGCGACTAATGCGCTGAGACCTGCTGTCGCCCCTCCTGTGATGATCACTTCATCTGTTGAGACTAGCTGTCCTTGACGCTCTGAGATCCATTGAGACGCAGTGCTAATAAGTGAGGCTGTCCCACGCACAGGGGTATAACGATGTGGTTGATCAGCGCGATGAGTCATGATCATCGGCTCAGAGATAGAGACCGCCGGCGGGAGATACGTATCACCCACATGCAATGGATATACCTCCCCCTGATAATGAGAGAGTTTATGAAGAAGTTGTGAATATACTGATCGGCCAACTCGCCCTACACGTGAAGAAAGAGCGGGAGTGAGTGATGATGTAATACTCTCTTGGAGGTCTATAGAGTGAGATGACATACCGCTCCTAATGACTTAACTGAGTATGTATAATGTGCGTCTAATTTAGCAGATCTCAGCGATCATTACCTAAAATCTTTAGCTACTCACCATTACTTTATCGCTTGAGAGTGCGATAAAAGAATGGAATGATTATCGATCTAAGACTCTCTAAAACAGGGCAAACAACCGAATAAATGAGGTGTACATATCATGATGTTTTACTATCTGAAAGACTCACTGAATCTCTCTAAGATTACCCGTTCTAAAGAGTTTATTAGATATATCTCCCTAGTCATCTATTGCCTTAGTTTTCCACTGCTGTTCATCCACCTAGAAGCGGTACAGGCTCAAGGGATAAATGGAGAGATGACTTTTGAACAAACTTGTCTCACCGATATCGATAACCCTAGTAGTCAAAATATGGCGGTAGATGAGCGAAATAGGATTCACTTAAGTCGCATTGACCCTGGGACTCGACAGCTCGTCTATACCCAACTAAACCTTGGGCAAGAGCCTATTCGAGAGGTGATCGCTGACCCTCTCGATCTCGAAGCGAATCCTGTCAATGACACCGACCTCATCGCTCGTCATGATCAAGTGTATATATGCGCTTATCGATCGACACAGATGACGAGAACGTTGAATGTGTTTATTAGAGACCAAGAAGGTGCCTGGCGTGAAGAGATCATTGAACCCAATGGAGAGGATGGGGGTGAGTGTGAGATCACTTGGATGAATGATACACTCAACGTAGCTACGGAAAGAAATGGGATGGTGTATTGGTATCAGAGGGGTTCTGACTCATGGACTCATCAAGCTGTATCTCCAGAAGGAGAGAGTCAAGGGTTTGACCTGCGGCTCACTCTTACCTCAACAGGAGAAGTTTTGCTAACTCACCGTAGCTTTAACTATCAAGAGCTATTCCTCTCTCAGCAAATTGATAGCGTATGGTCAACTCGTTCTATTACATCATTCGACCCCTATACATTTGAAGCTGCTGGTGTGAGGCCCCAAGCGATCCAATGGGCTGATGGGCTCATATGGATTTTTCATGGTTCTCGTAACGGCAATGCTAGGCTCGATTTTGAAGCTGATGGCTATGCACTAGTGACAGAAGCTCCTGACCCTGGAGAAAACTTCACCTTCAAATGGTCTGACTATGAGGGTTTAGGCGGTATAAATGCCGCAAAAATATTGATAGGTCCAAACGGTGAAGAAGAAGGGTACTTTCTTACTAGAGAGCTCATCCGTAATCCAGTCACTGGTAATCGATATGGTTTTCGACTTCATCGCTTTACACGGAACTTTTTACTTGATGAATATTATCAGCTTCAACAGAGCATGCCTGGGTTCCCCAATTTCCACTTAGAGCCTGAGATACAAGCCGACCCTGCAGGTCTACCAATACTAGCTCACATTGATCGGGCGATCTCAGAGACTAGAAGCTGTATTTGGAGACTCGCTGATACTGATGATGATGGGTTACCCGATGAGGGAGAGACACGGTTAGGCACCGATCTCAACTTAGCTGACACCGATGGGGATGGTCGCACCGATGGTTTAGAGATCCAAGAAGGGACAGACCCACTTGTCATTGATGAAGCGAATCCACTCTCCTGGCCACCAGAAGTCCTACCTTTTGACGATGATGAGATGATGGCCGGTGCTGATATGGCCGGTAGTGACATGGCTGGCGCTGACATGGCCGGTAGTGACATGGCTGGCGCTGATATGGCTGGCGCTGACATGGCTGGCGCTGACATGGCTGGCGCTGACATGGCTGGCGCTGACATGGCTGGCGCTGACATGGCCGGCGCTGACATGGCCGGCGCTGACATGGCCGGCGCTGACATGGCCGGCGCTGACATGGCCGGCGCTGACATGGCCGGCGCTGACATGGCCGGCGCTGACATGGCCGGCGCTGACATGGCCGGCGCTGACATGGCCGGCGCTGACATGGCCGGGACTGACATGGCCGGCGCTGACATGGCCGGGCTGACATGGCCGGCGCTGACATGGCCGGCGCTGACATGGCCGGCGCTGACATGGCCGGCGCTGACATGGCCGGGACTGACATGGCCGGCGCTGACATGGCTGGCGCTGACGTGGCCGGCGTTGACGTGGCCGGCGCTGACGTGGCCGGCGCTGACGTGGCCGGTGTCGAGATTGACGCAGGAGAAGAGCGAACCTTTGCTGGTGACAGTAACGCGTTTGCTGGAGAGGTCGTTGATGACCTCGATCAAGAAATGGGTAAAAACTCTAGCGGTGGCTGCCAACAGCGCACTCATCCACTAGGACCTCTTTGGATGATCTTTTTAGTTATGATCTTCATTTCAAGTCTTAAGGCCACTCCTTCAGAGATGTCAAATGAATAACCCTTCTCCTAATGATCAGCAACCTTCAACACTTACCAAACTATTTCAAGCGATGAACAAGCTCACGCGTTATCTCTCTGAAGATATGTGGGGTGGTCCCAAATGGCTAAAGCTCTCTTGGGTGGTCAACTTTCAAAAGGGAGGGACACTTGTCTACGTCCTCGCATTGATTTTACTTTACAAAGATCAGACACCTGCCGCTTGGACTTATCTAGGTCTGCATGGGACATATGGTCTCTGCTGGCTTATGAAAGAGCGTTATTTCCCTGATCCCGGATGGCAGGTCAAGGTGACTTGGATGGGAGGATTAAACGCATTCCTCTTCGTCTTAGGGCCTTATTGGATCGCGCCAACTCTACTCATCACCGGCATGATGGGTACGCCGGATATCAATCGACCGGCATGGTGGCTCGGTCTCTGCATATTCATTCACACCTTCGGGTTAGCGCTTATGATCGGCTCTGATGCCCAAAAGTACTTTACCCTTAAGCTGAAGCGTGGACTGATCACTAATGGTTTCTTCTCTTCAATGAGACATCCAAACTATACCGGAGAGATGATGATCTATGGTTCATATGCTCTCCTCGTTTGGCACTGGCTCCCCGCCTTGGTCCTACTCTTCGTATGGAGCTGCCTCTTCGCTCCAAACATCGCCCTCAAAGAGCTATCAATGTCTCGTTACCCACAGTGGCAAGCGTATAAAGCCCAAACTGGCTATCTCCTCCCTAAGCTGACCTCACCCTCTGCTATCTCTTCGTCGGAATCCTTATGAATAAACAAGTACTTCTCTCTTCTCAAGGTCATCTCGCGACACTCACCCTAAACCGACCTGAAGCGCGCAATGCCTACAGTAGTGAAATGATAAAGGAGCTTGTGCAATATCTCGATGAACTAGAGCTCAATCCACAGATTAGGGTGGTAGTCATCACTGGTGCAGGCAGAGCGTTTAGCGCAGGTGGAGACCTCAAACTAATGCGTGATAAGGAGGGAATGTTCGCTGGTGGCCCTGTAGAACTTAGAGCTCGGTATATGCAAGAAATTCAGAGAGTCCCTCGACGGTTAACACGATTTACCAAACCCGTCATCGCCGCGATCAATGGACCAGCGATTGGCGCTGGCCTAGATCTTAGCCTGATGTGTGATCTCAGGATCGCTTCTTCTCAAGCGAAGTTTGGCTCTACTTTCGTTAAAGTCGGCTTGATCCCTGGTGATGGTGGCTCTTACTTCTTGACTCGCGCAGTAGGACTCGCAAAAGCGCTGGAGCTCACACTCACGGGTCGAGTAATCGACGCTCAAGAAGCAGAGCGGCTAGGTATCATCAGTCGAGTAGTTGATCATGATGCGCTTATGAGCACTGCATATGAACTCGCAGAAGAAATCGCTGCCAATGCTCCTTTAGCGGTTCAACTCACAAAAGCCTCAGCCTATCAAAGCCTAAACTTATCTCCCGAAGCCGCCTTGCAGCTTGCAGCAAGTTTTCAAGGAGTCGCGCAAAACACACATGATCACCTCGAAGGTGTAAACGCTCTATTAGAGAAACGACCCCCTCTTTTTAAAGGGTCATGATCTAAGGGATCAGAGACATTCTGAGGGATCAGAGACATTATTTAGATCTGAGGGATCAGAGACATTATTTATAAAGGGTCATGATCTAAGGGATCAGACTTGAGGTGGTCTGAAGTATCTAATCTACGGTTTCAGAGATATTAGACTTAATGTATCACTTAAGGTATCAGAGATATCAGAAAACACTAAGAGAAGGGATAAATATGCCATATATACTATATCATTACCCTAAATGCAGCACATGCATAAAGGCCCGTAAGTGGCTAGATTCACATAATATCCAATATCAATCCATTGACCTATCTATGTCCCCACCGAACCTCCCTATACTTCGCGAGATCAACCAAAAATCTCATAAGCCTCTCAAAAAGCTTTTTAACACCTCAGGACAATCATATCGCAATGGTGAATTCAAAGATAAGCTCGCTAAGATGAGTGAAGATGATCAATTGAAGGCGCTCGCTGATGATGGGATGCTCGTTAAGAGACCAATATTATTGGGGGGAAACCAAAGTCTCATTGGGTTCAAGGTAGATGAATGGAGCTCTCTTCTAGCCTAAATAAGAAATCTATGCCCATAATAATTTCAATCTCTGAATATAATAAGTTGTGTATCAAAGATTGACAAGATCCAACGTAAACGAGCTAAGTATTTATTAATATCAATGAGTAGACCATCTAGAATAATAACTTCATAGCTCTGGCTACTAATTAGCTGGGTTATAATCACAGCAATTTCAATCGGCAACTTATTTGAATGATCAAGATAAATTGATTGATCCACCTCTAAGAGTAAATGAAAGCTAATGGAGTCACATACACGAAGTACAGTCTTGCCACAGGCTCTCTGACTTTGAGTCCACTGAGAGAGAGTACGGTAATCCTGATGAGAGGCACGATCATAGTATAACACAAGTTCTCGTTGAGGCATGAGAACTCTGACTTGATGTTTGGTCATGCAGCCCCTTTAGTCCACACTCTATCAAGCTGTCGGTACTGAATGGCTTCAGCGATATGAACTGCTTCAATATTTGGACTCGAATGAAGATCAGCGATCGTACGAGCGACTTTTAAAATTCGGTCATGAGCTCTAGCTGAGAGCTTCATCTGTTCCATAGCATGACTGAATAAGGCCTCAGATTCTCGATCAAGTATGCAGTATTTCTTAATCTCACGAGACCTTAGTTGACCATTTGCATGAATATCAGCGTCGATCAATCGCTCTCTTTGAATATCTCGTGCTAACATGACTCTTTTGCGAATCACGGCAGAGGATTCTCCATCAGCCCGGTGACGTAAATCACGAGGGTCTACTGCCTCAACAGCTACCTGTAAGTCAATACGATCTAATAATGGCCCTGAGATTCGTTGTAGGTATCTTCGTATGCGTTCAGGGTTGCAGGTGCACTCTCTCTGATGAGAGCCAAAATATCCACATGGACATGGATTCATAGCTGCAACAAGCATGAATCTCGCAGGATAAAGTAATGAACGAGCAGCCCGTGCAATCACAATCTGGCCATCCTCTAAGGGTTGTCGAAGCACTTCGAGCGCAGCTCTCTTGAATTCAGGGAGTTCATCTAAAAAAAGAACACCATTATGAGCGAGAGACACTTCTCCTGGTCGACATTGAGGGCCTCCTCCTGCGAGAGCAACTTGAGAAAGGGTGTGATGAGGCGATCTAAATGGTCTCTGTTGGATCAATGGCTCATCCGGCTTTAACAATCCTGCAATACTTGAAATAATAGATGATTCCAGTCTCTCATCAAAACTTAGTGGGGGGGCAATTGTAGGGAGCCTTCTAGCTAACATTGTCTTACCTGATCCTGGTGGTCCTAACATAAGCATGTTATGTCCTCCAGCTGCGGCGATCTCTAGCGCTCTACGAGCTCCCTCTTGACCTTTAACATCAGCTAAATCGATGGCTGTATTTGTCAAGTTGATCTCTGTCAACTCAAAATCAGTCTTATCAACGAGACGTTGAGGTAATTGATTAAGAGCGACAAGCACAACCTCTGCGAGATCGCGAGCGACCCAAACCTCGATCCCCTCAACTGCAGCTGCCTCTTCACCGTTTTTTTCTGGAACTAAGATACGTTTAATCCCATTTTGTTTTGCCCAAGCAGCTAACGGTAGAATTCCTCTAACCGCACGTAATCTTCCATCAAGTGAGAGCTCACCAACAACCAAAGTTTCATCAAAAGCTCTAGCTGGACACTGATCGTTCGCAACCAAAATGCCCAAGGCGATTGGGAGGTCAAAAGCAGTACCATCTTTTTTTATGTGCGCTGGCGCGAGGTTGACAACAACTCTCCGTTGAGGAAAACTCAAATCACTGTTTACAAGAGCAGACTTTACTCGGGTCTTGGCTTCGCTTACAGCGCTACTTGGTAAGCCCACTGTTGAGAAAACCATCATACCTCGACCAAGGTCGACTTCTACATCTACAGGGTACGCATCGACTCCCAAAACAGCACCTGA
Source organism: uncultured bacterium (assembly GCA_943788935.1). Classification (GTDB taxonomy): domain Bacteria; phylum Myxococcota_A; class Bradymonadia; order UBA7976; family VGTA01; genus CAKZRU01. The sequence continues at coordinate 391,620 of CALSSE010000017.1, read as the reverse complement.
CTGAATCATTGCGAGCATATTTCCCAATCTCCTTTTATCTTAAAAAATATATATCAATATTTGATCGATATAATAACGATTGGGAGACAGTGCATATATAATGCCAACTAGATATTTGTATATTTTTTGAACATTATTAATAGAATCTATTTATAATTTTATGAAAATAAAAAAACTTGAAGGATATATGAACACGTTAATTTATTATTAAGTCTTTCAAGCGACATCCATAGAGACTAGTCCTCCGCCTCCAAACAGAGGAATACCGCCTGGAGGGAATCTCAAGTGTACTGATTCCAAGCCTAGTTTGAGAGCCCTCCTAAGCTCAAATGAGGCTGATTGAAACTGAGACTTAAACTCAAAATATGACCGTTTATACTCTTCTAACAAGATCGGGCATCTCGACTTACATGGAGGCTCGCTTAACCGAGGAGTGGCCTCATTCCCACATCGCTCCCTCACCTCTAGAGGATCTCCTGACAACACCTTCTCCATTCCTATACTCCCTCCCTCTCGAGTTAGGAGTGCCTCCTCTATGGCGTTATCCATAATCTCTCGACATATATACTTAAAGACATCATCAGACAGAAACTCCCATGATGGAGGGGGAGTCAATCTGAGGGAATAACAAGTCGTAAACTCTTCTATATCAGTCTCGCTGCGATTATCACATGCCATATGCAATGCCACTCTATCGACCCAAAGTCCCGTGCACTCTTTTCCCTCCACTAGTTGTTTGTAACTATGAACCCCAGTCCATTGACTTGGATGATCTACTAAGCCTTCTTTTACACTGTTCTTGGTCAGATATTTAATGATGTCGATGAGCGCAGCCTCACCTAGGATCTCTTCACTAAAAAACCTACGCCCCCAAATTGTCCCCTCCCATCGATGAAGACGACCAATCTCTTTAGTCAAACTACTCTTCACATCTTGAAGGAAACTAGAGAGCGTCACAATATCAGATGAGCTGATTAAGAGATGAAAGTGATTGCTAAGAAACACCGCAAAATGGAGTTTTATTCTACCTTGATACCGCTCCGTGAAATAACCTAAAACTCCTATGGCGGCCGAAGTCACCTCTGGATTTGGTTGCAAAAAAGATCGACCCTGAAAACAGCGTGAGACGACGTGATGGGTCGCCCAAGGCTTAGATTGATAGCGAAGAGGGTAAGGCATGAGATTCTCCTTTGGCCTGATACAAGGAGGACGGCTATGCAAAGAGAAACGCGACAGAGATCTCAATAAAATGTCTTCTCAAGGTCTCTGACACAAGTTCCTCAAGGTCTCTGACACTAGTTCAAACCACGTCTCTCTACAGTATCTGATACCTGTAAAACGCCTATGCACAAACGCTCGATATGAACTTTATACAAGACTCAAAGCGCCTCCAATACGCCAATATATTTAAGGCTTAAGCCCTGACTTACGCATGACCTCTCGTAGATGTCTCCAAAACTGACGTTTCAGCGTATCTCCTCCATTCACTATATCGGCAGGGTGAAAGGTAGGCATAACTTCAATCTCTTGAAAACTTCCCCATCCACCCTGTCGAACTCCAGGACCGAGTAAAATAACTGATGCAACATAGCCTAGAGCAATAATAACTTGAGGACGTACAATCTGTAACTCATCTAAGAAGTGCTGTTGACATGTACTCCATTCATGAGGCTTAGGTTCATCTGAACCACATTTAAGTAAAGATGTTAGATAGATTTCTAGGCGCGATAATGACATTGCCTTAAGGAGTCCGTTAAAGAGCTCGCGCTCACTAACATTCATCAGTAACTGCCCTGTGATAAGATCATGCTCTGAAGGCTGTCCAACCACGAACATAACCTTCGCTCCATAGTGTCCCGAACCTACAAGATGAGTAGCACTATTTCGAGGACAAAGATCGCACCCCCAAACTCTGTCACATAAAGCACCAAAGCGCTCATCCTCTTCAAAACCTATCGGGCGAACAGTCTTTGAGCGAGAGCTATCCGATTTTAATTCCAGTAGGGATCTTTTATTTTCAGCATCTAATGTCTCTAAGCTATTTTGAAGAGGAGTCTCAACGTAGGTTTTTTTCTGAGTCGCTTTTAGCCTCTCAAATGCTTGGCCACGCGCCATAGAGGCTTGTGGACTCAGAGGTTTTTCTGAAGATTGAGCGTCTTTGCTCTGAGTAGCCCATAGTTTATCTCTCTGGGGCTTTGCTGAAGAGAGATCCATGGTAAGAGTAGACCTCTCGGACTCCTCGGCTGTTAGGAACGAATTATCTGAGGTTTGAAGTGGCTCTGGGGACGAAGTGTCATCTCCTATTATAATGAGCCCACGATGTACTTTAAGAGTCTGACTAGGACTCATTAGCTCAGTACTACCCTCGACCTCCACCCCCTTAGGAGGAGGCTGATCAAAAGAGATTGATTCGACTAGAGACCTTTGGTGAGCGATCGCAGGAAATTCGCTTACAGGCAAGGGGTCATCACTTCCCTTATAATCTAATGTCTCTGATACATGATCTAATGTCTCTGATACATGATCTAATGTCTCTGATACATGATCTAATACATGTTCATCAACCCCTGTAAGAACACTAGAATAAGGAAGCATTGACCAATACTGGGCACGTCGAACGACACGCTGTCTATTAGGCTGTTTAGCTTGATTCAGGGAAGAGATTCTCTGAAGTAAGGGCTTTAAAGACTCGGCTTCTACATGAACACCTGATTCATCTAGCCATTGTAGGGAACCTCTCAGCTTACGGACGATAGGTGCTAAGGGATGATAATCATGTGGATAGCTAGCGCTCATGTTAGTCATTTTTCGTCTATCTATCGTTTATCACGAGATGAGAGTTCGAAGCGCTCACCATCATCAAACATGAGTTCCCAAGGTCGATCATCTCCTTCTGCAGGTAATCTCAACGCGCCTAGGGAACCTTGAAAGTTTGGGAGTTGATTCAAGCGTTCTTGGAATCTTAACCCCACAGCGAAGTCAATACAGAAACAATTATTTCGTTTCCCTATCCATTGATTGGCCTCGACACCTGTAAACAGACTGGGTTTTAGATTAGCGTCGAGACTACCCGCTCTTGGTCGCCAATAATGACCGAAAACAACGGGAACCTCTTCCTCATACTCTTCCCACCACTTTAGGCGCTCACTCATTTGCCAACGATGTCCAGACCAGAAAGGAGTCTTATTCTCTACATGACCATAGAGCCCTTGAGTCAGCACTTTAAGTGGATTTAAGTTTTGCTCTAGAGAAAAATAATCGCTGAGTTCTTCTAAAAATGGGATTGAATCCACTTCAGGAGGTCCAACATACAGCGGATAGCTCCCTTTCAACTTAGACACTCTCTTACGCGTCCAACCTAAAGTCTTTAGTTGGGTGTTCATATTCCGTCTGAAACGGGCAAATAAAGCAGACCAACTACCCACAATATGTGGGAGACGATTGAGGCTCTCGGTATTCCAGCAAGCATGAATGAGTCGTACATCTGAACGCACCAAGGCCATGGGTAACTCAGTAAAAAATGTGAGAGCCGCTCGCAGCTGAAGAGAGTGTGCGGTCTTCATAGGAGCCTGCCACCCATTTTTGATCGCTGTTTGAGCGAGTTCAGGGCTCGTCCAACTGTTATCTGGTTTGTTGATGCGGTTTAATAAACGTAGCTCATGATTTCCTAAAATGCACTGAGCCCTTTTCGCGAAGTAGAGACTACTGACTTTCTCTACAACACCCGGACTATCGGGTCCTCGATCAACGAGGTCACCAATAAACACTAGAGTGCGGTGATCAGGATGCCTCCCAAAGCGATCATAGCCGAGACGAGCGAGAAGATGATTCAGCGCCTCGAGTTCACCATGAACATCACCGATGATGTCAACCGGTCCGCTACTTAACTCTTGAATCGCCTGGGGCATATTCAGTTAGCTTTGTGCAGCTTGACCCTTGAGGACCCCTTCGAGCTCACCACGCTCGAAATGGTCACGGATAATATCGCACCCTCCGATCAATTCACCATCTACATAAAGCTGAGGGATCGTTGGCCAATTACCAAACTCTTTGATCCCTTGTCGGATCGATGGATCTGATAAGACATCAAATGCTGCGAATGGAACACCGCTATCTTTAAGGATATTAGCGACAACAGAAGAGAAACCACACTGCGGTGCGTCAGGGTTCCCTTTCATAAAGAGGATCACTCGATGTTGTTCTACTATAGATTTAATACGTTCGTGAGTATCTGAAGTCATCTTTGCTTCATGCCCTATCTATTCGTTCTTGCTCATTGAATAAAGTGATGGAGATATCTCAAGAGAGAGGTCTCCCTATCTAGATATACCCTCTAACATTAACGCTACAAGTAGTATCTCTAAAGTATAGCTGATCTTATTTAAGAGTCACAAGACCTTCATGATCTCGCTTAAGGTTTTGCTCTGACACATTAGGCGAATTATCTCCCGCAGTCATAAGCCCGCGGGCCACAGCCTCCGTAGGAGTTAGAGTCTGCATCGTGAAGGCGTGTATGGGGCCAAGCATAAGCTCTCCGAGAGCCTTATAAACTCTCTGTTGCCGAGCGATCAACCTTATCCCCTCAAATTTCTCTGAGATAATCACTGCTTCCCAATGGTCACGAGTCCCTGTCATATCCCGAAGTTGAACCTCGACCGGAGACAGCTCTAAGTTAATTCGGTCAGTAATGGTCTGCTCAATTGTTTGCTCGTTCATGCCGTTATCCTCTACGATGTACCAAGCGCTCTGTTATTAAAGTTTTTGAGTATAGACTTAGCATCTAATTGATTAATCACCAAGATCTCTTCGGAGACTTTCCGCGACTCGGCGATGCGATCGCTCTCCATTGATCGAATATTAACTCTTATTCAGTCGACTTTCCCGACCGTTGAAACATATCACTTGATATCTTCGCTTAGTTATAAAGAGCGACTAATGTAGATCACACACGCTCTTTAACAGAACAGTCGCTACGTCATAAGGATCAGCGTTAGCGTTTGGCCTTCGGTCTTCAAGATAGCCATAGCCATCTTCTTCAACATTCGCAGGAATACGAATAGAAGCGGTACGATCTGATACGCCGTATTTAAACTCATCATAGCGACAAGTCTCATGAAGACCGGTGAGTCGCATCTCGTACCCAGTTCCATAAGCCTCTAGGTGCTCATTAATACGGACAGAGATGCGCTCAATCCCCTCAAGGATCACTTTCATCCCCCCAGGAGCTCTCATGGAAGCAGTAGAGAAATTGGTATGCATACCGGCGCCATTCCAATCGCCAGGGACAGGCTTAGGATCAAGAGTCGAAGAGATTCCGAAGTCTTCACCGATCCGATACAAAAGCCAGCGACCGATCCATAGATCATCACTGGCTTTTAGGGCATCACCATCGGGACCACCCATTTGAAACTCCCATTGACCGGGCATCACCTCAGCATTGACCCCTTGAATGAGCAAACCTGCCTCAATGCAAGCTGTCATATGCTCTTCTACTAAATCACGGCCATAGACCTCATCAGCGCCAACTCCACAATAGTAGGGTCCTTGTGCGGCAGGAAAGCGACGCTCTGAAGGGAATCCTAGAGGTCTAGAACCATCATACATCGTATACTCTTGCTCAAAGCCAAACCAAGCGTCTTCTTTATTAGCACCTGCGTCTAGCACAGCGCGAAGTTTAGCGCGAGCGTTTGAGCTATGAGGAGCGCCTTGAGCATCGAACACCTCGCATAAAACGATGAAGGCATCTGGACCTCTAGTCGGGTCAGGGTATATACGTACGGGTTGTAGTAAGCAGTCAGATGAGCCGCCTTCTGCTTGTGAAGTAGAAGAACCATCAAACTGCCATCCTGGGAAATAGCTCAAAGTAAACTCACCTGTATCATCAAGTTGAGCTTCGGTTGGCTCTGTATGAATGATCTTCGTTTTTGACCGGAGTTTTCTTGTTGGCTTTGTTCCATCAATCCAAATGTACTCAGCGATGATCGCCATTTGATTTTTCCTTACTGTGTTAGTGTGATATTAAAAGTACTCAGACTTCCTAAACAACTTTATTTGACAGGAGTACCCTTTACTCAATGGTTCAAGAAAAATCGAGTTATTTTATCCTGAACCGTTAACCTTTACACCTTTTATACTCCCTCTGAGATGAGAAAAACAAACAAGTAAATTCAAGGCCTTAAGTCGATGTCCTCCATCAATAGCTTACCCGATAACATAAAATTAAATATACACATCTGCGACTTAAGTTCAGGAGAAGGGTCATGGTCAGCGACGATCGCCGTAGAAGCCCCTATCATCGCTCAAGGAATGACGATTGGAATATTCTATGAAGGTCAACGCCTACTCGTCGGAAATCTTGATGAGTGGGGTTATCTTATCTCCGAGTTAAAGGACCTCCCTCCGCCCTATAACCTTACCAAACCCGTATGTTTTGAGGTGCGAACCAAGTCTCCACCTCGCTCATTCACATCTACCCCATTTCATCCGCCGGTCATCAATGGAACCCTCAAAGAATTTTTAGAGAGGGTTCGCTCATGGCCAAGAGATCTCCCTCTCAGAGGAGCTCAACTTCAAGGTATATCCTTGGGACAAGCAGATCTTCAAGGGATAGATTTTACAGGTGCTGATCTCACGGGAGCAAAGTTTTGGGGCGCTAATCTCACGGGGGCTATCCTTAGGGACGCAACGCTCAATCAAGTTGATTTCAATGCCGCTAAGCTAGATCAGGCCGATCTGCAAGGAGCGAGCTTGAATGATATAGATTGGACTAATGTAAATCTCAAGGGAGCAGATCTTCGCGCAGTGACCGGCCTCTCTGCAGAGATTATGATCAAGTGGGGAGACCTCGTCACCTTAGATGAGACGCAACAGGCGAGGGTCAAGCTGCTCCAACTTGCACAAAAACAAGATCAAAAACAGCGCATGGGTCACTATAGTTCATCTCCAAACACTCAGAACAATAAGAAGAGTAGTTATCAAGTTGAGTCCGCACCTCAGAATAATCGACCTAGCGCTGACTCGATTAATCGTTACGGAGAGCAGACCTTTTATCGTTCACCCGGCGAGAGTGACCGGCAAAAGAGGAGACCTGCAGAAGAAGAGCATTCTTGGTCAGCTAAATTACCATCGCTTCCCTCTCTGAGCGATGAAGAGATCGAAGAGCGATTTCAAACAGAGAGGCTCTTCTACAAAAGGAAGTTAGAGAAATATCAACAAAATCGTATCTTACGAGGAGACATCTCATTCAATCTTAACATGATCCCTAATGGAGAGTTTGAGATGGGCCATGATGAGGGAGAGAATAAGTGGCGTCCTCGACATAAAGTCAAAATGAGCTACCCTCTCCTCGTTGCAGAGAACGTCGTCACACAAGAGCTATTCGAACGAGTGATGATGCATACTAACTTTAAATTCAGCGGCGCCCTTCATCCTGCGGAATCTCTCTCTTGGAGTGAAGCGATTGATTTTTGTAATCGCCTCTCCCAACTAGAGGGTCTTAAACCTGCTTATGTGCTTAGACAGGGAGGTATTAGTTGGGACAGAGAATCGAACGGATATAGACTTCCCACAGAAGCTGAATGGGAGTATTACGCTCGGGCAGGGGTTCCCAGTATTTATGCCGGTTCGAACGATGTCGACCTCGTCGCTTGGTATAAAACGAACTCTGAAGGAAGCACTCAACCCGTCGGTCAAAAACGAGAGAATGCATGGGGCTTGTATGACATCTCGGGGAATGTCTGGGAGTGGTGTTATGACACCTATCTTGAGGATAGTTTTCATGATCGAGGGCTCACACCGATCATCGACCCAGTAGTCTCTGGGGAAGGCCCCAAGGTGATTCGTGGTGGGAGTTGGAGTTATGACCCTGAAGGGCTCTCCCTCTTTTACCGCTCCAGACTCGCGGGTAAATTCAAGACATCACGAGTTGGTTTTAGGGTTGTTCGCTCTCCAAAGCTGAAGTCGAAGAGCGGGTGACCACCAGCTGCGGGAAAGGGATCTCTATGCCTTCATCTGCAAAGACCTCCATCACTCGCTTACGATAATGCCTGGCGACTCGCCATTTCTCTTTAGGCGCTGTTTTAAGGTGAACGCGATAGACGACAGCGCTATCATCAAACCTCTCTAAACCGAGCACTTCCCATCCCAAGACATCTTCTCCGATGACAGGGTCAACTGAGATCTCATTACAGAGTTGACGTAAGCAGTCGATCACCTGTTTTGGGGGGTTATTATAAGAAGCACCTATCTCCAAGTGAGCTTGTGACCACTCTTTATTGTGATTACTTACCAACAGAACTTGGCCATTGGGAATGAAGTGGATCACTCCATGAGAATCTCTGATCACTGTAATCCTCAAAGTGATCTTATCGATCCATCCAAATATTCCATTAATCGTGACGAAGTCTCCACGATTGTATTGGTTCTCAAAGAGGATAAATATCCCTGCGAAAAAGTCTTTAACTAACTCCTGTGCACCAAACGCAAAAGCGAGACCAATAATACCAGCAGAAGCGATAATCGGTGTGACATCGACATGTAGGGTCTTAAGCATCGCCCCGGTAGCGATCGTAAAGATGAGTAGCTTGGAAGTCGTTCTCATCACTTGTAATAAAGTAGCGAGTCGATCCTCCCTTTCTGATCGCTTCTGTCGACTTAATACATCTCCTTCAGCGACTAAACGCTCAAGTTCTCGCTCAGATAGACGACGAATTCTACGCTCTATACTCCCAATCGTCCGCAGAGAGACAAAGGTGAGTAGCGGGATAAGGAGGAAAGAGAGGAGTGAGAGGAGGAGAACTCTTAATTTGATTCGAATTCTCTCTTGATGTAATCGATCAATTTCACCAATAAAGGGCAGTTCTTGAGTGAGATCTACTCCTCTAGCCCTCTTTCCCAGTAAGCGTTTAAGTGGGCGATTGAGCTCATCTCTCTCGGTCTCTAGTTGACTGATCGCATCTCGAACCTCCCCTGAGAGCTCTTCTAGTGTTCCTTGCGGTCCGAGACGGTCATGAAGATCTTTACAAGCGGCTTCATAAGCTCTGTGGATGGCCCACTGTTGCTCAAGCTCTCCCAAGACTTGTCGATACTCCTCTCTCCCCTTGATGGGGGCTGACATGAGCAAGTCAAGGTGAAGCGCTGATGAGCGATCTTCTATACGTAGTTGCTTCGTTGACATCTGTGGATCTAGCCTCAGCTCAACCTCTGCTCTGTAAGTGGTAAAACGGCTATTCATCCTCTTAATGACCCGAGTGAGCTCCTCTTGGTAGCTCTCAAGTAATGGTCGCTGAGCAGCGATTGCCTCGGCTAAATCCCTAGTCAGCTTAATACGCTCTTCTATATGCTGTTGCGCCTTTTCTGTCTTGATTAGCTCCACATAGTGATCTTTAAGGAGCGCCTCAATATTATCCACATACTCATTACTAAATGAGCTCCAGAGAGAGTCATACCAAGGGAAATCTTCATCCATCCTTAGCTGGAGTTCATGCTCAAATTGTCTTTCTCCAAGAGTCTTCAACTCAAATACTTTATCTTGTCGCTCTCCTCCCCCTTGATCTCTTCGCTGTAGGCTCTCTGATGAGCTCTCTTCCGCTAACGCCTCATTGATAGAGCGGAGCTGCCTGCTCGATAGATCAAGAACTTCGCCCAAGAGAGTTCGGAGCCGCTCAATCACTTGAATCAACATCGCATATGCAGGCTCTAACTCTATAAGGTGACGATCATAAGCGAGTTGAGATTTCAAGTCATCAAGACTCTCTGCTCTCAACTGCTCTACCCACTCTCGTTGACCATGATTTTCAATCTCGTCAGTCATCGCCTCCATCGGTAACTCTTGATCTAAAATCCGAAATCTGATCACCGAAGCAGTACGCCTAACCTGACGAGCGAACTCGACACGTCTAGCGTACTCTCCTTGTAGAGATAAAATGAGCGCTTCTCTCTGTTTCCACAGACTCTCGAGTTCGTCAACTTTATGCTTAAACTGCCTATAATGAGCGATCTGGGGAGAGAGTTGATCTCTCAGCTGCCGAGTGAGCTCACTCACTCTAATGATCTTTTCTCGATGAGAGACCCTCTCTGTTGACTCTCTACCCTCATCTTTAATCGCTTCATACTCTCGCTGATGTGTAGACTGATTTCTCTGACTCTTGATCGCGTTCCCTGATTGATCCTCCTCTTGATCATCTTTGGCAGTCTCTGCTTCGAGCTCAGGACCTCTCTCCCACCCCTCTCCGTCCCCCTCTTCTGTAGGTACCTCTTTGATCAAAGATTCTAGCTCTTTAATCTGTGTTTTAAACCCACTAGAGTCATCCTTATACTGCCTTAACAAAGGGTCACTCAGTTCTCTCAGAGCCCTCCACCCCTCTTGATAGCTAGTGTTCACTTGGTCATAGTCACGACTCAGACCATTGATCTTTGTCTCTTGCACAACATAGAGTGACAGCGCCTCGCTATGTTTCGCCAGGAGTGATGGACCGTCCAGTCCCTTAATCTCTTCAACAAACTCTAACCAAGCTCGCTCTAGATTTAACCTATCCTTGAGCCCTCCCTCCCCAAAAACCTCCTGATGAATCCTTAAGATGGCCGCTTTATCATCATCTAGAGCTTTTCTCCAAGCACTCAGCATGGAGTTCAGTCGATCAGAATAACGTTCCCACTCTTCACGCAAGGTGATCAGTTGATAATTCCTTTTTTCTGAATCACGCTCGGATGAACGCTCGATAATACTGTTCAGATTTATATGTTCAAAATTCAGCTCTTTAGCGCGTCTCAATGTCAGAGATAAGACATCGACCTCGATGATATCCTCCCAGCTTAAGAGCAGTTTTTTACTGAACGAACCGACCTCACTTAGCAGTAATTTGCCTTTAGAGATCATCTCGTTAAGTTGGTCTCTACGAGCGGTATGAAAGTTAAGGAACAGCGTCGCATTGTCATAAGCAACTTTCACCTTTTCATAAGCTCTATCCCCAATCACTTCAGTGATTTCAGGGGGGCCGCTCCCTCTCAAAGAGTCAATATAAGTGACCTTAAAGCTCTGTTGCTTCTCCTTAAGCTCTGCTCCTAGCTCTTTAAGTCCGCGCCAACGAGCCTCGATCACTGCTTGTTGGCCCGACACTTGACTCAATAGGCTCTCTTCAGAGCTCTCTTCATACCTCTTCTCTACCTGGTCTCTAGTCATCCAATAGCTTCTCCAGAGCGCTAAAGTCCTCAGTCGGTCTTGATTAACCTCCATCATCTGAGGGATATTACGAACGAGCTCTGCGCTAGCAAACAATAAGCGCTCTAGGCTCTTAATACACCGCTTGAGTATCTGTTCACGACTTCGTAATGACCGATGAAACAAGGTGAGCGCACCGAGAGCCGTCTCAAGCTCCTCGAGCTCTAGCTTATCTCCCTCTAGCTTATCTCCCTCTAGCTTATCCTCTCCCAAGGCTTCCTGCTGTAAGACCTTCTCTCGCTCAATTTTCTCTTTAAATCTCTTTAAGAGTTTATCAATAGACTCTCTTAATGAGCTCTCAGAGTCCTTTAGTTCTTCAAGCGCGGCCTGTTTAGCTTTGAGTACTTTCTGCTGCTCTAGCCACGCCTCCTCCCTCTCTAAATTATTCTTTTGGAGCTTCAGTCTCTCTAAAACCTTCTGAAGTTTATCCTGCTGGAATAGATGATTAACTTCTAGCTCTGAGGCTTGCTCAACGATCATTAGGTGATCAGAAAGACTCGTCTTCAGCATCTCTAAGTCTTTGAGGCTCACAAACAGGCTCTGAGAGCTCTTCCATTGCAGAAAGTGATCGAGAGTCTCTTTAGATAGGGAGGCCGGCATATGATCGAGGACATAGCCATAAAACAGAGGCCAGGAGACCATAATTTGATCGCTATTAATGAGCTCTACGACATCATGCTGTGGATAAAGCGTGATCTTGATTGAGCGCAACTCACTCTTTTGGGTAGAGTTCGCTCCCTCTTCACTCAGGCCCTTTGAACCTTTTGCTGTAGAATCGCTAGGAGAGTCAACGGGCTGAGCTTCGATGATCTGCGGACTCAATAGCCCTATGAAGAGAAGACAGTATAAAAGCGCTCGAAGCGATAATCGATAGACTCCATGATCGCGATAAATATAGATTCTCTCTCGACCTTTGAAGTGATCGATGGATAGATGAGGAGAGCGTTTCTGGTTCATATAATGATATCCAAAAGGGATCGGCGCACTGATCGGTGGAATCAGTTGCTCTTTGTTAATCGGTCTAGCAGACTAGTCTCATTAAACTCTATTGAATACACTCTTGAGAGCACGATGAGCACGCAATCATTTCCTAACATAGAAGCCATCCTAAATCAGTATCAGCTTGAAGAGGTGATCGAGATTAAACCTATCACCGTGGGTCTGATCCATCAAACTCTCGGCCTCGTTACTGACAGCGGTCAGCGATATATCTTACAAGGTCTTCATCCACAGCTCAGCGATGACGAAATCCTCGCCGACTATGAAGCGGTCACGACACATCTCGCTGCTCATCAATATGGCGGCCCCCTGCTCATCAAAACCCTGCAAGGTCAATACACTGCATGTGAAGAAGAGACAGGATTGAAGTGGCGGCTGAGCACCTATGTGCCCGGAGAGACCTATACCGAGATACATGATGACTCCATCGCCTATCTCGGCGGTCAAGGTCTCGCTGAATTCCATCATATCATCAACCATATTGATTATACATTCGCTTCTGCTCACCCTGGTCATGATACGGAAGGGCACCTACAGCGTCTTATTGATGCTCGTGATCACCCACATCATCAAGAGGCCTGGTCAGAGATCGCGATGCTTGGGGAGAGCGTCATCTCCGCGCTCAGTGAGACACTGTTCCCAAGCGTTTTGAGGCGACAGGTAGTGCATGGAGACCCTAAAATAAGTAATCTTCGCTTCAGCGACCATCGGGCGGTGATGATCGATTTAGACACCTGCAATGTACACACTAGGCTCGTCGATCTCGGAGACGCGGTTCGGTCTTGGTGTCATCGTCCTGAAAAAGACCTCGGAGAGCGTTTCTCTCTCCACATATGGAAGATGATGATGAGGGGATATCTCAGCGTTGGTCAACCACTGGACGAGCTAGAGCGGTTGTGGCTACCAAGAGCTGGTTATGTGATCACTCTAGAGCTCGCCTCTCGCTTCGCGAGGGATTATTTAGAAGATCACTACTTTTCGTTTGATTCGTCACGTTTCGCAGATCGTCGCGCTCATAATAAGTATCGCTTAAGCGCGATGTGGAATCTAGCCTCTGAGATGCGCGACGCAGAGAGTCTGTTACGAGATTTTATTGATGAGCTCACCCAATGAACTACTTTTAAAATGAGCTTGACAATCGGGAGGGAGTGAGATATCAATCCTCCATCAGCGCTCAGATAGCTCAGCTGGTAGAGCAAGGGACTGAAAATCCCTGGGTCGGCGGTTCAAGTCCGCCTCTGAGCATTCATTCTTTACTGCCATTCACTCTTCACTGCCATTCACCGGCTAAGATTCGGTTTGAACAGCGCCTTGAAGAGCAGATTGGAAAGATACATAAGCCGACTGTAACGAGGTCACCGCCTCGTTAGAGTGCTTGTCTACACAGGCCGCCCAGGCTCGGTTGAGCTTCCTCTCACCTTGAGCGATTGGGCCAAATATATCGATGAAGAGCTCCATTCCCAGCTCGGCTTTGATTCGCTCTCTATTTTCGATGAGCGGCTCTAGATGTGAAGTCTGAATCTCCTCAATCTCAATCTTAATCTCAGCCAAGAGCTGCGACCATTCTTCACTTTGCGTTCGTTTGAAGATCTCGTCTAAAGTTCTGATGACCACTCCCAAAGTATGAGCTAAGTTAACCTCTGCTCCGCCTCCTTCTCCATCACCTGTGAGATGTATAAGCGCATGTTTCGCTCGTCTCGCCATCATTGAGCCGAGAAAAATCAAGAGGAGACCGCCACCAAAGGGTAACGCTGCTCTTGACCACCATGTCATCACCCGCGCTGAGGGCTCTTCGACCTCGGGAGTCGGTCGTGATTCACTCGTCTGACCCTCTTTGAGTTGATGGGTGGAGACAAGGTCAGCGGTCACCGCGTCAAGGGTCTTAGGGGTGAGCTGAGCGCCAAAAGTAGCGCAAAGGCCGACACCGATCGCTACGATCAAACTAGAGAGATTTTGAATCTGTGCTGAAGACATAATCTTCCTCCTAAACTGAGAGTCGAATGAGGACTGCGGTGATACTGGTGAGCGCCTCGCCAATAATAAGGCCGGCAGCAAAAGGGACAACATTAGATCCCATCCATGAACGACCTTTACTCCGCTCAAGTCCAATCGCAATGACACTCCCTACCGCATAGGTCAAAGTGACTGAGAAGGGGAGATACATAGCGAGCCCTATTAAGACACCTAAACCACTAATAGGGAAAGCGCCGAGGCTCAAGCCGATAATCGCTCCGCTGATATATTTATCGAGGGGAGCATCGCCGCTCGCGAGCCCCTTCAAAATACCCTGGAGAGCATCACCTTGAGGGGCGCTGAGACCTGATGCTGCCCCCGGTCCAAAGCCTCCACCATCTGGAGTCCACAGCAGGTATAAGACCCCAACCGCGACCGGTACCCCAACCCAAGATAGGCAGAGCTGTGCTAGCTGTTGGCTACGAGGAGAAGCTCCAATAAGATGACCCGCTTTAAGGTCTGACATCATGTCGGCACATTGACCGATCCCAACGCAGACCGCGACCCCGAGGATGACCGCAACAACACTATCCCCTCCCGAGAGGAAGTACATCAGGGTCACCCCAATCAGAGACATCCCTGAAAGAGGGCTGATGTCTGTCACTCCTGTCGCTTGAGCGACCACAAGACCTGCGAGTATCAACCACAAAAAGCCCACGACAGCGATCAGAGCGCACTCCATGATACTTAAGGTAGAGCTGGCCATAATCGCCGCTATAAATAACAACCCAAAGGCGGAGATTGCCGCTGTCCCCAAAGACTTAGCGGTGAGCTCATCAGAGCCTCCGCCAACCCCTGTCTGCGCCGCGCTCGAGAGACTCTTTAAAGCCCCTCTCAATGCGGGGAGGCTAGCGACAACTCCTGCCATCGCTCCCCCGATTAAAGTTCCAATGCCTAAAGGTCTGAGCATCGCTTTATATAAGGCTGCACCCTGCAACTCTAGTACTTTAGGATCGTTCGCAGGGAGGCTGAGCGCCTCAGGTGATGGGAGCCAACCGAGCTGAGTCACCATCGGACTAATGATCCACCACGCAAGCACCCCACCTGCGACAAAGGGGAGACCTCCACCACCAGCTAACATCCCAGCGCCTACACTAGCGAAGGACACCCCAAGAACGATTGGGAAATAGGGAGGGATTCCCAAACTTCCACCGAGGTTAAGATCCGAAAACCCTGTCACCTCAGAGATCACATGAAAGAAGGTCGCGATGATAAAACCTGCCGCTAATAGCTTCGCCTGTCTCGCTCCCGCTCCGGGACTACGCAACAAGCTCGCGACAGCGATTCCACTAGGGAAGCGAAGTCGCTCAAACTCGATCATCTGTTTACGTAGTGGGATAATAATCACGATCCCTAAAAAAGTCCCCGCGACCGCAGAAAGCATCGCTGACCATGGACTAAACTCAGCTCCCATGAGAAAGAGGGCCGGTAAGGTGAACACCACACCAGCACTCGCGTTATTCACCCCCGAAGCGATCGTCTGATTAATATTATTTTCGATGATGGAAGAGCCATCGACAAACGCTCGTAAGACGCCAAACCCAATGATCGCCGCGACGGTAGAACCCCCTAGGCTAAAACCAAGTTTCAAGGCGATATAAACGAAAGCCGCGTTCATCAGGGCACCAATCATGACCCCCAATATGACAGAAATGAGGGTTAATTCTCGGTAAGGCTTCTCGCCGGTATTCTTTTGCGGTGGAGGCAATGATGTTAGATCTGAGCTCATAATTCTCCTCTTTATTATGTCTATAGCTCGCTCTCATCTTTGAGCGAATGTATCGTAAAATGAATGGATCAAGATGAACCTCTAAATCACTCCTTGATCTTCTGAGCCATTATGAGATCTTCAACGCTGATCACAAGGATTGATCATCACAAATCCATAGCGCGCTCTCTGATGGCGTTAAACTCATCAGTCTCATCTCATGATCATCCATCGAGTGGTCACCACTTGATCTCTTCAAGAGCGCAACTCTAAAACACCGTTGTGAAGCGAGCTCCGATACTATGCGATGTCTAGTCTTATCTCTCCTAATCTTGATCACAACCTCCTATACCGTTAGAGCTGAACAAGGAGGAGCCGGACAGGGGAGAGCCGGACAGGGGAGAGCCGGACAGAGTCAATTACAAGATGCTGAACGAAGGAGAATATGGGCGAAAGAGATAGGTCGATGGTCAGCGTACTGTATCACTCGTCGGAATCGCGAGAACTTAGTCTTTTCTGGCTGCCCTAGTCGGCTCACAGCGATTCGGTCAACCGCCGCTGTCTATCGAATGAATAGGTTATCAGGTTATCCCAAGGAGGCTTCTCGTCTGGTGGATATGGCCCAACTTAAATTGTGGATAGGTGACCCAAAGTTTATCAAGGAGCTATCCTCACTCGAGCGTTCAAGTCTCATTGATTTAGCCCGTGAGGGTCTCCAAGCGACTGGACACTCAATATGGTATAAGGTCTTAACCCAAGCGATGTTGAGTAGTCAGTGGTTCAGAGCGATCACCTGCTCCCTAGAGTCATCTTGTGCGATCGAGTTGATCTCAATGATTAAAGCCTCACAGCTATTAAAAGAGAGCATCGGTCACTTTACCGAGTCTCAGAGCGAGACTGATCATTACCTCCTCGCTCGCTCTCCTGTTCTCTTGAGCTCTGCGCGTCACCTCTCTCGACCTCACCCGAGAGCCACACTCTCTACTGATGATTCTCTAAAACCAACTCACTCTCTAAAGCAGGCTCACTCTCTTTGGTCATTAAGAGCTCAGCTCGCCGCTCTCTCACTGTCTGTGGGTAATTTAGATCGATGGTGGAGAGACGAGCAGGGCGCGATGAAACAGTTCTCTCCTCTCTCTTCTCTAGGTCCCAAACAATATGGAGTCAATTTTGAGCGTATGCTCGCCTTAGGGTCTGCGCTCGTTCACTTACAAGTGGAAAAATCTCCGGGATCGATCTACCAAGAGATCTCAAAGAGCTTTCATGCTCATGCTCGAATCGCCATGGAGCAATATCTTAAGTATCGTCGAAGCCAACGACAATATACCTTTGAGGTGAGCTCTCTAGGGGTGATCGCCTTAACCGCTGACCTTGAGGAGATGAAGCTCCCACTCACCTTTCCTCCTCGCCGTTGGCGATCAGGAGCCCTCCGAGTTTCCCCCCATCAACTCCCTTCGTCTGAAATCCGCGCCTCAGGTATGTTCTCAGAGATCGCGATTAGAGACCTCAAGGGCCGACGAGGCCTATACTTTATTCGACCCAATGGCGCCCAGCTCCTCGAGACTGAGCTCGATCTCAGTCGTCCCGACATCTTACAGGTTAAATATACTCAAGATATGTTGGCCGTCTACCCTCTACTACCCCAACGACCTATCCGAGCGCTCCTCGTCGGTCTCGGTGGGGGAGCGATGGTCCATGCTCTCAGAGCCTATGATCCTCAGCTAGATCTAGATGTCGTTGAAATTGACCCTGTGGTCGTCCGCTTCGCTAGAGAACATTTTGGATTAAAAGCACTTGAGAATGAGCGTCGTCCCCATCTAGGTGAACTTCGAGTGATCACCGAAGATGGCTTCGCCTTCCTAGCGACCACATCCGAGGCCCCTCGTTATGATATCATCTGGATGGATGCCTTTCTTCAACCGAGTGAAGAGACCGACAGCACCGGCAGTCCGCTCAATCTCAAGACAGTCTCTTTCTTGAAGAGGATCAGTGCAGAGCGCTTAACCGATCAAGGTGTGATCGCCATTAACATTAATCATCACCGAGGCCTCAAGCGTGACATTGATACGGTGAGGGCCTCTTTCCCCACCTCAACAGTGTGGCAAGTCCCCAATACGGGTAACTATATCGCGGTCGGGTTCAAGCGAGCACCTCAACTCTCGACCTCTTCCCTTCGAGCTAAGGCCCACTCTATCACGACATCTCAACAATCTCCCTTTAGCTATCTCACCCTCTTAGAGCGCAGCTTAGCAGGGATGATACCTCCTCTACCTATCGAGCGACCTTGAACTCCACTCGGCGATTCAGCCGATATCCCTCCGCATCTTGACGGTAAGAGGCTGGCTGATCACTCCCTAAGCCTACCGGCTCAAGACGACGAGGCTCTATCCCCGCCGACTTTAAATAGCCGACAACCGATGAAGCACGGCGATCACTGAGCGCCAAATTATACTCTAATGTCCCTCGGGAGTCACAGTGCCCCTCGACGATAACTCGCTTCTCTCTGTGGTCTCGAATCCACGCTAAATTCTCCTCGATTACGCTGATCGATCCATCGCTGAGTTTAGAAGAATCAAACCCAAAATAGACGGTTTGTAGATCTGGGGCTTCTATCGCCTCAAAAGGCTCTACTGCACTGTCATCATCATCGGTAGGTAGCTCCACAGGTGCAGTGTCTTGGGGAGGAGGAGGCGCTTCACAGGGTTTCCCCCCGTTAGCATCCGAGGCTTCCTGAGCGAGCTCTCGAGCAGCGCTCGCCTGAGCCCTCGCCTCATCATACTTTTTCTGGTCAAAGAGCTTTTGTGCTTTAGCGTAACTCTCTTCAGCGAGACTCAGTGAGTCATGCGCGCAACCAAGTTTACGAACGGACTCTAAGAGCGCGATGGTCTTGGTAAGCTCATCTTTCGCGGGTCGAGCTCCACTACACCCACTCAGATGTGCGATGAGAGATAAGGCGATGACTTTGGAGACCACTCCCCAGTTCCATGCTGAACTACCACTCATCTCTGTATTATTATTTCTCATGATCAACTCCGATGCCTATCTATCTACTGTCTCCCGAGGGGGATTGAGGGTGTATAAGCCGATCTAACGACCCCAAGAAGGAGTGAGGTATCCTCCGCCCTTAGTTAATCGACGCTGAGTGAACCCATCTCCGGTCATAATATATAACTCTGAGCGACCGGTTCGGGCGCTTGAGAAGACGATATGACGACCATCGGGAGAAAAAGAAGGCTCTTCATTATTTCCTTGATTTTGGGTGAGTCGTCGAACTTGAGAGGGGTCATTAGGGTCGATCGTAAAGATATCAAATACGAAATTTTCGTCACGTGAAGTATACGCGATTTGGTCTCCCTTAGGGCTCCAATCGGGACTCTGATTATATTTCCCTTGGTAGGTGAGCCGACGCTTATTACTACCATCTGCGTTCATCACCCAAAGTTGAGGAGAGCCCTCGCGATCACTGACAAAGGCGATCTGTTTGCCATCAGGAGACCACGTCGGCGAGATATCAATGCTCTTATGTCGAGTGAGACGTCTCAAGATCTCACCGCTATTTGGATTGAGGAGATAGAGGTCACTTGAGCCTTGATAACTGAGCACTGCGACGAGCAGGCGACCATCAGGGCTTAAAGAAGCTCCCATGTTTAAGCCACGTCGGGAGCTCAGCTTCTTGATCTTCCCTCTCTCATAGGTGAAGAGATGGGGACCACCATCTCGATAGCTAGTAAAGAAGAGCTTACCTGCAGCGAGATGAGGTAGGAGGTTAGTCTTTGTTCCTTTGACGACGCTAGTAGTGCTGCGTCCATCGGTAGAAACATAGACGATCGATTTCCCTCGCGCTCCCTTACGCACCGCCGCGATCTTACTTCCAAAGAACCCTACCGTCCCGGTATAAAATTTAATAACTTGATTCACAAACTTGTGCACATGAGCGCGAATCGCCTTAGGGTCTCGAGCGAGCGTTGTGCTCTGATCAACACCTTCAGCTAAGCTGACGCTCTTCTTCTCATCTACATCAAAGAGCTTTAGAGTCACCCTGACTTTATCACCTTCGATAGCGAAACTCGATTTGATCAAGCCCTGTGTACCAGAGTTGAACCAATTAACGAACTTTGGTGACATCCCCTCAGAGGTTGGATCAGCAGGGTAAAGCTCTCTCTCGAGGAGATCAAAGTATCCAGAGATCTTTAAACTCTGTTCTAAGGTACCGCCAAGCTGCTCAGAGAGACCAATCGTATCTAGCGCGGTCCCTTGGTTAAGTGCGGTGGGGATCGCGATCACGAATCGAGTCACCTGGGAGGGGTTAACCTCAACTTTGATACCCTCTGCGGCCTCATCTTTCGATTGTGACCACGCAGTAGCGGTCACGCTCCCACTAGTGAGGAGCGCGAGGCTTGAGAGTTTGATAATAGTGTTAATCCAACGCATGTGATTGACTCCGATGCGAGTTGTGGTTGTCATGCTTTACTTTGATAACTCGAGTTTATCGCTCGAGTTTATCGCTCGAGCTCTCTAGGATGAATGTAGCCTAAAGACACCATCAGAAACCGAGTGGTGAAGAGTACACTTCCCACGAGAGACGATATTTAATGCTGTGATAGCTTGTTTTCGATTTAATCTCAATCAAACTGTACCGATCTGTCGATGAGTATTCACTCATGATAGGGAGGATTCATCATCGTCTAACTTCGACTTACATATATTAAACTTAATAGACTGTGTTAGGTACTTAAGTATCTTCACTCACAATTCATTCATTCATTGACTCATTGGCCTCACCACTCGAAGCCCAAAAAAGTTTAGCGCTGAACGAGGTGAGTAGCCCTCACGGACCGTCGCTCTAAGTCCTGGTGTATAGCCGGTCCACCCTCCCCCTCGTAAAGTCCTGGTATTCGGTGCGCCCGTGCAATCGATATTGAGACAACGAGGCGCGTCATCTCTAGGTATACTCACGTAGGGTTGGTATGCGTCTAAGGTCCACTCCCATACATTACCGAGGAGATCACAGACCCCTTCTGCGCTCTCCCCTTGAGGCTTCTGACACACCGGCCAAGTACTCATCAATCCACAACCTGTCCCTTCATCTTCCATGACCGCATACTCACAGCTCGGTTCAGGAGAGGTCTCCGCTGTAGACCAAGGGTAGAGGCCTGCACCTCCTGCCCCTCTCGCCGCTCTCTCCCATTGGACTTCTGAGGGGAGATCACCACCGACCCACTGAGCGAAAGTTCTCGCTTGAGACCAGGTGAGACAATTCACCGGATGTTGTTCACGGCCGACCGTTCCCCAGTTGCAACGCTGATTATCGTTCCGATCTCTAGGCTCACTACACACTCCAGCGTTTACACAAGACGTGTATTGGGCGAGCGTTACCTCTGACCTCGTCATCTCAAAGGTAGCGACGGTCACCTGATGAACAGGTCTCTCCTGTTCAGTACCATCAACGAAGCCCATCTCAAAACTACCCGAGTCTATGAGTCGCCAGTCCAACACCGGGCAATAAGGAACACAAGTAGGAGCGTCAGCACTCAAGACACAAGTCTCTTCACACCCTTCTTGTCCATCACACTCTTCCTGTCCATTGATAATATTATCTCCACAAAATCCTCCAGCGATATCCCTAAGCTGACATTGGTCATCACAGACTTCACAAGCAGCTTGGCCATAAGGACACTGCTCAATCTCTCCTTCTCCTCGATCACAGCTCTCAGGTCCATTGATAATGCCATCTCCACAATACTCTCCTAGAGCCATCATCGATTGACAAGCCTCAGTGCACACCAAGCAACTCATCTCACCATAATCACACTCACTCCCATTATCATCAGCCTCATCGCACGTCTCCTGTGGGGCTTGTATGACGCCATCTCCACAAGAGGGACTCGTACAAGCATTCGAGCATCCATCATCATCGATATTATTTCCATCATCACACCCCTCCACGCCTGCCCACAAAACCCCATCACCACAAGACGCTAAAACACAGCCCACTAGACATCGGTCTTGGTCATCTTCATCTCCATCATCACACTCTTCCATCTCTTCCCATAAATAGCCATCACCACAGCTGGCCAGCTGACATGTAGCTAAGCAGTCATCATTATTGTTCTCATTTCCATCATCACACTCTTCTACCCCTTGGTGTAATACCCCATCACCGCATCTATTTAGCTCACATACTGTGTTACAGCCATTCTCTTCATCTTCATCCCCATCGTCACACGCCTCACCCTCTTGAATAACCCCATCTCCACAAAACTCGAGATTACACACCTCCGCATTGACATCGACGAGGCAAGGTCTTCCTATGACGTCTACGAGGAAGCGTGGAGCATTCACCGCGTTAGAGTTGACGAGGAGCTGTATTGATTCACTATCGATTTCCCGCTCTGGCGCTAGATATCTCAACGAGATCGTATAGCTCTCTCCAAGGTTAAGAGGAGGAGGGGGAGTGACCGGTATACATCCGTTATTCAGGGCAGATTCACATAACTGAAACCGAATAGATTCCCCATCTTGGTCTTGATTGATACAGCCTCCCCCCATCGCTGAGAGACACATCCCAGTAATCTCCAAAGGCTCTAATCCAACGCTCTGTAAAGTGATTAACGCGTCACCTCGCTGCCCCGGACTCACCCCATCAAATGTGATCCGCTGGGCGCTCCCCTCTCCACTTATACTCAACCACTCACCGCTGATACTGACTTCTAAGGAAGCGTCTAGGTCAGAAGTCTCAATCTTGGCGATCAGCGAGCCAATGTTAGTACTAAATATTAAGTCTGCCTGATCTGGCTGGGCATCCCTCGGCGTCCACTCGACCTCAATCCTCTCTGTTGCCTCTCCCCCCAAACGACGATTTCTCCAATCAGCTTGATCAATGATCGCTAGTTCAGAGACCTCATCATACTCTATGAGCTTAACCTCTGAGATGATAAGATCTGCCCCTCCTAAGTGTTCTACTGAGATCGACCCCCGAACGGGCTCTCCCACACTCAGAGGCGGAGTTAAAGTCAGCGTTATTGGGTTAAGGATCGCCTGAGGTAGACTCTCTGTACCTGGTTCATTTTGGCAAGCGCAACACCACAAAAAAGAACTCAGTAATAGACTATATCTCTTCATTTTAGTCATCAAAGATCGCTCTGAGATCAGATCTAGTCCTCGATACAATATAGGCCCATCCAAATGTCTCCTCATAAACCCTCACTTATCGTTGAAAAAGTCCCCTTTTCAGTCAAGCACCTTCTTCAACTAGGGTCTAGAGCTATTCGAGTTCTTCAATCATGTGGAGGGGGAGGCGCGAAACGTGAATCATGAGGAAAAGCTTGAGCTCGATAAGATCTATGCCTCTTAATTACACCTCTCTTTAGAAGCCCCTTCTCACTGTCATATTGAACAACCAATCTCTGAGTTGGCTGTGACGACGCTCTCCTAAACTCTGTCTCTTCAATCGCGCTGTGAACGGTCTCACCATATCTTGTACCTAGCTCGCTCTTACGATGTCTAGAAGTATGGCCCTTAGAAGTGCTCCTACTCGAAGATCGCCTCGATCGACGAACGCTCGACTCCGCAGATGAGGGAGTAGGTGCATTCAATAATGACCGGTCTTCATAAGCATCTAAATTACCACCATACCTGTGAGAGTGAGATCTTCTATGCGGGCGAGGACGGGGGTAAACTCCACGCTCGGCGAAGACCGCAAAACCGAGGACTCCCGTATTCTCTCTCGTCCCCATACGACTCGCGTAACTATCACCTGGATGCGTAAAACGAAAAGCGGCGACGGCTGATGATGACTTACGAAAGCCCTCTACGCTGAAGCTCTGATGAGGGTCGACGACATAGCCTCGATTTTGGGAGGTTCCCGAGGATCCATTGATCACGTCACGACCATCGACGGTCATCACCAACTCATAGCGCGCTGACGAGTGATTGGTGACTCTGAGCTGATAACGCTGATTTTGCCGCCCCATCACATAATACTGACCCTGATGATGGTAAGTGGGGAGCTGAGAGTCATTAACATCAACCACTTGGATCTCAAGAGGACCTAAATAAAACGCGCTCGCATTCACTGATGCGCTGAGCGTAATAAGCAAAGAAAGCGAAAATAACATGAGAGAGCGAGTCCGAGAAGAACCGTAAGTATTTAGATTCATAGCAACTCCTGATCTATTAGTCATGAATGGTTCATTATGACAGTTTGAGGCTTCATCAATATTAAGGAGGGTCATCTCAGCGTTAATCGTGAGAGAGTGTACCCAATGGGTGAACCGAAAGCCTTACGTAATCTTTGATAGTTTAGTTTTAGATGAGAGATTATTTTTTTTGTCTGTGTTATGACATACACTTCTGATCATTACCCATCTCGCCGACTTAAGGGAGATGGACGTCAACGGCCCTCTGCCTATGAGAGGTGATATTTCACTCGCAGAGGCCTCTCCCCTTACCATAATACATTGCAAAGAGGAGTAGCATGAAGCGCTATCCGGCTTTTGAGTTTCCCGAATATGTTCATTGGGCTGAAGACCTAAAGTTGACTAAAGCCTATCATCAGGTGACCCAAAACCCAAAGAGACGAGAGCTGATTGAGTCTCTCAGTATTGATCAACTCAAAGAGATCTATCGGCAACTCATCACCGCTCGGCTTCATGATATTCAGCTCAAGCGGTGGGTCAAGCAAGGGGTGATCACTAAAGCATGGCTGGGGAGCGGAGAAGAGGCGGTCACGATCGGTATGTGCGCCGCATTAAACACAGAAGATGTTGTCGGACCCATGATCCGTAACGCCGGTGCGCTTATCGCTCGAAGCGTTCCACTCGAGGTATGCTTCGCCGCTTATCTTGGAACAACTGATACCATCACTCGTGGACGAGACCTCCATATTGGAGACCCCACTCGAGGTGTTATCCCACCGATAAGTCACGTCGGCGACCTCGTCCCCGTCATGGCAGGATGCGCTCTGGCCTTCAGACTTCGCGGTGAGCCTCGAGTAGCAATGACCTGGACCGGAGATGGAGCGACAGCGACCGGAATTTTCCACGAGGGGATGAGAGTCGCTGCCTCTCTTAACGCCCCTCTCATAAGTGTGATCCAAGATAATCAAGTCGCCTTAGGGACACGCAATGAAGTTCATCATCGCGGTGACTTCTCTGCTTGGGGTGAGGTCTATGGCATCCCCTGTTTAAACGTCGATGGAAATAACGTTTTAGACTGTTATGCTGCAGCCCGCATCGCTGCTGAGCGTGGACGTCAAGGTCAAGGGTCAACATTAATCGTCGCCAAAACGTTCCGCATGGGCGGTCACGCAACCCATGATGAGAGAGAGGCGAGAGGACTCTTTGATGAGTCCGTGTATCAATATTGGGGCGCTCGAGATCCGATCGGCTGCTTCGAAGCATGGCTAAAGACTTATAAGGAGGTGAGTCAAGCAGATCTCGAGATCATTGAAAAAGAGGTTACCGACGCGGTCGATACCGCTGCCCGCTCTGCTCAGTCTCGAAAACAGTCTCATGCTCCCAGCCCTGATGAACTACAAGTGGGTGTCTTCGCTCATCCACTCTGAGCGATCTCTACCTCTCTTCATCTGTTATCTGACCTCACCACCTCTACTCTCGGAGAAACCTATGTCTCATACACCCAATCCCCATGATGTTGTGATCATCTCTGCGACTCGAAGCCCTATCGGTAAGATCAGAGGCTCACTAGCGACTATTCGTCCTGATGATATGGCGGCAACCCTCATTCAAAGCGCTCTGCAGCGGGCAAATTTAGACGGGACAGAGGTCGATGAGGTGATCCTTGGGTGCGCAAACCAAGCCGGTGAGGATAATCGAAATATTGCCCGAATGGCGACCGTGTTGGCCGGCCTCCCTGAAGACGTACCTGCTTTCACCATAAATCGTCTATGCGCGAGTGGCTTAACCGCAGTCAATACCGCCGCGAGATTGATCAGATGCGGTGATGCAGAGGTAGTCGTCGCTGGCGGAGTCGAGTCTATGAGTCGAGCCCCTTGGGTGCTTCCTAAATCATCCACGCCCTTTGCGAGTGGTAATTTCACCGCTTATGATAGCTCGCTAGGGTGGCGCTTCCCTAATCCAAAGATGGCGGAGATCTTCCCTCTCGAGGGAATGGGTGAGACCGCTGAGAACCTCGTAGAGCGTCATCAAATCAGCCGCGAGGATCAAGACACCTACGCTCTCAATAGCCATCTCAAGGCCTTATCAGCCATTGAGTCAGGGGCCTTTCATGAAGAGATCACCCCGATCTCAGTCCCTCGGCGAAAGCAAGACCCTCTGCTCTTTACGACTGATGAGGGGCCACGCGCTGGGTCAAGTATAGCCGCTTTAGCAAAGCTCCGAGCTGCCTTTCGGAGCGGTGGAAGTGTCACCGCAGGGAACAGCTCAACCCTCAATGATGGGGCAGCGGCTCTAGTGTTGATGAGACGAGACCGAGCCCAAGCAGAAGGGAAAGAGATCCTCGCTACTTATCACGCTTCTGCCTCGGCAGGAGTCAACCCCCGAGTGATGGGAATCGGTCCCGTGCCTGCTACAGAGAAAGTGCTGAAGCGTACTGGACTCAGTGTGAATCAACTCGACCTGATAGAGCTCAACGAGGCCTTCGCCGCTCAATCTCTCGCAGTGACTCGTACTCTCGGTCTTGATGAGGGCAAAGTGAACATCAACGGAGGCGCGATCGCTCTCGGACATCCTTTGGGATGTAGCGGCGCTCGTATCCTCACGACTCTTATCTACGCTCTACGCGCTCGTGGTGGTGGACGCGGTTTAGCGACTCTCTGCGTAGGCGTCGGACAAGGCGTAGCGACCTCGATTGAGGTCTAAACCTTAAGATACTCAGCACCTAACCAAGGATAAAGGGCACGCCAAACACCAAGCGCCAAGCCTAGCCAAGAGAGACGAACCGGCGCTAAAGTAACCACCTTCACTAGCTGTGAGCACCACAAGTGGACGCGTTCAGATAGCTCTTCGAGACGCGCCTCTATGATAACGAAACAAAGCGCTTGGCCCACCAGTACTGCAATGAGGTTTGAGCTCGACCACGCGAGCCAATATACAGGGCTGTAGTCATGAGTTAACGCGGTACTGAGGCTGTGATATAAACCTAACAAGCCTCCTACCAGACAGCATATACCGATCACATCTTTATAAGCGTCTAGGTGATGAAGCATGATCTTCAATGAAGGCTGCTCTTGAAGGAGACGATCACGCCCTAGTATCCCGCTAGCAAGAGTTAACATTACTCCCATAAAGGTCTCAAGCATTGATGAGCGCTCTCTATTCCTTCTCTAGTGACTTGTTTTGAATGACTTAACGGCCCGTTGGTGCCTTTACTTTGAGTCCGCGAGGTCCTTTGATCTTTATCTTTTTGGCATCTCCAGAGAGAGTCGTCTTCCCAATATTCTTGACCTTGACCTCTCCATCTTTAGTCTTAGAGACTGTCGCTCCTTTAGCGCCCTTGACTTTGATCGCTCCTCCTTGGCCCTTAGTGACCGTATGACCAGACTTACTCTTCAGCTTCATCTTTTGAGGTTTACCCTCTTTATTGGATTCAACGCTTGATCCATTTTTACCTTTAATCAGCACTCTCTTACCTTTGAGCTTTACCGCTCCGTTAGGTGTCTTAACAAGAGCTCCCTTTGTAGGATTAGCGTGAACTAAGCCAATCAGCGAAATTGATAGGATTGAAGAGAGTAGGATTACTGATAGCTTCATTGAAGAGCCTTTCTGTTTTTTAGGTTTATACTGGAAGAGTAGTGTCGGGTTATACTTACTCTACTTTATCGTACAATGGACACTACCCTGTATAAATTATAGGGCTATTATTTAGTGAACAACTTAGACTCTCATTAGCCATCTCCGTATGTAAAGACTTTATCTTCGGTATGTTCTCAACCGATGATCAGGGATGAGATTGACGTTATCTTCATTAGCGCTTAAGTCTCTGAAACAGACTTAAAATACCTCTTAAAAATACCTCTGACACCTCTTAGGAATACCTTAGAAATACTTCTTGGAAATACCTCTGATACCTATTTAAAACGATTTAGAAATACCTCGAAATACCTCTGACACCTATTTAAATCGATGATCAGGGATGAGATTGACGTTAGCTTCATTAGCACTTAAGTCTCTGAAATAGACTTAAAACGCCTCTTAGAAATACCTCTGATACCTCTTAAAAATACCTCTGATACCTATTTGCCTCCCTCTTTAACACCTATTTAACTTATGGATAACAATGCCCAATCCTGATTTCATCCGACTCATCACCGACCATTTAAAACGAGAGGATGAGTCTCTCACTGCTCGTGAACTCGCCCGGCGGCTCTTAAATGAGAGAGCGGTGACCGACATCACTCTAGAGTCACTTATCGAGCGCTTGACACTAGCACTCCAAATGGAATCACAGACGAGAGGAGAGGTCGCGCGAATTATCAAGAGAGGAGAACGGTATACTCTAGCAGATACGGGCACTTACCCCATTGTTCCCGAGAAAAAAGAACAAGAGTCAATCACCTCAAGAGGTCCTACCGAGAAAGTCGCACTCGAAGATTTAGGAGAGAAGAGAACAGCTGAACTCTCTCTACATGTAAGGAACTATCCACTACTTCGACAAGTGATCGCTCTCCTCAACTTAAGCCATGGTGAGAGGCATAATCTGATTGAATCTCTGCGACGAGGCGTGAGGAGAGCCTTAAAGCAAGAAGAGGTGGACTCTTCAGAGCAAGAAGGGCCCGCTCTCACTACAGAGGCTTGGATTCGCGCTCATCTCATCGGCGGAAGCGGTAGTTTCGCTAAGCGCTTATGGGAAGGAAGCGGTAAACTGATCGCACCTTCCGACTTTGAGTCTTGTTGGGCCTTAATAGAGCATTATCAACTGATGAATGTTCAGGAAGACGGCTTAAGTCGTGTAAATGACCGTGGTCTAGCTTTAATGAATCATGGTCATGACAGTAAGACACCCGCAAGATATGATGATGTACTCAGGCTAATTGATCAACGAGAAGGAATACTTTCTCTCTTGATGATCTGCCTAGAGTCGACCCAACTTGACCAAGAAGAACTTCTCAAGAGATGGAGCGCAGCTCTCAGACGCCTCGGGAAGCGACGTCACTCTCCTTGGCTACTCATGGCGCTTCAGACCCGTCTAAATCACCTTAATGATCGCGGTCTAATGATTCAAGAGAGACAGCTGTGGCGACTCACAGAGGAAGGGCTCTCTTGGCTGAGAAATGGAGGAGTTCAAGCACCAAGCGCTGATCAAGAAGCTCTAGAAGATGTCTGGGGGTCGCTTAAACGCCAAAAAGAGGTCGCTCGTGAGAGTATCGCCTCCTTACTAGATAGTATGAATCCTCATCATTTTGAAACCCTCATCTGTGAGCTCTTAGAGTGCATGGGATATGATGAAATTCATCTTACCCCGAGCCAGCATGACATGGGCGTAGATGTTGTGGCGAATATTGAGCTCGGGATCACCTCGGTACGTGAGGTAATTCAGGTTAAGCGTCAACATCGCTCTATTCATCGGCCTATACTCGATGCGCTTCGCGGCTCATTACATCGCTTTGAGGCGGTCAGAGGTACTCTGATCACAACATCAACTTTCTCCAAGGGGACCAGGGAGGCAGCCTTTGAACGAGGTGCTGCACCGGTCACTCTCATCGATGGCCCGAGATTGATCGATCTTCTTATGAAACATGAGATCGGCGTCCAACCCATTCATTTAAAACTTTGGCGAGTCGACCCAGGCATCTTTGAAAATGGGAGTCAAAGAGATTGGCCTAGATGGACTTTTTAAAGTTCATAAGTGCAATTTGTCTTCTCTCATCCGTTAATTAACTTGATTAAACTAAGGGTTCAAATTACAAAGCGTTTATCACATCCTTAAGGAGGATTTATGAGTCAATCTCACTTACAGACTCCTGTAAGCATAGAAGAGGTGCTCCCCATTGGTTTACAAGACTTAGAGCAGCTAAGACTCGTCCTCAGAGGAGACTCTGCTCTCGATTGGCGGAGACTCTCTCTCCGATCTCTTGATGAAGCGAAACAACTCCTCACGCTCGTTGGTGTCAACCTTGATTATGAGGCTGACAGAGCTCATTTAGACTCAATATACAATCAAGCATTAGACTATTTAGATACACAGCTACACCACTTTGTCTCTAACGGTGTTCGTCGTCTTAAACACCCCGAGCACCTCTTAATGATCGCTAGTGAGCCCGGTCCTTTACGTGATGAAGCCTGTATCTTACTCAAGGTGATGCATGTCGTTCATCATGTCGCGGGTCGAGAGCTCCTTTATCGTCTGCCAGTCTCTACTCAAGATTTATTTTACAAAGTAGAGCAGCGAGTATTTCAAGTGATTGATGGGATGAAGGCTAGCGGAATTAGGATCGCTCAATTCGAGGGGAGTCGTAAGACGAGCTCTTCGATCCTCACCAAGCTACTTTGTCGCTCTGATAGTCTCGCTGCAGAGGTTCATGATCGTATTCGATTTAGGGTAATTACTGAAGATCTCTCCTCTTTGTTTGAGGCGCTCACTTACATGAATCGGCGCTTATTTCCGTTTAATTACATTGTTCCGGGTGAATCGAGAAATGACCTCCTAGACTTAGAAGCTAGTATCCAAGAAGACCAATATCTCGCCCACCTCTCTGCGGGTCTACAAGAGCTCTCTAATACACAAGGTGCGACCAATCCTCACAGCGCTAAAGGCTTCAAGATGATCAACTTCGTCGTCGATCTCCCTGTGAGAATAGATGAAGATCTCGGCCTAGCCCATCACTTCGATGAGCGTTCAGGTAATACAGTCTTTCTCTTGGTAGAATTTCAGCTCGTCGATTTACAGACTCACACCCACAACAATACCGGTGACAATCGACATGCCTTTTATAAGGAGAGGCAGCTCAAGAAAGTTTTGAAGCGTTTAATCCCCTCTGAGTCTTAAGCCTCTTGATCACTCTCTGAATCCACGCCCTTGATCGCGATGAGCCTTAAGGTGTTCGAGAGCCCTGGTCTTGTAAGCAGGGGTCGACAGGCCTTGTCTAATATTACCGCTAGGATGATCAAAGGAATAAAGAGCAGAGTCATCAGCGCTCTCCATAAGGCTAAAAGGCCCTTCTCCATCGCTGAGCGTTGTGGTCGCCAAGGCATCGAGAAATCTGGAGCGATTCGTTGTAAGAGAATAATCGCTGTGAAGAAAAAGTCTACGCTCTGATGAGCCTCATGACGATCGACCTCATGAACCTCAAACCCTCGTTGCTCAAGGGCCCCACTCAAGTTTCCTGTGCTCATGAAGTGAAGATGCTGTGGCTGAAACCAAGGGAGCCACAGTCGACCAAGCGTTCGTCCTATTTTTGATTGAGGGTCAGGGATCTCAATCATCAACATTCCGCCCTCATCTAAGACCTCAGCGCAAGCGTCAAGCTCAGCGAGGGGGTCAGGGGTATGCTCTAAGTAATGGCTCATAGAGATCCCATCATAAGTACCGCTCAATTCAGTGGCCATCTCGGTAAATAGACCGCGAATCCCTCGATCACACCACTGCCTTTGTTCAGCAAACTCTACGCTCTCCGAGAGGTCGAGTACGTCAAAACGAGTCTGGGGAAGGAGGTGCTTAGCGATGAGAGCAAAGTGCCCATGTCCTCCACCCACATCAAGCCATTGTCGCGGAGATCCATGAGCTCTGATCATCGCTACTCGCTGGCGATATGAGGTCTCAGTCGCACCAAACACCAGATCCATTCCCCGCTCACCGAGGCCATCATAAAAGTCTCGATAATAAAAATCGAGCCCCTCAATGGTCAGTTGAGGGTTTTGAAAGATATGGTCACAGCTCATACAGCGATCTAGGTTAAAGGTACCGGGCTTCTGTTGGTAATAGTCAGGAACAGTGAGATGAGTTGTCAGCTGAGAGTCTTGGCAGAGCGGACAGCTCTCTACTGGCTCACGAAAGAATCTCTCTATACCTGCACTAATTTGTGCCTGATAAGACT
Organism: uncultured bacterium; assembly: GCA_943788935.1. GTDB lineage: Bacteria > Myxococcota_A > Bradymonadia > UBA7976 > VGTA01 > CAKZRU01. Next base: position 359,667 of record CALSSE010000017.1, on the reverse strand, counting down.
CTGTCAATCGAGCTCGCTCTTCATCAGTGATCTCGGTGCTCGTGGAGCCAAGAGATTCAACCCACCCCCAAAGCTCTACAAGAGGTCGAAGGAGTGAGTAGCGAAGTGCTCCGGTATTAAAGCCGGTTGAAGAGAAGATAATAAGGGGCTGGATCATCCAGATGAAGAGAGTCAAGGTTCCCCACATCGGATCACTCCACACTAGCCAAGCGAGTAGACCGAGGACGATGGGTGTTGCCAAACGCGCCTGCTCAAAGCTCCCCTTAAAGAGTGCCTTAGCGACTTCTCTCCGTATGATAGGAGTCTCGCCGACCACTTGTCGACGCTCTGCATGAGTGAGGCGCCACCCCTCGACCAATAACAAAGCGCTCTCCCAGGGAGCGTATCGTTTGAGGGATTGGGCATAATCTATCCATTTGACTTGAGAGCTCACCTCATCGCCATTCTCATTGGCCGGAGGAGCATATAGCTCTAAAATACTTGTATGGACAAGGCAGGCGACCCCGCCAGTGATTCCTGGCGCAAAGGGATGTTGGGAGAAATCTGTCGGATGACTCTGATGGAGTAGCCCGAGCACTCTCTCGGTCGGTAAGCCTGCAGGGATAAGGTCAGCGACGAGCACCCCTTCATCATCTGCCCACTGGACCGCCCCCCATAGTACGCTCTCAGGTACGTCAACACCTGGCGCTGAAATCACTCTATAGTCATCGAGGAGCGCAGGCGCTTCAAGCGTTTGACTCAAGTGATTAATGTTTGGATAGTTCGTCGCTCTTCTCCACAGCCTAAAGCTATCGATCGCGAAGAGCGACATGAGTATTTCAGTGAGCATTGTTGGAGGATGTATCTCTTTCTTCGGTTCTCTTTAAAGATTTAGCGCCCTAAATAGTGAGTGTAGAGTTAAGCGCTAATAAGCTCAACAGATAAAACACACTCTCTGAGGATAGAAGGGATAACGAACAAGACTCTCCCTGTAATCTATCATCGAATCGGAAAACTGTCGCTAGAGCTACCCCAAGGAGAAGGGGGTAGCTCAGAAGCGCCTACTCCTAGTTTACGCTTTAATATAGACTCAATCGCCGCTAAGAAAGCGCTCACATCTAAACCATATTTTTTATAGAGATAATCTCTTTTCCCTCCTTGAGCGAAGGTCATCTGCAACCCTAGTCGATAGATTGGACATAAAAATTCGCGTGTCATCTCTCCACAGATCAGCTCGGTCACTAGGCTCCCTAACCCTCCCTGAGCAAAATGAGACTCAAGGGTGATCACTCCTTTATAGTTTTTAGCCTCTAAGTGACTCAAGAGCGATCGTTGCGGCGCAGGGCGGAGGGTAAACAAGTGAAGGTGAGTCATAGAGACCCGTGCATTTTTTAAGGCATCAGTGAGACGTAACACCTCAGCGGTGCATTGTCCCATGCTGATCACGAGGAGATCACTGCCCTCAGTGAGGAGACGAGGTTCAGTGAGGCTCGGCGGTCCATCAAAGAGGCGAGGTGCTCTACTCATTGGTGCTCTTAAATACACCGGCCCATCAACAGCGTGTAACAAGGGTAGCCCCTTGACTAGCTCTTCAGCATCTCCCGGCTCAGCGATCGTAAAATTAGGTAAGTTCAATAAAGAGAGATCATCGATCGCTTGACCCGCGACGCCACCTTGATGGGAGAGCCCAGCGTCAAAACCAATTAAACGAACCGGGAGTCGAGGCGCTGAGATGTGATTGACGATCGCCTCATAACCACTACGGGAGAGCGCTGCTGCGCTTGCATGTAAGAAGGGCTTGAAACCTTCAGAGGCTAAGCCTGCACAAAACGTGACCGCTGCCGAGACCCCCTCAGGGAGATGAATTAAGCTCTGAGGAATACGGGTAGGTGAGCCCTCGAGGTGAGACTTAGCGAGTCCGCTACAAGTGACACAGATCACGCTCTCATCCTCAGCGGCTAGCTGATGTAACGCCTCTAGATAGGGGGTATCAGAGATCGCGCTCGAGACCTTCAGCGTTGGCTGATAGAGGCTCGGCTTAGTCGAGCTAGATGATTTTGGTTTTGAGGATTTCATGATTTCGCTCTCTTTGGCTTGTAGAGCTCTGCGCGAATCGCGCCTTCAAAGTTCATCCGCTCACGACTGCTCTTAAAACGCACATAATCTAGCGGGAGACCTGCGAGGCTAAGATAAACCATTCCTTGGCAAGGATGAGTTTTAGCGTGAATAATGAGTGGACCCTCTTGAGCATAGACTTGGGCTCCCGCATAGAGCTCTAATGGGTCATGGCCATTAACCGATTGAGGCTCCCATGGTTTACAAGCGTCGAGCCACCCCTTGACCCATGATGATGGACCCTCTTCAAAGTTAGCGTCATTAATGATGAGTACGAGATTTGTTAAGGGTTTCTCTTTGAGGAGGTGTAGCGCCTCCCACGCTTCTCCTGACTTAAGCTCCGCACCATCTACCAAGGTCCATACTCGACCATTCTCCCCTCTTAATTTTCGACCCAAGGCCACACCCGCTGCGTAAGCAATCCCATGCGCTGGGCGACCAGTATGTGTCTCAAAACCTGGGGTATATGGTGCTCCCCATAAATCAAGGGAGCCCCCATCTTGGCGATAATGGTCGGTGACCCTACCATCGAGGCGGTTCACCTGACTCAGAGCGCAGAGTACTGCGAGAGAGTATGATGCGGGACTAACAATGAGTCGATCAAGATGTGGAGATCGAGGGCCATGATAGGCGGCACCGGTTTGAGAGCGCTCTCGACGCTCCGAAGGTAAACCAGGAAAAGGTCTTGGCGAAGCCGATCCCTCGCTCTCCTCAAGCTGCAACACTTTCAGATAGAGAGTGCTCAAGAGCTCTGCAGAGGAGCACACTTGACTCAAGTATCCCCCCTGAGATTTCACAGTGTGCTCAAAAGCCTTGCGGCGCATCCCTAGCGCCGCTCGTGCTACTTTTTCAGTCCACATTGACACCTCCGTCTCTCTCTGCAGCTCTGCTCTTCGCGCTGACCCAAGCTCTCTGTCGCTGTGCCTCATAGAGGATCAAGCTCGCAGCGACCGCTATGTTGAGTGAGTGAATATGACCGAGCATAGGTATCAAGACACACCGATCAGAAGCCTCTACGACGGCTTCATCGATCCCATGATGTTCGTTCCCTACAAGCAAGAGACTCGGGAGAGTATAATCGACTTGAGTATAATCATACTCTGCGCGCGCTGATGTAGTGATCACCTGTATGCCCGCCGCCTGAGCAGTGGATACCCCAGCGAGGGTCTTCGGCTCTCGCGAGAGGTCGAGACAAAAAGTCGCTCCTCGAGACGCTCGCACCACTCGACGTCCCCAAGGGTCCACTGTGTCCCCTCCCAACAATACTCCGCTCACCCCACTTGCTTCAGCGCTACGTAACAACATCCCTAGGTTATCAGCGCTATCTCCTCGATCTACTCCTAGATAGAGTGAGGGGTGACCCTGAAGATGAGAGGAGGGGGACCAAGGAGTCACAACTCGTCTGACTAGCGCTACACAAGGGGGTGTCGGCTTTGCCTCTAAGCATTTATGAAGCATGCCCTCTGAGCAGGAAAAAATCGGAATGCTCGATGGCATGAGTCTTCTCAACTCTACACACTCTGTCCGATCGATATAGCCCTCTGAACATATCAGAGCGACCACCTCTGCTCCATAACGTACAGCGCGAGCGCACAGGTCTGGTCCCTCAGAGAGATAGAGACCTTCTTTTGCTCTTCCTCCCGAGTTCTTCACCCGTCTGAGCGCTTGGATGATCGGGTCTTTAAGCCCAGAGATCGCTCTCACTCTCCCCATTTGTTTCTGAGAGACATCAAATAGATCGTGACTCCTCATCTCTTTACTCACCATTGTTAACTTTCCTCGTTATTGACCTCTGTGGGCTCGTCATGATAACCCAAAGGCTAAGATGTTGCTCATCCTATTTACCTCACCTCTCCGAAACTATAACTTTTTAACGTCTTTGAACGTTTGGGTGATGATATCAATGTCATGAAGGGACTATATCTTGGCAAACATATGGGTCATTGAGAGCAGCCAAGTCGTGAGACGAATGATCGAGATATCACTGCATGGGCTTCCCACGAGTCTCTCATTCGCCGATCAAATGACTGAGCTGATAGAGAGTGTGAGCACCAAGCCTCATCTCGTGTTATGTGCAGAAAAGTTGAGATCCTCTAGTGATCCATCAAGTGAGCGCTCGTACAAAGATCAAGCGCGCTATTTGCTTGAGGCCAGTCACCGATGTCCTCTTATTGTCTTACAAGATCAAAAAACAGAGAAGATCTACCCGAGCGCGCTTGAGGGTGGGTTACCACTTGTCGCTAGCGTCAAGAAACCCTTCAAGACTCATGAGTTACTAAAACTGGTGTGTGAAGTGATGGCGTGGGAGATTCCTCATCAAGAGTTTCTGCTCTCGACTCGACGAGAGATTCCACTCGCGAGACCTCAGACCCAAGCGCCAGTCATAGAAGAGAGAGCTCAACAGAGTGCTCAAGCTCAATCGATTGACACTCCGATCCCTACCTCTGTCGGCTCACTTATGAATCAACGCCCTCTCGACCCTACCGCTGAGGCACTGGGCCACGGAGAGAGAGAACACAGGCCTCCGCCACCACCGTTTGCAGCGCCTACACCTCCACCGGTTACAGCGCCTACACCTCCACCGGGTGTAGCCCCTCCGCCACCACCGATTGTAGCCCCTCCACCACCACCGGGTGTATCCCCTCCTCCTCCTCCACCCATTGCTATACAAGAGCCAGTCAATGGTCTAGAGCAAGTGGATCTATCACCCCCTCTTGTTGAGGAGCCAACCCGACCGCTCTCTATGATAGGTCAAGTGGCAGAGCGAGACCAAGAGGCCGATCTCGTACCAACCCCTGTGGCCTCTCAGCCCTCAGCAGAAGAGAGCTTTAAATTTGAGTTTCCTGATCTCAACGAACGATCATCCTCTGTCGAGTCACATTCACTAGCCTCCAATGACCTCTCACCAGCTGTAGTTGAACAGTCGGTCAATGGATCAGTCAGTGGGTCACCTCCACAGGTCCTGTCACAAGTATCACAGCCTTATCAGGCCATTGATGCCCGAGAAGAGGGAACTGTGAGTGATGAAGATGACTGGCTAGATGAGAGCGGAGCGACCGTCAATACTCCGGTAATTACGAGCTCTCAACCACCAAGTGAATCACCTCTAGCCGTGGATAATGATGGTCAGCCCTCCTTAAACATGGAGAGTCCATCTCTAGTCGAGAACTCTAACGATAGAGGACATGAGTCCTTAGAGAAGGAGTGGTTAGAGGCACTCACCCAGACAGTAGAAGAGACCTGTGAACGAGCCCTAGAGGTCATGACTTTAGCCTCTAGTTCTGAAGCGCGAGGCGACTTGTCCCCTCAAGAGCGCGCTTTGATCGTAGAGCGGATCGCTTGGGAAGTGATCCCAGTGATCGCTGCTGACTTGCTACGGGAACGAGTCTCCCAAGTGACTTACAGTCAAGACTGAACCGAGATGACAGAGCCGAGATGACAGAGCCGGTGCAGAGCAAAGTTGGGAGGCGCTCGGTGATGAGAGCGCTCGACTACCCATCAAGAGCATAATCGCCCAACTCTCTAGGGGGGAAGCGACCGTCAAAAACATAGGAATGGAGGGATTTTCTTATCTTATCCGACAGATGAGTATGCTCGCCCCTGAGCTCTCTGGTCGACCTATGATAGTGATCACTCCTACAGAAGAAGAGGCGGTGCGGCTAGGTCATAACCTGCGCGCCTGTCTCGCTGGTGGTGGTCCCAAGATCGGGCAGAGACGGTCGGTGTATATCTGGGATGAGCCAGCGTCTCCTTATGAATCGATTCGAGCGTCTAGACGAAGCTCTGGAGAGAGACTAGCGATGCTCTCTATGATCGCTCGAGGGAGAGCAGCTTCGATTCAAGTAATGAGCGTGATGACATACGCCCGTCGAGTGATCAGCGCTCATCATCTACGAGAGCGTACCCAACGCCTCATCGTCGGTGAAGAACTCGACCGAGAAGCACTGATCGACTCTCTCGTCGCGGAAGGTTATGAGCGGGTTAGCCTAGTCCATGAACCCTGCTCCTTCTTAGTCAGAGGAGATCGGTTAGACATCTACTCACCTCATCTCAGCGCCCCGGTGCGAGTAAGTTTTTTTGGTGATGAGGTCGAATCGATCTGCACCTTTAAGCCAGAGACTCAGCGTCGTGATAGCGGCGCTCTCAATGAGCTCACTCTCCCACCTCTTAGAGAGGCTCCGCTCACCGCTGACTATGCCGCTCAATGTGGAGATGGGATTATCAGTCTCGCCGATGAACTCTGGGACTCAGAGCCTGAACTAGAGTCTTATGGGATCTCGCCCTCAGCAGAGAAGATCATCGCCATCGCCGACGCTCTCACCGATCGGATCGCGGTCGCGGGGATGGAGTCACTATTGCCCTGTTTCTTTCCAGAGGGCTTAGAGCTGATCAGTGATGTAATCGCCGAGAGCGTGGGCTCTCCATGGTTTATTGTCTGGGACAGATCTCGAACCATCTCCTTACTAGAAGACCGACTCATGAGGTGGGCTAGAGTGCATCGAGAGGCGCTAGAGTCTGGTACGCTCACCGCGCCACCTCAGATGCATCTATTGAGTCCAGAGGAGCTCATCGATAGTTGGAAAGATCACCCTTGTTTACTCGCCGCCCCCTATGACCTGGCTGAGTACGCTATATCACTCTATCTCCCGTCACATCTACCCCTCCGGCAACGCCTTGATCGTGAACGGAGTGGGGACGATCCCCTCTCTCCATTAAGTGAGGCTGCTGAGGTATGGACTCAAGCAGGGAAGCGGATCGGGTTAGTGTGTCAAACACGCTCACAGAGAGACCGGTTACTGAGACAGCTCGGCGAGACCGCTCTAGTCTATCCCTATTCACTCGCCCATTGGCTCTTGGAGTGTCAAGCTGATAAGGACTCTCTCCCCGCAGGCGTGTTTCTTATCCGAGGTATGCTCAGCGCTGGATTTCATGACAAAGAGATGAACATTACCCTCATCTCAGCTGCCGAGATCTTCAGCACACCGATCTCTGGTAGACGACAGGCTCGGGGACAAAAAGGGATCGATCTACAAGTCGACTTACTGTTGAGTGGGCGCACGATGGAGGTGGATGATGAGGCTCAACATCTACGAACCTCTCTCAATGCTGATCAAGAAGAGGATGCGAGCCCCCGAGACCCTTGGGACAATCTCACCGTCGAGGGGATGAGCCTCAATGATTCTCTAGAAGATAGACTGAGTGAAGAGACGCTAGAGAGCCCCTTTATTAGAAGTCTCACCGATCTAAACATCGATGATTCTATTGTTCACCTCGATTATGGAATCGGGATATTTAAAGGCCTCGTACAAATCGAAGACCAAGGGAGCTTAATCGATTTTGCCCATCTAGAGTTCGCAAAAAAAGAGACCGTACTCTTACCTGTCTATCGATTACACTTAATCCAAAAATTCATTGGTTCTCGCCAACCGAAACTGTCGGTGAAGGGGAGCGACGCTTGGAAGCGCTCATTAAGTGAGGCAAAGACCAGCGCTGAAGACCAAGCTCGTGAGCTACTCAGCGTCTATGCTGAGCGCGCGCAATCACAAGGCTTCGCCTACACGGAGCCCGACCGCGCCTATGCTGAATTTGAAGCACGATTCCCTTATTCTGAGACTAGAGATCAGCTTCGCTCTATCCGTAAAATAGTCGATGAGATGTGCTCAAGTCGCCCTATGGATCACCTCCTCTGTGGCGATGTCGGGTTTGGAAAGACTGAAGTCGCGATGCGAGCAGCGATGAAGGCCGTGATCGATGGTAAACAAGTCGTGGTGTTAGTCCCCACGACGATCCTCGCCGCCCAACACGCCAAGAGCTTCGCTGACCGCTTCGCCTATACTTCGTTCCGGATCGCTCAATTGAGTCGCTTTATCACTCCAGAACAACAGCGAGCGGTAAAAGACGGACTGCGTCGCGGAGAGATCAACATCGTCATCGGAACTCACAGTGTCTTGCAGAAGTCGGTAGAGATTCCCTCATTAGGTCTGCTAATACTCGATGAAGAACACCGCTTTGGGGTGAAAGACAAAGAGCGCTTCAAAGAACTTCGCGCTAACCTCGATGTGCTCTCAATGACCGCGACTCCTATCCCAAGAACGCTACATATGAGCTTAAGTGGGCTCCGCTCGATGAGCGTGATCGCCACTCCTCCTCGTGATCGACTCAGTATTCACACTCGTATGGTGCGTCTCAGTGACTCTATCGTCCGTGACGCAGTGCTCAATGAGCTGAGACGTGGTGGACAGGTGTTCTTTGTACATAACCGAGTAGAGAGCATCGAGACGCGCCGTCGCTGGCTGAGCTCTATTATCCCCGAGACGAGTATTGGCGTCGCCCACGGTAAGATGAAGCCCAAGGAGCTTGAAGAGGTCATGTGGTCTTTCACCGATGGCTCCTTCAACCTCCTCCTCTGCACAACCTTGATTGAAAATGGGATAGATATCCCTCGGGCGAATACCATTATTATAGATAACGCTGATACCTTTGGCTTGTCTCAACTCTATCAGCTACGCGGTAGAGTTGGTCGGAGTCATGAGCGCGGTAAATGCCTCTTACTCATCTCTCCAGAGGCAACTCTGAGTGATGAAGCTCGAGCGAGATTAAGCGCGATTCAAAAGTTTACAGAGTTAGGGAGCGGCTTCCATATCGCGAGTCAGGATCTAGAGTTACGTGGCGCAGGAGAGCTGCTCGGGACTCGTCAAAAGGGCCATGCCCAAAAAGTCGGTTTAGATCTGTATGGTAAGCTCTTAGAGCAAGCGATGAGCGACCTCAAAGAGCGACCTAAATCTTTTGAGTTTGAGCCCCATATTAAGCTCAGTAAGCGACCGCAAGGAACGATCCCAGTAAACTATATCGATGATGTTCAAGAGCGATTGCGTGTCTATCGAAGGATCTCGCATTTCAAAGAACAAGAGCAGGTCCCTCTGTTGTATGAAGAGCTAAATGATCGCTTCGGTACACCTCCCCAAGAGATGGTTGGGTTCCTCAACCGTCAACGAATCACCCTCCTCGCCAAAGCGGTCGGGGTGTTTGAGCTCTATGTAGAGAAGTACGAACTAGTCATTACCCTTCATCAAGAGACACCGCTCACTGAGACGATGATTAAAACGGTACTCGCTCTCCCCGACTCTCCCTTCACCCGCGTCGCAGATGATCGTCTCTCTTATCTCTTGACCCCCGAGCTTAAGAGACATATTGAGCAGAGCGCCACCCGAGCCCTCCTCTATTTTTATGATCGACTCCCTCGTCGTAAGGTGCTCTAAGTCCACCCATAAGAAGAGAGTCCTCGTCGACTCTCAGGAGAGTATTTAATGTTTAAAACCCGTCTCCCTCAGCATAGTCCTCATCACCTTTGCGATTCGGTCAACTCCTCAGTGAGCGCTATACACTCTCCTCTTATTAAGAGAATATTAGGCGATTTGAAATGGGTCTTTATCGTATTTAGTGTTTTCGCCTGTCAAGATTCAGCACCTAGTGGTGTCTCTGCTGATAAAGCTGATCACTCACTCTCTTCAAAGTATATCGACCAATCTGCAATTCTCGCTCATGTAGGTGAGATCAAGGTTACTCAAGCGACCGTTGAACGTAGACTCGCTGAGCTGAGCCCAATCTCTCGAGCTAAATATCAAAGTCCGGAGCGAAAACGTGAGTTAATCGATAGCCTTATCCGCTTTGAGCTGCTCGCAGGCGAAGCGCTCAAGCGAGGCCATGGAGAACATCCTGAGGTGAAGGTCGCTTATAAGCAGGCGATGGTTCGTCAGCTGCTCCGCCATGAGATCAGAGATCTAGTGAAGATAGGAGATATTAGCGATCAAGAAGTGGGCGCTTACTATCAAGAGCATCTCAGCGATTACCAGCGCCCTCAGCTCGTCCGAGCCTCACATATCTTGTTCTCCTCCGAAGCAGAAGCTCAAGCATCCCTGAAAAAGCTCCGCTTACATATTAAATCAGATCCTAAACAGCGCCGATCAATTTTTGGTGATTTCGCGTCCAAGGAGAGCCAAGATCAAGAGACTCGCGCTCGACGGGGAGATCTCCAATACTTTAATCGTAAAGGTCAACTCATCGGAGATCGTCTCTTTCCGCAAAGCGCGCCTCATCGATCAATCGCAGAAGCAGCCTTCGCGCTCACAGCAGTAGGAGAGGTCGCCGCAACGCCTATTCAATCTCCCCAAGGTTGGCATCTGATCCAGCGTACAGGAGGAAAGCGCGCCTTCAATCGGTCACTCTCTGACGTCAAGACTGAAATTCGCAATCACCTATTCCGAGCTCGCAAGGCTAATACCCTTGAAGATTATGTCACCGACCTGAAGTCAAAAGCTCAGATCTCAATTGATGAAGAAGCCCTAGAGCGACTGAAGGTAGATGCTTCTCCTAAGCAACGGGCTCCTCAGTTCAAACTCAACGCTCCGCTTCAATTGCCTCAACGTCATAAACCATGAAGAGGTCTCTCATCGCTCTTCTTAATCTCACGTCTCATATCGACGATGAGTTCCCTCATGAAGTCCCCTATGAAATCGCTCTCTTTTCCCAACACCTGGAGCTTAGGTAACGCTATGACCCTCAAACGCTCTTCACTGATCATAAGACCTCGTCACCTGCTGTGGAGCTGCTTTAGTCTGCTCATCATGGTTGGAGGTGCTCTCTCCGCTCACGCTGAGACAGTTGATCGTATCGTCGCCTTAGTGAATAACAACGTCATTACACTCTCCGAGCTCGAAGAGCTCACCGTCCCTCTGCAGATGAGGATCCAGACGATCGCTGACCCAATGAAACGAGCGGAGCTGCTCAGAGAGCAGACTGAAGCCGCTCTTGAGCAGTTGATCGGACAAGAACTCTTAGTACAAATCGCCGAAGAGCAAGGCGTCAAGGTCAGCGAAGAGCAAGTTGAGGCTCACCTCTCCAATATCCTTCAACAACAAGGATGGGGAGAGGCAGAGCTTCAACAATACCTCAACTCTCAAGGGATGACTCGTGAGTCGCTCAAGGCTCAATCAAAGAAGTTCTTGGTTCAACAGATGGTCGCTCAGCGGAACTTAGCGAGTAAACTATCGATCAGCGAGGTAGAGCTACGCGACGCCTATCAGAGCTCTCTTACTGAAGCGAGAGCGAATGTTCAAGTGGAGGGGGCTCACTTATTTCTCAAGGTACCTTCAGGATCAACCTCAGCAGCAGAGGCTGCTATTAAACAACGCGCTAATGAGCTTCTCTCTCGAGCCCAATCTGGTGAGAGCTTCGCTGAGCTCGCCAAAGAGTTCAGTGAGGGATCAGGTGCGGATCGAGGTGGAGACCTCGGTGTGATCACTCGTGGCGGAGGTCTACCCGCTGAGCTAGAGGACGCCTTTATCGGTTTAAAGCAGGGAGAGCTAGCCGGTCCTGTGCGTAGCCCTTTTGGCTACCACATCGTCCTCGCTAAGAAAATCAGCGCTCAAGAGCCTCCTACGTTTGAAGAGAGTCGCCCTCGACTAGAAGGACAACTTCGACAAGAGAAATATCAACGATCCTTGAAGGAGTGGATCGAGGAAATGAAGTCATCTGCCTTTATCGAGCGTCGTCTTTGAGCCGATTATTATCATTCAAGCCCGATGAGAGATCTGTAGAAGCGCTCAGGCCGGACTAAAAGTTGTCGGAGAGGCAAGCAGAGACCGTGAGATCATCGCTCGTCAATAGCCCCGGAGTGCAAGAGAACTCATAACGACATGAGAACCCTGTATCACAGCGTTGGACGCAGATCTGCTCTCCGAAACCATCGGTGATACACGCTCGATGTGTCCCACAATCAGTATCCTGTCCACATGACTTAGCGCAGAGTCCACTCTCAAACTGATAGACATCAAAATGATCGAGACACTCATAGCCAGAGTTACAATCTAGCTCATCAAAACAAGGCGCACCGACCTCATCGCCGAGACGGACTCGGATATCGTATTCTACCCCGATCTCGAAGAAGCTGACCCCATATTGGACGAGCCCTCCGCTAGCGCCAGGATCAATTTGATAACGCTTACAGTTAAAGCGATTGGAGAGACAACCGTCCACCGGAGTGAAGAAGGTCTGAGCGACAGGAGTTATGAGACCAGTAGAGTCTTGAGCATCAATGATCGGTGTCCCCTCTTCATAAGTGATGTAAATAATTAAACTGCGTCCGGGGGGAATATCAGTCTCAAACCAATCCTCATCAGCACAAGCTCTTAGATCTCCATAGAGTTCAGGAGAGAGTCGATAGCTGTTTTGTGACGAGTCTGAAGGCTCAAAGCGATCAGGAGCACACTCTTCGGGAGGAGTGAGGTCTATCCGAAGATCATATTGTGGCTCGCGGTCAGGGCTCACTTGCTTGACCTCTAATATATATTGACCGGCAACAGGAGCAGAGGGGACAACGATCGACTCATTATCATTCTCAGTAGAGGCATACCACTGCTCAAAAGGCCATCCATTAGTGCTATTTGGGGTCACTAGGAGGAGGTCAATATCAGAGAGTACATGTCCAAAGGAAGCAGTGATCTCAATTTGATCTCCTCGATTCACATTGAAAGAGTAATAGTCGATATCACCAGCGCAGAGTCCTAAGGTGTAATCTTGAGCAGGATTGATCGAAGTCGCGGTCTCTTGAGTGTTATTACCCATTCCCTCTAGAACATCAGACATACAGGTCATCGACTCTTCGATCACAGTATAGCCCACAGAATAGATGCTAGGTCCGCCACCGCTATAGATCTTAACCTCTAGTCGGTATGTACCCGGCGCCAGCGCTGAGCTAGTGAGACGCTCTTCATCGGTATAACCATTAGCGAAAGCGATACGCTGACCCACGCTATCAAAGAGGTAAAGGTCTATATCACCCTCAGCATGTACAAAATTAGCGGTCACATCGACTCGACCCAGGCGATTGAGAGTAATTTCATAGTTATCGATCTCGGCCTCATCACAGAGCACTCGATCTTGTAAGGTCATCCCCTCCCCTAACGGAACACTCCCTCCGCTTGTCCCAGCAGGGTCCGCAGGGCAGAGGCTCATCATTCGGGTCACCTCAATCGAAACGCTCAAGAAAGCTCTATACTCTCCATCGCTTACGACAAATACTGCGTCATGAGAAGTGCCTCCTTGATTTGCTCTTGGCGTCCAACTAAAGAGCTTCAAGCCTGGATTAAAAGTGGCCCCCTCTGGGAGCATATCCGCTTCATACATCAGCATCATCGGAGTCTCATCCATCGCTGAGATTTCAAAGGAGAGGCTCTGACCTGCGATCACTCTCTGTAGCGGGAGCTGTTCAAAGACAGGCGGCCGATTGGAATTACTTTGAGAATTAGCATCTTGTACAATAATCACCATCGTTGTCGAGTCTTCACTCTCTCCATCACTCACCGCAGCGACGAGGTCATATTGTCCAAGTTGACTCTCCATCGGAGTCCAAGTAATGAGACCAGTCATTGCGTTCAGCTCTAGACCTTGAGGGAGATCCCCATTCAGCCGATAGGTTAAACGTTGATTATTAAGGTCTTCACCGACGAGTTGATAAGTCCAAGGCTCTCCTGCGTTGATCAGTAATGAACCGATAGGGTCGATCTCTGGAGGGAATTGCTCTTGAGAGCCTGCCGCTGAGACACGCACCGCGATCGTCTCCTGATCTTTCATTGTTCCATCAGTGACCTCAAAAGTCAGCAGTACGCTCCCAATTTGATCTGAAGTCGGTGTCCAAGTGAAGAGCCCTCTATCTTTTTCAAACTTAGCCCCTGCCGGCAGCGCAGACCGTAAGCTAAAAGAGAGGACATCATTTTGAGGGTCGCTCGCCATCAGCCGAATACTTAACAACTCACCCACCACCGCGACCTTATCTCCAATGCGCATAAGCTGAGGTCGTCCATCGCTATTGATCATCATCCCCCCCTCACCTCCCCCCTCTGAGCCTCCCCCTGACATCTCACCTCCACCGCTCACTCCACCTACACTAGGGTTAATCACCATCTCTTGGGAAGTGACAGGCTCTACACACCCGATCCCAAGTATCATCACACCTATCATCATGAGATTATGAAGGATCAAAGACCTCCTATGACATGATCGATCAAGTAGGTGCTTTAATCTCTTATATACGATTGATGACTCGCTACGATAAGCGATCTCTCGATCTCTCGATCTCTCGGTTAGGGAATACATATAAACTCCTCAAAATAATCTAGTCTTAATAATTGTGGTCGATGTGAGTGATATACTCAATCATCCATAATATTAAAAATAGATAAATGAAGCGATCTATACTTAAGCGCTGAGCATGATGATCGACCTTGGCGTTCTCCTAACGGTGTGCCATCTTCTTGCCACCTTCACCCTGAAGCTGACGAGTTACCCCGTCAGCGACCATCTGAATGGCGACTCGATTACCACCACCGCGAGGAATAATGACATCAGCATAGCGCCTCGAGGGGAGGACAAAGGTGAGGTGCATCGGGCGAACAGTCGCCTCATATTGACCCAACACTCGCTCTAGAGAGCGTCCACGCTCAGCGATATCTCTTCGGAGGCGTCTCACCAAGCGAACATCATCCTCAGTGTCTACGAAGAGTTTAATATCCATCAAGGCTCTCAGCTGTGGGTTCTCTAACACTAAGATCCCCTCTACGATAATCAGAGGTTGAGGATAAACGGGGATCACCTCAGCGGTCCTCTCATGATTCGTATAGCTATAGACCGGCTTATTAATGGTCTTTCCAGCTTTAAGTGTCTTAATGTGCTCGATCATGAACTCAGTATCAAAAGAGTCAGGGTGATCGAAATTTACTTGCGCTCGCTCCTCTAAGCTGAGGTGGGAGAGGTCACGATAATAGTTATCATGCTCTAAATAAGCGGTATGCTCCGGCCCAATCATATCGATCAGAGAACGGGCGACGGTTGTCTTCCCAGAACCTGTACCGCCGGCGATCCCTAAGATCAGAGGGGCGAGAGTCATGGTTGAGGGAAAAGTAGGTTGAGAAAGATTCTGCTCAGTCTCGCTCATAATGAGAGCCCCTTGTCACTAGCGATCGTTTGAGTAAGAGATAAGATCTTCATAATTCAATGTGGCCTCGAGGACAAGCCTCAGATCACGAAGCTGACCTATTTCACACCACATCATCCCGAGATGTCTATGGAGTTTACACAATAAATACGATCGCCTCCGGGCGCCTTGAACCCAAAATCGTCATCGACTTCTTTGCCCATCATCGCTCGTCCGATCGGAGACAAATATGATACTTTCCCGCCACTTATATCACTCTCATCAGGTCCCACGATCTGAAACATTTTGACCTCACCCGTCTCTAAGTTCTCTACTTCAACCACCGATAAAAAGCCTACCGAGTCACTTAAAGTTGATGGCGCTCTTACCTCAACCTTGTTCATCCGATCGCTGAGATATTTTAAACGTCGATCAATGTCTCGCATTTTCTTTTTACCATAAATGTACTCTGCGTTTTCACTTCGATCACCCTCAGCGGCAGCATCCGCCACTTGTTGAACGACTTGCGGCCTCTCTACTTTGATCAATAAATGGTACTCATCTTCCAATCTTTTTAGCCCCTCAGCGCTGATCCATTCTCTACTCACCACTCTCCTCCTCTACTCATTCGGGCTGACCCGGCGGCGCTCTTTGCAAATAAATTTTGAGTTAAGGCGTCTAAGGTCGCTGTGAGCTGTTCAATACGTAACTCTTTAGAGAGTCTCGTCGCCGGATCTCTTGGATTCTTTAGGATTAAGTCAATCTGTAAGCGTCGTCGCGTGTAATAGATACGCGTGACCTCTTTTAAAACTCCCTCTTGTAATCCTGCTAGTGAGGAGACATCGAGCACCTCTGGATTGAATAAGAGCCTCGAGAGGCTCCATGTACCTGAGACTTGATACTCATAGACGTCACCTTGAGACTCATCACGACCGATGAGGTTGTTCTGGGTAACATCACCCATCAAATAATCGACTTTGTCGATGAAGACCCCATTATTGCTCTGACGGTACCGAATATTGACATCAGGGAGAGCGTACTTCCAGTTGGCACGGCTCCGCATTGATTTAATCGTTTCTGGCTCGGCGTTATAAAACCTAAGAGCAGCGCGATGTACCTCTTGGATCGTCGGCTCTGACTTAAGGTCTTGGAGCGCCTTCTGAATCCGCGGGTCATTAAACTGACCTTGGGCATAGACCTCGCTCTCTCCAGCCATGGTAAGCGAGAGAGTAAGCGAGAGAGTAAGCGAGAGAGTAAGCGAGAGAGTAAGCGCGAAAGTGGTCAAGAGAGTGACTAGAGTGATCGGAGTGACTAGAGCGATCATAGCCATCACAGAGTGTAGTCGATGAAGTCGATGAGGTCGATGAGGTCGATGAGGTCGATTAGACCGGTGAAGTCGCATTAGAAGATCTCCCCATTAAGAGTTAAGCGTCTCATACTCTGAGTGGCTCTCTTAGATATGTGTGAGTAGATATGTGTGAGTAGATATGTGTGAGTAGATATGTGTGAGTCAGGATCAGTAGTGAGTTGAGTACCAAAGCTCATCTATCCGCTCTAACCCTAGGTTGATATATAGCGAAGAAAGTTTGCTTTGAGTAGGGAGATTGATCGCCTCGCCGCATTTCCTACCTATCTCTTTTGAATCAGATCAAGCGCTTCGACCGGTTTAAATAAGTCATCAGTGATATGGTTGAGATGGGCGGTGAGCTCTTCTAGCCTTAAGTGTCTCATCAAGGTCGTTCTTAAATCGGAGGGATAAAGCTGAAGAGAAGTGATGAGGTTAAAGCGCTCTTGATAAAGATTGATCACGAAAGAGCGCACCTCTTCTTCTCGACGGCGATGTGTCCCCTCTAATTTGTGAATAGGTACCTCTCCTCGATGATAGATCAGATCACGTAGATCCCAATAGAGGAAGGCTCCCCACACTTTATAAGAGAAGTTACCATCGTTTTGATTGGTGATCTCACCTTCAGACTTTAAAAAATAGTTAATCAGCTCAAAATCGATTAAAGCGCTACGTTGTGCGAGAAATACATCTATTTTAGGTAGAAATGCGCTGGTTTTAGCGCTTTGCTCTAGCGCTAAACGTTTATCGCGGTGAACACCGGCCTGACGTAAGGCGATGTTAACCACCTCACTCATCGAGGGCTCTCGCAGCAATCGCGCTTTAAGCTCATTATAGCCTCTAGGGTCACTCGGGGGAGGAGGCTGTGAAGAGAGGCGTAAGATCTCCGCTGAGGTGAGTACCCAAAGCTCTCCATAACGCTGTGGTGAGCGCTTGACCATACGAATGTACCAATCGACTCCTCCAAAATATGCGATCTGCCAATTCTGACCGCCATCAAAGCTCTGCCAGAGGTCTTGCTCAGTGGCCACAATGTAATGCCCCGGCTGAAATCCTTGTAAAATGTCAACGATCGGCTGACCCATAAAGAGCAGCCCTCCCGCTCTACTAAAGTCTCTCCCTCCCTTATAACTAATCATCAATCCATCAGCAGTGCCTAAGAGCACTCGCTCTGGTCGATGAGGGTCTACAAAGATACGACTGATATTGGAGAGAGCCGGATAGGTATCGTAAAAAGCGATATCAAAAGTTTGTCCGCCATCTTCACTGAGCAGCATCGCCCAATTGAGGCCCACATATACCTTTTGGGGGTTCACTTGATCAAAAGTGATCCACTGGATGTTGCTCCTCACCACGAACCGATTATCGGCGACAGTGTATGTCTCTCCACCATCTCTCGATATCCTCAAGCCTCCTCTAGTGCCCAACCAAATTTCATTCGGTCGATGAGGATTGATCATAACTACGTTTACATTACGCTCATCTGCGTTGAGACCACTAAAGCTAAGCGGCCATGAGTCACCTTCATCTCGTGAGTGAAAGACTCCTCCTTCGGTAGCGACGATGATTTCATTCGGTTTGTGAGGAGGTGTTGCGATGTAGCGCACCGCGATCTGATTATTAAACTTGGTCCTCACCGGATCTCGCCACTCCGTCCCTATGGTAAATCCAGTTTTTTTCCTCACTAAACTCGCCAATCGATACGACGCTCGCCTTGGTCTACTACTCCCCATGAAACCGAGCATCTCTGCCGAGCCCTCAATATCTTGATTAAAATAAGAACGGACGAGACCACCCGCTTGAGGAAGCCTCTGATTGAGGTCGATCAGATTTTGAAAAGAGAAAAGCTGACCCGGTGAGGGGAGGATCCCTTCGTTCAAGAGCGAAATGCTGAGCTGAGCTGAGGGATATTGAGATCGCATCGCGCCCAAAAAACTTGAGCGAGGGGTGAGCACACTCCCCTCGAGCCAACTCTCCCCCCCATCTTCGCTCTGATAGACTCGTCCGAGCCGATTACCCACGATCATCTTTTGGGGGTTATTTAGGTCGAAATGGAGACACATCAGCGGAGGCTCAAATCGGAGACCACGCGCTTTGTCTTCTACGTAGAGAGCACCGGTGAGCGGCTGATTGGGCTGCGCCTGGCTCACGCTCTCTATCATTGGACTCAAGGCGCATACCACGAAGAGGAAGAAGAGCCTCCTCAAGAGATGACCAGGAGAGGTTCGAGAGTCGGAGAAGAATAAATGACTCATCAAAAAAATAGCCCTTAAATGACTCATAAGTTGCGCTTTTGTATGTACCCGTCCGCTCTCGCTCACTGGCTCTAATCTACTCTCTTTAACTGCTCTCACAGACGATCTCACAGACGATCTCACAGACGATCTCACAGACGATCTCACAGACGATCTCACAGAGACATCTTTATCAGGGACATATTCGTTAAACGTAAGTCAGCGCTGAACAGGTTGTAAACGCTTCAGCTCATCGAAGCCTGGCAACTTAGAGAGATCGGGAAGGATCACTATCTCGATCCGACGATTCTGAGCTTTCCCCTGATCATCTTCATTCTTCGCTACCGGTTTATATTCACCATAACTCGCCCCCGATACCTGAGTCGAGGGTAAGCCGCTCTCTACCATCGCCTTGACAACATTGAGCGCTCGGTCAGCCGCTAAGTCCCAATTAGAAGGATAACGTCGCGTCGAGATCGGATCATTGTCTGTATGACCCTCGACTTGAAAAGAGCGATTGGGGAAAGAAGCGAGCGCGGCAGCTACATCAGAGATTGCCCCTCGACCTGCCTCTGACAGCTCCGCTGAGCCCCTATCAAACAAGATATCAGTCGCTAAAACTAAGACCATTCTTCCTTCGACGATCTGCACTTTCAGCTTACCGGTATCGATCAGCGGTCGAAAACGATCGAGGAGGGCTTTAAATGAGGCGGTCCTCGCCTCTACTTCTGCCTGCCTACGCGCTTGAGCGCGGAGCGCATTTTGCATATCATTAATCGATGCTTGCAGCTGAGATTGATCGCTTAGCAGCTGAGTGTTCTTAGTCTCTGCCTTTTTGAGATGTCCCTGTAAAGAGTCTCGCTCACGGGTCACTTGATCACGCTGGGCTTCGGTAGTGACCAGTTTAATTTTCAGCTCTTCAGTAACCTTGAGTTCATCTACTCTTTGAGCTTGTAATGCTTCAAATGTGCTCTTTTTTACGCAGCCTGCACTGCCAAAAGAGAGAAGTATCACGATCCCTACCATCCCCATCATACGATGTTGGCGATAAAGTGAGATCTCTGAAAATCGAGAGATTGTGGAGAAAATCACGATGGCTCCTTTGCTGTCTATCCCGAGTATAGATATAGATGATGAGCGACTTGAGCTTAAGCGAGTTATAGCTTATTCAAGTTATGCTGTCTCTGCTTTGCTCACGATGACCTTAATAATCGAGGCGCGGTGAGCTTTCAATCGCTGTTTTTTTCAGAATATATTTTAGGGAGGTCAATATGCCCACGCCGCTCACACAGCACTCCAATGGATCGCGTCAGCTGGTGGTCTTTGATTTTGATGGAACCTTAACCGATGCTGAGGCTGAGGGGCGTCCCTTCCGAGGAGGGTATCTAGATGATCTAGCGACGCTCACTGGGTGGAAGCGTGATGATGTAGAAACCGCCGCGATCGCTTTTGAAGCTGAAGTGTCACAAAGTCCTGAAAAGTTTGGTTGGATGTTTAAAGGACAGATCGTAGCCCCTGCAACCGTTGACCCTTATCTCCGTATGATGCCAGTCGCTCGACATATCCTAGATCGAGCAAAAGCCCTCATGACGCCTAGCGATCGAGAGAGAGTCCTCGATGGGCTCCTCTATAAATATAATTATCAAAAAACCGTCACCGCTTTTCGAGAGGGAGCCGCAGAGACCTTGAGCGCACTTATCGCTCAAGGTCATCTCGCAGGAGAGGCAGGAGAGCTGTATGTCGTGACTAATTCACACACCGAGGCGGTGCAAGGAAAGATCGCTCAGCTTGAGGATGAGCGCGCTCAGCGTTTATCTGAAGCCTCATCGCTCAGCCCACTGATTGAGCGAGTCTTTGGCCGAGCCCAAAAGTATATCGTTGACCCCACCTTTGATCTCGTCCCTGAATCGCTCAAGCTGCCCGGCCTTAATCGACCAGTTCTCTTACGCCGACGACACTACTATGAGGTCCTTAATGAGCTGCGTCAGGCGGCCGGTATTGAGTGGTCAGAAGTGTGGGTATTTGGTGATATCTTCGAGCTAGACTTGAGCCTCCCCTTAGCGATGGGGGCCTCAGTGGGGCTCATGGCTAACCAATATACACCACAGTGGGAATTAGATTATCTCAACGATCACCCACGAGGGTACGTACTGACATCTCTCACCGAGGTTCAATCAACGCTCGTTCAATCAACGCTCGCTCAAACATAGACATAGAGACCATATCGCGATGAGGGCTCTGCCATCAAAACAGACCAAACTGCGCGTCTATCAGCCTGTAGGCTCCGCTATCGCTGAAGTGATGTTGATCGATAACTACGACAGCTTCACCTATAATTTAGCGCAAGGCCTCTGTAGACGTGGCGCGCGAGTCACTGTCGTTCTTAATGACCAAGTCCATCTCTCGGAGCTTCTCAAGCCTCATTATACTCATATCATTATCTCTCCAGGTCCCGGTCATCCCCTACAAGAAAGAGATTTTGGAGTCTGTACAGAGCTTCTCAGAGCGCTCCCGCTTTCTGTTCCTCTACTTGGCGTCTGTTTGGGCTTTCAAGGGATCGCTGCTCATTTTGGAGCCACAGTCACTAGAGCGCCTAGAGTAATGCATGGAAAGACAAGCTCGATCACTCATGATGGCCAAGGCCTCTTTAGAGATCTCCCCTCACCGATGTCAGTGATGCGCTATCATTCATTATGCGTGCCTTCTCATTCCCTCCCCGAGGTACTTATTCCTACCGCCTATAGCTCATCGGATGGAGTCTTAATGGCCTTTCGACACCAAAGTTTGTCTATTTTTGGTGTCCAATTTCATCCTGAGAGCATCGGGACCCCACTCGGAGAGGAGCTCCTCAATCGCTTTCTAGAGATGAGATGAGGTCTGTCTCTCTACCTAGATTCTGCCCTCACCACATGAGCACGAACGATCAGGTCGATAGGACCAAAGCTCACTGGAAACTCTATCCACCCTCCTCTAGCGGGCTCTTCCTGTTCTCCTGTTGACTCTTCCTCTTCTTCCGTCGACTCTGCCTGGTCTCTAGTCACCCATACTTGATCACTCTCTAGTCCGCCACAGGAGACCTGAAGGTCTAAGCTACCCATGAGAGGATCGATCTCTCCCTCTGGAAGCTCGGGATCACGCATGTGAGGAGTCACTGACCCCGTCAAAGAGAGATCAAATCGTTCGGTAAAACTCAGCCCGACGGCGACGAGACGCATCTCACTGTTGAGGTCAAGAGTGAAACTCTGATCATCGTTCCATACCAATGCCCCTCGACCTCGTGCGCCGCTCTCCACAAGATCAAATCGATACTGTTCGACTAGAGATTGAGGAAGTGTAGCTACCGCGTCATCAATCCAATAGAGGCCAGGAGAGAGCATCTGACTCTCCGTTAAGGAGCGCTCTTCCCCTGCCGCAAATCCGATCTCTACCGGTGGAGGAGCCCAACGGTCACTCTCTGAGGGGGCGCACTCTCCAGGTACATAGCTCTGTGATGGCGGCTCTGACTGGTCACACAAGCTCACGCTAACAGGAGGGCTGATGTAAGCGAAATTAAAGCACATCTCATCGGCGGTTTTCTCACCAAATCGCAAGGGCTCATCGCTGTCATTTTCATACACACAAGAAGTCTTAATAAGGTCTCCTCGTGAGAAATCCATCGGACTCTCATAGACATATTGACTCTCAAAGTCCCAACCATCGAGAGTAATGATATCTTCCCACTCCGGTTCAACAGAGCTATCTTGACCGAGCCAATTTCGAGTCACCGACTGCTGAAAACGAGCGCCTTTCTCATGCATATGAGGAAAGCTAGCGATCAACCGAGTATCTTGAGGGAGCTCACAATAGCCGGTCACCTCTTGTCGACTGCGAGGGGGCACTTCAAATCCGACAGGACCCAAGGTGAGCACTGCGACTTCCGGTCCCTCTACTGGACCATGATAAATACGCACCCCGCTGTTATCGATGGCATCATCATAAGCCGCGGTGTTGTTATAATGAATCTGAAGAGTGATCGCTTGGCCGGGTTGAATGCGAATGCCCCCCTCCTCAAAGTGTAAAGCCCCCTGTCCCGGCGCCCAACCATAGATCAACGCGAAAGGGTTGTCTCGTGCGCATTGGCTGTGGGTATTGGGGGCTCTCTCTCCCGCTTCAGGAATCACGACCACATGATGAAGAACACGCGCGTCATCAACGATCGTCTCTATCCTACGAATAAATCGCTCTTCATCAACCGGAACCTCAATGGTAAAACATTCATAGCGATCGCTTCGACGAGTCGGTACTTTGAAATCTCCAGCGCGTACCTCGAAGAAGTCTACACCCTCAGAGATACTTGGAGGAGCGCTGAGCACAGGTCGAGTACTCGAGAACCCCCCTGCGGGAAGTGGAGCGGGAGTCTCTCCGATATGACCACAGCTCAACCACTCATAGAGACGCATTCGCTCTCCAGCGCTGAGCGATGGCTGACCTGCTGGAGGCATCGTCCCATTAGAGAGGACTCGCGTGACTGCTTCAGCGTGATCCCCTGTAATCGATTCATAGTCATTCAGCCTATAAGGGGCACCAAATTGTAAAGACTCACCATGACATTCGCCGCAGCGGGTTTCAAAGATTGGCTGTAGCTCCGCCCATTGTGCCTCGTCAGGTCGACAAGACTCTCCGGCTGACTCTCCGGCTGACTCTCCGGCTGACTCTCCGGCTGACTCTCCGGCTGACTCTCCGGCTGACTCTCCGGCTGACTCTCCGGCTGACTCTCCCGCTGATGCTCGTTCACCGTCTGCGGTCTCTTGCTCATCACCGGGAGGCTCGCACCCTACTGCGATCATCAAAGTGATGAGCGTTAAGATTATTTTTGAGATTGAACACAGTGGATGCTGACCGGTCAATATTTTCAAGTAACTCTCCTTTACCCATGAACGAGGTGACCCTTGGGGACACTCTTCTTTATCGGCTCTATGGTGATAAAGTGATCAAGTCATGTCAAGGTGAGGTGGAGTGGACCCCTTCTCTAGTATCTATTCATTTCCCCTTGGGGCGGGCGTTCCACACTCGGCTGGCTAAGAGCATTCCAATGACCCCGATCACGATCATCGAGATCGGCCAAGCCACCCAATTGCTCGCCACCGTCGCAGGACCAACAAGCTGACCCGCGCTGTCGAGCTGCTCATGTGGTAAGAGCACAGCATAAGTAATACTCATCACAGCGGTGCCGAGATAGACGAAACCATCGATAATACCTACCGCCACCCCCACATTTTTGCGTCCACCAAAGTCCATACTAGCAGTACCCGAGAGCATACCATGAACACCGATCACAAACGTAGAGATCACGATCGCGAGCACTCCCGAGATTGACACCTTCGTTCCCCAAACCATGACCGCGGGCGTGTCATAGAAAGCGAACAATGCGATAGAGCCAAGGGTAATTCCACCATAAAGGATCGCGGCGACTGGCCCCCGACGAGATTGAAAGACTCGATCTGAAATAACCCCAGCGACCATTCCTCCCATAATGCCCGCGATGCAGAGAAGCATCCCCCAATTATCGTAGATAAAGTCTCCAGCGAGGTGAAGATTGGTATCGGTCTGCTTAGCGAAGGTGCGATACCACTGCATGGGTGCCTGACGGATAAAGCCGCTACAAAACTCAACCAAAGCGATGGTGACAATGATTGGGTTGGTCAACATCATGGTGAACACCTCTCTCACGCTCTTACTATTTCCATCGTCTCCTGATGAGGCATCAGCGGTGTCAAAGTCGACCATCCCTGCCTGCCCAGGGGTATCCTGTACAACAAAGGTATTGATGATAAAGAAGAGCCCTAAGAGCAGCGCAGGAACAAAGAAAACCCACTCTAGGCCCAAGTCTCCTAGGATCACATATCCAATATCAAAAGCGAGATAGATCCCTAGTGAGATCAAAATTCCAAAGATTGCCCCGAAGACTCCCCGCTCTTTGAGGTGGAACCAAGAGGCGTTCACCTTGACGATCGCCACCGCTCCAAAAGATTGGAAATACATGTTCACTCCATAGAGCGTCGAGAAGACCACTACAAAATTAGCCTGAATCTCCTCATATAGAGGCCCTTGGTAAAGCAACGAATAAGCGCTGAATCCCATAAAGGCGTTAGCAACACAAGCCCCTATACCTCCGAGGAGGATCGCGAAACGCCCTCCAAGTCGATCGGTAAGCGGTCCATTGATAATAAATGAGAAGCCATAGATCACAGTACCGACAGCGAAGATGATCCCAAAGGCTTCGTTAGACATCATTACCGTATTGTCCGCTCCCTTCATATTTTCAAAGGCGAACTTACTCACCTTGAGATTATAACGTCCCATATAAAGGAAAGCATAGGTGAGGCCTAGTGAGAGCCAGTTCATCACCCTCCGTCGACGGAACGCAGCGGTGCGCCAAGAGGTGTCTTGACCTTCAAAATCGGGAGTCGGGAGTCGGGATAGTATGAACGCGACGACGATGAGGAGGAGGAGAATGGGGAGGATCTTCTCCCAAAAACCCTTTTTAGTCTTCTTGGTACTCTTAAGTATCTGTGAACTCTTAGACTTCTCTGAGACAGGAGATGATGATATCTCACCTATGCGCTCTGCTTCTCGCGCTTCATCGCTAACCTGCGTGATCTTTGACTTTACAGGGTGTTCCACGCTCTTTTCTATGATCGAGGGAGTGGATGAGGGCTCTTGACTCCATCCGACTGAGGCGAAGAGCGGAGCCACAAGGAGTAGAATGAGCATCAGTGAGCGGGGCTTTAGTGAACCCAAAAGCGCAGGCGACATAGAGACCTCCGAGGGTGATACACCCATGTTGTCAAGAGAGGAACGCGAGAGTTGTCTCATACATAGACGAGATCAAGCCTGAGTGAAAGCCTCTTGATAAAGTCGCTCTGCCCTCTCTTTGCTCTGCTGAGCTCTCTCCTCGACAACCGACTCTATCTCTTGTTGCTCCTTAGGCTCAGCGGCGATCAACGGGGGTAACTCGGGGAGAAACTTGATCGTGCATGGAGTATCAGAATCTTTATGGATCACTCGACCCCCCGAGCGTAAGAGGAGACTGGTCCCCGATACACAGATGGGATAAGTGATGAGCTGATATCTCTCTGCCACCATGAAAGCCCCCGACTTAAAAGGTCGTAAGACACCATCTTTGCTACGTGTTCCCTCTGGAAAGAAGAAGAGCGTAGCCCCTTCAGCAATCGCTCGCTTAATCGCCTCTTGGCCGATCGTCTTGTTAAGATGTCTCTGAGCGCCTCTATATACGGGGATATGACCACAAGCACGGATATACCAACCGAGAAAGGGAACTTTAAAGAGCGACGATTTAGCGAGGATTCTTATATCCAAGGGGGCGAGAGCGGCGATCAATATGATATCAAGATGACTCGCGTGATTAGCGATCATCACCCCTTGTCTCAGATGAGCGAGATCCCTCGCCCAATCCGCTCCTTGAGCATATGTAATTAAGGGGGTCAGGCCCAGAGACCGACAGGTCCGCTTCGCCCACCAATGAAGACAACGCCTAGAGACGCTCTTAACCCTCAAAATAGAGGCGATCGTGCCTAGCCCACCATAAAAAATTGTGATTAAGGCGAACGGACCCCAAGTGCTCAGATAAGTCCATGCAGCATGGAGTCTCTTCAGCATCGCTGAATCAGCGTCCCATAGCCTTGAGGAGAGCCTCTCCCATGCCTGCGGGCGTCTCAGCGACGACAATACCGGCCTCTTGCATAGCGGTGATCTTATCAGCCGCTGAGCCTTTGCCTCCAGAGATGATGGCGCCTGCATGGCCCATACGACGGCCCGGAGGAGCGGTTACACCGGCGATAAAGCCCGCGACCGGCTTATTCATATTCTCTTTAATCCATGCCGCAGCGTTCTCTTCGGCGTTTCCACCGATCTCGCCGATCATGATCACCGCCTCCGTGTCGTCATCTTCATTGAAGGCTTTAAGGACATCAATAAAGTCAGTTCCGTTGACAGGGTCTCCACCGATACCAACACAGGTACTCTGACCAATATTCAGCGCGGTCAACTGACCAACCGCCTCATACGTCAACGTCCCAGACTTACTGACCACCCCGACTTTACCCTTAAGGTGAATGTGGCCTGGCATAATCCCTATCTTGCAGAGATCAGGACTGATAATCCCAGGGCAGTTAGGCCCTATAAGACGAGAGGACGACCCTTCTAGCGCCGCTTTTACTTTAATCATATCCATCACCGGAATGCCCTCAGTGATACAAACGATCAGCTCAATCCCAGCGCCGATCGCCTCTAAGATCGCGTCAGCTGCGAAAGGAGGTGGGACATAAATGACCGACGCGTTCGCGTTGGTCTCCTTAACCGCCTCGGTGACTGTATTGAATACGGGAACAGTCTCTTCGAAGAGCTGTCCGCCCTTACCAGGGGTGACACCACCCACGAGGTTTGTTCCATACTCTATCATCTGCTTACAGTGGAATGAGCCGGTCGCTCCAGTGATCCCTTGGCAGATCAGCCTTGTATTCTCGTTTACCCAAATCGCCATGTTATAACTCCTAAATTTTATGTATGTATGTGGGTAATTAGGCGAGGACTGCCTTGACGATCTTCTGAGCGCCATCGATCATGTTATCTGCAGAGATCAAAGCAAGACCGCTCTCAGTGAGAAGCTGCTTACCGAGCTCTACATTCGTTCCCTCGAGACGAACGACTACTGGAATGTCGAGACCGAGCTCTTTGGTCGCCGCGATCACACCAGCGGCGATGATATCGCATTTCATGATCCCGCCGAAGATATTCACAAAGATCCCCTTTACGTTGGGGTCTTGGAGGATAATCTTAAAGCCAGCGGTCACTTTCTCTTTGGTCGCTCCGCCGCCAACATCAAGGAAGTTTGCCGGATCTCCACCGCAGTGTTTAATGATATCCATCGTCCCCATAGCGAGGCCTGCACCATTGACCATGCAACCGATATTACCATCGAGGCTGATGTAGTTCAGGTCGAATTTACTCGCCTCAATCTCTTTAGGATCCTCTTCATCAGTATCGCGAAGCTCTAAAATGTCGGGATTACGATAAAGGGCGTTAGAGTCGAAGTTAATCTTGGCATCGAGAGCGACGATGTCTCCACTCTTAGTGACAATCAGTGGGTTAATCTCTGCGAGTGAAGCATCTTTTTCAGTGAACGCCTTGTAGAGAGCGAGCATAAACTTGACTGCTTTGTTGACCGCCTTGCCGCTAAGGCCGAGACCGAAAGCGAGATTACGCGCTTGGTAGCTGCTGAGACCTGTCGCGGGGTTAACCCACTCCTTGAGAATCTTCTCTGGAGTCTCCTCAGCGACTGTCTCGATCTCCATTCCACCTTCGGTACTCGCCATAAAGCACACTTTGCTCTGCTCACGGTCGAGAACTACACCGAGGTAAAGTTCACGATCGATGTCCGCTCCCTCTTCGACGTAAATGCGACGTACGAATTGGCCGGCAGGGCCTGTCTGATGAGTAATCAGAGTCATACCGAGAATCTCTTCGCTGAGCGCGCGAACCTCTTCAATGCTTCGGGCGAGCTTTACGCCGCCTCCTTTGCCGCGTCCACCTGCGTGAATTTGGGCTTTAACGACCCAAATGCTTCCTCCGAGCCTCTCAGCTGCGGCGACCGCTTCATCAGGTGTAAAGGCGACCTCACCTTGAGGTACGGTCACCCCATAGGCGCTGAGGACTTTTTTGGCTTGGTACTCATGAATATTCATCGAGGTTGGTGTCCTTTATCTCATGTCCAAGTGGTCTCTGATGATCCAGAGAGCGTTTAAACGAGTGTTAATGGTTTACATGGTTTTGTTTAAGACGACAAGACTAAGCATCAATAACTCTCATCTCCGCAGGAGTAGAGAAGGCTTGACTTCACTTGAGCCATAACCCATGTCTGTACCCTGTATTATGTCTTCAGTCATGATCTCTATCAGTGACTGAATACGCTCTTCATATCACTGTTATAGAACAAGCCTCCTCAGCGATATTCTAGATGCGCTGAGCATATTGGAGTCAAGACAATGAGCCCTAATGAGCATCAAGCTGAACACTCAAACTCTGACTCAACGCCCTCTCTCGCTGAAAGCTCTGATCAAATAGAGAGCTCTGATCAAATAGAGAGCTCTGATCAAGGAGAGAGTGTGGGAGGAGGATTGTTGGTGATCACTGGCGCAAAGCTATGGTTTATGGTGGGCGGAGCACTTATCGCTTTCGGTCTCCCTGCGCTCTTCGCCTCCATGGGTAAAGATGGCGCAGTACTTTATGGTCAATATTCAGATATCAATAATAGCCTTAGCATTCTCAGTATGATGATCGTCACGGGGGGAGTGCAAGCAGTCTCTAAGTGGACCAGCCAATTTGGCGCGGACCGAGAGAGAGCTCAAGGAGCGATTTGGCAGCTGTGGTGGTTAATGCTTGGACTGGCAGTGGTCGTGGGAGGAGGGTTCTCTCTCGCCGCGCCTTGGATCGCTGAGTCCCGCGGAGTGCCAGAGCTAAGCGCTGCCTATCGAGCTGCTGGTGGAGTGCTGTTCGCGTATGCTCTCTATGTGGTTTTTATAGGGGTTCTAAATGGGCGCAAGCGCTTTAAAGCTCAAGCGATGTATGACGCAGGTTTCACTACCTTAAAAGTAACACTGATTCTTGGTGCGGTCTCTTTAGGCTGGGGAGTAACTGGCGCTTTCACTGGATTCGCTAGCGCTGCTCTTTTGATTATGCTGATCGCTGCTCTCAAGGTAGGACTAGGTCCGCGAGGGGCGAGAACATCTCTCAAGGAGGTCTATGGCTATGCCCTACAAGTGATGGCCTACACGCTTGTCTTTAATCTCATTTTTAAGTTAGATCTCTTAATGATGAAGCCGGCGGCACTTGCGACTTTAGGCGCCGCTGAATCTGATCGACTGATGGGCATTTATAACCTCGCCTTGCAGGTGAGTCGTCTCCCTTGGCAGGTCACGATCGCGGTCACGTTCGTGATCTTCCCTCTACTGAGCGAAGCGACCTTCGCCCAAGATGAGGAGCGGAGCAAAACTTACATTCAACAGACTTTGCGTTATCTGCTTATTCTGGTGGGCGCAGCCTGCGCCGGACTCTTTGCTCTACCACAGACGGTCACCTCTCTTTTTCCTGAGAGCTACAGTGAGATGACCACCGCTTTAGTGTGGACCGCTCCCGCCTACTTATGCTTCACCCTCTTTAATCTCTGTAACACGCTGCTTATGTCAGCCGGGCGAGCGACATCGGCTTTCATCATCGGAATCGCGACTGTCAGTATCGCTGCAGGTCTCTATTGGTTAACTCTATATAGCGGAATCATAACGCTCCCACAGAGCTTATCTCAATATATTACGGTCGCTGGTCAAGTCGCTCTCTTCACTTTTATGAGTGGTTTATTGATGGGCTTAGGCCGACTCTGGGTGCTCTTTGGCCCTCCTATCCCATTGGGAACGACGTTGAGAACTCTCGTCGCGAGTCTATGCTTGTGGTTGGTCGGTCAACACATTGAGAGCAGCTCACGGATCATCCTCCTCGCATCATTGGCCGGCTTAGGTGCTCTCTTTTTCCTAGTCCTCATTCTCCTCGGAGAGTGGAGTGGAGAGGAGCGCGCCGCGCTAAAGAGTAAACTCTCGCGACGTCGAGACCACGCTTAAGGTGATGAGTGAGCCAATGGTCGATCATCATTTAGATCAAAAGCGGTTCTCGCTCCCCCACCCAAAGACGCTCTCTCGGCGTTTTCATATTATTATGGGTAAAGGAGGAGTGGGAAAGAGCACCGTAGCGATGACTTTAGGTCTACATTACACACGGCTAGGTCTCCGTACTCTCATCTGCGAGGTCGATGATCGAGAGATGATGTCCCACGCCTTCGGTGTCCCTCCCTCCAGGTCAGAGGTGAGGAGCCTCACCGACAAGCTCTCGGTAGTGAGCATCGATACCCAAGCTGCCTTAAGCGAATATGGAGCTCTCAAACTCCGTATTAAGGCGCTCGCCTCGTTGCTCACGGAGAACCCACTTACTCGAGCGCTCATCTCTATTGTGCCAGGCGTCGCTGACTTGATCGCGCTCGGGAAGGCCTTTAATCATGAAAGAGAGCGAGACCCTGAGCATCCTCACCTCCCTCGCTGGGATCGAGTGATCATCGATGCTCCTTCCACAGGCCATGGGCTCACTTTTCTACGCTTACCCTTAGTGATTAAAGAGGTGGTTCCCTCGGGAAATATGAGACGCGAAGCTGACGATATGTGGTCGCTCATCTCTGATCTAGAGCGGACTTGTATTCACGTAGTCAGCGCTCCCGAAGACTTACCTCTACAAGAGGCTAAAGAGCTCTGGTTAGCCCTTAAGCAAGATCTAGGAGTTCAACCTCAAACACTTTGGTTTAACCATTTAGAGTCCGCTCCATTCGATACTAAAGATTGGGAAGAGGTCCGACGGCAGCTCAGCGCTGACCAGAGTACTTTGTGGCTTTATAACCTCCTCTCTAGGAGGCAGGTTTTAGGGGAACGTCAAATAGAAGAGCTGAGAGTCCTCGACTCACTCCAAGGAGCACGAGCCTACATTCCTCATTTCTCTGTACAGAGCCTCTCTCTTCTTCGAGAGGCGATCGCTTATGCCTTAGAAGCTCAGAGCGATCACTCATCTGAGCAGGAGGAGCGCTCTCCATGAAGCCAGCTCTCCTGCATCTGTTTACTGGGAGCGGTGGAGTCGGTAAAACGACTCTAAGTTCAGCTTGGGCCTTAGCGCTCGCTCAACAAGGTCAACGAGTCGCTCTCATCACCATAGATCCTGCTAAACGTCTCGCTCAATCATTGGGACTAGACGCGCTCAACGACACCCTCTCAGCGACTAACGTTCATCCCTTGCTCTGGGCGATGATGCTCGACCAAAGTGCGACGAGTCAACGCTTAGTAGAGACCTATGCTGCCGACCGAGAGAGCGCGACCAAGATCCTTACAAATCGTTATTATCAAGTCTTCAGTCGCTCTCTCGCTGGGGTGCAGGAGATGATGGCCATTCATGAGGTACATGAGGCTCTTTACAGTGGTCGATATGACGCAGTGGTTCTTGATACACCTCCCGCTCAACATGCTCTAGATCTCTTGGATGTTCCAGAGAAACTCAGAGTAGCGCTTGATGGACCCGCTCTTAAATGGCTCATCGAAGAGCGCATTGATGTCAAAAAACGTCGCGGTTTACGCGCTTCTCTCAGTGACCTCAGCCGGGCGGTAGCGCTCAAAGCCTTCACGAAGATTACCGCGGGCCCTTTTCTAGAGGACCTATTACAATTTATTGAACTGTTCAGCGGCGTCTTAACCAAGATTAAATCCAACGGCTTAACTTTGGAGAGCGCGCTGAAAAGTGAGCATTCGAAACTATGGGTTGTGACCTCGACCGATGCCTCACCTCTACGCGCTGCCGCTCGAGTCACAGAAGAGCTCGCCGAGCGAGGCTATGAGGTGAGCGGTTGGCTCGTTAATAGAACGCCCTCTCTCCTCTGCGGACCTTCACCCTCTCCCCTTAACGAGACTCTTGAACGAGCCACTGAGCTGATCAGGGTGACCCTCAATGAACACACTGAACTTAGCGCCCTCGCTTCTAGCGTCGCTCATCAAGAAGTTGAACGAGCTCATGATGCACGACGCTCTCTTGATCAATACAAGTGGCGCTCAGGTCTCCACCTTATCTCCGAGATATCGCCCGATCATGAACCACTATCTATGGTTCGTGAACTAGCCCGTTATCTCAACTCACTTCACCTTATCCAATCATAAAGCGTCAGTTCTCTAGCCAAGCTCAGGGGGTAATGAGGTAACTCTCAACAAACCCCTTACCTTTGAGATGAACACCCCCTGTAGGGATTAACGGATAGTGATCACTAACGAGTAGAGTCTGCGTCTCTTGTGACAGATGAACATGCCCCGGCTGACCGCTCGCCTCCAACCGAGAGGCGATATTCACCGTATCACCCCAGACGTCATACAGGAATCGGCTCTCTCCAATAATCCCCGCCGCCACTGGGCCGCTATGAATCCCTATTCTCATCTCTAAAGGCAAACCGAGCATCTCTTTTATTTCTGAGAGTTTAGCGATCATAGCGAGCCCCATATTTAACAAAGCATCAGCGTGGTCATCTCTCGCTTCAGGTAACCCCGCTGCCGCCATGTACGCATCACCAATGGTCTTAATCTTCTCCACGCCATGTTCAGCTGCGATCACGTCAAAAGCTGAGAATACTCGATCGAGCGTCTTGATTAAGACCGCTGGTGATAAGCGAGCCGATAAGCGGGTAAAACCGACGAGATCAGAGAATAATATACTCGTCGATTCAAAACGATCAGCGATTTGCTGTTCACCGCTGTCTAATCGTCTGACGACCGCCGCTGGTAATATACGATTCAATAGAGATTTATAGCGCTCATTTTGAGCTTCCATCTCATCGGCGAGGTATTTCTTCTCTATGCTAGCGCTGATCCTCGCCTTGAGTAGTACCCTATTGAAGGGCTTTTGTAAAAAGTCTTCAGCCCCCACCTCTATACAGCGAATCGCGCTCTCGATCTCATTGTCTCCTGAAATCATAAGAATAGGGAGTCGCCGCCACTTAGGTGACGCCTTAAGCTGAAGTAAGAGGTCATATCCTGTCACCCCTGGCATGACGAGATCGAGTAAGATCAAGTCATAGTCACGAGCTTCAAGGAGAGATAAAGCCTCTTCAGCGTTAGCCGCCTCTTCACCCACCAAGCCTTCGCGACGAAGCATAGAGCAGAGTAGCTCTCTGTTGCTCTGTTTATCATCGACAACGAGGACTCGAGGCGCCTCTTGCTGATATTCGGTAATCGCCCGTTGAATCTCACTCAGGGTCTGATTACTAGCGATAAGTACTTGATCATTTAAGCCTTGTGGAGCTGGCGTTCGCAACGGTCTTGGCGAGTCTGTCATAGGGATCAAGGTGCTGCGACTTACATCGATTTTAGCTCGCTGAGGAAAGAAGCTGTCGAGCGATTTATTGAAATGCTGAAGCTGTCCGGAGAATATCTGTACGTTCTCCTTCAGGTCATCCATCCAAACCACGCCACCTTCCTCTTCACTCAGCTCTTCCAAGGTCTCTTCTAAGATCTCGCTATAACCGATCACAACCCCTAAAGGATTACGAAGGTCATGAACGAACTGTCGCTCAAACTTAGGCCAGCCTCCATTATCGAGACCCTCTTGAATCTCAGAGCCCTCCTCTACTGAATTGGGGAGCTTTGTCTGCACTAAAGAGCTCATATCTCTGACGCTTGCAGATATCGCTAATAGAGGCTCAATGAGATCAGGGTCACTGCTACAGTTCGCGTTCTCTAACTGCTGAACATAAGCCATTAAACCTCTTAATATAGAGTTAATCTGACCTTTAGCATTGATCAAAAACTCTATTTCAGTTTGACCGCTGGACATAGCGTAGGCCCCCTCTAGGAGACAAAAGATGAGATAGTGAGTGTCTATAACATGATAATATAGCGTACTCTGATCTGAGAGTCGATCTATCGTTTTAACTTTAGAACAAGACAAAGGGATATGAAAAATCAGTACACAGACGTTTTATCTTATGGTGTACTTTAAACTATCATTTATTTTTCGACTATTCCTGTCTCCTCTAGAAGAGCTCAAAATACGGATAACCATTGAAAAACAACAAGAAAAAAAAATCAAACGATCATCCAAGCAGGTCGACACAGATCGGCCTCAACCTCCTGGGGCAAGTTAACACTGATCGGAAAGGGTTCCCCCCTCTTTCCCGAGAAGCATCTAAGCACTCTTTATCTAAAGGTTTTATAGCTTTACTAGTGCTACTCATGACCTTCTCTTGTGACGATGAAGTTGATCCCAACCCCGGAGGTGATGAAGCCGGAGAAAACGCTGGTGAGCTCGCTGGAGATCTTGGCGGAGAGACCGCTGGAGACCTTGGCGGAGAGACCGCTGGAGATCTTGGTGGAGAGACCGCCGGAGATACCGCCGGAGAGATCGGGGGAGAGATCGGTGGAGAGATCGGCGGAGAGACCGGCGGAGAGGTTGCTGGTGATGAGGTAGAGACCCCTCAATGTGATGATGGTATCGACAATGATCAAGACGGTTTTGCCGACTTCCCTCAAGACCCCGGGTGTGCCTCACCGACTGATAATGATGAATATAATGAGCTGATCCCCCCCGAATGCTCTGACGGGATCGATAATGATCGTGATAACTACACCGACGAAGAGGATCCCGGCTGTATATCGCCCGCCGACCAAGATGAGAGCAACGCCGATGGAGATCCCGCTTGCTCAGATGGAATCGATAATGACTTTGATGACGCGATCGACTTTCCTTTTGATGTTGGTTGTAACGCCGCTGGAGATGTCGATGAGACTGATCCTGCGTTAGAGCCGCAATGCTTTAACGGGTTAGATGATGACGCTGATGGACTCATCGATTTCCCCAATGACCCCGGCTGTACAGGTCGAGGTGACCGTGATGAGGCCGACAAAACACCTCCTCCTCAATGTATGGACGGGATGGATAATGACCGAGATGGATACGCTGACTTCCCTGAAGATGATGGCTGTATATCTGCCGGTGATTATAGTGAGAGAGGAACCTGTGGTGAGATCTATGATCCTCCCCGCCTTCGTCAAGACCAGGAGATCACCGTCAACACCAGTCGTGGTCTCTTTGAGAGCGCCGGATCTTGTGGAGGGCAAGGGAGCCCAGAGTTAGTGTTCAGCTATGTCCTCGAAGAACCGGTAGAGGCTTTAATCGTTACCACTGGAGGAGAGCGTACAGAGGTACCCACTACACTTTATATTCGTCGTACGGAGTGCTTAGACCCTGACTTTGAGCTCGGCTGTATTCGTGAGGATCAAGACACTGAGACCTTTGGACATCAACTCTACGTAGAGAACCTCTCTCCTGGTGAGTATTTCATTTTTGTCGATGGAGTGGCAGGCGCAGGAGGTGTCGTTGACCTAAAGATCGAAGAGGTTCCCCTCGCCGCCTGTCTAAACCGAATCGATGATGATGGTGATGGTCGTATTGACTATCCTCGTGATCCTGGCTGTACACTCCCTGAAGACCGTGATGAAGCTGATCCAGACACCTACCCACTCTGCAGTAATGATGATGATGATGACGGTGATGGGCTGATCGACTTCCCCCTCGACCCCGGTTGTGTATCGGCCTCTGCCAATGATGAAGTAGAGCTCTGCGGTGATGGCGTTCGCTTCAAAGAGTATTTCTTTGGCCAAAACGAGGCGATCGTCAACACCGCGACCGATGAGGCTAGCGGAGAGAGCTTCTCTGGTACGTGTGGTGGTGGAAATACCCGCGAGGTCGTCTTCCGTTACCGAAACCCTCAAAATGCGCGACTTGAGATCAGCGCTGACCATGAAGAGACTCAAAGCCCTAGTGTTATATACGTCCGTAGTGACTGTGAAGCGAGTAACACTGAATATCGCTGTAGTGACGGAGCGAGCGCTCCTAGCGGTGGTGGACGAATCATCATCGGAGAGGCCCGTCCGGGCGATTACTTTATCTTTGTCGACACTCGCTTCGGTGATGGAGGGTGGGTGAAACTTACCGTCGATGCTCGACGCCTAGATCCTCCCTGTGAAGGAGGGATCGGTCCTGATTATGATGAAGATGGCCTCTGTGATGATGGAGAGGATGATGATGACAACGATGGAGTACTCGACGTCGACGACCTAGATCCTCTCAACGAATTCAGCTGTCAAGATAGCGACGGAGACCTCTGCGATGACTGTATCTTAGGAGAGGGCGCTCAACCCAATAACGACGGCGATGACCTCGACATGGATGGCCTATGCGACCTCGGTGATGAAGATGTCGACGGTGATAACATCAATGAAGGTCCTAATGGGGATAATTGCCCAACCGTCGCCAATGAAGATCAAAATAACTATGATGGTGATGGACAAGGTGACGCCTGCGACCCTGATGATGATAATGATCTCATCGCCGACGTCGCCGACGAAAACCCTCTCAATGAATTGATCTGTCGAGATAATGATGAAGACGGTTGTGATGATTGCGCGATCGCTGGCCGCAGTACGCCAAACAATGATGGAGATGACTTAGACGGAGATGGACTCTGTGACCTCGGCGATGATGATATCGATGGGGACACCGTTCCCAATGAAGATGAGCCCGATACCGCCCTTGACCCACTCGCTTGTGGTGATCGCGATCAAGATAGCTGCGATGATTGCTCAGCGGGTGCGGGGATCCAGGAGGCGAACGATGGTCAAGATACTGATGACGATGGTCTATGCGACCTTGGGGACCTCGATGATGATGGCGACCAATTCAACGATGACAGCGATAACTGTCCTCTCATCTTCAACGATGCTCAAGAAGACTTAGACCTCGACGATATTGGAGATTTATGCGACGACAATATCGACGGTGATGACTTCATCAATACCGAAGACAACTGCCCTAATATCGCCAACAACGCTCAGCTCAACAACGACACTGATGCGCTAGGTGACCTCTGTGATGATGACGATGACAATGATACTGTAGCTGACCAAGATGACAACTGTCCTTTGATCGCTAACGTTAACCAAGATAACGTTGACAGCGATGGTGAGGGAGACGCCTGTGATGATGATCGCGATAATGATGGCGTCGATAATGATCAAGATAATTGCCCTGATGTCTCTAACACGGATCAAACCGACCAAGACTCCGATGACCTCGGTGATCTCTGTGACAGTGACCTCGACGGTGATGATGTCCTGAACACCATCGATAACTGCCCTACTCTCGCTAACCCTGACCAAGCAGATCAGGACGAAGATAACCTCGGTGACCTCTGTGACGATGACCTCGATGGCGACGGTGAAGTAAACGACATCGATAACTGCCCTGAGGTCTCTAACTCAGATCAAGCTGATCTAGATGTCGATAACATCGGTGACCTCTGTGACCCTGACGCGGATGGTGATCAGATCCCCGCGACATTGGACACCGATGACCTTAACCGTTTTGTCTGCGCTGATTTTGATCTCGATACCTGTGACGACTGCGCGATTGATGGACGACCAAACCAGAGCAATGATGGAGTAGATAGCGATTCCGATGGCATCTGTGATGCCGGCGATAACGACTAATCTCTCTGTTTTTAAGAGGTCATCGTCTAAATCATTGGACTGCCGATGACTGATCCATGACCAGATCCTTAGACTTGGCTCCTGATACCTCTGATACCTCTGATACCTCTGATACCTCTGATACCTCTGATACCTCTGATACCTATGATAGATACCTATGATAATACTTAATCTAAATCTCACTAGAGGCCCTCAGCCTCTCCACATTTAACCCTATAACAGGAGCATGTATGAATAAATTCACGACATGGATCATCGCGCTCAGCCTTATCGCTTGGGGCTGTGACGACGGTAAAATAGATGAACCTAACGGCGGTGAAGAGCCTCCCGCCGGTGAAACTCCTGCTGGCGAAACTCCTGCTGGCGAGACCCCCGCTGGCGAGACCCCCGCTGGCGAGACCCCCGCTGGCGAGACCCCCGCTGGCGAGACCCCCGCTGGCGAGACCCCCGCTGGCGAGACCCCCGCTGGCGAGACCCCCGCTGGCGAGACCCCCGCTGGCGAGACCCCCGCCGGTGACATGGGCGGTGATATTCCTCCCACTCAATGCCAAGATGGCGAAGACAATGATGGAGATGGCTCTGTTGACTTAGCCGACCCAGGGTGTGCTGATGAGAGTGATGATGATGAGTCCGATGACCCATTGCCGACCACGTGCTATGAAAGAGATCTAATCAATCTCAACGCTGCCCTCGCCAACGCTGATTATGTTGATTATGACCTCTCTGCCTTTGGTGAGAGCCAAACTCAAGGGAGCTGTGGAGGGAATGCTGGACCTGAGTTGACCTTTACTTATGATGTCACCCAGTCGCTCACTCGTGTCACTTTTGACACCGACTTCCCTGAGACTGTCAATCCTGTAGTGATCTACGTACGAGATAGTTGTGAGGGACTTAATGAGGTTCTCGGTGAAGATTATGCATGTAATCGAGGCTCAAGTGAGACACCGGGTACATCGGTAGACCTTTTAGATGTCACTCCGGGTAGATACTATGTGTATGTCGATACGAGTAGCGCCCCCATTGGACCAGGACCATTTCGACTCCGTGTCACCACAGAGGGGGCGCCCCAATGCCGCGATGAAGTGGATAATGATGGAGATGGACTCATCGATCTCGCCGACCCTGGTTGCGCTCAGCCTGATGATTTAGATGAGACTGATCCTGATCCCCTGCCCGCTTGTGGTGATGGGATAGACAATGATGGGGATCAACTCATCGACTACCCCAATGACCCTGAGTGTGCAGCCGCTGGTGGTACACGAGAGGCTCGCCTCTGCCAAAACGACTATGCTGATATCTATGAGGTCGACAGCGAGGGCGGTTCTGTGTTAGTCGCCTTCGATGAGATGTCGATCGACAGTCTCACCGATGGCTGTAGAGCCAATAGTGGACCTGAAGCGGTCGTATTAATCACCCTCGATGAGCCTTCTAACGTAGAGGTGACATTTGAAGACCCTAACGCTGATTTCTCTGCTTATATTCGCTCTACTTGCGACGATATCACGAGCCAAGTAGCCTGTGAAGAAGACCTCAGTGCTCCGCTCCGCGTTCTCAACTTAGAGGCTGGCGAATATTTCCTCTTCCTCGACTCACATACAGCCGATACCGCTGTAGCACCCGCGGCGTTCCCACTCATCGACATCAACATCACTAGTCTTATCACCGAATGTAATGATGGGATCGACAATGATGGTGATGATCTCATTGACCTCGCAGACGTTGGGTGTGCTCGAGGCTTTGATCAGAGTGAAGAAGATCCAACGCTGACCCCCGCTTGTTCTGATGGCGTCGACAATGATGGCGACGAGCTCATAGATTACCCTGCTGACAGCGGCTGTGAAGCGGCAGGTTCTCGCTATGAGAGCCCCGGCTGTCTCAATATCGAACCATCAGCGGTGATCGGACTCGCTGGCGGTATCGTCCCAATTAATACAGAAGGTCTCAACGATAATTATAACCCAAGTTGTAACTCTCCAACAGGCGCCGCTCCCGAACAAATGGTCGAGCTGCAACTCGATCAACCAGCACAAGTAGACATTAGCCTGATCAACGAGAGTTTTGATGCTGTTCTATCACTCCGCTCTGATTGCGAGACCGTTGAACCATCAGACTCATGTGCTGATGACCCAGAAAACCTCAACTACCTACGCTTAGAGCGAGGACGTTACTTCATCTTTGTAGATGGATATAGCACCGGTAGCGGCACAGGGGAGCTGAACATTGATGTGACACCTCTCCCTCAACGAGCGTGCGAGGATGAAGAGGATAATGATGAAGATGGTCTCGTCGATCAGCTAGACCCCGGATGTTCGACTTTCTATGATAACGACGAGACTGATGAGGCGACGACTCCAGCCTGCGCTGACGGCGTTGATAATGATGGAGATGAACTCATCGACTACCCCAATGACCCAGGCTGCTTCGCTCAAGGTGGAGCGCTCGAGGATCCGGTATGCACGGTCGCCTCTCCTCTTTACACACTAGGACAAGAGGGAGGAAGTGTCACTCATCGGTTCATCGATGGTGGGAACTTCTTCGCCTCAAGCTGTGGACAAGGTGAGGGTCTTGAAGTGGTCGTTGAGCTCACTATAGATGAGCTGAGCGATGTCGATATTTCAGTGAACGCAGGAGCAGACTTCAGTGTAGGTGCAGAGTCTATCATCTCTCTCTATAGTGCCTGTGATCCTAGTCTCCCCGACGTCGGCTGTATAACAGATAGCGGCGCTCGCTTACCGCTCACCTCTGCGGGAGTCTATTATCTGGTCATTGAGCGCGCTAATGGAGTCTCAACTCCGGATGAAGAGTGGGAGATCACTGTAGGCATCACTAGCCGCATCGGGGAGTGCAACGACGAGATTGATAATGATGATGATGCCCTTATTGACCTTGCTGACCCAGGTTGCACACAGCGATTCGATCAAAGCGAAGTAGATCCCGATGAGGTACCTGAGTGCTTCGACGGCGTCGACAATGATGGTGATAGCCTCACTGACTACCCTGAAGACCTTGACTGTATCGCCGCGGGTGATGATGTCGAGCAGCGACGTTGCCAAGAGCTCGAAGCGGTCGAGGTAAGTATGCAAGGAGGACAATATCTCTTTGATCCCGCTACCCTAGAAGACAGTACTAATCCAAGCTGTGGGACCAGTACTGGCGCTGAAGCAGTATACGCGATCACTGTTGAAGAGCTCTCAACGATTAACGTGACCGCCACCGAGATTGATGGTAGCCCCGCTCGACTTTACACGAGCCTCCGACGTCGCTGTGACCTCAGTAATAGTGAGATCAGCTGTTTGGGTCTCTCTGAGACCGATCGAGCCTTTGAGAATATTCAGCCAGGAGTTTATTTCCTCTTCGCCGAGCGCTCTGCTTCTACTGACCCTCTCCCCTTCAATATTGATATTCAAGTCGAGATCTTCGCACCCCCTGCTTGTCTTGATGGCCTAGACAATGATGAAGACAGTCTCATCGACCTCGAAGACCCCGGCTGTGTCTCACCGAGCGATGACTCAGAGACAGATCTAGCCACAGACATCCCTGCTTGCTCTGATGAGCTCGATAACGATGGGGATGGTCAAATAGATTATCCTGCGGACACCTTCTGTTTCAGCGCTGGTGGCACATCAGAGGCAGCTGTGTGTAACGCTTATACCGGAGACTTACGAATCGTAAGTGAGTCGACGATGTTTGACTTTGATACCAACATGGAAGCCTCACAAGCCTATACAAATGGTAGTTCCGCTAGCTCACCAGAGATCCCCTTCGCCTTGGTGATCACTGAACCCTCAGCGGTATCGGTAGAGATCGCCAACCCTGAAGAGGGTTATGACGCTTACCTCCATATTCGCGAAGAAGACTGTGATGAGGGTGATACGATCGCCTTTAATGATGACAGCGGGTTCACCGGGGGGAGTGATGCAGTGAGTAATTCACCGTTTATCTCTTTAGAGACCCTCAATCCTGGCGTTTACTATGTCTTTATGGACGGCTTTAACTCGAATAACAGTGGCGCTGCGACGATGATCGTCGAGATCACGCCACAAGAGGTACCTGAGACGGCATGTACTGATATGATAGACAACGATGAAGATGGTCTCATCGATCTCGCTGACCCCGGTTGCTCGAGCACTGTAGATGATAATGAGATCGACCCTAATCTCGTTCAACCTGTATGTGCTGACGGTATCGATAACGATGGGGACAGCCTCACTGATTATCCTGAGGACACATTCTGTCTCTCTGCAGGTGCAATCTCAGAGGCGCCTTTCTGTGCTTCATATACAGAGCCTATGCTGATCGTGAATGAGTCAACTCAATTCGAGTTTGATACGAGCGCCGAGACCGCCTCAGATGCATATGCAAATGGCTTCTCAGCGGGTTCTCCTGAAATCCCATTCGCGTTGGTGATCACTCAACCCTCTCAGGTCTCATTGGAGATCTTTGAACCAGAGAGCGGATATGACGCTTATCTTCATGTAAGGTCAAATGATTGTGACAATGGTGAGACCGTTGGCTTTGATGATGACAGCGGTTTAGGTGAGGGAACCGACTCGGTGAGCAACTCACCTTACCTGGAGTTCGATCTCCTCGAGCCCGGTGTATATTATGTCTTCATGGATGGTTTCAGCTCATCTAACACAGGCGCGGCGACGATGATTGTGGGGATTAATTCTCTTATCCCCGTTATCGGTGAGTGTGCTGATGAAGTAGATAATGACGAAGACTCTCTCACCGATCTCTCTGACGATGGCTGTGTCAGCGCTAATGATCTCACCGAGGGTGACGCTCCGGCACCCACAGCCTGCTCTAATGGTACCGACTTAGATAATGATGGACTCTTCGGCTACCCCGATGATCCAGACTGTCTCGGCGCAGGCGATACAACTGACGCTACATATTGCACAGCGCTCCCTACTCAAGAGTTAAGCCTCGATGAGAACTTCGCGGGTCAAATCCTCGTCGACCCTCCTAAGAGCGCTGCATTTGTCACCACTGGTAGCTGTGGCGCTGACATCGGTCAGCCTGCTGCCGTCATCTTCGAGGTCACTGAGCTCTCTGATGTCTATGTCACGCTCAACGCTGAGGGGACTGATACCGCTGAGTCTACTGGATTATATGCGGTTTCGCTGCGTGCAGATTGTGATGACCTCTTCTCCGAGACCACGTGTATAAACGAGATCAGCGGTAACGCGAGCACTCTAATCGGTGAGCTCCTCCCCACAGGTCGCTACTATCTTATGATCGAACATTGGGCCGCTGCGAACACTGGCGCGATCACTGTTGATGTGCAGCTCGTCAGCCGAGTTACCGAGTGTAATGATGGCGTTGACAATGATGCTGATACCCTCATCGACCTCTTCGATTCAGGCTGTGTCGATGGAGACTCTCCGAGCGAGACGTCTGACCCTGCGCTCCCTGTGCCGCTCTGTGCTGACCAGCTCGACAATGACGCTGATGGGCTGATCGACTACCCAGAGGACAGCAACTGTAGTGGAGCGGGTGATAACATAGAGCGTAGGCTCTGCGATGATTTTGAGCCTCAGATCGTCACTGGTGATGGCGCCTCATTCCGCTATGAGCCAAATGAGGAGTTCACTGATACCTTGAGCTGCTCCTTTAGCTCTTCGGGGACCGTGACCTATGCGGTTCAGATCAACACGACCTCTACTCTAGGCGTAGTGGTCACCGATGATGATGGGGATTTATCCTCGGTCTATCGCTCGCTCAGTACAACCTGTGAAGGTGAAGACGCAGAGATACTCTGTGAGAGCACCTTCGGTGAGGACATCTTTGTCGCTACGAACTTGGAGCCCGGTTGGTACTTCTTTAAGGCCCATCGTTTTTCATCTGACCCTTCTCCATTTAATCTCAGCTTCTATATCGTCCCGGAGAGTGAGCCTGTCCTCGCCTGCTCGGATGAGATTGATAATGATGGTGACAGCTTCATCGACCTCGAAGACCCCGGCTGTGCTAGCGGCCGTGATGATGATGAGACAAATAACCTTGACGATT
This sequence comes from uncultured bacterium, assembly GCA_943788935.1. GTDB lineage: Bacteria > Myxococcota_A > Bradymonadia > UBA7976 > VGTA01 > CAKZRU01. The sequence goes on along the minus strand of CALSSE010000017.1, from coordinate 315,846 downwards.
CTCCCCTCTGCGCAGACGGCGTGGACAACGATGGAGACGGCTTCACCGATTACCCAACCGACATCGATTGTCGGGCGGCTGGTGACCTGACCGAAGAGCTACGATGCGCTGACTTAGATTCAGTTGACGCAGAGTTCGTTGACTTTGTCGCCACTGCGACAGTCTCTCCGAATCAGTTCTTCGATAGTGAAGACCTCGGCTCTTGTGAGGGAGCTACTCAACATGGTGAAGCGGCGGTTATCTCCTTTGATCTCCCTGCGCTATCCGATGTCACCGTTCAGCTCAACGCTGGTAGATTTGATCGTTATGCTTATATCCGCAGCGCCTGTGAAGATAACGATGAGATGGAGAGTAATGAGCTCTCTTGTAATCTCCAAGGTAATAGCGTGAACGCTCGCACTACCCTCTTGCCAGCGGGTCGCTATTATCTCCACGTTAAACGAGTCAATCCGCTCGATATCTCTCCCATCGAGGTCACGATTAATCGCTTCGCGCGTGAGTGTGCTGATGAGATCGATAATGACTCCGACGGGTTTATCGACCTCGCCGACCTCGGCTGCATAGATGCTGTCGACAGCACCGAAAACACTGACGCTGATCCAGAGTTTGAGACTCCAGCCTGTGGAGATGGTATCGATAATGATGGAGACGGCCTCACCGATTACCCAGAAGACACCGAGTGTGAAGCGGCAGGTGACCTCTATGAGCGTCTCACCTGTGAGACGTATAATAGTCTCGCTACGATCACCGGCACCGGCAGCGCTTACTCCTTCGATCCGACTGATAACTTCAGCGGCTTTGGAGTCGACTGCTCATTCAGCTCCGGTGAGGAAGCAGTCTTCACCATCGAGGTCAGTCAGATCTCAGAGGTCGTCGTCAATGTCACCGATGATGAGGATGGTGAAGATGCTATCGTTTATACCGCGCTACGCACCGAGTGTGATAACGCCGCGAGTGAAGTCGCATGCTTCACTACAGCTCCGGGACCGAAGGTCTTTGGAGATGTAGAGCCAGGCCTCTACTTCCTCGTCGTTCATCGCTCAGAGTTCGCTACTGAAGACCCCTTCACTGTCGATGTTCAGATCAACCCCATCGAGTGTGCTGATGGGATCGATAACGATGCCGATAGCTTCATAGATGCTGAGGATCTAGGCTGTGAGAGTCTCAGTGACCTCACCGAGGATACTGACGATGATCTTGAGTTCGTGACACCTGAGTGTGCTGACGAAGTAGATAATGACATGGATGGGCTGATCGACTATCCGAATGATCCTGAGTGCCTCACTCTAGGAGATACCTTCGAGATGCCTAGCTGTAACAATTATGATATCGCTGGTGTGGTCAGCGGCGAGGGAGGCTCTTATGAGTTCAGCCCTGTTGATGATTTTGAAGGGATCGAGGTCAGCTGTGGCTTTAGCGCTGGTCAAGAGGCGGTCTATGCCATCTATGTCGATGAGATCTCTAAGGTGACGGTCTCCGTGACCGACTCTCCTGATAACTTCTCTTCCACTTATGTAGCGCTCCGTAGTGAATGTGATCTAGAGGAGACTGAACTAGGGTGTTTCACTAGCTCTTCGCCCGGGCCTCGAGCCTTTAATAACGTCGCGCCCGGCCTCTATTTCTTGATCATCCACCGCACTGAGTTCTCCTCAGCTGATCCATTCACTGTGGATATCACCGTAGATACTCAAGAGTGCGCCGATGGAATTGATAATGATGGCGATGGCGCGATCGACAGTGACGATGTAGGATGTGCGAGCGAAATTGATCTCATCGAGAGCACTGATGCTGAGCCTGACTTTGAGCTCCCCGAGTGCTCTGATGGTCTCGATAATGATATGGATGGGCAAATTGACTATCCTAATGATGATCTGTGTATCTTCGCTGGCGGAGAAGCAGAGGGTCCCTCATGCTCTCTCTACAATGAAGAGATGGAGATTGTCACCGAGAGCGCTAACTTCATGGTAGACACGACCGGCGGCGAGAATAACTATACCCGCGCTACCTCTGCGAATGGACCTGAGGTTCCCTTCGTGTTGATCCTCAGCGAGACCTCTGACGTGACCATTGATCTCACGTCGGGACATGATACTTATCTACATATGAGGTCAACGGACTGTGATGATGCCTCGGCCACCTACGACTACAACGATGACCGAGACTTTGGTGAGCTCGACTCTCTGCTCTCACTCACCGCTGTTCCCGAAGGCATCTACTATGTCTTCGTGGATGGCTTCAGTCTGAGCAACTCAGGGGTTGTCACTGTAGATGTTCAGATCACAGCCACTCCTTAAGGAGAAGCTGAGCGACAGCGTCTAGGTGTTGTCGCCTCTCTCACAAGAGAGACCACACATCTAGATCACCACTCTAGCTGACTAAGCCACGGTCCTCGCTTCGGAAAAGCGAGTGTCGCATAAGATACAGCCGCGCACAGGCGGCAGGTGAGCTCGAAGAGCTCAGTTAATACCTGCGCTTTCAGCTCCATATCATGGGTCTGATCACTATATACAGTGATCGCTCGCAGCAGATAACTCACCGCGACTGATTCAGTACAGCTGATGAGGCGAGCCTGCTCAGACTTATGAGGAATCGCGATGAGGCTCAAAGGCGCGCTCGAGATCACTAGCGGGAGCGACCTGCCCTCACTCCAAAATGGGGTGCTGTAGAGAGCGTAGCGATGACCTCTCTCATGATCTCTCTCGTGACCTCTCTCCTCCTCGACGATCACCATCTCATCAGAGAGGACCACATCAAAGCCCGCCTCGCGCGCAGCGGTGCTCTTCCCTGCCCCCGAAGGTCCTGGGATGAGTACTCCACGGCCTTGATACACACCCGCTGAGGCGTGTACAAGCAAGCCTCCTCGGGATTGTAATGACCACTGAAGAGCCACCTGTATCGTCGCTTCGATCGCTCCCAAGCTCCCGTCAATCCAGCTCTCTATATGACGTGGTTCTTCAGCAGAGGACCTTTGATCTGAGAGGTCATAAAGGTATAAGTCATGTTCTCGATAGTAGTCAGGTGGCCTATGCGATCGCGCTCGACCCACTCTAAACTCAATGATCCACTCCTCGAGCGCTCTCCCCCATCGAGCTATGGGGTGAGTCGCTTCTTCACTCGTCGCTTCTTCACTGAGACTTTTTGAGCGAATAAATGGACCCCACGATCGGCTCAATTCGTTTCTCTGCTCGGCGCTAAGCCCTCTCAGCTCAAAGGCTGACCTTCCTAACGAGACCCATAAACACTCTCGGGTCATCTCTCACACCTCATGAGTGAAAGGCCTCAAGTCATGACAGCCCGAGACATCATAGTCTGCCATCACAAATGAACGTGTCAGCCTGATTGATTAGAACAATATGTAGGCCAGCCGCTCGCTTGATTAATACAGCCCGCACAGGACAAGGCCTGTCGCTCAAAGGCTCGACTAGAGATAAAGCTCGGCTTTTGGTAGGGGCGCTTCGCTTTAGGGCTCTCGTTGTTTATTTCCCCCTCTACAGGGGCGACCGATGGTAATGTAGACTCGCCTTGATTCTGGTCATGATCACTCATAAGACACTCCTTCAGTGTTACTCTACTTCAACAATCCGCCAATATAGCTATATATCATGCTAAACACAAGTAGGTGTTAAGGTCATCTTGACAGCTCCTCACCACCTCGATAAGAGAGCGTTGAACGAGCGTTAAGATAGAGGTTAAGCTCAAAAGGAGGGGGAGCGGGGAGGGGACGTCGACGATCTCGAGCCGCCGCTTGAGTTCTTCTAATCTCTCTCAACTCTCCCAACTCACGCTCATATTGGGCGACTTCAATGATCTCTGTGGGTCCCGCTGCTTGAATCACTAAGGTGACCGCGGTTCCTTTGGGAGGGATCGCGCTGGTATACACCTCAAATCCCAGTCGATCACCCCGATAAGGGTTCCCTTGGTCGGCGGTCGGCGATAAAACAACTGTAGCGTCTTCTATTAGACCGACGACGCTGTAAAACCGATCCGCGAGATACCCCTCTTGATTGATCACACCTCCCTTCAAAGACGTAAGGGAAAGGTTTGGGTGTCTCATCGAGCTCTCGATCATAGAGCCACGCCTCCGCTGGAACCCACTGCTCTCGATTCACCTCCTTGGGTGTCCATTTTACGTATAAACGGACTAAAGAGCCTCGCTTTTTCACGACACGTCGCTGAGTCTTAGGATCAGGCTCCCCATATTCAGAGGGCTCATATCCAGCGAGGAGGAGCGCGAGGTGTATATGGCTAGGGATTGCGTTAATCTTTAAGACCGCCTCGTGAAGTTTGCCATCTTCACAGACAGCATAATACTCCAAGATACCGCTAGTGAGGTTTATCTCAGCGGGGACCTCCACCCGCTTAGTGGCACGATTAACCAAGACCTTGCCCACCAGTGCACGGTCGCGATCTAGACGTTTAATTGGAGGCTTCTTAATCTTCTCTTCACCCAGCGTCGGTTCTGCCCATGCGCTGGACTCAAGGTTGACTCCCGTCCCCCAACTCAGCAGACATAACGAGAGATGAAGACCCACCTTCTTCCACATCATTCTTGGCATTGAGTTCTCACTCCTTCAGCGCACTTTTTCAGCGCAGATCAAAGTATAATTGATCGGAGGGGGTAGCTGATGCGTCCTCACCACCTCTAACCCTACTTCATTGAGCCACTCTGCCTGCTCGGCGACTGAGTGACAGCGCCCATCATGAGCTAGTACCCTCATATTAAGTGCGAACATTGCTCCAAACAAGGGACCGCTCCGATCATCATTAAGCATCACATCACTGATCCATAATTGGCCTCCAATCGGCAGCCGATCTGAGACTGATTGGAACATCGCCTTCACTTGAGCAGGCTGCTCACGATGAAGCACTCCCGAGATAAGCGCAGCGTCATAAGGGCGATCTGGCAGTTGATCTGTATAATAGTCATAAGAGATACAGCTCACCGATTCACTCGCGCCCATCTCTTCCATAATTTCTGCCGCGACCTCAACCACCGCAGGGAGATCTAGGACCTCCGCTTTTAGGTGAGGATATGTTTTACAGAGTAGCGCTGAATAGGTTCCCGGTCCCCCGCCAATATCTGCGAGTACGCTCACGCCCTCCAAGTCAATGATTCCGCTCACCGCTCTTCCAACCCCTAGAGCTCGATGATGCATTCCGTAAACGAAACGACGAGTCTTCTCTAAGTCTCCTCCCAAATAAGCCTGAGGATCTCTCGCTGTATCGCCGGCGGTGATCACCTCAGAGAGCTGACCCCATAACGGGTAGACATCAGCGTTATATAACAGAGCCCCTCCGAGAGATTGAGCCTGCCCACTCACTAGATATGTTTGAGCGAGAGGAGTGTTTCGATATTGCCCCTCTACACGCTCAACGAGCTCAAGCGCCAAAAGAGCGACTAACAGAGTATCAGTAGCGACCTCGTCACCTCCTGTCTTCTCAGCGACCTCTCCGGCGCTCTTCGCTCCCGAAGCGATCGCGTCAAAAACACCTAGTTTGACCGCTGCGATCAAAGTAGCGCTGTTCCAATAAGCGGTCGCCATAGAGACGAGAGGAGCAGGATCTAGATATGTCATAAAGAACCTTTACATAATCTTAGTAATAAATATGAAGGCGATATTTTTAAGTAGGGTAAGCTACGATTCTCACCGACTGATCAAATTCCATACACTTTTATCATGAAAGAGTGTAGATTACGAAGATGATTCCCTCATGTAGACCGATCGACAACATTGGGTACACTGCTTGAGACTTTGCGATCCTCGCTAGGATTATTCCGTGGACAATCGACTACTACATTGGAGCGTTCAGCCAAGGTCTTTGAGGCCGAACATGGGCCTATGGGTCATTATAATACCCTTCGCTGTTATGCTGAATGCTTGTCATTTAATCTCAACACCCGAAGTCCTCTTAAGTGACTCCGAGATCAGTGATGTGAGTGACTCCAAGAGCAAGGAAGAGTGGGCTAAGTCTCCACATATGTGTCAGAGGTCTGTCGCCAAAAACTCAGATGAACGTTCTCCATTCGCTGCGTGGTGGGAGGGGGATTGGGTCCTTGACCATCAGAGACTCTCCCTCCAGCTTGCCCAAGTGATGAGTAGCCCCGTCGATGACCCGAATATTAAAGCGATCAGCGAGAGCTTAAGCTCTGCTTTCTCAGTTCATATTCAAGCTCATCAAGCCTCACTCTCCATCGATGGGGAACCCCAACGACTCGCTACAACTCCGCTGGCGAATGAGCGTGGAGTTCGTCTCATTGGAGGTCGAAGAGAAATCACTATTTGGTGCGAAGGTCAATCCGCTTTCTGGCGCTCTGAGTCAGGGGAGTCTTTCCCTATTCGTCTCGTCGAGTGAAGACCTGTCTCTATTTTTCTGTTGAGTCCGCGGACATTCTCCTTCTATACAGATCGCCTTCACGTGATCTCAACAAGGACACCCATGCCTAAAGAATATACTGATGAGAGCTCTCACTCTGCAGAAGTTCCTCCAAGTCAAGTCTCTTCAAGCGACCCCTCATCTCCCGAGCTGACTTCAACACCCAGCTCGAGCTCTCATCTCCCATCACCCACCCCGCTACCGACGAAAACGTCCGATGCAGAGAGCCCTATAGGAGGTCGCCTCGACACGGCGCTCCGCTCTCTATATCAGCTGAGTAATAAAGGAGCGAGGAAGCTGATCAGTACTGGAAAGGTGAGTGTCTCTGAAGTCGTCTGTGACCGTTGGGAGACCCCGGTTGCCCTCGGTGAGAAGATCACCGTCAACCCCTCTGCACCCAACCCCGCCAAACATGTCGCTTTAGGGGCCACCCTCGTCTATCAAGACACCGCGCTCGCGGTACTCTCTAAACCCGCAGGATTGCTCAGCGCTCCTGGACATGACAGCGATGAAGAGTCCGCACTCCAAGCGGCCTCTAGACTCTGTCGTGGTCCAAGGAGACCTAGAGTCGTTCATCGGCTCGATAAAGAGACCTCGGGCTTATTACTCTTCGCTCGGACGATTCCTGCCACTCGCCAACTCCAAGCATCAATACAGAGTCGACAGGTGAAACGAGTCTACCGCTGCCTCGTTAGAGGAGAGGTACAGGGGGAAGGGAGCTACCTCTCAAGTCTCCTCGTTCGGGATGCCGGTAAAGGTAAACGCGGCTCACGCGCCGGCTCTCTCAAGGTCACTAAGCTCAACAAAGCACCACCGAGAGAGCCCACTCCTCCTATATTCAGTGAAGATGCCCCTCACCAGCCCCGCACACAGTGGGCACTCACTCGCTATCGGGTGATCGCTCGACATGCAGGGTTTAGTGCGCTTGAAGTAGAGCTCTTCACCGGTAGAACACACCAAATCCGTATTCACCTCTCCGAGATCGGTCACCCTATCGTAGGTGAGTGGGTCTACGCGCCCCGAATAAAGAGAGAACCTCGCCTAGCGCTCCATGCTGCCCGCTTAACGCTCCCCCATCCCTTCAGCGAAACTTTGCTAGAATTTGAAGCGCCATGGCCCGATGAGCTCGCAGAGCATAAAGGGACACCGAGCGCTTGGATGAGCGCTGCTCAACTCAAGAAGCGTAGCGACCAATCTCGACCCAAGAGAGCGAGTACGACTAAACGACCACATACAGCTAAACGACCGCATACAGCTACCCGAACAGCCCACCCCCATTCCGACTCGAAACGAGCTAAAACAGCCAAAAAACAAAGAGATACCAAGGGGTAAGAGCAATCATAAGCGCAGCTGTGTACCCCACTATTTCTCTCGCTTGTAAGCCCGTGATCGCCAAGAGCGGGAGCGCCCAAAACGGCTGCAACATGTTGGTCCATGCGTCGCCATGAGCGAAAGCGATCACCGCCTCTCCAAGAGAGGCTTGAAGGGAGCTGGCTGAACTCAGCACGAGGGGGCCTTGCACCGCCCATTGACCACCGCCAGAGGGAACAAACAAGTTGACGACCCCTGCCATCATAAAAGTGAGGCTAGAGAGGCTGTCAGCGCTCGCTACATTAGCGACCATTGTGGCCAAAGCTGCGGTCATACCTGACCCTGACATCACCGCCATAATCCCCGAATAGAGTGGAAATTGGAGAATGATCCCCGAGGTGCTCATCGCCGCTTCCTTCGCCGCTCTCGTGTAGGAAGAGAGCGAGGGATGTAAGAGGAGGCCGAGCCCTAAAGCGCCGAGGTTGATCATATTGAGGTTGAGATGTCCAATACCCACCGTCTTAACTCTAAGAAGAAAGGCGCCGATAATGAACGCTCCGAGTAAAAGAGCTAGACTCCGATGATTCTCTAAATGGGCGGCAGGTGTCAGACGCTCTACCTTCAGACGCTCTACCTTCAGACGCTCCTCTGAATCTCCCTTATGACGATCAGCTGACACATTGGTGGTCTCTATTGAGATCCATCGTTCAGCGCCTTGGAGCTCTTCAGGGTTCATATATCTCAATAATAAGGGGACCAAGATCAGCAACCCTAACGTTAAGATCAGATTTGTAGCGCTAAAGAGCGTCTCCGTGAGGGGGATCACTTGATCTAGGTGACTGATCTCTCTCATATCTTTGAGCTGAGAGACCTTGAGTGGAGCCGTCCCTGAGAGCCCTCCATGCCACACCAATAAGCCGGTATAACCAGCGGCTCCCAATAATGGGTAATGAACCGCGATCCCACGTCGAGAGCATTGCTCGCCAACCTCTCTCGCCATAAAGGCCCCGACGATGAGCCCTAAGCCCCAATTGAGTAACCCTGCTCCCATAGCAGTGAGAGCAGTCAAAATGATCGCCGCTGATGAGCTCTGCGCTAGGCCTGAGAGTCGCTTCACCACTCGACGGATGAGCGGTGCTGAGGCGAGCGCATGACCGGTTATGAGCACCAAACACATCTGCATAGCAAAGGGGAGGAGCTTCCATAGACCTTCACTCCATAAGGTAAAGATCGCTAGTGGTCGATAACGAACCGTTGAGTCTCCACACAGCGTAGAGATCACTAAAGTCATCGCGGTCAAGAGGACAGCGATTAACATGGGATCAGGGACCCAACGTTCAGCGAATCGGCTGAGGGTGGCGCTCAAACTATTGATCAAGTGCCTCATATGCCTTATGGCTCTCCTTGGTATTCAAGCACCCCATGAGATTGAGCTGAGATCACACAACGAAACCCTACATATTGATCAACCGCAGTGCATAAGCCTTCTTCTCGGCTATACATAGAGAGAAACTCATTGATATTACGGAGCGACCCTCCGCTATTAGCGCTCCCTCCTCGTAAAACTTTTTTCATCGTCCCGCTGGTAGGGCAAGCGAGGAGGTTATCTAGGCCCTCTGCGAAAGGTGTGGCGTTGCTGTAATCGGTCATGTCTTGATCCCTCATATCATCAAGCATCCACTCTGCTAGATTACCGATCACATCACAGAGCGCTGACTCTGCCTCTGCCTCTCTCCAAGGGTTCTGATCTCCCCAACAGCTAGGCCGTATGGCTAATCTCTCTGCCATCTGAGTCGCGGTGCTTGTGACCAAAGGGTTACTCTCCTGACACGACTCATCAATCTCTCTAATATTGGCATAAGGACAGCGATCCTCAACAGACGCTGGCCAAGAAAAAGGGAAATTCTCTCGCCCATAAGTCGCGGCGAGCTCCCATTCCGCTTCACTGGGGAGTCGACCTCCTAAACGACGACAGAAATTGGCGGCGCTCTCCCAATCGACACAATTCATGGGTAAGTCTCGCTCAACCCCCGTCGCCATCATCCCCTCACTAGAGTTGTCATATTCGCCCTGCTTGATATGAGAACAATACGCCGGAGAGGTGACCCTAGCGATGAGCGCCTCTGGAGAGAGGCAACTCCCCTCTGAGACTCTATCACTTGGCTCTTGGGGCATCTCCACTGCGGTACACACCTCGTTATATTTACGATACGGGACCTCTCTCGTCATAAAAAAGTAGGTATAGTCGGTAGTGACCGATGTCAAAGGGTCACCAGTCTCTGGATTTATAAAGTCATTAGTGGAGAAACCAACGCTCTCGACGGGGTCTACTCTGAGGAATGACTCACCCTCAACCTCACAACGGAGTGGGGTTAATGTCACCCTTACCCCAGCCTCATAGCGCTCTTCGCTCCCTGTGATCTCTCCATTTTGGCACTGAGTAAGAACAAAATTGGCGACAGGGATCTCCATATCTTCTTCCATGGGGCCCATATCTTCCATCTCCATATCCACCAACCCCATTTCTATCGGCCCCATCTCCACCACCGCCATATCCACCGGCCCTATATCTTCTCCTCCCATTTCTACAGCCTCCATGTCCATGACCCTAACCTCGGTCATGTCAGCCTCAACCCCTATGTCTTTTATGGGAATACGAGGGAAGCTAGGGAACTCTGCGCATGAGGTTAAAGATAACCAACCAACGATAGGTAACAGAGAGCTCAAGCGTAGAGTAGCTATAAACATCATTATTTCCAATTCATCATTAATATGCTAACTCATCACATCTAAGTGATTTAATCTTAAATACCTCAGCCCCCTATTAAGTGGTAGGTTTAGTTTTATCAATCTCACTTGAGTAGATCGACTCCTTGTGCATAGGGATTCGATAATGTAGGGTCTCTAGCTGAGTACATATCCGAGTCATTTATCTTTTTGTTTATAGTAAGTGAAGCCCCATGACAGATCTGATCAGAGATCGATATCAGCTCCTTGATAAACTTGGTCAAGGAGGCTTCGGTGCCGTGTGGCGTGCTTTTGATAATACGTTAAATCGAGAGGTCGCCGTTAAACTTCTCAATCTCGCTAATGAGAACCAAGAGGAGATGGTAGCTCGATTTAAGACTGAATCTCGGGTCGCCTCTAGCTTTGAACACCAGAATATCTTACGGGTGTACGACTTTGGCCAAGACGAAGGTGGGCGCTGTTTCCTCGTCTCCGAGCTACTCAAAGGAAAGTCTCTGCACGATGAGCTCAAGCCGAAAGAGGCCCTACCTCTAGAAGTCACCCTTGATGTACTTTATCAGGTATCATCAGCACTTGAGGTCGCCCACCTTCAACACACTGTTCATCGTGATATTAAGCCACCCAATATCTTTATTAATGAACCCAGAAAAGGGCAAGGGTACATCAAGCTACTCGATTTTGGGATCGCCAAAGTCTTAGGGGGTAAACAAGAGAGCCTCACAGTGACTGGACAAATCATGGGGACTCCCCACTATATGTCCCCCGAGCAGATCGTAAATATCAAGCTCGTCGATCATAGGAGCGATATTTATAGTTTAGGGATCGTCTTATACCAAATGTTGACCGGGGTTGTTCCCTTCGATGATGAGAGCTACTTCTCCATCATGAAGCATCAAATGCAATCACCAATGCCGAGGTTAGACTTACCGCAGTACTCAAATGACTTAGTCAACGCCCTCCAAGAGATCCTCAAGCTCATGACTCATAAAGATGTACGGAAACGTACATCTGATACAGGCGAGATCCTCGCTCGAATAGAGCAAATTTGGCAAGCTCATCCTCACAGTATTAATAGTTTAAATACCGGTAAGTTTAGATCGATCACCGCTGAAGCGATCGCCGCTGCCAGTTTGACTCAACGAGATAAACCTTCACCCGAGGGCATTGATCGCATGCTCGAACCCTTCAACGACGCTGATGCGCTCGTTGATCAGTTACTCGACTCGGTAGAGTCAGAGCCAAGCCACTCAGAACCACCAAACTCAGAAGTCGTTCAACCAGAACCGACCGGGGTTAAAGTACATCCCGTCGCTGAGAATCCCCTAGAGCGAGTCAATAAGTCAGTAGGTCAGGAAGCGCCTCAACAGTCGTCTCCTCAGACTCCACTAGACCCTCATCCCTCTAATATTCAGACGATCAGCGAACAACCGACAACTTTCAGCCCCTCCCCGATGCTCGGCACTAAAGATGATCGCAAGCGGCTCGCCTTAATCATCGCTAGCGTGGCGGTCTTGATCATTGGGCTTTGGCAATGGAGTATTCGTCAAGATACTCCTCCCCCTACGCTGAGCACTTCTTCGTTAGAGAGTGGTGTTCAAGAAGCAAACGCTATCATACTCGCCTCAGCACAAGTCGATACACCGACCTTAAAAGATCATACAAGACGAGACCCTCTTCCTATTGAGCGCTTGAACTCAGCGGTTACTGATACACCAATAGCAGACCAAGGAGGAGCGATCGCTCTAATCGCTTCAGGAGAGATTAAAGCGGAGTCTGACCTCGTTAACGAAGAGACAAACAACGGCGTCGATGTCGATCAAGAGATAAACCCGCTAGAGGTTGACCACACAACCGACTCTCCAAGTGACCTCGACAAAGTCAAAGCGCAAGAGGCCAAAGCGCAAGAGGCCAAGGCGCAAGAGGCCAAAGCGCAAGAGGCCAAGGCGCAAGAGGCCAAAGCGCAAGAGGCCAAAGAGCGAGAGGCCAAAGCGCAAGCAGCTAAACGATCCAAAAAGAAAACAAAGAAGAAGAGGCGACCCAAGAAGAAAAGAAAGAAGAAGACAAAGAGGATCACAGGAAAGATTAAGATCTCTCCAGATGGGGTCTCTTATGACCTCGGCCAAAAGGTTCGCCTCCGCTTTCCCTCTTCAGTCGCCAAACGTGATGGGGTTATCACTTTGGGGTCTTGTGCTCGCTGGATCAGTAAATCAAGTAAGAAGATCGTCTTCACTAAGACAGGAAAGTGTACACTCAAGGCGTGCTATGGTAAGGAATGTATCAAGTCTGACGTCCTTCATGTCGTTGAACCTCTATTCTGAGCGCGAGATCTCTCTCGCTATGCAGAGGCCCAATGACCATAAAATCTGCGAGCGATATAGTGCACATAAGCGACTTACCCCCGAATCAGTCGACCTTACAGAGATCGATTGGGATGACGATATCTCAAGGATTGCTGTTGTTTTTCATCTCACTCCCCCTCTGCCTCATCAGCTCTGCAGGGTTAGCGAGAGATAAGAGTAAAGCTCGCCAAGACGCTTTCATCCTCATGACCCAAGGGAGAGAGAAGTTCTCTCAAGAACGATACTTAGAAGCGATTCAACTCTGGCGACGAGCCTTCGAGACCTATGAAGATAACAAGTTACTTTTCTTTATCGCCTCAACCTATAGTCGATTACAGGGTGTCTGTGAAGATGAAGAGAAAGCTTGGCAGACTTATCTGAGCGCTTGCCGAGAAGGAATTTGTCCAAATAAAAGTCGTGGCTTACAACGTCATCAGCAATTCAAGTCTCGTTGTTACATCACCTTAAATCTGAGCACATCCGCTTCAAAAGCGGTAGCGACCTATCAAGGACAACTGTGGGGAGAGCTGCCACTCAAAAAAGATCTCTTAATGAAACGCTATAACGAAGTGAAAATCAGCGCACCTCATTATCTATCTAAAGTGATCGAGGTCGATTTAAATGATCCCTCATTGAGGAGCGCTTCTCCTAGTGGCAGAGAGCAATCTCCTGTCAATCAAGCGACAATGAATGTCACTTTAATTCAAATCCCGAAAGAGACTTTCTTCGAAACTCATCAGCTCAAGCTCGCTTTAAGCACAGCGATCATCGGTGTCAGCTTACTCAGTTTTGGATCTCTCCAGCTCAGCAGCGCTAGCTCACTTAGTGATGAAGTAGATAAGCGCCCCTACCCGAGCACCTTTGAATCTGCTGAAGAGAAGAGAACAGCGAAAGCTCAATATGAATCAGACCAAGAGCGCTTCGAGAGTGAACAACTCTGGGGGGGGATATTCATCACCACAGGAGTCGTCGCGCTCAGCGCTGGAGTTTGGATGTTATTATACCAAGGTCCCAACGCCCTGATTCACCAAAAAGCCCGAAAACAAGGTGATCTCGTTGGAGAGTCTAGCGGTGCGTCATCACTTAAATGGTCTATTGAGCCCCTTCAAGGGGGCGTATATAGCTCATGGAGCCTCAAATTCTAAGCGTCCTGATTTAAGCGTCTGCCTCTTCCTTTCGCTCCCAGAGATAACGGTGGGCGATAGCGGTGAAGATCTCCACTTGATGTTTGACCCAGTCTTGATCTCGACCCAGTTCTTGAGCGATGATAGCCGCCACTTCAGGGGCACATTCAATCGCCGCTCTCGCGTCTAGTAAAAGCGCTCGCGTTCGTCGAGCGAGAACATCATCTACTGTCATCGCGAGCTCATATCTAATCGCATAAACAACCTCTGCCTTAATATAGGGTAGACGAGGATGTATTAGCACCTCACTGTCTGCGAGCTCAGAGCTCATCGACTCAAGTGTATCTCGCTCTGACCCATAGACATTCTCAGTGGTGATATTCCCCTCTGCTTCTCGCCAACCGACGAGTTTCAATGACTGGGTGACGCAAGGTTTGTGAGGGATCGCTCCCCGTTTAATCACGCTCTCTAAGACATCTTCTGCCATTTTACGATATGTTGTCCACTTACCTCCTGTGACATGACACACCCCTCCACGACCAAAAAAGACGCTATGCTCTCTAGAGACGCTCGCGCTTCGGTCTGATTTCGTTCCTGCTTCGGCCTGTGGCACTACGAGAGGACGTAGCCCAGCGAACACTGAGAGCACATCATCTCTTGTCGGCTGTGGATCTAAATACTCACAGAGGTGATCCAATATACTGACGAGCTCTTCTTCTAAGGGTCGAGGCTCTAGCTCTGCTTGATCCACAAATTGATCGGTCGTCCCAACGATCACCCTCTCATACCAAGGAATCGCGAAGAGTACTCTCCCGTCAGAGGTTTGAGGAAAAATAATCGCACTCTCACCTGGCAAAAACCGTTTAGGGAGTACAAGATGAGCACCTTGAGAAGGGCGAACAACTCGATTAACTTGAGCATCTTCAAGCTCTCTCACATCATCGACAAATACTCCGGTAGCGTTGATCACTGACCGACCATAGAGCGTCTGCTCAACGAGTGATTCCCTGTGTTCATCCTCATTGATCAGATCTTGGATCTTGACCTCATGCAGTCCGCTCTCCTTATCTAGATTGATGCCCGTTACTTGAACGTAGTTTAAAGGATAAGCCCCTTGCTCAATGGATGTTTTCGCTAGAGCCAACCCTAAACGAGCGTCATCCATTTGCCCATCATAATAGAGCACTCCTCCTCTCAGACCTTTAGGCATTAAGCTCTCTGCCCGATGATGTGCCGCCGATTGACTTAAGAGCTCACTGACCCCAAAACTTAAGTGACGTGCCATCAAGTCGTAGATCTTTAATCCAATTAGATAAAACCACTTCTCCCACCAACGGTAAGCGGGTAATACAAAACTTAAAGGTCTCACTAGATGGGGAGCGTTAGAGCGTAAGATACCTCTCTCTCTGAGGGCCTCAAATACGAGTGAGATCTGACCTTGTCTCAGGTAACGGACACCTCCATGAACTAGCTTTGTGCTACGACTAGAAGTCCCCTTGGTGAAGTCACTCTTCTCTAACAATATGGTGCTGTATCCTCTTGATGCACTATCTAAGGCGATACCAAGACCTGTCGCTCCACCACCGATGACGATCACATCCCATGGATCTGATCTCTCTGTTACGCTCTTCAAGAGCGAGCTTCTTACCACTCTTCTCATGACTGATCCTCGGCGATTAGGTCGATTATTAATTTGATATTTAAGTAGCATAACGCACATCAAATCGCCATGTTTAGAATCAGTATATTATCTCAAATCTACTTTACCCTCTCTTTCCATCGATAGACTCCATCTTCACAGTACCACGGTGGTAAGAACTGGATCGAACGGGGCTCAATCCCATTGGGGAGCTGAGCGATTTCGTTAATATAGCGCTCTTTTGACCAACGAAGAATAGAGCCAACCATGCCATTAACATGCTTTTTAATATCTTTTCCTGAAGGTTGGATATTAAGTGAGATTGCAACGTCATGGAGCGTCATCTCTTTCTTCTCCCTCAGAGTCATGACAAATAATCTTTGTCTCGGCTTTAGTAGCATCAGCCATCGATCAACTTCTTCTCCTCGCGGAGTCATTTGAAAAGTTGATCGGTTAGAGCGTTCTCTCACCCCTGCAGAACTAGCGCCGCTTTTTACCCGTAATACAACATTATCATTAGGGGTTACAGCTCCCCCTAAACTTACTGATTGCTGAGAAGTATCTACCAAGGCGGAGAGTACATTTTGAGTAGCGACCCATACATTTTGATCTAATAGATCAACTTTGGATATGTAAATTTTTAACATTAATATACAAACTATTAAGCGAAGTTTTAAATAGTGATTCATTCACTATGTCAAATCTTGTGAGAAGTCAACAAATGATCACCTTGATTGTCAAGAGGTGCTACTTCCCTGCTCATTACTCATAATTAGCTTCAGTTTATCTCTCTGAGAGATCTGTAGAGCCTGAAACTTATGACCTCAGCTCAGGCTCTTTTCTCCGCCGACGACGTGATCTATTGTGGGCGGCTTGATCCGCCGATTGACGATCGACACTCCCCTTCATATCCTCTCGAAGCAAATCGAGTAACATATTGGTATTTAGACCAAAGTCACTGCCTTCAAGGATAGCATCAGCGAGCTCTCGCTTATGTTGATGCAAAGCTACAATCTGCTCTTCAATCGTATCTTTACCTACCAATCGATAAACGGTCACCGGCCGCTCTTGACCAATACGGTGCGCTCTATCTGAGGCCTGGTCCTCGACCGCAGGATTCCACCATGGGTCCATATGAATCACATAATCTGCTGCGGTAAGGTTTAGACCAACCCCACCGGCCTTAAGACTAATTAAGAAGACCTCTCCCTCTCCACCTTGGAAAGCATCAACGCTTCGCTGTCTCTCTTTTATCGATGTCGACCCCGTGAGGTATTGATAAGCAATATTATTGTACTCTAGACAGTCTTTAAGGATCTCTAGATGTCTCACGAATTGGCTAAAGACCAGGGCCTTATGGCCTCCCGCGATCAACTGCTTGACGAGAGTCTCAAAGGTCGCGAGCTTAGAACTCGGCATATCAATGTCAGAGAATACTAAACGAGGGTGACAGCTGAGTTGACGCAGCTTGGTCAACAAGGCAAAGAGCTGCATTCGCGCTGAGTTATCCCCTTGAGCGAGCTGTGTCTCAATATCACCAAGCTGCTCCTGCATCACTCCCTCATAGAGTTCACGTTCATCATGGCTGAGGTCGATAGAGAGTGTAATCTCGGTGAGCGGTGGTAGGTCATCGAGGACACTCTCTTTAGTACGTCGTAAAACAAATGGACTGATCAGCTGATTAAGACGCTTTCTTGCCTCCGCGCTATCTTCTCTCTCAATCGGAATCAAGAAGCGATCACGGAAATCTTTAATCCCTTTAAGTAAATGAGGATTAAGAAACTGGAAGAGGCTCCATAGCTCGGTCAAGTTATTCTCGATCGGTGTACCGGTCGTCGCGAATCGGAATCGAGACTTTAGCCTCACCGCCGCTTTCGCAGCTTGAGTCGTGTGATTTTTGATGTTTTGAGCTTCATCGAGCACCACGATATTCCACTGAACACGAGTGATGAGATCAACCTCTGTCTTTAGAAGACCATAGGTGCAGATGATAAGATCACCGGGCTTAACGGAAGCGATAAGCGCCTCTCGCTGCTCGGCGCTCCCAATAAACTTTTTAGCGTTTAAGGTAGGGGTAAACCGCGCAGCCTCTATCATCCAGTTTTGAGCGACGGAGGTTGGCGCAACGACCAAAGAAGGTCCAACATCTGCTCTAGAGAGCAAGATCGCTAGCGATTGAAGCGTTTTACCTAAGCCCATATCATCAGCGAGGCAAGCGCCGACCCCTGTCCCAAGCAAGGCGTAACCAGAGAGCCATCGGAAGCCTTCAAGTTGATAGTCTCGAAGCGTCGCTTGTAAAGCCGAAGGAGGCATCAACTCATGCACAGTATTGAGCTTCTTCACGATGCTACCCCATGCTCGATCCCCTTCGATCTTAGTATCCTCAAGTTGATCGAGAGTGGTGCGGATCAGGGTCGCTGAATTAGTCATAAAGCGCACACCATTATCGCTCACCTCAGCAGATTCCTTTAGATCATCAAGCGTCTTAGCGAACTCTCTCTCGAGAGCGATAAACTCACCATTTTGCAGGAGGACGAACCGACCGATCCTCTCTTTTTGCAAGAGCTCTCTGACATTGATTCGTAGCTCTTCACTCACCACGAGGTCACCGTTAAGGCTAAACCATGAAGAGCTCTCTTTTTTAACCTGCAAGCTGAGAGACTGCTGATGGATCTCAGGATGAGTAACCACCAGCTCATTGCCTTCAGGGTTACGTATCCGCACCAAGCTCTGCTCTTCATCCTCTAATTCTTGGTTATGATCATTTATTTGTAAGAGGAGCTCAAGGTATTGCTCCCGATCTCTGATCTCCCAGTCCCCGCTCTTACTCTCTAACTCACCAAACAGTGAACAAGACTCTAAGAGCGCGCTGCGGAGCTGAACTTCTTCTTCGAGATTTCGCTCGACACTGAGGCGACGGCCAGCGATGACACTGGTCATAAACTTCCCTCCCTCACCAGGGCGAATAAGGTGTTCGCTCTGATCGAAGGGCTGTACTCTAATCTGAATTTTTAAGCCGCCAGAGGTGCTCTCTGAGAAGATGACGATCGGAGCAGACTCTGCGATGTTATGTTCGATAATCCCATCCATATCGCCGAGGTCTGACTCGACAGATACATATTGAGAGAGCTGATCAATGACCTCATATAAAGAGACCTCCTCTCCTCTCGGGATTCGAATGTCTTGATTAAGCAAATCTGCAATCTGACTATGAACGATCGTACACTCAATGATGTAATACTGACTCGCCCCCTCTGATTTGATTAAGAGCTCGCTCTGGTCACCAGTGACAAGAGGCATCTCGGTGAGGTCTGGATAAAATTCTAATGATAGGTGACGCTCATCAGGATAGATCACCTTGAGTACTGGTTTTTGTGGGTCAATATTAATGCTCTTACGCGCTTGACCTCGCTTCTCTCGAGTCTCTAAGAAGAGTGATTTGTGCCCAGCGATAGCGAGCAGAGCAGGTTTTGGATCAAACTTAAAATCACGGTCTGAGAACATCTCCCAATCAGGGCGTCCTTGCTCTCCAGAGATCACCATTTGCGAACATATGCGATGATCTTGAGGGGTCAAGTAGCTCGCCTGCTCCATATGAAATCGGTACAGATCTTTAAGATAAACCCGCTTAGACTTTCCCCAAGAGGGCTGTCGATGCCCACGACGACCACGGCCATCATTGGTCTGCTGCTGTATGTAGGGCATAAACTTGAATTCATTCGCCTTAGGAGGGGTCTGGGTGACCCAAATCAGACGAGTCGTATCCGAGTGACCTCGGCGGGTATCGAGCTGTTGTCTGGTCTGCCCCACGTCTCTAAGACGTTCCATGAGGTTACGCCACCCTAGACGGACGGGGTGAAGGTTGGTTAAGCTCTTTGTTCCTAAACGTAAATGAAGAGCCTCTGTCTCTTGAAACATCACAGAGTCTTCAGAGTCGAGGTGAGCTATGAGACTCCCTGCTTCAGCCTCTAACCACTGATAACCTGACCTCTTAGCAGCCGAGTAGATCTTACGAAGCGGCTTGAGCATACGACTGTAATCTTCACCGTAATGCCATAAGCCATAGAGCGCCTCAAAGAGCCACAAGAGAGAGCAATTACTCCTGAAAGAGAGAGTCGGCTCGAGAATCTCTGAGTCTACTTGATCTACATAAGGGGCGATCACTTGTTTAACGATTGGGTAAATCAAGTGAGTCCCCCACGGGCTCGGGTGATCCTCATAAATAGGGATGAGCATATGAGTCGCGAGGGTCAATACCTGCTCATTGGTGATGTTGTGCTGTCGTTGGTTAAGCGCTGTTAAAATAAAGAATGGTCCTAAGATACTCTCCATGAAGCTCTCTTGAACCGCATTCTCTTGCCTGATCTCTCTCCAAGCGCGATGAAAGGTTGACATCGCGTTCTCATAATTACCCTCAATCAGGTTTTGGAAGGCTCGTATCCCTAAGGACCAGCCCACTTGACGCTTATTAACACCTCGCTCGTTGAGCCACGCGCTGCTTGGTCTTCCTCTTAACCGATAAAAAATCGAGAGAAAGTGATAGACCTCAGTATAGATCTCGCTGTCCTTGGGGAGGTCTGACTGATAAAGGCTCTCTAAACTCTCTAAAATAGACTCAGGTTCTTGCAATCGGCTCAATTTTTGTTGCAACAAGCAGAGGTGTATTTTAGCAGTGGTCTCAGGATCAAATTGAACAAACCACATCTCTTGAAATGGAGTGTCAAAGATTCTCAGATAAGGATGTTTCTTTTGGAATTCTTCAGGAAATAAACTCTCAAAATAATCAACGAAGACTTGAGTCTCATTGTGAGTCACCTTTTGATGATAGAGAGCGTACCTAATGGAGAAGAGGAGGCACTCCGAGCCTTGCTCAGTGACCACTCTCTGCAAACCCTCGTCATACTCGGTTGTGCACAGCTGATCTAAGAGAGGGAAAGACTCTCGAGCCGCCTTGACGAAGGTCGGCAGCTTTTGACCCCAAACGAGCTTAGAATAGAGCTCCTGATTAAGCTCAAAGCGCAACTGAATCGTCTCTCCTCTAGTGTACACAAGGGGAGTCTCACAAAGTGAGTTCATCTTCGCTTTTAATATAAGAGCATCCATACCAGAACATCTGGCTTTTTTTATACGAGCCGCGTAGTCGACAAACTGATCGATCGTACAAGGTATATGTACAATCGCGAGAGCTTGGAGCAGCTCTTGATCGACTTGATCGCGCTCATTATAAAGTTTTAGGAAGTCTTGATACTGATAAGAACGGTCTTGAGTTCGGCCCTTCAAAACATACCCACTGTTCGCTGTCCTCTGTTCGTATCGGTCATTTACGCTTTGAACCTCTCGCGCCCTTAAAGCGCTCACAAGCGTTACCTTTACAGATGATCAGAGAAGATTAAAGATTAAAGATCATTGTTATAAGTGTAAAACGTATAGTGTGAAAAGTAGTAAATAGGTCGCTAAAAAGGGTTTACAGAGCTTACCCCTTAACTCGAATCTCAGCCGATTAACACTGCTAGTTGACTCCACGAACATCATCGCTCATTTTATCACTAGGCGCTTTAAAAGACGGTCTGTCGATCTAAATCGTGACGCCTCTCTCATCTGCTAGGACAAAGCTTTAGACCGATTCACTTTCTTACACTTTATATTCCGAGGGGTACGGATACATATACACTACGTAAACTCGTTATTATGACTCGCGTTGATTGTCAATCGCTATTTCGACTATCTCCAAAGTAGCTTGGAACGACTACATTAAAATATCTACGCTAATCAAAGCGCTCTCCTCATTCTCTCGATGATCGATGAACTGAAAAAGCTGAGGCCCAGAGAGGCTCCATAATACAAGAGTATTCAAGCGTACTTGATCGCCGGTGACGATCACTTGAGGACCTCTGTCTACGCCTTCGTTAGCTGATCGTTCTCGCTCGCCTCTCTCCGCTGAAGACCAACAGAGTGCTTGATGAAAATGCCCAAACAACCAACGCTCAATGCTCTGTTCTCTGACTTGAGGCCAGAGTTTATCGATCAAAGTGTGGAGTGGCATAGATTCATAATGACCGACTTGACTCTCCTGAGCGCCCCATCTCTGAGTGATATTCCACATAAAATGAGGTGGTAATAATCGAGCGAGTGAGCGTACCCAAGGTGACCTCACCAAGTGACAGAGACTCCTCTTCAGCCATGCGGGCTCTAAGAGATCTCCGTGCTCAAGCCGCACTCGCTCTCCATAGACTTGAAACACCATGGGAGCGGTGACCACTGCGATCTCGAGTTCATTCATCACCATTGGGTGTGGGTCGGGATCATGGTTACCGGTGAACATGATCACCTCTACTCCCCGTCGCTTCACCTCTTGTAAACAGACAAAGAGCGGATAGTGAGCCCGATAGATGATCTGGCTAAATCCAAGCTGAAAATCAAACACATCCCCCAATAAGACCAAGCGCTTAATGAGGGGAAGCCTCCCCTCTTTAATGCCTTCATGATCTCCATCTTGGCTATGGTCACGCTCTACATCAGTGAGCCATAAGAGACGCTCAATAATGATCTGATCACGACTTCCGCCGTTGATGTGTAGATCA
Organism: uncultured bacterium; assembly: GCA_943788935.1. Classification (GTDB taxonomy): domain Bacteria; phylum Myxococcota_A; class Bradymonadia; order UBA7976; family VGTA01; genus CAKZRU01. Next base: position 293,729 of record CALSSE010000017.1, on the reverse strand, counting down.
CTCAGAATAACTGTGGGTGTTGACCAAGGTTCAGACCACTCCAAGGCCGGTCTCAGCTTCATGGCAGACGCCGAACTTGATCGATCATCTGTGAGATCGCTTCGAGGGAGGCTTGAGCCTCAGGGGCGCGTGAATCACTCCGCTGACGATAAGCACGATAGAGCTTACGTTGGGCCGATTGAGCGCTGCGTGCGGCCCGCTCAAACCCTCGTCTAGACTCTAGATCACTCGCTCCATTGAGTAAGGTCGCTGAAAGCCTTTCTAGCTCATTCACCCTCCGCGTTGCCCCCTCTTGAAGATAGCGAAGACCGATCTCTATCTTCCCTAACTTGAGCGCTAATTCCCCCGCTGGAATGAAACGAGCAGGGAGGTTGGGTGCTTGTACCTGGTTCGCTCTCTCATACATCATAAGCGCAGCCTCACTCTCCCCTCTCCTCTTCAGATCTCCGCCCCACATTCGATAGTATTTAAAGAGAAAATCGGGCGAGGATACTTGACTTTGTAAATAGTGATGGCCACTAAGCGCGACGATAAAACTTATACATACAGAGATATAGCGATATCGAGTCATGCTCCTATTTTGACCTCGACGAGCAAAGGCGATAGATATAAATGTCACTCCTCCTCCGAGTAGCCCGCCTAACCAAGCCCCCTCAACACCTACTTGACTGACCATATAATAAGTACATAGGGCACATAAGAGCGCGCCCCCTACACTCATGAAACTTGAATAGATTCCCATTCGAGTAAAAAGCGAGATACTTCCCTCGTTCCCCTTTTTATCTGCTTCATCATCTCTCTTGACCTCACACCTAAGAGAGAGTCTCTCCATAGGGCGCCAGAAAACCGCAGGACTCAATAGAGCGATATTCAACAACAGCATATAGTAAGAGAAGAGCTCAATATCAAACCCCACCCATTCCACCATAATGTGAAACCAGGGAATGATAAAGAAAGCGACTGTACGCAGAGGCCTCAATAGGAAGGCGATGGCGGCGAACCACTCTCCTAGCATCACGCCCCAAGCGCTCCATTGAAAGGTCTCCGACACGCTTAACCCAAAAGTCGCCCCCCAACTCTCCACGCTCTGTCTAACCTCAGGATTAGAGACCATCTTGGAGAGCGTAGACCCGCTTAGCCATACTGGCTCACATTTGGCCATCGCTGTCCAAGCATAGATGAACGCCATCTGCCACATCAGTGCGTCTATACTGAGACCCCGTTGGGAGCTCTGCTCTGCTCTCTCTAATCCTTCTACTCTCTCTAATCCTTCTGCTCTCTCTAATCCTTCTGCTCTCTCTGCTCTCCATGGCTCCCCGGTACATAACAAGAGGATCAAACACAGTAGATAATGGTGTTGATAACTATCTGCCTGACTCCAAAAATAAGCAAAAGTATAACTCAAAGCACAGAGAGCTACACCCACCTTCTGTGTTAATCCGACAGACACCCATATCGCGATCGCCCCAGCGGCTAAATAGATAGAGCCAATAAGGCTTGGAGTAGGACTGACGACCCACTGATCTAAACTGTTAAGATGGGCGACATTAAAACCTCCCGCCCCATAACGAGGTGCGTGAGAGAGACTGATGAGCCACAGGTCGTATGCGAGTAGAGCAAAAAAGCTCATTCGTAAGAATTTCATCGCTGATATGGGTCTCTCAGCGCTAAAAATAGAGGTCTGTGGTCGAGTGGTATATTGTGTGTAGAGGGTCATGTAAGCTGAACCTAGATCTCCTAATAGAGATCCTAGAGTAGAATCTAAGGGGGGAGTAGATGTTTTCCTGTGAAAAATGTGGTACAGGCTAACAACGATTTATTCAAGTCAGCGTTAGATGTTACTTGGCCCCGCATATAATCGATATGCGCAGTATAGCTCATCTAGGCCATGTGTAACAGAATAGAACCATCAACAGAGCCTGAGGCCCTTTTACTATGACTCATCATCCGCTCAGAGTCTTCTCACAATCTCAGTGTCATCAGTGTCAGGGGGTGCGCTACACGCAGAGTAAATCAGGCTCTTTATTTCTTATGTGTCAACTCACTCAGAGGCGCTATCCACCACAGCCGGTATCGATCTGCTCTTCAAAACAGCCCCATTCATTAATCCGGCTCACCATCAAAGACCATGCTCCCCAAGACACAGTATTTCAACTGTGTTCTCCGCTAAATCATGAGCAAGTCTCTATGTTTTCTGAGTTAAAAGAAGAACTCACTTGGGGTCGTCGCCTTGATAATCAAGCCGATAACATCTCTTTTGAGCCCATGAATCAAGACTTAATTGCGCATTTTTTTGCCCTCAACATTAATGATTCCTCCCCAAAGCTAAGCCCTTCAGGTTGCTTCAGTCTAAGCTCATCAATGAACCTCAATTGGCATTTAAATTCAGGTAGATACACATCCCCCCTTTGGCTTGACACCATGGGGGGGCAACGAGTGATTGACGCCTGTCACCAAGCGATAAAGAGCGCTCATCTTATCACTTTAAGTCTATGAATGTCTTAAGGTCGTTGAACCCCGCACAAATTATGATAAAACCCAAACTCAAGTTTATATGGCGCCACTTACTCTTTTAATAAGACGAATCACGTCGCGTCGCGTTCAGAGATATCACATTTAAGATGAGGTCCTCCCTTGATTTGTTCACGCTGTGGCCACCCCGACATTCCCAAATCATCTACCGCCTGTCCGAACTGTGGGTTTGCCTTTAAGAGCTCTCCACGGCCGACAACGACTACCTCATTTAAAGCTCTCTCTGCCCGTCGGAAGATGCTCACGAGCCGTCACTTCTCTATGCCTTTTGCCTTGGGTGATGACGCCTTTAAAGACTACATCATCAGAGATATTTTAGGACAGGGTCCTCTCGGTGTTGTTTATATGGCCCACAACCATCGAGGAGATCCATTCGCGCTTAAAGTACTCCATAAGCGATGGCGGTCCGAAGTAGACCTAGAACAGCTTCAAGGAGCCTATCTCGCTGTAGAAGGCCTAAAGCATAGTGGCCGACTAAATTTACCGGTCGAGGTTCTCATTGATGACAATCATATCGGTCTACTCTCCGCTCATTTAGATGGTCTGACGGTTCGTAAAGTGATGAACCTCCGCAAAAATACTTCTAAAGCCTTTAGACTCGATGAGCTCACCCAGCTCGTTCATGGGATCTCGACTCCCATAAAATCTCTACATCGAGAGAATACGGCACATGGTGGTCTAAAACCTGAGAACTTCTTCGTAAGCGCAGATGACAACCAAGAACAGGTCATCACCATAAGCGACACCTGCCTCTCTAGCGCGTTAGGGATCAAGTCATACCACAAGGCGCAGAGAGCTGCGGGCCATGGCCATTACCTCGCCCCAGAGATCAGCGAGGGTGACCTACATCTCTCCTCTGACGTCTTTAGCTTGGGTGCCTTCATCTTTGAGGGGATTACTGGACAGGTCTATCAAGCCAAGAAGACGGTGCGAGAGATTATCCCCGCTCAAGGTATAGAGCCGCTTGAGGCCTTCTTTGAGCGAGCCTTACACCCTGAGCCTGATCAACGTTATCGTGATATTAGCGCCCTTATCAGTGCTTATGATGACGTCGCGGCCCATCTTGACCAATTAGAAGGATCACCATTTAACAGTGAGGGTACCCAGCCTCGTAATGAGAGCATGGTCACTCGTTTCAGTATTACGGGAGGAAACCTAGCCCCGGTGAGCTCTGACCCTCTTCTCGGCGAAGAACAAGAGGTCAATCAAACTCTTCAGAGTAAGACTCCCCCACCGCTTCCTCCGGGAGGAATAAGTAACCCACCCCCTCTCCCACCGACAGGGCTCCCAAATACTCATCTAGGCTCTAGTCCTTTTCCTATCCATGAGACGCCCCCACCGAGCTTAGATGTCTTAGACCTTAGTCAACAGCAATCCTTAGCCCCTTCATTTAGTACACTCTCTGATGACTTACTAGACGCTGTTGGCCAACCTAGCCTCATCGATCTTCCAATAGGCGCTCCACAGTCTCTTCCCAAGAGGCCATTACAACCACAGAGCTCAAACCGATCTAGTTCTGTTTTGATGGGGGTTGTCGCGACAGCGATCATCGCGTTCGGAGTATATCTATTTTTAGGAGAGAGAGACGTTACGACAGAATCGGTAACACTCTCTATTGAGTTGCCTAGCTCAGCAAAGCGTACCGACTCTGTATCGATCTTGAAAACCGATCAAGGAGCTAAAATATCAGCAGATGCCTCATCCAAAAAAGAGGAATCTACTATCGCTACTGGGTCCAAAACTGAGGCTGAATCCAAAGCGAGAGCTGAGGCTGAATCCAAAGCGAGAGCTGAGGCTGAATCCAAAGCGAGAGCTGAGGCTGAATCCAAAGCGAGAGCTGAGGCTGAATCCAAAGCGAGAGCTGAGGCTGAATCCAAAGCGAGAGCTGAGGCTGAATCCAAAGCGAGAGCTGAGGCTGAATCCAAAGCGAGAGCTCAGCAAGAGGCCAAAGCGAGAGCTCAGCGAGAGGCCAAAGCGAAAGCCGAGCGAGAGACCAAAAAACCAAAAAACAGTTCAGAGCGTACTCTAGCTGCAAAAGAAGCTCGTCAAAAAGATCAAAAAGAGCGTGAAGAGAGAGAGCTTGCCAAGAAAGAAGCTCGCCAAAAAGCCCAAAAAGAGCGCGACGAGCAAGCGCGTATCAAGAAAGAGGCTCGCCAAAAAGCCCAAAAAGAGCGCGACGAGCAAGCGCGTATCAAGAAAGAAGCTCGCCAAAAAGCTCAAAAAGAGCAGATCGCTACTAAACAGCTAGTCGCTGAAAAGACCAAGGCGCCTAGTTCAGTTGTCGTTCCTAAAAAGGCCACGATTCAAGGAGAAGATGCCAAAGAGCTGAAATGTCCATCAGGGATGATCCTCAAGCGCACAGCGAGATTCCCCAGAGGAAGCGTGAGAAGAGGTAAGATTAAGGGTAAAAAAGCGATCGCGCTCGCTCGTAAAGGTAAGGCATACTGTATTGATGCTTATGAGTATCCAGGGCGAGGGCAGAAGCCTAAAGTCAATGTCACCTTTAAGGGAGCACAGTCACTATGTTCACAAGCGAACAAGCGTCTCTGCACCGGAAATGAGTGGACTCGTACTTGTAAAGGCTCAAGAGGGGCCGCTTACCCTTATGGAAAGAAATTTAACCCCAATAAATGCATCACTGAAGACAAAGAAGGTGAGGAGAGGAAGCTCTCTCGTTCCGGCTCAATGCGCACCTGCAAAAGCGCGAGTGGAGCTTATGACATGAGCGGTAATGCCTCTGAGTGGACCGCAGATCAGCGAGTGAGGGGTGGGTATTATGCATCCTATGATGATGAAGCGACTTGCCGAGCGGGAGGACGTCGCGCTCCAAGCACTAAGCGATCTTATATTGGCTTTAGGTGTTGTCTAGATTTCAAGAGATAAAGATGGCTCAAAAGGGTCCTCATGTACGGGAGATTGATCACTCCTCCTCCATCTCCCAGCGAGTAAACCTACTCGCCCCTCAAGCTCCGAAATGGCCTTTAGATAAGCCCATTATCGAGCTCAAGAGAGTATGGAAACGGTTTGGTCAGCAAGAGGTCATTCGGGGTCTCGATCTAGAGATCTGGCCAGGGGTGACGACGGTGATCGCCGGTGAGTCCGGGAGCGGTAAATCTGTGCTCTTGAAGATGATGAACGGTCTAGTGCTCCCCGATGAAGGAGAGGTGATCCTCTTTGGGAAAAACCTCGCCAAAATCACCGAGACACAGCGGACAGAGCTCCGTAAACGTTGCACCATGGTATTCCAAAATTATGCGCTCATCGACTCGATGACAGTCCAGCAAAATATAGGTTTCCCCCTCGTTCAGAATACCTCAATGGAGCTTAATGAAATCAATGTATTAGTAGAGGAGCTCTTAGTATTATTAGAACTTCCAGGGACTAGCGAGCTCTTACCGAGCAGCCTCTCTGGAGGGATGAAGAAGCGAGTCGCGCTCGCCCGAGCAGTGATCTCTAACCCTGAACTAGTGCTCTTTGATGAACCCACGACCGGACTTGACCCTGTGATGATCGAGTTCGTAGATACCTTGATTGCTAAAACACAAAAGAACTATGGGATCACCTCAGTGATGATCTCACATGATATGGCCTCTAATCGGAGACTCGCAGATCATTTAGCGATCTTGTCTCAAGGTAAAATCGCTGATCAAGGGAGCTTTGAAGAGATTCTTAAAAGCGCCATACCTGCGGTTAGACGTTTTATGCAGAGCGCCGTTACCGAGCGAATGCAGAGGACTCAAGGAGTATATCTGCCGAGTTCAGACTCTCCCCAGCATAGACAAGGAGATCACTCAAGCTATGTCGCGCGCCTCATCGAGGTTAGGAAGTCATTTGGGGATCGAGAGATCCTCAAAGGGATCACTCTTGATGTGCCTCTGAATAAGATATTAGTGATCATAGGAGGTTCAGGGAGTGGTAAATCTGTGCTCGTTAAGCACATCATTGGCCTCCTCCAACCTAGCGCAGGGCGAGTCGAAGTCTTTGGCCGAGAGATTACTCAGGGACAGAGAGACGATGTGCGGGAGATTCAAAAAGAGATCGGAGTTCTCTTTCAAGGCGCTGCGCTATTTGACTCCATGTCGGTCAGTGATAATATCGCTTTCCCTCTCCTCGAAGGTCGTCGCATGTCTCCCAAAGCTGTCCGTCCACTCGTCGATGAGATCGCAAAGAAGATGAGCGTTCACCACCTCTTAGATAAATGGCCTGACGCGATCTCTAATGGTGAAAAAAAGAGAGTCGCCTTAGCCAGAGCGCTGATCACTCGGCCGAAAATCATGATCTATGATGAGCCGACAACTGGCCAAGACCCGATCATGATGCGTAAGGTTGATGATATGATCGTGGAGGCCGCGACTCTATTTGAGATGACTTCAATCGTGATCAGTCATGATATGGGCAGTACTTTTCGTATCGCTGATGAGATCGCTATGATCTATCATGGTGAGTTGATCGCCCATGGGACAGCTGAAGAAGTTAAGCACAGCCAAGATCCGAGAGTTCAGGGCTTTATTTTTGCCGGCGATCAAACAGTCCCCACCGTATAAGAGGAGTAATCAGAGTGATGAAAATCGCTTCATGCTCACCAACAATAAGCTAATCTCGAATAACCCGAAAGCTCTTAGCCTTTAGAGATCGCTTAACATCCTCTTCTGTCCCGACTGCGACCAATCCATAGACCAAAGGAGGGACAGTGACGAGGAGGGCTCCCTTGTAATGGGGAGCTCCACTCTCCTTCCATAGCAACCGCTCTGCTTGATAACCTTGTATCCAGAGACGCCTTCGTTTAGGGGCAGAGCCTGTCTCTGAGTTTTTTTGGCTTGACTGAGTCGTTCGCTTTTGGGGCTCACTCACCTCTTTAGAGAGATGATCAACGAGCTCTCCTAATCGCTGAGAGCTCATCTCTCCCACAGCAAAGCTCACCATACTCAACTCAGATGTGTGATACTCTGCAAGACTAGAGGTAGAGCCTAAGGAGAGCGCAGGTCTCACTCTAAGAGAGCCACCTGCTGGTAGAAAACGAACTTGATATCGATAACGCTCATCGAGAAATGTTCCCTCTGGAGTGAACACAACCGCCGCCGGAGGCTTGACGCTGAGCCCTCTCTCTAAGGCTTCACGTACAGGCTCTGCTTCCCCATCAAAGAGCTTCTTAGGGGCCCATGTTAAGAGATGAACCGCCGCGCCTGATGCTTTGAAGCTATCAAGTTGATAGACCCACTTCATGTGTTCTGCAGGTTGACCTCCACTCTTCTTGAGGTCCGTGGTGAACACGCATCGCGTCCAATGACTAGTGACTTGAGCGAGCTGCCGTCGACCGCTCTTAGTTTCTTGACAAGGCCCTCTCGCTTCAGAGAGCTGAGCACTTAAGTCGGCCCATAGGTCACGGTGAAGATCAGTGACCAAGAGACGTCGACCGCTTATAATTCGTAATTGACTGCGCAATCCATATCGAGGCGCATCGATCGTATATAAAGAGTTTTGAGGATGAAGATGATCTGAGGGCCCCGCGGATACTCGCCAAATACCGCTAGGTTGAGTCCACGTGACCCCCGACTCAAAATGATGATACCTGCCCCACATCCAAGACTCATGGGCTCTTGCTCTCTGGCCTCTCTCTTCTAGAGTCGACAGTTTAACCCCCAGCTTGAGACGGGCCTGACGATCCATCAAAGAGACCAAAGAGAGGCCGCTTGGAAGTGTCTCCCATAGCGCATTATTCTCGTCCTGAGCATGACCCCCCTCTTCATTGACTGCCTCAGCGCCATGGCCTTGAGCGAGTGTCCACGCTAAAGTCTGAAGAACTCGCCCATCTCTCACTGTACCATGATGAAGATATGTATATAGACCACCATTATGGCGCAGTTTCTTAAATTCTCGAGAGTCACCGAGGTAGCTGAATTCAAAGGTGCCGCTTTCCTCTCTCAAATCGAGATCTCTCATCAGCTCCTGACGCGACCAAGAGAGACAAACCTCTTCTTGTTCATGGGGACAGCGTCGATCAAAAAAGAGTATATTGAGCTGATCTTCAGGACGCTGTAACCCAGCGAAGGCCTCACTATTTAAGCGAGCTAATGACTCTCCACCGAGGGCTCGCCAGCCATCAGCGCTCCGCACCGTGAGGTGGCTCAACAGATGAGATAAGGTACCTGAACGTAATATCCAATCGACACCATGACCTTCTGTGTGTTGGCTGCGAGGCGTAGGGAGTGAGCTCTCCACCTCTCGCAGAGTCACCGCTTTGGAGAACGCCTCTAGGCTCTGGGCAGTCGCGAGGCTCACGGGTCCACCTGCGACGATCTGATACCCTCTCCCATGAGCGATAAAGGTGTAACACAGATAGCGAAATCTTCCATTCGCCTCATCACCAGAATAGACAACTCTCAACGCGTTTTGACCTTGGTATACGGTCTCATCCACCGATTCGATTAAGAGCTCTGTCAGCGTAGAGTTCTCCAAAAGAGCTGTAGCGTAATCAGTGAGACTTAAGCCTTTTATCGGCTCCACTAGCACTAGACCGAGCGCTCTCTGCTCATCGATCGCTCCGGCGATAGCGATATTGGAGAGCGCACTCACCTGTTGATCGTTAAGTAAGCGCCACGATGAGCCGGGTGATGCGACCTCTACGGCGAGTCGCTTCTCACCTTTAACCTTCGCTGAGGGCTTAGATTGCTCTGATCCTTCGATAGGACTCTGAGCGTATACCTCCGAGAGATCCCAGCCAAGAAACCGCTCATCAAAACGATAACCAACGCCCATTGAGACCATCACCGTTAGGCTTAACTGAGATAATATGATGACAATGAAGAGGAAACTCAGTCGCAGGAATCTAGTGTGAGTAGATCTAGTGTGCAGGAGGCTAGTATACAGGAGTCGAGTTTTACTCTTAAAGGAGTGACACCTCGTCCAAGCGCTCTTTGCTTGAGGCCCAACCATTAAAACCCTCCAAATACGGACTTAAGCTGAGCCTTCGCGTTTCGATCTTTCACCACTAAGGGGTGATCTTTAAACCCCTTAAGTTTAAGAGTATACACTTTCGTTTCCCCTCTCTCCTTGCTGAGTCTATGAGGTGTACGGCCAATATATTTACCCCCCAAGTAAATTTTAGCGTTCCTCGGCTGAGAGCGTAACAAGACTTTCACCCTACTCGACTCCCGCTTTAGTTCCTCTTTGGTATCTTTCACCGATACTTTAGATCGTTTCTGAGCTCTCTCTTTCGAACTTCTCTTGGACTCTTTGGTGTCTTTACGACTGGCTTTGACTGGCTTTGTAGGTGTTTCATCTCTCGTCGTAGAGTCTTGATTAGCCCCATTTAATGATGAGGCTACCGAGCGATTAGTCTCTTGGCTTCCCCATTCGAAGACATCTCCCATGATCAAGAAAGCGCCCAAAGCACCTGCAATAAACGCGACTAAGAGGAATTTTAAGCGCCATGTTCCTTCTGCCACAAATTGAGTAGACTCATCGAAAGCTCGAGCCATCTCGTGAGCGCTTTGGAAGCGGTATTCAGGTTGTTTTTGTAAGGCGATATCAATCGCACTCTCAAGATTTTTTGGGGTAGAGGTCACCCTCTCCCGAACCCGAGGAGGTAAGGAGTGGGCCTGCTGGTAGAGGATAGACATCGGCGTCGGACCGTTAAAAGGAGTTTCACCCACTAACATCTGATAGGCGATGATTCCTAAACTGTATAGATCAGCGCGAGGGTCCAAAGGTCGACTATCCACGGCCTCTGGGGGCATGTATCGAGGAGTTCCAATCGCTACCGAAGAGGTGCTGTTATTCTCTTCACCCACATGCTTCACGATCCCCAAGTCCATGACTGTGATACTCCCCGTAGGAGAGATCATCAAGTTCGCTGGCTTGATGTCGCGATGAATTAAATTTTGCGAATGTAAAGAATCTAGGGCCTCACACACTTGCTGAACAACATTTCGAGTAAATGATGGTTCTTGCGCGCCTTCTCTCTTTAATCTTGAAGCGAGGGTCTCGCCCTCTAAAAACTTCATCACCAAATAGTGATAGCCCTCATCTTGACCTACAGCATATACAGGGACGAGACGAGGGTGCTCTATCTGAGCGAGGGTTTTAGCCTCTCGGATAAACCGGTTGAGACCCTCTTCATCTGATTGACGATGAAGGATCGTTTTGATCGCAATGGGTCTAGAGAGGGTGAGATCTGTCCCCCGATAAACGACTCCCATACCACCTCGCCCGACCTCAACATCGATACGATAACGACTCTCTAACACCTGACCAATGAGAAAGTCGATCGCCTTCAAATCAAGCGATGTCTTCGACGCGGTGCCTGTAGACTCTTGGAGTGTTTCTTGATCATCTAGTCTCATAGTGTGCTATCTTACAATGTATTGGAGCTTAAAAATGGATTACTATAAGCTCTTACGCTCTAGACTTCCTAAAAAGTTTATTTAGAAGAAAAAACTTGACCTTTTATTACATTCACTTGCTCCCAATGTCACTGATAAAGTCCCAGCGTTGGATAACTCTTTATGGAACTCAGCAGCAAAGTCAGCAGCAAACTTATCAGCACTCGACGCACCATGCTTAAGTCCACCTCACTGTTCTCAAACCAAACCGAGATAGATCCGATTCCTTCTTTAGAGCATTTCTTCGGAGTACCATAGATGTCTCAAACCCCTCAACCCTGTATGCAATGCGAGTATTTAATCCCTGTTGAGCTTGTTCAATGCCCAAATTGTGGATCACCTCTAGGGAGTGGAGAAGCACCTGAGGCCTGGATGGGAGAGGTACTCGATGGAAAATATGAAGTTGAAGAGATCCTTGGGATCGGTGGGATGGGGATGGTCTTTAGAGCCCGTCGTAATTTAATCAACGATCAAGTCGCGTTGAAAATACTCTTCCCTAAGTTTTTAAAAAGTGATCTCCAGAGGAGGCTCTTCCGTGATGAAGCCTTATCAATGGCAGCCCTCAATGACCCTAAGGTCATTACCATCTTTGATATGGCGATCGACTCCACATATGGGGTCGCTTACATGGCAATGGAGCTCCTAGAAGGCTTCACATTTAAAGAGCTAATGCTCTCCGAGGCTCCAATGCCACCCGAACGCCTTTATCCCATTTTCACTCAAGTCTGTAACGGCTTAAGCGCTGCTCACCAGCTAGGGATTATCCATCGGGATTTAAAGCCGGACAACCTATTCCTCAGTAAAGCCCCAAATGGTGACTTTGACGTTAAGATTTTAGACTTTGGGATCGCGACAGTGATGGGTCAACGACACTCAGATGAATCGAACAAGCTCTTGGGGACCCTGAGATATATGGCACCAGAGCAGTGTCGGGGTGATGCGGTATCTCCTCCGACAGACCTCTACGCTCTCGGGATTATCTTGTATGAGTCTCTTACCAGACAGAGGGCGGTTGGGAAAAGCGTAGAGGCGGTCCTATATGATGAGGTAATCCCAGTAAATGAGCGACTCCCCGAACATCAATCTATCCCGCGAGACCTCGAAGCTCTCATTAAGCGACTCCTCGCTAAAGATAGCTCTCGTCGCCCCCAATCCGCTCTCGAGCTAAAAGCGACTCTAGAGGCGATCGCCGATCCTCTCAGTCATCCCTTAAATAATCATCCTCATCTCTCTCATCACCCTCAAGGTTCAGTGCACGGTGTTCGAATCACCTCTGAATTGCCTAAGGTTAACCCGGATATTCAAGAGTGGGAGAGGAGAGAGTTTACCCCTATATTAGATGCCGACCATTCAGGAGTAAAAGTCTCTCTTCTATGGTACATTGTACCGGCTAGCTTGTTACTCTCACTCCTCTATCTCATCTCTAAAGTGTTCTAAATATGAATCCTCCTCACCGACGCGTATGGATTTGCCTATGTCAAGCGAGCGATATTCGAAACATAGGGGGGGCCGCTCGCGCTGTGGCGAATTTTGGACTCGCTGGTCTCAAGATCATCAATCCTCGCGTTAAGGCGCTGAGCCGTGAGGACCTACATACTTTCTCAAGTGGCGCTAGCGAGATTATAGAGATACAACGATTTGATACCCTGCTCGATGGACTAGAGGAGGCTGATTTACTCATTGGTACATCTCGTCGTCGTCGGGATCACCCTCATTTATCACCACACACAGCTCAAGAGCTCTCTACTTTGATCGACAGAGCTCAGCGACCTCACCTTCTGTTCGGTAATGAGCGGACCGGGCTTACTCATGAAGAGCTCGATCTCTGTCAGGCTTCGGTAGAGATTCACTCTGACCCCTCTTTCCCCTCACTCAACCTCGCACATGCTGTGGCGTGTCTCGCTTATGAGCTCTCTCGACCACTTAACGTAGCAGGAGATGAGCGTATAGGGGGGGCATCACCTTCTAGTCCTCTTAATACACTGTCTCAAGTTAATACACTGTCTCAAGCTCAGGCTCAGTCGCCATCGCTCACCACGGTCAGAGAGGATGAAGCCTTTCTTCAACGAGTGATCGAGGTCTGTACTCGGACAAACTTCCCCCCTGGTAAGTCATCAGAGCGATATGCTCGTCAGTTGCGGAGCCTCATTAGACGAGCTAAACCGAAACCAGGAGACTATGGGATGATCTTAGGTCTTTTTCGTGAGTTAGAGCGACTCAGCTCACCCATCAAGAAAGATGAGCTAAAAGACGAGCTGAGTAGTCATGTTAATCATCCTCCTTGTTCGGATTGATTGAGTGTGAATTGATTGAGTTCCTCCCTCCCCTGACCCCCTCTCTACACCTATTTCATAGTGAGCCAAGATCCATTGAACGAACAGTTTCCTCCTACTCCTTCTCTTATTGAGAGATGGATCCGACGATCTCTCAAGTTTATCCATAAACGACCTTATCTTGTCTTAAGTCTTTGTACCCTCTTTACCTTGATGGCGACCTATGCCGGTCAAGGATTGAAGTTGCGAACTAAGATTCAAGACTTACTCCCTGATCACGCCCCTAGTGTGATCGCGAGTAGATCACTCAGTGAGCGTCTAGGAAGCGTAGATCTTCTCGTCCTCACGCTGATGACCGATGACTTTGAGCGAGTGAGAGGCGCTCTTCCTCAGCTCAAAACAGAGATCGAGGCGCTTGATGATATTCGAGAGGCGAGATGGCAACAAGACGTAGACCTGATCCAAAAAAATGCCCTCATCACCTTTCCTAGTCTCGATGAACTAAAAGAGGCTTATCAAGACCTCAGGTCTGAGATTCGAAAAGTCGTTAAGCGCAATATGAGGTTACTTGATGAGGACACCGAGGGCGATGAGACGCTCTCTCAAGATCAAGGGAGGGAAGAGCGACGTTTCCGAGAAGCATTCAGCGAGGCGATCAAGCTCCAAGAGGGGCGTAGCTATCCTTGGGGTGAACTAGAGGGAGATGAGAAGCTCGCTGAGATTGGGCAGATGTTCAGAGAGCTAGACGCTGACTACCCGCAATATTTTCACAATAGCGCCTACACCACGATCGGCCTCAAGATCTTCCCTGTTCAGTCTTCTAATGATATCAGCTTTTGTGAACGAGTCGTTGATCAAGTCAATGAGGTCGCGCAACGAGTGATCAATGACTCTCTCGGTGAGGTATCAACTCAAGGTGTTGTGAGGCGTATTGATCTCGGTGGTACCTATGTGAACGTCCTCAAGCAGTCCAAGAAGATCAAGGGGGACATGCTCTCCTCAACAGTCGCCTCATTTCTGCTCTTATCATTGGTCTTGCTCATCGCTTTCCGTAGTCTTCGCGGCCTCATCTGTGTACTCGTACCGCTGATCATGGGAACCCTGTGGACCGTCGGTCTTATGGCGACGATCATAGGCTATTTAAATCTCATCACCGCTTTTATATTCGCTGTTTTGATGGGCCTCGGTATTGATTTCGGGATCCATTTTTACGGACGTTTCCGTGAAGAGCGAGCCTTAGGTGCAGATGACTATGAGGCGATGGTATCTACCCATCTCAGCTGTGGCCATGCCAGTATTCTCGCCGCGAGTACCACATCGGTAGCGTTCCTCGCCCTCACTCTCGCTGATTTTAGAGGGTTGAGCCAGTTTGGAGGAGTCGCGGCGCTCGGAGTGATGCTCTGCTTCCTCTCCGTTTTAGTGGTGATGCCCTGTATCGCCTTTATCTGGGAGCGATGGGTCCCCCTCAATTTGCTCGGCTATCGTCTCGAGTCACCGCAGAGCACCAAGGCCAAAGGGGCGATCGTCTCACGCCTAGGGGGGCGTACCGCCTTAACCGGAGTGGCCATCGGCCTAGTCGGTTTAGCGCTCTCTCCTCTTATTCATTTAGAGCTTAATTTCAACAACTTAGGCGCTCACCCTAAACCCATCTCCAAGCTGAGCGACGCTGAGCTCTCCGCTAAGTCTGTGCAATATGGAACGACTCGCGCGACGTCGCCGACCGTAGCCTTCGCCAAGACGCCCGCTGAAGCTAAATATCTCTACAAACAACTCGATCAACTCAGCGATGACAAGAGCTCTCGTATCAAATCTGTTCAATCTCTCTACTCGCTGATCCCTGAACAACAAGAAGAGCGTATCAAGTGGGTGAAGAAGCTCTGTCGTAAGCTGAAAAGGAAATATAAGCTCTTTGAGGGAGATCAGCGCTCAGGCGCAGAGGCGTTGCTCGATCACTGTGCCCCATCACCCTTTACGGAGAGGGAGCTCCCGAAATGGGTCCTCGACCAATTCACCGATCGACAAGGAATTGTCGGCGGTTTTGTGTTCATCTCTCCCCGAGGCTCAACCTCCAACGGAGAGAACGCCCTCGCCTTCCATCAACAGATGCAGCACATCAAGACCTTAGAGGGGACTGCCCCTATGGTCGCTGGTAAAGCGATGGTATGGGCTGAGGTGCTTACCGCAATGCAGCGTGATGGTGCGTTGACTTTTGGCATCGCGCTGCTGCTAGTCCTCTTCTTACTCGCTTACTTCGAGCGCTCTTTTAGGGGGTTAATGTTTGTGAGCGCCCCCTTGATTTTAGGACTCGGGTTTACTACAGGACTGATGGCTCTGTTAGAGATTAAACTTAACTTCTTTAATCTCTTAGCCCTACCCACGTTAATCGGGATGGGAGTAGACGATGGCGTCCATATGCATCATCGCTATCGGGAGCTAGGTCCACACAGCGCATCTTATATCGTGAGGACTACAGGACGAGCGGCGATGTTAACCACGCTCACCACCTCCATAGGGTTCGCGAGTCTCATGCTCGCTGATCATCGGGGCCTCAATAGCTTAGGCTCATTGAGCGTCATCGGGATGTGCTCAGCACTCTTCGCGACTCTGATTATACTTCCCGCCCTCTTCAATTGGTGGGATCAGCGAGGAGCGAAAGATAAAGATCAGATTCAAGGAGCTCACGATGACCCTAACTCATGAGTCTAAGTATCGGTCTGATCAGCCTCTCCATGGTCTATTATTAGTCTCTCGATGCGATCTCCAATCTCTTCTTATGATACTCCTCATCGCTCCTTTTCTGACTGCGCTAGGCTGCGAGTCTCCTCCTCCGACCTATCTTAATAGCGAAGAGATGAGGACGAGAGATGCAAAGGTGATGATCAATCCACCCATAGCGCTTGATCGCTCCGCTCAAATGGACCTCTCCTCCACTGATATGTCGACGATCAACGACCAAGAGCTCACTGACCTCTCTACGCCTTCTCAACCCTGCATCAGCGCCTGTGATTGCTCAGACGGCTTAGATTGCCTCCAGGGGGGATGCCAGCGCGGGTCAACCCCTGTATATTGCTGTACTCATGGAGAATGCCCCGAGCAGTCACAATGCGTCACTCCTGCGGGAGAGCGTCGACAATGTAACCAATGCACTAACGCATGTGATTGCCCCTATGGAGAGAGCTGTGATCAAGGGCAATGTGTTATGGCCATTTCCACAGTCTTTTGCTGTGATAGATCACCTTGTCCTGTCGGTGAACGATGTGAGGGGTCAGGGGGCCCGACCTGCCCTAGTGGGTGCCAAACCGCTTGTGACTGTTGGGGAGGAGAGGCCTGCGTAGAGGGGATATGTGTTAGAGAAGCTGAAGCCTCTTACTGCTGTGAGCGATCGCTCTGTCCTCAAGGGAGTGGCTGTGAGTATGATGATGGCTCTCAAGGCTTATGCCCTGTCTATACCTGTCTCAGCGCTTGTGATTGCCCAAGCGGTCAAGCATGTGTCGATGGGGGCTGTGAGCTCTCAGAGTCCCTTGGCCTAACCTATTGCTGCGAAGATGCCGGATGTCCTGTCGGCAGAGCTTGTGAGCTACCAAACGGTAACTCAAGTACTTGTGTAGGTGAGCCGGAATGTGCCGTGACTTGTGACTGCAGCGACTTAGCAGGCTCAATATGTCAAGCTGGACGCTGTACCTTCCCTGCGAATAATGAACCACTCGTCGTCTGCTGTGAAACAGACTGTATAAGTGGGTTAGCGTGTGAGCGTCTAAATGGAGAGCGGCAGGTTTGTCCCTGAGTCGGTCTCAAAAAAAATACCTCTGACACCTCAAAAGATAGAGAGAAGAAAATACCTCTGACACCTCAAAAAATAGAGAATTCTTCAGTATCTACAACCTCTGACTCATCGGCATCCCCAATTTCAACCTCTCGTTGCTCTGCAATCGGTTTCTCAAAATCAAGCATCGAGAAAACATCTCTCTCAATCACGTTACAGATTTTAGTGAGGGGTAAGTCATTAGGGTCATGACCAAACGGATCCTCAATCTCTACTCCAGCCTCTTCAATTCCTAGTAAACCTAGCGCGATAAAGAAGATCGCGGGGATTGAAACCCATCCAAAAATGGGGATCAATACGAACGGTAAGCTGAGGAGATAAATGAGTAAAAGCTGACGAACATGAATCGCATGGGCGAAAGGGACTGGAGTATTTAAGATGCGTTCACATGCACCTTGGCAGTCCATTAGCTTCCCAATTTGCTCTTCCATTCGATGGGCTTGAGACTCATTCAGTCGGCCTGATTTAGTCATACGATGTACCCAATTACTCATAGCGAAGTTTAGCGCTAGAGATGGATTTTTATGACGCTGAATAATCTCGTTATTATCCGCACCGAGAAAGAAGGTTACAGGCTCATGAGAGGGCTCATGTCTAAGCTGATGCTTTAAGGCGCTCGGGAAGGCAGCGATCAATGGAGCGAGTGTCTTAAGATCTCCTCCATAACTACGCGCTTGCCTCGCCAGATTGCGACTCGCGTTCACAATGCCCCCCCATTGCTTACGTCCCTCCCACCAACGATCATATGAAGCGTTATTACGAAAAACTAGGACTAGACCCAACGCTGTTCCAACGAGAGTATGACCAATCGGGGGAATCCAAAACAACTCCCATGTCCAATGAACCCAGTCGTCATGAATGACTCCCTCGCTCATGCAAAGTATAATCGCTGTAAAGATTGGTAAACTCAGCACTCTGTAAACAATTCTAGGTAGGACCGTGCCTGTATATGAGAATGTACTCTTCACCCAGTGTGTGATCTGATATTCAATCATCTCTATACCTCTTATAAGTAGGAATTGATTACTCTGTAAGCTCCCTGAAAGCACGAAATATAGAAGGATCGAATATTTGATTCAACAACATAAAACAAGCGTATTCATTCACTCATTTCTCCAAGAGATAAGAATCTTAGCGCTTTAAAACGCCATCTAGTTTCAACTGGATTATTCTCTTCCTAGCACCTGACCCTAATCCACGTTGAAGCTCTATTGAGATCTCTTGTCCGACCTTCAAGTCATCAATCGCTTGATAAACAGAGCTCGTCGTCGGCGTTCTTTGTCCCTCGATAGAGATGATCATATCTCCCCAAATGAGACGTCGGTGACGCCATTGTGATTCTTTGATCTTTAAACGACTAGCGGGACCATGAGGGTTGACGCTAAGTATGAGAGCACCGGGAAGCCGATATCTCTCACTCAAATGACCCTCCTCTAATTCTATTCCTAAAGATGGACGAACCTCTCCACCATACTTGATCAAATCAGGAACTAGCCTTTTCACAGTATCAATAGGGACAGCAAACCCAATTCCGGCATAGGCTCCCGATGGACTATAAATGGCAGTATTAACACCTATTACTCGGCCTCGGCTATCAAGTAGAGGGCCTCCTGAATTACCGGGATTAATCGCTGCATCAGTCTGAATTACTCCCTTGATCACTCGCTCAGTAATCGACTTAATCTCTCTGCCTAGACCACTAATCACACCCGTTGTTAATGTCTGATCAAATCCAAAAGGATTACCAATGGCGAGAACAGACTGACCTACCTGCAGTCGTCTTGACCTCCCTATGGGTAGCGGTCGTAACCAAGTTGGAGGTGTCTTTATCTTTAACACCGCTAAATCTCGATCTGGTGAAGCCCCCACCAACTGTGCATCATAGATATATTGGGCATCATGCTCTGTGCTTTGTTCAAGAGGAGGAGTGAGGGCAATTTGTACAAGGTCCCCTTCTTTAACAACGTGGAAATTAGTTACAATATGACCATGATCATCCCAAACAAAGCCTGTGCCTGTTCCCTCTTTACGCTCATATACAGATAGATCAAATCGTCCATGTAATAAACTCACTGATGTGATGTGAAGAACGCTTGGAGAAGCCTCTCGGAAGACCTCAATGACCTGTTTTTCATGATCACTTAACTCACCAGAGCTTGACCTCATCTTCTGACAAGCAGATAAAGAGATTATCCATGAAATCGAGATCAGCATAGCTTTCAGCCAAAGTGTAGGTCTTGGTTCAGCTTTAATATATATTAGATTACCTCCACAATTGACCACCACAATCAGCTCCTCTACCCTTTAGTGTTGATGAGGCACGCTATCTCGCTCACTTATACTACTAACTCCAATGAGATACATATTATCACATGGGCTATATTTATGACCTATACTAGTAATGTAAAAACTATGTTTAACAAGCGCTTACTACACATTATATCTCTATTAATCATGTGGCTAGTCATCAATGGATGTGATGAAAACCTCCAACCTGAAGACCAGATGAGCGCTGGGACGATGAGCGCTGGGACGATGACGGCTGGCGAGATGACGGCTGGCGAGATGACGGCTGGCGAGATGACGGCTGGTGAGATGACGGCTGGCGAGATGACGGCTGGCGAGATGACGGCTGGCGAGATGACGGCTGGCGAGATGACGGCTGGCGAGATGACGGCTGGCGAGATGACGGCTGGCGAGATGACGGCTGGCGAGATGACGGCTGGCGAGATAACGGCTGGCGAGATGACGGCTGGCGAGATGACGGCTGGTGAGATGACGGCTGGTGAAATGACGGCTGGTGAGATGACGGCTGGTGAGATGATGACGCTTGTGCAGTGTGAGATGACATGGCTAGCGCTCACTGATGATTCATTAGTTGAAGCCTTATATCGGAATGTATCAGAGACCTATGAACCGATTATTCCAGGAGAAGACCTCGGAGGAAATATTAATCGTTACACCACTGCCCGATCGATTATGTTTAGTGAGATCGAGAGGAGAGAGAATCAAGCAATGGAGCTGGGTATATACACCATATACACCAATCTTTTCACAGCGCTCCCCCCTAATACTGAGCCGGATCATGGTGACGTTAATTGTGAGCACACCTGGCCTCGATCACGCCTCATTGACGAAGATGAGGAGCCTACTCTCTACTCACACCAACAATCAGATCTTCATCACCTACTTCCTGCCCGTTCAGTGATTAATAGCTTAAGGGGCAGTGATCGCTTCGGTGAGCCTGCATATGTGATGGAAGATCAATATGCTCCAGCTGTCAGTGGGCAAGACAGTGATGGTCATAACCTCTTCTCACTCATTGAAGTACGTCGTGGTGATGTAGCCCGCGTTATCTTTTACATGTCTATAAGATGGGGGCTTGACATCATAGACTATGAAGAACAGACTCTCAGGTCATGGCATCTCGCAGACCCTGTAGATAATTGGGAGCGAGAGAGGAACACGAGAATAGCGAGCTATCAAGGTAATCGGAATCCCTTTATAGACTGCCCAGAGCTCGTCGATCGTATCGATGACTTTGTGGTACATTCTTACTCAACGCTAGAGACTCTACCTACACCTTGAGCCATTGTTAAGTAGAGTCTACTGCAACGTCTATTCACTAGAGAGCGTTTATGAACGAGCAAAATAATAAGCCCCCTGAGAGCCATCCACTGGATGATAGCCTCTCTGCCTACCAAGAGAAGGTTAACGCCGTCAACCAACGTTTTCCAGAGCGGAGTCCTGAGTTTACGACCGGTTCAAGTGACCCGATTAATCGACTCTATAGCCCCAAAGATATTAGCCAAGGTGCAGGTTTTGATTATCTAGATGACCTAGGATATCCAGGCCTCTTTCCTTTTACTAGAGGCGTCCAACCAACCATGTACAGAGGTAGACTCTGGACAATGCGGATGTACGCTGGTTTTGGGACCGCTGAAGAGTCTAATGAGAGGTACAAGTATTTAGTATCTCAAGGCTCAAGTGGCCTCTCAGTTGCGTTCGATCTTCCCACCCAAATCGGATACGACTCAGATCATGCCCTCGCTGAGGGAGAGGTCGGAAAGGTTGGAGTGGCTATCGACTCTTTAGCTGACATGGAGGTCCTCTTTGATGGAATTCCTCTAGATCAAGTCTCTACATCCATGACGATCAATGCTCCAGCTTCAGTGCTTTTAGCTATGTATATCGCTGTCGGTGAAAAGCAAGGTGTACCCGCGTCTAAGCTACGCGGAACGATTCAAAATGACATATTGAAGGAGTACATCGCCAGAGGGACATATATCTTCCCTACTGATCCTTCAATGCGTCTCATCACTGATATCTTTGCTTATTGTGCCGACGAGGTTCCTCAATGGAACACAATCTCTATCTCCGGCTATCATATCCGTGAGGCAGGATCGACCGCAGCTCAAGAACTTGGCTTTACCATCGCTAACGGCGTCGCTTATGTTGAAGCTGCGATAAGAGCAGGCTTAGATATCGATACCTTCGCCCCTCGCCTCTCCTTCTTCTTCAATGCTCACAATGACTTTCTCGAGGAGATCGCTAAGTTTAGAGCAGCCCGTCGTATTTGGGCGCGATTGATGCGTGATCGATTTAAAGCTAAAAACCCCAAATCTTGGGCGTTAAAATTCCATACTCAAACAGGTGGGTCGACGCTCACCGCTCAGCAACCTGATAATAATATTGTCCGTGTCGCGATCCAAACTCTCGCTGCTGTCCTCGGTGGCACCCAATCACTCCATACAAATTCCAAGGATGAGGCGCTTGCCCTGCCTACACAAGATGCAGTCCAAGTTGCCCTCAGAACTCAGCAAATTGTCGCTCATGAATCTGGAGTCGCTAACACGATAGATCCCCTAGCAGGCTCTTATTACATTGAGGCTAAAACCAATGAGCTAGAAGCAGCCGCGCTTCAATATATTAACCGTATCGATGAACTCGGTGGGTCTCCAAGGGCTATAGATGCTGGTTATATACAAGATGAGATTATGGATGCCGCTTATGATCATCAAAAGCTCGTCGAATCTAAACAACGCATCGTCGTGGGAATGAATGCATATATTGTCGATGAGCCTCCCCCGAGCGGTCTACTTAAGGTTGATTTGAGCGTAGGTGAGCGTCAAAAAGCAAAACTCAACGACATCAAATCTAAACGACAACAATCAGCAGTTGATTCTTGTCTCGCTGATGTCAAAGCAGCCTGCGAAGGGAACGATAACATTATGCCTCCTATATTAAATGCCGTAAGAGCTTACGCGACATTAGGAGAGATATGTGACGTAATGCGAGGGGTCTTTGGAGAATATCAGCAGAGCGTGAGCCTCTAAACTAGCAGCGCAGATAGCGAGGTAAATATTATGACTACATCCCCAGAATATCCCATTCGAGTCCTCGTCGCTAAGCCGGGTTTAGATGGACATGACCGAGGCGCTAAGATCGTCGCCCGAGCACTCAGAGATGCAGGAATGGAGGTCATCTACACTGGACTAAGACAGACACCAGAGCAGATCGCGAACGCTGCGATCCAAGAAGATGTAGATGTGATCGCCTGCTCAATCCTCTCTGGCGCCCATAATACCCTTCTTCCTAAAGTCTATGATTTACTCCGAGAAGAAGGCGCACAAGAGGATATATTGTTCATCGCTGGCGGTGTTATTCCCGATGAAGACATCCCTGCATTAAAAGAAAAGGGGATCGCTGAAGTATTCACTCCTGGTACGCCTACAGGCGTTATCATTCAATATATTAATGATCAAATCCGTGGAGGGACACTATTGTGAGAGACCTCCTCTCTTTGAGCGCTGCCCTCGATCGGGGAGAGCGAAGAGCTGTGGCACGTCTAATCACGTGGGCAGAGCGCGGAGATCAGAGAGCTTATAAGATCATCGGAGAGCGCTTCTCTAAGATAGGTGAAGCTTTTATTCTTGGAGTTTCTGGCCCACCTGGTTCCGGTAAGAGCACTCTCACAGAGTCATTCATTCGCATGCTACGTGCACAAGGACAACGAGTTGGTGTGATCGCAGTTGATCCTACGAGCCCCTTCACGGGTGGAGCTGTCTTAGGTGACCGCGTTCGTATGAATGAACACGCTACCGACCGTGAAGTGTTTATTAGGAGCATGGGAACTCGCGGTCACCTTGGAGGTCTCTCACGTGCGACGAGCGCTGCGATTCGTGCTTTAGACTTATATGGCTGTGACACGATTATCGTTGAAACTGTCGGCGTTGGGCAATCTGAAGTTGATGTTATGAGAGTCTGTGACTGTACATTAATGGTGATGGTCCCCGGACTTGGTGATGAGATCCAAGCGATCAAAGCAGGAGTAATGGAGGTCGGTGATGTCTTTGTCGTTAATAAATCTGACCTCGATGGCGCTCGTCGAACGACCAGAGAGCTTCGAGCGATGCTCGCCCTCAATCATTCTGACTGGCGCCCTCCAGTGGAGCAAGTGATCGCTTTACGTGGCGAAGGTCTAGAGCTAACCTGGGACTTAATAGAGTCATTTCGGGCTTATATGTCAGAAGAAGGTCGGTTGCGCCTTAGACGTAAAGAGAGAGCTCGTTATGAGCTTTTGGGCCTAGCGCAGACATCTATTATCGAACGCGCGACTAGCTCTCAGCCTCATCATTCATTAATAGAAGAGATGAGCGAACAGATAGCGAACCGAACCCTTGATCCATATAGCGCTCTGAGTCTCTTGCTACCTCAACTTCTCAACTCTGATACATCAACGTGAATACGACCCCCCCCAAAAAAAAGCTATTAGGACCGAATTTAAACCATCTCGACAGAGAAATATATCTGCTCACCCCACCAACGCTGATGTCTTTAGCGAAACAATATCAATCATGGGCCCACTCTAGTAGCACCCCTACTCATATCGTTACGCTTCGTACCGGACTCAAAAGTCTGAGAGAGGCCTATCAGGTAAAGATTATCTTATATAGCTCAGAAGTATCAGAGACATTGATAGAGTCACTTGTGGCTGAGTTATCTTTAATAGACATGACCATTCGTGCATCCTTCAAGTTATGGTCTATCGATGCTTCAATGCCACCAAAAGAACTAACTCCTCTGATACCTGACTTGACTCTGACAGCACTCTCCTTATCGCTCAAAGATAGGGTATTAACTGAGGCTTTTCGGAATGATAAGTTCCCTGTTAATCACGTGATCAATTTTGAGCAGCCAACGTATCCGCGGCACTACTCAAATGATAACGCAGACTTTGCTAAGAACACAACTTTTGACTCATTCGATATTAGTGAACTTATGGAGCGCGCCAAACGCATAAGGGGAGTTGGTCAAGCTGCGAGACTCCCAATACTTCTAGGGATATTCTGCTCTGTACTCTCGCTATTATTTATCGAGGGAGGGCCTCCTAAACTATGGATAGGTTCTTTATTCGTTTTCGCTCAACTGATTACAGGGGTTGGGGTTATAGGATGCTTATGGTCCGTATTTGAGTATAAGGGTTTAAGAGAACGTATCTTCTTATTTTGGATTGATCCTGACCCCGCTGGTCATCAGTCAAGCCGCATCCATAGAGACTAGTCCTCCGCCTCCAAACAGAGGAATACCGCCTGGAGGGAATCTCAAGTGTACTGATTCCAAGCCTAGTTTGAGAGCCCTCCTAAGCTCAAATGAGGCTGATTGGAACTGAGACTTAAACTCAAAATATGACCGTTTATACTCTTCTAACAAGATCGGGCATCTCGACTTACATGGAGGCTCGCTTAACCGAGGAGCGGCCTCATTCCCACATCGCTCCCTCACCTCTAGAGGATCTCCTGACAACACCTTCTCCATTCCTATACTCCCTCCCTCTCGAGTTAGGAGTGCCTCCTCTATGGCGTTATCCATAATCTCTCGACATATATACTTAAAGACATCATCAGACAGAAACTCCCATGATGGAGGGGGAGTCAATCTGAGGGAATAACAAGTCGTAAACTCTTCGATATCAGCCTCGTTGAGATTATCGCATGCCACATGCAATGCCACTCTATCGACCCAAAGTCCCGTGCACTCTTTTCCCTCCACTAGTTGTTTGTAACTATGAACCCCAGTCCATTGACTTGGATGATCTACTAAGCCTTCTTTTACACTGTTCTTGGTCAGATATTTAATGATGTCGATGAGCGCAGCCTCACCTAGGATCTCTTCACTAAAAAACCTACGCCCCCAAATTGTCCCCTCCCATCGATGAAGACGACCAATCTCTTTAGTCAAACTACTCTTCACATCTTGAAGGAAACTAGAGAGCGTCACAATATCAGATGAGCTGATTAAGAGATGAAAGTGATTGCTAAGAAATACCGCAAAATGGAGTTTTATTCTACCTTGATACCGCTCCGTGAAATAACCTAAAACTCCTATAGTGGCCGAAGTTACCTCTGGGTTTGGTTGCAAAAAAGATCGACCCTGAAAACAGCGTGAGACTACGTGATGGGTCGCCCAAGGCTTAGATTGATAGCGAAGAGGGTAAGGCATGAGATTCTCCTTTAGCCTGATATAAGAAGAACGGCTATGCTCAGAGAAAACGACAGTTACATAATAATAAAAATTTTCTTAAAACCTCTAAAAGGTCTCTGATAAGTTACCCTCTAGTACTTTACTCAAAGGTCTCTGATACCTTAGTAAGGTCTCTGATACCTTACTAAGGTCTCTGATACCTTACTCTCCTCTCGCAATCTCCACCCAATAGTGAGCTCCAATCGGAATAAGCTCGTCATTAAAATCGAATCGTGGATGATGTAGCATAGGAGAGTCACCTGCACCCAATAATATATAACAGCCTGGTCTCGCGCGTAGCATCCATCCAAAGTCTTCTGAACCCATGAGGGGTAAAGGAGTTTGGTCAACCCTCTCTTGTCCTTGAACTCTCTCTGCGCATCGCCAAGCAAGAGATGTTTGATCTGGAGTATTTACTGTCGCGGGTATATCGTCGCTCATAGCTCCATTCAAGCTCGAGGCCTTTCATATGAGCCAAGGATCGTGAGACCTTCTCCATCTGCTCCTCTACATGATGTCGTGTGGGACTCTTGAAGAGCGCGCACTGTTCCTCTGAGTGAGACGCTTGAGGGGAGGACATTATCGCTCTCTCCGCCATGAACTTGAGTGACGCTTAAAACGGCCGCATCTAAGGGGTCCACGCTACGAGATACGATCGTATGCCATTGAACAGTGAGCATCGCTGCGGCGAGGATCACATCGTCACTCTCATGGGGCCAAGCCGCATGGCCACCTCGTCCACTCAGAGTGACCCTAAACATGTCAGCAGACGCCATTTGAGGACCAACGCGGGCAGCGAAGTGACCAAACTGTTGACCTGGAAGATTGTGTAAACCGAACACCTCATCTACGGGAAACTGGTCAAATAGTCCTTCATCGACCATCACTTTACCACCCGCTACATTCTCTTCTGCAGGCTGAAATATGAATATTACCTCTGTATACTCAAATGGATGAAGACTGAGGTATTCAGCTGCTGCGAGGAGCATTACCGTGTGGCCATCATGACCACAAGCGTGCATTTTACCGTTGTGTACCGAACAATGGGGTAACTCAACCGCCTCTTCCGTCATAGGGAGTGCATCAAGGTCAGCCCTCAGTCCTACCCGGCGAGTCGTGCTCACTGTAGCAGGTAATACCCCAACTACACCTGTCCTCGCTAAGCCTTCGGTAACTTGAAGACCAAAAGACTTAAGTCTCTCGGCGACCAATCGGGCGGTTCTAAATTCCTCAAAAGCAGTCTCGGGATGAGCGTGAAGATCATGACGCCAATCTATATAGCGATTTATATTCTCCTCAAAGTATTCTCGCTCAGAGGAGATCATCGTCTTCATGTGTCCCCTCTCCTGCTAAGAATCGAGACTGACCCTCTTTAATGCCTGCCTGACGACCGATGATAAAGCCTAGGATAGAGCCTACCAACAGGATAGCTGGAATATAGACAAAGTGTGTCGGGGGAGGTGTCATAAATAACATGTCCATTACTCCACCTCACCCTCTTCGAGTTTAATCAGTCGGCTCTTAAGCTCATCGAGTCTGTTAGAGACTGCTTGACTCCTCTGCCAAGTCTGACGAATAAATAGAAAAATGATAAGCCAAACAAAGCTATATGCAATCCATAGATGCTTATATCGGAGCTCTTCGAGTCGAGCCTCTCTATCACTGTTAAAGTCATCTTTTGCAGCCAGAGAAGAACCCTGCTTCTCAGAGGTATTTGTATCAGAGACATTTGTATCAGAGACATTTACTTGCTGGGCAACAGACTTAACTTCTGACTTCACCAAAGTCTTATCGACCTCTCCACCTTCAGCGAACGCTTGAAGAGACAGAGTCAAGGAGATCAAGGAGATCAAGGAAGCTAAGAGAGACCATGACAGAGGCAACAGCCTAGCTCTGGCTGTTGGATGAGAGGCTGTTAAGAATGGTATATGGGTCTTATTGAACATCACTATCCTCCAATACGTGACAGTCGTCGACTCAGTGCTATAGCAGTGCGTTCATCCATATGCACCCGATAGCGAAGCCGAACTAACAGACTAAAAATAATAATAAAAATAAGAAGACAGCTATAAAGGACGACCCTCATCTCTGGCTCTAGACCAACATTATTGGGGTGATCGCCACGCCAGCGAGTCACCGCAATATGAACGAAGAAAATATTTGGGGCTCCGAGTACCGCTAATACAGCGCCAAAGCGACGAGTTCCTGAGTTATCTCCTCCGAATGAGCGGATCACCCAGTAGCAGGTGAAGATCAAGAAGAGGATGGCCATTGTCGTCAATCGAGGCTCCCACTTCCACCACACCCCCCACGCAGCGCGAGCCCATAGCGGCCCTGTGGTGAGTACGATCACTCCAAAGGTTAGCCCGACCTCAGCAGAGGCTAAAGCGAGCGCGTCGTGCTCACTCTTTTGGGTCATTAAATAGCGCAGACTCCAGCCTGCACACATAATAAAGCCGATATAGCACAGCCAAGCGCTGGGGAGATGGAAGTAAAAGATGCGTTGAGCTGCTCGCATCGTCGACTCCATCGGCGCGTATATAAACACTAAGTAATGGGCTAAAAACATGCCCGCTGCGCCTAAGATAATCCACAGAAGAGGAGTCTTAGACGACGGTGTCACTTCAGATGCTCTATTATTCATTCACTCACCATCCAATCGAATAAAAAGAAAGCTCCCAGACCGATCATGATATCAAAGGCGAGGATCATCTGAGCCCAAGCCATATAATTCAGGTCAACAGAGGTCCCGAGAAGAGCGGCAGACCCCCGAACACCACATATCATCACCGGGGTCACTAAAGGGAAGACAACCATCGGTAAGAGAACTTCGGGGAACCTAGCGCCCACGGCCATAATCGAGAGCGGTGTACCTACTAAAGCGAATCCGATAGCGCTTAAGGTAATCAAGGAAGACAAACCGACAACATGACCACTGAGATCAACATGCATTAACACGGCAATGAGGGGAGTGATCACGAGCATCACTCCGAGGATCATCACGATGTTGACGATGACTTTCGCAGCGAGGATCGCCGAGCGGGGTGTTGGACTTAAAGCTAAGGCTGTGAAGGCGCTGTTCTCTTGCTCTCGAGCGAAAGTTCGACCAATGGAGAGAGCACCCGACAGCAGTAGTGCTGCCCATAAGATTCCGGGAATAACAGCGAGATTGGTCTGTGGATCACCGATAAATCCAAAGGCGAAGAGAAAGGTCAACACAACTCCAAAAAGGACCACCGTTGCTACAGTCTCTTTACTCCTCAGCTCTATCTTGACGTCTTTCTCTAAAATAGCCATAAAGCATCGCCAAAAGGGGCTCATTATACCGCGCTCCTCAGATAAAGCTCTGACAAGGAAACCTCCCGGTTAAGCTCTTCAAAAGCTTGAACTCTACCTCTCTTCAAGACTAAAGCACGATCAGCGAGCCGAGCGGTCGTCTCTAGGTCATGACTCGACATGATCACCGTAGTTCCACGATCTCTAGCATCGCTGATCAGCTGGCACAATGAGTCGATCCCGGCACGATCGAGGCCAGTGAAGGGTTCATCTAAGAGGAGAACAGCAGGGTCAGGTAATAGGGCTCTCGCCAGGGTGAGCCGTTGGCTCATCCCTCGACTGAATCCACTCGTCACTCGACCTGCTGCCTGCTCTAGCCCAACATCTCTGATACTCTCCATGAGCCATTGATCCTCTGCGTCAATATCCCCATGCACTCCTGCAGGCCAACAGTGATAGAGTTGGGCGAAAAAGCGAAGATTTTCGAGGGCGGTAAGAGCGCCATAGACCATTGTCTGATGGCCGACAAAACCGATCTTCCCTCGCAGCTCAGCCGCACTCTGCCTAGAGAGTGTGACACCCTCTAAGATAACCTCTCCCTCACTCGCCGCCATGAGCGTAGAGAGTAAACAGAGCAGGGTAGACTTCCCTGCGCCATTAGGACCTAACAGAGCGCACACCTCACCTGCCCGCCATTGAGCATT
Source organism: uncultured bacterium (assembly GCA_943788935.1). Lineage (GTDB taxonomy): Bacteria > Myxococcota_A > Bradymonadia > UBA7976 > VGTA01 > CAKZRU01. The sequence continues at coordinate 264,217 of CALSSE010000017.1, read as the reverse complement.
GACCTCGATAAGCGCGTAATGTTCACCAAAAGCGCGAGTGAGGTCAATCGCCTCTAGCCTCGCTCGCTCGGTAACCTCTTGACTCAAGAGAGCTCGCCTTGTTGATCTAAGCGTTCTAACGCTCGATATATAGTGACTAAGCGCGCAGTAATCACCTCTCGCTCTTTTTGATATCGAGCGGGGGTAATTCGCTTACGCTCTAAGGCGGCTTCCATACGTGCGAGAGCTTTTAATAATCGCTCTCTCTCAAGCTGTAGGTGAGCTCGTGAGAGGCGTTCTTCACCTTGACCGGAGGCGAAGCCCACCCAAAATACCCATACCATGACCAATAAGATCGAAGCATAGAGGAGTTGACGACGCCACATCGGAGCAGCGGGGATCCCCATAATCGAGAACCGCAGAGGGGTCCCTGGGGAGAGAGCAGGTACTTTTCGTAGGGCATCAAAAACTCGTCCAGGACCAGTGCTTACTTGTTTCACCTCGCCAGAGTTTTTCGCGGCCTCGAGCTGTAGCTTAATGAGGGATTGGTGTTGAGGCTTCTTATATTGAGGAGCGACGATCATCCCCACCGTACTTGGCAGAGGCATCGCCTGCTCCCAATCAAAGCGCTCTGCTCTATAAGGTAGCGTATAATACCACTTTACCTTCTTAGTGCTATGAGGCAACAACGCCCCTACATAATAGAGCGCCGCGCCTCGCACCTCTACCTCATCATGATGACTCTGATGAAGTTCTGGTGCCTTAGCGCCTTCTGGAGCGGGCAGTTTAAGGCCACCTTGTGGCTGATGAGAGAGATCAACGACTTGATCACTAGAGTTGGTGATCGTCATCTCATGAATAGCGAGTAGTGACTCTTCATCGGGATGAAGCTCGATTAGATCGTGATGGAGTGCGAGCGCACTGATATCACTCACCGCTGGAGAGACCGTGAGGGTTAAGTGGTTCTCTGGTAAACGCTTACTTGGATCGAAGTCGTCATAGAGGACATCTTTATCCTCAGTCTTGGGGATCCCGGTCACCTCAAAAGGAAAGCGGACTCCTTGATAGTCTACCCACACCTCATAAGAGATCATCCCTTGAACTTTGGGGTTTGAGGGGATCCCTAAAAAGAACGCTCGACCAAGCTCGTCGGTCTTCTCTTTATAATCTCGAACCTTTTGCCCTTGAGCTAAGATGCGAAAGCCGACCTTAAGACCTTTTGGAGCGTCCTTTGGAGCAGCGCTAGGGGTCTCCTGAATCTGTATTTGAACCATTACCTCATGCTTCTCCATAGAGGCGAAAAATGGCGGAAGGCCATCACCTTTATTAAGATAAGGAGCTTGGACTTGAGCTTGAGCGACTAGGCTCAAACTACAGAGGCTCAAACTACAGAGGCTCAAACTACAGAGGCTCAAACTACAGTAATACCAAGAGACAAAGCTCACTCTACGAAAAAGATTAAACATGAGCAGGCTCCTCTACTGAAGTCGATTCATTTCTCTGCTCAGTATCGGTCTCTTTGGACGCCATTTTCACTGAGTCGGTCTCTTTGGACACCACTTCCGCTGAGTCGCTCTCAGCGGAGGCTTTCTTAGCGGCTCGACGTGAGCGAGCAGCCTCACGAGTGGCGTTCACTTCAGAGTCAATCTCTTGGGCATAGTTTGAGGCCTGCTGATCGAGAGCCTCGATCAAGCGGAGAGCCTCACGCTCATATTGGCCTCTTAAACGGGATAGATCTTGATCATCGATCTTGTTCATTGCCGCCTCAAACTCTAGATCTTTCAGCTCCGCGATCACTCGATCTCTTCGGTTTAAGAGCGCCAGTGATTCATCTTCCATTCTAGACCACTCTTCAGTAGAGATCTCACCTTCTTCAAGCAACGGGCTTAGAGCTAGATAGAGTGTGTATACTACGGCGACCCCCGCGATCACCGCGAGGCTTAGAGGTAGGTCAAAGCCCGCTAGTTGAAGCGAGTTGAGATCAAGATCTTGGCTGTTCATGAATTATGGCTCACAGCGGTGTGGGTAGGAACAGGAGGAGAGGGGGGAGTAGCCGTCTTGCCTGTCGTTCTCTGAGTAGCCGCGAAGACTTGATACTTCGCCTCTTCAGGCCAAATCGCGACAAAGACCCCGAGTAAGAGAAAGCCTCCTCCAATCCACATCCACAACAGCATAGGGTTAAAGTGCGCCATGACCTCGGCGGTCTTCACTTTATCGTTAAAAGAGACCAAGGCGAGGTATACGTTCCCCCGCCACATGAACACTTCATCTTTCTCTGTTGTCCAACGGGACATTTTTACGTTGGCGCCGATATAATTTCGGCGAGAGGGCCGTACCATACCTAGAGAGGCGCCTGCTGTGCCATCTTCTTTTAGCTGATGTAGCTCAAACTCGGCGAACCATTCCCGGTATTCACGATTTTGTTCAAACTTAATACCTTTGAAAGTGAGCTGTTTATCTTCGAGGATATGGGCCTGCCCGACCTCTTGAAAGCTGAGGTCTCGCTCGGTCTTAAGCCCCGTGCCGATGAAGCCAAGGAAGAGACCTGCAAAGCCAATGTGGGTCAGATAACCGCCATATCGTCTCTTGTTCTTACCGAACAGCTTCGTGAGCGCAGTGAAGAGTGGTTCTTTCACTGACCGAGAGCGTACCCGAGCTCCATTAACGAACTCCCAAGTCATGGTGTAGAAGATGAAGAATACACCCCAAAATCCAACTAATGAATATACACCCACTAGCTCTGCCTCTAAGAACAGTTTACCCCAAGAAATGCTTCCAGCCATGGCTTCTTGATAGGGGATATAGGTCTTCGCGACTTGAGTGTTTAAGTGATATACATCGGTAAGATATAGCCAAGCGGTGAGCGCTGTACTGACCATACTAGGAAAGAGGAAATTCTTAACGAGGCTCTTCTTTGTGACCTTGCGCCATGGGATAAGTGGACCGACGCCCATTAAGAGAAGGAGTAATAAACCGCCAGGAACCATCCAGGTATTGAACCATGGCGCGGTATACTTGGTCTCTTGCCAGAAATAGGCACTAATCTTCTCACCAATCGTACCAAACATCACCACAAAGACACAGGCGAGGAGTACGATATTATTAAGGAGGAATACCCCTTCACGGCTCATCAGGTGCTGCACATCTGACTTACTCTTTAGAGATCCATCGAAGACTCGCCATAGAATCAGACCAATAGAGAATACTGATAAACTGATAAGGAAAACGATAAAATAATCGCCAACATCACTCTGAGCGAAGGTATGAACCGAGTCGATCAGACCTGACCGAGTGAGAAAGGTACCGAATACGGTTAGGAAATAAGTGAGCATCACTAAGGCCATATTCCAGACTTTTAGCATATCCCGTCGCTCTTGGATCATCACTGAGTGAAGATATGCTGTCGCGGTGAACCAAGGCATCAGTGAAGCGTTCTCAACTGGATCCCATCCCCAAAAACCTCCCCAGCCTAGCTCCTGATAAGCCCACATTCCGCCAAAGAGGTTACCGATTGAGAGGAACGCCCATGAGATGATCGCATACCCTCGAGTAGTCCTGATCCAGGTATCGTCGAGCCGCTTGTGAACGAGGGCTGCGACCGCGAAAGCGAACGGAAATGTGAACCACACGTAGCCGCTGAGAATACTTGGGGGGTGGAAAGTCATCGCCGGGTTTTGCAACAGGGGCTCTAGACCCCGACCGTTCACAGGAGGTTCATTAACCCTAAAGGTCTCAAAGGGATTAGCCTCAAAGACCATTAATCCAAGAAAAAAGACTTGAACCACCATCAAGGTCGCTAACACCGTGGGAAGTAGATCTCGATTCTTTTGTTGATTTTGACGAATCACTAAACCTGTGCCGACAGCGAGCATCAATGACCAAAACATCAATGAACCCGCTTGTCCTCCCCAAAAGGAGGCGACGAGATAATACCACGGCATATTATTATCAGAATAATGGGCGACATATTTATTGTTGTAGTCGTGAGTAATAAAAGCGCTAATCAGTAGGAAGGAAGCACAGATCACCATCGCTGTGACAGCATACCCTGCGCGCTCTCCTGCGAGGAGGAGTCTACCATGATCACGCCATTTACCGACGACGCTCGCTAAGGCACAAAAAATAGCGGTAACAATAGATAAGTTAAGGAGTAAATCTCCGATTGCATGAATATCCATCAGCTCACCTCATTTTTGGTTGGCCATCGATTCCCATACGCTTACGGGTCTCTGGCGAGATATTATCTTGTTCATATTTTGAAGGACACTTAGCGGTAACTTCGGTAGCGATGAGTACGCCTTTTTGATCAAAAGATCCAGTCGCTACAACTTCGCCACCTTCTTTGAAGACATCGGGGATAGCCCCTTTGAAATAGACCTTCACCTTGTTGATCTCTCCTTCAACTACAAATCGATGCTCACTCGAGCCGGTCTCATTCTTATGAGTACCGTGGGCGACGTTACCTTTAATGCGTACCTTTCGCCCGGGCTTCAAATGACCTTCGTTCTTCGCTGCTTGAACCTCGTCTACAGTGAGAAAATAAGCCCCACCGTCCATCATGCTATCTACCATAATGTAGAAGGCTCCTACGAAGAGAACAAGCCCTATGATTCCTCGTGTTGACATAATCATTTCCTTCGTCGCTCTTTATGTGTTGTTGGTTATATACGATTAGGCGTGAAACTTGTCCATCACACTCTCGCAATTATCCATATTAAGCGCACTATTAATGTCCACATAAGCGCGAGATCACATCGCTGACTCAAGTGTACTTTAAGTGACAGCGCTCAATGGTTTGATGATTCTTCATCAACGTAAGTTGCCAAAACAACCTGCAGACACTGTTTGTACACGAATTATCAACTTGAACACAAACTTGAGCCTAAGTTTACATCTAGTTTATCCACCTAAGCCAGTCATAACTGAGAGTGGAGGCGCGCCTTGAGCCATTAAGTGTTGTGGCTTTTTAGTCGAAAAAGCCTCATCAATGAAGGGAGAGAGCGCCGGTCCATTGAGACCTGCGCGCAAAGGAGACTTGAGGTCGACCTCGGCGTCATCAGCGAGACAAGCCCGCAGTCCACCACGAGCGGTAAGCCTCGCCCGATTGCAAGAAGCGCAAAAGTGGGGGTCACTCATCGGCGAGATCAAGCCTAAGCGCTGCCCTCTAAATGAGCCACTGATCACCTCATAATATCGAGCAGGTCCTCGCTGAAGTGCGCTTCGTTGACAGCTGACCCCTTCTGCTCTCAGCTCTAATTCTTCGCTTAACGCTCCCAAGACCTGTTGAACAGTAATCGGGGGAGCGGGCTGACCTCCAATAGGCATCATCTCGATCCATCGGGGGGTGACCCCTCTCTGCCAAGACTCTTCACAGAGCTGTCTCCACCGAGCGGGAGTCTGCTCAAGCTCTGGGGTGAGCACTGCATTTAACACGACATCCTGAAACCCCACTTCTTGAGCTTCAGCGATCCCACACAAGACTCGCGCGAGATCACCTCCCTTGGTGACCCGCCGAAAGTCATCAGGGTCAAAAGTATCTAAGCTGACATTGAGCCGGCGAGCGCCTGCTTCAAAGAGTGAGTGTGCCATTCGCTCAAGGAGGTGCCCATTGGTCGTTAAAGCGATCTCTTTAATCTCAGGCAGAGTGTTGACTCGGGTAATTAACTCACATAAGTCACGCCTCAACAGCGGTTCTCCTCCAGTGAAACGAACACGATTGACACCTCGCCATGTCATCACCTTAATCACCTCAAAGATCTCCTCAAATAAAAGAAGTTCAGCTCTCGGTGAGGCAGTCCAGCCCTCAGCAGGCGCACAGTAACTGCAAAGATAATTACAGCGATCAGTCACTGAAACCCGTAAGTAACTAACTCGTCGATCACTCGGATCCCTGATCGGCTGGGCCGGGGATCGAGTAGGGGATCGTTCAGCGTCTAATGCTGATCTTGTGAAACTATTCATCCACCCACCTCATTATCTCTTATCCTATGCTCTCTCAGAGGGTAAGCCCCATGATAAGCTCTCTCAATCTGCATCCAAGAGAAATGAGTCCTTACCCACTCTCGTCCTCTCTGAGCGACCTCTGAAGATAACTCTTGATCGTCGATGACTCGCTTTAAAGTCTCGGTCAGTTCTTCAGCACTCACTCCATAGACCCACCCCGCTCTCGCTCTCTCTAATTCGGGGAAGTGACACCCGGTTGAGATCACTGTGGGGGCTCCCCAAGCGAGCGCTTCTAGAATCGCCACACTGAACCCCTCATGATCGCTAGGAAGGCAAAAAGCGCTCGCATGAGCCAGCGCAGAATCTTTGGTGAGCCCCGATAGAAACCCAGGGAAATGAACTCTCTTACTTAGTTCGCTCTTTTCAATCACTGCCCTCACTTCATCAATCCCCCCAAAGTCTGAGCCCGCGATCACCAAGTGGAGGGTCGGGTACTCTTCACTGAGTTCTCTAAACGCCTCAGCGAGTTTCCTCGCTCCCTTAGGAGGGTGTATGCGAGAGAGGAAGAGGAGATAAGGCGACTGGGTAAGCGCTGGTATATGTTGGTCGAGAATTGATCTCGACGGCGTCTCATTAAATCGAGTAGGATCTATCCCATTGGGAATCACTCTCACTGGAGCCTTAAGGCCAAAGTGTTGAATATCCTCAGCCTCCGACTGATTTAAGGCGTGAATCACGCTCGCTCCCTCTAGCATCGCTCGATAACCTAAGGCGAGTCCTACTTTCTTCTTAAGCCATTTGATGGCTAAAGCCTCTCGCCGAAGATGTCCATGGATACTGAGCAAATAAGGGATATGGTGACGCAAGCAATAATGAGCGACATAGAGGTTCGGTGTAGACCAAATAGAGTGAATATGTACGATACTCGCTCCATGAAGAGCGGTCGCGATCACTGGACGAGACCACACTGCTCTAATCCCCTTTGGACGAACGGTAAACAGCGGTGGCAATGCACCAAGCTCACTGTGAATAGAGGCCACTACTTCAGGGTCATCAGCGTTAAGGACGACTAAGCGAACCTCTGCGCCGCTCTGTTGTTGAGCGCGTACGAGATTAAGGATCACTTGAGGAGGCCCGCCCTCGTGAGGGTGTAGGTCACCGTACACATGGACGATGACAGGCGGCGCCTCATCAGGGCGATCGATGATCGAGGAGAGCTCGCTCACTGCTTCCCAGGCGTTGTGAGTCTAGCTCTCACCTCGGGAGCGGTCAGCTCATGTCCATTCTGAGCGAGATAAGACCCCATCCCGATGACGACCCCAAATACGCTGACCTTCTGATTACGTTTGACCCAAAAGGCATCTTTGTCTTCGACCCATACAGGACAACCATCATTTTGACGACATGTATGAATCAATAGACGTTGAGGCGTCTTTTGGTCGCCTCGGTCAATAAAGGCGATCACCCCGCTCAACATCCTCGCTCGGCTTTTGACTGACATCACCCCTTTGACCCCACCCTTTAGGGATAAACGACGATAACGTGAGCCTGCGCGCTCTCTCCTCTTCGCTAAACGTTGAATATATTGACTCCAAGTTGGTCTATGAGATTGTTTGATCATCACTTCTTTCGATTGTAGCTCTCCACTTAACTCAAGAGCTGAGACTGTCGCATGCCACATCACACCTTCAGTGTTAGAGACTGTAGTCTTCAAAGGTATAGAGAGTTCAAATCGACCTCTATGATCAGCTTTAACCTCTATTTGAGGCAAGTCGTCGACCTTCTGACCGTCAACGCTCAATGCGCTAAGACGTACGATCGCTCGGGAGCTACTCTGACCGACAATGGTGACTTCACTATCGGGTCGGGCATAGCGATTGACAGGGCTCAAAATCTTCAAGGGAAGAGACTCATGAGGTGGAGAGAACCTCCAGCTGAGAGCTCGCTCATGGCCTGAAGAGTCTTTGATCATTGCCTCAACACTGACAGACTCTTTACCTCTGACCGACTCTGTAGATAAGAAAAATACGTAATGATGGTCTCTCTCTGCGGGCTGAAACTCATGATTACTGCTAGCGATCTGATATCTTGGGTTAAGCTCGATAGGTAATAGATATCCGCCCCTATCAGATGAGAACCGAGGATCCTCTCGCCGGTAGTAAACGGGAATAGAGATATCGATGGGCTTGGAGATTTTCTTTGTGGCGCCTGTTTCTTGATAGAGCCACTGTAGCGTAATTAAGTTCTCCCCAATCTTGATTTGATCCTTAGGGATTTCAAGCTCTACATCAGAGGTACCACGCACCTCGATGAGCGGCGCCTGATCAGCAGAAACATAGCTATCAGGGATCAGGAGTTGAGCGCTGGGATCGGCGGAGAGCTTAAGTTTGACACGATAAATAGAGTTTTCTCGAGAGATCTCAGAGACCTTTAGGGAGGTCTTTGCGACTGATCTATGAGTTGGCATAAGGTACAGCGCGATTACGATACCGACGCTAATCGAAGAGATTGTGAGCACCAACCATGAGAGCGGTGAGAGTGAAGAGGATCTAAAGTTCGCTCTCCCGAGATCATCGACGTGAAGCCTCTCAGTCCTCTCTTGAATGCTTATCGATGAATCATTGTCCTCAAGTGTCACAAATGATGACTGATCTACACCTGCTACACGTTGAGCGGGCTCAATCACGACTTTAGCGTGAGGGAGTGATGAGACCGGAACAAAGCTCTCTTTGAGGGGCTGCTCGGGACCTGAATCTTCCATTGAGCCTCCAACAGCGAGAAGATTAGGGATACTTATCTTGAGAGCGGTCTCTCCCTCTATCTCATCGTCTGTTTCATATACCTCTCTAGATTTTGACCTCCCTGGTACCGCTAGAGGCTTCTTTATCGAAGAGTAGACCTCTCCTTCATCTACTTCCTCCTCACTTGTTTGAGCTGTTTGCTCCCATTTACTCGGCGTAGACTCAGCTTCTATTTGTTTCAACTCGGCGCCGGTGAGTGTGGTTTGACGCGGAATCTCGATCGAAGGTTTCGAGTCTGTTTTCTGAGTCTGCGATGGAGACAGAGAAGATGTCTCCTCTCGACGATGATCTCTGAGGAGTTGGGAGATCGGTGAATATTCAGAGCCAAGTTGGTGAGGAGGAGACTCTACCTCGGCTCTTGTTTGCTCTTGGTCAGTTAAATGAGGCTCTCTTGGTAGACTTTGCGAACTCTCTACTGAGGGGATACCAATCCAAGTCGCTGGAGGGTCTTGATCAAGTTTATCAAGTGAATCGATGGGGGGCGCTAGAGATCTAGACTCCTCCTCTTTAACCCCGCTGAGTTGCATGGTGGGAGGTGGAGAAGAGAGGTCTAATTCTTCTGGTCCAAGTAATACATCTAGGTGATCATTGCTCATTGACTGCTTCCCTACGCCCTGCTCAATAGGCCGACGAGACAAGATCTCTTCCAGGGGTAATGCGCCAACCGAGAGAGGAGTCCTCATAGGAGGATTGATCGCTTGAAACGACTGATACCCTTCATCTGTCTCGCTAAGAGGTGCGTGACCTGTAGCTTTTGGAGGTAGCTCCGCTCCACAGACAAAGCAACGCAGAGAGCGATAATCATTAGCGCTACCACAGACAACACACTCGGTCTCCATCATGATCTCCCTAATACGCCATGCTCTTCAAGAAATAGATTGAGGATTGAGGTTGGCAAAAGGCACCCTAAGGCTATAACGTGAAAAATCACATTTTTCAATCTTATCGAACCTCTAGACCTTAAGGCGAGTTATGACTCAGGTAACCAGCTCTCAAGCGCCTCTCTCTTCTCCTCTCAGAGTGGGAGCCCTCACCTCTGGCGAAGAGGTCCTCAAACTCTTTGATGATAGGGGTCTTAAATACGCTAAAGTAGGCGTATTTGATATTGATGGCATTCTCCGTGGTAAACTCATTAACCGTGATAAATTTGCGAGCGCTCTGCACAAAGGGTTCGGGTTTTGTGATGTCATCTTTGGTTGGGATAGCGATGACCAACTCTATGACAACGTCACATTCACGGGATGGCATACTGGCTACCCTGATGCTAACGTTCGCCTGCTCCCTGAGACGACCCGTGAGCTCCCCTTTGAGTTTGATGGACAAGGGATACTCGTCCTTGGAGAGATGGATGGCGCTGCGGAGCAGGTCTGTCCTCGAGGTTGTCTCCGTCGAGTCCTCGATAAAGCGAAAGCGATGGGCTATGAAGTCTCCGCTTCACTAGAATATGAGTTCTTCGTATTCCAAGAGACACCAGAGAGTGTCAGAGCTAAGAACTACCAAGATCTTAGCCCGATCACACCAGGTAATTTTGGCTACTCTGTTCTCAGAAACTCGGTGTGGAGTGACTTCTATGAAGCGCTGCTAGATCTCACCGAACAGATGGACCTCCCTATAGAGGGGATACACACCGAGACTGGACCGGGAGTGATCGAAGCCGCTTTGCGTTATGGGGATGCCCTGCAAGCTGCTGATCGCGCTGCGCTCTTCAAGACCTTTGTTAAGGTCCTCGCCCAACGTCATGACCTAATGGCGACCTTTATGGCGAAATGGTCTAACAAGTATCCAGGACAAAGCGGTCATATTCACATTTCTATGCGCAAAATCAGCGATGGTTCTTCAGCGTTTTATGAGGCAGATAAACCTCATCAGATGAGCGATGAGATGACCCAATTCGTCTCTGGGCAGCAACAGCTCATGCCTCAGTTACTAGCGATGGTCTCACCGACAGTTAATTCGTACAGTCGTCTTATTCCCGGTTTTTGGGCGCCCACTCACAGCGCATGGGGCGTAGAGAACCGCACTACAGCGTTGCGAGTAATCAGTGGCTCAGCGAGCGCTCAGCGAGTCGAATATCGAGTCGCCGCTGCCGATGGAAACCCCTACCTAGCACTCGCTGCCGCTATTGGTTCGGGCTTATGGGGGATCGAGCACCAAGTCGCGCCAGTAGAGCCCCTCGTCGGTAACGCCTACGAGCAGACTCTCCCCGCTCAAGACCGCCTGCCCGCCACGTTGTGGGAGGCTGCCCAAAACCTTAAAGGGAGCGCGGCGGCTCGTGAGCTCTTTGGAGATGAATTTGTCGACCATTACTCAGCGACTAGAGAGTGGGAGGAGCGTGAATTCCGTAAAGCGATCACCGATTGGGAGTTGAAGCGATACTTTGAGATCATCTAGAGGGTCAAGCTCGCTCCCCCACAGAATAAACTGTAGTTAGAGTAGACTGTAGGTAGAGTAGACTGTAGGTCATGCAGTCCTTACTCAGCGTCGAGCCACATATAGCTTTGAGCGATGAGTAACCCGGCGCTGACTGATACATTGAGCGACTCTATTTGGTCACTCCCAGGAATCGCAACGAGTGCATCACAAGCGCGTTTAATAGGCTTTGATAGCCCAAATTGCTCACTTCCCATGACCCAACAGACCCCGGCGCCTTTATCTAAATCAGTAGGAGGGGTGAACGCTGACCCCTCAGCATGCTGATCCGCCCCTAATATCAAAACGCCTCGTCTCTTGAGTTGACCCAAAGCCTGACTCAGAGAGGACACCGCCAAGAGGGAGAGCTGCTCAGCCCCACCTTGAGCGACCCGTAACGCCGCACCACTGAGCTGAGCGCGATGACCCTCCCAAATAAGCCCCTCGGCTCCAAACCACGCTAAGGTTCGAGCGATCGCGCCATGATTATGATCATTCTCTACTCGATCGAGAGCGATCCAAATAGGTCTTCTCCCTGAGCTTAGAGCGCTCCCTTGATGTGACCCTCCAGTAAATGAATGGGTCACATAATCTTCTATGGAGCTTGAGGGGAGAGGTGTGACGACCGCCACCACGCCCTCATGGTGTTGACTTCCTGAGATCTTAACCAGCTCATCAGCGCTCACCTCCCGATAAGGCCTCCGACGTTGAGCGCACGCTTTAAGTAAGGGGGCTAAATCACGGCTCGGAGCGCCCTCTTCATAAAACACGCGTCGGAGATCATCCGCCCGATGACCGGCGATCGAAAGACAGGCTCTCCGACCATAAACGACCGATTCTCTCTTGGCCATAACGTCACCCCTTTATCTTCAGTGATAAGCTAGTATAGTACTCTGACAGCAAACGCTCTGACAGCAAACACTCTGACAGCAAACACTCTGACAGCAAACACTCTGACAGCAAACCCTCTGACAGCGAGCGTTCGACCTCACCCCTCATAGTCCGTGCCAAGCGAGTTCAGAGAGAGAGCGCCCTCTCATCGACTTTGGTAAAGCGGTGAGTAAATAAACGCGGTCATGGAAGGCAGGAGGGATCAATCGAAGCGCAGCTTCCGCTGCTTCACGAGGCTTCACTTTCATAGAGAAGTGTTTCAATATAATCGCCTCACAAGAGATCGCTGATTCACGCTCTCTCAGGAGCATAGCGATCTCGCTAAGATGGGTATGTCCTCTCTGACGAGCCATCTTCTCTTCGCCTTCACCAATAAAGGTAGACTCAATCACTAAAATCTTGCTCTCCCAGATCTCTTCTTCTCGCCAGAGTGTATCGACAGTGCAGTCACCGATAAAAGTCAGGCGAGGAGTATGAAGAGGTGCCTCAATAGAGACGCCCTCAGATTTGAGCCGAGCGAGCTCTCTACCGCTCAGGCCATGAAACTTTTGCTTAAGTTTCATCCGCGAGTCATAAATCGTGTAACCAAGTGAGGGAACGCTGTGATCAGCTCTAAAAGCACGCACGCTGAGATTATCTCTGTAGATGAGTGAGATAGGCTCTTCGCCCGCAGCACTGTCTTTAAGCGGAATCAGTTTGGGCATCTTGGGTTTTCTCCCCTTCGCGCCCTCAAACTGAGCCCCTGCTCGAATCCAATTTTGGGCACTCTCGAAGATCTCTTCGGGGAGGTAATATATCCCCTCTTTACGAATACCTATCATGCGCCGTAGAGCGTCATGTCTCATGAGGCATCGAGAGTGGTCGCCATGGGCATGCGTCAAGAACACATGGTTCATGGGGAGCGCGCTGAGTGGACACTCTCCCATATCAAAGCAGAGGTCGAGATCTGGAGCGATCATCCAAGTAGCGAGTCCAGATACAGAAAACCCGCTCAAGCGAGTCTTAGCTACATTTATATCTACACCATCAAGCGCGTTCATCCCACTCCTCACACTTTCCAGCTCTCAACATAGCGCGTGAAGACAGGACACGCGAGCGCCTCTATATTTCACATTTCCTAGATAAAGTCTAATAGATCACACACCAGAGTGATTATCCCCTTGTAGGGCGTTGACTGACGGAAGTGAATCACGAGAGACCACCTCGAGCGCTCCAATCAACGCTCGGGTGTTACTCAAACGGGTAAAGTAAGGCAAGCCCGCCTCTAGTCCTGCTCTTCTCATAGAAGTCGCCTCTTGACTAGATCCCTCTCGGGTGTCGATACTGATCAAGAGCTTCACGTCGCCCGCCCTGATGCAGGCGATCGCCTCTTCTACTGACCACACGCGGTACAGCCGTTCTCGAGTCTCCATTGACCAAGCCATCGCTGTCTCCGAAGTCACACAGACTTGATAGCCGAGCTCAACCGCCTTGAGTGCGAGCGGCTCAAAGGCGGCTCTCTGAGCGAGATCGCCCACAGAGAAGAGTAAACCACCCTCTCGGGGTAGTTCCATGCCTGCTGCTAGTTGTGCTTTGGCGTAGGCCGTCTCAAAATCACGACCCCATCCCATGACTTCACCCGTTGAGAGCATCTCTGGTCCCAATAGCAGATCAGCGTTAGGGAAGCGAGCGAAGGGAAAAACCGCTTCTTTAACCGCTACAAAACCCTCTCGAGGAGATGGACGGGTGATGCTATTCAGCGTCTTACCTAACATCACTTCAGTGGCGATCCGGGCGACGGGGATATCAAGAGCCTTGGCGACAAAGGGAACGGTTCGACTCGCTCGAGGATTAACCTCGATGAGATACACCTCTCCCTCACTGATCGCGAACTGAATATTCATCAGTCCAACAACACCAAGCTCTAAAGCGATCGCTTCAGCTTGGCGCTCGATCTCCTGAACGATGTCCTCGCTGAGGCTATGCGGAGGGAGAGCGCATGCTGAATCCCCCGAGTGTACCCCAGCTTCCTCAATGTGCTCCATCACCCCTACAATCCAAGCCTCATGACCATCTGAGATGGCGTCGACATCAACCTCAATAGCGCTGACTAAATATTTGTCGACGAGCACTCCACCGTTGAGAGTCGCCTCTTGAGCGTCACTCATGTAAGTACGCAACGCCTCTTCATTGTAGACTAAACGCATCGCTCTACCGCCAAGTACATAAGAGGGTCGAAGTAAAACAGGGTAGCCGACTCGCTCTGCGATTTGGACCGCATGCTCCTTGTCATGAGCGACAGCGCTCTGAGGTTGCTTTAGATCAAGTCTCTCGATGAGAGCTTGAAAGCGGGCTCGATCCTCAGCGCGATCGATGACGTCTCTAGGAGTTCCCAAAATAGGGATCCCCGCCCGCTCGAGTGACTCCGCAAGATTTAAGGGGGTTTGTCCGCCGAGCTGAACGATTACCCCGAGGAGTTCACCTCGGCTCGCCTCGACCCTTGCGATCTCGATGACATCTTCTGCGGTCAATGGCTCAAAATAGAGTCGGTCTGCAGTGTCATAGTCAGTGGAGACAGTCTCCGGGTTACAGTTGACCATAATCGACTCATACCCAAGGTCCCGAATCGCATAAGCAGCGTGAACACAACAATAATCGAATTCAATGCCCTGTCCAATACGGTTGGGGCCTCCTCCTAAGATCATTACTTTTTTGCGCTCACTAGGTTCTGCCTCACATGACGAGGGCGATGACTTATCAGCCTCGCTCGCCTCCAGTTCAAGAGTCGCGTCTGCTCCTCCCTCATAGCTTGAATAGAGATATTGGGTGTGTGACTCAAACTCTGCTGCGCAAGTGTCGACTCGTCGATAGAGTGGATGTACATCAAGTGACCACCGGTAGGCGCGCACCTCCTCTTCAGTGACCTTCGTTGAGACCTCATGAGATAGGAGAGTGGCGATTCGACGATCGGAGAAACCTCTTCGCTTTAAGGAGAGGAGGTCATGAGCGCTGATCTGTTCGAGGCTCTGTCCTCTAAATCGCTCCTCGACAGCAACAAGCTCCTCGAGATAACGGACATACCATGGGTCTAGTCCTGTTCGCTCTACGAGCGTATCTACATCATGACCTTCGCGTAAGGCCTGAGCGATCAACAAAATGCGATAAGGCATACGCTCTTCGAGAAGCTGAAGTTGAGCGTTCACTCCTTGCGGGAGCGGCTGCTCGTTCAGTCCATCATAGCCTACTTCGAGACCACGAAGCGCCTTTTGCAGCGCCTCAGGGAAGCTACGGCCCATCGCCATGACCTCTCCGACTGATTTCATCGAGGTGTTCAATCGGGGGAGATCATCGCTAAACTTCTCAAAGGTGAAGCGAGGAATTTTTACGACAACATAGTCAATACTCGGCTCAAAGGAAGCGGGGGTGACTTGAGTGATTTCATTTTGTAACTGATCGAGGGTGTGCCCTACCGCCAATTGGGCCGCGACCTTGGCGATCGGGAACCCCGTCGCTTTAGAGGCTAGCGCGGAAGAGCGAGAGACTCTCGGGTTCATCTCGATGACTACCGCTCGACCGTCTTGGGGGTTAACTGCAAATTGAACATTCGATCCCCCTGTGTCTACCCCGACTCGTCGCAAGCAAGTCAGCGCTTGGTCTCGTAGACGCTGATATTCTTTATCGGTCAGAGTGAGTGCTGGAGCGACCGTGATCGAATCACCGGTGTGGATCCCCATCGGGTCAATGTTCTCAATTGAACAGATGATAATCCCATTGTCAGCGCGATCTCGAACCACTTCTAACTCATACTCTTTCCACCCTAACAGTGACTCTTCAATGAGGACTGAAGTTACCGGTGAGAGCTTGAGCCCCTGAGCGACGATCTCTCTCAGCTCCGCCTCATCATTAGCGATCCCACCACCGCTCCCCCCCAAGGTGAATGAGGGTCGAATGATCGCTGGATACCCAGTATGTTGGACTGCCTGAAGCGCCTCTTCAAGAGTCTTAACGAGCTGTGACCGAGGACTAGAGAGGCCTACTTCATCCATCGCCACCCTAAACAGCTGACGATCCTCTGCGGTCTCAATTGCCTCTCTCCGTGCCCCGATCATCTCTACTTGATAACGATCTAAAACGCCTCGTTCAGAGAGCTCTAAGCACACATTGAGCGCAGTCTGTCCACCCATGGTAGGGAGGAGGGCGTCCGGCCGCTCTAAACGTATAATCTCTTCGAGGTACTCAACAGTCAGAGGTTCAATATAGGTTCGATCAGCGAGCTGTGGATCTGTCATAATTGTCGCTGGATTAGAGTTCACGAGGACCACACTGTGACCCGCTGACCTTAAGGACTTACATGCTTGGGCTCCTGAATAATCAAACTCACAAGCCTGACCGATCACGATCGGCCCTGCGCCCACGATCATGATTTTACGGGGTTCGAGGTTCACTTGATCTCCAAGAACCCTCTCTTCTGGACTGTACATAGCCCCAAGATAATGGGCATTAGCGGCGCTAACGAAGTCCTCGAAGAGATAACGCGAGTCATGGGGGCCTGGGCTCGCTTCGGGATGGTACTGTACTGAAGAGATAGACTTACCTATCACGCGTAAACCAGCGATCGTTCCATCGAAGAGCGAACGGTGAGTCTCCATGACGCCACTTGGTAGATCGGTGACTACAAAGCCATGGTTTTGGCTAGTGATCTCTACCCTCCCGGTCTCTACGTTGAGTATCGGATGATTAGCGCCTCGATGACCTCGAGTCATCTTTTGGGTCTGAGCGCCCAATGCCAACGCGAGGACTTGATGGCCTAAACAGATCCCAAAGATAGGGATCGATGGAGCTTCAAGCAGCTCTCTAAGTAAACTTTGAGCATACTCTTCATAGGTCGCTGCGGGATCACCAGGGCCATTCGAGAGGCAGATTCCGTTGGGTCGATATCTAAGCACCTCCGCTGCAGAACAAGGGGCTTTCATTACTCTTACTCGGCATCCGAGATCTGCGAGACAACGTAAGATTTGGTCTTTAACGCCGAAGTCAATGACAACCACCAAGGGTTGAGAACGCTGATCTTCATTGGCTTCGATTTGGGCGAGAGAGGAGCCAGTCGCTTGAGGCTCTACGCTCTCTGGTGCCACCCAAGACTGAGCGCTCCATATCGACGACTCTAGTAATTTCTCACCCGTCACCGAGAGGCTCAACTCAGCGCCTTTTAGACCCGCCCATGAGCGACAAGACTCTAAATGGGCCGAGAGATCGATCTCACCCTCTCGCTGATAAACGATACTCGCTTTAAGGGCTCCCTCTCTTAAGCGAGAGGTCAGCGATCGAGTATCCACGCCATAAATTCCCGTAAGTTCATGGTCGATCATCCATTGCTCAATATTAGCCTCTGACCTGTAGTTAGAGGCGAGCGTGGGTTTTTCTCTGAACACCGCGCCTCGACAGGCTGGGGAGGAGTGCTCTACATCTAAGCTGTTAGTCCCCACATTTCCAATATGTGGAGTGGTAAAAGTGATAATCTGTTGAGCATAGGAGGGGTCCGTCAATATCTCTTGATAGCCGGTAAGAGCTGTATTGAAGCAAAGTTCACCAACCGCTGATTGGGTCGCGCCAATCCCATTTCCCCAGACGACATGACCCGTCTCTAATATAAGAGCCGCGTCAGCCCAAGATGGTTGAAGAGTATCATCAATCGGATCAAGTGAACTCATAGGAGAAGGCTCCATATCTCGTTGAAGGATTAGCTTGATGATTAAACGTCTGAAGAGCTCAGACCTGATCATTCTAATCATCATCTATAGCGAACGTCTAACGACGATAACGAGATACAACGCGAGCCTGCTAGGGTCAAGAAGAGCTTAAACTTCGCTCCTATCTCCTTAGCTTGGGAAGCGCACGAACGCTGTTAACCTCCAAGCGATCAAGCTCGCGACGCATCACCCGAAGCCGAGTCTCTTCCGTGTCTCTTCGATCTTTGTCCTCCCCACGGTTGCTGAGCCAATATAATCGCTCATTGATCACTCTCTTGGCGCCTTTGAGCTGATCTTTCAGCTTCCACCCATCTGCGACCCATACTCGATCTGTCAGGTTATTACTCTCTCCAAGATATTCCGCATAAATAGGTGAATGACTCACCTCGTCACCGATCGCCCAAGCCGCCATCCCTGAATCATGGATATTCATACGCTCTCGGCTCGGACTAAAGGTCTCTACTTCTGCAAAATCGAGAACCGTAGATGTGACACGCAACAGCCGTGTTGGGGTATCGATCACTCGTGGCTTAGCTTCAGAGGAGAAGACTAAAGCTGTCGTCTTTAACCAATCTTCGCTGAGACCTCTCTCCGGTCGCCCCTCGAAGTCAACCCCATGTATGCCACTGATGACCACAGTGATCGGACCTAAGCTGAGTTGCCGCGCCTTAATTATCTCACGCAACCTAGGAATCTCAGCGTCTAGCGCCTTCATCGTCTCTGCATATGACCCTCTGTTTTTGCTGATCAAACGCTCTTTCGTTCGCTGAGAGAGCTTCGCGGAGAGCGGCTTGATTGACCGCATTAATTCATCACTGTGTAACCAGACAAACGCGTATTCACGCTTCGCGAGTGAGATCTTAGATAAATGATCGTCTGCTCGATCAATAAGGGCAGCGAAAGCGCTTTGCTTTCTTCGGGCTCTCCGCTTCGTGTTAAACGATAAGTTATCCCAGGTGGTGAACCCTTGACTATATCCATACCGCTCTTCTATAGAGGCATCATCAATAAATGCAGCGTTCTGATAACGTGATCGCTCTAAAGTTTCAGGTAGAGTTCTCATCGCCTTACTAAACGCTGGAGGCGTTTTTGTGTTTCGGATCAGCTCAGAAGGGTAGCGACCGGTTAGGAGAGAAAAGAGTCCGATCGCAGAGTCACTTGTCGGCGCATAAGCCTCACGGATCCAAAGTCCTTCACTCGACCAAAGTTTTAAGTTCGTGGCGAGCGGTGGAGCTAAAGTCGGCTCTTGGTCAGCCAGTGCTTTCTTCGTCTCTCTCTTCCCCTTTGGCTCTTCTGGGGTACTCTCTAATACTGAGGATCTTAAGCCTGAGAGAGTGATCCAAATGATATGATGTGGTCCTTCGATTCGATCAAATAATGATTGAGCAGCTTTGACCTCTGGTAATCCTAGCTGTTCGGTCGTGAGCGCTCCGGCTTGACCCCCTTCATCCCTTCCTCTCACCGGAGTGGAGGCGAGTAACGCAGTCGAGAGATCAAAACCATCACAGTCTTCATCGATATCATTACCTGGGATATCATATGCACCTGGAAATATTTTTGGATTTTGATCATCACAGTCAAATTCACCCAAAGCGCTCGCTACACCATCGCCATCTTGATCGAAAGCGGTTCGAAGCTGCCCAAGAAGATAAGCAGATGAAGTTGTGTCTGCATATAAGGCCTGTCTTGTGTTCTCGCGCGCTAGTCCGATCTGAAGTCCATAAACCCCAGTCGCTCCAATGACGATCAGTAAGATAAATATCCCAATCTTTCTCGAGTACTGGACAAAAGGTTTAAGGTACTCTCCTCCAATGAATAAAGGGATAAAGAAGAGGGTCACCAAAACCGCATGATGTAAACTCATCGCCTCCCACTCTGGGGGACTAGACCATACCCACATCATAAAATTATATAGGGTGAAAATCATCGCTAGGGTGAGGTGCAAGACAGGATTAGTAGCGTTCTGTCCTAAGCGTAGTAAGCGAAGAAAGCCAGAGACCATCCCCTTAAACCGTGTACCGGTTAAAACATTGACCCCTGCTCCAATGGTCGCAGCGACCAAGAGACCTAAAGCAGCGACTGAGAGCATCGCCCACACCGGTTCATTGAACGCTTTAATTAAGGATAAGAGGGGCGGGAAGGCTAGACTGATCACTCCGATCGCTCCGAGAACGGAGAGCGATAAGAGTATAGGATGTAGAAATGCTGGTACGTGACTCGTGAGGTGACGTACTTGACCGCTCACCGACTCTAAGGCTCGCCCACCGCTATGCGAAGCGCTATAAACGATGGGGATCGCGCACAGAGTAGTGAGCACGATCAAACCTGTGGAGACGACTTTAGAAAAGAGTGGCGTATTGATTTGTTCCGTAAGGCTTACACCTAGCTGTGCGCTTAGTGGGAGTAATATATTGATCACTATCGCCCAAAGCCATATCCCTGAAACGACACGTCCACGCTGATAATCGCTAACCTGGCGAGGAGGGTTGATCAGCCGCTGAAAAGCATCTATGACTCCTTGAACCCCAAAAGAACTCGGTGAGAGACCATAGATCGAACCAAATAGTAGGCCGATGAGACATCCACCTACCAAATGGAGTGATGTAGAGCTCATCAAGACGTAGACTCCGCTGCTCTTCATTGCGTCGATGACACCGGTGATAATACCGCTCATTGAGCCCATAAGTCCAAAGCTCAATGTCGTAATCAACATTGTCATCGGCTTTGATAAAGAGAGAGATTCACGATGGACCTCCTGCATCTTGCGCTCCTTATGAATTTATGGGATATTACAGTTGGTTTAACAGCAGACAATAAAACTCTAGCGGTTGTGTATTACCGTCGTTATGAATGATAAGAGGTAGACTTGTAAAGGACCTCTAGACTATGGAGAGATCATTTTATCGCGCGATTTAGTTTTGTGATGACCTTCATTACTTCAACTTCGCCGGCCCATAGCGTAATCAATCAATAAATAAGTCTATTGTGACTATAGCGTCTAACCCATCATCTGTGAAGCGATATGGATCTCGATTCGGGCTTAGTGTGGGTGCGCTTCTGCGTAGATACGAAAGTTTTATCTTCTCATAATGAGCGATACCACCACGTTAAATTCAAAACCGACCGATACTTGCCTAAAATCAACAGGAGAGAGCCTATGAGTCTTATGTCAAAATACGTTTGGATGGATGGAGATTTTGTACCCTTCGACCAAGCTCAAGTCCCCGTGATGACTCATACTCTTCACTATGGATACGGTGCTTTTGAGGGCATTAGAGCCTATGAACGAAGTGACGGGGGTTCACATATTTTTCGACTAGAAGAGCATATAGAGAGGCTCTTCGAGAGCGCTCATATTCTTGGTTTAGAGATCCCCTTTTCGCAAAAAGAGATCAACGAAGCCTGTGTGGAGACGCTGAGACGAAACGGATTCAAGAGTGGGTACTTGAGACCCTTAGTATACTTAGGCAGTGAGACGATGGGACTCGGCGCACTCAGTAACACGGTTCACATCGCTATCGCCTCTTGGCAGTGGGGGGCTTATCTGGGAGACGATGGTCTAAAACATGGTATCAGAGCAAAGATCAGCTCCTTTAATCGATCTCATGTCAATGTCAATATGGTCAAAGGGAAGATCTGTGGACAATATGTCAACTCGGTGATCGCCAAGCGAGAAGCGCTAAAATCAGGTTATCAAGAGGCGATCATGCTTGACACTCAAGGCTTTGTCTCCGAATGCACGGGAGAGAATCTCTTCATGGTAAAGAAGGGGGTGATTAACACAGCACCCTATGGGTCAAGCATATTGGGTGGGATCACTAGAGATACTCTCATAAATATCGCTAAAGCCTCTGGGTATACGGTTCAAGAGAGACTCTTTACACGAGATGAACTTTACACCGCTGATGAAATTTTCCTCTGTGGTACTGCTGCTGAAGTGACCCCTGTCAGAGAGGTTGATGATCGACAGGTCGGCGATGGAAAACCTGGACCGATCTGCCGACGAATCGCTGAGAAATTCTTCTCTGTCGTGAAAGGAGGAGATCCTGATTATCCCGAGTGGAGATTTGAGTATCAACTGACTTGAGGGCTCTACCGTCCCTTCGCTCACTGTTGGGACTTTTCTCTATTCATGAGAACTTCTGTTCACAATGATCTATATCAGTATACCCTAAATGGGGCTAAAAGTACCCAAGGTGACCATTTATAGAACATCAATGATAGAGGATGATCTCTCCTTGTGAGATCCCTCTGCTATTCAGCCTAGCATTAAAAACGAGCTAAACCACTGAAAACAAACAGACTAACTCAGTCTCTAGATAAGTCATAGAGGAATACTGCTCCCCCATACCTAATCTTGGCATCAATAGTGCTTGTATTAAGTGTGGACTTTCACAAAGAAGATATGGAGGAGATGATGAGAAATAGAGCAACATTGATTGAGTCTTTAGAGACATATCGCCAAAGTATAGGTCATCAAGCCGACCCCTCTCAGGACATCGATGACCGAGTTCTAATGGCTTGGATTTTTCATGATAACCTCCTCGAAGGTAGAACGTTTAAACCCCATGAGATTCAAGCTGCGCTCAAGGGAGATGATCAGTCCATGCCGAGCTATCTCCGACCACTCCTTGAGGATATCCGCAGCTATCGACTGGCTATTAAAATGGTCACTCGGTGGGCGAGTGAGGGAGAGAGCTCTTTTCATCGAGATCACTTGGATGTTTTACACCGTCATCTTGTGCAACATGAGCCTGCAGAAGGCGCTAAAATTCGTAAGAACTCTCCTGTCCACCGTGATTATCATCAAAAGATCTGCTCACCAAGAGAGGTTACTAAGCGCCTCAATGCCCTCTTTATTGACATGAAGAGATTTAACGTAGAAGTCGATGACGTCCTCAGCTATGCAGCTCGATTACAACATCAACTCATGTTTATTTACCCATTTCGTCGTCAACCCGGAGTGCTCGCTCGCCTCTTTACCAATCAATTCATGATGATGCATAACTACCCCCCCTTAATCCTAGCCGCTCATGAGCGTGGCCTCTACTACGATGCGCTCGCTTCGCATGATCATTCCGCCCTGACTCAGCTCTTTTATCAAGCGGCTTGGCGCTACCTAGATAGTATTTACCCACCCAGTAAAGTAACGCTTCAATCTCAGAAGAGAGCGACAGCGATCTAAGGTGATCGTACCGCTCTATCCCTCGTTTTTAGTTTACTAGCCTTAAGAGCGTTAAGCTCGATAGAGGCTTCCTTAAGGGCTTCTCTACGCTCTAAAATAGACTCCGATATCCATAGATCGTTGAGGATTACCTTCGCTCTCTCGACACATTTAACACCTGATAATGTTTTTTCAGCTTGTTTCAGATCTAGCGAGAAGACTCTTTCTCTTAACAACGTGAAACGAGCTAAGATCAATGACTTTTGCTCTTGAAGGTATTGTCCACTTAACTGGGGCGTTACTGCGGTCTTTTGCCTATAAAAGATCAATGACAAGTCACGTAACTCATTGTGTCGTCGAAAGAGCGCTTTCACTCCCTCATTACTAGGGAGGCGACCAAATAATAAGGATCGGGTAGCTAAACAGAGCTTATCCTCCACCTCTCCCTGCTCAAAACTTTCATATCGCCAAATCTCTGCTTGTCCACCTCTAACCGAGAGGCGCTCAAGGGGATCTCGTCGATCGGGATGTGTGAGGTAGGGTGAGAGAGAAGTGAGTATAGACTGCTCAACAAGTGATTTCGCTCCTGTCACAGGGTCTGCGCTCACCCTGCTTAGCTCTCCCATCATATAAAAGATTCCCATGAATATCGCCATCAGGAAAATCATCGCTCTCCTCAATGCAGAAGGCTTTGATATAAGTAGTCGCTGTTTTAAGGTAAATATGCTCATGGTTTAAGTCTATGCCGTGGGTTAAGGATCTCTCTCTCAACATTAATCTTTGGAGTGATACCTAAAGGGGAAAGTCGATAGCGTTCATTCAACTTTATCGTCTCCGTTACCCAAGAGCGACTAAATTCTATCACCTGTGTATCAGAGGGATCTGAGGGATCTGAGGGATCTGAAATAAATCTATTAAGGGCATACAGTACTTCACTGTCATCGACTTCAAGTTTTAGAGAGGAAGGGGTTGGTTTTAAAGATTCTTGAAGAAGGTTAATGAAGATAGAAATGAAAGGAGCAGAACATCCTGCTTCGCCTTTAACCCCATCGAGTGACCATGTGTGGGCACTAATCATGATCTTATTAAGGCTCTTATAAGGTCGTGATATCAACTCTCGTTGGGAGCTAGGAGACAATACACCTAACCATCGACGTTCATTATTTGATGAGCAGATGTAGGCATCAAGCGCTTGAGCCTGATGAGACGCTAGAGAGCTCTTTCCCCCACCTAATAAATGCAAAGCATTTAGGCTTCCATTGCACTGCCTGGCCATAACCACCACCTGATTCAAACGGCCCCCGTTATGTGCGCCAAACTCATATTGAGGGATGTATATCCAACGCTCTACACAGCGATATAAAAGATCATTCGAGATTTTTTTTAATCGTTGATCAGTCTCTGGTTCTCCGAGGTCTCTCGGTCTGATGACCCGTTCTATCTCAAGCGACCATGCCTTGATCGAAGGTGGTGGTTTAACGATGATCATTACAGTCTCTAAAAAATGTCGCACCTCCATCTCTAAAGTGCGACTCAGCTTCCCCCTCACCCCCCCCATTACTCATTTGTTTATAGCCCCTTAGAGAAACTAAAGCCCCATTAAGCAATCGCTTCAAAACCTGCTCAGATGAGGCTCGCTTGTATTTCTGAGTGATCTGTGTAACGATAATTCTTGGTTGTTGCTCTCTGCATGACAATGGGTACAGTGAAGAGATAAAAAGTGTAAGGATGAGGTATTTCATTCAGTTTTGAAGGTACTTTTAAATCATTCATTATTTACAAAGACGTTTGCATTTTGTCAGTCAATTCGACATAACACAATGGTTGTCCAAATGAGTGGTCACATTTTTGTTCAGATAAAACGCAAGTAGCATGACACTTGAAAGCTAGCGAGGAGAGTTGAGCATGCGAGTTCAGTTTTGGGGGGTCAGAGGTAGCATCCCCGTGAGCGGAGAGCGTTTTATTAAGTACGGTGGGAATACCACCTGTATTGTTTTTGAGTATAATGGTGAATACATAATCATTGACGGGGGCACAGGTTTAAAGGCCTTTGGAGACACTCTTAACGGTCAGCCGCTCAACGCGACACTCGCCTTTACCCATGTGCATTGGGATCATATCCAAGGCCTCCCATTCTTCTCTGCGGCTTTCCATCCAGCATCAAACCTCGAAGTGAGGGGAGTCTCAAGGGATGGTTGGGACTTCAAAAATATCCTCTCTCTACAGATGACCCCTCCGACCTTCCCAGTTTCACTCGATATTCTTGGGGGCCTCAAAGGGATAAAAGACTTTGAGGTCGATCAATATCATGAGATCGGCAGCTTCAAAATTAAAGCTGTAGACCAAAATCACCCGGATGGCGTTGTCGTTTATCGAATAGAAGCCGGTGGTTACAGCGCGATCTTTGCCACAGATGTAGAACATGGAGGAGAAGGTTTGGATCAAAGACTCATAGATCTCTGCCAAGGCGTAGACCTCTTGATCCATGATGCCCAGTACACTGAAGATGAGTACTTCGGGCGGAACGGCCCATCGCGAAAAGGGTGGGGTCACAGCATGTGGACTGAAGCTGTTGAGCTCGCTGTTAAAACCAAGGTTAAGCGCTTAGCTTTATTCCACCATGACCCTAGTCGTTCAGATGAAGGGGTTGATCAGATTGAGACAGAGGCTCATGCTCTATTTAGTGGCACCTTCGCCTCGCGAGAAGGAACAATCTTTGATCTCACAACCGATACCTTATATGACTCCAAGGGGGTCGAGATTCCACTAACCTCCCTTCAAGATTGAGGCAGAGTCTCATCGAAGGCAGAGTCTCATCGAAGGCAGAGAAGTGATCACCGACGAGCTCACTCGGGAAGAGCGATCGAGACGATGGCGTGAAGTGATCATGATCTATCTGATCATGACCATAGGAACAGTGGTCGTTGATCAACTGGCGAGCATATGGTCAGCGTTAGCGAGCGTCAGCGTCTTGATCATCGCCTTAGGATTTATCTTTCTTCCCACCGAGTGGTTGATTGCTCGCGGTGAGTCTCCTAGGAAATTTGGGATTGGTGGAAAATCTAATCGTCTCGCGACCGACGACATAGAGACCGCTCAAAGACGGGCGTGGCGATCTACTAAACAGGCTCTATGGATCTCACTCCTGATCTTTCCATTATTTATCGCAGGCACACACCTCTGGCGCACTTGGGAGGGGCGTGAGGCTACGTTAGAGCAACGAGCTTTTGCTCGTTGGGAAGAGTCAGCGCGTGGCTTCAGTCATCGTCCGCTCTCACCGGGTGAAGTTAACTTGGGAGCGAGCGCTGATAGAGTTCGATTAAGGTGGAAACTCGAACCTGGTGAGGAGCAGATCACCCATCGACTCAGAACCAAAGGAGCAAAGTTAAAGCTCATCTCAAAGTCTCAAAGAGTCCGTCTCTCTAGACCATCCACGCCTCAGGGCCCTTGGTTGATTACGGCTCCCTCTTCAGGGTTTATTACTCTTAAGACAGAAGCGTCGACTCTTATCCTTAGCAGTGAGAATGAGCGCGCTGCGCTCTCATCTGGGCGTTACAGTATCGGAGAATACGGCACTGCGGCGAATGAAAACATAGAGGTCAACACGGCGGGAGAGAAAAATACAGAGGTCAGAGTAGAGCGACATTTTGAATGGCTTTGGTCTATCTTCCTAATGCAACTTTTCTTAGTTGGCCTCCCAGAGGAGATATTCTATCGTGGTTATCTTCAGACTCGACTCGACTCTCTCGTAGGCCAAGATCGAACCGTTTTTGGAGCACTCTTTAATTGGAAGAGTACCATTCTTTGCAGTGTTCTGTTTGCCTTGGCTCACCTAGCGACGATTCACAACCCCGCCAGACTAGCGGTTTTCTTTCCTAGTCTCCTCTTTGGGTGGATGAGGAGAGCGTATCATGACACTCTATCCCCAGCGATTTTTCATGCTTTATGCAATGTCCTATCCCAGCTTTTATGGGGAGTCTATGCGCTCCACTAAGCATTCTCCCCCTATCATCGAACATGAGTAGAGTTAATAGATGAGTATCTTCTCCTCCTCCGTGATCACCCGACCTCCAAGGGGCTTCATGCCTCTCTTGATGGCCCTCTCTTTCATCGCCTGTCAGCCACGCGATGACTCTCCAAAACCCGCGGTCATCGGTTCACCTCAAGAGTTGACAGTAAAGCTCACTCGTATGCTTGAGCTGTTGCCCTCTAACGATGCCTCTCCCCCTCCAAATCAAGGGAGCCTCCAACAGTTTATCCAAGAGGTTCTCCCTGACGCTCAAAAGGTTCAATCCCTGTTAAGAGATGACACACGCAATGCCAATTTGGGGACTTACTATGCTACCGAGCTCAGACCCTCCGCTCTGCGAGAGCTCCCGTGGGCTCTGAAAGAGGCTAAACGACAAGGACTCTCTCGCATCGAGATCTCTAGAGTCGGTCCTCAAGCGGGCTCATCAAATGCTCATGGAGACCTCGCCCTCCTTGAGCAGCTCAACCAACGAGATGGACTATATACAGTGCGATTTCACCGAGAAGGCTTAGACAAGGGCTTACGACTCAGCGGTTGGCTCTTCCTCGAAGATAAGGGCTGGATCTGTCTGCTTAAACTCGGGGAAGAGATTAAGCGACGATGGACACAATAACCTCAGCGAGAGTTGAAGAGGCGCTCTACGGCGAAGATTCTCATACTAGAGACAAGGCTAGAGCTGAACTCATACGCTCAGGGAGTACTGCAGACCTCAGGCGAGTAGTAGACGCTCTCTCTGCCTCATTAGACCTCACTCGTCGTCGCGCGACGCGACTCCTCAGTGACATTCAGCCTCATCGAGCCCAACCAATCATCACCACTTGGCTGACTCAACTCTCACATCGAGAGTGGGTTAACCCAACAGGGGAGTCTACGAAATCGCTCCATGAAGGGGTTGCTCATGCAGCGAGGTTACTCAACCAACTCACCGTACGTGGAGAGAGAGAACCCGCTCTCCAACTGATCTTCAGCTCTCCCTTTCATAAAGCTCAGCGAGCCGCGATCTGTCCTGCGTGCCCTGCAGGGCTGCTCGCTGATATTGTTGGAGGAGAGAACAACTCGCTCGTAGACCTAGCGCTTATCGAATGCTTACGTCGCCTCGATCGCTTAACTGAGGAGAGCCACCTCGACCGCCTTGACCTCTCCCAGTCTTTACGAGCGAAGATGTCTGTAGAGCGTTTCGCTGAACTCAAAGACAGTCTCCAAGATGACCTAGCAAAGCTGCGACTTTGGGTTAGGCTCTTTGCTCACCTCTACCCCACAGAGGAAGAAAGACTTAATCAAGCCAATATTAGCTTGTTGGATATCGAGACTCTAACCCGATGCGATATGCTCTCTCTTTATCCTCATCCACGAGAGCTCATTAAACACCTCTGTCTCACTCTCACTGACGCTAGTGATCATAAGTTTGATCCTCTCGCTCTCTTGATCGCCTTAGAGCGACATCAGCGTGATTATGGCTTCTTAGTCGCCGCAGAACTTAAGCCTGAGATCATTTCAGCGCTCTCTACTGCTGCGAACGATGAGGTAAGGGCGATCACTGCTCGTCTACTCCCCGCGGGACATCCCGCGCTCGTAGAGCTCATCACAGATCAAGCTCCTCATGTCTCTTGGTGTGCCCGAGAGGCACAGAGAGATCGGTTCTCTATCTCCCAAATCCAAGCCCGATTGGGAGAACACCAACGCCTTGAGCTCCCCTCAGCGACTCCTCCTTATGGCCTACGTGATTTTGATGAGGTCCCTCAAGTCTCTCGCGTCCACGCAGCCCTCGCTCTCTGTCAAGCCCGCTTCGATGTCAACCTTGGAGTCGCCATGCGCAGTGCTGAGGCCGCAGGTTTCCGAGAGGTCTTTGTGGTCGGCGCTCGATCGGGTTCACTCACTTCAGCGCGAGGAGCCGAACATGCCATCCCTATTCGATGGCTCTCCGATGCTCAATCTCTGATCTCTATCGCTAGAGCGGAGGGTTACCAACTCGTCGCGGTGCAACAGACCCCTGACAGCGAACCTTACCATCGCGCCACTTATCCACCTCAGCCCTTATTTATCTTAGGCTCTGAGGACGCGGGGCTCCCTGATGAACTCCGAGTAGGAGCTGATCTCGCAGTAGAGATTCCTCTCTATGGAGTGATCGACAGTCTAAACGTTGCGACCGCTGCCACCTGTGTGATGATGCATTGGCGAGCTCATCTTAGCTCGTCTTAGCTCATCTCATCTCGCCTCATCTTAGCTCAGTTCGTCTCATCTCATCTTAGCTTATCCGATCAAAGTATAAGCTACTTATAAGAGCGCTCTCAAGCGATCGAGATGATCGTCATCTTTCGCCTCTCTCTCTACAGGGATCACTAAGTGACCCGCTGCGGCAGCGAGGGCTATATTGGTGGGGTCGTCATCCATCAAAACCGCTCGCTGATAATGAAAGCCTCTCCGCTTTAACTCATCGAGCGCCATTTGTATATGTAAGTTCTTACCATGGTCGCCGCTGATAAGCTCAACACGAGGAATCAGCACTGTATGAGGTAACTTGACCGGAGGGTTAAACGCCGGAGCGGGATCACCAAAGATCACCAACGGTCTGCTCAACCAGCGAGTAAGGCGTCGGTCTTGAAGCTCTTGACGTAGCGCGCTGACTCCAAGAGAGAGGAGGGCTTGAGGCAGCTCAGGGAATGAAGTGTAGCTAGTCACAGCCACCCCATGCCCAGCGTCTAGCCAACTCGCGATAGAGCTCCACAAAAGTTTTCCTCCTTTCGGTCCTTGACGACGAATAATCTTAATCGCTCTCAACACTGCGTCTTCTCTGGAAAAGCCCCCGTTGATAGCTTCGACGACATAATGAAACATGTGAGTCTGAGTAAGCGTGAGATCGAAGTCTAAGCACAAGAGCATCCGAGTCTCTATGTTCGACCTCTGCTCTTCTTGAGTCTGCTCTTCTTGAGTCTGCTCTTCTTGAGTCTGCTCTTCTTGAGTCTGCTCTTCTTGAGTCTGCTCTTCTTGAGTCTGCTCTTCTTTAATTAATGAACCCTTCATAAACAACCTCTTACCTCGCTCTGATCTACATCAAATCAACGACCTTGCTTGAGTATGACATAAACACTCTATCAGCTTGACTAATTTATGAGGAAAGCTCTTGTCAGGCGAACCTCGATTTGGTAAGGCAAATGCGCTCTTAATATCAAGAGATTGAGAGAGTTTATCTTACTCTATTAACGAACACACGTTTTGAGCGGCTCCTGACGTCCCTTTTGGGGAGGGTGGTCGCAATGATAAACGTGAGAGTTAACGTCACCTTAAGGAAAATAACATGTCAAACATTACTCTACAAGAGATGCTCGAAGCTGGTGTACACTTTGGTCACCAAACTGCTCGCTGGAACCCACAGATGGCTCAATACATCTTCGGTGAGCGTAACGGGATCCACATTATCGATCTCCAAAAGACACTCCCTCTTTATGATCGCGCTTTTCAAGTGGTCAAGACTGAAGCGAGTCGTGGTGGTAATGTCCTCTTTGTCGCGACCAAGAAGCAAGCTCAAGACATGGTGATTGAAGCTGCTGATAAGTGTGGCATGTTCCACATGACTCATCGCTGGCTCGGCGGAACTCTCACTAACTTTCGTACTGTCAAAGAGTCAATTAAGCGCCTCCAAGAGCTTGAGCCAATGATCCTCCCTATGCAGGCATTGAAGAAAGTCACTGAGCTCCTCAGCGAGGAGAATGAATTCATCTCTGAGTATGACATCGCTGATCTCCAAAAGATCTTCGCACGACTTTCTGGCGCTGAGCTGAGCGACAGTGATTACGCTAAGCTCGTCGAGCTCGCCAACGCTTCATTAGAGAGCGGAATTAATCGCGAGGCCATGAGTGCTATCCTTGAGCCTAAGGTCGCCCGAGCCCGTCAGACCACAACCCTCAATAAGAAAGAGCTCCTCAAGCTCTCTCGTGAGTTCGAGAAGCTCAACAATAACCTCGGTGGTATCAAGAACATGAAGGAGCTCCCTAAGATCCTCTTCGTTGTTGATATCAATAAAGAGCACATCGCGGTCGCCGAAGCGAAGCGCCTCGGGATTCCAGTGATCGCCATCGTTGATACCAATACTAATCCTAAAGATATCGACTTCCCGATCCCTGGTAACGACGACGCGATTCGTGCGATTCAGCTCTTCGCCAATGGCATCGCTGAAGCTGTTCTTGAAGGACAGAATTACCAAGGGAGCGATGACGCTGAGGGTTTCACCGGTGATGACCTTGCGGTTGAGGTTGAGGTCGTTAATGTCAGCAAAGGCGCTGAGAGCGCTGAAGCCTAATCAATCACACTTTTAGACTTAACACTTAAGAGAGGATAGCATCATGGCTATTACCGCAAAACTTGTCTCAGAGCTTCGCGCCAAGACCGGCGCAGGTATGATGGATTGTAAGAAAGCGCTCGTCGAGAATGATGGCGATATGACGAAAGCGGTCGAGTACCTTCAGAAGAAGAGTCTCGCAGCTGTCGCCAAGCGCTCTGGTAAAGTCGCCGCTGAAGGCGCCGTATACTCTTACATCCACGATGGTCGTGTTGGCGCGATGGTCGAGGTTAACAGTGAGACTGACTTCGTCGCTCGTGGCGAGCAATTCCAGGCGATGATTAAGAACATCGCTATGCACATCGCAGCGAGCAACCCATTGTACCTCGACGCGAACGAGATCCCTGAGGATGTGACTGCAAAGCAAAAAGAGATCTATGCCGCTCAGCTCCTCGCTGAAGGCAAGCCTGAGGCGATGATCGATAGAATCATGACCGGTAAGATCAAGAAATGGCACAGCGATGTCTGCCTCTTGAACCAAGCGTATGTCAAAGATGATAAACTCACTGTAGAGCAGTACATCATTGAGGTCGCCTCCACCATCAAAGAGAACATCAAACTTCGTCGTTTCGTTCGCTTTGAGCTCGGTGAAGGGATCGAGAAGAAAGAAGAAGACTTCGCAGCAGAAGTCGCAGCTGCAGCGGCTGCTATCTAAGGGGCGCTTTTGAGCGATCAATATACAGCGCGAAGAGTACTCCTTAAGCTCTCTGGAGAGGCCCTTATGGGCGACCTCGACTTTGGGATTCAGGAGGCGATGATCAGCGATGTCGTCGCCGCGATTACATCTGCTTGTGCTCAAGGTGTACAAGTAGGGATCGTCGTAGGTGGTGGCAACATCTTCCGCGGAGTCCAGGGCAGCGCGAACGGTATGAATCGAAGCCGCGCTGACCAAATGGGAATGATGGCTACAGTGATGAATGGTCTCGCTCTGCAAGATGCACTAGAGAGGTCAGGACAGAGAGCAGAGGCTTTCTGCGCCATCGAGATGCCTCGGGTCATGAAGCTCTTTCACCACGCTGAGGCTCTCGACGCGTTGGCGTCTGGCGCGGTGTGTATTTTTGCCGGAGGCACAGGTAATCCCTTCTTCACTACTGACTCAGCGGCGGCGCTACGCGCTGCCGAGTTGGGGGCTGATGAGGTCCTCAAAGGCACCCAAGTCGATGGCGTATATGAAGCTGATCCTCGAGTTTATCCTGAGGCGAAGCGCTATCGTAGGGTGAGCTATGCGACCTGTCTCCAGAGGCAGCTGAAGGTGATGGATGCTTCAGCTTTCGCGATCTGCCAAGCAGAGGGGATCTCCCTACGTGTCTTCAATATGCACCATGAAGAGGCGCTCAAGCGAGCGCTCCTCGGAGAGGTGAAGGGCACCCTCGTCGGAGTGGGGCTAAAAGATGAGCTCGTCAGCGACTCCCTCTAGTCTTCGGTATGCTCGTCGACTGATCTGAGGACCTCATGACAGATCATAGAGAGCTCTTCGATCGTTCGGATAAGCCTCTCTGCTCGACCATTAATCGCTTTTTGATGAGCGCACCAAGAGGGGTCTCCCCATAATGTAGACGCTAAGAGCAGCTCTGCGGTCCGTGGAGGAGTAGCGTCTTTTTGTCGAAAAGAGGGAGAATATCGCTCGACTTCGGGTAAGCATTGGAGACTCTCCAAGTATAAGGGGCCGAGTAGAGCATGGAGCCGATGTCTCTGCCACGAACAAGGAGAGGTGTGCTGCTCAACAAAGCGTAGAGCGCACTGAAAAATATAAATGATCGTTTGCGATTTACACTGGGAACAGGTGAGTCCACTGAGTAAAGTCTGAATAGGTGATCGCTCCTCTAAAACAGTTAAGAGTAAGTCTAATGATAAATCGCTTGCGGACGCTCGTTTCATCGTGTAAACGGTTTAACCTCAATACAAATGTCAAAGAATGAGTAGCTCGTATTAGAGCGTAGCTCAGTCGAGTGTCAAGGGAGTAATATTATGGCTAAGCCAAAGCGCGAAAAAATCAAGCTAGAGAGCACCGCAGGAACCGGCTATTTCTATACCACTAGCAAAAACCGACGCACTAGCACCGGTAAACTAGAGCTTATGAAGTATGACCCTAAAGTCCGTAAGCATGTCTTGTTCAAAGAGACTAAGCTCAAGTAAGTGCGACCTCCTCTATGGAGGCTCATCGCTTAACAGAGCGATTTAGAAGTCAAGCGTCGTCTCTCACTAGACTACATAAAAGTCAGTAGACGAAATTTAGACCTCTTAACAAAGTTTGATGATCGATGACGGGCCTCTCAAGCTCGTTCATCTCATTGAATACCACTCTCGGTGTGCGATACCAGCCGCTATTGACCGCCTCGATCACTAGCGGAGGCTGAGTCTCGCTAGGACCTGAGATCTCTATCCTTTCGAATAGCGGAGCACCGAGCGCATAGTCCGCTGTCCCCGCGATCGGATAAAATCCCATAGTCGTGAAGAGATACCACGCAGAGAGTGTTCCTGAATCATCGTTGCCGTCGAGTCCATCTGCGGGTTCATGGCCATAACGAGTCTCCAATATATGATGAGAGGCCTCCACTGTGAGCGAGTGATCGCCAGCGAGACTTCCTAGCCAAGCATAATGTAATACTGGCTCGTTACCATGCCAATAGTAATCGTCGGGAAGGTAGTCATCCTCCTCTTCGTAGACCTCGGTCCAATAGTTGTGCAGACGACTCAGAAAGGCTGCTCGGTCTCCATCATGCTGAACATCAATCATCCCCTCGACATCATAGGGTACGTACCATAAATAATGCCAAGCGTTCCCTTCAACGTACACACTCTCCCAAGTTAATGGGCTCTCAAGAGTCATAAACGACCCCTCAGCATCTCGCCCCACCATGAAGTTCTGAGTCTCATCCCAATGGTTACGCCATGACCCCGAGAGTTGAGTGAGCAATTCCGCTTCCTCAGCGTCTCTTAAGGTTGCCCAACGAGCGAGCGCGTCATCAGACCAAGCAAACTCAAGAGTCCGTGACACAGAGCCGCTCACCTCTTCCATAGGCACCCATCCTAATCGTAGGTATGAGTCACCTCCTCCTCGAGTGGCCTCACTCGCTTCACCGAGGGTTTGGGCGAGCGCCGCTTCATAAGCGCTCTCTTCATTCCACCCCCCTATGCCTTTTAGCGCCGCCTCTGCAAAGAGCTGAGTCGCTGGTGTTCCCACCATGCCCCCTGTATAGCCATGAGCGAGCGGCCAGCGCGGTAGCGAGCCACCATCCTCGTACATTCGGACCAAGCTCCGCAGCATATCTCTCTGCAACTCAGGGTGAGCGAGGAGGTAAAAGCTGTGCAGCGTTCGAAAGGTATCCCAGAGAGAGAGATCACTATAATAATCGAAATCAGCTCGATGAACCTCTTGATCTAAGCCTCGATAACGACCGTCAACATCACTGTTGAGTGAGGGCATCAATAAGCTGTGATAATGAGCGGTAGTGAAGCGCGCAACCTCTCGATCTGTCCCGCGAACCTTCACTCGAGAGAGCTTATTTCTCCATAGACGCTCGACATCGGTGACTCGTCGCTCAAAGTCAAGATCAGGCAACTCTGCCTCTAAGTTGAGCCTAGCCCCTTCATAATCAACAAAAGAGAGCGCCACCCTGACATGAACCTCATCGGTTCCCTCAGGGAAAATCATAGAGAGTCCCACACTCCTCCCATTGAGCTCAGATAAAGCCTCGAGCTCTTCAGGCTCTCCTTCATCACTCCAGGCGATGACTCGCTCTGGCGGGGGTGATAATCGCAACACCGCGTAGTGCTTTACTCCTCCAAAGCGACCGCTATATGAACCATCTAATCGTTGATAAGCGGAGATCTCTCCCTCTCCTTCATATCTTAAACTCGACTCTCGGGTCTCAGTGGTTTCAAGGTTATCGCCGAGATCGAGGATCACGCTCGGCGAAGCACCTGCCGTAAATAGATAGCGATGATGAGCTCCATGAGGAGTGGCGACGATGTCCACCATCGTCTGATCATCCTTTAAAACCACTCCGTAACGACCCGCTGATGCCCACTCCTCATCATGGGAGAAAGGCGCTTGCCTACCGATAAAACTTCGATAACTATCGCTCCATTCCCGCCGTGGCATAAGAGAGATCCCGCCATAGTCAACGACCCCTATCCCATGAGCATGAGTATGTGAAAAGCCTTGAATGTGGGTATCTGGATAGTGATAGCCAGCGCAATGAAAGGGAGGGATCATCACTCCTCTTCGGGTATCGGGCCCGACGAGAGTCATCCCATTGGGAGCGCTCGCGCCAGGACTGACGCTAGCGATCTCTGCATACTCGCCACCGGTAGCGATGAAAGGATCAACCAAAGGGACGGGGTCATAGTCAGCGATCGGTTCACTCGATATAGGGGTTGGCTCTGTAAGGTTCATATCCTCTATATCAGCGTCGCCAAAGAGTGGGTCATCGACCCTCTGATCTACCCTCTCTGACTCTGTCACCGATATTGACATATCAAGAGGATCTGAACCGGAGCGCTGACCTTGCTCATCGCAGGCGACCCCAAAGTATAAAACCACCCCTTGAGCGAGCGCGAAGATCACCCGAGAGTGATCAACGAATAAAGAGCGCATACCGAGAGTGATGATCTTCATATGACCCCCCATGAGTCTTGAGAGCGAATGACTCAATGCACGATCTAATACACACATTGATCCTATATCGTAGAACCTACGTCAGTGACCGATCGTCCGTAAAGGATTCTCTATCCATACTCATGGATACAGCTCGAGACGCCGATTTTCCTTCTAGAGATTCGGTGAGTAAGCTAAACTGCTAACGAGCGATCCCTTAAGTATCAAGTTGAGAGAGCGCTGAGCGGAGCGCTGACGCTTGAGAGATCGGTGGTGTACACCCTCGAGCAGAGCAGATCAGCGCATGATTCGACTCACTCTCGGTGGGGCGCTTATTGATCATCGGGATATGCTGCTTCAGCTGAGTATCAATATATTGGAGGGTTAAGCGGATCGTAAAGGGTTGAAACAGCTGCCATGAGGCGACATTGAGTGGGTGCTTAATGCGGTCTTCACCTCTCTTTAAGTGCACGAGCACTAACTGACCTCGACTCCCAAACCAATGAGCCAAGGCGCAGAGGGCCTTAGGAGTCGCTGTCGGCTGAGAGCTCATAATCGAACCGATCGCCTTAAGTGTACTGTCAGCCTGCGCTCGATAGTGAGGAATATCGGTGAGCTGATGGAGCCTCAACGCCACTAGAGCGGCGAGCGCGTTACCGCTGGGCTCTGCGCCATCAATGATAGGCTTCTCCTCATAAGGGAGAGAGCGCCTCCGCTCTAACTCACAGCGAAAAAACCCACCTCTCTCTTGATCAAAAAACACCTCAGCGGCCTCGTAAACCTCGATCGCTTGGTGAAGTGACTCAACCTCACCGGACGCCTCAAAATAATCGAGGAGTCCGAGAGAGAGCGCCATGTAATCTTCTAAGACCCCATCGGTCTGTTGACTATCATTACCATTGACTCGCCACACCCTCTTGACCCGCGCTCCATCCCAGAGACGCTGGGTTAAAAATTGGGCAGTGCTCTTGGCGAGGGTCAAATAATGAGGATTAGCGAGTACAGTCGCTGCCTTGGAGAGAGCAGAGAGCATGAGGGCGTTCCAAGCGCAGACCACTTGCTCATCACGAGCAGGCTGTGGGCGTCGCTCTCGAGCTTGATAGAGACGCTCTTTTAGAGGACCCCAGTAGCGTTTTTCATCTTTATCGAGTGGCTCATACATCCTAAAGAGATTACGTCCATTGAGAGCTTCTGCTACATCATGGGGACGAGATGACTCTCGTTCATCAGATGACTCTAATGAGCTCTCAGGACTCTCTTGAGCCCCCTCAACAGGACCCTGATATATATTTCCTTCTGGGCTTAAACCAAAAGTCGCCGTTACCCACTCTAGCTCCTCTTCCGAGAAGAGGGCGCTCAGCTCACTGTAGGTCCAAGTATAAAAGTATCCTTCCACTCGATCGCCTCGATCACTTAGACTCTCGGCATCGATCGCCGCCGCCCATGCGCCACGATGCACTTGCAGGTCACGCTCAATAAAGCTGAGACAATCTCGAGCCAGATCTGCATAAAGAGGCCTCTTGGTGATCTGAAAAGCCTCTAGGGCGACGATCACTAGCTGAGCATTGTCATAGAGCATCTTCTCAAAGTGGGGTAGCCACCAACGATTATCCACGCTATATCGGGCGATCCCTCCACCGATATGATCATAGATCCCCCCGCAATAGACTCTCTCCAAAGTGAGCTCAACCGCCTTAAGATAACTCGGATCTCCTCCACGGTGCCAAGCGCGTAAAAGCGCCTCGAGCATCGCTGGGCGTAAAAATTTGGGAGGTTCAGAGAAACCTCCCCAATCTTCATCAAAGTCTTTCATCCATTCTTGTGCAGCCTGGTCTAACCAATCGGTAGAGAGTTGCTGAACTGGAGGTTGAATGGCATATTCTCTGAGGACCTGTAGTGGAGCGTCTCCTTGAGCGACCAAGCGAGGGTCTCTCCAGCTCTTCTGCATGACCTTCAAATAGGAGAGGAGACCCACCTTCACCCCTCTATTTCCATCACGAGGAGGTAAATAAGTAGACGCGAACAATGGCCTTTTCTCCGGAGTGAGGAAGAGGTTCATCGGCCAACCGCCTTCACCGGTCGTGATCTGTAAAAAATCCATGTAGAGTGCGTCTATTTCAGGACGCTCCTCTCGATCTACTTTAATAGCTATAAAATGCTCATTAATCACCTCAGCGAGCTCTTCATCCTCAAATGATTCTCTCTCCATCACATGACACCAATGACATGTGCTATACCCAATACTAAGAAAAACCGGTCGATCTAAACGTTGAGCATCTGCGAAGGTATCCTCGCTCCATGCTCTCCAGTCGATAGGGTTGTGAGCATGTTGTAATAAGTATGGACTATCAGAGAGTATTAACTCGTTGGTATATTTAGGCAAGCCCGCGGCTTCCCAATACCGAGTGCGTGGATTATGATGAGACTTCGCTTTAAGCGCTTGGAGCAAATGTGGCTCATTCATGTTAGGTGCTCTCCTACTATATACTGACTTTACATATATTGTTCTCGGTGAAGAGTTTGATACTATGGGCGCTATTATGATTCAAGATGCTTCCATCCACAACGTCAAGGTGAAGTCATCTCGCTGTTGTGAGGACACCTAACTCAGGAAAATCTGCTCCTAAGAGCCATGCTCTTGCTTCACCGACTAAGAAGCAAGAGCCGGTCACGAGGGTCAGGGCTGAAACCTCTCTCTTACGCAACGCCTCGATGAGGGAGGGAGTCACCTCCACATGCGGAGGCGTTTCTCCACGATTGACCAACCTCGGCTTAACCTCATCCTCATAGATCTTATGTAGATCACTCGCGCTCGCACACCTTGGGTATAGTGGGGAGACGAGAGTCAAGCGATCAGCGCAAGAAGCCAAGTCGTTTAGCACCTCTGTAATATCTTTATCAGCGCTCATCCCCACGATAAGATGCAGAGACCGACCTGGTTCACGTGAGGATTTATCTTTAAGCCAAGCGCTCACCAAACGAGCGCTATCATGATTATGGGCACAATCTAACCACACTCCTTCGAGCCGCTCTAAGCGTCCCGGCCACTTGAGATCTCGCCACCCTTGTAGATCGAGAATGTTTAGCGTGGGTGTTATCCATTGAGCAGCCCGAGCGATCGCCAATGCGAGAGCCATATTACTTCGTCCATGCGCTGTAGAGATCATAGCGCTCGACAAGCTATCCTCATCCTCACGAGACCGCTGTAGATAGAGAGCCTCGACCGCTTCCCTCTCTTGGTCTATCACTCTAGGCTGCACAACGCTAACCTCTCTTAAGACCTTAAGAGTCTCCCCTTCACATCCTGTTAAGGCAACCCCGTGTTCTCGATAAATATGCGACTTCTCCCAAGCGATCTCAGCGAGTGAGTCACCGAGTACGTGGGTGTGATCTAAAGAGAGGCTACAGATCGCGCTCACCGATGGCTCACAGATATTTGTCGCGTCTAATCTTCCCCCCAACCCGACCTCCCAAATGACCCACTCCACCCCTTGTGACCTAAAGAACCAAGCAGCTAAAGCCCAAGTCGCTTCAAAGAAACTCAAAGTGATCTCGACCCTCTCTGCCGCTTTGAATACAGCGCTCACTCCTTCTACTACTTGAGCGGGACTGATCAAAGTGTCCCCAATCCTCATGCGCTCTCGAAAGCTGACGAGATGAGGAGAGGTGAAACACCCCACCTTGAGACCGACATGGAGACCGAGTTGGTTTAAAGCAGCGCTTGTACTCCCCTTACCATTCGTTCCGCCGATCAAGACGCTACGATATCTCGATAGAGGGTTATCCAAAGCCTTATTGATAGCGCGTGGAGCGCTCAAGTCCATCCGCTCGCCAAAGCGAGTCAGCGAGAAGAGCCTCTTCAAAGCGGACCCATATGCCGCTCGTTCTATTAAATCATGAGGAGGACTGAGCGGGTGACTGAGCAACAGCTGATCTAGCTCATGCCAATGAATCTTAGAATTAAGTCGAGCTCTTTCCAAGTCTTCAGGGTGGTCGATATCTGAACCCATGGGTAAGATCTTAAAGCGGCTCATTATCTGTCGAATGATCCGCTCAGTCTGCTCAAAGACCTCATCTGTCCCCCAGCTGATCTGATTATCAAAAACAGGACGAATCGTTGAGAGCGCAGCTCGGTTACAACCGATCGTATAATAGCCCCCGTCTATAGCAGGACCGACAACGATGGAGGGGTCTTTAGAAGATGTAAGAAAGGAAAAACCCTCATCTAGCCAAGTTGATTGAAGAGCTGGTGCATCCGTACCCAGTAACATCACCGCGTCTCTTTGCTGACGAGGAGAGCAATGAGCAAAGCTCTCTTCTAGGGCATGTAACATTTTTAGTCCTAGATGACCATCTCGTTGCGAGAGAGGCGGGAGAGCAAGAGTAAGCGTAGAGAACACCTCGTGGGGAGATGTACTAAATAACAAGGGCGCTCTTTCGGTCACAGAGGGACACAGTCTACCGACGACTTGACGTAGTGACCACACATGAAACTGCAACGCTTGCCAATCGCTTAGTTCGGCGGTGAGTCGAGTCTTCACCTTACCAATATGAGGGGCCTTAGCGAGAACTGTGAATTGTCTGATTGGCTCGTTCTCCGCTGATCCCTTTTTTTTTGGAGTATGTCCTCTACCCACTAGCGTCCCGCTCTCTGTCGCCACCATGCAGCGCCTATAGTCCATAAGATCTTTACCCCCGCTCTCATCGAGGCGCTGAAGCGACCCGATACTTTACTCTCTCCGGCTCGTCGAGGATGATAAGTGACATCTCGCTCGGCACATAGAACTCCTTGGGCACAGGCTTTTGCTTGCATCTCGACCGTCCAACCATACGTCTGATCTCTCATCTCCAATGACATCAAAGTCTCCCATCTGATCGCTCTGAATGGGCCTAAATCAGTGAAGCGAGCGCCAAAGATCATCTTAAGCAGAGAACAAGAGAGCGCATTACCAAACAGCTGTAGAGGAGTGAGCGCACCAGGAGAGGCAAACCGAGCTCTAGAGCCGATTACCATACAGGCTTCACCCTCTTTATTCGATGAGTGAGAGCTAACCTTCGTCGGATAGAGGAGACGCTCTCTATCTCCGCTAGGAGGGTTGTTCAGTGAATGAGAGAGCAAGGCGACTAAAGGATCTAAGTCTCCTAAATCATCCGAGCCATCAGCATCTAAGAAGACCACTACATCTGGAGGGGAGGCTGAGATCTTCTTAATACCCGCTAAGCAAGCGGCTCCATACCCACGTTGAGGCTCTAATATGACATCAGCGCCAAGAGAGAGAGCGACTGTCGATGTCTGATCAATGCTTCCATTATCTATGACAACGACATGCCGAAGTCTAGCACCCGAGAGAGAGAGCGACTGTAGATCACCCTTTAACGCTCGCAGTGGCTCTAGAACAAAAGGGAGAGCCTCTGCTTCATTCAAGGCGGGGATGAGAATATCAATCGTTAGGGGGTGAGTGTGAGTCAACGAAACCTCTCATATGCTCAAAATAAAATATTTTCTTTCACCCCCTCAAAGTAAAAATATTATAATATTAAATACTTGCGCTAGAGGCGAGGGATTTCCCCTTGATTTTATTGATTTTTAATTTCACGCTCGGTCTGCATGTTTATATTTTTTAATAGCGACTCTACACTTGTTGGGTGAGTCATATTCATAGAAAATAATAAAAAAGCTACAGGATTAAAACAATCATCTTATTATTTACCGTTTAGGTTTACGTATTGATCTTGTGCACAAATACAATACAAGGACAGCTATCATGAAAAAGAGTGAGCTAATCGAGAGAGTCTCACAAACCTTTCCTTGCAGTCATATGCAAGCAGAGCAGGTTGTAAATACCGTTTTCAAAACCATTGAAGATGCCCTCAAAGAAGGCAATCGCGTCGAGCTAAGAGGCTTTGGAACTTTTGAAGTCAGAGCTTATGAGTCATATCTTGGTCGCAATCCTAAGACGGGGGAGAGCGTTAAAGTGGCTCCCAAGCTCTCTCCTTTCTTTAAGGCTGGGAAAGAGCTCCGTGAAGGGCTCAACCACCTCAGCTGAGCCCTGTTTATCTCTCGGTATCTAGGTATCTCGGTATCTCGATGTAAGAGATCGAAACAAGCCTTAGCACAAACGAGATAAAGCGAGCCTCGCTCCTGTACTCATTAGCTCCTGATGATTTGACTAAGCTCGTCTACCTCATAGGGGATATGAGCAGAGAGCACCTCTGGTTCGTCATCAGTGATGAGGATATCATCCTCAATGCGGATGCCTCGAACATCATTGA
The DNA here is from genome assembly GCA_943788935.1 of uncultured bacterium. Lineage (GTDB taxonomy): Bacteria > Myxococcota_A > Bradymonadia > UBA7976 > VGTA01 > CAKZRU01. Next base: position 222,062 of record CALSSE010000017.1, on the reverse strand, counting down.
ACCGCGATAGAGCATCCCAATCTATCATCTTCCCTGCGCTTGGTCCCGCCCAACTTGGGTCCTTGAGTAGGGTAGGTACTTGATAAAAACCAGGCTCGATCGTGATGGCCATCCCGGTAGCAAGAGGTCGATCTAGCCGGAGATAACCCCACCCGAAGGTATCTCTTCTCTCTCTACCTGACGCATAACCTGCCAAGTCTCCAAGATCCTCCATATCATGAACATCTAGACCGAGAAGATGCCCCACACCATGGGGGAAGAACAGAGCGACGCTGTTAGCGTCAAGATTCTCCTCAACCGAACCTCTCAATATCCCTAGATCGATTAATCCCTCAGCGAGCACCTCTCGAGTCTTTTGGTGAAGAGACGCATACTCAACTCCTGGTTTAGCGAGCGCTGTGGACGCTTTCAATGCTCTGAGCACGACCTCATAGGCAGCTCGTTGAGTCTCACTCCACTCTCCACTCACTGGCCATGTACGGGTGACATCACCCGCCCAACCTTGAGGGGTCTCAGCGCCTACATCGGCGAGTATTAGATCACCTGAGGCAATAGGACTATGGTAAGCATGATTATGCAACACCTCTCCATGAGGAGTAATAATAGGTGCATAAGCGAGATTGGCTCCACACGCCATTAATGGTGACTCCATCGCCGCTCGTATCTGATGTGACCATTTCGCGTGGCGAGTCGCCTTCAAACCCTCATGATGAGCTAAACCGGTGAGTGAGCTCGCATATCGTAGCTGCTTAATCGCCTCATCGTCATGGAGTAAGCGCGCCTCTACCAAGGCGTGATGGAGAGTCAAGTCTAGCCGAGGGTCATCGTCTCGTCCTGTCAAAGCAGAGAGTTTGAGCTTCAATGCCGCTTGATACGTAGGCGGTCTCATCACATTGGAGAGACTGGCCAACGCGCTCTCTAGCTCACTCAGCGCTCTCACCTCACACCCTATTTCCTGAGCTAAGGTGGCAAATGACTTCTCTTCACCGTGCCACAGTGCTCTACTTGGCGAAGGTGTAGGGACATAAAGAGAGGCATTATTTCGTGTCAAGAGTAGCATCGCTGAGGAGAGATGTTGACCGACACAGTAGAGGAAGTGGCTCGATGCTCTGAAGCCGGTATAATGGTTAGCCGGAAAGTTACGAGCGGCCGGTGAACCCGCGCTGATTAAGGCTGCTTCTCCCTCCTTGATCGCTTCTTGGATCTTAGCTCGACGTCGCCCAAGTATCTCTGTCGTTGGAAGCTGGCTCAAGGTCTCAATAGAGGGAGATAAGTTATCGCTTTGGTGTTGATCTCTCATGAATCTCATAGTGGGCTTTCCTTGATCTGTGCTTAATGTTGTCTTTTGTTCATCTTTTGCTAGTATCATGATCTGCTAAAAAAGGCACGACCGCGCCTCTCATTATCTGTGTATCATGAAGTGATGAGCGGTTCGCTGAAAGGAGCTCACTTTGAGCGATGACATCGTAGTTGGGATAGACCTCGGTACGACAAACTCATGTGTCGCGGTGATGGTAGACAGTCAAGTTATCGTCATCCCTGACGAGCAAGGGCATCGTATTCAGTCCTCTATCGTCTCCTTCATTAAAGATGGATCGATCATTATCGGTAATGAAGCGAGACAGGAGTTGGTCGCTGACCCACGAAATACAGTCTTTTCAGCGAAGAGGTTTATCGGCTACCCCTTCGACAGCAAGGAGTCTCGTAAGTTGAGGGCCCAGCTCCCTTACCGCGTTGTGAGAGGAGATGACCAGAACTCTATGATAGAGATCCGCGGCGAAGCCTACGCTCTCCCTGAGATCTCTGCTCTAGTCCTTCACCGTATGAAAGATCTCGCTGAGCAGTATCTCGGAGTTGAAGTCAACAAAGCGGTCGTTACTGTACCGGCCAACTTTAATGATAGTCAGCGACAGATGACCAAGTTAGCTGGTGAGCTCGCCGGCTTAGAGATCTTACGGATCTTGAATGAGCCTACCGCCGCCGCGCTTGCCTATGGATATGGGAAGAACCTAGACGCTAAGTTGGCGATCTATGACTTGGGCGGTGGAACCTTTGATATGACGGTGCTACATGCCGCAGATAACGTATTTGAAGTCAATTCAACCGCAGGTGATACCTATCTCGGTGGTGATGACTTTGATAATCGTCTCACGCGAGTCATCCTCATTTATCTTCAAAACCACTATAGTTTTAACATAGATAAGCAAACTCACCTCAGAGGTAAGATCAAGCACATCGCTGAGCAAGTGAAGAAAGGCTTGAGCCGTATTGATAAATTTCAGCTCACCGAGAAGATCAGGCTCCTTGAATATGAGGAACCTGTAGAGCTGAACCTCTTGATGAGCCGTGAGCTCTTCAAGAAACAGTGTGAAGATATTATCGAGCGCTCTTTCAAGATCTGTGACGATGCCTTTTCTAGCCTGAGCTTTAGCCCCAAAGAGATCGACGATGTGATCCTCGTCGGTGGGTCAACTCGTGTCCCTCTCGTGAGAGAGATGGTAGAAAAATATTTTGGTCGCCCTCCCCGCACCGATATTGACCCTGACGAAGTTGTCGCCGTGGGCGCTGCGATTCAAGGCGCCATGCTCGGCGCGCCATTCTCTATTGAGCAGCTCAAGCATAACCCACTGTTGCTCGACGTGACGCCTGTCTCTATTGGCGTAATGACAATTCAAGGGATATGTGAGGTGCTGATCAAGAAGAATACCGCCGTCCCTTGCGAGGAGTCTAAGGTCTTCACCACCACGGTAGACCAACAAACTGAGGTTAAGATCCAAGTGTTTCAGGGAGAGAGCCGCGTCGCAGATGATAACATTAAACTCGGACAGCTTGAGTTGATCGGTATTCGCTCCGCGCCACGTGGGGAGGTCAAGATCGAAGTGGTCTTTGAAGTGGATACCGATGGCCTCGTCTCTGTCCGCGCTAAAGACCTCGACACCGGTCTCGCCCATGAAACTCGTGTTAAAGTATCCACGGGATATAGCGAAGAGAATGTCTCTAAGATGAAAGATCGACTTGACTCAAGCGGTCTAGGCGCTGTAGCGGTCAGCCCAAAACCATGAGATCATCATCCCCTGCTCTTCTCGAGCGCCTCTCTCTTGAGGGGATCAACCAAAAGATCCTACCCCCGAAGGCTCCTCTCCGATGAGTAAGACATTGACCAAGCCCCCACTACATATCGCTCTAATTCACCCTGATGAACGACAACGATTGATGCTGAACAATGCCCTCAAAGGGATAGGCGCTACGATCACGAGCGGAGAGAGCTGGTCAAGTTTAGCTCAACATCCATTACGACTAGGGGGCGTGTGGGTCCTCTTCGACATAGGTGAGGAGACGTTCACTGCGGTTAAGCAGCTCCGGAGAGCTCGAGAGCGCGCCTTTTGGGGGGTTCTCATTCTCGGTCAAGGAGAAGTGTCAGCCCAGCATCAGCTCACCGCGTTGGGCGCTGATGCCTACCTCAAATATCCTTTCGACTTTAACAGCCTCAGCCACCAAATCTTGTCGATCGCTGAAGAGCGTCAACCGATCAGTAACTATCAAATTCTCCCTCAACAAGTCGCCGCGGGATTAGATAAAGTGTGGGCCCGATTTGATAAGCTCTCTTACTACCAACTCCTTGAGCTTGACCAAGCCGCTGCCCCTCATGAGGTAAAAGCCCGCTTTCATCAAAGGTCGCTTATGTTGCACCCCGACCGTCATCGCAACATCAAAATAAGTCATCCTCCAGTGTATAATAGGGTAAACGCTATATATAAACGTGTATTAGAAGCGTATCAAACGCTCAGTGACCCCCTTAAGCGACCCCTCTATGAATCGATGCTGAGTCTAGGCGTTGTCGAGTGGAATAGAGCTCTAGAAGAGAGACGTAAGGAGATCCTCAAGATATCAGATGATGTTGAGATACAGTTCGCGCTGGCCAACGTGTTGAGTTTAAGAAGTCGTGGGTTACTCAAGCCTGCCTATGAGCTCGTCTTGAAGACTCACCAAAGAGAACCTGGTAACGTGAGTATAAAGCAGCTCGCTTCAGGATATGAGGTGCTCTTAGAGCTCGCCTCTCGAGATCCAGAGGTGGCAACAGCTATTGAACAACAGGTCGCGCCGTGACTGATCGAAAGGTGATCACTGAAGAGGGTCAAGTGATCTCCAAGTCACCTCCTCCCCTTCCCTCTCATATCGCCATGATTATGGACGGTAATGGCCGATGGGCCGAAGACAGAGGCGCTCCACGAGAGGAAGGACATCGAGTAGGGTCAGAGGTCGTGAATCGCATCGTACGCTGTTGTAGACGATGGGGACTAAAACATCTGACACTCTATGCTTTCAGTGAGCAAAATTGGGGTCGGCCTGTAGATGAGGTAGGTGCGCTTATGACCCTCCTCAGTCAATACCTAAAAGAACAGCGAGAAGAGATGGTAGAGAGGCGCATTCAGCTGCGCGCGATCGGTGATCTTAACAAGCTCCCCTCTTGGGTTCGTGAACAACTACTCGCCATCATTGAAGAGACTTCAAAAAACCAAGGGATGACCCTCACTCTAGCACTCAGCTATGGAGGGCGAGAAGAGATCATTCAAGCGATCAAGTCGATCACAAGCCAAGTCCGTCGAGGAGAGCTTGACCCTGATCATATCGATGAGTCGATGATTCAAGCCCATCTTTATGCCCCGGATATCCCTCCGCCGGATCTGATCATTCGGACAAGCGGTGAGCAACGCCTAAGCAACTTCTTACTGTGGCAGAGCGCTTATGCTGAGCTCGATTTCCTTAAGCTCCCCTGGCCCGAATTTACTGAGTCTCATCTCCACGACGCCTGCTTAAGATTTGCTAAGCGAGAGCGGCGTTTTGGTCTAACGAGCGCCCAAATGGAGTCATGAGAGCCCTCTCATGACGACCTCTATTGTAGTAGTCTTTATTCGCAGGTCAGAAGAGGAGAATCAATGCTCACACGTATCATCTCAAGTTTAGTGATGGGGGCCGCTATGTCAGCCCTCCTCTTCCTCTGCTCATGGCACTATTTCGCGCTATTTATCGCGATCATAGCGATCATTGGGCAAGATGAACTCCAGCGTATGTCGACCCCAAATCGAGGGTTCGCTAGTCGACTTTTCATGGGTCTGATCACCGCGTTACTAGCGCTAAGCCCGCTCATTACCCAATTGAACCTGACCAGCGCTGTGCAAGTCACGCTCATGGGCTCTCTGTGGTCACTCTGCTTCCTAATGATCGCTGGGAAACATATCCTACGACCTCTCCCTTTGCAGGGGAGCGCCCACCGAGTAGGAGTTGACCTGTTGGGTATAGTATACCTCGGCGCCACTCTCCCCGGAGTGCTCGGCTTACGCCTCTTAGACCTTGAGGCAGGGTGGGCATGGGTGGTCCTCTCCATGTTGATCACCTTCGGAGGCGACACCGGAGGATACTTCGCCGGAAGAGCGTTAGGAGGAAAGATCTTTGGTGATCGTCGACTCGCTCCCCAGCTGAGCCCTAAAAAGACCTGGGAAGGTTACATTGGAGGCGTACTCTTAGGGACGGCGGGCGCTTTCTTCGCTCGAGCTCAAATGGATATATGCGCCGCTCTGACTGTGAATGACTGCATCGCTCTCGGTGTAGTAGGAGTGACCTTAGGAGTCGCCGGCGACCTGTTTGAGTCCATGATGAAAAGATCAGCAGGCGTTAAAGACAGCGGTCAGCTGATCCCTGGTCATGGAGGCGTACTTGATCGGATAGACGCTCTATTATTTGTCTCACCTGCTCTCTATCTCTACTTAGTCATTCGATTCATTAACTGAGTTGAGACTTAACTTATTTACATAGATCGATGTTGATGTGATCGCTCATATCTAAAACGCGCCTACAGGGGATTTATAGTGACTAGTCTCATCGCCTTTCTGATCCTCATCGGAGTCCTCATCACCGCCCATGAGTTTGGGCATTTTATCGTCGCTAAGATCTGTGGAGTGAAGGTGCACACATTCTCCGTAGGTTTTGGGAGAGCGATTCTCTCCAAGACCATTGGGGAGACAGAATATCGTATCGCCTTGCTCCCGCTCGGTGGATATGTTCGCTTACACGGTATGGAACGAGAATTCGGAGAGGAAGAGTCAGCGATTGATCACCTCGGTCATGATCTCGAGTCAGATGACCCAGACCGAGGACGAGCGCTGCAAGATAAACCAGCCTGGATGAGGGTCCTCATCTTCGTCGCTGGCCCAGCGATGAACCTCCTCCTCCCCTTCGCCCTTCTCCCCCCTCTCTTCTTCAGCGCGAGTCAATATGATGAGGTGATCGACACCCATATGGGAGCGGTTGATGAAGGACTACCAGCCTATCAGGCAGGTCTCAGAGACGGAGATCGCATTACCCACATCGATGGCGATCCCGTTTACTCATTTTGGCAGATTCAGCATCGAGTGAATGATTATCAAGAAGGGGCCGCTCCTCTACGAGTAGAGGTAGAGAGACCTCATGTGACCGATCCTCTGAGAGTGGACCTCACCCCTGAACGGGTCGCTTCTACGGAGCGCTTCGCCGGCTTTGATCGACGCCCTCCTCGGATTGGCTTCCAGCCTGCCTCCTTATCGGCCGACTACGCGATCATCGATCCGCAGGGTCTCTTCGCCCAAGCGGGAGGTCGGTCTTTTGATAGAGTGATCGCGGTTAACGATCACCCCATCCAGCGTCACTCTGAGGTCATTGGAGAGATCGCTAAAGCCTTAAAGAGAGATGAGACGATCACCCTAAAGATAGAGAGACTCACTCCTATAGATAAGCGATTTAATTTCCTTAGGCACAAGACGATACAAGAGCTTACTCTCTCCCAAAAAGGGCAAAAGCAGAGAGACGAGCTCATCGCTCTCCACAGTCGAGGCGATGACCTAGACTACATGGAGCGTACTCTCAGATTACTCGGGATCCGACAAGCGGGCGCCTGTATCTCATCGATAGATCCAGAGAGCGCTGCTGCTAAAGTGCTTAAGATCGGGGACTGCCTCCTCGAGGTAGATGGAGCTCGTCATTCACTCGCAGTGTTCTTTGAGCAGCGCTTACGCTACCACCCAGAAGCGCCTAAGAGGCTGAAGATCCTTCGTAATGGTGAAGAGATCATGAGCGAGCTCAGCTTACGTCAAGAGGAGCACAGCGACCCATTAGCGGGTGATATTAAATTCTGGCAGTTAGGGTTTACTCTGTCTGGTCTCTCTAAAGTTGAGGCGATGATCTCACCCACTACCGTCAAAAATGAGCAGAGGATGTCTTTCTCATGGACTCAAGCGAAGCGTCGAGTCTCTGATGAACTGACCCGATCCGTTCACTCTCTGAGCGGTCTATTCTCGGGTCAAGTCAGCCCTACTCAGCTCAGCGGTCCGATCACCATCTTCTATCTTGCCGGTCAACAGGCAGAGGCTGGGTGGATTCCTTTTGTAAACCTTATGGTGTTGATCAGCCTCAGCATCGCCCTCCTCAACTTATTACCGATCCCTGGACTCGACGGCGGTCATATTCTCTTCGCTAGCTTGGAGATGGTCTCAGGGAGGCCACTCTCTCCTCGTATCAAAGCGTATATACAAACCACAGGGGTCCTCTTAATCCTCTGTCTCATCCTCTTCGCTCTCGGAAATGATATGTTGAGGATGTGGCGTATCTCTCAAGGAGGCTGATATGTTTAACCTCTCTCCCCATAATCAACCTCTTCTCGTCCTTTGGGCCTCAGCTCAAGAGAAACCTCCAGCGTTACTCGCATCACAATCCATGTGGGAATGGACCGATGATTCACACATGGCCGATGCTATCATCGGTGATATTGATCAATTAGAGGGCTATAGTAAAGACGCTCCATACACCATGTTAATACTCTTCGAGCAACATGACTCCACAAGTTGGCCTGAGCTCGCAGAAGAGCGAATCACTCCCTGTATCAACGCTTCACAGCTTAAGCGTCTCGAGAGACGGATCAGACGCTGGCGAGACCATCGACATCTTCAAATTCAGCTCGAGGCGAGTGAACAGCGAGTGGAGGCTTTAGAGATCGGAAGCAAAGCGCTAAGAGAGCTTCATGATGAGAAGCAGATCTTCCAAAGACTCGTGGAGATCGTCGCTAAAGAGCTTCACAGCGACCGAGTATCTATCCTTCGAGTCTTTCCGGAGCGGGGAGAGCTACAGATGATCGCCGCTCATGGGATCCCTCCCGAAATCGTCGCTCAAGCGCGTCCTAAAATAGGAGAAGGGATCGCCGGGCGATGTGCGGAGGTCGGTGAACCCATCTTTGTGAGTAATCATCAAAGCTATCGAGACTCAGCCGGTGGTCAAGTCAGCGGACTAAAGGCTCTAAAGGGTGGTCGTGATCTCCCGATGTCTTTGACCACTCCTATCCTCGTCAAAGGAGAAGTCTTAGGAGTCGTGAATGTTACGAGTCGAGTAGGAAAATGTCCCTATTCTGCAGAAGAAATCGCCTTTTTATCGGCCCTCATGAGCCACGCTGGTTATCTCATGGAATCGGCGAGACTGATCGATCGGCTGAGTGAGCTACAAGCCTTTAGTGAGCAGGTGATTAACACTCTCAATGATCCACTTGTCGTCGTAACATCTACCGGTGAAGTCGTTAAAACCAACCCTCGTTTTCGCCAAGAGTTTGGTGAGTCTTCCTGCCTGCAGGGGCTCCTTGATCCACAAGTTGAAGCATCGGTCATGACTCATCTCGCCTCTGGTCTACCAAGCTCATTCCCTAATATTCGTCGAGGCCAGTGTACCTTCGACGCTCAGCTGACACCCTTCAAAGAAGGACAAGACCAAGCCTTAATCCTCTTTCAAGATATCACCGAGCGACAGCAAATGGGCAAACAGCTCGTCAGCGCTGAAAAGATGGCATCACTCGGTATTCTCGCCGCCGGTGTCGCTCATGAGATCAATAATCCCCTTGGGTTTGTCAAGACCAATACCAAAGAGGCGGGACGGTATTTTGAAGATCTCTTCGAAGTTATAGAAGCATGGCAAAGTTCTACTCCAAATGAGACGCAACAAGCGCGGCCTCGACAAGTCGAAGAGCAGGTGGGGTTAGATGAGGTGAGAGAGGATATCCCTAATCTCATCAAAGAGAGCCTCGATGGCTTAGATCGAATCCAAAAAATCACCGCGAGCCTCAAGAGCTTTGCTCATCCTGACACGGAGAACACTCGAGAGGCCCAGCTCTCTGTTCTAGTTGAGAACGCTCTAGTCATCACTCAGAGTAAGTGGAAGCATACTTTACATATAGAGAGAGAGATCGGTGAGCATGGCTCTCTTTCCTGTATCCCAAGTCAACTCGAGCAGGTTTTTATGAATCTTGTCGTTAACGCTGCTCAAGCAGCGAAGAGCCAAGGAGTGACCTCCACGATGAACATCAGCGTCATCGAGTTGAATGACGCTCAACACGTTGAGATTCGGTTTCAAGACCAATGCGGTGGGATCCCTCAAGAGGTCGTGGAGAGGATCTTCGATCCCTTCTTCACCACCAAAGACATTGGAGAGGGAACAGGTCTCGGCTTACATATCACTCATAATATCATCGAAGGTCATGGTGGGACGATCAAAGTCGACAGTCAGCCTCCTATAGGTACGACATTTATTATTACTCTCCCTTTAGGGGTCAAAAAAGGACCTATGGTGATTAAACAACTCTCTCGTTTCAAGATCTAGTACTTCATTAGAGAACTGATCTAGATCTCATTAGCTGCTGACCGATATCATCATCGAGTAGGGGTAATCCTATGCTGAGTCATCTATTGTCTTCTAAGACACTCATCTCTCTAAGTCTAGTCTTGGGGCTCATCTACATAAGTATAAGGGCTCGGTCCACTTTCATGGATCCTTCAGAGGCGAAACGGCTCGTTCAAGCAGGGGCTTTACTCGTTGATGTACGTACCCCGGGTGAATTTAATGAACGTCATATAAAAGGGGCGATCAACCTTCCGATTCATCAAATGAAGGCCCGCCTCGCAGAGCTAGGAGAGCATAAGCAGCACATTGTCGTGTATTGTCGTAGCGGCGCCCGTTCTTCGAGAGCTCAAGCGATGATGATCGATGCAGGGTTTCAGCATGTCCATAACTTAGGAGGGATCGGGCGGTGGATTCGCTGAGGCCTCTGATACCTAACTAAGTACTCGATACTAATACTAAGGTCTCTTACTAAGGTCTCTTTACTAAGGTCTCTGATACCTAACTAAGTACTCGATTAAACAAATCTTTAACATCATCTAAACCATATGGCTTGTGTAGTTTACCAGCGAGTCCGGCCTCTTCCATCTCTCTCACAAGCTCTTCTGGGTAAAAACCGGAGGAGAGCACAATTGGAATGTGTGCATATTCAAGCTGTAGCTCTTTGAAAACTTCGTACCCATCTTGGTTGGGCATCAGCATATCGAGGATGATAAGATCATACTGAGTGACGGTAGCTAACGCCTCTAAACCCTTTTGACCGCTCTCTACATCGGTGACGGTGATCTCTAATGCCTCTAAAAGAGACTTGAGACTCTTCCTTACTAGAGGCTCATCATCGATGATTAACACGCTAAGATTTGAGAAATCGATGAGTTCTTGAGGGATAGAGGGGGTATCTTCCATACTCAAAGATGAATCTAAGGGTAAATAAATAAAGAATGAGCTTCCATGGTCGAGCTGACTCTCCACCTCGATCACTCCCTGATGGCGACTGACTGCTCCATGAACCGCAGCCAGACCTAACCCCACACCCTCTCCCGTAGATCGAGTAGTGAAAAAGGGTTCAAAGATCCTCTCCTGCACAGCAGGGGTCATCCCTTTTCCCTCGTCTCCTACTTCAAGACAGATATAAGTGCCCGGGGTGAGTTCATGATTATGTAACCTAGAGCTCTCATCTACTGAGGTTGAGTTCACCTCTACTCGACGACTCTTGAACCATATACCCCCTCGAGCGGTCATTGATTGGACCGCGTTCAAGCCGAGATTCATAAGCATCATATGTAACAGCTCTCTCTCTCCTGAAATCAAGAGGGGCTGTTCATGAAGCGTTAAGGTCAGCTCAAACTTATGCTGCGTTGTACGCTTCAAGAGAGTGTAAACATCAATGACCAGCTCATTAAGATCAAGCACTTGAGCTTTGACTGGGGTCCCTCTCGAGAAGAGCCTCAGCTGTCGAATGAGAGTCGCTGATCGGTCGCTCGCCTCTTCTATTAAGTGTAACAAGTCATGATGTTCAGAGTCGACATCAAGCAAGAGAAGCTCTGTAGAGCTTTTGATAGCTCCGATCATATTGTTAAAGTCGTGAGCGATTCCATTGGCGAGAATACCTACCGCGTTCATCTTTTGGATCTGCATGAGTTTCTGTTGTTCTGTCACATCACTGATGATCAGAACGACCCCATTGCTCTCGCCATTGACGCAATAAGGAGAGCAGGTCAAGGTATACCATGTCAGCTTACGCTCTATCGTCAGGCAGAAAATAGAAGAGCTCTCTTCTGTAGGTGACATCTTGATGAGTTCACTCATCGACCGATAGGTCTCAGTCACAGGGTCATACACGATCGTCTCGAGAATAGTGACGCCATAGGACGCCTTAACCTTGCGAATGAAGAGTTCGGCGGCAGCGTTCGCCTTTTGTACAACCCCCTTCTCATCAAGGACGAAGAGTGAGTCTTTGATCGACTCGAAAACCGAGGAGACAAGAGACTCTCGTCGAGCAACAGTTCTGAGGAGATCTTGAAAAGCGTTACGGCTCAAGGTGAGCACCAAAGTGATGATGAGACCAAAAATTGCGTAAATGGTGAAATAGCGCTCTGGCGTAGGATAAGTTATGGGATGATCATAATTAATGATGAATAAGCTCGATAAACCAACGACTAAGAAAACGCCGTAGATCATCCAAGTTGTACGATTAGATAAGAAGGTGCTCGCCAAAGCGATCCCCGCAAGGAATCCAATATAATTGGGTACTTGAACTCCTCCGTTAACGAGGGTCGAGACGCTAAAAACAACTAAAGCTCCAGTGATGAGTAGGTCGATAGAGAGGAAGAGCTTTCCTCTGTGCTGAGAGATTTTAGTCGCGATCAGACAAAGCAGGGCGATCAGGCACAAGATCAAGCGCTTGGAATGCATCTCACCGAACATATTTATCCAAATACCCGTAAAGGCTAAGAAAATAAGAAGAGGGATTATAACATCCATTACACGCGAAACCAAGTGATACCGCGTAGAGTCTTCGAGGAGGTCAGTGTTATTGTCTTTCACCCCCACAAAAATATCCTCTCTTTATTTACCATAAGACGTACTCACCGGAACGTCTCCGAGTGTATCCATGAAGTCACTTGGAGATCACACGAGAGGATGACTCTAATGCTCCCATCACAAGGTAAATGAGATCATAGACATTGTATATGGTTATTGTATTAAGAGACTTAATAGATTGGCGACAGAGATCATCAACGAATTAAATACAAGCGAACAGTATCAGATAAGTGATCAACAGAGCCCATCTTCACTTTATGAGGTAAGCCTCTTGTTGTGTTCAGTGATGGTCGCCTACTGTGTGCTGTATGGACCACAAGTCATTGTCTCGAATTGGATCCAACGCTATGGGTTCTCACCTCAACGAGCGAGCTATATCGTCTATATTTCACTGATCCCTATGAGTATTGCGCCACTGAGTTACGGTTATTTAATTGGGAAGCGAGAGACGAGCAGGCTGATCTCTAGCGCTCTCTTCCTCCTAGGGGTAGTCACTCTCTCTCTCGCTTGGATGACCGATTCGCGGATGATGCTGATCGCCCGCTTTATTCAGGGCTGTCTATTACCGGTCATTATGACCGCGGTGATGTCAAGATTAAGCGCCCAAGGTGATCATCGAGGTCGACAGTTGATCACTTACTACCTGTGCTCGACCGTCATCGGTGGTCTCTTCGGTCGTCTAGTGATGGGACATATCACCGATATGTATGATGATCATACTGCTTGGGTGATATGGGGAGGGAGCCTGCTCATACTCTCCATATTACTCGTGATTCATCGCAGTCCAATGATCGCCTATAACGCGCATAAAAGCTCTTTATCTCAGCTAGAGAAGGCTCTTAATCTGCCTACAGTGATCCCAACCCTCCTCTGCGGAGCGATGATGTTTGGCGTCTTCTCAGCAGCGCTAAACCTCCTCCCCCTCCGCGCATTGGAGCTCAACCTAGGAGGAGGTAGCTCAGCGGTCTCTTATCGTTATGGAGGATATCTCATCGGAGCGATCATCTCTCTCTCCGCTCGTTCAATTGATCAGGCGCTTGGCGGAAGGGGGAGAGCTCCGGCATTAGGAATGATCGTGATGAGCATCGGTCTCTATTGGGGGAGCGTTGAGACTGTATATGCGCCCCTCTCGGGGATGGTTTTACTCCTCTGCGCCGGCCTCTTTATGACCCACCCTCTACTCGCCGCCCACATCACTCAGATCTCTCCCCAAGAGCGAGGACTCATGAGTGGTTTATATGTCTCGAGTTATTATCTAGGAGGCGCCCTGTGCTCCAGTCTCTTTAGCGGCTGCTATGAGCGCTATGGTTGGACTATCAGCCTCGGATTGCTCGCTTTACTTTCACTCCTCGGAGCGCTGTTCGCCGCTCTATCGCTGAAAAGTATCAGAGGGTCACTTAGAGTGGAGGTAAGAGGTTAGAACTCTCTAAATCAAGGGTGTACACCCCAAAACGTCCAGCGGCGACATAGGCCTTATCAGATTCAACGGTGAGACGAATCTGCCATCCACGGAGAGGGAAGAAGGCTTGGGGTGTAATGTCGCTAGGATCTCGAAGGTCCATCATCAGTACTCCACCACCCACATTGAAGATTCCCCGACCATCTCTGACCGCGATGAGATCTGACCATTGATCGCTCACCCCTTCACCGAGCAGCTCTAAGTCGTTAAGTTCAAAAATAGAGACTCGGTTCACATAAGGGTTTTCCTCTAGAGGTAACTCACTGGTATCTTCTCGACCCCAATAGGATAAAGATCTGTAATCATAACGATGCGAGATGAAGAGTCTTTCCTCTCCATTGGCGTCTTGATCAAAGATAATCTTTTGGATGATCCGATTTGAGAAGAGATGACGAGACAAGAATCGGGCGCGAGTCGCTGATTGATTAAGCTGGGTGAGGTTAAGCGTAGTCGTCAATCCTTCAGCATCCCAAATGGAGTCACGGCTGATCACTAGATCGCCACGCTTCAGCAGTAATTTACCAGGGAGATTAATCGCTACATTAAACTGGGGCTCATCCATTTCTTGGTGATTAATAGAGCGGGTAAAATGGCGTACATAACTGATGTCATCTCCATCGACATTAACGGGTACGCTGTAGGAGTAGAAGAGCTCATCTTCTTGGATGATCAAGCCCTCAAAGTTCTCATGTTCAGGAGCGATCAGTTGAGCTCTTAAGACAGGCTCATCAGGGTCACGCATATCGACAAAGCTGAGTCGCATAGAGCCCCATTGACGAGTACGCTCATAACTGTGGCATTCATCGCGACGCGACATCCGGTTAGCGATCTCAACATAATCAATTGCCTCTAACACCTCGCACTCATCATTTTGATAAAAGCCTTCATCGGCCGTGTAAACACATCGTCTGATCTCTCCTCGACAAGTGAACTCCCCTCCTTCAAAACGTGAGCAAGTGGCATAGCCATTGAGCGCTTGGCAGCTGCTCTCTTCGCTCCTGTAATCATACATATCGCAAACAGCTAGATCATCGGTGTAATATTCGCTCAGCTCTGACTCATAATCGTAAGTAGAGAGATAGCAACTCTCAAACTCTCCCAAAGAGCTCTCTTGTGCCTCTAAGGTCTTAACCGCTAAACCGCTCTCAACAGGGTAAACCTCAAGCTGTGGTCTGCCCCACCAATAGTAGCCCATCCCCCAGCATCCCCAATAGTCATAACCGTACTTATAGAAAGTATCATACCCCTCGACGATCTCACTGAGATCGAGTGAACCTCGCTCACGGGGAGCGGTAGGATCACTAAAGTCGATCACGCTTAGGTCTATTGACCTCTGATACTCTTCTGAGTCCTCATCAAGGACATATCGATCGTTGATGACATAGAGGGTGTCTCCATCTTGGAGTAAGTCTGCTCGTCCTGGTACATCGATCGTCACAATAGGCTTAGCATGGTCGACATCGGAGCCGACAGGGAGTACATGAAGTTGAGCAGAAGCCATCTCTTGATTGTTGTTATACCGCCATCCATAGAAGGCATCATTCGACCCTTGAAAGCGAACTGGATACCGCGCTGGACCTTCTCCAAAAAAGTAGATGCGGCTCACATCGGGGGCGAGATCAATTTGTCCGAGGATTGAGGGCTCATCGAGATCGCCACG
This sequence comes from uncultured bacterium, assembly GCA_943788935.1. Lineage (GTDB taxonomy): Bacteria > Myxococcota_A > Bradymonadia > UBA7976 > VGTA01 > CAKZRU01. Next base: position 206,712 of record CALSSE010000017.1, on the reverse strand, counting down.
ATCATATAAGCTGAGGCTCAGCTCTGAGAGATTACCGACAACCCCCTCTTCGGGCTCAAAACTTCTACGTACTGGGCTATTATGGCTCATCACCCCTCGCGCAGTGACGCTCTGGTCAGAGAAGGAGAAGAGTTGAACACCACTGCGCCATCCCCCTCTCTCATTCTCAGTACCTCGGTCATAGCCTGAGAAGGGCAAGAGCACTAGACCTGTCTCATTATACCCATCAGGACTCATCACAGAGACCGCGTTCTCAATCACAGAGAAGGCGCGATCATCCCATCTCGCCTCGGACCAAGACCACCCATTGAGATCACCATGAGCGCGAGCGATAAACGGCTCACTCTCTTCTAGAGACGTGGTGTAGAGACTCACCGCGATACTTGATCTTCTCTGCCCCTCAACTTGGTCATCAATCCCGATTCCGATCAGACGACTCTGATTGAAGGTCGGTCGAAAGAAGTCATTCCATCCCGAGATGATATATTCTGTTCTTTCCTCAATAAGACCCTCTGAATCAATAGAGAAAGCATGAAATGGATCTACCCTCCGATAAGTCACAAAGAAGGCACGATCACCCATAAAGAGGCTCGCATAGAGGTCCTCTCCCTCGCCAAATAAAGCGTCGTCGATAGGCACAGGATTTTGAATGTCGTCAATATTCCACGTCGCGACACTAGACCCCATATCCCAATCACTACTCACCACACGTAGAACACCATTCTTGATGTGCATATCAGTTTTACGACGCACATAACCTCGCACCTGAACGTCTCCACCTTCTACCACCCTACCGCTAGGATCTGAGATATCGATGAGGCTTACATAAGTGCCTTCCCAGTCATTATCATTATGCCACCACCCCTGCTGCCTGGCGATGAGGAGTGTGCTTGGGGTCGCTTGAATATCAGCGACATACCCCCCGAGGTCGACTTCACTCGCCGGTGTCAGCTCAACCGTATCAGAGGTCTCAACGCTGAAGCTACGGAGGATCGTAGTGCTTCCATTATCATCCCAACTATTAGCGACGACAAAGAGAGCGTCTCCTCCCATGCCTCTAGTGAGTCGACTCGTGGTGATATTCCCCGGAACCGGCTGAGTGCTCACCAATACCGGATGTTCAGTATCTCTGATATCGATTAACGCTGCCAAACCTCCATTAAATTGTTCAACGTTAATATCATTACGCACTCCCCAATACCCCCACCAATTATTCATCAATACTACCGCATAGCCCTCCATAAAATACATCTCTACAGGGGTACCTGCTAGCGGTAATCGGCTAATAATCCTTGGAGCGCTAGGCTCGGAGATGTCGATCAACTGTAAACCCCTATAAGAGTTAAGGTTAGCCATCAATCCACCGTTGATCACTCGATAGATATCACCCTCTTCCACAGTTCGATCATCATTAGAGTCTTGCTCAGCGGATTCAGCAGAAACTGAATCTTCATCAGCTCTCCCAGCGTTCATCCCACGCTCACCAGAGGCAGAGATAAACTCGCTCTGACCGACCTCAACCTCTTGCCGCCCATTATTAAAAATAGGTTTATTCGCTCGGATACCCGGAGCATCGTCCACTGGAACAACAGGATCATTGACCTCTACTCCTCCATCACCGTTAGGTCCACACCCAAGTATAGAGAGAGTAGAGAAGAGAAAGAGAGAGGAAAACAGTGAGACCGAGAGGGGAATGTGGCCCTGTTTTATTTGTATTTGAGGTTTATACTTCAGAGATGTGTTCATGCTGGTCCTCCAATGAAAAGAAGGTTGAGAGTGGGGAAAGTATGAGTGTCTTCTGCATACTTAATGCCAACTCCCATTCCCTCTTTTCGATCACCAAACAACAAGAAGAAAAAACCTATTAAAATAAGCTACATGACGTTCATTCCCATCATTGAAGAATCAAACGAGATGAAACATTGGACTCATCTCAACTCTCAATAAAGAGGGAACCATGATCTATTATCAACAAATGTTCACGGTGATGATGAGCAGTGTGTAAACAGGAGTCGACGACCTGAAAAATATGTCTTAACAGTCTTATAATTGTTTTTTACGGTGACTCATCGTTATCGTATGTACCCATCCTTATTAATCCATCTTCATCTAACCATGTGTTGATTATCATGATCGCTTTGTTGATCTAGAACCCTTCTTTGACTGGAGATCACCTATTAAGTATCCCATTCGCCAATATATCCCTTACTTAGCTCCTCTTCCCCAACTAATTATTTTAAGTCTGACACTCTGGGGGTGTGAGCAAAACTCATCGGACACTACTGAGAGAAATGATCTCGCCAGTGCAGAGACTGCTGGGGCAGAGACTGCTGGGGCAGAGACTGCTGGGGCAGAGACTGCTGGGGCAGAGACTGCTGGGGCAGAGACTGCTGGGGCAGAGACTGCCGGGGCAGAGACTGCCGTAAACCGATCTACACGGGTAGAGCTCTCGCTCGGTATCATCGAAGGGGTCATAGAAGAGAGCAGCCTCGGAGCGACTATCGCCTTCAAGGGAATTCCCTATGCCATCCCACCAACCGGTGAACTACGATTTAAACCTCCCCAGCAGGTAACATCATGGGATAATACACTCATCGCCCATAATTTCGGCGCGGCATGCCCTCAAGATGGGCTCCTCGCCCAAGAAGAGTCAGTCCAATCTGAAGATTGTCTCTCCCTTAACATCTGGGTGCCCGCAGATAACAGCGGTACAGAGCTCTCTACTACTTCCTCTAAGCCAGTGATGGTATGGATCCATGGTGGAGGCTTCGTCGCCGGCTCTGGCAGTTTTAATCTTTATAACGGGGCTCATCTCGCTGCTCGTGGTGAGGTCGTCGTTGTCACGGTCAACTATCGACTCGGTCTGCTCGGATTTCTAAATACTCGTCGATTAGCGAATAATGAGGTGAGCGGCTTTCAAGGGGAGTCAGACGAGTTAACTCATGCCCGACAAGTCGGCAATTTTGGAATCCAAGATCAAGTCCTCGCGTTGCGATGGGTACAAGACCACATCAGAGACTTTGGAGGAGACCCCGATAATGTAACCGTGTTCGGAGAGTCCGCCGGGGGCTTCTCCATCTGTGCGCTCTTAGGGTCATCACTATCTGAGGGCCTCTTCGAGCGTGTCATCATCCAAAGTGGTGGGGGATGCAACGGCTTTGTGGCGCTCGGAGAGAGAGGAGAAGAGCTCGCAACGACCGTGGTAGAGCAGAGCGCCGCTACTTCGCTTGAATCTATGGGCTGCGCAGGGCTCTCTGGTGTCGAATTACATGAATGTTTATCGACCGTTCCCCTAGAGACAGTCATCAGCAGCGCAAGCGCTGGAGGAGAGAGCATATTAGGGCTCCCTCAGCTTGGTCCGGTTACGGATGGCGTTCTCATTAAGGGGAGACCTGACCAAATGATTCGCGACGGGGCGCTTGATCCACCGAGCATATTAATCGGCTCTAATGCCGATGAGATGACGCTCTTCACCTTCAATTTACCCATTGATCTAGACTTTTATCAATCCTCAGTAGAGGGAGGTTTCGGACTCTTAGCGAACAGCATATTTAACCTCTATCCTGCTGAAGATGATCAAGAAGCGAGAGCCGCCTATAACGCATTACTAAGTGATCTGATCTTTATCTGCCCTAAGCTAAAATTCGCTGCTACAGTGAGTGATAATAACCGCGATCAAGACGCCAACATATGGGTATACCACTTCACTCACACCCTCTCTAGCGGTCTCCCCTCTCTCCTCGGCGCGACTCATGCCTTAGAGATCCCCTTTGTCTTCAATAACTCTCATCTCGAATTATATGGAGCATCAGCGAGTGAAGAGGATAAGCAGCTGAGCTTACAGATGAGCGATTCTTGGATCAACTTCGCTCGGACTGGGGACCCAAGCCTACCTGAATTAGCTTGGCCTGCTTATCGCTCTACTGAATCGCCCTCTATTGATGAAGGCCAAATCATGGAGTGGAGCGTCTCTCCTAATCTCTTTAATATTCCCATCAGGATGGGTCGCTGTCAGCAGCTTAATGAGCTCAACCTTCTCAGAGGAATAGAGTGATCGACGAGTGGTTCACTCATGCTTAAGGATCCTGAAAGACCGGTGCGCGCTTCATAAAATTGGCTTGCATAGCCTCTACCTGATTAGGGCTAGCGATCAAGGCGCGCTGTAGACTCTCCTCAAGTTGAAATGCCTCTTGGACAGAGAGTCTAGGTCCCTCATTTAGTAAGGTCTTACAAGCGCGAATCGCATGAGGCGACCGAGCGGCGATGCGTGAGGCGATCGATCGAGCTTCAGCCATCGGATCATCACATACTTCAGTCACTAAGCCTATCTCTAAGGCCCGCTCCGCGTTCACCACCTCACCGGTATAAGTCAAGCGTTTGGCGACATCTAAGCCAACAAGAGGAGTGAGGGTTTTAGAGAGGCTCATGTCAGGACATAGACCCCATTTAGTCTCCATCACCGATAACTTTGTATCAGGAGCGACAAAGCGCATATCCGCCCCAAGCGCAACCTGCAGTCCTCCACCGTATACAGCACCTTGGAGAGCAGCGATCACTGGAATAGGTAACTCCACCCAAATCCACGCCGCGCGTTGAGCGAGATTAGCCGGACTCTCATCGTCTCTAGAGAGCATATGCTCTACGCCTCCTTTGAGCGACATCATCGACATAAAGTCGAGCCCCGCACAAAACGAGGGACCTTCACCGCAGAGGATCACCACACGAATGTCACGACGTAAAGAGATCTGTTTCCCTATATTAATGAGAGCTTCAAACATCTCTAAATCAAGGGCGTTTCGCTTCTCTGGCCTATTTAACTTTACCTCCGCGATGCCCTGATCAATCGTCAGTAGCACTCTCTCTTCACTCATTGATTCTCTTGATGTCATGTTTAATCCTCTCGTTTAGCAGTAGGAGACTTAAGGTATCAGAGGCCTTAGGTTTAAGGCGGTTTAGGGTATCAGAGGCCAAGGTATCAGAGGCCTGAGGTTGAGGCCTGAGGTTTAAGGTATCAGAGGCCTGAGGTTTAAGGTATCAGAGGCCTTAGGTTTAAGGTATCAAAGGCCATAGGTTTACCTTTGTTACCTCTCGTTAGAGGCTAAGGTCAAATATCGAGGGTGTGAGGTCTGCCGCGTCAGATTAAAAGAGATCACGCTGTGATAGCCTATCTCATTGAGCGTCAGATCTAAGGGGGTCCCGCTAAAGAAAGCGAAGCGTGAAGCTCTTGATGCTATATTGGTTAAGAGGTCTTTGAGTAAGTGGTCGCTCAAAGATACTTGTCGACCATAAGGTAAATTGGCGACGATAGCATCAGCGATAAAATCTATGGACCGCGCGTCTCCTTGGGAGATTAAGAGAGAAGACCCTAACCCTGCCGGTGCTTGATTAAAGCCAAAAGCGCTCAGGTTCTCTCTCGCTCTCGTCACCCATTGCCATTTTAGGTCAGACCCGCGGGCCCTCACTCCACGAGAGAGCGCTTCATAGACGATCGTTCCCGACCCACAGGTGGGGTCGATAAGAGTCTCCCCACGCTTAGCGACCAAATTAACGGCGAGCCCCGCGAGCTCCGTAGAGAGCGCCGCGCTATAAGCATGAGGACGCTGAGCGTAGTCAGCCCAAGGCGGAGAACACCCTTGAATCTGTCGAGTCAGATAGTAGCGACTCGAGGTCTCAACTAATAAAAATCGAGTATGAGGCCGGTCAAAAGAGATCTCTCCGTCAATCTGTACAGCGAGTCGACCCAAGAGACGCCGAGAAGGTATTCGCTGGGGATGATGACTGATTCGATGATAATTAATCACAAAAGCATCAGAGCTGAGAGATCGTTCTCTTAATGTTTGAATAAGCTCATCGGGTGTTGAGGCATGAATCAGAGGATCAAGGACCAATCGTACACCGACTAAGGTGTTAAGCAATGAGTGGTCAATAAGACGATCAGCGCTCATCAAGCCATACTCCACTGATCGCGCGTTTAGCATCAATTCCAGTTGCAATTGATAGACGGGTAGATACAGGGGAGTACGGTAGAGAAGAAAGAGCATCAGCTCATTCAAGTCTTTGAGCTTAGCTCGAGAATGAGGTCACCACATACATACCATAACCCCCAATAGGTCGTAGCGTTGACACAGAGCATAATGGACATCAAGACGTAAAAATTGGGAAATCGACCATGTCGACAGCGAGCGTCAGCGTATGTCCATCGGGCGGCGATGGTAAGGAAAACTAAAAATATGAGGCTCTCGAAGGTGTCATAGAGCTTCCATATCTCGATAAGTTTATTGTTACGCTGTGGATCTTGCAACCAACCAAAGCTCCACCGCCATAACAGGCTCGGCCTACTCTTAGCCTCTAAATGCTCTATATATTGAATCGTGGCGCTCAATAGATCACCGGCAAACAGAAAAGTACCAAGGGAAGTCATCACCAACCATTGCTTACACCGCTTGATCCATATACTCCCCCGCTGAATTGCTTGACATTGAGCCTCTGTCGAACATCTAAGAGCGTGCTTAAGGAAGACGAGCTTATCTGGCGACCGACCAGCCCATCCTCTGAGGATTAAAGAGCCAATATAGCCTAAGAGCACAATATATATGGCGAGGAGAAGTAACATCTCTGCTTGAATATGTGTGAGTAACTGAGACATTAATGAGACGACAATCTGCTCTCTGTGAGCGCTCAAATAAGACCTCTCTCGTGTTTATAACGCTCAACGCTTTTTGAGGCTCAATATCGGTCTAGTTGAGCGAGCTCTCACTATAGATTGAGTGTTTCGTCCGCTACAGTCAACATAAGCTTGACTACGATAGAGAACATCAATGATCACACCTTGACTAACAGACTTTTGATCGATCTCTCGCCTCTCATCGCCTAGACGACCCAAGTGCTTATCTAATAGTTCCCCTGCCTCATCTTCAACGTCAAAAATACAGAGATCATCAGCGAAACGAGGCCCCTCGATCAAACACTCTGGCAAGCCTTTATCAACGAAAGAGAGGTTCTCTTGATACTCAGCGAGACGCTCCATCCGCTCAGGATCACGTGGAGACCAACGGAATAAGATCATACTGAGCATCTTCTCATTGAGAGATTTGATCTCAATAACGATCTCGACCTCTTGAACCTCTGCGATTGATTGCTCTCCCATCACGATTAGATGAGAAGCGCTGATTATCCGATCAAGCTCAATCCCTTGACGCTCGCTAAGTATACCTTCTAACTGATGGGGGTCAAGATAGCCACGAAAGCGATGACTCTGCTTAGTGGTCTCTGACTGAGAACGATCGCGTTTACCATAACACATCGCTCTCGCTTGCTCGGTCTCCTGCTCAACAGGCTGAAATATAACCTTCTCTTGAGCGAACACGCTCGAGGAGATGGCCGTGAGGGTGAGCGCTAGGGAGCAGACCTTGATCAAAGTAAGAGATCTCATACTTTTCCTTTCGGAGACTGGGCGACCTCAGAGAGGCCCCTGGTTTTGCGTCCTCACCTCGCGATGAGTTTGCCGTTTCGAGTTTAAAAAGAGAGAGCTAACTCCCTTGGACACCTATATCGGCGCCACCATTCCATGACTTAAACGATCTTTTTGTTTATAGTTCATTAGTAAGTTTATCGAGGATATGCTGTGCTGACTCACCTCGACCATAGGGATGAATCGGAGCGCCTCTAGTCCCGATCGCCGCTCGCACTTGCTTGAGGATCTCATGAGGGTCTTGAGGAGAGATTAGGCGGTTCCAACCGCTCTCGACGAGCTCAAGCCACTCGGTCTCATCACGGAGAGTGACGCAGGGGGTCTTGTGGAAAAACGCCTCTTTTTGTACACCGCCTGAGTCAGTCACCACAACCGCTGCAGAACTCTCACAGGCTACCATCTCCATATAACCCAAGGGGTCAGTGATCAAAAGTGATGAAGTGAGCGAGGTCAAGTCATGCTCAGCGAGTCGCTTCTTAGTTCTGGGGTGGAGAGGTAAGATCACAGGGAGCTCTTGAGCGATGAGGCTTAAAGCAGTGAAGATCACTCGAAGACGTTGAGGGTCATCGGTGTTTTCTTGGCGATGTACCGTCGCCAGCACAAAGGGTTGATGATCCACTTTGAGCGAGGTCAATAGAGGGTGACTTGAGCTTACTCTTGATCGGTAGTAAGAGGCGACATCTAGCATCACATCACCCACCTCAATGATCCGCTCAGCGCTGATCCCTTCACGCTTTAAGTTCTCAGTCGCGACGACAGTTGGCGTAAACAACCACTCGGCGCAGTGATCGGTGAGCACTCGATTGACCTCTTCAGGCATCTTCCGATTAAAAGAGCGCAACCCTGCCTCAACATGAGCGGTGGGAATATGTAATTTAGACGCCGCTAAGGCGCCGGCGAGGGTCGAATTCGTGTCACCATATACCAAGACTCCATCCGGTTTTTCGGTGATCATCGTCTCTTCAAGTCTACGGAGCATCTCTCCAGTCATCTGACCATGTGACCCACCAGAGATCCCTAGATTATACGCTGGCTTAGAGATCTCTAGCTCTCCAAAGAAAACCTCTGACATATTGGCATCAAAATGCTGTCCAGTATGTACGATCAGCTCTTCGATCGCTGACGAGCGCCTGATGCAACGAGAGATAGCAGAGGCCTTGATGAACTGTGGTCTCGCCCCTACGACGGTTAAGAGCTTCTTACGCATTATTTTAGCCTTAACTGGGCACCGCGTCGCTGATTAAAGTTGATTATGGAAGATCCCTAGATAGGCAGCGACCACCGCCAAGAGGCCGAGGACGACCTGAACTTTACTCGCGAGCTCAGGCTTACGTTTACTGAGCGCTAAATACCCTCCAAGACTTAACCAGACCACGATCTTAAAGATCACCCAAGGCTCAGTCGTGCTGATCTTGAGTCTAGCGGCCATTCCAAACCCACCTAAGAGGGCCAAGAAGAGGCCTATACCATGTATGATACTAACCATTTTTCGTTTGCTAGCATCATCCGTTCGCATCGCTAACGCGCCAAAACCAAAAGCGACTAAACCTAAACCGCACAGGTGGATTAACTTATAAATCTCATAACTCATCGCGCTCTCCTCTTTCAATGAATGTCTATACTGAGTGAGTACTTTAAGACTGAGCACACTACTATACTGATCTTAGCGAGAAATAAAGATGAAAGAGCGGTGGACTCATGACTAGTGGGCTCATGATCGGCGAGCTCGAGCCGAGCTCAGCGGATCACCCCTATGGTCCTCAAACGATCGATCTCTGACGCTGATAAACCAAGCTCTGAGAGCACCTCATCGCAATCGCTCCCTAAACGTTGACCAAGAGACATCGGTCGCTCTTGATCTTGATCATGATTATGAGAGAAAGAGAGACTCACTGGCGTCACGATATAAGCGACTTCTGTCCCGTCTTCTGACTTCGCCGACTTCACCAAGCCTCGCGCCTGAACATGAGGATGATTGAGGGCTTCACAGAGGGTTAATACCGGCTCGACGCAGCAATCGACGGACTCAAAGCGCTCACGCCATTCATCCAAGGATCGCTCGCTGATCAAGGCTTGCACTTTAGATTTAAGGGCGCGTTGGGTCGCTGGGGGAGTCAACGCCTCACTGAGCCACTCAGGGTGACCAATCACCTCAAAGAAGCGAGCGGCGAATTTAGGTTCCAAAGAGCCGACAGCGAGAAATCGACCATCACTCGTTGAATAATAGTCATAGAGAGTACCACTGTTGAGGACCTCGCCGCCGAGCGTCGGAGACTCTTGATGATGAGCAGCCGCAGAGGCGGTGAGCGCGTTAAGAGCGAGTGTGCCATCGCTCATAGATATATCGAGCCATCGACCTCGCCCGCTCCGCATTCGTTCATAGAGAGCAGCGAGTATCGCGATCACCGCCGGCTGTGACCCTCCAGCTATATCCGCGACTTGAGTCCCGGCGAGTCGAGGTCCTTCGCCGAAACGACCGCTATAGCTAGAGACCCCAGAGAGGGCGAGATAGTTGATATCATGACCTGCTCGTTGAGCGAGGGGACCAGATTGACCATATCCGGTGATCGAGCAGTAGATGATCTGAGGAGACCGTTCTGAGAGTGACTCGTAATCAAGCCCGAGTCGAGCCATCACTCCCGGTCGGAATTGCTCAACGAGTATATCCGCGTTGGCGATAAGCTCTCTCGCGATGTCTACTCCTTCGGGCCTCTTTAGATCGATCGCGACGCTCCGCTTACCACGATTCAACCCTAAATGAGTCACCGATTGACCATTAATATGAGGGGTTAAAGCGCGAATAAAATCAGGGTGTTTAGGCGACTCAATTCTTGTGACCTCAGCGCCGAGGTCCACCAGCATCGTCGTTGCATAAGGGCCGGGTAAGAGAGTGCTAAAATCGATCACTTTAACTCCACTGAGTGGACCCTTTCCCTGATGGTCACTCATAAAAACATACGCTCCTCAAGGCTCCGCTGAGAGAGAGAGTTCGGTGGACTAAAGCGATCCCCATAGCGCTCACTTAACGCTCTCGCTCGATGGATGAAGACCTCGAGCCCTGTGTAATTAATAAACTGTAACGCTCCTCCGGTCCAAGCGGGAAAGCCGATCCCGAGAATCGATCCGATATTAGCGTCTCTGATGCTTCTCAGTACCCCTTCCTCTAAACAGCGAGCCGTCTCGATCGCCATGATATACAGCAGTCGATCCTTAACCTCATCAACACTGAGTGGAGTGGGGTCATCTAGGTTCTCTGAGACCGGAAAATGGTGAGACAGCCCCAACCATAAACGCTTTCCACCCTGATCGGGATAATCATAAAAGCCTCCACCTCCCGCTCGGCCAGGTCGCTCTAGCTCGAGCATTCGATCGATGACTGAATGAGCGGGGTGAGCCGGCGCCTCTTGACCCTCTGCAGCTAAATCAAGCGTAGTTTGCTTGCGGATCTTGGCCATCAGCGAGAGGCTCACCTCATCAGAAACCGCTAATGGGCCCACAGGGAACCCTGCCAACGCTGCCGCTCGCTCGATCATGCTAGGAGGAACACCCTCGGCGAGCATGGACATTCCCTCTTGAGTATAAGTCGCGAAGACTCTCGAGGTGAAGAAACCTCGATGATCATTGACCACAATTGGGGTTTTACCAAGCTGTCGAACGAGATCATAGGCCTCGGCGAGACTCTGCTCGTCGGTCTCTTCTCCACAAATAATCTCTACTAGTTTCATCTTATCGACCGGAGAAAAGAAGTGGAGACCAATGAAACGCTCAGGCCGATTCGAGGCTGCGGCCAAACCGGTGATCGGGAGGGTCGAAGTGTTACTCGCCAAGAGAGGAGGACTGACTCCATCACCAGTGGCGAGGCTCTCCTCGAACTCGGCAGTGATCATCGCTTTTAATGACCTGTCTTCAAACACCGCTTCGATCACCACTTCGCTCTCCTTGAGCGCCTCGACATCAGCGCTGGGGTGGATCAGAGACAGCAGCTGTTCTCCTCCCTCATCGGTGAGCTGACCTCTCTTAATGCTCTTTTGCACCAAACGACGGCTATAATCTTTGCCGCGCTCTGCTCGATCGAGGTCGAGATCTTTAAGCGTCACCTTAATTCCGCTCTTCGCAGCGACATAAGCGATCCCTGCGCCCATCATCCCCGCACCGATCACTCCAATATGGGTAAAGCGACTCAGTGAAGGGCCCACCGGTCGGCTCCCGCCCGCGTTGACCTCGTTGAGATGGTACCAAAAGGCGCGGATCATATTTTTAGAGATCGGATGGCAGACTAGCTCGATGAAATAACGTGACTCAATCCGGCAGGCGGTCTCAAAATCGACAAGCGCTCCCTCGACCATAGCCGAGAGGATCTTCTCAGGCGCTGGATATGCGCCCCCCGTCTTCTCTCGAAGCATAGCGGGAGCGATCGCTAAGAGAGAAGCGAGTTTCGGTGAGTGGGCTCCACCGCCCGGCAAACGATAACCGCGATAGTCCCAAGGCTGCTGAGAGCTAGGGTTAGCCTCTATCCACTCTCGTGCCTTAAATAAGACCTCTTCGGGAGAACTCACTAGCTCATGGATTAAATGATTCTCTAGTGCCTCTTTAGCGCTATAACGCTTCCCTTCGGTCAATAGAGGCAAGGCGGCTTGCAAGCCAAAGAGACGTACTGTCCGCGCCACGCCTCCTCCACCGGGGAGTAAGCCTAAGTTAACCTCTGGTAAGCCGATCTTAACCGATGCAGAGTTCAAGGCGATGCGGTGATGAGCGCTGAGAGCGATCTCCCATCCCCCTCCGAGCGCTGCGCCCTCAAGACATGCTACCACAGGCACACCCATCGTCTCTAGACGCCTCAGGTTTGACTTCAAGCGTTCTACTAGCTCAAAGAGCTGACGCTCTCCTCCTCTCTGTACCTCGAAGATCATATCGATATCAGCCCCTGCGAAGAAGCTCTTCTTGGTTGAGCGTAAGATCACCCCCCGTGGCGTCTGCTCATGGAGCTCAGCGATCGCACGCTCAAAGTCTTCTACAAACAGCGCATCGATCACATTAGCTTTCGCGTCAACCCGATCAAAGGTTAGCGTCACGACCTGTTGTGGATCTCTCTCTAGATGTAATGTTGATGTCTTCATCGCCTGCCTCCTTAAACTCTCTCTATAATGGTCGCTATCCCCATTCCCCCGCCCACACACAGCGTCGCTAGACCGAGACTTACATCACGGGCCTCTAGCTCATCGAGCAGAGTGCCCAAAATCATAGCCCCCGTCGCTCCGAGTGGATGGCCCATAGCGATCGCTCCGCCATTAACGTTCACTCTCTCTGGATCAACCTCTAGCTCTTTGATAAACTTTAAGACCACCGAAGCGAAGGCCTCATTGACCTCAAATAGGTCAATATCTGAGATCGTAAGCCCAGCGATTTTAAGCGCCTTTCTTGTTGCAGGAGCAGGTCCGGTCAGCATAATCGTCGGTTCAGTACCGACCACCGCTGCCGAGATGATCTTAGCGCGCGGCGTCAATCCCAGAGCCTCTCCAGCCTCCAAACTCCCCACCAAGGTTAAGCTTGCACCGTCAACAATCCCTGAAGAATTACCGGCGGTATGTACATGATGAATGCTCTCTAGCTGAGAGTATTTAGCGAGCGCTACCGAGTCAAAGCCCATCGCTCCCATCTGGGCAAAAGCTGGCTTAAGCTCTGCCAACATCTCCACAGTCGACCGCGGTCTGATTAGCTCATCTTGATCTAATATCAGCAGTCCGTTCTGATCTTTAATCGGTATCAGAGACCTTTGAAATGCGCCCCGTTTCCGTGCCTCTGCTGCTCTTTGATGAGATTTCACCGCGAAGCGATCGACCTCTCCTCGACTGAATGCCTCTAGAGTAGCGATCAGGTCAGCACCGATCCCTTGGGGGGCAAAACCCATCGCCATGCTCGTCGCTGGATCAGACATCATCGCCCCTCCATCGCTCCCCATCTTTACCCTCGACATCGACTCCACTCCGCCAGCAACGATAAGGCTCTCCCATCCTGAGCGTACCTTCATCGCCGCCAAATTGACCGCCTCTAATCCTGAAGCACAGAATCGATTGAGGGTCACCCCCCCGATTTCCTCGGACCATCCTGCGGCTAGAGTCGATGTTTTAGCGAGATTCGCGCCTTGCTCACCGACCGCAGTCACACAGCCTAAGATCACATCATCAACTCTCTCTGTGGGGAGATCATAACGGCCTCTGAGCGCCTCGAGAAGTTGGGTCACCAAACTGATAGGGCGCACCTCATAGAGGGAACCGCTCGACCTCCCTTTTCCTCGCGGTGTCCTGATAGCATCAAATAGATAGGCATCTCTCATGCGCGACCTCCTCATCTCTTTAAAGTAGTGAATCTCTCAGTGAGTCTCTCAGTGAGTCTCTACAAAGGATACCTTCTAACCGAAAGCTCGACCGATCAGCGCTCCTAGACTCAGTAAGGAAATCAAAAAAGTCAATATTAAAGCATAGATAAGCATAACATTCCTCAACCGTTTATCCAACCACTTAAATAAACGATTGATGGACATCTTTATGAGTGTTCTCGGACACTTGACTAGAAAGTTCCCGTCTAGCGCTTGCTCAAGGTCATAACGCATCTCTCCAGTAGACTGATAGCGGTCAGCAGGCGCCCTCTTTATAGACTTCATGATTGGAGTCTTAAACTCAGAGGGCGAATACCCCTGTATAGCATTATAATGTAAGTCAACGACCTTAGGCTGAAAAGTAGGCAAGGCCTCTAACAGATCGGCGAGACTCTTTTCTTGAGGGGCGCAGCTCTCTAAACTTAAGAGCTCATAAGCGACCGCGCCGACAGAGAAGATATCACTGGTCACATCAAGCGGCTTTGCTTGACTCTGCTCAGGTGACATATAGAGAGGTGTCCCACACAAAGTTGATCGATTTTTAGCGACCTCTCGCTCTTCAGAGATCCCCCAATCGATGAGATATAGCTCATCGTGTTCACCTAAATAGATGTTATCTGGTTTAATATCAAGATGAAGGATCCCCGATTGATGGGCGCTCTCGACGATTCGTAAAAGTTGAATAATCAGCTCTATCCGAGCCCGGAACGAATAGTGAGCGTGAGCTTTGAGATCTCCTGATTTAAGCTGACTTATAATGTCTGACAGCGGCTCTCCTTCAAGCTGTTTCATTACAATATAGGGGAAACCGTCAATTGTTTTAGAGACCTGGTAGACGGGAGGGATCCCCGGATGCTCAAGCCGGCCCACAAAGCGCACTTCATTTCGACACGCTTCGATCGCTTGACTCATCTCCCCCTTAAACTGCTTTAACGCTACCCGTCGGTTCAAATCAGAGTCTTGAGCCCCATACACTTCGCCGAAGGCGCCCTGACCTAGAACTCTTCTCACCTCAAACCGAGTATCATTCACTATCTCGTCATCAGTTAAATCATTAAAGACCGATGGCCCGAAGGTCTGAGACAGGTCATGAGACGATAACTCGTCAATGAATTCGACAGCATTATCATGCACTGTCATGTAACTCGAGTGATCACTGGAGACCATTGTTTGATCTAGATCAGTTAATGATAAAGTCCTGTCTTGAGAATTTTGGGCCTCAAGGTGTAACTCTTGATTGGACAATAGAGGGACCTTTCATTGTCTAATTGTTAGGAATTATATATATATCAATGCTATTCTGTCGTCAATCTTGACTGAGAGAACATCACCCTCAGCGCCTCTTTTACTAATCTTGAACTTTTTCTATACAAAGCCTTGACGAAGACTCTTCACATGAGTATTCACCTCGGCCAAGATCACTGTTTAAATATAAATAACAGACGTTATAAATAAGGGTTTTGCGTATGCGAAGTACACTCCAAAAGAAGCTCATCTTAACACACAAGATCACTCGCCCATGTGTGTGGGCATCGTTGACGATCTCTCTCCTCTTCGGTGGGTGCGCCGCAGAAGACTCTCCTTTGTCTGCGAGCTCTTCGCTCGACGCTAAAGAGGTGAGCCCTGAGTCCGGTGAAGGGCTTAAGGCGGACCGATTGAGCCCGCGAGTCGGTATTCTGCTCACCTCTCATGGGGATATCGATAACTATGAAGAGATCGAGCCTTATATCCGCTCCGCCTTTCTTAAAAACGTAGGTGTTCCCTTGTCCAAGACGCTTCGTGAGCTCTTACAAGACCCTGCCTATTGGCTGAGCCGAGACTTAATAGAGGGCCAATATGAGCTGATCGGGCCTACCAACTATCGCGCTAACGCTCAACTTCAAATAGACTCGCTACAAGCCGAGCTTGATCGACAACGAGTACCAGCGAAAGTGTACATTGGCTATAACTTCATGCCTCCATTTATTGAGGATGCCGCCGCGATCATGGAAGCTGATGGGATCGAAGAGGTCATTATTTTCAACAAGGGGGCTCAATACTCTCTCGCTACTTTAGGAGAGTCGATCGAGGAGTTTGAGCACTATCTCAAGGAGCGCCCCCAATGGGATGTCAAGGTCACCGCGGTACGACAGTTCAGCGACGATGAGCGATTCATAGACTTATTCACAAACACTCTCAAACGTGATGTAGAGACCTATTTCCCCAATGTACCCGCCGCCGACACTTGTATCCTCATCGCGTCTCACGGTCTCCCCATGCGTCTGATCGATATGGGTGACCCAGCGATCGACCAAATGCGAGCGACCTTTGAGGCCCTCAAGGCTCGACTCCCCGATTACCCCATGTATCATGGCTTCCTTAATGATGATTTTTTCCCCGGTGCTGAATGGATCGGACCGAGCGCGCCTGATGTCGCTCATGAGATGCGCTCAGTCTCTTGCCCAGCGGTGCTGATGGATGCTCGCCTCTCTTTTACCACTCACCACCGAGCTACTTTATTTGACCTAGAGATAGACGTTCGTGAGATCCTCGAAGAGCCCGATCTCCAACCCACTGGTGAGGTTCACCCTCTCTATCAAGCACCAAAGGTCATCTTCGCCGATCAATGGGACGCTGATCTCGGATTTGCCAAGCTCTTAGCAGATCTCTCCGTTGAAGCCCTCAACGGCAAAGGAGACTTGATCCAAGTGCGCTGACTTGATCGCCTCCTCTCACCAAGCTCGGGGAAGCGGTTTGAGTTTTCTCATCGCTTATGAGAAGACTTAATGCTTCTTACTTCTTCATTTCATTCAGTATAAGAAGAGATGACCATGAGAGCGAGAGCGGTGATGAAATCAATAGAGAGAGTGATAAAGTACTCTAGGTTGGATCAATCTCCACACCTTATCATCTTACACATGATCGTTATCTGTAGCTCCCTCCCATTGATCGCCCACTCTAGCCCTAGATCTTTGGGATTGGGAGCGATGGTTGGTAAGCCACAAGGACTCACTGCTCAGATTCCTATCACCCGCTGGACTGCTCTCAACACCTCTCTCTATTACAACTTTAAGAACCCGAGAGTAGACATTCACCTCGATCAGATCTTCATTCAGCCACGACCTGTTTTAGTTGCCTTTTATCCTTATGTTGGCTTGGGCGCCCGAATTAGTCTGCACAATCAGCGAAATCTGAGCGATCAAGGAGCGTTGACCGGAAGAGTACCGATCGGTTTAGAGTTAGGTGAATCACACCTCAGAGGTTTTATTGAGATCACTCCTGCGCTCGAGGTTCTTCCTGCCTTAGGATTTAGCCTCCAAGGGGCGCTCGGTGTCCGCTACCACTTTTGAGAGGAGGATCCTTTGTCTTCATCGATTTCTCCTCGAGAGAGGATTCTCCGACTCAATCGGTTTCTATGCGCTAACCCTCGGCGCTCGGTATGGGCCCTCCGCTCATGGATCAATGACTCTACACTTGAGAGCCCCTCTCCTGAGCTTATCAAGGTTCTCCACTTAGTCTTGAGTCTTGATGAGTCTAGCCGAAAGTTACTCAAAGACCTCTTTAGTCCTCAAGAACTCACCCTCATCAATATCGGTTTAGAGAGCGCTGTAACCTTAGGTTCGCAATCCACTGAGTCTCTGATCTATGAGTTCTATGAGCGCTGCCAAACATATCAATCTGCAGTCATCACTGAATCACGATCAACTGATGAGTCGCTACCCAAGTCACGGAGAGGTAAGGAGCCTTCTACAGCGAGCTCCCCTCCTCCTGCCGACGGTGAAACATTTTCTCGCCTAAAGAAGGTTAATTCTGAACAGATTGCTCATGTCCTTCAACGTGAACAGTCACAAGTCATCGCCACGGTGATCGCCCATCTTGGCGCAGTCAAAGGTGCAGAGATTCTAGCCACTTTTGACGCCAAAGAACAGAGCCAGATCTGTCAGCGGATCAGCACCTTATCACCGGTGAGCCCCGAGTGGCTAAGAGAGCTCGAGGTGGTCTTATTAGTGGAGTCAAAGCGCGTAGCGAGCGCCGGGAAAACTCAACAGGTTCCTCATCTCGCGAAGCTGCTTACCCACCTGCCTGATCAAGGAGCGACCACCCTCCTCGCTGAGCTTGATGAGCATCGCTCGACGCTCGCTGAGCAGCTGCGGGAGCAGATGTTTACCTTTGATGATTTGACCTGTGTAGAGGACCGAGGGATGCAGATTCTCTTAAGTCGTATTGATCAGAAATGGCTTCGCATAGCGCTCCGTGGCGCGAGTGAATCGGTACGCGAAAAGATCTTTACCAACCTCTCGGAGAGGGCTCAAGCGATGCTCCAAGAGGATTTAGATCAGTCTCCTCCGCAGAGACTCAGTGAGGTTCAAAGTGCCCAGGCGGAGATCATTGAAGTCGCTCTAGACCTCGAGAGACGAGGTGAGATCTTGATCGATCATCCGCTATGTGATCAGTCCTTTATTAGGTGAATGATCAACGGTGAGTCGGCTGACTAGCGAGCGATGATCAGGAAAGAGCGCGATCAAAGTGTCACGCTCCGCCAACTCAAAGCGATCAAAGTCGAACGCCGGAGCAACAGTACACCCTACAAGGCTATATTGAGCTACGCCTCCCACTGACTCCGCTGCGAACCAAGCACCGGCAGATACCACACCTTGAGGGTGAGCATCAGTAATAGAGAGCGGGCCGATGAGCATATCTCGATATCCACTCTCATCGAGGATATGAACTCGAACAGGATCTCCCTCATAGTAGTGCCACAGCTCATCAGCGTCGATTCGGTGAAAATGAGAGACCTGCCCCTGCGCTAAGAGGAAATAGATAGCGGTGCTCGCGTCACGTCGGGGCGGTTGAGTCCCAGGAGCACGATAGGTCTCTCGATACCATCCCCCTTCGGGATGAGCGATCAACTCTAGTTGGTTAATCAATGTTCCTAAACGTCTCTGAGCGTCTACTCTTAAGGCGCTAATTATCTCTTGAGGTCGCTCAACTTGCTCTCGTCGCTCGACGTCGACTTTGCCGAGATAAGGAGATGAAAGGTTCTCTAAGGCATCTTTAAAGTGCTGAACTGTCCGCGGAATATCCAAGAGCTTATCGAGCCCAAATAAGCCAACCCTAAAAGTCATGAAATCCTCTCGTTCTCCGCACATAAGAGGGACCCCACCCGCCACCTGTATCCCTCGCTCCTTGAAGTAGGTCCCCGACTTAACCTCGGGGTCTTCAGTGAAGCTCACGATTACGCTAGGAGCCTCAAAGCCCGGCGCGGCCACCGAGGGGAATCCTGCTCGACTCAAGAGCGACCTCATCTCTGTCCCTAGCTGCCTCTGTGCCCGATCAAGCTCTGCGAAGCCGATGGACTCCGCCTCTAGAAGTGTATCTCGAAGCAGACGTAGTCCATCGGTCGGCATGGTCGCGTGATAAGCATGCCCCCCCTGTACATAACGCTCCATGATCTCCATCCACTTCTTCAGATCATTAGCAAAGCTACGACTCTCTCGCTGAGCGGCAACCGCTCTCGCTCGCTCAGACATCATAATGAGGGCAGCGCAGGGCGTAGAGCTAAAGCCCTTTTGCGGTGCGGTTAGGAGTATATCAACGCCTATGCTCTCCATGTCGACCACACACATACCACTAGCGACACAATCCAAGATAAATAGTCCTCCGACCTCATGAACAGCATCCGCGACCTCTCTTAAATAGTGGTCAGGGAGCATTAAGCCCGCTGAAGTCTCTACATGAGGACAAAAGACAGCTTTGGGGGTGCTGTTGATGAATATGCTCTACAACCTCTTCAATCGGAGGGGGGCGAAATGGTGACTGTCTCTGATCGAGCACTTGCCTCGCCGAGACCACATGAACATCGCTAGAGATGTGACCGCGCTCGAGGATCTGAGTCCAGCGATAGCTAAACCAACCGTTACGGATAATTAAACAAGTCTCATCTTGAGCGAACTGAAGGGCGATCGCTTCCATGCCATACGTTCCTCCTCCGGGCACAATCGTGAGCTGCTCTGCTCGATACATAGACTTGAGCAGTCTAGAGAGGTCTCGCATTACCATACAAAATTGATCAGACATAGAATTGAGTGAGCGATCACTAAACACCACTGAATACTCTAAGAGTCCATGAGGGTCTACTAAGGTTGAAGAGCCTGACATCTTATCTCCATCATCTCTTTATGAGGTAGGGTTAGCTTCTCTCCTTAGTGACTCTCTAAGGCCGCGCTCATCATAACGGGTTGAAGTCATAATAGAAGGTAGAATATTTATTAAAGATGCTTAATCACCATAAATATCGACCCCCTATTCTCGTCGATCAGCCTCACCCCTATCGCTCTAAGTCTGCGTTCCTCTTCAGACCCAAACGTGTCATCTTGGCTGTGTTCATATCATCGCCAAGTGCATGGGCAGAGGGAAGAAAGTCACTGATGAGGTCATAAAATTGAAGACAACGATCGATGCCCGGAGGCTCTCATGGGCGGCTAGAGTCAACGCTCAATGCGGACCTACCACGCCTTAGATAATCCCTTCACCTCATTATTTTATTTAGTTTTGAATAATCAATATAAGTTCAGGGAAAATTCCCTGAGATCTACGATGAAACTCACCAAACTGTCTCATCTTTTTAACCTTTGTACTAAGGAGTACTCTGATGACTAGCATCATCTCAAAAAACCTCTTCGGGGCTCTCATTGCCTCAGCATTTCTCCTCTTCAGCACCAATGTTTTCGCTGACGATATCGCAGAACAAGCGGACGCGATCTTGAACAGCCCCGTTGGAAAGTGTGGTAAAGAAACTGCTTCAGAGGTCAAGGACTTGATCCAAAATCAGATCAAAGCAGCTCGTAATGCTTGCGCTGACCTCCGAGGATGCAAGAAGGCGGCTAACTCTCAGAAAAATCAATGTAAAGTACAATGCAAAGGTCTTAAGGGTAAGGCTAAAGCTAAGTGCAAGCAAGACTGCCGTGTAGACAAGCGTAAAGCCAAGAAAGATTGTCGCGAGGTTTATAAGACCCCTGAGTGTAAGCAGGCTCGTCAGATGGTCATCGGTAAGGTGACCAAGTCACTCCTCCAGCTCGTTAAGAACGCTGATTGTCGAAAAGCGCTCGAGAAACTCAAAAATTTGAACTAAGAGGGTCATTTTCTTGGATCGCTGTCTTCACTGATCTCTGAGGTGTCAACAACACCTATAGATTAGAGACTAAGTATGATAGCGCTCCTCAACGCTGAGCGCTCATCATCTTCTTGATAGCGTTCACTAGGCCTAAATTATCGTAATTAAGATGCTGTGCACCGTCAACATAGAGGGTTGTACCGCTAATATAAGACGATAGTTCACTCGCTAAAAAGCAGATGGTATTAGCGACCTCAGCGCTCTCGCCTAATCGCCCAAAGGGGATCGACTCGGTCGCTTGATCTAGGACCTCTCTGATCGGTTTAGGATAGGTATCGAGACCGCTAGAGGCTATGATCCCCGGAGCGACACAATTGAGCCGCACCCCCTCCCTCGCCCACTCTTGAGCGAGGGTCTTGGTTAAGTTCTCAACCCCTGCTCTAGCCGCCCCTGTATGCGCCATCCCCGGAAACCCTCTCATGATACCTGCGATCACATTAACGACCACGCCGCCACCTTTAGACAAGAAGAACCGTCGCCCCATCTCTCGTGTGACAAAGAATGTCCCATTGAGATTATTATTGATCACCGCATTCCACCCTCTGTCACTTAGATTCTCGGCGAGAGAGGGAAACTGCCCTCCAGCGTTATTAACGAGAATATCTAATCGGCTAAATCTTGACTCAATATAATCCGCCAATTGACTAATCGCTTCGCTCTCTCTGATATCACAAGAGAAAGCCTCTACTTGGGCGAGAGGAGAAGCCTCACGAAGCTGATCTCTCGCCTGGATTAATTTCTCCTCATCACGAGAGGCGATCACCACCTGAGCGCCCAAGCGACAGAAGAGCTCAGCGGTATGATAACCGATCCCTGAGCGACCTCCGGTGATCAGCGCCACCTGTTCGCTTAAGAGTTGGGGATGAAATAAGTCGGGAGAGAGCTTTGGTGATGGCATGGTGAATCTCGCGCGGACTGAGAGGGAATCAAGTAGAGAGATAGTCTCTTAACAGGGTTTACTGAGTAACGAATGTGTCATATCATGTTCATTCTTAACACCCCGTTTTCACCTCACTTGACTGATATTGCTCATGAGCTCTTCACAATACACATCGAGCCTAGACTCTCCACAAAATACGAGCGAACAGCTAGAGAGTATCACCGCCGATCCTCTGATTCCAAGACCTCTCGGTATGGAAAACTCGGTCGTTAAATCTTCTCCCTCTCCTCTCACCGATACTGACCAGTTGGAGGCGACGTTGAGATGGCAGCGTGATGAACAGAGCTCACCTCCTCTAGAAGAGCAAACTAGGGTATGGTCAAAAGACGGTGAGTATCCCCCTATAGAGAGACCGCAAGCGATCACCATACCCCTTGAACAAAAGACCTTGAGACGTACGCTCGATGTAGAGTCAACCGACGAGTGGATCGCGCCTAAAGTCAGCCCTCTACTAGAAGGGGACTCTCAGGAGAATGACGCGCTCACTCCACAACAGCAAGAGGTCGCTCATGAACGAGACCAACGCTGCCTCTCCGAGATCGAGAAACAGCTCTACCAGATCACCATTACCACTCCTCCTCTGAAGTGGGGTCTCATCGCTAAATCTGCTGCGAGTGTGGGTGTCGTGACTTCACTTCTTCTCATCACTGAAATCGGCGTTTACGCCACTAGTGAACCCTCTCTCTTTGGATCCGCGCTTCAGCTCACCATTGGCTCTTTGCTCTTGATCGTCACCTTGATCCTCTCTTTGTGGTGTAGTCAACGTCAAAGGATTAGCGTCAATCAAGCTCAAGTCACTTATAGACGGCTCTTTTGGCTAACACTCTCACGATCGACCTCTTTCCCTTTCTCTGAACTGCAAGAGGTGAGTGAGCATATCCCTATTCAAGACGAGGTTCCCCAACCATCATCGATCACTCTCGTTGGGAAAGATCGAGAGTTTAGATTTGGAGAGCACCTCTCTGAAGAAGAGAAGAGATATCTATTAGAGTCCCTCAAAGAAAAGGTGGTAGACCTCCAACAAGGAGTTTTCCGCTAAGCTGCCATTAAGTGGGCTGCCATTAAGTGGGCTGCTATTGTTCGGCGCTTGATGACTCTTTATTACGCTATCCTCGATGTCGCTTTCGTGGATCTTCTTCGCGAGGAGCCCTCCATCCCGGCGCTCCGCGTAATGAGCGATAAGTGAGGTTAATGCGGGGTAAAACGATCGCTGGATTGGCAGGTAACCCATGGTACCATCGATGTTGGCATGCCCCTCCCATCATCAGCAAGCTGCCATGCTTAAGGTTTATATTCTTCCTGCGTGACTTATACTTATGTTTAAGTACAAAGCGGCGTGAGACGCCTAGCGAGAGGCTAGCGATAAGAGGCTCATAGCCTAACTCAGGCTCATCATCAGCGTGAAATCCTACTCGATCACGACCATCACGGTAGAGGTTGGCGACGACATGATTAAACGCTATCCCATAGTGATCGGAGAGTCGCTCTCCAAGCTCATTTAAGAGCGGATGCATCGGTTGAGGCTCTAAAACCTGCCCACTGTACAAATAGGGGAGCTCACCAGCCCACGCCATGAGACGTGGCTGTTGCACTACTTTCCCTCTCGCAATGATAGAGCGCTCTACCCATGTTAGCTCCTCCGAGAGGACAGACAGAATGTTATCAGCCTCAGCACTCGGTAGCCAATCGATGATATATTCTAGCCAAGCGCGCTGTCCAAGATCAATCTTCT
Organism: uncultured bacterium; assembly: GCA_943788935.1. Lineage (GTDB taxonomy): Bacteria > Myxococcota_A > Bradymonadia > UBA7976 > VGTA01 > CAKZRU01. Next base: position 183,040 of record CALSSE010000017.1, on the reverse strand, counting down.
CACTCATATTTCCACCTCAAAACCGCGGATTATTTTGAGTGACATCATAACCCGTCTGCTGACCTGGGGGATGGAGAGGCTCAACCAGACAATCGGTGGTCACTCCCTGCTCGTCAACCGTGGTTGTAACATCGACCGCTCGCCACATTGCACCAATAGAGAATAATGAATCTCCCTGAAAATTAGGTACTTCATCGGGGAGAGCTCCAATGGTCGCTCTCCGCTCTCCACCACAGTAAATATTCACTAATGGTCGAGCGAGAGCCCCACTGAAATTATGTATCATCACCCGATAGGTCTCTCCATTCATTGGTTGATCAACGTTAATATTCTCCGGTACTCCGACCCCTTCACTGAGATTATTGTCAATATCGAGTCGAGGGTTAGCGCAGTGACCGACACGCTGACTCCACTGTACGCCTTGCGGAGTATGGATACAGGCGCTGATGGGACTCTGAGTATATCCCCAACTCGCTCGGGAATAACCAAAACCTCGAATCTGTGCTTCACAATTAGCCCAGCTACAGGCTAGAGGGGAGGGCGAAAAGGGATCAAATATATCCTGAAACCATGGGGCCTGTGCGCTGTGTCTCATCAGGAAGAGATCAAGATCGAGATAGAGGCTCTCGGGATAGCACATCTCGACTCGCAGCCCGGGGGCTCTAACATGGATTACCCAAGAGCACTCAAAGCGTTCACCGCTAACCGAGATCACGATTAAAGTGACCTGATAAGAGCCGGAAAGTGTGGGAATGAAGGTCGCGTTCGCGCTGTTCTCACCGCTCAGAGTAAAACTTGATCGATTGGGGATCACCGAGTCACAGGGACCACCAGTAATCACCCATGTCCACTGTGCCGCCTCGCCATTATAAAAGTCAGCGCCGGTGAGTTGATAGGGGGCGAAAGGCTGGGCGTCTGGTGTTCGTGGATCATTGGGGCCGGGGCATGTCACTTCGGGATTACAGAAATCGACCTCATCGAGACAGCCATTACAGTCATTATCAAGGCCATCACAGATCTCACCGGTGGGAGCGACCTCTCCCTCACATGACCCCCACCTCCCTGAGGGTCCATCAGCGAGGCAACGCATTGTCCCGGCGCTACAAGCACCCACATTGAGCCGATTGGTCGCTCCTGAGAAACAGGTCCTTACCTCTCCGGCTTTACAGAAACATCCTTCATCGATCTCACCATCACAATCATTATCTAGTCCATCACAGAGGTTGAGGCGGTTCTCACTCTCTACCGCCTCTATACATTCAGGCTCAAGAGCGCCGGGGCACCCCTCATCAATCTCCGCGCGTTCTCCTTGTCCAGTCATCTCTCCGGCGATCTCTCCGGCGCTCTCTCCGGCGATCTCTCCGGCGTTTTCTCCGGCGCTCTCTCCGGCGCTCTCTCCGGCGCTCTCTCCGGCGCTCTCTCCGGCGCTCTCTCCGGCGCTCTCTCCGGCGCTCTCTCCGGCGCTCTCTCCGGCACTCTCTCCGGCGCTCTCTCCGGCGATTAAGCTCGCGTCTGCTTGATTATAATCGAGCTCATCGACCTGATCCATATCAAGAGACATGTCCACTCTCGAGTCGAGCGCCATATCATCACTCATCATCAACCTTGAACCTGGGTTCGTCTCACCGATCATGAGACAACCTAAGCCATTGGTCGGGTCAGCTTGATACCCTTCATCACATGCACAAGTAGGCGCCCCACCAACATTGACACAAACCCCATGACCGCTACAGGTGATCACCGTACAAGGGTCAGGGTCATCGCTTAGCTCAGAGAGGCTGTCATCGCAAGCGACAGCAACGAATAATGCGAAGAGGCAAATGGGATAGTAGAGATAGGCTCGATTAACGATAGCGCTTAACATCAGCGTTCTCCCTGTATGAGGTGAGTTAGAGTTATATTAAATCATTAAGTCACGGACAGACATACAAGTGATTTAATCGTTAATGACTCAGATGAGCTATATAGCATATGCTAGTTTAACTAATGATAATCGTAAAACGATATACATTCACTTTTATATCTCTCACTCAGAAGCTCTAGTTGCATTATCTCTGAAAACCGACGAGGTGAAATTCTTATTTCTACTTGGATACACACTATCAGCCCTCGAAGAGTAGCTGAGGCACAGCTCATCCAGATCTCACGATCAGTTCTAGCGAGGGTTCTGTTATTCCTGTTTACCTCTTTTCTGTTCACCTCTTTTCTGTTCACCTCTGTTCTGCTCCCCACTCACCATAGATCTATAGCTTATGCCGATCACTTGAACTCTGCCCCTCTCCATTGGTCCCATAGCGCTTGGTTAGGCGCCGGATATTATCAAGTGGGTCAAGCCGAAGTGTTCCATGTGACCGCGCCGAGTGCGATCCCTGTATACACCCGAGGAGATGTGAGCTATCAGCTCTCAACTGGAGTCGCGTTGGGATTAGCGGGCTTTAAGCTCTCTGAGCTCTCTCCTCCTCAAGAGCTCTCGACGCTCTCTCTGGCACCGGGCTTACAAATCGCTTACAGTGTCACTCCCCATTGGCAACTAAAGCCTTTTGTGCATGGAGGGATCGGCTTCTCTTTTACTGATAAATCAAAGTCTACCTACTTGATGAGCGTTGGTCTGAAGAACGTGTATCGTCGATCGATCTATGGGCTGAAGACCTCGTTTGGGAATCGGCTCTTATTCGCCAAATATCACGAGACAAAATGGAGCGACGATACGCTCGCCATCCTTAGCCATGGTGTCGATGTTAAACTCCCTCTCTCCTTCTCAGTCGGCGCTACGCCGCTCGACCTTAACCTCTTTCTCATCCATGACCTCTTTACGCCTCAACTCACTTCACGTCTCACACAGCTCTCATGGATGATGAAAATGGGGTTTCATATCGGACACGTCAAGCCGGTGCGGCTGAAGCTCAGACTTGGGCTCTATTACGTTGCTGGTGATGAGCGACTGAAGGGAGTGAGGATCAATATGGGGTTCCCTTTTTGAGTTTCTAGTTCCTCTGTTATTCAGTCCACAGCATAACGTTTAAGCACTTCTAGAGTAATCACCTGAAGTGCTTGCTGATGAGTCGCTTCAAGATCAACCTTCGGCGCTACACCGGCCTGCTCTGCCTCTGCCCAACGGAGCGCGCAGAGGCACCAGCGATCACCGGGCTTCAGACCAGGAAATCGATATTGGGGCGCCGGTGTGCTGAGATCGTTACCACGACTCTTAGTATAGTTGAGGAAAGCCTCACTCATCACCGCGCAGACCACATGTCGCCCTCGATCATAGGGCCCTGTATGACAAAAGCCATCACGCTCGAAGCCGGTAAGCGGTGAGGTACAGCATTGCTTTAGAGGCGTCTTGAGTACATTCAGGTCACCTCGTTGGCTCTGAGGTCGAACAGCGCTCTGTTCCTTTACATGAGCCTCAGATGACGCATTGGATCTCTCGCTCTGTTTTTGATCTTGATCGGATGGCATACAGTCCTCGGTATGTTGAATCAGCGGGAGCCCTAAGCAGGCTCTCTTCTCAGTCACTGAAGGGTGACTCGTTTTTTTGAGATTTGAGTTCGGCTCAGCGGTCACGAGTGAAGACCAAAGGCTCAGGCCCAGGATCAGGATCAGGCTCAGACTAAGGCTCAGACTGAGGCTTAGGCTTAGGCTCAAGTTTAGGCTCAGACTCTGATATAATCGCCGAGACGCAGAGATCAAGCCTAAATGAGACTTAGGCTCTGACGGGAGAACAGACTGAGAGACTGAGCTGAGCAGATCAGAGCTCAATGAGCGAATCCCTCTCTCCTCAACACCATATCTCCGCTCTCTTGAGCGAGATCGCTTATCGCGTTTGACCATCCTTATACTCCTCTTAGACTCTGTGCGGTCGTGTAGAGTCAAACCAACCGATGGTGCGAACTCTTATATTGAACAGATAAGAATATGACCTACATGGTTGCTCTATAGAGAATAATGAGCGGTTGAACTCGCTTAAGCCCTAAAAGATTTTGCTTCTATTTCTTGTTCACTATGAGGGGGATAGGTATGTCATATCATCTCTCTCTCGCTTATCCTCTTCAAGATCACCCACAGCTCGGCCTCAGTGATCGCTCTTGATCAACGCCGTGAACTCTTGATCAACGCCGTGAGTACAAGGACATTATTCGCGTGAACATCTTCTCTCTATTCATATTCTCCTCAACTCGGTCTGTATCTCCTTACTCTTTATGCACCCAAATCGTGCTGATCTCTTCTCTTCTGCTCAACCTTATCGCCTGTGATGAGACAGATGTCAGTCGTCAGCTTGACCTATCGATCAATGAGCTTGATTCTGGCATTGATCAAGGCCTTGATCCTTCTGATAAGGGGTCGAGTGACGACACCACTCCTGATGACTCTTTAGTAGACCTCACGCTTGATCTAGATCTCGTCACCGACGCTGAAACTGAGAGACCTCTCGATCAAGGTATCATAATGGATGCCGAGATCGAGGAGCCCATCGATCAAGGGGTTACCGAGCCCACTGACATGATCATACCGATCGATGCCCCTCTCCCTCCTTCTCTTGATCACCTCGACACAGTGATTGACCTCGCAGCCCCCGATCAGCGTGTATGGGCGCAGGTCATTCATGTCACTTCAAGAGGGGAACAGCCGCTGTTTATCTCTCGCGATTATACACCGACTCAAGGGCGAGCTGACTTTTGGCCGGCGAGCACCATCAAGATGTATACAGCGACTGCGACTCTAGAGCTGATTAACCAAGCAGGATTCAGCATCGACGCTACCCTCGGCTTTCAGCGCCTCATCGAGGGGGAGTGGGTAGAAGAGGTTGATATCAGTGTCAGAGAGGTCGTGCGGCGTACCTTTGATTGCTCCTCCAACGAGACCTACACCCTCTTACTGCGCTTCACCGGAGTGGACTGGCTCAACACTGAATTCTTCACCCCCGCCCATGGCTTTAATCACACTGCCTTGATGCGAGACTATGTTACCGATGACGCTCGACCGTGGAGTTACCAACTCTCAGAAGCCCAACGGATAAGTATCCGCGAGGGCTCCCGCGAAGTCATACGAGAGCATCAGTGGTCTGGTCGATCATATGCTGATGAGCGAGGCTGTACAATCTATAACACTCGAGGCGATGCCAACTGTACGAGCGCAGGAGATATGGCTGAACATATGCGTCGAGTGATCTTCCATGAGCAACTCCCCGAGGGTCAACGCTTTGAGATCTCGGCTCCTCTCCTCGATTGGTATCGTGGCGATACGAGAGAACGGATTTTAAATAATACCCAAGGTGACAACTGTGGAGGCCCTGTTTATTCAGGCATTAGGAGAGTATTTAATCAGCCCATATTACATCATAAAGAGGGTTTAGTCAGTGAGTATCGAGGGACGATGCACCATGTCCATGATGAGGAATCGAACACTGAATATGTGGCTTCATTGATGATCGATAGCCCCAGTGAGCAAGTGATTGAAAAGCTATCAGAAGAGCTAGCGCGGATGATGAAGACCCCCAGCGCTTACGTCCACCTTGGCTATCTCAGAGATTATGTGAACCCCATCACTGCTAACTTAGTAACTTATAGTGAGGAAGTCGGCACTCTACAGATGATGGTCAAACCTTATGAAGAAGACGGTTTTAGCTTAGAAGGGTGGACCCCTCTGCAAGGGACATCTACTCCCATTGACGTGGGCGAACGCTCTCATAACCTCCGCTCTAACTGTCTCAATGAGAGCGGTCAGCTTCATATTCGTGGTCGGTTAGAGACAGCGAACGGGATCGTCGCTTGGTCCGACCTTCACTATGTGATCGTCGACCACACCCAAACCTGTCCTTAAGTTATGCCTTAAATTATATCTCAACCACGGAGAAGACTGCGATGAGAGGGCTACATAAACCCCACTGCTGAGCGCGCGATCTAAAAGACCTTCGGCAGGCTCATTTACTTCTATCATATTGTTAGGTATAAATGACTTAAGTCCCCTACTGACTTATCAAAATTGACTTCTAATAAAGTTTAATGCAGACGAGCAAGTCAACGAGGGCTAATGATCTTTACCGATGAGATAAAGGGAGGCATAGATGAGTTTTCAGTGGCCTAATGGATTTGATCCAATCCCTCATGAGACTTGGGCAGGGGCTCAACTCGAGGAGCTCGCGCAAAAATATGACACCGTTGAGGAGCATGGTTGGTATGATAACCTCAACCCCTCGGTCGATGATCTCCTCGCCCACCAAGGACCGAACGTACTCGTCCTCGACTATTCAGGAGGCACGGGGATCTTGACACGACGGTTATTGGCGCGCCCTGACACCGAACGTTTTGGTGTTTTGATCGTGGACTCCTCCCCCAAATTTTTACGTCTCGCCTTGGAAAAGAGCAAAGGTGATCCGCGCGTCGCGTATCGATTGATACGTTATTTGAAGAGTGAGAAGCGCTTAGAGTCGCTCCTTGAAGTCGTTGATTCACCGATCTGGGATCGTGGTGTCGATGCGGTTGTGTCTACCAACGCCATTCACTTGTATTATGGTCTCGATGACACCTTAAGAGGGTGGTTTGACATTCTACGTCCTGGTGGCATCGCTCATGTCCAATCGGGTAATATCCGTAACCCTGATTCGGAAGAGGGCGCTTGGATCATAGATGAGACCGTAGAGCATATTCACAGAGCAGCGATGGAGATCGTTAGAGATAACCCTGACTTCGCCGAGTATCGAGATGCTCTCAATGAGGCTGATTATATGCAGGCACATGACACCTTAAGAGCTAAATATTTTTTACCCGTCCGGCATGTCGATCACTATCAGGGTGCCTTTGAACAAGCAGGTTTTAAAGTACGCTCTAGGGTCGTGAAGACCTTTGATGCTCTAGTGACTGATTGGTATGATTTCCTTGTGGTGTACCATGAAGGGGTCCTCGGCTGGGTGGGGGGGGCAGAGAAGATCTCGGGACATGCACCAACCGAACTCGACGTTATACAGCGAAAACGCTTGATGCGTATGGCGATGGACAAAATATTTGATGGCAAAAACAAATTCCGCGCTTCATGGACTTATTTTCAGTGTGAGAAGCCTTCGCCCTAATCCGAGACCGGATAATCTGATCGAGAGAGCATCGCTATCCCATCGCTATCCCATCGCTGATAACGATCGACGAGACTATTCTGTTCTCCACTTGAACCCGAGTCTGAGCGCTTGAGCTCGTAAAGCCTCAATTAGAACTGAGTCGAGTCTTTTTTGTCCAGAAGCGGCTCGCTTAGCCCGCTCTTGCTTCAGATAAAGAGCTCGCTCTTTTTTTAACTTCGCGATCTTCTCATGAATCTCTGATCTCTGATTTTGCTTCTTTTGCACATAAGATGTGAGCGCTTGAGCATCTAATGAGCGCAGCTCTAGAGGGAGTCGCTGAGCGTCTATTTTTGAAAGATCTACGGTCTTTTTACGAACCGCGTCGACGAGGTCCCACTGGTCATTACTGTAGTAACTGTTTGACTTTGTAATCGAGCGCTGAATCGCACTAGATTTGCTCATTTTACGAGCATTGGAATCTTGTGCTTGTTGCTTAGCGATCCCCGTTTTGCCTAAGCGTCCATAGGGAATGTACGTTTGATTAAGCTGGCTATTAAGCTCTTGGATGTGATCATCGTAGGGCGTCTCAATGTACTCATGCTTAGCATCTTGATCAATATTTAGAAACTGACCGCCACCCAACTTTGCCGCTGCTTTCCATTGATGCTCTATACCACGTTTAGGCGCCCCACAATGTATCGTGTGAGTGATCAAGCCACGCTTCTTCCCGGGTATAAATCCCTCTTTCAATGAGAGTGGGCCTTGTACAAACTCTTCGTTACCGGCGATGATGATCGCCTTAAAGTCATGGGGAGAAGAGCTCCACTCTAACCCGCGAGAGGCAGCGAAAAGCGAGCTAGGACAGTACTCTTCGCTACCGGTTGTTTTTAGTGAAAATAAGACCTCTGAGACTTGATCTAGGTCGGTTGTTAATGACAACTGTCGCTCCAAAAATAAACCGGTCGTCGCTTGAGACATTCCATGAGTGTAAAGGGCGACTCGAATATGTGGGGTCTCCCCTTGGTAATGGACTCCATTGAACAGGTTAATGACCTTCCATAGCTCTTCTCGGGCTTGGTTTAATAGGCCCTCCATACTCCCGCTAACGTCCAATACTAAGGCTAATTGTATCTGAGGTCGCGAGTATGTTTTAGGCGCGAGCTCAGGGAGTTGGTCGAGATACTTTTTTAGATCTGCGCGATTGATAGGCCGAGACCTGCTGTTGTTCATTTGCTGCTGTTGAATCATGGGAGGGATCTGCACCTGTTGAGACACCTGATTAGGGATCCTATTTGGCGCTTGAATCTGCAGCGGCGGAGGCGGCGTTTTTTGAGGTAACTTGAGCGATGGATCAGCTGTCGGTACAGGTTGAGCTACAGCGATAGCGCCGGTGCTTATCATCGTTAAATAAATGAGACAGAGGGAATACAGAGAACAGAGACGTGTAAAAGCGAGACGTATAAAAGGCATAATCATGTGAACTCCACACTGAATGAACGAACCGATCACATACGTTACATGACTGAGCGACATCAGTGAGTTACATCAATGAGTTATATCGCTCGATCTATCGTGATCTTGGTCCGCTTTGGTTGGCATAAAGGGCTGAGATAAGGCGCTGAGATAAGGCGCTGAGATAAGGCGCTGTCGCCTCTATTATGTCTAACTTATCTTCTTGCTAGATTCTATCCATAATACTGACCATTTAAATGATCGAGGTAAGAGCTCTATTGATCGAGATAAGAGCTCTATTGAGAGAGTCATCCTCTATTCAATTGCTCTGTTGTCTACTTTTGAGGCCACTCTGGGCGTTTAACGGTCGCGAAAAGACCCTAAAGTCGAAGGAGCTTGCATTTAGGATAGATTACTGATGACATGTTATCCATAAACACCTGTCTTACTTTACATTTTACATCAAGGGTCTCTTAATGTCTCTCCCTAAATATTTAATATTAATCCTCACCCTGAGCTCATGGAGTGTGTCCACTAACGCTTTTGCTAAGAATACTTATTACAGCCAATTCGTTAAATCAATCAATCAAGAGTTAATCTCTAGCCCCGTTAGGAAGGACAAAAAGAAGGTATACGAAGGCTGTGGCCCAGTCGCTGGTGCTATGTTACTAGGTTATTGGCAAACAGAGAGAGGGGTTAGTCGTCTCCTCAGCACTAACTTTGATGGGAGCAAACATCCTAGCCAGGCCATTCGTGCTCTCTACAAAGAAATGAAGAGTAAAAAAGCGCCAGGTAAGAAGCAAAAAATGTCCTATACTCTACCAGATGCGCTCTTCAAGGCTCTCAAGAAGCGCGCTAAATCAAAGAGAGGGATCAAGGCTGATCGGATGAGAAAGTCGAGACGATGGGCTAAGCGAAAAGAGGCTCTTAAGAGCCAACTTAAGAGAGGTAACCCGGTTATCCTCCTCAAAAATAAAGAGCATGAGAACGGCTGCTTAGGGTCTTCCTCAAAGGGTTGGAATCTGTTCAAGAATCTCGCCAACTCCCACTATTTCTTAGCGGTCGGCCTTAAAAATGGCAAGGTAGCGATCATGCCTGGTTGGTCGGAGAAGGATAAGTCTAAATCATCAAGTTTTGATGTTCATAAACAGGATAGTCGCTCACACAGTCTGTGTACTTTTGATGAGTTAAAGAAAGCAAAAGTGAGCCTCTTTTGGATTGAAAAGAAGTAGCCGATCGCTACTAAGTGACCCAAGACGATTCAAGCACGAGAGATGATCTGTACTTATCCCTTTGATCAGTCATCGACTTGAAGAGACTTATATGAGAACTCGATCCCTATCAGGGGAGATACTAGGAAGAGCGGTTACGGAGCTGGGATCTCATATTCACAGATATATGAATACTCTGAAAGACAGCTTCTATCATCCCAAAATGATCGTCGATTCCCTCTCATCAGAATGATTCCACAGTTCTCCCCTGAACCTCCGTTATTAGGCTCACCATTACCCCATCTTGTATAGCTTAGCTCCTCATTATTTGACCACATGAATACCTCCTCTTGATCTCGATCGTTGAGACCAATCCATGTATCACTGAGCTCTCTCAGTGAGAGTTGATTATAGAGGACTTGATTCTCTGGATTGGAGTGAATGCTGCATAGGTCAAAGCCCATTCCTCGGCAACTATCCCGCGCCTCCCTCCATGTTTTAAGGTCGTCACAGAAGAGGTAAAGAGAGCTCTGATAAACAATACTTGGGCAAGGACAAGCCCCTTCATCGACCACTTGGTCTAGATCATCATCGCGTCCATTACACTCCTCGGGGGCGCTCATATCTAGCTCTTGATCGAGCTCTTGGTCTAGCTCTTGGTCTAGCTCTTGGTCTAGCTCTTGGTCTAGCTCTTGGTCTAGCTCTTGGTCTAGCTCTTGGTCTAGCTCTTGGTCTAGCTCTTGGTCTAGCTCTTGGTCTAGCTCTTGGTCTAGCTCTTGGTCTAGCTCTTGGTCTAGCTCTTGGTCTAGCTCTTGGTCTAGCTCTTGGTCTAGCTCTTGGTCTATTTGGATTAGCGCATCAATAATCGGAGTGTACATATTCATATCTAATGAGGCATCGGCTAATTCCTCATCATTAATTACCACCCCTACACAGGCTGTCATGGTGGACATACACAATATAAAAGCTACAGATCTATTAAACATAAACAACTTACTTCATTCATGATGTTTGAGTGGTTGACTAACGAACTGATGCGCTAAAGAAACGGACTAACGCACTAAAGAAACGGACTAACGCACTAAAGAGACGAGTTAATGCGCTAAAGAAACGAGCTAAGTTGACAAGAGTAAAGTTAACAAGAGTAAAGTTAACAAGAGTAAAGCTAACAAGAGCATAGTCAATTTGAGGGTTCAATACTGATCTAGATTTGGCCTTCTCTATATAAAATAACTGAAGATGTTCTGAAGAGACTTAAAATCCTCTCTGCACTCTAGTCTATTGCAAATAGATCTTGAGATAAGACTCAATAGCGATCGTCGCTCCCCTCTCCGTAAGGTGGTTGCTATCGCTGTAAAGGGGTAAAGAGTTCTCATCATGTAGACGACATCGAGATTGACCGCGCTCTACATCACAGAGAGATTCGGCAACTGACCATCGTTCAAAGTCTAGAGAGGTGAGCTCATTGAGGATCATAAAAAAAGCCTGATTTTGCGCTTGGTATTCTAGTTTTGAGATCATTGGTGGAGGAGGTAAACGCCTAAAAGCGGAGCTCGCGAGCGCTTGAGGTACGTGATAAGAGAGCTCTGGGACAGGCTCAATAATGATGACTGACTTACCCGTAGCAGTATACAGGGAGATCGTCGCTTCGAGGGAGCGCTTAAACGCTATGGCGTTTAGCGCCGATGTCGCTTCGAGAGATAGAATAGGCTGAGACCCCTCAAGCTCTCTCCCTGTGAATCGGTAAACGCTTCGTTGGTGCAGTGAAGGTGTTTGCCCGGGTCGCTCTCCCCAAAGATAGTGACTCCATTCGGCGGCGAGGATCACGGTGTGAATATTCGTATTTTGAGCGATCGCCCTGAGAGCAGAACTCATCTCTTTCGCGCATCGAGGTCCATTCTTGCTACGGTCATCGGTGATAAAATCAAGAAGTGGAGCGCACCATCCATCGCCAGCATACATCACTGCTGCCTGATGATCTCTAAACCGTCGGTCGAAGAGAGCGCTATACATACCCGCGTGACTGTCACCGACTAGAGCGACCTGTGGATTGATACTCTGATCACCGAGTTGACAACGATAAAACTGATGGTACGAGCAAGGGACCACGGTTGGGGTTCCCGCCTTCTCGACTAGGTAGACAGAGGGATCTCCTCGCTGAGGTAGACCCCCTGAGAGATGTCCGAAGATCCCAAGAAGAGAAAATAGAGCGACCCCGCTCATACTATAGATAATGGTGAGTCTAGGTCTCTCTTTAAGGAGAAGACTGAAGCGAATAGGATCTTCGATGAACCGTTTACATAGAGCGGCGAGGAGCAGCGCGAAACCGATCAAGCCTACTCGATGAGAGAGCTCTAGAGGGATGCCATAGCGATCGATCCTCGCTAAAGCGAGCAATGGCTGATGCCACAGATAAGCGCTATAGCTGATCAGCCCTAACCACACTAAGATAGGTCTACTCAATAACCTACTCACCGAGTGATCTACTCGAGTACAATGGATCGTTAAAGCGACCCCTAGCACAGGAATAAGAGTATACACGCTCGGATGAGGCGCGAGATGAGGCGAAGCGAGGATCGATAATAAAATGGCGCTGAGACCCACGACAGAGAGAAGAGCCGACACTACAGGATTGGTCATCTTCGAGCGTTGGTCCACAGAAGAGTCAGCTCGCCATAGAGCGACCACTACACCGGTAAGCAGCTCCCAAGCTCGGGTAAAAGGCGAATAATAATTAAAAGAGGGAGCATATCGCCATGACCACTCACACGTGGCTAAGCTAATGCCCCATACAACAATACAGACCATCAAGGCTCGCCGCCGCCTACGACTAAAGACCACCTCTTGGTCTCGATAACCTCTCTGTCGATCGCCCCTCCAAATGATCCATAATAAAAGCGGCAATGCTAGGTAAAACTGCTCTTCAATCGCCAAGCTCCACGTATGTAGCAGTGGTTTAATCGCTGAATCGGGCTGAAAATAGCCGCTCTCATGCCAAAAGAGGAGATTAGACAGCGACAAGCTCGCCGCCAAGAAGCTCTGGGAGAGATCTCGGAGCTGAGCGGGAGTCATCCATAAATAACCGAAGAGAGCGCTTACGGACATCACCACGAAGAGCATAGGCAACAGTCGACGCGCCCGATTGAGATAAAATTCTTTAATATCTAGAGGTCCCTCTCGAAGAGACCTGAGGAGTCGACGAGTGATCAAATACCCGCTGAGTACAAAGAAAATGTCTACCCCAAGAAATCCATTGGGGAGCCCGAGGTCAGCGTGATAAGCCATCACTGAGAGTAGGGCCAACGCCCGGAGGCCATCCAGCTCAGGTCGGTATATATTATCGTTTAAATGGGGAGCACGCTTAAGATGAGTAGATGTATTACGTATCAAAGGGGTGCTCGCAGTCATCAAGTTTGATCACTGTGAAGAGATCTAGAGAGAATAAATCAGTCATCGTTAATGGAGCCCTGAACCAAGCTCTAAACATGAGAAGTAGATCCCTCAATATCATGATACCTAAGCCTAGGAATAGGGTCTCGATGAGAGACGATGTGTGTTTGTTGATTGTGACTTTACGTATTAATCACTAAGATTAACAGGGGCCTCAAGTTATCCTCATTAGAATCCTGTGAACTCCTAGGAGTATTCAATGCGTCTGACAGTATATATTCGTTATCTCTACTCGCTGACTCTCTCATTGATCTACTCGCTGACTCTCTCATTAATTGTCTCATTAATTGTCTCATTGCATGTTAACCCTACAGCAAACGCAACCCCAACCTTTACCGGCAATATTAGGCTCTTTGAGATCAGCCAACCGAATGGTTTTATCAGAAGTATCCCCGCTGTAGAGAGAGCGATGAGCGCTGCCGCCTTTTACAGCTATTCAAGCGCCTCTAGTCACACCGGTTTTGAACAACGTGGACGCTCTCTATTGTTCCTCTATCGCAATTTAAATGATGATGAACTCGCCCTCATCATCACACATGGGATCGATAACTTAGGTCAGCCAGTAGACCAACGTCAGCCCACAAACTCTCGAGTGGTGATGGATCTAGACGGTGTCCCTCCTCAGGCGGTGATCACCCAGAGCGATGACAACGCTAGTGAGTTTAGTTTGGGGCAAGAGCCAGAGGGGAATTGGTATTTCGTGAATAATACTGATGGCGGCGTCTTATCCAACCTACCGGTCAATGAGAACTGGGCGATCACCATCACCGCTGACCTCGTCTCCGAGATTGATCAGTGGGCTTATTATTTCGCCGCAGATACTCAATTGATTTTGGATGACAACCTCCCGGTCACCATACGCTCTAGAGGACAAGACCAAGGTCCCGATGAGCTGAGCGCCCCCGAAGGTCGTGTCGTTACCCTCTGTACCTTCGCAACCGATGACCCCTCAGTCGAGAATCTCACCATGACTTTTCAATGGCGAGATGGCGATGAAAGTACCATTCAAACTCGACCCAATGAGCTAGTCTGCGCGGAGCATATTTATCGAGATAATGGCCAGTTTCTAGTAAGACTCGTCGCTGTTAACGAGCGGGGAGAGCAGGCCGAGAAGATCGTGACCGCTACGATCGACAACCTCCCCCCAATCGTTCAAGCCGGTGGTCCATTTGATGGCGTTGAGGGGAGCCCGGTAGAGCTCTCAATCGCCCAGATCTCCGACCCCGGTCTAGATGATACACACGAATATCGCTGGGACTTTAACAATGACGGTGTCTTCGATACTGCATGGGTAGCAGCGCTCAATGCTCAAGCGACCTTTACTGATAACGGCCTATTTACAGTCACTGTTGAGGCGAGAGATGATGATGGTGGGGTAGATCGAGACACGACCACGGTCACCATCGCTAACTTACCGCCGGAGATTACTCATGATCCACCCCAAGAAGCTGATGTAGACCGAGCATGGATCCTAGACTTCGATGTCACAGACCCAGGCGCTGATGACACTCATGCATGGTCTATTCTCGATGGTCCAGATGGCGCAGAGATTGATCAAGAGGGTCAAGTGACCTGGACGCCTGAATCAAATGAGCCAAGAGAGGTCACGTTGCGAGTTGAGGTCATCGATGATGATGGAGCTCGTGCCGAGGCGACAGTAGTGATCATTATCCGCCCCGATGGCGATGGCGATGGCACCCCTGATGAGGAGGATAACTGCCCTGAGGTCCCTAATCCAGATCAAGCAGACAGCGATCTCGATGGATATGGAGACCTCTGTGACGTGTGCCCTGAGGACGCAGACAGTCAAGCAGATCTCGATGATGATGGAGTAGGCGATGTCTGTGACAATTGCCTCCTTCAAGCCAATCCTGCTCAAGTCGATACTGATGGTGATGGAGTGGGCGATGTCTGTGATAACTGTATTCCTCGTGAAGGACCTGAGCTCTGCGATGGTATAGATAATGATTGTGACAGCCTCATCGATGAAGGGGCTCTGCTCGCTGTCGAGTGCTCTCTACCGGGGATCGGGGATTGCCAGCTCGGTGTCCCTCGCTGCGTCAATGGAGTTGAGATTTGTGAGCCTACAGCGCCACGTTTGGCAGAGGTCTGTGATGGCCTTGATAACGACTGTGATGATCGAATAGATGAAGCCTTCCCTGAGCGTGACCAACGCTGCGTGACCGATGAGCGAGGTCTCTGTGCTGAGGGGCTCACCCTCTGTGACAATGGAGCCCTCATCTGTGATCGTCTCAATGAGCCGAGCGAAGAGCGGTGTGATGGTATCGACCAAGACTGTGACGGTCTCATCGATGAGGGGACTCGTAATCGGTGTGGTCAGTGCGGAGGTCCACTCGCTGAAGTCTGTGATGGCATCGATCAAGATTGTGATGAGATCAGCGATGAGAACGCTCCCTGCTCTAACGAGCTCCGCTGCATAAGTGGACAGTGTGTGGAGCCCTGCCAAGCGAGCGAATGCTTCGGAGACTTTAGATGTATTGATGACTTTTGCGTTCCCCTCTGCGCTGACGTCGAATGTTCTCTTGGTGAGCGCTGTGAACGAGGCTTGTGCGTAGACCTCTGCGAGGGGGTCTCTTGCTCAGCGGGAGAGCGATGCTTCGAGGGAGAGTGTCGTCTTGATCGATGTCCTGAGATCCCCTGTCAAGAGGGGAATCGCTGTGGAGAAGAAGGCTGTGAGTCAGATCCTTGCTCAGAGGTAGAGTGCTCTATGAATCAATTCTGTCGCGAAGGCGAGTGTATTGATAGTTGCGCTGTGATCAGCTGCACTGGAGATGAACGTTGCCTCGATGGCATCTGCCAGCCAAACCCCTGCGCTGATCTCAGTTGCCCCTCTTCTGAACTCTGTATCGAAGGAGAATGCCAAGCTGCGCGGTGTGAAGAGATCAGCTGTGATGAGGGTTATCTTTGTCTGAACGGTGAATGCACCTTTGACCCTTGTGGATCGATCGAGTGTCCGCCAGGACAGCGTTGCGAGGCGGATGAGCGGGGCGTCGCCCAATGTTTGATCGATTGGGTAGAGTCCGCTGGTGAGATGGCTGGTGAAATCGCCGGTGAGATGGCTGGTGAAATCGCCGGTGAGATGGCTGGTGAAATCGCCGGTGAAATGGCTGGTGAAATCGCCGGTGAAATGGCTGGTGAGAGCAGCGGAGCGACAATGATGAATACTATGATGGGTGGAAGAGAGGGTTCTATGATCAACGAAGGCGGTACTGACCTATTGATGGAAGATAGAGATGATGACTTACCAAGTAGCTCTCTCAGCGGTGGAGCCTTAGAGATGA
Organism: uncultured bacterium; assembly: GCA_943788935.1. Taxonomy (GTDB): domain Bacteria; phylum Myxococcota_A; class Bradymonadia; order UBA7976; family VGTA01; genus CAKZRU01. The sequence goes on along the minus strand of CALSSE010000017.1, from coordinate 166,577 downwards.
GTGAAGGAGCGACCTCTGTCTCCGGCTGTGCTCAGCGCTCTGCCCCTCTCTCTTCGTTAATGTGGATTTTAGTCGCCTTCTTAAGTTTTCGTCAGACTCATCTTCATCATAGACATCATAGCTAAAGTGTTTTTAAGGTATATCGAACTCCAAAGAAGAGTTGAAGAGAGGTACTCGTGAGCATTAAAAGTCATGCCATCTGCTGTATGTCTCTACTCTGTCTCTCTTGCCAATTGGCGGTCACCGGGTTGGATTCCCCGTCCTCGTCAACCGGCGATCAAGGCAATGTTTTCGTAGACTATAAAATGGCAGAAGCGGGAGATGATGCAGAGGTTGAAGAGGACTCCTCAAGGGTCGATCAGGAGATGGATAGAGTGGATGACATGATGGTCAATGATGAAGACCTCTCCTCTCCTCGGCAGGCTGATATGGAGGTCTGTCTCCCTCGTAATGAGCGATGTAACGACCTAGATGATGACTGTGATGGTGAAGTTGATGAGAGCTTCTCCGAGCGTGGAGAGCCCTGCTCAATAGGCCTAGGTGACTGTCAAGCTGAAGGATTATTAGTTTGCGCCGACTCAGAGACTAGCGTGTTCTGCGATGCGGTCTCGGGTATACCTCAAGATGAAATGTGCGACCGAGGAGACAATGACTGTGATGGTCTCATTGATGAAGAGCTCATGGGGTGTTGCGCTAATGGTGAGACCCAGGTTTGTGGTGTGAACCAAGGGATTTGCGTCAGCGGTCTGCAGACTTGCGTCGAGGAGAGTTGGAGCGAGTGCGACGCGACTAGACCGACTGAAGAGATCTGCGATATGGCAGACAATGACTGTGATGGCCGAGTCGATGAGGGACTCCTTAACGACTGTGGCGCTTGTGGTGAGATTCCCATCGAATCTTGTGATGAACTAGATAATGACTGTGATGGTCGAGTCGATGAGGGAGTTACCAACGCCTGTGGTGACTGTGGAGTAGCTCCTAGCGAAGAGTGTGATCGTCTAGATAACGACTGTGATGGGAGAGCTGACGAAGGAGTGACCAATACTTGTGGCGACTGTGGGCCCGTCCCTAATGATGTCTGCGACGGGGCGGATAATGACTGTGACGGTAGAGTTGATGAAGGAGTCACCAACGCCTGTGGGTCATGTGGACCTTTAGCGACTGAGAGCTGTAATCAGATGGATGAAGACTGTGATGGACGAGTCGATGAGCTCCTCAACAATGGGCCCTGTCAGTCCGGTGTGGGCGCCTGCCGGAGCTCTGGGCAGCAGCGTTGTATCCAAGGTAGCTATGAGTGCGACGCAGTCCCTACATTAGGAGTCGCAGAGACTTGTAACACCATTGATGATGACTGCGATGGGCAGACTGATGAGAATAATATCTGTGACGAATTATGTAATGGACGAGACGATGATGGCGATGGACAAGTTGATGAGGGCGTACGCAACGCCTGCGACCTCTGTGGTCCAGTCGCCTTCGAGATCTGTAATGGCGTAGATGAAGACTGTGATGGGCAAATCGATGAGGGGGTTACTAATCTATGTGGAGGGTGCGGCGCTGTACCCAATGAGGTCTGTGATGGTAATGACAATGACTGCGACGGGCAAACTGATGAGGGGGTAACCAACGCCTGTGGAGAATGCGGGACGGTCCCCAATGAGGTCTGTGATGGCGCCGACAATGACTGCGATGGACAAACTGATGAAAACGTCCTCAACAGCTGTGGCGAATGTGGCGCGGTCCCCTTAGAGCTATGTAATCGACAAGATGATGACTGCGATGGACAGATTGATGAGGCCTTCCCTCTCCTCGGCTCGAGTTGTACCAATGGGCTAGGTGAGTGTGCTGTGACGGGGATGATGAGCTGTAGCAATAACACCTCGCGTTGTATAAGCGCAGCCCCACGCGACCCTGAGGATGAGCTCTGTAATGGTTTAGATGATGACTGCGATGGGAGCACCGATGAGGCGTTTGATCTCAGCAGCGATATCCTCAACTGCGGCTCATGCGCCTCCTATTGTGTGATCAATGGGGATCGTTGCGTCGGCGGTGAGTGCTTCTGTGGCCCACGACAAGAGACCTGTCCCCCCGGCCTGATATGTCAAAATGGCCGCTGCTCATCGTTTAATATCCCATAACCCCGCGTGAATGATGAGCACTACGGCACAGAGAGACTAAGAGAGACATAAGAGAGACTTAAGAGAGACATAAGAGAGACATAAGAGAGACATAAGAGTGACATAAGAGAGACTTAAGGAATCTAGAGAATAGGCGGGAAACATAGATGGAAAGCGTCGAGCGCTATGAACAAAAGTACTTGGTATCGATCGCCGATGTAGAACGGATTGAGCGGTCGATCTGTCCCTTTGTTCGCGCTGACTCATTCTCCAATACTGGATATTATCAAGTGTTAAGTCTTTATCTAGATGGTGTAGACCGACCGCTCTACCAAGCAACTTATGATCAAAGCTCCGCTCGCTTGAAACTACGGATTCGTACTTATGGCGGAGCTGACATCTTCTTGGAAGTAAAGCGTAAGATCAGAGGAATGGTGTGGAAGAGTCGAGTAAAGCTCACTCACCAACAGTATAACTCGATACTAGGCCAACGCTATACCATGATGAGTCGCGCTCAGCGTCGAGATCTCCTCAGCGGTCTCCCCTCTAACCAGTCAGCGACTCTCGATGAGTTTTTGTGGTGGCGTGATCGATACCAAGCGACCCCTCACTATTGGGTTGGCTATGAGCGACGAGGCTTTGAGAGTCCTGATGGAGACTACGCTCGGGTCACCTTTGATTACCGAGTAAAAGCGCTAGCGACGAGCGACTACCGAATCCCTGCCGACCTCAATGAACAGTATACTCATACTTGGCGAAGACTCGACTTCGCGACCGAGCTTAAGAATATGAACGCCGATGTGATCATGGAGCTGAAGAGCGAGAGGCGAGTACCGATGTGGATGTCTACGCTCTGCCAACGCTATGACTTATCGGCCATAGGGGTCAGTAAGTACCAGCTCGCAGTAGAGCGCTCTGATGCCGTGTTATCAAGATACAGAACAACTCTACAAAAGAGCTCTCGAGCCTCGAGAGCTAAATCTCATGAATCATGAATGGAGGGTCTACTTCAATTTTTAAACCTGCTATGCTAATTTATACCCATTAAATTGCTAAAATATTAAATAATACTGAATGATCAACACCTCTTTACATCTTGGGCTACATAACTTTACCACCATGATCTCTACCCTGCTCTCAGTCTTGCCGACGTTGATCCTCTCCATAGCGCTCGGTCAAGCCTTCTCTATCTGCTATGAGTGGAGCTATGAAGGCTTGTCGTTTAGTCGAAGATTCATCAATGGCTTAAGCCTCATCACGCTCTGTAGTGCAGCTTTGATGCTAGCGATCTCAGCTCATCTCGCGCTAGGCCTGGGGCTATTAGGGAGCATGGCGATGATCCGTTTTAGAGTGAACACCCGTGACCTCTGGGAGATGAGCTTCGTCTTTGCCGCCCTCGTCGCTGGTCTCTGTTGTGGTATAAAGTTATTCGCCATCGCCATCGCCTTTACCGCTTGCTTCTGCGCCCTCGCCATTACATTGATCAAAGGTCAAGTCGGTGCTCAATTTCGATTTGATGGCGTCCTTCGGTTTTGGCTTCCTTATGTCTTAAACGACGATGTTCAGTCAGACCTCACTGATCACCCATCGAGATCTCCTCAGCTCGCCCTCGAGTCCCTCTTGAAAACTTACAGCGCGAGCTATCAGCTCATATCTATGCGCGAAGGCTCTCAGGGAGAGGGGGCCGAGATGAGTTATCATATCACCCTGAGAGGCCGCCGGCGCTCAGGAGAGAGAGAGCGACATCGAGCCGCATTATTTAATGAGCTCAAAGCTCAATTTGGGGTAGAGGAGCTCTCCCTCTTGTCTCAAGACCATCACCTAGAGCTTTAGTAGAGCGTCTACCTATGTCATCAAGTCTCAGCCTCTATGCTCGCTCTCTCTTCGTTCTCATTGCTGTAGCGGTCTCTCTTTTGTGGTCTCAGGCGATTGAGCAGTCGTCGTCTGGCCCTCTATTATTTGGCGTCTATGGACAAGCACCAATCACCATCAAGTGCCCACGAGACGGAAGTTTTCAAGCCCTGCTCACTCGCGGCGACAGTGTGCAGCGAGGTCAAAACATGTTCCACTTTCAGAGTGATCATTTACGACTCTTAAGACGAGAAGTCACCCACAAGGGTCTCGAGTTGAGCGCTGAGCTCAAGCGATCACTGATCACCGCCGATCGGGACTTTGATCTTAACGCCTCTCAGCGTCTCGATCGAGTCCATCAGCGACAGGCAAATCTGTGGGGCTATCGAGCTCAGCGGGCTCAAGCCCAAGCTAAGATTCAAGCGCTCACTCAAGAGCTAGGAGGGCTCAGAGGAGCGGTGAAGAGTGGCGCAGCCCCCCTGAGAGACCTCCTCACTGTGAAGGCAGAGATCAAGAGCGCTCAAGCATTGATTAAGCCCCTCAAGAATCAAGAATTTAGCCAAGGCAGCGAGAGGCAAGGAGAGATCGAAGAGCTTAAGCGAGCACAAGAGAGCCTCCACTCGGCCTACCAAGATGAGCTCGCTTCTTGGCGACAAGCGGAGCAGACGTTAGAGGCTTTAATTCAAGAGCTAGAGCTGATCAGCTCCCCCGTAGATGGAGTAGTGATGATCGCTCAACCCGATGAGAGTCGTCGTGGGTCATGTTTAGCGGGAGAAACCCTAATGACCATTCAACCGACCCAAACAGTAGTGCGACTCTGGCAGGTCACCCTCCTTGATCAACCCGTCGAGATCGGCCTCTCCTTAAGAGCCTATTCTGCTCTCCCCTCACAGATGAAGACACATATGACCTTAAATGCCGACGTTACCTGGATGAGCTCAAAGATGGACATTCTACCCCCTGAGCTACAATCCATCGCTCAAAAAGAGCTAGGGCTCACTCCCCTCTTCGGTGCTCCAACGGCCGTCTATGGTCGGGCTATAGAGGCTCATCTCTCCCCATCGATAGATCATTCTAATGTTCGGATTCAAGCCCCTTGGGGCCTACCGCTGGTCGCTCAACCATGACCTCTAGCCTAGCTTCTCTCTCTTTCTCTATTAGGATCTCTCTCAGCATCATGCTGAGCATCCTCTCTCTACCTCTCCCATGCTCTGCGGAACCTCCTCTCACTTTAAAGAGCTGTCAAGCGAGGTGGACTACGATGTTAAAGCGTCATGAAAGACGCTTAGACTACGCTCAGCGTTCGCTCAAGTTTCGCTTCTCACAAGCCCGAACTAAGTTGTGGCTCCCCAAATCACCCCAGCTTCGCGGACGTCTCGATCAAGAGCTTGAAGACCCCGACTCCCGAGGGAGAGTCGGTTTAAGATGGCATCTCCCTAAACTCTCGATGAGCGAGCCTTCTCCCAAGATCCTCGGCGAGCTCGGACTAAGTGAAGAGAAGCTCCCTGAGCGCTGGCTCCGCTTAAAAAAACATGAGCTATGGATCGAATCTTTGGGGGCAGACCTCCTACTTAGAGAGGCTTGGCTGACCCAAACCGCTCTCTCTTATGAGGAGCGATTGAGTCAAGCTGAGCTCACCCTTCAATCACAGCTATTAAGAGATGGCCTCACCAGTTCCATCCGTCTAAAGACATTAAGGTCTAGGCATTTCAGCCTACAACTCAAGCTGCGACGAGCGACTCGTGAGCTCAAGCGGCTCATGATCATGGCTCACGGATCAGTCAACGGACTCACTCCCCTCATCGCCCAGCATGATACCAAAGAGCTCACGACTCTCCTCTCGACCAGCGTAGTAGACTGCCTCTCCCCCGAGACGCTCACCTCTTTACAAAGCTCACTATCTCATGAGTCAGCGCATCTATCGACATCGCCTCTCACCTTAGGTGAAATAGAGCTTATTATTCAACTAGTCATGAGTCGTTTCAAAGCTCAATCGAACGCTCATCAGTGGCTTGAATTTGTAGAGCTTAGTTACGATGGTCGAGTGGGCTCTGAACGAGTGATCGCTGAGCTAGGGCTTAACCTGCCTCTGGGACCTCAAAGAGAGAGAGCTGAGCGGCTGAGCGTCGATGAGCTTAGAGAGACCGCTCAACAGCTCCACCGGTCTCTTAAGAGACAGCGAGGTTCACTCCGTGGGCTACTGAGCCTTGAAGCGCTCAATGACCTCTCTCAAGAGCGGATCGCTCAGCCTCATCTCAGCGCGCTTAACACTCTCGATGAGCTTCAGCTAGCTCGAGCCGAAGTGAGTCATTGGCGGAGCGCTTGGAGTGACCGGCATCATTTAGAGCGTTTAGTCATAGAATGGCTCACCCTCACCCCGGGGCTAAGCGCCTCCTTTTGAATAAGAGAATGACGCTTAAGGAGAGTAGAGAGGAGTGGGAAATACCGATAAAATACAGCGCTCTGAAGAGTCATTCAAAGCACAAAGTGATCCCGCGATATAAAACAAATGACTCATCGAAAGCGCTGATCGCCACTCAACATCTCATCACTACGTATATTAGGAGCTATATAATGTTTACTTACTTTACACAACGAGCCTCGCTGTTGATGTTTAGCCTGAGTCTCTTCGCTTGCCAACCCGGAGGGAGCAGCGACTCTTGCGATCCTACCAAAGAGAATAACTGTGTCTGTACACTCCCCAGTGGCGAGTCCTGCTCCCTTGGGGAGCTCTATTGTCAATGCACCTCTCAAGAGGATGACGATGACCAAGGCGTATCTACGGGAGACAGCGGCCTCAGTAACGACAGTGGCCTCGGTGAAGATAGCGGCCTCAGTAACGACAGCGGCGTCAGTAACGACAGCGGAACCACTCCTCTCTGTGAGGAGATAGAGTGTCCTGAAGGTGAACGCTGTAACCCACAGACAGGGCGCTGTGTCTCTGATGAACTCGAATGTCTTAACCCCTGTCAATTAGAGGGTCAGGTCAGCTGCTCAGATAACGGACAGATCAACGTCTGCGAGCAGCGAGGAGAGTGCCTCACCTACAGCGACCCAATGGACTGTCCTGTCAATCGAACCTGTCGCGGTGAGGGTGATCAGGCAAGCTGTGTCTGCGCTAATGGCTTGGTGGAGACAGAAGAAGGACAGTGCGTCGAACCTAGACGATGGAGCGATGATGTGACCCTCATCGAGCTTACAAATGAAGGGACGGGAGAGGTGGTCGCTGACTTCTCTGAAGGTGTTTCCAATGACCTGGGAGAGTGGGGAACTCCTCGTGAAGCGGGATGTTGGCAGACCAGCCAGCGCTTTAACTTTTGGGATGGAAAACCACGATATTTCGCGCTCGCTGAGCCTCTACAAGCGTGGCAGGAGGTCACAGTCACTGTCATCCCCGGGTCTATGGACCAAGACCCTGAGCTCTTCGCTTACCTACAACCGGTCGGCCAGAACATCTCTCCTCCGGCGAGCGAAGGGATCGGGATGTGTAAGACGAGCTTCTCAGCGAGTAGCTTAGGTAATGAGGGGGTCGTAGAGAGTGTCTCTTTTCAGACATATGCAGCGGTGGGTCCTCAAGATCTCCTCATCGGGGTGACCAATGAGTCCTCGGGGAGCTTTACCGTGCGGGTCGAAGTAAGCGACATGCGTGATCGCTGTTTTGGGGAGAATCCCAACCCCAGCGCTTGGCCTCCTTATGTGCAAGAGATCAATCTCGATCGAGAGGTCGATCAATATACCCGCCGAGGCATCGCGCGCTCAAACCTAGAGAGCGGTGCGCCGATGTGCGAACTCGCTTGGGTCAATGACCTCTTCTGTGACCCTCGTACCCAAGAGGTTTACTATGAAGGGCATCACGTTATGTTCTCCCTCGATCAACCCGAATATTCGTTACAGATCGTCACCGTTACTCCCGACCCAGGTGTTGAGGTCACCCTCTGGGGCTATGCTCAAGGGACGACCAATCACTCGGTCCCGCCCGCGGCCTCAGGAATCGCCTGTGAGGTAAGTCACCCAACCGATGGCCTCAATCGACCACGTAACCCCGGTCAGCCAGAGACCATCGAATTTTATGCTTTCCGTAACTCTTACAATAACCTGATCGGAATCTCTGGGTTTAGCCGCGATGGAACTGAAGGTGGCTTCACCATCACTGTCGACCAATATCTAACCGCCATGGATGCCTGCCAAGAAGAGGATTTTTCGGCGGTTCAAGGCTTTGAGAGTTGGCGAGACGCCCGTATGGTGAACCTCATCCCTAATAGAGTCGGAGAACAGACGATCGCTGGTGATCTCTCCCGAGGTGAAGCCCTCTGTGGTCTCTCTTGGATGAGCAATGCTTTCTGTGTGCCTGATACCCAGTTTCACTACTTTGGAGGGAACCACATCCTCTACGCATTGGAAGAGCCCCTGGCGCCGGGAGAGGTAGTGGAGATCGAAGTCATCCCTGAACCAGATGTCGAGGTCAGCCTCTATGGATATCAGACCAACACGACCACCTTCTCAGTGCCCCCTGTGGTCTCCTCAAGTGTGTGTGAGGCCTCTCATCGACTCGATCTTCAACATCGTCCAGGATACGGAGAGATTGAGCGGATTGAATTCCAAAACCCTGCAGGAAATCCCAACAGCTATAATGTATTATTTGGGGTCGCAGGATATACCGAACAATGGCCACCACGCCCAGATGACATAGGGATCGGTGATGAGGGCGCTTACACCCTCAAAGTCACCAAACGAGTCGCCCCACCCGCTCACTGTCCGGAGTCTCTTCCTGGGGCGACTTATGCCGCGTGGCCGGGTAATGTGAACCTCATTAACCTCAATCAAGCAAACCGCGCTCAAGTCGAGGGTGACCTTTCTCAGGGGAGCTGCATGAATCTCGACTTTGCCGAAGATATATTCTGTTTCCCTGGCACTCAAAACCAACATTTTGAGGGCCATCATGTTTTCTATGTCGTTGATCAACCAATGCCTCCCAACTCTATTATGAGAGTGACCGTCACCCCTTCTCCCGAGGTTGAGGTCAGCCTCTACGGCTATAACGTACCTACCGGTGTTCAATCGGTCCCCCCCATGGTACGTGACGCGATCAGCTGTGAAGCGAGCTATACCCTCGATGGCATTTCCCATACCCCTAACCCTGGAGAGCCTGAGGTGATCGAGTTCCAAAATCCCACTAATAACCTATATGATGTCTTCTTCGGCGTCGCTGGTGACGATCTCACCGGCGAGAGTGGAGACTACCTGATAGACATCGAAATGCTTGTCTCGGAGCCCCATTGTCCCGAGTCATTAGAGAGGGCGATGAGTGATGACCAGTGGCCTTCAGATGTCAATGTTATCAGTTTAACAAACGGGGAGGCTATTCAAAGCGGTAATCTCTCGGAGGGGAGCTGTACCGATCTAGACTTTGCCGAGCAGGCCTTCTGCTTCCCCGGTACGCAGAATCAACACTTTCAGGGGAACCATGTCTTCTATGCACTAGACATCCCCCAACCACCAAACTCTGTTCTCACGATCAGCGTGGAGCCAAATGCCGATGTCGAAGTGAGCTTATACGGTTGGCAAGCGAACCCAAGCGACTACACCGTTCCTCCTCTCGTCAATGCAACGACCTGTGAAGCGAGTCATACGCAAAATGGTGTCCAACATAATCCTAATCCAGGCATACCAGAGACAATCCAATTCTTTAATCCCTCGAGCAACCCTAATCGCTATGGGATCTTCTTCGCGGTCGCCGGTGACCGTGACACAGGTGAGGTTGGTCAATATACTGTCAAGGTCAACCTCGATGTTGGAGAGACCTTCTGTGAGGAATCGCTGAGTCGTCCAAGCGACTCAAGCTGTTGGCCCTCTGATGTGACCGTAATCTCTCGCGGAGAGACAGAAGCGAACCTCACCCGAGGCGCTTGCACCAATTTGGGGTGGGCCGATAACTCATCAGTCGCTTGTTTCCCCGGTACCGAGTCCGATATGTTCGATGGCCATCACCTGTTCTTCGCGCTCGACGAGCCCATGGGTCCCAATAGCGAGCTCAGCATCACCGCCACTCCCTCAAGGGCTATAACAGACCTGTCGATCTACGCCTATATGATGGGCGTCAACCAGTGTCTCGTCCCCCCAGCGGTCGGGGGGGTCCTCACCTGTGAAGCATCCTATGCTCCCTTCAACACCACTAACCCAGGTGAGTCAGAGAACGTGAGCCTCAATAATCCTACGGGAAATAGCTATAATGTACTTATCGGAGTAGCGGGAGCGAACGGCTTGAGCTCAGGTGACTTCACCTTAAGCGTCACTGAACGATAGTCTCTCAACCCTCTTGAGGCGCCTTGGAGAGGAAACGCTCCATCACCAACGCCACTACGAGTCCGGTGATAATCCCTACTAAGAGGTCAGTCATCACGATGGTGATGAGAGTGACAAGAAAAGGAATAAGCTGGGTCAAGCCACCTCGCCACATGGTCACGAATAAACTTGGACTAGCGAGCTTAAAGCCGGTGATGATCAAGATCGCTGCCAAGCATGAGAGGGGAATCATATTGAGAATATCAGGGATAAATATGAGGGTCGTGACTAAGAAAATCCCATGAATAAACGCAGCCATTCGAGTCTCTACACCGCTAGCGACATTCACCGAGCTGCGGACGATCACCGAAGTGACCGGCAACGCTCCGAGGAGTCCTCCCGTGATGTTTCCCGCTCCTTGAGCGATCAACTCTCGATTGGGTGGAGAATAACGCTTCTTAGGGTCTAACTTGTCCACAGCCTCTAGATTAAGGAGTGTTTCTAAGCTAGCGACGATACAGATGGTGACCGAGGCTATCCATAAGTTTGTCTGACCGATCGCGCTCCAATCAGGCTGGGCGAGTTTCCCGAAGAGGTCTCCTACAGAGTCAGCCATAGGTACATTGACGAGGTGAGTCGCTCCGATCGTCCACTGGTCTCCGAGAGCGTTAAAGCCCATCCCTAAAAATACCGCCAAAACGACAACAAATAATGGTGCTGGGAGGAGTAGGTTCTTAAGTTTAGTCCGCGGCCAAATGAACAATAAGGCGACGGAGAAGAGCCCGACGATAGTGGCTGAGACATGAAAGAGCTCACTGAAGGCCGCTTTACTAAGACTCTCGGTATCATATCCAAACAGGTGGGGCACCTGCTTGAGAATCAGGATCACTCCGATCGCCGCTAAGAGACCACGGATGACGCTCTCGGGGAAGAACTTAGCGAGAGCGCCTGCTTTAGCGAGACCTAAAATAATTTGTAAGACACCAGCGATCACTACCGCGCACAAAAATATCTCGAAAGAACCCAAAGCGTTCACTTGATTAATCACAACCGCGGTGAGCCCAGCCGCGGGTCCACTCACACTCGTCTTTGAACCGCTGATCCATGAAATAACTAAGCCACCAACAATACCTGCCATCAACCCTGTGATCGGTTCTTGACCTGAAGCGAGCGCTATCCCTAAACATAGAGGTAAAGCGACGAGCGCTACGACTAACCCAGACACAAAGTCCTTAGGTAACGTCGCTCTCCACCCGGTAAGCGTAGCCGTTTTAGAGCTAGAGGGAGAGTTTGTACTCATTACATTTTTCCTTTTACTTGGGGGTTTATAAGGTCAAAATCGATGATATTTATCGATACTATTGATCCTGTTAAGAGTCATTGGAGGGGACTCTAGTTATAATGTTCTATTTTTTCAACTCTCAAAGGGGTGACGTTAACTAAAATAAAATAATCAGCCCCCTCAAGAAAGACTAAGCCATCTTAATCTTTACATATTACCAAGTGGCCATTTCTTTCATACGAAGCAGTAATATCTATTAAAACAGAGACAGCGGGGCCTTTTTCAAAGTGAGGACCCCGAGACAGTGATACGGTCTATCTCTTCTATATTCAGACTCTTATCCTTGATCTGGCTGAATGAAGAGGGTAGTAAAAATAACAATTGTTATGTAAAGGGGTCCTATGAAACGTTATTTTTTGATCTACTCGATCTGCCTAATCACTTTCTTTGCCTGTGAAGATGAAGGGAACACCGCCGGAGAGACCACCGCCGGAGAAACGACCGCCGGAGAGATCACCGCTGGAGAGACCACCGCCGGAGAGACCACCGCCGGAGAGACCACCGCCGGAGAGACCACCGCCGGAGAGACCACCGCCGGAGAGACCACCGCCGGAGAGATCACCGCTGGAGAGACCACCGCCGGAGAGACCACCGCCGGAGAGATCACCGCTGGAGAGACCACCGCCGGAGAGACCACCGCCGGAGAGACCACCGCCGGAGAGACCACCGCCGGAGAGACCACCGCCGGAGAGACCACCGGAACCCGAACCTATCCCGGCGTAACCAGAGATCAGATCATCCTCTCTAATGCGCCTATTCCCTGTAATCAAGTCAGCGCTATCGCTCCTTATTTACCAGATGAAGCGGGTCACTATGCCGCCTCGCTGCTGACCCCTCCCTCTTACCCTTTCGAGCTGACAACGATCGAGTATACCCTCGAAGAGCCCCCTGATATCCCCTCCTGTACAAGCGACCTCGCACACCGTATTGAAGTCGCGGTCCTTACAGAGGACCAACTCCCCCCCGCGGAGCTCTCCGAGGCGGCGAGAGAGCACTTAATATTTGAGGTCCCCGCCGCGATGATGAACACAGAGCGCCGAGTGATTTTACAGAGTTTAGAGATACCGCTCGTGGTCAATGAAGGGGAGCGACTGTTGATCACTCTCTCACTCCTCGCCGAGGGAGAAGACCATCTCTGCATAGCGGTGTGTGAAGATGAGCCTGCAGGAGAAGGACTAGAGTTGTGGTCGAACGCGGCGAGTTCTCCTTTTGATTGGACACCTCTCCTCGAGTTTGGAATCCGCAGTGAATTTTTGATCAGAGCGATCGGAAAACTCAATCAGTGATGACTCAAAAATGACTTAATCTCCTTATCCTGTGCTAAAATTGACACGTTAGATATGTGATCAATGGAGCTTTCATGTCAGATTCTAAGAGTCGTAAGGTCATATTGATAGACGCTCATAAGACCTCTACTAGCCTCATTACAGAGACGATACCGACCTTAAGTACTACATCATCGTTGTACTCTTCTCGAGGCTCAGAGTCCTCCATAGAGCAAGCGTCAGAGCCCTCAATAGAGCAAGAGTCAGAGCGAGCGCTAAAACAGAATCACGAGGTAGAACCGTATCTCACACCACATATAATCAATATCGATGAAGACTCCTTCGCCGATACGATCAGCTTAAATCATTAAGTAGAAGACTTTAGTCAAACCATCCCGCCCAGGATTGGAGAGAGCCACTTATCACCCACCACACTCCCTCAAGAGAATCACTCACTCACCTTAACATCACGCTATCAAGATAAGGGTCTATTAGGCTCGGGCGGCATGGGAGAGGTGAGGAAGGTCAAGGACACACTCCTCAATCGAACCGTGGCGATGAAGCTCATCCATTCGAAGCTCATATCTGATGAGCAAAGTCGTCGTCGCTTTATGCATGAGGCCCAAGTCATCTCTCAGCTACAGCACCCTAATATTTTACCTGTTTATGATTATGGCTCGCTCGAGGATGAACGACTCTACTTCACCATGAGTGAAATCCAAGGTCACTCATTAGAGTTTTATATTAAGAGGAGTCACCAAATACAGAGCGTTACTCAAGGCAAAGAGAGTGATCATCCATGGAATATGCATAAGCTGATCTCGGCTCTTTATGATGTTGTCAAGTCCATCGCTTATGCTCATGAACATGGAGTGCTTCATAGAGATCTCAAATCTAGTAATGTTATGATTGGCTCCTTGGGTGAGGTGATGGTGGTAGATTGGGGTCTCGCGGAGCTCTATTCACGAGACTCGATATCTAAATACGGCCCCAAAGCTAGAGTCGAGCTCACCGGTCATGATAAAGACCTCCAACGAACTGAACTCTTTGGTACGCCTAGATATCTAGCGCCAGAGCTCGCCCAGATGAATGGAGCTCAGCCAAGTCCTCAGACCGAAATCTATGCTCTCGGAGTGATCCTTTATGAGATTCTAGTAGGCCAATTGCCGTACAAGGACTTGACTCTCAGTCAACTCATAAAGGCGGTCTCTACCCAAGGACTCTCTCCTATTCCCAGACATAAGCCTGACAAACATCAACAGCGAGAAGAGCTCTCAGCCATAGGCGTCCCCCCTCCCCAATCGGTGAAGTACCTCTCTGCTTTTGGAGTTCCTCTCCCCACAGAGCTCGTAGAGATCTGTGGACGAGCGATCGCCTTTAAACCAGAGGACCGCTTTCCCTGTGTCAAGTCCTTAGCGGAGTCGCTAGGCGCTTGGTTAGATGGCTCTCAGAAACGAGCTCAAGCGCTCACTTTAGTCAGAACAGCACGACAGATTAATGAGGAGATCGAGTCTCTTCAACTTCAATCTCACCAAGCTAAAGAAGAGATTCAAGCGCTCGCTCAGCGTGAAGGCTCTTTAGATCTTAATGGTCTTAAAGAGCACCTATGGATATTAGAAGATAAGAGAGATGGGCTCAACACTGAGATCACGCTTCTTAAGGCTAAGCAGACTCAAATTTACCGCTCTGCGCTCACTCATAAATCTGATCTCTTCGAAGCACACGCTGGGCTCGCGCTCTCTTATCAGTCTCAGCATCAAGAGTTAGAATATCGAGGTGAACATCACCAAGCGAAGCTGATTGAGTTGAGTCTCAAAGAACACTTAGAGGCCCTCCCCCAAGAGTCAAGAGCCTATCAAGAGCTGAGTAGATACTTAAGCGGAACCGCCCGCTGCCATCTCAACTGTAACGTAGAGGGAGCGAAGGTGAGCCTTGCCCCCTTTCATCTTAAACAGAGGAGACTCGTTCTCGGTCCGCGTGAATACTTAGGCTCAATGCCTCTTCATGATTATCCTCTCGAAATCGGCTCTTATCTATTAACTCTAGAACACCCCGGCTATCACAAACTTATATACCCACTCTACAATCAGCGTAATGATCACATCGATGGGCTGAACCCCGAGGGGAACTCGCACCCCATTCAACTCCTACCTCTAGGTGCTCTCGAAGCAGATGATCGATATGTGCCCGCGGGATGGTGTACGCTCGGTGGGGACCCACACACCCCCAATAGTCTCCCCAAGCAACGAGTGTGGATTGAAGGTTTTGTCATCAAAGCTATCCCAGTCACCAATGGTGAATATGTGGTCTTCTTAAATGACTTGATCGATCAAGGGCGTCACGATGAAGCGTTGCGACATGTTCCTCGTGAGCAAAGCTCAAGTGATGGGGAACGGGGGTCGATGGTGTATACCTTACAAGAGCGCTTCGCTTTACATACAGAAGATCGCTTTGAGCGGCATCCTGTGACCCGTATCGAATGGTACTCCGCCCGCGCATATGCCTCATGGCTAGCTCTCAAGACCGATAAACCGTGGAGGCTACCCATGGAGTTTGAGTGGGAGAAGGCCGCCCGTGGAGTCGATGGACGGAGCTATCCATGGGGTGAATACCATGACCCACGATGGAGCTGTATGAAAGATAGTCATAGCGGAGAGGTCAAGATGTATGATGTTGATCAGTTTCCACTCGACGTGAGCCTCTACGGAGTGAGAGGAACCGCCGGTAATACTCGAGATTGGTGCTTGGACACTTTTCGTGATGATGGTCCCCCTCTCCAAGCCGGTCGCTTGCTAATGCCGACCGAAGAAGACCTCGCTGACTCTGGCTTTAAATCTACTCGAGGAGGGAGCTATGGTAATTCTGAGTCTAGATCTCGCTCAGCGGATCGTGATTGGTGGTTTCCACATCGCAGCTATATTGGGCGGGGCTTTCGTTTACTGTGGTCCCTCCAAGATCTCCCCTCTTTGTCCGAGAGAGAGGGCTCATCCAAAGAGAAAATCACCAAACTTCCCCAACACTGAGCAGCTCTAACATCGTCATCAACAGCAGAGTCGTCATCAACAGCAGAGTCGTCATCAACAGCAGAGTCGTCATCAACAGCAGAGTCGTCATCAAAGCAGCAGAGTCGTCTTCGATAAAACGATCATCGGAGAATAGACTTCAAGAGCTAAAGTGAGAGTAGGTAGCCTCCTCACACAGCCTCCTCACACCTCACTAGACATTTAGGGGGAGATCATATACTGAGGATACGCTCTATTTTCACTTTACGCCTCCTCAAAGATGAGCTCGGAGCGCCACGCTCATATTGCTTATGCTCGCTCATTTTAAGGACTTCATTCAACGCTCACCCGAGCCGACCACCCCCGAGGAGAAGCTCATATGACTTGTCACAATAGCCATGATCAATTTCGCTCTATCTGCTCTCTTGATCTCATCCCCACGCTCAATCTTATCCCCATCCTCAGCGTCACTGCGCTGATGATGATTGGCTGTGGCGGCGCTCCGATTCCCTCCCCCAAGACCTATAAGCGTATCTCTCAACCCGCTGAGTATTACAAGGGGGACATGGATCTCTCTTCGCTTACGCCGACCGATAGTTTTGACGCTCCCTTCACTCAAGGCTCCCTCGGACGAGGGGTCGAGATCACCACCGGAGAGGGGACAAAGAACAAGCTCACCGCTCCCTCTCCTTGCGCGAGCTTACTCCCTGACCGGGTCCGTGACGATTACCGAGATCGCCTCGAACAGGTCTTTGATGACTACGTACTTACTCGCCTCACCTCGGGCGAACAGAATGTACATTTTCCCGCGATTGGCTTTAACATCCCTGTCTCTGCTGAGGCGAAGCCCAATATGTTTGCCTCTGGTTATGTAGGGATCTCTCGTATCTTAAGCTATGTGAATGACAAAGAGCTCAAGCACTATGACCATTGCTGCACGCTCACCGGGAGCTGTGGTAAGCTCATGGTCAGCAAGCTCTATGAGGTCACCCGTGATGTCCATTATATGAGCCGTTTGGAGCCGACTCTCGTCTCTACATTGCTCGCCTTTGAACAACGATCAAAGGGAGATTATAGCAAAACAAAGCTGAAGAAACTCGCTCAACAGGTCTACCAAGCACAAGCTAAAAAGACCTCTCGAAAACCCTCGACTGACATCTCGCATATCGAATATCGCGAGATCCCTAAAGGCGCGCCCTCACCATTCACGGAAGCACGTCTCAGCGTCAGTCCTTCCGATCGACTTAAATGTAAGCCTAAGAAGAGTAAATTAGCGAGCGTCGTGGAATTCGATATCCGTCTAGAGCGCATTGAGGGTGCTCAGGAAACCTTTGGTTTTGAGATCACGACCTCTAAGCAATGGGTAGACCTCTCGCTAGCTGAGCGCAACCGCTTGATCAAAGTCGGCACTGGAAGCCTCGCCTGTTATCCGGGTCCAGACGCTTTCACCAACCCTGACGATCGTTGTCCTGCTGAGGTGATCCTCACCGCTTTCCCTCCATCTTGCGCGACGATGGAAGGTGATGGGAACTTTAAGTGGAGCGCTAAGGTTGGGGTGTATGCTCCTGGTGATGATGAACGAAGAGCCCACCATCAGCATGAAACCGCTTCGGTGAGCACCAAGGTTCATAAGCGCTGAGTGAAGTCACTACCATGACTTCAGTTTATCCACATATAAGCCTCGTAAACAGCGGCATCTCTGACCGTCAAAGATAAGTTATTGAGTATGTGATGAAGGGATATACTCTATCTTTAGTTCAACTATGAATGTCCCATCAATCTTTGAACGTATACTCTTTGATGTTCACTGAAGTCATCGAAGCTCATATCTCTCTTAGAGGCAATCTGGATCAGGGTGAAGACAGAAAGTGTCACAGATTTCATCCGCATAATACCCTTCGACCGCGCAGACATCGTCGCTATTATCGGACTGTGGCGCTTGATTTGAGTCTCCCTGAGGCGCTTCATTCTCTTGATAATCACAGTCGGGGTCAGGTCTAGCACAATCTGTATCGCAGTAATCATCACCGTAGTAGCCTTCGATCTCACAGTAATCGCTAACCGGTTGCTGACCTTGCTGACCTTGCTGACTTTGCTGACTTTGCTGACTTTGCTGACCTTGCTGACCTTGCTGACCTTGCTGACCTTGCTGAGTCTGAATTTGACTGATTACGGCAGCGGTCCCATTGGCAGAGAGAGAATCAGCGACTTGATTGAGTCCTTGATGATGTTGACCGACCTCAGCATAGAGATCTGCTCCGCTCGAAGTATAATAAGCGCTGTTAACCCAGGCGATGCTCCCATTAACGAAGACTGGCCCCCCAGAGTCACCTGGGCATAGATTAGCAGAGCCTGAACCGACAGTGAAGCTGACCGTCTGTTTTTGACCCAAGAGAGGTCCGTTAGTGCTCGTTCGATCATTGCACCCATACCCATAGATCTGTGCGCTTGCTCCGCTAGTAGGGTTCCCCGCATGAATAGAAGCGGGTCGAGCGACACTCGCCGGAACCGAGTCAGAGAGTTCAAGGAGAGCGATATCTTCTGCTCCTGCTTCATTACTGAAGGAGAGCGCTCCCGCAATTGCAAAACGACCGCCATCGAGGGCGATAGATCCAAAGGATCCGGGGCCGCTAAGATAGTCAACGCAGTGTGCCGCGGTGAGAACTATATTCGATCGAATGAGCGTTCCTGTACATAACCCACTTTGTCCGTTGAACTGAAGATCAAGGCGACCAACTTCAGGATGAGCATTGGTGCGTACGCCACCCAATAGCTTGTCACCGGACTCGAACTCTCCACCTCCCTCTAAATCTGCACAGGCGATCATATTAATCATTGTTAAGGTTGCGATGAGATGAAAGAGCTTCATGATGTCCTCCTTTGGATATTGTGAAAAACGTATAGAGCACACCTCATGCCAAAATCATAAATGCCTATTTTTACTGATAAAATAAAAATAGTTTTCTTAAGTATGCTCTCGGTAGCACACTTAAGGCTCAAGGTAAGCGTGGAGATCGGGTTATGGTGTGACGTCTCTGTCTCAGTCTCTCAGTCTCTCAGTCTCTCAGTCTCTGTCTCGCCAGTGAGCGACCTCTCCATTGGGTCTGATCTGACTTGATGTGATAGTTTCGATTGACCCACTCACTCCTAAGGCTCAATCTAAACATCAACGATTAATAGACTTATGTCTCTTTATCTCTCCATAAGACCACCAAGTAGAAAGCGCGGTGAGTGACATGCCTCAGCTCTCCACTCAGCGAAGGGGGTTCGCTCTCTCCGCTCTATTTATCATAATCTCCTTCAGCCTCATTAACTGTGCAGAAAGACCTCGTGACATAGATCGAGTCCAACCAAACCTCATCGCGAAGTCCGATCTCGATGGCGAATGGTATATGATGCAGACTGTGGTCGACATCCCCCCTACGACCTATTTCACCTTCATCGGTGAGACCTCTGCGCTAGAGCGAGTCCATTGGGAGATTCAAGAGGAGCTGCTCATCGCTTATCGTAGCTATGAGCGACTCCGCGGCGCTGAATCAACCAGCGTCCAAACTCCCTTTGAGGGTCGAGAGGCACCGATCGCCGCTTATCGGATCGTCAGTCATGTAGACGTACAGCGAGAGTACAACAGCTCTACAGGAGAGCAGAGCAACGTCATCTCAGAGAATACCGCTGATCGACCATGGTTTGAGCGAGATTACGTTCGAGTAGACTGGTCCGCGAGCTTAGTCCCTAACTTTGAGATGATCGCTCCTACAGTAAACATCGGTCCTGCTTATTTTGAGCCCGCTGAAAAGAGCGGTAGTGACGCTCTTTACTCCGAGGAGAATGAGCAAGGAGTGATGAGCTACTTTGACGTTACCTCCCGCTACTTTGTAGAACCTGACGAATGGGGCTGTATCTTTGCTCTCTATTACCTAGCGGTAGGAGATTGCGCCGCCGCCGAGGTAGGGGTCCGCGCCTCCTTTGCCCGAGTCCCTGCTGACAAAAGTTATGAGCCTTTTCAATATGATGACCCGCTCATGAGCCGCTTTGGCTATTTTCGAACTGAATATTACGAATATGATGAGCAGCGAGGGGTCGTCGACGCTGGTAGACGTAACTTGATCAATCGCCATAACATCTGGGAGAGATCTTATGATGAGTCAGGGGCTCTAATTCCTATCGCTGATCGCTCCGCTAAGCCAGTCAACTACTATCTCAACCAGCGTTTCCCTGAGGACCTAGAAGAGGCGGCACAAGTAAGCGTCGCCCAATGGAACAGCGCAGTGGTCAGAGGGCTCAGAACCCTCAATGAAGAAGCCCTAGACTCGTTAGAATCAATCGATGGTGCTCCCCAGCTCTTCACGCTCTGCCACAATCCGGTGCAAGAGGGTGACCCTAAGAGTTGTGGCGAGGTCGGCTTTGAGGTCAGGGAGGGCGATCTGCGCTTCTCTACCTTACATTGGGTCGATAACGAGACGATGGAGGGGCTACTCGGCTATGGTCCCTCAGCAGCCGACCCGATCAGCGGAGAAATCATCTCAGGTCGCGCTTATGTCTATGGCTCAGCGGTCAACACCTATGCGAGCTATGCTCTCGATGTCATTCGTTATTTCAGTGAACAAGTATCGCTCGCCGAGCTCGCTAATGGTGACAACTTTACCGAAGAGGTCCTCGCTCGACTCGCCGGTCGACCGCTCGATGTCGGTCGTGTAGAGCACCCCCTCTCCTCAACTCAAACCGTAAGTCTGAAGCAAGCGAGGGCTCAAGCGAGACCACGCATGATGACCCGCCGAGATCGGCCTCAACTTAAACCTCATGATAGCGCAGCGATCCAAGATCGACTCGACGATGCCCCCGCCCGTCCTTCCGCCTTAAGCGCAGAGATGCAGCGGGCGCTGACGGCGCGAACCGGAGGTGGAACAGAAGACCTCCCCGACCAGATGAAGGCCTTCGCCGAAGAGCTGAGCCCAGAGCTCCTCAAAAAGATCCAAACTAGACGAAAACGTGCGATCGCTCACTCCGCAGACCTCATCGATATGATCGCTCCCGACGTAGAGGGGATTGTCCGCCGCTATGCGATGCAATATGAGGCGGGACAAGACGATGAGCTCTGGCATGTTCTCCGAGAAGAGATCTTCGCCGCAGTAGCCGAGCATGAAGTCGGTCACACCCTCGGGTTACGACATAATTTCCAAGGGAGCTATGACAGCCTCAACTATCCAGACAGCTATTGGGAGTTGAGGGAAGAGAACCTCGCACCCGTTGAGGACATCGCTGGTCTATTTAATTTAAACCGTCTCACCGACCGTCAGCGAGAAGAGGGGATGAGGCAGCTACAATATTCCTCGATTATGGATTATGGTTTCAGCTGGCAGAGCGATCTGAATGGTGTCGGACGCTATGATGAAGCAGCGATTATATTTGGTTATACCTCGCATTTGGCCCCCCTCGAAGACTGCGTCTCCGCTCCTGCTGAAAGCGCTGATCCCACTGGCGCTCCATCGGCCTTGAGAGTCACTGACTCTTGTGTACAGCCCATGCCCGGCTTGGTAGAAATCTTTAAGAAGGATCGCGCTGCGCTCGGCTGTGCCGGTCATCTTCTTGACCCTCCAACCCCTGATGAGCAACGAGCGGGAGCCCCGCCTTTTGAGTGTCCGCTCCCCGGACTCTCGCCCCCAAAACGTGAATATGTCAAAGATCGACTCGACGCCAGCGGTCCTAGCGTGTCGTTTGAGGGCTTTGGCTATGATGACCCCGGACTCCCCTCGGTCACTCTCTTAGAGCGTTACCACTATACTACTGTTGCCCAATCCCTGCCTAGCCTCGAAGATCTAAGCAAAGAGGGTCGTGAGCTTATGCTCTATGGTGAGTATCTAGAGCAGCGTCGTAACCCTAGCTTTGATGAGCGCCGCTTACGCGTCCCTTATCTCTTTTGCTCCGATGAATGGGAGTCAGCTTTGCTCAGCTGTCATGCCTTTGACAACGGCGCTTCCCCCTATGAATTAATGCAGAATAAGCAATATAGCTATCAGGCCTACTACCCCTTTGTTAATTTCCGGCGAGACCGTCCCTCCTTTGACATTTGGGACCCACTATTCACATATTTCTTCCGAGACTTCCTCCCCTTAAGTGACTTGTTTCAGAGCTGGTATGTCGCTCCTTATGGCTATGACGATCTCTTTGACACCAGTTATGAGGCGGCGATTATCGGCAGCATTAACTTGCTGATGAATGTCCTCTCTACTCCCCCACATGGCACCTTCTGTGAGAACAGCGCCGGGGAGCTTATCTACCTCGGTGATAGCCCCAACCTGCAGAGCGAAGACCGGGCTGATCCGGATTGTGCTCCTGACGCTGCCTATGTGTATATCCCTCCCGGCGAGGGGAGGCGACACTTCTCTACCTTTGACCCAGAAGCAGGCTACCAATTTGAGCTTAAACCCGAGGAGGCTGGTCACTATTGGGCGACTCTCGCCGCCGCTTGGGCGCTCTTTGACACCGAGGCCTATCTCATCGGCGTCGACGGCGATGCCGGGGTCTATGCGATCAGCTTTTTTGACTGGTTTGAGGACGAATTCTATGAGGCCTTCGGCTCCATGCTCACCGATCAGTATAGCGCCTTCGCTCCGCGAGCGATCCCCGAGCCTTCAGGGCCAAACCAAGGGGATACTCCCCGGCTCGCTAAGACTCAGTACTTAACCTCTAGCGGTTTTTATGGTTTTGATCCGCTCACCGGGGTCATCGCCGATGACCCCGTCGCTCCACCGACCGCGGGATCGACAAGTCTCTGCGCTCCTTGCGAGACCAATAGCGAATGTGCTGGCCACACTGGCTTTATCGGTGGAGTGTTCTGTGGTGATCTAGATGATGGCAGCTACGTCTGCCTCCAAGACTGCACCGAGGACAGCTCTTCCTGCGCAGAAGGGACCGTCTGTGACGCTAACAAAAACTGCGTCCCCGGTAGAAATATCGCCGCTTGCGAGCCGCTAGCAGGGGAGTGTTCGACGGAGCGTCCGCTCGGCGCTTGTGACGAGGGCTCCACTTGCCGTGAGGGAGAGTGCGCTTCACCCCCCGAAGCCT
This sequence comes from uncultured bacterium, assembly GCA_943788935.1. Classification (GTDB taxonomy): domain Bacteria; phylum Myxococcota_A; class Bradymonadia; order UBA7976; family VGTA01; genus CAKZRU01. The sequence goes on along the minus strand of CALSSE010000017.1, from coordinate 143,653 downwards.
TTGTAATTCAGAGCGACCCCACTTTTATGCTAAAGACCGACCTCTTTTGGTATGGCTTCCTCTACACGACCTCCTCATTTAGCACTCGTTATAATGATCAGTTTAACGTCTTCCGTCCAGGAACCCCTGGCCAAGTCGTCGCTAGCCCTGAGTTCACTAGCGAGACCTTAACCTTCACCGACCCCGAGTCAGGGATCAGCTACGCCGCGACCCAACCTCGCTGTGATGATCAACTCGGAGGGTCTGTCGGTCTCTGTGGTACCTGCGAGACCAATGAGGAATGCCTTGGTTTTGATGAGGGCTATTATGGAGAGGTCTTCTGCGTCGATGATGGTGCAGGTGGTGGCATTTGTGCTCAAGACTGTACCAATGATGCCGAGCTCTGTAGCGTCGGCTACTCTTGTGAAGCGGAAACCGGAAACTGTCTCCCTGATAATGACATCTGCGAAGAAGAACTCTGCGATGAAGACACCCCACAAGGAGGCTGCGATCTTGGGTTCACCTGTGAGGCTGGGGTCTGTGTCGAAGCCGGAGTCCGCTCAGCTCAGTGCGACCTCAATGGGGGCCGTGATACTGTAGGTGTCCGCCTTATTAAGCACGGACAAAACCTCGCTGAGCGTTACTCAAGCGCTAGTGAGGCCTTCGTCGACTTCAGTGGAAATGACGCCGAATATGATCGAGTGATCAGCGGTTACTATCGAGCGAGGTACTATTTAAGGAGTCATGTAGAGCTACTAGAGACGCTACGGGCGACCTACAGTATCTTTGGGCAGGTTTACTGATCGGCGTCACTCTCATTGTGAAGAGAGAAGACGAAAGGACAGCTGTGACCACCGGTGGCTAGGGTTGTCTCTCGAGTGAGAGAGACTCCTGCTAGATCGTGGCCAAAGAAGGCATCATCGACCGAGCAAAAGAGCGGGGTGAGCTCTGGATATGAGAGCTGGGCACAGAGCTGTACGAAGCGACAAGCGCTCACGGTGAAATGAAGCGTATTCTCTTCAAAGCGCAGCGAGAAAGTGGCGTTGGGAATTTTTTTTAATCGCTCTCTCAGTAAGCGCTCACGTTCGTTCGAAGCCACTAGTTGATGGAGATCTAAGCCGTCGAGTACATCACGTAGAAAAGCTCTTCCGCTGGCGAGTACAATCATCTCAGTGATCCGCAGCGCCTCTACTCGCTCACGCTGTGAAAGAAGATGGCGATAGATCAAGACCACCGGTTTAAGCTGAACTCGGCTCAGGCGATCTCCTTGATCAATCGCTGGACCGAGGGGCTTAAAGGGATCGGCAAACACCGATGTGAATATCAAGTTTACCCCGAGCTTAACCGTATTAAGTAAACCAAGCTCTCTGTAGATCACGCTTAGAGCGGCTCTCGTCATCGCCTTCATAAGTCACTCCATATTTGTGATTAAAGTAGTGTTAGGCTAGAAGATATATCATCATAAAGCCATAACGATAAACCGATTGAAGGAGTCATCTATGAGTGATCCACATCCTACCTCGAAGAGATCTAAGTATTGGCGATTACTCCATGGGTTCATCATTCTCCACTTCTTAATAGAGATCGCCTATTGCGCTTACTTAGTGTTTGTAGTGCTTCGACCTGACGGGGTGATCGGTCCACTGGGTTCACAAGCTCTCAGCATTCCTCATGAGTTGATGGTAACCCGTCGTCTCTATGCGATCGAATGTTGGATCGCCACCGCTGGGTTGGTGATCTATCTCGCCCTCACCGAACCTCGGCTACGAGGTAAGCAATCAAGCTGAGATACGCTGAAATACGCTGAGTCGAAGAGAGCCTAATACTCTCTTAAACGTCCGTTGAATGAGAGAGGCTCGTCATTAAATAGCGACGAGAACTCTCGTAATTCCGAACACATAGCAAGTCGACCTTTTCCCTAAAAGAGCCAGTCACTATTGTAATTGTCAACCGTATAACAGAACACATGAGGAGCTCACGTTGCTTACCCAGATTATCAATCAAACGACGATATCACTCGCCATCATCAGTGTATGCCTAGTCTTCGGATGCGAAGATGAGACGACTGCCGGCGAGACGACTGCCGGTGAGACCGCTGCCGGTGAGACGACTGCTGGTGAGACGACTGCTGGTGAGACGACTGCTGGTGAGACGACTGCTGGTGAGACGACTGCCGGCGAGACGACTGCCGGCGAGACGACCGCCGGTGAGACCGCTGACGAAAGTTATATCCCGGCGACATTGGGACCTAATGACCCACCACCTGAGCGTGGACGCTGGGCTGAATATCTACCTGGAGGAGATACGGTTTGCTCTCGCGGTGGTGATTATCGATTTTATGTCCGCGGTGGCGACCCAGATAAGGTGATCGTGGACTTTGAGGGAGGAGGAGCTTGTTGGGACGCCTTCACCTGCTCGATCGCTGACTCTATCTTTAAAGATAGCGTAAGGCCGATCGCCGATTTCACCTCGGTCATCGAGAGTGGAGCTTTAGATGGGTTATATGCCGACCATGGAGAAGATGACCCCTTTAAGGACTGGACTCTTATCCATATCCCTTATTGCACTGGAGACATTCACTGGGGTGACGCGACCCAAACCTACCGAGAAGACCTAACCATCGAGCATAAAGGCTTTGTCAATGTTCAAGCGGTCTTCTCTTGGCTCCAATCACAATTTGAGGCACCGAGTAATCTCTTCGTGACCGGTTGTAGTGCTGGCGCCTATGGCGCCGCCTTACACAGCGCCTATTTATCTGAGCTCTACCCGATGAGTAAGATGGCGGTCATCGCTGACTCAGGAGCGGGAGTGATCACTCAAGATTTCTTAGAGAGGAGTCTCCCCAATTGGAACGCTGAAGCGAATATCCCTGAGTGGATTGAAGGTCTACAGCGCCCTGCGGTAGAGTTGAGCTTAAGTGAGATCTATATCGAGATCGCTAACGCTCTCCCCGAAGCTCGCTTCTCTCAATATACTAGCGCCTTTGATGCTGATCAGCGATTTTACTTCACCGCCATGGGGGGAGAGCCCTCTCAATGGAACCCACAGATGACCTCTAGCCTCGCTAGCATAGAGTCAGCGACCGACAACTTTCGCTCTTATATCGCTCCTGGCCCCATGCACTGTATTATACCCTATGGTTTTATGTATGATCGCGTCACCGAGACGGCCGATGGCGAAGTCCCCTTCTTAGAGTGGATGGTCGACTTTGTGCGAGGAGACCTCCCGGACACCGCGACCTGTACCGGTGAGTCTTGTTACGATGATTTCGTCTGTGAGGGTTGCCTCAACGGGAGCGATACTCAACGCTACTGTGGTTTCTGCCAAGGTTGGCCTGATAACGCACGCTTCGAAGAGTAGCGGTTGACCCCACTTCACCTTGACGCTCAATACTCGTAGAAGCCTCGACCCGATTTACGTCCCATCCAGCCGGCATCAACATATTGTTTAAGCAGAGGACATGGTCGATATTTACTGTCTCCCATACCTTCATGGAGCACCTCCATGATCGCTAAACAGGTGTCGAGACCTATGAAATCAGCGAGGGTCAACGGCCCCATAGGCTGGTTAGTGCCGAGCTTCATCCCCGCGTCTATGTCCTCTCGGCTACCGATGCCCTCATAGAGGGCGGTCACCGCTTCGTTAATCATGGGCATAAGGATACGATTCACGATAAATCCGGGCATATCACGAGCGAGGACAGTGGTCTTTCCCATCTTCGCTGCCAAGGCTTCGGTGAGCTCATAAGTCTCTTCATCGGTAGCGAGCCCCTTAATGACCTCCACGAGCTTCATCACAGGCACAGGATTCATAAAATGCATCCCAATGACCTTATGAGGACGAGTCGTCGCTGCGGCGATACGGGTAATGGGGATCGAAGAGGTATTGGTGGCTAAGATCGCATGGGGGGCGCAGTACTCATCAAGCTGAGCAAAGAGCTTAAGTTTCAGCTCTTCGTTTTCTGTCGCTGCCTCGACCACAAAATCAGCCCCCGAGAGCGCCTCCATGCCACCAACAGGGGTCAGGCGTCCGAGAATTTCTGTCTTTTGAGCTTCGGTGATTCGCTCTTTAACCACGCTGCGAGTGAGCTGCTTCTCAACGCCTGCCTTTCCCTGTTCAGAGCGCTCGAGACTGATATCGGCGAGCAAGACTTGATAACCAACAGTCGCCGCGACTTGGGCGATCCCTGCTCCCATCTGTCCGGCGCCTAGTACACCGATGACTTTAATCTGTTCAAGGTCTGCAGACATGTGATTCTCTCCTACTATAGATATGGTGAGCGCCGAAGCGCGAGCTATGTGCGCTGACCACTGTAGTGTGATGGACGACGCTAAGCAAGCGCCTAAAGAAGGACTCTTCTTTAGCTCTTACTTCTATTATAAAGATCATCATATCGATCGTTAGGTGTTGGGGTTTAGATGACATGGGGCGTCTCACCCCTTCTTCTGATACAGGGTGTTTGATCAGCGCCAATTGGTATCACCCCTGTGGCCTAAACCCTGTAGCCTAAACCCTGTAGCCTAAACCCTGTAGCCTAAACCCTGTAGCCTAAACCCTGTAGCCTAAACCCTGTGGCCTAAACCCTGTAGCCTAAACAATCAAGAGACAGAGCCCTATTGGGGTCAGGATCATCACGATCAAGCGACTCTGATCTTCTATTCACTGCATTAGGAATCGAAATACCTATTATATCATAATGAATTAACGATCTGCATGATCGGGACGATCATGCCGAAAGTGATGTACGAAGTCCTCATTATATGCTAATTTTCACAGACGCTAGTGATCGTCCTCATATTATTCTCACTTAGCAGGAGTCGCTTATGCCATCGAACTACCTCCCTCCTATGGGTCAGCGCCCGCGTATGATCTCTCGAGTGGATCTCTCAGGGCCCAAGAGTAATAACGTTGATCAAATTGCTGAGCGTGAAGCTGAGAACGGTGTCCTCAACGTAAAGAGCCAAGTGGTTGAGCGTAGCTCAGAGGCTTCAACGCCCCGCTTCCCTCACGAGTCACAAGCGGCCGCTTATCGCGGAGAGTTATCCGGGCGGAACTTACGTCAAGGAGCCAACCCTGAGCAGCTCTCTGGGCTCTCCGAACGAGTCTCTGCGTTTGGGCAATTTAAGCCAATCGGTCCGCGATTAAGCAGCTTAGGAAGTCTAGAGAAGATCGCTCTTGGCCTCGATGAGACAACCTCTGAGACGAGCGCTGATCAAGGTAAACTCAACGGAGAGAGTAGCACAGAAGAGGCTCGCGCGATCTCTGCCAAGAGCGATCCTCAAACTGACGCTAAATCTGAAGAGCAAAGCGTCGGGCAGAGCTCAACAGAAAACAAAGAGGCTGACCCCGATAAGAAGAAGCCTAATGGGGAGTCACTCAGTCGAGAAGAGATCCGTGAGGTTGAGCAGCTCAAGAAGAGAGACGCCGAAGTACGACCACATGAACAAGCTCATGTGAGCGCAGGAGGACAGCATATTCGCGGTGGAATCAGTTATGATTACTCCCAAGGTCCGAATGGGAAGCGCTATGTCACGAGCGGGGAGGTCAGTATCGACCTCAGCCCCGAGTCCACTCCTCAAGCAACGATCTCCAAAATGCGACAAGTGAGACGGGCAGCTCTCGCCCCTGCACAACCCTCTGGAGCAGATCGAGCAGCGGCAGCCGCCGCATCTCAGACTGAGGCCGAGGCGAGGTCCCAACTCGCTAAAGAGCGTAGTGAAGAGGTCAAAAAAGGGAGTGACTCGACAAGAGCTAAACTCAACCAGGAGCAGTCATCACAGCCTGAACCTCCTCCGACTCAGCCCTCTGAGCTTACACAGACTCCTGCAACTCAAGGAGCTCCAGAGCAACGCAGCTTAAGACATCACGAGTCTTATCCGCTCTCTAGCAGCCACGAGTCTTATCCGCTCTCTAGCAGCCACGAGTCTTATCCGCTCTCTAGCAGCCACGAGTCTTATCCGCTCTCTAGCAGCCACGAGTCTTATCCGCTCTCTAGCAGCCACGAGTCTTATCCGCTCTCTAGCAGCCACGAGTCTCATCCGCTCTCTAGCCATGATCACTAAAGTTGTTTAAAGTATAGGGACGATAGAGATACTCGGCTGTAGATCTACGATAGATCTTAAAGACGCGATCGATCTTAAAGACGCAATAAAAGACAATGATCAGACTCTTTTGAACATGATACGTTCACTTACATAAGCAAGAATATGACAAGTGTGACAAGTGTGACAAGTGTGACAAATATGTCATACATGGGGTCGTATTTTGAGCAAGATGGAGACTATTATCCTCGCTCCAACACTCTCTCTCAGACCATGAAAAGGCTTGCTCACTGTATAGAGTCAAACTTGTATGCCTAGTAAACAATTGGTATTATATTTGCATAATACATTTGGTAACCAAGTCTCCTCCTATGCCTCTCCTCCTCGCAGAAAAGAGCTCATTATGGATCGCGCGTATCATAAACACTCTACTTATCTCTCAAGGTGGCTACAGCACGGAACACGGGTCACTGTACTCAGTCTCTTGTTCTGTTCTCTCCCCTCACTGAGTGAAGCGCTCACCACGCCTTTTGGAGAGCGGGTCAACGCTTCCATCAACGCAGGTTTAGAGTGGTTACGTAGCGCTCAAAACGCGAATGGAGGTTGGGGCCGCCCTACAGGTTTAGCGGTGCTCTGTTTCCTTGAAAAAAGAGTCAGCGCTGATTGGAACGCTCAACCGCAAGGCTACCAGAATATGAATCCCGCTGATCAAGAGGTCGTGCGCAACGGTGTTCGTTACTGTATGCAGTCGATTCCAGGCATCGAAAGCGGTAATGCAGAAGCCTATGACACAGGCGCCTGCCTCATGGCGATGAGTACTTTTAAGCACAGTGGAGGGCCAGATAACGTAGGCGCTGGCATCACCGTTACCGAAGGAATTAGGCGAGCGGTGAGTAGCTTGACCGCCCTCCAGAACCGCTCTGGCGGAGGAATGGGATATAATTTAAATAGCCCACGGGCAGATCTGTCAACCACCCAGTTCGCCATGGCGGGACTCTATGCGGCTGAAACTGTTCAGCCCGGCGCAAACGCTTCTCTCGTGAACGCTCGAGGGTTCATTAATGGGACAAAGCATAATGGTGGTGGTCACGGCTACACTAGCGCTGACGATAATAACCACGCGATGAGCGCTTCTGGCGCTTGGACTTACCTCTTGTCAGGGCTCCCTACCGAAGACGCCTCTGTCCAATCAGCGCTAGCATGGCTACAGAATCGCTACACCTACAATAACCAAAACAGAGGAGGGAGCGGAAATAGCTTCTATTACTACATGTGGGCGAGCGCTAAGGCCTTTGAAGTAGCGATCGGACAACAGGCCGGGATGATCTACTCTGAGGACATTGGCGGTGCGCTCGATCCTGCCTCCGTTGGTTTCCCCGAGGAGTCAGCGCGATGGTACTTTGATTATGCCTACTTCCTCACCGATGACCAAGGCGATGATGGACGGTGGTGTCGCTCTATCTCTTGTCATGACAATACCGCGGCAACATCTTACGCGCTCCTCATCCTCTTACGCTCTCTCGGAGGCGTCTGCTTGCTCGATGAAGATATGGATGACCTCTGTGCGGGTGAAGACAACTGCCCTCTCGTCGCTAACCCCGATCAGGCTGATCTTGATATGGATGGTGTCGGAGATGCCTGTGACAATTGTATCGATGTACAAAACCCTGATCAGATTGATGATGATGGAGACGGCATCGGCGACCTCTGTGATGATTTAGTCTGTGCTCCCGATGGCATGGCGGACCTCTGTGACGGGATCGACAACGACTGCGATGCGAGGACCGATGAAGAATATGTCGATGGCGGGACAATGAATCAAGTCTGCGCTACCGGTCAACCTGGGATCTGCGCTCGTGGTGTAGAGGCCTGTATTAACGGTGAAGTGCTCTGTGTCCCTGATCGCGAGCCGGATGAAGAGGTCTGCGATACGATTGATAATGACTGTGATGGAATGATCGACGAGAGCTTCGCCAACGCCTGTGGTTTCTGTGGAGATCAAGCGATTGAACGCTGTGATGGAGTCGATAACGACTGTAATGGAGAGGTTGATGATGGGGACCTCTGCGGGGCGAATGAACTCTGTTTTGAGGGCGAATGTCGCTCTGAGTGTACAGATGAGTGTTTTGAGTCGGGAGTGACCTGTAATCGCGAAGTAAACCTATGTCTCCCACCTTGTGTTGGTGTGGAGTGTGTAGCCGGTGAAGTCTGTGATGACCAGCTCTCTCGCTGCGTAGACCTCTGCGCTAATGTCGATTGTCCTAACCCTACAGACCGCTGTTGGGAAGGAGAGTGTGTCCCTAACTCATGTGTCTATGTCGGCTGTGAAGAAGGGAGCATCTGTGATGGAACAGAGTGTATCCCTGATGCCTGCGCTGGTGTCATGTGCGAAGCAGGGGAGTTCTGTCGTGGTGGACAATGTATCCCCTCGTGCGCTCAAGTGAGCTGTCCATTGTTCAATCGATGTGTCGATGGCCTGTGTGTGGAAGACCCTTGTGGAGGAGTAGAATGTCCCAACGGACTCGCCTGTGAGGCCGGAGAGTGCGTCAATGACCCCTGCGCAGGTATTATGTGTTCTGAGGGAGAGTCATGCCGAGACGGTGAATGCGTGTGGAGCGGCTGTGATGGAATTATCTGTCCTCCCGGCCAAGTCTGTATCGGTGACACCTCTGGAGCACAGTGCGCTCGCACTTGGTTCGAAGAGGAAGACCTCCCTCCTCAAGGAGGCGCTGAGGCAGGAGGCGCCGAGTCGGGTGGAATGTCTATCGGTTCAATGAGTGGCGATGATGGCTCCTTAGGTGGAATGAGCGTCAACTCTGCCGGTGAGATGACAGAGAATAAGGACCCTGAGTCTGTAGGAGCCGCCTGTAATCAGCGGGGCTCGACGAATACCTCTTGGCTTCTGCTCGCTTTATTAGCGATCGCTCGTTCCTCTCGTAAGTCAGAGTCAGCGATCGAGTGAAAGAGATTCGTTGATAAATAGGCCATCAAAACAGCTCTTTGATCTCTAGGTCTTCTCTTAACACCTTGACCTTATTGAAGACATACTGTTCTCTTTATCGGTTCGTACCGTTTTAGAGTTAGGTAAACCATGATCAATTTGTCTACATTCATCATCGCCATTATATCTTTGGTGGTGCTATTCTCTCCTAGAGTTCATGAGAACTATGTGTATGCAGAGAGTCCATCATCCCCAGCAAAAGCGACCTCAGATAAAGAGTCCACAAAAGACTTGAAGAGCAAGGGAGAACTCGCAGAGCTTGACCAGCAGATTAGCGCTGCCTCAACCAGACTCGTCGCTGCGCTGAATAAAGAGATTAAGACCGCTGAGCTCCCCTTCGCGACCCTCGCCGTCTTGCCTTTTAAAGCGCTCGACAAGGGCGCGACCCGAGCGGATGTAGATGCTGCTCTCACCGAGCTATTCTCTAATCAGCTGAGCTCCAGAGATAAGGTGATCGGTGTAGAGCGAGCCCGTATTCAAGGGGTGATCGGAGAGTTAAAAAAAGCCCAATCTCAAGACTTCTCTGCTAAAGGTGCCGCTCAAGCGGGTAAGCTCCTCGGCGCTAGATATGTCCTCGTTGGCTCAATCACCACCATGGGCTCAACCCTCCAAGTGACGACGCGTCTCGTCATCAGCGAGACCGGTGAGGTCCTTAAGGGAGAAGTGCTCCGCGCTCCACGTCAAGAGTTTATCTCTTTCCAACGTGATGTGGTCATCCCTAGAAGTAAGACGAGCGCAGCCATCCGCTCGATGCTCGTCCCCGGATGGGGACAGCTCTATAACGGTCACAAACTCACCGCTTACACTACCTTGCTCGCTGGTTTCTCTGCGCTTGGAACCGCTGCCGCCTATGGTTTTCTAGGCTCAAAAGCAGAATCAAAATATCAAAAGAACCGCGCCAATACTGTCTCCCAACGTGACGTCGCTAATGATCATTATCTAAAAGCTAGGATCGCGCTATGGAGCTATGCTGCGATATGGAGCTACGCGATTGTGGACGCTTATGTCTCAGGTCAAAATAACCCTAAAATAGACCTCAGCGGTTGGAGTGACCTAGAGAGCGCAGGCGTAGTCTTAAGCGGACAATTTTAATTACTCTCTCGCTTAAATGATGACCATCAACAAGGAAGAAAATATGTATTGGAAGAGATCACTTTCCACGTCTCAGCTCCCTCTCACCCTGCTAACGATCGCTCTGCTTCTCAGCGCTTGTGGTGGAAGACGAGAAGCGACCTTGAATTTCCCTAAGCTCGCTGAGCCAGATCTGCCTGCTTATACCGGCCCACGCTTCCGAGTCGCCTTAGCGCCCTTTCAATCACTTGAGGCAGCTGAAGCGCTGATCACCGAATTAGGATTTCAAGGCATTGAGCGCTCACTCACCGAGCTCGCTACCAACAGCTTAGTAAAAGCGGGCTATGTTCAGGTCCTAGAGCGGTCTCTACTCAACAGCGTCGTCGGCAACCAAGATATCGAGGCTAATCAAGAGTTATTTGATCAGAGTACGACCCAGAAAAAAGGGAAATTTGTCGGCGCGGAGTATACGCTTGTAGGAGCGATTGAAGAGGTCGAGCCTAACCTCAGTGAGAGTGAGATGAGCGCCTCACTCCCCTCGGTCGCCTCCTTAAAGGGGAGCATAAAGCAGGCCTCTGTTCGTCTCGGCTTGCGACTCGTCCACACAGGGACCGGTGAGGTTCTCGCTGCTGGTGTAGGACATGGAATTATGAAGACAAAGGGAGTAGGTTTATCAGCGAATCTCAAAGGTGCTGGAGCCGGCTTTAGCAGTAAGGGTAAAACTCCATTAGGTTTCGCGTTTAATGCCGCTCTTTATCAAGCGATCTCAGATCTCGCTAAGAAGCTGATCCACTCTCCATGGAGCTGTCGAGTCGCTGGTGCTAGTCAGCCTCGAGTATTTATTGAGTGCGGAGCGAAGCATCGACTCAAGAAGGGGATGGTCTTTAAGTATTATTCCCGTAATGGCGAGATTAAGAACGCCAATGGTGAAGTGATCGGCTTCGATGAAGAGGAGAATGGAACAGCGACGATCACCAGTGTTCAAGCGAAAGCGAGCGTCGCTAACCACAGCGGTTCGACCCCCCCTAAAGCGGGAGATGCGGTCGTTTTAGAGCAATAAGTCGATGAGGGTGGTGAGTCAACAGCTGCGCCACCTCTCTTAAGCGATCGCTCTCTGCCTAAGCAATTCTCAACTTAATCAATGAGCTCGTAGGCGGTGATCCCCACTCCTATGGAAGAGTCATCGCTGTCGAGATAGCGCTCATCAAACCAATAGAAGCTCTCCCCATCAGTGGTGGGGCTATATTGAGGGCTCTCATCAAGGCTCAAACGACTCACGATCTGGTCAAAGAGAGAGAGCTTCACGATCTCTGGCTCTTGAGTGATCAACTCATCACTGAACACCAAGGAGTCGACACCAAATATGGGTGGGCTGTTGTCTTCACCAAGCCGAGCATATAGCTGGCGAAAGATGCTATAGGCCGGTGCTTCAAACATCTGTCGTTGATCATTTCGTTCACTATAGTAGAGTCGACGAACCTCATCATCACGTAGCTCAAGGAGTACAGACCCTGCAGAATTGATCTGCACACTGCTCACTTTATAGGCGGTGGGGATGTTTTCATTCGTAAAAGCGGACTCCAAATACTGATTAAGATACTGATTTTGACCAACGCTGAGATGATCTACACTAGGCCGGGTCGTAAAACTTACTTTATTCATCTCTCCAAAATGAAGGGATACCGAGCTGTTGGGCATCTGAGTAACACAGCCAAATAAGTAAAAATGAATCGACAGTTGACTTAGACGCTGTACAGCGACTCGCTTACAGGGGCCGCTAGGTACATTGGATACTCCCACGCTTCCATAGGTCCATGGGACTATAGCCTCTCCAAGGTCGAAGAGAAACAATGGTCCATTGCCCGATTCGCCACCGGCTTCGGCGCCGATCATCACCAAGACTTGTGATCCTTTATTGAGCGTTTGTAGATCATACAGCTCGCCAGGTAGCTCTACAACCTTCACCCAGTCATCGATCAGAGTCTCGGCGTTACTATCCACCTCCGCTCTGATCACTACTCTCTCAGAGCTTGTTTTAGATTTCATCGCCACATAAATGTAATCGGGACCTAATCTCCGAGCGACCGCAAAGCCTCTCCCCTCCAACCAAGACGGATCGGGTTCGACCTCTACCAACCCTTGTGGATTAAATAATACACGATCAGGAAGGGAGAGCGGAATAGACTCTGAGCCAAAGGTACGACGAGTCAAAAAGAGGCTTGAAGACCCCTCAGCGACTCTCCGCTCAAGAAACACTGAGTGACCGACTATGAGATCTTCACGTTGAGCCTCAACACCCAAACTACCAAGCGAGAGCTCACTAATCTCTAACTCGAAAGCGGTAGGAACGGCACCCTCTTGACCAATAAATGTGACTTGCTCGCTATTGAAAGAGACTTCACTGAAGGGGTTATCAGAGGAGATGAGCGTTGGTATCGCTTGATCACATGAGTCCTCATTAAGCGATAACAGAGAGAGGTTATAATGCGCCTCCCCTCCTTCATTGAGAGACTGTTGTAAGACAACTCTCCCCTCTGAAGCGCTGATTGATCGATTCTCTCCCGCCACACAGAGAGAGCAAGGATGACTCGATATCTGACCACAACCTAGCCTCACCTCAATACCTGAGGAGAGACGCTGGCAGTGGCGATCAATGCAGATCTGATTTTCTTCCGCATCACAAATACATGATCCGGAACCACCACTATTAACGAGAGTTTTGATTAGGAATTGCACCGCTGGGACTTGTACTAATACATGATCCTCTTCACCTCCCATCTCTATCAGTAGCCTATTATTGTCTTCACTTATACTTAGCGGGGTGAGGAGGTTATAGGGTGAGCTCAGCTCGACCTCTTCATATAAGAGTGACTGCTCTTGCTCTAAAATCCATAACCCCAACTTGTCTACCGATGGACTCACGCTGAGGTCTGTATAGATAAACCACACATTTTGACCCGTAAGAGTCATTGATTTCAACGAAGCATTAGTCATCTGATGACTGACCAACGCCTTACTCACAGCGCTACCATTGATGGCGGTCAATTGATTAGTAGACTCTGTTTGGCTAATGACCGCTGAGGGACCATAGAAACTATGGAGCGTAAAATGGGGGTCTTGAGCCTCTCCGGTCACAGGGTCTACTTCTTTACCTGCGCGAGCGAAAACTGAATACTCTCTACTATTAGCAATGGCGATCACCGGCTGTGAGGGAGGGGTTGGAGGTGAGGCTGACTCATCATCGAGAATCAGCTCAACATCATCTTCGGTACCGAGTATCCCATCACCACCAAACCACCGTAAGTGAGCATAATGACTCTTCGAGCTAGCGTGCTCTGTATATTGAGTCCACAAGAGGCCTGTCTCACTGAGGGCGACTTGAAAGTCTCTACTTCCTCTCCCTGTGTGGCTGTCTGCTCCCTCTCCACAAGCGATGATACATCGGTTCATGGGGCCTTCCTCAACAGCCAGTTTCAAGTCGAGTTGAGAGAGCTCTAATGATGTCTCATTATGGACGATATTCATTCGCCAATTCCCATGGGTCGAGATCTCTTGAATCTCCTCTGAAAGCTCCACATAATCTTCACTATCGACGCTAATCCTCCAAGTATTGGGGGAGATCATTTGAAATAAAGAATCGATAGGGACAAAGTCATTGAGATCAATAGAGCGCTGATTGGGGAACATGAGCTGTATCGTTACATCTCTAGGGTCAGAGGCGCTCAGTTGAGCTCTCAATCTAAATCGGTCTAACTTACCTGTCGCTGATACTTTCATCACCAATGGAGTAGGGGCATTAGATGAGATCGAAAATGAATGACTCTCCTGAAATACATAGCGATGGGTGAGTGAGACTGAATGAAACTCTTCCGGCTCAGCGGCCCCATCTTTGAGAGAGATTGAGGCTCGACAGCCTCTACCGCCGAGATCACTCCCCTCCTCATTTCCATCGACAATACAATCGCTAGGGCTCACTAAAATAGTTTGATCGCCGCTCACGCTGAAAGAGGTCACGGCTTGATTACTGTTCGCTAAGACGAGCTCTCTCACTGAATCTTCTACAATCTCTACAGCGACTGGCTCGCTAGTATTGCCTGCGAGATCTACCGCTCTGAGCTGAAGATGATTCACCGATCCGAGTCTCAACTTAGCGGACAAGAAGGTATGATTCTCTTGGAGATTAATTCGGGTATACTCTGTCCCTGTGGTGAGGTTACGCATCTCATAATAAGCAAGCGAGGGATCATCCTCGGCGGGGATGATCACTAGAGGCGCTCGAGACCCCCGCACTACACTTCGATGAGGGTAGATTGTGAATGAGTCGGGAGCGGTCACATCACGAGTGATCGCTAAACAAAAATCCTTGGCTCTCCCTTGGGTAGAGAGAGCGACCCGACCAGCGGCGTCTACTCCAAAGAGACAGTACACCCTCTCCCCTTCTGCCTCATCATTGCTAGAGATGAGGTGTGATGCGCTCGGAGAGAGGCATTCATCGACAAGAGAGACATCAAATAAGTCCTCCAAAGAACTGTCATAGACTTGAGTAAAATCTAGGCTATTCAACGCGTCCGTGCCGAGCTCAATGAGATAGGCACAGACGACCTCGGGGGTGTTGCCTCTGAGACTGAAAACGAGAGTCTCTCTATCTGTCTGACAAGCGCGGATGTTACTAACGGAGTCGGTCTCTTGACACTCTTCGGGGATCAACAATGGGTCTAAAATAGGCGGGTTATAATCTAATCGTAAAGAGATCACTGTGGGCTCTGATCTATTTCCATCATCATCGATAGCATTGATCACTAATCTGAAGTCTCTTAAGGCGATTGGAGAGAGAGTGTTATAACGAATGAGGCTGTTTGTCTCTCCAAGCGCCATATCAACTTGGGTGATCATCACTGCTTCTCCGAGCTGTGAGAGGACCTCCTCTTCTTGTCCCAAAAGACTCTGAATAAAAGCTGAATGGGCGAGGGGTTCATCAAACAACTCATTAAAGACCGGCAGCTGAATGATGAATCTAACCTGATCTCCATCTTGTTCATAAGCGAGGAGTTGACGCTCTCCATTCACTCGCTCAGGGATCGACATGAAAGGGTATCCATCGATGCTTAACCTCCACTCACCGAGTCCCTGAGAGGGATCAAAGTTACGATCGGTTAAAGGACTCTCATTATCATCCAAAATAAAATTGACCGCAGTGCGGCCAATACTGTTCCACTCAGCGGCGATCACCAGCGGAGTGCTCTCTCCTCCTGCAAGCGGTATATATTCCTCGCCAGTGGGCTGACTTAGTGTGGGTTTAGCCGGAGCCTGACGATCTTCTAGAATCAAGGTCAAGTGAGCAGACTCACAGCCTTCACCTGGCGCGAGAGAGATGATCCCTGAAGCGTTCTCATACCCTTCTCGCTGGGCGAGGATTGTATAAGCGCCTGGTGCCAAGTCATCAAACTGAAACTGCCCGGACTCATCACCTTGAGTGATAGCGACTGTCTCCAATAAGGTAAGGTTCACCTCTTCAAAATCGGTAGCTCCATCGCTTAAGTTGATCTGCCCTCGCAAGCAAGCTCGGTTGATCAGTAACTCAAAGTTAAGGTTCAATCGCCCCTCTTCCTCAACGCTCAAGATCGACTCCACGGGTTGGTAATCCGCAAAGCTCGCGGTCACCATATACTCTCCTGTTCGAAGCTCATCCATACGCCAAGTTCCTGTTTCATCAGTCAGGGTAAGCTGCTCTTCACCCGAGAAGGCGTGTCTTGCTCTGACCAACACGCCGCTGTGATCCTCACGGTCCTCCAAGGTCACTGACCCCTCTAAGCTACCGGTGGCGAACGCTAGGCTGACCGCACTGAGGGTGCGCTCCATACCAGCGAGTAAGTTCACCTCTTCGATCAGGAGAGGCTTAAATCCATCAGCGGTGACCGAGAGTAGATACTGACCTGCTCGAAGCCCACCAAGAGTAAATCGTCCATCTACATCGGTGAGAGTGAGCTCATCACCGATTAACACACTAGCCCCTGCGATAGGAGCGAGAGCGTCATCGACCACCGACCCGCTCACGCTAGAGGGGTTTACTTCTAGATCAATGATTCCGAAGTCTACTTGAGCGCCATCGTGATCAATAGAGATCTCAAGTTCATTAAGCAAATAGTCGGGATGACTCACAGAGAGGAGATGAGCGCCTACAGGAATCGAATCTCCCATCGTCTCTCCTGTCAGAGGATCAATGATCAATGAGAAGGTTCCCTCTTCTTCGGTGATCACTCTAGTGTTCACTAGGCGGAGTCCTGATGAGCCTGCTGCGAGTTCTTCGGTGAGGTCTGCCAAACGGATCGTCCCCGAGAGTTGACCCAGAGAACGCTCCAACTCAAGTCCCTCTATAATATTCACTTCTCCGGCGATCGCTCGAACATTAGTGAGCGTTACCGGACGAGCTCTAGGGTCATCGACAGCGCGAACAGTCAGAGTATACTCGCCTGACAAGACTCTATCGAATTGGAAAAACCCACTCGGCTGAAGACAAGATTGCCCTGCCCCTTCTCCTTCACATATAGCCTCGGGGAGACAATCAACTTCAAGTTCACAAGGCCGATCATCTTGACTCTGAACGACTTCTCCACCCAGAGTGATGGAGAGGACGACCCCCTCAAGAATACTCGGCCGCTGAACTGCTCCTCTAACCACGCTTGGATTGACATTAAGGGTGAGATCCTCAAGGGCCGCGACTTCTTCATTAAGGACGATCGCTCTCTGCTCAGTCTCAGCGGTTAGAAAACCATCAGCTCTCGCCGAGACCCTATACTCACCACCTCGAACAGGGGTAAAGCTGAACTCTCCCTCTGTGTTCGCTTGCACCTGCAAACCTTCGCTTGGTCCATCGATGAGCTCGACATAGATCGTCGTATTTGGGCGAGGTCTCTCTAAACTCACTCGCCCCTTCAAAGTCCCAATCGCTGGAGAGAGCCTGATAACACCGAGCTGGTAGGCATCCTCTATACCTCGAGTCGCCGCTCTCAGCTCGACCCTCCGCTCAAAAGGCTGAAATGAGGGGTGAGAGAGAGTAAGGTCCCAGGGGCCTGTAGGGAGACCCTCGAGGCTGATCTCTTCCCCGACCATCATCTCGGTGATCGTCATCCCTCCGAGCTCTGAACTAGCGCTCACCAGGGTCAATGTCAATCCCTCTGTAGGGAACTCTCCATCAATAATCTCTACATTTCCAACCATCATCGCTGGAATGGGTTCTAGCTCTAATACAAGTGGCTCTTCGAGTCTCAGTTCATCACCCACAGGGACCTCTAATAGAGAAGAGTCTGCCGACATAAATCCATCTAAGCTCGCCTTTATCTGTCCTTGACAGGCCGCCATTTCCAGCCTGAATCGTCCCTGATCGTCGGGAGTGGTGAGCGCGCCTCGACCATCGGTGATACGGACACGGGTTAAGTCGCGAGCGCTAGGGCCACTCACTGCTCCGCTCACGACACCTCTCGCATATCTAACGATTAGAGCTCTTCGTTCATCGGTCTCATCACTTCCCTCAACGGCCCCTCCGGGCTCAAAGAGAGGCTCAGTGAGATCAACTGTCTCTCCGATCCCAACCGAGATAAAGGCGATCGGCTCCGCGCTATAGCAGGGAAGGCTGAGGCTGATCTGGTATTCGCCGGGGGGTACATCACTAAAGGTGAATTGTGCTCGACTACAATAACCATCGAGCTCTGAGTCTCGCTCCAGACACTCTACCAAAGCATTACCCGAACGACCGCTGAGATAAACCAGCGCTCCTTCTAGATCTCCACCGGCTTCGCTAGTTAAGAGCTCTCCCATCACTTGGCCCGATGCTTGAGTCACCTCAGGAGAAGTCGGGTCGAAAGGGTTATTTGCGGGGATATCTTGACAAGCGACTAAGAGCCAGCAAGAGACTAAAAACCATGAGGACTTTGAGAAAGTAGCTAGAGCTTTGTAAACGGTCATAATAGCCTCTTACAGATCATAGACCTGTGATAAACAAACAGATGGTAAACAAACAGATGGTAAATAGACAGATGGTAAATAGACAGATGGTAAACAGGCAGATTAAAGAGGATCAGTTTTTTCGAGGACAGGCTTAACCGTGAGACTTATCCTCAGCGCTTCGGGTGTCAGTCAGCCTCGATTATTGGAGACCTCTGCCCCGAGGAGACGCTGAAAAACTGCGCGACTCTCAGGCGCGCCATTGAGATAGGCTTTAAGTGCGTTATTTGACCATCTGATCAATTGGGTCCCTGGGAGGCTCTCTACATGTTCGGGAGAGGATCCTCCGGTGAGGTAGGGAAGAGCGCCAATGAGCTGTCCTATCGAGAGCTCTTCGCTCACCCCATTAAGAGTACGTTGCCCCGAGCCGCTCATCATCAAATAGACTGAGTCTAGCGGGCTCCCTTCGATGATCTGTATCGCCTCTCCACTCACGACCTCTCCTGCTTTGAGGAGTTTTGACCACTCTCTGAGCTCTAGATCGGGAGCGATGAGATGTTTTAGCTCTCGCTCTCGCTCGGTAAGGCTTATAGGGCGACGCTCTAAGATGAGCTGAGTGATATACCAAACATTAATCAGCGTAAATAAGACGTTCCATCCGATCCCTGACCAATTGATTTCAGTAAATTCAGTGGAGAAATAACAAACCCAAACTCCTCCTCCAATAATGGAGAGCGAGCGTAGCCACATGACATCACCCACTAAAAACGAAGCGAGTATAATTAAGTTCGCTATATGAATTAACATCACTGACTCCCTGATGAGACCTTGGAGGAGAGGGAGGAGCGCGCGCGCTCTTGAAGAACGGCCTCTACTAATTCATTAGGGTCTAGCACATCACCAAAATAGGTATTTTTATGTCGCCAAATCTCCTCTCGCCCAGCATCGAGTAAGACTGCGCCTCCTTGTTGTAAGAGGTCTCCGTCTTCGCTCTGATTCTTATACCCTTGTAAGCCGAGCTTGGCGCGGTTAAACAAGGCCTTAGGTCCTTGAACCTTCATTAAGCCCCTCTCTAACCCCAATGCATTGTGAAGCGACAATGTAGGGTCGGTCACAATACATATATCTTCACGAGTGAATCGATGTTTAGCACGAAAAGAGGCGATCCCTTGGGCGCTCCCTAAACCGATAAAGACAATGCGAGCTCCCAAAGCGATAAGCTCACTAAGACGAGGCTCGAGCCGATGCAATAAAAGGCTACACTCAGCACACCCCCAATGTCTTAAAAAAACGCAGAGGCTGACGCCAACGCAGAGGCTTCCTAAAGTTGTCTCTGCGCCCTCTTCATCAATGATGGTTAGGTCTAAATAGCTCTCCAAGGATGATACTCCGATTATTATAGGGTACAAAGATCCTAAATAGGGCCGTTCTAAGACCTTATTGAAATCTTATTTTACCTTACTCTTCTTCATACTAAAAGATCATAAATACGTTACTTTGGGTCTACCCTACCTCGTAGCCCTCCTCATGAGTAAAGATCGTTTATTCTTGATCCCCCGCGCATGAGTTAGCGCTTGTCCCTCGATGACCACATCCACCGATGACCACATCCATCGATTAAGATCTGTGATATCGCAGACTCACTCATCGAGAAGAGTGTAACGGCTCTCTTAGACTCTCATATTGATGAAGAAGTCACTTAGAGGGACATGGGGATTGGGCAAACAGGGAATGTCTGCTCACATGTGCCCACACCTTCCGCATTATAAGCGCAAACCAATGCATCAGCACAGTCAGCACCGGTAGTACACTGAGCTCCTTCTTCAGAGAGCGCTCCACAAGTGCCAGGCATGAAATTCTCGAGGTCAGCATCAACGCAGGTTGAGCCAATCTCACACTCGGCTCCAAAAATACAGGTCTCTCCTTCAGCGAGGGGTGGGGTACAAGTGCTCGCAAAGGTCATGAAGTCTATGTGACAGACGAGGCCTGGGTTACAGAACTTAGCGCCACCAAGCTCACAGGGTTCACCCTCTCCATGCCAGCTCGCCTCAGCACAGACACTATCGGTCGTGTTACAATATACCCCTTCAATACACTCAGAGCTGCTCTCACACATCTCACCAAGCTCCATTGTCCCGCGATCTTCTGTTGTCTCTTCCGACTCTTCCTCGGCGCAGACGCCAATCTCACACATCATCTCGCCGCTCTTTTCACAATAATCGCTGACACATTGATCGCTGATCGAACACGCCCCACCGATCTCTATCGTACCCTGAATGGCCTGCTTACAGCTCTCGGGCTCACTCTCGTCGAAGAGAGTTTGGAAGGAGCCGCACGTCCCATTATCGATCGCCTCTCGGAGATCATTGAGGCACTGAGCTGAAGCCATTGAATCAAAGTTAATTAAGCCTGATTCGATCGACGATTCCAACTCCACCTCAGGAAACGCTTTAAGGAGTTCAGGGATACACGTCTCCGATGAGCTGTGCCT
This sequence comes from uncultured bacterium, assembly GCA_943788935.1. Classification (GTDB taxonomy): domain Bacteria; phylum Myxococcota_A; class Bradymonadia; order UBA7976; family VGTA01; genus CAKZRU01. The sequence goes on along the minus strand of CALSSE010000017.1, from coordinate 123,129 downwards.
ATTAAGTACAATCTCTAAACCATTACCAGCCGCTACCCCCTCTTCAAAACATGTGAAATAACTCTGACATAAGACCTCGGCATAAATGCGCCTCGCTTCATCCAAGAAGGACTGTGTCTCTCTCATACTCTCAGTACCGGCTCCGCTTTCGGTCCCGGCTCCACTCTCGGTTCCGGCTCCGCTCTCGGTCCCCGCTCCACTCTCGGTCCCGGCTCCGCTCTCGGACCCGGCTCCGCTCTCGGTCCCCGCTTCTGGTTCATTAGTATTCTCTGAGTTATCATCACAAGCGATAGATACACTCAAGGCAATGAGCATGATTAATAAGTATTTCAACATAAAAACATCTCCTCTTAAGGGCTTAAGTTTAATGACTTAAGACAAGTAATATAAATGGTTTAAGTGGTTTTGGGAGATCTGTACTACTACACAGAGTGATCTGTCAATCTTCACAAGCGACCACATCCGGTGCTGAGTCATCAACACTCTACTTGGATGCGATCGTATTGTTCCGAAAGAGACAGAATGAGTGATTCCAAAACAACCATAATATGGCTGTCACTCGTTGCGAGCTTGTTAGTTAGCTCTTGCCACTTAAATGATCCATCGAGCCACAGCGAGCACTCCACATCTCGTGAAGGCAACACACTTAATGAAGAATACGGTATTGAAACAAATGTAGAGGAGTCGCTAGCCGGTGCAGAGATCGATAATGATCGTTTCAATCCTAATGCAGGAACCTCCGATGTTTAGAGACACAGAAACCGTAAATACTGACACCGATGATCCCGCTATTGGAGAGGTCATTGAGGAGGACGATGCAGACAACTTTATCAATCTGAGCGCTCAGATCTCTAGTAACCCCACTCATCGTCGATATGGCATCGCGGTGACCGATTTTGATCTCAATGGCGACTATGAAGTCGTGATCACCGGCTATGGAGCACCTAATGAGGTGTATGACTATCGAGGAGGTCAATGGTTTGACATCGCTCCCTCCGCGATCAAAGATGAGGCGAGACAAGCGATCGGTGTTGCTGCTTGCGACATAGACGGAGACGGCGCCGAAGAGGTCGCTCAAGACTCAAACATCGCGGATCCACAAGAGACTGTACGTGGTGTGGTGTCGCGACGCTTGACGCTAATGAAGATGGCCTCTTTGACATAGTTTATGGTAATTGGGAAGGCCCTCATCGCCTATTTATCGCTCAAGCCGATGATCAATCATCGGGGATGATCACTTATGAAGATCAGGCGCCCGAGCTCTTAAGCGCTCCCTCCAAAGTTCGAACAGTCATCGCTGCCGACTTTGATAATGATGGTTATGAAGAGCTGTTCTTCAATCATATTGGTGAACCCAACCGATTATTTCGGCGAAGTGGAGAGTCTTGGGTCCCCGTAGAGCTTAATGAGGCGTTAGAGCCCAATGGTTTAGGGACTGGCGCGGCGGTTGCCGATACTAATAGGGATGGTATCTTGGAGCTATGGATCGCCCATGGAGAGTCGGGAGCACAACCGCTGAGTCTCTATCCAATGGAGAGATCAAGGTCACCATTGGCTTCGCGTAGCTCCCCTCACCACTACGGGGGCTCCTGCAAGAGGTGCTTTAGTGTCACTCTACTAAACCGACGGGAGAATAAAGCGGAGAGTAATAGATGCGGGGAGCGGTTATCTCTGTCAAATGGAACCCGTCGCTCATTTTGGTCTTAGAGACCAAACGGCTGTACGCAAAGTGCTCATTGAGTGGAGCGATGGATCTAGACTTGAGCTCGACCAAATCGAAGTCGACCAAGTGATCAGAGCCATGCCAAACCGCTGACATATAAAAATGTTTTCCACTCACATCAGGCACACACTGGGTGCTAAATGACAACATCATCTTTATTATCAATCATAAATGATTTTAGCGATGAGTCTTTCACGATCCACATATAATTTACTCAAGCGATTAGTGAAAGGACCGTATTCGATAGTGACAGACACATACCTCAGATAGAACATAGAAGAGGAGAGCTATGATCAGCCTTCATTCACATTGTCCTCGCTGCGGCGACTCTCAAACTGTTCGTATCACTCGTCAATGGTGGATGCGGTTGATTCCCATGAGTCGAAGATACGAATGTGATCACTGTGGGTGTACTTACTTAAGTTTAAGACTCAAGACAGAGTAATCAACAGGCCTGTTTTATACATCTTAAAGATCTAGATCCATTACCTGTTTTCATTATTTACTTAAAGATTTCTCAAGTCCTGTATATAGTAGACCGTATGGTGCTGACAGTCGCGCTCCTTATGGAATGAGGTAAAGCGGTTCACATCTCTCCTAAGAGCCGAGCGGCTCTTACATTAACACACTACATTGGTCACCTCCTCGGTTGACCTCTTTTGACTCTGTGCCCCATGGAAGGAGCCACAATATGTCAGGTCTAAGCGTTTCAGGTATCGCCAGCGGTATCGACAGCCAAAGTATTATCAGCCAAATGGTCTCTCTCGAGACCCGGTCGATCACTAAGTATCAACAACGAATCGCCCTAGAGGAAGCAGAGCGTATCGCCTTTGAAGACCTCAGCGGTCGCCTACAGTCATTAAAGACAGCGGTCAGCGGCTTCTCTTCTTCTGAGCTCTTCTCTAACCTCAGCGCCTCATCTTCTGATGAGAGCGTAATTTCGGTCTCTGCTACCGACGCTGCGCCTCGTGGGAGTCACAGCATAAAAGTGATGCAGGTCGCCCAAGCTCATCGGCTTGGAGGGACGGGAGTCAGCGACCCTATCGGCACTCGACTCGCCGCTAATTTCTCCAAGACTGACTTTGGCGCAGGCACTACGCTTAGCGCTGTCGATAGCGGCTCAAAGACTGTTGAAAATAGCGCTTTAAGCACTTTTGACTACGAGAGTAACGTCAGTCTCTCGGGGCAATACACCGGAGATGATAACGTTGATATCTCTGTAGAGTTGCTCAGCGACGTCACCGGCCCTAATGGTACAGTCGACCTGAGAGTATCCACCGATGGGGTCACTTTTGAGACTTACAGCAATGTAGCGGTCTCCGGTGGTCAGATCTCGCTCGACTCAGCGACCTATTTTGGCAATAACGGCTTGGCGCTCACTATAGACAACGCTGATGCCGAGATGAAAGAAGGTGACCTCGTCAGCTTCCGCGCTCGTGGTCAAGCGAGCATCGAGTACTCGATTGGTGGAGGAGAGAGGCAAGAGCTATTGCTTGGCTCAGACACTACTCTCGCTGAGCTCGTCAATCAAGTAAACGCCGATCAGAGTTCTGGTCTCCGCGCTGACATACTCAACGATGGCTCCGCCTCAAACTCTTATCGACTCTTGATGACTTCGCTCACTGAGGGAAGCAGTGGGGAGATTGATATCCTCTCTAATTCGAGCGTCATTAGCCTCGACGGCGTCAGCGCAGAGAGCCCCGTCGCCAAGTCTACCAGTTACACCGGAGTAGCCTCTATCGATGGAGAGCTCTCTTCAGGAGCTGGAAATAATACCATCGTGGTTGAGATGATAGAAGGCGGTGCGCTTGGAGCAGCGACATTTAAGATCTCGGCTAATGGCGGTCTCACTTTCCATGATAACAATGGTGCCGGTTTTGCTCTCGGAGGCCCTGACATTAATGGCGACTATAGCTTTGACCTCGACAGCGCCCAAACCGATGATGGCAATAATCTATTTGGGAGCGCTCTCGATATTGACCTCAAGCTGAGCGACGATGGAAGCCTACTCTCTCAAGGAGACCGGCTCACCATCGACCTCTTCGATGCTGAGGTCCAATCTGCTCAAGACGCGCTCATCAATGTCGATGGTATTACGCTCGTGAAGAGCAGTAACACTGTCGATGATGTCTTTGAAGGTCTCACTCTGAATCTCAATGATGCTTCACCCGATCAGACCATCAAGGTCAATGTCACCGAAAATGTCGGTGATGTCACAGCGGTCATGAATAGCTTCGTAGAGGCTTATAATTCAGCGATGGGGCTGATTCATGCTCAATCTAAGTTTAATCCAGACGAAGACAGCGAGGCTCCACTATTAATGGGTGACTCTACCGTCCGTCGGATCCAATCCAGCATGCAGAACTTCATCACAGGACGACGCAATAATCTCGGGAGTGGACCAAGCTCTCTCGCTGAATTAGGCGTAAGCACTGACAGCAAGACCGGTCAGCTGAACTTTGATAGCGCCAAGCTCAGCGAGGTCCTCAACAGTGACCCTAACGGTGTCCGTCGACTTCTCAGTAGTTTTGGAGAGGTCATCGAGGGGAGCGGAGCAGCCTTCTCAGGGAGCACTAGCGCGACTAAGGCAGGCAACTACTCGATCGATGTCACTCAAGCGCGGACTCGCGCTGAGGTGAATGGCGGCGCGGCCCAATCGATCGCTACCGCTGAGCGCCTCACTATTCGAGTCAACTCTGACGCGCAGGGAAACGGTAATATTCGTTCCCTTGTGGTAGACCTCACCGTAGGAATGAACGCCCAACAGCAAGTACAAGCCATTCAAAATGCCTTTGATAGCAGAGACATGGCGCTCACTACTAGCCTCGAAGACGGGAAGATCTTGGTCCGTCATAATGACTACGGTGATGATTTTAAGATCGAGGTAACCTCTAACCAAGCTGCTGGAGATTCTGGTTTTTCGACCGTGACCACGAGTGATACGGGCACTGACTTGAAGGGAACCATCAATGGCGTTATCGCTGAGGCGAGTGGCGACACTCTCATCGGTAAAGATGGCTATGGTTCAGAGGGACTCCGAGTAAAGATTACTAATGACTTCCTAGGTAATGCGGGACGAGTGAGTCTCAGCGAAGGGATCGGTGCTGGTTTTTCTGAGCTTCTCGACTCTTTCGTTGGTTTTGGTGGTCTTCTCAGCGATAAAATCGATAGCTTTGACTCAACGATTTCCCGTTTCGAAGAGCAGATGAGTCGGGTCACAGAACGAGCGACTCGCCTAGAAGACCGATTGCGTCAGCAGTTTGTTAACCTCGAAGTCACCCTCGGTAAACTCAACTCGACCGGAGATTATCTGATCGCTCAGCTGCAGAGCCTCCCCGGGGTTCAGCTCAAGAAGTAAGCGGAGAACCGGTTAAGTTTAACCTGAAGACGGCGATGAGTCGATTGGGAGAGAACCTCGTTGATTCAGTATCATGAGCTAATTAGCGTTCTAGATCCCATCATCGTTGCTTGAATAATCGCTTAGATGATGAAGGTAAACGACATGAATTCACCGACATGGTCACACTCCATAATGTCACATCTCGAGGCGCTGAATTCTCTACAGATCTCTCTGATCGCCCTCAATCTATCATTACTCTTCTTCGCTAAACCACTCTTTAAGATCTTCATCCGTAAGCATCAAGTTGATGAAGAAGAGCTATTCAAGAGTCGAGCTTTTACTCTCCTCACCCGGGCGAACCTCATCTCTCTTTTGGGGATCGCGCTTTATACCTTTATTCTGCCCATGAACCAGCATTTTGCGTTCACTAAAGTACTTAGCGTCTTACTGATCGTCTCGGTCGCTAATATGCTCGACTCAGTCTTTGATGTACTCTTGATGAGACGGTTTGGTAAGCAGAAGGTTGTCGATGGCGATCAACGGTATGTTGAGACCTATCGCTCTCGTCTCGCGAGCCTTATATCTACGGGGATGATCAGCGTCATCGCGATCTTGCTCATCGTACGTTTAATAGGCTTTGAGAGTCTCTTAGAGACCGGAGGAGTCATCGGGTTTATTGGCGTCTTACTAGCGCTCACCCAAGGCTCTTGGGCGCCAGACCTAATTAGCGGCCTAATCATTTTAAACACCGAGCTCTTAGAAGAGGGCGACGTGATCGAAGTTCAGACAAGCAAAGAGGTGATCGGAGTAGTGTTTAAAACGAGAATGTTTCACACCGAGCTCTTAGATCTGGCCACTAACCATCGTGTCTTGATCCCCAATGCTCAGCTCAGACAAGGGGCGTTACATAACCTATCTAAGTTTGCTTCAGCGCGAGGACTTAGGGAGCGACTCACTTTTAAGATTGGATATGAAGTGAGACAGGCAGAAGTGCGAAAGCTATTTGAAGAAGTATTCAACATCGCTCAGGCGGACACATCAATCCCCATTAATGACCTACACTCTTATGAGTTGAGAGTACTCGACACCGGAGATTTCGCTATCGAGTGGGGCTTCTTCTATTACCTTAAAGAGGTCAAACTATTGCTCGCTACCCGGCACAGCTTGCTTGCTTTGATTGCTAAGACCGCTGGAGAGATGAACATCTCTCTCGCGACCCCGATCCTCTATCACATCGACTCATAGTCACTGATTAAAAGCAGGCATCAATCTCTTCACAGGCGCTCGTCGCCCCTAGGCAAGAAGCGGCTTCTGGGGGAGTCACTTCACGACAAGTCTGAGCGCAACTAGCCAGTGAGAGACACTCTTCGTCCTCGTCAGTAAAGCACTGACCGCACTCCTCTAGTAAGATACAAGTTCGAGCGCAATCATCGTCGCCAATCGTTTGATCATAACAGCTGTTGAATGCGTCTTCATCGCAGGAGTTTAAAGCTCCAATGCAGGACGCTGCCACAGCAGGGACCTCCATCTCACAAATCCCGACACAAGTCTCGACATCTACGCACATTCCCGCTTCATCAAAGAGACAGGAGTTACATTGATCAAGATAATTACAATATAAGGTACAACCATCCTCAGTATTAATCTCTGTTCCGGCTTCAGCACCCGCTTCAGTACCTGCTTCGGTCCCCGCTTCAGTACCCGCGTCGGTACCTGCTTCGCTCCCCGCGTCGGTACCTGCTTCGGTACCCGCTTCAGTACCCGCTTCGGTACCCGCTTCGGAACCCGCTGCTGATCCAGCTGTTGACTCCGTGCTCATCTCTGTATCTTCTTCACTGCACCCACTGAACATGAGCGCTAAAGAGAGCACGATTAATAAGTAAGAGTTACATAAGTTCATATGACTTCCTTTTGTGTAATGAGTAGTTAATATATAATAGGTAGCACAAACACTTACAAAAGAACACATGCCAAGAGAGATTATTTAGAGTCTCACAACTTAGTACCTCACAACGTAGTACCTCACAACGTAGTACCTCACAACGTAGTACCTCACAACTTAGCACCTCACAACTTAGTACCTCACAACTTAGTGTCTCATTGAATGATCAAATGATATGCTCAAGTGTACAAAGATCAAACTACTAGACATTATAGGATTTATCTATGGGTCGACATCTATCTCATATGCTATCTCTATCACTCTGGGGGATCTTACTCGTCTCCTGCGCTGAAGGTGGAGACCCTTCTCCTACCGGAGTAACCCCTGACGATATAACCCGTCCTGATAATAGCGTACTCCCCGAGGATATGAGTCTCTCCGAGGATATGAGTCTCTCCGAGGATATGAGTCTCTCCGAAGATATGAATCTTTCCGAAGATATGAATCTTTCCGAAGATATGGGCCTCTCCGAAGATATGAATCTTTCCGAGGACATGGACCTCCGTGAGGACATGGATCTCCGTGAGGATATGGGTCTACCCGAGGACATGGATCTCCTCGAGGATATGAATCTACCCGAGGATATGGGTCTCCTCGAGGATATGAATCTCCCCGAGGACATGGGTCTCCTCGAGGATATGAATCTCCCCGAGGATATGGCTTTGCCTATCTCCGTCTGTGGCAATGGTATGATTGAGCCCGGAGAGCAATGTGATGAAGGGGATGAGGACCTCAGGCGTTGTGAATATGGTCAACGAAGCTGCCAAGTGTGTAGTGAGAGCTGTCGCCTTATCGCAGGAGAAGTAGACTATTGTGGAGATGGAGAGCTCTCTCATGGGGAGATCTGTGACCAAGGAGAGGGTAACTCTGATACATTGATTAACGGCTGTCGGACCGACTGCCACCCAGACTATCGAGACGCGCTTGTCCCCTTTTTACAAGACAGCTATATCGTTCAAGGCGTCGCCTCAAGTTGTGAGGCCCGTCCTGCTCATGAGTGTGAGAATGAGCGGGTTTACCTCAGCCTCTACTTCAAAGATGCGGATGGAAATGATGCTTCTGATACAGGTTTCACCGACCAAAACTCACTGGTCATGGAGCTCGATCCCAACGCAGAGCCGACTTTAGCGATGACCCGATGTTGGCGGCTCTCTGGACAAACAGAAGACTCACATGTCGGAGGAATTGCCTTTGCTAGAGATCGCACACAGACTAGCTATCTCTATGTGAGCGGTGCGAGTAAAATAGAGCGATATCTTTTACCAAGCACCGCAAACTCGCCTGCTCTTGATCCTCTGCAGCTCAGCTACGGTAGCTTAGAGAGTTGTACTGTGTTGGGCGAAGCTAATAATCTCGTGTGGAGTGTCCCCGCTTCTTCATTTATCTCTCATGTTGTGATCGAGCAAATTGATTATTTACTCGTCGGCCGTTTCTGCAATGGTGGTGACTGTGACCCTAGAGCCTATGCTTATGAATTAGACATGAACACGGGGACAATCAACACAGCTCAGCAAGAGAACAGCTATAAACTTAGAGAGAAAGCTCAAGGTGTCGACGTATACAATGACCACCTCTACGTTAGTGTTAGTTATGGTGATAATGACAGCTACCTCTATAAGGATCTGCTCAGTGAAGCGAGCTGTCGTACTGCTCGTTGTGATGAGGGCTCAGTGAGCAATATAGGGAGAGTCACCATTAAAGGAGGGGTCGCTGGTGGTGAAGACCTCGCCCGAGTGGGGACACATCTCTGGTCTGCGTCAGAAGCAGGGAGTCGATATTTTCAAAATAGACCCTTCTACCAGCGACCTTGGAGCAGTTATTTCCCTTATGTCTATGACATCTCTATTGGTGTAGCGTTTAGCTCACCGGCGACCCCTGCCGCTGAGGCGGTACGCTCACGTCATATCAGAGATGAAGTACAGCTCGCCTCTAATCTCTACAGCTCATGGTGGGATCGCTCTGAGCGAATCTTTAAACTCGATGTCAACGGTGATGGACGAGACGATTTAGTTTTAGGGCCGAATCAAAGCGACGGGTGCTGGTATCTCCTTGAAGGAGCTCAAGGTCCGAATCATGCTGAATTCATAGATCGGGGGTGTGTGGTCACCGGTTATGCTGGATGGTCAAACAACATCGACAGAATCAGAGTGATGGATAGCAACGGAGATGGACAAGATGACATCGTGATCGGTCCTTACAGCGTTAATGGTTGCTGGTATATCTTGGAGGGCTCTAGCTCAGTGGGAGGTGCTCGTTTAATCGATCGTGGGTGTGTCGTACAGTATAAAGATAATTGGCATGATAAATCAGAGCGTATCCGCTCATTAGATGTCAATGGAGATGGGGCAGATGATATCGTCATTGGACCCTCCTCAGCGGGAATTTGGTACCTTCTTGAGGGCCGTCTCGGCGGGGATGCTGACTTTCTAGCGGGACGCACATTAGACCTAATTAGCCCTAATTATGGGAGTTGGTGGGATAACGCTGAGCGCATTAAAGTGATCGACGCGAACGGTGATGGAGCCGATGATATCGTCATTGGTCCTTATAGCGTTGATGGCTGTTGGTATCTCTTACAGGGTCGGGCTCAGCCCACAGACTTTAGCAATCGAGGATGTGTTGTTGAAGCTCATGACTCATGGACGGATAACAGTGATCGCTTCTGGATCGAAGACTTCGATGGCGATGGCGCAGAGGATATTATATTGGGACCAAGTGGAACAAACGGTAACTGGTATATGCTCGCCGGTACACCGGGAACAGTCGCCAGCTTCGTAGACAGTGGAGCGATTCATAATAACTACCAAGAGTGGTATAACAACGCGCGGCGGATTAAGCTCATGAGACCTGTAGTGAATGGACCTGCAGCGCTACTGATTGGGCCTAAGCAAGATCTCGGAGAGTGGCAAATACTCCAAGGGCACAATGGAAGAGGGCTTTATAATAAGCAATGGGCTGTAGACTTAAGAGAGGATTGGGGCGCTGAAGACAGCACCCAAAAGCCTGAGCGGATTCATGTGATGGATTTGAATGGTGATGGGCGTGATGATATCGTCATCGGTCCTTCATCATCGGGTAATTGGTATTTACAAGAGACTAGAGGGGAGTAGACGATATCGTCTGCACATACAGATATTCCATGACAAAAACTAAGCCTAATTCAGTCCATTCACGAACCTCCCTCGATAATGAGTACAGGCTTCCTCATACAGAGCGTACTCTCGCAGAGCATCGTAGCCTTGATGTGAGCCTCTTTCAGTGGTCCTCATGGATCCCGACAGTAACATCTACGTTAGTCTTTATTAGGAGAGACCAAGAAGTGTTATTAATCGACAAAAAAACGGGATTAGGGAAAGGAAAAGTCAACGGACCTGGAGGCAAAGTAGAGTCGGGGGAGAGCTGGACAGACTGCGCTCGTCGCGAAGTGAGAGAAGAGCTCAATATTGAGGTCGGTTCGCTCACTTGGGGTGGTGAGCTACGTTTCTTAATGACCGACTATCCTGATATCCTCTGCCATGTATTCTTCGCTGATCACTATCAAGGTACCCCAATCGAGACTCGTGAAGCTCGACCATTTTGGAGTCCCTTGTCAGAGATCCCCTACGCCAATATGTGGGTAGATGATCAGTATTGGTTACCACGAGCTCTGCTTGGAGAGACCATTTTAGGGCTGTTCTCCTTTGAAGGTGAAGAGCTCTTAAGCTCATGTGTGAAGAGGCACCCATTAAAAGAGCCCCCGTTCGGTACATAGAAGAGCTGATCTAGTCTGGCTTTTATAAGATAATGAGCCCAGAAATAATGAGCCCAGAAATAATGAGCCCAGAAATAATGAGCTAAAAACGCAGAAAGCCGAAGCAAAGTTGCTTCGGCTTTCTGTCAATGGGACCCCGGCGGCGACCTACTCTCCCACACAAAAAATCATGCAGTACCATTGGCGCTGAAGAGCTTAACGACCGAGTTCGGGATGGGATCGGGTGTGACCTCTTCGCAATGACCACCGAGAATAACGTTTTCATAACCTTAATAAGGTTCTCAAACGTACTCTGTGTTCAGGTTAACTAGAGAAATATTACAACTCTGACATCCGCTCTTGTTGAGCGAGTCAATGGGTGCCCTTGGAAAGCCTCACGCCCCATTAGTACCAGTTAGCTTCACATGTTGCCATGCCTCCACACCTGGCCTATCAACCTTGTCGTCTTCAAGGGGGCTTCAGGACTTAACGTCTGGGAAGTCTAATCTTGAGGTAGGTTTCCCGCTTAGATGCTTTCAGCGGTTATCCTTTCCGCATGTGGCTACCCGGCGGTGCCGCTGGCGCGACAACCGGAACACCAGTGATACGTCCATCCCGGTCCTCTCGTACTAAGGACAGATCCTCTCAAACTTCCTCCGCCCATGGCAGATAGGGACCGAACTGTCTCACGACGTTCTAAACCCAGCTCGCGTACCGCTTTAATTGGCGAACAGCCAAACCCTTGGGACCTGCTCCAGCCCCAGGATGCGATGAGCCGACATCGAGGTGCCAAACCTCCCCGTCGATGTGAACTCTTGGGGGAGATAAGCCTGTTATCCCCGGAGTACCTTTTATCCGTTGAGCGATGGCCCTTCCACGCAGAACCACCGGATCACTAAAGCCTACTTTCGTACCTGCTCGACCCGTCGGTCTCGCAGTCAAGCTCCCTTATGCTTTTGCACTCTACGCCTGGTTTCCAATCAGGCTGAGGGAACCTTCGCACGCCTCCGTTACTTTTTAGGAGGCGACCGCCCCAGTCAAACTACCCACCAGACAGTTTCCCGGACCCGGATAACGGGCCACGGTTAGACACTCAGACACTTCAGGGTGGTATTTCAACGGCGACTCCATCCAAGCTAGCGCCCAGATCTCACAGTCTCCCACCTATGCTACACAAAAGTGCCCAAGAGTCAATGTCAAGCTGTAGTGAAGGTTCACGGGGTCTTTCCGTCTTGCCACGGGTACTCGGCATCTTCACCGAGAATTCAATTTCGCTGAGTCTCTGGTTGAGACAGTGTGGAAGTCGTTACGCCATTCGTGCAGGTCGGAACTTACCCGACAAGGAATTTCGCTACCTTAGGACCGTTATAGTTACGGCCGCCGTTTACCGGGGCTTCAATTCATGGCTTCACTTACGTTGACCACTCCTTTTAACCTTCCGGCACCGGGCAGGCGTCAGACCCTATACTTCGTCTTTCGACTTTGCAGAGTCCTATGTTTTTAGTAAACAGTCGCTACCACCATTTCACTGCAACCCCCTTCGGCTCAGAGAGCAAGTCTCATCACCTAATGGGGGCACACCTTATCCCGAAGTTACGGTGCTAATTTGCCGAGTTCCTTAACCAGAGTTCTCTCAAGCGCCTTGGGATGCTCTCCCCGCCTACCTGTGTCGGTTTACGGTACGGTCAGCTCTATCACTATCTCCGAAGCTTTTCTTGGAAGCATGGAATCAATCAGTTCCGGGCATAGCCCTCCTCATCACCTCTCGGCGTTGCTACTCCGTTTGTCGCCTACGCGTCCTAGAGTAACCACCTACGGGCTTAAACCACTAACCAATGTGTGGCTGATCTATCCTTCTCCGTCCCTTCTGAGAATCAAACGTGTAGAGCCGGTACAGGAATATTCGCCTGTTTTCCATCGCCTACGCCTTTCGGCCTCGGCTTAGGGTCCGACTCACCCTAGGAGGATTAACCTGGCCTAGGAAACCTTAGGCTTACGGCGAACGGGTTTCTCGCCCGTTTTATCGCTACTCATGCCTGCATAAGCTCTTCCAAAAGCTCCAGCCATCCTTTCGGTTGACCTTCATCGCCGTTAGAATACTCTCCTACCATCTCTTACGAGATCCGCGGCTTCGGTGTCATGCTTAGACCCGTTACATTTTCGGCGCAGGTTCGCTGGACCAGTGAGCTATTACGCTTTCTTTAAAGGGTGGCTGCTTCTAAGCCAACCTCCTGGTTGTCAATGCGCTCCCACCTCCTTTTCCACTTAGCATGAACTTTGGGACCTTAGCCGGCGGTCTGGGTTGTTTCCCTCTCGTCAAAGGAAGTTATCTCCCCCTGACTGACTCCCGGACTATACTCTTTGGCATTCGGAGTTTGATTGGGGTTGGTAATC
>CALSSE010000017.1:0-105000 GCA_943788935.1 uncultured bacterium | reverse complement strand
CCACTTAAATCGACGCGATCAAGGGGCTGAATAAAACCATAAATAAGAGACGTCTCTGTTAATAAATGAACGAGAGCAATGAGACTTAAGCAGGGCCCTAAGAAGACCAAGGACCACAGTAAGGGTTTACGTACTCCTCGAACCTGTGCTGTACAATATACTGTCATTAACCAACAGAGCTGAGTCAGAGACCAACGCCATGAGTTGGCAGGGCTTACACTGAGTGTCATCCATCGCTCATGCTCTGATATGTCGAGTAACTCAAAGAGTCTATGCCATGCCTTATAAGATTTAGGTGCTGAGATCTCTACTAGAGACCAGGGTAAAGGGATCAGTGAGCAGATCGCCCCTCCAAGCGCTATCCATCCTCCCCACATCCATAGGTTAAATAGGTTATCTATGCTGAGCTGACCCCTCTTCTCACGTGAGCTTTGCGCTAAAGTTCGACTCTGAGTCAGCCCATATATATAAACCAACACCAAAATGAAAACTAACCCAAAGACCACCTGCTCCCCAATACCACCGTGTGGAGCATAGAGGAGTGGGCAGATCATCAATATAGTACTCAAGGATAAGCTCAATACATACTTAGGTGTGTATTTAGGTAAATTGCTCATTTTTTTCAGCTCATTTTTTTCAGCTCATGGAGGTGGTCACACAACTAGAGAGTCACACAACTAGAGAGTCACACAACTAGAGAGTCACACAACTAGAGAGTCACACAACTAGAGAGTCACACAACTAGAGAGTCACACAACTAGAGAGTCACACAACTAGAGGATCACCCAAAGCCTCATACCTCTATTTATCCATCAACCATTGTTCATCAATCGAACACCAATAGTCAGCCATAAAGGTAAGCTCTGTAGAGACGCATCCCTCAAAAGCATACACTTCAGTCCGCAGTCCATTGTGATTAAGATACTCGACTAAATCAATAAAGGCCCCGTCGCCACTAACGAGAGCAATACAATCTACTTTTTGAGCCAATTGTGCTGCGTGGAGTGCGATTCCAACATCCCAATCTCCGCCTCGAACACGATTATCTGCGAGTCGTCGCATCGTTTTAACTCGAGTCTCAAAGCCCACACTCCGCAGCGCATCGATAAAGGGAGTAATCTCTACGTCTTCACTTCGCTCAACAAAAGCGGTAGCGCGTACGAGTTTCCGCTCCCTCACGATCAGATCCATAAGCCTCTTGTAATCAACTCTTCCTTGATAACGGCTCTTAGCGCTGTGATACATGTTAGCAGTATCTACAAGAATGGCGATTCGCTGACCTTCGAAATAAGCATCCATCGTACTTAAACGCTCACTCTTTAGTAAACTGCTCGGCGAGCGCTACTAAAGTGAGGACGCCAAAGCCTGTCCCTCCAGTGGGAACAGAGCCCACTGTTTTGGTCGCATGGGTTGGGCCAGCGATATCGAGATGACCCCACACTCTGTCTCCCTTGAAGTGCTTAAGGAAGAGAGCAGCGGTGATCGCTCCTCCATAAGGGCCTCCAAGATTTTTGACGTCAGCGCGCTGGCTCTTTAGAGTGTCGCCAAGACCTTCATCTAAAGGTAAACGCCACATCTTCTCGCCTGCGCTCTTCGCTGCTGACTCTAGCTTACTCGCCCACTCATCATTGTCACTGAAGAGCCCGCAATAGTGATTACCCAACCCTACCATGCAAGCGCCGGTAAGGGTGGCGAGGTTTACCATCGCATCAGGCTTTAGCTCAGCGGCATAATGTAGCGCATCGGCGAGTACTAACCTACCCTCTGCATCGGTGTTAAGAATTTCGACCGTCTTCTTATTATACATAGTCAAGACGTCGCTAGGTCTAAAGCTATTACCATCAGGCATATTCTCACATGCGCCGACGATCCCATGCACCTCAATGTCAGGCTTTAGCTCGCAGATCGCGGTCATCGCTCCCAAAACCGCCGCTGCACCTCCCATGTCGATGTGCATGATCTCTTGTGACTTAGGAGGCTTAAGGCTCAAGCCGCCGCTATCAAAAGTGAGCCCCTTACCGATCAGAGCGATCGAACCACGAGACTCACCACTCGGCTTATAGTGAACATGAATGAACTTAGGCTCCTCAGTAGCCCCTTGACTGACCGCGACGACCCCACCCATCCCTCTAGCGGTGATCTCTTCTCGATCAAAGACAGTGACCTCAACTCGCTCAGAAGCGAGACCTTGAGCGACCGCAGCTAAGCGGCTAGGCGTACAAATGTTCGGTGGCTCATTGACCAATGTCCGCGCGAGATTCACCGCGTTAGAGAGGGTGAGCGCTCGGTGCCTCTGCTCATCATTCAATTGACCCGAGATGGCGAGGCTCCCTACCTCATGGCGTAGACTCTCAGGGTCTTGAGTCTTAAGGGAATCAAAGCGGTATAGTCCCAAATTAAAACCAGCTAGGACCTCCGTACATTGAGTGTCATCGAGGTCATGAGAGAAGAGTAACGCTACCGACTGAGCGCGCTGAGTGATCGCCTCTCGCGCGACTTCTGCGGATCGATCTCGCAAGGCTCTCCCGTCTAATTGATCACGAGAGCCTAAGCCGATTAGCAATACTCGATCAGCGCTCATTTGACCCGCGGTGTCGATCCCCACACTTTGACCGGACTTACCGACAAAACGATGACGACTAGCGCGACGATCTAGCGCGCCATTTAATGTTTGATTCACGGTCTTCTCTGCAGAAGAAGGGTCTTCATCTTGATAGCGACCGATCACGATTAGATCACCCTCAAACGTGGTGATGTCACTCTTGAATAATGAGATATCCATAACTCTCCCTTAAATATATATACGATTACCCACCGATAAGCTCTTGACCACTTTAGAGGTCATAATAGAGTCAAATACATAGAGTAGGCAGACGCTATCATAAAAGATCTGAGAGGGTCATATAAATATATTGACAGAGAAGGGACTCTCTACATCGGATATTTCATTTTGAATATGATGTAGAGCGATTCAAGCCTCTCTCCCGCCCTTTATTGGCGTCCCTTCCAAAAGAGCGCTACACCGAGCGCACCAAACAAGCCAATGACTGGACCGGCGAGATCTAGTCCAATGTCGAGCGGGTCAGGATTTTTGATCCATTCACTCTTCTTCACCTCATCTCCAAAGTCATCAGTGCTCACGGTCACTTCCTCGATCTGCTCAGGAGTGGCGAGGTGCATCCCTTTAGAGAGCCAAAGTCCTCCGACTAAGACGCAGATCAAGAGGCTAGATATACCTAGTTTCTGAAGAGTGTTCATATTATGAAACACCTTTACCGGTGAGGTTAATGCTCACCTGAATAGACTCCCCTACTTTCTTACCGACGATTCCCTCTTTACCTTGAACCTTGAAGTCAGCGAGCTTGATTTCAAACTTACTACCAACCTTGATCATCTTCCCTTTGCGCTTCACTGTGACCTTGGCGCTCATCGGCTGTGAGACACAGTTGATGGTCATCTTCCCCTCAACAACGAGCTTAATAGTGCTGATCCCTTTATCATTAGTAGGGGTAAACTTCTCGACTTTGCCACCAGTCACAGCGAATTCAATATTCGCGCATTTATCAGCGTTGAGCCACTGTGAGCCGCGGAGGTGCTCGTCTCTTTTATCATTGCCCGTCTTCATGCTCGCCACAGGGACCTTAAATGTGCCTGAAACCTCGCTGGGCTTGTCAAAATCAATCTTAAAATCTCCCATAACCGCAGCGGTGCCAACGATCTTTTCGAGAGGCGCTGTGCTAAGGAAACGCGCCTGCCCTTTGATGGAAGTCGAGGAAGGGGCAGCAAAGCTCATAGAAGCGAGGAGGCTCATCATCAATGTGATGAATGAGATAGAAAGCAAAGAAGCGATAGGCGTTCGGTAAGTTCGCATAGTGTGTATGTCCTTTGTGGTCATCATGATCTAAGTAATGCTTGCAAAGAGATCTTATGCACGCACTGGTATTGATGTAAGTAATCTGTAGGACGAGATTAAATACTCGAGCCAAACCTTGATCTGAATCATTTATTCAATCAAGTGTTTATTTAAGCTCTCCCTTATAATCACAGCTCCAAAAGTGCTTAAAAAATATGAGTCTCAGCGACGTAACATTTCACAAGAGTCAAGTTCATAGGGTGCATGAAGCTCAAATGACTAGCGTGAAGATGTAACCGGTCTAGAGGCTCTGTGCACCCTCTCTGACCTCTAACGAGCTCTCTTGCCCTCACACTGAGAGCTTCCCTGCCATATAATATGTCTCCAAATATCGGCGCTTGCAGGGTAGAGAGGTGGACTCTCACTTGATGAGTACGCCCAGTGTAGAGCCTCGCCTCCAAAAGCAGGCTATCTGCTGAAGTGCTGAGAAGGGTAAAGTCAGTCCTCGAATATACTCCTCCCTTTGCGGTCACCCGCCAGCGAGTGATTGGAGACGATGACACAGAAGACATAGAAGACTTAGAAGACATAGAAGACTCAGACCGACTTTCCTCGTTCATATATGCCTCATACTTGAAGGGCCCGACCTCCTCTCTGTTAGTCTCATTCATCATAATATACTCATAAAGTAGACCGGCCCGTGGTCGGTGACAACGAACCAAGTACCGTTTATCTACAGAGCGCTCCGCAAATTGCTGAGAGAGACTCTTGGAGGCTCTAGGATGCCTCGACATAACCACTAAGCCTGACGTATCACGATCTAACCTATGAATGACCCGCAGATAGGGAATCTCTGTCTGTGCAAGACTGAGCAGTGGGTCATGGAGAGAGAGTCTCTTGAGCGCTCGATGATAGAGGCTCTCTCTTCGAGGATCGATGGTAGGCGCGGTGGGGATCCCTACAGGCTTGTTAATCACCATCAGTGAGTCATCGATCTCATACAGCTCGGCGGGTTCAATCTCCGCCTCTAGAGCCCTAAGCCACACTTCTTGCCAATATTGACGACGTCGCTCGCCCTTGGTTACTTTACTCTTATCCGACTCGATCACTCTCGGGTGAGAGTACGGGAGGGGAGACAAGATCTCTAAAGGCAGGGTTAAGATCAGTCGCTCCCCGCCTTCAATTCGACGACTCGGGCGACTGCGCTCTCCACTAGCATACACAACGACCCCCGATTCGATCCAACGCTTAACTGTCTTCGTGGATGGAGGAGAGCTCAAGAGATTGAGCGCTAAGAGCTGCTCTTTAAGCGCTTGATCGAGACGAAGACCCGCTGACTCCTTGTGGAGGAGTACCTCGATAGGGTCATTCATCTTCATCGAGATCTAGACTCCTGACTAATGATAACACGCAGCTGTAGCGTGACTTCATGAGCTAAGATAGAGCGCGACTTTATTCAAGGAGACGATTAATAACGTCTTCGACGGTGTCTATCCCTGGGGCGCCATCAGCATAAGTATAAACGCCCGTTCCTCCCTCAATGACCGCCTGCCATGGGAGACCGAAGCTACCATCATCTCCAAAGTAAGCCCAGAGGTTGGTGAAGGTTGTGCTGAGGCTTGCATCCACATAAAAGTCAGCGCTTGTATCAGTATATCGCGCTGCATAGGATCGACAGAAGGCGAGAGTCGCTGGCTCAGCTTGATCATCTTCAGAGACAACAATCATAGGCCGAATAGTATTCTCGGTATAAGTAGGGAATACTTCAGCGAAGAGATAGTTGAGCGTCTCACGGCAAGCGGGGCACCATCCAGCGGTCGCGAAATACCATATACCATTAGCGTTGGCGCCAAACTCTTTCACGTTGACCATTTCACCCGTTTCACAGTTTTGCAGCGCGAAAGTATCGGGGATTACATCTCCTACCTCAGTGGGCTGCAGAGCGCTAAAAGTTTGGTCGTTGAGGCACTTTTGGTTAGAGTCGTCAAGCTCTCCCGTCTCTCGGTTAAGCTCAGAGAAGTTGAGGCCGCTAATGTCAAAAGAGAGCTCCTCACCGGTTGTGCCAAACTCAGTAAAGTTTAGCTCACCAGAGCTCGCGAAGAAGACCTCAGCGCAGCCATCAGCTGTGCATTGAACACCCATGAAAGCGCATACTGTGCAGTTTTGTGGGGTCTGACCTTCGAATAAGACCGGCTGGCCAACAACGGGTGCGACAGTAAACTCAATCTGCAAGATATTATCAAAGTTGAAGCGATCATCCACACCTGTGTAGACGAGATTAGGGCTTGGTCGAACGCTCGCTCTCTGGACTTGTAGCGCATCTTGAGCACACATAAACTCTTCTGGCATCATCTGTCCAGCTTCGACTGTTTGGCCCGCCTCTTCAGTTCCCGCCTCTTCAGTTCCCGCCTCTTCAGTTCCCGCCTCTTCAGTTCCCGCCTCTTCAGTTCCCGCCTCTTCAGTTCCCGCCTCTTCAGTTCCCGCTTCTTCAGTCCCCGCCTCGGTTGAAGTCCCCGCCTCAGTCTCAGTCTCGCTCTCCTCATCTCCCTCACAGGCGATGAGAGAGAGAGAGAAGCTCATTAAGAGCACAGTGAGCAATTTTGATAAATGTGTGTATCTATTCATCGATTCGTCCTTATTGGCTTAAAATGTCTATCTTTATACGTGATTTAGAATGATTAAACGCTGTGGCGTATTCTCAGTCTGAGGAGAGTGAGACATAATAGCGTAAAAATCAAAATGAATAGTTGATGATTTCCTTTAGAGTTCTGACACGCTGCCCCTGAGCCGGTTACTCTGGGTACAATCGTGATCACTCCATCCTTTGTTTTACTTGACCCATTGGGGTTAAGGATACTGATTTTCCGTGGACCGAGAGGCGCGTTAGAATCAACTTTTACTCGAAGTTGAAAATACCTTAGAGCCATGTCATTTGGATCTTGATATACCGGTTGACCACCGAGGACCTGTATTCCTCCTCCATAGAGGATAAATGAGGCTCGACACGCTAAACCATTAGCGTAGATCTTGAGATCGGTCTCTTGACCGCGAGCGAGCTCATTGGGGTTCGCTCCGACGATATCAGAGACATTTTGAAGAAAGTCATCTCCTTCGCAAGAGAGTCCATTATTATCGGGGATCTCAACACCACCCTCCACGCTCGCCGGTGGAAAAATCTCAAAGAGGTCCACCCCTGTCTGAGTGGTCATATTGGGGTTACGAACGGTGATAGAGACCATGCCTGGTTGAGCAGTCGGCGGGATCTGAAGGTAGTTACGTATACCGTCAAAACCGGGAGAGTTTATAGCCTCAATCACCACCTCTGGGCTCTGATTTTGAGCTTGCCTAATAGAAGGGTGGCTATACTCGATCTCTGAATCAATATTGAACCCTTGACCGAGCACCCACATCGCGACATTGGTTCCTGCCCTCACGATCTCAGGAGAAGCGCTAGTGACTTGCTCAATATCTTCCGCCCCATTTTCATCGAAGATTAACCCCTGACCTTCTTCAACGATCTCAAAGAGCCCTTCTTGGGTATAACTTGTTCCTGTAGATGCCGAGGTTAAGGTGATACTCACCGGTCCAAGAGGTGCGTCAGGAGCGATGCGTGCGAAGTAGAGAATCCCATCTAGCTCTTCGCATGTTCCCTGCGTATTTGGGTAGACCTCTTGAAAGATTTGCATACTCTCATCGCTGTAAGCGTTATCTATCGCGTTTGGACTAAACTTCACCTGTATGTCCGAGGGGAATTCTCTCCCTTCAAGCCACAGATTGACTTGGCCACCGACTTCTCCTTTATAGGGGCTCGCGTAAGTGACAGCGTTAACCTGCCCAGCCTCTCGTGGAGGCAAGCTAGAGTAGAGACCATTACATACTGAGGTCCCTGCCCCCATACCTCCCGTCCCACTGCCACTGCCACTGCCACTGCCACTGCCACTGCCACTGCCACTGCCACTGCCACTGCCACTGCCACTGCCACTGCCACTACCACTACCACTGCCACTGCCACTGCCACTGCCCGCTCTAATGGTGATCGCCGCAAATTTAGTGCGTGACTCAACACTATTGGTCACAATGAGGTTTCGTCTCCCTAAAGCGGCCCCTGGGTCTGCTGAGACGCTGAATATAATCCGATCTCCACGACCATCACTCGCGTCTTCTCCGTTCATGATCATAAGCTCACCAACTAAGCTCAAGCCTGACATCACCCCCGCCATCCCCTCAAAAGAGATCATGGGATCGTCACCAAATCCTCCGCCAAACAAGGTAAACTCTTGCTGTTGCCCTTGATCGATGTTGGGTGGCTCTAAGCTCCCCAAAGAGAGCTGTGCCCAACTCGTCGACGCCGCTAAAACAGTGATCAGACATAATAAAACCCTCACCCCTATGAGGGACTTCCGATGATTACTATGACCTAGTTTTGACCTCTGTTGGTTCATAATAGAGACCCCTTCATTACATTAACATCAATGATTGTCTTGAGCATCAACTATCATATTATCTTAGCCCAAAAGCAGTAATTTCTTGTATCAAAGCACATCATAGTTTAACTGCCCACTTAATCGCAAAAAATAAACGATGAAAGATGGCGCCGACTCCGATTAACAGGCTCGGTCGCCATGATCACCTAAGAGAAATATTTATGACTACAGACTCCCCTCCTTCCTCTCTATTTGAGGGTGACACACCCGACGGCTATCGCTGCGGATTCGTTACGCTTATTGGCGCGCCCAACGTTGGTAAATCTACCCTCCTAAACGCTATGATTGGTGAGCACCTCGCGATCACCTCTCGTAGACCCCAAACGACTCGTAACCGTATTCCTGGTGTTCTCAGCCGTGAAGACGCGCAATTGATTTTCATCGATACCCCAGGCTTACACCACGGGAAGAGCGCCCTTAACCGTTACATGGACCACATCGCCCAAGATGCCCTCAGCGACACTGATATTGTAGCGCTCCTCATTGAAGCGGGGATCGGTCCAGAATTACAGGTCGGAGTTTCTACGGTCGCTCATCAAGTCCTTGAAGCGCTCCGCCCTCGTCAACAACGGGTCTTCCTCATCATCAATAAGATGGACCGTATTCAGCGTGATCACCTCCTACCGATCATCTCTGCTTATCAGGACATTTATCCCTTTGAGCAAATTATCCCGATCAGCGCCCTCAAGCGAGACAATGTCGACCAGCTCGTCGAGCAATTCGCTAGCGCTCTCCCCGAGGGCCCTGCCTTATATCCGCCCGACTTGCTCACCGACCTCCCCGAACGATTCTTCGCCACTGAGATCATCCGTGAAAAGCTGTTTCGGCGGCTCGATCAAGAGGTCCCCTACTCGACAGCGGTTACCATTGATTCATGGCGTGACCAAGGGGAACGTGGTGTCTTCATTGACGCTACCATCCATGTGGAGAGAGACTCTCAAAAAGGGATCGTGATCGGTAAAGGCGGTTCTCAACTCAAAGAGATTGGCACTCAAGCGCGTGGCCAATTAGAAAAGCTTCTTAACAGTCGTGTTCACCTGAAGCTGTTTGTTAGAGTAGAGCCGAGATGGACACGCTCGGATAAGTCTATTCGTAAATTTGGATATCAGCGCCAAGACTGAGCGGAAGAGGAGGTAGAAGATGAGAGCCTTAGTAGCGATCGTCGGGCGACCCAATGTGGGTAAATCAACTGTATTTAATCGATTAGTCGGTGCTAAAAAAGCCATCGTTCTAGACACCCCTGGGGTGACAAGAGACCGACATTATGGAGAAGCGAAGTGGGCAGGGCCTCCCTTTGACCTCATCGATACCGGTGGTTTTGAGATGGTCAACACCTCCAACATCATCACCCAGATGAGAGAGCAAGCCCTCGCCGCGATCGAAGAGTCGGACCTTGTCCTCTTTGTCGTCGATGGTCGCGCTGGTATCACCCCCGATGACATCGAGGTAGCTAAGCTCCTCAGAAGCTCAAATAAAGCCTATATCTGCGCGGTGAATAAGATCGATGGACAAAAGCAAGACCCACTTGTGTATGAGTTCTATTCCCTAGGGTTGGAAAACATTATGCCGATCTCTGCTGAGCATAGCCGAGGAGTCAGCGATGTTCTCGAGGAGATCGACTCTCTACTCGGATTGAGTGAGTCTTATGGCAAAGGAGATCAAGAGCGAGAAGATGAGACCCGGATCGCCCTCCTCGGTCGACCTAACGTCGGCAAGTCAACGCTCACCAATCGCTTACTCGGAGAAGAGCGAATGATCGTCGACTCTACCGCCGGGACGACTCGTGATGCGATCGACGCTCCCATGATCATCGATGGGGAGCGTTATCTGCTGATCGACACCGCCGGGTTACGTCGTAAAAGCAATATTAAGCGATGGAGCAGTGAGGGTTTTAGCGTCATGCGGACCTTGCGAGCGGTTGAGCGCTGTCACGTGGCCGTAGTCCTCATTGACGCCATCGAGGGGATCACAGATCAAGACGCTAAGATTATCGGCTTTACCCACGAGAAGGGTCGAGCGTTAATCATTCTCGTTAATAAGTGGGATGCCGTTGACAAGGATCATAAGACTGTCGATCTCTATCGCGAACAGATCGAACGTAAGCTCCCCTTCGCGGGCTATGCGCCGATCCTCTTTATCTCTGGACTCACCGGTCAGAGGGTTCACAAGCTCATCGATCTCGTTAAGCAAGTCCGTGAACATCACCTCTTCAGATCTACCACCGGACCATTAAATCGTTGGCTCGATGAAGTGATCCAAAGGCATCACCCACCGACCCATAAAAACCGTCGTCTTCGCCTCTACTATGTGACCCAAGTGCGCAACGCTCCTCCAACGCTCATCTTTCACTGTAACCACCCCGACGCGGTTCACTTTAGCTACCAGCGATACCTCGTCAATCAGTTTAGACAGCACTTTAAACTGCAAGGAACACCGATTAGGCTAGTCTTCCGAGGGAAAGACAATCCTTTTGATTCTGATGAACAATAAGAGACTGCTCACAGCGCTCCTAAAAGCGTAATCAGAGACTCTAACTGCTCAATATGGACCCAATGGCCTGAATCCTTGAGCAGCGGGATCTCTATATGAGGATGAAATTTAGCCATTCGTTGAGCATCGGCCTCTGTCCACCGCAGACCGCGCTCCGCTCGTAAGAGATGAAGTTGGATCTCGGGGGTCACCTCTTCCAAGAGAGACCAACCATCTACTCGCCAATAATCAGCGATCAACGACTTGATTCCTTGAAGATCAAATTTCCATTCAAAGCCGCTTTGAGAGGGCTGATGAACATTCACCCTCTTAAGATTGGTGGTCATCCACTGGGCGATCCCTAAGGCGAACCCTCGCTCAGTAAAGTACTCGATCACCGCTTGTCTTGTCGGTTGAGGCATCGTGATCAGTCCACAGGCTTCAATCACTCGGGCGACTTCACCTTGACCAGGCTTCACAGCCGCTTCTAGCGGACTATCTAACGTCCATACTGTCTCCAGGGAATATCGCTCAGAGACCTTAGAGGCATCGGCTGCATATTGGAGCGCCACTTTTCCTCCAAAAGAGTGCCCGATAACCACCTGCGGTCTACCGATCAGCTCTCCTAAGGCGAGGAGGTCATGAACACAAGCAGCGATGGTATGGGGTCCTTCGATATGAACGTTATCTCCATGACAGCGCAGATCGATCGTGGTGATGGAGAGGTGAGGTTGAGCGAGTCCGAGATGCCTCGCGAAACGAGACCAATTCTGTCTCGATCCCATGATGCCATGTAATATCCACACCCGCTTGCCCTCAGCGAGTCCACTCTGCTTGTAAGCCAACTCAGCTAGGCTCTCTTGCTTAAAGGTCATTTATCCCATCTCCTTAATTCTTACTTGATGCTTGATTGATGCTTGATTGATGCTTGATGATGCTTGATTGATGCTTGACGAGTGCTTAGATGATCAGGCCCTCTCTCCCTCGGTGACTCGCGAGTGATGTCATAAATGAAGCGACGATAACAGCCGAAACTATCTCCTTTTATGAAGACTAAAAGACTCCTTGATCTTAACCCTTAAGTTAAATAATGATGCGTAGGTTCGTTTTTTGACCTCTACTATCTATCTATCTTCATTAAAGGAGTTTACTTTGAGTCGCTTCAGTCAAAAAGGTATCTCTAGAGGGTCTCTCATCGCTTGTTTCAGCCTCATTCTCAGCCTGATCAGCGCTCAGGCCTCAGCTTGTGGAGGGTTCTTCTGCAACGCTTCTCAGCCGGTTAACCAAGCCGCTGAGAGGATCCTCTTCGCTGTGAACAGCGGGCAGATCGAAATGCATGTACAGATTCAATACCAAGGCCCTCCGACGGGCTTTGGTTGGATACTCCCCGTCGCGCCAGGTGTTGAGACCGAGGTCTCTAGTGAAGCTCTGTTCATCGCCCTTGATCGTATTTATGGACCACAGTTCATTCTGAACCATGAATATGGTGAGAACTGTCTCAATGACCTAGGTCTCGTTGAGGAAGCAGGTACTATGGCCAATGATTTTGATTCCGGTGTAGCACCAGAGCCCTCAGTACAAGTCATCTCTAGAGAACCCGTTGGTCCTTATGACCGCGCCATCCTACAAGCCGATAACGTAGAGGTGCTTAGAGAGTGGCTCAATGAGAATGAGTTTCAGATCCCAGAAGCGATCGACACCAAGCTCCAACCCTACATTGATGGCGGCGCAGTCTTCGTGGTCATCAAGCTCCTCGCAGATAGCGACGCTGGCGACCTAGTCCCTCTCAAGCTCACTTTCCCTGGAGACTCGCCGGCGATCCCTATTCTCCCTACCGCAGTCTCCGCTGAGCCGGACATGGGGATGATCGTACATGTCCTCGGCCCTTATCGGGCGATCCCTAGTAATTATCAGCATGTCGTCATTAATGAAGCAACGATCGACTGGTTCTCAAGAGGTGACAATTATACCGATGTTGTCAGCCAAGCCGCTGATGAGGCTCAAGGTAAAGCGTTCACCACCGATTATGCAGGTGAGGTTGGAGATCAGATCATCAATGTACTCAGCCCCTATAGTGATGAGGTCCTAGCAGCGATCGCCGCCTCAACGACCTTCGGTGAGATCCAAGGGGCCATACCTGATAGAACGAACCCTGACTATCAGAGGATCTTTACCTCTATTTTTGGCGAAGAGGATCAATCATGGGACTCTCCCGCTGATGGAGCGGTCTTAGCGATGAAGCTGATCGAGGAGTTTAACCCCGTTTATGAGGGGCTTAATCAGCTCTTCCTGACCTCAGCAAAGATGACTCGCCTCTATACTACGATGAGCGCCGAGGAGATGGACAGTGACCCTATGTTTGATCTTAACGCAGACCTTGAGGATGTCTCGAATGTTCATCAAGCGACCCTCTATGTCACTTGCAGCGAAGAATATGAAGAGACCGAGCGAGTCATCGAGCTCTCCGATGGTCGACGATATAATGTCGAGGTCGCCAACCCGATCGAGCGTCAAGAGGGCGAGACTGTTCGCGGTGAAGACCAGTTCGCTGCGGCTCGTATCGAGAGGATGTTTACTAGCGGTCAACCCGAGGTGATCAGTGAGCCGCCACTAGAGATGATGACGCCGGGGGGTGGTTCTCTCGATGACTTGAATCAGGGTAATGGACCCTCTGAAGAGCTCTGTCGACTACTCCCTATCGCCTGCACAGACCGAGATACTTCAATCAATGAGAACAGTGGTGAGGGGGGCAGCGGAAAAAGCAGCGGTTGTGATCAATATTCAGGCGACAGCAACCTCGCTCTCTTCGCTCTCTTTTTTGGGTTGATCATCTGGCGTCGTGAGGCTCTCTCCGCTCGCTAATTCAGTTCACAGCGAACTCACTTATCGACGACCTCTGCATCAACGTCGATGATGACCTGCTGAGGGTCCACTTGTCCTCGGTTATGACTCGGCCCACGAGGACGACCTTTACGAGGGGCTCCTCTAGGTCGCTGTGTAGGGTGAACTCCATCACGAGGAGCATCCGATTCAGCCTGAGAATAGTCTACGTTAGAGCCATTATTGGATTCATCATCTAAAGGCCCGTCTCCATCGACATCATAGGGACCTCCGCCGCCACCGAAGAGACCTCCGCCACCTCCAAAGGGACCTCCGCTGCCACCAAAAGGGCCTCCGCCGCTACCGAAGGGTCCTCCGCCACCGCCAAAAGGGCCTCCGCCGCTACCGAAGGGTCCTCCGCCGCTACCGAAGGGACCTCCACTACCGCCTTGGACGTTTTTCATCGCTGCCTGTAGACCTCCCTTAAAGAGTGACTGCAGGACTCGTTGGCCGATCACAGGGTGAAGCATCGCTAAACCTAGAAAGTCGGTGAGCGGCCCTGGGATCATCAGCAATACCCCGCTGAGGAGGAGGACGAAAGGTCGCATCATTAGACTGGGGTCGCTCAGCTCTCCTCGCATCATCTGCATCTGAACTTTTTGGTTCATCTGCTTCTGCTCAGAGAGTAGACGCCACCCAATAAAGGCAGTCCCTATGAGGAGTAGCCACATATTACTCGCTCCGAGCTGATCAGCGATCACCGAGAGGAGCTCTACCTCAATCAGAGTGGCGAGGACGGTAAATAGGGTGATAATGAGACACATAAGATCAACCTTGGTGGTACGGTTAAGAGTAGACGTCGCTCTTAAGGATAAACACCGATGTGGTTAAGTCCAAGAGTCTCCTCAAAACCGTTGATGAGATTAAAACATTGAAGCGCTTGTCCTGCCGCTCCTTTACCGAGATTATCGATCGCGGCGTGAACCACGAGGAGACCTCCCTTAACGGTGAGCCCAAGATGACAGCGATTTGTTCCTCTTACGGAGAGCGTATGGGGATGCTCTCCTGAAGGCAAGACAGTCACAAAGGGTTCGTCTCGATAGAATGCAAGGTAGCGTTGTCGAACCTGATCTTCGTTGACCCCGCTCTCTAAGCGAAGGTAAACTGTAGAGAGAATCCCTCGTGACATGGGGACTAAGTGGGGAGAGAAGTGGACCGTTAAACGTTCTTCTGATTGCTCTTCTGATCGATCTCCTGAGAGAGGACGGAGCTTATCCAAAGTGATCTCCATCTCCGGAGCGTGTCGATGAGTGAGCGTCTTATAGCCTTGCATCGACTCTCCCCGCTCAGCGAAGAGGCTGCCTACTTTAGCGGAGCGTCCCGCACCGCTGAGGCCAGACTTACAATCAGCGATCACCTCTAATGCTGATAAGAGACCACCGCTTAACGCCGGCGCGACAGCGAGTGTTACGCTCGTTGGATAGCAACCAGGGCAGGCGACCAACGCAGCACCTCTAATCTGCTCTCTATTGAGCTCAGGGAGACCATAGATGGCTTCTACTAAGCGTTGAGGGAACAGGTGTCGCGCGCCATAAACCTCGGCATAATGCTCCGGATCATCAAAGCGATGATCAGCGCTGAGGTCGATCACCACAACCCCTCTAGAGCGGAGGGCGTCAGCCGCTTCTTGAGCGGTCCCATGAGGGAGCGCTAAGAAGGCGACATCGACTTGAGCTGCTACGCTGTCTGCGGAGAAGCTCTGCAACATCATGTCGCTGTGGGCGAGAGCAGGGAACACAGCGCTGAGCGCTTTCCCTGCTGTCGAATGACCACAGACCATGACTAATTCGATCAGCGGATGCCCCTCGATGAGCCGGAGTAACTCGGCGCCGGTGTAACCACTGGCGCCGACTACCGCTACTTTTATGCGGCTGAGGGGAGACATCGATCGCTCTTAGCGCTTGCTGAACTGGAAGCGACGACGAGCACCAGGCTGACCGTACTTCTTACGCTCAACACGGCGGGCGTCACGAGTGACGAAGCCAGCTGCCTTGAGGACAGGTCTATAATCAGCGTTGAGCAAGATCAGCGCTCGCGTAATTCCATGACGGACCGCACCTGCTTGTCCGGTAAGTCCGCCTCCTTTGACGTTAACGACGACGTCATATTGACCTTCGGTTTCGGTCAAGTCAAAAGGGCTCATCATGTCCATACGAGAGGTAGCGCGAGGGAAATAGTCCTCAAAGCTACGTCCATTAACGGTGACCTGGCCGGTCCCATTACGGAAGTAGACACGAGCGGTCGCTGCTTTACGGCGACCAGTACCATTACTGATAGGGCGGTTATCACCTGGGAGAGTCGCGGTAGGAACTACGGTCTCGGTGTTCTCGGTGACTGGGGTCTCTGTGTTCTCTGACATTATCGTTCTCCAAGAGAAGGTCATCGCGCTCGACCAAATCAGCTCTGCTAGTCAGCTAGACTGAGGGTCCGTTTTGTGCTCTGTAGGTTAAGCCCTGAGAGTGAGCGGTTGTAAAATAAAGGCAGCGCGGTGACAAAAGTTCAAGAATGAGGTTTATCTATTTAAGGCGACTTAAAACTTAAGCGCCGAGGGTCAATTGCTCAGGAGTCTGAGCGCTGTGTGGGTGCTCTCCGCCCGCGTATACCTTGAGGTTACGGAGCTGAGCGCGACCGAGAGGTCCACGAGGGAGCATCCCTTTGACTGCGAGGCGAATGATGTCCTCTGGATGACGGTCACGAAGCTCGGTGGCGGTGGTGCTCTTGAGACCACCTACATAACCAGTGTGACGGTAATAGACCTTGTTGTCCCACTTGTTACCAGTGAGCGCAACTTTGTCAGCGTTAATCACGATGACATAGTCACCATCGTTAACGTGTGGAGTGAAGGTGGGCTTGTGCTTGCCGCGAAGGACATGAGCGATTTGAGACGCCGCACGACCGAGGATTTGACCCTCAAGATCGACGACCCACCACTTACGATTCTCAATCGCTTCTGCGACTGGAGTGGAGCGTGTACGCATTGTAAACCTCTGTAACCAATAAAAAATAAGGTCTCTCTATAATCACCAAATAAATAGAAGGGTGAGAGAGTTAAAGTAAATCGAACGGCTTTATAATTGATTTCTTTTGAAACATCAAGGGCATCTGTCGCCTCTATTTGTTGACACTCTCTCAAAATTCATTTTGATAGTAGTATTACTCAGCCGTTGTCTCTAGGGCGTTAATGAGGTTCTATAGAAGATGTGATTTCTTGTGCGTTTTGCGTCTTGGTGATAATGGTATGCATATTTGGCGTCATACATCGGCGCAACTTTTCCGTGACAGATCCTACAAATGAGGAGACCTATGCGTCATCCATTAAAGACCAATTTCATCTGGTTCATTTTGGTCATTACTTTTATTCTCGCCTACAGGCTCATCTCCTCTCAAGACAGTAATCTTGGAGAGCTGAGATGGGGTGAGATTATCACTTATGTCGAGAGCGGCTACGTGAAAGAGCTGACGATCAAGGGCCAACATCTCGAGGCGACTCTCAATGATGAGGGGCAGCTCCAATTAGCTGAAAAGATCAAGTCTCAAGGTACTGTTAAGGCGAATAAGGTAGTCGCCCCCACTACAGTGACCGCCGTCGGGCCACTCAAAGGGATCCCTGATGAGCGCCTCAAAGACTTTGAGAATCGTGACCGGGAGGACGATACATTTAAGTTTAGCTTCATCGCTGAAGAAGAAGAGACCTTCCTACAAGCCTTCGTTCTCTCGTGGCTTCCGATGATCTTCCTTATCGGTATATTTTTCATCTTCATGAGGCAAATGCAGGGTAATAGCGGTCGAGCGATGTCCTTTGGTAAGAGTCGCGCTCGTATGCTAAATGAGGACAGTAAGAAGGTCACCTTTGCGGACGTCGCTGGGGTTGAAGAGGCTAAAGAAGAGCTTAAAGAAGTCGTGGACTTCTTGAAAAACCCGCAAAAGTTTACTCGTTTGGGTGGACGAATTCCTAAAGGAGTTCTCTTAATGGGCCCTCCGGGCACAGGTAAGACTCTCCTCGCTCGTAGCGTCGCCGGAGAAGCAGATGTCCCCTTCTTCAGTATCTCCGGTTCAGACTTTGTGGAGATGTTCGTCGGTGTTGGCGCAAGTCGTGTTCGAGATCTCTTCGAGCAGGCGAAGAAACATTCACCATGCATTATCTTTATCGATGAGATCGACGCCGTCGGTCGTCAGCGCGGTGCAGGTCTAGGCGGCGGTCATGATGAGCGTGAGCAGACATTAAATCAGCTTCTCGTCGAGATGGATGGTTTTGAGCATAATGAAGGAGTCATCTTGGTCGCGGCGACGAACCGCCCTGATGTCCTCGACCCTGCGCTACTTAGACCCGGACGTTTTGATCGCCGAGTGACGGTCAGCCGTCCTGATGTCAAGGGTCGCCAAATGATCCTCCGTGTCCACACCCGAAAGGTCCCTCTCGATGAGAGCTGTGATCTTAATATCATCGCTAAAGGTACACCAGGCTTCAGCGGTGCTGACTTAGAGAACTTGGTCAACGAGGCAGCGCTTGAAGCGGCGCGTCAAGATCAAAACCTAGTCTTTATGCGCGACTTTGAACACGCTAAAGATAAGGTATTAATGGGCGCTGAACGTCGCTCCATGATTATCTCTGATCATGAGAAGAAGACCACGGCGTGGCATGAAGCAGGTCACACACTAGTAGCGCTCTTGCTCCCCGGAACCGACCCCGTACACAAGGTCACGATTATCCCTCGTGGAAGAGCGCTCGGTGTCACCCAGCAGCTGCCCAACGAAGATCGACTCTCCATGACCAAAGATTATGCAGAGAAGCGCATCGCCATCCTCATGGGTGGCCGAATCGCTGAAGAGATCGTCTTTGACCAACTCACTACCGGCGCTGGTCAAGATATTGTAATGGCGACCAACACCGCCCGTAGCATGGTCTGTGAATGGGGCATGAGTGAGAAACTTGGTCCTCTCGCTTATGGTAAAAAAGATGAGCAGGTCTTTTTAGGTCGTGGCAACGGTGGAGGTTCAAAAGATTACTCAGAAGCTACCGCTCGCGAGATCGATCAAGAGATTCATCGATTCGTTACCGAGGGCTATAAACGCGCTCGGACACTGATCGAGGATAATATGGACAAGCTAGAGGCGATCACTAACGGTCTCCTTGAGTTTGAGACCCTAGACTCGAAAGATGTCAAGATGCTGTCTGAAGGCTCTAACCTCGATGAGTTACGTGAATTTAAGCAGACGAACTCAGACCGTGAGCGTGAGGCTGATGAGCAGCAACGTAAGCGCGCTGAGAAACGAGCGAAAGAGGAATTCAGCGAGCTCGTCAAGGCGGCGAGCGCTGATGAGAAGCTCGCAGATCAGCTCAAGCTCTCTGAAGAGGCCGCTAAGCTCATCAAGTCTGACAGCGATCAGCGAGATTCATTGACCGAGTCTGCCTCATCGACCGAGTCTGCCTCATCGACCGAGTCTGCCTCATCGACCGAGCCTGCCTCATCGACCGAGCCTGTCTCATCGACCGAGCCTGCCTCATCGACCGAGTCTGCCTCATCGACCGAAGCCAAAAAAGCAGAGGCGAGTACCGAAGAGAAGTCTGACTCAAACGACGATGATCTTCCCCCTTCACTTTTGGGGCCCAAAGGGTAAGCAAAAGCGCTTCATCTGCAGCGCTTAAATGCCGACAGGTCTGCCAAAGAGAGAGGCATTCGATGAGTCAAGATCTCGCTCAACAGCGCTCCGTGCTCTCTCCCCTCACCTCCCCCCTTTGGCGCTGGCCTGAGACCACGAGCCAACGCGTGAGTCTAATGGGAATCCTAAATGTCACCCCTGACTCCTTCTATGATGGAGGTCAGTTTGATCACTCACGATCCGAGACATTTGTAGACTTAGCCACAGAGAGAGGCCTTACACTGATTGAAGAAGGCGCGTTATATATTGATGTCGGTGGAGAGTCTTCTAGACCTGGCGCTGCTCCTGTATCGATCGAAGAAGAGCTTGAGCGAGTTATCCCAGTCATTGAGCGCTTGATCAGCGCTGAGCCATCAGCGGTGATCTCCGTAGACACCGTCAAGCCTAAAGTCGCGGAGGCTGCTCTCGACGCGGGGGCTAAAATACTCAATGACATCCGAGGGCTTAGAGACCCTCTGCTTCGAGAGATTGTCGCTGATCGTCGAGCAGGGGTAGTCATAATGCATATGCGAGGGACCCCCCAAACCATGCAGCGGGGTGACTTAAGCTCTCAGGATGTTGTGGAAGAGACTTATCGATGGCTCAATGACCAACTAGAGCGCTCGATCAGTGCTGGGATAGAGCTTGATCGTATCGCCATAGATATAGGGGTTGGGTTTGGTAAAACCGTTGAACAGAATCTTCAACTCATCTATCATCTCGAGAGATTTAAGGCGCTGAGCCCTTCGCTGCTCATCGGTGCATCACGTAAGTCATTCATCGGTGCGATCACTGGAGCGAGCGCAGAGAATCGACTCCCGGGTTCGCTCGCGACATTAGTCGAAGCGAGACGTCGTGGCGGGAATATATTCCGCGTTCATGATGTTATGGCGAGTAGGCAGGCGCTATGGATCGACTCCTCTCTACAAAGCGGGTCGATCAGCGCTCCACCATTAAGTTTAATAGAGTTTCACGCATCATTGGAGAGATAACTGATGATATTAACAGGGGTGATCATCATCAGCGCTATCGCCTCACTCCTCTCAGTATACAGAGAGACACGAGGAACATCAGCACAGAGCGCGCTAATTGGATGGTTCATCTCTCTCATTTTAGTGCTCGGATTAGCGTGGCTAGATTGGGCAGAGTGGGGTCCAAAGCTCTCTATTCTTATCGAGTGTTTCCTCATTTCATTTTTAGTCATCTTCTCTGCTGAGATTAAGCGTATCCTCTGTCGTTTAGATCTCCGTCCACGATGGCGAGTTCAGTTCTCTGAAGAAGAGCGAGACCTCCAGCATGATCTGTGCAGAGAGCTCGCTAACGCTGCTGACTCACTCTCTAAAAAGCGAGAGGGAGCGCTCATGGTTATCGAACAACGAGCAGACCTCGGAGAATTTCTCAGCGGAGGTGTGGAGATCAACGCTCAAGTTAAATCAAGTCTGATCCACGCTATATTTTGTCACAATGGAAACGACTTTCACGACGGTGCGGTGGTGATACGCCAAGGAGAGATCTGGCAGGCGAAAGCCTTTCTCCCTATGCCTCACTCGATCAAACTGAGTCAAAAATATGGCACCAGACATCTCGCTGCAGTTGGTATTACCGATCAAACTGATGCTCTAGTGATCGTCGTGAGTGAAGAGCGAGGAACTATCTCACTCGTTTATGCTGGACAGATCACCGAGCTTTCAGATCGCTATGCATTAGAGAAGGCCTTGCAAGACCATCTCCTATGAGATCTTCTCAGTCTCCTCTCCGAGAGTCCTTCTTCGCCTTGCCTGCTCTCTTGCCTGCTCTCTTGCCTGCTCTCTTGCCTGCTCTCTTGCCTGCTCTCTTGCCTGCTCTCAGAGACTCTCGAAAACTATTTCACTGCAGGGCACTTTAGGCATTTCATCAGAGATTAGAGGGGGTCGTTTTATGAGCTCTCGAGGTGGGATGAATTAAAGTATTGTGAGTTTTGACCGAAATAAGCGATATACTTTAACTCAGTTTATTCTATGCGCTCTTCACGAAGACTTACAATATAGGCGGACTATATGAATCGTATACGGTCTTTATTATACATACCGACTCTCTTGACGTTGACTCTTTCTCTAGGTTTGGGAGCTTGTGGCGATCCAACATTGAGTGAGATCGACTTTGGAGTGAATGAGGACTCCATGGTTCAGGAGGAGCGCTGTATAGAGGAGACAGTGAGGCCGTGTGACTGTGATGATGGTAGCGAAGGTGAAGAGCGATGTGAGCTAGGTCGCTTCGGGTTCTGTCGCTGTGATGATGAGCTTGATGGCCGCTGTGGAGATGGGATTGTCCAATCAGGAGAGACCTGTGACGATGGGAATATCTTCGCAGGAGATGAGTGTACCAACCGTTGTGAAGTTGCCCGTTGCGGCGATGGAGTACTCCAAGAGGGGGTAGAGTTGTGTGATGACGGTAATCTCATCAATGACGATGCTTGTACCAATAGTTGCCAACCTGCCATCTGTGGAGATGGTATTATTTGGGCCGCTGAAGAGGAGTGTGATGACGGTAACCTTGAAAATGGAGACAACTGCTCTTCAGCGTGCACCATCGCCTGGTGTGGCGATGGCGTTGTGCAAGAGGGTGAAGGATGCGACGATGGCAACGATGAAAATGGGGATATCTGCACTAATCAATGTCAAATAGCCCGCTGCGGGGATGGAGTCGTCGAGCGTGGTGTTGAAGAATGTGATGATGGAAATCTACTCGCCTTTGATCGGTGTACCGACGAGTGCCAAGTCGCTAGCTGTGGAGATGGGATCACTCGACAAGGCGCCGAAGAGTGTGACGATGGTAACTTTATCGACACAGATGAGTGCTCAAACGCTTGTCTCATCAACCGTTGCGGAGATGGTATCCTCCTCGCCGACATCGAGGAGTGTGATGATGGTAACCTCGATAACTTCGATGACTGTAGCTCAGAGTGTACCCTGCCTCGTTGCGGCGATGGCTTAGTCCACTCAACGACCGAGTCTTGTGATGATGGTAACACCGATAATAATGATGGGTGTACCAATGACTGTCAGCTCGCGGTCTGTGGTGACAACGTGATTTGGCAGGGAATCGAAGAGTGTGATGATGGTAACTTGAATCCCGCCGATGCTTGTACTCAAACCTGCACCCTCGCTCGTTGTGGCGATGGGGTCGTCAGAGCACGAGCAGAAGAGTGTGATGACGGCAATGAAGTCGAGGGTGATAGCTGTACTACAACCTGCCAACAAGCTCGCTGTGGAGATGGATTTCTATGGGAAGGTGTCGAGAGCTGCGATGATGGAAATCAAATTAACAGTGATGGCTGTACTAGTGATTGCGCACCGCTGAGTTGTGGTGATGGGGTCGTTCAAGGCCTTGAGGGCTGCGACGATGGTAATCGGCTCAGCAGTGATGCCTGCACCAACCGCTGTCAGCCTGCTCGTTGCGGGGATGGACTCGTCTGGTCGGGTGTAGAAGAGTGTGATGATGGTAACCGTGACCCCTTTGATCGCTGCACCGCTCTCTGTGAGGTCGCTCGCTGTGGTGATGGGATCGTATGGAATGGCGTGGAGGCTTGCGATGATGGCAATCGCGACGACACCGATGGGTGTACTAATCGTTGTGAGATCGCCCGCTGCGGTGATGGTGTCGTACAGTTTGGTATCGAAGAGTGTGATGATGGTGATCAAGACAACACCAACGGCTGTACTGACCAATGTGTATTTGCCTTCTGTGGCGATGGATATATTCAGAGCGGTCAAGAGGCCTGCGATGATGGAAATGATGACCAAAGTGATGGCTGTGTAGAGGGGTGTAGACAAGCTCGCTGCGGGGATGGTTATTTGTGGGAGGGAGTTGAGTCATGCGATGATGGTAATCTTGACAGTGAAGATGTCTGTACGAACCGTTGTGATATCGCTCGTTGTGGTGATGGGATCGTTCAGCGAGGCGTTGAAGAGTGTGATGATGGCGACCAAATCGAGCAGAACGAATGTACTAATCGCTGTACAGTTCCCATCT
Organism: uncultured bacterium; assembly: GCA_943788935.1. Lineage (GTDB taxonomy): Bacteria > Myxococcota_A > Bradymonadia > UBA7976 > VGTA01 > CAKZRU01. Next base: position 81,663 of record CALSSE010000017.1, on the reverse strand, counting down.
GCGGCGATGGTGTCGTACACAGCGACCTGGGTGAAGAGTGTGATGATCAGAATCAACAGAGCGGAGACGGTTGTAGCGTCGACTGTCGGCTCGAGAGCTGTGGTGATGGTGTCGTACAGCCGAGCGAAGAATGTGATGATGGGAACCTCAGTAATGAAGATGGATGTACCAACAACTGTCGTCTAGCGACTTGCGGTGATCAGCTGATCCACACCGGTGTTGAGGAGTGCGATGACGGGGACCAAAGTGACCAGAATGAATGTACCAATAACTGCCGCTTCAATGTGTGTGGAGACGGCTTCACCTATCAAGGTCAAGAGCAATGTGACGATGGAAATCAAGACGATAGCGATGATTGCTCGAGCACATGTACAACTACGTTCTGTGGTGACTCAATCACCCAACCTGCTCGAGAAGAGTGTGATGATGGCAACCAAGATGACGAAGATCGTTGCCTACCGGGCTGTGAGCTCTCAGAGCGTTGTGATGCGGGCCTCTTTTGGAACGGTCTAGATAGCGCTTTATGGACGACACTCGACATCGGAGCGACCGGACGCTTTGAATCATGGGTCTATCTAGAGAGTTATCCTGTTGCGGGAACGGAGGCGACCTTAATGGCCTATGGAGATCCTCAAGGAAACCGACAAGTCAGACTTAGCGTGAACAGTGAAGGTCTCTTACAGCTCGCCGAGTTATCACCTAGAGTTGAGAATAAAGCGCTCTCTCTGAGTAGAACGCTCCCTGTTCAACGCTGGTTCCATATCTCTTGGGATGCCTTCGGAGAGTATATCTCTGATGACTTCAGCGCTTATGAAGATCGAGGCTTCTCAGTCTCCATCGATGGTCTACCGCAGTCTTTTGCGGGCCTTTTGACCGGTGCTTGGGGGAACAGCGCTGGCTTACAAGGACCTCAGACCCTCTATTTAGGGGCTCGCCCACTCTCGGCCGCTAATGGCGGGGGCTTAGGCGATATCCTCCATGGCGCGATGAAGCATATTACGCTTTGGACAAGAGAAGGAGGTCATGAGCCTCGATCAGTGTTGACTGAGGATGAGCGCGCGCGCGCCTTGAGCCCTACCGTTGGATCATTTGGAGTCATCGCCAATTGGATCGCTGAGGGAGCAGAAGTGACGACCGCTAGCCAAGAGAGCGGCGGACGAGCGATGGCGACCGCAAACCTGAGCGTTCAAGACCTTGGCTGTCTACCACGGAGGTTCTCATGTGATAATGGGCTAATCAGCGTTGATCGTTGTGCTCAAACCTCACAAAACATACCTTTTCAAGACCGAGATCAAGATGGGCTGCTCGATGTCGCTGAAGAAGCGTGTCACCTCACAAGCTCTGACCAACATGCGAGCGAGGATCAGAACTATGATGGGGTCTCTGATGGTGAAGCCTGTCTTAGCAATACCCCGATCTCACCCATGTTCTCATTGAGGAAAAGCGATGATCAGGCTTACGCCGTTGAGCTGTGGCTAGAGTCCAATATTGATAAGCGCTCACCCACCCTTATCGAGCTCTACATTGACTTCGATGAGTCTCAAGTAGGTTTCCTCCAAGAATCATCAGGCCCGGCGGCCGACGCTTCGCAGAGCTCTCTATTGGTCGCTCTCACAGAACCAGAGAGAGATCGCCTGCGGGTCACAGTGCTCGGAGTGAGCGGACGACCTCTCTTCAACGGCCACCTGGGGACGATCTACTTCTCTCCTCTCTCTTCCGGAGAGGTGAGCGCTGAGGTCTCCTTTGATTTAAGCCAATATCAGGTCACCCCTCCTTACATCCTCAACTATGTCACTTTTGGTCAGGGACACCCCCGCGAGTCGATCACCCTCCCTTAATAAGTCTCCACGAGTGATCCCTCTTAACAGCCATGAGAGCTAACGAGTTACAAAGGGTAACCATTATGAGCATAGAGCCTCCACGAGGGTTCGATAAACTAAGATATCTATGGTATCGAATGATTGGTCACAGCGATACTCAAGCGCGTTGGCAACTTAGAAAGAGCGCTAAACCAGCCCCTCCCTCTAGAACGTTGAAGCACCGTCACTGTGAACGCTGTCAACATCTCATGTTGATCTCAGACCAAATCTGCGGTCGCTGTGGGCATACTCAACTCGCTCCCTCATGGCTCCTCAAGTTCTCTAAACATGTTAAGATCCAAGCGGAGGCAGTGGTCCCTTTAGTCGTCGCCCTCTGCCTTTTTGGTTATTTAGTGCAGATTAAGATGGGTGGCACGCTGATGGGAGGTATGGGAGGCGATTATGAGGTTAGTCGTCGCATCTTAATCGTCGGTGGAGCGCTCCCCCTCTCTTTTAAAGAATATATCAGCGCCGAACATGGCTGGCGACTCTTCACTTATACCTGTTTACACGGTAACTTGATGCATATCGGCTTTAATTTGGTCGCTCTCTTTCAAGTTGGACCTTTGGTAGCGAGAACTTTTGGTTTTAGTCGAACTCTGTTTATCTGGACAGTCTCGGGCGCTGGTGCGATCTTATTACCCGCTTTGATCTATCCTAAATCGGGGCTCACAATTGGCGCCTCGGGATCGGTCTTTGGGTTGATCGGCGTAGCCATGGTCTTCGGACATCGCGTCGGTACCCCTCAAGGTCTCTTCATCCGTAATAAGATGATTGAGTGGACCGTATTTTGTACGCTCTTCGGTATGATGATGGGAGGAGTCGCTCACAGCGCTCACTTTGGAGGTTTGATCAGTGGAGGTCTTCTCAGCTACTTAATCACTCCCCCTCGTTCCGCCTCTGATCAAGCGCGCTCTCTCCTCCTAGCGACGCCAGCGGTGCTGTTTATAGGGTGGAGTTTTTGGTCCGCTTATCAAGTCTATAAGGTCATGGCCCTCTATTAGACATCAGGATTAGTTAGTGAGATTGAGTGATCGACTTGATCTCCATCGCTAGATCTGTATCTATAACGAATATCTTAACTTCAACTGGAGATACAATGGGACTCTTCTCAAATAATAAAGTAGATCAACTGATCAATAAAGTGACCGAGCTCCGAGCAGAGCTAGAGCGCTCAAGAGGCGAGCTCACTCAAGCCAAGGAGAGCGCTCGGGCAGCGCGTGAGGAAACGCGAAGTGCCCGTGAAGAGTTAAATTCACAACGAGAGAGCGCACGCGAGAGCATTAAGCGTGAACAAGATAAGGTGCGTAGCGTAAAGGACTCTCGCGCTCATCTAGAGTCTCGAGCCGACGAGCTAAACGCTGAATTAGATGAACTTAAGACTAAGTTCGACACTCAACGCGCCAAACTTGGTGAGACTGAAGATGAGATCGTCAAGATCAGGAGAGCGGGAGCAGCGCTCACGGAGAGCAGAGCACGGGTCCAAGAGCTCACCCAGGAACTAAAGGGAGCGGAGAGAGCGCTAGAGCGAGAGCCTCATGAGGTTGAGCTCCACCACAAGGTGAACGTGCTCACCGATACTAAGCAGCGACTCGAGCAACGCGTAGATCAGCTCAAAGCTCGGGTAAAGAAACTTGAATCTGAGCGACGAGACGTGAAGACAGAGAGCGCTAATAAGGCGATGCTCACTGAGCGTACGATTAGAGAGCTCCGTTATCGTGTAGGACTCGATCATCGCGCGTATGTTATCCAACAGCTAGAACTAGAGTCGGCGATCAGTCGCGCTAAAGGGGCGGAACAACGCTTTGAGTTGAAGACCGCTGAAGCGATTAAGACAGCGAAGCAGGAAGCCTTAGTGCTCGTCGATGCTGAGCTTAGGTCAGAACTAGAAGCGGCGAAGGCAAAGATCGAAGAGCTGGGCAGTGTTCTCCGCGAAGAGCGAAGACAAGCCGCGCTAGCGATCAATATTGTCGCTGAGGTCGTAGAAGCCTCTCCCGTCGCCTTCACTCCCTCCTCCATGACTGAAGAAGATTGGCAGCGAGTAGAAGCCGATGAGCCCGAGGCTGCCCCTGAGCCCGAGGCTGCCCCTGAGCCCGAGGCTGCCCCTGAGCCCGAGGCTGCCCCTGAGCCCGAGGCTGCCCCTGAGCCCGAGGCTGCCCCTGAGCCCGAGGCTGCCCCTGAGCCCGAGGCTGCCCCTGAGCCCGAGCCTGCCCCTGAGCCCGAGCCTGCCCCTGAGCCCGAGGCTGCTCCTGAGCCCGAGCCTGCCCCTGAGCCCGAGCCTGCCCCTGAGCCCGAAGGGTAATCAAGGGAGAGGCCCCCGCACTAACCGATGATGGTGAGAGTTAGATAGCTTAAAAGAGAGCTGATCTTTAGGCCTCAACCATTGGTGAATAGAAGAGAGAGCTTCCGATGAGGCGGGCCTCTCTACCAAGGTAAATACACAGCGTGGCTCTTCACGATGAGCGCTCCACTGAGGAGGGCAACTCTCTTCAGCGAGGGTGAGAGTGATTGTCGCGCCTGTGGTGACAGCTCCGCTTTGACGTTGAGATGTATACTCCACACTCGCAGTGCTCTTGGTCAATAGAGAGAGCCACTGATCTATCGCTTGTCGCCGAAGAGGACTTTTTACTCGCTCCCCATAACGAGAAGAGTGAAGCCACCAGCCCGTTGAGCTCTTCTCTGCCCTCCATCTTGTCGTGAGAGGTTCATTCAACGGCTGAAGAGGTGCGGGAGGAGGGATGTAGTCTATACTGATGAAAGCGCTTATATCAACCATGCTCAGTGACCGGTTAAGAAGCTGAGAGAGCTTGGGTGTCAGAAAGTGAGCGATATGGTCAGGGATGACTCCAATTCCTCTTGAGCTCTCTACAATATGTAGTGGGCGCTCACCTGCTCTCGCGTTGACTTTTAACATTGGGTCTAAATCTTTACGGGAGAGTTGACCAAAGCTCACCCAGCCTCGCTCTCCGAGATTACTCTCCCATAAGCAGCTGTGAACCGGTCGCCAAACTGAAGACACTTTTGATCGATTCAAGTACCTCGACACCTTGAGAGTGCGTAGCGTGTAAACAAAGCTACGGATCGCTGTTTGATCGAGAGTAGGCGCTCTCTCCTCAGTGACCAATTGCCAACTTTCTTGGTCATCAACTTGGCCGATCGACCATTGGTGACGTCGATGATGAGAGGGAGCATCATGCTCTCCTTGGAAGCAAGTGATGAGGGACAGACCTCCCTCTCCTAATAATCCAAAGCGGCGATCTGGCCATTTCTCTGGTAGATGGTCGACCGCTCTTCGCAGCCTTCGGTTTACCCGCCAAGCGGTCTCTAGTGGATCGCCCTCCTCTGATAGAGATCTCACCCAAGTGCTATGTCGCATATGTTCTGCCCCGATCCTTAAGCGAAGTATACGGGGCTGAGAGAGATGATCTAGATACTTTATTTTGATCTCCAAAGCGGCTTCAGTCACTCCGAGTTGGCGGGCGCTCTCTCTCTGTTTAACCGAGCGCTTCTCTACAATATATACGTCACTAAATTCATCATATAAGCGCTCAGCGAGGGCTCGATCTATGGGCCGCAAACCTCCTTGACCTCCAAAGTTTACGAACCATCGTCCTCTATCCTCTTCTACCTTATCTTTGCTTCTCCGGTCTTTGGCTCGCTCTAATGTCATTCCATATAGCTCAGGCCAAGAGACCTCTATGCTCTCCCAAGAGTGAATAGAGGGGAGTTTAGAGCGAGTATTGACTCTGTTCTCTTGTTGTTGAGGCGCTCTGTCACTAAACCAAAGCCCTCCCCAAGCGAGACCACAGAGAGCGATTACCTTGAACAACCTCAGCTTCGCGTTTTGATCACCGGCGCTTTTCATAGAGCGTGAGTCTCCCTTATTTAGAGGTTACTATCGGGTTCACGATGAGGGACTTGAGTGGTCTCTCGGTCTCCGTATCCACAGAGAGAGGAGAGCGATGAGCAAGCAGGGGAGAATGGCAGCTCCCCACTGAATGAAACGCTGTTCTCCCAAAGAGAGAGAGAGCTTAGGTCGAGTCACTCGACGTTGCTTTAAACGTAATAAAGACTCATCACCTCGTGCCCAAGCGAGCGAGTTCATCACAAACTCCAAGCCCTTTGGGCTGGCGCTGAGGAGTCGTCGACCGCTCCCGATCATCACTAAACGAGCCTTCCCTCTTCCTGCTCTCATCTCTTCACTCTCCTCTAGTCCATCTGGTGATGAGGGGAGATGTTTGCTCTCTACACCTGCTTGATGGGGACGCTTTAAACAACTCTCAAGCGTCATCTCTAGCGCGAAAGCGACCGGGAAGCCTTGAGGAGCCGAGAGACTCTCTTCTGCCTCTGAAATGGTGAGACTCTTCAAGGACTTTAGAGCCACAGCGCTCGGCTCAGAGTGAGCTAAAACGATCGCTTGATCGGGCAGGTTAAACAGGGGAGACATAGGGACTACCAACTCAGAGAGAGCGACAGTGATCGGATGGAGAGATGACTTGGTCATAGGATAAAGAGGGTGAGGGGTGAAGACCACTTGGTCATGGGCGTCTCTTAAGAGCGGAGCGGGAGCGGGATGCTCCGGATCAGCGATCACCCATTGGCGTTTTACTTCTACACCATATCTCTTGAGTAGAGGCTCTAATCCTGTAGGACGAGGCGACCACACTTTCGTGAACAACTCACTCTGCTGCCGGTGGTCAAGCGCGATGACCACACTTCCTCCATCGCATAACAAGCGATCGATCACCCATCGGGCTCGCTCACCATAGCTCTGAGTCGCTCCCAAGAGGAGTAGGAGGTCAACCTCATCCTCTATGCTCTCTCCATCTAAGTTAATGGGTACCAATGTACCCTCGGCTTCCAACCGCTTGGCGAGTGGGCTATTGAGTAAATCAGGCTCACCCGAGCCTTGCGCGAGCCCGATGCGTTGAGGAGGCCTCAGCTCAAGGAGTCGTCTCGTCGCTCGCGCGAGTTGGTACTCTACATCTTGAAGCCTCTCTACTGGCGGAGTGACCACCCGGTGGTTCATGCGAGCGAGGGAGACCCCATAAGGGATTTGCAACAGCGCTCTCCGCCCCGCGCGTTCTGCAGAGAGTTGGGCGGTTTCCACCCCAAGCTCCGCTGCCCGCTGAGTCAACTCCTCTAGCGCCGCTACAGAGAGACTTTCAGCGCTATCACTGACTCTAAGTGATATATAAACACTGGCGCTATCTAGTTCACGTAAGAGGTCTCTTGTATGCCTAGCGATCTCTCGATAGGGAGGAGGAGCGGAGAGCGGTAAGAAGGCGTTGACCACCAAGGGATCTCTGAGCTCTTGGAGAGGGTCTGTCACTTCAGGAGAGAGAGTATATTGAGCACCATCACTCAGATCTATTTTCATAAAATAGCGCTCAGAGAGAGTGATCATAGCGATCAAAAGACCTAAAGAGCTAGTGACCCATAGCGAGAGTCGAAGGCGATTATAGCCTAACATCTAGGCGCTCCTATTCATGATTATATCTAGAGAAACGATCAATATGTACTTCACCCTATCGCTGGTATTCATATCTGGGAGAGCGCATATATACTCAAGAGAATCAGCGAGAGTCCCATCATTCCAGTGCTCGCCCAGAGTGTCACTCGCATCTCATCTTGTGTGCCATCCAAGAAGGTCACTCTCGGTAATCCCCCTTGAATAGGAGGGCTAGATTCCACTGACGAGATGAGTCTGAGATATTGAATACCGAGATGTATATTAAGCCACTCTGGAATGGGGCGATAACGTAATGCTAACTCACCGAGTAAACGATGTTCTCCCGATCTCAGCTGATAACCGGCAGAGAGTGAAGGAGCCCAATCACTGCTGTTGAGCCATTGAAGTCCGGCGGCGGCAGCCCACTCTCCACTCCAGGTCGCCTCTCCTCGAGTGAGGCTGTTCACTCGAGTAAACGAGGTCTCCCCATCGATGAACGCTTGTCTAGCCCACCATGATTGAGGTTGTAAGCGAAAGCGAAGATGGTATGAAGAGAGTGAACCTGCGTTGAGTTGATAACCAGCACCGACATGTGTCTCGAGGGCAGAATAGTCACTCTCGTTACGCTGTTTTGCCGCCTCTCTCTCTTTTTTAATACGCAAGATCGACTCCTCTTTAGCTCGCTTCTCTTTGGCGGCTTTTAGCAATTGAACTCGCTCTCTCTTTAAGCGCGCGGTCTCTGCCTCCGCTTCGCGGAGCTTCGCCTCCCGACGTTGATTCACAAAATAGGGAGCGTTGAGGTGAGGGTTCTCATGGAGGTCTCGACCACAAGCCTCTAAGAAAGAGTCTACGAGCTCCTTTTTTTTCTCTTTAGAAATCGCCCTCTTTAGAGCGAGAAGCTGTTCGAGTTGTTTCCAAGTATCATTACATTGGACACGACGCTTAAAGCGTTGCCTCCAGTAACGAAGACGACGCTTCGCCTCCGCTCTTAATTTTGTATATTGAGGGTAACGAGCGAGCTTTGACCATACCTCTAACTTCGCTTCAATGTTCGCTGTTTTGTCTTCATCAATGAGTAAGGCTTGATCGTATTGCTTCAATAGAGGGAGCGGTAAGCCGAGCGTATCACTAGCGCTCAGCTGAAAGGACTCAGGGAGCTGAGCTGAGGGGAGGCTGATCTCAGCGAGCTGCTCTTCTTCGCTAGCGATCATAAGGTGAGAGAGTAATCGACCGCTAGCCTCTCGAGAAGCGATAACGAGATCATTAAGAGTCTCTCCTTCGGCAAATTCGATATCAATACTGACCCCCTTTTTGACCTCATGGAGTTTAACGCTTGCCTGCAGACGATCTTCATCTCCAAAGACTTTACCACTCACAAGCCAATGTGCTTGCAAGGCTCGACCTACGTTTACTTCGCAGCCTGATTCACAAGCCTCGAGCATCTCAGGGGAGTCGGTTAATTCGCTCATCACCTCCCGAGTCATGATCACGAAACGCTCTCCAAGAAGACTCTGCGCCTCAGCCCTGACCTGATCGCTAAGATACATGAGCTCATCAGCGGAGAGTCCCGCTTGCCCTCTAAACTCCAAAACAGCTAAACGCTTCTTAGCCCATGAAGATTGGGCGATCAATGTAGAGACCAACAGGGTGATGAACAGGGAGAGGCATAACCCCCTCGACCCTAGATGTATCTTTAACCTCATTCTGTCCTCTCCTCTCTCTCTATTAACTGAGCTCAAGTGACCTTAACTCAAGTCACCTTAACTCAAGTGATCTTAACTCAAGTGATCTTAACTCAAGTTACCTTAACTCAAGTGAGCTTAACTCAAGTGAGCTTAACTCAAGTGAGCTTAACTCAAGTGAGCTTAACTCAATCTTGAACAACTGCGCCAAGGTCTAAGCCCGCAGGATACCCATAGCTCACCGCGTTGTTCCATCCATAAGCGACCAGACCGAAGGGCTGGGTAGAGCTAAATGTATAAGCACCGGGTGTGACTGGGAGATAAGCGAATTCCCAAACGCCGCTAGCGAAGGGGGTGAAGATAACGTCCGTGGGGAGACCATTAGCCATGACCTCAACGCCTGTTGGTCGGATGATCGTCACCCAATCTTCACCATACCCCATGGGGACGAGCAGATCATATTGGGCCCGATACTTATTAGTCGGCACTGTTAGAATCATAGACGGATCTCCTTTCCCCTCTTGAGTTTGCCCTTGACTGAGGAGGTATTGCACCGCTTGAACAGGCCCTGTTCCGCTGACTTGAAAAGACGCTGAGCTCTCTACTTGCACCCACTCACCGAAGGAGAGAGTCTCTCCATTCAGGCCGCTGATCGGAGGTGTTGTTGTGATCATGTTGTTATCTGAACCAGAGATCACCCGCCATATATCACGTTCGCTAGCGTCTCCTCGAGGTTTCGCTTTAACGCAGAGCGTTTCCGCGCTCCACACCGATAAAGGGAGGAGCTGCTCTTCAAGATGATCGGCGCAGCAAGTGTCTTCATCAGTTCCACTTTGAACTGAGCTGATCACCGCCTCTTCATGTCCACCAAAGACCGCCACTCGCTGGTTAGCCTCTACCGTACTCCCGGTGAGATCATAAGAGACCGCAGTAAATAACTCAGCAAAGTCGGCGGGTGTAAAGGCTGCCGCTTGTAGGTTAAGGACCTCAAACTGCTGTAGAGTGAAGGTTCGAGTCTCCCCCATCATCATCTCTGCAACGTCTAATCCGGCAGTGGTCGGCGCAGTAACAGTGACGTTCACTTCTGTCTCCCCCGGTGAGACCGCGACCACCGTAAAATATCCCGCTTGAGGAATGATCCCTGTAGGAAAAACGTTCTCAGTGTTCACTCCTGTAGGCCATGAAGCGACCACATAACGCTGTCCAAGCGTATTAACAGGCAGGAGTAGAGAGGCGTCATTGCTGTAGACGTTGTCATTGTTTAACGGGTTAAATTGATAGGCGATCACCGGCATCGATGAACTGAGCTTAATCGAATTTAAGGTCACTCCAGTGTTATCCACATCGAGCCTAGGCATAGTAAAGGCCCTCACTTCACCTGCGGGAACATCTCCTTGTGCTGGATTGGCGACGCCTGCACGAGTCTCAAAGCGAACCGTGGCGACCTCTGAGCCCGGGTTAGCGATAACCACCGAATGAGGCACTTCATTCGGCATCGGTATGGTAAACGGATCAGGGTAATTATCGAGGTCAACAGTCCAATACTCGCAGCCGATATAAGTATTTAGCTTCGCCGCTGCTTCACAGCGAGTCATGCATGTTCCATTTTGACAAGCGAGTCCTTGCTCACATACGCTATCAACGAGCCACTCCGTTCCCGTAGGGTCGCAGAGGAGCACTTGTGAACGCTCTTGAGGAGAACACCGCAGCTCACCGGGGATACAGCGTTGCTCGCTACATTCGCCCACTAAGCAAAAAAGACCCTCAGGGCATGGATCGGAATAGTAGGAAAAGCCCGTATTATCACAGACACTGCGCTCGGTCTCCGAGAGACATTCTGTAGAGACACCGGGCATACAGAAAGGCGTAGTGCTCTCTCCTGCATCGACACCGGCGGTTTCTCCTGCTCTTTCTCCTGCTCTTTCTCCTGCTCTTTCTCCTGCATCGACACCGGCGGCTTCTCCTGCCTCAGACCCCGAGAGGGGAGGCTCGTTAGATCCACCTGTAACGCTGACCGCACCTCCCTCCACACCGGCACCTGAGTCATTGTTGGAGCTCACTTCATCATCACAAGAGATGACTGTGAAAAGAGCAATGGAGATACAGAGAGATAAGCTCAGTTTTTGAGCGCTCGGCTCTTCAAGCTGACTATATTTCATATTCGCTCTCCTTTATTGGTTCATATGCTCGCGTAGCACTCATCATATTGATCAATCGAGCATTACTTCGCAACTTTAACCATGCTGAATCACTAAGAGCCCAAAGAGATCAAAGTTTGATAGGCTATCACTCCCCCCCTCACAGAGAGCAAGCGAGACACATCTGTGGAGCTAGACAGCATATAAACAGTAAGGTAGCGTGAATGGTCTATGTAGTTGATAAGAGTGAAGCGCGTGAATCCTTCAGCGCTAGCGATCCTTATTTAGAGACCCACTTGGGGAGTGAGATGTTATGTTGAACGCGAAATCTAAAGCGATCGTGGGTCTATGCCTAAGCGGGCTCTGTTTTATGGCTTGTGATGATGAACCCACCGAGCAGATGTCTGAGACGGCGGGTGAGACCGCCGGTGAGACCGCGGGTGAGACCGCTGGTGAGACCGCGGGTGAGACCGCTGGTGAGATGGCGGGTGAGACCGCTGGTGAGATGGCGGGTGAGACCGCTGGTGAGACCGCCGGTGAGACCGCCGGTGAGACGATCTGTTCTCCAATCGAGCCAACTCCTCAGGGCCCTGCCTTCGTTGAACGAACCATCGAATGGGGCTTTGAGGGGGTGATGGGTACTTTGATCAGCGCCGCTGATCTCGATGGAGATCAAAGGGCTGATCTCGTAATCCGCCGAGGTGGAGTCCGCGCTGATGTTTTAGGGGGACCGGAGCCCAAACGTCACACTTGGGTGATGATGAACCGTTCATCGGCTGACGAAGTGCAATTCGAAGATGAGACCTTGAGCTCAGGACTCCTTAGCACCCGAGGCTCATATCCTATCGAAGTAGGCAGACCTAATTGGGTCGTCATATTCGGCGATATTGACAATGATGGTGACCTCGATGCCTATTCAGGGATAGACCTTCGAAATCCCCCCGAGGTCAATATCGATGAGGAGAGCTTCGTCGTCGATCAAGAGAGCAGCGAAGTGCTCCTCAATGATGGATCAGGTCGCTTTACTCTCACTTACGCTCAAGACCCACTTCGAAGGACGCCCGGTAATGACGTCCCTTCAGGCGCGGCTTTCACTGATATCAACCGCGATGGATGGATTGACTTATGGATGAGTCAAGGCGGCCTAGGGGCCCCCTTGCAAGACAGACTCTATATAAACCGTGGAGGAGGAGACTTTGTCGACCAGACTGTAGACTATGGTCTCGCTACCGAAGAGTGGGAGAGCCTCAGCGCGCTCAATGAGGGGAGAGGACATAGCACTGCGTGGTCGGCTGCTGCCTGTGATCTGAACGCCGATGGTACCCCTGAGCTGCTCGTCGGCTCTTATGGCAGAGCGCCCAATCACCTCTGGTTCGGTGAGCGTGACCCCGCCGGTAACGTGCGCTATCAAAATCAAAGCGTCCCTTCTGGGGTCGCCTTTGATAATGACCAAGATTGGACAAATGATCAGTTTGCTCGTTGCTTCTGCGCTTCGAACCCTAACGCTATCGGCTGTAGCGATGCTCCCCCTCCCCTCATCAATTGTACCCAGCAAAATTGGAATCATGATATCGGCCGTGAACCCTTTAGGCTCGGCGGTAACACCGGCGCCATCGTCTGTGAAGATCTCGATGGAGATGGAGACATGGACCTGCTCACCGCTGAGATCCGCCATTGGTGGGCGGGCCAGGGCTCTGATGGTAGCGAAGTCCTCCTCAATGATGGTGCATCTCCCCCCCGATTTACTAGACCTGGTAGGGCGACTTTAGGGCTAGAGATCCCTCATGAGGGAAACACTTGGGATGAGGGACATATCTCAGCGACCGTTTTCGATTATGACAATGATGGATACCAAGACCTCTTCCTCGGCGCTACCGATTATCCGGGGAATGAAGCGCTCCTCTTCCATAATGAAACCGGTCTCTCTGGAGAGCCTCGCTTTCGATTACTCTCCGCTTCAGAAGGACTCGAGCACCATAGGAGCCATGGGGTAGCGACCGCCGATTTAGACGGAGATGGAGATCTCGACCTCATCGTAGGCCACTCTAGAATGCGCTGTGGAGACGATATGGTCACCCCCTGCTACCCCGATATGCAAGTTCGCGTCTTTGAGAACGTTATTGGTCAGTCACGCTACTCGGTGCGTCTCACTCTCCAAGGGGGGATGAGCGAGGGCGGACTGATCAACGCTAGCGCGGTGGGCGCGAGAGTGGAGGTGACGCCGTTAATCAATGAGACTCACACCCGAGTTCGCTATGTAAGAGGCGGCTATGGTCATTTCGGTCAACAAAATGAAGCCGCGCTCACCATCGGTCTTGATCAAGCCTGTGAAGCGGAGGTCAAAGTCATTTGGCCTAACCGTGATCTCACCCAAGAGACCTTTAGAGTCAGTCAAGGAGGTCGTTATCTGATTCGTCCCGGAGAGCTGATCGAGCTTGAGTGATCACTAAAGCCATTCTATTCAACCCCTTTGCCTCACTTTTCTTAGATAGGAGAGAGGAGGCAGTCTATATAAGGGAGCCGAAATATATGTTATATATACATCTTAGCTCTTAAGAGCTTTCTCTCGACAGCGAATCGAAGTTTTAAGACGAGAATAACCGATGAGTGATAGCGACCTACTCAACAGCGACCTCCTTAATAATAAATATCAGCTAACTCACCTCATCGGCTCGGGTGGATTTGGTGATGTATATGGAGCGACGGACCTCACCTTAAAGAGATCGGTCGCCGTCAAGCTCTTAAAAGAGAACGTCTCTTCACAGCCAATCGCCGCTGAGCGCTTCTTGAAAGAGGCGCAATTGACCTCTCAGCTCACTCATCCCAATACGCTAAACATCTACGATTTCGGTCAGCATAAAGGTCGGCTCTTTCTCGTCTCCGAGCTCCTCAATGGAGAGTCGCTGAGGGAGCGGCTCCTCAACGTCGGTTGCTACTCGCCACAGCATATGGTGTCGCTCTTTTTACCCATTTGTTCAGCCCTTCATGAGGCGCATCTCGCGGGGGTCATTCATCGAGACCTTAAGCCTGACAACCTCTTTGTTCACCAAAGTTTTGATGAGGAGCGGTTGATCCTCATAGATTTCGGTATCGCTAAGACCATGGGCGATATTCACCTCACCCAGACCGGACAAGTCTTTGGGACCCCTCATTATATGGCTCCCGAGCAAATAAAGGAATCTAAGCAAGTCGATGCTCGGGCTGATGTATACAGCCTCGGGGTTATCTTTTACGAGGTCCTCTCCGGTCTCCAACCCTTCTCTGGTGATTCTCTCTTCGAGATCTTTGATCAACATGTACGAGGAGAGATCCCACGACTCGCTCAAAGAATCTCTCCTGCTTTAGCCCCCTTTGATGAGTTGTTACAGCAAATGCTCTGTAAACAAGTGGAGGATCGTCTAGTGTCTGCTCATCTCGTCGCTCAATCATTGCGGGCGCTTCAAGAGAGAGGCTTATCAAGAGAGACCTTTGGGAGTGTGTCTACAACAGGGCTTCATGGGGTGGGGGCGACGAGTCAACTCTTAGATCTAAATATAACAGAACCCACGGTGACTCAGAGTATGATGGCCGACCTCAGTTCAGAGGTGTTGAAAACGCCCCATTCTACGACCAATTTTGTAGCGCTTAACGAGAGCCTATATGAGGAGAGGCCAAGAGCGAGCTCTGATCTGCCTGTTCACATTGACCACCGCGAGATCGACGATAAGATTGACCACAGCGAGATTGACCATATCTCAAAATCACTCCCAGCGACGCTCCTTGATCAAACGCTAGATATCTTCAACAAAACAGCGCTCCATGATCAAAATCACTCTCACTCACTAGTTACCGCTCAAGACCTCAGCGCACCGACGATCACGAGTGGAACCTTCAGCTTCGGCCAAGGATTGATGAAGCTCTCTACGTTCTTTGCGCTCTCTCTCGCTTTATTGTGGAGCGGTCGTTCATACTATAATGAGTATCCAGCCGACCATAATATCGCGCCGACTAGCCCCTCTCGCTTCCCTCTTCCACAGGGCCCTCCCTCCGCGTTGGAGGACGCTGCAAAATATGATGGAGCAGGCTCGGCGACACCGACACCTTCCCCACAATCAGCCCCACAGCTACTCGCAGAGCCCCCCACACTACGGCCTACCCCAGTCGCTCTCGCCGCTGAAGCGATAGCTCACGCTGCTAAAGAAGACCCATCAGCTCAAGCGCCTATGTCTCCGTTCATATCTCAGAGCGTCTCATCACTTAAGAGTGAGAGCGCTCAGGGGTCATCAGGAGAGGTCATTCAAAGTGATATAGTCACCCGCAGGGTCCAAGTCAGATCCGAGGCCAACGCTCGAAAGAGAACCAAAAAGAGCGCGAGGAGAGTAGCCGATAAAAGGACAGGGAAAGTCGTCGAGAAAAGAGCCAAGAAAAGAGCCGAGAAAAGAGCCAAGAAAAGAGTCAAGAAAAGAGTCAAGAAAAGAGCTAAGAAGAATATTAAGGTCCCTAAGGTGGTTGCTGAGGGTAAGGTGTCGAGTGTCCCTAAGATGAAGACTCGGAGACCAATGCGCTCTTCAAAGACCTCCTTTAAGTCCTCTCTTAAGATGGGACTTAACCTCTTTAGTGTTGGTCAAGTAAGTACACTTCGACTGTCATCAGATGACAGAGACATACTGTCAAAAGAGGTAAGAGTCACATTCATACCAAAGTCGTTAGGACGGTTTAAACGTAAGCGTAATGTCAGACTCGGCACCAACCTCATGGCGATTGGAGAAATCACATGGGAGACACTCAATCATGGTAAAGTCAAAGTGTGTGTCCGAAAAACATGTAAGCAATACTCAATTGAGATCAGATGAACACTTAAACACTTATTTTCTTTTCACATTTAAAAATAAAAAGCTAAAGTGTACTGATAGGTTACCTATAAATCAGCAACCTATGAATAGGATAAGTTATGAATTTCTTCTCGAGCTCCTTAGTTCATTTACTCTCTGTCGCCCTGCTGTTGTTTACTGGTGGGATGGCCCATGCCAAGTCATCCGAGGTAAATCAAAATACCAAGAGTGAGCTGTACCCTAAGTCATTCGCTCTGGTGGTAGGTGTCAATCAAGCCGCTGGAGACTGGTCACCGCTGAGCTCAGCTCAAGATGACGCGAACACCTTTGCTGACCATCTAGAGCGTCGCGGGTTCGAAGTCGTTAGGCTATTTGGCAAGAGAGCGACAAAAAACGGTATCCTCAAAGAGCTTCAAACGACTCTCCCCAAAAAGGTGGGGCAAAATGACCGATTTATTTTCTATTTCGCTGGTCATGGTCAGACACAGAAGACCGCCAACGGTAAAAAGGTAGGCTATATAGTGCCCGCTGACGGTTCACTCCTTAAGGACCAAGACCAATGGCACACCTACCTCTCGATGCGCGAGCTTAAGAGCCTTCTCACTGAGCATATTCCTAGTAAGCACACTTTGTTATTATTCGACTCATGCTTCAGTGGGCTCATGTTTACTCGTGGAGGGCTCCGTCGCTCTAACTTAGGCGCTAAAGCATATCTCTCAAAGCGTGGAGTGATGGCGCTCACCGCTGGTGCGAGCGGTGAATTAGCTCTCGATGGACTCTTCACCCCAACCTTGATTCAAGCCCTCTCGGGAGAGGCTGATGAGAACATGGATGGAATCACCTCTTTTCAAGAGATCGCGCTTTACACGCGTCGTGAGGTTCAGGCACGTCGAGATCAACAAACGCCCCAATTTGGTATATTAACCGGAAGCGGACAGATGATTTTTGAGTCAAAGGTACCCGCTCAAACTTTCACCCAAAATGTCATCGGGGCTCAAGCCCCCAAACAGGTGATTGAGAAAACAGTCGTCTCCAATAAGGCGTCTAAATCATGGGGCACTATCGCTCTTGGAGGAATAGTGCTCAGTCTAGCCGGCACAGGTGTCATTTGGCATGCCATGAGTCGACTAAAAGAGATCGAAAAAGAAGAAGATGATAGAGCTTATAACAATCTCATTGAGCAAGATTTTGGCTCGATCTCTTCAGAGTACACCACAGGTTGGATTATGACAGGTGTAGGCCTCACGGCTCTCGGTTGGAGTCTCTATAAGATTCTTAGCCAACCGACACATCACGTCGGTCAAGTGAGTAACACCCCTCTAAGCGCTGCAGGGTTTCACCCCCTCATCTCACCACACTCAACCGGCTTTGTTTGGAGATGGTAAGTAAACACTTGAGATCAATCATAACACATCCCAATGAGATCCCCCCAATGACATCACTATCTCGTATAATATACGTCTCAAACGTCATCCTCGCCCTCATCGTTCTCCACCCTCTAATGAGCGAGGCAACGCCTACTCCAATCGAAGAAGATCAAAGAGTAGAGCTCGCCCAGGAGGCGATGTCGAAAGCGCTCATATTCATTAAAGAGAAAAAATACGCAGACGCCGCTGAATCTCTTGATCTCTCCTATCGCACTTATCCTTCTAACCAAGCGCTTCACCTGCTCGGTCGTCTCTATGACAAGATCCCTACCGAGTGTGTGAGATCGGTCGCGGCATGGCAAATGCTCCTCAAGCGCTGTCATGATGAGTGCGAGCTCCGCACTGATGCTCTCGCTAAACTCAAAAGTTCAGAGTTAGAATGCGAAGGTCAACTATTGATCAAGAGTGAACCTACACATGTAGAGGTCTTTATCAATAATAAGAAGGTGGGGATCACTCCCTTCAACCTCTCACTGATCGCCAGGTCTCATGACCTTGTATTGCTTAAAGATGGCTATAAACCAATTAACCGTCAGATCACCCTCCAGCGTGGCTGGTCTTCCACGGAGCTGACCATCGAACTGACATCAAACAGGAAAAATCGCGGCGCCGAGCACGCTCTGCCATCAGCAGAGTCTTTGAGAGATCAGCAGAGTCCTACCCCCCATGTTAAGGTAGATCTTCACCCTCCCTCTTCGTCGCCTCTAAAAGCCACAGAGCCCCCCAAGAATACCACGCCATCTTGGCATGTGAAATTCGGCGCTAATGAAGACCCCTTCACTAGGCTCCCTACCCTGCCCCCCATTAAACAGGGTAAGATCGCTATTTCCGGAGAGCGCTCATTGATCTCTCGGCTCAATTGCCAGTACCGATCAAGACTTCAACGCTATCTACCCCAAGAGAATTGTGATGGCAGCCGTGTCGCACCTTATGATCGTTTTTTCGTCTCTATTCTCCCCCAACAGTCTAGCTATATTTATCTGGTGATGAGCAATGACAAAGGTCAGTGGCAGCTTCTATTCCCCGAAGAGGGAGAGTCTAACCTCTTTAAAGCGAACGAGCTAACGAGCATCCCTAAGAAGGAGTGGATCCTTTTTGATGAGATGAGGAACACCATCGATGAAATCTCCCTCATCGCCTCCCCGAGACCGATTCCTGAGTTAGAAGCAGAGAAGGGTCGCAGCTCCTCTAAAGGTCTATCTGCTAACGTGATGAAGTATTTTGTTCCTATGGCGCAACCCTATTCAGGGCAACCGATTAAGAGCTCACGTATCCTTCAAGCGCAGACTAAGTATGTGCTTGATCACCCCCAAGTATTACACACCTCATTTGAAGTATATCGCTGAGCCTCATGACCTCGCTCTATTGAGCAGACGAGCTCATCGATGAGATAGGCTCTCTCCCATGCCACAGACCCTCATGCCACAGGCTCTCTTCACCTCGTCACTCTTCACCTCGTCACTCTTCACCTCGTCACTTTATCTTCTCTGTCTGTCCCTTATGGCGGTAGCGTGTAGCGGTGGTCGACCTCCCCCTATAGAACCTGCACTCTCTTCTGTGGACTCAGTGAGTTCAAATCTGTCTTCGAGAGATCTTAATCGTCTGCGAGAAGCAGATATTGTGATCATCGGTGAGACTCATGACCATCCTCAACATCACCTGGTTCAGGCAGAGGTCATTAGGCGAATAAGACCAAAAAGCGTCGCCTTTGAAATGGTCAATACTGATCAACAAGAGGCGCTTAATCAGCTCGTAGATCGCCCATCCGATGAGTGGGATCAAGCCCTTGCTTGGTCTCAGCGTGGCTGGCCAGACTTTGAGCTCTATCGACCGGTCTTTAAGGCCGCTCTGGAGGTCGGTGCGAAGCTCATCGCCGCTCACCCAGCCCCGGTAATCCTTGCGCCATTGAAGCTCGGGGGAGACCTACCACATCCCCTAAGGGAGCGCTTAAAGCTCGATGAACCTCTCCCTCAAGAGCAACGAGAGGCACTCATGGAGAATATTCGTATCGCCCACTGTGGTCATGCACCGCCCGCCCTCACTGAGGCCATGCTCAAGGCTCAGCGCTTAAAAGACGCCTGGATGTCTGAAGCGCTCCTCTCCGCTCCTTCACCGAGCCTCCTCATCGTTGGTCGAGGACATGTCCATCCTAAGCGAGGTATCCCTTGGGCACTACAGCAGCTCAAGCCCAGCGGGGGACCTAAGGTACAGGTGCTCTCTCTTTCTCCCTCTCTCATTGTCGACCGAGAGGACGACTCAGTGATGACGCTCAAAATTAAGCCTCACCGCGTTGATGACCCCTGTGAGCGCTTTCGAGAGCAGCTCAAGCGACTTCGAGAGCGAATGAAGACGACAGCACACTAAGTGTTGATCTTAAGTGTGGATCTTAAGCGCTGACCCGAGGTCTAATCTGTGAGTCCCACCCCGCAGCCTCTAAAGTAGGAGCGATTACCTCTTGGAAAGCTCTCCATCGAACTCGTGAGGTCTGGGCATTCGTCAGTACCCCATAGCGATTGATGAGCGTTGGCTCCTCTGCTTTAAACGGCGCTTGATGATTGAGGACACCAAAGGAGGTAGCGACCTCAGCGAATAACGCCGATACCGACTGATTGAGTTCATCATGAAGCTCTTGAGGAGCGCTCGTCACCAACCATTGTAAAGAGCGCCAAGCGAGGGCCGCGTGGCGGGTCTCATCGCTGAGGACCTCTTTTAAATGAGCGCTGATCTCCTCTTGGTCGCAGAGTCTCAGAGCTTCAGTCACCTCAGCGACCCCTAAGGTCTCTCCGAAACAAGCCTCTCGAATCAGGCGCTCGATCAAGGCGAGTCGACTCGTCTCGAGTGTGACCTCCTCGATCGGAAATGAGCTTAAGGTCATCTCTTCACCGCAGAGAGCGCTTAAGATCTCAGCCGCTCGTTGGGTGTGCCTCACCTCATCGGCCGCCGCTCGCTGAATCTCCAAGAGAAGCTCTGCCGGCGCCCCAAGAGACATCATCTGTAATGAGAAAAGAGCGAAGCTAGCGACTGAGCTATGCTCTAGACGTGTGATCTCCGACCAGTGCTGAAGGACCGCCTCTCGCTCTATGGATGATAACTCAGAGCAGCTCATGTTGAGATGCTCTTGTACCCATCCCGCACCTCGCTGTAGATCGGCGCTCTGACACTCACCCCCTCCGTCGATGAGAGGCCGACCGACAGCGCAAAGAAATTCACTGCATTGCCATCCATCAGGAGTCACATGACAAGCGTCGATCCCCGTCTCCGCGCATTCTCGTCTTGAGCGACATTGATCATTCTCGGTGTAACACGCGAGAGACTCTATTCTGCTACAGCCATCTTCAAAGACTGAGACCCCACAACCGCCTGTGTCACACTCAGCGCTCTCCGTACAGGCTGCTTCGATACATCTCGAACTCGGCGAGTCAGCGAAGCCACAGAAACACTGTAAACCTCGAGAGCAGTCACTGTCTGTGTCGCATTCACCTGAGCTCTCCACGCCCTCACAATTAGCGGGCCCGCTCTTAATGAAAAAGCCTCCAGCGCAATCAGTGTAGCCATTGGGCTCTCCACTGTCATTGACTTGGGGCATAGGGGATTCGCAGAGAGTAGCCTCAGCACCGCCCATTACCTCTGTTCCGCCCATTACCTCTGTTCCGCCCATGACCTCGTCACCGCCAATGATCTCGTCACCGCCCATCACCTCGTCACCGCCCATCACCTCTGTCCCACCCATCACCTCTGTCCCACCCATCACCTCGTCACCGCCCATCACCTCTGTCCCGCCCATCACCTCTGTCCCGCCCATCACCTCTGTCCCACCCATCACCTCTGTCCCGCCCATCACCTCTGTCCCGCCCATCACCTCTGTCCCGCCCATCACCTCTGTCCCGCCCACCACCTCTGTCCCGCCCATCACATCTAATCCGCCCGTACTCCCAGCTTCAGCTCCTGCCATTATTCCACCTTCGGTGGCCATCTGGCTCTCCACTTGACACCCGAGTGGTGCGCTTAGACCTAAAGCTGCGATCAAGGTATGTCGTAGCGGAGCGATCGCATGAGAAAAGCTCATCCGCTGTCGCTTGGCGTGAGTCGCTTCGATCAGTCTAGCTCTCTGTTGTCTACGCTTTGCTTGACGCTCATAACGCTCTGCTCGTTTTTGACGATGTAGCTCGTCGCTTCGGTTCATTCGTTTCATAAGTGCCTCCGCTTTCTTAGTCTCTTAATCTCTTAGTCTCTTATCTCTTAGTATCTCTTAGTATCTTAGTACTTAGTCTTTTAGTCTCTACATAATAGTGTCATTGACAGCTCATAAGAGACAAGCACTATTTAATCTCTAAAGTTGCAGGTCGATCTGCTGAGCGAGCATGATATCAAGATGCGAGAGCCCACCACAGTCATGGGTCGTGAGAATGATCTCTACTCGATTATATACGTTAGACCACTCAGGATGATGATTAAGACTCTCAGCGAGTAACGCGACTCGATTCATGAACCCCCATGCCTCGATGAAGTTGTCAAAAGTGAAGGTTTTTTGGATGGCCTCTCTATCCTCGACCCTCTCCCAGCCTTGTCCATTCGCTATGAACGCCGCTTGCTCTTCTATACTTAATCTTGTCGCCTCTCGCATAAGTAACCCCCTATAGCTCAATGGTTGTGTATATTTACTCTCGTCTATGATAGCCGGGCCCCCTATTTAGGAGCCTCTAGACTATGATAAAAGTCTATAAAGAATGCAATATTGAGAGTCTGCTTGGTTCAATCACTCTAGCGTCCGATGCCTCATTGTGAACAAGACTTAAACAATCCCAACGATTTACTTCTTCACCAAATCTTAATTTTAATTTGCCTAGGCTTGATCTGTTTAATGAGCCTGACTACGTTTTGCTTTACATTTATACCATTCGGTATTAAAATTTTTTTCTAATCAACATATAGAGAGGAGTACATATGAAAACCGTTTTACTAACTGGGATATCAGGTTACATAGGATTACATTGCGCCAAAGAGTTATTAGAAGCGGGCTATGCTGTACGGGGCTCTATTCGTCATCTGAATAAAGAGCGAGAGGTCTTTGACACGCTGACTGCGGCAGCGGTTGACACCACCAACTTGACGCTAGTCGAGCTCGACCTCACTACAGATGAGGGTTGGGATCAAGCCGCTGTTGGCTGTGACTTTGTTATGCATGTCGCTTCGCCTTTTACGATCGCGAACCCCAAGACTCCTGATGAAATAATCATTCCTGCGGTTGAGGGGACTCTTCGTGTATTACGCGCTGCGAAACACGCCAACGTGACTCGCGTAGTGCTAACCAGCTCAACCCTCTCCATGATGGGCAGTATGAAGACAGGCACCTTTGGTCCCGAGAGTTGGACTGATGTCAATACACCCTACTTGAGCACTTATACCAAGAGCAAGACCCTCGCCGAAAAGGCGGCTTGGGATTTTATCAACAACCATAATGGAGAGTCATCATTAGAGCTAACCGTGATCGCGCCGGGTGGTGTTTTTGGTCCACCGTTGGGGAGCAACATCACAGGTCAGTCGATGTCATCACTCGATCAAATGTTACGCGGAAAACTCCCCATGGTGCCCAAATTATCGTTCCCTATGGTAGATGTGCGGGATGTGGCGATGTTGCATGTCAAAGCGCTGAGTATCACTGAAGCCTCAGGGAGGCGATTCATCGCCGCTAGCGCTGAGCCAAACGGTTTCATCAGCGCCGCCCAAATTCTTAAAGACGCAGGCTATAAAGGTCCGAGCACTCGCGTCGCCCCCAATCTGTTGCTGAGAGTATTAAGTAAGTTTGACCGTGAGGCAAAGGGGATGATTGGTCTCCTCGGAATGAACCTCAGCTCGGATAACTCCGAGACGAGGAGTGTGTTTAATTGGACTCCTACGCCCTTCAAGAAGTCCGTGCTCGACACAGCAGAAGCGATCACGACCATCCAAGGAAGAGCGTAAGGGATTCATTTAAGCTTTTTATTACGAGCGTCTCCTAAGCGGTCTGAAGATGGTGATGCGATTTCGTACCTGCATGCTCTCCGAGCACTCCACTCAGATAGACGATTAATCATCTAGTCTCTATTTGATCTAGTCTTTATTCGAAGCGTAGCCCAACATATAGTGTAGGCCACTCTCGGAAGCATTCCATTCAGTCTATCGACCCTCATCTTTCATAGAGGCGATGCGTCCTCTTCGGTGAGCGCTGGAGAGCTGCTAAATGTTGTTAAGTCCACCCTCTACACACGACTCATATTGCCTGCTCAATGATTTGACCCGCTAGCTTGTGTTATATTTGAGTCTGTTGATTTAAACAAATGAGACACTTTATGATTTAAGTTATGATTTAAAAAAAAGAGTGATCAAGACATTAACCTTGAGAAAGACTACCGTTTCTTTAACTATCTGAGGGTGATCTCCACTCCTTTTATACAGAGAGACAATATGATCAATACATTCAAAAGACTGAGTATTTACCTCCTTGGTTTTTATCTTAGCTCTGGATCATTAATCACGGTGACACCTGCTCAAGGTGAAATAAAAAATAGCCCTAAGCGCATCGCCATCTTAGAGCTAAAAAATATGGCTCCGAGACTCATTTCTGGCGCTGAAGTCAAGTTTCTTAGTGATGAGATTAGGAGGATCTCCCGCCTCTTACCCTCCTCACATTATTCAGTGATCACTAAAGAAAACATCGAGATGCTCCTCCCGCCTGATGTTCACTTAGAGGACTGCGTAGGGACTTGTGAAGTTGAAACAGGGCGCATGTTGAGCGCGGACTATATCATTACCGGTGAATTGATTAAGTTTGGTAAGAGTCTACGGGTCAGCCTGAAAGCTCATGAGACGCGCTCTGAGCCTTATTTATACCATCTCCCCCGCCTTTCAGGCAGAGATGGAAGCCAAAGCAGGAGTCAGTTTAGATCAACAGCTCTCTTGCCTCAAGGATCCAGGATATTGCTCCTCGCAAACGAACACTTCACAAACGAACACTTCACAAACGAACATCCCTCTCAATCGAGAGATCGCTTCTCCTCAACCCCGTAACATGTCAACAGGCTCACTTCACACACAAACTCCTCCTAATATGGCAGATGCCTGGCGAAAGAACGTCGGTACAGCAGGGTTATATATGTTTGTGACTTCATACGCATTAACAGTCATTGGAGTGATGGTGACCGACCCTTTTCCGGGACAAGCCAGCGCCTCTTTTATTCCTGTTCTAGGTCCCCTACGAGTTCAAGAGATAAACGCATCTAATGGAGACACAAGTTTTGAAGCCGCCAATAACTCTTTAGCGCTGCTCCAAGGTATAGGGCTTAGCTTAATGGCTTTGGAATTCATCTTACCGCACAACAAGGTCTCTAAATCATCTTCGCCCATCAGCCTTGGCCTTTGGTCCGATGAACACAGTAAGCATGCTTGGGTTGGTGGTCGCTTCTAAACAGGACCACTCGTACATTTCTGACTGGGTACTTTATATTGCTAAATGATTTATCAACAAAGGTCTTGTCCAGAATCTCAACCTCTTCTCACTCAGGATTATCTATGAATATCGCAGTGATCTCAGACATCCACCTCGGGCGCGGAGATAGAGCAGACCGAAAACGCGGGAAGGATGAAGCCTTAATACGACTCTTAGATTATTTAGAAGTTCACCATGAGCAGATCATTTTACTCGGTGATGTCTGGGAGCTGTTAACCCCCAAATGGCCAGGTAATCCCCAACGAGAGCTAAGGCGAGTGCGTGCCGCTCATCCTGAGCTCGCACAGCGCTTTGCCCATCCACCTTATCGTTACGTCGCTGGAAATCATGATCAAGCGGTAGAGGCTCTCGAGGGAGTTCCCCAAGAGATCTCAATCAAGATCGATCAGGTACATATTATCTTCACTCATGGTCATCAGTTCGATATCTGGGCACATCATCTCCGCTATATTGGTGAGTTCGTTGTTTGGTTCTCTGCCTGGGCCGCGCGCTTGGGTACACACGCCTTGACTCGTTTTTTTGATCAACTCCATAACCTCATCACCGGGTCTTCAAGAGACGCTCAATTGGGGGGGTTAGAGCGTAAGCTCATTCAACAATCAAGGGAGCGTCACGCTCAAATGACCGTGATGGGCCATACTCATTTGCCTGGTATCGTTGAGCATAACGGTCATTTACTCGTAAATTCAGGCCACTGCTTAGGTGATTCACTTCACTTCGTAAGCATAAATACCGAGATTGCGAGCGCCACTGTTTATCAGGTTCAACAGCTGCTGAATGGCCCTGTGGATGAACATGATTTGATCATGATAGACAGCGTGACATTACCATAGTCAACAGAGTCTCCTCACTGAGGTTTAGAGCTCGATTATCTCTACGTGTTATATGTCTCATAATACTGCATCAAAAGAGCTCTCTTCCTCATCTTAAAGAGGCCTCCAAGCAACAAAGATGGTGAAGTATGTTTAAAAGTAAAGCTAAACAGCCAAGGCCTAAACCTATTATAGAGGGACAGGAGTCAGTATGGAGTTATCCACGCCCGCCTGCTGTAGAGCAGACCTCTAAGCTGATACAAGTATTTTTTGCTGACACGCTCATCGCGGAGACTCGTAGTGCTTGGAGGGTTCTTGAGACGAGTCATCCTCCTGTCTATTACTTGCCTCGACATGACTTAAATATGACCTACCTACACCCCATTAATGCAGCCAGCGGTTGCGAGTGGAAGGGGAGCGCTCAGTACTTTGACTTGCGTGTAGGTGAGCAACATTCTCCTCAAGCGGTTTGGACCTATCCTCAACCGACCGATCACTTTAATCTCATTAAAAATCACTTTGCGTTTTATGCTCAGAGAGTGGACCGATGTTTCATCGATGGAGAGCTCGTTCAGCCTCAGCCAGGCTCATTCTATGGAGGATGGATTACTCAAGAAATCGTTGGACCTTTTAAGGGGAGCCCAGGGAGCTTTGGCTGGTAGGCGCGAGTCAAAATAAGGATTAAGGCAAAATATTTCCAGATCTTCAAAAGGTCGAAGTCAGATAGTCTCAATCTCGCTCTACTTCATTGCGATAAAGAGTGCTCAAATATTGAGCCTCTATGAAGTTATGATCATCCCTTACATTGTGGTCGATCTCATAAGCCTTTTCCTTAAAGTCGTCATCGAATCGATCACTATTTTACACACTCTATAATGATAAACGTCTGTATCGCAGCGGTAAGCCTAGTCCATATTTCCAAGATTAAGCAGCTTGATAAAAACGCTGAGGCTAATGCTCATATAGGCAAACAGCGAGGCATCGAATCGCACTACTTAAACACGGTATTCTATACTAAACTAATATAACAGCTTAGACTCAAGTAAGTACCTAATTTATCTTGAATACCATCCCTCTTGAAGGCAATATGAGTCCTCCTCAATTATATTGAAGCGATGAAGTCATTTCGCTGGAAAAGAGACAAAAATGTATCGACTCACCTTTGGGGCATTCTTGCTCCTCATCTCACTCCTCTTTGCCTGTTCTAGTCCAGAGAAGGAGACCAAGCGGTGGAATGAACTTCAAGCTAAACAAAAGACAGCAATAGCGACTTATCCTCAATGGAAGCCAGTGCTTACAAGTGATTTAACAACCGCGACAAAGATGTGGAGCTCTGCCCAAAAACTATCAGACTCTAAAGCCCAAGTTAAGGCGATGAAGGCGGCTAATGACTACCTCAACGCCATCCCTTCCAAATTGGAAGAGATTGAATATAAAATCGAATCTAATACTCGCCAAAAACGAGAGCTGAATAATCTGAGAGTCGGTGGTCTTCAAAACGATCAAAGAAATCGTGCGTTGACGTCTATTGATTCGACAAATCAGCAAGTAAAGTCAGCGATTCAAACAACGCCAAAAGCTACCCATGAAGAGGCTTTGTTATTTTTAGGGACACAAACTCAACGTTTAATCAAAGTCTCTTCTAGTAATCGAAGTTTTATTAAGCGCTTCAAGAAAAAGCGTCGCCGAAAGACTACCAAAACCAAACGATCTAAACCCGTAAAGAAGTCGTCTTCAAAGCGCCAAAAAAAGAAATAGACAGCCCTCTCCAATAGTTATGGAGAGCTGCTAGCGCCGTTCAATGAGGCGCCTATTCAGCTCGCCTCATGACCTATTGGACCCCAATCGCTTATAAATGATCATTTATCGCTAGTTTTGATCAGCATATCTTGTGAGATGAGACATCATACACACAAACTGATGATCATTAAGTCGCTCTTCCTCACCTGCTCAGGCGCCAATCATCAATGAATGACTGAAGAGCCCTATTCTATTCATGTCTCGCTGAATGAACCGGTAAGAACTTCAGCTGTAAAGAGATCTAAAACACTCGTGATCATCACTTCACAGCAGATACCAACGTATCAATCAAAAGGGCTAGGGACTGTTACCAGAGATAAAAGCATTACCTTGAAGACCGTTACCAATACTATCCCTAAGATTAAGGGCTCGTGAGTTCGGTAGGCTATGATTCTGTTGAATAAATAGGTCACCTGATAGAGACCTTATGCTGTGTAGACCGATGAGACAATATAGTTTGTTGTTTCTGTTGATCTCAAGTGCTCCAGTTATACCATGAAGCCCACGTAAACCATTGATTTCTCGAAGAGAGGAATTTCTATTTATGAATAGGTCACCATCAATATCTATCAATCGGTTAAAGCCTGAAATCGACCTTAGGGAGAGATTCCCAATGAACTCAAGATTATGACCGAGTGTATCAATCTCTGAAAATCCAGAAACGGTAGCGAGAGAATGATTATCATGAAGGCTTAGCGATCCCCCCAACCAAGTGAGCTGATTAAAGCCGTTAATCGTTTGTAACGATCGAGTTTCATCGATTAAGATCGCTCCTCTTATGGTTTCTAATGACGTAAAGTGATTCAAATTATTCAATGATTGTTCATTGATAACCTTCAAATCTTCACCAATCCATTGGAGATTATTGAGTCGATAAAGATTTCGTAAAGATAAGTTATTCATGACAATAAGAGAGCCACCAATAATACGCAGCTGATTCAAACCTCTAATATTTAACAGAGTGTTATTTCGTTCTACCTTTACGTCACCTCTTACTTCACAGAGGCATTCTAAACCGATCAAATTCGTAAAGTATGTTCTATCAACGACTAAGTCTTCGCTAATGACAGTATATCCATCTGCACAAAATTCAGAGAGCTCTGAAGATGTTTGAGGTTCAAAAGTACCTTGATAGACTAACCCATCACATGATTCTGGTAGAGCAGGCGGGGGAGGAGATTGATCTGCCTCACAGGGATCAGAACCATTCAGGATTTCATCGCCATCACTCACCAAATCATCATCACTGTCTTGATCTACAGGTGAGCTACAACTAGAGACTTCATCTCCGTCTGATAATCCATCATCGTCGCTATCTGGGTCGTTAGGATCTGTCCCGTTGGTGACTTCATCTCCGTCTGATACGCCATCATCGTCGCTGTCTGAGTCATTCGGGTTTGTCCCATTGGTCAGCTCGTTGCCGTCTGATACGCCATCATCGTCGCTGTCTGAGTCATTCGGGTTTGTCCCATTGGTCAGCTCGTTGCCGTCTGATACGCCATCATCGTCGCTGTCTGAGTCATTCGGGTTTGTCCCATTGGTCAGCTCGTTGCCGTCTGATACGCCATCATCGTCGCTGTCTGAGTCATTCGGGTTTGTCCCATTGGTCAGCTCGTTGCCGTCTGATACGCCATCATCGTCGCTGTCTGGGTCGTTAGGATCTGTCCCGTTGGTCAGCTCGTTGCCGTCTGATACGCCATCATCGTCGCTGTCTGAGTCATTCGGGTTTGTCCCGTTGGTCAGCTCGTTGCCGTCTGATACGCCATCATCGTCGCTGTCTGGGTCGTTAGGATCTGTCCCATTGGTCAGCTCGTTGCCGTCTGATACGCCATCATCGTCGCTGTCTGAGTCATTCGGGTTTGTCCCGTTGGTCAGCTCGTTGCCGTCTGATACGCCATCGTCGTCGCTGTCTGGGTCGTTAGGATCTGTCCCGTTGGTCAGCTCGTTGCCGTCTGATAATCCATCATCGTCGCTGTCTGGGTCGTTAGGATCTGTCCCGTTGGTCAGCTCGTTGCCGTCTGATACGCCATCGTCGTCGCTGTCTGAGTCATTCGGGTTTGTCCCGTTGGTCAGCTCGTTGCCGTCTGATACGCCATCATCGTCGCTGTCTGAGTCATTCGGGTTTGTTCCGTTAGTCAGCTCGTTGCCGTCTGATACGCCATCGTCGTCGCTGTCTGGGTCGTTAGGATCTGTCCCGTTGGTGACTTCATCTCCGTCTGATACGCCATCATCGTCGCTGTCTGAGTCATTCGGGTTTGTCCCATTGGTCAGCTCGTTGCCGTCTGATACGCCATCATCGTCGCTGTCTGAGTCATTCGGGTTTGTTCCGTTAGTCAGCTCGTTGCCGTCTGATACGCCATCATCGTCGCTGTCTGAGTCATTCGGGTTTGTCCCATTGGTCAGCTCGTTGCCGTCTGATACGCCATCATCGTCGCTGTCTGGGTCGTTAGGATCTGTCCCGTTGGTCAGCTCGTTGCCGTCTGATACGCCATCATCGTCGCTGTCTGAGTCGTTAGGATCTGTCCCGTTGGTGACTTCATCTCCGTCTGATACGCCATCATCGTCGCTATCTGTGTCATTTGGACCTTCTTCTCCGCCATTCACGGGGCCTTCTTCTCCGCCATTCACGGGGCCTTCTTCTCCGCCATTCACGAGGCCTTCTTCTCCGCCATTCACGAGGCCTTCTTCTCCGCCATTCACGGGGCCTTCTTCTCCGCCATTCACGGGGCCTTCTTCTCCGCCATTCACGGGGCCTTCTTCTCCGCCTTCTCCCCCTGCTACAACTAAATCTTTATTCCCTAAATCCTCATCACTAATAACAAGCGTAGTGTCACTTGGGGCTGAGTCTAAATCTTGACTATGGAGCGTTGGATCACCACACGCGAACAGGTGTAGACATGTAAGTATTGCAATCGTTTTGTAACTAGTCATTTATCTTGCTTTGTTAAATAATTATAAAATATAAGTACTATTTATGTTGCTCTATCATTTTTTAACTATAATTGAAACGATAACAGCCTAATTGACCACTTTCCATAAACCACTATCAAATATAAAAAAGTTGATCCTTATGATTAAAAAATCTATATATTTCATAACATTAGACACATCTCGATTCTTCTCGGTTATTTAGATTTGGAAAGCATCTACACTTAACAACCGTCTGCACCCATCTCTGTTAATAATCAACCAATATCGGTACCTTATCGCCCTTAATGGCAGACTTTAAACAGACTCAAAAGGACAGAACTAGACACCAGGGCATCATAAGTCAAAACAAAACGCTCTCAAAACTTAGTACTTTAACTCATTTAAATAGCATTCTAGACTGAAGACCTTCATCACTTCATCACTGAGTTATCTATTCCCGACGGTTTGTCAGTATCAACCGCTGTCTTATCGCTGGATCAGACCTATAGTAACAGAGCCTTGTCATCAACCTAACTCTTCAAAAATGTAGAATAGACACTTTTGATCGCTCTCTCTAATCGTGTGAAGATCATATCCGCTTCATCTTGACTGAGCGTAAGCGGTGGAGCAAATAGCATATGATCTCCTCTCGAAAAGTCCACAGTTCCTCTACAGCCGTAAGTGATAAGACCTTCTTCGAGAGCTTTTGCCTCTACCCTTTTATTAAATAAATAAGCGGGGTCAATGATCGACTTACTCGCTTGATCTTGCACGAACTCAATGCCCAAGAATAAGCCTTCACCACGTACATCTCCGACGCATTCTATCTCCTTCAAAGACTCAAACTTGTCTTTGAGATATTGTCCTACGATTCTTGAGTTATCAACCAAGTCATGCTGCTTAATATAGTCTAAATTAGCGTTCCCTACAGCCGCTGCTAATGGAATACAGGAATATGTCTGACCGCTATAAAATGGCTGGCCGCTCTCCTTAAGAGCTTCATACACATGATCATGAATAATAATCGCGCCGAGAGGAAAGTAACCTGAGCTTATGCCTTTGGCACAACAGAGAATGTCAGCATGATTACCATAGTGATTAATACCAAAGTTTTTACCTGTCCGACCAAATCCTGTCATTACCTCATCGGCGATTAAGAGGATGTCGTGCTCTACACACACTTCTTTAACACGCTTAAAGTAATGTTCAGTCGGCCCCGCCGCCCCTAATGCAGCTCCTACAATTGGTTCTGCGAGGAAGCAAAAGATCTCAGGATGTTCTTCAATCGTTACCCTGATCTCCTCTATTAAAGAGTCTTCATACTCTTGCTCTGTCATCTGCATTGGTTTTCTATAACTAAAGCAAGGCGCCACATGGTAATGCCCGGCCATTAAATCAGTATAATAATCTCTTCTTACCCTTAATCCGCCAGCATCCAAGACACTGATAGAATTACCATGGTAGCTCCCCCAACGAGCGAGGACTTTATTTTTTTTATGCCCCCTCGACTTTTGGTATTGAAAGGCGATCTTAATCGCATTCTCTACCGCTTCAGTACCACCAGAGATCGTCCATGCACGATTAAAGCCTTCTGGTGCAAAGTCACAGAGCTTCTCTAGGTATTCTTCTAGTGCCTGATTATAGAATAAGTGTGTAGGGTGAACTGCGAGAACCTTTGATTGCTCATATAAGGCCCTAGAGACTTCCTCATTCCCATGACCGATATGTGTTACAGCTGCCGTGCAACCGCTAGCGTCAATGTACTTTTTGCCCGACTTATCGAACAAGTAGACACCTTCTCCTCTCTCAATCATAGGGTAATCTTTATGATAATCAGCGCAGATCAGTTGTGAATTAATGAGATGTGTCATGAGCGTCTCCCTGTGCAGTGATGGCGTTAGTATATGAGTCACGCGCATAGTATATGATGAGTATAGATAGGTAAATACATGACTCGGGTACATCATCTGAGCCAGATCATCTGAACAGACATGTCATTCTCATAAGAAGTGGACATTTATCATCCCCCTGCGATTTCTGCGTTTCATGCACAGAAGGAAGCTGAAAAGACGACTAGGATAACAAAACTTAACTCACCTAAGGAGTCGCCTCACATCTGTAATATTTAAAATCAAAGAATAGACTCAATAGGCAGACTAAGTGATGGAGCACATTGTGTGAGAACATAACCGGCCGTGGTCTCTTGGCGGCACCCAAATATTCGTTTTTATAGAGCGTACGAGCTGCTTAAAAGCTCAACTCTGTAATTTGGATGACAAAGCGATATAAATTAAGCATCTATTCCACTTGATGTCAATTTACACATTTTGCTAATTATAAGCTCTCATCACAAAGTTAAAGGGCCTCATTAATGATCAGATCTAAACATTTAAGTCGTAGAAGGTTTGTCCATTGGGGCAGTGCGACATTGGCGTTGATCACCTTTCCTGGTTGCGCTGAAGAGGTGATCGATGAGCCTCCTGAGAATAACTACACTCCTTCTACGACACCGCCAATGATTGAAGAGGAGGTTGGCGGAGAGATTACACTAGAGCAGATTGGAGAGTGGGAATCAGCTGGTGTATTAAGCCCTAATGACCCAGGAGAGTGGGGCGAGAAGATTATCGGTCATTACCCAATCATGCAAAGGAACCAAGATCAAGTTACTGTTTTTGTCCCTCACCCTATGGATGAAGAGCATTATATTGGGGCGATCTACTTAAAAGATGACTCAGGGATGGTCGTTGCTTCTGAGCGCTTATCGGGGACTGATGAGCTAGCCTTCGCTAGCTTCACCGTTAGTGAAGACATTAGCTTAACCGCTTACTCTGTGTGTAACCTCCATCAGGTATGGAGCGCTCCCGAAGTGAGAACCGTCTTTAATCCTGGCCCTTGGTCGGAGAAGATCATTGGCCACATGCCACGGGTTCTCATTCAAGGTGATCAAGCGACGGTCAGCGCTCCACATCCCATGGGAGAGGACCATTACATTGTTGGCTTGTATCTCACTGATCAAGACGGAGCGATGATTGGGAAGACTCAGTTGAGCCCCTCTGATGAAGCGAGCTACACCTTCACTATTCCAGAGGGAACAACAGAGATACAACCTTGGTCACTCTGTGATGACCATGATCTCTGGGTTGGTCAATCTGTCTCACTCGATGAGGCAGAATCTACAAACCTCTATGAGATGAGCGGTGTACTCACTTCTGATGAACCTGGTCAATGGGGTGAAAAGATCGCGGGACATTACCCCATCGCCTCTATTGTTGATCAAATCGTCAGTGTGCGAGTCTCACACCCCATGGAGACAGATCACTACATAGAAGCGATCTACTTGAAAGACGCTGAGGGCCACCTCCTTGGTTTTAAGAGCCTCTCTCCAGGCGATGATCCATCAGCGAGCTTCTTTATTGTAGATCAGAGCGCCGAGTGTAAAGCCTATGCGATGTGTAACTTGCATGAAGTCTGGGCAGCGCCCATTGTTCGCTCGGGTGATCGCCCGGGTCCTTGGGCTGACAAAGTGGCTTCTCATACCCCTATCTTGGAGATCTCAGCAGATGGGCTGACCGCCACGGTGTCAGTCGCTCACCCCATGGACGATGAGCATTATATCGTAGCGATGTATCTCAGCGATTCTAATGGTGCAGTGATCGCTAAGAAGCAGCTTAACCCTCAAGATTATCCTGAAGCTCAATATACCTTCGAATTACCTGATGATTCCGGCACTATCACTCCTTGGGCGCTATGCGATGACCATGATTTATGGATCGGCGCTTCTGTTAGTACATAAGGGGTGCACACTGCCTCACCACTAACGTAATCATCTCCGTCAAAGCCTTTGAAGAGATCATTCCCATCGCTCCCTCTTATTCTCTCTCAAGCCATCAATCTCTCAAGTGAGCCCCGAGAGAACCACTCTCTCTACTAATTTAGGGATATCAATGTAATCACCAGCGCTCTGATCGGCGATGGCTTCTAATACTTGACCCGCGGGGTTAACGGCCAAAACTCCTCCTTGCTGCCATACATCACCAGAGACCTTATGCTGTCTGTTTCCTGCTCGGTATGAGCGCCAAGCATGCTTCACACTCGTGACATTAAGCCCAAAGTTCCTTTGCATTCCTGCTAATCGATAAGCCTCTCCCTTACGATCACAGTATACCGAGAGAGGGAGCTGTAACTCTTCAACAAAGCCCTCTGCCATATACGGATGACCATTACCGATGACCACGGCGTTCAGATGATGAGTCGTTAAGAGAGGGAGGGCCTCAGCTAAAGACGCTACCCTCTCTCTGCAGAAGAGACACCCAAAGTGTCTCACAAAGAAAATAAGCGTTGTTTGACGCTGATATATTGTCGAGAAATTGATCGTTTGATCTTCGATCGTTTTAAGATCACACTCCGCGAGCTCAGCAGACACTTGATTCATATCACTTCTCCTTCATTCTAGTCTGCTACAATGAAGAGTAGTGGAGGCGATATGTCGCATTATTTCTAGAAATAGTTGCATTGTTTCTAGAATTAAATGTGAGAGAATAAAAACCTGCTGATCAACACTCAACGACTACGCGTGAGTCACGAAGATCGATTTTAAAGATCTCGCGCTGATCTTTTGTGATTCACTCTAGTCAGAGTCGTTAATCAAAAATGATCTTTATCACGGTACATCAGTCACGTCGAACTCTCGCCGAGAGTCATCATATGACCGATTACTCGATACGCCTCTTCAACACCATCCCCGGAGGTCGCTGATATACTTCTTCTATCCCTTCAGGTTGATGAAACTGGTCAAGCGCGAAGAATCCACCTGTGATCGCACCCAAAATCGCCGTACTTATATAAAGTTGTAACGCGGTAGAGCGATCACTCTCATACTGATCACTGAGCAGCTCATACCCCTTCGGACCTCCCGGCTCCACCGCCGCCGAGGCGGTATAACGATTGGCATCTTGTGCGCTCTGATTGGTGATAAGATTCATCGTGAAGCTCCCCGCCAAGGCTACGCTAGTTAACGCTAGTGAGCCATAAAGCCAATTTCGATAAGGTTTAGGGTGCGTCTCACGCAAATAACGTAGGGGAACATGAGGGAGCTCCAAGTCTTTAGAGATCGTTGGAAAGAGGATGTGATTGTCTTTCATCGTACCCGACTTCTGTGGAACCTGATCTAGGCCTCTCATCTCAACTAAGCGTTCACTGAGGTGTCCATACATCTCATTCAAGGTCAGTTGAGTGTCTTTATTTTTGTCTGCGCGGCCATCGAGAGACTCGAGGAGCGCACAGGTGAAGAGACCCCCGCCATATTCTTTACCAGCGAGAGTGCAAGAGCCTCCACTCTCTCCCGCTTTCTGGTCAGCGCCTGCAGCGCTGATCGCGCCCCACCCCTCATGATTCTTGACCATCTTTTCTAAAGTACTGTTCACCGACTGAGCCCGAGTAGAGACTTGATCTCCTAGAGAGAGGTCCCCTGACTGAGCGATGTTTACTCCGCGACTATTAGGAAACTGAATATTGCCTGAGTGGCAGGCATCGATCAGCATAAAGAGCTGAGTCGTACTGCCCGTTCTCCATTTGAGGAACTTTGGTAGCTGACTCATGGAGACCGCAGAAGAGACCATAGAGTCTAGATTTGTGTCATGAACAAGTAAAAATGCTTCTTCGGGACGACTGGGTTCAGGCGCGCCATGACCCGCAAAATAGATCACTACCTTGTCTTGCGGACAAGCGGCGGTCAAAAACTGTCCTAAAGCATCTTCAATCCCCGATCGAGTAGCCTGCTCATTGAGTAGGAGCTTGACCTGCTCAGGATCAAACTGAGCACCACGTGGATTGACTAAATAGTGATAAAAATTCCATGCATCATCAACCGCTCCCTCTAAATCAGGGATACGCTCATCCTGATAAAAGTTAACCCCCGCAACCACGGCCCAAGACCGCGCTGAAGACTTCACATCACAGGTCCTCGCTGAGACCTCTGTATCACTCACTTTTACATATCGGCTGTTGGTGTATTGTTGTCGAGCGCTTTGGCAAGCACAGAGGGTCGACAATAAACTCATAAGCGAGCTCAACACCACAACCGCTCTCCATTGAGAGGCTCTCTTTGAAGAAATCACTATTGATATAGACATTATAAGACATCCTTATCGCTCTATTAGCTCACTTAAGAAAATTAGATCTAAGTTAATATAGTTTATCTTCTAATGTCACCGATATTTATGATGACTTCATCGAAATAAATAAAACCCTGATGATTCATTTTGAACCACACATAAATACTAGATCAATCATATGAACCAAATCAGGGAAGGAGATGGAATAGAAGCAATGAGTGAATTGTTATGTGGGCTACTGCCATTTAACCGTAATGTAGCGAGGTGTATGATGTATCACAGTAGAGTAGGTTGGTGGATTGGCGGACTAATCTTTAGTTGTTACCCGATATAGACAATAAGAAAAGATGATAGAATAAGACCATAGAATAAGACCATAGAATAAGTAATGTAACTTAAAAATGACACTTTACATGGAGGTAGGATGCCTGATTATTCCAAAAACATTAAAACGTTGTTAGAGACTCATGGCAGTGCTGATGAAACGATGAGAGGCTATATTACAGCTATTAAACACTCAGTTTCTCTTAGAAAGGGCAAAAAAAACATATTAAAAACAGTTTGGTATTTCTTAGCATCCCTAATCAATCTCTATTTTTTATATACCATTAAGCCAGATCTTTCACATCAAGAAACATTTGTAACTATCATCACAGACCAAGGTCTATATATCATTGATGAACAGATATTTTTTGAATGGGCTCATAAAGCTGAGGGGCCAAGCCCTGAAGAGATCTCTGCTCTAGCGATCAGTCACTATACATTTTCAGAGATGACTAGATTTAAGGTAACTTCTAGTTTCAGCTCATCTAAACTCAGCTTTTCCAACAAGAGTAGTCGAGTACAACTTAAAGTAGTGGAGAGACACTTTATATTTAATCAATTGTTGCCAGAGCTAAAGACTGTTGCCAAAACCGTCTATTCAATCTGAAGGTATTTGATCATCTCTTCAACTCATCAAAGACATGGGTCTCACTTATCAAAGACATGGGCCTCACTTATCAAAGACATGAGCCTCACTCATCAAAGACGTAAACCGCCGTCAATATCTAGGCTACGTCCTGTAAAGTAATCACACTCTACGATGAACCTTAAACCTGTGTAGATTTCTTCAGGTTGACCAAGACGGCGCAGGGGAACCTGCTTGACCATCTTGCCTATCATTTCTGGACGCATTCCCTCCAAAATGGGTGTCTCTACAAAACCCGGTGAGATCGCAGCGACTCTCACTTTATATCGAGCTAATTCCTTAGCCCAAGTCACAGTGTCTGCGACCAGCGCTGCTTTAGCCGCCGAGTAGTTACCTTGTCCTATATTGCCTGCTCGAGAGATACTGCTGATGTTAATAATCACCGCCGGCTCATCACCGCCATCTCTTACTAGCAGCTCGCTCAATTCTCGAATACAGAGAAAAGGGCCTGTAAGATCAACGTTGAGGACTGTCTGCCATTGACTGAGGCTCATCGTCTTCACTTCACCACTCTGACTATCTTTTTTGACAAGCAAAGAGTCTCGAAATATCCCCGCGTTGTTCACTAAGCCATTAATCCCCTTAAATCGCTCCCAAGCGCTCTTCATCGCCTTCTTGACTCTCTCCTCATCAGAGACATCGACTTCCACAATATGCAATCGCTCATCACCATATTGAGCTTGTAGGCTCTTTAAGGCAGCGAGATTCATATCCCAAGCGGAGACTGAGGCCCCGTCTTGGAGGAGTCGCTCTACAAAATGGCGCCCCATTCCGCTCCCACCACCGGTGACCACAACCTTGAGCTGATTTACTCTCATCTCTGTCTCCTCGACCCCGCTCTATCGTGGCGAGACACGCCCCATGGGGGTCATCAATACTCGTGAGGAACATTAGCATGCAGATTCTTTGAGACCCAAACTCTTTGGCTCATGGTATGGCACTTCATATTTATGAGGTCGTATTGATGAGTTCATAAATTATAATAACCTCTTGTTTAAGAGTAGTTAAGTCAACATAATGTATATCACTTGTGAAAAACTTAAGCTCCGTAGAGTTCTCCTTATGAAAAAGCATGTTATATCGGTATCTAATCACGACCTCACTCGCTGTAGTGGATGCGCTCGACATCATCAAATAGATCGTAGTCTCGATGAGAGTTCACTCCTCAAACTTCGCTGTGACTTCTGTGGAACACACATTATAGGCAGCAGCTCTCCTACACCCATAGGGGCTTCACGTACCTCAAAGATCGCTTTAGGATTACTTAGCGCAAGCCTCACTTTTGGAGCGTGTGATGATGACGAGGTTATCGAAGATCCATCCGCTGGTGCAGAGGCAGGAGCGGAAATGGGTGGGGTAGACATGGTGATGGCCGGCGAGCCTATATTTGCTGGTGAATATGGGGTCTTTCCTGCCGGCGAAGATGACCTCGCAGGGGTAGCAGATCAACCTGTGTATGGTGTTTTTCCGGCTGGTGAAGCCGCTGGTGAGGCCGCTGGTGAAGCCGCTGGTGAGGCCGCTGGTGAAGCCGCTGGTGAGGCCGCTGGTGAGGCCGCTGGTGAAGCCGCTGGTGAGGCCGCTGGTGAAGCCGCTGGTGAGGCCGCTGGTGAAGCCGCTGGTGAAGCCGCTGGTGAAGCCGCTGGTGAAGCCGCTGGTGAAGCCGCTGGAGAGGCCGCTGGTGAAGCCGCTGGCGTAGAGATGGTCCCTGCAGGAGATGACTCTCCCCAGCCTGAATATGGAGCCCCGCCCGCTGGTGCAGAAGGCTAAATATAAGTGAAGAGCGCTTTGAGTCATCGCGCTCCTATGTTGGCCGAGCGTGGCCCGAAGTGGATCTATCATGTCTGACTCTATCGAAACTCCGCGGGAGTTCGCTCGTTATGCTGAGCATACCTCTCCCAAGACGGTCACTCCTAAATATTGTGTGTGGGAGATTACCCTCGCTTGTGACTTGGGATGCAAGCACTGTGGCTCACGAGCAGGCAATGTACGAAGCGGTGAATTGAGCACTGATCAATGCCTTGATACGGTAAAGCAGCTCAAAGAGGGCGGCTTCACCGAGGTAACCCTCATCGGAGGAGAGGCCTACCTTCGGGAAGATTGGGACATCATCGCCTCAGCGATCACCAAGAGCGGCATGGCCTGTACCATGGCGACAGGTGGGCGGGGGATGAATGAAGAGCGAGTGAAGCGAGCTGAGGCCGCTGGCTTAAGGCACATCTCTTTCTCGATCGATGGGCTAGAGCACACTCATGACGCTCAGCGTGGCTCGCCTGGTTCTTGGCGAGCGGCCCTCGACGCCGCCGAACGAGTCTCTCAGACGAGTATGGGAGTGGGGATGAATAGCCAAATCAATCGGCTGTCCCTTCCTGAGCTCCCCGCGCTCTCTCAGCTGTTAGTTGACCTCGGTGCGCTCGGTTGGCAAATTCAGATCACCGTCCCCATGGGAAGAGGGGCTGATCGCCCCGGCTTGCTCCTCCAACCCTATGACCTCCTTGAGCTCTTCCCTCTGCTCGCTTGGATCAAAGAGAATCGACTCAAGCCTGCAGGTGCTAGGCTCTTCCCCGGCAACAATATCGGCTACTTTGGACCCTTTGAAGAACAAATCCGCTATGGAGGTCAGTCGGGGGCTCACTGGAGCGGCTGTAAAGCCGGTAAGAGCTGCGTTGGGATTGAGGCCGATGGTAAGATCAAAGGCTGTCCCTCTCTCCCCTCTGATCACTTCACTGGCGGATATACCCATCAAGATCAGATTATGGATGTGCTACATCATGCCCCGGAAGTGAACCACACCCGCCTGCGAGGGCGCGATGACCTCTGGGGCTATTGTCACCAATGCTATTACGCCGATGTATGCAAGGGGGGGTGTACTTGGACCTCACACTGCACAATGGGTAAGGCGGGTAATAATCCTTACTGTATTCACAGAGCGCTCGAGTATGAATCTCAAGGCCTGCATGAGCAGCTCGTACGAACCTCACCTCCTCCAGGTGTCCCCTTCGATCATGGAGTCTTTGAAACTCGCCTCACTCCTATCCCCGATGAGATCACTGACGCTCCTCCTACGATTCTAGGTTTTACGCTTGAGGAGGTCTTGAATCTTCAGTGGAGAGAGGGGTCGATTTGGTCTACTGAGGATATAAAAGAGCGACTTAAACGAGCGCCTCGCTTAGTTAATATCGTTTAATCGCTAAGCCACAAGCGAGTCACTCCGTCATGAACACGCCCGCTGTGTGAGAGAGCGCTACGAGGCTGACTCGCTCACTGATATGTCTCAGCTCTTGATCACGGGATCGCTCTTCGGCGACTATGCCGACAAAGCCTCCTCCATCGACCTCAGTCATCGAGAGATTTGAGCTGTCTCCTCCATGTGACGAACCGAGCTTACCGATAACCGTAGTTCGTGACTCGAAACCCTCACCATAGCTGAGCTGAACCGGCTGATGAGTAAAGGCTCGTGGGGTAGTGGCGCTGATCAATCGAGCATCTCCAAGATCATGGTCACCGGGCTCGATCACAATCCAGCCAATCGACTCTTCGGCATGCTGGCCTCGGTTAGTCGCTTCTACCTCTTGCATAGCGACCTGGAAAGAGCTTCGGCTCTGACGGCGTACTCTTGTCGTCAACCATCCACCTTCATTGTTAGTTTGAACTTGAGTGAGAGCGACAGCGTTTTGGCGAAGTGGGTTAAAAGAGACCGACTCCCAGCCTCGTCTGC
Source organism: uncultured bacterium (assembly GCA_943788935.1). Classification (GTDB taxonomy): domain Bacteria; phylum Myxococcota_A; class Bradymonadia; order UBA7976; family VGTA01; genus CAKZRU01. The sequence goes on along the minus strand of CALSSE010000017.1, from coordinate 40,488 downwards.
TCAATCGAGATGATGACCGATGTCCCGCGAGCATCTTGGCGCCGCTAGCAGAGACCCACTCGCCCTCTTCGAGAACCATGAAGCTGACCGTAGAAGGCTCTATATTGAGATCTGAGCGAGAGGACACGAGCTTGGCCTCGAAAGATTGAGCGGAGACCGCGCGGAGACGAGCAGTGACCGCCACTCCTCCCTGAGCGGAGGGGTCAGCGAGGACCACGACTGGGTTCTCATAGCGATGTTGAGTCCTCAAGGTCTGCCACTCTTGGGTGAGGGTGACCTGACCATATTCGCCAAAAGCGCGTGAAGAGGGTTCTTCTGGTGAATGCTGTGGGTCGATCACTAAGTGGCCAAATTCACCCTCTAGCGCGAGATAGCTCACCTCTTCGCGAGTGTGACGCTTCTCGCTATCACGAGAACTATCTTCCATAACTTGGATACTCAACGCGCTCTGATCATTATCAATGACTCGTATATTAGCTGTATCTGCTCCAAAGTAAGAACTCAGCTTGATGAGGAGGCTCGGTGACTCCATATTTGACATGAGCTGTAGGGCAGAACCTCTATGACTATACTGTCGAGCGGTTGACCCAGACTCCACCGTAACGCTAGCGCTGGTAGAGGTCCCTTGGCTGATCGCGATCCAACCAATAGTCTCTCGTTGATGAAGACCGCGATTCAATTGCTCTTCCTCTTGCATGGTGACCTCGAAGCTCTGAGCGGTCTGCCTTCTGGTTCTGGTGACCACAAAATCTCCCCCTTGACTGGTCTGAACTTGAGTCAAGACTGCTGGAGTATCAGCGAACCCTGAGAGCACTACTCGGCTAAACCCTCTACTGCTCAACTTATCTGAAGCGAAGTGACCTACGGAGATCTGTAAGCCTCCCTCAAGTCTCCACTGACCAGACTCGACGATCAGGTAGCTCACCTCTGCGCTGTTGAGCGCTCCTTGAGAGACCTCTGATTGAGGTCGCTGTAGTCTCACCTCGAAAGATGATGAGCTGAGATTACGCAATCGGGCCGATGACATCATCGCCACTCCGGTCTGCGGATCAGAGATGATCACTACAGGGTCTTCATAGCTCCCCTGTACTTGGATCGTAGACCACTCTTGAGAGATCGTCGCTCGTCCATACTCTCCGACTGAACTCTCAGGCGCAGGCTCTTCCTCTTCAGGCGCAGGCTCTTCCTCTTCGGGCGCAGGCTCTTCCTCTTCAGGCGCAGGCTCTTCCTCTTCGGGCGCAGGCTCTTCCTCTTCGGGCGCAGGCTCTTCCTCTTCAGGCGCAGGCTCTTCCTCTTCGGGCGCAGGCTCTTCCTCTTCGGGCGCAGGCTCTTCCTCTTCGGGCGCAGGCTCTTCCTCTTCAGGCGCAGGCTCTTCCTCTTCAGGCGCAGGCTCTTCCTTGGGGCTTAAGTCGACATATTGACTGATCCAATTATGGTAAGCGAGCGCCGAGATGAAATTAGCATTCCGGAAAAGAACACATAGGTTCCCAGAACCTCCATTTACGAGGCCACCCGAGGTCACACCGACCAGTTCTCCTTGGTGTAAGAGCGCTCCACCGCTGTCGCCTCGACACACTGTTTGGTCTGTCGGTCCGGGGTCGATGAGGATGCTGCCCGCCTCCTGATCAACGCTGACTTGATCGAGTAAGTAAGTAGGCGCTGTCGCCACGTACTCAACAGTACCATTACGCCTAATCCCATTGGTGAGGTGCTCATTATTACCATAGCCCACAACCGTGAGTAGTTCCCCCTTTTGCTCGGGAATAGATCCGAGAGAGACCACTGGAGCGGGGAGCATCTCATCAAAGGTTAATACCGCGATGTCAGCGCCACTGAAACGATAATAATCTCCCTCAGCATAGCGAACATGAGGAGTATTCTCTGAGTATTCTGGATGAATATACATCTCACTGGCGGAGATGGACTGTTCGCCGATAATGACCATCACGTCCTCAGCGGACGAAACGCTATCAATGCAGTGTGCGGCGGTCAATACTGCCTGTTCATGAATCACTGAGCCAGAGCAGAGCGAGTAGCTCCCTCCGAGGTTCATGATCAACTTAACCACGCTGGGGTGGGTGTCACCGTCTTCTTCGCCATAGCGAATCTGATGCTCTTGACTCTCCAAAGATGCAGGTGCTCCATCGACCTGTTGTTCCATTGAGCCTTCGGTGGAAGATTCGGAACATCCAAATGTCAACGTTGAAAGGGAGAGCGCGAGGAGAGTTCCAAGTTTATAGTGCTTACACATCGTGTGTCCTCCGTTTGGGGAGTGTCGCGAGATAAATGGTGGGGGTGAGCTCACCAAAGTACTTATCGGCCACTTTAGTCATCATTTAAGGACTTTTTTTTCAATCCATAGGATTGGTCTCTGAAAAAGCCTAAAATCGATCGACCATTGATCAAAGTTTGTCATTGATCAAAGTGTGTCAGAGGGTGTCAGAGGGAGTCGGAGGTTGAAGCGGCTGTTCTGAGACGACTAAAGTTGCTGTCCTGCATCATTTTTTATACGATTAACCTATCGACGTGAGCCAACAGGCAGGTCAAGATCAGAGATTGCAGAGGGGAGAGTACATCGTTATGAACCACACACCTCACTCTCACCCCACCCCCCCGTCGTCCCCCCGATCGTTTTCAAGACCATCGACGCCCTATCCCTCCCGAGCTTCGCCGCTATGTGAAGACCTATATGAAAGGGATCAGCGAACCTAGTGATGAGCAGGCGATGACGATCGCCCAAGCGCTCTATCAAGAAGACCCGCTCGCAGATGAGTGGGTTAGCTTCGCCGCCGAGCAGCTAGACCGAGAGCTCTCTGAGCGCTGGGTTCATCGAGCGATCGAAGAGGGGATTCAAAACCTCTATCGTCCGCCAGCTCCTCTCATCGCTCTCTTTGAGCAACTTGAACATATCCCTCTATGGCTCGATGAATCCTTATTAGGAGTCGCTCGTCAGACCGTACGTCGCAGCGGTCCCTTGGGTAATTGGCTCCTAGTCAATGTCGCGCTGATGGGAGGCTATCGTTATGAAGGAGTCATTCAGCCGCTCCTCCTCACCGGTAGACTCGCTGATTATGCGCCTCAACGACTCGCTGACACTACCCAATTTGTTCAAGATGTACTCAGCGAAGAAGGCCTGAAGCGAGGAGCGAGAGGATATCGAGCGATCATCCGAGTGAGACTCTTACACGCTCATATTCGTTATCATTTACGCCATCACCCACAGTGGTCCACTGAGCAATGGGGCGCTCCGGTCAATCAAGCAGACATGCTCGCCACCCAGCTCCTCTTCTCTCTCTCTTATTTAATCACCGGTAGGGCGCTAGGGCTCCGATTTAACGAGCGTGAGTCACTGAGCGTAATCCATTTGTGGCGATATGTCGGGGTACTTTTAGGGGTCACAGAGAGCTTACTACCCAGCGATGAGCGGGAGGCCAGGCGTCTCTTTTACCTCATCGGTATGACTCAAAGTGTAGCGGGTCCAGAGGCCGCGGTCCTCGGAAGAGCGCTCCATGAGGTCCCTCAAGCTCTCGCTGAGGGATGGGTAGAGCGAGTACAAGCTCAGGCGGCGATGAAGATCAGAGCAGGCGTATCGAGGCTTTTTTTAGGAGACGAGGCGCTCTGTCACCTCGGTGTCCCCCTCAGCGCGGTAAGCTACGCAGTGATCGGGGTGGTTCCGCTCATCTATACCTTAGAACAGGTGAGGTCAAAGCTACCGGGGTTCACTACTGTAGCCGCTCATCTCGGTGGTCGGTGGCAAGACAAATATACCCAAAACCTCTTGAAGCGGAGTGGGAAATACCAAAATCGATAAGGAGAGACCGCGAGCCCCCTCATTAAGATTATTCAACGCGATAGATACCTTGAATCACTTCTTCACCCTCCACTATGGTGACCTCGACAGGGACATTCACGACCCGAGGTGTGTTCGGTTGGTCTGGGTTAAGAGAGACCACCTTCACGACTCTGACCTCTTGGTCTTGAATCGCTCCGTTGAAGACAATAGAGTATTCACCTTCGTCGAGAGGCTCTGTAAGACCGAGCATACCCACCGCTAAAGTCGTTGAGGCGAGCTGTTCATTAAGGGAATTTCGGAGCTCAATATAGGTAAACATAGAAGCGATAGGGACACCTCTCGAGTTGAGAGGGGTAAAGGTATGATGATAGAGCACGCGGTTCTCATTCACCACTCGAGCGTTATAGGGCTCAGTACGATCACAGAGACTATAGCCCTCCATTAACAGCTTAGTCCCCGGACCATATTCAATCTCTCCATCACAGTGCCCATTACCATCGGCGGAGATGATCTCAGTTCTCTGTCCAGGAGCAGAGGCAATCCCGATGAGCCCCAATGTCCGATTAATGTTTACCTCTTGGTACCCTCGGCCACCAGAGCCTCCACCTCCCTCATAACCGAGCTCTAGTGTAGCGTTAAAAGGGACTCCCCCCTCCCGACCCGGCCCTCCTCCAGAGAAGGGTGACGGGCCCATGCACTCTGTGGCGACATGGTTATTGACCGGTGCGCATTGACCCATGCCCCCTTGGGTCATGATCACCCCCCTGAGAATAAGCTCTGGTGAATTGAGGAAGATTGAGCCAGCGGCACCTCCCGAGATCCTCGTGGAATGTGTCACATTGTTGGAGACACTTTGAGGCTGTGGAGGAGCGCCATTTGCGCTCAGATCACCATGTAATCGAGCCTCACGGGCGAAGAGGTAGAGCTCTCCTCCTGAAGCACCATTGATACTCTTGCTCTTGTCAGAGCTCTCAGTGATCTCACAAGGAGAGGATTCACTGTCAGCCCGTAACGCACCTCCTGCCTCTATATTGAGCTCTTCAACGCTGAGGGTGAGCTGTCCACCGACTTTATCAGTCATACAGTCGAGTATATCAGCGGTCACGGTGATCAATGGCCTAAAGCCGGGTGAAGACCCTTCTTCAGAGGACTCTCTGACCCATCTAGAGTTTTTTCGGATCTTAACCGTCATCCCCTCATGAACGGTTAAACTGCCGAGTTTATAATGCCGTCTTTCAGGTCGTAAAATCACCTCAGATATCTCATTAGTCCCATCATTATACGGACGATAGTGGCAATGCGCCGTGGGTTGATTAGCATTACCCAAGACCCAGTTGGTGAGTGTTGGAGCCCCTATCTGCCCCTCATCGACCTCTCCATCGCAGTCGTTATCATAACAGTCTAGCACCTCGTCACCGATAAACTGACCAAAGCGGCTCTCTGCTGCGTAGGAAGCCAAGCTCACAAGAGGTCCAAAAGCCATCTATACAGAAAGATCGAGCTTCTCCACAAACCCCTTGGATATTCGATCTGAGCTTACTACAGGCTCTAGGCGGTGAGTTCTCTACACATGGAATCGGTTCCATTGGCTCGCCGAGATCAAGCTCACCCAAGTCCGCTTCACCCGAGTCCGCTTCACCCAAGTCCACTTCACCCGAGTCCGCTTCACCCGAGTCCACTTCACCCAAGTCCGCTTCACCCGAGTCCACTTCACCCGAGTCTACTTCACTCAAGTCCGCTTCACCTGCGTCAATGATAATACTCTGATCCAAGCTGTCTAGTAGTGGAGATTGGTCTACTTCCTCTCTATTTGGTATCTCAAGGCAACCAAAGAGCAACAGAGAGGTCGATGTAACAACCCACAGTAACCGACTCATTGTTTGAGCGAGGTAACGCATTAATATAGCTCCCATCTATGTCTATATACTTCTGAAGACTCTTCTTGCACCACGATCACTGAAGTCTTTTATCGCATCATATTATTTAATAATAAAGGATGCTTATTGAAACCTCCTAAAGAAAAGTATGATCTCTGTACAACAGAATCTTAATCGATGAGATGGCTCACATTCTTCAGGGATCTCTCTTAATGATGAGCTCGAGAAGAAGAGAAGGGTAGCTCGCCGCGGCGCATGATTAGGATAAGAAGAAGGGCGCTATAAGTGGGTAAATATAAGTCGAGTCCCTCTGCTCCCAAGGGACCAAGGTGGGCGAGTCCTGCTCCAGTAAGAACCGCAGCGCCTAGAAGCGCTGAATATGCGGCGCTAAGTGGGTGGAGGAGGCCCGCGGCAGAGCAGAGCTCACAGATCCCGATCATCACCCGACCACCAGGCTCCATATTGAGCTCCGTGAAAAGAGCGATATCCATCTCACTTCCTTGGAGTTTACCTAACCCCGCCATCGCTAAAATAAAAGCGACACCGAGCTGGCAGCCCCACATCAAGAGGGTCATCAGGATCTTCATAGCGTAAACTCCTGTCGGTCAGAGGTGTCTGCTTGATCGTGTTCAGGGGCGATCAGATTCAGTGGTGTTAGATCTCTCCAAGCCTTATGCCCTGTGGCTGCTAAGAGCTCTTTATGATCTTTAAGGAGGCTCTCCGCATAATTCTTAACTCGTTTCGCCTTAAGCTCGATATCTAGGCCTCTCTGCAGCTTAGGATTGTGAGTCGTGATCCCAACAGGGCAGCTATTTTTATTACATTGTAAGGCTTGAATACACCCGATCGCGAGCATAAATCCTCTCGCTGAACAGATCGCGTCAGCGCCCAAAGAGAGAGCCTTGAGCTGACGCCCTGCGTTGATTAACTTACCAGAAGAGAGCAGTTTCAGTCGATCACGGACTCCCTCTTCGATAAGGATCCGATGGGCGATAGGAAGCGCTCTGAGCAGAGGCATCCCTACATCATCCATGAAGCTCTTTGGCGCAGCGCCGGTTCCCCCTTCTGCCCCATCAATGGTGATAAAGTCAGGGTAAATATCCCGCTCTTTCATACCTTGAGCGAGGGCTCGAAATTGATCAATACGCCCAATACACAGCTTAAAGCCTACCGGTATACCGCTGACCTCTTGCAAGCGAGCAATAAAGTCTAGTGTTGAGGGTACATCGATGCACTCAGAGTGGTAGGTAGGAGAGACGACATCACTCCCCATCGCTACCCCTCGAAGCTGAGAGATCTCTTCGGTGATCTTCTCTTTAGGCAATAGCCCCCCTTTACCGGGCTTAGCGCCTTGAGAGAATTTAAGCTCGATCATCTTGATCTGAGGGAGAGCGCTGAGCGCCCGGAGTTTGTCCTCATCGAGTGTTCCATCTTCATGGCGAACTCCAAACTTAGCGGTCCCGATCTGAAAAATGAGGTCTGCGCCCTCCATGAGATGATACTTGGGATGCCCTCCTTCGCCGGTATTCATTGGAATCTGAGCATATTTAGCGCCACGCGATAGAGCCCGAACCGCTTTCTCCCCGAGCGCTCCAAAGCTCATCCCGCTGATGATCACTGGACTGTTAAGCGTATATGTAGCCTCGATTCCTCTCTCTTCGCCAAAAGTTAGGGAGAAGGGCTCGATCTTACTCTTGTCCATCGGGAACATAGAATGAGCGAGCTTGAGTTCATCAGCATCGAGAAGCGTACCAAAAGAAGATGAAGAGTCCACACCTTGAGCTTTACGATAAACCTCGGAGCGCTCTACGCGATTAAAAGGGCGCTCTTCAGTATCACTAGCGAAGAGATATTGGCGCAGCTCCGGGCCAATACTCTCCAAAATGTAGCGTCCTTGAGCCAAGAGGCCAAAGTTCGCGAGGAGTGCGTGTCGCTTTTGACCGTAGAGATAACTCATGTTGAGAACCGTCAAGAAGAGTCCGGCAACAGTGAGGAAGTGAAAATAGAATGAAACATAATACCCTAGCAACGCCAATAATATGGTCATTGCGGGAATGATCATGTTAACAGAGTGAGCGACCTTTTCGAGGTCAACGGTGAGTTTGGACATCGCAACTCCCTGATAAGTAGATAGATAAAACGAATCATTATTTTACAGCTATCATATGATTAATACACTGATTAATATATGGACGAATAGACTAGATGTGCTTCGCCTCTATACACAAAAACAGTCATATTCTTCGAGATGTCATCGAGCCCTTCTACGCCCTCAGCTTTAAAGAGATCAATTAGTTAAGGCGGGTCAATGAGAGTCGGATCAATGAGAGTCGGATCAATGAGAGTCGGATCAATGAGAGTCGGATCAATGAGAGCCCTATCAGAACTCACTTATGCCCTTGAGGTTGTCAATATATTGCTTCAAAAAACACCTCCACTGAAGTGATACGATAGGCACTTATAAAAATCTCTTATATGCCTTTGACGAGGTTAGGCTAATCATTGGAGTGAGAGGTCTAACCTTAAGCTATCAATATCAGTCCTCTATTTATCTTTTAGTGCTCGTCATATAGTATGGGAACTGAACATATACATTCATCATAGAGGAAACACATATTGTCTCTTTTGCTTACAATAATCGCCTGTTTATTGAGTCTGTCTTGTATGGATCGCATTGTTGGTCAATCTACTTCGAACTCTCGGATTACCACTGATTCACCTACTCGACCAGGGGAGAGGGATGTTGAGACAAATAGTCTAGATGCTCAAGTAGATGCAAGTGTAGACACCATTGCTAGCCTAGAGCCTGACTTATCCCCCTCGGCGATCCAGATCGAAGATCTTTGTGAAGGTGTAGATTGTGGAGAGCACGGTGCTTGCGAAGCACAAGAAGACTTAGCGACTTGTATTTGTGACTCTCAATATGTCGCTCAGGCACTTGACTGCATCCCCGAAGATCGTGACCAAGATGGCGTTCATTTTTTGGATGACTGTCGAGATGATAACGCGATGATTTATCCTGAGGCGCGAGAAAGATGTGATCAAGTTGATCAAGATTGTGACGGGATCATTGATGAAGGGGCATGCTCCATTTGGGTTCTTGAGCCACGGGCTAATCAATGGCGATCTTATGCGCTTGATGTAGGGGGGAATGAGCACTTACCCGTCGGTCCAATCAAAGCCGCTTGGGACATCGAGAGCCTCGATTTAGGCTTCGTTCTAACTGAGACGAACTATCATGCCCTCCGCATGTCATCACTGACCTGGGAGTCTACAGGAGCTCTCGATGATCTATTCACAGGGCATGGGGGTAGCATTAGCGCAGGAGCGTCCGCTTACTCAGTCCCTCATGACCATTTCATGGTTAATGATTATGAAACGATTACGATCTCTTTGGTAGATATCAGCGGAGTCATGCGGGTATGGGTTTTGAAGTATATGCTCAACACTCGTCAGCATGAACGTTATGGGGTAAACTCACTGTACGGTGATGTTCACACTTGGGATGATGCGAATGCGCCCGTTCGCTTAGATATCCGAGCTTCATGGCTAGATATCTACAATGCACGAGGGTGGTCAACTGCCAATCCCAGCGAGCTGTGCGGACAATCAGCGATGGCGAGCGATCCTTATTCAGCGATTCTCAGCTCAACCCATCTCTATGTTATGGAGACAGGATACTGCTTTTTATTTTTACCGCCTATTCCGCTCTTAAACTCTCCGCTTGACTTACCCGGTGCTCCTCAATTTGGCGAGATTGGAGCCGCTATGTGGCATCAAGGATCCCTTTATTTATTTAGAGGAGATTGAGAGAGTTTAACAATGAGAGTCCTTCATTCTGTTCTTTTAATAGTCATTTTAGTCTACAGCTCTGCCTGTCAAAGCCCTCCACTTGAACCTCCTCAAGGTTACTCGGGAACAATGCCCCTCGCCATGGCGGGCCAAAGTGGTCGTGAATCAGACCCCATCGGTGAGCGAACCGCAGGAGACTCTGCAACGAGCGCAGGTGAAGATGAAATCGCCGGAGAGCCAATGGCGATCGATCAAGAGGTAGATACAACTGAGCGAGACCTCTCTCTCCAACCTTTGGATATGTCGATTGGCGTAGAAGAGTCCGATATGCGCGCGACATCGATCATTGATATGGACCTAGAAGAGCTCATAGATATGGCTCCTCCTGTCGAGCTCCCCGAGACATGTAATGAACCTTTAGCGGAGCCTCTCGCCGACTGTCGTCCTGCGCCCTTGCCTTCTACCGGTGATCTCTATGAAGACTGTGTTCGTCGTATCAATCAGCTACGAGCAGAATGCCAATGTCTCCCGGCACTTGAGCGTTGGCCTGAAGGTGAAAGTTGCGCCGATCAACAAGCGGAATATGATGCCATGAATAATCAAGCTCATGCAGGCTTTAGAGATGGAATCTGTGGCCCAAGCGGTCGAGGGCAAAATGAATGCCCAGGGTATCAAAGTGACAATCAGGTCATCTCTCTTTGTCTTCAGCAAATGTGGGATGAAGGGCCGGGTGAACCTTTTATTGAGCATGGACATTACATTAATATGACCAACCCAAGTCATCAGCGAGTAGCGTGTGGCTTCTATACAACTGCCCAAGGTCAAGTGTGGGCAATTCAGAATTTCTCTCCCTAAATGAACCCAAACAGAGCTCGCACAGAGCTCACACAGAGCTCAGCGATGCAGCTGATCTCGACGTACACTCCCCTCTCCACTTTAACGAAGAAGACCTATGAACCATGATGAGCCACAGACACTATCGAAAATAAACATAATCCTTCTGTTCATCTCTGCTTTGGCGAGTATGGCGACATTGGCTGCGGAAGACAGCGACTATGGACCAGAGACGATCACGCCCTTTGAATCACGTGGCCTCACTCTAAATCTTAAAGTTAATCCCGCCGCTGATCATGTAGAAGATCTTGAGTCACTACTCCCCCTCTCTATCAAATTTACGGTGGAGAATGTGCTCAGATCATCCACCTCTAGAGCTCGATGGAGCCTGGCGGTCAAAGGCTCTGGTCAAGAGCCGATCATCGGAGAGTTTAAGCCCAAAGAGCGTTGGAGCGACGCCGGTCGAGATTTTAATAACTTGATCGCTGTAACCCCCCCCTTTTGTAATACAGACGCGACCTCAGCAGAGACAAACTCAGAGAGTGAATGCCTCCCCTGTGATCTAGAAGAGGGATGTGATCTAGAGGTGAGCATTGATGTCTGCGAAGGCCTGAGCGATGGCTATTATCTCATTACTCACTTTGCCCTTGAAGATCAGAGCTCGCTGAGAAAAATATGCAAAAACGAAAATGTAAGTGAAGTATGTAAGAGATTAGAGACTTGGCTCTCCTCAACAGATACGACTCTTGAAGCAGAGCTCTGCATTGATTGAGCCCTGTACAGCTTACAGGTTGATCACAGAGTTTAGATGGTCAATGGGTAAGGGGGCTCCTTGATCCCAACGAAGCCAAAGAGTGATGAGAGCGACTTGATGGCAGGCCGTCACCTGCGTCACCCTGTAGTGCTCACCATGTTGGCCCTCTGGCTCTTGAATGATCATGTTCTCAAAACTTATTATGGGTCATGGTGGACAGGCAAGCTCTCAGATGTCGCAGGTTTAGTCGTATTCCCTGTCTCTATTTACTCTAGCTATGAGATCATCTGTGCGCTCGGTAAGCGAGCACCTTCCCACCTTAAGAGTGTGCTTTGGTCTTCGCTTACGATCACTGCTTTCATATTAACGATGATCAATACCTCTCCTATCGCTGAGCGGCTCTGTAGTGATGTGATCGCCTATTTACAATGGCCAATAAGAGCGATCGTCCACCTCTTAACAGGTCATGCTCTACCAGAGCTCAATCGCCTACAAACGACGATGGATATCACAGACCTCTTCACCCTACCTGCGCTTATCGTCCCCTATAAGATCCTCGAGAGAGATATCAAAACTAGGCGAGCTCTTTAAGTCTGAGTGAGCTCTTTAAGTCTGAGTGAGCTCTTAGTGCTTAGGCCTTGATAACGGCATCATACAGCTCAGACCTAGCTCATTGAATCGGTAGGTCTAAATAGAGACCGGGGAGTAGCTCCGAGCGTAATGTGTAATGCCACCACTCCTTCTCATAATTTTTAAATCCATAGGTCTTCATCAGTGAAGTGAGCAGCGCCCTGTGCGCTTTCACTTTAACAGATAACTCAGCGTGTTTAGTGTGCGACTCTCTCCCAAAGAAGTCCCATGGTGTCCCCATATCCAAGTCGGTAATGGTCAGATCTACCGTACTTCCACGACTATGACCTGATCGCTTCGCGATATAGCCTTGAGCAAAGAGTGCTGACTTATCCACATTCGGATAATATTGGTTCTTCTTCTCTTGATCTTGTAGGTCCTTCGCCCAAGCTACGAAATCGTCTACCGCCCTCTGTGGTCGATAACAATCAAATACCGTCAATGAGAGGCCACTCTCTCTGAGCTGCTCTTGTACTTGAGAGAGTGCCTTTGCCGCCAGTCGAGTGAGTAAACACTTAGCGGCATCATATCCCTTAACAGGACGGCCTAAGAAGTTATTTGACCCTCGATAGCGTATTTCTACATTAATGCTCGGATCAATCGCGTTGAGATCGATGAGAGGCGTTCGAGGTGTGCGTTGCATGTCGCGTGGCAGAGGTGTCTGACAGTCACGGTCTGTGTGTCGAGTTCGACACTCAATAGATTCACCCATCTGAGTGATCACTCTCTGGAGTCGATTTGGGTAATCACTGATGAGACCGTCAACACCCATGTTGATCAGCGCCTGCATCCGCGCTGGCTCATTGACTGTCCAAGGGATCACCTTCAAGTCTTCAGCATGTGCTTCTTGAATGAGACTCTCCGTCACCACCTCATGATACGGTGAGATGATGGATGCTTTAACTCGCTCAGCTGCTCTGATCAACGCTTTGGTGTCAGTGATCATCACTCGGGGAGGGCTCACCGAGTGGTCTATCTGAGGCTCGATGAGCACAGATCGTCTAAGCGAAGGGAGATGAGTCATCGCGAGTTCCAATACTTCGGGATCAAACGACTGCACGGTGATCCTCTGTCTCAGCGTAGAGCCCTGAGGGTCGTCAGAGATGAGCGCGTTAAGCTCCTCAGCTAATGCCTCAATGGCTCGCTTTTTATGGGCTGTATGATGACGTTCATCTGTTTTAATCTCGAGATTATAGAATGGGGTCGCTCCCCACTCTCTCTCGAGGTTGACCACCTCAGCGAGACGAGGAGGATGAGCGCTCTGCCTCTTCTGCTCCGGAAATCGATCATGCGCACGGAGTCCACACTCAAGAGATTGAAGGCGTTCTGCGGTGAGGGTGACCACTGGTTTGGAGTCCAATGGGCGACCATCAGGCTCAGAGCAAAGCGTTGGATTGGTCTCCGTGTCATGATAAACGATGAGCTGTCCATCTACGGTGAGCGTGGTGTCAAGCTCAAGGGTTGTCATCTCAAAAAGATAAGCGAGGTTAAAAGCAGGGATAGAGTTCTCAGGGGCTAGACCACGAGCGCCTCGATGCCCTTGAAGCTCTAAAGATGGTGCGAGCGGTGAGCCTTCTGTGGTGCTAATGATGCTGACGGTCATCATGATTAAAAGCGCTAAGTTCATCCATCGCATATAAGCTCTCTTTGACATCGGTAGATAAGTGACATGAATGATATATGATGAACGCCGCGAGATAAATAAGCGACTCAACTCTTTCATCAGCTCAGCGCGATGATGACCTGTGCCTTAACACCAATGTCTGAGAAGTACACTCAAGAGCTGACGCTTAAGCGATGAACAACGAAATTATCTTTACTATGACCCTCTATCATACAGGGAGAGATGTCTCTTTTCATATTGCAAGTGACTTGCAAGTAACCTATACAGTTCACTTGCACACTGCTAGTGCAAGTTACTTGCATAAGTCTCAATAAATCAGGCAAAGGAGAATGGTCGCCATGATCTTAAATCAAGAAAATCCGCGAACAAACTTGGACAGCATAGGCAAGATCGCGAGTGGTCTATGCGCGGTTCATTGTGCTTTATGTGCGCTCGCCTCTAGCCTCTTTACTCTATTGGGCTTAGAGGTTTTAATGCATCATGAGGCGGAGTGGACCCTGACAATTTGTGCGATAATCTTTGCGGTTGGTGCGGCAGTGGTCGGCTGGCTAGAGCATAAAAATCTTATGATCACGAGCAGCTTTGGTTTAGGTATAATCTTTCTGTTTATGTCGCGGTTTTTAGAGGAGAGCGGAGGTCACACTACCGGTGTCGTTATCGGTGTCGTCGCCGGTCTTATCCTGTTTCTTACTCACCTTAAAAATAGTAAATCTATACGACAATGCAGGTTGGTCTGTTGCGATTAGCTTCGACAGGATACTAAGAGAGTCGGCATTCTTTGTGCCGTGATCACTGCTAAATACTTTAGGGTACCCTACTCTCGATACCTTACACTAGGGTCCCATAGTAGCCCCCCCGAGTGTCACCGTGCAGCAAGTTATGGAGTCTCTATGAGCCCAAGGTCCTCGACTCGAACTTCATACTCCCCTGTACCAATGCTGCTTGGATGGCGTACTTGAATCGTCCATTGTCCGGCTTCATCAGCCTCAAAGAGGAGCACTGAGCTAATGGAGATCGCCGCTCGTGAGCCACTTGGATCATAGAGGCGAAGATTGGAGCTACTGAGGCTTATGGGGATTAAAGAGACTCGGTAGCTGTGGTTGAGGAGAGCGACAAACGAGAAGTAATCGAGATCACCTCGGGTCTTGATCTCTCCCGAGATGAGCGGACCATCCATGACTAGAGGCGTAGCCGTCGCCTCCTCATCGCCATGATCATCTTCCCCTACATCGTCGAGGGTGAGTTGATAAGACCCTATACCACTACCTGAGCTATGTCGGACGCGATAATACCATCGCCCACTCTCATCGGTCTCATAGGTGATTGACTCTGGGTCACTATGTGACTCGGCGATACGCTGTCCATCAGGATAGTAGAGGTAAACATAAGCGCTAGAGATCGTCTCACGAGTGAGGGCGAAATGATAGATACGCCCCGCGATGGCTTCAAAAGAAAACCAATCGTCATCTCCGCGTGTCTCAACATCACCGAACAGTGGTGCCTGGCCTACGTTAAGTGGAGTCGCGGCAGCGGGAACATCACCGTGATCATCAGGCCCAAGATCACTTAGGATCACGGTGTAGTCTCCGGTTCCCCTCTGATTGTAAGCGCTCACTTTATAATAATAAGGGCCCTCGTCTTCCACCTCATGAGTGATCTCATAGGTGCTGCTTTGTGAGTAGATATATCGTAAGCCTTCACCTTGGTAGAGATAGAGGATCGCGTTAGGGAGGGAGTCTCGGTCGACCTCAAAGCGATAGATGTGCTGTGGAGCGGGGTCGAGTCGGAACCAATCATGATCGCCGCTTGGCGAGATACTGTGTGCTTGAGGGGTGATCGCCTCGATCGATGTCGCCTCGGTGTGACACTCATTAGGCTCGAATTCATCGCCCTCAAAGTGGCTATTGGGACATAAACCCAAGGGCCCTTGATCGGGCTCTAGTCCTTGATCGGGCTCTAGTCCTTGGTCGGGCTCTGATCCTTGGTCGGGCTCTGATCCTTGGTCGGGCTCTAGTCCTTGGTCGGGCTCTAGTCCTTGGTCGGGCTCTAGTCCTTGGTCGGGCTCTAGTCCTTGGTCGGGCTCTAGTCCTTGGTCGGGCTCTAGTCCTTGGTCGGGCTCTAGTCCTTGGTCGGGCTCTAGTCCTTGGTCGGGCTCTGTAACCACACCGCAGAGTTCACGCTCGTCTCGGACCTCTCCTTCTGGACATAAACAGCTCACCTCTCCCTCTAAGATGGCGCACCGCTCATCCTGCGGGCAGGGAGAGGGGGAGCAGGGATCTAGCGGGAGGTCAGCGGAGCGGCAGACTCCCGAACCATCATCATAGAGTCCATCGGGACAGATACACATCGGTTGACCATCAATCAGCGCGCACACCTTGTCATAGCAGCGGAGGACATCACAGACTGAGACCTCCTCATCTACGCTCTCTGTTAGGTCTCCCTCGCAGGCGACGAGCCCACCCACCAGCCCGATCATGGTTATGAGAGAGGAGGAGAGTGAACGCCCAAAAAATGTAGAACGAGAGCGATAGAGCTGCACAGTGACCTCCAAGCGCTAGAATAGAGTGCTTGTTAAGCATTCGATCTGTCATCTACATGACTTCGGTAAACAGTTGCTCATTCAGTCTTTCATCACTCGCGGTGAAGGTCAATCTGCTTAACGCTTAACCTCGCCGAAGTTTCTCACATCAAGACATGGCCGGACAAAACCTCTTGTGGAGATTGACCTGGGGGAAGATCTGTCTCACCGAGCGCTTGACGTAGATTTCGCTCAATCGTGAGGCTCATCGCTGATAATGCGAGCGCAGGCCAAATATTCTCAAAGGGGTTCTCGAGAACTCGCCCGACCTCATTGATCATCTGGAAAGACATGCAGATCACGATGTTAACTGGAATGATCCACCAACCAAGCTCATGAACCAAGCAGAGAGGTAAGAGCCAAGAGTAGAGCTTAGTCAGCTGGGTCGCTAAGAAGCCATAAGCAGGTGGGAATGGGGTCTTCTTGATACGTTCACTCCCCCCTTGGATATCTAAGAGTTGACGGACACTGTTGTCGAGATCACTCACCCGAAACTCTGAGAGGATGCCCTCTTTGTGCCATTGGACGAAGCGCTTCATCTGAGCATTGAGCAGAGTGTGGTTGGGGTTGGTAGCGACCTTCAGTGACTCTAGCTCATCGTCCGCGACATTGCGGAGGAGATGCTCATCTTGGTGGAGAGCCTCTCCTCGTAACCCACAGCGGAGCGCATGTACGTAAGTGATCTGTCGATAAACGATGTCTTGAGCCTTCTCCGCAGGGAGATAAGCGATCGCTTGCGTGCAGATGTGCCGAGAGGTGTTTATGAGTCGTCCCCAAAGTTTTCTACCCTCCCACCAACGCTGATAGGCCGCATTGCTTCTAAAACTAACAAAGATGCCTAGCGCGCCACCAATAACCGCCAAGGGGAAGGAGGGGAAGACTCCGCCGCTCGGGATCACCTCAAAGTGATGAAGGAGGGCGATGAGGAGTGAGGCGCCAAAGAACATAAAAAGAGCGTTCTTCTGCCATTTCCAAAAGATATGGAAGAGCGAGGCTTTATATGGGTGGTCCTTGGAGTTGAGAAACATCTCTTGATCTTTCCTATGAGTGAGGGAGAGTTATCGCCGTCATTCTAACGCTCTTCACACCTAGAGAGTAAGCAGAGAAGCAAAAATGATAAATTATGTAGTCCACAAAGTACGCTTAATATAAGTAGCGATAAAGATCTATCTTGGTAACTAATCTCCTCAAGTTAACTTCTATTGGAGATCGTGTCTTTACTAGAAATAGCATCACAAAGAGGGCGCCACACTCACACCCTCTTTATTGGCGCCACACTTATTATAATCCCAGCTTCAAATCGACCGCCCTCAAACATCGAGAGCGACTAGATAATTACCGCATTTTTGGGGGTGGAGATTAAGGTTAACTATACCGCTATCCATTAGCGATCAGGCGAGGCGCTGAGGCCTCGCGTTTGAGTCATAAAAAAGACCATCTGTAGCGCCAAGAGTGCCGCTCCACCACCGATCCAACTCAGCGCTAAGCCCTGCGCATAAGCGTAAGCGAGACCAAGAGCCAAGAGCCCTATTCGCAGCCACTCAGCGCTGATCGACCATGGACGCCCCTCGAGTAAAGCGTTATGAATCACCGCCGATCCAATGATCGCCCCTACCGAAAGAGCGACGTTCAGCGAGCTCATCGAGGGCGCGAAGGCGATCAAAACTGAGCCGAGGCTGATGTCGATCACCCCCAGCACGCTCGCGTAAATCATGAGCTGCTCATGACGAGCGGAGAACAGCTCATAGTCGCTCTCGGTGCGTAACTTAATCGCTAGCGGAGACTCACCCTCCGCCTGCCAAGCGGGGGCCCTGAAGGGTAAGCTCAATGATTGAGCAAAGGTCATCCCTCCATGACGCATCCTCCGCCACATTAACCCCCAAACATCAAGGTTTGCCCACGCTGGATTCCAGCTCCGCAGCGGCTTGATCACCCCAAAGCGAGGTGTCGTCGTCTCGGCGGTGAAGGTCCCAAACATCTTATCCCAAATAATCAGCGCCCCAGCATAGTTCTTATCCACATAAGGATCATCTGTCCCATGATGCACCCGATGATGTGAGGGCGTGTTGAGCACTGCCTCTAAGGGACCGATTCGGTCGATGAGTCGGGTGTGGATCCAATATTGAGAGAGCGTGTTCATGGCGTTGAGCATAAAAAACATCGCCGTCGGGATCCCTAAGAGGGCGAGAGGGATATAGAAGACCCCTGAGTAGAGCTGTTGAATCCATGACTGACGGAGAGCGACCGAGAGGTTGTAATATTCGCTCTGATGATGAACCGCGTGAGCCGCCCATAAGAAATTAACCTCATGACTGAAGCGATGGAACCAATAATAAGCACAGTCCATCACTAAAAACCCGAGCAACCACACCCACCACTGTTGAGTGTCCCATGAGGGTACGCCCCATGAGGTGCTCTGAGTATAAACCCAATGATAGAGCACCAAAAGGGGCGCTTTGGTGACCGCACCGATGAGCAGCTGACCTGAACCGAGATGGAGGTTAGTCATGGTGTCGGCGACATCATAGAGCCGCTCTTCGTGTCGATGACGAGCGAACCACCACTCGAGGGCGATAGTGAGTATAAACACCGGAATAGCGATCAAAAAAACGACGAGAGATGAAGATTGGTCGGTCATAGGTGCTCCGTAAATCGAGTTATCGGGCGCGTCGCCTCTTCTTGCGATGACTGGGAACTCGGGAATTAAATTCGGGGGGGCGCTTGGCGACCCAAAAAATGAACTTCTCTAATCGAGGGTGCGCTCTGAGTCGCTCGATGGTGTGATATTCTGTGGCGAGCTCCGCCTCACTCAAGGTAGCATGGATCTCTTTGTGACAGACATGATGAAGGAGGACAGTCTCTCCTCCCTTTCCCCCCTTGAGCTTCGGGATCAGATGATGAAGACTCTGCAAGACATCATTAGGGATAGGACGGAGACAGAGCGGACAGCTCGGATCATCTTGAGACATCATGTCGCCTCCTCTAGATAAGAGAGTCATCCTAAGCATAGACAAGAAATATATAGTATTCTAAACAGGAGAGAAATCCAAGTTCGTCCACTATAGAGTGAGCTCTCTCGCCGATCGTGTAGGCGTGATGATTCTGTGGAGAGAGTGATGATTCTGTGGAGAGAGTGATGATTCTGTGGAGAGAGTGATGATTCTGTGGAGAGAGAGTGATGCTACAAGTCAAGACGCTAGTGATAGGGGGAGGGGTGATCGGGCTCGCCGTCGCTCAAGCTCTCGCCGTCGAGAGGGGAGGCGAAGGCCTGTGGGTAATAGAGAGAGAATCAGAGTGGGGAGTGCACAGCAGCTCCCGTAACTCGGAGGTGATCCATGGAGGTTTTTATTATCCACGAGGCTCTCATAAAGCTCATTTTTGTGTGCGTGGTCGGCGCCTCCTCTATCCCTATTTGGAGTCACGCGGCGTCAAACATCATCGCTGCGGCAAATGGGTGGTCGCCACGTCTCCTACGGAGTCTGCAGGGTTAGAAGAACTATGGAAACAAGGACGAGAGAACGGCGTCGAAGGCCTTAGTCTCCTCACCGCTCGAGAGACTAGACGAGAGGAGCCATGGCTTCACTCTACGGGGGGCGCACTTCATTCCACACAGACGGGTATCCTCGATAGTCACCAACTGATTAAGACGCTACGTCGTGAGGTCGTCGGGGCTGGTGGAGAGGCGCTCACCCATCACGAGGTGATCGACATAGATCCGATCGCCAGTGGAGGGTTCAAGGTCTGGCTGAAGACTTCTGCCGATGGGGTGACCTTCACTTTACGCTGTGAAGAACTCATTAACGCCGCAGGCTTGTGGGCGACTCAGTGGTGGGGAAGGTTAGGTGAACGGTCACCTATGCGCTATGAGACCGCTTATGCCCTCGGTCGATATTGGACGCTGCGAGGTCGCTCGCCTACCGATCGGCTCATCTACCCACTCCCCGAGCGAGGTGGACTCGGGATTCATCTCACTCTCGACTTACAGGGAAGAGCTCGCTTTGGACCTGATGTCCTTTGGCAAGAAAATTTATCATGGGATACCCTCCGCACCGAGCTCTCCTATCACGTTTCAGAAGAGAGCCGAGCTCTCTTTATTAGCTCCATTCAAAAGTATTGGCCTGCAGTGCCTAGCGAATCAATCGCGCCCGATTATGCCGGCATGAGGGTGAAGGTCACTCAGCGTGGAGAAGCAGAGAGTGACTTTCAGCTCATCGGTCCCCAAGAGCATCAAGTAGAGGGCCTTGTTCACCTCATGGGGATCGAGTCACCGGGCTTAACGTCTTGCTTAGCGATCGCTGAGTGGGTCACAAAAGCGCTGAGGTCTTGATCTCAAGTGATGACACCAAGGTGTCGCTCTAGATACCCATCATTGGCTCATTCAAACTTAAAATAGAGCTCATTCAAACTTGACATAGAGCTCACTCAAACTTGAAATAGAGCTCACTTTAGGTTTTAGTCTAGGCCGACATTCCATCGATGAGTCGCCCTCCTAACCAAGTGAGAAGAAAAGATGACCGAGTCTTTCCCTACGCCGACCCCCGTACCTGTATTAAGTGAACTCCCGATGCCTCTCTCTCCACTCCCGATGTCTCTCTCTCCACTCTCGATTCAGCGGAGTGAGCTATCCCCCTCTCAGAGTGTCATGAAACTCGTCCATGAAGCCTGCCAACGCTTTGGACTCATCGAGCGAGGAGATCGAGTCGCAGTGGGGTATTCGGGTGGTAAAGATTCACTGCTCATGATCACCGCTCTACAAGCGCTACAGCGACGAGCAGATTATGAGTTTGATCTTCAGGTGATCCATCTCGACCAGCACCAACCTGGCTTTGAGAGGGCTCAATTTAATGCCAATCTCGAAGTGCTCGGCGTCCACTGCGAGATCATCTCTCGGGATACATGGTCAGTTGTTCAGCGTCAGCTCAAGCCCGGACAGATCCCCTGTGCGGTCTGCGGACGGATGAGGCGAGGGATCCTTAACCAATGGTGTGCTGAGAATGGCTTTAATAAGCTCGCCCTCGGGCATCACCTCGATGATGCTCTCGAGACCTTTATGCTCAACCTGCTCTTCGGGCGACGACTCGAGCCGCTTAAGCCACTCACCCCCGCCTCTGATCTTCCAGTGGCGACCATTCGTCCTTGCCTGCTCGTTGAGGAGCGAAAGATTGAGGCCTGGGTTGATCAAAGCGGCTTAGCTCCAGTCCCCTGTCCGGTGTGTGACAGCTTCCCAGACGCTAAAAGACGGGATCTAAAACAGCTCCTTCAAGGCCTCAGCGACACTCAGCCCGAGCTCTATGCCTCGGTGAGGGAGGCGGTCTATGGAGAGGGAACACCGCTCTCCTTCGACTTCGTGGCCCGAGGGTCAGCCGAGGGCTAAAGGTCAGCCGAGGGCTAAAGATTAGTTAAGAGACTTAACGAGAGGGGCCGAGATGTCGGCAACGTCTCATCAACAGCTCTTGACGCTCCACTGCAGCTGCGGATCGTACCCTCTTCTCCTTAGCCTCAGCGACCTTAAGCGCTTTGAGCTCTCTAGCAGAGAGCGTGGCGCGTCGTGCGATCTCTTTGTCTTCTGCTTTCTTAGCGGCTCGCTTACGCTCCTTCTTCTCTCGCTTAGAGAACCACTCAAGCCCCTCGCACCCAAGACCTTTAGGGAGAGGGCCTTGATTGTCACACTCAGGGCTCCCCGGAGGACAATGAAGCCGAATATGGAAATGTTGATGATGTCCATACCATGGACGGAGTTTCCGTAGCCAAAGGGTCTGTTCTTCGGCGACCTCTCGAGCAGTGTCATCTCGAGCAGTGTCATCTCGAGCCTTCGATTCTGACCGATACACCTCACACATCTTCTCTTTAATACGAAAATGAACAAATATTCTCGCTACCTCTGGCCGATTCGCCGCCCTCTTCAAGAGCTGCTCATGACGAGTAGACCACACCTTCTTATCTAGGGTCTCTCGCCATCCCTTCACCGCGCTAGGGTGGTCCACGTCAAAGAGCGCTCGTCTCAGTGTCTTTGCTGACCATCGCTTAGACTTCGCTTTACGCTTAACTCGTCGCTTCCGTTGACGGCCCTCCCCCTCGCGATAAGCGGGGTCTCCCCCAAACCAAATGTCAGCATCAAGTCCGCTCTGATGACTACGATGCCCATATTTCATCCGCCCTCCTCGAGGCTGAGAGAGGTCACCAATCTCCATGGGGAGTAGACCTGCGCGCTCTACCTCTCGCCCAAGGTCTTCGAGTAAATGAATGGTCGCGGGATGTGCATAATATCGATTGCGATAACGACGAATACTCTCATAACCACTCCCCTGTTGGGGCAAGAGTGAGCCCCCTTGTAAGCACCCGCTAGCATAACCGCCAATACTCTGAGGTACCCCATCGCTCACCGTCGAAGCGCTGGTCCATGCAGGAGCCGC
This sequence comes from uncultured bacterium, assembly GCA_943788935.1. Classification (GTDB taxonomy): domain Bacteria; phylum Myxococcota_A; class Bradymonadia; order UBA7976; family VGTA01; genus CAKZRU01. Next base: position 18,193 of record CALSSE010000017.1, on the reverse strand, counting down.
TTGAACAGACTGAGGAGCGTCGATGATGAAGAGGGAGAGTAGAGAGAAACAGATAAAGAAGAGGGAGAGAGCCAAAAGCGTGATCAACCTGCTCTTAAATAAATACATGATGTATACTCGTCTCCTCAACCTCTCTCCAAGAAAGACTCAAGCTCTCTTCATCTCCTCGCAGCTCAGCCATCTCTTGAGCCGGGCTCATCGACCTTGCGAGGCACCTCAGAGAGGACTCGCTGTAACTTCGCCAATCCTGAGTGTTCAGAGCTCGGGTCTCCTGCCTCTGGGGGACTTGAGGGTCTGGCGATAGGCAATGTGGCTCGGGCGCTTAAGTTAACCTTGGCATTCTCTGATTTCGCTAGACGACTCTCTGCGAGAGGACGACTAGTCAGCGGCTCGGGGAGACTCGGCGTGAGCAGCTCTGCTGACTCGGCGCTATCGATTGACGTTGAGGGGCTATCCTCTTCCTCACCGAGAGAACTCCCGAGGGCGAGCGTCAACTCTCGAGCCTCTAATAGAGCGTCTCCATCAGCCGCTGAAGAGAGTGACTCTTGATCATCTCTTTGGAAGAGTGAACTCGTCATCTCTCGCCACTGATCTTCTTCTTTACGCCACTGAGTCTGAGTATTCTTGAGGTTCTCCTCTTGATTCTCGAGCATCCTCAAATGAGACTCAACGACCGACCTCAGCTCTACGTTGAGTCGCTCACGCTGTCTCTTCAGAGATTGAGTCTCGCTCATAATATTCTGTAAGGCCTGTCGACCATTCTTAAGAATCTGATCCGCGCGCACCTCGGCTTCTCGAACCATGAGCTCAGCTTCTCTTTTCGCCTCTTCGCGAGTCTGCTCAGCGAGAGCGCTCGCAGCGAGTAGAGCATCACGCAGCCGAATTTCATAGTCTTCTACTTGCTCTAAGCGCTGAGCCTTGAGAGCTAAGACCTCCTCAGCCTTCTCTTGCTCACGGACGAGAGTGGTCAGTTGATGAGAGACCTGAGCGAGGAAGGCTCTCACCTCATCGGGATCATATCCACGCCACACTGTTTTGAACTGATGTCTCTCAATCTCTATTGGGGTCAGCTTGATCATTGGTATCTCTCCTCATAGCATCGCTGAGGCTCTATGTATTGACGAGGTCGTCGATAATGTCAATGTGATCGCTCCATCTCTCGTGACTTGCTGCTCGCTTTGATCACCGCTTCGATCATGGCAGCGCGTAAACCTGAGCTCTCTAAGGACCTCACTCCAGCGATGGTCACTCCACCTGGCGAGGTGACTCGATCCTTGAGGAGGGCGGGATGTTCTCGAGTGGCAAGAGCGCCGCTTCCATAAACAGTATGGGCGGCGAGCCTCAACGCGACCTCTCTCTTAAGTCCTTCATGAACACCAGCATCGGCGAGAGCTTCGATGACATTAAAAAGATAGGCGGGGCCACAGCCTGAAATAGCGGTCGCCGCGTGAAACTCCTCTTCGGCATTGAGAGGCTCTACATGACCGAGCGGACGCAAGAGTTCAGCGCTCCACCGTAGATGATCCGTGGCTAAAGGTGCGTTAGGTTCAGCACATATTAAAGTGACCCCTAAGCTCACCTGAGCGGGGAGGTTAGGCATTATCCGCACCAAGGACAGCTCCTCGCCTAGCTGATCTCGTAACTGAGCGAAATTAGTGCCCGCGAGCATACTGAGGAGCAGGGGTGGACGCTCTCGGTCTCTCCACTTCTCCTTCGCTTCGCTTACCCAAGCGCTCGTGAGATGTAGCTGATACGGTTTGATCCCTAAAAAGATCACATCACAGCGCTGTAAAAGCTCACCAGCGCTCACCGCGCTCACCCCAAAGCGACTCGCTGTCTCTTTGGCGCTGCTCTTTGCCGAGACTAAGATCGACGAAGGGTCACAGATCTTTGAGTCTAATAAGCCGGAGAGGATCGCCTGCCCCATCTGACCACAGCCCAAGAACCCTAATGTCCCAATGTTTTCATTATGCATCGTCTTCACCTCGCCTCTCTTGGTGTTTGAGTATCATATCGATCAAAGCGAGAAACGAGCTCATGATCGCGGTTTATTCGCTGGTCGTCTTTGGAGATTTACCAAGGGAGAGACTCTCCGTTAGTGTGCCAAAAAGTACCGCTATTTTTGAGAGAGAGACCGTCGATCCGGTCGATGAGACCCTGCGCTGACTCATCGGTGTCGATCAGTCCATTATGCCCAGTCATCCCGGTGCGAACATAGCCTGGATGAAGGATGATGACCGCGATTCCACGAGGAGCGAGGTCATGAGCGAGAGAGACGCTAGCCATATTAAGCGCCGCCTTTGACATCCGATAGCCATACATTCCTCCGGAAGAGTTATCGGCGATCGAGCCCACTCGACTGCTGACATTAGCGATTTTACTGCCCTCGCCCAAAAGTGGAAGACAGACCTCGACGACTCGTAGAGGCCCGAGGGTATTCACCGAGAATTGCTCTTCCATCTGCTCAAATTGCAGTCGATCGATGCTCTCACGGCTCAATATCCCTGCGTTATTGATAAGGGTATCAAGGCGGGTGACCCCCATGGCTTGAAGCTGATCAGCGATGGTGCTCGGTTCGCGTACATCGACCCCGCTGATCACCCGCACCGCTCGCTCGGGATCACTGACCAACGCTTGGAGCTCCGAGGAGGCTTCTCGGCAGGCGACGATCACTTGAGCGCCGCGCGCGCTGAGCTGCTCAGTGAGCGCTAGGCCGATCCCGCGATTTCCACCGGTGATGAGGATGACCTCATCTGTCTTTGATCTCTCTTGCATGATGAATCCTTAGTACAGTGATGTGGGCGAGTACAATAATATAAACACTAAAAAATGCCTACTTTTAACTTGAGCGAGACTCTGTATCTCATGTATCGAATGCTTAGTCGTAGTGAGCTAAAGAGCTAAAGACAACAGAAGAGCTAAAGACAACAGAAGAGCTAAAGACAACAGAAGAGCTAAAGACAAAGAGAGAGTAGCATGAGTGATATTAATCAGTACTTAAGTGAAGCGAGTCGTGAGCTCCTCTCAGATCGAGTAGAAGCTCTTGATCTTGAGATGCTTCGGGTTGTCGATGGCGCAATTTTCCCCCTCGTGCTCTCCCCTCGGGAAGGAGAGCTGACCGATCCCACGGAGTGTCACGCGTGGTTCGCTGCTCATGGTGAGACGCTCCGCGAGGCGCTTCGTGACCATGGAACGATCTTCTTTAGAGGCTTCTCGCTCCGCGGCGCAGAAGACTTTGAGGGAGCGATTGATCAGGCCCAGTTTAAAGAGATGCCCTACGTGGGTGGAGCGGCACCGCGGGCGGTCGTCACAGCCCGACGTATCCTCACCGCCAATGAATCTCCTCCAGATCAGCCGATCCCTTTTCATCATGAGATGGCGCAAGTCCCCAATCCTCCTGGTTATGTATTCTTTTATTGTGAGATCGCCCCCGAAGAGGGTGGCTCCACTCCTATTGTTCACTCTCATCGCGTTTATCAGCGATTTAGAGCGATCAATGAAGACTTCTGCCAAAAGCTCGAAGAGGTCGGTGTCCGCTATGTGCGGGTGATGCCTAGTGAAGATGACCCGACCTCACCGATCGGTCGCTCATGGCGGGCGACCTTCCAAGTCAGCGCAGAAGACGCTGTTGAAGCGAGACGGATCGCTGAACAAAAAATGAAGGAAGCAGGCACCGAGTGGCGCTGGCTTGAAGGCGATGAGCTACACACCATCACCGCAACAGTCCCAGCGATCAGAGTCGACCCGCGCACTCAAAAATCTACCTTCTTTAATTCCGCAGTCGCCGCTTACACCGGTTGGGCAGATCAGCGCAATGACCCTACTCGCGCGGTCCGCTGTGGAGATGACAGCCCTGTTGATGGAGAGGTCTTGCTCGCGACCGCCGAGGCGATGAAGGAGGAGCGAGTAGCGATCCCTTGGAGAGAAGGAGATATGATGTGGATCGATAATCAGCTGACCATGCATTCACGTCAACCTTATCGAGGGGCGCGGCGTATCCTCGCCGCGATCGCGCCTCAACAAGAGCTTAATAGAGCTTAATAGAGCTTAATAGAGCTTAAAATACTCCACGGGCTCGGTTCGCCCTTTGACCACAGTCTGCCCTAAAGCCTCTGATCGCCACTGCTCCTTCTGCTCCTTCTGCTCATCACAGGTAGATTGGGATTGGATCGTAGCGAGGGAGAGCGTCTGACCAGAGACGATGATCGGGTGTCCATGCTCCTTGGTTAAACCTTCGAGACGAGCGGCGAGGTTGACGCTATCACCGAGAACAGTAGAGTCCATTCTGCTCTCTGTTCCGACGGTACCCATCACCACGACCCCCGAGTGTAACCCAATACCAGAGCGGAGCGGTCTCGGCTGTGATCGATTCCACTCGTCGAGCGCTCGTTGCATCCCCAGAGCCGCTTGGATCGCTGCTATAGCGTGTTGTGGACCATCAAAGATGGCCATAATCGCGTCACCGATGAATTTATCGATGAAGCCCCCTTGGTCGTGAATCGGCTCACTAAGCGCCGTAAAGTAGCTATTGAGCATGGAGAGGAGGTCTGTGCAAGACATCGACTCGGCGATCCCGGTGAAGCCACGGATATCAGAGAAGAGAATGGTCAGCTCTACCTCTTCCGCATAACCGACCTCAATCTCTGTGACCCCACCAACGGCGATTCTTCTGAGAAAAGGCTCGGGAACAAAGCGTCGAAATACCTCATTGGTACGCTCTAGTTCAGCGCGTTTCGTAGAGATTTCACGCTCACTGAGATAGCTCTCCACCGCGCTACGAGAGGTGAGCAAGAGATCCGCTTGCTCCCAAGGTTTACTCATATAGCGATAAAGGTTTGCGTGATTCACCGCGCTACGTACCGCATCTAGGTCAGCTTGACCGGTGAGCAAAATAGTACGGGTCTTGGGTGATCGCTTATGTACCCTCTGCAAGACCTCATGTCCTTTGAGCCCAGGCATGATCTGATCAGAGATAAAGAGCGGGACCTCCTCTCCTTCGTCGAGGAGATCATCGAGGAGCGCTAAGGCGTCTTCTCCATCGGTGCTGACCTCAATGGTGAGACCGCTGTCAGTGAGCTGACGGAGCTGTTCCCGTAGACTGGTGAGGATCATCAACTCATCATCAACACAGATAATGACCCCATGAGCAGAGAGCGGTTGAAGTGACGTTTGGCTCATACTTGACCCTGTCTCTGAATGTGATTGATCCCACTCTCTAATACATGGAGCAGCTCTTCTCTTGACCAAGGCTTTTGAAGATAAGAGTAGAGATTAGCTTCAGTCTGAGCGCGCTCAACGGCATGGCGGTCAGCTTGTCCTGTGAGCAGCACCTTCACCGTGTCGGGGAAACGTTGATGAATCTTCACTAAGAGCTCATCACCTCTCATACCTGGCATCAGCCAATCGGAGACGATCACGATCGTCTTCACCCCTTCGGCGTTGAGATCATCGAGAACCTCAAGAGCCTCTCGGCCATCGAGAGCGGTCTCATAAGAGAAGCGCTTACCAAAATGAGCGCGAATCTGCTCGGTGAGGCTAGTGAGGATCACCGGCTCGTCATCTACACAGAGGATCGCTAATCCACCTCCCTGCTCGTGCTCACTCATAAATCGGTGCTCCTCTGTATCTCATAGGCCGGTAACCATACACTGAAAACCGTCTCTCCTGGTACGCTTTGAACGCTGATCAGTCCATCATGTTGGCTTATAATGGCCTCACAAATGTCTAAACCGAGCCCTGTCCCCTCGCCGACCGGCTTAGTGGTGAAGAAAGGCTCAAAAATCTTCTCGATGTTCTCCGCAGGAATACCACATCCGCTGTCACTAATTTGTACCAATGCTCCTCCATCTTTAGAGGTGAGGCTCACCCGAAGTACGCCTTGCCCCTGCATCGCTTGAATCGCGTTATGAATCAAGTTTTGCCACACTTGGTTGAGCTGATCAACATCAGCGAGCACTAAAGGCGCCTCTGGATCAAAGATCCTCTCGACCTCTACCCCTCGCTTAATCGCGTTCTGATTAAGGGTGAGCACTGTATTGAGCTCCACCCCGAGGGACACGCTTCGTCGCTCATTATCGCTCTTACCGTGAGCGTAATGCTTGAGCGCTTGTACGATTTTAGAGGCGCGTTGAACCGCAGAGAGGATATTTGTAAGATGGCGACGGTGGGAGATGTGATTATAGAGCAGCTCGAACAGTGAACCGTCACCGCCCCCGTATTTGAGGAGGGGGAGGAGCTCTTTGACCGAGGCTTGAAGTCCTGAGTTCACGATATCTTCTGCGAGGCTCGAGGCGTCCTCAATCTGATGTTCAGTAAGCAAAGCGCTCACTGACTTACGTAGCTGACGGCGCTCTCTTGATGGCATCAACAATACCTCATGATCAGGCTCAAGCTCGAGGAGTCGAAAGAAGCACTGACGTTGAGGCTCCTCAATCGAGGCGAGGAGCTGATACAGCTTCGACTCATCTCCATTGATCAGGCTGATCGATTCAGCAGACGCTTTGATCGCGCCGAGTGGAGTGTTCACCTCGTGAGCGACCCCAGCGACTAGCTGGCCGAGGGCGGCCATCTTCTCTCGATACACCAAGGCGCTCTGCGTCTGATTCAGGCGGTTTGCAGTGCTCTCCAAGGCTTCAGCGGTCTCATTCACCCGCCGCTGAAGTGTCCCCAAATCACCATGTAGCTGTGAATGAATACGCGCGCTGTAGTCACCCTCTCCGATCGAAGCGAGCATCGAGGTGATCGACGTCATCGCCTCATTGAGTGATCCCATCAGGTGGTTAAAGGCGCCCTCAACGCACTCTTGATCAATGATCTCCGCACCCATCGTCTCTACATCGAGCTCGTCTTCACTGCGCTCCACGCCTAATAAGACGTTGTGTCCTCTGTACTCAGCTAATCGAACCTGAAATCGCTGTCCACGATAGACCTCCATTAAGGCGCTGGTGACGATGTTGTCATCATAAAAACGAGCGCTAAGGTCCGCGATGATCACGGTCAGAGAGAGCGTCTCGAGGATCACAAAAGCGGCGTGGAGTGAGGCGATCCCCAAGCCGGTATGAAACACCGCGCCATCAAAAGACTCAAAAGAGATCAGCGGTATCCCCCACAGCTCAAGCGCGTTTATTTGACAGTAATGGAAGCTAAAATGATGAAGGATGATCACTATCGCACCGCTCAAGAGAGCGATCGGGTCTTTGTAGCGAACCAAGAGCGCCAAGGCGACAAAGACATGAAAGTGAGCCTCTATTAAACCGAGATGTTGTTGAATGTAGAGCGCAGAGAATGCCATAAAAGAGGCGCCTATGGTGGCTCGGCTGATCACGCTCCCCGGGGAGATTAAGTAAGGGATCGCCGCCACTAGAGTGATCAGCCCTCCGCCGACAACACCTAAGAGATAGGCCCCATAAGCGACTCCGCCACCAGTCGCGGCGATCAACCAATGGATGAGCATAAGAGTCATCATCAACCGATCAGCGCTCTTAAAGTCCTCGCGATAAGCCTGCTTCACCTTGGGAGGGAGAGAGCGATCTCGAGTGAGGAAGGCTCGCTGATAAACTCGATAGAGCGCTGGGGGGAGCTGCTCACCTTTAAGGCGGGGAATAACAGACATAACTCTTAAGACCTATGGACGATAGGGGAGGCGGGGGCAGTGTGGAGAGAGTACAGAGGCTAGGAGAGAGGCTAGGAGAGCGTCTTTATAGCGCTCTCAATCCGAGTGAGGCGACAGTAGACTTCGATGTGTCCGCTGTGGGGGAAGAGGTGGTAAAGCCGACACTTCTCTACCTTCCACCCTTGGCGAGAGAGGGCCTCTAAGTCTCTCGCTAGCGCCGCTGGGTGGCAAGAGATATAAGTGATCGTCTGCGCCTGACTGGTCGCTAAGGCTTCGATGATGGTCGCTGCCCCCGCTCGCGGAGGGTCGAGGATAATGTGGTCGAATGGTCCCTCAGGGAGCGCGGTGATCATCTGCGATTGAGCGGTGACTCGCAGCTGTTGAGATCTGGCCGCCTCGTTGAGCCTCTGCACCGCAGCCTGTTCATATTCAAGAGCGAGCACCTCTCTTCCCTTCTCGGCGCGGGCGAGGGGTAGAGTAAAATTACCGCTTCCCGCATAGAGTTCAAGGATATTTTTGGCGCCTCGAGCGCCCTCAACGACCTCTTGAACTAAAGCGCTGTTCCCACGCTGATGGGCTTGCATAAAGGCTGAGGCGGGATGATCGATTCCAGCGAGCGTGTTATAAGGCAGTCCCCAAAGCTGAAGATGAGGCTCAGGTATTGTCTCCATCGATCTCGAGGGGGCTCTTCTCTGCCCTCCTCTTTTCTGTTGGCGATGTCCGCTCGCACCTCGACCTCGACCTCGACCTCGACCTTGACCTTGACCTTGACCTCGACCTCTCTGAGGGGTCACGGAGTCGGTGTGGGGTCCGCGCGATCTCGATGAACGCCCTTGATCGGGACGAAGCCCGCGAGCTCCCGCTTCGATTAATGATAGAGTGTGCGCCTCTAGCGACGCTCCATGGATGAGCTCCACGCTCTCGACCATCCGCTCTAAAGCCTCACCGACACCCTGGATCGCTTCGGCGGACCACAAGCCGATGAGGCTGACCGCTACCGTCCCTGACTTCGCCTCTTGAGCACAGCTCAAACGTACCTCCGCTCGTCCGCTCTGAAGAGACGAAGGGAGCTCGCTCTGTACCGCTGATAAGATCCGATTAAGCAGAGGAGTGAACACCGGACAATGATCTAGATGGAAGATCCCCCCTGCGCCATGAAAACCGAGAGTCGCCACCTCTCCGGTAGAGGGAGAGTTCTCTTGTTGACCTCGAGAGATCGGCTCGCTATGTAAGCGAGCCGTGTGGCGCCACTCTCTCGGCTCGCTCTCTCTCGGCTCGCTCTCTCTCGGCTCGCTCTCTCTCGGCTCTCTCTCTCCTTCATGGTCGTCGTCAAGAGCTATAAATGAAGGAGCGAAAACAACTTCTTCACCCATCGCTCGGCTGATCATGCGACGTATATCCCTCTCCAAACTCTCTACTTGGTCTGTCGTAGAGATCGCTTGCCAAGGACAGCCGCCGCAGCGCTCGATATGGGAACAAAAGGGCTCTACTCGATCGGGAGAAGCGCTGAGTAAGTCATCAATATAGACCTCAAAGCTCCGCTTAGCGACCTTGAGGACCCGCCCTCGACCGCGATCACCGATCGCTAATGGCTGAGCGCTCTTAATCCACACGACCCGACCGTCAGGCGCGCTCCCCATCAACTTCCCTCCATAGATAGCCTTCTCAACGGTGAGCTCTACCGAACCGCCTACGCACCACTCAGTCTCCTCTAAATCTGTCTCCTCTAAAGAGGAGGAGTCGACAGAGTGAACCTCAGCGGGGGGATAAGATGGTGACCGTTTCATAATGTACGCTCCCGGGGAACATGTCGAAGAAGGTTAGGGTCTCAGCGGTATAGCCATGCTCAGCGAGACGACTGAGGTCGCGGGCGAGAGTCTTAGCGTGACAGCTCATATAAGCGATCCGACGAGGCTTTAAATCAGCGATCGCGCTCAGCACTTCCGGCTGACAGCCACGCCGTGAAGGGTTAAGGGCGACCACCAGAGGGTGATGAGGCTGACATGATGATTCTGATAAGAGCGCAGCGATCTTCTCTTCCGCTCGCCCTAAAATAAAGCGCGCCTCATCGATCTTGAGCTGTAGAGCGTTCTGTTCGGCATCTCGGAGAGAGGACTCGGTCTCTTCTAAACCATATAACCTGCTCAGAGGCCCTCCGCGCTCTCTCGCTCTAGCGGCGAGGAGGAGACCGATAGACCCTACCCCACAATACACATCGAGCGCGCGCTCACCAGGCTGAGGGTCTAGACCACTCACCACCGCTTGATAGGCCGCTTCGGCGACCTCGGGGTTAACCTGCGCGAAGCTGCTCGCCGAGAGCTGTATGGCGATCGGTGGAGACTCCGGCAGCGGTCTCAGGAGATGACATAACACCGACTCTCCCCAACGATGATCTGTGCTCTGCTCGTGATCGAAGATCGCGTTCCCCGAGAGCCTGTTGATATGCAGAGCGACCCCCATAAGAGAAGGGCAACGCTCTCTCAGCTCTTCTATAAGAAGGTCGATGACGCTTGGATCAAGAGCGGTGACCACTAAAGTCAAATAGAGCGCCTCTCGATATTCATCGACGCTCTCTCCAACGGCGGGGCTCAAACCCTGTCGAGCGACGATGTATCGCAGTCGAGGCTGATCGATGAGCGCTTCGTCTCCGGGCTGATATCCGAGGAGTCCGACTCGAGGCGCGATGACTCTGATCGCCTCCAAGAGCTCGTTGAGTCCCGAGGTTTGCACTAAACATTCACTGAGATCGACGAGGCGATGACTCCCTGGTTGGTACAGACCTACTCGTAGAGGAGAGCTTGGGTCACTCCCCGCCCTCACCGAGGGCTTGACCGTATGCCGATAGCCAAACTGGCCCTGAGGAGGAGGAGAGGCCCGATGAACCTTAAGAGACGAGAGCTCAGAGTAGCGCTGAAGATGAGCGTTTAAGTCATCATATTTCCACTCTAATTGCTCAGCATGAGAGAGGGGCAGGAGAGGGCAAGCGCCACACTCTCCAAGTCGTCGACAGGGGCCGCCATCACCAAAGGGTAAGCCTCTCTGCTTAGAGGGAGGGCGATTCCCTCTCACTTTCTTCTCTCGACTCACGATCTCGTCCTGACCCTTCTCGGCTACCTCTAGATGAGGCGGGCTAGTCGTTTGTTGGATTAACTTACTATGACTTTTGTTCGCTACCGTGTATCATCTCGCCGCTTAGATAAAAATGAAGAGTCGCGTTCGGCGATCAAGAGACCAATTGCAAGAGACCAATTGCAAGAGACCAATTGAGAGACAGCCTACAGTCTAGCGAGTGAGATCATGAAGCGGAAGAGTATCACAAAAATCCAAGCGATGCGCCATAGAGGAGAGCCGATTGTGATGCTCACCTGCTATGATGCGACCTTCGCCCGACTTCTGGATGAGAGCGACGTCGATATGCTCCTTGTCGGAGACTCTTTAGGGATGGTCATTCAAGGCCACGAGCACACCTTACCAGTCACCTTAGATGAGATGATCTATCACTGCCGAGCGGTCGCTCGAGGGAGCCGACGAGCTCACATCGTGGGAGACCTGCCCTTTGGCTCTTATCAAGCCTCATACGATGACGCGATGCGCGCAGGGATCAGGCTCATGAAGGAGGGGGGCGTACAGTCGATTAAGCTAGAAGGAGGACGTCGAGTCCTCAAGAGCGTCCGCGGGCTCACCGAGGCCGGCGTTCCGGTGATGGGACATCTCGGGCTGACTCCTCAATCGGTTCATCAGCTCGGCGGTTACAAAATGCAGGGACGGAGCGCAGATAGCGCCGATCTCCTTTTAGAGGAGGCTCTCGCCTTGCAAGAAGCAGGAGCCTACTCTCTAGTTCTCGAATCGGTCCCTGCTCCTCTCGCCACTCGGGTCAGTCAAGCGCTCGATATCCCAACCATCGGGATCGGAGCTGGAGCGGGCTGTGATGGTCAAGTGCTCGTGCTCTATGATCTGTTGGGCTTAGATGAGCGCTTCCATCCGAGCTTCCTTAAAAAATACCGTAACTTCTCAGAAGAGGTGCGCGGCGCTGTCTCTTCGTACAGTGAAGAGGTTCGTCAGCGCGTCTTCCCCGGTCGCTCTCACTCCCATCAAGGCTAAGCGCCATTTCAGCGGCTGTTAAGGATTCAACGGTGAACATCAGCTCAAGCCATCACTCGACTCTTCTCTATGACGCGACCGATCTCCAGCGCTGGCGTGAGAGTCTATCGTCTCATGATCATCGACCTCTCATCGGCTTCGTTCCCACTATGGGCGACCTTCATGAAGGTCACCTCTCGCTGGTCAGAGAGGCCAAGCGCCACGCCCAATATGTGGTGGTGAGCCTCTTTGTTAACCCTACTCAGTTCAATAACGCGAGCGACTTTGAGGCTTATCATCGAGATGAGTCAAGAGACGCTCAAGTCGCGGTCAACGCCGGAGCAGATGCGATCTTTCTCCCGTCTCCAGGGGTGATTTACCCCTCCGGAGCTCAGACATGGGTCAACGTCGGCGCGCTCGGTGATCACCTCTGCGGAGCGACGAGACCTGGGCACTTCCGCGGTGTATGCACGGTGGTGAACGCTCTCTTTAACCTCGTCCGCTGTCATATCGCGGTGTTTGGGGAGAAAGACTATCAGCAGCTGAGCATCATCCGCCAGATGACCCGTGACCTACATCTCCCGGTGAAGATCATTGGCGTACCCACCGCGAGAGAGTCAGGCGGGTTAGCGATGAGCAGTCGAAACACGAGGCTCACTCCCGCAGGCCGTCGAGAAGCGATGAGTATTTATAAGAGCCTAACAAACGCTCAGCGCTTGTGGAGAGAAGGAGAGCGAGAGCACTCTTCACTGGTCGAAGAGGTAAAGCGTGAGCTTAGCCCCCTGCTCAAGATCGACTATCTCACGCTCTGTGACCCTCACTCTTTACAGCCTCTCGCTGATGAACAGCAGACACACACAGCGCTCTTAGCGATCGCCTGCTTTGTAGAGGAGGTGAGGTTGATCGATAACCTCATGCTAGGCTCAAGTTAATCACTTACCCAATGGAGAGTCACTTATGCTCCCTAAATCCACGATACTCCCCTCTGCTCTCCCCCCCTCCCCCATGACTCACCGTTGGCGATTAGCGCTGGTCTTGTGTGGCTGGATCTCCTTCACCGCTTGCGATGATGACCCTTCGCCAACCAGCCAAGCGGGCGCTGAAGCGGGTGCTGAAGCGGGAGAAGACGCCGGCGCTGAAGCGGGAGAAGACGCCGGCGCTGAGGCGGGAGCAGACGCTGGCGCTGAGGCGGGAGAAGACGCTGGCGCTGAGGCGGGAGCAGACGCCGGTACAGAAGATGAGTACCAGGAAGGCTTAGCGCCGATCACAGTAGAGGGCTGCGACCCTTCAGCGTTTGGGAATACTGCCCTCCTCATCCCTGAAGGCGCGTTGACTCAAATCCACCCCGACGCGGCGTGGGATGGAGAGGCGTTTTGGATGGCTTGGAATATCCCTAACGATGAAGGAAAGTTTGAGACATGGGCGGGTCGCTTTGATTGTGCGCTCAACCTCATCATCGAACCCTTCGCCGTAGAACAAGAGTCGGGGATGAATGACCTTGACCCATCGGTAGCGGTCATCGGTGATACAGTGATGATCGCCTGGGCGAGAGACAACAGCTACAGCGACGGTGGAGATTATAACCTCAGCACTCGCTTGGCCTCCTTCGACCGGCTCAGCGGTGAACCGATCGCTCCTCCTCAAGCGCTGAGCGTCACCACCATCGAGTCGCAAACGGCGACCGAGGCTCGAGAGACCTCTACCGAAGGCGCCGACCCTGACGTCGGAAATCGCTGGATGACTGACCTCGCGGCCCACCCCGATGGATATTTTGTTCTCTCGGGGACATGGGGGGATCCTGCGGTTAACAGCTTCAGAGCTTACTTAGTTCACCTCGACGAGAGCGGCGCTCCTCTAGGCAGCGCTTGGCTCGCTGACCCCACGGGGCGTAATCATAATCAGCCGCTCTTGAGCGTCTCTCCTCGCGGCCACATCGACCTCGTGTGGGGCGGCGATAATGGGGACGGCCAATCAGGCTTCTTTGTACGCTCTTGGAGAGATGATCTCACCAGTGAGCAGCGGTCCTTCACCGAGCGCGACTGGTCGAGCGCGGCAGCGATGCGTCACCCCTACCTAGGCTATGAAGAGGGGCTCAATCAACCCGTTCTCAGAGACCGAGTGGATCCTTTATGGGTTGTAGGCTCTAACAACGCGGGGCAGGTCACCGTGATTGATGCAGAAGGACAAGAGTCGGGCATATCAGGGGGTCGTTTACCCTACTTAGGCGTCCGTTTCGCCCCTAAAGCGATCACCGGATTTCAGAGGGTTGAGGGTAATCGGAACACTGTGTGGCGACGTCTCCTCGCTGCAGATCGAGCGCTCGGTCTACCCGAGACCCTCTCCATAGAGCCCTCAGTCGCCGCTTATCCACTCTCTGTGACTCATATCAAAGGGGGCTCTCTCTATCTGTGGGCCGAAGGAGATAACCCTAATTTTAGGATTAGAGCGACGCTCATACCCTCATTTTAAGGCATAGATCCCTAAGTTCTCTTGTTTTTTCTGATCTATTCGGGTGGCTATAAATATTTCTTGACCTCGCTGTTCAGATCAGCTATTTACCTCATGTCTTTTTTAGACGACGTGACTAAACACAAATGTGGAGAGGTGGCCGAGTGGCTGAAGGCGCTCCCCTGCTAAGGGAGTAAGCGGGTGACCGCTTCGGGGGTTCGAATCCCCCTCTCTCCGCCATTGCATTCGTAGCTCAGCTGGATAGAGCATCGGTCTACGGAACCGAGGGTCGCAGGTTCGAATCCTGCCGAGTGCGTTTTTGTGTGGGTGTCATGTGCATTCGTAGCTCAGCTGGATAGAGCACCGGTCTACGGAACCGGGGGGTCGCAGGTTCGAATCCTGCCGAGTGCGATACGCTGCTGAGTCACGATCATCAATGTAGCTACCAATGTAGCTAAAAGAATGTGTCAACAATGTAGCGAGCCTCTCACAGCGACTTCCTGCAGTGGTCTCCTGCCTTGATCCCCTGCAGTGATCTCCTGCCGTGATCCCCTGCCTTGATCCCCTGCAGTGATCTCCTGCAGTGATCTCCTCAGTATAGACGCTGACAATAATCATCGCCTATTTCCTAAATCGTCTATTATAAAGACGATTAATGGCTTACTCTGCTCATCGACCTTGAGCTATGATAAGGAGAGATATGAGCCACCCAATCCTGTTTCGTGATGTGTATACCGTAAGCGGTTCTCACCTCGATGTACTCGTCCATCAGGGGAAAATCGTTGAGATCTCCCCTCATGGAGAGAGCACCCACAGCTCGACCGCTCTCTCTGGCGTTGAGGTCATAGAAGGCGAAGGCGGTCTACTCTCTCCTCCCTTCGTCGACGCTCATTTTCACCTCGACGCGACCCTCAGCCTCGGTCGACCGCGGCTCAATCGCTCGGGGACCCTCTTTGAGGGGATTCAGATCTGGGCAGAGCAGAAGCCAATGCTCACCGAAGAAGACGTTTACCAGCGCGCTAAAGAGCTACTTCATTGGGCGATCGCTCGCGGCACATTAGCGATGCGTACACATGTTGACACCGGAGACCGAGAGCTGCGCGCCGCTCGAGCTTTAATAAAGCTCCGCGCCGAGGTCGCTCCTTACTTTGATCTGCAGATCGTCGCTTTCCCTCAAGATGGCTATCTTCGACACCCTCGCGGTGTGGAGCTCTTAACGGAGGCCCTCGACCTCGGCGTCGATGTCGTGGGAGGGATCCCGCACTTTGAGCGCACCACCGCCGCTGGTCGAGAGAGCGTGGCTCTCCTCTGCCGACTCGCCGCCGATCGAGGGTTGCGGGTTGATATGCACTGTGACGAGACCGACGACCCTCAGTCACGACATATCGAGACCCTCGCAGAGCAGACTCATCGCTTCGGTTTACAGGGGCGGGTGACCGCCTCCCATGTCACCTCCCTCCACTCTGCTCCCCATGATTTCGCCGCTAAGCTGATCCCCCTCCTCGCCGAGTCAGAGATTCATGTCGTAGCCAACCCCTTGATCAACATCACCCTCCAAGGGAGACGAGACAGCTATCCTAAGCGTCGAGGGATGACCCGCGTCGATGAGCTGATGGCGGGGGGCGTCAACGTCTCTTTTGGTCATGATTGCGTCATGGATCCATGGTATGCCCTCGGCTCCGCCGACATGTTAGAGGTCGCTCAGATGGGTCTGCATGTCGGACAGCTCACCTCATTAGCGGGGATGCGAGATTGTTATCGAGCGGTGACTCAAAACCCCGCCAAAGCCTTAGGCTTGAGCGAGGGGTTCTCGGGAGAAAGACTCACTCTCAACGCCCCCGCCAACCTTATATTACTCGACGCAAAAGACCCGATTGAAGCGATCCGCTTACGAGCGACCCGTCGGGTAGTGATGAGCAGGGGTCACATACTCTCTCGTGCTCCCAAATCGGCGGCGACTCTCACTCTTCCCGATGAGGAGAGCCGGTGTGTCACCTTCCGCACTTAAGCCACCTGAGCGAGTGACCTCTCAGCGGCCCTCTCTTCACCTTAAGCTCTCCGCGCTTTGTGGGTCGATCTGCGAACAGAGCGCTAGCGATCCCTTGGAGACCCTCTCGTGGTGTTTACGACTCTGCGCAGCCTTTGGCACTCAGCGCACCTCAGCAGCGAGATCATGGCTAGCGCGGCGAGACCTGGTAAGCGCAGCTCTGTTAAGAGATCAAGAGTGGCGACGGCTCAGCGAAGAGCTGGCGGAACTCGATCCATTTTGGCTTGAGCTCGGCTCCCCCCCAGAGCTCGATAACGAAGCGACCTCTCTCCTCTTCTCTACACTCTCCGAGATGATGAACTCCCTCTCTATAGAGTGGATCGGGTTGATCTATGAAGAGCTCCTCGCTGACCGCTCCCTCTCTCTCCACCGGTCTACCCACGCTGTTGTCACTCAAGGCGGTGACTTCTCCAAGGTTTTAGGCGATCGACGCCGCTCTTCTGGTGCTCATTACACCCCTCCTTCACTCTGCCGAGAGGTGATCACGGAGGCGGCGAGACGACTTCATGACCACCTCGCCGACCAGTCAGAATCGGCGAAGTTCAGCGCTCTCTCCTCTCTCTCGATCTGTGATCCAGCGATGGGCTGTGGGGCCTTTGTGATGGAGGCCATCTCTTGGCTCAGCGATGAGCTCGCGGGGTGCAGCTCACTTGAGGAGAGGACTCGATTAGCGATCGCCGCTCGCTGTGTATATGGAGTGGATGTCGATCCCTTAGCGGTAGAGATCACTCGATTTCGCATCAGAGAGCTCACCGAGGGAGCGGTCGAGCCCTCTTTGACCATTAAGTCGGGAGACAGCCTCATCGGTGAGGGGTGGTCGGCGAATGATGACTCTGCTGAGAGACACCAACAGTCCGCTCCACAGACTGCTCAAAAAACAACCCCCTCTCGAGAACAGTTTAGCTGGCGAGAGCAGTTCCCCCGCGTCGCTCGGGCGGGGGGCTTTGATCTGATCATCGGTAACCCTCCCTTCCTCGGAGGACGACAGTGCGCCGCGGTGATGGGTAATGATTACATCGCCCGTCTCCACCGCGCGTATCCCAAGAGTAAAAAGAGCGCTGACCTCTGCGCCTTCTTCTTTCGCCGCAGCGCTGATCTCTGCGCTCCTCATGGCGCGGTCGGATTCATCGCTACCAATACCATCGCCCAAGGAGCGACTCGAGAGAGCGGACTCGCTTATCTCGTAGATCGAGGATGCCAGATCTTCTCAGCGTGGCGGCGACGTCAGTGGCCAAGTGAGGCGGCAGTGAAGGTGAGTATCATCTATCTCACCCCCTCTGCGGTGTGTATGCCTCGGCGGTTAAACGGTCGGGAGGTAGATCATATCAGCAGCTTATTGGAGGCTAATCACATCGAAGACGTCCCTCCCAAGATCAGCGCTAATCGCGGCGGTTGCGCCCAGGGGAGCATCGTCCTCGGGATGGGCTTCACCTTTGATGAGGTGAATCAACGCGCCGCACCGCTCGCCGAGAGACAGCGTCTCCTTGACCTCGACCCAAGCCACGATCAGGTGATCAAACCCTACATGGGAGGACGAGAGCTCAACACAGATCCACTCCATCGACCTCATCGGTATACCATTGATTTTGAGGAGCGGAGCCTCGAGGAGGCCACCCGTTGGCCAGAGCTCTTAGAGGGCTTACGGGAGCGGGTATCAGAGAGCCGACTTCAACATCGAAACCCCAAAATCAGGGCCTACCCTTGGTGGCAACATTGGAATACCCGAGCCGCCCTCTACAAGAGGCTTCGCTCCAAGGAGCGAGTCTTGCTCACCAACGCTCAAGCCGCCGCTCACCTCTGCTTTGCCTTTGTCCCTACCGGCACAGTGTTTGCCAATAGTCTCAACATCTTACCTGATGCCGACATGTCGACCTTTGCCCTCTTGCAATCACGTATTCATGAGCAGTGGGCGTGGCTCTTCTCTTCAACCCTCGGAGATCAAATACGCTATAACCCCACCGACTGCTATGAGACCTTCCCCTTCCCCTCATTGAGCGAGACTCAAC
>CALSSE010000016.1 GCA_943788935.1 uncultured bacterium | reverse complement strand
CCATGGTCTTTATAGTGTATATTTAGGAGATAAAGTGATCTCAGGCCCTCAACGACCTACGCATAAAAAGACCGTTGGGTCACAACAGATCACAGTCTATGCTAAGAACGGTAATGGAGGAATCGTTGCTCGTGGGACATATCTGATCAGCCGCGGACTGAGTAATTTAGAGACGATTTTCATGACTATTATCCTCTCACTCATCGCGATACTTTCAGCGATCATCTTCTCATGGCTGCGACCTACCGCTCCCCTTCAATCATCTGCGATAAAAAATGATGAACCCATAGATCAAGCCGCTGTTAGTTCGGATGACCAACCACTAGAGTCATCACAATCTGCGAACAACCCATCGGAATCAGCCCATCTCACAGATTCATCAGAGAGAGAGCAAGCTCATTCTAAAGTCATTGGAGAAGAAGAGTGGAATAATCCGAACTCACTACTCCCCGCTCCAGTGGGAGCTGAATATTATGACATCAGCTCTGAAGCAGAAGATGATCTTCGTTCGAAAAATGATGTAGTGGGTAGAGACAAAGAGCGCGCCGAAGAAGAGCTCAATATTCTCGATGAAGACCTCTTCTTAGATTTCCTAGAGGAAGAGGTCTCTCTAAATGAGACCAACCTCGAGGGAGCAGATGAGCTAAGCGAAGATGAAGCGATTACACCTCTCCCCGATTCACCGATAGAGACAACCTCCTCTATAGAGCTCTTCGAAGATCATGTCTCACAAGAGTCACTTAATCCTAGCCCAGAAAATCCTCTAGCAGACAGTGATGCTCTAGCAGACAGTGATGCTCTAGCAGACAGTGATGCTCTAGCAGACAGTGATGCTCTAGCAGACAGTGATGCTCTAGCAGACAGTGATGCTCTAGCAGACAGTGATGCTCTAGCAGACAGTGATGACGAGTCTTCTATCCTCAATGCTGAGGGGGCTCTTGATTCATCATCTCTTTACATGGAGCCTCAAGAAGAAGGAGATCTCGTCGCTGAGCTTGGACAAATGCTTGAGGATGAGCTCTCTGATCTCTTCGATGAAATAGAGAGCCCTGAAGAGGCGGCTAGACAAGAAGGGTGGGGAGCACAACCTCAAAGTATAGAAGCTGATACGACATCTTCACTAGAGGAAGAAGTCCAAGAGACTCCAAACCCCTCAGAGACTTCCTCTGCGTTCGATGAGTCAACCTCTGCTGAAGAGCTCTTAGACGATGAAGAACGAGATGAGCATGAAGATTACATGAGCTTCGAGCGAGATCTCGCAGATGAGCTCAGTGTGATCGATGATATTGATATTCACTCACTCGCTGATCGACACGCAGAGCCTGAATTTACTCTCGATACAGATAAATTCTTCTCCCACTTAGGGCTTGAGACCCCTACGGCTCACCCTGAGTCAGTAGAGGTTTTTCAGAGTATGGCGCCTCAACACATTGATGAGGAAGATCTAGAAGATTCCCTTGATGAGTTCTCCATCAATGACCCCATGTTAGAAGAAGAGAGCGCCATACATTTTGATGAGGACCTCCTCGCCCTTAAAGACCCTCCTTACTCCTCGGAGCCAGATCAAGTAGCGCTTGAACAAGCTGAAGAAATGGATCAGGCTACTGACCTCCTCGACGAGATTGAGGACCTCATCTTCAGTGATGAGATTGAGCCTCTCTCGAGTGAAGGTCCTATAGTTGAATCTACTTTAGAGCCTGAGCCTGAGCCTGAGCCTGAGCCTGAGCCTGAGCCTGAGCCTGAGCCTGAGCCTGAGCCTGAGCCTGAGCCTGAGCCTGAGCCTGAGCCTGAGCCTGAGCCTGAGCCTGAGCCTGAGCCTGAGCCTGAGCCTGAGCCTGAGCCTGAGCCTGAGCCTGAGCCTGAGCCTGAGCCTGAGCCTGAGCCTGAGCCTGAGCCTGAGCCTGAGCCTGAGCCTGAGCCTGAGCCTGAGCCTGAGCCTGAGCCTGAGCCCACCTCTGAACCGATTGATCAAGAGTTTGAGCGTCTCACTGACTACATCGATGAGCGCGGGGTACCCTCTCTCCCCCCTAGCTCTGCTAAACCAACAACAGTCATGTCTATCGTCACCGCACCAAACCTCTTGAGCCAAGAAGAAGAGAATCCCTTAGCAGACGACCAAGAGGCAAGCCCTAGTCAAGAAGAGATGGATGCACTTCAGAACTTCTTTCAAGCCGAATACGGTGATAAATGGGAAGATCTTCCCTCATCTGCTCCACAAATGATCCAAGCTGAAGTGGAGAAGAAAGATCCTCAGCAAAGTGCTCCTGAGAGTCAGCTAGCTCCGGTTGATGACCTAATGAACATCTTTGGGGTCGATGACCCCAGTATCATGACCTCAACGAATCAACTCCTCTCCAACGAGTCATCTGCAGAGATACCGAGTGACCTTCAAGAACAACGATCAAGAAGAGAGCGATTAGGCACCGAACCAACTGAGGTTTCATCTCCATCTCGTCAACAAGATATGCACTATCAAGATATGCACTATGAGGCTGACCCCTCATTTGATGATCTACAAGTCACGATTCCACCTCCTGTAGAATACTTACAGGATGAAGAGACAGAGCTCTCTAATCCTCCTGAGTTAATCAGAGAAAACAATGATCTTAAATCTATAGATGCCCTAGAGCCTGCAACAGAGACTTTGAAGAGCTATATGGAAGCTCAAAAGCTCGATGAGCTCAATCAGTCTTCTGCCGATGAAGCAAGCTCAGAAGACGAGAGCTCTTCCAATGAACATCCCGAATCTAGACAGAATGTTCAAGAAATGGAGCCTTTAAGATCCACCGATGATGAGCTCGTCGAAGCGATCGCGACCCACGCACCTCAACCTCAAATCGACTGGGACGAGAGAGCTCGTGTACGGCGTCAAGAGCGACTTGAACACTATAAAGACACCTTTCAGAGCTATTGCTCATTGAAACGAGACTTAGAAGAGAGCGCCAAAGTGCCAAACTTTTCAGAGTTCGTAAATCAGCTCAATGACGCTCGCAAAAAATATATTGAGAAAAAGGGATGCCCTGATGTCCGTTTTACCATCTATACTAATAAGAGAGGTAAGGCAGCGATCAAAGCTAAGGCTTATATCCCTGAGATGTAGCTATTCTTGCGCCCACATTGATGCTGTCTAAACTTAAGAATATAGCTGAGATGGAGAGGGTCATGAGCATTACTCAAAACGAGTTCAAACCACATCAAGGGCAGAAGTTAGACTCATTAAGTCAGGTTTGTTCTGTTCTTCAGCATCGATTCGACTGGCTCACCTCAAGCTAACTCATCATCACTCATCTCATCGCTCTCTTGTCAGTGTTCACTGTTTATAACCGACCTGAGTCGCTGAGTTTGTTCTAGAGGATTTACAGTATAAACTTGACCTTGTTCAAAATGAGCTCAAATATAATTATTGCTGTTTTAAGGTAGAACTTAAAGAAATGGTCAGACGTCTCCGTCTAGAAAGCGAAGCGGAGTCTCTACCTCTGAATACCTCGATATACTCGATGACTCAAGAAGGCGAAGAGGATAACAATGAGCCCTACCAAAGGGGGAAGCGCACCCGGTTCTCCTTGAACGGCATCATAGATCTTAACCGACATGATGCTTAAGCTCGACAAGATAAAGAGAGGTGGCAGGAGCCAATCTGTAGGGGAGAGCTCGCTGAGTTTTACCGTTCTCAACTTTAGTATATAATATGACAATGCGGTCAATACCCCACCGAGCACCATCACTAAGCTGATCAACCTAAAGATCAAGTCATAGGGGACGCAGAGCGTGATAATCCCTGAGAGGCAAGCGAGGATCCACAGCGCTTGATTGGGTGTACCATATCTCTCATCTATCTGACCGGCCGCGCTCCAAAAACACCCATCATTGGCCATCATGTAAGCGAGTCGACCCCCTCCGATTACCGTCGCATTAATGGAGGCGAGCAGCGCCACTGTAACTAAGACTGTCATACCGTGGGATATCCATCCTCCACCCAGCTGTTGGGCGATCCCGCTCCCAAGATCAATCTGAGAGTAATAAAAAGCTCTGAGGCCCTCTAAACCAACATAGTGAAGAGACGCCGCACAAAAGAACAAATATAAGCACATGACGGTGATCGTCCCTCCGATCAGTGCTATGGGGATGGTTCGCTTCGGCTCTTTAATCTCTCCAGCGACATAGATGATCGCGTTCCACCCCGAATAGGCGAAATAGATCTCCAAGAAAGCGTTAGAGATCCCCGAGTAACTCCATTCATCTACGCGATGACTCACTACAGTGAGCTCTTCAGGATTAATGGGGTCTGCGGTAAATAAGTATCCACAGATAATAAATAGGGCTACTAGCGGTAAAAAAGCGATCACCTCTTGGAGTCTCGCCGAGATCGCTAAACCAAAGGAGTTACTCAAAGTGATAAGGACGATTAAGAGCACCGCGCTTACTTGTGCCCAAGTCACGCTGACCGTCAACCCCCATAGAGTGATGACCCACAGCTCACCGGTGGGTAAACCCAATAAAGGGAGGAGCTGATAAGAGCATAGAGCCACCGACATCGCCGCCAAGGACCCGGCGAAAGCAGCGCTGAGCATACCCCACCCATAGGAAAAAGCGACTGATGATCCTAAGGCCTCACGATGAAAGACATAGTCACCACCGCTCCGAGGGAGCATCACCCCTAACTTAGAGTAAATCCAAGCACCAGCCAGGGCGATTATCCCTGTAAATATCCACGCCCCAAAGAAGAGACCACTCGTCGGGATATGTCGCGCCGCTAGACAAGGAGCGAGAAATATCCCAATGCCCAACATTGATCCAGTGATCATCGAGAACGAGGCGCTCAGCCCTAACTGCCTCTCTAAGCGCTGTGGGGGCTCGGCGCCATGATGGTCGTCTTGAGTACCCTGAGACATGTCAACCTAGCTTCTGATAGAGCTGAGTGAAGATAAGCGGAGCTTAAAACAACTTCGCTTTAGAGTCTTAGGTCATACCCCTTATCGACTGACTGGGCAATAGCCTTGCCCGATCTTCTTGATCACCTCAGTCGTGACCATGCATGTCTACAATATCATCCTCTGTGTGATCCACAGACACGGTGCCGCTGATGCGACGACGGACCTTATTGAACTGAGATCCAATGGTCAAAAACACAGCGATAATGAAAGGGAAGAGGTTCGCGAGAATCCCAGGTTTCTCTACAAATACTCCCTTAAATAACCACAAGACTAGCCCGATAATGATCGTGAGAAAGGCGATGCCACCTGCCCCAATCGCTTTTTTCGTCTCTCTAGCAAAGAAAAAGAGAGCGCCACCGAGTAAAAGCGTCACTAAGAGTTTACCTGCGGTCGGCTGTGGATTATCTGCCCACATATGAAAAACTGATGCCTTAAAAGGGTTCCAAGCCGCATAAGACAACACTGTTAAGATGATGAGCCATCCCCATAGAGGTATCTTTGATAAATATCTCATTATTTTAAGCCTTTACTTGTTTTATATTTAGAGTTTTTTCCAATGTGAAGATGGAGTGAGGGTACTACAGGCCAACGTATGAGTCAAAGGAGAAGTCATGGTATGTTTGGAGGGCATACAATCAAGGATTCGTCAAGGATTCGTCAAGGATTCGTCAAGAGTTGGCCATGAGTTAACCAAGATCTCACCTCTCTATTCCCTCTTCAAATATCTAGCGATTAAAATAGATGACAGCTGTAACTCAATATTATTAGACCCATCAGCAGACAGTAGACCCCGAAATAGGCGAAAGAGGGCTTAATGATCCACTTAAGCATCGCCTTGAGGGCGAATATGCCAATTATGAATGAGATGATCGCCCCAACCGACATGGCGTAAACGAGTTCACTCGATAGAGCCTGAGTGGATAAGTCTAGAGCTTTTAGTAAACCGGCACCTCCGACCACAGGGAGTGACATCAAGAAGCTGAGTCGAGCCGCTCGATCTCGCTCAATGCCTAACCATAATGCGGCAGAGATGGTCGCCCCTGATCGAGAAACCCCGGGGAGGATAGCGATCGCTTGTGCGAGACCGATCAAGAGACTGTCGATGAGGGTCAACCTCTCCCTTGCTCCTTGACGACTCTTGGTGCTGAGGAGGATCACTCCTGTGAAGGTTAAAGTGGCCCCCACTAGCCATAAGTGATTAAAGGCGCTCTCTAAGAGATCTTTGAAGAAGACCCCGATCAAACCAGCGGGGACAGCGCTTAAAATAATAAAAGTGGTCTCTTCTCGCCAAGCAGACGTACGATGCTGACTTAAGACACATCCTCTTAAGAGGCTTAATACCTCATCACGTAGAACGACGAGAATGCTGAGAAGAGTTCCCATGTGTACCGCGACCTCAAAGCTCGCCCCTCCTCCAGAGTCGATCTCGAGGAGGGCCTGACCGATCACTAAATGACCGCTAGAAGAGACTGGCAAAAACTCGGTGAGAGCTTGAATCAAGCCTAATATAGCTGCTTGTATTAAGGAGAGAGGTGCTTCGCTCATGGCCAAACCTATATGCTCCGTAGAGCTTTATCCGAGAATAGAGATAGAGTGAAGAGGCGCACCTAGGAACCTTGAGGCATATTCATTAAGATCCAAAAAATACCGTAAGCGAGCCCACTAGTGATCACACCTAACAAGAGGAGAAAGAGACAGCCACTCTTGGTGGGTAGTAACGATTTTAAACTAAAATTGCTGCTCATAGGCCTCCGGATGGAGGGTTGGCCTCTCATCATGATCGAGTCGTTCCCAAATTTCACTGATCGGTAGAGCTTCTAAAGTTTTTAAAGTCGCTTCATAAGCTGCCATATCGAATTTTCCCTCAGGGCCTGCATTAAGCGCGGTCCACACTAAGTGCCTCTGAAAGGCCTCCATCATGATGTGGATGATTTCATGTGGTTGATCGCCCTCTTCTTCACGGTATATATAAAAGCTCTGGGCCCCGAGAGGAGAAGCGTTTAGGATTTGTAACCCGATCAAGAAGTGAAGATTGACATGTAGAAAGGGGTCTACATCGCCTGGATAATGATCTTCTCCGGTTTCAAAAATTCCTATCGTCTCATAAAAAGCTACCCAGTGCGGATGATCGAGCATGGATCGTGCAAGCGTGTAAGCTGGCCCCTCTGGAATCCCCCCCTCCTTGAGCTGTTCCCAAACCTGAGCCATCACTTGCTTCGAGACCCCTTGAAACTCAATCACGACCCGCGGTGGCCTCTCTGCCCTTTCTCCCTCTATCTCTGAAGAAGCGGGGGCGAGCTCAGTGGTCGGCTGAGGATTAAGGTCAGAGTCGAGGTCAGAGTCGAGGTCAGCGTCCTTTTTGTTGCTCATATTCTCTCCGCATATCAATGATTCTAGCTGACCGTGATCATGACCGCATAGCGCTCTGCGCGTCAAGCCAAGCCTGTAATATCACCGCTGCCGCGACTTGGTCAATGACAGCTCGACGAGAGCTTCCCTTGACCCCGCTATCTCTTAGCGCTCGCTCTGCGCTCACCGTAGAGAGACGCTCATCCCACTTATGAATGATTAAACCTAATGGCTGAAGACACTCTATGAAGCGGCCCACCTTTTGGGTCTGAATCCCCTCTTTACCATTCAACCGCAGGGGCCACCCAATGACGATTTGAGTGACGCTGTGCTCAGTAACTAAGGTTTTAATCTGCTCGGCCGCTGACTCATCTCCCCCCCGTCGACGCTGAAGAGTAGTAAGCGCTTGAGCGAAAATATGTCTCTCGTCGCTGAGCGCTACCCCTATTCGGCGCTCACCATAGTCAACCCCTAACACTCTGCCTGAGCGCTGATCACTGAGGTCATACTTATGGTCAACCACCAGAGACTCTTGAAGACTCAAAGCGACGTTAAAGAGCAGGTGGGAGAGAGAGCCGATTGGCTTGCGTACCGCTCTCCGAAGGAATAAACGCCCACCATGAAGAACCGCTATAGGCGATCGCAGCGTTCACGATGGGTGGTGTCTTGAGGAGCTGTACTGATCGCCATGGTCCCCTCAATCGAGGACTAAGTAAGTTGATGCCCTGGTTCCCTTGAGCAAAGAGGAGTGGGAGCGATGTTACAGGGTCAACTCTCCGCCACATGTCAAAGAAAGTAAATTCTTTCGGAGAGCTCGCTAAGCTCTCCACATTAATCCGTCCATCACGCCAAAACAGTCGCTTTAACCCTGCCTTAGCTCTCTTCCCATAGGCGGCGACCCAACCATCGGAGAAGAAGAGCTGTGATCCACTCTCTTTAGCAGACAACGATGGCCAAGCGTAGATTCCCTTGACCCCTCGTGCGGTGGGGATGACTTCAGTGATAGATAGCTTTGCTGCGTCTAGGGTAAATGGGTGAACCGATAGATCTCCATATTCTCCTCTCTCTTCACCGTAGACTCTACCGATGACCTCTTCTAGACCAGGCTTACCATCGATATCAGCGATCAACCAAGAGGTTGCCATACGTATTTGGCTGCTGAGGTGCTCTTCAGGCTTTGCTCCTTCGAGCTTATCAAGTATGACTCTTCGAGTGTGGTACTTACTAACAAAGTGAGCGACCAATAGCTCTAAGTCAGGGTCTTCATCAGCCTGAAGTAACTGTAAGGAGACGATCTGTGAACGTCCTCCCTTAAACTCCCAAAGCGCTTTATTTTGGCCGGTGAGAGGGTCTACTTTGGACACTGTGATCGGGGCGACCATCTTCCCCTTCCCCATACCCCACGCCACAAGAAGAGATGGATATTGAGGAGAGCGTAATACCTTTTGAGCGACTCCGGGACCGTCAATCTTCCACAGCTTTGTCCAACCTTCGTCTTTATTGAGCCAACGCCAAGCGCTGAGCTGAGCGTTATGAGCGATCAATAGCTCATCTGAACCATCAAGATCGAGGTCCGCGGAGAAAACGCGTCGAGAGGGAGGTAGCGGGTCAGCAAAGCTCTCCACAGCAGTATATAAGCTTAACAGTAAAGCGAGTGGTAGAGAGAGCGCTCCCATAATATTAGGCTGGGTAGCTCTCAATTCAATATTGCTCTGTCTCATACCACGTAGTTGAGGGCGTTTATAAAGCTGAAATCTCATTGATTCACCTCCTCTTCAACGTCCTCAGGGTTGAGTCCTTCGAAGAGACGTTCTGTCCTTACCTTACCGTTAAATAGACTCTTTTCATGATGGATACTGAGCCAAATGAAGCTCGCTCTCCCCTTTATGTTCTCTATGGGCACAAAGCCCCAAAAACGAGAATCATAAGAGTGGTCTCGATTATCTCCCATAACGAAGACGTGGCCCTCAGGCACCTTCCAAGGGAAAGAATATTGAGGGATCGAGACCATCTTCCCTCGCTCTAGACAGATGTAATGAGGCTGCTGTTTAGCGCTCACCTCTCCATATACGGGAGCGCGTTGATTCCAATCAAAAGAACCTTCACTCGCGGTCTCCGCACCCAGAAACGGCGCTCGATGAAGCACCGAGAAAGAAACCGAAGCTGAGTCCGAAATGGGTAACTGTACATCGTATTTATTTAAGCGATAGTCAACACTCGGCTCAAAGTGCATATACTCCTCGAAGAGACCCTTATTCTCTTCTCTCACCCACTGACCATTAAGACGAAGGAATCCCTCAGGTGAGACCTCTACTGTGTCTCCTGACACCGCCACGACTCGCTTAATATAGTCTTTTTCATCACAGGGATAGTCAAAGACGATCACATCTCCCCGAGTGGGGCCTCCCCAATTAACTCCTTGTCGACCAGAGAAGGGGTTCCACAATCCATAAGCGAGCTTGTTGATAAATATATAATCACCGACCGCTAAAGTAGGGATCATAGAGCCAGAAGGGATCGTGTAAGCCTCAAAAATAAAGATTCGCAGTAAGATCGCGAGACCGATCGCAGTGAGAAAAGATCGAAATACTTCTCCTGGGGTCTCTTTATAGATGAGCTCATCTTCGCTTGAGATCGAAGCGCTTTGTTCCTTCTCTTCTCTAGATTCACGCTCCTCTGACTGAGACGCCTCTTTAGACTGACTTGCGCTTTGTTTATCCGACTTTGACACGTATTAATCCACCTTTAGTATGGCCAAGAAGGCTTCTTGTGAGACCTCGACATTACCGACCTGCTTCATGCGCTTTTTACCCGCCTTCTGCTTCTCGAGTAACTTTCTTTTACGAGAGATGTCTCCGCCATAACATTTAGCGGTAACGTCTTTACGGAGGGCTTTCACCGTCTCTCGAGAGATAATCTTATTACCGATCGCTGATTGAATGGCGACATCAAACTGTTGTCGGTCGATCACCTTTCGCAAGCGCTCGCAGAGCACCTTCCCTCTCTCATAGGCTTTCTCACGGTGAACAATAATCGAGAGCGCGTCTACGTTATCACCATTAAGTTTAATATCGAGTTTAACGAGATTGGATGTTTGATATCCATCAACCTCATACTCAAAACTCCCATAGCCTCTGGTGACGCTCTTAAGTCTATCGAAGAAGTCAAAGACCACCTCAGCGAGGGGGAGATGATAAACGACCATCATTCGATCACGACCAACGTATTTTAACTCGATCTGACTCCCGCGTCTCTCTTCACAGAGCTTAAGTACCTGCCCGCAAAATTTCTCTGGGATATGAATGGTCGCCTTAATGATCGGCTCATCGATGTATTTAATCTCTGCTGGATCGGGGAGCAGTGAGGGGTTATCGACGTTCAAGAACCCGCCCTCAGTAGTGTAAACATTATAAACGACAGTAGGCGCGGTGGTGATGAGGTCCATATTGAACTCTCTCTCCAGGCGCTCTTGAATAATCTCGAGGTGTAATAAGCCGAGGAATCCACATCTGAACCCAAAACCTAAAGCTGCCGAAGTCTCTGGCTCAAACTGAAAGGCTGCATCATTGAGACGCAGCTTCTCTAGAGCGTCACGTAGATCATCATAATCAGATGAAATGACAGGAAATAAACCACTGAAGACCACCGGAATAATAGGCTTGAACCCGGGTAATGGGTTTAATTCTTCTCTGAGTTTATAGTCAACGATCGTATCACCAACCTGCGCATGCCGCACCTCTTTGATATTGGCGATCACGAAGCCCACATCTCCTGCGGTGAGCGTATCAAGCTGAACCGCTTTCGGTGTAAAAGCACCTACTTCCAAGACATCATAAGCCTCTCCCACGCCTTTAAGAAAGATCTTACTCCCCTTCTTGATCTCACCATCGACAACGCGGATTAAGATGATCACCCCTCGATAAGTGTCATACCAAGAGTCAAACAGGAGCGCCCGTAATGGTTTATCAAGATTATCTTCAGGTGCTGGCAGTTTTCGGACAATAGCCTCGAGTACATCAGCCACTCCAAGACCACTCTTCGCCGAGATGTGAACCGCTTCACTCGCATCGAGACCGATAATATCTTCTATTTCGTCGCTCACCCGCTCAGTATCAGCGGCAGGGAGATCTATTTTATTGAGTACCGGTAGGATCTCTAAATCATTATCGAGTGCCAAATAGACATTAGCGAGAGTCTGAGCCTCGACGCCCTGTGAGGCGTCAACGACTAAAATCGCGCCATCACATGCCGCCAAACTTCGAGAAACTTCATATGTGAAGTCGACGTGTCCAGGCGTGTCGATCAGATTGAACTCATAACGATCACCATTGGCCGCTACATAAGGCAAACGAACCGCTTGTGACTTGATGGTGATCCCTCGCTCACGTTCGAGATCCATTGAGTCTAACTGTTGATCCATCCGCTCACGCTCACTCACCGCGCCGGTGAGTCCTAGGATTCGATCTGCGAGGGTTGACTTCCCATGATCGATGTGGGCGATGATCGCAAAGTTTCTTATCTTTTTCTCGCTCATGCTGTCTGCCTTATCTCTCTGCCGTTGGTAAAAGCTCAGTCTATCTTGCGCTCTGTATCTACCCGTCGATCATTAATCAATCTCGACTGTGGTGTGTATTGAGCCTTCACACTACATAGCCAACTCAGCGTCCATATACTGTATGTCGATCAGAGATGTAATATATTATCTCTTTGATCGCCAATAGATTGTTGTTTAAAGCCCTCTTACCTTGAAAAGGAGTGAATCATTAAGAGTGTTGAATAACGACTTTACCGGTATGTTGTGCTGCCTTGAGGTATTCAAATGCTTGTCTAGCTTCTGATAGATGAAAGGCCCTCTCGTCTAATACAGGACGAAGTTCATGAGTCGAGAAGGCCTTAAGCATACGCATTAAGCCGGCTTTATGCCCGACGATTACCCCCTGAATCCTCACTTGTCTCATAAGAACCGGCGTTAGATTAAGCTCTCCTCCACCCCCAGACAAAACACCGATCAAGCTGATCACTCCTCCCGCTCTCACGACCCGTAACGATTGGCTGAGCGTTCCCGCACCACCAACTTCGACCACGTGATCGACCTCTCCTCGCTCTTCCCTCACTCGCTTTCCCCAAGGTTGATCAGCGGGGGTAAAAATCGGAGTGATATATGATGTGTATGGGCTTAAATGAGGATGGCTCAACACCCGAGCGAGCTTCTCTTCAGAACGGGAGAGAAGCGTCACCCGAGCACCACTCATCGCTGCGATCTGAGCGGCAAACAGTGACACTCCTCCCGTACCGATACACAGAACATGATCACCTGCTTTGATCTTGCCTAGCTCGATGAGTGCGCTCCATGCGGTCAGGGCGGCACAGCCCATCGTTGAAGCCTCTGCATCAGTGAGATAGTCAGGGACAGCGACTAGGCCTCCTGTTGTAAAGACTGCGCTCTGCCTTAGAGTACCAGGGAGAGGTCCTCCCAAAGTGCTCTCGGTGACTCGTCTGCTCGGCTCTCCATCTCGCCAATCCTGAGAAAAGATAGGGATCACTCGGTCTCCGACACTCCATGAAGTAGAGTCTGTCACCTCTGAAACGACGCCTACACCATCAGAGCAAGGGATGAGAGGTAATGATTGGCGAGGATTATATCGCCCCTCAATCATCATTAGGTCTCGATAATTGAGCGCTGAATGACTGAGCTGAACTCGCGCCTCTCCTGCTCTTATCGCCTCATGACTTTGCTCTCTCATGACGAGTGAGTCTAGACCAAACTCCTCCTCTACCGTGACAGCCCAATACTTGCCTTGGATGTGATGCTCTCTCATAATAATGCTCCACAATGACTCTGCTCATTAAAACCTGATGGATTAACCGAAAGATCATAGTCGATCAGCGATTCATTGTCACTTAAGAGCCATCCGTTTAGCCACCTTACAGAGCTCTCGTGTAGAGAAAGGCTTAGCCATGTAAGCATCAGCACTAAAACCCGCCTCGGCCATATCTTCTGCAATCCCGTCCCTCGCGCTGAGCATCAAAACAGGAACATGGGCATAATCTTGATGAGTTTTAATCCTCTGAGTGAGCTCTGAACCATCCATTTCAGGCATCATAAGATCCGTGATCACCAGTGATGGTGAGAACCTAGACATTAGCTCTAGCGCTTTCTTGCCATTATCAGCGGTCACTACCTTAAAGTGCCTCCGTAGCCCTAAGTGTAGTAATCGAGTAATATCAGGGTTATCTTCAGCGATTAACACTGTTGCCTTACGTTGGTTCTCATCAGGATCTCTCTCCACTACCCGCCGCTCAGAAGCATTCTCAAGCTCCACAAATCGAAGCTCGCTCTCAGCGCTTAGATTAACGACTTCGGTAATATCATCGCTAACCGGCTCACTCCACTGATCTGTAGATCGAGGATCTCCTGCTTCACTCACTGTGACTCGCTCTTGGTCAAAATGGTGTACTCCTCTTAGCAACGAAATCGTAAAAGTGGCTCCTACCCCCTCTTCACCGGTCGCAAAAATTTGACCACCATGAAGCTCAACAAGCTCTTGAGAGAGCGCTAAACCAATCCCTGTCCCTCCATACTTTCGGTTGGACCCCATATCTGTTTGATAGAATCGATCAAAGATCTTCTCGCCCTGCTCGGGGGTAAATCCCCGACCTGTATCAGCCACAGAGAGTTGCACCCTATGATCGTCACCCCAAACCGATATCTTAATTCCCCCCCCAGAATCAGTGAATTTGGTCGCGTTGGATAGCAGATTCACCAACACTCTCTCCATCCTCTCAGCATCAAAATAAAGGAACGATTCGCTCAGTCGAGATTCAAAAGACACCTCGACTCCCTTACGCTCCGCCAGAGGTTTAATTTCCTTAATGAGCCCTGATGCCCATGAGCTTATATCAGAGTTTGCCACTCTTAAGTTGAGACGAGACTCCTCTATTTTTGTGAGGTCCAAGAGGTCGTTGATTAACTTTAGTAGCTTAACACCATGTCGCTGCATGTGCTCTACTGGAGAGCGTTGGCTAGTACTGATCGAACCGAATTCATCCCTGAGTAACAATTCTGTTGAGGAGAGTATCAGAGCGAGCGGGGTCTTTAGTTCATGGGTGATATTAGCGAAGAATCGACTCTTAAAAGAATCCAACTGCTGCAGTTTTTTATGAGCTCGATAGAGATTATGCTGAGTGACTGAGAGATCACTTTGGGTGCTATGTTGCTGATAGAGCCTTTGATGATTAAAGATTTGCCCCGCAGAGACTATAAAAGCTGTCGCGAATAAGAATAAACCATTCGAGACCGCCGCTAGAGGCTCACTGACCTCCACAAAAATCAGGTTAGGCAGCAACCAAAGCGTGAAGGTCGCCCCATGAGTTAAAATACAGATATTTGGAGGCCAGACGAACAGTAAGCCACAGCCGAGCATCACCAAATTCAGCCCCGCATAATAGGGGGAAGATAAACCTCCCATAAAGCAGATCATAAACGTGATCCCCGCCCCCACTAAGAACATATAGAGAGCGCTGATGACTTCAATATTCTCCATAAGCCTTACATTGTTAAGACTACGGAGCATAATCAGAGAGATGATAATCACCATCGCTCTTCCACTAAAGAGATAGGGCAGGGATTGAGCTGGGGCAATTAAGTAATCAAGTAAGCCAAATAAAGGATAGAGGATAAGGACTAGCCAAATCGCGACTCGAGCCCCTCTTCGATTAACCTCGGAGAGCTCAACCTCCCATGGGCTAGTCGCGAGGATCGATTGGGTATTCAGTGTCTCCATAACCTCACCTCGTCACTACGCTCTTTAATCCGCTCGGTTAAACTAGTAGTTTCTCCATTTATGACGCTACTCTAGTCGAGTAATACGTACAAAAGGGTTAACGCCTGAGGGTTCAGTGAGCAGCTCATGTCTCGCAGTGGGCGCTGCCTCATTGGCAAAACGCATAATCTCAGAGTGCTCACGATAGAGTAAGTCCCACTCAAGATGATGCTCCATAAGCCATCGGCTCGGATTATTGGGTACCATGTTTCCAATATATACTGAGCCGTTTACTGCACAATAATTGTGCATGTGAGAGGTGAGCTTAACCGCTGTGGTATGACGTAAGTAATCATAGAGCCCGCTACAGATGACCGAATCAAAGGGACCAAAACCTCTAAAGATATCTGCGTCTTCGAGTAGACGACGAATCGAGTCGTGTAGATAAACTAATCGGACTTGCTCTGGCCATCTCTCGTCTACTAAACGCTTAAGTCGACCGTACGCAAACGCAAGCGCAGCGGCGTCTTGGTCGAAGAGAACAATATCTATTGGACGGGTAATCATCTTCATCTCAGAGAGCAATTCAAAAGTCTCTTGAGCAGGTCCCGCTGCCACAGAGAGGATCTTGATTGGCGTCTCTATGTCACCTTGAGCGCTTAACCTCTCACAGGCTCTCTTCATCTCAAACTTGAGCATATCTTTCCGGTTTCTCACCGCTCGAGCAGCTGGAGAGTGAAGCGTAGCGTAATTGATCGCTTGACCGATCAATGTTCGACCTTGCAGCCTCCTTCCATAGATGTGGTTCATCACCTCATAATCACCAGGATAGCCGAGGGGCTTGGTGCGCGCGCGGTGCATCCATGGTGCTTTCATGAAGTAAGCGTCTAAGTATCTCTGAGAGTAAGCCTTCAGCGGCTCTTGTTCAGCTTTAGAGAGACCACTAAGAGATTCAAACACTCGTTCAGTTTGCTCTAAGAAAGGAGCCATAAAGTCCCGATGAACGAGCTCCGTCAACGCTCTTCGCGTTGGGTGATCTTCTTCGAAGCGCAGTAAGTCCCATGAAGCCTGAGCCTCTACACGATCAAAGTGATTCTCCCAGTCTTCCAAGAACAACTTAAGCTCTGCCACCCTCCCTTTAAACTCGTGATGACCCTCTGCTTGCCAGGGTTGAAAGCGACCTCCGAAGGGCGCCTCACCACGCAGGTGGAATCGTTTAAGGTCTCGTGTTTGTAGGAGAGCGTCCACCTTGATCAGCGAATCTCGCAAGTCGAGACCGACCAACTGACCTTCTTCTTCAGATCGCATCACGCTCACCACTGCTTGACCGACATAGGCGTACTGATGATCAAAACAGACAGTAATTTCATCGATCATATCACCGATTTGAGGCATTACGGGCAGAGGCCAAACGACTCCGAGCCCACCTTGGGATAAATCCCTTAGCTCACAGCGGTAATGAATCCCACTCAAGTTAAGCTCTGCCCATATGTTCAGCGGCTCGAACTGATCCGGAGTATATCGTTGAGGACGGAAGAAGATTTCTCGACCTTGACCACCTTCAAGCTCTTCATAGAGTTTGATTCTCGCTTGAATCCTCTCAGAAGGAGGATGTGGAATCGCGACTTGTTCGGATGTGACTGTTCCCATAATAGACCTCCATGCGGGCACACTGTAAGATCCTGTGCTCTATATTATTACTTTATCCTACACTTGAATACCTGCTTATTTACGAAGAGTCAAATACCTAATTAGTAAAGAGAGCATTTTTATAGTCTTCCTTCGCTCCTTGAACGAACTCTCTGCGACATGAGCGAACTCTCTGCGACATGAGCAAACTCTCTACAACATGAGTAGCTATCCCACTTGAGTGTATCTCTGACTTGTCCGAGCTTACTTATCCGAAAACACTCTAGCTTCAGCCCATGAGTCACTGATCGGTTAGGGTAAGAGTTACAGAAAATCTGACCAAGCCCCTTAAATATCGTTCAAACACAGCTGACTCCGCCATACTCTCTCAACTACTACTTGACATGATTCTTCTGCAAGTCTATAAGATAACCGTCTTGGGGCAGTAGCTCAGCTGGGAGAGCACTTGACTGGCAGTCAAGAGGTCAGGGGTTCGATCCCCCTCTGCTCCACTACTTGAAGAGGCTTGGGTATGTAGTGGAATCTGGGATAGTGAATAAGCTCGTAGTCACTAACTATTCGTGCTTGTCCTTAGTCCAATGGTGCCCGGGCGGGACACCGTTGAGTCTCCAATCATACTCTAGATATTGAATATGACTGTCTTCAATGAGCGACATATTGAGCTCACTATGCTTACATAAAAATGCTTTGACTCCTCTCTCAATGTCGACAGTGCGATCACCAACAGTGCGATCACCAACAGTACGATCACCGACAGCATCCACGCTGAGGGGATATTTAAAATCCTCACCAAACCACGAGAAGAGTTTAGAGAGCCGCAGTAATGTTGGACTTGACGTAGATCTAAGTTGATTACGTGAGGGATCATTAACAAACTTACTTGCGAGATGGTCTAACTGTTGATCGAGCGTTTGCGCCATAAAAGGGATATTCGTTATGACTGGACATGACTTAGAAGCGCAGTTCAACGCCATATGAACTCTAGGGTCCTTAAATCGAGGCCTGATCAGCTGATGCTCTATGTCATCCAAAGAGCGTTTCTCTCCTCCAACAAGATGAACTCGCTGCTTAAAAAAAGTATATCGTGGCTCTCCTTTGACGGCGATCGCCACGCTCTCGAGCCCTGGAAACCGTAGGACATGACGCATGGTAAGTGCGTTATAAGCGTTGAGCCAATAACTCATCTCAGCCTCTTTGCTATAGCCCGCTGGTAGCGGCTCTTCTAAGAGAGTCAAGAAACGAGAGAAGGCTTGTCTGACCTTAGGCTCAAAGAAGCGCGGATAATAGACTTTACCCTGTTTATCGACCACCACGCTTAAAACCAAAGACCAGTCCTTATATGAGACAATATCCTGTTGAGGTGAAGGTGAGGTCACTAAGCCTGACACCTCAGCATAACACAGAGCTGCTCGAGAGCTCACTACCGCTAGACATATGATCAAGCAAGCGCTGTGCAGTCGGACCATCAATATCACTCATTCTTCCTTTTAGTGTCGAACCTCTTCTTGGGCTTTAACCGCCTCACTGACGAGTACAAACTCACGATGATATAGTCTAAGCTGATCGAGCATGAGAAGTAGTACTCCACGCTCTTCAGGCTCTGGAGAATACTCTACAAACGGTCTCAGCTGTAGCCCGATATCATAGAGACGGTCGCAGAGCTGACATAAAAGCTGTGGGTCGCAGCTGCTGCGCGCCTTATTAGCGAAATTCGCGCCATACTCTTCATATACCTTCTGGGCCGCCTCACCGAGTCCCTTTACCCAGCCATTGTAATCGAGCGGAGTCTGAGCTTGATCAATATGCTGCTCTTCTTCTTGATAACCCTTAAGGTTTTGTTCAACGATCTCTAGGTTCTTCTCTGCTCGTTCTTTATGATCAAGCGCCGACTTTGACTCCTTGAGTAAGCTCCTCATTTGAGAAGCGATCAAATCGAGTTGAGTGTTGCATCGCTCGAGCGTAGCGAGTCTTCTTGAGCTTCGACTATGCCCTGAGAAATGAGCTCGATACAGTTGAAAGCATTGATTAGCGAGAAAAGCATAGAGATCTGCTCTCTCTTGAACGGTACCCGCCTCTCGCTGCGACTCAGTGATCGCTTTCAACTCTGCTTGATACATCGTCTCACTCTCTGCCAAGCGCTCAATACGGCTCTCTAAGTCAGCGACCGATGACTCTTCCATCTCTTCACGATTAGACTCTAAGTGATCTTTAGTCTGCTGTAACCACACTTGGGCTTCAACAATAAGCTCGGAGAGTAAACTTCCATCTCGAGTATTCCGAGATTGGCCTGCAAAATGACGCTGATAACGATCACTGTGTAGATTAGCCCACTCTATATGGCCATAAGCGATTTGAGAGACGAGATTGATCTCTTGGGCCTCTCTAATCGCTATAGCTTCTTTAGAATAGAGAGCTATACGTTGCTTGATTTGGTCGCTGAGCTCTTGACGAAATTGTGGGGGGAGCGCCTTTACTTTAGGTGCTAACCCTCTGAGCTGTACAACCCAAGCGTCAAGTTGACCCGCTGAACGGCTGAGTCGAGGTTGACCGGCAAAGCCGACTTGATAACCATTGTGAAGCTGTTGAATCGTGTGTCTGATCTTCGCTGCGCGTTGAGCAGGTTTCATATAACCTCTTTTCTGTCGTTGTTAGCCCACCATGAAAGCCTAGATGAGGTGGGCTAGATGTGAGCTGATATAAGCTAAATAATCTCAATTAAAGTTGTCATCGATGAAAGAATATAGGGCTAGTCGGTTTGAGAGAAACCAAATATAGCCCGCGCCTCATCGACTGAGGCGACTGACCTCCCGGCCTCCTGAGCGAAACGCGCTAAGGTCTCTACGAGTTCACCATTCCCAGAGCACTTATCGCCATTGGGTAGGTAAAAGGTATCTTCAACTCCGGTACGCAGATGACCCCCTAATTCAGCGGTTCGTCGATGGACATCCCAAACCTCACCCCGACCGATCACTGTGCTCTGCCATGGACTCCCCTGAGGAAGATAGTTGATAATGATCTCTAGAAGACGCGGATCAGCAGGCATCCCCGAAGAGACACCCATCACCAAGTTGGCGTGGGGTGGTTGAGGCGCCCAACCATTGTCGATATACATTTGTAGAGAACGTATAATACCGACATCAAAACACTCAAATTCCGGTAAAGTATGAGTCACTGCCATCGCCTCAACCATAGCCTTTACCTTCTCTACGGGGTTATCGAAAACCATCGGTGGCCAAGCCCACTCGCCAGAGCGTCGAGTCTTTAGGTAATTAAGGGTCCCTGCATTACAAGCAGCCATTTCTGGCTTAATCGCATTTAAACAAGCGACCGGGTCAGAGATATCAGCTCCAAACACACCCGTACTCATGTTGATGATTACTCCTCTGCATGCTCTACGAATCGCCTCGGTAATTTCTAGAGCGACTTCGGGGCTCCATGAGGGTAAATGACCTTTGTTGGGTTCTTGAGACCGAAAGTGAACATGCATCACCGTGGCCCCTTGGTCGTAAGCCTGCTTCGCTGATGCTGCCATCTCTTGGGGAGTCACCGGCACTGGATGTTGCCGAGGGTCTGTAAGAACTCCTGTCAGTGCACAGGTAATCACGACTTTATCTTTATTAGCGGGAGAGGCCTCTAACTCTGTATCTATCGTCACTCTCATATACTCCTTTAAGTATGTGGCGGTCCTCATCACCGATGTGTTTACCTTAAGCACCCTTATCTCTTGGTCAAGACATGAGGGAAGACTGTCTCTATGTCATGTCTCATCTAAGATCATATGTGGACGGACCAAAGCGAGTTTTTGATCTTTTTTTACAACCTCACCTTCACTCACTAACCAACTCCTAATCTCTCCAGCCTCCTCTAAAACAATAGGGTACTCAAGTTTCATTGACTCGATAATCGCCACCGTCGTGTGTGGAGGATAAGAGAGCTCTTCATTTACTACGATTCGACTCATACGCCCTGATAGAGGAGCGAGGAGGTGAAGACGCTGCAATCGTCCTTCATCGGTGAGGCTAGAGTCACTATCCAACGACCTCCTCTCCAATGCGGTTTGATAAGTGATATTCTTAGCGTTCATTGCTGTTTTTAGCTCTAGTCCTCCTGAGACCAGCCATATGGACTTATTAAGATTCTCCCACTCCGCCCTCTCCCATACTCTACGCCAACTCATCCCCCCTCGATGGTTTGATGAAGCAGAGCTATAGAGGTGATGTTCTGCCTCTATGGTGAAGACGACTCCCATATTGACTGACCTTCCCTTGAGGTCGCTCCACCATACACTTGACGTCTCTAGATCAATCCTCACTTCCTCAAAGTGGATATCGATCAGTCCCTCAGAGTCAATCACCTTATAGCCTCGACCATTCCACATTGGCTCAATGTAGAGCGTGAAGCTCTGTGGTTCTATTAGAGTAGGAGTGACAGTAGATAAACCGCTCGGTCGGGCAGGCGTGATATGGAGATCCACGCTCCATTGTCTCTCAGCGCTCGATGACCAAGCGCCGTCATTGCAAGACTCTGAGGAGCCTAGCTCTAACTGGTTGAGAGGTATAGAATGAAGCAGCGCAGAGAGGGCGATCTCTCGCTCTAAGGTAATAGAAAGTTCTCCTCGCTCAGGGCTCGATTGTTCTCTCCGGTCCGGGACTCCCATATTTACCGCAACGCTCACCACCTCTTCGAACCATTTTGTGTGATGCTGAGACTCTGAGAAATCTTGATGTTGTAACAGATAAGCGAGGAGTGGTCCGTTGTGTTCAAACCCTATCAAACGCATGGTTTTTAAACCGTAGAGCGCCCGCTGAATCGCCTCATTACGATCTTTACCAGAGAAAATCAGCTTGGCGATCATCGAGTCAAATTCAGGACTCACAGCTGTGCCAAGAGCCTCCTCTACACACTCCGCTCCCTGTGGCGCTCGCCACCAAATAATCGGACCTGACTGAGGGAGGCTCAGAGCATCAGGGCTCTCTGCGCATAGCCTCAGCTCAATGAGATGGCCTAGAGATCGTCCTCGTCTATTATTGAGCTCATCTTGGGAAAAGCATAGCCCCTCACCATCGCTAACTCTCAACTGCCACTCCACTAAGTCAACCTCGTAGAGCAGCTCAGTGAGCAGATGCTCAACCTGTATTCGAGTGTTCACCTCTAGGAAATATCGTTGTCCATCAGGAGTGAGCAAAAACTCTACTGTCCCTGCGCTCTCAAAAGACACTTGAGCGCCAATTTTCAAGGCGTCATTATACAGCTCTTGAGCTAGCTCTTCGGGTAGCTCAGGCGCGGGAGATTCCTCGATGATCTTCTGTTGACGCCGCTGAACGGTACAATCTCTCTCGCCTAGATGTACCAGCTGACCCAGCTGGTCACCAAAGAGCTGAACCTCCACATGTCGAGCGATCGGAATATATTTCTCGATCAGTAAACGGTCATCGCCAAACCCTAACAGCGCTTCTCGACGAGCGCTCTTGATCGCTTCACCTAGCTCATCGAGCTGAGAGACGACCCTCATCCCTCTCCCTCCACCACCAGCAGCGGCCTTAATCATTAATGGGACGCCAACTTGCTG
The DNA here is from genome assembly GCA_943788935.1 of uncultured bacterium. GTDB lineage: Bacteria > Myxococcota_A > Bradymonadia > UBA7976 > VGTA01 > CAKZRU01. The sequence continues at coordinate 45,526 of CALSSE010000016.1, read as the reverse complement.
AGCTGCTTCTATTAGTTCCTCGTCGTTGGCTACTCTCGGAGCAACTCCTGGAACGACCGATACTCCGGCGCGCTCTGCGACCTCCCGCGCAGTGGTTTTGTCACCGAGCATCTTCATCGTTTGCGGCGTGGGTCCTACCCAGCGCATACCCGCGTCGATCACTTTTTGAGCGAAAGATGCCCGCTCAGAGAGGAAACCATAGCCCGGGTGAACATGACTCGCGCCCACGCTCAAGCATACTTTAATCAATAAGTCTTCTTCTAGGTAAAGGCGAGGCCCATCAGCAGCGAGCAGGTCTCTCGCTCTCTCTTCATCGACTTCACTGACCGACAGGGCAAACTGAAGCAAATTGATTCGCTGATCCCCCACTTTGACATGAGGCTCATCTCGGTCATGAGGACCATGAACAGTAACAACCTGAAATCCTAGACTTTTAGCGCTCTTGGCGATCCTCTTGACGATCTCACCTCGATTAACGATCACCAATATCCGGTCAGATTCTGCGTTTTTCATCTCTCTGCGCTCTCCTCTGCACTCTTCTCTGCACCACCATGCCAACGAGCTCGCCATAGTGGCAGTCGACGCTCTCTCATCGCCTCGCTCCCCTCTAGAAACTCTGGGCTGTTGATCGCCTGTACAAACTGCTCTGCAGCCTTATTAATGTGATCATCGATACTCAGATCATCGGCGAGGGAGAGCAAGAGCCGCTTAGTCTCCGCTCGTGCTTGGGGCGCTAGATGGGATATGCTGTCGATCATTATCTCGATGAGCTGAGCCCCCTGCTCTTCAGTTTCAAAGAGGTCATGTATCAACCCCACTCTCAAGGCTTCTTGAGCGCTAATCTGATCTCCACACAGCGCCAATCGCTTAGTGATAGATAACCCCACTCTTTTTATAACTGAAGGAGCCACTTGAGCGGGGACTAACCCTAGACGGGCTTCGGGGAGCCCGAAGCTGCTCTCATGGTGAGCGATCGCATAGTCAGAGACACAAGCGAGTCCCATTCCTCCTCCTCTCACCGCCCCCTCAATCAAGGTAATCAGCGTTTGAGGGAGAGCTTCTGCTAAAGAGAGGAGCTTACCATACAGAGCATTTAGCTGATGGATACTATCTAGTTGATCTTTACCCTGCCTCACCGCGCTGATCATAGAGCTCATCTCCCTTACATCACCACCAGCGCAGAAGTGTCCACCTGCTCCTCTCAATACCACCACATCTACCTCTTGTGGCTGATCACCGAGTTCTCTAAAGAGAGTGATCAGTTGCTCTAGAAGGTCACGATTAAGCGCATTACGAGACTGAGGACGGTTGAGAGTCAAGGAGAGGAGAGGTCCATGTTGTCTTATGATCAGCGATGGGCTCATGAGTGTCTTTCTTTACGAAGAGGAACAAAACCCTCTTGTTTAGCGATCAAGCCTAACATGACCTCATCAGCACCTCCCCCAATCGAGATGACTCGCACATCTCTGTACAGCCGATTGATCAAGCTCTCAGTGACGTAACCCATCCCACCATGAAACTGCACACAAACATCGAGTAACTCTCGGCTCAAGCGACCGGCTTTAAGTTTAGCCATGGAGGCTAAGCGAACCACGCTCATATCCATCCCTCCAAGCTCCATATGCAACTCTACTGCCCGATAAGTGAGCGCTTTGAGCGCTTGTACCTCAGTACTTAATTCAGCGAGTCGATGTTGGATCACTTGATTAGCGATTAGCGGTTGGCCGAAAGTATATCTCTGTTGAGCATACTCTACGGTCATCCTAAGCGCCTCCTCCATAATGGCTACCGCGTTAGCCGCCCCCCATAAGCGCTCATCTTGAAATTGAGACATCTGTTGCTTAAAGCCCTCCCCCTCTCGCTCTCCAATCAAAAACCTTTGTGGGACCTTCACCTCATCAAAATGAATGACCGCAGTGTCAGAGGCCCGCATCCCCATCTTGTCTAGCTTCTTCTCTACCTGTACTCCCTTGGTGTCCATCGGAATAATAATCAATGATTTATTTCGATGAGGTTGCCCTTCAGAGGTGTTGACCAACGCGCACATCCAGTCTGCTTGGACCCCATTAGTGATCCACATTTTATGGCCATTGATCACATAATCATCACCAACTCGACGGGCATAGGTCTTCAGTGCGGCGACATCAGATCCTCCTCCCGCTTCACTCACTCCAATGCACCCTACCAAGTCCCCTGCGACTGAAGGGGCTAGGAAATCTCGTTTAAGCTCCTCGCTCCCATACACACTAAGGGCAGGAGTACACATATCTGTTTGCACCCCAATCGCTAAAGCAACGCCAGAACTTTTTGAGCGGGCGAGCGCCTCTGCCATAACCACGGTAAATGAAAAATCGAGTCCTGACCCTCCATATGCCTCAGGCTTCGTGATCCCCAATAGTCCTTGTTTACCAGCAGCTTTAAACACTTGATGAGCCGGAAATATCCCTTCTTCTTCCCATTGATCGGCATAAGGATTGATCTCTCGATCGACAAAAGTATGCACGCTCTCTCGTAGCGCTTGATGTTCAGCGGTCCATCTCATGGGTTCATTCCTCTCTGCGGTGTCGGCTCGCGCCAAGCACTTATATTTTAATCACAATCTAGCGACCCCTAGAGGAAATTCACCTAGATCGCGAGTCTTCTTGGACGCTCTCCATGAGCGCTCCCATTCAAAGATTGAGAGCGTCTCACCTAAAACACGCCGAGTGTCTCTGGGATCGATAATACCATCATCCCAGAGTCTTGCGGTAGCGAATAGCGAAGTAGATTCACGATCAAATTGTGATTCAATTCTAATCCGCTGTGCATCTCTTTTAGCTTGGGGCATACCTGCTCGCGAGGCAATTTGATCAAAGACTCCCGCCGCTTGAGCGCCACCCATGACCGCCAAGCGTTGGTTGGGCCAAGCAAAGATAAATCGAGGATCAAAGGGACGACCACACATCGCATAATGACCAGCGCCAAATGAGCCTCCAATAAGAAAGGTCACCTTGGGTACTGTGGCGTTCGTGACCGCTTGAATCAGAGCTGAACCACGCTTTACGATCCCGTCTCGCTCTGCTTGAGAGCCCACCATGAATCCAGTCGTATTTTGAAAAAATACTAAAGGCCAGCCCCGCTGGCAAGAGAGAGCGATCCACTGAGCCGCTTTACTCGCTCCTTGGGGAAAGATAGGGCCATGATTACAGAGAAATGCAACAGGTTGGCCATAACATTTCATTAAGCCGACCACCATATCTTGACCAAAATGGGGTTTGAACTCGTCTATTTCCCTATGATCTGCGATCACCTCCAAGAGAGCACGTGGGTCATAGGGAACTCTAAAATCAACAGGTACCCTCTTTAAAACCTCTTGAGAGCTTAACGTCGAGGATGCTGAATCTAAATATAAGGAATGAGTGAGACACTCAACCTGCCTAGGAGATAAGCTCGAGTAAATCGTTCTCAACCATCGTCGAGCCATCAGAATCGCCTCTTGGTCATCCTCAGCCACCCACTCGGCTGACCCGGTAATTTCACCATGCATTTCAGCTCCGCCAAGGGTCTCGTCGTCGACGACTTCACCGGTCGCCGCAGCGACCAGTGGTGGTCCTGCCAGAAAAACCTTCGCTCGCTCTTTCACCATGATCACCAAATCAGATAAACCAGGAATATAAGCTCCTCCAGCCGTACTAGAACCATGAACAATGGTCAGTTGAGGAATCCCTTTCGCTGATAACCGTGCTTGATTAGCGAAAGTCTTCCCCCCTTCTACGAACAGCTCTGACTGGTAGCTAAGATTAGCGCCAGCACTCTCCGCTAGGGTGATCATAGGGAGAGCATTCTCTAACGCGATCTGCTGAGCGCGGAGAAGTTTTTTCACTCCCATGGGGGAGATCGCCCCTCCTTTAATGGAGGCATCATGAACATAGATCACGACGCGGAGTCCGCTCACCCAACCGATCGCTGATATTCCACTCCCCCCTAACGGCTTCTCTATCTCGGTCTCTTTTCCGGTCTCTTTTCCGGTCTCTTTTCCAACCTCCTTCTCGGTATGTGTATTAACTTTAAAGCTAGCTATAGCTTTGTCATCATGCATCCCCAAGCCAGCTAACGTCGACAGCTCAAGGAGAGGAGTCGCGGGATCTAATAGTCGGTTAAGTCTAGCTCTTGGAGTGAGCTGCCCGCGCTTGGCAAATTTACCTTTTGCCCTCCGTGAGCTCTCTCGCACCGCAGATTCAAGTGTCCTGACTCGGCGAATGAGATCGAGATGAGAGCTCTGTTCAAGACTCATCTAGTCACTCTCTTTCATACACGTTGTTTTCATGTCAATTGTTTTCATGTCAATTGTCCTCAACACTTTAGCTCGGTTATTTGAGAGGTGGGAGTATCTTAACTGTGAATGAAGTCAAAGCTCAACTCTGAAACGTATGGTCATGGAGATTGCCTCATCTAAGACGCTCAAGCACTTGACCCTCCATATGTTTTCGTTCACTCTGCCCCACCATCTTTATCTGTTCCATATTCGATCATCTCCGAAGGAGAGCTATGCGGCGTATCACGCTTGACAAGCGCAGGTCGATCTCCACCAGTGAGTTTGGACTCCTAGGGATCGCCATCCTCTTTTCTAGTTGCCATTCTAGCTGCGCCTCGACCAGTAATTTCCCCATCGCTCCTCAAGAGTCTCTGCAACAGACAATGAAGCTGAGCTCCTCACGGATTGCATTGGAAAGTAGAGAGGTGAGACGCGCCATTGAAGTGTCTTCAAAACCATTACTGACAGCAACGCCCTCCCCCAAAGAGTCTTTGGATGAGACGACATCGATCTCTCCTCAAGTGTTCACGCCTTCAGATCGAGTCTGGGGCTCTATGCTTCTACCCTCCGAAGCTGTTGGTAAACTTTATCGAGACCTGAATAAAAAAAACACACCGTTTAAAACAGTACTCTACGGTGATTCACATACCCAGGGAGGTTACATCGGCGAGGCCATCGCTCAGACGCTTAGAGATCGCCTAAATCCCTCCATCCCTGAAGCCCATCAGGGCTCTTCTCATTCATCTACTCTATCTACTTCGGGCTTTGTGACAGTCGACCATCCTATCCATAGCGCTTTTGAGGTAAATACCCAAGGAGTATGGCTGAGGCAAAACTGGTTATACCGCAGAGACAAAGGCTCTTTTGGACCGTTAGGGATCGCTTTCGCGACTCAAGATAAAGACGCCACTGTCACCCTGAAGAGTGAAGGTCACCAAGGGTTAAAAATCACCGCTTACTTCGAGCGTACTGGCGAGGAGTTACCCTTTTGTCTAACCTCAGATCAAGATCACTCTGTCACTTCTTGTCACCTTGCTGGGGAGCTCATCGAGGGAGAACAAAAGCTCGGCTCCATTGAGATCGAGTTACTCGCCGGTCATAGTTTGACGCTCTCGCTGAGTCGCGGTTTCAAGGTTGGGCGTCAGTTGTTGAAGAAACGTGAGCGGAGCAGGAGATCCATTAAAAGACAGAGAGCGAGGGTTAGAAAGAGGTATCCTCGTCACAAGAGAGACGCATTTTACAAGCGAATCAAAGCGCCGAGCTATGCCACTGATTCTCGGCTAATATTTCCCAAAAAGCCTTATCTACAGCTCCTCGGCTTCAAAGCCGAACCACTAAATGCTAGCCATAAGAAGGCTGTTCAACTGTACTCTATGGGAGTTCGAGGAGCGACGATCTGGAGTCCTTACACTCAAGCAGATGAGACCTTGAACCAGTGGATTCAATCAGAATCTCCGCAGCTGATCGCCCTATGGTTCGGTACGAATACTGCTGCTAGAGAATCAGGAAGTCTGAAAATATACGAAGATCGCTTCAGAGGACTCATCCAACGCCTCAAAGCCCAAGCGCCTCAAGCCTCCTGTCTCATAATCACTCCCCCCGATTTTGGTCGACGAGACCGTAACTGCTATCTCACCAAGCGCCAACGTAGATATTTAAAGCGAAAGAGTAAGCGCCCTGATTTCTTAGAGGAGCTTAATCGCACGCGATGGTCCCGTGTCTGTGCTCCTGATGAACTGGTAAACCATCGTAAACGTGGTCGCCATCGCTTCCCTGTCCCCGAGGTGAAAACAGACAAACAATGGGAGACCTACAGGTCAAGCTGCGCTTATCGAGCCCCCTTATACCTTGAATCAATCGTTGATCTTCAGAAAAGAGTCGGTCTCGCTGAAGGTTGTATCGTTTATGATACCCTAGCAGACATGGGGGGAACCGGCTCTATGAGATCTTGGGCTTGTGCTAAACCAGATCGGTGGAGTCAGCTCGATTTAGTCCATCTCAGCCCTACAGGATATCGTCAACTTGGAGAGCAGATCGCTGAGGGTATCCTCTCAGTACTTGAGACATCACCTCTTATCCCCCGCAGCCTGAGTGACAAACTTAATCATTCTGAATCCTTAACAGAAAAGGGTCTCGAGATGAACTAGTCTTTCTTTCTTGATCATATATTTAGACCTTGCAGATCTTTTGCGTAACAGCCAAGATTATGAAAGGTAATTAAGTAGAAATACCTATCTTAAAGGTAATAAGCTCAGTGGCGAGGTACTCACTAGATATACGCTGCTGATCTCAAGATTTTGTTTAATCACGAAATCATATATTCATGAGGCAAATATGAGCACATCAAGCACAGACATACCTAAGGGCACAAAATATAATAGATTTGTCCCTTATCTGGACGGCTATTTATCCTTACTCTCCGCTATTGTGGTTATAGGCTGTTATTCGGCAACAAGCTCCACAGCGTCTGCAGAACCTCTTAAGGTCACCTCGATACAATGGGTACAAGGTAAACCTGAGATCCCACATATAGCGGTCAATGGGCTACCAACAATGCTCCAAGCGATCGCTGAACATGGCACCTGCTCTCCCAATTATAGTTATCGATGGGATTGGAATGGTGACGGTGATTATGACGATGCTAATGAGGAGTTCCAACAGGCGAGCAGCGCTGCTTACTCCAATTATTTCGCACCCCTCCCCCTAGAGGTCACATTCCCTGATGCTGAAGGGGATAGAATTTATTACCCTAAGGTACAAGTGCAGTGTGGAGAAGAGGTCGCGACTTCAACTATGCCGGTACTGATTCGAGTGAATCGAATCTGTAGCAACTACGCTAATAACGCTACGAATGCAGGCTGTGACGTCGGGGACAACCTCGACCTAAGTCGGCAAGTGTACTCCGATCGAACCGTAGATCGCGGCCTGTGGTATTTATTCACGAGAACACTGCACAGCTCTACTGATGCTGCGGGGCATAACATTCATACTTGTACTGTCCCTGGTTCGAAGAAACTATACGCGACTGGTCATGCGATGAACGCTTTTTTACGCCGCGGCCACGGTCATGGTGCAGGACGAGAGAGCGACCCCTATTATCGTAACTTCACCCAATGTGGTCTTCACGCCATGATGGATACCATGACCTATGTCAGCTCAGGGTTTAATGACACAGACACCGCTGGTCGGGATGGGTTCGCGATCGCTTTCACTTCCGCTCATGGGATCCTCTCTAGCCATTGGTCTAGTTATGAGTCAACAGCATGGGTTGAGCCGCTCGCTAATTTTGGTGACCCCAATTATGTCTCTCAAGCCGGTGGAGAGGCTACTCATAACCGGACACTCAAGGATATCGGTCAAGACCTCGCTGATGGCCTCGTTCGCTGCATGACCTCAAATGGGGGCTGGTACTACTCTTGTGGAGGTGGCTCCACAACTGACGCCTCTACCACTGGTTGGGCTCCAGAGGCGCTGCGCATCCTAGAGAGAAAATATGGCATTGAAACCTATGACTTTGCCAAAAATAACCATCGCAGCTGGTTAAGTTCCTACTGCAGTAACGGATACTGTTCGTATCATGGTGGAGGGCCAAAGCTCTCAGGTAACGCTCTCGTTGGCTATGGCTGGACAGAGAACCAAGTCAATAGCGGAGCAGGCCAAACACAAGCCTCGATCAACGCCGCTCAAGATTGGTTTATGAATGACGACGCTCATTGGGGATTATACTTTATTTACGCGACTACCAAAGGTTTACGCTCTTTTGTCCCCGAGGTAAAATTATTGCCTAACGGTACTGACTGGAGCAAAGTAATGGTCGATTTCTTTGTCTCAGGCTATTCTACCCGCACAAATGACGTGAAGCGCTCGTCAACAAGCGAATGGCTCATGGAATTGGGTAGGAGGCTGGGGATGGGGGAGCTATATTGGTACCAATGAGCGCACCGGTCTTATCATCCAAGTCATACAGACTTGGCTTGAAGTATGGGCGTATGCCAGAGCCTTCCCAGAGTTTATTAGCCCAGGCGGTGAGGTCACCTTTGATCATAGTTGGTCTTACACTCTAGACCCTTCGGTCAATATCTTTAACTATCAATGGAATGTCATCGACTATGTTGATGCCTCTCTTCCGAATTGTGCACCAGAGGTCAATGGCTGTACCGACCAAAACGATGATGGCGACTGTGATGATGCGGGGGAAATGTGTAATGAAGATACCAACGGTGATGGGGTTGTTGACCAATCTGAGATCCGCTGGGATTTTGTGACGATTGACCCATATGAGCAATTCTCGTTCTCGTACAGCCCTGATATTGATTGGGGTGAGGAAGAACAATATGGTGTTCGACTAAGAGTGACCGATACTCGCGGCCGATATGTAGATGACGTAGACTCCGTAAAAGTAGTGGTCTCTAAGCAGAACAACCCACCTACAGTAGTCCCTCACCCTCTAGGTTCAACAGTCATTTATTCTGGATATGCCGAGAGCACCATCACTCTTGATGGTAGAGCATCCTATGATGTAGACGCTACCCAGGCACCATTCCCCGGCGATAACACTCGTCCCCCCGGTATTCCTGACCGAGTGGTCTCCATTCACTTCGACCTTAACCTCGATGGTGATTATGATGACGAGGGAGAAGATGGAACAGAGAGTACAGTCTCTTTCGTAGTTAACCCTAGCCTCGCGATCGGTGAGCTCATCTCTATCCCCATGAGAGTGTGCGATGACGGTCAGTGGACCAACGAGTGTCTCGATGGTCTAGATCAAGATGACTGTTCTCGCTGCGCTGAAGGCAGCGCCAGTATCCAGCTCCTCCTTAACAGTGAGCCACCTGATATCGACCTCTGCGCTGGCGAGACCCCTCCTGAAGGAGAGGACTGTGGTACCATTACTGTCGGCACGGATGATGGTGATGGTGATGGTGGTGGTGGCAACGGAGGAGGAAATGGCCTCAGCGACGTATTTGTTGACCTTGGCGGAACCGAAGACCCTGAAGGAGCGCTCGGGATCACTTATGAATATACTTTAATCGAGGGAGACGGCGTGATTGTCACCGATCCCGCTTATGATGATAAGCCAGATGATATGGGCCCTTCATTCACCTATAAGCCAAATGGAGAGGGGACTCGCGTTGATGTCATTAGAGTCATCGCTACCGATAGCGGCGGTTTGTCCTCAGAAGAGTTTATCGAGTTCTTAATCCCTAATATACCACCGCTGGCTACTTGGGGTCGAATCGATATCACAGAGCGTCCGCCAGTGATTATCAGCGCTGAAGCGATCTCTGAAGGGAACGGACGCTATCGTATCACTGTCATCGCCCGAGCGGAGCATGGTGTCAGCGCTACCGCTCACCCCATCGCTAGTGATGTCGCCGATGAGTTCACCACTTATATAAGTCTAGATGGCCCCGACGGATGGGATTTCAGCCTCACCGAGGCTGAGCTCGCCAATGGTACAGTGCCATTTGAACTCCCTGACGGCTATGAGGCGACAGCCTATACTTGGGCGGTTGATGACGACAATGGAGAGTCTGCCCCGCGCGCTCCTTTAGACATCTCGATCCCCTTCAAGTCAGATCGGCTCGTTTACACCTTTGATGTCGGAGCTGATGGAATCCCTGAGGCCGATCGCTCTGCGCAGAACAGCTATAGCTTCAGTTATTCAGGACCAGATGCTGACAACATCCCCGCTCATATCACAGTGATCGATGAGAGTGGAGCTTCTACTACCGTTGAGGTAGATGTCGTCGTCGCTAATCGCGCCCCCCAATTTGAGCAGCTCGCCACCTTGAGAGATGAATGGCTCATCACCTTCGTGACCTCAGCGGTTGACCCTGATGATGACACTGTTCGATACACCTTCGAAGCGGGCGATGACTCAGTGAGTCAGAGCAATGGTGGCGGTATATTTATCCATAGTTATCCAGCTGATGTATTTACGACATATAGCGCGACAGTCACCGCTTCTGATGGTCGAGGAGGAGAGACAAGTCACACCTTTGAGATCGTCTTTGAGCCCGAAGAGAACCTACCCCCTATCATCGATAGCGTCACGCCGACAGTTCGCTCCGGTGGTCAATCAACAGTCGCGATCGAAGCTCGTGACCCCGAAGGACAACCGCTCACGATCACTCTTAATTGGGGCGATGGCACTCCCGTAACTCAAGTCTTTGGTGGAACAGCCTCCCGATCTCTCCCCTTCGGACCGATCAATTACCCACTACAGGTAACAGCTACCGACCCGAGTGGACAAGAAACCATCGCTTTCTCGCAGATCGATCTTATCGACGAGCCTACTGTGATCTCTAGAGTACAACAGAATCGTCTCGCTGATGGAGCTCGACTGTTCACTGTCCAAGCACTCGATCTAGACTCTCCTAGTCTGAGATACTATTGGGACTTTGATAATGACGCTCAGTGGGATAGCACTGACAATATTGACAACTCCGCGTCTCATATCTTCCCTACCGCTGATGAGTATACTGTCCGGATCGGAGTGCTAGATCCATGGTCTGGCGTCATGGAGGAGATCACGGTAGTCGTCGCTCAAGAGTTACCGCCGGTGATCACTGCCGTAGACCTCACCTATACCCCCCGAGGTCGCGCTCATCTTTTGGTCGAGGCTCATGACCCCGAGGGAGGCCCTCTCTCCTACGAAGTGATCTGGGGGAATGAACTAGAGTTCGAGATGGGTGAAGAGCCTGACTTCAGTCCTCTCGCCGGTGGTGAAGGTAATCGTACTTATGAATATAATGAGCTCACCCCTTATCCCGGTAAAGTTCGCGTGACAGACCAACGTGGCCTCATGACTGAGCAGAGCTTCGAGGCGATCATCCAAGATAACGCGACCGATATAGAAGAGGTCTCTATCTCTCAAACGGTGGGAGGAGAAATTCTAGTTAGCGTTACCGCTGAAGACGCCGACTCCCCCGATGGTCTCACTTATGACTTTGACTTTGAGAGTGATGGCACATGGGAAATAGAAACTCAACTCGACCCACTCGCCTTCAATACCTACCCCGAAGCCAACACTTATGAGATCACCATTAGGGTCACTGATCCTTGGTCAGGCCTCTCTACCGAAGAAACCGTCACCTATGATTTAAGTCCTTGGAATCAGTCAGCGATCGCTGATGATCATGTGCTTGGCGAGGAGGGACGATGCGTCGTCTTCAGAGTAGACCCTGCGCTGGTCACCCTCGAAGCCAAGGTAGACCCCACCGCTTGTGATGACGTTGAAGAACAAGCGATGGATTGGTTGTGGGACTTTGGCGATGGATTTACTCGTTGGGGCGCCGAAGCTGGACATCGCTATGTCGATGACGGCATTTACTTAGTGACCGTCAGTAATCAAGATGAGAGAACCCCTCGAGTCTCACAAATCCAGGCACATATCTCAAACCTTGCGCCTACCTTCATCTCTGACCCTGTAGAAGTAGTCGCGCCCGGTGAGTCTTATGTGTACGAAGTTCGTCTCGATGACGCTGGAATATCTGATGCACTGACACTTACTATCGGTGAAGGAGCACCGGCTGGTATGGAGATCGTTGCTCAACCCTCTGACCGTATTTGGCATGTTGTTTGGGAGGTCCCACAAGATCAACCTGAAGGACCTATCCGCATCACTTTGGTCGCCGAAGATGGACATTATAATAGCGCAGCGAGTGACGAATCAACATGGGTCGGTGATGGAGGGCTTACCGAGCAACGGTATTGGTTAACTGTCAGGATCGGTGGCGCTGCAGATGGCTCAAATAACGATGATGGCTCAAACAATACTGATGGCTCAAATAATGCTGATGGCGATAATGTAGACCTTGATGGAGAGTACACTCCTTCTGAAGACCGAAATTTTGCAGGTGGTAGCTACGCCACTGCGAGTTGTGATCAAGGGGGTCACTGGAGAGGGCAACTTTCAGGTTTACTCCTGCTTCTCGGGCTCCTCAGCTTGATACTTAGACGTCGAACTGAGGGAGTATAGAGCCTTGAGAATGACATCCTCTAAGGAGATCAAAAGATTATTAGTTCGAGGGAAGAGAGGGGTTCACGCTGTGTCTCACACTGTGTCTCACACTGTGTCTACTCTGTCATTCGCTCTCTTGCTTATGGTTATCATGAGTCTTACCTCATCTACTCAGTCAAGCGCTCAAGACTTACAATTCCTCCTCCCTACTCATGGCCAGCTTAGCTATGTTCAAGTAGAGGGATCACGAATCGTCAAGCCAGGAAAATGGAACCTCAGCGGCTATACTCACTATGGTCGAGACCCCCTCTTGCTCATGGTCGATGGTCAAGTAGAAGAGGTGCTTGTTCGCTACATCACCACAACTGAGCTCGTCGCTGCCTTTGGTGTTCATGATCGAGTAGAGCTAGGTATCGCTATACCCTATAGCTTTAGCTCTGGAGTGAATGGCAATTTTCCGGTAGACGACGCCCAAGGTTTAGGAGACTTACGCCTCAACCCAAAGGTGATCTTCATTAAACCGAAAGATCAAAGAGGTTTGGGCCTCGGAGCCAATCTCCTCAGCATCCTACCCACTGGGGACTATGACCGATCAGATGAAGAGCTGCTCTTCGTGAGGAGAAACTTCTCTACTTTCTTTAATCTATTTGGAGAGTATCTCTTCGAGACCGGACGAGTAGCCCTCAACCTCGGTTATCGTCTCCGTCCACTCCGAGGAGACTTTGACCGTGTCACCGATCTCGACGTCAGTAGCGGTCCCACATGGTCGATCGCCGGTGGCTACAAAGTAGATGAGGATCTAGAGATTACCGCCGAGATCTTCCAGCGATTCATGGACTATAGTCGAGCACCATTAGAAGGCCTGATGGCACTTCGTTCTACTCGACAAGGAGCATTTAATGTCCATTTTGGAATGGGTGCTGGGATTGGAGGCGATTTTAGCAGCGTCGGATTACGCATGCTCGGTGGACTCACTTGGACACCACAGCCGTCTCAAGGTGGAGGGCTTCCCCTCACTGATCAAGATGGTGACGGTCTCATCGATATTGTTGATCGGTGTCCCACTCAGCCGGAAGATCAAGATGGCCACGATGATCATGATGGATGCCCAGAAGACGATATAGACCAAGACGGTATCAGCGACGCTCAAGACCGATGTCCACGACAAGCTGAGGATCGTGATCAGTTCGAGGACAGCGATGGCTGCCCTGATCCTGATAATGATGGTGATCGTATCCCTGATACAGTCGATCGATGCCCTCTTCAAGCGGAGACCTATAATCAAGTTGATGACCTCGACGGCTGTCCTGACAATGAGGCACCTTCACCCGAGGGACAGCTGATCGGTTTAAGTGAGAAGATCTTCTTTAAGCATAATGAATCGATCATTTTAACTAAGAGCTTTCCAGTGTTAGCTCAAGTCGCCAGTCTGATGAAGACACATCCACAGATCACCTCCGTTCGTATCGAAGGTCACACCGATGACACGGGTGGGGTTCAATTCAACCTAAAACTCTCTCAAGAGCGAGCGGAAGCTGTGAAGTTACACTTAGTAGGCTTAGGTGTAGAGATCACTCGTCTAGAAGCCGCTGGTTATGGAGATCAACGACCCATAGCCTCCAACGATACAGATGAAGGTCGAGCCCTCAACCGTCGAGTAGATTTTAGGATCATCAAAGGTCCTCAAGAGATTTTTAAAGTTGAGAGCGCTCCACCGGTAGAATCACCTTCTAATCACAGAGCACAAGATGTCCCCTCTCCACGCCTGGCGACTCCTCAGTCAACCCCAGAGACCGAAGCCCCTGTTGAAACAAGCGATAGTTCAGCTAAACCCTACGCGATTCAAGTCAAAGCATCATATCGATTAACAGACGCTGAGAAGGTACGAGATCAGATCAGTAAAGAGCGTTTCCCCGCCTATATCTTGAGCGTCAAGCAAGATAATGGACAGATGGTTCATCGAGTGAGAATTGGGCCATATCAAGGAAAGCCTCGAGCGAGAGCAGCACTGAGTGATTATCAAGCTCGTTTCCCTGAAAGCTCGGGGGAATACATGGTGAAAATCTCCGCTACAGAAGCGCGTAAGCACCGATAGGCACACCGATAACACAGGGTAATGCGGGCTAACAAGCCGGCCTCAAAGTTATCCTCCCTTGTCAAGCAGTCTCGATCAAGTCTATACTAGAGATCGCTACTACAGGGAGGTAACACTGTGACTCAAAGATATATATCAGTTGCTAAGAAACCGCTGCTCTATCTTTTATTGGTTTCTCTCTTCTTATTATCTCTTACAGCGTGCGCCTCTGGTGAAGATGAGACGCCCTCTATACATCCAGTGGCCTATGACTTAGCGCCCATCACTGGTGAGAATGGAAAGAGTGACGGTCTCCTCGACAAATTTGATCAAGATTGGCTCATGAGCGATCTATTCTTTCTCAACACCGGCGCCTTAAGCGTATCAGCGCTGCAAGACTTCTTGGAAAATCCTCCCTATGGACAACGCAGCTGGCTCGCTGACTTTACCTACGGGGGCAAACAAGCCTCTCAAATCATTATAGAGCAAGCCCACGACAGCGGTGTGAACCCACTGCTGTTACTCACGAGAATGCAAGTAGAGCAGAGCTTGATCAGTCGTCAATCAAAGCCTAGCCAAAGGGTATCGGACGCTGCCTTAGGCTGCGGATGCCATGATGGTGAGACTTGCTCTAGCTACTTCAAAGGTTTTGGAAACCAGCTCCGTTGTGGAGGAAATGCTCTGCGCGGTCTTTTTAATAAATCACGACGAGACACAGGTTTATGGCGAGCAGGTCGATCAAGACAAACCCTTGACCCTGTGTGGGTGAGACCTGTCAATCATGCGACTGCGGCGATGTACGCCTACACTCCGTGGGTATTAAGAGGCCAAGGAGGGAATTGGTTGGCGTGGAATATTATGCGAAAATTTACTCGCTTTATGAAGGATCAGGGGATGCTCAGTGAGTTCGACGGCACAGAGGTCGCTAACGCTGCTGAGTTAAGTCAACTCGACCAAGAGGAGTGGAGCATCGAAGAGCTTAGCGCTTGTCTATATAACAGCGGGAGAGCCTTCGTCGGAGATCGTTGTGGCTGTCAGAGAGACTGCGACTTTTATGCTGGCTCACAGCAGGGATTTTGTCATCCCGCAGGCTTCTGTTCATTAAGCTGTGAAGGAGGTTGTCCTGACGTCCTCAATAAAGCGCAGACCTTCTGTATTGCGGATCCCCTTCAAAGTCAGGCAGGCATATGTGTCCCTAAAGCATCAGAGTTTAATGGCCACTGTGCTGACCTCCCCAAGACCATTGATGATGAGAGAGATCGGTTTGTCGGTAACTCCTCATCAAGAATGAGCAGTGCTGAAGTCTGTGCACCACGATAGTCGTGATTAACTCGCGGAGAAGCTGATTAGTTCAAGGATGAGGGTCTATCATACCCTCTATGAGCGATTAGATTGTATTGAGCTCTCTTCAAGCATCAAATCCTTATCATATTTGTGTTTCACGCTCTCGCTCTTTCGCATACTTTAACAATGACTATATTGCCTCAAAGTTAATCATTTAGATCACGATAGCTGTGAGTGCTGTTTACTACTCATAATAAGGAGTCCGTTGATGCGCCTAATACCCAACATTCAATGTCGACCGTTCTTCAGCGGTTGTCTATCATTTATATTACTGCTCAGTTTATCCTCAACTGCCTTCGCAGATGAGTTTACATTTGATGATGACACCACCGAGGCCAATGTTGTCGAAGGTGAAGAGACAGCGCTCTCCGAAGAAGAATTAGCGAAGATCTTAGCCCAAGAGGGTATTGATATTGAGCCTGAACCCGTCGCTGAGCCTGTCGCTAAACCCGTCGTCGCTGAGCCCGTCGCTGAGCCCGTCGCTGAGCCCGTCGCTGAGCCCGTCGCTGAGCCCGTCGCTGAGCCCGTCGCTAAACCCGTCGTCGCTGAGCCTGTCGCTAAACCCGTCGTCGCTGAGCCTGTCGCTAAACCCGTCGTCGCTGAGCCTGTCGCTAAACCCGTCGCTGAGCCTGTCGCTAAACCCGTCGCTGAGCCTGTCGCTAAACCCGTCGTCGCTGAGCCCGTCGCTGAGCCCACGGTTAAGCCCGCTCCAAAGCCCGCTCCAAAGCCCACGGCTAAGCCTACCGAGACGTCTCAAAAGAAAAAGAACCTTGGGGTCTTTGTCGCTATGTCCAATAAGGCAGCGACAGTCATCATCAATGGTAAGAAACGCGGCTCGATTAAGGCCAAGCAGGCTAAACCCTTCATAATCCCCGCTGGGCCATATAAAGTCACTCTTAAGAGTGGAGGACAAACCAAGACAGTGAAGGGCAAGATGAAAGCTCGTCGTAAGATCTCTCGTGTCTTTCGATTTAGTGGAAAGTCAGGCAAGCGAGCGGTGAAAAAAGGTTCTCGCAAAGGGAAAAGAGCGACCAAGCGAGCTCATAAGTCCGCTAAAGGCAAACGAGTCAAGAAGGGCAAAAGAGCCAAGAAGGTGGTTAGATAACCTACGCCTATTTATCTCTTCTGACAGGTCATTACTCACTGAAAGTCGAAGAGGAACCGACCACTCATCGTGATCCAGTCCTCACGATAACTTACTTCAGAACTAAACCTTGGCCGAAGCTGACCTCGCGTCACATCAACCCCTAGGTAAGAGAGCTGAGATAAATCGAGGAATGAGTCAGGAATACCTAAAGAGAGCCGACTGAGAAGCTCAGCGCTGAGCGTTGGCCAGACTTGTTGGATCAAGAGCGTGGAGATAAGATCTTCAGTCACGACCGCCCGATCCCCTCCTAAGCTGACTAGAGACACCTCTGCTAGAGGCTCATCTTCAAGCCGAACCGTAAAGGTACCTCCGTCGACGACTAGCTCAGCGCCGACCTTGAGGAAAGCCTCATATGTATCCACCGCTCCAGTCATCGTTTGAGTAAGTTCTAAGCGAAGAGCACCAAGCTCTAAGTAGAGTGGATACGCTTCACGACTACCAGTCATCGTGAGCAAAGGTGGGGTGAGGGCGCTCGCTTTAACATCACTGAAGAAGATACTCGCGCTCGCGGGCAGAGGAGGGCTGAGCTCCAACAATCCACTCCTCCAAATCTCGGTAAGGATTCCATTCACAAACTCTGGTCTAAGCCTAAAGCTCACCGGAGAGAGGTCTACATTGGGTGTTGAAGAGATGCTGAGCTGTGGAATCCCCCTAGAATCAAGGTGTCGTAAAGACGCAGGGTCACTGTTGTTACGAATCTTCACATTCGCCGAGAGGCTGATCATCTGTAACGGCCTCGAGGTGACCGTTGCGGGCTCAACTTGGATCAAGAGTGATAGATCTGGAGCGCCCTCTAGCCCTGTACTTAACATAAGGGGGATCTCTTCAAGCTCTCGATAAACGTCTCCCACCGCGCTCTCTAGAAGAAGAGGGATATCGCGCTCGATGAGAGTGAGCACTTGACCCTCTATTTGCTCAATGATGAGTGACCGCGCAGTGGATTCAACAACTGAGAGGACAGCATTCGCTGACTCTTCGTTGAGGTCTGGTGTGATCCGAGTGATCACCACCGCCCCCTCTTCATACTGTACCTCTAGCGGTGCATCACTGATGGCTAGAGAGTAATCAGAGAAAGCGCTGAGACTAATCTGTAGAGAACCACTGAGATCAATCTCACTCGAGCCAATGTTTATAGCCCCGCTCACCTCTACAGTCACTTGATTAAGGCTCAACAACAGAGAGAGACCCTCGTCTGTGATCTGTAGATCAATATCAGGTCGTCCGAGAGAGAGGTCGTTAATCGATAGCTGAAGCTCAGGCGTGTTGACGAGTGAAGACTGAATGATGAGTTCATTGGGATCAATAAGACCTAAAAATAAGTCGAGGAGCTGAGCGATCTCATCACTCACTAAGGGCCCATCGCTCACCGGAGGAGAGTCACCATCAATAAAGCTCTGTTGTAAAGAGAACTCTATCCCATCGCTAATGAGGCTATCACTCTCTGCATGGGGCAAGTAATCAGCGGCAAGCAGTACCCATCTACGATCGGTCACTTGAGAAAACCTCACCGCGTCATCAGCGACGAGAGTCAGCTCTTTATACTCGGGACTCGAGTCAATATAGGTGGCAAAATACCCTTGTTCATTAGGGCTAAGCAACATCCCATTGAGAGTAATCTCTCCTCGGTCACCGAGACCTGAAACCTGTCCATAGACCGGCATATAGTCCTTAAGTTGTTCTAGGTTCTCTTCGAGCACTACGCCATCTCTAGAGAGAGCGGGTGGCTCAGCATCAAGGGCCAACTCACTCCACGACACCCATGGGTCTTCCATTGATAAGGCGACCCCTCGCGGAGGCCAAAAGACTTCAATCGTAGGCGCTGAGTCATCGATGAGTAGAGGGCGTGTAGCGCAAACACTTGCAGTCTCCTCTTCTGCTGAGCAAACGACCAAGTCTACAAAGCCTTCTCCGAGCAATTGCATCTGTACTTGATGAGAGGAGGTTTCTGTCTCTAGTGGGACCGCTTCACCGCGATCGCTAAGAGTCGCCACTGGTGAACTCAAGCTATATCTCAGCGGCGCGCTAGGAAACGGGTCACCGAATTCATTATAGACCTCAACAGTGACTTCCGGCTCATCTGAGAGCGTATAAAACGATCGAACCGGAGCGAGGTTGAGTTCAATCCATCCGATCTGTGGCTCGATGATCTCCTGATCGACCTCAACGATCTCTTGATCGACTTCAATGACCTCTTGATCAACCTCAACGACTTCTTGATCTATCTCGGGGAGGGCCATGTCTACAGCCTTGACCGGAGGTGGAAGTGGATCATCACATCCTAGACTTATGATGCTCGCAGCGGAGATAATAAAGAGAGTATACATGGGAGTCCAAAGCGCTCTCCACATTGGCTGAATCATTTTGACTTGAACACTCATTGGAAGTCTCCTCGTACGATCAAACGAGCGTTATCACTACTCAAAGTTAATCTCTCCACCCCTAAAGTAGTTCCTCTCGGAACACCATAAGCGCTCAATGAGTCGGGGAGGGTGAAGGACGGAATAGGGAAAGAAGGGAGAGCGCTGTTAAGAGTGTCATCGAGGAGGTCTTGAATGAGCGTAGTCATCACTGCAGCGATAGCTTCTAGGGAGGCACCGTCTAAGTTGACTAGCGGTGAGCTGATCACGAGATCATCTATCTCCACCGCATCGAATATGAGCTCATTAGCGCCGTTTAGACTCACCGATGAAGAAGCCCAACCACCGACGACAACCTCTATTGGTTCTGCGAGCAGTGAGGGGGCGTTGATCTGAGCGTTCGCAGGTCCTAAATGAAGGATCACACTTTGGCGATTGCCAGTAAGCTCTAGCGCCGGTGGAGTCTTTAAGCTGAAGTCAACACTCACCCCTTCAGACTCGGTGGATATGTCAAAGTAGTCACCTCGCCATAGACGATGTAAAATGCTGTTAAATAAGCCGATATGAGCAGCCCCCGCGGCGTCACGGTTAAAGCCCGGAGAGAGTTCAACGAGACGATTCGAGTCGGTCACCGCTATCCCTGCAGAGGGTAATTGCCCTAGTCGTTGTCCTATCACAGCGCTCTTTAAGCCAATCTGCATCCGGTCTTGGTCAACATTTATTCTGCTAAGCGAGAAATTCAGACCTAAGGCATAACTTCCGCTCCCTAGGGGTCTAGGTAAATTCAGACTAAGGCCCAAAGCATCGAGATCAAGGCTGCCGAGCGCTGTCGATAAAAGAGCGTCTACCTCATTGGTGATATAAGATTCGACCACTGCTGATATTTGGTCACGAACTAACCCCTCAAAAGCGTCTAAAACTAAATTAAGAAAAGCGTTAATGATGCTCTGTGCAATCGATAAATTGATATTGAGGCTCAGAGAGATATTACCGATCGTTACCTGTGGAGTGCCCGTTACTTGAATACTAGGAGTGCTCCCCACTAAGGATACGCTCAGATCAGCGACCACTCGAATACTGCTCACACTCACTGTTCCACTCGTTTGGATAGTTCCTCGTGTGCTGATCCCTAAAACTGCAGAGCGGATTGTCGCGTCAACCCTCAACCCTCCATCCCGTAAGGTGAGTGAGATGCTGTTCGGTCCATTGACACTTGTAGAGTCGTACCTCACACCCGCAGAGAATAAACACCTTCCAA
This sequence comes from uncultured bacterium, assembly GCA_943788935.1. Lineage (GTDB taxonomy): Bacteria > Myxococcota_A > Bradymonadia > UBA7976 > VGTA01 > CAKZRU01. Next base: position 25,086 of record CALSSE010000016.1, on the reverse strand, counting down.
ATACGCTAAATCGACATTGGGTAGGGACGATGGGGTTGAGCGCGCTCAAACTTTGATCGATTGTATCGATCAGCTCACTTGAATTTAACATCTCCCCTAATAGATCTCCGAGGCTGTTGATCGGTGACCTCGGCGAGCCATCATCAATCGCCTCTTGATCGAGGTGCAAGAGCGCTGAGTTGGTGATCGAGATATACTCTGAGAGATAGCTGTCAGAGGCAAAGAACATACAGTGGGAGACGCTCTCTGCTCCGAATTGATCTATGGCGAGTAACTCGATCACATTCAGTCCCCATGTCGGCCTCACTATCTCAGTGAAGCGCCCTCCCACCTCAAGAGTCGACGGACGTCCATTTACCGTAAATGTCGTGATCTCTGAGAGATCGGTCACTCGGCCACGGACTTCTTGTGGGGCTAAACTCGTCATCGCCCCCAAGAGAGGGCGATCACAGGTGATATTAGGCGCACCATCTTCTATGCGAAAAGGCTTAGATTGACTTAAAGGCTCTCCCGAAGCCGTCCCTTCATTTAAGTTGACGGTCGCTTCATAGAGACCGGGATCAAGCGCCTCATAATTACCCTCTCCAAAGCTAGATAAAGACGGTGAAACCTCTATCTCTACAGGGAGTCCAATGACCCGATTATCGTATTGATCGCTCAGTTCATATCTGACGCGAATGATATCACCCTCTCGAAAAACTTGTCGGCCACTAGCGAAGTAGATGAGGAGCTGTGCAGGAAGATCCGGTGATACTTCTAGAGTAGCCGGTTGAAGATCAGCTCCCATCTCATCAGTCAGCGAGCATGTTAAGAGATATTCTCCAGCGACTGTAGGAGAGCTCGTCACTTCTCCTGGTGTGGTGACCACAAGCTCAGCGATCGGCGGGTCAATACTCCACGCCGGGTCGCTATGTTCAGTGACTTCGTTACCAAATCGATCAAAGACCTCACATCTCGCGTTAAGCTCCTCACCTGCGACTGATTGATCTCTATCAAGGCGCGTCACGACTTGATCAGGCGCTGCCGGACTCACCACCCATCGCTTCTCCTCTGACCGCAGTCCGAGACTCGGGATAAAGCACTTTACATCATATATCCCCGCTCGCTCTGCAGTGATAAGACCCTCCCCCTCATCTTCCCATGTCCAACCATCGAGAGGCCGAATATCAAACCGTGGGGCTCCCCAGCTAGGATCGCTAGGGATAATCAGTCCGTTATCGCCATAAATTAGACAGGAGAGTCGATTGCTATCTCCGGCGAGCGTTCGCTCAGCCCCCATCTTTACAACCACCTCAGCGGGCATCACTGGTGGCTCAACTACGAGTCGAGCATCGGGGAAATCGACCACCTCAGCGTCTCTCTCCTGTGATAGATCAAGGAGAGGGGCCATATCCTCTTCTCCACGGTCAATCATGAGCTCTATATCGCTGGTCCCCCCATCGGCGTCCATGGGGTCCATCTCTATTTGTGGAGCGCTAGCTTCAATACAGCCACTGAGCGCGATACCTATTATCAAGCAAATACAGGCGAATACTCCCGATGTGAATGACCGTAACTCATAAAAATAGTGAGATGTACCGATCGATCGGTTCATAATCATCACCTGCTCCTAGTTAAAGAATTTAATCAATGCCAATCTCTACTCAAACAATATCGTTTGTATTGTATCGAGTCTAAAGTTTAATAATGTTTATTCACAAACAATCTGCGCTCAGAGGAGTCTTACCCTCTTGGATAACTTGGCTGATCTAGATAGCACTGACCGAGCCCCTTATTACGAAGCTCTCGACATAGGCTCTCCGATTTTATGGCTTCATCACCTCTCTCTCTCTCAGGGGGACTCCGTCTTATACAGTGGTCGAGAAGGGGCAGGAGAATATTGTGATTGGGATTTTATCGCTCTAGAGCCACAAGATGTCATGCTATTAGAGCCTCATGAAAGCCAGGGTCGAGAGGAAGAGGCGCTCGCTCGCTTTGATTCTTTCGTCAATCAACCATGGCGTAGTGACACTGGCCAGGTGTACTCCGATACCGCTTGGTTCTCCTTAGGCCAGACCTTACAGATCATCCCACCGATGATTCATTGTGGTCTCAGCTACGAGCTAGGAGCGCAGGCAAAGGGAATTGAGCCTCATGATCAACATCACAACGCTCCGAGTCTCTGGGCAGCACGCTATCACTCTATTTATGCTTATCATAGATCTTCCGAACGAGGCTGGTTGGTCGCTTGTTCACTCGATAAGCTCGGTCGACTGAGAGACCGCTTGTTGACCGCTCATCACAAGCTCAGTGATGACCCCCTCACTTGTGAAGACTCAGGCGCTGAGAAAGTCACTTGGATTAGAGAAGCGTTCAGCCCCTCTCTCGGCTATACAGAATATTTAGAGCGATTCAACCGTTTACAAGAGTCTGTTTTGAGTGGTGATGTGTATCAAATGAACCTGACGATACCCCTCAAAGCGACGCTTCAGAGGGAGATTCCTTCGACCTACTTATTCCAACACCTCTGCTCAGTGAACGGTGGTCAGTTCAGCGCTTTATGTATAATTGATGAGAATCGGTCGATCCTCTCTCTCAGCCCTGAGAGACTCGCCAAATGGAGCGGTCGTTTAGGTGACCTTTGTCATCAAAAGCGAATCATAGAGACCGCTCCCATCAAGGGGACTCGGCCACGCCGATCTGACCCATGCGCTGATGAATCAGAGCGTCAAGAGCTTATCAGCTCAGAAAAAGACGCCGCCGAGCATGTGATGATCTTAGATTTAGAGCGTAATGACCTTGGCCAAATCTGTGAGAGCGGTAGCGTAGAGGTCATCGTGGATAGAGAGGCTCGACGCTATGCTACAGTTCATCACTTAGTGAGCGTCATCAGAGGTGAGCTCTCCCCTCACAATGGTCTCTTAGAGATCTTAGCCGCCATCTTTCCTGGAGGCAGCGTCACTGGTGCGCCAAAGATGAGGTCTATGGAACTCATCCGCCATTTGGAGAGTGGAGCCCGTGGGATATACTGTGGAGCTCTCGGCTATCTTGACCCCTGCGGAGGTGGAGACCTCAATCTCCCCATTCGTACCCTTCTTCGTGATCGTCAAGACTTAATTTATCACGCCGGTGGAGGGATCGTAGCCGATTCTGACCCCCAAGAAGAGTGGCGAGAGCTCTGGGTCAAAACCGGTGGTGTGGAGTCAGCTCTCCGCGCCTCGCCTCACCCACTCCCCTGACTCTGATTCAGCGCCCCTCACTCTGATTCAGAGCCGCTAACTCTGATTTGTGACCGACTCTTTACACCTCTCCATCTATAGGGATAAACAATATGACACAAGGCGCGAAACAATCAGCGACCCTGCTTATACTACTCGATGACCCGAGCGCCACCAATCAGATGAAAGTCCTGCTGCTCAAACGATCAGCACACTCTAGGTTTCTCCCCAATGCGCTGGTCTTCCCCGGCGGAGGTGCTGAGGACTCCGATCTCGACTACGCGCGTCAATACTTGAGTCAGCCCACTCTGCAGCGGTCAACTGATAACTGGTTAGAGTGGGGCTTTCCAACAGCGGAGGCTGCTCAACGCTCATTAGGTACAGCCTTGCGCGAGACCTATGAAGAGTGTGGACTCCGGATTATGACAGACTCAGAGCTCTCCTTTGACGCGCCTCGTTGTGTTGCCCATTGGCTTACTCCTTTTGCGCTAAAGCGTCGCTTTGATACCTATTTTTGGGGTATTATGATCCGTCCTCCCGTCTCCCCGCTCACAGTTGACACCGTCGAGGTCAGTGAAGCTCAATGGTGGAATCCTGCGGAGGCCTTACGCGCTTATTATAGTGGTACATTAGAGCTCCCTGTCCCTACCCTTATCACCTTGTGTGAACTAGACGAGATCTTTCGCTCACCCCGAACAGGAGAAAAATCTTCGATCGCTCAAGAGGCTCTTCACTCACTCTATTCTACGCCTCGACCGAGAGCGATTCAGCCCATTATTATGAAGGGAGAACAAGTAAGGTTATACTTACCTGGTGATCCAAGTTACCAATCTCTAGCGACCCAAGGAGAACAGGAAGCCTGCCCTCAAAGATCTTTTTGGCGACAACGGAGACACCATCTCATTCAAGAGAAGGTCAAGATCAATCGCTCTGATTCCTCGACCACAGATAAGGCGACCTGTAAACGATGGCGGCGAGTGATCGATGAAGAGTGAATCAAAAGTAGAATGTCCGATGTCATATATAAGCAATCATACACTTAGGTGTGTTCTCCAAGAGAGGTTCATAAAACATGTCGCACAATAACATCTCCATCGCCAAAGGCTTTGATATCATCGGAGATATCCATGGACATGCTGACGCCCTCATCCTCCTCTTGAAGAGGTTAGGTTATCACCGAGACCATGGCCATTGGTCTCACCCCACACGCCGAGCGATCTTCGTTGGCGATCTTATAGACCGAGGTCCAAAGCAACGAGAGACCTGTCAAATCGTGAGAGAGATGGTCGAGGCAGATTGCGCAGATATCTGTATGGGAAATCATGAGCTCAACGCGGTCGCCTACTCAACACAGACAGAATCAGGTGCCTATCTACGTCCTCATTCCCGCAAAAATCAACACCAACACGCCTCATTCCTTGAGGAGCTACCCCTCGGTAGTTCAGCACATGAGGAGATGATCGCTTGGTTCAAAACGCTCCCTCTTTGGCTTGAACTTCAGCTAGAGGGCGGTGGGACCGCGCGAGTCATCCATGCTTGTTGGGATCAAGAGTCCATAGAGAGAGTCTCACAGTATCTCTATCCCTCCCCCCAAGGGATGATCCTGGGAAATGAATTCAGTCATGAATTGTTTACGCCCGAGCACGAGGCCTTTAAGACCGTTGAGTTATTATTAAAAGGTCCAGAGCTCAAGATGCCAGAGGGGACACACTTTAAAGATAAATCAGGGATCAAGCGGACCCAATGTCGAGTCGCTTGGTGGACAGAAGGCGAAACATGGGCTGAGGTAGGCATCTTTGGGAGCCGTGATATTTATGGACTTGACCTTGAGGACACGATTACAGAAGGTCAAACGATCCTCTACAAAGACTCTCCTCCGGTTTTCTTTGGTCATTATTGGCGGAGTAGAAGCTCATGTCTCCCTACCCATAAGGTAGCATGTACAGACTGGAGTATCGCTAAAGGTGGAGAGCTTGCCGCTTACCGGTGGGATGGAGAGCAGACGCTGAGTATGGATAAGTTTGTCTCTGTCTCAGAAGATGTCTCAGAAGATGTCTCAGAAGATGTCTCAGAAGATGTCTCAGAAGATGTCTCAGAAGATGTCTCAGAAGATATCTCAAAGTTCTAAATTGAGAGTCTTAAGATGATAAACTTAGCATCCACTGAGGATCTACAGGGAGTTCTCCAAGAGCTTACTCACCCTCAAGTAAGAGACCTCGCTTGGGTGATCGGCTCTCCCAAGTTATTAGATCAACTGCCTCTAGAGAGCTTACCAGCCTCATGGGCGAAGGATTTTGAGTCAGCGCTTTGCATCGTTGAGTTGTCTCCTAGGGAAGCCCTCAAGGAAGCTATTCCACATTTACGGTCTCTAGAGCTTAACCCTGTCCCTCTCCTCAACAGTTTAGAGCGCTCTGCCCAAGTCTTCACTAGGGTTAGACTAGGGGTTTATTATGAGCACTTAGTTTACTATTGGCTCAATCATATTATACAGGTCGATGAGCTCTTAAGGGAGCTGCAGGTATATAGTGACCCCGCTAAGAATGATTCAAAAGGTCGACGTACCCTTGGCGCCCTCGATATGATCGCTCGTCTCTCTAAGGCCCAGCTCAACACGCTCTGTAGGCCTCACCTGACTCAAAGCGAGAGCTCTTCATCATTGCACCTAGAGCTGGCTTCAAAGTTTTATTTACAAGTGCCCTCTGATGAGAGCCATGAACCGCTCGATGGGATGCCTCAGCCGCTGTTTACTTGGATCGGTCCTAATGAGCGAGACAGCTTTGGTGGAAAGCTACATCGACTCTATACCCACCAACTCTCGCTGAGTAAGACGCCGGAAGCGATCTCTGCGCTTCGGTCAAGGGGCTATCACATCAACCTTCGATCATTGTGGCTTAAAGGACGATTATTTTTTCACCTCTCTGCGCTCAGCTCTCCGGACTCTCTGGAGCCACTAAAGAATAATAGTGGGCGAGGCTTACCTGCCTTATGGTGTCGTCAAGGTGAGCTTGACCAGCTCTTTAATCTCTATCAAAAGCTGACCTCGGCCTCTGTGAGCGAGGTGAGAGCATCTCTCCGACCCAAGCCCCAATGGTTAGCTCCCCCGACGCTAGCTGAGTTGAGGGCTACACCGACACATACTCAAGCTCTACTGAAAGAGGGGGCCATGAATAGTCGTGGGGAGAGGGGGTCTACGCTTTGGTACGTCGCCAGCGCTGACCTCTCCTTTAGGGGTTGGCTCATGATCGTCCCTGATGATTGGGGGAGACGAGAGCCCACTCGCTAGAGTTCTATTTCTTCTCTAAGGCTTCGATACGCTTCTTGATTGGAGGGTGAGTAGAGAGAAGAGCCATCATTCCGCCGCCAGAGATCTTCATCGCTTTGAGCGCAGGTTGACTATTGTCAAGCCGGTCAACGCTAAATTGCTCATCGAGCGCTTTGAGCGCGGCGACCATCTTGTCACGACCGGCGAGCGCTGCACCACCAGCGTCAGCTCTAAACTCGCGATACCGAGAGAAGCCAGCCACTACCGGAGCGGTGAGGAGCCCGAATAAGGCCTGCAGTCCGATAACTAAGAACATATAAGCGAAATAACCTAAACCCTCGCCGTCATCATCATCGCCCCTCAGGGCGTTGTCGATGGCAAAAGCGACGACTCGAGCGATAAACATCACAAAGGCGTTAACCACGCCTTGCACTAGGGCCATAGTCACCATGTCACCATTAGTGATATGAGCGACCTCATGCGCTGCGACCCCGACCACCTCATCCTCATTCATATCTCTGAGCAGACCGCTCGAGAAGGCGACGAGGGAGTTATTTCTTGAGGGTCCCGTAGCGAAAGCATTGAGCTCTTCGCTGTTGTAGTAGTAAACCTCTGGCGCGGTGATGCCCTCTTTATGAGCGAACTCTTTGACAGCCTTGACCACATATCCATGAGGCCCATGGGGGTCGATCAGCTCGAGACTCATTCCTCTCTTCGCGACCCACTTTGATAAGAGCAAGGAGATAAACGAGCCAAGGCCACCCCATGCTAGGCAGAAGACCGCTAGTCCACCATATCCATTATGGATATTAGGATCTAACCCTGTGAGGTTCATAATGAAGCTGATGAGTGTGAGTACGAGGATATTCGTCAACACAAACAGGGATATTCTCTTAATCATAATTGCTCCGTAAAAAAGAGTTTTCAAACTAACAAGTAAGTTTATCTATACATTAAACCCCATTGGGTTCGAGTCAAGTCCACCGAACGTCCCCTTTTCTTTTAGCGGGGACGCCAACGATGAGACTGTGAGGTGGAAAAGTACTCCCCTCAGTGACTACTGCGCCTGCCCCTACGATCGAATGAGCGCCGATCGTACTGCCCATAAGAATGACCGCATTAGCGCCAATAAACACATGATCACCGATCACAGTAGGCGCCCGATCAACATCGGGATATTGGCGAGCGCTCACCGTACGTCGAGCGCTTGAATGTGTCAAGATCTGGACACCACAAGAAACGTTCACCCCTCGCCCGATCTCTAGTCCACCGCTCCCATCGATGAGAGTGAAAGCCCCGATCCACACATCATCGCCGATCTTCGGCTCACCGACAATCCATGCCTGTGGATTGTAGGGGTTCTTGGGTAAGTCGCTCATGATCGCTCAGGTCCCCGTCTTGTCACTCTTCAAACTCCTCTAGGTCTTCCACACGTTCCAAGGAGTAGCCATCGATGTAGAGTTCAAATTCTTGACCGCGGAGGACGTTCTGAAAGCGCTCCTTGAGGTCCGAGCGGAGACGCTCCTCTCCGCTCGCCGTCCTCATTCCTTCAGGTACTCGGTGACTCACCAAAAAATAGATCATCTGAATTAGACGTCGCCTCAACGGCGCTGCATATCTAATAAACTCCTCACCTTCAGAGCTGAGGGTGAGGGTAAGACGTAAGCGCCACTCACCCCCCTTTAGAGAGATGGTGTGCTCTCCGAGACTCAAATCTTTGGGGAGATCTTGACGAGAAGCAGGCTTAGGCAAGGGAGCTTGAGCGAGACTGGCCCCCAATCCGACACGAGCGACCGACTCTTTGGTGGGACGTAGGGTCGAAGGCATATTCATATCCCTAATACTCTCTCTTACACTCTCTATTGGCTCCTCTGACGTCTTAGACTCCGCGAACTCTCTAGGAGGGGGAGCGCTCACAACAGGCTTCACTTCATCAGGCCAACTCCACCAAAAAACAGTAGCCAACAGTATGAGTCCGCAGAGCGCATAAACCACCACTGAAGAGGCTCCACTGGTTTTATGTAATCGCTTCCCGTGGCTGCTCATTGACTGAGCACCTCCATAGAAGAGCTAGATGAGCTCTCCGTCGTAGCGCAGCGTCCTGGTGAGGAGTGACTTGTTATCATTGAATCATGGCTCTCTGAATCATTTTTTTGTTGTTGAACCAAGAGGTTGGCGATCATCGAATCCTCCAAGGGAATATCTCCGGTGTCCACATCAAACCAATTAGCATGAATGCGGAGAGAGCCGGGTTGACTGAGCGTCTGCTGTAGCCTCTCGATTTCATCTCCGCTGAGACCAAAAGCCCCATTTGCTGCAGAGATAAGCGCAGGAGACGGTTCATTCACCTCTCTCTCGCTGTCAGGCAGAGTCACCCCAACATAATAGTTAGCGTTCATCTTCACCCCAAAAGAGTCACCGAGCGCAGGTTGTTTGAGCCAAAATCGATGGACGAGAGCCCACCCAACCTCAGTGTATACCCAGCGGAAGTCAATGTGGTAACTGGTTGTGATCCCGATCAGCCCAGCCCATGATGAGCGAGTCTCACTCTCCGCAGTAACCATAAGACAATCACGAGTCACCATGCAGGTGCTGTCGAGATCAAACACTCTTTTATAAGTTTCAAAGCTATCTAGAAGCTCGCCAAACTTCTCCCAAGTGAGTAAGCCTACGATGCTCTTCACGCAATAAGGGCTCTTGGTGACGACGCTCACCCCTTGTAAGTTACTATTAGACATCTCTGGTAAAGGAAAGTCTGAAGGCGTGACTCGACTTAGATCAAGAGTGTTGATCAAGAACCCCTCTCGTGCAGCCTCAAGCTGAGCTTCATCTTGAAACCAAGCGTGGAGCTCTTCAATCCCTAGCGCTAAGGCGCTTGGATCTTCATCGGCTGTGTGTTCAAAAAGAAACCCAAGTAAGGCTTCAAGGTCCTCAGGGGGTTTAGGAGGGGGCTCAGCACAAGAGAAAGCGCCTAAGGCACAGGTCAGTAAGAGACAGATAGATCGCCACTGCATCAAATGTCTCTCTCTTAAAAAAATTCTCAGCGACGAGACTCTATTTACTTTAGTCATCATTACTGTCCCTCCAAGGCTCTCTACTATTTCCCTCAATGAGTTTTATCTTTATTATGACTTTTGAGCGCTAAATAAGCCTCTCTCGATCTAGTGAAATGATTGACAAGTCATCTGTCAAGATTGATATCCAAGTCCTGTCGATAAGACAGAGACTGACTAGACAGAGACTGACTAACACAGAGACTAACTAGAGAGAGACCGATCAGACAGAAAGCGATACACATGACTGACATCTCAGATGACTCGAATATGGCACTGCAAGAGGGGTTCTCAAGGCCTGCCTCACACCAACTACTCAGGGTTCAAGAGAAAGCCTCACTGCTGGTCGAAGCGCTCCCCTATATCCAACGTTTCGCTGGTGAGCGGATCGTGGTTAAGTTCGGTGGGCACGCTATGAAGAGCCCTCAGATCCAGGCTAGTTTCGCTAGAGATGTGACCCTGCTAAGATCGATTGGGATCAATATAACGGTCGTCCATGGTGGGGGACCTCAAATCAGCGCCCTTTTAGAGCAAATGTCGATCAAGAGCTCGTTTATTGAGGGAATGAGAGTCACCGATGACGAGACTATGCGCGCCGTTCAGATGGCATTAATGGGTCAAGTTAATCCAATGCTTGTACAGATGATCAATGACGCCGGGGGGAGATCTGTAGGCCTCTCAGGTGTTGATGGTCAACTTTTGCAAGCGACTCGCTATCAACCCCGAGGAGCAGACATCGGTAGGGTAGGTCAAGTCACTAGAGTAGACGATAGTGAACTCAAACTACTCGGAGAGGCCGGGTTCATTCCGGTGATCGCCCCGATTGGTGTTGATATACAGCAACGCGAGACGCTAAACATCAACGCTGATTACGCGGCGAGCTCTATCGCCGAGCATATTTTAGCGAGAAAACTAGTCCTCATGACTGATGTAGAGGGGATTAAAGGGCCTGACGGGGAGGTCGCGTCTTCTTTAACTGTTCAAGAAGCAGAGCGATGGATAGAGAGAGGCGTTATCAATGGGGGCATGATCCCGAAACTTCAATGTGCTTTTGAGGCCTTACGCTCCGGTGTAGAGAAAGTACACATCCTCAACGGCTGTGTAAAACACGCGCTATTACTAGAGCTCTTTACTGATCAAGGGGTAGGGACTGAATTAGTCATCAATGAATGAGTTACACTCAAACAGAGCGCGATTCAAACAGAGCGCGATTCAAACAGAGCGCGATTCAAACAAAGAGCGATACATAAATAATCGCTAAAATAATTTGAACGATCGCAAAGGGAACAGCTCTTATCACAAAACCAGAGAAGCTCATGGGGAGCTTATGTTTATGCATCATAGTGACCGCTACCAAAGTAGATGCTGAACCAATAGGAGTAATATTCCCCCCAAGGTTAGCGCCAAAGATCACCGACCACCACAAAGAGCTATCTCCGGCAGTCTGTTGGGCGTTGAGGATCTTCGCTAGCATCGCTGCCAATGGAATGTTGTCGGTCACCGAGCTAAACACCGAAGCGCTGACCAGCAGTGATGCCCCACCAAGGGTCTCCCCTAAGTTTATGATGTGACTTAAACCTTGACCGATTAAAGCGAGTACGTGAGCATGCTCCAAAACGTTAATAAAGGCGAAGAGCGCTACAAAGAAACCGAGTAAGTCCCAGTCGATTGACTTATAAAACTCACTCGCGCTCGACTTAAACTTGAGCATCATAATCCCCGCAAACAGTAGCGCCACATAGGCCATCCCTAATTTATTGAGACCGGGAATCATAGAAGCGAGTGCGATGGTAAACACGAAACAGATCGTCATTACCGAAGAAAAAATGAAGAACCCACGGCTCTCGATACCCTCTGACTCATCAAATTGGGCCACGAGTCTCCGACCCTCTACTTCTTGGTGCTCTGATTCAAATCCAGTGATCTTGAACATCTTTGCTCCTAGCCACAGAGTCACCGCTGTCGTGACAAGGACAAAAGGAGCGGCGATCACAAAGAATCGACCAAAAGAGATCCCGGCAGCAGTCCCGACGATAATGTTCGGGACAGAGCTGATGAGGGTAAGCAATCCACCCACATTGGTTAAGAGACCTTCGATGAGTAAAAACCCAAGTAATAGGTCTCGTCGGCTGAGCTTCTCTAGAGAGACCACAGACAATGAGCCAACGATAATCATCGCTGTCACATTGTTTAATACTGCGCTAAAGACGACGGTCATCACCCCATAAGCCCACAGTAGTTTAAGAGGATTACCGCCCGAAGACTTAGTGAGCTTCAAAGCGATCCAAGTAAAGAGTCCTGACTTGGAGGTGATATCGACAAATAGACTCGCTCCAAAGATAATCGCGATCACTCCCCAGTCGACCCCCTGAATAAAGACCGGATGGAAGAGGGTCTCTCCAAAGTGATTGATCATCGGCGCTGCTCCCTTTGATGCCGCTTCCGGACCAAAAGGGAGTATGTCAAAGAAGGTTCCTAAAGCGAGCCCCATTAAGGCAAAGGAGCTAGCGATCACCGACTTTTGGGCGTGGATTTTCTCTTCGAAGGCGAGACAGAAAATGAGCCCTACTAAGAGGGCTGTAAAGAGGTATGTCACCCAAGCCTCGGGAGGGTGGTGGGCAACGTGATGCTCTACTACCTTATGGACAGCCTGCGCTGCGCTTGGATTTAGAATAGAGATGAGATTGATCATAAAGTAATATCCTAGTGTTCTTTGGAATGACTGAGCGCGATGATCACTCATGTCTCCTCTGTAATCCTAATAGGGGGGGAAGACCAAAAATTATAATATCAGCATGGGGAGTTGATTTAACTCAACAGCGAGCGGATATGAGAGACCATGAATAGCGACCTGATCTTCTACTTTACTCTGCATCACGACCATGTCGATTTGATGAACCTCTACCATGGAAACATAAGTGCGTAATGTGTGACCCATTTGGATCTCGGAGTGAACTGTAACCTCTCTCTGTTTCTCTAGGAGCGCGGTCTTGATCGCCTCAACAAAATCTTCTGTCTCCTTAAATAGCTGAGCTTGAATTGAGCTGCGAGCGATCTCTGTATCGAGCTCAGGGATCTTTGAAATGCTGTCGATGAATCGATTAAATTGAGACTCATCTTCAATATGGGCGAGAGTGATCTGTCCTTGATCTCTCACTAGCGAGAGCGCAGCATCTATAAGGACAGGGTTAGCGCTCAACTGGTCTGTTAATACCATCACCTTTTTCGGTGCCCCTAGCAGCTCTGCTCGCCAATGGCTGTGATGAGGACACAACAGGATAGGCACATGAGTGACTTGAGTAAGAACCTCTATGTGATCACCAAGAGTGTACCCAAAAGAGGCATCTGAGTGTAAATTTCTATGGGTGACTATAAGGTCTGGCGAACGCTTAGAGATCTCTTCGATCAGAGTATTTAAGTCATGACTCAGCTCTTTCGGTAGGATAGATACCTCGCCGATAAGATCTGAGCCAGCGTCCGTTAAATACTCTTGGCAGGCCCGAGCGTAGGGTTCAGCGTCTTGTTCATCCAAATCGCTCACCCACAAAATTTTTGAGATAGAGAGAGGTTGAGGGTCGTAGGATGGCTTGATCGCTGAACGGAAAACGCTCTCAAATTGATCGATGGTACTCATAATGCTCCTTCCAAAATATTATGTAAGCAAACGTAATACAACGTAAGCTAATGTGCGTAAACTATCATGTAATCAAAGATAATAGATGATTGATTCATGCCCCCAAAAGGGTTTACCGTATGTACTAAGTATCAATACGTGCTTCGACACGTAAGCTCAATCATAACTGCTAGCGCTCCATGATCCATCTTTAGAAATTAACGGAGTAAGCTAGTACGCACATCTATTAGGGAGACTCCATGCGCTACTCACCGTTGATCGCGCTTACCCTTCTCTTAAGCCCATTCAGTGTCTATGCACAAGCACCTCTGTGCGGAGATGGGGTCATCACACCACCCGAGACTTGTGATGATAGAAACACCAGAGAAGGAGATGGTTGTTCAAGCACCTGCGAGCTCGACAGTACAATCGAGCTCGTCCCACTATCGGGAGGCGTCTATCTTCGCGGAGATAGCTCTGATAGTGCAGCGAGACCTCTCAAATTAGTGACCATAGAAAACTTTAGTCTCTCAAGGGCTGAGATTACCATTTATCAATACCAAGCGTGTGTTGATGAGGGTGTCTGTTCAGAGCCTAAAGTTGGTACATTCTGTAACTGGGGAAGAGCCGGACGGGAGACTCACCCAGTCAACTGTTTGAGTTGGTCTCAAGCGGTAGAATTCGGCGATTGGCTCAACCAAAAAGACACCGTAAACACACTCTCTCTCCCCAGTGAAGCTCAATGGGAATATGCTGCTCGAAGTCAAGGCCAAGATCAGCTTTACCCATGGGGAGATGAGGCGAGCAGCTGTGATCGAGCGATTCTCAAAGATGGCTCTTTTGGATGTGGTCAGCTCTCGACCTCACCAGTCTGTTCTCGAAGTCACACCGATCAGGTTAACCTCCCAACCTTCCTAGACGGTGATAGTGATCAGGGGATATGCGACCTCATCGGTAACGCCGCTGAGTGGACCGCCGACTGGTATCAACAGGGATATAACGTTCAGCCCACTGATGGGACTCCCTATATCGGCTCGACAGGTAATCGTTTCCGCGTGGTGAGAGGTGGTGGTTGGTCGTTAGCTCCGAGTCGCTCCACTGCTCTATATCGTCAGCGATTAAACTTCAGGCAGGAAGAGGTCTATGTCGGCTTCCGTATCGCCTCTCGTTTAACCTGCGGTGATGGGGTACTTGATGATTATGAGCAGTGTGACGACGGGAACCGTCAAGATAATGATGGTTGCGGTGCCTCTTGTTTGCTCGAATGTGGCAACGGACTACTCCAAGGCTCTGAAGAGTGCGATGATGGCAACCTAGATGTCGGTGACGGCTGCGATGAGTCTTGTATTGACGAGGTTTGTCAGAATGGAGTGCTACAATTCGGTGAGTCTTGTGATGATGGGAATGCTCTGAACGGTGACGGCTGTGATCTCAACTGCAACGAAGAGATCTGTGGCAATGGAGTGCTTCAAGGCTCAATTGGTGAGACCTGTGATGATGGAAATACCACGAACAATGATGGCTGTGATGAGAACTGCTTCGTGGAAGAGTGTGGGAATGGTGTAATTCAAGCCCACCTCGGAGAAGATTGTGATGATGGTGATCAAGATGACAACAATGGCTGTAATAACAACTGTGAAGAGCAAATCTGTGGTGATGGCGTCATTCAGGGAACTGAGAGCTGTGACGATGGTATCAATAATAACGACCTCAACCCTGGCGCTTGCCGCACGAATTGTCAGCTCCCCGGCTGCGGTGACGGGGTCACAGATCCCGGCGAGGGGTGTGATGATGGACTCAATAATTCCGACACTCTCGCCGATGCTTGCCGCACAAGCTGTCAAATCGCCTCTTGTGGAGACGGTATTCAAGACAGTAGTGAGGGCTGTGATTTAGGCGCAGGTAACGATGATAACGCTGTAGATGGTTGTCGTACGAGCTGCCAAGTCGCTTTTTGTGGTGACGGTGTACAAGACTCCGGTGAGTTCTGTGATAATGGAGCTAACAACAGCGATACTGCCCCCGATGCATGTCGCATCAGTTGCCAAGTCCCCGCATGCGGAGATAGCGTCATCGACACCGGTGAGCAGTGTGATGATGGGAACGTAGGTATCTCTGATGGCTGTGATGACTTATGCGTCATCGAAGAGTGCGGTAATGGGGTTATTCAGACCTATGAACGACGTTACCTTAACGTCTCTGGTGGCTCGGCTCAGAGCTGCGGTATCATGACTGACGACTATATCAATTGTTGGGGTGAAACCCTCGTCGGGGTTAACGCCACCAAGAGCAAACCAGAGGGCCAATTCAGCCATATGGAGATTGGTAGCGCTCATGCCTGCGCGATCGGCACCCTTAACGAAGTAGAGTGTTGGGGAGCGAATGACCTCAATCAAGCAGAGCCTCCTAACGTTCTCATGGTGGATGTCAGCCCAGGACTGATGGACCAAACTTGTGGTGTTCAATTAAATGGAGATCTCATCTGTTGGGGTGAGATGGATTATGGTTTTGGAATCTTCCCTGACCCTCCTGTAGGTGCCTTCTCTCGAGTGGCAATCGGTGGGGACTTCGTATCGCTCCATGGGTGCGCGGTCACAGACAATGGCACCATTGAATGCTGGGGTGACAATGATCAAGGCCAGCTCAACGCTCCAGCTGGAACATATACAGACCTCAGCGCTGGCGGTAACTTCACCTGTGCGCTCTCAACAACAGGCGCGATCGATTGCTGGGGTAACAATGACTTTGGGCAATGTGATGCGCCTGCAGGTAACTATGTAGAGGTCGCCTCTCACTTCTCCCACACTTGTGCTCGTGACACCAATGATGACGTCATCTGCTGGGGTGATAACTTTGATGGTCAACTCAACGCTCCCGCCGGTCCATTCATCAGCGTCGATGTTGGGTTTACCCATTCATGTGCAGTTGACTTTAATAACCAAATCGTCTGCTGGGGTGACAACTCCTTTGGACAAGGCACACCTACACCTGGCGCCTACGAGACCTGCGATGATGGAAATACTGTCGCTGGTGATGGCTGTGACTCTACCTGTACCCCTGAGGTCTGCGGTAATGGCGTACAACAAGGAGCAGAAGAATGTGATGATGGAAACACTGCTGACGGAGATGGCTGTGACTCTGCCTGTGGCATCGAGTTCTGTGGCAATGGAGTCGTTCAGTTTGGTGAAGATTGCGACGAAGGTGGAGTAAATACGCTCACCTGTAACGCTAATTGCTCCTTCTCCTCCTGCGGAGATAGTATCGTCAACACCGCTTCTGGTGAGTCTTGTGATGATGGAGGGGAGAGCGCCACCTGTAACGCTGACTGTAGCCCCTCTATTTGTGGTGATGGGATCACAAATGCATCCGCGAGTGAAGATTGTGATGACAGTGGAGAGAGCGCCGTCTGTAACGCAGACTGTAGCTCTAGCGTGTGTGGAGATGGAATCTTAAATCTCACCGCTAATGAGACTTGTGATGATAGCTTCAATAACAGTGACTTCCTCCCTGACGCTTGTCGCTCTAATTGTGAAGCGTCTGGCTGTGGAGATAACGTTGTCGACTCCAATGAACAGTGTGATGACGCCAATGGTCAAGATGATGATGCTTGCCTCAACAACTGTTTATTCGCCACCTGCGGCGATGGTGTACAGCGAACAGACCTTAACATCGGTGATCTACTCTTCGAGGAGTGTGATGACGGAAACGCCAGTGATAAAGATGGCTGTAAGGCCGGCTGCATCGCTGCCGTTTGTGGCGACGGGATCATCCGTGTTGGGCTTAACCTCGGCGACCCAGGCTTTGAGACCTGTGATGATGGAAACACGGCCTTTGGAGATGGTTGCTCTGCGGGATGCGCTGTTGAGCCTGGTTCGGTCTGTACCGGTGAACCGTCAGTCTGTGTCGAAGATGCTGACGCTGATGGTATTGTTGATATTAACGACCTCTGTCCCAATGGAGAGACAGGTTGGACCTCCAACGGAGTGACTGACTACGATAGCGACGGGTGTAAAGATGATCATCCCGAGGAGACCGATGATGATAACGATGGCGTTCTAGATACCGATGACCTTTGTCGTAAAGGAAACCTCGGTTGGGGGCCCTCAGCGCTCGCCAATGATAATGATGCCGATGGTTGTGAAGACGCAACAGAGGACCTTGATGATGACAATGATGGCTCTCTTGATACCGTAGACCAGTGTCCTTCAGGTGTCACCGGCTGGGACTCATCAGATATTGCTGAAGATCATGATCAAGATGGTTGCCGGGACAGCGACCCCGAAGATCTAGATGATGACAATGATGGTATCAGTGACACCGCTGACCAATGTGCGACCGGTGAGACTGGATGGATCTCAGACGCCGCTGAAGATTATGACACCGATGGTTGCCGTGACTCTACCGAAGATAATGATGATGACAATGATGGGGTGACCAATGGCAATGACGACTGTGCCAAGGGAGATCTAGCATGGGGCCCATCTGCAGCAAATACAGACTTTGACGGTGATGGATGCCAAGACGCCGTCGAAGATCTCGATGATGACAATGATGGCTCTCTCGATGTTGATGACAGCGATGACAATGATCCAAACACCTGTTCAGATAGTGATGCAGATACCTGTGATGACTGTACCAGTGGCACATTTGACCCCGCTAACGACGGAGCTGATTTCGATACCGATGGCCTCTGTGATGCCGGTGATCCCGATGACGACAATGATGAGTCTCTCGATGCTGATGACAGCGATGATAATGATCCAAATGTCTGCTCTGATAACGACGGCGATACCTGTGATGACTGCGCTAATGGCACCTTCGATATAGCGAATGATGGCGCAGACTTCGACAATGATGGAATCTGTGATGCGGGCGATACCGATGATGACAACGATGGTTCTCTCGATGCCGATGACAGCGATGACAATGATCCAAACATCTGCTCTGACACCGATGCTGACACCTGCGATGATTGTAGTAACGGGTCATTCGATCCTGCCAACGACGGGGCTGATTTCGACACCGATGGTCTCTGTGATGCCGGTGATCCAGATGATGACAATGATAATGCCCTCGACGCTGACGACAGCGATGATAATAACCCCAATGTCTGCTCAGATACCGATACAGATGCTTGTGATGACTGCGCCAACGGTACCTTCGACCCTGCTAACGATGGAGTAGACTTCGATACTGATGGTCTCTGTGACGATGGTGACCCCGATGATGACAATGACGGCGCTCTCGATGCCGATGACAGCGATGACAATAATATAAACATCTGCTCTGACACCGATGCTGACACCTGTGATGACTGTGTCAACGGCACCTTTGACCCAGCTAACGATGGAGCAGATTTCGAGGGAGATGGCTTATGTGATGCCGGTGATCCCGATGATGACAATGACGGTTCATTGGACGCCGATGACAGCGATGATAATGACCCGAACGTCTGCTCTGACACCGACGCTGACACCTGTGAAGACTGTGTCAATGGTACCTTTGACCCGGCTAATGACGGAGTCGATTTCGAAGGAGATGGCTTATGTGATGCCGGTGATCCCGATGATGACAATGATGGGTCTCTCGATGCTGATGACAGCGATGGTAATAATCCAAATGTTTGCTCTGATAACGACGGCGACACCTGTGATGACTGCTCTAACGGTACTTTCGATATAGCGAACGATGGCGCCGACTTTGACAGTGATGGAATTTGTGATGCGGGCGACACCGATGATGATAACGATGGTTCTCTCGATACGGATGATAGTGACGATAACAACCCGAATGTCTGCTCTGACACCGATACTGATTCCTGCGATGATTGTAGTAATGGGACATTCGATCCTGCCAACGACGGGGTAGACTTCGATACTGACGGTCTTTGTGATGCAGGGGATCCTGATGATGACAACGACCTAGCCCTCGACGCTGATGACAGCGATGATAATGATCCAAATGTCTGCTCTGACACCGATACAGACTCTTGTGATGACTGCGCTAATGGCACCTTTGATCCTGCCAACGACGGCGTAGACTTCGATACCGATGGGCTCTGTGATGACGGCGACCCCGACGATGACAATGACGGCGCTCTCGACGCTGATGACAGCGATGACAATGATCCAAATGTCTGTTCTGACACCGACGCTGACACCTGTGACGATTGTGTTAACGGTACTTTTGATCCCGCTAACGACGGTGTGGACTTCGAGGGAGATGGTCTCTGTGATGCCGGTGACCCTGATGATGACAACGACGGTTCATTGGACGCTGATGACAGCGATGATAACGACCCGAACGTCTGCTCTGACACCGACGCTGACACCTGTGATGATTGTGTCAATGGCACTTTTGACCCAGCTAACGACGGGGTAGACTTCGAAGGCGATGGCCTCTGCGATGCAGGTGACCCTGATGACGACAATGATGGTTCATTGGACGCCGATGACAGCGATGATAATGATTCGACTGTTTGCTCTGACAATGACGCTGACACCTGTGATGACTGCACTAATGGCAGCTTCGACCTCGCCAATGATGGGTTTGATTTCGATACCGATGGCCTCTGTGATGCTGGGGACCCTGATGATGACAACGACAACGCGTTAGATGCCGATGACAGCGATGACAATGATCCAAATGTCTGCTCTGACACCGATACTGACACCTGTGATGATTGTAGTAACGGGACCTTCGATCCTGCCAACGACGGGGTAGACTTCGATACCGATGGTCTTTGTGATGCAGGGGATCCTGATGATGACAATGACCTCGCTCTCGATGCTGATGACAGCGATGATAATAACCCCAACGTCTGCTCTGACACCGATACGGATACCTGTGATGACTGCGCCAACGGGACCTTTGATCCCGCTAACGACGGAGTAGACTTCGATACCGATGGGCTCTGTGACAACGGTGACCCTGACGATGATAATGACGGCGCTCTAGACGCTGATGACAGCGATGACAACGATCCAAATATCTGCTCTGATACCGACGCCGACACCTGTGATGACTGCGTCAACGGTACCTTTGATCCCGCCAACGACGGTGTGGATTTCGAGGGGGATGGGCTCTGTGATGCCGGTGATCCTGATGATGACAATGACGGCGCTCTAGACGCTGACGACAGCGATGACAATGATCCGAACGTCTGCTCTGACACCGACGCTGACACCTGTGATGACTGTGTCAATGGCACCTTTGACCCAGCGAACGACGGGGTAGACTTCGAAGGCGATGGTCTCTGCGATGCAGGTGATCCAGATGATGACAACGACGGTTCATTAGACGCAGATGATAGCGATGATAATGATCCAAATGTCTGCTCTGATACCGACGCTGACACTTGTGATGACTGCACTAACGGTAGTTTTGATCCTGCCAATGACGGAGTAGATTTCGACACCGATGGCCTCTGTGATGCCGGAGACCCTGATGATGACAACGACAACGCGCTTGATGCCGATGACAGCGATGACAATGATCCAAATGTCTGCTCTGACACTGATAGTGATACCTGCGATGATTGTAGTAATGGGACATTCGATCCTGCCAATGACGGGGTAGACTTCGATGGTGATGGTGCTTGTGATGATGGCGACGCTGATGATGACAACGACCTCGCTTTAGATGCTGACGACAGCGATGATAATAACCCCAACGTCTGCTCTGACACCGATACGGACAGCTGTGATGACTGCGCTAACGGCACCTTCGACCCTGCTAACGACGGGGTAGACTTCGATACCGATGGCCTCTGTGACGACGGTGATCCTGACGATGATAATGACGGCGCTCTCGACGCTGATGACAGCGATGACAATAATCCCAACGTCTGCTCTGACACTGACGCTGACACCTGTGACGACTGCATCAATGGTACCTTTGATCCTGCCAACGACGGTGTGGACTTCGATACCGATGGACTCTGTGACAATGGCGATCCCGACGATGACAATGACGGCGCTCTAGACGCTGATGACAGCGATGACAATGACCCGAACGTCTGCTCTGACACCGACGCCGACACCTGTGATGACTGTGTCAATGGCACCTTTGATCCTGCCAATGACGGTGTAGACTTCGAAGGCGATGGTCTCTGCGATGCAGGCGATCCAGATGACGACAACGACGGTTCATTAGACGGAGATGACAGCGATGATAATGATCCAAATGTCTGCTCTGATACCGACGCTGACACCTGTGATGACTGCACTAACGGTAGCTTTGATCCTGCCAATGACGGAGTAGATTTCGACACCGATGGCCTCTGTGATGCTGGGGACCCTGATGATGACAACGACAACGCGCTAGATGCCGATGACAGCGACGACAATGATCCAAATGTCTGCTCTGACACTGATGCCGATACCTGTGATGATTGTAGTAACGGGACATTCGATCCTGCCAATGACGGGGTAGACTTCGATGGTGATGGTGCTTGTGATGATGGCGACGCTGATGATGACAACGACCTCGCTTTAGATGCTGACGACAGCGATGATAATAACCCCAACGTCTGCTCTGACACCGATACGGACAGCTGTGATGACTGCGCTAACGGCACCTTCGACCCTGCTAACGACGGGGTAGACTTCGATACCGATGGCCTCTGTGACGACGGTGATCCTGACGATGATAATGACGGCGCTCTCGACGCTGATGACAGCGATGACAATAATCCCAACGTCTGCTCTGACACTGACGCTGACAGCTGTGACGACTGCATCAATGGTACCTTTGATCCTGCCAACGACGGTGTGGACTTCGATACCGATGGACTCTGTGACAATGGCGATCCCGACGATGACAATGACGGCGCTCTAGACGCTGATGACAGCGATGACAATGACCCGAACGTCTGCTCTGACACCGACGCCGACACCTGTGATGACTGTGTCAATGGCACCTTTGATCCAGCGAACGACGGGGTAGACTTCGAAGGCGATGGTCTCTGCGATGCAGGTGACCCTGATGATGACAACGACGGTTCATTAGACGGAGATGACAGCGATGATAATGATCCAAATGTCTGCTCTGATACCGACGCTGACACCTGTGATGACTGCACTAACGGTAGCTTTGATCCTGCCAATGACGGAGTAGATTTCGACACCGATGGCCTCTGTGATGCTGGGGACCCTGATGATGACAACGACAACGCGCTAGATGCCGATGACAGCGACGACAATGATCCAAATGTCTGCTCTGACACTGATGCCGATACCTGTGATGATTGTAGTAACGGGACATTCGATCCTGCCAACGACGGGGTAGACTTCGATACCGATGGTCTTTGTGACGCAGGGGATCCTGATGATGACAACGACAACGCGCTAGATGCCGATGACAGCGACGACAATGATCCAAATGTCTGCTCTGACACCGATACAGATGCTTGTGATGACTGCGCCAACGGGACCTTCGACCCAGCCAACGATGGTGTGGACTTCGATACCGATGGCCTCTGTGACGACGGCGACCCCGACGATGACAATGACGGCGCTCTCGACGCTGATGACAGCGACGACAATGATCCAAATGTCTGCTCTGACACCGACGCTGATACCTGTGATGACTGCATCAATGGTACCTTTGATCCTGCCAATGATGGTGCCGACTTCGAAGGCGATGGCCTCTGTGATGCCGGCGACCCTGATGATGACAATGATGGTTCATTGGACGCCGATGACAGCGATGATAATGATCCCAACGTCTGCTCTGACACCGACGCCGACACCTGTGATGACTGTGTCAATGGCACCTTTGACCCAGCTAACGACGGGGTAGACTTCGAAGGCGATGGTCTCTGCGATGCAGGTGACCCTGATGACGATAATGATGGCTCATTAGACGGAGACGACAGCGATAGTAATGATCCTAATGTCTGCTCTGATACTGACGCTGACACCTGTGATGACTGCACTAACGGTAGTTTTGATCCTGCCAATGACGGAGTAGATTTCGACACCGATGGCCTCTGTGATGCCGGTGACCCTGATGACGACAACGATAATGCGCTAGATGCCGATGACAGCGACGACAATGATCCAAATGTCTGCTCTGACACTGATGCCGATACCTGTGATGATTGCGCCAACGGCACCTTTGATGTCGCCAACGACGGGGTAGACTTCGATACCGATGGTCTTTGTGACGCAGGGGATCCTGATGATGACAACGACCTGGCCCTCGATGCTGATGACAGCGATGATAACAACCCCAATGTCTGCTCTGACACCGATACAGATGCCTGTGATGACTGCGCTAATGGCACCTTCGACCCTGCTAACGACGGGGTAGACTTCGATGTCGATGGCCTCTGTGACGACGGTGACCCTGACGATGACAATGACGGCGCTCTCGACGCTGATGACAGCGACGACAATGATCCAAATGTCTGCTCTGACACCGATGCCGACGCCTGTGACGATTGCGTCAACGGTACCTTTGATCCCGCCAATGATGGTGTGGACTTCGAAGGCGATGGCCTCTGTGATGCCGGTGACCCTGATGATGACAATGATGGTTCATTGGACGCCGATGACAGCGATGATAATGATCCGAATGTCTGCTCTGACACCGACGCCGACACCTGTGATGATTGTGTCAATGGTACCTTTGACCCGGCTAACGACGGGGTAGACTTCGAAGGCGATGGTCTCTGCGATGCAGGTGACCCTGATGACGACAATGATGGCTCATTAGACGGAGACGACAGCGATAGTAATGATCCTAATGTCTGCTCTGATACCGACGCTGACACCTGTGATGACTGCGCGAATGGCAGCTTCGACCTCGCTAATGATGGTGTTGATTTCGATACCGATGGCCTCTGTGATGCCGGAGACCCTGATGATGACAATGATAATGCGCTTGATGCCGATGACAGCGACGACAATGATCCAAATGTCTGCTCTGACACTGATGCCGACACCTGTGATGATTGCGCCAACGGTACCTTTGATGTCGCCAACGATGGAGCTGACTTCGATGGTGATGGCGCCTGTGATGACGGCGACACTGATGATGACAACGATCTCGCTCTCGACGCTGATGACAGCGATGATAACAACCCCAATGTCTGCTCTGACACCGATGCCGACGCCTGTGATGACTGCGCTAATGGCACCTTCGACCCTGCTAACGACGGGGTAGACTTCGATACCGATGGCCTCTGTGACAACGGTGACCCTGACGATGACAATGACGGTTCTCTCGACGCTGATGACAGCGATGATAATGACCCAAATGTCTGCTCTGACACCGATGCCGACGCCTGTGACGATTGCGTCAACGGTACCTTTGATCCCGCCAATGATGGTGCTGACTTCGAAGGCGATGGCCTCTGTGACGCCGGTGACCTTGATGATGACAATGATGGTTCATTGGACGCCGATGACAGCGATGATAATGATCCCAACGTCTGCTCTGACACCGACGCCGACACCTGTGATGACTGTGTCAATGGTACCTTTGACCCGGCTAACGACGGGGTAGACTTCGAAGGCGATGGTCTCTGCGATGCAGGTGACCCTGATGACGACAATGATGGCTCATTAGACGGAGACGACAGCGATAGTAATGATCCTAATGTCTGCTCTGATACCGACGCTGACACCTGTGATGACTGCGCGAATGGCAGCTTCGACACAGCCAATGATGGTGTTGATTTCGATACCGATGGCCTCTGTGATGCCGGAGACCCTGATGATGACAATGATAATGCGCTTGATGCCGATGACAGCGACGACAATGATCCAAATGTCTGCTCTGACACTGATGCCGACACCTGTGATGATTGCGCCAACGGTACCTTTGATGTCGCCAACGATGGAGCTGACTTCGATGGTGATGGCGCCTGTGATGACGGCGACACTGATGATGACAACGATCTCGCTCTCGACGCTGATGATAGCGATGATAACAACCCCAACGTCTGCTCTGACA
>CALSSE010000015.1 GCA_943788935.1 uncultured bacterium | reverse complement strand
AGTGGCTTGGAGAGAGTTTTCCTATAATGGGGTGATCAGAGGGCTCAAAACTCGACGAACTTGGGACCGGAAGTGGCAAGAATTTATGGAGGCCCCCCTCGCCGACCCTCCATTGCATAGATTGAGATGGCTCTGTTTAGACGAAGAGCGCTACCACAGAGAGCGGGGAGAGGCTAGAGTCATTCATTCTACAGATGACCTCGGCGAGTTATCTTCCACACAGACCTCAACTGCTTTTGATCAAAGGCAACGAGGGGGAACTCAAGCGGCTCGCGCTTTATGTCAAAGTTTCTTCACTGACCGGATTTGGTCTTACCAGCGCTTTATCTCTAAACCACAGGCGAGCCGACAAACATGCTCCCGATTGAGCCCTCACCTCGCCTGGGGAAACATCTCTCTTCGCCAACTCTACCACACAGCTCATCGCTTTCAGAGAGGTCGTCGTCCCTCCAAAGCCTATCAAGCCTTTATCTCTCGCCTATGGTGGCGCAGTCACTTTATCCAAAAGCTAGAGTCTGAGCCTAGGATCGAGCGAGAGAACTTTAATCATGCTTTTGATGCGATACGCTCTGAATACTCCCCGGAGTGGCTAAATGCTTGGCGCCATGGTTTGACTGGGTATCCCTTAATAGACGCTACCATGCGGTGTTTAGTTCAGACAGGCTATCTAAACTTTCGGATGCGAGCGATGTTGGTCTCTTTCCTCTGCCACCACCTCTGGCAGGATTGGCGGAGCGGGGCGGACCACCTCGCTCGACACTTTCTAGACTATGAACCAGGGATTCACTATCCCCAATTGCAGATGCAAGCCTCTACCATCGGGGTTAACACGATTCGAGTCTATAACCCAATCAAGCAGTCACAAGAACATGACCCGGAGGGTCGCTTTATCAAACGCTGGATTCCTGAGCTGTCTCAGCTCCCCGCTGCACTGATCCACACCCCTTGGAAATTGACCCCGCTCGATCGACTTATGTATAGCGAAGAGAACCGCTTCAGCTACCCCGATCCTATCGTAGATCTCAAAGAGTCAGGCAGGCGAGCCCGAGATACACTGTGGACTATTAAGAATAGCCCTGAGGCGAAGAGAGAGAGCGCCGAGATCTTGAAGCGCCATGTCTCGACTCGGCGACAAAGCTCTTAGATGATAAACTCTTTGCCAATCGCCTCACAACTCTTCTCCCAGATCATATCAATGGTTTCACCATTATTATATCGCTTCTCTAGAGCGAATGGTCTCGCTTCACCTCTAGTGGCGATCATCGTTCTCCCTGGCCCATAAAATGTACCAGACTCAGCCTCTGATGAGGTTGCACATGTTAAAATCCCCAACGCTCCATCCTCTTCACTTTGAGAGATGAAGCGAGCGAAGAGAGAGCCCCATCCCGACATCCCCCCCTCTCGATGTGTGGTGACTTGTAGCTCGGTGTTTGCGAAGCCAGGGTGAGCGATGAGGGCTCTTACCTTAGAGTGAGCTCTTAAGAGTCTATGGTGGAGCGCAGCGGTAAAGGCAGCATTAGCGAGCTTCGTCTGAGCATAACGGACCCATCGGGCGCCCATAAATACCATGCTCGAGCCATCCCCCCCGAGCTGCCCCCCCCTCCTCTCAAGATACTTAGCCTCAAGACGTCTGACCGCTAGTCGAGCGATACTAGAATGATTGACCACCCGTGACTCCCCATAATGATCACCCCCTAGTTGTAGGAGCGGGAAGAGCTCTCGGGTAAGCAAGAAATGAGAGAGATGATTGGTCTGCATCTGAACATCAAAACCATCCTCAGTCGCCTCATCAGCCATCGCCATAATCCCTGCGTTATTGATGAGGGCGTAGATCCCATTAGGGCAATAAGCGATCACTTGCTCAGCGGCTGCTTGCACAGAAGCGAATCGCTGCAGATCACAAGAGATGGTTATGACCTCAGCTGATGTCTGCAGCGCTTCTAGTTCGGCTTGGATACTCACTGCTCGCTCCGAGTCACGATTAAGCATAATCACTCGGCCTCCTCCCTCAGCGAGCGTCTTGGCGGCGACTCTCCCGGTTCCTGAGGTAGTCCCTGTGATCACAAATGTCTTCCCGCTCAGGTTAGACAAACTAGAGGTAAAGTGGGGATAATGAACAGAGGATACGATCGGTTTCTTATAGATCATACTCTAAAGACCTTCACGCTAGGGGTGGGTACTTCACATAATATAAGGCGGACGATGGGTAAACACTATTTATTAGAGCATAGCTCAATATACCATCTAATTGATCTTGAAAATCTAAGCCTCAGAATCAGAGCGCTTAATAGCATTAGCAAGGAGGTCAGATGTCGATTCGGTGGGATCAGCTGATGACAGCTGTAGGAGATATTCAGTACTTCATCATCTTCTTCCATTTGATATGTCATCTCAGGAGACAGCCTCCCCTCCTCCTCTTCGCTCATCTCTCCGCCGCTCATCTCTCCGCCGCTCATCTCTCCACCGCTCATCTCTCCGCCGCTCATCTCTCCGCCGCTCATCTCTCCACCGCTCATCTCTCCGCCGCTCATCTCTCCGCCGCTCATCTCTTCCAGCCCTTCGAATACACATCGAGCCCGACCTTGTACGTCTGAACAGCGCTCTCCATCGGCACAGATCAAGCTGTTAATGACTACCCCTTCGTCGTCGCACTCAATTAACTCTCTCTCATCTCGACAGACTTCCCCCTCGATCAATGCTCCACTCCCATCAAGACAGGTGCTCTCTAAACAGCGAACAGGGCCGCTCTCATCATAGCACACTTCTCCCAAGTCACAGCGCAGCTCACTGATGATATTCCCGTTATAACACCTCCCCACTCCTCCCCCTAAACAGAGGTTATGATCGACCAAGTCTTCAGTATCTGAGGGGCCATTACAACCTTCTAAAGGAGACCGACAATGAGCCGTACCTCCCTGAACACTACAGATCTCTCCCTGAGGACAAGGGCGCTCCTCTATACCTCCATCAGAGTAACAAGAGAGCTTAAAGCCTTGATTGATTGAGCAGACCTCATGATCATAAGGCACCTCGTCTCGCTCGAAACAGAGCGCAGAGACGCAGCGAGCCTCTGTCTCGCTGACCCCTGCAGTGGAGCACCACGCACCATAGGCTGAGCAGTCCCCTGGGACACCTGTTAATAATCCATCTCGACAACTAAGGATTAAATGATCATCTAAACAGACCGTCGCCTCTCCATCTCTCGGACATTCAAGGGTACCACAGCGAGGTGCCGGGTCAGTGATACAGGTCGTCCCAAAGACAGAGCAATCTCCTCGATTACATTGTGAATCAATGATCCAAGAGCCTTCGCAGCGAGGCTCACAGCTCTTCTGAACTGCCGTGGTCGATAGTTTCGAGGCAGTGGTCATCAGTTTCGAGGCAGTGGTCATCAGCGAGGTTTTACGCACTTGTTTAACTGTTCTATTTTCTTCTGTGCACCCACCAAACTCAAGACCGAAAAAACTGATGAAGAGCAGGATAAAGAGATCTCGCAACTGTATGTCACTTAGCTTGAACATGAGAATACCTCTTCGCTTTAGGCAGTTACCCAAGTATACATACAAGACTCTTAATAACCCCCCAAAAATAATAACGCTTTAAAAACTGTTTAAGAGCGATACATTAGGCATCATATAAAAATATTCTTAAACATAAAAAAGATAAACCATGCATGAACTCTTGCCCCCTACCTGTGTCGCCTCACTCGGAGCGCTTCTATTCATTGTTCGCTCTGTTTATCAAAAAGACATAAAGGCGACTAAAGTGATGCTCAAGGCCGGCCTAATTGTATGTATCGCCGACTTGATCATTGAGCTCATCGGGACTCATACAGAAGCGTGGACTTATCATGTCTCCCACTTGTTCGTGTTTAAGACTGTGCCCATCGAACTACCTATTTTATTCTCGTCGAGCGGGGTCTGGTTAGGTGGGCTTTACTTGTGGATTAAGCGATCCCAGAGGCAGCTCTCACTCGACCTCTGTTTGCTCACCATCACCACGCTCGCTCTTTTGATCTGTGGACTCTCATATATTGGAGACCAACCATTGAGGATGATCGTGTTCACGATCCCTTTTGGTTTTTGGGGCTTCAGTAAGCTCAAGACAGAGGAGAGGCAAGCCTTAAGCGTCATCATCGCTTCACTCGCCGCGGTCGCTGACTGGTTCATAGAGACCTGGGCTGTTGGGTCAGGCAATTATGGGTATCGTGAGGGGTTTACCGTAGAGACCCCCCTCACGTATGCCCTGCTTACTTTAGGTTTTATGGGTCTACTTGAGGTGTTAGAGACAGAGCCAACGGAATCCGTGGAATGAGCGATAGTGACGAAGATAGATTCGGTCTCGGTCAAGAGTTTGACATGGGTAGAACCTCTCCTACTCCACTCCGCCCTTGGCCAGGTTATATCGCCGAGGTCGGTATCTATTTACGAGCGCTCAAAGAGATCAGCCTTCCTCTTATGGACGATGAATAAGGAAGACTCTTCGGTCTGATCATCCTATTGAGGATAGGGCTCACTCATCAATGAAATAAGAAGATGCAGCGATGATCCTCAGCTAGAGTTGTGAAGATCACAGCGAGACTCTTATTCTCCCTCGTGATCTTCGTGACCTTCGTGATCTTCATGGTCATCATGCTCGTCATCGTCACCATGGTCATCATGGTCGTCATGGTCATCATGGTCATCATGATGTACGTGGGCGATTCCATCATATGGACACTCTCCCTCACCTTGGTAGTGACCCTGAGTCTTGAGCTGGGCGATTATGTACTGATACATATTCTCTAATGGGGTAATCGGTGATCCGCCGAGCTGATAACGCTCATCAATCTCGGGGAGCTGTGAAGGTGAGATCGTCTCTAGCTCTGCTTTAGTGACAACACCGTCAAGGTTAAGGTCACAGTCAGCGACCCATTGGGCGAGTCTCTTCACTCCCCCCTCATCTCCCTCAGGGAAACCATTAAAGAAGAGGTGATCTCCGTGGATGGTGGCGGCGACAGTCTGCGAACTTCCCGCTGAGACTGCAAAGCCCGGTACTCCATCGATTTCGCATGGACCAAAGCTGGTCTCAGCGGTAGCGCCGAAAGAGAAGCGAACTTCGGATACATCATAGCAGAGGTTGTCGCCAGAGGTTCTACCGTTAGGGACTTGGTCCGCTAAGGTGACCAAATCGACAGGAGGGCAAGATTGGCCGTCAACCTTACTCAATTCACCATCGATGAGATAGGTCCAATCATTAGTCACCATCTCATCGTAGTCAGCCTCGCTCACAGTCTCATGTCGAGTCGAGCCATCTCCGGCACCAGGTGTCGCGTAATTGAATTCCCATCGGCCCTCGCG
Organism: uncultured bacterium; assembly: GCA_943788935.1. Classification (GTDB taxonomy): domain Bacteria; phylum Myxococcota_A; class Bradymonadia; order UBA7976; family VGTA01; genus CAKZRU01. The sequence continues at coordinate 392,433 of CALSSE010000015.1, read as the reverse complement.
AAGCTGATCAAAGCTCCACAGCTCAAGACCTCCCTCAGGGAGCTCAGTCATGTCGATGACATAAGCCTCATCACCTTCCACTTCAACACTCTCATCGGTAGAGAGGTGGAGATCAAGTTTCCCGATAGTGACTATATATTTGTCAAAGCTCACTCCCCAACCGTCACCGATATTCTCGATGCTGTCACCTGGTTCAAGACCCTCAGTGACCAAGTCTTCAGTTTCGAACAAAACGGTGAGAGAGCCCTCTCCTGCGCTCTCATCTTCGTTACACGCAGAAAAGAGACCAAGTGAGAGACACAGACCCAATGAGAGAAAGATGGTAGTGTGAAATGAGAGACGGGGTGAAGAGTGATGAGATGTGGACGCGAGAGCTGTATCCGGGTTGATAGGAAGGGATTTATTTACCATATTAATTAGCCTATTATGTAACCGGTTAGAGATAAGAAAAATGGTTATGACTTTTGGGTTGTAAGTGCTTAATTCTGATTCCAAGTGAAGAGAGGTCTAGTCCCCACTATCATGGCGTTTCGTAGACTTCGGTAGGCTTCACTGCCCTCCTCGATGATCAGTCGGTCTTGACAGCCAAGCTCTGAGAGACAGACTTGACCAAGCTCAGCACAGTCTCGACTAGAGGTCACGACCTCACCATCACAGCGACTCTCGATCGACCCCTCACATACTTGAGCCGGCCCATCAATGGTGCATGAATCAAAAGTCACGTAGCGCCTTAAGTCGAGGCCCTCGATCCAAGGCTTTGGATCAAAGTTTATAGAGAGTGAGGAGTCTCGAACCGTGACTTCATGAGAGAAGAGCTCTGAAATACTTTTACGAATAATAGGGACACCAAGTTCGGTGTCATCACTCTGTTGTGCTACGATCCATGCAGTGAAAGGGACCTCTATACCGCTGATCGTCGCTTCCCCCTCTAAAGCAAATGAGTGGCCCTCCAACTGCTCAGCGGCCTTGAGAATAAATGGCCGGTCATTCGTGAGTTGTGAGCTAATCCCTAAATCATACATCCAAGAGAGAACCACTCCGGTAAGACCCGAGAGTTCACCGACTTGGACGGAGTCACCACGGATCGTATTCACCACGGCACTGTCAAGCCACTCGAGTCGAGCCACTTGGCAGAGATCACCGGCGGTTACTCCAGCGCAGAGGTAGAGTGGCCCAAAGGCGAGATCAGCGCGATCGACCTTGATCATGACCTCACCGACCGCGCTGATCGGGGCAGAGAGCTCTGTTCCGCTCAAATAAAGCGGAATATTCACTTGATCGACATGAGTATCGACGCAGCTCAACAACGCTAAAGCCAACAGTATAGTCGATCGCTTAGTCGACCGTATCAGAGTTGTATAATGACCTTTGCTAGGGCTCATAACTTAACTCCTAAAGACAGCATCCAAGAGAGAGGAGCGCCCGCAGAGATATGACGTGAAGGGAGGCGGGTTCGAACCCCATCATTAGGGCTCCAATCTGATGCAAAGGCATACTCAACCGCAGCATACTGACCATTTAGCGCGTTATAGAGCTCAAAGCTGAGCTCCAAAGCACCCCATGATAGGCCTGCTGACACATCAAGGAGCGCCACCGGTTCACTGAAGACACTGAAAGGCATTGGTCTAGATGATAAGTACGAAAAGCCTAGTCCGAGCTGAGCGTTCAGTGGATAAGCGCCCAAATGATTAATAATCGCCTGCTCCAGTCCTAAGTCTACGCGAACCACTAGAGGTGGAATAAATGGTAGACTCTGTCCTTTAACAAAAGGAGGTTGTGGTTCTTCAGCGGTCGCTGGCGGGGGCTCGAGGAGCGAGGCTTTGATATAGGTCAACGAGATAGCGCTCACTAGCCAAGGAAGAGGTCGGGTCACCGCATGGAATGTCCCACCCAATCTCTCGGTAGCACCAATCCTCTCTAGTCGACCCTCATCTGCCTCAAAAGCGATGTCATCGGAGAGGCGAGTATAAAACCCCCCGACCGACACCTGTAAGGGGGCGCCAAGATCAAAGCGGGCTCCTAGGTCTGCAGACTTCACAATCGAGAATGGGGCTTCTTCACCATCTTCAAGCTGACGTGCTTGTGGTGAGCGATAGCCCTGTCCATAGGCGGCGAGGATTGACATCCATTCTACCAGCTTTAGCTCGGCGCTCATTCGAGGTCCGGCAGCGATCCCAAGAGCGCTGCGTCTGTACCCTGAGATAAAGCTATCCTGTGGTCTTGTTAAGGGAGCAAAATTCGACATACGATCATTGATCTCATAAGAGAGGAGATCAGCACGAGCTCCTCCTCTCAAAGTAAGACGCTCAGCGAAGCGCCAATCTAAGTCACCCCAAACCCCAAGGTCCATAGAGGAGATACTCGCATCTACTAGCTGATCCCAAGTTTGATTACGTACTGAAGCGTCAAGGAGGTTCTGCTGCTGATCAACGTTGTCGATTCGAAGATCAGCCCCGACCTCTATTGTTCCATGGGCCCAGCTGCGAGGTCTAAAAGGCGCGGTTCGATAACGACTCATGAGTCCCATTGAGCGAGTGCGGTTCTGCTGTTCTATGAGGTCACCACGCCCTCCCTCACGCTCCAATGACTGAGAGATCTGTGTGAAGCCGGTAAAATTACTTTGGGCACGAAAGAGGTCATAGCCGAGCCAAAAGCCCAGAGTCCCACTCGCTCCATCAGCGCTGTAATAATCAGCAAAGAGCCCAGCAATAAATCGGTTGGCGAGCGCGTTTTGAGACTTAGCAGTTGGATAGGGATAAACGCATAGAAAGCATACTTCACCAGACCTAATGTCATCTCGTCTGACGACTCCTGCTAGATCAGAACGGGCAGCATGAGCGATCCCCAATGCTCTAAAAGTAAGAGCCCCCTCACCAAAGCGGTGCTGAAAGAGGCCACTCCCACTCTGCCCTGCCCTGTTTTCACCAAACCCTGCGGTCTGATAGAGCTGTACCGCTCCAAAACTCTCTTCAGATCCTCCTGTAGGGGCCCACAAAAGCTGATGTTTCGAGGTGTTCCAGGCGCCATAACTCGACCTCATACTTACCCCCCGCTCCGCCTCTTTTACCCCCAATGATAGATCGATGGAGCCTGCGACAGCGAAATCACCTTGTCGAGGGTCATACACCCCCTCGGTGACCTGTAGCTCTTGAACGACATCCCCAATGAGGAAGCCGAGATCAGAATACCCTTGGCCATGAATATGAGAGGGCATGTTAATGGGTAGTCCGCCCACATGAAACTCAATATCCTGCCCATGATCAGCATCAAAGCCACGGAGCATGTAGCTATGAGCGACCGCAGGACCCTCTCCTCTACCAATATATAGACCTGGCGTGGAACGTAGAACTTCAGCCCCTTCTTGTCGGGGAGCAGCAGCGAGTATATCTCTCTCAATCTTAAAATCACTCACGCTCCGTCGCTCTGATCTCTGATCTCGATCACCTCTAACGATGACGTCGATCACCGCTTCGTCATTATCAGAAGGTTCGGGATCTAGCGCTGTCTCTTTAGGGGCCTGCTGGGTGGTGGCCGCTGTATGAGCGTGAAGCTGAAGGGGGGGAGGTGTAAAATCAAAGGGAACTCGAATCCGACTCTCTATAGCTTGGCCCCCTTGGCGCGCTGGCTCAAAGCGCCACTGCTTCACTGCTTTAATAGAAGATTCATCAAATGATTGACCTCCAGAGAGGACCACTGAGACAGGACCTACCGCTCCATCAGTGAGTACGGTCAGCGCTAGCTCAACTCGAGCTCGCACACGATCATCTAATGCTTGAGGGGGATAAACCGCTTCTATCGATGTGACGAGACGAGGAGGGGTGACTTGTTGAGACTCTGCCTTGTGAGGCGATTGAGACTCTGCCTTGTGAGGCGATTGAGGCTCTACTTTGTGAGACTTCGAAGTATAGTCATTCGGCGAGGCAGGGTTAGCACAACAGAGTGTCACATTGAATATACTCAAGTATATCATTATCAATGTTAAGGATACTTCAGCTCTGAATATAAAGCGCTTCACATCTGCCCTGTTTGGAATAGAAAAAAACATCGTATTAATGCAAGTAACTTGCATATCGATTAACGCAAACAACTTGCAAATACAATATTTTTTTTAGGACGTCGGTATGATGCTGATTATGAGCCTCGGCTGACCATTAACGATGGGTAGTGTAAGCGCCTTAATTGACGATCACCTTTAGCTCATTCTAATGTACATTTTATCTGTCTGCATACTTCGGATGGACGCGTCGCTCTATTTTGAGGAGCTCATCTCTCGCCCATTGTGTGGCGAGTGTCCACAGCTCTTTAGGATGCAACACTGATTGATCTGTCGCTTGACCGAGCAAGTGTGCCCACCACTCATCTCTGACCACTGTCGCTTCACCAAAATGAACCCTCACTCGTTGGTTAAGTCTTGGTAGCCTCTTCCCAATTGGCAAGACATCTTGCATCCCATAGTGATAAAAGGGCATTAAGATGGGCTTCGCTTCACAGATGAGCTTACCTATCCCAACTTTGAGGGGGAGCTGTAAACAATGGTCTACTTCTCGACTGCGACCTCCCTCTGGAAAGATATGTACCCACTCACCGAGTCTTAAACGTTGGATGAGATAGTCAAAGCCAGGCTGTTGAAGCCCCGCACCTCTTATAATAGGGACACACTTACCGCTACTGAAAATGATCCCCTTTAAGCGGCTCCCAAAAAAATTAAGATGGTCAGCGGCGATCCAGCGGGCCCGTTCAAACCTAGTCTCACCTAGATTGGCGAGCAGCAGTGGGTCATCAAAGAGTGAGACATGGTTACTGAAGGAGAGTAATCCTCTTTGATCTGTCTTTCTCTGGGCGATCGTCTCTTCGCTAAAGAGCTGATTCCACCGTTCGATTCCTTCAAAAGAGAGGTTATTGAGTTTGCCCAAAACGAGCTTAGAGAGACGGGCCGTTGTCTCACAAATAATTGGTGAGTACCAATCGGGGTCGGGACGCCAATGTTTAAGCTCCACCGCTCCTTGGTGGGCATCGTGACCCGTCTTAATAGGGCTTGGAGAAGAGTGACCAGTATCTGTCATAAACTCACATACATCTACTTTAGGAGAACAAATAACTTGTACATTGATAAACTACCCTTAGCTCTTATTTGATGCCTCTTGCCCTCGCGAGGTCTCAGAGTTTATTCTTAAAGTATATTCCTAGAGTGTATATTCTCGCTCACCATACCTCTAATCACGAGGTTTCAACAGCGATAGCGCTCAAGACGAGAAGGGTTTTAGTCTCTTACTTCTAAACTCACAATCGTTGAGTGAGTGATCAATCGCTTACACATGTCGGTATGAACTCGATCACTCACCACAGAGACTCTGTGGCCCTCCAGAAGCAGACTCACATCGCTCTCCAACAGGGCAGAAACCTTCATCACAGCAGAAGATAGGTTGCTGTCCAAGCTCACAACCCCCCTCAACACATGACATCCCCGACATACAATCACAGGCGGTCTGACAATCGCTATTATCGTGACACATCGCCATGGTACCAGTCGCGTTTTGGCAGACTTCTCCCGAGGGACAAGACCCTTGATCACAGCAAAAGACTGGATCTCCTTGTAGTAAACAAGCTCCCTCGACGCATCGTTGACCTGGTGTACAATCACAAGCGCTTGTACATGCCTCAGCAGGGCACATACTTCGTACTCCTCCTGCGCTCTCACAAGACGCACCCGATGGACATGATCCTCGATCACAGCAATAAAGCGGTCCGCTGTCGAGGACACAAGCTCCTGCGATACAGCTCAGCCCTGGGTTGCAGTCGCAAGCGGTCTGACAAGTCGCCTCTGAGCAGAGGTCCCTCGACCCGCTCTCGTTCTGACACCCCTCTCCCGGTGGACAGAAGGAAGCATCGCAACAATAGACAGGTTCACTCTCTGTAATACACATACCAGCGCTACAACTTAACCCATGAGGACAGTCACAAGCGGTTCGGCAGTCTTGCCCCCCCTGATCTCTCAGCAGAGGGTCATTACTCATATCTAGCGGGAGACTCATGTCTCTCACTCTAAAGTCGGTGTACCCAGTCCCTCCATTGATCTCTCCTCTATCTTGAACAGTGTTAGTCCCTGCGCTCATCGCATCTTCGACGGCAACTCCTCCCTGATCTTGGCTCATCATGATTCCAGCTAAAGGAATATCCGTTCCCCCTGATTCACTCCCCGCTCGATTAACCACCATACAACGCTCACCATCCACACACACTTCAGGCGCAAAACAACGACCATCACCACAGCGAACATAAGCTGTCAACTGAGTGCAATATCCATCGAGATCACAAATAAAACCCTCCGCACAATCAGCGGGTGATGAGCAAAGTAGAGCTTCTTCGCAACCGAAGAATCCACCGAGAGCTAGAAGCGAGAGTAATGACAACGCAAAAGACTGAACAAGTCGCTTCAGAATAAGTGACAGAAACCGACTCATGGGCCTCCGGTTTACTTGAGTCTCTTTGAGGAGCCTCTTCATCAGCCTCTCTAAAGATAAACGTGATGGCATATCGGTATACTCTCTAGATCTCTTCAACAGATAAACACAAAAATAAATACTTATGGTCTCAGTATACCTGCTTTGACCCTTATTACAAAATCGCTCACGCTCTTTCATTCAACCAAGATTCTCTCAAACAGTAAGAATTATCTACCTGCTCTTTGACAAGTGATCGCTGTTCAATGTAAACATGTGTACTACATGTCATACTTTTCCTGTAAAGGTAAGTAGTGAGCACATCTCCCAAATATGATCGCATGTCGTCTGTAATGACGACTGCTCTTAGATGAGAGGAGGTTAGGGAGAAGACGATGAAAGATCTCGATCAACGGAACCAAAATTCATTTCATTATATGGCTCTACTCGGCGGCATACTCTGTGTCGCCTGCTTAGGGGTCGCTTCTTTAGTCTATGGGTTCCTCCCTCTCAGTCCCTCTCTCTTCGCTCACTCGCCTTTACTATCATTCACTCTATATTTTGGCCTCTTGCTCAGCTTCTATCTCCTTGAGTCTTATCCCACACCTCAGAGTCCAATCCCGTATTCGGCAGAGGATCCACATCTTCACTATTACCTCTACCTAGGCCTCACAGCATGTTGGGCGGGGGTCATACTCCCGATCTGTTGGCTTAGTTTAGGCGCTGAGGCCTTACAGGGCGCCTCGCTTGATGAGCAGATCAGCGCTCACCCCAATTGGGTCTTCTCGACAGCGATTGGATGGTTGGTAGTGTACTTACTTCGCCAAAAAGCTGTGGAAGAGAAAGACTACGCTAGAACGAACAGGAAGTCTCCTCCGGTCACCTCGATACAGCAATCGCATAATATTGATCCTAATTGGAACACTTCAGATGTGTGGGATGCGGTCCCTATGACGAATGAAGACTTGGTGATGGTCTCAGCGAGAGACAAAGAGAATTATCGTCGACGTCGTGAAGACAAACTCTCAGGAGAGACTCAAGAGCTGCAGAGTCTAAGACTCAATGAAGCGCTCTCTACCCTCACTCATCAACAGAGAGTTTCCTCGACAGTCTTCAAGTCCTCTTCCGATCTTTATTCCTCCTCTTCATTGTACACCGGTGACCCTTTCGATAGTCCTGCATGGTCGAATCAATCCATGAGCTCAAGCTTAGGTATCAATGACCAAAGCCTCAATAGCTCTATTCGACGCAGCGTAGATGACTATGATACTCGCTTTGATCAGAGTGTTATTCATGGTGGGCTCTCTCATCATGAGATCCTCGCTGATAACGGACGTTGGTCAGGGGTTAGCCGTCCAGTGAAGTTACCTCTCCCCAGACATATTACCGCCGGTTACACTCCTTTATCTTTAGTGGACAGCCCTGTCTCTCCATTAACAGAGGGATCAATCTCTCATGAGCGAGATCTCTCAGAAGACCCTACGACACCTCCTCAAGGTGTAGAGCCACTGTCTCTCGCCTTCCCTGAATCTGATGAAGATTTAGCCTTGCTCAATGAGGTCAGTCAAATGATCAATATGATCGATCAGCCTGAATCACCAGCGACAGAGTTCGCTCAAGACCCCTTCGCATCATCATCGGAGAGCTCTCCACTATTACGAGTGAGCTTCTCCCAACTCAGTGAACTCTCTCACCCACAAGTAGACGACACTCGACTTGACCTCTTAAATCCAACCCTTGTCGATCAGCGGACATGGACCCCTGAATATGACCAACAGAGCACTTCTTATCAACATGCTCAAGCGGCCATAGCCACCACTAAGCGAAGTCTTGATTACCCTGAGGATGGTGAGTCATAATGCGATCGCAGAGGGCGACCGAGTATATCGATCTCTACATCGAGGGAGAGTTCGTTCAAGCACGTCGGCACCCTAGCCAAAGTCCCTGCCCAAAGTGTGTCAGGGACCTCGGTTTTGTGACCACTACAAATGACCAAGGACGACCGATCTCTAAGCGCTGTCGTTGCAAAGGAATAGATCATAGAATCAAGGCCTTTAACCAAGTAGGAGTACCCGCGCGGTACATAGACGCTGAGTTATCCTCTTATAAACCGAGAGATCTAACCGGAGTGGAGGCTGTAGAGAGAGCCAATGAATTCGCTTGGTCTTTTACACCACAAAGCCGTGGGCTCCTCATCTACGGTGGATACGGTACCGGAAAGACCTATATCGCCGCCTCAATCATCCGAGTGATCTCTCTATTGCGTGGATATAATGTCAAATTTGTTGAGTTCTCTCATTTACTCTCTGCCTTACAAGCGGAATTTAATCAGTCAGATCGTAAACGCTCTTATCGTGGTACGTCACCCTCCTTCAAAAGATCGATGACTACTGCCTCACATGTAGGTCTGATGCAAACCCTTATCAACGCTGAATGTTTGGTCATCGATGAGCTTGGTGAGGGTCGGCAAAGCGAGTGGGCGAAGAGCGTCCTCGAAGAGCTGATCACCAAGCGATATAACGCTTCAGGGACCACAATCATAACGACCAACTATGACCCTCGTCGCAACCATATTGGCGACCCAGAACATCTCGAGAGTCGCGTTGGAGCGAGGCTTTACTCTCGACTACAGCAGATGTGTGATCCTATTCCCCTCTTTGGGATCGATTATCGTGAGGGTACTGAGCAGCCTTGAGAACAGGCCGCCTTTAGTAGACTAGTAAAACCTAGGATTTTCAGTTAAGCTACGCGCTGCTAAACCTTGATGTAAAAGTTTAGTCCTACCAACGGTCCTTTACCTCGAGAGCGTAGTCATGCTGGGTTTTTTACTCTTCTTTTCACCGCTAATTATAGATGAGATCGAGGTCGTGCGTACCTTTGACGAAGAGGAGATGTATCGCGTCGCGCCTCTCTCTACCGAAGACCGCATCGATTGGTTGAGTCAACAAGGGCTCACTTTAAGTTTCGCTACTGCGCTAGAACTCAGTCAGCGTCGAGTAGAGATGTTTAAGATCCCTAAGAGCCCTCTCCCTAACTTAAAAGGGCTAACGATCTCAGTGACGCTCAATGACCTAGTAATGAAGTATATTAAGTACTTCCGAGGGAGGGGTCATTACTCTTATGGAAAATGGTATAGCCGTATGGGTAGATATGAAGAATTAATTCTTCCTATACTCGATAAATACCAACTCCCTCGAGAGCTCATCTTTCAGGCGATGATCGAGAGCGGTTTTAAGAATGATGCCGTCTCTTCAGCTAGTGCGGTCGGTATCTGGCAATTTGTGCGGCGCACCGGTGATTCCTACGGCCTCCGTTATGATGGTTGGGTTGATGAGCGACGAGACTTTATCGCCGCCACTGAGGCCGCAGCTCGTCATATGAGAGACCTCTACGCTCGCTTTAATTCTTATTCTCTCTCCCTGGCTGCATACAACGCTGGCATCGGGTCTGTCTCCAGAGCCATCTCCAAGAGTAACACTAACGATCTCTTCCGAATTTATCGCCGCGGCCATCTTCAAGGCGCGGGAGGTATTTACGTCCCTAAGATCATGGCAGCGATGATCATTGCCCAAGATCCTGCCATTTACGGGTTCGATAAAATTAAGAAAGAATCGCCACTGAGGTTTGAGATCGTCGAGGTTCCCGGAGGACTGGAGCTCGGTGTCTATGCGAGATACGCAAAAGTCAGTCGTGATCAGATCGAAGAGCTTAACCCTTCTCTTAGGCGTGGGTACGCTCCCCCTGATGCAGGAGGATATCCGCTTCGTGTCCCGTTAGGTGCGAAAGTGAAACTTGAGAAGTCTCTTAAAAAGCTAGAGCTTAAAGAGCCTCAGTTATTCTATGAACATCGTGTACGCTTTGGAGAGAAGCTCTCTGACATCGCTTACTCATACTATGTCTCAACGAGGGTGTTACGACAGATTAATGAGCTCAAGCACAATTATCCCGAAGTTGGCTCAGTTCTCTTAATCCCTCGTAATACTTCAAAACAACCACGAGAAATTCTCACCGATACTCTCTTAGTAGCGATTGACCCCAGTCTTCAGTTCTCTTATGAAGACAGACGTTTGGTCTATTTCCCTGTGAGACGACCAATCTCTGTTGAGCAACTCGCCTCTTTCTTTGGCGTGACACCTCGAGAGGTATCTCTATGGAATACCCTCGACCCCGAAGCGACCCTTCAACGAGGGATGAGTCTTAGGCTATATGTACCCGAGACCTTTGACTTCTCCACAGCGCTCCTCGCCAAACCGAGTCAAGTACAGGTAGTTGACCCTACCACCAACCTCGGAGAGGCGATGATCTCGTATGCCTCACGCAGACAAGAGAGACGGATCAGACACGTCAAACATAAAGTACGAAGAGGACAGACCCTCCGCAAGATCGCTCGTAAATATCGAGTGAGCGTCAAAGATATCCGCGCCGAGAACAACCTCAAGAGCCGAAGCTCTATCTACCCTGGTCTAGTGCTCAAGATCCCCACGCTCTCCACTCCAAAACCTCGGGGTAGAGCCGCTCGCTCAAAGACCAAACGAGAGGAAAAACGACACCGAGTACGACGCGGTGACACGCTGTGGAAGATCGCCAAACGGTATGGGGTGAGCATGAAAAGTTTGCGAAGAAGAAACCGTCTTCGAGGCCGAGTACGCCTCAAAATTGGTCAAATCATTAGAATCCCTTGAGCTAGACTCATGAGAGATTTCGAAGCATGATGACCCGAGTAAGTATCTACAGATATGGTTAGATATGGTCAGCGGTGTCAGGCGATGTTTACAGCGTAGACTAGCCTTTATTACACATCAATAACAGAGAGCTGAAGAGTCAGCTCCTTGACGCGAGGAGAGAGTTATGATTGTCGGCGTGATTGGATCAGGGTCTATTGGACCTGACTTAGCTTATGGTTTTCTGAGCGCCCTCGGCCGAACAGAGGGCGCGAAGGTGTACTTGAATGATATTAACCCCGAGGCGCTCGAAGCCGGTGTGGGTCGAATCAAAGGATACCTCAAAAAAGGGGTTAATCGAGGGAAGATCAGCGCTAAAGCCGCCGCTTCTATTGAGTCGAAACTTATCCCTACGCTACAGCTCAGTGACCTCGTCGACTGCGAATACGTCCTCGAAGCGGCGACCGAACAGCTACCGATCAAGAGACTGATCCTCGCTCAGATCGAATCGATCGTCTCCGCAGACTGTCTGATCGGCTTCGCGACCTCAGGTATCCCTCGTCGCCAAATCGCTGCCGAGGCGACCCACCCGCAACGATGCTTTGTCAACCATCCCTTCTTCCCCGCTTGGCGCTCTCTCCCGATTGAGGTCGTCGGTGGGGATGACCAAGCGCTCATGCAGCGAATGCTCGATACGATCACGCGTCTTGGTAAGGTGCCCATCGCGACCTCAGACGTCGAGTGCTTCGCCGCTGATGATATCTTCTGTAATTATATATCCGAGGCAGCAAGAATCGTCGAAGAGGGTTTAGCGAACCCCGCACAGGTTGATCGAATCGTCAATGATGCTGTGGGTGGAGGCGGTCCTTTTAATGTCATGGATCTTACTCAAGGGAACCTCTTGACCGCTCACTGCCAAGAGCTTATGCGTGACGCCGACACCGGCTCTGCTTGGTTTGAGGCGCCAAAGATCCTCACCACCCAAGGTAATCAAAGATGGCATGATCGCCGCCACCCACTCGACTCAAAATATGATGAGTCGTTGCGTGAGGTAGTCTTAGATCGGATCATGGCAGTGCTCTTTGGACGTACTTTCTTTGTCCTCGACTACAAGATCTGTGAGGCCGCTGATCTCGATTGGATGACTCGAACCGCCCTCGGCTTTAGCACTGGCATCCTCACCTTAGCTAGAGACTGGGGAATGGAGAAGGTTCATGATCTCTGTGCTCGCTTCCAAGAGCGCTACCCACTCTTCGAAATCACCGAGAGCGTCAAAGAGAAACGAACGCCTACTTTTGCCGCTAATCTGCGCTATCGACGACAAGATATGATCGAGGTCATCACCATTCAGCGTCCTGAAGCTAAAAATGCCCTCAACGCTGAGACTCTTCGAGATCTGTGGTCTCGACTTGAGCATCTTGAACATGACGAGCGAGTGAGGGGAGTAGTCCTCAACGGCTATGAAGGAGCCCTTGCCGGAGCTGACATCGGCGAGCTCGCCGAGCTTGACACTCAAGAAGAAGCGGAGGCGCTATGTCTCAAGGGACAGGGGGTCCTTAACCGCATTCAAGCCTATTCTAAACCCATCGTGATGGCGGTCAATGGTCCGGTGATGGGAGGAGGAGCAGAGCTCTCCATGGCTTGCCATGGTCGTGTCGTCGGGCCCCAGACCTACATCAGTCAACCAGAGGTCAACTTGGGCATTATCCCCGGCTATGGAGGCACCCAAAGACTCCCTCGCCTCATCGGTATCGAGCGTTCTTGGAAGATGTTAAGAGACGCAAGCGTGATGAACGCAGGGCAAGCTATCGCTTGGGGATGGGCGGACGCCTCTTCCGATTCCGAAGAGATCACTGAAGCGATCGAAGTCGCGATTGGATGCATTGAGAAGCACCTCGAAGGTGAGACTAAACTCTCCCCCGTCTCGACAGAACCGATGACGCTGTCTGATGCTCTCCCTGAGGTCAATATCGGACACCGCTCATTGGTCATCGACGAGATCTTAACGCGAGCTTTTACCGATGGTTTAAAGCGTCCGCTCGACCAAGGTCTCGCCCTCGAGGCAAAGCTCGTAGGCGAAGCAGTGGAGACCGTAGATTGTGATATAGGGATGAAGAATTTCATGCAGAACGGACCGCGTACTCCAGCGCTCTTCCTCCATGAGTGATCACTCCGATTCAGGTAAAGATGATCACTCCTCCCCTCTCTTATCTATTTAGCTCTCATCCATAAGGCTTCCATTATGTCAACAGACGCAATCTATATCCTCGACGGCGGGCGGCGTACACCACGCGCCGACATGCTTATTAACAACAAAATCCCAGGTCTCCTATCCGACTTTAGTACGACTCAATTAGGGGGGTTGGCGATTGAGGGTACACTCGCTCATACTCAACTCGACCCCAAGCTGATAGGACATGTGGTTATGGGCATGGCTCAACATAGTCACCGTGACTCAATCTATGGCGCTCAAGGGATGAGGTGGCGTGGCGGTCTAGATCAAGACGTACCCGCTCTTACCGTCGCTCGGATCTGCGGAAGTGGAGCTGAATCTATCGCCATCGGCGCTGAGATGATGACCGCAGGTCTACGACATGATCGCGCTCGCCCATTCACCGTTGTCGGTGGAGCGGAGAGCATGCAATATCCCTTCTCCCTCTATAACTACCGCGGAAAGCCTGTCGGGGGAGGAGTGCAAAAATATGGACCCATTAACCCTGCAGAACTCCCTAAAGAGGCTGCGTTGCAAGATATGCTCCTCATGTCTCTTTATGATCCCGGAGCGAAGATGGCCATGGCTAACACCGCTGAGGAACTAGGGAGACGCTACCGGATCACTCGTGACGAAGCCGATGAATTTGGTTATCGCTCGCATCGACTCGCTAAAAGCGCTCGAGACGCAGGTCACTTTGATGAAGAGCTCGTTTCAGTGACGCTAAAGAATGGGGAGACTCTGCGCTATGACACCCATATCCTTGAAGAGGTCTCGGTCGGAAAAATGGCTCAGCTGCGTCCCGCCTTTGAGATGGGTGGTATCATCACCGCAGGTAACGCTAGCGCTGTTGTTGACGGCGCCGCAGCAATGGTGATCGGTCGAGAGTCAGATATCAACGCTCACCAAGCGAAGCCCCTAGCTCGTATCGCAGGCATGGGGGTCGCCGCTTGCGATCCTAAAATTATGGGATGGGGTCCTGTGCCTGCGACTAAGATCGCCTTGGATAACGCAGGGATCAAAGGGACCGATATCGATCATGTTGAGCTCAATGAAGCTTTCGCTCCTCAAGCGATCGCAGTGATCCGAGATCTCGCTGAGATGGGAGTTGACCCCGAGCGAGTCAACCCTATGGGGAACGCCATCGCGCTCGGTCACCCCTTAGGGGCGACCGGCTCTATTCTCAGCTTAACCTGCGCTTATGCACTACGTCGAACTCAAGGTAAATATGGACTGGTCACCATGTGTATCGGCGGTGGTCAAGGGATCTCATTGGTTCTAGAGAGGGCCTAAAGCGCTCCGCTCAACTCTCTTGCCTCGGTCAATGGTGACTTCGCTACACATAGATGATCAAAAAATATATTGTTTGTCACTTTTGAGTCGTTCACTCCGTTCTCTACTATACGAGAACCTCTCGCATTAGAGCATCAAGTATATGAGTATAATAATACTTGAGCTCTTTTTATCACTCTTAATCGCTCAGCGACGCTATGATCTCAATACTGAGTAAAGAGATCATAACCTTTGAATAGAGAGCATCAGAGAGTATGAGCAGTAGAGTCTATCATTAAAGAGGAGCGTCATGAGATCTAACGGGTCACACCCCCATACCAACCAGCCTCCACCGATGACGGTTCTTGAGCTCACTGCTCAGCTTCGAGACTGTGTCCAACATCATTTTAGTCGTCTTCGACTTCAGGCTGAAGTCGGATCATTCAAGTCGACCAAGAGCGGACACTGTTACCTCACTCTCAAAGGAGAAGACGCGAGCATTGACGCCATGATTTGGGCAAATGATGCTCGATCAATGTCCTATATCCCAAAGATGGGGGATGAGGTCATCGTCAGCGGTGGGCTAGGCACTCGGCCGAGGTCAGGTCAAACTACATTTTACATCAAGCACATCGTCCCTACCGGAGCGGGGTTGATGCAAGCAGAGTTTGAACAAACCTGCAGAGAGTTCCAAGCTCAAGGACTCTTTGATCGCACTCGACCCCTCCCAGTCATCCCCCGTGGTGTGGGACTGATCACTAGCGTTGGCAGCTCCGCTTATCATGACTTTATGAAATCAGTCAATGAGCGAGCCCCAGGTATTCCCATCTATATAGCTGATGTCATGGTTCAAGGAGCGGAATGCCTCCCAACCGTCACTAGTGCCTTAAGACAGATGTACCAAGACTCCAGAGTTGAGGTGATCGCCCTCACCCGCGGTGGGGGGTCCATGGAGCAGTTATGGGACTTCAATCACCGTGAGCTCTGCCTCTTTCTCGCCCGCTCTCCCAAACCGACTGTGGTTGGAATCGGTCATGAAGACAACACCCTGATCGCTGAGCTGGTCGCCGACGTACGCGGACATACACCGACTAAAGTCGCCGAGTCGATTTTTCCTCATGTCGCTGAATTACATCGACGATTGTCCTCTCTCTCTCGCCACTTAAACTCAGCGATCAGTCAAATCGGGATGCAGCGTTTTAATCGTCTTCACTCGCTTGCTCAAGCGCTACGACCGCTCGGCTCAATGGAGACTCGTCGACATCGCCTTGATGAACTTTTCCATAGTCTAGAGCGAGCGACCGATCGGCGACTTCAGAGCGCACTCCACAGATTAGAGGCGCTAGATCATCGGCTCCATCGAGCGTCTCCACAGATGAGAGTGGAGCAAGCGAAACATCATCTCGCTCAGCTCCTCGAGGACTTATCTCGACATCACCCCCCACAAGTGCCATCTCAGCGCTTGGACCATAGCGTCAAGGGGCTCAACGATACCATGGAGAGCGTACTTGATCGACAACGACATCGCTTCCATACCCTCATAGCCCAGCTAGAAGTCCTCTCTCCTCTACAGACTCTCGGTCGTGGTTACAGCTTAGTTAAGCGAGCAGATGGAGAGGTCTTACAGAGCGCTCAAGCGGTCAATATCGGGGATAAACTCCATATCTCTCTACGCCAAGGAGCGTTAGAAGCCACCGTCTCTTCTGTGGTCCCACATGATCCCACTGCCGAGTCAACACACCCCGCTGATGAGCACTAATAAAGAGCTCTTCTCTTCTTCCAAAACTTTAGCTTTCCATCACTTAAGAGGTGAAAAGACATGAATGATCAAGCACCAGACAAACAGAATCATCAGAGCTCAGAGCGCTCCTCCACTAACGCAGAGGGTCAGGCGCCTCCGAACGCTTTAGGTCATGAACCACGGTTCGAGCAAGCCATCTCGGAGCTAGAACAAATCGTTCAGCGACTCACTCAACCTCAAATAGATCTTGACGAAGCGATGAATCTTTATGAGCGTGGTGTGCGACTCGCTCAACGTGGCCGTCATCTGATTGGAGACGCAGAGAGTAGAGTAAATCAACTCCGTGAGATCTTGAATCAATCAGAAGGAGGTGGAGGAGATGCACCCCGCTCTTAAGGCAGAAGTAAACCGAGCGCTCGACCTCTTTGAGCCATATCTCACCCACATTACTTTATGGGGTGATTGGCCTCCCCGTTTAGCGGAAGCCTCTCGTTATGCGCTCTTTGGAGGAGGTAAGCGAGTGAGACCCTGTCTCGCTCTATTGAGCGCTGAGGCCATGGGTGGACAGTTCGATGATGCCTTGCCTTGGGCCGCAGCTGTAGAGATGATTCACACCTATAGCTTAATCCATGACGACCTCCCGTCAATGGATGATGATGATGTGAGACGAGGGAGACCGACGGTTCATCGTCAGTTTGATGAAGCTACAGCGATTCTCGCCGGAGACGCACTACTCACCGAGGCCTTCGCTGTCATGAGCCACAGCGCTCCCGACCCAAGGTATGCTCAACATTGGTGCCGTCTCCTCGCCGAGTCTTCGGGAGGCCGAGGAATGGTCGGCGGTCAAGTCGATGATATCAAAGGAGTAGAGGGACTCGACGGTCTCATCGCTATGCAGCGAAAAAAGACCGGAGCGCTAATTTCGGCAGCGGTTGTGGGTGGAGGTGTGATCGCTGACGTCACTCCTGAATGGATGGCAAAACTTGAGCGATTTGGGGACGCACTCGGGATGCTCTTTCAGATCACAGATGATCTTTTAGACGCTGAACAAGACGCTGAACGAGACGCCAACAGCTTCTTGCACCATATGAGTCACAGCGAAGTCATCAGCGAACGAGATCGGTGGGCAAATATAGCTCGTCGAAGTCTAGAAGGCGCAAGCTCCAAGAACGCTCTCTTACATTTTGTAGACTATATTTGTCATCGTGACATGTAAGGAGCTCCTAGTAGAGGAGCGGCTGATCTTAACGTCCAGTATTAATCCAATTTGGATTACGGAATCGAGAGTTTGTCTCGTCCAAACTTCCAAGCTCAGGAAAACTTTGACTAGGGTGAAGGTTAACTGCTTTATCCAGCAATGAGTTCTCTTCCTCACGGTTGTCTGCATCAGGAATACAGCACTCAACAGGACATACAGATTGGCACGCTTCGTCACCATGGAAGCCCACACATTCAGTGCAGAGATTAGGGTCAATGACATAGATGTCATCTCCCTCAGAGATCGCATTGTTTGGACACTCTGGCTCGCAAGCACCACAATTGATACACTCATCGGTAATAAATGTAGACATAAGGTCTCCGTGTTCTAGGGCTCTCACCCACTGATACAAATAATACTCGGCCTTCTCATGCTAAAGCCTATACTCTTTGAAGAGTCTTGAAGGTCTTTGTCGGTTGCGTCAAGAGTGGATTACAATCATTGGTCTTATTTTTAAGACTGCTTAGAGGCTCTACGCTGGGTAATATACCAAGCGATTCCAATACTTAAGCCATAGAAAAACATCAAAGGCAGGGCTAATAAACTCTGCGTGATATAATCGGGAGGCGTCAAGATCGCCGCGATCACAAAGGAAAATACGGTCGCCCACCTCCAACCAGCGATCAGCTGATGATGGTTCACTACGTTGATAAAAGCTAAGAAGCCAATAAAGACAGGAGTCTCAAAAGAGATCCCTGCAGCGAGCACCATTTTGGTAAATGTGCTCACATAGTCTTCTAGGGTGATGTCGGGTAAGAGTTGACTCCCATCGCTCATCGTCATGGCGTAGCTGAGCAAATAGTCAAAAGAGAAAGGCATGATCATATAATAGCCGAAGAGCACTCCGGAGGCGAAACAAAGGGTAGTAGCCCCCACCAAACTGATCCCCAAAAACCGCTCAGAGCGATAGAGCCCCGGAGCGATAAATCGCCACAGTTGATAGGTAAAGATCGGCATTCCAAAAGTTAACGCCGAGAGGAAGGCGATCTTTATATGGAAGAAAAACGCCCCCTGAACGGTCCTAAACTTGATCGCCTTCTCTAAGTCCAGTCGATTCAGCGTATCGTAGAGCGGCTGAGTCATCACTTTATATAGCTCATCAAAGAAGAATAAGCTGACTAAGAAGATCACTAAAAAGCTCCCGGAAGACACCATCAGAGAGTGGCGGAGATCTTCAACGTGTTCCCGCCAGCTCATTCGCCCTTGTTCGAGTTCATCTAGCCGCTGTTGCTCTATAGGATCCACCGGCTCTGATTGCGACTCTCTATCTGTCATGACTCACCCTGCTCCGCCTCTGGAGTTGAAGATAATGCCTCAACGCTCTCTGATTCATCTTCTCTGAAGACCCCTCGATCCAACGGGTCAGTAGTGGCGATAGGTCCAAGATCATGTTCATCCTCATCGCATTCATGATCGTCTTCATCTCCATGACTAATCCACTCTTGAGGCGTATGCTCTAGGGACTCTTCTACCATATCCTGGTGACCTTGAGAGCTCTCAGAGTGAACGCGTTGCTCTCTCTCTGTGGAGCTCTCCAACGACTCTCCTGACTCTACAGCATGTACACCTTCGCTCTGATCCTCATCAAGTGCAGTTTTGAAGTCCTCGACATGATCTTGGGTGAAGTTCCGTACAGGATCCTCTAGCTCTCGCTTAACCCAAGCCTCTGCTCGCCTCTTGGGATTGAAGCGACGAGCCTCATCGAGGGGCTGGAGAATTTCTCGTTTCACCTCATTAAACTCTTCTGAGTATCTGACCTCATCGACCATCGAGCGAACGGTACGGATAACCTTAGCGATCGCTCGAACAGCTTGAGGGATACCATCGGGGCCGACAAAGATGATCAGCACAAGGAGTATAATGACAATTTCACTAAAACCGATTCCAAAAGGGAGCATTAGAAAGTAGCCTCCAGATCACTCTCATCAGGTACTGACTGACGAGCGCTCGGTTGTTGATGAGGAAGGGGTGATGTTGATACAAACTTTGCTTGCAAGCCTTGGTCACTCTCACGCATAAAGTCAAGCCAAATAGGGAGAGCGCTCTTGGCGCCGCTCTCCTGATGACCGAGGAGAGTGGAGCGTGGGTCGCTGCCTACCCACACTGTCGTCAAGCGCTGCGGCCTATATCCAACGAACCAAGTATCGCTTCGCTCATGGGTGCCTGTCTTACCCCTCACCTCAAACTTAAGACGATGCGCTGCTTTAGCGGTGCCCCTCTTCACAACGGCTGAGAGCGCTTCACTAGTGCTCTTAAGCGTACTCTTCAATCGCCTACGACCCTCTGCGAGAACATCTTCCCTATGCACCTTTAGAGCGGTCACCATAGCTTCCCTCATCGCGGAGGGTGTCAACCACAGGTCGAGAGGAGAGAGTCCCTCACGATAAAGCCTCTCTGACAACGTACGAGGGATATTAAACCACTTCTCTTGGACAGTTCTCCTCCGCTCTTGGGCAACTTGGGCATAGGCAAGGGAGAGTGTTACAGGGGTAGCACATGCACTGCCCAAAGCGAGAGTGAGGTCATGAGGCTGATCTGAGAGCCCAAACTCACTGAGCCACTCCCTCGTTGAGTTAATTCCCAAACGTCGGGTAAGGTGTAGGATCGGGGCGTTGAGAGAGTAAGCAAGGGCATCGACCATGCGTACCCCTCGTCCCCTTGTTCGTCGATGCCTTTTAGGGCGCCATAGCTGCTCTCTCTCTTCACTAAAATGAGAGACTGGAGCATCGGAGAGTAGATCAGACCAGCGACTTCCTCGATGAATCGCATAGCTATAAATTAGTGGTTTTATCGTCGATGCAATGGGGAGACAGGCTCTAGCACCTCGGTGATAATATGACTGACTAGGCTGAGCTCCACCTAGAGCAGAGAGAATAGGCAGCTGGTTGAGGTGATCATGAAGGTCAAGAGTAACCATCGCTCCTTGTAAACTTTTATTTTTCAAGCGGCTCCACTCCTGTGTTGTGTCTCTCTTCTTGTCTCTCTTCTTGTCTCTCTGCTTTGCCTCTCCTGTCGACTGTCGATGATCTATTATCGCGAGTCCCTGTGACATCGACTTCAAGGCTTGGTGATGAACGGGGAGGTCGATCGCGAGTCTAATCGTTTGTCCATGAGCGCTCTCCCAGAGGCCTAGCTCCTTACAGTTGACGCTTCACCTCGATTAAGTAGCTCGGTGCCCAATCATTAATACTCGGTTGAGCTCTAGGGCTCGGTAGAGGCTCTCGGTAGGCTCGCTCTGCTTCATGTCCTTCTATCCAGTCCAGAGCCCTCAATTCTTGGATAACATGGTCGCGACGCCATCGAGAGCGATGCGGTGTTTTAAATGGGTTCAAGGCGCTCGGCTGAGGAGGTAAAGCCGCCAATAACGAAGATTCAGCTAAACTCATAGAGCTCGCAGAGTGAGCGAAATATGTCCAACTCGCCTCCTCAAATCCATAAGCTCCCTCTCCGAGATACACTTGATTCATGTAACGCTCTAATAACTCACCCTTGGAGAAATAATATTCCATTTTAAACGCTAAAACCGCCTCTCTTAGCTTGCGATAAAGAGACCTCTCCTTACCCACCCAAGCCTTTGCGAGCTGCTGAGTGAGCGTTGATCCTCCTTGCGATCTACCCCCTCGTGATATTTTCAACCAAACCGCTCTCATTATACCTAGAGGATCAACCCCCATGTGAGTGTAGAAGCGCTGGTCCTCACTGGCTAAAAGCGCTAGGATAAGATGATCAGGAAAGTGACTGAGAGGTCGTTTTGTCTGTCGGTTCCCTCCCCATTGAGCGAAATTACGCCCCTGTCGATCCTGGAAATGTACACCCATTCTCCACGTTGGCGGAGAGCCTTGAAGTTGAGATAAACTTGGCAGAGTCGAGAGGAGTAGAAGGCCGCTAGTTACAGAGCAGATGATGAAGATCATAAAGACCCAGACATTGATCATTAAGTTTAATGAGTATTTAGTGCTTTTAGGCTTGCGATCTATATCAAGATCGGGCATATAAGCCTCCCTGTGCGTCGCTCAATATGATTGGGTAAGTGTTTATAGGCCACTTTAGTTAGTCTATGCCCTCACTTGAGCCTGTCAAGTCAGCCTCTCGCTCCGCACACCTATCTTGGAATTACATCTTAACAACTTAGGAGATCTAGATCATGGCGAAGAAGAGCATGATTAATAAAAATAACCGTCGTATCGAGACCGTCGCGAAATATGCTGACCGACGAGCACCTCTCCTCGAGGTCATCCGTGACCCCGATACTCCTCTTAAAGAGAAGTTTGAGGCCCAAGCTCAGCTCCGTAAGCTCCCACGGGACTCAGCAAAGACTCGTATCAAGAATCGTTGCGTAATGACCGGTCGACCTCGCGGCTATTACCGTAAGTTTGGCCTCTCTCGCATCGCGCTCCGTGAAGAAGCGCTCAAGGGGAATCTCCCCGGTGTGACTAAGGCGAGTTGGTAATAGTCTCTTAGCTGCTCTCCGCTCATCATAGCGAGAGAGCAGAGAGAGTTTATGAGCGGACGGTCTCAACTTAAAAGACCGATGCTGTTTACATTTGCCCTCTCCATTATCTACTCTGTTTGTTCAATCAAGGGCGAAAGGGTAGCATAAGTGGAGATTAGTGAAGAGCAGAGTTCAGCTCAAACAAGACCTCAAGGCTCAACACTGTCCTTGATACGTCAGGCCTTTAAAAACAGGCCTAAATTGACGTTGACTCAAAGAGGTAGCGGCTTCTGTGCGCTGACCTTAGGTGTTGGCTTTGTCGCCTTGAACTCTGGAAATAATCTGATCTATCTCGTCCTAGGGATGATGTTAGCACTGATTTTAAGTAGCGGTGTCTTATCCTCCATTAATTTACATAAAGTTAGGGTGAAACGTCGACATGAGCTCCGCGGCTCGGCAGGTATACCGCTCAAGGTCAAACTGAAACTTGTAAATCTCAAGAAGAGCTGGCCATCAATGGGAATTGGGGTAGAGGACCCACCGGTCTACCGACTAGGATATGAACAGCGCTCCACCGTGATTGAAGATCAACGCGGGCGGTCGATGTATCTCTTTAGACTCAAAGGGAGCGAAGAAGAGAGCCTTAGGTATACGCTGACTCTTCAAAGGCGGGGTCATTACACGCTTGAAGGCGCCCGTATTTATACTCGCTTCCCTTTTGGTTTCTTTGAGAAGTCTATCGGTCTAAAACTACAGTTACACTTAATCATCTACCCTCGTCGTGACGCCACTCTGCACCCTGAAGCGCTGATGAAGCTAGGTACTCAACGCCAATCATCATCCTCGCTAAACACTGAACTAAGATCTAGCTCAGACCAAGCTCTACGCCTCGGCTCAGATGAGCGATGGGTCTCTATTGAGCCTTATCTTGTCGGTGAACCCCTTAAGCATATCCACTGGAAATCATCAGCTCGCCGTGGAGAGCTAATGGTGCGCCGAGGAGAGTCTTCAGCGAGGGAGCTCTGCTCAGTGTGGATTAACCCCCACTACCACTCTACCTCTAAAGCGCCAAGTGTTGATGAACAAGATGCGTATGCTGACCTCATTATGACTCTCCTTTATACGCTCTGGTCAAGAGGCGACTCTGTGAAGGTCACCGGACTTTCTAGCATTCCTCTAATGATCGTCCCCGACTCAACAGAGATGTATCAGTTGATGGAGACTCTCGTTCGCTTCACTGCGGATGCCTCGACTGATACCATAAAGCTCGACTCTAGCGAGGCGTTCATTCTCTCCCTTCCCCAAGGCCTCTCTCTACTAGAGATGACTGCTCATCAGGAGAGGGAGGTCATTCTCCCCATGACAAAGAATGACTCTCTCTACTCCCTCAAAGACCATCTCACCCCACGCCCCTTACAGAGTCAGCAGACTTCATCGAAGGTGTCACTACCTACTAAGAGGCCGTTATGAACTTAGGTGGCTCTCTACATATCTATCTTCACCTCTGTGTTGCAGTTGGTCTCTGGGTCACTTTAGCGAGCGCTCCAAGCTCATTACAATGGCTCAGCCTCATGAGTGGCCTACTGTTAATCTTCAATTATTTTAGAGGTTGGCAAGCTCCTAAACTCCCGATACCGCCTGCTTGGCTGTTATTAATCGGTTGTATCGCTTGGCTCCTAGGCTCAAGCGCCTCTTTAGAGAGCATAATCGGAGTGACAACCCTGCTCACTATGAGTCGACTGGTGAGCGCTCGACGCTCTGCAGAATATACCCAGCTACTCATGATCACTTTCGGGCAGATCTTGTTCGCTTCGACTTTAGAGTTTGAGATCTCATTTGGGGTCGCCTTAATCATTTATATGATTTTAGTCACCACCGCGTTAACGCTCAATCACCTCCACAGTGAAATCGAGCGAAGCACCTTTAATGACCAACGAGGTATTGACAGAGACACACTGAAGAACAAGCTCAACCGACGTCTTAATTCGAATAGACTCATCGATCGAGGCTTCCTCCTTGGCGTGGGTGGAGTCGCTACTTTACTCTGCTTTGGGGCGATACTGCTCTTCTTTATTTTCCCTAGAGTCGGCGGTCAATGGTACCAGGGCTATCAGTTCGGACCCAGTCGTTCAGGGTTCTCTGGTGATATCTCTCTAGGAGGAGTCGGCGAGATTCAGCTCGATGATCGAGTAGCGTTTCGAGCGATCATTCGTCACCTCTCTAAAGATGAGCCTCTCGAGATCGCCGGTCGCCTCCCGAGTCTTCATGAATCAGACGTTGAATGGGGGAGTAATGATCGTATAGAGCGGGCAGACTCTGAGACCTCGGCACAGACTGAACCGCTAGCGACTGCAGAGAAATATTGGATCGGTCGAGCGCTTGATCACTACAGTCAAGGACGCTGGCGACAGACAGCGACCGAGGTCGAGATGATCCCCCAGAGCTTAACTAGGTGGGTCAATCAAAGAGGACTCAGCCCTCATCGTGGGCGATTTACACTACAGCATTTCTATATGGATGCTCGTGGACACTACACCTTATTTCGTTTGGAGCAAGCGCTCGCGGTCTCTTTACCGATGACCACAAGCGCCATACCTCTACAGGTCACTGAGGAGGGAGGTCTCCTCTACACTTGGCCTGGTGACTTGCATTATGCGGTCCTTTCTATCACCGATCATAAGCCCGATCACTCTCCATTGAGTTCACCAAAGTCTTCTGAACATAGCTCAGAGCTATCTGTTCCCGAGCGTGATCGTTATCTACAGCTTCCCGACTCACTCCGCGCTCCCCTGAAGAGCTATGCGCTCAAAATAGTGGGGAGCGAGCAGAGGCCCTTGAACATAGCGATCAAGCTCAAGAATCATCTACAAACTCAATATCGGTATCAGCTGCGCCAAACAGAAGACTCGCTTCGAGATGATTATGACCCCGTCCTCTACTTCCTCCTCAGCTCCCGAGTGGGACATTGCGAATATTTTAGCTCAGCGCTAACCCTCTTGTTACGTTCTCTAGAAATCCCTGCGCGACAGGTCACTGGTTATGCTGGTGGAGAGTGGAGTGAGCTTGGATCCTATTATACTGTAAGATATAGAGATGCTCACGCGTGGGTTGAGATGTGGACTGGAGAGGGGCGTGGTGTGAGAGATCAGCGCTCATGGCTGAGACTTGACCCTACTCCAATGAGAACAGGAGACGCTCAGGGAGTACGATTCATCAGCCGTATCAAGCAGCTAAGAGATCATATGCAATTTATCTGGTTTAGATATGTCTTAGGCTTTGACGCTAGAGACCAGATTAGAGCGGTTAAGAATACTCGTAAGAGCGTTGATCACTCTCTTAAAAGCTTACGCAACACCAGTCTTTGGACCACTCTGAAGAGCTTATGGCAGACTTGGCATTGGTCACTCTCCCTCGGCGCTCTTATCCTCTTAACCTTGTTGTTAAGCTCACGTATCCGTCTCCGCTTTCAACATATTTTAAGACGATGGCTGACTCGAACTTGGACACTCTTCACGCTATGGTGGTATCAGCGTCTCTTGACTCATTCCGAGGGAATAGAAGATGAAAAGGGAGGTCAAGAAGAGGTATTAAAGCGCTGGAGACGAGTCGCCCACTTAGAGGTGAGCCATATCTATGAACGAGCGCTCTCTAGCTGCGAACGACTTGGAATAAGTATTAAACAGAGCAGTACAGGCGACGTCATTATCGCTGAGCTCCAAGAGCTAGACGCGCTCATTGCTGAGCAGTTTACACAACTTTACCAACGCTATACTAAGCTGCGCTTTAGTAACCACTACTCTCCAAACGCCCTAGAAGACCTAAGGCAGGAACTCAGAACTCTCGAGAGAACAGTGATGACTTACGTTAAAGCGAATTAGCGTGCCCCATCAGTGCCTGTAGATTCTAGTCACCCATCACTTATGGATGTAGAGTCGCAGATGATGGAGACTCAAAAGCTGACGTTAATAAAAGCGCCCACGCTGTAGTTAACTCCCTTTAGGTCGTCTAAATCTACCTCTTCGGCGCCGAGAGCAGTTTTAAGCTCATTTTTAAGTTCAGCCTTCACCTGTGCATCAGGAATGGGTTGGGTGTTGACGAATCCATCGATCGCTACGGACTTCGTTCCTCCGGCGGCCTCTTCACCGCTGATGACATAGTGATAGCCTGAGCTCCCCTGTACACCGATTGAGAGCGCTGAGAGAATATGATATTCGACGGATAAACGGAGACGACCATTGAGACCAAAGGCGGTGTTAGCCAACTTTTCTTCTTCACCAAAGACCTCATTATATTTCGACTCAAAGTCACTGTATGATGCCCCTAAAGGCTCTAGGATCTCACTGATCCTCATCTGTTGGGCATTACTGATTTGTCCCTCATCATTATCCCCTGTATCAGGGAAACCAAAAAAGATGAGCCCTGCATAAGCGCCAAGCGTGAGCTCAACCTCCTCTCCGAAGCTGAAATCGATCCCCACGTTACCCGAAGCCCAATATTGAGACTCAGACATAAATTCTGCATCCCCCCAAAAACTTATCCCTAAGAGCTCCACTCCTACCTCAAGACCGCCTGCCGGCTGGCCCCCAAAGCGCTTAAAGACCTCGCCCGTACCGCTCACAAAGTCAAACTTAGGCTTGACCCATAAGCCAAAGACATCCGCGTGAGCTGCCGAGATCATCATTGAACTACAGCACAGCACGCACAAAGCAGCGCTCAACTTCGTTTTTATATTCATTATCTACTCTTCTGTCTATTTATCAGACTCATCTCGATTATATACCTACTTATGTACCTAATCTCTTCACTGGTATCTATGAATAGATCCTTAACGACCCTAATGGGTTGTCACTTAAATATTGCACCTGCCATGAGCCAGCGACTTTACTTCAGGGTTTCTCACCCATCTTCTCCACCTTGAACGCTCTTTTCTTGCTCATTGTGTTCTCCTTGAGTCTTGATCTCATGTTGAGCTTCATCTTGGTTTTGAGCCTTGTCTTCTTTATTTGATGAGCGCTCCTCCATATCGTTCAAAACCTCGGGGACCAATTCATTCAATAAGGCTAAGAGACGATGTAATAAGATCGCGCCTTTATAGACG
The DNA here is from genome assembly GCA_943788935.1 of uncultured bacterium. Classification (GTDB taxonomy): domain Bacteria; phylum Myxococcota_A; class Bradymonadia; order UBA7976; family VGTA01; genus CAKZRU01. Next base: position 365,319 of record CALSSE010000015.1, on the reverse strand, counting down.
AGTAACGCGCTCGGGAGGTCATCATCTAAGACCTTCTCACTCACTCGCAAACGACTACTCACCGCAAAGATCATCCTCTCTGCCAAGCCTGCTTGAACCAATTCTACGCGTCGCCAAACAGCGTCTCGACTCCAATAGCCCATCACCTCGAAATAAACTCGCTCTTTACGCTGAGGATGGCTAAAGACAAGGTCCGGGATACACACCCCTACACCCGATAAATGTAAGATCTTTGAAGAGCGTCTCGCTCGCCACTCTGTTTTGTGCTTCTTGAGTTGCTTTAATAAGCTCTCTAACTCATCAGGTAGACCAACCTCAGAGCTATGCTCGCCTTCAGCGACCGACGCTGAGCTGAGGTGATCAAGGTAAAAATCAAGTGGGAGTCGTTCTTTACCCCAATGGACCTTAGCGCTCAACCGCCAAGTATCACAGATCCGAAGAGTAGGTAAGATGAGCGCTAATTGGAGGCCATATTTAGTGGAAGACTTAAAGAGGTTATGCGGTCCACTGATCTTGATTTCATATTCATCGGGCATCCCCTCATCATCGAAGACCGCAGGGAGAACATGGGCACCTTGATTATGGAACTTAGGCGTAATCTCAAACAAGAGACGACGAAATTTAAGCTGACGAAAGAGGTAACGATAAGTACTCGACTGACGACAACTGACCCTCACTATAAGCTCTGAAGCTCTCAAGAGGACCGCTTGCTCTTGACCGAGTTTGTACTCCTCTAAAAGACGTTGGGGATGAAGTTTTGTGAATTGGGTGAGTCTCTGCTCTCCTTTGAGATCAGCGAAGAGGACATCATCTAAATGATAAATATCAAGTGTTGTCTCTGCTGCTGCGGAGATGAGCGCACTCTGTCGCTCAAAACGCTCTCCCTCTTTGAGCTCAGCTCTCATCTTTGACGCCGCGCTAAATACTAAAGCTCTCAGCTCTGCGGGATTGATCTCTTTAGGGCTCGCGAATATACTGCGATCCAAAAGGAGCTTCTTCAAACCTTCAAAGGCCTTGAGGAGCCGTGGCTGAACAATCACGTCGTTGAGCTCTTCGTTGAGCTCATCTCGTTTCTTACCGATCGCTCTCTCAAAAGCCATGATGAGTCTACTAGAGACGTCGAGTAAGATCGCCTCATCACTCTTACTGAGCTGCAAGATCGTCAGATCATGACCTTTGCGCCTCGTCCGAACATGGTCAGCGGTAAGCATTGTGCTCCCTCCTCCTAGCGCTCGTATATGCTTCAGAGGTATCAGCAGCGATTAACTCATAGAGGATCGCTTGTTTATCTGGACCCGCTCGACGTAAGATACGCCCTAGGCGTTGTACATGTTCACGGACCGAGCCACTCCCTGAGATAACGATAGCGACATTAGCGTCAGGGACATCGATGCCTTCATTGAGAACCTTAGAGGTCACGATCGCTAGATATTTCCCCTCAGCAAAGTTTGAGAGGATCTCTGCTCTCTCGCTTGGCTTCGTTTGGTGAGTGATCACTGGGATCAAAAAACGCTGAGAGACCTCATAGGCTGTGGCATTATTTTGAGTAAATAAGAGCGCTCGATCCCGTCGATGCCTATGGAGGAGGTGATCGACATAATCAATCTTAGAGGGAGCGGCGAAAGCGAGTTTTTTTTGTCTTAAGTAAGCCTTCATCGCTCGACGACCTTGAGTAGACCGAGAGGAGCGCATCACAAACTCTGACCATCCCTTGGGGTGGCTCAGCCTAATACCTTGACTGACGATAAAGTCTTTATAAACAGCTCGTTCTTTCTCATACTCCGCTCGTTCCTCTTGAGTGAGGTCGACTACGACTTGATGAGTCGTATATTCTGCTAAATAGTCACCAGCGAGCTCTAAAACATCTCGACGATAGACGATGGGACCGATCAGCTTATCGAGCTCAACGTGACGCCCATCTGCTCTCTCGGGAGTAGCGCTCAACCCTAGACGATAAGGAGCCAAACATGAGTGAGCTGCTAGACTATAAGTATCCCCTGGCAAGTGGTGACACTCATCAAAGATAATTAAACCGTACCGATTCCCTAAATTCTCCATGTGTCCATAGGCGGAATCATAGGTGATCACGGTGAGCGGCTGAGGATCATAATCTCCTCCACCGATCGCGCCCACCCGATGATGGAAGGTCTCGGATAGAGATTGGATCCATTGACGGACGAGCTCAAGAGTGGGAACGACAATAAGCGCGCTTCGAGAGACCGCCTCAATCGCCATCATCGCCACATAAGTTTTCCCAGCGCCAGTCGGGAGGACGATCAGTCCCTGCCGCCGAGGTAACCAAGCGTCAATCGCTTCTCTCTGGAAGGGTCGAGGCTCTTTAGAGCTCTTCATCTCTCCTTCCAATATCAAATAGTCTCTGGCCACATCTCTATACACGACTCGTTGACGAATTAGAGTCATAACGATCTCTGAATAAGAGATCGCTGGAGCCCTTAGACATGAAGTTCTTGTATCCCATTGAACACTCGACGGCCAATTCACCTCTCCTAAACCATGTCGGCTTAAGAGGTGAATCTCGATCGTACCGGAGAAAAAACGCAACTCTATGGCAGGTGAATCACTCATAGAGCCACCCAACGTGTTTAAGTGAAGCACCGATCGTTTGTTTTCTCTCTAGCGATGTGCTAGAAGAGACTACTATTTTTCTATGCATATTCGTCATATTGAAGCATTTAAGTATGTGCGCAAGGGAAATCCTATAATGAAGACTGTTTACCTCGCCTTAATGGCTACTCTCATCTCGATTATTTTCCCTACTTTTTTTGGTGTCAGCTCGGCATGGACAATACTCCCAGGACTCGCCATTGGGGTAGCGACCTTTGTGATCATCAATCGGAAATACGGTAAACTCGTTGACGCGATCCTGCAAGAAGCCAACAAAGAAGTTCAATCAGCGCAGGCAATTATGCAACGCGCTAGTCAGAATTCTAACCCTAGTAGTCAACGCGCTGCTCAGCAGGCAATGGAGAAGAAGAGCGCCTTCGCGGTAGACAAGCTCAAAGAAGGATTCCAATACTCTGATTGGCAAGTCGGCTCCAAGACCTCCTTGAATGCCCAAATCGGAATGTTGATCTTCTCCAATAATATTTTTCTCGCCGCTCAAGGCCAAAAGAATAAACTCAAAGATGCGATCCCTTATCTCGAAGCCTCTATCGTTCGAGGATGGCGAGCGAACATCCTCCGAGGACTCTGGCATGCTTGGTTGAGACTCGCGGTCTGTTACTTTAAGACATCAAAGGGAATAGAATCGATCAAAGAAGTCATGGAGACCATCGTACTTGTCGCCAAAAAAGAAGGTTTCGCTTGGTCTGTTTATGCGTGGTTTCTTGTTCAAAGCAAGAAGCTAGATCAAGCGATTGAGGTCCTCGCTCGCGGCGCCAAAGAGAGCTCTGATCCTGTCTTGAAGACGAATCTCCAAGCGTTACAAAATGGTAAGCCTTTGAAGATGGCTGAGTATGGTCAGGTGTGGTGGGGACTTGGGCTTGAGCTCCCTAAGCATCTCAGCTCTAAAGCGCAGGGTATGGGACACCCGAGGATGAAAGGGAATCGATACTCTCGTCGTTGATCAACATCAGCCCCAAGAGAGCTAGAGATGACTCGTGAGTAACTTACGCATCGGCCCTTACACTTTAATTCGCCGCCTCGCTATCGGAGGGATGGGAGAGGTGTTTCTCGCGAAGCGAGAAGATCAGACCATCACTGAAGAAGTAGCGTTAAAACGACTCCTCCCCCACTTTGTCAGTGAGCGGCACTTTGTTGATCGCTTTGTAGATGAAGCTCGTCTCATGACCGCTCTGAGACATCCAAACATATTACCTGTCTTTGAGCTTCGTCATGATACTTGGGGGCTCTATATGGCGATGGAATATCTCACCGGTCACGACGTGAGATCGATCAACCGCCACCTAAGAGAGCGTAATGAACATTGGTCTCCACGATTAGCGGTATGGCTCACTCGTGAGGTATGCGCTGGGCTCTCCTATGCTCACCAGAAAACTGATGAGTCGGGAGAAGAGTTATATTTAATCCACCGCGATATTAGTCCCTCTAACATCCTCTTAGGAGGAGCAGGAGAAGTAAAGCTAACCGATTTTGGTGTCGCTAGGGCGCATGGAAATATCCATCAAAGTATCAGCGGTGCCCTTCAAGGTAAATTAGCTTATATGAGCCCTGAGCAGGCTTCAGGTGACACATTGAGTCAAGGATCCGACCTCTTTTCTCTTGGGGTCACCCTTTGGGAAATGCTCGTCGGAATACGACCTAGAGGAGATGGCAGTGATGCTGAAATTTTACGTCTCGCTCAATCGCAGGAACCTCTCCATATAGAAGAAATGTGGGCAGATGCAAACGCTCACCCTCACTTATGCTCGATCATCAACCGTAGTCTACACCCTGATCCACAGCGCCGTTTCCCCTCCGCAACTGACCTCTCCAAGGCCTTAGGAGAATGGTTGCTTAAGCACTCAGCCCACTCTGCTGAGTCCCCTTTTACTCTCGATGAGCTTGACGTTCAGCTCAAGGCTGAATTTATCAAGTGGCACTCGAAGCTCTCCTCAGAGATCTCGTATTCGACCGTTAGTTTAGATGAGGCGATCGAGCTACAGCTTCTCGGTAACCAGGCCCCTCTCACTCCTCTGAGTAAGACCTCTGAGACCTTGAGTATCAACCCGCAGGAGTCTCCCGTTCGATTGATCTCAAAGGTAGACTTACCAGGCGCTGGCCCTCCCGTCTCGTTGATCGGTCCCTCCCTCTCAACCGAAGCTGATGAAAAGATAGATGAAAGCCTCAGCGGCGTCTTAGTAACCGCTGAACAAGGCCACTTCAACGACATGCTCAATGACTTAATCGGTGAGGCTTCATTTCAAGAGTTACCTCAGAAAGAATCACCTCAACCCTTTCTTGATGACCTATCAGGCGAAGAGCCATCATCAGCTCTTCCTAAGTTTAGGGATCAAGCACATCAGATCAGAATCGCCAAAATTTCGATATTATTAATCTTCTCCTTAAGCGCCTTCGCTCTGATATGGTCTCTGTTTGGTGTAGAGATGTATGGCAAACAATCATTCGATATCGCTTTGACTCTAGTTCAAGATGAAGAGAATAAGACAGAGCTCTCTAGCTTGCATAATCAGCCGGATTGGATTCCCTACGTCACCATTGATGGAGAGCCTTGGGACCCTTTATTTCTTTATCAAACCTCCGCTCCTCTTGAAGTCTGTATACAAGTTAAGGAGTGGCAAAGATCATGTAAATGGCTCACTATAAAACAACTCCCTACTCGGACTTTAACCTCGTCATCAGTTCCACAATTATTCGCTACATTCACCCTCCTCTCCCAAGATATCAACCATCAAGAGGGAACCAATCTTCTCTCGACAAGTCGAGCAGCTCCTCAACTAAAGGCCTCTCCCAAGCCCAAGCCAAAGACCTCTCCCAAGCCCAAGCCAAAGGCCTCTCCCAAGCCCAAGCCCAAGCCAAAGACTCCTTCTAAGCCAAAGACTCTTTCTAAGCTACACCAAAAGTCTACAGCTAGATTAAGCATCAAAGGGAGCTCTAGTGACTTAGAATTCACTCGCTCACTTCAAATAAAGTGCACACCTATGGTTGACGGCTCTATAAAGCTTGAACAACAACGACCTGCAGAGTCTTTATTTGTAGTTAAGACAGAGCGAGAATTGAGGTGCGAATTGAGCGCCAAAGGTTATGCAAAGCAGGTGATTAGAATCTCACCTTCTCGACAAGCTAATGTTAATATAACTTTGTCTCCACGAGGTCGGATCTCTATAAGAGTACATCCTCCGGCAGCCCAACTATATCTCAATGGCCAGCTGATCTCTAACCCCAGTCACAAACTGGGTGTTACAGGGTCAAAACATATCTTGAGAGCATCTTATCAGAGCGGAAAGACACTCGTAAGGAAGACATGGAGTCTAACTTTAGAACCTGGAGAGCGGCTAAAACGATTTTATGATTTAACCCAAGGCCCTAGAGATTAAAAGAACAGAGCACGGGAAACAGAGCACGGGAAACAGAGAACAGGGTTAGGCGGTAGCGCCATCCATCTCTTGGATATCAACACCCCAATTTTGAGCGATCGAAGTCTCTTTAAGACGATTTCGAGCGCGGTGAAAGCGACTCTTTAGAGCGGGGAGTGAGAGACCTGTCTCTTCTGAGATTGATTGAAGAGATAGCCCATCTACAAAACGCTTAATAAATAGATCACGGTCGCCGTCACGCAGCTGACCTAGGAAATGATCAGTCTTCTCCAAGAGCTCTCTGTGAATGATGATGTGCTCTGGCTGAGGCTCAGGTGAGACCGCGTCAGTGGAGAATATCTCTTCGCTGGGAACCATTCGCTTCTCTCTACGATGCTTAAGAAGAGCTGTGTTTACCACTATCCGTGAGAGCCATGAATTAAATCGAGACTCTGCTCTGAACTGACCTATACGTCTTAAAACTTGTACGCAAGCCTCTTGAGTCACATCCTCAGCGAGGACTTGATTCCGAGTTACCTTCAGCGCCAGATGGTACATTTGCTGGTAGTGAGCCTCAATGAGATGATTGAGAGATGCCTTACATCCGCTTTGCGCATCTCTGACTAAGCGGGTTTCTTGTTCGGGACTCAATGCTTTAACTTTTCGGGTGATCATAACGATTTACCTCTCTGTATCTACTCTGATACGTCGACCTTGTGTACAAAGAATGTATAAGGTTGAACAGGGTACGTCAAGGCTTTTGCACAACCTTTGCACAAAGATCTCAACTATTCAGCTTAAGCACCCGTTATTTAAACACTATTTTTCTAAAAAAACCTCTAATAATGCCAAATGGTCGAACAAGGCACGGTCACAACCGTTATATTATTATAATATAAAGCCCAAGACCTATACAAACCCTATACAATCCCAGCAACCCTATACAATCTCAGCACCCCTATACAGTCTCAACAACCCTATACAGTCTCAGCAACCCTATACAGTCTCAGCAACCCTATACAGTCTCAGCAACCCTATACAGTCTCAGCAACCCTATACAGTCTCAGCACGAGGACGATTCGTTTTATACTCTATGACATCCTCAAAATGATCACCCTGAAAGATCCGCTGCACAAAGAGACCAGGGAGATGTATATCTTCGGGACTGAGCTCGCCAATAGAGACCAAATGGTCTACCTCGACTATTGTCACTTGAGCAGCCATCGCCATTTGTGGACTAAAGTTTCGAGCGGTCCCTTTAAATCGTAAATTACCCATGGCATCTCCATATTCCGCTCTAATGATTGCGAAATTCGCCCGTAGGGGAGTCTCGAAGAGATAATATTTCCCATCGATCTCTCTGACCTCTCTCCCTTCAGCGATGATCGTCCCTACTCCGGTTGGAGTATAGAACCCACCGATTCCTGCACCTCCCGCTCGGATACGCTCAGCGAGTGTTCCTTGCGGGTTTAACTGTACCTCGACATCACCAGATAACATTTGCGCTTCGAGATCAGGATTGCCGCCGACAAAGCTACAGATTACTCTCTCTACTTGTTTGCTCTTCAAGAGTACCGCTAACCCTCGACCTTGATTACCACAGTTATTACTGATGATAGTGAGTCTCTTTACCTCACTCTTATGCAGCTGCCGAATGCAATGCTCCGCGTTGCCACAGAGACCAAAACCACCTGACATAATCCGCGCTCCATCGAACACATCAAATAGAGCTGCTGACGCATCTTCATATACTTTTGAGCTCATGTTCTCTTCTTTCTCTCACTCCTGTTATTGGTGAGCGTATATATTGTCTTTTCATCTCTGTCCACGCTACTTGTGCAGTCACTCTATAGAGTCACTTCTTCGCTCTGAGGTAGATTCAAATAACATCTGCTTATGTCGTTCGCGCATTACTTATGTCGTTCGCGCATTAGCAAGTCGTTAAGAGACATTGGTAGATAATCTCTAAGCCTTCGTTGAGCTCAGCGGCACTAATACAGAGAGGCGGTGTAATAAATAACATTCGGCCTTTTAATAGTATGTGGACTCGATGTGAACGCAAAGCCTCTTTGAGGGAGGATAATTGATCGTCATCACATTGATCAGCGAGCTCTAATGTACCAAATAAGCCGAGACACCGACTATCTCCATACCAAGACTCTGAGTTCCATGAAGCGAGCACCTCACCCAGTTGATCACCCAAATGTTTAGAGTTGTTGATCAGATCATCTTCTTTATAAGCCTGAATCGTCGCGACCGCTGCAGCGCACGAAATGGGATGAGCATAACTCGTTAAACCACACCACAGCACTTCATCATCGAAGCGAGCAGCGAGCTCACCTCTCACCCCAAGGACACCTAGCGGAGCATAACCGCTCGTTACTCCCTTAGCCATAGTGATCATGTCAGGTGTAACGCCCCAATGGTCGACAGCGAACCATTCTCCGGTTCTACCAAAGCCGCTAAAGACCTCATCAGCAACTAAGAGGATACCATAGCGATCACAGATCTCTCTCAGCTTAGGCCAATAAGCCTGCGGCGGTATAAAACCTCCATTAGACCCGGTCACTCCTTCAGCGAATATAGCAGCGATATTTTCTGGTCCCTCCATCTCAATAATATGTTCGATCTGAGATGCACATTGCATAGAGCAACTCTCTAGAGCGAGACCAAATGGACAGCGATAGCAATAAGGATCCTCGGCTCGTATCACCCCCCATAATCCCGGTTCAAAGGGGAGGCGTCGCGCATCACCGGTCAGAGAGAGAGCTCCCATCGAAGCCCCATGATAGCTCCGTCTTCGAGCGATGACTTTTTGTCGCCCGGTGATCATACGAGCTACTTTATAGGCATTCTCAATCGCTTCTGCTCCAGATAGACAGAGAAAAAACTTAGAGATATCACCGGGGCTCACCTCATTGAGGAGCTCACCGAGCTGAGCCTTAGACTCATAAACTGCCGCTGGATGAGCACACGATAAGCGTTGAGCTTGATCTTGAATCGCTTGAATCACTCGTTGATCTTGATGACCAAGATTACAGTTAAAGACCTGACTCTCAAAATCAAACCAACGTTGTCCCTCATGATCAAAGAAAAATGCTCCTTCTCCACGTGAAATAGGGAGTGGGGACGCTTGATTCTGGGCGGTCCAAGTATAAAAAATATGCTCTTCTTGACGTCTCTTTAGCTCATCTATGTGAAACATCTCTCTCTGGTTCTCTGAGAGAGATTCGACTTGGGGAGGATCACTTTTTTTAAACATGGATAAACCTTATACAGAGAAATACACTTTGAGATGTGATGAGGAGTAATCGATCCTGATACAACAATTACTAATAGCGGATCGAGTAGGGTTTAGGCATCGATCACCTAATGACCAACTCACCCATAAAAAAGCTCTTGACGAATACTCTCTAGTGGACTCGCTCTCACTTATAAACTCAAATAAATCTAAAAAATACCGGTCATCATTGATTTGAGCTGATCTTTAGAGTGTTCTAATAATGCAATACTCACTCTCTAACCTTGAGTGATCATACTTCGTGTATCAGTGTAGACCTTTCGGCCTTACTTCGTGTATCAGTGTAGGCTTTTCGGCCTAAGCGCTGATTTATCCCACCTATTTATTCAGTTTACCCGAAAGGGGTGAGACATATGTCCGATTCAAACAATCATGAAGAGAATCAAGACCTTGAGCCTGTCAGAATTATCATGCTTCGAGACGAATCAGGCGACCATCTATCGGTAGAAGTCGTCGTAGAAATCGAGCATGAACAGAATACCTATGTACTGCTCACTCCATCTGAGCCCGTTGTGATGATTCTAAAAGAGGATACTACTCAAGAAGATGCTCCACTAGAGTCACTTGCTCCGAGCGACTTTGTAGAGATTCAAAAAAATATTCAAGACGCCCTCATCGAACATAATGTTCGGGTAGAAGTGAAGAGTGATGAGTTTACACTCGTCGGAGAGCCCAATGAGTCATTTTATGCTGATTGTGACGTTATGGAGCTTGAGGATGAGGGAGGCAGCAATGAGTATCTCGTACTCGTTGAAGTTGACGATGGAGGTAGTAAGTATTTGGTCGTAATGTCGATTGAACCCTCGCTCTATCCTGGCCTCTTGACCAGTGAAGAGGAAGCGCGACTTCTCACCGATCAAGAGCTTGAAAGCGTTGAGAGCCTCTTCAGTGAAGTGCTCTCAGAGTGGGCTGAAGCAGACTCCGAAGAAGGCTAAGTCAACTTAGCTCTCACTCGCTTTGGCGCTCAGCGCAGACTCCATAGAGTAGACCTTACAGAAGCCAGCGGCTTCGTCACCGCTAAAAGCTGTGGACCCCTCACCATAGGTCGCACCAAGACCAAGCATCGAATGAGTAGAGCGGGCGGCAACCGCTAGTACACTCCCCTTGAAGAGCTTCACTCTGACCTCTCCGCATACTCGTCGCTGCATCGAAGAGAGGCAGGCCTCGATATCTCTCATCGCTGGATCAAAGAATAATCCATTGTGTAGGCCATCAGCATATTGAGCGGACACTCCACGAGCGAGTGATTCTTGTTGCCGAGTCAGGACCAGCTTTTCCAATGCTCTATGAGCCTCAAAAAGCACATAAGGGCCCGGCGCCTCAAAGGCGATTCGCCCCTTGACCCCTAACACGGTTGTGCCGATATGAATTCCTCGACCCACACCATGACGTGCTCCCTTATCCGAGACCTGTCGGATGAGAGAGATAGGGTCTAAGCTCTCACCATTCAAATGAGTAGGGAGGCCCGCGTTAAAAGAGATGACACATTCCTCGGGTTCATCGGGACATTGACTAGGCGAGGGGAGAGTGAAAGCCTCATCAGGGACCTCTGCCCAAGAGTCATGAGTCTCTCCTCCACCGATGGTTGTTCCCCAGATTCCTTGATTAATGGAATACCGAGTTGTTTTATCCTCGACAACAAAGCCGAGGTCACGCAAGTACTTAGTGGAAGCCTCGCGGCTGACAGAGTCTTCACGAATCGGTGTGATAAGCTCTGCCTGAGGAGCGAAAACTCGCGCGGCGACATCAAAACGCAATTGATCATTCCCCGCTCCAGTAGAGCCATGAGCGATCGCGTCTGCTCCTCGCTCATGAGCGAAGCGACACAGCTCGGCGGCTTGAAGTACCCGCTCAGCGGCGACCGAGAGTGGATACACTCCACCCCTTAGCGCATTCGCTCGGATAAGATGACTTAAAACTTGATTATAGAGCGCGTCTGCAGCGTCTATCCTGACATGTTCCTTGGCGCCAACCTCCATCGCTCGAGCCTCGATCTCCAAGAGTTCCTCGACGCTGAAACCTCCTGTATCAACGCAGGCTGTGATCACATCATAACCGCGCTCACGGGTGAGATAAGCAACACAATATGAGGTGTCAAGTCCACCAGAAAAAGCCAAAATACAAGTCTTACGTGAAGAGGGATCGCTCATCCTAAAACACATCCTTTGAGGGGGGGGGAGGGTAGATGAGGAGTCGCACATGGCATCTCAGAGGGGTGAGTCTCCTCTAGTCAGCTCCTCAGTGAAATTGCTATCTCTCCCTAAACTTTAACTCACTCTTCGTCAAGAGCGTCGAGGAGGCTGTCTTCGTCTTCAGCGTTCTCTCCCGTATCTTCTCCCGAGTCCTCTGACCAAAATACACCTAAATCTTGCTGAGTTCTATGGCCCTTCGTTTGCGTCCATAATTGGTCTGAAATAAATAACAGCTGAGCCGCAGAAGTCTCATCGAACAATCTCCATTTTGGATTAGGCTTCACCTCTTTGCGAGAACGTGCAAAATCGGTGATGACTTGTTTAACTCTCTCTTCATCTCCCAAAGAGAGGGCAGTGAAAGCATACACTGAGTCAACGAGTCTGACCCCTGCTCGTCGACCAATCTGAGCGTTAGCCTCCATCCTCTTGTAGATCTCCGATTGAAGTTGATCAGCAGGAATCTCTGATGGAGCTGAGTTCGGTACACCGGCCCACACAGCTGTCTCTAGAGCTTGAGGCATACCCCACCATCGCTCATTGTCGAGACACTTAACTTGGCGAGCTACTCTTCGTGGGACATCGACAGGTACGTCGACCATAACTCCGGAAGCACGGTCGTTTTGCACAGCCAGTAACCCACCCATCAGCCCCAATAGCATCACTAGCTGCTGATCTTCATTCTCAAGATCAGCACAACGCTCCCCAAAGAGGCGATTCATTCTCTGATAAGCGCTATAATAACGATGAGCGACGACCCCATGGGCTCTCTTCTGAGCGACGAGAGCATCCTTATAAGCAGCCGCCTCACCGGCATTCTCAGCGCGGATCGCGCGTAATGCAGCCTCCCATACCACCTGCTCTGCGCAAAGCGCAGCGGTCATAAATGTAGGGATCGCTGCCATATCAGGTTGATCTGTCACCCGCTCAAAAGAGAGGAGAAACGGTCCCATCGAAGACCCCATCTCACAGGCCATGGTTAAGTCACTGGTCCCCAAAACATAGGGAGAGAGATGCTTGACAGTATAATCAGACATGACATCACCGGTCATGCCATGTATGGAGCAGGCGCTGAGGCTCAATAAAGACACCAACGACATTACTCCTCGCCTTAGCTTAAACCATCGCGTCATTGTTTGAGGAAGCTCTTCTTGCTGAACAGAGTCAGCGCCAAGAGGGCTCTGTGTCCCGTGAGGAGCAAGTAGCCCTGTATCGAATGTACATATCTTAAATCTAAACATAGAGTGATCTCTATAGCTTTCTCTCATGGGTGTTAAGTCATCTAGAGAACTATAAAATCGAGATCTAGAGATGAAATTCAAGCGTTAAAAAGCAAAAAAGCCCGAACTTTTCAGTTCGAGCTTTGATACGTAGAGGGGGAATCGAACCCCCACGCCCTTAACGGGCACTAGGCCCTCAACCTAGCGCGTCTACCAATTCCGCCACCTACGCTTAGATCGGGCTCAGTGGTACTCGAATTTGAGGCGCAGGTCAAAGTTTTTTTTCAAATACTGACCATTTTTTTTCGCCACCCTCTACTAAACATTCACCTGTGTTCACTAATACAGAGTCTATGCAGGTGATAGTTTGATTTACTGCGCTGTAGTGATACCCTTATGTTGTTGATTGACTATAAGTGCTGAATTAGGCTCTCGTCTGCCATGTAGCAACGTCCTAATTGAGATCAAACCTCGAGATAAAGGCCTTACCTTTATGAGCAATAAGTTGCAGCCTAACCTCTTATTACAACAGCAGATCAAAGGTCGTTATCTGCCTACCTCACTTAATCATCGTGGAGAGACCGCGCTCACTTTCAGCGCGGTTGATCAACAAAACCAACGCCCTATTATACTCAAATACTATCAACGTCATGACGCCGTTGATATCCAAGATAAGATTCAGCGGGGCGTGATGTTACATGCTCAGCTTAGATCTGACTATATTATCCCCATGATCGACTTTGGTGTTCATGGTCAATACCAGGGAGTATGGTGCGTACTCAGCCGTGAGGAAGCGCCTAACTTGACTCGATTTGTAAAGTCGAGAGGAGGCCTTGACAGTCAGACCACATGTGAGCTGCTTATCAACCTGTGTGATGCGCTCCAATCTCTCCATGAAGAGGGGAAAGTTCATGGTAACCTCAAGCCGTCCAACGTCTTTGTAAAGAGTCGATCGAATCAGAGCTACCAAACGTTAATCTCCGATATATTAGGTGCAGGGCTATGCGGAGTGCATAAACATCCATCAGGTAGAGTCACCTATAATGACCCAAGTTTCTTCACCTATGAGCAAGCCTCTGGTAAAGAGATCAACTCTCAGACCGATATCGCTGGTTTAGGCTTACTCGCTTACTTTATGCTCAAAAACGCCCTCCCCTTTGAAGGTCGAACGACAGATAAAATACTCACAGCGGTGATTATTGGTAGCGGTCGAGTTCAAGTTCGAGCTGATGAATTCTCAGGGCAAGCGGCTCAGAGGGAGCGACTCGCTCAGATCGTCAATGAGTGTCTCGCCAAGCAACCGTCGAGCCGACCAAAAAACTTAGCGAGCCTCAAGTCAGCTCTCTTAGAGATCCAATCTCTCGGACAGGCTCCAAAGCCTGCAACAGCGACGTCAAACTCTAGTGGGCTAGAAGCGATCAACTCGCTTGGAAACTTACAAGCTCCCCTCTTGGGAACAGCTAGTCTCACCCCTAATCACTCGCTCATGAATCCTTTAGGGTTTGGACAGACCCTTGGTTTTGATGCCATCACCGATCAAGCGCTCGATCAATTTAATACTACTCATCAAGTAGGAGAGGTCAATACTCCCTCTCAAACTTCATACACACATCAACCGACCTCGAGACCCACAGGTGCACAGCGCACCATCATTACAGCCCCTCCCGAGGGATTCTCTCCGGAAGACCCCGACACTCTTAACGGAAAAGAACTAGAATTTCCTAGTGAAGATCAAACGATCTTCTCCTCACCCTCTATAAGTTCAAGCTCCCCACAAACAATGATGGGCGGCCTCTCTAATGAAGATCTACAGAGACTCCAAGGACTAGAGATCCTCACCGAACCTACACCCAATGTATCTCATAGACAAAGCGCTCCCGAATCGACTTACCTCGGTGGGGTAGGGGGACCTGGCAATCATACTTTACTTGGCGCCAATAGCTTAGAGGACACTCGCCCTATTTCTCCCTCTGAGCTCCAAAATCTAGGTCTCAAAGTCTCTGCACAAAAATCAGATCAGCTCGAAGACTGGGGTGATCTCAGTGAATGGACGGGACTCAATGATGAGCTACCTATGCTCGACGTCGCTGCTTCTCCAGAAACACTCACCGAGAGGCACTTCGCTCATGTGAATGTTGATGGTCCGGATATCGACGATCTAAATGTTGATGATTTAGGTGTTGATGAGCTTGAACTTGACCTCTTACTTGAGCAAGCAGCGAGCGCATTAGAGACAGAGCAAGCCCACCCTGCAGAGGAGGACACTCAACGCTCAATCACTGATAATAGTCTCGATGACACCGTACGAATAGACCTAGCGCAAGCGATTAAGGAGATGAACGTCCATCAAGAGCAGCGATCTTTAAGTGATCGCTTCGAAGACTCAGTGAGCCATCAAGAGACCTTTCAGTTTGATGAAGAGCAGACTCAAAAGATCGTAATCCCTTCACACAATGGTCCAGTTTCGAGCCTGCAAAAAGAGCAAGTCATGGCTGTTCCTGAGCTTTTCTCAACACCGGCGGTGAATATCGCGCCCGAGAGAGCGACAATCGATAAACCAATCGATGAGCTATTTACCTCCGAAGCGCTCAGCGATATGGGACATGATGATTTCTCGGTGATGAACCCAAAGCTCTCTGGGACATTCGCTATTCCCAAAGAAGATCGAAACGCTCTTGAGGTCACCAAGGCGAAGCCGGCTCCACACAATATGGGTCGTGAGAAGCTCGCTGATCGTGAATTAGACACCCAACTTGAGTTTCAGCGACCCGAAGAGCTGTTCCCAAATATCCCAGAGTGGCAGTCACTGATAGAGTTACAAGCAGAACCAATGAAGTTGAGTAGAGCGCTGTTAAGTATACCTCTCCCCCTCTCGGGACAGCTTCTCCCCTTCTCTCAATTCCAACTTGAGATCGAAGGTAGGGAGCATGAAGAGGGGTTCTTCGTCAAGCTCGACCTCCCTACTCCACATATCCCCGTTATCCTCGATAATGATGATGAGGTGGCCTCCAACGAGTTTAGCGGTATGTGGGCCCCTGAACAGAGTGTATCGCGTGATCCCAAAGGCTCTGAGAGCTCAGCGAGACTGAATACGTCTAACTCACCCCTCACAAAAGGAGAGAAGAGAGGCTTAAGCACTGTCGCTAACCTCTCTCTACTAGTCATCGCTTTACTGCTCACGGGCACAGGGCTCATCTTGGGAAGTGGAATGAGTGTAGAAGAGGCTTTCTCTCTGATCAGCGGTGAGTCATACACGGTCCCCAAGCAACCCAAGATTATTTTATCTCCTCAACCTCGTATTTCCGAGAGCGCTTTAGACAGAAGGAGTCCCGCTCAATCTAAAGCTCTCTCATCTGACCTATCGCCAGAGCTAAACGGAGAGCGTCCCCCTCAAATCGAGATAGAATCTTCCAAGGCCTCCGAGCCTTCAAAGTCTGAAGCTATATCACCAAAAGGGAGCGCTGCAGATGATACATCTAAAGCTCAGAAGACAAAGCGACGTAATGAAGAGAAGCTGAAGAGTCGCGCTAAGAAGAGTCGCGCTAGGAAGAGTCGCGCTAAGAAGAGTCGCGCTAAGAAGAGTCGTATTGAAAAAAGAAAGCCTAGACGCAAGAAGAGCGCTATCAAAGATCCATTCGCGATGTAGATCTGATGAGCACTAGTCTATGAGGGTCCTCATGAGAAATACTAGAGTCTCTACGAGATATATGAGTTCAGCGCTCAACATTGGTCT
This sequence comes from uncultured bacterium, assembly GCA_943788935.1. Lineage (GTDB taxonomy): Bacteria > Myxococcota_A > Bradymonadia > UBA7976 > VGTA01 > CAKZRU01. The sequence continues at coordinate 348,880 of CALSSE010000015.1, read as the reverse complement.
CAAAACCTACTCAACACTTTGCCTCCTCCTACTCTTCTCCACCGTTTATCAAGTCCATGCCTTCGCCGAGTCAAGGCTAGCTGTCCTTGAGCTTCAAGGTGAAGTGGGGACGATTGCTCAGAGGCAAGCATGGACTGACAGCGTTCGCTCTGCAGCCATTAAAGTGCTCAGGGGATCTGATATTGCAGTGATCGACCGTGATCAGTTTAGAGAGCTCTTAGATCCCCAACGAGACCTCTCCCAGTGTGTTGGGCTCTGCGCAGCAGAGCTCGCCCGCGAGGTCGGAGCTCATTGGTCTTTGAGCGGTTCTCTGGTCACTGAACCAAACGGTGTTCATCATGGGTCGGACGGAGAGCAAGTCCTATTCACCTTAAAACTCCACAGCGCCTCTGGTGCTTTGATGGAGGTCAAACAGGTCAGAGGAGATATCCTTGAGGTCGGTCGGAATCATATTCCATCGCTTACTCAAGATCTTTTAAAAGCCGTCTTTAAACCGCTTGAATCTAATATACCCGAGTCTGTAGAAGCTCATCGAGACCCCGATAATCATTCAGCATCACCGAGAGATGATCAAGCCGCCGAGCGTGATGAAAAATCCGTTCAAGAAGTATGGACTGTGTTTTCCACGGACTCTAGCTCAGTGACACGCTGCGTGAGCCCCCTCGTTAGTTCAGCCGACTATCAGCAGTGTGTAGCCTCTGGAACATGTCAACCCGCCGCCAGATGGGGTCGCTGTCGAGTAAGACCTTCACAGCCTGTGCGGTGTGTCAACCTCCAACAAGCATTACAATATAGTCAATGGAGAGGCGCCGCCTTACTCACTGTCCATGAATGGCGCACATGGATCATGACTACGAAGCATGACACAGGCCTCTACGAGTGGCTCTCTCCTTCTAGTGAGAGTCAGTCTACAGGCTGGAGAGAGAAGATTCTCACCATGGGTCGATCGAGCTTAAAGAGCGCGTCGCCTCTTTTCGCCTTTCGCTATGCTCAGCGCAGAGCTCAGCATGGTGAGAAAACAGGGCGAGTGAAGAGTCGAAGGTCGCCTCCAGCTTTTCAAGTCGCAGACCTCTCTTTTAGAATTATCACCACTAGCCCGAGTGATTGTCTACCCGAGTGATTGTCTACCCGAGTGATTGTCTACCCGAGTGATTGTCTACCCGAGTGATTGTCTACCCGAGTGATTGTCTACCCAAGTGACTGTCTGCTAGAATAAGAGTGTCCACTCACTCTTACACGTCTATACATCTATACGTTTATACATCTGTAAGAGATCGTGGAACATCAGATGAGACACTCATAGACCGCTCATAATCTTCCAGTGTCCGAGTTTATCTTTAGCGAGCGTCAAACGGTTTTTATCGGCGTATGTCTCCCAACGATCACGATCATTTTGAGTGAATAGATATTGGCCGGTATACTCAAGATCAACAGCAGCGCTTGACTCCATAACATCAATTTTAGCGATTCTAATGGTATATTTAACAGCTTTGACACTCTGCTGTAACTGCTGAAGAACATTCAACAACCCCGAGAAATCATAGTCATCACTTGGATCATTAGTGGTACTCCCATTTTCATAGTAGTTCGAGCTCACCATATCCTTGAGGAGATCAAAGTTCCGTTGTTCAAGAGCGACACGATATCGCTCAATAAACTCAGCGACTTCCTGCTTTTCAGGCGTATAATCAATATCTGTCCCTCTCACAAAAGCCGGTGTACACGCGCTCATCAGTATAAATGAAGAGATGATCGCTGTACTTAAGATAATGAATCGAATAGATCTAACCGCCGGAAAACTTATGAACCTCATGATGACTCCTGCCTGTTATTTACATACTACTAGATAAAGAAACAGTGGGTTGGAACGCTAGCAGAGCCCACCTGATTGTCAAGTGATCTCATCACTCGTTAAAGGAAGACCTTGGCGCCCTTCAGTCTAAGATTAACACTAGTCTGTATCAGACTTTATACATGACTCAATCCACAGACTAAGATATAGGTAGGGTCTAAACATTCCACAATTGACCAATATTCCATAAGTCCGACACTGTAAAGCAGACACTGTAAAGCAGACACTGTAAAGCTAAACTCTGTAAAGCTAAACTCTGTAAAGCTAAACACTGCCTTAGGAGAAATATTATGAACGTAGCTCAAGCGATGAAGAGTGTGAGGTATACTCTACCTCTTATCTCTGCCCTCGGCCTCACTATTAGTTGTACATCTCAAGACTCTAGCCCTGGTTATCCTACAGGAGGGACGACCGCCGGTACGGTCGTCAACGGAGGAATGACTGCAGGAACTGCAGCTGGTACTACCGCTGGCACTACCGCTGGTACTACCGCTGGCACTACCCCAGGCGCCTGTCCTGATCGAGACCGTGATGGTTTCCAAGATCGCACCTGTAACCCCAACGTAAACGCTGGTGGTGGGGACTGCGATGATACCTCTAACGCCATAAACCCAGGTCGCGTAGAGAACTGCGCCAATATGATCGATAATAACTGTAATGGCCAAGTGCCCGCTCAAGATCCAATGTGTCAACAAGCCTGCGCTGATCAAGATGGTGATGGCTACCAAGATGCGATGTGTAACTCTAACCCCGCCAACCGAGGGGGAGATTGCAATGATATGAACCCTCGAGTCTACCCAGGAGCGATGGAGATCTGTGGTAACCAGTCTGACGATGATTGCGTCGGTGGAGATCTCCCCTGTCAGCCCAACTGCGCTGACGCTGATCAAGATGGTTTTGGTCAAGGCGCAGACTGTCGTGGCGTTGATTGTGATGATCGGAACGCTCGCATCAACCCCTTTCAGACCGAGATCTGTGGTGATAATATCGACCAAGATTGTAACGGTCGTGATCTCCCTTGCCCAATGGACTGTATGGACCGTGACCGAGATGGTTTCGGGATCGGCGCCGGATGTTTAGGTCCAGACTGTAATGATGCTGACCCTAACATAAACGCCGGTGCTGTAGAGATCATCAATGATCGAATCGATCAGGATTGTGATGGCCGTGACTTGACCACTCTTAACCTCTGCGACGACCCTGACCAAGATGGCTATGGTACGGGAACTGGATGCTATGGATACGATTGTGATGAAGCGGACCCTCGAGTACACAGCGGCCGACAAGAGATCTGTGGTAATGGTCTTGATGACGACTGTAACCGCGGTGACCTCGTCTGTACAACCCAAGGTACTGGGACTTGCGTAGATAATGATAATGATGGACATGGAGAAGGCGCCTGTAGAAGTAGCGGCTTTGACTGCGATGACATCAACCCAGCGGTCAACCCTTTCGCCGAGGAGGTCTGTAATGGGATCGATGACAATTGTAACAACGAGATCGATGAGTGTTCCGGGCGTAACCAAGTCTGTGACAGCGGTGGTCGGTGCGTCGGTCGGATAGGCTCACCCTGTTCACAGACCAGTGACTGCCTCGCCGATCAAGGCTTGATTTGTGATCAAGGAAGTAGAGAGTGCCGTATCGATGTTGGTAGCCCTTGCTCGGAGAGCTCTGATTGCGTCTCTAGCGCTGAGTGCGCCGAGATCGGCTGTAATAGTGGTGTTCGCAGCTGTTATCAGCTAGAGGGCGCGCCTTGTGAGCAGGCCTGTGATTGCACAGGAGCGCTTATGTGTAACAGTCTCAATGATGTCTGTGTGGAGTGCGCCAGTGATGGTTCTTGCTCAGGAGACGATATTTGCTCAGACGGTGGTTTCTGTATGGAAGAACGCTACATTGGTAATGCCGGAGAGAACACCGTACTCGAGATGCTACGAGTCCTTATAGATTGTCACCGAAGCTATCGTGGGTCACCTTCAGCTCGCGGTTGCTCAAGAGTCTTTGTAGGCCGTGACCTTGGCTCATGGGATATGATGGCGTTGAACTTCCTCCCCACTGCCGATGAAGTAGACGACTATGTATGCCGTAATGACGGGGAAGTAGAGACTTATTTCCCAAGTGATGACTACGAAGTCCTCACTGATCTATTCGGTTGTGGGCTCTTTGACATTTGGAATATTTGGTGGCCAAACAGTATTCAAGCTGATAGTGAAATCTGTATCTATTATGCTGCTCAGAAGAGCGGGTTTGACTTCCCGAATACCCGCAGTGAAGTGGTGGTGGTTGACCGCTGCGACTTATCGACGATCGAATAAAAATCACCTCGCCGATGTGTCAGATCACAGCTAATTCTCTCTCTAGGCGCTTGATCAAGTGACGAGAAGTTTGTACTCCTCTTATTATTGGTTAGCCTAACTTTCACGCTTTCATCTCTTCATCTATCGCATGACGACCTGTTCTCCATGCCATTAAGACAAAGAGGCTAAAGAGGGCTACCTCATACCTACGACCCTAAGAGGATGAATGATTATGTTTCGATTTTTGTCCCCAAGATCAGCCACTCTCCCCTCTCCATTAACTCATATCTTTACGATATCGCTCATCGCGCTCTCGTTAATCCACGTAGGCTGCGAGTCAGCTCGACGAGTCGACATTAGTTCTGAGTCTGGTCAGGAGGTCGAGTCTGGTCAGGAGGTCGAATCTGGTCAGGAGGTCGAATCTGGTCAGGAGGTCGAATCTGGTCAGGAGGTCGAATCTGGTCAGGAGGTCGAGTCTGGGGAGGAGGTCGAGTCTGGGGAGGAGGTTGAGTCCGGAGAGGAGATTGAATCCGGGCAAGAAATGCAACCCACACCAGAGGTGTATGACGTCATTCAAACTGAGATAATCAGTGGGCTGTCGGTTGTAGACGCCTGGCCTCTTAACGAACTCTCAGATACAGAGTCATGGATATTGCTCACCAACCGAGGTTTATTAGCTTGGTCTCGTAGAGCACCTGACTCTACAGCTCTACAAGCCCTACCCACAGGAGTGGAGGTCGCAGAGGGAGAATTACGTCCCATACGATTTGATACCTCAGCCGACCCAGCCCCATCGATCCGGCCATTAAAAGCCTTCGCTCTCGGTCAGACACCAGCGCTGCTCTATCCTGATGAACTATGGATCGCTCCCTATACTTCAGCGGGAGGATTTGGTGACTGGGAAAGATCTCCTCTCAGCGATCACTTCACCAACGCTAAGAGCGCAGTTTGGCTAGAAAATACTCTATGGCTGAGCGATGACAGAGGTCTCTCCCAATGGCGCAGTGAAGATCAATCTTGGATGCGGCCCGAGGTCCTCGTTGACCTGAGCTCTTCTCTGTTGATCAAAGGCCCATGGGTTGAAGGAAGAGGGCTGTGGAGTTGGCGCACGGAGTCAGCGCTGCAAGTGATCGCTGATCAGGCCAAATGGTCTCATCCATCATGGTACACTGATATTGCACCCACATTCTCTCAGACAGAGGTGTGGGGTCTCGCCGATCAAAACCTCATCGGAGGTCTTATCGGAGAGCCATGGTCTTCATCATCGCACCCCATCTTTGCCTCCATGGCGATCAACACACTGTGGTCAAGCGATGATCAGTTGTGGATCTTGGCAGATCAAAGGTTATGGCGTACTCATTCTTTGCTAGAGGTATCAATGGAAGAGTCCTTTGGCTATGCGCCGCTCACCGGGTTATGGCGCGGAGGTCATGGTGATGACAGCGGAGGTTTATACCTCTGGGGAGAGTCGGGGTTCACCGAACTTAACTTAGAGCGACGGCCGACTTGGTTATTAAGCGACACTGCCCTCTCTAGTGAGGCCCTAAGCGCAGCTCTCAATAATGTAGAACCCTCCTCACTTGATCGAGCAGTGGCGTGGACGAGCGATACATCATTATCTCAGCCCCCGGCGATGATTCCCGAAGAGGCGGTCGATCTCCTCAGTCAAGATCTAGTGATCTCTATAGAGCGATCGACTCTGCCAGAATCATTCATCGAAAACAGAGAGCTGTGGCTCATCGCTTATCTAGAATCAAATGACTCAACAACAGAGCCTATGATCATTCAACAAAGGATCAGTATCATTCCACCAACGACATGGAGAGAGAATGTGGAGCCCATCTATCTTAGCTCTTGCCAGTCTTGTCATGACGGTCGAGGAGGAGCTCGAGACCTCTCTACTCCAGCCTCATGGGCTAGCTCAATCGAAGAGATTATATTCGTTACTGAGCAACAGAGTATGCCGATTGGATTGCCCCCTCTTACTGAAAATGAAGTAGGCTCCTTGCGTCAATGGCGTAATGATGGTTTTATTGAATAACATACTACCTTGTATTTATATTTACTCGCTCCCTCGTGTCGAAGGAGGTTCCGATGATCGCACAAAACATCTCTTCATCCATCCTTGTGTATGATCAAAATCATACGAGGGTAAAGAGCATCCTCATTAGAGCTCTGATCTCTATGATTACTGCCTCCTTTATGCTCACGGTCTATCAGGCTCCGATCCATGCTCAATGTGTCGATCCGGTGATCGAAGAAAACGAGTTAATGTCAACGAGTGAACTGCAGCGAATCAGTCCTGATGAGGCTCTCAGTAGACAAGCAGGTCAGTGGAGACTCGATGAACATGTCGAGGGAGGGTTGAGCCCTCAACGCTACCTCAGGTCACTCACCTTGGACCTCTTGGGTAGGCTCCCTCATTCGGAAGAGCAGCACATACTACAAGAGGCCAGAGGTAAGCTCAGCGAAGCGCAACTTGATGAATGGCTCAGCAGCGAAGACTTTGGTCGTCAAGCGAGTCGATTCATTCGTTCACAGCTGTGGAACAACATATCTAACCTCAATCCATATGGTAATAACGCCAATCTCTCTAGATCTCAGCAAATCTATTGGCGTCGAAATCCAGCATTACAAACCCGTGGAGATCGAGTCCCTTGTCTCAACGAGCCTGCGAGCTATGATGATGACGGTGAGTTGATCATGTTTGATCAAGAGGATGGAACACGAAGAGAAGGGTGGATTTGGGTCAATCCCTATTGGGCGCCTGAGACACCTGTAAAGATCTGTGCGCTCGATGCCCAAACGACAGAATACTCTACGAATGGAACGTTTTGTGGGTCTAATGGAGGGGCAAATCGTCCTGATTGTGGCTGTGGTGAGGAACTTAAATGGTGTGTAACCGGAAATATTCGTCGTGAAGTGACCAGCGCTCTAGCGGAGTCATTAGACCGTCTTGTGAGCTCTATCTTTATTAGCGGTGAGTCTTACCTAGAGCTCTTTCAAGAGAGACGCTTCTATATCAATGGCCCACTCGTTCATTTCTTCAAGCACCACACCCGTATTGGACGTTATACTCTGTCTCCCTCGCCTATCCCAGATTGGCAGCTCCCTGATTTTAACTATTCTGAGAGTGATCGATGGACACAGTTAATCCTTGAAGGCGAGCACTCGGGAGTGCTCACTCATCCCGCATTCTTACTTCGCTTTCAGACCAATCGAGCGCGAGCGAGCCGTTTTTATGACACCTTCCTCTGTAGCCCTTTCCAACCGCCAGAGGGAGGCCTGCCGGTACCCGATGATGAGAGTGTTCGTAACCCTGATCTACAAGGGCGTGCTGGGTGTAAATACTGCCACGCGCTCTTAGAGCCGGCCGCTTCCTATTGGGGTCGATGGACCGAGCAAGGGATCGCCTACCTAGACGCAGAGCGCTTTCCATCTCAAAGGGATGACTGCCTCAATTGTGCACTAGGTGGGGGTAACTGCAGCGCGGAGTGTCGGAGTCATTACATCACTTCAACCCTATCTGAACAAGAAGTGCCTTATCTCGGTAAACTTAAGGCCTACAGTTTCCGACGTGATGAGCATGAGATCAACGTAGAACGTGGCCCGCGCTTACTCGCTTATAGCGAAGTCACAGGGCAGCGTCTTCCCCGCTGCATCGCTCAACGTACCGCAGAGTGGCTGCTCGGTAAAGAGATGAGTGACAGCGTCGCTGACGAGCGTGATCGTCAGTGGGTAGACCAGCTAGGGGTTCGCTTCGCACGAAATGGATACCGTTACTCTAAGCTGATTAAAGATATTATCACTGACGAGCGTTACCGGAGGGTGAGATAATGAATAAATTGAATCATCTACAAGGCTTTCACACGCACAGTCCTATGCTGAAACGACCATTACTTTTACCTCTGATCTCTTTAGCCTTGGTGCTCAGCGCTTGCACCGGCAAGATAGAAAACTCTTCTGAAGAGACCGGTACAGAACAACATGCTGGCGAACAACATGCTGGCGAACAACATGCTGGCGAACAACACGCTGGCGAACAACACGCTGGCGAACAATATGCTGGCGAACAACATGCTGGCGAACAACATGCTGGCGAACAACACGCTGGCGAACAACACGCTGGCGAACAACACGCTGGCGAACAACACGCTGGCGAACAACACGCTGGCGAACAACACGCTGGTGAACAAAACACCTCTGTTTTACTAGATGAGCTCGATCGAACATCTATCGAAGAGGCCAATAATAGTGAAGAGGTCGGCCTCGTCGCTCCGGATCCAATCAGAGTACTCGAGAGACCTCGTCGAAGAATGAACCTCGATCAACTCGATCGAGCGATCCGCCAAGTAAGTGGAGGATTATTTTGGAGTGAACGCCGTAATAATCAAGATCAGAACCTGTTTGAGTCTCTATCGGCAACTCTCGGAAAACCCGACTTTATTCAACGAACAACCGAGGACCTCACCCCCTCTGCGCTGTTCATGAAATTCCTTGATGATGCCTCACGTCAAGTCTGTGGCAAGCGAATAGAGCTTGATATAGCAGCGGCGAGTGATCCTCGAATTGAGCCTGCCTCGGGCGATGTGGTCTTGTGGGGGACACTCTCACCAGAACTAAGCTCAACCGAGGATCCTGAAGCGATAAATCAGCAGGTCCGTTCGCTAGTGCTACGCTTTCACTCTCGCGCACTCCCTGCAGGTGAGTCCGCTCGTCTCGCCTATTGGCGTTGGCTCTTTGAGACGGCCTCTCTCGTTGATCAGAGTCCTGTCTCTGGCTGGCGAGCCCTCTGCATCGGTCTCATTAATCACCCAGACTTCTATAGCTATTGAGGAGTGGATCATGAGTAAGTATAAGCAAAACACTGTCTCAAAGATGACCGCTCATGAGCGAATAACACATAGCGGTCAAGCTCACCAACTCTCACGAAGAGGACTATTGCGAGGGATAGCCACCGCTGGAGGTCTCATCGGAGCAGAAGGGCTAATCGGCGCAGGTGGTCTCGGAGGCTGGGATGGGCTTACCAAGCTCGCTCTCGCTCAAGAATCGAACGGCTTTGATGCGACCCGAGACCGCTACTATATCTTCTGCTATTTCAGTGGAGGCTGGGACATCCTCGTCGGATTAGACCCCAGAGATCCAGGAGTCTTCTCTGATGATCGCCTCCGCAGTACCTTGATTCAACCCGGTTATGATCGACTAGATGGTATAGGACGAAACGTCATTTATAGTCCGAACGGAACGATGTTTGGTCCACATATTGGAGAGCTCGTCCGTCACGCTGATCGGCTCGCTGTTGTTCGTGGAATGAGCATGGAGACGCTCACTCACGAAGCCGGTCGAAGACGCTTCCTCACCGGTCGTCCGCCTAGCGGGTTGCAAGCGAGAGGTTCTAGCGGTAGCGCATGGCTCGCCGCACATTTAGGAGCAGAGGAGCCTATCCCTAATCTCTCTGTACAAGTCGAGGCGTTTAACGTCGATCAGCCCAATTATGCCTCAGCCCTCAGGGTGAGTAATACTGATGATCTTTTGCGTACACTCGCCCCCGCTGATCCACCTCTCTCCTCGCTTATCTCTAGACAGATCAGCGCCTCACTCACTGATGCCAGCAACTGTAGTACTGCCCAGAGGTCGGCTTTCTGGCGCGCTGCAGAGGAGTCTCGACTTAAGGCTACTGAGATGACTCAAGGTGGCTTCTCTGAGCGATTCGACTTCCGTAGACCAGAATTTTCAGAGCTACGTAGCCTCTATGGCATGACAAATACGAATGACAGCTCAGAGCTCAGAGGAGCGCTCGCTGTCCAAGCTCTATGCTCGGGGATGAGCCGCTGTGTAAGCGTTCAAGTCGCGAATGGGCTCGACACTCACTTTGACAATTGGGAGAGTGATCAAGGTCGGAATCAAGAGCGAGGCTTTGATGTAGTCGCTCGCATGGTGGATGATCTCTCTGGACGAGAGTATAAAGGGACCGGACGAAGTTGGCTTGATCACACGACGATTGTCGGTTTCAGCGAATTTAGTAGAACGCCCCTCCTCAACCCCAATGGTGGTCGTGATCACGCGCTCACCAATGCCTGTTTCTTAATCGGTGGTGGGATCAGGGGCGGTCAAGTGATCGGCGCTTCCTCCAACGTTGGTATGCAGCCTACTGCAGCCAACTTACACACAGGACAATCGTTGGTTAACCCTAGCGCTGGTGAAGTCATCTTACCAGAGCATGTCTTACAGACTCTCTTCCATGAGGTCGGGATCCCCGAGTCTAGTGCTGACTTCCGTGTCTCTCCCATCAGCGCTTTGATCTAGAGCAGAGAGCAAAGGGAGCAGAGAACAGATAGTAGATAGCAGATAGTGGATAGCAGATAGTAGGTAGCAGAGAGCAGAGAGCAGAGAGCAGAGAGCAGAGAGCAGAGAGCAGAGAGCAGAGAGTATAATCGAAGCGTATTTATCCTTGCGGTCGCTCATCTCTAATCGCATCATAGGCGGTAATTGAGGAGGCGACGATGTTAATGATTAAAGACCCCACCGCTCTGATCCATTGTATACTGAAGAAGATCTCTTTCAGTGGTGTGAGTAACTGGATAAGCTGTATAGCGCTCATTTTATTGAGCGCCTGCTCGCGTAGCGCTTTAGAACCGACACCACCGACACCTCCGCCAGAGGTCGATCATTTTATAGAGGTGAGCGGGCGCTTTTGTGGTGAACCACCTATTGAAGAAGCCTTCCCTATTAAGATCTTATTTGTCATTGATCAGAGTACATCTCTACAATGCACGGACAGCCAAAATCGAAGAGTCAGAGTTCTCAATGAGCTCGTTAACCGACTCGCCCCTCAACCCAATATTTATCTAGGTTTTATTGGCTTCGCTAACTGGTCTCGAGAGCAAGATTTTACTCAAAACCCACAAGAAATGGCCGCTTATCTTGATCCAAGCCAAGGGCTGGGACCTGCGACCGATTATCAAGGAGCGCTCGCCACCTCACTGAGATTACTAGAGAATGACATGGTAGAATCCGGGGTCGCGGTGAGAGCGAGGACTCGTTATATTATCACCTTTATCAGCGATGGTTCTCCTGAGCCTAGATGTCGGCTTGGTTGTGAAGATGATCAAACTCGTTGTGGTGATGGAGTAGATAACGATGGTGATGGTCTGCTCGATATGACCGATGATGACTGCGATGACGTCGATGATATTAGCCTAAGACCTGATACGCTCTACGGCGTCTGTAATACAACGCCTGACGCTCGCGCTCCCTTCTCTGAGACTTATGTCGGTATGGAGGGCGCTTGTCCCGCCTATAATCAACCAGAGCAGCTACAAAAACAGATTGACGATCTCCGCACTCTTGAATCGATTTATGGTGTTGGAGAGCTCACCCTCAACACTGTTCTCCTCTCTTCACCTCAAGAGGTAATAGAGTCCGTCTGTGGACCCGCTGCGGCGAATTTTGGATACAACACCGAGCAAGCCCGACTGTTGCTTAACGGTATGGCCGATGCCGGTGGTGGAACCTTCAGAGATGTTAATCTCGCCGACACCGATAATACCTTCTTAGACTTTGATTATAGCTCGCTACGCTCTACCTATTATGTCCGTGAGTTTTATGCTCATAACCCTTCATTTATCAGCGACCCACTCTCTGAACTCGGAGGTTTAGTAGACAGCGATGGTGATGGCCTCAGCGACGCAGAAGAATATCGAGAGGGTACCAATCCTTTATCGAGAGACTCTGATGAGTCTCGTGGGGGACGAGTGGTCGGAGATGGTTACAGTGACCTCTTTGAAGTACGCTTCCGCGCTAGCGGATTCGATCCCCTCGATCCAGACGCCCCCGCGCTTACCTGTAATAGTCGAGGAGATCGTGATGGAGATGGCCTTAGCGATTGTGAGGAACTCTTCCTAAATACCGACCCCCTTACTCCTGATAGCGATGGAGACCTACTTCTCGATGGCTTTGAGATGCGTGCTGATACCAACCCTCTCAAGGCTGACGCTGAGCTCGATGGTGACCTCGACGGTGAGGTGAATCGAGATGAAATGCGCGCAGGGACCAATCCTCGAGTCGCTGAGCCACGAGTCTCACTCACTAAAATTCGATATGAGGTTCAAGAGATTGGTGAACGATCGGTCATCGATGAAGAGACCTACCTCAACACTGAGCGACGATGTTATGATTTCACGACCCGCGACATTCCATTGATGACTACCCTCTCCGAAGAGAAGGAGTCTCGAGGATTGAACCGGGTCTATTTCACCTCATTTAGTCAAGCGCTATCGAGCGCAGAAGCACCCTATAAAGTTCGCCGAGCGTGTGTAGAGGCGGTGATGAGCGGTCCACTTAAGAAGGAACCAGGTGATATCATAGATCTTACCCCTGAAGGTTGGCAATGGATACGCGATCAACTTTATCTCGGCGTAGATGATGTGAGTGATTGTGCTTGGTCTAACGCTGAGCAAGCGATGAACACCACCTCAGTCTCTCGCGAAAAGGTCGTGGAGCTCATCAGTACCTGTCTGCCTGAGAGCCTTGATATTAATGGGTATCGAATGGACAAAGAGACCCTGATCGGTCGAGTTTTCGAACTCTTCGATCGTCGTATGTATCTCAACCTCCCACAAGATCCTATTAATCTCTTCGTTCCCCTCGCTCAATTTGACCCCGATATTCACTGCTATAGTCCAAAACACGCTGAAGAGATGGTTGAGATTCTCACCCAACTCACCACGGCGACTTGCTCTTGTGAGTCTGAGATGTCTATAGAAGAGAATGTAGATGGCCCTGAGGAGATGACTCCATGATGTTTATTCCCTCGAGTCTTCAGCCGATGATTCGGTCGCTACACTCCGTCAGCCTACGACCTCAAGTCTCTCTATTAACTCTCCTCTTATTCTCATGTAATCGAGTGGACTGGGTTCCTATCGAAGATGTGCTTGATCCCTTTGAGAAACAGAGTTTTTCTATTTCAGGGGAACTCTGTACATCACCCTCCGAAGACCTGAGTTACCCTTTAAGAGTATTATTTGTCGTCGATGGATCAGAGTCAATGGAGGTGACTGACCCTCCTGATCCTGAAACTGAAGAGAGCGGTCGACAGCGCGCTGTCCGAGAGACTTGGCAACGTCTTTTAGAGCAAAGTAGAGGAGACGCTGAGACCTTGATCGGCGTAATGCGCTTCTCCGCTCAAGCGGAGTTCCTCACTGGCGAGGATATTGATAGTGATGGCGTCAGAGACACCTATTTCACTCGACGACCTGAGCTCTTAGAAGTCGCGACTGAGAAGCTCTCTATCACTGACCGAACAACTAACTACCTTAATGCTTTAGACACTGTATATTTGGCGCTCAGAACCGAGGCGCTTCGTACAGAAAATGAAGCCTTAGGTCGAAGTCGGTATGTAGTTATATTCCTCTCCGATGGATTGCCATCAGATGGGGCTAATAACAATAGCGGCGCCCTCTCCGAACAGATCGCGCTCAAGATCTCTGAGATCCGTAAGCTCCGACAGCTGTTTGGTGTGGGTGAGATTAATCTGCATACCCTGTTTCTATCGACCGAAGAGGGCTTGGTCCTCGACCAATCAGCTCAGCGTCTTCTTGGAGAGATGGCAGAGCTCGGCGGCGGGAGTTACCGTAGCTTCCCTAGTGGAGAGAGGCTCAATTTCCTACATATTGAGCTCTCTAGACTCAAGCGTCTTTACAGTTTAAAGACTCTCGTCCCCCTGACCAACCATGTCATCCAAAGCTCAGCCCAACAAACAAATGCGCTCGGAGCTCAATGGGATGCTTCCATGTTTATCGACGCTGATCAAGATGGGAAGCCCTCTTGTGGAGAGCCCATGGCCGATAGCGACATGGATGGGCTAGCTGATCTATATGAGCTGAGACTAGGAACAGACCCTCTCAACGCTGACAGCGATGAGGATGGCTTAAATGACAGAGTTGAGTGGCTCTTTAGACGCTCTGGGTTAGATCCTCTCGACTCGACTGACGCCAGCTGCGATCCTGATATGGTAGGCATCATGGATAGTGATGGAGATGGGCTCAATGACTGCGAAGAGGCCTTTTTCGGGAGTCTCGCTAACCGAGTTGATAGCGATGATGATGGGCTCCCTGACGGCGTAGAATTTCGATTTGGAACGAGCCCTCAACAGCAAGAGCGCCGAGGAGACCTCGATTGGGATGGGACTGAGAGTATCGTAGAGGTGCTTAATGGTTTTGACCCCCTCTGTGATGATGCCGCTATTCGCTCTCGAGTCGGTTATGCCCGTGAAGTGGAGGAGGTTGGAGTGAGCGATCAACGAAGCTGCTATCGCTTTAGCGTTCGAGGCCTCCCCGCGATCAGCGCCATGAGATCAACGACCTCAAATAAACCATCCATGAGTGACTCAACGACTCTAGTGAATGAGGAGGCTCTCTCAGCGAGAGCTCTAACTGTAGAGAATCGGGTACTCCTCTATGCCGGAGAAGGCGCTTTTGATGAGACCACCAAAGCGAGTAAGTGGCGTGTCGCCTGTGTCAGCGCTCCCTTGGATCCACAGACGGGTCTGCTCCCTCGTGTTGGTCCTCTTAGCCCACAAGAACGGAGCCAATGGGGATCATCTCTTCGCTTTGAGCTCTCCGATGAAGACTTTCTCTCTCTCGAAGACTTTAATCCCGAGATGAACTGTGTTCGTCAAGCTGTGAATCTCGCCGATACTCAGTAAGCTAAAATGCTGTAAAGCGCTCGAATACTTTGCCGCTACGCTATAAGCTCAAGACGCTCTGATGCCCGTCTCCATATATCTCTTAGAGAGGCTTTACACGATGCCCAATCATATCCAACTAGGTCAATATCTCCTCCCCCTCTCTTTCTCCCTCGCTCTATGTATCGCTGTCTGTCTCTCCTCTTGCGATGAGGGAGGAGATCAGCGTGACATCTCGGGTGCGGACATTGACTTTGGAGAGGGAGGGCTCAGCTGTGAGTTTGATCAAGATAATCAATACGCCAACGCGAGAGACCTTCGGGTCGACCAAACGATTGATGGCTATATCTGTCCTCTAGGTGACTCTGACTGGTATCAACTGTCCTTAGATCGTCCCGGAATCTTGCGGGTTAGCGCTAATGTAGAGACAAACCTCAGCCCGCTAAACCTCACCTATGAGGTATACCGTATTCAAGAGGGAGAGACCCGAGACATCGTCGCTCAACCAAGAGCGACCGAAGCAGCGACACAAGTCTCTACAGAGCATTGCATAGATGCCGGCGAATATGGTGTTCGCCTCTATGACCTCAACGGTGATGCGCAAGACAAACGAAACATCTATGAGCTCCAAGTCGGTCTCACCGCTGAGCCTGATCAAGAGGAATCTCCTAATGAGGGGCCAGCGGAAGGACTCGTGCCTGGAGAAGTCGATGCAGAAGAGACCGTTGAGGTAAACGCTAGAGCTCTGACTCAAGGAGAAGCGGCCTCTGCCTATATCCCCTGTAGAGGAGATATTGACTGGTTCTCTATCGATGTTGAGAGCCGATCAATCCTCGCCATAGAGCTCACTATGCCACTCACCTCAATCCAACCCCAAGTGACTTTATATGACCCTTCACTCAATCGATTAATCACCTTAAATAACCCTAGCGCGGCAATGAATGAAACTGCGCTCACTCGTGACCTCTCTATCACCGAGCCTGGTCGATATTTCCTCATGGTCGAGGATATGACGGGTTCACAGTCTGATCTAGATACCCCCTACACGCTAAACGTTAATATACAGCCTGATAGTGACTCCAATGAGCCCAACAATTTCGCTCAAGAGGCGACCTCAATAGCGATCTCTGCTCTAGAATGTGGTGAAGAGTGGAGTCCATGGATAGAGCTTGATGGAGTGATCGGTACCTTAGGAGATATTGATTGGTTCTCATTTGAGACCGCCGGATGCTCTCCCGGTCTCCTAGAGGTTGAGGTGGTTCTCAACGCTGATGAAATCTCTATGAGCGAGTCTTTCGCCCTCCAACAGCGCCTAGGACTCTCTGTGTCTTTGGTGCAGCCACATGAACCCTCAGCGTGTAATCATGGTGAAAGCGGCGCTGATGAGAGTTGTCGTCTGCTCTCCAAGAGCTGTAATAATCCTTGGGACTGTGCCGGACTCTCCTTGGTGTGTCTCCCTGAAGGAGTCTGTGCCGGTAGCACCGCTTGCTTACCTAATAACCGTTGCGCCTCTACTAAGATTGAGCGTCATTTTGACCTGCCTGAGAACGCTACCGAGATCGCGTTGCCTGATCACCGCGTCAAACTTAGTGTCCCACTCTCGGGTAACCGATTACGTTATTTAAGAGTCAGTGATTATGGAGGGAATGCCGCTGACCCGCGAGCGACCTACTCTTTGAGATTGAGGATTCGAAAAGAACCTGATGTCCATGAGCCCTCGAATATATATACAGATGAGGTAAGACGAGGAGATAAAGTCGCTAGCCACCTACGGCTCGCTCGAGAGCGTAATGTGGTTCTCATTCATGATTGCTCTGCAGGCATATATGCTCCACTTCCCCCTGAGATGGGAGAAGTGGAAGAGATGGGAGAAGAGAAAGAGGCGGGCGAGGAGATGGCCGGCGCAGAGATGATGGGTGGAATGGCCGGCGCAGAGATGATGGCCGGCGCAGAGATGATGTCCGGCGCAGAGATGACGGGCGGAATAGCCGGCGCAGAGATGATGGCCGGCGCAGAGATGATGGGAGGAGAAGAGATGGCCGGCGCAGAGATGATGGGAGGAGAAGAGATGGCCGGCGCAGAGATGATGGGAGGAGAAGAGATGGCCGGCGCAGAGATGATGGGAGGAGAAGAGATGGCCGGCGCAGAGATGATGGGAGGAGAAGAGATGGCCGGCGCAGAGATGATGGGAGGAGAAGAGATGGCTGGAGAAGAGATGGCTGGAGAAGAGATGATGGGAGGAGTGGTCGCAGAGAATGGCGTACTCCCTATATGCTGTAGCCATGAGAGCGCCATTTGGACAGAAGGAGTGATCTCCTATGAAGACGATCAAGATTTCTATAGCTACCCCCACCCCTGTCCAGGCGAAGACTGTATGGTGAAGATCTACTATGAAGTCGAAGAGGGGCCAGTCGATATGCTCTGGCAAATCTATGAGGGGGATAACCTCTGGTTTGACCCGATCATCCCCGTCAATGAGTTAGCAGTGAATGCAGGGCTCTCTGGTGTTTTTGGTGGGCTTGAACGAGGAGATAGCTGTTTCTATGCTTGGCAAGGTCATGGTCGAAATGGAGGTCACTATTACACTCTCTCTATTCGTGATCTCCGACCTACACGTGACTGGTCTACCGAGCAGCGCTATCGTTTCTGTATAGAGAAGGCTGGGAATGGATGTTTTGAGCCTCCTTGCCTCAACCGAGAACAACCTGAAACGGGCGTTCAAAATGGGGGATGCAGCGTCCCTAGGCGCTAGCTAAGAGACCTGTCTGTCCGATCCGCATTCCCCCTCGCTCTGATCATCAGAGGGATAAGAAGGATCAGCGGGTCGTGAGAGCACCACATGCACCAATCCTCCTCCCAAAGCGTGAAGGATCAACGTCGCTAGAGCGCCCATAGAGACCGCGAGTGATTGCTCCTCTGATACGCCTCGCTGAGCGAGTAACGTGACCAAGGCTACTTCACGAGGACCAATCCCCGCCACCGAGAGCGGTAAGTTAGCAGCGAGCACCGTGATCGAGAGGACTTCAATCCATTCACTCCACGCCAATGAGACTCCCAATGATCTCCCTATAAAGATGTAAATCAAGAAGCTGACAAAGTGACTGAGTGTGTTGAGTCCTACCGCTAACAAGAGTGGGAACCGCTCTAATGATCGTGGCACCCAGCTCCATCTCTCATTCAACACCTTTAATACATGAGGACTTACATAGAGGGCGACAAGCGCACAAAACGTATAGAAAAGTGCCGCGTTCAAGCCAAACCAAGAGTATAAACCGAGAATCCCGAGAGTCCCCAACCCCATCACTCTCTCACCCAGAGTAATCAAGTAATGTAGCTTGGAGTCTCGATCGTCATGCTGACGTAACCAATGAGCGCGCAATAAGTCTCCTCCGATCGCTCCCGGCGCCAATGTATTATAGAAGAGACCCTCATAATAAAGTCGTAAACCGAGCCACCATGAGGGCTGTGGTATTTTGAGAGCGCGCAAAATCAGTCGCCAACGGGCAACGCCAAAGAGGAGGGTCAGCCCTAAAGCCAAAAAAGCGAACAGACCATCTCTCAGCTGAACACTCGCTAACGCTTGTGACGCCTCACCGATCGTTCCTCGTTGATAAGCCCAATAAATGAGAGCGAAGAGGAGGGTACACTTGAAGACAAGCCACAGCCATCGCCCACGGTTGAGATGACTCGCTCCTGCTCCTCCCTGAGAGCTCATGAGCGCCACCGCTCTCGTAATAACTTATATTTGAGAGAGATCAGGTCTTTGAAGGTGTTAATGATCCTGCGCCATTGGGTGGCATGTGACACTCCCCCTTGACGTTCACGAACCTCGATATCAGCGACTTTAATAGAGAGCTTTAACTCAGATATTCGTATCGGAATCTCAAGGTTCAACATGAAGCTATCAGAGATCAAGGGGAGGGCTCTTAAACGCTCTCCCTTAATAAGATACATTCCCTCACTAGTAATATCGACCCAGATGATCAGAGCGGTGATAAGCCTCAGTCCCCGAGAGAGGACCTTACGACCGAGAGTATACTCACGATTAGTATAACGAGTAGTGATTAAAGAGGTCATAGAGTCCGCTTCAGTCCAGAGGTGAGCGATCATTTTTGGCTCAATCTGTCCATCTCCTGGTAAGAAAGTGACCCAAGCTCTAGTGGAGGCTGCATAACCCAGTTTAAGAGCCGCGCCCATACCGCGATTCTCATCCATATGAATTGCTTTAAGATGAAATCCTGGACGGTGCTCATCATACCTCTCGATGAGCTCCTTGATCACCGTAGCGGTCCGATCACGTGATCCATCGTTGACGATAATGACCTCGAGTATTGCCCATTCTCTTAGATCAGAGATAATTTCCTCGAAGAGTTTGGGGAGCGCCTCTTCCTCATTATAGGCGGTGATAATGAGAGAGAGTTCTTCAGGGGGTAACCGACCATCAGCATCGCTCATCTTAGGGCTCCCTAAATCGCATGGCTCTGATCTTTTTTGGCTCTCCAAGTAGCTCTTTTACTCTCTAAACTAAGCGCAAACTTTTCATCTCGTAGAGGTTTAACGTTCAATAATTGAGCGAAATGGTTCACCGCATGCTCATGATAAATCGAGCTGAGAGAGAGGATTACTGTTTTTGTTGGATCAGCATGCCTCAGCGCGACCCCATACTCACGGTACTTAGTCCCCGATGACGCAGTACCTGAATGAGTAATAGGTATCAGTCCCCTATACTGAGCGAGGGGAATCCGATCTACCCTGTATCCGGTAAACCCTAGAAATTCAAAAACAACTTCTCGCTCATTCACCTCAACCCGCTCTGTCCATTGAGGGGGACACAGGTGGTAAACGATCGCTCCCAAGATTAAAAAGATCAGTGAGTGAGTCAACCACCCCAAAAACATGCTCGGTGCCCAGAGCAGACAAAGCTCAGTGACGATTAAGAATAAGAGTACCAACGGCATAATAATATGCCAAGGAGAGCTTCCTGTCGATTCCGAGAGGAGGGGAAGTGTACTAGGTGTTGCGCTTCGACCGACCACATCCCGATATGTTTTCAGTTTACTAGGGTGTTCATCATAGCGGCTCACTTTACCAAACATACATTAATCCTGATCATTTAGTGTTCTATTGAGTAGATGATTGATGAAGCCTTCATCGCTAACTGACAGGGGAGTATCCCTCTATTCATGGGCGAGGTCAAAATAATGATAAAGCTCTTGAGTCAATGGGCTCTTAAACCACCACTCACCGAGTCGCTCTCCCGCTTGAACCGATCCGCTATCAACTTCAACTTTTCCTCCTCCACCAGGAATTTCGATCACATAACGAGGGATCAAGTAACCACTCAGCTGACCTCTCAATTGTCGATAAAGAGCGAGCCCATCACTCAATGAGCGCCGAAAGTGATGTGTACCGCGAGTGAGATCAGGATGATGAAGATAATAAGGGATCACCCCTAAACGAGAGAGACCATAAGAGAGCTCTCTAAGCGTATGAGGATCATCATTCACTCCTCGAAGAAGCACTGACTGATTAAGTAAGATAAGACCAGCCGCTCTTAATCTCTGAGCGGCGATCACAACCTCAGCGCTGATCTCTTTTGGGTGATTAAAGTGAGTGATCAAAGTGATCGTGAGTGAGCGCTGAGCCTGACCAAGTGCTTGAGAGAGTTCATCATCAATACGTTGAGGGAGAGTCACTGGCATTCTAGAGTGGATCCGCAACCGCTGAATCCCAACCTCTATCAGCTGAGCGATCAATGAGCTGAGCTTTGGTGTAGACAACATCAAGGGGTCCCCACCGCTTAGAATCACCTCTTTGATCTCCGGGTGACCTCTAAGGTATGAGAGGCTATCAGGGAGCGCTTGATGGAGTTTAATAGGTTGATCATTGAGCGCTTCTTTACGAAAACAATAACGACAGAACATTGGGCATTCGAAAGTCGGAAAGAGGAGCGCTCGGTCAGGATAGCGATGGACAATAATCGAAGTAGGAGAGTGCGCCTGATCCCCTATAGGGTCTGCTCGCTCTCCTGGATGAGCCCTCAGCTCAGCTAAGGAAGGGATGGCCTGTTTCTGGATAGGGCAGTCGGGGTCTTGGCGATCTATAAGGGAGAGGTAATATGGAGTGATAAGCGTCTTAAATTGAGCAGTGAGAGCTTGAAAGTCTTGATAGGCCTCTCTCTCTATCCAACCGCCCCGTAAGAGATCTGATGGAGAGCGCACCGCTTCTCTGAGCTGCCAACGCCAATCACTCCATTGTGGGGGTACTTGAGGAGCAGAGTTTGAGATAGGCTTCAAAGCTGATCTATCACCTTGGCGTGTGGGTGATGTCGGCATACCCATCTCTCCTCTTTAGCTCGCCATTGAGCGGGGTTATGACAGGATTGACAACGCCATATAATAGTCGGCACATCAGCGCTAGACTCTGTCGCTTGGCTGTTCAGATATTCACTCTGCGTTGAGGGAGTCATCCCAAAAAGCTCAAGGAACTGGGAGAACAAGCCCCCCACCTTGGGTGGTCTCTGCTTGGGTGGTCTCTGCTTGGGTGGCGGAGGGCTTGAGTTCAAAGCTGTTCTCCTCGAAGCGGGATCGATCAATACTAGTCTACAAAGCGATATATCATGCTTCTCTGCGGTAGGCTAACCTTCTTGTAGACTATGTATCGATATCCCTCGTCAACCTGAGAGGCATTAGCACATGAGAAAGCGTCGCTGGGCGATGATATTGAGGAAACCGTCTCACCCATTCTAAGGCCCATGTTGGAGCGAGTTGGGTGTATAAAAGACGTAAAGATGCGCTGAGACCTTTCATCGACTCTGACGTTGACCCTAGCTCAAGTCTCGAGGTCACCTCCATCCAACCTCGACCTTGGATTACCTTCATTATGAGGAGGCGACCGAGAGGAGTGAGCGGAGCCCGACTGAAGAGAAGACGCTGTTCATTCCTCAACCAATGGAGCGCTAGTTGACGCGCAGGTCGAGCTGCGAGTTCAAAGGCCCGCCCCGAGAAAGCGATCGCCCCGAGCGACCGCCATTGCTGATCACTTAACTCAAGTTCAAGAGAGCCTTGATCGTTATCAACTCTAGTCGCGAGCGCGCCCAAAAGAATGAAGGTGAGCTCCGGACTAATATCGTTCGCCGCTCCCCTCAGCTGGTCTTCTAAATCTAGCGTGAGCTCAGGGATCAACTCCATCGTCATCTGATGACCATAATCAGAGATCGGGTAGACCACAAGCAATGAACGTTCACCGCTCACGTGACTCTGGCGAACGCTCACTCTCAAGGGGATAAAGTCAGCTCTTAACCAAAACCTCACCAATGGATGAGTCGCACCAAAACTAGAGCCTAATATATCAACGCCCCGTTGTTGAGCATCACGCTTGATCTCAAGCAATAGTTGTTGCCCAAGTCCACGCCCTTGGATCAAAGGGAGAGTCGCGATTCGAATGACCCTCGCTAGCTTCAGAGTCGCTCCAACTTCACTATTGAGATGAACGGCTAAGTTAGCAGCGAAGAGTTGTCCTCTCGGTCTCTGTCTCCCCTCATAGAGCTCCGCTGCCAGCGCTGAAGTCAGCTCTCCTTCGCTAGAGACGATAGCTGCCGCGAGCACTTGACCCGTGGACTGAAGAGTGGAACCTTGAAGACCATCTTCTGCCTGAGTCGAGTGATGTTGATCTTTAGACTTCGCCGGCTTAATCAAAATATGAACAGAGAGATTAGGAGCATCTAGAAGTCTCCACAGATCGCTAGGTCGCGTACGATAATGTGCATTAACTAAGAGAGCAAACACTTGGGTGTATCGCTCTGGATACTGAGCGATCATCGCTGCTGTGTAGCGCTCATAACGGAACTCATGTTTTCCGCCTTGATACCTCACCCGTCGCGGCAACTTTGTCTCCAACAACAGAGCCTCTGAAGACCACCGCTCCACCGGATCACCCTGACCCCATCGAAGCGGCTCAGTGAGCTTTGGTTCATAGAGCTTACGTAACCTCTTCTGTAGGATAGGACGAAAACGAAGCGAAAAACCTCTCCCGCTCCCCTCATATCCATGTGTGGTCGTCGCGAAGACTAATGAAGGCTTATGACGAAGCAAGCGCTCTAAAAACGGAACGGGTAAAGCGGCCGCCTCGTCCACTAAAAGAAGATGAGGATGAACGCTCCCCCTCCAGAGCTCTCGCGGTGTAATGAAACGAATAATACCTAACGATGACCGAATCTCTTCTCCCCCACTCTCCCCCTCGCTTCCACTCTCCCCCACTCTCTCTGCGTTAGACATTGAGAAGATGGCTATGTTAGCATAGTTGAGACACTCTCTCGCTCGAGCAAAAATCGCTTCACAGGCATATTCAGAGGGGGCAGTCACCATGACCTCACGCTCACCGCTCAAGAGATAACAAGCCGCCGCGATCCCCATTACACTTGACTTCCCTCGACCTCTACTCGCGCTCAGAGATACCGCCGTAAAGGCCTCTCTATAATGCGAATTGATCATAACCCTAATCGCCGCTCTCTGCTCTTCAGTGATCGTGACTTGGTTAATCAACTGCTCAAGTGAGTCAGAGAGCGGCCTCCTCATCTCTTCGTTCGATGATCTTCGACCAGTCATCGTTTGGACTTGGAGCGTCAAGTCACTATTTATTGTCGTCTCTAAGGGTGTAGATGACACCCAAATGTTATCAGAGAGTTGAGTTAACATCTGTGGGGCTCTTAAAGTGGACCAGAGACGACTCCATAGATGATGGGATACCGCCGATGCATTATTTGGCCATACCGCGAGTTTGTCTTTTAAAGCTCCGCGCTCTGGAGGCAGGTCCGGTGATAAAAACAAGATGAGACCTCCTCCTCTAATCACCGCCAAACTTGCCCCTAGCGCATCAGGGTCACACCCTTCACTTAAATCAATAACAAGAGCGGCTTCACTGCCTCCTAATCTCGCTCGGGCGTGTGACCAACTTAGTCTACAATGCTCTCTTTGAGGCCATAGCTCATTCAGAGAGCTCGCTCCCTGTTGGTCGCTCAAGATGAGGACTTCTCCTCTCGGTAGCTCTTGCGTAAGCCATCCCTCTCGACCAAACAAGCGCAGCGCGATCGACTCTCTTTGATCACCCTCGATCAGAATACATAACCTATGACGACGTTCTCTCGCTAGATCCCACATACATCTTATCGATTTACATAACGAGCGCTGAGCTTCTTCTACCACCATGACTCTCCTCTACCGACCTCTGATAAATCTTGACAATAGAGGTGAAAATTAACAAGTAATACCATGCTATTTAATCGATCAGTCGCGATGATATTGATAGAGAAGACCGCCAAGGGGTGAGACCATGAGACCAGAGTCAACCATAGATCAGCTCATGAAGCGCAAAGCGAACAGAGCGGTCGCTTGCAGTGATCGACAAGTTGTCCAATGCTCTGATCCTGGATCTGTATATGACAACATTAAGCGTTCATTCTCAACCCTCTCAGCTCTTCAGCTCATTCAAGTTGTCTGCTCACTCTTCATCGTCTTGTCGATAACGCTCATGACTGAGGCGGAAGCATCATGTTTTTTATCCTATGATAGCGCGCAAGTCTCTGCTCAAGGAGATGGCCTCGCTCGCTTAAGTCTTCATGGAGGGAGCGAAGGACTCGGCGCCCATCTAGAAGGACGCCTCGGACTACCTGGAGATCGATCTGTTCACCTCCGAACCGGCAGTTGCGAACGCCAAGGCTTATGGGGATGGGGCGTGGAAGCAGGACTGAACCAAGAGTGGCTCAGCCAAGCTGATACAGGGCTCGTCGACTTAGCTTTTAGGCTCTCCGCGACTATGCTCATCGCCGACGATGAAGAGAATGCTTATTCTGCTGTCGGTATGCAGCCTGTCTTCCTCATCTCCTATCCCTTCTCTTTAGAAAGAAACGATCGTTCAATTGACTCATCGGTCAAGACGACGAAGGATTCCCTAAATGAGCGCCAAGGTTTTATAGGTATGTCTTTGGGGATGAGCGCTTATTTTATAGATCAAAGACAGCGACGGATCACTGAAGACGGTGTCAATCAACTCGAGGTACTAAAACTCAGCTCAGAAATGGAGTGGCAACCTCTTATCGCTCTCAGTGGATCGGTCGATATCATCCCCCTCCTCCCTCTCTCTTTAGAGGTTCGTTGGCAACAACAGGGGCTCTATGGGGGAGCTGCGATCGGCTACCAGTTTTAGCGACCGCTCTTCTCAATCCTTTCATCTTTTAGTGTCAACCTCTAGTGGAGTATACATCTCATGAGTAAGGTCGGACGAAATGACCCCTGTCCATGTGGTAGCGGTAAAAAATATAAGAAATGTCATGGCCTCAACGCCAAGGCTACTGCCCTAAGCGAAGTCGCTAAAATCGGCCCTCTCTGGGTGAAGCAGATCGTTGCTCGTACACTAGAGATAGCTATGATCGAACATAAACCAGAGCTCGACAGTTCTGACCGGCTCGCTCAGCTCAATTGGTTGTGTGCGACAGAAGAGGCTCTCCCTCAAGAGACGCGAGAGGATCATGAGCCAATAGAGTTGGAGGAACAAGTACTCGGTGTCGACTCTGAGATGGAGCTTGATGCTGCCTCACTCGAGGGCGCCCATAACATGACCGAAGGGGGAGATCTCAAAGATCTATCGAGTATCACTCCTGCGCTCCGTGGTGTTGATCTACCCACGAGTAACCGTCGAGACCGTAAGCTCTCATCACAAATAAAACTTAGCCTCTCACAGAGTATATTTGAGCCTTTCGTAATTCTTGAAGTTCTCAGAGGTAGCGGCTTTAAGGTCCAAGGTTGCTTTAGTGGAAAAGTCTATCAGATCAATCAGGCTGATGACGCCGCTCATTTAGAGCCTATGGAATGGATATATGGCCGATTAATAATCTTTGGTCGACGAGCTTATCTCTTGGAAGGATGGGAGAAGATCCCTTTTAAGCGGAGAAAAGCTCTCAAAGGCAAAGTCTTGGAGCGCTCTGAGGACGAGTCTCCTACCCTCTCTTGGCTACATGAACACTCAGAGTGGCTCTTAGAGACTTGCCGTGAACAAAGCCAATGGGTTTCTCAGGTAGAGGAGATAACTCTTTGAGCGATGACTTGAGCCGCGAGTTGATCCGCACCCGAAAAAGAGACCTCACTTCCTCCTCTCCGCAAGAGTCAGGGAGTCTCATCCTTGGAGCGGGTACAGGCCCTAGCTCTCTCAGCCCTCTTCAAGGTCTAGATCAACGCTTACTACCTACCGGTTTTGAGCAGTGGAGAAGCGAGCTTGACTACCTCTCTGGAGTTAAACTACTCGACGCTCTCACCGAGCCTATCAATGCTGCAGCGTGTATCCAAACCCTGCCGGTTGAGGACCTTCATCGGTACCTCTATGAAGTTGGACTTGAGGACGCTGAATCGGTGCTCGCTTTGGCGAGTGGTGAGCAGGTACGAGTACTCCTCGATATTGAAGTATGGGATCGCAGCGACTTACTCCCTAAGCGTCTAGACGCTTGGCTCTTCGCTCTCCTGAGAGCAGGCAAAGATGTGCTCTATAAGCGAGTATTAGACCTAGATGATTCTCTGCTGGCATGGGTTATCAAAACCAATGCCTATGCTTTTGTCATCGAAGATCCGGATGACTTTGATCCACCTGATGCAGAGCACTTTCTGACCCCTGATCGTCGACTATGTGTCGTCTTCCCTAGAAGTGTAGATCACCTCATAGACCTAGAGGTCTCTGATCTAGGACAAGACTCAGAGAGGGAGCTCACCGCTGCCATGGACCCTAATGACCCGATGGGTGGTCGGGTTAAAGCACAAGCAGCACCTCTTGAGGGGGGCGCGAAAGACCTCCCGGCTAGAATCTTCATCGATATGCTTATGCAAGAGCGACCCGAGCTCTGTATTCATTTATTACTAGCGTCTACCGCCGCCCTCTCTACCCAATTAAACGAAGACGCTTACCGGTGGAGAGCGGCGAGAATGTCAGACCTAGGTTTTATAGACTACTATGAAGCCCGTGAGATTTATACGCCTCCTCCTCATGATTGGAGACGGACTCTTCCACCTGAACGTATCGATGAGCAGCGCCCTCCAGCGAAGACTTGGTTAGCGAAGATCGTCGCTACCGACCTCCGCTTAGATCGAGCATTCGCGGCCCTCTCTTGGGACGATGCGCTCATCGTCGCTGAACAGCTCGGCTATGTCGCTAATATGACTCTCTCTGCGGACCGAATACCACTCTGGGATCGTGCTCTCCAAGGCCAAACTCTTCAGCGACTGCAAGCGGGATTAACGATTGCCTTAGAGATCCTTAATGGCGCAGAGGCTCGTCCTAATATCGACGCTGACACTTTAGCCAAGCATCACCTCAATCACCTCTTTAGGCTCGGTTATGAGCAGATGATTAATGCAGCGAGACCTGTGTGGCGAGTAGAGAGAGCTCTTCGACGAGGCGATGATCCTGTGGGCGCTTTAGAGGGATTACCTCATCTAAAGACTTGGGCTGACGGGCTGTTGGGTGATCACCCGGAGGGGAGAGGTGAGTCAGGAGTTGTCACTCCTCTAAGATCTCTCTCCGACTGTAAAGTCGCGAGTGAAGGCGCCCTGATCATTGAGGATTTAGTCCAAGTCGCTCGTCCTTTATACTCCGCCATATTAGGTGAGGTCATTAAAGCTGATAGCGCAGAGAGTCTCGCTTACAGAGGTAGAGTCTCCATCGGTCCTTTGCTGATCAGCGCTTATTTTCTTCAAGTAGTTTCAGGAGATAAAGACTCATCACCGCGTCCTCTCACTGATGATGAGGTGTTCAGTCTACATCGACGCTGCTTTGTCTCTTCCAGTGAGATGAGTGAAGATCAAGAAGAAGGTGTGTCGCTCTATGCTCCGCTCCATGAGCATGTCAAGAGAGAGATCATGATGTGGTGGACGGAGCGTGGTGGACAAACAAAGACAGCGCCATTAGCTATTTTAAGAGAGCTCAGAGAGCAGATGGCAGGTGTACATCCCAATGATATCGATCGACGCTTTATTCCCCTCATTTGGGATGAGAGTTGATCGAAGACACTCCGAAAGATAAGCAACTTGAAAGAGAAGACCACATCACAGCAACATTCTTCATATGATCGATGTATATGGCTGATATTCTCTCTCACCATCGTTCTCATCTCTCTATCAAGTCTCTTAAACTCCAAGACTTGGGCTAAAGACCTCAAGCCAAGACAGAGCGCTTATCAACTCGCTCAATTGCTTGTTCAGATCTATCAACTAGAGACACCTAGTGATGCTGCAGACCAAGTCAAGAGAGTGATTCGTGAGGGCTTAGATCAGCAATGGAGAGGTGGGTTCTTACCTATCGATGCTTATGGTGTACTCCCAAAAACAGAGGTTCGACCGATCGTAAAAATGGTCTCTGAGCTATGGAGAAGCCTCCCTAAACGACCTGAACTCACTGATTCACGTCGAGAGAAGCGAGGGAGAGCAGACGGTATATTAAGTCATGATCAGCTAAAAATCTTCCTCAACACACTCCTCAGCCCATCGCCCCAAAGATCTAAACGATTCAATATATTAAGGAGTCACAGCTTCGCGTCAAAAGAGGGGCCGATTCGTAATTCTACTGGGCTAATAGAGACGAGCTACTCCTTAGCGATGGAGAATATGGTTCGTTTATCTCGTCGTCTAAAGCGTTGGCGTAAACGATATAGCGCTGAGGTTAAGGAGACGATTGACCTATTTAACCAATCTTTAACATATCTCAAAAAGATACATCAACGTGGTGAGCTCATCTCTTCCGAACAGTATGCGATCATTCAGCTCAGTCTAGGAGTCTGTCACCTCGCGCTTAAGGACCTCAAATCGGCTCGACAGCCTCTGATTCGGTTCTTTAACATCCCATCTTCTGGGGAGTCCATGTTGTTATTGAGAGGTCTCATCACCGACATAAATGCTGCGGTGGGAGAGAGCAGCGATGATATGGGGGTCACAGCTTTAGATCAGGACTCTACCTATGATCAAGAGCAGCGCTTTGATGATGCTGAAGCATCTCAAGTAGAGTCTTCCCCCGATTATGAACTTCTGCAAAGAGCACTAAAGCGATGGTCGTCATTTATTAAAGGTGAGCGGAATCGTATGCGACGATTAAAGGGACAAACCCGTGATATTCTGCAACGGACTGTCAAGATGAAGCAGTGGTGGTCTCAGAAGATCGTACGAGTGAGGAAGACATTACAAAGATCAGAGTCAACGTTAGCGATTGAACAACTGTTGGTCTCTCTCGCTCATACTGCTCAATCAAGTCAGCTCATCGCTATGAGTAAGAATCCAATCGAGTGGACTAAAATCCCTTCAGGTACACTCTGGGCTCCTCCTGAAGAACAGGCCGATCAAAGAGGGCATCAGGTTACCTTCAGTAATGATTTTTGGATCGCTAAACATGAAGTAAGCGTCGCTCAATATCAAACATGCGTTGATGAACAAGTATGCACACCCGCTCATTGGAATCTCTGCGCTAACAGTCGACATGGACGATTTAAATCGACGGATATCCCCACCAACTTTAGGTCTGATAAACGGCCTATCGTTTGTGTCGATTGGCAACAAGCGAGAACCTTCTCTAGGTGGGTTGGTGGAGACCTTCCTACTGAAACAGAGTGGATGTATGCTGCTCAGGGAGGTCAAAGTTCACCTTATCCTTGGGGCCATCATGAGCCTACATGTGAGAGGGCTATCTTTAGTTATTTAGGGAAAAAGGGCTGTGGGTATCAACGTACTTGGGATGTCTGTACTCGACCTCTTGGTCACAGTGTACATGGGTTATGTGATATGGCTGGTAATGTCTGGGAGTGGGTTTTAGATATGGGTCGGATCAAAAGCCGAATACTCGCCCTGCCACTTTACCGAGAGAATGGTGAAGCCAACTGCATCACTGCGAGCTGCACCAGCTCCCATTCACTGCGTATCAGCCGAGGGGGAGGATGGGGAAGCCCCAAAGATCTACTAAAAACTAACGCTAGGGCCGCTTTCCAATCTATAGAGAGGCATCCGAATCTCGGCTTCAGACCGGTCAAGAGGATCAAGTGAGGGTTCTCACCAAATCGCTGAGTCTTCTCGCTGAGTCTTCTCGCTGAGTCTTCTCGCTGAAGCAAAAACGAAAAGAGGCGCTAAAAGCGCCTCTTTTGAGTTGCGGGGACAGGATTCGAACCTGCGACCTTCGGGTTATGAGCCCGACGAGCTACCAGACTGCTCCACCCCGCGTCAAGTGAGATTGGACTATAGCTTGTATCGTTCATTAGTCAAGCTCTTTAAGTGATTATTCTCTTTTTATTTTCTATTCACCTCAATAGAGGTCTTTAACGACACGAAACCCCGCCGTTAAATTCGGAATATCTCTTGAAGCGCTCATCCTATGGCTCGCTCTAGAGAACGTATTGCCCTGTGATAAGAAGCTCCCTCCCTTCAGCACACACAGCGCTGACTGCCCTTTGATAAAGGAGCTATTACAGAACTCATGAACAAGCCCCGACATATCACATACGCCATAGGGAGAGATATCTTTACTA
Source organism: uncultured bacterium (assembly GCA_943788935.1). Lineage (GTDB taxonomy): Bacteria > Myxococcota_A > Bradymonadia > UBA7976 > VGTA01 > CAKZRU01. Next base: position 318,506 of record CALSSE010000015.1, on the reverse strand, counting down.
TATTGCATTATATTACAAGGATGGAGATAACCGCTTCGACCCTCAGCGACCATACAAAAGCTAGGATCAAAGTCATCGCCCCAAGGATAGAGGCGGCCATCTAAACCTCTAGCGCTCTTCTCCCACTCTTCTTCTGTGGGTAAGCGTAAAGTTTGGCCCGTTTGCTCACTCCGCCACACGCAATAAAGAGCGGCATCATTGAAACTAATCCCGAAGACTGGCCACCGCTTCGACCAAGGCATCTGATCGGTAGGTGAGGGTAACTTGAAGAATCCGCTCTCATCTCGATACCATAAGTGATTCCCTGACACATAATCTCGTGGGACTGAGAGGAGAGCTTTATCAACGTGGTGGATACAGAGATCATTTAGGAACTCGAGGTATTCACTACAGGTGACTAATGATTTAGAGATCGCAAAATCTTTAACGAGCTTTGAGTGGAGTCTCCGTGCGCTAGTACATGTAGGGTCTCCTCCCATTGTAAACACTCCGTTCGGGACAAACGTAAACCCTTCGCCGATCTCCTCCTCAAGGTATAGTTTAGCGCTGATCTCCACAGTCTCGGAGCGTTGCACCCAAATCGGGAAAATCGCATCAGCATATCCATTTTTAGTGAGTTTAATTCTCCAAGGACCAATATGCACATCTTTGATATTCAATGGAGAGACTCCCCATTGACTCTCTCTGATGAAACGTACAATCCGATCAATCTCTACTCCGCGACTCGCGGTCACTGAGATTCGATGGGGTTCCGTCCTCACTTGGATCGATCCTGAATCACTTAAGAGTCGGCTATAACGCTCCTCTTCATCAAACTCTCTAAGTAAGTAACGATAATGAGCGACCTCTACCTCGTCTTTCAGAGACTCTGCTTCCTCTAGCTGAACGCTGTAAAGATAGGCGAGGTCACGCCTCGCGTCTAGATGTCGCTTATAGAGTGAGATCACCTCTCTTAAAGCCTTCTCTGCATCTCGGAAAGACTCCTTCACCATGAGATCTTTTCGCTTGATCTCTTTCTGTAGTTGCCAAAGCTCTCGCCTCTCTTCGATATCGGCTAAGGTTGGCGTTGTCCACTCTGCCTCAAAGATAGCCTCTTCTGCGACTCGACGCTCAGTCAGTGACTGCCGAAAACGGGTAATCAGCGGAGTCACTAAACCATAATGCTTCTGAGCAAGCCTGAATTTACGATCTAGCTCATCTAGTCGGAGCAGATAATCATTTAATGCTTCAAGCATCTCATCAACGCTCTGATATCGATCTGCTGCCTTCTTCCGAAGACATTTCATGACGATCTCTTCTAGAGCATAGGGGATATGTAGCTTTGGTCTAAAAGTACGAGGAGGAATTGGATCTTCGTAGATGACTTGTTCTAATATCTTCTTGGTGTCTTTTCCTCGAAATGGTGGTCGATACGTTAAGATCTCATAGAGAATCGCGCCAAGTGAATAGACATCACTCATCACATTCACCCGATGCGACTTCCCATTCGCTTGTTCAGGTGACATATAAGAAGGTGTTCCAACGACCGATGACCGTTGTATACCGTCTCCTAGCTTCACCTTAATCGGAGACTTCACCGAATCTCCTTCAAAGACCTTAGCGATTCCCCAATCGAGGACGACGACTTCACCATAAGAGCCAATCATCACGTTACTCGGTTTTAGATCTCGATGAAGCACCCCACGACTATGAGCAAAAGCGACCGCTTGACACACCGATTTTAATATCTCTAGCAACTTAACTCGCGTGAACTCCGAATCGATATCGGCGTTACCTTGGCGGATCTGTCGTAGGATTTCCTTGAGCGTCTGCCCTCTAACTCGCTTCATCGTGAAATAGACTTCACCGTTTTCTCGAATCCCGAGGTCATGAACAGGGACGATATTAGGGTGTTCGAGCTGAGCGGTAATTTGGGCCTCTCGGATAAAGTTCAAGACTACTTTTTGACTCGCCTCAGTCCCTAAATTTAAGAGTTTGATCACTTGGTGACGCTGCAGCTGTCGATCTTTAACACGAAGCACCTTCCCTACTCCCCCTCGAGCGAGCTCCTCTCCTATCTTAAAGCGCTTAGGAGGAGGAGAATAACTTAATCCCAAGAGCGATGCTCTCTCGCTGAAAGAAGGTAGCTCAACAGAGAGGCTCTCTACGCTCTGGGAAGTGGACAGCCGACCTTTATCGAACTCTTCCTTATCCACTTTTAAATCATTTTCTTGGAGGTCATCTCGGTTTGATGGCTCAGAGCTGAACCGCTCTTCCCAGCTCTTCTCATCGAGCTGAGCCCATTCTCTCAAGTCCTCAACTGAGACCGAGATCTGAGCGAGTTTAAGAAGCTGCATCAGCTCTTCACTCTTTCCAAAAACAAACAAGCGACGAAGAGAATTCTTTAAAGCTTTTTCAGGCGAGTTACTAAGCGCAGGAAGGGGTAGCGAACTAGCTTCCGGCGTGTGATGATTATTTTCCATTTTCCTTATTTAACAAACTCTTCAAAATGCGGTGTTAATCTTAGGATTAAGGTAAAGCTCTAACACTTAAAGTGCAAACTATGTTTGGCTTAATATAGCTTATTTGGCAATTTCTCTATAAAAATTGAAAGTTAGTGATCGCTAATAATTCAGTCGAGGATACGTAAACGAGGGCCAAGAACCTCAACGAGTGATATCTCCTCTGCGAGAGCGATGGGTAATCCTTCTAATAGTGACTCTGGAGGGAGTGAATCAATCGCGAAAGCATTCCACTCTCGGGGCTTGAAACCGAGATGATCAATCAAAACCCCTCGGCTTCGGCTCCCCCACCCTAGATGTAGCAGACGATGTCGCTTTACACCTAGGGTGCGTAATATTTTTAAGATTTCTTTGGGTTCCATTCCATCTCGATGAAGTATATAAACATTAATATCTTCTTCAATCGTTAGCAAACGTTTGGCAAACTGTGCATTATACTCAGGGTATCCATTGACCGAGAGTAGTAAAAGATGTTGATCTTTAAGAAAACCATTCCTCGTGAGGAGATCTACCGTAAGGTCTTGATCAACGATTAAAATTTTGCGGACCTTGTAGTCATAAAGGGACTCTCCCTGAAGATCAGTATGTGGTCTATACATACTCGGATTGACGATGAGCTCGGGCACCTTATGGTACCTTTGCCATCTTTGTAGCTGCCCCATAAAAGTTTTCTTTCCTAAGGTCTGCCTCCTCCATAGATATTCTACATACGAAGCGACAAACAGTAAGATGGGGATAATAGAGGCGAGATTTAGCTTAAACCACCAATAGGAGCTGACCACCAAGGAGAGAACAGAGAGGTTAACCCATGCTCTGATCCAACGAATATTAAGAATCAAAGAGAGCGTTTTGCCCACCACTGGTATGTATGAGATGAGCGATAACGCTGAGACTGAGACTAAATCAATATCGATCGGTAAATGACTGCTCGCCAAGATGATAAATATCGAGAGATAAATCCTTGAGAGAGTCGCGTCTAGTTTTAAAACCCGTGGTCTCTGCCAATGGATAAAGAGCTGATTGGTCGTAAACACCAATCGACCTTGATCGCTGAGCTCTTCAATCAAACTGACCCACTCTATATCGCTCGTCACCTTAGCTGAGCGAAACGCGAATACCCATCCACACTCAAGACATTTCCTAGCGCCTGGAGAGGTGAGTTCGTCACATGAAGGACATATTTGCTTCATCTCAATAGACCGATCGATTAAGGTGAGACTTGATTTTAAAGTGAGACTTAATGTGTACAAGACGTAGGTTACAAGCACTCTATCTTATGTGAAGCATCGATTATGAAGAGTCAACCTGTATGGGTACGCAAACCAAGCGAGTATGGCATTGATGAAGTACTTCTGATATAAAGACTGAGTCCACATTAAGCCCTATAGCCTGCTCACAGTGAACATCAACCTCCTAGACAGACTTAAATCATCACCTATCGCCGGAAACGAGAGTCAATGATCGGAGAGATCATACAAGACCGCTATCACATCGAGCAGCTTCTAGGAGAAGGTGGTTTTGGTGCGGTCTATAAAGCGATGGACCGAAAATTTGACCGAGAGATCGCGATTAAGCTGCTCAATCAGAGCGTCAAGAGTAACTCTGACCACGCGCAAAGATTTATTACAGAGGCTAAAGTCACTTCACAACTTTCTCATCGAAACATACCGGTTGTCTACGATTTTGGAGAGAGTAAGGAAGGCCAACTCTTTATCGCAACCGAGCTGTTTCGAGGCGCCTCTCTTGAAGAGGTGATCGACCATGTTTACCCCTCGCCACGACAGGCAAGTTGGGTGGTTAACGAGGTAAATGAAGCCCTGATTATGGCGCATCAAAAAGGGATCACCCATCGTGATGTCAAGCCGCCTAATATCTTTGTTCATGATGGCTCAAGCGGGGAAGAGATTAAGCTGCTCGATTTTGGAATCGCGAAGCTCAACAACCATCAGAGTCATACGCTGACGGGTCAGCTCTTCGGAACCCCATACTTCATGGCTCCTGAACAGATCTTAGGACAGAAAAATATCTCACCAGCGACTGATCTTTACAGCTTGGGAGCTGTGCTCTTCTATTGCTTGACCCGTACTGTTCCCTATGATGGGGATAGTCAGTTCATGATCTTTAATAAACATGTGAATGCTGCCACTCCAAAGATTAAAGAGCGCTCACCACACTTGGATCAGCCTCGACTTCAGGAGCTCATCGATCACCTCATGGAGAAGAATCCTGAGAATCGCCCCTCCAACGCCTATGAAGCGCGAGAGATCTTTGCTGAGATTGAGTACCTTACGACTCAGATCGATCCTGATCCCAGAGAGAGACTGCTCTCCACGTATGCTGACATGAGCGCTGACTCTGGAAGTATCACCAGTGAGATCGCTACTCCAATAATCGGAGTAGACACACCTGTTGAACTGATCCCTTCACTCCCTAGACCTTTCGCAGTCTCAAAAGGCTTTTACAACAATGAGGACGCAGGTTTACTGAGTGATATACAAACTCTCCCCCCTATCGATGATCATTGGCGACCCACAGCAAAGCTAGATCTCAATGATATTGAGAGCTCCTTATTGGATGATGATGATACCACCGATAATATCAAAAGATCCTCTAGGGAAGAGACGATCTCCCTCTTCTCCACTCCTCCTCCTTCTATCACCGATAGCCCGACTCAGTTATCGATTAGACCAGGCTATCATTCGACCTCCTCTAATGATTCTGACCGCCATTCATTTGATCGACAAGATCTCGCGTTTTTCAATCAAGAAATTGACGAAGTGACCGGTACACTCGTCAAGTCTTCCCGCTCTCATAGACCGATTGTGCTGAGCCTCGTTTTTCTTGTAGGGATCGTGATCAGCCTCTTTAGTTTCAACATTGATTCTGGCTCTGACAAGAAGTCTAATCAGTCAGAGAAGATCGTCTCCTTAGAGATCTCTAGATCAGTCATCAAATCTACCTCTGTAGCGGAGAGAGAGAGCTCTATAGAAGGCTCTTTACCCCTTCCTCAAACAATCAAGGTGGGTGGAGTTCAAGAGGTTTCGAATGACCAAGATGAGTCATCTACGCTTCTTCTGCCTGATAAAAGGCTCCCTCTCCCTTCTATGAAGAAGGCTACTAAAACTAAGCCATCAACAAAGAATAAACAACATGCTCGGACCAAGTCTAAGCGTCCTAAACGCTACTCTACTAAGCTGAAGTCGAGAAAAAAATCTAAATCAAGCGCGAAAAAGATCGAAAAACGAAAAGCTGACACTTCACTATTCGCTGCTAAAATGCGCCTCAGAGTGACCCCACGTAAAGCGAGCTATATGATGGGAGATCAAGTTAGGCTAAAAGCATCTCCTCTCACCAAGGGAGGTGCTCCAGTCAATATCGAGAGAGTTTACTTACTCAAAAACCTAGAGACCCGTAAAGTGATAACTCTCACCAAGAGCATCTTGAAGTTAAAACTCGGTACTTGGACTTTAAAAGCGTGCACAACAGGCAAGTCAAAAGTCTGCAGTCAATCCGTCAAACTAATTGTGTATGATCCTAGCTCTATCATCGACCTTGATGACTAACCTCGATGCCGAGGGATCAATAATACTTGGCCATAATCGATACGGGAGGAGCGCAACCGATTCACCTTCTTGATCGACGCTTGGGAGACTCGCCATCGTCTAGAGAGCTTCCAAAGAGAATCGCCACGTTTCACCTTATATCGTCTTAACTTACGAGACCCCTTAGCTGCATGTCTCTTAGCTGCACGTCTCTTAGCTACACGTCTCTGCGACCCTTTTTTCGTTTTTGATGATTGAGAACCACCTCTTAATTGGGCTAATCTTTGGGTGTTGATTTTATGAGGAAAAGCGACCACATGAAAGTGTGGTGGACGCTTCTCTCGGGTCGCCTCTATAAGCCCCGCTCTCTCCCAACTAGAGAGCGTATCTCGGAGCCATTTACGACACTCAGAGGGTGGAACACGAAGATCGACGGCGATCCCTGCAGGGTGAACTGAGCGATGAGAGGCATTCCGCGGTTGCTCCCTCTTCGGTCGCGTTAAACTCGTCACCACTAATGGAGCTCGACAAGAGCGCCAATATAGTCTGCTCAATGTAGAGATCAACTGTTTAAGATCCGGATGAGCGTAAGGGTAGGAGACGTTGGCGAGCTGTAAGTAACGGTTAGGTGTGACTTTCACTAATTTATGAGCTCGCACAGAGCGAAGTACTTCTCGACCGCTATGATGAAGTTTTAAACGAGAGTGACGCGCTGCTCTCTGCTGACGATCAAGTGACTGACTGCTCCCTCTCAAACTACCAAGCTGTGATCCCCTCTTTGCCTCTGCCTCACCGCTGATAGCGAGAGAGACCAACACGACGCCAAGGCCGATGAGAGAACACCGAACTTTATGACCGAAACGAGCCTCGATGAAGGGGGAATAATCACTTAAATGAGTTGCTAGACTTAACATTAGGTGGCTTACCTCTCTTCAGAATGACGGATGAAAACGCTGGTGATGCCGCTCATCCCCTATTTCAAGCCGCTTTATCCTGCCTCGTGTAGACCAATGTAGTGCAAGGTGTGCAATAAGGCAAGTATTGATCTCGAAGATAGAATCGATCTTATCATCGACTCATCATCATCTAGGTGAATGGGCTCTTATTCTTCTCTGATCATCGTTGCTTGAGAAGGATAGCTGAGCTGATAAACGACCTTACGCAGATGCTCCTCAAAGAAATGTGATTGAGAGACAATATTCGGCGTAGTTGCCCTTAAATATCGTAGGGACAGCTCGAGCGCCAAGCGTTTTGATGACAAATGAGGCCAACTATCAGCGACTTTAATCGCTGCAGATTCCGAGCGTCGCCTACTGAAGAAGCGATCTAACAATTTCTTATAACGCTTCTCGGATCGACTAGAATGGGTCACACGACTCAAAATAATAAGCGCCTCTGCTAACTGCTGATCTGCATTTAACGCTTGCTCCAGATCATGAAACATAGCTTTAACCCACTTCCATAGTTCACGAGAGGCTCGTTCATTCCCTAATAAGGTGAGAGCTTCTCGACAAGGAACATAGAGTTCATTCTCCCACCATCGGTGACCACACCAACGAATGACACGACTATTTTTGAGGACTGAGATCGCTCTAATAAGACTCGCTTTGACCATGAGTGATTCATGATCTCTCATCGCTCGTTTTATACTAGAGAGCTGTACAGGCTCCTGTACAGAATGTCGCTGTGCAATGATCCGCCACGCAACCTCCTGAACCTCTGGGGGTCGATCAACGGATGTAAATTTTTTAAAGACCTGCCCTGAACCTAATGGCGCTAACTCATGAAATATAATAAGGAGCTTGGCGGTAAATAATGGATCAAGACGATCTGAGAGTCTCTGCTCTAACGCCGCTCGGATCCTCTTTCTCACCGAGAGACTCCTAAACTTTGTTCTCTTGCTTATGACTAATAAGAGTTCTGCACTGAGAGTCTGAGAGGTCGGTGACTCGACCAACAGTAACTCCAAAGCTCTATCGACCCAATGATCGATGAGTTTGGTTGTGTATGGGGCGTTGATCACGATCATTCTTAAGTCACTCGCCAACTTGATATGTAAGGTAGACCAGGCAGTACAACGATGAAGGCTCTCTCCAGAACAACGCTTCAGAACATCTTTAGTCAAGCGCACAATAGAGGATCGAGCGTCTAGGTTCTGATCCTTGTGGTCATTGTCAGACTCTTGGAGAGAGTGAGCGCGAGGGGAGGACTCCACCTCTATCTGTTCACATCCTATATAGAGCGCTCCACATAGCGAGCTCATTAAAATATATACTTCGAATAGTCTTTGGCTCAAGCGGGTCCTCATCAATGATGTACACACAAGCAATAAGCACCTTACCTTGTCAAAACTTAAGGCCGAATGAAGCGAAGAGAGAGCTCATCGATCATCGACTGAGTCATAGGATCATTTAGACGCCATGCATAGGGAGGGAGTAGTATCTGGTCCGTATCATCAAGTAGAAAATCACCGACCACTAGGCCGGTGAGACCTTGACTGAACGCCTCTTGCGCCCAAACCATAAGCGTCTGCTCTGCGAGTTCCAAGCCGAGCCTCTCATGATTAACTCTCATCAAATGCAACGCGAGAGGTCGACCCGCTACAATGTTGGCGAGCGCATGACCTCTGACCCACGCTTGTCCCAACTGTAGCCAAGAGAGGTCTGAGTCTCCGAAACGTAAATAATCACCATCGAGAGAGAACCCATTCACTAAGCTAGAAGAGCTAGGTACACCTCGGCTCCATAATCGCATCGCAGACCATGCTCCCCCTCGTTCACCATTCAGGAGCATAGAGAGCGAAGCCATATTGAGAACCTGCGAGTGGGGTTGATACGGAGTAGGATTATAATCGAGACCTACCTCACCTGTGAAGATGAGTTGATGAGGCGCTGCTGCGTCTACAGTCTCGATACCTGCTCTGAGATAATCCTCTAGAGTTTGTTGTTCCAATGGGCTCGGTAAATCCCACCGTGGGAGATGTAAAAGCTCCCAACCCAAAATCGCCGGATCATCAGCGAATCCTAGACCAGTCAGCTCGCTCTCATGGGAGATCAATGACTCAAACCATGACAATAGAGCGCTCTGAGCTGCTCCCATCATAAAAACAGTGTTTTGATCACTCTCGATTGGACTGTTAATCCCAGTTTCTCTTACAAAAGCATCCAATGAATCTAATTCCCTAGCGCCATCCGCTAAAACGAGGATCAACTTTATCCCGTGGCGCCCTGCCTCATAGACAGCCTGCTCGAGTAGTAAGATCGTCTCTCCATTCACCTCGCCACTCTCGGTTCTCATCTGTAGTGGCTGTTTCGTCAATCCCACAAAAACCCTAGCGACATTGACTCCACGCGACTCTAAACCGCTCCACAGGGCAGAGAGCGCTCCAAGACGAGCAGGCCCTGGCAAATGATCTAACCATGGCAAGAGGTTTGGTAAGGAGACCCCTAAATAACGAAAGGGCTGATCTGCGAGGCTCAAAGAGACACCTCTCACCTCGACAAAGTTGTCGACGCGAATAGTAATCTCTACTTGAGACTCGACCGCTGAAGACTCCACTCCGGCTTCTTTAGCGATGAGTAGACAATGATAGACGCCTGGCTCTAGCAGGAGATCGCTCTCAAATAGACCATCATCGTTTATCTCTATGGTGAGGCCAGGCGCTTCTAATGCGTCTGGAATATTAGAGTTCACTAAGTGAGAGCTCACGCTGATGTGGAGCTCAGCAGATTGAGGTACATTACCGCTTGAAGTGAGCACCGTACCGCTTAGAGTGACCAACTCTTGAGGTGAAAAAAGTTGGTTTTCATATGGTTGATCGAGAGTAATCATCCATTGGTCTACGGTCATCTCACCCGCTGAGTCCCCCGCTGAGTCCCCCGCTGAGTCCCCCGCTGAGTCCCCCGCTGAGTCCCCCGCTGAGTCCCCCGCTGAATCCCCCGCTAAGTCCCCCGCTGAGTCCCCCGCTGAGTCCCCCGCTGAGTCCCCCGCTGAGTCCCCCGCTGAGTCCCCCGCTGAGTCACCCGCTGAGTCACCCGCTGAGTCGCCTCCACTAATCGCTGATAGAGGAACACAGATATTCTGTACACACCGCTCATCTGATGCTGAACAATAGCTATCACCACAGGGTCTGACCTCTCTGCGCTGTATGCACTCCCCTACATAGACCTCTAGGTCACATTGATAGCCTTCACGACAGTCTTGGTCAGACTCGCAGAGGCGAGTCACCTGCTCATCATCACATGCTAATACAACCCATAATAATAACATGCTCAAGAGTAGCTTTTGACTTAGAAGACCGCGCTGATGAGATCGTTTGCAACTATGATATATCATTATATTTACTCATATTATGAGGGGAGACAGCTTGGCGAAGTTTATATCGCTTAAGAGCACATTAAATGCAACGCCCTGTTCTAATATTAGATTCACATCTTCTCTCTCTATGTTAGTCTTAAATCATACTCAAAGAACAGACACATTACACATCAGTAAGACGCTGACTTAATGGAAAGTGTTATGAACAAGCGACTCATACAAGATATTAGATTCCACTGGTCAGAGGTAAACCTCACTCTCCTCAGCTCAGTTCTCCTCTCTCTCTCTATGTTATGTGGTATAGGCTGTGAAGAGGCGCCTCTTCCACCGGTTAGCCTTGATGGTCTCGTCAATATGATGGAGCCCGATATCGCTCCTCCTCTAGATCAGATGATGGTGACCATAGAGATGGATCGCTCTCTCCCTGCTAGAGATCAGATGATGGATATGGAAGTACTCGATATGGAGATACTCGACATGGAGTCTATGGAGGGACCAGACGGAGGTGTTCCTATGGGTGACCGATGTGACCCTCGTCTGCGGGCTACCGCCTGTGATCCCGGGTTTGTGTGTCTTCCTGTCCCCGGAACTCGCGTCTTTCAAGGGCGTTGTGTACCTTCAGAAGATTGCTCGATTATTGGAGAGAGTGGCTGCCCTGACGATGCCCCTTATTGTCACCTCAGAGGTCGAGCCACTGAATGTACCCAGCCGAGCACGAGAAGTCGAGGTGAGGTCTGCTTGGATGAGTTTAATCGCTCTTTACCCTGCGCTGAAGGTCTCGTCTGTAACTTTAGTATTTGTGTAGAGCCTTGTGATCCCAACGGCGATATTGACGCCCAATGTGGCAATAATCGACAGTGTGTTGACCTCACTAATCAACTCAATCAGCCAGGCGGTTTTTGTGGCGCAGTGGGAAGCTGTGACCTCTTTACCAATGAAGGTTGTGAAGCTGGGCAACAGTGTCAGTTTGCGGTGAGACCAGACGACCAACAAACCGTCTATTTCTGTACTGCTGAGGGACAACTCAACGAAGGAGATGAGTGCCCCCTCAATGGAACTGCCGCTGATGGCTGTAGTAATGGCCTTATGTGCATTAACTCACCAGAAGGCTCCGCGTACTGTAAGCGGGTTTGTGATACCGGTGCTTATCAAGGTCCTTGCCCCGAAGGTTACTCTTGCCGCGAGGTCCTCAATCAAGGTGGCGGGTTCTACATTCGAGGTCTCGGCTTATGCATCATTAACCCCTGAAGTTCCTAGGAGAAGAAGCTAGGAGAAGAAGCTAGAAGAAGCTGTCACTTAATAGACTTAATAGACCTGTGAAAGCTCTTAAAGACTGAGCAACATTGGGTGAGCCTCTTCATCGATAGGGCTGAGTACTTTATGCCTAATCTGATGGACGAGCTCAACCGCCGGACGGGCATCCTCGATACCGTAACCACCTCCTTGTAGGATGTCATCGTATACCTTGGTGTGTAGGTCATCAAATCCCGTTGAGAAGTCAAACGAACGCTCACCCATATGCAGCGCACGATAAGCATGGTTCCCTTGCTCAACAGACTGGCTTGGGAGGTCATTCGCGTCGATAGAGAGCAGCCAACGAACATCAGCGTTCTCCAACTCTAATACGCCACCGACTTTATTATCTTCACGGATATGAACTCGCTGTGAACGTACTTGGCCGAACATCCACAATAGCATATCAAAGAAATGTATCCCGATGTTCATGGCGAGGGTCCCTGATTTATTAGGACTCCCCTTCCAAGATTGATGATACCATTGACCTCGCCGAGTGATGTAGGTTAATTCGATCTGGGTTCGCTCATTAGGAGTCTCCCTCTGTTGTTGAGCGAGCTGCTCTTTCAGCGCTCTCACCGACTCATGTAGCCGAAGCTGTAAGACCGTGTAGATCTTCTGATGATGCTCCTCTTCAAGGGCGCTGAGTTGATCGAGATTCCAAGGACTAATCACCAAAGGCTTCTCACAGATCGCTGCCGCTCCGGAACGAATAGCTAGACGACAGTGAGCGTCATGGAGATAATTGGGAGAGCAGATCGATAAGTAATCAATGGTATCAGCCTCTCCTTGACGTCGACAGCGCTCAAGATATCGATCGAAACGCTCTACCTCGGTGAAAAAACGACACTGAGGAAAATATCGATCCAAGATCCCAACACCATCATACGGATCACAAGCGGCCTTAAGTGTATGACCAAGTGTATGAATCGCTTTCATATGTCTAGGGGCTACAAATCCAGAAGCGCCTAGCATCGCAAAGTTTTTGTTCATTAGTCTACCTCTCTCATAAACAGCGTTGATGATCGCTTGAATGAAGCGATTAAATGAGATTAAATAACGTCAGCCAAAACACGCGTTCGATGGTTATTTGAATGACCTGTATATATTATTTCCCTACCAATACGTAAAGAGCCTTTACTTCTATGTTCGATATATTCACCCAAAGCTCCCCGCACTCACCGCACTCACTACCTACAAAACAGACAATGGCTAGATCCAAGTTTAGCCTCTTAGTCCGATATATATCGACCCTCTCTGCTCTCATCTGTGCCCTAAGTACCTTTGGGTGTTATCCGGAGAGAGTAGAGTCCATTAAGCTCATGAATAACGGGATTAAAGAATATCGTGGAGGGAGCTCTTCCGCTGCGATTCGTCATCTAGCTCGCGCCGCTGAGGTCGATTCTAGTAATCACCGAGCACTGTTCTACAGAGGGCTTATCCTCAACGAGATGGGACGATTGGAAGAGCGTCCCTCACGATTTGAAGAAGCAGCTCGTTCACTACGCGCTTCTATTAACCTGAAGAGTGATGACGCTGAGACACATTACCAGCTTGGTGTAGCCCTTAGCGAGCTAGAGAGAGACCGAGAAGCGATTCAAGCCTTTGATGCTGCAATAAGCGTGAAGCCACATGGAAAAGCCGCTTACAAAAGCGGGCTTATTTACCTTAAATTGGAAGAGTACAACAATGCTCAAGAGCAGTTTCGGGCAGCGATCATCGCCAAGCCTGAACTCGGCCTCGCTTACACCGCGCTCTCACAGCTTTATCGGCAGTTTAAGAAGAAGACCGCCGCTGTTACTGTCCTCAAAAATGCTATCGACAATGACCCTGAAGAGATGAATCACTATCGTGATCTCGGAGAGGTCTATGCGAGTCTCAAGCAATATGCAAAAGCGATTCAGCTCTATGAAACTGCCCATCAAGAACAAGCGACAAATGCTCCGCTGACCTTTCTCTTAGGGGAAGCTTACTACAAGCACGGAGATCTCCAATCGGCTGAAATTTACATTAAAAAATACATTCGTATGGGACACACTAGAGCAGAGAAGCTGATGATCTCAAAAGCGAAGAAAATCTTAGCGATGTTAAGGAAATAATCTCGCGATTCATGGAGCGCTTTCTCGCGATCTACTGAATCCTATAAAACAGCATATATGCTTTGTCATGATTAATGATTTGTCGCGGGGGGAATCCCTTGCTATAACCAAGCGAGCGGTATGCGAAGCACCGGCTTGATGCACCGCTAAAAACACCGATAACGATGTGAGGAATGGTCCATGTCACAGGATATATCACTTCAAATAGAAAACCTTGAGACACGCGCTTCGGAAGAAGGAGGTGTCATAAAGAGACATCTCTTAGGTGAGGCTGCTCAAGTAGCGGACCATGGTGAAGCGTCATCTGAAGAAGTGACCAGACTTTACCTCTCTGCCTCCGCAGAAGATCCATCTGATCCATCCGTGTATTGGCGTTTTGGGCGTCAGCTAAAGCAAAAGGGAGCGATTGAGGCCATTTACAATGCGCTCGAAGAGAGGGCATCAGAAGATCCCGAGAGCTCTTGGTCTGCTCATAAATCTATGTTCGGGGCTCAACACATCCAAGAAGACCGTCGCTTAGATGGTACGCTCCGAGACCTCGTTAGAAAACATAGCGATGCCTACATGTGGCAAGTCTATCGATTTGTAGAGGCAGAGAAGTGGAGAAATGTCCAACAGGTCTTTACCGAAAGAGCTGGAGGAGAGCGTGTAGAGGGCGCTCGACAGACCGCTTATTTCGCTCAAGAAATGAGCGTGGAGACTAAGCTACTAGCAGATCTATGGAAGACCGTATACCAAAGCGATAGAGAAGATAGAGAAGCTCAAGAGGCTCTTGTTCCCCTCTACAAAGACTTGGAAAAATGGAAAGAATACGCTGAAGTCTATCGACGACTTCTAGATCAACTCGATGATGAAGATCTACGTCGCGAGGCGATCAACGATTTAATCGAAGTGTACACTAACCACCTCAAATCAGATCAAGTTCTCACTGATCTTTACGCTCAGCTCTTTGACCTCGATCCCTCTGACAACGAGATCGCTGAGCTCCTTCAAGAGAAGTACGCTAAGCTGAGAAAGTGGCAAAATATCCTCGATATCTTACAGACGAGGACTGATATACTAGAGGTCGCTGAACAACAAGGGGATCACCTAGCAACCGAGCAGCGTATCGGATTGTTAGTTCAGAGAGCAGATATCCTCCAAAATCAACTACGCAAAGCTGATGATGCCCAAGAGCTCTATGAGTCGATCGTTGAAGAGAGTCCTAGAGAGCTCAAGTCTTTAGACGCGCTCAGCCAGATTTATGAGCGAAAGAGGGATTGGGAGCGATGGGCGCAGGTAAGACTTCAATCTGCAGAAGCGATCGATATCCCTGAGGAGAGTGCTGCTCAGCTTCGTGGTGATGCGCTCATCATCGAAAAAAAGGTCCGTCAACCAGCATTCGCGCTGAGATTTTGGGAGAGAGCGCTAGAGCTTGAAGATGAGCCTAAATCTCTTTTGGCGATCGCCTCTATCTATGAAGCCCAGCAGAGCTGGGTTCAGCTTGATGAGCTTATATCTCATATCGATCAACACCCTGATATTGATGAAACCACGCGAGTCACTTGGCTACAAAAAGGAGGAACACTCGCTCTAGATAACCTCGATGATCGAGATAAGGCCCTCGAGAGGTGGTACGCGATTATTGAGCTCGATGGCGCTCATAAAAAGGCCTTAGATGTCATCAAACGAGTGCTGATAGAAGATGGTCGTTGGGATGAGCTTACCGAGTTTTTCGGAGCTAGAAACGACTGGGCTGATGTCGTCAAATCGATAGAATCTCACGCTAATCAGAGTCAAGATGATGAGCAAAAAGTAGAGTTGTACTTCAGAGCGGCTGAGATTTGGGAGTATGAGCTTGATCAAGCTGATAAAGCGCAACGCGCTTATGAGCGAGCTCTACAAACTGACCCGAGTAATGTTAAGGCTGCCACGCGGCTCGCAGAGATCTATCGTGATGGCGATCAAGGCGCCAAGCTAGCGACTGTGCTAGAGGTCATCCTAAACGCCTCTCCAATCGTTTTAGGCCTAGATCAAGACCCTCTCCTCATGGAAGAGACAGCGCGCTTAATCAATGAGCTGACTGCTCTCTACGAAGACTCTTTACGTAAGCCACAACAAGCATTTGATTGGACCGCCCGTCTCATCTCCATAGCGCCTCATTCCTCAGAGGCTTGGAGTCCACTTCTTCGACTCGCGGGACAGGTCCGTCCACCTCTTCACTCAGAGGCCCTCGCATTGCTCTCAGAGGCTAGGCAAAGAGCCACAGGCATGGTTGATGTTGATCATGAACGTGACTTATGTCTAATGCTCGCGAAGGTCGCTCGCGAGGAGATTCAGGATCATGATCAAGCATTACATTTTAATCATGAAGCACTATCGATTGACCCTAATTCGATTAATGCCTTACGTAACTTAGAGTCTCTTCATGAGGAAGCAGAAGACTGGGAGAGGGTAGTAGAGGTCCTCACCGCTCTCGTTGATCTCAGCGAAGCAGACCAGCATGAACCGATTCTCCTCAAGATAGGTCGATTGTATAAGGATCACCTCGGTCTATTCGATCAAGCGATCGATGCCTATAATAATCTTCTTGAAGTCAACGCCCAATGCCAAGAAGCGATAGAGGCTCTCCACGTACTTTATAGAGAGCAGAATGACCCCAACGCTCTTTATCATATTATCAATAGAGAGATAGAGCTCATCTCCCATGCGAACGATCATGGCGAGTCGCAGACTGAAGGCCCCAGCAATGCAACCCTCGGTCTAGAGCTTGAGCTCGCGATGTTGGAGATCGAAGAGCTAGACAAGATCGAGAGCGCTATCGAGAGGATCAGCTCTATTCTTGAGGTGCACCCTTCGCAACCAGTCGCGGTTCGAGCCTTGGAGAGCATCCAAGATAATCCAAACTACGGCAAGCTAGCGGCCCAGTTACTCACAGAGATCTATCGAGAGCGTGAGGAGTGGTCTCCCTATGTCAATAGTCTCTCCATCATCGCTAGAGATTTAGTCGATTCAAGTGAGCGGGTCTCACTCCTCGAAGAGATGAGCTCTATATACCTCGATCACCTTCAAGATGATGAAGGCGCCCAGAGCTCATTAATCGCTTTACTACGTGAACAGCCAGATCATGAGTCAGCGATTGATAGCCTCTATACTGTCGTTGAGCGAACTCAAGATTGGACAAGTTTTGCCGCTGTCTATGAGGACGTGATCTATGAACTCGGGGAATTAGATAAAGAGCTACATCACCTCCTCTCTCTCGCGGTAGTCTATGAAGAGAAGCTCGAAGACTCCGACAATGCGATCAAAACATATCAACGAGTATATGCTGCAGCTAGTGACTCAGAACCAGCTCTTCTCGCTCTTGAGCGGCTCTACACTCAGATTGAAGACTGGCGGAGTCTCTTAGAGATCTTACGCTCAAGATATGAAGTCTCTCTAAACTCTAATGATGGTGACTCTGATCAGTCGGTAGAGATGGATGAGGGCAGTGAAGCTAACAGTGAGTCCAGCAACGATTCCGAGTCAAATAGTCGTTTCTCAGCATTATCAGAGAGTTTACTTCTTCGTATCTCTGAACTCTATGAGTACACACTACAAGACCCCCATGAAGCGATCGCTTCTCACCAAGAGCTGCTCGCTTACCTGCCAGAGCGATATGACTCTTTCGAAGCGCTCAGTAGGTTATTCGAACAGGTTGAGCAATGGTCTGAGCTTGTTCAATCTCTAGAGTCTTTACTCTCCAATACCGAGCTTGAAGACGACAGTCGCCTCGTTTACCTCACCAAGCTCGCAGATACCTTTTACCAACATCTCGAGCGTTATGATGAGCTCCTCATTGTCTGCGATGATTTACTCAAATTATCATCTCAAGACGCTCAAGCGATCTCCTATCTAGAACACCTCGTTCAACTTGAAGAATATAAAGGAGAGGCGGCCCGATTATTAAGTCCTGTTTATGCTCAAGTAGGTCAACTTGAACATCAAATTTACACCCTTCAGATCCTCGCTGAAGTACAAGATGAAGAGACCACTTCAGGGCTTAGCCAGAAGGTCGACTATCTTCATCAAGTGGCTCGTTTATATCTCGAAGCTGGCGCCGCTCAAGAAAGTTATGACACCTATCAACAAGCTCTCTTTGCTGATCCCACTTCATCAGTGAGCTTAGAATCACTCACTGAGATCGTCGCGACTTCTCAGTCGTGGGATGTTCTCGCACAAACCTATGAGAACCTTATCCCTGAACTCAATGAGCCTAGTCTACTCGCGCTTCGTAGCAAAGAGCTAGGAGCCTTATATTTAGAGCAGCTACAGAGTGTCGATGACTCAATCAGAAGCTATGAAACAGCGAAAACAGCACTAGAGCCTATTATTATAGACTTGTTTAGCTCAAGAGATGAAGAAGAACCTCGCCTCGAAGATGAAGAAGAACCTCGCCTCGAAGATGAAGAAGAACCTCGCCTCGAAGATGAAGAAGAACCTCGCCTCGAAGATGAAGAAGAACCTCGCCTCGAAGATGAAGAAGAACCTCGCCTCGAAGATGAAGAAGAACCTCGCCTCGAAGACCTTAACGCTTCACCACCGGTGAAGATGATGGAAGAGGTATATGAAGCGCTCACTCATTTGTACACTCAGGTAGAACGATGGCCAGCGCTGACAGAGATCACTATCGAGCGAGCTGACCTATCCGCTCTTGTCAGTCAAACTGAGCGACAGATGAGATTCCTCTTACAAGCGGCTTCTCTATGTACTGAACAGCTCGCAGATAGCGGTCAAGCGATTGATCTGTATCAACAGACATTAGCGCTCGAGCCTGGTTATTTACCCTCACTAGAAGCCTTAGAACTCCTCTATAGCGAGCGAGGTGATTGGCGAGAGTTTATTGAGACTATAGAGTCTAAGACTCAGCTAGGCCTCCCTGAGTTAGATAGCGCGACTCTACGTTTACAAGTAGCACAAGCTCAAGTTCAACATCTCGGTGATTTAGAGTCTGCAGTAGAGTCCTATTCTCTGATTTTAGAAGAGGTACCTCACCACACTCAAGCGCTCTATGAATTAGCGGACGTCTACGTGAATTTAGGTCGGTCGCTAGAGACCCTAGAAACGTTAGATACCCTAGCTCTCCATGTACAGGGAGAAGCGAAACATCAAGTCAGTCTTAGAGCTGCTCTATTAGTCCGTACAGACCTAGAAGATCACCATCAAGCGATAGAAAGATTAAAAGCTCTCCTCACCGAAGCGCCACAATATGAGTCTGCCTTTATCATGCTCGAGGAAATGATTGATGAGCGTTGTGAAGCGGTCTTCGCGAGTGAAGTCCTGACCAACGCACTTGAGCATATTGGAGACTTTGGGCGATTAGTGAACGCTTGGCGAAGACTGTTAAGCGTCACCGAAGACCGTAATGAACAAGCGGCGTTATGGATGAAGGTCGGTCATATCTATCAAGAGGTATTCCTTGATGAGACCTCTGCTTTTGAGGCCTATGCCTATGCCTTGAGAGCGGCTCCTCTCACTTTGGGTACTTATCCATCTATGTTCAAGATCATCTCTCAAACAGAGGATGCGTGGCCTAGGCTAGCTGAAGAGCTAGAGGTCGCTTTGAATGAAATGGAACAAGTAAACCTAGAGGAGATTGGCGGAACAGAGACGCTGAAGTCACTACATGGATGGGTATCTGAAATTTATGAAGAGCGTTTGGGCGACGACCAAAACGCGATTCATCATCTTCTCTCGATGAGGGAGTTGAGCCCAACCCAAGACCAACCTTTGATCTCTCTTGAGCGTCTTTATGAGAGAAATAGTCAATGGGAAGATCTCGCAGAGGTTCTCAAAGAGAGAGTCATCCTACTCGATCAGAGAGTTGACCTCGAAGATCCTCAGACGGACCTCGAAGATCCTCAGACGGACCTCGAAGACCCTCAGGCGGACCTCGAAGATCCTCAGACGGACCTCGAAGATCCTCAGACGGACCTCGAAGACCCTCAGGCGGACCTCGATGAGACTCTCCTCGGTGACGAGCTCGTCGCTGATGAGTATGCCACTGATGAGCCTGTCGCTGATGAGTATGCCGCTGATGAGCCTGTCGCTGATGAGCCTGTCGCTGATGAGCCTGTCGCTGATGAGCCTGTCGCTGATGAGCCTGTCGCTGATGAGCCTGTCGCTGATGAGCCTGCCACTAGTGAGCCTGTCGCTGATGAGCCTGCCACTAGTGAGCGATACTTACTTAAGCTAACTCTCCTTCAGAAACTCGCTAGAGTCTATTCTGTACGCCTTAGTCTCACCGATGAGGCAGTAGAAACTTATCGAGAAGTATTCGAGATCTCACCTGCTGACCAAGAGGCGGTCGTCGGCTTGAATCAGCTCTTTGTCGCTGGTGAGGCACAAGAAGAGATCGCCGAAATTCTAGATCCAATCTATCGCGCGCAAGAGCTCTGGGAGCCACTTTACATACAAAAGCAGACCTTGCTCACTCTAAGACCTGCTGGGGAAATACGTCGTGAAGCCTGTCAAGAGCTAGCGAACCTCTCACTAGAACAGCTAGGTGACGTTCAATCTGCTCTCGGGTGGTATGGCGAAGGGTTTAAAGAAGAGCCTCAACATGAAGAGTGTCGGGTAGCGCTCCATCAACTCGCGATTGAACATGGCTTCGCTGGAGCCCTTGTAACCCTCTATGCTGAAGCGAGAGAGGGCTTAAGCGATCCACTCACGACCTGTGATCTAAGCGTGCATATCGCACATGTTCAGATGGATATTCTAGAAGATTGGGAAGCCGCAGAGCGAGAGTTCAGCTATGCTCGTCAATTCGATGATAATCGTTTAGATGTCTTTATCGGACTAGATAGAGTCTACAGCTCGCTTGAGCAATGGGCACCATTAGAAGATGTCTTGCTCAATGAGTTACGACTCATAGAGCAGGGAGATGAGCAAGAACCATCGATGATAGGCGAGATGAATAGCCTCAATTGGCGACTCGCTGATCTCTATGAATACCGACTAGGACAGTCAGAGAGAGCGGTTGAAGTCTTCCAGCACCTTATGGCTTTACAGCCTGATGAGATTGGTCCGGCGCTCAGATTAGAGAACCTTTATCGTGAACTAGGTCGATTTGATGAGCTCGCCGATATCTATCTCTTCCAAGAGGAGAGGTTGGAAGGAGATGAGCTCCTCAAAGCTCGTCGTCAACTCGCGAGACTCTCAACTCACGAATTGGCACGTCCACTCGATGCGATCGATCAGTGGAAGAGCATCTTAGAAGCGGAAGCTCAAGATGAAGAGAGCTTAAATGCTCTGGAGCACCTCTATGAGTCTATAGAAGAGTGGCGCGATCTTATAGAGGTCTGTGAGACTCAACTCGCTAGAATCTCAGGAGACAGTACTCTAGAGGTTCATTATCTCTCTAAGCTCGGAAAGATTTGGGGAGACTTTCTAGACCGACCTCAGAGCGCGATATCTAGCTGGCAGAGAGTCATCGAGGTAGATTCTGAGAGCATTGAAGCGCGATGGGCGATGCGTGACTTATTCCGCCAAGAGAGTGATCAAAGTGCGTTGCTTCAAGTCAACCTTGAGCTGCTCAGCTTATTTGATACCCTCATCACCCAACTGACCACTTCCATACCTCATGTAGGTGTAGATCAAAATCAGTATCAAGAGCTAAGCTCTCAAGTCTCAAACGTGGAGCAAGAGATCGCTCAACAGGTCTTAGAACATGAGTTTACAGGGGCTGAGGACGCAAGGACTGAGTTTAGCAATACGGATGATTATGCCGACCCGAGCGATGTTCCCTATGCCGACCCGAGCGATGCTCCCTATGCTGATCCGACCACAGAGTATCAGTCTCAAGAAGAGTCTCTAAGTAATGACTTTATCAATCCTCTTCACGACTCTACTGCGATCGTAGACAGCGCGGTCGTTACTGAAGAGAGCGCTCCTCAGAGTCATATGAGCTTCGATGAGTCTTACGCTGCACCCATCGATGAGTCTTACGCTGCACCCATCGATCAGCCTCAGAGGAGTATAGATGAGGAGGCGCGTCTCCAAGTGATCCAAGAGCAACGGGCAGAAGTGCTCAGAGAGCTCGCCGATATATATCTCGAAACGCAAGAAGAAGATAACGCCATTGAAGCGCTCACCCTCCACTTAGAGTCTGCGGTATCTTCTCTTCAGAGTATGGATGACCTCGAGGCACTCTACGAGAAGAGAGGAGAATGGAGTTCTTATTGCGGGGTCATTCAGCATAGAGCGACCCATACCTTATCCCCTGAAGAGAGGGCTTCGACCTGCTTTAGGCTCGCTGAATCTTTAGAGGCTTATCTCCAAGACCTAGAAGGCGCAGCTTCTGCTTATCAACAGATCATTCAAATAGATCCTTATAACCAAGAGAGTTTTGAGCACTTAGAGCGACTCTATACCGAGCTCGAGCGCTGGGATGATTTGATTCAAGCCTTGAACCATAGATTACAGGTCAGTGAAGAGCGCGATGAACAGCTCGCCATCGCCTTAAGGATCTCAGAGATACATGAGTCTAGAGACAATGCTCAAGACGCGCTGATCGTTTTAGGTCAAGCCTTTACGTTCTCTCCCGATGATGAGGCCTTAGGAGATCAAATCGAGAAGCTCGCTTCTCAGACCAACATGTGGGCACAAGCCGTCCAACTCTATGAAGCAGGCATTATAGAACTTGGAGCTGATCAACTCGAGACGATCCCTCTCCGTATGCGAGTGGCGAAATGGTATGATGAAGCGCTAGAGCATCCCCAACACGCGGTTACACATTATCAGAGTGTTCAACAGCTCGACCCTGACCATCTTGAGGTCCTCTTCGCCTTAGAATCACTGTATGTGAAACATTCTCAATGGCAGTTCGCTGCACAACTAATTGAGTCTCAGCTACAGCGGATGGTCGATGCCGATGAGGGAATTGAGGCTTGGAAGAAGCTAGCTAACATCCGTAATGAACACCTCAATGACTTTGATGGAGCGCTCGCTGCTTACCAAGAGGTCTTGCATTACAACCCTGATGACTTGGATGCCTTGAGCGCCCTTAAAGAGTTGTATGCCATGAAACAGGACTTCCATCATCTGATAGAAGTCTTAGAACGTGAAGCGGACCTTCATGACTCCACTGAAGTCAGGGTAGAGAATTTATTGCGGATCGCGGAGATAAAAGAGGTTCGACTCAATGATGTCGACGGGGCCATCCTCGCTTATCATAATGCTTTTGATACCGATGACACTTGCGTAGATGCCCTCTTGTCATTAGAGCAGCTTTATAAGCAACAAAAGAACGTGTACGAGCTTCAAAAAGTATATGAGGCGCTCATTATCGCCCGTACTGATAGCGATGACCAACTTAAGAATTATAGTAAACTCGCTATATTACAGCTCGAAGAACTGTCTGATCGAGAGGGGGCGATAGATAGTTATCGTAAAATGTTCTATATCGACGCTCAGCACCCCGAGGTCATGCCGGCTCTAGACCATCTCTACAGAGAAGATGAACGTTGGGATGAACTCAAAGATATTTATGAGCTCTATCTAGAGAAGGCTGCCAACGCCGATGACACTATGGTAAGGCTCGTCCTATCTGACCTCTGCGAGGTTGTATATCATGATGTCAACCAATCTAAAGAGAAAGCAATCTCCTACTTAGTCCCTATCATCGAGAGAGATCCTAATCATCTCGAAGCGCTGAGTCGTCTCAGCCTCTTCAATGGACAACTCGGTCGATGGACAGAGTGCGTACGCTTCCTCACCGCTGAGCTTGAAGCGATCGGTAGTACTCAAGGTAAGATAGAGAAGATGTACCATCTAGGTATGGTACATATTGAACATCTCGAAGAGCCTACTCAAGCCATTGAGTGGATGAAGCGAGCTCTCGAGTTCAACCCTACCTACTCCCCTGCCCTAATCGCTCTTAAGGATATCTACGAGAGTAACGGTGACTATCAAGATGTCATCCGTGTACTCACTATGATGGAAGCCCAGGCGACCTCCGATATAGAGAAGAGTAAGTGCTATTTTGAGATGGGCCGTATCTACGCTCAGCTCCTCGGTGACAGTAACACTGGACTTGAGTATTATAGTCGCTCGATTGACTTAGATCCAACAAATGTGGATGTCGCCCCCTTCCTCATCGAAGTATATTTGAGAGATGAGCGCTGGGAAAAGGCTAAGCCACTCCTTGAGCTCTTACTGCAGAGCGAAGAGGAGACTGATCAAAGCATACGAAGACAGAATCACTTCAACTTGGCGTTTTGTGCTCAAAACCTCCGCCTTGACGAACTCGCACTTGAGCATTACCTTCACGCTTATCAACAAGATAGCACTCATTATCAGACCCTAGAGGGACTCGCTGAGATCTACCTTCGTCGTGATGATTGGAACAACGCAGCGAATATGCTGCAGGCGATCCTTATCCACCATGGTGAGCGTTTAGAGCCACAAGCGAAGGTAGAGGTGATGTTTAAGCAAGGACGAGCGAAGTTTATGCTCGGTGATGACCGACGCACGCTCGACCTCTTGATGCGAGTGATAGAGACAGAACCTAATCACATGGAAGCGATTAATCTCCTCATCAGCACTTATGAGCGCCGCGAGAAGTGGGATGAGGCGATTTATTATCGTCAACGCCGCTTAGAGCAAACTGAGAGCCTCGAAGATCGATTTGATGCTTTATTAGAGATCGGTAAAATTTATAGCGATCAACTCGACCAAAAGCGACAAGCGATCACTATGTATGAGACAGCGCTGCAGATTAATGAACACAGCCGTCTCATCTTTAGCGCTCTCTTACCCCTCTATGAAGAAGTAGAAGATTGGCAGTCGACTGTTCAGCTCCTCACCCACTTTGCTGGGAATGAGGAAGATGGGCCCACTAGAGCCAAGTATCACTATGCGATCGGCGCTCTCCAGCGTGACCACATTCAAGATAACCTGCAGGCAGTTCGCTCTTTTGATAAAGCTCTAGACGCTAATCCAACTGAGTTGAAGGCCTTTACTGCGATCGAAGAGCTCTTAGTGAAAGAGCGAAACTTTGAGCGCCAAGATCGATATTTCCGTAAAATGTTAAAGCGGGCTACTGAGAATTCTATGGGTGATGACATGATCTTTGAGCTCGCTAAAGCGCTCGGCGAGATCAATCGTACTCGCCTGGGTAATTACTCAGAGGCGGTCAAGGCGTATAACATCGCCTTGAGTAAGCGTCCTAGTGATATCGCGACTCACACTGTCATCGCTGAGCTCTATGAACATGAGCAACAATGGGATAAAGCGGTGACTCAACATCGCGAAATTCTTCGTCTAGATATCCGTCAGATTAGCAGTCTTCACAAGCTCTTCCGATTGTTTATCGGTCAAGGACGATACGATGAAGCGTGGTGTGTTTCTCAGGCTCTGGTCTGTCTGCGTCACGCGAGAGATGATGAGCAACAATTTTATACTCAACACTTCTCCCGTCGCTTAGGCGATATTCGTAAACACCTTGAAAATGATCACTGGGCTTACCTCATTCACCCCAAGAAGAGCCCCTTGATGGATCGTCTCTTTGAACGACTCTACCCATATAATGCTCCGGCGATGATGACTAACCACAAAACCTATGGGGTTCATAAGAGAAAAGATCTCTTACAGCCCAATGAGCAGACAGCATTTAACTCTGTGTTAGACTTTGTCTCTCGGGTAACCCGCTTTGAGCGACTCTCTTGCTATGCAGCGCCGAGTGGAAACAATGGACTTCGAGCGATGAACATCGACCCTCCTGCGATCCTTATCGGACAAGATATGCAGAAGAGTGTGGGGATGAAGGCTTTAGCCTTCTCTATCTCTAAATTGTTGTTCATGATGACACCCCATGCCTTGATGGCGACTCTTGATGTAGACTATGACTCAAGGAGAAATCGACTCAAGGTGATCATATTCACTCTCATGAGAATGGCAGGGATAGAGGTCGCTGACTTTGATGCAGGTCTTGTAGATATATATCGAAAGATTGATGATACTGATCTCAGTAAAATCAACGCTCTGCTCAATGAAATGCAATCTGATCAGCGCGCTCACCTCGACGTTTCTCGTTGGCTCGAAGGCCTAGATCATACCGCGAACCGACTTGGATTGGTTCTCTGTAATGATCTCGTCGAGGCAACTCAAGCGATCCGAAATGAGACGATTATAGTCAGTCGAGCTGATGTTGCAGATCGTATTCAAGAGTTGGTGAGGTTCTCAATCTCTGATGAATACTTCGCGCTTCGTAAGGGGCTAGGGATCACGATCAAGACCTCTTGAACGTGTGGTTGTATAGTGAGGTGCTCTATATGAGTAAACAAAATAATGAGAGGCAGCGGCTCGTTGCCCGTAAACGTAAATCTTTATCTGCGAAATTAGATGAAGGTCGTATTCAAGTGCGAGTAAACTCATGTGTCGATGGAGTCATTCTTCCTGACTTCTTGATGAATCGTGTTCAAGTCACTCTCAATTTAAGCTATGGCTTCCAACCTGAAATCTTTGTGATCGATGATGATGGGGTTCAAGTCAGCCTCTCTTTTAGCGGTGAAAAAGTGCTCTGTGTTATCCCTTGGGAGAGCCTCTACTTTATCCACTCACTGACCACGAGCGGAGAGAGCGCTGGTGATGGTGAAGTGTTTGTTGAGAGCATCCCCCAAGAGCTGCTCGAGCACTACGGCCTCACGATCCATATTATGGAAGATGACGAAGAGGATATCCCAATCACTCGTCCATTCCGCGAGCCATTGGCCGCTCATGAAGATACTGATGAGATCAGTCTTGAAGAAGAGATCGCTGAGTTGAGTGAACTCCGAGATTGGGTTCAAAGTTTGGAGAAAATCGATCATCGTCGAGCCAAGCATCATTGGCCTGTCCCCATAGAGGTGATCCGTGAGGTTGTGGAAGAGCTAGATACACAAGGACTACTCGACCCTGATCGCGCTGCTCGTTCATCAAAGCCTGACTCCGTACCCAGAGATGGAGGCCGGGCTCAATCTGTCTCCAATGTGAAGAGAGAGAGGCGCTTTGACTTGACGTCAAGACGCTCTAAAACCGATCGAGAAGGTGAACATACGCCTGATAGAGGGATCTTCTCTCTCCGTCGCTCACAGACACCTGACCCCTCTCTCGAGGAAGAGATGGCCTCTATGCCCTCAACCGATTCTACCAAAGATCATCGCTAGCTCACTGATGAACTTTCAGTGGATTGGACCCTAGGGTTCAAGCAGGCCTGAAGACATCTTTACATGCGAGAGAATGTTCAGTTGTTGATTTAGAAGAGTCATGATATGCAAGATACTCGCTATTTTATGTAACTAGGAAATTCGCCAAAGTATATAGACGCCATTATAGTGGCGTCATGAGGAGTCGACCATGAGCATGCGTCTCTATTCTAAGCAGATTAACTCTCTCACCAATGATATTATCCGTATCCTCATTGAGGAAAATGAGTGTCTCGAGATCGCGATTCGAGAGCCGGTTGAAGAGGGTGAAGAGTCCAAACATAGTCGGTTAATGCGAGAGCGCTACCCTGAAGATGACCCGACATTGATGATGAGCGAGTTTCGACAAACCATCAGCGATGTCTTGCGTACCTATATTAAGATAGATCAAGAGCTCACTCAGCTCGCTCGTCTCGATGTAGAGCGTCGTAAAGATGATCCTAGCATGATCTATTCAGAGAAACGCCGACTCGCTAAACAGCGTAATTTTGGAATGAATGATGACGCCCCAAACTGGATCGTCAGCCAGCTAATCGAGCAGTTTCTGTTTCACACTAGCAGCGTCGCCGATGTCTTCGCCGAAGACAGTGAAATCTATAAACTCTTAATCCCCCTCATCCGAGAGCGAATGAGCACTCAACAAAATCTTCAACAAGAGGTGATGCAGCGTGTCAAAAACCTAGAGAAGGGGAGTCAGACCTGGGAAGACCTCTTCTTTCAGATCAACCAGCGGCTCAAAGAGATGTATCAAGTCGACTGAATCATACCGATTAATATTCGCTGAAATGACCGAGCTGTATGGCTAAAATAGTGATGATCGTCCCCCCGCTAATGGGACATATCAATCCCACTGTTGCGCTAGGACAACAGCTACTCGCCAGTGGACATGATGTCGTGTGGTTAGGATATGAAGTGTCCCTACGACGCTCTCTTCCCCCCCAATATCGAGTGATCGCGCTTGATGAAGAGGGCGATGACTGGATGGGTCATCAGCAGGTCACCGACCATGGAGCCCAAGAGCGACGCGGTTTCGCCGGACTACACTATCTATGGGAATCTGTCTTTATCCCTCTCGCTCAGCGCACCTTTCACACGGTAGAGCGCCTTCTCCATCAAGAGCGACCTGATCTCTGTATCGTTGATCAGCAAATGTTGAGCGGAGCTTTAGTCTGCCAAAAATGGGCTTACCCCTACTTGACCAGCGCTACAACTTCGGCAGCGCTGATCAATCCCTTAGAAGGCTTACCTCAAGTACAGGAGTGGCATAGACAGCTCCTCGTAAGTCTCTGGGAGGATTTCCAGGTCACTCCTCCGGACACTTCTCCTTATCTAGAGCTCTCACCATTAGGAACCATCGCTTTCTCAAGCCAGCGGATGGCACTTAGCACCACCAATGGCGCCTTGCCCAGAGAGCTGACCTCTCCGGTATACTTTGTGGGACCTGCGATCGAAGGGGAAAGGAGTCATATTGATTTCCCATGGGAGCGTATAGACAAAGAGCTCCCTAAGCTCTTTGTCTCTATGGGGACGATTAACGCTGAGCGAGCCGCTCCGCTATACCAAAGACTTATCGAGGGGCTCGCTGATCTCTCTCTACAAGTTATCGCCGCCGCTCCTCCCAAATATTTTGCTGAGGCTCCAGTTCATTGGATCATTCAAGATCGTGTACCTCAACTACAGCTCCTAGGTTATATGGATGTTGTCTTCTGTCACGGTGGACACAACACGACTATGGAGGCGCTCACTTTCGGCTTACCGCTTGTGATCGCTCCAATACGTGATGATCAACCAGTCATCGCTGAACAAGTGAAAGCGGTCGGCGCAGGACAAAGAGTTCACTTCAGCCGCGTCAAGCCCTCGCAGCTACGGATCGTCATAGAGAACGCTCTTAATGATCCTAAGTATAGAGAGGTCGCACGCTCCATTAGGAATGACTTACTGCCTTTAAGTTCTCTAGACACCCCCCCTTCTCTAGACTGCTATCCTGTTCAGTCACCCAAAAGACTTGGAGCATACAGAGCGATGGAGGTCATCTCCGATCATTTAACTCGCTTAGGGGTTGGATCTGAGACCAACACTCCTCATTTGAGTTAAAGACTTAAAGTCAAGGAGAGCTCTCTTCAAAAAGTTTTACTGAATCGAATCCCTGTCTGACTCACTATCGGTATCTCTGTTGTTATACACTCATTACTAAAGATGTCACACATCTCTACCTCACCGAGTGCGCTCATCTGATCTCCGTATAATGAGACCATCCATGATGGGCTGAGACGGAATCCAAGTGAGAGCCCTATGTTAAGTCCTCGTGTACTCTCAAAGGTAAATTCGACCATTTCTGAAATCACTATTTGAGTAATATTGTGTATTATTTAAACTCCCAGAGATGAGGCCAAGGCCGATCACTGCATCAAGAACCAAACGATTCGCTTCGTAACCGAATAGGTAGCCTAGCGTCAAAGCGTTCATGGTATAGCCTACATTAGGTAGCTCAAGAGAAGCGTCAAAGGCGCTCGAGAATGAACTATGGGTATATTTGAGTTCTATACCACTCTTCCATCCCCACCGTTGAGCGCTAGTGAGATCAGAGAAGCGGTAACGCAAACCCATTTGAAGAGATACATCATGTTCAATCTCGCTCTCTTCACAGTCAACGCCTTCGATTTCACAACGCCCTGTCCCTAAACCAAAATACATCTCTCCTTGGAGCACGGGTAAACCACCCTGACTCTCTGCTCTCTGCTCTCTAGCTCTCTGCTCTCTAGCTCTCTGCTCTCTAGCTCTCTGCTCTCTGGCTCTTTGCTCTCTGACTCTCTGTTTTCTAGCTTTCTGTTTTCTCGCTCTCTGTTTTCTCGCTCTCTGTTTTCTCGCTCTCTCGTGTTTACGATTCAGCCGGTCTCCCCTTAACCTAGCCTCTCGCTCTCGGTGAGCGCGTTGGGCCTGCTCTTCGAGTCTCTCTCTTCGGCTCATTCTCCTCGATCTGAACTCGGAGCCCTCAGCGAGATCAGTCTCAGCGCTTAGATGTGATTCCTGGTAGTCAGACGATCTTGAGCCTACGATGATCACTTCCTCTTTTGGTTGTTCTGCTGGGGACGGGAGACTTGTATTTTTATCAATAGGAGGGCTTTTCTTTAAATCTTGTGTCGTCTGAATCTGTACAATCAGTGATCTCACAGACTCTTCAGCAGGAGACTCTAAACCTTCAATCGTGTTTGACTTAGCGACCTCACTCGAGACCAGTTGACCGGTCTTAGTGTCATGCATCCTCAAAGTAAGTCGAAGGGATTTTCCAAATCTGAGAACCTCTCCAGTGATGATATAACGAGCGCCGATCGTTCGTCCTGTCTCTACCTGACACTCGCTAACACACTCCTCTAAATTTGTATCGGGCGGTAGGAGAACATCGATATTCTCTTGAGTCATAATCAGATAGTCTTGGGCGAGTCTCTTAGAGGCGATCCTCCTCACTAGGCCGGTCAGATACTCAGTCTCCTCTCGACTCATATTGATCCTGTTTCTCAACATGAGAACCGCTAGCCGCTCTTTATTGTGAGAGCCTTGTTCTTGAGCCCATATATTAGCGAGCGTAGGGGTGATTAGCAACGCTGTGACTTGTAAAGCGACGAGCAGAGAGCATATGACCATGACCTTGAGAAGTGGCAACGAAGTACGTAGCGAAGTACGTGGACGATAAGCAACGCTATTCCCTGAGTCTCTACTCCCCAAGTTAACAATATACATCGCCTATTCCCCCTAAGATAAAAGTTCAAACGCTGAGCGATATGTCGCGTAAACTCTCTTTTATTCAATCAATCATTCAATGAGTCTATAAGTAAGACTTTATTCTCTAGGTCTAGAGAGTGGAGAATGATTACCTTGACAGCTTAGACGCTCATCTGCACGTAAGGCGCACGCCTGTCCATGTCCGGCGACTAATGCGGTGAGTATCCGCTGATCAAGAATAAAAGACCACGGGGTGTCCGCTTCCCCTGATCGAAGCGCTGAATGAGTCTCACAGTGAGTCTCTACAACTTGCTCGTCTGTGAAGGGAGTCAGACATAAAGTCTTTTCACCGACTGAAAAATGCTGAAATGGCCCCTCTGGTATAGTCACTGACCCTCGATCACCCCAACAGGCAATACTAAAATCTTCAGTTTGTCCACAAGTGAGGTCACCGCCAGCATCAATCCGATGGAAGACGAGATCGGGAGAGCTGAGCTGCTCACGATCATTCGCTCCCCAACAAGCGACCTGCCCACTCTCAGAGAGTGCGCAGCTGTGACGAGACCCTGAAGTCACTTGAGTCACTGCCCATGGTAAGTTTGGCGCTTCACTCTGACCTGAGCTGTTATCCCCCCAACATCTGATGGCACCTCCCTCAATAGCAGCGCAGGTATGTCGGTTACCTACAGAAATCAAACTCACCACTCCTAGATCTGGTGGAGGGCTGGCTTGATCGAAGTCACCATCTCTCTCAAAGCGAGTTGGATCGACCCCAACCCCCCAGCACTTCACCGCCCCCTCGCTAGAGATTGCGCAACTATGTTCATCACCTACATCTACTTGAAGATGAGCTCCTGTGGGCGGGAGGGTTCTCCCTGCGCGAGGCCACCCCCAACAAGATAAGCTCTGGTCCACTTTGAGCGCACAAGTGTGAGCAAGTCCTACGGCGACTTGCTGAAAGAGAGGGGTCGGTTCAGGTGTTAAGCCTCCCCAACAGACGAGTGTACCTTCAGCGCGGAGACCGCATGAGAAATGAGCACCTGAGCTTATCCAAGTGAATGCTCCCGCGGGGGCTGATATTTGTTCTTGTTCATTCAGTCCCCAACAAAGCGCTTGATTCTCCTCGGTGAGAGCACAAGTGTGATCTCTTCCTACAGAGAGACTCTTAAGTGGAAGCGCAGGAGCGAGAGTTTTTCCGTCCGAAGTGTCTCCCCAACACCGAGCATACCCCTCACCATCAATCGCGCAAGCATGCTTGCCTACACCAACGCTAAGTGATCGATAACCTACACCTAGAGGTGGCTCTGCCTGTCTATATTCATTACGACCCCAACAGTGAATGGATGCGTCTGTTTTATCGAGTCCACAACCAAAACCTTGACTCAGATGAAGCTCACTGAGCCTTAATTCAGAAGAGGGGAGTCGCTCAGAATCTAACTCTCCCCAACAATGAACCTGACCCTCTTCATCGAGGGCACATGTCTCGCGCCAACCCGCGCTGACCTGATGCAATTCTAGATCATCCGGAGGAATAAGTTGACCCTCATTAGACCTGCCCCAACAGCGAATGATGGAGCGGTCTTCCTCGACAGCGTCATCAGAGTTATGGCGCTCAGTTCCCTCTAAACAGCTATGATAACGGCCTACAGAGACTCGTTCAACGCTGATGAAGTTCTCTTCAGTAAGCTGAGGAGGCTGAGCTTGACCCTGTTGGTTCCTACCCCAACAATAAACGTCTCCTAAACTTGAGAGACCGCATCCATGCTCCCACCCCATATCAAGCGTGGTCCATTGCTCATCTGTACTAGCCATCTCCCCTGCGCTCTCCCCTGCGCTCTCCCCTGCGCTCTCTCCTGCGCTCTCCCCTGCGCTCTCTCCTGCGCTCTCCCCTGCGCTCTCCCCTGCGCTCTCCCCTGCGCTCTCCCCTGCGCTCTCCCCTGCGCTCTCCCCTGCGCTCTCCCCTGCGCTCTCTCCTCCTTCCACACCAGCGATCTCACCAGCGGTCGTTCCAGCTTCTTCTCCGGCGGTAGTTCCCGCGATCTCTCCTGCTTCCATACCTCCAGACTCTCCTGCGATCATTTCTGAAGTCGTTCGAGAGCGATCACATCCGAGAACGTTGAGAGTGAGACCTAAAACCAAGGTGTAATAGAGTGATTGAAGTTGGTTTTTCAAGGAAAGTGAGTTCATATCCAATGCCTCATAAAGGGAGTCGAGTAAGGAGAATAGAGGCTCTCTTCATTAAACTCAGAGAGAGATCAAAAGTAACTGATAAGTCTTAAGATAAGAGGAGAATAGAGGCTCAATAGGATCTAGATCAAGGCTGAGGAGAAGTTAAAACTTAAGGAAAGCGCAAGAAACTCTTGGCACTGTGCAAAATAATACTTATTTGACTCATATGGCTCATCCTCTCATGACTGATATGAGCCTATTAATGACCAACAGAGTATCACTATCACCCCTGATGAGTACACTACAGAAACACTTGACCTTAGCGACTGAGAGTAAGCCCATATGTCTAATACATCGACGACCAACCGAGATTCTATTACCCAAGGGATCGAGATTATGCTCTCGGGAGTTCGAGGGATCCCCGATCACCTTACTCTCGGCACCCATCTCGCAGAGGGTATAGCCGCTCAGCTTAAACAACCTATCAAGAGAGTGACATTATGCGCTCTTGGAGGGAGCGCCTTCCCCGGAGACCTGATGAAGGTGATCACAGACCAGCTCAGCATACCGCTCAGCGTCTCCAGAAGCTATGAGGTGCATCACGGTCACCTCACCTCTGAGGATTTGGTGATCGCTTGTAGCTTTAGTGGTAACACTGAAGAGAGCCTCTCTTCGCTCGATGATGCGATGGCTCGAGGAGCTCAAATCATCATCATATGCGCAGGAGGGAGACTAGAGCAGCTCGCTCAAGAGCACGCTTTACCCCTCATCAAGCTCACCAAACCTACGCCAACTTTTCAGCCCCGCGCCGGCTCTGGTTTCTTTATCGGCGTTCTCAGCGCGCTCCTCGAAGATCTAGGATTCTTTGAGGGAGCGAGAGCTAGACTATCGGCGGTTGGGAAAGAGCTTAAAGGCCTCATGGATGTTAACTCGGAGGCGAGAGAGATCGCGACCGCATTGAACGGAACGATCCCCGTTTTTTATGCGCCTCCCCCCTATGCTGAGAGTCTCGGTCGTGTGGTCAAAATAAAGATTAATGAGAACGCCAAGAGCCCTGCTTTTTGGAATGAGGTCCCTGAGTTTAATCATAATGAGATGGTCGGCTATACTCGCCTTCATCAACCGCTCACTGCAGTATTCTTTCTCGATCCACTCGCCAGCGCACGAATGCAGACTCGAGTCGCACAATCAGCTCAGACCCTCAGTGATTATGGAGTGAAGACCCTTAAGGTACCGGTGAGAGCAGCTCAAGATCGCCTCACCTCTCTCCTCGCTACCCTCTATCTCTTCGATGTGGTCAGCTGTGAGATGGCGCTAATGGCTGATGTTGATCCAAACCCTGTAGTGATGGTCGAAGATTTCAAAGCTGCTCTAGGTCCTTTTAAAGGAGCCGATCAAGCGTAAAGCGGATCCTCCAAGGATCAATCGCTAACGTCAGCGCTCTCTGCCACTAAAGCCTCAGCGGCTAAGCGCTCTTCTCTCAGCGCCTTGAAGAGCGCATAGCACATCACGAGCATCAACCCACAGAAGGGGAGTCCAAAACTCACCACTCCCGCTTTGAGACCGGAGAGGACCTCTGCTCCTCCGGAGTATAAAAGCGCTCCGGCGGTTGCTCCCTCGGCGGTCGCCCAAAAAACTCGTTGCCAAGTCGGTGGATCAAGATGTCCACCTGAGGTGAGCATATCGACAACAAAAGAGGCCGAATCCGAAGAGCTCACAAAGAAAATAGTGACTACGATCACCGCTAGAAAACAAAGAATGTTCGCGAAGGGGAGCTGCTCGAGCATAGCATACACTGCCACTGCATCGGCGCTTGAACCGGCCTGCTGAATCGTAGAGAGCATCTGGGGACGGAGCTCTGGAGAAAGCGCCGCTCCTCCAAAGACAGAGAACCAGAAGAATGTAACCGCGACCGGTACACACATCACGCTGAGCACGAAATCTCTTACGGTACGTCCCCGAGAGATACGCGCCACAAACATCCCTACAAATGGAGCCCAGGCGATCCACCATCCCCAATATACGACGCTCCAATCTTGAATCCACTTCACTTCTTTAGCAGACTCTCCTAAACGAACACTCCGGTCTGCAAAGTTGTAAAAGTAAAGTCCAACACTCTCTACGAAGCTCTCCATGATGTACATCGTCGGTCCAGCAAGGAAGACAAACAAGAGTAATAAGCCAGCGATGACCATGTTGGCCTCACTCAAAAACTTAATCCCTTTATCAACACCGGTAACCAAGGAGATGGTGGCGGCGAGAGTGATCGCTCCGATGATGAGAAGCTGAAAGTTAACGGTATCAGGTGTATCAAAGAGTCGATGAAAACCTGCGCTCACCGAACCTGCCCCTGCCCCTAATGAGGTGGCGAGCCCAAAGAGGGTACCAAACACCGCGATAATATCGATGCTGTGACCAATCCACCCATAGATCCGATCCCCAAAGATGGGGTAAAAACAAGAACGCAGGGAGAGAGGGAGCCCTTTACGATAGGTAAAATAAGCGATACTGAGGCCGATCACCGCATAGACCGCCCATGCATGTAAGCCCCAATGGTGAAAGGTCAAAGGGAGCGCTGCGGTAATGGCCCCGGCGCTCTCCGCATCGCCAACTGGAGGCATCCGGAAATGCGCCATAGGCTCAGCGACGCCATAGAACACTAAACCGATCCCCATCCCAGCAGCGAATAACATCGCATACCAAGAGCCTCGACTATATACGGGGGTCTCATCATCCCCTCCCAAGACCAAGTGACCATAGGAGCTGAAGGAGAGCCATACCGCGAAGAGAAAGAGGATCACCACTGAATAAACATAAAACCAACTGAAGTGATCGAGTATGAATCCCTTAATCGATTGACAGATCGAGATCGACGTCTCAGGGCTCAACATGGTGAAGATGAGCAAGAAGACGAGTAGGCCGCCGGATGTAAAAAATACGGGAGGGTTTATGGTGTCAAAGATTGAGCCGCTCTCATTCTTCGAAGGGGGAGCGCTGCTCTCTGTTTGATCAGTCTCAGCGCTAGATTCGTTCTGGGTATCATCGTTCATGACGCATTTTGGATGGTATGGGAGCCACCCTCAAACTCCTTTTACAGTTTTACATACTCATAGTGATAACAAGCGAAGAGACTCAATGACAAGGATAGAACACAAAAACAAAAAAATATCAAAAATCAAACCTTCAGTAATGCTCCATTATCAAAGGTAAGAATATATTTGCATTTAATATCTAAAAGATTATAAAAATACAAAAACAAACACCCATATAAAGACATATGTCTCATTCATACTGATACATCAAATGCATTGATAAAATCTCTAAAAAATCAATTAAAACCTGATACCCTGATCAGTAAGATTGACCTCATCTACTCTAGAGGATACCCATCCTAAAGTTAGCCAATCATCCTTTATCAATTCTCCTGATACCTCTGATGAACTCGTAGCATCTTATCTTTGCCTGTTAATCGTGACCACTGTTTATCACCACTGTTTATCACCACTGTTTATCACCACTGCTTGACACCAGAAAGCGTTCATCATGCTTAGCCCTCAATCATTGATACAGACTTATCTACCCCTCGGACAAGGGCCGTGGAAAACTTTTGAGCCGTTCCTCTTCTGTGTCCATCATAACGATCAATATCCTGCGGGGAATGAATCGATGGCTCCAAAAGAGAGTCTAAAGGGCAGAAATATAGGATCTGACTTCTCGGGCAGAGATGGCTGGAGCATGTACCATGGTGACAGCATCCCTGGATTCCCTCAACATCCTCATCGAGGATTTGAGACCATCTCCATTATTCGTCAAGGGCTCATTGATCACTCCGACTCCCTTGGGGCGACCGCCCGCATAGGAGCTGGCGATGTCCAATGGATGACAGCTGGTGCCGGAATCGTTCATGCGGAAATGTTCCCACTAGTGAAACAAGAGGGTGGGAACACCACCGATTTCTTTCAGCTTTGGCTCAACCTCCCCGCTAGAAAGAAAATGGTCTCCCCTAAGTTCAAAATGTTTTGGAATGAAGAGGTCCCTCGCTGGGAACACCGTGATACCGAGGGGCATTGTAGCGTTATTACAATCATCGCCGGCGCTATTAATGATATAAAGCCACTCTCGCCCCCGAGTGACTCATGGGCAGCAAAGTCAGATTCAGGAGTGGCTATCTGGCTCATTGACATGGAGCCAGGGGCGAGCTTTACTTTGCCGATTCAACCTTCAGGCACAAAGAGGGTGATCTATCATGTCAATGGAGATCGAGTAGAGCTCGGGGGGACAAATCTAGATCCTCAGCACGGAGCGCTCATGATCGCTGGGTATGAACATCCGCTTAGGGCAGGGCAGCAAGGCAATAGCTTACTCGTCTTACAAGCGCTCCCCATAGATGAGCCCGTTGTACAACATGGTCCCTTTGTGATGAATAGCACCCAAGAGATCAGGCGGGCGATCTTCGACTACCAGCGTACTCAATTCGGCGGTTGGCCCTGGAGTCGTCCTGACCCTGCTCATCCCAGAGAGAAGGGGAGATTTGCCAAGTTCGCCAATGGCGAAGAACAAGAGCCTCCCTCTACGAAAACTCCCACTAGTATACAGATTGAAAAGCCGTAATATTGTTTAGAACCTACCGCTGCCCTAGAAGTCATCAAAAGTGTCGCCCAAGGGTAAACGATAGGCGACATTGAGGCTGAGGGTATGAGTGAACGGTATACCATCACTCATTACCCTCGTAGCGCTGTGGGCCACTAGACTTAATGACAATGAATCAAGGAGGAGATAATCGAGCCCTAGCGCGAGACCAATACCCGGATAGCTCTCACCAGCATCGTGGACGATACCGAGTCGACCACCTACCCAAGGGATGAGCCTTAAGACATTAAATCGATAAGTTAACCCACTATATAAAGAGTGATCTCCTGCTTTCACCGAGCGCTCATAATAGGCGGCCCCAAAATAATCAATCGAGAGAAAAGCGTTTTGATCTACATCATACCTGACCCCCAAGGCGACCAAGCTGCCTACTCGATCTTGGCTATATGCTCCTCCAAAACCTATAGTAGGCGTCACGGTTTTCGCCCAATATTCTGCCCATGACACCTCACTCAGCATTAGGACACAGGTTATAATAAAGACCCTATACATAATATCCCTCTAGGCGACCGCTTGATTCAATCGGTCTCATTTACCATGTGACCTCTGCCCATATCGGAAAGTGATCGCTGGTGGTGATCCATGTCGCCACACCATAAGCTACCGCTTGGACATCTCGTGCCAAAATATAGTCAATACGACGATGAGGCTCTCTCACACTAAAAGTATAGCGGTCAGCATTATAATCGGCAGCGATATCAATGAGTCCATCTCTATCCATGAAAATAGCTAAAGTCTCAGAAGATGGTATATCATTTAAATCACCGATCAACATCAGAGGCCCCTCTAACGAGTCTATATATGCTCTCAGCTCTCGTGCTTGCGATAGCCTCTCTTCCAGGTTAACGCTAAGGTGTGTATTCAATATATGAACAGGACCCAACGGGCTTCCCTCAGGTAACCATTGGCAGTGAATAAAACCCCGAGGTTCATCGACCCGTTGTGGTAGTGGTCGAGTATGTACCGCGCCAATGATCCCACTCGCTGTCAATCCGATCCCATAGTAACCTCGCGGGGAATCCACTGCTTGAGAGACTGATTGATATGTAAAAGGTCCACCGCGATAGGGGTCCAAAGACCAACATCTCTCTAACAAGGGGTAGAAGCACATTTGTGAGTGATGCTGGGCGCTCGCTAAGAGACGACATTGATCTATAGAAACCCCAAGAGACCAATGTTGACCAAGCTCCTGAAGAGCACAGAGCTCAAGCGAGAGTTGGACGAGAGAGCTCGCTAATGCTGTTGGCGAGCTATCCACACCGACTTTAAGATTGAACGTGCCAACACGGACAATACTACGCTGATTCTCTATCAAAACTCATCCCTCCCGTATAAATCGTAACTTAACCCTTTAGAGGTAATAAGACTGATCGACTGAAGACAGGGAGAACGAATAAAGCGCCCGTAAACGACTTACTTCTTAGCAGCAGATCTCTTCTTAGCAGTAGAACTTGCCTTAGCCGCTTTGGGCTTAACTGCCCTAGACTTAGTTGCTTTGGGTGCTGCCTTGGGTGCTGCTTTAGCTTTGGGTGCTGCTTTAGCTTTGGGTGCTGCTTTGACCTTGGGTGCTACTTTGGCTCTCGCCGCTTTGGGCTTAGGCGCTTTAGATATCTCATTGAAGGAGTAAGTCATATTACGTGTCTCACCCTCTTTCTTGAGGACATCAACGATAGATGGTGTTTTTGAGAACTCTGCCCAAAGGTTAGCTGCAAAGTCTGGTGACACTTTCTGTAGCTCGACCACAGCCTCTGATTTCTTTAAACCTGTAAAGGAAGCCTTTAAGCAATCTTTAAATATGACATCCTTCTCTACCTTAGTTCGGCGAGGATTTTTCACTCTAACTTTAGCAACTCTCTTTTTTGATGGCTTATCCGCTTCTTTGATGGTTTGACGAGTACGTCGTTTACCGATATCAATTTTAAGATCACCGAGCTCAAAATGAATCTCCGTCTCAGTGACTTGACCATGATCGTCAGTCAACTGCTCGATAATATAACTTTTAATCGCCAAATCTCGTTCTGCTTTAAGAAGTGAGACTCGGGCCTCTTCGACCATCTCTTCTAATGTTTTAGACTTATTCATTACATTTCCATTCTTTCACAGATTATGTCTAAAAAGTAATAAGACATAGTCATGAGTTGTATAAACAATAGTTTATTATCATGACATTTGATGAAAATCAAAAGCAATATTTATCATAATTAAAGATACAAAATCTTACATATTCTATAAACCTATAATATAGTTATTTACCCACTCCGTATAACAATGACTACCTGCCTATATAATATAGGTAAAGAGCTGGTTGTTTCTTTATAGAACATTCATAGGAGATTTGAACTCAGAAGATCAATCTTTCATCACGTATACTCTTGCCTATTCGCCCGACAAAGTGTTAGGAAACGAACTAAATAGATTTAAACAGAGAGTGGAGATCAGCGGAGAGATCAATGGTTAAAAAGAACGATGATATAGAAGTGAAGCCACCTTATAAAATAGCTATATTCAGTGGTAAAGGCGGGGTAGGAAAAAGTACTGTGAGCGCTATTCTAGCTGTCGCAGCAGGAGATTCAGTCCTTATTGACTGTGATCCACAAGCGAGCTTAAGTCATTGGGGTGATTTAAGAGAATCCGCTCCCGAGGTGATCTCTCTACCGCCGACTCGACTCAAGTCAAAACTACCAAAATTAGATAATGACTATGTGATCGTCGATACACCGGGCGCACTGGTTTCTGGTACGATCGACGCACTTAAACTCATGGACCTCATCGTGATCGTCACCCCTATTGACACCTTTGAGCTCGCCGCTCTTAACGATACTCTTAACACAGCTGAGGTCGCTCGCAAACCTATTGTAATCATCGTCAACCGCCTACATCCCCAAGCAAAATCTAGCGGAGCATTAGAGGTTCTCAGTGAGCTTGACATCCCAGTTTGCCCAACAGTCATTAGAGAGCGAGCTATCCATCGACATCTTTTGATGGAGGGGCGAACCTGTATGGACAAAGCTCCCGATGGAATCGCCGCTCGTGAACTAGGTCTCGTTTGGTCATGGATTCAAGAACAACTCTCAGCCCACAGATCATAAGGAGAGTTTATGGCTCGTCGTCCTAGTCCTCTTAAGAGAGAGAGAACTCAACGCGCGGAAGAAATTAGAGCTCAATATACAGAGGTCGCCGGAACCCGTGAAACTCTCCCGTTTAATCAGATCAATGCACGAGTTAATGGTGACACACGTGAGCTGAATGAACAGCATGTCATAGAGCTCATGGAGAGCGTCGAGATCTTAGGATTAATCAGCCCTCTCACGATAGACCGAGAGGGCACACTCCTTGCGGGGGGTCACCGCAGAGCAGCGATTCAAAAACTCGCCGAGCTCAATCCCTCACGCTATAAAGATCACTTCGGGGAGGGGGTCCCTGTCTACCGCCTTGACCTCATCGCTAGTGAAGCTCCCGTAGAGGCCCTTCAGGTTGAAATTGAAGAGAATACTCAACGGCGTAACTATACTGCAGAAGAGGTGAAGACAGCCGCTAAAAAACTTGAAGCCGCTGGTTATGAAAAGCTCAAAGGGAGACCTCGAGAGGGGCAGAAGTCACTAAAGCGAGCCTTGCAGAGGATCTTCAAGCTGAGCGATCGGCGTATACAAAGTATCCTTAATACACCGGAGACAGATCCACAGCGTCATCAGCCACATCCTATAAACGCTCAGAGTGTCAAGACCGCCAAGAAACGAGCCGTCAAACATCTTTATGGCCTCGAGAGTCAGCTGAGTCAATGGAGCGATTCAACCCCTGCGCACCAAGACGCGCTACGTAAGATCCGTGAAGCACTCGAGGCGCTCAATAAACTCTAAAGTAGTCTTAGAGCGTCTCTGAGCGACGCAAATACTCCCAAACTCGAGAGTGATCATCGTATGCATGATTCCTGAATCATCGCGCTCCAATAAACGTGAAGATGGATAACGCTGTGAGATCATGCAAGGTCAGAGGAATCAAAGACCGCTTGGAGATATGATCTAGTTCAGCTCAGCTCTCTTCAAACTCAGCGTCGATCACATCCTC
This sequence comes from uncultured bacterium, assembly GCA_943788935.1. GTDB lineage: Bacteria > Myxococcota_A > Bradymonadia > UBA7976 > VGTA01 > CAKZRU01. The sequence continues at coordinate 276,948 of CALSSE010000015.1, read as the reverse complement.
GTCATCATCATCTTCTTCAGAGCTAGGAGCTCCTGTATCAGCACCAGGAGCGCCTGCAGATTGATACATCTTGCTGAAGATATCATTAGATTTGCTCTGCAGAGACTCAGTCGCGCTCTCTATACGATCAGTATCATCGCTCTCGAGCGCTTCACGGACCTGCTTGACCTCATCGGTTAACATCTCCTTGTCAGCGTCGCTGAGCTGCTCTGCCATCTCCTCAATAGTCTTCTCTGTCTGGTGAGCGAGAGAGTCTGCATTGTTACGAACCTCAGCTTGCTTCTTGCGATCTTCATCAGCGCTGCGATGCTCTTCTGCCTCACGGACCATGCGGTCGATCTCGTTGTCACTGAGTCCACTCGATGATTGGATCGTGATCTTCTGCTCTTTATTAGTCGCCTTGTCTACCGCGCTCACATTAACGATACCATTGGCATCAATGTCAAAAGTCACCTCAATCTGAGGGACTCCGCGAGGTGCGGGTGGGATCCCTTCAAGGTTAAACTTACCAAGAGTTTTATTGTCACGAGCCATGGGGCGCTCGCCCTGTAACACGTGAACAGTGACCGCATTTTGGTTGTCTGCCGCTGTCGAGAAGACCTCGCTCTTTTTGGTAGGAATGGTGGTGTTTCTCTGAATCAGAGTTGTCAACACCCCCCCCATCGTCTCGATACCGAGAGAGAGAGGAGTCACGTCTAAAAGGAGGATATCCTTGACATCACCGGAGAGGACACCTGCCTGTACAGCTGCACCGCAAGCAACGACCTCGTCTGGGTTCACCGTCTGATTGACGGTCTTACCGAAGAAGCGTTCCACCTCTTGCTGAACGAGCGGGATACGAGTCGAACCGCCAACGAGGATGATCTCGTCGATCTCTGATTTCCCCTTCTTAGAGTCACTCAAGGCCTTTTGGCAGGGCTCAAGGCTTTTCTTGACGAGGTGACGGATCAGCTGCTCAAACTTAGAACGAGTGAGGGTGATATCAAGGTGCTTCGGACCGGTGGCATCAGCGGTGAGAAAGGGGAGGTTGATTTGGGTCTCAGTGACATTAGAGAGCTCTATTTTGGCGTTCTCTGCGGCCTCTTTGAGGCGCTGAAGTACCATGGTGTCTTTACTGATATCAATCCCAGTATCCTTCTTGAACTCGGCGATGAGGAAATCGATGATCGTGTCATCAAAGTCATCACCACCGAGGTGAGTGTCACCATTAGTAGCGATAACCTCGATCACGTTGTCATCTACTTCAAGGATAGAGACATCAAAAGTACCACCACCGAGGTCGTAGACCGCGATCACTTGATCCTCTTTCTTATCTAGACCATAAGCGAGAGCCGCAGCAGTAGGCTCGTTGACGATTCGCTTGACCTCAAGACCGGCGATTCGACCGGCGTCTTTTGTCGCTTGACGTTGCGCATCGTTGAAGTAAGCAGGGACGGTGATCACTGCCGCCTCGATAGACTCACCAAGATAACGCTCAGCGGCTCCCTTGAGTTTCTGAAGGATCTTAGCGCTTACCTCAGGAGGAGAGATGCGTTGCTCATCAATCTGAATCTCGATACGAGCGTTGCTGCCACGATTCATACTATAGGGCATACGCTCTACATCTTTTTGCATCTCATCGAAGCTACCACCCATAAAACGCTTGGCACTATAGATCGTCTTTGTGGGGTTAGTGATCGCCTGACGACGCGCGACTTGACCGACGAGGACTTCGCCGTTCTTATCCCACGCTACCACAGAAGGAGTAGTGCGATGTCCCTCTTCATTTTGAATGACGCGGGGCTCGCTACCCTCCATAATAGAGACGACAGAGTTAGTCGTCCCGAGATCAATGCCAATAATCTTATTACCCATGTTTGGATTCTCCTATAATGAAACGCTCACTCTTTAGTTGTGAATCTTTGATTAGAGATGTTGGACTACTTTAGTTGTCGCTTTGTACTTGTGTTAAAGTGTTAAACTTAATCAGCGATCCCTCAGCGAGTTCACGTTCTAACCAAGCTCCAAGCGAACTTAAGCACTGCTCAAGACCCGTCAAGGGTAGAGCCATAGGAAAATCAAATATTCTTATCGATAGTCCTTGAGAAGAGATCAAAAACTAACAACAAAGAGATGAGTCATCACTCAAAAAGACCGAGATCACTAGCGGAGAACAGAGTCATTAGGCGAACATTAAGATGAGGCCATCTGCCCTCTCAACCACTCTCTTAGCGACTCAGAGAGCTCTGGCCTCTCCAATGCGTGAGCGATATTAGCAGTAAGAAACCCGATCTTAGAGCCACAGTCGTATCGACTCCCCTTAAAGACCAGCCCTTGAAAGGGTGCTTGACCAACTCTTTTGGCGAGGCTATCGGTGAGCTGAACTTCACCACCTGCTCCCCGCTCTTGAGCTGCTAACTCTTTGAACACCCCTGGTTCAATAATATACCGTCCCACCACCGCGAGTCGAGAGGGGGCTTCTTGCGGAGGAGGCTTCTCAACGAGACCCTTGACCTCGATCAAGCGGCTCTCTTCTATGTAGCGTTCTTCTCCAGGGCTGATCATCCCATAAGACTGGGTCTGACTTCGCTCTACCTCCATCAAGGCCACCATGTTACCCCCTCTTACCCCCTCAGAGTCGTAGGTGTTGACCATTTGACTCAAGCACCCTGGAGCGTCACCGGTGTTAATTAAGTCATCAGCAAGGAGGACTGCGACTGGCTCGTCTTGTATAAGATGCCGAGCGCACCACACCGCGTGCCCTAAACCAGCCGGCTCTTGCTGACGAACATAACTCACCGATCCAGGGGTTCGCATCATCGCGCGGGTCACTTCGAGCGCTTCATCTTTGCTGTGAGCGCGGAGAGCATATTCTAGCTCAAAGCTATGATCAAAGTGATCTTCGATAGCGCTCTTGCCTCGCCCAGTTACGAAGATAAATTGCTCTATGCCTGCCTCGGCAGCCTCCTCGACAGCATACTGAATCAGCGGCTTATCGACGACAGGAAGCATCTCTTTGGGCATCGCTTTAGTTGCTGGAAGAAATCGAGTACCTAACCCTCCAACGGGAAAAATCGCGGTCTTGATCTTCGCCATTATCAGTCCTCACTATTCTATAACCTCTGTCGATGCGACGCCCATCAACCAATCTATCGCTATATTTTAGCTCAAGATACCTTTAACCGCATCACGCTCCGCTAAGAGCTCCTCAGCGCTCTTCATCGCTTTCTCTTTAGCCGCTGCGCTTAGAGCGACATCAGGAACGATATGGTACTCACCCTGCTCATCGACGGTGCAAGGGAATGAGTAAATGATATCTTTAGGGATCCCATAACTACCATCACTAGTAACCGCCATGCTGACCCACTCACCAGCAGCGGTCGGTCGACTCCAATCGGCAGCGTGATCAATCGCAGCCCACGCTGCAGAAGCCGCAGATGATTTACCGCGCGCGCCAATGATGGCCTTACCCCGTTGTTGAACGGTCTTAATGAAAGATTCGCTGAGCCACTCACTGTCAGTGATCACTTCAGTGAGCGCCTTACCGTTAATGAGGGCGTTCTCAAAGTCTGGATACATGGTCGGAGAGTGATTACCCCAAATCGCGAGACGACTAATATCTTTGACCGCAGCGCCTGACTTGACCGCGAGTTGAGCCTTGGCGCGATTCTGATCAAGTCGGGTCATCGCGGTAAAGTTACGGGGGTTGACTCGTTTGGCTTGATGCTGAGCGATCAAGCAGTTGGTGTTACAAGGGTTACCAACAACGATGACCTTGACATTCTCTTTTGCGGAGCGATCAATCGCTTGACCTTGACCGACAAAGATAGGACCGTTTTCTCTGATGAGATCCGCTCTCTCCATCCCCGGTCCACGGGGCTTGCTCCCCACCAAAAATGCATAGTCAACGTCCCCAAAGCCCTCATCACCATCGCTGGTGCAGGTTATAGAATTCACCAACGAGAACGCGCTGTCCAAGAGCTCCATCTTCACGCCTTCAAGAGACTGTAGCCCTTGAGGGATCTCGATAAGTTGAAGCTCTACGGGTTGGTCAGCACCAAAGACTTGACCGGAAGCGATAGGGAAGAGAAGGCTATAGCCAATGTTACCTGCAGCGCCGGTGACCGCGATTTTGATTGGGCTCTTTTGTGACATGTTATTTTGCTCCATCGATAGAGTCAGTAAAATAATAGTGAATGAGTCTTACTTAAAGGTAGCTCAATAGGCTTTATACGCTGATTTCGACAAGATGGATAGATGGTTTTTCTCATTGAGACCTAGAGAGTAAGCCCTAGCAAGTAAAGCACATAGAGAGGGATTCTTTTCATTTAGAGATGAAGAGTGGATAGAGCTATGGTTTGAAGATGATGGTGAAGATGTGCCTCCTGAGCAGCGAGAGAGTATCTTTGATCCCTTTGTGAGACTCAATGAGAGCATCAGCAGACATGCAGGAGGGGTCGGGCTAGGCTTATCGATCACTCAAAAAATCTCGGCGCCGCTCACTTTATCGTGAGCTTACCGAGGACGCATCAAAAATTCGCCCGTAGCGATGAGTCCTCATCGCTTTCGATGAACAACGCTCACAGTTACTTTAGAGTCGACCCGTCGCTCAATTCTACCTAACTCTTGGGCGACTCGATCGAGCACACCATTAATAAAGCGGCCGCTATCTGCGGTGCCATATCGCTTACCAAGCTCGATAGACTCACTCAATATCGCCTTCGCTGGTAGCGACTCCTTAAAACAGAGCTCATAAGTGCCGTATCGAAGAATACTACGGTCGATACTCCCCATACGATTAATCTTCCAGCGAAGCGCACACTGGGTGATTAAAGCGTCAACCGCGCTCTGATAATCAAGAAAGTGGGTGACCTCCTCGGTGACAAGCTCCCACACCTGGTCATCGTCACAGAGCTGCTGTAGCTTACCCTTATTCTTTATGTGGGCGAAAGCGATCCTAAGAGACTCTGGGTCTTCACGCCAAGAATGAAGCTGAGCGATCAGCCTGAGCTGAGGATGCTGCTTGGGATCACGCCAGGCTCTCAATGGTAAAGGAGAGAGAGCTGCTTGGCTTAAGCACTCGGAGTCAAGCGCGAAGAGAGCCCAAAGAGATAACTCACGAGTAACTCTCTTCTTCAAGCTCAATCGCTTAGGACTTTTACCTCTCATGTGTCGCTCGAATCAACTTGTCGCAGCAGATCAGCCATCTCGATCGCTACTTGAGCGGCTTCTGCTCCCTTATTACCCGCTTTTGTTCCAGCGCGCTCGATCGCTTGCTCGATAGAGTCAACCGTCAAGACCCCAAAGCTAATGTGAAGACCATACTCAAGAGAGACATGAGCGAGACCTTTAACACACTCGTTGGCGACAAAGTCAAAATGGGGTGTGGAGCCTCTAATCACCGCTCCCAGAGCAATGATGGCATCGAAGTGGCCGGTCTCAGCAACTTTTTTCGCTAAGATAGGTAATTCATAAGCCCCTGGTACTTTATAGACCTTAACATCTCCCAAGTCACCACCATGACGACGAATCGCGTCTAATGCACCGAGTTCAAGTTGATCTACAATGAAGCTATTAAAGCGAGCGCTGATGACGGCGAACTTTAATCCTTCAGCGCTGAGATGACCTTCGACAACTTGTGGAGTAGGTAGAGTGCTCATATAACTTCCTTTTAATGTGCTCAAAACTGAGGCGCTATAGTTTAACTTCACCTCCGCACACTGATGGTGTGAGGTGGAGAATAAGGCTTAGATCAATTCTCTTCAGCACGAGAGGGAATGATCACTTCATCGACGATGGTGAGTCCATACCCCTCAAGCCCTTTGATTTTAGCCTTCTGGCTAGTGATCATACGCAGCTGTTTAATCCCTTGATCGAGTAAGATCTGCGCACCAATACCAAATTCTCTCAAATTTTTGGGGAGCCCTATTGCGCCCTTATCAATAGGTGCGCTTGCCGGTGTTTTCCCGCTGAGGATATCCAGCTCAGCGCTGACCTTAGGTGCACTTTTTTGGAGATATACGAGCACACCGCACCCCTCTTCTTCCATTTGCTTAAGCGCGTATTCTAGCTTCCACCTGCTCACGCTGTGATCACTACGGAAGATATCTCCCATCAAGTTCTCTTGATGTACTCGACCTAGAACAGGATGATTAGGTTTTGGTGTCCCTTTGACAAGGACTAAATGCTCTAAATCATCAACGACTGTTGTATAGCTATAGGCTGTGAACTCACCGATATCACCAATTTGAATTTTAGCCTCTGAACGACGCTGAACAAGACGCTCATTGAGGAGACGATAGTGGATAATATCAGCGACCGAGAGGATCATTAGACCATGCTCTTCTGCAAACACTTCTAACTCAGGTCGCCTCGCCATCGTCCCATCATCATTCATGATCTCACAGATCACTCCTGCAGGTGTACGCCCAGCGAGTCGAGCGAGGTCTACAGACCCTTCGGTTTGTCCAGTGCGAACTAAGACACCACCGGGCGCCGCTCGAAGAGGAAAGATATGCCCGGGGCGGACGAGATCTGAAGCTTGAGCGTTAGGAGCGACGGCAGTCCGAACGGTGTGCGCCCTATCCGCAGCGCTTATCCCTGTGGAGACACCTTGAGCGGCCTCTATACTCACAGTAAAAGCGGTCCCAAACCCGCTCTTGTTTTTCTTCACCATCAAATTGAGGTCTAGCTGTTTACAACGCTCAGGAGTTAGGGAGAGACAGATGAGCCCTCGACCATACTTAGCCATAAAGTTGATAGACTCAGGGGTGACCCAATCGGCTGACATCACGAGGTCACCCTCATTCTCTCGATCTTCATCATCGACGAGGATCACCATCTTCCCTCGCCTAATCTCTTCTAGAGCGCGCTCGACACGAGCAATGCTAAGGTCATCATGTGCTGTCATTTTAAAAATCCTGCTTTAGCGAGAGTAGAGAGGTCTAGCGAAGGGGCTTGATACCCCTCAGCTAAAGATTGATCATTGGTGTGGCCCAAGCCAGCGCTCAAGAGTCGTTCGACATACTTTCCGAGTATGTCCGCCTCAAGATTTACACTCGCTCCAGGACCCTTATGGTTAAGATTCAGCACACTCAGAGTATGAGGGATCAATACAATCGAGAAGCCTGACTCATCGAGTTCATTCACAGTCAGGCTCGCGCCATCAATGGCGATTGACCCTTTCTTAACGAGATACTTAGAGATCATTGCAGGGGCGTTAAACCATAATTGAATCGCATCACCAAGCATAGCGCGTGAGCGCAACGACCCTACCCCATCAATATGGCCAGTCACCCAATGTCCACCGAGACGATCACCTAATCTTAAAGCTCGCTCTAAATGGACATGGTCTCCGGCATACCGATCTCCGAGCGTGGTCTTCTCCATCGTCTCCGCTGAGGCGTCCACAGTAAATCTCTCTCCGCTGTAGTGAGTCACAGTGAGACAGGCCCCATCGACCGCTACGCTCTCTCCTAACGAGAGCTCAGCAACGAGCGAACTCGGCGCACGAATCACCATCTCGACCCCCGGTCCTCGAGGAGAGAGACGGTCAATTGTCCCTGTGGTTTCAACCAAACCGGTGAACATGTACTTATCCCTACGAATCGCGCCCATAGTTGATTTATCTGATGCTGATCTACGAATGGAGATAAAGCACTTTTAGGCTTAGTGAGCAAGTTTATTTGCGGTTCAAGCGTCCATAAAAGTAGAGATCATCCCCAAGAGAGCGGCTGTGAGTGTCGATCAAAGAATAGCCATCTCGTATGGTCTCTACCGAAGAGAAATTAAAGAGCGGCTTGCCACGACCGATCAGCCTGGGTGCGATGTAGAGATGCAGATCATCGACCAAGTCCTCACGTAAAAATGATCCATGTAGCCGCCCTCCACCCTCTACGCAGAGATGAGTGATCCCTCGGTCTCCTAAAGATGATAAGACTTGACTCAGTGATAGCTCACGACCCTCTGAGTTCAACTCGACTTCGATCAGCTCTGCGCCGAGGTCCTCTAACTGTCGACGTCTCTCTGTAGAGGCGTGAGATCCATGAAATAACAGCACCCCTTCTTTAACCATCGGCGCGTCGTTCGGGATAGAGAGTGAGCGAGAGAGAGCGATCGGTACCGGATCACTCCCCTCACAATGACGAACAGTGAGCGCTGGTCGATCACGTCGTGCCGTTTCTCCCCCTATCATCAGCGCATCTACTTGAGCGCGCAACTGATGAACATGAGTCCGGGCAGCGATACCAGTAATCCACTTTGAGTCTCCAGACGCGGTTGCGAGACAGCCATCTAGTGTCATCGCCCCTTTAAGACTGACCCAAGGACTCCCTGTCTTAATCCACTTAAAAAATGGACTATGATAGGTCACACATTCGTCTGCCAAAACGCCTACGTCCACTCTCACTCCTGCGGTGCGTAGCCGCTTTACCCCTAAACCACCGACTAGCGGGTTAGGGTCAATCGCGCCTACGCAGACTCGACCGACCTTCGCTTTAATCAAAGCATCAACACACGGACCCGTCCGTCCAGTATGAGCGCAAGGTTCGAGAGTCACATAGACAATGGCATCATGTAGAGAGAGCCCTGCTCTCGTTGCATGATTAAGAGCATTAATCTCCGCATGAGGACCGCCCGGAGGAGAAGTGACTCCCTCGGCGATTCGCTCTCCTGATGTGGAGTAGATCACACAACCGACTCTAGGATTAGGCGATACTCTAACCATACTTTTCTGAGCGAGATTGAGGGCCTCTCTCATACGATGCTGATCAACCATAAGCATCCTCGCCTTCTCCTATCTCAGCTATTCATGTTGGCTACTGCTTTGAGAGTACCCATCATTTATCTGCAGTGAGGTCTCTCATTAACTCTAAACGAGTAGTATGTCTACCACCATCGAAGGGAGTCTCTAAAAATCGATCTATCATAGCGAGAGCTAAATCTCGCCCGATCACCCTCGCCCCCAAGCAGAGCACTTGTGCGTCGTTGTGTCGACGAGCCATCTCTGCTGTAAAGAGATTATGAGCGAGCGCTGCCCGTAATCGCGGATGCTTATTAGCGACTAAAGACACCCCGATCCCCGTCCCACAGATTAAGATTCCAAATGAACTCTCTCCACGATCTAATGACGCCGCGACGCTCAAGGCTAATGGCCAAGCATATTGTGGATAATCGACACGTTCAGCATCAAATGGCCCCTGATCATATACATCAAATCGCTCATTTGACCTAAGCCTCGCTAGCGCTAATTCTTTGAGTTCAAAACCAGCATGATCAGAGGCGACCCACACCTTTATTCGTTGAGATAACTTCTCAATCACTTGAGTCGATGATTCAATCACGTAGCGAGCTCCTTCAGTGCGATAGAGACATTCGTCCCCCCAAAACCGAAGCTGTTCGACAGCGTCGCTCGAATAGTCTTCTCTCTCCCCATTAACGGAACATAATCTAAATCACATTGCGGGTCAGGCTCGATGAGGTTGATCGTCGGTGGCACTTGCCCGCGAGTGATCGCTAAGGCACAGATGATCACTTCCACCGCACCGGCTGCGCCTAGCATATGCCCGAGCATAGACTTAGTGCTGCTCACCCATAAATGATCGGCATACTCACCAAACACCGCTCTGATCGCTTCAGTCTCTGCGATGTCGCCTGTTGGTGTAGAGGTTCCATGAGCGTTTAAATATTGAAGGTCACAGACATCTAAGTTAGCATCTCTTAGGGCGTTCATCATCGCTCTCTTCGCGCCATGACCATCGGGAGGAGGCTGGGTGATATGGTACGCGTCAGATGACTGACCATATCCTGCAACTTCAGCATAGATCTTTGCCCCTCTCGCTTGAGCGCGCTCCATCGACTCCAAGATAACAACTCCCGCCCCCTCAGAGGCGACAAATCCATCTCGATGTAGCTCGAAAGGTCGACTCGCACCTTGGGGGTCATGATTACGGGTAGAGAGAGCTTTCATCGCCGCAAAGCCTCCGATCCCAAGGGGGGTAATCGTCGCCTCTGCTCCACCAGCGATCATTAGGTCAGCATCCCCCCAAGCGATCAGTCGAGCGGCGTCCCCAATACTATGAGCACCAGTTGCACAGGCACTCACACTCGATAGGTTTGGTCCCAGTGTTCCCAAATGCATAGAGACATGACCCGAGGCGAGGTTAGCGATGAGCTTGGGGATCATCAAGGGGCTCAAGCGATTCGGCCCCTTCTCGGCGAGAGTGATCGCAGCCTCTTCTAGGCTCTCTAATCCTCCTAAGCCGACTCCGATCAATGATCCACAGCGCTCAGGCTCGCTGAGAGGCTTATCGAGCCCTGCGTCATCATAAGCGATCTTGGCAGCGGCGACCGCGAGTTGAATAAAGCGATCCATCCGCCTCGCTTCTCTCTTACTCATCCACGACTGGGGGTCGAACCCGCTCACCTCTCCGGCGATTTGAACACTAAAGTCCTTAGCATCAAAGCGAGAGATCGCACCAATGCCCGAGCGACCGCTCATTAAAGAGTCCCACTGCTCATTAATGTGCTCACCAAGCGGCGTGATCATCCCCATACCGGTGATCACCACCCGACGACGCATCGCGATTAACCTTTACTAGACTTACGGAACTGCTCGTCGATATAGTTGATCGCTTTTTGAACAGTGGTAATGCCCTCTGCATCCTCATCAGGGATATCGATGTCGAATTTCTCTTCCATCGCCATAACCAACTCCACAAGATCAAGAGAGTCCGCCCCTAGATCATCGGTAAATGAGGCTTCAGGAGTGACTTCTTCCTCGCTAATATCAAGCTGATTGATGATAATTTTACGGACCTCTTCCTCTATTTTTTTAGGGCTCATCATAAGGGTAACTCTCTTTATTTAAATGGGCTCAAGTGTCATAAAATCTCAAGTCTATTATGACATTTAAACGATGAGGTCAAGTAGAGTATTACCCTTCTTCATCTCTCCCTTTTTCTTTTGATGCTGAGGGAGGGAAAATAGAGAGCTCTGAAGTAGAGCTCACCTTACCAGTGTAGGGCGTGCTCTCCAAGGCGTTAGTCAGTTGATCAACTAAGCTCTCATTCATAGCATGTCGGGCTCGGCGAATCGCTGAGCATAGCGCGACTTCATCAGCTCGACCATGACTCACCATTACTAAACCGTTCACCCCTAAAATAGGGGCTCCACCAACGAGTCGCCAATCGATCTCTGAAGCAAATTTACGTAAAACGGGCCTCAAGAGAGGAGCGATTAAACGGCCTCGCCAATCCCTAGACAAGTGATCTCGTAGACGAACACTCAGCCCTTCAATGATCCCCTCGGTGAGTTTCAGTGATACATTACCGGTGAACCCATCGGTAACTACGACATCACACCGCCCTAAAGGAATCGAGTCGCTCTCCACAAAACCGATATAATTCAAGTCAGTGATGCTGAGGAGCTGGTGTGCGGTCCGTAGGCTCTCTGTCCCTTTAGTAAGCTCTGTACCGTTAGAGAGCAGGCCTACTCTAGGACGCTCAAGACCCGTCATCGCTCTAGAATAAGCTTCACCTAACACGGCGAATTGAGCATATTGAGCAGGCCTCACTTCAGTGTTCGCGCCCAAGTCAAGTAGAGTGATATGGCCACGCGCCGTGGGCACTTGACTAGCGATGGCTGGACGATCGCACCCTTTAAGACGCTTCAGAGTCATTAGAGCGACTGCGAGAGCCGCTCCGCTATTTCCGGCGGTTACAAAGGCGCAAGCGTCTCCTTCTCTGATGGCTCTCATACCGATGTGCATAGAGCTCTGACGCTTGCTGCGCGCTGCTCGCGCAGGCGCTTCGCTCATTCCAATTACCTCGTCTGCTTCGAGCAGCTTGACGCGCTCGCTCAATTTCCGAGGTACTTGATCGAGGACATCTTTTGGACCGACTAGAGTTAGTGGCCCTAGATCTTCATCTAGGGCTGCACTAGCGGCTTTAACCACCAATCCATGTCCCGCGTCTCCGCCGACCAGATCGAGGACGATTGGGCGCTCTTCTCGCGCGCTCAAATCCTCACCTTAGGCCTCATCAACCTCAACGACAGGGATCACCTGTACGTCTTTGTATACCCCACATGAGGGACAGACATTGTGAGGCATTTTAGGGGCGTCACAATGCCCGCAGCGGTTATAAGCACGAGCGCTGATCTTATGATTTGCTCGGCGACTATCACGCTTGGACTTAGACTTTCTTCTCTTTGGTACTGCCATGGGGAACCTCCCGGAACTAAATAAGCAATATAAGTGGGCTGAGTAGGTAACTCAGAGGCTTTGCTGAATATATGGAGCAGGTCTTCTTATCAAAGTAATGACCATAAATAAAGAGCGATCTCTAAAGTCTTGTTGTCTTTATTTACCTACCTCGGTCTGATATTTGTATCTTTAAGCCCTATCTAGGCTTATTATTAGTCTTTAATCAAAGCTCTAAAGTATAGATTATACAACATGTATTTTGACTTTAATTACACAATTCTCCAGCATAACCACAAGCATAACCACAAGCATAACCGCAAGCATAACCGCAAGCATAACCGCAAGCATAACCTCAGATGGTGTTAAACCCAAACACTACGGTGACTCCATCTATCTATGCCGACTTTAACTACATGGAAACTCTATGAGCATACACCGAAAACGATTAACTGCACTCCTATACACTTTGCTGATCTCAAGCGCTCTCTACATCTATGGCTGTGAATCTAGTGTCGATTCTTCAGAGCGAGACGCTAATAATAATGAGCCAACCGCAGGTAACAACCTTAACGAGGGAGAGCTCTTTATCTCTACATTAGAAGAGGTTCTGCGCTTAGAAGACTCTGACAAGGCCCGTGGTTCACTCACGCTCACTTGGAATGAAGAGCTCATCACCGACGGCGTGGAGTGGAGCTGCTCTGATGAATCAGTAGCGACCATTGAAGCGCAAGAAGGAGGAGTTTTAGTAAGTGCCGCTGGTGCCGGAGTCGCTACGATTCTGGCCACTTACCAAGGCCAAGAGGTAAGCGTTGAAGTGGCAGTCATCGCGCCGAGTGCTTTAGTCGTCACTGGCCCAGAGCGAGCACTAAACATTAGCGATACATTCACTTTAGGCACCAAGATTGAGTGGAGTGATGAGAGTGTTGAAGATGTAAGTGACACTGTGGTGAGCGGTGAGATCTCTTGGATAAGCAACACCGAAGCAGCGAGCATAAACACTGAGGGAGAGGTAACTATCCTTCATCCAGGTCAAATAGAGATCATCGCTACTGTCGAAACTCGTACCGGCGAAGAGATTACTGGCTCTTGGGGTGCGGAGATCCCTTGTCGATATCCTGAGCCGACCGGTCGTAGCTTCAACACCGACTTAGAGCTTAACACTGTTCTGCCTCCTGTAAAATGGGACCGAGCTTACTCAGCGATGGACGGCTCAATGAGCACTTTCTCTATGGAAGAGATCTACTGCTCTCCTGACTATGATTGGGTGGAGACCATCACTTTTATGATCAGCGCCGGATGGTGTACCGCCTGTCCTGCTCAGCTCCGAGCTGTCAGCGAACTCAGCGATGAGCTTTTAGAGGCTGGAGGCATTGTCGTCTATGTCGAGGTTCAAGATGAAGATGGGGAGCCTGCAGATAGTGACTTCGCCCTCGATCACCTCTCCACCATGCTCGGCTCCACCAATGGCTTCTTTGTAGGCGATAAAGAGACTCAACCATTGACTCGCTTCTTTGGTCGCTCTCCTGCGCTCACCGCCTTCCCCGATGCTTATGTCGTTCGGAAAAGCGATATGACGATTCTCACCAGTCTCGATCTCAATCGCCAAGTCGGTATCCTCCCCCTTATACGGATCACTGAGCAACCAGAAGAAGACTGGACCAACATCATGCCCGCTCCTTTTGAGTCAACTTGCGCTGAAGGAGAGGAAGAGGCTTCTGAACCCAATGATAGTCGTGAGACCGCTGCTCCTATTACCGCGGGTGTTCACACAGGAGGGATTTGTACAGAAGCTCCAGACTATTACTTAATCGATATTGAAGGGGATTGGACCTTTACGATCTCCTTCTCTCATTCTGAGGCTGATATTGATATCTTGCAATATAATGTCGGTCAAGTGAGCGGCGATCCGGTCAACGGTAGTAATGGCACCGCCGATCAAGAGACGCTCAGCGGTACGGATTCAGCGGTGATCGCCGTCTTCAGTTATACCCGAACAAGCGCTACCTATTCGATTAATCTCGAAGCCCTATAGGCGAAGGGCATCGCTTAGAGATTGGAGTTTTGATGAGCGGACAGAGGGTCGCTAGACCAAGTCACAACCAGCAACATGTGATCGCTTTCGCTCCAGCGACTATCGCTAATCTAAACATAGGGTTTGATGTCCTCGGGCTCGCCTTAGAGTCTCCTCAAGAGAAGATGATCATCGAGCAGAGCACCCGATCAGGCGTGTGTATTAAGCAGGTCTATACTCTTCACCGAGGTCAGAGGCGAGAGAGCCACTCTCTGCTCCCCATGACGCCTGACTTAAATGTCGCCGGACGCTCTGCGTTATCGGTCCTTGATGCGATTAAAAGCGTAGCCACAGACCAATTGGGTCAAGAGCGCTCATCATCACTCCCTTTAGGGATCGAGCTGACGATTGAGAAATCGATCTTACCGGGGAGTGGTATAGGCTCAAGCGCAGCGAGCGCGGTCGCTGCCACCATCGGAGTCAATACATTCTTAGGAGCGGCTCTCTCAGAAGAGCAGCTCTTAAGCTGCGCGCTCGATGGCGAGGAGCTCGCGAGCGGAGCGAGACACTATGATAACGTCGCCCCTGCGCTTCGTGGAGGGCTTAGCCTCTCCTCTCCTAATGGAGAAGTGCTCCGCATTCCAGCCCCGGATTGGACATTGGTCATTCTCCATCCTCAAGTACAAGTAAAAACCGCCGAGGCGCGCGCTGTTCTCCCTACTCATATCCCACTCTCAACGGTCAGCAAAGCGATCGGCTGGATGGGTACCTTCATTAATGCCTGCCATGCTAGAGACGCGAGAGCGGCTGCATTCGCTCTTCATGACCTCTATGTGGGTCCCGCTCGTTCTCCTCTTATCCCTGCTCTCCAACGCTGTCGAGCGACAGCAGAGCAGGCGGGAGCGATCTCAGGAGGGATCTCGGGGAGCGGTCCATCAACTTTTTGGGTCTGTCTCGATCATCAAAGCGCGGTCACCGTCCAACACGCTCTCCATCAGGAGATGTCAGCTCTGCAGATCCCTTGTGAGACTTATATCAGTCGAATCTCCGAACGAGGAGCCTATGCGCTATTACAGTCTAAATGATCCTGAGGTGACTCGCTCATTCAGCGCGGCAGTGATCCAAAGTCAAGCACTAGATGGCGGTCTATTCTCACCAGAGAATATCCCTCATGGCTTCACCCTACCCCCACTTGACGCTCAAACCTCTCCTCAATCCCTCGCCGCTCAGTTACTCGAACCGATGCTCTCTCCGGATATTAGTCGCTCGAGCCTTCGAAAGATCTGCGAAGAGACTTTCCAATTCCCCATCCCGCTAAAACAGCTCTCCCCCCATCTCTGGGTTCTAGAGTTATTTCATGGACCTACCGCTGCCTTCAAGGACGTGGGAGCGCGCTTCTTGTCGCGGACTCTCAGCGCCCTCTCTCATCAGCCGCTCACTATTATCGTCGCTACCAGCGGTGATACCGGAGGCGCGGTCGCTCATGGTTTTTATGGAGTAGAGGGAATTGATGTCGTTATCCTCTATCCCAAAGGTCGGGTCTCTCCGCTTCAAGAGAGTCAACTCACTGGGTTAGGGGGTAATATCACCGCCCTAGAGGTGGACGGTAGCTTTGATGACTGCCAGCGAATGGCCAAAGCGATGCTTGCTGACGCTGACTTAAGAAAGAAACGACCGCTGAGCTCTGCCAATTCTATCAATATCGCTCGATGGTTACCGCAGAGCGTCTATTATGCTTGGGCCGCCCAACAGCTCAGGCTCCAAAGTCATCGAGCGGGCTCTCTTGAGGAGATCGCTCCTCTCTATGTTATCCCTTCCGGTAATCTCGGTAATCTCGCAGCGGGGCTCTTCGCTTGGCGTAGAGGACTCAGGACAGCCGGCTTCATCGCTGCCACTAATCGCAATGACAGTTTCACTCGTTTTGTCCACACCGGCGATTTTTATCCACAATGCTCAACGCTCACTCCCTCCAATGCAATGGATGTAGGAGATCCCTCTAATCGGTCGAGAGTAGAGGCGTTATTCAATCATGACCGTAATCAACTCAGCAATCATCTCTACAGCTATAGCGTCTCAGATGAGGCAACGCTCAACACGATCAGGCGAGTTTATGAGGAGAGAGGCTATCTTCTCTGTCCTCATAGCGCGGTCGGATATGAGGCCTATCAACAACACTTATCATTCGGTATTCATCCTCCGCAGCAACCAACGATCTTACTCGCCACTGCCCACCCTGCTAAATTTACCGAGGTCGTCACCCCTGTAATCGGTGAGCCTCCTCCTCTCCCTCCTTCACTGAGCCAACTCAACGCACAAGTGGAGACAGGGAATAAGCTCTCTTTACAAGCCGATAGCGCTGTCTTGAGAGACTATCTCCTCGCTACAGCGCCTCACTCTGTCTGATCCATCTTATGGACAGGGGAATAGGCGATCTAAATAATCCGCGAGGTCAGTGATCGCTGAAGCACCGGCGGTGGTCAGCCCCCGCCAAGCATCACTCCATGCCTCTTGATCAAACTCTAGATCTTGAGCGCGCACCGCTCGGGTGAGGGGTGGACCTAGAATACTTAAGGTCATCAATATACCTTCACTCTCATCGATAGCGCTAGCAGCCGCTCGTAGATGAGCGCTAAGAACCTTCGCATACCCTTGATCAAGAGTTCGATCGAGTTGACCTAAAACCTGCCGATAAATATCGTCATTTTCGGCCACTTCAGCGCTGTCAAGATCTCGCCAGCAACGAACCGCTAAGTGAGCATCAAAGAGTTGGTCGTAAGCTTGTTCTGAGGCATCCTTAACCTCTGCCCCTAGACCAATTGGTTCTTCATTGAGCTGTTTTGCTCCATTACAATATGCCCAATGAGAATCACAATCAGCGGCCTTGCCTGCGCAGGTGTAAGCTTCTTTATAAGTGCTCACATAAAAAAACCATAAGAGACCCGCCCTCACTCTCGCTGCATTGGCGATCATCTCTTCTCCATTGTTACCTGCTGCGAAGGCATCGAGGATGAGGGGCTCGATCACCCCGGGTCCAACACAATAGTCTGGCCAAGTGTCACCAGCATTTGCCGATGAGCAGTCCGCTCCTTCGGGAGGTGTAATATGGGCATCATAACGACGAGTCACTCGACTCCCGACTCCTCCATCTTCACCATAGATGAGCTCTGCTTGGATAAAATCTTCGCCCCTCATCGAATCATTACGCCACAAAAGGTCAGCGATCGCTTCATAGGCAGCGACTCGCGCCGCGCTAGAGGGAATACTCGCTCCCGCGAGTTGGTAGCGCCCATTATCGCTGATGCACATAGGCCACTCTTCTGAGGGATAATCACTCTCTAGCGCTTCACAGCTCTCACCGGCCATCTCACCAGCCATCTCACCGGCCATCTCGCCGGCTATCTCGCCGGCCATCTCACCGGCCATCTCACCGGCCATCTCACCGGCCATCTCACCGGCCATCTCACCGGCCATCTCACCCGCTATAGGTGTCACAGAGGGATCGCTCTTTTCACAAGCAAACAAAAAACAGAAGCAACACATGAGAATCAAAGATGATGCTTGGGTTAACCTAATCATGATCAACTCTTTCACCAATAATGGGGGTAGAAATTAAAGAGAATAACTAAAAAATAGAGAAAGGCCTCTCGCGGCGCCATTAACGCTTGAACCATGGACTCGATAAGCGACATCAGTGAGATTCTCTATGTTAATGTTCAGCTCCCATGGACCTTCCCGTATACCGAGCTGAGCATGGTAAACGGTATATCGAGGAGTACCGCCATAAGGGATACGATGATCTATTTCGTCACCAAAAGAGAGTCGGTCTTGAGCGCTCGCCCAACGAACGCCCGCTTGGGTGTAAAAGGTGCTCTGAGGGCTATCCCACCTTACCCTCACTCCCCCATTAAGGGGTGGAGTTCGTGAGAGAGCTCGCCTCTGACCCGCTTCACTAGGGAGTGGGGAGGGCCCTTCACTCACCGCATAAGAGAGATGTTCAGAGAGGCTCAGACGATAGGGTAAGCGTAACACCACCTGATGCTCTGCACCGTATACTTGAGCGGGCTCATTGAGGTTACTTAAAGTGAACGGGGTTGAAATGCGAGCGGCGATACAGGAGCGCTCACTCATGGGACAAATAGCGTCTCGTCGCTCAATCCCATCATAAAGCTGCATAGCGAACCCCCATATCTCTACTTCTAGCTCAACAGCCTCTCCTCTTCGAGGCCAACGCCCTCGAAATTGAAGACCGAGCTCTGTGGTCAATGATGATTCGGCTTCAAGCGCAGGATTCTCGATCTGATATCCTTGACCAGTGAGCTGTCTAGCGGTGAGGTCATCTAGGTTTGGTGGAGCGAACCCCTCCTCCAAGTTCAAGGTCAACCGCCATTGTTTAGAGACTCTCCATGTTGCACCTCCGCCAAGAGTGAGCCCTCTCCAAGACCGATTGATCGCCTCGGTCTCCGTCGCTAGATCTTTGGGAGAGTCTGCGTAAGCATAGCTGAGTCTCGCCCCTCCTCTCACCCGTAAAGCTCCCCTCTGCCAATTCAGCTCTGACCACCCTCCTGCTCTTGAGTAAGCGCTCCCTTCAATATATTGACCACGACTCTGCTCCCGAGTGATCTCAGAACGCACGAGGGTGTCCCATGCTTTAGAGCTCACAGACTCTATCGTCGCATCAAGACCATAACTGAGCGAGAGCTCTCCCATATCTCCGGTCCATGAAGAGGTTGATGCTCTCCCTCTCCCTTCCCATACATTGACGCTATCTCGGCCCACATTGAGATAATTCTCACGATCATTGGTGCGTCTCTCATGCTGACGCTGAAAGCTCACCCCTGCCCATATCTCTCTCGCCCAATGATTCTCTGTTTTGGTCTCTATTCGGGAGTAGATATGTGTTCGAAACTGTTCGTCATAATTAAGACACCACGTCTCAGGAGCCTCCGGTGGAGGGCATTGATCAGTGCGAGGAGAGTCATATTGTCTGAAGAGACGAGCGGCGAGAATCCAATCGCCTTGGTCGAGTCGAACTCTAGAGACTATATCTCCGCTGAGCGCTTTATACCCTGTCCCCCTCTGAAGACGCTGATCCTCCTTAAAGCGTGGTACATTCTTCTCTAGTTGAAGCACTAAAGGGGTATCAGGTGATCGCTCAAGAGGTCCTGAAGCCTCTAGCTCTTCTCTCTTGAGCCATCCACCGCTGAGATATATACCCCATCGACGGGTCAGCTGCTGCTGTCCCTCAGCGCGAACACCACGGCTTAAGTCAGCGGTCGCGTAGATCCCTGTCAGCTTTAGATTAGGTTGACCCGCCTCTTTAGAAGGATCAATTGTTGGACGTTTAGACTCTACCAAAATAGAGCCCGCGAGCGCGTTAGCGCCTAACCGTACCGCTCCTCCACCTCTCAAGACATCAATCACTCGAACCGAGAGAGGGTCAATGGTAAAGAGATATTGATTAGGTCCTTGACGAAAGAGAGCGTGATTCAATCGGAAACCATCGACCATTAACAGCGTATGTCTCCCCGTTCGTCCCCTCAAATACACAGAGCCTTGACCATGGGCTGTTTGTTGGACATATGCACCAACTTCATCTCCGAGGGCTTCTGGTGTTGAGCGAGTGACTCCCTCCCTCACCTCTGCCTCTCCCACCGAGCTCGTCGCTCGGTCTTTCAAAACCGGCTGACGATGACGATGACCGATCACTGTTGTGTCTTCATTCTCCTCTGCCCAGGAAGGAGAGGGATCAACGAGAGTAATGAGAGTAATGAGAGTAATGAGACTGATGATCATTACACTAAACATAAATGTGGTGATCAGATGGACTTCAGTAAATCTCGGCGAGGCGATCCCTCTTACCGTCTCACTCAGTCTCATCTTATCAGTCTCTGCATCGTTGACCCATCTAATATACCTATCTTGTCCATAGAGCGTTGAGCCAAGTCTGACAAAAGCTCGAGAGGCTAAAGTCCTCCTCTCAACTCCCAATCAGATTACTTAACATCACGCTCGCTTTGAATAGGTATATCTCCCTATCGCTGAGCGCCCTCTATTCCTCACGAGTGCAAACAAAGCCTACATTTCCCTCAAGGCAGGTCAAGCCTTCATCACAAATCGCGGTCTCATCCTCTGGGTCACACTCTTCCTCTTCAATTAAGATCTGTGGTGCCTGACACACCCCCTCTCCATCCATCACCATACACACCACGCCCTCTTCACAGAGCGCGATCTCCTGCTCAGCCATCACGCAGACCTCTCCGTCGGCAGCGTAAGTAATCTCACAGGCGACACAATAGAGAGCCTCAGTATCACACTGCTCATTAGGGGCGACTAGTCCATCACCACAAATAGAGGGCACGAATCGGGTGAAGCTCTGTCCCCCCTCAATCCGCTGCTCAACACCAACCATGAGAGTGTTACTCGACCATTCACCGGAGAACCCGCTCTGTAAGCGGAGGCTCTCTTGACGCTGAGCTTCATCTTCGGTCTGGAAGAGATCCACACACCCGACTTCAACATCAGCGGCGAAGGAATATCCAGCGAATGAGGCGTTAGCCATGGCGCCCTCTAAAACAGCGCCAAGCCATGGTAACCCCTCGGTTGGATCAATCACTCCATCGTGCAAGAGGGCCTCTAAGTCAGGATCCTCAACAGAGGAGAAAGGCATCTCGATTTGTCCTTGTAATGGCGCAGTACACTCTGAGTCGCTGTAAAAGACCATCTCATAGATCGCCCAACGATCACCAAGAGCGGTCTCATTAACGACTCGCCAATTAGGAGCAGGGCAGATCCCCGGGTACTCATCGTCAACTAGACCATTACAGTCATTATCGACCCCATCACAGACATCATCAGCCATACCTCGATTAATCTCAGCCGACTCATCATCACAGTCTATAGCCTCGCAACTGGGACCCATTCCATAACCATCTCCATCGAGATCATAGCAGAAGTCACAGCCGCTTGATGGGGCGCAAATATAGAGGCTCTCTTCATGAGAGAGTGTAGTGCACTGGTACCCTTCTTCAGCGCAGGTACCGTCATCAAAGCAAGGGGAGAAGCAGAATTTAACCGTCTCATCACCATCCATAGCTATGCAAGACTCACCTCGCTCACAGTCATCATCACTCTCACAAGCATCACATGTCGGTCCGCTCTCTTCACCGGCTGCTTCACCAGCCGCTTCACCGGCCATCTCACCGGCTATCTCACCGGCCATTTCACCGGCCATCTCACCAGCCATCTCACCGGCCATCTCACCGGCCATCTCACCGGCCATCTCACCGGCCATCTCGCCAGCGCTCTCCCCACTCGTCGTTGTATTAGAGGGGTCATCATCACAGCCTAGAGAGAACCATAAAAGACTCAAGCTAAGACAGCTCAGGCGTAAAGAGGAAGAAAGGTGCATATTTAATCTCCTTGATGAACAGGGTAACAAGAGTGTTTATGATCAAATAACCAACACCCTCTTAATGTGGATTTATCTTAATTTGAACTGAGAATACTCTTAATTTGAACTGAAAATACTCTTAATCTGAACCAGGAATACTCTTATTTTGAACTGAGAATACAATGACTCATCAGCAAAGCTCAAGTAGAGACCAGAGACAAGATCAGAAATATCTCCTCTCTCGTCTATTCTTAGTGACCTTCATCTTTGGGGTGATCAATCTACCGATAACAATCAAACTCTATGCTCAGCCCGCCTCATCTCCTACAGAGATAATGGAAGTAAAACTCCCTCAACCGATGAGCGATAAGGGGATCTTCTCGGATCTAGATTCAAAGGTAAAGATCTCGACACCACTATGGTTACCCAAAGATCAACTACAGGTTTACCGTTGGTCGATTGCTAATCATCATAAGGTCTTAGGCCTCTTTTATAGGCATCATTTACTCAATGTATTCCCCTTCAAACATAACACTCTGAGACCTGCGATCCGAGACGCTCTTATAGGCCTCTCCCCTACGCTCAAGGTCAATCACCCCCCCCCTTTGCCTACTGATAGCGTTCTCTCTCAAGATCGCGATCATGACGGCATTTTTGATTCATTAGACATCTATATCGGGGCGCTTAAGACAGCTCTAAATGGCGCTGAGTATCAAGAAGGCTATCAACGACTAAAATATCCTCTCGGCGATGTTCCTCGTGAGATCGGTGTGTGCACAGATGTTATCGTGAGGGCGTTTCGTAACGCCGGTTGGGACCTACAAACACTGCTTTATAAAGACATGCTCTCTCACCCCAAGGCCTATGGTTTACGTGGAAAGCGTCCAAATCGAAATATAGATCATCGTCGAGTGAGGAGACTCATCGTCTATTTTAAGAGACACTACACCTCACTCCCGATCAGCTTTGACTCAAAGCAAACCGAAGATGAGGCTTGGCTTCCCGGCGACATCCTATTTATGGACACCTTAGATAAAGGTCGACCAACCCACGTAGGGATCGTCTCTAGTCATTTAGGGGAGAGTGGAACGCCTCAGCTCATTAATAATTGGACTTATGGATATCAGACTAGCGAGATGAACCTTGCAGAAATTGCTACGTATATGTACCGATTTAGAATCACTTTACCAAAGCAATAAATGAGTGAGTCACCGATCTTCTTAGGGCGCAGCACAAATGCACACTTGAGATTGGTAAAGCACATTACACCCATCGTCACCATTGCCTCTTCGGCAGTTGTTATCATTATCGTTATTCCATCCGTCTATACACGTCCCACCATCACGTTCACAAAAGTCAGCGCAGGTGGTCTCTCCATCTCCATTCAAGCCTTGGCCATACACTAAAAATGTACAGCTCGTCTCACCTTGGTCATTAAGCTCTGAATCACAAAATCGATTTCTCTGATTATATCTAGTAAAGCTCCCACAAGCAGATTGGGCGTTACACTCTCCCTCTTGACAGACTCCCCACTCATTACAACTCGCCCCATTGGGTCTACTTGAGGTCTCTGGCATCACCCCACTCTCACATGTTGTTACCTCTCGGCAAGCATTCCCTTCAGCGATCACCTCAACATCTACTACTAGACATTCTTGCTCATCGATCGGCTCACATTGCTCTACGTCATAACAAAGAGGAGGGAGTGGTATATCGTACAGGTAGCGAACACAAGAACCCTGAGGATCAATACTTACCTCATCAACGAGGCACTCCACCGTAGGACATAGAGAGTCTTCATAGGGTAGGTAGACCTCACCGTTATCATCACAGTCATAACAGACCCTACTCTCGGCATCGGTCAGATCACACCTCAAGTTCTCCCCGCCGGTCATCTCCCCGCCGGTCGTCTCCCCGCCGGTCATCTCCCCGCCGGTCATCTCCCCGCCGGTCATCTCCCCGCCGGTCATCTCTCCGCCGGTCATCTCTCCGCCGGTCACTTCTCCGCCAATCTCATCTCCGCCAGTCATTTCCCCGCCGGTGACCATTCCTACTGTATCTCCACCCATGGGATTACTCATTATCGGAGACCCTCCCATCATTTGTCCCGGCAGAGGATCTAGATATTGCTCAGGGATATTCATCGATGCCTCTGTGTCTTCGATCAAGTCAGGATTAACCGAGGCATTACAGCCGACCTGCAATAGTATGAACAGGCCAACAGCCACCCGTTTTGTGTGGGATTCCATATCATCTCCTTTTTACCCTCAAGAATACTTACATGTGTACATGCAAAGATGAGGCTCAACATTCGACTCTTATAAAGATAAGTTTAATCCATCACAGTTAATCTATGTAAATCAAGCTCTCAATCACTCCTCCTAGAGAGTCCAAATAGAAGGCTAGACAAGAGCGGCAACTTCATGAATCATAGGGAACGAACGACCACCATCTAAATCGTTCGTCATGATTAGATCTTTAAACCTAGTTTCCAGCCAGAGGTGACCTGATGAGTGAGCTCACTAATCGCGCCCATATCCTAATCGTTGATGATGAAGAGAGCATTCGCTCTGCTCTTCGTCGCGTCCTCCGTCGTGACTATAAGCTCAGCTTTGCGCCCTCTGCTAAAGATGCTCTTCAGCTCCTCCGAACCGAGAGACCTGACGTCATTATCTCTGATCATCTGATGCCAGAAATGACGGGCTTAGAGTTTCTCAAGCGCTGTCGACTCCTCTATCCCACCATCGGTCGAGTGGTCCTCACCGGACAAGCAGAAATGACCATGGTCATCTCAGCGATCAATGAAGGAAATGTATTCCGCTTCCTCACCAAGCCCTGGGATGAAGATGAGCTCAAGCTGACCATTCATCTAGCTGTTGAGCATGCAAGAGAGCAGCGCGCCGCTCTCAGAGAGGTTTCTAGCACAAGCGCTGCACCGAGCGCTGACTCAAGCTCAGCCAGTGAATCGGACGCTAGTGTACCGGACGCCAGGGTAGAGGAGATCGCTAATCTAGAAGCCGCCCATCCAGGGCTCACCCAGATCAACAAAGATGATGAAGGGGCGATCATCATTAATGAAGATGAGGTCGACCCATCTTGATCGAGCGAAGAGCGGCTATATATACATCTCCTGAAGGGGTCGAATACCCTGCTGACAAAGTAGTCAAAGCGTTATCTAAGCTAGCGCTCCCCGGTCGTCTAGAGCGCATTAATGCTGTCTTAGATCAGCGGATCACCTCACTAGCGCTCGGTGTCGAAGACTTACACCATGAGCACAATGGCGCCGCCTGCTTACGAACTGCCGAAGGTCTAGGGGTACATCGCGTCTATGCCGCTGAGGTGAGAAATCCATATCCTCACCCAGGGATGGGGACCGGCCCCAATCCCACCGACAAGAAGGGACGTATCCCCAAGGGGATCACTATGCATGCCCATCGTTGGATTGACCTTGAGCTATTTAAAGGTCAAGAAGAGCTCCCCGCTGGTGTCGAGCTCGTTAGAGCGGCACAAAAAAATGGCTATCGCGTCTTTGGGGCAGGGCCGAGAGGAGAGTTTGATATGCTCGACTTACCTCTTGATCAGCCGATCATGGTCCTCTTTGGAAATGAAGCGAGTGGTCTTCGTGAAGAGACGATGTCTGCCTGTGATGGAATCTTCAAGATCCCAATGTATGGGTTCACTGAGAGTTTCAATATCTCAGTCAGCGTAGGTATGGTCTTAGAACAGCTCGGCTCTAAAGTCCGTCACACATTAAAGCATAAGGACGCCTATGGCGAGTTGAGTGAGGAAGAGAAACTCAAACTCAGAGCAGCGTGGCTCGCCCGAGATATGCGCCAAGTGGACGTGATCTTGAGATCATTAATAGGATGAGTGACCCCTCGACTCAAACTCTTATGAGTCGGATCCGTCTGATTAAAGAGCGATGAATGATATCAATCAGCTCTTATCTATTATGGACACTCAACAATGACCCCGGGGAAGTCAGTAGGCTCACTCTGAGAGCCACACCACTTAGAGGGGACGTCTTCACAGCCTGCAAACGCTAGGATATTACAAGTCCAATGACTGGGTGCCTCGAGATCTGTACACCCTTGGTTGTTAATACAAGCATATGTACAATAGCCTTCTGTCATCCTTCTGTCATTCTTCTGTCACCCCAGGCTGCTCACAAAAATCAGTAGGGTCGCTACAATCAGTGTCTTCTACACAGGCTTCACCCCATGGACTCTCTTCGCCAGAAGTCATCTCTTCGCCAGTCGTTGACTTATCAACGACTCATCAAGTGATTTGTCTACTCTCACATATTGATATGTTTTAAATATCTTCATCAAGCTAATCATATCTTCATCAAGCTAATATAAGTGACAAGTTCACAGCTTAACTCTCATTCTCTGTCCTAAAAGAAGAGGTTTTGTGCCTAATCATCTGCTCATCATATTCAATCAACTGCTCATCGTATCCACTTTTTTTGTTATCTCGGCCTGTACAGAGACTCCTCCTCTCTCTTCGAACGAAACCGAAGTTGGCGAAGACTCCGATGACTCTACGGTCGCAGTAGATCTCTCTAACGTAGACCCTCTTGATCTCTCTACTCGCGAGAGAGATGGGGGGACTGATAGAGCGGATATGACTCAAGCTGACATGACTCAAGCTGACATGACTCAAGCTGACATGACTCAAGCTGACAATGATCAAGATGGTCACCCTAGCTCAGTCGATTGTCATGATGGAGATCCTCTCATATTCCCGGGGGCAGCAGAACGCTGCAACGGTTTAGATGATGACTGTGACATGATTATTGATGAAGGAGAGGAGCTCGAAGGGTCTCTAGTGTGGTACCAAGACCTAGATCTCGACCAATATGGTAACGCTGAGGTCACCCTCCGGTCTTGTGATCAGCCTATCGGCTATGTGTCAAGAGCAGGTGACTGCGATGAAGAGAGTATCTTGATTAATCCTTCCCAGCCTGAATTGTGCGATGGGCTCGATAATAACTGTAATATGATCATTGATGATGGGGTGATATCGGATGGATCTGGATGCCAAGATCCAGGGTATACTCCTGCGCCTCAACTCATCAACGCTCAGCTCACGCTCCGTAATGGGGATAACGCTGGTGATGATGGCACTTTAGAGTTTGAACTCTATGATGGGGTAATTCGCTCCTCTTATGCCCTTAATAATATCTCATGGGATGATCACATGCGTCATACCGTTGACGTCTATACCATGGATTTAGAAGAACGAGGGATGACTTATGATGGTTTAGGAGGCGGACAAGGGAGGCTCTTTTATGACGATAGTGATGCGTGGGCGGTCGCTTGCGCTCAGCTGACTGTTAATGGGATCGTCGTATCTTGTGATCTCTTTACACCTTCAATCACCCTCGACTCTGGTGCTCGAGAGTCGATCACTCTCCCGCTCCCCTCCCCTTTACCGACCGAGTCTCTCCCCTGCACCTGCTATGATCAATATCTGAGTCATGGTCCAGTTATCGGAGCGACTGGCCCTCATCGAGTACGTCTCTGGGGAAGAACTGACGCGACTCGAAGAGTCATCATTAAGGTCGGTGTAGAAGAAAGTGACCTAGAGACAGTCGCTTATCGGTACCCTACGACTGATCGTGACCATACCTTCGAAGTAGACCTCTCAGGGTTAACACCCAATACGACCTATCATTATGTCATCGATATCGAGGGCCAGCTCACCAATGGTCAGTTTAAGACAGCTCCTGTGGATGGAACAGCTGGTCACTATAAATTCGCGGTCGGTTCATGCGCCAAGACGGTTCCTTCACGACATCCAGAGCAACCCATCTTTGGAGCGATTATCAACAGTCAACCTGACATGATGTTCATGCTGGGTGACAATGTCTATTTTGATTCACTTAGTAACGGCGATGCACCTGATATGGGTGCGATGCGTAGCTATTATAGAGATGCTATTCAACGCAGGACATCATGGGGTCGGGAGCACTATCCACCACTTAATGTCTATGATCCAAACAATGTATCGATTAGGCCCTCTACTTTCAGTCGATCTCGCTGGTGGGGTAGTTTTGGCCGAGATCAGAGAGCAGATCTCTTCGCTTCAACACCCATACTCGCGATTTGGGATGATCATGACTTTTACAGTAATAACGCCGACGCCTTTTACAATGATGACCGAGGTCGTAAGCCTTGGACCTTAGACTCTATCAGAGTCTTTGATGAA
This sequence comes from uncultured bacterium, assembly GCA_943788935.1. GTDB lineage: Bacteria > Myxococcota_A > Bradymonadia > UBA7976 > VGTA01 > CAKZRU01. The sequence continues at coordinate 249,153 of CALSSE010000015.1, read as the reverse complement.
TATTGGCCCAACCCTGATGGTGGTCTCAGCAGAGATCAGATCTCGCAGAGAGGGATCTTCTTTAAGCAATCATGGGGAGATGTAGATATATTTGGACTAGACACCCGCTTTCACCGAGATGATAGCCGTGAACATATGCTCGGTCGAGCTCAGATGGATTGGATCAAGAGAGAACTCAGCGCCTCAACAGCAACCTTTAAATTGATTCTCTCGGGGAGCATCTTCGCTGGAGATCTCGACGATCAAGAGAAGTGGCCTCATTTTGAGGCAGACCGCGATGAACTATTTAGTCATATCTGGAGTCAAGGAGTGGGTGGGGTCGTTTTGATGTCCGGTGATATTCACATCTCATCGATCCTCGAACATCGTAACCCTCGCCAAATCAATGATCCCTATGCGCTTTATGAGATCATCAGCTCAGGCTTAGCGAATTATGGGCCGAGCGCGCCGAGTGGTGATGATTATGGCTCTCTCATTCAGATGCGCTATATGCCGCCCTTCATTTATGATAGAGCAAAGACCACGGTCTTCGCTGTCGTAGAGATAGATAGCGACCAACCCAACCCTAGCTTATCCGTTCAGTTTATTGATGAATATGGCAACAGCGCTTGCGCTGACTGTCCCTTTATTATTCAGCGAAGCGCGCTCGGTCCACAATGAAATATACTACGCTAAACTATTCATTAGACGCTGATCAGCGATCCTCATAAGTGAAGATAATAATCTTTCGCCATCATTTTGTACTTAGGGACAGACACGCATGTACAGATCACTCTTTCGACCCGTCCTTGCGCTCTCATTTATCATTGTTGGAGTGCTCCATTTTATCAACCCCGAGCCCTTTATCACGATTATGCCCAGTATCCTCCCTTGGCCACTTGAACTCGTCTATCTCAGCGGGCTCTTTGAGCTCTTAGGAGGTGTCGGCCTCCTCATTCCTACAACTCGACATCTGGCAGCATGGGGGCTCATCGCGCTCCTCATTGCTGTCTATCCTGCCAATATCAACATGCTCGTGAACGATATTTATATTGGGGATATGCCCCGAGAGCGTTGGTTACTTTGGTTGCGTATGCCGTTACAGTTCTTGATCGGTCTCGGCGTTTTGTGGGGCGGAGAGATCGGACCCTTCAATACGATGACACCTACGTCCTCTGTCACTAAAAGTGATGAGAGTAGCTGAACGACTCCCTGTCCCCTTCAGCTTAACCGCTCTGTGACATGAAGAGCATCTTCCCCTACCGGAGACAGGCGATAGATGGGGCAGAGGTGTCACAAGAGAGGTGTCACAAGAGAGTACAAGAGTAGCTAAAAGCGCTTGAGGTCCATCATTTGAACAATATAACCCGATTGGCATGATACCTGCTAAATATTTGCTAGTGGTATCGCTATTCAGACGTGTATCGTCCCATTAACCTCAGCCTGATAAGGAGTCTCGAAATGACTATCTCGACCTTCACTCGCCGATCGATCCTCTGCTTGTCTCTCTCTATAATGAGCATTGCTTGTGCCGATATGAGCGACGCGGACTTATCGGAGGCATATGTTAAAACTTTCAATCAATCGGCCAAAGTGGTGTATCGCTGTGAAGTGCAGACCATCACCGCCGATGGGTCAGCATGGCGATATCAGACCGATGAGATTATGAACTTAATGGAGGACGTCAAGCTCACTGTTTCTCATGATTATGAGACCTATGGTCCATTCTCCCTCCCCAAGATCGACACCGACACTTTTAGCGATGGCAACTTAACCATCAAACTTGTTCAGCTCGGCGCCAAGAAATCAATCTCGGTGGACCACAGTAATATGTCTCTCTTTGCGCGAGCAGAGAATGGCTGGTGCTCATCAATGGAAACTGATCGTTATGAAGATCAACCCGCTGACCACTGGGGAGATGCTGATCAGAACATACAAGATAATCTGCCGGGAGAGCGTAGACTCGATGTCCCTTATTTTTATCAATACTCTAATCAAATACAGCCAAGAGCGACCTGCCAAAACACCTCAGTCGCCATGGTGCTCAACTACTATGGAGCACAAGTCAGACCCGACCAGATCACTCAAGAATTTGGTAACCAAGAAGCCATGGGTCTACAGGGACTTAATAACCTCTACAATAGACTCGCCTCTCGCTATGGAGTCCGAGGGATTGATTCCTATCCTCGGGGTACGCTAGCTCAGGTCAAGAACGCCATTGACAGCGGCAGACCGGTGATCACTCATGGATTTTTCACCGCTGGACATCTCGTTGTGATCGTTGGCTACAACGACAGCGGATATTTCGTTAACGATCCTGCTGGGGTTTGGAACTTACGTTACAGTGGTCGCTACCCTAATGCAGGCTACGAGCCAAACGCCGGTGACACTATATTTTATCCCAAGAGAGAATTTGAGCTCGCTATTATGAGCTTTGATGGTCGCACTCTAGACAGCGCCTATCTCCACATCCCTCGATAAGCGTTGGCGGTCGACGGGGCATATAGGCCTAGTTATCCCTTTGACGATCAACCACTTATGAACGAGTCGGAAAGACTCACTCCTCGATCAGCTCAACTCCAAGATCATAATCAGTAACCTGCTCGACGACCCCTTGATAGATACGCCCAGGCTTCATTCCCTCACGATAACCGACATAACATACCCCATCGATGTCGGGTGCTTGCTGAGCGACTCGCCCGACCATCACGTACTCATTCTCTTCGCTGACTCGCTCGATGAGCACCTCAACTTCTTGACCGATGAGGGTTTGATTGTGAGCGAGAGAGATCTCTCTCTGAGTAAACATCAGCTCATCATATCGACGCTTCTTCAGCGCTTCATCGATTTGGTCTGGGAGATCATAGCTGGGTGTCCCTTCTTCATGGCTGTAGATAAAGGCTCCGACCCGCTCGAATCTCGCTTCTTTGAGAAAGTTGAGCAGCGCTTGATGATCTTCTTCAGTCTCTCCAGGATAACCCACGATAAAACTTGTTCTAATCGTCAAGAACGGTAATTTTTCCCGTAACTCTAGAATCCGCTTTCGGATCGTCTCGGCATTCGTCCCTCGTCTCATCCGACGGAGAACAGGGTCAGAGATGTGCTGCAGTGGAATGTCGAGATAAGGTACAATCTTTTTGGAGAGAGCTAAATGATCGATGAGGCCTTTAGGAAAGGAGCGAGGATAAGCATAGAAGAGTCTGATCCATTGCAGCTCTTCGATCTCCTCTAAGGCTGCCAAGAGAGCGGTAAGATTGCTACGTGGCTTTAAATCATATCCATAGGCAGTGAGATCTTGAGCCACGAGATTGAGCTCTACAACCCCCTGCTCTATCAATGAGCGAGCCTCACGGACAACAGACTCTATACTTCGACTGCGCTGTGGACCTCTCAAAGTCGGGATAATACAAAAAGCACACTGGTTAGAGCATCCTTCGGCAATTTTTAAGTAAGCGCTATGACCAGAGACTGTGTTCACACGGGGGAGCTCCCAGTTGAACCCCTCTCTATCTGGGTCACTGACCCAAAGGCGAGGTGCGCTCTCAACCGCCACCGACGAAGTCTCGCCTTGAGTTGCGATCGCTCTACGATCTTGGTCGAGGATCTCTCTCACCGCTCCGAGATCATTGGTCCCCACAAAGTGATCGACCTCCGGAAGTTCCTCGGCGAGTTGATCCGCATATCTCTGAGAGAGACAGCCACTCACGATGAGCTTCTTGAGGTTGCCCTCTTTAAGCTCAGCGGCCTCTAAAATGGCGTTAACGCTCTCCTCTTTTGCAGAGTCGACAAAAGCGCAGGTGTTCACCACGACCACATCGGCCTCTTCTGCATCACCAATGATCTCATAGCTATCTTGTAAGCCAGCGAGCATCGTCTCTGTATCTATGCGATTTTTAGGGCAGCCGAGAGACACAAAGTGAACCTTTTGGGTCGCTGTCTCTAATCTCTTTGGGATGTGATTATCATCATTATAATCTGTCGTTGGATTCATTTCACTCATCTCCACGCTCCTTTTACTTAACTCTGCTCAGCGAGGGCTCTCTTCATCGATAACTCTGACTCCCTCGGGTGGAGTAAAGGAGAAGCCGCTGTTAGGCAAGCTCTGATTCACTCTTACGTCAACAAAGTCAATACGGTTACGATTTCCAGTCGGGTCGATGAGCACGCTTGATTGTACTTGGCCATCTTTTCTGCGGACATGAAGCTCAAGAGTCTTAAAATCTGGTGAGGGCGACTTTGGCGTTAATATGAGTGGAATGACCTCGGACTCTTCAGTCTCCTCAATGGGCTGGACATTAAACTCTTTGTCGAGCGAGGCATCTCCTCTCATAAATCGAAGAGCTACCGGTAATTGAGCTGAACTCAGGTCTCGCTTAAAGACTTGAGACTCTTCTGGCTCGTAGACCCATAAAGTCTCTCCATCGGCGACGAACACCTTTTGAGTAGGGACTTCATAATCCCACCTCATTTTGGCAGGTTTCTTGAAATAAACGGTCCCCGTAGAGAGCTTTTTTCGACCATAAATATGGTAAGTGTATGTCTGCTTAAACTCTGCTTTGAAGTCAGTTGCTTGAGCATAGAAAGCCTGAACTCTGCTAAGTATTGCTTGCGTATCGAGTCGCTGAGTTGTCTCCGATGATGAAACCTTGCTCTCTCCCAATTTAATCTCTGGTTCAGACTGCTCTGTCGCTGGCTTAACTGCTTGGGCCTCTTCACGAGGAGACTGTGCATAAGTAGGCACAGAATAAAACGTTAAGCATAGCAGGGTCAGTCTAATCTTCTGAAACTTGTCAAGTCGACGTGGGGATGGACGATCAATGTTCATGAGTCTAACTCCTTCATCTCCTGTGTAGAACGTAATAACTATATAAGCGAGTTGAGTCGTCATCTTGACGATCACTCTCTGTGATTAGGATATCTTTACATATCTGTGGTATACCAATGATTGACTCGCATAAAATGTCAACCTTAACGCAGACTGTATTATTCTAAGGAGAGACTCTTGATGTATCAGTTTCGCCCATTTCATCTGTTTTTATTGTCTATACTCAATGTGATCTCACTCTCCTGTTGCACTGAGCCCAATCCAGACTTTACAGATGTAGAGAGATTACAAGGAGGTGACTTGCTTGTCGCCGGGGAGACATCCGCCGGGGAGACCTCCGCCGGGGAGACCTCCGCCGGGGAGACCTCCGCCGGGGAGACCTCCGCCGGGGAGACCCCTGCCGGGGAGACCTCTGCCGGGGAGACCTCTGCCGGGGAGACCTCCGCCGGGGAGACCTCCGCCGGGGAGACCTCCGCCGGGGAGACCTCCGCCGGGGAGACCTCCGCCGGGGAGACCTCCGCTGGAGAGATCTCCGCCGGTGGCCAACCCCCCTGCCTCTCTCCGCAAGACTGCGACAATGATGGAACTGCCAGCGACTTGGACTGTGATGATTATGACCCCAGCATATTCCCTGGTGCCCCTGAGCTCTGCGATGGTGTGGACAATAGCTGTAATGGCGAAGTCGATGAAGTGATCTCAAGCTGTTACACAGGATCAACGAACACTCTTGGCTTAGGGGTGTGTCAAGCAGGGCTTCAGCGATGTATCGATGAAGCCCTCAGCGCTTGTGAGATGGAGATCACTCCAACCGAGGAGCGCTGCGATGAGACCTTAGAGGTCGGATTAGACGACGATTGTGACGGATCAGTCGATGAGGGTTGCGATCTCGATATGGACCAAGTGACCGTTGATGAGGGTGATTGTAATGACCGAGACCCCTTGATCTCTCCGAATCAACCTGAGAGTTGCAATGGGGTTGATGATGATTGTAATGGTCAAGTAGATGAGATTTCGATCTCTTGCTACAGTGGACCTGATGATACTCAAGGAGTCGGTACCTGTCGCAATGGAGTGCGACAATGTGTCGATCAAGGTTTGAGCGATTGCCAAGGTGAAGTCATCCCTACGGAAGAGATTTGTGGCGACGACATCGACAATAATTGTGATGGAGAGGTTGATGAGGACTGTAATCTTCAAGCGTGCTCAGTGGTCAACCGTAATATTCCGGTCATCATGAGTACTACTTGCCTCACCGCCGGTACTTTTGCACGTAATCTCGTTCAAGTCACCCCGAGATTATTAAATGGTGACCCTCTTCCCGCCGATGTAACCCTAAGCCTAAACACTCAACCAGCGCTCAATATTGTGAACGAAGGTCAAGAAGATGGCACTTGGTATTGGGAGCTATTCGCTCCCAGTAGCCCTATGGAGGTGAACCTCTCTGTCCAAGTCAATTGTGAAGATGATCAACAGACTACTCTCACTCAGAGACCGACGCTGCAAGTTGTACCTAGAATAAGTCTTGAACAGCGAGGAGCTCCTTTCACTATTGGAGGCTGTGATGCACCTAGCGGTAATCTCTATGTGGAAGTCAAAGATTCGCAAACAGCTGAGCCCATCGTCTCAGCCTCCATCATGATTGGTGACTCTCCTAGTGATCAACTACAGCTTAACGCTGCCGCATCGATTCGTGGAGAAGCGGGGAGCACTAATAACTACTTCTTAACCAATAGCCGAGGTCGCTACTTAGTACGCGACTTCAATGGAGCCCTCTCCTCCCCCACCACGCTGACCCTCGGCGCAGAAGGCTATGAAAATATGAGCCTCTTTAATCTAGAAGGTGGCCATGTTGTCGCTTACCTACAGCCCCTCTCCCATACAGATACCGGCGAGAGTACCAATAACCGATTTGAGCTTACGGGGACCGTCAATGACTTTAATAACCTCTCTAATGATGGGGACACCGACCTCTCGCTAGTCCTCCCTTCGCTGAGTTTAGAGTCACTCACCTCCAAGCCTATCACCCAGCTCCTGAGTCGATTTGAGTGTTGGAGACCGGTAATCATCTCACCAGAGGTCCTCATCCCAGGTAATCTCTATGTACCCGGACAAAATGAGCTATTATTTAGAGTCTCTCAACATCGTTATCGTATTCAAGATCATGATCGTTCACAAGACCATATCATAGCGCTCAGCGGCAAAGTAAACACTAGAAGAGCACTCGATATACTAGCTTCTGGCAGCGGGAGCGCAGCTGATTTACTAAGCGAGGTTACCTTCAAAGAGATCGGAGTGCGACTTAACACCCCATTTACTGAGCAGGGACAAGGAGACGTTCTGAATCAAGCGGTTCCTCTCTCCATTGATCTCAACGAATCTTTAGCGACGTGTACGGTCTCCGGTGTCCCCGCCGGTAGCTATGCGTCTTGTATAAGCGCCGGAGAGTGGACGGAAGCTGGCATTGGAACCGGAAGAGTCTTCCCTATGGGGATCACGAACTTCCCTAGCTCTGACTTCATGAATGGGTCGAGCGTGACCCGAACGATCTCTCACGCTCCGCTGGTCGGTGAATTAAGTAATATTTATTATCTTAGCTCCGCTCTCGCGATCCCCGAAGGTGATGACCCTGACCTTCGCAACGCGAGCAGCTCTATTATCGATCGACAAACGCTTGGTTCTGCCGGTGGACAGCTCTCTTTTAATGGTTTCCTTGGGCTAGTAAGCGATATAAACCGAGCTGGCCAGACTCTCTCATGGTCTGACGTGACCAGCGCCACGACCACCGATGTGGATGCCTGTAACGTCTCCCTCTTCGTGACTCAGCAGCTGGGGTATAACCCAGGAAACTGTAGTGGATCCTTAGGTAGAGCGTCACAGTCTCCTCTCTGGTCAGCCTATCTACCGGGCAGTCAAAACTCGATTACTTATCCCACTCTCCCCTCTTCATGGCCCAGAGCAAACGTTGCGGGCCTCCTCTCGGATGCGGAGCTAGCCCCTAATGAGGCGATCACCGTCCGGGTTCGCTGCGCTCAATTTGAACAAGAGTTCTCTGAGCGCTTCTCCAATATTATTTGGCGTGATCTCACTCCGACACACGTCACCACTAATCAGGTTCTGTACTGATCGCGGTCGCATTTTTCGTTCGCTGAGAAGAGAGACGCTCCGTAAGCGCTCCCTCTAGCTTAGCCTCTCCTCAATCCTCCCAACCATCCCCTTTAATATCGAAATCATCAACGAACTCTAAACCTTCTGGCAGCGCTAAACTGTTATTCCAAAAGTATAAGGCGAGCGCCCTTGAGCCATTGGGGTGCGTCGCCGAAGCGACCACGATCACGGTACTCGTACGGTTAGGAGGGATCGTGATGGTGTGGTCTGTATTTGCGCTCGCGCGGTGGTCACCACTATCACAAGTAATACTCTCTCCATTAAGCGCGATCGAACGATACTCATTCCAGCCACCATAGCCTGTACCATACCAATGAATGGTCCAATCAATGGGCTGATTCGAGCTGTTATGAATTCTAAAAAAGCGTGCTCGCGTGGAAACTATTTGTTGAGCTGTTATGAGTCTCATGGCGATCAAGGTAGACATTCGCATTTTTAATCGTGCCGATCGCAGGACCAGAACGAGTATAAAACTGTCGAAGCTGATCAAAGTTATCTGTCATTTGGTGAGCACAGGCGTTGTTGTCACCCCAATTGGATGGGTTTATCCCACCAAATAGCTCCGCTCGATTATCTAAGAACCACCCATCATGCTGATCATAGGTCGCCCACTTCGTCCAACGGTATGTCTGCCCCATTCATTTTACTCCACACACTCCCATTGCACCACTGAAAGATCCCTTTATACATACGAGTAAATCCATCACGCTCAGCGATGCAGGGCATCCCCTGAGGATCACCTGCGCGTCCAAAATGCTCAATTCGACTCGTTTTACTGTCAACATAGGCTTTAGTGGTAGCGTGACTGTCGGTCGTTGGCTCAGCAAGGTTATAGATCTCATTCTCATGCATATCTAGGTTACCGAGGAGATCAAGCTGACCATCAGAGCGAAAGGTTAATTCCACCGACCAATTATTAACGACGGTGATGTTACCCGGCTGATTATCCTCGAAGGAGAGGCTCCACTTACCCGTTGTATTTTCACCCACGAAAATCGCCCATATTCCCCTCTACAGGGAGGGAAGCATCTGGGAAAATCGTGAGTAAGTCTTGACCGGGTTGACCGCTCCTGAGTACCACTTCGGTACCTGTCGGTGATGTCAATATGATCGTAAGCTCACTGAGGTCTCCATGAGAGAGATCTAAAGTGACTCGAACCCTCACCACTGGACCAGCGACAGGGATATCGATCTCGCTGACTAGTAGTTGACCATTTTGTGGGTCAATGAGAGGCATATTAGGCGCCGAAAAAGAGCGCACAAGCTCAGAGGTCATCACCGAGGGGTTGATATGTCCAAAGTCATCAAGACCTTGAACTGGCGCTTGTAAAGCGTCTGCGACACCATTGTTATCAATATCTCTAGGGACGCTCCCGCCATCAGCCGGATCTGAACCTGAAGTAGCCTCAATCCAATCTGCGAAGCCATCTTGATCTTGATCTAAATCAAGATCGAGGACGCCTGGCACTCCCTGCTCTCCTTGTGGTCCTTGAATGCCTTGACCTCCCTGTGGACCTTGAATGCCTTGATCTCCCTGAGGGCCTTGAACACCCTGCACACCCTGCTCACCACGAGCTCCTCGCGGTCCTACCGGGCCGCGTAGCTCATCAGCGACATTATCAACATCTATATCAGCAGGTACATCGTTAGGGTCATTGGGGTTCGCTGACACCGCGATCTCAATCCAATCATACCAACCATCGGCGTCATTGTCGTCGAAGAAGCTCAAGCCTGCACCACGGGGTCCTTGAGGTCCAGGTACCCCCTCTCCCTCTGGCCCTTGCTCACCTTGAGGCCCACGCAAAGCATCGGGGAAGCCATCTTGATCGGCATCTAGGGGTAATGATAAGGCGTTATTTGGGTCAGATCCAGCCGCTACCTCAAGCCAGTCAGCCACACCGTCCTGATCGGTATCTTCCTCAAGATCGACAACACCAGGGAGACCTTGGGGACCGATCGGACCTTGTAGACCTTGTTCACCTTGAGGACCCTCCACACCTTGAACACCTTGCCCACCTTGTTCACCTCTTAAGCCTCGGGGACCAGTCGGCCCGATCAGGAAATCTGCGATCCCGTCATTGTTATCGTCGGCCGGGAAGTCAAGCGCGTTAGTGACGTTAGTGTTGGCTGCGATCTCGATCCAATCATACCATCCATCGAGGTCTGCATCGTCATAAAACGACACTGATGTTCCTCGTGGTCCTTGTAGACCTCGCGCTCCATCAGGACCGACGATACCTTGAGGCCCGCGAGGTCCAACAGCGCCTTGGGTGCCTTGAATCTGGTCTGCGACTCCGTTCTGATCGACATCTACAGGGACACTGCCTCCATCTTCCCAATCGGTTCCAACTGTAATCTCGATCCAGTCGGGGAAGTTGTCACGATCGGTATCGAGCTCCATATCGATCTCTCCGACGGGCCCCATAGGCCCTACTGGTCCAGCGGGACCCACTGCTCCTGCCGGTCCTTCAACCCCTTGAGGTCCAGCGAGCCCCACTTCTCCTCTAAGACCGCGCGGACCGATGAGATCATCAGCGATAAAGTCCTGATTAACATCTGCAGGTTGGTCTACATCGATCATAGGATCGCTGCCTACTGCCATCTCAATCCAATCATACCAACCGTCAAGATCTGAGTCATCGGAGAAGGACAATGATACCCCTCTTGGCCCTTGTAAACCGCGTGGTCCATCAGAGCCGACGAGACCTTGTTGCCCCCGTGGTCCAATCGCCCCGGGAGTGCCTTGCAGTTGGTCTGCGACTCCGTCCTGATCATTATCTAAGGGTACACTCCCCCCATCTTCCCAATTGGTTCCAACTGTTATCTCGATCCAGTCGGGGAAGTTGTCACGATCAGTGTCTAGCTCCATATCGATCTCTCCGACGGGGCCCATAGGCCCTACCGGTCCTGCGGGACCCACTACTCCTGCCGGTCCCTCAACGCCTTGAGGTCCAGCGCCCCCCACCTCTCCTCTGAGACCTCGTGGACCGATCAGGTCATCAGCGATGAAGTCTTGATTGACATCTGTCGGTTGATCGAGATCGATCATAGGATCACTGCCTACTGCGATCTCGATCCAATCATACCAACCGTCAAGATCTGAATCATCGTAAAACGACACTGATGACCCTCGTGGTCCTTGTAAGCCGCGTGGTCCATCTGGTCCGATGATACCTTGCGGTCCACGAGATCCAAGGGCACCAGGAGTGCCTTGAATTTGGTCTGCGACCCCATTTTGATCAGTGTCTAACGGGACACTCGTGCTATCTGCCCAATCGCTTCCGACTGTAATCTCAATCCAATCGGGGAAGCTATCACGATCGGTATCAAGCTCCATATCGACCTCTCCAGCAGGCCCCATCGGCCCTATTGGTCCAGCAGGTCCTACGGCTCCGGCCGGTCCTTCAGCGCCTTGAGGCCCAGCGACCCCTACTTCTCCTCTGAGGCCTCGTGGGCCGATGAGATCATCAGCGATAAAGTCCTGATTAACATCTATAGGTTGATCTAGAGGGCTCATAGGGTCGCTACCCACTGCCATCTCTACCCAATCATACCAACCGTCATCATCGCTATCATCGTAGAAAGAGATATTTTGACCTCTTGGACCTGGAGACCCGGGGTCACCCCGCTCACCTTGATCTCCTCGTGGTCCTCTGTCTCCTCGGTCACCCTGTTCACCTCTAGTGCCCTCGGGACCTTGAGGACCTTCAGGACCTTGGAACGAACCAAAGCTCTCTAAGCCTCCTACCCAATCTCCATCTGAATCAATAATAGGTCTACCATTAACGTTAATTGATCGGGGATTAATCTCCACTCCATCTACACTCTCAGCATGAGCGGCGACATCAGCCTCAACCGCCCATTCAGCCTTCAGCGCAGAACCGATCCGAATACGAGGTAAAAGTTCACTCCCATTCTCGATCTGTACGCTAAAGTATAGGGGGGCATCGAGATCACTCCCCTGGGGTAAAGCGCTCAATTGACCAAGGAGGATGGAGACATTTCCCTCATCAACGCTAACAAGAGAATGACTCTCACTCCACATGAGGTCAGATCCTTGAGCCGAGCCATAAATCCGAAAAGTCATATCATAATCACCGCTGAGCGGGCGTTGCTGATTATCTTTAAGTACACCTCGATAGCTGAGCGTTGGCTGAGCATACGCTGAACCGAGCCCGGTAAAGAGTAAGATCAGTATCCACAAGGCCATTGTGGTATACTTTTGACGTTGCGTTGGCATAGGTTCTCCTTTGTAAATAACTTTAGCGTTTAATCGATGGACTGAGAGAGCAATTATAGTTCTGAAAAGGGTGATATAGAGTTGAGATATACCGCGATCACATCTCCTCCAAATGATGCTCTAAGTAGAGATCGCTATTGGGATCGAGTTGGAATAGTGGTGTCTCTGCAAATCGAAGACGTGGTATAAAGGAGTACATTGCGTAAACATCTGGAGAGAGCTCATTGACTCTTATCGAATATAAACGCTGAGCTCCTCCATTCTGTTGAGTGATAACCCCCTCAAAAGTGAAGTCTTCGAGGTACAACCGACTCGGAGTATCAATGGAACGACTACCTGAGAGTGATATGTAGCCTTCTATATTTGGCAACATGGGCGTCACCAAAGTTAAATGCAAACTCCCTTTAGCTTGGCTAGAGAGAGGAGTGTCGGGATCTAGTGGATGACTTGGCTCCACTGGTCCAAAACAAGCAGAACTGAGTAATAATGAGAGGATAATGATCATATGTGCTCGCATGATTAATGTCTCTCAGCTCTGACGACGATCGGTTTAATCTTGGGAGATTGGGCGATGATGTATTTTTCCAAAGCGGCATCAGCAGAATCTCGATCTTTGAAGCGACCTAATCTTACCCTGTATAGAGGCGACCCCTTATGTTCAACCGTGTATATTCGCAGCGGAGCGACGTCTCTTGAGAGTCTAGAGAGGTAGCGTTTAGCTACGAATTTCTGTCTAAACGCTCTCAACTGTAAACTCAGCCGCCCCTTAGGGATGTCTTCGAATCTCATCAAGGCAGCCTCTCGCGCCTTCGCCTCTGCTTCTGCTTTCGCTTCTGCTTTCGCCTTCGCTTCTGCTTTCGCCTTCGCTTCTGCTTTCGCCTTCGCTTCTGCTTTCGCCTTCGCTTCTGCTTTCGCCTTCGCTTCTGCTTTCGCCTTCGCTTCTGCTTTCGCCTTCGCTTCTGCTTTCGCCTTCGCTTCTGCTTTCGCCTTCGCTTCTGCTTTCGCCTTCGCTTCTGCTTTCGCCTTCGCTTCTGCTTTCGCCTTCGCTTCTGCTTTCGCCTTCGCTTCTGCTTTCGCCTTCGCTTCTGCTTTCGCCTTCGCTTCTGCTTTCGCCTTCACTTCTGCTTTCGCCTTCGCTTCTGCTTTCGCCTTCGCTTCTGCTTTCGCCTTCGCTTCTGCTTTCGCCTTGTTATTAGAACGGGCTTTGTTCTCTTCTTTGGCCTCTACTTGAGCTTTGGCTTTGGCCTCTACTTGAGCTTTGGCTTTGGCCTCTACTTGGGCTTTGGCTTTGGCCTCTACTTGGGCTTTGGCTTTGGCCTCTGCTCTAGCCTTGGCTTTGGCCTCTACTTGGGCCTTGGCTTTAGCCTCTGCTCTAGCTTTGGCTTTAGCCTCTGCTCTAGCCTTGGCTTTGGCCTCTCTTCGATCAAGAATCACTTGATCAGCTCTCAATGCTGCTTGTCGAGTATGGCTTACCGGTGAAGGAGCCATAATGGATCGCTGATTCGATGTTACGCTCTCACCAAGCCAAGCATCTAATATAGAGACTCCCCAAACCGTAGCAGCAATCCACAATGATGTATTAGCGTTCTCATAGAGATTATTCGCTGATTCCCTTAGAGCCTTTGGTGATTGGTTAGCGTTCAAATACTCTTGCTCTTTAGCATAACCCAAAGTAGCAAAGCTAACACCTGCTATTAGCGCTAGACTAGATGCCCCTAAATAAACAGCACCTCGAACCTTCTGGTGTGACTTATAATGGGCTGCTCCGGGGAACATTAAAGCACAAGTGACTCGCTCTTCATCGCTTAGCTGATGAATATGCTGCTGGCCATCATCACTCATCATTAACTCAGGCTTCACCACCTGAGCGAGCACTAAACTAGAGCACAAGAGGTTGATACATATAACCATGAGCAGTGAGCGATTCATCTTGTTTAACCTCAAGTTTATAGAGAAAGCGAACTACTTAAATGATATTGATCAGAGCTTGAAACCCCAACGCTTAAGGTCATCTCTGAGGAGACTGAATAAGAATCATTAGATGAATAGCCAGAGGCAAAAATAATCCCATGATTGGTCACTGACCCACCGAAAGTATTTGGAGCAGAGTCACAAAGATCTCCTTCTCCATCACGATCGCTATCAGTCTGCTCGGGGTTAGAGCTCTGGGGGCAGTTGTCGTCTTCATCCATGACCCCATCACCATCAAGATCACTGGCCTCTTGGCCTGCCATCTCTTGGCCTGCCATCTCTTGGCCTGCCATCTCTTGGCCTGCCATCTCTTGACCTGCCATCTCTTGGCCTGCCATCTCTTCACCTGCCATCTCTTGACCTGCCATCTCTTGACCTGCCATCTCTTGACCTGCCATCTCTTGACCTGCCATCTCTTCACCTGCCATCTCTTGGCCTGCCATCTCTTGGCCTGCCATCTCTTGGCCTGCCATCTCTTGGCCTGCCATCTCTTGGCCTGCCATCTCTTGACCTGCCATCTCTTGACCTGCCATCTCTTCACCTGCCATCTCTTGGCCTGCCATCTCTTGGCCTGCCATCTCTTGGCCTGCCATCTCTTGGCCTGCCATCTCTTCACCTGCCATCTCTTCACCTGCCATCTCTTCACCTGCCATCTCTTGGCCTGCCACCTCTTCACCTGCTTCTTCACCACCGATGATTAACCCCCCACCTAATGGAACTGTATTCACTGCGACTGCTAAAGAACCATTGTTCCACTCGAAGAGAATTTGACCCCGATCTTCTTCTTGATCAACCGGTCTCCAAACTACTGTTAAGCTAATCTCCTCGTCTGCTCCGATAATGACTTCATCATTGTCCCAAAGAGCAGGTCCCTCAATTGACAACTCTTGCTGTGGGTCGAACTCAATGAGAGACCAAGAGGTTAAGCGTAGGTCTGTCGAGCGGGTATTAGTGAGAGTAAGCGTCAGTTCGGCTTCTGTTTCTCCCTCTTCCAAGCTCTCAAAATTAAGCTGAGTGGGTGTCGTAAGGAGAGGGGACATCTCGTCAAATGAACGCGGAGGCTGCTCACAAGATGAGAAGAGAGCGATGAACGATAAACTGACAGCTATACGATGATACATAACGAAGCACTCTCATATTAAGTTGGATTCAAACATTATGACTTCTAAACACGAAGACGATAGATCTTCAAAAGCATTTAACAACGAAATAATAATGCCTTAGACAGTAAGGCACACCATTCCTAAAATAGCTAGGCAAGATCTAGATACTTGGATCAAATGTATACATGACCACCCCCAGGTTATTTGCCCTATCACCCTGACGGAGTCTTATTTATCAGTACTACATAGGAGGTTAATAGAGGATAAAGTTATATTTTTTGTCTTTTCTCTGCATACTTTTTTCTTTTATTCTTTATTTTCTATTTACCTTTTATCTACACACTCGCTTTACTATTTTTGCCTGAATTATCCGCAATCTCTAAACATGTTCAGACTCTTAAACACTCAATAATCGCTTCATTAAGGTCCGCATTATGAGCAAAACAACACAAACCAATTTTAGCCAACCGCCACCTATCACTCTTGGAGATAATGTCCGCTACAATTGGAGTGCGCCACGGTTAATTGAAGCCAATTTAAGCGAAGGAACCGGAAGGCTCACGCCTACCGGTGCAGTGATGGTAGATACTGGAGTATATACCGGTCGCTCACCTAAGGATAAGTACTTTGTGCGGGAACCTTCTTCACGAGATGAGCTGTGGTGGGGAGAGATCAATCAGCCGATCGAAGAGCAGGTCTTCGATGAGCTCTTTGATCTTGTCAAAGCCGAATATACAGATAAAGCACAGACCCCGACCTATGTTTTTGAGGGATTCGCAGGGGCAGACCCCAAATACCAGATCAAGGTTAGAATGATCGCTAAGAAAGCATGGCAGGCACACTTTGTACATAATATGTTTATCCGTGCGACCCCCGACCAACTGATTAATTTTGAGCCTGACTTCACCATTATTAACGCCTCAAATGTCCGTAACCCCAAATACCAAGAACATGGGATGAACTCTGATGTCTTTGTCTCTTTTCACCTTGGTCGAGGACTCGCTGTTATAGGTGGGACTGAGTACGGAGGCGAGATGAAGAAGGGTATTTTCTCAGTCCTCAATTATAAACTTCCGCTCAATGGCGTGCTCTCCATGCATTGCTCTTGCAATGTAGATCCTCAAACTGGTGATAGCGCCTTGTTCTTCGGCCTGAGTGGTACAGGAAAAACAACCCTCTCTACCGACCCTCTCCGACCTCTCGTCGGAGATGATGAGCATGGCTGGAGCGATGATGGGATCTTTAACTTTGAGGGTGGATGCTACGCTAAAGTGATCAATCTCAGCGCTGAAGATGAGCCTCAAATCTATAATGCGATTCGTTTTGGAGCTCAACTCGAGAACGTCGTCTTTGACGAGCAGAGCCATGATGTTGACTATAGCGATACGAGTAAAACTCAAAATACGAGAGTCTCTTACCCGATTCATTTTATCCCTAACTCATTAGCCTCGTTGGGAGAAGTGAGTAAAGCAGGCCATCCAACACATGTTATATTCCTCACCTGTGACGCCTTTGGTGTCTTGCCTCCAGTGAGCCAACTTACTCCCGAGCAAGCGATGTATCACTTCATTAGCGGCTATACCGCTAAGGTAGCGGGTACCGAACGCGGAGTTGTTGAACCTCAAGCGACATTCTCCCCCTGTTTTGGTGGACCCTTCCTCCCTCTACATCCTCTCCGTTATGCTGATCTATTAAGCCAAAAGATTAGAGATCATAAAGCCAAAGTATATTTGGTAAATACCGGTTGGTCAGGGGCCACCGCCTCAAGCGGAGCGAAGCGGATCTCATTGAAAGCGACTCGAGCAATGATTCATGCCATTCTCCGAGGAGAAGTCGACGCTTTACCGATGAAAACTGATCCAATCTTTGGTGTGCTCTATCCACAGTATATTGACGGGGTTGAAGGACTCACACTGGACCCTGTTCAAGCATGGTTATCGCCGGAAGAGTACCTAACGCAAGCGAATGATCTCGCTCAACGGTTCCAAGATAATTTCAAACAGTATGGCGCAGAGGTAGAGCATCTCATCTCTCAAGGACCCCAACGAACATAAATATTATTTTCAGGTGCTCGTCGCTTGAAGACGACGACCTCTCTCCATAGGACTTGTCTCTCTCCTAAGAGTGGTTTAAGTTAACCTATAGAGATCAAAACAGAGACACACATTTTGTAAAGAGGAGGGTAAAATTGGTATCTCGTGGGGTACATCAAAAGTGTAGAGTGACGATCAAGACGTTATTATTAATACTCTTGAGTGTTGTCCCTCTAAGGTTCTCATCTGATCTTCCTCTTGAGCCCAAAGCCCATGCTACAACTCCAGACCGGCTGTTTCTGCCGCATGGCATAGAGCTCACTTGGCTCACAGACCTCAGTAATCTATTAGCCTATATTGGAGAACGATCTCACTTAGAGCCTTGGCACACTCTCCATCCACCTCTAAGTATCGGCAAAGAGAATCGAGGTCGATTGCTCTTTGGGCATAAAATACGCTCAGCTTTTGGTCTATGGGTGATGGAGCCTGAAGACAGCTACACAAGCTATGAGACCGCTTTAGCCTTGTACGCTATTAATGCTCTCGTAAGGAGAGTCCACCCGGGGGGAGCCGACCTCATGGTTCTCGATATCGCTCAGGAGAGCGGTGGTCGATTTAAGCCTCACCGAACTCATCAGAATGGCGCTGATGTTGATCTTCGCTATTACCTGAAATCGGTCCCTCCAGATGATCATGAAAAAAGGTTTGTTCACGCCTCTAAGCTAGACCTAAAAAGAACATGGACGTTTTTAAGAGTAGTGAGGCACTATGATCTCGGTGAGTTAATTTTCATGGATCATCGTCTACAAAAAGCGCTCTATGACTATGGCTTAAAGTATCTCAAAATGGAGAAACGAGACATCTGGCGATATCTCTCCTTCCCGAGTAAAGGGAAGAGGGGAGGAGCCCTCGCCCAACACATAAAGAATCATTATCACCACCTACATATCCGTATCCGACAGGACACTTCGGTTGAATGGAGAGGAATTAAGTTGAATGATGCGGAAGACCTGCATCTCTCTTATCTTCGTAATCGAACGGGGTTCTTTGAATATATCGTTCAGCCTGGCCAAACCTTGGGGGCGATCGCTGCTTTTAATCGAGTCCGTCTACGTGACCTATTGAAGTGGAATGCCATGACAGAGACCAGTATCATTCGGCCTGGACAGATCTTAAAAGTGTGGCGTTGAATCAAAGAAGTATCATCATTATCGGTGAGCGCTGATTGACAAAGCTCTAGATCAAGGTTATCTGATTCCCGCTTGACAGTACCCTAGGAGGTTTTGACCAAACTCTCCTTTATCTTTAGTCATTTGTCAGAGGATTGCCCCATGTTACACCTTTTCATGAACCCTGCTGCTGCTGAGGGTGTCAGTGAAGTCATCGCTAGTTTACCAGCGCTCGGCTTCCCTACCATCACCGTTATTATCTTTGTCGCGGCGTTTTTCATCTCACTCATTATTGACCTCGTTCAGCATAAAAACTCACGGGAGATCTCACTTACTAATGCTACCGGATGGTCGATTTTTTGGATCGCCCTCTCTTTGGGCTTTTACGCTTGGCTACGCTGGGGAATGACCGAGACGGGTACCGGTGAAGCACTCACTGCAGCTCAATCAGAAGCTTTCGCCAATCTCTTCCTCACCGGGTATGTACTAGAGAAGGTCCTCTCCGTCGACAATCTGATCGTCTTTATCGCGGTGTTTAAGTTCTTTGATATCAAAGATGTACTACAACACAAGATCCTCTACTACGGGATCTTGGGAGCGATCATCTTCCGCGCGGTCTTTGTAGGTATTGGTAGCGCAATGCTCCATGTGATGGGTCCCTGGGCAGAAGTTATCTTTGGGGCAGCGATCGGCTATGCCGCCTATCAAATGCTCACCAGTGAGGATGATGATGACGCAGAGCCTGACTATGAGAATATGTTCCTCGTCAAGATGTTTAATAAGATTTACCCGATATTTCCTGGCTTAATTGGGAACCGGTTCTTGATCTCCAATAAAGAGGCAACCGATGAAGCGAAAACCACTAAGTCAGACTACAAGGTCACCGCTGGAGTAAAGCGTCTAATGACACCGGCGATGGTTTGTCTCCTCGTTATTGAGGGCTCTGACGTGATGTTCGCCTTTGATTCTGTTCCCGCGGTCATCGCGGTCACT
The DNA here is from genome assembly GCA_943788935.1 of uncultured bacterium. Classification (GTDB taxonomy): domain Bacteria; phylum Myxococcota_A; class Bradymonadia; order UBA7976; family VGTA01; genus CAKZRU01. The sequence continues at coordinate 229,675 of CALSSE010000015.1, read as the reverse complement.
CGTGAGCCTCTTCTCGTCTACTCAGCGATGATCTTCGCGATCTTGGGCCTCCGATCTCTCTATTTCGTTTTAGTCGCGCTCACCAAGTATCTCGTTCACCTCGAAAAGGCTGTTCTGTGGGTCTTGGTCTTCATCTCCTTGAAGATGTTCCTCACTGCCGCTAAGGGCTTTGAGATTGATCTCCTAGATCACAATGTGAGTTTATTCATTGTCCTCGGAATGATTTCTACAGGCGTCATCGCTTCCTTTATTTGGCCCGAGGCCGAAGAGGATGAAGAGGACGCGAACGAGAATGAAGAGTCTACGTCTAACGACATGAACTCATCTGCTGATCTCGATCGTCTCAAAGGTGAAATTAAATCTGAGCTGAAAGCTGAGCTCCTCAGCGAGCTCAAAGGTGAACTTAACCAGGGTGAGGGCGTCGAGGCCTAATCCTAGTGAGTCAGTACCCTGTAGATGAGGTGCTCGCCGAGCTAACCGAGGCGTTGAAACACAACAGCGCGGTTATATTGAGCGCTCCTCCAGGTTCAGGGAAGACGACCCAAGTCCCGCTACGACTCTTGATGTCCGAAGGGGTAGAGGGACGCATCATTATACTTCAACCTCGCCGAGTAGCGGCGCGGTCGGTAGCGTCATGGATGGCTCAGCTCCTCCATGAGCGAGTGGGAGATCGGGTAGGCTATCAGGTTCGACATGAGCGTCATATCGGTATAAATACTCGTATTGAGGTGCTCACCGAAGGCTTACTCATCCAGCGCCTCCTCAATGACCCAGAGCTCAGCGGGGTCGGCCTAGTGATCCTCGATGAATTCCATGAGCGTAATCTACTCACCGACCTGACTCTAATGATGCTTAGGGAAGCTCAGCTACTTGAGCGTGATGATCTCCGACTCTTAATCATGTCCGCAACCCTCGACGCCGAACCGCTATCTCAAAGACTTAACGCACCCATAATATTCGCTTCGGGTCGCAGTCACCCTCTTCAAGTGGTTCACCTCGATCATTCCCCGTCTTCTCGGGCTCTTCCGACGGTGATCGCTGAGCAACTTAACTCTTTTTGGCTCAATGAACCAAGAGGAGATCGCAGAAAGGGAGTCGCTGATCATAAATGCTCTAAAGACTCTCATCTTGGTCATTGTCTCGTCTTCCTCCCCGGCAGACGAGAGATCGAAGAAACGCGCGATGCGATTATAGACCTCTATCCTCAATGTATGGTCAGCGAGTTATATGGTAGCTTACCACTCGATGCACAAAAAAGAGCGCTAGACTCAAGTGGTCCTCCGCGGGTTATATTAAGTACTAATATCGCTGAGACCTCACTGACTATTGATGGTGTCACTCATGTCATCGATAGCGGCCTCTATCGTACAGCGCGCTGTGATATGAAAACAGGCTTAACCCATCTCATCACCCTCCCTATCGCGGACGACTCCGCCACTCAGCGAGCAGGGCGGGCGGGGAGGACTCAGAGCGGTCAATGTCTACGACTGTGGACCGAACACGATCATCAAAAGAGAGCGTTAGTGACACCGGCAGAGATCAATTTCGCCGACCTCACCGAGAGCCTCCTTAAAATCTGCTCCTGGGCAGGAGACTGGAGGAGCTTTGAGTGGTTTGAAGATCCACCTCCGAGCGCTCTTAAGAGAGCGCGTGAAGAGCTGAAAGAGTTAGGCGCTCTTCATATCGAACTAGACCTCCTAACACCACTTGGGCAGGCGCTAGCGCAGCTCCCGATTCATCCCCGAAGAGGCCTCGCGCTCTTGTGGGGAGCAAAGCTAGGGTGTCTCGATGAGGTAGCCTTTATGTGCGCGCTCGCTGAGCTTCCTCGAGACCCCATCGCTAGAGAGTCCTTGGGAGTCTATGCCCTTGACCCCTGGTATCGATGGTCGATTTATCAAGAGCAGAACACCTCTCCCCAGAGCCATACATCTCATCTTCAGAGAGGTTTCGGACGAGAATTTAATCTCACGATCAAGCAGTTGATCCGCTATACTCAACGAACTCTTAAGTTTATCGGAGAGTTACACTATGATTTAGAGCACCCACTTCTTAATCAACTCGTTACCTTGACAGTCAAAGAGCGGGTCGCCTTTGCTTTCGCTCAATCGAGCCCACGATCAATCGCTCGGTTGAGGTCTCGCAGTCAAGCCCAGCGGGACCTAATCTATCATTTATCAGGAGGCGGTGAGTCAGTAATCTCTAGTGCTACACTCTCTGATCATCCCTCGCTGATCGTTACCCTCCGCTCTCGACTCTCTTCTAAAGGCCAACCCCTCATCGAACTTGCTTTACCCATTGAACCTTCTTGGCTCTCGCCTCTTGAGAGCAAGGAGCTTTACTTTAATGACAGCAAGAGCGGTGTTTATGAACGACAGATAGGGAGATTAGGGGAGCTTATCCTCTGGGAGAAGACCAGACCTGCATCACCCGATTCTCAAGAGGCACAAGTCCTCTTCAAGCAGATGATTGAACAATCCCCTTGGCGATGGATCAACCTCGATGATGAGTCACGAGGCTGGCTACAACGACTCCGATGGTTAGGAGAGCAGACATCCATGTGCCAGGCGATTATTAACCAGAGCGGAGAGCCCTTCCCTCAATGGGCACCTAGCGAGGACTCAACACCTCTATTCTCCAGTCCACTCACTCAGCTCATTGATTATCTCGCTAGCGGGATGACTCATAGTAAGCAGCTCTCATCACCCAAAAAACTCCTCCCGCTCATCAAAGGCCTCACCCCACCGACTTGGGTAGAGGCGGTGGAGGTGATCACACCTCGCGAATATACTCTCCCAACCGGCCAAACAACAGAGGTTCGGTATGAGACAAATCGACCACCTGCCATCAACGTATACTTACAATCACTCTTTGGTGAACAGCATCATCCAACACTGAGCCACTCCTCTTCCTCAGAGTCACTCACCTTACAGCTCCATCTGCTGGCTCCAAACCGGAGAGTCACACAGATCACTTCAGACCTACCCGCCTTTTGGACAAACAGCTATCCAGAGGTTAGACGACAACTTCGTGGTCGATACCCAAAGCATCATTGGCCGGAGGATCCGCTCTCAATAGGCCCTCAACGAGGAGTGAAGAGACGCTCCTAATAAGAGGCCTTAAAACGGGTCTATAACGTAGATAAGACGCGACCGACTGCACCGTTTGGAGCCAGACGTCAAACAAGCCTTAATCTTGCCCTCTCCGCTATTCTTGAAGTAGATCTTTCCCCTTTTGACAGTCGCTAGTCGACGAGGAGAGACATGATAGCGTACCTGTCCCTTCACCCGCTCTCCTTCTTGGTTGAATGCCTTGACGTAAACTCTCACTTGCTCACCTACGGAATATGAAGATTTACGCTTAAAATACAGTTTCACAGTACTCGGGGTAGACAGACTTTCTGTAGCTTTGACAGCGTCTGTAGCTTTGACAGCGTCTGTAGCTTTGACAGCGTCTGTAGCTTTGACAGCGTCTGTGGCTTTGACAGCGTCTGTGGCTTTGACAGCGTCTGTAGCTTTGACAGCGTCTGTGGCTTTGACAGCGTCTGTGGCTTTGACAGCGTCTGTGGCTTTGACAGCGTCTGTGGCTTTGACAGCGTCTGTGGCATCGGAGGATTGATCTTCTATCGACTTTAAATTAAGAGTCCACATGACAAAAGCTGAGCTCAATCCTATGAGGCTTATAATCACTGTCAAAGGGAGAATCCATTGACGCTTTGGTCGCGAAGAGTCTGCCCCGCCATCAACAACACTCTCTTTCTCCTCAAATTCTTCAGGGAACATGGTGGGATAAAGCCGCGCGACAGGTTCGTATAAGCCTTTATTAGGAGCGAAGTCAGCTTGTAAATGGCTAGGAGGAGGAACCGTCTGAGATCGATCATCATTAGGAGGAGGAGTAAGCGTCTCTTGGCTCATCGAGTAGTCAACGACCTCATTGTCTAAACGATTTGGGTCTATGAGGGGAGTGACCGTATCTAAAGTCTTAGAGAAGTCATGCTTAGAGGAAGTCACGCTCGCACCCTGCGACTGATTCTGACTCTTTTCCTCTACCTCTGCCTTTCTCCTCGCCAACTTTTGGTAACCCGAATGAGGAACTACATGAGTAGAGTCATCCCAATCAACCGTCGCATCTGTCATTGGAGATTGAGAGGCGACATGAGGGCTCTCTAGATCTGACTCTGAGTCGAGGGTATCACCGATCATCGGCTCACTCGGCTCAGACTGGGTGAATTGTGCTTGTGGAACTCCATGAGCTGTTATGTTTTTAGGATGAATCCCCGAATCAGTCTCGAGTCTTGGGAGGGAGACCCCCATACTCGTCTTACTGTAGGTAGTCGCTTGGGCTTCGATGAGTCTTTTAAGCTGCTCCTCTTCCGCTTGTGCCTGTAGAGGATTTATCTGTTTTAATTCATAGGCGAGCGCCGTAAAGTCATTGATTAACTCACTGAGATTACTCCGACGACTCTCCTCTGACTTATCTAGCATCCCCTGAATAAGAGACTTTACCCTATCCCATTGATCTTCAGAGAGCTGAGAATGCTTCTCAGGTGGGAGCTCCCCGAGTGAAGGGAGGGGCTCTTGCAGATGCTTAATCATAATCTGAATTTGTTCATCTGAGTCAAAGGGGAGCTTATCAAAGACGAGCTCATAGAAGACTACCCCTAGACTATATATGTCTGTCCCATATTTAACATTCTTGGTAGAGCGAACTTGCTCTGGTGACATATAATGAGGCGTACCAAATAAAGCCTTGGTTTTTGTTTCTCCTGCTCCCTCTGTTGACTCAGCGTCATCTTTGGTGGTCTGTAAAGCCTTGGCGATCCCAAAATCGATCACTTTCAAGAATATCTTATTACGCCACTCTATGAAGAAATTGGCAGGCTTAATATCACGGTGAATGACTCCAGCTTGATGCGCTGTGAGAAGGCCTTGGAGAGCTTGCGCCATTAAACCGCAGATCTGGGTCATCGATAGAGAATGTTGTTCCTGTAGAGCTGCAAGCGAGAGCCCTCTTAGAAGCTCCGTAACAATAAAGGTCACCCCTCCTTCAACCGCTCCAAAGTCGAAGGTCGTTATGATATGTGGATCCTGCAGCTGAGAGCTAACCTGCGCCTCTCTCAGAAAACGCTGTACACTATCTCGAGACGCGAGCTGAGAGAAGAGAATCTTCACAGCGACCTCACGACCTAAATGTAGGTCTGTTGATCGATAGACGACTCCAAACCCTCCTCTGCCGATCTCTTTATCTAGACTGAAACGCTGGTTGAGAGTGGTGTTTAGCAAATCCATCTAAAACCTCTCTAGAGATAAAGGATAATACGACTGAGCCATATTCAGTCAGCCCTTTGTGGTCGGGCGCCTTGATGATACAACTCAAATTCTACGCGATTGACCTTGTCTTGACCAATAAAGTGACGCTGGTCATCTAGAGTATCACTCACCGAGAGCGTGAGTTGCTGATTGGTATTAGGTAAGTGTACACCACGAACTGAGCTCATCGCGAGTGTCTTTAGCTTCATTTGACTTCGACCGTCTTTTGGTTTGATATTGACATTTCGTAATGACTCGAAAGCATCTACTGGTGCGGTAGAATAGATCACATAGATTTTCTCGGTAACGGGCCCTACATGATCGAGAGTAAACCAAGAATTTTTCGGTAAGCTATTACGCTGAAGAGCGAAGATCCTATTGGGTGTATTGCCTCGAGGGAAGAGAGTCTGTCGCTGACCGCTATCATTGCTCAAGAAGACATAAATATAGAGATCTTGATCACTATGGAAATCGATTTTAAACTGATCTCCTTCCCACAAAGCTCTCGACTGACATGAGCTGAGCTCTTGATACTTTTGATCTACGAGCGCTCTGCATTTAAGAGATACTTCAAACTTAATGGGCCTTTGTGAGACAGTCTTTGAAGAGTCTGATACGGCGATCGCTGAAGAGTCTGCTTTCTGGTTGTGTGTCTTGGCTGATTGGTCAAACTGAAAACTGACCTCGCTCTCATCTGCGCTTAAAATTTTAGAGCGATCTTGTCCCTGAAAGGCAGCCTTCACCGACGATTGGCCAGTGCGTATACTCACGACCAGTGGTGTAAAGCCGATTAGCTCCTCTTCTACCCATACTTTAGCGCCTACTGGCGTACTCGTAATACTTATTTGTCGAGTACATTCCTCTTCTAAGCTCTTTACTTTAGCCTCAGCCTTTGAGACGAGCGATGAGCTCTGAGCCTTTAGGTCTTTGATTACTGTTCGCCATGTATTAATCGCGCGAAGGCAACCTTCAGTTTTGGGCATGGCCTCGTAGACCTTAGCGATCATCATCCTGTGATTAACACTTGATGAGTATCGCTCAGCTGACTCGAAGGCGAGGAGAGCTTCTCGTACCCTTCCCTCTGTAAGGGCGGTCTCCCCTCTCTTAACCCAAGCTCTAGCTTCTTTGGTTTTGTTGGGAGAGGCCTCCGCGATCTCTCCTCTCCAGCCGATACCTAACGTAAGACTCAAGCTGAGTAAGATGAAGAGTAGTCGCTGAAGAAAACCCTCAGTGTGTGTCGCGTTGATATTCATCTAGCCTCCTTATATAAATATCGAAGCCCTTAGAACTTCTAGCTTTAAACTGGTCAATCAGTCTTACAAAGTTTGAGTATCAAATAGAAGTGAGATCTGAAATCAATCCTAACTCAAATGGAGGGTCAGTGGTAGATCTCTTGATTCTCATATCTTTTGCCATTTCTGCGACCTCTTGCTAATCAAGTATGGAAGTGAAAGACTAGGTGACAATACTCGGCCATTACAGTATGTAATTAACGTAGAATTTTAGTGCTATGATTGATCTGTCATATCATCATTAGCGGCAACTATTTTAAGGAATATTTATGCATATTATAGCTCAAGCGCATACGGACATTGGACGTAAAAAACGTTCAAATGAGGATACATTTCTAATAGATCCCAAGAGTAAACTTTACATTGTTGCCGATGGGATGGGAGGGCACGCTGCAGGAGAAGTCGCCAGCGCGACGGCTGTAGAGAGTAGCCAAAAAGTGATCCGTGAGGGCTTAGCTGGAATAGAGCTAAATGATGATGAAGAGACAAGACACATGCTTCTCTCACTTCTAGAACGCGCGGTCAGAAAAGCAGGCAAAGACATTCATGCAGAGGCTGAGCGAGATATCTCCAAGAGGGGTATGGGGACTACTGTTTCTCTTTTGTTACTGACTCCAATGAGAGGCTATATCGCCCATGTAGGCGATAGCCGAGTCTATCTCGTGAGACAAGGTGAAGTCTTCCAACTCACTGAAGACCACTCCCTTATTCGAGAGCTCATCCGCAGTAAGAAGATCACACCTGAAGAAGCAGAGACCTCCCCTTATCGTAACGCTCTCACTAGAGCCGTAGGCGTGTATGCTGATGTAGAAGTAGACCTCCTTGATTTTGAGATCGCTGATGGAGACCAATTTCTCCTCTGTAGCGATGGTCTATCTAACTATTTTGAGACCGATGCTGAGGTCAATAGTATTTTGGTTGAGGGTCGGTTTGAGAGCGCTCCACAGAGATATGTTGATGTCGCTAATGCTCGTGGTGGTAAAGATAATATCACCGGCTTAATCGTCAAAATAGAAGACCGAGGCGCTCAGAGTGATGATATAGCTTTCCGCCTCAATATCCTCCGGCAGATGCCGATTTTCCAGCATCTAGAGTATGTCGAATTAATCGAAGTCTTAAACTCAAGTACCCAACGTCACTACGAGGCGAGTGAGATGATCTTCGATGAAGGCGTCAAGGGAGATGAGATGTTTGTCATTCTCGACGGCGAAGTCAGTATCCGTAAGGGTGGACAGATCGTAATCAAGATGGGTCAAGGTGGTCACTTTGGAGAAATGGCGCTTATGGACCGGAACCATCGATCAGCATCGGCTCACGCCGAGGCAGAGACCCGAGTGATCGTCGTAAAACGTCGTCCGCTCTTCCGCTTAATGCAGCAAAACAATGAGATCGCAGTGAAGCTACTCTGGTGCTTTATGCAAGTTCTCAATCAAAGGCTCCGCTACACGACACAAGATCTCGAGAGGATGAAGCGTGACCTCCCACTCGAGTCGGTCTTAGATTTAGACTGAATGATAGTTTTCTCCCCCCCCCCTCTTCATCGGATCAAAAGGAGTCAAGTTCGCGTGATGTATTCTCGACCTCACTCTTCAAAGAGCGCCTTGTCTAACAAGTGGTGTTCAATGACGCTCGCGTTAATGTGTATCGCTTCTATTCATTTCCTCGCTAAAGACGCGATAGCTGCCCCTACCTTAGGGTATAATTTGGTGAACAACCTCCCCAATGCTCACTTATTTGACTCTGGTACCGTGATCGACCTCAACGAGATGAGCGCGGTCAAGTACCTCAGAGATGCGCGAAGACGTTGGGTATATAGCTACGAATATAAGGGACGTAAGGCTGCTTTACCTCAAAGTATCAGAGCAGATTTCTGGATCCCCGTTCCAAAAGAGATCGCCGGAGAGGGGCTCGCACTCGAAGTCATCCTCTCCCCCACCGGACCAAAACAGGTCGCGGATATTTTTATCGCCGGTAAGAAAATCAAGAATATCAACTTTACTGAGAGCGGCTGGCAGTCAATCAAAGTTCCTGTCCCACAATCACTGATCAAGGGGAGCTCAGTGGTGAAGGTGAAGCTCCACTTCCGACGTCGACATGAGCTCAAGGGTGGGGGCAAGAGCGCCGCTGCTATACGAGCTGTTCGTCTTGGCCTTGAATCCGCGCCGCCACTCCCCGTCTCGGAAACTGAACTCTCTGATGTTTTAAATCGTCATCGAGATGAGCTCATCACTCTTAAGGATGGACAAGGGGTTGACTATTACATCAGCCCGAGCGACAGCGGTTGGCTCCTTAAAGGCCAGGTGAGCGGTGGCGTCGTCGAAGTATGGGGTCAAGTCGATAAGAAATCTCCCCAAAAACTTAAAGAGACTAGCGGTAAACTCGAGGTGAACCTCAAACCTTTCGCTCATCAAGCCCTACGTCTTATGTTTCGAGCCAAAGGAGATCTCACCTTCAAAGGTCAAATCGGTGGCTTTGATCGGAGTCGACCCGTCAAGGTCAAGAAACCCAAATATGTTATTTTTTGGCTCATCGATACTCTAAGGGCAGATAAGTTATCTTTCTACAAGACGCCTAACGCGAATAAACGACCTAAAGCTAAGACTCCAAACTTAGCAGCGATCGCCAAAGAGAGCGTAGTCTTTGAGCCATTCTACGTCCAAGGTAATGAGTCTAAAGCGAGCCATGCGAGTCTATTTACCGGTGTGTACCCCATCACCCATAAGGTGTATGACCATAAGGCCAAGCTCCCGCGAAAATATATGACGATCGCTGAGCTATTTAAGGAGAATGGCTACCACACTGGTGGTTATGTCAGTAATGGCTATGTCAGCGATAAGTGGGATTTTGATCAAGGCTTCCAGACCTTTACTAATTTCATACGAGAATCGAAAGCGAATAACGCTAAAGCCGTTGTAAGGTCAGCGAAGCGTTTCATCAAGAAACGAAAAAAGAAGCCCTTCTATCTATATCTAGGAACAAGTGATCCTCATGTCACCTATCGTCGTCATAAGACCTTCATTAAGGACTACTTTAAGGGTAATTATTCCGGTCGATACATGAAGAATATAACAGGTCAAGAGCTCGCCGACCTTAAAAAGAAGGGGCCGCCTTCAGATAAGGACAAGCGCCGTATTGAATCGCTCTATGAAAATGAAATCGCCTTTAATGACTATCATTTTGGTGAGTTGGTTAAGACGCTTAAGAGTGAAGGAATCTATGATGAGACTATGATCATTATCTCTGCTGATCATGGTGATGAATTTTGGGAGCATGGGTCATGTGGCCATGGGCATTCCCTTTATCAGGAGCTGATCAATGTCCCTCTGATGATTCGTTGGCCAACCTCCCTAAAAGCGGGTCGCTTTGAAGCTGGTGCGGACGGTGTTGATTTGCTCCCGACAATCGCTTCTCTCATTGGAGCCAAGGTCAAAGGTGACATACAGGGCAGAGACCTCAGCGACCAACAGAGCATCGGTGATGCCTATCCACAGGCGATCATGGCGAGTAAAGGCGTAGAACAATTCACTCTTCAAGTAGGACCTGCGAAAGTGATTTATCGTGGTCCGGGCTCGGTCGAGTCTTATCATCTTAATGATGATATTAAAGAGGCTACAGACCTCTCGGAGAGTCACCCTATTCTAACTCTCACTGCTCTCGATCCACTCCTCCTTTATTTGGCGCGTCCTCGGACTTGGTCAAAATCGAAGTTTGGAGCTCCAAACGCCCTCAGTCCGAAGTTTCCTAAGAGCTTCCCTAAAGCATGGCACACACCTAAATAAGGAAGAGCGAGATCACCTCGGACGAGCGAAGTTCTGGACCCAATAATGGCGATACATACTCATGGAGATATTCGTATAACCGACGCCAAGCTCCGTGAAGCTACTGTTCAACATATTGCTACAGTGACCTGGTGAGTCACGCCACTGCTGAAAGGTGCTGAGAGCGTCACCGCGTCCGGCAGCGATGTTCTCACCAAAGGCTTGTCCGGCATATCCTGTAGCGCCTATACGGTCCCATGGAGACCTACCATCTTGGGAGTTATGAGCGAAATAGTTATTTCGTGCCATATCCTCAGCATGGGCGAGCGCTGCTTGGTTCAGCTGTACTTGAAGCCTTAAAGGCTGAGCACTCGGGAAGCTCTGTGCGCCACATTGACCCCCTGTACGCCTGAAGTCATTTACATACTCTAGCATCTCGATCGCATAGTCAGGGAACATTTGAGTGGGAGCCGGCTCACCCGCCATCGACCCTCCCGCCATCGACCCTCCCGCCATCGACCCTCCCTCCATCGACCCTCCCGCCATCGACCCTCCCGCCATCGACCCTCCCGCCATCGACCCTCCCGCCATCGACCCTCCCGCCATCGACCCTCCCGCCATTGGATCTTCGACAATACTAATTCCACCTCGCGACTCAAAGCCTGCTTCGCTACCTGACTCCATAGAGTCTGTAGTCCCATTATTCATTGGGAGAGGGTCAAACATCATATTAATTGACCCATTAGAGCTAGATGAACCTGCCCCCTCTACAGAGCCTTCATCATCTATGGCCGGCTCAACACAAGAGATCAGTAGAGAAGCGATACAGATTCCCCAATAACCACAAATCTCATATTTTCTTTTTACTATACTGCAAGGCTGCATGGTAACTCCAATTGCATGGTCTACATGCATGACCGATATGCATGATCGACATGTATAATACACAGAGACGTCTTAATGACGCTAGCTTCTCTTTATTTACAATATAGAGTGTGATTGAGGCGAATGCGATTACAAATCTAAGACGACCTTCACCCGAGCCCCATAACCACTCTTTTTTACTTAGGAATCCTCACTCGTGCTTCTCCCTTAGAGAGCTGTTTGAGTTGACGCTCGATATAGCCTCTTAAGTCTAAATAGAGTGGATGAGTTTTGATCTCAGATGCCAAGTTGATAAGCTCTTGAGGGTCGCGAGTGAGATCATAGAGCTCGAGAGCCCCCCGATCAACATGGACGATCAACTTATGTTCTCCACGCCTCAATCCTACGAGATGTCGAGAATAGTTGCTGTCGGGCAGGACTTCAAAGAGAGCTTCACTCCCCTTAAGAGGCTGAGCTGACCTCAGCGCTTCATCCCAATCATGACCCATAAACCTCTCTTCGGCCGAAAGACCTAGATGAGAGAGGACCGTCGGAGCGACATCGAGATGGCTAAAGACCTCATCGACCTCTCTCCCTTGATAGTGAGGGGAATAGATAAGAAGAGGGACTCTCACCATCTCATCATAGAGAGTTTTGCCATGAAACCGATGCCCATGTTCCCCAAATTCATCACCGTGATCGGCGGTGAGAATAATCATCGTCTCTTGGAGGAGCGCTCTCTCTTCGAGGGCTCTCACCAAGCGTCCTAGCTCTCGATCAACCGAGCGGACGATCGCTAGATAACGATCATGAGGTGTCCCGCTCTCGGTAGGGGTATCCTCTAACTCAAAATAAGGATCATGAGGATCATAGTAATGACCCCAGAGCATAAAGCGATCTCGCTGTGGTCGAAGTCGCTTTGAGCGCCAATCGTCGATATGCTTAATCAGCCCATCGGTGAGATGAGCGGCTCCCGGCTTTGCGCCGTGAAATGTATACTGGCTCGTCTTATAATTTTTAGTATAGGCGCCTTGGCTCAAGCCACGCACAAAGAAAATCGTGACATTAGCAAAGAGCGCCGTATGAAACAGCCCGTCGCGAAGCGACTCGGTGAGGAGCCTCTCACTGTTCACCGGAGTCTGATCACGACCTATCTTAAAGAAGCTCGGTGGTCGACTACCCAAGAGAGCAGGGATAGACCAATAAGTGGCAGCGCCCGCGCTGTAAGCATGTCTAAAATCTAAGGCGCGTTGAGCGAAACGTCTCATCTCCGGCATAGCCTTCATATAGGCGTCATAACGGAGAGCATCGATAGTGAGCAAGATCAGATGTTTAGGATGAGAGTTAATCTCGTTATTTGACTGACTAGAGGGAGCAGATGAGTGTTTATTAGACCGTTGAGCGATCGCTTTTGTACGAGTGAATAGACCAATGTTCTGTTTTAACTTACCAGAGATCACTCCATTACAGTTTAAGTCGGCTCGGCGATAACGATCAGCGACTCCTGGTCTCACCTTAGGGGAAGTGTCATCACAATCTCCCCCTCCCCAATGATCACCAACGCCATCGCCATCAGAGTCGCTGAGTCGCTGTAATAGACTGAGTATGTGGTGAGTTAGTGTCGTATCACGGTTAATCCTTAAAGCCTCTGTCGGAGTCAAGGTATAGGCTGTGAGTAGACCTCCGATAACGCTCAATACTAATATCAGCCCGCACCAATGTACGCTCCTGCCTGAGATACTTCGATGCTGTTCACTCTTAGAGTTATTGTTTGTCTGCCCCTCTCCTCGATTCTTAATCACCGAGCTGATTAGACTCTTAAAAATAGGAAAAGCGAGCATTGCCCAACCACCATAGAGCATCATTTGAGGTAGTCTTAGGTCGACGGTCTCCAAACTAGGCACGATGAGCGTAACCCACTCTACGGAGAAGACACACAGAGTGATCCCTACACAGAGCATTATCCATTGTCGTCCTCTTGAGATTGACTTCAAGGGGTGAGTTGACCATTCGATCGACGGAATGAACAGGTCAAGAAGGCGCCATAAACTCGGTAAGATCATCATCGAGAGAAGAGAGCAACCAGCGGCCACTAATCCTGTAAATAAACCACGATATAGAGGCTTACGAAACTGTCGGCTCGACCACTCGACACTCTCTTGAGTGATCCAAATCAACCCAAGGGTAAAGATCATCACCAAGAGACCAAGTGAGATGAGCCTCTGTCCAGAGGTCTCAGGAATCTTAGGCCAAGAAGAGAGAGTCAACCGCCACAGCGAGTGAGTGATCGCCAACGCTGTTCCAGCTGTTATCCACGCTACTCCCCATATGCTCAATATGCTGTATAGAGATTGATCGCTACTCACCGAGAGGAGTCGAACAGTCTCTAAGATAAAGAGAGCGAGACTCAAAGAATATAGTTGAGGTAAGCATGAGCGACGAGACGTTCCATCCTGAGAAGCACGATTCATATATGTCGTCCCTTATCGAATCGGTCGATATCTTTATTTGAAGGTCGATGAGAGAAAGATTACATATAGCATTCCCCTGTATGTGATGCGAACCCTTGAGCATATTCATATTAATAGGACCTCAAACACCCTCAAATCGCCATAGAGGAGCGAGAGATGACCGACCACACACTGAATCGACTAGAGCCCTTATCTTATCCGCTTCCCCATTATGCAGAGCACTCACAAGTGTGGCATGCGCGACGCTTCGCTACTTGGCTTCTCCGAGCAGGCGCCGAACCACGGCTCGGAACACTGCTCAGCTCTGGTACTCAAGCCGAGGCGCGATGGCGTCTACTCCTAGAAGAGCAAGGTGTCGAGGTGATAAAGGTTCACAGTGACCTCGCGAGGCCTTTACCACGCCTCCTCACCGAACATAGAGGAGATCACTTTAACCGCCGTTTATTCTTAATTACAGGACTCGATGCTGTGTCAGCTGAGCGATCTACAGACGAGATTCGTTCATTTTGGGAGACACTAGAGGGTCAACGAAGTCAACTCAAGCAGACCGCGACTTGGGTCACTCTCTACATCACTCAAGCGCAGACCCTGAGGGATGCGATTCAGTATGCACCTAAACTGATGAGAGAGATCGATCGGGTTTGTTGGATATGGGTCTCTCAAGAGCGCTCGACGCTCACTGAGAGTGTAGAGCTCCCTGAGGTGAGACATCAACTCGTCTATCGATCATTTATAGCGGCAACGAGCGCTGAGTCATCTAAAGATATGCTCACCCTAGGGAGGATATTTCGGAGCGGCTATATGATCCCCTCTAGGGGAGCTAGCGCTCAATGGAAGTGGGCGTATCGCTTATGGAGAGGCGAAGTCCGTGACCCTACCGCTGCCCGGTTTGGACAGCTAGGGGTTACCGAAGTTTTAGACTCATCGATCACTCCTGATGATGCGCTTTGGGCTTTACTCAACCGTAATGAGGCTGCGACTCCTGCCCGTCGTCAACAGTGGTTAGATCGAGCGAATGATTCTCAAAATGCTTGGCGCATCAACGCTCAGAGCCCTCTACCACTACTTACAGAGTCGTCCAATGTGAGGGCTCAGAGTTCACTCATAGAACACCTAAGACAGTGGGCTGAGGGGGCAGAGACCCCACCATTAACTCATATTGAGCTTCTTGAAGCAGAGAGAGTTCTCAGCGAACTTAGCGCAGAGCGATGCTCATTAAGGGTCATCGCTACTGAATGGATGACTAAAGCATATGCTCAAGCTGAAGACTTAGAGGGATGTTTTCGAGTCAATCGATCGATCAGTGAGGATATCGCAATATGGCCTGAAGGGAGATTTTGCGCTCATGAACGCCTCCTAGACCTCGCCCTCTTTATCAAAGATTTCGCGGAGGCTAGGCGTCAGGTTGAAGCTCTTGAGCGACTTGATCTCCTCATCCATTCTCCGCTCTTTGAAGCGCGTTACTTAGAGGCTAAATCAAAGCAAATCGGTGCTTTAGACCCTGTAAAAGGAGAGGGGATCGCTGTTATAGCGGGACAGCTCGATGAACGTTTTGGCGCTCACCAAAAACAGACATAAACTTTTTATACACTATATGTTTTTATTTTATGGTTTGGATGTAGTCAAGTGAGATAAAACATGATATTCCAAATAGCTATAAAAACGCTATCTACTATAGATGATTATATATTTACACTTTAATCCTTTCCCATAAAGGAGATCATATAAGCATGAGCTATATTTACATACCCTCTATTCGTCGATTCAACTTACCATTATTAATAATGGTAAGTGTCTTGAGCTTCACTGTACATCATGCCGCTGAAGCTAGAAAGCCCGGCGTGGTTGGTGAATCAGAGGTCGCTTCGCAGAAGTTTGATGCGGCGGTTAGCAAGCTCAGCGCTCTCGAGATAAAAAATGCTGATGAATGGTATCTTTTAGGCAAAGCTTACATGGGTCTTGGGCAGAAAAAAGAGGCCTATCAAGCATGGACTGAGGCCCTTCATGTTAATGAAAAACTCTCAAAACGTAAGAAGTGGACCTTCCTCTTCCCACCGAATAAACCACTAAAGGGTAAGCAGAAGAAGCGTCTCAAAGAAGACTTTGAAGATGATTACAAGGAACTCAACGCTGCTGTCTCTAGAATGAAAAAGACTCAAGCGCGTGACCTTAAAAATAAAGCGTCACGTACTCGTATTGATGCCAAGAAGAAAGATGCTAAAGAGAAACAGTACAACAAGATGGCGGCGGCAAAGACCAAAACCATTGATAGCAAGCAGCGAATGGCTGATCGGAAAGCCCGATCTAATCAAAAGAAATCTCGGAAGCCTCGTCGTCGTTCTGGATCTAGTAGTTGGATAGGAATCGCATTCTTTGGCCTGATTATTGGACTTATTATCTTTGCGGTAATCTTTGGTAAAGCTCGGCGTGGAGGCGGTCGAAGCGCTCGTTATCATGATGTCGGGTATGATGATGAGATCTTTATGGACGGCCCCTTCTACTATCGTGGTCGCCACTATCGCTCTCATAATCTCTTTCATCGTGAGCATGGATACCATTACACTAATCGTATGTATCGTGATGGTTATGATCGTTGGGGAAGCGGACAGGCCTATGATGAGGCTTTAGACGATGAGATCCATCATGACATCGATGAACGAGAAGACCTCTACAATGCCGCTGCTCAAGAGGGCTATGAGGCAGACGTGATGCGTGCTGATGCAGAGCATTATGAACAAGACGCTCATGAGCTAGATCAAGATATCGCTGATGGAGATGAAGCGGCGGGCTTCTTCAACGATGACCATGAGTTCGCCGATGATGAATTCGCAGATGATGAAGCGTACAGCGATGGAGATGATGGAGGCTTCGAGGATGATTATGATGACGGAGGCTTCGAGGATGATTATGATGACGGAGGATATGATGACGGAGACTTCGGGGATGATCCAGACGCCTGAGCCACGTTCAGGTCCAGCGCCGCTAGATCCTAAGAGCCGTACTATTGAGGAGCATGATGAGCAAGCGCCAGGGACTCTATGGCTCATCGCTGTCCCGATCGGTAATTTAGAAGACATTACGCTCCGGGCTCTGCGTCTATTGCGCTCAGTGTCTCTGATCGCCTGTGAAGACACTCGCACCACTCGCCAGCTCCTCAAGCTCCTCGATGTCAGCCCTCCTAAATTGATCTCCTGCCATGAACATAATGAGATGGCGAGATCAAGAGAGATCATCGATCTTTTGGAGAGTGGTAAAGATGTAGCATTGGTGAGCGATGCCGGTACTCCTAGCGTCAGCGACCCTGGTTATCGAGTCGTCAGTCAGGTCATTGAGGCTAACTTCGCGGTGAGTCCTATCCCAGGTCCATGCGCTGCGATCAGTGCTCTTTGTGCTTCTGGTTTACCGACCAACCGCTTTCGATTCGTCGGCTTCCTCTCCTCCAAGGGAAGCGCTCGACGACAACAGCTCGCCGATCTCTCCAGCGCTCAAGAGACACTAGTCTTCTATGAGAGCCCTTATCGACTAGAGAAGTTCTTGAGCGACGCCGCTGAGCTGCTCGGTCCTAATCGGCTCGCTGTCGTAGCGCGAGAGTTGACCAAGCGCTATGAAGAGTTTCGACGAGGAACGCTCGCTCAACTTGTCACTTATCCAGGTGTTAATCGAGGAGAAGTCGTCATATTAGTGAGCGGACAGAGCGAAGCCGAGCGCATAGCCTCAACTGATATTGAGAGCCTTATCGCCGAGATCAAACAGATGAACGTAAGTCCTTCAGTAGCGGCAAAGACCTTGAGTAAGCGCTCTCATCTCAGTCGCAAAGAGGCTTATGACCTCTTACGCTTACACTCGGACTCAAACTCAGACTGACGGAGGTCATCGTCAACCTCGAAGCGACTGCGTGAGCTTCTTGCGTGAGCTTCTTAGGGGCTCTCTTCCCCAAGCTGGGAAATCACTTGACGCACCAAGGGCGCGAGGCTCGCTTTGGCCTGCTCCGCTGCCTCCTTTACCTCTTCATGAGTCAGAGGTTGGTCGAGGATTCCCGCCGCTTTATTAGTGATTAACGAGAGACCGGTGACTCTGATACCACAATGATTAGCGATGATCACCTCGGGGACCGTCGACATCCCCACCGCATCCGCGCCCATCCTATGCAACATGCGAATCTCGGCGGGAGTCTCATAGGAAGGCCCTAACATCGCCGCATATACGCCGCGACGAAGGGATAGACCAAGACTCTCAGCTTCTTTATCCCAAAGACTCATCAGCTCTCGTTGATATCCATAAGACATATCGGGAAAGCGTGGACCAAAGTGATCGAGATTTGGACCTCGAAGAGGATTATCGCCCAAGAGGTTAAGATGATCCTCGATGACCATCACATCTCCCACATTAAAGTCAGGATTCACTCCACCGGCGGCGTTGGTAACTAACAGCGTATGAATCCCTAAGCCACGCATCACGTAGACAGGGAAAGCCAAGCGAGCCATCGGGTACCCCTCATAATAGTGGACTCGACCTTTCATACAGACACAGCGTACTCCATCCAATGTGCCTATCACTAAGCTCCCCTCATGACCCACGATCGTGCTGAGTGGGAAGTGTGGGATCTCTTGATAGGGAATACTCACTACATCTTCAAAGTGGTCGGCGAGAAAGCCGAGACCTGACCCCAAAATCAATCCAAGCTCAGGGTTGATGTCAACCCGTGCCTTAATCGCTGCTGTCGCCTCTCTCACCTGCTCATCAAGCGAAGGGGAGGGGAGGTGTGGATTTAGCATACTCATTTATTTCTCCTTATTCACAATCTTGAGCGCATCCTCTACGCTCTCGCGCTCTCCTCAACCCTAGAGAAGGTCTCTCAGCTCCCCCACATATCCATAAAAATCATTGAGTGCAGCTGCGCGCATCGCCTCAAAACAACCTGAGACTACATACTCTTACATATGTAACTAGATTCAATCGAAATTATAGGTATTTGTCGATAAAAAAAGAAGCGATGTCCGATTTTTTCATTATTGCATCCGCACTGCATGCTGACCAGCGTCTACATGAATGACCTCTCCAGTGATTCCACTGCTCATTTGACTACATAAAAAGCAGACGGTATCGGCGACCTCTCTGTGGTTCACTCTACGCTTAAGTGGAGTAAAGTCTCCGCTCTCTTTGAGCTGTTTCCTGAACCCCGGAACCGCTGAAGCGGCGAGCGTTTTCAGAGGCCCTGCGCTGACCGCGTTCACTCTGACCCCTCGCTCCCCTACTTCTGCAGCCAGATATCTGACCTCTGCTTCAAGAGCGGCTTTTATTGGGCCCATTACCCCATAAGAAGGAATGGCAATCTCAGCTCCAATATAACTCATAGTAACCACTGAGGCTGACTCACTCCACAGCTCTCGACAGGCATTGACGATCGATAATAAGCTAAAGGCGCTCACCTCCATTGCGTCTAAAAAACCTCGCTGACGACACTGACTGATCGGCTGCTTGAGGTCTTCTAGATGGGCAAAAGCGACACTATGAATGACAAAGTCAATCTTCCCCTGATTACGTTTAACGGTATCGATGAGCGAGAGCAGTTCATCTTCAACCCGAAGATCACACTGGTAGACAGCGTGCTCACTCTCCTCTTCTCTCTCAGCTAATAATGATCTAGCCCGCTTCTCAGAGCGTTCATCCAACACAGCGAGAATCACCTCTGCTCCACACTCCATGAGCCGCTCTGCACAAGCCCATGCGATCGAACGATGATTCGCTACTCCAAAGATAATCCCTCGCTTACCATTAAGTCGCAGAGGACAAAGAAGTGAGCGAGTTGAAGTATTTAGGGCAGAGGCTGCCCCTGACCCCGAAGCTCCTGATCCCGAAGTTCCTAATCCCGAAGTTCCTAATCCCGAAGTTCCTAATCCCGAAGGCTGATCTACGCTGCTCATCGTCTTTACTCTCGGTTTAATAAGGTTTATTAACAGACTCGTGACATGATCATACGTTCAATCATACTTTTATGACGAGCATTTTTGAAAACCCTACCCATAAATAGGAGTGATTCTTGCGCTCATGGTCAATACACTATACACCCGACATTGATCGTAATGATGTGACTAATGATGTGACTAATAATGTGACAATAAACTTGAGATCATAAACTTGAGGCAATAAACGTAAGACGGTCACCGCGAGACGAATGTCACAAGGAAAATAATATCGTGTATACTAAGCTCATGACCAATAACATTCTCCAGCTCTTCAAACAAACTCCTATACGGCTTGGTCTCCCCTTGATGACCTTGTCTTTGCTGTGTAGCTTGGGGAGCGTCATCTTGTCAGGCTGTGAGTCTAATTGTCTCCTTAACAGTCAGTGTAGCTCTGACGAACGCTGTGTCGAGGGCGCTTGTCTCAACGCCTGTACGGCATACTTCCAATGTGTAGAGGGGGAAGCCTGCGTAGAGGGCGCTTGTCAAGCGCCCCCTCGAGGTTATTGTGAGTCCTTGAGACGTCGAGGAGGAGATAGTGGAGCGAGCCTGGCCTGTGAGCCCCCTGACTTTGACTTCACCGATATGAATCCGAATCTCGCTGACGCTGATCTCGATGAAGGGATGCGTGTTCTCCCTCGTGACCAAGGAATGGATGACGCTGGCGCATCAGACATGGACATGGAGATGATGGCTGGAGACACCGCCGGAGACACCGCTGGAGACACCGCCGGAGACACCGCCGGAGACACCGCCGGAGACACCGCCGGAGACACCGCCGGAGACACCGCCGGAGACACAGCCGGAGAGTCCGCTGGAAACACAGCAGGAGACATCGCTGGAGACATCGCCGGAGAGATGAGTACAGATATGGGCGTCGCTGGAGAGATGATCTCACCCGATATGGGGCGTCCTATCTCTCTTACACCATGGCTTTACACCTCTGGACCTAATATCTACCAAACCGGCGCGATTCAGTGGGTAGGTCGAGGAGTGAATTTACATGACACCCGTTCATGTGACACTTGTACATGGATCCAACCAGATGTCGATGAGGTTCTCCGCAGAGTAGACGAGGTTGTCGATCTCTGGGGAGCCAACTTTATCCGTCTTAACCTAGAGAGTTATCCCGTAGCGAGTGGTCGAATCCAGCATCGTCCACTCTTGGAAGATCGAGCCTATCTCTCCGATATAGAGCGCATTGTACATCATATTGGTCAAAGACAAGGGACCTATGTAATCCTGAACCTATGGCGAGAGCCTAGCTTCACTGATGAGGGATATCCAAGTAATCAGAGTCAAGAGGTCCTCAGAGAACTCGTGAGACGTTTCTATGACGCGCCACAAGTGATATTTAGTGTCTCTCCAGGCGTTCGTCAAAACAGTGATGGTCAGCAAGACGCAGTCGCTTGGGAGGCGATGAATAATGCGGTAGAGGTCATTCGTCAGGAGGAGCAGACCCTCTCCGGCTATCGACACCTCATCTCAGTCCCCGGACTTAGTGACCAGGGGAGCGTATTGAGTCACTATATCGATTATCCCATCACCGCTGGGGGAGGCAGTAATATCGTATATGAGGCTCAGATCTTCGCTGCTCAAACTCGATTTGACTCCTTACTCGTAAACCCTGCTCAAACTCTCCCCGTGATCATAAGTGCTTTTGGACCGAGTGATACTCCTCAGCGACTCATGACTCAGCCTGATGCCATGGCTCTCATCCAGGAAGCAGAGCGACTCAATGTCTCTTGGTTAGCGTGGACTTTCCATATGCGCTGCGTCTCCTCACCGATGCTCGTCGACCAAACGAATAATGGCTGCGGGATCGATATGCCCCTGCAACCTACAGAGTGGGGATTAGCGATCCAGGGTCAACTCGGACTTCATTGAGCCTTCTTCGCGCTCTGTCTCAGATCACTCTGTCTCAGATCACTCTGTCTCAGATCACTCTGTCTCAGATCACTCTCGATCATACTTCGGTAGGGCATTCATGACTGCGCCCAAGGTGATCAACGCCGCGATCAACGATGAAAGCGACTGAGGCTCTTTCAACCATATCCACGCCAATAGAGAGGCCCCTAGAGGTTCTAGCAGCGTCGCGATGCCGACCTCTGTCGGTGTGAATCTCTTTAAGCTCACCGTGAGAGCGCTATGACCGATCATCTGAGGAACCAAGGCTGCAGCTATGAGCGCATAGAGTGGAGAGCCCTGAGGGAAGGTAAGTTGCTCGGGAGGGAGGGCTATCGCCGCGATCACCCACAGCGTGATCGCGCCAACCGAAGTCGCGATTAAAGAGAAGGGAGCGAGGCGCAGGGAGTCACCGAGTCCTCGAGTCATTAACAAATAGGGGACCATCGCTAAAGCGCCAAGCAAAGCGAGTAGATCACCGGAGAGCCTCCCCTCTCCTCCTTGACTATCGAAGGCGAAAAGTATCACTCCCATTGTAGCGATGAGACCGCTCTTGATGAGTCGACCGCTTGGTCGATCTCTCCCTTTGAGCCAAGCGACAAATCCTAGCATAATTGGAGTCGTAGTCACTAAGGTCGCCGAGGCGATCACAGAGGTGAGCCCTAATGACCACACCCATGCGCCAAAGTGAACCGCGTAGCATAAACCACACAACATCGCTACTCGTCCCTGTCTACCATAAAGATGAGACCGCTTGATCATTCCACCCCGCGCTCGCCATAACGTCACTCCAAACCACAGAATCGCCGCCAAGCTCAACCTAGTAGCAGCAGCGACCAAGGGGTGAACCGGCTGACTCAATTTAAACAGCGGGGCCGCAAAGCTGATCGCGACGACCCCGACCATCAGTAGGGAGAGTCCCTCAAGTGATTGTTGTTTCTGTTGATTATCTGCTAGAGGCATTGAGTGATTTATCTCTCATGATAAGCGGTGAGCAAGTCTTATTCAATTCATAGTCAAATGCACTATTACTCACTTTTCTTGCCTCTCGCTAGTCAGATTCGTATGCTGATTTTTGAATAACCCGCCGCTCACATAAGAGGATCAATGAATGAGTCTTGAAGATCAAAACGTGACCCCTTTTGGCCGATTTAAAGGTCTCATCGGTGACACACCACTCGCCCTGTTACACAGCTTAAACCCTAGAGATGATGTTACTATCTATGGGAAACTAGAAGGAACCAACCTCGGTGGCTCCGTTAAAGATCGAGCGGCTTTCGGTATGATCACCGCTGCAGAAGAGTCGGGGGCTTTAAGAGGGAAGACCATCGTCGAGGCTACCAGCGGGAATACCGGGATCGCTTTAGCGATGATCGCCTCTCTCAAAGGTCTCCCGATCAAGCTCGTGATGCCCAATACTGCTACGCGAGAGCGGGTGGCAACGATGAGAGCCTACGGCGCCGAAGTGCAGCTGGTTGAGGGTGGGATGGAGCGAGCCATCGATCTCGCTCGGAGTCTTCATCAAGAGGGGACCCACTTGATGTTGAACCAATTTGGTAACGACGCTAACCCAGAGATGCATTTCCGCTCAACAGGACCAGAGATTTATAAGGCGACAAGCGGCTCTGTAACCCACTTCGTCAGCGCTATGGGGACTACGGGGACGATCATGGGAACCTCTCGCTACCTTAAGTCACGTGATCCAACAGTCAAAATCATCGGAGTCCAACCCGCCGGTGAATCTAAGATCCCCGGGATCCGTCGGTGGTCCCAAGAGTATCTCCCTACCATCTTTGAGCCTCAGCGCGTTGATCACATCCTAGATGTTCAATCTGAAGAAGCCATGGAGACCGCCCGCCGACTCACTCGTGAAGAAGGGATCTTCTGTGGTCCCTCTTCCGGCGGCTCTTGTTGGGCGGCGCTACAGGTCGCAAAAGCCGCACCTAGCGGTAGCGTCATCGTCTTCATCGTCTGTGATCGAGGGGATAAATATCTCTCCATGGAGAACCTCTTCTCTTGAGCTGACACGGCAAAGTATAAGAGTTCCCCTCTCACTACTCTCCACAAAGCGAAGAGTGATTAACCTACAAAGCAGGCCGCCCATTGTAGCAGCCGCTCACCTTCTTGAGGGCTCCCCCCACTGCTCAGCCACTGATCGGTCGCTTGAAGGAGCTCTTCAATCCATCTATCAAGTTTCGGGATCTCTGTCGTTGAACGACGAATAAGACTCGCTGACTTGGCGACTAAATGTCCTCCCCGCTGTCGCTTATCCTTCTGCAATACCTGTAGAGCGCGGTCTTTTTTACCCATTTGAGCGAGGAGAACAGCGACCTCAATGTGAGCGCAGAGGGTGACCAACCGTAACCCTATCGCTCCCGACTCTTTAGCGACTAATCGCTCAAGTACTCGTAACCCACCTATCGCCGCTGCATCATCACCCAAGCTAGCGTTCAGAGTAGACCAAGCTCGCAGTATCCCATGGGCTGGATAGTCGTCTGTTTGTCCGCTCAATAACTCTGACACTCGACGCTGACTGAGCTTAATAAGGTCCTCTGCGATCTCAATAAGATCCTCTGTCTTTCGTTTTTGACGTTCAGAGACGCAAAGCCTTAAGCAATGAAATAAAGGGAAGAGTAGCTCCTCGCCGCTGAGATCATCGAGCGCCATTATGCAAGCTCCTCTTAACTCCGAGAGAGATGAGCTCGAAGACAATGGGGGATCACCATCTAGACCTTCATATAGCTGCGTCCAAGCCCGCTCATAGCTTCCACCGAGTGACTCTAAATGAGCGAGCTGTTGATGGAACCTCATTCGGTCTTCACGAATATGACACATCGTCAACGCCTCTGCTCCGATCGAGCGGCCACGGTCGATGACATCATCGATGACCTCTCCGCGGACTAGTTTAGTCAGACATAGATATCTCTCTAAGGTTAAAGTAGTCCCGAGCGCAGAGATATGACCGCTCATTTTGAGCTGAGGAGCAATGAGCTCCTCTCCTCGGAAAGCGCCTAGCATTGAGGAGAGGTCTTGATAAAACCCACAGACCTTCTCTGCGAGCTCAACCCCCGCGCTAAAATCGAGTTCTTCTCCGAGGCTTATCGCTATGTTTAGTTGACTCTCCATGACAATCGGGATCTCTTCCCAGCGATCATTGATGCTCGAACGAAGTGCGTTGAGAGCTTCTCGGCGCTCTCTCGCTAAACCTATTTCACCGCTATGATTGGCGTTAGCGAGCGCAAGATTTAGAATTCGATAGCGCGCCCAATTGAGATCTGATTGACCATGTACATCAAGAATAAGTTTCTCTAGAGGATCGATCACTCGCTCCATAATAACCTGAATAAAGTGCTCAGCGACCGAGGCATCTCTCTGACGCTGAACGATATCTTCAATACCATCAATGATCGCTTGGAGGTCACTGCGGAGCTCAGCGCTGTGCTCTTCAGAGAGATCCTCAAGAAGCTCTTGCAGTGTCTCTTCTAGTCGAGATGTCGCCTCTTCGCTGAGTGTCCTCTGATTCAAGTTATATAAGGTGAGAGAAATCGCTTGTCCGAGCGCGCGGTGACTCGCTAGATCTTCTGCTTGATGCTGAGGCTTAAGCGGGTGAAGCTCATAGTCATAGGGCTCAATCAAGTCGAGAATTTGAGCGCGAACCCCTGGATAATGACGCATCGCGCGACCACGTTTATAGGTACCGTTACTCACGATATCACTAAGCTGTAGGGCTGGGTGAATACGCGCACTCTCCTCGATCACCTTACCTAAGATCTGATTTGTCTCGTCTTCAGCGAGTCCTAGACCATATCGGAGATCGATGTGAAGCTCGCGGCTAATCGCCTCTTGGTACTCCAAGATCGGGATCATGATCGGTGATCCTCTATGACGGATCGCTGAGCTCACCTCATTGCGAGAGAAATAGTAATCACGGCCCTCTACCCGCTTCCCGAGTAAGACTTGAGCATAGGTGAGGTGAATCACCGGCTGTTCATTAGGGCGCTCTTCACACAAAGATTGATATAGACAGACGATTAACTCAGCGACCATCCTCGTATAAGTTTGGATCACTGCCCCCTCACCGATCCCTGAGTTGTTCACTAATCTTACCAATCGCCACTCTGAACGTTTAGTCAGTTTAATAACCTTCTCAAGGAGCTTGGCTCGATCTGCATGTGACATATCGACCGCATGCTTCTCTCCTCCTTTAGGAAAAAGAGAGAGTAAAGCTGGGGGGAGGTCATCTCCCCGTCGCTTCTTCTCATAAATACCTGGGAGCAAGATGCCACAGATTTGGCTAGAAGGCCTCTCCTGCAGGCGCTCCTCTCGGAGAGCCTCTTCCCCAAACTGACCGCTCTCATCAATAAATAGCGTATAATCTCGGCGGAGCTCTCTCATAAGGTCATACCTCTTATTTTAGGGTTATACGTCTCAACATAAAGTCATATGTCTCAACATAAAGTCATATGTCTCAACAGTGTAGTCCTAAATATTATAGTCCTCATGGGTTTACAGCCTTTATGGGTTGCTCTCCTCATGAGTTTACGGCCTTCGGGGGCTGCTCTCCTCATGGACCGCTGTCCTCATGGGTTCCTGTCCCCATGGACTTATCGCTAGAGACTAAGCGTGGGTGCCTCAAAGTCTGAGAACCACTGCTTTGTTTGCTCTTCGGCACGCTGAAGGTGTACTTGACGCACAGAAGCCCAGATCATCTTTAGAGCTGCAGTCATCGCGGCGATATCATCACTGAAACCAATAATCGGGACTAGATCTGGGACTAAATCGAGAGGAGAAATAAGGTATCCAAGGGCACCTAGGATGATCCCTTTCTGGTTCATTGGGGTCTCTTCATCGATCATTACATAGTAAAGAATTAGGGCAAAATAAATTCCCTTTGAACCAATATTAGTGGCAAATTTCTTTATTTTATCCCAAAAACCAATCTCTGAATAATGCTGGCTATGCTCACTCGTATCAGGGGTCTCTTCGCTCTCTTGGACGCTCCTCTGTTTTGAACTGGCTTCTGATGAGTTTGACATAAAAGACTCTCATAGTTTGCTATATAATTTAAACATCTTAAATACTTTTCCTACTTTAAGCATGACCTCTCATTAACACATAATCAAGAGTACACATGAGCGCTAACCCCCAACTGATTATTATTGACCCCTCAACGCGACATCCCGAGACGGAGGTCTGCCAGAAGATTAGATCTCTCTCCACTCTTCCTACCTTGCTGATTAGACCCGCTCTCTCTCTGGATAGTCAATCATCTCAACAGGGAATGAACGCTCTTTGGAGAGCTGAGCTCTCAACACTCCGAGGAGTGATTATCTTAGGGGGAGGCGCTTCGCCTAATGATCATATCGAGTGGCAAAGCGAGTTAAGAGCATGGCTCACTCAATCGAGAGGGGTGATGGACCGAGGTCGACCTCTACTTGGAGTGTGCTATGGTCATCAGCTGCTCGGTCAGATCTGTGGCGCAGAGGTTGATTTCCTCTGGGGGGGTGAATGCGCTAAGGGTCTACGAGAGATCTGTTTATCTGAGGATACTTTAGGCTTAAAATCTAACCAACCTTACCCTTTAGCGATCTCTCATCGCGAGGGCTTGCTCGGTCTCCCTGATCGCTGGCGCACCCTCACTCCTCATCAAGAGATGGTGTTGAATCAAGCTCGACACACCGCAATCGCTGTCGAAGTAATGACCCATACAGAGTACCCTTGGTGGGGGTTCCAATCCCATATCGACGCGACTCCACAGTTCATGATTAATAATCAACTCAGCGCTAAGCTCCCTCTCGCTTATGCGGGGGAGGTCGTAATGAGGTCATTTCTAGATCTCGTATCCACATCCTCTTAGCCTTATTGATCAAGCGTTTCTCGTCACCAAAAGAAGCTGTATCAGTCGCTTTATCGAGCGCTTTCATTGTTTCTCTGACGAGAATCTTTTAGAGTGTCCTCAGCTGAGCAGGGGACATCACTTTCAGGGGTAAAAAAATATGAGTGGGGCGCACATCGACAGAGCAGATATTCAGACCTTATTGCAGAGGCACCACCGACCTCTGAGCGCTCGGCGGCTACTCATGCTCTCTCAACAGGAATTTGGCTTTGAAGGTAACTATGGAGTGATGATCTCTACGCTTCGAAAGTGGGTCAAATCAGAAGAAGGCTCGGCTGAAGCAAAGATCATTGAGCTACGTAGCGGAGTATTTGGGCTCGCAGGACAAGAGACACCACCTCCCACTCACGCTCTACCAACGCCTCAAAAACAAGAGGTTGGAGGGAGACGTAAAAATAAGCGGACTCCTAAAAAGAAGCCTGGAGTTAAGGAGGCTGATTCACAGCACCTCTTACGGTCTAAGGATGGTAAATCTTACCCGTCCACTCCCGTGACTCGAGAACATCTTGAGAACGCAGAGCGTATCTCTGGCTTCCTCTCTCCTTACCCCACCTCTCCAGTCAGTGTTCAAGATGTACTCAACGCGGAAAATGCTCTAGGTGAGACATTACCTGTCGCGCTATGGGAGCAACTAAGAGTGGAGACAACGTCACTCAGCGAGGTTCTCTCTTTGCAGCTTCCTCAAGATGACCTCAAGAATGATCAAGGTAGCAGCATCGACGACAGCATCGACGACAGCATCGACGACAGCATCGACGACAGCATCGACGACAGTATCGACGACAGCATCGACGACAGCATCGACGACAGCATCGACGACAGCATCGACGACAGCATCGACGACAGCATCGACGACAGCATCGACGACAGCATCGACGACAGCATCGACGACAGCATCGACGACAGCATCGACGACAGCATCGACGACAGCATCGACGACAGCATCGACGACAGCATCGACGACAGCATCGACGACAGCATCGACGACAGCATCGACAACAGCATCGACGACAGCATCGAGACCCAAGCTCAATCCATCCATGAGCAGTGCTTATCCCACCTCCAAATCCTCGGAGGCTGGGCTGAGTTGCCAGATCTAGCACAGCGCTTCACGAGCCATCCACTATTCAAGTCTCTCAGTGACTCTCAGATCACTCATCGGCTTAAGCAACATCTACAAGGGCTCAACAGCGAAGCGCAAGCTCAAGGTGGTCGACCTCCATATGTCTTCTCATTGACAGGACATGTCACTCTAAGTGAGCTAGGGCAGAGTCCAGAGCTACTGCAATTAGAGAAAGAGATTGAAACTTTGCAGTCAAAGTACCAACAGACTCTCAGTCAACATTTACTCTCTAAACTTACTCAGATGACGCTCAATGAATTTGAATCTCTCCTTCTTATTGATCTAGAGAAGAGCGGCTACCACTCATTAGAGTCTCTTAATCGAAGGGAGGATGGCAGACTAGCGATTATCGCTCAGCATGCAGAGCTTGGACCAACGCTCATCATCGCCCATCGTGAAACGAGTCCATTGAGTGATCCTCAACTTGATCAGCTCTCAAGGGGCCTACAGACCTTATCTGTTACCCGAGGAGAGATCATTCACTTCGGAGGATTTAATACACTTGATAAAGAGCGACCAAATCTACGACTCATCGATGGGGAACAGCTCGCCGCTCGACTCATCAAGAGGCAGATCGGTATCGCTCAATATCAAACGTCTCGTTATTATATCGACCCTGTATGGTTTGAAACCTTTGCAGAGTGATCAACTCACGATTACAAATAGACACGTAAATAATAATCAGCTAATGAAAGCCTCTGCTTGTTATAGGAGATCGATACAATGTGGAGAAAACATGTAACCCTAGGTCTCTTGACCGTTATCATCGGGATATGGTTCGCGTCTTGGCAAGGGTACACACCCCACATCTCCCGCTTAAAGACCTATCAAGGTCAAGCGGGACAAGATTATGAAAAGCTCATCAAAGAGAACTTACGTCTTCATCTCAACAATCATCATCATCTCATGATCGATGAAGGTCGGTTAAATATAGCACCATTGCCAGAGAGCCTCTTCAGCGCTGGTAAGCCATATGTTACGTTTTTCTCGGCTAAAAAAGAGGATCAAGTAAATCATGAGGTCGACCTGTACACAATGCAGGTTAATATGGGGAGTAACGCCTATCCTATTTCGTTTACACCACCACGTAACCTCACGGAGAACCCCTTAAGCAAAGATATAATTTTCGACCTACGGAGCGCCAATGAGAGAGACGATCGCCGAGGAGCTCACCTCCTCTTTGGTCAAGTCGATCAGCGAGGAGCTTGTCGTTCGATCAGCTACCTACACTGGGATGAACGTTCATTCGATGAAGATGATCAAAGAAATATCCTCAGTCAGGGCTTAAACTCTCTGATCAACCGACACCTCTTTGATAGATCTTTGGAGCCCATGTGGTTGGTAGTTCGATTTCAAACTCCACTCCCAGAGTGTCGAGCGACTTGGGCAAATAATAAGGAGAGCTCCACTAAAGAAGCGACTAACACTTTAGGACGTGGCGCTGATGTATTCAATATCTATAGCGGTGCACAACTGGTCACCAGCGTTGATGTGGTCACAAAAACGACATCGCCTATCAAGTCTAATATTGAGATAATTAAGTCTCCCCAAGATCGGCAACATGTGATCTCCACTCTACAAGAGACGCTCCGTATCTATGACTTACTCAATCTTGATGAAGACCTCAACCTAAGCGTTCTCAGAGCGAAGACCGCGACGAGCTTTGAGCGGAACTTATATGAGTTAATCTCGGATAAAGGTGACTCGCGTCAACATCGTCCAGTAGGCAATGTCAGCTCGATCCTCGATGGACGAAGACCCAATTGGTACCCGCCTCGTATCGACGTTCAATCTGGATTTCCAGGCGAAGGCGAGTGGAAACCGATTCAAGTGCGTGCAGAAGGTGAGCCGCTCTTATTAAAGACCTTCATTAGACTCGATGAGCGCCACCCTTATCATAGCATACACCTCTACGCGATGGATATGCGTCGGTTAGGGCTAAAGTTTGTTGCTGGTGGAGACGCTAAAGCGTGGGAACTAGAGGGCGTAGGCAGTGGGAGAATAAAAAGAAGCGATCAAGCCTCCTTGGTCGCTGCCTTTAGCGGAGGACCCATCATCAACACTCTCCAAACAGAGGGAGCTTATCAAGATCATTCTCATGGAGTGATGCAGGACCATCAGATATTGGTCACTCCAACCGAAGGTCTCCCTACTCTCGCAGTGGATGGGCGAGGGAGGTTAGCGATGGGACGTCTCGATGTTGATCAACTTCCCATCACTTGGTCTAGTCTCCGTCAGAGCTATGCCCCCCTCGTAGACCTCAGGATTCGCAACCGAAAGTTTGTCCCTCCTCAGAGCCCTAAAGGCCGACTCGATCATCTTCATTTGACTCGATCTGCATTAGGTATCAATCAACAAGGGACCCTCATCTATGCTTGGTCAGAATCGACTACGACGAAGCTCTTGGCGCAGGCGATGAGACTCGTAGGAGTCAAATTCGCGATGAGTTTAAACACCTCTGAAGATCAAAATGGGATGGCGATTTATCCTGACTCGAGTATTGAGGGACCTCGTGGAGAAGAGAGAGCAGTTCACTACAAGATGCAAGTGAAGTCACAAGAGTGGAAAGAAGGAACAGACCATGATTTTTTCTATGTAGTCCTCGCTCAAAGTCTCCCTAATACTTTCCCCCAGCGTCCGGCGAATTGGAGAGAAGGTGAGGGAGCGTGGCGTATGGTCTCTCATCAAGACGTCAATCCTTGGCTAGCGACATCATTTGTGAGAGCTGAACATGTGGGGAGTGATGTTGAGCTACTCCGCATCGATAGTGAACGTTTACAGGTGAACTTAGCTTTAGGCGGACGACGAGACCCCAAGTTCTTTAAAGAGGAACGGCCTCTACCTGCAGAGCCAGTAGCGCGAGTTCCGTTTGGGTTTGGAACTCAACGACTCGGAGTTATCTCGGTGAATGAGACTTATCATCCTCCTATTTTAGGAAAGATGACTTGGGCTGTAGATGAGCGTGGGAAATCCGTTTTGGGGCGCTGGGGACAGACGGCTCTTCGTGTTGATGGCTCTTGGCAAGATTTACTCCAAGGTGAAGCCCTAATCGATGATGGAAAAGCGCTCAACCGACGACTCATTCAGGAAGAGAATCCAAAAGTCGTCAATCGGCCTCAAGAGATTGACCCTTCAGCCCTTGAGGTTTTTGCAGCGCCTCATCGTGACGGTCCAGTCGCAGGTTTGGGGATTACCATCGAGGGTGATCTTGTTTTTGCTTATGCTCAAAGAGGTGACATCAAAGCGCT
Source organism: uncultured bacterium (assembly GCA_943788935.1). Taxonomy (GTDB): domain Bacteria; phylum Myxococcota_A; class Bradymonadia; order UBA7976; family VGTA01; genus CAKZRU01. Next base: position 197,849 of record CALSSE010000015.1, on the reverse strand, counting down.
ACAGACTGCTATGATCGCCGCAGGTGTCACCCATGCTCTCCGAGTGAATCAACGAGGCACCGCTAATACGGGGAGACATCAATTTTTCTATCGTCATCTAGGACAAACCTTCTATAACACTTACCCTGACTTAGCGCTGAAGCCCGCTTCACTGCAAACTAGAAGGAGCGCCTTAATCGGTCTCGATGACTCCTTTATCATCACCGCCAAGGCAGCGCTCCCCCGAGCACGATTTGTAGAGAGTTTTAAAGAATTGAGAGATTAGCGTAAAACCGATCACTCACTATACTCTCTTAGCGATCTCACTGGTATCTGCTAGTACTCCACCTTATTTTTATATTCCCTATCAATCTAGTATTGAAGTCTTGATGATGATGGATTCGCCATCAAAGGATCGCTTTTATGCTCCTCGCTCACCTTAAAGCGTTAAGACCCCATCAATGGGTTAAGAACGCCTTTGTCATAGCGCCCTTAGTATTCTCTGGACGCATGTTCGCTTATTCCTCAGTGATCGATTCGCTCATCGCATTTTTTGCCTTCAGCTTTTGTGCGAGCGGAATCTATTTGATCAACGACACTGTCGATTATAAGCGGGATCAAGCCCACCCTAAGAAGAAACTTCGACCCATCGCCAGCGGTGCGGTTCAGCGTCATGTTGCGCTGATGATGTCTGTCGTCTGTATTGGTAGCGGAGTCTTAGTTGGCTCAGGACTAAGTCAAGCAACCATGCTGGCGCTCATCACCTATGTTCTAATGAATATCGCCTACTCCTTGGGTCTCAAACATCTCTTCTTAATCGATCTATTCTTCATTGCCTTTGGGTTCTTACTGAGAGTCACTGTCGGTGCCTTAGCGATCAAGGTCAGCTTGAGCCCATGGCTCTTGCTCTGCACTCTATTTATAGCACTCTTCTTAGGTTTGTGTAAGCGGAGACATGAGCGAGCCTCTCTAGGCGACGAGGCTGCTAAACATCGAGCCTTGCTCGCTAGCTACTCTCTTCCCTTCCTAGACCAACTGATCTTGATCACCGCTTCGGCCACTCTGATGAGCTATGCCTTATACACGATCGACCCCTTTGTTTGTCAGCGCCTACAGACCAATGGTTTACTGCTCACCCTACCTCTCGTTCTCTTTGGTATTTTTCGCTATCTAGGCCTAGTTTATCAGCGTGGAGAAGGAGGTTCACCTACTCAAGTTGTCCTACAAGATAGAGGGATCCAGATCGTCTTAGCGCTCTATGTAGGGCTCTGTGTTACCCTGATTCAACAAGAGGTGCATCTAGACCTTATGGAGACGCAAGGGTTACCGACGAGTCAACCAAAATAACTTGTAATCGATGGTTGCAGAGCTATCTCCCTCAACCGCTGTACACTTATAAGATGGTGAGCTATGAGCGTTTTGGTCGCAAGATGACAAGTGAGTCATCCTTAGAAAAAGGGAATGGCTGATCTTTGGGAGGGTTCAGGTAGACCCCAAGATAAGGATCACCTCGCAGCGCCTCCATATCTGATTTAAAGCCAATACACACTTCTCCCTTCTCTTGGGCACTCACGGCGAGATCAATAAACCGAAGAGGAGATTGATAACTCGATGTATAGTCAGAGATAGGACAGAGAGTGATCTCATAAGAGCCATCGTTGAAGAGAATATTGTAGGTCTTCACCATGTCTCCGTCTTCGCTGAGCTGAGTAAAGAGCATCGTAGAGGTCTTAGAGGTTAATACAAAGTCCACTGGGTCATCATGATCAGGGTCCGTATTATCGATCAGTTGCTCATTTTCAGGTCGAAATAGCTGAGTAACAATGCGAGTATGGCGAGGACGACCTATCTGCTTATCTCTTAAGCGACGTAATAAGAGGACCAATAATAATGTATCGGCGTCCATCTGCTCTTCACTCTCGAGATGGTCTCCACGAGACAAGAGAATTACGGTGTCATATTGAAAAGGATCGATATGCTCCAGCTCATCGAGTAAAAATGGGTCACGATGCTCGAAAATCAGCTTTAGTCGATCTATACCTTCAATCTCGCTCACCGCTTGATGAAATCGATCAACCCCTTCAGACATGACTACTGTGACGGTCGACCCTGTCGGTAACCGTTGGCAGCACTCTTTGAGGATCGCTGGAGCGAGATAATGCCATCCAATTAATAAAACCTCTTGGCTAGGAAAGACCTCTGGGTGCTCAACACTACAGAGCGTCTGTGCGCTGTAGAGTCGTTGAGGCTCATATTTGATATATTGGTCATCTCGAGCCACTAAGAGGAGCTCATCTCCCGCATCGAATCGATACTCTGGAGAAGGGAGCATAATGAGCTCTTTAGCTGCGCTCTGTACACCGACGGGAATGCCATCTGAGAAGTGAAATATGAGATCACCAAAGCGACTCCCCTCAGGGACGCCTTCATAGAAGTAGAACTCGCTCATTTCAAAAGAGAACAGCTCGTTATAAACGCGCTCAATACCCGAAAAGATAGCGCTCTGTACAAGTATCGATGCAATCAACTCGTAACTGTCATAGGTGATAATGGTATGATCAAGAGAGGCGATCATCTCTCGTCGCCTCTCATCAAAGATCTCCGCGATGATCGGGAACCTCGCTTGTGGAGTTTGAGCGGCATAGAGCGCTTTTACTGTCTGAATCACTCGAACATCCGATGTATCACGATCCATCTGGCTTGCGGTGTGGCTACAACGGGCGAGTACGATTCCAGACTTAGCTTTTTTAGCATTAATACGATAGAGGCTCTGGAGACGACTCGGCTCACCTGAGGCGATATATACCTTTACTCGATCATAGCCTTGAATCTCTTGGGAAAGCCTCTGAGCCATCACCTTCTTAGGAATATCAGACATCACCACAATGGGATGCTTCTGCTTTCGGTGATTAGAGTAGTTTAGCTCTTGTACCAAGCGAGGGAGCCGATCATCAAATCCTAAGATAAGAGTATGTCCTTGCTCAATCACAGGCCCCAGTCCGCTGCGAAAGAAATTGAGCGTCTCCTGAGTCTTGGTACTCGCGTAAGCGATCAGTAATGAATAGAACCCGAAGCCTACAAAAGTGGTGAGGACAGAGAGGATCAGTAATATTGGTGGTGGAGAGATGAGAACATTTAAGCGAGCAGGGCTGAGCATCTCTAGAAAAACGTGCCATCCAAGCGAAGAGTCCCCGATGCTCTGAGCCCAACGTTCGTCTTCTAACATCAGGTGCAAGGAGAGCAACAAGAGATAAGCGCAAAAGAAGATAAAGAGTAAATTCAGGAAGATAGCGGGTCCCCGAAGAGTGAGGAAGCGCTCATATCTGAATTGGACCCTCTCCCATATCGTAAAGCGATTCTGAGTTAAAGAGACAGAAGCCTCACTCAGAATATCAGGTTTTCGCTTCATTGGTCACTCTTCCGCCTCTTGATCTCCCTCTCTCTCTTCACCTGTCTCTTCACCTGTCTCTTCTTCCCTCTCGCTCTCTCGTTCTCCCTCTCCGTCATTCTCGTCCTCTCCATCGCTCTCGTCCTCTCCATCCTCACCCTCTCCCGCAGATAGCTCTTCATCGTCCTCTAATGAGTCCTCTGTCTCTGACGTTTCTATCTCATCGAGATTCAACGTCTTCTTAGTCGTGATTGGTTTGGACTTACTCGCTCTCCGCTTAGAGCGTCTTTTTTGTCGTTTTGACTTATTTTTTCGTCTCTTATTCCGATCCCTACGTCTCTTGGCTTGAGGGGTTCGCTTCTTTGATGATTTTCGAGCACCTGGCCGATTATTGGAACGCTTCTCTCGAGCTCGATCTCGTTTCTTCTGACGGCTCAGCTTACGACCCTCTTTGCTATAGGGACTGTTACGAGAGGCCGTAACTCTTGGTCTACCAACCGTGCCTTTTATTAATACACCAACATCATAACCGCCATCTCCCTTAAGAGTAAAATAACGTCGCTGTAGAGTCGCGATCGTCTTCACATCTGGATTTTTCCTAATAAACTCGGAAGATAGATCAAGCGCGATGTGTACGTTGAGCTTACTACGTATCCATCCACCAAAGATCCTAATGTGCCCCGTGACATCTCCTTGAATATCGCTACTTCGAGTTGTTAGCTCTGTAACTTGAAGATCACCTCGCTCAAACTCTAACTTAGCGATCACCTCTCCAAAAGAGACAGGCGGTAACTCTAAAGCGCTAATAGTCGCCGCTTTCGTCTTTAGAGCTTTGATCGATAAGTTGAGCTGACCGGCAGACTTCTTGAGCTGTAATCGGCCGAGGCGACCAATATTAACCACCCCTTCTCCCTCAGCGACGAGTATGCCTGCGACCTCAATCGGAGAGCTCGCGCGGATCAGCTCATTCTCTCCAAGATCAAGCTCATTAAGTTTAAACTTAAGACTGAGCTCTTGTGCTCGTCTAGGGGTTCCCAACCCATCCCATAATGTCTTTAAACTTAAGCTGAGCCTCCGCGGCTCGATCTCAGTGAGCGCTCCATTAGGGAGACCACATTCAAAGAGCAGGGTCTCAACCTCAGCGCTTATGTCTCCACCGAGGACCAAGCTAAACACTGTGCTAAGAGAGAGGTCAATGTACATGCTCTGCGTGCAGAGCTTCATGGCTGGTGCAGGGGCCTTCAGCGGTTCAGGCTCTGGCCGACCTGCCTCTTTCGCCTGTCTCCGATCTTTGAGATACGCCCGAAAACGATCCCACTCAGTCTCTTGCTCAGGGGTCAGTGGAAATGTCAGCTCAGCCGAAGGAATTCGCAGACCTAAAGCGCCACCTAACTTAACCTCACTCAACTTAAATTGACCACCGCTCAGAGTGCTCACTTGTTGTTCAATCTCAGGTTTGAGAGCGTTGAGATCCAAGGTGAATCGTAGGCCGATTAAGGTGAAGATAAGAAACAAGATCAAGTAAACAAACAGCTTTAGACTGTTAATGAGATATTTCACTTATCTACCTCCAACTTATAAGTAGTGACCCCGAGCTTAATAAAGCGAAGCTCTTGCCGATCTTGAGAAGAGGTTCTGAGATCAAGGGAGGTGACCCTAACCGGCGAGGTCTCCTGCTCTAGTTTTTCGAGGAAGTTCGATAGTTGCTCTAAGCTAGCTGAGCGGATCGTAACCTCTTGAGTGTAAGCGACCACGATCTCCGTTTTCTTTGATTTACTGTCGAGATCATCATTAAGAGGACGACGTTTCTCTTTAAAATCATCGATGACTAAGCCTTCAGCTTGAGCGATCCGCTCCATCACTTTACCGAGGTCGATTTTATTTTGTTTAAGAAGCTTTTCATAAGCCTCACTCTTGGCGCGAAGCTCTCTAAAGTGAGCTTCGCCCGAGCGGACCTCTGCGATACCTGCCCGTAAGTTCTCAACCTGCGCTAGCCTCTGCTCTTTGGATTGAGACCAGCTATCAAAGAGGAAATAGAACACTACCCCTAACAGGGTAACGATAAAGACCAGCAAGTAGATACGCTCCCTCATGGAGAGCTTACTATAGACGCTATCGACAAGCTGAGAGGTCAGTGATTGACTAGACATAAACTTAAGTAACTTCTTTCATTTGCACTTGGAAGAGGCGGTCACTCTAAATGAGGTGCGGTTGTCGACTGATTTACTCACTTTGTCTTTCTTGACTCTCTCAGAGAAGCAAGAGGTCTTCTCGACCGCAGCGATGACCGCGCTTACATCTCCTACAGTCTCAGTTTTCCCTCTCATCTCTAGAGAGCCTCTACCGCTAGGCGCTAGAGTAATCGTTAAACGATCGAGCTCAACCTCAGTGTCTTTGGTGATAAATTTCGAGACCTCGCCCAAAGTATCAAGCGCGCTCGTCTCCGGGACTAAGACTCGTCCCTCTTTCGCAGAGTTAACCTTAAACTTAAGGGTATCGAGCTCAAGCCCCTCTTTACCGATCAATGCCTGACCGAGCTGTTCAACATCTGCTTCAAGCTGAGCGATCTGCTTTAAAGCGTTGACTTGTTCAATATAGAGACGAGCCCCTTGGAGAGCTAAGATACAGAAGATCGCGATTGAGATCGAGATGGCGACACTTCGTAACACGCCAGAATTCCTTGAGTAACTAAACTCCCCTTTTCTGAAGTTAATTGACTGACTGTAGAGTCTCCGCGCGAGACCATCTGCCATCGCGAACGCTAAATAGTCTTGCGCGCCATCTATCCGGGGCCCACGAAGCACTCCACTCATCTCCTCGGGAACAGGAAGAGGGACGATTGTAGTCAGTAGCGCGCGTTGCAAATACTGCTCAATCCCGGGTAAGCGCGAGCCACCTCCAGTGATATAAACCAACTCAAGAGGGAGGCCATAAAGAGACTCGCTGTAAGCAAAAGAGCGCATCAATTCAACTTTAAGCGTCATGAGAGCGCTCTCAATCGCCTCATTCATCGCTTGGGCGAGCTTAAGGTTAGAGTCATTGGGGATAAGCTGAAGACCCTCAGGACTTAGCCATCGTGCTTCGCTCAGCTTACCGACCTCCGCCATCTCATCATCTACCCTAAACACCTCAGCTAAATGCTCGGTGATAGCATAGCCTCCTGTATCACAACGCTGCATGTGTCTCAGCTGCTCTCCCACATAGAAACTCCACTCTGAACCATGCTCACCAATGTCTAAGAGGACTCGAAGAGAGAGATCATCATATTTAGGCTTCGGCATAAGAGAGTCAGTATACAGGCCTCCTAATGAGAGAACCTTTGGGTCGATCCCCGCTTGCTCACATTGGGTCATAAACTCTATAAATTCACCCCGAACCGCATAAGCGATTAAGAGCTCTAGCTCTCCCGCCTCCTCGTCTTGCTTGGTGATCTGATAATCATAGAAGATCTCATCTTGCTCAAAAGGCAACAGGTCTTCTAACTCGGCAGGTAAGACCTCCTCGATTAACTTCGCTTGTCCAATAGGGAGGCGGTGAGTCAACACTGAGGTCAGAGGACGAGGTAAGGGCATCGCATAGGCTTCATGAGAGAGGTTCTCTGCATCGAGCAGCTCAGCCGCAGTTCTTAAGCTTGCTTCTAGTGGTGACTCATCATCGAGAGGAGACACTAAACGATGAAAGCTCATCGTGGATTCCCGTTTGCTAAAGCCGACCTCCATCAGCCAAGCGCGAACCTCTCTCTGACCGAGGTCGAGACCTATGATCTTAGTTGCCATGCGCTATTCCTCTCTGTAATAGAGTGTACGAACGACCGCGCCATCTTGCTTAAGCACCGCGGTGATCTGACGGGTCATCTCTCCGAGCTTACCATTCACGGTTAAGCGGAAGAGTTGATCAGTTGTGCCGAGGCTCTGAGTGAGCTGCTGCCACTGTACATCGGCTTGAATAAATTGATACTGCATATCGGTCATTTGATACCGGGAGATTAAGATCTGTAAGGGGTCAATCATCTGACCCATCCCTGAAGAGGTGATCATCTTTAAAGGGTCTCGAGCGGTACTGATGAAGGCGTTAGGGCTTCGAAATACCTGACCCAAAAAATTACCTGACATCATCTTATTGAACTGAATCATTGTCCGCGCATCGATGATCATCCTCGCATATCTCATAAATAGATCTCGCCCCATATCAGCGGTCGGAGATTCCTCGCCACAGGCATATGACTCAGTGATCTGAAAACGTTGGGTATGCGCTTGTAGAAGCGCAGCGAACACCTCAGCTGAGGCGGTGTTCATATTCACTTTATCAGTAGCGTGAACGCTCACTCGGTCTTTGAGGAAGAAGTAAAGCTCATCATTGATCCCGCGAACTAAGCGAAGCTCCTCTACGCTATCAAAAGTGCTGTCTTTGCTTCGATACCGCTCATCCCCATTGCGATAGTATGAGTCCTCCCCTTCACCTGCCCCCTCTTGAATAGCCCATGTATAAGGATCGATGCTCACACGGTTATCGTCGGGGTCAACCCAATCGATGAGATTCCCGATCACCTCTGCGCGAGTATATCGTTGACCATCGGGCTGCTCTGTCTCAAAGACATGAGCGATCTCCGGGTCACAGAACAACGACCTTAACTTACGTACAGTAGAGACTCTTTGAGGACAGCTTAAGGGATTATATGATGCAGCGGGCTGTCGCGTCTGAGTCGCCTCTATTCTCTTCTGCTGCTCTTCGACGAGCGCGAGGTTAGGTGGAGGACAAGCGAGCCCAACTAAACCAATAAAAGAGGCTTCGGGCTTGACCGAGACTTCGTCGACCCCTCCTTGATTTAGTTTCAGTCCTTCTACCCCCTCTAGAGGAACGGAGAGCCCTCCAATGGGGAGATCGATATTTCCACGAATGAATATTCCTAATAAGAGGTTACAGAGGCGTTCCAAGTCTACTTTAGACTGAAAAGCTCCTAAAGGTCCCCATGCCTTTCGATCGAGACAGGCGCGAGTCATATCAAGAGCGGTATCAGCGAGTATATTAGCCCTCACCTCATCTCGAATAAACACCCCTTCATTGAGATGAAGTGTAGACTGCCGAGAGAAGTCTACAACCACCAAGGAGAGCACAGTGATGGCGGTCAAAGCGATCAAAAGCGCGATCCCTCCCTGAGCCTCAGCGCGATGATGGAGACTATTAATGGGTCTTCTTTGATGCTGACTTGGGCTTCGCTTCGAGCTCATAGACCACCTCATCGCTTATACTCGTTGATGCTCTGTACAGGGCGACGGATCTTGGGAGCGGCCTGTCCAACAAAGCGAACCGTCTGACTTGTTTCAAGCCTCTCTAACTCTAGAGTGATACGTACTCTAGCCGGTAGTAGCTGATTATCATCGCTGTCCCAGCTACGCTGCCATGCATCACCACCGATCTCTTTGCTGTCATCCCAATACTCTATTTTGAAGTCCTTTACCCCATCGACGACTGGCCAGATGCTCCCCCCGCGATCGGGTCGGTTATCGACTCGTCTACTCTCACGACGAAAGAGGGTCTGGCCTCGATAGGGTGTATCATAGGAAGGGCGCTTCAAGAAATAGGCCACCTCTGCTTGATCAGACTCTCGACCCTCTGCCCTCAGTCGAACATGGGCGGTGTTCGGGAAATAGATCTCATCCTCTTCGCCCAAAAATCGAGTGATCATCGCCGGTCCCTCTTCTTGCATCTCTTCTGGGGGTTGAGCCCTCAAAAAGGCCATTCTCAGCTCTCGCGTGATACGGCGCATAACCTGCCGACCTTCATGATATCGCTCGCTGAGAACGGTCATGTTCTCCTTGACCCTAAAGCTACGTGACATCGTCACAAAGAGTGACACAGAGACCACAGCGAGGAGTCCCACTGAGATCATCACCTCTACTAGGGTGAAACCTCTCTCTCGCCCTCTGCGGAGACTCTGATGATGAAGTTCTTGGTGATTATGACTCATCTACTTCACCACTGGCGGAGGGATGCCCTGATTGGTCATCTCCCGCTCCATTTGGTTTTTATTTTCATTAGCGAGTGTATCTTCAGGCGGTGGCTCTCCCCCTGAAGAATCAGCGCCAAGAGAGGTCACAAATCGTTCCAATAAGACCTTTCGAGTCTGGGTTTGATCTCTCCAAGTGACCTCGATTTGAACCTTACGAATCTGATCTTCTAGCTGTTGAAGAAAGGTGGGGATCATCCCCGTCGCCATAGCGATCTGCCCTTGCGCCCTCTCTAAACCCGCCATCGGGTCATTCCCGTTCATCGCTCCCATCGCCCCCAGACCGCCCATCGCTCCTAGACCTCCTCCATCTCCGACCCCCATCAATAAAGATGAGAGGCGCTCAGTGAGCTGCTCAGAAGCCCCTTCTTGAATCTCAATTTTAAAGGCGCAGACTTTCCAACGATACTCTTGAATCCCTCGGCCACGAAAACCCTCAGCTTTGAAGTCTCCGTCTTCACAGTTGTCATAGATATCTATGCTCTCCGAGAGGATTTTATGTTTTATATCAAGGAGCTTACCCTCGAGAAGAAAGATCGCTTGGCTCACTCGGTTACTATAATCAACCGACTGAATAATCACCCCTTGATGACCAAAGAGAGCCACTAATGAGAAAGAGAGGATCGCCATAGCGATCAAGATCTCTAGGAGGCTAAAACCTCTAGCGGTGAGACGCTTCATGGGTTCTCTTCCTCGATCTTCTCCGGCGCGCCAAAATAGCGATCTGGATCAATCGTTCCCACCTCACGCTTCACCTTACCGGTGAGAGGAGAGAGTATGAGAGTGTAAGCCCCTCCCTCGTCTAGCCCATCTCCCTGACCAATAGTTACCATCGCTGGTTCAGCGAAGCCATTGGGGAAGAAGTGGATATATGCCTTGCCGGTACTAAATACCTCATCTTGGTTAGCTGTGAAAACGCTACGGAGCTTTACCTCTCCCTCTAGCTTAACCTCTGAGATCACACTGTCTTTATTAAAGCGAGGGCGCTCTTTCACAGGTCGCCCCTCCTCTTTAGCCTCTTCTCGAGCTTCCTTCTCTTCATCGGTAAGCTCGTTAGGATCGACATTCTCTTCCCGCTTCGTAGACGATAAGAAGATGGGTTTATCCGATGATTCCACCCAATAACGTTCACCGTCTAAGTCCAATACCATCCGTACATAACGTCCATGACTCACCGCGTAGCCGAAGCTGTGTCTTAAAGCAGCGGCGAGCTTGTTGGTGGACACCCTGATCTTAGTGCTTGAGATCTGAGTAAACGTCGAAACGCCTAGACCCGTCATGCCTCCGATAATGGCGATCACCAACAACAGCTCAAGCAAGGTGAAGCCAGCGTTTAACGCTCGACGACGCCTCTCTGAGGTCTGAAGGTTTGATGATCGGGAGAGGGGGGTTTTAAGCATTAGAGGTCACTCTCTTAAGATATATGTTGAATCGATCTGATCAATTCGTGGACCTATTCAAGTCGAAGAGGGGGGCATGGAGGGGGCATGTCTTTCATTTGAGATAAAGTATAGAGACTTAGTTTCGCTTAGTCCCTTGAGGATACACGTCATCCTTGGTCCCCTTTTGACCATCCGGACCTTTAGAATAGATCACGAAGAGTTTGTCTCCCGATGAACGCTTGAAGATGAGCTCATTATTCCATGAGTCTTTAGGCATGCTCTTAACATAAGGACGAAAACCACCGGGAGGGTTCATTAAGTCCTTAAGGCTGTCCGGATACTCGGAGACTTGAGTGTAGTAGAGCTGAACCGCTTGCTCAACAGAGGCGATTTTAGATTGAGTGGTCCCGATCTTAGCGTTATCAAAGGTCCCCATTAAGTTAGTTACTACAACCGTCGCGAGAAGTCCGAGGATCGCGACTACGATCATGATCTCGAGGAGGGTCATACCCTTTTGGGTATTACGTGAAGCTCGAGCTGATGTTCGAGCGAGTCGATGGGGGGTGCTTGATAGTGTGTGTCTCATTAGATCACTCCTTTGACAATGGGTTATGAGAAGATTTTGGGGTTACTTATTGAACAAATTCATTCATCTGCAGGATAGGCATCAGCACCGCAAAGACGACTACAGCGATGGTGCCGCCCATAAAGACGATCATCAGAGGCTCAAGGAGGGTCGTAAGCCGAGAGACCTTATTCTCGACTTGATTCTCATAGGTCTCAGCGACGACCCCGAGCATCTCCTCAAGAGCGCCAGAGCGCTCACCGACAGAGATCATGTGAATCAACATACTCGGAAAATGACCGCTCTCTCGCAGAGGTGTTGCTAAGGCATGACCTTCTTTGACCGCTACCCGCGCCTTATCAACCGCCTCGAGCAATATTCGATTCCCGAGTACATTTTTAGTGATCTCTAAGGCGGTCAGTAAGGGCACCCCTGACTTAAGTAGAGTCGCGAGCGTCTTAGTAAAACGAGAGAGATCTACCAAGAGAAATAGCTCACCGAAAACGGGAAAGCGAAGTTTTAATCTGTCCCAGCGCCGTTGACCGTGTGGCTTCTTAATATATCGCTTAAACATGTGATACATCAGTATCGCGAAGAGGATGAGGACGACTAAATAATCTTGCAGTAAGTGACTGATGGTGATGATGATCCTCGTCACTAGAGGTAGAGTCTGACCACTATCAGCGAAGATTTGAGTAATTTGGGGGATTACGAAGACGAACAGGCCTACAAGGATAAGAGCCCCGACGCTGATCATGATCAGCGGATACATCATGGCGCTGCTGATATTCTGGCGGAGCTTCACTGAAGCCTCTGAAAATTCAGCGAGACGAAGGAGTATCGCATCGAGGGTACCCGAGGCCTCTCCAGAGCGAACCATACTCGAATAAAGCGGCCCAAAAACGTCTCTATATTGATCGAGAGCTTGAGCGAAGCTCACCCCCTCGTTGACATCAGAGCGTACCTTGACAAGGATCTTTTTCAGCTTAGGTTTATCTGCTTGCTCACAACAAGCAGCCAACGCATCAGCGAGTGGGATCCTCGCTTTAACGAGGGTCGCTAACTGTCTAGTAAATAGCGAAATGTCTTGAGGGGTGATCTTCTCAAAGAGCTCATTGAAATCAATCTCGGCGCTGAGAATACTCTGCCCTGATTTACGCCCTGCTCCAATTTGAGTGATATAGATCCCTCGCTGCTTCAGAATTTGGCGAAGCTGCTTAGGGCTGTCGGCCTCCATTGAGCCTTTGACTTTTTTGCCACGCTTATTAACGCCTGTATATTCATAATTGGGCATATGGAGCTCCTCGCTTAAGTGGCTCAGTCAAATGAGAGCATGTCATCTTGAGTCACACGTAAGACCTCAGCGATGCTCGTCTCACCGGCAAAGACTTTTCGAGTCCCGTCATCGCGGAGGGTCTTCATCCCCTTGATGATCGCCTTCTTCTTGATACTATTACTGTCTACATTCGCCATAATCAGCGCTCGGATTTCATCATCGACCATCAAGAGTTCATAGATCCCTGTTCGCCCTCGATAGCCATCACCTCTACACTCGGGACAGCCACGTCCTTTATAGACGACACCAGCGGACTCTTCGAGGAAGCGTTCTCGAGTGTAGCTGAGCTGACTGAGTTCAAGGTCGGTGGGGACCACCGGCTCTTTACAGGCAGAGCAAAGGGTTCGGACGAGGCGCTGAGCCATCATCCCGATCACTGATGAAGAGATTAAGAAGGGCTCCACGCCCATATCGACAAGACGAGTCACCGCTCCTGCCGAGTCATTAGTGTGCAGAGTACTGAAGACTAAGTGACCAGTGAGTGAAGCCTGAATCGCGATCTCTGCAGTCTCTTGATCACGGATCTCACCGATCATGACCACATCAGGGTCTTGACGGAGGATCGAACGCAGCCCTGCCGAGAATGTCAGGCCGACCTTGCTGTTTACCTGGGTCTGACTGATCCCACCGATTTGGTACTCTACCGGATCTTCAACGGTGATAATATTACGGGTAGGACTGTTAATCTTAGTGAGGCTCGCATAAAGCGAGGTCGTCTTCCCCGACCCGGTTGGTCCAGTGACTAAGATGATCCCATAAGATCTAGTGATCAGCTCATTGATATTCGTGAGGACCTGTGACCCCATACCAATATCCTCAAGGTCTTTTAAGACCGAGGTCTTATCTAGGATACGCATCACCAATCGCTCACCGTGGGCGGTCGGGAGAGTGGAGAGCCGAATATCGATCTCTTTCCCTGCGACCTTGAGCTTGATACGACCATCTTGCGGGATACGTTTCTCCGCAATATCTAAGCCCGCCATTACCTTGATACGAGAGGCCACTGGCGCATGAAAACGCTTAGGAGGAGGGGTGGAGAAGGCATCCTTGAGGACCCCATCTACACGAAAGCGGATCGAGATCTCTCGCTCAAACGGCTCAATATGAATATCAGAAGCTCGGTCTTTAATCGCATCAGAGAGGATGGCGTTCACGAGACGTATAATCGGAGCTTCATCATCAGTATCGATGATATCGATATCGATATCATTGAGCCCGGCATCCACATCAACGACCTGCTCTGCGTCGATCTCATCGATCACCTGTGAGGCGGCCGCTCTGCGGTCAAACACCTTATTGATAGCATCGATGAGCGGCTGTTCAGGGACTAGAACTGGCTCTATCGGCTCCGAAAATAGTCTATAGAACGCTCCTAGGGCACCTTGAGTGAAGGGGTCAGCGATGGCGACGAGTAAACGTCCTCCCTCACTCCACAGCGGGAGGATCTTAAAGTCTTTAGCGTAGACGACTCTCAGCTCTTGCGAATAATCTAAGTTGACTCGATCGAGATCTACCTCGAACATGAATTTCATACCAAGAGCGGCTGCCGTCGCCTCCAACCATTGCTCATGAGTCACCTCTCGTGACTTTAATATAAGCTCTTTGGGAGACTCTAGATGAGGCTTCTCTGATGAGTCCTCTTCCTCGAGAGAGGGCTCCATACTCTCATCGACTAAGCTGTCGGTCTCGGTGAGATCGTCAAGAGATATGAGATCTAAGCTCTCATCGACTAGCCTATCATCCGCCAGCTCACCATCAAGCTGTCTCCAAGTATCAGACTTCCCGACTAATCCCGAGAGGAGGTTATACTCCTCGGGACAGGAGCGCTCGTAAAGCTCTTGGGTGATCAGCCCTTGGGAATATAAATGTTTCGCGACTTGACGTTCAAATCTCATAGCATCATCCCCTCTTAATCAATCTTCTGCAAAGGGGTCTTGGACTGACGGCTCTACGCTAGGCGTCAGCTCATCTTTAGGCTTAGAATCCGAGCTCACCTGCACGATTACCTTAGGCTCTAAATCGGGTCTCGGTTTAGCCTGACTCGACTCCGAAGCCTCTTCATCAGCTCGATCCCCATTAGGGACGAGAGGGTTGAGTGTTGGCACCTCAACACCATCGAGATCCTGTGGGAGCGGTGGTCGCTCTTCCTGCTTTTTAAGCTGCTCGAGCAAATCATTTTCTTCACGAGCCGCTCTCAGAGATTGATTGATCGCCTCCACGAGACCATGTTTTTTACCGAAATCTAACCCAAGCCTGAGGTCATTCCCTTCTTGCTGAAAGCGAGCCACAAATTCTCTATGTTCTTCGAGCTTTCTCTGAAAAATGGCTCGAAAGTCATCAGGGCCCTCAATCACATGAGGAGTGAGTAACAAGAGGAGGTTACGTCGCTCTCGATCACGTTTGGTAGTCCTGAAGAAATAGCCGATAACCGGAATCTCTCCTAGCCAAGGCACAGCGCTGACATTGTTGATCTGTCTCGTCTTCTGAAGTCCACCGACGACCACTGTATTTTGGTCTTGAACCACCACTGTACTCTTGATGCTACGCTTAGAGGTCGTCGGGCCAACCTGTGGATCAATACTCTCGATCTCTTCGATCACCTGATCAATCTCTAAGGTGACAAAATTAGCAGCATTGATTCGAGGCGTGATCTTTAAAGTCAGCGCGACATCTTGTCGCTGAACATTTACAGTGGGGAAGAAGCCTCCTAAACCACCCATGCCCCCCCGACCTCCAAGGCCACCCATACCACCCATACCACCCATACCACCCATACCACCAGCGATCCCCGCGATGAACGGAACATTGGAGCCTACTACGATCTCTGCCTCTTCATTATCAGTGGTCAAAATATGTGGGGTGGACATGATGTTGACATCATCACTCTTGGAGAGCGCCTGCATGATCGCCCCAAAAGAAGGGAGATCAATCCCCGCAACCTCAACACCGCTCGCCGGGCCTTGAGTAGCCACCGCCAGCCCTGTGAGAGCAGCCGCACTGCTCAGATCAAAGGACTTGGTTGATCCGGGCTGGTTACTAAAGATTAGAGGGACGGTTTCTCCTGCCACAGCCCCCTCACCCGCGCCATGAAGAGAGATCCCAAAATCTCTCTGATTTCGAATAGAGACCTCCATAACCACTGCTTCAATAAAGACCTGACGACGAGGTTTATCAAGGATATCGATCACCTTCTTTAACGCTAAATAGTCTTTAAAGCTAGCGGTGATCACTAAAGCGTTAGTGTCTTCATCTGCGGTGACTGAGACCTCTCCTTCAAAGAGCGCTGCTGAATTAGAGCCAGAGGATTTGGACGCTGACTTAGAGCGTTTCACTTTAGAGCGCCTCTTATTAGTATTGTTCCCACCTCGACTGCGCTGCTCTTGACTTAAGCTGCTCAAGACATTGGAGAGATCAGCGGCCTTAGCATGATTGAGCTGATGAATATGAACTTGTCCATCGCCCTCAACGGGGATATCGAGTTTAGCGATCAAGGATTTCACGCGAGCATAGCTACGAGCGTTAGCCTTGATCAAGAGACGATTGGTACGCTCATCAGCGATCACCTTACTCACCCTCGCGTCAAGCTCTGAGTCACCGATACTGCTGCTCTCTGTCCTGCTCTTCTTTTTTGAGTTCTTCCCTCGCTTACGATTGTTTGTTCGTCGATTATTCGTCTTGCTCGTAGATCTAGACTTGGATTTGTCGTCACTGACTTCAAATACCTCTTGAATTTTCTGAGCGATATCGGTCGCTTCAGCGTGGATGATCTGATACGTCCACAGCTGCTCTTCACCGCCAGGTACATCGAGATCTTTGATGAGGGCGAGGAGCTTACGTAGGTTACTCGCTAACTCTGTGATGATCATAGAGTTATTAGGCTGGTACACGATAATTTGGGCGTTATTGCTCGCGAGTTTAGAGATGATCTCATTGATCTCTTGAGCATCAACATGCTTCAGCTGAACGATCTGAGTGACCATACGATCTTCGCGAGGTGGTGTACTCTCATTCTTTTGGAAAGGATCAGAAGAGCGCGCGAAATCTTTGATCTCGATGATTCTCCAAAATTTACCTTGCCTAGAGATCGTTAACCCATTGGCCTCCAAGGCGGTGAGAAAAGCCCGATATGCCTCGTCAGCGCTCACCTTGACCGGAGAGTAGATCGTGATTTTTTTACCTTTTAAAGGCTTAGAGAGAATAATGTTCCTCATCTTGATACAGGCGATCAGTTTAACGACCGCCTCTAGCTCTTCATCAACGATATCGAGATGGAAACGAGCGTTCTTTTTGGGCTTTACATAACCACATTTCTTGATGAAGTCTTCGCTCAAGTTATCCTCAGGGGCTTTGCCGGTCTCAGAGATGACTTGATTCTTCTCTCCGTCTCCCTTGGAAGTTCCTCCCTTAGGGGCAGCGATCGCTCCATTGTTATCTCGCTGTTTCGTTTTTTGTTTCTGCTTTTTCTCTTCAGCTTCTCGACGCTCTTGAAGTTTTCTAAGCGCCTCTGATCGCTTGAGGGCTTGATCTCTCTTGCTGATCACCTGCCGAACTTTCGGACTGATCCTAGGCATCACTCTTGGAGTCACCGGGACCGGTGGCAAGACTCTACTCTGAGCATAACTCTCGCTCGGTCCTGCTATGAGTATTGAGAGTATAAGACTCACGATCCCCATACGTCCACTCCACGTGAAGTCCGATATCAATATTGAGTTGATCCTATGTTCAGCGTTAAGGTCACTGATTGTAGATGAATGAGACTCTATTGATCGGTGAGCATTTAGCATAATGTCTTCTCTGTCTAAGGGTAATAGATGGGGTACAGGAGAATGAAGATAGGTGAGGTCTAAAGCATCGAAGTAAACTGCAGACATTTGCTTCATCGGTAGGATCATCGCTCGTTTCATTTGATATTATACTCGAAAGAGCTGACTTTACCTCTACGCTCGAGGTCAAGGTTAAGGTTGTCGCTCGTCTTCAGCTTCTCAAAGAGACCAAGCGCCTTATTGATCGAGGTCAACTCCTCACCTCCGACCGATTTAAGTACGTCACCGGACTTAAGACCTAAGTGACGAAAGATCGAGTTAGAGCGAATTCCAACGACTTTAAAGCCTGCTGGTTTCCCACGCTTGTAATGAGGAATCACTCGGGCTTGACGGACGAGGTTATCTAGATCAGTGAGCTGCTCATCGAGCATCGCTCGATCCACCTCATATCGACCAGGTGACACCTCTTTAATTCCATCTTTGAACTTATTGGCCTTGGAATTAGAAGACTTCTTCTTCCCACGCTTGTTATTGCGTGAATATCGTTTGGGTTTTTTACTAGCGTTCTTCTTACCCAAGCTGAGACATTCGAACTTGCCCTCGTTGACAACCACCACTCTCTGCCCGCTGCCTGACCATTGAATAGCGACTATCTCATGCTCAGTGATGGTGTCACCGATTCGATAGATGCGATCCTCTCCTTCAACATTGATCATAGTGTATGATGCAGAGGGAGGCTCAGCGACCATGGTGACTTGTACGTTCACTTTAAGGTCACTGTCTTCGCACTCGTCATATGGTTGAGGGATCTGCCCTTTAGGCTTATCCTCTTCGGTCTCTTGAGATGTCGCGCTTGATAACTCTTCGGGACTAGGAGGGTTGGCATTGAAGAGATTTCGACCTTGAATCTGGTCCGCCCATTGCGAAGTGCGACGGGAGTGCTTCAGTCGTGAGCGTTTGATGGGCTTCTGTATACCCGACTTCGACTTAAGGGCCTCTGAAGCGGCTTCAATGACGAAATAGCTCGCTAATTGACTCGCAGAGTGGGCGACAGCCGCGATCAGACAGATGTGTAATACCCAGAGATATCTCTTAAAATAGGCATCCATTTGTGCATCTCCCCCGACAGATTCAAGGTGTATATTCTTAGTCAGAACATGCTTCTATACAACGAACATGATCCTAGATCAAAGCGATCATCAGATAATCAATCAAACACTTTGTAAAGCAAATATTATTCCAAATTGCCACACTTGATAGATAACCATTACATATTAAAGCCTTAGCGCGGAAACATCATTTCTCAACCGAAGAAATTCTCAAATAAAAGAGAGGCATCTTTGACAATTTGTCATACCCCTGCCACCTAGAGGTGACAATTTGTCAGTAAAGTGACTCTTGATTACCTTGGGTCAAGAAGAAGACTCCAAACTTGTCTTCTTCTACTCTAGAGTCAATCAAGGCTTTTTCATTTGGTCAGTCAAGTCATGAGAGACATCTTCTATCAGAGCAAGTTTACGATACACTGTTCTCGTAGCGATCCCTAACAGGTGAGCAGTTCTATGCTTATCACCCTCAGTAAACTCTAATGTTTGCAAGATTAAGCGTCTCTCTACCTCTTGGAGGCTCATGCCAAAGGGGACTGAGAATAAAGATTGCTCATCGTTAGACTCTTCATCTCCCGCCCCGTCTGACCCTCGAGATGAGCTCTCTTTCGGGAACAGCTCAGAGGGGAAATCTACGAGGTCTATCATCTCTCCCTGACAGAGCACCACGGCTCTCTCGATCGTATTCTCTAACTCTCTGACATTGCCTGGCCATAGATAAGAATTGAGCGTTTGCTGCGCCTGAGGAGAGATCCCTCTTATATCCCTTTGATGCTTTACCACGTAGCGCTGCAAAAAATGTTCACAGAGCGGAGGAATATCGTCAGCTCTCTCTCGTAGAGGCGGCAAGGTCAAAGAGATAACCTTTAGCCTATAGTATAGATCCTCTCTAAAATCTCCCTCACGGACTGCATCAGCGAGGTTGACATTTGTCGCAGCGATCACTCGACAATCAGACCGCAAGGTAGTGGTCCCACCGACCGCTTCATATTCGCCGCTTTGGAGTACTCTTAAGAGCTTAACTTGGAGCTGAGGAGGCATTTCCGCGACCTCATCAAGAAATAATGTCCCCTGATGAGCGCGTCCAAAACGCCCCTCTTTTTTACGTGAGGCACCAGTAAAAGCCCCCTTCTCTACTCCGAACAGCTCTGCCTCTATGATTCCCTCAGGTAAAGCGCCACAGTTAACAGCGATAAATGGACCATCACTTCGTGAAGATTGTCTATGAATCAAGCGAGCGAAGACCTCTTTCCCAGTCCCGCTCTCTCCTTGGAGAAGAATTGTCGCCTGAGAGGGCGCTGCTTGCAGCGCAATATCTAATACTTTTTGAAAGGCAGGCGTATAACCAATCACTCCTCTCCCCGCCGAATCTCCCGAGGCAGCGACCCTCGCCTCTGCTAGCTGTCTCTTCAGCGCTTGATTCTCTTGAATTAAACTTACTCGCTCAAGAGCTCTCTCTATGACCCGCTCTATCTCTGCTCTACGAAAAGGTTTGGTAATAAAGTCATACGCCCCTCCTCTCATCGCCTCTACCGCTCGCTCTATAGTGCCATATGCAGTCATAATCACGACCTCTACGTGAGGGCGCAGCTCTTTCATCTGTGCTAAAAGCTCTATACCATCGATATCAGGAAGCATCAAATCGCTAAGAATAAGAGTGAATTCCTGCTTTTGAATCAAGGCTAGCGCCTCACGCCCTCTAGGTACTCCAACCGTATCGAGCTTCATCTTTTTGAAGATCTTAATTAAGCTCGCGAGATGTGACGTATCGTCATCAATAATCAGTAATCGAGGTGACATTTAAACTAAACCTTTTGATTTATGTGTGTTCACCTTGCGCTTAAGTTCATTTTAGGCTAATAGCTTCCATTCAGTTGATTAAAACGCGCTAGGAGTACGACATGAAAGCGGATATCCAACCGAACTACAACCCTGTTATTTTCGTTGATGGTGAGCATGAGATCAAAACTCGCTCTGTCCTTAAATCCAAAGAGACACGCGATGTAGATGGTGTCACCCACTACGTGATTCCTGTAGAAATCTCAAGCTATACTCACCCTTTCTTCTCGGGTAAGACTCGACTCCTCGACACCGAAGGTCGCGTAGAGAAGTTCAACAAGCGCTATAACTTAGGGTAAACTCTCCTCTTAAGATTTAGGGGGCGAGTATATTTAAGGAGGCGAGCATATTTATGAGGCTTGGCGCTGAAGCGACATCTCGTAAAATGCCCGCTACCTTGGTGAGCTGTGTACGAGAGTCAAAATAAAAACTCCATCCACACTGCTCAGGGCGACTCTATTGCCGTTATTTTGGGGAGCGCCTTCAGCGAGAGCCCTCCGCAAGGTGTCGAGCTCGACCCAATTGAGGTCTCCACGCCTTGGGGAACAGTTGTTCTTTATGAGGCGAAACGATTAAGACGGAGTGAGCGAGCCTTCGTCATTTTTCGGCATGGGATTCCTCATGACACCCTCCCTCATCAAGTTAACTACCGGGCTTATGCCTTCGCGCTGAAGAGAGTCAAGTGTCAGGCGCTCCTAGTTACCAGCTCAGTGGGGGTACTCGACCCGAGAGTCCCTCTAGATCAACCTCTCCTCATCGCTGACCTCTTAATGCCTGATAATCGTCTCCCGAATGGTGAACTCTGTACAATGTTCGCTCATCCTCCTACTTTTGAGAGTGATCACTCTCATCATACAACGCCTAATCACGACCCCTTAGCTCCTGGGCATCTCGTGATCAGAGAGGGCCTCTGCTCACTCGAACTCTCCCAGCAGGTCTTAAGATGTCTCTCGAATAGAGGTCACCTCGATCCTGCATCACTCTCAGCTTCTGAAGTCTCGAGAGTCATCTTCGCTTATGCTCCAGGGCCACGTACAAAAACGCCTGCAGAGAACCACTATTGGTTAACTTTAGGTGCTCAAGTCAATTCGATGAGTATCGGCCCAGAGCTTGTCCTCGCCAATGAACTAGAGATCCCCACCGCAGGTTTAGTTATCGGTCATAAGAGATCAAACGCTGCGATTGTGACACAAAAAAACCTCACCCTAGCAACTCAACCTCACCTAGATTCATCCCAACATGGGCGTCGAGAAATGACAGAAACTCTCGAGCGGTCTCACTCGCTGTTAGAAGAGATCGTGGTCAACTTTCTGAGAACCGCTTCCCCTGTCCCTTTTATGAACTATATCTATCGTTTCCCTCCTCCTCCTGATCCTATAGACAATCGTAAAATATAGTTTTTTTGCTTAGAGTGAGCCTCATGAGTGACCCACAAACCTCGACCCCTCTCTCCTACCAACGTCTTCTCTCCTTCTTTGCTGACCTAAGAGACGTCTTTAGGGATCACCGTCGGGCGCTCACCTGCTTGAGCCTCATCGCTGCTCTTATCCTCCTCAGTTACTCTGTCGCTCGTGGTCCCTCGGAGTCTCTCTTCCTAAAGTATCATGACCGCGCTCAACTCCCCGGCTTATGGATTGAAATGGGGCTAGCGGTCATCTTCCTCGTCTCCATATATAACCGACTCCTCAATTATGTCTCTCTGTATCGACTCTTTCACCTCTCATTCTGGGTTACTGCCCTCTTATTTGGGATATTATTAAGCGGCTGGCTCCCCCTCACTGAGCGTAGCTACGAGGTATGGGGTCAGAGCTTCCCTTTCGGACCGGTCACCTTGCTACGGATCTGGTGTGACCTCTACATCGTACTCCTCGTCGAGACGTTTTGGAGTCTGTCTAATCTACATTTCAGTCTAAAGTCGGCAACTTTGATCTATGGTTTTCTAGGTATGGCGGGGTCTTTTGGGAGTATGGCAGGAAACATGATCACGGCGCTCTATGCCGTGAGTTGGGGGACAGATAACCTGATCGCGCTCACCATTCCTTGCGCTGTCCTCATGTCTCTCTGTTTGCTCCCTCTAAAGGATGTATTCGCGCGTCCTCAATTTCGTGAGGAAGCTCAACCAAGCGCCAAAACATCAACAGAACGTGAAGAACGTTCGAGCTTTTTCGAAGGGCTCAAAGTAATCTTTCGCTCTGAGTATCTGCCGCTTATCTTGCTCTTAGTACTTAGTTCTCAAGTCGCGGTGACCCTTATTGATTATCAATACAAAGGGCTCTTACAGAGCTTATATCCCGATGTTAATGACCGGTCAGCGATTCAAGGGTGGGTCTATCTCTCCATTGATGTTGGCTCGATCGTTATGCAGCTTCTCACCGGAGTGACAATCACCCTCTTAGGGATAGGCGCAACCTTAACGATGATCCCTCTCCTTTTGATCTCACTATGTTTTATCCCCATATTTATGCCGGTGTTCTTGATGATCGCTCTCGGGAAATCAGCGAGTAAGTTTTTGACTTACTCCATATTTAAGAGTGCCAAGGAGTTGGTCTATCTCCCGCTGAGCTATAATGAACAGACTCAGGGCAAAGCGATTATCGATATTATGGTTTATCGACAAGCAAAGCTCCTCGCTTCGGTTTTACTTATCGCCCTATCAGCTCAGCAAGTGAGCACCCAGGCCGCCGGATGGTTTACGGTTGGATCGATCGTGGTCTGGATATCTATCTCTTTAATATTATGGTCTAAGTTGAGATCTAAAGCAGTTCATTAAATGAGCAATCTAAGAAGTCATGCAAGTTGAACGTGCATAATGAGGCGAGACTCTCTAACATGATATTGTGCTGTAGTGCACTGATGACGATCAATAGATATTAGATTAGAGATTAGCGATGAACAGACCAAGAGAGGCCATAGTGGGTCAAGAGAGCCCACAAGAAGACATAGACCTAAACTCTAAAGCGAATGACTCTATAGCGAATGACTCTATAGCGAATGACTCCATAGCGAATGACTCCATAGCGAATCGTACCACTCCTCATGTAGTCATTGATGAGGAGGAGTCAAGATGGCTTCAAAGCGAAATAGAGCGTTGTCAGGCTCTCTCTGAGCACATCTCCTACATTCAAGTTGAATTAAGGGAGCTCCGATCCCTCCTCGCTCAGCGATATAGACCCTCTCTAGAATCTCAAGTTCAGCGGCTCTCGATCGAGAGAGACGAGATCTTGATCTCTTGGGGTCAGTCTCTGCTTGGTCTCTGCGAAGGAGGCGCCCAACTAGACCTTCGCTCACCCACGGGAGATCTGGTCACTCTATATTCAGCGATACGTCCTCTACACTCATCTGAAGTTATTTATCCCTCTTCACATGTATCGAGCGTTGATCCTCATCATGAATCTGCGAGTGATAACGCTCGCATACTCGGTCAAAGGGAAGATAAGCTAGAACTAAGCGCTCCCTTCAATGATTCACTCTCTAATCATAAGCGGTCACATCAAGACGTCATGATCAGCAGTGAAGTGGTCAGCAGTGAAGTGGTCAGCAGTGAAGTGGTCAGCAGCTCAGAGCAGAGCGATGATCTCCCGACCACTCCACTTAAGGAGGGCTCTGCACATCTCGAAGAAGAAGAGGATCCGGGGATCGCTGAAGCTCAGACTGTATCATTGACTCAATTTTCCCTCGATGAGCTTAGACAACAAATGCTTTCGCCCAAAGGATGGAATAGCGCTGATAAAGACCCCTCGACAGAGGCAACTTCAGACGATGATGGGATCGAGCTCGCTATTGAGATTGTCAAGAGACTCGGTAGACCACGACAATTTTCTTCTGATCAGCTTAAAGAGCATCTCATCGAGCTAGAATCGGAAGTAGACTGCTGTCAGAGTTGGAATATTTTTGAGCAAGATATTCAACATGCGGTCGTCACCTTAGTCACTTCACGCTTAAGGTCTATACAAGATCATATCGGTGACAGCCCTTTTGATCAGGATCGTATCGCCAAAATGTTTAGGCGACTCACTCGATTTAGCTCAGACTTTAGGCCAGGATTTATTCATGGATTGTCTCGCGAGAAAGTCCCTGAATTTGATACTTGGCGTAATGACGAGGTCAAGGCTTGGCAACGCTTAGAAGAGCTACTAAGTATAAAACCTGTCTTACCCACGCTGAGTCCCGAGAGAGCAGAAAAAATAGAGCATCTCAAGTCTCTATTAATCCGTGAAGAAGAGACCCCTGACTTCTCTAATGCTCTCCGAGCAGCGGTGACTGACTGCCTAAATTCTGGTTTTAACCAAGAAAGCCCTCACTTGGTGAAAGTCCTAGAGTCACACCTCTCCCACTTGTCAGGAAAGCGCTTCAAAAAGCTCCGCTTAGCTGCCACCTCACCTCGGCTCTAACTATTCCCTCTGTAGAGCTCTCGTCCCTATGAGTCTCTCTCTAAAGGATCCACAGGTGCGTTAGCTGTCACTTGCTGATCTTTAGGAGGGAGAGCTAGCTCAAGAACCTCATCGATATTCTCTACGAGGTGGAAACGAATTTGCTCTTTTAGGTGATCAGGGATCTCCTCAAGGTCTCCCTCATTGCGCTTGGGGAGGATCACATCACTCATCCCCGCTCGAGCAGCAGCGATGACCTTCTCTTTAATCCCACCTACCGGCAAGACTCGACCACGAAGAGTGATTTCACCGGTCATAGCGACGCCATCCCTCACCGGCTGACCAATCATGAGGGAGATCAGCGCTACAGTGAGCGCCACCCCTGCGCTAGGACCATCTTTGGGGATCGCTCCGCTAGGAAGATGTAAATGAACATTGCGATCGGAGAAGAGCGATTCATCTATACCTAGCTCTTCAGCCTTAGCATGGATTAGAGATAAGGCGGTGTGAGCGCTCTCTTTCATTACCTCTCCGAGCTGACCCGTGAGGGTGAGCTTACCGCTCCCCTTCATGAGCGTCGCTTCAATAAAGAGGATCTCTCCACCGACTGGCGTCCACGCTAAACCGATCGAGACCCCCGGGGTATCAATCTTTTCTGCTGACTCAGGAAAGACTTTCTGTGGACCGAGGGCGCTTCTAATCCGACCAGCGTCTACTTTAATGGGAGAGCTGACCTCATCGATAGCGATATCATGAGCGATCGCTCTCAAAACACCTGCGAGTTGACGTTTAAGAGTCCTTACCCCAGCCTCTCTAGTATATTCTTCAATCACCATACGCAATGTTGAATCGTCCCAGATGATCGTCTCTTCATCAAGCCCATGTTCCTCGAGAGCAGCAGGGAGGAGATGCTCTCTAGCGATCGCCAATTTCTCCTCTTGAATATAGCCTGGAATCTCTATGATCTCGAGGCGATCTCTGAGCGCTGGAGGGATCGTATCCAAACGATTCGCGGTGGTAAAGAAGAGGACCTTTGAGAGGTCGAGAGGGACGTCGAGATAATGGTCACTAAATTTATGATTCTGTTCAGGATCTAAGACTTCTAATAGCGCTGAGCCTGGATCTCCTCGGAAGTCTTGGCCGAGTTTATCGATCTCATCAAGACAGATAACAGGGTTCATGCTCTCTGCCTTCTTGAGCGCTTTCACAAAGCGTCCGGGGAGAGAACCAATATATGTCCGGCGATGACCTCGAATCTCCGCTTCATCTCTGACACCGCCGAGGCTGATCTGAGTAAACTCTCTTCCGATCGCTTTAGCGACCGACTTACCCAGCGAAGTCTTACCCACCCCAGGAGGACCGACGAGGCAAAGAATAGGTCCCTTTACCACCCCTTTAAGTTTACACACAGCGAGAAACTCAATAATACGTCGCTTCACCTTCTCTAATCCATGGTGATGGGTGCTGAGTACTTTAGAGGCGGAATGAAGATCAATACTATCTTCGGTAGACCGTCCCCAAGGTATATCAAGGAGCCAATCTATGTAATTTCTACTCACTGTAAACTCTGAGCTCTGCGGATTCATACGATTGAGCCGTTTTAGCTCTTTAAGAGCCGTCTCTAGGACCGGTGTAGGCATCTGCGCCGCTTCAATTCTCTCTCTTAGCTCACCAGCCTCCTCTTCATCATCACCTAACTGCTTCTGAATGGCTTTCATCTGCTCTCGGAGGAATACTTCTTTTTGATGTTGATCAAGGCTATCTTTCACATCTGAGCGTATCTCTTTTACAATCTCTAAGAGCGATCGTTCATAGTTTAAGAGCTTCATCGCCGCCCGCGCCCTCTCGGTCACCGAATTCTGTTCTAGTAGCTCTTGCTTCTGCGCTACCGAAGCGCTGGTCTGAGTCGCGATCAAGTCGATCACTTGGGCAGGGTCAGTGATATGCTCGAAGACTTCGATCACCTCATCAGGGAGCCGAGGTGTGAGCTGAATCACTTGAGTCGCCAGCTCTTTCAAGCTCTGCATCAAGGCGATAAGCTCAACTCCATCATCCTCGATGTCAGGCATCAACTCTACCTCAGTGAGTAAGAGGGGAGAGTCATCGATTGGCTTTAAGACACGAGCGCGAGAAATCCCTTCAATCACGACGAGGTCACTCTCATCATCTCTCTTTACGTCTATAATCTCTGCCAATATGCCCACTTTATAGAGGTCTTGATGAGTCGGTAGATCTTCATCAGGATCAAGCTGCGCTGAGATAAAGACTAAGCTGTCCTTTGATTTCGCATGGGCGATAATTTCAAGGGTTCTAGCTTGAGTAATGGTGAGTGGAATCGGGAAGTTAGGGATCGGAAAGATCACCGCTCGGCGCATAGAGATTGTGGGCACAATGTAACGCTTAGGAGACTCAAGAGTCGGTGTATTCATAGTAGGGCTCACTTGTGACTAAATTTAATCTCTTCGTAATTCAACCAAGCTCGTGGGAAGATGCAAAGGCAATCAACCGCACAAAGCTCTCGAAACAGTAATCACTAGAGATGAAATGCCAAGTGGGGGTCGCGCCTTAATTTGGTTCGATATCTATATACTCAACACCTTTAACCTGCTGACGAATCTCATCTTCGAGTCCATCGATCGTGCGCTTCATCAACCTCATCGATTCAGCGCCATAGCTTTGACAGAACTCGACAAACTCTTCTTCTGACTGCAACGAAGCATAGGCCTCATGGAGGTCGATATCCAAGCGCTTAACGAGCTCATCTTCATCGAAATCTAATTCGAGTTGCATTTCGTACTGCCCTGGGCCTATTGACTCGCTGTGAAGGTGATCTAGCCCCTCGATATACTCTCGTCTCATCATCAGCTGATTGATCTTGGATAACTTCTCATCGTCAAGACCCCGACCGACCAAGAAGCGAGAGTTTAAGCGCACCAACCACACAGCGATGCAACCCAAGAGCAGAGCGATCAAAATCGTTCCGATCGCGTCCCATAGAGAGGAGCCCGTCCAGTGGCTCATCCCCATGCCTAAGAGGGCGAATATCACCCCTAAGCAGGCAGCGCTATCCTCTAGTAAAACAGCGACGAGGCCAGGGTCTGGATCACCTTTAAGGTAATCGAGGATTGAGCCTTCTGCCCTCTTCTTTGTCTCTTTATAGGCAACAAAGAGAACGATTCCCTCAATCACAAAAGAGAAGATCAATACCGCAATCCCCACCCAAAAGTGAAACGTTGAGATCTCTTCAGCGTGAGGGCTGAATAGCATATGGACACCATGGTATAGGGTCACGCCACACCCTAAAAAGAAAATGCCCACCGCTGAGATCAATGACCACACAAACTGCTCTCGACCATAGCCTCTAGCATGCCTAGAATCTGGTGAACGCTCTGCCCGGGTAATTCCCAAGTAGAGCAGACATTGATTGAGGACGTCTGCTAGGCTATGTACTCCCTCTGCGAGCAAAGAGCCTGCACCGGTTAGACCAAAGGCGACAAACTTAGCGCACATGACTGAGAAATTTCCAAAGATAGCCCACACTATCGAAGACTTAGATCCAGTAGCCACTCCACACTCCTCACCCTTTAGTCGGGTATTTATATTCTTTGTCTATCATGTTGATCTGTGATGTTGGTCTATAAGTACCGTTAGTCTATAAGTACCGTTAGTCTATAAGTACCGTTAGTTACATTCACTAAATGTACTTTGTAAAATGATAACTATCCTCACTGTATATGCACTAAACATCAATGGATGTATCTCATTTCACTAATGGGGTAAAGTGATCCTCAAATATATCCTTACTTTACATGATACCTATCCGATATTCTATTGCTCCTTCTGATCTAAGTAGGTATCGATGGCTAAGAAACTCAAAGCGACGGCTTGAGCAATCATTCATGAGCGACCATTGACTAGAGTGAGGGAGGTCTCCAATGAGCAACTGTATTACATCTGATAAAAGTACATCTGGTGGAGCTACATCAGACAGGGCCAACGCCGACACCATAACTCACTCCCCTCAGCAAGAGGATGGTCTCTCCATACTCCCAGCCCATCCGAGCGGAGATCGCTTTGGTCGAGATCGTAACGCCTTACGACTACCGAGTTTCCTTAAACGACAGGTAGGCAAAGGTGATCAAGTTAGAGCGGTGCGACGCTTGATGCGACAGAATACACTCCACACTGTATGTGAGGAGGCTCGATGTCCGAATCTATCCGAATGCTTCTCTCAAAAAACAGCGACCTTTATGATCATGGGAAAAGATTGCACTCGAGCGTGTAGCTTCTGTGCGGTGGGTACTGCTCGCCCTGGCCCGCTAGACCCTCAAGAGCCTCAAAATGTAGCAGAAGCTGCTGCTGAGCTTGGGTTGAAGCATGTGGTGATCACAAGTGTCAATCGAGATGACTTACCCGATGGTGGCGCAGCTCATATGCGAGACACTGTCGAGGCGGTTCATCGAGCACTCCCACAAGCTGACATCGAGGTGCTCACCCCTGACTTCCTAGGGGATATGGGCGCCGTAGAGCTCGTCGCTAACGCCCGAGGCCTCAAAGTATTTAATCATAATATAGAAACCGTCCCCAGACTTTATCCTCAAGTGAGACATAAAGCCCGATATGAGAGGTCACTCGCTGTCTTAAAGCACGTCGGTGACCATTTCCCTAATCTCACTGTAAAGAGTGGATTAATGGTGGGGCTCGGTGAACAGAAGAGCGAGGTCTTCTCACTCTTTGAAGATCTTAGAGCTCATGGGGTGAACATCATCACCTTAGGTCAATATTTACGACCAAGCCGGCGACACGCTCCCGTCGTTGCCTATCTCACAGAAGAGGCTTATGATGTTTACCGTAGTCGCGCTTTACTCATTGGCTTTGAGCATGTCTTCGCCGGTCCTTTAGTTCGCTCCTCTTATCACGCTGCAGAAGCGTTACGGAATGCACAAGTATCGAGCCCGCTCTCCCTCTAAATACACTCATCGATCTCTCCCGTTAGATATATTATCCGTCAGTGTTGACTCCATAGTTGTGATCACTTCCAGCTCACTCTCTTTCATCGGGAGGGTCAACACGAATATTGCTCCCCCTCCTTTTCGACGTTGAGCCTCTAGACTACCTCCTTGAAGCTCAGTCAGCGCTCTGCAGAGAGAGAGTCCAATCCCAGTACCACTCTCTTTCTCAGTGTAGAAAGGCCGAAAGAGCTCTTCGAGGTCCCCTAAGGAATCAGAGAATCCTATTCCTTGATCCTCGATCATTATTTCCCACTCTTCTCTACCTAAAGTCTGCTGAATAAGACGAGCGCTCACCTCTACCTCTTCACTCTCCGCTTCCCACGCATTATTAAATAGATTCCATAAAATTTGACGGACTTGATCCGCATCAGCAAACACCTCTACCTCCCCTTGTAGACGATTGATCACTCGTTGAGACTTAATCAGGCTCAGGTCAGTGATTAGTCGATTCAGCGAGAAGAGAGTAGGGTGAGGCTTAGGAGGTCGAGAGAAGTTGAGAAATGACTCGATCAGAGTGTTAATCCTCTGAGTCTCTCTCTCGACAATATTAATCAGACGGTGATCGAGTGAGCGATCATCACTGATGTTAGACTCCGATCGGTGACGTAAGAGCTCTAAACTAGAGACCATGGCGGCTAGAGGGTTTCGGACTTCATGAGCGATTTGCGCTGCGACCTCTCCGAGTGAGGCGAGACGCTCTCTTTTACTCATCTTCGCTTCTAACCTTCGTCTCATGGTCACATCTTGTAATATGATCAACCAGCCTGAATTAATAGAATGTTGATGCGAGCCTATCACCTCCGATAACATACAATCTAGGATCACTCGATCGTTAGAGAGAGTATCACCGGCGAGAGGCTCTCTACTAGATGCGGATCGAAGCGATAAATACTCCCATGAATATACCCCTGTGTCGGAGAGGATGAAGTGCTCACTTAACTGGGATTCAAGGCTCTCATGGAGAATGAGTGAGGGGAGTTGAGGAAAGATATCTTGAATCTTCATCTGCAGTAACTCTTTGGCAGAGAGCGAGAGAAAACGCTCGGTCGCTTGATTAACTATGAGGATATGTCCACGATGATTTAGGTATATAATCCCGTTATGTACGCTCATCAAGAGATGCTCATTTAATCGACGTAGCGTCTTCATATCAGCGCTAGCGAAGCTGAGTCGAAGATGAGCGAGTCTGCTCTGCTCGCTCAGATAGCCGGTGAGCGCTGCGATAAAGCTCAAGAGACCAAGCTGGTAGAGACCATTAATCAATATATACTTTAAAGTCCTAAATGCGGTCCCTCGATCAAAATCAATAAGTGAGATCTCATGAGCACAGAGTAGCGAGAAAGCACCCATGGCGAGAATCACTACAAACCAAGCGCCCGCTCGATAAAGAGAGATCGCCCCCATCAGGACATGTAGCGCAAAGAGAAAGATCAGCGGGCTCTCCATCCCTCCGGTCAAGAAGATGAGTAGAGCGCTCCCTAAACAATCCGTAAATAATTGAGCGTAGGCGAGTAGAGTGGCATAGCGGCTTGATCTGCTCAAACTGAATAGATAGAAGAGGTTACAGACATACACGCCAACAAATACCGAGATGATCGTCGGTAAGCTGTCACTCGGATAAAGAGACCTGAGACTCGTCGCTTGTAGGAAGACAAAGCTCAAGCCAATGCCCACGCTGAGAAATACTCGAAAGAGCATCAACCAAGTTAAGCGTTGCTTCATCGCGATCAGTGAGTCATCTAAAGACTCGAGGCTCGCTTGGTGGGGGAGTGAGCTATGATTCATCATCAACCTTCTCGATGTATGAGACTATATAGAGGCTGAGTTGAGCAATGCTCTCAGCCTCCTACTGTTCCCGCGATCGAGAAGATCGGTAAATACATCGCGACGAGGATCGTGCCTACAATTCCTCCTAAAATGACCATCATCATCGGCTCCATCAAACTTGTCAAGCTCCCCACGGAGGCCTCGACCTCATCATCATAAAAGTCAGCGATCTTACCGAGCATGACGTCCATCGCTCCAGTCTGCTCACCGACCGCGATCATCTGCACGACCATATTGGGAAAGATTTCAGCTTTCGCTAGCGGATCAGCCATTCGGCTCCCCTCTGACACCTTCTCTCGAACCTCCATCAGAGCATCTTCAATCACTTTATTTCCTGAAGCCTTAGAGACAATCTGTAGAGCTTCAACGATAGGTACCCCAGAAGAGAGCATGGTCCCCATCGTCCGTGTGAAGCGAGCCACCGCCACCTTCTTCAATAAAGCCCCAAAGAGGGGAAGTTTCAGTAGGAAACTATCGAAGGCGAACCGTCCTTTATCGGTGCTAATCACCTTCTTAAAGAAGTAAGAGAAGACCCCTAGCCCTATAAAGACGGGAATCGTGTTAGCGGCTAACCAATGAGACATCCCGATCACGATCTTAGTGAGCCCCGGTAGATCTCCTCCCATATTGGCGAACATCTTCTCAAAACTTGGGATAACAAAGCGCAAAAGGACAAAGATAACAATCCCCGCCACTGCTGTGATCCCAATAGGATAAGCCATGGCGCTCTTCACTTGACGAGCAAGTTTAGCGTTATTCTCGATATATGAGGCTAAGCGGTTAAGGATCGTATCTAAAATACCGCCGACCTCACCGGCGGCGACGAGATTGACGAAGAGAGTATCAAATACTTTGGGGTGTCTCTCTAAGGATTGGGCGAAGGTTGCTCCCCCTGCGACATGATCTTTGATATCGTTAAGAATCTCTTTAAACTTCTTATTTGCTTGTTGAGAGGCGATCAGTTCCAAACACTGAACGAGCGGTAAGCCCGCATCAATCATCGTAGCGAACTGACGAACAAATACTACCAAGTCTTGCCTAGATACCCCGGAAGATAACTCAATCTTTATTTTGGGTTTAAGCTGTTTACGTACCTTATCTGGGCTAATCTGTTTTTGCTTTAACTTAATATGAACTTCACGTTCATTTTCAGCTTCAATCACCCCTTGCTTAAGCTCTCCGCTGGGGGTCCTCCCTTCCCACTGCCATGTCGCCATAAGTCCTCTTCTCTCTATGAATCAACGAATGATAGACCAAGTTCAAGTCGACTTCAGTCGTCTTAAACTTTTATCGCCTCCTCGCGGTTGAAGGCCCAGATTGATGAGCGACTAACAAAGAGGCGAACTCATCCACATCGGGAGAATTAGCTCGCGCGTCTTCTAAGGAAATCTGTCGCGTTTTATACAGTTTAAGCAAGCTCTGATTCATCGTGACCATTCCTGACTTCCCTTGTCCAAGCTGAGCTTGGCCGTAAATTTGGTGTAACTTATCGTCACGAACGAGGTGTCGAATCGCTTGGTTCATCACCATAACCTCCGCCGAGAGAGCTCGTCCCTTCATTGCTAGCCGTGGAAGCAAGCGCTGGCTGAGGACCCCTTGCAAGGTGAAGCTCAGCTGAACTCGGATCTGACTACGCAAATGAACGGGAAACATATCAATGATTCTAGTGATCGACTGAATCGCAGATTGAGTGTGCAGTGTCGCTAAACAGAGGTGTCCTGTCTCGCTGATTCTTAAGGCTGCTTCAACAGTCTCGAGATCTCTCATCTCTCCGATCAGTACTACATCAGGGTCTTGACGGAGGACAGCTCTCAAGGCTCCTTTAAAACTGTGGGTATCGATCCCAACCTCTCGTTGATTGATGAGAGATCGCTTATGATGATGTATGTACTCGATGGGGTCTTCGAGCGTCACGATATGACAAGCACGTTCGCGGTTTATTTGATCAACAATCGCCGCTAGAGTTGTCGACTTCCCCGAGCCTGTAGGGCCAGTCACTAATACGAGACCTGCTGATCGACGAGCGAGATCGCTGACGCTAGAGGGTAGACCTAGCTCTTCTAGAGGTCTTACATGAGAAGGAACCACCCTAAAAACACCAGCGATCACCTCTTTTTGAACAAAGAGATTAACTCGGAACCGACAGAGCCCTTTGACACCTATACTTAAGTCTATTTCACGAGTCTCTTCAAAGATAGTTCTCTGTTCTGGAGTAAGGATAGAGAGGCATAAGCGGGCTGTGTCATGTGGAGACAGCCGAGACATGCCCTCAACAGGCTTCATCTGCCCATCGATCCTCAACACAGGAGATGAGTCATTAGTGATATGAAGGTCAGAGGCGCCTTCATCAACGACTAACTGGAGTAAGCCTCTTAAGTCCATCATTAATCTGCAGCCGAGCAGCGAATAACCTCACTGATCGTCGTCGTTCCTTCGAGGAGCTTAGTCAGAGCAGATTGGCGAAGAGTCTTCATCCCTAGAGCGACCGCGGCTCGCTTGAGCTCTACGCTTGAGGCGCCCTGTAGCACTAGGTCTTTGATCTCATCGGTCATCGGCATAATCTCATAGAGAGCGATACGGCCTTTGAAGCCAGTCTCATTACAGTTTCTACATCCTGTCCCATGATATACTTTAGCGGTCTGAGCAACGGTAGGGTCGACTCCTAGATCGATGAGAGCCTCTGGGTCGGTCTCGACTTCAGCCTTACACTCAGAGCAGATCTTTCTCGCTAGACGTTGGGCTAATATCGCGTTCACTGAGGCGGTGACCAAGAAAGGTTCAAGGCCCATATTAAGCATACGACTCACAGTAGAAGGAGCGTCATTGGTGTGCAGTGTGGAGAGGACTAAGTGACCAGTGAGGGCTGCTTTAACGGCAATCTCAGCGGTCTCGAAGTCACGGATCTCACCGACCATGATAATGTCAGGGTCCTGACGCAGAAATGAACGCAACGCAGCGGCGAAGTTAAGCCCGATAGCATCGGCCATTTGGCATTGATTAATCCCCGCTAAGTTAAACTCTACAGGGTCTTCGGCGGTCGAGATATTCTCTGTCGTCTTGTTCAGCTCAGAGAGAGCGGAGTACAATGTCGTCGTCTTACCAGACCCTGTAGGGCCCGTGACTAAAACCATGCCATAAGGATTATGAATCGCGTTCTTAAATACTCCTAATTGTGAGCTCTCAAATCCTAGCTTAGTCATATCAAGCTGTAGATTACTCTTATCGAGTAAGCGCATGACGACCTTCTCACCAAACAAGGTAGGTAAGATGCTGACACGGAAGTCCATCTCTCTACCCTCGCCGAGCTTAATTTTAATACGTCCATCCTGCGGGAGTCGCCTCTCAGCTATATTAAGCGAGGCCATAATCTTGATACGACTGATGATCGCGCTCTTCAAAGAGAGAGGGGGCTCCATAATCTTATAGAGGACACCGTCGATGCGATAACGAACGCGAAATTCTTTCTCATAGGGCTCTATGTGAATATCGGAGCAATTACGACGAATCGCGTCTATCAGAATCGTATTCACCAAGCGAACGACTGGCGCGTCTTCTGAGGATCGCTCGAGGGAGATAATATCTTCTTCTTCTTCAGGCTTTGCCACCTCTACTTCGTCTTGATTAAACTCTTCGACGATCTTTTTATAGTCGATATCTTTTTTGTAATAGCGATCTAAAGCTTCCCGGATCGCAAGCTCGCTAGCGATCACTACCTCAACCTGCAAGCCGCTATGGAATTTCACATCATCAATCGCGTTGAGATCAGAGGGATTACTCATCGCTACGATCAAAGAGGAACCAGCACGATCAATAGGGATAATCGTATGCTGACGTGCGAGATGTTCAGGAATTAACTCAAGAACATCCTCTCCAATCTCAAAGTCATCGAGATCTACGGGAGGAATCCCATAATGACGACTTAAGAATTCGGTGAGGTTTCCTTCGCCTACCATCCCCATCTTCGCCAAGGTGTAAGTGAGGCTCTCTCGTGTCTGTCTCTGAGAAACCTGCGCCTGCTGAAGTTGAGAGAGCGAGATCATATTCTCGCGAACGAGAAGCTCGCCAATCCGATCGTTCATGGGACCTCTTTCATCTAAAATACATCATAATTAGGTGCAACTAGGCCCAAGTAAAACACTGAGCATAGTGTATCTAAAAGGAGAATGAGCCGCACTGTCAAGCGATCTGTCTATAAAGGGAGGGATAAGAGTGTCTAGATCAGCTCTTCTGCTCTCCTCAAGATGGAGCCAACTCTCTACTTTATTACCTCACACAGAGAAGACCAAGCGGACTTGAAATCGATCTTTACTCCTGTCCACCATTGAAATGATGAGATGCCTTGCCCCACTAGCATTCTCAACCCATCCTCATAATGACAGAGGGTCTTTTGAGCGTGGCTGCGTAGACCAAAAGTTCTATCTTCGCCATAATTTAAATCTATAAGCCCCCCTCCTTCTTGTAGGCCAAACCGCCTACCTAGACTTGGGCTCAGCCTCTCCTCTAAGGTGGCCCACTGGTCTTTACTTAAAGGGGGAGCCCCGGAGATGACCACCTCCACAGATCCCCACTCTAATGCTCTGATCTCCTCCCGATTCAAGCGCACCACAGTCGAGCCTCTAAGAACACTCATTATATCTGGATCATCCGCACATATCCACGCCACCTGGAGTCGAGGAGATACACTCGCGCACCACTCTAAGCAATGCTCACCGCGCTCTCGATCTCGGCTGATCCATATAATCGACTGACAACGAATCTTTGCTAGAGCATACGCTACCGCTCGACTGGCTCCGCCCGTTCCAAAAACAACCGCCCGCTCACATCCCTGATCGAGTCCGAGCTCCCCGAAGGACATCAACACACCATCGCTGTCAGTATTATGACCTATGAGATGACCGTCTCTCCACCGTATCGTGTTGACTGCCTTTAAAGTCTGAGCTTGAGGAGTAAGCTCTAAGGCTGCTCGATAAGCCCTCTCTTTATAAGGAGTCGTCACGTTAAGCCCGTGATATATTGGATGGAGCTCAGAGCGCGCCACGTCGAGCGCTAGAATAGAGCCAACCTCACCGTTTGAAGCTAATAAGCTCTCGGTCTCACGGAGAGATAGATCAAGCAAAGAGTACTTTATGTTTATCCTAGCGAGCTCACCATTGATACTTTGTAGGGAGGGAGAGAGGCTGTGTTGGATATCTCTCCCTAATAAGCCGAGATGTAATGTTTGGTTCATCGCTCAGAGACGAAAAAGGAAGGAGCTGTCTTTAGACTCATCCGCGCGTGTTGGCAATCTTGGGTGATCTGCTCGATCAACTGCTCAATATTTGAAAAACGAATCATCTCTCGCAAACGACCCGAGAACCACAAAGTTACCCCGCGACCATAGAGCTCAACCTCTCTTGGGAAGTCAGGCTGTAAGACATGTACCTCAACGGACCACCGCTGGTGATTGTCGGGAATATGAGCGTCATTAAAGGTTGGATTATTGCCGATACTGATCACCGACTTCTGAGGTCCCGAGCCCCAATCAAGCCAGCCCCCATAAACCCCAGGCGCAGGACACAGCTCCGACGAGAGGTGAAGGTTCGCCGTTGGAAACCCTAATGAGCGCCCTCGTTGTAGTCCTCGAATAACATCACCTCGTACATGATAGGGCCTTCCAAGCGCTTCTGCGGCTCGCTCCACCTCACCACTAGAGACCAACTCTCGAATCCAAGTACTAGAGAATGGTCGATCTTCACCCTCACCGATCGACCGCTGAGCTTCGATGACTTCCACATGAAAGCCATGGTCTTGAGATAGCCTTAACAGATCTTGATGAGTACCCGCTCGCTGAGCACCAAAAGCAAAATCATATCCAACCACGACATGGGCAGCTCGAAGTGATTTGACGAGTACCTCCTCAACAAAGGCTTGGGGAGAGAGGGAGCCGAATGACAGATCAAATTGCTGGGTGAGAACAACTTGAATACCCAATTGAGCGAGGAGTGACTCTCTATCTTGAGATGAATACAATTGTAATGGGCCTCTTGCCCCTTTAAAGAATCGTAGCGGATGAGGATCAAAAGTAAGAATACTAGCGTTGAGTCCTGTCTCTAAAGACTTCTTCACGACAGCGTTGATAAGCGCGAGGTGCCCTTGATGTACGCCATCAAAGTTGCCGATCCCTACAACAGAGCCCTCAGAGTCTAAGCTAGCAATGTCTATTTCTTGATATGTATGAAATGTGCTCATCTTATTGTGTGTCATCTCTTCATCTATAAACGATGTGTGGTATGAGTGTAACTGAGATCGCTGTCAAGGGCAGTTCGGCTCAAAAATTTTACGATCATACTCTCTCGCATACAGACAGTAAACACATGATGACTCACGCTAAGCCACTTCTATTCAAGCTCACTGTCAGACTCATACTCATATTAATAACAACGTCTGTATGGGCTCAAGAGCCGCTCATAAAACCTCAAAAAAAAACTAAACCTCAACGGGCACTAGACCTGTCGAAAAAGACTGGTTTAAGTATATTATCTATATCAGAAGGCGTCTCTGGCTTAGGTATTAACATTGGCTTAAACTCTAATAGTTTTATGGAGTTTATTCTCAGTGGCGATTGGCGACAACCCTCTTCTCGTTCAGCCGAAACCCAGCTTTATCTCTCTCTTGGCGCTCATTTACAGATGATCCAAGCTGGTGATCAAGCAGCGTTCACTCTCGGAGGGCGGTTACACATCACTTATAACGAGCTATGCGACACAGATCCTGCGTTATGTGCCGATCGATCCACGATATCTACCCCGATCCCTCAATATGCTCTCGAAGTCCCCTTACGAATCTATTGGTTCCCCAACCAATATGTCTCACTTCATAGTGAGCTTGGCGCGTCCTTCAGCTGGGGTCAACAGGGAGCTTCAGAGGGCTCCACAGGTCTCGAAGGTTATACAGTGACTATTTTTAGTCAATCAACCCTCGTCGGGCGTCTAGGGCTCACTCTGTGGTTTTAATCAAGTCAGTCTTGGGTTTTTAGTCAACTGAGTCTTGGGTTTTAATCAACTCAGTCTTGATCCCTAATAGAGCCTCAGTTTCTCAGAAGAGAGGTTGACAATATTCTCTTAGTTCTCAATCATTAGTAGATGAATCGCTAACTACAAATGAAGTCTGGAACAGAAACAATGATCCAAAAACATCACAAGAGATCTAATAAACTAGACCGAAGCACCGTCGGTTTCACTCTCATCGAGTTGATGATCACTGTAGGAATACTTGGTATTCTTGCCGCTGTCGCTGGTCCAAATCTGACTAAATACACTCGTCGAGCAAAGACCTCTGAGGCGATCGTTAACCTGAAACGGCTCTTCGATGGTAGTAACAACTACTTTATTCGCTCCCAGGATATGACAGGGCGTGATGGTAGTATTATTCAACCTCAATTCCCTGGAGTTGGGGTCGCTTTCGGCCCTGCGCCTGGTCGTAACGCCTGTTGTGGTCAACCTGCGGATAAATGTATCCCGGCTGACGCTCCCGGCTCACCTTATCCTAATGCTTGGGATAATTCTCCATGGCAAGATCTAGGCTTCGCGATCAATCGCGCTCACTATTATTGGTATGAATATGACACACAAGGTGTAGGCAGTAACTCAGCTTTCACCGCTAGAGCCATGGGTGACCTCAACTGCAACCTCGCCTTCTCCCTCTTTGAGAGAGTCGGCGGCATAAGACCAGGAACAATGGAAGTACTCGGCGGTGGTGGTATATTCTCGGCAAATCCTCTCGAGTAGTCAGCTCGCCCCAAGACGCTCGCCCCAAGACGCTCGCCCCAAGACGCTCGCCCCAAGACACATAAGGGGCATCGCCTTGATCGTCATGCAAGTGTCTGGTTTCTGAACAGTGATGTACTCAAATTGAACACTGAATATGATAAGTGCTGTCTACATATTATACAGCTCTTCAAAACAGTGGTGTATCTAAAAGAAATTGCTAATCACTTATTGATTCCTGACGCCACACATAAGCAGGCGCAACACATCATTAACTCATATTTAACAAGCACTTATATGACAGACGAAAAGAGTCTCAACATCTGAATGTATGCTCGTGAAGTCATTGGCAAACTCTTTGCAATGTGAGAGCTCCCCACCGATAGATCCGATCGGTCTCTCTCACATCACTAGGAGGTATATATGCCATATAAACGTCCATACTCAGTGTTACCTAGCCCTCGCTGGAGCTCACTCAAGGAGCTCTCCACCCAAGATCGACCACGGGAGCGCCTCATCAATGAGGGCGCTCATCATCTCGAGCATGCTGCACTGATCTCTATCCTCTTAGGAACCGGTAGAGGCTCAGAAGAAGACGCCTTAATGCTAGCTCAGCGGCTCCTTCACTCCCTAGGATCAGTGAGACGACTCGGGGATGCCACGCTCGATCAGCTCTGTCTCATCAAAGGGATAGGTCCTGCCAAAGCCTCTCGATTGATCGCCGCGATGGAGCTAAGTAAACGAATCATCAAGTTGCAGAGCGATCCTCATGACGAGAGCGACCCTCATAACGAGAGCGACCCACATGACGAGAGCGATCCTCATGACGGGAGTGATGATTCACAGACTCATCACACATATTTACACCTTATCACCAAACAATGTAGAGAGACATGGAGTGGAGTCAGCCCCCTGCTCATCGCTTGTCATTTCCCTCCCTCTCTCCCTCTTCATAGCGCCGCAGATCTGCACATCACTGCAGATCTTCATACACTAGATCTTGAGCGGATGATTAACCTCGGCGTTGATTCAGCGATCACTCTCTCGCTCTCTTCCACGCTTGATGACCGCGCATTACATCCTCGCTGGCTCTCTAAACTCGTCTTAGAAGACCAAGACGCTCAGTGGATTCTCATCTCATTAAGACCACAAGAAGAGCTACATCCTGAAGAACGAGAAGCGATTCCTCTGCTACTCGATCTCGGGATGTCGATGAATCTCGATCTCAAGTATGTGATCGCAGGTTCCATCGAGACAGAATGGCTCCTACTCGAACCTAGCGAGGAATCTTCATGCGTTTAATGATCATCTATCTCATCCTCTATCTCTCTCAGCCCTTTCCCGCTCGATGTTGGGTTGGAGTCATCGATCACATCAATCCACCATGGATCAGCGTCTCTAAGGAGAGCGGTGAAGAGGTGTTGATCAGCCTCGATGAATCTTATCCCCAAGCGCGTGAGGGTCATTGGGTGATCTACTGGGAGAGACAGGAACGCCTCGAACGTCTCGACAGTCCTCACAGTCGCGCTGAGGCTCACCATCAAGAGCTGCTGCTGAGATCACTGATCTTAAGCCCAAAGAGGGGGAGTGATCACTGAAAGCTCATCAGAGATCGATCAGCTCGCTTCAACGGGTGGTGTCTGCTCGCCTTTGAGGAGCGCAGGGATCACCATCGAGAGACCAATGATTATAAATGGAATGGAGAGATACTGACCCATCGTGAAGGCGGACTGGTCAGCGGCGAGCGCTTGAAACTCCTTAAAGTATTCAACGATGAACCGACCTGTGAAGTAAAGAGTCAAGAAGAGACCTCCTAAGAGGCCTAAGGGTCGTCTCTCTTTACCCATCACTCGGTCGACGATGATCAGGGTCCCGAAGATCACCATTCCCATTACAAATTCATAAACTTGACTTGGATGACGGTAAGGGACTTGAACGAGATCTACACAACCACGCACAGTCTCTACACAGCTCTCAATCGCTCCCTCTTTACAACCACTGCAGCTGTTCCAGAGACTTCGCTCATAGAGGGGAAACTTGAACCCAAAAATAGAGTCGGTCTTACGCCCGACGATCTCTGAGTTCATCAAGTTGCCTAGACGAATGATACTCGCCGCCCACGACACACCAATCGCGAAGCGATCAAAAGTCTCTCGAATCGTCATCCCTTCAGTACGGGCATAGTAGATCAAGGTGAGGATTAAGGTGATCGTCGCTCCATGACTCGCGAGACCTCCCTCCCAAAACTTTATAATCTCAAGAGGGTGTGCTAGATAATACGTCGGATTGTAGAAGAGACAATGACCCACTCGCGCTCCCACTAATACAGCGC
This sequence comes from uncultured bacterium, assembly GCA_943788935.1. Taxonomy (GTDB): domain Bacteria; phylum Myxococcota_A; class Bradymonadia; order UBA7976; family VGTA01; genus CAKZRU01. The sequence goes on along the minus strand of CALSSE010000015.1, from coordinate 156,198 downwards.
CAACAGCGATCATAAGAAAGCGCTCCGCCTGCTCTCGAGTACGGCCACTTCGCATAATCTGCCATTGCCATAGCAAAAAAGCCCCCATTAGGGCAACCGCATAGAGCACCCCATAATAACGGATCTGACGTCCGCCGATCAGGTCGGGAAGTGAGAAGAATACTGGATCAATGTTCCAAATCATGTCGATAACCCTTGATGTGAGTTGGCGGATGTGAACTGGCGAGAATTAAGAGTCACTAAATAGGGTAAAAGTGTGGCCAAGAACACAGCTCAGCAACACCAGACCTTCGCACACACCCTTAATGTAATCTCTCATTATGATCAACAGACTTTGCATTTTACGACACACTGACCAAATCGAGAAGGAGTCATGAGACCTACTGGAGACAATAGTACCCAACTATGACATCAATAGTAATGAATTTACAGGTAAGCAGAGAAGACTTTTGTACCCACCGTCAATTCGAGCAATAAAAAAATAATGATAACGATACCTTAAGTCACCAATAAGCCTTGGCCTGAAACTTGCTTTAATACAATTCGAAATTAACGAAAAGAGCCTTTATTTTTTAAGATAACGCTTGATTCATCCACCCAAAATGTTCAAATTACTCAACTAGGTTTAACTTTGAGTATACATTATTTAATATGTGTCAGACAAGAGGAGTGAGGATTATGTCGCGCTGGAATTATAGCTTGTGTCTACTGATACTTATACCATTCATAGGCTGTGATGATGGTGAGACAGTCATTATGCCTGGGACCTATACGCCTCCAGGAGGTCAAATCGGTACACCCGCAGGCGAAGAAGGCGGCATGACCCCCGCAGGCGTAGAAGGCGGCATGACCCCCGCAGGTGTAGAAGGCGGCATGACCCCCGCAGGCGTAGAAGGCGATCCCTGCGAGGACTACGAGACCCAATTCAATGAGCGAGTCGACTGTAGTGTTTTGACTGATGAGGTCAGATGCGCTGACGGTGAAGGGATTGAGAACTACCCCTTTATGCTCTCCGCTTGTTCTGAATGTTATTCAGAGAATGGTAATCCCGGTTGGGCCAACTTGAGCTGTCCTGAGATCTGCGATGATAACGCAGACAACGACATCGATGGACGGACTGACTGTGAAGATGATGACTGCGAAGGTTATGAAGGTTGCGACCCTGTAGATATCATAGAGCCAGCGCCCGTAGAGAGCTGTATGCAGTGTCACAACGGGGCATCAAGTGGTGTCAATGACTACAGTGGCCCCGGTATCACTAATCCCCACCCCTTTGGCAGCGCTGCAGCCATCAAGTGTACGACCTGCCATGGAGGTAATGGTGAGGCACTCGGTAAAGCAGAGAGCCATATCCCTCCTCACCCCAAAGTCGGTGATCGACAATATCAAGCTAATAACCCAGAGGCTGCTAATCATCGTATTACTCTCGCCGGTATCGATAAGTTAGAGCCTGCTCAATATCCTGGTTCTGCCTGCGAAGGTGGTAATTGCACCAACTTAGATTACTTACAGTTTATCAACCCCGGCGACCTCCGCGTCGTCGCTCAAGGCAGAGGCTGTGGTTCGGGCGGTTGTCACGCTGGCGAGCATGGAGAATGGGTCCCACGAAGCGTCATCGGTACCACCAATGGCTTCTTCTCAGGAACTCGTTTCATGATCGGTGCTGAGAACCGAGTTGTCGCTAATCGAGCCAGCAATAATCGAGACTTGGATGACGAGGGAGATGCGCTCTCTGGCTCTGCACCACGCGCAGTGAGCAACCCTGCCTATAATCAAAACAACAGAGAAATCGGTGAAGTTGGCGAGCTCGTCGAGCAACCTGAGATCGCTCAGTTTAACGGGCCCATGTTCAACAATGCCAACTATAACGCTAATAATCTCGCCAATGATATCGATAACACAGACCCTCAACGTCCTAACCGAGTCCTCAACGGGTCCAATCTAGAGAAGCTCATCGACGAGCAAGTGAACATTACTTGTGGTAATTGCCACTTGTATAGCGCTGGCGCCAACAATCGCTATGCCGACTTCCGCTCCTCGGGTTGTACCTCTTGTCACATGCAGTACAGCATGGATGGACGAAGCCGCTCTACCGATCCTAATGTCGACAAGTTAGAGCCTGCTGACCCTGATGCGATCGCACCCGGTGAGCGCTCTCACATCTCCGATCACATCATCCGTAACGTGAGCAAAACCACCAATGGTGTTATTGTCCGCGGGATCACTGATAACGCCTGTGTGGGTTGCCACCAAGGTTCCAACCGTACCGTGCTACAGTTCTGGGGCATTCGCTTAGATCAGAACGCCGACCTCACCAATAACACTCAATATCCTGAGAACCCCGTCAACTTCACCAACACCGCCAATGACCGACGTCTCTTTGACCCTGCGGTTAACAATAATACCTTCAACGGAAGAAACGCCGATCAATATATCCTCACTGAGGACTATGACGGCGACGGTCTCGATGACACTCCTCCCGATGTCCACTATGAGTCAGGGATGGGCTGTATTGATTGTCACGGTAGTCGAGACTTACATGGTGGCACTAAGGGAGATGTGACTAGCGGTAAGATCATGAGTCGACAAGATCAAGCGACCGCGATCTCCTGCGAGAGCTGCCACGGTGATATCGAAACTTACGCTGAAACTGCGCCTTGTAAGGACTACCAAGAGCAAGATCAGACATGTGCCGTGGATCGCTTCGGCAACGTCCTCCGTCACGTCATCAAAGATCCACAAGACAACTTCTGGTTGACCTCTAGAGTCTACGGTACTCTTCACTATGTCCCTCAGACTCGTGACCTCACCTACAATACTAACAAGGCTCACCCCCGCACCGGTAATCTTTTGTATAGTCCGAAGGCGGCCTACGCGATGGGTCGCATTAACGGGACTCCGGGCAGCGGTCCAGTTCAGACGAATCCCGCGCTATATAGCCAAGGGTTCAGCCATACTGATGACCTCGACTGTGCGTCTTGTCACGCCGCTTGGACTAATAACTGTATCGGTTGCCACCTCAAGGGACAGTATAACGCTAATCCTGCAGAATTCTTCTTCAGTAATATTACCGGAGAGAGGATCCTCATCGAAGAGGCCAACGCTGACTTTGTCTATCAGAACCCTATCCCGACTTACCTAGGGATCAACAGCCGTGGATACATCACTCAGATCTCGCCCGCAGAGAAGATGTTCTATCGTTATGAGGACCTCAACGGTGATGAATCTGATGTCTTCGCCTTCTCCGACCGACTCGGTGAGGGTAATAACCCCAATAACCAAGGTCGTAACGCCTTCCCTGCTCTAGCGATGAATCAAATGGCGCCTCACTCTATCCGTGGTCGACTAGATCCAACGAGCAATAGTGAGGGTCTACGCTACTGCGTCACTTGCCACCTCACTCAGAACTCTATCGATCAGTTTGGTGACGAGTACGCAGAATTCCGTGATCTGTATTACGACAATGATTTCGACGCTCTAGTAGATAATGGATTCTTTGATCTACTCCGCACTCACATCGGTCTCAACACAGGCAATCAGCTTGACTCACCGTTCTTTGTCCACATGGTGGCCGGTCTAGGGACGAGCTTGTTCCTCTTCGACGCCAATGGTTGTCCTGTTAATCCATTTGACGCCAATGATAACCGTCAGAATTGTAACAATGAAGCACCTGCCGACATCTTTGATGTCAACAACGTGGCCTATGACCTCGACCGAATCGTTGAGTTTGATGGTCAGACCAACAGTACAAGCATCCACCCACGACTCGACAATCGTGGCCCTCGCCGAGATGGCAACAACTACATGATGGCAGGACCGCTCAATCGTAGCCTCCTGGAGCGACTCACCGATCCTGACTTAGGATTGGTCTTGGACTCTTGGATCGATGCCGACTCCAACGCTCAAGGAGACGCAGCGAACTACATTCAGTGAGCTCAAATCAAGCTGTGATGAAGCGTTAGCCCCTATCTCTGTGTCATATTTGCGGGTCATAAATATCTCGAGTAGCTCTTAAGCCATTGCTATCCAGCAGGTGACTCTCAATAAATATGCCCTTTCTATGCCTTATGAACATACTCTATTTATGCCTTGAAATGGTACGACGTAGTCAGGTGCGTAATCAAATGAATATCGATCACTCAGCCCCCTTCACTTTACTTATCTGTGCCTCTCTGCTTTTCGCTTGTGAAGGAGGAGATGAGCCGATCAATCTAGGAGATAGGACGCCAGAGATCGGTGGGCGAATGGCTGGTGAAACGCCGTCTCCCGGCGGTGTCGCTGGAGGAGAGTCTGTCGCTGGAGGAGAGTCTGCCTCTGGAGAAATGTCGGCAGGCGAAACTGAAGCCGGTGAGACCCCAATAGACGAACCTCAAGCAGGCGAAAATTCAGCGGGTGGTGAAGTAGAGATTGTCTGTGAGACTATCGTCAATGAAGAGTTTTTCGCATCTGAGGTTGGTCCGGCGTTGATCACAGGTTGTGCTACTGCTTTCTGTCATGAACCTGATGGCCCCACTCCCTTTGATCTCCCGGTGAGCGCTCTCACTTTCAGCCCTCCCTTAGAGGGAGACCAGGCAGAGGCGACCCTTAACGCAGTGATCACACCCGATACTTACATCATCGCGGGGGAACCTAACGATAGCATAATATTTCAGTATGCTGTCAATGGACATGGTGGCCCCGGTGGAACTTTCAGCTCTATGAGCGATGAATATCAATCTCTATCATCATGGATCGAAGATATGTACCAATGTCGTGAGGTAGAGAGACCGATGGCCGGTGAGATAGCCGGTGAGATAGCTGGTGAGATGGCCGGTGAGATGGCCGGTGAGATGGATATACCACCCCCCGGAGGGTCCGGAGATGATCTTCTATGCGATCTCCTACCTAATGGGGATCCACAGAATCGAGCAGATGGTCAATACTATCAAGTATTCGAAGAGGAGGCTAATGGGATCTTAACGATGTCTTGCGGTAACAGTGGGTGTCACGATAACCCTGAGAATGGGTTTTGGCTCCGCGCAGATGGACAAACCTGCGCTGTAGAGAGTAACTTCCTCATGACTCAAGCCTATATCAACTTTAGAGACCCTAACCAGTCACCGATCCTAGAGGCTCCCTACGACCCATATCACTCTGGCTATACGATCTTTACCGGTCGAAATGACCCTCGCTTCATCGCTCTCCAAACATGGATTTTACTCGCCTTTGAGGAGTAGACTCTCTCCACAAGAGACCTCTCTCCACAAGAGACATCTCTCCACAAGAGGCTTCAACTTGGCGCTCGCCACACTAAGTTCTTAACCGGTAAGGGTTGATCAGTGGGAAAGTCTACCCCCGGCGCACAGACTCGCTCAAGCTGATATCCCTCCGCTCTTGGCATCACCTCGCTGAGAGAGCGCGCGAACTTATAAGGGGTGAGCTTGCGGCTATTAGTACAGGTCAAAAGTCGACCTCCCGGGTTGAGTAATGGGAGCGTCAATGAGACAAGCTCAGGATAGTCTCGTGCCGCTGACCAGCGCTTCTTCTTCTTGCCGACGCTAGTGCTCGGTGGGTCTAAAATGATGAGGTCAAACCGCTCTCCCCTCTTTTGTAGCCGCCGTAACCAATCAAAAACATCTCCTATGAGCTGACGATGAGACCGCGGATCTACACCATTGAGCTCTAGCTGATGAGGGATACGATCGAGCCATTTCGTCGATAAGTCGATACTCACCGTCTCTGCACCTGCTACACTCGCAGCGATTGAAAAGCCTCCTGCATGAGCGAAGGTGTTAAGGACCCTTCCCCATGATCGCTTAGATTTAGCGAGCCACGCTCGCTGTGGTCGCTGATCCAAGAACAGCCCTGTAGAGAGCTGATGACCAAGCTCTACGGCATAGCGCACTCCCGCCTCAGATACGATGAGGGGTTGTGGGGCGGCCTCTCCTCGCCAGAGCTGTGGAGCGGCTTGTTGCCCCTTAGATCGATCGATTAGCGCTTCTAGACGATAGATCCCCTGAGCCTCTCGCGCAGGGAGAGGCCCGAGCGGTGTTCCCTGGTCATGAATCAACCACAGCCACTCTCCATAACGATCTAAACGCCAACCTTCAAACCCTTCAGGAGCCCCATTAAAGAGTCGATAGCAATCGGTCTCCTCCCCTTGATCAAGTTGAGCTCGCGTGAGCTCGGCGGCCTCTCTCCTCTCTTCCATACTCGCACCTCCTCGATATCGAGCGAGATCTGCGGGGATAGGAGCGGTAAACAGCTCATGATTAATCGTTAATTGATAGGCATGTAGTAGAGCTCGGGGAGCGCGTAAGTCGAGGGAGTCACCATAGCGTACATCTCCCCTGATCGGATATCCAATGCTCGCACAATGGATACGTATTTGATGAGTCCTCCCAGTGAGCGGAGTCATCTCCAAGAGACTCCACTCTTGACCTCGATTGAGGACTCGATATCGGGTGATCGCTCCCTTTTGAGGAGCGGTCACCACCGCTTGATCGATCTCTCCTGTCTCTGTGGTCAGTGAGCCCTCAACTACGGCGAGATAGCGCTTAGCGTCGGGCCTTTTAAGTGAACTCTCGATTAGCTTAGCGCCCGAAGGAGTGAAGCTAAATGCGATCAAACCTGAGGTGGAGACATCGAGTCGCTGATGAACACCAAGAGATCGGCTCAATCGCTCTTGAGCCCAAGTGAATAAGTCTGGTCGACGGTCAACCCCCTCTCTACCATCAGGATGAGTAAGCCACCCCGCAGGCTTGGTGACCACGACCCATCCATCACGCTCAGCAAGTATTTTGGGTTCCTCCGCCTCCAAAGTTTCGACAGGAGGGTCACAGATCACAGGGGTCAACTTTGTCCGTCCTAATTGACCTCTCTCTCTCTTCACCGAAGTTCGATCAGAGCGGGCTCTATCTCCCGATGATCGAACCCGCTTATGGGCGACCTTTGCGACTGTTTTAGAGTGAGTAGTGCTTCGCTTTTTCATGAGAAACTATACCTCAAGGGTAGGGAGAGCATCGATCAAATAAATCAAATGACCTAAACTTATGAACTTATCTGACGATTATGATAAATATACTAATATAGCCCTAATACGGTTGTATTCACTAATCTCAATCATTTCATCGACCATTATATCGATACAACGGTAAGTGATTACCCGACCCTCTTAACACAGTTAAATATGGAGGTAGAGTCATGGATTCGACTCGACGTATCTCAGAGCGGGGTAGACCCGCTTATCTCACATCAAATCAATCAAAAGTCAACCAAACCACCGAGGCGGTTGTCAGCGTCTCTGAAGATCGCTCTGTCACCGGTGAACAACGCGATAAGGTCGGCGGTGTCTCCGCTGATCGTAAAGCTAACCTCGGGCGCTATAAAGAGCTACTAGAGGGAAAGACCCTCCCGACGATGACCCAGCTAATGAGCGGAGAGCCTCCAGAAGAATCAGTCGCTCGTAAAGCCCTCGAGAGACCTGATATGGAGGCAACGTCCACATCTACAGAGAGCGCTGATAAAGCTGAGGTCAATGGAGAGAGTGGCGACACATCAGCCGAGGCGTCAAAGAGTGATAAATCAGAGGGTACTTCAAAGAAGAAAAGCGCCTCTGGTGAAGAGCTCAACACAGAAGAAGAAAAAGAAGTCGAAAAGCTCAAACAGCGAGATCGTGAAGTACGTACCCATGAGCAAGCCCACGTAGCTGCCGGAGGCCAATATGTGCGCGGAGGCATTAAATACGAATATCAAAAGGGCCCCGATGGTCGTAATTATGCTGTTGGCGGACATGTTAATATTGATGTGAGTGAAGCGGAGACTCCCGAGAGAACCATCGTCAAAATGCAACAGGTGAAGCGAGCAGCGCTCGCCCCCGCAGAGCCCTCGGGCGCAGACCGTTCAGTCGCTGCCGTCGCTGCCCAAAAAGAGCAACAAGCTCGCGCTGATATCCTCAAAGAGCGCCAAGAAGAAGTGTCAAAGAGCCGCTCTAAGGTCAACGAAAAGGGGTCGGAGACCGAGGACTCACAACAGGCTAAAGAGAACACTAACAGCGATCTACAAGTCGAAGGAGCTGCTTCCAGCGCACCTTCTACGCCCGAGGGACCACAAGCTCCAGAGCCTAAGAAAAATATGAACCTCGCTCGTGAGGCGAGGATGCGAATCAAGCGTGGCGACCACTGGATGGCTTAAAGAACTTTAGCCTTGGAGGGTTTGAGAGCCGCATAGGAGATCAGACCGAGCAGGAGCATCCCCCCAGCGCTCATCCCCATCAGTTTTACCATCCATGGGTCACCACCTCGGGCTAGATCAGCGAGTATACCGGTCACTGCGATCGCCACTCCATTAGCGCCCTTAACGATGAGATTGTATACACCGAAATACATACCTATGCCTCCTCCATTCTCTTCGGCACAGGCGGTGATCGCCTCACCCTCTAGGCCGAGTAGTACTGCGACCATCGGCCCTCCCAAAGCGAAGAGGAGAGAAGCGGTCACCATCGGGGAATAGACCACGCTCCCCCCTAGACCTCCCGCTCCTAGATATACGCATCCAAGAGCTAAGCACGCTATAGCGACACTCCGCTCCCATCCGATTTTTCGGGCGAGTATAGTAATCAGAACGGAAGAGGGGAGAGCTACGGCGAGGAGTGGTCCTAGTATCCAAGCTACATCCGACTTAGAGCCTCCTAAGAGATCAGAGGCGATAAAAGGAGCCGCCGCGGTCATCACCGTAAAGGACATCTGCGAGCCGGCGAAGAGACAGATCACGGCCAAAAAACGTCTATGTTTCAGAGCGACGAGGAGCTGAGCGAGCTGACCTTGAGGCTCATCTACAAAGCCTTCATCCATCGGCTCGGACATCCCTTGAGGCTCGTCCCTCTCTAAAGAGCTCTCAGCCGAGCGCGCGCTCTCTATCTTTGGTGAGGCGTAATAAGGAGCGATCATTAGAGGAATGCTAAAGACAGAGATCATGAGCGCTGATGACATATACCCATATGTATTAATCATCATAGGGGTGATGATAAAACCGATCGCGGTCGCGATTAATAATCCGACTCCTAAGAGTGTGGAGAGCTTCCCCCGACGCTGCTCATCTCCTTGAGCATAATCTCCAATGAGGCTCCAATAGGGGATGGCGTAGAGCGTATAGCCGACAAAGAAGACAAAGAGACCGGAGAGGAGGATTCCCCATCTCACCATTTCACTATGTTCAATCGATGGTACAAAACAAAGCGCCATACCGATAGCGGGGATGGGAGCCGTGTACCACAGTAACACTCGACGCTCTCTACCTCGCTTAACCCAGTTATCGGCTAAGCCACCGGCGATCGGGTCTGTCACACCATCAAAAACTCGAAAACCCAAGAGCGCAGCCCCAACAATGGTCGCTGAGAACAGACTGATACTCGCTCCACTGCTGATCGTGATCGACTGACTACAGAAGTCAATCAACCACTGGAAGAAGAACCTAGTGAGCAACATCACCCCAAGCTGGCCGCACATAAAGAGTGTGAATTGTAGGAAGTTCAAAGTTGCCTCCTGTCGACTTTATCTGCCAAGCACACGGCTAAATCTATTCGCTCAGATGCAAACCCTTCAAGAAGAGGGATTGATTATGTTTGATGATATCATTGTGCTGTATATTAAATGGAAGCTAGTTCATAATCATTATGTAAATCAAACTGTACCCCATGCAGAGCCAATAAGAGAGACCTATGAGCGAACGAGAGATGCTATTACAACGTGCCGAGCAATGGTTAGCCTTAGAGCTAGAGCCTGACAATCGTTCGCGAATACAACAGTTGATCGAAGAGGCGAAGCGCTCTAATGATGATCTATTACGAGAGCGCTTTCAAGGTCGCTTACACTTTGGAACCGCTGGGTTAAGAGGTGAGATCGGTGCCGGTCCTCAACGTATGAACCGAGCGCTCATCCGCTGGGTCAGCGTGGGTCTCTCACGTTACCTCCTCCGCTCAGCCGGCCAGTCACCCCAGCGAGTCGTTATTGGATATGATGGCCGCCATAAGTCATTAACCTTCGCTCAAGAAGCGGCATCCTGCTTCAGCGCTCATGGCTTTGAAGTAGAGGTCGCTACCACAGTTTGCCCTACCCCTCTCCTCGCCTATGCGGTCTGTCAGAGAGAAGCGATCGCTGGCGTCATGGTGACTGCGAGTCATAACCCACCAAAAGATAATGGTTTTAAAGTGTATTGGGGTAATGGTGCTCAAATCATTCCACCCCAAGACATAGAGATCAGCGAAGAGATTGACCGCGTCTCTTGGGAAGAACTCGTTGGAGAATCTCTCTCTGTCACTGCCGACCGCTCTCTCGGCGAGATTAAAGCGCTAGACCTGACCCCACAGGGAGAGATTGGACAGGGGTATCAAGCCGCTTTGGAGGCTCAGTTGTTCCCCCGCTCTACCACGAGTTTTACTCCACTGAGGGTAATCTACACCGCAATGCATGGTGTAGGCGCTGAGTGGTTTATCGCTATGCTTGATGATCACCCAGATGTAGAGCTGATCCCTGTTGAAGAGCAGCGCGACCCTGACCCTGACTTCCCTACGGTGAGCTTTCCTAACCCCGAAGAGCCGGGCGCTCTCGATCTCGCTTCATCTTATGCTGCGCGCTATAATGCTCCCCTCATTCTTGCTCATGACCCCGACGCTGATCGCCTCGCTGTCGTCGCTCGAGACTCGACAGGACAACTTAAAGCCTTTACCGGGGATCAGGTCGGTGCCCTCATCGCTCATGAGATGTTTACTCGGCGAGAGCTAAACTCCAATGACTTAGTGGCGACAACGATTGTCTCTTCAAGCCTCTTGGAGAATATGGCTAAACGAGTCGGTGTGAGCTATGCAGAGACCCTCACTGGGTTTAAGTGGATCGCCAATCGAGCCCTCGTTCATCAAGCTGAGGGAGGACGGTTTCTCTTTGGTTATGAAGAGGCGATCGGCTATTCATTGTTTGGTTTAGTCAACGATAAAGATGGTCTCTCCGCTGGGCGGTTCCTTATCGAGATGGCGCTGCATGCTCGCCAAGATGGAATCACTTTGTGGGATCGACTCGCTGAGATCTATCGACTCGATGGGCTATACCTCAGCAGCTTAGTCAGCAGGGTTCGTCGAGGGGTGGAGGGTGCTCAAGAGATCGCTCAATCGATGAGTCATATACGGGCTCACCCTCCTATCGAAGTGGGAGAGATTAAAGTCAAGAAAGTCACTGACCTCCTTCAATCACCAGCACCGCTTACTGGTAATGTTCTCCGTTTTGATCTCGCTGATGGAAGCCGGGTGATTATGCGTCCATCAGGTACTGAGCCTAAACTTAAGCTCTATTTTGAGACTAGAGTAGAGGTAGGCATAGACGACGACCTCGTCCAACAGCAGCTCAAGGGGGAAGCTCGCCTCCAAGCATTGAGCAAAGCCTTTACTCGGATTCTTGACAGTGATCTCTCAAGCTGACAATCTCCCTCTTACCTCCTCGCTGATATAAGCACTCTTTAAGCCCCTAACTCTCCTTAATAATACCGTGATAGTGAGCCATTAAATATGAGCCAGCCCCCTATTGGAATCCTGTCTACAGGTACTTATATCCCTACACCAAGAATGACGAGCGAAAAAATCGCTGAGGCGACAGGTATTCCTCGAAGTGTGATTGAGGAGAGGTTTGGGATTTTGGAGAAGCCGATCCCCGGTCCTAATGATCACCCCTGTGTGATGGGGGCTAAGGCAGCGAAACGAGCCCTCAGAAGAGCCAAGGTCGACCCTCTAGAGATCGATCTCATACTCTCTATCAGTGAGGAACACAAAGAGCACCCATTGATGGTGTCGGGTATCAAGATTCAGCAGCTCATCGGGGCCAAAAATGCCTGGTCCGTAGATGTCGCTCAGCGCTGCTGTACAACGATCGCTGCTCTCAAAATGGCTAAGGGGCTTATGCAGGCTGACTCCTCATTAAAGACTGTACTCCTCGCAGGTGGATATCGTAATAGTGACTTAGTGGACTTCAAGAACCCTAGAGTCTCTTTTATGTATAATCTCGCCGCTGGTGGTGGAGCGATCTTGCTCCGAAGAGGACATGATCAGAATGTTCTCCTAGGCTCTTCTCTGATCACCGATGGGGACTTCGCTGATGACGTCCATATTCCTCATGGAGGTACCATTAACCCTCTCTCCCCTGAAGACCTCGGTACCGGTAAAGTGATGTTTGAGGTGACAGATGTTGAGGGACTGAAGACTCGATTAAGTGAGCGATCACACACCAATTTCATGAAGGTGATTAGGGAGTCTGTTGAGCGCTCTGAGGAAGAGCGTCAAGAGATCGACTATCTTGCTCTCCTACATATGAAGCGCAGCGCTCATACCGCGACACTCAGCGAACTGGGCTTACAACTAGATCAATCCTTCTATCTAGAGCGTTATGGTCATATTGGCCAAGTTGACTCGATCCTCTCCATCGAGAGGGGCGTTGGCGCCAAGCGCGTTAAAGATGGTGACCTTATCGTCATGGCCAGCGCAGGATTCAGCTATGCTTGGGGAGCCCAGGCGATCAGATGGGGGCAGAGACGATAAACCTCACTCGCTCTCCATATACTGATGGGACTCAATCACTGTAAGCATAACAGATGGTAAAGTCTCCATCCCGACTAACCCTCAGTAAAATATGATCATCTCCTGGTGAGGTAGAACGGTCTTTACCGAGAATCGCGTCTCCCCTATCGGTGCGATAGATTTTCTCTTCTCCCACCATAGACTCTAGACGAGCGATAGTCTCTGGATCGGGTAAACCTTCCCTTAATCCAGAAGAAACAACGACATATTTACGGCTCTCAGGGTTAGGGAAGACCCTCTCCAATAGCTCTGTAGAGTTTGTGCCTCTCCCAGCGTGATGTCCAGCCTTAAGGACATTAGCTCTAAGAGCGCCAGGGCTATTATTATCAACCTCAATGAGCTTCTGATCAAGTGGAGATTCAGCGTCTCCAGTGAGTAAGACTCTAGTCCCTAAATAATCGATCATAAGTACAACTGAAGCGTTATTATCAGCGCTAGCGCTATTATCAGCGCTGAGTAAGGTCACCTGAATATTCCGACCCCATGAATCAGTGGTGATCAAACCTGATGAGTTATAGTTTATCTCACCTACCGCGCTTGGATTCAGGCCCGTTTGAGTCGCTGGGCTAAGGTTAACTAGGCCTTGCTCATTATTCACAGCGCTCAAGGCGGTCTGATAAGTCTTATTATCAGAAGAGATTCCTGAGGAGACAAAGGCGCCCACTCGATAGCGCTGTAAGATCTCCCAGCTCCCTCCATAATGATCTTTATCTGGATGAGTCGCGACTAAAAAGTCTATAGGACTATCTTCGAGCCAACCATTCTCCACCATAAAGGTAGTAAGCGCGCCTACCCCATCTGAATCATAGAGGTCATTCACACCCGATGAAAAACCACAACTCCCATCGGCGAGACGACAGTTACCCGAGTCTACAAGGATATCCTTGGCATCAAGATCTCTGGTACCAGGGGTCCTAATCCAAGTCGCATCTCCTTGACCGACATCAACAAAGGCGATCCAGAGATCCTCACGATCAATTTGGTTAGAGACTTCTCTAAAAGCCTCTAGCTCATCCAAACTGCAGACTCTCTTACCACCCTCTGCATAGATGAGAGGGATGGTGGTGTCAGGGCACCCCGATTGAGTCAAAAGCAAAGAACAGAGGAGGGCGATCGTGATCGATGCCTCAGCGATCTTCATAGCGAGCACCGTCCGGCCGACTACCTGGAGAGCTAGAGATCCCGCTGATCGAGTCATGGAGTACGATCATACTAGACTCCACCGCGTCCGGTGAGCGATTAATGCTCACCTCTTCGGTGATGTCACTACGAGGAACCGTGAGTTGACTCAAGCGTTGGCCACTGCCCGCCCTCAGCTCTAGAACAGCATCACGGCTATTGGCTAGGCCAAAGGTTGAGTGACCGCTCCCAAGCGCTTGACTGTCGGCAGTTGGTGTGGACCAAAACCAAGACTGCTCTCTCGTATTATTATAGATCACCATGGCGCTATGAGGCGCCATACACCCCGGCTCAAAAGTGATCTTGGTCTCTAACGATCCACTAGGGGCTTGATAGAGCAACTCAATACGATCGAGATTCACAGAGAGGTCGCTTTGATTAAGAACTTCAATAAACTCACCTCGACTCTCGTCATCAGCGTCGATTAAGACCTCATTGATGAGCAAATCTCCTACTAGGGGGGCAGCACAAGCTGGCGGGGGCATCATCATCTCTCCACCCGCTATTTCGCCAGCAAGGTTATCTCCTCCCATCATCTCCCCACCGGTCATCTCCCCACCGGTCACCTCTACGCCTGCTCCTTGCTGGCCATCAACACAGCCCTGTTCAAAGGATCCTCCATTGGCACAAGCTGCTGGAGAGTGTAGGGCGCCAACCGAAGAGGCGAGAGAGTGCTCAATAGGCTGTCCTATGAGTTCTGGTGAGCGAGTGATGCTCTCCCCATCTTCAATCATCCCACTCTCTCCTACAAACTGGCTGAGCAACTGACCCGCTTCGCTAAAGAGGCTGAAATCGAAATCTCTAGAGTTGACGAATTGATATCGATAGTTATAGACCCCTATCCCTCTTGGCATCGTCGACCATATCCATGGCAACACCCCTGCTCCAGTCCCTCCGCTATAGGTGACAACTGAACTATTAGGCGCCATACAGCCTTGATAAAACCTAAACTTCTCTTCCCCGTTATAAGTGAGGTTAACTCCGGTTAAATCAAGCTCCTTAGCGCTTATGTTGACCAACTCTACGTATTCATGATCAGGCTCTGACTCACTAGGGTTAATCATCACTTCATTAATCACCAAGTCTCCTTGGATGAGCGGTTCACAGACAGGAGGAGGCGTTGTCCCCCCCTCTTCTCCGCCCGTCACTCCACCCTCTGTGCCCGCTATAGACATGCCTCCTTCTGTTCCTCCACTCCCACTCGCTACACAGCTACAAATACTCTTGGTCACACAAATAGGTATAGTTCCTGGCTCGCAGACCGCATCACAAGGTGATCCGATCTCGCACACATCATCACAAGCCGAAGTGAGCAAGAGCATATATATGAGCCCAACGACTGACAGACAACGCTTAAGCAGTAGTAGGTTGCGCTTCATGATCAAGGGGCTTAACTGATGAATGAGCATGATCTATCCTCCATTTTTTGGGGGGAGATGTTTGGTAAACCACCCACCGGTGAGCGCGTCGAGCTCGGCTTCAATCTGAGTGATCTTAAGCTGCGCTAAAGCCTCAGCTTCACTACCAGGCTTAGCGGGCCTCATCTTGATGAGCGCTCTCTTGCGCTCGAAATAGACTTGAGTCACCGTCTGTAAGAGTTTTTGACGCTCTTTAGCGCTGTACCGATTCTCTCTCATCACCGCCGTCTCTTGATAGTTAAAGATCGACTCATTGAGCTTCCATCTCGCCTCAGCGTAGAGTTGAAGATCATTACCTGAGGTCTCGGTTGCCGAGATGTTTTGAGGTCGCGTCGAATTGGTCTCATCGAAGCGAGTTAACGCACGATCTTCTTGATCGAGATCACTTGTCACCCTCATCGTAAGCTGAGGTAAAACAGCTTGGACTCGGCTACGCTGTCTCATACTTTTAAAAATCTCTGGATGAAGAGCTGCATATTGGAGAGCTACTTTATGTACAGTTTGTATCGTAGGTTCACCTTGTGCATCGAAGTTAATCGGAACTTCAGCGGCTACCGAGTGAGTGAATATAGTCATCAAATATAACGCAAAAAGGAGCGGTGTGATTCTCATATTTATTCTCTTTCCTGGAGCCTAGCGTAGGTCATTATACCCTATAAGGCGGGATTCATTCTATCTTGAATATTTAATTGGTATCCAGTCATGGCATCTAAGCGAGCATCGATCTCTCTTAGACGCAAACGATTAATCGCTCGTTGTGAGTCAGTGAATGACTCTCCCTTGAGCCATTGTTTGTAAGTCATCTTAATCCGTTCACGATGGAGACGTGCGACTTTAGCCCGAAGTTGAGCACGATCTCGATGCTTTTGACGTCGCTCTAGCGCTAAAGTCGTCATCGCTAGTCGTTGCGCTTGAGAGGTGAAGGTGTCATCACTCCAATCATCAAAGAGCCCAACCTCAGACTCCATATCTACGCTAGCTGAAGGATCTGTGATTAAGGTCTCGATTTGGTTCTGCGCTTCAAAATAAGCGCTTCCAAGTTCAGGATCCACTAACGCGCTTAGGAAATCGAGAGAGATACGCCACTCAAAAAACATCGAATACTCTGGTCTTGGCTGTAACAATGTGAGCTGACGACTCCCTGTAGAGAAGGTCGGTCGCTGATCGTCGCGAGAGGGTCGTGTTGTATATCTGAGAGTGACCTGAGGAAGTAGAGCACTTAAGACAGGACGAGCTCCATATCCTCCTCGACGAGGATCGAGACCTTGCTCTATCAACGCAGCTTGAAAGACAATATAAAATCTTGGAAAGAGTGCGAGGTCCCTCTTGAGATAGCGCACTCCGGCCTTCGAGATACTCAAGTCAGACTCATCTTCCCAAACGAATAGGCCTCCACTCGTCGCTCCATAGAGTCGATTCCCCCACCACTCAGCATCCATAAAGATCACCCCTTCGCTCAATGGAGGGGAAAAGACCTTTACTCTTTGGCAATCAGGAGAGATGAACACTAATCGCTCAGGAGATACCAATAAGGCACCAGTATCATTTACTTTTAAATGTGTCACCGGCTGATCGAGAGAGATACATCTCGTCCAAGAGAAAGTCTCATTCGGCGCCGATCTCGTAAACCATACCCCCTCAGGTGTGATCGCCCATAAACTCTCTGAAGACTCAAACTGAGAGCTAGGAGTGAGTGCATAGGTCCCCGCGGGAATAATGGGAGGAGTTTGCTCCGCTCTAGGGGTCAACCCCACGAGTTCTCCCGAAGCGAAAGCAAAGCCCTCACCACGATAATGAAACATGAGTGCATTATTAAGCGAGAGCCTTGAGCGCCAAACGAGAGGAGAATCGCTGACTGACCCAGATTCTGAATCCTCGGCATATTTAAGGTACTGTTGTGATTGAAAGAGTTCTTGATCCGTGCTTACCCAGAGCTCATCTCCTAACTGGATAACGCTCATGGCTGGAGTGGGGCTCTCGGGCAGAGGAACCGCGACTTTAGAGTGATGAGTCGCCCATAATCCAGCGCCAGTGGCAACCCATACTCCTTCACCTTGAGGAAAAACAGCGTTCACTCTATAGGGACTGTCGATCGCAGGAGAAGACTCTGCTTCAAAAGCCTCAATGATAGAGAACGCAGCGTCTTCAGAGATCCAATCTTCATCACCTTGTCCCTCAAGAGCCGCCTCGATACTCTCACTGACCAATCGCTCTACTTCAGAGAGAAGTATCGCGCTGAACGGTCCCGAGGCATCTATCCCAACGGATTCATCCCAACTGAGAGTCGGCGCATAGCGACCATAACTCTGCCAAGTCTTCTCCTCCACAGCCTCTATATTTTTATTGCGAGGCTCTACACTTTTATTGGAACCGTATCGCCATATATTTCCGGAGCCAATCGCATAGAGCGCCCCCTCTCCACCGATGCTGAGATGAGAAATCCCTCGTCGACCGACCTCACCATCTACCGGGGCCCAAAGTCCTTTTAGAGTAGGCTCTGCAGCCCAAGTAACCGCTCTCTCGGCTCCACATATAAATCCAAACATAACACAGAAGCATATTGCGAAGATGACCCACGGCGAGCTGACCTTTACATGTCGTGGCCGTATTAGGTCCATGCAAAACTCACTAAAGTGGATGGTGGATATATCTCAACGATGACAAGCGACGCCGAGTGACTACCCTTGTTTACCGTAATTTAGGCTTAAACTCAAGCCTAGCATCGCTAATAAAACCCCTCCCGCGACGTGTAGAGTGAGATGTAAGCCGGCTCTCAACACCTGACCTTCAGAGATCAAGTGAGCGCCTTCAGCGCTAAAAGTAGAGAAAGTGGTTAACCCACCCATTAAGCCGGTCGTTAAGCCGACTTTCAATGGAGAGGAGACGGGGAGAGCACCCATCAAAACTCCTAGGGTGAACGAACCTAGCCAGTTAGCGATCAGAGTGCCCAACGGAATGCCGCTTAGCCAGCTGAAGATCACTCTATCATGACAGATAATGCCCAAAGTATATCTCAGGAGAGCCCCGAGACCACCACCAATAAATACCGAGATCAACTCTGCCATAACCCGCCTATCACTCCTAACGCCCGCGAGCCTGATCAAGTAGGCGTCGTGTAAATGGGTTAAGGCTCATGACAAAGATCGCCAAGATTACTCCAGCGATCCAATCCCATACAAAGTGTTGCTTCAAGGTCAGAGTGGATAGAGAGACGAGTATACCCCATATAACCCAAATCGCTCCTCGGCGACTCCCTCTCATAAATAGCGCGATATAGATAGAAGTCGAGACATGAAGACTCGGACAAGTATTACCGGGCGCATCGATACTCACCATCAAATCGATGATCGGCTTCCAAAGAGAGTGAGCCCACGCCTCAGGTGAGGGTCGAGGGTAATGAGAGGTAATCAACGTAAAGCAAACAAAGCTGATCAGAGTCATGAGCACAATATCGAGAGCAACCTGCGTATAGCGCTGACTCTCAGTGATCACTGCCACCGTAAAGTACATAAAATAGAGCGTAAAATAGATGCATGCAGTCCAAGGCCAATAAGGGATCATCAAATCAAGAGGTAATAAAAGGTCTATCTTATGTTCTAAGTTATTGTTGAGCAGTAAGTAGATTGACATCAATGACAGCATGAGCACTGTTGAGGTAAATATACGGTATGAAAGCTGGCTATTAAAGCGTTCCATTCGGTCTAAGATAGTGAAATTATCAGACACTTATTCCCCCATTGACCTTATCTTAAGTTTGCTCGACATGTTCATGATGAACTTATCATCATTCAAACGATACCTCTACTCCCACTCACCGACAGATCCCCTCCACTACTCTAAGCAAACCTCAGGGTAGTCATAGAAGTCTGACTCGGGATCTACACGGACGAGACACTTATTGTAGACATCAAGCATCAAGCACCGTTGGGCATCATCGGAGTAGAAGTTAAGCGCGCCGATGATGTCATCTTGCTCCGTTAAGAGCGACTCACCTTCACTGAAGATCTCCGCTGCCTTCAAATAGAGCGGATTAAACTGGCCACACCAGCTCTTCACCGCGACTAAGCTCGCTTCGATACGGAAACGGAGATATTCTACGAGACAGCTCTGCCAATGCATGACATAGGCACCGCTTACTGAAGCGGCGTCGAGGGCCGCGATCAGGTCCATTGCCTCGATCTCGATCTCTAGGGCGTTGCGGTTAGAAGAGCAGTCCTGCTGACAATTATATGCCATACCTTGGTTCGCTCTCTCTAGCATCTCGGCGAGGCTAGTCGCCGCTTCGATGATACGCTCTTTCCCTGGTGAGGGGCTCTGCGCTCCGCCTCGATCAGCATAGGCAATGATCTCGGTGAGCATGTCTTCAAGAGCGTCATAGGCGATCGCCCGTACTCCATCTGCCGCCACTGAGTACCCGCTCGGGTTACTTTGATCAGCGTCCACAATAAAGCCATTAAAGCGTGGGTCTGAACACTGATCGACAGCGATCCCTAACCAATCAAGGCCGCTGCGAGCGTCTCGTTGAAGATCAAGGCTTAAGCCCTCTGGTTGGTTCAGGCTACGCGCATCACGCTCAAAAGCGGGATCATCAAACAGGGTCACAACCTCGTCAAGATAGCCCTCTGTCAAATCCAACCGACGACTATAAACCGGATCAGCGGAGCGACTGTTGTAACGACCATCGGTATCTGCTTGAACCGCCTGAAGATCATAATCCAACTCCCGGCGAAGCTGACGAGAGATCGCCCAAATGGCTGTCCCAAAGTCGGCACCATTCGCCTGCGCTTGGGTGAAGTCACTGAGCACTCTCTGAGCCGCGGAGAAGGACACCCCTTGAGTCTGCAAGTGGATCCGCTCAGCGCGCGCTGAGTTGGCATTATCCATCCGGCCATCTGCGTATTCAGCGATCGGATCGACGACTAGACCATCATTGACCTGACCCCAAATCCCATTATTGATCGCTGATCCGGTGTTCGCCAAGCGAGCGCGGTTGATCACGTTAAGTCCTCCACCGGTCAACACCTCTTCTAGGCGATATTTGGCGTAGTTGAACGTCGTCTCAAAGTCCACTGCTTTAACGTCGACGAGCTGGGTGCGGAAGGTGAACGAGTCACGGTCACGGGCGAGTACACCCACGTTATAGAGTCCTGGCTCCATAAACTGCCACGTCACGCTTGGATCCTCGGTGTTCTCATCGAACAAGTTATCCCCATCGAAATCCCACTGATAGAGCGTAATCGGGTCGTTTGGCGCTCCTGGGGTCGCCGTCACTCCGAAGGTGACCGGTACGATCTCATAGCCGATCACTGGATCGGGTCGATCTCCGTTCACCTCTCCCATCACGTCGGTGATATACACGCTCTCGATCTCAGGGTCGACGTCGGCGATCACTACCCCGACGACGCTCTCTGAGCAGCTGTCCTCGTCACAGACGGTCAACGCTACGTTAAATGCACCTTGAGCGGTGAAGGTGTGCTCTTGAACGACCCCTATCGAATCTGGTGTCCCATCATCCCATGACCACGTATAGCTCACGATCTGATCCGCCGCCGGATTGAGGCTGCGGCTGCGGCTTCCATCAAAGCGAACCGGGATCCCTTGGTCAGCGACATAAGGACCGCCGGCGTTCACCACTGGGTCAATATCAGAGATCGTCACTTGGACGCTCTCTGAATGAGTCGCGCCTAGGCTGTCAGTGACCTGTAGAGTCCCATTAAACACCCCATCTTCATTGGTATCTAGAGCCGGAGAAGGTCCCTGAAGCGCCTGCTGGCCCGGAATCGTCCATTGAAAGCCTACGACTTGATCATCAAACTCAGGCGAGGTTGACGCTGTCGCGTCTAGGGTCAATGGAGAGCCCTCTGCCACAATGTACGCGTTATCTGCGTTCGGATCTGCGCTAGGGTGACCATCAGGACGTGGTCTAGCGACCGGCGGACGGTTCACGCGGAAGTTCAACACCTGATCGCGGGGTGTCCCGATACAATTCGAGACTGTGAGTCGCAGGGTATAATCACCCGGGGTGTTGATCAGATTGTTCTCCGCATAAGGGACCGGTGCCCCGCCATCTCTGCTTAAGTTCGCTTCAATGTTATTCGCGCAGGTGTCTAGACCATCAACCTCCCAAGAGACTTGCGCTTGGTTGTTCAATGCGCCCTCTTGTACACCATCGATGAGGAGGCTCACCGCCGTCCCCACTCGGTAGAGACGTTCAGCGGTAGACTCTCGGCCACAGCGATCTCTCGCCACCACCCGAAGGGTGCGCCCACAGCCATCCTCAATCACGCTCTGACTCACCTGAGGGGCGTTATCAAAGTTATCCTCTACGTCGATCTCCGCCGACGGCACACGACCGTTTTGATAGCAGACGTTCTCCGCTGGCTGAGCGCCAAGGGTGATCGTTGGCGGCGTGAAATCGAAGGTCACACGACCACCGGAAGTCGCCTCTGTCCTAGAGTTACGGTTGCTCTCTAAAGTGAAGCTCGCTACCACTTCATGCTCCCCTTGAGGGATACCTGCGAGGTCGAGTGGAACATCTATGATCGCCTCTTTGTCGCCATTGAAGTTGGCGACGCGGACGCTCCCCGCGACTTGACCAGCCACAGAGACCTCAATGAGGACCGGCTGTGGTGGGTTCGCTGGGTGACGTACCAAGAGCTGAGCCGTTGAGTTGCCTCCACCCGCGTCGGTCGCGCAAGCGCTGACACGTGGGCTGATCACCTCACCAGAAGGGGGAATCACGTTGTCGACGATGATGTCAGCGTTACTCGGCTGTGACCACACGCCGAACTGGTCGCGGACCTTGAGACCTACTGAAGCGGTCGTGTTCGGCTGCCAGCTGCTGTTCGCGAAACTAATCGTAGGTCCTACATAATCACACTGGCGCCCATCAATCGTCATCGGGCCATCATTATCTTCGCAGCCATAAAGCTCGTCACCGTCGGTATCCCACCAATAGACCTCGATCTGATCACAAGGCGCGTTGGGGTCGATCGAGCCACGACCATCTACGCTCACTGGAGCGAAGTTACCGTTATTACCACCGGTTCGATAAGGTCCACCTGCGTTCGCAACTGGCGGAAGGTTTTGTACGTCAATGATCACCTGAATATCGTCAATGCTCTGATGAGGCCCAGGGTCTTCGCCGAGAGCGATCAAAGCCTCACCGATCGCGTTGGTCACTGTGAGGCGGGCGGTGAGGATGACCTGAGGTGGATCTCCGCTTGGCTGAGCGGTGACCGGTACCTCGAAGAATGGATTATTAAAGTCGGCCTCTCCATCACCGTCAAGGTCCCACTCATAGCTCACGATATTAAAGCCTTGCTCCGCTGGTCCGGTGCTACTGCTCCCTCGTCCATCAAAGGTTACCACCTGCTCACAGCCTGTACGATTAGGATCGGCCTGAGCGAAGGCTTGAGGGCCCTCAATGACGTTGAGATTAGTAGAAGAGTTCGCCACTTGTCCAAAGCGATCGGTCACCGAGAGGTTGATCTCATAGCTACCTGCGCCGTTGATCTGACACTGTGACAGCTGCCCAAGGGTCAGTTGAGGGAGTCTGTCCCCTACCTGGTTTTGATCGATAGGACAGTTATTGTGATTCGCTGCATCAGTAGAACAGACACAGGTCCCGATCGTCCATGTATAGGCGGTGATTTCATCACCGAAGGCCTCATCAGGGTCAGCTGAATCTGAGCCATCGAAGGTGACCGTCTGCTCACCATCATCGATGATGGTGTAAGCGCCGATGACCTCGTCATCACCTACCCCTGTACCTCCGCCAGGGTTAGCGACGGGGAGTCGGTTTCCTTGATCGATGCGGATTCCAAAGTTGATGTCATTCCCATCATCACCCTCGTTAAAGTCACCATCGCCGCCGCTCTGACTCTGACCACCGTTGGTGTCACGCACAACCACCGTGACCGAGATCGCGTCTCCTTGCTCTGGAGTGATCGTATCGAAGGTTCGGTTCACAACCTCCCCTTCTTGACTGCCGAGACTGCCATCCATGCAGGTGAGTTCATCGGTCGCCGGGTTATTAATACAATAGCCTTCAGCGCAGTCTTGATCGCTGTTACATGCACCACCGACCGGCTCTAGGTCACCGAAGAACCAAATCACTTGATTCACATCGACGTCGGGGTGGGTGTGCTCACTGCGTGAAGCGTCAAAGGTCACTCGGGAGTTGGGTGAGGCGTTCACTGGGTTGATGACAACATTAATATCAGGTGTCGCTCGGTGAACAACAAGCGTCGAGACGTCATCGCCCGTATTTCCCGAAGTATCGGTCACACGGAGACTAATCGCGTACTCTCCTCGCTCTACGATCCCATAACCAGCGAGCTGCCCTGAGCTCAGCTCAAGCATCTGTGCCTCTGCATCATTCTCGTCTATCGCCACGACCGTTAGCGGTCCTCCATTATTACCATTCACCGACCACGCGAACTGACGAATATAATCATCGAAGTCCTCACGGTCAGGATCAAAGGAGCTGCTAGCGTCCAAGGTCACGCCGTCGCCCTCAAGGACATTGTAGCCAACTTCTGGCGCATCCGAAGGATCAGCATCGGCGAAGGGGTCAGTGTTCCCTAGCTCTTGGTAATTGATCGTGTAGGGATCTGAGATGCCGATATTCCCATTAGAGTCGGTCACTCTAAGACACACTGTCACCGGGTTCGCTTGGATGTCAGCGAGGCGGGTACCCGGGCGCGAAGACGCGCTCATAGAGGAACTGCCCTTGCTCGCGCTCATAGTTCCCGTCACATCCAATATCCCACTCATAACGGGATATGGTCACACCCTCAAGCAATGAGCTGCTCTCACGACCGTCTAGGCGAACGCTTGATGAGCCATCATCAACTCGGAAGGACGCCGGATCTGGGACCTGTGAAATACGAGGGATCGGTTCAGCGCGAACTGCATTCACGGTGATATCATGGGTCGCGGTCGCGCCAAGGGTATCGCGGAGAGTGAGGCGCACGATCATGGTGGCGTTGTTCTCCCACCCCATCGCTTGGTGCCAATCAGCCACTGGAATCTGAATCTGCGCTCCATTAAAGTCTGCACCCGCTTGTCCATTGAGGCGAACACCATCAGCCTGCATATCCCATTCATAGGCGACGATCCGGTCTCCACAGTTAGCGTTGGGCTCAAAAGACTGACGAGCGTCAAGTACAATCGCTGCGTTACTCATCACCGTCACCTCGTCTGCAGCGAGACGAACGTTCGGTGGGAGGTTACCTTGATTAACATTGAAATCTAGAGTCTCTGAAGAGGATCGCCCTAAGTCATCGGTGACCGTGACTCGTGCTTGACGCTCACCAAAGCTCGGGAAGTTTGTGGTAAAGATCGCCCGATCCGAGGTGCGGCCATCGATCTCCCATTGGAAGTTAGCGATGGTGCGCTGAGGATTGGGGTGATAACTGTCACTCGCGTCAAATGTGATCTCTTGTTGGCAGGCGACCTCGGCGGGATTAACCCTCGCCTCGACGACCGGTACTCGATCATAAATAAAGAGAGTTGTGCTCTCGATCGGCGCTTCATTGTTACCGTTAAATTGGTCACTAACCCGTACTTGGACAGTGAGGGCGCGGTTACGAGGCAGCTGACTCAGCACTCCACCCCAGTTGACGCTGGGCTTCTCCCCTTGAGTCTCGAAGGTACGATTATTAGGGTTCTCTAACTCATAATCGACGTTCCAAGTGACCGTGGTGCGGTCGCCACAAGCAGAGTTTCCGTCAGAAGCTGAGCCGTTAAGTTGAAGGTTATCATTGACCTCGATGATGTAAGGCCCACCAGTAGCGATCGAAGGGGGAACGTCTGCTGCCGCCCCAACCGTAATTTGCGGTAAGGTCACTGACTTAGTCTGCCCGCTGTTATCTTCTACGCGTAGCGTCGGGGTATAGGTCCCACGACGGGTGTAGACATAAGTGAGCGCTGCTAGAGGGTCAGCGGTTCGTAGCGCATCACCGTTGATGTCGAGATCAGGGTTTGCTCCTGTCTCCCACCACAAGCCATCCGCTTGGTTAGCATCCCAATAATACGTAGTAATACGGGCGTCACTGTTGGGATGGAAGGAGTCGGAGTGAGAGAACTCTACCTGGCCATTACCAGGCACGCACCCCTCGGTGACTTGAGTTGTTGACACCCCCCCCTGAGCGACTGGCTTGGGGTTAAAGACCGCTGGAGTGAGCACGAGTCCGCCCATGATCGAGTTCATGTGGCCATCACCCCATCGGCAACAAGGCGCTGTCCTCTCGCAGTATCCCTCATTAATTTGCCCATTAGAGCCATAGTTCCAGCGACCATCATCATTTCGCGCATAGCGACCCATAGCGCGGATAAAGTAGGTCGCGAACATACGATACCAATCGTAATTACCCACTTCACTCAGCTCCGGAGAAGCGGTTCGATATGCTTTTTGATGTGAATAAAGAGAGTAAGTATTAGCGCATCTTCCGGCATTATACGTCGAACTCGTATTACCGCACAAATAGTCTCCATGCTGCCACATTCCGTCGAGCCAGCCATGTGACCCGCTCACTCGACGACGAGTAAACCAATCTCTAATATAATTGTAGTAACGATCATGTGAAGCACGTAACTCACTATAAGACCGACTAGATTGAACGGGGAAAGGGTCGGCGTTGGAGTTTTTACTCATGTTATGAGTACCCAACCAGCGAGCCGCTAACAAGCTCCCGCCGGTAATCATTAAGTTAGATCCTCCTTCACTCGATCGATAAGCTCCACCACCATCCCCACGTTGGTTACTAATAATATTATCAGCGATCCGATATTTGTGGCGGTTATTGACGAAGACTCCATAAGGACTACCGGCGACTTCAGCGCTCTCAAGGCCAATATAAGCCCACTGAGTTGTGGAGAGATCCATCGTGCTACAACCATAGCTACCATTGCGGGCTCCGTAGTGCCACCCCCCCTTAGCACAACCACCATCGATTTGCTGATAACCAAGGTAATCTACCGATTGTTGCACAAGCCAATTCCACTGTTGACCCGCTGCGGGCCCAATCTTAATCTGTGTCCCCTGTAACGCCGGCAATATCGTAGCTAGTGAACCGGTGTTCATCCCTGTATAATATACATTACCAGAGCGAAGATAAGCGCCCGTCCGGTCTTCAGTACCTCCGACTCGATTGCAGGATACTTCGTTATTCCCACGGTATCCACAAGTGCTCTCTTCCTCACCATTAGCGACTCCAGGGAAACTCGCTCGACTCACGTTCCAATTAAGCAGGCGCATAGCGCTCTCTGCATAGGGGTCTACGTTCCATCGACGAGCATTCTCATCTAACCACCCAGCCGGCGCTGGCTCATTAGCGCCAAGAGATTCTGGAGGATAGGCTGGAAGGTGATTATTAATCACAAACAGCCACATAGCGATCCCTACGACCGGACTGTAACCACTGTGAGCTTGAATCTGGGCGTTGTTACGTCCACTGAACCCTGTCATATTACGGTGAGTGTGCCAAAGGCTCTCTTGAATCGCCATAGAGACAAGGATTTCGAACTGCTCATCAGTCCAATTCCGTGGGTCACCTGAAGGCTTAAAGTCATAGATAAACAGCTTGTAAGTACCAAACTTATCCGCCTGCCCCCCGCAATTCGGACGAGCGCGAACATTGATATTGAAGGGTTTATCACGATCGACATTCGGTACTACGAACCCTCGGCCGATATCTCTCACTGTTTGAGTCGTTCCCTCCCTACTCGCATTAAACCCATAGTCATCATCAAAATTACCATTCTGATTGATATCCCAACGAATATTATAGCTCCCACATTGGGCGTTACGTATGACCCCCTTCAGAGTGATAGGAGCCCCCTCATGAGCTGGATGAGGCAGCTGAGGGTTCTGTTGAGAGAAGGGCACGATAATCAGTTGATTATTTTCTGCAGCGGCTAAAGGAATAGCTAACAGAGAGAATAAACTAGCGATCAAAAACGTAAACCTGAGCCGGGATATATTCATCAGCTATCGCCTTCAAAGTTAATTGTCTAATTATATTGACGACTTATACTGTCTGTCGCCTTTAATTCTTACATTGGTTTGTTATAAGAACTTGTTATACGTAACAAATATGTACCAACAAGTTAGCGAAAGAAGTGTCTAGGGTCTAGTCTTGAGGTGAAAATTTATCCTCAAATAAACAGTTTATTCAACTGAAGACGGGGTCTAGATACACCATTTTATTTCATCGATATCGCGGATTGCTTGTGTATTAATCCGTACATATCTTCTCCAGAGTTGACTCTAAGCAACTAGAATGAATACTCCATATAAAGATTAGCGACGCTGACGGCTTGCTCATACTTTCCTGCCGCAGAGGGTCCCGCTGACACGCCTGAGAAACCATTACTTGGATTGCCCTCAGCATCGGTGTTCGCTGGTATATCGCGTGAGAAATAAATCACTTGTGTAAAGGTTAACCCTACTCTCATCGCCTGCTTAAGTAGAGCGACTCTCGCTCCTAAAGCGACCGATAGTTTATCCATATCGAAGAGGCTGGGGTCCACTCCTTGATCAGGGGCAGCGTTAGCATCATAACCACCCCCTGCGTAGAGCTCAAAGTCTTCATTGAGCCAATAAGAGCCCCCTAGTCGAACTCCAAAGGCATCTTCCCATTGCTTGTTGATGTTAAGGGTGATCGGCGCGGTCGAATTATTAAGATCACATTCTCCTTCCGGATCGCTGAGTAGACATTGTCGATCGAAGACGCTCCATCTTACATAATCTGCGAATAACCTGACCTCCCAAGTCTTGAGATCTCCATATTGAAAACCGAGCCGATGGATATCAGGGAGACTCATCATTAAAGCGCTGTCTTGGGGATCATTAATGCTTAAGTGGTCAGTCACCTTGAGCTGACCCTTGAGCCTCATCTCTCCAAATCCAGGCTGACTTTGATAGGAGTAACCGACCCTTACTCGATCTGTTGGCTGATAGAGGACCCCCAAACCCACTGAATAGGTGTCTGCTGAAGCGTTTAAATAGCTTCGTCCCTCGATAGGGAAGTCTCCATCATTGACAATGTTATCAGTCTCTGGTGCCGGAACAGTTCTCGCTCTGACCGTGTCGATCGAAGTGCTCACTCGGTTAACAGAGAGCCCAAGGCTCAATTGATCACTGACCTTATATGCCGCAGCGAGTGTGATATAGATCGCCTTCAGAGAACTGTCAATACTCCACCAACGCTGTTGGCCATCTTGAGCGCCCGGATAGAGCGCACCTTGCTCAGCGGTTACCTGATCATTCTTAGACCAAGAAGCCCCTCCACCAAAAGGGGCATAGATACCGACAGCTACAGTGAGTCGAGGGATTCCAAAGTCTGACGCGAAAGATAAAAAGGGAGCGCTCGCCCAGTTTCGAAGCTGTGCTTTCCCGGCATTGATATAAAGCCCATCACTCGGAGTTCCCATATTAGGAGAAGCGACCGCCGCTTCAGATCGAGTGTAATCTACGCTACGATGAGCGAATGTTCCATCAATCATTAGACGATGACCAACACCTAGAGTCAGCGCTGCTGGATTATAGTAAATCGCTGAGAGGTTATCGCTGGTGGGATGACCGTGTTCTCCACCAAAACGAGCGACGACAAAACCACTAGCGACGGCAGTAACACCATATAGAGAGATAACGATCATGATCAAGCATCTGACAGACATGCTCGGTTTATTTAAAACTTTAGACCTGTTTTTTTGACGATATCTGTTCATTAAGCCTCGCTTACATTGTGTGAAATAGTGTTCAATATTAGTGCATACTTCTCAAAAACTGTCTAAAGAATAATGTAAAGAAATAATACTTGTAGTGTTTATGAAAAGGAGTATTTGCGTATGAATAAGTTATACAATCTCTCATCGAGGCTTTCTCATAGCAAATTAGTCAGATTCACGATGCGAACCCCCTTATTGTGGGGACTGCTCATCTATTTAAGCGGATGTGTTGACACCGCTCCTCCCGGATTTTACTTAGATTATGGGGTCGTCAGAGAAGAGATATGCGGCGATGGAGTACTCACTCGAAGCGAACAATGCGAAGATGGTAATCGTCTTGATGGGGATGGCTGCTCCAGTACATGCATGATCGAGTCTATACCGGTCGCCGGAGAGACCGCCGGAGATATCGCCGGAGATATCGCCGGAGACATCGCCGGAGACATCGCCGGAGACATCGCCGGAGACATCGCCGGAGACATCGCCGGAGACATCGCCGGAGACATCGCCGGAGATATGGCCGGAGATATGGCCGGAGATATGGCCGGAGATATGGCCGGAGATATGGCCGGAGTATGGCCGGAGTATGGCCGGAGTCATGGCCGGAGACACGGCCGGGGATATGGCCGGAGTCATGGCCGGAGATACGCCCGATGGCTTACTATGTGGTGACGGCATTATCGGTATTGGAGAGACGTGTGATGACGGAAATCAACTCGATGGAGATGGATGTTCTGCCGCTTGCCAAGTAGAAGATGCCAGCTGTATCGATGACTCTTTAGAACCTAATAGTGATTTAATGAGCGCTAGTAATATTATCTTAGCGAGAGGGCAGAGCACTCAAGAGTATATGCTATGTTTTGGCGACCGAGATTACTATGAACTACAAGGTTGCGCTCGTGGTGAACTTGATGTGATCGTTAACTTTGATGTCAACAGTATGGATATTGATCTCAGGCTCGCTGATGCCACCGGTCGACTCCTAGACAGCTCTGCACTCGCTGGTCAGATTGAACAAGTGAGCCACTATTATGCTCAGAATGAGCCGGTATACTTAGAGGTTTTGGGTTACCTCGATACGGTTGAAGGCTCTTATTCGATCACTACCACCCTCACTAATTGCTCGGATACTCCGCCGGAATGTTCTACAGACAATGATTGTCCATCAGCAGAGGTCTGTGACGGCGGACAGTGTATTCCGGCACCACAAGGTTGCATGATCGATGCAGACTGTGCTCCCTCTGAATCTTGTATTAACGCCGAATGTGTACCTACCGCCAACCGATGTGACTTCGATTTTGATTGTCCTGTTGGGCAAGTATGCACAGCAGGGCAATGCACCTCCTCAATCTCGCCAGACTGCACGTTAGACAGCGACTGCCTATTTGGTCAAATATGCCAAGCCGGGGCGTGTGTAAACACCTCTACTCTCGAAGATGATATGTATGAAGAGAATGATACTCTTCAGACCGCGACCTCGCTAGAGAGTGGCTCATATCAAGACCTCGCTCTCCTCAGCGGAGATGAAGATTACTACGCCCTAGAGGTCTGCGCAGGTGGTACCTTAGAAGCGAGCATCTTCTTCTCCTCGCTCTTGGGCGATCTAGAGCTAAGGGTAGAAGACCAGCTAGAAGTGGTCCTAGATCAGTCGACTAGTTCTAGCGATTCTGAGACTGTCTCTTGGACCAATAGAGGAGACCAGCCGGTAATGGGGTATGTCATTGTCTACGGTTTCTTAGGCGATGAGGGCCGATATAACCTCAACCTCAACGTCAGAGGCTGTGATGACACCCCTGTCGATCCTGTGGATGATGACCGCTTCGAAGAAAATGATATTTTCCAAGAGGCGACGACCGTAGAGCCCGGTATATACGATAATCTCACTCGTACGAGCGGAGATGATGATTGGTATGTAGTAGATGTGTGCGAAGGAGGCACGATCACAGTAGATGTAACCTTCAGCCACCTACAAGGTGATCTCAACGCATGGCTTTATGATGAAGCAGTTCTCTACCTCGATGGTTCGTTGAGCTCCACCGACAATGAATCATTATCAGCGACGATCTCTAGTTCACAAAGCGTGTACATTAACGTCTTTAGTTTCAATAGTGATGAGGCAGACTATCAGCTTAATATTAGCGTGACAGGATGTATCGGAGGTCTAGCGCCTGATCGTTTAGAAGAGAATGACACTCGTGAGACCGGTGAGTTGCTCGCCCCCAACCTCTATGAGGACTTAACCATCACTAACGGTGATGAGGATTGGATCCTCTTTGATGTCTGTGAAGGTGGTAATATAGACATAAACCTCACCTTCGTGGACTCTATTGGTGATCTTGATGCGACTCTGTACGATGAAGCTGGCCTCACTGAAGGTACCGCGACAAGCTCAGGAGATGACGAAAGAATCATCGTTTACAACGCCTCAGCGGGTCGCTATGCGCTACGAGTTTATGGTTATTTAGAGGCAACAAACAGCTATGATCTCCAATTCTCGGTCACCGACTGCGCACCTACCGGATTGGCCCCTGATCGGCTAGAAGAGAATGATACCCGTGAGACCGGTGAGCTCCTCACTCCCAACTTATACAGCAACCTTAATATCACTGATGGCGACGAGGATTGGATCCTCTTTGATGTCTGTGAGGGGGGAACGGTTAACGTCGACCTCACCTTCTCTCATACCGATGGAGATATCGACGCCTATCTTTACAGCCCAAGCGATGCCTCAGTCGCATTTGGTACTAGCTCAAGCGATAATGAGTCGTTAACATACTCTAACGCTCCAGCCGGGCAATATGCCCTTAAGATATATGGTTTCCTCAGCAGTGAAAATAGCTATGACTTAGAGTTTACCATCACCGACTGCTCTCCCGATGAACCCGATATGCTCACTCCCGATCGTTTAGAAGAGAATGACACTCAACAAACGGCGGAGGTGCTCACCCCTAACTTCTATGGAAACCTTAATCTTATCGGCGATGATGAAGATTGGATCGCGATCGACGTGTGTGAAGGTGCTGATCTCACCGTCGAGATATTATTCTCTCACGCTGATGGAGATATCGATGCTGATCTTGATGACGCGAATGGTGGTTATCTTGACTCTTCTCTGACTAGCAGTGACAACGAGATTTTAGAGAAAGTCGGTCTGAGCGCAGGTAGAGTCTACGTGAGAATCTTCGGATATGGTGACGATAACACGTATGACTTACAGATCTCTATGATCTGTCTCTGAGGTGTGACGCCACTCTATTGTGTGACGCCACTCTATTGTGTGACGGTTAAGAGTCTTTAGGCTCTTGATCTAGAAGACTAAATACCTCGTCTAAAAACCCCTCTCTTCTAAGTTCTTCTTCTAAGTTAGGTCTAAGTTTCAGAGAAGTTTTAAGTAGAGAGAGCGCCGCCTCATAACTAGGCTCTTCTTCAAAGAGGGACTCCTCTTCGAATGTTTTCTCAGTACAAACATTCATGATGCATGCCTCATAGTAGTAGGCATATGGATTCTTGGGGTTTAAAGTGGAGGCTTTTCGAGCGGCTTTGAGAGCTGTTGAGTAGTCACCCATTAGAAAGTGCGCGGTCGCCATTTGCTGCCAAGGGTAATCATCCGGGGTCTCTAGACGAATATCCCAGCGAATCGCTTCGCGGGCGCATCGAGTCATGTTCTCATAGTCTTTGAGGTGATAATAGCTAAAGCAGAGGGCCTTCCAAGCATGATTCCGAGCGATAAACAGCTCTAAATACTTATGAAAAGCGACCGTCGCTTCTTGATGACGCCCTAGTGCTTGTAGAGTATAACCAATATTAGCTTGTACTTTCTCATCCACGAGTTTCTCAAGGATCGTTTGATAACCTTTAAGAGCCTCATCAAATAAGCCTTGATGATAGAGTTTATTGCAACGGAGTAACTCCCGACCAGATACCAATCTCGTTACACTCACCTCGCTCGAGGGGTTTTGATCTTCGCTAAGATCTTCGCTAAGATCTTCGCTTTGATCTTCGCTTTGATCCTCCCCTTGAATTTTCTCTTTAAGTTTATCTCCACCTTTTTCAGGGTGCTCTTCATCGCTCATTTGGCCACTCTGCGTCACTGAAGGTTGGTCATCAAGTGGAGTCATTGGGCGCTTGTAAGACATCGATTCACCATTCTATAAGAGACTCCGCTAGGGAGGGTAAGCAGACTTGGGTAAGACGGAGGTAGTTAAAAGGTGATCACCTCATCACCTGCTCCCCCACGACCCCCTGACCAATAGAGAGATGCACTCTCCCCTATATTCGCTTCCACAACCCACTCAAAGACCGCTCGATGACCCTTGGCGTTGAGAGCAGGACTTAAACCGCCCAGTCCTAGACTCGCTTCACCCCAGCCTCCCAAATGCTCGGCTTGCTGAGCTTGTATCCCTGAGACTAACCTTTGGTCTCCAGTGAGCTGAAGTCGAGCGCTCACTCTCGGGCAATGTGACCAACGCTCACCTTGTTCGAGCGAGGAGGTAGAGAGGAAACCAAAATTCTCTAGGGCTAAAGAGAGCTTGTATAATTGGCGCTGATCACGGGTCTCAACAGGATCACGGGTTTCAATAGGATCATGGGTCTCAGCGAAAGGTCTCATAGAGACATTGAGCGCCTGTACGCTTAGATGAGACCTGACCGAAGGAAGAGTACGCCTCATCTGCTCGGCGACTTGATGAGAGCGGATGAGCTCCTCATGGAGCTCAGCGACCGGTGGGTTACGAACAGTCATCATAAAGTCAAGGCCCCCGAGCTCAACCTCTCCGAGTTGAGGATGCTCGAACCTCGTCCAATCAGACCAGGCGTTCGGAGTCTCCCTAAAGCCTTCGGTGAGTGCACGGAGGAGGGCAGGGTCCGGGTCACTAAAGAACTTAGCGGGATGGGGATTCTCTAGGCCATTACGTTTAAAGGGATCCCACAGTTCAAGAGTATATCCCGGTACTCCAAACACCGTCGAGAGTGTGTCAGACCACACGCCGACCACCTCTGCATCTTCGTCATACACAAAATCTGGATGAATCTTAATCACCCGGTAACCAGTCCCTGTCACTGCCTGCTGACCGATCGCTCCCATCAACCTGATGTCCCCTTTACTGAGGGGAGTATTCTTTCGATAAGGTTGGGTCAAAAGAGCGCCGGTAAAGGTGTGATAGGTCAAAGCCGCGGCGATCCGTGGGCGAGCAGAAAAGGTGTCTACCACCGCTCTACTCTCTGTCTCACTCAGAGGATATGCCCCTCCATCCATTCCAAACATGGTAAAATTTTGCCAATGAGCCGGAAAGTTTCGATTAAGATCTAAGCCTTCAACCCAAGGGCGGGGCGCCTCTTCCCATTTTACGCCATCCCACAGCTGAAAGCTGCCCTCCATACATAAAAAATAGGCGTTTTGAGGATCATCGTCTAAGCGTCGACCTCTCATCAAGCCCACCGACTCTTCATCTTCTACAAATGATCCGGCGGGGTGCTTCCATCTCATCCATCGCGCGACTCCATCTCCATCTAGATCATGAGTCGTCATACCCGCTTCAATAACGTCATCTCGTTTATCGCGCAAAGTAGAGCGAAGATAGGGCATGTTCCCCCATAAAGCGTCATAGCCGTCAGGGCAGATCAGAGGCATCAGGTAGATCGCGTGCTCCGAGAACCAGCGTTGCTCTGTTTTTTGGGCCTCTTCACCTCGCTCTCCACTGAGGCGCTCTATCCATCTCTCTACATCATATAAAGCGCCGCTCACCCCTGCCCACTCCGCAGCGTGAGTTCCCGCATCGATCCACAGAGCAGAGCGGGTGAGCAACTCGTCATCTCCTAGAGTTACACCATGATCATCAGTTCGTTTAGAGAGAGTAAGTAAGAGGATATCATGCCCTGCTCTGGTCTGGGCGACCGATTCAAGTTTGATCCATTGCGGGTAGGTATCAGCGAGCGATTGGTAACGCTCATAAAGTTCATTGAGGGTCAAATATCGCTCGCCATGATACGCGCTCATTCTTTGGTCCTTTTATTGTGTATACGGGTCAAAGTAATATAATAGCTCGCTTAGAGTGTGACGATGTTCTCTCTTATCTTCAACCTGTTATCAAGATCTTCTATTGTGACCTTTAACAGTAACCCCCTCACTACGCTCCCTTGATCGATCTGGATGAGGTAATTCTCCATGAGTCAACTAGACCTCTTTCCTCCTCCACCTCCGTTAAGTCGTATAGAGGCTGTTGAGCTCTTACGCCCATACTTAGGCTCTGACCTGCGGATGATCGCTGATCAGTTGAAGATCACTGAGGTCGGCCAAGCGGTGAAGAATAGCGGCTGGGCCGGTCACACTGTAGAGTGGCTCTTAGGTAGCTCACCCAACAACCTCCAAGGCGCAGACTTTGGGACTTGGGAGCTGAAGGTCACGACGGTCAGCTCTCGCGTAAAGAACGACAAGGCTCAACATATAGTGAGAGATGAGCTCAGCTCAGATCATGCTCTCTGGAGAGCTCGAGCGCCACTCACCATCACCCAATTTCAACCTCAAGATATCCTAGATACTCCATTCGCCGATAGCCACCTCTTGGATAAGACTCGTCGGTTGTTGCTCGCCTGTCGTTTATACAGTGACCCCGCAGAGAGCTCTTCAGAGATGGTGATTCTCGTTGAATATGATCTCATTGATCGAGCTCTAGAAGAGGTCGAGAGCGAGTATGAGGCGCTTCGTTGGGCCCTTAGAGAGAGAGGGTTCGCCGGAACATCTCATATACAGGCTAAGCGACTCGGGATACAAGCGAGCGCGAGCACTCGTGGAGGCGGACGCCTCATCGCTAAGAAGGCTTGGGTTGAAGAGATGATCGATATTGGTCTTAGACACATGATCCGAGATTCAGTATAAGTCACCATGAATCCTTCACTACAGGACATCAAGATGAAGCACGACTCTTCCTATAAAGCGCTCTCACTCCCCTCATGGATGTTGATCTTCTTTAGTATGATTCAGCTGGTTGGGATATATGTGAGTGACCTCCTCACCTTTGAGTCAATCGGCCTTAAGCTCGGCGACAAAACCGACAGCGGACTCTGTGGGGCGAGCGAGCTATTCTCTTGTAAAGCTGCTGCTGCGAGCGTCTATAGCGAGATCGGTTCTCTACCAATTTCCGTGATCGGAGAGGCCTATTATCTGTGTGCCCTCCTCCTCATTATCGTTGTGCGATTCCTCCCTTCTTTGAGCTCTGGTCTTCTGCTCTCTTTGGGAGCCACCGCCTGCCTCAGCGCTCTCTACTCTCTCTTCTTGGGGGCAGTGAGTTTAATAGACTTAGGATTCCTTTGCCCACTCTGTATCGCTCTCTATGTAGTGAATCTAAGCTCGGTCACTCTGTTATGGTTAGGGGGAGTGATCCGTCCTCGAGAATGGTTAAGGCTGTTTAAGACCCCCTCTCCTTGGGTGATGCTCTGCGTGATGGTGCTCTCACTCATGGGGGCCCAAGCGATCTATGCAGCGAGATACAAAGCTGAGTATCTAGTCGCCAAGCACAAGATTAAGAGCGCTGAAAAGCCCATATATCATGAGATAAACATTGGAGATACACCAGTCAGAGGGGACAGTAGCGCTGCTCTTATCGTTGAGTTCAGTGACTTCCAATGCCCCTTCTGTAAACGCTTCACCAAGTCACTTAAGCAGGCTTATACTGAAAGTTTAGCGGAGAGGCCGTTCTCTTATGCCTTTAAACATTTTCCGCTAAGTTCACGATGTAACCCGCATATTAAGAGAGATATGCACCCAAGAGCTTGCCATGCTGCCATGGCGGCGATTTGTGCTGAGCAGCAGGGCGCATTTTGGGAGATGCATGACTTGCTCTTCGCTCAACAACAGCAGCTCGAAGATCAAGACCTTAAGTCTTATGCGCAACAGCTCAAGCTAAACCTAGAGTCATTTATCACTTGTTTGAGTGATGAGAAGACTCAAGAGAGGCTCAGTGCTGATATTGCCCTCGGCGCTAAACTAGGAGTCAGAGGTACTCCAGCCTTCTTTGTCAATGGTTGGAATTTTAAGGGAGCGAAACGCTCTCCAGCGATCAAGCAAGCAGTCGCGCGATATGCTTATGGTGTTCAAGAACCTCAAGAGCCATCTGAGGAGGCTAAAGCTCATGAATAAGGACCATACACTAGACCTAGAAGCGGACCTCTCTCTTGCTCGTCAGCTCGCTGAGAGAGCGGGCGTAATGATTAAGTCTCGTTGGGGGACCTCTTTCCAAATCGACCATAAAGGGGTTGTCGATCTAGTCAGTGAGGTAGATTTAGCCGCTGAGGCCTTAATCCTCACCGCGCTCACCAAAGCTCGACCTCATGATACAGTACTCGCCGAAGAAGAGACCGGAGATCAACTCTCATCGAGAGCGAGAGCACTCTCACCTCAGGGAGGTCGAGTGTGGTGCATAGATCCACTAGATGGAACGACTAATTTCAGTCATGGCCTACCTCACTTTTGTGTCTCCATAGCGTTATTGATCGATGGAGTCGCCGAGGTCGCAGTCATTCACGACCCGATCAGATCTTGGACGTTTTATGCTCAGCGCGGTAGAGGCGCGTGGCGTGATGGTCAAGCGCTCAGAGTGAGTGAGACGACCGCCATCAACCGAGCCCTGCTCGCGACAGGCTTTCCTTATGATCGTCATACCAGCAAAGATGATAATATAGATCAAGCGGAGAAGTTACTCAAGCGATGTCAAGGTCTCCGTCGTGCAGGGGCCGCCGCTCTAGACCTCGCCTATGTGGCGGCGGGGTGGCTCGATGGATATTGGGAATACAAGCTCAAGCCTTGGGATATCGCCGCTGGTGCGCTTATCTTATCGGAGGCGGGAGGAGTCGTCAGCGATGCCAAAGGAGGGAATGATTGGCTAACAGAGGGACACCTCGTCTCTGCCGGCACCTCTGATCTTCATCGATCTCTCCTCACCCTGCTCAGAGAAGATCGATGACAGCGATGAACACCCTCATTGACCAAGCGCTCACCCGAGCAGAGCTCACCCCGCAGCTCTCTGAGCCTCTCAGTCAACCACAACGTCAGCGCCTCGAAGCCTTCCTCGATCTGCGAGCGACTTGGAGTAAAACTCATAATCTCAGCGGGCCTCGAGCCTTAACACTGCTGAGCACCGATCTCGCCGATGCGATCGCTGTGTGGCTATGTGCTGACTCTCTCACCCCCCTCATCGATATAGGGAGCGGAAGCGGGGTCCCTGGACTGATGCTCGCTTGTTTAGACCCCTGCCACACGATTCATATCGTCGAGCCTATCGCCAAACGTTGTGCCTTTATGAAGACCGCTGCGCACAAGCTAGAGCTTCATGCGGTAACCGTCCATCGAGGTCGTTGGCCTGAAGATCGATTTGACGACTTAGGGAGCGGGATCGCGATCTCTCGAGCGGTCGTCTCTCCTGAAGAGTGGCCCCCGCTCGCTCATCGTCCTCATCTCACGGGAATAATGCAAATGCTCGCCCACCATAGGCCGACGTGGCCTCTCCCTGAGTATACCCTCGCCCAAGAGGTGAACTATAGAGACCCAGAGGGTGGAGAGCGCTTAGTAAGACGCTGGATGACATCTAGCACCCAATGAACGTCTCTTGAGATTCCCTACTAGATCTCCATCGTAGCGTGAAAGTTGATCTCGGGATTTTGTTGAGCGGCGTAGTCAAGAGCCCATTGGCTCTGCACAAGATAAGTCAGGTTACCAGCGATGTCAGTGAAGAGTCGGTGACGATTCTCACGCTTAAACTTCTCCAAAGCCTCTGGGTCCTCAGCAGTCACCCAGCGAGCAGCTCCCAAAGGAACCGTTTCGAAGATCGCTCGCACCTTATATTCAGCTTCAAGCCGTGAGCGGATCACATCAAACTGTAGATCACCGAGAGCGCCGAGGATATAGTCAGCTCCCTCTAGGGGTCTGAAGAGCTGGGCGGCCCCCTCCTCTGAGAGCTGCTCTAAGCCCTTGACTAAAGATTTTGATTTCATGGGGTCAAGGAGACGAGCGCGACGAAAGAGCTCTGGCGCGAACGCAGGGATCCCTGTAAACTTCAGCTCTTCTCCTTGAGTCAGAGCATCGCCTACCTTCAGTCCACTGTGAGTGTGTAAGCCAATAATATCACCAGCGAAAGCTTCTTCGGTGACGACCCGATCTTGAGCGAGAAAAGTAGTGGCGTTCTTTACAGAGAAATCTCGACCGAGGCGAACGTGTCTCAGCTTCATACGTCGCTCGTACCGACCGGAAGTAATCCGAACAAAAGCCATGCGGTCGTGATGAGCTTTGTCGAGATTCGCTTGAATCTTGAACACAAATCCTGAGAACTTCTCTTCGTGAGGCTCAACCTCACGAGTGAGAGTAGAACGGGATTGAGGCATCGGGGCGATATCAACGAAAGCATCTAATAACTCACGTACCCCAAAGTTATTTATCGCGCTCCCAAAAAAGAAAGGACTCTGTTCACCCCGCGCGAAGGCATCGGGATCAAAAGGATCTAAGACCTCTAAGAGCTCTAGCTCTTCTCGGAGCGTATCCGCTTTACCCTTCCCGATGAGGTCATCAAGAGTGCCATCCTCTAAGTTTTCGATATAGACTTGAGCATTCGCTTTACCACGCTCGGTAGGTTGATAAAACACAACTCGCTTATTCCTGAGATCATAGACGCCCTCAAAGGTTCGACCCATCCCGATCGGCCAAGTGAATGGAATACAGCTAATCTTGAGCTTCTCTTCAACATTCTCCATCAGCTCAAAGGGATCGAGTGCCTCTCGATCCATTTTATTAGCGAAGCTGACTACCGGTGTGGTGCGGAGTCGGCAGACATCCATCAGCGCTTGAGTCCTCGTCTCGACCCCTTTGGCAGCGTCAAGAACCATCAGCGCTGAATCGACAGCAGTGAGCACTCGGTAAGTGTCCTCGCTGAAGTCCTCGTGTCCCGGTGTATCGAGTAGATTCACCGCTCGCTCTTTATAGTCAAAGCTCATCACCGCGCTGCTCACCGAGATCCCGCGCTCCTGCTCGACTTTGAGGAAGTCACTCGTGGTGCTTCGGTCATTGCGACGACCGCGGACAGCACCCGCCATCTGAATCGCTCCCCCAAAGAGGAGAAGTTTCTCGGTGATCGTTGTCTTACCGGCGTCTGGGTGACTGATAATGGCGAAAGTTCGACGACGATTGATCTCTTGTTGAGGGCTTAAGCTCATATTCCGCTCCTGAGGGTGATAGAACACGCTGACGCTTTATGCGGGGCTTCATCACAAATGGCAAGCCTCATTCATTATTTTCAAAACTCAAGCTCAAGGTCCCCTTAGCTCTTCACTTACGTCTAAAGTGAGCTGAGCAATGCTCATCGCTTGAGCGGTGCCCGGCATTTGATCAATGAAGTATAAGCGATCAAGTTGATATCGAGAGCCCTCCGCTAAGTCACGAGCAAGGG
The DNA here is from genome assembly GCA_943788935.1 of uncultured bacterium. Taxonomy (GTDB): domain Bacteria; phylum Myxococcota_A; class Bradymonadia; order UBA7976; family VGTA01; genus CAKZRU01. Next base: position 115,840 of record CALSSE010000015.1, on the reverse strand, counting down.
CAGGGGCTGACGGAGCGAGGTAACAGAGATGCTTAATCCCTCGATGGGCGGCGAGAGAGAGGAGGCCGCTCAATGGCTTCCTCATCGCATGTATCACCATATGTGTAATCGACCCCTCTATCGCCGTTTCAGCTAACCCTCGACGACCATCGACCGCTCGAAAGCTCACGCGATCACTCACATCATTGAGGACAGCGCTCTCTTGAGCACACTCTACTGAGACCTCTTCGAGATCAACGCCTATCCAAGTGAGCTGAGGGTGCTCAATAGCGAGGGCGATCCCTAATACTCCGACACCACACCCAAGCTCAAAGACTGAACCCTCGACGCTCGACGCTCCCTCTCCCCATAGACAGCGGGAGACAACCGCCCTTAACGCCTCGAGAGTGCTCGGACTCTGAGGTAACCAAGCCGGTGGCTGGGCGGGGAATAAATGACCTCGTTCGCAATGCCATAACGGAGGTTGAGGACCGGCCAACCTCCTCAAGCCAGTGGAGCGTTGCTCTTGGTCTTGAAGTTTGGCCTCAGCGTATATCGTCGCTTCAGGACAATGAGCGCTCAGAGAGTGTAAAGGTAAGTCGTTTAGCCAGAGCTCACCGAGCTGAAGTCTCCGCTCTCGCTCGCTGGCTTTTAAGCTCCCTCGGTGAGTGTGATCTTCACAATGAAGGACGATCCACGTGGGGAGACCCCCTCCCGCCTGAACGCTCACTCGCGCTAAACTGAATAAGCCACTCTCTCTCTCTCTTTCGTCTAAACCTAATCGCTCCGACTCATCATTGATCCACTGAGTGACCTGCCCCACTAGTGATCTCACCTCTTGCGGATGATTAGGACATAAGGCGAGATCGACAGCTCTTCCCCAATGAGGTCTTAAGCTGAGCATCCACCGATGAGGCTCTTTGGTGTTTAACCACACCTTAGACGTTACTCGAGTCCGATAGCCGTCACGCGGAGCCCCATTGACCCACTCTATCGGTAAATGATCTAGTGAGCGACCGCTGAGTCTCAGGAGGGCACCAAGGTGACTCTCACCTTGAACCGTCCGCTGCTCTTCGAGGCTCAAGTGGCGAAGGGAGCAGCCTGTGCAACGTCTCGCTTGCGCGCATCCAAGCTGTTCATCAAGACGACTAGACGCTCCTGTTGAGTCCAGTCTCTCTCCAATATAACGACCCCAGCCCGCCTCATGCCAACGCACCTCTACTCGCTCACCTTGACGAGTAACAGGGACACAACGCTCTCTTCCGTCTACCTCCACGACCCCTAACCCCGCCCAATTAAGCCTCTTAATCTCTAAACCCATCTCAAGCGACCCTCGGCTCTCTTTTGGCCTCGAGGGTCATCAGAGTAATTCATGATGAATACTGTAAAACGATGAGAGTCCAATCGGTCAAGGAGCGCTCACCAAGGAGTGGTGTTATAGAAGCGATCAATTTCTTGTGCTCGGGTCTCCGAAGCAGTCCAGATCACTCCTACGACCTCCCAAAAGTTATCGGTCACATCAAGAACTCTAGTGTAAGTACCAGCGAGGCTCCCCCCGAGATAGATACGAATCGTCGCCTCTGATGCTCCATAGTCTGCAGTAAAGAGTCCGCCGGACTGATAGTAATGTACACCAACTAGATAAGGACCAGGAATGGTAGTCTGATCGGTAAACTCTGGGTCATTGAGATTGATATTCTCGGGCCCTGCTCCGTTCACGTCATCAATATCGAGTGATGGATTCCCGATTGGCCCGGTCGGACCCCAATCGGGATTAGGGTTAGCGAAGTAGCAATCATATGGTGATTGGTTCCAACGTTGAGCGTTAGGATGACGGAAGTGAAGATCGACGTCAGTCCCCTCAGTGTCAGTCTCATTAGGGTCACCCGGAGTAGTCCAAGTGAGCTCAACGTGAATATCTTCATCGGGTAAGGAATTAACGATAATCGTCGCTTCTTGTTGTGGGCAAGTGTTACTCGGGGCTGCGAATCCTAGGTCATCCATGACAACCAAGTTAAAGACATACTCACCGGCTAGATCTACAAAGAACTGGGCGGTCGGCGTTGAGTTATTATCAGGCTCACCACCATCCGCAGGACGAAGCGGATTGAAGAAACGCTCTACCGGTTGGGCGGTTGATCCTTCAGGTCGAGAAACAACTACCCACTCATAAGAGACAGGCATACCGCTCGGTCCATCCATATCACTCGATGCTGATCCATCTAGGGTGATGATCTCCAAAGGGAGAACGTCGAGTCTACTCTCTGTTACAGCGGCTACAGGGCAAGCGTTGAGCGTTCCTCTCCCTAGCACAGGAATACGGAGCTCTGGCTGCTTGACTGGATCATTACTGACAATGACCAAGGTCCCTTCATATACCTCTGCCTCCGTTGGGCTGAAATTAAGAGTAAAGCTATTCGAAGGGCGAGTCTCTCCTGCTGCGGGAAGGTCAAAAGGCATCGCATCATCAGCAAGAGCAAACTCTGGCGCACCTTCATAACGAATAGCTGAGATATTGAGCGTCTCTGCTCCGCAACTCTCCACGATAATCTCCGAAGCAGTGGTAGCGCCAATAAGGGCGGGTCCAAATTGTAGCGTAGAAGTATCACTAGACGCTGAATCGGGGAAGATGAGGTTGAGGCAAGGTGCTGAGCCATTAGCGGTCATGCTCACGGTCACATTGTCTTGGACAGCGCCAGCGACACCAAAGACGATCTCTCCGGCATCTGGTCCCTCAACCGGTGGGGCATATGTGACTTGAAAGATCACCGACTTGGTAGGATCTAATCCAGGCGTTCCATCTCCGTCTGGATCTTGGAGAGTCGGAACGTCTGCGGAGGAGCCGATCGCGCTCTCTCCCGAGAGCTGTACAGTGAAGTCTTCATTGGCGTTCAAAAAGACCTGATTAAACTGTACTGAGGCGGTCCCAACGTTGGTGAGCGTTAAGTCAAGAGTAGAGGTCTCCCCTGCGTTAACTCGACCAAAGTCTAGCGTTGTGGGGAAAACCGCGATGTCTCCAGCAGAGGCAACGCCAATGATAGGGATCTCTAGTTCTCGAGGCTCAGCGTTTGTAGCGATGGTGATACTTCCACCTGCACCATCGGCATCAGGGGTATATCTCAGCTTCAGCGCGAGAGCTTGATCAGGCTCAACCGAGAGATTAGGTGGGAAGAGATTGCCTTCAACAGGATCGATCCCTACGAAGAAATCACCTGACTCAGGGCTGTCCACCATGGGGTCAAAAGGTCTATAATCCAATTGGTATGAAGCGCTGTTGGCGAAACGACCCGCAAAATCAGCGAGGATCAATGTTCCCTCTCCAATGTTACGAATGACAACCACTTCGTCAACCGCAGGGTCCCCTGGCTGAGACGCAGGAAAGCGGAATGTATCGGGTGTTATCTCCAATACAGCGCTCTCACGTCCTGTGATGGTGTCATCACACGCACCAAAGGCAAAGAGGAAAGTCAATAATCCAAGCGTTTGATAAATTTTTAGCGAATTAAATATACGCATACAAATCCCCCCTTAAGAGAGCTTAATGTCGATGTCTATAATCAGTATTCAAGCGAATATAGCGCCTCTATTAATAGTGCAACTTTCTACCCTTTGATTTTAAAGATCGCTTATTTTATCAATTGAAGGGAATCCCAAGCCCTCTAAACCCTACTTTTTGACACGTCGGAGAGAGACTCTACCGGCAGAAATCGTTTGAGTGATTGTACGCTGCTCACCCGACTGAAATTTAAGTCTGATTTGGTGAGTTCCCTCTGGAAGTTTATGGTTGATGAGAGGTGTCCACCCTGCAGATCGCCCATTAATAAATGCTTCAGCAGGCGGGATAACGATCAGTTTAAGGAATCCAGGCTGAATATCTCTCTTTTCACGTTTCGCTTTAGGCTGAGACTTTACCTTAGACTGTGACTTTACCTTAGGTCGACGCTTCACCTTAGACCGACGCTTCACCTTAGACCGACGCCTCACCTTAGATCGACGCTTCACCTTAGATCGACGCTTCGGCTCTACATTCTCTTTAATAAGCGTCTCTTTAACATCTATGGATTGGGGCGACTCTCTATTGACCTCCTTAGTTACATCAATGGCCACCTTCAAGTTCTCGATCTCTAATTGTTTTTCAGTGAGCGGATCCATGGCGATTAGATAGTTCATAGAAGGCGAGTGATTAGGCTCTACAGTGAGCACTTCGTCACGGTAACCCTGAGCACGAGCCCGCACTCGATATGTCCCCTGATTCTTGAGGGTGACCTTGGCTTGATTAATAGCGAGTTGAACCCAACGACCCGAGAGACTCGGCTTCTCTAACTCAAGCATAGCGCCATCAACATTTGTTGAGAGGGTGATCTCAACAACCTTAGGTTTCAAGACGATGTGTCGATATAATTCATGCTGATTTAGATCCCGCGGTATTTTCAATCGATAATCTTGATAGCCTTCTCTGCGGAGAAGAAAGAGGTTATCAGATGTCTCTATCGAAATAGATAAGGGGGTTTTTCCCACAGTTTTCCCACTAGAGGTCACTATCGCTTGCGATGGTGTAGTGGATAACCGGAGTCGCACGACGTCATCAGACCTCTCTCGTGACGCCGTTATTTTTATTCTTTGACCCGCGATGACCTGTAGAGATTGATTCACAAACTTACCGTCAGCGAGTTTAAGTCTCACCTCATAAGCCCCTGCCTTGGAGAGCTCTAGGATCTCTGGCGCTTGCCCTTCAAAGACAGCGTCCATCCCTTGAAGACGATATGTTGGATTAACCCCAGCAGGATCTTCAAAGATCACAAAACTCTTCAACGGCTTCCTCACCCAAGAGACCGCTGCGAGTAAACTCCCTGTCAAGAGAGCTAACAAGATAAGCAGTCCAAGCCTATAGAATGAAGACTTAGACAGTGTTGAGCTCCGAAGCGGCTTTAACTCCTCTTCAGTATATCTACCATGCTCTCCTGAGAGCTCTCTATTCTGAGCATCAACCCGTGGATCTAAAGAGAGTTTCATCTCATCATCAAGTGCGAATCGAGGCCTCTGAGCATCGGCGAGACGTCGATCTGATTTACTTTGAAAACGTCTAGAATCGTTGTGTCGTTGTGCTTCTGGGATATGTTCAGCCGCGTATGCTCTGAACTCTTCCATTCGCTGTAGCTCGCCTCGCACCTCCTCTTGAAAGAGACGTTGCATATTATCTCGGAGTTGTATACGGCTACGCTGAAGTTGGTGGGCTCGTACGAAGACTCTCAGCGCTTCTTGAAAGTCTGCCGCGCTCTGAAATCGATCATTAGGATCTTTGGCGAGCGCTTTACGGACTATTTTCTCTAATTGAGCGGGGATCTCTCGTCTAATCCTACGGGGGAGCTTATACTCGGTATTCCTCACCCTCTCGATCGTTGAGAAATCACTTTGACCTAGAAAGCAACGCTCCAAGGTAATCAGCTCATATAACACAGCTCCCAGCCCAAATAAGTCAGAGCGAGCGTCTATTTTATACCCTCGAGCTTGCTCGGGGCTCATGTAGCTGAATTTCCCTTTCAAAATGCCGGCTTGAGTTTGATTGATCTTACCCACCGCTTTAGCGATTCCAAAATCGATTAACTTTACCTGCCCATCATAACTCAAGATGACATTCTGTGGAGAGACATCGCGATGAATTAAGTGCAATGGCTGTAGTTTATCATTGGTTTTACGATGAGCGTAGTCGAGCGCCTCACACACCTCCATCACGATGTGAGCACAGACTCCGAGGTCAAGAGGTTGCTTTAGGCTGTTGGCTCGATCAAAGAGCGACCGTAAGTCTTGCCCAGAGATAAACTCCATAGAGATAAAGAACTGGTTCTCATACTTTCCCAGATGGTAAACTTGAGGAATATTAGGATGTTGTAATTGAGATACGAGTTTAGCTTCATCGATAAACATCTCGATAAAATCTTGGTCTTCAGCGATGTGAGGGAGAACTCGCTTAACCGCCATTTGACGCTCAAACCCCTCGTCACTATAAGTGACCCCCTTAAAGACTTCAGCCATCCCACCTACCGCGATACGCTCGACGAGATAATATTCATCAAAACGTACTAAGCGATTCATTGAGTTAAAGCCTCAGCGGGTTCTTGAGTCGCTGCCGAGCGAGCCGGGAGGTAAGCGCCGAGGATACAAAAGATCACCGAGACGATGACACCTAATCCCCACACCCACCAAGGGAAGACAAAGAATGATTCAGGTTTATAAGGGAAGCGCGGGAGCTGAGCCGCTAATAAGTCTAAAGAAAAGCTCGCTACATAACCCGCGAACATTCCTAAAACACCACCGATACAACCGATCATGGTCGCTTCACCAAGTATGATCATCTGAATATCTCCCGGAGACGCTCCCACAGCTCGTAAAAGACCGATCTCTCTTCGCCTCTGAGTGATCATCATGAAGAACATTTGGCTGATATTGAGCGAGGCGATCCCAACAATCACCAAGGAGATAAGGGTAAAGATAGCTTCAATACTGAGGATAATTTGCGCCGCTTGTACCGCATTATTAGTCTTCTCCGCGAGATCTAAACCGCGACGTTTCACCTCTTCGACGATCTCAGGGAAGAGGCGCTGATCTCTCACCTTGAGGATAATACTGTGATAGCGCTTACCCGCCGCGGGAGAAGTAAAGCGGCTATTAAACCGCTTCACATATGAGATAGGGAGAGTCGCGCCGACGCTGATCGCTTTATCACTGAAACCTGCGATCTGAAATTTACGTCTCGCCGATGCGCCCTTTTGCCTCATGATCGCCGAGCGATTGAGTTCGGCATTGAAAATAAAGCGTTGAACTAGCGCTGGGTCTATTTTAGGCAGTGACCGTCCTCGCCCTAGAGCCACCGCTAGACCACCATTATAGAGCTCTAAGAGTTGAGGATTGAGTAAGATAGGGATCGGTCGTAAGCACTGCTTTACATCTCGAGCGCAATAGCTCTCACCTGGACAAGGGTCAGGGGCTAAGGGTTTCCTAGACTTTGAACGGCCACGCCTTTTAGGAGGGGGTTCACAGCTCAAGGGCGAACATTGTCCTTCTACACACGCCATCCCAATGTCACAGCTTGTAGAGGTCTCACAAGCTGATCTTAACTCGCGATCATGAAAGAAAGAGTCTGCCGGTAAATCGCTCTTCACAAGCTGAGGTTCTAGACCATCTGCGATCAGCTCTCCTCGAAGATCTTTGCCCAAGAGCTCACGGCCCCCAAAGCCAAAGGCTGGGAAAGTAAACTTCATTTTTGGATAAGCGCCCGAGACTCCATCAATATCAGAGAAGCTGGCGGCGAGATCATCGGTGAGTGACTCATTCTCAGCGGATGACCCAAAGAGCGCTCCTAGCGCTTGAGCGCCTAATCCTACCTTAGGGGGGACTACTTCGACTTGATCAATCAAGAAGATCCTACCCAAAACGACTTGCTTAATCCCTTCGCTGAGTCCGATGAAGAAGACTAAAGCGCCGACCCCAACAATGATCCCGACGCTGCTCAACGCTACATTTTTTTTACTGCGAGCGAGGTTCGTCCAAATTAAGCTCCAAAGGCCTCGTCCAAGCCTCGACTTGCGTTTCAGCGTCATCGATTCTGGGTTGCTCATGGCTCCACCTCAGCAGGGGTATCACTGCGCTGTATGTCGCTGATGATCTTACCATCTTCTAGCTCAATCACTCGTTGGGCGGCGTGAGAGACTCGGTCTTCATGAGTGATCATCACCACCGTGTATCCTTCCTGATGTAGCTCTTGAAAGAGCTCTATAATCTGCTGACCAGTGTGCGTATCTAAACTCCCTGTTGGCTCATCACAGAGCAACAATGGAGGCTCAAAGAAAAGCGCACGAGCGATCGCGACTCGCTGTTTTTGGCCCCCGCTCAATGAGGTCGGAGAGACATGGCTCTTGGATGATAAACCGACCCGTTTGAGGAGAGCGAGCGCTCGCTCTTGAGGATCTTTGAGGATCTCCCTCGCCCGCTCTCTCCCTATTTCTGGAGGGGCGAGCACCGCAGGGAGGAGAACATTGTCGAGGACTGTCAAATGATCGAGCAAGCTAAAATGCTGAAACACAAAGCCTATCTCTTGATTCCTGGCCGAGGAGCGATCCCGCTCACTCTGCTCTATCATCGATCGTCCCCCCACAGTGAGCACCCCCTCAAAACGATAATCTAAACCACCGATCAAGTTGAGTAAGGTGGTCTTTCCCGATCCTGATGTCCCTCTAATCGCCACCATCTCACCATAGTCTATCGAGAGGGAAACCTCTCTTAATGCCCACTCTTCTTTGGCGGAATGCGGGTATTTTTTACTCACCGAGTCAATGATGATGAGGGCTTGGCTCTTGTCAGCGATGCTCATCGCTCACCTCCTCTTTATCTCCTGCGACTTCAGGCTCAACCTCAAGTTTAACCTGTTCATCAGTGGATGAGTCTTGATCTACTATTGTCTCTTCTTTACTCGAACCCTGCTCAATGGGATCGGTAGTCCGATCAGTGGTGCCTGATACCGAATCACTGTCGACCGCTTCAGCGTCAGTGTTGGCTTCAGCGTCAGTGCTGGCTTCAGCGTCAGTGCTGGCTTCAGCGTCAGTGTTGGCTTCAGCGTCAGTGCTGGCTTCAGCGTCAGTGTTGGCTTCAGCGTCAGTGTTGGCTTCATCTTCTTTTTGCTGGTCTTGTAGATGCTTAAGTGGAGAGAGGCTCGGCGGTGGACCATCGGGGAGGTCAGCGAGCGCTTGAGCGAGGAGGTTAAAGAACTCCTCAAAGGCCTCCGGATCCATCACCTGATAGGTTTTATGTCGCTTTCGACCATCGGTAACGCTCTCTTCATGTACCCATCCTTGTCTTACAAACCATTGGAGGGCGTTCGCCAAAGCGACAGAAGAGGCCGCCTCTGCGCGACGTATCTCTCCCTGTAATACCGCGAGTTCTGCTTGCTCTACTGCAGACTTGACCCACGCCTTCCCATCGATGGGTCGCTCAAACGTAGATTTCAACGTATGCGCCGCTACCCAATAGCACTCGAGGAAATGCCTTAAGCTGCTAGAGAGGAGTATAGCCTCTTCTTGTAAACCGATATGGAGTAGTCCTCGCTCTTCAACGATCACCCCTACTCCTTTGAGTTGGTCTAATAGGCTAGTAACGATCTCTTCAAAGGGGGCGTCGTTACGATAAATGAATTCTAACTTCAAGAGCTCACTGAGCCAGCGCGCCTTCTTGATGAACTCATCCCATTTAACTCCTCGGCGATAACCAGCGACGATAGAGCAGACGATCGCCTCAGGGGCGAAGAGTCCTAAGATACTATTACGGTAGTAATCTAACTCTATACGATGCTTATCAGAGACGACATATAAGGTCTGACCACTGCGCTCTACCTTATCAACGAGCCTCTTTAAGAGGGTCAGCGACTCGTCAATGAGGAAGGAGAGCGCATCACCGCGAGCCTTAAAAGTGGAGATGTATCCTTCACGCTCTCGTCTGTTAATCCGAGCAGTATTACGGCTCAACGCATTGGAGATGCTCGTGGAGAGCCTCGCCCCCCGCTGAATCGCTAAAGTGGTGATAAACCCAACTAGCTGCCGCAGTCGCTCGGAGGGTAAACCGCGTCGCTCATGGCTGAGGAGAACCATCCCGACGAGAGAGGAGGGGGCGATCACCGTCACCTCTTGAATACGGTGCATAATATGGTAAGCAAGTCGCTCAGTAGCGACGCGGAAGGCTTCATCTCCCTGAGGAATAGAGACTAAGCCCCTCTGTTGAAAATAGTCACTAAGGAGGATCGGAGACTCAAAGTCTACGTAAATTCTCCCGTAACGAGACCTAAACACCTTACTAGCGTTCAAAACCCCGCGGACGCTCTCACTCTCTTTATCGCCGCCAGTTAACTCCTTGCGGTAGCTCGCGGTCTCTACCACTCGCTCATAACTCAAGTTAATGGGGATAAACTGCAGGTCTTTGTACTCCCCACGACGCACGCCCTCTAAAATAATAGAGAGTAGGCCCATCTTTGGAGAGAGTAACTTACCTGTTCGAGTCCTCCCTCCCTCAATGAAGAATTCCACAGGATATCCCTCACGGATTAATTTCCACATATAGTGCTTGAAGACCATCTTATAGAGATCGAGTCCCACGAAGCTCCGACGTAGAAAAAATGCGCCTGCATTTCTCAATAACACCCCGAGAGGGAAGAAGCTGAGATTAGCACCTGCAGCGATATGAGGGACGATAAACTCATAGCGTAGAAACACCCAAGAGACCACAAGATAGTCGATATGGCTCTTGTGAGAAGGGATAAAGATTAAGGGCGCGTCACGGCTATCCTTAGCGGCATCTTTCACCTTTTTGAGTCCCGCTTCATCCACCTCAACACCGTTAAACACCCTAAAAAAGAGTGAGTCGAGGAAGCGAGCGATTAACATCTGTACCCTATGTTTTGGCTTAGAGGCTATCTCCCGCAGATAAGAGCTCGCTTTACCTCGAGCGGTCTCCAAAGACTCACCCGAGACCTTGATATAGCTCTCTAACTCGGTTTGAAACGCTCTCCGCTCTAGTATTTCAGATTGAAGCTGCTCTGGCGACTTCATCGGCGGACCATGAATCGTCATCGCCTCTCGCCCTAGCTGTACCAGCATCAAACGTCCAAGTTTACGAGCGATTCGTTCATCGCTCCAAGTCGGATGCTCGTCGATCACTTGCCGAAGGTTGATCGGCTGACCAATTCTCACTGAGGCCTTCTTCGCATATCTCAGAAAATGAATCGCTTTACGGGTACGGCCCGCATTGGTGGTGTCTCCAAAGAGTATATCCATCAAGCTACGCTGACGAGAGGGAGGGGCAGGAGGCCAGTGAATCAATTGAGGAACGAGGAAAAGTGGTCGCTCCTGAGACCTCTGAAAGTCGACTATTTTTTGTATATAGGCAGGGCTCGTCCTCCGAGACACTCCCCATGATCGCTCTCTTAAGAAGATCAAGGTCGCGTCACCATGAGAGAGCGGCTCCTGAAGCCCTTGATCAGGAGGGGAGCTGTTGCGTGAGAAGAGGTTGACGACCCACTCCCTAAAACCCCTAAATATGCTCAAGTTCACCCCATTAGCGAAACGAGCGAGCGGGAGCTCATTACGGACAAACAGCTCATTAAAAGCTAAGTAGTCTAGAAGACTTCGAGAGCGCATTACATATACGATCTGTCCTTGCTCAGCGAGGTCACTGATCTCATCAACGGTGTCATCATGTAAGCTGAGGTGCTTAAAGAAACGATCGCTTAATCGTCGCCAAAAAGGGGTGGGCTCTTGGAGCATAGCGCTCTGATGCGCTGAGGCTGGGCTCTTCATAGCGCTCTCTTTGTTAAGTATTGCATCGCTCTCACCACTCTTCTCGCGAAATCAAACCATAATCAGGGGACCAGTCACTTGGGGTGATGATCACACCACTCTTGAGCGTGGTCAAGTCTCCTCCGACAATCCAAAAATCTCCCTGAGGAGAAGCCCACGCTGAGTGTAATATCATCGACTCTGCTCCACCGACCCACTGTCGATGGATCTGTTCTTTACTGTTTAAAGACACTTGAGGTCGCCAAGCGAGTAGACTCCCTTGGGCTCCGACGGCGATGACGAGCTCATTTGAACAAGCGACCCCATTCAAGGCGGGGCTCGCTGGGAGTGAGAGCGGGGTCCAAGACTCATCTCGCCACCGCCATGCCCGCCCCTCGGCATAGCCCCCGACCACCCATGAATAGGAGAGATCACTCTCTTCGGCCTCAGCTATTTGGGGAGAGCCAGCAACCGTAAAGAGCAGCTCAGGGCGCTCGCCTGCCAACGGCACCGATGACCACTCACTTACCTCCGTAGCCTCTCCGGTGACCGCTCTAAGAGGGGCGACAAGGGTGAGACTCCCCTCACCGACGAGCCATACGTAATCTCGATTCCCCCATACTTTATATATATTTAGACCTTGGAGTGGATCATCTGCGGCTTCTACTGGTAACGCAGGGTGCTCGACTCGACGCCACACTCCATCTCCTGTCCGCTTGAGCAACACCCCCTTGGGGCCTCCGCGACGTACACTCCCTCCGACCGCCCATACTTGTGGCTCCACACCTCCAGTTTCAGCATCTCTTGCTGGTAACCCCCACACTCCCCAAAGCACGAGCTTATCTCTCTGCTCGGCGGGCATCATCACCTCTTCTTGTACCCACTGCTCTCCTCCTGACCCGATATCAACCGCTGAGCGTCGACGCAGGATCTGCCCCTCCTCACCGACCGCCCATAACTCTCCGTCTACCCCACTCCCCCACACCCACCATAAGATCCCTCCCTGACGCTCATCCTCTATACCGATAAGACCTTGGGGGCTCACTCCTGAGTGATCTATCGGTCCGCTGTGTGGTTCATAACGAGCGACAAGGGAGCGTGTCTCACCACCCTCGGTCTTCTCCCCTCCAACGAACCACACTCGGCCTCTCCCCATCGGCTCTCCCCAAACCCCTAAGAAAGCGCCGCGAACCTCACTCTCTACCGTTACAGGAGGCAGCTCCGGAGCGCTCTCTAAAAGTTCTCTTTGGTCACTAGCGCTATCACAAGCGACAAGAAAGAGCAGGGTAATTAGAGTGTAAGTCAGGGGGAGGATAGAACTCATTAGTGAGTAAAAGTAGGGTGTATTTAGCGGGCTAGGTGCGTCTGATAAGTAGATAGAGATGGAGCGTGTCGATCGTCTCTCAGTCGCATATCGCATCTTTCACCTCACCAGCGTTTGTTTGACAGCTAGACACTTCATCTCGTCACTGAACGAGCCAAGTATCTCCACCATCGAGCAGGGATTGCATGGAGGGCCGAGAAGGGAGCGGCTGATCTTCAGTAACTCCCGCGAACAGACGCTGTGCGTAGTCAATTTGTTCACTCATCATTTGATCATAGCAGGGCCGCTCATGTTGATAGAGGACCCCTAGCGGGACCGGAAAGTCAGGTATTCCGAGCTCAGCGAGCAGCTGAGAAGCAATTTTATTCTGAGGGTTGTGTACGTAAATCGACTCTAAACCGACCTCTGAGATCTCAGCGATTTTAAAGCTCATCGTGAGTGAGTCGAACACCAAACCGCGATCTTTGTTAGCGCCAAAGATCGCAGGTTCACCTGCCCTCAGTACGAGTTGTTGGTCAGCTTTTGTTTGTCTATGGGTGACCTCTTTAAAAGCGCCATCATTAAAGATATTGCAGTTCTGAAAGATCTCAACAAGGGCGGTTCCCTTGTGGGCAGCCGCCGCTTTGAGCGTCTCTTGGAGGTGCTTAGCCTCAACATCTACCGAGCGAGCCACAAAACTTGCTCCAGAGGCCAACGCTAAACTGATAGGGTTAAAGGGCTCTTCAAGTGAACCGAGCGGAGTTGACTTAGTACGCTTCCCACGCTCCGAGGTTGGACTGTACTGGCCTTTGGTGAGGCCATAGATCCGATTATTGAAGAGGAGGATCTTCACATCCATATTGCGACGAAGAATATGGATAAGGTGATTGCCTCCAATAGAGAGCGAGTCGCCATCGCCGGTGATCATCCACACGCTCAGCTCTGGTCGAAGGCTCTTAATCCCTGACACCACCCCCGGTGCTCGCCCATGGATAGTGTGGAGACCAAAAGTATTCATATAGTAGGGAAAGCGACTAGAGCAGCCGATCCCGCTGACGACAACCATATCCTCTTTAGGGATACCGAGACCAGGGAGTACGCTCTGCACCTGCTTAAGGATAGAGTAATCACCGCAGCCAGGACACCAACGAATATCTTGATCGCTCTGAAAGTCTTTTTTATTGAGCTCACTAGGATCAGTAGAGGGAGTGATCTTATATAGAGGGTTGGGGGTCATGATTGAGCTCCTTGGTTGATGAGCTTCTCAGGAGAGACCGGCGTGGTTACTCGCTCAAAGAACGCCTCAAGTTCACTGACTTGAAAAGGCTTTCCTTTGACCTTGGTCAAAGGGATGGTGTCGATTAAGAAGCGAGCTCTTAAGATCATGTTAAGCTGTCCCATATTTAGCTCGGGTACGATCACTCGGTCATAAGAAGAGAGAGCCTCTTCCAAACCTAGGGGCAGAGGATTAATGTGTCTTAAGTGAATATGCCCAACCTCTCTCCCTTGAAGATTAAGGTTATTGGTAGCCGCTCTGACCGATCCGAAGGTCCCGCCCCAGCTTACGAAGAGCGCTTCTCCTGACTGAGCTCCTGAGATCTCAAGAGGAGGAATGAAGCGGGTGATCCGCTCTACCTTCTCAGCTCTCAGCTCGACCATAAACTGATGATTATCGGGATCGTAGGAGACGTTACCGGTTCGGTGCTCTTTCTCAAGACCTCCTAGGCGGTGTTCTAAACCAGCGGTTCCCGGGATCGCCCATGGGCGTCCTAGGTTCTCATCGCGTTCATAGGGTAGGAAGGGTATAGGCTCTCCTGCCTCATTGAGCTGAGGCTTATGAAACGACTTAGCGATCGGCGCCAAGGTACTCATCTGTGGGATCAGCCAAGGCTCTGCGCCATTGGCGAGGTAGCCATCAGAGAGCAGTAAAACCGGCGTCATGTGTCGCAAAGCGATCCGCGTCGCTTCGATCGCCGTCCAAAAACAATCACTCGGGCTCTGGGCAGCTACGACAGGCAGCGGGCATTCACCATTCCGTCCGAAGAGCACTTGCAAAAGATCAGACTGCTCCGTCTTAGTGGGGAGCCCTGTGCTCGGACCGCCGCGCTGAATATTACAGATCACCATAGGCAGCTCCATCATCGCCGCCAAGCCGATCGCTTCGGCTTTGAGGGCCATCCCCGGCCCGCTGGTAGAGGTCACTCCTAGTCCACCGGCGAAAGAGGCGCCCAACGCTGCACAAACGGCGGCGATCTCATCCTCTGCTTGATAGGTTTTTACTCCAAAATGCTTTTGCTTGGAGAGAAAGTGTAAGAGATCGGAGGCGGGAGTGATGGGGTAAGACCCTAAGAAGAGCTCTAAACCGCTGAGCTCCGCGGCCGCCATGAGCCCTAAACCTAGGGCTTCATTACCGGTGATATTACGGTAGCGACCAGCGGGAATCTCTGCCGCTTCGACGACATAGCTATGGGTAAATATCCCCGCGGTCTCTCCGAAGAAGTAACCCGCTTTGAGGGCCTTGCGATTAGCCTCGGCGACCTGAGGGTCGCGGCGCTGAAACTTCTCTTCAATCCATCGTTCAGTATGAACCATATCGCGATTAAAGAGCCAATAGATCAAGCCCAGCGCAAAGAAGTTCTTAGAACGAGTCGCTGAGCGTTGGTTCAGCCCCACATCGGCGATGGCGTTGAGGGTCATGGTGGTGATATCGATGGGGTAGACTTTATAAGCGGAGAGTTCATCTCCCTCGAGGGGGTTTCCATCGAAGCCCGCGCGCTCTAAATTTTTAGCATTAAAGGGATGAGTGTTAACGATCAACACTCCCCCTCGCTTGAGGTCAGAGAGGTTCGCCTTGAGGGCCGCGGGGTTCATCGCGACCAAGACATCAGGTGTGTCACCATGCGTAAAGACCGATGATGAGGCGAAATGAATCTGAAAGCCTGATACCCCGGCGAGAGTCCCCGCTGGGGCGCGGATCTCTGCAGGGAAGTCGGGGAAGGTCGCGAGATCGTTTCCGGCGATCGCAGAGGTGTGGGTAAATTGAGACCCTGTTAACTGGATGCCATCCCCTGAGTCCCCCGCGAAGCGAATCGTGACTCTATCTCTCTGCTCTACGCTCACCTTGTCTGTGGCCATGTCTTTAAGCCCCTCTCTGTCGCCATCTCTCTAAAAGACTGAATCTGGCGGGCGATGATCCGTGGTTAATTGGTGTACCACATACCGTCTTCGACGCTAAAATGCAACGAATCTGCAATGATTGCCCATGACTATCGAAGAGACTCATCCCCCATCAACCTCAGCTCAGCTCACGAGACTTCATTGTCGAGCGCTCTTAGCCGGCGTGTCAGCCAATCGGTCGGTACTCCAACTAAGGGCTCTAAAGTACGACTTTCCGTTGCCGAAGAGTCTTGTGGCAAGTCGGGCTCATTGCTTAGGTTCTGAGTGTTCACTGTGGCCCCAGCAAGAGGTTGTGAAGAGATTGATGCCTTAACGACTGGTGCTTCTTCTCTCTGAGTAGTCTCCTGCTGAACATCATCTTTCGCTATGGTAGAGACCTCACCATATTTTTGAGTTGAACGTTGCTCCGCCTCCTCGATCAGCCTCATCCTCTCTCTCATAACCTCCTCTAAGCCGGTCTTCATCTGCTCTTCGGTGAAGCCTATGCCCGGTTCAATTTCACCCATCGCATCTCTAAACAACGCCAATCGATCATTAAACTTCTGCTGTGTGCTCCCAAAACGACGAAAGCGAAGGCCCCCTCGCTCGTAGCGATTAATGCGGGGGAGGAGAGCGATATCGACCGTATCTGGGGGGACCTCTACATACCAAGGGGGACGTCGTGATGTCCCTTTGCGTCGGCGGACTCTCGTGGGAGCGAATACCCCTAAACCATTATTGATCTTCATCGAGCTCTCCTCTACGTGGAGGTGATTCGTACCTCCCACACTTTATATTGTCGTAAATATTATCCAAAGATCAAGTGATCTATCTCATGAAGCTGCCTCTCAATCGACCCTTGTAACCGCCGCAACGCATCCCGGTCGACTGAGAGTTCATGGCGTCTCTCGCTCTGCCACCGCGCCGCGAGCTGGAAAGCGCTCAACCAAGAGTCGACTTGACCTCCTCCCCCATTGGTGATCGCTGCCGCGTGAGCTCGCTGGCTTTGAAGGAGAGGGCCATAAATCAACCCACAGCCGGCATAAGCGGCCTCGATGAGATTTTGTCCTCGATCAAAGAAGGTCCCTCCGATGATCGCGCAGTGGGTGTGGTAATAGAGCGTGGCGAGCTCTCCATATTGGTCTAAGAGAATGATACTTCCTGGCGATGAATCAGTGAGCGAAGTGAGTTCACTATAAAGTTGGACGTTAATCCCTGCTCTCCTGAGCCGCTTTAAAAGGGGATGGACCCGCTGAAGATGGCGAGGAGCGATCAAGACTCGATCATCAGGTCTAGAGGTCTGATAAGCGGTGAGTCCTGCGACTAGAGAAGCCTCATCTCGTGGCCGCACACAGCCTAAGATAAGCTCAAATTTCTGAGGAGCATCTGCAGGGACATCGCTCTTAGCTAAAGAGTGTAAGATGCTATCAATCTTAGCGTCACCACACACTTTGACCTTCGCTGGATCACAGCCCATCTTGATGGCTCTCTCAGCGTCCAGTTCGCTCTGCGCTAAAAACAATGATAATGAGGCGAATGAACGAGAGAGCAGGGGTCGCGCCCACATGGTCCGAGCTGACACTCGACCATCGACGACAATGATCTTAACCCCTCGCTTCGCCCAGCGTGAGACCCAAGGAGGCCACAGCTCTAAGAGCTCTAAGATAAGGAACTGAGCACGGCTCTCTCGTAGCGATCGCTCCACATGAAGAGGAGAGAGGAGTGGAGGTGCGCTGAGTCTCACTGATTCCGCGTTGGAGAAGAACGCTTGATCGATCAGCATTTCCCATCGGGTTCGACCTGAGGCGGTGCTCGCTGAGAGGGTGAGCGGATGCCCTCTCTCATGTAACTGGGCGCTGAGCGCTCGCAGCGCGTTCACATCACCGAGCGACGACCCATGTATCCAAATCGGTTGTAGAGCGCTCATTCTATAGATTAAAGACCGCCCTCGCTAGGCGCTCGCAAGCCTCAACGACCTCGTCTAGAGTCAGCTCGGTAGCGTCTACGAGATGAGCATCACTCGCTCTCTTGAGTGGGGCGATCTCTCGACTCATGTCCTGCTCATCTCGGGCGATGATCTCAGCCCTAGTAGACTCAAAGTCAGCGATGACTCCTTTACCCGAGAGTTCGGCAAGACGCCTCTCTGCTCTAGCATCTGCGCTCGCGGTGAGATAGATCTTCAAGGGAGCGTCGGGGAAGACTACCGTACCAATATCTCGACCATCGACGACACAAGGGGAGCTGAGCCCAATCTCTCGCTGTAACTCCAAGAGTTTAGCTCGTACACTGGGTAATGTAGCGAAATCACTAGCGGCGCGGCTGACTTCAGGGCTACGTAGACTCTCAATTTCTCGTTGTCCATTGAGTATGATATCCGTTCCCTCTAAGCGCACTTCTAGACTCCCTAAGAGTGAGGAGAGTTCATCTCCATCAGAAGGTGCGACCGATGCTCTTAAGGCGCCAAGACCAATCGCCCGATAGAGGGCGCCCGTATCTAGGCGAATAAAATCGATAGATGAGGCCAGCGCTTTACTAACACTACTCTTCCCGGCGCCTGCCGGTCCATCGATGGCGATCACACGCGGACCGATTAAGTGAGTATGAGGGTCGTTGGCTTGATTATGGTGAGCGGTCTCGGTCATCGTACATCTCTCTCAAAGTGGTCTGATCCTACTGAGCGCTTAGAAAAGCATAAAACGCTAGCCCTTATACATACTCAACGCTCCACTCCCAAGCGCTTTGGAGTGAATATTTACTGCTGATTGAGTCATTCACTCAGCCCGACGACCTCTACTAGACGTCATTAATTCAGTTTATCAATGAGAGATTGGCTTGTTATCAAGGTGAATTATGGGCGATATTCAGCATATCTCATAGCAGACCTTGACCAAAAGGAGCTCGCGTTGGCAGACACAGACCCTTCACCCACAGACTCTTCACCCACAGACCCTTCACCCACAGACTCTTCACCCACAGACTCTTCACCCACAGACTCTTCACCCACAGACTCTTCACCCACAGACATTGACGCCCAAGAATATTGGCGACGTAACCTGTCCCTCATGATCAAGCTAGGCATCATCTGGTTCGTTGTGAGCTATGGCTGTGGTATTTTATTTGTCGACACCTTAAACCACATCAAAATTGGCGGCTATAAACTCGGTTTTTGGTTCGCGCAGCAAGGCTCGATTTACACCTTTATCGCCCTGATCTTTTATTACACCAAGGCGATGGAGCGGCTCGATCGTGAATTCGGTGTAGAGGAGAGTGATTAATGGACCTCACAACAACAACTCATATTGTCGTCGGCTTTACCTTCGCCCTCTATATTGGGATCGCGATTTGGGCACGAGCAGGCTCAACTAAAGAATTCTATGTCGCCGGAGGAGGTATACATCCCATCGCAAATGGGATGGCGACCGCTGCTGACTGGATGTCAGCGGCGTCATTTATCGGGATGGCGGGACTCATCGCCTTCTTGGGATATGGAGGGTCGGTGTTTTTAATGGGGTGGACAGGAGGCTATGTGATCTTAGCGA
Organism: uncultured bacterium; assembly: GCA_943788935.1. Lineage (GTDB taxonomy): Bacteria > Myxococcota_A > Bradymonadia > UBA7976 > VGTA01 > CAKZRU01. The sequence goes on along the minus strand of CALSSE010000015.1, from coordinate 96,545 downwards.
TGCTCCTCGCACCTTATCTGCGTAAGTATGGGAAATTTACTGTCCCTGAATTCATCGGTGATCGCTATTACTCGGACACCGCGCGGATCGTGGCGGTGATCTGCTTAATTATCTGCTCAGTGACCTACGTGATAGGGCAAATGAAGGGGATTGGCGTCGCCTTCTCTCGTTTTTTAGAGACCGATTATGAGACAGGACTTTACACAGGAATGATCATCGTTTTCTTCTATGCTGTGGTCGGCGGCATGAAAGGGATCACTTATACTCAGATCGCCCAATATTGTGTGCTTATCTTCGCTTACACGATCCCAGCAATATTTATCAGCCTCCAGCTTACCGGCAACCCCATTCCTCAACTCGGTTTAGGTAGTACTCTCGCAGGTTCAGAGACTTATTTACTAGATAAGATAGATCAAATTGTTGTTGATCTAGGTTTTGCTGAATATACGACGAACACGAGGATCAGCACCCTAAATATGATGGCCTACACCGCCTCGCTTATGATCGGAACCGCTGGGCTCCCTCATGTGATCATCCGCTTTTTTACTGTCCCCAAGGTAAAAGATGCTCGTAGCTCTGCTGGCTGGGCGCTACTCTTTATCGCTATCCTTTACACTACTGCTCCCGCGGTAGCAGGTATGGCGCGACTCAATCTGATGCAAACGCTTGAGCCTAAGCCAGGAGAACATCTACTCATCGAAGAGCGTCCGGAGTGGTTTAAAAAGTGGGAAGCGACCGGTTTACTCGCTTATGAAGATAAAAACAAGGATGGTCGCATCCAATATCATTCCAACCCTGAAATGAATGAGATGGTCAAGATTGATCGTGATATTTTGGTCTTAGCAAACCCCGAGATCGCAAAACTTCCGTTTTGGGTCATCGCTCTAGTCGCTGCAGGTGGGCTCGCTGCCGCTCTCTCTACCGCAGCGGGACTCCTACTCGCCATTTCCTCTGCCATCTCTCATGATCTCCTAAAACGAACATTTATGCCAGAGATCAGTGAGAAGGCAGAACTTAACGCCTCTCGAGGAGCGATGGCGCTAGCGATCGTAGGCGCTGGGTATTTAGGGCTTAACCCTCCAGGTTTCGCCGCGGGCACAGTGGCCTTAGCCTTTGGACTCGCCGCCTCCTCGATCTTTCCTGCGCTCATGATGGGGATCTTCTCCAAGCGGATCTCGAGAGAGGGAGCAGTCGCGGGGATGATCGCCGGGATTAGCGTCACCTTGTTTTATGTATTTCAGCATAAAGGGATTATGTTTATCCCAGAATGGACCTATCTAGAAGGCCTCGGCCAACGATGGTTCTTTGGGATTGAACCCAACGCATTTGGTGTCGTAGGCGCTTTAGTGAATTTCGCTGTCGCCAACGTGGTGAGCCTCTACACCGATGAGCCTCCTGCAGAGATTCAAGCGCTAGTGGAAGACATCCGCATTCCCGCAGGAGCTAAAGAAGCGGTGGATCACTGAGTGTCTTGGAGGAGAGCGAGACTCTTCCTTTAGCGCTCTTGCTTTAGAGCTTTTCTCCTTCTGATCATCAATGCGCTCACTCCCCATAGAGTGAAGACCCACAGAGGGAGTTGTCCTCTCCGCTGAGCACAATTAGCGCCTGAGTTTGACTCACGAGAAGACCTCTGCTCGACATCGCTGCCCCCCGATGGATTCATCGGAGTCGACTCACCTCCGCTCATGGGATCTCCGCCGCTCATGGGATTTCCGCCGATCATGGGATTTCCGCCGATCATGGGGTTTCCGCCGCTCATGGGGTTTCCGCCGCTCATGGGGTTTCCGCCGCTCATGGCATTTCCGCCGCTCATGGCATTTCCGCCGCTCATGGGATCTCCGCCGCTCATGGGGTCTCCGCCGCTCATGGGGTCTCCGCCGCTCATGGGATCTCCGCCGCTCATGGGATCTCCGCCGCTCATGGGATCTCCGCCGCTCATGGGATCTCCGCCGCTCATGGGATCTCCGCCGCTCCCTTGACCCGGATCATCTGTCCCACCGCTCCCGCCTCCGCCAATGATCGTTAGACGCTCTGTCCACACCCCATCGATGCGAGCGCCATCTAAGGCCTCAAAGGTGAGGACAACCTCTCTCATATCATCATTAGAGGCGGTGTAGCTGAGCGCTCCTGTTCCATCTCCTCGATCATTTAGTCGCATATCACCTAGGCCATTGTGACGGACGCGGAGCGATAAGAGCTGGCCATCTGGATCTCGGGTAAAGATCTCGAAATCAGCGCGACCTCCTAAGGAGATCGAGGAGGGACCACCGCTGATGATCCACTCCGTCTCTCGTTGCAGAGCGGGCGCAAAGACCGCTAAAATACTAGCCACTCCACGCTCACCATAATGATCAGCGAGGCCATTATCGCTCGGAAAGTTGACCACCCCCTCAGTACTCGTCCACAGGGTCGTTGATCCGCCACCATCAAGATTAAGCGCCTCGGTCGCCCCGAGCCAAACAAACCATTGGCCAAAATCAAAGAGACTCACACCATTGCCGGCGGCGGTGCGGCCGTCGAGGGTGGCCATCATCAGCTCTCCCCCTGCCCCAATAGCGACCCCTGTTCTCGGGTGGCGATTATGGGCAAAGCTATAGGTCGCTGCATCTCGCTCCCACTCTACAGAGACCATCTCCGCCTCAGCGAGACGAGAGAGTCCTCCTAGCGCATGATAAGCGAGTGGCCAATCTGCGCCAGCGTTCACCCAATCGATCATTGGTAAACCGGTCTCAGTGAAGCCAATCGCTGATCTCCCACGAGCGTTGCTGTTGAATAGCTGACCGTCTATTTTAACAAGCGAGACTGAACCGCAAGCACCATCGAAGAATCCACCGTTCACCGCGGCTACCGCACCTGCTGAGCGAGCCAACTGTGAAGTCGTCTGACACTGGTTGCTCCTCACCGGCTTCACTTCTACCCCAGGTTCGCTGAGGTCGACGCGAAGTACACTCCCAAACTGAGTTCCCCCAAAGAGAGAGTCATAGCGCCGAGTCTCTAATGTAACACCATTAGCGATCGGCCTCTCACTCCAACCTCCCTCTTCGGCGAGGTTGACTCGGAGCGTGTATAGACCTGCTTGGGCGATCCCTTGGTAGCTGTCGACGGCCAAATAATATGTACCCGCTGAGAGACTCCGCTCTAAGGTACGGTTATCTCTAGCTAAACAATCAGTCGCCTGTCCAGCCGAAAGCGTCGTTGCGCTCAAGAGTTGCAGATCAATATCCACGACGCCATTATCCCCTTCTACCGAAGCGCTGAGGATCGTTGGCTGAACAAGCTCTAGCCGATACATGACCTCAGGACCACTCTCCGAGGTGTTCGGAGCGCAGCTATACCGATCAACAGTGGAGAGTCGGGTCGCGGTTGAGGCTCGGTGAATAAAGGGGAAGGCACTAATCTCGATCGGGTCTCCCCAATCTCCGACTCTAGCCTCCGTGGTAGGTAAAGAGAGGGCGTTGCATAAAAGCCATGCGCCCAAACAGCGAAGCAGTAGATCACTCATAATGTACCGTTTAATCGTGGCTACGGTCCCTTAGAAGAGCGACGCTCCAAGAGAGATCACGCTCTACATCTGCGAAGGTTCGAGGAGATATACTGATCTCTTGATCTTCAAAATAGGACAAGTTATGAAAGTTAAAGTTTTGACCATTTGCTCGATGACAAGAAGCACAGGTAGTGTGGCTCACCAAGGTCTGATAGGGATCATTGATCGCCTCTATCTTTGGATCATCTAACGCGGTCTCGATGATCACTTGCTCTTCAAGCTGTGTTCTACTCTCTGCCTCTAGACTAGAGAGCGCCTCCGTTAATTGATAATCTCCATGCGTCATCGTCACATCTTCACTCCGTAACGCTCCCTCCCCTTCAAAGATGTAAAGCAGCTTACCCTCTTCACGACTCCTCACTTCTAGTGAGGCTTGGGTGAGCTCTCCTCCATCTTGGGTAAACGCGACGAAGGACCACAGGTCTAAAGAGGCGGGCCTCCTCCCCAGCGGGAGAGAAAATGCGGTTAACTCATGGAGAGCGCTCGGAGAGCAATGAGTATTTAGTATGTCGGTCAGCAGCGCTTCTCTAAAGCGATTACTGAGCTCAAGATCATAAAATTCAGGACGTTCTTGTGGTAAACCATAGGTCGCGTCCGTTAAGCGTAAAGAACGCACCTGAGAGAGGAGTGATCGAGCCGCTTGGTCACGAGCGTTTTCGAATCGGGCGATCCCCTGTGGATCTAAGTCAAGTAAGCGCTGACCTCTCTGAAGCTGCTCCAAGAGAATCTGAAGCTCAGGATCCTGAGGAGCGAATCGATAAAGTGCATGAATCGCTCGATCATCAGCGTAGTGGTCTCTGATCGTTCCACGAATATTGATCCGCTCGATCAGCGGCTGAAAGACGAGACGCACACCCGGCCAACAGAGGCGATCGATCTCCTCGGGGTCAGCGACTCGACCGAGAGGACTGCAGGGGCTGACTCGCAGCGAGACCAACCGCCAGTCATCAATGTAGTTCTCATCGCTGATATATTCATCAAGCTCAGAGGCGGCGAGGGCCTCATCAACCTGATGAATCCACCGTTCTGGCATCACCTTGGTGGCTTGGATGAGCGCCTCATCATGGGGGATAATGATCGCTAGATCTTGAAACTGAGGGAAACCTCGCCCGGCGTCCGTTTTACCGCTCAGCATTTGATTCTCGTCGACAGGCTCATTAGGTAATCGAGCTTCGTCTAGGTGACTCACCTCGCCAAGCGGGACGTTCTTGTCACAAGCTGACATCACCCCCCAACATAGGTAACACATCAGCCATGCTCTGATCATGAATGACATTGATCCTCTCCTCTTCTTTACCTTAGGCTACATCGCGTTGACTCAACGCTCTCTAGTGAGTGGACTGATCTTCACTACTAGGTTTTCAGGCCCGTGAACAACATAGATGTTCCCCGCCTCGTCAAAGGTGAGACCAAAGAGGCCGGGAGCCCCAGTATTGAGCCAATCGACGACCTCTCCCTCTTTATTGAGCGCTACGATGTAGCCATTAGCGGCGTCGGTGACGTAAATAAGCCCGTTATGGATGGCGATCCCCGAAGGGGCGTTCAAAAGTCCTTCAGTGCCGGGGAGGCTAATCACGTCACCGCTGTCGCTCAGCTCGACGAGGACCGTTCCTGGCTCTTTAACAGGGAGTCGAGTCCCCTCAGCGCCACCAATCTTCACATCGAGTACACCGATACGTCGATTCCCAGTATCAGCGATATAGAGTAGGCCACTCTGCTCATCATAGGCTATATGAGAAGGGATACCGGGAATCCTTAATACTTGACCCTTAGCATACCGCATCATGACTCCATCGCTGTGATCGTCGAAGCCGGGGCCATGATCTTGACGGAAGTCTATAAGAGCTAAGCTATTGGTTAAGCCTTCAAAGACCCAGTAAGCCTCATCTCCAGCCCACTCTATCCCCATACAATAAGGGCTCTCATGGAGCATATCGAGATGAGAGCCTAGGTCGAACCCTAAAAAGTTAACCGCGTCAGGGTTTGTCTCACCGAAGAGGTTCTGATCTGAGGGCCATAGAGTGGGTCCCATAAAGAGGTTAGGTCGAGCTCGATCGTTATACGTGTTCCCCGACTCTTGGCAGGTTGCGAACTTGCCCGGAGCGCCGAAAGAAATCGCTGAGACTTCTTCCATAAAGTGGTCGGCTGCGGGGTCGATCACTTTTAAAGAGCGCTGTTTGTCAGAGCCCGCCTCTTCGAAGATTACCGCGCTATCATCACGCTGGTTGATCACCCACAGTTCACCGGGTCGCTCAGGATTAAAATCTAGGTCTCTTGGGTAGTTCAAGCCGTTCCGCTCTGAGCCAACTAAGGTGAGAGACACCGCGTTGAGCTGATGAGTCCCCGCTCCTAAGACAGGGATCCCCTGACCGGAGACGACTCTCGTTTGATCACGGTCCGCCTTAAAGCCATTCGTTTCCTCGGATTGAGGGAACCAGCCGATCGCCTCAGGAATGATCTGCTCATTCCCCTCGATGATGAGCACTTGAGACTCACCAAGGGGAGCCGCCTCTTCATCACAAGCGACTTGAGTGAGAATAATAGGGCTGAGCGTGAGCAAAGAGATCAATAGATAGCTAGCTGAGTGGTCTCGCATGATGGGTACTCTTTCACGATGTTGATCGGTACGCTTAGATTGTCAATCTTACATTAAAACATGATGGGGGTTCATAGATTAAAATAGCGATTAAGTTCAAGTCCTATCAAAGGATTTATTCTTTTTATCTATACTCATGAGCGTCATTTAAAAGTCTCTTGTGCTTAAGATGAGTTTCAGTTAGTTGGATTCAACATAAACTATATTATTAGGTTCTTGGCTGATAGAGGTTCACGTAAGATGTCTAACTTTAATATGTTCTCAATGTATCTCTCGCTGTCTCTGCTACTTAATCTTGGACTCTTAAGCGCTTGTCATGACTCAACAGAGCTCAATCAAGCGCCAACCGAGTCCGATGCTCGACTGCTCACCAAGGGAGAGGATGGGAAAACCGATGCCAGCGCTACCGCTATCTTCCTCGACTTTACCTTTGAGGGCGAGATGCTCTCTAGCCTTAGCTATGACGCGCCGCGTCTAATAGAACAACAGCTCCTATTTACGGTCGGCCAACTAAACGGAGATAAAGCTGTGGGACGCCTTGATAAGCTGAAATTAGATAATATCGTTATCGAGACGCAAGAGAACGGTGACTTTCTTATCTCCTACAAAGCCTCACTCCTCGTCGCTTGGAGTAAAGATGCTGTACCCGAGAGCTACATGTTTACGCTTCCTTATGATCTGACTTGGCGAGGTCTAGAGAGCTTTACCGATAAATATAAGGCCCACTGTGTCAGCTGGGGAGCTCACGACGTTGATCAAGGGAGTATTTGGTATTATTATCGCCCCTCGCGCTATGGCTGTGAGCTCGCTGAGGGTGAGTTTACGCAGGCAGAGGCAACGGTTAAGCTAAGCCCAGTGATGACTACAGGTCGTTATCCCGAATATCACAAAGTGTGGGAGGATGAGGTCTTGGAAGCCGTCGTCGTCTTTGGTCACGCTGATGAGGAGTCCGAGATAGACCAAGACCTAGGGTTCCATGGTTTTCAACATTATCATGAGCTCTTGGTCGACTCCCTTCGCGCCCGCGGCGCGGTGGACTTGAAAGTCACCCCCGAAGTGATAACCCATCGGCCAAGCGCCGACCAACATGATATTGTCGTTGAGGCGACTCTGCCCGACGGGAAGAGAGTAAAGGCAACGGCATTATTAGTGGATAATGTGCGTACAGCAGGCGAGTCTTTTGACCTCCGATATGAAGCACTCTCACGTACCGCTGACCTCATCGTCTATAATGGGCATGCCGGTCTCGGCGCCAATGTACGCGCGCTCGCCAACAAAGGAGATTGGGTCACTGGTCAGTATAGCGTGGTCTTTATGAACGGTTGTGACACCTATGCTTATGTCGATGAGGCCCTATTCGAAGCACACGCTGAAGTGAACCCTGATGATCCCACTGGTCGAGGATATGTAGATGTGGTCAATAACGCGATGCCCTCCTATTTCTTCTCAATGCCCCAAGCGTCAATGGCTCTCATCGATGGACTCTTATCGTATGACTCTCCGCTCACTTATGAAGAAATATTCGCTCGAGTTGACCGTGAACAGGTGATCTTGGTCACCGGTGAAGAAGATAATGTTTTTGTCCCCGGATATCACCCTGATGCCCCCCCATTGATGACTACTCCGTGGGCGGGACTCCTCAGAGAGGGGCAGCTCTCTCAAGGGGAAGAGTGGCGGTTCTCTACGCCCGCGTTGGAGCCGGGCACTTATCGATTTATGATGGAGGGGACCGGCGATGCCGATCTTTATATTAGGATAGGCCATGAACCCACTGTCGAGAACTTTGATTGTCGCCCCTACTCAGTGGGGAGTGTAGAGAGCTGTGAAGTAGAGCTCAGTACACCCGCTCAGATTCATGGGATGGTTCGAGGATGGTATGGGAATCCTCGATTCGTACTCTCCGGTGGGGTACTCAAATAGTATGTCGACTCTCAGTAATCTGCCTAAATAATAACTCCGAGTCAGTCATCTACATCAGGCGAGAGCGCTCTATGGTTTAATGAGGCTCATCAACTAAGTCTCTAGAGTTAAATAAACCCCAGCGCCGCCATAGCCCCCCCGCTGACGTTGTCTAACATATCCTGCCCACAGCAGGATGAGAGTCAGAGGAAGAGGCGACAGTTCACCACTAGATTGAGCACAGCCCTCATCGCGGTTTGAGCGACCGCTAGGCGCCGTCATTTCGCCCGTCTCACCGCTCTCTTCTCCCTCACCAGCAGCGCTCTCTTCTCCCTCACCCGCGGCGCTCTCTTCTCCCTCACCCGCGGCGCTCTCTTCTCCCTCACCCGCGGCGCTCTCTCCTCCCTCACCCGCGGCGCTCTCTCCTCCCTCACCCGCGGCGCTCTCTCCTCCCTCACCCGCGGCGCTCTCTCCTCCCTCCTCAGAGAGACACTCATTGATAACCTCTTCCGCAGTGAGCGCTAATTCTTCTCCGTCGACCCCCAAGGCGATCACCTCTAAATCTTCGATCTGAATCAGACCCGGGTTAACCTCCTCTGGCCAAGGGATGAAGAAGCGATGCTGACATTCGGGGTCGACACAGACGGGGTCATCATCGATCAACTCAGCGATCGACTCGCTGATAAAAGTCTCCGTTGACCCTCTTTGAATCACACTCAATCTCACTCGCAAATAACGCTCGCTAACTGCAGCGTCAACAGCCCATCCCCCGATACCTTCACAGTTGACCTGCTCCACAGCCCCGTCGAGCTCTGCTGGACAAGTGCGAGCCTCGACTACCAACTGCAGATATTCGTCATGAGGACCCCCAGAGTCAGAGAACCACTGATCGGCTCCTTCGTTAACTCCTGCTGCGACCAAATTAAAGGTTTGGCGAATTAACCCTGCTCTCTGTGGCTCAATCACAAATGAGAACGTCCCTCGTTCACTCGGTTCGACCCGAGTATTCGCAGGACCTACACGAGTCTCAGAACGCCAACGAGGACTCAATAACAGAGAGCTCTCGTCTCTTGGTGTCGGCGCGAGAAGGACCTCAGCGTCCCAGGCTTGATTACCGCTATTATCCACATACATCTCACCTTCGAGACGCTCGCCTGTGCAGAGGCTGATCGGCGGCTCAGAGGCTAAAGGGAAGGTCTGACCCCGAGGTCGCCCACCCCACACTGCTGGTGGCTCCCACATCCCTCCACCATAGGCAGTAGCAAAGAGGAGTAAGTCATTATAAGTACCATTAAAAACATTCATATCCACGTCGGTCTGCCCACCGCCAATCCCCTCGATCCGCCCCCGACTCCCATATTGCCAGAAATCCCATCCTGACCACGTGTCAGAAATATTTGGACAACTGCGACCTACAGTGTCTTGAGGGGGGTCGAGAGGGTTCGTTCCATACTGAGGGTGCCATAACGGGTAGTCAGCGAAACTCTCACAGACAGAGAGATCTCCCCCGCAGACGTTCGGTCCCCAAAAATAACGCCCGCTATAAATCATGGGGCGAACATTGAGCGCTGCCTCCACATGATCAATCCATGCTCTCACTCGACTGAGAACAACCTCAGGAGGCTGATCATCGGTCTCTTCAACATCTATGACCGGCGGGAGCTCTCCAATCTGCCCTTGAGCGCGGAGCGCGTTAATCATGTGATCAGCTTGCTCAATGGGGTCTTGACCGGGTCGAAAATATTGGTAGGAGCCGCGTAAAAGTCCCACTCGACCAGCATTAGTCCAGTTGGCAACGAACTCTTGGTCAATCGGACTCGTCCCATTAGAGACGCGGATGATGGCATATTTCACTCCATCGGCCACGACCTGATCCCAATCGATGGTCGCTTGCCACCTCGAGACATCGATCCCAAAAGTCGTCGGCCCATCTGCGCAGACTTGAAGAGCAGCGCGCTGCTCCTCGAGATCTGGCATCGCGTGCTCTAATAGTCGAGCACCAGCATATCCTGCCGGTTCGTCGTGCGCCGAGCAGGCGAAGAGGAAAAAAGAAGCGATCAGGCTGATCACATAAGGTTTAAGTTGAAGTACCGGTATCATACAGCGCTCTCAGCTTATTAAAAGGGAGTGGAGAGATGAAACTTCCGCAGAGTACAATACATGTTAAGTATGTCACAACATACTCAAGTTTAAAGCTGAGGCTCAGCAGAGCGCTCGCTTCTTATCCGACTAGTCTCTCCCCGCTCCCCCCCACTCTCTTCGAACGCTCTGTGATCGTTAACAGCTAAGAGACCTCTAACAGCTAAGAGACCTCTTCATATGACACCTCTACGCACATATAAGCCTGTGTCATACAGACCTCACATATGTCTCAGAGTAGGCTCTATCGTCGATAAATGATCACTTTGATCGAGACAACGGTGTCACATCATCAAGAGACATCAGCGCCTCAATGTCATAACAAAAGGATGCTCGAAAATCATAAACGCCTTAAATTGATAAACAAAATAGTGCACCCTTAGTAGTCAAAACTGTTTATTCCCCAGTTGAAAAATCATTGGCATAAACTATGCATGTTAAACTATCATCACACTCACCCTATCTGCAAAGGAGATCAGAACGATGAGCTTCATGAGACAATACACCATTATACTCAGCAGTTTTGCCATAATGGCCGCGACCCATACGGGCTGCGCAGACCTAGAGGACATGCCTCAGGCCTCTAGCCCTGAAAAGTTATGGGAAGAGAGCAGTGAGAACAACTTATGGAATCATGACTCTTCTTCCGATAACCATAGCGTTAACGATCAGAGAGCTGATGAGAGTGTCACCTCTACCTCTTGGGGTGATCGCTCAGAGACGGATAACAGCTCAGAAGAATACCAGACCACAAACTCTCCTCAGGAGGTGAGCTCGGGATCCTACTGTGCGCCTGGCTGTATTTGGTCCTCTTACGCTGTACAGATGGGAGCCCAATCAGCCGAGGAGAGCTGCCAAGGTCAATCTTGCGCTTGTGTCGTGAACGGAGATATTTGGAGCTCTTGCTCTGAAGAGAGCACCTCACCCTCCCCTGAATCAAACGCTAACACTGAGAACAATGTAGCGCCGAGCCACCCCGGCGGTTATAACGCGACTATTGGCAACCAAATCGCTGATGAAGCCTATTATATAGCCAGCCGTCGCAACACTGTCGGCTACTGCTATAACGCTGCCGCTGATGCCATCGAGGCGATTGTAGGTCGTTTTTTATGGGGTGCTAGCGCCTATCTCGCCGCTGACCAGCTCGCCGCCCACCCTCGCTTCACCGAGGTGAGCGTCGACGACCTCCGCACGCTCCCCGCGGGCGCAATCGTTGTCTGGGGTCGAGGCAGCTCAGCTCATGGACACATCTCGATCGCGCTCGGTGATGGGCGAGAAGCCTCAGATCATATCGCTAGCCAAATGACTTATCACTACGGTGGCGCTCGAGCTCGCGTTTTCTACCCTAACTGATCACTCAGCTCTCGGTCTCGCGAATTGGCTCTAAGCCAAAACGCTCCCAAGATGGAGGAAGTGGCGCCTCAAACACTCGACGCTCACCCTGCCACCACAAGATCAAACGAGCAGCATGTAAAGCGCAGCCCACAAAGTCAAAGCGACGCTTCATCATCTCAGCGTGTTTCAGGTCACCATATCGACGATCCCCCACTAGATGACAGCCCGCGAGAGCGGCATGCTTACGGATCTGATGCTGTCGACCGGTAACCAACTCACAGCGCAGCTGGGTGAGCCAAGGGTTATGAGCGACGATATCAAAGCGAGTGCGAGCCGATATTCTATCTCTTTGATGTCCTGCCGGCTGTCTTCGTCCCTCTGCTTTGGGGGTGAGCGGAGCGCTCCATTCCCCGCTTGATGTCTGGGGATGACCGCGAACGATCGCCATATATTCTTTATGACTCTGCGGCGCTTGAAGGCTCTCTTGTAGCTGAGCTGTCGCCTCTCGACCTCTCGCTAACAAGAGCACACCTGAAGTCTCCCGATCGAGTCGATGGATCAGATTTAACCGTTCTCCAAGGGAGTGACTGAGGCGCTCTACAAGATGATCTGATCCATTATGAACGGCCAGTCCTGTGGGCTTATCAACCACGATTAACTCACCGATTTCAGCAATAACTTTAATCTCGGGGACTTCATTATGATCATCTTGAGCTGACATTATCTTCTCCCTCATTCTATCTTGGCGCTCTGCGATCTTGGCGCTCTGCGATCTTGGCTCAGAGGAGTACCTAGAGCTTGGAAAGTTAAATAGATCACACTTAAGGAGGAGTGATCGGGATGCCTCTCTTGACCAGTGGCGCGATGACGTTTCTTTGGAGTGAGTGATCAGCGAGCTCAAGGTACTCCTCTGAGCCCATCCAACCGAGAGCTTCTGCTTGATGAATCTCGATGAGCTCGCCGTCGCGCAGTTTCTGCCAGCGCTCGAGTACGCTTCTAATGAATCGATCAGCGGTGTGGCCGAGGTCTCGCTTATCTTCTGTACTCAGTAGAGGGCTGGCCCAATCAAGAAAATGCCAACCGAAGGTCCCGTGGTCAGCCTCATCAACTACGATCCGCCTAAGCGCTTGCTTGATGAGGGGATGAGTCGAAGCGCGAGATGTGCCTTGGATGAGAGGGATCGAGAGCGCCTCTCCAACACAGAAGTTAGAGACAACCCAGTGAGCGGCGGTCATCAGTGGAGAGCTCGAGGGTACCTCCCACACCAACTTTTCAGGGTCATAGATAAGCTCGATCGCTCCGCCAAGCTCAGTAGCGATCCGCGAGCAGATCTCAACATGGAGCATCTCATCAAGAGGAAAACGCGCGGCGAGGGCGATCAGATCGAGGGGAGCACGCGCCTTAATAAGCGCCTCGAGTGTGGCAGCGCAAGCTGCTCCGGTTCGAAACTCTTGGAAAGCGGCACCGGTCCAAGCTTTGCGTGCTGCGATAAGCGCAGGCTCACTGATCGAAGAGGGGTCGAGCGTTCCCCACGGGAGGTCATCTATTTCGGGCCTGAGAGCACGATAGCGTTCTAGAGGTACGCCTCCCCAGAGTTCAAGCTCAAATAGCTCTAGTTCAGCCATCATTACCTGCTGTTCCAGTGTCAGCGACTTCAGCGCCGGCAGCGCCTCCATCAGAGGCTTCAGCGCCGGCAGCGCCTGCATCAGCGGCTTCAGCGCCGGCAGCGCCTCCATCAGCGGCTTCAGCGCCGGCAGCGCCTCCATCAGCGGCTTCAGCGCCGGCAATGCCTCCATCAACAGCTTCAGCGCCGGCGACGCCTCCATCAGCGGCTTCAGCGCCGGCGACGCCTTCATCAGCGGCTTCAGCGCCGGCGACGAACATATCAACATCTATATTGGGTGTTGACTCTCCTGCCTCATAACCAGCCTCATAACCAGCCTCATAACCAGCAGGGGGGAGGAGGTTACCGGAGATAAAGTCGCCCGCAGTATCTCCCGCTAGTCCAATATCAGCCGGATAACCTCCTTCATAACCTGCCTCATAACCAGAAGGGGGGAGGAGGTTGCCCGAGATCTCTGGCTCTTGTGGCTCACATCCAATAATTATAGTGACGCCTAGACTCGCGGTGAGTAGGGCTTGGCCTCGTCTCGGTCTTCGCTTAAATTTCATTTTTAACCTAATCTTTTTGATAGTATACAAATGATTAAGCACTCAAAGATCGACCTTGTCAAAAAAATTCATTTTGAAAGCTATTCTACCTTAACTCTTCAAGTTTTACAGAATAGAGTAACTTGTGATCTTTAACCTCATCATTCAGTAAGTTGATCGAGCTTCTGTAAAATAAAAGAGCGTTGTCTCTCGGCTTGAGGAGTGGAGTGATCTTGGAGCGACTAAAGGACTTGAGCGCCCCTTCGTCGATCGGAGCGTAGAAGCCGGCGAGTCTCCAATTTTCACCCCAAGCGCGATTATTAGGTCTCATATATTGGTGATAGTCAAGCCTTCGTTTTTGGCCTCGCTGATCTTGAACGACTACAGACATTAAGGGCATGTTATGGGAGATTTTCTGATGAAAAGTTGGATAACAGGCAAAGGGCCAACCGTTTAGATTCATGGTGACGCCCGCATACAGGACCCCTATCAAGAGAAGTGTGAGCAGAGGTCTCATTGGTCGTAACTCCTCAGTCCGTTGAGCAACAGGTGCTTGAACTTGAGTCAACCCACTCTCCCACGGCACCAGCGCTATGTAACAAGGCCAGAGGTTGGTGAAATGGATGTTGAGCATTAAGGAAGTGCCTAGGTGAAAGCTGAGCGCGAGTCCCAAAAATAGACCCGTTCTCCTGTACCAAAGCAATATGAGCGGCGCGCTCAGCTCAAATAACATCGCCCCCCATGACAATGGAGCATAGGCGAGAGAACTCGAGAGAGAGAGCATGAGCGGCTGATCCCAATATTGGGCTGCCTTCCAGAGCGTCGTATAATAGAAGGTCTCCCCCGAGAACCATGGCCTGCCCCCTAAGATAAGTTTAAACACGCCGGGGAAGAAAAAGATCATGGCGATAATCGCCCACACGGTGATCAGACCATCGCGATATCGTCGCCCTATGTATAGAACAGGGCGATGTCCTAACCTGAGTACATCACTGCATGGAGAAGCAGCGAGGGCGACTGTGAACCACAAGAGATGATGACAGTGGACTGTAGCGCCTCGCATCTGCAACCAGCCTATAAGATAAAACTGACCGATCGCGGCGAGAGCGAGCCCGCCCCTCGCATACCAGCCTAAAAGACCTAACAGAGCCCCTCCATAAATGAGCGCTAGGCTCAATTTCCCTAGCGCGAAGTGAGGTCCAATATGATCAACAACCCACCCAAACCCAAAGGGAGCGATCGCTAATGGTGAGACACTTTCCATAGAGCTCAGCGCGACTCTTAACTCTGGTGAGCACAAGAGGAGACATGAGATCATGATACGAAGTAGATCTAGTCTGATCGCAGAATATGTTTTTTCAACTCTCATAGACATCTTTTGATTACCTGCATGGGAGCGAGCTCACCGATGTCCTCGATCAGCAGAACTCCTTAGGTGTATGGGCTCTGAGTATAATGATGATTCTTATGTAACTCTAGAAGCAGAAAGCACCAACTACGCTCCCATCACCAATATGTTTTTGATCATGTAGGTAAAGCAATGGTGTCTTAACACCCTAAGCTCCCAATTCGCTGAGTGAGTGCCGAGTACACCTATTGAGAGGCCCCCCAAGTATTGGAAGGTTTATAAAATAGGTAAGGACTCTATCTGATTATTCGATTATGATCTTAAGTACTTTATTTTCATCAAGGTTTTAAGCCAAACCTACTATCTGTATAAAATCAAACTATCGGGCAATCACTTTACTGACCGAGTCAGGGATCACTATGGCGCTTATCATTCATATTTTCATCTTAGTCTGCTTAATATCGAGCTGCCCTTATGGATGTAGTCCAGAGATAGAACCCGCATCAAATCCAGAGAGTGACAACTCCCCATCGAGTGACATAGGAGGAAGCATATTTACTGATGAAGCAGGCGCT
Source organism: uncultured bacterium (assembly GCA_943788935.1). Lineage (GTDB taxonomy): Bacteria > Myxococcota_A > Bradymonadia > UBA7976 > VGTA01 > CAKZRU01. The sequence goes on along the minus strand of CALSSE010000015.1, from coordinate 80,958 downwards.
GAAAGCCTTGGAGATATGACGATAGAGAGAGAGGAAGAAAGCGATATGATGTCTGGTTGCTCTCCTCATGACGATCAATGTTCCGAGGGTCAGTACTGCCAATACCTTGAAGGGCGACTGCGCTGTATTGATAACGGAGAGGTCGAGCCAGACCCTCGGTTTCATAGTACACCTAACTGCCCCACAGGCGTCTGCAGTCGCGGGGGGATCTGTTATCAAGTTCATAGAAGTGGGACTCTTCAAGCCCCCCAGTGCTTTTGGGTCTGCGACCCTGTCTCTATCGGCTCAAAAGGAGACTGCCCCAACGGACGTCACACCTGCTATCAAGCCGAAGACGCTGAAGGCCAACCGCTACCCTTCGCGATCTGTGATTACTAAATAACGTAAGCTACCGAAATATCTAAAGTCACCAAATAAAGAACCTATGCCTCCTTCAGCTTTATCGTTTTAATGCTTGTGGTTTAGGACGCCTTATCTACTTGAGACACTCATCCCATCACTTTATAACCTCATATTAATCATGGATATGCTATGAGTAGACCTGTCAACAAATCCAAGTCTCTAATTCCATCATTATTTCAGATAATCGCTGTGTCATCATTATTTTTTGCTTGCCATTCAAAGTCAGAAAGTCAGCTAAGAAATAATCCAAGTGAGTTTGAGATTCCTATTAAAGATGATGTGAATGTCTTCAATGATATGACATCGAGCTCTTCGCCCCCAAGCCAGTTAAACTCAGTCCTCCCTGAACCAAACTGTCTTATCTTAGATCATAATCAAGGGTGCTTGTTGAATAAGTCAGAGACCGTGACTGAGAGCTGTGCACAGTATCGATCAACTGTAGAGATGACCCAAATCATAGAAGAGATTGGGGATATAGAGACTTGTCAAAGCAGCCCACCTAATACCTTGGATCTGCAAAGCGCTGAATCCTTATTAAATTACATTCGGTCACGCTCTGGTCAGTCAGAGATCAATCTAGCCTCTAATGATGAGCAGTCCGACTGTGCCTTGATGAATCATATCGAAAACATTGAAGGGTCATGGACCACCGAATCTAGCTGTTACACAGAAGAGCTCAACACCTTTGCAGACTTCAGCGCTTCCAAAGTATTTAGCTTTTGGAGTATACAGTCCCTTATGTATTCACTCATTAGCGCTAGCCGAATAGACAATATTGATTTTAGAAATACTCTATTAAGTTCATATCTATATAGCGTAGATATTGGACTCAATGGAGGTGTATCTTGCATGAAGTTTACTACCATCAGCAATGTCTCTACACCTCTCAATTTCGCCTTCTATCCTGGTGTTGGCCAAATCCCCATAGAGATGATCGCCTCAGGTAACCACAAAGGAAAATCAGCGCCTTGGAGCATTAAAATAGACGGCGACAATGTGCAGATTGAAACACTTAATGTCTCCTTGATTACTGACGATCTTGAAACCCCTGTATCTATTACAGACTTAAGCTCTTCTCAACTTGAGAACACCATGATCTGGAGAATAGAGCCAGAACCACACGTTGGTCAGATCTATAAAGTCAATGTGACGTGGAGTAATAGAGATACAAATAGTGAGAGAACGTTAGATCTATATTTGACATTCAATGACTGTGGCTATCAAATGCCCAATACTTGTGACCCAAATCGAAGTGATCAATGTACCGTTCCTGGGAACAAATGTATTTTTTACCGTTTCCCTAATACAGAAGAAGATTGGTTTTGTTTGCCCGAAGGTCCACGAGAAGCCGATGAAGATTGTTCTAACTATTCTCCTGCTTGTAAAGGAGGAATGGTTTGCTCTAGTTCAAGTAGCAGCAGATCTTGTCGGCCGTTCTGTTCATTAGATGACTCTTCAAGTATAGCATGCGATGACGTCTGTCCGGATCACTATATCAATGAAATAGCCTCATATAGACTTGGAGTCTGTAATTAACTTCATGAATCATTGATCTTAGAAAGATGAACATGTCCTATAGTATGAATATGCACATGGATCACTTTTATAGGTTTCATTATCTTGTCTGTTTGAATCATATAGATATTAGATAAACATTATACTAAAACTCAACAAGATCCATACAGGAAACAAAGATTATATTATCATTGTTATATTGAGGCAAACTTCAGAGAGTTTAGAGCTAACTGAATAATAAATACCTATAGTATAAACAAAGAGACACATCACCCCTCAAAGCAAGCCTCAAGGATTACAAAAGACTTTTTGAAGAGCTCATCATAGTACATAAGTACATAAGTATATAAACACATAAATACATAAGGGAGATACTCTTGGCTCGACATTTAACACGATCCATCTCTTTGTTGGCGCTATACCTCTTGGGGACAAGTGAATCGATGGCTCAAGAAGAACCGCTAGATGAGCTTATAGATGGCTATGCCATTATCACTAGTCGCGATACGCTCCTGGGTGTTCATAGCTGCCATCCTAGCTGTCAAACCGATGAGTCCTGTCCACAGCAAGAGAGGTGTGTATCCGTACCCGAGGTCGGCCAAGTATGTATGTCATTACGACCCGAGGATCTCCCTCCCCAAGATTGGTCACTATGCGAACACACGGAGTGCCTCTCATCTGAGATATGCGCTAGGCGACCTGCACCTATGCTTATCGAGACCTTTGTCGAGCATAAGCGACGTAGAGGCTTTGAGGTTTATGTGATCGATGAAACAGAGTGGGGAGGAGGAGAAGGAGACCAAGCTGCAGATAATATTCGTCAGTGGCTTCAAGTAAACTACTTATCGCTCAACCTCAGATATGTACTATTGCTTGGAGATCCCAGACCCTTTGGTGACGTCCCTATGCGGGGTACTAGACCCGCTAACAATGCCTATCAATACTGGGCAAGTAACCCAAGTGTGCCCACCGATTTTTACTATGCAGAGCTCGACGGAGACTGGGATCTAGATGATGATGGACATCTTGCCGAGTTTGGGGTTTTACCTCACCAAATCCAGATGGGGTCTCCTGCCTCATTTCATCCAAATGACCTCACTGATGATCTTGGGCCAGGAGGCGCTAACCGCGACGCAGAGGTGGCAGTAGGTCGTATTCCATTTTATGGTAATATTGATGACCTCGATCATATTTTACAAAAGACTATGGACTACGAAAATACGCCTGAAGAGGACACATTGTGGCGTCAAAGCGCTCTCCTCGCTGCGGAAGGTCAACGCCGAGCTTTTTTTGGAGAATTGATTCGAACTGAAATTATGGAGCCACAGGGTTATAGTACTCATCGAGTGTATGATGTAGAGGACTGTTGGGATCATAGCACTCAGCAAGATATAAACTGCCTTAGCCCTATCGATGGGGTCCCTGATTCGCTCATCTGCACTCCTGATCAAGTCGAGCTTGTGATCGATGAACATCGACCCGGCTTTGTAGCGTGGTTGACTCATGGCTCAGGAAGAGGCGCTCAGTCGGTGATGCTTCAAAGTAACGCGAGGTCTCTTCCCGATGATCAACCATTTTTCACCTTTCAAGCCTCCTGTTATAATAGCCAACCAGCCTTACCTGATAATCTAGCCTATGAGCTGCTCAAAAACGGTGCAATCGGTACCATAGGAGCAGCTACAATCTCTCATGGACCCGGCTCTCCTATGCCGAGTTTAGTCCATGATGCAGGTAATGCAGGCATGGCTTACAATTATGCTTTACGCCTCATCGGTGAGGGGATGTCAGCGGGTGAAGCGCTTAATGATCTCAGGAGGGATGTGGGGTTACAAAATCGTTGGTGGTACTGGAAGAACTACTTAACATTTAATTTATGGGGAGACCCATCTGTGGGTATTTACAGTCATGCTCAAGAAGAGGTGCCAGTCGAGATAGATGCAGGGATGCTGTTTGATATGGAGGCTGTAGATATGGAGGCTGCAGATATGGAGGCTGTAGATATGGAGGCTGCAGATATGGAGGCTGTAGATATGGAGACTGTAGATATGGAGGCTGCAGATATGGGGGCTAATCAAACTGACTTTACACCCCAAGAACAGGATACGTCATTAGATGAAGCAGACGCTGGTGTTGACCCTGATCGAAGTGTAACAACTAACGATTCAAGCCTCTATCAAGGGCATGATCAATTCATAGACCCAATGCCTATCGATGCCTCGTCAGAGACTGATCACTCCACTGAATCTAATAGACAAACGTCAAACTCATCAGGGTGTCAATCGACAGCTCAAACCTCGGAGTTATCACCTTTATTATTCGTCATGATATTCATGACTTTGTTCATAAAGAGGCGATCACTACAGCTCAACAAGGCTTCGATAATATCCAAGTCTGTCTGGATAAACACTTAACGCGTACATATTAAGCTCAATCGGACCGTTCGATTCATCGATTAAGAAGTTATATGAGAGAATTTGAGTATACTTGAGCCCATTGTCTCCACCAAGCCTTTTCTCATTAGCGGCATGACTGATCATCAGCTTTACTGTTAATAAAGGCTGTTAACTGTTCGATGAGCAAGTTTGGGTCGGTGAAGTCAACCGGTACGCTAACCCCTCCACCGATTTTGGCTAAAAGTCGATTACCTTCAGCTTGATCTGAGGCATCAATCACATGAAGGGTTAAGCTAATGGGGTGCTGAGCATCATTTTTTAAGAGACTCTCCTCTGTATCATTATAATCAAGGCCTGCCTCGATGCACTCTCCTGGACATGTCGATTGGCCAAGTCCACATCGATATGGCTCACACTCAGAGTCTTCTTGACACGGGTTCCCGGCACTTTTACAGACGAATTGTGGTAGAGACGAAATAGGAGGGAGACATCGGTCATTAATGCATTGAGCACCATTTAAACAGTCGTTGTTATTGTCGCAGCCTAAGCCATAGTGAAAACGCTTAGCTTGAACGCGAGGATTAAAGAAGTCTTGAGGGTCATCATGATCTGTTTCATAACCATCGGATAAGAGAACTATGATATTTGGACGACATACACCGAGCGGGTCATGACATGTTCCTGCATCACTACAATAATAGTCCGGCGATGCGCAGTCTTCATTTTGAGTACAAGGGAGACCCTCTCTGACTACAAAGTGCCTAAAGTATTCACCTGCATAAAATAGGCTTTGACCAATCGGTGTACTCCCTGTCGCTCGAAGCTCATGATTGTCGTGAGTAAAGCATGATTTTGTGCAATTTTGCTCACAGTCATCTAAACGATCAAAGACTCTACCTTCGCAACTTTGACCACATTCACACCCCATGACCTCTACACATCGTCCCAATGAATTAAGACCCCAACCCAAGCGAGTTTCACAAGAACCAAACTCCTCAGTTCTGATATATTTGCAGCGGTTTTTACAAAAGCCATTTGGGCAATCACGATGTTGTGTACAAGATTCTGTCTGCTCTTGTATATTCTCATTGAAGTCAATGTACTCTAAGATCTTAGGGAGATCTGTTGTTCCTTCGGGCGTAATCGGTACAGGGATCACTTCATCTAATGTTTGCTCTAGTAAATCGTAAGACATGATATGTTCATCATAGTGACGTGAAATACCATCATGATTACTATACCAACCGGTAGAGCAAGAGACGTCTAGCGAAGGTAAAGGTGGAAGCCCTTCGGTCTGTGGATAACGCTGTAAGGCGAGTCTTACCTGAGAGATATCTTCACTCATGAGCACAGACTTCATACTCCGTTTGACACGCCCTAAGCGAGTATATGGTTGGTCGATATCATCGCACATAGGATACGTCCAAGGAGGGCATCCCTCTCCCTCACAATGTCGAGGCTCCGACCCATCAGAGATGAGTTGATTCATAGAGCCAGACGTATCGACGATAAGCACGACATTGGGGTGAACTGAGACACAGTCATTTTGATAACACACTTCACCTAACTGACAGCTATAGACCTCATACCCTGTGCCCTCTAGATTACAAGCCTTGAGTCTCCATCCTTCGCAAGAAGGGGATTCATTCGGATCACACACCGCTGTGAACTGATCGTTCAGTGCGGCTCGCATATCAAGGGCCGGTATACCGCCTGTATTCTCAGCCATATCTAGATCGACGATTGCTTGATCTAGTGTCTGATCTAGTGCCTGATCTCTTGCATAAGCACCATCGGACTCTTCGGAGGCATCACTTTCATTAAATGATTGATCAGTCATACGTACGAGAGGATCGTTTGATGTTGGGGAGTCTGAGGAAGCAGGGCTAGTACATTGAATACATATCATGATGATGCCAACACTACCGGCACAGCTGAGCACTCTTTGGAGATATATTTGATTTATCATGTAGGTACTTTTACTTCTAAATTTTTTTCGATCCATTACAAATGTATAAGTAACCGATATAAATAGCAAAACCTGTTTCAAGTCAGGCTATGATCGTGATAAATACAGCCTCTGTTTGATTTATGACTTAAATGCTTTTAACCTATAGGCAAAGCGACCCAAATTATTAGTTGAAGTGAGACTAATACAAGCTCTTGGTGGATACAGCAAAGATGAGATACAAAGATAAACTCAGAAAAGTAGTACCGATGAGAGATCTCTTCCCCATATGTTTATTGACATTGAGTGTGATCGGATGCGTCTCTCGAGAGGGGCCTCAGAATGTAGTAGATAGTGACTCTGTAAATATGACAACGGTAGACTTATCTACGTCTATTGAAGGTATGATGATCAGAGATCTCGCGCTAGAGGATCGTGAGTCAGCATCAGACCATGAGTTGATAGAGGATGATTCAGGAGCACTCGATCAGTTTATAGAGAATCAGCTAATAGAAGACTTGATGGTTTTTGAAGACTTGAATACCGCTCTTACAGATATAGAAATAAGCGCGGAAGACAGTATGATAGCTGATCCCTCTCCGACCTACTTCACATCGGTTCGTCAAGATACTCGATCATTCGAGTTCAGTTATGATCGCTCGATCACAAGTGGGAACCCTTTGAAAGGTTTTACAACGAACTATGGCTGGGGTGAACCTAATAATACCTTTCCTCATAGTTTAGAGTTTAGTTATATTCCGCTTGCTGAAGTGATCTCGCCATCAGGGGAATATCAGTTCAACGCTCTTGAGACTGAGTTGAATCGCGCTACAGAGCGAGGTCATCATCTGATCTTGAGGTTTTACCTCGATTATCCGGGCCTTGAGAGCGGTGTACCTATGCCACTTCGAGATCAAGTTTTTTGCTCTCCCTATGAGGAATATGGTGGTGGTTGTTCGCCCGACTACCAAGATCAGAGATTACAGAGTCTCATACTCGATTTTATCGCTCAATTGGGATTGATGTATGATGGGGACCACCGTATTGGATTCATCCAAATGGGTGTGCTTGGTTTTTGGGGGGAATGGCATACATACCCCCACAATGACTGGTTCGCTGATGGACTATTCCAACACGCAGTGATCAGCGCTTTTGATAATGCTTTCTCGATCACTCCAATACAGCTGAGAGTACCCGTTCAAGACAGCCCTCAACGCAACATTGGTTTCCATGATGATAGCTTTGCTTACTCGACGACAGGAGATATTCCTTGGTTCTTTTGGCCCAAAATATTGACCGCCATGGCAGATTCTAGATGGGAAACCGCCCCAATGGGTGGTGAGATCTATCCAGCGTTGCAGAGCACTCTGTTCACCGATACCTACCAGCTAGACACCTTCAGTCAAGATCCATTATCTGCGATTCAAACCACCCATATGACTTATCTACTCAACTATCAAGCCTTTAACCTTGATGGGGTAGGGTATATAGGTAATCAACGATTACTCGCTGAACAAGCCGCTTTAGCGATGGGCTATGAGTATACGATCGATCAAGTCATCATAGAGGCATCAGCGCTTGCAGGAGAGACTGTGGACTTGGCGTTCTCTGTATCGCTAAGAAATAGTGGGATCGCCCCATTCTATTATCCGCTCACTCTACAACTTCGTGCTGTATCCACAGGTCATCTATGGTCCTTTACCCAGTTCATAAATGAGGCCAGTCCTTCTTTAACATCAGAGTGGTATCACTTAAACATACCCGCGGCTCCTATTCACTCAATAAATCAAGGTTTTTCATTGAGCCTGTCATCTCCTCATCTCTTGCAAAATCAGGTAATTCATTGGGCTAACGCTGAGCAAACCCAGGGTACACTCCATTTACCAAATGAGTTCATCTGCGGTATTGGCTCATCATCGGTAATGATCTCTGAGAGCGTAACCCGACCTGAGGGGTCGTGTTTTTGTGATGTAGATGGCCATCTATATACTATTGATGGCTCACCCTGTGAAGAGTAGGTAGGCGAGTGGATAAACTATATAAGCCGATCGTAAACTACTTTTAACCCCTCAGAGTTACAGGAATTTTTTAAAAATTTGATGAACGTTTTTTTTCATGCATAGAGTAGTAACTGAAATCTTTTAACCGAAAAGATATCTTAGTATTCGTAATCACATCGTTTATACATATGTTAAGGAGATTCCTCTTGACTAAGAAAATTAGCTACTTTGGCCTCAGCTTTCTCATACTTCTCGCCGGGACTTTTGTGGCAGTAAGTACTGCGTCTGCAGGCCCTGATGGTAAAATCAGCAAACGCTCTTTCCACTACAATAATTATAAGTATTGGCGAGCAGGCTCAGTCAATGCGCCTAAAATCGGCAGTTATGGTAAGAAGAAGAAGTCTACCGGTATAGATATCCATTCCACGATTTCTAGCAGTAATATCTCTAGTAAAGTCAAAGAGAGCGGTGTGTATTCGATCAGCTTTAAGAAGCTCAAGAAATGGGGAGTCAGCATTGATAACCTAGAGTACGCTGACACTAAAGCCTCAGGGAGTGTTAAGAAAGCTCGCAAGACTAACGTTAACCTCAAGCTCCTCTACCTCACCATCGACAACTCACCGCTCATCAATGCGCTTAATAAAAGTAAAAAAGCGAAAGAGTTCATGAAGAAGTCAAGCTCACGTGTGGTGAGCTCAATCTGGGTCGTTGTCTCAGCTAAGGTCGCGGAGACCATCTCGAGCGCTGCTAATTTAAGCGTTGATTACTCGGGTAGTAAAATGAAAGTTAAAGCGTCTGCTAAGACCAGCAGTCGTACATCAACAGAGATCACCATCCCCACCGGTGCAGTCTTTGCATACATGATCGATAAAGCGAAATGGAAGAAAAAAGGCCTCAAGAAGACGTCAATCAAAGCGCTCGAGGATGATCAAGTCGGCTTGAAATAAAGCGCTAGAGACTAGCCTACAGAGTACACCTGATAGAGATAATCCTCTATTCAGCTTACAGGATGTAAAAAACATCATGGAGGCTGCTAGGTGGCTCTAACTTCCTAGATGTGTGATCGAACCATGTGATCGAGCCGTGTGGTCGAGCCGTGTGGTCAAGAAAGATGGACAAAGAAGTTAAAGTTTAGCGAGATAGGACTATTTTTGTGGATAGATGTTCTTAATAAACATGAGCTCCTGCTCGCTTAACATATCGGCCCTGCTTCTTAGGTCATTATGCATATGTTGAGGATTAGATGTTCCCGTGAGAGGTAGCATATTAAGCGCGAGAGCGAAGGAGAAAACCACCTCTGCTCGAGTACACTTATGATGTTGAGAGATTTGAGTGATCGCAGCGCTCTCCCACACCTCACGATTCGCTGTGAGTAGACTAAAGCCTTGATAGATTATCTGGTGGTGATTGCATATCTGGCGTATATCTCTGTCCCAGCCTTGGCTAGCGAAACATCGATTCTGTACATAACGAGGTTTTATCTTACACTCACCAAGTAAGAGTTGAAGCTGTGCTGCGCTTACATTACTCACCCCAATCGCTTTAATCTTTCCCTGCATGTATAGTTCTTCCATTGTCGCCCATACCTCCCAATCTTCATCAGCGAGTCCATGTCTGAGCGATGGGCCGTGTAAGATAAAGGCGTTAAGTACTTCGGTGTGCAGATGGGCTAAAGATGACTCAAATGAGCTCATCACTTGTTCACGGATAGGCGCTCTAGGATCGTAAGGGAGACGGTGGTCTTGACCCGCGAGATGTGTGAACTTAGTCTGAAGCCACAGGTCACTCCTCGATAATTCTAAATGTTCATAAGCATATAGTAGTGCATGACCAACCGCTTCCTCAGCGTAGTGTTTGCGTTGATTCGCTGTATCAATGCCGCGAAAACCGGCCTGAAGCGCTCGTTGAGTGAGTTGGGCGGTTTGTTCTTCTTTCCACGCCGTTCCATAGAGAAAGAAAGGGGTAGGCTGTTGATTAGATTCTGCCTGCCGATTAGATTCATGGAAGTTCATCAGTGTAACTCTCCTATGTAAAGGATTCTAGGAATCATATTGAGCCTCACTTCAAGGATCTTCAATCTTCCTCTTTGTTGTAACCCAATCGCCTTATCAACCCAATCAATGATGTTGATTACCATCCCTGGTGTCCGCGATCTATTGTGGTGAAAAAGTGTCCACATGGATCGAGAGTCCACGATTCACCCGCTGAGTGATGCCTTATTGGCCTCTATTCATCCATCCTCTCTGTCTAAGTAGGGTTTTAGCTTCTTCATTATACATGAGAACAACCGCGAACCACCCTAACCCACCAGCGCTTGCGCTGATCATGAGCCAAAGAAGAGAGAGACCATAAATATCTCTTAAGATATATAGACCGATCACCCAAAAAAGAGTGTATAGGCATTTCCATAATAAGCCAGAAATAAGACTCTTCGAGGAGACCCCCATGATTGAAAGGAACCATTTAATTTGTGCTATTTTAACGATAATAGTCACGGACATGAAAGCTGTAAAAGCCCATAAAATATTATCACTGAGACAACCTATATAAAACACGATAAGATACAAGCTATGGCATAGTAAGGTCTGTTTAAAAAATGTCTTTTGTTTATGAAAAACATTAACCGAGACACTTAACGGTGAAAATAACATATTTATGAAGGCCATTGGGATAAGAAATTGAGCGATCTCTCCAGACATTTGGAAAGATTTCCCTAAGAGGGCTCCCCATAGAAGTGGAGCGATAGGTAGGAGGATAAAAAGTGGATAAAGACTAAGGTCAAATGAGAGGTTACTCAACATCTTGGTCAGCTGGTCTAGTTTATCTTGATGATCTCTTGCCTGGGCGAGTCGAGGATAAAATATATTCGCAGAAGATTGGGTAAGGAGCGATACGGGCAGAAATAAAAGCGCGTAAGCCTGACCATACCAAGCCACCGCTGCCAAGCCAAAGAAGTCAGCCAATAAGATAGATAGTAGACTCCACGTCAATACCATCACAATAGAGGTCGCCCCCAAGAAGAGAGGGAAGTCCTTATATTCTTTTAGGGTCTCCCATAGCTCTTTAGTATTAAAATTTAAGCACTGAACAAAGTCTCTCCGTAAGCGAGTGATAAAGATGAACCCACTCACTAAGGTACCAAATATATAGCCCGAAAAAAGAGACCAAGGACCTCCACCAAGGACCCCATAGACAGCTAGTGGAGAACCTCTCTGAAAGAACATCTGCAACAGATCAGCGCTCGCTGTAACCCCATGTTGCTCTCGATAGGTAGCCCATTGCTTGCCGATCTTACTTATCGATATGAGGAGGAACATACAGATAGCCGCCAATAATATCGATGATAGATGACTTGAATGATATCGCTCATCGAGCCAGTCTTGACCTAGATATGTCAAAGTGAAAGCGCTAAGAGTGATGATCAAGGAAAAACCAAAAGCTAGGGTAGCGAGTGCACCGGCTTCATGGTCATTACGACTCTGAGGGATCGCTTGATCAAGACGACCCATCAAATAGATAAGAGGGACTTGAGTCATAGAATTGACTAATGAGACGAGTCCAAAATCTTCAGGTGCGTAGAGGCGGGTGAGTATGGGAGTGCTCACAACTAATATGACTTGTGAGGCGAGTCTCCCAGAGAGGAGCGTGATAAAATGTTTGGCCAGTGACATACCTCTTCCTCTCTATATTTATTGACTCTTCTTAAGTAAGAGAGCCTATTCTTATGCCATGAGTTTAAAATACAAACAAACAATGGATTCATCACAACTCGACACTCTCTTAAAAATAGTCGATATCCACATGGCCTATAAAACATAAATTAACATTTAAACAATAGACAAATTATAGCTTTCATTTTTTTATTTATATAAAAAACATATTCATAAACAAATTATAGATGAACACCTGTCTCTTATCTAATACAATAGACAAATTAGAACTCCCATCCACAGCCTATTTAATAACTAACTTATCAATCTATTCCAGCTTGCTACCTTAACCTTTAACTTTACTTTCGACCCTTGTTCACATAGCGTATTTTCTAGTTTCGCGCATTTATAAAAGAGGGGGGAGAGGAGTGAGTACTTCAAGAACAAATCAGACGTCCCCCTCGACTCAATCTCCTGATAAAGAATCACTCATCACTTCAACTCCTACTGTTGATGCTCCAATACCTGAGCTTCGTTGGTTTCTTCAGCGAGGAGACCAGTGGGAATCCTTAGGTGCGCTTGAGCTTTTATCACGCCTTGAACATGGAGAGGTTGAGACGAGCGCCTATGTTAAGGTGAGCGAGGTCGCCATTCCGAAGCAGCTGCGATTTTTTATCAAAGAGTTAGTGTGGAGTGCTCATGCTGAACATGCGACCAAACGCGAAGAGCGTCCTCCCTATTATGAGCTCGTAGATCATGCTCCCATCCCCACAGCACTCTCTGACCTTGGAGGCCGAATCGTTCACGTCAATCAAGCCTTCTCAGACTTCATTGAGTATACGCCTGAGGAGCTCATCGGGATGGTCGTAAGCGAAGTCAGCGTCTTCGAAGATCGTGAGTCAGAGATTACACGTGGAAATGAGGTGCTGACACGCGGTGGGGGGAGCTTTCAAATGCAGAAACGTTATCTCACCAAATCAGGGATGGAGCGGGTAGGGCTCTTAAGTATTTCAATGCTCCATGACCACACGGGAGCGCCAGAAATGGTTCTCGCACAAATCGCTGATCTAACACGGCTACAAGAAATGCAAGCCCAACTGAACCAATCTCGTATGTTGAGCGCGCTCGGTGAGATGGCTCAACTTGTCACTCATGACCTCAAAAACATTTTGATGGTACTTCAAGGTACGCTCGACTTAATCCAGTCACAAGTACAAAGGCTTGATCAAGAAGATGCAGAGCTAATCGAAGATGGGCTTGAGGTCTGTGCGAGTGGTAAGCGGCTTGTCCTCAGTCTACTTGACCTCAATGTAGATAGTAGTCCTGCGCTTGAGCCGCTTAACCTCTGCTCTCTGTTGTCACAGCTGGCGCAGACACTTAAAAGAAGCAGCGCGCCAGTCCCTCTCACGTTAGAACTCCCCTCGGACCACTCGACATCTGTGATCCTAGGCAAAGCGCTGTGGTTGGAGCGGATCCTCATGAATCTTTGTGTAAACGCACGGCAAGCGATTGAGTCGACAGGGCGTGATCCACAACACGATCATATCATTGTAAGACTCTATCTTTCCTCCTCTGAGAGCATGCCTACTCCTCAAAATGTTCAGCGAGCATCCTCGCTGAACATTGATGCTCATGTGCCTTGTGTGATCATTGAGGTTGAAGATTCGGGTGAGGGGATCTCACCAGAGTTGCAAAAAAAGCTCTTAAAGCCTTATGAGACTACACGACGCTCACAAGGTGGCTACGGGCTAGGGCTCACTGCGGTTTTAACTCTCTGTGAAAAGCTCCATGCTCACTTCAGCTTCTCGAGTACGCTCAACGTGGGGAGCACCTTCAGAGTAGAGATCCCACTCCACTCACCAGAGGGTCTCTAAATCAACCAAGTGTCGTTTGTCCTCATTAAGAACTAGACTAGACTAGACTGACCTCAATGCTAGTGATGATGATCTTGATCTTGAGTGTAGGCTTATCTCATCTATAGATGAGCTCTCTCCCTCCTCATGCACTCGTTTAGGGTAACTCGCCAGAGATACATTCCCCACGTTCACATCGCATGTTTTGTTCACAGTCTTCGTCCCCTGTACACTCACAGATACAGAGAGGGACAGGACATCCTGGTGGTATCTCGGGAGGCGATGAGCCTGCACAGATATCTACACAGTATCTGCCTAGATCAGGGCATTCATTGACGACGCATTCAGTGATACAAGCGCCTCGTCGACAGAAAGCCTGACAATCTGGCTCTTCAGGTTGTCTACACTCTTCAGAGTTTCTACATAGAGGCGCCTCTTGGCATCGACACACCTCACAGCCATTGTCATCTCTAGCGAACCCATATTCACAAGCGATCTCACATAAGACTGGCTCACAAGATGACTCACACTCACCTTGAGCTCCGATTGGGGTGTGAGCACATCGAGCCTCACAAGCGTTAGGATAGGTTCGACCATCCACGCCACAAACTGGGTCATAAATGCGAGGGCAAGAGCACTCCTCAGAGATATGACATCGACCATCTCTACACACTTCGCCCCATGGACAGTCTTCGTTGGCTCCACATTCATCCCCACAACGAACTTGACATTGACTGTCTACACAGCTGGCCTCACACCTTGGGTCAACCCTATCGGAGCAGTCCTCTGATGTTCGACATTCGGGGACCTCTGCACAACGACAGAGGTCGCAGCCTTGATCATCTTGTAAAAATCCTTGTGGGCAAGCTAAATCACAAGAAAGAGGGTGACATGTACGACATTCTCCATCATGGAGCACCTCTTCTCGTGCGCATCGAGCTTGACAGCTGTTACTGTATGTCTGTCCGTCAGCCCCACAAACGGGATCATAGATCGTAGGACAGAGGCACTCATCGTTAGGTACACACAAGCCACGCCGACAAACTGAGCCATCTCGACACTCTTGATCTACGTCGCAGGGCTCTCCACAGAGAGTGAGACATTGACCGTTGGTACACGTAGATTGACAATCAGCAGGAGCGAGTGGGCATTGGTCATCACCTTGGCACTGAGCATCCTCATTACATATACATAGATCGCATCCACGTTCATCACGTTGGAAACCATTCTCACAGAAGAGGGTACACCCAACCGGCTCACAGGCCACACAGCTCCCTAAGTAGTCTACAGCGACTCTGTCGCATCTAGCGAAGCAGGCATTGCTGTAAGTTCGACCATCAATCCCACAGACCGGTTCAAAAACTTCTGGACAAAAACACTCATCGGGTACCGAAGGTATACAACGTCCCATCTCGCAGATATGGCCATCTCGGCAGGCTCTGTCTACACCGCATTCATCTAGGCATCTCACCACACAGTTGCCTCCTAAGCACTCTGCTTCACAGCCTTCAACATCAGATTGTGGACACATGGTTTGATCGAGGCATTCCGGCGCTTCGACGCATACACAGATTTCGCATCCGCTGTCATCACGGGCAAATCCTTGAGGGCAGGCGAGATCGCAAAGCACTGGTTCACATTGACGACAAAAGTCATCTTCAGCGAGCTCTACACGAGCGCAACGCGCTTGACAGGCATTACTGTAGATTCTGCCATCGGCGCCACAGACGGGATCATAAACATCAGGGCAGAGGCAGAAATCGGTAGGTTCACAGCGTTCCTCGATACATCTGAACCCACGGTCACACTCACGGTCTCCTCGGCACTCATCTCCACAGGTTACGCCACATCGACCTTGATCACAGCGCGCTTCACAATTGGGTACATTGGGTTGAGGACATTGATCATTCGCGCTGCATTCAGGAGGTGCTTGGCGGCATTCGCAAGTGTCACAGCCCTCATCATCTTGAGCGAAGCCATTCTCACAGAAAAGGTCACAGATCACAGGTTCACATGACCCACACTCTCCTCGAGACTCGATCGCCACATTCACGCATTGAGCCTGACAGGTATTAGCATAGGTGATCCCGTCGACGCCGCACACCGGTGCCCACAAGCGAGGACAATTACAGCCCTCGCTGACACAGCGCCCTTCAACACATGTGAGATCATCGGGACATAAATTACGATCATCGCACTCGGGTCCACATTGAACCATACAGGTACCCTCCACGCATCTTTGATCACACTCTATAGAGCCAACTCGCTCACACATTCGATCGTCAGAGCACTCTGGTGCGGGTCGGCAATCACAAGTATCACAGCCTAGATCATCCACCTCATAGCCAAAGTCACATGGGTTATTGCAGCGGACCTCAGGGCAAACGACCTCACAAGGACCAAGATAGTCGATCTCAGCTCGATCACAACGAGCTTCACATCGGTTGGAATACGTCTCGCCATTAACGCTACATACCGGTTCATATACCGCTGCACAGATACACTCATTATTCATCTCACCCGCCACAGACTCACCCGCCACAGACTCACCCGCCACAGACTCACCCGCCACAGACTCGCCCGCCACAGACTCGCCCGCCACAGACTCGCCCGCCACAGACTCGCCCGCTACAGACTCGCCCGCTACAGACTCGCCCGCCACAGACTCACCCGCCACAGACTCACCCGCTACAGACTCACCCGCCACAGACTCACCAGCCACAGACGCGCCCGCCACAGACTCACCAGCCACAGACTCACCCGCCACAGACGCGCCCGCCACAGACTCACCAGCCACAGACTCACCAGCCACAGACGCGCCCGCTGACACATTGACCATTGTCCCTCCAATGGCCCCTCCCTCTTGACCATCTCTGTCTATAAGCGACTCACTATCTATTTCACAGCCATTTAAGGCAATTACTAGCCCCATTAAAAAATAGTTTATACGCTTTATGTGATGATTTTTCACAAGTGACCTCTCTTTTGGAGTGAATTAACATGTCTGTTTAAGTAGTTTATTTAACTCTAATCGCTAGGCATCGTATCTACAAGTCCTACTTTATGATAGTAAAGGAGAAGGCAATCACTTGTATCTCATTAATATTATTGAACGAGCGCATATTGTTAAAGGTGATCATTATAGTAGATTTAACAACGGTTACTTTATCTTTCTGCCTAAGCTGTGTAAGCTGAATTTCTTATTACCAACTCACTCTAACCATTAGCCATATATGCTTAGATGAAGTGTGTTGAGCGAGTTGAGAGATCACCCTGAATTATAGATCTATTATCGTTATTCTTATCCTCAATACACAGATATATGCCTGCTCTAATATGAGCGCTAGTTCTACTATCCAAGAACATACGACGCGGACGTTTACCAAGGCGGATCGGAGTGAGCTGAGCGATATTGAATGGGCCAATCAGTTCTTCCTGACCCAAATTTTTGATCAGCGTTTCAACCCTGACGGACTTGAAAACGATACGGATTCAAACAATTGTGGACCTGCTAGCCTAGCGATGTTGATGAGCCTACGAGAGGAGGAATCATCGAATCTTATGCCCGAAGTAGCGATCGACCATGCGCGAGCGATGATGTATATGAGTTATCCGGATATTGATCCCACGACCTTGTCGGAAGAGGCGACTTTATACACTAGGGATGGTATCGTTGCGGTAGATGATGACACTCAGCCAGTGTTTTTTGAGACCATGGCAGGTTCGCCATCAGTGGCTCAGGGTATGATTTCTGGTGGAGCACGCCCGATCTTCGGATCTTCTTGGGCTGAGCTCAATGAGCATCTTGAGACCAATCGAGCTGTCATCGCCCATGGGTATATTACCGAGAGTTGGCGACATCTATTTTCAAGTCGGTATGGCGAGACCAACACTGGAGCGATCCCCCATTTTATCGCGATCTTTGCCTCGACGTCCCCTGAACAATTTATCGTTTGTGATCCGATGCATAGAGATGGAGCTGTGTTAATGACGCGCAGTGAACTCGGTCGCTTTTTTCGCAGTCCGATCAACGTATTTGAGAGTATCATACGGGTCATGGCTTGGGGAGAGCAGGAGGCTCAAGTTCATCACTCGCTGTGATAGAGTCATATTCGATGATGGATCTGAACTCGAATCTCGGTCGCTTCACGTCCTGCCCAGCTCTGCTCTTTTCCACGCCAGAATGGATTCAGACTTGAATCGACTGTGGATTTATAGAGGTCTTGTGGCTGATCTATGAGCTCTAGTTTCGCTAAGAGAGCGAGGCAGGCAGGGTGAAGAGCGCGCATCGCTCCATCTGTCACCTTAAGCGTTAGGCCGAGCGCTCGCCCTGTAACATCACGAATCGCGAAGCCACGAATCGCCTCTCCTCCCACTTTACAGACCGCGCGTCCTTGGGCATGCGTCATAAACGCGGTGTCAAAGCGATCAGCTCCCGCGACCAGATCAGGGTGAGCGCTCATCGCCTCGAAGATACGAGAGAGCGACGCTGTTGAGGTGGGATCATGTGGCGAGCTCCCCGCCGCAAGATAGGCGAAGAGCTCTGCGAATTCATGCAAGGAGATCGCAGGGGTAGGTAAAGAGCAACCATCTACTCCGATCTGCCATGTTCTATTCTTTACACCTAAGAGGCGCTCAAGACCTTCAAAGATTGTTCGCTGTGTTGGATGAGTTGGCTCTAAATAACTACCTTCAGCGTTCAGTAAAGCGCTGAGAGCTAGCATACCGCAGTGTTTACCACTGCAATTATTATGGATGGCTTGAGGGGGTAAACCAGCGCGAATCAGGTCATGAGCGGCTGCTTGACTGTAGGGAAAATGTGAACCACACTCTAGCGCGCTAGGTTCATACCCTAACTTCTTTAAAAGCTGTTCACAGTGCTGTACATGCAGAGGCTCTCCATTATGAGAGGCACACATCAGAGCGATATCAGAGGGTAGGAGACCAAATCGCTCTTCTCCACCTAAGCGGAGGGTAGGCAATAGTTGAAAGGGTTTTAGAGAAGAGCGAGCGGTCGTTGTCAGTTGAGGGTCTCCTGCGTAGGCGAGCAGCTCACCAGTGGTGTTCACTAGCGCTGCATGCACCTCATGGGTGCTCTCGAGAACTGAACCGCGCCATAACTCACATTTCAGAGGCGCTAAGATGAGGGGATGATTAGGAGAACATTGATCTGTGAGGGTTTTTATCATGGTGAGACCTGCATATCGAAGAGGGGTCTCATCCTTCTCCTCGTACTATAAGAAGATCCTGTTGTGAGGCCCAAGTAGAGATGTTCTGTTGACGTAAGGCTTGAGCCATTAGATCAGGGAAGAGGTCAGGTGTACAGGCGAAGCAAGGGATACCCATCTTGGAGAAACGTAAGGTATTGTCTGAGTCATACCATGGGACGCCATCATCAGAGAGTGTCAACAGGTTGATACAGTTCACCCCAGAATCGACTAAGGCGTTCATACGAGTGAGCATCTGACGCTCATCGCCACCTTCCATAAGGTCGCTGATCATCACTAAAACCGTCTCCTCGGGCCGAGTGATGAGCTTTTCACAATAAGCGAGCGCTTGATTGATATCAGTACCACCGCCGAGGTTCAATCCAAATAACACATCGACGGGATCGTCATGTAGCTCATCAGAGAGATCTACTACGCTAGTATCAAAGCAGATTAACTTAATAGAGATCGCGGGGAGTTTAGCCAATACAGCGGCGAATATGCTTGAGTAAACCACTGAGGTCGCCATAGACCCGCTTTGATCTACACAGAGGATCACATCTCTTAAACTAGATCTTTTCCGACCAAAACCAATCCTCCGCTCAGGGATAATACTCTGATAATCCGCTTGATAATGCTTCAAATTAGCCATAATTGTTCGCCGCCAATCAATCTCATGATGTCGCGGTCGTGGGTTACGTCGAGCTCGATTTAAGCTCCCGCTGACCGCCTCTCGAGTCGGCGCTTCAAGACGACGCTTCAGTTCTTCTACAACTTTAGAGACAACTCGCCGAGCGGTCTCTTTGGTCTCCACAGGGATCACATTCTTCAAAGAGATGAGTTGAGCGACGAGATGAACATCAGACTCTACGTTCTCTAGCAGCTCTTTCTCTAGCAACAAGCTCTCTATTCCTAATCGATCAATGGCGTCCCGTTGCATCACCCTCACCACCGAGGCAGGAAAGTACTCTCGAATGTCACCGAGCCAGCGGGAGACATTAGGCTTTGACGATCCGCTCCCTCCTCTCCCTCCACCTCTACGTTTCTGAGCTTTAGACAGCTCACCGCTCTCTGAGCCTTGACCATAAAGCGCGCTCAAGCACTGATCGAGCTTGAGATCAGCGCTGCTGAGTTCAGCGTCGGTTCCGTCTGCATCACGTCCTCCTAAGATCAACCTCCAACGGCGTTGACGTTCATTCCCCATGTCGAGGTTACTAGCCTCCTCTTTGTCGACGTCACCATATTTGAGCTCTTGACTACTCATCGCTATCCTCACTTACTGTCTTAACATTCGCTCTAAAAATGGTAACGCTGAAGCCGCTCGCTCATGATCGATCAGCTCAACGTCCTCGCTCTCTTGGCTCAAGGAAGAAAGAAAAGAATTCCTAGAGAGTTTAGAGCCGAGCTGCCTCAGTTCAGCGGGAGTGAAGCTAGAGAAGGTTCTTCGGATGAGGGGAAGCAGATCTATGAAATGATCTTCACTTAAGCCATAAACCCACTGGTCTACTAGCGTCCAAAGCTCATCATCATAGATGAGTATGAGCCCACTCCCATTAAGAAAGCCTTCTAGCCAAGCCGCGCTTTGAGTCGGTGAGACCGAACGCGAAAGCGCTAAGCTCATCCGGTGAGCGCTCTCGGTATCGCTCAATAGATCAGCGTTGACGAGCAGACGACAGAGGCTACCGAGTAAATATCCTTGTAGACTATCTCGTTGAGATAAGCTCAGGAGTGATTCAAACCATTGATCGAGCAGCTCTTTACGCTCTAGTCTCTGCAGAGAGATCGTCGCCTTCTCAATCTGTTCGCTCATCTGTGCAGCAGACGTCTCATTAAGGCTCAAACAGGCATGAAAGAGCCCAATACTGACCCGAGGGGTGATTGAGTTAATTACCTCATCTACGACCTCTATACGACTCCCCCTGACGTCACTGTAATGAGCGAGATCAGCGAGTGGGCTGATCGTATTGAGCAGCTGAGTCATATCGCTTGATACTGAAGCTCGGTGATGGAGGAGATTAAGCGTGACGCTAACTAATGGTGAGAGATCGGCGGTGATCGCGAACTTGATGTGCTCAGTAAGTTCAGAGAGAGTCAGAGATTGGGCTTGATGTGAAGCATAAGCGATGGTCGCTGACTCTACCGTTTGACCCCAACGAGCTCGATCGATGAGCTCTAAAGCAAATTCGGGTCGCCACTCTAATAGCCAATGCTCTTTAAAGGTTCCATCTCCACTACTATACCCAAGCTCACCCCAAGGGAGCTCAAGGAGCTTAAGGCGGTGGATTAGTTGGCTCCGCTCTAGATCAAGAGGCTTACGTAAGTCAAAAGTCTTCTCTTGACGCTCGGGGCTCGGCTTAAGTCGAAGTCTCTTCTGAAGCTGTTGCAGATCTCTTTGTAGAGGCGTAGCGGGGAGAGAGGAGGGGATCTCTCCCACCCGCTCGCTGATCATGAGTTTGCTTTTTATTAGCTTAAGAGCGCGGTGGTCTCCAAACAACATAACAGCGCAAATCGCTTCATTAAGCTCTTCAAGACGAGGCACTGGGAAGTCTCGAAGTGAGGCTAACGCTTCAGCGAGACGATGGCTCTCTATAATATGGGCAGAGGAGATATCTAGCCCTTCATCACGTAAGGCTCTGGCGACCTTACTCAGCCACAATGCTCCCTGGGTAGCGCCACTCTCCCATAAATGGTCGTACCATCCAGGCGAGATCACGCCCGCCCCATATCCACTCT
This sequence comes from uncultured bacterium, assembly GCA_943788935.1. GTDB lineage: Bacteria > Myxococcota_A > Bradymonadia > UBA7976 > VGTA01 > CAKZRU01. Next base: position 59,257 of record CALSSE010000015.1, on the reverse strand, counting down.
CGGCGCTGAGCCTCCCATAAGTCCATGGGATCCAAGTCACCACGACCTTTGACTTGGGTAAATCTTTAAGCGCTCGTCGATCTTGAGCGAGTGGGGGTGGGTTAATCAATGCGGGAACATGCCACGCTCCACAGACCACGGCGATCCGCTCAAAGTGATCCCTTTTAGCCTTTTTAATGATCTTCCGCATCGAGGCTTCACGTCTAAACTCATGACGTTCACTCTCACTCATATCCTCACGATAAGCCCACCCTCCAAGCGACTCTCGGAGGGCGGTCATCATCTCTGCGACCGCCATAAATAAACTTTGATCATCTCTTTGGCCTAGCTCTACTTGTTTCTCCCACCACCCTTCACCGTCTCCATAGCCAGCGAGCTGTCCAAAATACGAGAGGGGATCACGGAGGATGGCCTCTCTCCAAAATCGTTGAAACTCCCGTTGAGGATCAAGATTCAGGCTCAAAGATTCACTCGCTCTTTGAGTCTCGCTCTGAGGCTCATCAGCGAGCCCCGCTTTATCCTCCTCTCTCTTCTCTGCGCTGACTATTTCTTTTCTTGAAACCTCCACTTCATTATCCGCTCTTTCTTGAGCGGCGAGGAGTCCAAATTTATGAGCTACGGGGAGATCCATTAACCTCAGCTCAATATCAGACTCAAGAGCATAGCGAAAAGCTCGCCATTCAGGAGAGAACTGAGCGAAAGGATAAAAGCTAGCGCGATGAGCTGATTTTGGGTCATGAGCTAGAAGAGCCACAGGAGGGAGCATATCGGGATCTAAGATGCTCTTTAGCGCTGACTCTGCTTCCGGTGGACCCTCTACTAATATCAGGTCAGGGTTGAGACGCGCTAAAGCTCTCTCTAAGCTGCGAGCTGACCCAGGACCATGATGTCGGATCCCAAAAAATGAGAGGGTCACTAGATAACCTCTCTACATGCTCGATAGAGATCCATCCATCCTTCTCGCTCTTTTACAACGGTCTCTAGGTATTCTCGCATCACGATCGAGTCTTGTACCGGATCTTTAATGATCGCTCCTAAGAGACCCGAAGCGATGTCATGCGCGTTGAGTACTCCATCCCCAAAGTGACCCGCGAGAGAGAGGCCACTGTTAACTACGGATATCGCCTCTGCCGGACTGAGCGTCCCTGAAGGTGTCTTGAGCTTAATCTTACCGTCGAGAGTTTTACCCTCTCTCAACTCACGAAAGACAGTGACTACTCGTCTCACCTCTTCAAGAGTCGGTCTCTCAGCAGGCAGCTCAAGAGCTCGTCCTAACTTCGCTGCCCTACTCTCAACAATGGACACCTCTTCTTCTATGGTGCTCGGCACAGGTAAGATAACCGTGTTGAATCGACGTTTTAAGGCGCTAGATAGCTCATTCACTCCTTTGTCTCTATTGTTTGCGGTAGCGATGATATTAAACCCTCTCATCGCCTGAACCTCACTACCTAACTCTGGAATGGGCATCATTTTTTCAGAGAGTATCGTAATAAGAGTGTCTTGCACATCAGCGGGAATACGGGTGAGCTCTTCGACTCTAGCGATCCTCCCTTCACTCATCGCCTTCATCATAGGGCTGGGGACGATCGCTCGGTCTGAGGGACCTTTCGCTAACAGTTCAGCATAATTCCAACCATAACGAATTGACTCTTCACTGGTTCCCGCTGTCCCTTGAATCAGTAAGGTTGAGTCACCGCTGATCGCCGCGGCCAGGTGCTCTGATACCCATGATTTCGCTGTACCGGGGACACCGTAGAGAAGGAGAGCACGGTCAGTAGCGAGAGTGGCGATAGCGATCTCAATGAGTCGATGGTTACCAATGTATTTGGGAGAGATCTTAGTCCCATCTTCAAGAGTTCCACCCAAAAGATAAGTCTTAACCGCCCACGGAGAGAGTCGCCAATGAGGAGGGCGCTGTCGTTGATCATATGCTTCGAGTACTGTGAGCTCTGCTGAGAACTCCAGCTCCGCATGAGCACGGAGAATTTGATCGGTCTCAAGAGACTTTGAAGCGGAGTGCTTTACCATAGATGAGCCTTTATGGTGAGGAATATTGATGGGCGTTAGAGACTAATACTGTTGATATTTTCATCGAGTAGAGCGAGTTCAGAGCGAATGTGAAACCGCTGATAACAGCGCTCTAAGGAAGATGAGATCTCTTCGGAGAGCGCATTACTCAATCCGGTGAGGTGAGACGACATTAACTCTTGATGATGAAGCGGTGCCCAAAGACCAATATTGTCCACTATGTGGCAGAGTGAGCTATATATAGTTCTTGAGTTCTCACTTGTAGACTTGGGTGAGCGAGATCGCCGTCCATTGGATTGGTGTCGACTTTTATAGAGCTGTCTCAAAGATGTGGCGAGCGCTCTGATCGTCGCCTCACTGATCTGCGATGACCATGGCTGGTTTAGCTTCGGGATGAGACTGAACCACTCCTCTCTATCTTGGGAGAGTGCGTCGCTGATGTATCGCTCAATCGCTGGGAGACTCACTACATCCCACAATCGGTCCGGATAAGTCAGACCCATACGAGTGTGCCACTGAATGAGCACATAAGCCCACTCTTCATCTGCTTCTCGTAGACAGGCAGCGGTCCACCCCCGTAAGAAAATAGGACAAAACTCAGTCTGCCTCGCTAACTCAAAGATCACTTCCTTAGAAGATGAGAACCTATCCCAGACCGTCAGTGGTGCTAAGGCGATTAGCTCCTGTAAACGACCGGCTCGTTGTCCACCGGCCACCGGTAACTTCCTCCCAAGCTGATCTCGAGTCTCGGTCTCGTCAAGATCTGCTGAGGGGAGCTTAATCTCCCACGATAGGCTTTCTTCTGAAAGAGACAGGTCATCACTAGAAACACAAATAACCGCTCGCCAAAGTCGAGCGAGGTTACGTTGGGTAAATAGACTGTGTTCAAGGCGAGTGAGAAGTTCTGCAGCGACCCTTCTAACCTCTTTACTGCGGTCATCGAGACACCGCTCTAAGAGTGGCTCATCCGCTAAGGAGAGGCCAAACTTAAGCTCGCTAAGCAAGCTCGCTCTCGACTGTGCCCTCTCTTGAGAGATCTCAGCGCTGAGTAAGTCTAAGGCGGCTTCGGGGTCTCTCTGTCTTATCGTTCTTAGGGCTGCCTGCCGAGTAGATGAGCTTCCCTCGCTCCATTCTGTGCGTACTCTCTCTATCGATTTATTATTAACTTCTGATGTCACCAAATATGACCAACGCTCATTGAGCGTCGCTAACCATCGACCTCGGTCTCCAACCACTTTAGCGATCAGCGCGGTCAATAAATGATCATCTCGTCCGATCTCTAAAAGCTCCACAATTAAATCTTGTGGAATTAATCGCCGATGAGTCGCTAATCCGCTGAGAAGCTGTCTCAATAATATGGGCTCAGACCTGAGGGCGATGAGCAGCTCACTCAGCCGCCTATTAGGCCACTGAAGTGAACGATAATCCTCATCCCTCTCTCCCTCTTGGGGTCTATATAGAGCGGGTTGAGTCGTTTGTTGGTTGCGTCTACCTGCTCTCTCATAAAGATCGAGGGCAGCGATGAGATCGAGGGCGCTCTTCTCTTGAGTGATGGGAGCCTCCCCCTCCGTTTGATAATCGAGTAAGTTTGAGAGCTCAGAGAGAGGAGTGGTGGGTGCGCTGATCCGATCAAGACCCAAGATAGATGCTTTTATAATATCTCGCCATATAGAAGAGGTCATCTCATCTCCTGTAGTCTTTAATGGCTAGATGAATCGTTTGATGTATATATTTCATAGGGTTTAAAATGAGGTCATCAATGAGCCAAAGAGTATACATTACCTTGAGCCACGAGAGCGAGCGCTGTCAGTCGATCACCATAGTAAATCAAGAAGACAGTAGAGGGGTAGCCATCACTCAAAGCGAGGAACTTCCATGGGTTAAAGTGATGATGATCGATCAGGAATAGCTCTCCCAGCCCAGATCTCGCCCACCATTGCTCTCGGGCTTGGCAGATCTGAAAGCCATGGACAAGATATCCTCTCTCGGTGAGCCATGGATTGACCGCTAGGGCTGCAGTATGGTTTGCTCTCAGCTCATTGAGCGAGGTTGATCCCTTCAAGTTAATACTAAGGGGCTCTGATATAGGGGGCTCTGATATAGGGGGCTCTGATATAGGGGGCTCTGATATAGGGGGCTCTGATATAGGGATCATCTCGGAATAGACGCTCATTAGATCTTTAAGTATAACTCTTTGGCTATTTGTGCCGGGGTAAAGACAGGCCTCTGCTACATATCGTTCGCCGACTCGTAAGAGGAGGGGATGAGGTTGTTGGAAGATCGCAAAGCTAGTCAAGACAACGACCTGTCGACTGTTCATTCCCCATAGCCACTGTTTGAGTACGGTGAGGTTTAATTCTCGTTCTGTAGTGCTAGAGAGCATAAGCCATTCGTCCTGAATTCCCTCCTGTTCACTCAACTCTTCTTGAGACACGTTGAAGCCGATAACACTTTTAAGGTCAGCGAGCTCATCATCGCTGAGTCGATCACGTTTAATCCATGCCTGACAAACAAGATGTAACCGACCGATGTCTCGCAAGAGCTCTATGGGAGTAGAGGATCGACCAGGGAGCTCACGAACCCACCTAGCGAGACCTCCTGCTTGAGCGTCTACCAATCTAGAGGCGACATGGTCCCAAAATAGGTAAGGATCTTCGATGGATTTAGTACCTAAGCGGATGAGATCTTCGAGTCTCTTCTGTAATATACTGACTCCATCGGTCACCTTCTCTAGTCTCTTTTGTAGCCGTTTAGCCTTCGCTTCTGCCTTCTTCTTTATCGCCTCAGTATCCTCTTCAAGGAGAGGAGGGTCGTATATAGCTACCCCTTCAGCTCCTCTTCGTTTGGAGATCCAAGAGTCTACCCACTCCGGCATAATTGAGTCTTGGAACCGATCTTCATGTTGAGCGAAGATCAAGCCGAGCCCAAGACCATGTTTACACGGTGATTTACGACTAGGACAAGAACATTTGAACGCCGGTCCTATAAGATCTATCTGTGTTTGATACTTTCGACGGCCGCTCCCCATAATCTCACCCCAAAGTGTATTATCAGCGCGCTGTAGCATCAGCCATTTATTCACGACTCCCTGCTTACGAGCAGCGCTCATAGAGGGAGTGTCGGGCGCTAAGCTCAGGGTATAATCAATGGTCCACGTCAAGGTTTACTCCTGTTGAGCCTGAGACTAGCTCTGCTCAACTCTCTTTTACTCTATTCTGCTGAGCTGTGATTTCTCAACGAATCATAAGCTCAACGAATCATAAGAGTAAGTCGTGACACACAAATGTAAAATAAAATATCTGAGGGATTCTCTCACATTCCTGGGGGATCCGAGGAAGGCAAGTAACACAAGTCACAGCTCTATCTTGTATTAGGAGACGGCTAACAATAAAAGGCCAACTCAGAGCAAGAATAAGACCTCTGAACTGATCTCATGCTGTCAAACAACTAATAAAACTGGGTAATAGTAACCAATTCTTAATATCATTCATTAATCTTACCAATGTAGATAGCAAAGCGCTACCCAACTTCTATCCGCATCTGAACGAGCCGACACATAGTGAATCATTTAAAATAAACATCTGTGTTACATTATATTATAGTCCTCGGCTCATTAGAGGGCGATGCCTCTCACAGATCAGGTTGTCACTAGAGATATGAAGCAACGGCTTTATCACTACTCACCATTGACCTCCATTGCACAACACTAGTCATTACTACTCCCAAACGCCTATCAATATCTAACTTGAACAATTCATAAGGTGATCGACAAACCATGATCGACAAACCATGATCGACAGAGTCTTATGATAACTCCGAACATAATGTACACAATATGAGAGATCGCCGAATGTCTACACCCACTGAAAATAGCGCTTCGATTACTAATCTGACCAAATCAAGTCCGCATATGATAGCACTTTTGACGTTCAGTATAGTATTAATTTTAACGCATACCCAATCACTCGCTTGGTATAGTGGAAGGTTTCAAAGCGGTAGTTTTCAGTATGCAGTGCTAGCGAGTATCGTCTTGTTTATAGCGACAATATGGCGATTCATGAAGACTGAGAAATCGATTAGACATTACCTTATCTACTTATTTCCACTTCTCGCGTCATTAAGTCTAATAGGGATTCGCATTTATGTAAAAAGCCCAAAACGAGTAGCATATTATGTATCCGAAACCTATAAACACAATGAAAAGCTATCTGTTTATAGAGAGTCAGATTTTCGAAATGATCTATTTGACCCTAATATAGGTGAGATATTGTTAAACAATGCTCAGTTTAGAAGTAAGCTCCTCCAGTCCCTAGATACACATTATGCCGATTCTCAGTCTTCATATGAACTTCGTAAGAACCACAAACTAGCTTGGATTGTGCTCGCCTATTTTAGACATCAAGGTATCGCCGCAAGAGACTGGTTAAAAGAGCCCTCTGGTAAAGCATTAGGGTCGAATCTATTGAGTATTGAATTCGCCAAGAGCAGTCCTCTCCAGCTTACTTCATTAATGAAAATTGAAGCGCCTTATTCTGTCAAAAGAACCCGAACATGGACTGATCTCCCGACGTGGTTTACCGATAACCTAACGAGCCAACCAGATCGATTTCGATATGCGGGTATCCTGAACGATTCGGAGATCAAAGAGATTACACAATATTTGATACGAAATAGAGCGCAGACGACAAAACTAGAGTTAGAAGCAGCTTTATTATCTATATTATCCTACCCTCAGCATGTATCTGAGGGAGATTTTTCAAATTTAATGATCTCATTGAAGACACACAAGAAAATATTCTCCAATAACATTAAAGAACTAGAAGCGTTTCGAAAAGTTATTCAAGCACGTTTCAAAAGACCAGGAGAACCTAATCAAAGTCTTGGATTCAATGTGGTTCTTGAAGAGAATTTGACTCTTAAAGATACGATGCATGGCTGTTCGGACAAAGAGATAAGTCATCTTATTATAAGTTTTGGTTTTATCCCGATTAAGGGCAACGACATAACTTTTATATGTACCCATAAAAGAAATGTATTGCGATCTGATGGTAAATATACAATCACAGGCAAAGACCAAACGAAGCAAGTCTTAGAAGAAAAGCGCGTATGGTCTAGTGGTACTCCAAAGAGTAAATTAATAAAAAAAGAAGTACTGATACATCGCACATCGCGTCGAGATGTCGCTTATGAAGCGGTTGTTCGTAATGACATTGATATCGGTTGGAGAGGCGCTAACGAGACCAAGGTTAACCATGGAATCTCGACGACATATGAGCTTGATCATCAATATTGGTCACCAGGAGACCCTTTCTACAGTCAGAAAACGCCTAAAAGAAAAGCCCACTGGTTATATACACTTCCAAGAGATCTATTCTATTAACTAGCTCGATGATATTGGACCTACTGATATTAGGTTGACTTATATTAGCCTCTCTTTAATGACGCTGAGTTTTAATGACGCTGAGTTTTAATGACGCTGAGTTTTAATGACGCTGAGTTTTAGTCTCGCTGATAGATAAGTCTTAGCTGAGGATAGGTTTTATCTGAGGATCTGCTAGGCTCAGTGAGCGCTTTACGGAACACCAGTGTGAAGCAGACTGTCTTCTATTTATCTTGATGAAGTGATCATAGCGCCTCACTGCAGATATAAACCAATACAATAGCTTAAGCAGTTTAAGAGACATGAATATCCTAAGGCGATCAATATGCGACCTCTAAATACCTCTAGAATGAGGGCATACCACAGAGCCTCGATGATAAAGATCGTGAGCTCGCCATAGAAAACATATTCATCATAGCTTAAGCCCCATTCACGTCTTAATCTAGGATAGTAAAACCATAGTAAGGGGTGAGTGATACTACTCGCGCTGAAGATCACGAGAGCGGTTCTCCATAGACTGATGGATCGAGCACAGTAATGAACATAATATAGATATAGACCGAGAGAACCGAAAATGACCTCAATAAGTTGGGTCTTGATGAAGGCATCTAACCATAAGTAATCATAATTACTCATAACTGCTCATTCCTTAAGTAATGAGTTCTATGAATCGCTACATAACCAATGACTGCGATTTCGAGAGAGGCGTGAGCCCTAATTCATCGTAAATAGGCTTGTTAGAAAGCCCATTATTAACTTTGATGACGTCATCAATCATCTCCTTAAGGGTATGTGTACATCTCACTATTCGAGTTTATGAGCTGTTCGAGTTTATGAGCTGTTCGAGTTTATGAGCTGTTCGAGTTTATGAGCTGTTCGAGTTTATAATGGAGGACCAAAGTCTACTTCAAGAAAAGATAAAAGATAAAATATAAAAGACTTTAAGAGATGGGGTCGCAGCTACTTTATTTAGCAGCTACTTTATTTTACGTAGCTTCAGAGACTTGCCCTACACTAGAGCCTTTTACTCTTCTACCCTATACCTCGATTCTATCCTCTAGTCTAGAGGTCGAATATCGATACCAAACTGTTCAACCCCGGTACTGATCATATACATCAAAGTCTCTTTAAATTGTGCGAGGCGAAGATGATAAGGCACCACTTCAAATGCATACAATTGATCATTCACTTTATCAATAATAGGCATAAAAATCTCGTCTCTTACAGCCTAGTTAAACATTTCACATAGATAGTGGTTATGATGACATCTTATCTGGCTATGATCAGTTGACTAAAAAAAGACCCGTTGATTGATCTCTAGTAGAGTGAAGTTCTCATATAGTTGACATTTTATGGGGTTGAAACAATCTGAGTGACTATCGAGTTAACTAAAAAGAGAGATATGATATAAGAAGCCATAATCAGTAAGATCAGTTTAATAAAGTGAGGAGTCAAAGGTGGTCAGATGATGACGATCTATAGATACTTAATAAGAAAGTTTAGAGCTGAAGCGATCCTCTTCTGTGTTTACTTATCTGCGCTCTTTTATTCCGCGCTCTCTTATCCCTCATTGTCTGAGGTTGAAGCGAAGCCGAACGCAGAAGTCACTGAGAAATCCAAAACGAGCGCTAAGAAGCACGCTAAGAAGCACGCTAAGAAGCACGCTAAGAAGCACGCTAAGAAGCACGCTAAGAAGCCGCTAAGAAGCGCGCTAAGAAGCGCGCTAAGAAGCGCGCTAAGAAACGCGCTAAGAAACGCGCTAAGAAACGCGCTAAGAAACGCGCTAAGAAACGCGCTAAGAAACGCGCTAAGAAGCGTACTAAGAAGTATAAAAGACAATATTATAGAGTCGTTCGAGGAGATACATGGGGGTCAGTGTCAAAACGACTTAAGGTTAAGCTCAAATCTCTTAAACGTTGGAATCGAAAGATGAGAAGACGAAAGCGACCTCAGCCTGGTAAACGGCTCGCTTTTTATGGTCCACAAAGATCAACAGAGTCGGTAGGTCGACCCCACGCGGGCTCTCTTAAGAATGGTATTCATCTCGATCCCGATGGCGATGGCTTAGGAAGGGGCTATGCAGTCTCAAAACATCGCCCTGACCTCTGGGGTACTCCTGAGCTAGTGACCTTGATTAAGAGCTGTGGACGTACTTATCGACGATACTTTTCACGAAAGTATCGCCCTATTCCTATCGGGGACCTCTCTAGTCGACGAGGAGGTCCCTTAAAGTCTCATAAATCGCATCAAAGTGGTCGTGATGTTGATGTAGGATTTATGCGTAAAAAACCGCTCAGCAAAGGGTACTTCACTAACACCTCACCGCGACAGATGAATATGTATGCTCAATGGGTTGTCCTAAAGTGTTTCTTAGACGACCCCCAAACTCAGATGGTCTTTATCGAGCGTTCTCGAGTCCGTGCCCTGAAAAAATACATCAAGCGAATCTACAAGAAGCGAAGGTCAAGGCTGAAGAAGTACCTCTCTTATTTCCCCGGCGGGAAGCGTAAAGCAATCTATCCAGATAAAGTGCATAAGAGTCATATGCATGTCCGGATCCGCTGCCCTAAAGGTGATCGACGATGCTCACACTGATGCCAACGCTCACACTGATACCCAAGATCTCAGTCATCACTCCACGTTAAGATGGCGCGCAATCGAGGGAGCTGAGCGCTCATCTCTACACGGGATCTAGCCTGTAAGAGATGCCCCCTCATCCTCTCTAGGGCCTCAAGTCGCTGAGGATAGTGATCGATATAATCTCTCATGTGAGTCACCAGCGTCTCCACATCATCACAAGAGATACCGATCGGTGCCTGAGGTAGGTTGAAGCTCTCGACACACTCACTTTTGAGATAAAATATGGGCTTTTGATAAGAGATCGCTTCCGCGATTGAACCGCTACAGCTCAGCAAGTAGCGATGGGGTTCATAAAGGATCAAGAAGACATCTACATCTGTAGCGAGCCGCTCCATCTCCTCACGGGTCAGCAGTCGACCTGCGATTGGAGCCTTCACCCACGGATAGTCTTCAATCCCTCGATGATCGCTGCTGATAAGGCGGATCTCAAAAGGACGATGAGGGCGTTGTTGGGCGAGCTGCTCATTCACCGCTTGAAAGACGCTAGGATTACCATAACCAAATACAGCAAAGACCATCTTCTGGTGCTGTGGCGCCGAAGAGATTGGAGAGAGGACGACAGGGTGTAGAATAGAGCTAAAATTGAGTGTGTTCGGGTCAAAGTAATCTTGGAGATGGGTAAGAATATGATCAGCGAGCACTAGGTAGCGAACGCGAGGTGAGTGATCTCTGAACAGGTTTTCGCTAAGCTCTACTTTGATCTCAAGGCGTTGTCGAACACCTCGCTTAAAACTGCGGAGACGAGAGTTGAATGATCGTATCAGTCGTCTCAATATCGGTATCGACTCTCTACCCATCGATGAATTTTGAACGGTCTTTAGGCTCGGGTCTATTGGCATTATTGTCGATGACATGGGGGAGAGCTGCTCTAGGTCACCATGCATCACACATACACACTTAAGGTGAAGATATGGCGATTGAGAGAGGAGCTGCTTAAGGATCTGACGCTGAAAAGCGACCGATGAGAGGATGAGGAGCACTTCAAGGTGACGCTCGACCATGTCATCGAGAATGAATCGGCAACGACGGCTCGTCCGCCAATAGCCGAGTGGGCTAGAGCTCAAGTTTGCTCGCAGCGGGATATACTCTATATCGGTGATCGGGAGCCGCTTACGTTCAATCTCTCCTCGTAAAATATGGAGATGACCGGGATCAGCATAAAAAACAGACCGGTCCCCTTGGGCGATCTCTCTAGGAGAGCGAGACTCTGCTCGCTCATTCAAGAGGCTCACCCCATAAAGAAAACCGAGATTCACAGTCTCATGAACAGCGTCGCTGAGACATAGATCACAGATCGCGACTCGCATAGGGCTCAGCTTTCTCCCTCAGCGCTCAATGATCGTTGGTATTCATCGAGAACTATATGAGCCTCTCCAAAGGCACGCTGCTCTCCCCCTTCTAACCACAACGCGAGATCACAACGTCGAGCGACCTCTAGCTGATGAGTGATGAGGATCACCATGATCGGGGGGTTATGATCTGCTAAGAGACGATCGAGGAGGCGCTGCTCTATTCGTTCATCCAAGGCGCTCGTTACCTCATCTAAGATCAAGAGCTTAGGCTGATGATAGAGCGCTCGAGCGATGGCGACCCGTTGCGCTTGTCCTCCAGATAGGCGCGTTCCTTCTTCGCCGAGGACAGTGTCTATACCTCTCTCTAAGTCATCGATGAAATCAATTTCAGCGAACTCACAAGCCGCTTGAAGTCGAGACATCTTGCTTGAAGGCGAGGGCTCTTCTCCCCAAGTCGAGAGAGCAATATTTTCACCGATCGTGAGATCAAAGAGATATGGACGCTGAGAAACATAGCCAACCTGATTAAACCATGAAGACTGGGTCTCAGCGGTCAGCAAAGAGCCATCAGATTCGATCTCACCCACGCTAGGAGAGACTAGTCCGCTGAGCAACTTGGCGAGACTACTCTTACCCGCTCCCGACCTCCCCACGATCGCTAATCGCTGGCCAGAATGTACCGTAAAGGACACATTTTTGAGGACGCTTGTCTCAACCCCAAGATAACTCAGCGTAAGACCTCGGACAGTAAGATCTCGGCGTAAGCTCAACAAGTCGGTAGCCTGTCCCTGATCTTGTGAGACCTCCTCAGAGGCTAATAAGGTAGTGACTCGATCGAGATAGGGCTGCATTGTTAAGATGGCGTTGAGTCCGCTCAATATGCGATTCACCAACGGGAGCCCTCGCCAAGAGGCTGCCGCCACAAAACCCAAAGTACTAGAGAGGCGCATGAGATCACTCCCCTCAATGTAGACGAGATAAGAGGCGGAGACCAACAAGAGTGATGCCCCGATTATTTCTAGACCAAGCGCTGGAGTGAGGCTCAAGAGCTGTTGACGAACCCTCCCGCTGACGAATCGATCCAAGAGTTTAACAAAGCGGTCATAGATCTGTTCTTCACGTTGATACAACTTCATCTCTCGAAGTCCGTGGAGCCCCGCATGAGATAGCTTAGCGAGCCTAAGTTCATCATTCATCACCGCTTCACTCTGTTGATGAAGGGCTCGTTTACTCAGAGAGATTAAGCCGCCTCCTCCTGCGAACATAAGGATGATAAGGATCGCTGTCAACTGAGGAGAAGCCCACAATAAGCCTACAATGAGGCTAAGGAGCATGATCGAGTAAGTGAGCAGGTGTAAGAGTTGAGAGAGAAAGGCGGCCACGCTCGATGAAGCTCCTATATTAAACTGAAGCTCAACTAAGCCTTCTCTCTCTACCCGTAAATAAGGGGCGCGTTGGTATAAACGCAGCGCCCGCGCTCTAGTCTCTCCTCCGATCCGCTCGGCGAGTGAGGTGCTGTGCCATTGATAGAGGAGCGTCAATACACTCTTTATCAAGAGAGTAAAGACCAGCGAGGTGAGGAGACTTAAGATGAGCCCTCGCGTCGTTGAGCCAAAGCTCAGCTCAGAGAGTCGGACCAAGGGAGCAGCATAAGTGAGACCGCTGAGCTGACGTAGAGGCTCTATCTCTCCAAGACTTAGAGTCGCGGTAAGCAGAGCGACCAATCCCGCAAGCGCCACTTCGACGGCTGATAAGGCTAATGTTAATGTCGCTGACATCAAAAGACGCCAACGAGCGCTCATCGACATTAAAGAGAGCGCTCTCCTGATGGAGGAGAGCGTAGTATCCTCAGATCTCATCTCTCAGCATATGGCTGGCTGAGGAAGCTCTCATAAGTCGCGCTTATCCCAGTTCTGAGCGACGTCTGTGCTCTCCAACCGAGCTCATTGATCTTACTGACATCGAGAAGTTTACGAGGCGTCCCATCGGGTTTACTGGGATCGGTACAGATCTCTCCCTTATAGCCGATCACCTCAGCGATCAGCTGGGCGAGGCTTAAAATACTGAGATCTTCACCACAGCCAACATTGACTTGGCTCTCGCCCGAATAATGCTCCATGAGACACAGCAGACCATCGGCGAGATCATCCACATACAAAAACTCTCTCTTCGGTGTTCCTGTCCCCCAAATCGTTACTCGATCAGCTCCCACCTCTCTCGCCTCATGAAAGCGTCGAATCAATGCCGGTAATACATGACTGTTCTCCGGATGGAAATTATCTCCAGGTCCATATAAATTCGTTGGCATCGCTGAGATCGCATCGAAGCCATATTGTTTACGATAGGCCTGACACATCTTGATCCCAGCGATCTTAGCGATCGCGTACCACTCGTTGGTGGGCTCAAGCGGACCGGTGAGGAGGTGCTCTTCCTTCATCGGTTGAGGACACATCTTAGGATAAATACACGATGAGCCGAGGAACAAGAGCTTACGAGCGTTCTGGCGATAGGCTGCATCGATCACATTGTTTTGAATGAGCAGATTATCGTGGATAAACTCAGCGGGATAAGTGTCATTAGCATGTATCCCTCCCACCTTGGCTGCCGCGAGGAAGACGTACTCAGGAGCGGTCTCTCTAAAGAATTCGCTGACCGCGATCTGATCTCGCAAGTCAAGCTCTTGACGAGTGCGTTCGATCAGATGGTCAAAGCCCTTGGCGCGCAAGGCTCGAGTGATAGCGCTCCCGACGAGCCCTCGATGTCCGGCGACATAGATTCGACTGCTCTTGTGCATCTCATTCCTACTCATCATGTTAACTCACCCCTCTATTCCCTGACCCCATGAACGCTGAACCCCGCTTGTAAGTTAAGCTGGTCTCGACGAGCCTCGGAGAAGTCTTCTTCGACCATTTCTTGTACGAGGTCTTGAAAGCTGATCTCAGGGGACCACCCAAGTTTTTCTCGAGCTTTCGTTGGGTCTCCGAGGAGGGTCTCCACCTCAGCGGGTCGGAAATAGCGGGGATCAATTCGTACGATTTCCTGTCCTGGTTGTAGCCTTGTATTAGATTCGATCACCTTTAAGGTGTCAGCGATGAAGGCCTCTTTAGTCGATGAGCTCTCACCCTCCATCTGCTGTTGAAGTAGCGTCATCAATCGATCCTGATCAAAGGTTTGCACTGTACCGACCTCATCAACCCCCTCTCCAGTCCACTCTAGAGTCAAACCGAGCCTCTCCGCTGCCGCGTTAATAAAGTCTCTCACCGAATGCTGCTCGCCGGTGGCGACCACAAAGTCATCGGCTTGATCTTGTTGGAGCATGAGCCACATCATCCGCACATAGTCACGGGCATGCCCCCAATCGCGGAGAGCGTTAATATTACCCATGTATAAACACTCCTCCATCCCGAGGATGATCCTCGGTAGAGCGCGAGTGATCTTGCGGGTCACGAAGGTCTCCCCCCGCATCGGAGACTCGTGGTTAAAGAGGATCCCATTGCAAGCGTACATCCCATAAGCCTCACGATAATTGATCGTGATCCAATAGGCATAAAGTTTGGCGCAAGCATAAGGGGAGCGAGGATAAAACGGAGTCGTCTCTCGCTGAGGAGTCTCTTGTACCAAACCAAAGAGCTCAGAGGTGGAGGCTTGGTAGACACGGGTCTTCTCTTCGAGTCCGAGTAAGCGTACCGCCTCAAGTACCCTCAATGTCCCTAGACCATCTACATCAGCGGTATACTCTGGGGAATCAAAGGAGACCTGAACGTGGCTCTGAGCACCTAAGTTATAGAGCTCATCGGGCTGGATCTTTTGAATCAAGCGGATCACGTTAGTGCTATCGGTGAGGTCCCCATAATGTAAGAAGAAGCGTTTATCCTCTACTTGTACCCCTTGATAGATCTCATCAATACGCTGAGTATTAAAGAGCGAAGATCGCCTCTTAATCCCATGTACTTCATAGCCCTTCTTAAGTAAAAAACGAGCGAGATAAGCACCATCTTGGCCTGTAATCCCGGTGATTAACGCTTTCTTCATAGTCTCTCTCCTGACAATGTTACCTAATAGACCCTAAGCCGCTAATGCTCACAGATGTCGCTTATAGAGGACGGTCACAGAGGGGAGTGTATGTCTTCCAAGACATAACAGCAAGGTTCGTCAGTAGAAGAGATTTTCCACCGCAAAGTATTCTCTCATTACCCCATAATTGCTGATAACTGAGTCCTGTTTAAACATCTAGAAGATAGAGTGAAACCACAGTGATATAAATGACGTCAATAAGTATCCTATTTCCATTTTCTTGTAGGTTCCCCCCATGAACGTTAATGATATTCTGAATGATAAAACTAAAACTTGGTCTATTTTTGATCGTGAGGTCTCAAAGTCGTATGACTTGATCTCTGACTTAATCTCTCTCCGGCTCTATCGAAGATGGTGTCGAGGATTAGCGAGGGCGCTCCCTAGTCAACCTGGGCTGAATATATTAGACTTGGCCTGTGGGACAGGGCTCATTCCCATGGCGATTCATGAAGAGCGAAGCGATGTCGAAGACCGATACACTTGTGTAGATCTCTCGGAAGAGATGCTCGATATTTTTCGCCGTAAAATGAGCGGATCAACGCTTGAATCACAGCTGAATATTCAACGTGGTGATGCCACCGACTTAACGCTAGAGAGCGATCAATATGACGTGGTGACGATGGCTTGTGGGATTCGTAATGTCGGGGACACTCTCGCGGGGCTCTCGGAGATCGCGCGAGTTCTCAAACCCGGCGGGGCAGTTTACTTTTTAGAGCCCTCGATCCCTAATTCGAGAATACTAAGGGCAATCTTTCTCGCTTACTTTAGGTATATTGTTCCTGCGGTCGCCGGCCTCTTCTCCAATGGTGATGCCTACCGATATTTTAATAGATCAGTGGAAAACTTCCCTTATGGAGATGGTTTCATCGAAATGATAGAGTCGGCAGGCTTTGTTCGCTGTGAGATGAGGCACTTTACTCTCGGTGCAGGTGCTCTGTATATTGGCTATAAACCTGAGTGATCTCTATTGTTCACCTGAAATAGAGAAAGAGCTCTCTCCATCTCAGCGCCTCCCCCAACATAGATAGAATAAAGAGCCGTAATGAATAGGAGGGTTATCTCTAAAATTTCTATGGACGGTCTTGTGCGCCTTTTTCATTAATGATACGTTTATGTTTCATTTATAAAGAAATTTTATACATATACTGATCGTCTAATGAGTTTGATAAACCTAAATATATCAGAGGTTTCTCTGATTTCTAAAGGATTACTCACCGATGATCGGCGTCAGTTAGCAGATCATCTAGTAAGAGTCGCGCTAGCGTCAGTTGACGCTCGCCAAGCCACACTTCGAGCTTTAGAGAGCTTAAGAGGGCTCGTCCCATTAAATGGATGCACCGTATTCGCTGTGGGGAAAGCGGCGCTCCCTATGGCAAAGGCCATACTAGAACAAGTCGAGGTAAAACAGGGAGTCGTGCATTGTTTTGAGTCTGGTGCACTAGGTCCCCTTAAGTTAGTTCGCGCTCGTCACCCATTACCGGCTGATGACGCTGTTGAGCGCGGCCAAGAGGTATTAGAGCTCGCGAGTTCTCTCACGACCTCCGATGTAGCTCTCTGCCTCATCTCTGGCGGAGGTTCAGCGATGTTAGAGCGACCTCGACCGGGGGTCAGTCTGGCACAGATCGCTGAGGAGAGTGAGCGCTTGATGCGTTCAGGAGCAAATATTATTGCCTTGAACCAACGTCGACGCCAGCTCTCGATGATTAAGGGAGGAGGACTTTCAGCTGCCATTAAACCAGCGCTTGTAGTCAATATTATTATGAGTGATACCCCAGGCGCTCCGCTAGAGACGGTAGCCTCTGGACCTACGCTACCAGCGGATCATACAGTGGTCGCCGCTGATCATCTCACCATGAGAGAAGCGATTCTACGAGAGGCGCCTCAGCTAAGAGTCATCGAAAAACTTCTCGTCGGTGAAGCGAGAGAGGTCGGCCGACAACTAGCGAGTTTAACCCCGGGCTTTATCGCGACTGGAGAGACGACTGTCACTGTCACCGGAAAGGGTCTTGGTGGTCGTAATCATGAAGTGATCCTCGGGGCACTCGATGAGTGGCTACGTCGACGAAGAGGGAATGGCCTCCTCCTCTCGTTGGGGAGCGATGGAATAGATGGAGGCTCTGATGCCGCTGGTGCGTGGTGTGACGAAGCGCTCTTGAAAAATGCGCCTGACCCTACTGCAGCGTTACACGATAATGATTCCCACCACTATTTCAAATCTCTCAAGGGACAGATCATAACCGGTCCCACAGGGACCAATGTCGCAGACTTAGTGATATCACTACCTTAACCCTAATATCACAATAATAAACCCATGATATTAAAGTACCTTATCTGATAATTCTTCAAGAGGAGCGAGAGGAGAGCCCCGTATGAATGGTATCGACTGGACGATTATTATCCTATATCTCTTATTCATGGTGGCCTTCAGCGTCTACTTAGGTAGAGGGCAGAGCGATCAAGAAGATTATTATGTGGGAGGACGTAACCTACCTTGGTGGGCGATCGGTATCTCCACGATGGCCACTCAGAGCAGCGCTAACAGCTTTATAGGTATCCCTGCTTTTGTCGCTTTAACTGAAGGGGGAGGTCTAGCATGGCTACAATATGAGCTCGCGGTCCCACTGGCGATGATCTTCGTCATGGTGTTCTTGATCCCCTTTTTTAGGGAGCTTAAACTGATCAGTGTGTATGAATATCTTGAGCTCCGCTTCGGGAGACCGACTCGACTATTCCTCAGCGGCGTCTTCCTCATTAGTCGCGCCTTGGCCACCGGCATGGGGATTTACGCAGCAGCGATCGTTTTAACCGCCTGTCTAGACATCCCTATTTGGTCGACCATTTTGGTAATCGGCATAGTCACGATCATCTATGATACGATCGGAGGGATGGCGGCGGTTGTCTATTCGGATGTAATCCAAATGGCAGTTCTCTTGGTGGGGGTTATCATCTGCATTGGTTATGCTGCCAGTGAAGTCGGGGGATTGAGTGAGATGATCGCTTCTCTCCCCGCTGATCGTTGGATCGCCTTAGACAACAGTACAGGACTGAGCCAATCGAGTAGTCAAACCCCATTTTGGGGTTTCTTCATCGGTGGATTCTTTCTCTATGTTTCTTATTATGGAGTCGATCAGAGTCAGGCTCAACGAGAGCTCTCCGCACCAACGATTGAGGATACCAAGCGATCGCTGATCCTCAACGGTCTCGCTCGCTTCCCGATGACCCTCCTCTATTTACTCCTCGGAGCGGCGATGGGAGCCGTCTATTACAAGCTCCCAGAGCTAAGAGCAGCGGTAGATGCTCATGGTAAAGTCGATTTCCTCGTCCCCGAGTTTATCTTAACTCAACTCCCCACCGGGGTAAGAGCGCTCTTAATCTCTGCGATCCTCGCCGCGGCGATGTCTAGTCTAGACTCAGCGCTAAACTCTCTCTCAGCGGCCACACTGAAAGATTTTTTAGAGGATAGGATTCCCGTAGAGAAGACCTTAGTGATTGGCAAGATCGTCACCGTCATTTGGGGGGTTATTATCACCGCTTTCGCTTTCCTCTTCGTCTATGACGAGAGCTCTAAAACGGTCGTGGAGAGTATCAATAAGATCGGATCAGCCTTTTATGGTCCTATATTAGCGGCATTTTTAATGGGACTCTTAACTCGACGAAGTACAGGGACAGGAGTCATCCTAGGGACCCTTACGGGTGTAGCCTTCAACCTCTACCTTTGGCTGTATCAAGGACACATCTTTTGGATGTGGTGGAACTTCTTTGGCTTAATCGTAACTTGTCTCTCGACCATTGTTTTCAGCTCACTGACTGCCCCTCCTAACGATGAAAAGGTTGAGGCCTATACTCTTAAATTAGGAGACCTTCGCTCTCGGGAGAGCGATTGGTTAGCCACTTATGCAGGGCTCATCGCCTACTCCCTCCTCATCCTCGGAGTCTGTTATGCCTTCAACACCCTCGCTCACTGAACGCGCGGCTCATACTCTCTCCCTCAATGACCGTGGGACACACTCGATTCCCTCGGGACAGCTCTATCCTCACTTATGGGCGTGGGATTCGGCTTTTGCGGCGATCGGATGGTCTCATCTTGATCTCGACCGCGCCGTAACCGAGCTAGAGACTCTTATGAGAGGGCAGTGGTCAGACGGTCGGGTTCCTCACATTGTCTTTAGCTCACAGGTTACAGAGAGTTACTTCCCTGATGCTAGCTTTTGGGAGGCAGAGCAGAGTAGCAGTATCACTCAACCGCCCGTATGGGCGATCGCGGCGAGAAGAGTCTTAGAGCGGGGAGGTAGCGCTGCGCGTATCAAAGCACTTCTACCACTTATCGAGAGGTCACACATCTACTTCAAGTCCGCTCGCGACCCTCTCGAGTGGGGGCTCGTCTCGATCGCTCACCCGTGGGAGAGTGGACTCGACAACAGTCCTGCTTGGGATAAGCCGCTCTCCGCGATCGATCCCCAAGAGTCACCCCCTTTTAAGCGCGTTGACCAAGCCAAGGTAAAAGACCCCAAACAGCGGCCTACCGACGATGAATATAGGCGCTACGCGGTCTTGGTCAAAGCGATCGCTAAAGAGGGGTTTGGGCATGGTCCATTTAGAGTCTACTGCCCGCTCATGACCTCTCTCTTAGCGTGGGCGGAGAAAGACCTCGCTTGGCTCTGTGATCGGCTATCAGTGAACTCTGAGGCGGAGGAGAGGTCTAGGCACCTCACTCAAGGACTAGAGCGGCTCTATAACGCAAATCAAGGTTTCTATGACTATTTTGATATCACCACCCACACTCGCTACTCCAACGATGTACTCGGCGCCTACGCTCCGCTCATGTTAGGCAGAGATCAGAGAGGACATAGTCATGATCGACTTTTAGAGAGACTCTTGACCGAGTATAAGTCTCCCTATGGTCTACCCACAACTTGGCCTAGCTCTGATCAGTTTGATGATCAACGATATTGGCGTGGCCCAGTGTGGATGAATATGAATTGGCTCTTCTCTGAAGCCGTAGAAGAACTTGGCTTCTTGAAGCAAAACTCGCTCGAGCTAGTAGAAAAATCGGGGTTCTTCGAATACTTTAGCCCTTTAACTGGCGAAGGTCTAGGCGCCGACCAATTTACGTGGACCGCTGCCCTCACCCTCGATTGGCTCAACGGTTAGTTGCTGCTTAAGATTTGAGTGAAACGAAGAGGTCTCTCAGAATCCACTGAGGTCACCGATAAAGAACTCATCTACTTCGCGTACGTGAGCGCCTGGGAACTCTACCTCTGCGACGATCCACACCTCTTCTACTTGAGAGACGGGTCGAGATCTCATTACTGAAACCTCTGCACCATAATGAAGGAAGGTGACCGTCAAATTACTCTGATTGAAGTCTCTCCCCTCCGAGAAGTAGTGAATCATCACGGTATATACTCCGGGTGCAGGCTCAGTAACATTAATGTTCTCAGGCCCAAATCCATCGACATCATCGACATCTAAGAAAGGGTCATCTAAGATGCTATTTGGATCGCCCCATTGGGGATTGGGGTGCATGAAAGAGCAGTCTTGGGGCGAGTCTCCAAATTGACCGATCGGTGAGACAAGGTGGAGATCAAAATCGGTCTCATCGGTGTCCCAATCGAGACGTATGTGTAAGCCAATATTCTCTAGAGAGGGGACTCGGGTCTCTCCTGAGATGTCGATCAGTCGAGTGGGGCTCTCGGCATCATCACTCCTCACCTCCAAGTGACCAGAGTCTGAGCCTACCGATTCTGGGCTATAGGTGACCTCAAGGTTGATCTCCTGATTGGGCTGTAGGGTGAGTGGGAGTGAGGGGGCAAAATAGGTCATGGTGTTGGGCAGATTGACCCCATTGATCTGTTGAATAGTGACCGCTCGGTCTTCGCAAGCTCTCAAGGAGATCTGTCTAGTGGCCGAGGTCCCTCGACGAATCGATCCAAACTGAAGGGGAGATGGACCGATTTCTAAACAGCCGAGCTGGTCTTGGTTTTCACTGCAATCACCTGTAAGGCACGTTCCCTCCTCGATGCAATATGATTGATAGCAGTAAAACCCTGTCTCACATTCATAGCTAAGCTCACACCGCTGAGCCCCTGCTTGAGGTGTATACTCTGTAGAGGGTTGACTCTCATCGCCAGCGGTACCCACTTGAAACCCAGCCTCAGATCCGGCCGCTTCAGAGTAATCATTAAAGCTCATTGTACCCGCTGGCTGGTCCGCTAACCCTTCGGCATAAGGATTGAATGGTTCAGAGGTCATCGGTTCTATCGGCTCCACCGAGTGCTCAGAGCAGGCTAGTGGGAGCGTGAACAGAGCTAAAGAGAGGCTCAAGTTGATATAAGAGCAGCTAGTATGCATATGTGTCTCGCTTTCAAGAGCCTGCTATTTAGATTAGTTAGCCATTTAGTGAGCAAACTACATACCAATCATATAATTATCTCAATCAGAGTCTATTCTCCACATGATAACAGAGAAAACCAAGCGAAGGATAAGCGAATACATCAGCTCACTCTCGCTGAATATTCGCCAAAATATATGTAAATGAATCCACTAACAGGTAGCGCCTTAAACCTCTATTGTGACTCTCTCAGCTCTAAAGTGTGCTGAATAGGTCACATAATAGTCCATGAGACCTTCAATGGTATCGCTAAAGTTTGAGTTAGAGTCTCAAGGTTCTCCAGAGGAGCTAAAGACCTATACTGAGTCATCAGAGTAACCAAGGCTCTAGATGAGAGAGGCTCCAATCGTGTATTTAAGACAGAGCCAGAGATAATGAGCCAGATTGATATGAGACACTCACTCCCTCAATCTCTATGTTTAGAAATAAACTATATTCTGTATTCGATCTGCTACGCTAAACGATGAAATGGTCCGGTGACTTCATATGTAATCCCATCGATACTTTGTCCCGATGGACCTCTCTGTGAACTGAAATAGAGCCGAGTGCCGCTAGGATCAAACGCAGGACCTGTGACCTCAGATTCATCTTGTCCTTCTATCTGGACAAGAGTCTTGAGCTCTCCATTTGGTAAGATCACTACGATCTGCATACTCCCTCCATCCTCGGCAACTAAAACGTCACCACAGCAAGAGA
This sequence comes from uncultured bacterium, assembly GCA_943788935.1. GTDB lineage: Bacteria > Myxococcota_A > Bradymonadia > UBA7976 > VGTA01 > CAKZRU01. The sequence continues at coordinate 36,756 of CALSSE010000015.1, read as the reverse complement.
CTGTGAGGTTATCAACCCCAGTGAGGCTGCTTCTCCCATCATAGATGGTGTCAAGTTGAGCGCTCTGCGTATTATATGCCCACACTTTATTATCACCCTTAGTCGAGAAATAGACGACGCCATCATGGAACCAGATCCCCTCTCCACCATTAAAAGGCGTGAGATGAGGTACTTGGTAACGTGTCGGCGTCTCTCCGGTATATTGTGGATCAGGGAGAAGGGTCCAGCTCACTTGACCCGTAGCTGAGACCGTAGCGATTTCCAAGTCTCCGGCATTAAGGTCAGGAAAACCATATACGTTCTCTTGGGATGCCGTAAAACGATAGAACCCTCCATCGCTTTCATCTTCGGTCAGATACAGGTGACCATTGGTCGAGTCGACAGCGACCGCTTCATGTTTGAATACCCCCAGAGCTAACCTCAAAATCGCTTCTTGATCTCCCCAAGGAGAACATTCAAACACTCGGCCCCTCCCGATCTCTTCGCAGGAGAGCCAAGTATGCCATGGGGTTACTCCCCCAGCACAGTTCTTGTTGGTTCTATCTAAAATAGGGTAGGCATCAATGATCTCTCCACGGGCATCAAACCTTATAGCGCTCACTCCTCCAAGAATACTGATCTCAGAGTTGGAGACATAGATCCAACCCCCATCCTCAGTGGGATAGGTCGCTCCTCCATCGGGAGCGAGGTGCCAACGGTGCCCTCCACCTAAGACCTCCTGCCCAGAGCGGGCGATGATTCGTGCGCTAAAGCCTTCAGGTAATCGAAGCCCATACTCATCCGCGGAGAGGAGTGGACCGACAGTAGAGATCATCGATATCAGCTGAAGAGATGATGGTAGGTCCCGTTGCGGGAAGTCCGCTTGTACTCCTTGATCGAGCATACCCTCCCCAAGATCATTCTCTAGGTCACTCCCTTGATCTAGGTCAGCTGATGAGCCCTCATCAGCACTCATCAGACCTCCTAGATCTTCATCAGCTTCGACATTTTGGTCGGTCACTCCTTGATCTCTCATTTGATCTTGGAGCAGGGGAGGGAGCGTGACGGTGTCCTCTTCTCGTCGAGAGGCCTCTTCACTCTCAGGCGAGCTACATCCTACCAAGTGACCATAGGCGATGGTGCTCGCTAATCCAGCGAGCCCTCCTCTTAAGAGTAACCTACGAGTGACAGGTTCTAGACTATTTTGATCACTTGAACTCATAAGTAAATCCTCGGTAAGCGCCTGTCATCACAGATTCAACGATTGATCGAAGAGTAAACTATCAAAGTAGGCCCACTCACACAATTCGAACTCATAGAGAATAGCAAAACTGCTCTTAGCAGGCATCCGCTCCCCATTGAACCTCAACCCTCACTCGGCTCTCTAAGACCCTATCACCGACCTGAACACGCGTCTTAACAAGCGCCTCTCGACCAACAACCGCCATGGGGTCGAAGATCACAAGAGTCAATCCAATGATCTCACTCCCAGGTAGAGATTGACCTTCGACAGAGTACCCTAGCCACTCCTCTTCTTCGAGGGTAAAAGGAGGGGCAAGTAGGTCGCCATCATCACCTATAAGAGTCAGCTCAAGCTGATATGCATCCGGCGAGTGAGTCGGGAGTCGCAAGCTAACCCATAAGTGCTGAGCCCCCTGACAGCCTCTGTGTAAGGTGCTCACTTCACCCTCCTCTACAGGGATAAACTGATCGGCGCCTCGACCGACAAGAAGGTGAGGTGAGGAGATAAAGTCTACATTGCCCATCGAGTCATCTGTCGCGCCACCCATCGATCCACCCATCAAGCCACCCATCGATCCACCCATCAAGCCACCCATCGAGTCATCTGTCGCGCCACCCATCGACCCACCCATCGAGTCGCTCATCGAGCCGCCTGTCAAATCGGTCATATTTGACTCTGGCGAGTGATCACATCCACAAAATATCATCACCATCGCTGTATAATATATTGTTAAAAGCATACGAGATGACATCTTTAAAGCTCCTACTCTGCACCACTCTGTTCGTTATCTTCATTATCTTCGTCGCTCACCTCACCTGAGCTGAGCGTAGAATCTTCTAGCAAGATGACCCCTGTATCGCTCAAAACGATCGCTTGAGTCTGTGAGAGGGCGACCGCGTTGGGAGACTGAAGCCTAATCTCCTCCCAAGGGAGCGGGTCACGATGTCCCCAGCCTCCATGACGTGTAAACTGCCCTACCCAAGTAGAGACGGATGAGTTCTCTAGATCAACTAAGCGTATGCGATGATTCTCTCCATCAGCGATCAATATTCCTCCTTGAGGATGACGAGTGAGAGAGAGAGGAGAAGCAAACCTAGCATCTAGGCCGTCCCCTGGACCTGCTTCCTGTAAATGCCCAATGACAAGTTCAAAGCCGTTACCTTCGACCTTAAAGAGGGCCGGCGTGACCCCATCGACTACATATATATTTCCATTCTGGTGCTTGAGGACATCAAAAGGCTCTCTCTCTCCTTGAGCGACTGTCCGAACCTCTTGGGTAACGGGATCGAAGCTACGAATCGCTCGATTTCCGGCATCGGCGATATAGAGCAAGCCATCATCTGCGAAGTCTAAACCGAAAGGTTGATTCAGACGCGCCTCTACACCTATCCCATCTTGACCTCCGCTCACTTCAACCTCTCCGATAATAAGCTCTAAGGTTTGAGTTTCTACATCATAGCGACGGATCACATGCTCATTAAGATCAGCGATGTAGAGGTGCTTATGAGCGCGATCGTACGCTAAAGCGACGGGTGCTTGACCCTGCTGTCGATCAGAAGGCAGAGGTAAAGAGCCAACGGTTTGCGCAGCGCTAATGATCGTGTTAACTCCCGCTTGACCCTCTTCAAAGATAATCTCTTTAACTTTACCCGATTCGGGGTCGGCTACTATCCATCCTCGCTCGGTTGCGACGACATCATAGAGCACACCAAAACGAGCAGTGTCAAGATCACCATCACGATCGCCTCTGGTCTCTTTAGGACCTACGATTGTCTGAACCACACCTGTTTCAGGATCAATCTGACGGATAGACTCAGTATTGATATCTAAATAATAGATAACCGATTGATTATGATTGAAGACCAAAGAGGCGAAGGCACCGCCTAATGGGGGCTCCTTATGTTGACGGAGATTAAGAGCTAAGGGTAAGGTGTCGCCGGTCATCAAGTCGATCTCTGTGAGCTCACCTTCAAAGCCAGCGACCCAAGCTCTCTGACCATCAGTGGTAATCCCTTGGGGGTCTGATAACCCACTACATACGACGCTGGCTTGGAGCGAGTCTAAGTCGAGGGGGAGCTCATTGGTTTGATCGCCGTCTTCTCTCTGCTGAGCTAATTGTTCATCTAAATTAAGCGCGCTGAGGTTAACTCTGATAACCCGTCCATTAAAGGTATCAGCGATCAATAGGTCACCCTCGTCAGTGAGGTCTAAGCCTCCAGGTCCATTAAGGGATAATACTCGATCTTCATCATTCAAGGGACCAAGAGCATACAGGGTCTGTGTGTGCTTAACGAAGAGGCGAATACGATCATTGCTGCGGTCACTCAATAGAGCATATTCACCGCTTAATGACCAAATGAGGTCATGAGTTAAATATCCCAAGCGAGCCTCAGAAGAGTCCCCGTCTTGATCTCCAACATCTCCAGCCCTACCCGTCAAAGTAGACACAGTAGACTCGTTAAAATCAATCCAACGTAAGGTCGCGCTATCAGCAATCAATAAGCCTTCAGGGGCGATACCGCAGCCGCGAGGGCTCTCAAAGCGGGCTTGGTCGATAGGGCCATCAAAGACCGCAAACTCATAGGGGAACCCGCTAAGGGTCGACACCTCTTTAGTCTCAAGATCAACGCTACGTACAGTCCCTGAGAAAGCATCTGCAATGTAGAGGGAGCCTTGATCATCGGCGATCGTAGCGCACACCATACCGTCAAATCGAGCTTGGTCACCGACTCCATCCCAATGACCACGTCCAATGATCCCGGTTGCTAAACGACCCTGAGGACCTGCAGGTAGAGGGTCTTCTTCTATGGGCTCTTCTATTCCTTGATCATCGAGAGACTGGTCAGACTCACTCCCCTGATCTAATGAACTCATATCGGCAGAGCTCATTATAGAAGGTGTCGTTGAGGATGAGTCGCACCCTGCTCCCATAGCTCCTAGAGCAAAGAAGAGAAGAGTGGTCACCATCAACCTTAATGGTCTCCATTTGATCTCATCATTGGCTGATTCATAATACATCTTAATCTTAAACTCCGCTCAAAAGTACATAAGTAGCTTGAAATATCGCTTATGCAAGTGACTTGCAAATAGTTTTTAACGTCTCATGATGTAACCTGTGTATGATGTCGGTGTATAAACCTCAGTCACTACTTACTTAAGATGAGGAGGATTTTCCAATGACGATATCCCAAGAACCAAGAGGTGACCTCTTATTAAGAACCCTAGCGATGCCTGCTGATACCAACGCTAATGGTGATATATTTGGAGGTTGGATTATGTCTCAACTAGATTTGGCCGGAGGGATCTTAGCCAAAGAAATCTCACGAGGTAGGATCGTCACTGTATCGGTGAGCGAGATTGTCTTCAAGAAGCCTGTTGATGTAGGAGACGTCGTCTGTTGCTATGGAGAATGTATTCGCATTGGGCGAACTTCGATGAGCCTCAAACTGGAGGTATGGACCAAAGGCTATCTCGACGGGGAGACCGGGCATCGAGAGCGGGTCTGTGAGGCACAGTTTAACTATGTCGCGATCGATGAAGACGGGCGACCGCGACCGGTCTACCCTGATAAGTCTATGGATGAGAAACAGTAATAGAGAGTTAAAAAATAGCGACTTCTGCTTGATCGAATGAGAGCGATCTGTGAGATAGAGATGCTCACTCTGCTCACTCGAAATGTTTCAACTTTAGCCTAACTCTCGGTTTTTCATCCATTTAAACAGGCAGCTAGGTTTAAAACTGGGCGATTGCTTGAGCTAAGTAAGTCTCTCTCAACGTGATTTCATCATTGACTACGCCTATTAAGTCCACTATCTACTTAGTGAAACTATTTATAACGATCGTTAGGTAAAGTATTTTATGAGCATCTCATCCAACAGTGATTGTCAGAAGTCTCCCTCTTCTCCCCTGCGGTTTAGTCGACGCCGAGTGTTGACGATGATCGCTGGTAGTTGTGGGATACTCGCTGTAGGATGTGGAGGAGACCATGAAGAGGGTCGTATCGGTGAAGAAGAGGGCTCTGACGACAAGGTTTTACCAGCGCTTTTAGGCCTCACTCAAGGTATCCATTGTCCCTTGGATATAGAGCTCCAGCCTTATGAGGGTCAGCTCCCCACCGCGCTCGGTTATGCGTTCGTTATGGGTCCGATCCCTTGGGCTGATGGTAGCCCTATATTTAATGGGGACGGTGCGCTTTTACGCATAGGGATCAATGAGGGCCAAGTAGAACTCAAAGCGCGAAGAGTTCTCACCCCATGCGCTCTACTCGATGAGGCGAGTCAGAACACAAAATATGCCTATCAAAATAGGGCTTTTATGCGTGAGTCAAGTGCGTTTGGAGCTCGAAACTTTTTGAACACCTCACCAGTCCCCACTTTTGATGGTCGACTCATGGCGACTTATGACGCCGGTCGACCTTGGGAGATCTCTCCTGAGACCTTGGAGCTCACTACACCGATTGGCGCTCTCGATGAGTGGAGACCGATGTTACCTCCTCTGACCGATGCTCAACGTTTTCACACTCAATCCATGAGTACGGCTCACCCTGCCTATGATGAACGTACCAGAGAGGTCTTTAGCGTTAATTATGCCCCCGAGGTTGAGGGCGTAAATATCGAGCCCTTCTTTGACCTTTTATGGTGGGGTGATGACGGTCAGGTGAAGCGTAGCGCCTTGGTCCATGAAGATGGGAGTCACTGTATCTTGAAGATGTCTTGTCATCAGCTACAGATCACCGAGCGCTATATTATATTGATCGATAGCGCGGTACTCGTAGAGCCCGAACAACTTTTCGGCTTAGATGTCACACGTCCCCAATTGCCGACCACTGCGATTTGGGTTGTCCCGCGAGATCAGCTAAGTGATGGAGAGTCCACTGTCGCCCAACGGTATGAAGTCGCGAGCGAAGCAGCTCATTTTTTGGCCGCTTATGATGATCAAGAGGGGATTGAATTACTGCTGGTTCATCAATGTTCATCCGACCCATCAGAGTGGGTCAGAGCTGAGGACACCCTCGCCCACAACGGCGCTCCAGTACACAGCGGATATGTAGGTCTACCTGTTGCAGGAGCCGATCGTTTATGGCTAGGAAAATATAAGATCAACGAAGAGGCTCAAGAGATTACCCTCGAGCGGTCTCTTCATGGTGATGAAATGTGGGGGCTGACTCTCTGGACTCAAGACCCTACTCAAAGTAAGGCTCAACTTGGGCAGGGATGGTGGATCACTCAAGGGTGGCATCCTGATCTCTACACTGCTCGTATCGCTGAGGTCTACAGAGACCAAGAGCATCGAACCATTGAGATCGATGAGCTCCCCCAGTCTGCTCAGCCTTGTCGCTTGATGGAGATTGATCATGAGACCCTCTCGATCACCGATCAATATCTATTTGAGGAGGGTTATATCCCTCTCTCTCCAACCTTTTTGCCTCTCGCGGAAGACCATAACTTAGGTAGCTCTTCAGGGGTCATTTTGACCTTTATGCAAGGTCCAGAGGGCTCTGAGCTGTGGGTGTTTAATGCGGATAAAATTAGTGAGGGGCCGATCGCCAAATGTAGACATGAGGAGCTGTGGTTTGGTCACACTCTACACAGCGCTTGGCTGCCAGCGATCGATCCACCATCCGCTCTTTATTCGATCTCTGCGGTAGATGAGCTCGTCGAGCGTTTCCACTACTTACCCCCAGAAGCGAGAGAGCTCGCCTCTTCTCTCTTTATCAAGCCTTAAGGAAAAGATGATGCACAAGAGACTTTATACAGGCCAACTCATGGTTCTGCTCTCTCTTACTCTGTTAGTGGCTTGTGATGATGACCCTGTAACAAGCTCAACCGAGATGACCCTCACCCCTGATGAACTCGCGGAGGCCAAAATCATATTCGAGGGCACCTATGCCCTACGAGTGATGACCACGAGTGAACAAGAGATACCTGTAGTAGGCTTAACTCGCTCTTCTTCAGTCGCTAAAAAACTTCTCAGAGTACGCGAAGTCGATGGGGTATTTTTAGCAGAGGAGACCTTCTGTGACATCGCCATGAACAGCGAGGGGCCCGCAGCTCCCTCTGTCCCTAATGAGCTCGTCTCTTTTATACCCGTCGTTGAGAGCCCTCTACGAGTTCAAAAGCAGGACGCTCAGTGGAGATGGGAGAGAGAGCGATCAGGTCTCGCTTTGGGAGTGAGACTTGATCGTCCACTGAGTGACGATCTCCCCGAGTCGGCAGATGACCCAGCGGTGTGGGATCAAGATGAAGACGGCCATCCCGGAGTGACCCTTACAGTATCAGGACTCATCGAGGGTAATATTTATACCCTCATTCGATATGTCGATACACTCAGCGGAGAAGTCGAAGGAGACACGTGGGTAGGGCATACGAAAGATGAAACCGAACAGGTTATCATGGGCGCTTCGCAAGAGGTTTTACTGCTCAATATTAACTCTCAAGCTATCGATGACTTATCGCTTAATACCGTAGTCGCTTATCCCCTCAACGAGGGGAGTACTTGTGCGGCGGTCTTAGATCGACTAGAGGAGGAAGAGATCGGTCAAGAACTAGATATAACTGAGCAAACGATGGAGATGGAGGATCATCAGATCGCTGAGTTTCCTGCCTATGCAGATCGCGCGATCGCCCCGCCACCTCGTCCTGCGCCTGAAGAAGGAGCAGAAGCGATGTGGTGGTCAGCGTTTCATAGCGGTGACATCGAGAGGGTATATGAGGCGATCACCGCTCTCGATATCGCTTTAGAGGATGACCCTGAAAACTTTCAGCTACTCTTCTCTAGGTTAGGCGCCAACACGTGGCTCCTCTCGACGGCGATACAAGAAGAATGGCCCACCGAGGATTATATCGAAGAGAGCACTAAAGCGATCACTTTGAGTCAAAGAGCGCTTGAGGCTCGAGGTGAAGATGGTCGAGTCTTAGCCTTTATCGGTACCGCTTATGTGATGACTGGTGAAGCTCTCGGTGACGATGACTTAATCGATCAAGGCTGGGCATTCCTTGAGCAAGGAGTCAGCGAGTGGCCCGAGGTTGTTTTATTTACCTGGGGTATGAATATGCATGGGCGTCTTGAGGCCACAAATCCGCTCTATCAAGTCGCTCTCGACTCAGTCTTTGAGAGTATGTATTTGTGTTTTGGGGAAGTGGATCGAGAGAACCCCTCCGTCGAGGGCTTGACCTTGGTTGACTCTGAGTGGGTGAGGCGAGCTTGCTTAAGTAATGAGATCGCTCCTCACTCTAATGAAGGTTTTTGGCTTACTTCTGGAGATCTGTTCCTCAAAAATGGCGACATAGAGCTCAGCCGTATCCTTTATAATAACGCCAAGTTAAGTCCTAGTTACGACTCTTGGTCATACAAAGAGGTGCTCACAAACAGAATCGAACAGATTGAAGACTTTGCTCAGCGCTGGGCCGATGATAACCCCAACAATGATCCTATCGACTATGGGGCCGATACCCCCTGTAAGTTCTGTCATCAAAATTAATCGACAGATCTCTACCGACCCTAGCGTGAACAGTTTAGTCATGCTTCTCCTCTGAGAAGATCAGGCTCTGAGAAAATCATACTGCACAAGGATAAAGCGCCGAATCACATGATCACTTAGATTTTGTCTAAGCGTCGCTTCTCTTGTGGTGCCTGAGTCAGCAAAAAATCTAAAACGATGCAATCAGAAGGCGCCAACACAAGAATAATTAATAACACTCTTCCTAAGATGCTGTTCTTCCTAAGATGCTGTTGATTAAGAAAGACCTTGAACCGATGGTCATCATTCTATCATCTGCTAAATGAAAACTAATAGAAAGCAGAGACACTGACTTCCTCCGTGGACTTTTCTTTGATACCCTACAATCAATAAGGCGGACAGTTTGACATGACTTGAGAGCTCTAGCAAGAACGTGATCATGCCGCTACCGCGCCGACTCTAGATACCTCTTCAATCACGGACTCTAAATTTTTGTCATCTCGGCTCAAAGCTAACCTTGAGATAAATAAATTCAGCATGAATCTATGGTGCTTACGAATCTTGAGAGATCTGATTGAACTCACGCGCTCTTGACGAGATTGATCTGCGATGATCGCCTCATCTCTCTCCTCTAAACGGAAGAGGTTAAGCGCTGTAAACGATGCGTTCGCGAAGTGCTCTTGGCCGTGAGCGTCCAAAGTTTGAGCGTGCCCCAAACCGGTGTTCTGCTTGGCATCTCGGAACAAGAACTCGATTTGAAACCGGAGCTGATAAAGCTCCAAGATCTCTGTAGGGCTCAAGCTGAGATCTGTACTACAGATGACCCTATGCTTACCAGAGGCGTTGACGATCACGAGAACCTTAAGATCTCTACCCCATGACTTGTAGTTCACGATCTTTGAGTACACGACTTTATCATCAAGAAGTGTCTCATCCTTATCCCAAGCGCTCAGATCATCATACCTAACCTGGCCTAGATAGCGTTTTGGACGACCGCGCCCGCTGTACTCGCCTTCGTAGAGATATCTCAACGCAGCATCTCTCCTTAAGAGCGTGGTCAACTCATAACCATTCACCTTCAAGGCGCAGACAAAGCCATCTCTCGCATAATATCCATCAGCCACAACGTGTCTAGAGATCTTCTGATACATGGCCTTGTGTTTGATGAGCTGTGTACACGCTACATCTAGCGCAGACTCTCGATTACTCTGATACGCGCCCAGCGCATAGGCCTCTCGCTCATCAACGTTGAGAGCCGCGACCAAGTTAAACTCTAGACCATGTTGTAGCTTGTCCTTACTCGTGCAGCTGCCGTTGTGAAAGAAGTCTAGTCCCTCTGTGTGCTTACCGCTCTTTGCCGTGAAGGTCGCATCGATCAAGATCGCTTGCCGTGGCCGCTCGTCTTCAAGCTGGTTAAATGAGATCGCCATCGTCTCACTTAAGAGCTGCTCGTTCAGTTTGAAGAAATCAAAGTCTTCAGAGGCCCATCTCCTGAGTCGCTTCGCGCTCCCGGCCCCATATCTAGACAAGTTCCGCATCGTCGCTCTCCCACTGAAGCACATCAGCGCGCTGAGGAGCGCCAAGATTGCCTTCTGTTGAGGCTTGAACACACCGGTCATCTGTGCGAGGATTTTTGAGACGTAAGTCATAAGGGGATCTCGACTTTTGGTTTGGTTTAGCGACTTCCAAAATATCGGATCCCCTTTTCAATTTCTACAGTTAAGCATCTATGTCTTCAGGTCTAACTGATCCCCATCTTAGCTTGAATGACAAACTGTCCACATCATTGGATACCAAAAGCATAAAGTAATAGCATACCCACAAAAGAAATTGGTAAGGAGCTTGACAATTCTTGCTGAGTTACAGCAAGAAATTGAGTCTCAGATGTTAGTGTTACTCAAAGATTCAACAGTGGAAGAAGAACTATTTAATACTTTCTTACGAGCCCATGTATATGGACATTTTGCTTACGTATTAGAAAGTCTGCCCCCTCCTAAGGGGTATGAAGACAACCTTGAAGCGCTAGATATGTATCAAATATTCTTAGAGGAAAAGATTCTTGCATTAGAAGAATTAAGGGATTCTTTGATAAAGAGAGCCCAGTCGCTCGCCCCTCTTTAAAGAAGCTGATCGAGACGCCTCCCATCGCTGATGAGGAGGCGCCGTGACATCCCTAATGTCCTATCCCAGCTTTTATGGGGAGTCTATGCGCTCCACATCCCTGTCAGAAGATAGAGATCAGCTTGAGCGCCTCTCCCGATACATTCAGCGGCCTGTGATTGCCCAAGATCGACTCATTGAGCTGGAGGATGGTCGCTTCTACTATCGATTCAAGCGAGTGTGGAAGAGCGGCGCCAAAGGGATCTTCTTCGAGGGGCCCGACCTCCTAGAGCGACTCGCCGCGCTCATCCCTCCTCCACGCAAGCACCAGATCCGCTATCATGGTGTCTATGCCCCAAACTCTCGGCTACACAAAGCGGTACGGCGTTTGACGGCTGAAGGAGAGCAAAAGCGTAATGTCGTTCAGCGACGCCTTCGACATACGTATTGGGTCTTATGGGCGAGCCTCCTCAAACATTGCTTCGCAGTGGACGTCAGCGTCTGCCCTCACTGTCAGCACAAGATGCAAGTGATCGCCGAACTCCACACCCCCGAAGGGATCAAAGCCCTCCTCAGCTATGACGAACACGCTCGCCCCCGACCTTAAGATCGGTGGGGCTGGGACGATTTGGGATAGAGTCCGTCAAGCGAGCTTGGGGGAAAGGGGGTGGTGTATTTTAGAGTTTTAGGAGTGAGTAAGGATATACTCTGGGTGCTCAATAATTAGACAGTTGATCGTTGGTGGGTGTCTTGTTATAGGTCACTTAGACGAGTTAGGGGTGGGAGGTGTTACATTTTACAACTCGGTTATTTTACCTATTCATAATATGCTCAATATGCTAAGATTTATACACAGTAAGATTCAGCGCGGTCATGGATAGACCATCGCTGAAAAATATACAGAATTCGCGTGAGTCAATGATGACCTTGGGCGACATATTTCATCGAGTTTAATAAACGTTTTCAAACGTTCTCAAGGAGTAGAGAGCATGTTGAAGATTAATGTAGGATCAGAGACCGCTGCGGTTCTTGAGCAGACCCGCCGAGCTATAAATGACCTCAAGTCTTCGGTGAAGCGAGTCGCTTCAGGAGTCGCGATTGAGAGCGCAGGGGACGACCCAGGAGCGATCGGCTCAGTCGTTTATACAGAGACGGCCATCTCTGGAGTTCAAAGAACTCTTCGTAACCTAAACGAGGGGATTACGTTCACCCAAGCGCTCACTTCCGACCTAAACCTCGTCGAAGATTTATTATTAACCTTACGAGTGGTCGCTGAGCAAGCGGCGAGTGACGACTTTACAGATCTACAACGAGGAGAGCTACAAGAGGACGCTCAGTCTATCCTTCGTAAAATTGATATCGCTGTAAAAATGGCCGGAGATGACTATGGGCTCGACTTGACTCAGAGTGGTAGTATTCAGATTCAAGGCTCTTCAGAGCTGAGTATTAATACTCAGATCGTGCTCACTGATCTCTTGGTTGAAGAGCTTGGGAAGAGAGCGATTTACACCTCTCAGCGGAATGGGGTGTTCACCTCTCCGTTGGTCGATGGTTCACTCATTATCAACGAGGTGGCTATTCGACCGACGACCGCTGATGATGATCCACTGTCGACGACATACAATAGCGGCTCAGCGATCGCTAAGGCCTTAGCGATCAACACCGCGACATATCTAACAGGGGTCACTGCGGAGGCAGGGCCAACCTCTATCACCGGCAATAGAGCGGTGAGCGCTGTCGAGCTCACCGGCCTTAATTACTTCACCCTCAATGGGTCGGTGATCAATGGTATCTCGGTTGGTGACGTCGACAGTAATTTCCAATCTCTTCAAGAGGCGATTAATGCTGAGACCAGGTTCACTGGGGTGACCGCTTCTCTTGACGCTAACGGTCAGCTCTCTCTCACCGCTGAGGATGGCCGGAACATCAGCGTCAAATACTCTAATCAAGAGGTGCTCAACGCGATTGGGGTGACGGATAAAGAGGGAAATCTCGCTAACCTATTTGGGGCCGTCGAGCTAGGGAGCCCCGACCGATCGCTTCAAGGAGAGGTCCAGAGTCCTATTACGTCCGATTTTCAAAGTTATATAGGGGGCGTGAGCGTCGGGGGACGGTTCGATGCTTCAGAGGATTATATTGACTTTGTCGCCCATGTGGTGACGGGAGGTAGCTTTGGAGTCGCCGAGCTTCGAATCGACCGGGACCCTGCGAGTGAACTCTCGGCGGTCGAGGATTTCGCTTTTATTGAGGGGACCGTTGACCCTTCTTTAGACACCTCTCTAGTCGGTGGAGATTTCTTCAGCACTGGAGGGTTTGGTGTGGCGGGCGGTTCTTACAATGAGGGCCTTGATCGAGAGTACCTGATCACCGCGACCAAAGCGGGGACCACCGATGGCGATGAGAGGGCGGAATTTGAAGTGACGACCACCCAAGGTGATGGGGTAGTAGGCAGCTTTGTCGCCGATGCGCTCATCGATATCAATATCGCCGATACCTATACGGGTGAAGACGTCACGCTCTATCTAAGCGCCTCTACTCGTAACAGCCAGTTAACATCTTCACTCGCCGCTGGCCACGAGTATGACAGCGCTGTTACCGTCCTTGGAACCTATAACGGAACCGCAGACTCCCAGACGACAGTAGAAGTGATGAGCAGCGGTCGAACGCAGGGCACGCCCCAAGCGACTGTACAAGTCTATCATGATGGGGTCGCCTTTGGGACCCCTGTCCAAGTGAGCGGGGGTAGCCTTATAGACATTGGGAACGGTCAGCAGATCTCTTTCGCTACCGATCTACCGATATTTAGTGATGTGATAGAGAGCACAACAGGAACTTATGTCCGAGATGTGACCGTCTCTAGCTCTCCTAATGATTTTACCGGCATTGGCGCAGCGACTTACTCGGTTGTGATCACTCAAGCAGGATCGGTGGGGGAGGCTCAATATGTCACTAAGAAGGATGGGGTTCAAGTCTCTGTCAGCGCTGTCACTCTAAACGCGGGTGATATATTCGTGGCCGATGGGATCAGCTTTGACTTCCCTGATGCGCCTCCAGCGATCGGTGTAACTTCGGTCACTCCTGCCTTATCAGATGACCCTGTAGACCACTATCAAGATTATGGGACAGCTCAATTTGTGGGCGCTTATGATGGGACGCTCGGTGAGACCACGCTAGAATTGAGAGTTAAGCGAGAGGGAGTGGTCTTGGGGACAGCAGAGAGTGAGGTCGGGCGTAATGATTATGCGACCTTAGAGTACAGATTCGGTGGAGCGGGCGCTTACACCGGTGATCTGGTCGCCCGAGAGGGAGATATCTCTCTCGAGCGGGGGATCAGCTTTCAGCTCCCTAATCCTAGCTCAGCGATCACCCTCATCGCAAACGATGGGACAGACCAAGGGAGCATAACCTCTCTACCGGCCCTCTCGATAGGTGGGTATAATGGGACAATAGATCTGACTCTCGACCCATCTCTCTTTACTTATGGAGAGGATGTGAAGATCGTCCTCTCGTCGGCAGCGACGATGCAAATCCCTGATGTGGCTCCCCAATCATCAAACCTTGATGTAAAACTTGTCTCCGAGAACACTGGGGCGCTCTTGAGTACAACGACCATCCAGCCAGTCTCTGGTCAGACTTTTAATATCGGAGAAGGGCTGACGATCACCTTCAACAACGTTAGCGGGGCTAGCATCTCTTTGGATGGAGCGGTCGGAAACGACGATTTCGGAACGATCGCTCTTGAGGGAGGCGCTTCTTATAACGGGAATAATGATAATGATGAGCTCTTGTTCTCATTCACTAATACCACCAATGTCAACGTGACTCGCCAAGTCGTGAGCGGTAACGATGGCGTCAGCGCTAGCGTGGGCGCCAATGTCTACAATGGTATCTATGGTGATAAAACGATCACCTTGCAGCTTGGTACCGATCCCGCGACCCAAGTAAGCCAACTATCAACAGGAGCTGATGGTGTTGATGATGGCACCACGCTCACTCTCACGGGTACTTATACAGGCGCCAATTCTGGAGATGATATCAGAATAGAGTATCTTAACCGGCTCTCGACGATTGTCACTCCTGATGGGGGAAATGATGATGGATCGTTCTCCATCACCTCAACGAGTAGTGGGTCACAAGATATTAATCGAGCTTACTCGGACTTAACTCTCGATATCAGCGTCGCTAAATCAACAGAGGTTAACTCAACGAGCACACCAGCGAATGTCACTATCTCTGGAGTCTCTAATGACACCTTCTTCGGAGATATTCTGTTCTGGCGAGTCAATAGTCAGAAATTTAGGCTTGAAGTGACGCCGGATGGAGGGTCAAAGAGTACCGTCGAGGCGAGGTTTAGTGACCATGTCTCGGGGGGGATCCTCGATTTAGGCGATTTAGTCTTCTCCTCGTTGTTTGCCGCTGGCGACCCCGGCTTTGATCTAGATGTCAGCGCCGCTTCTATTGGGCAACAATACACATTTACCGCTCGAGAGATTTATGACTATACCTTCACCGATCCAAACGGAGGCGCTTCAGTTACGTTAGAGTCAAGCGGTGGAGTGTTTGATTTAGCGAGCGGTACCCTAGCCACAACTTTCTTTACTCAAGGGGATCCAGGCTTTGACCTCCTTCTCAATAATGAAGGAGATGCCGTCGATGATCAGTTTCAGCTCAACTGGTCTATCGACCCGACCATAGCTATTTATAAGCAATCAGGAGGCTCTCAACAGAACAGAGTTGAAGTGGCTTTAACCCTTAATGGTGATCGCTCCCAAGGGACATTTGATCTCAACGACGCTCTGCTGGCGCCGATCTTTGATGAGGGGTCACCGGACATCACTCTCGTGGTCGATCAACCTCTATTAGCTTTTGACGATGAGTTCGCGATTCTAGGCGTAGATCCTAGCGTCTCTTTCAGTGACGGAGTGACCACCATAGAAGGGCTCGAGCTTTTGCCGAGCTATACCCTCTCCGATGCGACCTTCGCTCCTCTGTTTACCGATGGTTCACCCGGTGATGTCGTCATCAACCTCACCAATGAACAGAACGCGGTGAATGATCGATTTATTATCGACTTAGAGAGCACAACGACCGTCAATGTCAGTAACCTTGATTTGACAGGACAACAGCAAGTCACAGTCGCTGGAGACGGGACTATCGATCTCGCTCAAGCGGCGGTGAGCGCTCTACTCAATAATGGAGCAGACCCAGGGTTTGATCTAGTTGTTACAGATCTAGATCGAGGAATTGATGACCAATATATATTGCAGCTATCATCTCTCCCCTCTCTCTCTCAGTTGACCGATGAACAGGTCCTTCTCGTTAATCAGCACTCATTGCAGGCGAATGATCTCTTCTCCGCTAACCTCTTCAATGAGAGCTTCGCGGTCGGAGATGATTTCTCAGCGTTCGTTGACTCTGAACATTTGCAACAAGGGAGCCTCTATACCATCGATAATACTTTGGGGCGCTTCGAGATCGGTGATGTGATTAAGGCTAATGTAACGCATGAGTTTAAATCCCCTACCTACCTCCTCAATAGCTCGGTTAGCATTTTAAACGGCCTCACCCTAGACTTTGATCAAAATGGGGCTTTTGAGGTGGGCGATGAAGTTCGTTTTCAAGTCCGTGGGTATACCGGAGATCCAGTCGCTTCTGGGACTTATAGCAACGCCATCTCACCGACAACTTTTACTATTGAGATCACCGATACGGGTGATGTTGATGGGGCGGCTCGGTTTAAATATACCAGAGCGGACACAGGGGAGGAGGTCACCGGACTCGCGGTCACCTCAGGTCCTACCCTGCTCGATGACGGAGTCTACGTCTCTTTCACCGCCGGTCGTGTCTATGCGGGAGATCAGTTCTTTATCGATACCTTTGAGTCTTTAGATCAAACCTTCGGCGGCAAGCTCACTCTCTCCTCAGCCAACTCGATGAGCGTAGAGCTTCTCGATGTCAACACTGACAATCTCCTCGGTCGAGTGACATATACCGGGAGTACACCAGAGGCCCCAGGTACAGACGGTAACTTGACCTCTGCTTTCTTAGCATTAAATGATCAGACCGCTGTTGGACAGATCGACCTCACTACCCAACCAAACGCTCAGCGAGCAGTGACATATACTGGGAATGCTCAAGAGAGCTTAGAGAGCTATCAGCGTCGAGTCTCTTTAGCGCAAGCTGAATTAGAAGATATCTCGAACCGCCTAGAAGGTACCCTGACTCAGCAGCGAGACTTGCTCCAAGAGAAGCTCAAGGTCGATGTCCGCGCTGAGGGAGATCGTAGCGTGAGCGCGATCACTCAGTTAGCGAGCTCTGCGATGCTCTCAAGCGTGAGCCAGCAGAGTGCTCAACAGCCGTTAAATGTGCTACAACAGAGCATGGTTCCCATCATGCCTCCTGAGCCGAGTCGAGTCGGTGAGGGCGCTAGTGAGCGAATCAGAGAGCGAAAGAGAGATCAAAAAGAGAGCGCTGCTGGACGACTCGCTGAGCAGAAAACTAAAGAGAGAGAGAGCGCTGATCGGTTGAGAGATATGATGACCTCTGTCGAAGAGGCTCAGCGTCGCAGCGCTTCGGTGATGGCGAGCGTCTCGGCGCTTCGTCAGCTCGGAGCGGCTTACGTAGAGGCTCAAGGAGTGAAGACCCAACTAGGGATCGCCGAAGGAGCAGGTGAGATCACTCCCAACCCCACCGGCAGCTCTTTCAATAAACTCGTCCGGCAGCTCAACTCGGCGTCGGTGAATTCATCCTCAACAGGGGCTCAAGAGGCAGTTCGGGGCGCGATTCGAGAGGCGGAGAGCCTGGTTCGAGAGATGAAAGAGATCGCTCTCGCTGCTCAAGTCGCGAGCTCTTTTGACCGAGAGAACTTGCAGTCCACTCTTGAGGGTGTGGCTAGGAGGTTACGAGAAAGAGAGTTACCTGTGTTAGGGGCATCGCAGCCTTCGAGTCGTCTACGTCCCTCTCCTGAAAGAGGCGCGGTGGGAGATGATGGACTAGTCTTCAGCTCCGCGGTAACACGCCAACTCGGACGATTCACCAGCGCTCAGAGTCAGGGCGGAGTAGATCGATCGGTCGTCCTCGGTGATGGTGATTTACTCATTCAGTCAGCGAGTGGAGAGAGGATCCCTATTCGAGGCGCGAGGCCCAAAGATGATGATGTCTCAGTGCGTGATCAACTCGGTTCAGCGCTCGCTAAGGCGGGCGCGATTAACGCCTCAACAAGTCAACATGGCGTGACCGCCATCGCAGGACCGACCGTCACCTTAAGCGATCGCTCTACAGAAGCGATGACGCTCAGTCAGGCGCATTACTTTAGGGTTAATGATGTAGAGATTACGGGGCTTACCATACAAGAGGGAGACGCTGATGGAGTCCTCGCTGGAGCCATTAACGCGGTGAGTAACCAAACCGGTGTCCAGGCGACCGCGAGCAGCGATGGTCGCTTGAGACTGATGGCGATAGATGGTCGTAACATCACCGTTGATGCCTATGGAGAAGCGACCAAGCTGGGCCTGACTCCTCGGGGGGCGGGTCAAGCGGAAACTCGCACTACTGGAGGAGCGCTTACCCTCAGCTCAAGAGGTTTCTTCACGTTCTCTTCTTCTGGTTTAGGCGGTGATGTTTCACGCGCTCTCGGCTCGGTCAGCGCCGTTCCTACGAGCCAATCTTTTGATGGGCTCGATCTCAAGACTAGCCGAGGAGTGATCGACGCTTTGAGCGTGATCGATCTCGCGCTCGCTGATCTGAGCAAGATATGGGAGGTCATAGAGGGGTGATGGTGAGCGCCTCATCAACTGAGAGAGATTAATTAGGGTAGCAGCCAAATATTTTTAATATTTTTGTCATACAAAAACGGACACTTAACTTTCGAAAACAAACTATTTACTAAAATGCGCGCAACAACGCTCACTTTTTGGAGAGGAGTATAAGTAGACCCTCTGATCTTAAGGAGCACCTTATGCCTCACCACTTAATTAGGGTAGCAGCCAAATATTTTTAATATTTTTGTCATACAAAAACGGACACTTAACTTTCGAAAATCAAACTGTTTACTAAAATGCGCGCAACAACGCTCACTTTTTGGAGAGGAGTATAAGTAGACCCTCTGACCTTAAGGAGCACCTTATGCCTCACCACTTGCGCTACCAATCACAGACTTGGGCGACCCATCACATCACCTCGCGATGTCTCCAAGGGTTCGCCTTTCTCAAGCCTACAAAAGAGATCAATGCCATCGTTCGTGGGGTTTTATGTTACTCCCTCAACAGCTATAAGCAGGTCATCGAACTGCACCACTATGCCTTCTTGAGCAACCATTTTCACCTACTGATCAGCGCCGCTAAAACGGAGCATATGTCGAAGTTCTTGGGCCATTTCAAGGGTAATCTAGCTCGGGAGCTTGGGCGAGTTCATGACTGGCACGGGACTCTATGGCAAAAGCGCTTCTCAAATGAAGAGATCCTCGATGAAGGAGGACTAGAAGAGATCTTTAAGTATATCACACAGAACTCCGTCAAGGAGGGCTTGGTGGATCACCCGAGTCAGTGGTCAGGTGTTCATGGCTATCATCAGCTGGTCGAAGGCAAAAATCTTGTCGGTGATTGGCTCAACCGAACAAAGCTCTACGTTGCTCGCAAGCGCGCTAACGCCAGAGGTAATGTGGTCAATGAGTGGGACTATACCACCGAATATAAAGCGAGCCTTACAGCGCCACCAATGTGGTGCGATGACAGCGAAGAGGAGTACCGAGCTCGATGTCAGAGACTCTGTGACACAGCGATTGAAGAGGCGTTAGCGAACAGAGAGAAGCCGGCCATGGGGATGGCCAAGGTGATGGGTCAAGAGACCTACAAAGCCCGATTCACCAAGCGCAGCTCACGTCCTCTTTGCCGGACAAAGTGTATTGAGCGGCTGAAGGCGTTCAAGGAGGCGTATTACGCATTTAAGGCGCAGTTTCAGGAGGCCTCGGCGACTTTGAGAGAGGCTATCGCGAATGGGGTTGAGAACATCTGCGTTCGCTTCCCTGAAGGTGGCGTTCCGCTCTTCGGTGGCTGCTCATACGAATCTGCTATATGAGGTCAACTCGCGTCTGTCGGAGCCCCATCGCCACTAGAGTCTGCTGTTTAACTGTATAGGAGCTTACATGTTGACGTGATATACACCTTCGCTCTCTTGGGCTTAGGAGAGGAGAGGTGTGTCTGAATGGATCAGTATATGAGTTCTAAGCGGCGATTATGTTTAGTTTTAAATAGTTGGCTGTTACCTTGTTTAACCTTGTTTACATGTTGACGTGATATACACCTTCGCTCTCTTGGGCTTAGGAGAGGAGAGGTGTGTCTGAATGGATCAGTATATGAGTTCTAAGCGGCGATTATGTTTAGTTTTAAATAGTTGGCTGTTACCTTGTTTACCTTGTTTACCTTGTTTACCTTGTTTCTTGTTTAATCGAGTCTCTCTAAGTTGGAGGTTATTAATGATCAAGCCACGTTTTATGCATCACTGCTGCCTCTCTTACTCTCCGCTGTCTCTGTGTGTCTCTCTCTGTCTAACCCTCTTTATCGCTTGCGATGAAGAGAGCCCTAATAGAGAGATGATGACGACCCCTCTTGAGTCAGATCTTGGCGCTACAGAAACAGACTTGGGGGCTGAGCCTTCGGCCGAGTGCCTCTGGCTCGAGGACGGTGTCTGTGATGAACCTCACGGGTGTGCGCTAGGAGCAGATGAAGTGGACTGTGAGGCTGCCTGCGCCGAGGATGAGATTTCTATTATGCTCACGGGGGTCTGCGAGTGGCGACGTAGCGAAGATCGATCCTCTCTGATCACTACCCATGAGACCGGGGTAGGTTCCGATGGGACTGGGGGTAAATATGGCCACTTAAGCGGTGTACTACTCACCCCTTCGGGAGAGGGGGCCGATCGGTCTGTCCCGAGACATTTCCGAGCTTATATCCCTCGTCAATATCAGAAAGAGTCACCGATCCCCCTCGTCTTTATGCTCCCCGGCCATCGGGTGGCGGTTGATCCTCTCCCTGATTATACCCAACTGATCTCTACCGCTGATCAAGAAGGATTTGTTGTGGTCTTCGTGGAGCAAGAGGTGCGACGCGCAGATCAGCGGTGGGCCTGGTGGACCGATTGGCCATGGGCTCAGCGCCCCGATTCTAGTCAACATCCCGACCTGATCTTCCTTGAGCGACTCCTTGAGCGGTTTAAGTCACAATACAACATTGATCAGTCTCGAGTATACGTGACCGGACACTCTCGAGGAGCGTCTATGGCGCTCATCGCTGCTCTAGAGCGCCCCGACCTCTTCGCCGGCGCCGTGAGTCAATCAGGCTTCACCGAGTTCGCCTATGAGACACGGCTTATGAACCGGGATCCAGCAGCGCCTAAGCCTGCCATTGTCTTACTTCATGGTGACCTTGATCCTGATGTCTGTATCGATTGCAGACCGGGCGCTCGTTGTTCGGTGACTGGTCGACAATGCGGCTCTATCTATAGCAGTGATGCGCTCTCTGAGGTCTTTATGGAGCAGGGATGGAGTGAAGAGGACTTTAGGTATTATCGACTCACTAATGTCACTCATCGGTGGCAACCTCAGCTCAACGCCTCTATCTGGTCTTGGCTGAAACAGAGACCCATGGTAGGTAGCGCTCAGAGCTTATCGGAGACGGGTTCACCATGGCCTGCTATCGAGACCATGTCGAGAATACCTACCGACCGTCAAAAGCCGCCGCGCGCTCCCTTGATCAATGACGAGGGGATGATCTCTTTTCCGGAGGTGAGCTTCGAGATGGGTAACCCCGCGGATAGCCCACAGCCCTACGGTGATGGGTGGTTTATGGACCAGACCCCGATCACTTTGACCGCTCTCGCCCCTTTCGCCATTGATCAACGAGAGGTGATGGTGAGGGACTATGCGCTCTTTCTCAATCATGTAGGCCTCGCCCCTCATTATCACCACAAAATGCCTATTCTCGCTACTTCTGAGGGGTACTCACCTTATGAAGAAGTGGCTGACCTCCCGATGAGTGGGGTCACTTGGTCTGATGCCTATGCCTATTGTCAGTGGTATGGAAAACGCCTCCCTACCGAGCAAGAGTGGGAGTTTGTTGCCACTGGTGGAGGCCGTCGTTCCTACCCTTGGGCGAGTGAAGGGGGCCCCCGATGTCCTAAGGCAGTAGGGTTCCTGAATTCGGCTCAGTGCGCGTCCGATGCACTGCCTGTAGGAGAGAGACCTGATGGAGATTCACCAGAAGGGCTCTCGGATTTGATCGGCAATGTCGCCGAATGGACCTCTGACCTCTACTTACCCTATGCAGGTAATGAAGATCAGGGCGCTTGGCGACCACAGGAGGAGCCGATCTACGCTGTGCGTGGAGGAGGCTTATTCAATAGCGGTCCATGGCTAAGGAGTCGGGCCCGCTGGTCAGCGACCGCTTCTGCTCGAGGGCAATCTCTCGGTTTCCGTTGCGCGCGGAGTGTTGGAGAAGAGCTTGAGGATCCTTATAGAGGTCATCGTGGACCCATCTCTTGGGAATCAAGCAACATAGAGCTCACCGCCTCACCTCTCCCCGAGGCGACTTTATCGGGTGAACTCATCATCGATGGACTCACTACACCTTATGACTTTACTCCATGGGGAGATGGGGTCGCGATCACTGAGACTGACCTCAACCGAGTCGTCTTCGCGGCGAACGATGCATTATCGACGAGTCTTCTTATTCCAGATGTAGAGAGCCCAACTCATATCGCTACCCAAGGAGACCGCTTACTCGTCGTGACGAGTCAATCTCTCTTAGAATGGTCAGAGGGCTCTCTCAGTGTCATTCAAGAGGTGGATGAGCCGATCTCAGACTTAGTCGCAGACATGTCGGCCGCCTACTGGCTAAGGGGTAATGAGCTATTTCATCATCCGATTGGCGGTGAACCTGAGCGAGTGGGGGAGGTGGCTAACCATAGTTCATTAACGCTCACTGATGGAGAGCTCATCGTAGTGAGCAGTGGGCAAGGGTCAGGCGCCACTCCAGTGATGTGGACCTTAACTCGTGCTCAGAATACAGCGACCCTCACCCCGCGATTAACTCACGGAGAGCTCCCCGGTCCTTTCGCGGTCTATGATGCAGACCTTGACCCTAATCAAGACTATACCTTGAGCTTACGATTGGAGTCATGGCCATTCATTGGTCGCGTGTGTACTTTAGGAAGAGAGACCGCAGAGCTTGATTGTTTCAGCGATAGCCCTCCTCAAATTTCTGAGCTAGCTTGGGTCGAAGACCAACTCTATTGGAGTAGTCGGAGAGCGGTGATGAGAGCCACTCTATTGGAAGAGAATCAGACCTATGAAGTCATTAGCCAGTGGCACGCCCCTAAAGCGTTAACGGCAGTAGATGGACGGCTGATGTGGCTCGATCATCTCGCGGGCTCTCTGTGGAGAGGAGACGAGCCCAAGTATCAGGCCAACGAGCACCATATTGATCGTTGATCACTACCATCCAAAGTGACTTTAACAGCATAGGACTTTGATAACATTATACTTTTTTTAGATGACAGCTACGTCTATACTCTGTTCAAAACCTTTAAGTCAATGAGCATGGCTAGAATACGAGAGTATGCATCATGAAAACAACTCTTCATTATGTCGTCTATGGGTTCGCTATATTGTTTGTGAGCTTCTCTCTACCCCAATGCGCTCATGATGAGGTTTCCCCTTCTGCTATGACCGGTGATGACACAGGTAATATGACCCATATTGGTCAAGATTATGCATGCGGTGACGGCTTCTGTCATCCCTCTGAAGACTCGAATTCATGTGAGATAGATTGCGCTTATTGTGGAGATCGTGTGTGTAACCTGATGGAGTCTGAAGAGACCTGCCCGCGCGATTGCTCAGATCTCCCCGTCGAGGATGACCAAGATATGAGTATGGGAGGGGTTGACTCTCCTCCCTCTGACCCTCCTCCTCCTAACTGTGGAAACTCGGTGTGTGATCCTCAAGAAGACTCTCAGCGCTGTCCTCAAGACTGTGGAGAGATAGAGGATATGATGATCCTCCCTCCGGGGCCTGCGCCCGATCCGAATGAACAAGTAATCGGTCATATTGACAGCCTCGAGCTGCGAAATGGACAATGGACAGTGAGCGGTTGGGCGTGTCATATAGGGTGGTCACCCTCGGTAGAGATCAACATTTATGCCGGAGGAGACCATCAAAATGGGGTTCTCATTAAGAGAGAAGTCGCCGCGGAGGATCAAGAGTCAGCGGTCGGTGATGCTTGTGGAGTCGCTGAGGGTGACCATCGGTTCAACGTCTCCTTTACCGAAGAAGAGCTTGATAACTACGCGGGGGAAACGGTCCATATCCATGCCGTCTCTCCTGTCGGTAATGAAGACAACGCGCTGATCAATTCAGGGCGATACTCCTTACCCGGACAAGGGTCAGGCGGACAAGGGCCAGGCGGGCAAGTACCCGAGGGGATGCTGCCTGTCTCTCTTGATCAAGTCACTTGGTTACACACCGATGTCTCAAATTGGCCTGTCACTAGCGAGCTAAACGTCAATTTCCAAGGGGGACAGATCTGCCTTAATTACGATAAGACCAATGTATGGCCCTCTGTCTCTATTCCTCACTCATCCGGAAATGGCACCGTCGATGTAGTGGCGAACCCTTGGGTCATCCTTAATTACAATGGGCAATGGTACGCGGGAACATGGGAGTGGCTCGCGGTAGGAACGACCTGTAGAAATAAGACAGCGGTCGCTGGAGACCATATTAAACGATACGCCCACATACCAATGGAGTGGCGACCTATACCCGGCCAGACTCTGTATTTTATGGTGTCGTCACTCGCTCGTAGCTCTTCCACCACCAACGTACAAGAGCGAACAAATATCGTAGAAGTGATATGGCAATAACTCTCACTCTCTTCTTATCAGACCTTCAGAGATAGCTAATGTACGCTGACCATTTTCTTATCCACGATCAAACATAGAGGAGATTATGTGCAAGAGCTCTTAAACATTAGACCGTGGTCGCTGAAAAACCGGTGTCTATGTCTCCACTTTGGATTCATCTGCTCATTGATGAATATAAGCTGCGATGATCAACAGGACGTGATCAATAATGATCGAGTGAGTGACACGAATGTGCAAGCGATCAACCCGTCTCCGGAGCGCGCGAGGTATTCGACCAGCAAGATTAAAGTGCTCACCACACAGAGTAGCTCGGTGGTATCCTGGGGTGAAATAGAGGTGCTCGGTTATCCGGTCAATGATTGGAGTATGAGCTATAATTTAGCGACTCACACAGTGATCAGCGCCTCTAGCCATTTAAGCGCTCAGCCTCCTAGTTTAGCCGTCGATGGCCAAACGGCGTCCATGTGGAACTCAGGTACTCAAGAGGAGAGCTGGATCGAGGTCGACTTAGGCCAACCCTGCCTCATCACCGAGATTCGGTTATATGTTGCTCAAGATCAACCGGGCCCGACTGTTCATGATGTCATCTTCGCCGATGAGGCGGGAGTCTATTCAACCGTCCACCGGTTCAGTGAGGACACACGACATGGGCAGTGGTTAACATTTAGAGTGGAACAAGATCCGATGATCATCAGAGACGACCCTCCAATGAACGCAGGGACTGATGGGGTAATGAACACAGGCGGTGACGATGTGATAATGGCGGGTGACTCGGGACATATGATGATCGCCGGAGATGAGCCACCCTCTGATCACATCACCGTTGGTAAGTGGAGACGTATCGTGCTCTCTTTTGAGCATAACACATTCAATGGGCAGCCTTATGTGGTGGAGATGAACGCTACCTTTACTCATCCCGACTCTGGCTTAACCCTCACCATACCTGCTTATTATGATGGCGATTCAATATGGTCGGTAGCTTTTATGCCCACCAAACTCGGGACATGGCGATGGCGAACAGAGTCCGAGATTGATGAATTGAATGATCACAGTGGTCAGCTCACCGCCATCGCCTCTGATCACCAAGGACTCCTCACCGCTGACCCCGTTCATCCCAATAAATGGAGGTATCTTGATGGGCCGCCGGTCGTCCCAATCGGCTTATTTGTCAATGGCATGCTTGATGAAGCCTCCGATGAAGAGTTTGAATATTTGGCGGCGACTCTCAATGAGCATCAATTTACTCTGATTAATTTCAGGCTCTCCGAGAATGATATGGCCTTTTCAGATGTCGATAATTTACAGCTTAATCTTCCCTTATGGAGGCGGCTTGAGAGGCGATTAGAGATCTTAACCGACCATGGGATAGGCGTTGAACTGATGCTCTACACCGATGACTCAGGGCGCCCCTCATTCGCCGGTCAGTCACCCGCGGAGGAGCTCCTCATTCGATATATGATCGCTCGCCTATCAAGTTTCCCTTCAGTGTTATTCAACACAGGCATTGACCTCATCGAATATCGAGATCAAGCGTGGGTTAATTGGTTTGGTTCTTTTGTGACCTCACTCGATCCATACCAACACCCAATATCGAGCCGCTATGGTGGTGGTTCGGGGAACCTTATGATGAGCGAGCAGACCTTTAATAGTGTCGGGGCTAGAAACTCAACGATCAATGATCTCCTCGCTGCTCATCAAAGAGGGGATGACATTCCAGCGCTCAATAGTGATAACTGGAGCGAAGATTTAGAGGGTCTCAACGGACATACTCCCCAAGATATACGCCGAGCAGCATGGAAATCTGTAATGGCTGGCGGGGTCGGGTTTAGCGTGAGACATAACACGCTCTACTGCCCCGGAGGGATCACCGAATGTGATCGCTACTTCCCCATTCCCGACGCCTTTGAGCTATTGGATTCAGAGCAATGGCTAAAGTTCGTCAATGCTTTCATTAGGGATTATCTGAGTGACCATTATCAAACCATGCACCCCCGACCAGATTTAGTAGAGGCTCAGGGGGGAAAGTATGCGCTCGCAGATGATCAAAGCGCTCAGATGTTATTTTTCTTAACCGGGACAGAAGACACCTGGAACCGAGGGGATGGTGGAGACATCGTTCTGCGCTTATCTGAGGTCGATGGGTCATTTGCCGCCTCTTGGTTTGATCCTCGCAATGGGGCGCTCTCTTCGGCGGGCTCATTAGCAGGAGGTCAGACTCATCGATTGACTCCACCAAGTCAGGATGATTGGGTTTTATGGCTTCGATGAAAGGTAAATACGCTATGAAACAAGACGCGATCAAGAGAGCGGCAGAGCTCCTCCGGTCAGCCGATGGATTACTCATCACTGCTGGCGCCGGTATGGGAGTCGACTCCGGTCTCCCCGACTTTAGAGGAGATCAGGGTTTTTGGCAGGCTTATCCTGCGCTGAGAGGATACTCATTTATCGATATGGCTAACCCTCGATGGTTTCATACAGATCCTCACCGAGCGTGGGGGTTTTATGGACATCGTTTGAACCTCTACCGATCGACGATGCCTCATCGAGGCTTCTCCCTATTGAAACAGTGGTCAGCTGATAAGAGAGAGGGGAGTTTTGTGTTTACCTCAAATGTAGATGGACAATTTCAAGAGGCGGGCTTTAACCCCTTAGAGGTCTGCGAGTGTCATGGGTCTATCCATCACCTGCAGGGCTTCGTTCGAAGCGCTGAGATCGTCTCTGCTGAGGGGATAGCATTAGAGATCGATGAGGAGGCGCTACGCTTGGTGGGTGACCTACCGACCCACCCGAAGATCAAGGGAGACCTGCGACCGAACATCCTCATGTTTGGAGATATTAGTTGGAATGGACGCCGCACTTATGAGCAAGAGGCGAGGTTGGAGCGGTGGTTAGAACGATGGGAGAGAGGCGGACCTGAGGCGAAGTTAGTGATCATTGAGATGGGCGCAGGCACCGCGATCCCATCGGTACGGGGAATGGGGGAGAACGCGGTGCACCGTTGCCCTCAGGCGTCGCTCATTCGCATCAACCCCCGGGAATCACAGCTCGACGAAGTGAGCTCCGATCGTGGAGTCTCGCTGGCGATGGGCGCTCTAGAGGCGCTCACCCTTATCGATGAAGTCTATCAAACACTGAAGTAAACCATGCGGTTTGACAATTAGGTTTGAGGGCTTTTTTTAAACCCTCTTGATCAGTGGTCATCGAAGAGCCTAAGCTGAGACTGAAGCTCGGGACTGTCACCATCTCAAACCATGATCTCGGCGCTCTGACTTGAAAGAGGAGGTCTATGTCTCTCGCTCGCTATCCAAACTTTGCCTTGCGAATCTCTAAATGGCCTATCGCTCTCTTAATGATCACTCTGTTACCCGCGAGCGTGATGTCTCTCTTGAAGATCGGAGTTCAGGTTTTAGGCGACCTTGACTCCATGGTATACTGCCTACTAGGAGCGGGGCTCTACCTCGTCTTAGATTATACTCTGTTTAGCAAGCGATTCATGGGGTCTTCGTTCTCGACCTTCGAGCACGAATTGACTCACGCCCTCTTCGCTTGGATGACCTTACATCGAGTGACCAAGCTCAAGGTGACATGGAGCTCAGGAGGGATGGTAGAGATCGTTGGTGGCGGTAATTGGCTGATCTCCCTAGCGCCTTATTGGTTCCCAACCCTCTGCGTCCCTTTTATGTTGATGAGTCAAGCGGGGCAATTTACCGGAATGTGGTGGGTCTCGGCCTCGCTCGGAGCGTCGTACTGTTATCATCTCCTCTCTACTTGGCGAGAGACGCACAGAGAGCAGACTGATATACAGCAGACGGGCTTTCTGTTCGCTTGGCTCTTCCTCCCCTCTGCGAACATTATAATGACCGGAGTAATCCTCGCCTTCGCTCAAGGTGGCGTTGATGGCGCGATCCATTTCATCGCTAAGCTCACCTTAACTTATCAAGAGCATCTCTCCTATTTAGGCTAAAGTGAGCTCTCTATTGGAGATCAAATATTAATCTCATCAACTCGAGATTAACTTATGACGACTTATGACGACTTATGACCATGCCTCATAGATGGGTCCAGCGCCCTGCTGACCATAACGGTCAATAGGGTCACCCATCAGGTGACAGAGGGTCGCTAAGAGGTCTCCATGCCGGCGACCGTTGAGGTTGAGCGCACGCCCTCCGTTGAGCCCAAGATGCTGCCCCCCAGCGAGTACAAAGGGCATCTCATCATGGCCATGTGTATTGCCATCACTCACCTCAGTACAGAGCAATACGAGGGTGGAGTCGAGCAGCGTCCCCTCTCCCTCTGGGTAGCTCTCTAGGAGGTCTAGGAAAGCGCTAAATTGCTCGACGAACCAAATCCGTTGGGCGAGAAAATCAATAAACTCCCTCTTCTCCCTGTCATGTGAGGGTCCATAGTGCGAGGCTTGATGGCTCCGCATGTCAAATTGCGGATCGGAGAAAGGGGCAGAGGGGAAACGGCTCATGATGAGCTCTGAGGTATGACGAGAGGATTGTAATACCCCCACCCTCGTTAATCCACAGGCAAGAGAGAGCGCCATCAGCTCCGCTTGAGCGCTCAATATACTCGGGAATAGCGCCGGATCACTCAAGGTGGTAGGCCATCCATTTAGTGGAGTAGAGAGTGAAGGAGCCTGGCAGGACCCCAAGGAAGGACCGGAGCCCATATCCCGATCGGAGAGAGCGCTTAAGCGTCGCTCAACAGTACGAAGTGATGCTAACTGTTGATCAAGTCGCCGTTGAGCAGCGCGGGGGGCTCTACCTCGCAGGTCATTGAGCTCACTCATCGCTCCATTTAAGACGCTGAGTTCATCTCGGTGAGCGCTTTGGCTCGGGGGCATGGTAGCGCCTTGTCCACTTAATGACCCCCCAAATAGACGTTGGAAAGCTCTCCGAGGATCATCCTCCGAGGTCGCAGTCTGCCCTGCCTCACTGTAGGAGATAAAGCAGTCACTCGGCGGATTATTAACCGTAGTCATCGCGCTAAGATAGAGATGTCTGAAGGGACTCTCGACGCCGAATACGTTGGCGAGATGTTGATCAACAGAGCGGCCAAAGCCACCATCAACACCGGTCAACAGTTTCTTTGCTCCTCCAGGGTGACTCCCGCTGTCTGTTGAGCCCATAGAGAGGCCATTGAGGAAGAGGCATCGTTGACGATGCCTTTGGAGCGGACGTAAGCATTCCGAGAGCATAAAGTCTCTGCCATTGCCCAAACAATCCCAAAGGCTCGGCTCTCCACGGTCACTGCGCCCAGGAACACCATCAGGAAAATAAAACACCACCAAGCGGGACGGCGCTGATCCTCCTTGACCCCATGATCGAGGAGAACTGACGCTGAGCTGAGACATTAATGAAGCGAGGCCAATGCTGCTCGCCTTGAGAGCTGTCCGTCTATTAAACCTCATATTATCCTCCTTGATGCTCTTCATCTGTGAGCTCCTCAAAAGCGCGACGATAGTAATAAGAGGGCTCTATCGCTAGCTCGATCAGCAAGGATCGCAGTGAGAGTTCTCCTTCGTGAAAGCGGTCTCTCAGCTTGGTTAGATGGCAACGCTCCTCGTCGGTAAGCGCTGACGTTGACTCTAGCCCTCGGTGGACCCCCATCGCGCCTCGAGTGTATCGACGGAGCTGAGTGATGAGACAGTCAGCCACATTGGGTGACTGACTCAAGAGCTCTCCAAGCTCACCGAGCCCATTAAAAGGAGAAACGCTTGCGTTGCCGAGACGCTCAACCCCCTTTAAGCTCCCTGAGCGATCGATCGGTAGCCCTCCCTCAGACTCACGAGTGAGCCCGACGGCATCAAAGCCCTCAAAGCCAAAACCGACATCGTCAATTAAGGTGTGGCACCCCCGACATCCAGGGTCATCGCTGTGCTGTCGAAAGCGCTCTCTAGTGGTGGCGCTCGAATCCACCTCAGGGACCCCTCCTGCGTTTGGAGGGGGAGGCCCAAAGGTTTGACATAGTAACCGTTCACGAACAAAGAGTCCTCGCAGAATAGGAGAGGTCTGATCGGAGTGAGCACGACTCAAGAGCGTCGCTCCTAAGCCCAATATACCTCCTCGTGCTCGATGTGTTCCTTGGGCCTCTGTGGGAACTTGATAGCGGGAGAGCGTCGAGATCACTCCCGCTGCGCTCATCTCAAGTTCTTCTGTGCTCACACGGAGCTGATAATAATCGATGAGGTCATCGCTCAACCACCGCGGTTCATGATGATCTCTTCGATCTCTACCAAAGAGAATAGAGAGCGGACCGAGAGCTGACATAGATCCCTCTCGCTCTGTGAGTAGGGCGTCCGCTACGCTCAATCTAGCTTCTTCGACAAGATCATGCCTCACCGACTCATTGAGCGTAGGAAAGAGATCTGCTCTCTTGGGCTGATGCCCTACATCTTCGAGGTGTAACCACTGAACAGCGAAGCGACCCCAATGTGTCCATGCGCGTTTATCATCTAATAAACGCTCAGCCTCACTCCTCATCACTTCGGGTCGGGCTAGCTCTCCACTCGCCGCGAATCGAAGGAGCTGATCATCAGGTGGCGCTCCCCATAAAGAGAAGGCTAAGACATTCGCTCGCTCATAATGATCGAGCGCGAAGAGTTTTGGGTGTTCGAGCTCCATAGGTACTCTTAATTGGGCGCTCAACGTCTCATCAATCTCAACCTCCTCTCCTAACTCGCTCACATGGAGCGATTGAGGAGAGAGCATCATCCCTCTCAAGGCGACTGAAGGAGAGCTCTCGATAGCGATAGAGAGCCAACGAGCTTTGCTCATCTCGCTGAGAGGTTTGCGCCATAGCCGCTCACCTATCGCGTTGATTACTTCCCTTAAACAGCTCTCTGATACTTGACTGAGCGCCTCCTCCACGCCTCGAGAGAAGGATCGCTCTCTCAGGCAGGGAGCTAAGTGGGGGAGTGCCGCGGGGAGATGATCAACCATCACTTTAGAGAGCTCAAGGAGCCCGCTAATATGGTTTTCGGTGAGCCTCATCGAGGCGCTATGCGCTTGAAAAGGGAAGTGGCGAGGTCGAGGATGATTGGGGAGAGCGCTAATCGGCTCAGCGATGAGGGCTCGCGCTTCAGAGCGGGTAAGGGGGTTGAGGTCAGCGGCAGGATTCGTCTGCTCACCTTCATTACAACGGATGCTCACCACGCTATTGAAGCCTCCATACCCATCCATTTGCCGTTGAGGATTAGAGGGGTCATAGAGCCATTGAGACTCATTAATCACGATCTTATATAAGTGCTGGCCGATGGGGAGTCGTCTGCTCAGCTCCCAGCGTCGTTCATCTTGGTCAGACTCGAGAACCATGGTCAGAGGCCACCCACCCGCCGAGACCGTCCCCGCCCACCCATTGAGTTCACTAGCGATATGCACAGAGCGAACCTCTCTCTCTGGCTCGATCTCTGTATAGATCTGGCGCTCACTGATCTCGAAAGAGTAGAGGTCACAGCTCATCGACTCTTCTGCAGTAGAGGTCTCTTCATCGCCTAGTGTGTCTGTCGCTCCTGCGCTCAATAACGCTGCCCAAGTCTCATGAAGTTCTTCACGACTTAAAGGACGTAGTCGGCGAGGCAGGAGTCTATCCCAAGGAGGCTCACAGCTCAACGTCTCGCGGTTAGGATCTGAGCCTGAGAGGTCACTGTCCCCCCCAGATTCGCTGGCTCCACCACTGGCTCCCTCACCAGAGTCATCATCAGTGAGATCAGGCAAACCATATCCCGACTCTGTAACTCTCTGAGAGAGGGTGACTCGCCGCGCGTCTTCGCATGATAGCGCTGAGCACAGGGAGAGAACACAGAGAGAAATAATGCAAAGAGAGCGAATGCGAAGAGATCGAACAAAGAAGAGAACCATACCCTCAGAGGATTGATCAGAGGGCTGATCAAGACACCATAATGGTGTGTGACTCATTGGGAGTTCACTCATTGGGATCTCACTCATTGGGATCTCACTCATTGGGATCTCACTCATTGGGACCTCATTCATTGGGATCTCACTCATTGGAACCTCTATTTACGCTCTGTATCATCAGCTCTTCATGCATTACGTAGAGGGGGTGAGCTATCTTTAGCCCCCAAATGAATCTACCTCACGTTGACCCCCTATACAATATGATCTCTCGGACCACACCTCAGTATAGGCCTCCTAAATGGGTTTCACTATCTACTTACAGTGATCATCCTAGGTATGGAGCGGAGAGGCTTAAACCTAGCGAGCTTGAGGTCTCTCACTAATCATGATATAGCCCATCACTTCCGATCATATGGTAGGGGCGAAGTGTCGAAGCCAACCATATTGGGTGACTTTTCACTCGGCACATTTAACATCTATCGGAGCGATTGATGAACCCTAAATTTGATCAACTTGACCTCATAGAGCCTATCCTGAAGGCTGTTCGTGAGGAAGGATATGAGACGCCAACCCCCATTCAAGCCCAAGCGATCCCTCTCTTGATCGAGGGACGTGATGTCTTGGGTTGTGCCCAGACTGGGACAGGAAAGACAGCGGCCTTTGCGCTCCCTGTATTACAGCGTCTGACCTTGAGTGAGTCACAGAGCTCATCCTCGGCTCCTCCTCCCTCAAGCTCGGCTGAGGAAGACCGGTCGAGGAGTAGACGACCTCGTCGAGGCTCTGGGCGACCGGGGAAACGAATCATCAGGGCGCTGGTTCTCTCTCCAACTCGTGAACTCATCGCTCAGATTGGGGATAACTTTGAGTCCTACAGTCGTCACTTAGACCTTAAACATCTCGTCATCTTTGGCGGAGTCAGCGCTACTCCTCAAATCGAGAAGCTCAGTAGAGGTGTTGATGTCCTCTGCGCGACACCGGGTCGACTCCTTGACTTACAGAATCAAGGGTATATCGATCTGACTAAAGTAGAGTTCTTTGTCTTAGATGAAGCAGACCGAATGCTCGATATGGGCTTTATTCATGACATTCGTAAAGTGCTTAAGGTGCTCCCTGAGCGGCGACAAAACTTACTCTTCTCGGCCACAATGCCACCAAATATTATAAAGCTCGCCTCTAGCTTTCTCGATAATCCCGCTCATGTTGAAGTGGTCCCTGAGTCTACGACTGCCGAGCGAGTCGAACAAAAAGTCATGTTCGTAGAGAAGAAAGATAAGCGGAGACTCCTCGCTCATTTACTCTCTTCACCGGAGGTCGAGCAGAGCATCGTCTTTACGCGTACAAAACATGGCGCTAATCGGCTCGTGCAATTACTTGAGAAGGCAGGTCATCAAGCCGCCGCGATTCATGGTAATAAGTCACAAAATGCTCGAACGAAGGCGCTAAATGGGTTTAGGGAGGGGAGTTTACCTACCCTGATCGCCACTGATATCGCCGCTCGTGGGATCGATGTTCCCGGCGTCAGTCATGTCTTTAACTATGATCTTCCTAATGAGCCGGAGAGCTATGTTCATCGAATCGGGCGCACCGGCCGAGCGGGAGAGAGTGGGCTAGCCGTCGCCTTTTGTGATGACAGTGAAGGTCCATACTTAAGGAGTATTGAGCGCTTAATCGATCAAGATATCGAGGTCGATGACGATCATCCGTGGCACTTCGCTGAGGCGATTCCTCCACAGAGAGACCGCACGAGACGCGGTCGACGTCAACAGGCTGCTCAGGGAGGACAAAAAAACAATCAAAGCCGTAGAGGTCCACATGATCGTCAGCGATCAGGATCGCGAAACACCTCGTCGTCGAATAGCGGAGATCAGAGAACCCAAGAGCCCCGAGATCGCTCTAGCGCTCCCCAAAGTGAAGAGGCGCACTCGCGTCCTCGACGTCGCAGACCTCGAAGACCACGCCCACCACAAGGTGGAGGGTCAAACAGCCAAAACTAAGTAGTTTCAGCGCTCATTTGTGAGCCTGTCATTCAATAATAATGGCTTGAGTCTCTGTCCTAAATAGGCAGCACCCTCTTGAGTGAAACGTTTGCCATCAAAAGAGAGCAAGCGGCCATCGATGATTCTATTATGAAAAGATCGCAAAACCTTAAGCTCATCGGTCGATGCTGGTAATGCAGCAAAAGAGCGCTAATCGCTCTTATGAGCATCTTCCATCTTCGCGTTGGAAGCAGGTAGAGAGCAGCGCTTGGCTGATGAGCGATAAGGTATTCAGCATAGATCAAGCTGGGGAATGAAATAGTATAATTTTTTTTCATGATAAGGGCATAAGATATTTGTCTTAACAACTTTACCCTTTTGCATCATCTTTTGGTTATTATTTAAATTATACTAGTGATAACGTTAGATATGTATACTTTATGAAGTTATAGTATTTTTAAGATTAAAGAGCGTAATCATAGTTAACTTATGGAGGTCTTAGAGTTGAGAATTATCATTTACCTATTATTAATGAACCTATCTCAAAACTCAACCTACAACCTTCTCTAGCCAAATATAGAGAAACGCTAGAGATAGGAAGGCTTCAAAGTAGTTTGGCTTTCGCTCCCAACGTACACTTAAACGTCTAAATTTACGCTGGTACCAAGCAAATGTACGCTCAACAACGAAGCGAGCGACTGATCGCTTGAGTTTACGACCACGCGTTTTACGACGGTTAGGCCAGACGCGATGAGGTATCTCGGGACGAACACCTCTCGACCTGAGCTTCCGACGGAGCTGCTTACTGTCATATCCCTTGTCTGCTGCGAGTTGTTTTGGACGAGTCTTTGGACGTCCACGGCGACCTGTTTGGATCTCAATACCATCCAACATCTTGATCGTTTGATCACGTTCGCTCTCATTGGCAGCCGTCACTGAGACCGCTAACGGCATACCCTGAGCATCTACAACTGAGTGGATCGTAACTCCCTTGCCTTTGTACCCGTATTCAACGCCCTCTCCGCCGCCTTTACCGGGGGGAAAAGCTGCCATCTATGCTAGCAGCGCTCCAATCGATCATCTGGTTAAGCTCTCCTATCGCGAGCATGCCGTTAATCGCTCGTTGCAACGTACCATTTTCACTCCAAACCCCAAGCCAACGATGCGCTGTAGCACGACTCGCCCATTGAGAACCTTGAGGTAAGTCACACCACCGAGAGCCGGTGATGAGTATGTAAAAAATCGAGTTGAGAACGAGCCGCTTCGATACTCTGGGACGACCAAAGACTCGGCGATTATCTGCCAAGAGGGGTTCAAGAACCTTCCATTGTATGTCTGTTAAGCCTTCAAATCGACCTGCCATTGATCAATCCCCCTTGAAGTTACGATGTTGAGCATGTACGTTAACACACACCTGTCTTTTGAGATAAGTTCAGTTAACTTATGGAGGTCTTAGAGTTGAGAATTATCATTTACCTATTATTAATGTCATTGAGTGTGGTGGGTCATGCCAAACCCTTAGAGCCCAGAGAGGTCCCTACCGATATATTTGTTGATAGATCAGGGCTCCCTGAGCTGGTGATTCAATCAACCTTTACGGGGCTCCTAATCGGACCTATAATTACCCATTCCTTGTTTAATGATGAGATTAGGCAAAATTCAGGTCTTCTCTTGGGCCCTGCTCTAGGCATAACGCTACCTTTTTTGCTTAATCGTGGTAAGCCCGTTCATGTAGCACAAGCCTCAACATATAATTTTTTCCAGCGCTCAGGGTTCATCAATGGTGGGCTGTTAGCTGCAATCGCTTCGTACTCGCCAACAAATAGAGGAACGCAATTATTAGTCTCGGGGACAACGCTCGCCTCAACTGTTTTAGGGACTTATCTTGAACCTAAACTCAAGCTAACTCCGGGGCAATCTTCATCGCTCACATCTTCTTATTTTATAGGGGGAGTGACAGGCCTTATGTTACATAGTATTTTAACGGCTGATAAAGATTTTGAGGGTTCCATAAGACTGAGATCTGGGGCTATCACAACCTTAATCGCCGCCAATAGCTTAAGTCTCACAACCTACCTCATGCGTGAGAGTTTTGATATTGATCGCTCAAGAGTGATCATGATGGATATCGGAGCGGTAGGGGGCGGTTTAGCTGGCTTAGGCGCAGGATTCTTCATCTTTGGCCAAGATACTTTCGAGAATGACAACACCTTTAAAGTCTTAGCT
>CALSSE010000014.1 GCA_943788935.1 uncultured bacterium | reverse complement strand
GCCTTAATCACTAGCGTCGCCGGCATTGTTGTAGACATAGACCATCCCACAACCTTTCTACTCCAAACGTCAAGAATTGTAGCGAGATAGATCGGCTTAGCTCGAGTTGGTACATGTGTAATATCGGCGACCCAAAGCTGATTAGGTCCACTCGCTTTGAACTGTCGATCAACGAGGTCAGGAGCGGGCCGTTGATCTTCATCGCGTCTCGTGGTCTTCCACTTCTTACGGCGAGTTACACCGATCAGCTTCGCTACCCTCATAAGCCTCGCTACGCGCTTTTTACTCACTTTAGAGCCCTCGGCTTTGAGCTTGGCGTGAATACGTGGTGCGCCATAAATCCCGCGAGTCTCGATATGGATCTCTCGAATACGTTGAGTTAAGGATCTATTTTCATGAGCTCTTTTGCTCTCGGGGCGATCGTTCCACGCGTAGTATCCTGATCTTGAGAGCTTGAGGACTCGAGCCATCATCGAAATTGAGTGTTCAGCCTGGTGCGCTTTCATGAACGCGTACCCTTCTTGGGTTTTGACACGGTCTCCATCGCGAACCAGGCCGCGGCTTTTTTTAGGATATCACGCTCTTCCCGAAGCCGCTCATTCTCAATCTTCAGCCTCTTAAGCTCTTGATCTTTATCAGTCTCACGAGCCAATAATTTCGCCTCATCAGCTCTCAGCCAATTGCGAATTGTTCGCGCAGAGGGCTCATACTCTTGAGCGAGCTGCTCTGGAGTTCGTCCTTCTCGAACGAGGTCGAGGAGGTGCCTCTTGTATTCTTCTGTGTATTGTTTTCTAGCCATAAAGCGATCATCACCTTTATTTCCGTGGGTGTCCACGAAAACGGGTCAACTCCAGGGCTCCCAAATGCTTTGATTTCCTAGGTTTTACCTTCCAACCTCGTGGAGCGATGAATCGCAACGGGCGGCTCTTTGTTGGTTTCCTACCCGGAATGAGTAAGAAAGCAAAAAGAAGAGCCCACGAAGCCATGAGGTCTTGGTCTCTGACTACTTTAAAACTTCGATGGTCTATCAACGACATCGCAAGGTTAATCAATCCCTGTATTCGTGGGTGGGTGAATTACTTCGGTAAAGGCTATAAGGAGCCATTGAGGCTTCTTCTTGACGATGTAAATCGCTTACTTACCCGCTGGGCTAGAAAACGATATAAACGCTTTAAACGAAGTTTGTTCCAAGCTCGCCAATGGCTCAGAAGGATCTCCGAAAGGGACCCTAATCTGTTCTATATGTGGAGCTTAGATGTTAAACCTTAGCTTGAATCATAAGAGCCGTATGAAGCGAGAGTTTCACGTACGGTTCTGTGAGAGGTGGGGGGGGAAGTTCCCCCTGCCTACTCGACGACTACGTCATCATTTAATCATATCGCTTTAATATCATAGTGTTGGCGAGATCTTGCCTCGTTAAACACTGAGTCTAAAAACTGAGCGTGTTCAAGCGTTGATGACTGTCGATGATCTTTTCATTCATAGCTGACAGATCTACAAATCATCGACAGTCAGTCATCAACAACTTTAGCTTTAAGGCCTTAAGCACTCAATGTACTCGATATCTGTACATGTTGGAGCGCTTCCACATGTGTTGAGCGTCTGAGTCTCTTCGGGGCAAGTCCAACCGCTGTTCTCACCGATGTCAAAGGTCTGCCCCACCATATCTTGAGTCGTAAAAATAATGTTGTTGCGGTAGTCCGCTTGTTGCTGATCAAGCTCAGTATCCAGAGATCCTTGAGGGAATGGCCCACTGATCTCGGCTCCAAAAGCGGCGACGCTTCCATCATTCTTACCCAATAATTCGATGACGTGGATCCCGCTCGTGAGGGAGGTCTTACGAATATGCCAGTAGTTGAAGCTGCTCCCTTGCCCATTATTAAGCTCAAAGTCGATTTCACCATCGACCTTGAATCGTACGCGATTATCACCCGCGATACCGATGAGGTAGTCTCCACCCACCTGGATATCAAGACAATACGAGAAGCCGATCCACTCCCCTACTGGAAGTGAACCTACGCTGCCTGTACGTTCGTCACACGCCCAAATACCAACAGTGTTGAGACGACCTTCGGTAGTGCTGTTTCCAACACCCCAATAAGGGTCCCTCACTCGGTTATTATCTGGATTGCCATCGGTGTCCTCATACAAGGCTCCCGCCCAACCATAAGCGGTGTTTCCGTCGGCGTCACACACCGGATAAGTCACCGCGTTATTCTCGGCGGGTACGTTTGTAGTTTTGACACAGGCGTCATTACTTGGCGTAGGTGAGAAACCTCGTGGGCAATCACATGTCGGAATTTGCGGACAATTAGATTGAGAGAGAGGATGGTTAACTTCATAGCATTGCGGTGAATCACCCTGCCAACACGCCGACTGATCACCAATCTCGCAGTACGCGCCGTTGACGCACTCAAATGAGCGATCACAACTCACGCAGTTACCGGTCTCTGGATCACAGGCGTTGCCGACCTCACAGATCACACCAGCGCAGAGATCGATCTCTTCACATACACCACTCCAGCCTAGATCTGGATCAAAGCTGAGTTGACCTTGGTAGCCTTCATCGCATGTACAGCGTGGGCCGCCGCTCGCGTTATCAGGACATGGCGCGAGGTCACACTGAGTACCGTTACCGAGATAACCGAAGTTACAGACACAGCTGTAACCCTGCGGGAGGTCATTACAGGTGGCGTTAGCATCACAGTCATTAAGGTTATCGGCACACTCATCTACAGGAGGCAGCTCATCACAAGTCTCATAGACTAGACGGGTACACTGAGGCTCAGGTAAACAGCTGTTAAGAACAAAGTCCTCTTCAGGACAGCTCCAGCCGCTGTTCTCACCGATATCGAAGAGATCACCCTCCATCTGACTGGTCGAGAAGATGATGTTGCCCGCGTAATCCGCGGCCATCTGCTGACCCTCTGTCGTGAGGCTCCCCGAGGGGAACGGTCCGCTGATCTCTGCGCCGAAGGCCGCGATCAGACCATCATTACGGCCGCTGAGCTCAATGACGTTGACGCCGCTATTGAGCGTAACCTTGATGATGTGCCAGTAGTTGAAGTTCGAGGTGTTGGAGTTATTACGCTCAAACACCATTTGTCCGTTAACCTTGAAGCGTACGCGGTTATCACCGGCGATGCCGATGAGGTAGTCACCGCCCACCTCGATATCGACGCAATGCGAGAAGCCGATCCACTCACCCACAGGTAGCGTACCGCTAGTGCCTTGGCTCGCGTCACATGCCCATATCCCCACATCGTTGAGGCGCTGCTTAAAGTAGTTCGTGGTGAGTCGGTTGTTATTTGGATCACCATCGGTGTCAGCGAAGAGCGCGCCGCCCCAGCCGTATGCGCTGCTGTTCACCGCAGGGCATACCTGATAGGTTGTCGCGTTATTCGTCGCGGCGACAGTGGTGCTCTGGACACAGATATCTTGGTTCGGGGTCGGACTGAAGCCCTCGGGACAGATACACGCGATCGGCTGCTCACAGTACTGGATTGAGAGAGGGTGCTCTGAGGTGTAACACGCGGGTCCATCACCGGCCCAACAGAGCGGATCGTTACCGATTTCACAGTACGCGCCATTTACACACTCATAGGCGTCAGAGCAGTCGACGCAATTACTAGTCTCAGAGTCACAGAGATTTCCAGAGCCACAGATCACACCATCACAAGGATCAAGCGCGCAGTTGCGTAATGAGATCGGCGCGTCTACTGGATAGCAGATCGGTGCATCACCCGCCCAACACGCAGGCTCGTCACCGGTCTCACAGTAGGCACCGTTCACACATTCGTACGCATTAGAGCAGTCTACCGGAGGTGGACAATTCTCTCGCGAGAGCGGATGATCAGGTGTAAAGCACTGTGGATTATCTCCCTGCCAGCATAAAGACTCTTCACCGATCTCGCAGTACGCGCCGTTAACACACTCGAAGGAACGGTCACAATTTACGCAGTTACCGGTCTCTGGATCACAGATGTCACCGACATTGCAGACCACACCCTCGCAGAGATCAATCTCTTCACATACACCGCTCCAGCCCAAGTCTGGATCAAAGCTAAGCTGACCCTCATAGCCCTCATCGCATGTACAGCGTGGGCCGCCGCTCGCGTTATCAGGACATGGCGCGAGGTCACACTGAGTACCGTTACCGAGATAACCGAAGTTACAGACACAGCTGTAACCCTGCGGGAGGTCATTACAGGTGGCGTTAGCATCACAGTCATTAAGGTTATCGGCACACTCATCTACAGGAGGCAGCTCATCACAAGTCTCATAGACTAGACGGGTACACTGAGGCTCAGGTAAACAGCTGTTAAGAACAAAGTCCTCTTCAGGACAGCTCCAGCCGCTGTTCTCACCGATATCGAAGAGATCACCCTCCATCTGACTGGTCGAGAAGATGATGTTGCCCGCGTAATCCGCGGCCATCTGCTGACCCTCTGTCGTGAGGCTCCCCGAGGGGAACGGTCCGCTGATCTCTGCGCCGAAAGCCGCGATCAGACCATCATTACGGCCGCTGAGCTCAATGACGTTGACGCCGCTATTGAGCGTAACCTTGATGATGTGCCAGTAGTTGAAGTTCGAGGTGTTGGAGTTATTACGCTCAAACACCATTTGTCCGTTAACCTTGAAGCGTACGCGGTTATCACCGGCGATGCCGATGAGGTAGTCACCGCCCACCTCGATATCGACGCAATGCGAGAAGCCGATCCACTCACCCACAGGTAGCGTACCGCTAGTGCCTTGGCTCACGTCACATGCCCAGATCCCCACATCGTTGAGGCGCTGCTTGAAGTAGTTCGTGGTGAGTCGGTTGTTATTTGGATCACCATCGGTGTCAGCGAAGAGCGCGCCGCCCCAGCCGTATGCGC
This sequence comes from uncultured bacterium, assembly GCA_943788935.1. Lineage (GTDB taxonomy): Bacteria > Myxococcota_A > Bradymonadia > UBA7976 > VGTA01 > CAKZRU01. Next base: position 83,296 of record CALSSE010000014.1, on the reverse strand, counting down.
TGCTGTTCACCGCAGGGCATACCTGATAGGTTGTCGCGTTGTTCGTCGCGGCGACAGTGGTGCTCTGGACACAGATATCTTGGTTCGGGGTCGGGCTGAAGCCCTCGGGACAGATACACGCGATCGGCTGCTCACAGTACTGGATTGAGAGCGGGTGCTCTGAGGTGTAACACGCGGGTCCATCACCGGCCCAACAGAGCGGATCGTTACCGATTTCACAGTAGGCGCCATTTACGCACTCATAGGCGTCAGAGCAGTCGACGCAATTACTGGTCTCAGAGTCACAGAGATTTCCAGAGCCACAGATCACACCATCACAAGGATCAAGCGCGCAGTTGCGTAATGAGATCGGCGCGTCTACTGGATAGCAGATCGGTGCATCACCCGCCCAACACGCAGGCTCGTCACCGGTCTCACAGTAGGCACCGTTCACACATTCGTACGCATTAGAGCAGTCTACCGGAGGTGGACAATTCTCTCGCGAGAGCGGATGATCAGGTGTAAAGCACTGTGGATTATCTCCCTGCCAGCATAAAGACTCTTCACCGATCTCGCAGTACGCGCCGTTAACACACTCGAAGGAACGGTCACAATTTACGCAGTTACCGGTCTCTGGATCACAGATGTCACCGACATTGCAGACCACACCCTCGCAGAGATCAATCTCTTCACATACACCGCTCCAGCCCAAGTCTGGATCAAAGCTAAGCTGACCCTCATAGCCCTCATCGCATGTACAGCGTGGGCCGCCGCTCGCGTTATCAGGACATGGCGCGAGGTCACACTGAGTACCGTTACCGAGATAACCGAAGTTACAGACACAGCTGTAACCCTGCGGGAGGTCATTACAGGTGGCGTTAGCATCACAGTCATTAAGGTTATCGGCACACTCATCTACAGGAGGCAGCTCATCACAAGTCTCATAGACTAGACGGGTACACTGAGGCTCAGGTAAACAGCTGTTAAGAACAAAGTCCTCTTCAGGACAGCTCCAGCCGCTGTTCTCACCGATATCGAAGAGATCACCCTCCATCTGACTGGTCGAGAAGATGATGTTGCCCGCGTAATCCGCGGCCATCTGCTGACCCTCTGTCGTGAGGCTCCCCGAGGGGAACGGTCCGCTGATCTCTGCGCCGAAGGCCGCGATCAGACCATCATTACGGCCGCTGAGCTCAATGACGTTGACGCCGCTATTGAGCGTAACCTTGATGATGTGCCAGTAGTTGAAGTTCGAGGTGTTGGAGTTATTACGCTCAAACACCATTTGTCCGTTAACCTTGAAGCGTACGCGGTTATCACCGGCGATGCCGATGAGGTAGTCACCGCCCACCTCGATATCGACGCAATGCGAGAAGCCGATCCACTCACCCACAGGTAGCGTACCGCTAGTGCCTTGGCTCGCGTCACATGCCCATATCCCCACATCGTTGAGGCGCTGCTTAAAGTAGTTCGTGGTGAGTCGGTTGTTATTTGGATCACCATCGGTGTCAGCGAAGAGCGCGCCGCCCCAGCCGTATGCGCTGCTGTTCACCGCAGGGCATACCTGATAGGTTGTCGCGTTATTCGTCGCGGCGACAGTGGTGCTCTGGACACAGATATCTTGGTTCGGGGTCGGACTGAAGCCCTCGGGACAGATACACGCGATCGGCTGCTCACAGTACTGGATTGAGAGCGGGTGCTCTGAGGTGTAACACGCGGGTCCATCACCGGCCCAACAGAGCGGATCGTTACCGATTTCACAGTACGCGCCATTTACACACTCATAGGCGTCAGAGCAGTCGACGCAATTACTAGTCTCAGAATCACAGAAGTTCTCAGAGCCACAGATCACGCCATCACAAGGGTCAAGCGCGCAGTTCCGAAGTGAGATCGAGGCGTCAACCGGATAGCAGATCGGTGCATCACCCGCCCAACACGCAGGCTCGTCACCGGTCTCACAGTAGGCACCGTTCACACATTCGTACGCATTAGAGCAATCTACCGGAGGTGGACAGTGCTCTTGAGATAGCGGGTGATCAAACGTGAAGCATACAGGCGCGTCACCTTCCCAACAGAGAGGATTACTGCCAGTCTCACAATATGATCCATTCACACACTCATAAGCCTCTGAGCAATCTGCGGGCTCATTGAGACAGTCTACACGCTCAATCTCAGAACATTCTGGCTCTGGAGCACAGGTGTTTAAAGCTTGATCTACGTCTGGACAAGACCAGCCGCTCTGCTCACCAATATCGAAGAGTTGCCCCTCCATCTGTCCTGTAGAGAAGATGATATGATCTTGATAGTTCGCGCTTTTCTGAGCCGCCTCTGTATCGATAGATCCTGGCGCGAAAGGTCCGCTAATTTCGGCACCAAAAGCCGCTACTGCGTGATCATTATATCCAGATAACTCAATGACATTAACACCGCTCTGCAATGAGACCTTACGCAGATGCCAGTAGTTAAAGTTCTGTGTACTTGTATCGTTACGCTCAAAGACCATTTGTCCGTTCACTTTGAAGCGTACACGATTATCACCTGCGATACCTATAAGGTAGTCTCCTGCTCGATCAATAGAGAGGCAATGTGAGAAACCGATCCACTCACCGAGAGGATCAGAGCCTACTGTATTTGGATTGTCCGGAGCGCATGACCAAATGCCAATCTGGTTGAGTCGACCTAAAGCAGAGCTACCCGATTGGCCCCAATAAGGATCTCGGACCGCGTTATTGGTGTCATCACCATCTGTGTCTTCGTACAACGCGCCGGCCCAGCCATACGCTCGATTACCATACGCATCACAGGCTTCATATTGAGTGCCATGGAAAGTCGCGGGTACGCTGTTAATTCTGATACAGCTGTCCTGATTGGGTGAGGCTTCATAACCATCCGGACATTCACATGAAGCGGGAACATCGTCTTCACGACAATATTGACGAGAGAGAGGATGAGAAGGTTCGTAGCAGACTGGCGCGTCTCCTGCCCAGCAAGATGGAGCATCTGCAGGCTCGCAGTATGAACCATTAACACACCTGAAGCGAGTCGCGCAGTCGACGCACTCGTAGGTCCATGGGTCACAGAGCGCTCCTTGAGGACACGTGATCTCATCACAAGGATCAGCGATAATACATGTACCTAACCACTCATTGGACTCATAGTTAAAGGTGAGAATCCCGACAAAGCCCGAATCACAAGCGCAATCGGGTGCGCCACTCGCGTTGTCAGGGCAGGCAACAGGTGTACACGTCACTCCGTCTCCCTCAAAACCAGGCGCACAGTTACACTCGAAACCACTGTCAGTATCAACGCAAATCGTATGATCACCACAGGTGTCTGCGTTATGATCACAGTCGTCCATTGGGGTCACCACATTGATACACTCAGCGGTCTCGGTTGTAGAGCAGACTGGCATATCAGTACAGGTGTTGAGCGATGCGCCATCTGGACAAGACCAGCCGCTATCCTCGCCGAGGTCAAAGAGTTCTCCGTGGAGATCGCCCGTACTAAAGATGATTTTATCTGCATAATCTGAGGTCTTTTGTGCCTCTTCAGTGTTAATTGTCCCAGGAGCGAAAGGACCGCTGATCTCAGCACCGAAGGCTGCGATAAGCCCATCATTGAGGCCAGAGAGCTCAATGAAATTGACACCACTCGTGAGAGAGACTTTATGCATATGCCAATAGTTGAAGTTTCGAGTCTGCTCATTATCAAGCTCAAAGATGAGCTGTCCGTTAACCTTGAGGCGGACTCGGTTATCACCTGCGATACCGATGAGGTAATCGCCTGCGTTGTCTATTGAGAGGCAGTGTGAGAAGCCGATCCACTCATCGACAGGGCTGACGCCGACTTGAGATGTCTCGCTATCACACGCCCAAATACCAACCTGATTAAGTCTACCATTCTCATCATCTGCTGCGCTTGTAGACCCCCAATATGCATCCACAACATTGTTATTTGTGGGATCGCCATCGGTGTTTTGATACAGCGCACCACCCCAGCCATAGGCAGAGCTTCCATCGGCATCGCACACGAGATATCTCTGACCATTAAAAGTCGCCTCATCTTGAGTCACTTTAATGCAACCGTCTCCATCGGGCTTAACTGAGAAGCCCTCTGGGCAGACGCAGAAGTCATCTCCTCCTGTTACGTCTTCACCACAATGTCGAATTGAGATGGGATGACTCGGATCCCAACAGATGGGCGCATCTCCCGACCAACACTGTGGGTGTCGAGCGCTCTCACACCAGCTACCATTAGGGGCGCAACGGCCCAACTCATCACAGTCTACATCTGGCGGAGGAGGCTCGTCGGATGCTTCACAAGCGATTGTATCAAGGCGTGTACAGGTGGGCATATCCCCACAAGTATTGAGCGCAAAGCCTTCTTCGGGACATGTCCAGCCGCTCTCAGCGCCAAGGTCAAAAACACCTTGATCGATCAGCTGTTCGGTCGAGAAGATGATTTTACCTTCATAGTCTGCAACTTTCATCGCCTCTTCGGTGAGTAATGATTCAGCAGGGAAAGGTCCGCTGATCTCAGCACCAAAAGCCGCTACTTGATTGTCATTTAAGCCCGATAATTCAATAAAGTGCACACCGCTCGTCAATGAGATACGGTTGAGGTGCCAATAATTGAAATTACTTGTAGAGGTGTCATCTCTCTCAAAGATCAGCTCACCATCCACCTTAAGTCTCACCCGATTGTCGCCCGCGATGCCTAAAAGATAATCTCCCGCTTCTTCGACTAAGAGACAATGAGAGAATCCGATCCACTCGCCGAGCGGTTCATGTCTAGTCGCTCCCGCATTCCCGCTCTCACAAGCCCAAACTCCTACTTGATTAAGTCGTTCGTCCCAGAGAGAGCTCTGTACATTATCGTTTGAGGCATTGCCGTCAGTATTAGGATAGAGCGCACCAAACTTGCCATAATTGGAATTATCTTCGGCGGCACACACCTGAATTAGCGTTCCGTTATTGGTCGCTTCGACGGTCTCAGTTCGTACGCAGGCATCTCCTTCTACAGATACTTGATAACCCTCTGGGCAGTCACATCCATGAGATCCAATAACGGGCGAGTCGGCACAATAGCGCTGAGACAGAGGATGATCGACCTCATAACATACTGGTGCGCCATCTGCCCAACACTCTGGATGGTTGAGCGGCTCACACCATCCCCCAGAGTCACTACATGATCCAAGAGATTGACATCCGTCTTCTACATCTTGATCAGGGGCCTGTTGATCAGCTGTGATGGTCATATCATTTGGGGGGGGATTAACACGACTGTCTTGTTCTACAGTCATATCTAATTTCACATCAATCGGGTTTTCACAGCTGACTAGAGTCAGCAGTAAAACCAGCAGGTTGATGGGATGAGTAATATTCTTCATTGGCATGGTCCAGAATGGTCTATTAAGGTTTTATCAAATACTTACTGAATTCTTGTTAGTATCTATTATCATAATCTCTTATGAGTTCTTATCTAAATGTATCTGCATTGATGATTAGGGTCTATTGATTTAGCTCTGTCAGAACTCGTTGACCAACTTTAAATGGCGCATGGTAGCGGGATCTTGAACGAAGGGTGGTTTTTTAGGTTTTGATGACCATCCATTTACAGAGCGATCTCCTTATCTCCCGAACTCACCATATGCTGCGAGCAAGGCCGCTTCAGACCATTTCGTGAGGGCTTGGAATAAGACCTTCAAGCTACCAACACTCATGACTCATTGCAGCAATAACTATGGACCTTGGCAATTCCCTAAAAAGCTCATACCGCTCATGATCATGAAATGTCTCAAGGGTGAGCCGTTACCTATTTATGGAGATGGTAGTAACAGTTAAGAGACTGGATACATGCAGATGACCATATCGCAGGTATACTTCGAGTCCTTGAGGAAGCTCAACTAGGGACGGTGTGGAGTATTAGTGGTGAAGCTGAACTCTCGAACCTTGAGCTTGTCCAGCTTATTTGTACGTTGCTTGATGAACTCAAGCCGAGGAGAGACGGTCGACAATACGCAGAGCAAATTACTTACGTTCAAGACCGTCGACATGACCAAGATTAAGACGGAGCTCAACTGGAGTCCATCTGTGACCTTCACCGAAGGCATAACCAAAACCATCAGTTGGTACTTAGATGCTCAAGAGTGGCTTGAATAAATCTCAGAAACAAGTTCTTACCAGCAAGAGCGATTAGGTGTTCAGAGACAGAAGGAAGATGACAATTGACGGGAATAGTTCTAGCTGGAGGTACTGGATCAAGGCTCTTTCTTGCTTCGGTTGCGACATGTAAGCAGCTCCTGCCTATTTATGATAAGAGCATGATTTGTTTACCTATGTCGGCATTGATGCTCGCGGGTATCCGTAGAGGTATTGCTCGTCGTCAGGCCACAAGATCAAGCACAGTTTGAGTATCTATTGGGCGATGGGCCACAGGGCGGGATCACGATTGAATATGTTTAACAGTTGAACCCAATCAGCTTACCCGAAACTTACATTTTAGGCGAATCATTCCTACAATGTGATACGTCTGTCACACATGGGGGCAGGTCTTGCCGGTGAAGTTGATCAGCAACGTCGGGCGTATTGAAAGCGTTGCTCAAGAGGCGCAGGTATACCATCTCTCGCACCGTGAGGCGTTAAAGTACGCTTTAAACCGCGTCATCATTATAAGGAATGATGGGCAGATCACCCATCGCATCACAGCGATTGGGAGTCGCATCTTGGTTAGCACAGACAGTAAAAGAACCAAAACTCTTTCCCTAACAAGATCCTCTTCGATCCAGCCGAGCTCGCTCAAGGTCAACGGAGCACCTGCGATCGACATCACCCTCACCACCGCGTATTAGAAACTCTTCGCTACATTCCTTTTATCGGCTTGTTTGATGTCATATGATTATCTGTTTAGTTTTGATGTTTTTTGGTATATTTTTCGACAAAATTTAAATAATAAACACTAGTCAAATTCTTTAATAAAGATATACACAATGCATATCAATATTCTTACCTTTGCAAGGTATTCAAAAGCTCTTTGTGTTGGAGATTTTTATCTTTTCTCATCGCTTGCAAGGATGATGACAACAATAAACCTACTGCTGGTGGATGACAGCTGGCGAGGTCACTGCCGGCGATTCTACTGCAGGCGAAGTAAGCGCGGGTGAGGTCGCAGCTGGGGAGGCGATAGCGGGCGAGGTGACAGCGGGTGAGGCGGCTGAAGACGTTCAAGTCAGCATATTACGCATTTAAGGCGCAGCTCCAGAAGGCCTCGGCGACTTTGAGAGAGGCGATCGCGAATGGGGTTGAAAACATCTGCGTTCACTTCCCAGAGGGTGGCGTTCCGCTCTTCGGTGGTTGTTCATTCGACTCTGCTATATGAGGTCAACTCGCGTCTATCAGAGCGCCATCGTCACTAGAGTCTGCTGTTTAACCGCATAGGTGTTCACATGTTGACGTGATATACACCTTCGCTCGCTTGGGATTAGGAGAGGAGAGGCGTGCCTAAATGGATAAGTATTCGAGTCCTAAGCTGTCATTATGTTTAATTTTGAACCAACTTTATTAGTTTTATTTAATCTTGTTTGTTTTATTTGATCTAGGGGAGGCGATATATCCTGAGGGGGCGACTAAGTTTATACTAAACTAAGGTCATGTAAGCTCATGCCCAAGGAGTGGTTCAAACTTGTTCCTTCTTCATTCTTGGCGTAGGCTCTTAGCAGAATATGTAGTCTTAATATTCTCGATTGGAAATTAGTATGCGTTATAACTTAACTAGACACTTTATTACATTGCCACGCCTTTTAAGCCCAATCATGTTAAGGGCTATTATCTTGTTTTGTCTACTATCCCAAAACGCTTGTGATGATACAGACTCGACAAGAGAGAAAGACCTTAGGGATATGGCCAATCAAGATATGATTAGTCAAGATATGGATACCATAGATTTAAGTATGACTGTTGATATGGGAGTCAACTATATTGACCAAGAAGTAGCTCAAGAAGATTATGAAGTGACTGTTGATATGAATGTAAGTCTCGACTCTTATGTAGAACAGTGTGGTGGTTCAGATGATCCATGTCCAGATGATCCAAGAGTAGAGATCACCATTAGTGCACCATTGGATCAAATGCAGCTATCTAGACAGAGTCCTGGTCTATTACAGGCTGTAGTGGGCATAGAAAATATCGACCCTAGAACGATTGGGATTTATTTAGAATCTTCCTTACAAGGTCCTTTACTCACTACCTATGACCCGGTAACACTTAGTATTACATCAGAACTGAATCAACTCACCCGTGGTACTCATACACTGACTCTTTCAGCCTTTGCCCACCCGGATTTCGAGTGGTCAACACAGGTGATCGTTCATGTGCCATGCGTCATAGAAACAGATTTCTCAGCACCTTTAGATCCACTTAATTGGTATACAATGGGTGATGCCTACCAAGCTGAGGGCGGTTGGTTGGAAATGACTGATCAAACGCCAAGCTCTGTCGGTGGTATATTTTTGGTCGGTCAGCCCATTCAAGCGGTTGCACTTGATGTGTCATTTAAATTGGCGGTTGAAGCAGAGCTTAATCTAAATGTTCCACTCAATGAACAGATCTCAGATGGTTTAGCGATGACCTTTTGGAAATTACCCGCAACGGCTATACCTAGCCTTGAAACATTTTTGACCTTATCTGGTAGTCGGATGGGCTATAGCCTTTATCGTAATGAATTAACCCAAGCTGAGACCATGGGTACCTTTGCCAGACCAGAGGCATTCACTGTCGAGTTTGATACTTATTATAACACTTGTGCACGTAATCCCCATCAAGACCCTACCCCAGATCCACATATTGCCATCACTTATGATGGATACTTAATGCATCCGCATCATACTACTGATGAAGAAGGGAATTATGTCGAGATTCCCATCGATGATATATGTAATTATCCTCCTCCGAGCAATGACCCAGATCATCCATGGGCAGCGATTCCTAACCTATTAGATGGAGCATGGCATGATGTTAGAATTCAAATTATTGATGGAGACTTAGTAGTCACTTATGATGGCGAAGAAAAGATACGTTCTAGTCAAATCGTAAGTCGATTCAAGGGTGGGATATTGGCCTTTTCCGGTGGCAGTGGAGCAGTTCCAGCTCATCTTAGGTTTGATGACTTGATTCTGAATAGTACTTGCGAATAAGGATAAGAGAACTTTGAAAGTATCTTAGAACTAACAAGGTACATAAATAAGGTAGGCCAAATATCTTTAAACAAGGTCTAAACAAGGTAGCAGCCTCACGTATCCCCAGTCTCTATTCATTGATTCTAGTCGTTTGAAGTAGCGGATAGTTTAGTAGTACAGTTTGCCAAATCTTAATCCGTAATGGGTGTGCAATCTTTCAACACTTTAACTGTTCGAGAGTTGACGCAGCGGACAGGTGTGAAGAGTTTATGCTCATTTAGTCAATTATTTAAAGTATGTTAGGGGGGGCTACATGAGGGTAGCAGCTAGATATTTTTGTCATACAAAAAATAGACACTTAACTTTCATAAGTGAACTATTTACTAAAATGCGCGCAACAACGCTCAATCTTTGGAGAGTATAAGTAGATCCTCTGACCTCCGCTTACTGACCTTTTACGAATATATAGAACTATAAAGTGATACCACAGCCTGACACTGACCTTAAGTCATCTTCATAATAGGTTAGAGTGCCACCAGATGAGAATGTGAGGACGTGTTCGCCTGTAGCAGCATCTAGGTCATGTCTATCTACACGCACACCTGGAGCACATCGAGCGACATTTATACCATCTGTATCATTTATCCAATCATGTCCAAGTCCATCAAGTGAATACCGGTCATCTCCAAGACCCCCTAGTAAATCATCATCTCCATCACCACCGACAAGCCTATCATTTCCTTGACCTCCATTAAGTTCATCATCACCTATATTACCAAACAGTGCATCATTATCTTGACCACCATTAACTATATCATCACCTGAACCACCATGGACTGAATCTCTACCTGTATTACCATTGATGTAGTCGTTACCACCATTTCCATTAATATAATCTTCTCCTCCAAAGCCTTTGAGCGTATCATTGCCACCACGACCTCGGATGATTTCACCTGCATCTCCACCAAAAATCTCATCGTTCGCTTCTGTACCATACAGTCGGGTAAAGGGTTCGCAAGAATTAAATTCATTAATCTGCCATCCTGGTGCACAGCTATTACAGTCTATACCTTGATACCCCGGGTCACAGATACAGTTTCCTTGCTCACACCACCCTCTTCCTCCACAAGAAGTGACAACACAAAGATCAATCTCTTCTTCTACTTCTTCCGCTTCACACCGTGTGCCTTGATCATCACTTATACAACGCTCTTCTTGCTCAGCACAGTTAATTTGTACCACGACATTTCCACGACATTCTTCAAAGATATCACCCGCACATTGTCCTCCAGGTGGAATCTCACACATGGGAGTGGTCTCCATGTCTTCTGAGACCTCCATATCTGCTGAGATCTCCATATCTGCTGAGACCTCCATATCTGCTGAGACCTCCATATCTGCTGAGACCTCCATATCTGCTGAGACCTCCATATCTGCTGAGACCTCCATATCTGCTTCTTGAGACTCTTCCTCATAGTCATTAATAATCTCATCATAGTCAGCATTGGTGTTACGAGGAATACCTGCTTCTTCCGCTTTAGCTAGTGGATCTGCGCATCCCGCAATATAACTCAGACACAATAAAAGTGTAATGGTGTGAAGGAGTTTGATACTTACAATCACTTTTGGCTTTATATCAATCTTCATCGAAGACCTCATTTTTTGGTTTAGTGTTAAATCCTGTGTAGCACTACGAAATGTAATATAAGAATCTACACGATCGAATGCTTATGCAATGTACATGCCATATGTTTGCAGTCGGAATAACGCTTGAAATCGTATGCATGAATGGGCGTATGAGAGATCATTTATACTCTTTATTAGATCTATTTGGGGTCTAGAGTCCATAAGTCAGTTGAGGACTAATGACCATATACAGCGTGATCTCTTGGTAGAGCAGTGGTAGAATTTTGATATAGGTTTTGGCATAAATTAGAAGAAAGTCTCTGAGAAGGAGAAAAGAAGATCTATGAGACATTCTGATCTAGACACTCTGATTTTTAGTTAACAACCTTGTTAAACTAATTTTCTTATATAGCTTAATGATCAATTATCTATATGGTGCCACATTGACTACATGAAATCGAAGGTTAATCAGACGAGTAAAATGACACGGATACTCAAAGTCTTAATACCCGCATTGTCGTTAAACTTGAGCTTGAATTTTAACAACTATGGCCATTCTAGCAGCCTAGTGGGTACGCTCGTCGATATGCTTTTGGGTATTTTAGAGTTCATTACACCAGATGTACGTTTTGAGACAGACTTCGATCGAAAAGGGGTTTAATGAAAACTTTTGGCTGATTATTTGTTAACCTTGTCAATGATTTATTAAGTGCCTTGTTGGTAATTTTTATATAACAAAAGAGTACGGCAGAAAACTTGTTTATACTTGTTTACAGGCTGATACTTATTTACTTTATTGCGAGATGTAGAATGGTTCTACACAGTCGACTTTAAAATTATCTAACAAAAGAGTACGGCAGAAAACTTGTTTATACTTGTTTACAGGCTGATACTTATTTACTTTATTGCGAGATGTAGAATGGTTCTACACAGTCGACTTTAAAAGTTCCAGCCGGGGTTTGGGGTCGGGGCTGTGTCGCGATCTGCATGAACCCATGTCGTTGTCAAAAACTCGATCGCAGCTGACAATCCCTCAAATTTAAAGCATCTTGTTTCGTCTACTGCGTACAATGTATTGTTTGGCATAGTCAGCTCTAGTCCGCTAAATGGCAGTGAGAATTGATGCCAGGGGAGGAGGTGGCGGCACGGGACGTGTTTTCCATCGACCCATGTCATTCCTGCATAGGTGGGCATGTCATACTCCATGAAGAAACTCAGCTGTGTCTCTGGTCTCAGAGAGAGTGGTTCATCGGCGCCATACATAACAAAAACATTGGGATGGACACGAAGGCTTCGTCCCCATCCAAGTTTGAGGTCTAGCGGTTTATCGAGATGGCCCGAGCACACACAGGATTCAAAGCGAATCAGAAAAGACCGATCGGACCGGACACTCATTTCGAGTACGCGACCCCGGCGCTGTTGTTGATATTGCGATATACCCACATCGATTACCCGGCTACTGCCTGTGTTTAAATCAACTTCAAAGGCCATACCTGCGGGCATGCTAAAAACGAGCGCTTTGCTGTGATCATCGAATACGTGCGCATAAAAGCCTTCATACAGCGCAGCACGCATGTTGCTCAATACCGCCTCGACGAGCTCAACTCGATTATCCCATTTATCGATCTCTCTTCGCTGTTGGCGATTGTAAGCAATACCGATGCGGGGTAAATAGTCACCGCAAAGTCTCGGATAGCCTTCACGTATCCCCTCAGTGACTCCAAGGTCTATGGGTACACGTGTTCCATCTGGGCGGAGATATTCTAACAGATAGGTACCATGCATAGCTTTGGGATAACGCTCACCTAGATAAGGAACAAACTCCCATGTATGTCCGTCTTGTCCAGTCCAAAGAGCCGGCCCATCAGAAACTTTGGCTATCTGATTATGGACTGTATATGTGGGGAGCGCCACTGCATCACTGGAAGGAACTAATCCCATGCCACCATTTAATTTCACTGACTTTGCGAGGTCACGTAAGGCCTTCTTTTGCTGTTTTTCTATCGCGTGTTTGTGGCTGACAACTTCGAGATTTTGAAGTACCCATTGTCGTTGTTCATCGGCTGAAGCGGTTGTCCGCATGATAATGTGGCCGTTGTCTTCAGAGAGCTCGGTATCACGCCAATCATTGGTGAGATGTGCTGTTACCTTCATCTTTCTATTGTAGTTCAGTGAGCCACCTTTGATACTGATAAGGTACACCCAATGCTGATCTTTGCTGTCAGAGCTGAGTAGCCCTGCAACGCTTGAGTGAGAAGAAAATACACACGAACGACCTCCTCGTTCGAGGCTGTCTAGCAAGACGTATCGTTCGCCGCGTTGGCGGAATAAATGGACACCATTAGGGTGTGCCCAGAGTCGAGCACTATTCCCTATCGGTATACCTAGTGCACCCCATGAGACAGGAGACTCTGTCTTCTTCAGTAGCTTTAGAATCGTCTCATGCGTGCTGAGTGGTGGTGTTTCCGGCTCTAGCGTTGGTGCAGTATATGGTACCTCAGTCCAAAATGGCAGGCTCATATCCTGTTCAGGTGGTGCTATAGGTGTATCGAGCACCCTAGCGGCTTGTTCGGTGACTTGTTCCAACGACGTTTTTGAATGGATCGTAGTTGGTAGAGTAGCCGTTATGCTGAGTTCACTGTCACCTCGCAAAACGGCCATCAAGCCTGCTTCTCCAAGCACTTGGATTCCAAGAGCCTCGGCTTTTGCCAGCTTTGAACCGGCACGCTCTCCAGCAAATAATATGTCGGTCTTCTTTGTGACTCCACTACCGATGCTCGCGCCCATCGCTTTCAACTGAGCTGTTGCTTCCGAGCGTTTTATTTCAGTGAATACACCGGTGAGTACAATGTTTTTTCCGTTCATTATTCCTCTATTTGGGCTTTAAACTAAAGAAGATATATTGTGAAAAATATGATCGAACTACAAAAGAACAATGACCTTTCTCAAATAAACTTCCCTAAGGTTTTCGTACAGCAGTGCTAGATTTGGGATTGATGAGGTGTATGATCCGTGAGTTGGCGCTCAAAATCAATCGGAGTTAAGTAGTTGAGCATTTGTTGTTAGATCAGTTTTGTGAGTTTGAGTTGTGCCTTCATCAGCTCTCAACCAATGGTGAATGGTTCGCGTAGAAGGTTCATACTCTTGAGCGAGCCACTCAGGAGTACGTCCTTTTCGAACGAGATTGAGGAGGTGTCTCTTGTATTCTTCTGGGTATCGCTTTCTAGACATATAGCTGTCATTACCTTTATTTCCGAATGTGCCCACGAAAACAGGTTAACTCCAAACTTTATCTTACACCAATCGGTAGACTTATGCACGAAAGCCCCTCATTGTGACACTTTAAGTGGTTCCTGAGCGCGCTGCGGTTGTCAAGTTTCTCCTTTTATGTCTACGCTCTCTCAATCTTTTGAGCTTTGAGTAAGCGCTTGTAGTCAACACATGTGAGCATCTTTATGAATACGACCCATTCTATTGTTAACCTTTATAACACTCCGAGGTATCACTTATCACGATCTCAAGCCCTCTCGGCTGTGATGCTCATCTCGACTCTCATCTTCGTCGCTTGCGATGATGACCCTGCTCCTCAGCCTCCTACACTCGATTGTCGCAATGAGATGGCGAGGTGCGCTGAGGGATTTATCTGCGCGCAGGTCGAGGGTGATGTATTCGAATGTATCATGGAGGCAGGCGCAGAGGCAGGCGCAGAGGCAGGCGCAGAGGCAGGCGCAGAGGCAGGCGCAGAGGCAGGCGCAGAGGCAGGCGCAGAGGCAGGCGCAGAGGCAGGCGCAGAGGCAGGCGCAGGGGCAGGCGCAGGGGCAGGCGCAGAGGCTTCTTCAGTGCAGATCAGCGCTGGGCGTTATCACACTTGCGCTATTGATGAGGCGGAGATACTACGCTGTTGGGGGCGTGATAACTATGGCCAAATCATGAGCCCTGATGGCGTGTTTAAGCGCGTGAGCGCCGGTCAATGGCACACCTGCGCCGTTCGCTCTAGCGGTCAGCCTACTTGCTGGGGAGATGATGAGTTTGAGCAACTCTTTGCCAATGTGGATATGTTGAGTGAGATCAGCGCTGGATATTACCACTCATGTGGCCTTATCTCAGATGGTATGGTCACCTGCTGGGGCCTTAATGACAGCGGCCGACTAAGGCCTCCCGAGGAGACTTATCGTTCGATCAGCGTGGGCTGGTATCACACCTGCGGCATCACAGAAGCGGGCGCGGTTCTCTGCTGGGGTATGAATTCTGAGGGCCAAGCGACACCGACCGTAGAGGAGGCGACTCAAGTGAGCTCTGGAGGCTTGTTTAGTTGCGCTCTAGACGCGGTCGGAGAGGTCACCTGCTGGGGTGCTGAGCAATATGGAGAGACCCGACCCCCTGCAGGCCCGTTTGTGTCGATCTTCACAGGCGCTGAGCACGCGTGTGCGCTCAGCGAGGATGGCCGCGCGACATGTTGGGGCCGAGATGATCGTCAGCAGGTCACCGTCCCCGCAGATGCGCGCTTCTCGAGTCTCGCACTCGGGCTCGATCACAGTTGTGGGGTGACCCTCGCGAATAAAGTGATCTGCTGGGGACAGAACAATCATGGGCAAGCAGAGCCCCCTGAGGCCTTGAGACCCTGAAGTTTAAGAGACGCTTCAAGAGGAGATCAACAAAACCTCGGCGTTGGTGCATAAGTCTACCGATTGGTGTAAGATAAAGTCTGAGGAGTAAATACATGACTCAGCTACATCAACGGTATAGGTATCCAAAATACCAAAAGAGATATAAAGTTCATACTTGGTGTTCATATGAGCAGTCTTTAATTAATCGTGGTGATTTCACTCTGTGGCTTTCTGAAAATGTCATTCAATCTTGGAATAGTGACCTAAATCAGAGAATGGGTAGACCTGAATTATACTGCGATCTATCTATTAAAACAGCGCTTACTTTAAGGCTCCTGTTTAAACGATCACCTAGACAAACTGAGAGCTTTTTAAAGTCCAAATTCCGGCTAATTAATGTTTGGCTAAATGTTCAAGATCACTTTGAGATAGCCTAGCTTATCCCTTGATTCACCACGGTAATATGTCTTTATCTACAAACACGATACCACCTTCGGAAACACTGTTAACCATGGGTGTGACAAGGAACCTTGAGCATCGTACAACTTTTGAACATGCTTTAAAGTGTGGAGATCTCTCACAGCGCGTGATCGCGGCGAGAGCTTTGGGGTGGTTACGTGACGCACAATGCGCGCCTGCTCTTCTACTTTCCCTTAATGACCCCGAGCCAGATGTTCGTCGTTGGGTGACCGCGAGCCTCTCGCTCAGCTGGGTTGCGTATGGAGACTTTGATCTGATTGAGCGTTTTGCCATGGAGTCAGAGGGTGAAGTACGCGCCGCGATTTTGAGGACGCTAGGTTGGCATCGTTCTAAAACTGCAGCACACCTATGCTTATTTGCGCTATCAAATGATATCGATCCTGAAGTCAGAGGTGAAGCAGCAAAGGCTCTGGGACGTATTGATGCTCAAACCTACGTCTCCTCTTTACTCGACGCGACGAAGGATGATTCGGCCTCGGTGAGGAGGCACGCGATTCGAAGTTTGATGTATTTAGTCGATCAGTCTTCTAAAACATCACCCCACCCACCCCCGATAAGACCAATATTACAGGTGCTTCTAGAATGTGCCTACAATGACGAAGATGCAGAGGCTCGATCTGTCGCATTACGCATATTAACTCACGACCCAGCTCCAAAAGCCTATGGGTGTCTCGCTAATGCGCTCAGCGATCATAACCCTTGTGTAAGAGTTAACGCGGTCGTAGCACTCGGACAACGTGGTGATTTAAACGCGTTACCCCTACTAAAAAAACACCTCAGTGATCCACATTTGGAAGTGCGAGCAAGAGCAAGAGAAGCGATTAAAAATCTAGAGACCTGAAAGCATAATGAGCTAACCTAAGTTATTTAATTGATGTAAAAGTCTGACTCAACTGAGCTTTGATGAGGCTGAGGCATATCTTTACGTCTCAGTTCTTATCTAATTTCATTCAATAAATCTATGCACTGCAAAATCCTTATTTAAGCTACAGGACCGTAGAAAGACTCTTAGAAGGCATAAAATGGCTAAGAAGAGTGCAGCTGAAGGATGAGCTTGAGCTTGTGTCATGCAACCTCCTTCCCTCAAGTTTTGTTCTGAAACGTGGTCCGCATTCGGCTCTTCCAAATCGCTTAGACCTTGGTCTGGTTCATTTATCACCTCAGCGTCTTCGCTTGATGGTGCGATCACTGCAGCGTCATCCTCACTCGTGGGTTCCATCATCTCTATCTCCATTTGTGGTACCGGGGGAGGGTCGCAAATAATCTCGTCAGAGTCCTCTCCTTGTGATCTTGTTTTAAATGCCTGTGGAGTAGACCATTCTGACCAGCTCAAACCCTCATCACGATAACGAGCGCGCCAACAATATGCTTGGTCGGGAATGAGGTCTTCGATGACTTCATCGGTCAGGTCATCACTTAACTGGAGATTGACACCTTGATACCAATTTTCGCGTTGTCGCCACTGATCAATGACTGGATCACTCAAGTCTTCACATCTCGTAAAAACTTGCCATTGAGTTGCGCCATGAGGATCGTCATCGGGGTCTTCAAAAGGAGACAACGCGAGCGTGAAACAACGAGCATTTACAGACTGACCGAGCTCACCAAGCGCTCGAGGCTGATTAGGAGATTGGTTAAATCGACGGATCCGGAGCCGATCCCGAAGCTCGTGGTTAAGTGGCTCGCTCGCAGTGCCCATACTCAATCGCTGAATTTCAAAGGCTGGGTTATCACCCGCCTCAACATCGACAACGACGAATCCATATTCATCCTGACTCACGACATACTCAGGATAATCGGTTTGATCATACTCACCCCACTCATCTAAGTTTCCACCCGCTGATGCGACGTTCACCATGACATGACGGTGATCTTGAGCATGACCGCGTGAGTAGCCATGAGTATGCCCATAGAAGTGCACACTCGGTTTACCGCAGCGCGTAGAGAACGACTCAAGTATTTCGATCACAGCTCCTGTAAATCTTGTATTCCCTTCGGGCCAGAGCTCCGAGTGATGTGGGTGATGAAGCTGAGCAAAGACAAAGTCGATCTCGGGACGCGTGCAAGTCGAGTCGAGTACCGATGTGAGCCAATCGAGTTGGACTTGACTGCGATAAATACCGTTTGAGTCAAGTCCGATCACTCTTACATTCCCTTGATCGAAGAAGTACCAATGCTCTTCAAATCTTGATGTACCGTTGAGCGGAAGATTAAAGTATTGAAAGAAATAGGGGCTGTTGTTCTCATGATTGCCGGGAACAGGGTAGATGGGAACGTAAGGTAAAAGAGCGCGAGTCGGAGAAAAGAAATCATCGATCCATTGTGTGTAGCTTAACCCATCTTTGACGAGGTCACCGGGAATGAGCAGAAGCGAAATCTCTTGTGCAAGGTCAGCGCTGTACTTCTGTGTGATATAGTCAATAACTCCGTCTTCGACGACCGATCGGAACTGTTCTGGCCGATCTCGATCGATCTGCATATCACTCATCGCAACAAGTCTTAGGGGGGCATCGGCCTCTGGTGATGCGGGTGTCTTAAAGTGGAAAACCTCACTTGTAAGCTGGCCTTGGACAAGCTGATACTGATACGTCGTACTTGGGTTCAGACCTGTGAGATGAACAGAGTAAAGCCAGTGGTCTTCATCATTGGGTTGAAGCTCTGCGATTGAATCTTGATTAAGCACAGCGCCGTTACCCCATCGGACTATGCCCTCTTGAGCTCGATCAAGCTCCCAGTGAATCCAGATCTCTGTGGTAGTCGCTCGCTGAAGATAAGGGCCGACGATCAACTCTTGAGCATATGAAGGATGGGTAAGCATGGGGCCGAGTGTGAAGCAGGCAATGATCATCCATAGATCAATGAATGGTCGCATAATCACCTCGTTTCTTCGAATCAGTGTGGTTGAAATGATTGATAATATGCTCGACTTAAGATGAAGGTATATAAAAATAAGAACAGAGATAAGATGATATAATATCATTGATAAAAAAAGATGATGAGTCCTCGTGATCGAGGTCGCGAGTATTCTCGGTAGCAAAAGATAAGAGGGATCAAACAATCCCTCTTTGACTCAGCTTCTCTACAACTTAGTCTATTACAACTGACAAAACGTATGATCAAAGTCGTGTATATGAAGCCGCAAATGATAAGTTCAAAGAGAGTGGCCAGATCAATATTTACTAGAGAGGAACGATTGTAATACTCACCCGGTTCAGTTTGATATTTAACCTCATCGAACAATAATATAGCGGAATTAAGTAGAGATACGGCCCTAGAAAAGGGATTAAGTCTCTTGAATCAACCTCTAGGTTTTGCTGAGCTCATGATGAGCTTAGAAGTTATTATAAATACGAAAAAATGAAGAGATAAGGTCTCATTAAATCAACAGGAGATAAGCTACTTAAATAAGACTCTAGATCTAAGAGGCTCTGTACGACTAAGCTCCTAAAAAAACCTATAACCTATGAAGGAGCGTTATATGCTTAGTCAGTTTTAACGCATAAAGCTCATTTCTGGCAGAACCACGTTGAGTAGTAATAAGAAGATACTTTAGCTCATGAGAGGATCCAGGCAGAACATAAGAGTCATATGAAATGAGAGTATCACGTACGCTTCTGTAAGAGGTGTGGATCAAAGTCTCGCTTCCTCCCTGCCGACTGAACTAGATTGTGACATCAAAGCAACAGATTAAGAGCCTAAAGGATATTTTAGGTTAAGTTGGAGATCGTCCGTCCATCATAAAGCATTGTTTTCATATGGCTTTGTCTCACTGTTTGAGAAGTTGGAATACCTTGTGCTAGTTAATGGTTCAATCAAATGGTTTATCCATGATGTCAAGTATCGGAGTACAGAATGAACACCATTTTTACACCTCTTATTACTGCTAATTTATTAAGGCACAGGAGAGTTTTGGTTAATCAACGGAGACGCTCTATACTCGTCATAAAGATCATGATGATGGTGATCTCTCTTCTTTCAAGTGCTTGTCAAGAGAAGGTGACCAGCTCAGAAGCCCTTGTTCCAAGTTTATTGCCTTTTACGGCTACGCTTGATGAAGACATCTCCATTGGTACCCGCATCGGCTCAATCGAATATTTACATGAAGGAGAGACTCCGATTTCTGCTTTTACTCTCAGTGAAACAGTTCATTTTGAGATTGATGACTCAGGAGAGATTAAGACCAAACTTACCTTTGATTATGAGACTCAGCACAGCTATTCCCTGTCAGTCTTTGCGACCAATAAATTTGGTAACAGCGAGAGTACTGATGTATCGATCAGCATCAAAAAGATGAAGGAGACTGATCATACTAGGTTTGAGGGGACGCCCGTACTCGATTCCTTCGAGACCTATATTTCAGAAGGCATTGCACCCAATGTTGTGATCGGTAAGGTACCTGTCCTTCGCACGAACATGAGCACGAGTACGAGCCCGATACAGTTTTTTACGCTGAGCGATAATCGTCACTTTGACATTAATCAGCTCGGTGAGATCAGCGCAAAGTCTAGCTTTAATTATCAAAAACAGAGTCGTTATACTTTGACTGTGACCGCCACCAACGATGTAGGAGAGGGGATGAGTAGTGAGGTCACGATCTTTATTATGGATCCCTCAGTGACGATTCCGCTGTGCTCAGGAGCTCAGCTCAGCTTTGATTCTAAAGGTGAGCCGCTCCCGTCTTGGTTGACCTATCAAGATGAACACTCAATGGCGACCATCTTTCAGTGGAGTCCGATCATTGAAGCAACAAGCTATGAAGTGACCTTTTCACTGAACGGGGGAGAAGACTTTGTCGTAGATCAATCCGCTGAGGTTGAACCCATGATCGCCTTTGAACAGGTGCTTTTACAGGCAGGTTATGAAGTATATACCCATCCAACTCAAGGGTACTCAAGTCTCTCCTCACCCCAATTTGGAGAAGGAGTGGGTGTAGAACTATCCATGATCGCTTACCAAGGAGATGAGGTCCTCAATCACTTTGACCCGGTTCATTTTGTATTAGGTAGAGAGACGTTTTCTAAAGTACCACAGCCCGTAACATCTAGATCTGGTATAGACGGTCCGATCTTAGAATGGTGTCCAGTCGAAATGGCGAGTTCATATATAATCAAGTACGGTGTTGATGAAGAAAACTTAGATCAGAGAATCCGTGGAGTTAGCCCGGGAGTAGTCTCGACAACGATTGAAGAATTAGCTGGTCAACAAGAGTATTTCTTCTCTATTGCAGCGGCGAGTCAGCAGGGGAAAGGTCAATTTTCTGAAGTCATTAGTACGATAGCAGACGAGGTCAAGACTCCGTTTGATCTCTCCATTGACAAGGTCACCTTTAATCAATCTGTTCAAATCGATTTACTTGACCCAACCATTGAAACGCCAGTGATCGCTAATAAGAGCGGGGTTCTCAGAGTCTTCGTGAACAGTGATAGCGCTCATAAAAGCCTTAAAGTAGAGGTTAAATTGGGTGGAAGTCATAATGGAACAGCGCTCAAGCCAATCATCAAAGAGGTCGCTCTAAAACATAGCCCTTTTGAAGAAGCGGACTCGGCAAATGGTGTGATTCACTTTAATATTAATGATCCAAAGTGGTTACGAGAAGATACCAACTTTTTCATTGAGCTTGACCCACATCACAAACTTACCGAGATCGACGAGGATAATAACAGATACCCAAGTTGGACTGATGAGCTCTCATTCTACTTTGAAGAGAGGCCTCCAATGCGAATCAAACTTTTCTCTATTACCACTCAGGACGGAGAGAATACAGGGGTGATTAGTTCAGAGTTAATCAATGAAGTAGAGAGACACTTAACATCCATCTTCCCACTGAGTGAAGTGGAGATTAGCGTCGGAGAGTCTTTCAGCTCATCTGCGGTCTTATCCGATGAAAAAAGAAGTTGGGAGGTCGTATTGAGTGAGTTGGCGAGCCAAAAAAACGCTCAAGTGTCGATCGATCCCTCAGAAGCCGATGTTTTCTATTATGGTGTCGTTAATTGTGGAGGTCGTTGTCGGTCTCTACAAGGCTTGGCAGTGCTCAGTGTATTGCCCAACTTTGATCAACTTGTAGGCATGGGTAAAATAGACCAGATCACATCTCGAAGATTTGCTCAAGTCATGGCGCATGAGCTTGGTCACAACCATGGACGGAGGCATATTAATGCAGCGGACGAATCCGATGTATGTGGTCAACCAATAAATATAGACTCAGACTATCCCTATAACAGCGAAGAGATGATCTATGGTCGTATCGGTAAAACCGGCTATGATCACATTGAACATCGCCTTCTTCACAAGGAAGAATATCATGATATGATGACATATTGCGATCGAGTGTGGATCTCAGATTATACCTACACAGGTATCCATGATTTTAAGGTTCGATTAGATCGTCACTATCAAGACACTTTAAGGAACAGTGACGAACAGAAAAGCCAAGAAAAGATGCTCGGCATGATGATGTACGGCGCTATCGCCTCCACTGAAAATGGAGACTCTGAAGTTGCGCTACATCATCGCCAACAGCTAACTTGGACCCCTAAGATCACCATTAATGAGACTGAGCCGTTTGTGCATATACACTTTGTTGACGGAAGTGATATGTTGATCCCCTTGGTTTTGAATGAGCTTGACCATAGCGAGGATAAGCTATTTAATTTCTTCATTCCTTCGCTACAAGAGGTTGACTCGATCATCATCAAAGATAACGGGAGCAGCTGGTCGTACGATATGTAGCCAAGGTTGCGAGCGACCAAGGTGATCATCAAGGCCCCCTCAATATGCCATCAAGGTCTCATCAAATATTTTTAACTAACGATTGACTTGAGCTTATAAGGGCATGCTCTTTGATGGATCAAAAGAGCTCTTCAACTAAGACTCGATCAAGGCGAACATAACTTCTATCATGCCAAGTGACTCTTGTTTCCATAAGATGCCCTGCACGCCCTTCTGTATTAAATGCGAGATCAAAGTCTTGATACGTTAAAGCATGGTCAAAATCTGCACGAGTGATCACACGACTCGCCATGATTTCATCGAGAGTTGCATCATTGATATCAATGGTAATGAGCGCTTCATCACTTTCATCACTCACATCTATTAACATTCGAAAATAGGCACGACGATGTCCGACTCCCCAGTCTGAAGTATAAGGACCGAAAGCGAGAGAACCTGGTGAATCTAAATGGGTGGATGCAGACCAACCATCTGTGTCTATACGTCCAATACCATGACTTAAGTCGCTTTCTGCTTCATATACCCAAGTTCGTGTCAAAGGCCTCTCATCACTGATTGTAAGACGTCTTTGAGCGACATGGCTAAGCTCTCCACCTGCGACTGGTATTGATATCAAGCCTCCACCCATTTCAAGGCCACCATGCACAGTGCATAAGCAAAAGCCACTATCGCCATTATCTATGCCATGGTTACTGAGTGTATAGGTTCTGGCATTTTGAAAATACGGAAAAGGACTTAAGTTGACTGCTTGTTGGGCATGTCCAAGAACGACATCATGATCGGGGGTTTGCTCGGGAAGTGCTGTCCATTGCAAAGGATCAATGAGCACTTGTTCACCTTGCCAGTTAACTTGTACTTGTCGGTCATCAACTCTGATGAATCGATTAAGCTCTTTCAAGTAAAATGGAGCTGGCCAAGAGGTCATCACAAATCCACCGATAAAGCTGAAGTCGGTTTCGAAAGTTGGATTACCTACAGGGTTGTTTACTTGCATTAATCGATCAAAGCTATGATCCTCTGCTTTGAGTTCATAGCCGACTCTTAAATAGACTCTGCGGCGAATACCATCATCAAACAGCCAGTCTTCATGACAATTTCGACCATCTGAGCTCCCTCCAAAATCACCTCGCTTAGTTAAAGGACCTTCATACATGATGCGAAGACCTCCATTGATGAGCTCGATACTATAGGGGGCAAAATGCTGATCCCAAGATGGAGATCCTTCGTTACATGCTTGCCATGTGGGAATACGTGAGTTCGTATATCTTGACGCTTCTGAATGGCTATATTGAGCGCAGAATCCAGGAAACTCACCACAGCTCTCTTGATCATCTTCCTCGGGTACACGGTTGGGTACTTCGATATGCTCTGCTCCCATATATCCACCAGGCCAAACGCCTTGCCCTCTTTCTCCTACGGCGAAAACATTGACAGGTCGTTCACCTTCTAGCAAACGAAAGTCGAGCTGATTAATGTCACCATTCAGTAACCATAGAGCATTCATTTTTCCATAAAATCCAGTTTCATCGAGCCATGCCATGTACCATCGACCTACAAAGATACGGTCTCTGCTTTCTGGGCCTCGCTCTGTACTCATACCTAATCCATCAATTGCTCGTTGGATGAGCTGATTGACATCTTGTTCGGGAGCGCCTGTAAAATCGTGAATGATCGGTAGTCCATCAACGGTTCTTGTTGGAAGCTCATTATCTGAATTAATTACTTCTTCTAGAGCAAGATCCATCTCTAAGATGCCTTCATCTAATTCTTCACTAGATTGATCTTGTTCTGTCTCAGCATCGTTATTTAATATTTGATCTTGCTCACTCGTTTGACCTTGATCGAGTTGATTATCAGGGCGATCTTCATGGACTACATTCTGATCCAGATCAGAAGTTGAAGTATTTAGGGTCTCTGTACATGCAATGGCAGCGACAGAAACCAATAAATACTGTATATACTTTATCATTTACACTGCCTTACTCATGTTAAGAATGGACCACAGGAGCTGAAGTTAAAAGTAATACAAAGAAAGCTAGGGCTTTTTTGGGGAGGGTTAATATCTTTAGGATAGAAGGGTGAGCAGACATTGAAACCCATAGAGAATCAAGTCGGATCATGTCAGTTCACTCACATCGACTGAAGAACCTACTTACAGCTTATGATAAGTAGTTAGCAAATTATTATCCCATTATTCTAAAAGATAAGATAGCTAGCATCCTATTATTCCATTATTATTGCTATAATTAAACACATCTAAACCTTCAGCCTCGACCCCAACACACCTCTACGTTTACATACGCCTCCTCCATCCTAAATAGCTAAACTCAAGCTCAAAACAATCCAAGCTGTAGACTCCTCTACGGTTAAACGACGACTCATCGTTTGATGAAGTTGTTCTTATCGATCCTTGTTTGTTTAAAAGCTATTTGATTTAAGTTGTATAGGGTGAGCTTTATGAGTGTATTAATATGGGTTGTCGGTCTAAGTGGACTCTGTGTTCATATATTTTGTCGATACCAAATGAGTGATTTACCGCGACTTAGCGACTTAGAGATTAAACCGCTCCATACTTATCCAAAATTATCGATCATTGTGCCGGCATGTGATGAAGCAGATACAATAGAAATCTCGGTTCGAAAATTACTTCAACTTAGCTATCCCAATTATGAACTCATCGTAGTGAACGATCGCTCAAAAGATGAGACGGGAGTGATCCTTAATCAACTCAGTGAAGAGTATCCTCAGCTACGGGTCATTCATATTAAGAGTTTACCAACGGGCTGGCTCGGTAAACTTCACGCCTTGGAGATGGGTACGCAAGTGGCTACCGGTGAGTTATTATTATTTGCCGATGCTGATGTACACTTTGAATCAGCGGTTATGGAGCGTGTTGTTGCTCATTTTGAAGAGGATCAACTAGATTATATCACTTTACTCCCTACTTTTGTTGGTAACTCATCGAGACTTAAAGGGTTGATATTTGTATTTGCAAGTCTCTTTTGTGCTCGGCTTCGACCAAGAGCGATTAACCAAAATAAACAAGGAGTCTATGCGGGGGTTGGTGTGTTCCAGCTACTTCGTCGTTCATTCTTTGATCAAACAGAAGGATGGTATTGGCTCCGTTTAGAGATCGCAGATGATACGGGACTCGCTTATTTATGTCATCGTCATCGCGCACGTGCTCGTATTTATATAGCCGCTCAAGAACTAAGTATCGCCTGGTATAATGATGTGAGCGACATGATTCATGGACTCGAAAAGAATCTTTTTCCGGTCGCTGGTCAATTCTCTCTCCTGCGAGTGTTGGCGTTAACCTTAGTCATTTTAGTTTTAAACTTGGGGTACACTGTCTTTTTTATAACAGGTATGTGGAATGTCGGCTTCATCGTAATGACATTGTCCGTGGTGACTATAACGTCAACTCCAATGGAGGGGATTAAATGGTGGGAGCGGTCTTTAGCTGTAGTGATATGGCCCGTTTTACTTTGGGCATTATTACGATCTACTTGGAAGACATTAAAGCAAGGAGGGGTATTTTGGCGAGGAACGTTTTATCCGAGTTCAGAGCTTAAAGCACATCAACGATTAAAGCTCTGAGACAAACGATTAACAAGGTCACCCTCTTTCTGGTTGACCTACAGTCTTGTGAATGAGCTCTCTATGCTTTCAGTGTATGGTGAGAACAAGTGAGTACACAGTTATCAGTAAAATCCCCATTAAGTTAATTCCTCTATTCATCAAGATCCAATAAGCATGGTGCTGATGGCTCTAAAAATGATTCTGAATTCAGTGCTGATGTCTACACTCCCTGTATTCGTTATTGGGTTTTTCTTGGTTACACCCGCTTGTTAATGATAATGTCACGACTTAAAAAATGTCAATTTAGAGCATATTCCACCCTGTCGAATGACTTGTTTTGATTAAGGAAACGGCATGACTACTCAGCCCCATCATGACACCCCCCCCATCTCTCATACATCAGAATCAAAGACTTTCATTCAGGCAAAAGCCTTGAGTGATCGTATTTGGGATCAACTCAAAGAAGATGCATCAAAATATCGGATGTTGACAGGAGATCGTCCTACTGGCCCTCTTCATATCGGACATTACTTTGGTAGTCTTGCTAACCGTATTAAGCTACAAAAGATGGGGATTGAGAGCTTTATCGTTATCGCTGATTATCAAGTCCTCACCGACCGTGATGATGTCGGCCAAATCCAGCGGCATGTCAGAGACCTCATCTTGGATTATGCCTCCGTTGGTCTTAACCCCTTTGAACACGACAATACAACGATCTTTTGTCATAGCCAAATCCCAGAGCTTAATCAGCTTATTTTACCCTTTTCTACTTTGGTTAGCGTCTCAGAACTTCAAAAGAATCCGACCATCAAAGAAGAAGCACAAGCGATGAAACTTAATAATATCAGCGCTTGTATGCTCACCTACCCTATTCATCAAGCTGCTGACATTCTATTTTGTCATGGACAACTTGTCCCTGTGGGTAAAGACCAGCTACCCCATTTAGAGCTGTCTCGTAAGATTGCTCGTCGTTTCAATGAGCGTTATGCTAGAAATAAAAATGTTTTTCGTGAACCGACCGCGCTCTTGGCTGAAGTCCCCATGATCTCAGGACTTGATGGCTCTCAAAAAATGAGTAAAAGTCGTCACAATACCATTAACTTAAATATGACAGAGAAAGAGACCATCAAAGCGATTAAACGAGCCAAAACGGATACTGAGCGGATGATTACTTTTGATCCTGTTAATCGACCTGAGGTCTCTAACTTATTGACACTCTTAAGTCTATGTACAGATCGCTCTCCTCAGTCCTGGGCTGAAGAAATTGGCGACGGAGGCGGTGGTATGCTTAAGCAGTGTCTAGCGAATCACTTAAATATATTTTTGGCGCCTATTCGTGAACGCCGTAGGGCCCTTGAATCTCGTCCAGAGTTTATTCAAGAAGTACTTGATCATGGAACACGTCGCGCTCGAAAAGTGGCGATCGAAACTTTAGATACAGTTCGCTCTGTCATGCAGATGCAATATAACTTCAAATAGGAGCCTCTATACATAGAGCCTCAGAGCTCACTCAGTTGTTTACCTTCGAGGTGATGTTGCCTATACTTTCCCTCTTGGTATTTCATCAAACATTGAGGATAAATATGTATATATCTTTCGATATCATGACCACCCTTTGGATAAGACGATGTCTCTCTTTACTTCTCATTTTTGTAACGATTGGATGCCAAGATAGCGATTCGAAAGAGGTGATTGGGACTGCCGTTACACCAATAATGTGTGACCCAGGGAGTACCTCTGACGCCGGCGATAACTGCAACACCTGTACTTGTCCAGAGAGTGGGTTAGTTAATGGATTGATATGCACTCAAATGACATGTGACATTTATAATCCTTGTCAAGATAAGAGCTGTGGAGACCCCTGTCAGATCTGCAATGCTACTGATACTGAGTGTCAAGAATCAGCTGAGCTAAAGGTTTGTAGTCTTGACGGACAATGCATCGTAGATGGAGCACTTAGTTGTGACTCTGATCTTTGTGCTAATGTTGAATGTGGCGAAAGCTCTCCCTCATCCTGTGATGGCAATGCAGTTATACCTGCACAAGTCGCTATGTGTGACCCTGAGACAGGTGAGTGTCTCTCTAACAACGAAACGATCGGTCAAGATTGTACTGCGACAGGACAGATCTGTAGAGATGGAACATGTATTATACCGGGTGATAATGATTGCTTACCCGGTGATACTTTTGATGCAGGAGATGAGTGTAACACCTGTGAATGTCCAAATAGTGGACTCAAGAGTGAAGCGATATGTAGCGAAATGATCTGCCAAGAAGAGTCAGATTTTATAGCCCAAGCAGGGAGTTGGTCTTATCGTAGCTTTGTGGCCGGTGTCGCTAGTTGTGAAGGTGTGAAAGACGATATCGCCAGCGCTCTTTCTGAAGATAAGGGATTTGTTTTATCCGATGTCATCATGATGAGTCTGAACTGGTCTATTGATGGACTGCCTGAAGCGGCAAATTGTGCTTTGAATGAACGGGATATCACCTGTAATGCTCTCTCTGGTAATGTAGATAATGACTATGGACTTATTCTTCCAACAGTGATCGATATCAGTGGTCGTTTTGATGATGCATTAAATCTATCAGGAACGTATACAGCGAATATTAACTGTGAAGGCGATCTATGTGTGACGATCGAGTTATTGTACTCGATTAGCTTCCCTTGCCAATTTGACTTTAATTTCGTCGCAGAGGCGGAGTGAAGAGTGATGATACGACTGTAGACCTTCATCATGTCTAGTTTTATGATTCTAGAAGTCGCTTGTGAGACCCGAACTAACCAAGCGAGTCTCTAGACTTATTTGGCAGCATCCTTAGCAGCGTCGATTGTGCCTTCTGCGCTATCTTTAGCGGTATCGACTACTTCTTTGGCATCACTTTTAACAGCATCTGTACTCTCCTTTGCCATTTGGCCAGGTGCGGCGGTCAAGCTGTCAAGGTTATCAATGCCAACACCCTTGAGAGCGCCAAGGAACTTACTGATAGAAGCAGTCGCTTTCCCGGGCAGCTCTTGAGCTGTTTTCTGTATCTCAGTGACTTTCTTAGTAGTGTCATCTCCCATGGATTTGGCGCCTTCAGATTGCTTTGAAGCCTCCATCTTTTCTTTTTTAGAAGCAAAAGGATTGTTCTTAGTCAGCTTAGCGCTTGCTTCGACCTTAGTCACCAAAACAGGGACTTTGGTAAGCGTAACCGCGATCTGTTTGACCAACTCGGTAGACCGGTCAGGCGTAGCCATTAGGTTATCTTTGAAAGCTGTAAACTTAAGACCAAAAGCCATGAGTTGACCAGCTGCTTTTGCGGATGTGCCCTCGGGGACTTTCATCTCGCCCTGAATAGCGCTGATGATGAAAGTTTTGAAGTCCTCTGTCTTCATTTCGAGTGTCTTAGGTAGCTCAGTGAACTCCTGAATGATGGCGTCAGACTCATTGATGGGAGCCGTGGTCTCATCGAGTTTATTCTGCAATGATGTGGAGAGGCCACTTAGCTCTTCATAGGCGCTTGGCCCTTTATCAGAGCTTCCACCTTTACCACCGCCACAAGCGAGCAAGGTGAAACAGAGAAGTGAAAGAACACATGACATACGTCGGTTGAATGTAAACAAAATAATTTAGGCCTTTTGTTTTAAGTTTAGAGAGCGAAAATGAGTCACATTAAGTGACGGGAATCAGCGAGTCAATAGATCATCGAATATGAACTCTAAAAACATTGGTAAAAGTCGAGACTTCGTTTGCATAGAGGTACTTGATATCTCGAATAACCCAATATAGCTCATGACCTCATGTAAATTTTTTGCGGGGTAAGCTGTCGACCGTTAAGTGTAGCTCACCCAAGTTGAGACCTTAGTGGGGGCCTTGACTAATATTCCACAAGGAAGGCTCTAAACATTTGAATATTAATACCTATTATAGATGCCATGACTTTCATGAGAATTAATTGTTAACCAGCATTAAACGTTAAACTGCTTATATGACAACTTAATCAAAAGTTAATTTTTTTTCTAAACTTCCGATAAAATGTAATTTTGTATGTAGAACGACACTTTTAACCATTATAGCTTCACCTGATCTGATACAAACTCAAATAAAGAACTAGTAAACTTTACACAAATAATTTACAATATGGGTCTTGTAATTATTTTACCTGTTCTCGTAACGGAAATTAAGAAAAGCCCTGAAAATAAGACATCACTGCCAAAGCATAAAATATGTACCCTCACGAAGGTAAGATACTGAATAAAAGATGAATGACAATAAAGATAAACATATAAAATATATGGTTCCATTGATGCTCACACTTTCTAGCGCCATTATGGCGGCGGCATGGCTTGGGCACTTAAAGTATAAGGAGAATCTTAGTTTTTGGACAGCAACTTTAGCAGCTTGGTTTATTGTTCTACCGGAGTACCTTCTGAATATTTCTGCTATTCGTTGGGGAATAAAAAAATACACCCCTAGTCAAATGGCAGCGATGAATCTTTCGTCGGGCGTTATCTTTATCGCTCTTGTGTCCCATTTTTTCTTGGGTGAGGCGCTGACGACTAGAAAATATATCGGTTTTGCTCTCATGACTGTAGCGATGATACTTATCACTGGAGCAAAGAAAATTGAGAACCCAGAGAGTCTGAAAGCTATGGAGAGTAACTAAATGGGTATATATATAGTTCCAATTCTCCTTTTTATGTCAAGTTTCTTAATGGCTTTTGCATGGTTAGGCCATATAAAGTTTAAAAATAAACCATTCTCTACTGCTCTTACACTTAGTTGGTTTTTAGTTCTTCCTGAATACTTACTCAATGTTTTCGCCATGCGTTGGGGGATTGAGTTTTATAAGCCAAGTGAGATGGCCTCCATAAACCTCTGCACAGGGGTCATTTGCGTCGCTATTGTATCAAAGTACTTTCTCGGAGAAGTGCTTGATCCCTCCAAAACCTTGGGTTTTATTCTCATGTCAGTAGGGATGGTTTTGGTCGTTCTCTGATCAATCTATCTCGATTGACTAGGTGGTGGATTTCAGCATACAGCCCTGCAGATTATAATCTTGAATAGCATCGCACTGAGAACCTAGCGAGTAGCCCTTTATTATTTACACACGCCTCCGATGATACGGAACGAGACGCGACGATTCTTGGCTCTCCCCTCTGGGGTATCATTGCTAGCGATGGGCTTGTTGAACCCAAAGCCAACAGCTTTAATACTTATTGTTGAGTTCTTTATCTTTTGACGCAGTACAGCCGCAAACCTTTTGGCTCGTTTGCGAGAGAGCCGAAGATTAGCATATGCGAAGCCTACGTTGTCTGTATGCCCCTCAACAATGATCTCTTTGAAGTTCTTCAAGGTCTTCAAGTAATCAACGATCTTTTGAGCCTCAATATAACTTGATTTTTTGAGCTCAGCTGAGTTGTTAGCAAAGAGCACTTGCCCAGGGATGGAGATACGACACGCTGATGGACACCCATCTTTTGGTGTATCCCCTATGCCATCTTCAGCTTTAAGTGGACATTTATCGTTACTGTCAGGCACTCCATCTTGATCATTATCGAGATCAGGGCACCCGTCTGTATCTTCAAAACCATCTTTATCTTCTGCCTTGAGCGGACATTGATCTGCTGGATCGAGGATTTGATCTTGGTCGTTATCAAGATCAGGACATCCGTCCCCATCTTCAAATTCATCTATATCCTCTGCTTTGAGTGGACATTGATCAGCTTGATCGAGAATTTGATCTTGATCGTTATCGAGGTCAGGACATCCATTATCATCTTCAAACCCATCCTTATCTTCTGCTTTAAGCGGACACTGATCTGCTTGATCGAGAATTTGATCTTGATCGTTATCAGGGTCAGGACATCCATCCTCATCTTCAAACTCATCTCGATCTTCAGGTTGCAGAGGACATTGATCCACTTGATCGAGAATACCGTCTTGATCTTGGTCTTTAACATCAGTGCTCTCAGGATGCCATTGTAGAGCAGCGAAGGTTCTCCAGAGAGGAGTCCCATATCCAGAGATAAGCCCGGCTCCTCCGCCAACCTCAAAGAAGAGCTGTTCCCAGAGCCCTATACGGGATCCTAAAATGACCTCTAAGGGGTTTTGATAAGTAAAGTCAGATAAGTCGCTACGTCCTACAAATTCAACGCCAGAGAGTATACTATCCGTCCATTGGTAGCTGGTCCCTATTCCATAAGTCATCTCTTGACCAAGTGATAAGCCACGCACATTATCATCGGTCTCTGTTCTGATTAAGGCGCCAAGAGAAACGCTCGTGATAAAGTCATTATGTCGATGAGTTCCGGTCAGAGTAGGTAAGGTTTGAACCCCCTCATCTCCTGTCAGTCCTGCGCTATCTCCCGTGGGTAAAGTGGTCGCTAAACTTCCACTTAGGCCCCAAGCTCCTGTATTTGAACCAGCGATTAAGAAGCGAAGCCGCGCGAGAGAATCACCGCGAGGGGTTGTCCCTAATGCTGGAAAAAGAGTCTCATCACCTTGGTTTGTGTATATAACAGGGATATTGAACTCTAGAGCAACCAGATCAAAGAGCCCAATTCCCACTCCAAACTGTTGAAAAGTTTGTGAACTTAGTAAACTTCTCTCCTGAGTTTGGCTAGAGGATATCGTCTTCTCTTGTAGAAGCTGGCTAGCATAATGATAAGATGTTCCCCCATATACATTCAAATGATCGGGAACACCTGCTGTCTCAAGAGAGATAATACGATTTGTTCCTAAAGCGAGCCGAAAGTTCATGACTGAAAAGCCATTTAATTCAGCTGAGGCAGAGGCAGGAGCAAGCAGAGAAAGAGCGCTACCGAGTAGCACAAAATAGAGTAAAAAATGAGCGATACGAGTGCGCACATATTTCATTATCGTAAATCGGCGAGCGATCAATAACAGAAGGAGTAAAACACTAATAAGATGAAAAAGGCTATGCGAAGAGTAAGATCCGGCCATAGAGTGACAACCGGTGATACTATCTCCAGTGAGAATAACGCCATTCATCTCAGGTAACTCAGCCTCAAAGCGTTTGATCTCTAGGTTAGTGGTTCCCGTCATCTCATTGAGTCCAGAGATTAATAACAGGTATTGACCATCTGTTCTGAGAGGCGTGGTGTACTCAATAAATGACTCATAGTTATCATTCGGTATATTACCGGTTGAGTCATCATTACTCTCGTGTTCTATAAGGTTTTCACATTGATCGTGTACCAAGAGAGTTAATACTGGATCGAAATCTTCACTCTCAAGAGTTTCAAAGGTGTAAGTTTCTCCTCCTAACAGCTTGAGCTCAACGACATAATCAATCCCCTGAGCTTGAGAGAAACTATCGTCTTGATTATCAAGACTTATCTCTGTTAGGCGAACCACTGAATCTGAAGTATCGGCTTCATAGGTTGAGTCAATTATATCCTGGCCACATTCTGCAGAGGCATTAGATATCTCAACCAACAGCGTAAAGATTAAAATAATATATATTTTCATCAATGACTCCTAGAATAAATAGAGTGTTGAAACTGTCGAATTGATGATTCGAATCTGTAGGAGTAGAGCTGTAAAAGTTAATCTGATATGGTTCATGATGGACCTAATCTTTAGAGACCTAGTCTCGAAGATATCGCTTTATTACCTTAAGTGTAGTCGAAGAGGTCTCAGTAGTTTTCAAACTCGCAATTAGGCGAAATTTTGGACTTAGGCCTTCCGCTCTTTGCTGATCCACGAGTACAGGTTACGCGCATCCCTGCATTTAAAGGTTGGATGGTATACGGTTTACCCCCTCCCTTCAGAGTCGCTTCACATCGGCCCTCCTTGGGGATCTTGTAAGAGAAGACTTCTTTGCTCTTAGTTTCATTAACAAATTCTTGAAATAGAACTTGGTCGTTACAGGTCACCACTAGTTTAGTATGAGAGTAGGGAGCGACCAAGGTGAGTACTAGAGGCGAATCTGATGTCTGAGACGCTTCCGCCATAAGCTCTTCACGTGATACTGATTGGCATTTAATGATTTGAGCATCAGACTGACACAATAGAGACTCACCGTGGGTAGCGCTTTGGTAGATATCAGGAGGTCCACCTCCCTTAAACTGTAACTTACATACTTCCTTGGGTACCTTAGACCAAGTAGCAAACCCTTTAATCACTCTTTGATGATCCTGAAAGCCGCTTGGACAGATCAACTCGACCCCTTGGTATTCTTGAAGTGTTTGAGTGATCTTGAGACGAAGTTCATACTCATCACTCTTCACCTTGCGAAGTTTAGACCCCACTCGTTTTGAGTTGAAATTCTTCAAGGAGCCACGAGGGTCTTGGCTCGATGGCGAAGCGAACTTCACCTTGGGCTTTTGAGAAGAGCTTTCTGCTTGTGAATAGGGACCAGTCGAAGGTCTAGTGACCCCATCATCTGCATGAGATTGGGAGAGGCCCAACAAAAGCATCGAAAAGACAGATAGAGAGAGAGTAAAGGTTCGTTTGATTTGCATTTGAATTAGTCCAATCGATGAATATATCTCATATAGTCGGTACTTTAGCGCACAAGATTAGATGTCTGAAACCAGCCTATTGAATCGTAACAGAGTAGTCGATAACAGCGCTTTGGTCATAAGAGCTCAAGACTACGACGACTGAGGTATTGGCATCGACTGTAAATGTGATCGCGCTGTTACTCTCGTCTGATTCATTATCATTACCAAGAAGACAGGTCGTAAATAAACTATCGTAAATATGAATATATCCATCAGTAAATCCACCAAGACTCGGTGGTGACCATTCAACGCTTACCGTGTATTCATGAGAGATGGCATCGGTATTAGTCAAAGTGATCGCATCATAGAAGTATTGTGCATTGATATTTTCAATGACACAGGCGTTGTTAGGGCGACTCCACACGAAATCATCTTGATTGATCTGTCCTGTAATATTAATGATATTTTCGTCAAGAGGAGCCACGATTTCACAGGCACTATCAAAAGCACATCTGGGGTCATCGCAGTCAATACGTGTATCTCCATTATTATCAAGACCATCATCACAGAGCTCGTTACACCCTTCAGGTGCTTCACAAGCGATTTGATCAGCACAGTCAAAGGCGCCATTCAAATCATTATCTATGTCGTCGTCACAGATCTCTTCGTTTGAAGGGGTCACCTCAAGCGTATATTCTGAGACCTCTCCCGGCTCACTCACCGAGACATAAATCACGATCTCAGCGCCTGGCGCTACAGTGATCCCAGTCACTGTGCTTTGGAATCGGCTAAGATAGTCATCATTTCCTCGGACACATTCTACCTCATCGGTCGCTGACAGGTAGTTAAATACATGTAGGTAGCCGTCATCTGAGAAGGTTGCGTTGGCGGTCACCGTGACTTCTTGGTCGGTGGTGTTCGTGAACCAATAAGCGTCATATAGATAGAGTCCTGAATTAGGATCAGATTCATCGTTATCTGCGTGAGGTGTACAATCAGCATTGGGTCGCCACCAGATCGGATCTGCAAGGTACAAGAGAGAACCTTCAATCGTGATTTGCTCGTCATCGACGGGTAGGTCTCTGCCACAGGTTCTCTCAGAAGAGCAAGCAGAGTCATCACAATCAGCTACACCGTTGCCATCGTTATCAATCTCATCATCACAGATATCTTCAATCACTCTCTCTGAAGTGATCGGTTGGGATTCACATTCGAGTAATGCTAGGTTTTGAGTCGGACGGTTGGAGAACTTAACGGGGACCGCAACTCGTCCTATTTCACTCGTGTTGTGATCAAAGTTAAGCTCTCCCATGGTGATGGTCTCTACATGCTGATTATCGAAAAACAGACCCTCTCCGATCAGCATATGTGTCCCAGTATCTGGATGATTACAGAAAATAGCATGTTGGTCGTCATCCGCAGCATTACTACCCTTGAAGAAAATCGAGCCGTCATCCGTGATGTCAACGAATTGGTGCTCTACCAGTGAGTAGTCACCAATAATATCCAGGTTACGGCTCACCAACTCTAGACCTTGATCAGATGACCATCTAAATAGATGACTGATCTCATCACCGCTAGTGTTACTAGCTCCCTCTACCACTCGGGACACTCCATACTCACCTACGATGAAGGCGACCTCACCTACATTGTTGATGTCGATGAAAGGCGTAAAACCTTCAATCCTGATACCATCAATAGTGGAACCTGCGCGGGCAATCTCTTGAAAGGCCCCGTCTTTCCAAAACATCAAGGATTCATGGTAGACCTTCACCAGCCTCGTGCTATCGCCCCACTGGTTAGATACTTCTAAAGTAGTCTCCTCTATCAAGCAACTCTCGTCTCTGGTATCAGCAAGAGCCTCTGCTTCGATGAGAGTTGGGCAATGGCCAAGAACCATCACGATCTCCCCTTGATCGTTGAAGCGAGGATTACTGATCCTAGTCGTGAAGAAGTCGAGGATCGGGTCGAACTCCTGTACGAGGAGCTCTGATCCGACTGGGTTCCCGAATCGATAGAGCTTCTTAGACCCATCTTCAATGTAATCTTCTGCTAATGCGAGTACTTCACCTCGCTCATTGATATCGGATAACCACATTTCATCAGCATCTGTCGTAGGGAAGTCAATGAAATAGTTGATTGTTTCAGTATCAGATTCATAAATGCCGATATATTCGATGTCGTCATCATCTTGAGTATGAGCTCGGAAAGCGATTTGACCGTTTGAGTTAATACTTACCTCAGTCCCAGAACCACCATAGATCTCCTCTATGGGTCCCATCTGTTCAC
The DNA here is from genome assembly GCA_943788935.1 of uncultured bacterium. Taxonomy (GTDB): domain Bacteria; phylum Myxococcota_A; class Bradymonadia; order UBA7976; family VGTA01; genus CAKZRU01. The sequence continues at coordinate 46,380 of CALSSE010000014.1, read as the reverse complement.
CTCGCCTGATCACTTCTTTTCTGAAGTTACTCGGATATCCCGTGTAGATTACTCCAGGCTCATTTCTAAGGCTGAAACTGGCATCATCCGCAGGCATGATCTCAGCAACATAAGCGATATCTCCGTCGTTGTTAATCGCTCGTCGAGCTCCAAATCCTTCAATCTGTGCATCAGCCGAAACAAGCTCTCCAGTGGTATCATCCGGTATTTCAATGCCAACTAAGGATCCAATGCTATCTACGGTGAAGGCTCGATTTCCACACCTCCACTTAAGACTCCCTTGATCACTCTCTTCTTCACTGCGGTAGAGGATCATTCCGAGATCATTGATGTCAAAGAATTGGTTCTCGTCTTCCCAAGAATCGTCAACAAGAGCAAAGCCGAGGTTGATGATTGTATGGTCATAAACACACTCACATGAGATCGTTATATTTAAGTCAAACCCTTGAATTTCTTGAACGCCGTCAGCTCCTTCGAGACTACAATTCAGACCACTCGCTGAACTATCGATAGAGATTTGATAGCTCTCAAGGTCAACAACTGCATCAGGGATAGTAAAGGGACCACTTCCACTCACCTCATATGAGTCACTTGAATCCAAAATGACGAGGACTGGAGGAGCACCTTTGTATATGCCTGAGGCGGTGCCTGTTATATCGAAGGTAGCTCCGGGAAAACGATTAATGTTATCATCAGCATAATCTCCGCTTATCAGAGTATCCGTTGGATTTTGGGGGTTGCAGAGCGATGATCGAGCATCATCACCAAAACCATCTCCATCAGCGTCGACGTACCAAACTAAGCCAGGGTAGTAAGCGGCGTTAGTATCATCACAATCTGTGTTATCCAGAATATCTGTAGGGTTATTCGGCTCGCATATATTACTGACGTTAGGGTCACCGAACCCATCTCCATCGGAGTCAGCATACCAGGTGATCAACGGATTCAGTTCAGCGTCAGTATCGTTGCAGTCGGTGTTATTCGTTACGTCTGATAAGTACAGAGGTTGACACTCAGAGCCGGTACTCGGATCACCAAAGCCATCTCTGTCAAAGTCAACATACCAAATGACACCTGGGTATTGATCCGATGCGTTATCATTACAGTCAGTATTATCCAGGACATCAGAGGGCTCATTGGGTTCACAGAAACTGGGGGAACTTAGGTTGCCGAATCCATCACCATCTGAATCAGCATACCAAGTGATACCAGGGTATTGACCTGCTTCATTATCGTTACAGTCAGTGTTATCTAAGATATCGGAGGCCGCATTAGGCTCGCAATCATTGCTGACGTCAGGATCACCAAATCCATCACCATCTGAATCAGCATACCAAGTGATACCAGGGTATTGACCTGCTTCATTATCGTTACAGTCAGTGTTATCTAAAACATCAGAAGGAGCATTGCGAGTACAAGCGGTGCTCGAGCTAGGGTCACCGAAACCGTCACCATCGACGTCAGCATACCAAACTGCATCGTCACCAACCTCTGATGAGAGATCATCACAATCATTGCCTACGAGTACATCTGTACTATATGAACGTTCACACTCGTTACTGGAGTTAGGATTACCAAACCCATCTTCATCAGCGTCTATGTACCATGTGACACCTGGATATTCTGTGGAATCATTATCATCACAGTCTGTCCCGTCTAACACTGATGGAGAAACGGTTGGTTTACAGTTTGCTTCTTGAAGAGGGTCACCGAACCCATCACCATCGACGTCAGCATACCACGTCACATTAGGATTTAGAGTCTCGTCAGTGTCGTCACAGTCACCAGCGACCAAGACGTCACTGTTATCGTTACGTTCACATTCCTGTGAGGCTCCTTCATCTCCGAAGCCGTCTCCGTCAGTGTCGGTATACCAAATAACACCGGGTCTCTCTGTGGGATCGTTGTCATCACAGTCCACGACGCTAGAGTACCCATCACCATCTTGGTCGTCATTCACTGATGGTTCACTTGTGTTGAGATTTATTTTCTCTTGACACGCACCAAATGTAATAAGTGCTAAGGCTAGAAAACTCTTATGTATTATATTCTTCATTGTATTACCCAACTTTCAAAGTCACTACCTTGAGAATGACCTTTTAACTTCTAACATCAAGAGGTTTGAAAGTAAAGTTTAATGCTTAGATTATTTAGGCAGATTGCTTAGGTGTATTATTTCATAATTTGTGCACTGTTTACTGAGGATATATATGTATATAATTGAGGAGAATTATACATCTCAGCTGGGTATTTTCTATTAAATTTGGAAGACTCTTTGAGAATGAGTCGTTTTTTATGTGCATTTATGATAAAAAGGCATTTAGGCGGCATATTGCGGCATATTGTTATCGTATATTCTACAAGTATCAATATGACACATGTTTATAAAGATATACTGTCCTGTATATCAAGATTCTTGGTAAATATGCTAGATGCCTAGGGGGTCACTTTAAAGTCTTTAATGGACTACAGCAGGTTGTTTTTTTAAGCACAAGAACCTCGCGATTCTATTTGACATGATTTGTAAAGTGTACTAGTGATGGCACGTTTATATATGTACTACTTTTAGGTTAAGGAATTCTATTGTATGAATAAGTTAAGGTATACTCCTAGTTTAGGATGGGGGTTGGTCGCATCAATAATCACAATGATTGCGATGTTTTCCTCACTCATTTATTATGCTCCTGCGTGGGACTTTGTTGCCAACACCAGATTGTTATCATTATTGATTAACTCCGGACTGATCCAATATCACGATATGGATGCAGGTTTTATTGAGGGAATAGCTGATCTCAAACTCTATATGCTGGCGATGGACCCCATTCGTTGGAATACAGTTGGTCTACTCGTTGGTTGCTTTTTTCTTTGTTTCTGGCTGAGGAGCATACAGCTCAGTATTCTCTCTCGCCATTTTGGATATACCTCCAAAGGAAACTCTTCACGCCACGTAGCAGCGGGATTAATCAATAATCTTTATATGCCCTTCAGAATGGATAGTCATTCTATACGTCACTCACTCGAAACAGAAGGCGCATCTGAGGAGCAAGCTCACTCCATAGCGCTTGGGCGATCAATATTATTGTGGTTAGAGATCTTTATCTTTGCTCTGATCGCATTGTTTATTTTGGGGTGGAGTGCTTGGATCAGTTACCTTTGGTGGGGCCTCGTGATCTTTGGGGTCTGCTATTTCGTAACCAGACCCTCAGCCGACATACGTCAAGTGATATATACACGTTCTGTAGAGATCATCAAAGGGATGCTAAATCAGCCGGGACGTACCATAAGTATGATACTCCTCTCGATGGGCTGTTTCCTGCTTGAAGATATCGCTGCTTATTTTACGGCGATGGCTTTCACTTCAGACAACGTGATCTTACACATTGATCCTAGTGTTTTATTGATGGCCTTAATTGCGGGTGCATTGGCACGTCAGTTACCCATTACACCTGGTGGTATCGGTCAGTTCGAGTGGGCATTTGCGGCTACTTTGTGGATGAGTGGAACCGCATTTCACGAATGTGTCACTATCGCAGTCCTAGACAATTTCTTTAGATATGTATCTTACAGTAGTGTATCTTTTATTACTCTTCTCCAACAGAGAAGGTCGCTAGATGTTCGTAAAGTTTTAGCTCGTTTTACCTCCCTCGATAGCGAGAGTAAATATCAGCACTTTATAAGACCCGACAGCGGTAAGTTATGGAGCAGACTTTTAGTTGTAGGTCTTGCTTTTTGCGCACTGTTTTTCTTAGATCAGCTCTCATTTCTCGCCTTTGACTATTGGCTATTACAGAGCTTAGGTTTAGAGAGTGTTTTCAATACCAATTTCTGGATGGGTACAACACTCTTCTTGGTCGGATCGATTTTACTAGGTCTGGGAATACTAGTACCAGCCTTTGCTAATCCCCTAGCAGTCCATCAACGTAAATTTGTGATTTACCTTGCGATCCTTATTGGTTCGATCAGCGGTTATTTCCTCAGCTTAAAATACCAAACATTTTTATTCTATGGCGGAATCCCTTTTGGTGAAACCGACCCGATCTTCAATCGGGATGTAGGATTTTATATTTATGATGTCCCAGTATTCTGGACGATTGCGGAAACGCTCCTCTGGGGTACTTTTTTGGGAGCGATATCCGCTATCGGTTGTGCATGGGTCACTCGTGCCGAACAAGTAGATGGCTCTAGATTTCATTACTTCTTCAAGTCGATCGCCAACAACAGTACGATCATTTCGTTAGCCCTATTCGGGTTGGCAGTGACTTATCATCGCTTCCTCGGGGCTTTTGATCTTGTGCTTCTAGACAATAAAAGCTCTGCGATTTATGTAGGAGCTGAAGCACTAGATGTCACCGGTTTCTTCTCTACTCTATCTTATCTGCGATTCAGTACCTTGGTCACCTTAGGAGTGACCATCGCGATTGTTATGCTTTTTAGAGCGATTAAATCAGATGAGCGAGCGCTCTTCCGTAAAAGCGTAATTGCGACCTTCATTCTCTTAGCATGTGACTTCGGCATGAGAGGTGCTGTCAGCATAAGAGATACAACGTCGATCGAGCCCAACGAGCCCGTCATTCAGTTAAAGTATATCGATTTACATCTAAAAGCCACGCGCAAGGCATACGGACTAGATAAGGTTGAAGAGGTCAACTACGAACCTAATTACCAAGACCAACCGATTCCCAATATAGAGGAAATGCTGAGCAGCTCTACACTGCGCAATGCGCCACTCTGGCCTGGAAAGACCGTTTATTTAGAGCGTCTTTTGGATCCTCAGCACTCTCAACGTATTCTAAGTACTCAAGGTGATGCGACGATCTATGGCCCTTCTTTAGAGATATTCCGACAATATCAGAAGTTGCGTACCTACTATAACTTCCTTGGAATAGACAACGTTCGCTATAAAATTGATGGCGAGAAGCGAATGTTTGTCAGTGGTGTGCGTGAACTCCCATTGATTGAGCCTTATCCATGGCTCGCTTGGTTTGGTCAGAGATTCATGTTGTTCACTCATGGATATGGTTTTGTTGCTGCGCCTTCTGGAGAAATTACAGAAGAGGGCGTACCGAACTTCATGGCTGGTGGGATCCCTCATAGCGGTGACCATGATATGTTTAAGTTGGATAACCCTCGTATCTACTATGGAGAGGGCTCCTCTTCAATGGCTTATTCTAATGTCGATCAGGTTAAAGAATTTGACTTCCCCACCCAACAAGATCGCGCTGAGCTTGAGCTTCCACAAGATATTAAAGTGGGCGTCAAAATAGACAGCTTCATCAAACGACTAGCGTTTGGTTGGAGAAGTGGTCAATTCTCGGATATCATATTCTCCGATTTGATCAAAGATGACACCCGAGTGCACTTTTATCGTACTCCTCTCGAGCGCGTTCAGAAAGTGGCACCCTTCCTATACTATGACACGAACATTACTGCTATAGCTAATGAAGGAAAGCTCAAATGGATGATCAATGCTCTCACTACCACTGATCGCTACCCATATTCAGCTTATGGTGACTTAGGTGATAAATCTCATGACACCACCCCTTTCGCTCGTGAATGGCGAAAAGTGAACTGGGTACGTGACTCAGTAAAGGGGGTTGTCGACTCGACGACAGGTGATATCACTCTTTATCAGATTTCAGATGATCCGATCTCTAACACTTGGGCGAGCATTTATCCTGGTCTATTTACACCCAAGGATCAGATGCCCACTTCTATTAAGGAACATCTCACCTACCCCATACACCTATTCCACTTACAGTTTGATGATCTCTTCATTTATTATCATGCCAATGACCCGATGTACTTCTTCAACCAAGAGGACCTTTGGGATGATGGCGATGAGGTTCTTGGACCTGTCCTAGACCAAGGGAAAGCGATCACCTTCTCAAATGAGCCTTATACCTTCATGTTAGAGACAGGAAAGGGGGTCATTCCCGCTGCTAAGGAGAAGACTCAGTTCGCTCTCGGCATGGTCTTTAGTCCAGAGAAAGCGCTCAATCTACGTGGCATCCCTCTAGCTTATCAAGACGGTGAAGATTATGGGCGTTTGGTCGCCCTTCAAGTCCCTAAGGGCTACTTCTATCCGGGGATTGAGCAAGCTGACGCCGCGATTGATCAGACCCCTGAGATCTCAGAGCAGATCTCTTGGTGGAACCGTGTGGGTACAGATGTTATTAGAGGTCATACTACCGCTCTCCTGCTCGGTAATGAAGTGGTCTATGTGGAGCCTCTATATATCCGTTCACAACAAAACCCGGTCACTCAATTGAAGCGTGTTGTTGTAGTGTTCCGTGGAGTAGCGCGTATGGGTCGTACTCTTGAAGAAGCCTTAAAGATGTCGGTAAAAGCCTATGAAGATACTAGGTCTCCTTCGGCTTCAGCTCCTTCGACTCCTATAATACCTTCTCTACCTCCGACACTTCCAGTCAATGGAAGCAAACGAATAGAGTAGGCTCTTTGACCTTAGATATTTAGCTCAACTTTGCGTGACCTTGATATGCTAGGGTAGCAGTAGATCTTGAGAGTGCAGCGCCTGAGAATCAAGCGCCCACTCTGCTTCTTGGTAAACTACCTCAGATAAGTCCATTGTTGCTTGTCCACAGTCTCCATCTGCAGGGCAGAGCCCATCGCTGTTACCTTGGTTGGATGGGGTCGTCTCTATCCCTCACGCCTCACCTTCGTTATTAAGCGATCGCTCTACGCCTCATCACGATCATTCCCATGAGGAGGAGGGTGAGGAGAGCGCTGCCTGAAACATCTCCTTTAGCGTCGCATCCGTCAGCGAAGGCGTTGTCTCCGAAGATGTCGTTCAACTGCTCGATATTCACTGGGAGATAGACGATTTCGCTCACCTCGCCGACAGTGACCTTGAAAGCGACTTGAGCGCCCTCTTCATAGATGAAGTTCAGCTCACTTCCGGTGAAACTATCGACAACCATTGCGTCATCTTCTTCTCCATCGAGTCGCTCCCAAATGATATCAGCACCGAAGATTGGAGCGCCCTCTTCATCTTTCGCTACGGCGAGTGCTCTGCCCTTAGGAAGATTATTCTCTTCCTCAGGCATTTCGTTTATCCAAGTCTCATGAGCGACATTTATACCCACGATCTCAGAGCTAGAGACGACATTAAAGTTCATCTCGATTGATTGATCGCCGACGTTCACAGGGATCGAGAGAGCTCCCTCTGACTCAGGAGTGATATGGAAACGAGTCCCCATACTCACGGGGTCACTTTGCTCAAGATTAAAGTTTTCACCGCTAGGAAGTTCGGTGAGTGAAGAGATGTCAATCTCCTGCTCTTCGCCCTCAACTTGTGACATCGCTCTGAGGCGGAGAGAGAACTCAGAGCCTACGACGACCTTCTCTCCCTCACCCGCTATGGTGCTGACCTCATCTTGGAGGGCTGGAGGGACCGATCGAGAGAGGGTGAGCGAGCTCGCATCGACGAGTTGAACTTCACGACTCAAGACCACCTCATCACCATCTTTAAAGGTCAAAGTGACATCTCCTGAGCCGAGAACGTCGAAGCGCTTAGAGCGAATATTGAACTCTAGATCAGCCTCAATATCGTAACAAGATCTATTGTCAATACAGCTTTCTACTCCTTCCGAGACTCGGAGCAGAGCAGGGTCGCTCGATTCAATCGTGAGCTCATCGAGGCTCTCGCTCTCCCCATCATTTGTCCTCTGCAAGGAGAAGACAACTGAAGAGCCGGTGACATATTTGCCCACGATGGGGGCATTGTTAAAGAGTTCTATCATACCGTTATCGTGGTTATCGTTCACGAGATGATTGGGTGGACCGGAGACCTCTATGTCACCACATCCAATCAACGCGCTTGAGCTAAGGAGAGCTACGCTTAATAAGCTCATTGGGCGGGTAAGTCTTGAGAGGTGGTTCATCTTCTTAGTAGCATGAGTAAAGATCGGTGACATGATGTTCTCCTGTGTTTTGTTAGATGTTTACCAACCACGAGATGTTAGGCGATTGATGGGATCCAACAACAGCAGGACCTGTGCCAACCCATAGTTGAGGTACTGTCTTAGTTCCCCCTGTGCTGAAAAAGAGATTCATAATTTAGTGCTTATGATCAACAGGTGCTCCTGTTTACATCTTATGAAGCAGTGAGTAGCAACTGTTTTGATGACTCTAATGAGCTCACATCAATCAATCACTGTGAACTGACGTTCGTGACATCAATGTCTCAGTGTCAACAAGTGTTTATTAAGCTCTAGTTTGAGGATTAATGGGGCTTCAGATTATGGCCTGCAATCAATAATAGTCTCAATAGTAGGGCTGTTTAGATGATTGACGAGTCTAATGAGCCCATTCGCCTCCATTCTCAAGACGAGGTCGGCACCTTCATAGGTCTCACTCGTGGCTCTAACATCGATACAGCGTAGCTCATCTATACCTGACTCGTCGGGGTAGATAGTGAAGGTGTCATGAAAACGTTCATAGATGAAGATATCATCACCTTCGCCACCGTAAGCGATGTCACTCCCGCGATCTCCATAAAGGGTATCATTCCCTCGATCCCCATAGATCTCATCATCGCCCTTTCCCCCCCGAACTGTGTCATTACCCTGTCCTCCATGTACGATATCGTTCCCTGTATTTCCTTGAACAAAGTCCTCCCCGATATTTCCATTCAGGTTGTCATTGCCGGGACCGCCATAGACTTCGTCATCGCCATCTAGGCCCTTTAGTTCGTCATCTCCTCCTCGACCGATGAGGCGCTCATCTCCACTCATCCCGGTAATAATATCATTACCCTGACCTCCAATTTGCTGACAGATTGCCCGTATTGGAGGTAAAATGCCATCCTCTACATCTTGATGAGCTTGATTAAGCTGTTCAGTGATATCAGGGAGCCATTGGCAGCTATCTAGATCGTTAGCGATACTCATCTCTATTGTCTCTATGGGGTCCCCTCGAGAGAGATCATAAGCGATGATATAACTCCCCGTGTACTCCTCAGTGACGCGAATCACTTTTATATTGTCTTGAATCATCGCTGCCTCTTGCTGAAGATAACCGTTTTCAGTGCGTACACTTTGTCCTCCATACGCATATGTTTCCCAATAGAGCCTTTGATGACTGATTCCCCCTTGGCCTTGTAACTTGCTCACTAGTGATAAACCATCAGAAGGTTGTGGAGATACTCCGGCTAACTCTCTCAATGTTGGCGCTATATCCCATAAGGCGTGGCGACCTTCTATCACGGAGGCTGAAGGCCACTGCCCTTGCCATTTCGCGATTAGAGGAACACGTATCCCCCCCTCAAATAGGTCAAATTTTCTTCCCGAGAGTCCAGGGGCGCCATTGAGCTGATTATGATCAACAATACCCCCTGCGACATGTGGTCCGTTATCGCTAGTTACTATAATAATGGTATTTGAATCGAGGCCGAGAGCATTGACCTTATCCATCAATAGACCTACATCGCGATCAAAGCGTGAGATCATCGCAGCGAGGGTCGCATAGGGTTGAGTCACGGTATCGGGGTAAGCAGGATTACCCGCAAAAGTACTCTCCGAGAATATGCTCTGACCATTCACTACATAAGGTTCGAGCCCTTCAGGTGGAGAAACAAGCTCTGCATGAGGTAGCTGGCTGGGAAAGTAAAGAAAGAATGGTTGATCTTTGTTCTCTTCAATGAACTGCAGCGCTCGATCAAGAAATTCATCAGGGAGATAACGGTCAGGGGAGACATTTAATGGCTGCAGTGAATCCCCTACACCTTCAAACAGGGTTTGAGCCACAGGGTTATTACCGTTTGTCCCGGTCCCATCAAGGTAATACATATGAGCATCACGATGGGTGAGAAACCCGACAAACTCATCAAAGCCAAGAGATGTGGGGGCAGGACCACGTATCTCTTCTCCTCTTTGGTGTGTGTTAAAGCCCCATTTTCCGAATAAAGCGGTTCGATAACCTGCGGCCTGTAACTCTCTTGGGAAAATGACTTGGTTATCATCATAGATGCCAACCTGTCTTACTGGAATACGACCGCCATGCAAACCTGTCAGCAGAGATGTCCTCGCGGGTGGGCAGAAGGATGACCCACTGTAAAAATGAGTAAACCTTACTCCCTCATTCGCTAATCGATCGAGATGAGGTGTGAGGATATCACGTTGACCATAGCTCCCTAAGTGGCCATATCCCAAGTCATCAGCAAATATGAGTATGATGTTTGGGGAACGAATCTCTTGCTCAGGTATTTCACCGGCGGTTTCACTAGCATTTTCACCAGCCCTCTCACCGGCCCTCTCGCCGGCACTTTCGCCGGCACTTTCGCCGGCACTCTCGCCGGCACTCTCGCCGGCCCTCTCGCCGGCACTCTCAAAAGTATTTCCCCCATCACGAGGATCAGCGATACTTATGTTCGCTCTCGCTCCTCCGGTGTCATCACCACCGCCTAGCGGGTAAGTCGCATTATCTATACATGCCATCATTAATATGAGGCACCCTAATGAATATAGGTACACTTTTCTATTCATACACGTTCCCAATAGTGGTTTAGTTTAGAGCTAAAGTTCACATTAAATAGTGAGAGCATGCAATCTCTTTGTTTAATGATTCAATCTAGATAAATAAAACTCTTAACTAAGTTATTTCATTTTACGGAGCTGAGCTAGAGCGTCTCTTAAGTGAGTTGAGTATACCCCCTGTCTTTTCTAGCGAGTCTCGCGCAAGTAGCGATTAAGGAACACTTAAACCTCAACATGGAGATCACAGACAACGCGCCATCGATCTCTTCTACTCATGGGCCAGCTGCTGGTTATCTCGGGGCTGGTAACGCCCGCCGTAGGCACAGTCATTCCGATGAGTGCTTACACAGGAGTCGGTGAGGCGGTGAATATCAACTTTTATGGCGAAGTTGAGAGCGCTTGCGAGGACTGAGCACCTCAGAGTTGAAACAGCCTCAGAGTAAAACTGTACGATGATCTCAAGTCGTGAATCAAGCGATGAGAGGGACCGCTCTTGTCTTAACCTCAGCTCATCGTGAGTGAGGCGTTATCGAGTTCGCTCCCTCAAGTACTCCAACTGCTTATCTAGGCCCTTAGAGGTCACTCGATCGAGCCATCGACCCCACTTTGGGGAGACCTCTTTAACGAGAGATAGCGCTTGTCGATGAAGTTGTGCTTCAAGCTCTTCAACCGAGTTACCCTTGAGGAAGGTGCCCTTCAAAAACTGACCGCTCTGAGTGTTATGCACCTTTAAGCTCACCCTGAGACTACGACCAAAACGCACCACCTCGCCGGTGAGGATCCAATGAGCACCCACTAAGCGACCCGTCTCCACTTCACATTTACCTACACAGTCCTCTACATTGACCGAAGGATCGATGAGCACCTCTAGGCTCTCCTTGGTGAGCACCAGATATTTAGACTTTGGCAAATAGCTCGCTACGGTTCGTAACTGGTCGCTGAGATAGGAGATCTCATCGACGCTGACCTGTTTGGGGACTCGATTAGAGAGCTCCAAAACAGCGACCCGCTCGAGCTCACCCGTGAAGTTTGGAGGAGGGAGGGGGCGTTGTGCTATTTGAGACTCAGCCGAGGCGAGCTGAGGGGACCGTTTCAATCGAGAGACCTCTCGCGCTGTTTCCACCTTAGAGAGGGTCTCGGACCATGTCTCAGGGAAATCTCTAGTGGCGGTCGCAGAGACAACAAAAGAGCGAGCACAGCCTGTTAACACTAGTAGGGTGAGCGCGATGATGAATGTCGCTACCAGAGAGTGGGTACCCAAAAGTACAGGGTTCGCTCGACCTCGCCTCTGACTGATCGCCGATGACTTCACCTTATTCATCATGGACCTCCTTCATTGAGCGGTGTGTCTTGATCGAGTCTGAGTTCTCTAGCGAGCTCTCTCACCGCCTTGGCGAGCGCGACCCCCACAGCTCTTAGCTCAGGTGGCTCCTCGCTCTGCCCAAACTGATAGATGTTAAAGATCGCCTCTCCGAAGGCGGAGACACGATAAAGCTCCCCGCGGTAATCTAAAGTGAGAGAAACCCGCGCGCTCACTGCGCTTCCGGGACATCCAAGAATCGTAAAATAGATCAAACAAGGGAAAAGCATCCTCAGGTACCCATGAGTGATGTCCTCTACTCTTAATAGGAAGCGGACTGGACGTCGATTCTTTAGATTGGTCGCGGTGATACTTTGTCCATTCAAAGTTGCCTGTAAGGCAACTGCGAGTCGCTGCCGCATCTGATACGCTTGATTTTGAGAAGCTAAGATAATGGGGGGCTCCCATCTCAACTCAGAGGCTTCAACATCGATCAAGATAGGAGCCTCTGCTGATATAGGGGCTGACAACGTCGTCGCGTTCAGCGACTCGCTTAGCGTCGGTGCGCAGCCCATACAGAGAGCGCTCAATGCTCCCCCGACCAGCACCCATCTCTTCAGTACACTCGCGATCGAGAGAGCTCTCTTTATCTGTTGTGAGGGCTCATTCTCCCCTGCTTCTCTTAACATGATTTACTCGCCTCGCTCTCTGTACTCTCTGTAATCTCTGTAATTCCTGTAATCTCTGTAATCTCTGTAATTCCTGTAATCTCTGTAATCTCTCGTTAATCAAATTCTTAGATGAGTATCCCTACATTCTTATATCGAGAATTGAAGTAGTAATGGAAGACCTCCCATCTTTTCCTCTAGCTAATCTTAGTCTTGAGCCTCGAGTATTAAGCACCTATGACTGAGCGGCTTCCCTGTGGTACCCTCCCTTCGGTCGTAGTGGTATTATCGCACTAGCTACACTTGATATGATCGGTCAGAGCAGATGAACCATGAGCAAATGAACCAAAACACCTTCTTTAATGAGCTATGGGCATCTTATACCCAGCATACCCCGCAAGCGCTCACCATCGAGCGACTCTTTCTAGAGCGAGGAGAGGTGGTGGTGAATGACCACGTCGCCTTTCGCACCTTTGACCAGAGCCCTATCGATCTCGACTCATTGTGTCGAGTCCTCTCTCAGATTGGCTATCATCCCTTTGCTCATTATGATTTTCCAGACAAGCATCTCAACGCGATCGCCCTCCGCGCTGATGACCCCTTGGCCCCCAAAATATTCGCTAGTGAGCTGAGACGGGCTGAGCTTCCGCATAAGCAACAGCAAATCATAGAGCAGCTCCTCGCCCAGTGCCATATTACTGACTTGAGTCTCAGAGATCTCTATCGAGGGTTAGCGTGGCCCACACCGAGTCATGCCGATTATCTAAGCCTTGCCGCAGAGAGTGAGTACGCGGGGTGGCTAGCGACCATGGGGCTCACCGCTAATCACTTCACCGTCTCGGTGAACCACTTAAAGGGGCTGAGTGCACTCCAAGAGGTCAATCGCTTTCTGCTCGATCGAGATTTCGCTCTCAACCAAGTCGGAGGTCTCATCAAAGGGGGGTCTGAGGTGTATCTTGCCCAATCCTCTACCCTCGCTGATCGCCGACCGTATCTCTTTGCCTGTGGGACTGAGGCTGAGGTTCCCACCTGTTTCTATGAGTTCGCGCTCCGCTACCCGCTCCCTAGCGGGATACTTTTTGAGGGCTTCGTCGCCGGCAACGCCAATCAGATCTTCGATAGCACTCATCGATAGGGATAGATCACTTACGCTTCACCGAGACCGAGAAGCTCTTCCGCGTTAGCGCGCGTCCGATCGGTGATCCTCTTTCCGCCAAGCATACGGGAGACCTCCTCGATACGTTGCTCTCGAGTAAGAGACTTGATCAATGAGCGAGTTCGCTCCCCTCTGACCTGTTTAGAGACAAAGAGATGCTGGTCTCCGATACCCGCCACTTGGGGGAGGTGGGTGATACAGAGTACTTGCCGTGATCGGGAGACATGCTTGAGCTTCATCCCTAAGGCCTCTGCGGTTGGCCCTCCTACGCCTGCATCGACTTCATCAAAGACATAGACGCTGACCGGGTCGAGGTCGGCGATCACTCGCTTAATGGCGAGAGTGATTCGAGAAATCTCTCCACCTGAAGCGGCACTTTGCACAGGTAAAAGTGGTTCGCCGGGGTTTGCGCTGATGAGGAGATTGGCTCGTTCTAGCCCTCTCGGACCAACCACCACATCTCCGATCTCACAGCCCTGGCTCGCCTGCTGAGGGATAAACTCTACTTCGAGTTTAGCTTTAGACATTCCCAGGTCTTTGAGCTCTCGCTCAATCGAGGCGCAGAGGGTGGGTGCGAAGCGATGACGCGCTTTACTCAAGGCTTCTGCTTGACTCAATAAGCTCTGACCAATTACTCGACGCTGCTCACGAAGGACTCGGATCCTCTCTTCCAAGCTCTCAAAGCTGACTAGCTCTCTGGCGATTTCATCGCGACGAGTGATCACCTCGGCGAGAGTCCCTCGATGCTTCTTCTTGAGACGCTTGAGTAGATCGAAGCGATCTTCAATGTCCCCTAGTCCAGAGGTGTCACTGCTGAGTCCACGAGCATAACTTGAGGCACTTCGTGCGATGTCCTCGGTGATCGCTAGCGAGGTTTGTAGATCATCGTAAGAAGGTCTTAAAGTGTCATCGACCTCGAGGAGTCGCTCAAGAGAACTTAACGCGTGATTGAGCAATTCGATCGCCGAGTTCTGCTGAGTATAGAGGACCCTCTCGACAGTATAAGCGTCTTCTTTGAGTCGAGCAGCGTTACGGAGTTGAGCGATCCTTTGCTGTAGACGCTCGTCCTCTAATGGGTCTTCGAGGTGAGCCTCGGTGAGCTCGATGAGCTGGAAGCTGAGGAAGTCCTCACGATCTGTTTGGCTCTTTTGACGATCAAATGAGAGCTGTAGCTCATCATCGATCTGCGCCAATTGCTGATAAGTAGATTCAAGAAGGCGGCGACTATCCTCAAGATTAGCGGCTTGATCGATAAGATTGAGGTGAGTTGAGGCCTGTCGCAAGTGGTGCGCGTCATCTTGACCTGAGATCTCCAAGACTGCGCTCATGACCCTCTGTAGCGTAGAGATACTCACCGATACCCCATTGATTAAGGCGCTGTTCTTCGCCCCGCTCTTCTTGCCTTTCACTCCCCTCCTCAATACCCGAGTGATGACGATCTTCTTACCATCCTTAATCCTCAGTGAGCGTAGTAGATCCGAGAGCTGTTTATCCTCCTTGAGGTTAAATTTTGCTTCGATTTTAGACTCTTCAGTACCTGTACGAATGAGGCTAGTGTGCGCACGTCCACCGCTAATGAGATGAAGCGCCTTCAGAAAAGTTGACTTCCCCGCACCGGTCTCGCCGGTGATCACGGTCAGCCCAGGTTCTATCTTGATGCGAAGCATATCGATCAAGGCGAAATTTTGAATCAGAATAGACTCTAGCATCTAGGGCTTTAGCCTCCTGGATAGACGACGATGAGCTGCTCACCGACTTCGCTGCAAGTGAGGAACAGATCCGGCATAAAGCAGGCTGTGCAGCTCTGAACGTTAGACTCAGCACATTGCTCAGGTAGAGGGGCGCAATCAGTGCTATACTCAGGCTGGTCTGAGCCAGCGATGTCGTTCATGAAAATAGCGCAATATGTCTGTGTATCACAGGTCTGTTGACCACAGACATAACGACCGCTCTCCTCTTCATCCGCACAGCCACCAAAGCGGCTGACATCAACTGCCGCTGAGCGAGCGACACAGTCGTTGGAATAGCGCTCTCCATTACAGCCACAAACTGGTGACACCACAGCGTCGCAGAGATTAGGGATCATTTGACATCTGCCTTGACCATCGCTGAAGCCTATCGCGCCACAGAGACCCTCATTATAGACACACAGCTCATTCTCAGAGCAGGGGGTTTCTTGATCACATACAGCAGACATAGGGGGAGTCAGGCACTCTCCGTCACGACAAACCCTTCCCTCTTCAGCACAGTTTCGCTGCTGACGGGTACTCCTCTCCATATCGCACATCCCCTCGACGCAGATGGGAGTAAAGACCACATCGACGACCCACTCTTCTTCACACTCAACAAGCGCGACCGGCGGGGGAACAGGGCATTGGGTAGCGTCTGTACACATCGGTCCTGAGCCGGCGCTCATCTCTCCAGCGCTCATCTCTCCGGCGCTCATCTCTCCGGCGCTCATCTCTCCGGCGCTCATCTCTCCGGCGCTCATCTCTCCGGCGCTCATCTCTCCGGCGCTCATCTCTCCGGCGCTCATCTCTCCAGCGCTCATCTCTCCAGCGCTCATCTCTCCAGCGCTCATCTCTCCAGCGCTCATCTCTCCAGCGCTCATCTCTCCAGCGCTCATCTCTCCAGCGCTCATCTCTCCAGCGCTCATCTCTCCAGCGCTCATCTCTCCGGCGCTCATCTCTCCCTCTTCCGAAGACTCACAGCCACATAAGACCGCGAGGAGTGAGAGGTATAATAGTGACGAGGTCGGTCGCCAAAACGATTTATGAGTCATCGTTGAGCCATTTCTTTACATAGGGAGAGTCGCACACAGGCTAGAGACGCCCTGTAGATTAGTGTGGATTAAGGATCAGCGCAACAACGGAAACCAGCGGTCGCGGTTGAGATCGTAGGAACGGCGTTTCCACGAAAGTCACAGCGCCATATATCAACGACTCGATCAGCGTAGCTTCCGCCGAGTTGCGGGTGGACGATTTGGCAGTCCTGCGCTTGTTCACAGAGCGCCCACTCGGCAAGGTTTCCCGACATGTCAAAGGTTCCAATGGCACTCTCACACAGAGCAGAGGAGCCTGTTTCCCTCATCTCCGCCTCCTCGGTCACGCAGGCAGTCGGATTATAAAACGATCCATAAGGATAAATCTCTCCGCAGGCGGTAGTCCACTCTCGGTCAGTACATAAGCGTTTCCCGCGAGCGCTACAAGCCTCTTCAGCCTCTAGCAAAGTCACATTAGCCCAAGGTTTGACTTGTGGCTTGCTGCATGATCGACTCACATCTAAGCCGATCGAGTTCTCGGTCGCGTCGGGTCGGCTCGCCTCCCAACGATCGATCCAGTAGTTGAGCCCTCCTTGGCTAACCAAGACCATTTCACTCTCCCGTTCGATCTCCTCATCGACTCGCCCATCACAGTCATCATCAATCCCATTACAAAGCTCAGCGCTCGCTTGTCCTTCAGATGCGCTACAGCGTGTACCTTCTTCATCTTGAGAGCAGACCTGTACCCCTTGACGAGCACAGGCGCCCACCCCACCTCCGCAGAGCTCACCAAGGATAGCGAGCGCTGGCTGAGCACTCGCCTCATCGACTTGACCATCACAGTCATTATCGAGCTGATCGCAGCGAGTCTCTACCCCCTGATAAACCTCCTCGGGGAACTCACAGACAAACCCAACCTCTCCTCTACAACTTGGACTAACGCCACGACAGACTCCGGGGGCATCGCAGGAGAGGTCGACGGGAGGCGAGATCTCCTCGTCAATATTACCGTCGCAATCATCATCTACCCCATTACATACCTCGACGCCCTCTAAACTTGGTTCACAGCTGTATTCGCAACCATCTAACGTCACGCCGTTGACATCATAGAGGCCCTCTGCGCAGGCGGTAATTTCGCAGAGTCCTTCAAAACATTGAGTCTCTGCTGATTCTTGCGAACAGGTGACCCCACAGCGTCCGCAGTTAAGTGGGTCTCCGCTCAGATCATAATTCTCATCGATGAACCCATCACAGTCATTGTCTACTTCATCACAGCGCTCGCTTATCCCATCAGGGGAGTCACTACAGATGAGCGCGGCGATGGGGTCAGCTGAGCAGCGCAATACGCCGCCCAGACAGAGGTCATTATCCGCGCCATCACAGAGCGCACCTAGCTCAGGAAAAGACTCATCAATGAGACCATCACAGTCATTGTCTTGACTGTCGCAGCGAGTCTCTTCTCCGAGCTCATAGTTACCAGGGTAGAGACAAACAAAGCCCGCTGCGCCCAAACATGTCGGCGAGATCCCTGCGCAGATTCCCAACTCGAGGCAAGTGGCATCTTGAGGAGGGCTGAGCTCTTCATCTACTCGCCCATCGCAGTCATTATCGACACCATCACAGCGCTCTGTGACCTCCACTCCCTCAGCTCCCATCCCCTCAGACCCTGCCGCTGAGTCAACCTCACAGGTATATTCGCAGCCGTTAGTCGGGTCTTGGTCAAGGTCAACATATCCCGCCATGCAGTCATCGACGACACACGCACCATCGCGACAGCTGCTGACGGTGTTTACCGTTGGGCATTGCTGGCCACAAACGCCGCAATTGAGCGCGTCAAAGAGGAGAAAGAAGCCCTCATCGATCCGTTCATCGCAGTCATTATCCTCCCCATCACAGCGTTCAATGATATTCACTCTCTCTTGGCAAATGACCGCGCTGCGATCATTCGAGCAAGCGCTGACACCATTAAAGCAGAGGTCATCATCATCGCTATCGCAGGGATCCCCTAGCCCTAAGAAATCCTCATCGACTAGACCATCACAGTCCTCATCTCGGCCATCACACCGTATCTCCCCTGAGAGCTTCACCTCTGCTGGATATAAACACACAGCGCCATCATCTCCTCGACACTCTGGACGAACTCCGGCGCAGAGTCCCTCGGTGAGACAGCTCACCTCTAGCGGGACCTCCTCATCAACTCGACCATCACAGTCATCATCGCTACCATTACACTGCTCTGAGGCCCCGGCTCCTTCGCAGAGATACTCACAACCATTTAAGGCATCCCCATCGAGGTTCAAGAAGCCAGTCTCACAGGCTGAGATAACACAGCGCCCAGAGAGACAGCTTGCCTCGGTGACTCCTCTGACATAACAGCTCACTCCACATGCTCCGCAATGATCTGCATCTTGACCCAAATTGTATCCTTCATCGACAACTCCATCACAGTCATCATCGCGCATATTGCAAACATCGGTACCATCTTCGAGCTCAGAATTAATCTCGCAGACCTCTTCGCAACCATTCGCGCTTGAGCCATCGGCGTTCACAAAGCCCGGTAAGCAACGCGCAAGTCGACACACTCCTTGGACGCAAGAGCCTTCACCTTCCGGATAGTCACATTTGACTCCACAGACGCCACAATTATCAGCATCTCGATCTAGGTTGGAGACATTATCGACCACTCCATCGCAGTCGTCATCTTCGCCATTACAGATCTCTATTCTCGGTGAGCAGCCATTGATTAAAAACGGACCATTCTCGCTGCTCATACCCCCATTAGTGGTCTCTACCGGTTCAGAAGACTCATCGCAGGCGCTAAAGACTAGAGAGAGGCTCAAGAGGCTTATCAAAAGTCTAATAGAGGCGTTAAAGAAGAGGTGTCTCCTCGAGAGGAATTTCCTCGAGAAGATTAACATCGAAAAGAGTAACATGAAGAAGAGAGGGAGCCGACGTCCCCTACGCTCAGTTTGCTGGCAGCCCCCAGCGATCGACTCAGCGACCTCTTCTTCTTCTGTTACCGGATCGCCTCCCAAGACGTTAATTGGAGACCCCTCTTCACCCGCTTCTGACTCAGGATAGACGACTGAAGGCTCATCCATCGTGGAGGAGAGTAGAGGGATACAGTCTGTGACCCCCTCACGCCTCAGCACACACTCAGACTCGGCAGGACAGTTCACTCTCGTGCAAGGGTCATCGACGCAGCGGCCCATCTCACATCGACGCTGTGGTGGACAGAGAACATTACTGCAGACGTCGGGGACACAGCCTCCGGCCGTGCATAGTTCACCCTCTGCGCAGGAGATATCTTGACAAGCATCGGCGATGCACTCTCCTCTCACGCAGCGCTGACTATCAGCGCAGTTGACTTGAGCACAGCTCACGAAGCATCGACCATCGAGGCAACCTTCCTCCAAGCCACAGCTCACTAAGTCGCAGTCGTTAGGCCGACAGCGACCCCCTACACATATTTTCCCCGCCGTACATCCCCCCTCATAACACTCTCCTTCTAGACACTCTCCTTGATCACAATATTGACCCTCTGCGCAGTCTATTGTTGAGCAGGGGTCGAGACAACGGTCATTCTCACAGATTTCGTACGTGCGGCAGTTTTGGCAAGGTAAGTCGAGGCAGACGTCTTCGATACATTCTTGACCCACAGAGCACTCACCGCTAGCGCATGGCTCTGCACATCGACCTCTGATACAGATCGCTGACGCCTCTTCACAGATTACTCGCTCGTCACTCAAACCATCACAATCATTATCTTCACCATCGCAGCGCTCTTCAGTCGCCGATAAGGCAGGACAATCAGACCAACGACCGAGCTCACAGCGAGACATTCCTTCGCCGCAAGGGTTATCACACACCCGAATGAGCGCCTCATCAATGAGACCATCACAATCATCATCGAGCGCGTTACAGGTCTCAGCGCGTGGAGTTGGCGCGCTACAATCAACCCATTCTCCCTCAATACAGAGCTCGCTTCCAGAGCCGCAGAGAGCGTCGCAAGATCTCTCTAGTCGCTCATCGATGAGGCCGTCACAATCATTATCGATGTCATCACACAGCTCCTCTTGAGGTGGAGGGATGTTACAGTCCAAAAATAGACCATTGATGCAGAGCTGTAACCCAACCCCACACTCAGCGCGACAGCTTTGGGTCACTCCCTCATCAATCCTCCCATCACAGTCCTGATCCTCCCCGTCGCAGGTCTCTCGTTGTGGTAAGGGAGCGTCACAAGCTGACCAAGCTCCCTCTGAGCACTGCTGTTCTCCCTGTCCACACGCGCTCTGACACTCTTGGGAGAGTGACTCATCCACACGACCATCGCAGTCATCATCAATTAGGTTACACACCTCTAGCCGAGGCTGTATCGCCGTACAACCGATCCATAAACCGCCGAGGCACTGCTCAACGCCTACTGCGCCACATTGACTGGTGCATTCACGAGTGATCTCCTCATCGATTAAGCCGTCGCAGTCATTATCGGCCCCATCACAGACCTCAAGGCTAGGAGTAGGCGCGTCACAGGCGACAAAGACGCCACTCTCACAACGTTCAACGCCGGATCCACATCCATTATTACAGATTTGAATGACGTTCTCATCGACACGACCATCACAGTCATTATCTGCTCCATCGCAGAGCTCGATGACGGGCGGAGGTGCGTCACATAACCCATAGCTACCGGCAACGCACTGACGCTCTCCTTCTACACCACACCCATTGACGCAAGAGATCGCTAGCCCCTCATCGACGACGCCATCACAATCTTCATCAACGTTATTACAGCGCTCTTCAGTGGGCGTCGGCGCTGTGCAGCCTGCCCATTGACCTACGACACAGACCTCTACGCCTTCCCCGCAAGCGTTATTACAGACTTGGGTGACCCCTTCGTCTAGCTGACCATCACAGTCATTATCGATGCCATCACAGAGCTCTTCTACAGGGTCAGGGGCCGAACATGCGCTGAGCGCTCCCTCTTCACAGAGGCGTAAACCTTGACCACATACGCTTGAACAGTTGACCTCAGCGCCTTCGTCTATTCGACCATCACAGTCATCGTCAAGTCCATCACAGAGCTCAGGAGCATCACCGACGAGGAGACCCTCAACGAGGACCAGCGTGTCTTCAAAGTCATTATCTCCTCCTCTGAAGAGGTCTTCAAAACCAAAGTAAAAGGCGTTCGGGTAAGTATTTGAGCGATAGACGAGGTGATGGATAAAGGCATTATTAGGATCTTCATCAATGTTGAGCCTCGGCTCGGAATAATAGATATATCCCACATTATCATTGCGCGCGCAGTTGGGAGATCGCCGTCCGCCTCCATCTCGTCGCTGAGGTGTGATCAAGAAGAAGCCGATCGCCCCCCCCTTCCACTCAGGGTTTCCACAAAAATTGATCACCCTCGTCTCATAAGGATTAGTCGGCTCAACGGCGCAATTGAAGATCACGAAGCGATTTTGGGCCTGCGTCACATCATCGCCGAGGTTATACCATCCGAAGGCGTTCTCATAGCCTCCTCCCTCCGCGACAAAGCTAAAGGTCAGCGAGTTGTTTGGGGTGAAGACCTCAGGCACGAGGCTCGCTTCATTGATGACGTTAATCCCTTCATTGAGAGGGGCATTATTCAAGATATTAGCGAGGTTGTTTTGAGCAGGGATCACCGAGCCATCAGGCTGAGTCAATTGAGCCTCAGCGTTCATCGAGAAGAGGAGTAGGCTAGATATCATCAAGAGAGATGAGACAGAGAGAGATGAGAGTACACTGCCCCTAGCGTGACTGAGCGATTGCGGATCTCTTAAAAGAGAGAGTCGCGGGTAAGAGAGTCGCGGGTAGAGAGTCGCGGGTAAGAGAGTCGCGGGTAAGAGCTTAAGAATCTTCGTTTCATGAATATACCCCTATTGATCAAACGACGTATCAAATCTCATCGCGACTCAAGCGCTGTGACTCTATAAGTTTAGTGCTTTGTTTAAATTGACTTGATGAGTATATCTTCAACATCAGCTCTCTTCAAAATCATCTATATTAAGAAGCTCATATATATCCCTCTTCAGTATCAAACACCTAGTATTTTATGTTAAGTAATGACTTGATCAAGTGTCGATTCATCGATCATCAGCCATGATCACCTCCTCTTTCCCTCTTAATGCTCCAAATACTCTTATTTATGACATTTTATACAAGATTACCGCTCCTCAAAGTTGCCGCGAACCTCTTAATTTTGACGATCTCTTGTGCAGAGCCTAACGCTTCAGCAGAAGATAATAAGTCATCGCTCTCTCCTGCGGTCTCTCCTCAAGATCAGGGTGAGGAGTGTCCAAAGGAGAGGACTCACAGCGGCCTCCCTCCACAGACAGATGAGGTTCACCATGACCTCGATTACTGGATTGAGACTTGGGCAGGTCAGTTTGATATTGATGAACCTCTCCTCTCTCTGAGAGAGGTAGAGAGTCATCGAGCAGCCCTCGCGCTTGAGCTACCTCCGGAGGGGGTGGAAGGGGAACTCAGAGCTCAAATAGACTTAGGCGCTCCTGTAGAGCCGAGTATCCTCCAAAAGAAGATCCGCGGTCGCCTCAACTATCTCCAGGGGCTCATTGACTCCGGTCATCTCACGAGGTGGAGCGGAGATCCCCTCTCAGCAGAAGAGCTCGAGGCCTTTAAAGAGAGCGCTCATCAGCTGGTGACTCCGAGCGTTCACGTCGCTCTGGAAGAGATTCAAGTCCGCTGTGGTCCTTATCCCTTACGTCTTAAGCGCCTTAACGCTGATCTGACGATTGATCGTAACGCCTGCACCCGCATCAAGCCTCAAGCGCCTCTCCAGCTCCTCGCTCGCTCTCCCCAAGGAATGCACTTAGTGAGAAGTCGTCTCGCTCTAGGCTGGATTAGCGCAGAGAGCAAGATCTCCGCCGAGCTCACCCAGCATCAAGCGCTAGACTATCTCAATCATCAGTTTTTCTATCAGCCTAGAAGAGGTACCCCCGCAGAAATCAAGTTTAAAGCGCTCAGTCGACGTCTCAACTTTGCCCTCTCTCCGCTGGGGAGTACCCGCTTCCCATTGGTGAGTGAGCGCTTTCGCCAAGCGGATGAGCCTGAGCCTGAGGCGTCAGCTTGGGTCGCTACCACGGATGAGATCCGCGCCATACCGCTTCGAAAACTTCATGAAGACGAGGGGTCTATGCTTACCAGCGATCGACCGTTCTCTCGTCGAGAACTTCTCCGCGAGCTTTTTAATATGCTTGACCAACCCTATGGGCTTGGAGGGAGTGGAGAGGGGGTAGATTGCTCTCGAATGATCGTCAACGCCTTTGAACCGTTCGGTATTAACCCTCCTCGCTATTCTGGGCACCAAGCGAATATGGGTACCTTTGGGATAGACATCAGCTCAGTGAAAGATGACCAAGAACGCCTCAATTTACTCAACGCGGCTCATAAGCGAGGGGTCGCTCTCTTGTACTTGCCCGGTCATATCACAGTTTACTTAGGGACTGATCAAGAGGGAATTCCACGGCTCTTCCACGCTTTCGCAGACTATCAAGAGCAGTGCTCTAGTGGTAATGGTGAGACTACTTTACGGGTCAATCGAGTCGCTGTAACCGATGTTTATCGTGGCCAAGGGAGTACTAAAGGCTCTTACCTACAGCGAGGGACACGGATCGTGGTTCTAGGGGGATCACCAGGCGCAGCGCTCGATGGGGTAGCTCAACTTCGACGAGCCGCGCCGATTACACCACCTAAGCGCGCAGAATGTAAACGCACCAAAAATCGAGCGAGGGTGTTCACCTCTCCGGTCCAACCACATCAAGGGCAAGAGACCAGGCTCATGGTTACTCGACCCAAGTACGATGGCCCTGCCACCCTTACCCTGTTTGGCCCCAACGGAGAGACTGTTACACCGCCCCTCTCTCGTTTGGGAGGACCTCCCTATACTTACTATACAGCGCCTCTAAGCCTCAAAAGAGGCTCTTGGCGAGTCGCCTATGGAGAAGCAGAAGACCTTCACGCCTGCACTCATATTGAGGTCAGTAAGAGACCTCGTAGGCCCCATATGAGCGAAGCGATGTGGACCCCGGAGGCGGAGTGGTCTGCCCACACTGAGACTCTGTTCTCGGCGTTTGTTGAGCGACTCTTTCAGTATCCAATCGAGGAAGATCGCTCATGGACTAACCTACAAGATCTCCTCAAAGTGAAAGAGCAAAACCTACTCTATGATCACTTTAGTACAGGAGAGGATGGCGTTCTTAAACTGCAACCCGATTGCGCAGATTTACCCTATACACTTCGCGCTTATTTCGCTTGGAAGATGCGACTCCCCTTTAGCTATATGTCTTGTACTCGAGGAAGCAGGAAGAAAGCGCCTCGATGTATGAACCGTGAAGACAGCTTTATGCCACGAGATAATCGAAAGCTAGGCAATGACTTCCAATGGTTCGCTCGTAAAGGAGTCGCGGGCCATGTGCACTCGGCGAGCGCTCGAACGCTGCCTAATGATGACAAGACGGAACTCTATCCCGTCGCACTCACCCGCGAAGCGCTGAGACCGGGGACAGTCTTCGCCGACCCTTATGGTCATATTCTCCTCATCGCCAGTTGGGTGAGACAGCCCCTTGGCGGCTATGGAGTCCTCATCGGGGCTGATGGTCAACCCGATGGCACGATCGGTCGTAGGCGTTTTTGGGAGGGATCCTTCCTATTCGACCCTGACACCCGATTAGTCGGCGCTGGATTTAAAGCCTTTAGACCCCTCGTCTTGGATCGAGATAAGGTGAAGTCTCGTCTTAAACAAAAGAATTCGACGAATATTCAGTCCAATAAGGCCCCACGAGGACTGACCAAAGAGCAGGCCTTTCGAGAGAGCGTCGCCGATGACTGGAGAGCGCTCACCAATGAAGAGCTCACCGAGAGGCGGGTAGGGGACTTAGCGTGGAGCGATCAGCAATACCAAGGGAGTAAACGAGACTTCTATGACACCATGAATAGTCTCAGTAGCCCTCGCCCAGTGGAGATCAAAGCTCAGCTCAGCGCTCTCGCCGATGCGCTCCACGAGTCAGCCCGCCGACGGGTGCTCTCCGTGGATAATGGGGAGGGATGGATCAAGAAGCATAAACGGAGACGTATGAAAATGCCTAGCGGCTACTCTATCTTTGAAACCTCGGGGCCTTGGGAAGACTTCGCTACCCCTTCACGTGATATGCGTCTCCTTATCGCGATTGATACAGTCCTTGACCTCCCTCGAGCTCTAAAGAGGAATCCCGCTCGCTTTGGTATGAACGCTGAGCAGGCAACCGCCACCTCTCCCGAGATAGAAGCGGAGCTTGAACGCGCCCTAAAAGCCAGAGCCTTTGACTATACTAAGAGCGATGGTCAATCTCACACGATCAGTCTCTGGGACCTCACGCTTCGCCAAAAAGACTTGGAGATGGCATACAACCCCAATGATTGCGTAGAGACTCGCTGGGCCGCTCCCAAAGAGAGCGCGGAGTCTACGAACTGTAAGCGCTCAGCCCCCAAATCACAGCGCCGTAAGATGCAGCGCTATCGTCCTTGGTTTAGTGAGCGTAAGAGGCCGCCGAGAGGGACTCGCCGGTAAGTTCAGCGATTCTCTTTGCTCGAAGGTGCTTGCCACTCGCCGATTTGCATTCCCAAGTTGAGATCATGCTGGCTAAGGATATCGACGATATCAGAGAGGCTCTTTCGTCCGAAGTTCTTGATCTTCACCATCTCTTGCTCGGTGCGCTGTACTAGCTCTCCGATATAGCGAATCTCTGCAGAATGGAGGCAGTTACTCGCTCGGACAGGCAGCTCAAGCTCACCTACTAAGAGGTCAAAGGCAGGGTTATAACTCGTCGCCAATTCCTTCTCCTCGTTGGGGATAATGACCTCATCCTCTTCTTTGAAGTTGATCAATGAGGTCATCTGCTCACGGAAGATCTGCGCAGCGAGTGAGATCGCTTCTTGTGGAGTGAGCGCCCCATTGGTCCATACATGTAAGGTGAGCTTATCGTAGTCGGTTCGCTGACCTACACGGGCATTAGAGACCGAGTAGTCTACTCGAGAGACCGGGCTAAAGATGGCATCGATAGGGTATAGGCCGCTAGCAATGTCAGCATGCTCAGAGGCGATCGTGTAGCCATAACCACAGCGAATCTCAACAGAGATCGCTTGGCTCACCCCAGTAACAGTGCAGATATAGAGGTCAGGGTTAAGGACGGTCACTCCCTCGGGGAGAATGAGATCTTTAGCGTAAACCTCACCTTTATTGACCTCACATTTAATGACGACGCTCTCCTCGCTCGACATCCATAGGTCGAGCTGCTTGAGGTTGAGCTGTAAGTCTTCAAAGCTCTCAGCGATCCCTGCAATTTGACCCTCAGCGCTGATCCTGTTCACTTTGCACGCTACCACGGATGCTCCGCGGATCGCGGAGAGGAGGATCTTATTGAGCGCCTCTCCAATGGTATAACCATAGCCGCGCTCTAGTGGTTCAGCGACATATTTGCCATAGCGAGGTTGCTCCTCGACAATAGATACACCGCGTGGGCGTTTGAGCTTTCTCCAATTACGGGCGATCATGGGGCTCATCTCTAACATAGAGCGTCTCCTTGGGCTAGGCATAAAGTTTGGGCATCGTAAAGCGGTGCAGAGTATCTTTATTTTAGGAGAGATGTCAACACCCAATCATGAGCGAATCATAGGCTCGGCAATCCACGTTAGCGCACGACTCTTAGTCACTTTAATGGGGGTCTTCAATGAGGGGCTTCAATCAGATATGTATGGCTCGGACCACTTGCTCTTCTCAAGGCGAGTGATAAAACGATGGCAGAAGTCAGCGATCTCCCACATCTCTACATTAGAAGACCGTTGAGAGATACCTTGAGCAAAAGCGCTGAGCGCGATCTCTATGCTATCCTCATCTCTTGGAGAGCATATCTCATATTTTCCCTCTGCTTGATGATGGTAGAGAGCCTCTCGCCACTGATTATTCGATCGCTCTAGAGTAAACTGTAACCAAGAGTTCTCTTTTCCCCATGTTAGCTCTCGTCTCTTCTCTGCTCCTGACCACATGAGATCGATCTCCGCCTCGAAGTCATCATGATCGAGCATCAGGAGAACTCGAGGAGCACCTTGATCAGCGGTACGCTCGATGAGCGTTACCCCCAAGTCAGAGAGCTTTAGATGTGGATAAAGTGATCTGAGGATACTGAGGTCATGCACGCCCAAGTCATAGAAGAGATCTAGCGTTGATTGGCTTGAGTTATTGTTTTCGCGTCGCCCTCTAGACTCACGGTTATGTCTCATCGCCGAGACTCTCGCGCGCTCATGAGGTTTAAAGATACTAGCACCGACCCTCTTCATCTCTCTAATTAGAGGGTTAAACAGAGAGATAAAGTCGACCTGTAAACTTAGACTTTGACGCTTCGCTAATTTGGTCAGTTCAGCGAATTCCTCTCTCGTGCTGCAACAGGGCTTCTCGAGCCAAATATGTTTATGAGCGAGTAATGCGCGGCGAGCGACTTCAAAATGTTCAGTGGGTGGAGTCACCACGAAGATCGCCTCTACCTCATCATCTCTCAACAGCTCATCTAGCGCTGAGGTATAATGAACACCACTCAGAACAGAGGAGGAACTCCACTTTACATCACAGATGTACTTAAGCTCAAAGAGAGAAGACGCTTCAACCTTTCTCCTCAATATCTGACCCCAATACCCATGACCGACTAACGCACAGATCATCAATGCCTCCCTCAGCGATACCGAGCGCTCTGTTGAGCTCTTTGATCCCTCTCTCACTCATACTAGACTCTTTATTCATGCAGACAGCGATCAATGAGTTAACAGACTTTATAGGGCGTGTAAATGAACCTCCTTCTTCGAGAGTATCTCATACAATCATAGAGTTCAGGAGCGATAGAGAGCGAAGTCAAATATTTGTCAAATAAAAGATAAATATGTTAAATACATCGGCGTAAGCCGTAGGTTTAATATGGGGCAGTAGGCAGTTGAGCCGCTCAACCTCATGAGATAATAGATGGAAGTTGAGCGATGAAATGAATGAGTCACTGCAGAGCTATTTAACGTTAAATAAACAACAAGAAGTGAGATTAGCTGAAGCTATTGAGAGCAATAGTAAGCCCGCAGTGCTCTTATTTAGGATCTTGGGGCCTCAGCTGCAGCGACTCTTCTCTAACGAGCTTGACCTCACTCATGTCCCTCGCTTACTTCTTCATGGCAATCCGCACTTAGATAATTATGCTCGTACTTATAACGGAGCGGGGCTCGTAGACTTTGATCGTAGTCGAGTCGGTCCTAGCCTCTGGGACCTCACTCGCGCTCTCACCTCGATCACTTTTTGGTCTAAAGAGGATCAAATTATCCCTGACCCTAAGGTCATAAGTGCTCTGTTCTCAAGCTATGAGCATGCTCTCAAGGACCGGCTAGCTTATTGGGAGACCCCTGACTTCTTGCGACAAACCCGGCCTAAAAAGTTCCAATTTACTCCTACTCACTACCTTGATGGGAACAAGAAGTGGGCAAAGAAAGTAGCTCAAAACCTCGTAGATGAGAGTGAGCCCTTCTATATCAATCTCTTCTCTGCCTACACCGAGACCCTCCCCTATGACCTCTCTCAATCTTGGACGCTCTCTGAGATCGCTGAGGTCTCAGGGAGTATGGGCAAGCGTCACTATGTCTATCGACTTGATCCAAGGATGACGACAAGAGAACCTATCCTACTCGATATTAAAGAGACTTATACCGAAGAGGACACCGAGCTCTTCACCAACCCCTTCACCCACCAAGGAGAGAGGATGGTCACCGCCTCACGACTTTATTCTCCAGGCATAGAGGGAGGGATCGGTTATTGTTCATTGGAGGGTGAGGAGTACTGGGTGAGACATATCCCTACTTTCAGCGTCAAAATCCCTGTTGGGATTAACCAAGATCAAGCGCTACAGCTAGCTGAGGCGATCGGTCTACAACTAGGGCGGGGTCATAGAGTGATCGATGAGATATACAATGACGGCGCCCTTAAAGATCAACTCCTCTCTAGCGCTCGAGATCATCTCGGCCAACTCATAGAATTGTCCACCGAGATGAACCAAGCGGTGCTTGACCGCTTTCAGCTCTTCAAGAGCTCGCTGAGTGATACATGAATAACGCTGAGCGCTGTCTCTAATTCCTATGGAGTGGATCACCCTATTTTACCTTTTGATCGGCCTAAGCTCTGCTCTCATCTCAGGGATAACCGGACTTGCTGGCGGAGTGCTCCTGTTAAGCGCTCTCTCTACGTTATTGCCCATCGAAGTGGTTATCCCCATACACGCCTTGGTTCAGGTCCTCGCTAATCTCAGTCGGGTGTTACTGCTCAGCTCAAAAATCGAGTGGGCTATTTGGCGATCTTTCAACCTCTTGACGATACCTGCAGGCCTTATTGGCGCCTACAGCGTTCAATACCTACCGCAGAGAGCGCTCAGGTTTTCGGTGGGCGCCGTGGTGATCTTCGCCGCTCTCTATACCTTGAAAAAGACGCTTGTGGGCAAGAACAAGGATCAAGCTGAGGAGAATAAGGGCGGGGATCATCCACAGCATCAGTCGATGAGTGTCACCTATCTAACGCTTGGATGTATATCCTCTTTATTGGGGATGGTGATCGGGGCGACTGGACCACTGATCGCTCCATTTTTTATGATGGATGGACTGAAAAGAGAGCGCCTCATCGCCACCAAGTCAGCATGCCAGCTAACTGTTCAAGTCATAAAAACTATTATATTTTTACAGATATTAGATTTCGCCTATATCGACTACTCTAGTGAAATCTCCTTGGTAGTCATTGGTGTCTTCGGCGGCACTTGGCTCGCGAAGCGAATATTGAGTCGAGTACAGGGGGACTGGCTAGAGCTGTTAATCAGCTTTATGCTGGTGGTTATTGGGTGTCGACTCCTCCTCAGAGGATTAGGTGGATAGCTGAGGAAATAACATAATCTGTACCTAGACTAGTCGAAACGCCATAGGTCATGAAGAGTAAATCTTGACTCGCCGCTGCGTGCTGACCAGCGAAGAACAAGCCTGACTATGATATTAAGGCTTGAGCCTCCTCATCGGTTTACATAAGATCAAGACTCAACTGATTAGATATAACTAAACTTATGACTGACTTATGACTAACTTATAGATGATATAAAAGCATTTTACGCTAGATCATGGGAGAGGAACTGCGTGAGATATTATAGCGACCATCAGCGAGTTAACGCTCCTGACCAACACCTCCCCAGGCATTTATTTCAGCTTTCCCGAGGGCTCGTTTCCTTGGTAGCCTGCGTTGCTCTAGTATTATGCATGGGAGCCTCACAAATCATGAGTCTCGAGGCCTCTGCGACCGTCGTAAAGCGAGCGACAGTCGAGAGCTTAACCGCTCAAGCAGAGCTCATACTTCATGCTCGTGTAGGCGCCCAATGGAGTCCAATGCAACGTGGACTTAAAGGAGAGATCTATACCTACACTCGATTGACTCCGATAGAGGTTTGGAGTGGTCAACTTAAGGGGAGTGAAGCCCTCCTCGTGCAGCTTGGTGGACAGCTTGGTGAGCTTCGATTGGAGGTCCATGGAGACGCGCGGCTTAAGGAAGGTCAAGAGGTGGTTCTGTTTCTCAGCCTCGGTGAAGAGAATAAACTTCCGGTCTCCACTGCCATCGAGCTCCCCGACTATAGAGTCACTCATCTCATCTCTCTCGCCCAAGGAGCCTTCTTTGTAGATCGCTCAGCTCATAGTGGGGTCCCTTCTGTCCATCAAGACCTAGAGGGACTCGTCTTTTACAGTCCGCAGAGCGCTCAGCTCAAGCTAGGCTTAACTGAAGTGAATCATCAGCCGAAGCTCACCCTTGATCTCAATACGCTCAAATCGAGAGTGATGAGCGCCCTCAAAACCTCCATCACCGATGGTCCATCGAGAGAGACCCCATGAATATGATCTCCTATGTCAAGCCAGCTAGAGATCAGGCGCTGATGAGTGTAATCTCTCATCGTTCGGCGGAGATGAACTCTTCACTCTCCTTAATCCTCATGGTCACCTTCGCTCTCTCTCTGTCTTCTTGGGTCTCTCTCCCTCTCGCTAACGCTTGGACGGGGCTAGGCGCGACTTGGCCAAGTCTACCCGTCCCCTACGAGGTGAACGCAGTCTCTTCGCAGGAGTTAGGTAGTGAGGCCTCTATCGCGGTGATCCAAGCGAGCTATGCCTCATGGAGTGATCCAGCCTGCTCAGGGTATCGAGTTCAATATAGAGGGACTACGAGCCAGTCCTGGACCTCAGGTGATGGGGTCAATACTCATCAGTGGATCTATAGTAATAACCAACGCCCCCAAGAATTGGGAGGTAGAGAGACGATTGGGGTCACCCTCTCTCTCTATCGAGGGAGTACCCTCGTCGATGGTGATATTATCTACAACGGTATTGATCATGATTGGACAACTCGTATGACACGGGCTGGGCAAGTCGATGCTCAGTCTATTATCACTCATGAGATCGGTCATCAGCTAGGTCTTGGGCATACTAACGTCAATGGGGCGACCATGTACCCCTCTTACGGTGGAGGAGAGGGGCCGCGTACCCTCTCTCAAGACGATCTCGAAGGGGTCTGTTCACTTTATCCTAGCGGTGGTGGTCCTCAATGTGCTGAGAGCGGAGATTGTCCCTCTATGCAAGAGTGCGTTCAAGGTCAGTGCGTTAATGTGAGCTCGGGTGAAGGGCAAATAGGCGATGATTGTAGTGTCGCCCCCTGTGACCAATCACTCGTCTGTGTTCAATCTCAAGATAACAGCTCGTTTTGTACCCGAGTCTGCAACGACGGGACCTGTCCCGGTGGGTGGGGCTGTTACGCTGTGAATTCTAGCCAAGGTCAAGTGAACCTCTGCTTACCCCAACAAGGAGGGAACGGTGACTTGAACTTTGGTGAGGCTTGTGAGAGTGGCCCTGAGTGCGCGAGTGGTCTGTGCGTCTCAGATGGCCAGCAAACTTTCTGTTCCCAGTCATGCGCAGGAGAGGAGGACTGTCCTAACCAATCGACCTGTCAAGGGTTATCCAATGGGGGGGGAGCCTGCATTCCGACTGAAGGGTCGGACAATGAGACTCCTTTTGGGACGCCTTGTATGCAACCCTCTGATTGTGAGAATGGTCTCTGTCTAGATGATGACATAGAGCTCTACTGTACCCTCGTCTGTAACACTGATCGAGATTGCCCTGAATACGCCGCTTGTTTAAGCGCAGGTGACATCAATATCTGTGCTAAAATTCGTCAAGATGGAGAGATGAGTGGTGGATCAATCCCCCCCGAGATCGGGGAGATGAGATCGCGGGAGATGAGATCGCGGGAGATGAGACCGCTGGAGATGAGACCGCGTCAAGTGTTGCTTATGGAGATCCCTGCGATACCGCCGCAGACTGTATCGATGAGCTCTGCCTCTCTGATAATATCAGTCAATTCTGCTCAAGCTACTGTGATGACCCAACCGATTGCCCTGAGGGTGATGACTGCGTCAGTATAGGTGACAGCGAAGGGGGCTGTCTCCCAGGCAGCGCTGCCGATCGCGCCGAGGCGATGATGAGCTTAGGAGGAGCTGAGGCGGGGAGTGGTAGTGACTTCTCTCCTGATGATGAGTCAGAGGAGTATGAAGATGCCGGTGAAGTATTGCGCGATGAAATAGGTTGCCTCAGCTTTAGAGGGGGTCATCATAGAGCGCCTCTCGCTCTGCTATGGATCACCTTAGGGCTCCTCATCACTCAGCGGAGACGAGAGGCGTAATCCTAGAGTAGGTTTTCTCTCTGCGGTCTCTGCATGGTCCATGGTAGCAGTTGCCATCTCCTCAACGGTGCTTATCTCATTAGAGGAGTCCCTCAGTCTTGATCATAAGGAGATGACTGAAAGAGGCAACTGAGAGAGATCGATGATGGAGACAGATGATGAGTCAAGAACCTACCCTCACTCGAGCGAGTCAAGAGAAGCTCAGCGATAGCTTAAAAGATGCTAAACGTCGTAAATCTCCCGAGGTCAGCGCACTTCATCTGCTCGCTCAACTGTTAGAGTCTCCTGTAGGCGCTTTAGGCGAAACCCTGAAGACTCTCCCTGTAGAGCTCAACGCCCTACGCGCTGAGGTGGACCGATTGCTTGATCAGCGCGCTAAGGTTTTCAGCGATCAAGATCCTCCTTGGGGGCAGAGTCTCGAAGTAGTGGTGAAGAGCGCTGAGAAAATAATGGGTGATCTCAAAGATCTATTGATCGCTGTGGAGCATCTTTTTGTGGGTCTATTTAGCGATCAAGAGGCTCAACGGGTTCTTAGCCAAGGGGGAGTGACACAGCGAGATGTCTTGAGCGCTCTTAGAGAAGCCAGAGGAGGACGAGTGGTAAACAGTGAAGGCGCTGAGGAGCGCTATGAAGACTTAGATCGCTACACTCGGGACTTGACCGCTTTAGCGCTCAAGGATCAACTCGACCCAGTGATCGGGCGTGACGAGGAGGTTCGCCGCGTTTTACAAGTGTTGCAGCGACGAACGAAGAATAATCCAGTGCTTGTCGGCTCCCCTGGGGTAGGCAAGACTGCTATCGTAGAGGGGATCGCCCAGCGGATCGCTACTGGCGACGTACCGGAAGGCTTGAAAGAGAAGCGACTGCTCACCCTCGACCTCGCCTCATTGATCGCTGGCGCGAAGTATCGAGGTGAGTTTGAAGAGCGCCTCAAGGGTGTCATAGAGGCTGTGAGCGAGGCGAGAGGTGAGGTGATCCTCTTTATTGATGAGTTACACACTCTCGTCGGAGCGGGGGCCTCAGAGGGGGCGATGGATGCCTCCAATATGCTTAAGCCTGCTCTCGCTCGCGGTGAGCTACGCTGTGTTGGGGCGACCACCCTTGAAGAATATCGAAAATATATAGAGAGGGATGGCGCTTTAGAGCGTCGCTTCCAACCGGTCCGAGTTGATGAGCCTCTTCCTGAAGAGGCGCTTTCCATCCTTCGCGGCTTGAAAGAGCGCTATGAGGTTCATCATGGGCTAAGAATAAGTGATACAGCCTTGGTCGCGGCGGTGAGACTCGCTCATCGTTACCTTTCTCATCGGCAATTTCCGGACAAAGCGATCGACCTCATCGATGAGGCCGCTAGCGGTCTGCGCTTAGAGCTAGATAGTCAACCCAAAGAGGTTGATGCGCTCAGTCGTAAAGTCACTCATCTAGAGCTTGAGCTGCTGAGCCTTAAAAGAGAAGAGGATGGCGACAGTCGGAGACGTGCTCGAGAGGTAGAGGAGACGCTCAAAGGTCTTACGGGAAAGCTGAGTACCCTGCGAGCAGAGTGGCGTAAAGAGCGAGATGTTCTCGATCAGCTCAATGAACTCAGAGGAGAGGTTGAAGCGCTCAAGAGAGAGGAGGACCGACTCGGTCAAACCCTCCCTAAAGTTCAAGATTATCGAGAGCGTGAAGAGATCTATCGGAAGCTCGGCGAGACCAACGCTACGCTCACCGCTAAGCGTACCGAGATGACTAGCGCTGAAGAGCGTCTAGAGGCAGCGAGAGCAGAGGGAACGCTCATGAATAAAGCTGTAGGGGCAGAAGAGGTCGCTGAGGTTGTTTCTCGCTGGACCGGTGTCCCGGTGAATAAGATGCTTACCGCCGAGTCTCAACGTCTCCTCAGCTTAGAGGATCGGTTAAGTGAGCGAGTGGTAGGACAGAGCGAAGCCGTAGGCGCTGTAGCGAGGGCGGTTCGACGAGCCCGGTCGGGACTCGCTGACCCACAGAGACCTCTAGGGAGCTTTCTCTGCCTCGGGCCCACAGGGGTGGGTAAGACTGAGCTCGCCAAGGCGGTGTCCCAACAGCTCTTCGACGATGAAAAGGCTATGATCCGCATCGACATGTCTGAATATATGGAGCGTCACGCAGTGGCTCGGCTTATCGGCGCTCCCCCCGGTTATGTCGGCTATGATCAAGGAGGTCAGCTCACCACCGCCGTTAAACAGCGCCCCTATGCGGTGATTCTCTTCGATGAAGTTGAGAAAGCCCACCCTGAAGTGATGAACCTGCTCTTGCAGGTGCTCGATGAGGGTCATCTAACCGACGGCCAAGGTCGCTTCGTAGATTTCAAGAACACTCTGATCCTCATGAGCAGTAATCTAGGCGCTCACGCTATACAGAGTTTAGTCGATGATCCGGAGGCGATGGGTAGAGAGGTTCAACGATCGCTTAAGGATCACTTTCGTCCAGAATTACTTAATCGGCTTGATGAGACCATAATCTTTAACCCTTTGGGTCGAGAGGCGCTCACTCAGATCGTCAACATTCAGCTTAAGCGACTCGAGGGGCGGCTCGCTGAAAGAGAGGTAGAGATCACCCTCACTGAAGAAGCGAAATGGCAGCTCATTGAGCTTGGATATGACCCCCAATATGGTGCGAGACCTCTCAAAAGAGCGATGCGTAGATATGTGGAGGACCCACTCGCTGATCGACTCCTGCGAGATACAGGTCATCATGATGAGAGTCGTTATTACTATGTCGACTATAGTGAAGATTTTGGATGGATGATCCAATCGAAGATGTAGGTCTCTCACAGGAGAGATAACAGAAGTGTAAAAAAAAAACACTCGTCGTGTTGACAGCCCATTTCGGGTGCTTAACTTCCCTTCGTCCCAAGAGTTGGGGCCACGTTTTATATATACCCATTACTTAATATACCGTTCAATCATGAGCTGATAGGAGAGAAGGTCATGCAGGCACGCCCCCTTCACGATCAAGTTGTCGTTAAGCGTCAAGAGGCAGAGACTCAGACCGCTTCAGGTATCATCATCCCTGATAACGCCCAAGATAAGCCTCACCAAGGTGAAATCATCGCGGTTGGTCCCGGCAAGACCATGGATAACGGTCAAGTCCGAGTCCCACAGGTTAAGATCGGAGATCGCGTCTACTTCCGTAAATACGGCGGCGCAGAGATCAAAATACAAGGTCAAGAGTTCGTCATCATCCGTGAGGAAGAAATCCTCGCTGTGATCGAAGGCTGATTCACTCCATTATTTACTCATACAGAATAGGAAAATATAATGAGCGCAAAAGACATCATTTTTGCTGAGCAAGCGCGAAGCTCAATGCTCCGCGGTGTAAACGCCCTAGCTGACGCAGTGAAGGTCACTCTCGGACCTAAGGGACGTAACGTTGTTATCGCCAAGAGCTTTGGCTCACCCGTCGTCACTAAAGACGGAGTAAGCGTCGCTAAAGAGATCGAGCTTGAAGACAAGCTAGAGAATATGGGCGCATCAATGGTCAAAGAGGTCGCCTCTAAGACCAACGACATCGCTGGTGATGGAACCACCACAGCGACCGTACTCGCTCAGTCAATCTACCGCGAGGGTGTAAAGCTCGTCTCAGCGGGTAACAACCCTATGGATATTAAGCGTGGAATCGACGCCGCTGTCTCAGCGATCGAAGCAGAGCTCGATACACTCTCCAAGCCTACTCGGTCCTCTAATGATATCGCTCAGGTCGGTACCATCTCTGCCAACGGTGACACCGATATCGGCAATATCCTCGCTGAGGCGATGGATAAGGTCGGACAAGACGGTGTGATCACCGTTGAAGAGGCTAAGGGCCTAGAGACCACCCTAGAGACCGTCGAGGGGATGCAGTTTGACCGCGGTTACCTCAGCCCTTACTTCGTCACCGATGCCGAGAAGATGGTCTGTGAGGCAGAAGACCCTTACATTCTCATCTGCGAGAAGAAGGTCTCTAACATGAAGGACCTCCTCCCTGTATTAGAGAAGGTCGCTCAGACTGGACGTCACTTGGTAATCGTCGCTGAGGATATTGACGGCGAAGCGTTAGCAACTCTAGTCGTCAATCGTATCCGCGGTAACCTTAAAGTAGCTGCAGTTAAGGCGCCTGGCTTTGGCGATCGTCGTAAAGCGATGCTCCAAGACATCGCCATCCTCACCGGTGGTGAGGTTATCTCTGAAGATCTCGGTCTCAAGCTCGAGAACGCCACCATCGATACTCTCGGTACCGCTAAAAAGATCGTTATCGATAAGGACAACACTACCATCGTTGATGGCGCTGGTGACCAGGCTCGTATCGAAGGTCGAGTCGGTCAAATTCGTGCTCAGATCGAGACTACAACCTCTGACTATGACCGTGAGAAGCTCCAAGAGCGTCTCGCTAAGCTCGTTGGTGGAGTCGCAGTGATCAAGGTTGGCGCAGCGACTGAGACTGAGATGAAAGAGCGTCGCGCTCGTGTAGAGGACGCCCTCCACGCGACTCGAGCTGCAGTAGAAGAGGGGATTGTCCCTGGCGGTGGTGTTACCTTAATCCGCGCTGCTAAGGCTCTAGATGGACTTAACCTAGAGGGCGAGCGAGGCATGGGCGTTAACATCATCCGCCGCGCGGTTGAAGAGCCCCTTCGCCAGATCTCTAAGAACGCTGGCGTTGATGGTTCAATCGTCGTTCAGAGGGTTAAAGAGAGCGTCGGTAACTTTGGTTTTAATGCCGCTACTGGTGAGTATACAGATCTCATCGAAGCGGGTGTTATCGATCCTACCAAGGTTGTTCGTTACGCGCTCCGTCACGCAGCGAGCGTGAGCTCTTTGATGCTCACCACTGAGGCGATGATCGCTGATAAGCCAGAGCCAAAGGGCGCTGGCGCTGGCGGCGCTCCTGGTATGGGCGGTATGGGCGGCATGGACTTCTAAGTCAGTC
This sequence comes from uncultured bacterium, assembly GCA_943788935.1. GTDB lineage: Bacteria > Myxococcota_A > Bradymonadia > UBA7976 > VGTA01 > CAKZRU01. The sequence continues at coordinate 8,290 of CALSSE010000014.1, read as the reverse complement.
TTCCTATCCCCTCAGCGAGGACATCGCGCTCACAAGTCGATGATGTCAAGGTGGGGATCGACCGCTAACCGGTCGCTCTTTAGAAACAAGATTTAGAGCGACTAAGGTTAAGTTAAGATTAAGTGCTTGAAGCCAAGTGAGTAGGGTTCTCAGAGGACCCTCTCGCTTAGCCTATATAGTGGAACGACTCAAGAACACCCACGTAGTCGAGCTCTTTTTGACCCATGAGAATATGAGGGAGACGATGAGACTGACTCAAATATGAAATCTTTATAGATTTTAATGGGCCTCTCCTTGATCTGGCCTCATTTTTAGGGAATGTCGGTATATTTATGAGTCTGCAGACTCAAGCGCCAGCTCGGGTGTGCCAAGCAATATTCGATCGCTTTTTGGGTGTTCTCTTGTTTTTTGGGACCATCCATCGGTTGCAGATAAAAATACTCAAAGTTTAAATGTATAAAACGCTCAGGCTGGGCCTCTGCTTCCGTTTGGGGATAGACGAGTTTTAGCTCAGTTCCCTCGGTTAAGAGTAGAGGAGCGTTCGCCTTCGGACTGACGCAGATATGATCTATTCCGGATGGAGCGAGGCGCGTCCCATTGGTCTCGATCGCGATCTCGAAAGACTTCGCTTTCAAAGCTTTGATGAGCACCTCATCAAGCTGTAAGAGTGGCTCTCCTCCAGTGAAAACCACTAGCGGTGTCCCTCCTCCACCTCGCCAAGTATCTTGAATAGACTCTGCCAAGGTCTCGGCCTCCTGGAAGCGTCCTCCACCGGGCCCATCGATCCCGATAAAGTCAGTATCGCAGAATCGACAGATAGCGTTCATTCGGTCGCTCTCACGCCCATTCCAGAGATTGCATCCTGTAAAACGACAAAATACAGCGCTTCTACCTACTTGTCGCCCCTCACCTTGCAAGGTGTAATACATCTCTTTGACTGTATAGCTCATAATGTCCTCAAAACCGATCATTGCTCATTGATAGGGCGCAGGGTCGCTTAGACCATTCTCTAAGAAACCCTTGATTCTCAGGATACAAGCGTCACATTCACCACATGCCGCCCCATCGGCGGTCGGGTCATAGCAAGTGACGGTGACGCTGTAGTCAACGCCAAGCTCTATACCTCGCTTTATGATGTCACCTTTCGTTAGATCGATCAGCGGTGTGTGAATGTTAAGCTCTCCTTCGTCTTCCACACCTGCTTTTGTGGCGAGATTGGCCATCTTTCGATAAGCCTCAATATACTCTGGTCGGCAGTCAGGATAACCACTGTAGTCAATGGCATTGACGCCAATGAAAATATCTTTAGCACCGAGAACCTCTGCCCAAGCGAGTGCGAAAGAGAGAAAGATGGTGTTCCGAGCAGGAACATAAGTGATGGGTATCCCCTCCGACATCTCTCCCTCTGCTCTCCCCTTAGGGACCTCATGCTCTTCACTCGTGAGGGCAGATCCTCCAAACATACGTAGATCAATCTCAGCGATCACATGCTCAGCGACCCCCTCAGCGGTCGCGATGCGCTTGGCAGCGCGCAGCTCAGCCTCATGACGTTGACCATAGCGAAAGGTAAGCGCATATGGCGTATACCCTTGTGATTTAGCGATAGCGAGGATAGTGGTCGAGTCGAGCCCACCGCTCAGTAAAACCACCGCCTTTTTCTCTTGAACATTACTCATAATGACCTCATCAAGCACCGTGACATCTATTGATTCCGACCTTAGATACCATAAGGAGCGGAGACATGCATATGAAAGTCAATCGCTGAGGATCGTTGAGAAGAGAGGTCACCCTCTGAACACCTTCTAGGGTACACCTCTCCTTAACTATTAGGGTACCTCAATCATGATCTCATTACGACGATTCCAAGGGAAAGTGAAGGGGTCGTTATATCTCGCCACAGTCACATCACCTCTCGTCTCTAGGCCTTGGCTCTTAATCCATTCTCTCAAGCGTTTCTCCTCTATCTTTAAGCTCTCTGGAGTGGTTCGACCAGAGAAAATATTGACCGCGAATCGCTGAGGCTTAGTCACCGAGAGTTGTACTCGCTTCTCTTCGGGGATGGGTAAAGTCTCTAAAGAATATTTAGATGGCATAGAGAAGGTAACTGTCCACTTCCCTTCCTTGTTGAGGGTGGTGGTGACCGGAGCGGTCATGGTGAGCTGCTCACTCTGTGTCTCGGGCTGTTGATTGGGCTTGATCGAGACCGGAGAGGTCATGGCAATCTTCGTCTGCGAAGTGTTCGCTCCAAAAATATAACCTGCGAGTAAGCGAAATCCTTGGCGACTCGATGAGTCGAAATCCCCCTCGACGGTCACTGAGGCGATCACATAAGGTTCGTAGACTCTGAGCTCAAGCTGACCTTCAGCAGTCGCTATCTGATAACGAGGCGTCTCAAGCTCCTTGTTATAGTTATCTCTAGGGTCAGCGTGAGAGGCACATCCAAAGAGGGACAGTATTGAGATGATCATAATCGTTCTAGCTTTCATTGATTAACCTTATGAAAAGAAGAGAAGTCGACATATAAGTTAGCTGTTAGAGGATTTTTCTGATGTTAATTTACAACACAAAATTTCCAAAACTATTCCTCGTTTGATAGTGTCTTTTAAGTAGCTTCACAAATGCATATGTTGTTAAATACAAGTGGATATAGCCAACATTAAGGTGCCTGCCGGTTTAAAAATGAACGATCACAACCTAAGTAGTGTGAGTAGAGGGAGAGGTCGACCTCGGACGATCGATCCCGATAAAATATTAGATGTCGCAATGACTCACTATTGGCGTTATGACCCCGCTGATATCTCGATCAATTCTATTTGTCGCTTAGCGAACGTCTCTAAGCCATCGCTCTATCGTGAATTTGGCAATGAAGATGGATTGATGCGAGCAGCTTTGGATCGATATGCAGGAGTCGTTCTCTCCGAGATCGTCAACATTTTGCAGGCAGAGGAGAGCCTAAATGTGACTCTAGATCGCTTGATTGATTTCATTTGCATTGAGCGTATGGAGAGCGGATGCCTCTTTTATAAAATGTGGTATGGTAAACATCGATTAGGGTCAGAGACCCTTGAACGACTCCATGAGCTCGCAGAAGAAGCTCAAGCATTATATGAAGTATTTTTAGAGGGTCATCGGGACTCCGGAGAATGGGAGCCAGAGTCAAGTATAGCGTTCAGCGCTCAATATCTCTTACATCAGATCGGGCTGGCCTCCATGCTCCGTACCTCTGGTCAAGACTCGGAATTCATTCGCAATACGCTCTCTTTGGCATTCTCTGTGTTTACCTCTTCTAGAGGCGGAGCGACGTTACCTCAGTGAAGGTCTTCTCTGTGGATCGAGTCCTATATTATATCTACTCGATTTTATGGGGGTCCTTGATCTTGTCATGTGCTTGGGGATGCGAGGACTTGTCTCGCTCTCATCGTTCTGCTCTCCCAATGGACGCTGAGCTAGGCGCTGAGCCAGACGCCGAGCTAGACGCCGAGCGAGATGCCGAGCGAGATGCCGAGCGAGATGCCGAGCGAGATGCCGAGCTAGACGCCGAGCTAGACGCCGAGCTAGACGCCGAGCTAGACGCCGAGTCCGCTATGAGGAGCTATCCACGCGATCGCTCTTTACGAGTTAATCATCTGCAAGCGTTGGGGACTCATAATAGCTATCATTTGGCCCCCGAGGTCACGATTCCCCCATGGAGCTATAGCCATGCTCCCCTCGATGAGCAGCTCGGCCAACAAGGTGTGAGGCAGTTTGAGCTTGATATCTATGAGCGAGATGGTGAGCTGCGCGTCTATCATATCGAACGTTTCGATCCTGAGACCAACTGCCAGACCTTAAGAGAGTGTCTAACGGTGATGAGCGAATGGTCAGCGCGTCATCCACAGCATCACCCGCTGCTGACCCTACTCGAGGTGAAGTCGATAGAGCGATCTGAAGCCGAGATTGTCAATGTCTTGGAGAGTTTACTCAGAGAGACCTGGGGGGAAGGGCGGCTTCTTACCCCGAGCGCCGTTAAGAGGGACTATCAGAGCTTACGAGCGGGGTTAGAGGCAGAAGGTTGGCCTCTTTTAGGAGAAGTACGCGGTACTTTGCTCCCTGTTCTTCATGCTGGTGGAGCGCTACGAGAAGCACTCTTGAGCCGTTCCCTAAATGATCGTCTGCTGTTCCCTGACGCTTATGGCGACCTCGAGGCACCCTTCGCGGCCTACCACTCGATCAATGACCCTATTCAGAGCGAAGCGCTCATTCGGAGAGTTGTAGAAGCGGGTCATTTGGTGAGGACTCGCTCAGATGTCGATAGCGAACAGATACGTACCTTAGACACTAGCCGTGGCGACAGAGCACTCCTCATTGGTGCTCACTGGATTAGCACCGATTATCCAAGAGTCCCAACCGCTGATGAATACGGATTTATTATACCCGGAGGGTCTCCATCACGTTGTAACCCTCTCACCGCACCGGCAGAGTGCGAGTCGTCAGATATCGAATGAGCTAAATAGCGCTGACTCAAGAGCGTGTCGGTTTACCGAGTTCATAAAAGCTACGGTTATATAACATGTTGACGTGTGTCACTTATTGCTTAATCAATATACTTCATCTACGCTGATGACAAATTTTGAAGATGAAGCATATAAGCAGGGAGGATGTCTCTAATGGAGTCTGATGTATCAGTGTTTTTGAGCTTTTTTTTGGCGACTGCCAGTGTGGCGGTCATGACCTATCTCATTGTCAGAAAGATGGACAAATCAGATAACCCAACAGAAGAATTCTTTACCGGGGGGCGAATGCTCGCTTGGCCAGTGGTCGCTGGCTCGCTGCTCTTGACCAATATCTCTACAGAGCAGCTCGTAGGCCTAAATGGAGCGGTCTTTAAAGATGGTAATTTGGTTGGGATCGCATGGGAGGCGCTAGCCGCCTTCGCCATGATCGCCACCGCCCTCTTATTTTTGCCTCACTATCTCGCTAGCGGCTTCACGACGACAACCGCTTTTTTAGAAAAACGCTTCGATCGTTCTGTCCGTCAAATCGTCTCGGGACTGTTTCTATTTGGTTATGTGACCGTTCTCCTCCCCACGATCCTCTATACTGGGTCATTAGCGCTACAGACGATCTTTCAGTTCAACTTCCCTTTGTGGATCTCGGTGATCCTCATCGGTGGATTAGGAAGCGCCTACGCGATCTTTGGAGGACTAAAGTCGGTGGCGGTGAGCGATACCTTAAATGGAATAGGGCTGCTCATCGGTGGACTTGCGGTACCAATTCTTGCGCTCAAAGCTCTTGGTGACTCCTCCATTATGGATGGACTCACTACGGTCTTCACTGAAAAGACAGAATACCTTACCCCACTCGCTACCTTAGATCGTAGGGGAGGCCCTACATCCGTACCTTGGCCGACTCTGCTAACAGGGATGATGTTTATTCAAGTCTTCTACTGGTCTACTAATCAGGTTGTGGTTCAGAGAGCGCTTGGAGCTCGAAACCTCGCTGAAGGTCAGAAGGGCGTTTTATTTGCTTCGGTTATGAAGTTAGTGGGCCCCTTGATGCTCTGTGTACCGGGTGTGATCGCTCTACATATGCTTGGAGATTTGAGCGTTCAAATAGACTTAGAGACACTCAAGAGATCGATCGCGAGTCTTCAAACGAGCGGCGTCGAGATCTCTCAAGAGTCGATGGCATATGCTCAGTCTCTGCTCACTCAACACCAAGATTCTTTCTCTCTGTCTCTCGCTGAAGCAGAGCGATTAAATGGGATCATCTCCATTAATGATCAAGTCTATCCGGCGATGATCAGACACGTTATCACCGCTGATTGGGCGAGAGGTCTCTTCGCCGCGGTCCTCGTCGGCTCGATATTAAGCTCTTTCAACAGCGCCTTGAACAGCGCTTCTACTCTCTTCTGTCTTGAGTTCTATGAGGAGAAGGTTCGCGATCAGTTCGATGACTCACATGCTCTTGCCGCCCATGTCGTCAAGATTGGTCAGCGCTTTGGGCTGACTTTGGCGGCGATTTCGATGTTCATCGCTCCTTTTCTAGCTGACCTTGACTCCATCTTTGAGTACTTACAAAAGGTTAATGGGCTCTATAGCGTACCGATCATCTCTATCTTCTTAGTGGGCATTCTAAGCCAAAAAGCACCAGCTAATGGAGCAAAATGGGCGATTGTTCTCGGGATGAGCTCTTATGGTTATTTCAGCTTTTTCGGCGCCGATCTTTTTCATTGGCTACACGGTTACGCGATCAGCTTTGCTCTCGCCATCGGTACCTTAGTGTTCTTCGCTGCGACTCAGCCACGCTCCGCTGAAGAGATCGCTGGTGAACCTCTCCCACCACCACCGGTAGATATGACACCTTGGCGACATGCCAAGGCTGCATCAGTTGTGATCGTTGTGCTGACGGTCCTCAGCTACGCTCTCTTATATCTCGCCGCCCAGTAAGGTCGCTTATATCTCGCCGCCCAATAAACGTGGAGAACAGCGAATGAACGCTCATCTCCTATCTCTCTTTGATTATAGACTGAGTACTTATAGACTGAGTACTTCATAGACTGGATACTGAGAGGCTGGACACTGAGAGGCTGGATACTGAGAGGCTGGATACTGAGAGGCTGGATACTGAGTAGCCCTCTGGACAACCGAAGCCATATGTCCCGTCATTGGGCTCTTCTGAGCAAGATCGAAGAGATAGAGGATGGTCTACTGCATAGCAAACTGGAGCGCCATCCGCCCAACACTCAGGATTATGGGGCGGTTCACACTACCCTCCTGCAGGGCTAAAAAACCTAAATCCTGACATTCATCTACAGGTATCTGGTCAGACATAGTTTGGTCAGATATATTTTGGTCAGATATATTTTGGTCAGATATATCTTGGTTAGTGACCCCCACATCAGATTGGGCAGTCATGTCTTCAGGTTCGATCACCACTGGTGAATCATCTGAAGTGATTACCATATCTGTGGTAGATTTAACTGAAGTGTCACATCCAAGATGGCAAAGAATATCCGACTATAAGACTAGAGAATGAGTGTTTTTTATTTGCTTTCAACCTTATTTAAAAACTGATTAAAAGGTTGTAAAACAAGGGTAAAAGTGGCCATGTTTTGATGATTTAGAGAGGTCTACGTTTAAGCCTTCTGAACATATTAAGTGTTCTTAACCATGACTTTACCTCATTCTAAAAGACTCAATCGTTATTTGGTACTTTTCGCTTTCTCTGTTGAAGTGCCCTTATCGATCTTAAGCGAGGTAAGGTCAAATTTGTATTTATTGTCTAATGTATACCCCCAGAACAAGAGCGGGGCGAAATAAGGGATGGCGCTCAGCACCATCGGTATATATTCGGCTCGCTTATCAAGATACATATCGAGCTCTTTATAGCCCTCATGTCTGATCTGAATGTGATAACGACTAGGGAGTGACTTGGTGTCATCTAAAGTTACTGGAGAGTCACCAATGTAGTCACCATTGACAAAGATTTTGGCGCCCTCTGGATTCGTATTAAAGCGAGTAGAGGTCGTACATCCGAACATAAGCGGAAGACTCAACGAAAGAGTGATGATATATTTGAACATGAGCGCCTCCTTACCAGGTTCCGTTAAGTATGTTAAGCCCAAAGCCGAAGGACTGAGCGCCTTGCTCATTATCGACGCTGGTCACTACCATAGGGCTAGGGCTATTAAAGGTGACAACACCTGCCTCTGGGCTGTTAACGTTCTTCTTGTAGACGTCGTAGTTTTGGGTGAGGCTATAAGCGAGATAAATGCCGCCCATAGACTCCAATGAGAGAAGAGAGAGCTAAGACTTTAAAGGTGTTGTCATTCTCGAAAGTATCTTGGCCAAAGATGAAGAATCCTGCGCCTAAGCCAGCTAAACCGCCCCCTACCGCTCCGATATCCATCATGATCACTCTTGAGCGATCAATATCAAAACTCTCACGCATGAGGTAGGTTGTGAGACTTAAGCTATTGGCGGCGATTAAGGTTGTGATAGCCCCAGGTCTCAGTCTTATGGAACCCTCAAAATCTTTATCAGCCGTTAAAATACTATGTAACATAAGGCCTGTCACTCCCCCTATAAAATAAGAAGATGTGAGCGATGAAGATTGCCCCGGAGTTAGCTTGAGTTTAGGTTACAAGATAAGTCCCTAAAACAGTTGAGGCGAGCGTTGTCCCCGAGACTAATAATTGCGTTCCTCTATTTGTTGGCGAGTACGAAGCGATTGCAGCTAACAGCCCACCATTGATGAACCCTGAGCGCTGGAAAAAAATTATATGTTGAGGCTTGTGCTACATGAACGG
>CALSSE010000013.1 GCA_943788935.1 uncultured bacterium | reverse complement strand
GATGGTCGAAGGCTAGAGCAGTCGCTTGGAGGGGCGCCTTGAGAACAGATAATAAGAAGAGACATAAGTGATCCTCAATATTGAAAGTGGAAACCACCTACTTATGAGAGAATTATGCCAAGTTTAATTATAATTCCACAGTCACAGATAAGAAAGAAAGCTGTTTAATATAAACACCTTATGCCTATGCAGCCTATTCGAGGGATACTGTCTTGTTTAGTGACAGTCTCTTAGCGAGATGTCGCCTTTTTGAACACCTCACCATTTGGGATTTTAGAGTGTTGGAGCTCTTGACCTCTCATCAGACCTCTCATCAGACCTCTCATCAGACCTCTCATCAGACCTCTCATCAGACCTCTCCATCTAACGAGAACCTCAGACACCTCTGAGACCTCAGACAACAGAATTCCTCTGAGACCTCAGACAGACAACAGAATTCCTCTGAGACCTCAGACACGCACAAACAGAATTCCTCTGAGACCTCAGACAGACAACAGAATTCCTCTGAGACCTCAGACAGACACTCTGAGACCTCAGACACCTCTGAGACCTCAGACAACAAACAGAATTCCTCTGAGACCTCAGACCACAAACAGAATTCCTCTGAGACCTCAGACCACTCTCTGAGACTCAGACAGACAACAGAATTCCTCTGAGACCTCAGACAATCAGACCTCTCATCAGACCTCTCATCAACAGAATTCCTCTGAGACCTCAGACCCTCTGAGACCTCAGACGTTTTCCTCTGAGACCTCAGACACGACAGACAACAGAATTCCTCTGAGACCTCAGACAGACACTCTGAGACCTCAGACACCTCTGAGACCTCAGACAACAAACAGAATTCCTCTGAGACCTCAGACCACAAACAGAATTCCTCTGAGACCTCAGACCAAGATGAGTTATCTGTTTTTAAAACTTATAAGATCACAAGACGCAATGATGCAGATCCCATTACACTTACCCAAGAGAAAGAAGAAGAACTTGTAAACTTAACCTCTAAACGAATTAAACTTAGTACAAAAAATAAGATCCATGCCTACATAACACTCAATCTAAAGTCTATCCAATGAACCATATATCCAGTCAATATTGCTTATTTGTAATTTTCTTCGGTCTTGCGATCTTTGCGTGCGATGAGACTGACAAAGATACAATGATAACCGCAGGTACGACTGCGGATGATTGCTGCCGGTGAATCTGCCGGTGATGCTGCCGGTGAATCTGCCGGTGAAGCTGCCGGTGAATCTGCGGCTGGTAATGCGGCTGGTAATGCGGCCGGTGAATGCTGCCGGTGATGCTGCCGGTGAATCTGCGGCTGGTGCTGCGGGTGAAGCTGCCGGGGGATCTGCGGGGGTGAAGCTGCCGGGGAGACTCCAAGTCCAATGCCAGACACTCCCGCAAACGCTAACCCGTGAGCCTGATCCGGTAGTGATCACGGGCGCAGATGTACCGGGAATGGAGGGGGTCTCGGCTGTGGATATAGTGGGCTATGCTCGTCAAGGCGGCGCCTGGCAGCTGATTCCGATTCAAGTGGATGAAAGAGTGGTGGTGGACTTGTGTGAGGTCTATGGCAAAAGCTCGGGTCGATGGACTTCAAGTCCGGCATGTAAAACCGATCAAGTGCTGACATCGCTGGTTTACGCAGACGCTCAGACTTACACTGGCGCCGATCCAAATGCACTGTTTGACCTCGACGACGAAGTAGTGTGGATGGCTCGGGATTCAGGGGACCGCATCTCAGCTTGGTCCGATCCACCGTCGGTAGTACCCAGGCAGTGGAGTTGAGGTTGAGTTGCAAGATGGGGAGGAACGCGCCTATATCTACCTCTTTGAGCGCGCAACTGACAGCATAGACCCAGGTGCAGGAGCTCAATATGTGTCCTACGTTTTCCAACTGCTCGATGGGGTAAACTACTTGACTGAGTACGATCTGTATGGAGAAGGCTGTGGTAACGCAACCTGTAATCCCTCTATGCTAGAGGACTCGGTAGCAACGGGGCGAACCTATCGGAATCACTTCTCTGCTCGTTGGGTCTCAGATGAGCTAGAAATCACGGCCGATGGAACCACGGGAGTGAACATATTGGACATTCACCAAGCTCGCTTTACACCGGCAACCTGTGGACGCCATGTATTGACATTCGCCACCGCGGAGGGGGCGTTTGCAGCGAACCGTAGCGGACCAGTTCGCGGGATTCGCTCATACTTAGGGGCTAATAGTGGCCCCTTTTCGCAGCGGGATCACCTGTTCTATGACACTCGTCAGGACATTGTAACGATGCTACGCGTGCATGCCGTAAGTAGCGGGATCATGGATACAATGGACTACAGCGCCGAAGCCATCGGCATGACCTACTACAACAAGCTCAATCCGAACGGTCTGACCATCGATGGGGTTCCCGAAGTCGCAGATGAGTCGGGGGTACCTGACTGGGAGCTTATAACCGGTGAGCAAGGTTCGCTCATAATGCACACGGAGTATGCATTGAGCTTTGATGATTCAGCAGCCCGATTTTACTGGGAAGATAACTTCAATACATCGAATGATCAGTGCGATTCGAGTACAGTACTGAGCGCACCCGATACTCAAGCGACCGGCGTGAGTGGGATTTGGTTTGAAGGTGCCCTGCCGAACACTGATCCGACGCGGGCGAATACAAATGGATCGGACACAGACAGCTTTGTACACATTCGACGAATGATGTTTCGAGAACCGAATCTTTCAGTCGATACTGCTAAAGCGATTGCCGAAGATGCGGCGACGCCAGTTCAAGTACTCGCTCGTCTAGTTGACTCTGCAGGGTTCGGCGCCGACTGTGGGGATGAGGTCTGTGATGCCGATGAGATCAACACCTGTGCAGTGGACTGCATTCCGGTTAATGGCACCTGTGGCGACACAGTCTGTCAGACTCCAGAGAATTCAGTCGTTTGTCCGGAAGATTGTCCCGGTGGTGAATCAGGCTCTCAATGCGGGAATAGCTTATGTGATGGTGTCGAAAATGAGCTCTCTTGTGTGACCGACTGCTGGCCTAGGTTTACATCCCGTGTACAGTGTGTTGAAGCCATCTGTCAGTCCACATTGGCAGCGTGCGATGCCGAGCCTGATTGCGTCGAGTTGGTGGTTTGCGTTGGAGAGTGCATCGCAGAAGAGTCGAGCGTGAGTGAATGTCAATCATCCTGCGCCTCCACTGTCTCCATCTCTCCTGATAGTGGGCTGATCGCAGATGGCATTTTCGCATGCGCTCAACTTGGAGATTGCCTGTAATTATACATTATTGGATGAGAGGAGGTGTGATGGAGCTATCGCTCCTACATTGATCAGGCAAACAGGTAATATCGATTCAAGCGTTACGGAGACCTCTACATACAGAGACATCTACAACAGGATTCCTCAACAGAATTCCTCTGAGACCTCTACATCTGAGACCTCTACATATCTACAAAGACCTCTACAAGCCTGCAACAATGGCAGAGCGCCTCGCTCATCACGACCGCGAGCGGCGCTGTGATCACTGCCATCAATGGTCTTCTGCTCGGCTTAGCGCGCTCGGTAGAGGAAGGGTCTGAGGTCAAGTAAATAAACTCACATCATTTCAGAGTCTTAGACTAAATAGGATATTTTTACGAATCTTTGCTTTGAACATCGCCGTCATTATCAGTGTATTTACCGATTAATGCTTGGAGGAGAGAGCGATGCAGCTCACTGATAGTGCGTTTAATGTTTTACTCAACATGACCAATACAACATCTACTTCAACATCCCCAAATCATCATACTCATCAACATCAGACAACACCTCTTGGCTCTACTCAGACGATGAAAGAGGCTACGCCTGTCATTCACTATTCCAATGGTGATGCCCCATATATCGTGAGCAAAGAAGAATTAATCAGGCTTATCATCGCTGCGCCAAAGCTAAAACACTGGGTGTGGGTTAAAGGCTATCAGTCTTGGCGATCTTGGACAGATATTAAGTCTTTAAAGAACGCGGTGATGGCGACATCCAATCGTCTTGGAAAGCCGGTGAGTTCTCAAGGCGAAAAGCCAGCGACAGCCCCATCTAAAGTGATCTTAAAGCCTCTGCAAGAGCATCAAAACCTCATCTCATCTCATCATAATGTTGGGTATTTTTCAGTACCAGCCACAGTCTTCACTCGCTTCGAAGTCGAGTTAAGTAACCCTGAGATCGCGACACCTTTTGTGGGGTTAGATCACTCCATTCCAAACGGAGGGTTATTTATCCCGACGGATCGTGTGCTTCATATTGGTGATTATGTTCAAGTGAAAGTCCGTGTTAAGGGTAAACAATTAATGGATTTTGAAGCCCCTATTGTGTGGCTCAGAACCACGCAGGACAACGAAGTATTTATGGGTGGTATCGCTGTTAAATGGCCAGCGATGACCGCTCTGCAGTCTCGGCTCATAGAGCGTGTTACCTCCAAAGACCATTATGAGTTCTTTGTCGCCTAACTTTATCTCTTCGCCACACTCAAGATCTCTTTTATATCGATGCACTATCGATGTACTGCTCAGCTGTCATTGATGTACTGTTCGCTAGACGTGTTCCCGTACACTAGAGACAGATCATGTCTTCATTTTTTTTGAGTCATCGATTTACCTCAATGACGATAATCACTAAATTAAGGCTCACTGACTTCTCTACATTTTCTGCATATATTTGGAATATCTAATGAGCCATTCCCTCCCATCTATTCTTATATTCTCAGCTCTAGTCGCCTCAGCATGCGCTGATACCGTCTCTTCACCCATGACTCAAGAAGGCGGAATGTCGACTCCCCCTATGGACTTCCTCTATCCCATGGGAGGAGAGTCTTCAGCGGGGACCTCAACCGGAGGGATGATGATCGGAGGGATGACGACTGGAGGGATGACAACTGGTGGCACACCCATCGGAGGCGCTCCCGTTGAGTGTGGAGAAGAGCTCTGTGATGGTCTCGATAATGACTGTGATCAGAAGGTAGATGAAAACTTAATCTGCGCCTGCAGTGAATTTAACAACTGTTATGGCGGTCCGACAGCCACTAGAGATATTGGGCTGTGCCGAGACGGATCACGTCAATGCGACGAGACAGGGGAGAGCTGGGAAGAGTGTGTGGAGTGGGTCGGGCCGACTGATGAACTCTGTGATGAGCTCGATAATGACTGTGATGGTCGAGTAGATGAGGATCTCTCGGGATGTGGGGACTGCGAGATGAGCTCGGCTGAAGAGCTCTGTGATGGTATCGATAACGACTGTGACGGTAATATCGATGAACAGCTCATGAGAGAGTGTGCCTGTAACCCAAACGACTCGAACCTCAGTCATTGTGTGGAGGGGGTTTGGACAGAGTGCTTAACGCCGTCCACAGAGACCATTAGCATAGACATTCCGAATATCGGCCCCGGGTGCGATTGGAGTCAAGGTGGGAATATAGATCCAGAGTCAGCAGTCTTCGCAGCTCGCGCAGAGCAAGAGATTTCCTTCACGATAGCCCCTCGGGCGAGCCTCTGCTCTCTCAGCATTACCGGAGAGACGCCTGACTTCTATTTCGATGATCATCTCATGCTCCTCTTGAATCAAGTCCCCTTAATCGGGAGCGTCAATTTCGCGAGCCAATTTGACATCGTGGATGGCTTACCTAGATATGAATGGTCAAAGATCGTCGGTAAGCTGCCCGGAGAAGTCGGTAGCGAGCCGACTTGCCTCGATGGCGCGACCGAGTGTTTAATCCCCGGTACTCAGAGTAACGGGGTCATCAATATCGCCTTTAATGAGATGACCAATCGTCTCTTAGCGAATACAAGCGCTACGAACGCGAATTTCTTTACCCTGGTGGTCACCGGTGACAACGACCCTGATCTTGACTGCCTACATAGCGGACTCACGATGCAGGTCACCTATGAATACATCACCAATCAATAAGGTGATCAGGCTCTGCGTCGAATAGATAGGTAGTGATCAGACTCTTTAATTCAATGAACGTGTTATGACCAAGAGTCCACTTCAGTTGAGTAGACGAGCAGTAGTCAGTAAGTTGACGCATCACTCTCGTCGATTTCTAATGATTTTGGACTTCAGATCGGTGTTGTTTGTTAGATAAAGGCGTTGCTTGTTAGATAAAGGCGTTGCTTGTTAGATAAAGGCGTTGCTTGTTAGATAAAGGCGTTGCTTGTTAGATAAAATAGTCTCTTTTAAGTCTCAATGTTACGATTATAGTACCGTTAGTACGACTCATGTTGAACATATTTAAGGAGATGCCTATGTCACTCTCACGAAGACAGCTTTTCAAAGGTTTAGGGGCGCTAGGTTTAGCCTCCTCCTCTCTGCTCTCTCCTCATCGCATAAGCTATTCTCAGTCTATGAATAGACCTAAGAGGCTCTTCCTGTTCTTTAGTCCTAATGGGGTTGTTCATCAGCTCTGGCGACCACAAGTTGTTGGAGAGTCTTTTCAAATCCTAGAGGATCAAGTCCTCACTCCCCTCATCCCTTATCAAGAAGATCTCATCCTGATTGATGGCCTCGATTTTTATACCGGGAACAATCATGAGGGAGGAATGGCGGCGATGCTGACCAATGGGTCAGGGCCCGCTACCCAAGGTCGATCGGTAGATCAAGTGATCGCTTCCCATATTGGAGTAGAGGACCGCTTCCCCTCTCTTGAGTTTGGGATCCTCACCGACCCTTGGGGCGCCTCTATTCAGACAAGGATGTGCTACTCTGGGTCACAGCAATGGATACACCCCGACTCCAACCCACAGAGCATGTATCGGCGAATGTTTGGCGCGGTCACCGAAGATCAGCAAGCTCTCGAGAATATGATACAGCGTCGACAGAGCGTGATAGACCTCGTTCGAGGAGATCTCGATAATCTTCATCAGCGAATAGGTCGAGTCGAGAGACAAAAAGTTGAACAGCATCTAGAGTCAATTAGAGCGATGGAGCGAGGACTCTTTCCTGATGAGACAGCCTGTGAGCGACCCCCTCCAACCGGGAGAGTTAACGCGCTAGACTACACCGCGGTCCCTCAGATCACCAGGCAACAAATCGACCTCGCAGTGACCGCGCTCGCTTGTGAGATGACGAGCGTCACGACCGTTCAGCTGTCCCACACGGTGAGCCCCGTTGTCTTCTCTTGGGCAGGAAACACCAATACTCATCACGCCTTGTCTCACACGCCTGATGGAGACCAAGCGAACCTTAATCAGCTCCTCAGAGCAGAGCAGTGGTGCGCTTCACAATTTGCGTATGCCATTGAGAAAATGAAAGAGCAACCGAGCCTTGACGGAGAGGGGAGTATGTTTGATGACACCCTGTGTATTTGGGTGAAAGAGCTAGGAGACAGCAGATTACATGTGTGTGAGTCAGTCCCCTTTGTCATCGCAGGTTCAGCAGGAGGAGCCTTTCAAACAGGCCGCTATCTCAACGCGGGTGGTGTTTCACACTCCCATCTCTTGGTGTCTCTATGCCAAGCGTTCGGGGTAGATCTCAACACCTTCGGGGATGCTTCCACAGGAACCGGAGGACTAGGAGGTTTAACATGAACTCTCTAAAAGATAAGCAAATACACAGGGGGATCTCAGCGCCTACGAGGCGATCAATGTACATGACCCTCTTATGTACGACGCTATTATTAAGCTGTGACCCCGGCTCTCCTAAACCTCAAATGATGAGTGGAGGAGGGAGTGAAGGCCTTCTAGAGACAGGAGGAAATGCCGCCGGTGAAGATGCTGGTGAGCTTGCTGGTGAACTTGCTGGTGACATTGCTGGTGAACTTGCCGGTGAACTTGCTGGTGATATTGCTGGTGACGTTGCTGGTGAAGCAGCTGGCATGACCGCTGGACAAGAGACTAACGAGAGCTGTATGAGCCCTGAAGAGTACTTCACTCAGGTCGCTTGGCCACAAGTCTTTCAGACAACATGCACGGCTTGCCATAACCCCAGCTCACTCGCCGCTGATAGCGACTTAGTCTTCACTGAACTGAATGAGACGTCCCCCCCTGAAAATTTTGATAAGGTACAGAGGCTCATCCGTGAACAAGCTCTCGGACTCCCTACACTCCTGTTAAAGCCCGCTGGATTGCACCCAGAGGGTCACGGTGGGGGTCGAGTGCTCTCCATGGATGATGAGCGTCTAGAGACCTTAACCAATCTCGCGGAACGAACCTTAGAGATCAGAGGAGAGTGTGGTGAGCTCATCGAGGGGCAAGTACCGATTCAGCTCTCACCTCCTGAAGGTAGCTGTGGAGAGCTTCAACCGGGTCGACGCTTACTTCGACGGCTCTCTCATGAAGAGTATCGTCACACCATTTTTGACCTCTTAGGAGTAGAGATTGACGCCAAGGCTTCTTTCGTCGCTGACCCAAGTCTCCATGGCTTTGACAACCCCCCGGAAGAGCTCCTAGTCTCCTCTCTCTTGGTCAATCAATACCGTGAAATGGCAGAATATATAGGTGAACAGGTGTCGTTAAACGATCTCATCTCCTGCTCCATCCCTGAGGGAGATATTCACTGCGCTCATCGCTTTATCGTTGATTTTGGTCTCCGAGCTCATCGTCGACCACTCACCACCGAAGAAGTGAACCGCTATTTAGCCCTCTACCAGACCATCGTCGAACAGGAGTGCTTTGAGCAAGGAGTACGCTGGGTCATCATTGCCATGCTTCAATCTCCACATTTCTTATATCGCTCAGAGCTTGGTTGGCGAGATGGAGACCGCTTCACCCTCAGCGCTTATGAGATCGCGAGTGAACTCTCTTACCTTGTATGGCAAAGTATGCCAGATGAAGAGCTCTTAGACTTAGCCTCAGAAGGCCAACTCTTAGACGCGACAATCGCTCAAGAACAGTTACAGCGACTTTTGTCTGATCCAAAAAGCGTGAGGACTGCCCAATACTTTATCGAGCGTTGGCTTCACCTCGATCGACTCATGCAGGTCACTCGAGATTCTATTATCTACGCCGCCCTCTATTTTGAAATCCGAGAGATGATGCTCACCGAAACTCGCCTCTTAGTACAAGAGCTATGGGACTCCGCAGCTCCTCTCTCTTCCCTCTTCTCCTCTGATCACAGCTGGCTCAACGCCGAGCTCGCTGAATACTATGGAGTAGATCTAGGCGAAGCTCACCCACAAAATCCTGACTATTATCGGGCAGATGTCTCCTCAAGTCGGCCGGCCGGAGTGCTCACTCATGGCTCCTTCTTAACGACTCATGCCTCGCCAACATCTTCCTCTCCCATCCTTCGAGGGGTCACCTTGAGAGAGCAAGTTCTCTGTGATCACTTAGACCCACCTCCCGAAGGTGTAGAGATTATCCCCCCTATTTTTGACCCTAGCTTAAGCACTAGAGAGCGCTTCGCTGCTCACACTGAAGATGAGCTCTGCGCTAGTTGTCATCGCCTTATAGATCCACTCGGCTTTGCTTTTGAGAATTACGATGGAATCGGGCGTTTTCGGCTCACTGAAGGAGAAGAGTCAATGCTCATCGACATCGACAGTTCAGGGATCTTAGAGCGCTCTCATGGTGAAGCGACCGCCTTCACTAACGCTGGAGAGCTCTCTGTACTTCTCGCAGAAGATCGCCAAGTTCAATCATGCTATGTCCGTCAGTGGCTCCGCTTTGGGATCGGTGAGAGTGAAGGGCTAGACAGTGACTGTTATACAGAAACTCTACTCAATCGCTTCCAAGAAGATAACTTCTCATTACGATCTCCCCTCTTCTCTTTAACGAGCACTCCACACTTTTATCAACGAAGCGGCGAAGATATGGAGCTCTCACTTCCTGGAGAGGCATACCTCGTGAAGAGCGTAGGCGGATCACCTGAGCGAGTGATCGAGGCACTCCCTCCCGAGACCGAGAACCCTGTCTGCGGTATCCCCCCCGAAGCAGGAGGAGGGAGCGCAGAGACTAATGACCCTCGGCTCTCCATAAGTCTACGAGAAGATCGTTGGACCACAGGGTATTGTATCTATGTCACTGTCACTAATCAAAGCGAGGAGGAGGTTAATGGCTGGACCGTACAATTAGTTGTCGAGGGGACGATTAACAACGCTTGGAGCGTAGAACGATCTGCAGACAGCGGTCCGGTAGATTTCACCCCCGTAGAGTGGGCGAGAGTCTTGCCTCCTCAAGGATCAATAGACTTTGGTTTCTGTGGTGCGCTCTGATCATCAGACCACAAATCTCCCTCTTAATCTCCCGCCTTGTATTACGCTCACCGCTGATTCTATCGCGAGATGACTCATCGCTCGTCTCGCCGCTACAGTAGCGCTCCCCAAATGAGGAGAGAGAGTCACTCGCTCTAAAGCTCGTAAGCGGTCAGGGATAAGAGGCTCTCGCTCATAAACATCGAGAGCCGCCCCTGATAAATGACCGCTCTCTAGCGCTTCGATTAGTGCCTCCTCATCGATTAATGCACCTCTCCCAATATTTACGAGAAAGGCGCTCGATTTCATGAGGCTTAAACGTTCTCTAGTGATCGAGTGTCTCGTCTCAGGGGTTAAGGCGAGAGCTAATACCACATAATCAGACTCTCTTAAGACATCATCAAGACTCATATACTCCCAAGCATATTCTCGCTCTAACTTATTTTTCCTCGTTCGATTATGGTAAACAACCCTCATCTCAAATCCCTGAGCTCGGCGAGCGATCGCTTTACCGATCTCCCCAAGGCCGATCACTCCTAATGTGTTTTGTATCGATCGAACACCCTGACCTGACTCATCCTCACTTTTACTCTCATCCTTACTTTTACTCTCATCCTCACCCTCTATGTCATAGCTCAAGTAACGACCTACCGATTGACCTAAAAGCTGGTTCATCTCCCACCCTCCCCACTGTCCACTCCTCGCTAAATGATCGCCTTCAACGAGGCGACGGGCTCCACCAAGTAGGAGCGCCCACGCTAAATCAGCGGTCGCAGCAGTTAAGACCTCGGGAGTATGAGCGACTCTTACCCCCTGCCGTTTCGCCGCCTCTATGTCTATATTATTTACCCCAACAGCAATATTTGAGATGACTCTTAACTGAGATAGCGACCCCAAAACCCTAGAGTTAACCTCTTGTCCAAGTGGGCAGATCACACCTTTAATAAGAGGATCAGACTTTACCCGAGTGATGAGCTGTGAGGGTTTTAAGACCCCAGGCTCACGAATTAACAAGACCGTGTCGTCCCCTGTCGAACTCTTATGATAAGGCGGGGTCAGCTCACCTAATACAAGTATCTTTCCTTTAAGCACTACATCGTCTCCTCTCGACTATGAAACTCAGTAAAACTCAGCGTCACATGAGTATATGTTTCACGTGGAACATAACTCAAGTTAGAGAGACTTTTCAGAATTCCTCTGACACCTTTCAGTTCTGACACCTTTCAGAATTCCTCTGACACCTTTCAGAGCCTTTCAGAATTCCTCTGACACCTTTCAGAGCCTTTCAGAATTCCTCTGACACCTTTCAGAATTCCTCTGACACCTTTCAGAGCCTTTCAGAATTCCTCTGACACCTTTCAGATCCTCGACACCTTTCGGACACCTTTCGGAACCTTTCAGAATTCCTCTGACACTTTTTAAGACACTTTTTAAACCTTTAACCTTTTAAAAGCTCTCATTTATTTTTCATGTTTATTAAACACTAAACATCACAGATCTCTCTAAAACGATCAGAATACTTAAGGAGTTGGTTATTTCTAAATATTCGATAAAAGTGTGACGATAGAAAGCTCATCTCCATTATTGAACCAGCTATAACTCTAAGAATCTTCTCCATGACTGCAATTCTAATAATAGCAAGCGCTTATAAACATGTCAGCCGAAATAAGCCTAAGAGGCAATATAAAGACTGAACTTATGATCAGTATCGTTTAATTCATCTCCTTTAAACACACCCCTTCACTCTTCACTCTAATCTCAGCGAAGTCCTCATGATTCTTCCTTAGACATTTCCTCTCATTCAATTTCACCTCTAAAACGTATTCTTCCTTGTAGAACGTCATCAAGATTTACAAACTGTTTCACGTGGAACATTCATAAGAATGGTATTTTAAAAACATGACCGCTTGTTCCACGTGAAACATTAAAGTAAATCGCTATAAGTTTGAGGAGAATCATCGCTAGACAAGCGCTAGACAAGCGCTAGATTTACCGGTAAATACCGCTAATCAATGAAGCGATTAGCCTAAGATGTTCTCTCCACTTATGAGATACAAGGGATTAATATGAAAGTCAGAACCAGAGTTGCTCCATCTCCAACCGGTGATCCACACGTTGGCACAGCCTATATAGCGCTCTTTAATTATTGCTTCGCCAAGAAGCATGGAGGAGACTTTATCCTCCGTATTGAGGACACTGATCAAGAGCGATCAACCGCTGAGTCTGAACAACAAATCCTTAACTCACTACGGTGGACAGGACTCACTTGGGATGAAGGGCCTGATGTAGGCGGTCCTCATGGACCCTATAGACAGAGTGAAAGAGCCTCACTTTACAGCGAACATGCTCAAGTTCTCTTAGATAAAGGAGAGGCTTTTCGTTGTTTCTGTACAGCGGATCGGCTCAATGACTTACGTAAGGAACAGATGAGCTCAGGGGCAGGTAAACTTGGTTATGATGGACATTGCTTAAGCCTCTCTCCTGAAGAG
Source organism: uncultured bacterium (assembly GCA_943788935.1). Lineage (GTDB taxonomy): Bacteria > Myxococcota_A > Bradymonadia > UBA7976 > VGTA01 > CAKZRU01. The sequence continues at coordinate 195,003 of CALSSE010000013.1, read as the reverse complement.
ATTAATCGCCATTTAGAAGCCGAGACTCCCCATGTCGTTCGTCTAAAGATCCCTCAGGAAGGGGTCTGTCAGGTGACAGATATGCTTCGTGGAGAGATTGACATCGCTTGGTCAGAAGTAGACATGCAGGTCTTATTGAAGTCCGATGGACTCCCTACATATCACCTCGCTAATGTAGTGGATGATCACCATATGCAGATCTCCCATGTTATTCGAGGAGAAGAGTGGATCAATTCAGCCCCTAAACATATTCGCCTTTATGAAGCCTTTGGCTGGTCTCCTCCTCAGCTGTGTCACCTCCCATTATTACGTAACCCTGATAAGAGCAAACTCTCTAAACGTAAGAACCCAACGAGCATTCATTACTATCAAAAGATTGGGATTCTCCCTGAAGCCTTGCTTAATTACCTTGGACGTATGGCTTGGTCTATGCCTGATGAAGAGGAGAAATTCTCGGTAGAACAGATGATTAAACACTTTGATCTAGACCGTATTTCTCTTGGAGGACCGATCTTCGACACTGAGAAACTTACTTGGCTAAATGGACGATGGATTCGAGAAGATCACGATATAGAGCAGCTCTCAGAGCGCCTCATGGAGTGGGCTCTTAACCCTGAGACTCTTCGTTCAATCCTCCCAATGCTTCAACCAAGATTAGATCGCCTAAGTGATATTGGTCGCTTTACAGGTTACTTCTTGAGCGGACACTTAGAGATTACAGCTGACCAGCTCGCCCATAAAAAGCTCACTCCTGAGCAAGTGAACCAAGCGATTGTATGGACAATGTGGAGACTCGATGAGTTAAAGTCTTGGAGCTCTGAAGCGATCTCTGATGCTCTTCGTGAATGTGCAGTCGAGCTTGAATTAAAACCAAGAGATTTCTTTGCCCCCCTCTACCCGGCTATCACTGGGATGAAGAGCGCCACTCCACTGTTTGACACAATAGGAGTTTTAGGCCGAGATCTCGTAAGAGCCAGACTTCGAGATGCTTCTAAACTTTTAGGTGGAGTCAGTAAAAAAGGAGAAGTCCGATGGAAAAAAGCCTACGAGCTTGGCCGTAAACAAAGACTAGAAGCGCTTAATACGGAGGAGAACTAAGCTGCTCACGAGTGATGAATGTTCCACGTGAAACTTTATATTAGGTTTACTGGGGATCAGCTTCGCCGTTTTGATAATCGGTGTTTCACGTGAAACATACTCTTAATATAGTGTCAGCGTGACTAGTAATCCAGTTGATGGTCAGTGTTTTACCTGACACATATTTCAACTTAGTATCAATGTTCCACGTGAAACATTAAGGCTATTTCTTTGACCTCTTCTTACTAAAGTCCTCTGACTCAGCAGGAACAAAGTCAATGCGGTCTAGCTTTACTTTGTGTTGGGTTCCTGTGATCTGATCAACCACGCTATCAACGTCATCTTCTTCTCCAAATATATCAATCGTTCCCGCTCCGATTTTTTGGGGTTTACTTAAGTCAACAATCGCTCGATCTCTCTTGGACTCATGAATCTTATCGATTTCATCCGCTTTCACTCGAGCCATGAGCTTCATCAAGTAACAGCCATAAAAAGCGCTCTTATCTTCTAATATAAGTCTCGTCTTATCATCTTCCCATAAAGAACGTACTAGAGAGCGACTCCCTCCTCTCGGAGTCTCCCATTTATTTTTCTTAGCCCGTCCATATTTACTTTTGACTCGTTTAACGAAAGAACCAAAATTTTCATCGGAGATGACTGGATAAGAGACGACAATCTTCCATAGCTCATCATACCTAAAGAAGTAATACCGTTGTCTTGAGCCCTCATCGAACTTAAGCATCGTCTCCCCGTTGTTTTGGACGAAATCGTCTTTCACAAAAGTAACGGCATATCCTGTTTTTTGACCATTGAACTCTACATAATGGTCTTTAAGACCTTCTATTTCAGACTTCATATCTCGTCTTAACTGATCAGCTTTAAGCCCATCATAAGAGGACTGAATCTGCATTTTATAACGCTTCTTAATCTGTCCCTCGAGATACTTCATGACCTTAAAATGACTCTCACCCCACTTTAAGTCTTTTAATGCTCCACTAATCGGTGGAGATTTTTTTAATCGAGGTCGCCTCGCATCAGCTTCATTAGGAATCAGGAGATGAGTCAAAGAGACGATCCCCATAAGCGCGCTGAATATAAAAACAAGATTAAGATGATATGCTTGTTGTCTCTTCATGGTTTCTCTCCAAAGAATAAGGAAGTTAGTCTTTAACAGATCGTCTTCTATGATGTCGATAGTCGTCATCTTTAGCGAATTAATATATATTGAAGTTGCCTGTACTTAACGACAGTTCTTCGCTTTTGATTCAAGTCATCAGTGATTTAAAGTCAAGTTCAATACAGCCTCAGCGCTGAAGAGAGATAATAGTAAATATGGGGATCATGATGTGTCGACCACACAGGTTACAAAGTTCTGAGCGAGAGTACCTCTCTAACATATCTTCTCACTCTGTCTCTGACCTGTCTCTTACTAATGTCCTGACCAGTATCCTCACTACTGTTCTCACCACTGTCCTCACTAGGGTCTTTTACTTTCTTATTTTCACTCTAGTTAATCCAATAACTGTCACTGCTAAGCCTATCTTTGATGTGACATCTCCCATCACTGTGAGAGAAGGGCCTCCTTCTTCTGATCAGATTCAGCTAAAGAGCTCACTTCATCCTGCCCAAAAACAATTAGAGGCTTGCGCTGATTGTCATCCAGACTATGTCGAAGGCTTTAAAAACACACACATGAGCAGAGCGATGTCTAAACCTCTCCTCAGTGAAGTTATTGAAAACTTCTCACCTGAAGTGAGTCAAGTCATCCATCCAAAGACAGGGGTCGGTTATCGTGCGTTTATTGATGATCAAGGTCGTTGGTGGCAGGAAGAATTTGATCCAAAGGGAGACTATCGCAGAACAGTTGAGGTTAAGTATCTGATTGGTTCAGGGAATAATACTCGAAGCTATATTGGAGAGGTTCAAGGCGAACTCATTGAATTACCACTGACTTGGTACAGCCCCACCCCAAATCGACTTGGTCTGTGGGATATGAGTCCAGGATACCAGAGAAGAGATCATTTTCGATTTACTCGTCCTGTTAAAGGAGACTGTCTTTTTTGTCATAACGATTTAAGTAAAATAAATAATCAGCGACTCTCTGGATTTGTAGGAGAGCTCCCAAGTGGAATCACTTGTGTTCGATGTCATGGAGATGGACAAGCTCACATAGAAGCCCGCCTAAATGGTGAAGTTTTAGACTCGAATCAAGGAGACTTAACGATCTTCAATCCTAAGTCTCTCTCTCCTCTGCGACAACATCAGCTCTGTGAGCAATGCCACTTATCAGGTGAAGCGAGAGCCCTCTTACCTGGACAGAGTTGGGATGCATATGATCCTAGGACTCCTCTAGAAGATTATTTTCGTGTGTATGCTTTCCCACTAGATAAAAATGTCCATCCAGAGCTAAGCGCCACCGAAAGTTTTGGGATCGCTAGCCACGCAGAGAGAATGAAGTTAAGCGCTTGTGCTACTAAGAGTGAAGTGTTCACTTGTACGACTTGTCATGATCCACATCGTCCTGATACGTCAACAAGTTACCAAAAGGCTTGTCTCTCTTGCCATCAAGAGGGAGACCATAACTCTCACCATGAGGCAGTCACTTCTTGCTCTAAGGTAACAGACTCAAAAACTGATCAACCATTGGAGACCTCTAAAACACTGTGTTATCAGTGTCATATGAAAAAATCAGGGACGAGTGATATTCCACATGTTCGAATGACAGATCACTGGGTGAGACGTTCTCCTGATTTTTCCGATCAGCCGGAAGAAAGCGAGACATCAAAGCCTGATACAGTCTTTAGTGATCAGCTCGTCTCTCTCCTCCCTTCTTTACGACTGGACAATAAGCAATATAAAGAGGGATTGCTTGGCTTAGCTTACGCTGACTTAGTAAGGTTCAATGGACGTGGAGAGTTCGCTTCAAAAGCTTTAAACTTACTCGTAAACGCAGCAAAACAGCATCCTCAGTGGCCAGAACTTTGGAGTCGGTTAGCAGAGATGAGCGAAGCGCTTGGAGATCACTTTGCCGCGCTAAGCGCTTATCAGCAGTATGCCTCTCTCATGCCTAATGATGAATACTATCGACTTAAAGAAGTTGCCTTACTCATTAAGGTGGGGGAGTTGATCAAAGCAGAAAATATCCTCAAAGCGTTGATTAAAGTCAGAGCCTCTAACTATCAGGCTTATGAACAGCTAGGAAACATTTACTTCCAGCGAGGCGCTCACTCTGAGGCAGAGACATTTTATAAAACAGCGAATAAGCTCGCTCCTGAACAACACTCACTACCTCATAACTTAGGATTCTTATCTCTGCTGAGAGGTGACTTTAAAGCGGCTAGGAAGTATTTTTATGAAGGGATCCGTAGAGACGGTGTGAGTCGAGAAGGTCCCTTCTACTTAGGGCTCCTAGAAGCCGCAGAGAAGCAATATCAAAAAGCGATTGAGCTCATTGGTCGATCATTAAGTCGTGATCCTACTTATTACATCGCTTACCAACAGCTCGCTCGAATCACTTATGAGAGCGGAGACCCAAGCGGGAGCATAAAAGTCCTACAGCGTTGGATCAATCAAGATCCTACTCAAGCTGAGGCTTATCTTATTCTAGCTCAATATTTGGATGCTCAAGGTCTCTATCGAGAAGTACATCTCACCTTGAAACGGGCAATGACCTTTTCGAGTGATCCACGTTTAAGTGAAGCATTAGAAGTCTCTAAAAAGCGCTTAAATGCTCTCAGGGGCAAGTAAAGCAATTAAATCATGGGGAACCTTTTAAGGCGACAGGAAATCTCTCTAGATGTTAAATAAAGTACCTGTTTGCCTATCTGCGCTTCCTCTTAAGCTAAGATTCATCTTGAAGAACTTATGATATTACCTCTTAGATATGCTCTTTTCTTCTCAATATGCACATTAGTCTGCTTTTCTTGTGGATATAGTCTTCAAAATGGCCTCTACAGATCATCTACAAATCAAGAAAAGCAATCGGTTCAGCTTGAAAACACAACTCCTTTCCTGTCTTTAACACCCGCGTTTTACGCTGAATGGAGAGCAGACGCACGCTTGGTTGGGTTTCCTCTCGTGTCACAATGTTCACTGTCTACTGTTAAGCTAGAAATCATTGAGTCAGGGAGATGGGGAGTGGATACCTATGCTGAGCTCCTAGTGTTGATGATGTCTGCCGAGTTCGGAGGGGAGTTCAAGCTAAGCGAGAAAGAATTTATTACGGTCTCCCTCGACCAATCCCTAAGTACCGAACGCTTTTTACGGGAGGTCACTCAGAGACTTACTAGACGGCTTCTCTCTCATTATCATGAGCTTTGTTTACCTTCGGGTGATCATTAAGTGTTACTTCTCAGAGAAGTTACTTTTCAAAGAAGAGAGACCCCTTCTGTAGAGAGATGAAGACAATGGCGAAATCAAAATCGAAGAGCAAAAAGCGACCAAATAAGAACTTACCTCCTGCCTATACTTGGCTCATAGACCTTAAAAAGACCGATCTACCGATCTATTTGTTACACGGTGAAGAATCTATGTTCAGCCAACAGGCTGCAGAGTGGCTACAGCAACGAGGACTAGGAACAGGGATCGCTGACTTTAACTTGGATCGATTTGACGCCTCAGAGGGACAGTTTTCGGTGTCTGCTCTCCTAAATGCTCTCAACACTCAGCCCATGATGAACGATAAACGAGTTGTTCGACTTCAAGCTGCTGAACTCTTGAATAAAGTACCAAAAACAAAGCTCGGTGAGCTGATCCAATATTGCGCCGCACCTAATCCTCATACTTGTTTTATTCTAGAAGCCCGTGATCGATTAGATCAAACTCGAGCGTTGATGAAAGCTCTCAATAAGTCCGAGTTTGTCGTATGCCGGGAAGCAGCAACGATGAGCTCTTCCCAAGTTGACTTTTGGTTAGAGAGTGAAGCCAAACGTCTAAATCTTGCACTCTCAAGAGAGGCTTTGACGCTGATCCAAGAATCAGGGTCTGGTCGCCTAGGGGAGATGAGTGACGCGCTCACTAGGCTTAGCCTATTTATCGAACCTCGTACTGAAGCAACAATCGATGATGTCGTGACCCTGTTACCCAAAGCTAAAGCTCAGACGACTGTTTGGATTTTGTTGGACAAACTAGCGCTCCGTCAAACGCGGGAGGTGATTTCCCTCGTACGTACTCTATTAGACGGGGGACAAGAAGTTTTAGGAATTGTGGCTCTCGTTCATAGACGACTAAGAGAACTCTTAGCGGCCAAGTCAGTGATGCAGCTCGGTGGAGGAGAAGCGAATCTCGCTCAAGTGTTACAGGTCAATGGCTATGCAGCTAAACGTGTGATTCAACTCGCACAGAATCGAAACAGCATGACGATTAAACAACTTGCGAGTGGGTTCGAGCTACTTGCTTGGGCTGATAGAACGCTCAAAGGCGCTAAAGTCGATCAAGAAGTCCTTTTGGAGTATGTCTTGATCAAGTTATGCACAGACTCTGATTAAGCGTAATCCCATAATTAATTAATTTAAGCACGAACAAGCAAAAATAAAGCGTATATATTTTGAGACCTTGAACGCTTATCTCTTGTATTTTACTGAACACCCGTAAGGCGGAGTTTGACCCGTTTTAATCGGAGTCCCACTGCTTAAGCTTTTTAGCGCTCGCTCCACGTAATTGACGGTCTCTCTTTTATCCATGTGTGGATTATCATCAATCGCTCCTTGGTAGACGAGCTTACCAGTCGAGTCAATCACATACATATGGGGTGTGGTACGCGCATTATAGATCTTACCAATCGCTCCTGAAGGATCCGCTAGAACGGTCTTTACGCCCTCAAGTTTTGCCCACTTCTTATTCGCTTCTGTAGTCGTAAAATAGCTACTGTTTATGGTGAGCCACACAACCTTAGAGTGTTGGCTCGCGAGTGTGGTCATCGTGTCTCTTTGATAATGGTACTCTACGAAAGGACAAGTAGGGTTCGTCCACTCCAAGACCACCACTTTTCCACGATAGTCACTGAGTTTGTGCTCTTTACCCTCTTGATCCTTGAGTGTGAAATCAGGAGCGTCTTGTCCAATTTGAACTTTGGCCAGCGCAGGTGTGATGAGCCCCGTACTGATGAGCGAGAGAGAGATGATGAAGAGGCCCTTATAGAGTTTCGGGCATTTTTTAAAGCAGGCAAAGACTGTAGGTACGATCATGTAATATAGACTCCATGAGTGTAGAGCGCCTATACCCCTTAAGAATAAATACCAGCGCCCTTGAGGTGAGTAAACTCATCGACGATTTCATCGATGGTCACTCATAGAGATGTCAAACAGTGTTAATAAGTCGCTTATTTGTCTATTTACGAGGCACTGTTTTATTGATGAGTAGGAGCTTGATGCTGACCTGTAATGAGTCTTCATCTCGACCTATTCTTCATCTCGACCTAGTCTTCATCTCGACCTATTCTTCATCTCGACCTAGTCTTCATCTCGGCCTAGTCTTCATCTCGACCTAACATACCCTTCAGTGAGTGACTCCACTTCATCGCTTTGCTCATCCAAGCACCCCAACGGTCAGCAGCTCGTGGTAGTCGAGCATTGATCAAGAGCTTGAGTATACCCTGTGCCCACTCGGTCATTTGAAGGAGCATCTTCAACCGCTCTTCGTTGAAGGAATGTTCAGTGTCTCGCTCATTAGACTCCGAATGTAATCTATCGAGCTCATGAATCGCCCCTTCTAAAGTAATACGAGCGGTTTCGAGTAGCATCCATTCTCTCTCACGTAAAACATTAGCGATCACCGGCCATACATCCATAACCGGTTCATAAGGTGCATGCCTTAGGTCAGAGATAGGCTTCACAAGACCATATCCACTGAGCTCATTAATTGCGATACAGACTGAAGCGCGACTGACTCCCAAAGCGCGAGCGATCTCTGTTTGTGATAGTGGTTGACTCGAGATTGCTAGATAAGACCATACTCGGCCATGTATCGACTTAAACCCCCAATATTCAATGAAATCTCCACAGGCATCGGAGACCGCGATTACTCTTCTTTGGAGCGGGGAAATTGTCGCCGTAGCCTTCTCTGATTCCATGGATAAACGGACCTTATGTTTATAATCTATTAAACAATGTTGATTTCGTATTAAACTTATTATTAATAGCTAAGTCAATGGACTTTTTTGACCATTAGAGTAGTTTGATTTTACAGCAAGTTTATAATCTGATAAACATGTTGATTAGATCGCTACTAAAGTCTACTTAAGTAGCAGCCACTTGTTCTAACTTGTTCTAAGTAGCAGCCACTTGTTCTGGTACTTGTTCTGACTTGTTCTGAGCCGTTCTAACTTGTTCTAGACTTGAGTTTGAGTAGAGGATAAAAACGATGTCTGTAGCGCTTGAAGCCGTACACACTCAACTCTTAACAGTTGATTGGGCTGATGCTCCTCAGAGAGTGTACGCTGCGGTTGAGTTCGCAGAGCGGTCAGAGATGCCATGGGGGGCTTGGCGAAGAGGGAACCAAATGTTTTTAATCGTGGGGGGAGAGCTCAACGCTTATGACCCCCTATCTCTTCTCTCTCCACCTACAGAAATCTCAACCGATAAGCTCGATGAGCCCAATGCTATCGAGATCGCCGCAGCTGTCCCTTCTAGGATCATCTCACGACGATTTTCTTCTAGATCAGAGACTCAACTGAACAGCTCTGAAGATGTATGGAGCGGCTGGGGTGAGGGAGGGCTCCTCTGGGTCCCTGCCTTCTCTCTCTGCTTTGATCTCTCGAAATCTCTCGGCGTGATCGCTTACTGTGCTCAACTCGATAATGATGACTCGATAAGCAGTCTGTTCACCGTCATTAAACAGCCACAGCCGATCCTAAGAGGGGAGCCTCCACCGCTTGCGAGCTTGAGTCCACTAGAGTCTCTTGAGGCTTACCCCTCATGGCGAACGCGAGTCGAAGAAGTGAAGCGTCGCTGTCACCAAGGAGAGCTATCTAAAGTGGTCTTCGCTCGCTCTTGGACGAAGAATGCCCCCGATGGATATCAGTGGTCTGGTGCTCGTATGTGGCGCAAGTGTTTAGAGAGAGCTGCGCATGGGGAGATTCCCTTTGCTCTCTCTCCTCGTCAAGGGCAGTGCTTTGTGGGAGTGAGCCCAGAGCGATTATTTGAGATTAAAGACCGACGATTAAACACTCACGCTTTAGCAGGGACTCGAGCCCTCTCAGACCCTTCTGATTCCGTAGAGACAGAGCGTCTCTTCAAAGACTTGACCTCCTCAAGTAAAGATAGAGAAGAACATGAGATCGTAGTCTCTCTGATTGAAGAGGCTCTCTCAGAGACTTGTGTAGAGGTAAATATTGGAGATAGGCGCTTGAGCAGAGCGGGTAGCTTAGTTCATCTCGAGACGCCCATTGAGGCGACTCTCCGCCAAGAGGTGAGCCCTCAAGTGATGATGGAGCGTTTACATCCCACCCCCGCTCTTGGCGGCGCTCCCCGAGCTGATGCGCTCGCTTTAATTAAAGAGACCGAGCCCATGCAGCGTGGCGCATATGCCGCGCCTTGGATGTGGGAGAGCGCTGGAGGAGAAGCGTGCGCTGTGGTGGGGATACGCTCAGCGCTCCTATCACCCCAAGAGGTAAGGGTCTTCGCTGGAGCAGGGATCGTAGGCAGGTCCGATCCTCAGTCAGAGTGGTTAGAGACTCGGGCGAAAGCCTGCGTGATCGACTCATTACTAGGAGGAGATGTCCTCAAGAGATCAAAGGGGTTGAGCGAGGACTCTGCGAGCGAGAATTCGGTGCTTGAAAATGCAGTACTCGGACATGCAGCGAGCGAGGGCTCGGTGGCGTGCCGGCAGCAGAGGCGTTGCCTCTTGATGGTGTCAGCGATGAAGCGCGCCGGAATCGTCGGAGCGGTCCTCTCTCCGGGCTCACGGAACACGCCTCTGGCCTTAGCGCTCGATAAGCTCTTACCCTGCCTTGTCTCTGTAGATGAGCGCTCAGCAGGATTCATCGCCTTAGGGTGGGCGAAGTCGAGCGGGCTCCCTATCGCCCTCTGTTGTACCTCAGGGTCAGCGGCAGCTCATTATTTACCTGCCCTCATAGAAGCGAGATATAGCTCGATCCCTCTGCTTGTTCTCTCGGCTGATCGTCCTCCGAGGCTGCGAGGGCGTGGAGCGCCTCAGACAATAGAACAGCTCAATTTGTTTGGTACCTATTGTAAACGCTCTTTGGAGCTGCGTTGTGACAACTTGAGTGACCCGCTCATAGAAGAGGCTCAGCGTATAGTAGATGCTCAGCGTATAGAGATGCTCAGCGTATAGAGGATGCAAGCGATGAAGAGAGTCTGACCCTCCATTGGTTAAGGGGAGCGGTCTCATCTGTAGAAGAGTCACTCCGAGCACCTCGTGGCGCCACTCATCTAAACCTCCCCTTTGAAGAGCCTCTGTGGAATAGGGAGAGTGAAGCGCTCTTGGAGGGATGGACAGAGGAGTCCAATACACGAAGGGAACCTGTAGAGATCGGATTAGAGGTTCCAACGATCGATATTGGTCTGAGATCAGAGGGGGGGCGTCTCTTCCTCAATCAACTGCACCAATCGAGAGGTGTGATCTATTGCGGTCCTCTCAGTCCTCAAGCGGCAAAGCTCTTAAGCTCACCGATTTCACAGCTCTCAGCGTTAACAGGTTGGCCGATTTTCGCAGAAGCGAGTTCTCAACTCCGCGGTCGAATCTCCACGATTCGTTGTTTAGATCAGCTGATTAAAGGAGGAGAAAGAGACATCCCCCGAGGGACTGAAGTGCAGGTGGTATTAGCGATCGGTGGTCACACGCACTCGCGAGCGATTCGAGCTTGGCTCGAAGAGTCACGACTCGCTGCTCAGCTGTGGCTCGGCGAAGGTCCTGAGGTCGTCGACCCTCTCGCGCTTAGTGTCAAGAGCTTGGGCGCCTCTCTCTCCATTGGAGTCGAGGTGATCGCAGAGGGGATTCGTCTCCTCCAAAACAGAGAGAGTAGAGAAGATGGAGTGAAGGGGACTTTATCAGCTTGGGCGACTCGCTGGCGAGATCTAGAGTCCCGTAGAGAGAGCGCGTGGGCGCGAAGTGAACTCCAACAGAGCCGCACCTGCTCTGATGTTCTCCTCTGGGGCGGAGCGGTGGGGGAGATCCTCTGTGATCAACTCGACCGACTCAGAAGAGAAGAAATCTGTCAAGGGAGCGCTGATGTCGTGATCGCAAGCTCTATGGCCTTTCGTGATCATGATATGACATGGGATCCCCTACCGATGAACTCTCTTAAGAGGAGAGAGGGCTCCGTAGAAGAGCCACCAGCACAGTGTTGGGTCAACCGTGGTGCTAACGGCATCGATGGGACCCTCTCTACCGCGCTTGGGATCGCTCTCGGGCAGAGCGACCAGCAGCCAACGGCCCCCCTCGTCGTGTGGCTCGGTGACCTCGCGGCTCACCATGATTTGCAAGGATTACACCGACTCAGTCGGTGGGCTCGAGAGAGCGGCTCGCGGTCGGTTATCGTGCTCTTGACTAATAATGAGGGGGGGGGGATCTTTCACTTGTTACCCATTAAAGAGGCGAGCCGATTTGAGGCGCTCTTTCAAACACCTCTCAGCTCTCATATGAGTAGGCACTTAGTGGGAACGGACGAGGGTTCTCCGGCAATGAGTCCTTGGTCTCATATCGCTAAATGGTGTGAAACAGAGACTTATCTGCGGGTTCAGCGGCGAAGAGAGCTCTCGTCCGCGCTTGAACGCTGTATGAACGGTGGGGGCTTTCATCTCATTGAGGTGGTGTATGACCCTGTCTATGATCATCGCTTACATCAAGAGTATTGGGCGGGTAAATCTCACACTCATGCAGAGGAGCTCGGTCATGCAGAGTAATCAAGCCCCTGGATATGAGTCAGGAGCGATCCCCATGAGTCGGCTCCTTATTTGGTGGAAGACCATCCGTCCCGCAACATTATGGGCAGGGGCAGCGCCGGTGATGGTTGGCGCAGCTCTCGCTGCTCGCGCGGAGATCGAGTGGACGACAACAACGACGTTGACTTTATTTATGAGCCTCATAGGAGCGATCCTTATTCAGATTGGGTGTAACCTGGTCAACGACTACTCTGATTTTGAGAAGGGGACCGATGATGAGACGAGACTCGGTCCTGCTCGAGCAGCCGCTCAAGGGTGGCTAAGCGCACAAGAGTTAAAGCGTGGGGCGGCTATGAGTTTGCTCCTCGCCGCCCTCTGCGGTGTATATTTGACCTGGGTCGGTGGTTGGCCGATCTTAGCGTTGGGGCTCACGAGTCTGCTCTGCGCGGTCGCATACACCGCTGGTCCTCTCCCCTTAGCATATGTAGGTCTCGGTGACCTATTCGTTTTACTCTTCTTTGGTCTTGGCGCGGTAGGTGGGACAACTTGGCTCTTATGTGGTCACTCGGTAAGTCCCGAGGCATGGAGCGCTGGAGGAGCGGTTGGCGCTCTCGCCACCGCTATCTTAGTAGTCAATAATCTGAGAGATCGTGAGGGAGATGCGAGGCACAGTAAGCGTACGCTGGTGGTCCGCTTCGGAGCGACCTTCGCCCGCTGGGAATATACTGCTTTAGTGGCAGGTGCTCTACTGACCTCTCCCGCGCTCGCTCTCTCTTTAGGCTCTTGGGGATGGCTCGCTCCTCTGCTCATCACTCCGCTCGCTCTGAAGCGGATTCACCAAGTGTGGACCCTCGATGGAGCAGCACTCAATCCACTCCTCGGAGCGACCGCTCAACTAGAGCTCCTCTATTGCATTCTCTTAAGTGGGGGCTTACTCCTTGAGAGTGGAATAAGGTAAGCGATGACTGTACATCTTCACATTCAAAGCTATGAGCTGTCTTTCCCACAGGCGCTGAGTACCGCTCAAGTAAAGCTCTCTACTCGTCGAGGATGGCGGGTGTTTCTAAGTCTAGGAGAACGAGTCATCGGCGTGGGAGAGATCGCTCCTTGGATCGGCTTTGGTAGCGGCCCCGCTCAAGTTAAATCAGCGGTGAATGCTCTCCTCCATAACCCAAGATTAATCGAGGTTCTTGAGCGTCGAGCGAGTGAGCTCTTGCTCTCTAATGAACGAGAGGAGAGGATACGTGAAGAGCTCAGCGGGAGCCATTCTCTCGACGAGCGACTTACCCTACTCAGCGACCACCTCTCGCCGGCTCTTGAAGGCTTAGAGATTCCTGAGTTGCGTTGTGGTGTAGAGATGGCTCTTCTCGACGCTCTCGCTAAACGTCTACGTCTCCCTCTAAGCTCACTCCTTAACCCACGCTCTACGCTCAGCATAAGGACGCATCGCTTAGTCACGAATCAGAGCGAAGCGATAGAAGCGGCGCGTCGAGGATATCGAGCGCTGAAGATTAAGGTGGGAATCAAAGACCATTGGGTCGAGGAGTTAATGGAGATCGCTCGCATCAGAGCGATATTACCAGAGATCGAGATTAGAGTAGACGCGAACCGATCATGGAGCGCTGAGCTAGCCTATGGTTTTTGTATCGCTGCTCAGGGGTTCGCGATCTCTTGGGTGGAAGAGCCTTGTCGGGAACACGTTGAGTATCACGCGCTTCGCGATCGACTGTCATCGACTCGTCACGCCCCTCTAGGGGTAGATGAGTCGCTCTCCTCTATGGAAGATATGATGGAGAGAGGCGCTGAGCGAGCGCTTGAAGAGGCCCTCAGCGACCGATTGATCTCGGTACTCACCCTTAAACCGATGATGATTGGAGGTCTCTTAAAGACCGCGTCAATAGTATTGAGAGCAGCTCTCGCTGGCAAGAGAGTGTGTATCACCCACACCTTGGGAAGTTGTATAGAGAGATCGGCGATCGCTCACCTCGCAGCAGCGCTGAAAGCAGAGCTACCTGAGCTCGCTAGCGGACTCGGCGGAGCGCTAGAGGGAGATCTCAGTGGAGCGCTCCCCGAATTTGGAGGAGAGCTGAGACTCTCGACCGCCTCCGGCCTTGGGCTAGAGTTCGAGATGAATCAACTTTATGATCATTCGACGACCGGTCGGGAATATGAAGCCTCCGATCTCCTTTGGCGATCGCCTGCTGATCACGAGAGAATCCCTCACCCGTTGGTTATGGCGGCGTGGGCTAGACCTCACCATCACGCGGTGACCCATGAAGGGAGGTCGACTTCATTCTCAGAGCTCAGAGTGATCACTGAGTGTCTCGCTTACCATCTGCGACAGGGGATGAGGAAGCTAAACCCAGAGACTGATGAGCAGGTGACATTCGATGGAGTCACGGTGGCTTTACAGGGTCCGCTGTCATTAGCATGGGTGAGCGCGTGTTACGCTCTCACTGGTTTAGGGGCGGTCGTCGCTCCCATAAAACCTCAACAGACAAAAGATGAACGCTCGCGGTCTCTAACGCTCACTAGCGCTCAATATCTCTTGGTTCTCTCTCATGAGGTAGTCTCTTCCTCATCGATGACTCTTTTCCCGGTCGATCTAGGAGATCGCGAGATAGCTCACCACTCGGTAAATATCCGAGTGGACGCCGAAGTATTAAGAAGAGACAGCTCAGAACGGCTCCCTCTCCAAGGGTGGTCTTGGGAGTCCCCACTCTTTGTGATCTGTACATCAGGGACTACTGGCGCTCCTCAAGCGATCCCTCTCTGCACTCGTCAATTATGTATCAGCGCCTTTGGGTCAGCGATCAGACTTGGGCATCAACATAACGATCAATGGCTCGCTTGCTTACCTCCTTATCATGTAGGGGGACTCTCGACCATACTGCGTTGTGCTCTCAATCAAATCACCCTACATGTGGTCTCTGCTGAGTCTTCTGCGATCGCGGAAGCTCTGCCGCTCTCGACCCTCTCCTCTCTGACACCAACACTGCTCTCCGATGTGTGTGATGTGTTAGAGCGTCACCCAAGTCTCGCCGAGCGCGTCGCTGCAAGTTCACTGAGATCAATCCTCATCGGAGGGGGACCTACCTCTCTCGCTTTGTGGGAGAGGGCTCAAGAGCTCAGCCTCCCATTGAGGCTGACTTGGGGGATGAGTGAGAGCGCTTCTCAGCTCTGTACTCAGCTCGTCGCAGCTCCGCCCTTAACGCCTTTACCGCCGCTCCCTTTCGCAGATATTTCGCAGGACGATACTTCTCGTTTACACGTGAGGGGGCCTCTCCTCGCTGAGGGCTACCTCCAGACAGGTGATAACGGGCAGGTGAGTGATGAGGGGATCATTGTCTATGGTCGTTCGGACGACCAAATTATCTCTGGTGGACTTAATATTAGCCCCATCGAGCTTGAAGAGACTTTACTCTCTCACCCACTCATTAAAGGGGTCGCGGTGATCGGTGTTCCCCATGAACGCTATGGTGAGCGGCCAGTAGCCTTTATAGAGGTGATAAGTCATAAGGAGTCCGCTAAAGGTCTCTCGAGAGAGCGAGAGGTGGGTGAGCTGAGTCCATCGGCTCTCAAAGCGTGGTGTCGAGAGCGCCTCAGCGCCTATAAGGTGCCAGATCAGTTTCTGATCATCAGCGAGCTGCCGAGGAGCGAGCTCGGTAAGCTGAGGCGAGGCGCCCTAAAACAGATCTATCCATATCGAAATCGCTCAACAACGGAAGGTGTTACCCAATGAGTAATATGCATCAAGGGACTCAGGTGATGACCCGGCAAATAAGAAGAGGTGGTGGCGAGAGAGACGTCGAGAGTGAGAGCTCTTGTCTCCCAAAGCTCACAGTCTCTCAACCCACCGGGGACCGAGTACTCGATACCCTCGCCCGAGCCTCAGATGGGCAAGGCTTACCCACGCTCGCTCAACGGTTAGTCGAGATGCGTTTGAGGATGTCTAGCGACTTAAAAGCTCTTGAGAGATCACTGCAAGCGGTGACTCAAGACCGACGCGACGATAGCTTAGCGTGGGCTTCGGCTAAGATGCTCCTCTCTCATCCAGGTAAACGAGTACGGCCTCTGTGCGTTCTGCTCGCTACGCGGATGGGGGGAGGAGAGGTCGATGAGAGGAGCCTTGAGGCTGCGCTCGCTTGTGAGCTAGTACATGGCGCGACCCTCCTTCATGATGATGTGATTGATCTTGGAGATGAGCGTCGTGGTGCGCCGACCTCGAGGGTCATTTATAGTAACGCCGCTAGCGTTCTTGGGGGAGACCATCTCCTTTTAGACGCTCTGAAACGTGTGCGAGCACTCGGCGAACCTCTGCTCTTAGATGAACTCTTAGAAGTGATCGACCAAATGGTTGATGGAGAAGCGTTACAGCTTGAACGCCGAGGCTCTTTCCAACCAAATCGTAGCGCTTATATGCAGGTCGTGGAAGGCAAGACGGCCGCTCTCTTCAAGTGGGCGCTAAGAGCAGGAGGGACCCTCGGGGGCTTGTCGGTTGATGAGGTCAACGCTCTAGGGGAAATCGGTCTCGATATGGGGGTCGCCTTCCAGTTGATCGATGATCTCTTAGATATTGAAGGGGATGCGGCGACATTGGGCAAGATCCCTCTGATCGACCTACGAGAGGGGAAGCTCACTTGGCCGCTTATCCTCGCTGCTGAAGTCAGACCCGACTTGATTGAGCTCGTAGAGTCCTTTATTGAGTCATGGTCGAAAGATCATCAAGCAGAGCCCTACTCTCGCAGTGACCTTCGAGATCGTGAAGTGATCTCCATGAGTTCGCATACCGAGCAGACGCTCTCTAATATTGTGCACATTATTAAAGAGACGGGTGCTCTCGTGTCAACGAGACACGCTGCAGAGGAGAGGATAGAGAGCGCTAGAGAGAGGCTCTCTTTACTACCCAGCGGGCCATCACGGCGAGCCTTAAATACTGTTTTAGAGACGATCATCGCTCGTCGAGCGTAGCGAATAAGGGAGATTAAGATAATGAAAATAAAAATGATCGAATTAACCGTTGACGCGAACCCTAACGCTGTTGTCTCTGAACTCGCTAGACTCGGCCTGTGGGTGAGCCCCATGCGTGATCAAGAAGGGCAGGTTCGAGCGCTCAAAGTTGATCCTGCCAGCGCGGTCGTCGACCAAGCGACCTTAGAAGCCATTAGCGGAGTGCGACGAGTCCTCGGAGGAGCGAGCGCTCACCCACTCGTTGACACTTTGGCTCATCGACCGCTTAAGGTCGCTGGCTTCACTTTTGGAGAAGTGAGCCCATGGAGCGCTGAGGGTCACGATGGACGTTCTCCGCTATTGATCGCTGGACCCTGTAGCTTTGAGTCAGCCGAGATCGTACTCGAGGTGGCGCGAGTCGTCGCTGAAGCAGGAGGCCTCTGGTTACGAGGTGGAGCTTACAAGCCGCGTACTTCTCCTTACTCATTTCAAGGAGAGGGCGCGAAGGCTCTCACTTGGGCGAGGAGAGCCGCTGACCGTTATGGTCTCTCTTTGGTCACCGAGGCCCTCTCTGAAGAAGAGGTCGATGTCGTGTCGGCTCAAGCAGACTTGATTCAAATAGGGACGCGAAATATGCAGAACTTCGCGCTCTTAAAGCGTGTTGGACAAAGTGGAAAGCCGGTGCTTCTTAAGCGAGGTCTCTGCGCTACTATAGACGAATGGCTCCTCGCTGGTGAATATCTTATGAAGCATGGCGCGGAGGCGGTGGTCTTCTGCGAGCGTGGGTTAAGGCACTATGACCCGAGCACTCGAAACCTACTCGATCTCGGGGCTGCTGCTCTCATGAAGTATCAATATGGTCTCCCTGTGGTTGTTGACCCTTCACATGCTGCCGGTCGACGTGATCTGATCGCCCCACTCTCACGAGCTGCGATCGCCATGGGAGTAGATGGACTCATGATCGAGACTCACCCCGACCCAGGACTCGCCAAGAGCGACGCCGCTCAAGCGCTCAGCTCAGAAGAGCTCAAAGAGCTGAGTGCCTCACTAGGGGTGCACCCAGCCCGAGCGCCCTATCAAGGGACAGAGACCGCTCTCCCCTTTAACCCGAATACCGCCGAGCCTCTCTCGGTACAGAGGAGCCTCTCATGAGTGAGATAAACGAGAGAACCCCTAACTCTATGATTTCCAATACCCCAGGCGTTAAAGTAGAAGGAGCCGATGGGTCAGGGCTCATGTTTGACCACATCGCTAAACGCTACGACTTACTTAATCGCCTCATCAGTCTCGGTCTAGATCAGAGTTGGCGTCGAAAGCTCGTCGCTTCTTTACCCGGCCATGGAGAGCTGCTCGATGTGGCTACGGGGACCGCTGATGTAGCGCTTGCGCTCGCAAAATCTTATCCTGAAGTGAGCGTGATCGGCTTAGATCCTAGCGTCAATATGCTCAATGTCGGTAAGGGCAAGGTAAATAGGCGAACACTCGACCAACGGGTAAGGCTTGATGTAGGTACCGCCCTAGATATGCCGTATGATTCTAATTCTTTCTCAGGGAGCTGCGTGGCTTTTGGAGTACGTAACTTTCCCGATCGGCTGCGAGGGATGAGAGAGATGAATCGGGTGACCGCTGCTGGTGGCCCGGTGTCCGTCTTAGAGCTCTCGGAGCCTCGAGATGGGCTCTTTAGCCCTTTTGTCAGACTACACGTTCATCACATCGTCCCCTGGATGGGAGCGATCCTCTCGGGTAATAGCGAATATCGCTACTTACAGAAGTCAGTACAGGCTTTCCCCCCTCCACAGGACTTTGTGGCTCTGATGGAAGAGGCGGGAATCACCGAGGTAAAGGTGGAGCGTATGCCCTTTGGAGTCGCTCACCTCTACACGGGTTTAGCCTCAAGTTCTGTAGGGCGCGAGAATGCAGAAGAGCGCGAGAAATCAGAGAATAAGGCGAGCGTATGAAGTTCGCCTGCGTTGATACGTCTACTTTCACTGAGTCTGTCGCTCTTGTCGAAGGAGAGACCTTATGGGGGGAGCGTAGCGTCCGTCGACCTTATGGCCATGCGCCAGGATTACATGCTGATCTCCGAGAATTGCTAAAAGAGGTCAATTGGAGCCTCGACTCACTAGACGCCCTCGTCGTTGGTATTGGTCCTGGGAGCTTCACCGGGCTGAGAGTAGGGATGGCTGCGATCAAAGGCTTAGCCTATGCCCTCAAGAAGCCAGTTTATGGGGTCTCTACCGCAGTGGCGCTCTTAGCAGCGCTCGCCGATCAGCGAGAGGCTTTAGCGTTAATAGATGCCCGCCGAGGAGAACTCTATGCCTATGGAGACCTCATCAGCGAACCGATGTGCTTAACACCCGAGGCGCTCATTGATCACCTAAAAGAGAGTGATCATGTCCCACGAGTCTTAGTCGGAGAGGGAGCGATCAAGCACCAAGCGATTCTCCGTGAGGCTTGGCCAGAGGTGTACCTCCCGCTTAATACCGCTACCCACTTACCTAGAGCGGGACTTTTAGCGACAGGACTCGCAGCAGGGATTGAGAGCGGAGAGGTCACTCCCGATGACGTCGCCCTCCTAGAGCCTATTTATGTACGTAAGTCAGATGCAGAGATTAACTATCCAGATGGCTTTCCAAGCGAGGCGAGATTATTCTCATGAGTGAGCTCAAGTTAGGGAGATCTACTCCGCGAGAGTATCCTTGGGTTGAGGCTTTTCGGGGCAGAGTATGGCGTAGTCGAAGCGCTCTCTATGGAAGAGAGGTCACTTTATTCTCAGTCATCGCTCTCCTCTACGGTATTCTACTCGATGAGGGGCTCTTATGGGAGATCGGAATCTTAGGGATCATTTTGGGGGTGGTGTGGTCGGGCGCTGCGACCTTGCAGGCAAACTTAGTCAGACTCCGCCTAGTAAGAAGAGGGGAGTGGGTAGAGGGAGAAGTGACATCACTCGTCAGCTTAAGACTGTGGCATGAGTTTCTAAGAGGTAAGGCTCATCGCAGCTTTTTGGTAAAGTATCAGTATCAGGCCACAGAGAGTCTCATTCTGAATGGAGAGATGGTGCTCTGTCGATGTGCTTATGATCGCCTCGCCCAGACGACAGGGACTATCCCAGTGGTCGTCGACCCACAAAAGCCCAAGAAGAGTTTGCTCCTACGCCTAGCGGTCATGCGTATCCCTCACTGAGTGACTGAGGCTATTATCCAGAGATCATTTAGGCTATACTCATCTCTTTAGAGTTTACCTCTCTGCTCAAGGAGCATTCGTGAGATTACTTACACTGTGTCTTAAAAATACAATGGTCTCTTTATCTCTCTGCGCTCTAGTCAATTGTACTGGTCAATGGGATGATAGTGTGGTTGCTCCTGAAAACTTTCGCAGCTCTTATGATCAAGTTCATGAGTGTAAGCAGAGCGCTCATCCCGCTGCAGACTATGTAGTGACTTGGCTCAGCCCTGATGCTCAGCCCGTATGGGAAGCGCTTAGCAACGGCGAGACGGATGTAGAATTTGAAGTAGGGACTGTCTCAGTAAAGAGTCAGTACAGTGACTCGAACTGTTCAACGCTTACGGGCTATACTTTGATGGAGAAGACTTCGGTCGCTGAGGATGCTCCTCATGGAGGTTGGCGTTGGCAATACATCAATGAATTCGGGGAATGTAGCAATTGCGACGCGACTGATGGGTGCGCTGGCTGTCACTCAGGGTGTACGAGCGGGCCTAAGTTCTTCTGTACTCAACCCGAGTCACCCTAAGGGGAAGGCGTATGGTCAGTATGATCAGTAGAGGCCATCGAGACCCACTCATCGAAGAGCTCGCGTCACGACAGCTCGCGGCTTATAATGCGGCAGACCTCGACGCGTTCTGCGCTTGCTATCACCCCGATGTTGTCGTTTTAGACGCAGATGGGCGAGAGAGTGTACGAGGTGCGGCTGCTTTTCGCGCTCGGTATGAGTCTTTGTTTAGCCGCGGAGGATTTGGCGCAGAGGTTCCGCAGAGAGTGGTCAGCGGTGAACACTGCGTAGATTACGAGCGATATTGGAGAGAAGCAGACGAGGGTCAACAAGCGGTGAGCGGTGAGCTCTTGGTGCGCTATCGACTGCGCGATAACCTCATCGGTGAGGTCCAGTTCTTCCGCTGAGCTGATCGAGTAAGGCTACTCGAGTAGAGTAGAGCTGATCGGAGCTCAGCTTGGGTCAGGAGCAGGGGTCTTCGGGCCACTCTTTGGTAAGGCAGGTGTCTTGAGGTATTCAGCGGCAGGCTCTGCAGTAGTGCTCTTGAGGAAGGTGATAATGGAGGCGGTGTCAGCATCAGAGAGCTGCTTGCCGAGCTGATACTCAGCCATCATCTTCACCGCAGTAGACAAGTCTGCTGTCTGACCATCATGGAAATAAGGACCGGTCTTCTCTATATTTCGGAGAGAGGGAACCTTAAACATCATCTTCTCGGCCTCGTTCTTGGTGAGGTCAAAGCGACCTTGATCTTTTTGATTGGGCCACGCCTTGACCAAGCCAACCTTTTGATAGAGGTTACCGCCGAGGAGCGCGCCGTTGTGACACATCGTGCATCCAGTGGAGATAAAGGTCTTAAAGCCAACTTTCTCAGCATCGGTGAGCGCCTTCTCATCTCCTTCGAGATATTTATCAAATCGACTAGGGGTAGAGAGCTGTCGCTCGAAGGCACCAACTGCCTTAGCGAAGTTGTCATAACTTACAGGCGCTTTCTCGTTCGGGAAAGCGGCCTTAAAGGTGGTGACGTAACCAGGGATCGAGTTCAGAGTGGCGACGACCGCCTCCGCTGAGGGCATGGCCATCTCGCCGGCAGCGAGGACTGGTCCTTTCGCTTGAGCCTCGACATCTGCGGCGCGACCGTCCCAAAACTGAGAGAGATGAGCAAAGGCGTTCATCACCGTGGGTGAGTTACGACCGCCTCGATGGCCTTTATGTCCAGGAGAGGTAGGCTCTCCATCGACACCATAATTTGTGACCGTGTGGCAACTATTACAGCTGATATCATGGTTTTTAGAGAGGCGTTTGTCATGAAATAGCTGCTGTCCGAGCTTGATTTGGACAGCCTTGACTCCGCTCGGAGCCTCGGCTGCTTTGATGGGGGCAAACATGCCCTTCTCAGTCTTAGTGATCTCGGGCGCCTTCGCGACCGCTACTGAACAGAAGAGGCTGGACGCAGCAAAGAGGAAGAGAAGACATAGAGTAATTTGTCGCATAAATGCTCCTTTAGAAAAGAGGGGGAATCGATGAAGTACAACTCATTCAAAATAGCGTTTCTTTCTAAGACTGCCTAGTCGAAGTTGAATTGAATTTGTAGACAAAAGAGAGGCGACCTGAGCGACGAGTGAGTTGAGGCTCGTCGTTTTATTGATCACATCCCAATCTGAATCTTTCCTTCTCGCTCTCGAAGCTCATAGCCTTCTATATTGATACCGGTGGGGAGAGTATGCTCACCGGTAGATACTTTGAAGCCCCAATGGTGTCTGCCACAGTAGATAATATCTCCATCGAGATAGCCGTTCTCACTGAGAGATACTCGTCGGTGAGGACATTGATCGTGGAGTGCGTGTAGCTCTCCATTTACTCGAAGAAGTAGTACAGGGTGAGGAGGAAGATCGTCTCCTCGGGGAACCTCATAAGGGTATAGGCCATCGATGATGGTGTCACTAGTCTCACATACATCGATCCAAGCTAGGCGATCTACGGAAGGTCTAGAGCTTATCTCTGGAGAGTAAGTCGCTTTGAGTAGACTAGACTTAACTGGTCTATTAGGAGGAGGGTGACTGGACATAAGAGTAGTCTCCTAGGCTATCAGAGGTGATAAGTTATCCTATTATGATATGTGTCAAGATGAAGGGCAAGTAGAGAGCGAGTATGGCGCAGTCGAGTCCGCTCCGCTCACATAGTCGATTAAGAGAATCACGATCCTCCATCAATACTGTGGGTGAAAGGCTTGACTTCAAAGAGAGCGTTCTTAAAGTTCAAGTGAATAGTCATCTCGATAGTTTAAGAAGCGTAGGAGGATGAATCGGATGCATCGATCTGATGAGACGACCTACATCATGACCTACATCACTACAGAGAGCCGGCCCAGAAAGAGCCGTCATCACTTAATCATTGCTATCGTTACCTTCTGGATGAGCTTCATCTTTGGGGGAATATTAGTGGCGAGCGCTCAGTCTAGACCACACCCTGTTCTTGGCCGTTTCGCGATCAAGCAGATGGAAGGCGTATTGGCGTGGCGTGACTTACGAGTCGGTCGACGGGCGCTTAACACTTTGCTCTCTCATGCACCGAGACTGTCCCGATTTGATGAGGCGGCAAAGCGTGTTCGTGACATCCAATGGGGCGGTTTCTCTCCTTTTACGGGGAGCACCCAAGCGCTCGATCCGCGGAGAGGGATATACTTATTTTGGACAACCGAAGGGGAGATGAGGCTCCTAATCGCTCATCGTCCTGGTCGAGCGCGAGAGTCTCTCAATTCTATTAAGTCATTTCTTGGTGAGGGCATCGGCCTTGATTGGCGTCTAGATATGGCGCCCGTAAACCAAAATACTCAAGCTCTACGTGACTCAAAGGATCGCTCTTCGTCGAGCGCAAAGCGTTTTACATGTGAACGCGCTATTGAGTGGTTGGTATGCGATACCACAAAGATCAAGAGCGCAGCGGCCCCTTATTGGCTTACCGCAGAGTTAGAGAGAGGAGCCTTTTGGGGTTTTGTACATATGCCGAGGCTCATTCCAAGAGTATTTTTACTCCCCTGGGAGAGCGTAGAGTTTCACGCAGACTTGGTAGGGGATGAGCTTAGTCTAACGCTTAATTTAGGCGCAGGCTTTAATACACTCCTCGCGCTGATGACGCCTGAAGAGAGCTTGAGCAGTCTCTCTCAGTGGGTGCATAATGACTCACCTTTAGCGCTAAAACTCAGCTTAGACCCTAAACTGATCAGGCAGGCGAGTATCTTAGCGCTTCAGCTTCCATGGTTGAAAACCGCTAGGCGATGGGTTGAGTCGGGGTGGGGTGGAGAAGTACTCCTCACTTTTGACGGTGGGATCGACCACCCGGTGTTACTGTTTAATCTTCAGCCTCACCCATGGAGCGGTGAGCAACTGAGCGATACGATAAGTAGCGCGCTCTCCTTTACCAAGAAGTCTAAGGCTAAGGGGAGAGGCGCTCAAGATGAACAAGCGAAGCTCGGGTGGTGGGCAGTACCTCATTCAGAGGGTGAACCTTGGTATATACCGACAATGGTCTATGGTGGGGCTTTAATGGTCGCGCTCTTCCCCGCAGATCTAAAGCGACGGGCGAGATCTAATTTTTCTGAGAGCCGCTCGCCTCATCTGCTCGCTCTAGAGAGGAGAGGGGTGAGCGGAGGCATGGTCGACCCTGCTCTCTTTGAGTGGAATGAGTTTCATGGTGGACGGATTCACCGAGATACGTTGTGGCCCGCACTCTATCGTTTATGGAGTGAAGGCGGCTCGGGGCTTGTTGATGTCCCTCCACCCCTCGCAGGAGAAGAAGGGAGTCTCGCCGAAGCGCTCTCTCGTCTCTCGCGCTTTGAGGAGGAGCTTCTCGTGAATCTCTTCTCGAAGCTGACCGATGAGGAGACTCTGTTTTTAGCGCTCACCGATTTGGCGTCTCTTACTCTCCAGTTAACCGAGATGCTTCAGTTTACCGCTCATAGCTACGCTCAAGAGGAGAGCGGAGGGTCAGGGCTATCGATAGAGCTGACTTGGAGTATCCTATAATGAAGTTATCGCTGAGAGTTGATCAATGGAGAGTTGATCAATGGAGAGTCGTTTCTCGGTCCTTGTTCTTCTCCCTTATGTCGATACTCTTGATGAACTCTCCTATTCGTAGCGTAAATGGACAAGCATCGATCGGTTTTCCTATCGGTAAGAGTCTCTCTCTTACGGTGTGGGGAGCGGGGGTTTCCGAGCAAAACTCAGAGGGTCGTCGTTGGGATACACAGTCTCCTCCTGACACTTTAGTGCGGGTCTATTTGGGGAGTCGACTGATTGGAGAGAGCGGTGTGAGACGTGATCGTCTGCAGCCGATGTGGGCGCTCACGGTGGGTCCTATTCCTGAGCGCCGGTTTTATGAAGGGGCGATTAATGTGAGCATCATTGATCAAGATGTATGGGGAGAAGAAGTCATCGAAGAGCTCTTGATTCCACTCCCGACCGCCCGAGAGTTAAATAGTGTACTCAAGATCAGCGGAGAGCAAGTGAAGCCTCTGATTTATCAATGGGTTGATGCCTCAGCTCAGTTTAGCTTGAACCCCGACAACGCGCTGAGGGACAGAGAGCCCTCTCTTAAGGAAGTGAACCCGATTAGAGGGCGCTCTTCTGACGATAGCGATCAAGAGAAGGGCTTAAGCTCTCGATTGCCGCCAGAGCTTGGTGAGGAGGAGCGATTGAAGGCTGAACAAGGCGTTCGACGGTCTGCCAAGAGAGCGAGCGCTGCCGCTAAGCTCTACCGCGCTTATTTAAGAGCACAATTTAGCGGCGACCAGCTCAGAGAGCACAGTATCTTGTTAACGCTTACTCAGCGTTATGGACAGACTCGACATGGTCGAAAAGCACGTCGTATATTATTATTAGATGGGAGATAAGATGGATGACCAAGTGGGAGGAGAAGACCTCGTACGAGAGGCTTTGATGGGGGCCTTACAGAGGATAAAAAGTCGAGGAGGTTCTCTGAACCGACTCACCCTACAAGGCGATCGCGGCTTTATTGTTGTCAGCGGCTCGCGAGATGAGGATGAGGTGCAAGTGTGCGCCGCTGCGGGGCGTTGTCTAGACCGTCGACTCTCGGAAAGCGAGGCCCAACGACTATATGAATTGGGCTTTCGTCGTAAGAACGCAGCCCTGCCCTATGTGAGAGAGAGTACCATTGACGATCGAGATGACTTAGAGGAGATGACTCAAGAGCTCTTATCGCTCTGCCTCGAACTTTACGCGAGCTCAGAGGAGGCGATCGCCATCCATGAACGCTTTGGAGATCGGGTTGAGGTAAGTAACCCACGACTCATTGAGGCGATGCGCCGGCTCAGCAAAGAGAGGGATATGTCCTCGCGACAAAAAGTCTATTGGGCGGTAGTTCGCTCTGAGGTTCTCCTCGCTTTGAGCTCTGCGCCTCCGCAGAGTATACTGAGTGATAACGGTCATGCTCAATGGGTAGAGACGGGACTTAAAGAGATCTCTCATATCAGCTCTTCTGTGAGTCTAAGAGACTTTAAATCGATCACTAATTATCGATCAGCAGCAATTTTTAGTGATCTCGACGCGCTAGATCTAATCGATCCACGAGGCTGTGACTTTATTAAGTTACCTGGGCGTTTAGCGATCCTGCTCGCCCTCTCCCAGAGCTGGGACTCTCTTCTGATTAACCCAAGAAGCGATGTAGGGGGAGAGTTATATCGTAATGAGCTAGCGTCGATTCGAGATGGACTAAAACAGATGGGGTGGTGAGGGTGAGTATGATCGTGAGTATAATCTTAACTGCCGTCCTGTGTGTGGTATCAATCGCCATCACTCCGGGGGAGCTCACCTCAGTCGCTTATGCTGAGTCAGAGACTTCCCAAGAGCAGTCAGCGTCGAAGACTAATCATAAAACGACCGACCATGATGGGGGGGGCGATGAGGGTGGCTTTGATGAGGGAGGGTTCGATGAGGGAGGGTTCGATGAGGGAGGGTTCGATGAGGGGGGCTTTGGCGATCTGTCAGACATTGAGCTTAAGCCGAGCGCCCTACCCCCTCCCCCATCCCCACTTCGAGTTGATGGCTTCGCGCGCAGCCAATGGGCGATGTGGAGTGAACGTCCCCTTGCCCAGTCATGGGCTAAAGGGAGGCAGAGCTTCGATCTCAGCGCTAAATATAAGAGAGATGATTGGTTAGTCACTATGGAGGGGCATCTTGAGTATGACCTGCTCTATGACGTGTCTGACGAATTTTTTGATCCTGTACAGGAAGAAGAATATCGGACGCAGTATATCCCGGGTATTCAATCGATATCTAAGCGTTTCACGATCGCTGGTGTGGGCTTGATTCTATCTAGTGGACGCCAAATAGTGACGTGGGGAGAGAGTGATGGCCTAAGCCCTTTGGATGTGATCAACCCTCAAGATCAGCGTGAGCCAGGGGTTGCTGACTTAGATGATATGAAACTTGCGGTTTGGCTATCTAGGCTTCAGCTCTCTGTGGACGCTCACAGCGTAGAGCTGATGGTTCGTCATGAGGGGAACTATGGTTTACTTGTTCCACCTCAAGCGGACTACAGCCCATTTAATGCGATTATGAGTCAGTCATCATCAATGCTCCCTCCAACGTTTATTGCTCTCCTTAAAGAGAAGGAATTTCGCTTCGCTCACCAACGAGAAGGCGTCTCCTCAAAGACGCAGAGTGTATTTTTACGCTATCAATATCGCGGAGCGGGTTTCGATCTTGGGATATATGCCGCCTCATTGTTAGATACCCAGGGGGTGATTGGCCCAATGGATGTATCGCTCTTCTTGACTCAAGATCAAATTGAGATCACCTATGACCATCCACGTTACACACTTACTGGCCTCACTTTCGCGACTCCTCTAGGGAATTTCTTATGGAAAGGAGAAGTCGTCGGGGCGATCGATCGACCAAGTAATACTGGAGAGGGGGACATCAACTCTCTTCAGGTCGCTGAAGTAGATACGCTGACGATCGTAAGTGGGCTGACTTATAGCGGCTTTGCTGACACCACATTGAGCGTGGAATATCAGCGAGGTTTCTTAATAGGAGACGCTCCTAGTGAGCCTTTCTTCATTCCTCCTAATTTAGAGATCATCGCCATGAGAGCGCAGCGTAATTTTTGGCGTGAACGCTTCAGCGCTGGACTCGTGCTCTCTATGATCGCTCCCCAGTGGGCGAGCCCCTCCGCTCTTCATCAACCAGAGCGAGGCGGTTTGGTTAGAGCCGACTTGAGTTATCGACTCCTCGACCAACTCAAACTAGGGGTCGGGTATGTCCATTATTTGACCGGTGAATCATTCGGGCCATTCTTTGGATTAGAGGAGCATGACCGACTCTTCGCTCAGCTCCGCTGGGATTTTACGATCTATTAGACAAAGGAGATTGAGCGCGAGAATCAATAGGGGCTCAGAGGAGAGGGAGTGGCGAGAGGGGCTTGAAGAGCGAGGAGAGGGACATTGAGATCTAATCGATTTCTTAGCCTCTCGGTGAGGTGCTTCAGAAAAGGCTCGGGGCTGAGATAGGTGAGGAGAGCGATAGATTCATCGCTCAGCGAGACCGACTCATCGCTCAGCGAGACCGACTCATCCTTTAAGAGGGTCTTTCCTCGCTCAATGAGTCGGGCTATACTGCTTTGCTTAAGCCATCGATGAGCGCGACGCACGAGGAGAGCCCGACCTCTCCCTAAGAGCTCGCGTCGGCTCTCTTTCTGTGCGCTTTTCAAGGGTTTTACCCCATACTTTGGGTAAGATCTATGGATCAAATATTGTGTAGAAAGCCGCTCTTCTCCAGTCCATAACACTTGAGTTGGCGCGGTCGAAGACCGAGCGCTGATCCCTAATGAGCAGCTCATCGTCTCTTCGATCGCCGGATAGCGGAAGACGCTCTGTGACGAGGACTGTTGAAACTTTGGGAGGCCTTTTAGGTGCTCTTCACGCTCATCGAGACGCAGCGCAGCCTTATCCATACGAGCGACGGTCTTGACTAGATAGCCTGAGAGACGAGTGACCTCTTCGCGACGTTTAAGCTGTCGAGACTGAGTATCCTCGAGTGCACTTTGGGTGATCTCTAAGCCAATCGTGAGTTGCTCAATTTGTTTCACTAGAGGAGAGAGAGACTCTTGCAACATGATAATCTCTTTAGTGAGACTTGGGGGAGGTGGCCCCCAATGATACTCCTCTCGGCGCTTATTAATCTTAATCAAGTGGCGATCTCGACTCTTAAGGAGCTGAGTGAACCGTTCTCCTTGCCGCTTCGCTTTACGCTGAACCCCCTTTAGCTTTTGAGCGGTAAACTCTTCTAGATCAGCTTGAGCGACGAGCAGTGAGCGTTCGAGTTCTTCAAGTTCAGATTGTGCTTCCTCATAGGCGGCTTGAGAGGTTTCAACTCGCTTCAGCTGACTCACATACTGAGGTGATAGCACTCGACCTTCGGGCTCTTCATAGCGGATCTCACGTGAGACCTTGGTCTTGGTAAAATCGCACTTGAGCTTTTCTTCGATGAAGGTGAGTGAGAGGCTCTCTCCACTTAAGAGTGATTGATAAGTCTCTCCTCGCTCTCCGCCAAAACTCGAGTTTTTCTTTGAGGACTGGACAGGTGAAGAGTGCTTTAACCAAGCGGAGGCGAGAGGGTCTTCATTAAAGTAGGTATATAAAGAGGTAGAAAGGGAAGATGGAGAGATAGAGGAGGTCTCTTGCAAAAGTCTGTTCAATGTCCAATCGAGTTCATCATCAATCACTTCATACATCATTGAGGAAGCTAACCAAGGTACATTTGAGAACTTCTGAGTACGGGAGGCTAATCGATGATAGGCCCAGGCGAGCCCCCAGCTTCTCTGATCGATGAGCTCAATAATGAGTTTTCTCCAATAGTGATCTCTCTCTTGTTGAATCGCGTGACTCAGCTCATGGCTAAGAGAGTGAGGAGCGGAGAGAGGGCGTAGAGTCTCTAAAAACTGAGAGAAAAAGCTGAGTTGTTCGATCGATAGCTCTGAGGTCTCAAGCGACTTGAGCGCGATTTCAAGAGAAGAGGTTAACCTCCACTCATTGACCCAGAGACCTGCTACAGGACAACGACTCTGTCGCTCCAAACTAGAGAGGTGTTTCAAGAGGTGTTGAGGAGAGGTCTGGGTCACTATGGGACTCACGCCGATAAGACCAAAGGCGCTGAGCTGTAGCTGGTCAATTGCTAGAGGAGACAGCCGCTCGAGGTCGAGGAGCGCAGCGCAGAGGTCGGAGAGAGAGACTCGGTCACGGAGCTTCTCGATATGCCCAATTTTTTGAGCGATCATAGACTCTAAAACAAGCTCTGCCTTCTGATAAACACCATCGCTTGAGCGCCCTGAGAGGAGGCTATCTTCATATCTTTCTAGAGCAGCAGAGAGCTCTCCTTCATGGGAGAGGAAATGCGCTTCTTGTAGCCATAGGTGAGGAGCGCAAGCGCTCGCTAACCCACAAATGAGAGTGGCTGCGACTCGAGAGACCAACGCTCTGATCCATCGCGACTTGATCCATCGCGACTTCGACACTCCTCTCATGCGCTCTCTCCAAGACGTCTATATACCAAAGGCTCGCCTAGATAATGTAGACAAACTGTTTGGTTGGTGGACCCTATAATACGAGAGTGATTCATACGTATTAAGAGTGTACTACGCAAGTCTTCTGTCTCTACACTCGCTCTAGACGAGGGGTCGATGAGGATCTTTAGCTCTTGAGAAAAAAGCCCTCCTCTACTCTCAATGATGACGCCTGTGAGCGCGAATAAGGTCTCTGACGAACCAAACTCTGAGCCGATTGAAGAGAGTTCACTCAGCGGAGAGGAGGTGGTGTCAATCGATAGAGAGGTTTTGGGTGAAGTCGAGGAGAGGAGTGACCATAAAGCCGGTCGAAAACCGATCACTCGCTCTACCTTTTCATCGCTGCGAGGATCGCTATTCGGATCGCTATGAGAGATAAAAGTCTGCCAGTGAGCACCCCAAGTTGCGACTTGCGTGCTCTTAAACCACTCTACCTCGCCTAAGAGCTCAGCGACCCCTCGAGAGGGTGGGTGGTGATACAGAGAGCGAGGAGGGGCGTTATATAAGTTTTGACCATTCTCTAGGACCCAGAGTCGATCAGCATGATCGAGAGCATGAGAGAGAAGATGAGTAGACCAAATAATAGTCGTATCATGGTTTTTTAAGAGCTTAAACAGGCGGGTTTGTATACGAATAGAGAGCTGAATATCTAAGGAGCTAAAGGGCTCATCGAGGAGGAGTAAGGAGGACTCTATCGCCAGCGCTCTCGCCAGCGCTCTCGCCAGCGCGATCCGGCGTTGCTGACCTCCTGAAAGCTCATGAGGCCACCGGTTATGGGCCTTGGGTAATTCTACAAGGTCTAGGACTTGACTGACGAGATCTTGTTGAGGGACTCTCATGGAGGTCGGGAGAGCTAAAGAGATATTGTCGGAGACTGTCATATGAGGGAATAACAAGTGCTCTTGGGGACAATAGGCCATTGAGCGTCTTTCGGGTGGGCATGAATAGCCATGACCTTGAAGGCGATGACCCATGGCGTAAAGCTCTCCGTCGTAGAGTGATTCCAATCCCGCGATGAGACGAATAAGGCTGCTCTTACCGACGCCGCTCTCTCCTAGTAGAGCGACCAACTCTCCCGGTTTAGCATGGGCCGAGAGTCGTGAGAGGATAAGCTGCTTACTCTGGCGTGACGAACGAGAGAGAGAGATCGCTCTAAGCTCTATGGAGAGGTCAGACTCGACCTCTCGTATTATTCTTTGTCGGTCGCTCACGAGGTCGTGGGTGATACAGGGGTAGAGGTCGCCATGGGGCCTTCATCAAGAGGGCAGAAGGCAGCGCTGACCGCTAGCTTACCTCGATGATCTAAGGCCTGTAGGAGTCTCCCGTTGTTGGTGCTCATGAGGAGAGCATTTGAGTTTAGAGGTAGAGACAACGGACGTCGAAAGAGAACGCTCATTCGACCCAATTGAGCCTCTTCTGCGTGAGGATATCCTCTTTGAAGGAGATGAGCGATCGTCCACATACCATGAATAATAGGTCTCTTAAAACCAAAGAGGCGAGCGGTGAGTGGATAGAGATGTATAGGATTATAATCACCCGCGATTGGAGCGAAACGTCTCCCAAGGTCGGCGGGGAGGTTTAAGTCGCTGCGCTCTCCTTCAATGATAGGGTCTTCGACGCTCGCGGCGCGAGGTCGCTCTTCTCTCTCCTTGACCGATCTAAATACCGTCGTTTTTCCGAGCCAAGAGGGAGAGTCTTCACCGTGAGACATCACCGCGGTGTGTAGGTCGACCTCGAACCCTCTCGCTTTCCATCGAGTCTCACCGATCCAACCACGGAGACGAAGAGGGGCAGAGAGGTCGAGGTGACGAGTAGCGATCATTTGATTCGCAGCGTGGACGACGCCGAGGGTTGAAGCGGGAAAAAGGGGGTGAGTGAGGAGATACATATGCAGTGGAGCGGCGAGTGTTTGTGGTGCAGTGATGGGGAGTGGTGGATCGTCAATTCGTTCAGCTGATTCTGCCCAACCACAGACTTTGAGGTATCGCTTAAGCCAAGGTGAGTCGATCGACAAAACGCTCTCGACTTGAAGCGGGGGGATACTCTCTCCGCGGTGGAGGCCAGGTCGGCGCTTAAGTGCTTTAAGATACATACTCTTCATGGCGGGGAGTGTCGCTAGTTCAGTATCGATCACCTCTGCGCTCTCTGAACGATCGGGGAGTGATGCCGGCAGCATGTCCCACAATCGCTCTGTGGAATCGGAGTTTCCCGACACTTGATGAGAGGTCGATATATTCTCAGCGGTGTTCTCAGCGGTATTCTCAGCGGTATTCTCAGCGGTATTCTCAGACATGTGTCACCTCATCTTCTCATCGATTCGTCTGCTTATCTATGTCTCTACACCTCTACATAGATCAGTGTTTATGTATGCTAGTTTCGCTAAAGCGACAAGGCTTTATACTTGGATGAGATGTGCATCGCTTGAGGCGATGTGATCAGTAAAGAAGAGGGGTCGATGAGGAACAACCTACGCCTCGCTATTGCGTTGTACTAAGACTCAGTCTATAAGCCGACTGTTAAGATATTCTATCAAAAGTAGACGGTTAGAAATACTCAAGCCCGCTGAGAAAGAGATCATCATTTATGCTTATTGAGCTCGTTGAAAAGATACGTACTGAGGGAAAAAATTTAGGAAATGGGATCCTCAAAGTAGATGGATTTATCAACCATCGCGTTGATGCGGCCTTGATGCAACAATGTGGCATCGCTTTCGCTGATCTCTTTCGTGAGACTCAACCTGATCTTGTCTTAACCGCAGAAATATCGGGGATTGCGCCGGCGTTGATGACCGCCTCAGCTCTTCAATGTAAAGTTGTATATGCCCGTAAAAAGAGACCGGTGACGATGCCTGAGAATGCCTATATGGCCCTCGCGCCTTCGCATACTAAAGGGAGCATTACGCCCCTGATGGTCTCTCCTGAGTTCTTAGGGGCAGGTGAGCGAGTATTAATTATTGATGATTTCCTCGCGAGTGGACAGACGATTAAGGGCTTAGTTGACCTCTGTGACCAAGCAGGCGCGACCCTAGTCGGTATAGGAGCGCTGGTCGAGAAGACTTTTGAACATGGACGTAAGCTCTTGTCTGAATGCGACGTTCCCATTCACAGCCTTGCTCAGATTACCGCGCTCACTGAGGATGGGATAGAGCTCGCCTAAGACCCGACTAAGATCCAGCACATTGCACTCTAACGTCAGATAGAGGTCTTGAATCCTCGGCGACGCTGGTTGGGTCCATTGGGTGGAGTTGTTTTCTTGGGAGGGGGGTCGGATGACTTAGCGCTCTGAACGCTCGTTCCTCCCCCGAAATCACGGTATAAATACAGTCCGGCGAATTTATTCTGATCGTCAAAGCGGATCTCAAATTCACCATTAATCCCATAGGGCTTAACCCATTGCCGGAGATGATCCGCTCTAAACTGAATTGAGTACCCCTGAAAGGTCTTCACCCTCACATATTTTTTATATCCTTGGTAGTACTCCAAGAGCTCATCGGGGGTAAGTTTTAGATAAAAATGTGCGTTTCTCATAGATGATCAGCGGGGAGTAGAGAGTCAGTGATCGCCCGCTAGGGCGCCGAGTCGGTTGATGAGGTCAGTCTTCTTTACCTTGGTGCTGACCTTCATACCGAGGGATTTAGCGATTTCTATTAGCTCTGCCTTAGTCATCGTCGGAGACCACGTCGCCGCGGCAGGCTTTGGTGTAGGCTTCGCTTGAGTCTTGGGTTTCGCTTTAGACTTTGAGGTTACCTTTGTCTTCGCTTTAAGCGAAGTGAGCTCGGCCTGAGCGCTCTCTAAGTCAGCGATCGCTTGGGCGAGCTCTGCTTCTGCTTTACTAGCGCGCTGTCTTAAACTTCTGGTGCTTTGAGCCGCGTGATCGAGCTGCTCTCGCAGAGCATCCGCCTCTTGATTGAGAGCGTCTAGCATCTCTTTGAGGACGTCGAGTTGGGTGCTAGTGACGAGTCCGACGCTTCGTAAAATAGTTTCGTAGCGGGCGCTGAAGGCATCTTTCGCCTCAAGAGAGGTGGTGACCGCTTTGAGGATACTCTCAATAAAGGCCTCATGTTGGAGGACTTTACCGATCAGTTCACTCTGCATAATCGTGTTAATCGCTCGATTGATAAGCATATATTCTCTCTAGTACGCCTGCGAGGGCAGGCTATAAATCTTAATGTAAATGAATAGACGGAGCTGAGTCGTTTTAGGAGATGATTCACCTCCCCTCAAAGAAGATAATCACCTTAAGTCGTATCGTAAAGCCCAAAAAGTACTCAAGGGCATTAAAACCTATTGTTTACTATGGCTTATGTCATAGATTACTACTTTAGTGATCACTCGGTTTATCGGGGAGGGGGGCAGGAGAGGCGGATATTATTCTGTTTTTCGGCGTGATCTCGGCGGGGATCTCTTGCCAATCTACGCGATATCCTCGCTGTTCGAGGTCCATTGTACGTTGAATATCTACGCACAAGGTCACCCCAAGATGTCTCTTGAGCGTCTCAGGGCCTCGATACACTTGGTGCCCATAGCAGCAGGGCATCATCGCTAGAGGACCTTCGAGGCTAGCAGCGACCTCTATCGCCCAGTCGGTGCGAGCGCCACAAGCGTGGACCGCGACCACGCCTGCACCCGTAGGGAGATCACTCGCCGCTCCTTTTACCGAGCGCTTAAGTCTCTTGATCTTAGGTGAGACCCACGGCCATTCCTCTTGTAGGAGTGCCTCAATTCGAGCGGAGGATGCGGGAAATTTTACATCGAGGAGATAGACAGTCTCTACTCTTCGCTCTAAGAGCGCGAAGAGCATGCCGACCAAGCCATGGCCACAGCACAGGTCAACCACGACCTCACGGCTCACTCGATGTCGAACGCGTTGAAAGAATTCAAAAGATTCGATCACCTCTTTAGTGTCAAGCGCTCGAGCTTCTCCCAAGAGACGAGCCACTTTATCGGGCATTTGTTCCGTTGGGAAATAGCTCATCTTACTCGCGTTCAGCCTACTCTTCACCGCGCAGAGCGATATTTGCTGTCTCCGATCCTGATAAGCCTGATCTCGTTCGATCTCATTATGCTCATCAGGACCAAAATCGAGTGTTTCGCGGAGGGCATTGAATTGTCGATAAGCTCTAAAGGCCGGAGGGGGGCGCTGGGGTAGGCTGTCGAGCCATGGTGGTGTATAGATCGGTGTCTGAGTCGAGTTAGAAGTAGACATAAGGAGCCTCTAGTAATGGCAAACAAGTGACAGAGGACAAGTGACAGAGGACAAGTGACAGAGGACAAGCAATATGCTTATTAAGTGAGCTGATAGTGACCTCTTAAATAACGGGCGACACCTGCATGAGCGTGATGTGGAGCCATGGCATCAGCGGCTACTTTTAGAGTCTCATGAGCATTCTCCATCGCCACCCCATGACCCACGAGTTGGAGCATTTCTAGATCATTTAGCCCATCACCAAAGGCGATCGTCTGCTCCAAGGGGAGCGCTAGCCGCTCACATACTTGACGTATAGCCCACCCCTTATTGATTCCTTTCACGAGGACCTCCAAGAAGTGATTCATCGAAGAGGTGAGGTCGACCTCATCGCCGAGTTGAGCGGTAATGAGAGTAGAGAGCATCGCTAGTCTCTCGGGAGCGGCGATGAATAAGGCTTTAGTACAAGGGGAGTTGGCGATCTCATAGAGGTCTACTGCGATGGGGGTCATATGAGTTTTCTCAGCATAATCGCGTGACTCTTCACTGTCAGGGCGCTCTGTATACCACTCTTCATCACGGTAGAGATGGAGATGAAATTGATGATCACGAGAGAGCTCTACGAGCGGACGGAGCATCTGAGGTGTTAAAGCGGTCTCTATGGTCTCTGATTCGCTGAAGACGATCTTAGCTCCATTGTAACAGATTAGAGGAGTCTGTAGACCGAGCTGTCTGTGAAAGGGGCGCATCGACTGATAAGTACGTCCCGAGGCTAAACAGACAGTGACTCCGCGCTGTTGAAGTTGATGAATGACCTCTATATTTTCCGGATGAAGTTGGTGGTCCTCATTGAGCAAAGTGCCGTCAAGGTCAAAGAAGATTGTACGCATGCTGCCTCCTCGTGAAAGATCGCTTACTAGTAGTCGAGATTTAGGGTCCCTAACAGAGTTTTGTGTAGAGAGGGAGTGAAATTCATTTGCCGGCGCTCTTATCATATGATCTTGATACGACCCTCAAATCGCAAAGGTCGTGGGCCAAGAAAAGGGGAGATGTTGAGTAATCGGTCTGCCTTATCTGAGTTGTTATCGCTGGCTTGGCCGGCAGTGTTACAAGGTCTCTTACTTACCGTTGTCTTCCTCACTGACCGGACTTTACTTGGTCACTATCATGCCGATGGCTTAGGAGTCGTACAGATCTGTGGTCCGGCCTTGTGGTCTCTATTCTCTCTCTCTGGATCACTCGACATAGGCGCCTTAGCGCTGATGGGACGAGCGCGAGGACGGGGAGATGATCGTGGCGTAATCAATCTCCTAAGGAGCTGCTCGCTCTTCTCATTTGGGATTGGAACGCTCATCTTTGCTCTCTCGCCTTGGCTCACTGAATGGTTGATTATGTGGATGGGTCGAGAGACCCCTGAGCTACATCAAAGCGCTCGGCTATATTTTTTCCCTCTCTTTTTGAGCGCTCCGTTGAAGATGCTAGGCGGCCTATTCTTTTCGGCTTTACAATCACAGGGTGACACCAAGACTCCGATGTGGATCTCCGGGGTCTGTGGCTTCACCAATCTAGGCCTCTCCGCCTTATTAATTTATGGTTGGGGAGGCGCTCCTGAGTTAGGGATCGCAGGGGCAGCTTGGGGCTCAGCGTTTGCTTTCACCCTACAAGCAGCTCTCGGTGGATGGAGTCTCTCTCATCGTTTCTTGGGCCTCTTCTCATGGCGGAAGTTCAGCTTTGATTACTCTATTGTCAGACCGGTTCTCAAAGTAACAAGAGGGGTTTTGGGAGAACGCCTCGGGTATCACAGCGCATTCTTACTCTTCTCTAGCTTGATCGCCGGACTAGGGAAGGTAGAGATGGGAGCCCATCAGGTGCTCTTAGCGGTGGAGTCGATCGGTTTTATTGGCGCTGATGCTTTTGGGGTTGCCTCGTCGGCGCTGGTCGCTCAGTCAATGGGGAGAGATGACTTGCGGCGAGCACAAAAGGTAGGTTGGCTCTCAGCGCTAGTAGGAGGGGGCTTACTCCTCAGCCTCTCAGTGATTTTCCTCTGTTTCCCCGCTGCCCTGATCGGCTGTGTCACCTCTGACCCAAAAGTGATCTCGGTCGGGGTTCCCTGTCTACAGATCGCCGCGATCGCCCAACCTCTGATGGCGGTGACTAGCGCTTTAGCGGGGGCATTACGCGGGGCGGGAGAGACTCGCAGTCCACTCATCGCGAGTCTCCTTGGCCCAGCAGCGCTCCGTTTAGGCTTTTGTTGGCTATTCACGTATCAATGGGGATGGGGCTTATTGGGAATATGGGCAGGCTCCACTATCGACTGGTTCGGTCGTTCTCTCTATTTAGCATGGGCTTTCCACAGCGGTCGGTGGAGATCGGTTTCTCTGTGAGTCTTCTGTGAGTCTTCTTTTATAGAGATCAAAGTGGTCTTTATTGGAGTCTGATAACATGATTAACTGAGCAGGCCTCTTAAACCGGTTATGAAGTCCATTCCTATGATTTTTATATAGAAGAGAGAACTATGAAGACTCCCTTATCGACTCATTATCTGCGTTATCTCTTTTGTATCGGCGTGATCTCTAGCTCAGCTTGCTCATCGGAGATCATTGATGACCCTATTGGAGGAGGAAAGGCAGGAGAGGTCTTCTCGGGTATCGATGGATCCGGCGGTTATGTCATCGCAGGGGAGAGAAACATGGCGGGAGTAGATAGCCCTATTGGTGAGGAGATCACGGGAGGCGAGATCATGGGAGGTGAGGTTATGGGAGGCGAGGTCATGGGAGGTGAGGTCATGGGAGGTGAGGTCATGGGAGGTGAGGTCATGGGAGGTGAGGTCATGGGAGGTGAGGTCATGGGAGGTGAGGTCATGGGAGGCGCTCTGCCTCCACTTGATCAGCCGGCGTGGGTGACGATGTGCCAAAGGTGGCGGACCGTCC
The DNA here is from genome assembly GCA_943788935.1 of uncultured bacterium. GTDB lineage: Bacteria > Myxococcota_A > Bradymonadia > UBA7976 > VGTA01 > CAKZRU01. The sequence goes on along the minus strand of CALSSE010000013.1, from coordinate 156,715 downwards.
AAAGCGCTTTGGAGGGAGTGCTTTGGACAGGAGATGTGAATCAATGCATCGCAGGAGATGTCAATGAGGTCGCTTTAAGTGGGGTCGTGGAGCTCACGAACTTTTATCGATCTTTGGCTGATCTAGATCCGGTAACAGGGAATCTAGAGAGTGTTCCCGCCCTTCAAGAATGTGCGCTAATGATGCAGGCTAATGGTCGATTAAGCCATAGTCCACCGGCCGAGTGGCGTTGCTATACGCCAGAGGGGGCGCAGAAGGCTAGCCGGAGTAATATCGCGGGTTCTAACGCTATCGATGCGATCGGGATGTATATGGTGGACCCCGGTAATGAGACGACGATGGGACATCGGCGGTGGATTATGTCCATTGGTTTAGAGAGCATTGGGGTGGGGAGCGCCTCCGACTTCTCTTGTATGGAAGTCTTACATCTCAACCGACCTCAGGGGTGGGTCGCGTTTCCCTCTCCGGGTCCTTTTCCCATTCAAGTCAGTGAAGATCGATGGGGTCGTAGTATAGACCAGACGGGTTGGACTTTTCAATATGACGGTCTCTCTCTTCGTGATCCGCAGGTCTCGGTGACCGCTTTTGATCTCCCAGACCCAACAGGCGCAGCTGTCGGTCAAGGGGTGGATTGTCCGATAGAGGTCGTGACCTTAAGGCCGAACTTTGGGAGCGCTGCGGCGCTCAACCTTATCCCCCAAGGATGGACCAGCGAGGTCGGCAAGCGATATGTCGTCCGTGTTGAAGGAGAGAGCGAGTCGATTCAATATGAGGTTGATATCGTCGACTGCGGACTCGCTCCCTAAAGAGGAGGTCTGAGGCGGGCTTAACTTAAAAAATCGCCGATCCAAGTCACCGCTAAGGCGCAGCCATAGGCTAATATCGACATATAGGAGAACATAAAGAGAGGCCATCGAAAGCCAGCAGTCTCCCGCTTAACAGCGGCGAGGGTGCTGAGACATTGGCAAGCTAAAGAGAAGAAGATTAAGAGAGCGAGCGCTGAAGTCGGAGTAAACACGGCGGTGCCATCTTTATGCTTCGCTTGTCGGATCCGCTCTCGGAGTGAGGTGCTCTCCTCATCGACCTCTGCACCGACCCCATAGACCATACCTAGCGTACTGACAAAGACCTCTCGAGCGGCGAAGGCTCCGATTAAGCCAACACCTACTTGCCAGTCCCATCCCAAGGGACGCAAGGCGGGCTCCATGAGTCGCCCTAGTTGCCCACCGTAGCTCTGAGCGCGGAGGGCCGCCAGCTCTTGGGCCGCCAACTTCTCTACTGACATAGAGGGAGATGTTGAAGTGACCGTTGGTGCCTGGTGAGGGTGAGTGGCAGAGTCGAGTCGCGGAAAGCTGAGCAGTAGCCACAGCACAACTGTCCCCACGAAGATTACGGATCCGGCCTCTTTCACGAAGACCATCGCCCGAGTGAAGAGTCGCTGAAGGACGTCTTTGAAGACCGGCCGTCGATAATCGGGGAGGTGTATCAAGAGAGGTGGGGTCTCTCCTTTGAGGATCGTCTTACCCATCACCCAAACCGCAGCGAAAGCGGAGAGAGTGGCGAAGAGGTAGAGGAGCACCATCACCCAAGCGCGATCATCAATCCCTAGCGTCGAGCCTGGGTTTGGTAAGAGGGTCGCGATCAAGAGGGTATAGACGGGGAGTCGAGCAGAGCAGGTGAGTAGCGGGAGCGCCATCATGGTGAGCAGGCGGTCTCTCCGCTGGGGGAGAGTCCGAGTTGCGAGGATCGCAGGGACCGCACAAATAAATCCGGAGAGCATGGGCACAAAGGCCCTACCGCTAAGACCCGCGCTGCGCATGACCCGATCGGTGAGCGCCGAGGCACGAGCCATATAGCCGCTGTCCTCCATGAGACCTATCAGACCAAAGAGGATCAGGACTTGAGGTAAGAAGACGATCACATTACCGATCCCGTTAATGAGCCCTTCTATTAAAAATTCAGAGAGGATCCCCGCCGGCAAGTGATGACCGGCGAGCTCTCCGAGCCAAGCGACGCCATCTTCGATCATCCCGATAAAAGGGTCAGCGCCAACGAAGAGCGCTTGGAAGAGCAGGATCATCAAGCCCATAAAACTTAGGCTACCCCAAAGAGGATGCAAGAGCCAAGCGTCTGTTCGTTGAGAAAAGGAGGGACCAGGAGCGGCGCTCTCCGCTAGCTCTTCCTTGGTTATCCAGCCCTCTGATTCTTGATCAAGCCAGCGATAGCGTTGAGCGATCAACTCCTCAGCGGCCGCTGAATTAATCGCGGAGTCGGCGACAGTGAGCAGACGAATCTTGGTGCTAATCGGCGCCTCATCCTCTTGAGCGCTCAAACTTAACCAACTCAAATAAGCGTCGAGGTGTGAGGGACTAGAGAGCTTAACTTGACTCAGCTGTGCGTCTAGCTCGCCGAGAAGAGAAGGGGCTACGCGGTCGCATAGATCTCGGAGCTGATGCCAGGGGAGGAGGGTGGCCTCTGGGCTCTCTCTTGACTCACGCTCTCCCTCATCTCTCAAAGAGTGAGAGATGAGAGTCTCGAAGCTCTTTAGCAAGACGTCAAAGCCTTCTCCGGTGGACGCTGAGACAGCGACAGCTTCGATAGGGGTGTGATGTCCTTGAGATAGGGAGTCTCTCAACGCTGAGAGGTCAAGGGAGACTCCTGCCTTATGGGCGAGGTCGATTTGATTAATAACCACTAGAGTGGGCCATCCGAGCTCGATGAGTTGTAAGCTGAGGTAGAGCCCCTCGAGGAGTCGAGTCGCGTCAACGACGCTAACTAAGAGATCATAGCGACCGAGGGAGCCGTTTAAGACAGCCGAGGCGGTGAGGCCTTCATCAGGGCTTCGAGGGACGAGACTCGGAGTACCCGGCAAGTCGATAAGACTCAACTTGCCGGCGCTCAAAGAGAGGGCGCCCTCAGCGTGCTCAACGGTCACTCCATGGTAGTTACCCGTTTTTAGACGATGTCCCGTTAAGCGGTTGAAGACGCTTGTTTTTCCTGCGTTTGGTCGTCCGACAACGAGGGCTCTCAGCGTGTGTTGAGTCTCTGACTTAATTTGATGATCTTGTTGTGTTTTTGTCAGTGTTTTTGTCAGTGTTTTTGTCACTGCCGCTCTCGCTCTCTTCGGTTGGCGATATAGGTATAGAGTGAATTCTCGGGGATGAGTGTGCTGCTCAGATAATGACGAGTAAGTGCTCCGCTTCTCGCTCTCTGAGCAGGAGGGTATCTCCCCTTAATCTGATCAGGAAATGACCGCCATTACGCGTCGCCTCAAAGGGGGTTCCCTCGGTGAGGCCAATCTCGAGAAGACGAGTCTTTAAGGAGAGTGTAGCCCCGCTGATCTCCTTCAGAACCCACTGAGGTTGAGACCTCGCTGTAGACCGCGCGTTCCTTATCGCAGAGGGGAGCGGCAGTAATCGATCTCGTGATGTATCTCGTGATGTATCTTGACTAGACATGGGCTCTTCTCCGGAGAAGAGGAGAGGCACGGGGTAGAGACCTCACCTCCTAAGAAATGAGCAGAGCTTAGTGAAAATGATAATGAATATCAATTAAGTTCACACCCAAGGTTATAGGTCTGCGAAGAGGGTCTCGAGCTGTGCAGTGGTGAGACTTCGCAGGTGCTCAATGTTTCGTTGGGGGATCTTCTCAGGGTGTGGGACTCGCTCTAAGACCTCGCTAACTCGTGCTTCGCGCAAGAGATGAAGAGCGGGGAGTGGAGAGCGATTTGTCCAATGTGCTTGGTCATCAAGAGGGCTATCATCGAAGACGTATTCAGGATGAAAACTCGCTAGCTGTATGACCCCCTCGAGGTTGAGCGAAACAATGGCCTCTTCAGCCGCGGAGAGGCAATCTAAGAACTCCTCAAAGTCATCGAGGCTTTTGGGGAAAATCAATAATCCACTGTCGAAGTGTTCGGCATCGGCGGTGAGAAACCACTCAAGATAAGAGAGCAGGTCTCGAAAAGAGTCATCGAGGCTTCGCGATTCGCTGACTCGAAGATCAAGCCTGCCCTCGTCGACAGAGGGTTTCGCGAATGGGCAGAGGTTCTCACCAATGACGACTCGATTAATCCACTCGAGCGCCCGTCTCTTGGGGTCCCGACTCTTTAATGGGAGAGGCTCTACTCCACTCACATCGTGACTCTCAGCTAGAGGGGAGAGAGCAGGTCATGTCTTGGCCGCAACACAACGGAGATTTAATCTTGCCATGACCATCGGGACATTTAGAGATCTGAACGGAGCTGCCGTCAGGTCTGCTGAGCTCATCATTTTCGAGAGCTTTGTCACAGTGAGCGCAGGTCGCGTTGACCGCCATACCACATTGATCGCATTTATAAGTCGACATAGGAAGTACCCTTTCTTACGGTAGATTAAAACATACCCTTAATGCTAGCACCTCGAGAGAGGCTTGAGAAGAACATCCATATTGAATTAACTCCCGTTTGAATCATCATTGAGCGCTGCTACCGCCTGATCTATAACGCGGAGCGTTTTGGAGAGCGCTGTCGATCTCCATTCCTCTGAGGCCGGGGAGAAGGCCTCGCGGAGCTGTTGACGTTTTTGGTCGAGCTCTGGAGCTCCAGTGTCACACCAATGGGTGGCCCGGTTCTCGGCTCGGAGTGCGCTTAAGACCTTAAGGATTGGATAAGTCCCAAACTCTACTAAAATAGGGTAGTAATCGACTTCGCTGAAGAGGCTACGACAGTAGTAAGTAAATTCTCCTCGGATTTGGTAAAGTACACCTGAAGCCTCTAGCTGTTGCACTTTGTCTTGATCGAAGTGACCGAGTAGCCACTGCAACTCACTCTGTGGAATATTCTGACTAGCGGCCATCACATACGTTCCCCATGGCCCTAAGCCTGTGTGGAGATCGATATGGATCACTCGCTCGGCCTCTCCTATCCAGTGAGGGAGGTGCTCGGTGATGATCTTATGTGATCGAGAGGGACCTCTCCCACCAAAGAAGAGCCCTCGTTCAAAGTCATATTGCCCTTGAGCGACCGAGCTCTTGAGGGCTTGAAAACCATGTCTGATGATTTGGAGAAGCGCCTTGAGAGTGAACAGCTCAAATCGAGGTGGTGGGGATTGAGGATTAAGGAGTCCATCTAAGAGAGCATACTTGGGGTCAGCGCCTTTATAACTCTCACCGACGGTGAGGAAATTACGATTAAGGTCTACGTTATCCTCATTGACTCGGCGAAGATGTGAGAAGCCATAAGGGTTAACCGCGTGGATGATGACGAGTGCGACCCCTTGAACAGAGAGCAGCTCTTCGAGCTTGAGCTCAATCAACGCGAGTTGAGCGGCTGATCCAAAGAAGCCCTCTACTCCATGAGTTCCGCTAGAGATCACTAAAACCTGACTCGCCTCTGGTGGACCAAAGCGGAGAACATCCACGCTGAGAGCTTCTCCATGCGGAGAGCATTGGTCGATGTCATAGGTCCAATGTGTACCGCCTCGTCGAGCGCTTAGCTCGAGGAGTCGCTGACGGGCTTCAGAATAGGAGTCAGAGAAATAGGCAGAATAGGAGTCAGATAGATCTGTCGACTGTGGCATTGTTTAGTTCACCTCGTTTTATCGAGTCTCGTTTTATCTTATCTAGAGATGCGGGTATTCGCCGGTGATGATGTGGAGAAGCTAGCTGAGCGCTCCACCACAACTAGAACCCGCCCCTGCGGTACATCCAAAGCAATGAGAAGCGGTATGAATCTTAGCTCCCTCTATATGCTGAAGGGATTGCGACCTCGCTAACTCGAGTAGCGCTGATAAATTCTGCGGAGCTGCGCCCAGAGGGAGTTCAAGCATCTGGTTGAAATCACAGTCATAGAGGCGCCCATCCCAACTCACGCTTAACAGTTCACGACACATCAACCCCTCTAGAGTCGCGCTATTAAAGTGGTCGATGAGCAGTGCTTGGTAGCGCTCTAGTTCGCCGTTGTGTTGAAGCTGAGTTTGGAAACGCTTGATTGGCATATTAGTGATGGTGAATAAATAGTTAAACTCAATACCAAATCGAGTCTTAAGCTGTTGATGATAGGCCTCTTCTAAGGCCGGTTGAGGAGGAGGAAGTGAGGGGCCGGTAGGGTTATACACTAAGTTCAAGATGAGCCCGCTCTCAGGGAGTCCATAACCGAGAGCATTAAGGATGAGTAGGCCCTCTACGCTCTTCGAAAAACTCCCTTTTCCGCGCTGACGCTCTACGTTAGCCTCGAGATAACAGGGGAGACTGGCGACCACCTCTACCCTTTGTTCTGCGAGGAAATGTGCTAGATCTTCCTGACCAGGCTCAAGGAGTATGCTCAGGTTACAGCGATCAATGACGCGTCGACCGAGATCTCGAGCCCCGCTGACGAGTCGCTTAAAATGAGGGTGAAGCTCGGGCGCTCCACCGGTCACATCAAGGGTAGAGATCTGAGGAGAGAGACTGAGGAGCTCAAGGATGTCATCGATATGCTCAACAGACATCTCTTCTGTTCGTTTAGGGCCGGCCTCAACATGGCAGTGTAAGCAGGCCATGTTACATCGTTTTCCAAGGTTAACTTGTAAGGTAGTTAGCGTTGACCGAGTTAGTGGAGCACCGATCGCCTTGCTCGCTCGATCATTGAAGGAGATATCTTTGTGGAGAACTAAGGGAGGGGTCACGATAACCTCGTCTCTCTGTGGTGAGTGATGGTCGCAGAGTCTCGATCTATCTATCTATAGTAAGTTGAAGATCTTTGAATTTTTAGTTTTTTATAAGATCTATGTTTATAAACTAAGTAAGTTATCTCAAGATAGGAGAATCATAGCGTGATTAAAACATACATTCACTATAGCACTTTAGCATTTCTATTGACCTGTTCTGCACTCGTGGGATGTTCATCTTTACATATTACTGTCCCCTCCTCTTTCAAAACCAACGCGATCGTGATCCCGGTTGAGGTGAATCGTAAGGCTAGCTTCCTCGGAAACAAAGAGGGCAAGGTTCAAATCAATATAGGCGGGATTAAGACCCGGTTATTGACCGCTAAAGAGAGTTCCGAGGCGGTCAGGGTCAACTTAAGTGGTGTCTTAAATGTCTCGTTGACATCTTCCGATGAGGTCGAACAGTACTCCTTTCAGATCGATCAAAAGGATAAGCCATCGGTCATCGTTCATTGCATCATCGGGCGAGAGAAAACAGGGGAGGAGCTTCACCTCAGCGCGAACAGCAGTGTCGGTAATGAGAAGGTGCTTAAGACCTCTATGAGGTGTGAGGCTCAGTCCAACAATAAGGCGATTGGACAGATCTCAATCGATAGAGGATATAAAGAGAAAACTCTAAATCGGTCGTTTACATACCAAGAAGAGACATACCAAATCAGCTCGATTCATACCGTTCAGAATTGGAATATGAAGAGGAGATCCCCTTATGGATATCGTATCTCACGAGACTCAGACCTCTTGACCGCTATTCAAGTTAATCTCCCCTTTCGATTGTTGACCAAGCCGTCACTCTCTGAGGTTGATCTTGAGGCGACACTCTTCTTCTTTTTAAGCGTCATTTACTATGATGAGCTGTTCTCTTCGACTTTTGGAGTTTTCTGATCATCGTGTAATAAGCGCCCTTGGTCTGTGGTTACAGAGGTCATGTTATTCGCTAAAGAACCTGCTAAGCTCTTATCAAACATGAGGGTCTTCTGAGTTTGAGAGATCTTCTGAACTAACAGGGAAGACGCTCCTAATGAAACAATTCACGCTATCTTTGATCTCACTAAGCTCGCTCACTCTAGTGTTTAATATTGGATGCATCGAAGGAGGAGAGAGCGGAGGCTCGCCAAATAGTGAGGGGCAGGAGAGTGAGGACATGGGAGAGGTTGATCAGCCATCTCTAGTAGATATGGAGAGTGATGAGGTCAATGATCTCTGCGTTGGCGATGAGACGTGTGATCTGGGTCAGCCGCTAGAGTGCGACATAAGCTCAGATCAAGTGGACTGTGATGATCCCTTGTGTAGCGAAGATCCTCGCTGTCTCATTAACCCTGCTTGTCAAGATGATCAGGTCATTGATCTTGAGTTAGCCGAGACCTATACCGGCGCAGTTAACCCGACAAACGATAGAGAGCGAGGTTCATGTGGCGGAGAGGGGCCGGAGGCGATATTTCGCTTCAGTCCCCCCGAGGATGGGAGCTACTGTATCACTACAGTGGGCTCTGAGGGGGACACCGTTCTCTATCTTCGCCGAGAGTGTGATGACGCCGAGAGTGAGGTCTCCTGCAATGATGACCAGGAGGGAATGCAAGCGGCGCTCACCATAGGTCTAGAGGCTAGCGATCGCTATTTTCTCGTGGTAGACCACTTTCGCCGAGAGGGCGTCGGAGAGATTAGCGTGGTCGTCAAAAGAGGCTCTTGTGAAGAGGAGAGTCCTGCTCGCCCCCAAGAGGATTGCGCGAGTGAGGGAGATGAGAATGAGAACGGTTTGTCAGAGTGTGACGATCGCGCTTGTCTCAATGAACCTCAATGCGCTCAACCCATAGCCCCTGTGACGTGTGAAGAGGAGGCGTTGCTCGAGTTGAATGAATGGGGGAGCGTCACGGGGAATACAGAAGGTGCCACTGATGAGATCCATGGGTCTTGTGGTGGCCAAGCCTCAGGTGAGCAGATATACCGCTTCACCCCTCCGGTTGATGGCCCCTTCTGCGTAAGCACTCAGGGCTCTCTCTTTGACACTCTCCTTCATGTTCGTAAAACATGCGCTGATCCGCAGAGCGAGATGGCGTGTAATGATGATTATGTTCATACCCGAGCCGCGCTCACCGTTGAGGGGCGGGCTATCAACTCATACTATGTGATCGTCGATGGCTATCGTCATGAGGGGGAATACACTTTAATGATCTCTGAGGGGGAGTGTCCTCCAGCGCCCGAAGAGATCTGTGACCAAGAAGGGGATGAAGATTTCGATGGACGAGAGGGGTGTGAAGACTTTGATTGTCGTTTCGCTGAGTCATGCCTCACTGACATTCCCTCCGCCTGTGAGTTAGACATGATGAGGGATCTCTCACTAGGAGAGGTGGTGAGTGGATCGAGCATGGGAGCACCCATGGACTTAAGAGGACGCTGCGCAGGGAATGGACCGGAGGTCGTATATCGCTTCATCGCTCCCGATGATGGAGATTACTGTGTCACCAGCGCGGGATCTGAATATGACACTGTACTTTATGTCCGATCTCAATGTTTTCAGCCGGACTCCGAGCTGGGTTGTAATGATGACTTTAATAATATTGCGGCGACGCTCTCATTAAGAGGAGAAATGGGGATAGAATACTTTATTATCCTTGATAGCTTTAGAGATGAGGGGGGGGATTACACGCTGACCATCAACGAGGGACCGTGTATCGCTGATAATGAGCGCTGCTCTCTACCCGGAGATGAAGACGGTAATGGGCTTGAGGACTGTGATGACCCTGCATGTGTAGATCTACCCGAGTGCGCTCCACCAGCCGCCTGCTTTGATAATGAACTGATCCCCCTCTCTCGCTTAGGAGAGGTGAGCGGTCAACTCCCTAACCGACCCTCAGAGGTGAGGGGGAGCTGTGGAGGGGGAGGAGCAGAGGAGGTCTATACCTTCAGTATCGCAGGAGATAGTCCCATCTGCTTGAGCGCTCAGGGGGTCGGCGTTGATCCAGTATTATATGTACGTACAGATTGTGAAGAACCAGAGAGCGAGGTCGCCTGTAATGATGATTATATAGGGCTTGACGCCGCGCTCTCCTTAAACGCTGAGGCTGACGTCACCTATTACCTATATGTGGATAGCTATAATGGGAGTGGTGAGTACACCCTTGATATGAGCGTGGGCGAGTGTCCGTTACCGACTTACCCTGAGCGCTGTGATCGTGAGGGCGATGAAGATGGGAATGGACTCGCCGATTGTGATGACCCCGCTTGCTCTGAGGAATTGAGCTGTCTCACGCCGATTGGAGCGCTCGCCTGTGATGAGAGTGCGCTGATCGTTCTTGAGGAGAGCCCCTACCTTGGAGACACACTGGGGCTCCTAGTGGCGAAGAGGGGAGTTGTGGTGGCTCATCTACCGAAGTCGCTCACGCCTTCACTGCGAACAGCAGTGGCGCTCTCTGCGCGAGGCTTGAGTTCGCTAATTTTGATGCCCGCCTCTATGCTCGGGCGACATGTTCCCTCACTACGAGTGAGCTGGGGTGCGTGGAGGACGAAGAGAGCAGTGACTCTATCTCTTTAGATGTTCAAGAGGGTGAGACGGTTTATCTCTTCGTCGATGGGGAGGAGAGCGGCTCTTACCTCTTGTCGTTCATAGAGGAGGCCTGTCCTTAAGCGATCTTACAGAATGAAGGAGAGAGACATGAGGAGAGAGGCACGAGTATACAGGCCGCTTGGAGAAGTTCGAGGTCTCTATGTATTATAGCCAACCGCTGTCAGCGCAGCTCTCTTGTCCTTCAAGTACTTCTACTTGAGGAGGGAGTTGGCACTGACCGGCATAGCTATAGATCACTTGTCCGGTCACAAAGAGGTGATAGAACAGCTGATCAACGATGCGGAATTCTCCTTGTACCTCTGCATACTTTCGAACTTGTGACATGACCTCTTCATGGTACACACCGCATCGAGCAGTGGCCTTTAGGCTGGCTAAGATCGTTGCCCGAATCACATCTTCAGGGCCCTTAGCTTTAGCGCGACCTATAAAAGGAGCTCCCTCTTTGTCGTCTACGCGCGCTTTGACACATAAACCTGCGGAGCTATTTAAAGTTCGGCTACGACTAGAGGCGATACGTAGCGAGTTGAGGAAGTCTCTAGGTGCCTCTGCTAGTGGCTTAAGTCGACCCTCGAGGTTCTCTCTCATCTCTTCAAGACTAATGCCATGACTTGAAGCGTTAGCAGAGGCATAAGCGTTGAGGAAGGTGATATACATCTCGCCGGTAATACCAGGAAGAGGCGTATCGGTGGTTCGGTAAGCGAACTCGGAGAGTGCGCGGTTGAGCTGCTCTGCTTGGGCGGTCACCTCTGACTCTAAGTCGATGGCATCTTCGGTGAGATAGTGATAGTCGCTCATATGAGATCCACTCCAAGCGCTGTCCCAGAGGTCCATTCCCTCATCGGGGAGACTCTCATAGATCAAGATCCCGCTGACATAGGCAGCGATAGCGCCGATCACATATACAGAAATAGAGATCGTGGGGAGGACGATGACATCCGCCTTCTCCAAGAGCAAGCGGTCACCCTCTAGAGGGGTCGGTGGATAGTCATCACCCTCTAGAAAGCGCTGGCTCTCTTCATCGATCAGGTCTACTTGATCAGCGCATGAGGGGGCAATGACCAATGAAGTGAGGCAGCAGACGGTCAATAGAGCAGATGAGAGTCGTTTAAGCAGGGGAGAGCTTGATAAGATTAGATGACGCTTGATGCTCATGATCTCTCTCTGTTCTCAGCGACTGTCGCTGTCTGTCATAATGATTCGTGATTTAGAAGTTTAGATCACTAAGCGTAACCATAACCCGATGACTTACCGATGAATGTGTTAAAAACAAAGCAAGACCTATGCCACTCTGTATTTAGCCCATATCTGTCACACTCTGTGGTAAATAAACCTCTCTGTGTGGTAAATAAACCTCTCTGTGTGGTGAATAAACCTCTCTGTGTGGTGAATAAACCTCTCTGTGTGGTGAATAAACCTCTCTGTGTGGTGAATAAACCTCTCACTTAAGCTAGGAATGTCACACTCTCTCTATAGGTTTCGGTACAGATGATGACCTCGATGTCACAGGTATTCTCGATGTTACAGGTCTCCCCGATGTTACAGGGCTCTTCGATATCACAGAGCTGAGATGAGATGCATACCCATCGCTTAGAGCGAGTTATCTTGACCATAGTTGAGCGTAAGCGCCTCCACGCTCTAGAAGCTCATCATGACCACCGGACTCGGTCACTTGACCATGTTCGAGGACTAAAATCTGATCGGCCCCTCTAATGGTATTGAGCCTATGAGCGATCACTAAAACTGTACGTCCAACGCAAAATTCTGCGAGCGATCTTTGAATCTCTGCTTCGGTGTAGGCGTCTATAGCGCTGGTCGCCTCATCTAAGATGAGCACCGCGGGATCTTTAAGTAAGGCACGAGCGATAGAGACTCGTTGACGCTCCCCTCCGCTGAGTCTTACCCCTCCTTCACCAACCATAGTCTGATATCCCGCGCTGAGTTGATCGATAAACAGTGAAACCCCCGCCATCTCAGCGACTCGATAGACCTCCTCATCGCTCGCTTGGGGACGACCATAACGGATATTGTCCATAAGCGTCCCTTCAAACAGATATACCCCTTGACTCACCAAGCCCACACAACTTCGCCACGAAGAGAGATCGAGCTCGGCGAGCGGCCGATCATCAATCCATACGTCACCAGAGAGAGGCCTGTCAAAACCTAAGATGAGCTTGATCAATGAGCTCTTTCCCGATCCGGTCGCTCCGACAATGGCGGTGATCTTACCCGGAGGGCATGTGAGATTTAAGCCTCTGAATAGCGCCTCTTGTTCCGGATAGGAGAAGGAGAGGTCGCGGAAGGCGATCTCTCCCTTTAATGAGGTAGAGTCAAGTCGCTCAGTACCGCTGTGAGGAGGGGCCTCAGCGTCCAAGAGCGTAAAGGCTCTCTGGGCGCTTGCCATCGCTCGTTGATAGAGGTCAACGGTCTCTCCTAAACGAGTGAGAGGCCACAACAAGCGTTGAGTTAAAAAAACTAGTACGCTGTAAGTACCAACCGCGAGTTCACCCTCAAGAGTGAGGTGACCACCATAGATCAACGTTGCTAAGAAGCCTAAGACGATCGCCATCCTGATCATGGGAGTGAAAGCAGCGCTGAGGTTGATCGCCGCTCGATTAGCCTCCTCATAAGATGAGCTCAGACGATCGAGTCGATCGATCTCTCGTCTCTCGGCGGTGAAGCTCTTCACCTCTTCCATACCGCGTAAGGTGTGGCTGAGCTGAGCGTTAATGTCAGCGGCACGCTGACGGACTAGGATATAGCGCGGACCGATCTCTCGTTGAAACCAGAGTGAGCCCCAGATGATAATCGGGATAGGGAGCATTGACCATATCGCGACTACTGGCGCTGTATAGAAGAAGACAAAACTCACTGTGAGCGTGGTTGTGATCAGCTGAATGAGATGATTCGCGCCCACATTAAAGAAGCGCTCAAGCTGATTGATGTCATCATTGAGCGTCGCTAAGAGGTCTCCGGTCTGCTGTTGAGTGAACCACCGTGAGTTGAGGGTATGGATGTGGGTGTAAACCTCGGCTCTGAGAGATCGCTGAATACTCTGAGCGAGCTCTCTCCAGCGCTTCTGGAAGAGGTACTCAAACAAGGACTCTCCTCCCCATATTAATAGGGTCAATACTCCGAGGAAATAAAGTTGAGAGAGAGGCTCAGGGTACCAAGTCGCTAAATAAGAATCTCTCTGTTTGACTACGACGTCTACTGCGAGTCCAATCAGCAGGGGGGGAGCGAGGTCGAGGAGCTTATTAATCACCGAATGAGAACTCGCCCACCACAGCTCTGTACGGTGATCTCGCAGATGACTAAAGAGCCTTTTAAATCGTGGATCTATACTACTTTGCTTCATGATTAGGACCTCTCTCAACTCTTGCTGAACGCTACACTCTTGATTTACTCAGCATTGACAGCGATCTCGCACTCTTTATCAACGAGCGGACTCTTTCTTAATCGTGGAGTCTTAATCGTGGAGAGAGGCGCTCTCAGTCATTGAATAAGCTCATTTTATGATAAAGACTTAAGCGGAAAATATCATGGTTACGGAAGCTGAAAGCATCAAGTTGACCAAAAGATTTCATATAGCCGATGTGTAAATGAACGCTATCAGTGAGACCATAGCCGAGTCCAACATAGGCACGGTTATCTTCGTAATAGTTATATTCTACCTTCTCACCGGCCTGCATAAAGATTTCGTTGTAGAAGCAGAAAAACAGTGAACCTGTCTCTAGTAAAGGCCCAAAAATCGGTCCATAGGCGAGGAGCTTATACCTGAATCTGTTGTAATAGTAATAGGTAGGGTCAGAGATCTTAGTGCTCCGCTTCCAACGTTGCTCTACTCTAAGCTGATGGTAAAACTTTAGTCCAAAGTACTTCATGCTGAAGAGGGCTTGCTCCCAAAATCGATACTCAGGGACATACGTTTCTTCGAGGGCAGAGTCGGGGAAATCTGACCAAGTATAACGATTCACTACACCAAATGTAAGGCGGAGGTTACTGTCCACCTTATAGTTAACTCCAAAGCGTAAATATAACTTGGACATACGATTTACAAAGTCTGCTCTTCGTAAATGATATTCGCCGTAATAACCCCAGTCTTTGCTTAGCCAATAAGTGGTGTATAGACCTAACCAAGCCCCACTGTCTCTCTCTATGAAATGCTTAGGCGGTGCGGTGAAAGTATTTTGCACAGCGGGTAAGTCTTGAGCATAAACATTAGCAAATATACCCAATGATCCTGTGAGTAATAAGCAGGAGATGAGCAGCGAGCCGAGACTAGAGCTTATGTTATTGATGTGAAATTGATACACCATCAACCCTCTACTATGAGGTGACTCATGGAAAATAAGTATGTTGTGTTTTTTGAAAGACGACTTATGCACAGAACGAAGGAAGATGATATGAGAATCTTATGCCTTATCTAATTTCTCTCTATCTCTTAAAACAATCACTTTTATACTCAGAAGATGTCTCTTTGAGAAGGGTTATCCTTTATATGAAATAGCGACTTGTTTTCAAGCTCCTAAGCAGAGACTTCGTAAACTGCGGTGACAAAAGCGGTGCGTCCTTCTCATTAATGGGATGATGGGGTCACTACATCAACACATAGATCTAGGGTACTTATGGCTCAATATATGTTATAAAATAAGACTGTTAGACAATAGAGAGATTTTGCTTAGAGACCTCACTTTTATATCTAAGCTCTCTCTTAGTTTTGGCGTCTGATGATACCGATTAGAGGGGGTCACCTCTGACCTTTGAGATCGCTCGTCCTTTATGTTCCTAGGCTCTCTAAGTTTTTGGTTCTCAAATTTTTTGGGCTCTCTAAGTTTTTGGGCTCTCTAAGTTTTTGGGCTCTCTAAGTTTTTGGACCCTCTCAGTTCTTGGGTCTTCTCTGCTCGTGAGCCCTCTTATCTCAATACGCCTAAAATGACTTGGGTCCATTCAATGAAGACCTCGCTCCCTCCTTCATCGATGACCTCTATCCTCCACTCTCCTTCTGCATTGGCCCCGCTGAAGGCTTCACTGCTCGCTGTCCAACGTCCATAAGGGAGTGAGTAGGGATGATTCATCATAGTTACGCTCTGCTCACCATGATGCAAGAGCACTTGTATCTTACGAGAATCTCGGGCTCTCCCATTAATATTTACAGTAGCGAAGCGGACCTCTCCCTCCTCATCAAAATGAAATCGCTCTGAAAAGCCGGGTTGATTGTCATCGGCGGCGAGTCGATGTCGCTCGATGACCTCTACCCCCTCTTCGATAAACGCCTTGATTGGATCAATACGGAGGATGTGATTACCGGTACAACCGGGGGCCCCAAAGTCTACACAGACTTTGGAGAGACCACACCCCGCTTCAGTGACCTCAAAGCTACTCCCCCCGCTCCCACGGATCGCGATCCCTTGAACTTCACCGCTCTGAAGATCTATAGCGGGGCTCCCTGAATTCCCCTGATAGATGTCAAGGCTGGTGTTGATATAGCGCTCTTTATCATCAGCCATGACTACCCCTGTGGTGTATTTCATCGCTAGCCCTGCAGGGTGACCGATAACGCTGATCTCTTGACCAAGACCGATCCTCTCTTCTCCTGCCAAGGTGAGAGGTTCACGATCCTGCACCGGCCGATCGAGTCTTAACACAGCCCAATCATACCAATACTCCTTACTGCTGATGACCTCTTCCTCCTCGAGTCGATTATACAATCGACCCACGACCTGTTCACAACGGTAAAAGTCTCTCCGAGGCACGCTGATGGCCTCTTTATCGGGTCTAGTCTTCGCATAGCCGAAGGCGAATCCCATTTGCGCGCAGCGAGTATGTCCATTAACGCAGTGGCCTGCGGTGGCGACCAGATCAGGGGCGATCAAGAAGGCAGTGCAGTACCCGGGGGCCGGTTGGCTGGAGAAGGGCTCTTCTGCGCAGAGAGGAGCGCCGATCTCGCTCTGATATTTATTGCTCATCGTTAACGGAGTAAAGCGAACCTCTTCTTCACCATAATCAAAGACCTGTCGCACATTTAATACCATAGGGATCGATCGGCCGAGTAGGCGAGCTTCGTCAGAGACCGAGGGATCATTAATCTCTCGTCGAGAGTCATCTCCATACACATCGGCTTTACCAGAGATAGCGGTCGCCCATCCAATCTCAGCGCTCTCTTGAGGAGGGTGATTAGCGCAAGCGCTTATATGTAGGCTGATGACTAAGATGAGGACTAGCGCATATGTAGATCTCATGGGATACTCCTCGTTAGAGCGGTTTGTGGTAACAACTTTTCTCATTTAGTGAGTAGCATATTTACTGATGACGCTCAAAGGAGGATCTTATTAATCCTTCAGTGACTTAAGGGGAGAGTGCTCCGATCAAGAGAGTGGCTCTATCGGTGGTAAGCGGAGTGTTATACTGGCTGATCTCTTGAGCGATACACCGTTCATACTCTCCCCACACAGGCCTACGCTCAAAGCCGATCTCGGTCATCTGACCCGTAGCGCTGAAGTTGACTCTCGGTTTCAATGAACGGGCTGGACGATGTTGTCCTTTAATGCTGGAGCAGTTTTGAGCGCGTTGACGATAGATCGCCGTTAAGCTCTTTAAAGTCTTAGGTGAGGGTCTACCCTTCACATAAAGGAGTTGAGAGAGGCTAGAGAGAGGCTCGTCGAGCTGAGGAGTAGCGAAGAGTTGTTGCTCAGTGGAGAGAGAGAGACTCAGGACCTTGAAAGTGTGGTCTAAGATCACTCTGCTCGCTCGACCCCTCTGATCAACGACCTTGATCTCTGAGACCTCGAGCCATGAGTCACCTTGTTTGACTAGTCGTTGATCAACTTTAGAGAGGAGGTAACGAGTCTCTCCGCTAGTGGTGAGCATAAAAACATCTTTGGCGAGGGGAGCGCCTCGATAACTTAGCCCGAGATGAGAGCCCAATGTCTCTTGTGTACTCAGTGTACGACGAGTGAGCGTGACATCTTCAATCGACTGTAGAGTTGTCTCAGCATGGCGTCGTAGCTGTGCTTGGTCGGTGAGTTGAGGTCTCTTCAGGGGAGTAGATGTCTCGATGAATTGACCTAAGCGAGCAGAGTTGCCCTCTCTCTGTTTGTTTTTCCGCCAACTGTTTACTTGCCAGCGAGTTAAATGACTCTCACCTTTGGCCTGCTTATACCACTCTGCCTCGAGGAGGGGATAAGGGCTTTCACTACTAAATCGACGATGAGTGAGGGTATAGTGATCGCTCTGCTTTCCATCAAATCGCTCACCATAGCTCTCCTCGGTAATCTCAATCTCACCGAGGTCATTCTCTTGAAAAGTAATGTCTAAGTGAGCACCAAGGTCCTCCCCTGATCGCCAACGATACCGTTGCGTTCCAGCGTTAACTTTGAGCCACGCTTTAATCATATGAGAGGTGGGAGCAGTACTCTTTTGAACGACAGATTCAGCATAAGCCGTAGAGGGGTCATTCGAGGAAGCGACCAGCAGTGCGAAGAGAGAGAGCCTTGAGAGAGAGAGGTACGTCCACCAAAGGCACAGAGCGCGGAGTAGGTTAAATGATGGTAAGAGAGTCATCAGAGAATCTTTCTATGAAGAGCGAGAGAGTTCAATCAGCGATTAGATCTAGCTCTCTGTTAACCTTAAAAGAGATGATTTCTTCCCCTGAGGTTCGATGAGAGGTAATATGCGTGGACACTTGCCATGATAAAGGCACTTAGGAAACTGAAGAATAAGTTAAGAATTAGAAAACTTAGGAAACAGACAACTCTTTTGATGTTTAGGACTTATTAGACACATAGTATCCAATTTTGGATTTACGCTTATAGTAGGAGTCACCATTGTTATATAAATTCATAAATATCATTGCCTTAAAGTGCAGTTTGACAAGTGGCAGGCACTTATTTTGGCACTTGTTTTTATTATTAGCCTGTTCTGTTTACTCATCATTAAACAACCCTCTCTCGATCTCCGTCGCTCAGGCTAGCCCTCCTCATCAAGAGACGAGTCATGCGCAGCGAACACTCAGCGCTAAAGGTAAGACCTTGATCAAGAACCTCGGTGAGCTGCGCTTTGATCAGTTAGGTCACCCTGCTGTCCGTTGGGACTCGATCCCTGCAGTGAAGGCGCCGAGGGAGAGGCCTCATCAACTCTTGGTGGTACTAGTTCGTTTCTCTGATATCGACTTCGAGCGTTTCAAAGGAGAGGAGAAGTCCAATAAGAAATTGGGCGCTTATTATCAGTCGCTCCTCTTTGACTCGAGCTATCAGAGACCGAATACGCTGAGCCACTACTTCGCGACTCAGAGTTACGGTCTCTATCACCTGCAAGGTCGGGTCTTACCTCCTGTTACTCTCGATCATCCTCGCGCTCACTATGGACGCCCTAAACGCCCTCAAGGTGGTTCCTGGCGCAATGATACCGATTCCGAGGGCTTAGTCGAGGAGGTCCTCGGCAAGGTCGGACACGCCTACCCCGACTTAAAGTGGTCTGACTTCGATCAATGGGACCCCAATGACGTTGATGGAGACGGACTTTATGAGGAGCCCGATGGCTACCTCGATCACTTAGTACTTGTCTATGCGGGGGGCGCTCAGTCCTCGTGCCAAGGGCTCTATAAACTGCATAACAAACTCAACCCGAACGTGAGCACGGAAGTCTTTCAATCACTCAGCCCTACAGAGCTTGAGTGCGCTGATCGAATTTGGCCTCATCGCTTCAAGATTCAGCGTCGCGAAGGAGAGGGTCCCGTCGTCGCGGGGTCAACTGTAGCTCTTGGCGGCTCACCGATTACCTCAACGTTGTGGGCACGTGACTATAACATGCAGTCCGAGTACACGGAGGCCTCTACTTTTATTCACGAGTTTGGACACTCCATTGGCCTCCCTGATATCTATGCACGTCAGACGAATAATTCTACGGGTCCTTGGGAGCTCATGAGCAGCACAACCTCTCCTTCTCCTCAGGGACTCTCTGCCTGGTCTAGGATCATGCTCGGCTGGCTCCATCCTACAGTGATCAATCCTCCAGAGGCAGGAGGGAAAGCACAACTAAAGACATCTTTGATCACCCTTGACACTCCACCGGGACAATTTGAGAAGCATGTCGCCCCTGCGGTCGCCAAGACGAGGAGGATGATCCATGAGGTAGATCGAGAGGTCATTCAGCCAGCTAAAAATAGTAAAACCGGTCAGTCTATCCTCTCGGCAGGTCGAGCGCTCATCGGTAAAATTGGAGAGGATATAAAGCAAAGTGAGACGATACAGACGGCGAGTAAAGTGGCGAAGCGAGGGCTCGCTAAAACAAAGCGAGCGATTAAGGAGAAGGTAGAGGCCGATGAGGACCTCAAGAGAGCAGTGAAGTCTAGTAAGCGAGTGCTCTCGGTGGGGATTAATCAATTCAAAGAGAGCCTTGAGGAAACCAAGAAGAGTCTAGATCAACTCGCTCCTCCCCGAGCCCTCTTAATCACCTTACCTCCACAACCCCAAGAGATTGATCTGGTGACATTAGAGCCTCGGCATGGTCGGTGGGCTCTCTATAGTGGTCAAGGGAATGAGATGAATCGAGTGATGGAGATTGAGCTAGATCTCACTCGCTTAAACATAGGCGCTGAGGTATCGCTGAGAATGGAGGCTTGGTGGCAGATTGAGGCGGGATGGGATTTCGCTTATCTCGAAGTAAAGCCCCTTATGACAGGGAGCGATTGGACTCGTTTAGTTGATCGCTCTCGCATGATCGCTAAACATGGACATGACGGCCCCAAGAGTAAACCTGGATTCACCGGGCGTTCCGGAGACTTAGATGGAGACGGTAAAAATGAGAGCGCCGCTGGCTGTGACCCAAGCGTTAAACTCAAACATGGAGAGGATAAACGATCAGAACACCCCTGCGAGAGGTCAACGTGGAGTGATGCTCGCTTTGACCTCTCGCCCTATGTGGGTCAGCGCCTCCGAGTGAGGTTACGCTATTTTACTGATCCCGCGGCGGTAGAGAAGGGGATCCTGATTGATAACCTCCGCGTTCAAGTTAAAGGTCAAGCCACCCCTATGTGGAGTGAAGACTTTGAAGGAGAGCTCTCGGCAGAGATACGCCTCGACGGCTTTATAAAGAGCAATGGTCGTCACGCATTCGAGGTCCCCCACTTCTATATTGTTGAGCATCGAGATCCTTACGCGGGGAGCGCAGACCCTCAGAATAAAGCGTTTCGCTATGACAGCTCATTAGGTAAAGGGAGGCCAATCTTTGGCTATAATTTAGTCAAGGAGAGGGTCGATGCTGTGAGGATAAAGGCCAGGCCGGGGGCTTTGGTTTGGTATGTGAATGGACGTTACGCTTGGAGTGAGAATGAGCCGACTCAAAATGGTCCAGGAGAGGGCTTTTTACTCGCTGTGGACTCTAACCCCAATGAGCTTCGCTTCCCTGGTCTCGACAGATTTTATCAGGGAGATTCAGCCAAGTATAACACTCGCTATGATTTGAGCGGGGAGGCCAATCAAGAGGCTCTTAAGTTAGCGACATTGAAGACGCTTTGCTTTGTACGCACCTCGTGGAGCTACCCTCGTGATCTGCCACGTGATTTATTTTATACTTGTTCAGGGACGCGTCTACCACAGCTTCGAGTCTTTGGTAAGACTCCTATGTTTGTCTATGAGGTCATTAACCGCCTGCTCCCCGGTGAGCCGAGATCCTCTTTTATTCGAGCGAGTGAGCTTTACGATTTTAAATCTTATAAAGGAAAGTTGAAGTGGGGCCTTCGCAACCGGATGGTGAGAGGCCTTCATCTCTATGATGCTCCCTTTTCTTCCACGACTTTTGAGGGAGGGATAGAATATCTCACCGTTAATAAAGAGACATTGACATCTTATCAGCGCATCTCACATCCCGCTCGCGCCTCTTTTGATGACACTCAAAGCTGGCTTAATCCTCACTTGCGGTTTGGTGGCGTCAAGGTACCATCATATGGTTTAAAACTTGATTTTGTCGATCAAAAGGGAGGGGTAGAGGTCACGGTGAGTTGGCGATCAGTGATCTCTAACGATCAGTGATGATCAATGACATCAGTCACCTCTGACGAAGCGATGTGCATACTCCTCGAGAGGTAGATGAGAGGCCCTCTAGTATTCTGCTCTTTAAGCGTTATAATCATATCTCCTATTCACTCTCAAATAAGGAGGTATTTTGCAGGCATTTAAGTCCTCTCTCTTCGTTTTATCACTCTCATCAGTTCTGCTCAGCGCCTCTAGTGCTTGGGCGAACCTCGATCAACAGATTAATGAGCTCACCGAGCCTCTCGCTACTCTCTTTAAAGAGATCGTATTTTACAAAATTACAGCCTTCGGCGCTGAGATTCCTCTCGTCGTTTTATGGCTTGTCACGGGAGCGGTCTTCTTTACCTTCTATCTAGGTTGGATCAACATTAAGGCCTTTAAGCATGCTATCGAGCTGATTCGCGGTGACTATGATCACCCAGAGAGCCATGGCGAGGTCTCTCACTTCCAAGCACTTGCGACCGCGGTCTCGGGAACAGTAGGGATAGGTAACATTGGTGGTGTCGCTGTGGCGGTGACTCTCGGGGGTCCTGGAGCGACTTTTTGGTTAATCTTGGCGGGGATATTGGGGATGTCGACTAAGTTTGTCGAGTGTACGCTAAGCGTTAAGTATCGAGACACCTTTGATGATGGTCATGTCTCAGGAGGACCCATGTATTACCTCAAATACGGTCTACGCTCGCTCGGCTATGCCAAGTTAGGCCGTGGTTTAGGAGGAATTTATGCGGTAGGAATACTCCTTGGAGCGCTCGGTATTGGTAACCTCTTCCAGTCCAATCAGGCTTATGAGCAGTTGGTCTCGGTGTGGGGAGAAGGAGTCAGCCCAGTGTGGGTTGGTTTGATCCTCGCTGTCCTCGTTCTTGGGGTGATTTTAGGAGGGATTCAATCGATCGCTAAGGTCACTGAGAAGGTTGTCCCTTTTATGGCGGTCCTCTACTGCGTATCTGCCTTGACGGTGATCGCCTTTAACATCGCTTATCTACCCGCTGCCGTCCAAGCCATTTTCACCGGTGCCTTCACTGGAGAGGGTGTGACGGGGGGAGCGCTCGGAGTTATGGTGATCGGTTTTCAGCGGGCGGTCTTCTCCAATGAGGCGGGAATCGGCTCAGCCTCGATCGCTCACTCGGCGGTTAAGACCGATGAGCCGATCACTGAGGGTGTCGTCTCTCTACTCGAGCCTTTCATCGATACGATCGTGATCTGTACGATTACTGCCCTCGTCATCACCACCTCTCAGCTCGCTGATCCTCACTTCGCTGGTGAGGCTAAGGGGGTTGCGATGACCTCAGCAGCTTTCGCTCGACACATCTCTTGGTTCCCGTACCCTCTCGCGGTTGCCGCGGTACTCTTTGCTCTCTCAACGATGATCTCTTGGTCTTATTATGGACTTAAAGGGTGGACGTATCTCTTTGGAGAAGGCGTACAGGGACAAGCGATCTATAAAGTCCTCTTCTGCTTCTTTGTTTTTCTAGGACCATTGATGAAGCTAGGCCCAATCCTAGATATTTCTGATGCGCTAGTCTTCTTGATCTGTGTCCCAAACATATTCGGTCTCTACCTTCTCGCTCCCATTGTTAAGGCGGAGATGCGCTCTTACTTTGAGCGCATCGCGAGCGGAGAGATCAAAAAGTATAAGTGAACGAAGTGGGACAATAAGAGAGACTCTCTTGATCGATTTACTCAGCGATCTTACTCTTCCTGTGTTGATGCCTCTTGTGAGCTTGAGGAATCAGTGTATCAATAATAGGGAGTAGACCGCTGATTATCACACCAAGACTGTTGAGGGTATAAGTGACAGACCGCGTAAATATTTCGGAGAGGTGTGCGGCCGCTCTTGAGATGATGGCCTACTGGGCTTCATCAGAGGTCCCAAAAGAGAGACCTGAGCGATGGCTCTCGGTCATGAGTGAGGTCGCCTCATGTTGGGCGATGGCGAGCGCAGAAGATCAATATCTGAGGCTTCGTCAGGGCTTAGATGCCTTGGGAGTGAGCGGGCAGCGGTCGATGCTGGCTCGACTCAATGAGCGCTATGGCGTAGAGGGAGCGAGAGCGACCTTTACGGTGATGGAAGCTGTATTGGCATCGTCACAGCGCGAAGGACTTTCACCCTTACTTAATGAGCAACTCGCCCAATTAGGGGGAGAGTGTGTGGAGCGGCCTCAGCTCACCGAGGAGCAGAGACTCTTTGGTGGCGCTTTTATTCAGCGAGCGCTCAGTGAGAAAGCAGATGAGGCAATTAAACCGGGTCGAGGGTCAAAGTTGAATGGTTATATGGCCTTACCTCTCATAGGCGCTGCTCTCAATGAGCGAGAGCGGATTAGTTTTGTCTCGCTCATGATCGATGCGCTCGCCGAGCTTCATGAGCAACGCTTAGAACCGACCCAAGGTTTCGCTCCTGAGCGACTCCTCATTACTTATCGCTTTGAGTTATGGGCTCCCCGCTCTAAGCCTACTCAGCTGACCCCTCTGTTCAGTCCAGAGGTACAGCGTGGTGAGCCACGAGACTATACCGCCGATGTGTGGACGATTACCCGACTGCTCCTCTCTGTTCTGACCGGTAAGCCTCTCGCAGCTTCCCCTGTTCGGCTGATCAGTGGTCTTCCTACAGACGTAGCTGCTCCCTTAAAGAGGGCTTTACATCCCAAAGCAGAGGAGCGTTTTTATTCCGGGAGAGAGCTACGAGTCGTCTTGAGCGCTCCGCTCAAGAAGTGGCTCATCCAGCTCGCTTATGAAGCTCAGCTTCAAGAGCGACCCCCTGAAGTCGAAGGAGAACAGAGACTCGACGAAGAGTTGCTCTCTTATGAAGACTTTAGCGAACAAGAGCGACGAGAAGAGGAGAAGCGAGTTCAGCGACGCCGCGCAGAAGAGCTACGCTTAAGACATAAACTACGTCGGCGAATGAGGGGACGACAGCTTTTTTGGCTTGTTGTATTAGGCGGTATTGGTGTGGGCGCTTATTACGGCTTACAAAGTCAGCGATCAGCCCAAAATGAAGCACTTCAACAGCAGGTTAAGAGTGCAGAGCGATCACGTCTTGACTTTGATGAATCTGACCGAGAGTATCTTAGAGACCTCCCGAAAGGTTTAGAAGAACTCGACTTTCGTTGGCGCTCCTTTAAAGAGACGCAGATTATGACATCGGGAGCAGCGGTGGCTCCTTTCTTAGCCTCAGTGAGTGAGGTGACGATCGCCCAATATCAACAATGTGTGACCGCGGGGAGCTGCGCGCCGACAGATACTGATACCAAGTGTCGAGCGATGAAAGATCTCTCACCTCAGGCTCCAATGACCTGTGTCACTTTCAAAGAGGCGAACGAGTTTGCGGGCTATGTGGGAGGGCAGTTGCCAAATCGAGAGCATTGGAGCGCGATGGTACACTCAGAGAGTCGAGCTGGATATCCGTGGGGAGAGGAGTCACCGACACCGCTTCATGCTAATTTGAGATACTCAGATCACATCGCGCCTACCGCTTTAACGCCGGTCTGCTCTGCGCCTCTCGGAGACTCTACTAGAGGGATGTGTGACCTTATCGGCAATGTCCACGAGTGGGTCGTGATGAGTTATGAACTCAACGACGCTGAAGACGATTCATATGGTGTCCCTCGTGAGGTAGGCCTCATCGGCGGAGGATGGCTCAGCTCTCCAAACTATCGACCAGCAGGGGTCACCGTTGTCCCTCGAATGATGAGGGGAGAAGATCTAGGTTTTAGAGTGATTAAGGACTTGTAGCCCGTTAGACCCCGAGCGGTTAGACTCCGAGCTCTAGCCCCGAAGTCTAACTCAGATTAATGCTCAGGGTTGGTCTCAGGATTGGTTTCTGCGTCGGTTTCTGCGTCGGTTTCTGCGTCGGTTTCAGTGACCCCTCTCAGGCCGAGTTTCGTGAGGGTCATGAGGAGGGCGCTGAGAGTCTCTGCGTTGGTCACCTGAAGATTGAAGTGCTGGGCTCCCTCATCGCTGCGCTCAGTCCAGCTGAGGTGTAACTGATCGACCTCGACATCTCCGAGGACTCGTTCCCGCTTAGCGTCTTCTTTCGCTTTAAGTTCAACACCTTTGAGGGCTCTCGCCTTCTCTTTCATGACCTCTTTACCCTGAGCGACTACTGACTCAAGCTCTTCATCATCGAGTTGAGTGAGGGTATAAGCAGCCTCCACACTCACTAGTCCTTCTTCGAGCGCGCTCACTAGCTTAGGCGCTCCTCGACCGACAACCGCGGCACCTCGTTGAGCGGTCTTAGCGCCGATCCCAAGAGTAGAGGCGACTTCGCGTCTTACCTCTGGAGGACAGTCTCGTCCTTGAGACATAGACGCGATCCGTTGAATGCTCTGTGGCTCATTCGATCCTGATGGAGGAGGGTCTTCGAGATCAAAAGGAGGCTCATCATCACTCAAGTCATCGAGGCGCTCAGCGTCTTCTACTTGAGTCTCTTGATGACCTTTATTGAGGGGAGCGAGGAGCTGAGCCCTCGCCTCGATAATTCGCCCAGCGACCACTGACTTTTGGGCGGTGCTCATCTGACGACGGTTCTCATTGTAGTCGAGAACCGCTAACCTGACCGCCTCATCAGACTCATAGCTCTGCCACATAACATGTGTCTCCTCGATGCCACCATAGAGTTGACAGAGCGCTCGATGACGATTACGTCCATCTATGAGCCACACCGTCTCACGGAGATGATCACGCCAAAGAACGATCGGCTGTCGCAGGCCATTGTGCTTAATGGACTCATAGAGGCTCTCCTCTAGAGCGCCGCTGACCAGTGGGTAACAAGCGGCATAAGGATGGGGGGTAAGGGGATCGGTGATCATATAGCACTCACTAGATATCTTCTCAAAGGGGACAAGGAGAGCGACCATAACGATTATGATCAACCGCGTCTATGAGGAGGAGGACCTCGCTTCATTTTATCTTATGCTCTTTATCTTATGCTTTAGCTTTTGAGCTCTATAGCGAGGCCGATAAGATCATAGCGAAAACGCCAACGATTATCAGGAGCGCTCCATTGGTGACTCCACCAGAGGATGAGCGCCGAGCGTTGGTCCCGATAAGAGGTCTCTAGGCGAAGTCGATGTCTCTCATCATAGGTAAAGTCATCATGAGGATCTCGCCAATCATAAGAGAAACGAAGAGCGTCGGGGAGTCTCATTCCTTGAGCGGGGATTGGGCGAGAGGCCCGCAGGCCTACAGAGCTAGCGCGACCCGCGCCTAAGAGATTGGACTCAGCCAAAGCGGCGAAGTCAAGATCGGTTAAGGTTCCTTCGGTGACTTTCATCCACCGTTGCTCGAGAGAGGCAAAGGCGCCTAGAGTGTATCCGCGGTGAAATCGCCAAAGGGACCTCTCTAAACCAGCACGTAACCAAGCGCCGCTCCGTCTCAAGTTTTGACCGAGGAGCGGTAACCTCTGACCTCTGATGGTGCTGACCACTAGCTGTTGATCGGTGACTCGTTGACTCTCCTCGGGGAGGCTAATACCGATGGCAGAGATTAAGTTGAGGTGAGCCCGCCACTTGTTGTGGCTCAGTGCGTCGAGGGCTAAGTCGATGAGCGTTCCTCCACGGTGTTTGGAGAGGAGTCCTAGACGTTGGTCGCTCGGTGTGGCCAATGAGAGTCGATAGCGCCATTGAAGACCCTCTATAGGCGATCGACTTTCCCACGCTCCACCGACGCTGACTCCAGTGACGAGCCGATCTAGTGGAGAGGCGGTCTCTCCCCAATAAGGGTCTTCGCTTCGCCAGAAATTTGACTCGATTAAATCGGTTCTTTGATCGACCGCTGATTCCCAAACGGCGTGATCTAAACTCAAGAGAAACATCCCTACTTTACTTTGAGTGTATGAGGGAGTCACAGACTCACCATAGGTGAGAGACAATTCGCCCAAAGCTAAGCCGTTTCCCATAGGATCTCTTAGGGGACGTACGCGGCTCGATGTCTCCTCTAAACCAAGTCGGGCTAGCCTGATACCTGTGCATAATCGCCACTGACGCTTAGTTCCCCAATAATAGGTTATCTCATAGTCTCCCCGAATAGGGGCGAGCAGGGAGGAGTTCACTTGTCGCCAAGGGAGTTGACGCTTGAACTCTGAGGGGAGCGAGGCGGTGAGGGTGAGTCCACCGAGGAGTCTATAGCGATGTATGAACCCGCTAGAGTGGATGGGTTTTGACTCATCGCTTTTATCGCTGAGCGACTTCAAAGTCTCAGCCGCGGCGGTTAAGGATGTACCGAAGGTTACAGAGATACTCATGACCGCAGAGATATTCATGACCACAGAGATATTCATGACCACAGAGATATTCATGACCGCAGAGAGAGCGCTCAACCTCAAAACTTGACCCCCTCGTCCTAGTCTAGAGCGAGGCCATAGAGTGACCTTGGTCACTGAGGGCCCCCCGCGTCTAGCCAAAGGCGAAGCAACTCTAGGTCTTCATCGTCGGTGATCCCTCCTGGCGGCATATCCTTACGGATGATCACTCGCTCGTAGAAGCGGTCTATATACGGAGTGACTTGCTCAAATGTCTTGAGCGGGAAGGGGGCTCCACCGGTTGGAGGGTTAGCATGACAAGTATTGCAGTAAATCTCAAAGAGCTCAAAGACTGTGCTGTCCCATGTGGGGCCTAATAACTCATCGTCTCCAGCGCTCATCTCTTCACCCGCGATTGGCTCAACCTCTCCTCGCGGCGCACCTTGATCTATCCATAATTGGAGTAAACGCGCTGCCCCCTCTCCTCTTAGTCCTCCTGGAGGCATATCTTTAATTTGGAGAGAGCGGACGGCGATTCGCTCCACCCAAGGTGTCACCTCATCATAGGTTTTCAGCGTTTGCGGCGCACCAAGTTTAGGGGGATCATCATGACAGCCAGCACATTCAGCGGTGAAGATCGGTGCTACGTCAGACCAATAGACTCGTTGAGACTCTATGACCTCTCCAGACGAATACCGATCCCCTTCTCCAGCGCAAGCACTCAGGCCATGAGAGATCATAGAGATCATTAAAAGTCTCTTGAGGTATAGACTAGAGGGTAATCGATTCGGTCTTCGGAGAGAGAGCGAGCGTAACATCAAGGCACCAAGACTATGAGTTAAAGATGAGACTATGAGTTAAAGATGAGACTATGAGTTAAAGACGAGACTATGAGTTAAAGACGAGACTATGAGTTGAGGATGCTCAGTACCCACGCGAAACCAATATAAGCGCCGAGTGCGGATCCTAAAGTAGCGCAGACCGCTACGAGTAATACCCGAGAGAAGGGGTTGCGATAGAGACCCTTCATCGTCGCCGCATCGGTCACCAATGTCTCGCTATCTTCAACGGTTGGTTTACGCAACCAGGCCTCGACTAACCCAACGACCATGCCCGCGCCGAGCGCAGGGTTAAGCGAGGTGATCGGGGAAGCGATGGTGGCGGTTAACACCGACAATGGCTTAGGCAGAGCAATGAGGCTCACTAAACCTCCCATAATGGCGTTGGGTAGTATCCAAGCCGTCAGCATATCTTCTAGAGATTTCCCCGCTTGATTTTGATACCCAAAATAGAAGGCGCCCAAGATAATGGTGGGGATGACCCACTTTAATGATTTCACCCATAGAGGGGTCGACGGGATCACCGAGAGCAGCTCTAGGTCAATCTCCGTCTGTGCCTCAAAGTGAGCGATCATTCCCTCCACATGACCAGCACCGACCACAGCTACGACGGATTGTCCCGGCGCGCTTACCACACTCTTGATTAAGTACTGATCTCGCTCATCGATTAAGGGTTCTTTGATTTCGGGGAGCGCTTCGGCAAATTCTTTCATCATCTCGGTGATGGTGTCGCGATCCTTCATCTCTTCGAGTCTCTCTTCAGTGAGCTCTTCAGTGTCACCCGCAGGCTCAAAGACTGAGCCGAGCAGTTTGAGTTTGCTGAAGAACCCAATGTTTGACCACGTTCGCTTGAGCGTCGCTTGAATATCCCTATCAGCGAGGATCAGAGCTGCGCCGACCTCTTCAGCGACCTTGATCCCCTCTCGCTGCTCTTCGCCGGGCTTCACCCCAAATTTTTCACCGAGAGCTCGCTGATACGCAGAGAGCGCTAGATTGGCTAGGAAGTAGAGGGTCTTCCCTTGGCGGATAACTTGAAAGATATCGAGTTTTTTCCAACGATCAGGGTCATTCATCGCTTGAAAGCGAGTCTCACAGAGCTCAACGCAGACCGAGTCAGGTTGAATATGCTCTATGGTCTCTCTTACCTCAATCACACTCTTGGCAGAGATGTGGGCAGTCCCGATGACATAGAATGTTCGATCATCACGGGTAAGAACAGTGACGTTAGAGCTTAGCTTTGGAGACTCCAAAGATTTCTCTGCTGTTGTCGATGTGAGGTCACTCATACAGACGCTACCTTTACTCTTTCCTGCTAAACGAATCATTAAGTGGGGGAGTATATACAGGAGTCAGAGGCGTGGTCAAAGTGGTTCAACGATTCTTGATGGAGATCTATAGTCTAAAAGTGGGTCTCAGAGTTAGAAGTATGAACTCAAGAGTCGAAGAGGGGTGGTCTTCTCTTTGTTGTCTCTTCTCTCCCTTCTGCTAAAGCGATCATCTTCTCTTTATCGTCTAGTTGTTCGTTTTTAGCGCTGATCCTATCCCTCTCGCCATCTATCCCTCTCGCCATCTATCCCTCTCGCCATCTATCCCTCTCGCCATCTATCCCTCTCGCCATCTATCCCTCTCGCCATCTATCCCTCTCGCCATCTATCCCTCTCGCCATCTATCCCTCTCGCCATCTATCCCTCTATCCGTTTAAGAATCGCTGAGGTGAGCTCTCTGGCAGAGATTGGCTTATTGAGGACGAGGTGCTCGGGAACTTCATATTTAGTGATCGCCTCTCCAGCATATCCGGTAAGAAATAAGAAGGGAAGGTCAGGCTCAGTGAGCTTCATCATCGCCCATAATTCAGGACCACTCATGACCGGCATAACGACGTCGCTGATGATGAGGTCTATGCTCTGATGAGACCGCTCTCTCCATTGTAAAAACTCAGGAGCGGAATTGAAACTTGTCAGCTCGAAACCATGTCTCTCCAAGCCCTTGGAGAGTGTCATCTGTACTTGCAGGTTATCTTCAATGAGAATGATGTAGTAGGTACGTACGGGTGTGGGGGTCACTATGACTTGATTAAATGGCAAGATGGGCTTGTCATAAGATTGGGGTAGATAAAGATGAAAAGTAGTCCCTTTTTTATCTTTTGAGAGGACATCGATCGCTCCCCCCATCTCTCTGACGATGGTGTTGTAGACGATGGTTAGACCGAGGCCTGTTCCCTTAACACCTTTGGAGCTAAAGAAAGGTTCAAAGAGACGACCGATCGTCTCTTGAGAGATCCCTTCTCCAGTGTCAGAGAGAGAGAAACGGACATAAGAGCCTCTGCTCAGAGCACCGGTGACAGTGGAAGAGGTGTGATCAATCTTTTCTTGAGTGATTATTAAGGAGATCCGTCCGGCGCCAATGATAGAGTCTCTAGCGTTAATAATGATATTCATAAGCGCTTGCTTGAGCGCGTTCTCATTACCTAATACGAAGAGATCCTCACTGTTGGGGAGGCTGACATCAAAGATAATATCTTCGTTAATTACTCGCCTAAACAGCTTGGTCATATCCTCACAGCAGGCTCTTATCGAGATCGAGCTCTTCTCGGCGCGTTGATCTCTGCTGAGACTTAAAAGCTGTTTGGTGAGCGTAGTTGCTTGATCACATGTGGAGAGCATCTCATCAGCTTGTTCGGACCATTCAGCCATCAGCCCAGAGTCTACGGAGAGGAGTGTGGGAGTCGTTTGCTCCCCCGTTAGTTGGTTGGTGAAGTCTGCCTTAAGGAGCTCGCAGTTCATTAAAATAACGCTGAGGAGATTATTAAAGTCATGGGCGACTCCTCCAGCTAAAGTACCGATCACCTCTAGCTTTTGAGTTCGTCTCAGTTGATCTGATAAGCGATCATTGAATAGGATTTGCTCTTTTAAGGAATTGAACGCGAGTTTGAGCTGTTCAAGTTCATTCGCTTGTTCAACATAAGCGGGGATGGAATCTCCGGTGGACCCCTTATGATTATTGATACTCTGTCGAATGATATCTACTTCATTGATCAACTCAGTGATAGGGGTGAGGTGATAACTCGTGAGCTTATTCACCCTGTACATGAGAAGCAAAGTCAGAATGAACCCAAGGAGAGTAATGACGAGAACTCCGACTTTCGACCAATAGAGCATCACATTCTCAGGGACAGTGATCCAGAGCCCTCCAATGAATTCCCCCTCTCGATTGAAAATAGGAACCTCTGCCGCAAAGGCATTAAAATTCTTCTCTCCAATGTGAAATAGCTCATAAGTCCCTTGATAAGGACTTTTGGTGACAATCTCGAGGTGCGTAGTCGGTGGTAATAAGCGTGGGGGCTGACTCTTCGTGAGAGTACGATCTTTTTGAACTAATTCAGGTAAACAACGCTCTTCACATTTAAAGGTATGAATGCTCGTTTGAGTCGTGGATCTTAATAAGATCTCTGTAGCGGTCATTGACTGCAGGAAATTTACCCATTTTTGATCGACGGGCGTGAGCAGAGCCTTCAGTCCTTGAGAGTTATAGATTAGGCTCATTAAGTAGATTGAGCCATCAAACATTTGGTAGCTAGTAGACTGGGGACTTGGAGAATCAATCTGATTCAGATACTCTTTGATCTGGCCGGAGCAGAGATGGCTCGCTTCGCCTAAACCGACATCCAACCTCAATATAGCGGATTCGTTAATGCGAAATGAGCAGTAAGTCTTATGATCAATAATCGAGCGTTGAGTAGGCGCGGTGAGAAGGCTTAACAAATCTAGGTCATGAGTGGCGAGTTTTCTATGAAGAGTTCTCACCGCTTCCCTAGATGAGTTGATCCACGCCATTCCTCCTTGAAAACTGCCGTAATAGTGGTTGATCGCCGAAAAAATAGTAAGCGTCATGACCCCGCTGATGATTAACAAATAGATATTTTTTCTTAATGATACCGTTAAGGTATTTTTACTCATTGTCTATTTATTTCATCAAGTCAGTTGTGGATATAGAGTTCTATTACGTATATTTAGCATTTAAGCTAAGACTCTCCAAGTTGATTTGGATAATATTAACCTAAACCTAAGTTCACTTTGTAGATTCGTGTCCTCTACAGCACAGATGATAATGTATGTGTTAAAATCAAACTCGTCGACCTGAGACATTAATAGCGCATTATCTCTTAGTATCGATATGGAAAAGCTGCTTGTCATGAGCTTTAAAGTCGATCACTAAGGCGATAGTTATCAGATTAAGCTCGAGTTGGAGGATCCATAAGTAGGCACTGGCATGACTTGTGCATGTATGAGGTTATGCAAAGATTGTGCAGACCTCAGACCAGACGCCAGCGCGAGGGCATCATGTTCATACAAAACGACATCTATCGACATACTCAGCAGCTTAAGATGGTTTTAGTGCTCTTCATCTGCGCTATGATGTTAGTGATAGGTTGTTCTGATGACTCTTTTATAGGTGTTGAGGGTCATCAGCTTAAGACCCTTAGACCATGGGTGTCACAATCATTCTCTCAGAATCACCCCATCTCAGATGCCTTTTTCCTTGATCACTCCGCCCTTTCCAAAGAGGGGATCCAAGCCTTTCTTGAGCGTTCTCCTTATGGTCGCTCATGGCTCGCTGACTATACAATTTCAGGCCGTAGTACTTCTACGATGGTCCATGACGTCGCTAAGCTAAAAGGGGTTAATCCGATATTGCTCCTCAGTCGTATGCAGGTCGAGGCTTCTCTCATCTCAGCTTCTAATCGACCCGCTCAGCATCTCATTGATCGAGCGATGGGCTGTGGTTGTCATGATGGTCGGGCGTGCCAATCTAGATATCTAGGCTTGGAGAATCAAATTGTCTGCGCGGCTCAAAAACTTGAGGAGCTCTATGAACTTTCAGTGAGCGGCTCAGGTTGGTGGCGACGAGGATTAGGGAAGAGGACATTAGACAATTATTGGATTACCCCCGAGAATCACGCCAGTGCAGCGCTCTACGCCTATACGCCCTGGGTACTAAAGGGAACGGGGGGAACATGGTTAGCGTGGAAGACGGCCCAGTTATTTGATCAACATGCCTACGATCAGCGCCTTGATTTACTTGGTCAGAGCTCAGCTGAAGAAGAGCAGTGCGGCAGGTACGCTGATGTATCTGAAGATCACCCCGGCTTTGGGGCGATAGAGGCGGCGAGTCATCACAATTGGATCGGTGGTTGCGCTGCTGACCGTTTCTGTCCTGAAGATCACCTCACTCGCGCTCAAGCGGCGAGCGTGATCTACAAAGCCCTTGGGTTCAGTCCGAGTAGCGTGGGCTCTATGAGCGACCTTAATGGACACTGGGCTAAGGAAGCGGTAGAGACCGTCGTGTCTTCTGGCCTAATGGTCGGCTGCACCGCAGATCTCTTCTGTCCCGATGAGGTCTTGAGCAGAGCACAAGCAGCGGTCGTGATCGCCAAGGCGGTTAATTTAGAGAGCGTGAGGCCATCTCGGTATAGCGATATCCCCGAGGGTCACTGGTCTGAGCCATATATCTCCGCTTTAGCGGATAAGGGATATATCGGCGGGTGTTCTTCAGATGAATTTTGTCTTGATGCATCGACTCGACGTTGGATCTTTGTAACGTGGCTTAGTAACGCGCTACAGTTGGCTCAGCACTCATGTCCATAGGTCGAACTTTTCCCTCTTTAGGGTGATCTCCCACCGCTTGATCTCTCTTTTATCCTTACAATAATGAGGAGTGGAGTCATTCGCTTGAGTCTGAAGTAACTGTCTATAAGCATTTATTTATGCTAATTATTTGATGAGTAATTATCAGTATCTCAGGGTTCAAACGGTTTATGACTCACCTCTTACATACAGCGACTCTGTCGATAAGTGCTCTCTTGCTCTTCGCTCATCAGACTTACGCTCAGCCTCTTCAACGGTATGAACTCTTCGGGACTTCTTCAAAACCGATGGCTTTGGAGAGCGGTCAAGCGAGTGGTCTCGCGGTTGGGTATTCACATCTAGTGAGGAGCTCGCCTCGCCGGAGCTTGACTGAAAACTTAACTGAGAATCGGGCTGTCAATCGAGAGAGAGAGCGGGGGTTCGCTTTGTCGTTTGGCGCCCTCTTGGGGTACGGTTCGGCCACAGAGAATTCTCTAGCGTGGTCGATCACTCATCAAGAGTTAAGGGGGGCTCTCCAACTAGAGGGGGGATGGCTGCTAGGGAGAGGGAGCGTGGGTCTAAATTTGAGTGTAGGGGGAGGGCTTGTCATCGAGCGCCAGTCAAGACTGCAAGCGTCGCGACTCTCCCAAGACAGCGGAGGAGAGCTGGATATGGTAGAGCTCTCCTTAAGTCGAGAAGGGTCAGTCTTTGTCCCCGAAGTCGCTATAGAGCCAACGTTACGGCTGATGATCATAAGCGGCGAATGGGGAACTCTTGGGTTAAGCGCAAGGGTGAGCTTTGCTTATAGGTCACTGAGCGCTGCGGTCCCCGAAGGGGTCTCTTCTGAGTCTTGGAGTTCTCTCTTTGGCCTCTATTTTACGCCACATTCTTGAAGGCAAGCCTTGTCTTACTCCGTATTTTGAGGGGAAATTGTATGCTCTCTAGCGCTCCACAGGTTCTTAATGGAGTCTCCTTAATCATCACTCTCCTCGTCTTGATGGGAGGAGGTCTAAGCTGTCAAGGCTCTATCTACGGTCTCGATGATACGTTGACCCCACTCGCTGAGCTTAAACTATCGGTGAGAGCAGAGGAAGTCGCGGCGCTCCCTGAAGAGGTTCGGAAGAGGTTGAGGGTCGGTTTGGTGTGGTTAGATATTAATATACCAAGCGAATGGTGTGCAGAGCAGCTGAGCGCTCAGCTTCTCGGTGAAGAGAGTGGTGAAGAGAGTGGTGAAGAGAGCGGTGAAGAGAGCGGTGAAGAGAGCGGTGAAGAGAGCGGTGAAGAGGGACCAAGTTTAGATATAGTGGAGCTTAATCAACTCTTAGCGCTCTGCAGAGATCCCTTGGGGGTCGCCCCCGCACTTGCGGGGCCTAGCTCACCTCTCTCGCTAGAGGAGGGAGGAGACCTCTTAGAGAGCACTCTCTCCTTCACCTCTCTGCCGCCTGCCGACGTATTGATTGGTACCCCGGATGCTCGCGTCGCTTATGCTTCACTGGTCGTCTTTGACGACCTCAATGAGAATGGGATCTTAGATATCGGGCTCTCTTTTCCGCCGGTTTTTGAGGACAATAGACGGGTTGGGGGGGATGACGATGATGATGGAGAGAGCGATGAGGGGAGGAGGAGAAGGGGATTTGGTGAAGATCGACCTCCCGATGAGCTGTATAGCGCGAGCTTTACCTCCTTACTTAGCGATCATCAGCGCTTGGTCTTTCGCGAGGGGGATTTTACGCCTAACTTCTTTTATCCGGTCGCTGACTGTATACCGCCTAAAGGTTTTAGCGTGATGACGGTAGAGGGAGATTTTCAGTCTGCGAGCTGTGAGTCGAGCTCCCTCTCTACTCCAACTCTTTTAACCATCTCTGAACCCACCGCGCGTCGTCAAGAGGTGGTCTGTGAAGCGACTGATGTGTGGCGCTTCAAGCCACCTAAAGAGCCGCTGAATGATAAGTATCAGCTCTCCTGCATATCTCACACTGAACTCGCGGTCGTTGACCCTATTCAGCCTTGTAAGCAACTCTCCATACTGAGTCTAGTCGACTGCGGACCGACTTCACCTGATTGCTCTTATCCAGAGTGGGATATACGCGATGAGCCTCCTTCTTGGTGGCCCTGTGCCGAGGAATGAAGATGCAAAGTCCTCATATTAAAGCACAGAATGTATCGATGAGAACTCGGTTCTGTCTCTCTGTCTGTCTCTCTGTCTGTCTCTCTGTCTGTCTCTCTGTCAGCCTCTCTGTCTGCTCTCACTTGGTGTATGCCCAAGGGAGTGAAGATGTAAAAGCGGCAGAACCTCAGACCTTTGTGGAGAGTGAACAACTTTTGAGCGATAGAGAGTCTTGGGAGCTCTCCGGTTTACGAGTTGATCTCGGAAGTTACCAAGAGTTCATCACTGGTCGCTCTCCTGCTCCGAGCGGGTCGATCAAAGGCGTGCATATTGGGGTGGGGGCTCGGCTCGATGAGGAGTGGTCTCTCAGCGGTGCGCTTCGCTATGGGGTGGGCAGTGAAGGCCTCGGCGGTCTGAACTTCTCGGGGATGGTGAGCGGAATGTATCATCGCTATGGTTTCGGTTTGGGCTTGGGACTCGGGGTTATTGGGGTGGAGGAACAACCTGATACGCGCCCTGACCCTTCTCCTGAGCTAGCCAATGAGATCGTAGCCTCCTACACCCTCCCTGAGTCTAGTCTTCCTCTCTCCCGCTGTGTCGGTTTTGGCCCTCTCGCTGCGCTCACCGCTCTCTATCGGCTCCCGATCACCTCTATTTTTGGTCTCAAAATAGGCGCTCAGGTTAACCTCGCGCGGCTCACTTGTGAGCAGAGTACCGACCGAGTAGAGCCGGATACCGCTCAGGGGATCGTGATTCGACAATATTGGGATCGGTGGGGCTGGAGCCTCTTTGGAGGTTTATCATGGCGATGAGAGCGGCTCCTGCCCTATTACTCACTCTGTGGTGTATCATCTCTCCTCGAGCCTTCGCTCAAGTGCAGGGAGATGATCAAGTTCAACCCTCGATTGAGGAGTCCATCGTCACCGAGGAGCCTACCCTCACCCCCCCGAGTCCCCTAGGTGAACTCGTCATTGAATATCCTCAAGACGCCCCTCCACCGAATGAGCCGATCTCAGTGGAGGTGATGCTCACTATTGGGATCACGGGCGAGGTGACCGAGGTCGAGTTGACTTCAGCCCCACGATGGCCATTATTTGAGCGAGCAGTAATTACTGGGGCGAAGATGTTTCGATTTCAACCCGCGACTTGGGGCGCTGATCCGATCGTGGTCAAGGTCCCTTTCGCCCAAGTATTTGAGCCACCTACACCTGTCATTGAAGACCAAACAGGCCAACGCTTCAGCGCCATGATTCGTGGGGTACTTAAGGAGAAGGGGACTCGCGCCAAGATCGCCGGAGCGACCGTTATGGTCAGTCAAGGTGAGTTACACTATACCGCTCAGAGTGATGAGGAGGGGCGATTTGAGGTTCCATGTGTTCATGGAGAGGTTATCGTAGAGGTCTTCTCAAGTGCTCATCGTGGTTTTCGTCATCGAGAGAACCTAGAAGAAGGAGATGAGCTCACCGTCGGTTATTTAGTGAGACGCAAGCGCTATGACCCTGAGAGTGTGGTTGTGATCGGTAAGCGGCAGCGTACCGAGGTATCGAGAGTGACGCTCAAAGGAAAAGAGATTAAGCAGGTCCCTGGTACCTTTGGTGATCCCTTTCGAGTAGTGCAGACCTTGCCGGGAGTGACAACACCGATCTCGATTTTACCCATTCCCGTGGTGAGAGGTTCTAGTCCGAGCAGCACTGGTTTTCTCTTAGATAAGGTCAGGGTCCCATTGCTCTTTCACCTCTTGGGAGGCCCTTCGGTGATTCATCCTGAGTTTATTGAAGAGATTCACTTCTATCCCGGAGGCTTCCCGCCTCATTATGGAGGATATACTGGAGGGATCATCGATGGAGAGACACGTTCAGCGCGACGTGGAGAGCGACTGATCGATATTGACCTTAATCTCTTGCAGAGCGGACTGCTTATCCGTACTCCGATTCCTCATACTGATGTCACCTTCACTGGAGCGGGCCGAATCGGCTATCCTGGAGAGCTGATCTCTTTACTCACCGATGACTTTAATCTTGAATATTGGGATTATCAGACTCGCCTTGATGGGGGAACTCCACGAAATGGTTGGACTCTTTCCGCCTTGGGCGCTCGTGACCAAATACAATCCCGTCCGGCACCTGATGAGCCTCTTGAGACCACCCTCCGCTATGAATTTCACCGGGTTGATATCAAGCATCGCTATGGGTCGGGAGCCTTCTCTCTTAAGAGCCAAGTCGCGACGGGGCAAGACCTAACCTCTTTTGGAGAAGAGAACGGTTCGATCAAACTTTGGTATATCTCGCCCCGCGCTGATGCTGAATATCGCTTCAATAACGCTTGGACAGGATTGTTAGGGGTTGATGGTTCGTTTCGCTCTACCGAGTTAGATCAGGGGAGCGTAGCGGGAGGGGATATGGCAGAGGCGAATGAGGACTCGATGGTCGATGACTCAGAGTCAGAGAGTGAGGGAGACTTGACGCTCTCTGAACCAGGAGACATCACTCAAGCAGCGATCTATGCCGCGACCCGGTGGACGCCCCATGAGGATTGGTTAATATATCCCGGGGTGCGAGCCGATTGGCGACGAGATCAAACGGCGACTCAGGTCAATCTTGATCCACGCTTGACTCTTCGCTATCGACTCCGTGAGGGCCTCTCTGAGGAGCCCGGAGAGGTTGAACTCACTCCCGAGCAGCGGGGGAGCGGCGAGGTTTGGCTTAAGGGGGGGATCGGCCGCTATCACCAACCCCCCCGCTTCCTTCTCCCCATTCCCGGTCTAGATCAGCTAGCGCTCGAATATGGATTGCTCAGCTCTACGCAGAGCACTGTAGGCGCTGAGGTGCGCTTCTCTGAGGGGTTCTCTCTCGACGTTCAAGGTTATTACAACGATATGGACCCTGTGATCTTTGACCTCAGCTTCAACGCTTCGAGTATTAACGCCGCGCCGACGATCGCTCCTGGCGAGGCAGCCGACCCTGATGAGCTTGTCGCAGAGATTGAAGACCGTCTCTTCTCTCCTCAACGTGGTCGAGCTTACGGAGTGGAGGTGTTACTTCGTCGACAGAGTCAGAGTGGTGTCTATGGCTGGCTCAGCTATACACTCTCGAGGAGCGAACGAGAGCGAGAGGGAGAGTGGGTGCTCTTCGATTTTGATCGTCCTCATATCCTCAACGCGGTCCTCGGGGTTCCTCTTGATAATCAATGGGATATAGGGGCGCGGTTTCAATATCAGAGCGGGGCTCCAGCGACGACGACTTATGGGTTCAATCAGGGGCGTAAGAGCCCTTATATGCGCCTCGATCTACGGATTGATAAGAGAGTGGTGTGGCGCAGCTGGCTTCTCGATTATTACATCGATGTACAAAACGTCCTCATCACTCCTGAGGAGGTCGCTCCCGGCCAGTTCTTCCGCTACGTCCTCCCCACCGTCGGTTTAAGAGCTAAACTCTAAAGTTAACCTCGACGCGGAGCGACAGAGGGGTTCGCTCTCTGCTTAGTTCGTCGCTCAACCCACATCAAGGTCAGTAGCATCATAAGCCCCACCGCCCCTACCGAACTCATCACTGTGGGGAGTGACATTCCGCTATCAAACAGCGCTCCAGCAGAGAGGGTAGCGGTTGATTGACAGAGGGTAAAGCATATAAAGTCGATGGAGGTGATTCGTCCAAGCATTCTCGGAGGGGTCAGAGACTGTAAGGTCGCTGTCGAGAGCACCCAATTGACACCATTGCCGACTCCCCACAGGAAAATCGCTAAGAGGGAGAGCCACACCTCATCGAAGAGAATGAAGCAGAGTAAGGCTCCGATGACGAGCCACTGAACCTTGAGAGGGCTCATCGAGGAGCGCTCTACACTGAGCAGAGCTGGACCAACTCCCATCCCCACACCGCGTACCGCGGTCAGAGAGCCAATCGCCATCGCCCCTAAGTCTGGGAAACGCTGGATCGCTAAGATGTTGAGCGCGACCCATCCAAACCCATTGAAGATGGTGATGGGACACTTGGCGAAGAGTGGCACCCACAGCCGGGGGTGCCTTTTGACATGATTCCAAGCCTCTCTGAGCTTAGGTTTTACAGGGGCATCCTCGGGAGACTTCTCTGATGACTCCTTTGATGACTCCTCTGATGACTCCTCTGATGAATCTTTACCGGATCGATCATCGATCTTTCCCTCAAGGGTCACATATGCCCCAATCGGATCTTTGGGAGAGAGTGAGGGAAGGCTGAAGGCGACCATCGCGCCCATCACATAGGTGAGCGCGTCGAGTAAGATCGCCTGCTGAGGTCCTAAATAAGTCGCGAGAATACCTCCAAGCGCCACACCGAGAGTGAACAGAGTACTCCACACTGCGCTGTTTAGAGCGTTCGCAGTGTAGATCTCATCAGCTTTCACCAATGTTGGTAGCGCTGCTTGCCGAGCGTTCATACCTAAGTTACTGATCATCACCCGTACACAGATTAGACCTTGCAGGAGGAGGAGAGAGCCCGAAGCGATCTGCGAGCTGATGATCAAAGTGACGAGCGCGGCTCCGAGGTAAGAGATGATCATCAGTCTTCGACGAGAGAATCGATCTACGATTGGGCCAACGATGGGAGCGGCGATGGCGTTGGGTAATGAGTGAGCGAGATAGACTCCCGCAATCGCTAGTCCGACCCCCTGAACTTGCCCTGAACTGCTCTTGATCGCTACAAAGCTCAGCGCGATATAGCTGAGCCAATCTCCAAGCTGGGAGACGATACTGCTCAAGACCAATCTCCGATAATGAGGACGGCGCTTAAGGAGATGAAAGAAGCGAATATAGTTACTGCTCATGTGAGCCCTTTGAGTCGACCTAAATCGATAAATCGAGAGTGATTGATTATAATGAAGCGCCCCTTCGAGTCCTCAGGAAGCCTTAACTCGTGAGCCTCTAAGTCATAAACTTCTAGGTTATGAGCCTCTAAGCCATGAGCCTCTAAGCCATGAGTCTCTAAGCCATGAGTCTCTAAGCCATGAGTCTCTAAATCCTCTAGTCGTATACCATCTCTTTCTTTGAAGAGTCACGGAAGAGTCACGGAAGAGTCACGGAAGAGTCACTCCCCATATAGACATGGCTTGAACATCTAGGGGGATTGTATAGCGGAGCATAGAACGTGCTGATCAATGACCCTGATATTTGAGTCATCATAAGTTTCCTCACGGTCATTAAGGCCACGACTGTCATAAGATTGCCAACGAGAACATGAATTTTGGTTAGCTTAAGTTCTGGTCAGCGACTGAGACCTTTTCAATATTTTTTGTCTTGATCTGATACCTTTTCACAAATCGTTCAGATATCGGGAAATAAAAATTAAGGAGATCCTTATGAGAAACCAAATACTAATAGTGTCTCTCTTCGTTTTTTTCATAGGATGCGACTACCATGATGGAAGTTCTTCAGAGATAACGTCGATGGACTCTAAGGATATGGATGAGGGGGGGGGGCGACGTTGTAGAGAGCGGACAGGCATCAGGTGAAGAACTCACTGGGGAAATGGTAGCTGGGGAGATGACTGCTGAGGAGATGACTGCAGGGGAGATGACTGCAGGGGAGATGACTGCAGGGGAGATGACTGCAGGGGAGATGACTGCAGGGGAGATGACTGCAGGGGAGATGACTGCAGGGGAGATGACTGCAGGAGAGATGGTTGCAGGAGAGATGGCCGCAGGAGATACGGTCGCAGGAGAGACGGCCGCAGGGGAGATGATGCCTGAACCAGAGCCGACCAGTGAGCATGCTTTTCTTATCGCTATCCCTGGTGACATACCTGATTGGCGTGATTTAGCCTATCTCGCAACAATCCCTGCGAGCGCTTCTCTAAACCACGGTCGCGCAGTAGTAATTGCTTTGCAAGAGCCCCTATTGAGCCCCCTCTGCCTCTCAATTCCTCAACCGTTTTTCACCCCAACATATAACGGTCATTGGAGCGCCTGACTTGACTCCAAACGCTCCCGTCATCGATCATATACCTCTTACAGATTTGACAGACGTAACCATAGACCTCGCTGCATCTTGGCAGCAAAGCGACTATGTCATCCTCGCTCCGCAATATGACTATGCAAAAGCTGTTATGGCGAGC
The DNA here is from genome assembly GCA_943788935.1 of uncultured bacterium. Lineage (GTDB taxonomy): Bacteria > Myxococcota_A > Bradymonadia > UBA7976 > VGTA01 > CAKZRU01. The sequence goes on along the minus strand of CALSSE010000013.1, from coordinate 114,549 downwards.
TCACTCGCAGGGCGTCTTCGGTCACCTCTCTTCTTCTTTGATGATACATTGAGTGAGGCTGTTCATAGTGAGATTGAGCGTTTAAGTCCTCAGTCTATTATTGTCCTTGGAGAGATCATTCAGCTTGAGCTCACCAATACGGCCTATTTAGAAGATGAAGACGCGATGATCGCCTGGTTACTAGATCATGCATTCCCGGTAGATTATATAGCTGTAGTGAATCCCAATGACCGATCAGCGGGTCGTTCTCAAAAGCTCTCGCTTACTGCGCCTATTTATACGAGTCGTCGAGATGGAATTGTCGTCGCGGTTCCTACTGCGATTCCTGATAACCCTGCTAGTGGTGATGGAGTGGCTACTGTCACATCATATTTAGAGTCGAGGTATGCTCAGCTTGGACATCACCCCGAGTACTTGGCACTTGTAGGCAGTTTTGATGTGATTCCCATTGAGAGGCGCCCCTCACTCTTCTCTGTACCAGAGCGTGATTGGCCAGTGACCGATATCCCTTATGGGGAGTTGGATCAAGACCCCTTTAGAGAGGTTGCGGTGGGTCGTATCTTCACCGATAGCCTTACTAGAGGTAGCCTCTTGGCTGCGCGCACCACCACCTATGAGCTCCTTATGGATGGTCACTGGGAGAACCGCTTCATTGAAACGGGTTTATGGGGGTTCGATGAGCTACGTTCAATCATGACTAATGTTGGATTTGAACCACCAGAGCACCTCACTCAAGAAGACATTAACCAAAGTCCTAGCTTAGAGGTGAGCGCAATTCTTCATAAAGACCACTCACATTGTACTGTGCTTGGTCATGCATTTGACCTCAATACGCCCACTTTTTACGCTCCGGCAGTTGTGCTTTCACGGGGGTGTAGCGTCGCAGGTATCGACCTTGTTAACCTTGAGACCCGTACTGTACCGGGCGATATGCTAGGGAGAGGTGCAGTCGCGTTTATTGGCGCACCGCGAAACTCAATTGCGGGCAATACTGTCACCGAGGTCGCTTTCTTTAATCATCTCCTCTCAGGAGAGACTCTGGGACAAGCTATGCGCTCTGCGTTTAATAATGCGACCATTCACTATCTTGATGAGGGCTCAAACGCAGCGATGCGATATGTGCTAGATAATGAGATGCTCTTTGGTGACCCCGCTCTTGCTTTTCATGTTCCGAGTGATCCAATTACCCAACCCGCTCATGTTACAGAAGCTGATGGACTGATCACCGTTCATGCCCCTGAGCAATGGAATCGGGTTCAGTTTGTCCCTGAGCAACTCAGCGAATGGAACTATACAGGTGATTTGTATATGTATGTTGGGGCGGGCGCTGAGCCTAAGACCTATTGGGCTGGTCAGTATGATCATGAGGACCTCTACTACACTGTCGCGCTTACCCTCCCCGAGGACTCATCAACCGGTGCTTTAACCGAGCTCACTTCCTTTAATCAACCGCTAGGCTGGAGAGGTGGACATTATATTGATCACCACCAAGATGGCACAAAGACAGTTCGTTGGCGTGTTCGCCTGCTCGACTATGATATGTCCACAGGGGTCTTAATCGATGAAGTGCCAAATATCACTTATCAGCTAGGCGAATAAGATCTGAATTGAGACACCCCTCTGAGACTTTTCAATCAATGAGACACCCCTCTTGAGACACCCCTCTGAGACTTTTCAGATTTCAAGGCCTCTTCAGACTGATACTTTGTTATTGTCTCTCTAGACACGGGCTTCAAATAAACTGAGCCTAAAGATGGAACCTTCTTGAGTGGATTGTCGCAAAGAGACCTCAGCATTGATAAGCGGCGCGAGCAAGGAGACAATCCACAGACCTAGCCCGATAGAATGTTCTCTCGGTCGGCTTGGGTCTCCCACGCGTTCGAAACAGTGAAAAATACGCGTTTGGTCAGTAGGGTCTATCCCAGGACCTTGGTCCAAGACATCTATGAATACATCATTAGAGCTCATTGTCACAGTGATCGTTATCTCTGAGCTTGACGGTGAATATTTGATCGCGTTGGAGATAAGATTATCGAGAATTTGCTTAAAGAACATTCGATCTGTCACGAATGATGCCTCTTCACTGTTTGCCATCAGACAGATCGTGATCTCAGCGCGCTTCGCCTGCAGTCGCCAAGCCTCAATGATGTGATTAATGAGCTCAAGTATAGACAGGGATTCGAGAAAAGGAGTGAGCTTTTCACTGTGATTTAGGCGAAAATAGCTCAAGTTTCTCATCAAGAAATCCATGTGCTGAACTTGCAGTTTAAGAGTAGGCGCTAGTGTCTCGACCAGCTGAAGTGTTGGATCGGACTGAGCAGAGCTATCTGTACTAGAGCGCTTTATGGTTGTCACAAGCGCTTCTATGCCAAGCTGTAGATTATTGACCGGTCCGCGTAAGTCATGGGAGGTGACCCGCAAGAGATCTCTCTGAGTTTGATTGATTTGATTGAGTCTAGACTCAGCACGTAGGAAGGCGTTTACGGTGTGTCTGATCAACAGCCCACAAGTGATCAATACGATAAAGTGCACCACGGCGTGCTCTACGATCATATAAAATGAGATCGATGTCTCTATAGGTCGACCGCTCACCCAGTCAGGATTAAGGTATTCTAGACAGAGGGATGTGAGGGTAAAGAACATCCAGATTGAGATAATGTAGAGGAGCCTGAAAGTTGGGAAGAGGACAATATGAAGTGAAAAAAAGATAACTGAGACAAAGCGAACTGGACTGAGTAAACCACCTGCAGCGAGCCAGCTTGGTATGAATAACCCTAGAGTGACAAGCATAAACGAGAGATGAGCGACGCGATTGCCTGCGACGCGGTTCAAGACCCTGATCGCTAAACAGCCAAGACCTATTAGAATGGTGTAGACCAACTCACTCCATGGTGCGCCCATGATGATTTGACAGCCAAGATAGAGAAGGGCTGTACATGGGATGAGAAGAAGCGCACCTTCAAAAACTTCGCGCTGAAACCAGGCTTCTGTGTTCAGTTCACGCCGCGCTTTCATGGTATACCTTCGCCACAAGTTCAGCGATTTTGAGGAAGAAAAGTATAACCGGCCCCCCAAATCGTTTTGATAAAGTGTGGATCTTTTGAGTCATCTCCAAGATGTGTCCTCAGTCGGGAGATAGTGATATCCACTGATCGAGTAACGAGCTCGACATGTGCACCATGAAGTTTAGAGATAATGTCATCCCTTGAGAGAACGACCCCGGGTTGACGCATCAAGATATGGAGCGTATCCCATTCGATGGTGCTTAACGGGAGCAGTTTCTCTCTGAGCCTTACCTCTCTTCGTCTTAGATCAAGTGTGACTTCACCGACGATAATAAGCGCGGGTTTGTCACTCTCTGAAGTCGTAGAGTGATCGGGTGACATCTCTTTATTTACGCTTTTATCTGACGTGATATGTGTGCGGCTAGATCTTTGATACCTCTTGACGACCGCTTTAATTCTAGAGACGAGTTCTAAAGGTTCAAAAGGTTTGGCGAGATAATCATCGGCGCCAAGCTCAAGACCCAATACACGATCAGAGAGCTCTGCGCGTTCAGTAAGCATGATTAATGGTAAGTCATATTGAGCGCGAATAAGTACACAGAGATCGACCCCACTCATATATGGCATATTGACGTCGAGTAAGATCACATCGACTTGATGGCTCTCGAGATAAGGTAAAGCCTGTCGAGGATCTGCGCAGTGCGCCAATGAGTGCCCATGGGCTTGAAGATAAATCTTGAGCAGCTCAGCATGACTTAGGTCATCATCAACAAGTAATATGTCCATGGTTGATCCGTTTTCTAAATTTTTTCTACCCTACATCAATACATTTTACATGTAGAGATATTTCAAGTTGTAACCGCAACACCATTGGATACTACAGAACATAAGTGCATGATTTAGTATAGTTATATTAATCAAGAGTCGGTCGGTTTATCGATTTTTTTCATGAAGTGAACGAGACACATCATCCTATGTAACATGTTGAAACATTCTCTTACACGGCTGAAAAACATGAGTTGGCTCAATGAGTTATTTGTTGATGGTCTTCTTAACTCGTAGGCACAACGCTGACGAGCGATCCAAACAAAGACTCACCTTCAAGAGGAGTACCAGTCATGATCAATCACCAACCTAAAACAGGATCAACAAGATCAGTAGAGCTCATCGTATCTCTGATCATCATTGTCGTAATGTGTTCTCATTTTAATGTAAGTTTTGCCCGTGAAAATGGCTTCAATATCCCCTCGACTCAGCTCAAAGACTCCACACAGACTAAAGTCTCAAGTGACCCAATGTATTTTCTTGGAAGATACTCGCTTGTTGTACCTGAGAACGGTACAGAGATGGTGAACACCTCGAGCATAGGTTTCGGTGTGTTCACCGAGAATCGTCGTCACGCCTATGGCATACGCTTCTCATGGATCCCTAACCCGCCAGAGAATCCACTCGCATCTGAGGATGAGAAATATATCCGGATGGATAACGCTTTCGGACCGCTCTTTGACTGGAGATTTTTCATCAACCCTAACTCACGGATGACCTTCTACACAGTGGCTTCAGCAGGGTTCGCCTTTGGTTCTCCTAATGAGAGGTCTAAAGAGATGGCGCTAAAAGATGAGAGACTTGCACCAGCGACAAATCAAGTCCTTCCAATCCTCGAGCTTGGTGTTGGCGTGGTATTCAGCAAGAAGTTGGGCGCTGAGAACGAGTTCTTCCTAAATCCAGAGTTTGGGATCGTTCCTGGCTTATCTGCGCCTTACATGTCTATCTCAGCAGGCTTTAATCTCTAATCAACTCTCTCGCCATCTCAAGTGTTCCCTGTGAATCTCAATTGTTCTCTGTGCATGAGATCGACTTTTTTATTAAGTTCACTAGCGCTCGTCTCTTACGGATGTCACTGTAGAAGACGCTACTTAGACTGACACTATATCGATACATTATGAAGGCGATTATGAGCGCACCATTCTTCACCTCTACTAAGCGGTTTAAAGGCTTTCCTTGCACACATCGTCAGTGGCGCGCAGACTCTCATTGCAAATATATTCATGGCTATTCTCGTGAATTCTACTTCGAATTTCAGTGCTCTGAGCTTTCACGAGAGGGGTGGGTTGTTGACTTTGGCGGTCTTAAGGAGGTGAAAGCATGGCTTGAACACATGTTTGACCACACCTTCCTCGTCTCCGAAGACGACCCCCACATGAGCTTGTTCAAAGACATGGAGCAGGATTCGATCATCCAATTGCGTGTTCTGCCTAATGTAGGCATGGAGGGCACTGCAAAATATGTTTTTGACATTGTCAATGAGATGGTCAGTCAACGCACGGTTGGTCGCGCTTGGGTCAAATTAGTTGAGGTTAGAGAGAACGAGAAGAATTCGGCGATTTATCATCCATAGAGAGTCATCTCTTCCATTCGCACCTCGTGTTAATGCCCACTTAAACATTCATCAGCAGTTTACTAGGCTGTCATCCATGTTAAACTCAGAGGACGAACCAGTAATCGTTCAGATGGACTTAACGAGTTCAATAAAGCCTTTGATCGGTACTTAACTTAAAGTAGATCTTAGCTACTCGTGATGAGATCTGCGCCCGAGACGATGATCTCGATATCACTTGGCTACGCGATGAATCAGTCGACCCGATCGAAGAACTTCTAGAGCCAAGAAACCTTAAGGAGACCCTTAAACTTTAAAATTAGATCTTTAAGACGAAGACCCTTAAGATATTGCTCACACTAATATTATGAATCGCACGATAGTTTATAGAACCAAACGAGGGAGGATATTCATTATGGCGAAGGGGCTACAAAAACAAAAAGAATATCAGCAAGCGCTGAGTCTTCTAGGTAAAACCCTCCTCCGTCGCTCAAAGCGTCGCTGTGAACTCACGGATGAGACAGGTGAACTCGTGATCTTTGATTTAAATCCTCCCAAGGAAGACCCAAGCCTTGACCATGTCATTCATATTTCCCCCCAAGCCGTGCGATGGCTCAAAGGTGAGGAGATTAATCCGCATGAAGCGAGACATCTTGTAGCTGCAGTGTGGAGCGAATATCCGGCAGTATCCCGAGCGGCGTTAGATCTTCTTGAGCGTGTAGATGAGCCATGGGCGAGGGAAGCTGCTGAGTCTGCGCGGATGATGATTGATCTGTAGTCAGCCATAATGCACTTTAGCGATCGATCGTCAGATTGATCTGATTATCAATGTGATAGATTGTTTATCTGGCACCAAATGTTTGCATATAATCGTTGTCAACGAGGACATGATCGTTAGTTATTGGTATTGATAAGATGAGTTATGCGTATTGAAAATAATGTCTTAATGAGCTTGATGGCTTATAGATTTATTATAACCAAAGTAATATAGATTTGATTAAGGTGAGCCCTAGGCTACAGCCTGCTAAAGTCGGAATCATCTTATAAAATTTGATGCGCCTCTCCACCATTCTTACTTCTTCTTCACTGCCGGTAAACATGAGAATCTGTTCATCGGCTTTAATCTCTTTAAAGGCTAATAAAGCCGAACACAAATACCCCTCTCTCTTGGTGGTGACGTACACACAGTTCGCCTCTCCTAAAAAGTGAAAGGGCAAGATCCAGTAAGGGCTTAGGTCGCTAGGTGTACTATGGGTATGACACCAGAAAAAGTTCGCCAATACACCAAATCCCGAACGTTGCTGTAGATCACCACCCTGAAAAAAACTAATCTCGTCGAAGGTGGCTAAAGTACGTCGATTCATCTTGACCGCAGAGGACAAGAGATGTCGCTCTGAATTGTGGATAATATGGATATCGCCTATCCAATAAAACAGGCTCCATTCAGGGATATCTTGTTGAGCGAAGAGTCCAACTTGTTCACGGTTGTGCTGATGCGAAAGTAATGGGAGATGGGTTAAGGTACTTACCTTTAAAAAGGTCTCACCTCGGCGGGGAACCCCTTCTAAGATCTCTTCAAAATCACGCTGATACAGCTCAAACTGCTGACGTTCATTGTGGAATGAAGAAGCGGTATACTGCGACGAAGAGTGTTGATATCTCTTTGGGGGCTGACAGTCCTCATCTTCATGAATAATGACTGTTTCGAGCTGAAAGTTTTGATTAATATATTGTATGCCTTCTCGATCTAAAGATGCACTATCTCCAATCTGCTGACGTCTCTTTAAAAGTGTGTAGTCATGTAAATAAAAGAAGATAAGTATAGAGCAGCCGATCTCCAAAGCGCTGAGTAGCTCGGAGTATAGTACAGTAACAATAACTGATGATCGAGCCGGTCCATTGACAGGATCCGTAAGGAGATCGGATTGGGAGAAGGTCACATAAGCAAAAAACTGAAAAGTCACCAAGACGATGGCAAGAAGATAGAAGCGATTGGCTTGTTCACTGGTCTTCATAAGCGATACTTTAGTAGCGACCTTTAGATGGAGAAAACAGAGTCGTTTCATCACCATCGATAACAAGGATATGTTGGGCCTTTATACTTGATAATACATAAGCAATCTACACAGAACAAAGCCTGACAAAGAACGCAGAGGAATGATCAAGTTTACGTTGAAATCAAGCGATGCGTTACTTTGGCGCACGATTCTAATCGTTCATATGAGCGCTTGCGAAGAATCCAATGTCTCTAAAGGCTTGACTGATGAGGGGCTTGTCGAAGAGAGCGCTTCATCTGACATATATACAAGCGGGACCGAGGTTATTGAGTGAGCATATTCTCAACTTGACTTTGACGGTCATCGACATCGATCCGATGCTGAGACAAGAGCGCTCGCTCATGGATGACCTGTAGCTTTCTGAGTAGGCATCGTATATGCTCCCTCTCCATAGCTCCCGAGCTCGATCCATACAGGTATCGGGTGAGGACAATAAATAATTACTGAAAGATCATTGGGAGAGTGAAATGAGTGATGCGCTTATCAAATATAGCCTTCAAGACGAGGTCGCTACCATACATCTGAATGACGGCAAGGCGAATGCGCTCAGCTATGACATGATCGCCGCTCTCCGCTCTGCGATCGAGCGCGCTGAGTCAGAAGCGAGGGTGGCTGTTATTATGGGGATGCCGGGCAAGTTTTGCGCAGGGTTTGATCTCAAGGTGATGCAGCAGAGTATGTCAGCGGCGGTGGATCTCCTCAAAGCGGGAGGCGCGTTATACATTCAAATGCTGAGATGTTCTATTCCTTTACTCAGCGCGTGTACAGGGCATGCAGTGGCGGGGGGGGCATTACTTCTCGCTTACTCTGATTATAGCATTGGGGTTGAAGGTCCATTTAAACTCGGTTTAAATGAAGTCCATATCGGTTTGCCTCTGCCTCTCCTCGCGATTGAGATTACTCGTCACAAGCTAGACCCAAGACGACTCAATGAGGCCACGGCGCTCGGTCGTCTGTATTCACCAGATGAAGCGCAAAAGGTGGGTTATCTCAATGAAACCACTTCTCCGGAAGTCTTTGAGGAGATAGTTCAAAAGAGAGCCCAAGCCATGACTCAAATGAGTCCTGTCGCCTTCCGAGAGACCAAAAAGCGTCTCTGGGGTGAACTCGCCACACAGATTGAAAAGACTCTTGAGAGCGATCTTGGAGCGATTGATGAGATGCATTAACCTAGTCAGGTTGATGAGGTTAGTAGGCTGACAAGGATACAAGCAAATATACTCATATTTACTTTGTTTTTTGTTTGCCATTAACAGAGAAGAGAGAAGTAACTCGTCAGCCCTTTGTTAGATGGTATTCACTCCTCGCTATTGAAAATTCATACTCTTATCTACGAGTTCAGACCTCTTCAGACTCATCACTTTTTTTAGATCTAGGAAGATAAATGGTGATCCTTCGCTCTCTTCACTAAAACGATAACTGCCCGAAGATATCGGGCATTAAACCTCTCTAATGAGAGGGTATGTATCGTCACATGATGGAAAGCTAGGGTCTTCTCGAGATTCAGTAATAGCTCTTTTTGGATTAACCTTACTCGCTTTAGTGTACCTTCGACCACCTGTAATAAAACGATATGTCCTTCGTCTTTTAAGACACCCTCTGCGACTTCACATATTCTCTTCAATAGGTCAAAGGCATCCATATTCGACTGGGACTCTCTGATCCCATAGGGAGGGTCGGTCACAATCGCATCGTACTGTTGACCGTAATTGGCCGCCAAATAGCGTTCCATCACATCAGGGGCTTGGATATCAGCCCCCACCACTAATGTTGGTGCGGGCAAGCCTAACTCGATAAAAGAATCACTATAGGAGACTCTCTCCACACCCCGCAATGGTCTTCCAGAAGAGGGCGGACAAGGCAAGGGGTGATCTTTGTGCGAGAGCGTTTTTACATCTAGATCACCGCCCACTGTTTTGAGTCCTAGCAGTGAGGAGGCCAATAGCAAGCCCGCCGAGCCACAAAAAGGATCCAACACAACATTACCCTTGGTGACCTGAGTCAAGTTTGCGAGCAATAAGGCTCTGTCTGATGGCATGGTGGTGGTACCAATAAAGGCTCGTTTTTTGACATCACTTCGTAGCGCGAGCTCATGGGCACTTCTCTGAGTCTTCGGCTTTATCCGCTTCAATAACCAATGGTAATGTGTGTCTTGTTGAGGTGAGTTAGAGTGATCTTCCTCCAAACGTCGACAGTCTTTGAGTAACCATAGCTCTGTATCGGGGGCTTCTAAGTCTACTCGACGTTGCGTCAATACTCCTAATACTTCACTGAAGTGTTCAACTTGGATTCGTCGATCACTAGGCGATAGTCGCTTGGTTGTTCCCAAATGTTTAATCTTGATCGACCATGTATCAGGGACAAGTGTGAGGATCTCATGATCCGTTAATCGACCTACATCCGTCACACAATCCATAAGCGTTTTACCCTCGCCTACTACTTGGAAAACAGCTTTACAGCTAATACATTGCGCTCCGATGTTAACCCAATCTGTATCGGTTAGGTCAGCCGACAATCGCTGTACGACTGAAGGACCATAGTCTCCACCGTTATAATGATAGCATGTCTCTTCCCATTGCCAGTCAATATCCACATGAGGGTATTCGCGCCTGGCAACAGATTGAAATTCCCATAGACGAGATAGCCCATAACGTGAGCGAAAGAGTGTGATGATAGGGTAGGGCATAAGCGATGATAGAACCGAGTTAAAACCCAACGAATAATGGCCTAAAATGGCGTTAATGCATAAGCTCGCCGAATAGTACATGATGAGGGTAAAGAGGTAAACCCATGACTCCAAGAGGTCAGCAAATCGGTTCAAGAGATATATTTAGAGCAGTCGTCTCGGAGGATCATCGAGCTCATTAGAGTCGACCAGGGAGCGCTATGACTCGATAGATTCACTCAGTCACTAGGCTCAGTGACCAGACTCCATAATCAGGCTCAGTAACGGGTGCGTTACTCAGATCTTCATATCCTTGAAAATCCTAAAGTTGAGCGTGAGATACCCTTGACCCATATGCCATACGCTGTTGTCGGTCTCTGAACTAAACTCGGAGATTGACCCGCCAATCGGCTGAGGGGGCATAAAATATGATCGCCAACCTACAGTGAGACCTAGCTGTTTCGTGAACTGTAGATTAAGCGCAGCACCGGCGCTCAGAGAAGGTCTTAAGAGGTGCATTGACCGGTTCTGAGTACCCTCCATATAGCCAATATACGAATAGACCAGAGGGAGATTAATATTGAGGCTGATCGGGCCTAGACTCGTCCCCACACCAAAAGTGTCCCAGATCGCTCCATAATTGGGGTTCGTGTCGCTAGGGGAGATCATAATGGTAGTAGGGATAAGTGGGAGGGGCCAAGGTCTAAAGCGAACCTCACCGATCTTCTTGGAGAGCTTCCGATACTTTTTAGGGATCTTCTTCTTGAACTTCTTGATGATCGCCTTGTCAATCACAGCGGCTAGATCTAATTTCAGTCCATAATGTCTTGATTGTTGCTCGGCGAGAGTCCCGAAGAAAGTCTGTGTTGAAGGTCCGACCCCAATCTCTATAGGGATCGTCACCGGGGTCTTGGCTTGTACATGAGCCGACAACAGTGAGGAAAGAATCACAACAAGAGACCACATCATTTTTCGCATTAAAACCCCTTCAATAGACTCATAATAGATCATCAAAATGCTTAATCTAGAGATGTTACTGTGAGCTATGTACCAATAAATAGTCAATAATTACATAACGCTTGCTTAAGTATACTGCACGACTCATTGAGTATTAAACTTCTATCAGCTGACTTCTTTGCTGACTTCTTTATAGAGAGGCGCCTCAGAGTGATCTCTCAGATAGTAAGTATTTCAGATAGTAAGTATTTCAGATAGCAAGTATTTCAGACAGTAAGTATTTCAGACAGTAAGTATTTCAGACAAATAATAAGTAACCACTTAGATTAATGTTAGATCATTAATAAGTCGTTGATGTAATCATCTAAAGAGACACCTACATGTTTAATAACACGTTTAATATCTGAGCGCGCTCTGTGGAGGGGTTTATGTCTGATCAGGGTTTTGATGTGGTAGTCATCGGCTCGGGCCCTAACGGGCTGAGCGCTGCCATTACGCTCGCTGAGCAGGGAGTATCAGTATGCGTACTTGAATCGAAGGAGAGCGTAGGAGGAGGGATGAGGACCGCGGAGCTTACCCTCCCGGGATTTAAACATGATCGATGCTCAGCGATTCACCCAATGGGTGTGCTCTCACCACATTGGCGAACTCTCCCCCTCGAAGAACATGGACTTCACTGGTGTTATCCAGAGGCATCGGTTGCTCACCCACTCGATGATGGTCCTGCGGTATTGCTCACAAAAGATCTCGACGAGACCGCTCAGCGTCTTGGTGTCGACGAGCATGCCTATCGATCGTTAATTCAGCCTTTTCTCCCTAAAGGGCATAGCCTGCTCCGCGATCTCTTGGCGCCACTAGGCATCCCTAAGCATCCCCTATTGATGTCGCGGTTTGGTCTAAGTGGCTTACGCTCAGCGGCGGGGTTTGCCCGCTCCAAGTTTAAGAGTGAGGCCGCTCGGGCGGTCTTCTCTGGTTGTGCTGCTCACTCGATTCTGCCGCTAGAGTGGAGCTCAACAGCGGCCCTCGGTCTGATTTTCTCACTCACCGCTCACCTCAGTGATTGGCCGACCCCACGAGGAGGGAGTGAGTCTCTGGCTATCGCCTTGGCTTCATATCTTCAGAGCCTAGGGGGAGAGATTCGTCTCAACACAACAGTGAGGTCTCTCGCTGACTTGCCTTCTAGCCGGTTTGTTCTCTTTGATACGAGCCCGAACCAGCTGAGTGAGATCGCGGGAGAGGCTCTCCCGAGAGCGTATCATCGACGGCTCGCTAAATATCTATATGGACCAGGTGTTTTTAAGGTCGATTGGGCGCTCTCTGAGTCGATCCCTTGGCGAGACCCAAAGGTGACCGGCGCTTCGACGGTTCATCTCGGGGGACGTTTAGAGGAGATCGCTGCCGCTGAGCGGGCAGTGTGGAGGGGAGAACACCCTGAGCGTCCCTTTGTTTTACTCTGCCAACAGAGCGAGATGGACGACAGTAGAGCTCCCGATGGACAGCACACTGGATATGCCTATTGTCATGTCCCCTCGGGGTCTACAGAAGACCTCACCGACATCATCGAACAACAAATTGAACGCTTCGCGCCGGGTTTTAGAGAGGTGATCCTCGCTCGGCATCGAATGAATACTCAGGACTTCGCCGGTCACAACCTTAACTATGTAGGGGGAGCGATCACCGGTGGAGCGGCGACTTTAGGTCAGCTTTTTACCCGTCCAGTCGCTAGACTTAACCCTTATACGACCCCTAATCCGAAGCTCTTTATCTGCTCGGCCTCCTCACCGCCGGGTGGAGGGGTTCATGGTATGTGTGGCTATTATGCAGCATCGACAGTGTTAAAGCGCCTCGGTCTCTCCCCCACGCCACTCGCGGGACAGCCGCTCTTGAGTCTCACTTGAGCCTCTCTACTCTCTTCTCTTTTGAGCTGAGACGAGAGATGAGATCTGACCATGACTTCGCGCTCTCTTGCCACGACCAAGAGGTATTCAAGGCTCGTCGTCGGGCCGCTGCCCATCCCGCTTGATCGCTCCACAGTGTATACGCCGATTCTAGGGTCTGTGAGAGAGCGCTCGCCGAGACCTCTGAGCTGAGGAAGCCGTTTCCTCGAGTCTCGTCATGGAGCAGTCCCTCTCGATTGAGAGTAGATATCGTGTCTCTTAAGCCTCCGACTGGAGTGGCGAGGGGCAGCGCTCCATAACGCATGGACTGCATCTGAGTTAAGCCACAGGGCTCAAACTTACTTGGGATCAAGCAGAGATCAGCCGCCGCGAAAAGTTGATGGGCGAGCCCGAGATGAAATCCGATCTTCACCTCACATCGATGAGGGTAGCGGGTGGCGAGCATCAATACAGCTACCTCAAGTTTTGGATCTCCCGAGCCCAAAATAAAGAGCTTCCCGCCTTGATCGAGCCAAGTCACTGCAGAGTTGATTAATAGATCGATCCCCTTCTGTTGGTCGAGGCGAGAGATGAGAACCGCGAGGGGGGCTCCTAGCACTTTGCTCTCACTCTCATTCTCATTTTTACTCTCATTCTCACCCTCCTGAGGTATTGGGTATAAGCGTGGAGCGACCTCGGTCTTAAGGGCCCGCTTCCAGGCGACGAGCTCTTGGTCGCTTGGAGAGGGGGGCAGATGAGCGCTGAGATGAGCGGAGGAGTGAGGAGACCAAGCCTCTACATCAAGTCCATTGAGGATTCCTGTGATCTGAATGTCGTTCGCTCTGAGGAAGGCGTCGAGTCCACAAGAGAACGCTGAAGTGGTGACCTCTTCTGCATAAGAGGGGCTGACCGTCGTCACCTCATCAACACTCAAGAGCGCTGCTTTCAGAGGGTTCATCTGCCCCCAATGCTCAAGGTAATTCATATGGAAGTCAGACCAACTTAGACCTAGTTTGGTGACCCAATGTGCTTCACAGCGCCCTTGATGTTGGAGATTATGGATGGTGAAGAGGGTCTTGATCTGTGAGTTGCCCCAGCCTCTTTGGTGAAAAATCGGTAGAAAGGCAGACTGCCAATCATGACAATGAACGATTGTCTCTTCTCCTGTGGTATCCTCTCCGATAAGATCAATCCACCGCAAGACCGCTAAGCAAAAGGACGCGAAGCGAGCGGGGTTATCTGGATAAGACTGCCCTGGTGGACCATAGAGCTGTGGGCGATCAAAGGCCCAAGGGAGATCTACAAACACATGAGTAACTTCGCTATGCTCTCCTCCTTCAGCCCCATCAAGTGTCCACAGCTGAGCAGAGCTATCGCTGACCGGTTCGAGAGAGAGTGTTTGTCCGGGGAGGAGCCTCGCTCCTCGACGAGCGACCTCTCGCCACACGCAGGGATACAGCGGAGAGACAGAGATACATTCGGTCGTGACCTCTTCGCCTGAATTATGGTCTCTATGCTCACGCCAATGGAGCGCGAGCGCCTCGGGTAAACTCCCCGCGACCTCGGCGAGTCCACCGCTCCTCGACCATGGAGCCTGTTCTGCGCTCAGAGAGATATAGCGTCTCTTCACTTGAGAACATCCTCCACCACGGGCTGGCTCGGACGGAAATCATCTCTCCCTCGTTCTCGGTAATGTTCATAGCGAGGACCGGCGCTCGTAAAGCTATGTCGCATACGCCCTTGAGCGATTCGATAATTGCCTTCTAAGGCCAACATCGCCTCCCGAGTAGCATCGTCAGTCTCTAGCAGACGCCCGATATCTTCCGCGAACTCTATGGGGCCCTCTTTAGGGACATGAGTCCCCTTGGGCAATATGATCACGCCTGCCTCGGTAACAAAGGGGAATCGGGTCTTATCTACTTGGCTGTTTAAACCGATTTGAGCACCGGCCTCAACGCTGCAGTTCTTGTCCATAAGCACCCTCGATAATTGAGCGCCTGCTCCGATATTACAGCCGCTCATCGTCACGACTTGATCAAGCTCTGCGCGACCTAAAACGAAGCAGTCATATCCGATGAGGCTATGACGAAGATCTCCGCCGACAACGATCGATCCTTCGCAGACCAAGCTGTCCTCTACTTGACCGGTATACCCTCCCTCATTACGAATAAAACGAGCGGGAGGATAGTCACGTTGAGCGGTTCTCACCCTCCATGCTCTATTATAAAGGTTAAGCGCTGGTAAGAGAGAGCGGACATCCATATTTGCTTCAAAGTAGCTGTCGAGCGTCCCCACATCACGCCAATAAGCTGGCGCGCTCTCTGGTTCGCCAGGGATCATATTTTGCCCAAAGTCATAGGCATAGATCGGATGACCGGCGCTGAGGAGTTTGGGGATAATATCCTTGCCGAAGTCATGGCTAGATTGAGAATCACTAGCGTCTTCTATGAGAGCGTCGATCAAAACGTCGGAGCGGAAGAAGTAGTTGCCCATACTGGCGAGACACCATCCCGGCTTACCGGGGATGGTAGCGGGGTTCTCCTTGGGCTTCTCTTGAAAGGCGATCACTCGACCGCTCTCATCAACGCGCATAATTCCAAAGTGGTGAGCCTCTGAAACGGGGATCGGGAAGGCGGCGATGGTGAGATAAGCATCGTTCTTGAGGTGAGCTGATTCCATTTGGTCGATCGCGAATTTATAGACGTGATCTCCACCAAAGATGGCGATGTGATCAACTCGTGCGTCCCGAATTAAGTTGATATTTTGATAGACCGCATCACCGGTCCCTAAATACCAATGATTACCGGTCCTCATCTGGGCGGGAACGACTTCAATAAACTGAGAAGGTCCATTAAAGTGCCAATGACGATTGAGATGCTGAATGAGGCTACTCGCCATATATTGAGTGAGCACATAAATCTGTTGAAAGCCGCTGTTGACGAGGTTACTCAAGACAAAGTCAATAATGCGATATCGTCCCCCAAAAGGAGCAGATGGTTTGGCGCGGTGACAGGTGAGAGGGCCAAGTCGGGATCCTTTACCTCCGGCCATGATCATACATAGTCTTTTGTTCATAGTCTCTTTGCCTCGTAGTCTCTTAGTCTCGTAGTCTCTTAGTCTCGTAGTCTCTTAGTCTCTTAGTCTCTTAGTCTCTTATTAAGTCAATGACACTTAAAGGTATCATCTCTTATTAAGTCAATGACACTTAAAGATGTCATTTTAATACTAAAGTGATGTTGACACCGAGTGAAATGATTCTGTTTATATATAGAGTCTGATAAGCCCTCAACCTTCTTCGGAGATATGAGCTGTTCTATTGAGTCATTTAAAAACAGATCAGGCGCTAGCGGAGCTAGAGCGAACGCTAAGGGTTACCTGCGAGAGGCTCTCTCCTAGTGAACTCTCTCCTCATCGCTTCTTTGTCGCTTGGCATGGGGTGATCACCTTGATGTTTCGCGCTCTCCCCCCTCCTCTCTCTACATTAAAGCGGGAGCTATTAGCGCTTGAGGGAGTATTCATCCCTGAGTCATCGGGGAGTCTGTGGCCTAAGCTGACCCTCGCCGCTCTCCAACCTCAGCGTCGCTTGAGCAGCGCTGACGTTGATCGTCTCCTCGAGGTCTGTGAGGGGTTCAATGAGCGGCTAGAGAGCGCACTCCCTGTGCGAGTTTCATCAGTATCTATTGTTCATTATACACAGCAAAGCCTTGAGAGGATTGAGCAGAGTCGATCCTTCTCCTTCAAGAACATACGGACAGAGGAGCGATGGAGAGACATCTCTCCTCCATTGCAGTTGGAGGTAAGCTCACTCCTCGCCACTAGAGACCCAATGATTACAGAATCAGAGAGAGCTAAAGTTATGATGGAAGGGCGAAGTATAAGACATTATCGCCACCCTCAGGAGGGCTGGAGTCTTATTGTTGAGTTACCCTTCGTTTATCAAGAGCTCATCACCGCTCTTAGCCTAGAGATAGAGCGTCGTTTACCCCAAAGTTATGAGTGGCTCTCTCCGCAGAGCCGGCATCTCACCCTTCGAGCTCTCAACTGATCGTTGCCCTCATAAGACACTCAGTAATTGATATCTAAGATGATCTCTCCTGAGCTACAGTCAATATCTTCGATGGTTTGTAAGGGAAGGGGAGCGGGTGGGGTAACCTCTATGCGATATATCCCTTGGAAGAGCGTCGCCTCATAGCTTCCATCTTCTATGGAGACCGCTGTCTGCGAGCAGGCGAAGCAACTCCCATCGAAGCTCAAGGCAGCGCTAGGGACGACATCACCCGCCGACTCTTGCACTCGACCGGAGATATAAGAGAAGGGGGCGACATAGCTCTGGGTGACGCTCGCTGAGAGCTGACCGCTCCAAAACTCAACGATCCCTCTAGGGGCACCGATGGGCCGGTCTCCAAAGATACTGTCGATCTTAAGCTCATATTCTCCAGGGAGGAGGCGCAGCTGGAACAAGCCATTGTCATCGGTGGTGACCTGACTCTCGGTTCGACCCTCGCTCCTGATCCCTATCCCAGCGACCGCTTGACCACGGGGGTCGAGGAGCGTGCCATCGATCACTAGCGCTGGACCTTCTAGCACAATATCATGGGTGAGGTCCGTATACGCTGCGATCGGATCACTCGATTGGTTGACATAGTCACTGTTAGGGTCAGGGGTCAGCTCAATGGTATAATCACCATGTAGCAAGGGAACGCCATACACGCCATTGACATCGGTCTCTGCCTCACCTGAGCAAGCGAAACAAGAGCCATCAAAATTGAGGTTAACTCCCTCTTGTGGTGAGCCAGATCCTTGACCGGTGACGACCCCTGAGACCCAAGCGTTAGGGAGCGGGATCCGTAAGTTCTCAATATTCGTAGAGACCTGTAGCGTCTCGATCAGCGGGACTATCCCTTTACCGATTTGAGGGGGGCGGGGTGAGAACAGGGTATCGAGCTTAACTAAGTATTCACCTTCGGGGAGATTTACGCTCAGTCGCCCCTCTGTATCCGTGCTCTGTTCGACTTGAGCCTCTGCCCCTTCAAAGATGATGGTCACCCCAGAGGTCGGTGCATCATATTGATCGACGATGAGTGCATTGATGGTATAGACATTCGGGAAGATGATGTCCCAAGGACGGTCGCCTCTCACCTCCTCATCACTCACGGTTCGCGTCGGGAGGCCTGTGCTCTCTGGTGGAGTGGCGTTAACCTCCCATGTCGCGTAAAACAACAGGGTATCATATCGTCCCATAGCGTCGACCCCTACTCGCTGACTACAGGCAAAGCAACTCCCGTCAAAATCGAGAATCGTATCCGGTAATAATGTGCCGTCAACCAGAGAGACTTGTCCGCTTATTTGAGCGAGAGGGAGCTCGATATCTCTTCGCACATTGAGCTGATCGAGGACGATGTCTTCGGCGAGAGTTATTATTCCTCGTGGATACCCGCTGGGTGCAGGGTTGAAGATCGTATCGAGCTTTAAATGATAGACTCCAGACTCAGCGGCGATGGCATAGTAACCGCGCGGATCAACCTCTAGCTCACCCTCGCTAGGTCCCCTATCAAGCTCGACCGTAACCCCCGAGACTGTCTCTCCTTGGGGGAGAGTGACCTTGCCCCAGATGACGGGGGTATTGGAGGAGGCGTCATTCACCAAGACTAACCAGGAGATCTCAGCGACTCGATCATCTCTATTGATCTTAGCTGTGACTACTCGTGGCCCTTCTTCAAAGCCAAGAGGTGTCCAGCGTAGCTCTAGACCGGTCTCGCCTATAAAGTTTTCTCCATCGACTGACCATTCGATATCAAGACCGATCGCCTCGCCTTGAGCCTCGACACGGAAGCCCATCTCTTCACCCTCTACGATGATCAAACGATCACTCTCGGGAGCTGCTCGCTCGAGAATGAAATTAGCGCACTGTGACTCATCAATGAGTCCATCACAGTCATCGTCTAAGCGATTACAGCGCTCGGTGGTTGATTCGGAGATCGGGAGACAGGAGGGCTCTCCTCCTGGTGCGCAGCTCAATCGGCCAGCGCTACAAGCGCCCATCAGCCCGGTTTGGCAGGGAGTATTAATCGAAGCGCCACCGCCACAAACCCCCTCAAAGGGAGGGGGCTCTGATTCACGAATCTTTTCGAGATTTAGCCCTCCAGTGAAGGCATAAGAGACCTCTTCATCATAGCCGGTGATGATCATCCCAAAGGCTCGACCTGCGGTGATTTCATGAGGCCCATCGGCGATCTCGACATGGGCGACCCGCCAAGTTGAGTCAGTCAAGACCTGCCACTCTACCGCTAATGGCTCTCCATCAAGGGTCACCGCAGTCTCTCCGCTTGAGATCAAGGTCAGACCATCGCGCTCAAAATCATCCGGAGTGAGAAAGGCGTAGCGAGATTGAAATTGCTCCACAGGGGGTAATAGAACAAAAGAGGGGTCACCGACACCATCAGCGCCAGCGTCGGCGCTGGCGAGGAACATTCCCACCATCACTGGCGCGCTCGCTTGGATATTGAGCGGCTCTGCTGAAGAGAAGGTAAAGACCTCTCCTGCGCCGAGAGTCACTGGGACATCGGGGAGAGCGGGGATAGAGGTCACCTCAGTTCCATCTAGGGTGGCGACAACTCGATACCAAGTCTCCTCGGAGGCTCGTGGTAAACCTCCAGGAGCGATATAGCTACGACCTTGATTACGGAGAGGTAGCATCTGATGCTCAAGATGATCACAGCGAGGGATCCCCGCAGGGATGTTACTGCACCTCGTACCTGCGAAGAGGACAATGTCTCGATCAGCGATCACCTCGGTCCCCGAGAGGTCTGAGAGCGGTCCTGATTGGAGCTGCCACACCTCACCACGCTCCAACACCTCCGTCCACGGTGTCCCCACCGAGGGGCTGAGGGTCCGCTGAGCGGTCGTGGTCATCATCTCTCTAAAGTCCACACCGGGCGCAGCCTCTTCGGAGAGAACTACGGTCACTGATGTCGGCTCTTCATCAACGGCGACAATCGTCATTGTGCCTCGTTGGTTATAGCCTTGTCCTGGCCAAGTGAGAACTCGATATCGATCATCGAGAGCGTGAACGGGGATGAGTAAGGTCGCGTCTACACTAGATGTCTGCGTTCTTTGAAGAGGGGTAAATAGATAAGCGAGCACCGGTTGATCTGTGGAGATATGCCAGGCGACTCCACCTAGCTGAGAGCCGATGAGGTCAGCTCTCGGTAAGCTGAAACTTTGGGTCTCTCCCGCTCCGAGGACTCTCTGATGTACGATGACCCCCTCACGGTCTTGGATCAAGATCAGGCTCTCTTGCTGGCTCACATTACTAAGCACAACAGCGCTCGACGCTGCTCCTGGACCTCCACCCTCACCATCGAGGATGTTGTCCATGTCAACCGCCCAAAATTCGCAGCCTTGGTAATCGGCATTGGCGGCGGCGCGATCACAAGCGCTGAGACAGCGACCGGCGATACACTGATCGTTGGCAGCGCACTCTTGTGGATCACCATATTCACCATCAACGCACTCCACAAAAGTATTCTCTCCATCACAGACTCTCACCCCCTCTGTGCACCCATCAGTGATACAGCGAGCGCTCTCTGGATCGCAGGATGTGCCGACGGGACAGCTCTCTACCACCCACTCACCTTGCTCACAGCGCCTAAGTCTACCATCTTCATCGCAGAGGACCTCTTCGGAGCAATCCATCATCTCTCCTGCTTCTCCTCCTGCCAGACCACGGTCAATCACTTCATCACCCGCGATGCCGAGGTCGTCGTTCTCTTCTCCTGCTTCTATGCCCGCTTCTACACCGGCCTGTTCTGCGTCAGAGAAGGGATTCATATCTCTTATCGCGCCGGCATCAAAGCGTCTATCTAGATCATCATCACAGCCGCTTAGCATAGCCAATAATGAGACCGCGAGTCCTAATATGAAACGTATAGTGATCTTCATGACAGATCTTTCCTTCTGATGTTAAACTGAACAGTGGAAACTAACATTTTCAAGCCTAAGTTGCTCTATTATTCCCTAAGCAACAGATCTATCCACACCTATGAAACGCTGAGTATATCCATGACTAGACACCGGTCACGACTACGCTTGATCGTCATCTCCTCATATTCTTTCTTCATTATTCTACTTACCTTGGGCTGTGACGAGACCTCACCAGGTCTTCTCGATATGGCAACATTGATGACCGACCGAGGTCTGAACACAGATCAGGAGGTCGCAGACGATCTCGGGCTCATTGATGGGGGAGAGAGCGATGGGGGAGAGAGCGATGGGGGACTTGATGATCAGCGTCAAGAGTCATGCGAGGGGCTCTTCACTTTACCCACTTGCCTAGAACTCTCGATGCAGATGAGGGCTCTTGATAGGGTTTGGCGACCTCTCAATTTAAACGAAGATATGACTTGGGAAGAGCCGACACGATTCTCGATCTCTACGCTCTTTGACACCGATCTTGAAGAGAGTCTTTTGGCTTTAATAGGCGAGCTCTTACCCGAGCGACTTCCTAGCGGTGAAGCGGAGGTTACAGCGACCTCTCTGGTCTTGACAACTCCTTCGTCAGTCTCCTCGGTGGAGATCGACTTTCGGGGATTTCGAGGTGATCGAATCTTCCAAGCGGGTTATCAATCATGGAGCTTCTCGGGTGCGATCTCTCCCCCCGAGCAGTTTCAGCGCGATGAAGAGGGCCATTTATTCGTAAGAGAAGCGCTTACCGGAGACCCTCTTCATGGAGAGCATGGGGTCTCTTTTGGACTGATCGCAGGTCAAAGAGGAGAGGGGGCTGAGAGAGGAGTGTGGTTGTTAGCTCACCTCGATCCTACTTACACCCTCTCTGCCTTTGGGGCAGAACAGCGCGGTGATGACGACCAAAGCCTCACCATCACCGCTCGATTGGGCTTTGAGGATATTCCTCTGCGAGGTGATGGCTCATCATCGAGCGCTGATTCAACCCGACATGAGCTCACTCTGATCACTGCGCCGACGATGTGGCTAGCCCTCAGAGCTTATCAACATTTGCTCAGTGAGCGTTTACAACGCTTGAGCGCGGAGGGAGTTCGTTCTGAGCAGACCAGCGATCAACCTCAGCGCCCGCTCCGCGGCTGGTATAGTTGGAATGAGCGTTTTGAGGAGATCGATGCGCCTTATATTATGGAGCACCTCGACCTCGTCGATGAGCATCTCCGACCGCTAGGGTTTACGCTCGTAGAGCTAGATGACGGCTGGCAACGAGGGTGGGGAGATTGGGTTACTAACGAGCAATTCCCTGATGGATTTGAGCCCCTTATCGATCGCGCTCAAACACTCGACTTATCATTAGGTCTATGGTTTGCTCCCTTTCTTGTAGACATAGAGGTCGCCGAGCGACTTGACTACCCCGATGAGTGGTTTGTTTATCCTTTGAGTGAGAGAGGTCCGGAGGGAGATGAAGCGCTTATTAAACCAATGGTTACAACCGGAGAAGAAGTCGGGAACGAGGAACCGTTAGAGCACAAGATCATCGGTAATCCGCGGACATATTATATCCTCGATACCACCCACCCCGAGGCGATGACTCATGTCCTCACCGAACTCGCCGTTCGCGCTGCTCAGGGCTTCACTTATTTTAAGCTCGACTTCCTCTATGCAGCCGCTATCCCCGGGCGTCGGACGCTTCCTCTATCGGGGACTGAGAGCTTGAGGAGAGGGATGGCGATGATCAGAGAGGCCGTGGGGGCGGAGGTGATCATCAACGCGTGTGGCGCCCCTGTTCGGTCGATCTTAGGATATGCCGATTCTTTAAGGATCGGGGCTGACACTACCTTTGGAGACCTTTATCCGGCCTTCATCGCGTCGGCGGCGAGGAGTACTGCGGCGAGGGCTTATCTTTATCCACTGATTTGGCCTGATGGTGATCAAGTGCAGACTCGGCGCCCTTACTTGATATCAGAGGCAGAAGCGGGAGCAGCGGTCGCCGCTTTAGCGAGCGCTGCTTACAGTATTGGTGACGATTTGACCACGCTCCCTACCGAGCGATTAGCATTGTTTACCGCTCCTGAGCGCTTATGGTGGGCAGACATGCCGGCACCTGCAATCCCCCTTGACTTGATGAATACCCCCGCCGAACAATGGCTTGGTAATCCGCTCGCTGACCACCTACAGCGTCCAGGGTCTACCCTAGCCCCTCCTCCTCAGAGATACTTAGGGATCTCTGAGAGCGGAGAAGCGCGTCTCTTGGAATTCGAATGGAGTGAGCCTTTTAGCGTAGAAGGACGTGAGCTCGGCGACTAAGAGAGGGGAGCGCCCTCGAAACTTAGACTCTCTACTAGCCTCTAAGACTCTCTAATCAAAACAAAACCATCGAGTATGTCATGACCGAGCACAGACAAGTAGATCAGACCTCTCCAGTGAGATTGAGCCATGGTAACCTTGAGCTTGAGTTACACCCTTGGGGAGCGAGCCTCGCTTCTCTTCGATTTAGGGGACAAGAACTACTTAGGCGAATCCCCCATGATCATTATCCGCTCTCTACGGGTCACTTTGGCTCTATCGCCGGCCCTATCGCTAATCGGGTTGGGGGGGCGAGTGTAGACATTGATGGGAGCCGTTATTCATTAGAGGCTAATGATGGCCCGAATACTCTTCATGGTGGCTCAAGAGGATTAGGTCGTCGATTATGGTCAATGATCTCTATATCTGAGCGAGGAGTGGTCTTTGAATTGCTACTCAGAGATGGAGAACTCGGCTTACCAGGATATAGAGTTTATCGATGTCGATATGAGATCTCTGCATCATCTGAGTTGACGGTCAACCTCACCATGACCAGTGACCGATCGACGCTCTGTAACCTCGCTCCTCACCCCTATCTCTGCCTCGATGATAGCGGCTCTATTCTAGATCACATCCTCACCGTTTATGGAGATCACTATTTACCGGTTAATGATATGCATTTACCGACTGGAGAGGTCGCCTCTGTTGAGGGGACTCGATTTGACCTACGGACGCCGACTTCATTATCAAGCCTCGCCGAGCGGGGAGCGCTCTCTTTTGATCATAACTTTTGTTTCAGCTCGCCGAGTTCAGCGAGAGAGCTGACTAAGCTCGCTACCCTCTATAGTCCGCTCTCCCAAGTCTCCTTGACTGTACTCTCTAATCAGTCTGGGCTGCAGGTGTACACGCCCTCGAGCATAGGAGACCCCTCAGTCAGCGATGAGGCACCCGATCATAAGTATCCCGCGCTCTGCCTTGAGCCTCAAGGCTGGCCTGACGCGCCTAATCATGATCACTTTCCTTCGGTGTACATCACTGAAGATCACACATATAATCACTTAAGCATCTTCGCATTTAGTAGTCTTTAGAGAATAGCCTAAGGAGTGGAGAGGCGATCAAATTATCGCCCTCAATCGGTGCTAGGGCAGCCTCGACTCCTATTGGGATAAAAGGCTTCGGTCTTGTTGATAGGGCAGTTGCTCTCATCGAGCTCCATACCTTGTATATTAGAGCAGATGAGCTGACCGACAACTCGTCCTGCTCCACAATCGTTGCCCTCTTGAAGATAGACATCTGATTGACCCGGCGTATGAGCGACGCATCCCCTAGGGTCACGCCCTCTGAAGTCAAAGTTACAAGCGATCGGGTGGGGAGCTGCCGCTGGACAGGAAACGGTCACGCAGTCATCATTAATATCGATATCAGTGATCACACAACCCTGTTCATCAACAACACCATCGCAGTCGTTATCGAGGAGATCACAGACCTCTTCGGGCGGAGCACCACAGGCTCCGCAGGCATTGAGCGTTCCCTCATCAACAACACCATCGCAGTCATTATCGAGGAGATCACAGACCTCTTCGGGCGGAGCACCACAGGCTCCGCAGGCATTGAGCGTTCCCTCATCAATCACACCATCGCAATCGTTATCGAGGAGATCACAGACCTCTTCGGGCGGAGCGCCACAAGCTCCGCAGGCATTGAGCGTTCCCTCATCAATCACACCATCGCAATCGTTATCGGTTCCATCGCAAACCTCTTCAAACAGATCGCCACAAGCACCACAAGCATTGAAAGTTCCTTCATCGGTGGACCCATCACAGTCGTTGTCTACTCCGTCACAGGTCTCTTCGGGTACATCACCGCAGACGCCACAGGCATTAAGCGCCCCTTCATCGATAGATCCATCACAGTCATTGTCTATCTCATCACAGGTCTCTTCGGGGACCTCACCGCAAGCACCACAAGCGTTGAGCGCTCCCTCATCGGTTGAGCCGTCACAATCATTATCGAGCTCATCGCAGACCTCTTCACCTGGACCGACCCACTCAAAGCACTCGTCCCAATATTCACCGTTACCGATACACTCTCTTTGTCCATCTTGACATAGACCGACCCCGTGGGTGTCGGGAGGTCCTCCATAGCAGGAGTTATCTTCACTACAAGCACATAATGCGCCCTCATCTACCAAAGAGTCACAGTCATTATCGAGCCCATCACAGAGTTCTGCAAAACACTCTTCCATGGGGATAACCTCAGCGTCTGCCGGGTTCATGACCATTGGAGGTTCCTCAACATTGATCGTGTTACTTGGGGGCTCAACAACGTAATCAGCGCAACTTAAGCCTCCAACGATTAAGTTGCTGATGAGGATATAATGGACTAATTTAGCGCGAGAAGTCATAAGACAGCTACCTAAAAATAATGTTAAAAGAGTATGTTTTATATCAGAGAGACTACGTTCATATAAAGAGCTATATATACATCATCATTAAGTCTTTAATGATGAGGGGTCTCTCTTATGTCTCAACTCAGGTCTCAACTCAGGTCTCAACTTAGGTCTCAACTTAGGTCTCAACTCAGGTCTCTGTTAGAGCGAATAGAGGGGGGGTGACAATCTGCCACATCGCTATGGAGAGAGAGATCCGCTAATAAGCTGTCTGTATCAACACCGATAAATAACAAACAAACGGTAAATAACAGCGAGGTGATTATGATGAGCACACTCTTCAATAAAGTATATTTTGTTTCACTGATGGCGAGCGCGCTCTGCTTATTCGCTTGCGGTGAAGAGAGCGACGAAGAGACCCCTAGCGGTCCTCAAGAGCAGACAATTATGTTTCATGCGATCTCGGGAGATACTCATGTGAGCTGTGGAGCACCTTTTGCACTTTCAGAAGACGCAGACCCCAACATGTATCTTCAAGACCTCCGACTCTTCGTTTATGACGTTGAGCTGAAGAATACTGCAGGCGACTGGGTGAGTTTTGAGATGGAAGCAGATGGTGAGTGGAGCGATGGGAGAGTCACTCTCCTTGATTATGAAGACGGCAGTCAAAACTGTGATGAGAGCGGTAACTTACTCATGAACCATCAGCTGAAAGGGATGATCCCCGCTGGTGATTATGAGTCCATTCGCTTTAGAGTCGGAGTCCCCTTTGAGCTCAATCATCAGGACGTCACAGCCGCTCAGGCGCCGTTAAACACGAGCTCTATGTTTTGGGTGTGGCAGAGAGGCTATAAGTTCGCGCGAGTAGAACTCTTACAAGAGAATGGTGATTCGTTGACTCCTTGGCTCTTCCACTTGGGAAGCACTGGCTGTGAGTCAGAAGCGGCGGTGATCGCTCCAGAGTCACCTTGCGCCAAGATGAATGCTCCTTGGATTACGATTGACTCTTTTGATCTCAGCTCACAGCATCTCGCGCTTGATTTAAGAGGTCTACTCAGCGGTATCGACCTCAGCTCGAACACGGAAGAAACTCCTGTTGGTTGTATGTCTATGCCGCTTGAGTCTCTTGAATGTGAGCCGCTGTATCAAAACCTTGGTTTAGACTTTAGCACTGGTGAGAGCTCAGCCTGCGAGGGGGGGTCTTGTTCAGTTTTCCGAGCAATTAATAATGATCACAGCGGCGATGACCACAGCGGCGATGACCACAGCGGCGATGACCACAGCGGCGATGACCACAGCGGCGATGACCACAGCGGCGATGACCACAGCGGCGATGACCACAGCGGCGATGACCACAGCGGCGATGACCACAGCGGGCACTGAGTTTAGAAGCTAGCGTTAACTACCTTACAAATAGCGAGTCGATGATGAAGACCTCTTGGTTCTCTCTCCTAGTGTTGGCCATATCAATAGGCTCTTTATGGGCTTGCGACTCTGACCCTAAGAGGGCATCGGGGATTGATAATGGCGGTCTTTCCATGATGAACGGGTGGTCTGGTGATCTTCCTCTAGGGTTTCCTACACCGAGCGTTCCCATCGATAAGCTGATGAATGCAGAGAAAATAGAGCTCGGTCGTCACCTGTTTTATGACCATCGGGTCTCAGGTAATCAGACTCAGAGCTGCTCTAGCTGTCATGAACAGAGGCTAGCGTTCACCGATGGGGAGTCTCGATCTACGGGCTCTACCGGTCAAGAGACGCCTCGAAATTCAATGTCACTGGCGAATGCCGTCTATAACAGCACTTTTACTTGGGCAAATCCTAGTATTGATCTCCTTGAAGAGCAGATCGTGATCCCCTTGTTTGGTGAGCGTCCTGTAGAGATGGGAATCACGGGGTATGAGGATGAAGTGTTAGCTCGTCTTCACGCTGACCCCGTTTATGAAGGTCTATATCAAGCGGCCTACCCTCAATCAGAGGGGCGACTGAGCCTAGCAGAGGTGGTAGATGCCCTAGGGGCTTTCACTCGCTCGCTTATCTCGGGTAATTCCTCTTTTGATCGCTATATCTATCACCAAGAGCGTGACGCGATCTCTGATTCAGCGCTAAGAGGAATGGATCTGTTCTTCTCCGAGAAACTTGAGTGTCATCATTGTCATGGTGGATTTAATTTTAGTTTCTCTACCGCCCATCAAAACACCCTTAACCTCGAGATCGCCTTTCATAATACAGGACTCTATAATATCGGGAATCAGGGAGGCTACCCTATGGGTAGTTACGGTGTCTTTGAGATCACTGGAGATCCTAAAGATATGGGTCATTTTAAGGCACCAACGCTTCGTAACATTGAGGTGACAGCGCCTTATATGCATGATGGCTCAATGGAGACCTTGGAAGAGGTTATACGATTTTATGAGGCTGGTGGACGTCTCATTGAAGAGGGAAGCCTCGCAGGTGATGGTCGAGGCAATCCCCTCAAGAGTGAGTTCGTCAGTGGTTTTGTTCTCACCGACCAAGAGCGAGAAGACTTGATCAACTTCTTACTCACTCTCACCGATGAAGCATTTCTAAACGATGAGCGTTTCGCTGACCCTTGGCTGATGATGGGAGAGTGATGAGGGTGCTTTGTACGCTGAGATCGACTTCTCTCTTTCTCCTCATTACATGTGTTCACTTGATTTCAGCCGAGTCTGTCTGGGGTCATCATAGTTCAATGACTTCCCGAGCCGGGGGAAACACTCCTCTTCTCTCTACATCATGGTCTAACCTCAGTGAACGTTGTTACTTCGAGACGAGTTTACAGTTCGAGAGCGGTCTATGGCGTAGCATGAGTGATCGACCCGAGATCTATCTCGGATCACTCGATACCCAATTGATCAAGCTTAGTCAGCGCTATCGACTAAGCACGCGACAAAATATAATGGTCACTGTGCCGCTCGGACGCTTTAATCGTCTCGATCGCTCAGGCGTTGAGACGATCCTCATGGGAGTTGGAGACCTCTCTCTTAGCTATCAATTCTCATTGATTGAATCGGGAATTGATCTACCCTCTTCAACATTTACTCTGTCGCTCGCTCTTGGACTCATAGCGCCTACGGGTCGCTACTCTCCCGATGAAACGCTCAGCGATAGCGAGGTTATTCCTCAAGCAGGTGGCGTGATTAATCGTAATACATTTAATGCGCAGACTAGCCTCGGCGCTGACGTATGGAGCTCCTCTCTAGGATTATATGGCCGTTGGTCCGTTCTCCCTCAGCTGATCATTACTCAGGCGGTGGGCTTTTCATCACCGCTTCATAAGACGAGAGACCTGATTCGATGGGGCAGTGATTTCTCGGCGCGTCTTGGGCTCACTTGGTGGCTATGGAGTAGAGGAGCGATTGAGCTTGGGGGTAGCTGGTCGAGGCATCTCTCCGATCAAATATATGCGCCCGAGTCATCACAAGGCTCGCTATTCGTTGGTGGTCGACAGCAGATAAACGCTGAACTCAGCACCTCGATGATGATATATCGCCGAGTTCGCTGTCGCCTCGGTGGTATGTTAACTCCATGGGCGGAAGTGAAGAGCCCTCAATTAGTACAGAGTTCTCAAGTCAGAGTCGGCTGTCATTTCTCTTGGGGCGCCTCGCTCAGTCGTTCAGAGGGGTAATCATGACCGCTCTGAATAAGGCTCTATGGCCCTTACACTTTATCGAAATATCCTCTTAGGGGCTATGATGTCCGAGACTCATGAGACAAGCAGTTACGAGAGTGAACCTTTCCGCCTTATCTCTTCTATGGAGTTACAGGTTCATCTCTATAGTGCTCTGCGAAAGCTATTCTATCTGCGATGGTTAGTTTTGGTTTTTTTTACAGCGCTTCTCGTCGGTTGTCTGACCTTCACTGAGACTCAACTTCCTAGCTCAGCGCTCGCTCTCTCTTTAGCGTTTATGGGGATCAATAATTTTATCGGCGCGATGCTCTTCAAGCGAGCTCATATCACACAAGCAAAGATTGGCCTCTCACTGATCGCTGATGTCATGATCTTGACGGTTTTGCTCAGCTATAGCGGCGGACCCGCCAATCCTTTCTCGGTACTTTATCTCATCTTGGTGATGCTAGCCGCGATGATGACTAATACTCTATGGACATGGTTGACGGTGCTGTCCTCAAGTATTTGTTATGCATTGATCTTTTGGTTTTACCATCCTCTACCACCAACTCTAGGGGGTGGTCATGGACACGCCCATCACGCCTCATCTTTCTCGTTACACCTTCAGGGAATGTGGCTCGCGTACACCATTGCCGCTATTGCCATTGGACTCTTTGTTTCAAAACTCTCTGAGGACCTTCAACGAGAGCGAGAGCAGCGACTAGAAGGGGAGAAGCTACTCGGTCTAGCTGCTCTTGCTGCTGGTGCAGCGCATGAGGTAGGTAATCCGTTGGGGACAATACGGGTAGTTACGAGTGACCTAGAAGCTCAGCTCAGAGAGCGTGGGGAATCAGAGGAGCTCTTACAAGACTTAACCCTCATTAATGATGAAATAGAGCGAGCGAGTAGAGTGCTGAGACGACTCTCAAGCTCAGCAGGAGAGCTGACGGGTGAGTCAATCTCCCCGTTAGAGGCGGCTACCTTCTTCACAGATCTTGAGAGACGAGAAGAGTTAGTCGGTGACGTCAAGCTCTCTATTGATCC
This sequence comes from uncultured bacterium, assembly GCA_943788935.1. Lineage (GTDB taxonomy): Bacteria > Myxococcota_A > Bradymonadia > UBA7976 > VGTA01 > CAKZRU01. Next base: position 84,302 of record CALSSE010000013.1, on the reverse strand, counting down.
TCAGCTCTCTATGCTAACTTGGCCCTTTGAAGCGACTTCTCAAGCGCTGATTCAGCTGATCCGTAATGCTCATCAGGCGTCACCAACAGAGAGTGAAGTGTGGCTCTCGGCTATTTTGCAAGACGCTGGTGTACAGATCAAAATTCGAGATAGAGGCTGTGGGATGAGCAGAGAGACCCTCTCTCGTTATGGAGACCCCTTCTTCACTACCAGAGAGGGAGTGGGTATGGGTTTAGGGGTGTTTATGTCGAGATCTCTCATCGAGCGCTTAGGTGGTAAACTTATGGTAGATTCTAGACAAGGGGTAGGCACCACTGTCACAGTGTGGTTACCCCTGCAAATGATGTGAGATCACTTAAGCAAATAAGAGAGATGAGATTCGGTGACTCCTGTAAAAGACCTCAAATATTCCAATGTCAGTGAGCATAACGCAGCGCCAGAGATCTTCGATCCTGCTGACAGTGTAGAAAAGATTAGCTTGATGATCGTCGATGACGATTACCGTTTTCGAGAACGGTTGGGTCGGTCACTCTCTCGTAGAGGTTATGAGGTTCATTCTTTCGCTGATGGCGCTTCAGCGATTGAGCATGCTCGCTTAAACAGTGCTGAATTGGCGCTTGTTGATCTTCGTCTACAGGGTGAATGGGGCTTGAATATCGTCGCTGAGTTATTGACTGTTGATCCGGAGACGAGAGTCGTGGTCCTCACTGCCTATGGAAGTATAGCTACCGCTATTGAGGCTGTGCGTCTTGGCGCTAAGAACTATTTACAGAAGCCGGTAGGCGTAGAAGAGATTGAGCGCGCTCTCCTCCAAGACTTTGAAGACGTGGAGGCGGATATAGGTAAGGAGCGCTCTACTCTTCAAAATAATGAACCGATCGAGGTACCTAGTTTGGCTAAAGTTGAGTGGGAGTATATTAACCGTGTCCTCACCGAGTGTGGGGGGAACATTCGTAAGACTGCCGCTGCTCTCGGGATGCATCGCCGTACCTTACAACGTAAGCTATCGAAGTATCCTAGTAAGAGTTAAAGGGCGATCTCTACGAAGATCCAAAATCGAGACCAACGATTAACTCCTAATGAGAGTCGTTCACTCGTCGTCGAGCAGCTCTGCGGCAGAGATGGAGCGGGTCGCGATATTGAAGACTAAGCTCACCCAAGCGCGATGGAGTAAGTCGATTGTGCCAAAGCCTAGAGAGAGATCGTTGGTGCTCGTCCACTCCCGCTTAAGGTCCGCGCTGAGCTGATCGGGGAGGCCGATGGGTTCAAAGCTCCTCGCTGATAATAAATATGAGGTCTTGAATGTGAGCCATGAGTTCAAGGGAACCGCGTATTCAACGCCTAGCTTGAAGCCGAGGCTCAAGAGGGTACCTCGGTCTAAACTTTGTCCCTCTAGCGGAGTGAAGAGCTCATAACCGCCTAAACCAAAGAGGGCGTCAATGTTAAAGCGTAGTTGGTCACTCGCCTCTATATCGGCGGTGATACCGAGATCCCAAGTCTTGGAGACCGTCCATAACATTTGGTCAGAGATATCCGAGTAGATGTGATAGCTCTCTTCCTCCCCTATGCTCACTCGTTCTTTGAGGTAGATGTGTCTAGGTAGTCCGCGACGATCATATCCCATGAAAATCGAGGCCGCTAGGCTCGATGAGTGACCTCTATTCAGCGCCCATCGACCTTCATAACGATCGATGTCCATGGAGAAGACCTGTCGCTCTATAGCACCCTGCCCTGATGCCCTCAATGACACCATCCCTTGGGCGAAGCGAGTCCGATGATAACTAACGCTGAGCGGAGCGAGCGCCGGGATGAGGTCAGGGATCGCTAATGCCAAATTGAGTAAACTCCCACCCTCTCCGAGGAAGCGGACTCCGGCCTGTGACTCATAGCTCATCGAGAAGTCGAGCCAACGGCTGTATAGGTTGAGCTGACCACGATAGAGGATGGTCGGGGTAATCTGATAAGCGGTCTCGGTCCTTACAGCGCTCCAATCGTCATCACTAGATTGAATGAGGGGCGAGTTGAAGTCCCACATGGTGGTAGAGGTCTCTAACTCTAGATCATCGATCCAGCTGTCGGGACCTAAACTTATCAACCCGAGATTGATCATCGGTGTCTGAGGTTCAATAATGGTTGTTGATACCGCTCCTCCTGGTTGAGTCAGTCCTAATGAGTGATCGCTCTTATCGGTAGAGTAATCAGAGTCGACATTAGAGTGAAAGCGAGAGCGTGGAGGAGGAGTTGTGGAGAGGTAGAGCTCGATCCTTGCTTGTCGTTGCCTAGTATATCGCTGTCCAAGCGTCGATGAGCCTTGAGGGTGTTGGGCACGACTTGACACTCGTCGTCTGCTCTCTCTCCACCGACGGGCACTGTTTCCTGTTGCCCCGTCTCGTCTCCACACCGACTTAACCCCGGTACGTCTGCCCCGACTCCTTGATGAGGGCTTCGATCGTTTGCCCTTTGTCCGTCGTTGAACACGGCTCTTTTTACGCTTGGTCTTGGTCTTGGTCTTGCTCTTGCTCTTGCTCTTGCTCTTTCTCTTGCTCTTGCTCTTTCTCTTGCTCTTGCTCTTTCTCTTGCTCTTGCTCTTGCTCTTGCTCTTGCTCTTGCTCTTGCTCTTTCTCTTGCTCTTGCTTCTCTTCCAAGCGTAAGCAGAAGAGAGGCTAAGGCGGTCTAGTTCGAGGGGGAGAGGCCCAACATTCATGAGCGTGAGGAGATAAAGTCCGAGAGACATGATCCATACTGATGACCGGTATTGTGTCATAAGTGACTTCATCTGTAGCGCTCGAGAAGGGTCTTAATCGATAGAAAATCGGATAAAATAGGGAGTGATCATCAACGCTAAAATGGTCATGAGGAGTATGGGCATACTAGAGATAAAATAGGGGATTACAAATAATGAGAGCCCTACCAATAAAGGAACAAGCGCTCTTTGTTTTTTACCATAAGAGAAAAATCCGAACCCAATCACGCTACACATCATTTTTACAAAAATAGCCGATCCTTGATCCATAACAAACCTCCTTGACTTAAATAAACTCACTTGATCAAGTAGGCTCTCTTATAGAGTCGTTTATCAACTGATTTTTAGAGATGATATGGTCGATATAATGATCAAGCAGATTCATCAGTCAGTACACGGGTGCTCGTCGATGATGCCAAGGGAGATGATCTTCAATTTGTCGACTCAATGACAAAAGTAGGTGGTCTCGACCTGGATAAGCGCCAATTTGAACCCCAAAGGGTAAGCCTTCCTCAGTTAAACCAATCGGTAAACTCGCGGCGGGTCCATGGGTTATATTAAACGCGGCGGTAAGGGACCCTAAGTTTGCCGCTTCATAAAAAGCCTGCTCAGGATCGCTTGGTCGATTATAAGTGCCAATCAGTGGCGCTGCCCTTGGTACGGTGGCCGACATTAAGATATCAGCCCCTCCGAAAGAGTCTTCGATTCGCTCAACGAGCTTTAACCGTCTCGCCTCTGCCATCTCGAAAGTGACCTCTTTTCCGTTACGTCTGACCCAGCGGGTAATGGGTTGGACATAACGATCTGATAACGCCGGAATACAGGAGACAGAGTATTCCCAAAGAGGGAGGAACTCTTCGATGCTCACCTTGGCTGATGGGCCCTCTTCGACGGTGTGACCTAATGAACGCAAGGTGTCTGCGACCTCGAGAGTCGCCTTCAAGATCTGTGGATCTATATCGCCGATAGGCGTGTCGGTGAGCAGTCGAATACGCAAGGCCGGGGGCATCGTTTGAGCGGCGGCCAGGCATGAGTTAGGCCTCATCTCCTGTGTAGGATGACCCGCCATCACGTCGAGCATGGCGGCGGCATCATCTACATAATGGGCCAAAGGCCCCATTACACTCAGCCCTAGCTGATTATATGTCCCGTGTAGGTTTCCGAGCAGAGACAAAGAGGGTTTAAATCCATAGAGATGAGTGAGCGCCGAAGGAATCCTGACCGACCCACCACCATCTGAGCCTTGAGCGATAGGGATAAGATGTGCTGCAACCGCAGCACTAGATCCTCCGCTAGAGCCACCAGAGGTTCGACTGGTGTCCCAGGGGTTTCGGGTCGGTGGGTGAATCTCTGGTTCGGTGACGGGCATTACGCCAAATTCTGAGGTCGCTAATTTACCAAGAGAAATAAATCCTCCGGCGTTTATGAGCTTAGTAACAGGCGCGTCAAAGGGAGAGATAAAATACTTATAGGCGCGTGAACCTAAGCGTGTAGAGGACCACTTTGTGGGTACTAGATCCTTAATCCCTGTAGGCACTCCATGAAAGATTGGAAGTTGATCTGCAGGCAGGCGGGCTCTCATAATATCTGCTCGCTTAGCTGCTTTTAAGCCGCGACCTGCCTGAACATTTACAAAGGCCTGTAACCCTTCATTATATTGCTTAATCCGAGCTAAATAAAGCTCGGCGAGGTCGGTTGAAGAGAGCTCCCCTTCGCGTACCGCCTGCGCTTGTCTCAGGGCCGACAGTTTTAGGATATCATCATCACTATATTGGGTCATTATGTGGTCCGAGCTTGGGCTTCAGGGTAAGGTGATCGATGGAGACAATGAGTGGAGAGATGTCGGCTCGGAGAACACAGAGAGGGAGATGGAGCAGTATCGGTCGACAAAAGCGATCAACAGTTTTCGCATCTGAGCGCTCTTTCAATAAGATATGACCCATGAGACGATGTGGTAAGACGATTATAGGAACCTATCTCAAAACTCAACCTACAACCTTCTCTAGCCAAATATAGAGAAACGCTAGAGATAGGAAGGCTTCAAAGTAGTTTGGCTTTCGCTCCCAACGTACACTTAAACGTCTAAATTTACGCTGGTACCAAGCAAATGTACGCTCAACAACGAAGCGAGCGACTGATCGCTTGAGTTTACGACCACGCGTTTTACGACGGTTAGGCCAGACGCGATGAGGTATCTCGGGACGAACACCTCTCGACCTGAGCTTCCGACGGAGCTGCTTACTGTCATATCCCTTGTCTGCTGCGAGTTGTTTTGGACGAGTCTTTGGACGTCCACGGCGACCTGTTTGGATCTCAATACCATCCAACATCTTGATCGTTTGATCACGTTCGCTCTCATTGGCAGCCGTCACTGAGACCGCTAACGGCATACCCTGAGCATCTACAACTGAGTGGATCGTAACTCCCTTGCCTTTGTACCCGTATTCAACGCCCTCTCCGCCGCCTTTACCGGGGGGAAAAGCTGCCATCTATGCTAGCAGCGCTCCAATCGATCATCTGGTTAAGCTCTCCTATCGCGAGCATGCCGTTAATCGCTCGTTGCAACGTACCATTTTCACTCCAAACCCCAAGCCAACGATGCGCTGTAGCACGACTCGCCCATTGAGAACCTTGAGGTAAGTCACACCACCGAGAGCCGGTGATGAGTATGTAAAAAATCGAGTTGAGAACGAGCCGCTTCGATACTCTGGGACGACCAAAGACTCGGCGATTATCTGCCAAGAGGGGTTCAAGAACCTTCCATTGTATGTCTGTTAAGCCTTCAAATCGACCTGCCATTGATCAATCCCCCTTGAAGTTACGATGTTGAGCATGTACGTTAACACACACCTGTCTTTTGAGATAAGTTCAGTTGATCATGATACAATCAAACTTACATAAGACAACGACCGCAGGCTCTTCATCACTGCATCTCTATTTATTTCATCGTATCATTGACTAGGACTGGTTAGTAAGAGGTGATCTTTAGAGCATAAATACTGTTTAGTCCTACATTTCAAGATGACCACAATGATTATATTTAAGCACATGATGCGAGTCAGTAGACTATTGACTTATCTAGCTCTCTCTTTGGCTCTCTCTTTGGCTCTCTCTTTGGCTCTCTCTTTGGCTCTTCTGGGTTCGACGGCCTGGTCACAGAGTCCCGCTGACTCTCCTTGTGTCGTCATTGATGGTCAACTCTTATGCCACGAGCCTCCTTGCCAATCGTCTCCCTCTGCGAGATCACTTCGTCATCAACCTCCTACGCCTCTCCATGTCGCGCCGCCACCGCCTGTTCCCTTTCCGGTAACAACTCTCGTCGATCATGGCCCGAGCGAGAATCGGGTGGATCTAGTCTTTGTAGGGGATGGTTATCAAGTATCAGAGTTGGCCGATTATGCTGATCAAGTACAGTACGTGGTCGATGGGATCTTCCTTACTGGCGATCCAGACCCAGATCAGCTCGATGTAACGATTAATAACCCCTATGTGAGGTATGCGCGGTTCTTTAATGTACATCGCATCGATGTACCGAGCCCAGAGTCTGGGATTGATCTTGTTAGTCCAACACGGGAGGTTAACACCTACTTCGACTGCGGTCAGTGGAGTGAAGAGATCCCCCGCTTATCGGGCTGCGACACCAACCTCGCTCTGGAGATCGCTCGTCAATCAATGTCGAGCGTAGGGGTAGATATTAGCCTTGACGGTCCTCGGGGGTGGCTCGGTTTAGCGATGAATACGGACTTATATGTTAATGGAGGAGCTTACGCGGTCGCGATGTTCGCTGGTCTTAATCAGCTCCGCCGACCGATCATGATGCATGAAGCAGCTCACTCATGGCATAATCTCGCTGATGAGTATGGCGGGAGCACTGAGCTCTATACAGGCGTAGAGCCTGAAGAGCTCAATGTCACTATTAGCTCCACGGGGCAGCGCTGGGCGAGCTGGCTCGGCTATCAGCAGTTGGGAAATGGTACTCAGAGTGTGTGGGAGGGTGGGCGCTATCATGATTTTGGTATTTTTCGCCCCACAGATGATTCGATTATGCGCTTCGCGCTTACCAACGGCTATAACAGTCCGAGCATCGAGAAGATGATCCACGATATTTACACCGTAGTCTCTCCTCTCGATGCATGGAGCGACGAGACTCAACTCTTACCGCAAGAGTTTAGTGTCTCGGTGACCCCACTTGACCCACGAGTGATCCTCACCGAGTGGTATGTAGATGGTGTTGACACCTCGAGTAATGGTCTGACCTTCACCCAAGAGTCCTATGATCTAACACCTGGCCTCCACACCATTACCGCTGTCGCTTATGATGAGATTGTCATTCATGCCTTCTCCCCGAACTCTCACCCTCTTGATTTGGTACGTCATGACCTTGAGCGTCTTGAACAGAGTGTGACCTGGACAGTGGTGGTAGGGCCGGACTCCTTGATATCGCTCGATCGTGACTCATGGCGGGTGGGTGAAGTGATCACTCTGAACCTCATTGATAATGACGCCGCGGGGTCAGGTCAGGTGTCGGCGACAGTAATCAGCGCTCAAGGAGATCAAGAGACTGTGACCTTGATCGAGCAGCTCCCTGGGCAGTTTCAGGGGGAGCTCCCTTCGCTCTTAGGTGAGGTCTCAGCGGGTAACGGGGTGCTTGATCTCAGTGACCGTCAAACGCTGATCACCGCTTCCTATATCGACCTCGATCTCGAAGGGGGAGTGACTAATGACACCGCGATGATCGACAGCGTGCTATCTGGAGTAGTACACACATTTCATTTTGATGAGGGAGTGGGCGAGGTGACACGAGATGAGGTGGGTGGACTAGAAGGGAGTCTAATCGAACCGGCAACGTGGACCCATCGAGTGATGAACGAGTCAGCGATCGAGCTGAGCTCACCCGCTGATTATATCGACCTCGGCGTAGACCTCGGGTCAACTCTCAACGGAGAGGCTACAGTGGTAATGTATCTCAAAACCACGCAGAGCGGTGCTGAGTTTGGGTGGTCTTCTCCGAGCGTGATGGGCGCAAAGTATTACGGTGATTGCTGTCTAGATATCTATTGGGGGTGGATTGATGGTGAGGGTCATATCAATATCTCAGCGGGGGCATGGGGAGTGCCTGCTAAGAGTGCTCAACCGATCAATGATGATCTTTGGCATAGAGTAGTGATGACTCGGAGCCTCTCAGGTCAGGTCGAGATCTATGTTGATGGTGCTCTCGACAGTCGAGTAAACGGTGAACCTGGATTTAAGTCTCTAAGCGTGACCAGTATTGGTCGTCGTGAAGATAAAGAGGCTAGTGGTCAGACGGTGGGGTATCAAGGATTCGATGGATCCCTTGATGAGTTGATGATTTTTGATCGACGGCTGACCCCCGCGGAGGTCGACTACCTCTCCTTACTTGATCGTGAGTCGCCTGTCGCTTTAGATGATGACTTATCGTTAAGATGGGATGGTCGAGGAGAAACTGTAGATGTGCGCCTCAATGATACCTCAGCGACCGAAACCTCACTCTCCATCCTCGGATTCACCCAGCCAACACATGGGATAACGAGTCATCTCGGGGACGGGGTGTTTGAATATCTCCCGAACGGCGAATATGTGGGTCAAGACACTTTTACTTATACAGTGAGTGATGGATTTAAAACAGCGCGAGCCTCTGTTCATGTAGAAGTATTAGCGACGTCATGTGACTACAGTTGTGATGACGATAACAGCTGTACCACAGATGAGTGTGATGGCTTTGGTGGGTGTACCCATAATGGATCCCAGAGCGTTGATCTTTGTGATGACGGTGATCTCTGCACAGAGGGAGAGCGCTGCCAAGGTGATGAGCTAGGCACATGTGGAGGAGGGGAGTGGATCTGTGAAGAACCGGGCGGAGAGATGACCGGCGGAGAGATGACCGGCGGAGAGATGACCGGCGGAGAGATGACCGGCGGAGAGATGACCGGTGGAGAGATGACCGGCGGAGAGATGACCGGCGGAGAGATGACCGGCGGAGAGATGACCGGCGGAGAGATGACCGGCGGAGAGATGACCGGCGGAGAGATGACCGGCGGAGAGATGACCGGCGGAGAGATCACCGGCGGAGAGATGACCGGCGGAGAGATGACCGGCGGAGAGATGACCGGCGGAGAGATGACCGGCGGAGAGATCACCGGCGGAGAGATGACCGGCGGAGAGATGACCGGCGGAGAGATCACCGGCGGAGAGATCACCGGCGGAGAGATCACCGGCGGAGAGATCACCGGCGGAGAGATCACCGGTGGAGAGATGGCCGGCGAAGAAATGACCGGCGGCGAGATGACAGAGTCTAGTGGATCATTATCCTCAGGAGGATGTTCTGCCTCATTATACTCATCGACACATCCACTTCAGCCTCTGCTCTCCTGCTGGATCCTCTTAGGGGCTCTATGCCGAGCGCGAAGATCACTGATTTAGATTAGGGGAAGAGAGATGAGCGCGGTGGACTCTATTCTACTTATACATTTCGCTCACTCACCAGACGTACCCTACGATCCCCATGTCAGCCCAAATGTTACTGGCGACTAGGTTATCTCTCTCTGCTGCGCTAGTAGTGTAAAAGTGATCATCGACGCCGGGATGAACAAGATAGTAGAGAGGTCGGGAGCCACAACGGGGCTCTAAGCTCCAATAGCCTAACGCGCTCACAAGCGAACCTCGTTGATCACAATGAGAGCTCGTCGATAAAAAAGTGTGCTCTTCTGGAAATTGGCAAGAGTAAACGGCCACAAGTCCCGACGCTCCGCTCTCATAGAGATGGAAATAGTCGGCAGTCTCTATATGATAAGGCGACATTGTCACTGAGCTCCTGTCAGTTGAATAGATATGCCTACGCGTATCATCGCTGTAGCCGCGGGAGACCCCTATACGACAAGAGATACCCTCATCACAGTCTCCATCACAGTCATCATCCTCAAGATTACAGCTCTCATTAGGGGGGTGGCAGACCTCCTGATCTCCCTCACATTTGACTTCGCCATGAGTGTCACAAGAGGTGAGGCAGCGCCCACCGGGAGAGCAGAGTGGGTCCATCGTATCAAGAGGCTGATCGGAGAGCTCGCAACCATTGTTATAGTCACCGTCTTCATCTGAATAGCTCGGATAGCATGAATCGATCAGACATACCCCTCGCTCACAGATTGAATTCGCTTGGTTGGCGATACAAGCGAGATCGCACTGACCACAATGTCGTGGATCACTCTCCAGGTTTACACAGAGAGTACCGCAGAGCGTTTGGCGACACATAGACCCTTGGTGATGACTTGGGTCACTCTCATGATCAGGATTAGATAGATCACTAGGTCTCTCTAGCTCAATGGCGGTCGACGGTTCTTCATCGCTCTCTTCATTAGACTGCATCGCTACACAGCTTGACAGGTGACTGAGAGCGATGATGAGCCCCCACAGAGTGAAGCGCTTCATGAGCGCGACTTGAGACGATCAAGTTTATCGTATGAAAACAAGACAGTCTCCGCCTCATGACTCGTCGAGCGAAAGGATGAGGAGCGAAAGGATGAGGAGTGAAGGAGGGGGTCAACGAGGGGGGCATGTTTAACAGTGAGGAAGACAGATGAGAGACGATACTGGTTCATTGTTGGACTCCTCTGCTCTTTAGAGAAGTGACTAGAGTTAAAAAAATGGTCATCTCGACCTCGCTATCGATCTCTTTGAGATGTGATGTGCTCTGAATACTTGATAGGCTCTGAATACTTGATAAGCAATGTATCTTACATATGTCACATTATAGTTAATCTGAGAGTAAATGGAAATAACTCGTCTCTACATGTCCTAGTCGATCTTCATGACGACGAGATGATCTAATATGAATCGGTAATGATGGATGCATCGAGATCGATCATGTCAGCATCTCTTCTGTGAGCGCAAAAAACTCACCGATGGGAATAAGACCTATGGTTTACCCGATGAGTCTACATACCCGACGGTATGGAGCCCGATAAAACAATCAGAATAGAGAGCTTATGAATCGTTTTCACTTATTCATTTCAGTTATCCTACTCTCGTCCATCCTGTTTGAGCTCCCTCAATCGCACGCTGAGTTTCGGGGACATGTCATATTAATACATGGTTATGGCAGGAGCGCCTCAGCGATGCGCGTTATGGCTCATCAGTTTAGGGCTCATGGGTATATCCCACATACCATTAACTATAGCTCATTGACGAGCAGCATCGAGGAGGCAGAAGCAGAGGTCACACATGAAATAGATCAGCTGTTGAAGGGGCGTTCGACCGAGATTCACTTTGTTGGACACTCTCTTGGGGGGCTCTTGGCGAGAGCCTATTTGGCCAAGCATAAGCCTCATCTCCTAGGGAGAGTGGTAACCCTCGGTAGCCCTAACCATGGGACACCTGCAGTCGATCACCTAATGCAGAAATGGTGGTTTGGGCTAGTGGGCTCTACGGCCCTCGCGCTTAGGAGCGGAGGTTCAAAATTTCTCTCAAGTCTCCCTAAGCCTAATTATGCCTTAGGCGTGATCGCTGGGGTCTCTCATCACCCCTTTGTTAAGGGAACAAAATTTGATGGCAGACACGATGGGTTGGTCCCTTTGAAGTCCACTGAGGTCATAGGGATGACCGACTATTGTGTGCTCAAGTCTAATCACACAGAGCTACGCTATAGGCCTAATGTCTTTAAGCATATTCTCCAGTTTTTAGAGCGTGGCCGCTTTGATTGTCCTCCATTATGAATGACTTAGATGGGGTCTCCTCTAGAAAACCATGCCGAAGTGAAACCCACTATAATGGCCAATGAGAGAGAAGCTCTTAAAAGATTAAACAGGCTCTTTGACATTTTAAATCAAAGGTTTAGGTCAGGTGTAAGGGCTCTCTCTGAGCTCCATGCGACAATCCCAGATCTTTGGAGAGTAGTGAGATCGACTCACTGATGATTGAGGAGTGAGCGATGCCTCACCATTGGTGTGATCAATTACTAGCGCTTTAGTGATCTTATGTTGAACTTGTGTATTAACCATATAATTAATGATAGCGATTGTTTTAAACTCGTTACCTTAGAGATATTGTTTGCACAAGTTTAAGTTGGTTGAGGATACTTTTTGAACACCGAAGACGAAAAGAAGCAAGAGCGAAAAGATCATCGAAAGCGAAATCGACTGCGAAATAAGAGAAAAGTACATAGGCTCGTTCATGAAGTTTTAGGGCGTTTTTTGGACAGCTTAAAACAGCAGATGCATGTTGGTATTTGTAAGGATGATTGTCATCTTACTGACGTGGTGGAGCTTCGAGATCTGTATCAACGGCATACGACTCTCGATACAAGATTTAGTATTGATTGGAATTCATTTCCAGCTGATGCGGATCCGGTAACGAGGATCGGCATATTGAAAAAAACGGCAAAGGCAAGAGGACAACGAAAACGTAAACAAATAGAGTCTATTTATGATGTATTGCGATCGCATGCTCTACTTGATGTTGACAGCGAGAAACGCCAAACAATCGTAGATTTTGGGTGTGGGACCGGGAACCTAATTTTAGCGTTAGCACATCTCTTCCCTGAACATGATTTCGTGGGTGTCGATTTAAAAGAGACTTCCATTCGGTTGTTAAATGAACGTATCGATAAGGCACAGTTAACCAATGTACGAACCAAGTTATCCTTGATTGAGAACTTTGATGAAGAGTTTGATATTGGCTTAGCGCTGCACGTATGTGGTAATGCAACAGACGCAGTCCTCTCAATATGTGTCGAAAAAAACAAGAGCTTTGTATGTGTTCCCTGTTGCGTCGGTAAAATCCAAGTCAACAGACATTGTAGTCTAGATGACATGCGAAAACGGCTAAGCCCCTCTGCAGATCAGGATACAGTGGGTGAGGTCGATATGGTGAGCGAAGAGGGCGAGACCAGTCCTGAGACGACTAGAGACACTTTACGTTACCCACGAAGCGCCCTTATGCGATCGATATGTGATGAGAACACTTTTATGAGCGTTGCAAAGCTCGCTGATTGGTCAGGTAATCAAGAGGTGTCTGCCTATGAAGATAGCTCAGATGCCATATTACCAACCCAAGCGAAAGAAGCCGTCGAAATTGATCGCGCTCAACGATGTAAAGAGGAAGGCTATGAGGGTTCTATTTCGTTGATTAAGCTGCATGATTGCGGGTTACGTAATGATCTCATTTTAGGTGTGATCGACCTTGGGAAATCAGACGACTGTATACGTCTATAGAAAACCTATTAAGAGGCTCACCAAGTGAGAAAGATCAATCTGTGACTGCTTGAGCAACGATCACATCGTCGTGAACGAGGAGCTCTTTATTCTTCTATGACGACAGCGCGACTTTTAAGACCTTAAGTTGAGCATAGGGGTTATACTTTTGATCTATAACTTGATAACAAGAATGACGGACTTTGGATCGACTAGAATCTTTTTCTAACCAATGTTTGATAGTGTCTACCAAGTCTATGACATTGTCCCTCTCGAAAAATTCACCGGTGACCCCTGATTCGATGATTTCAAATTCAGGCCCTTGAAAAGTAAAATCTTTATGAGTAATTACAGGGCACCCAAATGATAAAGAATGGATGGCCGTTAACCCTACATTACCTGGAGACACACACACATGTGCATTGTATAAAAAATTACCTATTTCATTCTCATCATACAATGGACCATAGAACCAGACTTGATGATGTACGTTGTACTGCTCAGCTAACTTAGGTAAGCCTAAACCATCAATATCTTTGCCGACGATAACTAGATTGCAGTTAACTTCTTTCGCCTTGAGTAGGGATAATGCCTCTATCAAAAGATCAAGACGCTTTGTTTTTTGTAGACGCCCAATATAAAAAAGGACAGGATTATGATTCGCAAAATGATCAGAAAAAACGGGAGTCTCTTTTAAGTTTTTTCTGATTTCAAGTTGCTTATCATAATCCAAAGAATTATGTATAGTTGAAAGAGTAGATGCTTTAAATCCCTCTTTGATCATCAACTCTTTCGCATAATCTCCATAGAGCAAGACATGGTGGGCTAATTTAAAAAAAATGGTCTTTATTATTCTTTTAATGACGCCTTCGCGGCCATACCAACCATGACTCCATAAATAAACTTTCTTTCTAAAGACTATTGCCAAAACCAGTATTAACCAAGTGGATAAACAACGGATTTCACCCGTTATAATATAACGATTATAAGGTTTAAATATTAACTTTACCGCTCCTCTCTGCCAATAGACATTGGCGAGAAGAGGAATGTATTTAAGAACACTTTTGAAGCCTTTGAGAGACGTATAATCCATAGTCTTCATTGGGGTCGCTATTCTATCTCCAATATAGAAACTGCAGTTCAATTCACGATCCATCAATTGGAAGATAGGCGCCCTATATATAGCTGCTAGATTAAAGATACAGCAAACATGTTGCATTCTAGTCTCTTTCTAAAAGATCAATCAGTGGTAAAGTTATTGGATAGAGTGACCTTTTACGGCAATCGGCAGAGAAAAGTATAAGTTTAAAAATATTTTTCCTGTGTAGGATTGTTTCCATTGAGTGATAGTCCGCTAAATAAAGATTTGCGATAAGGGATCTGCACCTAGTGGGTTTGGGCTTAGGGATATTTTTGATTGTAGTGTCATAAGATCAGAGTTCAACAATCATCAAAACATCAGCATCAAGCAGAACCCTTTGACTTGTCAGGACCACCAATGTAATGTCTCATATAAGCAATTTGCTTATCAAATTTGCATGCTTCCGGCAGTGCATCTCGAGCCTTCTGAGTGCCTTCTGGTTCTTTTTTTGACGTCTTGGCATGCTTTGCCATATCTAAGATTAGCAAGACTATATAAACAGATACTCACTAAAGCCGATCAAGGAAATCACTACGAATGTTAGATAAAGTATCCATATTATTCACAGGTTTTATGTTGTTGGTGGGGTGCGATAACACCGCATCGCCATCAAAGATGAATGACTACACATCGCCTGATTCAGAGACTACGCCTACCGACGCAGAAATGACGAGGCAAGATGCGACACTTAATCAGCCTGATACAGATGAATGTCTAAGCAATAATGGTGGCTGTGATATAAATGCCACGTGTACAAACGCTATGAACTCTGGCGATGCACCCACCTGTGAGTGTAACCCCGGCTATGAGGGTGATGGGGCAACCTGTACAGATACAGATGAATGTCTAAGCAATAATGGTGGCTGTGATATAAATGCCACGTGTACGAACGCTATGAACTCTGGCGATGCACCCACCTGTGAGTGTAACCCCGGCTATGAGGGTGATGGGGCAACCTGTACAGATACAGATGAATGTCTAAGCAATAACGGTGGCTGTGATACAAATGCCACGTGTACGAACGCTATGAACTCTGGCGATGCACCCACCTGTGAGTGTAACCCCGGCTATGAGGGTGATGAGGCAACCTGTACAGATACAGATGAATGTTTAAGCAATAACGGTGGCTGTGATACAAATGCCACGTGTACGAACGCTATGAACTCTGGCGATGCACCCACCTGTGAGTGTAACCCCGGCTATGAGGGTGATGGTGACGAGTGTCTAGCTCTCCCGTTCAGCTCGCAGGTCTTCAGCGACTATATTCAAGCAGAGAGAGTTCCCGGGCAGTTCCCGCCTTCTGATTGTAACAACATCACTCAGCATAATCTGTGCGTGACCACCCGTGGGTGTGGATGGATGAGAACGATTGTACAGGGGGGGATCTGTCGTCAAAACCCGGTAGCACGATGTTTAGATGCTGGCGATTGTATTTGCCGAGCGTCGGACTTTCATGGCGACCCCGCCCATGAACAGGACTTAGAGATCTTTGTGCCATTGAGTGTTGTCTCGTCGAACCTTGCACCAAGGACCTCGCGATACGAAGGCGGTGAGGATCAATATGATGTGCACATCACTTTGCCCGAAATCCTCAATGAATCTCTAGGTAATTTTACAAGCAGGACAAACTTCGATCAAAAAAACCTCACGATAGACGCACTCAATGACACTGTGATTGACGAACTGCTTTCGGATAATGGTGTGAGCCTAACAATAAAAGTCATGCACCTCTGGGATCATCAACCGCGTCAAATCAATGGGACACTGCTCAACTTTTTGGGTATTGAAGTCGTCGTCGAAGACGATGAAATGTCGTTGCGGTCTGGAGATCAAACTTATCCAGTGACCGGGGAACATGCATTTACAGGAGGGCTCAAGGATTACCAATGTAATCAGTTGGTGCTTACAGTATCAGAAACAGAAGGTCTTAAACTCTATCTCGGCGACCAAGTCACTCTCATCCCCACCATTGATATGAGCACTTTGCGAACAGCGGCATCGAACAGTGACCCCCAGGGTACTTTACTCATGCTTGGCAACATCAACGCGAAACTATGGGATCTAAGAGTTTTAGGTAACGGCAGAGTTCTCGATGACACGGATATCGCTGAAATCGGCAAACGATGTGCACAAGCTGGCGACTACCCGATTCCAGATGGATACCCTCAATCAAATCGACGTTATTCTTGGGGCATGGGCGGCTATGACATCGTGCCTAATCACGCGATTCAGAGCTATTCGAGCGGCGTGTACAATACTATGAGAATTCCTGAAAACGATACTTTTCCACCGAATGATTCTTCGTTTAAAGATAATTTAAATCGAATGGTTGGTTTTTGGGATCGGTGGCATGAACAAATGCTCTTTGAGCTCGATCTCATTCCCTTCATTGATAGCAGAGCACTTCCGCCCGAAGGCAGCCTCAACAGTTATCGTAACTTCACTGAACCACCTTGCTCAGATCCGAGCGCGTGCGGCGAGCCCCAAAATTATAATAATCCATGTCGGTACATCACCGATATGTTCCAGGCCTTTAATTGGTTGCCGGAAGACTTTCCCAACGAACCTACATCAGCCGATCATAGAAAGATCGCTCAACGTGGTGGGTGGACGCGATGGGGCACTCATGACCCTGACCTTTACGGATCTTGGCAAAGACCTGTTCACGAACATGGACATGCCGTTCACTTCACGCTGATGAGAACCTATGACAAGGTCCATCACTATATCCGAGGCATCGCAGGCGAGGGCTTTGCAGAGATTATGAGTGGGTATGTGCTGACGGGCCTTAAGTCTTGGATGAACAACGCCATGACCTATTACCCAACGATTCCCCTCTCCTTTGAGGGTCGGTGGAATGGAGAACGGCATGTATTTAAGTCCTATCAACCTTATCAGCAAAAAAATATTGACGATCTCGGCTTGGGGGCTCGATTTTATGGCTTAGCAGTATGGTGGACGTATGTGAGCCATTTCGCGGGTAAGCCTTATTTGATTGGATGGATTTCGGGTGATAATGATGAAACTCCTGGCAGCTCGCTCCAAAAGATGCGCTTTTATCTCGCACAGGAGAGGCTCGATTTGGGCGAGCTCTTTGGCAATTTCGTAGCCCACATCGCGACATGGGATCTACCGGGTGTAGGACACCATTTTCATGATCAAGAACAAGCACCTTTTCAAGGTATTGAAGGTTGGTGTACCGAAAATACCGGTGAAAACTGTACGATAGAATCATTGAAAGTTCAGGTCCAACTCGACGGAGAAATCGGAACCGCGGGTGAGTGGGTGGCAGGTCCTGCGGACCGTAAACCTGGAGGCTTCGCGCACAACAGTATAAAAATATCGAATGCACCTGCCGGGGCTCTCTACAGTATCAGTCTCGAATTTGAGACCCCCGAGTACCTATACCCAGACTCAGGGTATGACATCGCCCTCAAATCGAGTTGTCGTGAAGATGCCCGTCTCTTCTCGTCACGAATCGTGGTGGCCCCTTCCGGTAGCAGCGCCCTCGCTGAACGAACACGACCCGACTATTACAAGATCCCTGGTCGTTTAACAGAAGACTTTATTATTCAAGTGCCAGAGTCAGGGTCCTCGGATGTTTTCATCCTCGCCGTGCCTACACCCCCATTCGATCTTGAAGATATTGAGCCATTTGTTCAAGGATTCAGCCTAACTTGGGGTTACCGCTATAAGGTCACTCGCCTCCAACCTCAAGATCAAATCGAAAATCTCGCCCTGCCGATACGACTCACCGGCTCGCAGATGCTTGAGCTCACACCTCAAGAAGGTTCGGGGTTCGTCTATGACTGCTTTTTTGACGCTGACTTCGCCGAGGCTCAGGCGCAAAGAGAGACGGCATTAAATGCCTGTATAAATACGTGCCGAGCCGAAGGATACGGTAATAGTGAGCTCAACGTTTCATGCAATCAGCAGCTGTCTTGTCGACAGGCATGCTACCTACGGATGGATGGTATGGACCAGGGAACATGTGCTCAAGTATGCGACCGAACAAACTCTGCGGGCTGCTCGGTCACCTACAATGATCGAGTATTCGACATGTGTGGTCCATGCGAAGGCAATACTGCCGGTACAAACCTTCCTAACCAATGTATCGAAGGCTGTTCAATGTTCGACTCTCAATAAGTCTCGTCAATCATAAGGCGGCAGGCTTATATGTCCTATCTTTGAATATAAAACAGCATCTTACTCTAGGTGATTTAGGCTGCTTCTTTAATTAGCCTCTTTGATTGTTCATAGAGCTAAGGCCGCTCACCTTTGTGCAACACATAAAATAGGCTCTCCATGTCACACTGAGATGTGTGTGAGTCTCTGTATATGTCACAGGCTCCAAGCGTTTTAGCGTTTAAAATAGCATTGTAAGACATCGTTATTAATGTGTTTTTTTTGAACAATGGGCATGTCTGTAGAGGTGGCTCGAACTTTGCATATAGATGATCGCTACTTCAGCACAGCACAGTTTAGTTCACTTAAAATAGGAAAATGATAATGCAGACATCATACTTAAGCTCGATGATCAAATATTCCATCGCTTTAGCGGTCTTGACCCTTTGTGCATGTGCTGACCCTGTGACCTATGATATGAACGTGCCCAGTTTGGATAAGGTGATCAATGGAGACACCGAATTTGGAGAGCCCGGGACTGTAGCTATTAGTTATGGTCAAAATGGGAGTATCGGTTGCACCGGTACTCTGATCGCTCCACGTACTGTATTGACTGCAGCGCACTGTATTTTTAAGCAAAGAAGCGGATATAATATTCCAAGGTCTGTTGGTATCGTTATGAACGGCAGGATCGCTGAGACTAGCGCTGTGGTCGATTATGCAATCCATCGTAGTTGGAACGGAGATGGTACGACGGAATTATTAGAGATGGGTGTAGATATCGCTGTCATTTATTTAGGGAGTACACCCTCTATTCGACCCATTATGATTGACCGGACTCCAGCTCATAACCGCATCGGGCAAATCGGGAAAATCGTCGGTTTTGGCAAAACTGACGGGATGGATCGGAATAGCGGCGGTACTAAGAATAGCGTAAATTTAAGAATTGATTCGGTTGGAGGCAGTAATCAAAACCTTCTTCAACTCGTGTCTCCCGACCAACAGTATCGTGGCGCTTGCCACGGTGATTCAGGAGGTCCATTTTTCATCGGTACCGGCGCACAGAAGGTATTGAGTGGTGTCACATCTTACGGTTCTGCAGGATGTGACAGCTCATCGATGTATGTATCTACCGCCTATTATTCGACTTGGATAAATGAGAACTTGCATCAACCAACAACGGGTGTTCGTGAAGTCAATACTTCTGGAGCCAATGACTCACAAGGCAATGAAGGACCTGTAACTAGAACAGGAACTGGCAGTTGTTATGATCTAACGTATTGCATGGATGAGTGCTCTGACCAATCTTGTTTACAAGAGTGTAGAGCAGGAGCCAGTAGCCAAGCCGTCTCTCAATACGATGCTATTCTTAGTTGTTATAACAACTCAAATTGTAATGATATTGAATGTCTACAGAATACATGTGGCAATGAGCTATACAGCTGTGATCCCGCATTGCTACCCTCTAGTCAACAAGCTAATGAGCAGCCGATTGAGCAACCCAATGAGCAACCCAATGAGCAACCTAATGGGCAACAGAATCTGTATAGTTGCGGTGAGATGGTGACATGTATGTCTAGCTGTCTAGATGATCATTGTTTAGGACAGTGTTATTATAGCTCAAGCAATGAGGCGCACTTAGAGTATGAAGAGATCAGAATCTGTGCTTCTAACATGGGGTGTACAACCTCAGAATGCATCAATACATACTGCAGTCTACAGGTTCAAACCTGCTTCTATTAAGTCAGACGAATAATGAGCCAATGACTAATAGTGAACCAATGGCTTATGACTTGCTGATAATTAATGTTCTGATAATCGAATATGAACATTACTCTCAATAAGATAGGTGAGCCTAGTAAAGGTGTCGGTCTGGTGATCGATAGATGAGTCTTTGTACTTTACAGTGAAAGACTTTGAACCCCCTACAAATCTAGCAAAAATAGTGATCGCATGAAATTGACAATAGAGAGCATCCGTTTTTCATAGGTACTCTATTTTATGATCAAAACATGCTCATCGATTACTCGTGTGGCCCTTTTAAAGTCACCTTTATAGATAGCTCTATTGATGATCCGCCATAGACCAAAATAGGCGCCTCTTAAATATGTGTCATTACTCCTTTGCGCTTAGCGTCGACTTAAGGCATAAGGTCTGCGCGTTTGGTTGGGCAAGTCATGTAAACAGCACTCTTATTATAGCTTATATTCCAAATGCTTAAGGCTTAAGAATTCCCCCTCCCCACCGACATATTAGTTAAAGTGAGCGCCGAAGATGACTGTTCAACATAGATTAACCCTCCTCATCATCTGTTTGATGATCCCCTTGATCGGCTGTGATGATGAATCAGGTTCTAACCCGCTAGTAACCATCATGACCGACCCCATGGCTGGAGATGAGATGATTGAGCCTATGGAAGCGGATATGTCCAACGTGATGGGCTGTCAAGCGGTCTGCGAGGTCTTATTAGAATGCGGTTGGACACTCGAATGCTCAGAGCGCATCTTAAGTGATGCTCGTTCAAGCTGTAATTCTCTCTGTCAGGGTGAAGGAGCCCCCCAGATCAATAGCCTCAGCGGCTCGACATGCGCTGAGAGCGAGAGCGAGCTCCCACAGCTGCTAGGCGTAGACTGTCAAGAAGATGATCGTCAAGAGGATTTATGCGATCAAGTGAGTTGCGGGTCAGGCGCTAGCTGTGATCCGATGACAGGCGCTTGTGTAGACCCTTGCGCAGATATGCTCTGTGAGACAGGCTCTACTTGTGAAGAGGGGACATGTGTCCAGCTGTGTGATCTCGTGACCTGCGCAGAGACCGAGCGGTGTGATCCCCTGAATGGACAATGTCTCGCCAACTGTGACGGGGTTCAATGTGATGAGGGACTAGTCTGCGAAGCACAGACAGGAGCATGCGTTGACCTGTGCGCTGAGACGACCTGTGATGAAGGTCTAAACTGTGATTCAAGCACTGGAGACTGTGTGGACCCATGCTTAGAGGTCACCTGTACCGACGGCTGGGTGTGTGAGGCGGGTGAATGCCTCTTTGATTACCCTTGCTCTGATATCGAGTGCCCGGCGCTAAATACCTGTAATCCACAGACGCTCATCTGTGAGCCTTATCTGTGTGGTAATGATCAGTTCGAGTTAGGGTTCACCAATAACTTGGCGCTCAACGCCACTCCATTGACCGCTGAGACGCAACGTGTTGATGACCTCAGTATTTGTGTAGCTGACACCGATTGGTACGTGATCACCCTTCCTCTCGATACGGCCGCTAGAGTCTCTTTATACTCTTCTCCTGGCTCAGGGGCGCTGATGATCGGATGGTATACCGATGAAGACTTTTTGAACCCTGTCTATGAGTCAGATACCCAAAGCTCTCCGGAGGTGATTAATATCCCTAAGAGTATGTCGGGACAAAATGCATATCTGAGAGTTTCTTCCGCTAATGGGTCCATCGCCCAAAACCGCTATGCTCTAGCGGTTGAGGTCGGGGATTTAAATGTGGAGTGTAATGGTTTTGGTGAAGCATCTTGGGGATGTGAGAGTGGCTTTGAATGTACTAATGACCTCTGCGTTGCTCAGGAAGATCCGACTGACCCGACTGATCCGACTGATCCGACTGATCCGACCGACCCGACCGACCCAACTGACCCGACTGTATGTGTTGAGGATGATTATGAGCCTAATAACTCTGCAGAGACAGCGACGACGATCATCAATGAAGATCCGATCGAGGGGTCAATTTGCCTCCAAGATCTAGATCTCTTCGAAGTGACCTTCACCGAGAGGACCGACCTATCAATCACTGTCGACTTCATGGACTTATCAGGGGATATTGACCTCTATTTAATGGAGGGCGATGTGCTGATTGAGGAGTCTCAATCCATCGGTAATGAAGAGCAGATCTCCGCTTTAAACCTCGCTCCGGGCACATATTACATCGGTATTTATGGGTATATGGACATTGTAGAGAATACCTACACCCTGACCGTGACTCAGACGCTCTCTATGTTCTGAATTATTTCTTAAGCTCGCTTAAGTTCTCTAAGCGGATCATGGTCTGACCTTCCTCGGTAGAGAAGATCATATCCTCAAAGTATCGATTACTTCGTCCATCGATCCCACGATACCTACGGTATTGAAATACGGTCTGATTAAAGCTGCTGTCATGACCGAAGATATTGAGGATGTAGATCATGTCCGGTGCTAAAATCTCTTGAGAAGAGTAGCCGGATAGAGGGCTAGCTTCATCGAGGTCATGGACGAGCACCCAATTGAGGTAAAATGTCGGGCTCTGGTCTCTCTTCAGCTGCAAGTCATGAAGACCAACCATATTGAGATTACCACTCTTCTGATTGAGAGTGAGTACGCTCAGTGTCGCTTTGGCATTGATAATGTCATTCCCTCTTGCGTTGGCGATTCGAAACACCAAAGCGGGTCCTTGATCAGTCTCGGTGTGGAGGAAAATGTCTGCGAACAGGATCTGAGCTGAGGGCTGAGAGAGTCGAGCGAAGGTGAGTCCCGTAGACACTGCGGTAAATAGAAGACCGATCAATGACTCAACCGCCATGATGATCTCACCAAAGATATGATTAGGTAACATCCCCCCGTACCCTATGGTGCTCACGGTCTGGATACTCATAAAGAAGCCAGCGACGAATGGAGGGTAGTCTGCAAGGTGGCCGGGAATCACAAAGCTATAGGGGAAGAGAGCGAAGACGAGACCAAAACAGATATTAAGCACAATGTATGAGCTAAAAATAAGAAAGAAGAAAAACAACCAACTGCTCATTAGTAGGTCATGATAGGTGTCCTTAAACATCTGCTTAAACATATTTAGCCAATCGATCAGTGATCAAATAACTAGCAAGAGTGTATCTTGAGAGTGTATCTTGAGAGTGCATCTGAGGGAGACTCGTGAGTGGTTCGCATCTATCATTCACGATGACGGAGGTGATGATCAAGAGTAATGCTCTTGTAAAATATTATAGAGACAGGTCAGCTTTTCTTGAGATACAGACGCTGAAGGTCACTCTTGAGATGAATCAAAAGAGGAGTTTGTTAAGGGGATCTATCTTTTTGATATGATCTCCAAACGCCCTTCTACGTATTAAATTATTAAGGTATTCTAGCATCAAAACAGCTATTGTTGGCTTAGTATTATTGGTTCAAAAACAGGTGTCCTAATCATTGAGATGAAGAGGTCACTGAGATGAAAAGGTGACTTATGAGTAAGACGATCTTGATGCGTGTCTCTCTCGTGTGCTTTTCTCTCGTATGTTTCTTTCTCGTGGCATGTGATCATGAGCCGACCGCTGCGGTTAACGATTTAGATCAGACAGTGGTCGTCGATGTAGATCGGAGTTCTCCCTCCCTTGATGGCTCGTTAGATGATATGAGTGGCGCAGCTCTAGACTTAGATCTAAATGTCGCCGATCAAGGAGAATTCGCTCTCATTACCGACTTGGAGGTTGAGGCAGATATGATGCTTAATACGCATATCTCGCGCCCTGAACCACCAGCGACCTCACGCTTAGTTCAACCTCACTCTTTCACTTGGGGGAGAGGACTCATCCACATGCACAGCGTCCATAGCCATGACGCTTGTGATGGTGATCCAAAACCCAATGGGGAGCCCAACCTACCCTGTCTTCAAGATCTACGAGAGGCTGTGTGTTCTTCGAAATTAGACTTTATGCTCCTCACCGATCATCCAGTGAGCTTCATGGAGGTAGATTTTACGGAGGCAACGCTTCATCACTCAGAGTCAGGTGATCAGCTAATTTATGACTCCACGGGGAGAGTGGTCGGGAATCGGTTGAAATGTAGCGATAGTCATGAGGTGCTTATAGCGCCAGGGACCGAGAGCGCCTTAATGCCAGTGATGTTTCGGCGACGACCAGAGGATCAGACTTGGCACGGGACGAGAGCCCCCGAGTCGGTTCGTGGTCTCCGAGAGGCGGGCGCGATTGTTCTCCACGCTCATACTGAGCAGAGGAGCTTTGAAGAGCTGTGGCCTTTAGGCTTAGATGGATTTGAGATCTACAATTTACATGCCAACGTTAACCCGAGGAGTGAGCAGCTAAGAGAGGTGCTCCCCGACCTAACTACGGTGTTGAGCGCGGGTGTGGAGGGCCCTCATCCCGATTTATCGCTGCTCGCCATCTTGAGAGCCAACCGGTGGGCCCTCTCTATTTGGGATCAGTTTATCCCCCATACGAGAGCTCTCGGCTTCGCGGGGAGCGACATCCATCAGAATCTACCGCCCCGTCTCTTTCAGACCTATGATGGCGAGCGCTTAGACTCTTATCGTCGCTTGACGCGCTGGTTTGCCAATTATGTCCTCTTAGAAGAACGGTCACTAGAGGGTCTCAGAGAGGCTCTATTAGCGGGTCGACTGTACTCTGTTTTTCACCTATTGGGAGAGCCAGAAGGGATTGACTTTTATGTCACTGATCAGAGCAACTCTAGATATGAGATGGGCAGTGAACTCCCCTTTCAGGAGGGGTTGACAGTTCATTTTCAGCCACCTCATATCCCTCCGAATAGCGAGATCAGCGTTCGGGTGTATAGGATCAGTAAACGAGGGGAAAACGCTCAACCGAGTGAAGAGATAGATAAGGTTCTATTGATCGAATCAAGTGAGCTTAACCTCATCTCGTTGGATGTAGATCAACCGGGTGCCTATCGGGTAGAGGTGTCGCAAACACCTCTTCATCTAATCTCAGAACTCGGCTCATTAGCTGAGCTCTTACTCAGGCCAACGATCTGGATCTACAGTAACCCGATTTATATTCGCTAGACACTAGATCAAGTCATACGATGAGCTAATCGCCAATGACATGGCGAGGATTATAATTAGTGTTGCTCTCTATAGCGTGGGGTGCTCTATTGGAAGATCAAGACTCAACATCGGGGTATCTACATGAAATACTTATATTTGTTTTTGGCGCTATCCTGTGTAAACCTCGCTTGTGCTGACGGCACAGCTCCAAGCATGAGTGGTTCAGAGGCTCCTGATCAAGAAGTGATGCCTGATGTAGAAGTCCCCACTCCAGGCCAAGATGCTATGATAGATATGGAGTCATCAGTAGAGGATGAGGGTCCTGATCGTCTTGATATGATGGTTGATATGATGCCGTCTTCTTTAGATGAGGGACTTGATGATATGAGGGTTGAAGATATGGAGGGGCTCGCTGATCTAGGAGATGTAAGCGTCGAGGATCAAGGGATTGATCTCGATATGGAGAGCCTTGAGCTAGACATGATGCTCGAGCCCGATATGACAATCGATATGGACTTACCCCCGCCCGGTCTACAAATCCGAGAGACCTGCGATGGTGATGAGTGCGCTGAGGGTCTCTCCTGCTTAGGCTGGCCAAGTGGTAATTTTTGCACTCCAACCTGTGGGTACAATCCACCAGCCTCAGGTCAGCCCTCTGCGCCTGATTGTCCTCCAGGCTTCTCCTTGGAGTGCCATGTCTCTAACAACTGTTTACCAGCGCTCTGCGCTGACGGCTGCGACCCCGGCTATGAATGTGATGAGACTAATCGATGCTCTCCATACGAGGACTAATGAAGAAGTTATGAGGAGTCGCAGAGACTTATCTTTGACAAGGGCTTATCTTTGAGTATCAAGACGACTGTGCTGCGGCATCGAAAAGAGAATTTTAAGAAGTGCTCTCTCACTCCTCTTGAACATCGTTCTGAGATCGACTTCTACACGGCTCCAGGTGTAGAATATAATGCGACAGGTTACATCATCCTCTCGGTGAGCGCTCCGCTCCTCAGTGCAGAAGATCGAGGGCCTCTGCTCTTGCTCGATGCCACTTGGCGTCTCCTACCCCAGCTTGAGGCTTGCGTGACCGGTGACCCTGTTTATAGATCGTTGCCTAAAGAGATCATGACCGCCTATCCTAGAGTCTCATCCGATGATAGTGACCCTTCTAATGGCCTCGCTTCAGTGGAGGCGTTATTCATGGCGCGACTGATCATGGGAGACCGAGATGAGAGCTTACTAAATGGATATCACTGGAAAGAGAGCTTCCTCAGCGGACTCCCTGGTCAATATCAAGTCTGAGTCAATATCAGGTCTGACTTAGATGCCTTAGTCTGCAGTGTTCTCAGTGGTGTTCTCAGTGGTGTTCTCAGTGGTGTTCTCAGTGGTGTTCTCAGTGGTGTTCTCAGTGGTGTTCTCAGTGGTGTTCTCAGTGGTGTTCTCAGTGGTGTTCTCAGTGGTGTTCTCTGCTAGAACCTCTCCTTCACTGACCCCGGCTTCTTCCACTGTTGACGGCGAAGGTTTTCGATATGACAGTAAGGAGTTAATGTGATCTTGAGGGGTCTGAGGGATCAAGCCTCCTACGGTCTCACCGGCGGTGGAGAGCTTCATCAAATACTCATTTTGGATTTTTTCAGGGATGACGGTGCCCACAAACTTGGAGATCGTCTCTTGGTTTTCGGGATCTTCAAGGAAGGTCTTAGCGGTACGCGCCGTCGGAGCTAAGACCTGAACCACGAGCTCTCCTAGCGTAATGTCACCACGATCAAAGTCCTGGTACGCCTCATAGCCGATCACACCTCTTTGGGCTATATAGATAGGGGTAAACGCTAGGCCGGTGATGGTCTGTACACCATCTTCTCGAATAAAGTCTGTCAGCGGCTGAGCCTTCTCTCCCGCGACTTGATCGATCATATCGGCGACCCCGGTATTCACGCTGTTCGCAACCTGCTGAATCCCCTGATGGGTTGCGCTCACACCGTCATGGAGCTGACCTCCTACCTTATTGAGTTGAACACGAGCGTGTTGGGTGTGCTCTTGAACACTCTGAGACAGAGCGCCAGAGACCTCAGTCACTTTATCTCTCGTCTCGGTCACTATGTCTCTCGCCTCAGTCAGAGTCTCTTTCGTCTGGTCAATCGCCGCACCGACCCACTCTTTGACAGGAGGGGGAGTGAGAGTAGGAGCCCTCTTCACTCCTTCCTCTATTTTATCACCTACAGTTTGAAGGCTCTTCTTTAGGCTCTGCCAAGGCATGATGACGCTCCTCTCGGGTGGTACAGCGCTACACTCTCCTCAGAGTACGCTGTTTGAGTGTATTTTAATGACGTCATGTCACAGTGTCACTCTTGTCTCTTACTTAGTCTTGTCTCTTACTTAGTCTTGTCTCTTACTATTAAGTGTCTTTCACTATTAAGTGTCTTTCACTATTAAGTGTCTTTCACTATTAAGTGTCAATGAAGAGACGCTTGAGGACCCCGATGAGATCGTCAGGGACACACTCAGCGACATTGATCGTTGATCCTTAGGCGATCAATGCGATGAAAGTTCCCATTCACCCCACTTCCCGCGGCGATGGAGAGCACTCCCCCTTTAAAGCGTAAGCTGGGGAGCTCAAAATCGATGAGGGGCTGATCGTTAATCGACAGCTGTATTCGAGTCCCATCGATGGTGAGATGGGCGCGATGCCACCGACCGTCATCGAGCTCGGGGAAGGCGGTCCAGCGATCAGAGAAGTCACCGCTGACCGGACCGAGGTGGCAGTAGCTACCGCTCTCATCGGGTTCACCATGGATCGCTTGATGACCGTTGAAGATCAGGGAGACGTGATTCACAGCTGTCGGCTCCTCATGCCGATTTCCACACCCATCGAAATTACGTGGCTCTGAGCAGGGAGTACAGGTGTTTGAGTAGGTATCAAAGACGATATGAAAAGAGTCAATGCGACTCATCCCCTGCTCATCTAAGAGCGTTTTAGGGGTCACGTTACCTAAGCCGGAGGTCACCTCCCATAGCGCCTCTAACTCTTGAGGTCGGATATCCCAAAAGTTAATCGAGAAGCCGCCGCCAGCGTTGATGCGGTTGAGTGTACACTCGCCCGGTTCCTCACACTTGCTGGTGCTGAACGAGAACTCTAGGTCGAGGTCACCGGGTTGAACAGGAGAGCCTGCCCAGAAGAGCGCACCGCGGGTGTTTATTTGATTTTGGGTGAGTTCGAGCCACCCTCTGTTATCACGAATCGCGGGACCACGCGCCACCCACATCGTGGGGTCTAGAGGTTGATCAAACTCGTTCTCCATGGGGCAGGAGACGGTGAAGCGCCTCAGACTCTCGACGCGATGATCGGGAGCGATGGCCGCACGGATACTAAGAATATGCTCACCGGGACTCGGCTCGGTGATCACTAAAGTGAACGCCCCACTCTCTCGGTCAAGCAAGACGGGGATGTTCTGGCTCTCATCTAGGGTGGCCTCGACCCCTACAAACTCTAGACTACCTCCCTCCACGGAGACTAAGCCCCTGACGATGATGTCTTCATCGCTGATGAAGCTCATCCCCTCGGCTGGAGAGTCAATAATGATCGACAATGAAGTCAGATTCATATCGGTGAGCATCTCGACTCCCGCGAGGCTATCTCCTGCGCTCTGTCCCATATCACTCTGCTGCTCACCGGCCTCTTGACCGCTGAGCACGCCGGCCTCTGTTCCACCGTTCACTGTTTCGCCGGCCTCTGTTCCACCGTTCGCTGTTTCGCCGGCCTCTACATCTCCACTCTCCCCTGATTCAGCGTCGCCCGCTTCTCCTCCCTCTGCTCCCGCACCGGTCCCCTCGCCTCCCTCTACCCCTGCGCTTCCCTCCGTGCCACTCGTCTCATCTTCGCAACCAATAAAAAGAATACAGAGAACAGAGAGCAGCGCGATTAACGCCCCTCTTCGAGATGAAAGAAAGTGCATAAGTTATGAATCCTTAAAGTCGATTAGAGGGATAGATCGCTCAAATGGTATAAGATTAGCAGAGAGAGGTAAATACATGACTCAAGCTAGCGCGCAGAAATCATCTCCTCTTGACCATCTCCTCTTGACCATCTCCTCTGAGACCTTCTTCAACTCTCCACAGGGAATGATATCTTGACAGGCTTCAGGAGAAGCAGCTTGAGACCTTCTTCATACTTCATCTGAGATCTTTTCACTTACTTTTCACTCTGAGATGGACACAACTTTTCAAGAATCTTTACCGTGACCACTTGATCACATCACTTTGATCAAGCGTAGCGAGGCGTTAACAATGAGACCTGCTTATTTTTGAAAATTATAAGTAAAAACGTGCTCTTAAGATTTTGGCATAAGCTATGCTGTAAATATTGTCATGTTCGCATAAGTGAATATAGTTAACGATCTTTACATCTTCAAGTGACTGTGACAAAGCCAATGTTATCCTATTCGAACTACTACACATCTATGACATCCATCCTAAGTTTACTTATGGTCAGTATAAGCGCTCTCACCGCATGTGAACCGAATGAAGAGATCGCCTATGACTGTACACTCGATCTAGAGCAAGCGACCGCTACTTGTGACGAACAAGGTCTAAGTTACGTCTCGGAGTGCCCTGAGAATGGGCGATGTCAAGAGTTCAGCGTGACAACATGTCCTGGTGAGCTCGAGACTGTTATCTGTGTTGAAGAGCTGACACCCGTTTGTGAGGAAGAAGGCTTTCCAGCCCCTAACTCCATCTGTGAGAGCGAAGGCCTTGAGCTCGCTACAGAAGAAGAGTGCGAAGGCGTAATGTGCCAGACGATCGCCTTCGATCTCCCCTGTGATGAGGTAGGATCTGTTCTTTGTAAACCCGTGGAGGAGTGTAATGCAGTTGGTTATCCAGCCCCTGACTCCATCTGTGAGAGCGAAGGCCTTGAGCTCGCTACAGAAGCAGAGTGCGAAGATGCGATGTGCCGGACGATCACCTTCGATCTCCCCTGTGATGAGATAGGCTCTGTTCTTTGTAAAGAGCCTGTAGACATGTGCTTAGCGATCCCCGAGTGCTCTGATAACTTTGCCCAATCCGAGCGAGCCTGTCTCCGCGGTGAAGAAGAGTGCAACACTGTCACCGAGTGCGGATCTACTATCTCATGTCGTCCTGAGGTGCAGTGTGATGCGTTCCCCGAGTGTGATGCCGGTATGGTGTCAAGTAGATTCGCTTGTGAGGCGGATGAAGACAGCTGTAACGCAGCATCAGTCTGTGGAAGTACGATCTTTTGTCGACCAGAGGAACTATGCCGCGCGACCCCGACCTGTGACGAGGGAGAGACACTCTCTGTAGAGCCCTGCCTCGCCACCGAGAGCGTTGATGAGTGCCGCGCGGTGAGCTTGTGTAGTACCACAATCGCTTGTCGCTAGACCTTAATAAGTCACCGCGAGGGAAAGTGACAACGCTCATCATGAGGGCGCTCAACTTGACCTCATCTGAGCTTCGGTCAGCGAATAGAGATGAGCTCTACATCAAACACTAATGTGCCGTAAGGCATACCCGGGCGAGTCGGCTTATCACCATAAGCGAGATCCGCGGGGATCCAGAAGCGCTTCTTCTCGCCAATGACCATCGTTTGAACTCCTTCAGTCCACCCAGGGATGACTCGATTGAGAGGGAAAGAGGTCGGCTCACCGCGCATCACCGACGAGTCGAACATCTCACCGTTCGTCATCCACCCCGTATAGTGAACAGTCACATTAGCGCTCGCCGCGGGGCGTTTATCACCCTCACCGCTTTGAAGTACACGATAGGCGAGCCCTGACTCACTCACAGTCGCCTCGGTAGGTGCTGCCGCGACATCATCAGGGACCTGTGGGGGAGGGGGGGGCTCTTTGAATGAAAGAAGCTCCACATCAAAGACGAGTGTCCCGTAAGGCATACCAGGGCGTGTCGGCTGATCACCATAAGCTAAGTCGCCAGGGATCCAAAAACGCTTCTTCTCGCCGACGACCATCGTCTGTACACCCTCTGTCCATCCGGGAATGACGCCATCGAGTGGAAAAGAGATCGGCTCTCCGCGGACGACCGATGAGTCAAACATCTCACCATTAGTCATCCAACCGGTGTAGTGGACCTTCACCTCTGAGTGAGCGCTCGGCTTTGAATCGCCTGACCCTCCCTGTACAGTGATATAGGCGAGACCCGAAGGAGTCTTCACCGAATCAGATGGCGCTTGTTTTACATTGTCAGGAGCGGGGATCGACATGGCTGTTTCCTCTGTTCTTTATTAATAAGTATGATCTCATTCTGTGATCTTGACTAAAGTCGAGATCCTAGACAGCACAGACCTTAAGCGATGTCTCGTCTTTGATCAATATGACAAGCGCCTCTAGTTCATCCGCTGTTGAGTGAAGGTGTGCTAGAGCCCTCTTAGTCTTGAGTTCTTAACTAAGTTTAACAAGGTGTCTGCGAAATCTAGCCATCACCACTTTATGGGCGAGGGCTTGAGTCACTCGATAGAGCCACCAGGGTAGCATGGGCTCGAAATCGACTAACCCGATCAACAGTGTATGCTCATCTAATACCTGACGAAACTCGAGTCTCCCCGTTGTATCCGGCTTCGCGAGATGACCTCCCCTCACGAATAAGACCTGACGGTCTGCACCGCTCGCGTGCTGAGCGAGCGCGAGCTCAAGGAGTGGCTTAGACCACCCCCAAAGATAGAATCTGACCTGATCACCCTCTGTCTGAACTTTAATCGGTAAGATCCCTCCAAATGAGTGTGGGAGCCAACCCATATACTCTTTGGTCGCCCACTCCGCAGATTTCCCCTCGGGGAGAGTCATTCGCTGTACCGAGACCACCCGATCCCCTTCACGCTCTGTGGGGGCCGCTTGAAAAGCCCTCGGTTTGTGGTGAGGCGTTGAGCGCGATTTAATCCAAGCTTCCTGCAACATCGTATCGACTGAGGTCATAGGCTCAGCGGGATGACGGTACTCTGTAGACTCTCGAGCGACCATGGTGTGCCGTAAGCTCTTGATGAGGGGGCGAGCTAAGGCTGCCGGGGCGCCCGTGGTGAGGCTGACCCACAGCCGAGAGAGTGAGGGGCTGACAAAGGGCACGGGGAGGAAGCGTCGATTGACTTTCATAATGGTCGCTAACCGACTCATCAACTCCCGATAACTGATCACCTCGGGCGCTCCTAAATCGTAAGACCTCGAGCGGGTGGGGCTCTCAAGTAACAAGGCGGCGATCACAGCGGTGACGTCATCGAGCGCTACCGGTTGCATCTTAGTTTGAGTCCACTCAGGGCAGAGCATCACCGGTAGACGCTTCACTAAGCGTGCCAGCATTTGAAAAGAGGATCCTCTCGCCCCCACGACCATACCTGCGCGCAGGGTGATGGTGGGCACGCCATGCGCAGATAGCGCTCGCTCAACCTCTAGACGACTGTGGAGATGATCTGATAGCTCCTCATCTTGGGGGATCAAGCCGCTGACATAAATAATGTGCTTCACTCCATTGGCTGCGGCGGCGCGACCAAAGTTATCGGCGCAGAGGAGGTCTAGGTCTTGAAAAGTCGCTTGAACGAGTCTTGCAGAGGGGATCATGCTGTGTACCAAATAGATCGCGATCTGAGCCCCTTGAAGCGCCCGAATCGAGTCTGCTCTGGAGAACAGGTCAACCGATCGACACTCACGATAACCGGTAGGGGGAGCGCGATGAGACCTTGAGAGTCCAATGAGCTCGACCCGATCGCCTAGCTGTTCGCCCAAACGAGTCCCGATAAATCCGGTCGCGCCCGCGATGACGACCTCTCCGATATCATAGGCTTGTGAGTCCATCATAGCTTGATCACACCAGAAGGAGGCGCCTTAGGAGGGGTCCTCACCCGGTGACCGCTGATCAGAGCCTCAGAGATAAATAAGGGGAAGCGATAGATCCCTTTGAGGTCATAATCGGTCTTCAGCTCTCCCTTGACCTGCACCACTGAACCAATAGGTGCTTGTTGTTCAGATGAGACGACTAATACTTGTCCGGTGGGTGCGTCACAGAGGTGATACCAGTTGAGATTAAGAATATTCGGATAAACACCAACGACTAGAGCCTTCACGCTCACCGATTGCCCCTCTAAACGCGCTCGGTCTTCAAATAGCGTGATGAGATGCATCTCAGACTCCTCCTTAGGTAAAGGTTGCCTAAGATCTCGGCAATCGAAACTAGGGTGTCCATGTTGGTCCGTTAAGGGGAGGGGAGGATGATCTGGCGGGAGATAGGGCGTGTCTCCTTTTGTGGGGCTGACCCGTGGGTAATCGGGCGGTGATGTCGCTGGTGATTGAGACTGACCGCTGGCTTGATCACCGATTTGTGTATCGAGCTTCGCCCCTCGGTCGTTCCAACCTGACATATATCCCACAGAGAAGCAGACTGATCCAATAGACAAGATCAATATGCTGTAGAGGGTGCTCTTGGCGAAACCAAACTCTGTTCGTTGACTCATGATCATCCTTTGAAAAGCGGACATTGCATGTAAAGGATGATCAAAACTGAATTCTGTCGCATCTCCCGCTCTATTCAATCGTGATATTCAACCTGTATTCTCCTGAGCTATAGGTGTGAAATCCACCGATCATTAGATAATAATCTTGCGTTTCTGCTGTCTCATTACTGACGGAGGCGTTTCCATAATCATCCCATACTAGACAGGAGAGCTCTAACATCTCACAGTCGCTGTGGATGGACAAAACGTGGTCCCAATTGCCGATGACACTTGAGGTCGCTGAGAGTGATTGGCCTGGCTGTAAGGACACATGATAGAGCTCATCAGGGCCTGCGTTATATCCCCAAAAGCCTCCGGTCCTTACGCATTCACCACCGACGCCCCCATGGAGATTACTCGGTAACCCTGCGCCTGAGGTGTCTCCCTCATACGTACCGCTTTGGTTGATCTCGATAGGCGAAGCGCAGCTGGACCCCGGTCGCTCAGGAGGGGAGAGGTAATCAATCTGTAGCTGATATGCTCCCTGATCGTCTGCGCTAACACCATCTATGACTAGCCATACTGTCTCCTCCTCCATCGATCCATTAAGCCAATAGATCTGTTCGCTAGACTGCTGGACACAGGTGTCAGTGAGCTGTGTCGGGTCAAGCCCTAGCCACATTTTGGGAATATTGAACCCTGACTCGGACACCGCCTCTATAGTAGCGCGTAAGACTTTATTGGGAGGGATGGTCAGCGAGTAGGTTTGATCTGCGCCGGCGATCGTACTCGAGTTTCCACAGCCTCCTGAGACCGTCATATAATCTGAGATACAGCCTCTGGTGTCGCCTTGATAAGTCCCCTGGCTCGCCTCAATGTTCTCTTCACAATCCTCGACCTCCTCTTGGATACACACGCTGGGTGTACCAGAACAAAGATAGCCACCTTCAGTCATACACGTTTCATCGCAACCATCCCCACTGCTAGAGTTCCCGTCATCACAAGCCTCACCTGGGTCTAGAGCGCCATCACCACATTGCGCTCCTCCACAGATAACCTCTAGCTCAAAAGGCATCTCTTCCTCTGCATATAAACGCGGGTCGATCACAAACCAGAGCGGTTGGTTAGGCTGATAGTCATAGACGATAGGCTCATTGATGATCGTATCTCTCTGCTCAAGACACATCGCGCTTTGAGGGTCACAGCGATCCATCTGTCCCTCAAGAATAAACATAATGTAGCTGACCTCATACTGATCAATGAGCGGTCTCGCTCTCACGCTAATCCTTTGCGCTTCAGCCTCGATAAACTCAAATAAGAGCTCCTTGCCAGGGAAACGAAAACCGTCAGCGCAGCCATATTGATCGATCGCGCGCTCTCCTAAGCCAGTGTCTACCCGCTGTTTTCCAAAATCACAGTTAAGCACAATACTTTGCTCACACTGCTGCAGTGGTAGTGGTGAGTTGGTCTCTCCGGCGGTCGTCTCTCCGGCGGTCGTCTCTCCGGCGGTCGTCTCTCCGGCGGTCGTCTCTCCGGCGGTCGTCTCTCCGGCGGTCATCTCTCCGGCGGTCGTCTCTCCGGCGGTCGTCTCTCCGGCGCTTCCGCTGTCTATCACTTGTGAATCGAGGTCCTCTGAGAGTTCTTGACCTGCGAGCCCTTGATCTACAAGTCGAGTGTCACTCGATGAGTCGTCACAGGCCATAAAGAGAGCAAAGAGGATTAAGCAGGGGTGATAAGACCGATTGAGATAAGACCGATTGAGGCAAGACATACTGTTCTCCCATTAAATACTTTATGCATAACATTTGTTATGTATAGGAGAATTGCCCGAAATAAAACAGAATTGTTTATAAGAGTCGACTAACTAGTCGACTGACATGAGTTTATAAAATGCTCTCTCTCGAGATTTGAGACATCCCTCTTGGGACTCGTCAGATCATCTCGCTTTATGTTCATACTCTACCGAACTTTGATGACCATTGAGAGCTAACGATGACTCTCTGTTTACGGTCTCAACAAAATCATACGTCTGATTAGTGAGCTATGGTAATAGAGGTTCATAAGAACAGAAGACGAGAGATCAGCATGCATGACGAAGAGAACACATCGGGAAAACCCCACTCACCTTCGCCAATAGAGTGGTTCTCGACCCCTCCTAAGGCAGCGATTGACCACCGTGTGTCAACACTGATAAAGACCTCTATTGGTCTTGGAGTCGCTGCTATCTTGTGGAGTCTAGGTTGGCAGGCATTAGCCTATTTTGGTGGAGGCTTAGCGATCTTTATAGGGGGGGCGAGCCTCATCTCTACCCGCTTCAGTATAATCTTTGAGCACGCGGCTGCGGGTCTCGGTAAGTCGATCGGTATAACGCTCTCAACGCTTACCCTCACTCCGTTGTATGTCCTCCTCTTCCCGATCATCCGCTTCTTTGATGTGATCGCTGGTCGGGATCCCATGGGATATCGACGATCACCCATGATTTTTAGTTATTGGCGAAGCGTCGATGACCCTCAACGAGTTAAGAGGGGCGTCAAGCGAAGTTTTATGACCGAAAGAATTGATCAACGAGAGAGAGGAGGGCTCATCTCTCTCCTTCTCTTGATCACGTTCGCCCTCTTTGCTGCTGAGATATTCTTGCGACTCATGGGCTTTGGTCATGTGGTCTTGTATCAGCAGAATCCTCACTATGGATATATCCCTGCCCCTCAACAGCATGTCATCCGTCGAGGGCATGAGATCTCGATCAATCAATGGGGCATGCGAGCACCGGAATTCGCGGCAAAGAAACCCGCCAACGTAACTCGTATCATAATGTTGGGTGACTCAACCCTCTGGGGAGGATCATACACGTCTCAAGAACGGATTTATGCTCGACAGCTGGAGACACAACTCAACCAACGATTGGCCGATACCTCAAAGCGAGTCGAGGTCCTCAATATCAGCGCTAATGGATGGGGTCCCGCTCATAAACTTGGCTATTTAAATGTTCATGGTGACTTTGGCGCAGACATCGCTGTGATCGCTTTCCCCTTCGCTGATCTTCACCGACCGCTTAGTCACCTCTCAATGACCCCATTTTATCCGGCGCAAAACCCGCCTCATCTCGCCTTACAAGAGGTCCTCTACCATCTCTCTTGGCGCTGGCGTGGTCAGCTGATCGGCAAGTATACTCGTGAAGAGAGAGAGGCTCTCCTCCAAGATGGGGTTGAGGCTTATCGACGTCTCGCCCAAGCGCTCCATGATCGTGGATTAGAAGTGTGGCTAGAGATGCTCCCCTCTCGTCAAGCGGTAGAGAGTGAGGGAAGCGAACGTGAGCGTCGTTATCTCTCGGCGATCAAAGAGGGTCTCAAGAGCCTACCCTTCACCTACCACTTTAGCTTCGCCGACCACCCTTTGCGTACGGCTTATCAAGAGCGATATAACGCTCAGACGATCTATCATGATTCGGGTCATCTTAACGCTCTCGGTCATGACGCCTATGCCGAGTATCTCGTTGAGCGACTCAGTCACAGCGCTCGCTTCTCTTTAGGAGAGCGACCATCGGTTCCTCAAGGGGGAGGTGAGCATGAGTAAGAGACCATTTAATATCCTCGGAGTGAGCGCGCTCTACCATGACAGCGCTGCTTGCCTTATTCGAGATGGAGAGATCATTGCCGCCGCTCAAGAGGAGCGTTTCTCTCGTAAAAAAGGAGACTCAGGGCTCCCTGTACACGCCATGAGGTGGTGCCTAAATGAAGGAGAGATTAAGCGGGGAGAGATTGATCTCGTCGTTTTCTTCGAGAAGCCGCTTACCAAGTTTTTACGACTGCTCCGCACCCATACCGCGGTGGCGCCGAGGGGTCTCAAGAGCTTCCTAATGGGAGTGCCGATTTGGCTCAAAGAGAAGGCTTGGTCACCGATGGCGATCGAGCGTTTTCTAGAGAGAGAGGGTTTTGGTCGCCCCGCCGCTTTTGAATTCTGTGAACACCATCTCTCTCATGCCGCTAGCGCTTTCTACCCTTCTCCTTTTGAGGAGGCTGCGGTCCTCACGATCGACGGGGTCGGCGAGTGGACCAGCACCGCCCTCTCGGTTGGCGAGGGTCATGATCTGCGCATGATTTTTGAGCAACGCTTT
Organism: uncultured bacterium; assembly: GCA_943788935.1. GTDB lineage: Bacteria > Myxococcota_A > Bradymonadia > UBA7976 > VGTA01 > CAKZRU01. Next base: position 46,750 of record CALSSE010000013.1, on the reverse strand, counting down.
CCTCATTCCTTGGGGATGCTCTACAGCGCATTCACCTACTTCACCGGCTTCAAGGTCAACTCGGGTGAATATAAGTTGATGGGCTTAGCGCCCTATGGCGAACCCCGCTACGTCGACACCATCTATGAGCACATCGTTGACGTCCGAGAGGATGGTTCTTTCAGATTAAACCTTGATTGTTTTGGTTATCTCGGTGGTCTCAAGATGACTAACGATAAGTTCGCAGAGCTCTTTGGAGGTCCTGCGCGAGCTTCAGAGAGCGAGCTCACTCGACGGGAGATGGATATCGCTCGCTCTATTCAGGTGGTCACCGAAGAGATCATCCTCAAGATGGCTCGTTATGCGCGGGCAGTATCGGGGAAACCTTATCTCGTTCTCGCTGGTGGGTGCGCTTTAAATTGCGTCGCTAACGGCAAACTTAAGCGATCAGGACTGTTTGATGATATCTGGATTCAACCCGCTGCTGGAGATGCCGGAGGAGCGCTTGGAGCTGCGCTATACTCTTGGCATGCGGTGAGAGATCAGCCGAGGTCACCGCTGAATGGTCAACCTGACCGCATGAAGGGGGCTTTCCTCGGTCCCTCATTTCCAGAAGCGCAAATCCAACAGTATCTCGATGATCGAGGCTATGTATATCGACGACTCACCGATGAGGAATGGGCAGATTATATCGCTGAACGTATCGCCGCTAACAAAGTGGTAGGGCTCTTTAGGGGTCGCATGGAGTTTGGACCTAGAGCGCTCTGCGCTCGCTCAATCTTAGCGGACGCTCGTAGCCCCGAGACTCAGTCCTTCCTCAACCTCGCCACCAAGTTTCGAGAGAGCTTTCGTCCCTTCGCCCCTGTCGTACTTCAAGAAGACGCCCATGAGTACTTTGAAGAGATCTTTGACTCTCCTTACATGCTCCTCGTCGACCAAGTCAAAGAGGAGCGTCTCCACGGCGCTGAGAGACCCTCGCCTGACACTGATCTTAAGACGTGGGTCAATATTCCTCGCTCGGATGTTCCCGCCATCACTCACGTCGACAATTCTGCTCGTATTCAGACCATTGACCGGGCTCGTAATCCTAAAATGCATGATATCCTCACCGCATTTAAAGAGAAGACCGGTTATGGGATTATGGTCAATACTAGCTTTAATGTTCGCAGTGAACCGATCGTCTGTACCCCAGAAGATGCCTATGTGTGCTTTATGCGGACAGGCATGGATACTCTCGTTTTGGAACGCTTCGTTCTTGAGAAAACTGAACAACCCCCATGGACTGAAGGGGATGACTGGAGAGACCGATATGAGCTTGACTAATGTGCTCACTCGATACGACAGGCACTGCGCTGGAGGTGTGCTATGATCCGCCTCTATTGGGTCTCAAAACTCTTAGGAGACATCATCGCCCTCGGTTGGGTTAACCGAGCTCCAATGCTCAGTATCGCGCTCTTAGGACTTTTGGCGCTCGGCGCCTTATTTACAGCTGCTCAAGCCTCGGCACCCTTTATCTACACCCTCTTCTGAGGAGAGAAGGCTTCCACTCTCTAAGCTGAGGGGGTGTCTTCTTTGAGGCTGGCGCGAATCAACAAGATCCCCGGTAAAAAGGTCAGGTCAGTGATGAGAGCCGCAGAGAGGATCACCGCGGTCATGATCCCGAGATAAACGTTTGGTACAAAGGTCCCAAAGCCCATCACGCCAAAGGCGGCGACAAGTACTGAGGTGGTGACCACCAAGGTCGCGCCTGTATGAGTCAGCACCATCGATACTGCCCTAGAGGAATCAAGTCCCTCTCGTCGATACTTCAAATAATTGGAGAGCATATGAATCGTGTCATCGACCGCGATCCCCAAGCAGACACTCGAGACCAGCACCGTTCCAATATCTAAAGAGCGATCGAGCAGCTTGAGTACCGCGCCTCCAACAATAATGGGGATCAGGTTAGGGAGCATCGCCAAGAGCCCGATCTTAAAGGATCGGAAAGCGAGGACTAAGATCAAGCTCACCAAGAATACAGCGATGAGTACGGACTCAATAAAAGAGCTGACAACATAGCCATTCATGCTCTGGTAGAGCTTGATCTTACCGGTCACGATCACATCTAACCCCATCTCCGCGCCGAGTGATTCAAATCGAGCAGCGGTATCTGTCCAACGCGCAGAGTCAGTAATTGAGGCGATCACCGTGACTCGAATGGCATCATTCTTGACGGTGATCTGGTTGTTAACATCCATCCCCTGAGGGAGGCTCATCTGATATAAAAACAGCTCTTGGGCGATCAGCTCTTTGGTTTCTGGGAGGGTATACCCGCTCTGATCCCCTCCATTAAGAGATCGGTTAGTCTGACGTATAATATCGGTAATCGAGACCGTCTTGCTCACCCCATCAAACTCAGAGAGTTTACGCTCAAAAGCCTCTACTGTTGCCATAAATAGAGGATCTTTGATCCCCTCTTCTCGCCCCGCGGAGATGCGTAGCTCAAAGACCGCGGTCCCCTTGAGGTTATCGATGATAAAATCATTGGCCTGTCGCAGCGGATACTCTTTTGCGAAGTACTTGTAAGGGTCAGCGTTCACTTTATTGGACATCGCGAAGGTGAGCGCGCCGAGGGATAGAATTCCATAGATGCCAATGACCTTCCACTTATGACGCTGCAACCAATGAGTGTAGGCGATCATATGAGCGCTCGGCTGTCGTAGCTCTTCTTCCTCACCGGTGGCCTTCACCCTAGAGGGAAACCAAACCAATAGAGGCCCCATCACTAAATAGGTGATGACCCATGCCATCAAGGTCCCGGCTCCGGCGAGCACTCCTACGCCGAGAACCGGCTTAAGATCAGAGGTAAAGAATGAGAAGAAGCCCGCAGCGGTGGTGATAGAGGTCAGCACCGTGGGGACGAGGTTTTTACTCAGTGATCGTCGAGCGGCCGCAGCGCGATTAAGCCCTCGTCGTCTCCCCTGCATAAAGGTCGACATAATATGAACCGAATCGGCGATCGCGACGGCGATCATGATAAAAGGGAGAGTGGTGGTGACACTGTTCAACTCAATCCCAAAATGGCCAGCAAAGGCGACTGCGCTTCCAACTGAGAGGACGAGAGTAATGAAGGGGAGTACGACCCCACCCACCGAACGCAGGAGAAGGATCAAGAAGATCATCGCCGCGATGAGCACTAGAGGAATGAGCGTAGAGAGATCGCTCTGAGTGCTCTCCTTGAAAGAGAAATTAATGACCGGTCCTCCTGTAATATAGAGCTCATGGTCACTCCGCTTCATCTCTTTAAGAACCGACCTCACCTCTAGGACGATCTTCTCCGTGTCTGGAGGGGTCTCGAAGCCAGGCTTAATTCTGGCATATAAGAGCGCAGTTTTCCCATCTCTGCTCACTAAGTAATCGGGGATTGACTCATGGTTGAGCGCTACCGCTCGACGCTCAGCGAGGAGTGTGTCAGTCAGCTCGACATCATCTGGAATTAACGGTTCTACTTCGATGGTATCTTCGACCGCATGCACCCAATTGAAGTTACTGAGGGAGTCCACTCGAATCACATCATGCACTAACCACATGCGCTCTGTGAGATCTTTGAGGAGGGTCACCGTATCGAGATCGAACACCCCAGAAGGGCTGTGAATGACCACCGCGACCGCGTCGTCGTTTCCAAACTGTCGCTCAAATTTATCGAACTCCTGTAGCATAGGATCGCTCGATCTAAAGAAGGCAGTGTGAGTAAAGTTAGCGGTGATCTGTGGGAAGCCCGACATTGCCCCGCCCACCATCAATAGACCCACCATAAGCGCTAACGCAGGTCGAGTGACGATCCACTCTACAAAGCGCTCACCGAACTCTCCTGAGCTTGAAGGAGACGTTGTGTCAGACGTTGTGTCAGACGTGGGGTCAGACGTTGTGTCAGACGTTGTGTCAGACGTGGGGTCAGACGTAGGATCATGAGCTGGATCATTCATGGAGATACCTTACTAGAAATAGCGGATAAGGCTGGTATAAGCGTAGTGTGCTTGATCGATATACTCTGGTCCCTGAGGGTTATCAGGGTCTTTGGGGGGATAGCTGATCAGTCGGAGGCCTAGCTCTCCTCGCCACATATCGCCTATACGTTGAGCGTATACAGCGTTAAAGAAGAGCTGTTCTGGTGTCTCCATGTCTATAATCACCGAGGTGGTCAGCGATCGATCAGCGACATCATTAAAGGCGTAGCGCCATCCGAGGAGAAGATCCTTATCGAAGAGGAGCAGCGACCCCTCTCCGCTCTCTTTACCCTCACCCCATATCGCGTATTGACCCTCGATAAGGAGCGCGCTCTCTCCAGTTTGATGATAGAGATTATATTCGAGCCCAATGGCGATTAAAGTATGGTCTCGATCGGTGAGGTTAAACAGCGGAGAAGGAGGGAGCATAGCGCGTTGTGACCTACTAGGCTGCTCAAAATCACGATAGGCCGCCTCTGCTTTGAAGAGGACGGGTCCGATCACTCGTTGTAGAGTCCCTCCGATCTGAGTGAGCGCCTGATAGACGAGCGAGACGTTCGGAGCAGCGCTTGGGTCGCTTGAGTCAATCGTGATGAGCGCTATCGGTAAGCTACGATCGATATGTCGTACAAAATGTAGTGAGAGGTCTGTATCAAAGAGCGTCTGTTGAATCCTCGCTCCGTATTGTAATCGCCATGGGTCATCGCTGATCAAGCCATCTCGACCTAAGATCTGTAGGTCACCGATAGATTGACCCAGAGGTCCAAAACGGAAGCGGGAATCCTCGGAAGGAAAGATTGGGGCAGAGAAGAGAGGCATAATAAACGCCTCAATATTCCCCGACCATAGCTTGAGGCGTGCTGACCCCATAAGCTCTCCACGCTTCTCTGGAGCTTGTACGCTCCCATCGAGATAGCGACTGTTGATTAGATCGGCGGGATGAAAAGCCTCGGTGGCGGTCCATGTTTGGAGCTGATAACCCAAACGGACCCGCAGCGGGTTGTTTTTATACTCGAGATAAGCCTCTTCTGGGAACAGAGCGCTCCGTTTGCGGTCAAAGCCATCATGACGACCAAATCCCCGAAGATATAATCGAAAATCATCATATTTAGCCGTTAAATATAGTCGTCCGACTCCCGCGAAGTTACCGATGTCTCCTTGATCTTGATCACTAGCTAAAAATATCCGTCCCTCTGTCCCTAGCTCTCCTCGACTCTTCACTTTAAGACTCTTGGCATATCCATGCGGGAGGGTAGTCATGAAATACATAACTAGGACGATAAAGAGAGGAAGGGGGGGCCGTAACGCTCGATACATCTATATGCCTCTACAATCTTGTGTTCTTACGCTCGGTTATGTCTGAAGCCTAGTGCAGGTACAGTGATCGATGTGTGGGTACAGTGATCGATGTGTAGGTACAGTGATCGATGTGTAGGTACAGTGATCGATGTGCAGGTACAGTGATCGACGAGAATGGCAATTACTCACGCGCTATCTAAATCCCTCAAGGGTAAGATGGTTAATCAGCGAGCTCGTCGCTATCGAAATCATCTTCATCGAGCTCAATCCCAAGTTTTCTGCTCTTCCAGACGAGTGAGGAGCGTTTACGTGTTTGCTTGTTAACCATCTCGATCTTCTTTACCCGCCAAAACGCACCTATCTTCTCCCATCCCGTGAAGACACCGGTCTTCAGCAGATCTCCCTTACGATCAAAGTATTCTATCTTCACCGCGTTCATGTATCCCTTATCGATCCACAGCACTTGTCGACTATACCCAGAGCGCTTGTCATGAGGGATCCGCTCGATCTTCCAACATTCTCGTCCCTCATACCCTTCATCCGCGAGCCATTTATGCTTGAACTTTTCTGGTTCTTGACTCCCTAAATCCTCGTAAGAAAACTCACTCCCCATAAAGCTCCCTGACTTATTGCGAGAGCTGATGCGCTTCACTCGCTTGATGGCGGGAAGGAAGAGCCACTGATCATCATCGTCGCGCTTATGTGACCAAGTGAGCATCCGCGTCCCGCGGACGTCTGGGGGGTACTGGAACTCGATCCGTGATACATCACCCTCTCCTCGACGCTCAAGGATCATATTGTTCATTTTTCGCTCAGTCTGATCACCTTGAGCGTTGACTAGAGTCATGACCATCGATGATTCTTCGCCTTTAAACCCGCTATTAACCGCCTCCACTTCTTTAGCGATCTTAAGCCCTTTATCTGCGGCTGAGTCAGCGAAAGCAGACGTTAAATGCAAGAATAGAGTGATGAAGATAAAGGAAAGTAGAGAGGTATATCGGCTTATCATAGGTGACTCACAATACAGATAATGGAGGAGAAGCGCGCGACTTCACTCACTTCACGTATTTTTAAGACACCATTAGGGGCCATTGAGTTTCAATAAAAGTCTGGTCTCGTTGTATTCATCTACCTCGTGAAGTGACACAGCCTAGGGGTCTTACTCATACTCCGCGAGCCCATGACTCCTTTTCTGTCTTCTGTCTTCTGTCTTCTGTCTTCTGTCTTCTGTCACATCTAAGGTGTGAAGAGATTTACTGATCCAATTTAAAGACTACAACCTCGACTGTCTCGTCATCGTTGATAATGACTTGACTCACCCATGACTCGTTCAACATGGGGGCTAGGCGAGCCTCCTCGATGACAGGTAGACCTAGAGTGGTTAAGTTCTCATTTGAAAAGACCTCATCGATAACGGTCAGCTGATCGGTGAGCGCGTTATATACTGCCCAAATATCCTTATCATCATCGCCGGCTTCGTTACGACCAGTCAGCCGTAGCATTGCGTTCATTCCTTTAATATCGGTGAGCTCAACGCTGAGATAACCATGCTCTATGGGGTCAAAGATAAGAGGGAAGCTGATTAAGGAGTCCTCTTCCCGAAGAGAGTCGGTCCATAGACTGAAATAGAGCAGGTCTGTGGAAGGATTTTCAAGGTTAGTCCCAGCGGCTAGCCCCAAGAGACTGTCGCTTGATTTGATCGATTTAAATGGTCCATAAAGCTCAAAGATCGAGATCTCTTCCTCTTCCTCTTCCTCTTCCCCTTCCTCTTGGCTCAAGTCGGTAATGATCACCTCGTTATCAGCGGTCAAATAGGCCGCTCGATAGGTTCTCCCACAGTTTTCAGGGTCAGTACAGGTCATTTGGACCGCTTCTACCCTTGAGGGTAAAAGTCTGTAGCTGGGCGCGTTGAGGTTAAACTTGATTCCTAAGAGACTCTCTCCCTCGAGAAGTTCATTCCCGACGGAAGGCGAGAGGGGATGAGACCACCACTGGACGCCTCTCTTATTCATTTGTATTTGATCGACACCGAATAAAGAGTAATCACTCAAGCCGAAGTCATCTAACGAGAGATTGTAAGAGGATAGCATATTCTCAAGTACTCTAAAGACTTGACGTCCATTACTTAACAATAGGATGAGGTCGATTTGTGCCGACGAAGAGCAGACTAATTGTTCGGGGATAAATTGAATCGAGAGTGAGTCGTTATTGTTTCCATCAGACCATAAGTCTTTAACTTGAAGCTCATATCCAGCTGTAGCATCACCAGTCAGCCAAGCGATGTGATCATTTTCACATGACCACACTTGTCTCATCGCATTTGGTTCTAGAGTGTATGTACAAGGTTCAAGCACAGGCAGGTTATCAACTCCCTCGAAGGGCTCTAAGCACTTAAAAGGATCGGAATCATTAACAGTTTCGGGGGTATGGGTAGGCCCTTCTTCTCCACCGATATCTTCTTCCCCCATATGTTCTCCTAGACCTTCATCTGCAAAGGACCTCAACTCAGGGTCATTGGTGATCGATGAGCGTCGGTCATCGAGGTCGAATAGAGCCCCTGGTAACTCCCAATGAGAACAAACATAATAGCAATCATTATCACGATCAGAGCACGTGAAATTGTCTAGGCTCTCTTTTTGACTATCTGACAAACTGGCGTTGGTGATAGAGCTCATTTCTAATCCATTAGCGAGCTTCGCTCGAATATTGTCAGCTTGGTTACACCACTCACTCTCGAGATCAAGCGAATCTAGACAGACTTTCACTTCCTCCACTTCACCCACGTCTTCCCCTTCCTCCTCGTCATCAAGTGAGAGCCGGGCAAGATAATTGCAGGTCGAATAGCTTGCCTCAAAACCAGCAGACTCAGCATCTATGTCAACTCTTACCCCAGAGTCTTGATTCGTCGGGACGTCATCTGAGCCTGCCATTGAGCCTGCCTCTTCCTCCATGTAGCTACTGCCTGAGAGATCTCTTGAGTCCGCGAAGTCCATATCCTCTTCAGCAGCGCACCCCCCACATATCAAAGCGATCAAGAAGCCAGGGAGAGAGAGTGGGCTGTAAAGCGCGGTGGCCTTCATGAGGGATGTCACCGGTCGATTACCGCTCAGGTGTTTTGAGTTCATCCTCGACATAACTAGCTCCTCTTGGTCAGACTAATGAATATTGATGATGTGATTATTATACATCAATACATTCGTTTATGTATCGTTTCGTCTCTCACATCACCAAATACTCTGCACAGAAGGTGCCAAGTTTTACTGACTTCTTTCGCTGGCTGTAAGTGATTAGATTTAATGACTTTTTAAGAAAGATTTCTGCCAGCTGACTCACATTGTATATAGACCATAGTACATATCTGTCATCAATCTGTGTATGATTGTTCACAGGTAAAACTTTCTGATCGCGAGATGTGAGTGACAGGAGAGCAGTCATGACCAATAGCATTAAACGAGAATCGCTAATTTCACGCGCGCGAGATATCTTAAGACCGAGGAGGGCTCGTCGATTAGATAATGGTCAGCCCGAGCCCCACTATGACGCCGATGGTGATAGCTGGAGCGCTCATGAACATGGTGAAGAGTACCGCTATGGCCAACGCCAGCCACATCAACATGCTAAAAGGGCTTACCAAGCAGCGGCCGCCCTCGCTCATCAAGCGGTGAGCCACGCCCCTTTCTATATGGAGGAGGTCGGCTTGCCTCCTGCGCCTGCGATGATGTCTCCACCTCCAGTCGCAGAGCCTCAATATGTCCCTCCTCCTCGGACCTATGCTAAGCCGACGAGATTTTATCCAGAAGGAGGACAGCCTGATCGAGTCGGCGCTATACAAGCGGTCGGTCGCACGCAACTTCAGCGGATTCTCCCTTCCTATGAGCTCTCGACCGCTGAGACGAGAGAGAGCGGGCTCGGCCCCGCCCTCGAGAGAGGCTCATATCCACCTAAAGGCTAGCCGCTGCTCGCTCTTCATTAACGTTATATTACTTGTTCTTGAGTCGATACGAGCGTTTGAGTCGACAGGAGCGTTTGAATCGACAGAAGCGCTGAGACTCTGCATTCCTAAAATGAGAGGTGCTGGGTGACAGCGCCATTAGTCAACGAGACCATCCACAGCTGTGGTGCGCGCCCACCACCGATCAGGGCCCTCTTATGCTCAAGATCTAGTGAGACACTCATGATCGGCTTCATCTCCTCTCGTTGTAATGACCAGCGCTGCTGCAGAGCGGGAACGTCACTCTCTTGGAGGGTCAAGAGGCTCAAGCGTCCCTCCTCGCTTCCGCTGAGCACCGAGTCCCCCTGAGCGTCAAGACGAGTGATGTCTCGCTCATGCGCCTTAAAGCTCGCAGCGGGCTTCGCGAGAGAGGAGCGGACGTTTAAGACCTCTGCTTGACGAATCTCCCGCGCAAAAGAGGGCGACCACCAGCGGATAAAACCGTCACTACCCGCGGTCAGCCACCCCCCTTGAAAGGAGAGGAGCGAGACCGCCCACCCTTGATGGAGCGGAAGAGCGCCACAGCCCGAGCCATTGGAGATAAGCCAACATCTCCCCCAACCATCAGAGCCTATAGAGAGGACGCTCTGTGGATCAAGCCTCGCGATAGCAAAGGCCGCTCGCCCATGCTCCCCTGCGGTTCGCCACATCCTCTCTCCTTTTCTCATCGCTGTCACCACCCCCCGCTCACTGCCGAAGACTTGAGTCTGCTCTTCGAGGAACAAGACCGCGTTGGGGTGTGCATCGAGCAAGCGTTCGCGCTTGAGCGCTCTCCCCTCTGCGGTCCACTGTGTCCATGAACCATCGGCGCTCAGCGCGGTGATCACTCCTGCCGGTGATCGCCCTAAAGATCGGATCACCTCTTCATGAGCGAGCCATGAACGCTGAGGTTTACTCTCAGGGGTGAGCGGACGGCTCCATATGCTTATCCCACCGTTCTCATGACCCATCACTATTCGCTGAGCGCTATGAACGATCGCCGTCACTCTCGCGCTGAAAAATGAGCGAGAGAGTGGCTCTTCCTCAGTTAGATCTCCCTCGCTCCCTAGGTCTAGGTGTAATGGAGGTTTCGTGGGACCAGGCTTTGACTGACAAGCGCTGAGGAGGCATAGGGCGCTGAGGAGACATGTTATCCACTGATATGAAGGTAATAACCTAGTTCTCATCACAGCTCTCCACTCTGATCATCGATTAAATGACCTTTTCGGGTCGATTGGATCTTACCACAGAGTGAGCCTCTGAGCAGAGAATGGTTTCATTGACTGTTTTCCTCAGTGCTTGAGCTCGTCAGTCCCTGAGCTCATTAAAGTTAATCGGCTATGGGTGACATGACGCTCCTCGTTATTTTTTCATGACTGTTTCATATTGATCAAAGAGTGAGCGGTTTAATCGGTGATGGTCTCTCCGACGGTTAATGATGAATATCGCCAGAGAGTATCCCTTACCGTCAATGGCGGTGATTGGGAATTCGCTCAGGCGGGGATGGTCGCTCCGTCCCAAGCGATACATTCTCCTGTTCGCTCTGGGGTCAAGCGCTCTAAGACCTCGATTAACGAGCTCGCGCTCTGCTCGGGGGTAAAGATGGTGTGCTTCACCGATTTGGTAAAAGGGGCAGAGAGCGCACTGGCTACCGTTCCCGGATGAACCGCGACGCATACACATTCCTTTTTGCTGCGGCTAAGCTCAATCGCCGCGGTCTTAATCAACATGTTTTGGGCTGCCTTAGAGGCTCGATAGCTGTACCAACCGCCGATGCGATTGTCGCTAATGCTACCCACTCGCGCTGAGAAGCTCACGAACAGAGACCTCTCTCTTCGAGGGAACATGGGACTCAAATATTTCAGCGCTAAAGCTACCGCGAAGGTATTCACGGCAAATACGGACTCCATAGACTTCAACGCGACTGCTCTCATCGAGCGCTCTGGCTGAACCTCCTGTGTTCCCTCTACTCCTGCCCTCGCTGAACCTTCAGTATGTAATAGGCCAGTAGCGTTAATGACTAGGTTTAAACTCCCTCCCCAATCGGCCAGATGACTCTTCAACCGTGGTATAAATATCTCCCATTGATCCTCGGAGGTAATCTCTAATGCATACCAAGAGATCATCTCTGAGTGAAGTGGGAGCTCTGCCAAAGACCTAGAGGTTAAGAGCGCTCGATTCAGTGGATGCGCATCGATCAGAGCCCGAGCGATCGCTTCTCCTACCCCTCCTCTCGAGCCAAGAATAACTGCTCGTATCGGCTCCTTAAAGCCAAACCCATAGACAGCGTCTGTATTAATCATCTCTTGGCTCATCTCTATACCTTCTGTTGAGCGTTATCTCTTGGCTCATCTGTGTGGAGCTGCGCATTACCTTTGAGAGCAGATGAAGAATCGACCGGTGACGTTGCCAACAAATGATGTTAAGAGCCGCTTAGCTCACCGAGATCACCCGACGCTCTGGGCTAGCCTTTTTAAGATCTATATAGAGGAGTTCTCCTTCCCAATAAGCGCTTAAGTCACCCCATCGTGTCGACTTGGGGAAGTGGAGTGTCCTCCGATAGACACCTCCATCCTCACGGGGGACGGAGAGTTGGAATCGCGTACCTTCAGTAGTGAGCTCTAGCGCTTCACGCTTGGCTTCAGGGAGGGCAGTGACCAAGAGCCAGCCCTCTTTGGTCGCGTAGAGATTAGCTCTCGGTTTATGCTCTTGAAAGTTCTGATTATTATGATTCTCGTTTATTCCGTAGCTCTTCCCTTCAGTGGCGTGATTCTCAGTGGCGTGATTCTCAGTGGCGTGATTCTCAGTGGCGTGATTCTCAGTGGCGTGATTCTCAGTGGCGTGATTCTCAGTAGCGTGTGTCATAGTATCATTTCCTTTAGAGTCTCTTTTGGTTTCTTACAGTGTTTTACAGTCAGTCTTAAATCGATGCAGTATTACCTGTTGATATTTTAACAGGTACTCTCGTCGGCTGCTTCTTTGGGAGCCTAACCACGAGTGTTTCACCGCTGAACTGAGCCTCAATCTGCTCGATCTCTACCTCACGAGGGAGGCGATAGCTCTTAGTCTGAGCCGACACAGGCAGCTCCTCGAAGAGAGGTGTGAGTCCCTCTCGATGAGCCAAGTCCAAAGCGGGGACCTCAAGGGTGAGGACGCTCCCCTTTACACTTAATTCTATGTCATCAAGTCGACGTCCCATGAGGTTGGGCAAGTTGATCTTCAAGGTGTAGGCATCTTGGTTATCCTTCAATTCCGCAGTACTCTGTGGTTTACAACGCTGATGATTTGACCTCAGCTGATGCTCACTGGCATAGCGTAGCTCGTTAAAGGAAAAGAGTGGATGAAAGAGGCTCTCAATAGTGAGTGGATGAAACATAGTGTCGCTCCTGATAATATATTTTGATCTTTAGAGTGGGTATATATGGTCAATAGAAATTTGGTGAGTCGGTGAGTCGGTGAGTCGGTGAGTCGGTGAGTCGGTGAGTCGGTGAGTCGGTGAGTCGACAGAGTGATCCTGAAAGAGATGGCTCGTGAGTCATCTTCATAGCAGAAGGCAAGTTGATAGAGATTTACACAGTTAATGAGCCTGATTCTTTTCGCCATTAAGGCTTAAGAAAAAGAAGAGCTACATTATATTAGTAGGTTGTCTTTGTGAGGTGAGCAGTTCATGTTATGTCTTATTGCGCTCCTCTCTTTTTTTGGCTGATTTGTTTAAGCCAACTGTAGTGTTGTTGATACTATAAACTTAAACCCAAGAAGAAGACTGTCAACCGGTTCTCTCAAAAAAATATAATCGATTATCGATCTTCCTCAGAGAGCACCTAAAGAACCTCTGTTTATAGTATTTCTTAGGCATTCATCATAAGCGGTTGTGATTATTTCATGATGGTTTAGAAGTTAGAAGAAGTTATTAAATCATCATCCAATCAGAAATTTAGGAGTCAGAGCGGTCATGCAGTCTTTTCCTCTCCCCCAATTAGTGTCGCTCACTCCCTCACATGGAGCATCCCTTGAGCGTTTTCTTAGTGAGTTTGATGATCGTCGAGATGAGCTACATGGTTATTTCTGTGATCGTCACTTAAGCGTCGCTGAGGTCTCGGAAACGCTTAAGGCTTGGGAGGTGGGCGAGCGGCTCCCCGAAGGCTGGGTCGAGTGCACAACACGTTTTTGGCGACATGAAGACGACCTTCAAGGAGTGATCAATATCCGACACCAGCTCAATCCTCATCTTAAAGAGGTGGGAGGACACATCGGATATTGTGTAGCGCCCTCCGCTCGAAGACGTGGAGTCGCCACAGAGATGCTCCGCGCGGCGTTGCTCGTCTGTTCTGGGTTAGGGATTCAGCGAGTCTTAATCACTTGTGACGCTGAGAATCTCGCCTCGCTAAAGACGATAGAGCGTTGCGGTGGGGTTTTGGAGCGAGAGGGATGGTCTGAGCTCGCTAAAAAATTGCAGCGATGGTACTGGGTAGAGCTCTAGTCATGAGGAGGTTTTAGTTCACCCTTCTTTAGGGCGCCTCACCCTTCTTTAGGGCGCCTCAACTCTCTCTCGAGCGTCTCCACATGAACGCCAAGATCAAGACAAACCCCGCGGCGCCTCCACCAATGAATAAGCGGTTGACATAGAGCGAGTGATGTCGCTTGAGGCGATCGTGGTCCTCTTTGAGCGCGCTGATGTCGCTTTGATACCCTCCCTTAGTCTCGATCAGCTTAGTGAGCTCTACGAGGCCCTCACCTCGGGGGTTGAGCGTCTTGAGTTTGGCGATAATGATCTCTATTCCCGTTAAGAGATCTATATAGGACAAGTACGCTCGATCGACGACTTGATAGGTTTTGAGGCTCTCGCGGATGAGTGGGCTCTCGGAGTTCGCCAGCGAGCGTATTCGGCTCTGATTGTCCTTTAAACGCATCAAATAACGAGTGGCGAGGATAAAATATTGGGTAAATTGGATGCGCTCTGAGCTCTCTAATTCTTCGATTAAACCGATTTGGACTCTCAAGGCTGATTCGCTCAGCTCATCGCTGATCATCCTCAAGAGGAGTCGATCATAGTAAATGGCTAGGAGTCTAACGCTGAGAGGGTCAAATTTTTTGCGATCATCAGTGAGCTCTCTCTCCTTAAGGAGCGCGGCTCGAACCAAGAGGAGATGGTCGCCATGATCGGATACGGAGGCGCTATATAAGCTCGACACTCCCCAAATGTATTGGGCGATCGGGGCGTGAAGCTCTTGCTCTTTAGCGCTCTTTACAGTTCGTTTCGCTCTCTCGAGCGCTTGTTCATAGTCATCGAGGATAAAAGACAGCATGGCGTGAGCGCTGTTTAATCGTATTGCCTCTATGCCTTGACTTGACGTGTCGGTCTCCAAGAGGACTCGCGCGCTCTTGATGACCTGAGCGTTTAGTTCATGATAAAGAGGGAGCTCCTCATCAATCTTATCTTCGAGGAGTTCTACCGCGTTTTCTAGGAGATCAGGACCACTTTGGTTTTTGGGGAGCGCTAGATTAATGCGTCCTCGACTCACAGTCTTTAATTCATCATAACTCGGTGGTCCGTCTAGAACCTTCATTGCTGTATCGACAGAATAATCTAGCGCGATATCAGTGGTGAAGGTGATGGCGGCGGTTAAGAGAGCAGCTCCTCCAGCGACACCTAAGCCACCTGAGGCGAGGCTGCCCCCGCCGAGGAGCGCCAAGCCTGCGTTGGTAGCCGCCGCTCCTGACAAGCCCATCATCCCTCCGATCCATGACCCGACTCCTGCCACCAACGGTGAGGCGACCCCCCCCGAGAAAAAGACGAGCGCGCCGCTCCCGATAGCGAGCGCTCCGGCGATGATCCATTTGGTGTAGCTTGTGGTGTCATAGAGCGCCTCAAAAGAAGCGAGCTGCTCAGCATGAGCGAGGTTTCCTTCACCGAAAAGACTTAAGAACCCTAGCGCGAGACCCATTATGAAGCCCAGCTTGATACCCATCTTGATGCTCTGTGGACATCTTAGAGAGGAGGAGAGAGTGAGAGAGCTACCGAGAATCTTAAGAGGATGTTTCATTGAATCATATCCAATACTTTGAGCTGTTCAGCTTGACTAGATGGATCCCCAAAGATCAAGTGTACTTGATGACGCTTCGCCTCTAACTTGAGGACGTTGAGTTCATGGGGGGAGCGTGGCTTATGCCTGAAAGAGAAGACAGTTACCACCTCACGGTGATCTCGTTGATACGACTGTAGGGTATTGAAATCTGCCCGAATGTGATCGAGAGGGAGACGAGTCTCAGGGCTGTATGCTTTGACCTCTATGGCATAGCTCCTCTTTGCTGAAGAGAGCTTGAGGTCGATATCGGTCAGAGAAGCCTTAAGAGGGTCTCGATAGGGAACACCAATCCCCCCGACCCTTAACCCTCGATAGTTCGCTTCTGCGGCGATGGCGATCTCATTGAGATGACCTTTGGTTTTCGCAGCGCTATGACCGATGACCTTACTGAGCGCACTCCGAAAGCCCTTGGCACCACGAAGTTGATAAAACCAGCGTTCCGCGAGAGAGCGCTCTAGCTTACCCTGGCGGAGGGCAATCCTCAGATAAGCGTCTTCTATCACCTCTTTGGGCAAGTTCATTTGCCCGAGGGCTTTCCCAACGGCTCGTGTTCCTTTAGGCTGAGCTGCCATCTTGACGAGCTCATCGATCTTAGATGGACTGAGGGCTCGTCTGTGGCGGCTGATCACCTTGACTAAGCCCTTCAGCAAACGGCCTTTGTAGGCGCTAGTCGTTGAGGGAAGAGGGAGCGTTATGGCGGTGGTGATGAGGATCACTATGAGCTTGGTCATCGCTGATCTGATCATCAGTCCTTGTCTTTTCATTATGGTTAGACTCCCTTAGTCTCTACCTAAAAGTGTGACCTAAAAGTGTGACCTAAAAGTGTGACCTAAAAGTGTGACCTAAAAGTGCACATCATATGTATATCAAGCCTATCGATGTCACAAGACAATCACTACTAAGGCGAAGAGTGTTGTTACTCTCGTCGATACAGGAAGAGATGGCTGAGGTAAATCGACATTCCCAACATATTGGGCGCGATCCCTACGATGAAGTCATGAAGATACTGCCTAAAACTCCAAAGAATGTGCGTTTTGGAGAGTAGAACCTGATGGAGCGAGCGAGGCTGTCTTAAAGAGTGAGGATCAGTTATGTGGACGATACCAGTCATTATCCCCATAGCATGACCTACTATCCCAATGCCAAAAGATAATCGCTTCCCACAAAAGCCCCGCTGTCGCTCCCCCTTGAACACCACCATTAGATAGGTTGACATCTGTAGAGAAGGCATCCTGTCCATTGGGATTGACAGCAACAGCTTGAATGGTCAGCGCTCCATTACGCCATTCGCCTTGTGGACCGGCTTGATTGTTGCGCACACATCGGGTCTCTGAATTCTGTATACCTCCGAGTAGAATAGAGAGCTTATGGAATGAGATTGATAAGTTGTCTAATCGAGTTGTCCCATTACTGCCATCGAGCGAGTAAATAGGGAGGTTATTTAACGGTGTATCATCATATTCCGTGATGGGTAGCCAACTCGACCGATCTGTAGGTACATAGTTATGATTAATACTTAAACGACCGCCATTGGAGAGGTCAGCATTGATTATAATAAGTTTGAACGCTTGACTTGGCTGTTCGATACTCTCTGACAGGTTCTTGAGGTGACGACCTTCTAGATTAAAGAAATCAATCGTAAGTGTGTCATTATGGTCATCGTATGCGTGAGAATGCGCATCAGTGTTTCCATCATTGAGTGTGGATAGATTCGTGCTGATATCGACATCAATTTCACCCCCAGTTAGTCCCTCTTCTCTAGAGCGATCACGATCATCCTGTGCATCTAGAGGGTTTGTCCCATCAATAAGAACTTCTTCTCCATCTGTTCGACCGCCTCTGTCAGTATCTGCATGAGTAGGGTCTGTACCATTGGTGACTTCACTGCCGTCAGTTAAACCATCGTCATCAGTGTCAGAGTTATTAGGGTCAGTGCCGTTAGTAAGCTCATCACCATCATTGACCCCGTCACCGTCGGTGTCAGGGTTATTGGGATCAGTGCCGTTAGTAAGCTCATCACCATCATTGAGACCATCACCGTCGGTGTCAGGGTTATTGGGATCAGTGCCGTTAGTAAGCTCATCACCATCATTGACCCCGTCACCGTCGGTGTCAGGGTTATTGGGATCAGTGCCGTTAGTAAGCTCATCACCATCATTGACCCCGTCACCGTCGGTGTCAGGGTTATTGGGGTCAGTGCCGTTAGTAAGCTCATCACCGTCATTGACCCCGTCACCGTCGGTGTCAGGGTTATTGGGTTCAGTGCCGTTAGTAAGCTCATCACCGTCATTGACCCCGTCACCGTCGGTGTCAGGGTTATTAGGGTCAGTGCCGTTAGTAAGCTCATCACCATCATTGACCCCGTCACCGTCGGTGTCAGGGTTATTGGGGTCAGTGCCGTTAGTAAGCTCATCACCATCATTGACCCCGTCACCGTCGGTGTCAGGGTTATTAGGGTCAGTGCCGTTAGTAAGCTCATCACCATCATTGACCCCGTCACCGTCGGTGTCAGGGTTATTGGGGTCAGTGCCGTTAGTAAGCTCATCACCGTCATTGACCCCGTCACCGTCGGTGTCAGGGTTATTGGGGTCAGTGCCGTTAGTAAGCTCATCACCATCATTGAGACCATCACCGTCGGTGTCAGGGTTATTGGGGTCAGTGCCGTTAGTAAGCTCATCACCATCATTGACCCCGTCACCGTCGGTGTCAGGGTTATTGGGGTCAGTGCCGTTAGTAAGCTCATCACCTCCGTTGGACCCTAGTTGATTAGAGTCGGTATCATCTTGCGAATCTTTATCATCGCTTGAAGAAGAGGTCGGCGTGCCTTGCATTCCCCCTAAAACTGTGTCTGCACTACAGCCTATGAAGGAAAAGAGTAACGATATTATTATGATATGCTCATTTAGGTGCATTTTGATTTTATCCTATAAAGGTATAAAGCGTTAGCTTTTAACTTAAGGTTGAGCTTAAAAAATAGATGGATTTTGTTTTAAACATAGGTTTTGTTGAAAGTTCTTCAAAATATATTGATACCATAAAGTATTAATTTATATTTAGCAAGTACAATAAGCCAATTCTTAATCAGAGATGCAGTCTAAGGTGTCATTTTTATTTAACTATATTAAATACTTTGTTTATTAATTCGCTTAAGCCCAAAATATTAGAAACAGTTCCCTCTTTACCCAAAATATTTGAGCGGATGATTCACCAATAGCCACAGTTTCACCGAGTTTAAGATGAAGAGCAACCCTGTTCATTGTAACGTATTAATCTAGCAGATACCTCTTAGTGTATGAGCTCGGCGATAAACGGTGTTGATTGATCATCGGGTGACTGGAGTTGACCCGTTTTGGGTGACACGCCTCCCAAATAAGGAGACACTGTCACCATGAGAAGAAAACGATACACCGAAGCCTTTAAAAAGCAATTGATCGCGCTTGTCGCTCAGGGGCGAACCCCTGAGCAGCTCTCACGTGAATATGAGCCTACAGCGCAGACAATCCGTAACTGGGTTACAGAAGCTCAGAGACTTCAACCCGCCTCAGAGATCGAGAAAGATCGACGCATTAGGGAACTTGAAGCAGAGAATGCTCGTCTCAGAGAAGAACGAGAGATCCTGGGAAAAGCGGCAGCCTGGTTCGCCATGGAGACCACATCGAACCGCAAGAAGGGTTCAAATTTGTGAAGGCGAATCGGGCTGACCACACAGTGAAAATAATGTGTGAGGTGCTCAAACTCTCTCGCACAGGCTACTACAAATGGCTGAAGCGAGGAGAGAGCGATCGTGAGCGCAGAGACCACTAGCTGATCGATCACATTCTCCGGATTCATCGAGAGACAAGAGGGATTTATGGGGCACCTCGTATCCACACAGAGCTGAAAACGAACGGTATTAAGGTTGGTAAGAAGCGTGTCGCGAGGTTAATGAGGGAAGTAGGGATCTGTGGGGTAACGCGTCGAAAGAAGTGGCGGACAACGATCCGAGATCCAAAGGTGAGACCTGCTCCGGACTTAGTTGAGAGAGAGTTTCGGGCAGCTGAGGCCGATCAACTTTGGGTCGCTGATATCACAGAGATACCAACTCGATCTTCTAAGCTCTATCTGGCCGCTATAATCGATGTTTGGAGCAGAAAAGTTGTGGGGTGGTCCATGTCACCAAGGATGCCTGCAGAGCTCGTGGTAAAAGCGCTAGAGATGGCTATGGAGCGGCGTGGATATCCACGTGAAGTGATTCATCACTCAGATCAAGGTAGCCAATATACGAGTCAACAATTTAAAGAGCGATGTGATGAACTCCAAGTGCAGATCTCGATGGGGTCAGTGGGGGACTGCTATGACAATGCAATGGCGGAGAGCTTCTTCGCTACTCTTGAGTGTGAGCTGCTTAACATTGTTCAGCCGTTTAAATGTAATGTAGAGGCTGAAACTGCCGTCTTTGAATACATCGAAGGCTTCTACAATACTCGTCGAAGACATAGCCGACTTAATCATCTCTCGCCTGTACAATTTGAAATCACTATGGCAGGCTAACTATAAACCTTGTGTCACCCAAAGTGGATCAGCTTCACATAGCTCTGACTACTCCTAAATCACTTAACTAAAGAATGAGTGGGTTAAACAATATAATGTTGGATATTTATAACAGATCTTAAAAGCAACTGTTAGTAGAAGTAACATACTGTAATATTGTATTAATGCATAAGTCTAGCTAAGGGCATCCTCTTAAGAAAATAAAGAAAAAAATTACTCACTCTGACATATGACTTTAAAGACTCATGACTTTAGAGATCATTATCAAGAAAGAGATCTCAGCCCTCTTTGTGTGAGAGAGATCATTCAATCCTCATGAGAGGGATGGTTATGCGTGTGCTCATGGTCAGGTGAAGGGTGATGATTATGCGTTTTCTCAGAGCCCGAAGAGGCAGGCAGAGTCGATGGACTGCCAAAGAGCATGATGATACCTAAATCGACGACCCAAGGATTTCTTCGCGGTCCGATAATCGTCTGGGCTGACCCCACTGTAAGCGCAACCCCATCATCCAAGTTAAGCCCTCCCTGTAGCCTGAGCTCAAAAGGTGCTGCGATCACAGCGTGATTATGATCGACGCCAAAACCAAACCTCATCGATGATTCAATAAAGCCACGCTTTGTATTGTATAAGAGTCCGATGGTTGAGATGGTCTCGTGTTCTCCATGTGGGCGAATGAGAGCGTCTGAGTGTTGCCTATGGGTATTATGTGAACTCTCACCTTCATGAGTGTGGCCATGGTCATGAGTGTCATGAGTGTCATGAGTGTCATGAGTGTCATGAGTGCCATGATCACTTTCATGAGCATGATCGTTATCGATCACGACGCCATGTGTCACGCTCGCAGTCAGCGTGAACCGCTCGCTGAGTCGGTGCGCTAAGATAAACATAGGCGCGATCTCAAAATGGCCCCCGCCTAGACCCCTATGATCATCCCCGGTGGGTAGCTCGCTGTTGAGCGCGAAGAGTATAAGAGTATCTTCCCTTGAGTAGAGCTGACCTCTGAGAGCTAAGGAGAGATCTCCCAGTCCGACGACGCTCGCTTTACCTTCACGCTGTACACGTGACCATGGTACACCGAGCATCGTCGAGAGACGGTTGGTGATGATATACTCTCCTTGCAGATAACTTTGGGTCCAGCGACCATACTCACCGTTCACCTCAAAACTCCCCATGCTTTGTTGTAATTGAAGCATGGAATTGGTCTGAGCAGGTGCGAGGCCGGTGTTATGAATACCATGATCGGCGAGAGCGAAGTTTGCGCAGATAAGTATTGTTGTTATCATCGTTATACAGATCGATCGCAAGATCACTGAGTTCATATGGCCCCTTTTATTTTTACAGAAGTTTTTCATAAGTCGACCAATGGGGCATTCTATCTTTCTTGATTTATTTTTATTGGTTGAGCCACAGTAGACGTCTTTGAACAACTCATTACACGTTTCATTATCGGCAAAATCAGAAGTGACTATACGTCCACTTTGACGGTCTTATTACCATACTTTCACCGCCTCTACGGTCACTTATCATGGATAAATAATTCCGTATGGCCGATGACCACTTCTACAGGCGCTATCTGTCTTCTACGCCGCTTCAAGTTGACGAAGTGATCGCTTGCAGATCATCTGTAGACCAACTTTACATGGTTTATGTCTTCAACCATGAACCTGTTTATTTTTTCCCTCTTGTTTGTCTTGTCGTTTTGGCCCCAAAAATAAATAGAGAGAGATGCCCAAATAGCTTGAATACGCGAGGGCTTCTATCAACTCAGGATCACCATTATAGCCAAATAATGTCTTCAGAAATAGGCCGAGACCTTCTTTCTCGTACAGGATACCGTTGGTGTTCCAAATCCCTTTGGAGATGATCGGAAACAGACCCGCATCTTGAAGCTCGTGAATACCATAGGCCACGAGTCCAGCAGCAAAGAAGATGAGTAAGACGCCAGATACTTGAAATAACCTCTTAACATTGAAGAGCTTAGAGCCTCGGGCTAGAGAAAAGCCGACCAGTGTCGCGCAGCCCAACCCTGCCAAGACACCTAAAAAGAGCTCAGATGAAGTCGCGCCTTTAGCCATACCAGGCAGTATAATGATCGTCTCGAAACCTTCTCGACCCACCGTGAGAAAGGCCAGGCTGAATAGGCCCCAAGTCGCTTTACGATCATTACTCGCCGCATCGACTGCCTCCCTAATTTCGCTCCCTAGCTTATGAGCGTTCCGACTCATCCAAATGATCATCCATGTCAAGACGAGCGCGGCGATCAGACAAGAGACGCCTTCGAAAGTTCTGAGAGCATTTTTGTCACTAGGGATTGAGGGATCATAGCCACCTAAGAACTCGAAAATATAGTAACCGGCGAGTATTGAGAGAAGAGAGGCTGTCGCCACTCCCCCCCATATTGACTTTAGATAATGAGTACGGTCTGTTCTTTTGAGATAAGTAATCATAAGGACTATGATCAATGCGATCTCTAAACCTTCACGAAACGTGAGGAAGAAGATGGGAAGCATGTCGTTTTAACTTTCTTTGGCATGTAAGAGTATGAACAGTGGATCATCCTCACCATGAGTACCATTTAAGAGCGTTGGTGCAACAGTCTTCAGATGAAGTCTGATGTGAGTTGAAAGAGTATTGATTACTCAACCGCACTAACGGTACCGTCATTAATGCATAAAGAGCGCTACAGAGTGACCAACTAGAGCTGATATGGTCATTCCTTAGCTAGCCGTAGACACATCACTCTATGGTTCTCTGAAGAAGGGATTTAAGCGTGGGATGATTGTCCGGATAAAAATATTTGCCTGCAACCAAGGTTGAAGGTTGAAGGTTGCAACCTTGGTTACCTTGGTTAACTCAGACTCGCTGATCCTGTCAGCCCCTCTTCCCTGTTGAGCTCATCCGGTAAGGTCAAGCGTTTACCTCTCTGATCTCATCGTATATGATGGTGAATCTCCGTACACTCATCGCTCGTCTTATCAGAGTGATCAAGCTCGAAACAGAGAGGATTTACCATGAGCGACAGCATCGGCCTGCTATGTAAGAAGGGGTTGATAGGAATCATCCTCACCGCATCCCCCCTCTCTATCTCTGAGCTTTCTTGGGCTGAGCACTTCCCCTTACCTAAGCCATATTGTACCGCGGTTAGCGCGATAGAGGCTGCCTCAAAGCACTTCAAGGTTGACTTTTACAAGCGACACTCACAGGCCAATAGAAAAGATTTTGAGCGATACTTTCCTCTCAAGATAGAAGATACACGCCCCTACAATCCAAGCCCTCAGATCGAAAAAAAGGCATATGTGTGGGTCATTCATTTCGCAGATCACGCTGACGCCTCGCAAGGGCTTATCTATGCGGTGAAGCGCGACATGACAGTAGTCTCTCTTGGCCAGACCGAGTGAGCTTATAGGTGTCTATGAGCGAGGGGCTTACACAGCGCCTTTGCGCCTTTTATAAGTAGCAGGCACGTGTTTTGTCACGTGTTTTATCGGCCTACATCATAGAGCCCTAGAGGCCCCCGAGAACTTTGATCTCAACTATCTAGCGATGGTTAAGACAGCTTAGAGCTTATCCCCCAACCATACCGTCGAATTGGGAAAGCCTCTTGGGAAAGCCTCTGAGACCTTTTTTAGGGGGGGGGGGAGAGTTTCAGCGTTTTGACCTGATAAGTCGTCAATTAAACTTGTAATTGCCTAGGAAAGCCTCTGAGACTTTTGTAGAGACTTTTGTAAATTCGAGCCCCAAGATAAAATACGTCATGACCGTGACCAAGAACCCCTCTGAGACTTTCGAACAAGACTTTCGAACATTCGAATGAATAATAGGCTTATACCTTGATTAACCATCAGAGGCAAAACCCCTCTAAGGCTTTTTCAAATTTGTATACGAGGAAACT
The DNA here is from genome assembly GCA_943788935.1 of uncultured bacterium. Classification (GTDB taxonomy): domain Bacteria; phylum Myxococcota_A; class Bradymonadia; order UBA7976; family VGTA01; genus CAKZRU01. Next base: position 23,007 of record CALSSE010000013.1, on the reverse strand, counting down.
GACTTTCAAACCACACGGTATTATCATTTTCTTCAATAGCTTGACCCATAATGTTATAAGGAAAAGTCTCTGCTGTCAGCAGAGGCTTCATTGGCGAAGTATACGTTAAAACCTACGCTCTTTAAGTTCGTCATAACCGGCAAATCGATCTGTATGATTTAACTTTGTTTGCTTTTCGTATTCGACCATATTGAGGAATCTTAGTTTTTGTACTTAGGTTGAGGAAATAACAAGTCACATGTTGAAACTTGAGCAAGTGTTAGAACAACTGGTCAATAGCTTCATACCAAACCGAAAAGGGAAAGTCTTATATCGGCTACTAGACGTTCAATGGGATCGTGTGATCATACAACGGTTGAATGATAAATCTTTTGTAATGCTGCCCAAAGGTATCTTTAAAGAATACCTTACTGCACATGAAGCTGGGTACATCGACTTGAAGGGGAAGAGTACAGTTTGTCGTGAGTACTTTAACCACGGGGGAGGGAATTCAAAATGGGATAAATTTACACATGGGCAAGATGCGATTATAACTTCATTGGCAAATTATGTTCTTTCTTGCAATGATCAACACTCTGAGAATATTACATCAAGTGGCCCCCCAAATAATCTCAGAGATCTTGTGAAGGGACAGAACGCTCTTAAAGCCTCAAAAGTAAATAAGTTTTCACCTTTCCAACTCCTCCTCCAAGGTCCCCCCGGTACAGGCAAGAGCTACACCCTCAAGCAAAAGCTCAAGACAACCCTCAACCTGACTGACACAGAGCTCGAAACAACCCAACAAATTGAGCGCATCGTAGGGCACCCTGAGCTCACATCTGCTGACTTTATTGGTCACTACCGACCGATAACAAATAAAGATAAAGAGCTCGAGTATAAGTTCATTCCTGGCCCTTTCACCCGATTACTTAAGCGAGCTCTGGACTCTGAGGCCGAGAATGCACCGCATATCCTCATCATCGAAGAGTTAAATCGCACAAATGCGGCAGCGCTCTTCGCTGAGGTCTTCCAGCTCCTTGATCGAGATGATGAGGGCCGAAGTGAGTATTCAACCAATCTAGGACAAGATGTGAATGGTTACCTTGAGAAGTCTGAGGACTTTAAGGCCTATCTCCCCGCAAACTTTGCGATCTGGGCCACCATGAACACCGCTGATCAAGGGGTCTTCCCACTCGACACCGCCTTTAAGCGCCGGTGGAGCTTTAAATATCTTGGGGTAGATGATGGGCGCGATGAGTGGTGGGTCGCCGGTAACCAGTGGAATCCAAAAGTGCCGGGCTGTGAGCTCTATTGGCAAGAGCTTCGGGTGTTTATTAATCAGAAGCTAGGAGAGAGCGGCTTCGATGAAGATCGACAGCTCGGCGGATTTTTCTTGAGTAAAGCTGAGTTGAAAGCAGATCGGGTTAAAGAGAGCGTTATGACTAAAGTCATCGGCTACCTCCGTGATGATGTGCTTCGCTATGAACCGCATGTATTGTTCAAGTCAGAGAAGGATAAGGTGAGAGGCTTTGGGGCTCTGCTCAGAGAGATGGAGAAGAACGGAATCCTCTCGGTCTTTAAGGATTTACCAAGAGCCGACACGGTGCGTCACTCGATCAAAGAATATGTAGACGCTTGGGGGACCCTCTCTTCAGGAGATGAGCTTTCAGAAGATGAGCCTTCAAGTGATGAGTCTTCAAGTGATGACGACTCATCAGAAGAGAGCACTCTCACAACAACTGAGCAAGGAGAGCTTGGTCAGCCTACGGGAGACACCTGATGAGCCAACGCCAAAGGCGAATCGTTCGCCTCTCGGCGGATCGACCTCAACTGGTCTTGCAGACTGAGCGTCGACCTTTTGATCCAAAGCGAAAAGGTCAGCAAGAGAAGGATGAGGCGCGGACGCTCTTTGATCAACTCACTAAAGAGAGCTCGTTTAATGGGAAGTTCGATCAGTTCGTTGGCTTTCTCTGCGCTCAAGACGCTACCTATATCTGCCTGCCTAAAATCTTTCGATATCGGCTCGATCACTTCAAACATCTTGAGACGCCTATGGATCCAGATCATGAAGCGCTCGATGAATATCTTAAGCTGGCCCGTTTGCTTCGTGGGACGCTTAAAAAGTACAAACAAGAGAACGATCAGACCGCGGTCGATCTTCTAGAGGCATATTTACCAGACCGGAGCGATGCTTCGAAATCTGAGCTGGTGAGTCACTTGATGCTCGCAGAGACGATCCTCAAAGACTATCAACGCTCAGGCCTATGGATCGATAGTGAGCAGTACCTCTCCCCCTCTGATCGTGGGAAGGTAAATTGGAAGCGGACGATCCAACGTGGCGGTGAGCTGTGGGTAGGTTCTAAGGGAGAGCGTCGTCCCGTCTACCTCAGCCCGATGACCTATCAGCGACGACGTAACCTCGATCATCCGATCACCCAAGCCCAGCTCGCGGTACTCTATGAGATCGATTTACTCTACGCGCCGCTCCTCGATGACGCGCCGCTCATTTTGCCCGAGACCTTTGATGTCCCTCGCCTTGAGAGTTTTGGAGCGCTCACTCGAGCTCTCGAGAGCTCACTCCGCGAGGTCTTTCAAGAGCGCCCCCGGCGGCTCGCTCAGCTCCTGTTAAAGTATCTCAAGATGAGCAAGTACCGTGGAAAGCGTGATCAGGTTGATATCTACGGGACGACCTCGTTTCATACCATCTTTGAGTCGATGTGCGCTTCCGTCTTGAGTAATCAAGATAAAGATGACTCACTGGCCGCTGGTGAGGTGCAGTGGAACATCGCTCGCCTGCCAAACCGGCTCCGCGGCTCGGCAGAAACAAGAAAAGGGAGTACGCAATATCTCGACCTCATCTCTAAAGTCAGCGAGGTGAGAGAAGAGTCACCTTACATTCAATGGCGGCTAGACCCCGAGGGAAGACAGCGCCTCATCCTTGACGCAAAATACTATGACTTCATTGGTAAGTTAGTCAGTGAGCCCCACGAGACTGATCACCTTCAGCTCAATCATGTTCCAGGGATCGGTGATATTCGAAAGCAATATGCCTATCAGACTTGGGTTGAGAAGAGATTACAGCAAAAAGAAGGGGGAGAGGCAGGTCAGAGATGGATCATCGCTAATGGTCTGCTGTTCCCAACGTATCAGCTCAAGGCTTATATCGAGGAGCTAGGGGGGGACGGTCTTGATAAAATCTTTAATGGAGGATCTCCCCTTCGAGCGCCTCGGTGAGGTGTCGATCTCGGGGGAGTCTCCGCTCCTCGTCCTCGGTATCCCCCTCGATGAACTAATGAGTCGCTATATGAGCGGGGTAGCCTATGAGGCTCTGTGGCTAGGGGAGAGGCTGAAAAGATGAAAAGTTTTGAAGAGGCCTCAGAGCAGCTCTCAAGAGGAGCTCTCAGCTATGTTTAGTAACAGGCTGCTTCTTTGTTCTTCTTTGTTCTTCTTGTTCACCTCTTATGAACCTCTGCACTTCGCCCCATGCTGAGCGAGCATATAAGCGAGATCTTTAGAGAGCTTTAGGCGTTTAAAGCGAGCCCTAAGGTTATGCTTTTCCTCCGCTAATTTTGGAGGCATAAAGTGTAGAGATAGATCACCTTTGACTTTTGACGAGAGTGAGAGGGTCGATTGAGCAGCACAGCCTTCTTTAGTTTGTAGAGCTTGAATAAGTTGGCGTAAGCTCACCCGGCGTACTCGCTGGTGAGTATCGGTACGGAAAATGACTGTTAAGTTTTTAAGATCATAGGCAATCTTCCACTTAGTGTAGCCTTTGATCTCTACCTTGTTCAGTGAATTAAGAGCTTCGAGGAGGCTTACCTTATTAGGCTCTTGAATGGTTTGAGCCGCGACGGCGAATCGATTAAGAGAGCCTGTGGCCTCTTGAGGTGTAGTCTTTAGATGTTTAAAATACTTAAGGGCATCTCGGTACGTATGGTTAGTGAGCGCAGGATAGGGCAGGTTTTGCTGGGTGTGTATGACGAGCTGACCTTCTATGACTTCAAGTGTTACGCATTGACCACTCGAATCACAGCTCATGTAATGTACTTTACCGTGAATCGGCGAAATCCTCACTTCACTCATCAGCTGAATGAGGCCAGACACAGATCGCTGAGTGTCGAGTGCCAGTTGAACCCATTCTAATTCGTTGAGATAAGGACGATCATCAGCAGGTGACGCTTGACTCTGTTCAAGCCATAATACCTCGATGGCTAATCCAGCTTCATTGATCCCACCATTAGGGAAGCCCCGTCCATATTGATTAAAACTTAAGCTCGCTAGCTGTGACCGCCATGAGTGGGGTTGGCGAGTGGATGATTGCTCATGTGGAAAGGCCTGTCGGTTAATCCCTTTAGGATTAAAGTACAAGTCACCTTCGCCATCATGCCAATCGTAACTCTTAAGCATAATATGAGAAGGAGGGTGGTAGGCGCTAGTACATGCAGAGGCTCGACTTATGTAACTTGTGGCGAGGTGAGTTAATAGGCAGGGACAGCCAAGATAAAGCCAAGAGTAGATGACGATAACCCATATGGTCTTCATGGTCGTGGCCTTTAAGAAGAGGTTGTATGCATTGGTGATTCATCATACTTCAGAAGCGCTAGAGATGTATAAAGGTTTCGAGAATCGACATCATAGACTGCTTCTTTGTTTCGAGTCAGAGGAGTTCTCAAAAGGTGCTCTCAAGTAGCTGTGTTCATCGATATTAGCCGACACTACTTCATTAACAAGGTAGCAGCCTCTTGTTAAGCCTCTAGGGATTATTATCCGTACGAAAACGAGCAATACCAGCAAAGACCAGCATCATTGCAGCCCCCAGAAACAAAACAAATGGCCACGTCGCTTTGCTATCGAGAACATCAGGATCTACACCAGCACAAATACCCAGCACCATGAGCAATCCTGATCCATACATCATCATGGGCCAGATTTTTTGGATACCCACATCCAAATCCAGCTTGAGGCGGCCTTCCTCTAGCGCTGAGAAACCAGCCCGCTGGCACAGACGCTGCATGATGTTCTGGGTTGCTTCTGACATAAAACCCCTTTATACCTATATTGGTGTTCGTCAACCAACTTGAGACCTCATAGCTGTACATAACATTAGAGCATACATATGACGATGGAGAATTCTTCTGAGCCCTCTAGTTTGAGACCTCATTTACCGATATTCCATCGGTACCCGAAATTTACATTGAATTTAGATTCGGCAGATAAATCTCTATAAGGTCTCTCCCTGATCTCATATAATGATGGAGCGCTTTGTATGATAGCCGAGCCAACTTCGAATGATAGAATAAATTGACCTTTTGGTCCCTCAGGTAAGTTTATCTGAGTATACAGGTGCAGCGGCCAAGGTCGAATACCAACCACAATCGATAACTTTTCTTCCTTGTTTAAATAGAATCCCCCCCTATTTTAGCTGTAGCAATGGTTGGAAAGGCAAGTCCAAGCTCCATCTCCAACATGAGGTTTCCATCAGCTTGGTCATATCTCTTTCCCACCAAAAAAGATGCGCCTGGAAAATGACTAAAATTTGGATCAGAAATAAACGCAATACCAGCGTTAAATTCCACATAAGATTGTTGGCCCCCTTTCACCCCTGCTTTATTGCCCAGCTTAGCCTGCACTTGTGGATTAACCTGCACTTGTGGTTCACTCGCACCATTGCCTCCACTCCCCGCCACCATGCCTCCACAGCCTACCCATAACGATACACACATAGCGATCAATACTCTGCTCATGCTTATTTCTCCTCACTTACGTACTCAAAGCTGCCCTACCTTATATCAAAAACAACACTCAATAAAGTGACAAGCCAAAGGGAACGCAGATCAGATCCAAAGAGATGATTTGAATACCTTGCCGATTAAAGCCGCTCAAAATGCTAGGGATGTATAAATGTCCACAAACAAAGCACTTATTATCTATAATCTCCGCCATAATATTTACCTTTATTAAAAAACACACAACAATACTGAATTTGATTATACTTCACACCAACTCCCTTGCATTTTTATCTTTATAGGAAATAAGAGGGAATACCATGAGACCAATTTGTTGTTCTTCGAGAGGAATCAACTCAATCGTTGCTGGGCTCAGTGAAATTCGGGTCGCAGCACTTGGTCTAACGATAGCGGTCACACGTTGTTCGATCCCAGCACCAGAGGCGACAATGGTATCTACAAAGGTACCTGCGTTACTAAATGCAGTAAAGAGACCATTAGAATCTATTTGACCACCACCAGCCTCAATCGACCAAATAATCGATGTATTACTGACTGTATTACCGAAGCGGTCAACCGGAGTAGCGGTTAGTTGGATAGAGTTATTTGCATTCACGGTTACAGGTGTGGGTTGAATATTGAGATCAGCAACCGGACCAGCAGTGACTTCAACTTCGATCGCAAGTTCAGCAGTACCTACTCTAGCAATTAACCCATCAGTATATGATCCAACGGTGCTCCCTGCTTCAAAGTCTCCATCTTCGTTGATAGAGCCTGCATTTGGGCTGACAGTCCAGTTTACGGTAGGTGTAAAGGCATTGCCGAATTCATCGAATGCGGTTACTTCAACCGATGTAGTACTACCTGCTGCGACGACAAATGGGTCAGGGGTGACCTCAAGTATCGAGGCTGCTGCGGGCATGATCACTAAGTCAGCAGTGGTTTGTACACCCTCCCGAAAAGCTCAAACTGATTGAGCAAGATGACCCCTCGATTCAAAGTCTTAACTTTCGTACTGCCTTAGCCGAAGCTCACAAACACGAACAATGGCTTAACTTAGTCAAAGCCTTGGATAATGCTGATCGTTGGCGTGTGGAACTGAATAAAGGGTTAAGCCAAGCGGACATTGCTCGATCAGAGGGGCTAACTCGGGCTAGGGTATGCATCCATGAAGAGCTGAAGCAGAGTCTTCAAAACAGCGAGTATGTGCTCATGGACTTTTCGCGCTTCGAGAGCGTGGTGCAAGGCGCGAAGTACCTCGAAGGTCGCTTGACTCATCTCGACATTCTTATCAACAACGCGGGGACTTGGCAGATGGCTTTTAAGGAGACTGCTGACGGGATCGAGATGAACTTCGCGGTGAATCACCTCGCACCGATGCTCTTGACCTTAGAGCTCCTCCCTCTCCTCGAGCGTGCCTCTGCGGCGCGCGTGATCAACACGAGCTCAGGAGCGCATCGACGTGACATCCTCAACTTCGATGACCTCGAGTTTCGCAACACCGAGTACAATGGGATCGCGACTTATTCTCAGTCCAAGCTGTGTAACCTCCTTTTCTCACTCGGGCTTAAGAGCCGACTTGAAAAGAGCAGCGGGGTCGCTGTCAACACCGTTCACCCTGGCTACGTCAAGAGCGAGCTGTTCAACAACATGGAGGCGCGTAACTGGGAGACGGTCCCGAGCGCTGACCATGGCGCGAGGAGCGCGATCTACGCGACGACGAGCCCTGAGCTAGAGGGCGTGTCAGGTGGATATTTTTATCTCGAGGCAGAGGAGAAGCGCCTCTCGCCCCTCGGCTCAGACCTTGCGCTCGCCCAGCGACTCTGGGAGGAGAGCCTAGGCTATATTAAGAGGTTCTTGACTGACCAAGATCGGTTTATTTAAGTTCAGGGTTCGCGGGAAGAGGCGCAGCGCTACACCGATCAAGCTCAGGAGGAGACCGATGGGGGAATTTAGTCGTCTCCGGAAGCCGAAAGAACATAGACTCCTGTTGGTGCGTCAGGACCAGGCAACGCATCAAGGCTACTTGACAAGCTACGTACTTCATATTCACTGGCGAACGCACCTAGACTTTCAAGGCGGTCGCTTAGTTCGCTTAATCGCTAAAAACAGCAGAAAGAACGCCTCAACAGAAGATTAGACCTCTTACAACAGAATTTGTAGTCGAACTGATGATGAGGATCACGACTAAGAAAGTAATTAAGTCGTCACTGGCGCTGTGGGGTTGTTGTATGTGTCTGTAACACGATTGACCAAACTCGCTCGACTAGCAGACTTGCCGACCAGGAGTGAGTAGTTTAATCTTTGCCACTTAACCTATAGAGTGACCAGAGGATACACATGCTCACGACCATGCCCACCTTCCCTGCAAATAGGTAAGATTAACTCGATCACAGTCGACAAGGTATATGATCAAAGTCGAGTTTACATAGCCGCAAATGATCAGCTAAAAGAGGGTGGTCAAATCAATATTCATCCAAGAGCAAATGCAGTTATCTCAGCTTCAGATACAGCGCCCCCTTTCCCCCACTTCGTTCGGCATCCCTGTATGGGCACTGCGAGCGAGCCACTTAACCACGAGCTTCGGGATCGGCTCCGGATCCGTCGATTTAACCAATCTCCTAATCAGCTCCCTCTCAAAAGCGATGTCATCTGAGAGGCGAGTATAAAAACCGCCGACCGACACCTGTAAGGGGGCGCCAAGATCAAAGCGGGCTCCTAGGTCTGCAGACTTCACAATCGAGAATGGGGCTTCTTCACTCCCTTAAAAAATGTTAAGCAGTTGGGACTTAGGTAGATACGGAATATACAATTCATTTATGGTCGCTAATGGAAAAGTCAACACCCAAAAAACTATCAGAACGCTATGAAGACCTTGGCCCTCTTGGACGTGGGGGAATGGGAGAAGTTAGGCGTGTCTTTGATCAGCTGTTGGGTCGAACTGTGGCCATGAAGCTAATTCATGTTGACCGAATAAATGATGATTTATTAGGGCGTTTTATTGAAGAAGCACAAGTCAGTGCTCGCTTACAACATCCTAACCTTTTGCCTATACATGACTTAGGGAAATTACCTAATGGTCGTTTTTATTTCACCATGAAAATTGCTGAGGGAGAAAGCTTACACCATCGAATAAAAGCTCTTCATAAAAATAGCATAGGTCACAATTGGGCCCCGGAAGGACAACCTTATTCTCTTAGGAGACTCTTAACCGCTTTTAAGTCTGTATGTGATGCTGTGGCTTATGCGCATAGTCGAAGCGTACTACATAGAGATATTAAGCCTCAAAATATTATTATCGGTCACCATGGTGCAGTACAATTAATTGACTGGGGGATCGCACAACGTTTAGAAAATTACTATAAAGAATGGGCCACTGAGGTGGTTGATCATTATCAAGTAACTTTAACACCGGTAGAGAAGTTATTAGATTCATCCAAGCCTTCATCTCCTACTGATGAACTACTAATATCAGATCAAGTTTCCTCTAATCAAAACCTGTCTGAAACTATTGATATTGATCAAGAATTACTCGAAACGTTAGTGTCCTTAGAGACGTATGAAAAACTAAACTCTCTTGAAATAGCTGACACAATCTCGCCATTACCTCACAGAATTCCAGAAAGAGACGAACTGACCAAGTTCTCTGTGAGTAGCGGTGAGCTAATAAGTATGAGTGTATTACATCATTCGCAGCGTACTTCTCATGACACAATTGCTGGTACCTTAGATTACATGGCACCGGAACAACTTATGGGAGATATTCAACAGATTTCTTATCAAACCGATGTCTATGGTCTTGGGGTGGTTTTATACGAAATTTTAACGGGGTCTGTCCCCTTCAAATTAGACGCCAGCTTCAAAACAAAACCTTTGATGGAAAAAATGAACGCCGCTCTTTTACAAAGAAAAAAACGGGTTCAGTGGCCTATCAATGGTCCAACAATTCCTCAAGAACTCAAAGATATTGTTGAATGTTCTCTGCAGGAAGAGAGTGCCAAACGATATAAAAGTTCCGGATTTTTTGCGATCGACTTAGTCAAATATTTAGATGGAGTAGGACGACGAGAAAAAGGCTTGGAAAAGGTCGATGAAGCTTTGGTCTACTTAGATCAAGCTAGAGACTTAAATAAAAAATCAGTCCGAGAAAAGAGTGAAGGAGAAAAGCTACTTAAAACGTTAAAGGCTGAAGATCCCGAAGCCGTCAAAGTGCCAGTTTGGCAACATCTAGACCAAGTGCAAGCACTTGAAGCAGAAGTTCAACAACTTCAATACTTAGCACAACGAACTCTACATGATGCCCTGCTTTTTGATGCCTCCCTCGGTGAAGCTCATACTGAATTAGCTATGATTGCACGTGAAGCACACCATCAAGCAGAACTGAAATCTAAATCTTTTGAAGCAAAGAAACAGGAATCCATCATTAAAGACCATCTGCCTTTCGTTAAGGTAGAGAAAGCGAACCAACTCAAAAGATATTTAGCACCTCAAGCACCACTTTCCTTAAAATTTGCAGTCCCCAAAGATACGCCTATTGAGGTAAGTGCACAGCCCTATCAAGTACACAATCGACGCTTGATTTTGGGAGAGAGAACAGTTTGGTCTAATACTTATGAACTTCACCAAGAGGTATCACTTGGTACCTACTTACTAACGATTAAAGCAGAAGGATATGACGAACTGAAATATCCTATTGTGATTGAACGTGAGCGAGGATGGTCAAGCACTCCCCCTGGTCAAAGCCTAGTCAAGCCGATTCCATTAATACCTGAAGGTAAAACCCCCACTGCTTTTCATTATGTACCAGAAGGGTGGTTTTATACCGGCGGTGATCCTTTAGTATCTAATAATGTCGAACACAAAAGACGTTTATGGCTCGATGGCTTTTTAATGGCAGAAAAACACGTAACTCATAGGGAATACTTATTATTTATACAAGACCTATATCGTTCAGGTCATAAAGAAACCGCTTATCGTCTAAGGCCCCGATTAAGAGACGAAGAAGGAGAAGGTATATACCGTTTTGAAGCAGGTTTCGTCCGATGTATGGAAAATGATTTTGTAAACCTAGATTGGCCAGCAAACTATACTGACTATGAATCGGCTCTTTCATACAGCCAGTGGTATGCAGAAAAACAAAAAAGACCATATCGTATGCCTGCTGATATGGAGTGGGAAAAAGTGGCTAGGAATGTAGATGGACGTTCATTCCCATGGGGCGAACATTTTGATCCCTCTTTTGCTCACATGAGACTATCTCAAGCCACGCCTTCACCATCTACTCCATACAAATGGACAGCTGACCTAAGTTCTTGGGGTCAATATGCCTTATCCGGATCAATGCGTGACTGGACTTGTACAGTCTTTAAATCTCCATTTCCTTATCAAGCTGATACTCGAGTAGTATTACCCTCAAAAGCAGAGCAACAAGATTTAGAACAAGATCGCGTAGTTCGTGGTGGAAGTTGGAAAACTCAAGAAGGCAACTGTCGTGTCGCCTTTCGTTTTGTGGCTACACCTAAATATCGTGATGACGATGGAAGTTTCCGTCTAGCCCTATCTTTAGATGGTTTACTAACATAGATTAAAATCAAATCCCCTCTTATTATATAGTAATCGTTCCATCTATAAGCTATTATAATATAATATGAATGATGTATGGACAGATCCTTTGTTTAATATGTAAGGCTATGAACGAACGATCTAAAACTTTGTTTGAGACTATATAAATCACCATTAAGGAGATAAAATGAGTGGAGTTTCTGTAAATTGTGCCTGTGGATCTGTCAAAGTTGAGGTCTTAAATGAGACTTCATGTGTGTTCTCTGCTGTGTGTCATTGTAGTGATTGCCGTTCAATCACCGGATCTCCATTTTTTTGGGGTAATGGATGGCCTATGGATCAAATCAAAGTAACCGGTGAAACTGTATCCCACAGCTATATTAAAAATGTACGGCACTCCTGTGCCAAATGTGGATCTTTCATGTACGAGCCTTGCCCTGATTTTGGCATCACCATGCTACCTGCTTCTCGTTTAGAAAAACCTACCCCACCGATGATGCATGTCTATGTCAAGAGTGCCGTATACCAACTGCCCGATGATGGTATACCTCGATTTGATGAGATGCCACCACCACCAGGTTAGGATCATAGACTTGATCATATTTGAGCATACTTGACTTCTGCTTTATATTTTAGGCGATTTTAGCTTTAAGTTTTAAGTTTTCTTCACTTTTTTGATCAATGAGTTCTGATAGAATCCATAATACACCATTTTTTGACAGATGAGAGAGGAGCGGTCTCAGTAAATATTAAGCTCAGGAATTGAGGACTTGAGTCGCTCTTTGACCTCTGCAGTCACCGAAGGATTACCACCAAGTTGAAGGTATCTTAAGTGTTTTAGCCCCTTAAGTTTAAGGAGCTGATCACCATTGATGTCGAGCAGGGAGGCTTTCTTCTGGGTCAAAAATATATCCATTAAGGCTCACACAACAATATACGTCGCTACCGCGGCCCATCAAGTCGGCTTTTATTCGCTGATTGGTCAACAAGGTCAACAAGGTCAACAAAGTCAAAGGATGCCCTATTGGGAGTCTTAACTTGATCATGATCTAGATAACTTTTTGAGCAGATGTTCAGTGTTGCTTATTTAAAAAGGTTCTGTCAGAACTCGTTGACCAAGCTCAAATGGTGTATGATAGTCGCATCTTGAGCAAGGAGATGATCTGATGAGTGATGCGTGCCCGAAGTGTCAATCTACTGAAGTGAGTCTACTTAAGCGACCAACAAGCCTAGGTTATCAACGCTTTAGATGCAAGAGATGTCGGTGTACTTTCAACGAGCGTAGCGGTACCGTTTTTAACTTTCTTGAGTATCCAACAGATCTCGTTTTGATGGTCGTAAGGTGGAGGCTAAGATACTGTCTGAGTTTACGAAATCTCAGTGAGATGATGCTTGAGAGAGGATTTGAGTTTGAATAAGGTCTCAGAGGAGATTTCTGTAGAGGAATCTCAGTAGGTAGAAGTGTAGAGGTCTCAGAGGAATTCTGTTGAGGAATTCTGTTGTAGAGGTCTCTGTAGAGGTCTAAGAGGGATTCTGTATATGAGAGGAATTCAGGTCTCAGAGGAATTCTGACTCACCGTGCGCGCTCAAGAGCTCAGCGAGTCACTGCCTCGAGGTCTTAAACACTTGGCGAGAACACTCGAGACCGCTAAACCGTTCGACTTTGCTACGTCTAACCGAACGTTTCGCTTAGCTGCGCCAGATTTTGTCGCCCCATCAGTCATCTCGGAGGTGGGCAGGGTAGCGCCTAGAGTTCGAATTGAGTGGATATCAAGCTTACCAACCGCAGCTCATGAGTTGGGGCGAGGTCATTATTCCTCAGGACCGATAGATTTAGTGATCGACAGCACAGGGTTATCGATCCACGGTGAGGGCCGTTGGACGCGGCATAAGCATGGTAAACGAAAACGCCGAGGTTGGCGTAAACTCCACATTGGAGTGAGTGACGGATTGATCGTAGCGAGTCACCTCACAGATGAACGAGTACCTGATGGAAGCATCGCTCCAGACTTGATTAAGCAAGCGGGCTCTATTAGCGCGCTCACAGCTGATAAGGCATATGATCAAATCGATGTATATCAAGCGGCCATTGATCGTGGCTCAACCGATCTAAAACTGCTGATTCATCCCCGAACAGACGCAGTGATCTCAGCATCTAATCAGGCTGCTTTAAGACAAAGAGATGTACATGTTAAGTCCATTAAAGAAGATGGTGTATTAGTCTGGAGAAGAACATCAGACTATTATCATCAAAGTGCTGTAGAAAATATGTTCTTTAGATACAAAACATTGCTTGGTGATCAACTCAGAGCGAGAGGAGAAGCTTCTCGACAGGTGGAGTCTGTTCTCGCATGCAATATTCTGAATCACTTTCGATCACTAGGTCGACCTCGATGCGAGTTGGTTACCTGAGATATAAATCAAAGAAGCAGCCCTACTTAACTCTCTGAAAATACTGAATCCTGACTTATGCACCAAGGCCCCACTTTCAGAGAGATCGTTCGTTGCAGTGGTGTTCAGTTGATTCGTCCACCGCCAATGTCACCCAATCTAAATGCCTACGCAGAGCGATTTGTAAGGACGATCAAAGAAGAGTGTCTTTCACAACTTATTCTCTTTGGAGAAAAGAGTTTAAGAAGAACTCTCAGAGCGTTTTTGAAGCATTACCATGAAGAAAGAAATCATCAAGGCAAGGGTAATCGTTTGTTATTTCCTACAGAACAATCAGCTCACTTAAATGGCAGTATAAGATGTCGTGAAAGTCTCGGTGGACTGCTCACATTTTACCATCGACAAGCAGCGTAAAAAGAGCGGATGGAAACTTAAGCCCAATTTAGGGGCTAAGCTACTGTATTAACGTTACAATTGTCAAAAATAATATTTTGACCTTACGGGATGTTGAGCGTTGTCCAGTATGTGCTTCGACACTCCAGCGCATCGCGCTCATTCATACGCCCGAGGCGATCGTGGCCCTCATGGAGTACGATGAGCTGGAGCGCGGGCCTCCTTCCCTATAGGCGAGACGCGAGACTTAATCTTCTGGAAGGGTACATTGAGCGGGCTCATCAGTACAAACCCCTGAATCATTACACCCGAGGCCATAAGCGCACTCCAACGTACCCCAGGTACCACAAGTTTCACCGAGCTCAGCGGGTCGAGCACATTGGCCGACCTCACCCCCTGAAAACCACTGACAAGTGAGGCCATGAGAACATGCATAAGGTAAGATACAGGGGTCCCCTTCACTCAAGGGAGGTAAACAAAACCAAGACCCATTCCACATCTCTGGATTATCACTTCTACACACTAAGCCTGAGTAACAAAATCGAGGGCCATTTAAGTCACACTCCTCTCCCTCTTCCCCGAACACTCCGCGAGCGCAACGCTGAGTATCCTCGTCGCAGTGGAGCCGAGTCGCGCACGAGCTGAATTCACAACTCTCTCCCTCATTCACGACCTCGAGGCGACGCTCATCAACCTCACTGCACACACCAGATTGACAGCGTTGTTCTCTAGGTTGGATCTCACATTCTGCCCCACTTACACAATGTAGATTGAACCCACAAGGCTCACCGGGGTCCTGCAACCCGGTAAACAAACCTAAGCATTCAGCTTGAGGATCGAAGCGCTCCTCGAGGTGTTCGAGGAGCTCTACACAGGTAGCATCTTCCATAAATCTACGCGCCAAACATCCAGACGCCTTAGAGAAATCGACGTCAATTAACCCCGCGTCAACATCTATTTGAGTGACCCAATCCCAATCTAAGTAGATCTGGTTGAGCTCTTGACGACACTCATCAAGGCTAGAGACCTTAGCTAAAACAAAGCTGAAGGGGGGTGGGGGTTTGCTGTTCTGAGCAGCGAAACAGACTCTGACATATGAGCTCAATCAAGGAATCTTTATAGTCTTGATTGAGCGTTGTCACGGTCCAGAGAGGATCAGTACTCATCTCACCAGCGACCATCTCGCCGGAGTTGACCGTACCAGCGACCATCTCGCCGGAGCTGACCGTACCAGCGACCATCTCGCCGGAGCTGACCGTACCCGCGGTGACCGTACCCGCGACCATCTCACCGGAGCTGACCGTACCCGCGGTGACCGTACCAGCGACCATCTCGCCGGAGCTGACCTCACCGACCTCCATCGAAGCTTCGCTCCCACCTTCAACTTGAGGACTAGGGGCTTGTACTCGACACCCCCACACGCTCGTGACCAAAACTGTAGATAAAATTAAGACTAGACATTTCATACTTTTTGCTCTTATGCCTCCTTGGCAGTAGAGTATATACAGAGGTTTTAATAACCAAGTTATAACTTAGATACGATCCTCATACCATATTACAGAAGTATGGCATGACCAAAACTTACCTTTGTATCTCTAATCTTCAAGATAAACCTATCCTAAGCATGTGCACCCAAATTACTAGTGAGAGTTGCTGAGGGAGAACAGGTGCTAAGTTAACCTCATGAAAAGTGTTCCCTCTGAGAGGGTGAGCGTGTGATCTAGAGGACTCAATCTCAGGCTAAAACTGCCATCTGCGTTACTGAGTGAGAACGCCTGTTCTTGCTGTCCAATGAAGGCGCGCACCTGAACCCCGCTCTCATCATCTCGGCCTGCGAGGTCAACTGAGCTGGTCAGGAACACCGCTTCTTCTTCGATGTCTCGCTGAGGCACGAGCTCAATCTCTGGCACTTGATTCACGCCTGAGTTCACCTCGTAAATATCTGGGAGGGATAGGTAAAATAACCGAGTTGCAAATTTGAATACTTTTCATGAGGTTAGCTTAGCACCTGTTCCGTTACGGAACAAATTATCCAGACTCCCCAACCTCCAATTAAACGGGACGCAAACCGCCCCTTTCCCGTAAGGTCAAAATATTATTTTTGATAATTATAACGCTAATACATGAACTTAGCTCCAAATTAGGCTTAATTTTCCATCTGCTCTTTTTACGCTACTTGTCGATGGTAAAATGTGAGCAGTCCACCGAGACTTTCACGACATCTTATACTGCCATTTAATTGAGCTGATTGTTCTGTAGGAAATAACAAACGATTACCCTTGCCTTGATGATTTCTTTCTTCATGGTAATGCTTCAAAAACGCTCTGAGAGTTCTTCTTAAACTCTTTTCTCCAAAGAGAATAAGTTGTGAAAGACACTCTTCTTTGATCGTCCTTACAAATCGCTCTGCATAGGCATTTAGATTGGGTGACATTGGCGGTGGACGAATCAACTGAACACAGGGATACGTGAACAATCTATGGGGGATTATTGATTTACATGTTGTTATTATGTTATAAAATTGTCGAAATAAAATTGACGATGAATATTCTTATTCAAGACACTTGAGGTCGGTTGGGTTCTCTATGGATAAGCGAAGAAAAATCTTAATAACTAGCGTGGGAAGCAATGTTGGAGGAAATATTCTTCTCAGCTTAGCTCATCGCAGAGATGAGTTCTTTTTTATTGGAACTAATTCGATCGCTGAAAGTGCATTCGCTTTCATGTGTGATGAGACCTATCTTGTTCCAAAAACTAGAGATCAAAAAAACTTCATTTCATCGGTTAATATGATCATAGCAGAGCATAAACCTGATATTATTTTAGCTGGAAGAGATCAGGATGTTGACTTACTCGCACGCCTTAAGATTCATAACGGGCAAAATCAGTGCCACTTTGCAGTTCCATCCGCTGAAGTCTCTGCCATATCCAATGATAAGTTCCTTTCATATCAATTCGCTTGTCGGATGGGACTACCTTTTGCTCCATCTGCAATTGACCTCTTTGGTTCACTGCAACTCGTCAAAGACTCGGGGTATCCACTCATAGCTAAGCCCAGATATCATGGGCATGCATCTCGAGGAGTGTTCATTATCCGTCAACAATCAGAGCTTGAATTAGCTATTCAACAAGGGGATTTGGTGATTCAAAGTATGATCGGTGATGGAAGAACATGTGAGGATTTTGATATAGATCATAGCTGTGGTGTCCCTCTTTTCTATTCCTTTGAAATGCCCGAGCAGATTAGCGGTCAAGCATTAGTAGGGCATGAGGGAGAAGTGCTTTGTTGTGTGGCATCATATAATCGATATGCTTTTGGGAGATCAAATCGCTACAGGCCCATTTTTGATGATGAAATTTTAAGCGTAATCAGAACGTATGCTGATCGATTGGGTTGCGAAGGTCACTTTGGACCACTCAATCTTCAAGGACGCCTAAACGATCAAGGAAAATTCGTTGTTTATGAGATTAATATGCGTTTTACAGGGGCGACCGAAGGGAGATCTTTATTAGGTTGGAATGAAGTTGAAAGCCTCGTTGACTATTGTCTTGATGGCACAATGCCCGATTTTAAACCGTCACATGCTCGAGATCTCATTGTTACGCGAGAGCCTTCATCCCTCTTGATTCCTAATGAAAATCTTTCTCAACTTATCCAGAGAGGCCATTGGTCTCGGTAGGCAATGAAATAGTTAGTCTATGATAAATATAGTCATAATTTACTCAGTGAAATCGAAATACGGTTTTATGCCAAATCGTATTAAAAGCCGAGCTGACTATTGGAGTAGGCAGGGAGCGGAAGTATATTTAATCAAGGAAGATGACCCCAATTTTTTGCAGCTTATTATCGAGCTAGACTCTCTTCCTCATACAGTTTTTTATTGGGGTGTTGCATTCTATATTTCCTTATATAGAATGGGGAAACTCGAAGCGATTTATAAAAATTTGCAGAGTCCATCAGTTGGAGTAATTGGGGACCACCCTTTTGCTCCCTGGCTTATCGAACATCTTGCATCCCTATCTGACAAGATTGTTATTTTTGGTAAAGAGCCTTGTTACCAATCAGTGTTGAAGGTGATCGTCCCGAACTATTCACAATATAGATCAGGACAGACTTCTTCTTATCCGTTAGGTAGTCATCATATTAGAGTTGTACCTTTTTCTGATAGATTTATCGACATTCTGGTCCCTATGGATATGAGAATGACTTACATCGATCGAGATAAACTGAGGGCAGAAGGACAACAGCTTCACCTACCAAATGACTGGGTCGATCAAACACTAGATGATCTGCATTTACAGCCTGATATTTATCCTTTTGATCTGATGAGAGAGCATCTTGCTCCTTATTATGATGTGACAGAGCTTAGAAATAGAGATGTCTCCAAGTTTATGTCATTAATGAGTTTTTGCCATAATATGGACATGTGTCAGAGGGGAGAGAGACGATTAGTATTTTTACGCGATTTGATCGAATCTAACCCAGATGCTACGATCATGGCCCTCTGCAATGAAAGCGAGTTACTTCCTAGTCGTGACAATGTCTCCTATTTAGGGTGGACTAAATATAAAAGCTATAAGAATCTTCTCGCCCATTCGCATGCTTGTGCATTTGTCAGTCCAAGTTATCCTCATGTGATCAACGAGCGTCTCTACGACATACTTCCTCTTCATGTTGGTACCATTACTCCACTCAATCAAGCATTAAAACAGTTAGAATTTAAAACTGTAAAAAGTGAACTAAGAATGAGTAAAGCCAACTTTTCTGAAGAATCATTTGCCCATGACTTAATGCAAATCCAACGTCCAGGAATCATGGAGGTCCTCTTCGAGATCTTTAAAGAGCTTATATACCGCACAGCTGGAAATGATATATGAT
Organism: uncultured bacterium; assembly: GCA_943788935.1. Classification (GTDB taxonomy): domain Bacteria; phylum Myxococcota_A; class Bradymonadia; order UBA7976; family VGTA01; genus CAKZRU01. Next base: position 4,077 of record CALSSE010000013.1, on the reverse strand, counting down.
TAATGGCTAATTTTAATGCAGAATACCAAGCAGCAAGCGCAAGTTATAGCGATAAAGGTTATTTTATTGCAGAGCAAGTACTAGGGCGGAGTGAGATCCAGTCATTAATCACTGCGATTAGTCGTCCGGTTGTCCATCTATGTAAATCTCATGGATTAGTTCAACCGAGTGGTCAAGACCTTAAATCACTCCACGAAGCACTTAAAGCATTGAAACAGTATGACATAGACCTCTACTTAAGCGCTCTTAAGGCCTCACAACAAGACCCCAGTGTTCTAGCGATTACAGCTCATCCGCGACTTTTACAAGCCCTCGCTGCGATCGATGTGACCGAACCTACAGTTGCATTAAAACCTTTTCCCGTTTTACTCTCCAATGACCTTCACATCGAAGGTGGATACAATGTGCGTCCTCTACATCAGGAATGGTCTGTGATGCGTGGAAGCCGAGACGGCGTGGTGTGTTGGATACCGCTTCATGATATAACGGAACGACATAACTCCCTAATTCTCTGTCCTTCAAGCCACCATAAAGGTGTGAGGCCTTTTGAAAGAACATTGTGCGGTACAGGGGTTACGCAAGATGCACTTCCTCATCAAGCTCCTGTACGTCTGAGCCCGAAAGCAGGTGATGCCGTCATTTTCTCATGTTTTACAGTGCATGGTACCAGTGAACAAGGAGAAGATCTAAGAATCGCGATATCAATACGCTACAATAACCTAGCAGCTTCTGACTTCATAAGGCGTGGTTATTACAGCCCAATCAGACTTGTGATTGACAGAGAGGAATATACAGAAGATTCCTGATTGTTTTTTGATAAAAATGTTTCAGATAATGTCTCAACGAGGTCAACGAGATAGTGGGCGAGTAGTGAAGGACTTAAGTTAATAAATATTTAAATACAACTCAGTACGTGACAGGATTTTTGCTTAAAATCGCGTAACAAAAGTTCGCGAACGGCGTGAGGTCGTTCAAGCGTACCTTGATATCTCCAAACGAGAAGGATCGCGTTAAACAATCCTGAAGCGCTCCTCTGAGACCTTTTAAGGGCTAGAGCTCTCTTTAAACTTGGTTAAAAAATCGTTTACATCGAGCAACGGCACCTAAGGAAAATCATCTTAGTATTTTGTTTATAAATGGTAGAGATAGACTGGAGTTTAGTCTGTGAAAAGCAAAAGTCTAAATAGCTCTATGATAGACGATCAAGAAGCTCAAGATGCGCAAATATACGCCAATACTTATGATGATATGGGATACGTCAATCCCAACCCTATGTTTATCACTCAACGATACAAAGGATACACTCAAGAGAACCAAGAGACTTGGACCACTCTTTATGACCGGCAAATGGACTATCTAGAAAAGTATGCTTCTGATGTCTATCTTAAAGGAGCGAGCGCTAGTAACTTAGTGAGAGAATATATACCGTAAGGGATATTTCTGCTTCAGGAGAAGCTGCATTACGGCAACGAAATCAGCATATTAAGTCCATCAGCGCAGACGGTGTGTTAGCTCCCTGTCAGGTCGTTCAAAGTATCTCTATTCACATGGGCGAGGTCAGTACGAGGTATTAAAGTGCCACTCTATCACATTATCGACAGCAGGATTCAGGTCATAAAGTCAACTTTTAAACAAGTCAAGTCTATCACAATCTTGAGGATAATTTTCATATTAGCCCCTTTGTATCTTGATTATATATCCAAGCTCTGTACTTTGAACCCTCACCTGAAGATCAGGAATGAAAGTGTCACAAGTAGTGAAACGTGGGTCGTTCTATTAACACGAATCAAAACGCGCTGAACGCGTAGCGTCAACTCAAATCCACCACCCTGATCTTGAATCATAAACTAAATTAAGCACGTTCACATAATGGTTAAATTTTGGCGTCTGCTTTAACCGACCCGAACAGTAGAGACCCCACTTGATCAAGTTGGGTGCTTACTAAGTCCTTCGGCTCGATCTTTTGATCTACGCTGCAGAAACCCATATCCAGAGGTGCATCATGGTGTTGAAACAGACGTTCAATAAGAGGGTCTAGATGGTCATCATCCTGAAAACTTTAGCTCTGATTTATACACCAAAGCCGCTCTTCATCCAGTCACAAATCAACGAACACACTATCGGGACATCATGTATGATCTGATCATTTCTGCCAAAAGGTATACCTAAAGTGGTGCTATATTGATGTTGAGTCGATGATAAATCTTCAACTCTTGGATAGGCTTGAAAAGCTGGCATCGTATGACAAGGAGTCCACCAGCGTCGAGTCTCAACATGATGATCGGCCAAATAGCTCTCTAACTCATTCAGATTCAGGCTTGATGGGACTTTAATATTTAGGGTCATCGTCAGCCAATCGCCCAGTCCTTTGGGGAGTGAGACTGGGCAATCTTGTAGGTTTAAGATATACTGTTTTGCAACCGAATATAGTCTTGTTCGATTTAAATCATAGTGACTCAAAGAGTGCAAAGCGATCGCCGCATGGTATTCGCTCAATTTAGCGTTTGTCCCGAGATACACACTCGTTTTACCTGAAGAATTAAATCCAAAAGTAGTGCGCGCTCTTATCTCCAGCGCGAGGTCATGATCTTTTGTATAAATAAAAGCGCCCTCTCCTCCAGGTAAGATCTTGGTCGCGTGAAGTGAAATCACCGAAGGGACATTTGTGGGTTGCCATCCGTCAAAAGCAGCGGCAGCGTCAAAGATAAGCTCAATCTCTAATTCTTGAGCCAAACTCTCCCAGAACTGATCGTCAATGGGTTGTCCAAAAGGGTAGGTGACCATCAGGGCACTAATGTGATTGTGCGGGTCAGCGACGAGGTCTCTAATTTGTTGAGTGCAGGGTAGATGAGTCTGGTTATCAAGATCAACAAAATAAGGTTCAAGTCCCGCCGCTACGATTGATAATGGTGATGCAGGAAACGTCCAGCTCGGGACGATACAACGAGACTTAGCCGGAAGGTTCAGCGATTGTAAGGTAACGGTTAGCGCTAGGGTCGCATTACAGGCAGTGATATAGTGTCCACCTTGCCTAAATCGCTGTGAGAGTCTCTCCTCAAGTTTTTGAACGAGTGGACCATGATTTGTATACCATTGATTTTGATCGATCTGGCGCAAGAGAGGTTCGAGATCTTCAAAACTTGGTAAGACAGGCTTAAGAACTGGGATCATCGTCAAGTCTACCTAATTACGTCTGCTGAAGCTCAAATATGCTCGCTTAGCATGTGAAGATATGTCCCATACTTACTCGATTTATATCGGTCAGCGCTTCGGTCAAGAGAGGAAGTCTAGTCGAATAGTATACGATGAGTGCCGAGGAGTAAACACATGACTCAGCCCACACCATCGGAACAGACATCCAAAGTACCGAAAGAAATGCAAAATACACAACTGGCGGTCTTATGAGCAATCTTTCAATCAACCGTGGTGATCTAACTTTATGGCTTTCAGAAGACGTGATCCAATCTTGGAGTAGCGACCTAAGTCAGACATTGGGTAGGCCCAAACTGTACTCAGATCTAGCCATTGAAACGGCACTTACTTTAAGGCTCCTGTTTAAGCTGCCACTTAGACAAACCGAGGGCTTTTTAACGTCTATCTTCCGAGGGATGTATATCGAAGCTCGCGCCCCATGGATTTAGTGGTCAGATAGTCGATGGTAATGTCAGCGAGGGTGGCGATCCCAAAGGTGATCTGTCCCAAGGGATATAGCTTTTTGTCGCCTTCTGCGTACAACCCAACATTGATGATAGGCGAAGTCTAGAGAGCACCTCTCCGCTCAGCGATGATCTCTCTGACCACCTGCATAAAGCGCTCAGGCTCATCATAGAACGGCGTGTGCGCCGAGCGCTCAAAGGAGATAAAGCGCTTCTTCGGGGCGCTGATCGCCTCGTAGTATTCATACGCGACTTGGTGTGCCGTCTGATAATCATGCACCCCGTTCATGATGTACATCGGGAGCTTGAACTCAGTTAAGCTCTTGAACAGGTCTTGAAACACGAACGCGCTCAGCAGATGCTCGATGCTAAACATAAGCCCTGGCAACATGACGCGCTCACTGCCCTTAACGCCATACTC
>CALSSE010000012.1 GCA_943788935.1 uncultured bacterium | reverse complement strand
TCTATCTAGTGACGAAAGCGCTGCGGTATCCTTAGGGAGAATAGATAAGATATCTTCATAGCATCGCGCCGCTGAAGAGGGACGGTCCAAGCGACTTTCATAGACCTCAGCGAGTCTTCGTAGTAGCTCAACACGCTGAGGGGACCTCTCTTCTAGCACGTTTAGTTCACGTCGATAGAGACTGACTAATTCTCGCCAGCTCTCTCGACGATAAGCGGCTCTACCTAAGCCTTGAGATGCCGGTAAGAATTCTGGATCAAGCCGGAAAGCACGCTTCCAATAGCGTTCAGCGCTCTTCATCTCACCTAAGCGCTCGTAGAGTTGAGCGATCCGCGTATAGGCTGAGAGCTGGTCGAGGTCTGTATCTTGTCGATCTAGCTCAGACTTAAGGAAGCGAATGTAAGCGAGGATCTCACTTGAAGTTCGCTCAAAATTATTAAGATTAAGCTGACTTTGATCGAGAGCGGAGAGGGTTTGCTGAGCGAGAATAGATCTCACAGAGCGTCGTACACGAGTATTTTGTGGATCTAACTCGACCAGCTCTATAGCATACTTTAAGGCCTCCTCCTGTGCCCCTAACTTAGTCTCATAGACCCATGAGAGCCAGTCAAGACTGATCGACCCGCCCAACAGTGTTTAGCTGAGGAAGGAAGCCTTCTAGTTCGCTCGCTAGCTCTTGCCAGTCTTCTCGTCGAGACAGGATCGCATAAACGCTGTCGCAAAGCGTTCGGCATAGAATAGAGCTCTCGAGACTGACCCTCTTCAGAGCTCGCTTCAGCGAGCGGGTGAGCAGGTGAGAGCTCTAGGGATCGTTGATAGAAATCAAGAGCGACCATCTCTTCATTGAGTACCCAGAGGTTTAAGTCACCGAGATGAGTATAAATCGCTTCTTGAGTTGATATAGAGCGGTCTAAACGGACGAGCTTGTGGCTATAGTCAACGTATTCGTTCCACTCTCCTTGTAGTAGAGAGTGTCTTCTTAGAGCGGCGAGCGCCATATGGTAATCAGGATTTAAGCGAAGCGCACGTCGATAGTGTCCACGAGCGACATTGGTATCTCCTATACCGATCTCGGTATAAAAGCCTATTCGATACCATAGAGGAGCTTGCTCAAAAGGACTCGCTAGCTGGGCGAGACGCATCAGTGCTTGAATAGCGCCCATCCAGTCGCCATCATGAACTAAGCGCTCTATTAAATTCTCAGCTTGATCTCTCCGTTGGTAATCTTCCCAAGTAAACTCAGAGTGAAGCTCATCTGAAGACTCGTCGTCAGCGCCTAAGCTCACCGAGCGCACCCAACGGGTTAGCTCGTTAATCTCAGCTTCAGAGTCTATTGAGAGCTCTACCTCGATCTCATCGAGGCGCTCCTTCCAGATCTCTAGCAACTCTACAGCTCGACCTAGCTGACTCGAGCTCATCAAGGCTTCAATCGCCTGATAAACGAGCATCTCTGACCCGAGATGACACAGGGTGCGAGGCGCTAAGTAGTAGTTTAAGCCATCGATCTGGCCTGAGCGAATAATACACCGCCACATCCCATCGAAGGCAGCGGGTTGATGAGCATTTTGCCAAAGTTGTTGATAGGTAGAGAGAGCTTGAACATCGCCAGTTAACACACCGGTCGTTGATGTTTTTGGAGCGCTTGATTCATCCACGAACTCTTGTAGAGACGCGACATAAAGAAGTGTCCCTTGATCATGCCCTGTCTCTACCCGATAGAGTTTAGCTCGGCGTTGTTCAATAATTACAGCGCTACTTAGCTCACCTACTTGCTGATATGTCTCACTCGCTCTTCTGAGAGCATAGAGGTGACTAGGATGATCGAAAGTCGCGACATGCGCATATAAACGGTTAGCTTTGAGTGGATCATTGACATAGGCGCTCAAGAGGTCTGCGATCGCGAGTCGAACAGCAGGTGACCGTGAGTTAGAGGCTAAATTTTCGTCTTCACTGGCTTCATCAGAGTTCACCTCATCAGCGTTAGCTTGATCTTCTATCTCACGAAGCAGATCTAATCGACGTTGATACATTGTGATGAGTCTGCGCCACCTCCCTCGTTGTTCATATATCTCTTCAAGAGCGATCAATGAAGGAGAGAAATCGGGATTTAGAGAGATCGCCTTGAGATGATAAGTCAACGCGATGTCGACATCTCCAAGCTCAGTCAGTAGGCGGCCATATTGATAACAGCGACGAATCAGCGTATGGCGAAGATATGAGCGCATTATACCGCGCTCTTCGCCTTCAGTGACCTCAATCTCGACTTCTTGCAGTTGTCTCTCTAGAGTCTCGATCTCATCTGAGAAGCAACGGCGAAGACCCTCAACATCATCGTTTTGAAGAGCGATTTCACCAAGTTTCGCGAGCGCAGGAGTGAAGGTTGGAGAGAGCTCTACCGCGCGTCTAAGCTCTCGCTGTGCCTCCTCAGGGTTACCTTCTAAATGGAGAGCGACCAAACCGCTTTGATACCATAAGCTAGACGCTTCAGTGGGCTCGCTAGAGCGGGCTGCCAGCTGCCGCAGGGCGTTACGAACATGCTCATATGCCTCTAACTTTCGAGCGAGTGAAACAATACGCAAGAGAACAAAGCTCTCTGAGGAAAGACACTGATTAGCCAAGATATAGGCTTCAAAAGCGGACTCTAGGTTTGATCGATTATCATCACTCTCTGCTAAACGCTCTAGTAACCACCCTAGCTTATAAGCGAGGTATCCCACATCTCGTGATCGTCTGCTAAATTGATGTTGACGAATCGACTCTGCGCTCACCTCATTGAGTCCTAATCTGAGCCTCAAGCTCTCGATCAAGAGATCATAATCCTGTGATTTTAGCGCCTCACGCTCTAACTGGGCGAGCATACTTGGCGTAGCGTTCGATCCACTCTCTCTAATCGCTCTAAAAATCGCAGATCTGAGCGCATTCCCCGTCTTTAGTGGCATTAATCAGTCGAAGTCGCTCACCAACGAGTAGAGCATGCAAAGACCGATCCTCGACTGTAATCAATAGGCGATCTAAATGACTTAAAGCCTCTTCTTGATCACCACGAGCGAGGGCGCTCATATAAAGAGCGAGAGGTAGCTCTAGGCCGCTTGATTGATCTCGACCTCTCACCGGCTCTTGAGCCCACAGCTCTAGCGCCTCTTCGGGTCTCCCTTCACCATAAAGAAGGTGTCCTACATGGTGTTGATAAACCCCATCACGTGTTGTTAACAAGCGCCGAGCCTCTTCAGAGCGATGAGAGTCAACTCGATCGATCAAGCGTTGAATCTTCGACTCTGCGAGTGCGCTCTCAGGCTCAATATTTAAAGCGAGGAGGGCGCAGTCCATCGCAAAGTCATAGAGATGAGCGCGCTCATGAGCGACCGCAGAGAGGTCAAGGAGGTGAGTCATCGCCTCATTGATCTTGCTGGTACTTTTAGCGCTTTGATAAAGGAGATCAAAGATCTCATACTCATCATCGTTGAGTGATTCACACTCATCATGGTTAGGGAGTGGGTGAGCCTCTATCCATGAGGGGGGAACCACCGGATCAAGTAACTTAATCGGTTGATAAGTGAACTTAACTGCTTCTACCGACTCTGCTTCTACCGACTCTGCTTCTACCGACTCTGCTTCTACCGACTCTGCTTCTACCGACTCTGCTTCTACCGACTCTGCTTCTACCGACTCTGCTTCTACCGACTCTGCTTCTACCGACTCTGACTCGATGACTCCTGCCATCTCTTCTGACGACTCAACATGCGGCTCATCTGCTAAGCTCAGCGCAGACTCATACTCTTCTCCACTCTCTGCGGCATCATTAGCTTCTAATGCCTCAACAGCCTTTGGCGACTCAGTGGCCTCCAATGACTCAAAATCTTCTTCACTACCACTAAACCCACTATCGTTTTCCATGACCTCTGAATCAGTGACCTCTAAATCAGTGGCCTCTAAATCAGTGACCTCTAAATCAGTGGCCTCCAAAGGCAGAGGGTCATCTTCGAACGATGATTCTTCTTCGAGCGACTCTCCTGATGCTTCATCCATCTGGTGAGCGATGGGAGTCTCTATCTCTTCAGCGTGGTCCGCTTCTAAGGATTCAGCCTCCATGTAGTCGATTGGATTAACAGTCTCCTCTTCAGCGAATTCTGTGGCTATAATGGGGGCGCTGTCATCTTCCAATAAGTCTGTTTGAAGATCACCTGACGCGCCTGAGAGCATTGCTTGAGCGAGCGCCAAATCATCCTCTTCAATGGGCTCCTCTTCTGGGATATCACTGATCACCTCGGGAGTGACGTCACTTGGAGCCTCTGAAAGGCTATCATCTTGAGGTGAATCAAAGAGCGCATCAGGTAAGGAGAGCTCCGCGGCGCCTTCGACAACCTCATCGACTGAGGATTCTGCTGCGACAGGCTCCTCTAAAACAGGCTCCTCTAAAACAGGCTCCTCTAAAACAGGCTCCTCTAAAACAGGCTCCTCTAAAACAGGCTCCTCTAAAACAGGCTCCTCTAAAACAGGCTCCTCTAAAACAGACTCCTCTAAAACAGGCTCCTCGACAGGGATATCCATCGTAGGGGCTTCTTCTTGACTCTCATCATGATCGAGATGATTAAATATAGCCTCTTCCATCTCTTCAAGTTCATCAAACTCTTCTTCGTGTTGAGGCATTGGAGGAGCGGAGAGAGAGGCAAGTTCATCTTCAAGCGCTCGGAGGAGGTCATCGGATTGATCAAGATCCGGTTTACCCGCTCCATCTAGATCATCTTCATTGGAGAGAGCGTCTAACTCATCATCTTGGACAGGAGGCGCCGACGTCGGAGCATCGGTCGGGATATGAATTACCGAAGCTCCAGGGATACCACTCGCAGCAGCATGCATCTGCTCTTCAAGAGCATCTGGAGTTAGAAAGTCAACCTCCTCATCGAACGATAAACCTTCCGCTTGTATACTGTTGAGCTCTTCAGGGAGCATAATCGGAACTTCGTCGTCTATGGAGTCTGCTGGAGAGAGAGATTGGCCGGTATTAACCTCTGGAGGTGGAGCTGCAGGAGGAAATGTTGAGAATTCAGGAGTCCGCTCTTCGTGATCAACAGGAGGGAAATTCGTGGGTGCATCTGAGCGAAGGGCACCACTTAAATTATCGCTCTTAAAGTCAGGTCCTCTCTCCACTCCAGGGCTTTCTTTTGGTGGTTTAGACCACCGCTTCCGGTTATCCTCGATGATTCGGTCGACGCTCTCATCAGCGTCAAGACTCTCGTCATCATCAAGGAACTCACCCAAATTAAGTTGCCCTAAATTAATCTCTTCCTCAGAAACCCGACCATCTCTAAACTCAAAATTAAGCTCCTCATGCGGTTGAAGAGACATCGGTCTACCGCTCGGTGTGAGACTAGGTTCATCAGACAGCCTATCTAGCTCATCAGCGACTTGAATCGGTTTTGGTTCAACCGAGATTGGTGTCCCTAAACTCGTTTTGAAAATCTGATCAAAGCGATCATCATCAAGCTCTGAAGCCGAATCAACTGAAACATCAGCGTCTGTCCAACCATCCCCGAAATCTTCTGACTCAACATTGGGTTGAGGTCGAGGGGGAATGCTCATTGGATCATAAGCAGGGTCCTCAGACATAAGACCATCATCAAAGTCAAACTGCAGCTCTGCATCCCCATCTAATGGTTCAGATGCAAATGGGTCGCTCTGAGGATTGAAGGGGTCATCAATACTACTCTCAGGACCAACAGCGATAGGAGGTCGGCTATCAAGCTCGGCCTCGGATCGTGGAATCTGCGGTAGAGGAGGCCTGGGGCTGCCTGTATCATTCGAGCTTAACGCTGTGAATATATCCTGCAGAGATTTAAGCGACTCTTCACCATTAGAAGAGACATTTCTCTTCTTGACAGTTTGGCCCGCTGATACATTAGTTTTTGAATCGTTTTGATTGCCGTTTGAAGCCATGAACTTCCTCTACTCTTATGGGGTGAGCGATACAGTAATTCATGATAGTAAACGCTCTTGAGAGTGACGCTGAGAAACGGATATCATGAAAGCACATCAAGACCCAAAGGTCACCTGTTAATCAAGAGATTATCATAACTTTCTTAGACTAAATAAATCGTTGCTACTTCACAAGATCTGTTTAACTACGATCATTCAGCACAATTCAAAGTCAGAACGATATCTTTATTGACTTTCTGACCATGTGGAAGGCGTCTCTAAGACCTCAATTATAAACTATTCACAAACCAACAGAGCATCTTCATGAGTAAAGTATTAATCACTGGTGGAAGTAGAGGAATCGGTGCTGAGATCGCCAAGAAGTTTGCGATCCAAGGAGTAGAGCACATCACACTCTCTTATCTTCATCGACATAAAGCAGCGGAAGAGGTCGCAGAATACTGTGAACGCTTAGGGGTGAAGACCACCCTCTGCCAATTAGACCTCACTCATCTCGATGATGTGCGAGACAAAGTGCGAGGAGCGATCACAAAAATGGGGGGAGTAGACATCTTAGTTAACAACGCTGGGATTACAGATGATGCTCTCGCTTTGAGAATGACAGAGGAGCGATGGGAAAGTGTATTACACACCAATCTCACCTCTCCGTTCTTCTTAAGTAAAATCGTATTGAAGCCTATGATCAGACAAAGATATGGCCGAATCATCAACATCAGCAGTGTCATCGCTCAACGTAGTAGAGGAGGGCAATCAAATTATGCAGCGAGTAAAGGTGCACTAGAATCTATGACTCGGGCGCTCGCAGTGGAGGTTGCCTCGAGAGGCATCACAGTCAACGCGGTCGCTCCTGGGTGGATTGACACAGAGCTGACAGCGCAAGTGCAAGAGAGAGGTAGCGCTACTTCGGGCATAGAGAGCACCATTCCAGCAGCGCGCACGGGAAAGCCTGAAGAGGTAGCCGCTCTTGTAGGCTTCTTAGCTTCCAAAGAAGCGAGCTATATCACGGGCCAAGTGGTCGCCATCGATGGAGGGCTCTCAGTAAGGCTCTGATCAACAAGTGGAATCGTCTCTTACTGATCGTGAGGGTTCAGTTTCCCTGCATGAACTAGAGCATCTAAACGCTGAGATCGACGACGACGCTCGTTGACCTCTTGTGACTGAGCTCGCATCGTCGCTTCAACATCTTCACGGAAAGTGACCTTCCCAGCAGCGATCTCACGAAGCGCAGTGACGATTGGTTTATTCTTCGATTCTACGAGCGGCTTGCTATTGTTCTTATGTAGCTGACGGTATCGCTTAGCGGTGAGATGAATCAACGCAAAGTGATCTGGAACGTGCTCTAAACAATCTTCAATGGTGATTCTAGCCATAAGAAACTCCTTATATGGAAGCGAATGATCGACTGCATATGTAACTTGAACGTGAGAGAATCATAAAATATAATGAAAATGTCAAGCGATATAGGCTAAAACAGATTCATGGCACTCCCTCAGTTTTACCCGCTTACTATTTACTCCGTGGAGATGAGATGAAACGCTTTAAGTTTCGCTTCGCAGCGGTCAAGGATCAAAGACAGGTCATCCTTGATCAGAAGCTCGCCAAAAAGGCTAACGTGCTCGCCGAATTGAACCAAGCTCACGCGGAGAAAGAGCATTTACAGACTCTCTATTATCAATCGCTGCACGGGGGGGCTCAGGTCGGCCAGCTCTTTAACGCCCAACAAGAGACTTGGAGACAACTTCGCTTATTCTCTCTTCGTGAAGAAATCGAAGCCACCGAACGAAAAATAACATCTCTTGAAGAGAAATTAGCAGAGATTCAAAAAGAGGTCACTGAAGCTCACCGAGATTTAAAGGCGATGGAGGTCATCGAAGAAAAAGATAAAAAAGCATGGCGCCATGAGTTTAAGGTACACCAACAGAAAGAAACGGACGAGATCAACACTACTCGTTTTGGACGATCACCCTGACATCACTCAAACTTTATTTGAGATCGCCTCCATTATGATCTTTACCGCCAAGACTTCAGCATTGGCGAGCTCTATATCTTCAGGGACCCGCTGACCATTTGTTGTCCATGAAATAGGGCAGTTAGTAAGTTTCCCAACGTTATAGACGGTACCGAGTGCATAAGTCTCATCGAGCTTTGTCACCGCTACCATATCATATTTTAATGGAGAGAAGCCCTCTACTATTGGCTTTAAGTCTTGCTCTCTAGTATTTGCAGCGACCGTCAAAACTGTCCGCCCTGACCAACCTTTCCCAAAGAGCTCAGATAGCGCTTTCAACTGACCTTGAGTTTTAGGGTTTCGACCTGTCGTGTCCACCAGAACTAGTGGCGTATCGGCTTCATCAATAGCTCTCCACAACTCTTCTGGTGTATGGGCGGCTTTGGCCGGACAATCCAAGATTGAAGCGTAGCGACTCAACTGCTCAACGGCGGCCATTCGAAAAGTGTCTGTGCTGATCAGAGTCACCGGCAATTCGTGAGTCAATTGAGCATGAGCAGCGATCTTAGCAATTGTCGTAGTCTTACCAACCCCTGTTGGTCCCACAAAGGCTAGTACATTTTTCTTTGTACCGGGTAGGGGAGTTAAAGGATTAACACTTTTAAGATTATGAGCTAAAACTTGACCTAAGTGAGCGAGTATCACTTGCTTATCTAACTGATTAAGCCGCACTCGAGCCTTAGTTTGCTCTATGAGCTCCTCAGCGTAGATCTCCTCGATCCCAGCTGCCTGAAGTTGTTTTTGAAATTGTCTTAAGTGTTCAAAGACTGGAGAGGGGTTACCAGCGCTAGACTGATTCGACTGAATATAGCTGACAATTTCATTGAGTCGTTCAGTGACAAACTGTATCGCCTCACCTCCACCATTAGAGTGAGACATAATCTCTTGAACAGCGTGTACGCTTTGGTCAAGAGCTGGACCCGTGGGTGCTGAGTTGGGAGACTCAAGACCCCAAGGGTCAACCCCTTCCGGTCGATAATCTTGTGGGTGTTGGTTTGCAGAAGCCATCATCTCTGGGACGATGCTACGATTGATAGGAGGCGTTAAATGAGGAGACCCTGCCGCCGCGCTTGATCTGCCGGAGTGGAAAGGACGACCAGTTCTAGGGTCAATCTCTGGAGGGGTGGATCTCTGTTGGTCGACCCTCGCTTGCTGGTTTTGCCGACGAGGGGCCATGCTATGCCTAGGCATCGCTCCTCTAGGAGAAGAAGGAGCGCTCATCTGAGCCTGTAGCGATGGCGCTTGAGGGATCGATTGAGGGATAATGGGCCCTCGGTCAGTGCTAAAGCTGTTAGGATGTACATAGCGCTCTGCACCTTTTGGCGGATCTGACAGTAGAGCTAACTCTGGGGGGACACTAGAATGATGAGGGTGAGCGATCGGTGATTGGTGACCTCTAGCGGCGCTCATTGGCTGTTGAGGAACGTGACGTGGAGCGCCTCTTACCGGTCTGGGTCCACCTCTCTCTCCTCCCCTTGAGGAAGGTGCGCCAATATTTGTCGGACGACCCGCATTTCCCATTCGTGGAGGACGAGGAGAAGGCGCTCCTCGCAGAGTCGATGGACCTCGAGGAGGAGCCGCTGATCGACCTCTATAATCGGGTCTCTCCTCTGGTCTCCGAGACTGAGCGGGAGGGCCCTGCTGAGCGGTGGGAGGCGCTTTGAGCTCTCCATTAGCCGTGATCTCAACAAAGCGACCGATGTGGTCTGTTCCACGCAAAGTATCGATGATCACTGCATCGCTACCTAGCATGATCCTCACCTGTTCGACGGCCTCAGACATATCGCGGCCTCGGAAGGTATAGGTTGGCATTAGATCTCCTCAAAGCTCAACGAGCATTACCCAATACTGATCTGTCCATCAACGCTAACATCAATCCCAGAGATGATCTCTTTATGAGAGAGCACCATCAACTCACCGCTCAGATTTTGGGTGAGATTTCTAATCGGCCTTCTCAGCTCAGGAGTCACTAAGAGGACAGGTTCGAATCCCATGAGGAGTAGCTGCTTTACGTTATCCTCTAGCCGCTCGAGAAAAGCCTGACCGAGATCAGGCGGCAGAGCCAGGTGAAAATCCCCCTCAATCTGCTTCATCTGACCTCTGAAGCGCTCGGCGAGGGCTCCATCTAGAGTGATGACATGAATCTTCTCATCTGTGCTCTTAGCGAGACTAGAGATATAACGAGCCATACTTTGGCGAACAAACTCGGTCAGAATCTCTGTATTCTGTGTGAGGTGAACGTGCTCTAAAAGAGCCCCAAATATAGTCCGTAAATCACGAACAGAGAGTTGCTCTTTAAGGAGATTCTTACAGACCTTTAATACTTCACTAAGCGCCAACTTCTCGGGGACCAACGAACTGACCACTTTGGGATTACTTTTCTTAAAGATTTCGATAAGTTTTTGCATCTCTTCAGTACCGACGAGCTCACTTGAGTGCTCTTTAAGGTGCTTTGAGAGATGTGTAATGATCACCGTTGGGCTGTCAGCGACCGTATAGCCTAGATCTTCTGCGCTAGAGATCTGATCTTCATTGACCCACACCGCGGGGAGACCAAAGGCAGGGTCCATACCCTCTACGCCTTCGATCTGTTCAACCACTTCACCGCTATCAATCGCTAAAAATTTATTAGGGATCACTTCACCATGAATCAACTCAACTCCGTTGAGCAAGAGAGAGTATCCACCTGCGGGTAAGAGAGCGTTGTCTCTAACATGCACCGGTGGAATGATGATTCCTACCTCTTCAGCGAAGTTACGTCTAATCTTTTGAATGCGGTTTAATAAGTCCCCACCTTGATCTTCATCAACTTGAGGGATCAAGCCATAGCCTATCTCTAGAATCAGGACCTTTAGAGGCAGGATCTCTTCAATCGCCTCTTCTCGATCTCCTCCTCGCTGATTGGGATCCCCATCAGCGCCTCCTCCAGGATTAAGCTCTAAACTTCCTACAGCTCCTCCTCCCATCGCTGTGGCTGCTTGGAGTCCATCTTCTGCAGCCACTATCCTTGCGTAAAAGAAGAATCCTGCCGAGAGCGCTCCAAAGACGACCAGAGGCATGCCTGGCAAAAGACCAAAGATCAAGAGAATTCCAGAGACCAGACGGAGAACATCGGGAGAGTTGAACAGCTGCGAGCCCAGCTGGGCGCTCAGCTGATTACCATCAGACGCTCTAGAGACAATAATACCAGCTGCAGTAGAGATGAGGAGCGCCGGAATCTGACTCACTAGCCCATCACCCACTGTGAGAATCGTATATGTAGCCCCAGATTCACCGGCGGTCATACCAAATTGGGTCATACCAATAATAAAGCCACCGATAATGTTGATCACCGTGATCATAATACCAGCAATGGCGTCACCACGGACGAACTTGGAGGCACCATCCATTGCTCCGTAAAAGTCAGCTTCACTCTCGACCTCCGAACGACGCTTTCGCGCTTGATCTTCAGAGATAAGTCCGGCGTTGAGGTCGGCATCAATAGACATTTGTTTACCGGGCATCGCGTCCAAGGTAAAGCGAGCGCCAACCTCCGCGATACGTCCAGAACCCTTAGTAATAACAACGAAGTTAATAATGACGAGAATGATGAAGACTATGATGCCCACCACATAATTCCCACCGACAACGAAGTTACCGAAAGTATTTATAATCTTACCAGCGGCTTCTGGACCATTTCCCCCCTCGAGGAGGATCAGGCGCGTAGAAGCAATATTAAGCGTCAACCTAAAGAGCGTAGTCATCAGTAACAGCGCTGGAAAAGCTGAGAAGTCTAAGGGTCGCTTCATGTAGAGAGAGACCACTAGAACAGTCAGCGCAATCGAGAGATTCATCGCTAAGAGTGCGTCAAGGAAGATCGTAGGGATGGGGAGAACCATCAGCAGGATAAGACCTACTACACCTGAGATAAAGATAAGATTTCCTCTGTTCTCACCCATTATACACCGTTTCTATTTATGATTGATGAGGAGGAATTGTGAGCAAACGAGGGGAGCTCACAAAAGCTCTTGATTTGTGCTTACTTGATTTTGTCTTTGAAGTCGAGGGCCATGTCGCAGACGATAAACATAATACAAGATTTCAGCCACAGCTCTATAAAATTCGAAGGGAATTGACTTGCCGACTTTAACTTGTCGATAAAGAGCTCGAGCGAGGGTAGGGTTATCGACCATTGTCACGTCATGTTGTTCTGCGAGTCTCCTGATCCTTAAGGCGATTAAATCAGCCCCTTTGGCGACTACAATAGGCGCAACATCTTTATCTTTATTAAATCGGAGAGCGATAGAGTAGTGAGTGGGGTTATTAATGATCACATCTGCTTGAGGTACATCGGTCATCATCCGCTGATTGAACATCTCGAGCGCTCTCTTACGACGTTGGCTCTTAATCAGAGGGTTACCTTCGGCGAGTTTATGCTCATCTTTGACCTCTTGTTTACTCATCTTCATCTTCTCTTCCATACTGAAGATCTGCCATGAATAGTCGATCACGGCGATGATGACCATAATGAGTACGATATTAAAAATCACGGTTAGGATACGCTCAAACATGTATCCTAGACCTTGATGGAGAGGCATAAGCGGTAACTGAGCGATCTTAGCGACATCACCGTTGAGAGTATAGTAGACGATCATGAGTATAAAGAAGAGCTTGACTAGACTAGTAAAGAGGTTAGCGAAGGCCTGTTTATTAAAAAAAGCGGGGATAAACTTAGCGAAAAAATTAAGTTTATCGAGTTTCGGCTCTAGAGTCTTGGTGGTCACGAGAACACCGACCTGCATCAAGTTACCTAAAACTCCTACAGTCAGTACGCCTGTGGCGAGAGGGAACAGGATATAACCAATCTCATAGAAAACTCTAGCGATCATAATGACTACGTTCTCATTGGAGAGATCAAGACCGAAGCGATTCTCAAAAAAGACAGTGAAGATTCGCCCCATATGCTCATAAATGAAACCACCAAAGAACATAAAGTAGGAGAGCCCTACAGACAATATCAAGAGAGAGAGGATATCTTGCGACTTAGCAATTTGACCTCGTTCTCTAAATTCTTCTCTTCTTCGATCGGTCGGTTCTTCTGTTTTTTCTCCAGCATCTTCCTCAGCCATCACCGACTCCTAGATGAATAGTGTTTTAACCCGCGAGCTTATTAACCAGCTCACCGATCAACTCAAATGAATTGTAGATAATGCGTTGAAAGAGAGAGACAAGAGCGGGGAGGGCCATACTGAGAACATACAAACCCGCTAAGATGTTAACCATAAAAGCGACCATAAAGATATTTAACTGAGGGGTCGTTCGAGCGAGGGCAGCGAAACCTGTATTAATCAATAAGACCGCACAGGAGATAGGGAGAGCGATCTTCATGGCGATCACAAATAGATTACCCCCGACGTCAATCATATCATCAGCGATCGCTCCTGCATTAAACTCTCCAATACCTAACGGGAGCACATCGAAGCTAAGAGCGAGGCTCTTGATAAGCATAAGATGGCCATCCATCGTAAAGAAGACGAAGAGGAAGATGAAGCGGATAATTTGTGAAAGTACACCGATCTGTTGTGACGTTGTCGGGTCTACAACATTAGCGACAGCGAAGCCCATTTGGATACCGAATAGGCGACCTGCGAACTCGATTCCTGAGAAGACTAAAGTGAGTATGAGTCCTATAAATAAACCTATGGCTACTTCAGCAGACACTAAACCAACGTAGTTAAAGACCTGTAAGTTAGCCAGCTCTGGCTTCACCCCCACAGGGCCGAGAAGTATCATTGACAGTATCATCAGCAGTAGAGCCTTCATTTGGCTCGGGATTTGGGGAGCGTTGAAAAGGGGAGAGCTTAAAAACAGCCCTGCCATTCTGCTGAGAATAAGGCCAAAAGATAGGACAATGGGGTTGAGAAAGCCGTAGAGGCCGCCGGGGTCTAAAAATGAGCCCATTCTCTCACCCTGGGATATGGGGGATCGTGTTAAATACGCTAACCGTGTAGTTAACGATCTGATTAAGCATCCACGAGCCAAAGAGGAGTAGACCACCGATGATGGCCACCATTTTAGGGACGATGACTAGAGTTTGCTCTTGAATTTGCGTCACCGTTTGGAAGACCGCGATGATCACACCGACCACCAATCCCAACATCAGAGGCGGTAGAGAGAGCATCAGAGCGAGCATTATCGCCTCAGTGAAGAACTGTATAATATACTCGCTAGTCATGAATTAAAACTCTTCACCATATTACCGACGAGCAGATGCCAACCATCGACGAGGACGAACAACATCAATTTGAACGGTAAGGAGATTAATATGGGTGGAAGCATCATCATACCCATCGCCATTAGAATCGAAGCCACCACCATGTCTAGGACTAAGAAGGGAACATAGATCATGAAGCCGATCTGAAAGGCAGTCTTCAGCTCACTGATGACGAAAGCGGGAATAAGTTGATATAAGTGTATATCATCTCGAGAGGTGGGCTTAGCATCCCCCGATATTTGAACAAACAAAGAGAGATCTTTCTCCCGAGTGTGCTTGAACATAAACTGCCTAATGGGAGGCAGTGCCCTAGCAATCGCGACTTCTTGGGAGATCTGTTCCTCAACAAAAGGGATAAGGGCTTCAGATTGAATCTTTCCCCAGACAGGCTGCATAATGAAAACCGTCAAGAAGAGAGAGAGCGCGATCACCACCTGATTAGGAGGTGACTGTTGCGTACCTAGCGCTTGTCGCATTAAAGAGAAGACGATGACGATGCGTGTAAAACTAGTCATCGTCAAGATCATCGCTGGACCAAAGGTCATGAGCGTGAGAATCGTTAAGATTCTCAAGGAACCAACCCAGTCACCCTCTCCTCCATCGATACTGAAGCTCATCTTGGGAGTAGAGAGGAGATTCTGACCAGTTGAAGGAGGCGCTTGTGACCACGCTTCAGAGATCAGTCCTTCCCCCCCATTAGAGAGTAGTATCAAACACGCATCTAGTGCAAACAAAGCAACGATGACGGCGAGTACAAGCCTAACTGTTGTTACAAGTTTAGGTGAGCACGATCTTAGGGTAGAAACATAGCACATGATGACGCTCAACCCTTAGTCCCATTCAGTTTTTGAATCCACTGCAACAAATCGCCGGGCTTCATATTAACATCTTCCTCCTCACCAAGGTCAAACCCTTCGGCTTGAGAATTCGCCCCTCCCACGCTGTCGGAGCCGACCCCCATATTGTCTGCAGGATAAAGCTCATTAGGCTCTAAACGAGCTGAGTTGTGATAAGAGTCAGCTTGATTCATAGGATCAAGTGCCTGATGATGTTGGACGGAGGGCACTTCAGCAGTAAAAGCCTCATCTTCTCCAACAAAGGTATTCTCTTCGTAGGCGACGCTAGCCTCAACAGAGACAGACTCTGATCTTTGATAAGAGGTGTCATCAAGGGGATAGCTGTCAGTTCGATAATATTGATCATCACGGGCGAATTGGCCGAGAGCATCTAGAGAGGATACTGAAGCGCCAGGGTTATGTGCTTGCTGAAAGTTCATTAAGCTGCCCCCAACAGGCCCATTGGGTGTGCTTATATGAGCGATTTGACTTAAGCCTCCACGTTCACACGCACCAACAACAAAAGTATGACCCATGGTCTCCACTACCATTAAACGTTGTCTTGGTGAGATCCCCACCACCTTTTCAGAGATCACCTTAATGGCGTTGCTGTCTGCGATATCAAGAGACTTACCTCGTTTGAAGAAATAACTAGCAGCCCAAAGGAGCAACAAAAAGAGGACAGTATAGGAGGCGAGCGTGCTTAATTCGTCGAGATTCATGTTATCGGTCTGTGATCCACTCTGAGGTAAATTCTTAGACTCCAAAGGGGCCTTAGGCGTATTTAGAGAATACATCTTGTCTTGATCTAAACTCTTCAAGGGGCTCTGGGTAGGCAGAGGAGCTGGTATACCCGAGGAAGCAAGTGCTGTAGTGGAGACAGAATCAGCCATCATCGGTTTAGGGATGCTAGGCGTAACGGTCGCGCCGGAAGGGTGCGGAGAGAGCTGATTAGGGACTTGGTTTACTAGGCCCGTTGTCCTTAAACGATCGACTGCAGGTAAGGGGGCCGTCGGAGTTCCTTTGTCAAAAACAGAGGGTCGCTCAGGATTGTTATTGGGCTGCGTCTGATCATCGGCCAGTGAGCTTGACAAGCTAGAAATCTTACTAAGTTTTGGATCTAGAGAAGGTTTTGGGGTCAGTGAGACCTCTTCCTTGACCACTTGATTACCGAATGACCTCGGAGCAACTACCTTGACCCCATTAGGGATCTCAACTAATTTAATTTGATTCTTTTTATTATGGGAGATCCGACTCTTATATCGAACTCGAATTTGGATAAGATCCTTATTTTGATCCTTCCGAACCATAATCCCTTTAATGTCTGGATCTGATTTACTCTCTGAAAAAGACTTAATCCAATACTTAGACTTCTCAATGGAAGCGCTCTCAATCTCTATTTTGAGAAGAGTCTTGCGATCATCAGATAATGAGAATTGAAGTTGATCTCGGCTAATGACACCAGCTTGACCCACAATCGAAAACCCTAACTGCCCATCTTTGTCTTCATAATCGATCTGAATGGGAGTGGGTGAAGCGCTCGCAGTGGCTACTGAAAGCATCGTAGAACAAAATAGGACTAAGCGAAGCGCTGAGCCAAAGCCGAAGGTAGCTCTCTTGGAAGAGATATAGCGCTGATTGATCATGTCTTGATACCTTAAAGCTATAAAGTGAGAATGGATCAGGTTGTTGCTCGATCAACATAAATGAGAGTGATTAAAAATACCATGATCGTCTTAACTCATTTTTAAAACATTTGAGGAGGTATATTCACACTTGTAACCACATTGATATCTCAAGTGTATGACTACGATGAATCATTCCATAAGATACTAGAGTCAATAGACTCAATAGAGTAGAATCCACTTGAGATTATACAGGGGTCATCTCCCCAGAATCTATCAAAACAAAACGATAGAATATACAGTGACTTAACAGGAAGCGAGGGCTTAATCACCATGCTACTTTTGGTAACATTAAACGACTAAGGACCGCTAACTTGACTTAGCCCCTTAGGTATCTCGTAATTGCAAGGCGCGCTCATTAGGGGAGATAACCTCAGTCAACCGAACACCAAACTTATCATTGATCACAACCGCCTCGCCACGAGCGATGACTTTGTCATTCACGATCACATCGAGAGACTCACCGGCGAGTTTATTGAGCTCGACGATCGAGCCTGCATCAAGGCTTAACAGATCTCTGATAAGCATGCGAGTGCTCCCGAGGACGACAGAGACTTCAAGTTTTACGTCGTAAAGAAAGTCAATGCTACGATTCATCATAATGGTCACCTATTATTGGAGTGGTTAAGCGATTAGTTGAGTGGTGTAAAGAGAAGCGGGTCACTTGTAAGACTTATTCTTCTCAGGCATGGGAGGGTTGATGATTGGCTCGATCACTTTGATAGAGATCACCCCAGAACGCTCAACGGGCTCAACACGATATTTATCTGTCCGTTCGACACGTAACTTTAACGGTTTTTCTTGGCTCTGGTTAAGCATAAGTACATCGCCAACAGACAGGTCGAGCATTTGTTCAATCGTCAGTTCAGCGCGACCGAGCAGTACATCTGCTTCGACTTCAGAGCTAGCGAGCTGATAGTTGATTTGGTCATACCAACTGATGGACACATCATCCTCATCAGACTGAATACCTGCAGTGAGATGCGGACGAATCGGTTCAACGGTAGAGTACGGTATAACGATCTGCACCATACCACGGAGATTTTCCATCTCAATCTCAAAGCTAGTCACCAAAACAACATCACTCAAAGGGACGACAGTAAGGAATTGAGGGTTAGTCTCCGTCCTTAAGTATTCTCCAGTAATAGGATATACCGGTTGCCAACAACGATCGTATTCTTCGAGAATGATCTTCATTAGTTTCTCAATGATCATCAACTCAATAGCAGTAAACTCTCTCCCTTCAACCTTCTCTTTGGGATTAGTCACCCCACCAAAGAAGTTATTTAGGAAAGCGTAAATGAGCTTAGCTTCTATCGTGACAATACATTGCCCTCTCAATGGCTGAAAGCGGACAATATTTAGACAGCTAGGCACAGGTAGATAATTGAGAAACTCTCCATACTTCATGAGTGTGGTGTTCTCAACCGATACCTGCATCACCTTACGAATACTATTCGATAAGGTGATCCTCAGCTGTCTCGCGAAGCGATCGTTGATGATATCTAAAGTAGGAAGGCGACCTCTGATAATACGGTCTTGACTGAGTAGATCGTATTTGATCGCTCCTGAGTCACCACCTGAGTCACCAAGCATCTTCTCAGCTTGAGCGGCGCTAATTTTCCCCTCATCTACTGCTGAGAGGAGAGAGTCGATATCTTCTCTTGATAAATTCTGCTCAGACATAACTGACGCCTACTCCAAAATCCAGTCGTTGGGCCACACG
Source organism: uncultured bacterium (assembly GCA_943788935.1). GTDB lineage: Bacteria > Myxococcota_A > Bradymonadia > UBA7976 > VGTA01 > CAKZRU01. The sequence goes on along the minus strand of CALSSE010000012.1, from coordinate 117,651 downwards.
TTAACAACTTTGCCCTTTTTTGAGGCGAGCACAGCATCGGCTGTACGCTTCATAGAATTACGTACTAGCTCCATTTGCTCTGCTCCAATAACCTCTTCAGGTCTTCGGGAAGAAAGCAGTCTAGTAAGGCTATAGCGAATCATGATAATTTTTGACTCGACTTCTCGACGAGTCTCTTCACTGTCAACTTCAATGGACAGGGAAGTTCGCAAGAGGTGGTTTCGTCCGTCCATCCCACGAAGATTAACAACGATTTGTCCACCAAGATCTACGAGGGGGCCAACCCATTTCTCTTCACGCTCTTCGATTGTCAGCTGTTCATTATCTTCAGCGATCGCCATCTTATCTGATTGCTCCGCCTGACTAGCGGTACGCAATAGATCGATATCCTGCTTCATGTTAAATAAGAAGTAGGTCAGACCACCAATCGCTAATAGTTGCACTAAAACGATAACGGTGAGGAGTCTGCTGCCGCCGCCTCCTGAACTCTCTGGTGTGGGTGTCTCTTCAGCCATTGATGTCGCTCACTCAATATAGTGTAATAGAGCAGTTTATAATCTTAGTAAGATATAAAGAGATTAGGAACGATCAGCGAAGGATCTGGAAGACCTCTTGCATCAAACCATCAGCGGTTTGGATCGTTTTAGAATTCGCTTGGAAAGCTCGCTGATAAGAGATGAGCTGAATGAACTCATCAGAGAGCTCTACGTTAGAAGCCTCAAGAGAACCGCTGACGACACCTCCTCGAGAACCTGTACGAGGTGATCCAATCACCGCCTCACCACTGTTGTTGCTCTGTAGGAAGTTATTTCCACCATTACTCGTCAACCCCGTTGGGTCATTAAAACGAGCGAGGGCGACTTGACCGAGAATTTGGCTCTGACCATTGTTATAGGCACCCGTAACGAAGCCATTCCCATCAACAGTAATGTTCTGCAGAACACCGGTACCGTATCCATCTTGAGCGATACTGCTGAGTGAACTCTCGCGGACTTCACCCCATAATGTAGTACCAGCTCGTCCACTGTTCTTAGGGATTCTGATAAGATCACCGGTAACAGGATCGGCATCCGCTTGATAGAGAGGATCTCCAAACTCAACGTTGACTGCGCCCGCATTCGCTCCAAGCCAAGGGATACTTGCTCCATTAGAGATCGAGCGTGATAGTTGACCGTTTTGGTTAAAGACTAAAGTACCGATGTCAAACTCGGTGACCGCGTTAGGATCTAATGGGTTACCCCCTTCTAACTCAGAGGTCGGGATTACCGCGTTAAACTGCCATACTGCATCTTCACCTTCTCCAGGATTCGCGCCAGCGCCGAGACCGACTCCTGCGTCAGCAGCGTCCGTGCGGGTGGCATAGACTTCGACGGAGTGAGGATTACCGAGACTGTCATATAAGACGACAGTGGTTCTAAAGTTACTAGTCGCTTCGCGGCTCGCTTCATCGGTTGGGTCGAAGCCCCCAGGAATCACTTCTGCGTTAGGGTCTAGATTCATCGATAGATCTAATGACGTGCTCGCTTTAGGAGCAAGGTTTGTATTCTCAATCTGCATATCAGAGAGAACGCCAGAAAGATTACCATCACCACTAGAGTTATAGCCTTGAACTCGAGCACCAGATTGACTCACCATAAATCCGTCTTTATCAAAACGGAATTGTCCAGCGCGGGTGAACATATTAGGGGACTGCTGTTGGCCGGGCTCTTTAACAACAAAGAACCCATCACCGTCTATTGCCATATCGGTAGGCACGCCAGTGAACTGAAGAGCCCCTTGAGTGAAGAGCTTCTCAATTCGGGACATCTGTACACCACGTCCAACTTGATTAACGCCGCTAGAGCCAACGAGATACTCTTGCAACATCTCTTGAAAGTGAATTCGGCCTGACTTAAAGCCCACGGTATTAGTGTTCGCGATGTTATCACCAACAACACTAACCCCTTTAGAGGCTGCTTGGAGACCGCTATTCCCTGTATACATTGATCCGAGTAAGCCCGCCATGATGAAACTCCTCTATATGAAGTGGTTGCTCTGCGCAGTCTGCGATAGTCATCGACTTATTAGCGCTTAGAGACTTTCACACGTAGTGATTAGTGAATGTGATTATGTTTTAAAGCAGAGGCTCATACCACTGCGCAATGATTATTTAACTTCAACAACCTCAGTCATACTGATTCGTCGGTCTCCAATGAGGAGCTCTGGATAACCTTCGTCGAACCGAACTCCAGTCACTTGACCTCGTACATAGGTGTCAACTGGGATAGGCTTATCGCCGTCAGAGGCTTCAACTGAGACGCTATACCGGCCACTAGGGGCTGATCTACCATCCTTAGTTCGTCCGTCCCACTGATAACGCTGAACTCCAACGCCGGGATCGATCTCTTGCTCATAGATGACCTCACCGTAAGCATCCCTTATAATCACTGATGCTTCCGCAGCATCGCCCTTGATTTCGTAGGCAACTTCTTGAGCTTCTCCCTGATCATGAGAGAGTTGATCGCCTCGAGCGATCACATCATGACCAACAAAGCGTAAAGCCTCTTGGCTATTGTTGCTCATTTGTCCTAAAGCAAGCGTCTCGACGCCGTCATTGAGTGTCATCAACTGCTCGAGTGTAGAGAACTGAGTAAGTTGTTGTACGTACTGATTACTATCTTGAGGAGACATCGGGTCTTGTTGACTCACTTGGGCAACTAGGAGCTTCAAGAAGGCCTCTTTGTCCGTAGTTACACCACGGTCAGCAACACCTTCCGAACTGGTCGGGGCAGCTCCAAGTGACGATAATAAGCTAGCTTCCATAACACTCTCCAATGAATCGATCTAACGAGCAGAAGCTCAAGACCGAGCGATAATAATAAAACTTAAGTAAAGATGAACATATTTTTAAGGGGCTGACAACCAAGAAGATGGCATACTCTATGCTGTTTTATAGTGGTGACCATATGGGAGAAATTAAACAGTCGCTCTAAAGCGTCCAGGTAATGGACTCAATCGTGGCGAGTTTTTGGGACGCTTTTGAAGATCTGGTCGATCATCACTCCCATAGTCTTCTCCTTGCTCTTCGTCTTGTTGACCCTCACCTTGGTTCAATTGATCATTAAACAGCCCAGCTTCTGTGAGATCAAAGTCTTGCTCGAGCAGCAAAGCTCTTAAATCATCGAGATTCTGAGAGATAAGATCAGCCACAGCTGCATTTTCAGCAGAGAAGAAGACACGGACCTCTTGACCTTGCACTTCTACCTTTAAGCGAACAGCGCCGAGTTCTTCAGGGTGGAGGCGAATATTAACGCTCTGTGTACCACCACGCTTTGTCTTATAACCTTGGGCAACTTGCTTGAGAATCCCCTCTTTTTGCCCTTGGCTGAGCTTGAGCAAGTTGAGAGCAGGCATAACCTCTGAGGGCCGAGCAACCGCTTCCATAGACATCATTGCAGTTGACGTACTATTGGCGGCCTGCTGTTGACCGAAGTCAGACATAGAGCCCATCATCATATGGCGTTGCGCGGAGGAGATCTTACTAGCGTCCCATTGAGCTTCTAGCCATTGAGCGAGCTGAGGTCCTTCTAAGGAAGGCAACTGATCGGCAGGGATCTCTAACTGTTTGAAGCCATTCAACAGCGCCATCATGTCGCTTGTTGTGATTCCATCTACCTTGGGGAGATGATCAATATTCAACTGAGTATCAAGGGCCCCCGCCTGTAAACTTAAGTCTCCGCGCCATTCAATGATTGAGAGGAGGTCATCTTGGCTAAGCTGGCTGACCAACTTCAAAACCTTAGACCTTTGCCCCTCAAGCTCAGCGCCTGCCATCTGTACGGCTTCCGGAGTAGAAGCTGCATTTACATCATTAGTCGCCTCTTCACTCTGATTGGCGGACTTCTCTGATCTGACGATTTGATCGTCACGAACGTTTTTACTGCTCGCGCGATCAGCATCTATACGACTCCGCTCTTGAGCATGTGATTCATAAGCCTTAATAGCCTCTTTTGCGACCTTCGGCTGAACGAGGTTCATGACTTGATCGAACTGAGGGGTATCAGAGCCTCTCTGAAGATCTTTGGCGAGATCAACTTCTTGACGTGGGGCGCTGATCTTACTGGGAATATTAGCAGTGATACTCATAATTTGCTCTAAATCAAAAGAGTTGTAGTGATTCCAATAGTGGCGACTGAATCAAAAAATTGCAACGGTAATACTCACTGTTAACATAAATAAACAGGAAGCGGACCACCATATGATAGAGACATTTAAGGGATCAACCCTTGATAAATAGCGTTCATCATCGACATTGGAGACTCAGATGAGATGAGACTAGTTATCTTCTGCGAGTATTTGTCATCAGCTCTGACACTCGAGCGGCGATCTTAGGATTGAGCGCGCCAAGGATTTTTCCTGACTTACGGGGATTAACCACCCTTAGTACATCGACAACCAACTCATCTTCCATCACTTCGATGACCTGAGCAGCGGCTGCAGGCTTCATACTCTCAAAGCTCTTTGCGAGCTTGCGCACTTCTTGTGCTCTAGCGACGCTCCGCTCTTTGACAGAAGCTCCATCTGCTGGTCCATCTTCTTCTTCACGCTTATTTCTCTTGAAAGCACTTAGAAGTTCTTCTTGCAGCATTCGGAGAGCTTTGTAACGACGCAGAACATCCTGCTCTAATTTCGAGAGCCTATCTTTTCTGCGAGAGAGCTCTTCCTCAGCTTCTGTGACTCGAATACGCTGCTTACTAGCAGAACGGAAGATCTTCGCTTGGGTCATTGTCTCTATTTCATCATTACTCTGCCCAGGGATATTAGAGTCTTGTGCAGAGACGGAGTGAGCGCAGAGAGCTACAAAACAGAACCCGACAAGCCCTATTGTAGCGATGGTCTTAACATTAGGTGAAAATAAATTAGTTTTATGACTCATGCGCAATTTCACTGGGGGCCTCCATAGGCGTTGACAATACCGAGTAAATGTCTCAATGACATTTGGTGATCTATGTGTTCATCAATTCCTTGACGGAGCATAGCATTAATAGCCTCAATCTGAGTAACAGCTCGATCAATGGTCGCATTAGAACCTGCTTGATAGGCCCCAATATTGATGAGGTCTTCTGCTTTACGATAGGCAGCGATTAGTTCTCTCACTTTACCGGATGCCGCTTGATGATCTCTACTTGTCACTGCGTTCATCACGCGACTCGCACTCACAGGGACATCGATCGCGGGATAATGGTTTTGGGCGGCAAGATCACGGCTCAAAATAACGTGTCCATCAATGATGGAGCGCACAGTATCACCAATTGGGTCATTCATATCATCGGCTTCAACGAGCACCGTATATAGACCTGTGATACTACCTCCAGCGGCGACTCTCCCTGCTCTCTCTAGCAACCGTGGCAATTGAGCGAACACACTAGGTGGATAACCACGTGTAGTAGGGGGTTCCCCAACCGCTAAACCGATCTCACGCTGAGCCATCGCGAAACGAGTGATAGAGTCCATCATCAACAGAACATCACGACCTTGCTCACGAAAGTATTCAGCGATGGTAGTAGCGAACTTAGCAGCGCGTATTCTTTCGAGAGGAGAGGTGTCACTTGTAGCGCATACGACTACACTTCGCTTAAGCCCCTCTAGCCCTAAATCGTTGTGAATAAAGTTCAAAACCTCTCGACCACGCTCACCAATTAAGGCGATGACATTAACATCTGATGATGCATTTCTGGCAATCATGCCTAAGGTCACAGATTTACCCACGCCTGAACCAGCAAAGATCCCCACGCGTTGACCTTTACCACAAGTAATAAGGGTGTCAATCGCTCTAATCCCCAACCACATAGGGGTGTCGATCACTTGACGTTCCATTGGATTTATGGGCTCGGCGACCAGGGGCAACTTTTGCTCGAAGCCAGGAGGGGGACCTCCATCAAGCGGCATCCCCATTCCATTGAGGACACGACCGAGCATCGCTTTACCGACTCCTGCCCGCGCCGCACCTTGATGAGCTGAGATGGGACATCCCTGCTCTACCCCATGAAGATCTCCCATCGGCATCATGAGCGCTATATCACCTCGAAAGCCGACAATTTCAGCTTGCAGAGGAGACTCGCCGCGCCGCTCAATCTCGCACACCGTGCCCATTCTCGCGTTAGGCACGAAGCCCTCGACGACGAGACCGATCACTTGTGTCACTCGCCCTTTTGTGGTGGGCCTAGCGACTCCCTCTAACTTTTTATTGAGGGCATCAATATTGACACCAAAGCGAACAGGATCAAACATAAGCGTGCCGAGCCTTAGCCTTCCCTCGTGAGAACATCTCTCATCGCGTCGATTTGGGGCTGTGACTTCCAATCAGTACTCCCTTGTGGAGTCTGAATTCTGAAGTCACCACGCTCTAGCATATCGTCGACCATTAGATTTATACGGAAGGTGTGATTTGGGTGTGACTTGAGCTGATCGAGATGGCCAATTAAGTACTCATAATCGTCCATGTTACACACAATAGTGACTTCTTCTTGTGCGCTAACCTCTTCAAAAGCCTTAGTGATCATATTCAATAAAGTCTCTGGGTGAGCAATTACCTGAGTCCTAATGATTTTCTCAGCGATAGTACAAGCGAGGTGAACAAGTTGCAGTTTATTACTGTCTTCAAGCTGCTTAGAGATATTAATCAAGGACTGAAGGGACTCAGAGTAGCGCCTCTTTAGCTCTTCAACCTCAGCATAAGCCTGCATTCGGCCTTCATCGAGTCCTTTTTGAAATGCTCTATCATAAAAGATAGACAGTGTCTCATCAGGAATCTCAACCACTGGAGGCATAACGGGTTGTTGAGGCTCTACCGTAGGCATCGCCATTGAGGCAGAAGGATCTTCCGACTCTTGGGATTGTTGATTTCGAGCCCGAGTATTCTTACTGCCGTCTTCTACGGGCTGTCCATTGAAATTGAGCCTGGGGAGAGCGAGCCGTTGAAAGCTCTCTGCCCTCTGCTGACCGAAGACCTCAGTTGTCATATTTTTAGCGAAATCGCCTCTAATAATGCCGCTCATCTTCTGCTCTCTCTCTTAAACGTTTTAAGGTTGTCGTATAGATCAGACAAACTGATCATCGCTGCCTGGGGTAGCGATCACGATCTTGCCGTCGGCCTCTAACTGTAGGGCTGTCTGAACAATCGTCGCTTGGGCAGCCTCAACATCACTTAGACGAACAGCGCCTTGAACCTCGATATCTTCTCGGATCATCTCAGCTGCTCGCTGAGAGATATTGCTAAAGAACTTTTGCTTAACCTCTTCGCTCGCTGTCTTGAGCGCGAGAACCAATACTTGTTTATCGATCTCTTTAAGAAGAGTCTGAGTTCCACGGTCATCGATGTGAATAAGATCATCGAAGGTGAACATCTTGTTGCGAATCTCTTCGGCGAGCTCAGGATCTATCTCTGTGAGGCGATCAAAGATCCGATCCTCATGTACCTTCTCGATATTGTTAAGTAACTCCGCGACCAGTGCGACGCCTGAGGTCTCTTCTCCGCCAGACACGATGAGGCCCTTCATCTCGCTCATTAATGCTTCTTCAACATCACGTAAAGTCTGAGGACTGACAGTATCAAGGCTGGCCATACGAACACAGACTTCGACCTGACTCTCAACAGGGAGTTGAGCGAGTACTTTTGCTCCCTTATTGGTATCAATGTGGGCCAAGATTAAGGCGATTGTCTGAGGGTGCTCTTTGCGGATTGAGTTCGCTAGAGTCCTAGAGTCTACAGAGTTAATCTGTTGTAACTCATTGTATTTATCGCTCCCTAAATCACTGAGTAGTTGACGACTGTCTTCTTCGCCCATAGAGCGTTCAACGAGCGCCTTAATGAAGTCATTACTTCCACCGAGTAAGAAGGGGTTAGAGGTCTTACAGAGTTCATAAAATTCTAGGAGAACTTCAGATTGCCGATTTTCTTGAATCGTGGAGAGCTTTTGCATTCCACGATTGAGCGCATAGATCTCTTCTTTACCGAGTTTGGCAAAGAGGTTACTAGAGGTCTCTTCTCCTAAAGTTAAGAGAACAGTCGCTGCTTTGGTCGCGTCGACCTCTGACATCTGGTCTTCATCATTAGGGCTCAACCAGAAACGTATCACTGCAGCCGCCTTCTCAGCGTTGCGTTTCACGTATTCTCGAATCTTTTCTATCAGCGGACCTTCATCCTCATCAAGTTCATCAAGCAGCTCTGCTCCGGGCAGAGCGAGCCTATCCTCACCCGGAGGGAGTTGACCGTCCTGAAGTAGCTCAGCTGCATCATGACCATCGGTGAGATAGGTCATCAAACGATAAGCGATAAAGAAGATGAAAGCGGTGATCAAGAGCATTAAGCCCCATTGACCAGCGGATTCCCAGAGGCGTTTATTCTCTTGGTTCTCCAATACCTTGAGCATATCGATCGTAGCCTCTTGGAAAGGCTGAGCGGTGATCGTTATGCTATCTCCTCGTTCTTTATTAAACCCTACAGCATCGGCGACGAGTTTACGGAAACTATCGATGTCATCATCGGAGAGTGGTGGAAGCTCTTCCCCCTCTTCATTGGACCCTTTTCGATAGTTGCTATTGATGACAACAGCGACAGACATACGAGTGAGCTGATGGCTCGGCCCTCTCACATGCTTGGTGACCTTATCAATCTCATAGTTGGTGGCGACTCTTTCACGGGTTGAGTTACTAGCATCTCCCACGCGAACCACACCTTGGGCGACGTTAGCTCCCGCACCACCACCGACTCGGTTCCCACCAGTCTCACGTTCCTCGCTGAGCGTCTCTTCGCTTCGAGCGACCTGCTTCTCTGGATTAAAAATCTCTTCGGTTCGTTCTTCACGACTGAAATCCATCTTTGAGGTGACTACCACCTCGACATTGCCGGGCCCAACAATACGCTCAAGTACACCAGCCGCCTTAGCGCGCAAGCTCTTCTCGAGAGACTGTTGAAATTCGAGTGAAGTCTGTCCACCTATGAGGTCTTCTGCATAGCGATTGAGGACACGCCCAGTGTTATCGACGACGTTAACCCTCTCTGCCTCTAAACCAGAAACTGCCCCAGAGACGAGTTCGACGACGCTTCTCACTTGCGATTTGCTGAGTTTAGCGCCTCCAGCCAAGTCGATTACTACCGACGCGCTTACTGGCTTTTTATCTTCGACAAAGAGACTTGCCTTAGGGATCGCCAAGTGAACTCGAGCTTGTCTAACACCAGAGATTGTTGAGATAGATCGACTAAGCTCACCCTCGAGTATTCGATGCTTATTGAGTTGAATGATTTCGTCTGGCACACCAAACATATCACTCTTATCAACTAACTCATACCCCACACCGCCACCGGGGATTACCCCATCGTGGACGAGTGACATGCGAAGCTCAGCCACTTGGTTTTCAGGGACGAGTATAACTCCCCCAGGTCCAGTCTGAAATTCTATCTTCCTCGCCTTTAACTCCTGAATGACTTGACCACCGAAACGTTCGTCAACTCCAGTATACAGAGTGGCGAAGTTGGACTGTGAGCTTACGTATACAAGCCCAACAAGAGTAGCTACAATGATCAATGTCAGCAGTAACAAGGTAAGACGTCGCCCAGGACTCAGGTTTTCGTATACCTGTTGGCCTCTTTCACGGATTTGCTGAATTCGGTCTGCCATGTGGGATATCGTTCTATTCTAGAGTGAGGGGCCTAAAGACTTAAATCCGCTCAAGTGCACGAGAGATTTCAGAGGCCAGTTATTTGGATAGTATTACGATTTGTACAAGCGTTCTACGCTAAGTAATCTAAAGATTAAAGTCTGAAGAGAGATCATTTAAACTTTCTTGAATACTGTATGAACTTAGAGGCTCATTCGCATGAGCTCTTGATAAGCTTCAACCGCTTTATTTCTTACTTGTGTCAACATCTTTAGCGACAAGTCTGCCTTGTTCAAGGCTACCATCATTTCATGAAGGTTTTGGCTCTTCCCAGTCGCCACATCAGCGACTCTTTGGTCCGCCGCTACGATCTTGTGATTAACCTGCTCTACTTGACTTGATAAATAATCGACGAAAGATGGGCCTTGTATAGAAGTTGAGCTCGCTGTCTTTGAAGAAGCGTTATCAAAGCCGAGTTCTCTTAAGTAGCCAAGTTCTCTTGGAGTTTGGGCTGTAATCGTTGATAGTTTCATTAGGTTTCTCGCTTATCTTATTTTTAGCTGCCGAGCTTAAGGGCCTCAAGGGCCATTGACTTAGCTGCTTTTAGCGCAGACACGTTCGCTTCGTAACTTCTAGAAGTCCCGAGGAGATCTACCATCTCAGAGATAGGGTTAATATTGGGCATCGCTACATAGCCATCATCACGAGCGTCTGGATGATCAGGATTATAAATGAGACGGGGCTCAGATGAATCAGCTTCGATGCTTGTGACTTCCACAGTGTGAGTTTGGTCATGCATGTCTGCTCTCTGTACATCCTTAAACGCGTTTGTAAAAGGGACAGCAGAGAGGACCACTTGACGTCTCTTAAACGGACCCCCCTCCTCTGTTCTTGTGGTCTCTACATTCGCGAGGTTTGTAGACGCGACGTTTAACCTTGTCCTCTGAGCGCTTAGCCCTGAGGAGCTGACATTAATAGCTGTAAAGAAATCCATTATCGACCTCCGCTGATCACATGCTGAAGAAGGCTCATTCTCTTATTATAGGCGGTGATGAGCGTACGATACATTATTTGATTTTGTGCCATCTTAGATGACTCATGATCGATATCTACGGAATTCCCTTTCATGTCTGGAAGGGAATAGGCGTCGAACTCGACTTCTGCTTTTTCGATAGGGTCATCCATTCCATAGTGAGAGGAATGAGTAACAGTTAAGCCTCTTGCTGTTGAGGTCTTAGGGTCTGAATTCTCATAGTAACTACTAAGTTGCGCATCGAACTGAACCTCAACAGGCGTGTACCCTGGAGTGTCAATATTCGCTATATTAGCAGAAATCATATTATGACGCTGTAAGCGATAATTCATCGCATGTTGCATCGTTGAAGATAATCGGTCGAAGATCAAACTCATATTATACCCTCCTTACTTATCTCATCCTTTATGTACTACTTTTGCCTGCGATGAAAGAGAGAACCTCAAAGATTCACACTTTTTCCCTCTCAGAGGTCTCATCGTCTTCATTTCTCGGAGATAGACTTCACTAACTCGGGCGAAACTGACTCACGCCAAGAGAGCATCCGTAGTTCTTCTTCTGCCAAAGTCCCATATACGTCCTCGGGAGCTTCTTTATAGAGTAGGTCCCACTGCTTCTTAGCTTGCCTGACCAAACCGATCTTAAGCAGAGCGTACCCATGATAGAACAAGGCCTCTCGGCGCCGCTCTGCATCGAGGTCACTATAAAAGAAAAGCTCCTTCTTCCGCTCTTCATTGTTGGTATTCAGCTGTTCTGATTGCATTTGACTGAGGACGCTTTGACTCTCGACTAAATACTCTTTAATAGACTTGACAGTGCTCGGCCAATCTTCTCGGTCAATGTTGAGTTCAACTCGCTTCCACAGTGTCTTAGCTCTGAAACCAGGCATATCGAGTTCATCTCTGTATTCATCATGAATCAGGAGCAATACCTTTAGAGCATGTAGAGCTTTCTCACGATCCGGCATCGCCATGTACACCTTAAAGATCGACTCTCCTAACAACAGCCTCTCTTTTGGATTCATATTGGGGCCATTAAGAGCGTACAAGTAAATTTGCTTTGCCTTACGTAAGTCTCCTTGTAGCTCATGGTAATAGCCAAGTGAAGCCCAATAATCATAGTTATCAAACTGGTTTGGATAACGTCGTTGCAGTGACTCTACGAGCTGTTTAAATTGATTAACGTGCATACGAGCCTCTTCGCCGGACTCATCATTATCTTGGATCAGCTCTCGATATACGCCAGTGAGCTCCAAGTTTAATAGTGCAGCCACTCTAGGATCACTCGCACCGGGCAACCCACCTTCCGAGATAACATCTTGAATGGCGAGCTCTAACATTTTGAGCTCACGTGTCGCTCTCGCTACGTAGAGGTGGAGCAAACCTCTCACCGCTGGCTCGCGAAAACGTCTCTTCTTTTCTTTGAGGAAGAGAAGGAACAGATCCAACGGCTTCCCATCTCTCAGGAGACGATCTACCTGAAGAAGAAGAACTCTCTGGAAAAACAAACTTGAGTCTCTCAATAGAGAGCTATTTGGCATCTTCTCTACTATTTTTTGAGAGTAATTAAATGCGGTCTGCAGATCACCTTCACCGAGCGCTCGACGCGCCTTTTGCATCCAAAGCTCCTCTAATACGTAAGGTGTTGGCGTTCCATTACTCACGTTCTTCAGAACGGTCTCGGGGCTTGGGCCACGAACGCTATTAGTCGAGAGAGTGATCGTGTATAGTTGAGCGAGCTGCTGCCCTTCTGGCTCTTCTAGGGTTTGACCCAAAGAGATCATCTCATTCGCGGCCTCTAACGGTCTGTCGAAGGACTTGATCTGTGAAAGCCTCACCTCAGCGATCCAATGAGGTACTTCACCGCTGAAGCGATCAAGGAACTCCTGATAAAATGGACGAGCCTCTTCTAAACGTCGAGCGCGAAAGTATAGCTCTGCGACTTGGAAGAGAGGGCCTGACTCTTTCATGAGCAGCTCAGGAAAAGACTCCCGGGCCTCATCGTAAAGCACAGTGGCATTGGTGAAATCACCTTTAGCATATGCCAAACTCGCTAGCGCCAATAGTCTAGATCCCATCACGTGCTCTTGACGGGTGTCTAAGCGTGCGATTTGATCTAAAACCCGTTTCGCTTCATCATGAGAGTCGATCTGTAAAAGAAGTCTCGCTCGCTCTGCTAGCAGATAAGGATCAGCGTCAAGAAAGCGCCCTTGCATATCTTGTAAGTATTGAATCGCTTCGTTAGGAGAACGTTCATACATGAGATCTGAAGCCAATAATATATAGCGAGCGCGCTCTCTCTCATTGGGTCCAGCAGCCTCTTGAGCGCGTTTCAAGTGACCTATTGCGCTATCTCTTGGATGGGCATTTGGATCATCCATGTAGAAATAATCTTTGGGATTTTTAGACCCTGGCTGATCGGTATTAGGATCGATAATAGCCGAACGGTTCACTAGATTCCCATCGATAAGGAGCTTTGGTAGACCATTCACGAGTTGAAAGTTAGTAACCAAACCACGCACATAGGTCTGCGCGGTTGGAGCCTCTTTAGCGCCGGGTGCAGCGATTGGAGAAACAACGACCGAGTATGATCCAGTCGGTAACTCTATTTCATTACTATCAACACCCAACCATGAGGTTGCTTGAATGCGCCCGGGCTCACCAACATCAACTAAGCTCTTAAATACCTGCTGCCCATTAGCGTCTAGAATAGAGAGGGTCGCGCTCTGAGCCTGACCATTGATTGTGTATCTTATATCAGCAGTGGTACCTGCCGTATGGTTCACTCTGTTCCCCATATAGAAAACATTTTGACCGATGAAACTTCTCGCTGTTGCTTCATCATCCGAGAGTCGCTGTAAATGTTGGTAAATGATCTCAGCCTTTAGGCGAGCGACAGCGCTCTTTACTGTTTGGTCGGCCTCAAACATAGCGTCTATGCGTTTACACTCCGTCCATGCTCGTCTGAGATCGGACTTCTCCCACAGTCCATAGCAGCGGTTAAAAGCTTCGATCTCTTGACCTTCACCTGTCAGGGGCCGAACGGTCATTGATGGCCTCTTAAGCTGAACCGTTTGAACGGGCATCGGATAAGGTCTGAAGGGTAATTCATCCTCAACGGGTTGGATCAGAGTCTCTGGGTAACCGATCTCAATGACCCATCGTGGAGGACCGTCGATCACTTTATCCTGTAGCTTCAATCGCTCGTCATCAAATGAGAAGGAGATCTCTCTCCGGCGTTCATTAGCGTTTACTTTGATCCCACGCTTAGTCCCAACTTTGAAGACTCTCAACAGCTCAGAGCTGTACACAGAGACTTTACAGGTGGCTGCCTTCTTAAGCATCCTGCAGTTGGAGGTAAAATCGTTAGGGACTACCACCTCTAGTCTTAGATACTTATCGCTCAACGGCTTGTCGAACGGTAAAGGCGCAGCATGAGAGCTAAACGCCAATGTAGAGATGGCAATATTCAGAACTAAGGTAATGAGTTTGTCTCTGCGATTAGACATTATGTTCCTAAATTCTACTATAAGGGGGTATAGATAGGCCAAGTTATAGAGTTCAATACACCATTAAGACACAGAGGTCTAGAGTACCGGAACATGAACTTGTGCCTTCAAATAAAAACAACTGCTCACTTATAGGCTACACACTAAATGAAGTTTACAAAAGTAGAAGGATGCGGGAATCACTTTATACTCGTTGATCAAATTCAGTCGCCCACTTTATCACTCTCTCTTAGTAGAGAAGAGATCATCTCAATGTGTGACCCACATTTCGGTGTCGGAGCCGATGGTGTCTTGATCGTTAGTCGTTCACAGCATACTCTCAATGAAGACCCATCAACAAGTGAGATCATATCTCCCTATGAGATGACCATCTATAACGCAGATGGTAGCTTAGCTAAGATGTGTGGCAACGGGCTCAGATGTGTCGTTAAATATCTATCGAGTCATCATCATATCTTCTCGAAACCACAGGGGAATATCACGATTATGACGGGGGGGGGTCGTTTTAGGGTCCATCAGCCAAGGCGTACTTCTCCTGATCTAATCGGTATAGACATGGGATGGCCAGACACGATCGCCGAACGTTCTCTCTTTGGCGAAGTTTTTTCGATTTATTCATTTGGTAACCCCCATATTGTCACCTATGACCCGAATCACTCCCAGGATCGATGGACACTTGCGCACCGTTTCAACGAAGTCATCGAAGATGGTGTTAATGTCTCTTTCGCAGAGCAGCTCAACGCTCATGAGATCCGCTTGCATGTTCATGAGAGAGGCTGTGGTTGGACATTAGCTTGTGGTACAGGCGCGTGCGCAACCGTCTATCAGGGATACATCGAGGGGAGATTCGCTCTCTCACAGACAATCAAGGTGTACTTGCCTGGTGGAGAGCTCGACATAGAGATTAATGAGCGGGGTCTCTTAATGTGGGGACCGGCTCATGAAGTCTATCAAGGTGAGCTCTTCATGCCCTTAGGGGTGGATCGGTCTTCATATTAACTAAAATCGTCCATTCTCACTCTTTGAACGGTGAGAATGAGTAAGATTAGTTTTTAAAAGGGAAGGTAAAGCTAATATCTGGGTCGGTAAAAGCAGGGAATCGCTGTCGTCTGACTTCACGCTCTAAGCAAGCCCCCACCGGAGAGCTCTTGAAAGGGCTGTTGAGGACTCTCGCTGTCTTGATCGCACCTGAGCTGATGGCAACGATCCTCACTTTGATCCGACCTTTCCCTTTTAGAGAAGGGTCTCGACCGAGACAACTGCCGAGATTGACTCTCCTCATAGCCTTCGTAATAGAGCTCTTAGAAGGTTTCTTTGGTCCCGTCTTTTTCGGTTTTGAAGAGCCCGTGATCGCGCTCAAACCGCCTCCGCTACTCTTTCGCTTACCTCCATTTAGATTACTGAGGAGAGCAGTCGCCTCAGACTTTTTTGATCTAGATGAGCTCGATTTAGCCGCTTTTCGACTCGATGATCGACGCTGAGTTTTATTTCGCCTCCTCGAAGCTCTCTCTTTGGCTTTTGAGCGCCTAGATGTTGACTTTGAAGAGCGTTTAGACTTCTTCGAACCCGAGGCACTCGACTTCGTAGAGCTCTTCACAGCTTTAGGAGCCTTAACATCGGTCGGGTCTGCTGGAATCGTTTTGACATTTTTCTGTATTGCCACTTTTGTGGCCACAGGAGAGTTAACTTTAGCTGTTCCAGGCTTGATCGGGTTTATTGCTGAAGGATTACCCAGAGAGATTGGTTGTTGCTGGGCTGGCTGAGGAATGACCATTTTTTGGTATCCTATGAACCCTATAACTAATACAAGAGCCGTTGAACAGATCGCTAAGGCAACCGTCTTTAGATCAGTAGATCGGTTAGTGAGTGAGCGCCCCCCCCCGACCCTTTTAACTCCCGCGGTTAGGTTAATAGGAACGGGACCTGTGCTTGCTGCACCATTACCAGGTGTTCGAATAGAAGAGAGGGCTGAGAGATCGATCAAACCTGACCCATCGCTCCCTCCTGTATTGGTCACCATAGGCCTCGCCACTGGCTGACTAGCCATTGAAGAGACGGGTGCATTCTTAATATCGATTCCGCCCGCACTCATTCCATCGATTGAATCTAGGCTAAATAAGACGGAGTTTTCATTTCGTTGGTTAGTGAGCGAAGCTGAAGCGCTATCTCCTTGAGTGGAAGCATTTTCCGAAGAAAACATCACCTCTTGTTTCGCTAGTTCTTGTGATTTAACTTGAGCTAGGAGCGCTCGATCATGACCGATCTGCACCCCCATTGACATCGCCTGATGATCAGACGCTCTCTCCGGCTCTTGAGTATCAACACCCGAACTCTTAGTGGAGGTGGGATTGCCCTTCACCGGCGGCTCATCTTGGTTGTTAGCGCTCTGTTTGATCACCTGTTCAGGCATCGGAGCAGAGGTCACAGGGTGAGGCGTAGCTTGTTGGTGAATGATATCAGAGAGTTCTGAGATTTGGGCGAGTGGCTCCCAATTGCTCATCCCTTCACGCCATACAAAAGACTCTGCATCGAGAGAACCATTAGCTAAATAGCCGCGTAGCTGTTCATGCGTAAATGGTCCGTTCTGTTGACCATCAATAACTGCATACCAGCTAGCGTTCGAACTCTCTGCAGCTACAGGATTCTGGGACTGAGCCTCAGCTGAAAGCTGGAGCTCTTCAGGTCTAACGATGATCACATTTGAGCATCGCTTACACCTCGTCTTGAACGCCTTTTTTGTTTGCTGCGCTTTCATTTTGTAGCGCTTACCACACTGGTCGCAAGTGATATTCATAATAAGTGCCTATCAAAGGTATGTTGAGATAAAAGAGAGCTCGCGTGTTCACTGTTTACATCTGCTGAACGCTTGGTAGCCTCTAACAGCTCAGCGGAGACTTGAGTCCTTAGCGGTCTCTTTAAGTTTTCTAATAAACTGCTTTTTTAAGCTAAGTAATGCCTCAAACTTCATCTTCTTCTTCGAGTCAGTATAAAGGACAGTGGGCTTTTGGTATTCACCATTGATCAATAAGTCATCAAAGTTGTAGAACTTCGATTTTGGTTTATCTTGAGCAAAAGCGCCCGCAGAGGTGAGACAAATACTCAACACTATTAAAGTTCTTAGGATCATAACATCTCTCCAAAAAAAGAAGGGGATAGGCATGCACAAGATTGATACGCCTTCATCCCCTCAATGGTTTTAACAAGCTATAGAAAAGTACTCAAGCGTTGCTTGATACTCGTTGTGTTATTCTACAGAGAATTACTCTGCTGGAGCCTCTGCTGCTGGAGTCTCTGCTGCCGGAGCCTCTGCTACCGGAGCCTCTGCTGCTGGATCTTCTGCTGCCGGAGCCTCTGCTGCTGGATCTTCTGCTGCCGGAGCCTCTGCTGCTGGATCTTCTGCTGCCGGAGCCTCTGCTGCTGGATCTTCTGCTGCTGGATCTTCTGCTGCCGGAGCCTCTGCTTCCGGATCTTCTGCTGGGGGCTGAGGATTATTTTTTTGATCCTTTTCCATCTGAATGATCGCCTTGAGATTCGCTAACTGCATGTAAATCGGCGATGACTTAGGAGGCTTAGTCAGCTTAATGTATCTCTCATAATAATCTACGGCTACGAGCTTATGGTCTGACAGGGTTGACATCTTCTCTTCATATAGCTTAGCGAGGCGAATAATCACCTCGGGGTTATCATCTTTGATTTTATTACTCTCTAGATAATGGTCGACAGCCTCTTGATACTTTGTCGTTCCATAAAAGGAGTCTGCTGCACCGACCAAAGCTTGATAGTGCTTAGGGAATCTAGAGAGCACAATGTTAAACTGCTCGAGTGCTCTGGCGTAATCTAGATAGTCTAAATAAACAGAGCCCAAGTTAAGCCGCGCTTCGTCCATAGATGGATCTAGCTTAATAGCCTTCTCAAAGTTCATCACCGCAAAGGGAAGTTTATCGGTCATGTAATACGTTAGGCCGAGGTTAGAGTAGGCTTTGGCGTTGATTTTATCGTATTTAATCGCCTTCTTAAACATCAGCTCAGCGAGATCATACTTCTTATCTTTGAGGTAGAGGAGACCGAGATTAATGATTGCCGATACATTCTTCGGCTGGATGGATAAAACCTCTTTCACATAACGCAAGCAGGTGGGGAGGTCATCTAGGGAGAGATAAGCAGCAGCGAGGTTATTCCTAGCGTCGAGACTCCGCTTATTCTGTGTGAGTACCATCTCGAATTCAGAGATTGAGGCTTTCGCTTGATCGCTGAAGAGGAGAGACCGACCATAAGCGAGTCTTATAGTCGCGTCACCGACTTCTTTGTCAAGCAAGACCTTATAAGCCTCAGCCGCCTCTTTGTAACGACCTAGTTTTTCGCGAGTATAGGCGAAGTTTAAGCGGGCCACGACATAGTCAGGTGCGGCGATCCCCTCTCCTAATCTCCCGCGTTGGCTAGCGATAGCCTCTTCTCTTTGCTTAAGCTGTGCTTGAAGATCAGGTTCTTCTTTGAGCTTGGGACCATGCAACTTCTTCCAGGCCTCTAGAGCGACCTGATTGGCTTCAAGGTCTGCATTATGACTCTCACGGGCGCCCAGTTGGCGGTTCCTGGAGTCTTCATACTCACCAAGCGCCTGCTCAAAGGCTTTGGCCGCTTCAATGTAATTAGCGGGCTTTTCTTCTAGGGCCTTCACGCCCCGCTCAAAACTAGTGTAAGCCGAAGTAGGTACACCCTTGGTGTTAGGCTCTTCTGCGGGAAAGGCCGGTACCGTAGGTGGAGGCGGAGTTGAACCACAGGCAGCGAGGAGCATTAGGGCGATCGATAATCCGCCAAAGCGGATGATATTTACCATAGGAACGCTCATAATCTTTAGAGAACTCATTACTTCTCCTCCTTCTTATCAGACCCGGTCTTATCAGAGCTCTCTCCTTTAGCATTGGCGCTCTGCTTCTTGGCGTTGGGCGTCTCTGCGCTCTCAGCCTTAAGCTTCTTGGCTTCTTTAATCGCCTCTTCGCTCGCCTTAGCCTTACGGATCATCTGATTCAACTTCCCGGCGGGATCGCTGATATATTTAGTAGAGAAGGTCGCGGGGACCTCCCACTCGGTGTTGACAACTTCATCATTGAGAATAGGGAATAGCTCAGGAGATAGCTTAGCTAAGAGCGCGGCCGACCTCTTTGACCATTCATTATATACTCGGTTTTCATGAGCGAGCTTAAGCGCGCCCCGGGCACTCTCTACCGCCTTCTCTTCGAGAGGTAGAACCTTCTCTTCGATGAAGATCTCATACATGTCAAGCGCCTCAGGATTATCCTCAAGCTCTCGAGGTGCCTCAAGTCCAGTCAAGGTCTTAGCGAAGGTATTGTATATATCGGCGATACGGAAGAACGCACCAGCGCTGACTTGATATGCCTTATACTTTAAAACTTCTAGGTAGGCTTTTTCACACTCTTGCTGAAGCTCAGCTTTCTTGGTCAAGGTCTTGACCAATTTACGTTGAGGATAAGAGATAATTTTGTAAGCGAGGAAATCAGCGAGGAGGTACTCAGCCTCATGGAATCGAGCCTTCGATGCAGAGTATTTTGCCTTCTTATCGTCTTGATCCTTCTTAGACAGAGCTTGGTATGCTTTTAGAGAGTCAGCGAGTGACTTACTCGCCAATTTACGAGCTTTCCTAGTGTTCTCTTTCTGATGACTCTCGGCGATTAAGAGGTGAACATCGACGACGCTCTTGGGCTCTTTCTTATTATACTTCTTTATGTAGCGCTTATAGAGTTTACGGACATTCTTCCAGTCAGAGCGGGCCTGATGAGCTTTAGCGATTTGGAAGAAGAGCTCCCGAGTCGCCTCGTCTTCAGGGAACTTCTTAATATAATTCTCGAAGATCTTAGCCGCCGCCTTATATTGCTGAAGCGCCATTCGAATCGCGCCAGCATTGTACAGAGAGTCTTTCACCTTGGTCATATCATCAAGGTCAGGGAAAGAGGCCATTTTCTCAAAGTAGTCAGCGGCCTTCTCAAATTTTGTCTGACTCTCATAGAGAGCGCCAAGAACAAAGTGAGCCTCGGTCGCTTGAGGACTCTTCTTATAGTTTCGAATCAGACGCTCATACAGATCAACCGCCTCTTTGGTTCGCTCTGCCTTTTCGGTGAGGAAAGCGGCGTTGGAGAGTGCGATCGCCGCCTTGGGGTGTTTCGGGAATTCTTTGATGAAGCGGAGCATCTGATCAACCGCCTGATCTTGAAGTTTCTGCCCAGCGTCAAACTGACCATCTTTCTTAAGATTTGAGCCCTTCTCAGATAGCTCGGCGGCGAAGTTATTAATGGAGATGGCGATCACATCCTCAAGCTGCTTGCGCTTGAGCACTTTAAAGTTACGCTTTTTGAGCATATAACGGCCCCATCGCTCCATTTGATCCCAACGACGCAGGCGATAGTTAGCATCAAACAGGGTGGCTGCTGCAAAACTCGCGAATTTATGATTAGAGTGATAGGTCATAATAACCTCAAGACGCTTAATCCCCTCTGAGTAATGACCAGCGCGAATGAATAATTCAGCTGCGCGGAATGAGATCGAGGGAACTTCACCATCTTCGGGGTAAAAGTCTGTGTAATTTTTACAGGCTTCCAAGAAAGCAGTCTCTGTCTCATGGAGCTCTTTTTTGGATATCGGTTTAAAGTCGTCGTTATTGTCAGACTTAGTATACTCAACCGAGGCCTGCTTAGCCTTGGTGGTCATTTTACCTGCCTCTTTGAAGTGCTGTGGAGGAGGAATTAAGTTAGCCCCCGCCATCTTCTCTTCTCCACAGAGTATCACCTTGTAAGCTGACTCTTTGGAGTACTTGCCCTTCGGGTCGCGCTTCATCACCCCAGTATAGTGCTTAATCGCCTTATCCCATTGACCCTGTTGGTATGTGAGAATTTCAGCGAGGAAGAATTCTTTGTCATAGAGGTCTTTAGAGTCAGGGAAGGTGTTAATGAACATGTCATAATACGTTGCCGCCTTTGCATAATAAGGTGAGGCGACTTCATCGCTCTTCTCTTTCTCGAGCGCTTGGGCTCTAGTATGAAAACTAGAGATCAGCCAATCGAGTTGAGTCTCACGGAACTGAACCGCTCTCTTGCGAGCGCTCTGTTGATTATCGCTCTCTCCTTTGTTGGCGACCCCCCAACTCGTCTTGTTCTCAAAGTATTTGAAGAAGCGCATGACCTGCTCTTCGGTCTTCATGAGGTCTTCTTGCTTTTTATAAGTTTCGATCATGTAGTCCGCATACTCAGGGATCTGAGAGCTAGTGGGATCCTCAGAGATGAGGTATTCGTAGACGGCGAGCTGTTCTTTGACTTTATCTTGCTTGTCAAAGATGCGAGCCATCTTCTCTAACTGCTCAACAGTGAGGTTGGGCTGCTTCGCCTTCCCCTCGATAGAGCGGAAGTAATCCCGAGCGTTCTGCCACCCATCTTTAACCTCAGTGAAAGCGAGCGCTAACGCCGAATAAGCTTGATTTTGGAAGGCGATCTTACGCTGACCAGACAACCCCATATCGATGACTTTTTTGAAGGCAACAATACTGGGGTCATATTTGTGGCGGTTGTAATAGGTATAACCTAGTTTATAGAGAGCATAAGGATACTCAGGAGCCTTGAGGTCTTTCACTGCCTCTTCGTAATGTATCTCGGCGGCTCCCATGATGTTTTTATCGAAGAAGACTTCACCGAGGGCTAGACGAGCTCGAGTGATGTAATCACTTTTAGGGTACTCCTTGACCAGTCGGGTCATGAACTGCATCATTTTTGATGAGTTTCCTGAGAGTTTATAGCCCTGAGCAAGGAAAAATAGAACTGTATCAATCTTCCGATAATTAGAGAATGAACTCAGCAGCTTCTGATAGTGTACTTCGGCCCGTGAATAATCAGGCTTTGGCTCTTCTGGACGCTTAGTGAGGGTCCCCTCAAGGTATGCCTCATAGACCTTATCGTACTCTTTCCGTTTAAGGAAATATCGATATTTAGCCTCATCCCACTCTAACTCTGCGAGCTGGAAGAGTAAGTCGGGCATGTCACGAGACTGCTTATTCTTATTAATCAGGCGAGTAAGAATTTTAATTCTCTTTAAGCGACTCTTGGAGAGCGCTGCCTCTTTATCTGACCGAAAGTTCTCAAGCTCTACTGTATCTCGATCGAACTTAACCGTTTTAGAGGTCTCATTGTCTTGGGCTGAGGCATACTCGACGCTTGAGACTAAGCTCATCGTCAAGCCAAGAGCGATCAGAAGCACAGAGTACTTCATTCCCTCTCTAGGGTTCTGTAGACTGATGGTCATCTCTATTTTTCCTCTCTGCATTGGCTGGTGAGATAACTGCGGTAACTGTTGATCTCATCTTTCCAAAACTCACCCTCAAACGGCCATGTGAGATACTTATCGCCAACGAGTAAATTCGCTGTAGACTGGCTTGAAGCAGCATTTTTTGCCACATCGATCTCACCCTCATAACTCTTCTCGATTTGCTCTTCGAGCTTTCGTGCATTTTGGGATTCGATCTCAAAACGCATACGCTCTACTTTATCATCGAGAGAATCTAACTCTTCCTCGCGGTCACGCAGGGTCTGCAAAATCATTTGGCTGAGAAGCTCTTTACCCTGCTCGAGTAAATCATTAGCGCGCTCTAGTAGCCTGTTAGTGAGGGCATCCCCTAAAGTCTCTTGGTTTATTTTGATCTGTTTGATCTCATTGGAGTAACGGGCTACATTCATATACGACTCGTTGAAGCGACTGTCAGCGAGCACTGAGAGATGCAAGCGGCGTGGAAGATCTAAGCCCCTCTTCAACTTCTTCTTAACAAAGGCTTCAAAGATCGTCTCTTCATAAGTCTCGAGGTAGAGCTTGAGAGTAGGCTTAAGATCTAGATATTTGGCTTCTAGACGCTTGATCGCTTGTTGGGCTAAACCGGTGCGACATAGGTTCAAGAAGACTTGGGCCTCGAGCAGGTGAGTATCGGGAAGATAATGATTCTTCCAATCAGGCCCTTCAAGGGTATGAAATACTCCCATTCCACGTCGGATATTACCTTTAAGGAAATAAGCCCAAGCCGACTCATACAAGGCTTCTATATAGTTGGTGGAGTCTGCAGGAACTTTTCGGTAATAATAGATCGCTGCTCCGTAAAGAGAGGGGAAGTCAGTTGCGAGTGTGTAAGCGAGACGCGCCATACTCAGATAAGCGAGGTGACCTACCCGACGAAGATCTTCTACCGACCGGTATTTTTTCCTCTCCACAAACTTTACTGCTCTCACAAAGCTCTCGGTAGCCTCAATGAGGAAACGCTTATCATCTTCCGCTTGGTTCACTTTGATCAGCCCAAGCACATATTGAGCTCGTGCATAGTCAGGATTATTATCTTCAACTCTCTCTAAATATAGAGAGGCTCTCTCAGGGTCTGCAGCAGAGAAAAACAGTTTACCTAAGAAGTAGTTGTAACTATTCTGGAATTCTTTCGTGAAGTTGCCAATGTAATGGTCAGTGAGCGCACCTGGAAGACCCTCATAAGAGACCATCTGTGAACATTGTCGAAAGCGATAAAATGACCTCTCGAACACGGGGTTTTCTTCGGGAGCAGTCTCTAGGATCTCTTCATAATTGACCATCGCATTGGCGTATAACCCAAGCCCAAAGAGAGACTCTGCGAGTCCAAACTGTGCCTGAGCTCTACCTTCTGGGGTTTGGTCTTTAGACTGTAAGAAGTCATCAAAGGCCTTTAATGAATTGACAAAGTCTTTGTCTTCGAGCAGCTGCTCAGCGTTAGCGAGCCTCTTGGCGATCTCTTGCATTCTCGCCTTCTTAAGCTCTTCTCTCTTTTTACGAGCGGCTTTCTCAGCTGCCTTTTTGGCTGCCTCAGCGATCTTTTTCTCTTCTTCACTCTGATCAGCCTGAACACCATCGCTGGTCTCAGCCTCTGGCTCTGGCTCTGGCTCCGGCTCCGGAGTAGACCCTGCCTTGGTAGGGAGCATGGCATCTATGACCTGCTGTGGTACACCCGCGGACTTGAGCTTTTTCATATCTGCGAGGCTTAAGTTAAACTCCGCTCCTGAGCTCTTTAGCGTCTGAATGATCACACTCGGAGGCAATTTCGCTTGATGCATACCGATCACATTATCGACGGTAAGTCCCCAAGCGACGCTCGCTGTTAAGGTAAGGACAACGAGTAAACTCACAGCGAGTGCCTTGAGTTTTCTCTGATTCTTGACATATTTATACATTCATCTCTCCTTCGTACTCTATGGGTAGTGAGTCACTGACCTCAAAAGGTTGCAGTGAGGCCCACATTGAGCGCGATAGGGGTAGATAGCTCGCTGGCCGCGATCTTCTCGAAAAAGAAATGACGGTATTCGGTGCGCAAGCTCAACATGTCAGTTAAGTGCCAACGGAAACCGAGGATAGCGTTAGCCGATGGCTTAGTTTGAGGCTGTGCATCGGGATTTTCAGGACTCTCATAGCCCTCGGTATGCATCATCCCGATCCCCAAACCTGTGTACATATTAAAGTGAGCGAGTTTTTGACCAAGCACACTTATTTTACCGTAGACAGGTGACCACAAGACGCTAACATTATAGAAGAACTTAATGAACTCTCTAATTTGTGCATCTTTCAAGCCAATCGAGCTCTGGTTTCTGAGGTAATCGCTTAGTCCGCTAAGCGAATCGACGGCGTAGTTGAAAGAGCCTTCAACGGAGAAGCTCTCCGCGAAATGGTAACCAACTCTCAGCCCCGTTAAGTAGTAGACCAAGAAGTCATCGTTGGGAATAATCCCGGTGTTTAGAGTTAAATCAATTTTACCATCTTTGACATAAGAGCGTCGCTGGACAACCTTAACTTCACGCTTCTTACCCCAAAATAACGCTAAATCCTCAGCGATCTGTTCTTCTGGGGTCTTGGGGGTGTCAAGGTCCTGCTCTCCCATCTCTGCATCTTGGGCGAGAGAAGTTTGAGTGAAAAGTCCTAGAACAAGCGCTCCAATCGCTAAACGAGTGGAGAGCGTTTTTAATGAGCAAAGGTGCTTAGACATAGTCTGCGTCTTATCCATGGTGGTGAGTGGTGGGCATAAATAGTATAGCGTCGCCATACATAGATTCTTTGTGGGGCGGAGAGGGCTTGAACAGTTAATAGCTCTTGGCCTCACTGAGGTTGCCTCAAAATCCAAATACGATTATCAGTGGTCACTAAGTTAGTGGTCCCCTGAATACTCTGAGCAGCCGTGAAGCGCTCAACTTCTCCGGCGAGTGTTGCTTCTAACTCAGTGGTGAGCATAACCGCCGGCGCCTCAGGGTCCATAACCTCCGAGAACAAGGGAGTCTGAACCTTAAGGCTCCATCGACCAACAAGTCGATTACGTAACATGGTACCGAGGTCATTATTACTAGTGAAGTCTTCAGCTTTGCGAATGTAGTAGAAGTCACCGCCGGTCTGACAAGCGAGACGACTCATCGACTCAAGAGGTGCTTGACGACCAATCTCATCCATCTCTTCACCAGCGGGATCTACTTTAGATCTGAGTTGTAGTGTATGGACCGGAACATGTCGCTCCACAAAGAAGGGGGCCAGAGCGTTGATATCAGGTACATTCATTGAGTTATCACCGCTCTCTAGCCCATCAGTGAAGACCACGACTACGGGATCATAAGTGTCAGGCTCTAACCCCTCGATCATTTCCTTGGCATCCGCGAGCGCTTGATTAAGAGCAGTTCGAGGCTCATAAGCTGTAGCGACGTTCAGTCTCTCAATCTCGTTGACCACGAGATCTCGATTGAGCGTGGGGTTGTTCACCCTGCTCTCGTCCGCGCCAAAGCTAGTCGTGAAGCCAGAGAAGGTGAGCATCGCTACCTCATAATTTTCATCGAGTCCTTTCACCAATGACTTGAAAAAGGTGAGACGTTGGTGGGTAATATCGCTGCCATACATCTGGCTTGGACGTACACCTGGTCTACTCGAAGGTAAGCCTAAGACCGAGGCAGATTGATCCATCAACAAGATCAATAGTGGGATCCGCTCTGCCTCAGGGTCAGGAGAGGCCCACTCAAAATCAATGCTTCGAGGGTCAAGCTGAACTGTCTTAGGTTCACCGGTCATTGATCCATACTCTGGTTCACCATAGGCGACTCCCTCTGTAAGGAGACCTTCTTGTATTTTAGTCTCCATAATAGGGGGGGTATTAAATTGGAAGGAACCGCTGTCTAACAGCTCTGTCACCGGCGTCGCACCTTCTTTAGCGACTCGAGTCGTCGGTAATATATTAGAAGATGAAGTATCACCTTGATTAACGAGAACTACCGAGACATCAAGCTCATTACCGCTTATTTGGCAGGCGCCAGAAGCGTAAACAGCAGTCAGTGAAGGGAGAGTGTCATCTAACCACACTGTGCTGTCACAGCTGATGGTGCTCAAAGCGGCTCCGAGCACTATGCCCATCGAGATCGAATGACGTGCCATATACTTATCTCCTAGTAACGTTTGATGAGGGCGACCCACCAAGTAATATTCAGTACGGGTAACACAAGTAGTGTAGTAGACATGAAGCGACTCACGAGATGAACCAAATTCTGTCTCTCTTGGACTGAGCCTATATACTTTCGGCAAACAAAATGACACATTTATGATTAATTCCATGATGATACAGAGCGGATAGTGGTTCAGTGAAAAAATTTGCACCCCCACTCATTGCGTGCTCAATGCGATTAAAATCTCCCCTCATCAACGCAGAGAGACACTTAGAGTCTGACTGTTTAGATATCGATGATCTTGAGTCAAACTCTCTCCCTGATAGCTAGAAACCTTGAGGACTGAAGAGCATTCATAATCAAAGATCTCTAATCATCTTATCTATGATTGTCCAAGACCAAATCTGTGATTGTCTAAGACCAATGTAGAAAAACACTCTCGATCAGTGTTAGTACTTAAAGATTGAGGCTTCACATCTTTTTGTGACATGTTACAAGTGGAGACTTCATGTACACTATGTAGACCGAGTCTGGCTCTTCTCTTTTGAGAAAAATCACTCTTTACGTGTACCCAACAACTTAACGACCAACACTTGGATAGTTTGTTTAGGAGAGACACCATATGCCTCAACAACATATAGGGTTTATATTACATCATGCAGGTGCCCTGCGGATGTTTGTTTTTTGTTTAGTCTCAGCGTTATTTACGCTCACGGCCTGTGATAACAGCGGCGTGACCTCTCGTGAATCACCACAATACATCGTTCGCCCTAGTCAAGAGATCACCTTTCCTATCTTAGTGGTTGGTCGATCAATCACCAAAGAGGTGGAGATTGAGAATGTCGGTGGTGTTGATTTAATTATCGCTCGCTCTATCATCCAAACTAATGTCAGTCAAAGCGGTGAGTTCATCGTTGAGTATAAATACCCCGGAAGTGAGACTTTTGAAGTCATAGACTTTGAAGAAGGTCCCGAAGGTTCTGAAGCTGACATCGACGACTCATTACGAATAGGTCCTAACGAGCTGTTAGGTATTAAGGTGACTTACTCACCTCAGGATGAGGTCGCTGATTCTGCGGCGATTTACTTTGATACAAACTTCTCTGACCCAAGAGCCCCCGAGAGGTCTCGGATCGATATTCCGATCAGAGTCAGCGCAGGAGCCGCCCAGCTCGCTGTCAATCCGACATCTGTCGATTTTGATGTTGTCCCTGCAGGGGAAGAGCGAGTAGTAGAGATGCAGATCCTAAATGTAGGACAATCTGTTCTTTACATAGAACAGCTTCGTATCGACGGATCTCAAGACTTTACTCCCTTTATAGATGGTCGTGATCCTCGACGACAGCCAGAGCTTCTTGAGGACCCTGACCAAGACGGTCTCCCCGGCATCTCTCCTTTTCTAGAAGGAGAAGGAGGAGGGACGTTGAACGTACAGCTCCGTTATTTCCCCGAAGCTGCAGGGCCCGACTTTGCTGAGATGGTCATCATCAGTAATGCGGAAGGTCAAGAGACCTATACGATTCCACTGACCGCTAACTCACGCAACCCTTGCTTAGAGGTTTTACCAGAGGCCATCGAATTCCCCGCCTCACTGGTCTCTCGTACCGACTCACAAGTCGCGCTGTTCGAGAGTTGTGGAGGCGCAGAGTTGAACATCGTTGAGGTCTATATCACTGATGATGCCGAAGGGGTTTTCCAAATAGAAGGAGAGATTGAATTACCCCTCATTATGCCGGCTGCTAGTAGTCAAGGCTTACGCCCAAGTGAAGAGATCACCCTTTCTTTCTCTCCAAGAGAAGAGAAGATTTATAACGCCACTTTGGTGATTATCAGTGATGACCCTGTCATGCCTGAGCGACGAGTGAGTATTCTTGGCCGAGGAACAGCGAATATCTGCCCCCAAGCTCGAGCTATCGAAGATGAATTTTACGTCTTACCTCTAGATACGATTGTCCTTGATGGAAGCCCATCTGTCGACCAAGATGGCCCCGATAATCTACCCGTCGCTTATGAGTGGGTCATCACCTCTCGCCCTCAAGGTTCTGTATCACAGTTGGTAGAGCGTTTCGATAATCCACAGCAACCTGCTGATGGAGGTCGCCCAGACGATGATACGACACCTACCGCGCTATTCTTTATCGATCTCCCTGGCTATTATACTGCGGAGCTGAGAGTCACTGATCAATTTGGGCTCACTTCACTCGACTGCCGTAACCCGGCGGTTGTCACTATACTCGCTGAGCCTGATGAGGCAATTCAGATTCAGCTCTCATGGGAACCCGTGAATGAGGAGGATGTTGGCTTGGAGCGTTCAGGAGACCTTGACCTTCACCTAAGACATCCTAATGCAGGCTCATGGTTTACTAGACCTTATGATTGCTACTTCAACAATCCAGATCCTGATTGGGGTCAGCTAGATAACCCCCGAGATAATCCTTTCCTTGACCTCGATGATTTCAGTGGCAATGGCCCCGAGAATTTAACTCTCGCTGTGCCTGAAGACACAACCGTCCTAGGTGGAGAGTATATTGTCGGGGTTGACTACTATGAAAACTTGGACAGAGTTGATGGTTGGGAATATGGACCAATGAAGGCTTTTGTCCGTATATTCATTAACGGTGTTCCTACTTGGGACTATACTGAAGGTGATGCCCCCGGGTTTAAAGTGATGAATGGACGAAAGCACTTCTGGGAGGTCGCGTCAATCTCGTGGCCCGACGGTCTAGTGACCACCATCGACCGCTACTATGAGGATGCTCCGCAGCCATAATACTCTCTGCTGGAACCGATCACGCTGATCCTTCATCTACACTCAGCCTATCGATAACCGACTCGATCAGCCAATACACTCATCAATAGCTGGGCGATCCGAGACTGAGACTCGTCCGCCGTACTTCCAAAAGGAATATCGTATGAGACGAACGATCTCTAAACTTCACTGTTCTCTCTATCTCATCGCTCGAGCGATGTTAGTCTTATGTTCTATTTTCTGTTGCGCCTTGTTGACCAGTTGTGACTCTGAGGACGACTTTGGCAATATAAGCAGTGGTCTACTCAGCGTATCTCCTGATATATTGCTCTTCCCTTCCATCCCTAGCGGACAGAGAGCAGAACAAATACTCACAGTTCGTAATGTTGGAAGCGCTGCCATCACCCTTATCAATATTCGTATAAATCGCCCAGAATCGCCTTTTAAAATTAGTCTCGCCGATGGCGCCGAGGTACCGAGTCAACTCATCTTAGAACCCAACGAGACTGAGGTCTTAACCTTATTCATCACCTACACACCCAGCGAAGAACAGAGCGCCCAAGATAATGATGAGCTGGTCATTGAGACCAACAGCGCCCAACAACGTGAGTTGAAAGTCCCCATTCAAACATCAGGAGCGGCCCCTAATATATTTGTCTCCCCCGGCACTTTCGACTTTGGGAGTGTAGACGCAGGCGAAGTCGCTGAGCTAGAGGGAGAGATTCGTAATGTTGGTCAAGGCACCCTCTTAGTGAGTAATCTACGAATAGATGGTAGTGAAGATTTTATCGTCCTCATAGAGGGTGAAGAAATCGATGAGGAAAGTTTCAGCTCTATCAGCGTAGAGCCCGGTGAGGCGCAGAGTATCATCATCCGCTATGCGCCACCAAGCGCAGGCCCTGATCTAGCTGAACTCGTTATCATCAGCAATGATCCAGGCGCCAGTGAATATCGCGGTCCCTTGATCGCCAATGGAGCAGCGCCCTGTATACAGCTCACCCCAGACACCCTAGATTTTGGAGCCGCACTCTTAGTTCCCGCTCGAGATGAAGAGACCCCTAATATCCTACCGCTCATCGTTGAGAGCTGTGGGGGAGCGCCCCTTCGGATCAGTCGAATCGAATTTGAAGGCGCTGAGTTTGGTCTCCCACAAGCGCTAGAAGCGAATGACAATGGTGATCTGCTAGAGCTTCCTGCCGCTAGTGCTGGAGAATCCTTTCCTAGTCGAGTCATTGATGTCGGCTTTTGGCCCACTCAGGAACAAAACTATGGTGGGCGCTTATTACTCTATACCAATACTAGCAGTGAGCCCCTCATCGTAGACCTATTCGGTCGTGGGGTAGAGAATTCCTGCCCATTGCCAGTGGTCACTAGCGAGCGTTATGAGGTGGCGCCATTAGAGATCATTACCCTCGATGGTTCACCCTCTGCGGATCCGGGAGGAGAGGTCCAGCGGTGGGTTTGGAACGTCATCGAACGTCCTAGTGGATCGGTCAGTCAAGTCGTTGAGAATCTCTTTAGCAACGCTGACCCCGCAGGGGGAGGGCCAATGGATGATGAGATGACGCCGACCGCAACCTTTTTTGTAGACCTCGCAGGTCGTTATGTGATCGAGCTCGAGGTCTTCGATAACTTGGGCCAATCCAGCTGCGCCCCTAATGCGGTAGCGACAGTGATTATAGAAGCTGTACCAGAGAAAGACCTACATATACAGCTAGTATGGTCTACGCCCGAAGATCCTGATGAAACAGATAGTTCAGGGACCGATGTTGATCTTCACTTTAAGCATCAAAACGCTGCTGAGCGGTGGGGAAGCGCTGCCGGCAACTGGGATTGCTATTTTCAGAACACCGCTCCAGATTGGGGTAGCGTTGGGGATTTTCTAGATAACCCTAGTCTCGATATTGATGATATCAATGGCGCAGGACCAGAGAATGTCAACCTCAACCGTCCCGAGGTAGGTGTCACTTATGAAGTCGGCGCGATCTATTATCGGGCTGAGAGTCTCTTTGGAGAGGCGGGGAGAGACCCAACGATTGAACACTCTAGTTATGTCACTGTGAGGCTCTTCGCTCGAGGAGATCTTATCGGGGAGTTTGTTGATCGAGAGCTGAATCGTCTCAACCAATTGTGGCATGTAGCGAGCATCAACTGGTGTGAAGATCCCCTAATGTGCCCAGTCGTCACCGCGATTGACCGAGTCTATGAAGAGGGTGAGTACGCTCAATAGATTGCGACGAGATCACCTCTGATAAAAACTTAAAAAAAGCGACATGACAAAACGACTGTTATGTGTTTCAAACATTGATTTCAACTCCACAAAACCTTAAGCAATCTATGGATTGTGTACTTTATTTTTCAGAAGGGTTATGAGTATGTTAGACCCCGCCTCTAGAACAGCATCATCACGTCTCTATCGGGTAGGGTTGAACGCCCGAAGATGGCTATCGCTCCTTAGTTTGACAGTTATTATGGGGGTTGCCTGTGATGATGAGAACAACTTCGGTAAAGCGGGGTCTCCTGAGATCAATGTAAACCCTGACCCGATCGCCTTAACCGCTGTGCCGACCGGTCAGACGACTACAAAGATTGTCAATATTGAAAACATCGGAGATGGTCGCCTGCAAGTCGTTGATATGTATTTATCTAGTGAGTTGAGCAGCCTTGAGTTTAGTATTATTCTCCCTGAGGGAGTCGGTCAGGCTTTCGTGGTTGAACCGGGAGAAGTCTTTAGCTTTACCCTGTCTTACAGTCCTATGAATGAGGGTCTTGACAGCGGTAATTTAGTGATCGTCAATAACAGCTCCTCCGCTGCTAGAACTAATAATGAGACGATCATTCCGATTGAGACCACCATCGGTCAATCTGATCTTATTTATGAGACCAGCGCAGTGTTTGTGCTCAATCCATGCGACGCCAATGATCTCAATTGGCATGAGTTTCAGAACTTTGGTGTCGTCCCCGTAACGCTACAAGCGGCACAGCTCACTGAAGAAACGTCTGCAGCCTTCTCTATCGATGGATATGAGATATTACGTTCTGGGTCTGATGAGCCAGAACGATTAGATTCACCGGCAGGAGTCTCCATACAGCAAGGCGATATCTTTCGAGTAGGTATAGCCTATACCCCTACGGTGAGTGGCAGCGCGGAAGGGACATTACTCGTCTCTTATGAAGGAGATGGCGGGACCCCTCTTCGAGTTGAGCTAAGTGGCCTAGAATTTGTCCCTTTTGTTGACCTCTCCCCGAGCGCTGTAGAGTTTGGCCCGTTAGACTTAGGTGTCGAGAGCCCCATTATTAATGTCACACTCACCAATAGTGGCTTAGATCCACTCAATATTGATCGACTAGAATTAGCGGTGAATGACCCCGCGATTAATGCCCAATTTACTCTTCACGACGTCGATGTCCCCCAAGTAATAAACC
The DNA here is from genome assembly GCA_943788935.1 of uncultured bacterium. Classification (GTDB taxonomy): domain Bacteria; phylum Myxococcota_A; class Bradymonadia; order UBA7976; family VGTA01; genus CAKZRU01. The sequence continues at coordinate 84,826 of CALSSE010000012.1, read as the reverse complement.
CAGAAGAGACATTCTCTTTTGGCGTCAGCTACACTCCGGGTATGGAGGGTGGACATCGCACCGCAGTCTCCGTTTCTTTCGGCGAATGCCAAGGGCAAGTCTCTATTCCTTTGAGCGGGAGACTCAAGCAACCTTGTATTCAAACGACTCCTGAAGCTGTCGATTTCCGAGTCGTCGCCCAAGGTCAGCCCAGCGCTCCATTCCTTGTTGAAGTGCTCAACTGTGGAGATGCTCCACTCGACATTTCCTCCGTTGGCTTGAGCAGTCAAGCCGACGGTTTCGCTTGGCGTTGGGTAGATCAGAGTGTCGGTGTCCCATTCGTACTCGATACCCGCATGACCCAAATCATTGAGGTCAGCTATCAAAATACTGGACTCAGCGAAGGTCAGAGAGCGATGGATAGCCTCGTTATCGAGAACAGTAGCCCCGATACACCCACTCTTACTGTCCCGCTCACTGTGACAGGAGGAGGAGCGCCCACTTGCGAGATGCTCATCCTGCCCGAGCGGATGAACTTTGGACTAGTTACTCGAGGAAGAAGCGTCACCAGAGAGCTTCGTGCGGTCAACAGGGGGACAGGGAGCTGTGAGCTTCGAGATCAATCCATCGAGCCGTTGATCCCTATCCCTATCCCTGGCTTAGGTGATGTCTTCTTTGAGCTCACTCGACCCATCGCAGCCAATCAAGCGGCTGCAGGACAGTTTCTCCCCTTCGAGATCACCTATTCTCCCGCCCTGTTCAATGCTGACTCCGCCACCTATACTCTGAACTACTTTGACCCTTTCACCAATACAGATAAGGTCGCTCAGGCTAGTCTAAATGGAGTCTCAGGAGAGAGTAATATCGAGGTCATCCCAGGGCGGCTCGATCTAGGCCAAGTCACCGCGGGTGATTGCGCCTCACGTGAAGAGCGGGTCACCGTATATAACACCGGGCTCGTTGACTTATGCATCACCGGAATGAGCCTAGAAGGTCCAGGGTGCAGCGAGTTTTTAATCACCAACCGCCCGGTCGCTAATCAAGATGGCTGTATCATAGTTACTAGAAATAGCCCAGCAGAGGTTAATCTCGTCTATGAACCAGGTAATCTAGGGGCTGATCAATGTGAGCTCGTCTTTGTCTCCGATGCCGCTGATGCCCCCGAATTGAGAGTACCATTAGAAGGAGAAGGCGTCGCTAATACCAGCCAAGTTGATGAGTTCGTCCAGACGAGTGGTCAAACTGTAGATGTCTTATTTATCATCGACAACTCTGGGTCAATGAGTGAAGAGCAAGAGAATCTCGCCGATAATTTCGCGAGCTTCATCAATGGTGCTCAGCAGTTCCAAAATGACTATCAAATCGGTGTTGTCACCACAGACATGGATGACGGCAGCGAATCAGGCCGTCTTCAAGGTAACCCGAGGATCATGTCTAACTCTCCTAATGTCGCCTCGGAGTTCTCCCGAGCCTCAAGTGTAGGCACTAGCGGATCTGGAACAGAGAAGGGGCTCGCCGCTGCGCAAGCAGCGCTCTCCGATCCGTTAATCTATGACACAGGCGCAGCATGTAGCGCTGACGCAGACTGTGTCGCACCTGACACCTGCGTAGAAGGTGTTTGTGGAGGACTCAACCGAGGCTTCCTCAGGGAAGACGCCGCACTTGAGCTAGTGTTCGTAAGTGATGAAGACGACTTCTCTGACGCCAACCTCAACTTCTATGTCGATTTCTTCAAGAATATTAAGGGCTTCAGGAATGAGGGCCGTTTTCACGCTAACGCCATCACTGGCTATAGAAATGGTCAAGCGAACTCATGTGACGGCGCTGGAGGAGAGGCTAACGCAGGGAGTCGCTATGTAGAGGTAGCCAACCGCACTAATGGCCGAGTGTATAGCATCTGTGAAACTGACTTTGGTCGACCTCTGCAAGAGATCGGTAATCAAGCCTTTGGCCTCCCAGTCCAATTTTTCCTCACTCGACCCGCAGAGAGAGACTCTATTCAAGTCTCAGTCGACGGCTCTATGAGCGCCACAGGGTGGTCCTATGACTCAGCGAGTAATTCAGTGGTCTTTGAAGAGAATGAGGTTCCCCAACCTGGTCAGAGAGTTCGTGTTGAATATAACGCCCAATGTTTCCCACGCCGAGGAAATTGAGCGGGTAATCTCCACCCTCTAACCATAATGAGTGCAGCTGAACCAGATGCATCTGACGCCTGATCTAACTACGTGCGATATCTCCCTATATCAGCGTTCAATTTATGTTAAATACATATTCGACCCCCCTCTAGAATTTATTAAATACTCATCGCTTCACTCTCACCCTCTCGTTGGATGGAATCACCGTTATGCAAGATACACGTTACCTCTCATCAGAGACGGCGCCTTCACACATTCTCAGGGCGCTCTTTCTGCTCATCACTCTCTCCTCCGTCGCTTGCGATAGTAGTTTTGAGGGAAAAAAGTCTAATAATATCGCGATGGAGCCCCGTGACGTGATCTTAACCCCGATGACTACAGGGACTCGAGAGCAGAGCGAAGTGATTGAGCTCCGTAACACCGGAGAGGCAGTGCTCAACATCAGCGATATCTATTTAGAGGTAGATAGTGCGGAAGGCGGTCGAGAGCGACTCGATGACTGTGATTTTGAGACCCAAATGATCCCCCCTGAGACCATTCTTGTTCCCGATGTCCTTCCTACCTGTACAGTGATTCTAAGGGAGCGTCCTATAACCCCTATTAGTCTCCTAGCAGGTCAATTGAAGCAGATCACGGTAACATTTAGGCCTTTAGAGACTGTCGCCCTCCCCTCAAATATTGAGCTCGTCGTAGAGAGTAATGCGACCAATGGACTGAGAATCGCCTCTACGATCACGATCTCTAGCGGTCAACCTGACATCTCAGGAAATGTCACAGCCATACAGTTTCCCAGTACTGGTCCATCCTCTGAGAACTACCTATTGAGAAACTTTGGGACCTCACCACTCATTTTAAGCGCCGTTGATGTGATGGTTGATCCAGAGTACCCTGCACCTGAGAGCGGGCTAGAGTTTACCGTAGACGCGACAGAAGAGCTACGATCAGCGTCCATTGAGCCTAATGGTTACTTACGCCTCATCGTGAGTTATGACCCTCAAGACGATGGAGTTGACCAAGCGAAATTATTGATCAGCAGCAACGATCCCGATCAGCCTAGTTTTGAAGTATTACTCACCTCTGAAGCGAGACCTGCTAACTTAGAGATTATGCCTGTTCCGGTCACCTTCAGTCATGATGCAGGTGCTACTGATGTACAGCCAGTCAACTTTTACAACACTGGACTAAGACCAATCAGCGCTTTCTTGTCGATTGAGCCTGAAGACGCAGGGTACCGAATTAACGCTGCCGATAACGACTCTTTCCAAGTCGGTGTTCAAGCTGAGCAAATCGTTCGTATAGACTACATTGCAGGTGGCACCCCCACCGAGGCCACCCTCATTGTCCGTTCAGATGATGCCGATAACGCGATCGACGGAGCATTTAGAGTGCCTCTACGGACCCAGCTCAGCAACTCTCTGAAGTTACTTGACGCCGATGCCTCGATGCTCTCCTTTGACGGATTGAGCGCCGGAGAGTCAGCGAGCGCTATGCTTTCGATCACCTCATCAGGGGACACTGCCGTCAACCTCTCTGAAGTCGCTATTGAAGGGAGTGACCTCGATGTCTCCTCGTTTTCTATCTCAGGAGATCAATCGGGGATGATTCCACCCGGAGACACTCGGGTGTTGGAGGTCACTTTCACAAGACCTGCTGACGAGATGGTCGCCAATGCATACCAAGCTAATCTCGTGATCAGAAGCGATAGTGATGGCGGTGATGTGATCATCACTCTTATCGCCAATCCTTAGATCCTACTAGTTACATGCGATCACTCTCCCTCTCTCACTCATTCTCTTACTCATTGTCTCTCTCTCATTGTCTTTCTCTCATACTCTTGGCGTTCTCCTCGTCAAGCTGTCAGAGGAGTACTTCCGTCAATGGAGTATGGCGAGAGAGTACCGACTATGTAGAGGCTCAAGATACGAGTTCGATTAATAGAGCGCTCTACGAGCTCAATTTAGGTCAATATGGAGATCGGGTCGCTGGAGTGAGTATTCGTTATCAAAAGCCCGAGGATGAGTCTCTTGCTTCTTTTGACCAAGCTGACCGCTGCAACTGCTCTTTTGTTGTTCAAGGACTCATTGAAGAGCTCGAAGGAAGCGCTGAGAGGCAGCTGCTCTTTGTCGCTAATGGGCTCACATTTTCACTATATACGCCTATGATTCTCCCGTCGCCAACGACCAATGAGCCAGTGACTATACCTTGTCCCAAGTTACCCCAAGAGTGTCAACGTATCTTCGACTTAGAGCAGGTCGATGGAGGTGAGGCTCTTGAGGGATATACTTGGTGTCTAGAGTCACCTGATGACACCCGTCGTCCATTACGCTTTGAAGCGATCAAAGGCATTCCAGAAAATGTATGTGAAGAGGAGTGAAGCTGTCCTCTACGATATCGATCACCATAGCCGCTATCCTTGGTAGTATATGTATAGGGTGGCTATCAAGTTATCAACCCAAGCCGCTGGTCTTCATCGCACTCATGGTTATTGGGCTGGTGGTCCTGACTCAAATACGAGATCTGTGGTTGATCTTCTTCACCATCGGTATTCACTTTGATGACCTATTTGTTGACTTAGGGTTCGCCAAAGTAGGCTATGGAGATTTTGTCCTCGCGTTGCTCCTCTTCTATTGGTTGCTATGGCGCTTTAATGGGAGATCCCCCTTACAAACCGCTGAAAAATGGCCGTTGCTCATCATCTACCTGATCGGTGTTGGGCTCAGCTGGCAACAGGGACCAACCCCTCACCTCGAAACCGGACAATATATCCGTCATTGCTCATATTTACTCGGCTATTTTGCGCTGACAGATCTCATTCGAGAGCGAAGGCAGATACACGTATTTGTTTGGTGTACTCTGCTTGTTGTCTGCGTTCACGTGATCATCGCCTTGTTCTTTTTTAATGAAAGCCTCCGACTGCAAGGTCTCCCTGGCCAACCAAATATTTTTGGTGGACTCATCGGTCCAGGAGCCTTGATTGCGATATTGCTGAGCTCCTCTTCCCTCTTTAAACCAGCGCTAAGGTTAGCCCTGTTATTAGCAGGCTTGGTCATATGTACAGCGCTCATTCTTACAGTGTCTCGTGGCGCTCAACTCGCTTTCGTCCTCACTATACTTTGGTCATTTCGTACCCAATGGAAGAGGATCTTTACCATTGGATTCTTATCGCTGATTATCTTGCAGCTGATTCTTATCGCATACCCAGATCGTTTAGATTACTTCTTTAATCGCTGGGACTTAAAAGATGGCTCGGTCACCGATCGTCAATCTATACTCCTAAATGGTCTGCAAGCGATCTTTAAATACCCTTTCTTCGGTATTGGATTTGGCCAATTCGACAAACTCGGAGAGGTCATCAGTCTAGATAAAGGACATGGGCGAGCGAGTCATAACAATTACCTAGGCTCGTTAGCCACTCTAGGAATTCCAACCGCCTCTATCCTCTTCTATTTTATCTTATATCAAGCACGACGATTGTGGCGTTTGAGTGATCTAAAAGTGGAAAAAGATCGTGTTTACATTGGTATATTACAAGCTCTCTTCATCTTTCAAAGCGTAACGTTGGTCTTTCGGGGTGGTCGGCGGATGATCTCATGGTCATTTCTAGCTATGTACAGTATCGCCGTCATTATATATCATCGAAGTGCACGACAATCTCCTCAATAGTTCTATAGCGGCTTAGCCTCTTCAGCTAATGCCTCGCCGAGTTGCATATGCAAAAGACTAACCCTACCCACTTCAGCCCTCAAGACATCCTTGGAGTAAACGGGGAATATAAGCTCCTACACCGGGTCCCTAATCGACAGAGATGTTGGTGGGCGCGTGGTCCAAGAGGAGAATGTTATCTCTATGTTTATGGGCTCCCCCAGCTCTCTCAGCTCTCTACATCAGGACAACAGAGGGAGCGACGGTCGATCATTAGAGAATTAGATCGTTGGCGACGAGTACTCGTCGCTCGACCTTCCTCGTTTGACGTCTTTTGGGAAGGGGATATCCTCTGCTGGGTAGAAGGCAAAGTAGAAGGCGCTCCTCTCTCTTCGCTCGCTGAGCCCCTCAGTCTTTATCAAGGTATCAGTTTGACAGAAGAATGTCTCTGCGCTCTCGAGCTTATACACGCTGAGCGTGATTTCCAATCGGGCGATCCCTTATTACATTTAAACCTCTGCCCTGATCATATCTGGCGCTCACGAAATGGCGGTTTGCTCTTCCTCCATCCTGTCTCTACAACAATGATTGAGCTCAGTAAAAGCGATCGCATGAGCGATGCCGAAGCGCTGAGTGGAGAGAGACCTCCTGAGCTCCTCAGAGGCCGTTATGGAATGAGCAGCGATCTCTACTCTGTCGGGATGAGCACCTTGTCAGCGATGACCGGCTTGGAGATCTCTAGGGTAGATGAGAGGCTACAATCAGATCGTCTCTTTACCCATGACTTACCCTGCCCACCCGAAGTGGCAGCTTTCTTAACGCAGCTCACTGCCTTTAGAGCGAGCGCTCGTTATCAGAGTGCACGAGAAGCCCTCATCGCTCTTCAGGCGCTCCCTCCGCTTGAACCGTTAGAAGCCAAGTACCCTACAGACTCTATTCAATCTACATCACCTTCGTTCATTCCTGAATCAACAGCGCAAATCATGCGTCAAGAGGAGAGACAGAGCCCTCTTGATAAACACTCCGCTGAGGTTAATGACTCCCCAGAAAATCGATCCCTCGCCATCGTTGAACAACAGTCTACAGAGGAAAAGTCAGCGCAACCCTCATCTTCTGATGAGTTCTACACCCTCGCCACTACCAGAGCGCTCGGTTCTATCGCAGCAGAACAACTAGGGACCTCTCCATCCTCTTCTATCTCGGATAGCGATGAGGTGATCGTTGGGGTAGTCATAGAGGGGGAATTGTTCAAGAGATATCGCCTGTGGATCGCCCTTTTATTATTAGTGTCCCTCCTTTGGATCGGAGGATACTTGTTCTTAGCCAAGGATACGGAGCAGCGCTCTCCCCCTTCACTCTAGCTCATCTACAGTCACGCCGGTGGACAGGAACAGTCCAACACAGGACATTTCCGCCAAGAGAAGTCTATTAAAAGAGGATTATCTCATCAATTCTCAGCGCATCAGTCCAAGCGACATTCAACCGAAGAAAGCCATTCAACCGAAGAAAGCCCTCCTTGAACCGGAGATCAAGAGTAGCCCTTCTCCCCAATGGATAAAGCTCTCTGGTGGGCCGATAGTGATCGGCTCTCTACCAGATGAGGGCTATGAGAGCGAACATCCTCAACATCAGGCACAGGTCACTCCGTTTGAGATCAGTAAAACCGAGGTCACCGTGCTCCAATATGCGCAATGTGTCGCCCAAGGAGTATGCTCTACCGACGGCCTGAAGTCTTCTGATTGGGGAGATGATCGACTCTGCAACTGGGATCGTGTGGGGAGGGCAGACCATCCCCTAAACTGCGTATCTTGGCATCAAGCGAGAACATTTGCGCTATGGGTCGGAGGGAGGCTACCAAGCGAGGTAGAGTGGAGCTTTGCTGCCCAAGGGGGCGCTGGTATACGACTTATTTACCCTTGGGGAGACCAACCAGCCTCATGCAAATATGCGATTCTCTCTGATTTTGTGAGAGGCGCTGGATGTGGCCATGAGCGAACATCTCCCGTCTGTCAGAGGACTCTAGGAAGCTCTAAGCAAGGAGTCTGTGACCTCGTCGGAAATGTCTGGGAGTGGGTGATGGATGAGTGGCACCCAAACTATGAAGGCGCGCCGATCACCTCAGAGGCATGGATACATAGAGACGGGCTCACTTGGGACGCACAAGACCGCGTGTATCGTGGAGGAGGAGCCTTCGATGAGCTCGACTTACCCCGAATCGCTAGACGTGGTCATCGATCACCCGGCGCACGACTCTTTAATCTAGGGTTTAGAGTCGCGAGGGACATACATAAGCGAGAGTCAATCCGCGCTAATGATCAGCCCTTATCTGAACCTCCAAGTAGTGAATCAAGCCCATCTAAAAGTAAGTTTCAGCCGCTTCGTGGTGAACGGCCTGATCTATCACCATGATTGATGAAATGAATCGAGCGACTCTATCCTAAGGCTACACGAAGCCGCTTTCGGATCGAAGACTCCAAGCGAGTAGGGTCGATCCCGACCATTTTAGCCATCATCCCCAATTTGATCACAACTTTTAGCTCGGTGGCTGTGATCGAGATCGATCCCGTAACTGGACCTGTGAGCGTAGCCTCCCCTTCATTCCAAACCATTTTAACGCCATACTTGGAGAACATTTCCTCAAATTGACTCAGACCTGATTTAATCTCATCAGTAGACTTTTGATGAGATTCTACGACTTGAATAGTAGACATATAATACTCCTAATCTAGTGGGTGTTGATCACACACTCTCGGTGAATAAAGCTCACCAAGACCTGAGATCGCTAAAACAGAGGTTATTTATGCCGATTATGCCTAGCTAAACAAGAGGGAAATACAACGGCCTTTTCTCTTAACATCCAAACCACCGAACTTGGATACCAATCACGGCCAATGGGGATCGAAATATACCCCAAGTCAAATATAAGTTGTCAGCGGTGAAGTGATCTTGGTATGTAAGACGACATCATAATTATTAAGGACAGAGGCCTCTCTTAGCGCTGAAGGGCTGATATGTAGAGTTGTTCCCACATCAACGGGCTCTCTATCTTCATTGTATAGAGTACAGTTTTGTGTGTTTTTACCTTAGATATCGGATCGTAGCTTGAGAGCAGAGAGGTTTCTTCTCAACCATACACACTCTCTTAGACGACCACTCGTTTGAGGTAATAACTTATATTGGAGGATGAATGAGCGCACAACAGCTCAGCTTCTATCAGACAACACTCGGTAAAAAGGTGGTGATGGCCATCTCCGGTGTAATTTTGATCGGCTTTGTAATAGGACACATGGCTGGTAACTTACAGATTTTCTTAGGCGCAGATAAACTCGACGCTTACGCCGAGTTCCTCCACTCCATGCCCGCGGTATTGTGGGGAGCTAGAATCGTGCTAATTACAGCAGTATTTGCACACTTCTGGTCGGCTTTTTCTCTTTGGAAACAAAATAAAGCTGCTCGCCCCCGTGGCTATGCTAAACAGGTCAGCCGAGCGACAACCTATGCAGCTAGAACCATGAGATGGGGCGGCGTCATCGTGCTCCTCTTTATCATTTACCACTTACTACACCTCACCGTCGGTGCACCTGTCTCAGGCTATGAGATTGTCCACGGTAAGGTCTTCAATAACGTCGTCACTGGGTTCTCTAACCCCGCAATCGCTGGGTTCTATATCATTGCTCAAGTCTGCCTAGGCCTCCACTTATACCATGGTGTTTGGAGCCTCATGCAGACCCTCGGCCTAAATCATGATAAGTATAACGACACGCGACGAAAGGTCGCGACGAGTGTCTCTTTACTGATCACTGTGGGTAATATATCCATTCCCGTAGCAGTCCTCGCTGGGCTGCTCAGCAACACCTAAGGAGGTTATCGTGGAGCTAAGATCTAATGCACCATCCGGCCCAATCGAGACCGCTTGGGATCGTCATCGTTTTGATATGAAGCTAGTCAACCCCGCCAATAAACGTAAATTCAGCGTATTGGTGGTCGGTACAGGACTCGCTGGAGCTTCTGCCTCGGCGACTATGGCAGAGCTCGGCTACAACGTTAAAGCGTTCTGTTACCAAGACAGTCCTCGCCGCGCACACAGTATCGCTGCTCAAGGCGGTATCAATGCAGCAAAAAACTATCAAGGTGATGGAGACTCGGTTTATCGTCTTTTCTATGACACCGTAAAAGGTGGGGATTTTCGCTCTCGAGAGCGAAATGTTTATCGACTCGCTCAAGTGAGCGTAAATATCATCGATCAAGCGGTCGCTCAAGGTGTCCCATTCGCTAGAGATTACGGTGGATTACTTGATAACCGCTCCTTCGGCGGCGCTCAAGTGAGCCGTACTTTTTATGCTCGAGGACAGACCGGGCAGCAGCTACTTCTAGGCGCTTACCAAGCGCTACAACGACAGATTAACGCTGGAACCGTAGAGATGAACACCCGCAGCGAGATGATGGACCTCATCGTCGTCGATGGTCGGGCTCGAGGGATTATCGTCCGCAATATGGTGACCGGCGAACTCGAGACTCATATGGCTGATGCGGTCGTTCTCGCCTCAGGAGGCTATGGGAACGTCTTCTATCTCTCCACCAACGCCATGGGATGCAATGTCATGGCAGCGTGGCGCGCTCACCGCCGTGGTGCTCTGTTCGCTAATCCTTGCTACACTCAGATCCACCCGACTTGCATCCCCGTCTCTGGCGAGCATCAAAGTAAGCTGACCCTCATGTCAGAATCGCTACGTAATGATGGTCGAGTGTGGGTTCCCAAGAACGAGGAGGATTGTCAAAAAGACCCCTCTAGCATCCCTGAGTCGGATCGTGATTACTACCTTGAGCGTAAATATCCCGCTTTCGGCAACCTCGTCCCACGAGATATCGCTTCTCGTAGCGCTAAGGAGGCCTGTGATGAAGGCCGTGGGGTAGGTCCTGAAGTAGGGGGTAACCGCCTCGGAGTATTCCTCGACTTCAAGGACGCTATCAATCGCTTAGGTGAAGACGCGATCAGCGCCCGTTATGGCAATCTCTTTGAGATGTATGAGCGGATCACCGATGAGAGCCCATATAAGACTCCAATGCGTATTTACCCTGCGATTCACTACACCATGGGTGGCCTGTGGGTAGACTACAACTTGCAGAGTAATATTCCAGGTCTATTCGTAATTGGAGAGGCTAATTTCTCTGACCACGGCGCTAATCGATTAGGGGCCTCGGCGCTCATGCAAGGACTCGCCGACGGCTACTTCGTCCTCCCCTCTACCATCGGAAACTACTTTGGCTCAGAGGGCGCTGACATCAAGCGTGTTGACGTCAGCGCAGACAGCGATGCCGCTAAAGAAGCCAAAAATGCCGTTAATGAGCGAGTCGACAAACTCATGTCGATCAAAGGAGACCGTAGCCCAGACTCCTTCCACCGCGAGCTCGGTAAGATCTGTTGGGATCACTGTGGTATGGCGCGCAACAGAGAGGGTCTCACCGAGGCGATCGGTCAGATTCAAAATCTCCGCGATGAATTTTGGCAAAATCTTAGGGTTCTCGGTGATCGAGACACCCTCAACCAGAGCCTTGAAAAAGCAGGGAGAGTCGCTGACTTCCTTGAGTTTGGTGAACTGATGGTCCGCGACGCACTCGATCGGGAAGAGAGCTGTGGCGGTCACTTCCGTGAAGAGCACCGAACCGAAGAGGGAGAAGCTAAGCGCAACGACGAAAATTATGCTTATGTCGCGGCGTGGGAGTTTAATGGTGCCGGCGAGACGCCTACACTGCATAAAGAAGTGCTCGATTTCGAGTATGTCAAACTCACTCAACGAAGCTACAAGTAAGAAAGAGTCGATCCATGAATCAAGTTGTACACAACAAGTTGAAGAAGGGTATGAAGATCACCCTTCATATTTGGCGTCAGAAGAGCGCTAAGAGCGCCGGTGACTTTGAGAAGTATATCGTCGAAAACGTCAGTCCTGATAGCTCTTTTCTAGAGATGCTTGACCAGCTCAATGAAGAGCTGAGCGAGTCGGGGAGAGAGCCCGTTACCTTCGATCACGATTGTCGAGAAGGGATCTGCGGATCCTGTGGCATGGTCGTGAATGGTGTCCCTCATGGACCGAAGGCCCGCACTACCACCTGTCAGCTCCACATGAGAGAATACCATGATGGAGCCGAACTGTGGATTGAGCCGTGGCGGGCGACCGCTTTCCCCGTGTTAAAAGACCTCCTCGTCGATCGCTCCTCTTTTGATCGGATCATCTCCGCTGGTGGGTATGTCTCTGTCAACACAGGGAGTCCTCGCGATGCTAATGAGACCCCAGTGGCGAAGGTGAACGCTGATCTCGCCTTTGACGCGGCGACTTGCATCGGATGTGGCGCCTGCGTCGCGGCCTGTCCTAATGCCTCAGCGATGCTCTTCACTTCCGCTAAGGTGACTCACCTAGGCCTGTTACCACAGGGTCAAGCGGAGCGTAAAGAGCGAGCGCTCAACATGGTTAATCAGATGGAGTCCGAGGGCTTCGGAGGATGCACTAATCATGGCGAATGCGAAGCCGCTTGTCCAAAGGGGATACGTCTAGACTTTATCGCTAGGATGAACAGAGACTTCATCTCAGCGAGTATTGGGTAAGAGAAGAATACATCTAGTCTTCAGGTCCCTCTGCGGAGCGGGTCATCTAAAGATGATCAAGCCCTCTGATATAAGTTAAGTTAATCATTAACGCTCAAGCCGCTAGGTGATTTTTATCGACCTGAGCGCTTGGAGCCTATAATGATCTCTCGCTCAGCTCTCCTCATTGAGGGGCATCCCACTTCTTAATTTCCTCTTTAGGGTGGAGATTCATAGGAGTGAGAACTTCACTTGGTATACCGATCTGCTCCCAAGGTTTCGCCATTTCGGTAAAGAGACTCTGTCGATCTGGGAGCGGTGTCTCTGTCGCTCGTAACTTCTCATACATCTCATGGCTCTGCTTGGCCTCTCGATAAGAAGCAGGGGTATGAAATTGTAGCTCCCACTCAAAGCCTTTGGAGGTTGAAAGTACGGCGTTCACTCCTGAGTAGTTGTCACCTCTTGGCCAATAATTCTTCACCTTAACGACTTGATGTCCTTCAGTCTCCAAAGTCTTAAAGACAAGCTGAATCACCTTCACATAATGACCTTTAGGCTCGTCAGAAATCTCTAGAGTATACCGAAGTGTGTCACTGATCTTTAATGAGGCAGCTGACACCTTGGGGTCCTCAAGGTGCATTTTCTTTAATTTTCTTAAGGTCGAGGACTTCGTCTTTAAGCGATGCTCAAGCCCTCTGAGCTGCGCGGAGTTATCCTTGGCCAACCGTTGTAGTAGACGAGTTAACTTCTCTTCCGCGGTAAAAGCCTTCAAATTCAACGCAGAAGCAACCTGTTGAAGTGAACTCTCTGAGCTCTCAATCACTGCTGGACGATCTTGGGTAAGTGAAGCCTCTTGATCTCTCTTACACCCTACGGCGAGTAGGGTGGTGATCATTAAAATGAGTATTATATAGGTTTTTTTGGCCATCGATCGACGCATCCTTTTCGTCATTTAAGTGAGCTCCTCGTCAAGGGGTAGTTCGGGGAGAATATAGTCTAAAGTGCAAGTGATGAGATAATCTCCATCACTCGGCGCTACACCATAGAGGGTCGGTGGAGAGGCTTGAAGGATCGCTGAACGTCCGCTGAGGGTGAACGCACCATCGGCCCCATAACTATTAGCAGCTAAGAGCGTTGCCCGCTTCATGTCTTGAATCAAGTAGGCCCAATAGGACAGTACATCATGACCCTCATCGATCCAATTGGTCGGAAAAGCGATGAGGTCAACCGCTGCGATTTCACAAAATTTTAGAAAGCGTGAGTCATTAAGATCCATGCATATCCCGACTGTGACTCGCCAACCAAATATATTGAAGAGAGGATAGGGAGGGAAAGGGTCAGATACAGGAGGGTTAATATTGTATTCACTGAGTTGAAGTTCAGTAGAGAGCTTGATGGGATTTAAGTCTCCACTCTCTGACCAAATATGGTCCGCATCAAAGAGTAATCGCTTGCGATAACAATATCGAGACCCATCAGCTGAAAAGATAAATGCGGCGTTAAATAACTCGTGGTCCGAAGCCTGCTCTATCATACCAACGACACACCACATCTGATGATGTTGTGCTAAACCACTGATGTGATCAGCGAGCTCACCATCGATCTGTTCACTGACGCTCAGAGCCTCGTCTTTCGAGGTAAAAGTATACTCAGAGCAAGAGCATTCAGGGGTGACGAGCAACTTCACCCCTTGCTTCCCCGCGCTGTCTATGATCTCTATCAAGCGGTCACAGCTATGTCTATAACTCGCTCGATCACCTTTGTATTGTAGGAGACCCACGAGCAGTTGATCTAGAGCTGAGTCACTTGAATCATGGAGGTGATTGGAGGCTTTAGAGTTCATTTACTCTCTACATACATATTAAAATGCAAGTATAGTTTTTAATGGAATCATGGTCTACGTTTAAATCTAGTTTATTTTTTTTGTAATAGTCACTATACACACTTCACATCAAGTAAGAGATACGAGGTCACTCGCCTCATCTACCCTAAATATAAGCCTCACTCACTTGAGTCACTCATCTGTCCAAGTGCGTCATTCATCCCCACGAGGTTATGAATCATCCTCTAAGCTCACTCTTCCAGGTTTTACCTACGGAGTGAGATTCGATTCCAAGCGAGTACATTATGGAGCCCAAGAACCCTATTATAGCCTCAACGGACACTCAAGAGAAGACCGAACAGCCCACTACATCGGAGACAGTTGAAGTGGCTCAGCAAGAGACGACTGAGTCGACTGCTGAAGTCACAAATGAACCGGTGGTCTCGGTCTCATCATCAGAGACTGAATCCGTTGCAGAGGTCGAGTCCACAACCGTTGAGACAGAGAACGCTGATGAGACAGAGAGCACTGATGACACACCGGCGATTAAGGTGGGTGATCTAGTCACCGGAACCATCGCTAAGCATGTCCATCAAATGGTGTTCGTCTCTCTTAGTCGAGGTGGTGAAGGTTATATCAGCGTCAGTGAGCTTCGGGATGAACAAGGAGAGGTCAATGTAGTCCTCGGTCAACACATAGAAGCTAAGGTGAAGAACCTACACGGCGGCGTAGAGTTGACCAGAGATTATATTCTTGCAAAGCAAGAAGTCGATCATCTCGAGAGAGCTCTCACCGAGAAGACCGCTGTTAAGGGTAAAGTCGTGGCGACCAACAAGGGTGGCTATGAGATACGTATTGGCTCGATCAACGCCTTCTGTCCCCGCAGTCATTTCTCTCTACGACCAGAGCGAGCGCCTCAACAACAAGTCGGCAAGATGCTCGATTTTAACATCGAAGAGCTAAAGAGGGATAAGAAGCTACGTGTAGTCGTCTCTCGTAAAAGAATCCTCGAATCCGCTGAACGAGAGAGAGCGCAGCTCATGGGTGAGCGTTTCTCAGCGAACGATGTGATCCAAGGACGGGTGACTCAGCTATCCAAGTTTGGAGCGTTTGTAGACGTTGGTGATGGAATAGAAGGGCTCATCCCGATGAGTGAATTAAGCCACTCACATGTTAACCGAGCCTCCGATGTCCTCAAGACAGGAGAGAGCGTTGAGGTGAAAGTGATCAGCGTTGACAGCAACCGCGGTCGTCTCTCTCTAAGCCTCAAACAGCTCAGCGCTGACCCCTGGGTCAGTTTTGTTGATGAGCATGAAACGGGCGCTGAGATCGCCGGTAAGATCACTCGCATCACTGACTTTGGTGCCTTCGTGGAGCTCGCTCCATCGGTAGAGGGTCTATTGCATATAAGTGCGATTACGACTCAAGGTCGGCTCAACCACCCCTCCGAGAAGCTCACTGAAGGTCAAGAGTTGCAGGTCGTTATCGAAGAAATCGTACGCAATGTCCGACGAGATAAAAGAAAAATTCGCTTAATGACCCCAGAAGTCGCTGAGCGTAGGAAGCCGATCGATATTAAGATCAGCGCCGAGCAAGTGATCAACGCCCCCGTTAAAGAAGCGACCGAGCGTGGAGTGACGATAGTCCTCGCCTCCAACTTAGATGGTTTCATCCCCGCTTCGGAGACAGGTACTCAACGAGGTGCAAATCTTAAAGAGCATTTCCCTGTAGGTAAAGAAGTACAAGCGAAGGTGATGAGCGTTGACTTGAGACGAGCGAAGGTTCGACTATCGATTAAAGCGCTTGAAAACCATGAAGAGCAAATGGCTTTTAAGCAGTTCAAATCAGAGATGCGTGTTGACCAAGCGCGGATGTCGAGCACCTTTGGTGACTTGTTAAAGAACTTTAGCTGATTCCTAAACCGGCCCAAAGCGGCCGATAAATGAGCTCTATTTGAGCCACATTTGAGCGGATTGACTCGCCCTATTCTCTCGTTTATATGATGAATAGATATTTGAGGTACAGAGGGTAACCAGTTGAGATATCCAATTATTTTATGAGTAATCACTTTATTCTCCTACTGATGCTGAGTAGCGCTCTCATCGGTTGTGAGAGTACTCCTCACTCTCGATCGCGTCCTCATCAAAAGGATAGCGGTCTTGAAAGTTCACTCAGCAGCGTTGCTGAAATCGGTGCAGGAGATGGTGTAAAGTCTCGCCAAGAATTTAAATTCTTTCAAGAGATCATGGGGACGATGTTTACCGCTCAGCTAGTCGGCTTTAATCAACAAGTCGCGACCTCTGCTGCTCGCGCCGCCTTCAATGAAGTGAGACGGATCGAGCATCAAATGAGCTCTTGGCGTCCGCAGTCCGAGATTGGCCAACTGAACGCTAAAGCGGGTCTCTCCGAGGTCAAAATATCTTATGAGACCGCTTGGTTACTGTGCAAAAGCCAAGAGTTCAGCTCGCTGACTCGAGGTGCTTTTGACATCACTTGGGCGACACTCAAAGGTCTATGGGACTTCAAGACCCATCACATTCCAGCACGCAATGAAGTACGAGAGAGATTACGCTGGGTAGGGAGTGATCAGCTCGAGCTCAAGCTCGAGAGCGCTGAAGGACAAAAGAAGAGCTGTCAAGAGCTCTTTAAATTATCAAAGAGAGGGGCTCCTCACCCTATTTGGAGTCGCTTCATTCCTTCACCTCCTGAGGGATGGTCTTGGAAATATCGGGCGAAACTGAAGTCAGTTAAGACCCAAATAGACCTCGGGGGTATCGCCAAAGGGTTTGCAGTAGATAGAGCAACCGAAGTTTTCAATCGCCTAGGATTTAAAGATCATGTCTTTGACGGTGGAGGTGACATGAGGGTGTCTGGGAGATCATTGAGCGACGCTCCATGGTCGATCGGCATAAAACATCCTCGTGCAGAGTATAATTGGGGGACTCTGTGGATTCCTACTGGCTGGTCGGTAGTGACTAGTGGTGATTACGAGCGGTTCTTTATCGCCGATCATCAACGCTATCATCACATTATAGACCTGAGGTCAGGCTCACCTGCCCGCGGGAGTGTAGCGGTCACTGTTATCGCTGAGAGTGCCCTCATGGCAGATACCCTAGCCACAGCTATATTCATCCTCGGGCCGCGTGAAGGGATCGCATTAGCGGACTCTCTCTCGGGAGTAGAGGCTCTCTGCTTCACTCCCACAGGAGAAGTCACTCACTCTCAAGGCGCCCATATATTTAGCCCTGAATTAAAATCACGTTGGAGACCGTAAATCTCTGTACAGTCTATATGATTGAGATTTTTATCCATCTGATCTACTCACGATACTCTGAACTTGACACTGAGCAGTGCTTACTCCATCCTCAAACCCCTTTCAATCGACTATCTATCACCTCACTGAAGACTACCAAATGTCTTCAGTGCATGCTTATTTTAACAATGATGATAAGAGAGGAGTCACCTCTTGCGTTCGCTCTCCCTAATAGACTCTAAACAAAAGACTTCTGCGCACACAGCTCCTGCTCAAGCGTTGAAAGCCATCTCCCTGCTAGCGATCTGCTTATTAAGTAGCTCGCTCGTCACTTCCTCTTCTTCCGCTGAGACTAGACCTCAGGGCTATGACCTCGGCTTCTTTGGAGGATATTGGGAAGGGGCAAGAAATGTGGACAGCTCCTCCTACTTTGGTATCTCCACCGCTTATCATATCAATCGAGTATTTAGCCTTGAGCTCAATCATGGTTTTATCCCTACTGAGGCCATTAAAGCAGATCAGCTTAACCTCGCCACTCCGGAGAAAGAGTCTCTCAATATCCAACAAGGAGCGCTTAACTTCGTTGTTAATCTCGCCCCCAATAATTTCGTGCCGTTTTTCAATATTGGAGGAGGCTGGTTACTCGCTGATGATCAGAGCAGTTGGACCGCTGATGTTGGTTTTGGGGCAAAATATTATCTCAATGATGATTTCGCGCTCAAAGCTAATCTCACCATGTGGATGAGCGGTATGGACCTTCGCGCTGAGCCTTATGATCACTTTACCCTCACCATGGGAGTTGCCTATTCACTTGCAGGCAAGCGTGATATTGACAAAGATGGCGTAAAGAACATTCTTGATAAATGTCCTACTACTCCTGAAGATATCGATCAGTTTGAAGACGGTGATGGCTGTCCTGACAAGGATAATGACGGAGATGGAATCGAGGATGAAGAAGACCAATGTCGTGACGAAGCCGAAGATGAAGATGGCGATCGTGATGAAGATGGTTGCCCAGACCTCGATGATGATAACGATGGTATCTCCAATGAAGAGGATAAATGTCCGAAACAAGCTGAGGACAAAGATCAATTTGAAGACGAAGATGGATGTCTGGACGAAGATAACGATAAAGACGGAATCCTTGACACCCAAGACCGCTGCCCTGATGAAGCGGAGAGCGTGAATGGATTCCAAGACAAAGATGGCTGTCCTGAAGTTGATAATGATAAAGATGGCGTCTTTGATAGCGTCGATCGCTGTAAATCTAAGATGGAGAACCGCAACGGCTTGAAAGATCATGATGGCTGCCCTGATCAAGTCAGCGTTGAGTTACAATCACTCCTTGGACTCCAGCCGAATCTTAGGTTTGTTCGCAATAGTTCTAAGCTCAAGAAATCTCGATCAGCTGATGAGCGAATCGAAGCGCTCACTCAGAAGTTAAAGAGTGAACCACTTCATGTGACGATCACCGCTACAGCTCACAAGAGCTCTAAAGCTCAAGAGTTAAGTCTTGAACGAGCCCATTCAGTCATGAATGCCCTGCGTGAACGTGGTGTGCCCGCGACGCAGCTCCAAGTAAAAGGTGCAGCAGATGCTGAGCTCCCCACCGATCTTGAAGCGACCAAGAAACAACCGAGTAAAGGCTGGATATCGATCACACCTTGGCCACAAACGACCAAGTATAAGCCAGTAAAAGTGGTTAAAAAGGGCGCTAGAGTTAAGGCATCAAAGGAGATCAAGGTAGAGAAGAAAGCCAAGACTAAAGCATCGAAAGAGATCAAGGTAGAGAAGAAAGCCAAGACTAAGGCATCGAAAGAGGTCAAAGTAGAGAAGAAAGCCAAGACTAAGGCATCGAAAGAGGTCAAAGTAGAGAAGAAGGCCAAGACTAAAGCATCGAAAGAGGTCAAAGTAGAGAAGAAAGCCAAGACTAAAGCGTCAAAAAAGGCCAAAGTGGAGAAGAAGGCTAAAGTTAAGGCATCAAAATAACTTGAGTTTCCTTGCCGTTTAACTTGATCATGATCACAGCCACAATGATCAGATCACTCAAATATTCATCTTAAGCCCCCTAATAGAGCTCATGCGTTTCTCAAAACTCTTCACGATTTTAGCTCTCTCCACTGTCACTGCTCTCACTGCAGCGCTTATGCTAAGGGATCATCTATTGCTCTCTGTCGTAGAAACACAGTTGGAGAAGATGAGCCAGCGAACAGGTGAAGAGATCACGGTGGAAGGGGCTACTCTCCAAGGGCTAAACCGTATCTCTCTGCGTGGGCTACAGATTGGCAAAGATCGTTGGATTCATATCCAACGTCTAGACATCACCCTCGATAGAGATACCTTATTCACCAAGGTGTTAAGTGGCTCTCGACCAAAGATCTCATGGTCTTATATCATGCAACCGACTATCCTCGTTAACGGGAAGTCTCTAAAAGAGATTGGTGCTCGTCAACAACGTAGATTACATCGAATATTGGCGACTCTAAAATCATTAAAGTCAACACCTCGTCTCCGCCCGAAAGAGAGTTCAACGGAGGGAGGGAGCGCTCCAACTCTGAGCGAACTCCCTAGCTTAGAGGTGAGCGGCGCTAAAATCAGCGGCAGAGAGGGTCTGCTCTTTATACACAAGGGAACGCTGAGCTTGCGAGGGGGTCTTATTAAGGCAAACTGGCGAGGAGAAGCCCCTAATACCGGATATTGCACCGCTGAAGGGCAGTTATCTTATGCCAAGATATCTTGTCATGACCACTTTAAGTTCCCCTTCGGTGGCCGCTTTGAGGTCGCGGGGCGACAGGTCGAATGGAGAGGAGGAGAGGCGCCGAGCATCACGCTAAAAGGCGTGTATCTCACCCAGCTTAGAAGCCGCTCAGGAGGTCAACCCAACCTACCGTTCTCTAAGGTAAAACTCGACATTATGGGGGGACTTACCCCCAATACTTCGGGACAGTTCCCTATCGAGACCACTATTGTTTTCCCCGGAGGTGGACGACTCGTCGCTTCAGGCTTTGCCTCTCGTCAAGAGATGGAGCTCTCCACTCAAGTGAGCGCTTTCCCAATGCATACCTTGGCTCGTGGGCAGAGCGGCACCCTAAATGCTGATGCTCGAGTGTGGGCCAAATGGGCAAATGGGGCAGCGACCTTTGAGGGTAAACTCTCCTTAATGAATGCCATCATTCGCCATGAGAAGCTCGCTGAAGGCCCTGTCGGCCCTCTCAATCTCAGCGCCGATGGTGTACTAGGTCTAGCTTGGGTTCCCCATACTCCCTCTAGGTTTAAGATTTCCGTTGAGAACGCTAGAGCCCAAATCGGTGACATTAATGGTGAATTAAGCGCCTCTTGGGATCAGTTTCAATCCAAGCCTCACCTCACCGCCAATTTTAAGGTCCCTCAAATCAAAGCCAAGCGTTTCGCCGCGTCTATCCCTGACGGACTCATGCCTCATCTCCAACCTGTTGAGCTCGCTGGTCGCTTAGGGTTCAGCGGTCGGATCGATCTCGATTTTGCGCAGCTTGATAAAACGGTACTTAAGTTCAGACCACGCTTACGACGTTTAAAAGTACTCTCCTTTAATGAAGAGATCGACTTCCAGTCGCTCAAAGGGAGTTTTGATACTCGATTCGAGATGCCCAATGGAGAGATATACACTCGCGTCAGCGGCCCAGAAACTGAGCGCTGGGTAGAGCTAGACGAGATGCCTGCACTGCTCCCTAAATCCGTCATTTCTCAAGAAGATGGCGGCTTTTATAAACATGGAGGAATCAGTCTCTTTCATCTTCGCGGCTCTCTCGTGCGTAATCTCAAAGAAGGTCGCTTTGTCAGAGGTGGCTCGACGCTCACCATGCAGCTCATTAAGAACCTGTATTTACATCGTAATAAAACTCTCAGCCGTAAACTTGAAGAAGTTTGCCTCGCTTGGCTCATTGAGAAAAAGATGAGTAAAGATGAATTGATCACACTCTATCTCAATATTGTAGAGTTTGGCCCTGACCTATTTGGTATTAAAGAAGCGGCGAAGCATTACTTCAATAAGGCGCCGATAGATCTGATCCCCGAAGAGGTTAGCGCGATCACAAGACTTCTGCCAGGGCCACGACTCTATGCTAAATTCTTCGAAAGAAAGCGCTTCTCTAGAGCCTATACTAATCGTGTCAATCGGCTCTTAAAACTTTTGGTGAAGAAAAAGCATCTTACCAAGGATGAGTGGACCTCGATCACTCCTACCTCTCTGTGGGAGCGCCGCGCAGAGATCAAATTAGACTCAGAGACTGATGACCCCTCTGTTCCGATCGAGCAGACAAGTCCCTCTACTGATGATGACAGAGAAGTTTCACCTCGTCCAAGAGAGGTCTTTGAGCCGTTTTGAGATGGAGACAATTATGGATACACAAAAGGAGCCATCGCGGCATAACCTCTCTGTATCTCCTCCTCATTCTCTCTCTCAACCTTACCTTTGGCTGTGGCTCTAGAGCGATCGTTCCGATTAAGTTAGAAGTGGTCAAGCAAATTGGAGGGCATTTTATTGCCGCTTGCCTCACCGCAGATCATATCTATCTTCGTAAGAGATATGGCTGGGTTCGACTCTCTTACCTAAATGATCGTCTAAAGCGGACAGAGAGGTCATCTCTTCCTCAACTCTCTAGAGTCATCGAGGGGACTGCTCTACCTCCCCAAGGAGCGACTACCGCAAAGCTCTCTGAGATCTTTATCGAAGCGGGTGCCTCTTGTGCGAGCGAGAAAGAATGGATATCGCTCCAAACTCAGCGTTCACTGAGTCTGATATGGCATGGAGAGACACTCACCATTACCCCTACTCAGTGGCAATGGGGTCAAGAGACTCGTCGGCGGATGACAGGACTCCACGATATGACACCCATCACTCATCGCTCGCAGATGATGAGAATCCAGAATAAAATCAATACTCAGAGACCGATCACCACTCAGAGACCGATCACCACTCAGAGACCGACCACCACTCAGAGACCGACCACCTATGTCATCGCCAGCGATACCGGTCTTTGGACATGGACACAAGGTCTTAAACCGAGGAGGGAGCATTTACCGAATGATCTCCCTGACCAACTCCTCAGCGCCTCAAGAGATGGAAACGCCTGGTGGCTCTCTAGTGCTCATACCGGAGGCTTAAAAGTCTGGCCTCTCTCTCTATTTAGAGGACCTGCACGTCTTATTGGAGCCCCTTATATTCAGAGCTCCCCCTCCAGAGATCTCCTCGCTCCCATCTCAGGGAGAGCGCTGAGAGGAGGTAAGGAAGCTCTAGTACTGCAATGGGGTGCTCAGCGGATCCCCACAGCTCCCCTAAAGAGTCTCTGTGTACTCTCGGAGCGTTCGATCGTGATCGCGACGACAGAAGGTGTGAGAGTCATCTATGGTCCTCCATCATCGAGACACGATGGTCGTATGACATCACCCGTGAGAGAGAGCGCTCCTCTGAGAGTTATTTATCAACTCAACCTACCCTCTTCAACACATCGAGTGATCTGTGAATCAGGATGGTTGAGCTTATTAGGCGCTGATTATGGTCTTCTCCGAGTTAAAGTGAGCTTGCAGAACGGCAAAACAGCAGATCATAGTGTCCACTGATAAAAACGCCCAATGAGGACCTGTCTACCCGTTAAGACGCGCTCAATAAGACGCTCAGAACTCATCAACCTCAAAAGCCATCATGTTAGCTTTACCGCTCTTCATGATCGCCACCAGACTATGGATCTCAGGAAGAATATTATCCATGTAAAAACGAACAGTCTTTAGCTTGGTGCTATAGAACTTCCCTTCTCGGTCGAGAGCGACTTTAGCTTGCATGCCAAGGAGGTATCCGATGGAGGTCAATGCGAATACATTGAGGTAATTAGAGGCGATCGCCCCTCCTTCTTCAGGATCCTTTGCTGCTTTGGCCATCAAAGTGTTCATCGTGAGATCAGTGAGGATCTTTGAGGCCTCTTTGACCGGATTGACGAAAGGGGCCATCCGCTCGTCTTCTTTATTATCACGGATAAAATCGGTGATCTTTTGATTGAAGGTCATCATCGCTCTTCCTCCCTTAGAGGGGAGCTTACGTCCAATTAAATCAAGCGCTTGGATATGATTCGTTCCCTCATAGATCATCGCGATCCTCACATCACGCAGATACTGCTCAATACACCAATCGGTCGTATATCCTGATCCACCACAGACCTGCATCGCCTCGCTGACATTCCAAAATCCACGCTCTGTACAGTAAGACTTGACGATCGGTGTAAAGAGGGCGACGAGGTCATTGGCTTCTTGGCGAATCTTCTCATCAGTGTGGTTCTCAGCGACATCAATGTTAACCGCGATCCAATTACTGAGGGCTCTCATCCCCTCGGTGCTCGCTTTGATATTGAGAAGCATACGTCTCACATCAGGGTGAACGAGGATGTTGTCAGCCTTGGCGTTAGGGTCACGTTTAGCCGGATCAAGAGCGCGCATCTGTGTGCGATCTTTAGCGAAAGCGAGCGCTGTTTGATAAGAGATCTCAGAGAGCGCGACCCCTTCAATACCTACGCTGAGTCGAGCGGCGTTCATCATGGTGAACATCACCTTCATTCCCTTGTTAGGCTCTCCAACTAAGTACCCCTCTGCTCCCTCGAGGTTCATCACACATGTCGGTGAAGCATGAATCCCCATCTTATGCTCTAAGCCACCACAGAAAATTGGGTTACGTTCACCATTCTGGAGAATTTTAGGAACAATAAAGGTGCTGATTCCTTTGATGCCCTCTGGGGCACCGGGAAGCCTAGCGAGAACGAGGTGTACGATATTTTCGGTGAGGTCATGCTCCCCGAAGGTGATCCAAATCTTAGTTCCAGTAATGCTATAAGCGTCTTCTTTACCTTCGATAGGCTCAGCTTTAGTAGTGAGGAGGCCAAGATCTGTTCCACATTGAGGCTCAGTGAGACACATGGTTCCTGTGTATTCACAGGAGATAAGCGGCTTGAGATAGACCTCTTTTTGAGAATCACTTCCATGATGCAAGAGCGCGTCAACCAAGCCCTGAGTGAGCCCCGGACACATAGAGAAGCTCTTATTGGTCGCGGTAGACAGCTCGCTCATAACAAAAGCCAAGGAGAAGGGGGCACCATGGCCACCATACTCTTGAGGATGAGGCATCGCCGCGAACTCATTCTCGCGGAATTTCGCCCACAGCTCCTTAAACCCTTTGGGTGTAGTCACCTCCATGGTCTCAGGGTTGTAATGTACCCCCTCTTGATCAGCAGTTCCATTGCAGGCGAGCATCTCATTGGCGCAGAATTTACCCGCCTCCTCAATAATACTCATCAAGGTATCGAGGTCATAATCCTCAAAATTTGGTAGCCCGGCGACTTGGTCATAGCCCATAGTCTCTAAGCAAAAGCGGATATCTCGTGTCGGCGCCTTATACGTTTGCATATAATTTCCTTATGTCGCTGGAAAGAGAGCCCAGGCTTCAAAAACTGAATGAGCATTCACTCAGTAAGTATTTACAGATTGAAGACGAGTGTAGCGAACCCATAAAGATCTTCAAGAAATATTTTCATTTCACCATGACATGGGCGTCAGAAAAGTGTGTAAGCGCTCACCCTGCGAGCTTCTAGATTCGGAGACTCTCTTTAAAGAACTCTTAGAGCCCTCGAGCTGCGAGAGCTGCTCGATCAGCTCTCGCATCAGAATCTGCGTGACAGCGCTTATATTTCTTACCGCTACCACACCAACAAGGCGCATTACGACTTGGGCGCTTAGGTGGCTCATCTCCCTCAGTCGATCCTCCGCCCATCCCAGCGAGCATCGCTGCTTCTTCTGCTTGTCGAAGACTGTTAGCGTTGGACTGAGAGCTATTTTTAGGCCTCGGCTTGACTGTTTTCCTCTTCCCTCCCTGCTGAGAACGATCTTTCTTAGCTGGAGAGAGTATATCTTCTGGATCAGGCGCTCGATGAGCGCGAGCCATCTCTTGAGCTCGCCGTGATCTCTCTTCATGAGCGAGGCGCTTCTGGTCTTGCTCTTGTACATACCTCTCATAAGCTTCTTGCTCGGCTTGTACCTCTTCTGGCGTCTGCAGACGAACCGAGAGTAGTCGTTGAATGGCGTGTGATTTCACGCTCAATAAAACTGTCTTAAAGAGATTAAAACCTTCTCGCTGATACTCTTTTTTAGGATCACGCTGTCCATATCCACGGAGACCTATACCTGAACGAAGTTGGTCCATGGTCTGCAAGTGACGCTTCCAAAGTTCATCGATCAACTGTAAGTATTGATCACGGGCGAGGTCAGTGAAGACACCCTCTTGTTGCTTGTTAATGAGATCACGTTGGTTAAAGAACTGCTCTTGAACTTGGAAGTACAAGCGACGCGCGTAATGATCGCGGTTACGACCCAAATCGCTGAGATCTACCTCGATACCAAATTGGTTAAAGGCGTTCTCCGAGAGTGTTTTCATCTCCCAGCGATCTACGCTGAGGTTAGGGTTACAGTGAGTATCAAGGAGGTTGGTGACTAAATCCTCGATACTATCGAGACAGACCTCTTTTAGCTGCTCTTCATCAGCTTTAAGAACATCCAACCTATACTTATAGATCGTCTGCCGCTGTTGATTCATTACATCGTCATATTCAAGGAGGTTTTTACGATTGTCGAAGTGCTGACCCTCGATACGGCGCTGAGCGGTTTCAACAGATCGAGAGACCATCCCGCTCTCGATCGGTTGGGTATCATCCATACCAAGTCGGTCCATGAATTGAACGATATTGTCTTTAGCGAAAATACGCATCAAATCATCTTCAAGAGAGAGGAAGAACCGACTCTCTCCGGGGTCTCCTTGACGACCAGCACGACCACGTAGCTGATTATCGATACGGCGACTCTCATGGCGCTCTGTACCGAGTATAAATAAGCCTCCAGCATCGAGAACTTTTGTCTGCTCAGCCTTAAATTCATCACGCTTCTCAGCAATGGCGACGATGGTCTCATCGGTGATCTCGGCGAGGACCTCATGAGCGCTTCGCATGGCCTTCGCCTCATCCTCCTTAAAGATGCAGATGGCCTTAACAAAGTCCTCCACATACTCCCAATTCTCAGTGTATCTCTCCGCGACCCCTTGCTCAATAAGCAACGCTTGTCCCCAATACTCTGCGTTCCCTCCTAGGATAATATCTGTACCACGCCCCGCCATATTGGTAGCGACTGTCACTCGTCCATAACGACCTGCCTGAGCGACGATCGAGGCTTCTCTTAGGTGATATTTAGCGTTGAGTACTTCATGGTCGATCTTTTGATGTTTGAGGAGTCTGTGGAGGATCTCACTTTTCTCTACGCTAGTCGTCCCTACGAGGACTGGCTGGCCTTTAGAGTAACAATGCTTAATTTGATCAACACACGCTAAAAACTTTCCTTGCTCTGTACGATAGATGAGGTCGGGGTAATCGTGACGAGCGATCGGACGATTAGTAGGGATCTCAATGACACTCAAGGTATATATCTTTTGGAACTCTTCCTCTTCGGTCTTAGCTGTTCCTGTCATCCCCGAGAGCTTATTATATAGACGGAAGTAGTTTTGGAAGGAGACTGTCGCCAAGGTATGATTCTCTGGCTTAATCTCTACTCTCTCCTTGGCCTCAACCGCTTGATGCAATCCATCGGACCACCGACGACCATCCATTAAACGGCCAGTGTGCTCATCGATAATCATTACCTGGCCGCTCTGAACTAGGTAGTTGACGTCTCTCTTATAGAGAGTATGTGCCTTTAGGGCGTTATTAACATGGTGAAGGACGATCAGATTACTGGAGTCATATAAGTAATCAATGCCCAAGAGACGCTCGACTTTATCTACCCCTTCATCAGTGAGGGTCGCCGAGTGATATTTTTCATCTACGTTAAAGTCGATGTCTTTTTTGAGTTTGGGGATAATTTGATCTACCTTGAGGTAGAAGTCATTGGCGCTCTCCGCAGGACCACTAATGATAAGCGGCGTACGCGCCTCGTCGATTAAGATCGAGTCAACCTCATCGATGATCGCGAAATTAAGCTCTCGCTGCACATAGTCATCGAGGCTAAACTTCATATTATCGCGGAGATAGTCGAAGCCATATTCATTGTTTTGACCATAGGTAATATCGGATCGATATGCGGCTTTGCGATCTCGGTCGTTAATCCCATTGATGATCACGCCAGTACTCTGACCCAACCAACGATAGAGCTGTCCCATCCACTCTGCGTCGCGCCTCGCTAAATAATCATTAACGGTAACGACGTGGACTCCCTTCCCCGATAGGGCGTTCAGATAAGTCGGCATGGTAGCGACGAGGGTCTTACCCTCACCAGTCTTCATTTCGGCGATATTTCCTTGATGAAGAGCGAATCCACCGATAATTTGAACGTCATATGGGCGCATCCCCAAGACACGCCAAGCGGCTTCTCTAGCGACAGCAAAGGCTTCAATCTGAATGTCATCCAAGCCAGCGCCTTGATCTAAACGCTCTTTGAATCGATGAGTCATCCCCTTAAGCTCATCATCTGATAGCTTCTCCATCTGAGACGATAGCGCGTTGACTGAATTTTTGAGCGGTTGTAACTTCTTCAGCGCTCGATCATTAGCCGTCCCAAATAAACCTTTGATGAATTTCATAGCTAAACTCCTCTGTGCATAGTGGCTTGCAATATAAGAACAAGGAGCGGATATGCAAGTCCATCGTGATGATTCACGTGGATGACGACTATTTATTGCATCGCTCTCATCACTGTATATGAACCATCTATTAGCGCCGAGGCCGAGACAATGCCATGCCAACTACCTCTTTAGATAATCATGATAAATCAGTATCTCCCCCCCCAGTCTACTACGCAAAGACCCACCCACTCAGGATCTATTAGACTCTAGCTGATGGGATATATACAAACCGAGGGTCCATCTTTATTTGACCCTTGAGGTCACTCGGTGCTCCAAAGTTTACCCCTACTGCTTCTTCGACTTGCCACTGTCCTGCAGGTGAGGTGATCTCTGTTAAGCGCTCTTTACATTGAGAGCTCATCCGATAGTCACCTCGTCTAAAGAGAGAGCTGAGGGCAGCTGCACAAGTATGAATTGCTGCTCTCAGAAGTTGGTCTCCCTGTCTCCCTAGACCAAAAGGCATGTACGATCCAGGCAGATTCTGACCATGAGCAACAGCTTGAAAACGGCCTATTTCAAACGATAGCGGAGAGGGCCATTCTTCAGCATTTCGATGATTCAAGTAGGGGGATATGAGTAAAGTAGCATTGGAGATTGATTGAGAGTATTGATCAACTGGTATCAATTCTCGGAGGATTGAATCGCTAACTCTCCCTGATCGACATAACCAATAGGGTGGTGTGAGCCTCAATACTTCTAAAATAAAACAGAGCAAATGGGGAAGTTCATGGAGCGACTCTACATTATAGGGACGATCTTTTAAGGACTCACTGTTCTCTTTTTTGAGTCGCTCATTTATCTCGGGGTATTGATCTAAAAATATGAGCGACCAGGTGAGGAGATCGACCTGCTGACTATACCACCCTAGCAATGCTTGATAAGTGCTCAACTGAAATGACTGATGGCTCTCAATCATCCTCAGTTTCCGCCTTAATCGATACCCTCTAATAGAGAGCAAAGAGTGCTTTGAGGGAATCAAGCGACTCACTGCGCAATGAAGGTCTTGTTTCAAATCATCTATTAACCTAATGACCGCTTGATCGTCTCTGAGATTAGCCCTTCGGAGATCGACTCCCATGGTGAGATGAAATAGACTCCAAAGCATTGGAGCCCCAAAGAGTTTATCAACATCAATAGAAGCATGCTTTTGCTGTTCGATATGTTGAGTAAGGGTTACTCCTAGATATTTTTGAAGAGTGCTCAGCCACTCATCGACATTAATAGAGAGCTCCGCAAAGTCGAGGCGACTGTTCTTTTGAGAGGTACTCTCTAAAAAAACCTCCTGTTCTATTTTCTCCGTTCGATGGTTAGATAGCTGTTCAACGGACTGGCATAAGAAGAAATATTCACTGTTTAGCCTGAAGTTGTAGGCATCAAACTCAGACTTTTTCAACTTATCTAAAAAGCTGAGGGGGGTATTTAGGAGTTGCCTTTTAGCACTCCAGGGCCCTATTCTTTGGTGTTTCATACGCTACAAGTCCTCGAGAGAGAGTCTGCTTGATCATCTCTGTAGATAGTTGAATAAAAACTTATATAAATTCCGCTATTCTCAGAGCCTCTTCTTGGTGATATATACTAGTATTAAATCTCAAACCTTCTACCTTTACTTCAACTCTTCCTCAACCCTCTTAGGTGTTAGAACGAAGACGAGAGTACAAGGGAGAGGTCACTAAAACCTCTTCAGTCACTCCATAGGAAACACGGATGTTGATGAGAACACAGAAACGTAAATATTCTATGAGGCATACATCGCTCTTCACCATTGCTGTATTAAGCCTTTTGTTCAATCATGTCGCTCTCGCTCAGACCACGATCTCCCAAGAAAACGCGGTGATCACTTCTGACACGACCTGGACGCAAGCGAACTCTCCCTATCTCATCACTCGTGATGTAGAAGTGAGATCCCAAGCTACACTCACTATAGAAGAGGGTGTAGAGCTTAGGTTCAGCGCGACCGATGAAGCCTCTACAAACAACCCTGATGGGGTAGAGATTGTAGTACAAGGTCGGCTGATGGCGATGGGGACCGGAGACTCACCGATCCTCATCAATGGCCAAGACCTCGCAGGTCCAGCGGAGCACTCGACCGGTATTCGCTTTGCTAGCGGTGCCCTAGGCTCAGAGTTACGCCATGTCAGTATAAATGGCCTCGCCTATGGTGTGGACATTCGTGGCGATATGAGCTTACTCATCGAGGGGCTCTCCGTGAACGCTACTCATGTCGCGCTGCTTCGAGCGACAGGAGGGAGTGACTTGATCCTCACCGAGGCGATGCTCGTCGGTGGCGATCGGTCTGCTGAGTTAGGCGGTCTGTCTGAGAATGTTTTCACCCGCTTTATCGACTCTGACCTTGTAGGCGATGTCTTACTCAGAAATGATGGCCAAGGCGCAGCAGGTTTTGGAAGTGAGCTCACCCTCGAAGGGACGACCCTCAACGGCTCAGTAACTGTTGCTGGTAACTTACAAGCAAGCTCAATGCTCAAAGTAGTCGATAGTACCATCTCTTCTGGGAGCGTGATCGTCATTGGCGACGTGAACACCAGCGCGAACGTCATGATCGATAATAGTATGATCACCGCTACCGGAAACACCCCCGCTCTTAAGATCAGCGGCTCGATACTGAGTGATGCTTCCATCAATCTAAACCAGAGTATGTTGACAGGCTCAATAGAGCTTGGCCCTACTCCAAGTCTTGAGGGCTCAGGGGAAGGTCAATACTTCTTCTTCGAAGGACCGAGTACCTGGGATGAGGCTGCAGCGAGCTGCGCTTCATTGGGTGCGAAGCTCGCAGATGCTAGTAATGGCGCAGAGGCATTAAGCATCTACAATACCGCCAAAGCAAGTTCTAGTGGCGGTGCTTGGATCGGTGGAACGATCGTCGCTCCCGACTGTAATCCCGGTAATGACTTCGTGGAAATCACCGATCAAGCTGAATGTAATCAATTTCGGTCATTGGGGATCCCCTCACAATCAACAACTTTTGGTAAAGACTGCGCTTGCACTTTAACATGCTCTGCTCGACAAGCGCAGAGAGATGATTGTGTCATAAATAACTATGACTGCGTGACCGATGTTACTTACCAAGCTCAACTTCCGGTCTGTGACGCGCTCGCAGCGAGTGGAGAACATTGCTTTGGAACGAGTCAAAATTGGGCTTGGGAGAGCGGTGAGACTTTAGATCAAGCAGCAGCAAGCTGGGGTCTAGGAGAAGCGGATAGCCTCACTTGTCTCGGTGAGTCACCAAACTTACAAGATGCTCTGCATATCGCCATTGATACTCAAGACCCAAGCGGTGGTCAAAACGGTGAACTGGGCTTATGGAGAGCAAAAGTAGCGAATCAAGCGCTCGGCTACGTCTGTGAGGGTCGCCTCGCAGTACTCGCCACCCAAGAGGTGAGCCGAGGAACGGTCACCATGACTCAAGTTAACGTCAACGGGTCTCTGACCGCTCGAACAGGTTCTCTTACGCTCACCGAGTCATCAGTGAGCGCTAAGACTAGCGTCTCGCTCTATCGTCAAGCCATGATCTATAACAACAGTTTCCAAGGCGCGGTCAGTATTGCCAGTAGAGATGAGGTTGAGTTCACTCAGAATTATATCCAACAGGTCATTCAGGTGAATGGCATCAGCGCCGGTGGTGGGCTCCAAATTGAGTCTGAGCATGCTACGATTTACGGCAACATGATCGATGGAGGATCGTACGGCGTTACGACTCGTGGGAGCGCTAATATCTCTAATAACTTGATCACTCAAATGTCTATGTATGGCATATGGTCTCTCCCTGATAGCGAGACCCCCTCCGGTTTGGATAACACAATCAATAATAATACGCTCGTCGCTAACATGAATGGGCTCTCACTTGAGGGAACCGTCAATGCGAGTACGACTCGCCTCAGTAATAACAACGTCGTCAGAGGTGATGGTGTTGGTATAAAACGGGTAGGCGCTGCCCCAACCGTTCCAAGTCATAATAATGTATTCGATTATGATACTCTCTACAGTGGCTTATCGCCCGATGCGAATTCGCGCAGCGCGAGCCCTGGCTTCGTTGCTGACTATCCCGCTCAGAACCCGATTTTCCGTCTTGATAGCGGTTCACCTCTCATCGACATCGGTCGCTGTGAACTCGCCCCTACCGCTCCACAGAGCGCGGGTGGGCTCCGAGTGGACATCGATGGTATCCCTCGTCCCTTCGATGGTGATTTCGACGGTGATTCAGGCTGTGATATTGGCGCTTATGAGTTTGGTCCAGAAGAGATCTTCATGTATGCTGACGGTGTACTCGCTACCGAGACTAGTTTCGCTACTGGTACCGAAGTCGAGCTCACTCTGTGGGGGAGACGCGACAGTAATGTGTTCCCTGTAGCGCCCGCTGTTTGGATGATTAGCGAAGAGGCCGGTATCTTCAATGAGGTCACCGACCAGTTCCGTCCCTCTGCTACCCCTGGATTTTATGCAGACGCCCTTCAAGCACAATTTGGTAACCTCACCACTAGTCTTGACGTAGACCTCGACTGCGGTTGTATCCAACCTGATCAAGCGAATGGTCAGCCTGGCGGTTGTAATGATGTCCCTGAGTGTTATCTCAATGATTGGACCTGTCCTGTTCGTGAGAACTATTGCCAAGTTGCAGAGATGGGATCACTCGACAGTCCACTCACTGTCGCCGCAGAAGAGAACGCTCAAGTCAGAGCTGGCGCGCGTGACATTTTTGGTTTTGTTTTCAAACACGATGGACCCTTTACCTACGCGATAGAGAATGGCGGAGGCTCAGTGACCGCAAGTGGTCTATTTACCGCCGCTTCAGTCGCCGGTGATTATGCGGGATCTTTGCGAATAACCTCTGGTCAGGTCACCGGCCTCACCGATATCAAGATCACTCCGAATACTCCCTCTGAAATCGTGATCGCTCGCTCTACTCAATCGGTCTCAACAACGAGAACTGTTCTCTACAGCGCGACCATCAAAGATGCCTTCAATAATGTCATCACTGACGCAGATGTTTCCTGGAGTATCGCGGGAGCAGGAGGATCAACGATTAACCCGACTACTGGTCGAGTCACGGCTGGTTGTGCGCCTGGTACATATAGTAATGCAATCACTGCCACTTATGAAGGAGTCAACCGAAGCGCAGATCTCATCGTCGATCAAGGAGGAGCGATCGTCACCGAATTGACCATCTCACCAGCCTCTTTAGTGATCCCAGCGACAACGTCAGATAATTTCAGCGTCACTGTCACCGACGCTTGTGGATTTACTAGACCTGCGAACAACCCAACGTTCACCACTGACGGTAACGCAGGAGCAGTCGATCAAGCAGGTATCTTCACCGCTGGCTGCAATCTCGGTGACTTTAATGGGAGCATCGTAGTCAGCGCAGAGAATCTACAGACCGCAGCTAACGTCTCTGTTATCGGCGCGCCACTTAGCGAGTTATCCCTCCAACCAAGTAGCGCTCAAGTGCGAATGGGGACTTCTCAAGTCTTTGAGGCTGTCGGCATCGATGAATGCGGTCGACTCAAGGTTGTTGAGCCACTGTGGAATACTCCCATCACTAACGGTAGTGTCTCTGGTGTAGGCCTCCCTGAAAATGGTCAACGACTGACCATTGGTTGCTCTGATATCGACGTTGTTGCTGGTGGTATACGCGCTAACTACACTGATGAGTTTAATCGCAGCTTCACAGCGATTTCTGTCGTCAACGTACTCCCCGGTGAAGTGACAACCCTCACTGCACCTCAATCCAGCGTAAGCCTACCTGCGGGTAGCGAGCAACAACTACAAGCTAACGCTTCTGATGCTTGCGGCAACTCTCGCCCTGACGCGATTCGTTGGAGTACATCAAACGGAAATATTGATCCTACCTCAGGTCTTTTAACCGCAGGTTGCATTAGAGGGTTATTCCCCGACGCAGTCTTCGCTCAAGCAGGAAATCAGATCTCTCAAATTGATATAGAGGTCACCGACGGCGTTCTAGACCGTATCGAGATCAATCCTTCACCGGTCAGCGTTCAAGCTGGCGCTCAGCGACAGCTTAACGCTCAGCTTTATGATGGTTGCCAAAACCTCATCGATCAAGAGCCTACATGGCGTGGCGTTGAGGGTGGCTCGGTCACTCCGACAGGCTTGCTCACCGCCAGCCAAGAGGCTCGCACCTACTTTGGAGCGATCATCGCTGAACTAGGAAGTGTACAAGCTACCGCTGACCTCATCGTAACCCCCGCCGCAGCAGCGCTCTTAGAAGTGACCCCAGATCCTTTCATTGTCGCCGCTGGAAGCACCACAGAAGTTGATGTTACCGCCTTTGATGAGTTCGGTAACCCCTTTACTCCTGACGTTAATTGGACAACGAACCCTAACGCAGGATCAATCAATAGTGATGGCGATTTTGTCGCCGGTACTGTTGTTGGTGAATATATTGAAGGTCTAATTGCTAGAGTGGGATCAGCTGAGCTTATCGTCGATGTAGAGATCACCCCTGGCCCTGTCGCTCAACTTAATATACAGCCGACCCCCATCGCGGTGAGCGCTAACGCTTCGATCCAAGTGACCGCCAATCCTGTAGACGCCTTCGGCAACTCAGTTGAGGGGACACCGATCACTTGGTCAGTTGAGGCTGGTGGTGGCCAAATCAATAACCTCGGCTTGTTCACCGCGTTTAGTCAAGCAGGCTCTTTCGCCGATAGCGTTGTCGCTTCCGGAGGAGGAGTCGAACAGAGGGTCACAGTCAATGTGCTCCCAAGCGCTGCCGAGCGACTCGTTCTCACCCCGAGCACATTGTCACTCGTCCCCCTTGAAGAGACTCAACTCAACCTCTCTGTCTTTGATACGAATGATAACCTCATCACTCCAAGCAACGTCGTCTATGCTTTAGCTTCAGGCGATGGTCACTTCACTGTCAGCCCTTCAGGTTTGGTCCGGGCTTTACAAACCTCTGGTGAAGGCTCAATTCAAGTCAATGCCAATGGCTTAAGCGCTACTGTTGAGGTGATGGTAGCTCCCGGTTCGATTACCCAAATCGCGGTCACTCGCAGCGAGCAAAATGAGCAAATAGAGATATTTGAGACGCTCACAGTGAGTCCGGGACAAATCGTTGAGCTTAACGCAAGAGCGCTAGATGCTTTTGAAAATTTTGTTGATGTTCAGCTCATTTGGTCCACAAGCGTTGAAGGATTCGGCGTCAATAACGCAGGTATGTTCACCGCAGGAACGAACGCAGGTCTATACCCCAACGCACTCCGCGTCCGTCATCTAGGCGTAGATCGTCAGATCAATGTTCAAATTAACCCAGGCGCTCCTGTGGATATCCACATTGAGCCTTCGACGATTATCGCCACACCAGGGTCTAGTCAGCAGCTCCAAGCCTACTTCACAGATAGCTATGGTAATATCAGTGACCTCGATGTAGAACTTCGCTGGTCTCGAGCCGCTCTCTCTAGGTTTGAGGTAACATCAAACGGTATTATTGAGATCGACTGCTCTGTCACTCCAGAGCTCTATGCTGATGAAATCATCGTCAGCACCGCTGCTGGAACCGGTCTCGCTCTCACAGGTACCGCTGATGTGGATGTCCGTCCTGGAGACGTGACCGCGGTTCAGCTCTCCATTAATCGTGCTGAGGTCCCGGTCGATGGAGACTTCTTCATCGAAGCGATCGGTCAAGATGCTTGTGGTTATGCTACATCGAGTGTGCCAAGATACAGTATTGTCAGCGGCCAAGGTTCTATTAACCCCGAGGGACATTTCCGAGCAGGTACTATCACTGAGACCGTCATAGTGAGAGGGGAAGTCGAAGACTATAGCGCTGACGCAGAGATCATTATTACTCCAGGGCCCGCTATTGAGTTAAGAGTGGTCCCCGATGAGGTCTCTGTAGTCGTTGGCCAACGACAGATCTTTGATGTTGAAGCGATCGATGAATACGGAAACGTGTGGAACCCTGAAAGCCCTCTCTGGCAGGTCAGAGATGCTGATGGGCTCCATGGAGATAGCGCAACACCAACCCAAGAAGGACCTGCAGGTATCATAGATGACCAAGGGACTTTCCGCGCTGACACCAGCGTCAATACTTATCTTGGTGAAGTGAAGGTTAGCTTAGGTGATAAGAGCACCTTCGCAGATCTCTATCTCGTGCCTGATGCGCCAAACCAGGTCAGTATTACTCCAGATAGCCCAGAGTTGATCCCTAACCAGATCATCAGCTTCAACGCCACGGTCAGTGACCAGTACAATAACGTGATCAATAACGTCGAGGCGACCTTTGATGCCTTGCCTGTTGCTGGTTTTGTGACTGAATCAGGCGTATTTACAGCGACCGACCGTATCGGTATTTATCCCGATGCAATCATCGCTCGAGTCAGTGAGGGCGTCTTCGCCTCTTCTGATGTCATCATTAAGAACAGCGCCCCTGCTCGTATCGAGATCGCTCCCCAGAGCCTCACCGCGACCGTTGATAGTATCCAACGATTCAGCGCTGTCGTCTACGACACTGAAGGCGTTGAGATCGAAGATCAAAGCGTCGTATGGAGCCTAAGTGATGACAGTATTGGCGCCATTATCCCCGAGGCGGACGGTAGCGCTCGTCTCTCTGTAGGAATGAACCCAGGGCGTTACTTTGCTGGTATCGTAGCGACGATCACTACTGAAGATGAAGACGTTCTTCAAGGAACAGCCGACCTGATCATCCCTCGTGACTACGACGATGATGGGATCGACGATGTGATCGAGGTCAACACTGGACTCAACCCTGAAGACCCCGACGACGCTGATGTAGATGATGACAATGATGGCCTCACCAACGCTCAAGAGGTCAATATTGGCCTCGATCATGAGGATGCCGACAGCGATGATGACGGAATCGCCGATGGCTCTGAAGAAGCATGGGGCTCTGACACTGATGGTGATGGCCTCCCCAACGCTCTTGACTCAGACAGCGATGGCGATGGCATACGGGATGGTGTTGAGGTCGGTATGGAGACCGCTACCCTTTCCGATACAGAAGCATCAGACTTTGTGGGTGATGAAGACCCTGTCACCACCACCAACCCTTTGAGTGTAGACTCTGATGGAGATGGTATTGAAGACGGCGTTGAGGATGCCAATCAAAACGGTCGACTCGATCCAGGCGAGACTCCTGCTAATAGTGACCTCAATATTATCTCTTGTGACGCGACTCTTGAAAATACCGGCTGTCCCGAGAACCTCTCTTGCCTAGAGTCGATCTGCATTGAGCCTCTAACTGAGACTCAGCCAGAGCCTGATGATGGTTGCGACAGTCAAGGTCGTAGCAAGAGCCCTTGGGTCCTCTTCGTCCTGTTCGCTCTCTTTATGGTTCGTCGTCGGCAGCTCGCTTAAACAACCGACGACTCTCAGTAGATCATTTGATGAACCCACCGCTCAGCCTCATCTTAATCCCCGGCTTTCTAACCGAGCCTCATGATTTGGCAAAGCATAATCAAAGCGCCGCTCTAAACGCGTTAGACCCGACCGCATTACTCGACCGAAGAGCTTGGGTGAATGCGGTTCGTAGCGTCTGCTCAGAAGACGTCAATATCGAGTGTTTTGAGTGGGGGAGCCAGTCGGTCATCCATCTAGTCTCCGATCACCTACTCCCGCTGATCAGTGGTGGTTTGGGTGAGATCAGATCTAACTTATTTGGCGTCGCTCAAGAGCTACATACCGCTTGGCGCTCTGCGCGTGAAGAGGGAGACACTGCCGTATCTCGCTTATGCGAACTCATCAAGTCATCATCCACCTCGACCCCTATTTACCTCTTAGGACACTCTCTCGGAGGCCGCATGGCGCTGAAAGCGATTGAGCGACTAAGCCTCGAAGGTTTCTCACCGCTCCCCAAAGTTGTGGCTTGGGCACCTGCGATCTCTGAGAGTGAGCTCTCTTGTGCTACTCTCGATAAAACTCCCCTCCCTCCTGAGATCATTTACAGCAGCGCCGATATCATCCTCAAGTTCATCTTCCCCTTAGGTCAAGGACCTCGTCCTCAGGTGGGCTTCTTAGGGGGGCTATCGCTCATATCAAAGCTCTTACAGACCAGAGATGAGCGACGAGCGCTCGGACTCGTCGGCCCACCGACTCATACTAAAAATCTCCATACAATGGCCCAGGATATGAGCGAGCAAAAACTTACTCATCTTGGATACTTACCCGCTGCAGAGTACTTGTTTAAGTCGAGTCATTATCTCTGTGACCTCATCCCCGACTACACTGAGGGCCAGAGAAAGAGGTTGACCTTCTAGGCGGGGTATGCGATCAGCCCTTTGACCGCCGAGAGGCGCTCAGAAAGGAGCCAAGAAGATGGCTAAAGAGAGACTACAGAAGGTGATCGCTCAAGCGGGACTATGTTCGAGACGACAAGCAGAGAAGCTAATCCTCCAAGGGGTAGTGAAAGTTAATGGAGAGCTCGTCAATCAGCTCGGAGCGAAAGCCGACCCCACTCGTGACCGAATCGAGGTCAATGGTAAGAAGTTGATGAAGGCGCCAAGGCGTTACATTATGCTCCACAAACCACTCCACTGCATATCTACCTTATCTGATGATCGAGATCGACCTACCATCTTAGATCATCTGCAAGGAGTCACCGAGCGCGTCGTCCCAGTGGGCCGACTCGATTTTGACACCGAAGGCTTGATGCTCCTCACTAATGATGGAGAGCTCACCAACGCCTTAATTCATCCCTCTGGTGAGACACCGAAGACCTACCAAGTCAAGGTCGGAGGTAACCCCTCCCTAAAGACCTTAGAGGCTTTACAAATGGGGGTTTTACTCGAGGATGGCCCGGCCAAAGTGACCGAAGTTTTCATTGTCACTCCTGGTCATCATGTCAGCGCCCAAAATACTTGGTTAGAGATCACCGTCACCGAGGGACGTAATCGACTCATTCGTCGAATGATGGAACAAGTGGGTCACTCTGTTCAACGCTTACGCCGTGTCCGTTTCGCCAATCTCGAACTGACCTCTCGGCTTCGCCCCGGTAAGTGGCGTGACCTCAGCGCTGATGAGCTGCGTAAACTAAAGAATGTCGCTAAAGCCGCTACCTCCAAAAGGGTTAAGCTCAAAGAAGAGGGAGGGGCCCAAGAGTGGGACTTTGAGTTTTAAGAGAGGATCAGGATGCGCTTAATAAATGACGCTATTCAAGAGTGTTTGTCGCTCTCTCCCTGTCGTGAAGTCGAATCCCTCCCTTTACTAGAAGCCTGTGGCGCCTCTCTCGCTGCAGACCTCGTCGCTGAACGATCACTCCCGCTATGGGATCAGTCAGCGATGGATGGATACGCAGTGCGCGCAGAAGAGGCCACTCAAGGGGCCGTTCTCTCGCTTGGAGAGATCATCCCTGCAGGACACTGGCCACAACGATCGCTGAAGGAGGGTGAGGCGGCTAGAATCTTTACAGGAGCACCTCTCCCCGAGGGATCCGACGCTGTTGTTATTCAAGAGAATGTTGTCCCTCATTCCCTCTCCGCTGATCAACGAGTAGCGATGATTAAAGTAGAGAGCACTGCCCAGCGAGGGGATCATATTCGAGTGTGCGGTGAAGAGCTCCGCGCGGGGACATTGATCTCTCGCTCTGAGCGAACGGTCACCCCTGGCTTACTTGGTCTCTGCGCTTCCCAAGGATGGACTCATTTACCAGTATTTAAGAAACCAAACGTCGCCCTCTTAGAGACAGGCACTGAGCTAGTTGAGCCTGGTATACCGCTCTCTAACGCACAGATCTATGCAAGTAATGCGACCACTCTCAGCCCTTTGATCAAGCTCTCTGGTGGACAACTCCTCTCCTCAGAGCGAGTTTCAGACCATGTCTCTGAGGTCGTTAATAAGCTCAACCTGTTGATTGATCAGGGGGCTCGCCTCCTCATCACCACCGGCGGAGTAAGCGTTGGCGATTTTGATCCTATTCATCAAGCGCTTGAGCAACTTGGCGCCACTCGCTCTTTTTGGAGAGTAAAGATGAAGCCTGGTAAGCCTATCTCGGTCGCCACCCTCGATCGTGGGGATGATGACCCTGTGCTCATCATCGGCTTGCCAGGTAACCCCGTCTCTTGTGTGATCGGCTATTTACTATTCGTCCACCCTCTACTCCAACATCTCAGCGGTGTGCCTTCCCAGCGGTTGGGTCTCCCACGCATTAGCTGTATCTTGGATCATGATATCGAGAAGCGAGGTCATCGGGCCGAGCTCTTCAGAGTGTCGCTATTACCACACAGAGAGGCCACCCAAGATGCGAGGAGGATTGAGACATGGAGATGCGGTTTGACCGGAGGTCAGTCATCAGCATGGATCAGCAGTATTAGTCAAGGTGATGGACTACTGTACACCTCTGCTCCACCTGCCTCTCTCAAAGCTGGAGATCGTGTAGAGGTCGCCCTGTTCCCATGGTCACACATCTTACCTAATGCACACCTCTTCGATGAATGACCAGCTGTCAAGCCGATCTTTAGTCGGTAGAGTCATCGCTGTAGAATAGATCTAAGTCTTCGATCAATTGACTCAATGACTCTCTCGCCGTCTCCTCATTAGGTATCGTCGGAGGAATGATATAGGGCATGACGTACAGATGCCCACGACCCTCCTTCGTCGTCATCCCTCGTGAAGGGATCCTCATTCGTTTAGGGAGAGCCAAATTAGAAGGGAGGTTGAGCTTAATCTGTCCACCTTCAGGTAAGTTTATGGCGACCTTACCTCCCTTCACAGCTTGAACTAGAGTGATGGGGACCGGTAGCTTCAAATGACCCGTCTCCTCGCTCTCCAACTCAGCGCCCTCAGGAGTATTTACGATAATGTGAACTTTTAGATCTCCCTTTCCCCCTGGACCGGCTTTCCCTTTGCCTTTGAGTCGTAATGTTTGTCCACTAGCGATGTTCGGACGCACCTTAACGTCTACGCCATACCCCATAAGTCTCTTTTTACACCCACTCACCGCTTCCGCCAAAGAGACCCTCAAGGTGACCTCAACATGAGCCCCTCTTTGAGGTGCCTGATTGAACCCTCCCCCAAAAGGAGAGCCTCTACCAAAAGGGGAACCTCCTCCTCCGAACAAGTCTCTTAATATATCATCAAACCCACCTGGGCCACCCGCTCCAAAACCAGCGGCTGTGCCATAGCGACGAGCGGCATCCGCGTTAAAGCCTTCTCGTAGTCCATCGGGACCAAATTCATCATAAAGCGCTCTCTTATCCGCGCTCCCGATCACTTCAAAAGCTGCTGCCGCCTCCTTGAAACGCTCTTCAGCTGCCGGGTTGTCAGGGTTGACATCCGGATGATTCTGTTGGGCGATCTTACGATAAGCTCGCTTTATTTCTTTGTCGCTAGCGTCTTTGCTTACGCCGAGAATACTGTATAAGTCTTTGGCCATAATAACCGCCTTGATCCGGCCTTTAGTATATAAACGTGTCTGTTCTGTACGGACATGTTGAGAGTCTCATGTATATGTATAAACACTAAACTCATCCTGTGAAGAGGTCACCCCACTTGACGAGGGCTCTTGTACCTCTTTAGTCTAAATGAAACCAACTCTATTAATGAGGTAGATATGATTAAGTCTCTCGATGTCAGCAGACAATCAAGAACATGCCTATTAGCGTGGCTCTCTTTGATCAGTGCGCTCTCGCTATCAGCCTGCGACGGGATGAGCGGTTGTGCCGGTGAAGGAGACCCCTTCCCCAATAAAGATAAGATTCAGAGCGCCATTCAGGTGAGGGTGACAGAGAGTGGCTTTGAGACGATTGGTCAGACTGTCACACCCATTATTAAAGAGGCGCTCCCTCCTGAGCTCAGCTCTTGCCTCCCTGGAGACTCGGGGACAGCATCATTTATAGAGTGGCGCTATTGTAATATGGAGACGTGTACCAATGGAGAAACCGGCTGTGATATCAATATCAGCGTAGGAGACGTAATCCTCACCGGAATAGAGCCGAATGTGGTCAGGGCTAGCGTAATACTCGACCAATTATCGCTCAGATTTGATGTTGGCGCTGACCCAATCGTAGACTGTGACATCGCCATTGATGGACCAGATGTTCCCGTTAATCTCGACATCACCTTAAGAACACCTGAACCACAACGGAATCTCAGTATTGTCGTCGGAGACGCCTCCTATGAGCTCAGCGACCTCACCATTAGGTTAGAAGGGAATGATGGTGTCCTCAGTCCTCTCTGCGAGATCCTTGATGGTGCTTTTAATCTACCCTTTATAAGTGATCTTGTCCTAGACTTACTCAGTGGTGTCGTCGACAACGTCTTGATCGTGGGTTTACAAGGCGTTATCAATGAATTTGTGTGCCTCTCTTGCGAGGGAGATGAAGACCCTCTCTGCACTTCTCAAGGAGGCTCTTGTGTCTTAGGGAGCTGTATTAAAGAAGATTTCACCTGTGTCAATCGACCTCTCGGTTTAGAAGGAGAGAGTGATCTCGGCGAGCTGCTCAGCAGCGTCTCCCCCAACCTACAAGCTCCCCTCAGCTACTTTTTGAATCCCGGGAGCTACGCAGAGATCAAAGAGAGCGGCCTCTCATTAGGTGTCATCGGTGGAACAGGAGCGGAGCTTAATCGCTGTGTACCTCCAGCGACTCCTCCTAATATTGAAGAGCCGCCTCGGGCGACCGCTATCGAAGGCAATCTTACCCCTGACGGTCAAGAATTTGACCTCGGTTTAGCGATCAGCCAAACCATGATCGACCAAGCCCTATGGTCTGTTTATACAAGTGGCGCCGCTTGCTTAGGGATCACTAGTGAAACGGTCGCTCAGCTCAACAGCACCACCTTACAAATCCTCCTCCCTAACCTCGGGTCTCTCACTCGCGGAGCAGCGCCGATCGCTATCACTCTCGCGCCTCAACGACCTCCTCAGGCGATCATCGGTGAAAATCGTCTAGGCCCCCCTAATGCTGATGGAGAGCGAGAGCTCGAGGATCCATTATTAACTGTAGATTGGCCAGACCTATGGCTTGATTTTCATACTTTCATGGAAGATCGCTGGACACGAATCTTTAGTTTAAAGGTGCACCTCGTCTTGCCTCTCGGGGTGTCCTTTGACCCTAACGGAGGAATTATACCTCTGCTAGGAGACTTGAACGCCGCTCTCACGGATGTGGAGGTCGCCAATGACCAGATCCTTATCGATGACACCAGTCGAATCACGACGCTTCTACCCGCTCTCACCGGTCCACTGATTGGGACCGCCCTCTCTGGTCTCAGTGAGCCGATCGC
This sequence comes from uncultured bacterium, assembly GCA_943788935.1. Classification (GTDB taxonomy): domain Bacteria; phylum Myxococcota_A; class Bradymonadia; order UBA7976; family VGTA01; genus CAKZRU01. Next base: position 41,521 of record CALSSE010000012.1, on the reverse strand, counting down.
TCTCCCTGATATTCTTGGATTCACCCTCGCTCCTCAAGAGGGTAGTATGCGAGGGATCTCAGAAGGGGAAGAGGATTATATCGCTCTTTTCGCCAATTTAGTTCAAATCGTCTCTCCCGAGGAGATGAGCGGTGAGATGAACGGTGAGATGAACGGTGAGATGATGGAGGGTAAAAAAGACGCCGCTCACTCACTCACAGATCAACAGCGATCTTCCTTCAATCATCAACTTCGTGAGCGCTTAATAGATCATCATAATATCCTCTTTGAGCGAGCAGAGCAAAACGGTGTGGCGATCAGCGCCCTCAATGAGAATATTACTCAAGTCGCGCTCCGCCCAGTTCAGACCGCAGCACAGCTGATCGAAGCGCATACTCCGCCAATGGAGATGTGGTTTACAGCGAAAGAGCTACCCTCAGTGACCCTAAAGTTAAGCGCCTCAGATGGTCGAGAGATCGATAAAACTCAGCCTGAAGAACTCTATGAGTACTCCTGGAGAGTAGATCACCAAGCATGGCGTCCTTTCACGACCGCTGAATCTTTAACTATTAGAGATCCTGTCTTTATGCTCCCCGGTGCTCACCTCATAGAGGTTAGATCAAGAATAAAAGGAGATCGATTCAGTCTCGACCCTAGCCCCGTCGAGCTGAGCGTCACACTCTATGATGTACCGACCGCTGAAGAACTAGATCACGCTATGCCTCTTAGCCTCATCGGCCGAGCTGATCCAGCGACCCTCGACCAGGCGAGTGATGACGCAGGTTGCGCTTGTGATACACATACCCATCGATCCAGCTCCCCTCTGTCATTGCTCTTCATCGTTTTAGCTTTTATCAGTATACGACCACGGCATGTAAGCTATGTATTACACCATGTATCTGTGCACTATGTATCAAGAGCTCATCTCTTCACTAGTCGATCTTCTCACTTTAGAGGAGTCTCTCGACGACTAAGATCTCTCCTCTCTTTATCACTCTTCCTCTCTTTATCTGTAGGGATATTGGCCTGTGATGATGAGAGTAAGCCGCGTCGAGACGGCGCAGAGTGTCAACCCGATCAGTGCGGAGAGAACCAAATCTGTTTTGAGGGGGCCTGCAGTACCGTAATCTGCCTTGAAGACAGCAACTGTTCCGACCTAAACTGTGAAGGAGATGAGGTGGCGGTGTGCGGCACAGAAGGTCAATGTGAATGTCCCTCTGCCCCACTGTGTCCAGAGGGGTGTGGAGAGAATGAGTATTGTTGCTATCAGAGTAACAGCTGTGAGAGTCCCCCCTCGCCTTGTTTGAACGCGGCAGATACTCTCGATTGCCCTGACGGTTTTGAGCCTGGTGCAGTGATGAGAGGGATGGTGAATCCACAGAGCTGTGAACTCGAAGATGAGGTTTGTGAATGTGTCGAGTCTACACCGCTTGAGCTGAATTCTGTTGGGCGTCACAGCGACCTAGCATGGGACAGCAACCGTGGAGTCGCTTGGGTGAGCGCTTACGCTGAAGACTTTGGTGATCTCGTCGTTGGTCGAGTAGGCGCAGAGGATCAGATCACTTGGTATTGGGTGGACGGGATCCCCAGTAATGCTCCGGTCGTCGCTGCCCCCAGTGGTCCGCGAGCAGGGATCGCTGAACCCGGAGAGGATGTTGGACAATATACATCGATCACTGTTGGCGATGACGGCGCTGTTCATGTTGCTTACTATGCCGTTGATGAGCGACGCCTCAAGTATGCTTTAGGCAGATCAAACGCTGATGGAGTACTCGACTGGACGATCATGAGCCTTGACGCTGGCGGCGCAGTGGATACAGCGGTGGCAGACCGGAGCGAAGAAGAAGGTGCAGGTTGGTGGACTGATATTATATTAGATCAACTTAAACGCCCAGTGATCATTTATAGAGGACAGCGCTTCGATGCTACCGATGAAGAGGGTCTCAGCACCTCTACGAGACTCCTTCGCGCCTCTGAGTCGCTCCCCGGTTCATCGAGCGCTTGGGGCTCTCCAAAGATTCTTCACGAGGTCACTCCGCCCGCGGCGTTGATGAGTCTTGGATATCCTGAGGGGACAGGGCTCTTCAACAGCCTCACCGTCACCCCGGCCGGCATCGCCGCTGCTTGGTATGATCGTAGCGGTGGTAACCTGCTGCAAGCGCTCACTGTCGATGATAATTTTAGTGAGGCTGAGATTATCGCTGGTTGGGGGCACGAGACCCGTACAGGAGACTTTGGGGCGAATGTTGATGTCGCTGTCGACGAAAGCGGCGCGCTCCATTACTGTTTTCAAGATGGCGCGACCGACTCTCTCCGATACCTCTCACCCTCTCTTGACCGTGATGAGTGGGTTGATGATGGGATTAGGGTAGGCGTCGATGAGCGGGAGCACTCCCTCCATGTCGTTGGAGAGGATTGCGATATTACATTTGATGAGCGTGGTCGAGTAATGATCTCTTATCAAGACTCCACCGGTCATGAGTTACTCCTCGCTCGCCGAGATGCTTCAGGAAGCTGGCTCAAGGTCACGGTCCGCGGACCTGACCTAGGAGAGAGCCAAGCGTCTTGTGGATTTTACGCTCGAAGCGTAAGTCTTGGTAATGAGGTGTTGCTCTCTCACTATGTCTATGAGAATCAACTCAGCCCCCCAAGACAATATCTTGAGGTGCTGAAAGTACCCAGTCCCTAGCGTCAAAGATAAGATTCAAAGTTTAATGAATGTTTATCGCTAATAGTAAATCAATGGTGACGATTCAGTCATCTCACTCATCAAATAGTCTATTGATCTGCTCCATTAGGAATATGTTATGTCTATCGCTAAACTGACCGAACGCTTTAAAATCCTCTGCCGACAAGAGCTGGACTTCATGCCTGTCGAAAAGGCTGTGATAGACGTCCTCGCCTCAAGCAAAACCCAAGTAGACTCGTCTCGTGTGGCTCAGATGATTACGCTCGTCGACAATGTCACCTCCTTGAGGAAGCTGATTCATGCTCAATTACGAGATTTACTCGTGGAGCTCCATGCTCAGCAGCAATCAACGAATATATCTTCCTCTCAAAAAGTGGCCAGCGCTGACTCGAGCTCTCGACCTCTTCCTATTCCCGCTCAAGATTCACCGGTCGCGCCTAGTGTAGAGATCGCCAAGGCGACGTCAAAGCCTTTGGGCATCCGCGAACCATCAGGGGGAAAAAGAGCTCAGTCTCTCAGTGACTCTCCTCCTCAACCTACGCCTTTAGACCTTGATGAGACGCCAGGTATTGAAGATCTAGAGCTCGAAGACCTCAAACGTGAGGTCGCTTTCTTGACCTCTCCTACACCATTCTCATCAGCGTCACCCTCATCAACACCATCCTCATCAACACCAACTTCATCAACACCAACTTCATCAACACTACTCTCATCAACACTACTCTCATCATCGCCACTCTCATCATCACTACTCTCATCATCAGAGTCCAATGCCTTCTATGACTCTAGTCAAGACTTCCCCTTTGACCTCGCCGACCTTGACACTACTCCTCCTCCCACTGCTCTAGACTCTAATCCATCAAAGAAGAGTGACCTGAACTCAGAGGATGATCGCTCTGAGCTTGCCGCTAATGATTTCACATCAGTGTTCCCTGAGAGTGCAGGCGAAGCAGGTACCGCGATCTTTGATATAGATCTCTATAGAGCCCAACAACAAGAGAAGAATAGTCTTGTCACAGAGAACCTAAAACCAAATGAGGCCATCAGCCTCTCCGTGATCTCTATTAAGACCCCTCATCAATCCTTTGCAGGTCAAGCGATCATACTCGATGAGCGAGAATTATTAGTCTCAGCCAAAGAATCACTGCTCGCAGGGGAAGAAGTAAGGTTATCCTTCGAGCTTGAGAGGACTGGCATGAACATAGAATGTAAGGCCTTGGTCAGAAAGAAGAAGACGAGTGATCCTCAACATGCATCTCTCTGTCTTCGGTTCCTAGATTTGAGGCCTAGTCAGCTCGCATCGATTCGATCAGAACTAGAGTTGTCTCTTTAATGTTATTTGAGTCTCTTTAATGTTATTTGAGTCAATCAATCGATGAGAGAGTTGAACCCTCGCTCATTCATCATAGCTCTTCATCAGAGACTCTAGCTCATCAAAGGCGACCTTAGCTCTCTCCCTAATTTTCGCTCTATGACGCTTTGGTATGAGTGATAAGCTCTTTACCAGGCTCGGGCGGCGAGAAGGCTCAAAGCATACAAGAGTATAAATCGTCTGTGGTTGACTCTGAGAGATAAACATCTCCCGCTCACGTGTCCCTTGAAGGAGAGCGTGACTAGATTGACGACTGCTGTCGACCATCATCTCTTCAGTGAGATCATTTGCTTCTTTACCCCCTTCTCGACGGTATGCTCGTATCACGCTCTCCACTTCAGTCTGTAGCTCTCTTGCCAGTGAGTCTCGTCCTCTAGCGATCGCTCCGGTTTTGGCCAGAGAGATTGATCCGCTGAGACGCACACTGCCCATACCGCAACCTCGAGGAGTCTTCAAGACCCAAGAGGGTAACTCAGAGGCTTGTGGGGCGCTTGAGCATCCCATCATCCAAACGAAGAGAGTGAAGAATAAAAACCGTAGGTTAAATTCGCTTATTTTTCCCATCAAGTCATCCTCTCTCATACATGTTCCTTGTAGTCAGTGTTCAGCTATGGCAAATCTAAGATGCTTATTCAAGCGAGTTAGCTAGTCTCAAATATAATCATATTTATCAAAATAGTATCATGAGGAGTTTTCATGGCAGAGCTTAAGCATGCACCCTTGACCCTGCTCAGCGCAGAGGAGAGAGCCTTCGCTGACGAAATCTATAAGTTCGCGCAGAGAGAAGTGGCCCCCCATGTCGCTCGTATGGATGAAGAGAGTAAACTCGATTCAAGTATCATCCCCAAGCTCTTTGAGATGGGCTTGATGGGGGTCGAGATCCCCGAGCAATATCATGGTGTTGAGGGTAGCTTTATGCTCGCTACTCTCGCTGTTGAATCTTTAGCGAGAGTGGACCCAAGCGTCGCGGTCGTTGTCGATGTACAAAACACTTTGGTAAACAACGCTCTTATCCGATGGTGTAACGAAGAGCAGAAATCTCGCATTCTCCCCAAGATGACTAGCGAGTGGGTTGGCTCTTATGCACTCAGTGAACCAAGCTCTGGCTCTGACGCTTTTGCCCTTAAATGTCGAGCAGATAGAGTGGAAGGCGGGTGGCTCCTCAACGGAACAAAGCTGTGGATCACCAATGGTGGAGAGAGCTCTTTGTTTATTGTCATGGCCAATACAGATTTTGAGCGTGGTTATCGAGGAATCACTTCCTTCATTGTTAACCGAGGTGCGCCCGGCTTCACCATCGGAAAGAAAGAAGATAAGTTAGGGATCAGAGCATCTAGTACAACTGAGCTTATCTTCGAAGACTGCTTTGTGGCCGACGATGATGTACTTGGAGAAGTTGGTAAAGGCTATAAAATAGCGATCGAGACCCTTAATGAAGGTCGAATAGGTATCGGCGCTCAAATGGTAGGTCTCGCCCAAGGCGCCTTTGACTATGCGATGAAGTATATGCTTGAGCGTAAGCAGTTCGGCAAACCGATCGCCGAATTTCAAGGGCTAGCATTTCAATATGCTGAGGTCGCTACCGAAATAGAAGCCGCTCGCTTAATGGTCTACAACGCTGCTCGACTTAAAGATGCCGGAAGACCATTCCTCAAAGAAGCAGCAATGGCTAAACTCTATTCTTCAAATGTAGCTGAGAGAACGGCCTCTATGTGTCTTGAGTTTATCGGTGGTGTAGGTTTCACTAAGGAATACCCTCTCGAGAAATTCTACCGTGACGCTAAAATCGGAAAGATCTATGAGGGCACCTCCAACATGCAACTAGATACAATCGCTAAACTGCTAAGAGCAGAGTATAAGTAAGGCTCATGACTGTCTCCCTCCTCAAGGACCGATATGAGCTTCAAAGCAAGCTCGGTAGCGGTGGTTTCAGCACTGTATTCGCGGCACATGACACCCTCCTTGATCGAGAGGTCGCGATTAAAGTCCTCAAGGCTTCGTTGCATGAGGATGAAGAGCTAGTGCAGCGCTTTCTTCTTGAGGCGAAGCTGACCTCCAAGCTCAGCCACCCTAATTCGCTTACAGTTCATGACTTTGGGCGAGATGAACAAGGGCATTGCTTCTTTGTCACCGAGCTCTTAATTGGACAGTCCTTACATGAACGCTTACATACCAAAGCGCTCAGCGTAGGGGAGTCTCTCTCGGTAGTGGCTCAAGTGAGTCTCGCGCTCTCCGAAGCTCATGACAAAGAAGTCGTTCATCGAGATATAAAACCCGGAAATATATTTTTGTGTGATCAAGGGAATGGTGCTGAGCCTTTTGTAAAACTCCTAGACTTTGGGATCGCTAAAAGTATTGGTTTTGACGGACAAACCGTCACTGGCCAAATGATGGGTACGCCCACCTACATGTCACCTGAGCAGATCGTCAACATTAAAGAGGTCGATCATCGCTCTGATATCTATAGTCTAGGCATCGTCCTCTTCCATATGCTGAGCGGAGCTCCTCCTTTTAAGGCAGAGAGCTATTTTGATACGATGCGAATGCACATGCAATCACCACTCCCTCCCCTGAAGCTCCCTCTCATTGGATCAGAGGCCCACAAAGCGCTCACTTCCCTCCTTAAGGGAATGACGGCTAAAGATAAGCATAAGCGTTATAACAAAGCGACAGATCTTCACAAAGCTCTTATGAGTGTCAAGGAGACGATCAGTGCGACAGAGCTTGTTAAACCTCTCACGACGACCTCTCTCCATACTTCTGTAGAGGACCTTAATATCGAGGAGACCCAAGTCACCCCGATCTCTATAGCACCTCACTCTAATCAAGAGCTTCCAAATAACCAGCAATCCTCAGCTGTCAGTCGGCTGCCTTATGAAACGAAGACCACACAGGTGTTTGATGATACACATCAGAAACCTCATGATGAGTCTCTCTCACCAGCTCAATCATCTACACCAAACAATAGCGATCGGCGCTCAACAAAGGACGGTTCCCTGCAGGGTGTAGATTATGAAGAGGTTATAGAATGGCGAGACAGCCCTATATCCATCTCCGATGACCCTTTCGATTTCCTCAGAGATACCGCACCTGTAGATTTAGATTCAGCGGTTCCTCATGACCCCTTCGCGATCAGCGTATCGGACAAGTCAAACTCACATCGCTCTGTCACTCAGAGGCCTCCATCAATCAAGTTAAAGAGTCAGGGAGAGAGCTCAGGAGAGCTGAAGAGCTCTTATGATTTTGTGAGAGCACCCAACGCCAAAGAGAGAGATGATAAAGCAGTCGATAAAAGTTCGTCTGATGATGAATTTACCTATTCAGCGAGTCGTGATGCTCAGCTCTCTCAAATTGCTCCTAGTCCCGCGAAGATCTTTCGTATTCTCATATTAGACCCTAATGAATTCGCAGGGGAGCTCTATAAAAAAGGACTCGATTCAGGGTCTGAGCGTCGAGCGAAACAGCGCCTCTCGAATGGCATTTCCACATCGGATATGCTCTCTGTGAGTATCTCTACCACTGAGAAAGACCTATTAGAAGATATGGAGTGGGGAGCCGATCTGCTCCTCGTCGACTTAAAAGCCAGAGATGGCGCCCGTGAGAGCGAAGGGATCCCATTGCTGAAATCACTGCGAGAGGTCTGCCCCAAAAAGTGTAGAATCATCGCTTTATGCAAAGATCCCATACACTCTATGGACGCTGTTGAAGCCGGAGCGGACGCGGTGCTCAACAAGCCTGTTCAAAACAATCAACTCTTCGATGCGGTCTCTGTTTATTTATGGAAATAAATACAGTTTATTGTCGTACTCACTCATCGATTATCATCAACAGCCGGTCACCCATACCCCCTCTCATGCTCTCTCTCGTGTTCTCTCTCGTGTTCTCTCTTCTACTCTCTCTGTTCGCCACGGGTTGTGTCGTCAAACAGGGCCTTGAAGAGGATGATGCTGAGTCTCCAAATGGCCCTATAGCTGGGACATTAACCCGCTCTCCTGACGATGATGCTGATGGAGATAATTACAGTATTGATGAGGGAGATTGTGACGACCAAAGGTATGACGTCAATCCTGGTCGTCCCGAGATTTGTGATGATGGCATAGACCAAGACTGCAGTGGTGAAGATCTCTCTTGCGATGCAGTAGATGGAGATGGTGATGGGGTCTCTGTAAGGGAGGGTGACTGTGATGATGAGAATCCAGCGGTCGCTCCAGGTCGTTTTGATGTCTGTGACGACGGGATTGATCAAGACTGTGATGGACGCGATCTCAGCTGTCTAGAGGTTGATGATGATGGTGACGGGTACTCGGTTCGAACCGGAGACTGCGCTGAGGGTGATCCAAGACGGTATCCTGGCGCTATGGATCAGTGTGGAGATGGGATTGATCAAGACTGTGATGGCCAAGATTTAGACTGTGAAGACTTAGACTCTGATCAAGATGGTATTCCTGATCGTATTGACAACTGCCCAAGAGATTATGACCCAAGACACCTTGACTCTGATCTTGATCAGGTCGGTGACCGATGTGACAATTGCCCTGCGACCGCTAACCCCAACCAAAACGACGCTGATCAAGATGGCATTGGGGATGCTTGCGAGACACTAGATGACGCGGATGGTGATGGCGTAAGGACGGCTGATGGTGATTGTAATGATCAAGACCCTACCGTCTATCCCCAAGCAGAAGAGCGCTGCGATGACATCGATAATGATTGTGACCAATATCCTGATGAGGGCTGTGATTCGGATTTGCGTTCAGTGGTGATCTCATTTGATGGAGGCCCCTCACTCTTGGGGAGCACCCTCGCTGATCCCTCAGCTTGCGCTCAAGACCCTACCGTAGATGAGAATTGTGATGAGGTCCCTCAACGTCAAATTAACCTCAGCCCCTTCACCATTGAAGAACATGAGGTCACGATCGCTCAATATAGACGATGTGTTCGGTTAGGTCGTTGTACGCCTCCTCTCAGAGTCCCCAATATCGAGAGCAGTTTACGCTTTGACGATACTCAATTTGACCGTTTACCTGTTACTTGGGTAACTCAGACACAAGCGACCATTTATTGTCGGTGGCTAGGAGGTCGCCTCCCCACTGAAGCGGAATGGGAGCGCGCTGCTCGGGGGGATAGCCCGCTCACAGATCGCAGCTATCTAAGAGGTGACACACTCCCCGAATGTCAAGATGCCAATATTCGAGGGTGCCATGGTGATCTCAAGCCAGTTAAAACCAATGGTGATCAAAATATTTCCGGGGTGCATGACCTCATCGGTAATGCTCATGAGCTCGTTGACGGCTATTATGACCCTCTATGGTATGCCGTGACGACACCTCAAGACCCGACTCCTCCCACTCAAGCCAATGAGCGCCAACAGATTCCCCTCAGAGGTGGATCCTATCAATCAGCGACCGCCTTTAGCACGATCACTTATCGAGGGTTTAGAATGCTTATGAGGCGTGATCGAGCCTTACCCGAAGTTGGTTTCCGCTGTCTCTTTGAGCGTTAATCTTTATAGGCCCAAAGTAATAAAGAAGCTCAAGCTAGAGAACGAGAGAGCTAACATACAGCGACGAGTGTAGGGGGTAGGTCGTAAATCGGTGGTCAGGCCTCTTAAGAATAGCGACGCTACACTTACGCACACAGCGAGTACGCTTAAGAGGAGAGCAAGCGAGCGCTCAGGGCTTGGTCTAGGGTCATCCGAGAGCGCCATCAGCTGAGTGGATATCGCGCTTTTATTCTCTTCTACTCCCTCGATAGACTGAACCCGAAGTTGAGCGATCATTTGATCTGTTCGATCTCTCCATTCCAGATAAGGAGTCCGTAACCATCGAGTTGACCAAACCGCACCCCGGAGTAGATCTAGGCAATAAAGAGCCTTAATCTGCTGACCTTCAGCTTGATGATATTCGCTCAATCGCCACAGCTGATATAGAGACCTCTCCCCGATACCGCTCATAGGATAATAAGATCTTGCGGCCCATTGATAATGTTGAGCTGCGCGATCGAATCGACCACTACTCTCTAAGCGCTGTGCCTCTCTCCAATGACCTTGAGCACGTCTATAAGAGGTACACCAAAGTACGGTGATCATCACAATCACCGCTGAGACCACCGCTAGAGGATACCCCCTAAGCCTAGAAGCGCTCAAGTGAGGTCACGACGCGCAAAGAGTACACTCGCAAACACTATACAGATCGCGCTGTAAGAGGTCGTCGTCAAGGCAGCGTTCAAGAGGTATGAGGGGGGGATAGGAGAGCGATAGACCACCTGCTCAGTGACATTAAACAGAGGGAGGGGAGGTACTAAGATAAGGGCCTCTCGCGCCAAGTCTAAGATCATATTAGGCTCTCCGATTTTGATCGATCGCTCTTGTAGACGAATGATATCCTCTGAGAACCGTCCGATCAACATGACACCAAAGGCTAAGATTGAGCTAATCAGAGGAGAAGAGAAGCTCCCAAACATCATCGCTACGCTCCCGATCAACACCGACTCTAACCACACCAAAGTCCACGCTTTCAACATGATCAACTCCCAAGGTACCGAGAGTCGCCACGCGAGAATAAACCACGCGAAGCAAAACAAAGAGACTAAGGCGGCGGACGTAAGACAGATTCCTATGAATTTACCCCATATGATTACTGAGCGTGAGATCGGTTTGGTCGCTAACGTAAAGAGACTTTTCCGCTCAAGATCACGGTAGAGTGTCTGAGCGCATAGAGCGAGGGTGGAGAGGGAAGCGATCGTCGATCCAAGAAAGAGCCCTAAATCTTTTAGAAGTCGCTCACCCTCATTTAATGAGCTAGCCGTCATAAGAGAGATCGCGGCGAAGAGACCGATACTAAATAAGATTAAGGCCACGCTTAGCTTGCTACGAGCGGTAGATTTGAAAGTCGCTGAAGCGACCGCGAAGATTGCTCTGATCATTGATCGAGTTCCTCTCTCGTCTGCTCTCCTCCTGTTTGGGTTATTTGGGCGCTGATTGGATTAATAAACATTGACTCAAGCTGTGGTTTAAGACGGTTGAGTGAATACACTTGCCCTCTATGCAGGAAGACTCGAGAGAGCGTCTCTTCACTCCTCTCATGAGGGACGATATAGGAGCTTAGGGTATCTTTTCCCAAACCATTTCCGGACGAACGAATGCAACCGATCTCTTCTAATGCTTCTGTCAAGGCGCTTGATTCACCAATGATGGTTAACTCGATATCTGCTGTATTTAAGGACAACTCTTCTATCGCTCCCTGATGTCTCACCTCTCCCTGTTCTAGTATCAAGAAGCGGTCACAGAGCGCTTCGACATCAGGAAGGATATGAGAAGTAAACAACAGAGTCGCCCCTCTCTCTCTCTCTTCGAGTAAGACCTGGCGAATCTCCCGACGACCGATCGGGTCAAGACCACTAAAGGGTTCATCGAGTACAATCAGCTCGGGAGAGCCGATCAACGCTTGCGCGACGCCGATTCGCTGATGCATGCCTTTAGAGAGCTTACGTAGAGGTCGATCTGCCGCATAAGACATTCCCACGCGCTCAATCAAATGATCAATATGCCTCTTCTCTTGTCGAGCGTTAACGCCATGAAGGGCACAGAACAATCTCAACAGCTCCTTAGGAGTAAGCTCATCATAAAAGCTTGGGTTCTCAGGAAGGTAACCTACACCACGACGAGCGCTCGCTGAGCGGCTATCTTTCTCGAAGATGTCTGCTGACCCGGATGAGGGTCGAATGAGCCCCATCAATATCTTCATTGTGGTGCTCTTACCGGCACCATTCGCTCCTAAGAGAGCAAAGATCTCCCCCCGCTTAATTTCAAAGCTGATATCTTGCACCGCAGTAACTACACGATGTAAGCGACCGAAAGGTCTCTTTTTCAAATAAGGGATCGGAGCAAAAAAACCAGAGTAGAAGGTCTTTGATAGAGATCGAACATGTACCGCGATCTCTCGACGATGATCGTCATCAACATATTGAGTGTCGGAGGCTGAGCTCTCGCTCATGATCTATCTCTCCTTGTCATTCACCTGCTGTGGTGTGGTGATCATTATCGAGCGACAAGCTCTAGCTGAATCGGAGAGGTGTCATTAGACAACCATTGAGAAGCCTTCATCTGCACAACTTCTGCCGGATACGGCGCTCCTTCTCGAACTAATTCCACTACGAATGAACACTGATCAGTATCCAACTCACAAGGGATACACGTATCTTCTGTTTGCTCTGTGACCCCAGTCGCACATTGATATAAGCTAGTAGTCCCTTGTAAAGTGAACTTTCCTCGATCGGCGTGCAAGATGCCATCTGTTCCTCTACGGAAGAGGACTCGCCGCTTGGGTGTCTCTCCGTCTCCAGTAGAGGTGACCAAAGTCCATGATTGACCATCAAAGTTGAAGTCTTCATTGAGCTCATCGTGAGAGATATTGATCTCAAGAAATAAAGGGAAATCGTCATATTCAAATGGACCCTTAGAAAAGGTCACTAAGAATTCAACGCTCTGAGCTTCCTTAGCTATAGAGTGTTCAATGCTCAGAGAGTCAGCAGAAGGAATGTCAGACTCTGAAGTGGCGAGCAACACACCGATCGCTGAGACAAAGAGCGTGAGGGTTACAAACTGTGAGAGATACCGTTGTACTTCGTTTAACATCATCACACATTCTCCTTAGGTACTTAAAGTCTCTTGAAGTAGAGGAAAAGAACTAAACTCCTTGCAGTTTGATCCCTGTTCATCTCAAAGTAGTTAGTGTTTTCTAGCACAAACTGTATATCGAATCATAATAATGTGTATTCACATTTCATCCATCGCTCCTCTTGTAACTACTTTTTGATATGCTAGTGAAGACTCAAAAATCTCTTTAATATCGATCACTCTATCCGTTGCTCAATAAGCCTCCCGTTATTTGTCTGAATTTGAGATGAAGCTCACCGACTTAAATATTATCCAAAATATCACCCCAAGATGGGGAGCCGGACATTTTCTCGCCAAACACCAAAATGGTGACTTGTTAGAGGTCTTAGTCGCTGAACAGAGTAGCGAGTCGGTGACCTCACTGCTTTCTTGGGCTCACTCATTGGAACGTGTCTCTCACCCATCCATCCCAGAGATACAGACCATTATCCATAATGAGACGACCTTTGTTGCGCTCCGTCTTCAAGAGGGGGTTTCACTCTCTCATCCTCTCCAAAATGAACGAGAGTCGATCACCCGACTCGACATCATCAGCACCTTCTACCAGCTAGCGACTGCGCTCAAAAAACTTCATGATCATGAACTTAATCACTGTAACCTCACCCTAGATCATATGAAGCTGATCGGCGATGGGTGGCTACAGCTCCGTGGCTGGACCCCTCCGCCTATCGAGACGACCTTCACGCTTCGTAAAGTTGATGAGCTGAAGAGGTTAAAAAACTTCTTTTATCTCGCTATCGTGGGCCAATTCCCTCCGACTCATCGTAATCATAACACTCAAATGGAGCAGAAGTTAACCCCCTTTCAGACTCAATGCTTAGAGGCTTGGGGGCGGTGGTACCACGATGAATCCAAGCGCCCTCAGCCTAATTTGAGCGCTACTCGGCTTATGCTCTTTGATGATCCTCCTGTAGACTGCCAAGAAGTGATTGAAGAGCTGACCCCCTTCTTAGATCAAAGCCTCGTCTCTTTTTATGGGCGACTGTCAGAGAGTCTCGAGGAGAGAGAAGTCTTTGATCATCTGTACCTTAAACGACAGAGTCTCCTCGAAGAATTAGAGCAGACTTATAAAGCGACTCAACTATGGCTAAATCAACATCAAGAAGATAAACTACTCGTCGATCAGCAAGTCGCTAAAATAGAGCAAATGTTCACCGAAGCTCACCTCTTCCAACAACAACTCGAGCGTCTCAGCGGTATGAGGCTCTCTCATGCTCAGAACTTCCTCAACGACCACGCTCATTACTTTCATAAAGCAGCTCACACCCAACTATATCAACCAGTGAGTGGCTCCTCTGTCTCTGAGTCTTCATCTTCGAGCACCCTCGGCATGGCGCTTCAACAACTAGATGTACGTTGGCAAAGCGTCAACCCTGAACAGCCCATTTATATAGACTCGAATGATTTGTCGACTGGAGCCCCCTCCCAAGCCGGATCTATCTCACGCGCTTCAGAGAATTCAGATGTATCTAGTCCTCTAAGAGTTCTTTCATGGGCAGAGCTGCCCCCTGTGATGGTTAGACCTGATCAACGTGAGATCACTTCACCTGCCAAGCCGCTAGCTTCTCCCTCACTTCATACAGAGGTTCAGAGTCAATATTCGGAGTTAGGCATGGAGCCTCTCCCCTCTCATATTGATATCCCCGTTGCTGATCCTCAAGACGGAGAGCCGGGAGCCACACGGATTTACATGCCGATGAGCGACTCCGGTGTAGGAGAAGGACCTCGAGATAGTCTCTTTAATCCCTCTATCTTTAATCCATTAGTACCCGGAAAGACCAAGACGGCCTTCACTGAACATTTGCGAGAATATGATGGCGCTGAATTTTTCAACCCTCACCAAACGAATGAGCCAAAAGTAGCGTTTTCACATAAAAACTTTTTCGCCTTCTTATACCTCACCGCAGCCTTAGTCTTTATCTGGTCATTAAAAAGTCATGATGCGCAAACACAACAGCCTAAAGCTAGCCCAAATCTAGCCACAGCCTCTGTGACGATCAATGGGGAAGAGAGCAACAAAGAGGGCGCAGACGTCAACTCTACCCCAACTGTTGAGCCATCATCACATTTAAGACCAGCCCACTCCGATCTGAACGCCAACCCCCTTGAGGATAGCGAGACGAAAGCTGATAGAGATGAGCAGAGAGAGGTTCCCCCCCCTGAAGCTCCTCAAGACATGGTTTACATCCCTGGAGGCATACTCATAGATGGTTTAGATGATGCCGCTTATAATCGGGTCGTCACTCACTGTATTTTTGAGCCTGATTATGCAGGGCGTGACCGTCGCTCACGAGAGAGGTGTAAGCGACTCATCAAGCGCCCTAAACGATCGCCTAGCACTGTGAGAGTGGGGCCATTCTTTCTTGATATCTTCGAGGTATCTCGCAGAGACTATCAGCAGTATTGCCGTGCCGGTGGAGTCTGTAATCAACGTGTGCACTTTGAAGATAAAGAGTTATCTCTACCCGTCGTTCAGATCTCTATGATTCAAGCGATGGATTATTGCAGGTTTTACCAAAAGTCGCTTCCCAGTCATGAGCAATGGCTCTTCGCGGCAAGAGGTGAGAGCGCTTCGCTCTACCCTTGGGGTAATCAGCCTGTACTAGAGTCGGGATCATATCGAGCAAACTATAAGAGTAAATTGAGTACACCTCGCCGCGGGAGACGTCGTCGAGAGATCGATGGTTTTCGTGGTGTTCACCCTGTGCGTCACAACTCAAAGCTAGGCCTAAGCGCGTTTGGAGTCGCCCATCTCGCCGGTAATGTTCGAGAGTGGGTGAGCAGAGATCGACGGCGAAGGGGGTGGGTCACCGGTGGCAGTTGGCGACAGCCTCTGTGGAGTTTGAGGCTCACCGATGGTGAATATCTTGATCAATTTGTAGAGAGTAGTGATGACATCGGCTTCCGTTGTGCCAAAAACATTACTGTCCCATAAATCCATTAACTTTACCTCTCTACTCATCGTTTGGGGCTTCATCTGCGCCATATTACCTCATCAACAGGCGCTCGCTATCCCGCCACGGCAACTTGAGTTAATGATCGATCAAAAGGGAGGATCTTGTCCCCAGCCGGTGGCCCTCTATCAGGGTCGTCGCCTCATTATACAGCTCCCCGAAGAGATCAGAGTCGCGATTCCTAGTAGAGACCATCTCTTAGAGGTCTTCATCAGCGGTCGCATGGTCGTGGTTAACCCTCAGAGGCTTGATCCAACGGCATTGAAGGCCCGAGGAGTCTCTAGCGTGAGTCTCACAGTAGAGCTCACTAGTGGTCAAACCTTTATCTGCGCCTTAGATGTCTTACCGATACCTGAGCTCAGAGAACCTCTGACTCCGATTGAGCTGATCAGAGTACAGGCTCAACGATCACAGCAGCGAATAGAGTCCGCTTCAATAGACCTCTTAAATAAGTATCTGAGCCACGGTGATATCCCCCACCAACTCTCCAATCCCTCCTCATCAAAGGAGGAGGCGCCACACCTTCAAAACAGAGTGAGGAGTTGGCGTAAAAAAACAGTAGATCAAGCGTTTACTCGTCTGCTCAGCGCTGAGGACTTCAAAGTCAGTGATCACACTCCTGTTCGTGCTCAACAACACTTTATATATCTTACCATAGAGAGAGTCATTCGCGCCCAACAGCGCGCGTTTCTGCGAGTGAAGCTACACAATAGAAGTCAGACCCAATTGTCACTCTCGAGAGTGTACTATTATCCTCGGGGAGAGGCTAAATCTGTCACCGTCTGGGCCTCTAGTACTGATGAGTATTCGGGTAATCAAGAGAATCATGAAATACGATCCACCGCTCCCCCTTACTTATTTGAGGTTGACTCACCCCCTAGGTGGCTAGGGCTGATCGTTCCCCTAGAGATCGTGAAGGGAGCTCCCCTTCACTTCGAGTCCTCTGATGGGAGAACTGTCTCCATCGAACTCAGTGATTTTTCGGAACTTCTCAGAGACTAGGTGATCTAAAGAGCCATGGTTTACCGCTATACACAACCAAGTATTTACGCTAAAATATTTTAATTTTATATTTGAGTAGAGTAAGTCGTGTCTGAATCGATCACTAATCGAGTGGGAGTGTCAGCTCTAAACAGAGAGCCCATTCCCCCCGAACTGAGTTCTCCACTCTCTAATGCGGAGGAACACACCCTCGTCGATTCACCAAGACCATATAGTCCCTTGAATACTGTTTATTCTGGTCTTGAATTGCCAGGCCGATACCAAGTGGGTCAGGTTTTAGGCAGCGGGGGCTATGGTGCTGTCTATGGTGGTATTGACTTGAGTCTTGATCGAGCGGTCGCGATCAAGTTTCTGACTCAAGGGATGGAGGGACAGGCTGCAAAGAGATTCAAGGATGAAGGTCGGCTCATCGCTAAGTTACAACATCCTCATATCATCCAAGTTTATGCTTTTAATGACTCAGACTTCTCTCTCCCGTTTCTAGTGATGGAGCGTTTTGGAGATGGTTCACTGAAAGACTACCTCCTAGAAGGCGTATTGCCCACAGTGGAGCACGCTGTTCTCGTCATATGTCAGGTACTCGATGCATTAAGCGCTGCCCATGAAATCGGCGTCGTACATAGAGATATTAAAGAAGCGAACATCCTTTATGATAGAGATTCACAGCGGGTAAAACTCTGTGACTTCGGGATCGCTAGAGCGGTAGAGAGACTCGAAGACCAAGCGCAAACGACGAGAGAAGGGTGTATCATCGGGACTCATCACTATATTGCGCCTGAGCGCTATCGAGGCTCAAATCATGATCCACGTAGCGACCTTTACTCTGTGGGAGTACTGCTCTATCGCTTACTCATTGGACGACGTCCTTTCGAGCGCTTCCCAGGAGAAGTAGCACCGCCTGCTGTGATTATCTGTAGAATGCTTGAGGAGCGCGCTTCAGGGCTTAGCGGCGTCGTCTCTCGGTCTCTAGAGAGGATTTGTTTAAAGCTACTAGCTTCTGAGGTTTCCGAGCGATACCAAGACGCTGATCACGCTCGAACTGATTTACTAGAAGCTCTCTCTCATCCACCGACCGAGAGCTATGAGTATGAGATTCCCCAGCCCTCACCCCTTGACCATTCTCCTCCTCAAGCTGAACATAATATCGATCTTGGCGACACCCCGACCAATGCTTTATCTACAACATTACCGAGGTCATACCCCTTAATGATCAGCGCTTTTCTTACTGGCGTACTCCTCCTATTCATCTTCAAATATTTTGTCGGTATAGATGACTCAGAGAACTCTCCTAAAGTCATTCGACTCGGACAGAGAGACCCGCCAGAGAGCGATCTGCTCATTGATAAAGGCAATACCAAAGGCGCGGGGATGAACCACTCTAAACCACATCACTCTCCCCTCCCTCCAGTGCCATCCCTCCCCAACGAGAGCAAGAAGACGGGGTCTACTCAGACTCAGACTCAGACTCAGACTCAGACTCAGACTCGGACTCAGACTCAGACTCAGACTCAGACTAAGACTCAAATAAAGAAGAAGAGCACTACACCTAAGAGATCTGCTCACTCAAGATCTAAGTCTAAGCGCTCTACGTCACCCTTTGTGTATCCTTCGTCGGCGACTCCAACAATAGAGGGGAATCGTTAATGTTCATTAAGAGACATTTCCTATGGCGACTGTCACTCTACCTCTATATCGTCACTTCACTCAGCTCAGCAGAGCGATTATGGGCTCATGGTGGGACGCCTCGAGTTCTTAAAGTAATCCCCCCCTCTCAAGACGCTGATCCGCTTTGGGTCATCGATACTTTAGGCATCTTTAGGGGAGACTCTACAGCGCTGAGCGACTCGAAGGCATGGTCATGGCTGTGTGATGACGCCGTTGACCCCACCCTAGGCGTTGATGACCTCACTATCTTAGACCCTACTACCTTTATCGCCATCGCCAAGAGCGGCCTCTATCGTAGTGAGGATGCGGGATGTAGCTTTCAACGGATCGAATCACCGATGAATGACTTCGCCTTAGGCTCATTATCAATCAATCCTGACGATGACCGTCGACAGGCGATCTATACTGACTCCATCGGGCAAGATAATGGAATATGGACGAGTGTAGATAGAGGTTTAAGCTGGGAGAGGTCTCCATTGACCATCGAAGGTTCAATCTATTCACTCATTAGAAATCCACGCCTCCCCTCAGAATTATGGATCAATCATGCCCAAGGCTTGAGCGTCAGTCGTGATGGGGGCCAAAGTTTTGAGAGCCTCGATACTAGGGGATATAGCTTAGAAGCCTCCTCTTATGAGGCTCGACTCCTCAACGTCTCTTACATAGGAGAGCAGCTCACTTTATTTGTGGCGATCAACCGCTTTCCGGTCGCCTCATTAGTGATCTCGCTCGATCGAGGTCAAACTTGGAGAACCATTCATCAAGCAGAAGACAGCTATGAAGAGCTCTTAGTGACTGAGTCTGACCTCTGGATCAGTACTCCTTTTGAAGGTCTCTTCCATTATCGACTCGAAGACGCTGAGAGGGGTAATGAGACCCTCGCTTGGAGCAGAGGTTGGAATCATTATAGTGATCAGTTTGTCGCTTGTCTCAGGCCTGATCCACTCATCACGAGTCGACTTTGGGGGTGTGGTCGCTCATCTCCTACTGACTGGATCATGGGGTATACTGATATCCCTCCAATGCTCGTCGACTCTCAGACTTTAGAGTGGCGAACGGTCATGACCGAGTATAGCGAAGCCGCTGCAGGAGACTGGGGATGCTCTCCACAAAGCGCAAGTCTACTCGCCTGCCAGAATCGTTGTCTCAGCGCCGGCTGTGATCCAAGCGGTAGAGACGCTTTAATCACACCTCCTATTGATGACACCCAAGACCCCTATAATGAACGAGACATAAATGAGGAGAGCACTTCTCAGCAACGAGAGTCAGACCACTCTCCACAAGAAGGAGGAGGATGCCTTCAAGATCATCATCCGCCGCTCTCTTTACCATCGGCTCTCCTCCTATTCTGTGTATTAATCATAAGGCGTAAGATCTCCGTTAGTCGTGCAGAACAGAGCCTCTCTCGTCGGTTAGACCATTGATACTCTCATCAAAACTCCCTACCGCTCACCATATAAAGAGCTCAAGGGTCTTATTCATCCTCAGCCCCCTCCTCTTCCTGATAAATCCTATATCGGGCTGTGGTTCAACATCACCAAGCAACACTCCAATCACTGACATCGCATTGCTCAACCGGCAACACCTCGACCTCAATCAGCTTACTGAGAGCGCTTCTAACTCTGTGCGCATTGATGGACAATGGATTCGCTGTCTCCAGCCCCTCCTCGATAATAAATATATGGATCATTCATCGAGGCGGGAGAGCGTAGGCATATCTCATAATGAGATCGCTCAATGCTCTTTATTACTCACTCGTGCTTCGTCACAACGGAGACCTAGACTCCTCAATCGAGAGTGGCTCATATTGGATGCTCATGAAGAGATTAAGCCTACGCTTAAAGTCGCATCTCAATCTCAATCCCATCTCACACCACTGCATAGATCTTTCCGCCAGGGGAGGTGGACTCTCTCGGTCAGTCTCCTCCGTCTTCCCCCCGATGTCTCTTCTCCACAACATACCTCTCATCGTAGCGTATTATCTACTCATGGGACTCCTCCTCCGTTAGCCCACTGGTCAGCAGCGATCGCTCATCAGGCCTCTATTTCTGAGTGGGGTATGAGCGGAGCGACATATAAACGCTTAGCTCTCTCTCGCTTAACACCACTTGCTGAGCTCCCCACACCCCGAGTCGGTCAAGTCATTCATTTGGAGCTTGAGCGTCAAGCCCCCACCATTGAGAGAGGAGGTTGGGCTCTCCATCACCCCTTATGGTTCAGCGCTCCTATATTAAGGTATATCCTTACCCTTGTTACACCGAATGGAGCCCACCTCTCTAGATTTGGCGCTTCTCCTTCTCGTGAGACCTCCTCTAGCTATGCGAACCAAAGCGAGTGGCTCAGAACTTCTTCTATCACTGGCGAAGGCGGAGAGATCTACTTAACGACAACCTCGTCTTGGGCTACGCTTCACCAATGGCTCTGGAACAGCTTCTCCCCCTCACTCGAGAGCTATTCAAGAGCGGTTAGCCAACGTCTAGAAGACACACTATTTAGCTATTTCTTGACTCCCAGGTCTATTGAAGAGCTCCATCGATGGGTTCAACGTTATTTCGTCTATACTCCAAGACCCTATCGTCCTTATAAACCCCTCTCCATCGTCGACTTCTTACAGAATAAAGTTGGAGATTGTAAAGAATTCACCGTTCTTAGTCACGCTCTCCTCGCCACTCAAGGAGAGCGTTCATATATAGCCCTCACCTCCACGAAGCCACTACCTCCTAAAGCCTTAGAGATTCCTTCGATAGGATGGTTTGATCATGTTTTACTCTGGAGGCCTAGCGCCTCAGCGCTCAAGTTGGCCCAGCTCACTCAGGCCACTCCTACCCCGGTTTTTGAGCCCGGACTCACCTCTTATACTTGGTTCGACGCCACTGCTCCCCAAATAGAAGCGATGAACTCTACTTCAGGTCAATATGCTTATGTATTGCTCTCTGCGACACGGGGGATATGGATCCCTATTAGAGCGGCATCTACGAGGTGAATATGATCATCTCAAACGAGCTTGAGCCTCAATAATGCGCTCAGTGGTCTGAAAACCAAACTTCTGATAGCAATAAATCGCTGGCGCATTATCTTCGTTTACGTTGAGCGCGACTGAGTCAACGAACTCAAAGAGCTGATCTAGGATATGACGGACGCATTTAGTCGCATACCCCCTCCCTCGGCAGTCAGGGTCAGTGACAATATTACCGATCGCAGCGACCCGATAATCAGGGTTTAACAGATGAATACCCGCTACGCTTAGGAGCTTACCTGAGTCGTCTTTAATGCCACAATATAGACCAGATTCAAGCTGAGCAGGCTCAAAGAGATTATCGGCATAATATCGTTGGAAAAGCGACATAATCCCTCCCGTGTCTGGGTGTCCTAAGCTGACCACACCTAGAGAATCTCCTACCGGAGTATAGCGACTACGTTGGAGACCCATTCGTAAGATTTCACGTTTGCCTCGAGTCCGATAATAGCCCCTGACCACATGATAATGATGATCTTCGACATTTAAATATATGCGACGGGGGAGATCCTCATGCACAGCGAATAGGATCGCTTCGATATCCTCCTCACTTCCATATGTCCACACCGTAGGCACCGTCAGCCCGGAATAAATAAATAAAAGAGCCTTAATCTGTGGAATCTGTGCTTCATCTTCATCAGTGTTAGTCTCTAAAATAAAAGCCCTAGAGCGCTTCGTAAAAGCAGGCGAGAGATATCCTAATAAATACGCACACTCAACAGGGCGCTTAATAATAAACGAGGTCAGCGGAGGATAAGAGAGTGAGACCTCTCGTACTAATAATGATTGCTGTCTCGCGATATCTGAGACCGACTGATAGAGCTCAAGATCATGGTCATTGACATTGGCGAGCATAGACTCTTCCCACATCGACCCCTCTGATACCTCTTCATTCTCACTGTCGCTATGATCTGCGGTACTAGGAGAAGTCTGATTCATCGCGCTAATTGGTTCAATCGGTGTCAATAACTTGACGATCGGTCGATCACAGCTCGTCATCACTTGATCGTCAT
The DNA here is from genome assembly GCA_943788935.1 of uncultured bacterium. GTDB lineage: Bacteria > Myxococcota_A > Bradymonadia > UBA7976 > VGTA01 > CAKZRU01. The sequence continues at coordinate 19,154 of CALSSE010000012.1, read as the reverse complement.
CATGTCTAGAGTCGGTGGGACCTGTATCTTTTATACTCTCTCTCGGTGATTTAGGAACAACCCTGATCGAGTGGGCTAAACCTGACGAACTTGAGGGGGCATCGGTGATCGATGAGCTCTCGGGAGCTTCTTGGATAGAGTCGAGTCTCACCTGTTCTGACACCGAGGATCGATCTTCTCGAGTGATCAAAGCCGCTGTGCGTGGCTGATCGAGAGTAAAGTCTCTCTTACCACCGCTTTTATGAGTAACCTGCACCTGCTCAATCACCATCTCGTTATCAATCGCCTTGAGCATATCATAGAGGGTTAGAGTAGCAACGCTGACCGCAGTCAGCGCCTCCATCTCTACACCGGTACGATCAAAGGCGTCTACACAAGCTTCAACGCTAATCAGTTTTTGTGTAGGCTCTAGCTTGAAGTTAATACTGATCCCCGTCAGTGTAATCGGATGACACAGTGGAATGAGACGAGATGTCTCTTTGGCGGCCATAATGCCCGCGACTCTCGCCACCGCTAACACATCACCCTTAGGCACCCTACCCTCTTGAATAACCTTTAGTGTTGTAGGAGAAACACAGAGCCTCCCTCTAGCGATCGCCCGTCTACGAGTCGACTCTTTTTGATCAACCGCTACCATTCGAGCCGCCCCCTGCTCATCTATATGAGTGAGATCAGACATCAATAACTTTCCTCTCACTTCACCTTTATCGAGGGTAAATCTAACAAGATGAAGTCTAAATACTCAAAGTGTGTATGCGACAAAACCTACTGACGACATTAACAGGTAAATACCCGATTTACCTTATTTAATTTCAACAGCCCTTTACCCTTCTCCTGTATCCTTCTTGGTCGCTGCCTTCTTGGTCGCTGTCTTCTTGGTCGCTGTCTTCTTGGTCGCTGCCTTCTTGGTCGCTGCCTTCTTGGTCGCTGCCTTCTTGGTCGCTGCCTTCTTGGTCGCTGCCTTCTTGGCTGGCTTTTTAGCTGTGGCCTTCTTGGCGATCAGCTCAATCGCTTGTTCAAGTGTGAGGCTCTCTACCTCAGTCCCCTTAGGTAATGAAGCGTTCACCTTGCCATGCTTGATGTACGGCCCATAACGGCCTTCAAAGACCTTAATCTCACCTCCATCGGGATGCTCACCGAGCTCCTTCAAGACCGACTGTCCTCGTCGTCCACCACGACCTCCACTCTCTTCTCTTTCTTTCAAGAGCCGTAGAGCTTCCTCCGCATCAACGGTAAATAATGCGAGGTCATTGGGTAGTGAAGCGTATGTTTTTTGATGTTGAACATACGCGCCATAACGACCTAAATTGATGAAGAACTCTTCTCCTGTTTCAGGATGAACACCAACCGATTTAGGTAAATCAAGCAGAAAGGCTGCGCGCTCTATAGTGAGCTCTTCTACGCTCAGCCCTTTAGGGAGACTTGATCGCTTGGGCTTGTCGCCATCACCGAGTTGAAGATAAGTTCCAAAACGCCCCTCTCGAATAAAGATGGGTTCAGCAAGCATTGGATGCAGACCGATGGGGACCTCACCCTGCTCTGCTTGAGCGATTCGCTCGGTGATCCAAGCATCTGTCACCTCATCAGGACATAGATCCTTGGGTAAAGAGAGCGTCGTTCGCTCTCCCTCTGTATTCTGGTACTCAATAAATGGTCCGAATCGCCCTACTCTCACCTCATGGTCGGGGAAATGATCTCCTCGTACAGCGCAAACCTCTCTCGGGTCAAGCTGTTCACTGCGACTAATACCCTCTATCAGTTGGTTTTGGTAGAAGCTCTTTAAGAACTCAATCCCTCCTCCGCCGCTCGCGATACCATCGAGCCATTGCTCCATAGACGCTGTAAATTCAGGGTCAACGACGTCGCTGAAAGCGCTCTCTAAGAGCTGAGTCACCGCCACTCCGGTGAAAGTAGGCGTGAGCTGTCTCCCATTTTGGAGCACATAACCTCGTTTTTGAATGGTGTCGATGATACTCGCATATGTACTCGGTCTCCCCACCCCTTCTTGCTCAAGAGATTTGACGAGAGAGGCCTCAGTGTATCGAGCAGGTGACTTTGTCAAATGCTTTAGGGCCTGAGCATGGCTTAGACTCAGAGACTGTCCCTCTGTGAGGGCAGGTAGCTGCTTTTCATCCTCATCCTTAATCTCATAAGCGAGCATAAACCCAGGCTTGATCACCTCTCGACCCGCTGATCTAAAGAGGAGCTGAGGCTGAGTCTCTGAGATCAACTTTACTGTGGTATAAGAGATCTCTGCATGGCTCATTTGACAAGCCATAGTTCTCCGCCAAATGAGAGTATAGAGCTTCTCCTCCTGACCACTCAACCCAAGCTGACTCGCCGTTTTCATCTCCGTACCCGCGGGTCGGATCGCCTCATGTGCCTCTTGGGCATTTTTAGCCTTGGCGCGATATACATTGGGCTTGGTCGGTAAATGATTCGCCCCATAAGAACGCTCAATCGCAGCTCTGATACCCACCACAGCCTCTCGCGCTAAAGCGGGTGCATCCGTTCTCATGTAGGTGATAAAGCCACTTTCATAGAGTCGCTGTGCAACTCTCATGGTTACGCTAGTCCCCCACCCTAACCGACGGTTCGCCGCTTGTTGGAGAGTTGAGGTGATAAAGGGTGGTAAAGGTCTCTTTTTACTCTCTCGTCGCTCAACAGAATTGACCTTGAGAGTAGGAGTTTCAAGAAGCAGCTTCACCAACGCTTCGCTCTTCTGTTGGTCGAGGAGTGTCACTCGATCTCCATAAGTCGAATCTAGCATCCCGGTCTTCGAGTCAAAGTGAGAACCTTGAGCGATCCCTACGTTGCTCACCTCGATCAATTGTGCGCTAAATACTCTCCCTTGTCCCCCTAGAGAATCAGAGTCGTGCTCAGCGCGTTCTTGATGATTGAGATCAGACGCCATCTTGACATCAGCGGCAATATCCCACCACTCCCCGCTATGAAATCTCATTCGCTCTCGCTCTCGTTCTACGAGAAGTTTTACAGCTGCGCTCTGTACCCGACCCGCTGAGAGCTTCGAAGCTACTTTCTTCCAGAGTTGAGGAGAGACCATATAGCCAACAAGTCGATCGAGTACTCTTCTCGTCTCTTGGGCTTGGACGAGGTTTTGGTCGAGATCTCGAGGATGAGCGATCGCATCCATAATGGCCCTCTCAGTGATCTCATGAAACACCATCCTCTTCACGGGTACTTTAGGTTTTAGTACCTCAATAAGATGCCAACCGATTGACTCACCCTCTCGATCTTCATCAGTAGCGATATAGAGCTCATCGACTGTTTTGAGTTGAGCCTTCAAATCTTTAATCTGAGATTTTTTATCCGCGGGGATAACGTAGAGAGGCTGAAAGTTGTCATCAACATTCACACCGATGCGTGCCCAAGACTCTTTTTTATATTTCGTGGGGATCTCTGTCGCTGACGAGGGTAGATCTCTGACGTGACCCATAGATGCCTCAACAATATATTGATCCCCTAGGAATTTACGGATCGTTTTAGCTTTAGTCGGAGACTCTACAATGACAAGGGCTTTGGCGCGAGGGGTGTTCAAGGCGATTCCTTTATCGAATGGGCTATTAGGTTGGTGTAGAGATCAATATCTTACTTGACTGACTACGCAATCATGAAACACTCTCAAAGTCACAAAATGTACTTTTAAGACGAAATTACAAATATAAAATAGAGATACACAAGAGGTCACTTAAGGATAATCAATGATAGACGCTATAGAGCCGAAACTGACCTCAGAAGAAGAGATCGCTCGCTTTCAAGAGGCTTTGAGTACGTTGGTCGCAGAGATCGAAACACACGTCAGAGGAAAGCGAGATAAAATTGAATTAGCGTTACTAGGAGCGATCACTGAGGGTCATCTCTTAATCGAAGATGTACCCGGCGTTGGAAAGACAACGCTCGCTCGTGCGCTGTCTACAGCTTTGGGAGGAAACTTTCAACGAGTTCAGTGCACTGCTGACTTATTGCCGAGTGACTTGACTGGAGTCAATGTTTATCATCCAGGAGAAGGTAAGTTTAACTTTCAGCCGGGACCAATATTTAGCCATGTGCTCCTCGCCGATGAGCTAAACAGAGCTACTCCTAAAGCTCAGTCAAGTTTACTAGAAGCGATGGAAGAGCGACAAGTCACCACTGACCGCGAGACTCGCGCCCTCCCTGACCCCTTTTGGGTGATCGCGACTCAGAACCCTCAACGCTTTGGGGGGACTTTCAGGCTCCCTGAAAGTCAGCTCGATCGCTTCGCTCTGTCTCTTAGTCTCGGTTATTTGGAATCTAATGATGAGCGAGATGTCCTGCTTCAAAAATCTAAGCGCTCACCAGAGAGTCGGCAAGATGAGTCGATTGACCTCGTCGAAGAGCAAAGACGATTAGAGCTCTGGCGAGGGGTAATGAGGATAAGGGAGGGTATCCAAGTCAGTTCCGATCTCGTCGACTATATCGTTTTATTTGCTCGTCATACTCGTCAAGATCCAGAGTTAAGTTTAGGAGTCAGCACCCGAGGCGCGCTGAGCTGGCTGAAGCTCTGCCAAGCGAGAGCGCTCCTCCATAATCGCGGCTTTGTCATTCCTGAGGATGTTCATGCGCTCGCTCTACCCGCGCTCGCCCATCGAGTTTGGCCAAAGACAACTCAACAGAGTCGCGCTTCACGAGAGAGCTATCTGCAAGCGCTCCTCGACCAGCTCGCTCTCCCAAGATAAGCGCTCCTCTTATCGCTTAAACAACCTCTTGACTTGGCTTAACAGACCCTCATCTCCTTCAAGGGGTTCATCAGCAGAGTCAGTGTTCTCTCGGAGCGAACGCCAAGCGACGAGCAGCTCACGCTCCGCCGCCGTGAGAACTTTTGGGACCTCTACCTCCACATAGACAAAGAGATCACCTACTTGAGAGCTACCTACTTGAGGGAGACCTTTACGTTTAAGCCTCAGCGCCTGCCCCGAAGATGTTCCCGGAGGGATCTTCACTTGTGCTTTGCCGCTGCCTAGTAAAGGGACGCTGAGCGTTCCGCCAAGCGCGAGTAAATCTAGAGGAGCTAAAGCTTGACAGCTCAAGTGTACACCCTCTCGGTCAAAGTCTTGATGAGACTCTATGTCTACCTCAAAAATCAGATCACTCCTCTGAGGGTGACCGAGGCTCGCGTGCCCCTCTCCTCTTACTCTGAGTAAGTAACCAACATCTACTCCTGCGGGGATATTGACCTTGATCATTGCCTCGCTCATCTTGACCCCTTGGCCTTGACAAGGGCGACAGCTCGCCGCTGGGTCGACTCCTTTACCTCTACAGTCAGGACAAGGCTGAGCGAGCACAATAAACCCCCTGTTAACGCTTACTTGCCCCCGGCCTTTACAGCGGGAACAGGGTCGTTTCCGTCCACCTTCAGCACCGGATCCTTGGCATGATTCACAGGCTCCATGACGTTTCACTTTTACCTCGCGCTCTACGCCACTTAGCACCTCTTCTAAAGTGACACTCACTTTCGCTCTTAGTTCTTTTGGCGGGGCAGCCCGACGCGACTGTCCTCCTCCAAACAATGTAGAGAAGAGGCTCTGAAACAGGTCATCACCAAATATATCTTTTAAGTCGTTGGCGTTCACTCCCCCACTCTGAAAGGGGTCACTCACTGAATCAGAACGACCATATCGATCATAGCGTTGACGTTTCTCAGGATCGGATAATACGGCATACGCTTCATTAATCTGTTTAAACTTCGCTTCAGCATCGGACGAGTCGTTACGGTCCGGATGGTAGGCGAGGGCGAGACGCCTGAAGCTCTTCTTAATCTCTTCAGCGCTCGCCGAGCGATCTACTTCTAACGTAGCGTAGTAATCCCCATCACCTCTAGAAGATCTAGTCACCCAACGCTCCGTTCATGAGTCTCTCAGCCCCCCTCATCCTGAGGTGAGTAATTGACCGATGACAAGCCCTGATCTCCTATGCTTCCAGACAGGCTCTCCTCAGCAATGCTCTCACCTGATAAGCTCTCCTCAGCTGCGTTAAGAGCTTGCTGATAAATCAACTCTGAAATACGATAAGCGCTCTGCTCTAGATTTTGAGAAGCTAACTCAAGCTCTTCAGGATCTTGACTCTCTAGGGTATCTCGCAGGAGGTCTACATCTCGTTGAATCTCTTCGATATCAAGAGGTGATAACACTTGAGCATACTCTCGAAGAGAACTCTCAGTAGAGTATATTAGACCCTCTGCCTTATTCTTAAGAGCTACGAGCTGCTTACGAAGATCATCTTTAGCATGATGACTCGCCGCCTCTTGGATCATTTGCTGAATATCAAACTCGCTCAGACCCCCTGAGGCTCGCACCTCTACCTGTTGCTGACGACCGGTACCGAGATCAGTGGCGCTGACGTTTAGTATACCATTGGCGTCTATCTCAAAGCTGACCTGAATCTCTGGAACACCACGAGGGGCTGGAGGAATCCCCAAGAGATTAAAGCGAGCAAGAGAGCGATTGTCCTGAGCGAGAGGACGCTCACCTTGGAGTACGTGAACCGTGACAAAGGGTTGATTATCAACAGCAGTACTGAAGATGTTCGCCGCCGAGAAGGGGATGGTAGTGTTCTTCTCGATGATCTTAGTCATCACCCCTCCTTGAGTTTCTACACCGAGAGACAGAGGAGTGACATCGAGGAGGACTACGTCATCTACCTGACCATCGATTACCCCCCCTTGTATGGCTGCTCCCAAGGCGACGACTTCATCAGGATTTAGACCTTTAGTCGGTGCTTTACCAAAGAACTCTTCTACTCTCTGTTGTACTCGTGGCATTCGAGTCATCCCGCCAACGAGTAGAATCGCATCAACTTCAGATACAGTGACGCCAGCGTCTTCTAACGCAATCCGACAGGGCTCGATCGAGCGCTCAACGAGTGGGTGCGTCATCTCTTCAAACTGTCTGCGAGTGAGAGGTACACTCAGATGCTTTGGTCCGCTCTCGTCGGCGGTGATGAAGGGAATATTAATTTCCGTCTCTAAGGCAGAGCTCAACTCATGCTTAGCCTTCTCTGCTGCTTCTTTTAGACGCTGCAAAACCATATTATCGGAGCTCAAGTCAATGCCGTGCTCTTCATAAAACACAGTCAGTAGGTGATCGATGATGCAAAAGTCAAAGTCCTCACCACCGAGATATGTATCACCACTCGTAGAGCGAACTTCAAAGACGCCGTCAGACAACTCTAATATAGAGATATCGAAGGTTCCTCCACCGAGATCATAGACAGCGATGAGCTCCATTTGATTTCGATTAAGTCCATAAGCGAGGGCCGCGGCGGTCGGCTCGTTGATGATCCTCAGTACCTCTAAGCCCGCTATGCGCCCAGCGTCTTTCGTCGCCTGCCTTTGGAGGTCATTAAAGTAAGCTGGGACAGTGATCACAGCTTCGTTAATTTCCTCACCAATATAAGATTCGGCGACTTCTCTCATTTTGGTAAGAATAAAGCTCGATAGTTGAGCAGGACTGTAGTCCTTCTTATGAAGCCTCACTCTTGTGTCCCCGTTGTCGGCGGCGGCGATCTGATAAGGGAGACGAGAGAGGTAAGTTTGTACCTCTTCACTCTCTACCTTACGTCCGATCAGACGCTTAGCCGCAAAGACCGTATTCTCGGGATTAGTAATCGCTTGTCTCTTTGCGATCTGTCCTACGAGTAGCTCTCCGTCTTGAGTGAAAGCGATGGTGGATGGGGTTGTGCGACTCCCTTCTTGGTTGGGAATGACAACGGGTGTATCACCTTCTACAAAGGCAACACATGAGTTGGTAGTACCCAGGTCGATCCCAATAATCATCTTGTCCTCTCCAAACGTGATCTATGAGGCTTATATATTTTGGGTAGATTCCATTCACAAGTCAAGGAGAACCTCTCAAACCGGTGACTTAACTCGGTGATTTAGCGATGATCACTTTTGCCGGTCTAAGCAGTCGATCACTAAGGTTCCAACCTCTCTGAAAGACCTGTATAATCTGACCTGGTTCAGCCTCTTCTGAAGGGGCTTCCATGAGGGCTTCATGATTTGTAGGGTCAAAAACCTCGTTAAGAGGGTAAAAACTTTTCGCGCCTTGTGACTCTAGCGCTTGCAAGAACTTACGGTGAACCATATTCACGCCCGAGACAAGGCTGTGATCCTCCGCTAAATCTTCAGGAATATTCTCTAGAGTTCTATCTAAATCATCAACGATCGGGATCAATGACTTGAGTACTCTCTCTCCGGCATAGAGCTGACTATCTTTTTGCTCTCTTTCGAAGCGTCTCCGAGCATTCTCTAGATCAGCGCGCGCTCTGAGCATCCCTTCTCGAAGCTCAGAGATCTGTGCCTGAGCTTGGCTCAGTTCATCTTGGAGCGCTTTGATCTCATCTGCTTCAGGTTCGCCTGTCTCATTCTTTAGAGGCTCTGGCTTATGGGATTCGATCCCCTCAGCATGAGCTTCAGCATCTTTTAAAGCAGCCTCCAAGTCAGGAGACAGTGGGGTGTTATGCTCGTCTAATAATTCATCTTTGTCGACTGTTGGCTCTCTCTTTTGATCTGACATGGAAAACCTCCTAATGGCATGAAGCGATATTTGTCTTCAGATGACTGCATCTGATGGTATGTAATATGAAGACTATATCTAATGGTGAGATTAATAGTTCACCGAACCTATATGTTCACCACATACTCTTTTGTCAATATCTCTCACTGAGATATCTGATGATCCTAAGCTCAGAGTCTCCTCGATTCCTCCTCTCCGATGATAAGATCGATTGAATCGATGGATCCATAACAATTGGATAATCTTTGGTTGAAGTACACGCAGGTTACAGAGTAAACTTAACGACGTGTATCTCTTTGCGCTTTGTATGGCGCTATCGGGCCATACTATAATAATTATTTATGTTAGATCCTTGTTCTTAGAAAGGCGTCTCACCATGCTCTCTACATTTATTCCTCATGACACAATGAGGAGAAGTTTACAGGCGCTATCGATACTTTTTCTCGCCTTAGGCTGTGCGGGCCCCAGTGGACTTGTCGGCGATACAGGCGAGACAGAGGTAAATACTCCACCTAGCGTCGAGATGATGCCAAATAATGAATGTCCTCCTGAGTTAACACTCACTGATGGCACTTGCGCGATCGCTGACCCTTCCGCCTACAATGATTATGTTGCAGCAAACGGCGCAATGCCTACCATGGAAGAGCTATTGAACGTTGATGATTCAATCATCGAAGAGCAGACGAGGAGCTATCTTACACAAGAGGGGCGTGGCAAATATTATGTCTACGTCAACGAGTCTAAACGGATCGGTGTACGCGCGGTCAATAACGTAGGCGCACCAGTCCAAGGGATCGCTGTGGAGTTTGAGATCTCGGATATTGAGTCAAGTAATCCTCGAGGCTCCACCCTCTCCGTCATGAGGGCGACTACAGACCAATACGGGGTCGCTGCCATCGATGTTAACGCTGGATCAGACCCGACCTACTTCAAATTGATGATGACCTCTAGTGACACGACTACAATGGTCTACGATATCAACGTCATACAGCCCAATATCGTAGACCCTAATGGAGATATTCGAACAATCCCTCCCGCTCAGCGTTGCTCGATCATTGACCTCAGTGGTAACTATGCGATCACTAACTATTATGAGCTTGGACGTTTCTTGGGCGATGATGTATTCAACGCTTTGGAGTTAATTAATCGAGCGCTCACTGACCCCGGTGGCCTCATTGGTGATTGGATCAGAGACCGAGTGGGGGGGTTCATTGGGGATGCTCTTCGAGGGGTCGTCAGAGATATTGTTAACTCATTATTACGTAGCGCCAACCTCCCCGAGTGGGGGCGAGGTGCACTCAATGCTATCGCCGATATCACTAGTTTGCTCACTAACTTAGAGATTAAAGCGAACCTCCAACTAGGAAAAGTTCAAGGCCCTGATTGTGAAATCCCCGGTGTACATACGTGGGAGCAGCTCGTTTTCCGATGGTCTGGCTCAGACTGCCCCTCGTTTGGCGGAAACAATTGTGGAGAACATATTGTCAATTTAAGCGAAGTTGGCGTCTCAGTGAGTGAGAGTGAATTCACTGGTATCGTTGTCGACCCCAATGTATTGGTGAGCGAGGTAGAGATCGGTGAACATCAACTAGATCTCAATATCGGAGTCGTCATCATCGCGCTTCTAGAGAATGTCATCCTCCCCCAACGGTCTGGTGTTCGCTCTTTCGGTGAGCTCGTCTCGCGGATTGTACCTTGTGACCGGTTTGGAGACTTAGCGGCGAGCCTAGTAGGCGGAATCCCGATCGTTGGTTTCTTCAGCGGGAGCGTTCGAGATATCGCTACTGATGCTTGTCGAGATGGCATTACCGCGCTAGGTAATGACCTCACTCGACGCCTCATCGGTCAGCTAGAAGTCAACACCTTCGATATAAAGGGGCGAGCTGACTTTGTGAACCGAGATGGTATGCCTGGCGCCGAAGTCATTGAGAATGGTCGTTGGGAGGGAGACCCGAACTCCAATAGTTATCTCCAAGGTGATTTTGAGGGAGAGAAGCGAAACTAACAGAAGTAAACATCTTCGATCGCTCAATCTCTCTTGATTTGAGGTCCTCGCTTCTGATAGGGAAGAGTCTCTTTGGAGGTCATAGACACCTCCACTACTCACCCTTAAACCGCTAAGCAGGTTGAACGCGTCAAATTACTTTAAGCGTTTTGAAGTCGGCGATATGCCAGAGGTTCTAATATGCCAAATCATAAGTCAGCGATGAAGAGAGTCCGTCAAAATGAAAAACGACGGATCCGTAACCGCCACATCATGTCTACCACCCGTACCTACATTAAGGTTGTTCGCGCTGCCATCGATGGCGGTGACGCAGCAGCCGCTAAAGAGGCACTCCCCGCAGCGGTAAATGCCCTTAATGCGTCAGTAAGTAAAGGTGTGATGCACCGGAATCAAGCGTCTCGTAAAATCAGTCGCCTAACGATCGCCGTCAACAACCTCGGTTAAAGTTCGACTCACTGGTGCACCTTGCTCTAGCGTTGATTAAGTAAATACCTTAATCGATGTCCTAGCCTGGGCCCCTATGATCATATCGTCCGGACTTGAGAAGAGAACGCGCTCTTCGAGCGGTCTCGTGACATCAGAGTAAGAACGCTCTCTTCAAGCGGTCTCGTGACATCAGAGTATGAACGCTCTCTTCAAGCGGTCTCGTGACATCAGAGTAAGAACGCTCTCTTCAAGCGATCTCGTGACATCAGAGTAAGAACGCTCTCTTCAAGCGATCTCGCGACGTCGGAGTGAGAGTGCCATAAGCAAGGCTACCCAGATGACCTCAGGTAAGCTCTGTGATTGGGAACAGCCCGACGGCTCAGTTGTGGAGCTGTCTCCTCCCTCGACCATCTCTCCTCCCAGTAGGTCCGATGGCTCAGAGACTCCACCCAAGTTGATCATAGATCCCGCAGATTCATCTCCTCCGGCGCTCTCCTCTCCGGCGTTCTCCTCTCCGGCGCTCTCCTCTCCGGCACTCTCATCTCCGGCCTCCACTGCGCTAGTGCCCCCCTCTCCATCTCCTCGCGCCGCCTCAGTGAGAATGCACTGTGCGGCGAAGTCAACCACAACACACTCTTGATTATCAGGACAAGTTACTCGGAGGCAAGGATCACCAACACATATGCCTTCTGCACACTGATACCCAGTGGGGCATTGAACCATCGTGCATTCGTCAGAGATACAGATCCCCTCGTTCGAACATCGTTCTCCCTCTGCGCAAGCTGCTCCTCTCGCTTGATCCCAACAAGGCACCTCCTGACACTCTCCATCAACACATTGCTCATTAAGAGCGCAAGAGATGAGAGCGCAAGAGGGTGTACACTCACCTTCTCGACAGAAGGACCCTGACGGGCAATCAGACTCCACGCAAGGGTCTCTTTCGCACAATCCATCTGCTCCGCAGACCTCTCCCTCGGGGCAACCTACACCAAAGCAGTCATTATAGACGCATTCTCCTTCTCCATTGCAGACTTCTCCACCTGAACAAGGAGCTGTACACAGTGATACACATTCACCGCTCTGCTCATCGCAGCTTTCACCAGTCTCGCAGTCAACATTCACGCAGAGCGATTGGCAGAAACCATCAATACAGGTTCTCCCCCCAAAGCATTCGCTATTTGAGCAAGGATCAACACAGTGACCCTCTCGGCACTCTTGACCATTGTCACAGAGAGCTTCTTCATCGATGACGCCATCACAATCTTCATCTACTCCATTACAAGACTCAAGTACTCGCTCTTCTCCTCCAATACACAGTGAGCACTCATCCCGTAAGCTCTCATCGATCAAGCCATCACAATCCTCATCTCTCCCGTCGCAAATAAGCTCCTCTTCAGGCGCGGTGTCAGGCAGACACTTAATTTGTCCATCTGTACAGGAGAGAACGCCCGACCCACACTCACCGAGTTGACCTGTAGCACATGCCTGCTCCGCCCCATCAAGTCCCTCATCAGTGACCCCATCACAGTCATCATCTAAACCATTACAGAGTTCCTCACCACCTGTGCAGCAGATATCTCCTATTCCATCCCCATTATCATCAACTTGATCAGGGTTAGGTAAGGTACAATTATCGCATAAGTCACCGATGCCATCTTGATCACTGTCTAACTGCTCGGGGTCAGCCTCATTAGGGCAGAGGTCACAAGCATCACCGATGCCATCACGATCTGTGTCACGTTGTTCGGGGTTCGGCTGAGTGGGGCAGAGATCACAGGCATCTCCAAAACCATCTTGGTCGCTGTCAACGACTGATCCTTGAGCATCGAGTATATCAACCGCGTTAGGACAGAGGTCGCAGACATCACCAGCGCCATCACCATCAGAATCCCGTTGATCAGGATTGGGGACGCTAGGACAATTGTCATCGGGGATACAGATACCGTCTTCATCTTCATCAGAACACGCCAATGCATAGCCCCAGCGAATCGTATAGCAGATCTGAGGGCTCGTCTCATTAGTGCCGAGAGGACCTGCATCAAACCTAAGAGCCAAGGTCACATCGTAATCATCATCGGTCACTAAATCACCATCAAGATCAGTGCTATTATTGTTATCATCTACAATGCCTCCTCGTAATGGAGCGCAGCCGTTGCTAACATTGCTGATCCTGGACTTACTCTCTGAATACTCAGCGATCTCCCAATTGGTAAGATATTGGTCATTAGAATCATTTCCATATAAGGCGAGCTGAGTGGTCGGCGCTTGAGGATCTGAACCTTCATCGTACTCATAGATTGTCTTGGGAATACCGGCGGAAGTTCCCCCAAAGTCATTGAGCGAGTTCTCGAAATACAGGTCTCCATCGATGTAGGGGGTGATCGCCAATGTCTCTACAGGAGCTCCTAAGTTGGTGAATGTCCAACATTGAACGAGCTGATTACAATCGAAGGTACTCGTGTGACTCACTTGAACGCCATCATAAATATATTGACTGGTCATGGTGTCATCTTCGCGACTGGCGATCGCGATTAAGTCTCCCGCCTCGTTCCGCTCCAACCACTCTCCTTCATAGTCTCCTCCTCTCCCTATGCAGAGAAAAGGCATACTCTCATAGACAGTGCGTTGAGCTCCTCCATCAGGTATATCTCCCGCTGGATCAAAGAGGGCCGCGTCACCAAAAGCTGTAGAAGATCCAAAACCTCCCAGATGATCGACTTTGACACTCATAGTACCGACTTCATCAACATCACAGGTCGGCGCAGTATTGAAAACTGTACTATTGCCAATAGGAGCAGCCTGGACAGTCAGAGTGTATAAACTGCTCAAAAGCAAAGTTGATATGAGCTTGACTTTAGATCTCATGGAGAACTCCTTCCATAATCCCCGACTTATTTAGGAGAGCCGAGGGGCCTTGAACTCTTATATTGTTTGGTTATTTTTGTCCACATAGGTTACTTATTAATGATGGAATATCTGATGATATTGTTTTGATAAAGTTGATCAATAAAACCTCATCACTAGCTATAAAAGAGAGCTCTCAAATGAATCGAAGTTGTGACCTAAAATTTTATCAAGTCTTGTTATTATCAATATTCTCCTTGCTCATGACTCAAGGTACTTTATCGATACAGAGCCCTCTTAGCATTTCTCAGAGTCACGCTTTACTCACTCCATTTGGTGAGCGGGTCAATGAATCGATCAACCGCGGTCTCCAGCGTCTCCGCGAACAACAACAAGCGAATGGTGGCTGGGGGAGACCCACAGGATTAGCTGTCCTCTGCTTCTTAGAGAAGAGACAGAGCGCTGATTGGAACGCCCAAGCACAAGGTTATCAAAATATGGACGCCGCTGACCAAGAGCTCGTCCGTAATGGGGTCCGTTATTGCATTCAGAATATAGATGGTTTTGAGAGTGGATCGGTAGAGTCTTATGACACCGGCGCTTGTCTCATGGCGATGAGCACTTATCGAAATACAGGAGGCCCCGATAATGTAGGTGCTAACACCACTGTTAGCGCTGCTATAAATATGGGAGTCACCGCCCTGATCAACCTGCAGGGAGTCCCGGGGGTGAACACCCCTAATTCTGGTGGATTTCACTATAACACCAGAAACAATAACGCCGACATGTCTACCACTCAGTTCGCGATGGCAGGTCTCCACGCCGCTGACTTAGTTCAGCCAGGCGCTTCGCAGACTCTTCCGCTAGCCCAAGGGTACATTAACTATACTAAAGATGGTAACGGCGGACACGGCTATAGCTCAAGTAATTCAGCGGATCATGCTATGACTGCCTCTGGAGCTTGGACATACCTACTCTCAGGTTTGCCGCCTGAGGAGGCGAGGGTTCAGAGCGCGTTAAGTTGGCTTAACGAGAGGTATACCTATAATAATCAAGGGAGAACTGGGAGTGGAGCGAGTTATTATTATTATATGTGGGCAAGCGCTAAAGCCTTTGAAGTCGCCGTTGGCCATCAAGCTGGAGCTCTTTACTCCGACGCGATCGGTGGTGTACTAGACCCAGCTTCGGTCGGTTTCCCTGAAGAATCGGCTCGCTGGTACTTTGATTACGCCTATTTTCTTACCGAGGATCAAGGTGGCAATGGTGGGTGGTGCACCGGTAACATATCATGTTGGAGTGGTCATAACGGTGTTCAAGCCACCGCTTACGCTCTGCTTATCCTCTTACGTTCTCTGGGGGGAGTCTGCATCCTCGATGATGATCAAGATGACCTCTGCGCAGAAGAGGATAATTGCCCACTCGTCGCCAATCCAGATCAAGCAGATCTCGATATGGATGGCGTCGGTGATGCTTGTGATAATTGCATCGATGTCCCTAATCCTGACCAGGTTGATGATGACGGAGATGGAATTGGTGATTTATGCGATGACTTGATCTGCTCTCCCGACGGACAAGAAGACCTCTGTGATGGAATCGATAACGACTGCGATGCTCAAACCGATGAGGCATATACGGATGGTGGGACCGCGAATGAAGTATGCGCGACGGGTCAGGCAGGCCTTTGCGCTAGAGGTGTAGAAGCCTGCATAAATGGCGAGGTTCTCTGTGTTCCTGATCAAGAGCCTAGTGAAGAGACCTGCGACACCATTGATAACGACTGTGATGGAATGATCGATGAAGGCTTTGCTAACGCTTGCGGCTTCTGTGGAGAGCGAGCAGTTGAACGTTGCGACACCATCGACAATGATTGCAATGGAGAGGTTGATGACGGTGACTTATGCGGTCCAAACCAAGTATGCTTCGAAGGTGAGTGTCGTGAAGAATGTGTCGCCGAATGCTTTAACGCAGAGTTACGTTGTGACCGTGATCAAGAACTCTGCCTACCCGCTTGTGTAGGTGTACAATGCGCCGGCGGTGAGCTCTGTGATGAGAGCACCTCAATGTGTATCGATCCCTGCGCCGATATTGATTGTCCAAACCCTGGAGATCGCTGCTGGGAAGGAGAGTGTGTCCCGAACTCTTGTGTGTATGTAGGCTGTGAGCCGGGGAGTGTCTGTGACGGCGTTGAGTGTATACCCGATGCTTGCGCTGGAGTCTCTTGTGCGGCAGGTGAATTCTGTAGAGGTGGCCAGTGCATCCCCTCCTGCGCTCAGATCAGCTGCCCACTCTTCAACCGCTGCGTAGATGGACTCTGCATCGAAGACCTTTGCGGTGGTGTGGATTGTCCCAACGGTCTCTCCTGCCAAAATGGTGAGTGTATTGAAGACCCCTGCGCTGGGGTAGCGTGTACACCGGGAGAGTCTTGTCGAGAGGGAGAGTGCGTCTGGGATGGGTGTGAGAGCATTACCTGTCCTCCAGGCCAAACCTGTATCGATGACCTACTAGGACCGCAATGTGCGCGGACATGGTTTGAAGAGGCAGGCTCGATGAACGCCGGCTCAATGAATGCTGGGGAGATGAGCGCTGGGGAAATGAGCGCTGGGGAGATGAGTACTGGAGGATCCTCCTCATCGACTAACGATGAGGATTTCGATACGTCTGGATCGGGTGAGAGCACAAGCGGAGAGATGGGCGCTGAAAACGCTGAAGCGCAAAGCGTCTCTTGTGTTCAGGGTCAAGTGAACCATAACCCACTATCTCTGCTCTCCCTCCTCTTAGTAGTTATAGGGATACTGAGAGGCTACGATCGTCGTCAAGCATAGTCGTCAAGCAGAGTCGTCAAGCAGAGTCGTCAAGCAGAGTCGTCAAGCAGAGTCGTCAAGCAGAGTCGTCAAGCAGAGTCGTCAAGCAGAGTCGTCAAGCAGAGTCGTCAAGCAGAGTCGTCAAGCAGAGTCGTCAAGCAGAGTCGTCAAGCAGAGTCGTCAAGCAGAGTCGTCAAGCAGAGTCGTCAAGCAGAGTCGTTACTCCTACTTTTTAGATCAGCACCTTTATTACTTCTTTTATGGAAGCTCAATCTACGCGCTACACAATATGATGACAATATTAGAGGGAGTAGCTCTATCAAAGCAGGGTCGACAGTCTCCTAAACTTACTCTAGAGTGTATTTGCATGCGCTTTAGATCATCAATCATTCAAACCAATGACGACGTGAAGTTATGAAGTATATATTCCTAGGTGTGGTCACATCACTCGCTCTCAGCTTTACCATTACCTCCCCCAGGAGTTTCGCCGAACCCGGGGTTCAGAGATCAAGTGAGATGGAGTTTGACGCACGAGTCATTCAAGGTCAACGCGCTGAGGGGGCAGTATATCTCTTCCAAAGAGCAGCGCGACCTCTGCCTCCTCTGTTGAGTTATAAACGTGATTATTTGGGAGCGATCGTCTCTCCGGTCTTTGATCGCCAAACTAGTCTGGGTAAGATGTTACAGCGGGGAGATCAAAAGCGCCTAAGAATTGGAGAGAAGAGCTCTCCTACTCCTAAAGTAAGTCAGAGTCCCCAAACACAGACTAAGGTAAAAAAAACCAAGCTCAAAAAGAGTAAGCGCAAGGGCAAGAGGTCTTCAAAGAAATCTCAACGTAAGAAGTGGCGTCGCTCTAAGAAACGCTGAGTCCATACTCACCCTCTCCTCAAAAATTCAGAGAAGACTCACAGAGAAAGCCAAAGACACACGCGATGATCACCAGATATACCTCTCCTGAACAGTTCTCTTCTAGGGTCTCTCTACAGTTGTCACCAATAAATGGTAGCGATTATGCGCTGAGTCGGTGGACCGAGCTTCATCCTTCTCGAATGCTACCACCTTATGCAGTACAATCTATTCTTGATATAGGTAGTGAGCTCAAAGCGACTCCACACGCCCAATCTTCTAGAACTTATGTAAGTGAAGCAGACCCGCATACAGCGATTCAAAGTTTGGGGGAGCGAGGGATAGAAGCTCCACAAGACCTCGTTTACACCTCTCCAATGATCATTGAAGAGGGCATCGCAGGAGAATCGATATTCTCACTCATAGAATTAGCGGGAGCGAGAGGCTGGGAAGAGCTACCGACTGCTTTAGCGTTGGGTGTTTTCATCTCTGCTTGCCGAGGGATTGAATATCTTCATGCCTTAGGTTTTAGCCATGGCGGGCTGAGCAGTGATACAATCATGGTCCGTTATGTTGGAGAGGATAACAGCCCTGCCCTAAAGAGAGTAAACCGGGGAGGGGGAGTGCTGATCTCTGATTGGGTAAGAGGGCAATTATTTCAGCTCTCTCCACACGCTGAGCGCTATGGTCGAGGGCCGTCGGCAGATTGCCGAGCATTGCTGTGGGTTTTTGTTGGAGATGCTAGGGGGAGACTCCTCCGTTGAGATGAACGGTATTCTGAGGGCTCCAAGCTGTCAAAAAGTCGACACCGTCGAGTCTTTGAGCGCCGCTGCTCTGAGCGCTCTAGAGCAACTCCCTCCCACCTTCGCCGACTGGGTGACGAGCTCGCTAGTCTCTCCTCCTAAAAACATGCAGGTGATGCTCAGTCAGCTCCAGCGGGTGATCAGCTCTAACCAACCTGCTTTTGACGCTAAAGGAGCGAGTCGATGGCTCACCAGAGCTGTCCCTGAGCGAGCGCAACAGTGGGAGTTGCTGCTTAGCAGCGGACAAGCGCAAGTGCTCAAATATCTCTTACCCGCGGGAGGTATTCTCACCTCGCATAGTCGGCCTATGAGCAATGCCGAGCCTGAAGCAGTTGATCTCCACTCAAGCAACACCTCCCCTAGAGTCGTCGCTCAGGGAGCCCCTCTCGCTTCTCCTCCATCACCGATCCCCCCAGGTCAAACCATTCAACGAGAGACAGAGAGCCCAGCTGACCCACCTAAAAAAACGAGCAAAATCTAAGCCGACCCCCCAGCAGCCAAGCGGAAGTTTATTAGAGCGAATAGACGCAAGACTAGACGCGTTCGAAGGTAAGATTCAAGAAAGATTCGCTCCCCAAAAATCATCTACACCCAAGCTCCGAGTCGCTGTTATATGGCTCGATACCATCCGCTCGATGCAAGACTTTGATCTTCAGCGACCCATCACCGTTGGCTCGAGTGAACAAGCGATGGTCTCACTGCCGATTCAAATAGATGGGGAAGAGAGTATCACTCTCTTCACTCCCTCAGGAACAGAGGTCATCACCCATGCTGACCGATCTGCGACAGGGTGGATCTCTTCCCATACCGACGCTCAACGACAAAGTTGGACAGTTCTCTCCGATCCGAGTATGGCGACACTGTCCTTAGGTGG
>CALSSE010000011.1 GCA_943788935.1 uncultured bacterium | reverse complement strand
CACTCCCTCAGGAACAGAGGTCATCACCCATGCTGACCGATCTGCGACAGGGTGGATCTCTTCCCATACCGACGCTCAACGACAAAGTTGGACAGTTCTCTCCGATCCGAGTATGGCGACACTGTCCTTAGGTGGGCAAGGGATCATTCACTATGGTGAGTTTGCGATCTATTTCCAACTGCAGATGATCGCTGACCCACCACCCGTTTGGGTCCCCAAGCTACCCATCCCGACTAAAGAAGCAGGTTTGTTTTGGTGCCTAGCCCTCGCCGCCTGTATGCACCTGGCTCTACTCACAGTCGCTTATGGCTCAAAGTCCTATACTTTTCGAGAGCGCGGCTTGATCACTACCAATAAGTTTGTCGAGGTTCTCACCAAAAAAATAGAAGATCAAAAAGAGCTTGAAGAGGAAGAAGAGGAAGAAGAAGAAGTCACCGAGGTGACTGAAACCGCTGAAGAAGTCTATGAACCGACGCCCGACTTAGACATCCCTAAGGTAAGAGAAGATGTCCGAGAGCTCGCTAAGGAGAGGTTCGGCAAGGGAAAGGCTGCTGTCGACGCCCTCGCTGATTTCTTGGCAGGAAAGGCTGACAGCCGTGAGGGCACGCTAGCGCTCGGCGATGTAAGTGCTGCTTTGGGTACATCAGAGGAGAGTGGATTAGCCCTCGGATCCGCCTTTGGGGAGGCTGGAGGCAGTCTAAATATCGGCGGAGGGAGCGGGTCGCTGAACACCTCCGGTGGCCTAGGAGGCTCTCGTAAAGCAGGTCAGCTGAAAGCCAAGCGAGTAAAGCGGAGAGTCCGCGGTCGAGTGAAAGCTCTTAGATCAAGAGCGCGTATTACAGGAGGGAAGTTATCTAAAGCTGAAGTTCTTAAAGTAATTCGTAAAAACTCAGCTAAGCTCAACAGCTGCTATGAAAGACAGCTGATCAAGTCTCCTAATCTCAGCGGAAAGCTGACCGTCTCTTGGGTGATTAAAACCAATGGTCGAGTGGGAGGAGTAAAGCAGCTCCTCTCAAGCATCAAGAATGCTCCACTTAAATCTTGTGTTTTCAAGGTCATCAAGAAGATGAAGTTCCCAAAGCCTAAAGGAGGCCTGGTGAAAGTCAAATATCCATTTGTTTTTCAGCAGGGCTAATGTTTGTCAGCAGAGCTAATGTTTGTCTGCGAGGCTTAACTAAAACTCTGACCTGAAACAGCCTTGCACTCAACTTGTATCTAAGATTATCAATAAGTAGAGTCTACTCTCATTTCCATGTTCATTTATAAGGCTAAACGTTATGCGCTCTTATCTCGTGGATGTTAATATTTTAAATAAGAGTCTCTTTCTAGCCACAGTCACTTCATTCGCTCTCAACGCTTGCACTCCTAAGGAGGACCCGCTCATTCAGGATATGTATCTCGGAGGTTCTGACTTTATGGTCGCCGATATGGATATTATTGACGCTAATATGGTGGTTACTCCCTGCCAATCTATTGAAGAGTGCGTGAAGGATGAATGCTTAGAAGAGAGCATTTGTCAGCCTTGTGAAGAAGGTGGAAATTGCACATATTCAGGTACATTGAGAGTCTTCGGACGAGCGACCTCTATTCAAAATCAGGCGATCAGTGATCTTTATATTAAAGGCACATGTGGAGATCAAGAAATCATCGTCAATCCATCTGAGGCGGGTGATTATGAATTGGAGCTAGAGGTCAATAACTGTGACCGTCTAGTGGTGATCGCTCAACGTGAGGAGAGAACCGAAGGCTATGTCCCGATCATCTTTAGGTATAATATGCCTCCTCCAGTGAACGCCATTAACTTAGATCTCAAGTTGATACCAGGCGCCGAGATCCGCTGTGATGGCATCAGCTGTGAAGCGCCCGGCGTCTTTGGAGGCTTCGATGATGGGTCATTTTATACCGGCTATGCTTACAACAGTAGTGAGCTTAATGATGTCAGTAACTTCGGGTCGATCTTTGAGAGCGCCTCAGGAGAACTGTTATGGTTACATCGTTTTATTTACCGTGATCTGAGAGATGATCAGTCACAGACGATTAATGAGCTACAGATTAACGGAGAGACGGCCGTCTATTATGGGCTCTCGTTTCTCACCTATGAGACTCGCGCTTGGGTCGCCGACCTCTTTGATGACTATTTCGCCTTCGACTATCACGAGGAGATATATGCTAGCGCCGATTGGGAGCGCTTCTCTGCCTATCTCACCGACCCCAATATTGACCCCGATAATGATGGGCAATATGAAACCATCGATATGGCAGCCTTTAAGCTGAACTTTGATGGAGGAGTCTGGGATCCCCTCACTCTCAATGGTGAACCCCTCGTCTCTCATATTTTCGCCGAGATCGAGACTGGATATTTTCGTGGTGACACACAAATCCCTTCTGGGATCTACTCTCCATCAAGACACTATGTAAAGGTACCGAATATCTATCTGCGAGGTGTTCAAACAACAGGAGACTATGGGCCTGCAGTTGACGATGGCATCGATGAGTCTGGCCGATTGAACACAAGAGGCCTGTATCGTCGAGATTACACAGGGATCCCTTACTATGGGAGCGGGGTGTATGCGGTCGGTCAACCGATCCCCAAGACATGCTGGATGGTCAACGTCGTCGACAACTGTGGAAATCCAGTCTTTGGCTCACAGATCAGCGTCACCGGAGTGAACCATGGCTACCACTACAACGAGATCAGCGACTTCAACGGAAGAGCCTGTGTTGAGGTCGGCCGCTCTGAGTCCAATGGCCTAGATTTTGATGGTGATGGCCTCAGTAATGAGCGCTTCGATGTGAAAATCAGAGCGAAAAAACCGCTCGGTGACCGTCGCCTCACCGCAGCGAGCGATCGTATTGAGAGCACACCGAGCATCGAAGGAGACTGCAACACACCCAGCTCCTGTGAAGAGATCACTTTCACCTTTCAGAACTGTCAAAACTGACAGGTAGTCTCTCATCGTCTAGCTCATTAGACACACTAAAAGTAGGCACCACAGCAGGTATAAAAGGTGTTCAAATGAACGATCAAGACTCCATGATGAAGATCAGCGCCTTCGCTGCCTTCACCCAGCGCTCACCGAGAGCGCTCAGGCATTATGAAGAGCTCGGCTTAATCTCACCTCTTCAGAGGACGGAGGGAGGCTTTAGGCTTTATCACGCCGAACAAGCGCTGAGGTTGGAATATATCGATAACCTACAAGCGCTAGGATGTTCACTCTCCGATATTCAACAGCTCATCGCCTCTTGGAGCTCTCAGCCAACAGCTCATCAAGGCATGAGAGCCTTAGAGACCTCGTATCAAGGGAAGTTGATTGAAGTGCGATCAGCGATTGACAAACTTCGGGCTGTTGAGAGTGAGCTCGCCGAGAGTGTGGAATTCCTTAGAGGATGCCGAGATTGCACAAATGATACTAGCCCTGTTGAAGCCTGCGCCCAATGTGATAGAGCGGAGGAGCATGATTCTACACTGATAAAGGGGATCTCTGAACCCTTAATAGAGACCTCCCTAAGCAAATGATAGACTCAAGAGATCACGACCCCATCGAGCGTTATTGGGACTATTGCGCCACAACACCGCTCTCTCCCGAGGTGATTAGAGAGATGAGCGACTCACTCGCCCGAGACTACCCTAATCCATCGAGCGCCCACCTTTGGGGACTAGCGGCGCGAGATCGTATTGAGGACGCTCGTCTCTCTCTCGCCAAACTCCTCGGAGTCCAAGCCCGAGAGCTATTTTTTACTGGCGGCGCTACCGAGTCAAACCAGATAGCGATTTTAGGGACCCATGCTCGGGTGAGTCAACCCGGCCATATTATCACTCAAGCGACAGAGCATAGCGCAGTGTTAGGTCCTTTTAGAGCATTGGAGAGACGAGGCTTTGAGATCACTGTTCTGCCTGTAGACTCATCGGGACGCATTGATGTAAATCAACTCAAGTCCCTCATAAATGAGCGCACTCAACTGATCTCCATTATGCACATTAATAATGAGATCGGGACCACACACCCCATCGGCGAGATCGCTGACTTAATCGCTCAAACAGCGAGCCCAGATTGCCTATTCCATGTCGATGGTGCTCAATCTACTGGGAAGATATCCATCGATCTCAGCGCGCTTGGAGTTGACCTCTTCTCTCTCTCTGCCCACAAGTTCTATGGACCAAAGGGAATCGGTGCGCTCTATGTTCGGCGGCGCTCTCCGAGACGTCCATCACTCAAGCTCCCCCCCATATCTTTTGGAGGAGATCAAGAGAGAGGACTCAGACCCGGTACCCTAGCGACTCATCAGATTATCGGTTTAGGGGTCGCTGCAGAAGAGGCTCATGCTGACCTAAGTAGCGGCGGTACTGATGCGTTAACAGAGAAGGTTTCCTTGCTATGGGCTGGGCTCAGATCTCTCGATCCGCTAGCGATCAGAAGAGGCTCAGGCGAGGCGCCACATATTCTTAGCGTCACTCTGTCTCCTCAGATACTAGAGCGCATAGAAGAACATTGGGCTCACATCGCCTTCTCTAGAGGCTCTGCCTGTCACTCTCAGCGAGGTCAGCCTAGCCCGATCCTCACCGCGCTTGGTCTCAGCGCTGAAGAGGCTTCCCGAACGTGTCGATTTGGTTTAGGTCGCTTCACCACCATCGCTGAGATTGAAGAGGAGCTCACCCTGTTAAGTCGACTCTGAACGATAACTCTCTCACTTCAAGACTCTCTCACTTCAAGACTCTCTCACTTCAAGACTCTCTCACTTCAAGACTCTCTCACTTCAAGACTCTCTCACTAAGGACATAGACTATGTATCTCGCCGCTTGCGTACAAATGAGCAGTGACACCGATGTAGAGGCCAACCTCACCCGAGCGGAGCTCTATATCCGGCGCGCTGCTCAGAGAGGAGCCTCTCTTATTGTGACCCCCGAGAATACCGCTCTCCTCGGTCCTCAATTCCATAAAGTTGACTGTGCGGAGACTCTAGATGGACCTGTAGGCTCTCGACTCTCAGCGCTCGCCGATGAGTTAAATATTCACCTTCTAGTAGGCTCCTTGGCAGAACGCCGACTCGATGAATATGGAGAGCTTGATCAAGAGCGGTGCTATAACACTAGCGTCCTCTTCTCACCTCAGGGAGACCTCATCGCTCGATACCGAAAGATGCACCTATTCGACGTAAACGTAGATGGCGGTCTACAAATCAACGAGTCAGATAGCATCTGCGCTGGTGATGAGCTAGTGATCGCCGAGACCCCTCTAGGAAATATTGGGATGTCGATCTGCTATGATCTGAGGTTTCCAGAGATGTATCGAGCTCTAGTAGATGGAGGCGCGAATATACTGACCGTGCCCTCTGCCTTTACTCTCACCACAGGCAAAGATCATTGGCACGCGCTCCTCAGAGCCCGCGCTATCGAATGCCAAGCATGGGTGCTCGCTCCTGGCCAATGGGGTCAGCATGACGCCAAGGGAATGAGACAGAGTTATGGTCATAGCGTCATCATCGATCCTTGGGGACATGTGGTGGCGGATAAAGGTCACGGGGAAGGCGTTTGCTATGCGGAGATCGATCTAAGTCAGAGCGAGAGAGTCCGTCAGTCGATCCCACTCTCTACCCATCGCAGAATCATCGAAGGGCGGGTTAACAAGACCCCACGTTGATTCATCGGTGAGGAAGCTCATAGCTTTAAAATTATGACATTTTTTTCATTCCTTATGTATATTTATCATGCTAGTTTAACAACATATCCAAACACCACCTGTTGTACTTAGGCAGATAGACGATGGCATTATATATCAATTCTAATATTGGTAGTCTCAAGGGGATAAACTCCCTTAGACAAAGCTCTAACCGTATCTCTAAAACGCTCTCCCATATCTCGTCAGGGATTAGGGTCAATAAGGCTTCTGATGATGCGGGCAGATTAGGGTCAATCACGCTCGCTGAGTCACAAGTTCGTGGCTTAAAAAAGAGTATCCAGAACCTCAACGATGGCCTCTCTCTTGCTCAAACCTTAGAGGGAAGTCTCGGTCAGCTTGAATTAATCATGCAGAGGATGAGACAGCTCGCGGTTCAATCGTCTACCGATACCTATAACGCCGCTGATCGAAAGACTATGAATGAGGAGGTTCGTCAGCTCCTCGATCAAGTAGACACGGTGGTAGAACAGACCAACTTTAATAATATCAAGCTCCTCGATGGGAGCGCTGATCATATTGGTATTTTTGTCGATGATGGTCTACGTACCGAATCATTTGACCTCAAGCTCCATGATGTTCGAGAGACCTCCGTTGGGCGCAAAGCGCAGTATGACTCACAGCGCCGAGGAGTGCATGTCAGTGACCTCGCTGATGGAGATATCACCATCAACGGTTTTCAAGTACGCGCTACAGATGATACCGATGACAGTGTATCGGTCTCTTTTGGTTCTGGATCAGCGATCGCCAAAGCGAACGCTATAAACTCAATCTCGAACCTCACTGGAGTGAGCGCGCGAGCTGGCCAAACTCAAGTGATCGCTAATCGACAAATCGGACCCTTCACCCTCAGCACGAGCCAAAACTTCTCGATCAATGGTTCAAAAATAGCGGGCTTTGCTATCGTCGATTTCGATTCTGATGGCGCGCTCCGCCAAGCGATCAATGAACATCATGAAGAGACCGGCGTCGTCGCTTCATTAAGCTCTAATGGTGAGCTTCAGCTGGTCGCTAAAGATGGGCGAAATATTCAGGTCGCGTACTCCCACAAAAATGTCCTCGAAGCGGTCGGTCTCGCTGATACAACCCTAGATCCGAATAACCTCGCCGGAGACGTGATCCTCGGGGCTCCCGACCGAGATCTTCATGGTACGATTCAAAACATCAACACCACGGGGGGATTTACAGCTGGCTTAGTAGAAGTCGGTGGCCGATTCGACGGCTCAGAAGGCTCTAAAGATAACTATGTCGACTTTGTCGGTCATGTGATCAAAGGTGGTGGGATCGGTGTCGCTGAGATCAGATGGGAACGGGATCCGGCAGGCGATCCCGGTCCGGCAGAAGATTTTGCTTTCATCGAGGGCTCAGTGAACGTCAACCCTAACACCGCTGGCGTCATCGGGAGTTTCTTCGCTGATGGCGGTTCAATCGTGGCAGGAGGGAGCTATAATGAAGGTCTTAATCGAGACTATCAGCTCACCGTAATCCAAGCGGGGAGCACCGACGGCCCCGATCCTTCAAAAAGGGCTGTCGTTGAAGTGAGCACCGCTGAAGACGGCGTCATCATTGCTGCGCTCACTCTAGACGCCAATGCTGGTCCTCAGTTGATCGCCGGAGCGACTACCGGTGAAGATGTCTTCATCGATATCAGCGCCAGTGATCGCTCTAGCTCTACTGCTGAAGCCAATGCTCAGGAGTATGATGGTACGCTCGGTAATGGGGTGACTGTAGCCGGCACTTATACAGGAGACGTGAGCAAAGAATTCACCGTCAGAGTGATCGATAGCGGCTATACACAAGGCGCTAACCAAGCCAAGGTTGAAGTCACTGAGCATAACATAGCGACAGGGGCCATCGTCACTCTAGGATCCTTCGTCGTCAACGCCGGCGCGCCAATTAACTTAAATGATGGGCTAACGATCGCTTTTGATGCTGAAATTCCAAGTTTTGGCACCTTTACTGATGCGATCGTAGGGAGTTACGCTGAGGCGGTCAATGTAAGCTCTGCAGCCGGAGATTTTGTGGGAGAGCGGGGCGATGGCGAATATGGACTAAGGATCGTCAGCGATGGCCCTACTGGTTTAGCCCAGTATGTGACCACATTCAATGGCACAGCGATCACTGGAGCCCAAACCCTAGAGGTCGGAGCGAACACCCTCACTGATGGTCTAGCTTTTAACTTTGATGCTAGCGTCTCTACGATTGGTGCTACCAATATTCAGACGAGCGCCGGCGACTATGGAGATTACAACGGCGTCGTGATCGGAGGCGTCTATGACGGCCAGCTCAATGATATTGATGTCCAAGTTCGAGTGAAGAGCGAGGGACGAGTTGTCGACGCCGCAGAGCCCGAGAAAGATGACGCTGCGATCCTCGAGTTCAGCCTTGATGGCGGAAATATATTCCAAGGAGATATCGTCGCCGTCGCCGGACAGAACTTAGCCTTAGCCAACGGACTGACCGTCAATCTCAATAGCGCTAGCGCTGTCTCTGAGCTATCAGATACCAACGGAAACCTCCTCGGCGCTAACCACACCTTCGCGAGCGGCACCGTGCGCGGCTACGAGGGTCAGGTCAATTTCGCGCTTGACCAAACCCAGCTAGAGCTCTCCGCTAACGCAAGGATCAGTATACAAGCAAACAATGCAGTCGTGGGGTCTGCCCCCGGGTCGGGAGAGGGACGTATTAGGGTCCATGTCAACGATGGAACCACTAACACCACGGTCACTCTCAATAACGTGGAGAGCGGCACCGCCCATAATATTATCCCGGGCTTAACAGTCACCTTCACCAATGACGCTCCATTGGTCGATGATATCACCAACGGTAATAATGATGGCGCCGATATCACCGTCGGCGCTGGCGCCTATAATGGTTCCCTCGATGATAGCACTCTGACAGTCTCTTACACCGGAGATACGAACCAAAGCGTCAACGCTAATAACGGTGATCGGGTTGGAGCCTCGCTCGTTGGTAGCTATAATGGGAGCGTCGATGATGAGATCTACACCCTCACCTTTGATGGGGTAGATCAGCAAATCAACCTCACAGGAGGTGGCGTTGATGACGGGGCTAATATCAATGTTAACGGAACCTACAATGGCTCCTCTCAAGATAAATCGCTCACCATCACCTATGTTGGTGGCTCAGATGAGGTCTCCACAGATGTTGGCGGAGGAGCAGGTGCAAGTAATTTCAATGTCGCTGTGGCTGGTGACTACAACCGCTCTTCGCAAGACAAAACTCTCCTTGTTAATTTTGAAGCGAACACTAGCGCCACTTTTATCAATCACTTTGCGGGGGCCGGTACACTCTCCGCTGCTAGCGCTAGCTTATCAGCCACCAATTTCAACTGGAACCCAGCAGGGGCTCTCGTGGTGGATGTCGTCTTTATCGGAGATGATCAAGCTCAATTAGAGATTGATGGGATCGCTGTAGGTCCAATACTCACCGGAGCGACCCTACAAACAATCGACCTCGGCAGTGACCCTGCCTATGTTGCCGCTTTTGGGGGGATTGATCCCGGAGTAGATATCAACGTCACCGTAGATGCAGACGCTGACGAGACTGGGGAGAGGCTCTCTTTTAATTTCGAATCCATTCAGTCAGTGAGTATTATAGAGGCCGGAGGCGGAGGCGGGATCGTACAGAATGTTCTTCTCAATAATGCAACGACTACAATCGATCTCGGAGCAGCGACCTTCGCTGGTTTATTCGCTGGTGGTGACCCTGGCGTTGACCTCGTCATTGATCAAGCTGATATCGCCGATGCGAACACCTTCCAAATAGATCTCACCGCGATTCGCGAAGTCAACATCAGCGATGGGACAAATAGCGTCAACAACGTCGATATCTCAGGGGGGAATATCGATCTCAGTGACGGTGCTTTTGCTGCAATATTTACCGGAGGTGACCCTGGGATTACTCTGGGGATCGCCGACACCTTTGCGGGAGTCGATGATGAATATACGCTCGACCTCAGCACCAAAACTACGGTCACCGTCACCGACAGTGATAATAATATCATCGAAGCGAACGCTGACGTCAGCGGGAATAGCTACGCTATAGCGGGGACTGGCGTGAGCGTTAATTTTACAGATGCTGATGTGGCGACTGATGATGTCGTAACGGTGGCTGTCGGTATGGATAAGACAGTAGAAGTCTTCCTCGATGGCGCCCAGCAAGGAGGAACATTCAGCGTCGCTGGTGGATCCTTAGATCTCGCTACCGTCTTTGGCGGCAATGACCCAGGGTTTGACCTCGCTGTCGCTAACCCGGTCAAGGGACGGGATGATACCTTTACCTTTGAGCTCATCAGAGATCGAGATCTCAACAATGGCAATGAGCAGGTTCTCGAGATTGAACAACGCACTATTCGCGCAAACGACCTCTTCACCGCCGATGTCGACGCGGGAACCCTAGAGGTAGGGACAGATATCACTTTGGCGGTCGATGCCCCCACTTTAGACCTTAACAAAGAGTATGTCATCCGAGAGCAAGTAGGTACGCTCAATCTGGGCGATGTTATCGAGGTTCAGGCCGCACATGGCTTCGCTCAAGGTCCGCAAGTTTTACAGACTACAACTCAGCTTGATAACGGACTCACCCTTGAGCTGAACGCTGGCGCTAACTTCACGATCGGTGATGAAATTCGCTTCCAAGCATTGCAATATCAAGGGGATCCTGGAAGTTCAGGCCCCTATGATGACCCCGCCTTCCCCACGACCTTTGAGGTGGAGGTGATCCAGAGCGGCGCTGTCGATGGTGCAGCTCAAGTGCGCTACACTCGACAAGATAATGGAGATACAGGTGTTGTCGCCGCCTCTAGCCTAGACACTCTACTGCAAAACAATGTCCACGTCAGCTTCACCGCTGGAACCCTGTATGTGGGAGACAAGTTCTTCGTTGAGACTGTCTCAGACCTCGTTCAAGACTTTGGCGGCGAGCTCATCTTAGAGAGCGCCAAGGGCATAGAGATCGAGCTCTCTTCAGTCACCATTGATAATGAAATCGGTCGACTCCTCTACGTTGGGGACCCCTCATTAGCTCAACTATCAGGCACCTTTGACTCACTGACGAACGCTTACCTTGGGGTGAACGCCGAGCAGACAATCGGTGAAATCGACCTGTCAACGCTAGAGAGCTCAAATGATGCGCTCCGTATCATCGACCTCGCCCTCGAAGAGATCGCTGGCTTCCGTAGCGAAACCGGCGCTGTTCAGAATCGTATCGAGAAACAGGTCAATAGCCTCTCTAATGCCCTCTATCAGACTGAGAGCTACGTCTCGAGGATCCGTGACGCTGATATGGCTTTTGAGACCGCCCAGCTAGCCGCTGATCAAATCATCCAGCAGGCAGGTGTACAGATGCTCGCTCAGATGAACGTTAATCCTCAAATCGCTTTACAGCTTATCGAGGGCCTCTAACCGGTATGTCGAGTCCGCTGATTATCATTGCATAGGACAGGAGCTTGGCGCTCTCAATAGAGAGGTCACTCACTAAAAACCCCGAGCACTAGAGAGCCTCGATATTCACTAGAGAGTGCGAGCGATCCTAAAGCCTGTGTCATCAATACGGGCCGCCGCTCTCCCCCAAAACCGGTAATTGACCGCGCAGTTGATATTGAAAGAGACCCAAGACCCTCCCCTCCGCACTCGACGGTCAGCGCTAGGGTTTGTCGACACTAGAGGATCAGTGTTGACGCTACCTTTCCGACCATCATAAGCGCTCTCATCCCACTCATCAAAACACCACTCCCACACATTCCCTGAGCAATCAAACAGCCCCCATTTATTAGACTCTTTCTTCCCGACAATGTGGGTTTGCCCCTTGGCGTTCTCTTGGTACCAACCCACGTCAGCGAGGTGATCACTCCCCGAAAAGTTTGACTCTCTACTCGCCTTAGCGGCGTACTCCCACTCTGCCTCAGTGAGGAGTCGATATCCGCTAGAAGAGCGACTCCATTCTACACAGGGAAGACCCCGATCTTCGTAGAGTTGATAAGCGAGCGGGAACCCACAACGATCAGATAACTTGTTGCAAAAAGCGATCGCCTCCCAAAAGCTGACCTGCTCTGCCGGCCTCTTGCTCCCTGGAAACTTAGAGGGGTTCTTCCCCATCACCAATTGGTAAAGGTCTTGCGTAACCGGCACCTCACTCACCGAAATCGATCTAGAGATTCGTACTCGATGAGCGTGAGCGCTACGCCCCATCCAAAAGGTTCCCACTTTGAGAGTCTTCATCTTAGGGAGAACTAACTTTAGCTCATGATCTTCACTCTCTTGAACCTCCTCTTCAACCCCCGGCTTCTCAGGTGAGATCATCTTACCCTTTGAATCAAACTGGAATGTCCTCTTCACTTCGCTGCGCGCTCGCCCTAACGACAGTCGAGCTTGAGCTTCAAAAATACTCTCATCTGAGATTCGCTTGAGCCCCTCTACTCTAATTCGCCAACGACCTTGAGCATCGCTATAACCCACCGCGATCTCTTCTCCATCACAATAAAGCCCCAACTGAACCTCATTTGCCCGAAAAGGTGCTCCATAGGTCAAACCAAAGCGCACTTCAACGACTGCCCAAAATTGAGCGTTATTTGACTCAATGACTTGAACGGTGATATGACGCAGTGAATCACTCCATACACTCACAAGTATGCTCCTTTTAAAGTGAGGTCATTTTTAACACACATGTAGATGTAAGAGTTATAGCCGATTAGGCACTGATTGAGAACTGAGATATATCAATAAGTATCAATTAGCCATGTCAATCTCTAACTTGTCTAAATAAATCCATCGGAGTCCAACGATGTACATCTCCCTTGCTATTTACTATGATTAAGTCTCATAATACAAAGCTGT
Source organism: uncultured bacterium (assembly GCA_943788935.1). Taxonomy (GTDB): domain Bacteria; phylum Myxococcota_A; class Bradymonadia; order UBA7976; family VGTA01; genus CAKZRU01. The sequence goes on along the minus strand of CALSSE010000011.1, from coordinate 506,967 downwards.
TACCAACGAAAAAGAAGAAGATTAGATCACCCTTCTTTAAGTATTTTACACATCATCAAGAAAGCGGCTCTACATGACTAGCTACCTCGCCATCGCGGCGTCGCAGAACAGACGTTTTTCTTCTATTATCCGACGCTCACTATTGATTTTCGGACTAACGCTCTGTTCTCTCATCGTCACTTCTATCTCTTATGCTCAATTTCCAGGTGGCGGTTCACATATTCTGTTACAAACAGACACCGCAATCTGTGACCCTGAGATCGGAACCGTAGAGGTTAATGTAGACGCGTTTGGCGCGCTAGGGAGTGTACTCGGCTCCAACCGGCATCACTACAACCCGTTCAATGATATGCCTGATCAAGGTTACGTAAGAACTATTTTTGAATGGATGACTTACTTCTGCAAAGAGAGCTCGATCGGGACAGCGTCAGGAGATTGGCTTACTGACCGTGACTTAAGCGTCTCACCCACAGTGAGTATCACCGATGGTGAAGTGAACAGCGAGTTCGTTTTCCAAGGAGTGAGAGTCAACTTAAGATATTGGTTAGATTGCACTACCGTAAAGTATTGCTACACCTTCACCAACGAATCGAATGATGTGATCCCTACTATAGCGATCACTCCTTATATGGATGGCGACTTATACTTTGGGACCGGCGGATTAAGTAATGACTACGGTGCTGCAAGTTTAGGTAGACCTAAGACCTTGTGGGAGTTCGATGAGGGGGATAATCCTCAAGAGCCAACCACGTATGTTGGTATCACGACCCTCGGTGACGATGATTTCCTAAACTCTTGGGAGGTCGGCGCTTACTCTGAGCAAAAGAGACGAGTGTCGAGCGTTAGTAATGGTTGCACGGCCCTCCGCGATGACATCAACCGCTCAGGGATGAATATTGACGTCAATAATGACCTCATTACCGACCGTGGCTATGACGTCACTCTCGCCATCCGTTACGATGTGGGCCCATTAGCGCCAGGTCAGCAGTCAGCTGAGCTATGCTATGGTCTACAATGGGGAGTCGGACTTCCCTGCAGTGATGAAGACCTAGATACTGTCTGCTTACCTGATGACAACTGTCCATTGCTGCCTAACCCAGACCAAGAGGATGAAGATGGAGATGGTATAGGTGACATTTGTGACAACTGTCCAAAGGTTGAAAATCTCGATCAAAGTGATCGAGATCTAGATGGCTTTGGAGACGCATGTGATCGGGTATTCTGTACACCCGATGGGGGGCCCGAGGTCTGTGATGGTGTAGATAATGACTGTGATGGTCTCATCGATATTCTCCCCGATGGCTCTCCTGTTGTTGTACCCGGGGACTGCTCCACAGGTCTTTCCGGTGGATGTGGACTTGGGACTTGGGCTTGTATCGCTGGTCGAACGAGGTGTGTGCCTAGCGAACAATCAAACCCTGAAATCTGCGATCTCAACGATAATGACTGTGATGGGATCGTCGATGAAGACGTTCGTAATCGTTGTGGTACCTGCGGCGCAATTCCCGCTGAGTCATGTAATAACATCGACGATGATTGTGATGGTATGATCGATGAAGGTTCTGCCGGGTGCGGCCAAGGCCAAGGCTGTTATGAGGGACTCTGTCTCAATGAGTGTGGTGACGAGGGTTGCCCCGCTAATGACTCCTTCTGTGCTGATGATGTCTGCGTCCCTTGGTGTGTCCTCAACTCATGTGAAGTCGAGGGGGAAGAATGTACCTCTCAAGGCTGTCTCAACCCTTGCGCTAACATCTCTTGTAACGAAGGAGAGCTGTGCACAAATGGAGAGTGTGGTCCTGCAGAGGATTGCACCTTTACCGGTTGCGCCGAAGGGGAGCGCTGTAGCCCAGGAGGTTGTGAGCCTAACCCCTGCGTTGGCGTCAACTGCGGAGAGGGTAGTTTCTGTCGTGATGGAGAGTGTGTCTTCTCTTGCGCTGAGGTCAGCTGTCCCGCTGCTCATGCCTGCTTCGATGGTCTCTGTCAGCCTACAGGCTGTCTACCACTTGGCTGTCCGTATGAGGGAGAGGTTTGCCTTGATCGAATCTGCCAACCCGACCCCTGTGATCTAGTCAGCTGTGACACCGCGGAGGTCTGCTATCTAGGAGAGTGCATCACCGACCCTTGTCTCGGCGTAGAGTGTCCTCAATATCAGCGTTGTGAGGTCGTTGTCGACACCGCTCAATGTGTCGCTGATTGGCCCGTCCTTGAGGAGATGGAACCGACTCAAGACATGATGATGCCTGTCATTGAAGTGGATATGGAGAGCCCTGAAGGAGACATGGGAGCCCCCAATAATATGCTTGGTGATATCGACCTCCCTGATAGCGAGAATAACGTCGAGAACAACGAGGACAAGGGCTGTGATGCTCAAGGGCGAAAGGGACCTGCCACAGGGATCTTCTTCTTGCTCATGTTACTCTCACTGCGAGCTCTAAGCAGTCGGTGGAGACACACCGTTTAAGCGCTTCAGTCTTCACCTTCTGTTCAACCACAGGTGAGGTGAGTCGAGAGGTGACGATCATCATTGAGAATCTGTCAAGATCTAAGCGTTGAGAGTGATTATGATTCTCCATGGACGCTAGCGCGTTTTGGTATATATTGAGTTCATTCATACATCGTTATTGAGGCTTTTCTCTCTAAGCGATTGATATGATCGACCAATCATCGAACAGGAGCCCACTTATGACGTCTCTGAGTTATCTCAGCGGTTTTGGTAATGAGCATTGGACGGAATCACTGCCCGGAGCCTTACCTACAAGTCAAAACTCCCCGCAAAGCTGCTCTTATGGTCTTTATGCCGAGCAGCTGTCTGGCTCTGCGTTTACTGCGCCCCGTCATCATAACCTCCGCTCATGGCTATATCGCGTCAGACCCTCAGTCCTACACAGAGCAGAGTCAACTTTAGTCTCAGCAGACTACTCTCCTCACTGGCAGAGCGCGCCTATTCAGCTCACTCAACCCAGTATTGGTCCACGTCGCTGGGCACCTCTCCCGATCATTAGTAAAGAGACCCAGTCAATCACCTTTATAGAAGGGATTCACAGCTACACGCTCTCAGGCTCAGTAGATAGCTCCACGGGGATGGGTGCTCACCTCTATATATTGAATACTCCCATGTCACACCCATCAACAGATCGAGATAGCGCTCATCCTCATTACCTAGTGAACGCTGATGCGGACTTCCTAATCCTACCGCAACAGGGAACCTTAGAGATCAAGACTGAGCTCGGTGATCTGCTCGTAGAACCCACAGAGATGGCATTGATTCCTCGGGGTGTCATATTTCAAATCAATCCAGCCTCTGCAGAAGCTCCCTCCTGTCGAGGATATGTATGCGAAAACTATGGAGCGCCTTTCGAGCTACCTCAGCTAGGCCCAATAGGCGCTAATGGACTCGCCTATCCACGAGACTTTCTTTATCCCACCGCTCAAAAGCCTGAGGATGAGATACTCGATCAAAGCGGTGTGCTCTTCACTCGTTGGGGAGGGTCCCTTTACCAAGCGACAATCCCATACTGCCCCCTTGATGTGGTCGCTTGGCATGGAAACTATGCTCCCTATAAATATGACCTCAAGCGTTTCTGTACCATTGGTTCTATCTCTTTTGACCACCCTGATCCCTCGATTTTTACTGTGCTTACCTCCCCTTCAGGTACACCTGGAGTAGCTAATGTCGATTTTGTGATTTTTCCTGATCGCTGGCTCGTCGCTGAGCACTCCTTTAGACCACCTTGGTATCATCGCAATATTATGAGTGAATTCATGGGCTTAATTACTGGAACTTATGACGCCAAGGAAGAGGGTTTTCTCCCTGGAGGAGCGAGTCTACATAACCTCATGATTCCTCATGGACCCGACGCCTTGGGCTTTGAAAAGGCCAGTACTGCCACTCTTACTCCCCAAAAGCTAGCAGGGACTCTAGCCTTCATGCTCGAAACTAGGCTACCCCAACACCCTACTCGTTTCGCTCAGGAGACTTCTCTACGCGAGAAGAGTTATGATCAATGCTGGCGAGGATTAACGCGACGCTACAACGGACAGCTTCATCCATGACTATGATCAATAGTAAAGCTCATATTGCTGACTATATAGCGCTGCTCCCACTCAGAGGACCCAAAGATGAGCGACCATCAAGAGAGACCCTTTAATTTAACGAGTGACTTTGAGCCACGAGGTGACCAGCCCACTGCCATCAGTGCCCTCGTTGAAGGTTTAACGATGGGCGTTCCCGCTCAGACTCTCTTGGGGGTCACCGGTTCAGGCAAGACCTTTACCATCGCTCAAGTGATCGCTAAAACGGGCCGCCCCGCTCTTTTACTTGCTCATAATAAGACTCTCGCGGCTCAACTTTATGGGGAGCTTAAGCTCTTATTCCCCGAGAATGCGGTCACTTATTTTGTCAGTTATTATGATTATTATCAGCCAGAAGCCTACGTGCCTAGTACTGATACCTTTATCGAGAAAGATGCACGCATCAATGAGGAGATAGAACGTCTCCGTCACCTCGCGACTCAGAGTCTCTTAGAGCGAAGAGATGTGATCATCGTAGCGAGCGTCTCCTGTATTTATGGTTTAGGGAGTCCAGAGAGCTATAAGTCTAAGATGCTACGCCTTATCGTTGACGAAGAGCTCGATCGTGAAGAGGCGATGGCCAAGCTCGTTGATATCCAATACAGTCGAAACGACATCGACTTCTTTCGTGGGACTTTTCGCGCTCGTGGTGACACCCTTGAGATCTATCCTGTTCACTCAGAAGACTGGGCGATCCGTGCTTCTTTCTTTGGAGATGAGATAGAAGAGTTACAGCTCTTTGATCCTCTTCGAGGACGAGTCATAAAGCGGGTAGATGACGTCACTATTTATCCAGCGAGCCATTATGTCGCTCCCGATGATCAACTACGGAGGGCCATGACCGATATCCGTCTTGAGCTCGACGAGAGACTCGGTGAGCTCTATGCTCAAAACAAACTCATCGAAGCCCAGCGCATTCAACAGCGGACTGAGTTTGATTTAGAGATGCTCGCCGAAGCAGGGTTTTGCAGAGGGATCGAGAATTATTCTCGGCATATCACCGGGCAAGAGCCGGGGACGCCACCGCCTTGTCTCTTAGACTACTTTCCCGAAGATTGGGTAGTATTTGTCGATGAGAGTCACGCCACTCTACCTCAAGTGAGAGGGATGTTTCGGGGTGACCGATCCCGTAAACAGACCCTCGTGGAACATGGTTTTAGACTCCCTTCTGCCCTCGATAATCGGCCTCTCACTTTTGAAGAGTTCGAGGGTAAGGTCTCTCAAATAGTATATGTCTCAGCGACACCGAGCAACTATGAGATAGAACGCAGCGAAGGGGTGATCGTCGAACAGTTGATCAGGCCAACTGGGCTCCTCGATCCGATCATTGAAGTTAAACCTGCTCTCCACCAAGTCGATGAGCTACTCATTGAAGTACGATCCACAGTGGAACGAGGGATGCGGGTCTTAGTCACCACGCTCACTAAGCGTATGGCTGAAGAGTTGAGTGAATATTATCATGAGGTCGGTGTCCGTGTACGCTACCTACACTCTGATATAGACACCATTGCCCGTACTGCGCTCCTCAGAGATTTACGCCTAGGAGAATATGATGTTTTGGTCGGGATCAATCTTCTCCGTGAAGGTCTCGATCTACCTGAGGTTGGTTTAGTCGCCATTTTAGACGCTGATAAAGAAGGTTTTTTACGCAATCGAACATCTCTCATCCAAACCATGGGACGAGCCGCCCGTAACGCTGCTGGGAGAGTCATTCTATTTGCCGATAAGATCACTCGCTCTATGGCGGAATCGATCGATGAGACTGAGCGCAGGCGAGCGATACAAATGGCGCATAATAAACAACATGGGATCACTCCAAAGACGGTGATCAAAAGGATCACTGACCTAGAAGCTGATCAAGGGGGACACAAAGCTGAGTCATTATCACCCGATGATGAGCTCTATCATATTCTCGGTGATACAGATCACCAAAGCTCTCCAACAGTCGATGATCTATACGCTCAGATAGAGACCATACGAGCAGCGATGATCACCGAAGCCGAGGCGCTCCGTTTCGAAGAAGCGGCGAGGTTACGTGACGAGCTTAAAGCTCTTGAAGAGCTCGCCTTGAAGCTCGGCTAGAGAGTGTATATGCTCTTTCAATGCTACTAAACTCAGTGAGGACACCCAATGAAAGATCTCTCTCGATATCAGTGTGAGGCTCGCCGCTCTCACCCCTCTCAAACGACACCTCGTGTCTTTGAAGACGCTCCATTGGCTCGTCTCTCCCCTCATAACGGACAGCCCCAGGCTTCATTAAAGACATCTCATACTCTAGCGGGTTTAGTCGGAGACTTGAGCGGTGCAGTTCAAGTCTCAGTGTCACGCTCCTCAGTAATCTTTGATGGTAAGAACACTCACATAGAGGCTGAGGAGCAGCGCTATGTCGATGGAGAGTGGTCTCAACAGCGAGTAGAGGGGGTCTGGGAGGGCGATCAGAGTCAAGCCGCGATTCAGCGACTCTCGAGGACTACTTCTACATTTAAGGGAGGTCTAACCTCCCGTCGCTCCACCAAGCGCCCTCTACCTCGTGGAAAATAACGATTGGCATCAATAAGCGCACTCCACGCCTCCCCCATTCTCAGCGAAGTGATCCTCATTCGAGCTGAGCGAGGGTTAAAACTGAGCATCATCGCCCCCTCTGATCGAGCAACAATAAGGGAGAGTATCAGGACCTCTATCTCCTACAGCGCCTATGAGTACCTCCTACATCACCTTCACCATTACACTCCTCATGAGGCGCAATGGTGGAGTCGAGGGCGCGCTTATGTCACTGAAGAGATCTCTCCTGCGATGTGGGGCCTTATGAAGGTCGCGGGCAAGCGGTTATATCAAGTCAGCGCTGATGAATTAGACCACCTTTGGTTTTCACTCGATCCTAAACAGAGGGCGAGCTATCTAACCACTCCCTTCACCATACCTTTAGAAGACTTAGGCGACTTTGACAAAGAGACTCCGACCTCATTCGCTTCGCTCACTGAAGCGGGTCAATGGCTCAATGGATATGTCACGACGCACAATGCCCTACTCCTTCAGCGGGGTGAAGGAGAGGTGACCTCCAGCGACAGAAGATGGGTGGGCACTCGACGTGTGGTCGGCGCTATGGTACTCAACAAAGATCTGACCCTAATCGCTCTCTCTATGAATCACCCATCAAGAGGTCACACTTCTCATGCCGAGCGAGTCCTTCTTGAGTCCCCGAGGATGGTCTCCCAGAGTCAGCCTCTCCAGAGCTCGACCCTCCACCTTATCTCCACTCTAAAGCCCTGTAAGATGTGTGCTGGCCTATGGGTGACTCATGCCCCCTTTCATTCGCTGAAAACCTATTATCTTAGAGATGATCCAGGACGTAATGGACAAAATACCGCGCTCGATCAAGGGAGTTATGCTTGGGAAGAGGCCAAGCGATGGCGATGTATCGACGGTGAGGTCAGCCAAGAGCGGCTGATCATAGACTGATCAAGATCAAGTGAGGTGACACTCTCTTGATCATGAGTCATCTCATCGGTGAAGAGGAGACGACAAATATTTAACATCACCCCGCTAAGCGGTGCGCTTAGAGTGATTCTCTCTCCCGTGAGTGGATGGGGTATGGTCATCCCTACCGCAGAGAGGAGGAGTCGATGGCAGAAGAAATGGTCTCTAAAGAATCTATTTTGCTCTCCCCTTCCATGAGTCGTATCTCCAATGATTGGATAATTAATCCCCGCTAAATGACGTCGTAATTGATGTCGGCGTCCGGTTTTAGGGACCGCTTGTACCAAACTAAACCGGGCGCTTGGATATCGACCCAAAGCGATCGGCAAAGAGACATGAGCGAGTGTTTCTATCGATGTTTGTGCAGACTGAGGGGCTTTATCATGCTGAGCTTTTTTATCGGTGATACGGTCTCTCTTCTCTTTAAGCGCTCTATCGATCTCTTGAGTGATTGGTGCGTGACCTCTAGTGATCGCCCAATAGACTTTTTCAAACTGACCTTGAGCCAACGACTCATGAAGTCTACGCGCGTTGTCTTTATCTCGACCAAAGAGCAAGAGTCCCGAAGTTGCTCTATCGAGTCGATGAACCGGATATACCCATTCTCCAAGATGATCTCTCAACAGCTCCATCGCTGAGGAGGTGTCATCTTCCGCGATCCGACTTCGATGGGTCATTAGCCCTGAAGGCTTATCCACCACGACTAATGAGTCATCTCGATAAATGATCGTCAGGGGGAGATGATTATTTTTTTCACTCAAGTGGTGATCTGTCATTTAGGATCGCCTCAGAAAAGGGTATGGTATTGTGGTTTGACTAGCCATACTTGTCGAATCTATAGGGAATAATCAAGGATCGAACAGCGCTAGTCGCTGCCGATCGCTCAGAGTAGATGACCCCGTATTGGTTCACCACTTGAGCTCATTGGTTATATAGACTGATTAATAGACAGCCCTTCACATCACATTGAACAGTTCAATCGAGAGATAGAGAGTTTATTAGGCGCATGAACATCGCTTCAATTCGGCCGAACCCAGCATTGTATGTACTCATAGCTCTCACGCTCATGAACATAATTAGCTGTGTGAGCCCCTCTGCTCCTTATCGCTTACTCAGCGATGAGGTGATCAGTACTATCAAATCACCTCCTTATTCAGAGGAGCAAGTTCAACATGCTCAATCGACGTTACGTCGACGTATCTCAGCCCGTCTTAGCGAGACCGCGATTCAAAGCGAACTGAAAAGTTTTGCCTGTCTGATCGTCTCTCAGTCTCTAGATAAGATGACGGCTCGAGGAGAGTTGGCCCCTTCAGAGATCCCTTGCTCTTACAACCCTCAGCAGCGTTGCCCACATCGCTGTAAACGCTCTCGTCTACCACGAAGTTTCAGGCTCCCTGTCGAGTACACATCGGTCGCCCAACGCCATGATCATATTTTATGGGATGAGCTCAGCGCCCTCTCCGATAGTGGAGCGAATACCCAGTGGGAGAGATATCTCACCGACTGCCTCAGCTGTCAAAGAGCCTCAGAAGTTAAGAGAATGGTATGCCTAAGAGATGTAGGCGGGGTGGAGCTCACCGCTGAGCGTACTGAACATAAAGCACTCGATCGATGGTTAAATCAATGTAGCTCTCTTCGAGATCCTGAAGTGAAAGCGCTCATCACCTATCGAGCGCATATGCTCACCCCTTCTGAAGACCTCTCCTACCCTCTAAAAGTAGACTCCCTCACTGAAGAGCTTCAAGAGCGATTAACGACCCGAGCTATGATCGGGGAAGCGATGAGGCTCCTCCGCGGATCTCTCGATGGAGAGAGGATCGCGGCCTTACTAAAGACAGAGCTCGCTCAATCCTCAGCCAATGAGAGTTGGCTTAAGCTCAAAGAGCATCTGAGACGTAGGCTTGACGCGCCTCTGATGCCTTGTCTCGAACACGGTTTAGAGACCTGTACCGTGACCGGGCAGATCACTCTAGCTCGTGACCAAGCGCCTCGTTATTTAGAGGAATGCACCCTCTGTGAGCATCGAGATGTGGTCGAGACTTGGAGGTCAGGTATCAATCTCGGTTTAGAGCCTGTTTGGCGATCACATCAGTCTAAATCGACTCAAGCGCTCGTCAGACACCGTTCTCCCTCTTCATTGATCATTAATGAAGACCACACTCTCACTAGACTCTCTCTCAGCTCTCCGCAAGATCGACTCAAATGGAGACAAAAGCTCCAATCAACAGATCATCAATCGTCCAATAAACGAAATCTACATTTATGGTCTCCTCGATTCAAGATGATCAGCTCTCCTCAAGAGGCTGGGTATCCTCTCATCTTGAGCAGTAATCATCGAGCGCTCTATGGTGTCGACCCTGATTCAGGAGAATTGAGATGGACTCACCGTTACCCATTCACACGCGATGGTAAACTTGTCCCCTGTCTGACAATAGACCCTCTACCCTCTGGGCTGTTGAGCGGTCCATTATCTAATGGAGGTGCAATATGCTACAAGAAGTCAGCGACTCATCTCCTTAATCATCTCGGTGAACTATCACTTAAACTGACTTGCCCTGACCCTAGGGGCTGTGGATCATTAATCGCGCTCCGAAAGCTCAATAAAAGCCCTCTGAACAGTGAAGCATTCCTGTTAATGAGTCACCCGAGTGTAAAGGGTAATGGGGTCACTTTAACCAAATACAACCTCAGCGAGCTTTCGCTACTTCAAGAGATAGAGAGTCGTGAACCGACCGCTGTAAATCAACTCAACGGTGTTTGGTTGAGCTCACAAGTAATGACAGCGCCTCTTGATGATTCAGGAGAGAGTGCGGTCTTCTTTGTCGGTGTCAAGAAAGACCGTCGTAAGCTCTCTCTTCATCTAATAGATCTCAAAAGTAATCAAGAATTATGGCGAGCCTCTCTCTCTGGCCTCTCTCTCGTTCATCGCCCATCCCTCACCATCGATCAGACAACAAATATGCCCTTGTTAGGGGTGCTTACCGACCGTAACTTTACTGCTTATAGAATCGATCAAGGCGAGCGTATATATAACGAAAAACTCGCTCTTCGTAACCGAACTCCAAGCCAACGAGCCATCACCGCGAGCAAAGCGCTCTCTTGGCAGAGTATTGGAGAGACACTGATCGTATTACACCCCCTCAATCGACGATTGTATGTAAAAGATAGCTCCAAGCCCCTCTCTCGACGCTCTATTCAGATCGACACACTCTCTGCGGATGCCTCTTTGAGCAGTATAGATACTCAATGGGTGATCAGCTCTCCGAGTGAAGGTAAAGTGTACGGAGTCCCACCTCTCTTAGACCAAGTCATCTGGACTTGGGAAATTCAGCCATATAAGCAACTCAACCTCAGTCGAGATTGGGCTCTCTTTGTTCACCCGGAAGGAGCGAGCCTATATCGAGTTATCCCTAAGAGTCTAGACGAGATCGCCCGCTCTAGACCCCCCGCTGAACCTCTCTCTCCTTGTGCGCTAGGAGATCGCTGGGATTGCCTCATTAGCGGTGATCAAGTGCTCGGTATTAATACAGAAGACAAGGATAGGTCTCGGTCGCAGAGCCTAGTACAGTGGTTTCAGCTCATGACCCAGGCGAGGAGTTTTGAAGAGGCTCAACTCAGTAAGATGGACGCGATGATGACGCAGGGATCTTGGGCGGTCGCTTGTCAGTGGGGGCTGCCTCAAGCATGTACACGCATGGGTATGTTCGCCGAGCTTGGCTTCTATTCTAGGTCTCCCGGTGAGCTACCCACTGGAGTCCCTGCTCTAAGAACTGCTTATCAGTATTACGAGCATGCCGCCCAGCAAGGTGACCCGCTTGGCTCGGAACGGAGCGCTGTTCTCTTGGAGAGAGGTCAAGGTATCCCTCAAGATTATGTGAAGGCGAGACGCTCATACTTTGAGGCCTGTGAGGCTGGTTATCCATACTCCTGCGCACGATGGGGGTTCCTTAATGAGCTCGGTCTAGGGGGAGCGATCAAGCTCACGACAGCAATTACCGCGTACCAAAGAGCCTGTAAAGAGGGCTCTAAATGGTCATGTGATCGCTTAAACCAAGATAAACTCCGCCAACTGTATTGAGCAGATCGCTGAGCAGGTCGATGAAAAGATCCAAGATGACGACCTAAGGGAGTAGCTTACCGCGTTTACCCATAAGCTCTCTTAAGTCCTCAAACATATTTGGAATCTTACTCTTTTGTGCTGCTCTAGCGATAAAGTCAGGGATCGCGATCTTGGGTTCAACATGAACTGTATATTTCAGTGTGGTATAGCCATCCGCTCTCGCGGTGAGCCGCCACTCTCCTTGATTTTTGTGATAGTCCCCTTCCACGAGGCTCCACTTACGTGAATACACTGACTTCCCTTTGTTCAGTTTGACATTGACGACCGAGCGGAGATCGCTCAGCGGAAAGGGGAGATCAACGACTAATTCACAGCGTTTAAATCCCCCCTCAAACCCTAAGTGTTTGGACTCCTTGATATTCGCCATAGTCTTCTTAAAGTTTGCGCAATCAGCGATCACTGACCACAGGGCATCGATCGGCGCCTTAATGATCCCCTCGGCGATAATCTTAGGCATAGGTGACTCGCCGATCTTGACGGTATGAACGAAGATCTCTCCCTCGAGTAGCTCTGCCTCTGTTGGTTTAGCTTCTCCTAGAGTCGGAATAGATATACTCAATAAGATCAGGAGCGTATTCACTGCAGAGTTTGACTTTGGCTGACCAACCATGAAGAGAGCGATCACCCAAGTGCTCAAACCAAGAATAAGAGTAGTACGTTGCTCAGGGAAGAGCTGAGAGAGTAGATAGACACCTCCCATTAACATCGCCAGTTTAAACAAAAGTAAAAAGGCGAGGCTCTTTTCGCCGTTAAGAACCCCACCAAGACCTCGAGCGAGGATGGTCATATTGACCCATACTAAAGCGCTACCGAGGAGGAAAGGGAGGAGGTGATCAACACCAAACTGAAGATAGACCAAGAGGAGTCCACCTCCGGTCACTAGGCTCATCAATAGATGAAATCTACGTAACAGAGTCGCGTAGTCGACCGTAGATGTAGAGTTAGGCTGAGGGGTCTGAGTCTCGCTCATGATAATCTCCTAATGATTCAGTAGTTTGCTCTAGCGGATTCACTTGACTAGGCTGAGTTTGCATCACATCAGTGGGAGGAGACTCAGCAGTGGAATGAGGGGAAGGACGACGAGACTCGACCTCAGCTATCTTGATGAGGCGACGTAAGCCAGAAGCGAAGCCTATCAGCACACCACCAAGCGCTCCCCATGGAGCAAATCCCCATCGGTCTTGTGCCCAATCGCCAATCCAATAACAGGCGGCGATAGAGATCCCAAACTCGATCCCTACACCAGCATATTTAGCCTCGCGCCAAATCGAGGCTGTCTTGGTCCGTATTCTCTCTCGTCGGTCCATATGACAACTACTTCGCTGACTCAGCGAGAGCAATCTTCGCTGCATTCACAATATGGTCAATCTCTGCTTGGCCATGCATCGCGGAGACGAAACAAGCCTCATAGCCACTAGGCGGTAAGTAAACCCCTTCCCGCAACATAATTTGATGGAAGCGACCAAAGCGCTCATGATCACACGCTTGGGCATCATCAAAGTTCATCACCGGTTTATCACTAAAAAAGAGAGTGATCATGGTACCGGCACGTTGGACAACTGCCTTGTGTTGACCCTCCTTGATCGCCGCGTTCCATCCCTGCTCGATAGAGGCTGTCGTCGCCTCTATCGCCTCGAAAAAGTCGGGCTGTTTAAGGATATTTAGAGTCGTGATCCCCGCTGCTGTTGCGAGCGGATTGCCGCTCAAAGTCCCTGCCTGATACACGAGACCAAGAGGAGAGATATGACTCATGAGGTCCGCTCTCCCTCCATATACCCCTACCGGTAGCCCACCGCCGACGACCTTACCTAGACAGGTCAGGTCAGGCTTGAAATCGAGGTAGGCTTGAGCGCCCCCTCTGTGTGCACGAAACCCGGTCATCACCTCATCAAAGATAATCAACGCCCCATAACGCTCTCTGACCTCTTCGAGAGCGCTCAAGAAATCAGGAGTAGGCAAAATGACCCCCATGTTGCCGGTGATCGCCTCTAAAATAACACAAGAGAGCTGCTCTCCCTTCTCTGCGAAGAGTCGACGTAGACCCTCTCCGTCATTAAAAGGAAGAGTCAGCGTGTGTTGAGCGAGGTCTGCAGGTACACCTGCGGAGTCTGGCTCTCCGAAAGAAGCAGCGCCGCTGCCCGCTTTGACCAGCAGACTATCCACGTGACCATGATAACAGCCCTCAAACTTTACGATCCCATCACGTTTCGTCGCTCCGCGAGCTAAACGAATCGCCGACATCGTCGCCTCAGTACCACTCGATACCATGCGCATCATCTCAATTGAGGGAAAGAAGTCTTGAACCACTTCAGCCATCGTCACCTCAGCCTCGGTTGGAGCACCAAAGCTGGTCCCTCGCTGAGCAGCATCACAAATCGCTGAGACCACTTCTTGACGAGCGTGACCCAATATGGCTGGTCCCCACGTCCCCACTAAGTCAACATAACGTTGACCGTCGACATCGGTGAGGTAGGCGCCTTTGGCCTCAGCGATAAACAGCGGTGTGCCACCAACTGCTCTAAAGGCTCGAACTGGGCTGTTGACACCACCAGGCATAACCTGACGGGCGCGCTCTAGGAGCGCTTGACTTTTAGGGTGTGATAATCCCATGAGTATCTCCAAATATCTGTATAGTGAAGGGTAAACCTCAGCTGATATTCATAGCAGATTTTTTAGGTCAAGATGAATATTATATCTCGCTCATATTGATTTTTAAGGGCGCATTGTGATGGGATTTCTACTCGATCCCTTTCTAGTCTGTGAACATCTACTCAAAAGGAGAAGTGACCTTGGCCATTACATCATTTGCTCAGATCTCAATGAATTGGAACTTCCCTACTCCCATCAGATTTGGCTCAGGTCGTATCACGGAGCTCGCTGATGCCTGTCAGAGCTTGGGGATCTCAAGACCGCTCCTGATCACAGACCGTGGGCTCGCTCAATCACAGATCGTGGCGAGAGCAGTAGAGATCTGTCAATCAGCGGGGTTGAGCTGTTCGGTGTTTGCTGATGTTCAAGGTAATCCCGTCGGGGAGAACGTTGATGCTGGAGTGAGAGCCTATCACGCAGGTGAGCATGATGGCGTCATCGCTTTTGGTGGAGGGAGCGGCCTTGACGCTGCTAAAGCGGTCGCCCTTATGGTTGGTCAAGATCGTCCCCTATGGGACTTTGAAGATAAAGAAGATTGGTACACCCGGGTGAACGTCGCAGGGATGGCTCCCGTCGTCGCAGTCCCGACAACCTCAGGGACCGGGTCTGAGGTTGGTCGTAGCTCCGTCATCACCGATCTCAGCGATCATACTAAAAAGATCATATTCCACCCCAAAATGCTCCCTTCTCTAGTCATCGCAGACCCTCAATTAACCTTCGGACTCCCCGCCCACCTCACTGCGGCTGTCGGTATGGATGCCCTAAGCCATAACCTAGAGGCTCTCTGTAGTCCGCTCTATCATCCAATGGCTGATGGGATCGCGATCGAGGGGATCAAGCTCGTCAAAGAACACTTGTTGAGAGCGTATGAGCAAGGAGATGACCTCGAGGCTCGATCGCAGATGATCGTCGCCTCAACGATGGGAGCAACCGCCTTCCAAAAAGGTCTAGGGGCCATGCATTCGATCAGCCACCCCTGTGGAGCGATCCTCAACACTCACCATGGGCTCACTAACGCGGTCATGATGCCTTATGTCCTCATGTACAATCGTAAAGAGAATGAA
The DNA here is from genome assembly GCA_943788935.1 of uncultured bacterium. Classification (GTDB taxonomy): domain Bacteria; phylum Myxococcota_A; class Bradymonadia; order UBA7976; family VGTA01; genus CAKZRU01. The sequence continues at coordinate 491,586 of CALSSE010000011.1, read as the reverse complement.
GAGAAACTCACCGCTCTCTGTCGATATCTCGGATTTCAGAAAGCGAGCGGACCCCGCTTCCTCGATTGGACCCTCGAGTTAAGACAGCGCTTAGGGATCCCTCACTCACTCGCTGAGATCGGAGTCAGCAGCGATAAGGTCTCTGAGTTGGCGGCAAGAGCGCTCGAAGACCCCACCGCGCCTACTAATCCACGCCCCCTCAATCAAGCAGACCTCGAGACCGTGATCGACGCGGCCATTCGAGGAGACCTCGACGCCGCAGCGATCTAAATCACGCGACCATCATGTAGGAGATACCTATGTCCTCCCCTTTATTTACTGTTACTCATGCTAAACATGCAGGGTCACGAAGCGCTATCCAGCAACGCTCTATGTTCAAAGGCTTAAGTTTCTTTGTGGCTTCTCTTTTATGCCTCTCTTGTGGCGACGATGCCCTCCCCACAATAGACGGAGAGACTAAACTCCCTCCCCTCACCGAGGCCACGATCACCCCTACCGCGTTAGGTCAAACCTCAGGTCACTGGGAGAAATCAAGACGAGCAGTCGCTATCGATCAAGAGGATTTCATTGTCCTCAACGCCACTAAAGACAGAATCGAAGACGTTTTTAGTCAGCTCGTCATCAATGTCCCGTTAATCGATAAACGTACCCGAGAAGACTGCCTCACCGGTATGAGGGCGAATGATGCTCTCCCTGCCTTCACGGTGCCTCGAATACTCGATGAGATTAAGAGCAAGGGCTTCAGCTTCGAGAAAGTGGTTGTTCAAGTCGACCTCCTCAGTTACGACCGTACTCGGCTCTATCACCAATGTATCGAGGAGAGTGGAGCGAGCGCGCCGAGCTTCTTCCTCGAAGAGATTAGAGAGGAGACACTTGAGGCCTTTAGAGATCTCGCTCGAATCGACGACATTGACGCGGTTGTCATTGGCTTAGAGCTAAACGCCTATTCTCAACTTGAGAACGATCGAAACGTCAATCGAATATGGGACTATGTCAATCTCATCGACCTCTATCATGAGGTATATACCGAGATGAAAGACCTCAACACTGAGCTCTCGGTCGGACCCTCTATCAGCTGGACGACTCTCAAGCTCGACACCCTCCCTGCGATCGCCGAAGAATTTGATCTAGACCCCGCTGACCTCCTCACCTTCGAGCTTGGCCTCCGTCGAACGATTTGGCCGCTCCTCACTTATCAAGGCGAGGCGAGCGCTGATTTCCTTGGGGTCTCACTGATCCCTCGAAGCGCTGAGCCACCATACTTAGGGACACCGACGCCAGAAACTCCCACTATGGTTGACGCTTATTATCAAAATCTCGATCTACTCTCGGCAACACCCAGCCTAAACACCCCTCTACCGATCGCCTTCACTATGGTTGATTGGCTCACGTCTAACAACGCGAATGGAGGTCAAAAGACCGACTATCTCATCACCCTCAAACGAGCGCTGAGCCGAATCAGTCCCGAGTGGGTAGCGTGGCGTAGATTAAGTAACATCCCTGAAGAACCTCCTCAGACATCTCCCTGTGGAGCGGTCATGAATCGAGGGTACGAGAAAGATTTCTGCTATGCGGGACTCCTAGACTACAATGGGCAACCTAGGAGCGTCTGGGAAGAATTCATTAAAGAGTCAGATTAATCCAAAACTCTACGACTAGCGCCTGATTCACACATATGAAGCCTCACATCTATGGTTTTTCGAAGTTTTGGATAGCGCTCATCTCTCTCCTGGTCGCGATCTGTTTTTGTCAGCAGACGATGGCTAAAAAGAGACGAGGGGGTCGATCAGCGCGTATGGTGATCTTCCCCATCAGAGCGCCTCATCTTAGTCCGCGACAGATCGAAGAGCAGACTCAATCTCTGATTGAAGTATCCCAACATCTTAATAGATTTCATGGGATCCCTTATCATGAGGTCAGTCGAAGACTTAGACAACATCGATCTTTACCCAAGTTGCTAAATCGCCCCACTTCAGCTCTCTCTGAGGTGAGGCGAATATGTATGGGGCTCAGGTCTGTTTATGCTCTAAGCATTAAGATGAAGCTTGGTACAGACCGTCAACCGGCAACTCTCATCGGTGCCTTATTCTTTTGTCGTGATCGAAATGGACGAATCGAGAGATTTGAACTCCCTTTTGAAGGGAGGTTGAGCCGCAAAGTATGGACAATCTTTGGAGAGCTCGTCGAGGAAGAGATCTCTCGGCTACCGCGCCAGCGTGTATCTCAGCGAAGAGTAGCCTTCCCCGCCCCCACTCCCCCAAGGTCTCCTCCTGTTTCTCAGAGTTTCTCTCCACCGGTACCGCCTCCGAGACCTACACCTATCCCCATGGATATGCCCTCTTCTCCACCAAAGAGAGAGTCAAACCCATTAACAATGAGCGCTCCTCAGCCTCCAACGAAAATGAGCGCTCCTGAGAATCTAATGACCGAGTCCTCGAGAATCGAGATATCGGGTGGCGCTAGATTCCTCACCAAAAGTTTTGTGTATGAGACTAAACAGAACTCAAGAATTCTACAGGGAGGCCTAAGCTATGACACCCAATGGCTCGTTGGCTGGGGTGGAAAACTCCAATTTAGACCATTTGGAGGTGCTGCTCAGGCTTTGAGAGGATTAAGCCTCTTCGGATCATATGAACGCTACACTTACGAATCTATCAGAATCTATAGGAGCCCGATCAGCTCTTCCACGAAGGTTAATCTCCCCAGTGATCTCAACCGATGGTCGGGTGGATTCAAATATGGGTATCCGCTCCAAACCCAACAGCGAACTCATCAAATGGGATTTAGCATCTCTTATCATGGCACTTTGATGAACGTAGCCCCTAATCAAGAATATCTAGGGCTAGATACTCATCTTGTAGATTTAGGACTATTCGGTGAGTTTGTTCTCTCTCCAAGCGTCTTCTATCTCCTTCTTCAAAGTGGTTTTAGACCTGTAGCGAGCTTTGGTAACCGAGTCACTGAGTTAGGGGCGAGTGCGGAGAGTTATGGCGCTTCATCAGGCATTGGCTTTCGCTATCGTAGTGCTGAGGGGATCACCCTTGGGCTCATGATACACCTGTCATTTCTCTTCTCTGAGCCAGTGGGTGAGGGGCGAGGAGGAAGAATCGGGGAGAGCGCTCGTGATCAGACGCTCTCTGTAGATATTGACTTAGGACTCAGCTCTAACCCAACCCATCAATGAGCGTAACGACTCTGATTCTAAAAAGTAATCGTCATGACTCCAAGTCGCTTACAATGGTATGAAAACGATCGATAGGATAGAACCTTAGTGTAGTGAGAGTCGTCTCAGAACTTCTCCAAGACAACAGATGAGATCGCTTGAGCTTAAACCATAAGAGTGGTATGAGTTTTAGGCTAAACTCTTCGAGTATATGATTATGCAATGAAGGAGTGTCATTGTGAACCGCCGTCTCACACCTGTAAATGAGCTTGACCGTCGTCTAGCTGAGCTGCTAAAGGCGACAACCGCCCTCCCTGAATTTTCATATCAGTCAGCCAAGGCGCGAGGGGTTAGGTCATCATCAATGGACATCGCTCTTGGAGGCATACTCAGCTCTTTTGATGATCAACTTGAAGGTCTACGACTAGAGGCGAGTCTATTGTTGAGTGAAGACTCTCCCTTCACCCAGCGTCGACGACTTAAAGAAGAGGAACGAGCTCAGCGACTCGCTGAAGCAAGGGCGCTCGCTGAAGCCCAGTTTGAGCGTCTCAAGAGGGAAAGAGAACTCGAAGAGATGAGACAAGAGCGCTTGACCCGTAGGGAAAGAGCCTCTTTGTCAGCGACTACAACAGAGTCAATACCAACTTCGAGCCCTTCATCAGAGATAGAGGTAGATTGGGACGCATCAGTCGAATATACTGTCGTTTCAGCGAATGATTCAGAGGGGCCTAGCTCGCTCATAATCACTCCTGATGATTCTATATTCGCTGATTTCCCCAGCGACTCGCCTCTTAGACATACAAGCCCTATCGAAGAGCTTAAGCAGTCGATCCCACCTCGGCCAGTAGCTCAAGTGACCTCACCTCCTCTCACCCAATCGCTCTCTACTCACACCGCTAACAGTCAACAGCTTGTAAGCTTACTCAAGGGCCTGTTGCCTGCAAAGTCTAGATCTCAACAAGCGATCAGCCAATATGTCGGTTCAGGGTGGAAGCTAGATGAACTCATTAACCCTTCTCATTCACAACCATGGAGCATCAAACATGAAGTTGTTTGGCGTGAACTAGACGAAGAGAGGATCTTAAGAGAGCTCGAAGGACTCACCAGTCTCAGTTTAGCTCCGAGGGCCTTTAGTCCTGCTCAACCGCTACCTAGAAGAACGATCTCTTTGAGGCTCAAGAGCACCGATGATGAGCAGCCGATCAATTCACTTGAGCGCTCTGAAGAAGAGTTCAACCTCTCTGATTTTGAAGAGTCAAGAGACCCTGAATTCAGAGAGATGCATGAGACCTATCGAGCGCTCGAAGAGCGAGTGGAAGACTTTAACTTCCAAGGGATCTCTGACTCCATCTCTGTAGACCGACTAGAGCCTTCTCTAGACTCACCGATAGCCTCCCATGATCAGCAGAGTATCGATGACTATTCCCAAGATGAAACAGACTTCGCTACCCTTGATCCCGATCTCCCGCTCGTCAATGACCCCTTTGATGTCCTCGATGACTTGAGCTTTGATCAAGACCAACTCACCTCTGATTTTGACTGGGAGGGAGATACGCCAACCAATGTTTTTGGTGATGAACCCACACCAACCAATGTCTTTGGCGATGAGTCTCAGCCGGGAGAGGTTGAGCGACCTCAAGATGAGATGGAGCATCATAGCACTAATCGTGGGCTCTTCTCTCGCTTCTTCGGGCGCAAATAATCAGTTAATGATCAGGTAAAGAGCCTCTTCTGTCCTCAACCTCTTATCGAGAGAGAAGTGAGTTGACCATATATGGGCTACTACGATCCCTACCCCTTAGTATATTTAGACCGTCCAGTCTGTCTTATCGGCTTTATGGGCAGTGAGGTGCATAGCATCGGGTACTTTATCTCTACGCTCACCGGTATTCCCTTTGTAGAATTGGATAAACTCGTTGAACATGATGTAGGGATGAGCCTCGCTCAACTCTATTTGGAAGAAGGCGAGTCGAGATGGCGCGCCTTAGAATCCAAGCACCTCAAGAGAGCTTTAAAAATGTCTCCCGCTCGATTGATCTGTCTAGGAGATGGGGCTCTACTCGATGAGGAGAATCTTGAGCTCTGCTTGAGTAGGACAACGCTCGTCTATATCCGACGACCTCAACGCTCTCTCCTAAAACGAGTACAGCGTGGACGACAAGAGAACCCCCAACGTTTCCCCTTATGGGTCCGCCGTTCTCCAGAGAGTTTAAGTGAGCTCCTCCCCCTGCTCAAGAGAAGGGAGCCTCTTTATGAAAAAGCAGAGGTCCTCATCGACGCTGGAGATTTAGGAGCCCTCGAGACCGCCCAACGTGTCAACAAACGGTTCTCCTGGCTCACATAACCTTCAGTAGCGTGATCGAGACTTAGCGCTATTCACTTAGCGGCTTGAGAAGCCTCTCACTAGGGAGGCTAGTGAGCCGTTTCCTTGGTCGAGCACTAAGAATCCGGCGCGCTGAATCAGCGAGTACATCTCTCTGTAAACCCATAGGGTCCTCAAAGAAGATCACCCCTAGCGCCTGCTCAATATTAAACTTGGACATTAAGTTAAAGGTCGCCTCGGCTTCGGAGACAGCTTCTGCGTACACGACTCGCGCTCCCTCGACTAGCTCCTCCTGACCCATTAGATGAGCTAAATATTGAACGATCAAATTACCACTACGAGGCCCCCTCGGTCCATAAGTGAAGGCTTGTAGCTGACCTAGTTCCTCTTCGGTCAGCACGCTACTCAGCTCCTTGAAAGCTCGATCAAGTTGATCAATATGATCTTGAGCAGCATCATCAAAGTTCTTAAGAATCAGAGGCTTAACTGAATTAATATAAGCCTGCAATCGCCCTGAAGAGATCTTCTTCTCTGAGGCCTCATCTAAAATGGCATGCGTCAACGCGCTCAGAGTAATTTGACGAGCGGCGACCGAGGTAGAGAGGCCCAAGGTCTTCACTGCCTGCTGGGCGGCGTCCACCTCAACAATATATTCACTAGCCCATTGTCGTTGATGCTTCACCTCTCTAAGCCTCCATAGCTTAACCGCTACCGTCATGCACATATGGCTATAAGCTTTTACTTGGTGAAAGAAGATAGTAGGGGCCGCTTTAGCGGAAGCGATCACCTCACCTCCTTTAACGAGCTTCAAGACGTTTCGCTCAAAGAAGATCGCCGGCCCAAGAGTCGATCTCTCATGGGCGATCGGCTCTCGTAGAGACTCCAAGAATCGCCGATTAACAAGGGTCAACGCTGCCGGTAAAGACCGACTCTCAGCTCGCTTAGTCACCGAATCGCCTCGCTCCTCTTTATTTACGGGAGCGGACTCTGCAGCGCGCTTTGGTCTCTGAGGACCTACAAACGACGATGACACCTCTTTAGGAGTCAAGTTCAGCTCTCGAGGATCATCAGCAAACGCCTTCAAAGAAAGACTAGGGCTTGCTGTGACTAACACTGTCATCAGCACTATACCCCATACTCTGACCACTTCTCTGAACGAAAAAAAGTGACGTAAATTTAGGACTGAAATAAGCTCTGATGGCGCATTTATTTGCGGGATATAGGCTGAGTTAGACATCTTCTTCTCTTTATAAAGTTGATAAAATCATAGGGAGGGCTAGAGATTTTAGTGACAGATTTTTGGTAGTACCACCCTGAGGAGCTCTGCCTCAAGAGACTCCATTTGTTCTGCATCTGACTCTGACTCATGGTCATAGCCAAGTAGGTGTAGAACACCATGAAGGATGAGAAAGCTAAGCTCTTCGGCGAGTCCCCAATGTTCACTCTTTAGACGTGAATGCAAACGAGGCAAGGCTCCCCGAGTAGATTGGAGCAGCGCCACCTCTACGCTGATCATGATATCACCTAAAGGGACAGGTAACCCATCAGGAAGATCAAAGCTCTCTCCTTCTAGCATCGAAAAGCTGAGCACATCTGTCGTCTTATCTTGATTACGATACTCCCGGTTAAGATCTTGAATCTCTGGATTATCAAGCAAAGTAATGCAGAGTTCAGCGCACGCAGGGATTCTGTCGCTCAGCCTTGAATCAGAGAGAAGCCTCACGACCCTAGACTTGAGCGTCTGTTCATAGACTTTCTCTCTATCAAGGAGCGCTTTGACCGTGGGTCTCTTTATTAGAGTGATATTCATAGGAGAATATTGCATTCGGTAACCTCTTGAACACGTGGACAGATTATAGGTATTGATCATGATCTCTTTGGTTCATTGATGACGAAGCACATAACGTATTAGCGCCATGATCACTAGAACCTTATAGTTTTTCTCGCCATAGAGCGTGGAATAGATATGCTCAACCAGTAGAAGACCAGTATCAAAGTCGAGGCGGCTATCGTGGGATCAAATCATGAGTGATCAAAAAGCGCTCTGCGATACAGATGAGCCCTCTCTTCATCCTTCACAGGTGAGCTCTCAGTGGAGAGAGGTCGCCGCTCATGATCGCGCTCAAAAGACCAATCATCAAGAATCAATGAGCCTCTCTGAGTCTCAGGCCGCGCTCGCGAAGATCCGAACGTCAGTACAGAATGCAGGGTGGCGAGGGGCGCAAAAAGAGACAGACTCAATTCAGTTTACAGCGGAAGAGGGTTGGCGTGCTTTTACCCTCTCTGATGACCATATCACAGAGAGAGAGCGTGAGCGTAAAACAAAGATGGATGAACGCTCAAAGAAGCGTTCCAAGAAGGCAGAAGAAGCGAGATCATCTTGGGCAAACCGAAGCTCAAAAAACACTCGTAATACACCCATTCAGCGAGAGAATGGTCAGAGACGAAGGAGAGAGCGAGATCAAAGCAGAGAGCGAGATCAAAGCAGAGAGCGAGATCAAAGCAGAGAGCGAGATCAAAGCAGAGAGCTAGATCAAGGCAGAGAGCGTGGACGCAAGCGGCGAGAGAAGCAGAGACCTCCTATCAATGGAGAATGGCTCAAGAACGCAGGCATTAAATATCTCGCGCGTTTTAACGCTAGCGAACAACACTTTAAGACAGTGTTGCTTAATAAGATCCGTAAAGCAGAGACTCGAGAGACGGAAGACTCTTCGGTTCATCAACAATGGATCGACGTCGCGGTCGAGTTTGCCAAACTCCATGGTGGACTTGATGATGAGCGCTTCGCTGTCGGTCTCGCTCGATCATTAAAGCGTAGAGGCTTAGCGAGGAGAGCGGCTAGACAAAAAATGAAGCAGAAGAAGATCGCGGCGAATTGTATAGAAGATGCTCTCGATCAAAGCTATCTCCAAACCGAAGCGACGGCGATTGATCCCAACTTATACGCTGCCGCACGCGCCGCTAAGAAAAAACGAATCGGTCCTTGGGGAGCTCATCAATTAGATTATCCCACTTTTCAAAAACAGCTCGCTAAACTCGCGCGACGGGGCTTCAGCTATGGGATCGCTCAGAGAGTACTTAAAGCCTCCCTCGAGGAAGCAGAAGAGTGGCTTATTATGGGTGATGTATAGAGGTTATGATGACACATACAGAGACTAAACAGAGGAGACTGAGCACTAGAGAGCGAAGCATTCAACAAGCGCTAGATCAGCTCATCGACCAACTTAATCCGCAACAACGAATTGCCGCTGATCCAATTCGGTTTCCTAAGCGTTACGGCGATCCGCTCGATCAGGAAGTCGTCGCGCTCATCGCTGCTCTCCTCTCTTATGGGAGGGTCAAATCGATCGGCGATACCATAGAGAACCTGTTACCAGCGTTGGGAAAACGACCGGCGAAGTCGGCGCTTGAAGACTTTAAGAGACAAAGCTCTAATGAGACGACTCCGAACCGTTTTGAAGACTTTATCTATCGATTCACTCGTCCACCTGACCTAGAGAGAGTATGGCGAGGAATCGGCTACATCCTCTTTAAGCATAAGAGCCTCGGGCATTGTATGCGAGCCTATAATACCTCTACCGACCCTCATCTACTCACCGCCTACCAGGGTCTATACAATGAGGTCATTGAGTCTACTCTAGACTTCCCATCAAGCCGCGGCTTCCACCATCTCTTCTCTAATCCTAGTAAGGGGAGCGCGCTTAAGAGAATCAATATGTGGCTTCGATGGATGGTAAGAGGACCTGACATCATAGACCTCGGGAGCTGGAATGATCTAGGTCCTCACCGCTTAATCATACCCCTCGATGTACATATATATCGACTCAGCCACGCGATCGGGCTCACCCAACGGAAGAGCGCTGACCTAAAAACCGCTGTTGAGATCACCTCCGCCCTGAGACGTCTCGCTCCCCAAGACCCCATTAAGTATGACTTTGCTCTCGCTCATTTGGGGATCAGCGGCTCATGCTTAGGATTTAAGAGCCCACCGATTTGTGAAGTATGTCCCCTAGATAAGCTCTGCTCACTCCCCGAAGGTCGTTAAAGAGAGCGTTTGGAAGCCTCCTATATACTCAGTGTCTCCATAAGCAGAGCTTTAGAAGTCACTCCCATGGCGACTGACGAATAATCCGGTAGTCGATATTCCGTGAGATCTGAGGACCTTTAGCGTTCTCTCGATCACAATGGGAGGTGGTTGATAGTGCCCACTGTAATTGTTAATACCATAGAGCCTCCCCTCAAAGATAATCATCTCACCAGCAGCTGAAACCGAAGCACCACTGAGCAGTGAGGAGTGATGTAATACATTTTTTTCAGCCTCAAAGCTGATCCAGATTCTGCCAGATTCATCCATCACATAAATCGCCAGACCGACTTGAGTATTTTTAATCCCCTCTTGGAGCTTAGGGAACACTTTCACTCGTTGGTAGGGAGCGCTCACCTTAGAGTTCAATGGTAAGCCATGCTCGTCACAGAGTAGCTGACCGCAATAATGTACTAGGTATTTAGCGCGCTCAATCTCATCGAGATATTGAACACCACGTCCCTCTTCCCCCCTATATTGAGCTAACATGGTTAAGGTAGGCAGTGTCGATAACCGCGAGTGATCAGCCTGACGTTTAGCGTCTTCAGTAGACTGACTGTTGGGCCTAAACTCAAACAGCTCTTGGGCCTCTACAGGGAACGAACAGGTGATGACTCCTACAATGGAAATAATCATTGGAACGCCTACATGTTTTACTAAAGGCTTAAAATCAATGAATGATCGAGATCTAGTAGTTATCATTAAGTGGATTCTCCTTGATTATCATAAGACAGGTCAACATCATGCTTGGTGCTTTAAGCTCGCTAGAGATTTGAGGAGCGGCTCTTCTCAAGGGCGACTTTATAATCACTTATTCTATGATTAAGTTATGATCTAATAGTAGTAATTTAGATCTTTCTAGAATGAATTCAACCCGATTGTTTATCAGACAAGGAGCCCTAGGATGTCCAAACCTTCATCTACCGGAGTATGCTTTAAATTAAATGAGGACCAAGAGGCTCTACAGCGTATGGCCCGAACATTTGCTCGGGAGAGGATTCGTCCCGTGACCGCTCACCATGATCATAGCGGTGAATTTCCGATGACAGTTCTTCAAGAAGCGTGGGAGTTAGGGCTTATTAATACCCATATCCCTGAAGAATACGGTGGCCTGGGGTTGGGAGTGCTTGACGGTGTCGTCTTAGCAGAGGAAAACGCTTGGGGATGTACCGGTATTTCTACAGTGATCGAGGCAAATACTTTAGCACAAGCGCCAGTGATTGTAGCGGGCAGCGAAGCGCAGAAGAAAAAGTACCTCGGAAGAATGGGTGATGAACTATTATTCGCTGCCTATGGAGTCACCGAGCCCAACGCTGGTTCAGATGTTGCCGCCCTCCGGACAACCGCAGTTCGTCGAGGTGATCAATATGTCATCAATGGCGAGAAAATGTGGATCACGAATGCAGGTAAAGCGAACTGGTTCTTTGTCCTCGCTAAAACAGACCCAAATGCCGGAAATCGTGGAATGACAGGCTTCATCGTCGACGGTGATACACCAGGAATTACGCTCGGCCGGAAAGAGTGGAACATGGGGCAAAGAGCGAGCGATACTCGTGGAGTTAAATTTGAGGATGTCGTTGTTCCTATCGAAAACCGACTCGGTGAAGAGGGCCAAGGCTTCAAAATTGCCATGAAGGCTTTTGACATCACTCGACCCTTAGTCGCTGCTGGCGCAGTGGGCCTCGCTCGTGCCGCTTATGAGCACGCGGTTGATTATGCCAAAGAGCGAGAGACGATGGGTCGTCCCATTGCCCAACATCAAGCAGTGAGCTTTATGATCGCTGATATGGCGAAGGATATCGAAGCAGCACGCCTCTTAGTATGGAAATCAGCGTGGACGATTGATCAGGGAGTCAGAAACACGATGTACGCTTCTATGGCTAAATGCTTTGCGGCTGATACGGCACATAGAGTGGCGAGTGACGCCGTTCAAGTATTTGGCGGTAACGGCTTTAATACAGAATACCCTGTAGAGAAGCTCTTACGTGACTCAAAGATCTTTCAGATTTATGAGGGAACCAGCCAAATACAACGACTCATCATCTCTCGTGAGTTATTCAGACGATAGGTCTCAACGCCGACTCATCGTTCAAACCTAAAAGACGTTCAAATCTAAAAGACGTTCAAATCTAAAAGACAATCAAATCTATAAGAAGTCTTGAACGTCTGCAGAGCCTAAACTAACATCTGCTAGCGACCATCATCTCCCATGTTATTCTGTGAGGAGAGAGATAGCTTAAGGATGTATCATGCTTAGTTCGTTACTATACCCGTCAAAGAGACCCATTATCATAGGTTTATTTGTCCTATGCCTACCAGCGTTACTGCTCCTCGGTCTCACCGAAGAGGGGGTAGCTCAGGCTCCTGAGAGTAATCCACGATACGACTCAGCCATGAAGCAGGCCGGAGAATTTACTGGGCAAGGTAAATATAAAGAGGCGGCCGAAGCGATGCGTCGAGCTCTATCCATTCTACCTCAGCCGGCGATGATGTATGATGTCGCTCAACTCTATGAGCGCGCCAAAGTTTGGAGGCTGTCCCTTAAGTATTACCAGCGCTTTATCGATGAGGCGCCGGGAGATGGTCGCGTCCCTGATGCTATCAGCCGCATTAGAGGGCTGCAGTCCCGTCTTCAGAGTCAGTATGAAGAGGTAATGATCACTAGCCAGCCTAGTGGGGCTTATCTTTACATCAACGATCGTGCGAATGGATCAGTTGGTCAAACTCCTCATCGAATGAAGCTCCTCCCGGGAACCTATCAGATCATCGCTGAGCTCGATGGGTATGTACCAGAGAGTCAAACTCTTAAGCTCCAAGAAGGCGCTTCGTCGCAAGTAGCGATCAGTCTTTACAGCGAGGCTGAGGTCGCTCCAGTAAGATTTTTGATCAACCGTCGAGGCGCTCAAATTTACATAGACCGTCGCCAAAGAGGTGAGAGTCCCCTCCTTAAACCGATCTTGGTGCGACAAGGGGCCAGAGAGATCAGAGTGACCAAACCTGGCTATACACCTTGGGTGCGAAAAGTGAATGTCCGGCCTCAAGAACCGCTCACCGTCGATGTGGTCTTGACTGAAGCAGGGCGTGAAGAGCTCATCACGCCTGTTGAAGCCTCAAGCTCATATACTCCTTGGGTGGTGATCGGTACAGGGGCAGCACTCGTTGGTGGTGGGGTATTCACGGGCCTCTCTGCTCAAGGTCTTTACAGCGACCTCGAAGCTCGTAGAGATGACCAATTATTGATCGCTGAAGATGATATTGAGGTCGGTAATCGCTGGGTCATGATGACTAACATCTTATTAGGTCTTGGGATTACGAGTCTCACCACAGGTGGAGTGTTATGGATGATGGAACCTAGCAGTGATGACCGATCAGCCCCTCGACGTCCTCGGCCTATTGGCGCTCAAGCTCATCAGACCACGACCCTGCCTTCATCTCTTCCGAATCAAGAGAGTGAGATGCCTCTCATCCCCTCATTGATCAACGCCAACATCGAGGTGACTCAATGAGATTAACACACTCTCCCATCTCTAGCCTCTCACTTACTGATGAGCAGATCATGACACTTAACGCCCAATACGCCTCGCGCTCTAACCCTCTCCCCACAACGACTCATCGAGGGGCGACCACCCATTCCTCGGGTACTTCCTCGTGGTCATTGATGGTGTCATTGATGGTGTCATTGCTAACGCTTTGCGTACTATCTGGCTGCACATTAGAGTTTAATGATTTTGAACCCTACACTCAACCAGGCGCTTATGGAGGGGAGCCCGCGCCTGAAGATATGATGATAGAGCCAGACATGGTCATCGAGCCAGACATGGTCATCGAGCTAGACATGGATATGGAGCCACCACCCCGTCCTGACACTGATGAAGATGGGGTTTATGATGATGAAGACAATTGCATCGAAGTCGCTAACCCAGATCAGCTCGATGGTGATGGGGATAGCATCGGTGACTTGTGTGATGACGGTGACATGGATGGAGTACTCGACTACCGATCCGATGGTATGGGCGGATCTATTCAAGCAGATAATTGCTTAGACTTACCCAATGCCGATCAACGCGACAGCGATTGGGATCAGATCGGTGATGCCTGCGATGATGATATCGATGGAGATGGTCTAAACGCAGAACAAGAGGCGATGCTAGGAACTAAGATCGATATAGCAGACAGTGACTCTGACGGATTTATAGACAGCGCTGACCTCTGCCCTCTCGTCCCCTCTCGTGGGCTCGATCAAGATGAAGATGGACTCGGTAATGCCTGTGACCTAGACGATGATGGTGATGGTATCTATGATTGGATCGACGCCTGCCCTCTCACCGCCGACCCTGATCAAGCAGCGACGCCAGAAGAGGCTGCTCAAGGTCGAGGGAGCGCCTGCGCCGATGACTTTGATGCTGATGGTCTCCCTGATTCAGAGGACCCTTGTCCGCTATCACCGACCTCTATTGGGCGAGAGAGCCTCTCTTGTGACTCTCCTCTGCTCTTTTATGGTTTCGACGCTGACATCTACGATCTATCGCTCACTGATAATTTACTATGGAGCGCCTCTCGTGGAGGACTCTCCGCTTTCACTCTCAGTCAAAAACAAGGTGACCCTGAGCCAACGAATGAGCGTCTCTACACAGTGAAAGATGGCTTATGGTCACCTCGTACAGAAGCCTTAGCACCGCTCGCTAGCGCCGGCCCTAATGGGCTGAATATCAGAGGACAATGGGTGGTGAACGGCCAGCGACTCTCCGCGCTAAGATACGAAGGGGCTAGCGATCGTCATATCGCTTATGAGCAAGACCTCTCTAGCTATGGTGTGGGTGCAGTCTATGATGTCGCCGGTCATAATTTAGGAGCATTAATCGCTACCGATCAGGGGCTATACTCTCTCACATACAATGCCATCGAAGAGCTCAGCGTTGGTATGCTGATGAGTCCTTCGATCACATCGCTTTATCATGATCAGTCTGCCTCCATGGTATGGTTTACAGTTGAGAATACTCTCTATCGCGTTGACTTAAACGCTCCAGGCATTGTCGAAGAGGTGATCTCCTTCGAAGCAGTCAGTGACTTTAGAATGATCAAACGCGATTTGATCACCCCTGCTCACATCCTCATCCTGCTCGGAGATCAAGAGGTTATTTTCTACGATGTGATTAATAACTCAGAAGCCTATGCGCGAGTCCCTCTAACCGCTTACAATGTATTAGAGAGGCCTGACGGGTACTACTTTATGACCGACGTAGGCTTGGTGACCTCTGGGCCTGATGTCAAGCCCAGCGAGCCTGCTCGAAAGGCGATCAATAGCACAAAGGTGAGGGCGGTAGTCGCCAAACCTGATGGAGGACTCATCGTTGGCGGATCAAGCGACCCTAGCCCAGATCATCGCCCCGACGGTCTCGGCTCAGTGGGTGGGCTCACCGCCGGAGGTGGAGTGTGGGTCTCTCATGAGATCGAAGGAGAACCTTGTATACTTGACGCCTACAAAACAGCGGAAGGTACGCTGTGGTTTGCGACCCCAAATGGCCTATATAAGCGTTCTGTTGATGGTGTACAAACAATCGTTATACAATCACCTGTCTATGATATTAGCCCAGGAGGAGACGTCCTATGGGTCAGCAGTGATGAGAATGTATATCAAGTCAACCTCATCGAAGACACCGCCCCTGTCTCTTTCCCAGTGGTCAATGACCAAGGCAATGAGCAAGTCTCCTTAAGCCCCCCCTTCTCCTCGATCTTTGTAGGAGGTGGATACCTATGGGTCGGAGGACAAGATGGAGTCGCCCGAGCACAGATTAACCGGACAGGAGAGCTTAGTCCTTGGTCGATTTTCTTATCAGCAGATGAACCCTTTCTCCCCACCGGGGAAGTGATCGGCTTTGGCTATGAGCGTGATACAACCTGGATCGCTATAAGAGGGACTCAAGGAGGGGTCGCCAGGTATTCTGATGGCTTCAATGAGCTCGTCTATCAACTAGATAACGCGACTCTCCCAAGTAACCAAATTACCGATTTTCATGTCAATGAGCAAAGAGTGATAGTCTCCACCGAGAGAGGAGTCTCTATCTTTAAGCCCGAGATCGCCAATGCGGCTGATTTAGTGACTCTTTATGCTAGACAAGGGATCCCAGCAGAAGCAGGGACTGGTCACATACTCGCTGTTATGGATATTCAAGATCGAATGTGGATGTTTTCCAAGCCAGCGATGAACACCCCTTATGGAGGCTTAACGACACTAGAGGTCGATAACCCCGATAATCCATTACGTACTCCCTCTTCCGAGAGGTTTTTTGGGAAGGAAGCGCTCGACATCTTGACGACCACTCTCCCTGAAGACGCTTTCATTGACCGCTCAAGAGTACGCTTCAGCACTTTCAGTGAACCATCCTATGGTATAATACTAAGCACATGTGGTGATGAGAGCTCCCCCGGAGGTTTAGCGATTTTGGATCAATCTAAGGGCATAGAGACGGTGATCTCTGAACGAGGCCTCATCGGAGCAGGTCAAGGCTACTTGGTTCCTTCACCCCGAGGTCACGTTATGCTCTCGACCGCCTTTGGAGATATCTCCCCCGGTGAAGAGGAGGGTACCTATGGCCCTGGAAATACGATCACTCGTGACCTCTACGCACCTCTAGTAGAAGACGAGGAGTGGCCCCCCAACATAGAGCCTCGCCGCATCATTATCTCCAGTGAGAATTTGACCGCACCGATCAAAAGCTGTCGTGCTTACCAACAGCCAGGCGAGGCGATCAAACGGTTAACCTGTATATTAAACGACGCTCGAATCGCTCGGCAAGTCGTCAACAATTGGATAGAGGAGCCTACTCCACTCCTTGAAGACGATCAGCTGGTGGTCAATGACTTCATCCTCGACCCTAATAACCCTGTCAATACTTTATGGACAGCGACTAACAGAGGCCTGATTCTATTGAGAACAGGACAGGAGACCGTCATCACCTCAGATAACACCGGAGGTCAGCTACCGAGTGATGAAATCCTCTCCTTGAGCATTAATCCAGACTTAAGAGAGCTCTATATCGGAACCGCAGAGGGCCTTGTCGTCCTCGATATATCTGTCCCGCTCTCTGCTGACCTAAGCGAGATTGAGCTTCAACCATTAAGCGATGATCAACAAGTGCTCAAAGGGCGCATTCATAGCCTTTACTCAAGCAGTGAAGGACACCTTTGGATGGGGACTAACGGCGGTGTCGGTGTGTATGATGGTGACTCATTGAGTGTTTATCGTCAAGGTGAGAGCCTCCCCTCAGTCCCCGTCTCTTCGATTGTTGAGTCAAATGGGGTGATGTTCTTTTCTCACTCTAGTGGAGTGAGCGCACTGAAAGAGGGAACGTTTATTCACTATGGCTCTCGTGATGGAGTCTCGCCCATTAAGGGCAAGCTCATCGCTGATGATCGTGGATCGGTTTGGGGACTCAGCGACACCGGCGCGGTCGGTTTCCCTCCCTCGATGGTTCCCTAAGTACGGTCTTTAATCGATCAGTATCTATCTCTGTGCCCCTCCACTCTTTTATACTTACCGCTACCGCCTCCTCTACACCCATAGAAGACTGTTGAGCTTCGATATGAGCCAAATTACCCCTCTCCATCACGCTAATGCAATCTCGTGTTTCTCCTCAGAGAGCTTCTCATCAAAAGTTGGCAAAGCGGGGTGCTATCTCGCTCTAATCGCTCTCTGCTCTCTGTGGTCTGCGCCCGCTTTGGCAGAGTTAACTCTTACGACTCCTAACGGGGTCTCGGTCCAAGTACACGATGACACGCACAGCGGTGTAACCATTGGTAATATTGTGCAGAATTGGCCTTTATTGTGTGTTCAAAGCTCTTGTCCACAAGGCGACTGCGCCGAGTGTCAACCAAATACGATCTATGACGCTGGAGGAGTAGAGAGTGCGGTGGAGATCAGCGGTCGTCAGCGCTCATCAACGGTTGTCTCTATGAACGGGATAGACGTTCACCGAAGAGTCTATGTACCCGTCGATGGACCACAAGAAGCTGACGGTTTTCTACGCGTTGTAGATACCTTTTATAATCCAACGGCCCAAGCGATCTCTATCTCAGTAAAGATTGGCTCACTCACTGCACAGAGCGCTGTCGGTGCGCCCTCAGCACAAGTATGGCGAACCTCTAGCTATGACGTCGACTTTAACTTAAACGACCGTTGGGTACTCATTGATGACTCTCTAGCAAACGGAGGAGAAGATAACCTCGTCATCTTAACACAAGGCGCGGGCGGAGTCGCTCCCGATATGCTTCAACACGATCCCAACGCTAGGACCATGTCTTGGCGTTACAACGAGATCACAGTCCCTGCAAGAGAGAAGGTCTCTCTCATCACGTTGATACAGGTTGAGGTCTCTCGTGTCGACGCTCTCTCCGAGTCACGAAATCTAGTGAAGTTTAGACCCGTAGATGTCACCTTTGGGTTAGATAACTTGGATCGTAGAGCCTTATACAATGTCGATATTGATCCCGATAACGCGTGTCCAATCGCTGATCTAAATGGCCCATATAATGGAAATGAAGGACAAGCGATTCAGATCTCGGGTGCCTCATCATTTGACCTAGAGGAAGCGAATCTGATCTACAGCTGGGATATCGATGGTGATGGCCTATTTGGCGAAGCTGGTTTAGAGTCATCTGGCGCCAATTTATTGATCACTTTTCCACAAAATGGGAGCTATCCAATCGCTCTTGAGGTTGAGGACCCTCTCGGTAAAATCGACCGAGACCGGGTGGAGATCAATGTTCGTAATGTGAAACCCGTCGTTGAACAGCTCCTCACCAATAGCCCGATCAATGAGGGGGGGCTTTTAGAGGTGGTTCTAGAGGGTTCGGACATCGGCGTAGAAGATCAACTGGACTTGGAGATAGATTGGGAGGGGAATGGAGTCTTTGAGGCTGTCGGTAACAACTCTAGTTATCGTTATACACAAGACGGGGTGATCACCGCTCAGGCCAAAGTCTCTGATCAGGATGGGGGGTCCACTATAGCGCCCTTTACGGTCGTGATTAACAACCTCCCTCCTGTCATCCAACAAGTACTCGCTAATAACCCAACAAATGAGGGGAGTGAAGTCCGATTTGTCGTTCAAGCCTCTGATGCTGGACAAGACCCCTTGACGTATCACTTTGATTTCGACCAAGACGGTATCTTCGAACAGAGTAACGAGACTGGCGAAGCAGTCTATACCTATCCCGAAGATGGGAACTATTTAGCGACGATTGAGGTGAGAGATGACCAAGGCGCATCTGCTCTATTTGAGTATCCGATCTCAGTGATGAATACTCCCCCTGTCCTCGAAGAGCTAAACATGGTTGGAGACCCTGTAGAAGGCTCGTCGGTAAACTTCAATGTGATTGCCAGCGACGCTGGAATTTTCGATCTCTTAACATATGAGTTCGACCTTGATGGACAAGAAGGCTTTGAGATCAGCCAGAGTAATCCAAACCTCACCCATACTTTCCCTGATAGCGGCTTATATACAGTACGAGTAAGAGTCAGCGATGAAGATAGCGCTATCTCAACTCGTAGCCTCTTAGTCGATGTCTCCAATTTACCCCCAAGCGGTGAGATCTTCTTTGAAGGGTTAAGCGTTCGAGAAGGGGTGGTAGCGACCGCTGACCAAGGTCGAGACTTTGACGTTTATGCTCTAGGCAGCGACCCAAGTTCTATCGACGCTGACTCTTTGAGCTATCATTGGGACCTTGATCAAGATGGAATCTACGAATTGCTCTCCTCAGACTCGAGACAAGTCCTCCGCTTCAATCAAGAGGGATCTTATATTATTCGCTGCTTAATTCGTGACAAAGACTTTGGAGAGACTCTCATCGAGAGAGAGATTCTCATCGCGGGTCGTCCTCCGGAACTCAATGATGTCTTTATCGATAGTGAAGGCCCTTATTATGAAGGGACGCCAGTGCGTTTCTCAGTCGACGCTACTGACAGTGACCCCCTCACTTATTCCTTCGACTTTGATGGCGATGGATTTTTTGACTTAGAGAGCGAAGACCCAAGCGTCTCATGGGCTTTTTCGAATGAAGGAGAATACTCGGTGACCGTGAGGGTATCTGACCCTAGTGGTTATGTTGAGACGAGCCTAGATCTAGAAGTCGAAAATGTCGCTCCAACTGTTGAGTTGAATACTGGAGCTAACGTCGGTGAAGGTGATGATCTGATCATACTCGTCACCCCTCGAGACCCTGGAGCATTCGATGAAGTGACGGTCACCGTCACTTTCCAAGAGCAGACAGAGGTCGTCACTCTCAGCCCCAATCAAGTCACTCGCTTCACTCTACCCACGCAAGATAACGGTTTTATTGATATCTCTGCCCAAGCGGTAGACGACGCAGGAGCAGAGAGTATTGTGTATACCGCTCGCGCCTTTATTGATAACCGCCCTCCATTCCTCCCTCCTTTCACTCCTTCTCCTGCGCGAGAGGGAGAGCGGTACTCTCAGGTGATCCCTGCTGATGACCCCGCAGGTTTAAATGATTCAATCTTTTATTCACTCATCGAGCCGCCCCCTAATGTTGAGATCGAGCCATTCAGCGGCCTCTTAATATGGACCCCCACTTATGAAGACTATCTCAACAGTCCCATCTCCTTTGAGCTCCTCATTGAGGATGAAGATGGTGGAAGATTAGAACGGGCCGTCAGTATTGAAGTCCTCCCTCGCGACCAAGATCAAGATGGAATTCCAGACTCTTATGAAGCTGAGACGTGTGAGCGTTTCTCTCCTTGTCTCAGCGGCAACCGAGCAGATGATGCCCAAGCCGATCCAGATGAAGATGGTCGAACGAGCTTGGAAGAGTGGGAGAGCGGCACTGACCCCTTCGTCTTCGAAGGTCCCGACACTCCACGTCTCCTCTCTCCGGGTGAGGCAGAAGTCGTCAATGTCTTACCAATGACGCTCACTGTATCTCACATAGAGAGCGACCGTCCCCTCCCCCTTAACGCGGATGGTTCTCTCAGTCCTCGTGAAATCACTCTGAACTATGAGGTGTATGCAGACCAAAACCGAGAGTCTCTCATAGAGACGAGCGGATCGATACTTATGAGCTCCATCAATGAGGATGAGCTTAACTCTTGGATGCCAAATGACCAAGAGCTGATCGAGGATCAAATCTATTGGTGGCGAGTGAGGGCAACCGATGGACCCGCGGTAAGCCCATGGTCTGAGCTGAGATCTTTTAGAATCAATTCAGAGAACCTCGCTCCAGAAAAACCGATGCTCGCCCTACCTCTCGACGGCAGCGTGGTCTCTGACCTCACCCCAACGTTAAGTTTTAACCCAAGCATCGATCCGGACCGCGAGTCGGTCTATTATGTAATTCGAGTCTATCGTGAGAGCCCCGATGGGCTCGTCGTAGACTTCGGGGGGCAAGTTCAAGATGAAGCAGAGAACGGCGGACCTCTTTCCTTCACCCCAAGTAATAGATTACAAGAGAACGCTCGTTATCAATGGGATGTGGTAGCGATCGATGAAGTCGGTCTCGAATCACCACCAAGTGAGCGCTGGTCATTTATCGTCGACTTAGAGAATGAACCACCAAGTGAACCCTCTATTATCTCCCCACAGAGCGGACAGTCTGTGGATTCACTGCGCCCTTTATTCCAAGCCTCAGGGAGTATTGATCAAGAAGGCGCTTCAATCTCTTATCACTTCCAAGTTCGCGCCGTCGGAGATTCTACTGTTCTCGCCGAAACAATAGATGAAGGGGTGATCGCAACCGGTGGAGTTGCTGAGTGGATCCCCGATAATGATCTCAATGAGGATCAGGACCATACCGTCAGCCTCTACGCCAGTGATGGAGTAAGCCAAACAGGTATGGTGAGCGCCACATTTTTTGTGAGTTCAGAAGACAACGCTCCACCGACCCCTACTCTCTTAGAGCCTTCCGATAACGCGCTCGTCGCGCCGAGAGATGCTGTCCTTATTTGGTCTGAAGTTAACGATCCTGAGAGAGGGATTGTTCGGTATCAAATCGAATATTGTTCTCCAAGAGGAGAATGCCAAGAGAGTAATGTCCTTAATAATAATAGCTTTAGTCTTGAGGGACTTATCCCTCAGCTTGAGGTCTACACCTGGCGGGTACGATCACTTGATGAAGCGGGTAACTCTAACGGTTACTCAAGCGTGAGATACATCACCTTGAGTGTCCCTAGTCAATCGAGTACTCAAGACAGCGGTGGGTGTGAGCAGTCATCGAGTAAGCGCCCACTACCAATTTTATTCTACCTCTTACTCTGCCTCTACCTCTCCCTTCGCCCAAGTATAAAAGAAAGAACTCTAGAGGGTGATCTACCAAGCTAGGCTTAAGGAGAGGTCGTGAGCTCGACAGCGTCGACACTCGCTCGCTGTCGAGGGCGCGGCGCTCCTGGATGTGGGTGGAGTAGACGTGGCGACTCAGGAGGAGAGAGGAGCCACCAAGAGAGCCCGCCGAGTAACGCGGTGAACCCAATACTCGCTGTAGTAAAGGTGATCGAGCTAAAGAGATCCGCTTCAGTTTGAGCGAGCTCCCATGACAGACGCGTGGTCGCTTGATCTCTCTCGATCACCGCTTCACGAGTAAACCATAGAGATGTCGCGCTGAGAGCTAATGTAAGCCCACCTAAGATCATAGCGCTTGATTGAATCGTGTTCATCGGAGGTCTTGAACTTGTCTTTAACTCGTTAGTTTTAAGAGTGCCTGAAGAGAAGACATCGACACTCTGATCTAATTTATATTGAGCAAATACCGGTTTTCCGGGGATCACAAATAGAGTGACTTTACGCGTGTCATATCCTGCTAATGTTAGCTCAAGAGGGTGCTCTCCAGCGATTAAGCGTAAAGTGAGCGGTGTCAATCCTAAGAACTCTCGGCCAATAGATACTCGAGCGCCGTGAGGGTCGGTCTCTATTTTCACTTCTGGGCTTAACCGATGAATCACTTGTTGGGCCGAGCGCGACAGCTCAGCAGGAGGTGAGGTCAACAGATAATATTTTAACGCCTTGATGGCATCAGAATATCGCTGCATCTTCTCAAGTACTAACCCTTGGTTGGCGATGTAACGTGGGTTTTTACTGATCAAATAAGCGCGTTGTAATGACACTAATGCGAAGCGATAATCACCACGAGCATAAGCAGCATCAGCTTGACTCTTATATTCTCTCTCACGTTCAGCGATCTGAGCAGGGGTGAGGGTCATATCGCTCTCTTTAAAGAGCCCGGTAGGCGCGATCAATGGTGGTGGAGCAGGTATTGGCTGTTCTATGGCCGTAAGGTTCGATCTCTTTGTAGCAGATGAACTCTTCTGAGACCTCTTTGCCCCAACCTCACCTTCTGTCGTCACCGGTGACGCCAGAGAAGAGTGACTTATACACATTTCATAGCCTAAAAGACTCCCCATAAGGACTAATAACCGACCTAACCTCCATGTACGATAAGCCTTCATCACTCTTCCCCCCCACACAACAGGCCTTCATCAATAAACCCATCACAATCAAAGTCACCTCCCCCACAGCGTTCTAGTGGAGCCTCAGCGCTCCATGAACTCTCGAAACATTGTCCATCAGGGCCATTAAACGAGAGTCGCAGGGCGCCCTCTTGAGCGACCATGTCTTTTGTCAAATGTGGTGAACGTAACCGGAGGAGGCATCCTTGGTCTCTCTTACACTCTCTATGTAAGTTTTTACTAATGATTGCAGCGCTATCTAACGGACATATCATAGATGAGCGAGCCCCCTCCTCAAGTGAACGAAGCATCACCACCGATGCACGAAGTGGAGCATCTAACAAGGGGAGTAAGAGCTCAACCTCTTCGCTCGACGCTTTATTAAGGCTAAAAGGCACCGATAAAAGAGCCGAAGGTTGTTCGATGATGAGGCAGGATTGACTAATTTGTAAGTCTCTCAAGGACTCATCACAGCCAAAGCGACCGAGGCACTCAAGGTTAAGCCGTAAAGACTTAAGCGACGGCTCAACACATCGCCCCTCATCGCACTGTAAATTGAGTGGACATCCCTCTTGGGGATAACATTCAGGCTGGTCTACATCTACAGGTAAACAAGAGCTCAGGAGACCACCAAATGCCATAGATACATATAGGGAGGTAACGAGAGAGGGCTGTTTAGGCAGAACATTAATAAGATTCTGTACACTTAGACGCATTAAGGGCTCCAAGATGTCATGTGTTGCTCTCTCAGCCTAACAGGAAAGTATGGAAGATAAACAGTGTCGTGTGATTCTAAAATTGCTATTGTTATTTTTCATTTCAAGACGCTATAACAAATAGGCGTATCCATCAACTAGGTGTCTTCATGTCCAGCTCCCTGATCGGCAAAACTATTAATGATCATTATCTCCTCACCGAAGTACTCGGCGAAGGGGGGATGGGTATTGTATTTAAAGCTGAAGACCTCAATCTGAATCGTCGTTTGTGCGCGGTGAAGCTCCTCAAAGGTCAAACCACCGACCCAAACGAAGCGAAACGCTTTGAAGCAGAGCTGCAAATCATCTCCCGCTTGAGGAGCCCTCACGTCGTTCAGGTCCTCAATAAAGGCTATTTTGAAGGACATCGTCTATACATCGTGATGGAGCTTCTTGAAGGAGAGCCTCTCTCATCCCTCATCAAGAGAACTGGCGCCATCAACGTCAAGCGAGTGATTCAAATTACGAAGGGAATCCTCGCAGGATTGAGCGAGGCCCATGAGTATGGAGTTGTCCATCGTGATCTAAAGCCAGCAAATATCTTTATCACCCGCTCTCGCGCCGGTGATGAGATCACTAAGGTGCTAGACTTTGGAATCGCTAAGGACACCAATCGGGAAGATAACTCAGGCCTAACCAGCGCAAGCATGATCATAGGCACCCCAAAATACATGGCGCCCGAACAGTTTATGAAGAGCGATACCGATCAACGAACTGATCTCTATGCGGTGGGTTTACTACTTTATCAGATGTTGAGCGGCGTCCCTCCTTATATAGCCAACAGCGAAATCGTCCCCGAAACCCTACGCACAATGCCAAGTGAGTTTCAGGTGGGGTGGTTACATCTCAACGCTAAGCCTGAGCCCTTGGAAGTCTATCCTCCTCTGTGGTCTTTATGCCTTCAGCTACTTGAGAAAGACCCGCAAGATAGGCCCATGAGCGCCACCGATGTGATCACTGAGCTCAATGAGATCTCTGAGCGTATCATGTCGACAAGCAATCCATACGTTTCAGCCGACTTTATGGCTCAATCGACACCTCTACCACCCAGTGGTCCCCAAGCCCGATACACAAGCGGACAATTTAGGAATATGGACTCTGCTGGGGTGAGGACCATCAAGACTCCCCCGAGCGGCCCTCACCCCTCACCGCAGCATTTAATTGTTAATGCGTCTCTCATAGATGACCCATCAACGACTGGTATTCCTCTCATCACTGAGTTTACCGAGTCACCTGACGCTCAAACATTGGATAATAATAATTGGCTCACTTGGTTTGGGGTCATCGCTCTCATTACCGCGATCGGCACCGGGGGCTACGTGATGCGCTCAAGCCTAGTCGGCTCTCCCAAGCTCGAGACGTGCTATCACAAGATCAATGTCTCTCCCAAAGGGGTCTATCAGATCACGAAGCGACGCCTCATAGGCCCTAGGCCTTCTACATCTGTGCAAACGCTGGGAAAGACTAATGCGAGTGGTCGGTTGCCGACGATCGTTCAGGTCAGCTGTGGAGAGAGCTGGGAAATCACCGCTCGTAGAGATGGGTATCGAGATACCAAGTATCGTCTTAAACAAAACGATCCTACCCAGACCTTCAGTCATCAGCTTCAATCAGTCTCTAATCCTCCCGTGACTCCAGAAGAGACGGCGAACAAAGAATCAAATGAGGCAAAAGCCGCTCAGGTCCATGAAAACAAGGCATCAAAGTCTCAGCCCAAGAAAAATAAACAAACTAAAGCTAAGAAAACAGGCAAAAAACTTCCATGGAAGACCCGAGTCCGACAAAGACGTGAAGCTGCCAAGAAGCGTGAAGCTGCCAAGAAGCGTGAAGCTACCAAGAAGCGTGAAGCTACCAAGAAGCGTGAAGCTACCAAGAAGCGTGAAGCTGCCAAGAAGCGTGAAGCAGAATCTCTCACTCCACCGCAACCTACAAAGCCAGCTAATGACACATCAGAGCAGGTTAACCCTCAAGGCCTGATGTTCTAAGAGGAGTGAGATGCTAAAGCTGAATGCGCTCTCTAAAAGCTATGAGAATCACTGCGCTGTAAAGTCACTCGACCTTGAGATCCCTTCAGGGGAGATTTGGGGATTTCTTGGCGTTAATGGTGCGGGAAAGAGCACCACGATGAAGATAATCGCAGGGCTTTTGAGACCGAGTCATGGCCAAGTTAAGGTCAATGGGATCGATGTACATATCGATCCCATTAAAGCAAAGCGAGTGATCGGCTATGTCCCTGATCGTCCCTACCTGTATGAGAGGCTGAGCGCCGCTGAATACTTGTACTTTGTGGGTCGCCTCTACGATATACCTGCAGATGAAATCAAAGAGCGTAGCGAGCGATGGCTTACAGAATTTGAGCTCAATGACAAACGAGGGCATCTCATAGAGAGCTTTTCTCATGGAATGAAGCAGCGATTAGTCATGGCTTCAGTCTTCCTTCATGAGCCAAAGTTGCTCATCGTCGATGAGCCGATGGTCGGCTTAGATCCACGGGGAGCACGTCGCCTCAAAGCCCTCTTGAAGCGCGAACGAGATGAGAGGGGGTTAACCGTCCTCCTCAGCACCCATACCCTCGGAGACGCCGAAGAGATCTGTGATCACATCCTCCTCATTCATGATGGGGAGATCCTCGCTCAAGGGAGCGCTGATGAGCTCAGAGCGGAAGAAGGTGAACGATTAGAAGAAGTCTTTATTCGACTCACCGAAGGTGATGAAGGCTCTAATGATGACTCTAATGATGATCAAACACGATGAGTAGTCGATGGCCAAGCTATAAGGAGCTCGAAGAGCAGGTTACGCTCCTCAATCTAGCTCTCGTCAACGGGCGAATACAGAAGGTACGTGACCCCGACAGATCTAGTGTCGCGCTCAAGGTGAGATTCCCAGGTCGCACCTTTTTTCTCACTCTCTCTGGCGATCCTGATCGAGGACGAATCGAACTCAGCTTGAAACAACCCCCTACCCTGCCTCAACCAACAGGGATCGGTCGTTGGGTGAGAGCACACATCGCTGGCGGTCGAATCCTCGCTATAGAGCTCCATCCGGAAGATCGAGTTGTAACTCTAAAAACCGCTCGAGGGTCACTCTGCCTTGAGCTTCTCCCTCAGGCACCCAACC
Source organism: uncultured bacterium (assembly GCA_943788935.1). GTDB lineage: Bacteria > Myxococcota_A > Bradymonadia > UBA7976 > VGTA01 > CAKZRU01. The sequence goes on along the minus strand of CALSSE010000011.1, from coordinate 464,691 downwards.
TTTACACTCTCTCTGAAGATGGTCGAGTGATGGGGTGGACTAAGCGTATCCCAAGCCGCGGTTTGAAGCTCGGCCAGAAGTGGACCGCTCCTGAGAGGCCTCAAGGGCTAGTCTTAGAGACTATGTCAAACATCGATGAGCGACTCTCAGGTCTGAGCCAAGAGGAGGCTCTCAAAATCATTAGCGAGCGTCTTGGGACCCCTCACGAAGAGATGGTCAATCCCGTCGATGACACAGAACGAGAGCTGCGCCATTGTAAGAGGTTGATTAAGCAGACTCGTGATCGTCTTAAGAGGCTCTGTGATGGCTTATGGAGTGATCTTGAACGAGCGGAGAGAGCTGAGATGTGGCGTGAGGAGGGAGAGCTCCTGAAGAGTCATCTCAATCAGCTCAAGAGAGGGCTCACTCAAGTAAGTGTCACCGACTGGTATGATCCCGATATGGGTCAGAGAGTGATTGAGCTCGATCCAAAACTTGATGGTCTAGAGAACATTGAACGTCGATTTCAGAGACATCGTAAAGCCTTAAAAGGGGCGACGATTGCTACCGAACGTCTGAGCGTCGCAGACCATCAACTCGAGACTCTTGAAGAGATCTCCTCCCGACTTAGCGAGGGGCCGCTTGAGGAGCTAAAGAGTGAACTCGCAGAAGCAGGCATCTATCGGGCGAAGCAAAAGCAACGTCGTCCACAACAGCAAGAGAAGCGCTTACCTTATCGCGTCTTTTGGAGCGCAACGGGTGAGGTTATATGGTTAGGTCGAGGAGGCAATGACAATCATCTCACCACCTTCCAGTCCGCTCGTGGACAAGATCTGTGGGTTCACACTCGTGACGTCCCCGGCGCTCATGTCATTATCCCTCTAGCGCATAGAGGGCACACCCCACATAGGGAGACCATACTCGACGCAGCGGCTCTCTCTGTTCATCACAGCAAACAACGAGATGAAGAGGGAGTCGCTCTCTACTTCACCGAGCGAAAGCATCTTAGGCCCGTCCCCGGTGGCCCGCCAGGTAAAGTGATGGTCTCCTCTTCCAAGACTGTCATCGCTGATCAGGTATCGGAGCGAGTGACAAGACTTTATGAGGAAGCACAACGTAGAACGGCGACCTCATCCTAAAGATCAGTCAGGCTCTATCCCCCGATGAGCCATGTCCACTCCTTGATCGTTCCTTGTCGCTCAAATCGAACCACCACGGTTTGAGCAAAAGGCAAGAGGGATAAGGTGTGCATCATCTGCTCTGGACGACCGATCGGCTCGCCGTTAATGCTCATAATAATATCATTCACCATAAAGCCTGCCTTCTTCGCGATCGCATTTTCTCGGAGCGAACGGAGCTGAAAGCCAATAAAACGACGATCACGGCGTACGGGAGCTAACTGTGCTTGAGCGAGCAGCTGTGGTACTCCGCCTTTGACCACTCGAGTTAACTCTCCTCTATCGATCACCCCTCTAGTCTTTACGACTCGTCGAGCGCTCTCCTTTGAGGAATTGAGATCTTGCGAGGCGTCTAAAAGCTCCGAAGGTCGAGGAGATATTTTAGGTTGGGCTTCCGAGACGCCTGGCGTCAATACAAAGCTACAGATAAGGACGAAGAGGTACTTAAGTCTCATTGGGGATCACTCCTAAGGGTACGGCCACTATTCGTGAATCGTCAGTTAGGGGGATAGACGAGATGATTAGGTCATGGTATATCCTAAAGATCTTTACATACTGACAGCGTATAAAGTCGTGTATGTCAATATTTTCAATGGCTCTAGCCGACAGTAAAGCGATCATCTATAGAATAAGATCAGAAGGAGACCTCCTGTGGCAGGACACAGCAAATGGGCTAACATCAAACACCGTAAAGGCGCACAAGATGCCAAACGCGGAAAGATTTTCACCAAACTTGTCAAAGAGATCACTGTCGCGGTGAAAGTTGGCGGTGGTCCTGACCCTGATTTTAATCCACGGCTACGGACAGCGGTCATTAACGCTCGCTCACAGAGTATGCCTAAAGATAATATTGATCGAGCGATCAAAAAGGCGAGCGGCGCTGGTGGCGAAGACTACAATGAGAGCACTTTTGAAGGATACGGTCCTGATGGAGTAGCGGTCTTTGTGGAGTGTGCGACGGATAATAATACTCGGACGGTCGCTAATATCCGTATGCACTTTAATAAAAACGCAGGTTCTCTCGGTAAAGATGGCTGTTTGCAGTTCATGTTCGATCATAAGGGCGTCTTTGTGATCAATCTCTCTGAAGAAGTCGACGCTGATGAGCTCATGCTAGAGCTCATCGAAGCGGGAGCTGATGATTATGAAGTAGAAGAACAAAAGATGACCGTCTACACCGAGATGATCAACTTCGGTTCGGTTCAAAAGCAACTCTCAGAGATGAAGATTGAGCCCTCAGAGGCAGGTCTCATGCGTATCCCAAGTATGTATAAGACACTCTCTACAGATAATCTAGCGACCTTCATGAAGCTCATCGATACTCTAGAGGATGATGACGATGTACAGAAGGTCTATCATAACGCTGATATCGATGAAGCTGCCTTGGAGGCCTACTTTAGCTGAGAGACCCCTCACCCACTCCGCTGAGTAGCTCAGGGTCAAAGAATCTCATCAAGCTCTCACGCTGACGGTGGGCGTCCTCCATTCCTAAGTTAATCAACTGCCCGCAGAATCGGCCATCGAATAAGAGATAGCTGCAGAGATCAGCCTCTTTAGGATGCTCAAGTCGAGCGAGCAGCTTGATGAGCTTCGCCATCAGCGGTTGGGTGGTGCGCACCGAGTGCTCACGCATAAAGGTGGCAGCCATTTTACCAATATCTCTGCTCGGTCGAATCGCTAGATGAGGTACATAGCGGTACCTCGACTTTCGCAGAGGCTCTAGCACTTGATTCAATCGATCAACAAAAGAGCTACCAAAGGCGCTCTCTCCTTGCATGAGAAGGCGATTAAAATGGTCTAAACGAATCAGGTCATAATCGACTCGATCAAGCATCAAAGCATTAACCACTTTGGCGAGTAGGAATACCGGACTAGAAAGACGCCGCCACTCTATCCCCTCCTCGCTCTCCATCATCGCCTTCTCATGACCCATCCCTACCACTAGAAGTTTAGAAGAGCCCAACCTGAGTGCAGGGGAGAGCGGAGTGTTTAAGCGTATCCCCCCGTCGACATATGGGATCCCATCAATGGTGACCGGTGGGAACACAAAGGGAATCGCCGCCGATGCTTGGGCATGCTTCAAATTTAATCGAGCATAGACAGGGTAGACATGAGGGTCTCGTGAGAATTCACGCTGGCGACCATCGCGGGTCTCATAAAAGACGACAGTTTTCCCTGTGGGAACTTGGGTACAGCTGACGGTAATTGACTCAAAGAGCCCTTTATTAAGGTTCTCATGAAGCTGTTTCCAATCCACCATATCTCCCAATAGATTCTCAATGGGCTCTGCGGGGAACACCGACTGCTGCTTACTCCTCCCTAGAATCCATCGAGAGAGAGAGAAGAGATCTTGAATCTGTAAAGAGAGCACTTGCTCAACGCTTAAGCTACGCCATAGGTCAACCACCCGCTGAATCTGACGCTCAGGATCATGTAAACCAGCCCCAAGAGCGGTCGCATGCAAGGCGCCGATAGAGGTGCCACTCAAGATATCAACTCGAACCCGCTCTCTGAGTTCTTTCGGTCCCGAGACAAAGAGATAGTGTAAAACACCAGCCTCATAGGCGCCTCTCGCCCCACCTCCCGAGAGGACGAGACCCACCTTCGCATGCTCACTCATCTCTTGTTCACTCATCTCTCGCTCACTTTCTTCAATAGCGCACCCCAAGTCGTTGATAGATGAAGCTGAGCAGCCATAGGGGTCCAATGAGTAAGAACTGGAGATCTTCAAAAAATGAGGGTTTCTTCCCCTCTATCTTGTGACCAATAAATTGTCCAATCCAAGCCAGAGTAAAGATCAAGAGACAGAGCTGAACTAAACTTAAACCTACTATCCCTCCTAGGCTTTGGAGGCCAAAAACTGACCAAATGGTGAGCGCCGAGACGACACCCATACCCAAAGCCAAGGGGATCGAAATCAAGCTGTAATAGACAAGCGAGAATAAGATCAATACGACACCTAGATTTGACCACTCACCAAGCGAATGACCCATCCACTCTCCCTGGGGTACCCAAGGGAGACTGACTCCCCACAATAAGCCTATCAAGGTCATAAATATCAGCGGAACGCACACCCAATGAATCAGCTTATTCGTTGGGTTTTGATGACTCTCTCCATAAGCTAATAACCACTCATCTACTGAACGCATCGTTAACTCCTTTTATAGGGAAATGATAGATAGACCATTGGACTCAATGATTATGAACCCCTCTCCATGAGCTGACAAGCAGATCTAGGCTTTAAGGTCTGTTAATCTCTGCTCAACCAAGGCTTCTCTTTGATCCCTCTCCCCTCTGATCTCCGAAACATATAAAGATCCTTCACAGGCCTCTCTCCTCTCTAACCACCATCGGAGATCCTCAGTTGAGCGCCACTGAGCCTCTGGGTTTGGCTCTATTTGACCGGCTGCTGAGCGTTCACCAAGCGCCATCTGAGCCAAAACTCTTTGAGAGGGCAGGGTGAGTCGATAGATAAAGGTCTCACCCGCTTTAGTGTGAGAGGGAGTCATCGGGTCGATGAGCTCCAACGCCCCAAACCTTAAGTGTGATTTCACCGCAGCGAGATTACTCCACTGAGCGACCCCCACTTGACGACGATATCCTAGCTCACCGAGTAACCAAAGCCCTAGAGCCTTCGCTCTCACCCCGAGACCTCGCTTAAGGCTGTAGAGAGAGTAACCCACCACTTCAGCAGGATATAAGCGAGGGATAGCGCAAAATTCAGCGAGGGGGAACCACTCCTCATCTGATAGTTCTCCCTCGGTGACCCCAATATGCTCTTCGATCTGTATACGCTGGGCGCTACGCTCGGTCTCCATTTCGGTGAGCCCTCGCTTGATCATGGAACGAGCGTCGGGGGAGAGCTGTCCGCTTAGACCCATGAACCCCGCAAAAAACGAGGGGAGCAAAGCGCAATCAAGCATCACCCACTCCGGCATCCCCATCCCTCCTCCATAAGCAACCCCATTAGCGAGATTCAATAGCCTAGCGAAACGAGGGGGACAGAGTTTAGAAGGCGCTGTTGAAGGACCTTGACGAAGGAGCGAATGCGACAAAGAGACCGAAGAGGCTCCAATAGGGATCTTGACTAGCTCTCGTCCCTCCATTTGATCGGGGAGGGCGGCGAGACAGCCTGCCTCACCAAGTACGAAGGGGACAAACGACTCAGACATGGAAGACCCAATATTTAGATATGATGACTCATAGGGTAGATAATGAACACCATAGTAGCAGATCAGTGACGAGTGATTCACTCTATCAGGATGGTCACTCAAGCGCTTATCACGCCTAGAGTGGAGACGCTGGGAGTCGAACCCAGGTCCGCAAGTCGTCCACATCTCGCGTCTACATGTGTATTCTGTATTTTAGTTTACCCTTCGATGCGCCCACAGACAGGCTCATCTTCAGGGGAGTCAAGACTGAATTTAACTCACCCGCGCTCGAGACAGACTTGGGTTTGCGATCCTACTGTAGTTATGCCCGTAAACCCCCGTAGGCACTGGGAGTACAGACATCGCACCTAACTGTTTTTAGGCAGCTAGAGCGAGCTCAACATCGTCGTTGGCATTTATCATTTTCCAGCCTTTCTAACGCGGTGACTGGGACCCGCGACATGCAACGAGCGCTTCAAGACCCCCGTCGAAAGCCATTTCGTCCCCGAGAAAGCACATGACAAACATGTGCTCTAAGAGTGACCGCTGACGGGAGTGATCTAGCACGCGACTGATCTACTCACTATGATGTCAAAGAGTGAGCTTATTACGTTTTAATAAACTCGGTACTATATTAACACTTAAGTTCATTCATATGAGACATTATTTTTTCACAAAAGACAAAACACCTCACTAGAGATAAACAAAAACATATACTTAGCTCTCTATTATTTTTCACAGTCTCCAAAATTTATAGACGTCTTGACAGCGCAGAGATCAATGTAAAAGGATAGTCATCGGCCGCTGTTCAAAAAGATAGTCATTGACCGCTGTTGATCAGATCAAGCTAAAATAAAAATGTGTAGTCCCCCGCTAGATCTAAGCGAACTCTCCTCACTCCTCGCGCTTCAAGAGTGGCGACCGTACGCGGATGAGGAAAAGCGAATCGATGAGCTCCATCTAAGCTGAGTACCCCTAGCCTTGGTCTCAACGTCTGCACAGTCTCCATTGCGGTGCTAGTGCCGCTCCCATGATGATTGATATGCCACACCGAAAGCTCAGCGCCCCTCAAGCCAAGGCTGCGCCACATAGTTCTCAGCCTCAGTTCACCTGCGGCTTCAAGGTCACCGCTCAAGAGGACGCGGCGCTGGGGGCTCTCTATGGATTCGATCAATAGAGCCAATGAGGCGTCATTTTCCTTCAAGTGATCAGGAGGCGCGCCAAAGAGCCATCTTAAGCGCAAAAGTCCCCACTCCTCTTCCATCTGTTCTTGAGCGATGAGGGGGATATGTCGAAGAGCAAGAGCCTCAGTCACCTCACTCCATAGAAGAGGTTCTCGGGATACGCTTTTATGTCGACCGCTCTCACTTGTAGACTCTCTTCTCAGCGTTACAGCTTTATGTGGTAGATCTGGAGGTCGCCCGTGATAGATCACTCGATCGACTGTCAGTTCCGATATAATCCCCAATATCCCTCCATAGTGGTCGGGATGAAGGTGGGAGACCGCCACCCACTCTAGCCGATTCACCCCCATCAGTTTCAGTCGCCGAATCAGTGATCGCGTGGAAGTCTCAGTGCCCACATCAAATAACGCCACCTCGCCTTCACCATTAGAGATCAAGGTCGCATCTCCCTGCCCAACATACATAAACTTAGAGTGTGCAGGGTCAACTCTCACACCGGCGATAAAAGCGAATAAGCCCAAGCTCACTCCGCCGATGGTGAGAGTAAAAATAGAGAGTCGCTTGTACCTCATCCACCGACTCGGTGTAGGCTCCAATGATCGCTCGCTCAAGATCTGATCATCGAGCAAGAGCGTTAAGGTGAACTGTGTAGTATTGAGTCGTCTGCAGATAGAGTGAGTCCACCACCACATCGCTGCTCCGAGGAAGGGTAAAGTAGCCTCTCTCCCTACGATCAGAGTTGCCCCCTTGAGGGAGGGATGAACGATTAGTCCATTGCTGACCCACTCTCCAATGTCTATGGTCCACAGGAGTGGAGTCTTAATGAGGGGTGCCAATAAACAGCAGACTAGAGACAGAGGGATGTATGTGAGGGAGATGACCGGGGTAAGAATCGTGTTATAAAAAATAGAGATAAGATTTATTTCTCCGAGGTGCCAAGTAAAGACTGGAGCCGTAAAGAGCCAAGCGGTAAACGCTACAGAGAAACTTGACCCTAGAGCCCTCAACAACGAGGCACTCAATAGAGAGATTTCCAATAACGAGAACCGGTGTGACCCACGCAAGTCGTCTACATCGCTCAACTCCTTCAGCTCTTGTCGCTTAAGCCGCCTATATTTATCGTTCATAGACCCTCGACCCGAGCAGACAATCAAGCCAAAGGTAGCGAGTAAAGAGAGCTGTACTCCCATCTCTTGAGCCCGAGAAGGATGATCTATAATAAGGATCCAAGCAGTAATCAAAAGGCTCGTCAGCGCACTCAACGGGTGAAGAATGAGTCTAGAGCCCGCCCAAATACTTAACATCAGCGCTGCTCTCTGAGCACTCATAGGGTAATTTGCGATCACTACACAGAGCCAAGCGCCCATGATCATCGCCGCCCATCCCCAGAGTACAGGATAGGGAGAGCGACACCATAAAGCGAACCGTCTACCGAACCATCCAAAGAGTAAGGCGCATACCCCAACATGAAGACCGCTCACCGCCAGTAGATGACCCAAACCCATCGACTTAATCTTCTGCTGAACAGTCATCGAGAGTCCGCTTTTATCTCCTAATACTAGACCGCGCACTAATGCCGCCCCTTGACTATCCCTTGAGTCAATGATCTCACTCATCGAACGCCGATAGCGCTGTATCAGGCTCTCTGACCCTTGTGAACGATGCTTAAATAGAGACCCACTCCCCGACCACCTGACATTCCGACGGGCTAACCACTCAATATATTCATCAAATTGGGGTTGAGGGCGTCCCCCTATCCAACGTAATTGACCGCTGAACCAGACCTGATCACCCGCTACTAGACTCTTATATGATTGGTGTTGAGAGAGAGTAATCATCACTCTTAGAGGGAGAGCTAATCGATGAACAAGGTTTGACTTACCACTCTTGTAGACCTGCGATGTGAGTACCTGTAGATCTTCTAATACTACCGTCGCCCGCAGGCCGTTAACAGACCTACGGATCTCCAACAACTCTCCATGTCCTAACCAATCTTCATCTTCTATTTGATAAAGAGAGAGAGAACCTTGGCTCAAGAGGAGAGGAGGATCAGCGCTTCGCTGGAGCTTAACATCATTTCTCTTCTCCATCATCGCTCCCCCAAGAGTAGAGAGACATAAGAAGGGAGCGATGAAGATCGAGATCAAGGACCGATATTCTTCGCTACGTAAGAGAGCGATGAGCGAGATCAGCATCAATAGCAGCGAGATCATCAAGAGCACTGTCCAGCTCACCATAGAGAGCGGTATCCACTCTACACATAGTACTCCTAGAGTATAAGCGAGGGCCGAAGCTCCGAGGAGGTGACTTAGAGTGCAGCGAATCGAAGACTGATAGTTCTGATGAATAGACATGCCGATCCTAAGAAGTCATAAGAGTGTTGAGTACCGAGTGCTGGACAACCCACTCCAAAACGATCGAGACCCAAACTTCGTGACTAAAATATTTCACTTATTTATGAAATAATATTTACTTATTATTTATTATATATAATCGTTCCTTGATCTCTGTTGATGAATCAAGCACAAAGAGATTCATCTACTGTGATATACCGAGAGAGGTCGATATAGATGTCTAGGTCAAATATGAAAAGAGGTCATCTCTTTAGGAAAGCAACGGTTCACCCTTGTGGTGGTCAAGATGTCATCCAAGAAGGTTCAGTCTATATTGAGGGTAAAGAGATCCGCTGGCTCGGTCGAGATCACGAGTGGGATCCTAGCGCAGTAAGTGCAGGTGTTCACCTCACCAAGTACAACTGTCAAGGGGAACACCTCTGTCCAGGCTTCATTGACGCCCATGTACATCTCGGACTTTACCCCGAAGGATTCATAGGTGAGCCTAAAGATCTCAACGAGCTCACCCAACCGATCACCCCTCAGCTCAGAGCGATCGATGGAATTTGGCCTGGTGATATCGCCTTTAAGAAGGCTAGAGAAGGAGGCGTGACTACGGTCTGCGTGTTGCCCGGTTCGGCGAATGTTATTGGGGGAGCTGGAGTAGTACTGAAGACACAAGGGATAGACGTCGAGGAGATGGCGTTACGAGACCCTGCTTGTCTCAAGATCGCCTTTGGCTATAACGTTAAGCACAATCATGGCCAAAAGGGTCGAGCGCCGCTGACCCGCATGATGCTCACCGATATGCTACGCCGATCTTTTGAAGAAGCGCTCTCCTATGAGGAGCAGCGGCTCATCGATCCCGAGAAAACCAAACTTGATCGCAGTAAAGAGATCCTCATTTCAGCGATGCGTCGTGAGATCCCTGTTCGAGCCCACGCCTCACGGAGCGATGATATTTTAACCGCTACTCGACTCGCTAGGGAATTTGGTTTTAAGCTGATCATCGAGCATGGTTACGAGGCTATCTATGTGATCGATCAGCTGAAGAGAGTAGGAGCTAGCGTTGTATATGGACCCGCCTTCAGAACCTGTGGACACTCTGAGGATTTGAACTTTGACTTCGCTCATGCAGAGACCTTAATTAAAGCGGGGATTCAAGTCGCTCAAATGACAGATCATCCCATCGTTCCTGTTCAATACCTCTCTCTGCAAGCAGGTTTGTGTGTTCGCGCGGGACTCAATGAGAGTGATGCTCTTCACCTGATCACTTCATCTCCAGCTGACCTCCTCGGCGTTGGAGATCAAGTGGGTAGTTTACGGTCAGGCTTTGACGCTGACCTCCTCAGATTGAGCGGTCCTCCTCTGGAAGTAAAAACTCGTGTGATCGAGACTTGGATAAATGGAGAGCCCGTGATAAAGGAACAGGCTCACCCAGCGCTAAGCTAGCGCGATCCACTAGGGAGACCTCATGAATAACGAGCTCACCACTACCGAACAGACCACCGGAGAAGCTCAAGCAGACGAGACAATCGTCTCTGCTGAGTCACCCGCTCTCCAAGCCTCCGCTGTCCCTCCCCAGCCTTCTCTAAAGCAGCGTCCTAGCGAGATCAATAACGCTTTTCGCCGCTCATTAAAAGCGAGAGGTCATCACCTCAAGCCGGTGGTACAAATAGGTCAAGGAGGGATCAGCCCTGGGGTCATTGAAGCGACTCAAGCTGCTCTAGAGCAGCACGAGCTGATCAAGGTCTCCATAAATGGAGAGTCTCCTACTGAGCGTAAAAGTGGTGCAGAGGTTCTCGCAAAAGCGACCGGCGCACATATAGTTCAAGTTATCGGTCGAGTGATTCTCCTCTACCGAGAGCGGGAACGAGCAGAAAAGGGAGGGCCGACCACTCGCCAAAATATGGCCAAAAAGAAGGGTACATCCTCAAAAAAGAAACAGTCAAGAGGCTCTGGTAAGCGTCCTTCACGTCCAAAGAAGTGAAGAGAGACTGATTCGATGATCATTCAGCTTAACTCAGAGCACCCCTCTCCTTACCGTGTCCAAAAAGTCGCCCAACTCTTGGAGAGCGGTGGTGTGATCGCTATTCCTACAGACACTTGCTATGCGCTCGCTTGTCTCCCACAAAAAAAATCCGCTGTTGATCAGCTCATCAAGCTCCGTAACCTTGACCCTAAAAAACCTCGGGCATTGGTCTTCTCATCGATACAACAAGTCGCGATGTACACACTCCTCTCCGATGCGAACTACCGTATTTTGAAGCGCCTTCTCCCAGGTCCTTATTGTTTTATTTTAGAATCTAATCGTAAGCTACCCCGCTTCATTGGTGACAAGCGTCAACAAATCGGGGTAAGAATCCCCAATCATCCGCTTATACTCGCTCTATTACAGGAATTAGACACCCCTCTCACCGTGACTAGCGCCATCGATCCTGCAGAGGACACGATGCTCTATGATCCATGGAGTATCGAAGAGGTGTTTGGTCATGGCCTAGCAGCGACTGTCGACTGCGGTGATGTGCCCGGTGATGTCTCTAGTGTAGTAAAGCTCACCGATGATGAATCTGAGGTAATTCGTGAAGGTCTAGGAGACATTAGCCTGTTCTCCTGAAACTTTATCGAACTGCGTTGTCATAAAAACTGAGTAAATGTAAAGAAGTCGGCTCTCTGTGATCTCGGCTCTCTGTGATCTCGGCTCTCTGTTACAGTTAATTTACATATATTGCGTTATAAGTAAGCTATTCTGTATCTATACTGAGTATGAGCCTATGGCGGTAAAAAATTAATCGATAAGTGAGGCTCTTTATGTAACGCGACTGATCCGCTGGGATCAGGGCGACAATTCCTACCCCTCCCCAGCGATTAAACTGACACAGTGAGCGAAATGATGAATAAGCCATTCCCCAAAACCTTAGGTATAGAGGAGGAGTACCTCTTAGTTGACATAGAGACCGGTGCGCTAGCGCGCAACCCTCCGGAAGAGCTTCTCCTCGAGTGTCAGAGACGACATGAGGGGCAAGTCTCTCCTGAGTTCTTACGGAGTCAAATCGAAGTCGGTACCACCATCTGTACTCAAATCAGCGAAGCGTATGACCAGCTATCAGCGCTGAGGCAAACAATCGCCGAGGTCGCTAAAGATTATGGCCTCGCACCCATTGCCGCTTCCACCCACCCCTCAGCGAGATGGAAAGACCAGCTCCATACTCCCAAGGCACGCTACGCAACTCTAGTCGGAGAGCTACAAGGAGTCGCCCGACGCATGGTGATCTGCGGGATGCATGTACACGTGGGTGTAGAGGACCCAAATCTACGAATAGACCTCATGAATCAGGTCAAATATTTCCTCCCCCACATCTTATGTTTCAGCACCTCTTCTCCCTTCTGGACTGGATCTGATACTGGATTAAAGAGTTACCGGCTCACCATATTCGACAACTTGCCTCGCACCGGTCTCCCAGAGGCCTTCTCTAGCTACTCAGACTATGTAGATTATACTGAAACCCTCAAAGTATCGGGTCTCGTAGAAGACACCAGTAAATTGTGGTGGGATGTCAGACCGAGCGCTAGTTTTCCCACTCTAGAGATGAGGATCTCTGACACTTGCACTCGCCTTGAAGATGGGATGGCCGTCGCCGCCCTCTATTTGTGCCTCATCGGACACCTCGCTGATCTCAAGCGCAATAACCAAAAATGGAGACTCTATTCATCAGCGCTCATCAAAGAGAACCGTTGGCGAGCTCAACGCTATGGTCTCGATGAGGGTCTTGTAGACTTTGGTCAGAGAGCGGTTAAATCTTGGCCAGTGCTCATTGAAGAAATCGAGACCCTACTGATGCCTCAAGCAGAACGCTTAGGCTGCGTAGATGAGCTCCGTCATCTGCGGACGATCTACAACCGAGGGACAAGTGCCCACGGTCAATTGAGGACTTATTACCAAGCGAAGGAGGATGGTGCCGATGAGCAAGAGGCCCTACGAGAGGTAATCTTCTGGCTGATGAGAGAGACCCTCGCTGATCTTGACAAATAGTGTCGACCTAAGTCAGCGTCACCGCACAGAGTCCAGCGCGAAATAAAGTGCAAAACCGGTACAGATCCCTAAGAACCATATAATCGAGAGATGAATCATGTGACTACGCTTCTTCTCCTCTCGACCTTCTTGGAAGACATCCCTAAAAGCGACACGACGAACCTCTTCTCGCTCGATCTTCAAGAAAGAGATCAAGAGCGTCTCATACAACTTCGCTCGATCCGCTTCATCTAGAGTCCTCCCCTCCACTTGAGCCTTCAAAAACAGCTCCTGTAAACGCTCAAAGGCTACGTTCAAGAGTCTTTGGTCTTCGGGACTCGTGCTTACCTCCTCAGGGATCATAATAGGGGATTTAGCGAGGATCGGCGTATCAGATAAAGTCAGGATACGAAAACGCTTACAGCCTCCACAGCGAACAAACTCAAAGGTCTCATAATGACCGCAAGCGACACAGCTCCAGTGCTCTTCTAGGGGGAGGGGAGGGCGACTTGGCTCCTCTGACTCTGATTCCTCTGACTCTGATTCCTCTGACTCTGATTCCTCTGACTCGCATCCTAATCGATCGCCACCGACTTTTGCCTCATCTTCGAGGTCCTCTCCTACTGTTGACTGGAGTAAAGTGGGGTCGGATGGATCTTTTTTGCTCATAACGTTCCAAACTCTTTAATCTTCATCTCGTTAGGTCTCTCTCTCATCAGAGGGTAACGATAGAGAGCTCATGAACAACACATGGTAGGCTGTTCGAGTCACGCAGAATATATTACTCGTCAAGCTCTGCAGGTCTAATGGTCGCCAATTTGACGAGCCCAAGTTCAGGTAGCCCAATCCACACCTTGATCAATCCATCCTCATCAGGTTCTCCTGAGCTGGAGAGGACTGTTGAGCTTCCTTGAGGCAAGTCAAATTCTTGGATCAACTCAGCGTTCCCCCCGACGAGGCGTAACACCCTAAACTTACCAGGGCCCGCTGTCACTAAGAGGTCTGAGTCGCCGACGGAGGCAGTGGCCATACTCTGTCCAATCCCTAAGTCTTCCATCTCGAGTATCCTCGCTGAATTCGTGCCCAGCGGCTCACCGGTCACCGTCGTGAAATAGACACGGCTGAGACGATCAAGCTCTCCATCACGAGAGCCCTCAATAAAGGGAGCGCCAAACGCGAGGATCTCGATATCACTCTCGGTGTCAAAGAAACCTGAAGTTAAGGAAGCCCCAAAGGTGCTATCAGTAAATTCTGACGCTGAAAAGCGCTTCAAGCGACTGAGTGAGCCATTACGCCCTCCATCAGCGAGCCATACTTGACGCTCATCAGCCCCATCTGAGGAATACCCAGTCAAGAGTAGATCAGAGATGCCGTCATCGTTTCCATCACCAACACCGATCACTCGCTCACCGATTCTTTGATCAGAGGCCGAGCCAATGAGTTCTCGCTGAGGTGTTAACTCTCCACCATCGAGACCAAAGATTAAAATACGCCCCGCCTCGAATCGAGCCTCTTCTAGGCTAAAGTTGTCGAGGAGCCCTTCTGCTTCAGACCACAGAGGCTCAGAGACCATCAGCTGGTCACCCCTCTCTGTAGACATTATCGACAGCCAATGACCGAGTCCAAAATCACTCTGAGCACTAAAGCTGTCGATCACTCCCCCATTGAAATCCAAGCAGAGGATACGACCGAAGCGATTGTCGTCTCCTTCCTTAGTGGGCGCCCCTGAACACCAATAGGGTTCACCGTTGTCCGTCTCACCGACAACTAGGGAATATCCAAAATCCCCACCATACTCAACGACCCACTCAATTTCTCTTGATGCGCCATCTATTAGCGCGACTTTACCAACTTCAGGAGACTCTTGATCGAGCTCACTGTTCGAACGACTAGTGGCGATTAAGAGCTCGTTATACCCATCATTATTGAGGTCAGGTACCGTGGAGAGAGATCGACCAAAGCCCTCGCCTGAGGAGCTCGGCGATAAACTTAAGTTACTTAAAAGGACGCAGGCCTCAGAGAGCGCCTCATCGATGTTGCCATCCTCATCATCATCTTCTCCATTGCAGACTTCATCGCACGGCGCTGTTCCTGCCAAACAGCCATCAAAAGAGACATTGGGCTCAGTGAGGCTACAGCCAGCAATATTGATGATCGAAAGGCAAAACACCACTCTTGATAGAGATGATATAGACAGAGTTGAATAGAGATGCTTGGTCGACATTGATTTTAACTCACTCAGCGGTAGATAAAGTGACTTTGGAGTCTAATTGATTATAGATAGATACATGATCAGAGCGTTTCTCGCTATGAGATCAACTTATTTTGTATGACTTTCTCCCTCAGCATAGCGCTCATCAGGTGCCAAGGGGGCTACAATACGAGAAGGACGTAAGCAATACCACAAGTCCACTTCAGTCGATGGTCTCCAAAACACTTCTTCGCCATCTTGAAGATGACGGAGAACCGTCAAGAAGGTTAATCTAGCTTCGTCATATTCAACTCGGCTCTCAATATCGTTTCCCCCTAATGAAGATAGTTGCTCTAAAGGGTCATCGAGCATTTGCTGACTCTGAGGCGGTTCTGAGAGGTATATGCTTGACCGATCTTCTGAGTAGAGCGACTCTCCATCGTGGTCGGTATTCGGTCTTTGTTTTGAGGTGAAGAGAGCACGCCATGAGCCACTCGTTCCACCAGTGTCTGCATACCACACTAATTCTCCTACAGAGAGCAGACGCTGCCATTGAGACTCTTTATACACTCTCCATAATCGCTGGGCAAAGACTCCTGCCTTCTGTACCAAAGTACACTCCCCAGCCGATGATGACCGATCTTCGTAGGTTAGAGACCGTCCTAGTGTAAGCCATCCCCGTAAAGAACCTGAACTCACTAATGACAGCTTCGCCTCTCCCGATAAGTTCTCATCGATAGTTGAGTAAAGTAAGTCACGGAGTAACTCGATTTGTGAACGCCACTCATCGAGCTCTAAAACAGGCCATCCTCGATGATGGATTTTGAGGTAATCACCTCTCAGGCAAGACTGAATGACCTCAAGTGATTCAATTAAATAATGATCGATCAGTGGTCCTATTACCTCTTGAGTTGGCTTTAAGTCTAAATCGGTGAGCCTCTCTCCTGTCGTCATATCTATATAAAATGGTGCTGTATTATCGCGAAGCGCTCGATTGTATTTGGGTTGGTAAAACTTAATCTCTCTACTCTCTAGCCACTTAGCTTCCAAAACTGAAGCTCGGGTGGTAAAGGAGAGATCTCGAGCGATAGAGATTAACTCTAGATGATGCTCATCGTGACCCTTTTGACCTCTAAAATGCTGATTAACCCGTTGATGAAGGTTTCGAGCCATCCCCACATAAATGACTCTGCTTTGGTCGTCAAGAAAACGATAAACACCAGGTAAACTTGGGGTGTCTAGTCTTTTACTCGCTGATATTGGCGGCTTAAACTTTGGTCGCTTAGCAGGCTTGAGCACCCATAAACCCAGCTCACCCCAGGTTGAACAGTGATCAGTGAGTAGCTGAACGAAGAGAGCGCTCCAGATAAGCTGTGTCGCCTTCATATGAGGCCCTGACCTCTTATATCGAAGCAACTCACCACCAAAAAAACCGTTCATTGCGCTCAGAGTTCTCCGTGGTAAAGCAGGGTAAAGACGAACACTTACCGCATGGGTACAGATCCAGGGTAGATCGTCAAAGAGGCGCTCTGCATCTGAGACATTCAACTCTCTCGGAGGGTGAGCTAAACAGAGCGCTCTCATGAATGATCTCTCATATCGAGCGACATGAGCGACCCATACCCATGGTACACCTTGATCAATATCTAACTTGATGCCAATCATCAGCGTCCATAATCGAGCAGCGACCTCTTCTGGTAATGGAGCTGACTTCAGCGCAGAGTGTTTTAGTCCTGTGAGCTTAGTAACTCGTCTAGGGATCTTATGACCTGGAGGGAGAGTTACGAGAGAGCTAAAACCAGAGATTGACTCTTGAAAAGTTTCTCTTCCATTCAACGAAGGGTGCCATAGGCTACAAGAGACCTCCAAGAGAGACCCTGAACGCGGAGAAGCTCCCGTTGCCTGAACATCAACAAAGATACAGTGGATAGCGTCCAATGATGTCTCAGGAGAGTAGCTCGCTGCCCATGGCGATGGGAATGAACTCACGATGATCCGCCTTTATTCTATGGATAGATGTCTCGAGTATGTAAAGTTTAGACCATGTTATGCCGCTCTTGAGATTGAGATGGCGTACAAAAGATTATACTAATCTAGAAATATCTCTCAAATTACCTCACCCTCCTGTCTGCCTTATCTCAAGAGCCTCTCACCCCACCAGCGAGTGTTCATGTTTTCTTGCCCTGCCTGTCAAGCGACTCTTCAACCTCCCCCTGTTGGGTGGCACGCCGATGGATTATGTGATCAATGCGGTGGAGTTTGGATTCAAGCAAATACCCTTAAATCGGCTCTGAGGTCTTGGCGGGTTGATGTTGACTTCAGCGTTGACTCACCGAGCGCAGACTTTTGTCCAGCTTGCGGCCCTGTTCCCCTTGATGAAGGAACTCTACTGGGTCAATCGGGCCTCTCTTGTAGCTCCTGCTCAGGGGTCTTCATGCGTCACCCGCTGCGGTTCGAAAAGCCCAAAGTAGAGAATTCATTAGTCGCTCAGCCTCAGCCTCAGCCTCAGCCTCAGCCTCAGCCTCAGCCTCAGCCTCAGCCTCAGCCTCAGCCTCAGCCTCAGCCTCAGCCTCAGCCTCAGCCTCAGCCTCAGCCTCAGCCTCAGCCTCACCTCAGCCTCAGCGCCTCAGCCTCAGCGGCCCTCTAAGCCACAGCGGCCCTCTAAGCCTCAGCGGCCCTCTAAGCCACAGCGGCCCTCTAAGCCACAGCGGCCCTCTAAGCCACAGCGGCCCTCTAAGCCACAGCGGCCCTCTAAGCCTAGACAGCCCATGAATCTTAAGGTCTCTGACCTGATCTGGTTTGGTGGGCTCCTCATCGGGATCGTGATTTCACTTGTCTATTGGATGAATCCATAATCAATGTCGGTGATCACTGATTGATCTTAGAGCTACATCCCTCCCATTAGACGAGCCATAATCGCTTTTTGAGCGTGCAATCGGTTCTCTGCTTCTGCCCATACTCGACTCTGTGGTCCCTCGAGTACAGCCTCACTGACCTCTTCACCTCGATGAGCAGGGAGGCAGTGTAAGAAGATCGACTCTGGATGAGCGATGTTCATCAAGTCCTCATCGACCATGAAGTGTTTAAAAGCGATCGCTCTAGTCTCTGCCTCTTCTTCTTGGCCCATACTCGCCCACACATCTGTAGTGACGACATCTACATCTTTGACAGCCTCTTGAGGAGATCGCATCACCTCCACATTAGCACCTCTAGACTTAGCATAGTCTAGAATCGATGCTTGGGGGTCAAAGCCTTCCGGACAGGCTAGGTTGAGGTGGAAACCTAAAGTGATCGCCGCCTCTATCCATGAGTGCGCCATATTATTACCATCACCGATCCACGCTACCGAGAGCTCTTCCCATGGTCGATCTAAGCCATACTCTTCTTGAATCGTCAGCAGATCGGCGAGTATTTGACAAGGATGGTAAAGATCGGTGAGTCCGTTAATAATCGGGACTGAACTATATTGAGCCCAACGCAGCAGCTCTTCATGATCAAAGGTTCGGATCATAACGCCATCAACATATCGACTCATCACTCGAGCGCTGTCCTCCACCGGCTCACCTCGGCTGAGCTGTGAGGTCGAGGCAGAGATCATGAGGGGGTGAGCTCCCAATTGAGTAGACCCCACCTCAAAACTGATTCGGGTCCGAGTGGAGGCTTTGTGAAAAATCATCGCTAAAGTCTTACCCTCCAAGGGTTTAAAACCCAGAGGGTCAGATTTTAGGCGATGAGCTAATAAGAGTAATGAGTTCAAGTGATCTCTACTCCAGTTGCGGAGTGTGATCCAATGATTAGGTAAAGAAGCTGATTGGTTCAAGAGGGTCCTCTTCAATGTCGTCATTTGGAGTGTGAATCGAGAATATTGATTCCTATAGGGTGTTACTTTATAGAGAGCTTTCTAGCAAGCGAGCGGTGAGTAATGTTATCTACCTTGGTACATTGCGCTAAGGCTACTCTTTGCTTCATCAGCGGAAGAGGTTATCGTTCTGCAACTAACTATTAGACTAAGAAAATGGGCTATAACTGTTATGGGCACAAATAATACTGGATTAGACATTGGGCAAGTCGCTCCCCATTGGGCTGCCGAAGCGATCGTCAATGGAGAGCAAGCGACCCTTGATCAATCGATGCTCGCTGGACAAGGCTATATTTTATACTTTTACCCTAAAGATAATACACCAGGTTGTACGACTCAAGCATGTGACTTCCGTGATCATATCGACCGACTCAGTGGCCTCGGATATCGAGTGATCGGCTGCTCTCCAGATAGTCTGAGATCTCATCTCAATTTTCAGAGTAAACAGTCATTTACTTTCGATCTCCTCTCTGATCCTGAGCACAAAGTTGCCGAGGCGTTTGGAGTCTGGCGAGAGAAAAAAAACTATGGACGAACCTATATGGGGATCGTTCGCTCTACCATTATTATTAATAACCAGGGCCAGGTCACTGAAATCTTTGACAATGTCAGGGCAAAAGGCCATGTCGACCGCCTTCTAGAAGCGCTGAGTTCCTAAGTTCATCTAGTGTGGGTGAAGGTTAATCTATGATAGAGTTGACGAAAATCACTAGTTTCTCCTCAATCTCTCCTTTCACTTGCTCTAAAGATCGGTTAAAACAGAAATATAGAGTTTTAAAGTGCAAAGCGATCTACAAGCTATTTTGTTTACTCTGAGCAAATAATAAAGATCGCATTCCCACTCCAGTAGCTCCTTGAGGAGCGACGACGATAAAGACCTACGCGACCCTAGGAGCGACAGGACACATGGCAAATATACTTAGTCAAGAAGAGCTAGACGCACTCCTCAAAGAGATGAAACAGCTGCGCGAAGAGGAATCTAAAGACAGCGACGTACATCTCTCGTCCCCCTCTCACTCATCTACTCCAATCGGGAGCTTTAGAGACGACATGGCGAACCAACAAAATGAAGTAAATTTGGAAGTGACCCTTAACTTACCGATCAAGCTCACCGCCGAGCTAGGTCGCGCTCGTTTAAGTGTTTTTGAGATTCTTCAGCTCACTCAGGGCTCTATGATTGAACTTGATAATAAGGCCAAAGCGCCTCTCAGACTCATGATTAAGAGCCAACGACTAGCGACCGGTGAGGTCGTCGTTAAAGAAGAGAAATTCGCTCTACGAGTGAATGATGTCTTCGAGTCGGTTCGCGAAGAGATCACTAAGTACGATAGCTAAATCTCTAGAAGTAGCGATAAAGGGTAAAGAGGTGACGAAGCCAAAGCGCACTCTCGTCTCTGAAAGCTCAAGATCACTAGCGTTCAAGAACAGCTTAGCGTTTGGTCTTAGCCTCTTAGCATGTCTCTCCATCTGGGCAGGGGCTGTCGAACAGTCGATGGCTGAGGATGATGTGAGCGTCTTAAAATCTCGTATTGAAACGCTAGAGGCAGAATTAGCTAAGCGACCTCGTGACCCAAGCGCTTATCCCGTCCCTACCAAGATAACCTTCTGTGGAGATCAAATAGACCTCAGTAAGACTGATATCCGTCGTCGTTTCGAATTAGAAGTGATTAAAATCATCAAAAACCGGTATCAGGTTCAACTCTATATTAATCGCGCGACCTCAGTTTTTCCGGTGATTGACGAGCTCGCTGAAGAGCTCAATACGTGCGCTGACTTAAAATTCCTAGCTGTTGTAGAGAGCGCACTCAAGCCTAAAGTGGTCAGCCGCTCTAAGGCTACCGGCTGGTGGCAATTCATGCCAGCTACCGCCAAGGGATTTAAGCTGAAGGTCATTCAAGGTCTAGACGAGCGCTCTGATCTCAGAGCCTCTACTCGAGCGGCGTTGACCTATCTTAAGCGTCTATATAAGAGATTCGACTCTTGGCCTTTAGCCATGGCTGGCTACAATACAGGACCTAACCGCCTTAAACGATCCTCTAAGAAACAAAAGCGAGGTCAGTTTTGGAATTTAGACCTCTACACAGAGGCAGAGAGATACTCACCGCGTGTTTTAGCGATGTATCATGTCCTCACTCATCTTAAGGAATATGACTTTGGACGAGACCTCACCCAAGGTTGGCCACAAGAGCCTCTCGAGGGTTATCGTTTGAAGCTCAAGAAGGCTCACTATACTCGATTAAAGTCGATCAAAGTAAAACAGAAGATAAAGCCCAAACGTCGAGGGCGTAAAGGGAAGAAGCAGAAGACCCGTTATCGTACTGTGAGCAAACGAGTCACCGTAATCAACGACCGCGTAAAGTTCACTCCGCTCTCGATCGCTTTAGATCTCCCGGTCAGAGACTTGAGGAGGTTTAATCCACATCTCAACGGCGAGCACCTTCCCTTCAATGTTAACTTCAACCTCTATCTACCACCGGGACGACAAGACTCATTAGCGAGAGCACTCAAATTGAACACGGTGAGTAAGACGTATCAAAATAAGGCCACTCAAGGTGAGCAGAACGCCACTCATTTGATCGCTAAAGTAAAAGTCTCTGCTCCCTTAGAACAGAAGCCTCTTCGCGCTGAGGAGGCGATAAAGAGCCTCGGTGGGGAGATCAAAGGCAGCTATATTATCTCTGAAGGAGATCAACTTTGGCAAATCGCAGCCCGATCTCGTCTGAGTCTTAAACGACTGAAACTAATCAACGGACTTGGTCCCTTAAGCACTTTAAAAGTTGGTCAACGCCTTAAATTGTCGTTAGACTGACCGCTCTACTTTTATCTATGAATCGTGGTTATGAAATCGGAGAGATCTCATTCTACCCCCCACGCTGAGAGCCCTATCGTTGAGAGGAACTACAATGTCAGAGAAACCGAAGACGGTCTTGAGAGTTGTCGCTGCCGAGGTTGAACGCGATGGTCAGTTCTTAATCACTCAGCGGAGAGAGCAAGCATTATTCCCCCTTTATTGGGAATTTCCAAGTGGGAAGGTCGAGACTGGAGAGAGCGATGAATTCGCTCTCGCTAGAGAGCTAAATGAACGACTCGGCGTTAAGGTTGAGGTTGGTGAATGCACGATGTTCGTTAAGCAAGAGCATGAAGAGTACACTCTAGACTTTCATGTCTACCAATGCCGACTACCGAGTGATCAGCTCCCTCAATCACTCAAAGTTCGTGATTGGAAGTGGGTACATCCACACGAAATGGAGTCTTACCCCTTTCCTCCTGCTGACGCTCAGACGACACGTAAACTCATCGCCCAAGAGGGTCAATCTGAAGAAGAAGAGGGTTAAGCTGATACACGCTTATCACCTTTTGAATAGCAATTTACCTCGAGTAGCAACTTACCTTTAGTAGCAACGAGTATAGCGCGGAGCGAACGGTGAACTCACACCGATCAGAACGGGGAGCGAGTTAGCACCCTTCAAAGAGCTCAGCGTACCTCAAAGATCGCGTCGATCTCCACCGGGCTATTGAGCGGTAAACTAGTGACTCCCACTGCTGATCTAGCGTGAGCACCCTCAGCGCCAAAGACTTCACCAAATAGCTCTGAAGCTCCATTGGCGACGAGATGCTGTGACGTAAAGTCTGCGGTAGAGGCGACAAAGACATTAAGTTTAACAACTCTAACGATCTGGTCGATAGAGCCTGTCGATGCTTTCACCTGAGCGAGCAGATTGAGTGCACATTGCTGAGCGCAGAGAGAGGCTGTTTCAATATTCACCTCCGCTCCGACTCTCCCACTAGCGATGAGCGCTCCTCCCTTGAGGGCAATCTGTCCCGCTACCCACAACTGGTCACCTGTCCGCATAAAGGGTAGGTAAATCGCTGCCGGGGGAGGAGCCTCAGGTAGCTGGTAACCGAGCGAGTTTAACCGATGTTCTCGATCATGACTCAGCGGGTGTCCAGCTGCAGAACTCATTGAGCGAGAACCTCGTCAATCGCTGCCTCGCGAGCCGCTCTCTTCTCGAAATAATTATCCATCATTAAGACGAGTGGGCTAGCGATATAGATTGAAGAGTATGTACCAGCGATTACCCCTACCAACATCGCGAAAGCAAAGTTCTCGATGATCCCACCACCAAAAGTTTGGATAGCGAGGACCGCGAGGAAGGTTGTCACCGAAGTTAAGATAGTACGAGTCAGGCAATCATTAATACTCGCATTGATGATCCCGCGGATCGTAGAGCCCGGCGCCGCCTCATCTTGATTCTCACGAATACGGTCATAGACGACGATGGTGTCATTAAGGGAGTAACCAACGATCGCTAGGAGCGCTGCGATGATCGGTAGGTTAAACTCACGACCTGTGAGGCAAAAGACACCGAGAGTCAGGCTCACATCGTGTAAAAGAGCGATGATGGCTCCTGGGCTATAACGAGGATCAAAGCGTAACGCGATGTAAAGCAAGATGAAGATCAGCGCGTAAATCACCGCTAAAATACCCTTGTTTCGTAGTTGCTGACCAGCGGTAGCGCCAACCTTCTCAAAGCGAGGAACTTCGATCTGAGTTACGAGAGCAGCATCACTCAGTTTACTCTTAAAAGCGCTCACTAAAGCGGTTCGTAACCGAACGCTATCATCTGCAGAGATCGCGAAAACAGGACTACGTGTCTCATTTTCAGCGCTCACGCTAGCGCCAATAATCTCTGCTTTGGTCGCCGCTCGAATGAGCACACCACGATCGGGACGGTTATAAAACTGAACGCGGATACGCTCACCGCTCTCATCGCTAGTGTCCCACATCTTGATCGCTGCGCTACCCACCGCTTTAACGATGGCGCTCTTAGCGACGGGGTTACCAGTGAACACTCCCTCTTTAACGCTCACACCTGACTCTTTAAGAGACTTAGCTGCTTGAGTGATACTCTGATCCTGTGGGCGGTCACCTATCACTTCTCCACCAATGGCAGAGCTGTATTTGGCGCTTAAGCTGTCGGCGATCGTAAAGGTATTGGCCTTCTCATCCCACTTCACTAGAGTCGCGCCGAGCTCAGCGCTCAGGGTCTCACGGAGACGATCACCTTTCTCAGCGATCAATCCTCGCTGAGTCACGCTACGAACAAAGTAGCCCTGACGCGGCTCTCCGCTCTGAAAGGTGTATTTAACGATCTCGGGGCTCTCAAGGCCAACACTTTTGGCGATGCTCTTGAGGTCTTTATCACTGACCTCCAAAGAGGCAGGGAGGCTCACGAGAGCTTCGGTCCCTCCGGCGAAATCGATCCCTAGCTTAAGGTTTCCACCGGCGATCAATATCCATGAGCCGATCACTAAGACGATGCTGAGGACACCGAATAAGCCAGACTGTCCAATAAAATTGATATTACGTGCTTGTGACATGTCTTACTCCTCCTTAAGCCGCCGCTTTCGCGGTCTGCTCACGGTTATATAGATATTCAAAGATCAAGCGAGTCACGACGATCGCGGTGTACATCGATGAAATAATTCCCAACCCTAAGGTGACCGCGAAGCCCTTAATCGGACCTGTACCAAACTGATACAAGACGAAAGCAGCGATTCCGGTAGTGATGTTCGCGTCAAGGATCGCGCTCCACGCCTTTTCATAACCAGCGGCAAAGGCCTCCGCTACGCTACGTTTACGCTCCTCTTCTTTCATACGCTCAAAGATCAGTACATTCGCATCGACCGCCATACCCACAGTGAGTACGACCCCTGCAATCCCCGGCAAGGTCAAGGTCGCGCCAAAGAGCGCGAGACCAGCAGCGATAAAGAGTAAGTTAAGGAGTAACGCGATGTTGGCGACAACACCTCGAGTCCGATACCAAGCGATCATAAAGATGATCACGAAGATGAAGCCGACGATGATCGAGATCTTACCTGCCTCAATCGAGTCCTTCCCCAAAGTCGGACCAACTTGACTACTGTACAGCTGTCGGAGCGGAGCTTGAAGAGCACCACTCTTAAGAACCGCAGCTAGCGCCTCTGCCTCTTTCATGACCGTGTTGCCACCGCCGCCCATGGAGATCTGTACTCGCCCACCACCGATACGCTCGTTAATATTAGGCGCTGAGTAGACCATGTCATCGATCAAGATCGCCATCGCCTTATTGACGTTACGCTCAGTGAGATTACCGAACTCGGTGGCATCACTGCTACTAAAGCGCATGTTGGTGACCGGGCGTTGGAAAGTGTCATAACCGACCGCGGCGTCTTCAACATTCTCGCCGCTCATCCCCTCGAGGCGTAGATAGTAGAGCTGATAGGTTTTCACAGCGGTCGCGCTAGGATTAAACTCCTTGGCGCGATCGATCTGCTTCTCTTGTACCTTACTAAGACGTCGGATCTCGGAGAGGTCGTTATCTTTGGGATCCGCGTAGATCTTCTCATATCCTATGAGATGCTCTAAATCACCATCTAAACTATCACCAACCATGTACTCTAAAATCTCACGACTGGTAGAGCGAATCACGCTACCTGAAGCGTACAGCTTATGCTGCTCAAAGCCTTCAAGCTCTTTTGGCCAAGCCTCTTTACGAGGGAGTCGAGCGCGGACTTTCTTGAAAAAAGCATCGCTCTTCGCTTGATCGTGCTCCACGATTTTAAAGTGAAGGAGACCGGTCTGAGCGAGTTTTTCCTTCGCTTTACCGAATTCTTTCTCGTTAAGACCAGGCAGCTCAACGACGATCTTGTCATTATCACGACGAGAGACGCTACTCTCAGCAACACCAAAGGCGTTAATACGACGCTCGATCGTCTCGATCGCTTGATCGAGAGCATCTACTTGGAATTTCTGTATCGAGGGACGACGCATCCCGATGGTAATGCTTCGTGCTGATTTATCTTCAGAGAGCCACTCATACTCAGGGTAGAAGCGATTCAAAAAGCTGGTAATTTTATCGGAGAGCGCTACGTAGTGCTCATCCTTAGTAAAGATCGCGGTGAGCTGAGTGACCTCATCTACACTACCATCTTTACGACTCTTAACCGTAACTTGTGAACCTTTAAGCTCAGGGAGCTCATCATTGGAGCGCAGATCATCTCGTAAGCGGAGCGCAAAGTTGCGGCTCTTGTTGATCAGCGCCTCTCGGGTATCGACCTTATACTCAAGGTGAATACCTCCTTGTAGGTCAAGCCCAAGAATCAATCGGTTCTTAAAGAACTTTGTATAGGCGGAGGGGAGTACCTCCTCACCAGGGTACATAAACCCTGTAATGGTGGGGAGTAAGGTGGCCAATGAGAGGCCGATCAGAAAGACGAGACCAAATACTCGCCCTGTCCATTGTCGACTCATGTCGTAAAAACTCCTAGTAGTTAATATGCGGTAATCCCAGTGGGTTTACCTGCCTTTAGATTTAATCAATGGTGCACCTTCATCTCATGAAGGCGCGAGTGTATAGAGGGGGCTTAGCTTGGAGATGTCGAATAGATATCTACATCTTCACGAGCGATCCGCACCTTTATCTTATCGGCGATCTCGATATGGATCTCTGTGTCTTGTACTGAGGCGATGGTCCCGATCATTCCTCCACTAGTGATGACAGTGTCACCTTTCTTTAAGCGACTAAGCATCTCTTGACGTTCTTTCTCCTGTTTTTGTTGGGGACGGATGAGGAGAAAATAGAAGATCAAGATCATGATCGCGAGGGGAAACATTTGACTAGCGCAGCTCGGTGGCGGCGCTCCTTGTTGTGTAATTAGCTGACTGAGCAGATCGTTCACGGTGATTCCAAATCATTTAAATGTGAGAAATCTCACTTATAATACGCGTAAAAAGGTCGACAGCCTTTATCAGATCGAGCGATTAAGATCAATAACCCTCATCAGGAAGTAGAAAGAAGATGATCAAGGTCTTGAGATCGCTCAAGGTAGAGTCAATGATTCCACACTCCTCGCCTCGATCTCATCGGCGCTAAAGGGGATGATAAGCGGCTCTCGGTCAAGCCATTTCTTCAAGAGATCATCGTAATGAACGCTGTTCCGTCGGTGAACCTGCCCTCCTGGAATTTCGATCTGACATACAGGAGGGGAGCTCAGCTCACACACAAAGCGCATCGAAGCGCCCGCACCATGATCATAATCTCTTGTAAACAAGTTCCTTGGATTGGCGACATCGACTGTGTAAAGACCGCCATGATTTGGATATGGACCGTTGTTATATTCCCTTACTCCTGCATTATCGATAATCGCAGCTGTTAGAGTCACAGTATGAACTTTACCCCAAAGCCAATCTGAAGAGTTAGGGCCATATTCTCGATTAAAATAGCTACCGGTCGCGTTCATGGCTACAGCGATCGTGAGACCCGCGTCTTCTTCCATGGGCGTATTAAGGTCATCCCAATAGCTGACTCCGCCGACCATCACCTCGGGCCGGCCGATCAGGCGGGCGGTCGCCTCATAATCGGGGAAGGCTCGTCGGCCATCATCAGCGTTCTCGAGCTCATCGGTAAAAATGGACTTGCCAAGTTCAGAATAAAGCACATGAAAGACATAACAAGCCGCTGAATCTGCCAAGATCTGTGGATCTACTTCGGGGATGGACTGGTCTAGGGCGGTGAGAGTCATCCCCGATGGACAATCATATCCTCTTGAACCTTCCCCCCAAGCACCGAGCGCTGCTAGCGCTCTCTGCCCAGATTCGGTCAACGTAGAGAGGTCAATCATTTGTAGTATACTCGGCAACAGGCGACGCGCTACAAGTAGCTCCCGGTCATGGATCGCTGCAGTGAGAGAGTCTCTATCATGAGGCGCCTCTCGATCGATGAGTCTCGTCGATTGACTATAACGATAGCCAAAGGCTGGACTCTCTTGTACCGCTTGAGCGGGTCCTTCTTCTTGAGCATCATCGGTTGGATCTCCATCTGCAAACGCACCCGTCATATCGTGATTAGCGGTCACCACCACCGCTGACTCAGGATTATACAGCTGTGGTAAGGCCTCATACGGAATCGGCTCTCCCCATTCAGCGCTGCCATCTCCGGGGAGAGGTAGCGCAGGATTCAGCTCGGCTGAGATCCAAGGCCGGCTCGGCAGGCGATTATATGGAAACCAGCCAATCGAGCCTTGATCATCAGCGATCACGAAGTTTTGTCCGATCGTCGTCACTGAACGTACCGCATCTCGCGCTTCGGAAACGGTCTTAGAGCGAGCGAGCCCCAATAAGAAATTAACGTCGGTATCCGTATCTTGGCCTGTCCATCTCATACTGATCGCTACCCCGGCATCACGATCAATGCTAATCACTGGTCCATGATGAGGAACAAATAGACTCTCAACGCTCTCCGGCTCCATACTTGCGAGCTCGAAAGTATCAGTTCGACGGATCATAGGTACCTCTTCTCCATTGAAGATAACACTCTCCCCATCATCGCTGAGCTCTTCTACATATACATCAGAGAAATCGAAGTAAGTGGTGGTCATCCCCCAAGCAATATGCTCGTTATGACCTATAATGATAGAGGGGATACCGGGTAAACTCACCCCAGCCACGTTTAGAGGCGTGGGCTCACCCTCGGCGGAGGGCTCTACTCTAAGATGGGCGAGATACCAAACCGAGGGGTTACTCAGGCCGAGGTGAGGGTCATTAGAGAGCCAAGCGTGGTCACTCACACTACGGCTGGGGTCGATCACCCAATTATTTGAACCTAGAGGTTGGGGATTATTCTCCGCTCGACGACGCCAAGCAAAGCGCTGAGACCACTCCTCAGCATTAAAAAGGTTGTTATATTTATGTAAGCGCTCCTTATGTATCTCCAGTCCATGCAAGAGATCAGCTCGTTGATTTAAGCGATCAGGGGACTCACCCTCCTTCTCTTCACTCCTCATGAGCGGTGGAGCCACCGCATCTACTCCTTCTGATCCTGTCAATACCGCTGTTGGAAAAGCCGGAGCGTCCCCAAAGAGATCAAAATAGAGAGCGGGCCCAAATGAGTTCAAAAGCTCTGCGTTACGGAGATGACGCCCTGATCTCTCCGTCAGATCTTGCACTAACACCAGCGCGACAGAGAGACTATCAAGAGGTGTCCAATCTCTAATCGTGCTTTTATCAAATACCGAGAAATCATATTCTTCACTCAGTTGTGCATCCGGATCTCCAGAGCGCCATTTAGTGAGCCAAGCGTTCACCCCTCGAGAATATGACTCTAACATCATCTTACTCTCTTCATTGGTCGAAGCCCACATCTGCTCTTCGATAGATCCTCCGTCGGTGGTAGAAAAGATCAACCGACTCCTCTGATCAGTGCTGAGAGCGAGATTACCGATTCTCTCTCCAACACGGCCCTGAGGAAAGAGACGGTTGATGTCCATCTGGGTGAATCGGTGAGCTGCGTGATAGTAGCCTTGCGCGAAGAAACAGTCCTCTAAGGCTCGACAGTTAAGGTGAAGCCCACTTACCTCATCGAACTCAACCTCTACCTGAGCGGTGAGTGAAGAGAAGGGGTCAGTAGCGCTCTCTCCTGCGCTCTCTCCTGCGCTCTCTCCTGCGCTCTCTCCTGCGCTCTCTCCTGCGCTCTCTCCTGCGCTCTCTCCTGCGCTCTCTCCTGCGCTCTCTCCTGCGCTCTCTCCTGCGCTCTCCGATCCATCATCACAAGCGACGCTGGCGATCATCAAGATCGATATTGACAAAAAACAGAGTAAGCGCTTCTTCATAACAGTGTCCTTTATATGAAATTTATTTACTTTGGTGTGATCTAGCCACACGGAAACCAATGCTAGACCACCTCTTCTGTGGCCTACAAGCATCTCGTCGTGAGGGAGTCACTAAATATTCAACGCTATCAAAAGCTCCTCCCCTAATCACACGCTCTCCACCATCACTGTGATATTCACAAGGATCTGACGTTAAACGTCTTCGCTCTTGATAGGCATGAGCATGGTACTCATCTTGACACCATTCTGCGACATTACCTAAGCAATCATAAAGCCCCCATTGGTTCGGAAACAGCTGAGCGACAGGGTGAACCTTAAGCTGAGAGCGCTGCTGAGTCCAAGCGGGGATCGGGGAGAAAGGTGGCGCGGTGAGCGATGTACGCTGTCCACCTAAACAGGCATATTCCCACTCCGATTCGGTGAGGAGACGGAAACCTGAACTAGAGGTCTTATAGATCACTCGCGGGAGCTGATGATCTTCTATCTTATAGACTGGCTCTAGCTGAGATTGCTCGCTCAACCTGTTACAGAAATGAAGCGCCTCAAACCAGGACACCTCAGCCTTTGGCTCAAGGCCACTATCTCGACCCTTCCCATCTCCCATCACCGTCTCCCATAATCGATGAGTCACCGCGGTCTGTCCTACCCAAAATGAGTTGGAGATCTTGACTTGGTGACGAGGACGCTCAGCGCTAGAAGAGATTTGAGGACCTCCTTGATAAAAGGTACCTGCCGGAAGCAAAACCATATCATCGATATACTCTACAAGGGTTGAGTGATCTTGCGTCTCTTCTGCTCTCCGCAAAATCGCATCAGTAGAGAGCTCATATGTTAATCGCTCCCATATCGAGTGACACTGATCAGCCTCCGGGCCTGAAGAGATATGACTAAACATGTCAGAGAGAACACTCACTCGAATATGCTGACAAAACCGCTTGATCCGATTTAACGCCTGCTGAACCATCGAGCTCATCTTAGAACGTTCATTCTCCTGATCATGCTCCTCGATCCAAATGATGACCTCTGGCGGTGAAGTCTCTCCTTGTCGCTCTCGGACGCTCTGCCAAGTAGCGAGCTCATCCAAGGCGTGTTGTGTTGAGAGTCTTATCCACTCTTTGTCATGTCTAGCATCTACCCAAAGTAATCCTAACCATGAACTCCTCATACCAACCAAAGAAGTCTCAAATGTCGCTCGTAAACCATTAAATTGAGCATAGAATCGACTATCTTCTTGGACGAGTGTCCCTTCAGCGGTCACCGATTCTGCAGATCGTTTTAGTAAAGCTAAGAGAGTCTCCATGCAAGTCCATGCTCCCTCATGAACCTTTATTCCTCCAAGACTGACGATCCTCACGTGAGGGGTGAATGGATCAAAGCCTGTGGGTCCATCCCATTCATGTGGGCTGTTCTCATCGATCATACCCTGCTCTCTATCCTCGTTATCTCCACCACTCCATCACTCAATCCCTAAGATCTCTAACGCTAGTTGATGGGTCCAGTGCTCTGAGTTTAGGTAGGGCTTCAGTCTAGGGTCAGAAGAGACTCTTAAGCGACCATCATCGACCACAAAGTCAATGTGAAGCCAGTCCACCTCATCTGCTTTGACGAGTTCATAAAAGACAGTCTTAAACGCCTCAATAAAACTTTGAGTCACATAAAATGAGCCTGTCTGATCATTGAGGTGTAAGGCGAAATCAGGAGGAGTGATCAGAGCGATCGACTGACGCGCTTCTACTAGCGCCTCTGCGAAAGGGATTACTCTTGGATTAAGTAACAGAGAGAGCTCCGCTAAATGATCTAAAGTTCGCTGAGTTTGAACACTCGCTTCTACTTCTAAGGGCAATGATTGCTTTAACTTCTCTAATTCTATGACCGCTAACCCCAACTTTTGTTGGTAAATGGACCATAACGCCGGAGCGAAAGTCACTGCTGCCACCTCGGGCTCTACTGCCACCTCGGGCTCTACTGCCACCTCGGGCTCTGCTGCCACCTCGGGCTCTGCTGCCACCTCGGACTCTGCTGCCACCTCGGACTCTGCTGCCACCTCGGACTCTGCTGCCTCCTCGGACTCTGCTGCCTCCTCGGACTCTGCTGCCACCTTGGACTCTGCTGCCTCCTTGGACTCTGCTGCCTCCTCGGACTCTGCTGCCTCCTCGGACTCTGCTGCCTCCTCGGACTCTGCTGCCTCCTCGGACTCTGCTGCCTCCTCGGACTCTGCTGCCTCCTCGGACTCAGCGCCTCCTCGGCTCTGCCTCATGTACCTCAGGCTCTGGCTCTGCCTCATGTACCTCAGGCTCTGGCTCTGCCTCATGTACCTCAGACTCAGGCGCTGTTGCCTCATGTACCTCAGGCTCTGGCTCTGCGGCTGCCTCGGGCTTTGCGACTACCTCGGACACCTCAGGCTCTACTTCAGTTTGAGATGAAGTTAGAAGATCATTTCTTGGCTCTAAGAGGACCTCTCTAGAGTCAAAACTTAAACAGAGCGATAGACGATCACTCACTTTGAAGAACTGCCCGGCGTCAAGCTGACAATACCATACCTGCTCATCCCCGACCCATACACCATATCGACTCCCTGTATCGGTCAATTCAGCGACATAGCTCAATGATGAGTCACCATTAAGCGCTTTCGGGTTCAGGATTAATCGGGCATGATTCCTAGAGACCTCAGGGAGATCGAATCGAATATCAGCGTTCTCAGCTCGGCCAATCTCAAGGCGCTCCTTCTCTATTTTTAGGGACTGAGTGATCTCCTCATTATCTAGTACTAACAGGTAGAGTGACATCTTCGCTCCTCAAGAAATATTTCTGAGCACTAAACAGGGTGACTCGCTTGTAGGAATTGATGACCTCACCGATCATTCATCGCTAACATATAGATTAACAGTGTAAGCGAGCTAAACACATGACTCAAGACTCAGTTCATTTAAAGCTGTGATTATTGAAGAACGAGAATCTCACTCAAAGGGGTCAACCCTTGATCGGATCCCTAAGAGCTGATCACGCCATGAGAGAAACTGAGAAGCGTCGGGTGATGAAGTGATGAATCATTGTCTGCTCTGTTTTGACAGAGGCGAACTTCAAACGTATCACCTGCCTTAAGCCTGCCCACACCTGACGGAGTTCCCAAGGAGACGAGATCTCCCGGATTCAGTGTCATCACCGACGAGATCGAAGCGATCGCTTCAGCAGGAGTAAAGATCATATCGGTCAGAGGAGCGTCTTGTACACATATGCCGTTCAGCCATCCTTGAATACGAGCGTCTCTCCAATCAAGTGTCTCGAGCTGTTCATCAGCGATCGGGCAGAACGAATCGTACCCCTTTGCGCGAGTAAATTTCCCCCCATCTTCTGCTTGGACGCTACGAGCGGTGACATCATTGAGCACCGTCCAAGCGCTGATCGCCTGTTGGGCTTCTTCCAGTGTCGCTTTAGAGAGGCTTCGTCCTATAATAACAGCCACCTCTGCTTCATAATGAACCACATCACACTCTTCATGTAGCGTGACGTATCCGCCCGAAGGAAGCAGAGAACTCGGCGCTTTCAAGAAGTATAGAGGTCTCTTAGGGACCTCATTACCGAGCTCAAGCGCGTGACGGCCAAAACTTCTCGCTAAAAAGACGAGTTTGGGGGTCATTCGATCAAACTTCAGCGGTGATAACATAGCGGCCTTTAAGCGAGCTAAAACTGTATCGACTATCGACGACGACGCTTCTTGCCGCGCTTGTTTTTCTTAGCGGCTTCTTCATCGCGAGCATCTTTCTTCGCCCAATCTTCAGTACGAGGGATCGCTCTACAAATCGTAGCGTCATGATCTCGCTGAAAATCTTCACACTCTCTTTGAGTGTCAAAACGCTCTGCCTTACCCTTGGCCCAATCAAAAGTGTGGAAGTATTCAACATAGTCGGGTGTTAAGGGGACGATTTTTTGAAAACGGAATGAGCCAGTCGCGCCATCTTGGATCCATTGATAGCGAGCGATTGAAAACTCCTCGTTACGATAATCCACCTGCATCTCCTCGACGGGTGGCTTCTCACCCTCTTTGAGAGCTTTCTTCTCTTCATCAGTGAGATCTTTAGCCCGCTTTAGAGTATCGGTGAACTTGAGCTTAAACTTATACAGACGGTTGATGTCCAAGTCCTTAAGAGTAGCGGGAGTGAGAGACTCCATCTCTTTCCCATCTGCCGTCTTGCCCATAATGGTCTGTAAGGGACCCCCATCAACGCTCTGCATGACGACCGCTTGAGTAGGCTCACTTTCGATCACTAGAGTACCATACTGCTTTTGAGCGGTGAGTTTGACTAGCGCATCGAAGTCTGCTTTACAGAGCGCTTGCTCCATAAGGCGAGCTTCACGGTCGGGAGAGCTATAATACTTGAGCGCGACGCTACCCGCTACTCCCACGCTGATCACGAGAACTAAAAGAATAAAGTTCAACGCTCGACTAGGCTTTTGAGCGATATATCCTGAGTTGTACAGCTCAACGCCGCTCATCTGCTCAGAGAGGACACTCACCGCGTTAGCGTGATCAGGGTCAATAGGCCAAGTTAACGCTGAGACTTGCTCATCATCATCAACGGCGCTCACTGTGGCAGCGGCTGAATTGGTGACGAGAGAATCCTCTTCCTGATTGGTGACGAGAGGAGCCTCTGCCTGATTGGTGACGAGAGGAGCCTCTGCCTGGTTGGTAACGAGAGGAGCCTCTGTAGAGGCCGTGCTTCCTGCTGACGCCGCTCCAACTTGATCAAGCGCGGTTAGTGGTTGACTCTTCGGCTCTTCTACCGGACGAGGAGGCGTGGGCATACCAATCGTCGTCTTTGCCTCTTCCGGAGTTGTTTGTGGAGAGTTTCCGTTCTCGTTCTCACTCATGCTGACTCTCTTAATCTGATGTATTATGTCGTTAATTCCCTCACCATAATTGGATTGAGGGCCATCTTTTTAAAATCACTAAATACTTATTTTGCATAACAATTTAATCATTTTGACAACAGCATAGGTTGTCAATATTGACTATATTTGTCGATTCGAACTCGACATCATTTACACAATAGGTTTCATTACATACACACCTTCTTAACAAAAGAAAAGTTTCAAGATGATCAAGCCTGTGGAATTCCACTTATCAAATCTTTATTGTCCACTCATTCTCTGGGTCAGTCTACTGATCATGATCGCCTGCGAATCTATGCCACCCATTGAAGGTCCACCTAGCCTGTCTGCCTCGCTCTCCGTCGATGGTCAAACTCATGACTTAGCTCATCTCATAAAGCGCCTAGCCGCTGATCGACAGGGAGCATCAGCGATCAGGCGAGCCCTCCTAGTCGAGGTGCTCAGTCAGCGCTCAGAGGCTTTAGGAGAGCTCACTCCGCCTCCTGATCAAGCAGAGTGGCGCACACGCTTACCCGAAGTCGATAAGCAAGACGCATTGCTTTATGCTTGGGCATCACAAATTCTTCATCTCAAGTCTACCGCTGATGAACCTTTGAGAGCTCGCTATCAGGTAGAGTTCCCAAGAGGATATAAGCTGATCGGTCGCCAAATTAACCTCAGCCCTAAAATCGCTTGGACAGAAGATCATTATCAGCGACATTTAGGAGGGCTTCGATCGGCGGCGAGATTGAAACTAAGTCAATTAAGGCACCAACTCATCGAAGGGAGCAATTTTGAGGTACTCGCTCGTCAAGAGAGTCACCACTCAACGAGGTCGAGAGGAGGAGAGGTCACCATTGATGATTTACGTGCAGAGGGAATCGCCCCTCGAATACTGAGAGTTGTGTCGGAGCTTAGAGCGGGAGAAGTCTCACCTGTTCTTCAAGATGAACAGGGGATGTATATCTTCACCAATAATAGTCAAGAGAGGCCGGCCTCAATAGACGCGGAAGGCATCTTCATCCCTAAAACGATAATCAACACGAGGCTGCTTGAAAGCACCGAATTCTGGCAGCTTATGGAGACCCTGTGTGATCAGTCTAATCAATGCGATCTGTCAGAGCTTCTCCCAAGTGGTGATGTGGGGCGTGTATGGCGAGAAGCATGGAAAAAGCATTCATCTATTTCCCGCCTCAGCTCTAAAGAGCGGGCGAGGAAGCAACGGAAGAGGAGACGGCTTAATCGAAAAGCTAAGGGAGACACTCGATCGCTCGCCGGCAGAGAGAGGTCTTGGTCATCAATCCCTCTCTCAATCCATGAAAAGGTCAACGCTGAATATCATCAACAAGTCAGTCATCAAGTCTTCATGTCTCTTCAATCAAGAGACGCCGCTCAGCTCATTGAGCGAGCTCCTCTCTTTAAAGCTCTCCCTGTTCAATTAACCGAGAGAGGCGCTTGGTTGCTCCGCCTCCGAGGGAGAACGATTATTCCCGCGCTCTCTACGCCTAGTCTAAGGATGATCTATCTCAACTTAACCCGCGAGGGCTTGAAGAAGCATTGGGGAACGTGGGGCGTCGATCAAATCGGACAATTGCTTACAGAGGCCACTCAACACCATCGTCTTGATGAAGCGCTAAGTACCCTTGGTATCCAAGCGACAGAGATTGATCCCAAAAGCCTTCCATCTACAATGGTGAATCGACTATTAGATGTTTCTCTAGACAGCGGGCCACAGATGGTCAGTAGTAAAGTAGACGCCAAGCAAGCCACTCAAGATTGGATATTAATCAAGCTAGAGAAACGACAAGCAATATCTTTCAAAGAGGCGAGAGAGAGTCTCATTAAAGGCCTACAACGCGAAAAGACTGATCCAAAAGCCCTTAAATTCGCTCTCAAAGAGCTATGGGAAAGCATAGAGATAGAGCTCTTCATTGATCATCAGGAGATAAAGCTAGATTCAAAAACCTTACGGGATTTTACGAGATAGGTTAAGTTTGAGTTGAATGAGAGCCCCTCCCCTAATCTCGATCATTTGAGACTGAGCTTCGAAGCCAGGTTTTGAGAGCTGTATTATCGCTCGCTCAACATCTAGTGTTTTCTCTTTGTTGAAAGGGGTGACTCCCCACATCACTCCACCGACTGATACGGTCGCTCCTACCGGATCTGACTCTATGATAAATTGTGTCGCGGTAGACTGGTTCTCCTCTTGATTTGTCCTCTGTTGACCCATGTAGAATCCTCCGAGACTGCCCAAAATTAACAGTGCAACCCAAAGGACTGAGCGACCTCTACTAGATGAATTCTGAGCGAGGTCATCCCAATCACGCTCTTGTTGTCCTAACAAGGCAAGGTCCTCTGAGCGAGGAGATGCTCCCTCCTGTTCATGAGGTGTAGTCTCTGCATTAATCCCCTCAACCATCTCGGTCTCTACAACTTCTCGACCGAAGAGGTTATCTTTGCTCTCGAGAGGAGCGGGGGTTTTAAGACTCTCAAGCCCTATACTCTGTGGTTTAATATCTGTGGGGAGCTCTCCAATCGCCTTCCCTGTCAAGTTGACAGGTACTTGTTCTTTAGAGCTTAGAGTATTGATCTCATCGAGGGGGTCGGCGCCGATAATCTCAGCCCGAGCCGCTAAGGACTGTAGTTGCATGGAGCGCTTCTCAATATCCTCGCCATAAAGCTCTCTCAAATAGCGAGCGATACGGTCTTCGCTAGTGTCAATTCTTAACTGCCCGGTGACTTCCTGAATCGCGGCAATAAACACTTCAAAGTTTTGGTAGCGTTGATCCTTGTCTGAGCTTAAGGCTTGGAGGATCAGCTGTTCTAGCACCTCAGGGAATTGATCGTGGATACTCCGTGGACGCGGGACCACACAGGCTTCAGCCTTTTGCTTAGTTTCCTGTTGATTTTTTCCTTTGAAGAGCCTTCTACCCATCGTCAGCTCATAGAGGACAACGCCCAAAGAGAAAAGGTCACTTCTCTGATCAAGATGCATTCTATGAAAAGCCTCAGGCGACATGTAAGCGAACTTCCCTCTGCGGCTGCTCCCCTCTTGCCTTTGGGCTTGGGTAGCGACCCCAAAGTCTAGTAGCTTAACGACCCCATCGAAACGAACCTGTATATTATGAGGGCTTACATCATGATGGAGCAGGTCGAGTGATTCTCCCTCATGACTTAGAGGCTGACTGCAATAAGATAGAGCGCGGGCTGTAGATAGAATAATCCCTAGAGCAACTCCAAGAGGCACCGGCATACGTTTCTGAGCTGCCCGAGACATCATCTCTGCGCTGGAGACGCCGTGAATATACTCCATCGCCATAAAGTAAGAACCGTCTACTTGTCCGAGATCATTGAGCTGAACAATATTTGGGTGAGAAAGCCGGCCCGTTAACTTCGCTTCTGTCAAAAACAAGCGCTCGAAAGAGCGCTTCCCTTGATACTCTGGGGAGAGACGCTTGAGAACGACAAATTTAGAGAGTTGGCCCATACTCACTCGACGAGCCAAGAAGATCTCCGCCATTCCCCCGACCGCTATTTTTTTGAGAATTAGGTAACGCCCAAATTCAGACAGCATTATTTGATCCATCCATTTCGAAGTAGATTATGTGCGTAGAGTCTAGAGTCTCATTCGTCTCATCTTTACATGACTCCCTTCATAGGCTCATCATGAATCAGACTTGAGGTCAAGCCTCTCATGGAGTATGACACTTAAAGATTAGAAGATAATAACTTTATGACCGATAATGGATACTCTTGAACATAGAACAAGTACTTGAGGCTACCCCAAGCGCCTCTAGCGGTAGACACCTTAATGATCTCTGCGCTCACTTCCAGCTCTTTCAAACAGAGCAATCCCTCCTTGAGCAGCGGATAAACACTCTCCTCCAATACCGACTCATCGAAGAGATATCACCAAATGTCTATCGACGAGTTAGCGATCAACTCCCTGGCACCCTCAGCTTAAACGCTAAAGGGTTTGGCTTTGCCAGCCCTGAGCTCGTCGACGCTCCCAATCTCTTCATAGATCATCTTGACCTCAATGATGCGAGGCACAAAGATCGAGTCTCTCTCTCACTCTATACTGCTAAAGATGGTCGAGTGAGGGGAAGAGTTCGCCAAGTTCTGGAGCGTGGTATTCAGAGCTGCGTTGGTATCTTTCGAAGACAAGATGGAGGAGCCTGGCTCTCACCACAGAGTGATCAACTTCCCCCTACCATATTAGTACGTGAGAGCACAGATCAAGGTCTAGCGCTCAATCAGATTACCGAAGGAGAGCTCATCGCCGTCGCTCTTCAGGATTCTAAGACTGACCAACAGCTGACCGCTATTCCCTTACACATCATCAACCCTAATGACCCCCAAGGCCAACTAGAAGCGGTCATCTACAACCAAGGGATCAAGCTCAGCTTAGCGACCTCTTCTCGGCAACATGCAGAGCAATTTCCAGATCTGCCGACCGCTGATGAGTATGCACAACGTCGTGATCTTCGGCATTTACCATTTATCACGATCGACCCTGACAGCGCTCAAGATTTTGATGACGCTCTCTATGCTCAGCCTGTCACATCTGTAGGAGACAGCAATGATAGCGGCTGGATCCTCTGGGTAGCCATCGCCGATGTCGCCCATTATGTAAAAGAGGGTGACCCTATAGACATGGAAGCGCGACAAAAAAGCGCGACGCTGTATTTACCGGCCCAAGCTTTCCCGATGCTTCCTCATCGCCTCTCTAATGACCTGTGTAGTCTCAAGCCTAAAGTTGATCGTTTAGCGATGGTCGCCCGAATACAGGTCAACAATCAAGGAGACCTCGAAGGAGCAACTTTTTGCGAAGCGGTTATCCACAGCCAAGCGAGGTTAACTTATGATGAAGCCGCCGGTCTTTTAGGGGTAAACACTGAACCTGAGAGAGCAGCGTTCAGCCCACCTAAACATATACAACGTCAAAGACATAATGTGATCGCCATTCGAGATTGCGCTCGAGCACTCAGAAACCGTCGACGCCGCAGAGGGTTTCTTAACTTAGATCTTATCGAACCTCGTCTACGCTTTGATCTCCTCGGAATGATAAATGGGTTTAAGGTCAGCCCTCGGCATGAAGCACACGAGATGGTAGAGGAGGCCATGCTCGCTGCCAATGAAAGCGTTGCTGCCCACTGTATCTCAGAGTCGATTCCTGCACTTTATCGTGTTCATGGAACTCCACCAGAGAAAGGGATAGAACGCTTCGTCACTCAATCGACCCTCTTAGGAGCTCCCTTTGAACCAAAGAAGAAGGTCAAAGCTCATCATCTCTCTAAGTATCTTCGTCTGTATGAATCTCATCCTCGATCAGAGCTGTTGAGCAGTCTCTTGTTGAGGTCGATGTCTAGAGCTGTGTACCAACCTAAGGCTGACCTCCACTTTGGCTTGGGAACTAGCACTTATCTTCATTTTACTAGCCCGATCCGGAGATACCCTGACCTTTGGGTACATCGTCAGCTCAAAGCCTGGCTTAATCAAGAGACGACTTCCCCTGAAGAGCCGAATGAAATCGCTGGGTATGCTAGTCGTAAAGAGCGTTTAATCATAGAAGCAGAGCGCAAGGTACTCGATGCTTATAAAGCTCTATATATGAGGGACCATGTCGGACAAACATTCAGCGGGGTAGTTTGTGGAACCTCTCCCAAGGGCTTCTTAGTTGACCTCTATGATTACCCTGTGTGGTGTAGCCACTCAGTAGATAAGTTGCCGGGCTCTTTTCGTTATGATGAGAGAACTTTCTTGTGGCGAAGCTCTACAAGTAAGAGGCGAATCACGCTCGGCTCTGAAGTAGAGGTGACTATTATATCTTCTGATGTCTCTAGTGGGAAAATAGAGGTGATCCTCAAAGATCTCTAATCAACATGGATATGCTTATGGGGTAGGCGAGCCGTAAAGTGATTTTATCCTCACTTAGGGTCTACACAAAGAGCACTTTTCATGCTATTAGGCTCATCTAATTTAGTGGGTGTCAGCTTGGCACACCTATTGGGAGACTGCCAACGAGATATCTCGAGACGATGAGTAACGGATAGGGGGGCAGATGAATTCTCGCCTACAGTTTTTATTAGAGAGTCTAAGAAAGTTGCTGCGTCGTAACGCGATATCTCGTGTTCGAAAAGTACTACACAAGAGTCGTAATGAGGATGTCGCCTCGGTTATGCGCTATCTAGATGAGGCTCAGCGGCATCAAGTTTTTGATTTACTTGAGACCAATGAGGATCGCTCCGAAACGCTCGCTGAGCTTGATGAGAACCTGTTTATAGAGATCGTCACCACTAGACCGGTCGAACACATGGCTCAGATCATCTCTCTGATGAGCGTCGATGACCAAACTAATCTTCTCTCCCATCTCCCTGAAGACGTCAAGGTTGAGATCCTTTCACTACTCACCCCTGAAGATGTCGCCGAGCTACAAGAGATGCTCGATTATGATAGAGAGACCGCTGCTGGCATAATGTCAACGGAGTATTTCTCCTTAGAAGAGGACTCTACATGCGCCGAGGCGATAGAGGCTTTACAGCACGCTGAAGATGTGGAGATGGCTTTTTATATTTATGTAGTAAGTCGTCAAGAGAAGCTCACTGGCGTTGTCTCTCTCAGAGCCCTCTTGATGAACCCCCCCGCGACTCCACTCGCCGAAATCAAAACTCAAGACACAATATATGTTCGCCAAGATCAAGATCAAGAAGAGGTCGCCCAGCTCGCCGCCCGCTATAATCTCTTGGCGATCCCGGTCGTTGATGACAAGCAAAAGATGCTCGGGATCGTCACCATAGATGATGTCATCGACGTTATTCGTGAGGAGGCGACCGAAGATATCTTGAAGATGGCAGGGGCGGATGAAACGGCCTATGATGACTCCTCAGCATGGTCTAACTTCCGAACTCGAGCACCGTGGCTCTTCGCGACATGGATGGGCGGGTTAGCGGCGAGTGTATTGATCGGTCTTTATGAACATCAGCTACAAAAAGAGGTCGCTCTCGCTGCTTTTATCCCGATCGTCTTAGGGATGGGGGGTAATGTTGGGTCACAGACGGCCACGATCATCGTCCGCGGTCTAGCCACCGGTCGAGTCGAATATGGACTCGGAGCGCAATACCTTGTTAGGGAGCTCACCATCGGAGGTATGCTAGGTATATTTTATGGTATACTGCTCGCTCTCTATTCAGCGGTGAGATATTATGATGGACAACCACTCGCTCTAGCGTTCACTGTGGGTTTGAGTATATGGGCAAGTATGCTCACTGCTGCGATTGTCGGCGCGAGTACACCGCTATTCTTTCACCGATTAAAGATAGACCCGGCAATCGCCACCGGTCCGCTAGTCACCACCGCTGTTGATGTACTTGGCATCCTCGTCTACTTCCTCTTTGCCCAATGGTTTATGGAGATTTAACGGTTATCTTATGACCCGACTCACTAGCGCTGCGATTATACTCCGCACTCGACCCTATGGTGAGTCTGATCTCATCATTGACCTCTTTACCGAGCAAATAGGAAGAACAACAGCGGTAGCTAAAGGTGCCCTGCGGAGTAAGCGGAGATACATGGGTACCTTGGAGGTTGGTCATCTCGTTAAGGTAGACTACCCAATGAAGCCTGGACTCTCTGTTCTTGGTCCATGCGATGTACTTCAAGGCGTGAGACGGGTCAGAGATCAACTCTCTGCGCTTCGGCAGCTCTATTATGTGTTAGAGATATGTCTCAACAGCACTCCTTATGAGGAGAGAGACGAAGCCCTCTTCCAATCTATGGTAGAGCTCATCTCAGCCATAGAGAGCGAGCCCGGTATAGATGAGACATCATTGTTCACTTGGGAGCTCACTTTGTTCTCCCATTTAGGCTATCACCTTAAGATAGGTCGCTGCCCTTTCACCGGCTTAGCGCCAGATGGACTTAGCGCTCAGGCCGGAGGCGCTATCTCTTCGGCAGCAGGCAAGCCTTATTGGCCTGTTAAAACTGAAGCGCTTAGGGTACTTTATCGACTTCAGAAGAGAACTTCCTCTTCCGCTGATTATGAACAGTCGCTCTCGGCTGAGGATAAGCAAGACCTGCGGGCAGCATTTGTCGGTCTCTGGAGTGAGATCACAGGAAAAAATATGAAAACTAACAGTATTTTTACTCAACTCTCCCTTAGCGTTCAGGATAAGTCGCCACTCTCCGATCACTCCGCTTCTCCCTCTATGAGCGCTCAACTCTTAAAGAGCTCCGCGCTCCTCATTTTCCTATGTTTATGTTCATGCCAAGGCTTAGGAGAGCGAATCTCATCTACCGCAGTCTTTGAAGTTCAACCTCTTCGAGAGTTGAACAAAGACGCTAGCATTCCTTCAGAGATAGAGGAGAGTCAAGAGAACCCCACCTCTATGTCAGAGCTTCATTTTGAACTCTCTGATCCTCGACTCCCTCTCGAGTCGACACCGCAGAGTATCAGCTGCCATATAAACCATGACCAACTCGGCAGATCTCTAAGCACAGCCCTCAAGCAAGAGAGCTTACACATCGTGAGCGCTCAATCAGATCTATGGGTAGAGACAACTTTACCTCAAGAAGTGTCAACAGCGATAAGAAATCATCAAGAAAAACTCGAAGTCTATAATCCTTTTCAAGATTTCGGCGGTCTATGGGTATTGTATACTGCTCTCAATGGTGAGACGCAGAGCCTTATCCTCACCAAGCCTGTCCCTTGGATTTGTGAACGAGCGATCGTGCTCGGTAGATGTGGCTCTAAAGAGACGCTTACCCAGCTCTCATTTACAAATCTCAATACAAAACGGTTGATTGAGCCAACAAGACAGCTAAAACTGATGACTAAGAAACTCTGAGCTCTATCCACGCTTGACAAAGAACGACCAGAAAGAGAACTTTCACCATGACCGCTGCCAATCAACCAATATATGAGCCGCGTCTTAAAGAACAGCAAACCCGTGCTTTTCTTAACGCCCTCGTTCAGCGTCGAAGTGAGATCTACAACCACGCAATAGGCTTAGAGCGAAGCGATGCCATCGCCGCTTTTGTTTTTGACCTGCTTATTCGACTCGCTCAACATAATCACAGCTTTATTGATCGAAGCCTGATTCAAAGACTCAGTGATC
This sequence comes from uncultured bacterium, assembly GCA_943788935.1. GTDB lineage: Bacteria > Myxococcota_A > Bradymonadia > UBA7976 > VGTA01 > CAKZRU01. The sequence goes on along the minus strand of CALSSE010000011.1, from coordinate 421,169 downwards.
AGCTAGAACGCTTCGAAGAACCAATCTCCGAGGTGAATATTCCTTTAATGGAGGGGGTGGTACTCACTTTAGAGCAAGCCCTTACCTTAGGAGCCCCTCCACCGAGCACTCATGAAATAATCAATGCTCTCTTCGCTAGAGGCTACAATATCTATCTGAGCTCTAAATCGAATGATGAACGAGCAGAGTTCGCTTCCAAAGTGATCAAGCAACTCCCCGCAATTGAGCGACTAGGCTCTTTTAGACTGAGCGACTTCATTGATTACTCTTGTGATTCTGATGAAGCGCTAAGGTTTTGGCAACTCTATGTCGAGAGAGTAGCTGCTGAGGTTGATCGTCGAACGGCGCAGACTGAGCGTGAAGTATACACCTGGAGCCTCTCCGCCCTTCTTAATATTCATGAGGTAGGGCCAAACTCCCTCATCGGTAAGCGTTGGGAGATGCTCCGACGCCACGTCGAACGCATTATGCAATCACGTCAAGAGGAGAGGCGCTGGCGATATTTACGACTCCTCATTGAGTCATGCAAAGATCATAAAGCGCTCTATTTCATTCTCTCTTCTCCCTCAGTGATCGAAGACCAAAGTGTCCCCTTTATCTTCCTCACTCGGGGTAACCGTAAACTCCAATCATGCGCTCTTTTCCTTCTACATACGACCAAGGTTAACAGAAAGCAGATCCATAAGGTATTAGAGTACTTTGAAGACCGCAGTCTAGCAGAGGTTGGGGAACGAGTTGTCGAGTTATTCGCCCAAACAAAGCTGTTTACTCATCCTTCCTCTGTCATTGAAGTGATCGCTGAGGGTCTAGTCTCCATCATCGCCCACAAAATAAAAGATGAGCCTGTAGATCCAATACTCAACGCGGTAACAAATGACGCTCATGCGTTCAGACAGAGTCTTTTTCTCGCTGAAGTGATTCCCAGCGATAGGCCCAAGAACAGCCCGGTCCATATTCAGCTCTTAGAAAGAGTCTTGCAGAGTTTTTTCCATACATTCACGCCATCTGGAGTCAGACATCCCTTAAATGACTCTGTTTTTCATCGTGGGGTGATTCGAGCCATTGTTGAACTGATGAGAGACCAAAATGCTGGTCATGCCGCGCATTTGAAGAGCTTTGGGTTAACGCTCAATAAGGCAGCACATCGTTGGATCCGAGGAGACAGTGAAGAAGAGTCTAATAAGCGTAACCTGTTGCTCTCCTACTTTATTGGTCTTTATGTTCATGTGATCCGTAGAGCCGCTAGAAGTCTCTTTAAAAAATATGAGACTCAACCTAAGGCGATCGAGTTATATGAGGTGATGATTAACCTCTTCTTGAGTGAACCTAGAGCGTGCACAGACTCTGGGGCTTATGAAGCGATCATCCCTCTAATGCAGGCCTTATTTCCTGAGTTTACCTCATCAGACTATATCGAAGCCCCTAGCCAGAATCGTATAGAAGAGGCCGCAGAGCTCATCGGTAAAGTTGAGAATGAGCGCGCCCAAGAAGATAACCTACAAGGTTTACTCGATGAGTGGCGAGATAGAAATCGAGGACGAGACCTCATAGAGAGCTCTAATGAGAATAGTGAATCTCAAGATGATGAGTCAGAGGAAGACTCCTTAGAGGTCGAAACCAGAGGTCATGTACCGGTAATCACCACCTCTCCAGTGCGAGCCCGAGTGAGATTGTATGAGTCAGGTAAAAATAACAGTATCAGCGTTCTTAATACATATATTGGGTTAGATATCGCTCGCTATTATGCTAACAGGTTGCTCGCTTGGCTGGGAATCACCCCTCAGGGAGAGCTCTCACTGATTGGAGAACAGGTCTTCTTATCTGAGCGTCATAATCGATCAGGAGGTCAAAATCTTGGGAGTCATGACTTACGATTCCATGTATCCCAGATGAGTAGCGTTAGCGTAGAATTGCCTCTCCGAGCATTCTATTATGTGTTTGGTATACTAGCGCTGATCACTCTTTGTTTCGCAGGAGGACACTTCTTATTTGCAGGAGTACGAGGCTCCGAAGCAGAACTCGGTCTACTCGGCTTAGTCCTTATCGCTCTTGGATTCGCGATTGATGGAGCGATGACCGTCTTAAGAGAAGTCAACTCCAAAGAGGTCATTATGAGACTTGAACGTCATAACTCGCCTCGACCAATAGTACTCGGAGTGAATCGCGAAGAACCAGAAGGGCAGGCTCTCCTCAACGCTTTCATGGCTGAGTCGATAAAACAGCGTGAAGAGCTCTTTATGAGAAATTTAGCGGAAGTCGCTCAAAAGCATAAAGAGAGACAAGATATGCTACAAGATGAGGAGTCAGCAGGGGGCGGTGATAATCTAAGTGAGAGTGAAGAGACTCCTCAAAGTGAAAGTGAAGAGACTCCTCAAAGTGAAAGCGAAGAGACTCCTCAAAGTGAAAGCGAAGAGACTCCTCAAAGTGAAAGCGAAGAGATTCCTCAAAGTGAAAGTGAAGAGACTCCTCAAAATGAAAGCGAACTGGAAAATAGGGACCAAAAAGAGCAAATCGAAGAGGACTTCAATAATCAGGACGATCCTCCACAAAAATCAGGGCCCGAAGAAGAGTCATTAGATATCTCCTTTGAGGACGATGACTCAGAAATCGAAGACGCAGATGACCCTCAAACAGTGACCCCCCCATTACCGGGAGAGGCGACTCTTGACTCCATAGCTCAAGCAGATATTGATCAGCTTGAGCAGCTCATAGGCAGTGGACCCTCCGCTCAAACCCCACAAGAGACACAGGGTTTAGCTCTTACAGAACCTCAGTCACTTGATGAAGTGGTCTCTGAGAGCGAAGGGCTCTCAGAGATGTTCGACTTTGTAACCTCGGCGGGAAGTATTGATACAACAGGAGAGAGCGATTCTTAGGAAATCGGTCTTGACATGGGCAGTTGATCACATTAAGTTGACGCGCCCCATGAAAGGAGACTTTTAGTCTATGTATGCAATCATCAAAACTGGCGGTAAACAATACCGCGTCACCGAAGGCGAGACCCTACGCGTCGAGAAACTCAACGTTGAAGGCAGCTCGATAAAGTTTGACCAAGTCCTCTTGGTTGGTGGAGACCAAGTCAAAATCGGTGTTCCTGTCGTAGAAGGAGCATCAGTTGATGCTGAAATCCTTCGACAAGGACGCGCGAAGAAGATCATTGTCTTCAAAAAGAAACGCCGTAAAGGCTACCACAAGAAGCAAGGACATCGTCAAGCCTTTACCGAGGTCAAGATCACCGGGATCAATGCCTAAAGGCCACTCTGTAACATCTAGCGTAGCCTAGTGCTGCGCGAACTATTCAAGGAGATAACTCATGGCTCACAAAAAAGGCCAAGGTAGTACACGTAATGGCCGCGACTCAAACGCAAAACGTCGCGGTGTAAAAAGATTTGACGGACACGAAGTTCGTGCTGGTAATATCCTCGTGCGCCAATGTGGTACAAAGATTCACCCTGGTAAAAATGTCGGTATGGGTCGTGATTTCACCCTATTCGCTTTGATTGATGGTCAAGTTAAGTTTGAAAACTTTGGTCGCAACAAAAAGCGCGTTGCCGTATATAACTGAGCTAGCCAAAAGCTCAGCAGAGCGAGCCGCTCCACCTTAAACGACAGGCGCTAAAATGAAGTTTATCGACGAAGTCCAACTCCATATCCGATCGGGTAATGGAGGCAGCGGGGCAGTAAGCTTCAGGCGGGAAAAATATGTACCTTTCGGGGGTCCTGACGGTGGTGATGGTGGCAAGGGTGGTGATGTTACCCTACGAGTAGATGGTAGTTTAGCGACCCTCGTTGATCTCCGTTATCAACAGCGTCAGTTTGCTCAAAACGGTCAACCCGGTGAGGGGAGTCAGTGTTCTGGTTCCGATGGCAATGATAAGTTGATCCGGGTACCTGCGGGGACTCAAGTGATCAATGAAGAGGGGGAGCTCCTCCATGACTTAATTGAAGATGGCCAAGAGTTAGTCATCGCGAAAGGAGGTCGCGGGGGTAAAGGAAATATGAATTTCGCTACACCTTCCCGCCGGACCCCTGATTATGCTCAACCTGGAGAAGAAGGCAAAGAGTTCACCGTAACTCTCTCGCTCAAGTTACTCGCTGACGTTTCGCTAATAGGATTTCCAAACGCTGGGAAGTCAACCCTCATACGCACAGTATCCAATGCAAAGCCACGTGTCGCCGATTTCCCATTTACAACCATAAAGCCCCACCTTGGGGTGATTAGAGTAGATGAGGATCGAAGTTATGTTATGGCTGATATGCCAGGGCTAATAGAAGGAGCCTCAGAAGGGATCGGTCTCGGACTTCGCTTCTTGAAGCATATTGAACGTACTGGCGTATTCATATTCTTGTTGACGCGAGACTATGGTGAGGGCCGTAGTTTGGTTGAAGACTTTTTGACCTTACGAAAAGAGCTTGAAAATTTTGAGGCCTCACTCCTGCAACGTCCATTCTTGATCGCAATCTCTCAATGCGATCGAGAGGACGTCCGTGATGTCTTAGATGAGGCTCGAAAAGAACTCAGCGAATTTGGGGACGTATACCCTTTCTCTTCTTTTAGTAAAGAAGGTTTGAAACCATTTATGTCCGCAATATCTCAACTATTGATGAGCGCAAACCGTTGGTCTGATGAAGATACATCTTGGTGATGTGTTGAAGTTCGCTCACACGGTGTGATAAGTCTTCAAGACGTTGAATGAATATAACACTCCCCACTGACTAAGAGGTGTCCTCTATGCGTCAACCATTCTCGCTTTCCATCTTGATCGCAGTGCTCTCACTCTCTCTTGATATTATTGGGTGCGCCGCCCATGCACAACCGGTAGGTGCCAGCGACGATTTAGTGGAGCTAGGTTCCACCACCGATTCCACTGATCAGAAAAGTGAGGCCAGTTCACCGACACCAACTAAGGGAATGAGCCAAAGCACAGGACAGCTGAAAGTTACGAAAGTCCCTCTGAAAGAGTCAGAAGAGGGCTCAGACCTCTATCTTCGGCAGATTCAACGAATAGAGTCTCAAGTCAATGAACTGAAAGAAGAGATCTTTCGTTCCCGCACTCGTTTAGCTATCCTCAAAGAGAGTGTGCTCGCTAGCGGGCTATCAGGGACTCAAGTCCGCGTCATACACCGTAATGAAATGGGAGCTAATTTTAAGCTAGAGCGAGCTCTCTATAAGATTGATGACAATGTCATTGGGCGTCTCGGAGAGAGTGATGATTCTAAAGAAGAGATCATTATCTACGACTATACAACGTTTAATGAGAATAAGCAGCTCTCAGTCGAGATGGTGTTTAGGGGTCATGGGTTTGGGGTTTTCTCATACTTACAGACCTTCCAATTCACAGTCAGTGATGCCATGATATTTAAACCTGAAGATGGAAAAAGGGTGGTGCTTATCGCGACCGCCTATGAACGTGGAGGGATCAGCGTCAAAACTGAAGACAGACCAGCGCTCCGTATCGGTACATATACCGAAGACCTAGATAAAGAGAGCGGGAATTCAAAGAAGAGCGTCAACACTAAAACAAGTGATAAAGCCAATACGAGTGCCCCATGATCTCCTCGTTGAAACGAGCTCTACTGATATCTGGGTGGATTGTGACCTTACTCGTCACCCACTCTGCTCTCGCTGTGCCTCCTCAAAAGGAGATTACAAGCGATAAGCTCCCTCAAGTCATCAGTGAGATCAACCTCCTCACTCAGAGATATTTAGATCCTGAGATCCGTAAACGCGATAACCGCTTTATCGTAAAGCTCAATGAGGGGCGACTTCACTACTTCAAAGAGGACTATCGATCCGCTGCGATGACTCTACTTGAGCTCGTCGAGACCTACCAAGGAAACAGCAAAAAGACTCCTGTTTATAAGGATGCCCTCTTCTATCTCGCTGACTCTCTCTACCATATTGGTAATTATAGAACTGCACTTAAGTTCTTTGAGAAAGTACTCACCCTCGGTGAGCCGAAAATGCGTCCTTGTGCGCTCGGTCGACTGATTGAGACGTCTCTTAAGACCAATAAGCTCGAAGAGGGGATGAAGTACTTCAGAGAGGCGAACCAATACAATCGGAAATCAAGCGACGACACTCTATTATATTTGATCGGCAAGTTCAATTATCACCTCAATCGACATAACGAAGCGATTACATCATGGAAGCGGGTCTCAAAAGACTCGAGTATTTATCCTCAAGCCCTCTACTTTACTGGGGTCTCCCAAGTTCATCTCGGAGACCTTGATAATGCTGTAAACACTTTTAAGGAGGTGATCGCTCTTGACCTTGATGCCATGCGTATCAACCTAAATCTTAAAGTTGATCAAGGACTGACTCCAGAAGTTGATGTCATCACTGGTTCAGTGATTCAAGCCGGGAGCCAGAGCGATGAGCAGTCAGCGGTTACCGGGTGTACGTTCCGCTCAGATATAGAGAAACAGAACGAAGCTCAAGGCTGGAATATTGTTCAAGCCAATGCAGAGCTAGCCATAGCCCGTATTTTGTATGAGAGGGGTCACTTTGATAAATCGTTTGCAGCTTACGTAGATGTTAATAGAAACTCTCCCCTCTTTCTCGAAGCGATCAAAGAGAGTGTCTGGGTATCTATTAGACAGCAGAAGTATCTTGAAGCTCTACAAAGGATGGAGGTACAGCTCATAGATGAGCCAAATATGCTCTATGATCCTTTCTCCCGTCTACTTCAAGCTCGGCTACTGAGTATTCTAGGTAGATTCACTGAAGCTAAAAGTATCTTTGGGGAGCTCAAAGAGCGCTTCGATATATTCAAAGCGAGAGCGCTGACTCCTGTACTCAGCAAGGCGAGAGGTCAACTCGCGCAATATTTTCAACGTAAACTTGAACGGGGTGACAGCTTCTTAGACCTCTCTTCTTTGCTACCCAAAGAAGCGATTCAGTTCACCAAAAACGAACTCTCGACGAGCGCTTCAAAATCTCTTTTTGTCGAGCTCTCTGCTCTCTCTCAAGATGTAAAGACTTCAAAAGCGATCATTAAAGATCTTTATTGGGTTTTAGACGCTCCCAATCAGTCTGAAATCTTCCCTAAACTTCATGATGGACTGCTCGCTGCTTTAGGGCTTAGGTATCGTCTATTTAGAAGCCAAAGCGCTCAAAATGAAACAAAGAGTAGACGCTTCGCTAATGACCCACGCTACCAGAAGCTAAGACTCAATAGAGAGTTGGCTGCTGAGAAGTTAAGAGAGGTCCCCCAAAATGCTGCGACCCTAAAAGAGAGAGAGTCAAAGATGGAGCGACAATTAGCCCAACTTGATCTCAAACTCTTTCGGCAAGGACTTATTCTGAAGTATAATCATTCACAATTGATTGGTGCCAAGATCTATCTCGAGGACAACAGTCCCGATGTGATCAATGGGATATTAAAGCCTGAACAGAGAACCAAGGCGATCGATATGACGATCGCTCAACTCGCTGAGCATGACCAATTAGTCGTTAAGATAAATGCTTTAAGTGAAAAGATTAAAAAAGTATATTATCGCGTTGGACTCTTTGATGAGGTTTATATCCAAGAAGAGGAGCTAAGAGGCGCTTATGCCTCCGCCTTGGAAGAAGAGAGTGAATGGCTCGTCACCCAAGGTGGAATGGATACCCGTGACCTCAACGCCTTTAACCGTGGGCATCAAATCATAGATGATTTCCAAATACGCTCCATGCGTCTCGTCAGTGATAACAGCTCTCTCCTAAGACAGCAGGTTATAAAAGAGGAAGCTAAGATTAAACGTTACGAGATTCGTCTAAAGAACCTCACTCGCCAAGCTAACCGACTCGCTGGTCAAATGGTCGCCAAGATATTTTATCAGGTGATTAATAAGCTAGATGGACTCATACTCGAGGCAGATGCGGGTTACCTCGATATGCTATGGGCAAAGAAAAATGAAAGCAGTAAGCTGCTACAGGATGAACGAGAGAGCCGACGCATCCACTTTGAAGTGCTCAATCGAGATCAGGTGAAATAAACGCGTGAGTCACCCTCACCATCTGCCCCCCCTATTTGTAGGAGCCCCCGTGATTCACGACAACGCCACAGTGATCATTGAGACCAAACTGAGCTTAGGGAGACGTCTCTTGCAGATGATGAGAGGCGATATAGGCCTTTTCATCCGCCTGTCTCCTCTAAGTATGGTTTTGCTCATCTGTATCTCCCTCTCGTTATCAGTCGTCCCTCTCAGCGAGGTGATCGCCCAAGCGAAGAGTCCCGAGACTGACGCTAAAAGCCAAGCGGCCGACGCTGAGATCCAAGCGGCCGACGCTAAAAGCCAAGCGGCTGACGCTGAAAGCCAAGCGGCTGACGCTGAAAGCCAAGCGGTCGATGCTGAAAGTAATACAGATAACGCCAATAAGCGTCCTAGCAGCGACAAGGAGATAGAAGACACTTTAAGGTCTTCAGAGCTGAGCGCTGACCAAAAAAGTGAACTGATCTTTGATGACTTTAAACTCAAAGCAAAGTCATTCATTAAAGCCGCTTCAAGTTACCGAGGCTCACAGTCAAAACTCTTTGACTTTGAGTATCAAGTACAGAGCGATAAGATCGAAGCCCTCCATAAGCGGGGTCTGGACGGGGCTAATAATACCGAGAAGGAGCGAAGAAGATCTAGTATAGAAAAATTTAAGTCCTTTATTAACAGCACTGCGGCACATCCCCAATATACACCTGACTCTCTCTACCGGCTCGGGATGCTACTCCTAGAAGAAGCAAGCGATAATTATTCCTCAAGACTTGAGGAATATAATCGAAGAGTTGATGACACTAGCGATATTGAGATGGCCTACCCGCAGCGTGATGAACGGGCTGTGATCAAAATCTTTGATCGATTAATCAATGATTGGCCTGCCTATAGGGATCTCGACGCTGCGTTATACGCCCGAGGTTATAGTCATTATGAAATGGGTGATGAACAGAAAGCGCTCAGAGACTTTAAGGCGGTTGTAGACCTCTTTCCTAACAGCAGTTATAAAACTGAAGTATGGTATATGCTCGGTGAGCTATATTTCCAATTTGCTGAGCTACCACAGGCCATTAAAGCCTATTCTAAGGTCGTCAAAGATACCGAATCGCAATATTTTGCTCCTGCTTTCTACAAGCTCGCTTGGACTTATTATCGAAATGATGAGTTTGAAGAGGCGGTCGAGGCCTTTAAGACGCTCATCGGGCATAGCGATCGTGAGGTAGCGCAAGGTAAAACGGGATTTGAACTACGTGATGAGGCCCTGCAGTATCTCGCGATCTCACTCAATGAGGATGACTGGGACGATGATGGGATCACTGATCCAGGCGCCGGTTTTAAGAGAGTTCAACGGTACCTCAAGAGTAAAGAGAGCTATCAAGCAGAGCTACTTGATAAGCTCGTCAATATTTTTTATGACAATACTAAGTATGAAGAAGCGATCTCCACCGCCCAATACCTATTTGAAAAGCACCCCTATTACCGTAGGAACCCTGAAATCCACTCCAAGATCATCACCGCTTATGAGAGAATCGCTCAACCAGAAAAAGCATTCTCTGAACGTGATAACATCACTAACGCTTACGTTATAGATGGAGAATGGTACGTCAGTAACCATAGAGACCAAGCCGCTATAGATCTAGCTCGGGGGTTGATGAAGGACTCCTTGCTACAAGCCGGCACATATCACCACGAACGCGCTCAAACATTTAGAACTAGAGCGGGCGAATCGGAGGGTGATGACAGCATAAGTTTGATGAACAGCGCTCAATCTAGCTATAAAAAGGCCGCATTGTCATATCAACGTTATCTCCAACGCTATCGAAGAGATGATAATACTTATGAACTACTCTATTTATACGCCGATACACTGTTTTATAGCGAAGAGTATAGCAGAGCGTTTCAACAATATCTGATCGTCAGAGATTCAAAACTTGGAGATGAGCATTTAGAGGAATCAGCATTTTCGGCGATCCTCTCTCATGTGGAGCTCGTGAAATCAGCGATGGCGAGAGGAGAGTTACCCGCAAAACCCTCTCTGTTAGAAGAAAACAAATCTGATCCACAAGAGTCTTCAGAGGATGAGAGCGCAGAAGATACGGGGATGCCTCAACGGGTCACCGCAGAACAAATCCCCTCGCTCGCTCAGCAAGCGATCAAACTTCGTGATGAATACTTAGCTCTAAACCTCAAAGTAGAAGATGACCCGCATCGCTCGTCAGTCATGACCTATAAAGTGGGAGAAATTTATATGGACTACTTAGATTTCCCCTCTGCGCGCCAACGGTTTATTGATGTCATCGAAAAGCACGCCGACTCTCCTGTGGCGAGTAATGCCGCCAACCTATTAATCGAGACTTATAGAAGAGAACGAGATTGGGTGGCGATGGCTCAATGGGCTGAAAAGATTTCAAAGGCGGGCTTAGGGGATGAAATGGTCGCTCAAGCGAAGGTCTGGAAAGTGGGTGCCTTATTCAAGACCGCAAAAGCGCTCTTCGATCAAAAGAAATATAAAGAGGCGGCCACTGAATATATCACTTTAGTGGACCAAAACCCTGACAATGAATTCGCAGCAGCAGCGCTTAACAATGGCGCCGTGGCTTACGAGAAATCACGTATGTATGACTCAGCCATGCGTACTTATGAGCGAATATTTAACCAATTTCCTAACAGTGAGTTCTCTGAAAATGCCCTCTTCAGAGTCGCTTATAACGCTGAACGATTCTATGATTATGATCGGGCAGTGAAGACCTTTGGACAGCTCGCAAAGCGCTATCCCAATGGAAAAAATGCCGCTGATGCCGCTTATAATGCGGCTCGTCTACTCGAACAAACCCAAGACTATAAAGCTGCCGCTCGCGCCTATCAAGATTATGCGCGGCGCTTCCCCGAGAAAGAGAATGCGCCTAATATCTTCTTCGAGACCTCGAAGTGTTATGAAAAGCTCAATGATTGGCGAAAACAGCTGAAGATCTATGAGAGCTTCATCAAAAAATATGGAGATGATCCGAAACAACAGGAGAGGGTGATTACTGCGCTTGCCAAAAGCGTCGAGATCTACGAACGACATGGAAGATCAAGGCAGATCAAACTCGCTAGAAAGAGGCTCATTGAGGCCTTCGAGACTAGAAGTATACCGGCGGGAGGTTATGTCGCCCGATTCCCCGCCAAGGCATCATTCGAGCTCATAGAGCGTCGATTCCAAGCTTTCAAAAAAATGAAGATCAAGGGGGGCATGCGTAAGCAAGGTCAGATTATTAATAAGATGAAATCGGAGATTGCCGGCTTAACAGAAGACTACAGCCGATTACTCAAATATAAATCTCTAGATTGGAACATTGCAGCTTTTTACCGAATTGGAGTACTCAGACAACTCTTTGCCCAAGCGTTGTATGAGCTCCCCATTCCTAAAGGCTTGACCATCGAAGAAGAAGATATATACACCACTCAGATCGAGGAGATCGCCATACCCATAGAGGATGAGGCTGTCCTTCGATTTGAGACCGCCTTCAAGAAAGCGAGAGAATTTCGCATCTCCAATAAGTGGACGAAGCAAATCTTACTCGCGCTCAATAAATATAAGCCTGCTGAGTATCCAACGTTTAAGGATGAAAAGCGATTGGAGACGCCAGTAGCGCGCTCCAATTCAGGTTTCATTCTGCCTGAAGCAGCAAAACCCAAGGAGACTCCAAAAGAAGAAACCTCAGCACCAGAAGCCGTAAAGCAAAGCAATGATCAAGATTCACAGCGTAGTGGTAAACTTGGCCAACGAGAGGCGAAGATCCCAAGTAATGACAAGCCTCCAAGCGTCAAAGAAGACACCGCAGTTAAATCGCAAGGAGATCAAGCCCCCCCCGCGAATGAGTCAGGGGAGACAGCTCCCTCAGAGTCCATAGAAGCAGAAGCCCTAGATGATGACGGGCTCGAGGAGATCAAATAATGAAGCGACCATTGTCTCTCATATCAGGTCTCGCGTACCTCTGCTTACTGTGTACCTCTTGTGGTGGTCCCCCTCCCACATCTGACCCCGCTCCACCAGCACCATCAAAGAAGCAGCCTGAGAATCCTTCAGCTCCACAACAAAATCCATCACCCACTGAGCAGTCGCCTAAGAGTGAGACCAAAGATGTCAGCTCAGAGACCGAGTCAAGCTCGGTGTTAGACGCTGATAGCAAGGAAGAAGAGGCCGCGCTAAAAGAGAGCTATCAGCTTCTAAATGAGGCGATCTCAAAACTTCAAAGTGATGATTTAGAAGAGGGACAAAAGATACTCGAGCGAGTGTCAGCACGGACCCCTAATATACCTGAGACTCACTACAATATTGGATTAATTGCCGAGCAACTCTCTAGCTTATCCCAAGCGAAAGCGGCTTATAAAAAAGCGATCGCCATAAAGCCTGACTTTAGTCCAGCGTGGGTCGCCCTCACTAAGATAGCGCTCCGAACTGGGTATGATGGGAGTATGCTAAACGAAGTAGAGACTCAGTTGAGGAGTGAACCTCAAAACGTAGGTTTACTCAACGCTAAGGCGAGGCTGTTGGTCAGTCGGAAATCTAATCTAACAGAGGTGATCAGAGTCGCTAAGCTCGCTCTCCGTGAAGATGAACAGAACACTTATGCGATGATCAGTCTCGCAGAGGCTTTCGCTCAACAGGGTAAACATGAGCTAACGATCGCCATCTTAGAAAATGCTAAAGCGCTGAACCCTAGTGACCCTGAAATCTATCTCGGATTATATATGAGTCTCTTTGCGCTCGGTGATGAGCTCCCGGCACGCTTTATCTTAGAAGAAGCGGTTAAACGATCCGGTGGCAGTAGCGCAGAAGTACACAACTTACTAGGCGTAGTTTACTTAAAAGGGGGAGACTACCCGGGGGCAGAAAAGCACTTTAAACTCGCTCTCGGAAAATGGCCACAAATGATAGAGGCCCAACTTAATCTTGGCAACGCGCTAAAGGGTCAAAGGAGATATGCAGACGCCTCTGCAGCTTTTGAACAGGCACTCGTACAGAAACCTCGATTTTTACCAGCAGTCTTTAACTTAGCGATCCTCTATTTGGATGGTAATTTTGAAGGTATTGAGAAGTTAGAGCAGCTCAATACTTCTATGCGGTATATCGAGAGTTTCCTCAGCCAATCTAAAGACCGGAAAGATATTGAACAAGTTCAGTCCTTCAAAAAAGAGTGTCAACGGTTAATCGAAGTTCAAGCCAAGCTAAAAGAACAAGCCGATGCCTCTAAAGTGGCCGAAGAAGAAGCCAAGCGCCTCGCTGGGGAAGAAGCCAAGCGCCTCGCTGAGGAAGAAGCCAAGCGCCTCGCTGAGGAAGAAGCCAAGAGTACTGTCGAAGAAGAGACCCCACTCGATGAGCCCGCTCCACTCGATGAGCCCGCTCCCGTGGCTGAGCCCGCTCCCGTGGCTGAGCCTGCTCCCGTGGCTGAGCCTGCTCCGTTAGATGAGCCTGCTCCGTTAGATGAGCCTGCTCCGTTAGATGAGCCTGCTCCGTTAGATGAGCCTGCTCCGTTAGATGAGCCTGCTCCGTTAGATGAGCCTGCTCCGTTAGATGAGCCTGCTCCGTTAGATGAGCCTGCTCCGTTAGATGAGCCTGCTCCGTTAGATGAGCCTGTCCCATTAGATGAGCCTATGCCTCTTGACACATCCACTGAAAGCGCAGAGCAAATAGATGAGATCGAACAGCTCTAATTATCCCCACTTTCAAGGAGAATAAACATGGTCATCAAAAGTACACTCCACTTATCGACGTTTGTCCTTGGGTTAGTCATTCTAATAGGGACCGCTATCGCTCAGCCAAGCGATAAGAAGGGCACGCCTAAAAGTGAATCAAATGGCGATGCCCTTGAGACTGAAGGTGGGGGGGGCAAAGTGATCGAATTTAAACAGTTAACACTTGAGGGAACAGTCCAAAAACCTTCTGCAGCTTTTCTACAAGGTCGCAAAAAGATCAAGTTTAAAGGGCTAGCTCCTAAAAAGAGCTTCATCAGTGAGATCAAAAAAAGCGTAAAAAAATATCCGTTTTAATCTCCAATATGAACAAAGAGAAGTTGTTCTCTATGAGCACTCGCCAAGGTATCATCTACTGATAAAGGCAAAACAGGCCTTAGACACCTTAAGATCTCTAAAGTTCATTGAATCCTACGAAATCTAAATTTTATTTTGAGATTAATTCAGGAGAGCAGGATCTTGCTCTTTAGCTTCTTCAATATTTACATGAAGATATTCGTAGTTTCCGTATCGACTTTGAGTCATCGGATACCCCTAAAAAAAAGTTAGACCACACTTCACTGAGGTGGTATAGATGTTGGTCACTAAATGAGCATTAAGCCCTTTTGCTCCATATTCAATGTATAAAAGCGCCATCAACAGGGCGCTTCTCAACTCTCCCGTCTCAGGAGGACACCCTCACAATGGAAAATATCAGCAATTTCTTCTCTAGTGGTGGATTTTGGATGTACCCCATCCTTGTTATGAGTATCGTTGGTCTCGCAGTAATTGTAGAGCGATTCATCTTCCTCCACATGCGACACAACATCGACGCTAACGCTCTGATGAGTAAGATCACTGACCATGTTTCTACCGGTCAAATCCCACAAGCTCTCACCGTTTGTGCAAGCGCTCAAAAATCAGCGCTCGCTCGCGTACTCGCAGCAGGACTCAAAAATGCGGCTCAAGGCCCCGATAAGATCCAAAACGCCATAGAGGAGCACGCTCTTGAGGTGACTCCTGAGATCACCAAGCGTGGCACTCTGCTACAGAACATTGCTAATATCGCGACGTTGCTTGGACTCCTCGGGACCATCCTTGGTCTTATCGATGCGTTCTCAGCGTTAGCGACAATCACCGACCCTGAGCAACAAACAAAGATGCTTACAGCTGGTATCTCGGTGGCGATGAATACCACAGCTTTCGGTCTAATGGTCGCGATACCCTGCCTTCTCTCACACGTTATGCTCAGCTCGATCACCAAGAAGATTCTCGACGAGATCGAGCATAACTCCGTTAAACTTGAGAATATCCTCGTCACTCGTCTCCAAGGCGAGCAAGGTCGATAATCTCGAGTGACTGATCTCGAGTCGCTCGTCATCAGACGAGCTCAACGAATGGCGTGACTACATTCACGCTACTCCAACCTGTAAGCTCACAATTTCGAAGGGAATACCTCCGATGGCTCGAAAAAAGTCAAAGTTTGTTGAAGAAGTTGAAGACATTAACCTCATCCCCATCATGAACCTCGTCCTGTGCTTGATCCCGCTTGTACTCTTTAAGACGCAGTTAGTGAAAATCGGTATGGTGAACGTGAGTGCGCCAAAGGTTGGGCCTGCGAGCACTAAGCAGCCCGAAGAGGATAAAGATAAAAAGCCTCTAGGATTGACCGTAGCGCTAAGCAAGGAAGGCTTCTTGCTTAAGGCCACTGGCGCAGACCTCTCTGCTGTTTTCGAAGGTCAGGGAGACGCCAGCGGTGTTAAGATTCCCATGAAGACCGAAGACTACTCCAAAAAGGATGGTGATGTAGAGAAGGTTACGACCTACGACTATATTGATCTCTACAAGAAACTTCTCAGGCTCAGAGAGATGTACGAAGATGACAAGCTACTGACGCTCACCGCAGAGCCAGAGCTCGAATTCAAGTACCTTATCCGTACAATGGACGTTGTTCGTTACCAATTCGCAGATGGTGTCAAGATGGATAACATCGCTGAACTCAGCGAAGCTGCGAATAACTCCGCGTACAAGAAGGTCGAAGAAGAAGGTGAAGGTGAAGAGGCTACGACCTCCACCTATAAGCCTCTTTGGGACCAAGTCACCTTCGCCATCGTTCAGTGAGGAATTGAAAATGGATCCACGTAAACAAAAATCGTTAGACGCATGGTTAATCGAGCAAGCAAAGGCCAAGAGCCGTCAACGTCGTAAAAAAGAACTCCCTGATGATGGTAGCATAAGTATCAACTCCCTGATGGACGCGGTTACCATTATTTTGATCTTCCTCTTGATGAACTTCTCTACTGATCCCATGAAGGTCACACCTCATGAGAAGCTCCAGCTACCATTGTCTACGACAATGCTTAACGCTAAAGAGAAGACCACGACCCTCACCGTAGCCGCCGATGGCATTTTGGTCGATGACAAACCTGTTGTGACCATCAAGAACAATAAGGTTGACACTTCAGATCCAAACACTCTGACGATCCCCCAGCTTAAAGATCGATTAGACCAAGTCGTTAAAGAGCGCAAGGAGCTCGCCGCGGCTTTGAAGCAAAACTTTAAAGATATTATCACCATTATCGTACATGGTGAGACTCATTACCGCTTGATTAACAAAGTGATCTACACTGCGGGTCAAGCGACTTTTACGAAATTCAAGTTTGCAGTCGTCAAGGGTGGCCAGCTCAAACAGAAGATTTAATCTTCTGAAATCAGCTCGAGGATAATTTTTTAAATATTAACCTCTTCGGTACACCAAAGCCAAAGTCCCTGTGCTTTGGCTTTTTTAATTCTTTGAATATCTATTCCAATAGTTCACTGAGGATTAGATTGACCCTATTGTTCTTGTAAATTAGAGTTGAAACTATCAAGTTCAGCATCTAATATGCCGAACTGATTTTGAAGATCTACAAAACTTCCTACCGCTTTATGTGTCATACATCGGGAGTCTGCGACTTGACTGCACGACGAGGTGTAACTCACAACGACAAAGGGATACATTATGGCCCAGCATACAGACCGCAAAATATTGAGGATCGGTCTGATCAAGAACGGAAGGGTAGTCAAAGAACACCTGCTCCATAAGCACAGAAATATAACTGTGGGGACTTCTGACAGGTGTACTTTCCAGCTTTCGATCGAAGGCTTACCACCGATCTATCCTCTTATTAAAGTAAAGAACAAGCGGTATCACTTACAATTCACCACTAAAATGGAGGGGCGGCTCACCATTAGTGGTCAAGAGCAAAGTAATCAGACTCTAGATCTGAGAACAATCGCTGACCAAGGGATCTCAAAACTCGAAGGGAAGCTCCAAGTTTTGGAGCTTAACGAGATGATGAGAGGTAAATTGGTCATCGGTGAGTTCAACCTACTCTTCCAATTTATCACTCCACCGCCTCCGCGAGTACGTCCTGAGCTCCCTGCTGCCTATAAGCGCAGCTTATGGAAAGCGATCGATTGGCCCTTCGCTAATGTACTCCTCTGCAGCTTTATACTGCAATCAAGCTCACTGTCCTTTATGTTGACCCGAGATTATCCACCAAGGGTGATAGATATCGCTGAGGTCGTCAGTCGGTTTACAGAGATCATTAATAAGATCGAGGAGCCACCCCCTCCTCCTCCTGAAGATCTTCCCAAGGATGACAAACAAAAGCCTGTTGAAAAAGAGAGTGAGCCTCAAGAGGATGCTGAGCCTGTAGAGCCTCCCAAGCCTGATACGCCAGAGAATATCCAAAAGCGTAAACGGATCCTCACCGAAAAAGTGACTAATTCCACTGCCCTCAAATACTTAGTATCAGGGGGAGGAGGAGATACCAATATTGTTGGGGAGCTGTCAGGTGAAGCAGCACGTACTTCGATCGCTGAGGCTTTTGATGGGGTTGGGTTAGCCGTCGCCGGCGCTGATGTTAAGCGCGTCAAGGGTCCCATTGGTGACACTTCAGGTCAAACTATGGGGATCGATGACAAGAAACTTCAGGGCAAGGGCAGAAAAAACGTACGTAGCGGGCGTAAACGTGAGAAGAAGATCAAAGGTCGAATTAAGGTCAGCCGACCCTCTGAAGCGATTGGGACAGGCACCTTATCTACATCAAAGATCCAGCGAATCGTACAGCGTCGCAAGCGTGCCCTCCAAGGTTGTTATGAGTCTCAGTTGAAGAAAGATAACACTCTCAAGGGTAAAATAAAGATCCGCTTCACCATTGAGCCTTCGGGTAGAGTGAGCAGCAGTAAAGCGATTCAAAATACAATGGGTTCGCCCGCTGTCGCTAAATGTATCGCGAAGCAGATTAAGAGATGGCGTTTCCCTAAGCCAGCGGGTGGTAGTGTCACGATCGCTTATCCTTTCGTGTTTACACCATCTAACTAAAGTTATGATACGCTGTAGCAACCTAAAAGAGGAGATCAGCAGATGAAACACATATTCGTTTTCAATCAGTCTTTGTCTAGCCGCGTTTTAACGGTGGTTGGGGGCTCCTTAATCTGCCTAATGATGACTTCCTCTGCGAATGCAGAGTTGGGTCGATCATACAGAGATGCTGAACGTCTATCGATTGGGGAGAAGCTCAAACTCACCGATCAGACCGTCAGCTCAATGAAAGACTCACTGAAGTTTACTCTAAGAGAGCTGCAAGGT
Source organism: uncultured bacterium (assembly GCA_943788935.1). GTDB lineage: Bacteria > Myxococcota_A > Bradymonadia > UBA7976 > VGTA01 > CAKZRU01. The sequence goes on along the minus strand of CALSSE010000011.1, from coordinate 402,847 downwards.
GCTGTGGATCAAAAGGACACTAACCAGATCTCTTGCATTCGACGAGAACTCTCCACCGTCAAAGGGCTACTAAGAATCTCTGAAGAAGCGCATCTGAATCTTAAAGAGGCCTCAGTGACTAACCAAATAGACTTGGTCAATCATGAATACGTCAAAATCAAAATGGCTGCGGAGCGAGTGAAAGAGCTCAAAATTAAAATAGCTAGCTGTTCAGATGATGTTGACCCTATGACGATCAACCAAAACTTAAGGTCAGAACCCGAGATCTCTGATAAAGCTGTACAAGAGTTTCAGCCAACGACCGATGACAGTACTGTTATCATTTACGACCCCATAGCCACAGAGCGCCCCGAAGCGATCTCTGCGAGTGAGTGAACTTTAGAACCTCATGATAAACAGCGAACAAGCGAGGCCTGCTTTAGTCTCAACGGATCAAAAAATACGGCTTAATGTATTTAGGAATATGCTGACACCAATGATCACTAAAACACACGTCGCTCTCACGCTTTTGTTGGCTTCGATATCCATACCCAATCTCTGCTATGCAGAGCCTCTCACGCTTAAAACTGATAGCTTTAAGTTGAGACCACAGCTATGGCTCAGTGGGGACTACGATGACAATGTCTTCTATGAGTCAGAACAAGAGCCTACGGGTAACCTCCCAAACTTTGGTGCAGTCTTAAAGGTTGGAGGAGGACTCAAGCTACAGAATCGTGATCGATCTGGTGTGGCGTTCAATCTCGATGCCTCTTCTGCTTATCGCCATTATGTGTATCTCGGTGATGAAAATGGGAGAGCAGAGTCTGAGTTAGAGACGCTGAGACAAGGCCGAAATGGCATAGACTTCGCTCGACTCAACGGCCAATTAATACTCGGCAATCAAAGTGATGTTCAGCTCATCTTAAATGATCGCTTTAATTACATAGAACGTCCCGCTTTCGAAGGAACGACTTTCGGTTTTGAACGTGTTGACAATATTCTTGGTACAGCTGTTGATTTCTCACCTGGTAGACGTAATGGAGGCGGTCCACTTGGGCTTAAATTAGGGTATGAGCTGCGCTCGATCTTCTTTCTCAACGAGGGCGATGGATTATTAATTCAACAACGCTCAGAAAAAAACGCGCACACCTTCTCTCTTGCCTCTAGATGGAGATTTCTCCCTAAAAACTTTCTAACTTTTGACGTATCATACACCTCTAACAACTATAATGATTTAGCCGGTGGAGAAGGTGACGAAGATCCTGAGCTCTTATCAAGAGACTCAACGCCATTGCGTATGGAGTTGGGGCTCAGCGGTTTGATCACGACCCGCTTCTCAGTTTATTTGAAGGGTGGCTACAGTAACACATACAACCGCAATGGTTCTTCATATGAAGGCTTCATAGGTCTATTCCAATTTAGCTACATCTACACCCCTGTAACCGAGGTCAGCATAGGGTATCAACGCGATGGGCAAGACTCTGGCTTCTCAAATTTTTATACCCTAGACAGAATCTATGCCAAGAGCTCTTTTAATCTCTCTAATCGACTCACCTTAAACGCTAATATCTCTTACGATATTTATGAGTATAACGCGGCAAACGCCATCGATAATGCATCTAGAACTGACCCTGTCATTAGATCTCAGGTCGCCTTACTCACCAAGCTCACCGGACAATTTTCTCTGCAGATCGCTTATAGCATTGAGGCAAACTACACTGACTATGAACTTCCAGTCAACGACCCTATCGACTTCGCCTCATACCAGCGTCAGCTCTTCACTCTCGCGCTTTACTTTAACTGATCTCTTCGTCGAGTCGGTCATCATCGAAAGTATAACGGTATGAGTTCGCTCTCTTCAATCTCTTGGCAACGAGGGTTATGGTCGTTCATCATCCTCTTCTCCTCTGGTGCGATCTCCTGTACCTCTAACACAGGTGCGACTTTGCCTCCTCGATTGCCGTCAAGTGCGGAGCTCAAAGGGCTCAATCGATCGGATCTTCTCGGGCCAGGTGATGTGGTTGAAGTACGCGTTTATAGGGAACCAGAGTTGACTGGTCTCTATAATGTAGGGGTTAATGGTCGCTTCACATTCCCCCTCATTGGTGATGTCCAAGCCGATAAAGGTGGTGTGTATGAGCTGACCACTGAGATCACTAAACGTCTCAAGCAAGAGTATATTAGAGACCCACAAGTGACGGTGTTACTCAAAGAGACCCGCTCTAAAAAGATCTTCGTCCTTGGCTTGGTTAAGAAACCTGGAAGTTATGTCTTCGAGTCTCGTATGACTGTTGTACAAGCGATCGCTCTTGCTGGTGGGTTACAGACACTCGCCTCAAATGATTTAGTGCTCATCCGTAGTCAAGACGATGGGGGCGACCTAAAGTTCCGCATCCCTTTTAAACAGATCAGCCGTGGTCAAGCACCGAACTCTCCTTTAGAACCTGGTGATATATTATTTGTTCCAGAGTCTTGGTATTAAGAAGAGCCTTGGTATTAAGAAGAGCCTTGGTATTAAGAAGAGCCTTGGTATTAAGAAGAGCCTTGGTATTAAGGCCTCTTAATCTCCTCAAGCCTCTCTCAGATAAGGTTCCTAAGACGCTGTCAGAGTTATTTACAGCGTAACTGCTTCAATTTGCGGCTCGCAATTCTTAATTGATTAGAGCGCGGATATTTATCTTTGAGATAAAGCAGAGAGTCCCGTGCCTTTGGGCATTGGTCCATCGCTAAATATGTGTCAGAGAGTAATATAAGCGCTTTATCAGCATGATTCTCGTCTGGGTACTCATTAATAATTTGTTGAATCGCTCGAGCACCATCTTCATAGCGACCCTGCTGATAATAAGCTTCAGCGATGTGATAGAGGCTGTCATCCGCGCGTACATCTTCGGGATAGCGCTTCACAAACTCACTATAAAACCGAATGGCCTCACGATAACTCTTAGCCAAAAGAAACCCCTCAGCTTGCCTGTATAGTTGCTCTTTTTCTTTGGGGAGTTTTTCAGCAGTGGATCCCGAGGACTTCATCTGTGAGAGCTTAAACTGAAGCTCACTCAATTCCCCCTGCTGTCTCTGTACGAGCTCTTTTAAGGCGACGATATCTCCAATATCTTCAGCGCTCCCCTTACGTAAGTTATCAATCACCGCTAGGATCTCTTTATTGAAACGCTTAAACTCGGTTCCCATATGCTCTAGGGTTGCATTCTGCGATTCGTTCTGTTGCTGCGCTTCTTTCTTCAGCTGATCGAGTTTACTCTCTAAGACGAGCACTCGAGTCTCGATTTCCAAAGCACGGTAATGGGTGACACATCCTGAAAAGCTGAGCGCTAGCCAAGTTAGTATACAACGCTTAAAAATACCCATAGGCCCTTGCTGACCGCTGATTAAATCAGATATCGACAAGTCAAAGTATCTCTTCGAGTGATGAGAGGTCTCAGGATGATGAGGAGTCTCGGGATGATGAGTTTGATTTCTCATATATACTCTCTAGGTTTGTGTATCATCTTATAAAAAAAGCCACTTGATCTCTCAAGCGGCTCTCTCTTCTGTTAATCACTTTGCTGCAGACTACAGATGGTCGTCAGCTGTAGGCCTGAAGTGGCCTGTCGAACAATCAGCGAGCCTCAAACTCTACACGACGGTTCTTTGGCTGTCTGCCTGATCCATTGACCGCTGGCCGGTCCTCACCGTAACTGATTGTACCGATATAGTTCGGGCTAACACCAACTCTCTCGAGATACTTACGGACAGAGTTTGCTCTCTCCTCTCCAAGCGCGAGGTTGTATGATACGTCACCTTCTTCGTCAGTGTGTCCACCGAGAGTCATGTTAGCTACATGATCTCCCTTAAAGCACTCAGCGACTTCATCAAGTTTGCTACGCTCCGAGCGCTTCACATTTGAACGATCGAAGTCGAAGTAAATAGGGTCAGAGGGACGACACTCGGTGAAGTTCTCTACACATCGGCCCGACTCACACGCATAACCGGGGTTACACTCTGGCTTATCGGCATTAGGACCACATTGTGGTTTTGGAGTACATGACCCTTGGTCACAATACTCATTACCACCACACTCGCTGTTGTCGAGACACTGAGCGCCACACTGATTGTCTCGGCACTTTTGATTACCACTGCAAGGACGAGCGTCATCACAGTAACCGAGCTTATATGTACATTGGTTTTCTGAGCAGTATTGGCCCGCTACTGTACATTGATTGTCATCTCGACATTGCTTACAGAAGTTCGCTACACAAACTTCACCTTTCTCAGCACAATGATCGTCAGAATCACATTTTGGATAGGTTGGTGTACAAGCGCTTAGGGTGAAGATAAACGCGCTGAGAGCGAAGGAAAACACTGTGCTGCGGAGCATGAGCATGGTTATTTCTCAGTAGGGATGAGGTTTTAAGTGATGAAAGTCTCAAGCTACGATTGATGATAGTAATTACGTAGATGAGTGTAGAGCGGTGAGAAAACTAGTTTATTGGTTCCTCAATGTCAATATCAGATCCCCTATTTTGAGGAATATTCTTTTATTCTCTCAGAAGTTAATCATTACCGAGAAATAGAAATCGATTACTTTGACTTAGTTTGAGTGGAGATAAGTTTTGTTTTCAAGGCATCAACATGAGCGATGATCGCCTCTATGGTCTGCTCTCCTCGATACATTTTACCATTAAAGTAAAGTGTTGGAGTGCCTTGTAAACCTGCCTTCACTCCCTCTGCATGTTCGGCCTCTACTTGCTTAACGACTTCATCGCTCGCAAAATCACCACGGAACAACATCATGTTTAGACCTAGCTGTTCAGCGAATTCGACAAAACTTGTCTCGCTGAGCTTCCCTTGTTGAGAGAAAATCAAGTCATGCATCGGCCAAAACGCGCCCTGTTTATGGGCAGCTAAGGTCGCTCTAGAGGCGAGAGGAGCTAGCTTATGAAAAGGGAGAGGAAACTGCTTGAAGTAGACCTTCACCAGCCCCGGTCGGCGCTTGATCAAGTCTTTCATCATATCTGCCATGAGCGCGCAATGTGGACATTCAAAGTCAGCGAATTCTACGATGGTGATCATCGCTTTATCATTGCCCTTAGATGGCGTTTTGGATAGATCGAACTCTACTGGAGGGGTGAACTCTTCAACGAACTTATTGATGATCGCTTCCGCTACCTGGTCTGTCCCCAACCCCTCTTGATACTTCTTGACGCCAAAGGCTGCCAAAGAAGTCGCTGCAGGACAGCTTTGTCCTTGAATACATTGCAAAAGAGTCTGCTTAGGATCACAGGGACATGGGCCTTCGCTCATCAACTGACCGAGCGCTCTTTGAGCTCCCTCAGCGAGTTGCTCTGCACCGGTGCCTGGCATAGCGTAAACGTGTTGAGTAGCGCTCTGTGGTTTCGCCTGAACTACCGGCGTGGGTGAAGGGGACTCCGCTCCGCTGATCAAAGGTAAGAAGGAAGCCACAAAGAGAGCGATTAGACTCAATAGAATAGAGTACGTTCTCTCTCGAGATGGCTCATGATTGCACCGTAAGGCGCGCAAATATGCTTTATTTAAACTCACGTTCGCTCCGTATTGTTTTGTAATTTATTCTCGAGATTCATGTGCTCTAACGCTTCCATGGCTCTATCTTTGGTAAAGGCGTGAGAGTGATCTGTTGCTGAGGTTGACATAAATGCGATTTTGGTCATGCTCTTGTCAATAGTTGCTCGATACATTGAGCGCAAGGAAGTTAGTGATGTCGATGAAAGTTTGGATAGGATTAGGGTCTAATCTCGGTGATCGATGGGGTACGCTTAGCGCTGCTTTAAAAGAGTTAGAAGCGCTCAGTATTGGCGCTGTGTACTCTAGCTCTATTTATGAAACTCCAGCGTGGGGTGGCGTCGCGGTTGAGCCTTTCTTAAATCAAGTGATCGGCTTCACTTTGGATCACTCAGCGCTTACTCCTTTTGCTCAATCTAGATTCAAAATACTTGAAGCGGGATGGAGTGAACAAGAGCGTACTCTCTGGTATTCCCGTAGTCGTTTCGCCTTGAAACTTGAAAAGTCTTCTATGCCACCGGTAGAGCTTATCGCTGAAGCTCTCATGGTGTGCTTACTCCTCATTGAACTTATCCTAGGTCGTGATCGAAGCGCTGATGTAGCGCGGTGGAGCTCTCGAACACTAGATCTTGATTTACTCACCATAAGTGGAGATACATTGGGCCTCATTCCCTATCAGAGTGACACGCTGAGCCTCCCTCACCCAAGGCTTCAAGAGAGATCTTTTGTTCTTACTCCTTGGGCAGAGATCGCGCCCTCTTTGTATCTCTCCTCACTCGACACGACCGTGGGTGAACTTCATCACAGGCTCACCGCTGAGAACCTTCACATAGGTAGCTCTCTCCTCCCTCTTTCAGCCACATCAATAAGCCATATAAACAAACCATCTCAATGATCACTTATTAAACTTGGAGCTCACTCCTTCTATGCTTAAGAAAAACCGATATCACCTCAACCCCCTACACCATCAACCGTTCCAGCCGCCGAGTAGACATCTCTGGACTGTTTTAATCAAACGCTCTCTCTCGTCACTCAATATGACTCTGTTAGTCACCTCGTTGAGTTCAACAGTTGCCCTTGCCAAAGAGCCTGTAGTTCAAACAGGCATCGCTCCTTCTCATAATCAATGGGCCTCTTTTAAACCTAAGTCTGAGACAAACTCCGCGCTCACGCTCAGTGAAGCTGAAATGAGAGACCCTCAAAAGCTCCTCGCCTTCATTAAAGATAAGCCAGAAGCGCTAGACCCTACGCGTATGACCCCCTTTATCGCTGTAGAAGTGGGTCAAACACTTCTCTACGGCGGTGAAGTTCGGAAAGCTCTGACTCTCCTTGATAAAGCCCGTGACAAATGGCCAGGACAACCACAGTTACTACAGACATGGACTAGAGCTCTAGTTAAACTAGGCTCTCCAAGTTATGCTCGTGTAGGCATAGAGCGCTGGAGAGAGGCGAACCCTGATGCTTCTGTCTCCGGATACACACAATATTTGTACGCGCTCTGTGTCTACCTAGAGGGTCCGAAGGATCCACAACATCTTAACCAAACGATTCAACTCGTCACCAAACTACTTGAGTCGGAGCCGAGTTATCAAGGGCCTGATGGGGTTAATGCCTCTCAACTACGCTCTTTTATTGAGGAGATGAGAGGGCGTCTTAACCCCTCAAGATGAGAGGTCTCTCAGCAGTACTTAAGCATCTTCAACGTTAAGTTGGATCTTTAGTGCTCTACCCGCCTTGAAGAAAGGGATCTTACGGTCGGGAATGTCAACATTCTCTCCGCTACGAGGGTTACGCCCAAGACGCGCCTCACGATGCTTAACTCTAAAAGTACCTAAACCACGAATTTCAACTCGTTGCTCATTGACGAGCGCACCCTTCATGGACTCAAAGATCGTATTGACCGCGAGCTCTACATCTTTTTTCTTATAGCCACTAAATGATTCAGCGACTTTTTCAATAAGCTGACTTTTTGTCATCAGATCACCCTTCAGAGTCTGCGTCAAGTCCGCCAATACCGGCAGAGAAGTTACCCTCATCAGCGACCTCTTCCTCCATGTAGCTGAGGAGATCTTGGTGAGCATCGACATCAGTTGATTTCAGAGTGAGGCCAATCTTACGATCAATTCGATCGATATTGATCACTTCTGCAACGACCTCTTGACCGATCTCTACGACCTCGCCTGGATCTTTAATGTGATCCATGCTGAGCTCAGAGATATGGATCAGACCCTCAACACCCTCTTCGAGCTCAATGAAGGCACCAAACTCGGTGAGCTTGCATACAGTCCCCTTGACAACACGGCCAACCGCGTAACGACGAGGAATCTCTGACTCCCAGAGATCAGGAGTGAGCTGCTTGATACCAAGGCTGAAGCGCTGATGCTCAACGTCAACATTTAATACCACTGCTTCAACGATCTCGCCCTTCTTGTAGAGCTCGTTAGGATGCTTGATCTTCTGAGTCCAAGAGAGGTCACTGATGTGTACGAGACCATCGATCTCTTGAGTGATACTGACGAAGATCCCAAAGTCAGTGATGTTACGGATAGGTCCTTTAATGACGCTACCAGGATGGAACTGCTCTTGAAGTTGAATCCAAGGGTTCTCCTGAGTCTGCTTGTAACCAAGGCTGATGCGCTCACCCTCAATATCGATATCTAAGATCTGAGCCTCAACGACATCACCCTTAGAGAAGAGACGCTCAGGCTTCTTGATGTTACCTGTCCATGACATCTCTGAGACGTGAATGAGACCCTCGATACCCTCTTCAAGCTCAAGGAATGCGCCGTAATCGGTGAGGCTAACGACTGTACCGCTTACGCGCTGATTAGCGACGTAGTTCTCAGCGACTTTGTCCCATGGGTTGTCTTTGAGCTGCTTAAGGCCAAGAGAAACGCGCTCTGTCTTAGGATCAAAGCGGAGTACTTTAACCTCAATAGGGTTGTTCTCTGCATTCTCACCGAGGACCTCTGTAGGATGGCTGATTCGACCCCAGCTCATATCGGTGAGGTGGAGAAGCCCGTCAATACCACCTAGATCAATGAATGCTCCATAATGTTGGATATTCTTAACTACACCCTTAAGGATCGCGCCGGGGATGAGCTTATTGATGGTCTCTGACTTGAGTTTTGCTCTGTCCTTCTCAAGCAGGACGCGGCGAGAGAGGACGATGTTGTTACGACGTCGGTTGAACTTGATGACCTTAAACTCATAGTTTTGGTCTTCAGTAACGAAGCGGTCAAGATTACGACTTGGTCGGATATCAACTTGGCTACCAGGTAAGAACGCCTTGACGCCGTTGATATCGACGTTGAGTCCACCCTTGACTTTTTGTGTGATGCGACCGGTGACGACCTCATCACTCTCACAAGCGATGCTGATCGCGTCCCACACTCGGAGTCGATCCGCGTCACGCTTGGAGACTTCGATCTCCTCATCTTCATTAGCACTTAGGGTAGCGTAAACTTCAACCTCATCACCCTCTTTGATGTCGAGCTTTCCGTCTTTCTTGAATTCGGCGATTTTGATCTGACCTTCAGACTTGTGACCGATATCTACGACGACATATCCGAGGTCCTCGCGAATAGAGACGATAGTGCCTTTAACGACACCAGGAATTTTGGGTTTCTCCGCTTCATGCTGGTTGAAGAGCTCTGCAAAGTCACTGCTGAAGTTCTCGGTTGCGAAATTGTCTTCAGGGACGGAGGTCTGCGCGCGAAGCGACTTGATATCAGGTTGAGTCATATTAAATGCTGTGCCATTAGCGCTAGTAAACTAGCCCTTGGGTAAAGAGTTAAGAGGGGGCTGAGCTGTCGTAATTAAAAGCTTAGCGACAAGAATTCTTCACTCGAAGTGAATGAAGATATCTCAATGATGTACATTAAAATGTCATGCTTAGTACAAAATTAATGACTGATTAGCAAGAGATTTTCTTAGATCTCCTCCCCAACCATGTGTTCTCTGCACACAAAAAAAGCCAACGATTGTTGGCTTTTTGCAGAGCGGGAAACGGGGGTCGAACCCGCGACTTCAACCTTGGCAAGGTTGCACTCTACCACTGAGTTATTCCCGCAGGAGTGACCGAGGCTACAGAGACCCACAAGTGGGTCTGAGAGAGCGGGAAACGGGGGTCGAACCCGCGACTTCAACCTTGGCAAGGTTGCACTCTACCACTGAGTTATTCCCGCATGCTGCAGGCCTCAATCACGTGACATTAACTAGCCGAACGAGAACTCACTGTCAAGAAAAAATCTCGATTTTTAGAGGTGACTTAAGAGCGAGGTACTTTCCTCCCTAATCCCGGACATAAGGAGGCTTTTTCATGTAGCGATAATAAGCATTTAGAACAGATGTCATGTATTGACTTGTCTCGCTATAAGGAATCCCCTCTCTCCGGCTCACCGCTCCTCCACCCGCGTGATAAGCAGAGATCACTAGTGGGAGTTCACGATTGAATCGCTTCATAAGTATACTGATCAATTTAGCTGCTCCATAGATATTCTGTTGAGCATCAAAGGGATTGTTTACCCCCATATCTTTAGCGGTGAGAGGCATCAACTGCATCAAACCCTGGGCTCCTTTTCGACTCACCGCCGTGGGGACAAAGTCACTTTCAACCTTCATGAACGCCCACAACAAGGCTTCTGGTAGCTTATATTTAAGAGCCGCACCTGTCACAAACGCTTTAAACTGGTCCGCTCGCTTAGGGAGGCTATGTCCCCCGCCAATCGTCTTCTTTTTACGCTTAGTGATGCGTCCTTGCTTAGTGGGGGAGGGCGGCGCTTCTCTGCGACTTCCCTTTCGAGGAGTCTCCTCACACCAAATGATCCGTGAGACTTTCAAATGTGATTTACTTGGGTTTGTCGTTAACTGCTTCTCCTTAGTCTTTCGGTTCTCTAGAAAACAGATTCGGCTTGAGCTTTGGTGGGGAAGAGAGCGATTGATCACCCTGCCTTTCCTCTTTTGTTTTGAGGTCGGCTGATTGGTGATGACGATCGTATCTCCTTCTGTGGTGACATAAGTATCAGCATAAATCGCTGACGGATTGAGTAGGGCTCCTCCCCATATCAGGCACAACACTAAACTCCAAAGCAGGATTGGATGTGAGCTCTCATCAGCACACCGCATAACTGTAGACGTTCTGTAGATGTTTAGCATTGCCCCCTCGCTTTACTGTTCATCCATACGTGAGTGATCCCCATGTCTTATCCATCCCCTCTCAATAAGGAGAGCGTTAAACGGGTAAAGCGTCGAGCTCTCTCCATGAGTTCTTGACTAGATAACTCGCTTCGATTGTATGAGCTCCGAGACTTATTCATAAGTATATTTAAACTTTGCTCCGGCTGAGCTCGATGCTTGAAGATTGGATGATCTGTCAGTTGAGAGGCTTGATAATAGCTCGAGAGAGCGAGTGTCACATCTCCGCGATAGCGATTAACGAGCTTTCGTAGTAACCAAAGACTTCTGTCAAATGAGTTGATGAGCTCTTTGCTCTTTAATGCCTTAGCCTCTTTACCTACTCTTTTATTCCGCTTAGCGCTCTTAGAGAGTATTACCTCAATGAGAGAGTCGACCGTAGGGTGCAGGCAAGTATATCTCTCTCCTCGACTTGACTCATCATTTTTTAGATGTGAGTGACGCGCCTCAGCACGACAGCTCAATACTACGCTGTACAATATTCTCGCGGGCAAATGATATTTAAGCGCCAGTTCGCTGAGACTCTTCTTATAGCGATGAAGTACTCGTGGTAATCGAGGGGACTTAGAGCTTCTCTTCGGTGTTCGAGCCCTCTTCGGTATTCGGGCCCTATTTGATACTTGAGTCCTCGTCTGACCGTCACGCTCTATCGTCCTCTTCGAAGATTCTCCCTGACGACGAGAGCGCCCTCTCGTTCCTCTTCTTCGTTTTGGCTTAGGTGGAGGCTCTGAGGAGATGACGATGACTCCGTCTTTTTCATAGGTATAGATCTCTCCATAAGAGATGCCCAGTGAGCTCCCAACGATAGATAAGCACACAGACAGTATGTACACCATAAACGATGAACGTCGAGGTGTTGAAAGAGGCATGACTACTCTCAAAGGGGAGATCTCACGGATCACTACACCTCAACAGAGGGTTCGTGCGATGGGTCAGGGGTCGATTGACCAAGTAAGGCATCAGCCTCCTCTGCTGTGATCTGTATCATCTCTTCTACGCTCTCATTTAACGCTTCGTTCTCTCGTTGATGAACGACTCTGCGCAGCTGAGGTAGCCTGTAGACACGCCATTGTTCTAAAGCCTTAATCTCTCTATTTTTAGGTTTAGGGACGCTATTTGGCCCTAGCTCATTGAGAGCCCGAGTCGTCAACGAAGAGATTAAAGCCCATTGCGATTGTAAGTGTTGAGATCGCTCATGAGGTACACTCTTTGATGCGCTATATTGTTCAAATACTTCGTCGAGGTTCTGAGAAAACCACTGCATTTTTTTACGAGCGAAGAGGTTACTCAAACTAGTCGCTATAAATATCGAAGTAAAGAGACTCACCCCCACTATCATATATCTGACCGCTTCTTCATACCCGCTCATTGTCCATCCCCAAGCTGCCCCACCCCCACCGAAGATTAAACCTAATATGATGAGCTGACGACCCATCGATTTTCGCCACTTACGGAAATGGCTCAATATCTCAACATGAAGTTTGAGCCTATCTACATAGATACTCACATCGGTGAGGACATTATCTACTCTCTGTAGCGAGGTGTTCTCAATCTTTCGGATAAGTAGCTCTCGGGCCTCTATAAACTCTGTGAGCGGTAAAGCGGATGGAGAAGACTCAGGACGAGGCACAAAAGTAGGATAGATCTGTGGGAGATCTTTAGTCTTCATCACTTTACCAAGATTCCAGCAGAGATTACCGTAACATCTCGCGAAGTCAGATAAACGCTGAAACTGGTCAACCTTGTTGTAGACGACTTGAAGTTTGTGATCAAAGTCACTCAAGGCGCTCGTATATACCTCAAGGGTCTCTGCAGTGGTTCCCGGGCGCTCAGGATCGAAAAATAGCATAATCAAGTCCGCTCTCTCCGCGAACCAGCGTACTACACCTTTAAAGTCATAGCCCCTATTCGCCTCAGAGTCTGCTGAATCAATCATCCCTGGTGTATCGACAAGAGTAATCTTCTCTAAACGTGGGTTAGGTACAGACTTCATCTTAAGGTGGCTAAGAAACTTAGGACCAAACTGAGTGAGCCCTTCGAAGCCGAGCGCTGGATTAGAAACTAATGAAGACCCTGAACGCTCATTTTCGGCTCCTCCATGTCGAAGAATCGTAAAGTCATCATCGGTTGGAGCCATCCCTGTGAGCTGGATCGATTGCTGAGTGTAATAGTTCACAAAGGTAGATTTCCCTGAAGAATGATTACCTAAGATGAGCACCAAAGGAGAGTCGCGCAACGCTGCTTCTGATGGACGACCTTGAAAAGAAAACCGTTTCTGAAGAGGGTCTGCTGAACGAGCAAGAAACTCCTGTACCTCACTAATTACATCTTGCATTGGGGGCCTTAATCATGAGCGATCGCACACGCTCTCTAACATGTATGTCTTTAAGATATTGAAATAATGGACGACATAAGAGGCGTCGCCCTCGATGTATTTAATCGCTGAACTGTTATGAAGCTCTTATTATGCCTCAAAATGATCTTTAAACTCATCTTTTAGGCGTTGTAAAGGCATGGGGCGAGCTAAATGATATCCTTGTAACCACTTAATCCCAAGATGTGTACACACCTCAGCCTCTTCAGCGACCTCTATTCCCTCAGCGACTGTCTTGATCTGATGACGATGAGCATATTCAGCGAGCAGACGAACCATCTCTCGTTTGGGGCTAGAGAGGTGAAGGTTAGAGACCAAAGAGATATCTAGCTTGATGATCTCTGGAGAGACTGCTGCCACAGCACCTAGCGAGTTATATCCTGCACCTAAGTCGTCAAGAGCGATCTCAAACCCTTTATCACGGAGATAGCCGACTGACTCTACCCAAGCGTCTCCACAGAGTTGACCACGCTCCGTGAGCTCTAGCACCACACTAGAAGCATAAGGATAGATCTCAGCGAACACCTCATCTAGTCGGTCAGGATAGCCAAAGACTAAGGGGTCTATATTCATGAAGAGCTTAATATGATCGGGGAGCTCTACTCTGAGCTTAACACTCAGAGAGGTCAGCAACCTCTGAAGATCAAACTCTCTCTCAGCAACTTGAGTAGCATCAAGGATATCTAGCGGGCCACGAAAACTCGGATGTTCACTACGCATGAGCGCTTCAACCGCCTCTATTTTGCCACCTTGAGAATCAAAGATGGGCTGTAGATGCAGGGTGATAAGCTCTTGAGCTAAGAGCTCATCAAGTGCCTGTAGTTGAGCACCTGATTTTTTCTCATCCTGTAACATCTCTTCTAGACAGGCTTTAAGCGCTTCCGGCCCTTCACTCTTGTCGATAAAGCGATGAACGACTCCTTGATTGAAAGCTTCTATGACCCAACGGTTTGGCTCTCTAGCTGTGTAGAGCAACCTCTTGATGCCAGGGCGAATCTTCGCCACTTGAGAGAGCACCTCAAGACCTGTCATTGTGGGCATATCTGCGTCACAGACGATTAGAGATGGTGGTCGAGGAGTCTCTTCAAGCTCACTGAGCAGCGTTTGGCCCTCTTCAAATACTTCAATGGTATATCCGAGGTGAGTGAGCCACCGCTTCACTGTCAACCTCACACTCGCTTCATCATCGATTAGCCATATCAAACTCTTCGTCACAGGCTGGACAAGGGGAGTATCTTCAGTCACCTCTAAAACAGAGACATTGATAAAACTCCATGAGATCTTTAGTGAACCGCTTAAATTGGAGGAGATCTTCAGCTGTCCTCCCTGGTGCTCAGCGATCTCTCTGACATAGCTAATATCTGACTGGAATCGAGCCTTTAAAAGTGGAGAAGAGTGACCCGGTCCAGTGGTGATGATATCCAACAAGGCCTGCCCCTTAGCAGCGTCGACGCGAAGGTTAATCTTGGGTACATTGTCTAAGAGGCTGAGTTGAGAGAGTAAAAGTTTAAGACCTCGCTTCGTCGACTCCAAAGAGATCGTTGCTTCACAGTCAACCTTAGAGTCATGAAACCAAGAAAGTGGAGCGGTGAGCGCGCCGAGAGTTTCTTTCACTAAGCGAGTGAGTGAGTAGCTCTCAACAGTGTCTTGATCTGCTTGAAGAGAACCTTCTCTTTTAACTCTCAAGCCAAGCTCATGGCCTTGCTCTTTAATTGAGGCTCGCTCCCGCTCTAGTCGCTCTAAAAGCCTTTTACAGAGAGACAACTCATCTGTTTGGGTTTGAGTGAACTTTTTAGAGAGCGCTCTCATAGGAGCGATCATCTCTAAGAAGTTTACTTCCCTTCGATGATGAGCATACTTGACTTGACTCATTAACTCTCGATGAGCCGACTGAAGTGAGGATAGAGAGATATTCTCAATAACCAGTCGCTGTGTCTCAAGTAAGCGGTTATACTGTTGAGTATCGTTAATGATGAACTGAGGATCCAAAGCGGCAAAAAGAGGCCACCTCTCTCCGTGACTAATCGTTTGATCGAGAGATAATAATTCGACACATAGCGCTCGTGACATATCCAATGCACAATGCTCGAGCGTAACATCAAGAATAGACTTCGACAGACTAAACCACTGCTCACTGGTACACCACACACCGGCGATGACTGACCCTTCGAGAGTAAGGAGAGAATATTGCTCCGTAGACATCTCGTCAACAGAGCGACATATGATCTGATCTCCAAGACTCTGTTGGAGTGGCTCTACTAGCTCTGAGTGAGCAATAATAATCGACTGTTTCACTATACATCTCAGCTTGTGTAATCGGACAAGCCTCATCATAGCGTTTAGCGCTTTGACTGTCTAGGGGTGCAATCGGGCAAATCTATATTCTTGGATCGGCGTGTTCAATCACTCTAGACAAACCCAAGCACGCTGGGGAGAGTTAAGGTTGTCTGAGGTAGTATTTAACGAGAGATATCTCTCAGTTCGTCGAGCATCTTTTGTTGCTCATGAGGATCCAACCATCTCGCCTGCTGTTCCTCAGATAGTTGATCGATGGGATCAAAGTAAAAGAAGTCATGACCCGGCTTCACTGAAGGAGCTTGCCAGCGAGAGACACCTGTCTCTCGGTCATAAGACTCATAGCTATGCGCGCTACGTTTTCCGCCACCGCCAGGGGCATCGACCACGAAGGTAGGAGTGTTGAATCCTGCGGTGAGACCTCGAATATGCTTCTCAAGGTTGAGAGCTGTTTGCAGTGTCGTCCGCATATCCTCCCCCCCCTTAACTAGATCATGAATATAAACATAGTAGGGGTGAACATTGATGTAACTCAGTCGCTTCACGAGTTGGGACATCGACTCTACGGTGTCGTTGACTCCACGGATCAAGACGCTCTGATTACGGACAGTGATCCCTTCACTGAACAATCTCTGAATCGCTCGGCGAGAGATCTCTGTGATCTCATTAGCGTGATTGAAGTGCGTATGAAAACACACTTCCTTACCGAGTTGACGACCCAATTGATGAATATCGATTAAGGCGCTGAACCAAGCGTCATCGGTCAGAACTTTCTGTGGCATTACCGCTAAGCCCTTCGAAGCAAACCGAATTCGTCTAATATTGGACATATTGAGTAAGCGCGTTCCGATCTCTCTCACCCAATCAGCCCGTAGGTTAAAAGAGTCACCACCGCTGATCACGATATCTTCAAGTTCTGGTCTAGAGGCGATGTACTCAAAAGCTTGATCCCATCTACCTGAATTGGCTTTTAGACTGACCTTCTCCACCTCATTGGTGTTCATTCCTACCGCATAGGAGCGAGTACAGAATCGACAATATACCGGACAGGTGTCAATGGCGAGAAAGAGCGCTTTATCTCGGTATCGGTGGGTTAATCCAGCAGTAGGCGCATCAGCCTGCTCTCCTAAAGAGTCTAAACCGAGCTTAGGGTGATCCGGTAAGAAGCGTGAGCCCATAGGTAAAAACTGAATACGTAGCGGGTCATTTCCTGGATCTTTCCAGTCGATCAAGCTCAAGAGATAAGGGCTAATCCGAACCGCCATAGGTGCACGTTGGAAGCCTGCCTCTACATCTTTGATAAACTCATCTGAAGCGAGCTCTTGTAACGCTTTTAGTAGCTTGTCGGGACGAGTAATCGTCTTCTTTGCTTGCCATTTATGATCAAGAAAAGTTGCTTCATCGACCTCCCTGTAAGCAGGAATGGACTGCCAAAAAGGGCCCTCGAGTAAATCCCTATGGGTCAAACTTGAGGGATCGACCGCTGGTTTAAGAGCAGGAGGGAGGGCCTGATCAATAATGGGAAGCGCATTAGATGCTAACATATTAACTCCTCAAGTGTATGTTTTAAAACCACTATCTATAAACCGCATGGGTCTTAGATGACTGGCTTATAATGGGGGGACTTAGTGGTGAAAGGAGCGGCCACTGACTGTAGAGTGGTGATTATGGCTTGAAACCCTACTTTTTCCAAGCACAGTTTCCTGAGCTTCCTCTCAGTTCTCTTCAAATAATAGTTCAATCTGTTGAGGACCTCGATCACCCATCCCTACACCGCGCTCGATGAATCGACGCTCAACATCAAGATAGACAAAGACGGGGGCTCGTTTAGCTTGAAGATCTACATTGAAGAGACGACTCGCCTCTCTCCCTCGATCATGTAACATAACAAATGGCAAGGGAGAGGAGTCATTCACCGCTCTCACTAGGTGGGGATCTTCAGAAGTAATAGCGAGTACTTGAATGTCATGCCTCTTCGCCCAACGCTTTAGCTGGGGTGCGACTCGCAGACACTCAGGACACCAACTAGCCCAGAAGTAAAGGAGGGTCGGCTGACCACCAGTCATGAGATAATTGAGCCGCTCTCCTTCAATAATAGGATCTAACAATAGAGGAGGAATGGGCTCTCCGCGCTTTGGTGGGGGAGGAGAGAGCGGCGCTCCCACGACCGGAATATGAAGGGCGCGTGCTCGACGATTTCTCCTCCGTTTGAGGCTCATCCATTCACCGATCGGATGCAAGGCGACCATCTCTCGAACTTGTCCAGGATATCGTAGACGCTCTCCTTCCAAGCTCTCGATATAGTCTCCAACTTGCAAGTCAACCGCCCACAGTGGACTCCCATAATCAATGTCACGAACCTCTAGTTTGGTCGCTCGTGAACGCTCTCGGTATTGAAAAGCTAAATATCCTGGTCTTAGGCTCTCTACTTCAGATTGATATTCGCTGATCGTTTGAAACGCAGAAGAGATCCTAGCGTTATCTCTCTTGCGCTTCTTCTGAGTTTTGGAGGCATAACGAGGCGCGAATATTGGCTTAGATTCACATCGCCGCATCCCCTCCCATAATTTTAGGTCATGAGGGGTGAGAACGGCGCCAGCAGACAAGCCTGCATAAAGCGTAGATATACGCCATAAGACAGCCTCAATCGTTTTCAATTGATCTAGTAGCTTTTCAGATCGAGAGAGCCGCTGATAAAGCTCACGTAAGAGCCCTCGACGGCCCTCTTTACCGCGACGTAAAGCCTTAGTGACCCACCTCTTGAGCCTCTCCCTCTTCTGCCGTAGCTTCGAGCGTTTACGGACTTGAGTAAACCCATCAACAGGTGCTTGTTTCAAGAGTCTTAAGCGAGCCTCATGGATCAATGAGGCCCACTGTGTTCTCCAAGCATCTAGGGTATATTGTAGCTGAGTGACTTCCTTGATCAGCTCGCTCACTCGTGTGAAAGAGTGACTCAAGCCAAGATTATAACGTAAAGAGCTATGAGTGATACTCTTAACCACCAACAGCTGCTCATCGCTGAGTTTATCTAAGGGAGGGAGGGCGCTGTCAATGATATGACCCGGAGGGATCCCCAAGGCCTCCGCTTTTTCATCTACAACTCTACGGACGAAAGCATCACTGCTGAGATGGGGTGTATCCGGAGTTTGATCATGCTCTACCGTCCAACGGGCTGCGATATTTAAACGCCCGCTCTGTTTTAAGCCCTGATTAAAATGCATAAAGTGTCCCTGCACCCCTTCCTTGTTTGGTAAGGAGAAACAACCGAAAGCGGGTCGTTGAGCCGTTGAACTAAAAGCTCCACAGACTCTTGAATCCATCGTCGCCAAACGAGCGAATCCACCAGAGAAACACTGCGACATCCACAGCTGAATCGTCACCTCTTCAGGTAACAGCTGCAGGTCTTGATAGAGCTCTTCGACAGATAATTGCTCCCCCCACAGCTCAATTGAGCTCTTCCACCCTCCCTGCGGGTCAGGTCGCCCATGGTCGGTCACCGCGAGAACGATTGAATCATGCGGTTTAATCTTAGGTCTGAGAGATGTGAACCACGCTCGTAGCGCCTTCCTCTTCGCGGGATAAACGATGTGTGACTCCCATCTAGTGTTAGCCAGCAGCGTATCTCGCTCAAACCACCCTGCCCATGGAGTATCTTCTACCACCCAAGCGAGAGACTCTCTTTTAGGAGAGGGGAGGCGTCGATCGACCTCTGGAGACTCTCCATCAGCCCAAAAGATGGTGACCTGTTCAGCAGGCACCTCATTATACTCTAAAGTGGTAATCAACGCCGAGAGGTGCTCTTGATGACTTTGGTCATTACTCTCTGGGTCTTTGCCCCCGGCGATCAGAGCAAAATAGACTGTAAACCATGCCCATTGCGAAGAGATTAGATTCACTCCTATTGAGCTAATGAGGGCGCTACTGAGACAGATCATCTAACATCTCCCGTCTCATTGAGAGTAGGATGTGTGGGCATAAATAAGAGATAAAGCGCAGGGAGTATGTAGAGAACTAATAGAGTTGAGAAAGATAAGCCAAACATCATGGTCAGCGCTAGAGGGCTTCGTAATTCGGCGCCTTCTCCTCCTGATACTAACATAGGCGTCAAGCCGAGCAAAGTCGTTAAGGTGGTCATCAATATAGGCCTTAAACGACGCTCTCCTGCAAGAATAAGGACCTGCGTTTTAGGAAGGTGAGGGTTCGTTCGATGAATGTGTTGAACCGCATCCATAAAGACAATGGCATTATTGACCACCACCCCTCCTAAAGTGATCATCCCCACAAAAACGACAATCGAGAGTGGTGTATGGCTTATCCATAGGCCAAAGATGACGCCGATTAACGCGAGCGGAACTGATCCCATGATGAGCAAAGGAGCGCGGAGGCTCTCAAACTGAGTTGCCATAACCACAAATACCAAAAAGAGTGAGATCAATAAAATCTCTGCCAACGCTCGTGCGCTCTCTCTCACTTCTCGCTCTTGTCCCGCGACCTCTCCATCAACCCCAGGAGGGAGAGCCATCTCTCGTAACATTCCTTGAGCTAATAAGGCGACCTCATCAAGATCGAAAGCGGAGAGGTTAGCAGTGATCTCGGCTGCTCTCTGACCATTGACATGCCGGATCTCAGCGGGCCCTTCATCAGGCTTCAGATCAGCGATTGAGCCAAGAGGTATAGCACTCATAGACGATGTATTTTGCATAGTTTTAATCGGTAAAGTAAGCAGATCTGCTCGCTCAAGTTCATCCGCATAAATCGCC
This sequence comes from uncultured bacterium, assembly GCA_943788935.1. GTDB lineage: Bacteria > Myxococcota_A > Bradymonadia > UBA7976 > VGTA01 > CAKZRU01. Next base: position 382,708 of record CALSSE010000011.1, on the reverse strand, counting down.
CTCACCTTAACGGGGAGCTTCTCTCCATCCCAGATAAGCTCCAAGGCATCAGCGCCTGAGAGTTGGCTCTTAACTTGGTGGGCGACCTCTTCGGGACTGAGGCCTAAATGTTTCAATTTCTGATAATCATAAATCAGCTTTAGCTCTGGTGCACCTTGACCGAAAGTTCGCTCAATATCGGAGAGCTGTGAGAATGACTTCAGAGACTGAAGTACTCTATCTTCCGCTTCTTTGAGCGACTCTAGAGACTGTCCCTTGAGCACCACTCTCATGGGCGGGCTGCTCTGAATAAGTGAAGGTCTCGAGAGCTGTAGAGCAGCCCCTGGAGCGACCTGAAGTAAGCTCTGTAGGCTAGACTTAAACCGATCTTCTTCACTCGGGCTGTTTAAAGAGATCGACAAACGGGCTTGATGCGGCCCTCTTCTCTCTCCCGGTTGCTCTTCGGCTTGATCTTGACCTATAGTGATGTCAATGAGGCTGACACTCTCGTCTTCTAATAAGCGCTCTAGCCACCACCTTACCCTCTCTCTTGTTCCTTGCAGAGAGGTGCCCACAGGATACTCAAGATCTGCGATAACCACCCCCTGTGAAATGTCAGGTAAAAGAGAGCGGGGGATCTCTCTTTGTTTTTCATAAGACCACCATAATAAAATGAGAGCGAGCGAGATAACAGCGGCCGGTGAGCGCATCGAAGCTCTTAAGGTCTTTACATAGCTTAACTTGATAAGGTCATAGAGCCAATTCGTAGCCTGAGAGACCCACTTCAGCGGGATAGAGATAAGACGTATCGGCACCCAAGTCACTACGTACACTAATGCTAACAACGACTTCCCAGCTAATAAGAAAAGGACCGCGATCAAAGACAGCCCCCCCTCTAGTCCCAACAAAGGGAGCGACACGACCGCCTTCAACTTATGGGGCCAGCCGGGAGTAGACCATATCTTCAGCCATCTCGGCCATTGATTAACCACTAGCAATGGAGGCTCCTCCACACCTTCGATCTCTATATCGTCTATATGAAGGCGATGACCATTCGTTGAGACGCTATCAATACTAAGCTCTGTGATCTGTTCTTCATCCTGTCTTCCAGTTCGCCTACCCCTGTTAGATCCAAGACGAGCGGAGAGAGTGGGTACTATAAATAATGCGACACACAGGGAAGCGATCAGTGCAGAGACAACAGTGAGCGCTAGATCTCTAAAGATTTGACCCGCTAACCCCTCGATAAAGGCCACCGGTGCGAACACTGCCACCGTAGTTACTGTAGAAGCGAACACCGCACTCCCTACTTCTGAGACCCCTCGCTGAGCGGCGACCTTCCGATCGACCCCAAGCTCTAAATGCCTCGATATACTCTCTAAAACAACCACAGCGTTATCGACGAGCATCCCCACCCCAAGTGCGAGGCCACCCAGTGACATGAGGTTCAAGCTCACCCCGAATACTCTCAAGGGGATAAAGGCAAGGATGACACTGAGAGGCATAGCGACCGCGATGATAAGCGTTTGTGACCAAGAGGAGAGGAAAGCATAGAGGACCAAGATCGCTAACAAGCCACCGAAAGAGATCGCGGCGTTCACCTCACTTAACGCTCGCTCGATAAACGTCGCTTGATCACTCATAATTTGAGCTTGAAGACCTTCTGGATGTGCGATTTTGAGCTCATCACCCCTCTCGAGCTCACCCGAGGAGAAGAGCTGCTGACGAACTCGCTTAGAGACAGACACTAGATCACTTTCAGACTGTCGATAGATTTGAACTCTAACCGCAGCGGAGCGATTAATCTGTACCCATGATGTCCTCTCCTGAACCCGCCTCTCTACATCGGCAATATCTGAGAGTCTTACCCATGACTCCTCCCCTCGAGGTGTGAGCTCATCTTCAGTAGAAGAGTTCATCGATGGACTTAAGGAAGAAACCTGCTTAATGACTAATGATTTCAGAGCCTTCAATGAGTCGATCTCAGAGAGAGTGCGTATCAAGATATCACCTCGCTCTGTCCTTAATAAGCCTCCCGCTTGATTAACGTGATTAGCGTTGAGCGATCTCGAAACATCATCAATGGTCAGCCCTAAACGATGAAGGGCGTCGAGATGTACCCTCACATCGAGTAATGGTTCATCACCCCCCGTCACTTTAACGGCGGCAACCCCTTCTATTTGATAAAGCGCGGGAGAGAGTACATCCATCGCATACCGTCTAATCTCGGAGAGGTTTCTGACTACGTCCTCTCCCTTATTAACTTTACTAGAGAGTGAGATCACCATCAGCGGGTCTAAACTTGGGTCATAACGCAGCACTTGTGGTGGAGAGACTCCTCGAGGAAGCTCCACTCTATCGAGTCGCTCATACACTCGCTGTAACGCTCGATCGAGCTGCGCCTCCCACCTCAGAGAGAGAGTGATCTCACTTTGACCCGAGAGGCTTCGACTCTCAACAGAGAGTAAGCCTTCGAGTGTGGAGAGCCGGTTCTCCAAGATATTGGTGATCTCTAACTCTACTTCTTCGGGGGCTGCGCCTGGGTAGGCTGTGAGTACAGTCAATGTGGGATATGAGAGAGGGGGCATGAGCGCCACCCGAAGCTGTTGATAGGCGAGCCCTCCAAAGAGAGTAGCGGCCAGACTGATCATCAAGACCGCGATCGGGCGTTCAACAACCCTCTTAAACATTACGCTCTCCTAGTTAATCGATCGGTCAACATCACTTCTATACTCCCTCACCACTAATGATTTTAAGAAAGGCACCGGTCCATCCGCTGAGAATAACCCTCATAATCTCAGGGAGGAAGTGGATCTCATGCCATAGAGCCCAATAAGACCTTATACAAACCAACAGAGTGACATAGAGTAGGACGTTATCACGATAGTTTCGACTTCCTAGACATAAAGCGGTCCCAAATGATCTCTTTCTACTCGGTAGTTTCCCGTTAAAGTCAACTGCCCAAAGTTCATCTAAAGTAAGATGAGTGAGAAAGCCTACCAAAGCCACAAGGGCGACCGAGAGCTGCATATGCTTTGGAGCAGACTCATGGAAGGCGAGCAGCGCACATAAACAAGCAAAGATAAAAGCTGCTGGTATGCTGTGATACACACCTCTATGCTTAGTAAATTTCTTAAAAAACCATTTAATCGGCTTCAAGATGACCCATGTCGTCAGCGCCCAAAACACCACCGCATATACTGGAGAGAGATGTAGAATAGGGATCCGATAGATCATCGCCGGCGGAAGCAAGAAGCATAAGCCATCGAATATTAATCTCCGCGGCCTACTCGTATCGCTGTCAATATCAGGGATGATCGAACCCACCCATCCAATGATCACTAATAACGGCAGTAAGCGAGTATCACACATCTTCAAAGATGAGAGGCTCATAGCCGTCGCGGTGGAAGTGACCAAGCCCACTCGCCAATGGGTCTTAAAATCAGCCATAGTCTCTACCTCATCTAAGAAGACAGCCGAGCCATGACCTAGAGTCATCACCTGCTGAGTTGTGTCCTTGGGTATATATACTTGATTGATGAACTTATCATGAAACTCTTGACCTGTATGATGAAGAGAGCTAGTTTCTACCTGCACGTGAGCCAGAGTGGCGGAATTGGTAGACGCGACGGATTCAAAATCCGTTTCCCGTAAGGGAGTGCCGGTTCGATCCCGGCCTTTGGTATTCTAGCTCACCCATTCTCTCTGAAAAGAGAGTAGGCCTCTGAGCGAGGCTCGATCAGCTCCCATAGGGTCGCTGATGAGCTCGCAACGCTCCCCTTCTTGGGGGAGAGGGCAGAGAGCAGGGTTTGGATATTGGTCGTAGGGATCAGTGGTGAGATCAAATTGATCCCCAACTCCGAGCGCTCTACAAGTAGCGAAGAGAGCTCCTTATATCCGCTGTGCCACCGCTCGGTGAGTGAGGTCAATATATCATCGTTCTTGGCATCTTCCAATCGCTGTTGTTGTTGAGGAGAGCGGTCTTCTCTAGCTAACAAAGCCGGCGCTAATGTAAGATAAGACCATTGTCTATAGAGATCCCCACGACTAGCGTGTGCGTAATCAAGATTCCACGAATATTCAAATACATCAAGATGCTCAATCGCGAGATCAACCTCTCCTAGAATCGATGTCGCTTGAATATATACCCAGGCATTAAGCGCTAACATGTCATAGCTCGAGAGCCCTTTGTGGTAGGCGTCTAGACTTAATGTCTTCGCGCTTTGTATTCTCTGCCTAGCGGTCTGGGATAACGACTGTTGTTTCGTAAGCCCGAGATGGCTCTCAATACCTGAGCATTTTAAGGTGGCCAATGCTTGAAGACTGGTGACATCTCCTGAGTCCTCTTTAATTTTCGTGAAATGAGCGAGCGCCTCAAGGTATTCTTGACGATGAAGCGCGCTCATCCCTGCGGTGAGATACCACTGTTTCAAATGAGGAGAGTCCTGACCCAAAGAAGCCATCTCTCCTCTTAGCAGATGTTGAGCGAGCTCTTGAAAGCCAACTTGAACAAGCAAGGTCAAAAATCGAAGACGACACGCCATAGACTCAAGTGTGACACCTAACCGTGAAAAGAGATGATGAGCAGTCGAGAGTTCAATGACCGATTCGCTGAGATCTCCATTCTCGATATGTACCTCGACTTGAAAAGTCATCGCTTGAGCGAGAGCCTCTAAGTCTCCCAAGGCAAAGGTTGCTGATTTTAGTCTCTGTATATGAGCCTTCATCACTGATGTATCCTCAAACCAATGACGCCGCCGAAGATCTACTAGAGTGGTAGACACCCACTCTCGAAGCGAGGGTTGGAGAACCGCTTGATCTAGTTTTGCTGCTACCCTGTCGCTAGAATTTCCATCATCGCTTAAAGAGAGCCAACGTAAGCGGGAGGTTGAGCGGGGAATCAAGGAAGTGACTGCCGATGACGAGGGATGACCATGAGACCCATTATCCACAGGCAATGGGCTCACAGGCAATGGGCTCAGCCACTGCTGCAAAGTCGAACGATATTCTATAGCGAGCAAGACTTCTCCGCCGATGGCCTCTCCTTGAGCTGTCTCTAGCATAGAGAGCATCGTCTCCAAGAGTAACGGATAAGTTTGAGAGAGGCTCTCTCGTCTCGCTAGACTCTTCTTGACCCATTGATTCACCGCCCCCAAAGGGCATATCTCCTGGCCAGCTATCTCAACTAGCCACCCAGCCTCTTGTAGTCGTTTAGAGAGTTGAGGGTACATCTGTGCGAGCTTAATATGGTTGACTCGTAAAAGAGAGTGACCAAGGCCCACTTGGAGGATCAAATAGGCTTTTAACTCGGCAGATAAGCCATCGATGACCTCACTCCAAAGGAGACTCTCATAGCTGTGACCTTCATTCTCGGTGTGGGAGAGCGCTTGGGGAGCGAAATGATCTAGTAGAATTGTCGACCAGCTCTGATCCCAATGATCGATGATGTATTGAGCCCTGATCTGATCGACAGCGTTCACAGCAGAGAGCGTGACGTTTTGATAATGTATTCTTTGAGAGAGACACACCTCATCAATCAACCTGAGATTTGAAGAGTCTTCCTCCGTGGATGACATCAAGATCAGAGCGAAAGGATGGCCTCTCTCTCTTAGGCATTCTATCCAATACGTCCACAGTCTCAGCTCTGCCAATCGCAGGGATTCAGCTTGAGGAATACAGATATATGTCGGCGTATGATCGAGAACAGTCAGCACCTGACGCAGCTCTTCTTTTAGCCATATACCTCGAGAGAGCGCTGGAGTGGCCGCGTAGATCTCAGGGGGACTGCCCCCTTGTATCATGTATGAGAGTAATGGCGAACATTGTGGATTAATAAACGCCCATGGCTCAACATGAGCTGAAGCAAAGAGATCGATCAAATACCCATAGAAACTAGCCAGAGGCACATCCGAATGTGCAGGATAGAGGACTCTCTGATGAGCTCCACTCTGTTCAATCCCTTGGTGTATACTCAAAGACTTAGAAATCGTCGCTGAAATCAAGGGCCGGTTCACCTCATCTCCAAGGTCAAGAGAAAGAACCACTTGAGGGGGTAAAGCGCTACGACCATCCACATAAGCGCTTAGATGATGGAGCAAGATAGAGGCCCATTGATGGTAAAGAGACAATTGCTCTTGTAGTCTCTGTGCCTGCACCGTGGATAAGGGAGTTAGTGCCCCTAAGTGTTCTACGATATGTCGAGAACCTTCTAAGCGCTCTACCCACCTTAAAAGCGCTCTCTGCCAACCGATACGCCAGCGCTGAAAAGCGACGCCATCGCCGGAAGCCATCACTAACTTCTCCATCGCTAAAAACAGCTCAACACACTCTGAAATCTTTAATCGTCTGAGATAACGGATGGCGTTCTCAAAATCGTTGAGTAGTCGCTCACTGTCAAACGATTGTCGCTGGGTATTATTATCAACAACAGCCTTATCAATCAGAATAAACAATCCACTCACAACCGATGAATCAAGTCGCTCTAAACGTGATGAAAGTCTCTGGTCTCCAAGTTTTGCATCAGCGGGGGAGAGATGAGTGACGAGGCGATGCCTCACCGCCTCTGCTTTTGTGATGAGGGCGCTGGTGAGCTTAAGCATATTATCTCTTGCAACTTGCTTGTGCATGATCTGTGTTTACTGTGATGATCAACAAAATATGTCCTAATACAACAGCAGACTTTACGACAAAGTACAATGAAAGGAAAACGCTCATGAGCCAGTCATTAATTGGGGGGGACGCTAAACATGCTTTTGTTCATGAGGCGGATGATCTGAACTTTGAGGATGAGGTCATTCAACGTAGCATGACAACGCCTGTGCTCCTTGATTGCTGGGCAGAGTGGTGCGAACCCTGCAAGTCACTCGGACCTACACTAGAGAAACTCGCTGATCAGTACAAAGGTCGCTTTGAGCTTGTAAAAGTGGATATCGATAAGGCACAACGAGTGGCCATGGCCCTCAGGGTTCAGAGCGTTCCCTTCATGGTCCTATTCATAGAGGGTCGACCAGTAGATGCTTTGGTGGGTAATCAATCCGAGACTCAGCTTCGTACTTTTCTAGATCGTCACCTCCCTGCCGATGAGGGAGACCCCTATGAACACGGTTTAGAATCTATGAAAAATGGTGATTATCAACTCGCCTTAGAACACTTTCAACAGGCTCTATTGGAAAACCCAGAAAGAGCCGAGATTAGACTCGCTATGAGTCGAGCAGCGCTGGCTAGCGGTGACTTAGAGTCATCTAAACAACTTCTAGACAGCATCCCTGCTGATAGCCCTGAATATCTCTCCGCTAAAAATCTCAAGCAGCTGTTCGTCCTCGCTGAGTTCAGGGGGGATGAGGGCATGATCACCGACCGTTTAAAAGAAGACCCAAGAGATGTTGACGCGTGGTATAGGCAAGGGGTAAACCAAGCATTAAACGGACATTTTGAACCCGCTTGTGAGTCATTTTTAAAAGTCGTCTCCCTAGATAGAAGTTATGAAGATGATGCGGGACGCCGAGCGCTGGTTCTTATCTTCGAAGTTTTGGGCGTCGAACATGAGATCACCGCTCTATTTAGACGTACACTCGCTAGTTACTTGTTCTGAGTAAACTTCACATACCGCTTGACAAGCCAAGAGCCATGAGCCACCTTTAACGAGTTACATAACAACCGTTATAAGAAAAAGAGGTTCTATGTCCATTTGGCTCTATCTCTTCGGGCACTCACTGTCTCTGTTTGCCCTCTATGGCTTTATGCAGGGAGGAGAGGCTAGCTACCTCCTCCCTCTTGTCACCTTCGGTTTGATCCCCATCTTTGAACTCTTTTGCTCTCCAAGCAAGTATAATTTCAGTCAAGAGGACTTAACACTTAGAGGGTCCTCTCCCGCCTTTCACTTGCTCACTCTAACCATTGTTCCCCTGCAGTATCTAACCCTCGCTGTGTATCTGTGGCGAGTGAGTCTAGGAGAATGGAGCGTCTTTGAATGGGTGGGATGTACACTGAGTATGGGTCTCCTCTGTGGTGCTTATGGGATCAATGTAGCTCATGAGCTCGGTCATCGATCCGACAAGATATCGCGACTTGGCGCGAAGACTCTGTTACTCACTTCACTTTATATGCATTTCTTTATTGAACATAATCGAGGTCATCATGCCAAGGTTGCGACTGAAGAAGATCCCGCTTCTGCTCGACTTGGAGAGACACTCTATGCTTTTTGGTGGCGATCTGTGGCCGGTGGCTTCAGATCAGCGTGGAGAATCGAAGCCCGTCGTCTAGAACGTAAGTCTCTCTCCCCTTGGTCATGGAATAACGAAGCGTTAAGATATATCACCATCCAGCTGTCAGCCTTAACCCTCCTCTGGGCCATCTGTGGTCATTTAGTCGTCCTCTCTTTCATTTGCTGTGCGTTCATCGGCTTCTCTTTGTTAGAAGCTGTTAATTACATTGAGCATTATGGATTAAAGAGGGAGCGACAAGAGTCAGGACGATACGAGCCAGTGACCCCTGCTCATTCTTGGAATGCAGATTTCCCAGTGAGTCGTGTCATTCTCTTTGAGCTCAGCCGTCATGCTGATCATCATGCCCACCCTCGCCGAGCTTATCCACAGCTGAGATATTTCCCCGAGAGTTATCAACTGCCCACGGGTTATCCTGGTATGATCCTGCTCTCCTTGTTCCCACCTCTATATATTCCGCTCATGGAGAGACATATCAATCGAGAAGTTCGACGTGTCTCCATACATCTAGAAGATTCTAAGGACATCTCTCATGCCTAAAATAGTTGATCATGACGCTCGTCGTGAAGAGCTACTAAAACCCTGTCTCGAGCTCTTTGCTTCTCGAGGGTTTCACGCCATCTCTATGCGTGAGATCGCTAAACACCTCGGCGTGACAACAGGGACCTTATACCACTACTTTGATGGTAAACTCGCTCTCTTTGAGCAGATGATTGATCTCGTTTTAGCTCAAGATGCCAAAGCCGCCCTCCTCGAAGTGCCTGCCGATCAACCTTGGGCTGCAAAGCTCATTAATCTCTCACAGTATTTGGGAAAGAGAGAGACCCACTTCTCACAGATCATTCACGTCACTCTAGACTACAAGAGGCATGAGGGAGAGCGCTCAAGAGGTCTCACTGACAGAGTGATCAACGCTTACTTAGATTCTATACAAACCCAATTGGGCATTGTTGATGAAGCACAACTAGATGCCCTCTTTAGCGTTTTGCTAGGTGTCATCGTCTATCGAGATCTCAGGCCTAATGCCTACCCCATTGAGCGTCAACTTGCAGCTCTACAGTTGATCGGTCAAGAAATTACAAACTCACTTAAGTAACACCGTAATTTATTCCTCTCTGATGACTTTAAGTGTCAACAAGATATGGCGCTCCGACACAAGATATGAGATATGAGTTAGGTCAGCTATATACCCTCTAAAATATGGGGAGAACAAAGTGAGTCAAGACCTCTATAAAACAACTCATAAACAAGTGATCTCTCAACCACTCCTTGAGCTTGAGCAGATATCTCCTATGCAGATAACCGCTTTGAAGCAATCTAACCGATGGCGTCAAATCCAGTTTGACCAACATCATGGGATCGCTGCTTATCACCCTCATTTGATCGGTGATATCCTCACAGGTAGAGATATTAAGTTAAGTCATGACCCATGGGGAGATCCCGCTAAACTGGGTAATAAATCTCTTAATCTGAGGCCCTTTACTCAACGACTTCGACCAGGCTCTTCGGCCATGGATGCCCTCCAAAAGCATCAACCTAATGATTTCTTTGAACGCTGGTTGCCGTGGACTGAAGCCGCTCTTAAAAAGATCTATCAGGCCCAGAAGGAAGAGAGCGATACGAAGAGCTTCCAAAGCGCTGATGAGCTATATAAGAGTTTACGCTCAGCCTCTCTAATGATCGTAGGACGAACCGTCTGTTCTATGTTTAGAGGCGAGCTCCTCAATCAAGTAGAGGCCGCGCTAGAGGGGATAGATACTGCCTATGCTCGCGTCGCTTATACAGGTGCTCGAACTCGCTTTGGCCTGCTCCAAAATCCCGATGTCAAACAAGCTTCTCAAAGTCTCAAATCATTAGAGGCAACGATTCGCCCTATCATCAGGGATCAGATCGGAGGAGGAGACAAGAAGGATGACCTGCTCACTCGTTGGGTACATACCAAAGGAATAGATGGTCGGTCACTCAAAGAAGATCAGGTCATGAGCGAAGCGATCTGTTTCTTGATGATGGCTTACACAAGCCTCCCCAAGATACTCTTTGGCGCCATAACCAACATCACGATGGAGTCTCAATCTGACTTTTTAGAGGAGCTGTCACGAGAGACAAATAATGTCGTCAAATTAATCACGAGCATCTCTACTTTGGATGAAGGGACTCCTCCTCCGATAACTCCCCATAATGAGTCAGCGTGGAAAACGATCCCTTTACACAACGCCATCGTACTTGAGGCTTTGAGGCTTTATCCTCCCAATTGGTTGTCTCAATATAGAGTCTCTAGTGGTGTATTACCCCTAGGAAGTGCACAGCAAGATGAGGAGAGAGGACCCACTACTACAGTAGATGACCTCATCTGGCTAAGCCCTTGGGGTTCACATCACAACAGTGAGAGCTTTCCTAAAGCAGAGCGATTTTGGCCTCAACGTTGGTCCGGAAACCTAGAGAACCAACTCCCCCTCTACTCCTTTGCTCCCTTTGGTTATCATGGACAACCATCGCTGAGTGAGGTCTATTGTAAAGAGGTCGCTGCTCGATTCTTGATGATGTGGTTTGCTAGGTACAATGCCGTCGATATACCTTCATCGATCTCTTGGGAATTGAGTATTTGTCTCCGGCCTTCGACGTCTGTGCAGTGGCTTCATAAACGAGACTACGTTCAACAAAAGAGCTCTGCTAAATAAGAAAAAAATGATCTCTGAATCCTCTCACCTCAGCGGTCATTACATCACTTAACAATATATTCCTTACTCATCGAGAATGATCACATGTCTCAGCCTCCACCCCAAGCATCCTGGTTCTTATCAGCGATGAGATGGATCACAAGGAGTGAGCTCGTCAAGAGACTAGAGAGATGGATTGATCGTCTACTAGATGTCCCCCCACAGTCTAACCAGAGTCATCAAGAGAGAATCGCCACAGAAGATCAAGCAGATGAGACACTAGAGAGAGAGTCCTCTGAGGGGATATTAAATGAGTTTGAAGACGAAGAGAGTCTCTCTTTCCTCTCCCATCTAGATCATGACGATGACTATTTAGAGCTTGATGAAATTGAGTATTTTGAGCGTGGATCAGACCAACCTCCTTCAGATTCTATTGAAGAGGAGATAGACCCTCAGCTACTCGGATATGCAGACCGACTCCTCAAAGATGGTCAGGAAGAGCTTCAAAGAGAAGAGTTAGAGTCGATTCAAACCCGTTTTGCGGATCGTGAGATCGGACAAAACTTCTCTGAAGGAGATCAATATGACACTAGTGATCATACCGCCTACCCTAAAGAGAGCGCCTCTTTCTCTGGCTCTTCAGGGCTACCTCCACAGGGAATACAGCGAATCAAAATCCGAGATGAAGAACGAGAGAGACTGAAGAGGAGACGTCGTAAGAAGGCTGAGAGAGCCCGTCGAGCCCAAAAGAAGAGCTCAGCCTCCACTCAGTCTAGTATAGAGGATAACAAAGAGGGTCATCGAGAGAATAATAGCGCCGACCACATGAGCTCCAAAGACTCTGAGGAGCTTGAAGCTCGTCCATTAAATACTTGGCGTCGCCCTCCTCTGAGGTCAATGTCAAAATGGGAAAAGATCGGCTATGCCCACATCAACCAATGGCAGCAATATTCTCCTTCATCGAGATCTATGCTATTTGGTTCATGGCTCGCTTCTCTAGACTCTCTCGTCGAGGTTCATGAGAATATGATTAAGGATCAAGAAGCGTTTTATGATCTTGTCACTCACCATGAAGAGTTTAGCTCATTCTCTCCTATGGAGTTAGACGCTTGGTGGTTTCAGCTCAACAGAGTAGACCACTTTGTCACCGAATATCAGTTCTACAAGCGAACTAACTCTACATTAGGTCACCCCATTGATGGTCTTTCTGAGTCCTCATCTTCTGAGTCCTCATCGCCTCTAGTAGAGGAGAGTCCATCACTAGCGGAGAGCGAGGCTCCTTCACTTGAAATACAAGAGTTTATCTCTGAGAATAATCCATCTCTCAACCCTCAACCCTCAGATTCAAGCTCTGCCCCGAGACATGAGGCTGATAGACATGTTCCATCACAATCATATTATAGAACTAGAGATCAATCACTCGATCACTCACTCACTGATGATATGATTTTAAGACCTATTAAAAAGAGAAAGAGAAGAAGAAAGAGCCTCAAGCAAGTGCGCCCCAAAAACAAATAGTCCACTTTAAAAGAGAACGACCTCTCAAATATGGTCTCTAAAAGCCTCTTGCACGAGCTCAGGAATCCCCTCGAAGTTGTTGAGGCAGTAACTCAAGAACCCCTTATCTGCCTTGTGAAGAGGCGTCCCGATGTGCTTCCCTTGGCCGATAGTTAACTCACTAGTAAACCGATCATGATAGAGCCAACGGCGGTAATTCTCATATTCTTCGCCTAGCTGTTTTCTGAACTTAGCTTGCTCTCTCATCACCTCTCCGAGCGTATCCGCGAGGTATCCTGATCGGTAGAACAATGGCAAGAGCATCCCACAGGCTTTAGCATCAAATAAAGCGTTATGTGCGTTATCGAGCGGCACATTAAAATGCTTACAAAGCTCGGTGAGTTTAAGTGATCTATGTTGTCTCAGATGCCAGCGAGCGAAATAAATCAGATCAATCATTGGTAAGTCAATGAGCGTCTCATCCTCTCCGATTCGCGCAAGTTCATGCTTAAATAGAGGGACATCATAACTAATGATATTATAACCCACTAGAATAGGAGGAGGGTAGCCTGAGAGGACCTCACCTCTCAAATGAGGCTTCAATTTTGAGATAAATTCATTAAATGTAGGTTGATGTACAACATCATTATCATAGACCCCATGAACTGCGCTCGCCCCTTCTGGGATTGGCATCTCTGGGTTGATTAGCTGAGTATGCTGTTGAACGACACGCCCTTGATGAAAATATGAGACCGCGAGCTGTACGATCCGATCTTCAGCGACATTGACTCCTGTAGTCTCTAGGTCAAAGCACATATAGAGCGCTTCACTCAGTGGAAGATTTGTCCAAGTCAAGATTCAGCCCTCTTTTCTTGATTTTTTGTCATCAGTCATCATCAAATAGGTTGTAAAAAAATAATAAAAGATCTTGCCTAGCCATAGGAAATACACCCAAAACTGTTATGGTCGCAAATCATACAACCGTCTTTTGTGTTCACAAGTATTTAATGAGAGGAAGCTCCGTATGGGTCTGATGGATAAATTACGCCAAATGATCTCACCCAGCCCACTCCATCAGCATGAACACTCCGCTCCTTCGCCTCGACAAACTCCTCAATTTGGGGAGCCAAGAGTAATCGATGCCTCATATCAACGAAGCTCACGAAAAGAGCGCCCTAATGACCCTCTATTGATCGCTTCACCCAATGAGAATGAAGATGATCATTTGGGGCCCGTTCTCGATCATGAGTGGGAGTTATATTCACCTCAACGCTTCGATTTAGACCAAGAAGAGCCACCTTTAGAGGTAGACTCCTCTCCTTGGGATAAGTCTTTAGAAGAGGAGCAAAGCGCCGCTGAGAGTCAAGTTCTCATCGAGGATAACACCGATTTGATCAGCGATGACCTACACTCTCCGATATCTCTTGAACTCTCACTTCCCGAGGATCAGTCATCAAAAGTCCCTGCTCTCCCCGCGACGGACTTTCTGAGTGAGGTTCCTCCTCCTCTGCTAGATGATGACAGCTCTCTAGATCAACCACACGATATGATCTGGTCGGAGTCTCATAGCCTAGGTGAAGGGAGCGTCTTTGTTCCCTCTAATCAGCGTCGAGACTCCCCTCTTCGCTCACATCTATCACTCGCTTTATTGCCGGTCGCCATCCCTAGTCCTCTAAGCTATGCTTTAGTCTATCGGGATCAAATCTCTTATCACCTCTCCCACACAGAGAATGAGGAGAGTGAGCGCAACACTGAGCTGCTGATTGAACTCTTTGAATGCTACACGACCTTGGTCCCCAATGATATTCAGATGTGGCAAGATTACAGTGACCTCCTTATCGAGACGAGAGGTCTTGAATATGCCTATAGCCAAGTCAAGAACGCGCTTGGAAAAACGAGAGATGACACGAGCTACCTCTTGATGCTAGCAGACATGTCACGACGTATGTGTGACACGCACACCGCATGGCACTACATCTCTATTCTCAATGATCTTCACCCTAACAATATCGATGTTTTATTGCAGCTAAGAGATATACAGCGAGAGTGTAAGTTTTATGAGTTGGCAGAAAATACAGACGCCCATATCGAGCGTCTGTTAAAGAGTCAAAAAAAGTCTCTCGACCCGCTCTCTTAGCTCTCTCTGAGACCCCATATCCACTGTAACCCCATATCCACTGTAACCCCATATCCACTGTAGACCCCTGAACTAAAAAAAGAGGTATTCCATTTGAGCGCGCGACGATCTCTCCAAGAGCTAGAGTCTATTGTATCCGACTCTATCGACCTCCTCCGACGTGGTTTAAGTCCTGAGGCTCGTCATCAACTGAAGCTAGTGATCGAAGAGTATGACCTCTATTATCCTCATTTGGTAGATGCTAGAATCGCCGCCCAATTCAATTACTTTTTGGCCTGCTTAAATCAACATGACGCTCCCGACTACATACAGATTCTCCGTCATTTGATTACTCTGTTTGGTGCTCTCACTGAGCCAACCACCGCAAGCCTCGAGGTGAGTCGTCAGCTCTCTCTGCTCGTCCATCACTCCCCTCTCAAGATGGAAGATAGCTTGAGACAAGAGCTCATCGACCTGCTAGAACGTGATTTTGAAGCGCCTCTCAATCTGAGAGACCCTCGATTCTTACTCGAAGCTCACATCCGACCCACAACGATCGCCCAGCTTAGCCCTATTGATTCCGGCTTACTCTGTTATACGCTCGCCAAACAGAGTATCAGCATGGTCACCTTACCTAGCTGGATGAGAAAGATTTACCGCTCTCAGCTCAAAACCCCTAAATACCCACCTGAGGTTGAAGAGTCACTTAAGCTCTTCATGAACTTTTACCATCAAGGTGTCTACAATGAGGCTTATCAAGAGCTGCTCTTCGCTTTTGAATGGGCTGTGTACTGCGCTCCCGCTTTCGCCTTTGAGTGGGTTATTGGGCTCGTCTTACTAGAGGGGTTCCCCGATATTGAGAAGCTCGCCTACTTACCCACCCTCCCTCTTGAGCGACGAGTGACGCTCACCATTAAGCTACACAGGGATTTTGCCTCATTACTCGCTGATGAGAGAGAGGCTGAACGTCTCGCTCTTCATCATTGGCAGGAGGTCATCTCTCTCAGTCAATACCATCTCCAAGTGATTGATCACCGTCATCGTGAGCTCTCTACCCACAGAAACGAAGATTTAGAAACTCAAGGGTGGTTAAAGGTACGGATCACTGAAGGGTTGATCGCTCAAGGAGATGACGCTCACGCTCATACAGTATTAAACTCTGTCGCTTCAAAAGCGCGTATAGATACCTATCGTGACCCGATTCTCTCCGCCACCGCTCTGTCACTCTCGGGCATGATCAAAGAGCGACTTGGCCAAACCACTGAGGCCTCTAAGGATTATTATAACGCCCTCAATCGCGCCATCCCTTGTCCGATTCTCAAATATGAAGATGTGATGTTCCTTGAGCGATGGGTACTAGAGGGGGTCGATGATGATCACCGACTGACCTTGATCACCATCGGAGTGAAGCGTAGCTGTGATCTGATCAGGTTGACCAATCATCCTGAGGCGCTCTCTGATCTAGATCTCCTATCTATTCTCCTCACCAATTTAGGTCATCAGCTACCTTATGAGTTATACCTCGAATGCTCTATCTACTTAGGAATCACTTACGCTCATCTCGGGGAGAGTGATGGGGCGAAGCGATCACTAGAGTCTTCTCAAGCTCTCGATCATATCTCTGGCGTCGCGCTCAGTAATCTCTTCCTCTTACGCGCTTGGAAGAGAGAGCTAACCCTACAATCAGATGAACCCGCCAAGCTTCGCCCACAATACGAACGCGTCTTAAAAGAGGTCGAAGGGGCTAGAGGAGGTGAAGTTCAAAGACAGCTTCAGTTGAATTCGACCCTCCTCTTCTTACAAGTCAACCTCCCTCAATATCATGCCATGTCACCTGAAGATAAAGCCTCTCTAGGTGAACAGCTTGAGTCTCTCTTAAAGAGGACCTATGAGAGCTTCTCTAGTAGCGCTTTACGAAGTCACCTATGTCAGTTCTCCTTATTACTCCCTAAGATCTCAACCGAAGAGCTTGAGGGTCAAGTGAAGTCCCTGCTAAATCTCGCGGAGTGCCAATCTGCAGCTCGATGGCTGATTAAAATCTTAAAAGAGAATGACCACCCCTATTATTTTGTATCCCCTAAACGTGAGCTCTCGATCCTCATTAAGGATGAACATTGCAAGCGATTTGAGATGCAATGGATCAATCGCGAAGAGGTTCCTGCTCAATCGTATAAAATCTATGATCAACTCATCACTCGCAAAGACACTCCTTCTTGGCCTCAACGAGCGCTTAATCCTCAAGAAGCAAAACTTGAATATTACCTCTTTGAAGATTGGTTTGTAGCCTGCCTAATCACTCGTGATCAATCAGTGCTGACCCACCAAGCGCCCATACGACGAGCTGAGCTAGAGCGAGAGGTTCAAGAGCTGCTCACCTTCCTCATCGACGCCAGTGAACCACAATACCTATTCAATGAAGCGTCTCAACGACTCTACCAACTCTTGATTGAGCCCTTTAGCGCAGCCCTCTCTCATCTCCATCGGCTAGTGATCAGCCCTAGCGATGTCTTGATGCAGATCCCCTTCTCCGCTCTCATAGATCGAGAAGGGAAGTATCTCGGAGAAAGACTGGAGCTCGCCATCGCCCTCTCAACTGCTGACCCTGTATATTCTCAATCTGTCAGCCCTCGTGACGGCTTACGATTTTGCCATATTGACCCTTTAGAGTATAGCCCGCTCATAGAGACACTAGAGTATCAAGCCGCTCAAAGTCAGTCACAATTAACCATATACACTCCTGAGTCATGGCTTGAAGAGAGTCATCATCACCTAGAGCGTGGCTCAGGTCAAAAGAGGATGACCGTCGTCACCTTGAACGCTGAGTTTAGCGATAAAGGAACGGTCTCTTTCACCGATGACCATGGCTCTTCCGAGCTCAGTATGAGTGAGATGGTTCGCTCGCTCGTTTATGTGAACGCAAGTTGCTGTATCCTCAGCAAGAACTTAAGTCCTTATCTAGTCCCTCAAAAGTCGATTCAAACATTACTGACAAGCGTTTACGGGGGAGTTATTCACTGCCGCTGGAGAGGTCAATCCTTTAGCCCCCTATTCGCTCGAGCCCTACAGCGACTAAGCGAAGGGTCTCTGTTGATCGGTATGATGGGTACATTGACTCATCTAAGACGAACCGCCATTCAGGAAAGACATCATCCACGAGAGTGGGCTTGCTTTGAGCTTTATGTCGCTCAACATCAGCTCAAGTAACCAAGATAGATATAATGAGCTAGATCACAAGCGATATAACATAAGCAACGGAGGCCCCAAGAGTTAACCACATGAATAGCTCTCTCACTCTTGATCTCAATACAGGGGTCACTCCAGTCATCATTCTCTCTCTAGGCCTACTCTCGATGATTCGGTGAGAATCGCCTTCAGTCTGCCTTGAGGAAGTTATATCCATAGAGACTAGATCAACTGAAGAAGCGATCAGTGAGGGGTCAGTCCCACTTCGTTCCTTGATCGAATCTAGTTGTGTTGAGCTAACCCGAACCTCGGTCATATAATCAGCCGTGTACTCATGGGTAGCACTCTGGTCAACGTTGTCCTTCAATGATCGTCTCATCTGCTTAAGGAGAGTGATCACTTCACTAATCGAGCTGATACGATCCTCAGGCCGCTTGGAGAGTAGATTACTGATCATGGCATCCAATGCTGGAGGATAAGGCCACGGGCTTTGCCTCACCGCAGGCCGAGGTGCTTCTCTCTGTAAAACATCAAAGATCACCTCGGGGACTTTTGTGCCAAAGGGTAGCGTCCTTGTGGTTAACTCAAATAATACTACCCCAAGGCTATAGAGGTCTGATCTTGAATCAGCAGGCTCTCCCCTCAAGCATTCTGGAGCTAGATAGACAGGCTGCCCAAACACCATTAACTCACTGTTCATGCGAGCTCTTTGGGCGTCTATTAATGACTCTTTTTGACTCTGAGGAGTATTGTTTATATCCGATATAAACGCTTCTACGTCATCAGCAAAATGGAGCGTTAGAGGGAGAGCGAGATCGATCAGGGTGAGAGTCTCAACCCCTGTCCTCTTGTTCTTATGATAAATGATGTTGTCAGGTTTGATGTCTCCATGAATCATCCCTTGTTGATGGAGAGCTAAAATCGCTTCGCATAGCTGACTTATAAGCGCTAAAAGCCTCTTCCCATCCCAATGTGTACCTCGGGTTAGCAGCGTTCGTAGAGTTTCTCCCTCTAGCCACTCCATCGCCCACCAAGGTCCCCACACAGAGTCACCAGAACTGATCACCTTAGAAAAAAACGGGAGGTCTAAATGCTCTAGAGCGTTACCATGTCGTCGAAAGTTCTTGCTGATCGTCGAGTCATTATGAAAGCGACGACGGAGTAATTTGATGGCGATCGGCTGTTTGGAATGTGCCTCAAAAGCTCTATACACTCGAGCGGTCCCTCCCTCAGCATAAAGCTGAGTTAAGGTATAGGTATCTAGATCACATGGTAAGTGAGGGAGAGATGAGTGAGGGAGAGATGAGTGAGGGAGAGATGAGTGAGGGAGAGATGAGTGAGGAGAAGGAGGTGGAGAAGGAGGTGGAGTTAAACTCTCGTCATCAACTTGAAGGTCCTTGAGCTCTTCTCCCTCTAGCAGATCGATCGCTCGAAACTCTTCAGTCGGGGCAAAAAGAGAATGCATAGGTACATCTGAGCTCTGAGGATCAAGTAAGCGCTGAGGTTCCTCATCGACATGAGTACCCTCTGAACGCTCAGTACTCATAAAAGCCAGAGCCACTCTTTTTACCGAGCTGACCACTCGCGACCTTGTCTTTGAGAACCTGAGGCGGTTTAAACGTATCGGTGCCTAACTCACTATATAAATACTCGCTGATCGCGAGTCGAACGTCTAATCCAACCAGATCGGTGAGCGCTAAAGGACCGATGGGGTGACGATAGCCCAACACCATAGCTCGATCGATATCTTCTGCAGAGGCAACCCCCTCTTCAAAGATCCTCATCGCCTCATTCCCGAGGGCGATCCCTAATCTACTGGTAGCGAAACCAGGAGCATCTTTGACGACAATAGGAGTCTTGAGAAGCGCTTCTCCGATGGCTCTGGTGCGATCGATGACCGCCTCCGAAGTGAGCGAACCGCGAACAATCTCTAGGAGAGGCATCACCGCGACAGGATTAAAAAAGTGCATCCCTATAAAGCGCTCAGGGTGGTCGAGAACCATGGCGATCTTATCGATAGAAAGAGAGCTAGTATTGCTCGCCAATAAGGTATGTTTAGAGACCACCGCCTCGACCTCTTTAAAGATAGATTGCTTGAGCTCAAGACGCTCGGGGGCAGCTTCGATCACAATGGTAGCATCAACACAAGAACGAGTAAGAGCTTCAGGATGAGTCGGCGCGATATAAGTGATACGAGAGAGTGACTCGCTCACCTCTAACTCGCTCATTTTATTTTTAACGATCGCTTTCTGATAGATCGAGTTGATCTGCGCCTCGCCTCGAGTGAGAGACTCGGCGTTCGCGTCAAAAATCCTTACTGTCGCGCCACAACGAGCAGCCTGCCCAGCGATCCCATGTCCCATGGTCCCTGCACCGATGACGATGATCACCTCATCGTTCAAAAGCCCATCAAGTTCTACATTATTCATATCTCTTCCCCCGCTACTTTTAACTTTAGATCATGTATAGATCGCTTAAAGTATTGCTTCAACGATCTTTTGTCGGCTAGAAAAGTTGGGGTGTCAAAGAAAATTCTGCTTTGTTTAATCAAGATCTCTATTCTTAAAGCGACGATCAAGATTAGCACATCGCTACGTTAACAGGAAAAAGAGAGCTCTATGAGTGATAATGTCAATCAAGGTTACCCAACAAAAGAGAGCGGCTATCGCTCCATAATGGTCTCTCTCAGCGCCTTGATCTCAGTCGCCTCAATCGGTTTAAACATCGGTTGCGATGATGAGACCCCTGGTTTGCAACCCGCTCCTCTGATCGCCGGAGAGT
The DNA here is from genome assembly GCA_943788935.1 of uncultured bacterium. Classification (GTDB taxonomy): domain Bacteria; phylum Myxococcota_A; class Bradymonadia; order UBA7976; family VGTA01; genus CAKZRU01. The sequence goes on along the minus strand of CALSSE010000011.1, from coordinate 362,273 downwards.
CTAGCGGTGGTGAGACGACCTCTGGTGGAATGATGACGGGAGGAGAAGTCTCGGGAACAACTGGAGGAATGGGCGGCGCTCAGGTCTCTGGAGAGGAGATCGTCTCTGCGGGTGAGATGACTGCCCAATGTATCTCTTGTGAAGAGGGCGCCTGTCCTCCGCTTGACTGCCTCTGCGCAGATGGACGCTCCGCGAGCTTTGATGGCTGTGTCAATGGTTGCTGCGCGAGCGCTGAGGAAGCGGCCGATTCTGTGGAGATGACCTGTGGTCTATTATGTGCTGAGCTCCCGAGTGCCGAGTGCTCCATCGGAGAGACACGATGCCTTGAAGAAAGCAGTACAGCCATCCAACGATGCACTTTAGATCTTGAATGGACGCTTGATAGCTGTGGAGCAGAAGAAGTGTGCGCCCTCGGTCAATGTTTACCGCTCGCCTGCCTTGAAGGCCAAACCCGTTGCCTCTCTCCCACATCACTCGCGATCTGTAGCGGTGGCAATTGGGTCGCTGGTGGAGAGTGCCAAGGCGCCTGCGCCCAAGGGATGTGTCAATCACTAGCGTGCGCTCAGGCTGCTGCCGAGAAGAGCTATCTTGGCTGTGAGTATCTCACCCTGGAGATGCCCAATGCTGTCAACTATGAAGAGCACAGTCCCACCGCGGTAGTCCTTACCAATCCTAGCCCAACCGATTCGGCAACGATTCAACTCCTCGGACCAAACGGTGAGCCAAGCCCGCTGATTGGTGAACAGATCATCTCTGTCCCTATGCTCGATGGTCTCCCCCCTATGTATAGCGATCAGACCATCCGTTCAGAGATCAAAGATGCTCAAGATCAGATTGTCGAGACCTCTCTGATGAGAGCTGATCAACTACAGATCCCACCGGGAGGGACGGGGACCTTCCTCTTACCAGCGGCTCGTTGGCCTCAAGAGGGCTCATTAGTGAAGTTGATCGCTCATCGAGTGATCAGTGACCTACCGGTTGGTGCTTATCAGTTCTCTCCCTATTGCTGTAACTTTAGCTTCAGTAATGACGCTAGCCTATTAATTCCAACCGCTACCCTAGGACAGAACTACCGATTTATCGGGGTACCAACGCTCAGAGGCGCTGACTTCTCGGGGAGCTATAACTTTCCTGCAAACGCGGTAGTCATCGCTACTAAAGACCAAACAGAGCTCCGCTTCACCTTACCTGCGAATGACCTCATCGAAGCAGAGACTCAAGGACGTATACGCACTGAGCGAGGGGCCTACGTGGTGAATTTGGATCGACAAGAAACCCTCCTCTTGCGTCTCAGTTCACGAGAGAGCTTTGGTTTCGAAACTGTCCCACAACCTGACTTAACCGGTGCCTTTTTCGAATCAAATGAACCGATCGCAGTTTTCAGTGGTCATGAGTGCTCATTTTATCCAAGCAACCTACGAGCCTGCGATCATTTAGAGGAGCAGCTATTCCCTACGGAGACATGGGGAAATGACTTCCTCCTCGTTCCCCCCAAAGAGCGTGGTAATAATGCTATCTTTGAGCGAGTCTACTGGAAGATCCTCTCTCAGTCAGAAGGGGCCCGTCTCCGACTAAGCGTCCCTTTCAGTGATATCCAAGGTGCCGGGCCCGGCGCAGCGGGTGTACCCGACTGTGGCCAGCTCCTCGACAGTGATGGACAGACCATTATCTTGGGAGCGAGAGGCTTCTGTGAGTTTTCTACCAAGCAAGCTGTCGGCCTCTCTGCGGATCAAGGTATCACAGTGATGGGTATCATTAGCGGTCAAGAATCAGTCGCCTCGGGCTCAGGCTTTGGCAGTCATCTCGGCGATCCTTCGATATTTCTTGTCCCCCCTGCAAGACAAGCGCGTCGTGATTATGCCTTCCTCACCCCCGGGACCTATTTCAATGACTTTGTGACTATCACTTTCGCTGAAGGCGCTCAAATCAGTCTCGATGGTCAAGACCTAGACCTCAGCGGCGCGCTGCCAATCCCAGGTGTTTCACAACAATACATTCATGTAGAGTTAACCGATGGAGGCCATAAACTAGAAGGAAGCTCTCCCTTCAGTATCATGGTGATGGCTTATGATGACTTTGTCAGCTATGCCTTCACGGGAGGACTAAATCTAAGTAAGCGATGAGGCCGGGAAACGGATCACGAAGCAAGCGCCCTCAAAAGAGAGGGTCGACTCCCCGGCTTCATAAAAGGGCCTGAGACGCTCTCCTGACTCGCTAGAAGGGGCTAAGTACTCTATCACGCCTTCATGTTGCCCTAAAGAAGAACGAGTGATCGCCAGCCCCAAACCGATCCCTTCATCAACATCGCTGACCCATGGTACAAAGAGGTCATTGATAAACTCTTCTCTGACCCCCTTACCTTGATCAGTGATGTAAAGCACCATCATCTCTCGCTCTTGAAGTCGTTCTTGATCGATGTGTAACCAGATATGACCTTGACCACCTTGAGCCCGCGCTCCGTTTAAAACCACATTCAACACAGCGAGTTGGATAATATCAGAGGGAAAAACGAGCTCTCTCTCTACTGAACCAGTAACGATTAACTCGAGGGCTACGTAGCGATCATGATGTCTCAGCATTAAGGTCAACCAGTCGATCAAATCTTCTAATCGCCATCGCTCTTGAACCACGCTGCTGGTTCGCAATAAGCCTCTTGAAATCTCTCGCATACGTAAGAGCTCTCTGTAGGCTAGACCTAGCAGCTCATCTCTCACTGCCGCATCCTCTTCACATCGAACATAATCGATGAGCCCCATGACCGAAGCGAGAGGGTTACCCATCTCATGCATCACCTTCGCTCCTAAGTATTCGGAGGTCACATGACGCTCCTGCTGAGCGAGTCGTTGATAAGCAGCGGCGAGCGCTCGACGGTCAGCTCTTAGCTCACTCCTCACCGCAGTGAAGGTCTCTTGGAGACTCATCAGCTCCGCTGGCGCGCTCTTTAACCATTGAGTCTCCTCTCCCTCTATCGCCACCTTATCGAGTGATACCTCCTGATCCCTGGGAAGAGCTCTCGCTTGATCGGTCAAACGTTTGATTGGAAGAATGAGGGCTCTGTTGATCATATAGAGCGCGAAGAGGGTGAGTATGACACTTTGGGTGAAGAGGATCCATCCTTGCCTCCTTAATACATGCCCAAGCTCAGTGAAGAAACTTGGATATCTCACCCTCAATATTTGACGTGGGGGATGGTGATCAATAATGGAGAGTGTCTGATCATCGAGTGGAAAGCTGAGCTCAAAGTATTGAGGACCCAATAAGAGACTCGAGAGTCTAAACTCTCTCCTCAAGGGGTTAATAATCACTGTAGGTGTGTTGTTCTCAGCGAAACTCTCTAGGAGAGGAGGAGAGCTCAATGAATGACCTAGCGGGTGAGCCGGGGATAAATATTGACCACGCTCAATGACATCTGCCCCTCGTTGTCTCCACTCAATGAACGCTCGCTGAGTTGAATCTATCTGCCATCGAGCATCTGCCCTCACACTATGAAGCGCATGAGCGACCCCTCTAAGCTCTGACTCACGAAATCGATTAATGATGAGTGAGGTGAGCGCGATCGCAGAGAGAAGCGTGCTGCTAATCACCAAGAAGATCGCGCCCCAAAGGGTATATTGAGTGAGCGTTGATGCCTGCCTAGAGGCGAAGGGCTGATCAGATTTGCGATGCCTCTTAATGTCGCTCAAGCTGCTCATCGACTCGCTCTTCGAGAGACGCTCGCTCTTCATGATGAGGCGCGATCATAATGAGCTTAATCAGGTAATCATAGGCCTCTAAAGGACGCTTCTCGGAGACCAAATAAGAGACTAACTGAACCAAATACTCAGTCTCTTGAGGGTGACGCTCTGCACATTCATGTAAGACGTAAATCGCTCGATCTCTCTGTCCTAGCGACCACAAGCAAGCAGCGTAATCCCCCCCAAAGCTCTCCGCTTCATTATAGATCGCTTCTAGCAGAGACAGAGCCTCTCCATATCTACCTAATGAGGCATAACCTGCGCCTAAAAAACCATCTAAGAAAGAATACTCATAACGCGCTCTCTGCTCTTCAACGATCAACATCGCCTCACCGGGAGTCATATGTGTAAACGCCTGAGTGAGCCACAAATATAAGAGGTCTTGCCTGGAGAACCGTTGAGGATGCAGGGCTTTACTCTCATCGTCAGTCTCTTCATCCTCGGCCTTTAAAATGAGCGCCTCAAATAGAGAACGACTACTCTCCACATCACCCAAGCGTAATCTCAAACAAGCGAGCTCCGCTTTGAAGGTCATCTCCTCATGAGGAGGGGCGGTCTCTAGAGCGCTCTGTAGAGCGTTAATCGCTAATAACGGCCTCTCCGCGAGCTCATACATCTGACTCATCCCTAGATAGTCGTTAGCATTCACTTCTTCTAATCTAACCACCTGCTCAATGGCATATATGGCCGCTTCCAGCTCTCCTAGAGCTTGTTGGCAAATACTTAACTTCCGCCATAAGAGATCATTCTTTTCATTCTCTGCGACGCCTTCAATCGATAACTGACGAGCCAACACTAAACGTTCGAAATCAGAGACCTCGGGCACAGCTTGGTCATCTCGCTGCTCATTGACCACCATCATCTCTGTAAACTTGACCGGCTCTAAACACCACTCAATCACAAAATCGAGTCGTTGCTGATCTTCGTCTTCGAGTAACCACTGTGCCGCTTGTCGTTGACCCTCTTGAAATCGTTCTCTGAGTCGAGATATCAAACCAACTCTCACCCGAAGAGCCTCAACCTCTTGAGTCATCTGATCGGGATGATCTTCGAGGAGATTTAATAATGATGACGCGGACTCTTCATCTCTTAGCTCACATGCCCAAATCGAGGTAACGAGGAGCTGCTCTGCAGGGATCTCTTCTTTCTGCTCCTCATAAGATGATAAACTCTCTAAGCTGATCGCGAGCGCATCCTCATAATCAGCGTTATACCAAGTGCTCACCGCTCGATAAAATTGAAGCTGAGGCTCATCAGGATAAAGTGTCATCGCGATCTCTGTCCACCTCTCTAGAGCTTCTTTATGCTTAAGGTAATGCGCTGTCTCGCACGCAAAGAGGAGACGTTGAGTTCCAAATCGATGAAGCTGTCCACGCTCAAAAACTTCATCACAGATCTCTTGAGCGAGATCATAACGATCTAATCTCAAGAATAAGTACCCAAAGAGTATAAGCAGTGAGGGCTGTCTCGCCACCGGTGAGATCCGGTTATATTCCAAGATCAGAGTCAACTCGACTTCTTCCTCAGTCTGCCAAAGCATGTTGATGAGATATTCTATCATCGTTGAATCGGAAGGATGTTGCTCGGAGAGCTGCCGAGCGAGCTCTGCGGCCCTCTCATATTGACCCTGTGAGATTAACTGTCTTAACCTGAGCTCGTTAATCTCAAGATGATCAGGATATAAAGATAAGCTCTCCAAGATAGGCTCTTCCTCTCCCTCATGGAGGGCGAGGTGACAACGTATGATTCGTGCCTCGAGCGTCGGCTGCTCATCGGTGAGAAACACATCGAGTACTGAGGCCGCTTCATCCAAAGCTTCAATCTTGATGAGGCTTTTAGCCAGTTCTAACTGTAAACCTCGATGGTCTTGATGCAACTTCGCCCTCTCAAACCTCAGCTTGAGGGCGTCATCATCTGCACCGAATAGCTCCAATAGGTGAGTACACCAGCGAGTGACTTTAACCGACTCACCACTTAACTTTAGGAGCCGATCAAAGCCCTCTCTAGAGGACTCTAAATCACCTCCGCTCATCGCCATCGTCATCAAATATAAAGCGAGAGCGCTCGCTGACTGAGGACGCTCACTGAGGAGCGCTTCACATCGTGTTTGAGCGACATCAAAGTCAAACAGATAGAGAGCGGTCGCCGCGAGTGAGAGCTTAACATTAAAGTTTTTTGGAGACTCTAAAGCGAAGGCTTCAGACTCATCTCGCGCTTCTTGATAATGATGAGCTCGGATCAGGCTAGTGATCAGCGCGTGGCGGAGAAGTGGATGAGGTCGCTCCTGATAGATCGCTTGAGCGTCCTCTAGTCTCCGCTGAGGACTAGACCACGGCTCCTCAGTCTCTAAAAGCCTCGCTTGAGCGAGTAGGTGAGAGGGGTCGAGCGAGAGAGCAGTCTTTAAGCAAGCTCTCCCCTCATCTTCTCGTCCGGTCCAGGAGCAGGCTAGCGCGTAAGTGATCAATATTTCGGGATCATCTCCTCCTTCTGACCTCGCTTTAGCGGCGACTGAATACCCATCGCCAAAACGACTTTGCGTCATCAAGAGTTCAGCATATATCGCCTGTAAGTATGGACTATCTCCACGTTTTACGCCGGAATGATAGAGGGCTTCTGCTGCTGCGAGTTCTCCTCGATTGATCATTAATCGAGCAGCATGAAGTCTCGCGATGTGGTCCTCTGGCTGACTTCCAATATAGGTGAGATATAACCCTAACGCTTTAGCCTCTTGGCCTTCCACACACTCTAAATAACGAGCATGTTTCAGATGGTCTCTAGTTCTCAAATATCGATTTAGGCCCTCTCCCAACCGAGAGTGTTTCGCCGCATGATCAGATAATAATGAGTCAGGAATCTGAAGATAGTCAGCGATCGCGCCAAGATGTTCTCCTAGCCTAGAGACAGACTCTTCTGCTCCTTGTAATCTCGCTTCACACCTTAATAAGAGTTCAGCGAATATCGTCTCTTCGCTGATGTCGCTTAGATTTTTAGGTAGAGTCTTAGTGATTGTCTTGGTCATAATCGCGCTCAGGAGAGGAAAAGTATCAAGAGTCTAGGAGAATACACAATCGCTTGTGATAAACACAGGCAGGCTTATAAAGAAAGGAGAGTTTTGTATAGAGGGGTCAGTCTTTTGAAGTCTACTTATCATTTCAGTCAAGCGAGTCTCAAGCTCGAATCTTTAGGGTTAGAGCTCGAGAGGGATGAACGCCTTGACGCGCTATGTGCTGGCCGATGGATCATTCAGAGAGCAAAAGGACATCGAGCCACGAGTGATGACCAGCTCCTCGCTTGGAGGCTCTCAGCGTTGTGGAGAGAGGAGAAGCCTCCTCGAGTCTTAGAGCTAGGTGCCGGTAAAGGAACAGTGACTCTTATCCACAGCGCGTTCGCTTCACAGGCTACATATGTGGGGATCGAGTCTCTCTCCGAGTCTTATCTTCTCTCTTTAAAGAACAGACGACTTAACCGTTTAGAAGAGCGATTTACCCCCTTATGTGGAGACCTACGTGACCCATCAGTGATTCAAAGAGCGCTTGAAATCTATCCTGAGTACGACCTCATCTGTGGCGCTCCGCCCTTTATGCCTCTTGGCGCAGGAGTCTTACCTAAAGATGAGCAGCGAGCTCGAGGTCGATTTGAGCTCAAAGGGGGAGTCGAAGACTACTTCAGAGCCATCGCTCGTTGCTTAAGTCCACGCGCTGAGAGTCGAGGAGTGATTTTAATGGACGGAAAGAGTCACCAGCGAGCTCTAGCCGCCATCTCCACGATCCCTCAACTGAAACTTATTAGGATCATCGAGGTCGCTCCCCGACCTCACCTCCCGCCGACCTATGAGATCTTTGAGGTCGCTTGGCAGACTCCATACGACAGTCATAAGTCGCTCTCCCAACCTCTCCCAGCGATACATCACTCTCGACTTAACTTTAGAGACCTTGAAGGCGAAGATTGGAGCGATGAATATATGAAGATCCGACGTCGCTTAGGTCTCTCTAAGCCTCAGTTCCCTCTTACTTTTGTGCCCGCTCGACTTCAATCACGCCGTTTACCTCATAAAGCGCTCCTCGATATTGAAGGTCAACCGATGATTGCGCGAGTCACTGAGCGCTTACTCAACCTCCTCCCCACTGATCGCTTGGTGATCGTCAGCGATGATGAGTCCGTTCTCAGCGCCTCTCTAAAGACAAAATGTGACAGTGTGGCGGTCCGTAGACTTATCGTTAATGAGCCTTGCCACTCAGGTAGTCAGCGAGTCCTCAGAGCCCATGAAACACTCCTCCTTCGTTCTCCTGAATCAAAGGTCGAGCAAAGCTCATGGATCATCAATCTACAGGGAGACGAACCACTCATCCCCTTAGAGAGCTTGGAAGCGCTAGTTGAGTCCCTTCCACACTTCCAACGAGCGGGCGTCAAAGTCGTGACCTTAGCCTGCCCACTCCCAGAGGGAGAGGAGCTGACATCATTAGCTATAAATAATCGATCTTTAGTGAAGGTCTGTCTTGGTGACTCGAAGCGACCGCTCGGCGCTGCTCCATTTCATCAAGTGACACAAGCATGGAGAGAAGCGCTTTATTTCACACGACACCCTGTAGGAACACATCAGCATATCGGAGTCTATGCCTTTCATGAAGAGGCTCTCGACATCATTGATCGACCTCGTACTCCTCTAGCAACCCAAGAAGACCTAGAACAGCTCACTTGGCTTGAGGAGGGCTTATCGATTGGAGTAGTTTGCCTCCACGACGCTCATCCACCAGGCGTGGATACCGAAGCAGATCTTGAGCTCGTCCGCGCTCATGTTAGAGCACAGTCTACAGAGAGCTGAGATCACAGAGAGCTAGGACAGCTTAAGTCCCCCAAGAGACCGAGTCTCCTCGCCCAATCGCATAATAAGTAAACCCTAGGTCCTTGAGTTCACGAGGTTCATATAGATTCCGACCATCAAAGATCACTGGCGCTTTCAGTTGTGATTTAAGTGCTTGAAAGTCTGGTCGGTGAAAGAGCCTCCATTCAGTCACAATAAAGAGAGCATCTGCCTCTTTAACGCAGCTCATATGTTGGTCAAGTAGCTGTAGGTGGCCGCTAGCGATTTCGGTAGAAAACACCTCTTCAGCGACCACCATCGCTTCTGGATCATAGGCATGGACTGTCGCTCCTGCAGTGGTGAGCGCTTTAATGAGATCAATACTAGGCGCTTCACGCATATCGTCAGTGCGAGGTTTAAAGGATAGTCCCCACACCGCGAACCGTTTCCCCCGAAGTGACTCAAGCCCTTCATAATGTGTAACAGCACGTTGAAAGAGTACCTTTTTCTGACGACGATTCGCTTGATCAACGGCCTCTAATATACCGAGTGGCTGACCCTCAACCACCGAGAGGTGACGCAGCGCCTTTACATCTTTGGGGAAGCATGAACCACCATAACCGGCGCCAGCGAAGAGGAATGAATATCCGATTCTGGGGTCAGAGCCGATCCCCGTACGAACTCGCTCGATATCAGCTCCCACCACTTCGGCGAGTCGACTCAGCTCATTCATAAAACTAATCTTGGTAGCTAATAGAGCGTTCGCCGCGTATTTAGTCATCTCACTAGAGCGAACATTCATCACCTGTAGTCGATCGCTCTTTCGATAAAAGCTAGCATATAAACGACGAATTACTCTCTCAGCGGTGGTGCCTTCATCGGTCTCCGGAACACCGAGGATGATACGATCAGGCTTCAAGAAGTCATTGAGCGCATCGCCCTCTTTAAGAAATTCTGGGTTAGAGCAAACCACAAAGGGATGTCGCGCTTTGAGCGCGATCCGACGGGAGACCTCATCGCTGGTCCCGATAGGTACCGTTGATTTAGTGAGGATTACTTTGATCCCTTCGATTTGTTTGCCCGCTAACTCATCGGAGAGTGACTCACCGATTTGGTCTGCGACAGCGTGAACGTACTTGAGTTCAGCGGAACCATCATCGCCCTGGGGTGTACCCACAGCGATAAAAATCACCTCACCCTCTTGGCAAGCCTTGACCGTCTCGGTGGTAAAAGAGAGACGCTCAGCTCTGACGTTACGCTTCACCACATCAGCTAACCCAGGCTCGAAGAATGGAACCTCTCCCTGAGCGAGAGTAGACACTTTATGTGGATCGATATCGACACAGCGCACTCGATTACCGGCATCCGCTAGGCATGCGCCGACTACTAACCCTACATATCCGCTCCCGATTACGGTCACTTTCATGGTCACTCCTGTCAGTCAAACATCAACATATATGAGCAGTCGTCAAGGGCAAGAGAGACCTCGTCAACCCTCCTCGTAATATTCAACGCCTAAGTGTGTGATGAGCTCTTCACCTACCATATGACGTAGATTATTCATGAGCTTCGAGAGCTGTACGAAGAGGTCATGTTCTGGATAAACAGTGGGTGCTGTAATCGGGCTCTTCCAATAAAAGCTCAACCACTCTTGTACGCCTTTTTTGCCGCAACGAGAGGCGAAATCAAGGAAGAGCGCTAAATCGAGTACGATAGGCGCAGCGAGAATAGAGTCTCGGCAGAGGAAGTCGACTTTAATCTGCATTGGATAACCGAGCCACCCCGTGATATCGATGTTATCCCATCCTTCTTTAGCGTCTCCGCGTGGAGGATAATAGTTGATACGCACCTTGTGGTACAGATCACCATAAAGCTCAGGATGATGCTCTGGTCGAAGGATACTATCGAGGACGCCGAGTTTAGTCTTCTCTTTGCTCTTGAAAGCTTCGGGCTCATCGAGGACTTCACCATCTCGGTTACCGAGGATGTTAGTGCTGAACCACCCTTTAACCCCTAGCATCCTCGCCTTGAACATCGGCGCTAATACAGTCTTCATGAGGGTTTGCCCTGTCTTGAAGTCTTTACCTCCCGTAGGGACAGACCGCTCATGAGCGAGCGCTTCAAGAGCAGGAATATCAGCGGCGAGGCTTGGTGTCCCGTTCGCGTAGGGAACGCCCTCTTGAATCGCTGCATATGCATAAATCATCGCTGGACTTATACGCTGGTCATCAGCATCGAGACCTGCCTCAAAAGACTCAATTGTCATATGGACATCGCTCGACTCAATGTAGACCTCAGTGCTGCAACAGTTAACCATGACCGCTCGCTGAAGTCCATTATCCGCCTTGAAAGCTCTAATATCAGCGCGGACTGCTTCTGCCATCTCTCTTCGGGTCCCCGTCTTCATGTGGGTCCCGTTCAGTCGTTTGACAAAGTTAGAATCAAACGCTCCTGGGAAAGGTTTAATCGTCTGTAACTCGTCTTTGATTTGGTCGAGCAGTGAGCGATCAATGACCTCAGCGGTGGTGCAAGCGTCATACATATCACCACCGAATATATCCCATCCTCCAAATACTAGGCCATCGAGAGCGGTGAGCGGCACCAACTCTTGAATGAGAGGATTCCTCTTCTCGGTGCGCTTGCCTAGGCGAATACGGCCCATCTGTGTTAGCGAGCCGATAGGCTGCCCTAAACCAGCACGAATGGCGAGTACGCCTGCAATAACGGTACTTCCGACCGCTCCCATACCTGGGAGTAGAACACCGAGCTTTTCGGCGGCGGGTTGGGGTGCATTTGACATATCGGTTCTCCTTAAAGACTGAGATCGGCCAATGGTGGTCTAAATAGACGTTATGGTTTACTCTACCGTTGGCTTGGAAACAAGGATCAACAGAGAAGTAAACATTTTTTATCAGACTTCAAGTCTAGAAATGAGATAAAACTCACCTGATGATCACCTCGATTTCACCTAAGATTCCCCTTTTAGAGTGAGGGTTACCTTATAAAATATACGTGAAAGTTACCTTGAGAAATACACATTGCCTCTTATTGAGCGTATCGCTCTTCTCTCTGCTAATCCAAGCCTGCTCCTCGGGTCCTCCACTGGTTTCTCAATCGACCCCCTTCCCTCTCTCGTCTCGCTCAACAACCGTCAGAGAGATTGGAGAAACCAAAGAGACTCGAGAAACCAAAGAGAGTCGAGAAACCAAAGAGACTCGAGAAGCCAAAGAAGCTCGAGAAGAAACCAAAAACTATTTTATCAAACTTCACACCGCGCCTACTCAAAGAATCATTAAAACGCTCATCAAGGATAAGCCCATGAGCGATCGAAGGCTCCAAGTAGACCGTACATCTCCTCCATTATCTAAAAAGACTCTGCGCATTGGGGTTCTTCTCCCCTTAAGCGGAGAGAATCAGCGATGGGGAGAATATATCAAGCGATCTATTGAAGGCGCGATTCAAGCTCTTGATGGGATAGAGGTGTTGTATGCAGATACTCAAGGAGAAGCTCATTTCGCCGTTCAAGCGATCGATCAATGGCAGAGTAAAGATCATCCCATCGAGGCCATACTTGGACCACTCTCTCCTACTTTAGCGATCATGGTAGCTCAGCGAGCTCAATGGTATGAGACCCCATGGTTTCCTCTCGGCTCACTCCCCTCTCTCGTAAAGAACAGTTTTACCATCTCTTGGCGACTTGAGGCAGAAGATGAAGGTCGGTCGATCGGTGATGCAGTTTGTGAGCGTCGACCATCGACAGCGGCGTTATTGTTCGATGATTCACCGCGATCACAGCTCGGCATACGCACCCTCATACGATCTCTCAAGCGCTGCGGGGTAAAAGTAATACACAGAGTACGCCTCGCGAGAGGAAGAGGAAAAGTGAGCGATCGAACGATCGATGAGGCTCTACTCAAGCTCTCTGGGAGAGCTGGATCTGAGGTCGATGATCCTTGGTGGAGCCGCATTAATCCTCGACCACATCATCCAGCGCAACGCCGAGCCCCTAGAGTGAGGTATGAGGCCCTTATTACCACCTTGAGAGGACGTCTTCTAGCGAGGACGATCTCTCAATTTCCGCTCTGGGATATTGAGATTAAACCACATTCATCGAGGAGAGTCAGAGAGATCTATTCTAAGTATCGTGATGAAGAGCCTCCTTGGGTTCAGCTCTATACAGGGATTGGTGCTCGCTCTGTCGCCACCGGAGCAGTCTCTCCTCATCTACTTGAAGGCGCGGTGATGATGGATAGAGCTTCACTAAGTTTAGTAGGGAGAAACTACCTTAAGAGACGCCCAAGAGCGACCCCCTTAGAGCTCGAACTTCGCGACCTATTCACATGGCTACATCAAGTGTCTCAACACAGGGGATCGCTCAATGTTACGACACAGAGCCCCCCCCCTCTACTCCAACTTCTGCAAAGGTATGACAAGGTTAATGGGGTGTGGGGACAGAGGTCATTCCGTCATGGTCAGCTAGTCAGTCCGCCATTAAAGCAAGTCACTCTTCATCAGGGAAAACTTAGAGCGCTGATGCATCATTAAGCGCGATAAAGACCCTCGTCGGGTATGAATACTCGTTTAGTGGATATTCACATCGCCACACAACAAGTGATCCGCATCGACCCCCAAAAGAGCTAAAGCCTCTTCCCACATCACGCTCACCTCGGTCTCAAAGATGAAGTCTGCGCTCGCCTCAACGACCCACCAAGATCCATCTACTCGCTCTCTATCAAGCTGATCAGCCCCCCAGCCGGCATACCCGATACAGACCTGTAAGCGCTTCTCTCGTGCATGACAAAGAGCGCTCAGAGCTTCCTCAGATCGACTAACGCTCAACCCCTTCATAATAGAGGTGTGTTCGAAGGACCAACCATCGCTATGCAATAACCATAGCGATGAGGGGTTCACCGGTCCTCCAATAAACAACTGAGCGTGTGGTCCATGCCAATCAATATTGAACTGTTTGAGGATTTGAGCGCAATCTATATTGGAGTTCCGATTCAAGATCAGGCCAACGGTCCCCTCATTATCATGCTCTAAGACCAAGATCACCGACTCTTTAAAATGGGGATCTTGAAGCTCAGGAGAGGCAATTAACAAAGTACCTGCTCTGATGTCCATTATATCCCCTTTCGATCACAGAGAGTCAACGCTCTAGAGATCGCCTCATCGATCTCAGCGTCAAGCAGGTATGGCGCAGGTCCAAAGCGGAGAGCATCTCCTCTGGCGTCGGTGAATATATGGAGCTCTCTTAAACGCCGTGACCACTCATGAGCGCCCTCAACTCGAAAAGCGACAAATCCTCCTCGACGCTCTGGTTCAACTGGAGTAATGGGAGGTAAGCGATCACTAAGACCATCGAGGAGCCGTTGGGTCTGTCGTAGAGAGATCGCTCTCAGAGTTGATATGTCTAGGTGATGTTGATTAAAAAATTCAGAGACCTTTGCGGCGCGGTAGAGTGAAGTAGGGTCAAAGGTGCTCCCCGCGAAGCGCTCTGCCGGACGCTCACCAAAGTTGATCGATCGCGCTCGGCCTCGCGCGTCATAACGTGGCTCATGTAAATGAGCAAAGTCACTAAACCATCCGGTGAAAATAGGTCGTAATGAGTCAGTAGTGGGTACTCTTAGCCAGCAGACCCCCTCACCCCATTGTGCATATTTATAGCCTCCGCCGCTCAGATAAATGATCTCCCGTGACTCAGAGAATCGTTCCAAGGACAGGGGGACGACTTTGAAGGAATGATAAGCGTCAATAAAGAGCCTCACCTCTTTCTCTAAACAGGCATTCGCTAAGTCTTCGAGCCCCTCTACGATGGCTCCACTCTGAAAGAGCACCGATGAAGTAATCACCGCTGAGCAACGATCTCCATAAAGTGATAGAGCCTCGATAAGCCGCTCTGCTAAAGTCGATGGCGCGTCGCTACTGACCCACTCAACTTCGAGGATCCCCGCCTGGGCTGCCGCGCTGAGCTGACGGTACACTGAATGAAATTCTCCACTAGTGGCGATCACTAAAGGTCGCTTGCCTAGTGGGAGGGCGCTCAAGAAGCGGGTGAAGAGCTCATGAGTGTTCTGAGCGAGCGCGATCTCTGAAGACTGACCATCAACGACTCGCGCGATCTCTTCTCGGACGCTCTCTGCTCTCTCAAAAACAGCGCTCCACTTATCATCAACATGATGTGCGGCATCAGCGAAGGCTTCGAGGATCCCCTCTTTCGCTACGTCAGGCCATGCTTGATGTGAATGACCGGTCAACAATATTCTCGACGAGTCAACCGCCTCTATAGAGGGAGAGAGGAAATGCTGATATGAGGTCCGCAAGTTCTCTGGACGAGCCTCTAGAGGAATAGCGCTTAATGATTGTGAGTCAGGAATAAGCAAGGGCGCTCCTTGTGTAAGGGGATCGTCCAATGAGGACGTGAATAGGTCGGCGAGGAGATATGAGACCTAGTGACCATATCAAAGTCTAGTTAAACACGCTCCGTGAGCTCTTGGAAGCGTTTCAATAAACAAGCCGATCTTGACGCTTGAGTACCGTCACTTAGCCGCTTAATTACTGAGTGACTTCTCGGCTGACTACTCACCGAGATTAATACGATTAATCTATCTGAGCTTCACGCTAGATCATCTCCTCATCTCATGTTCTAATAGCAGGATCAAAAATCCTCTCGCGAAGATACTTGAGGTCGCTCTTGCAGCGCCTACCTCCTCAGCGTTCATGAAAAGAGCGCCTATATTCTTGGCGTGACACGCTCATTGAAAGGACTCTTATGCAGCTCTATACCAAGATCCTCATCGGTATGGTCATCGGGGTGATCGTCGGCCTCTGCTTTGGACCAAATGCCGCGCTGCTCGATCATGATCTTTACTATTACTCTAATGGTAAAAGCGCCCCTCTCTATTTAAGTAAAGACGCTAGCGACGAGATCGCTCGATTTGGAGATGGAGCGCTCAAGTTAAACCTCATCGACCATCATGAGGGGCAGCTCTCTAATCTCGATGGAAAGTCTCTTGTAGATGCCACGGGAGCAGCGCTGACAGGAGCAGCCTGGGCACAAGTCGAGCTAAAACTAAAGCCACAGATGTTGCTCGGAGACCGGGGGTGACAAGCTCAAAGAGAGATTGAGAGCTCAATTAAAGATAAATAAGGTGAGGGTAGGGCAGCGAGTGAAGCTGTGGCTAAGAATCCCCTATACTCAGCTAGAGAGTGGAGTCAGCGTCGCCCAAAAGTCGCCAATCAGCTCTTGGGGTCAGTGGTTGTTAGGTCTTATAGAACCGATCGGTAAACTCTTTATGCGCCTCCTCAAGATGGTCATCGTCCCCTTGGTCTTCTCCTCTTTATTGGTCGGGGTAGCGAGTTTGGGTGATGTCAGGAAGCTAGGACGTCTAGGCTCCCGCACTATTGGGCTTTATATCGGCACGACTGCCATCGCTGTAGGGCTTGGTTTGCTGTGCGCTAACTTGATCACCCCTGGCAGTTTTATGGACCCCGAAGCCAAGGCGAAACTCCTCTCTGAGTTCCAAGGAGCGGCGAGCTCTAAGTCAGAGGCCGCCTCTCAGGCGCCCTCAATGATCGATAATCTGATTAATATCATCCCCACCAACCCTATCGGCTCACTCGCCGGCGGCGACATGTTGCAGATCATCTTTCTTCGCGCTCATGCTCGGTATCGCTCTCACCATGCTCAAAGAGAAAGGTGAGACCCTCGTCCGCTTCTTTGATGATCTTCAAGAAGCGATGGTGGTCTTGATTAACCTCATTATGAAGCTCGCTCCATACGGGGTCGCGGCCTTGGTCGCCGCGGTCATTGGGCAGAGTGGTTGGAGCGTCTTAAAGGCGCTCCTCGTCTACACAGTTACCGTGCTCATTGGTCTCTCTCTACATGCGATATTAGTCTATGGTGGGATCGTCAAGTTGATCGTTAAAGCCCCACTCAAAGAGTTCTTTAAGGCCATTCGCCCCGCTCAGCTCTTAGCCTTCTCTACCTCTTCCTCCTCAGCGGCGCTGCCGGTCTCTATGGAGTGCGCCGAGAAGAACATTAAGATGAGCAAAGAGGTGGCGAGCTTTGTTTTACCTCTAGGCTCAACGGTTAACATGGACGGAACCGCCCTCTATCAAGGGGTCGCCGCCGTCTTTATCGCTCAAGTCTTCGGCCTTGATCTCAGTATCGGTGATCAGCTGAGCATCGTCCTCGCCGCGACCATGGCCTCTATTGGAGCGGCTGGCGTACCAGGAGCTGGGATCGTCACCTTGGCCCTCGTCCTCACCACCTCGGGGATACCGCAAGTCGGCTTAGCGCTAATCCTC
Organism: uncultured bacterium; assembly: GCA_943788935.1. Lineage (GTDB taxonomy): Bacteria > Myxococcota_A > Bradymonadia > UBA7976 > VGTA01 > CAKZRU01. The sequence continues at coordinate 345,428 of CALSSE010000011.1, read as the reverse complement.
GGTATGGATCGGCTCTTAGATATGTTCCGCACCGCGGTCAATGTCACCGGTGACCTCAGCGTAGCCACGGTCATGGCCAAGCTCGAGGGGGAAGAGCTGCTCACCGGAGATGAAGAGGATGCCTTCGTCGACCCTGAGGAGTCAGCTCCTGAGCCTACGGATGCCTGAGTATCCTATGTTGACAATGAGGTAACATCACCAAGTCAACCTAGAGTGGACTCGTTTGATCTAGTCATGCTGAGGCTTAACGGGCGCTGTTGTTGACAGAGAGCTGTTGTTGACAAGGAGCTGTTGAAGATCAACCGCTAGTGGACAGTGCCACTCCAAGAGCTCTCCTCTCCATACAAATGAGAGACTCTCAGCATGTAATGCCTGTCGCTTATGGCCTAGGCGTTCCATATCCTCCACCGAGATCACTCCGTCGAGATAGCGTAAGAAATAGCTCTCATCTCTGCCATATAGTTTATCCCCAAGGAGAGGGAAACCGGCAAGAGCGAGGTGGACTCTGATCTGATGTTGCCGCCCGGTGAGTGGGGACACACTAAATAAACAGCGCGCTTCGTGGCTAATCGGGTCTCGCCAATGGGAGAGGAGACGACACTCAGTCATTGCCTCTAACCTCCCCTCAGCCATCTTGATCCCTACCTCGCTCAAGGGATCAAATCCTAGAGAGCGACGCTCTTTCCACTGAGTATCACCTCGAGAGAGACGTTCAGCTCCTCTCCCAACGACTCGAGTGATCGCCAAATAATGCTTTTCAACCTGATGATTGATGAATAAGCGATTCACTTTTGATTCTATCGAGGGGTCTTTGACACACAATAAGACCCCTGAGGTCTCTTGATCTAGTCGATGAGCAGGACGAGCGCTACTTCCTTGACCTTTAAGCCATGTCGTTATCGCGCTGAGATACCGACTTGCCGTCGGATGAGCGACCCAACCTGGCGGTTTAGCGAGAACGAGAAAGTCATCAGTCTCCTCAATCACTTGAGGTTCACTGAGCCCTTCAAGATCCTCTTTAGGGAGAGGACGACGCGCCCACAATTGGTCACCCACGCTTAAGCGAGTACTCTTTTTTAGACGCTGGGTCGGTTGTCCGCTCACCGCGTTTAGTCGCCACACCTCTAGGCGAGCAGCTCGAGCCCGTGAAACTCTAGGGAGCCGACGAGCGATAAACCGATCCAATCGCTCTCCTTCGCCTTCAGGATCAACCTCTAACCTCCACCCAGGACCCTCTAAAATAGACTCATCATTTATCGAGTCGCTCATCAAACCCTTATTTAAGCTGTCGTTGACGCGCCAAATCGCGGGTCATATTCTTTTGATGAGCCTCATTTGTTCCGCCACCGATCTCGATCAAGCGAGCGTCACGCCACAGCCGCTCTACGTGATATTCACCGACATAGCCATACCCACCGAGGACCTGAATCGCTCGGTCAGCTACCTGCTTTGCCATCCGCCCGCAGTATAGCTTGACGCCATCCGAGTCGAGACGATTACCATGGCTGTCAAGACTTAAGCGATCGGCGACGGTGTAAACATAGCTTCTGCCCGCCATATAATCAGCATAAGAATCAGCGATCATCGCTTGAATCTGCCCAAAATCTCTCAAGCGCTTTCCAAAGGCAGCGCGATCAGTCGCGTAATCATTCATTACCTCCACACACTTTCGTGCCATCCCTAAGCTCATCGCCGCTAGCGTCACCCGCTCCAGCTCTAAGTTTCGCATCATATGTAGAGTCGCCTGACCTCGCTCACCAACTAAACGGTCATCGGGTACGAAGCAGTCTTCAAAGACGAGCTCGGCTGTGCCCGAAGCTCTCATTCCTAATTTCTCTTTAATGCGCTGTCCGAGGGAGAAGCCCGGGTCTCCCTTCTCTACGATAAACATACTCAAGGCGTGACGCTCATCACCCTCTTGGCGAGCATACACTAAGAAGACATCTCCTAGGGTCTCGTCATCGACGGCCCCATTAGTGATCCACATCTTAGCGCCATTGAGCAAATAACCGCCCTCAACTTTTTTAGCGCTCGTCGCCATCCCTAACACATCGGTCCCCGCGTTCGGCTCACTCATACACATCCCGCCGATCAGCTCACCACTACAGGCTTTTGGGAGATACTTGAGGCGCTGGGCATCGCTTCCGTTGAGTCCGAGATTATTAGCGAAGAGCATGCTATGAGCGAGGAAGGCGAGGCAGAACCCTGGATCAGCGGCTGAGAGTTCTTCATGAACGATGGTCGCCGCCACCGCATCCAAGCCTGCACCTCCCCACTCTTCAGAGACCGTCACCCCAAGCACTCCCAGCTCCCCTAGCTTTCGGAATAATCCCATATTAAACTTTTCATCGCGGTCATATTCTATCGCCTGCGGCAAGACCTCCCGTTCGGTAAACTTACGAATCATCTCACGCAACGCCGCGTGGTCCTCTGTGGGGTTAAATAGATCGGTCATCTACCCTGCTCCTCTGTTCTGCTTAATAGCTCGTTCATTGACTCGTTCATTGACTCGTTCATTGACTCGTTCATTAATTCGTTCATTAACTTTGAGCTTGTGAGATCGGCCATCTTAGGCTTAGTCATATTTTGTAAGCGTGAGAGTACACGCCGACAAGTCGGAGATCAAAAGAAGATTTAAAGAGGTAAATAATCAGTGATGTTTCAAGCAGAGTGAAACCCTAATATATTCGCTGAATCTTTTAGATACGCGTATCAACCGACTTAAGATCGAAATGCTGCTGCTGCTTAAATAAACTTTAACATTAACTTCACGCTAACTTCACACAAAACAGCGCATAATACATCTGCGCATCAAACACTTCCCCTCTCTAAACAGACAGTATGTTCTCATTCGAATTGAATAAGCACGATGAGAACAATAAGGAGCACCCTTATGACAAGCATCAAACATCTCGCAGTCATCATGGATGGGAATGGTCGTTGGGCTGAGAGTAAAGGTCTCCCGAGAACGGTAGGCCATGAACGAGGTGCAGAGGTGGTGAGAGATGTTACTCGAGCGGTACGTCAACGAGGTATCACTCACCTCACGCTCTTCGCCTTCAGCAGCCTCAACTGGGGCCGCCCTTCTAGCGAAGTCCAAGCGCTTATGGATCTCCTCTGTCACTTCCTCGAATCACAAGAGATAGAGATGATCGCCGAAGGAATAAGGCTCAAAGGGATCGGAGAGCGAGCCATGCTACCCGCCAACGTTTTACAGCTCTTGGAGCGTGTAGAGCGTAACACCATGCACAATGAAGCAATGATTCTCAACTTAGCGATCTCATATGATGGTCGACGCGATTTAGTGAGAGCGACTAAACAGCTAGTGTCGCTCGCCTGCCAAGGTCAACTCCTCCCCGCCGATGTAAGAGAAGAATTAATCATGACCGAGCTCTCAACTGGCGCGCTCCCTGATGTAGATCTCCTCATTCGCACCTCAGGAGAGCGCCGTCTCTCTGGCTTTCTCCCAGTAGAGGCCTGTTATGCTGAGCTCGTCTTTATCGAAAAGATGTGGCCTGAATTTACCACTGATGATCTCGATGAGGCCATTGATGAGTTTGATCATCGACAGCGGAGGTTCGGTCTCACCGGACATCAACTAGAGGTCAGTATGAGTCCCACCTAAAGACCATAAAAGTGGATCAAAGCCTAATCTTCATCGTGTCTTAGCTTCGTAAAACCATATCTCATTAAAAGAGCGATGACTTGCTAAGAGCCTCGGGTTAGGTATATCTTCTCTCTGATTTCGATTGGGTACACCTGCTCGGTAGAGGTGTTGAGATAGAGGGAAGGCTCGATTGTACGACAAAATATATATACTGCTCATCGTCAACAGAGATCTCATTTCGAGGATATGGAGAGTCTTATTGTTTGGTCAAATGAGATATTTAAGAGCACTCTCGCTCATCTTAAGCGCTCTCTTGTGCTGCGGAGCTGTTTATGACTTAGGTTGTCAAGTCGCCTATGGTCAATCTGATGACCCAATATCGAGTGCTGAACAGGTTAAGTCGGAGGGTCCCTCTCATCCTATTCCATCAGATGTCGCTTACTTCACGACTGATATTGATGAAGACTCCCCACTTGTTCTCTTCAATTTGCTCTCCTTCACTAGTTCAAGCGAAGAGTGGAGCGGCGTAGAGGTCGAAGCTAAGTTTCCTGTCGATAGACTCGATCAGCTCTTTATCAAAAGAGTAATGAACACTAGCAACTTAGAGACAAAAGGTCAGATCAACGGTTTCCTCCCTCCCATCGATTATCAGGTGGTAGGGAAGCTAATGGCGAAGACAGAGCTCGTTAAGCCATTCTGGGTAATTTGGGTCCCTAACGCGAGCTCTAAGCTATCACCCGGTCAAACAAACGCCCTCAAACAGCTCATAAATACTTTGCGTAATGAAGCTGACCCGGAGGGTCAAGTCGCGATTTTCCAAGGGGACCTCCTCCCTGCGTTAAGACAGAGAGCGAGTCGGGTCGCTGATCTCAAGCTCGACCTAGCACCTGCAATGGGTGATAAAGGGATCAACAACGCTCCCTTAAACTTCAACGCTGAAGGCTTGGGCGAGCTCTTGGCGGCGGTTAAACTTCAACAAGGCCAAATCGATATGAATGATCGGCCCCCAGAAGTGAGATATAGCTGTGGTCGATCATGTAGAGAGCTTATCCCGTCCACTCGGATCATCATTCTCCACGATCAACAACAACTCAATCTACCTCAATCCGTGCCTGAGAGTTATTCAAGCCTCTTTCAGTCACTACATTATCCTAAGCATCTACTCTATCGAGCTGAGTTTTTCTTTGTCATGCCTGACTCAGTCACAACTCAAAAGAGTCTATCCCCTTCATGGTTAACCTCCTCATCACCCTCCGAGCAGTCTCATCTGCTCATGCGAGGAAATCTCGAGTCATTTTCAGACTATATTAAGGTAGCCCGTCATCGTGCTCATACCACATATTATTCCATTCAACCCTTAGTGGTCCCGCAATATTATTGGGTCAGAGAGTCGATAGATATCTCCACTCGTATCTCTCTCGGAGAGCAGAGCTTTGTTCAGCGAGCTCAGCTTCATTTCTCTTTTGATGATCGACAAAGTAAGAGAGATCGCAGGCAAGCGATATATGATGAATATCGCACACAGCTCGACGAGTTGAGAGGAAAGATTATGGCGCCACAGCCCCTCTCATTTATGACTCGTTTGGTCATTGGCATCCTCTGGGCAGGACTCTGCTTGGCTGTACTCTCTATTATGATTGTCCGCTTGCGGCGTCATCGTTCCTCAACCAGTGAGCCTGCACTTGAGATCGATATAGAGACCCAAGCGATCGACGCGACCGAGATGCCACAGAGGAGCTCAAGATCTAATGAAGATCCTTTCTTATCCTCTTCTAAAAATCAAACAGAGAGCTCTTCACTCTCTAGTGAGAGCCTTCTCCCTGACTGGACTCAACACCGTGACCCCGCCGAGTATGCTCGGCAGAAGAGGCGTGAGAGAGAGCAGTCAATCAAGATCCATAAACCATCGCAAGCGAGCCCTATGGTCAATCCTGAAGACCCATCAACTGTGCCCGCCCCTGCCGCAGAAGCTAAAATATCTAGTCAACCGGTAGAAGCAGAAGAGACGCTCTCCTCTACCGAACCAAAACCACAAGAGCTAGGGCAAGATATACCTGTAGAGCGTCTAGATATCATCTCGGACGTCCTCTCTCTTGACTCTGCTCCACCATTGAACGCTGAAGAGTCATCGCCATCTACTCAAAAAGGCTCCACTCCACCCACCGCTCAACCGATCGCCGGTCTCTATGCTGAGAGGGGACCAATGAGGCGCTACTTCTTTCTCATTTCTGATTTTACCGCGACCATAGGGCGAAGTCCCTATAATAACTGTGCTCTCCCTCCAGACGGAGATCGCTCGGACCGACAGATCAGTCGAGAGCATTTTGAGCTCTCCAGAATCCATGAAGAGAGATGGGAGATCCGTTGTAAATCCCCGCAGGGACTTATTCTTAATCAGACACTCATCAACCAAGGGGAATCAGCGATGATTCAAGATAAAGACTTGATCATTATCGGTGACACCTACTTGCGCTTCCGTTCAAGTACTGCTTGGAGAACATTTCAAGTGAGAGAGCAGCTCAAGATGATCAATTCTGGGGTCGATAATTTATCATGAATCTAGCGCTTAGACTCATCGCCTTTCCCTGCTTGGCTACATTCTTCATCTCTCGTTGGCCGAGCGTCTTAGCCCGCGGTGAAGATCTCTCTGCGAGCATCTCTTATGCGACCCTATTAGCAGGGTTATTAGCAACTTGGAGCGCATACAGAGCCTGCAGATGGATAGAGACTCAAGCGGTGAGTCATCAAGACGTTTCACAAGATAAAAGCGTCGCAGGAGGAGATCAAGTCTCCCTCTCGATTATGAGTTGGCATATCCGTAAACCTCATATTATCCAAACCCTAGCTCAAGGCGCCGTGTACGTAGCTTGGTGTATCGCTTGGCCTACCGCGATGAATCACCTCCCCCTACTCTTGGCACAGATCGCCTTCGCTTATCTCATCGATATGGCGATAGGTTGGAAAGTTCATCACACCTACCGACTCGGTCTCTCTCCTATTCCGATCGTTTTGAGCACTAATCTCTTTCTATTCTTTATCGATGACTATTTTGAGTGGCAATGGGCTCTGATCGGTTTCGCTCTCGTCTCTCGAGAGGTCTTCCGCTGGCGACGAGGCGGACGGTCTGTTCATATATTCAATCCCTCCGCGATCGCCCTCTCTCTCTTCGCCCTCATCCTCATCCTCACCGATCAGATGCACCTCACTTGGGGAGAGGCGATCGCTCGAACACACGGCTTTAGCCCCTACTCTTATGAGGTGATCTTTGCCGCCGGACTCTTGGTCTCATCATTTTTCACGGTTGGTTTTACGATCGCTAGCTCAGCGGTCTGCACCTTGCTCTTGGGTCAATGGTACTTTGATCTATTTAGCGTCTATCGCTACCTCGACACCGGTATACCTATCGCTGTTTTTCTAGGAATGAACCTCTTGGTAACAGATCCGGTCAGCTCACCATGGCGACGCGACGCCAAGATCGTCTATGGAGCACTCTATGGCTTAAGTGTCTTTGTTCTCTATGGTCTCCTCAGAGACCTTGAGCGTCCACCAACCCCTGATGATGTTGGGCTCAGCGCTGCCTTCTGCGATAAGCTACTCGCTGTCCCCCTGCTCAACCTTCTCTCTCCCTCCCTTGACGGTATCATGAAGAGAGTCTTCGGTGATGAATACTCAGGGATCAGTCAATCTATATTAAGGATGGAGAGATCTCTTCTACAGAAGAGCGGAAGAACTATTGTCGGACGAGTGGTCTTCGTCATGCTTTGGGTGATCACGTTTATCGCTTGGATTCGCCCATCAGTTAGAGAGCACCCTGGTAAAGATGTTCAGTTTTGGGTCAAAGCCTGCGAAGAGACTTCCGCTGCTCAAAGACATCCGTACTCTTGTGAAAATCGTGACCGTATCTACCTCAGAGCCTGTGAATCAGGCGCTCTCCCCGCCTGTCACAACCTCGCCCTTACTCGAGAAGAAAAGGACCCTAAACTCGCTCTCCATCTCTATGAGCATGCCTGTAACGGTGAACTCGCTGAGAGCTGTAACCACCTCGGAGGGATGCTCTTTATCCAAGGAGATAAAGCAGGTGACTTAGTTCTTATCAAGGAAGCTGAACGACGACTCACATTCGCCTGTGAACACGATGCTTTTGAGGCATGTACGAGGCTAGCAACCCTCCAACGATCTCCACATATTGACCGAAGTCAATGGACCGTTAAGCGATGGACTGAGCTGTGGACCCTCCTCAATCGCGCTTGTGATGGAGGAGAGCCCTACGCCTGCTTTGAGCTGAGTCAAATGAATCTGATTCACCCCCAAGGTGCTCAGGTTCGCTGCCAAAGAGGTGAGCGGCTCTTCTGCTCTGCCCTCGAGGAGCGTCAGCGAACGACGCGTCGAGAAGCCCAAGCGAACGCATCAGAGAATGTACATGCCAGACAATCACCTCCCGGAGTTCAGAGTATCTTTCGCAAAGCGCGTACCCAGCTCTCAACCGCCTGCTCTGCCCAGATTAAGCTCGCCTGTATCAACCTCGCTTGGATGACCTGGCGAGGAGATGGAGGGGAACAGAGCATTGAGTCTGGCTTAAAGCTCATGGATAAAATGTGTCAAGGAGGCGAACGGGTCGCGTGTCAACGACTGACATGGATGAAGCAGAACCCTGCACCGGTGAGAGCGACCCCTTGAGATGGGATCTGACTCCGGCCAACTCACGGAAGAGAAGGCAGCCCTGCTGGTCGATGCTCTGATCCAAGGACATTCAGTCCGTTTTAAAGCTTTGGGCGGATCGATGTCCCCTCTGATCCCTCCTGAGTCTTTAGTCACGATACACCCCTGCCCCCCCTTTGAGCTCAGACGAGGCGATGTAGCTTTGTGTGTAGTTTCTCCCACCGATGATAAAAAACAGGTTTGGATACTGCACAGAGTGATTAGCCATAACCGGCGAACTCAAACATTATCTATGGCAGGAGATCGACTCCCGATGATCGATGAACCTCGCTTATATTCACAAGTCGTCGGTGTCTTATCAGAGGTCAGTGTCTTATCAGAACCCAGCCTCGTTACGCCTCGGTCAGAGCGGAGGGTAATCATGATAATCTGGCGACTCATCTCTCCATTGAGAAGACTCTATGCCTCCCATCCCCGAAGTCTACTAGGACGATCAATCGGCCTCGCTAGCTTTTATCTCCAACGTCTCAGAGGCCCTTGACAACAACTATAAATGTTTAGTCACTGCTCTATCTAGTCCCTAAGAAGATTTATGAAACCGCTCTGGCAAGAGATCTAACATCCGCCCGATGATTCGATCAAATACCCTCGTTGGGAGCCATTTGGGGAGGAATACTCTCATAAAGTAACCCGGGGTCTTGGTGTAGCGAGGTTTAGGATTAGTGGAGGTGAGAGCTTGATAGATAACCTCCGCGATCGCGATCGGAGGTAGACCTCTCCTTCCCCCCTTCACGATTAAATTATAAAACAGGGTAAGTGAGTGACCATAGAAACCGTCGGTGAATGGGTTATTGTCAGGGGTCGGGGCTTTATCCCAGATCTCTGTGTTAATCGGTCCAGGTCTCACGATAATGACATCAACACCAAAGGGTAAAAGTTCCATTCTCAAAGAGTCAGAGAGACCCTCAAGAGCGAATTTAGATGCTGTATATGGGCCAACAAAAGGCATTGCCCTCTCTCCCGAAATAGAGCCCACTTGGATCACCCGCCCTCCTGTGGAAGATCCCGCCTTCACACCGAGGAGAGAGGCAAAGGCCCGTACCATTCTCATCGGCGCTACTACATTAACTTCAAGTTGACGTTGTAAAGTCTCATCATCAAGCTCTATTAAAGGGCCCCCAAGTGCGATACCTGCATTATTAATGAGGGCATCTAGTCGAGAGCGCTCATGCCGATGTAACAGATGCTCTACGGCGACCGCCACTCTACTCACCTGATCACTGTCACAGACATCTAAGAGAACCGGACAGATCCCTAGGTCCAACGCTCTTAATCGTGACGCGTCAGTCTCACGACGAACTGTGGCCAAAACAAAAACATCTCTCTGCGCTAAGAGTTGAGCTGTAGCGAAGCCGATTCCTGTCGATGCGCCTGTGATGAGTACAACTCTCTTGATGGTGGAGGCGATCTCTACCTCATCTAGATGACTGAGACCTGTTTCTATTTCTTGACTACTACTCATGACAGTTCTTTCATGCTCATCAGCTTATCAGCTTTGTTTAATTTTAGACTATGCGTACTGTTCACAGAGCTTTGATCGTGTTATCACTCTGCTTCAAATTTCTCTATATCCATCATGAGGAAACCACGGATGAAGAAGATCAAACCAGTCTTAAAAAAAACAAAGGTTAAGGGTACACCTTCAATCGGTATTTTCTTACATGCCCACCTCAGACATAAACTAGCAAAGCTCACCGCTCAGTGGTATCGATTCCTACAAGAGACGCTGGGAGATGAGCTGAACCTTCGTTTATACTTTTGCGGTGTCAGCGATCAAAATTATGATCATATCGCTAAGAATGAAGGTTTTACTCGGCTTTTAGCCACTCGAGGTTTGACCTTGGGCGCACAGCTCAATGAGGGGCTTGGCCAGCTAAAGTCGGATGACCTGCATGCCGTCATACCTGTTGCAGCTGGTGATTTCCTCACGGCCTCTCTGATCAGACAATACGCAAAAAACCTCCAAGAGGGATCTTTATTTAATGGACTCCTCGACCAGTATATCTATGACCCTAATGAGCTCAAATGCGTACATTGGTCTAGAGGTGAAGTCAAAGAGGGACTAGAGAGGACATGTGAGCTAGGGTTATTGATCTCCCGGCCGATGCTCGATCAGCTCAAGTGGCAGCTCTGGCCAAGTCAATCGAGTAAAGGGCTCGATGCTCTACATTCGAATGTCATGGAGAGGATGGGGAAGATCTTCTCGTTCGCGCCGCCAAAAACTTGTCTCTTGCAGAGTATGGAGACTTATGGAGGAAAGGCTTTCACCTTCAAAAGTGAGCTAGGACGAGCGCTCTTTGATGAGAGTAATTGGCAACTGTCACTCGGCCTGAGCCACGTGGACTTTGAGTTGGCCTTTGAATCAGAGCTCTCTGAGGAGTGGATCAAGAAGATCGACCTCTTTGATGAGCGAGTTACTCTAGATGTCATCGTCGAGGCGCCTAAACCAGGCGCGGCACACGAAAGCCTATGGCGAGAACACTATGAGTTTTTACCCTATAAGTTTGACCCCTTCGCCTCAGTTCGACTCAGAGTCATTCCTCATGGACAGCAAACAGACAGTGACCTCAACTATCCTTGGCAAGTAACCCAAGTTGAACCTGACGAGAGCAGGAGTAATCGATGGAACAGAGCGGTCAATGACGCTCTCTCTGAAGGAAGCGATGCGATCCTCTTTGGTGGTATCGGGAGTCTAGTAGATCTCAAAACGATAGAGCATTATCTCATATACCTCACCAAGGAGGACGCGAAGCTGCTCTCAACCAGTAACTTCTTTGTGGCGATGGAAGATGGTCATCAAGGTTACTTTTGGCCAGGGATAGAAGGCTTAGGCTTCACGCGATCACTCGGGTTTGGCTCTTGTGTTCATCGAGAGTATTTAGAGCGGCTCGGTGCTGAGATCTTCTCCGATCAAGGCCTACTCACAACCTCTGCTCAAGAGCAGTTTGACCTCATCCTCGGTGACAGTGACAATAAACATCAACGAGTCATGTTTCAATTGGTCCGCCACCAGCTCGGTCTTATAGCTTTTGAGACCGATGGAGCCTATGGCTTCACCGACCTTATTCGCCTAGCAGCGCTAAAGACTGTAAACGTCTCTCAACACCTCCATGTCTCCTCATTTAGACATGCTCAATTTGAGATGCTGGAGAGATGGGAGAGACGAGAGTCACTGAAATTCAACCCCCTTATGTTTGTAGATAGCCCCACAGACATACCTCACTCAACCAGCTCTGGAGAGCCTAACTCGGAGTTTAAGACGATGACTAATAACGAGAGTACACATACGATGAGTCCACTTGAGAGAGCGAAGGCTCTCTTGCAGCAAGCCAAGTCAACATCAGATCCACAAGAGGTCTCCACTGCGACACAAAATGCAGGGTCTGCAGGTGTTCAGGAAGAGGCTCCCCAATCAGCGATGAGTCCTCTTGAACGAGCGAAAGCCTTGCTCAAAACGTCTAGGTCGGCAGAGGCATCACCAGCGAGTGAAGAGGCAAACGATACATCTAATTCATCCGCTCAACCCATGAGTGCACTAGAGAGGGCAAAAGCTCTGCTACAGTCTTCGGTCCCTATCTCCGATAGCTCAACCAATCAACCTAAGTCTGTAGAAGCGAGTTCACCAGAGCCTATGAGCGCGCTCCAGCGAGCGAAAGCTTTACTTCAGTCTGCGAACCAGGGCTCATCAGAGTCAGTCGAGCCACAGCAGTCTATTCAAGATGAGACTAAAAACCTCATCGCTAATGCACTACAAGGGGCAGAGGCGATGGTCAATAAATTACAAGCGACCGCCGAGGCTGCTCGCGCTCAAGTCGCCTCTGAGAAGCAGAACTTAACTCAGCTCGCTGAGGAGACTGGCGCTCCTAGCCCGGCAATGCTCCTTTGCGAGCGAGGCGAAGCTGCCTTTGAGTCTGGCGATGAGTCGCAAGCAACGACCCTCTTTGATTCAGCTTTACTCGTTGAGCCGACATGCGTTCGAGCTCTCAACAACTTGGGAGTCATGGCTCTACAGACCGATGAGCCGTGGCGAGCCCTCAGCTATCTCTTGATGGGCGTCATTCAAGATCCCCAAAATGAAGATCTCGTGATCAATCTCCAAGGGCTCTTCGATCTCTACCCAGAGTTAAAGACTGTTCGCTCCGTGATCTTTGACTGATTGAGTTAGATATATGCCCCGTAAAGGTCAACTCCCCCCGCTCACCAAGAGGCGTTTAGAGTTTAAACTTCCTGACCTGCGAGATGTCCCTGTCAAGTGGATTGAAGAGGGAGAGGGCTGGGTCGTAATCTCTAAACCATCGGGCCTATTATCTGTGCCGGGTAAAGATCCGGCCCATCAAGATTCAGCACAGCTGAGGGTCAAGCGTCGATATCCCTCAGCGACTGGTGGAATGGTGGCCCATCGCTTAGACCTCCCTACCTCAGGTCTCATGGTCTTCGCCCTTAATAAGATCACGCTCGCTGAACTAAATCGCCAATTTGCTCAGCGTGAAGTCGAGAAGGCCTATACCGCCATCCTCACTCATGTTCCGCATGTCGACCCAGACATTAAGTTAGCCTTGCGCTTAGACCCTTTCCAGCGGCCGTTGCAAATTCATGATCCAATTCATGGTAAGCCATGCCACACTCGGTGGCGCCTACTCGATGATTCTCATCCACTTGGCGCCAAGGTAGAGCTAATCCCAATCACCGGACGAACGCATCAGCTCCGAGTCCATGCTGCTCATCCTCTCGGTCTTAATGCGCCGATCATAGGGGACCCCCATTACTCCGTAGAAGCGAGAGCGGATGGTGGCGCCCCCCATGGTCGACGCCTTCATCTTCATGCCTCCACACTCTCTTTTGCAGATCCTAATACGGGGGTAATGCGCCACTTCATTGATGAGCCTGACTTTTAGTGAGAGTGAGTACACCATAAATTAGTGCTCTCACTCTCACTAAAATAAGAGATCTAACTCAAGCATTAAAACACCTCTTCAAAGGCAATTATCTGTAGACATCGCTCTCATCAGAGAGATAATTTATCTTGACTCTCCATCAATGATTTGATAGCTTCCGACGATCTAAACGGGGGTAGCTCAGTTGGTAGAGCCACGGATTCCAAATCCGTAGGTCGCAGGTTCGAACCCTGTCCCCCGTGTTTGAAGGGAGCTTTGCTCCCTTTTTTTGTGTCTTCTGTTTCCTCTATTCCTCTATGTCCTCTTCAGTGACAGAGAGGCATCACTCTCCAAAGCTCAACGTCATTATCTCTCAGTAGGCTCACTTAAGTTTTGACTTCTCTAGCGAAGTGGTGTGACAACCCTGCCCAAACCAAGTGACTCACTCATGGAGGCTATCGTGCATATAGCTCAACTTCCCCCGCTTACTCTCTCTGCTGCCACCTCTTCTGAAGCGAGGGTCCTTACCCTCAATCCTGAAGACGCTCCACAGATCACTTTATCCATTGGGCGACACGCTCCTCAAGCGGACTTATCGATTTGGGTTGAACAAGGAGAGACTCGACTGCTCGTCGCTCTCACTATTGCTCCACCTAATCACGCTGATTTCCGACCGATCACCATCGACTATCTCGAGAGACCGAGCGCCGTAGGTCAGATCCCCGGTAACTTCCAACGAAGAGAGCTCCGTCAGAATGATCATGAGGTGAGAGTAAGTCGCCTCATCGATAGAGCTCTGAGGCCTCTCTTTAGCGCCGACGAGCGAAGAGAAGTACACCTAGTGGTGCAAGTGTTTAGCGTTGATCCTACGCTTGACTTGATCGGTCTAGCGATCACCAGTGCAGGCCTCGCAGCCACCTGTTCAGCGCTCCCCTTCAACGGACCCATCATCGGCTCAAGTTTAACAGTGGAAGAGGTCAAGGAAGAACACCGCTGCCTCTCCTGTCCCGCGAAGAGTAATTTCGAATGGGTCATGACCGCTCATCCCGATGGCTTAGTTATGATCGAAGGGGGGACTCGAGAGAGCCTCACTCCCGCTCGACCTCTCATCGAGGCGCTCAAAGCCCACGCCACCTCTAGAGCCTCTATCATCGAGGAGATCACTGACTTCAGCGAGCAATATCAAGCGCATAAGTCACCCTATGTCTCGCCGATTGAAGTCATGGAACACCCCGCTTTTGATGAGTGTATCGGAGCTCTAGCCTCCGCTCTCCAAGAGCAAGATAAGCGGATTCGAGAGCATAAGTATCAAGAGATCCTCGCTAATCTTAAAATCGCTGTTGGCGCTGACCCAAGCGCTGTCGAGCTTACCCTCTGGTCTTTGGCGAGAGCTTACCTACGCTCTGAAGCTCTAGAGGGTCGCCGTCAAGACGGTCGACACATCCATGAGATGAGACGATTTGAAGTCAAGATGGGAGTGTTACCTAGAGCTCATGGTTCGGCGCTTATCACTCGAGGATCTACTCAAGTATTAGTCAGCGCTACCCAAGGTAGTCAAGGTGATGCTCCTACCTATGAAACGCTCTTCAGCCAAGCTCGCCCAGAGCTATTCTGTCACTATAACTTCCCTGGGTATGCGACTCATCAAGCGCGACAAGGGCGTGGGCCAAACCGGAGAGAGATCGGTCATGGCCTCCTCATTCAACGGGCGCTATCTCCACTGTATCCCGTACAACGTGGAAAGAGCGTTAGGCTCCTCGCAGATGTCCTCAGCTCAGACGGATCCTCGTCGATGGCTTCTGTGATCGGCGCAAATATCGCGCTCGCTCAAGCCGGCCATCACCTCAATCAACCGATCGTCGGCCTCTCGATTGGATTAGTGACCGATGAGGATGCTCAGAGTGGTGTCTTATTGGTAGATATTACAGGTGATGAAGACTTCTATGGCGATATGGACTTTAAAATAGTCGGCGCTCAAGATGGAATCTGTGCTCTTCAGCTAGATAATAAGGTCGGCGCTCTACCATGGTCTCTGATCGAGTCAGCGATCACTGCTGCTACCGAAGCACATGCGGTTTTGCTCGATGAACTGAGTGAACATCTTGAAGCCTTCGGTGCGCCTACCCCACGGTTTACAGGTAAGGTAGAGGTCTCTCCTCAACTGATCGGTCGAGTCATCGGACGCCAAGGAGAGACTCTAAAGACCACTGAAAAAGAATTTGGTGTTCATATCACTGTCGATAAAACGAGCGCCCAGGTCAACGTGGAGGGAGCGGATCAAGCACAAGTAGATCTCGCGATAGAGAGGATGCGATCTCTCGGTACACCACTAGAGAGCGGCGAGACCTTTGACGCAGTGGTCGATGGGGTGAAAGAATTTGGTGTCTTTGTCACCTTTAATCATCACAGCGGGTTAGTCCACGTCAGCCAGCTCCTAGAAGAGGGAGGTCAGGTGAGCCGCCACTTCAAGGTCGGTGATTCACTCAAGGTGATGGTCCTCGGCTCTGATCAAAAGGGCCGCTTAAAGCTCAGCCATCTCGCTACTAGAGACTAGAGACTAGAGACTAGAGACTAGAGACTAGAGACTAGAGACTAGAGACTAGAGACTAGAGACTAGAGACTAGAGACTAGAGACTAGAAACGAGTAGGATCTCATCTCAATCATCAGCGCGGAAGGGTGAGCTCTCTAGACGTAGCACACCACGAGGGCATACGGTAGCGCAGGCTCCGCAGCCCACACACGCAGCTCGGATGATAGCTCGTCCTTCTTGAGCGTAGGCACGAACATCGATACCCATCTCACAATGGGAAGAACACTCGCCACAGCTCACACACTGTCCCCCATTAGTGGTGATTCGAAATCGACTCATAAAGCGTTGTAATAAGCCTAAAATCGCTGCTTGAGGACAGCCAAAGCGACACCACACTCGAGGGCCAAACAACGGATAAAACCCGACCCCAATTACCCCGCTGAAGATCATACTAATCCACAGCCCATACCCTCCCCAAAACCACTGTGAGCCATCCTCCCCTAGAAGCTGACGTCCCCCCGCTTCATTCATCCATAAAAAGAGGCTTACCCCCACGGTGAATAACAAGCTAGCATGGACGCTATAACGCTCTATTTGCCAAGCCAATCGCCCCTTTGGTGTATGCCGGCGCCAAGAGTCACCAAAGGTCTCAGCGAGAGCACCACAGCCACATACCCAAGAGCAGTACCATCGCTTCCCATAGTAATATGTGAGTATAGGAGTCGCGATGAAGGTCATCATAGCTCCCCATAAGAGCATCGCTCGCCCGACCGCCAGACCGCTCACCTCAGCGCCGATAATCCCACTCTGCTCACTCATCACGTAATCAAAGGGGAGTAAATACTCCGGCTTGAGCGGCCAAAAATAAGTGAAGTAAAAGTCAGGGAGATGACCCCTCTTAAGGAGAGCAGGGATTAAGAAAGCGAAGGTAAGCTGAAAAAACATCAAGCTCAATGTTCTCAGGCGATGATAACGGCTCTCACCAAATCGTTTCATCGTCTTAAAGCCAAAGAGAACCACCGCGAAAGTGTAGAGCGCGCTATATAAGAACCATTGGTCCGCTGGAGTATTAGAGAGCCAAAGAGAGAGAGGGGAGATAAGGAGGATCCAGCCAGCGATTAAAGAGGGTCTAAAATAGATAGAGAGATAAAGAGCACAGAGGCTAAAAGTCATCACTTGACGTCCCTTCTTTGAGCTCAACCAAGCGAGAGCGCTCTGATCGGTGTAGACGAGCCAAGAGAGCGATAATACAAAGCCTCCCCAAGTCATCAACATAGCCACTGATGGACTCAAGTGACCAATCAGCCAATCTGCTCCCCAGAGGCTAAAGATCATTACTCCGAGGCTCAAGATGAAGGGAAGAGCCGCTCGGTTATTCTGATGAGCGACACCCCTAAACACTAGATTAGATTGATTCATTTATTCCTCCAAGTCGCTCCATCTAGCGCTCATCCCTGCTTGAGCGGGGAAATAGACTAGAATTTGATAATCTCCAGGGGGGACATCGGGGGGGACTTGAGCATAAAAACGGAAAAAACCTCGTTGGTCAAGGCGCGCCCAACCATCGAGGATCTGTCCATCGACCTTACTCTTAATCGCCGCTAATACCCATAAACCACTTAAGGTCACTCTACGTCTCTTCTGCCCTCGCTGACTCTTTGGCTTCTTCACTCTCCCTCTCAATAATACAGAGTCACAACGATGTAGACGAGTCAGCTTGGGATCTCTCAGTGAGACCTCAGTCTCTCCCCCACGAATCATAGAGCTACGAGGCAACGCGAGAAGCTGACGGAGCTCCTTTAACATCCCTTTATGCAAAGATTCATGCCTCGACTCACTGGTGTTGATTCGACGTTTATTTGGACAAGGTACTTTAGACAAGAAACTAGAGGGGAGCAGCTCTGCGGCCGCTTCATCATTTAATCTTGTCGAGACCTCTCCTGCGATCGCTGAGGGCTGAGTTTCTCTAGTATCAGTCATCGATGTCGGCTCCTCTCGCCTCTCTTCCTTCAAGCTCTTGAGACGATCGGTGGTCACCTCCTCGGGAAGTAATTCATCCTCCGTTCCCCACTCCCCTGGACTCTTACTCTGTCCCTCGCTAGCTCCCGAGCCGCCATGAGTCTCCTGATCGGCGAAACCTGCTTCTTGATGTATGAGCCCTGTCACTCGCTCGTCCTCACTCGTTTTCGACCGAGTCGCAGACTCAGAAGGCCATTCCCTATTCGATGACTTAAGCACATCACGAATCGCTGATGAGCCCTCCGTGGAGTGTTGATAAGGCGCCGGTCTAGGTAAGCCATCATCGGGTCGGTAAAGATCATCTTGATCATGGCGGTCCTGTGGCTTAACCGCCTCGGTGAGCCGAGTATCTTCAGGGGCGATCCCCTCTCCTCCTAAATCTACTCGACGCCATCGGCCGCTTGGGTCAAGAATCTCCACGAAAGCATGGACTTGGTTGGTGACGTATCGTGTAGGAATCCCCAACGCTCTAGCAGTGACCATAAAGGCATAGGACCGATGCCTACAGACTCCAATCTGACTCAACATTAAGGTCTGGTATACCGTCTCATTGAGAGGTTGAGAGTCACCGGGCACAAAAGAACGAAAATAATCAGCGAGTCTAAAGATCATTGACTCAAAGGGGCGCTCAGGGGTGAGGTCTAGTAGCTGGGAGCTCAGAAAGATCGCTTGACGCTTAATCGCTGTAGGGAGCTGTAAATAGGGGCTCTGTTCAAGAGCGCTCAGCGGGAGAGAAGATCGCCAAGCCCCTGAGAAATATGAGCGCGGTGCTGAGACAACGACCGCTAACTTCTCTAAACGGCTTAGGCCAGTATCAGGAGAGGCTGAGAGATAAAAGTTCCCAGCGTCATCTTGACTCATAATGACCGCTGATTGAGTGTTAAGAGTGATTAATGATTGCTCGGGAGAGACCGATGCGACACCTCTAGGCTGAGTGTAATGAACCCATTGTTCAGTGGAGAAGACCCCTAAGAAACAGGAAGCACCTCGGCGGAGACACTCATCTCTTAAGCAGGATAAATCGAGCTGATCCGGCTTAATCCATATCCCCTCGCCCATAGAGAGATATCGGTCTAGAGTCGGTAAAGTAGAGCTTTTACCCTCAATGCAGCTTTCAGCTTGAGGCAAGGAGATACTCTCAATCTCGGTGAGTCCACCGATCTCTACCTCTAAGTGCCCTTCGCTAGAGATCACATTCCAAGAGGTCATTCGCTTGTGTGGATAGACCGCAGGGATAAACTCATGGGTATAGGTAGGCAGAATCGGGGTTCCTCTCGTCTCTAAATCCATCTGAGCGCTGCGCTGGTTACGCACATGAGGAGATTCATAGAGCGGCGATTTATTCGCTTGTCCAAGTCGAGACCACAAGCTCTCTTGCAGACGATACAAAAGAGAGGCTTCCTCATCTACCGGAAAGAGAGGAGGTGAACCGGCAGGAGTCTTCCCTCGCTCTTCTTGTAACTCTTGATGCTCCTCCCACCGCCAGCGTCTCCGGAGATATTCAGGGGGCGGAGTCGGTGCCTCATTCACCCGATCCGCGTATTGACTCAATGACTCAGTCCACTGGCCGGATGACAAAGAGTTCATCGGCTGAGCCTCAGCTTCGCAAACAAAGAAGCTCTCGGCCGATAAGTATGAGATCAGCAGAGACATCGAGACCACTCTCCAACTCACATACGGATCGCTCAGAGATGGGGGGAATAAAGGAGAGTGAGCCTGTGGGTAGAGACGCTCCAATCCAAGATATTTAGGCATTAATCCCCCTCGGCTTCACGACGCTATTCCCAAGAGAGTATATAAGCACCATTCGCGTTAAAAAAACCATCGACCTGTAGATATAGCTCGGTCTCTGAAGAGAGCTCAACGCTCACTCGCTCAAATGGATCTACACTTTGAGAAGCCCCAAGGAGCTCTTGATCAGACGCTCGATAAACACTTAGATCTAGATCTGCATCAGGAGTAGAGAGAGTAAAAGTATGAGCACCTGCAGGGACTGTGATCACAAACCAATCTTCAGTGAGGGCGCAGATCACTCCCTCATAGTCTTGATCGAGAGAGAGCCACTCTAGCTCGGTCGCTGTCCTTGGGCCTTCATTCTCTCTCTCATCATCATCAATGCACGCCTCGGTCACTTCAAAGGGGGACCTCGTTACATTATTACTAAGATTAAAGTCATCGAGGGTGAGGTTTGGATCAAGCTCACAGATGACTGAGTAAACTCCTGGTGCCAAGCCATCGGGGATGGTGAGTCTTTGTCTGAGATCAACGATCGCCGCGCCTGGCACCTCTGGGATTACTCGCTCACCGAGCTGAGGGTCATTAGACGAGATCCGTAAATCTTCTGAGATTACAAATCGAACCAAGACATCATTCGCGACATCTCCTCGTCGATTCTCTATCTGTACATCTGCATATAGCTCTGTGCCTACGCTCCCCGCATCAGTGGTGAGTCTGAGATCACTCGCAGCTAGGTCTAGCCCACTGACTCCACTGACGATTAGTGTATAGGGAGCGGGACGCACCTGTTGGGTAGGACTCACCCTCAGACGATAGGTACCGGTAAGGAGAGCCTCATGATAAATACGCCGATTATTGCTATCTACGAGCATATCATTTGGGTCATAGAGTGAGAGCTCTATGTCATCAAAGCCTACCGAGACAGTGTAAGAGATCACATTCCCAGCCGGGACTTGAAACCTAAACCAATCTTCTCCACCAGGGCAAACCACTAGATCATGAGGTCCATCAGGTAAAAGTGCCGCCTCATCGGCGCTTGCATTAGGCTCAAAACCATCGTCTCCACAACTCTCCGAGGGACCAACATCAATCGTTAACGTATACTCGGTAGCGACATTGACTTGGTCGCTCGACTTTAAAAAGACTCGTAATAAATATTCAGTCGCTGTGGTGCTGCGAAAGACGGTCACCGACTCTCGGCCTTGAAGACTTCCACTCTCGGCAATAAGCGTTTGACCATCGGCGGCATAGAGTTCGAGGTCTAGATCTCCGCTCAGTCGATCAAAAGAGATCTCAGCGGAGAGCGCATCACCTTCTCCAAGAGAGATTCGGTACCAATCATCATCACCCGCACACGCGAAGAGCTCTTCAAAAGTCCCCGAGTTTACACCTTGGGCACCTATGCTAACTCCGTCGGGCTCATGAGGGCTCCCATTAGGCTCAAATTGATCTGCGGTACAAGCCTGAGCCTGATCGATTCTGATAGGGCTCACTGCCCATGCGAAGCGTGCTTCGCCATTGTTCAGTGAGCTATGGCTCGCCCGAATGTAATATAGACCATCGCTCAGAGGTGTTGGTAGAGCGAATCGAGCGCTCTGCTGTACACTTACGCCCGAGCCCAATTCAGGCGTTACCCACTCCTCTCCTTCTCCCTCGAAGCTGAGCTCTCCAAGGCTAGGCGATGTGAGGCTCGGATCACTGACGAGCTCTAAGCTCACTTCACCAACCGCTGCTGTACCTAGACCCAAGTTAGTGAGGGTCAGATCTACCTCTATTGGTCCGCCCGCTTCTGCCACTCCCGGTGACCCCCTTAATCCGCTGAGCATCATCGCTCCCTCGGCATCGGGTGATAGTTGACCTACGCTGAGGTTATAGTTAATCGATGCTCCTCCCCCAGTCACTCTCAAGTAAGGACGCGCCGCTTGACTCTTCGCAGGGAGAACTAAAACGAGCTGATCCTCTCGACGCTCAGCCACTTCGAGGATCGCGCCACTCCCATCACCGAGCGCTAGTGTGGGGAGGATAACCTCACCGCTCTCATCAGCGACTCCGGTCACTGTGATCTCTAACATCTGTCCGATCGCTTGATCAACAGAGTACCAATCAGCACTATCACAAGCGCCCAAGTTTAGTAACTCTCCGATCTCAATAGAGACCGCTCGATCAGCGGTGTCGTTGTCTTCTAAGCCGTCTTCGCCACAGCCGCCTGTTGCCCCTTCGACGACAAGACGATTCTCCGCAAAAATCGTATTATTTTCATCACTAAGCTCACCACTTAGGGCTCGTTGTGGATCTAAACGAGCAGCGACATACCAATCACTCACCGCTTGGTCTAAAGATCGGGGGATCATGAAAGAGAGGCTCAAGTCACGGCTTTCTCCGCCCTCTAAAGACTCCACATCAAAGAGCATCGACTCCACATCACCTTGGCCGATCAAGGGGTCAGAGCTTAGATAGATCGCTGCCGAGAAATTGCCGGTGGGGTCATCGCCGAGATTAGTCACCGAGAGCGTCACCTCAAAGGGTTGTCCAGCCTCAACCGTCGTAGAAGAGAGACTCAAAGATTGGGCTGCGGGATCAAAATTGGGCTCACCTCCAAGGGTGATCACCTCTGGTGTAGATCGACGATTATTGCCGGGGTTAACATCATTGGTGCTGTTGGTTGGATCAACCTCTATTTGTAAACGATAGCGACCTTCTGCAATACGAGGGCTCACACTTAGATCAAAGGGGAGCTCAACAGTACTTCCCGCCTCTATACCGTTGACGTTGAGTGATGGGAGCTGCTGGGGAGGCAGTCCCATGTCTACCGGCAGTCCATTGAAACGGATCACAAAGAGTCGTGAGACATCAACGTCTCCGCGGTGAGTCAAAGAGAGTGTTCCAGAGAGGCTTTGTCCCCAATATATACGGTCTCTATCAACACTGACATCAGTCACCACCAAGTCTACCCCCTCAACCTCACCGGGCTCTACTAGCTCAAAAGGGACCGGGCTCACCCGAAGATTATTGTCTTCCCTACGCTCAAGGACAGACTCCTCAGGATCAGCGATCGCCAATAAACGATACACACCTGGAGGGGTCTCGATAGGGATATCGAGGAGAACTTCGAAATTTAGACGATCTTCCGTACCGATCGCTTGCTCCACTCCTCTAGCGAGGAGGAGGTCCCCCTCATCAAGGCCCGCATCTTCACTCAAGTAAATCGCATACGGAGTCTCGATAACCGGTCGGTCTCCTAGGTTGGCGATACACACCTCAGCTCGAAGCTGCTCCCCCAAGGGGATTAACGGCCTCTGGCCTCCCTCTATCCCCTCAAAACTTGTCACTGATAAACCACAAAGACTAAAGTCTGGGCCGGCATCATTGACTCCCCTAATACGGAGAGGTACGGCGCTAAAAGCGAGATTATCCTCTCTGTCCTCTTCTCCCACTTGTGACTGATCATCAGCGATCACCGCTAAATAATAATCACCGCTCTCAAGCTCAGCAGGGATTAAGAAGGGGAGCTCAAATGTCTCTTCAGTCGCCCCGAGAGCGCCCTCTGAAAGCTCCGCTTGATCATAAGTGGTAAAGGTCAACTGTTGAACCCCGTCACGATTAATCCCCTCAACGGTCGCCTCAATAGGTAAAGGACTACCCTCCTCAGCGCGCACCAAATATAAGCCAAAGCGCCAGTTGTTAGCTGCCGCTGCGCTCTGCTTAAAAACCCAAGTGGCGAGGCCTTCTTCTCCTTGAGATAGCGTAGTCATGGGGGAAAAGTTAAGCGAACCCACCTCCAAATTCACCGAAGGCATGACCTTTACTCTTACATTACCGGTCCCTTGTGCACCACTCCCCTCTGAGAGGGTGAGTGAGACCTCGTAGTCGCCCGGTAGTTGGTAGCGATGACTCGGACTCTCCTCTTCACTCTCTTCTCCATCCCCAAACTGCCACAGGTAAGTGTAAGCCCCCTCTAAGGGACCATTATTTTGCGAAGAGAAAGTAAAGGTCGCTGGGGCGTTGTCGACTTCTCGATCAACGCTAACTAAGACGTCAAATGAGCCGATATTCGGCTCATCATCGCACCCGAAGGTGAGAATAAATAGACCACAGATCATGGCCAGAGTAAGGGTGGAGGGTCGTCTCATCAGTAGCTCCTAATACGGGGACTAAACAGAACATGTATAGTAGTGTGATTCGTTGGAATAGCGCAACTGATAGCAGAAATTAGAGCGAAATTGGCGACTTACTTACTCCCCCTAAATCTTGAAGAGTTTCACTCTAATACTAGTCACGCCATTGGATGAGCGTAGAAGAGCTTGAGTCTGAAGCGCTTCTCCTCCGCTTCATCTCTTCTTCATATGGTGTCAATAAGATTGGTTCATAGGTTAGGTGAGGTTTTAAGAGGGAAAGGGGTTTCGGTAAACGAGGATGGATACATCCGACTTGAACCCATTTGAGTCGCCTCTCTTGACCCATCCACTGTCGCAAGAGCGTAAGGTCAGCCCTCTGTTGTAACCTCTGACTATGGCTGATGATGATAAGGTCTGTCACTCTCTCTTCTCTGACTATTTTTATAATATCTGAGAGGCCTTGATGGAGAGCCTGACTTGATCGGGGGAGAGGCGAAGTCATAGAGATCCCTACTTGGTAACAAAGGTATCTTAATAAGTGATCATGCCGATCTTCACCTAGAGAGCCTAAATAAGGTATATCTTCGGGATCGCCTCTCTCTTCTAACCATTGTTTTAATTGATCGATAGAGAAGCTATGTCTCAACCGCAAACTGCTAGACATGATAGGTTCTGAGATCAATCTTTGGCCAGAGTTGAGTCGACTCTCGCCGCTCCATCTGACATAGTCAGAGAGCCTCTCCCAAAGTTCATCTTGCGTCTCGGCGACACTGTCATAGAAAAGCGGTTGAGCGAGCAATGGAATAATCTCCCTCGCTCGCCTGATCGTGAGTCGTTGAGGAGTAACTGGAATATGACTCAATACGCGGTGATCAAAAACGACTACCCCTACCTGCTCACCAGAGAGTGCAAAGAGCTCTGTAGAGAGACGATCAAGAGCTAATGCACAGCGAGAGTCCTCGAAGAGGGGAGTCCTCATCAAGGGATTAACATCAACGGCGATAAGAAACTTTCGCTCTCGGGGGTGCTCAAAGACTCTCGTTAAGAGCTTTCCTCGTCTAGCACTCGGTTTCCACGCAATATGATTAAGTGGATCAGAGGCTTGATACTCTCTCAACTCAACAAAGTCTCCATCTAACCCTCGCTTCTGTTTCTCGATACGGAGCATGGCGCTCCGTGACTCTTGGTGAGAAGTCATAGACTTTAAAACTCTATATCCGCCTAGATGAGAGTGTACATTTGCTTTCCGAGGTACATAATCTCTCCTTATAGCGGTCATCAAGCCGAGCGAGTCACAGATGCTCAGCTCTAAACCCCAAAGATGACCACTATTAAGGTGATCACACCTGAGTAAGCAGCTGAGATCAAGTTGATGATGAGCGGGTAGCTCTCTTGATAACGTAGAACTCACTAAGCTAGGAAGTTTGAGATTAAGAGAGAATCGTCGTATATCGATTCTTGTCGGATTAATGATCTTCAACTTGACCTCAATAGACTGACCCCTCCTCACCCCTTCTCCCATCACTAATTGAATCTCTAGACGCTCTAATACCCACTCCAGGCGGAGTCGCTCAAGATAGGCATAACCGAAGAGCCCACAACACATACACAGGCAAGAGAGCGGAGAGATATGAAGATAAACGAGTTGGTAAATCACCAAATAAAAGATCAACAGCGAGAGAAGATCAGCTCGCGAAGTGAGCGTTGACCCTGCCTGAGAATCATCATCCCATCGCGAGGCTAACGCTATCGATCTCTCTGTCTTCATAAGGTAAACATCATGATAGTCATTGATCGGCGGATGATCATCTTATAGATGAAGGAGCGATCAAGTGTTGAGCTTCTCTAGGCCCATGGTAGGAGACCTTGTCTAGACACTCTTGAATCAAATAAGCCTGGGTGACACCATCGTAGATCCACTCGTCATTTAGATGAATACGATGACTCCATGCAGGAGAGAGCAGAGATTGAATATCGGCAGGACCGACATAGGATCTCCCCTCCATGAGTGCTTTCGCCTTACAGAGCTTAGTTAAGGTTAAACAAGCTCTAGGACTGATCCCTAGCTTTGTTCCTTGATGATGCCGAGTATAACGAGCGAGAGAGATAATATATTGGATGAGCTCTGGGTGAACAAAAACCTTATCAGCGAGTCGCTGTAGTTGACTGATTAACTTGGGAGTCATATGGGGGTGACAGGTCGGTGCTTGTCCTTGGTAAGCGAAGACCATGCTCAGCTCTGTCGCTTCGCTTGGATAATCAACAAAGATCCTCAATGAGAATCGATCTAGTTGTGCTTCAGGCAATGGATAGACGCCAAAATGCTCTGCCGGGTTTTGAGTCGCGATCGTAAAGAAAGGACTTGGGAGGGCCTCACTCACTCCTTCTAATGTAACTTGACCCTCTTGCATCGCCTCTAAGAGAGCAGATTGAGTCTTTGCCGGCGCTCTATTAATCTCGTCAGCGAGGAGAACATGAGTAAAGATAGGCCCATGTAGCGTCTTAAATTCTCCGCTTTGGGGATTAAAAATCGATCCGCCTACAATATCTGATGGGAGGAGATCTGGTGTAAACTGAATCCGCTTCATTGGACATCCAATAACCGTACTCACCGCGCTCGCTAATGTAGTCTTAGCGACGCCCGGTACTCCCTCTAAAAGGACATGACCACGAGCAATAAGGGCAGTGAGGGATAAATAGGCATGAGTACCATCGGAGAGGAATACTTTTCGAATCTCTGTACAGCTATTATCTATGAGCTGCTTTACCCTGCTTAGAGTCTGCTCAGTGAGAGCGACCTCTGGCGCCCTCTCTCCATTGAGTCTTGGCGATTTACTTGGAGACGACTGATGGGACTCTCCTGTCTTTGGAGTTTCTGTATGGCGGCTATCCACTATGTCAACCTCTATTTTCGACGTAAAATGACTCTGCGTTTCCAGTCACCTGAGCGAGTGAGACGGTGTAAGATCCACAAAAAGAAGATCATCAACCCACTAAGAGCATATCTTAAATGGGTGTAGAGGTTAAAGTGTCTTAACTGACTCTTCGCCCACCAACTTTTGAGTCCCTGAATCATAGCCTTTATTTTGTGGCTAAAACTCTCTTCTTCTATGACCGAGAGTACCCTCCCACCCGGGGTAACAAAGAACACTTCGGTCAACCCTTGGGGCGTCTCCGCTTGCTCTCCAGATCGTTTAGGATGACTGATCAGCCACATCACTGATTGGGCAAATCGTCGGTTCTCTGGTATCACTCTCATCTGATCAGAGAGCCCATCACCATCCCCAAAGAGAGTAAAGGTTCCTTGACCATAGCGTACTCGATACCCCAATGATCGACCCTTCTCATCGATCGCTAAAGGAGAAATTTCTCCTTTAAACCAAGATACCCCTTCAGTGAATGTTAAGGGGCGCCAAGTGAGCCATGGAGTTAAGAGATGATTGAGGCCTTGAGTGGACTTTTGATAAGCCATGGGGAAAGGCCAAGCTCCGCTCACCTCGATGTTTTCCGCTGTTGATTGCGGATGAACTTTCAGATCAAGCGCCGTCAAAAGTTCTCGTGCTTCTTCTGCTGTTGCATGATTCAAGGTAAGAAATAGAGATCCACCGGCACCGACCCAGTTCAATATTTGAACGCTAATTTTTTGCGGATATAAGGACACGACCAGAGCATTCGGTGGTAATTCTTCAATCCACAGCTGATCCGTGTGTTGAAAACTTAAACTCTCACTGGTGAGGTCACCTCTCCATTGCGAGAAGCTAAACGACCGAGAGTCAGCATACGCGTTATGACTCAATACGAAGAATATCAATCTCGTGATCACTAAAGAGACAATAAGCGCTGAGAATCTCCCTACCTTGAATGTTAGCTCACTCATGATAGCGCCCCCTCTTCTCCATCCTGAGAGTCAGAGGCAGACGTCATAGCGCCTCTCATGTAGTCGCTCGGTGGATAAAGTGAGCTAAAAGAAGTATCAGAGGTACAGCTCTGAATGAGCTCTTGGAGCTGTGAAAGGTGATGATATAGAGTCTTTAGATCGACCCTTCTTCGTTTAAACAAGCTCCGCTCAATATGATCAGCGATATCGATAATTCGTAGATCATCAAGAGCGAGGAGCTGTTGTTTGAACGAGTGAAGATCGCCTCGACCAAACACTTGTTTGACACCCAAGTCTGCTAAACAGTCAGACCATATTCGCCCGAGCGCTTCCCGCACCGGCCATAAAGGGAGAATGAGGCACCCATCTCCCTGAGGAACATGAGCGAGTAAGGGTTCATATCCATCAGCAGTGACCCAATAGTAACTCTCTAATGCTAGGTCCACCATCTCTCCTTGAGGAGTATTCTGCTGTATAATGTCACCTAACAAGCTCTGAAACTCAGGTTCCCAACGTCGAGGTCCACCTAGCCTTTGGACCTTTATCGAGTAAATTACTCCTTCAAGAGTACGTTGAGTGATGGCGTCAAGGATAACGATTGGATTTGTTTCGGAGAGTTTTAAGTGAGCTCGTTCCTGATGAGTAATCCTCCTCATTACCAAAGCATCACCACTCTTAATGACCTTCTCTTCTAAGACTTCGCTTAAAGAGAGCCTCGATCGTAATATTCGTACACCCCAAAATAAGCTAATGAGACATATGGTCAATAAAGGCCACCATTGTCCATCGAGAGGAGATAAAAGCCAGTCGCTCATCTGAGGTTTACCTCGCGTCGTCCATTGACCTCTTGAATCACGGGTTATCAACTCTACCTGAAGCTGAGTTTCCTCTCCTCTCGGGAGGAGGATCAGCTTAGACCATTCTCCGTGCTCATCAAAAGCATGCTGCTGACTCTGCCATTGACTCACCTCTCCCCCTTGGCTCCGAGCTCTCCAAGAGAGGAGAAGCTGTACTTTATCTTCGACGACAGACTCCTGAATATAACTCTTAACCCTGTCCTCATCGTCGATCAATCCCTCAACCTTCAGTCTCGCTGCGATATCGAGCTTATGATCAAATATATGGGTGCTGACCTCATTAAACACCAAGGAAAGAACAGGGGTGATCGTCCCAAGCTCTGCCACTCCATTCCACTCTGACCTCGCTCTATCTTTCATCGATGACGGTCGCTGATCATTTATGTCGTCAATGAGACGCCCTCTCTGTCCCACCTGTAACTGAACTCGATACTCCTCAAAATAGTCCAAGTTAAATAGATGAGTCATCGTGCTCTCATGCTCGTTATTTAGCCGTGCATAACTGAACTCCCGCTCAACGATATTGAATGATCGCTCTATGGTCTCTCCCTGTGCAGGAGAGTTCTTTAAAAGTTGAGTATCAAATGTAATCTCCAATTCTTTTAAGAAACCACCTAATCGGCTCGCAGCGAGATTTGGGGAGACAATGACTCGAATCCTAGCTGAAGATATAGGGTCGCTCTTTGAGACCCTATTTAATGTAGGTGTAATCATCAGTAGTGAAGGCTCTTGCTCACATTCCACGCGGAGTGACTGAGCGCTATTCATAGAGCTCTCCAAGATTTCTGCTTGAAAGGTAATTGTCTCCCCAGTAGTGATCGGAGACATAGAGAGTTGACGCCATATCCTATGGCTCTTATATCTTCTCGCCGGCTCTTGTCGACTGAGCGACGAATCTACTAAATAGGTAAATTTCTGCATAAGCTCTAAGCGCTCCCACCAGCTCTCACAACGCGGCGAGAGAGATGAGACGAGAGCTAATTCAGTTTGAAGAGCGCCATCAAACCCACTCAAGATCGTCGTATTGACTAAGCACTCATGGTTAAGAGTCACCTTAGTGTTCGAGATGGGTTCTCCTCGAGCTCCCACAAGTAGCGCAGAGAAGTGAAGCATTTTCCGATCGATTTCGACGTGATAAAAAGCCTTCGTTACATTAGGCTTAAGAACAATGGTCAATTTAGGGACAGCTATAGCCTCCCCATTCACGAGTATAGACATGAATAGACAGGCTACGAAAGTGCAGCCTAAGTGTTTATAATATAGACCATAAAGGGTCAACAAATCGACAGATTTTTTGAGCGTCGGACTGTGATCACTGAAGACCCCTTCTTTCTTTAAATGGCCGCTCAGTACACGCCGTCTATTCACTGTAGAGTCCTCCATCTCGTTAACGCTTTCATTATAGTAGTCTTGCATTGAAAGCGAATCAGGGCCATTGTCTACTCCCAAATATTAAACTAATACAGTCTACTTAATGATAAAAACTCCTAGATATTTAAATCGTGAATATTTGCATCGTGAGCCATCTAGTCATCACCATGAAACCTTACTCCGATTATAAACATCATGGGGGCAGACACGTGCGCATACAAAGAGAGCTAAACTATGGCTAAACCATCAGAAGAGGGTGCCCCAAAGAGCTTTTGGGATGAACTATCAACCGACTCGATCGTTGAGCTCGCCAAAGCGATCGAGTCTGGAGAGTTAAAGGGTAGTCAACAACTCGTCTCTGAAGAGACTCATTTTTATGATCGACCGCCTGTTCATGATCCCGACTCTCCGATAGCATTTATTTTGTACTTGGTGATGGGAGCCCTGTTTATCTATCTCTTGCTTAAAGGTTCAAAGAGCAAGAGCGCTGAGCTAGGCAAGACTCTAAAGAGGCCGGAAGATTTAATATACAAATCACCGAAAAAGGAATCACCGAATCAAAAGCCTCCCTCAGAGCCGAGCTCTGGTGGTCTTATCTTAGAGATCAGCGCCGCTCCGCTTAAACCCGAGCCCGAGCCCGAGCCTGAGCCCGAGCCCGAGCCTGAGCCTGAGCCTGAGCCCGAGCCCGAGCCTGAGCCCGAGCCTGAGCCTGAGCCTGAGCCTGAGCCTGAGCCTGAGCCTGAGCCTGAGCCTGAGCCTGAGCCTGAGCCTGAGCCTGAGCCTGAGCCCGAGCCTGAGCCTGAGCCCGAGCCTGAGCCTGAGCCTGAGCCCGAGCCTGAGCCTGAGCCTGAGCCTGAGCCCGAGCCCGAGCCTGAGCCTGAGCCCGAGCCTGAGCCCGAGCCCGAGCCCACGCCTGAGCCTGAGCCCGAGCCCACGCCTGAGCCCAAGCCTAAAACTAAAACAAAAGAAACAGATGACGAGAGAGGACAAGTTCTACGCGCTGGTCTGGCTAAGACTCAAAAGGGATTCCTCAAGCGTGTTATGAGCCTCTTCACTAAAGCAAAAGAGATCGATGATGAGCTCATTGAAGACTTGGAAGACGCGTTATTCACTGCTGATATCGGGACTAAAACAAGTCAACGTCTACTCGCAAATATTCAAGAGCAGCTTGATCGTAGTGCACTACAAGATGCCCATGAAGTATGGCGTCAGCTGAAGTCCGAAATTACTGAGATTCTAAATGCGGATACTCCACCTCTAGATCTTGAACGAGGTCATCCGTTCGTGATTATGGTGGTTGGTGTTAATGGAGCCGGTAAAACAACGAGTATAGGTAAACTTGCCCATCGCTACACCCAAGAAGGAAAGAGAGTACTACTCGCCGCTGGTGATACCTTCAGAGCGGCCGCTGTTGAACAGCTTCAAGAGTGGGGGAATCGAGCAGGCGTAGAGGTTGTGAGCGGTCGCGAGGGTCAAGATCCCTCGAGCGTAATATTTGATGCTTGTAAAAGGGCTAGAGATGAGGGGTTTGATATAGTCATCGCTGATACCGCTGGCCGTCTACAAGCGCGCACTGAGCTTATGGATGAGCTCGCCAAAGTACATCGCGTCATTGGAAAAGCCTCTCCCGGGGCCCCTCATGAGGTTTGGTTAGTATTAGACGCGACCAACGGACAAAACGCCATTAGCCAAGCAAAAGTGTTTACTGAGCGAGTCTCAGTAAGTGGAGTCATCCTCACTAAACTAGATGGCACCGCCAAAGGGGGAGTGATCATCGGTATCAAAGATGAGATGAAGCTCCCTGTTCGTTACATTGGTGTCGGTGAAAGAGCGATCGACCTACAACCCTTTGAAGCGCGTCAATTCTCAGACGCTCTGTTTGCAGGTATAGATGAGGATTGAAAAAGGTTCATCAAGAGATCGATGATTTACGTAAGCGAGGGGCCCTAAAAGAGGCTTTAGACCTCGCCCGTTATAGTCACACTCAGCGACCTCGTCATCTTCAAATTCAGCGTAGCTATGGCTGGGCGATTTACAGCCATCTCAAACGAAAAGTGACAGCCATTAAAGAGCTACTTCGTGATGGAAGTATCAATCCCATAGAGATTGTCAGGGCCACCCATCCAAGAGTTATAGAGCTCAATCAGCTCTGCCAAGAGTATCGAGTCAATAAACTCTTAATCGAAGATTTATGTTACAGCCTCATCCTCCGCAATCTCTGTCGGCTCACTCCTCCTCCCCTCGGACTATATGGACTCTTAAAGTGGTCTAGAGCCGCTGGGATGAGAGCTGAGGATTATGAGCCTTATGAGTCATCACAAGAAGCCAAGGACTCGATAAAAAGATCAAGCCCCCCACTCAAACCACTAATACTAGAGGTTGCAGAGGGTTTAGCTGAGATGATGATCTCTATTGACCAAGTGGAGAACAAGAGTCATGTCTTAGAGACCTTAGACAATGATGAACTCGCTGATTTTGCTTCACGCGTTCATCTTCATGCCATAGAAAAGTGTTCCGAATCACCACGATCAATGATGTGGAGCGCGTTGTGGCTCAGTAGACGAGCGGGTTCATTTGCTCAAGGGGTTGAGTGCGCTCTTGTGCTATTACAAGAGACTCCACTTCGCCCTGATATATGGTGGGAGTTAGCTCTCTGTCTCGCTCATGTGACCAACCTTGATGTTTTCAAGATGAGCTTAGAGCCTCTAAAGCAGATGTCATCTGAATTAGAGAATGCCTACTTCTTCTCGCTACGCAGTATTTCTGAGGCGAGAACTCAAGGAATAAGTGAGAATCGCTTAAGCGCTTCCTACGCTCAAGCAGGATATTGGGCTCATTATTTAGGTAGATCAAGAGAAGCGCGAGCCCTGATTAGTAGAGCGATTTACCTACTGAAAGCATCTGCGAGTCCTGTCCCATTTAATTGGGTCAGAGACCTCTCTACTTTAGGGGGAGAGATCTCTCATCCTGATGAGCTATTTAGCAGCTCTCACCAACAGATGAATCAACATACTGATAAATGGATAGAGCAAAAAATGAAGCATAATACACAATAAAGACATCTCATTACACGAGACACGGCATCGCTTTATACAGACAAAATAATCAACAGTCTTGTTATGGTCGACACGCTGTGATAACAAAGATTTGTTAATATCGAGTACCATATTAACTTAATGTTTCTTCTTAAACGACCACTGCCACTCCGCTGATTTAACTGAGAGGTTGGGGCGATGCCTCTGAAAAAAATATTACTTTCATCGTTTCTAATGTGCCTTATTTTCTCTTTCGCGCACGCCGAAGACGACTATGACTTCGATCTTGATGATGATGGAGGCGATCCCGCAACAGATGATCAGGGATCTGGCGAAGATGACTTTACTTTTGATGACCCCGTCGATACCAATGAAGGGGGTGGGGGCTCTGGTGGTGGAGTAGGAGCTGTTCCCAGTTTCTTACAAGACAATGACTCTGAGAGAGATGACTCTGGAGTAAATGAAGCACCTCAGGCACGTAGAGCTCTGAGCGCTACCGAGTTAGATGAAGTGCGTCGTTTAGAAAATGAGCGCGTATGGGTCCTCCAAAGACGTCCTTTCCTTAAAACAAATCGCTTTGAGCTTAACAGTCACTTTGGGCAAAATATTAATGACCCATTGGTCAATTTCTACACGCTTGGCGGACAACTTAACTACTATCTGAATGAGCAAATGGCGATCGGTCTCAGAGGGACCTACACGCTCAATACTGAGACCAAGAACTTCGATACGATCGTCCAAGACTATCAAGTATTCCCCCAAGTTTCTCGGCCGATTTGGTCTTCTAGTCTCAACTTCCAATATACACCTATTTACGGCAAATTCTCTATGTTCCAAACATGGATATTTCCTTGGGAACTAGCAGTTCGAGGAGGTTTAGGTTGGCTACAAACATTCATTGACGGACACGTTTTAGTGACGATGGGTGCCACTCAACAATTCTTCTTAAACCGTTGGCTCGCCTTCAATATCGATATTGACTATCAACTCTTCCAAGAGGTCACTTCAGCAGACTCAAATGAAGGGGCCTTACTGAGTAACCTAGTCCTCGGTGCAGGCTTAAGTATCTATTTCCCTCTCGACTTCGAGTACAAGGAGCTGAAGTAGTGAAAGACCAAAGCTCTCTCCCCTCTCTTCTCCGGGCTAAAGAGCTCACAAGAGGCTTAAGCATTCTCCTTGTGATCTTCGGCACTCTCAGCGTTCCCTCAGAGTCTCTCGCAGAAAAACAAGAGACAATGCAGAAGAGGTTAGAGAAAGAGAAGACAGTTCGTCTCCAAAAGCTTATGCGCTCAGGGCGAACTGAGCTCTCACTAGCGCTCGGCTCATCTCTCGGTGATGCTTACCGAAGAAATCACCCGATCAGCTTAACCGCCCGTCAACATATAAGTGATAGTTTTGGACTGGGTTTAACTGTCTTCTATGCTTTAAGCTCTGAGACGAGTCTAGCCGAAGAGATTCAGCGAGTTCGTCCAAATAGAGTGCAAGGAGAAGAGTCATTTTCGACTATCTCGCTTGGAGCAGGTTTAGATGCCATTTATACACCGGTCCATGGAAAGCTCTCACTCCTCGGGATCTCTGCTATTCGTTACGATCTCTCCCTCACAGGAGGTTTACACTTCTTACAGGTCTCAGGTGCAGAATCTGATGGTTTTAAACCAGCTCCATCCGTTGGCTTGAGTGGTCACTTCTTCTTAGATCAACAACTGGCGATCACTGTGTTCTTTAAGAACTTCATCTATTCGTATGCTGACCATTCTGTTCTTGTGGCTGGCTCTCCAAACGCCGACCCCTCTTGGTCTCTACAT
This sequence comes from uncultured bacterium, assembly GCA_943788935.1. Lineage (GTDB taxonomy): Bacteria > Myxococcota_A > Bradymonadia > UBA7976 > VGTA01 > CAKZRU01. The sequence continues at coordinate 310,881 of CALSSE010000011.1, read as the reverse complement.
AGCTTTGGAGGTTTAGCCCTCTCGTTCTTCCTCGGTAAGCCAACCATTGGCTCTGAATGATCAGCCAAGATACGAATGATCAGCCAAGATACGAATGATCAGCCAAGATGTGAACGATCAGCTAAGATATTAGCGATCAGCTAAGATATTAGCGATCAGTCAAGATACGAGCGATTAGATAAGGGGTGGGAGATGAGATATGTAGCGAGTGGTCATTTACCCCTTAAAGTCTCATCTCAATCAACATACTGAGTAAAGGTTACGAGCTGAGGAGCTCTCTATGAATAAGCTACTCATCGGCATATTTTTGACCCCTAAGAAGAGGATGCTCACTGCGATCTTCTCTTTGAGCTCGATCATCATCGCCTCTCTCTCAGTGATATATTACTTAGACCATCTCTGTGACCATCCAGCGTTAGCGCTGTTCGCTCTACTCTTTTGGGTGAGTCTCATCGTTGGTTTCTGGTGGTTAAGTTTAATGTCCCTAAGCCCCCAATTGATCTTGCCCTCTGTTTTATCTTCATGGATGGAGGAGAATGCGCTAGAGAGCTCCATATTCTCTACAGAGCCAGTGAAATCAACCTCAGAGCGACTCTCTGAACTAGGTTTAGAGCTCCCTGAACTTGATCCTTATGACCCACGACAATTCAGGGTAAACGCTGAAAGTCGGTTTCGACTCCTGTTTATTTTAGGGGTTATGAGCTGTCTCCTACTCACCCACTTCACTCAAGATCATTTCCTCACTCGATTTCAGCGCGTAGGCTTAACTCTTACATACCTACGAAGTGATGATAGCTTGACCCGCTTAAAGGGATTAAATCTACTCATTGACGCAGGCCGCTATCGTCTAGTGACCGAGAGTTCTAGTGGAGAAGAGAGGGTCGCTGAGTCTTTGGAGAGAGAGCTACTCATAGCGATCACTGACCCTCATGAGGGAGTGAGGGCTCGAGCTGCTTTTGTGGGTGGATTATTACACTTGAAATCGGCTGTCCCTCTTCTTGAAGAGATGGCCTCAACGGATGAGGTATTACGAGAGGTAGCCTTGCTCGCCCTCGGAGCGATGCCAGTCACTCCGATTAACCCTCACCCTGCTCATCAGGCGTTGAAGCACTTAAGTGGTATAGAATCCATCCTAAGCACTCAACCTCTAGCCTTGTCTATCGCCCTCGGTCGACAGAGGGTCGCCGCAGGTGAGCAACTAAAGTTAATCTATCAAGCGGCGCTCCCTACATCATCGATAAAGTCACAAAACTCCGCAATGACATCAGATCGACTCGCGATTAGGCAAGCTTCAATGTGGGCTCTTGGTGAGTTGAGAGACCCTAGTTATCTGTCAGCACTCGATGACGCACTTCGAGACCCAGACATCTCCGTTCGCTGTCTCTCTGCCCTCTCATTTGAGAAGATGGTACAATTCGAGAGCTCACCCTTTTTAAGGAGAGCTTTCGAGCGCTCCAATAAGGATGAACAGTGTCCACAGGTTGTCGCCCCTACTCAAGAGGGAGTAAAAGCCTTAGTGCTGATGGATAAGAAGAGTTACCAACTCGCCTTAATGAGGGCTCTCGCCACCACTGATGACCCTTATTTATTAAAATGGTTTGTGGTTAACCAAGATGACATTGACCCCATGGCTAGTCGTTTATTATACAAGTACTATAAGGCCTTAGAAAAAAAAGAGAAGTCTGGAATGCTTGACGCTCTTAAGCGACGTCAACAAAAGCATTAACCACTACGCCAAGCCTCACCGTTTTTTTTACTCGTTAGAGGAGAAGAGAGTGATGGCCTAAGAGGCGAATACACCGCTAATCTGACATATGTGAGGAATAGAGATGTCTCGAAGCAGTCAAATGAACCCACAGTTAATCTCATTTGGAGGAGCAAAGGGGGGCGTAGGACGATCCGTCATTTGCACATTAACTGGACTCTCACTCGCCCAGCAAGGGAAACGAGTAGTGCTCATTGACCTCGATCTTGGTTCAGCCAATCTGCATACTTTGCTGGGGATCATGCAGCCTAAGAAGAGTTTGGAGCAGTGGATATTAAATCAGGAAGAGAGTTTAGAAGCAGTCTGTTCACATACCGATCAAGCGAACTTATTATTAATCAGCGGCGCAGCTTCTATTTTTAACCCCTCAGATTTCGCTCCTTCTCAGTTTGAGAGACTCCTAAAAGAGTCTCTCTCGCTCGAGGTAGATTATGTATTGGTAGACCTCGGGGCCGGGATCCACCCTCATACCCTTGATATCTTTAATATCGCGGGTCGCAACTTTATGATCACCACCCCAGAGCCGACCTCTATTCAAAACACCTATGCCTTCCTCAAAGCTGCGCTGATTAGAAGAGCAGAGGTCACTCTAAGAGATCATCCTTGGCTGAAGAAAATCCTAAAACGAACAGCGCTCACCAAGGGCTCCGCTCGAATCACATCACTTGGAGAGATGTTAGATATGCTCCGAGAGCTTGATATAGAGGTTAATCGTCAACTAAAAGCGCAGCTCATGAGCCTCCGAGCTTCCTTGATTATTAATAGAGCGATCGGTGATGATGAGACTCAAGTGACGAACACCTTAAAAGGGATCGCTGAGAAGCTGCTCCGATTCCCGCTCGAACATAGTCTCACTCTGCCCGAGGATAAGGGGATTCAGAACGCCATCCGCAAGCTCACCCCTTTTCATAAGCTTGACCAAAACCTCCCCTTAAAGCGAGTGATCGATGCTTGGGTCAGCGAGTGGTTACTCACTCAGCCCTATGCACCGCTACAGGAGGAATGCCTAACCATGATAGGTACACCCTCTTTCCTATCTCAGAACACCATAGATAATTCTCCGACAGGACAATATCCAGCAGCCCAATCTCCACTCTTCCCAAAGCATGATCCTCATCATACAGGTCTAACTTCTCATTTACCAACACCAGTGACTCCGGTGTTTAGCTCTGGTCATACAGCATCGATGCTGACCGCCAACTTACCTTTCTCCTTAGAAGAAAACTCACCGATTCCTGAGCAATTTACACCGTTAGCGACCGAGAGTCTTGCGATTACCCCTCCCCCCTCAAATATACACGAGTTCAGTCAAGCTGATCTTCCGTCGATAAACGAAGACCATGAGGTCTACGATAGTCAAGCAGGGGCCTATGTAGAGCCTGAACCTTTTCACGTAGTTACGATGGAGGATCCTCCGCCTCATGAGGTGACTTCAATTGAAGAAGAGGTAAAGACATCATTGGGTTGGTTCCACTTAAAGACCTCCGACCTCGCTCCTTTTAGAGCAGCCATTCAGACTTCCATTTACGTAGATGGACACCGTGAGGTCCTCTACGAAGACAGCTATGAAGGAATTTACCAAGGGGGTGGGCAGGGTACTCAAATAGAGAAAAGAGTAGAGCGAATTCACCACGAGAGTATTAAGCAGTTACAGCAGGGTGGAATACCGTATTGGTGGAGTATAATAGAGGAGAGGCACAATGGACGATAACTTTGTACAATTTTCCTTGTGAGTCACGTAGCTGAAAGCTATTTTACGGTGGGTTAGGGTTGCATTATCTTTATTTTTGATTTTGGATGTCACTTTAAACTGTATAGACTATACTACAAATATAACCAGGCTAGCAGAGTGAGTTAATGATGCCTCTACACGACCAATACAAAGCGTCTAAGTATCTCTTTAATCAGGCGATGGCTTCAAGCTCTGCGCTCTGCCTAGCGGTCACCGCTATCATCTTTGTGCTCGGTATATGCATTGAGCATCAATCAGCCAATGCTCAATCCGTAGACATCCGCTTGGATAGCGCCATCAGCAGCGGTATTATCGCTGGTCCTGATTCTAACGAACGACAGATCAAGATGAATCGTTCGCCCCTCTTACTGGACATCGATGTCGCTTTTATATTCGACGGTGATGAGTCCGTTGAGTGGGTCTTAGGTACTCTTGTTCAAGCTGAGTATACAGCTTCATATGCGATTAACCCTCAAGTGAGAATCAGACGTAAGTGGAAACTCCTAGAAGGGTTTGCGGGCGTAGGGTTACCCTTCTTCTTTACCCCTTATACCCGGTTTGGGACCGAACTCTCATTAGGGGTCGCCTTTCCCGCTGAGGGCGCCATCGCCCTCATCGGACATGGAGTCTTACATACATATTTTTTAGGTTCAGACTTGTCAGATGGCAATCCAGTGTTCACCATGAATGGAGCGGTCGGTTTAAGAGTAAGATTCTAAGCGCTAGCCTCTTAGTGTAGACTCTCTCTCACTTATCGACTCCGCTCTTTACTTACCCGTAGCACTCATGCAACAATCAAACTGAGCCATTTGGTTTGGAGAGGACTTTTATGATCTCAGTCGCCTACCCCAATGACACGCCTCGCATATTAAAGTTGGACAACATCAGTGTGAGAATAAGAGTTATTAAGGAGAGATTGAGATTGAGTTGGAGCGGAGTCGCCACCAATAGGGTGGAACAGAGAATTAATGCTTTTACCCAGCTCTTAATGCCCGACCTTAGAGTGTCTGCTTTCAGTAGACGTAGACCCATATTTATCGGTACTTAGCCGATATACTGTTCGCGATCATTGATCGCTAGGAGAATGATATGAATATTGAGATGACGAGTGGCAAAGATGTGGACATCACCGAGATGCTCCGAGATCGTGTGCAGCTCAAATTGACAAAAGTTGAGTCTCGTCTGGGGCAAAAACTATTTTTTCGGGTCCGATTCGATAAGCAATCGATAGATCGATTTACATGTCAAGTTCATTTCAATAGCTCTCGCTCAGAGTTCAACGCGAGCGCTACTGAGGATGATTTAGTCAAGTCTGCGGATCAGGCGATCAGTAAAATTGAGCGCCAGCTCAAGAAGTTTCAGTCTAAGCAGTCCACCAAAGGTCGTATGAGTATCCGAGATACAACAGATATTGAAGTCGATCTAGGTGATGAGGTAGAACTATAAATACCGATCCCTTCAGCATCTCATGGTGCTACATCTCACCTCTCTCATGCCATAAGAGATCGCTTACTCAAGAGAGTCTCTCCACACCTTCAGTCCATTGAGGTGAACGCTTTGAAGAACGGTCTTCTCTACTGTATCGAGTGCGATTATGAGTGAAGAGATCGCTCTAGATGCAGTAGGACAGCGCTACCAGCTTAATGGAGAGGTCGGTAGAGGAGGCATGTCCGTCGTCTATGCGGCGAATGATCCGAGGATTGGACGTAAAGTAGCGATTAAGCTGCTCCATCCTCACCTGGCGACTCGGGAAGATGCTAGGCGACGTTTTCTCCAAGAGGCGAAAGCGATCGCTCTTTTAGAAAACCCAAACATTCTAAAAATATATGACTATGATTCACCTGATGGTGCTGCTTCATACATCGTCAGTGAGTTTATTGAAGGGGTCACTCTCAAGGCTTGGATCGAAGAGCACCCCATTAAGCATTGGGAGATCGCTGCTTTAATTGCTATTCCTCTATTTAGAGCCCTCGCTCATGCCCATGATCACGGAGTGATTCATAGAGATGTCAAACCCGAGAACATGATGATTCGTGCTCGAAATGGCTCTCCTGTCCTCATGGATTTTGGGATCGCTCATATGGTGGACTCTGAGACACTCACCGCCACCGGAGCGGTCATTGGATCTCCTGCTCATATGGCCCCTGAAGTGGTGAATGGAGAACGGCTGACTGCTCAAGCTGATCTCTTTAGTATGGGGACTGTGCTCTATTGGATGGTCTGTGGGGCGCTCCCCTTTGTTGCTCCTAATCCCGCGGCCTTATTTCGTAGAATTCTCGAGGCACGATTTGACCCGGTGCACAGTAGAAGGCCAGATGTGCTACCAAGTTTCGCAGAGCTTATAGAGCGCTGTATGAAACGAGAGCCGAGTTCTCGACCTCAAGGAGCCTCTGTGATCGTTGAGTCTATGGAACGGCTTCTCTGTCGCGCTGGTCTTGATGATATTACGGCTGAGTTGCTCGACCTCTCCAAAGATCCATCTCTCTATCAAGAGTCTCTCCCCTCCCGTCTCGCTCCTCATTACTGTCAAAATGCTCGTCAAGCGCTCGTGGATGGAGAGCTCGCTCTAGGGATTGAGCTCGCTCAGAGGGCGCTCTTGTTAGACCCACAACTAGAAGAGGCGGAGCGGGTCTATCAAGAAGCACAACGAGCGCTGAGAGCAGGAGAGTCAAGACGACACTTATGGCTCAGCGTAGCCTGCTTACCACTCAGCGCTGGTTTATTCTTCTCAGCTGACTTTACTCACCTTGTAGAGAGTGTTGATCAGTCAACGATTGAGCATGTTGACAGTAAAACACATCGAGGATCAATCTCGAACCCACCTCTCGTCGCTGAAGAGAACAAGACAGGTAAAGACCCCAATACACTCTCACCCCAAAGCCCTCCTAAAAGGCTCAAGAGCCAGGCCGATAACCGAGCTGATGACCCTACTCTCAAGACTAAAGCCGCTTCCCCATCCCCTCGTAAAAACTCTGAGGGTTCCCGGAAAGCGCCTACCTCAAAAATTAGTAAAAGGACCCTCGATAAGCCGCGCGTACTATTAAGAGCCCCAAGTCCTAAACAGCTAACGCGTAGGTCGATTAAGTCGCGAGTATTCAAGAAAAAGAGGCTCAAAAAGATAAAGAAGACGAAGCAGAGAGTAGACATTAGCAGTATGTACAAAGGGGTAAACGTTCAGGTGGATGGTGAGGCTGTTGGTCATATTTATGAAATAGATCGAGCGGGAGGCCTAGACCTTTCTCTCGGTGATGTTCATGAGATCGTCTTCACCTCTCCTTTCTGTAAACGTCATCGAGAGGTCGTGCGATATAAAGAACGACAAAATAGACCTCCGAGACTCGTTTTTGAGTGTCAATTCAAGCCGGCGACTTTCTTAATTAAGAGTGATAAGAATGCAGAGGTTTTTCTCAATGGATCACAGCCCAGACGACTCGGAATAACCAATCAGAAGATTACTTATCCATTGCGTGCGACCGGAGCTTCCCTCTCCCTTCTTATCGTGGGAAGAGATGGTCGAGGTAAACCGCTGACACTGAAAGTCGCTGCCGGTCAATATCAGGAGCTAGCGTGGTGAAGTATAGACTTGGGAGAGATCACCAACTCTCATTATCGTGGATGTTACAAAAAGCGATCTTCATGATATTTTTGACATCTATTTATCTCTCTGTCTTCGTTATTTCTACCGTTATATGGTCATGCCTACCGCCTTCAGTGAGCGCTGCCCCCCCTCCTTCAACGACGCTCTTGACGCCGATCGAGCTTGAAGATCTTGATCCAAAATCTGTTGATCAGACGACGAGCTCAACAACGAAGTATTCAGTCGCTGACCCACGAGAGAAAACCGCTCCTCCAGTTCCCATCTCTCCACAAGATCTTATCAAAACTCCACTCTCACTCTCAGAGGTAAAGATAGCCTTTGATCGTGGACGTAACGCTTATCTCTATGGAAGTTACAAAGAGGCGGTCAAGAACCTCACTCCACTCCTGAAACCAGAAGTTCTCATCGCCGAGGCCAATAACTTAACCCTCGCTTATGAATATATCGGACTCGCTCACTTCTATTTGGGGGAAGAGTCAACCGCGATCATGTTTTTTAAGGATCTCATCTATTTTAGACCTGAGCACAAGCTAGATCCAGTACGAGTTCCCCCTAACGCAGTCTCATTATATAATCAGTTACATAATGAGTTACAGACCGAGCTCATACTCCGTCAAGAAGCGATGAATAGACAAGTCGAGCTCGAAGAGGATCGAAGACTGAAGAAACTTAGACAACCCATCATCCTTGAGCAGCAGGTGAATCAAAAGTTGATCGCTCTCTTACCTTTTGGGGCAGGACAGTTCCAAAATAGAGAACCAGGCCTCGGTTACTTTTTCTTGGGCTCAGAGCTGATCGCTGTCGGGCTCTCTGCAGGCTTCTTTTGGGGAATCGAATCACTCAGACAAGAGGATGGTCGATTCATCACTGAAGACTATCTACTCGCTCAACAGCTCCAACGAGCGCAATTAGTCAGCGGTGGAGTCGCCATGGGCCTGATGGTCAGCGGTATTCTTTTGGCGTTGTGGAGATACCAAGATCGTCACGATTTGGGAAATTACCTTGATCTGAACCCCCAAGATCAAGAAGACATATTACCCCCTCGTGAGTCTGGACAGACAGATTTCCCACAACTAACGCCCCCCTAAATACACTGTTAGTCGTAGTGAATGGCTCATTGCCGAGAGGCCGTATTCAAAATGTGTGCTCAGAGAGGTGTAGGATTACATGCCATTCCTAGTATATCAGGATCAGGTATTCAAGCTGACTCGCTCACAGTCTTTCATTGGGAGCAGTGAATCTTGTCACATGACACTCGATGCCAACCTCAAACCAACGCATGCCCTCATCGAAGAAGGAAACGGTGCGTTTTGGATATCGGCGATTAATCGCTTGAGTGAGGTTTATGTTAATGGAAAGAAGGTGCGTCGACACCCACTTCGTCATCAAGACCAAATTATGGTTGGCGAAGCGCTGCTCACTTATCACCTCTATAGTGATCCTCCACAATCCCAAGTCACATATACGCAAGAGCGTCTAGACGCTTATCAAAAGCTCTATGAATTTTCACAAAAGATCGCTGAACATCAGCACTCTGATGAGCTCTTTGAGGTGATCTTAGAAGAGATTATTCATCTCACTCAAGCTGACCAAGGTTTATTAGTTAGCGTACACAACGACGAAAAACGACTCCGCGCGATTGTTGACCACTTTCACCCCAATGAATCATATCAAGATGTCACTCATCTCAGTGAGAGTATCGTCAATCAGGTCTGTGCCTCTCGAGTACCTCTGCTCCAAAATGACCTCCTCAACGAAGACAACTTCAAAGATTCGGAGTCTATCCTAGAGATGGGCTTATGCTCGGTGATGTGTGCTCCTTTGATCTTTAAGGGAGAGCTCCTAGGCGTGATTTATGTAGGACACCATCGCCCTACTCTTCAGTTTCAACCGGAGGACTTAAAAACCTTATGTATATTCAGCGCCCAAGCGGCGACCCTACTGAAGCATGCCCTCACACAAGAAGCGCTAGAGGATGATAATACAAGGCTTAGAGAAGAGCTTGAAGGATATCACTTTGGAGCCTTGATCGGCGCCTCGACGGTCATGAGGGAGGTGTTCACACAAATCGAGAGGGTGAGCAGGACAGATGTCAGCGTCCTCATTACTGGTGAGACAGGCACTGGCAAAGAGCTCATCGCCCGAGAGATTCATCATCGCTCAGAAAGAGCGAGCGGTCCCTTTGTCGCTATTAATTGTGGGGCGATCCCCGCAACTTTGATCGAGAGCGAACTATTTGGCTACCGGCAGGGAGCATTCACAGGAGCTCTCCTCGATAAGCAAGGTAGCTTGGAGAGCGCTAATGGAGGAACGCTCTTCCTAGATGAAATAGGGGAGATGCCTCTTGAGCTCCAAGTGAGACTGTTAAGGGTCATAGAGACTCGTGAAGTCAAACCTTTGGGGACTCACAAATCGACTCCATTAGACATACGTCTCATATGCGCTACCAATAGAAAACTGTTTGAGGAGACTGAACAGGGAAGTTTTCGGAAGGACCTGTATTATCGGATTAATGTCGTAGATCTACAGCTTCCTCCTCTACGAGACAGAGGCGAAGACGTGGTTATGATCGCTAAATACATTCTTGATCGCTACACTGAGCGCTTTCAACAAGAGTCAAAAAAGTTCTCGGAAGAGACCTTAAGAGGGATCCTGCGCTACTCTTGGCCAGGTAATATTCGTGAACTTGAGAATCGCATCGCCCAAGCCGTTGTTTTATCTGAGAGTCAATCGCTGAACTTAAGCGACCTTAACCTCTCTCCAGAGATGTTAGGTGATACTGTCCTCTCACTTCATGAGGCCCGAGAGCGGTTTACTCTCGACTATATATCTCATGTCTTAACGCTCAACAGCGGTAATCGCTCGCAGGCTGCTCGAGATCTAAATGTAGACCCAAGAACAGTGTTTCGATATCTCGAAAAGATGAAAGTCTAACACACTGAACGGGCCTGAGCGAGTTGGCTTAAAACCCAAAAAATAGCTTAATTCTTAACCTGCCTCTTGCGTCTATCTTCAGAGATCAATAACCTTGGCCAGGTTTGGAATTACCATTTTACATTTCTGCCCTGCAGATAAACATCTATCAAAGGAGAATCTCTATGACGAAAACTCATACTCTATATTCACTCCTCATCGTGGTCGCTATGACCTTTGGAGTCGCTTGCGATGACACCGACGAGGTCGTTACTAATGAGGCTGGCGCTGAAGTAGCCGGCACGATGCTCGCTGGAACTGAAGCAGGCGCCGAGGCGGGCACCGACGCTGGTACCGACGCTGGTACCGAGGCGGGAACTGACGCTGGTACCGACGCTGGTACCGACGCTGGTACCGACGCTGGTACCGAGGCAGGCACTGACGCTGGTACCGACGCTGGTACCGACGCTGGTACTGAGATGGTTGAAGAGCGTGTTGGCCCTGGAGATACCGATCCCACTACTTGCTCCGGCGACTACTGCCCTAGCGCTCGTCTCAGCGCTCTCAATCTACCGACAGACCCTGCTTCGGCGACTGCGAGCGGTTGCCGACTCGCTAGCGAGAAAAACGGTACAGGCCTCAGCGGCCTTCTAGCGCTCGCAGGAGATGTTGATACTAATTCTTTTGTTCGACCTGATGAGAACGGTGAGATTCAGCTCGTTCTTCTTAACCACCTCGCAGGATGGACTGAAGGCTCGACCGGTAATGACGCGGGATCACTCACCGCTAACTTCTACACCGGTGTACAAGAGACTGAGACTGAGTTCATGATCGATCCTGTCTCTTTCACTGAGAGTGGAGATCCGATCATCTACTTCGAGAACACCATGGTCACTGATGGTCTATACCTCACACCCAAGTCTGACTTCATTGTCGACCTACCCCTCGTAGAGAACTTCCCACTCAGCCTCCGCCTCTCTCAGACTGAGGTCAGCGGCTTTGTGAGCACCGACGATGTAGGCTTTAATATGACCGAAGGCGTCCTCGGAGGCTACCTCACCAAAGATGCTATCATAGAGTTGATCGATGGAATCAACACCGTCTGTGCAGGAGATACCCCTCCTGATCTCTGCGGAACTGTCAGCGGCTTCCTCTCTGGTGACGCGAACCAAGACCTCGCTCTACTCGTTCCATTAATTGGCGGCTTCGACTCAGCTGTCGCTGCTGATGGAAGCGTCAGCGCTTGTTCTGGTGACTCTCCAGACTGTAACGCGATCAGCGTCTGCATCCTCCTCGAGATGGATAGCGTGAGCATCAATGGTATCGCTTCAGAAGAGTAAGACTCTACTCTTCCTCAGCGCGCTTCGCTAGAAGCCCGCCAATAGTGACTATAAGAGAAGAGAGGCTCACCACACACGGTGAGCCTCTCTTCGTTTTTGTGTTTTATATCGTTGAGAGAGGTACGTGAATCAGATGAATCAGCGCATAGATGAATCAGCGCATAGATGAATCAGCCCCTCACTTATCTATCGAGAGGATAGTCTATTTTAAGATCATCTACCCTCAGCGTCGCTCGACGATCTTGATCGATAAGCTCTACAGTAATAGTCTGTATCGTGTCTTGTGGGGGCTTCATAGGGGAAAGCGTTAAGAGAGCTCTCCTCCACCGATGATCAGTCCGAACTCGATATCGGCTCAGTATGACTCCATGTTCATCTATGAGTCTCACCTCTAACTTGGAGCGACCCGATGATGGCCTATTATGAGATCTTTGGCCTCTCCGCTTCTCTTGGAGCTCTCCCTTAATGAGCAATGAGAGATGTTGATAAGTCTTCATCATGACCTGAGCTCTCAGCGTCCCTGTCGATCCTTTAACTGTTTGTGCGGTCGAAGCCCCACAGCGACCCTCTCCCCGCCATGAGTTCAGACATGAGGGCCCCTCTCCGAAAGCCTCTCCAGTGGCCTCCCAGCCATAAGAACTCCACGCCAACGGTGCTTCTTCACCACTCGCGCTTGGGGAGACTTCAAAGTTTAAGCTCACTCTTCGCCCTTGAAATGACATAACGCGAGGCAAAACAGAGCGTCGTCGAGGGAGCCAGAGAGATTGAGGACGAGTCAAGAACCCTGTCTTCGCTCGTAAGCTGTCTCGATGTAGGTATCGCCACTGATTCGCTTCATAATATCCCGCTTCGAGAGAAGGGATCTGAGTTCGTTCATGAGTCACCACTGCTGACCATGTTCGCTCTTCTCCTGCTCTTGGAGAGAGTCGTCGCCGCAAGTCACTGACCCCACCCCGATAAGCAACATCACTGATCCCCATCTGGTGAGTATGGACGGATAAGAGACCCTCTAGCTGGCGATCGAGCGCATTATAAGTTGGATGCCCGGGAAAAAATATAGGCGCTTTATAGTTCTCTAAGCGAGTCTTTAGCGAAGCCCAGGCCTTATGGTCTCGCTCTTGCGGTAGCTGGCGACGAGGTGCATAAGCCCAAGCGATAAGCTGAATGACTAGAAGAGACCACACCCAAACCCTAGATCGCTGCGAGTGATCACTGACGAGATCCTTAAGCATCATTGGAGCGGAGAGAGAGAAGGCAAAGCCGATAAGCATGAAGCTATTTGAATAGGCCCATTGAGTGCTATGATTAAGCGCGCTCGCTCCCGCTCCTGCGATATATATCCATAACCAATAAAAGCTCTGATGACCTGATCTAACCGGCTTGCCCCATTGCCTTGAGCTGACCAAGACAGCCACGATCAATAAGGGAGGGATCACGATCAACCATCGCGGCTCTTCGTAGAAGAGCTCTCGATAATACATATGAGGTCGATAATCTAGCGTCAATACCCGCTGACCAAAGGCGACTAACCAATGTAACGCCAAACACCAAGGTAGGATCTTAAGAGGAGAGATTCGGCTAAACCATAACAACGGCAAGAGGAGTGTAAGGGGGGCTAAAAAGAGGAGGTCTCTCCAATATTTAAGGAGGATATTTTTCCAGTAAAAGACATGTCCTTGATGTCCCTCAAAGATGTAGCTCCAAAATGAACCGTCAGTTCTTACATCCATCCACCACACACCGACGCTACATAAAGCGAAGGTAAAAGTGATATAAATAAGCCCCAAACGTCGCTGTGACCACCAGATCCACCCCGCCATCACTGGGAAAAACACCGCTGAGGTTTGCTTGGTAAAAAAAGCAGCGCTGATCAAAATAGCGGCGCCTATGACCGCGCTAACATGTCGACCATAATAGGTAATGATAACTGCGCTTGAGATGAGGAAGATCATCAATGAGTCAGGTCTAGCTAAATCGTAAAATGCCCCGCATGTCCGAAACAATGCAGCGTATAGGCCTATGCCGATTAAGCCAAAAGCCGCCTTACCGGTCTCTCGAACCACCGTATAATAGATTAAGCACAATGTACCGATTGTTGAGAGGACCGACACCGTCCGTGCCGCTCCAAAGGAGAGGGGGAAACCAATCTGATCTAGACCATATAAAAGAGCTGGATAACCCGGTGTATAGAAGAAAGGGACAAAATCTAGCGATGGTGGGGCATAAATCGGTAAGCCCTCTCTCAGACGAATCGCGTGAGCGAGCATACCCCCTTCCATCCACTCTAGCTCGAATGGAGTAGAGTATCGACCCCAAGCGATCCAGAGCATACTAAAGAGATAGGCGAGTGATCCGGCGATTACCAACCACTTTATCATACGCTCAGCGCTCAGTGATGAGTAAAGGGAGCTGCTCGCCTCTCGCCCCTCTATTGTCGACTTCAAGCCTAACGATTCCTCGGTTTGAGAGGTGTTGTCTCTTCACTGAGGAAGCGCATCAAGCGACGACGAACTCTCTGGAAAGCAGGAGAGCGATCACTGGCCATATCAACGGTCTCAAAGGGATCTTTCCGCAGATTAAAAAACATAAAGCGATTGTAATCTCTACTGTAGTGAAGTTTCCAAGGCCAATCGACGATTGATCGACGAGACGAGTGAGTACTATCTTTGAGCATCTCTATCATGACCGGATGATGGTCAGCGTTAGGTTGATAAGCGAACTTTAAGAGAGAGCTCCCTCTAGGTTTGGGAGGGAGCGCCGAGACCTGAGCGAGCTCTAGAAGTGTCGGCATCACATCGATTAGAGAGACCGGTGTCTGAACAACTTGACTCGGGAGTTGAGGGCCGAAGACAAGTAACGGGACATGAACTTGGTCATTGAAGAGATTCTGACCATGATACTGATATCCATGCTCACCAAAGCCCTCTCCATGATCACTATGAATGACTACATAAGTGCTCTTAGAGAACTTAGAGAGCTCAAAGACCTCAAAGAAGCGCTCGATCTGCTGATCAGTATAACGAATCTCCTCATCATATAGATCGATAGGCTTAAGCGCTTGGTCTCTTCGAGTTCTAAAGTCAATATTGGGATGATCACGATAAATATGATGAGGATCAAAGTAGTGAAGCCACAAAAAGAATGGCTTGCTAGAGCTCTGAGTCCCCTGTTCGTCTAACCACTTGATCGCTGTATCGGTGACCGCTCCACCGGTTATATGGTAAGAGGTCCCCTTCCCTTCTCCTTGTTGATCTTGTCGGAATCGACTGACGACATCAAAGTTCCACTCCTCAAAGCCTTGGCTCAAGCCGTAGCTAGGGTTGAAATAGTTGTGAGCAGGGACCCCAACCGTCTTATAACCTGACGCTCTTAAGCGTTCTGCGAGAGTGAGGTTATCTGGATAGATCTCCGCCCAATCGCCGGTCGACCTCGAGACTTCAGAGTAATAACGACCGATAAAGACTGCAGGCATAGAGGTGCGGGTCTGCGCTCCTGTTGAAAATGCCCACTTAAAATTGAGCCCCTTAGTTGAGAGGCTATCGAGAAAAGGAGACGTCTTCCGTGGATATTTGGGATTAACAAATTTGAGGTGATCTGCTCGTAAGGTATCCACAGTAATTAAGATAATGTTAGGTCGACTCACGGTACCACCCGCGACTAGCTTACTCGTGTAGATTGGGGTTTGAATCTTACGCTGAGGGGGCAAGTAATCTCCACCAAAGCAATCTTCATCAATCCCATTTAGGGGAATCTCCTTCGCTCCCGGATACACATTGGGATTCTGATCATCACAATCAACGCCTCCCAATTTACCGGCGACACCATCACCATCTTCATCAAAGAAGGGCTGAATCACCTTGATAATAGAAGCGCTCATGTAAGATTGCTCTAACAGAGTCTCTTTAACCGACTCGTATCGCCCCATATACTCGCTGAGATCAGCCAAGGAGACGATTGACAAGATAAGTACGCTCCAATGGATCCTCTGAAAAAGACGATCAAACTGCTTAAAATCAGGCGTTAAGAGACTAATCCCTAAGCCAATAAACACAAACACTGGTCCGAGGATTAGAGCGAGTAGAGGCCATGCTGTGATGACCTGTTTCAATGGCTCAGAGACAAAGTGATACATCAGTAAAAGTGTCAACACACAGAGACCGGCGCTCAGCAAGGGGCTCCAAGGCCCACCAAAGTGAGCATCAAACTTTTGCATCCCCCTCTTGGTGAGTGACCAAATGTAGGCTGAGATTGCTCCACTTGGTAAGAGCCAAAAATAGCCACTATAGTTCTGATTGATTGGATCAGAGCCTTTATAGACAGAGAGTGATAAACCGACGAATATACTCAGCGAGACAATCGCTACCGGAAGCGCGCTTATCGACGACCAATCCTGGTCTGTCTTCTGCGAGAGTCCTGCGCTTCCCCACTCTGCTAATCTCAATATCCATTGAACGACCAACGCCAAGCTCAAGCCAACACAGAGAATCAGTGATGTGCCGTATAGAATTATAAGCTGTTGAGCTTGTGGTGAACGAGACACGCTGCTCACCGCCCATAGGTTAATCAACTCAATTAACGACAAAGTAAATATGCTCACAACGATGGTCTGCGATATCCTAGTCGATAATGATGATCGGTATAAGCGTCCTTGGTCTGTCATCTTGAGTGAGCATCTCTTTAAGGCCCCCTCTCAGAGGGCGAGTGGATCATATTCTAAATTATTTCTTAACCGGTGCTGCTGGCGCTGGAGCAGGCTTTGCTGCTGGCGCTGGAGCAGGCTTTGCTGCTGGCGCTGGAGCAGGCTTTGCTGCTGGCGCTGGAGCAGGCTTTGCTGCTGGCGCTGGAGCAGGCTTTGCTGCTGGCGCTGCTGTCTTCGCCGCTGGAGTTGCAGGCTTGATGCTTGGCTTAATGTTGAGTTTAGGAGCGGGTGCCTTAACTGCCGGCGCCGCCATGATCTCAATCAACTCAACCTCAAAGACAAGAGTTGAGTTGGGGGGAATACCAGGAGTCCCTCGCTCACCATAAGCGATGTTTGCTGGGCATACGAGTCGAGCTTTACCGCCGACCTTCATCTTCTGTACACCCTCGGTCCAGCAAGGGATCACTCGATTGAGAGGGAACTCAGCGGGCTTGTTTCGTTTGAATGAGCTGTCAAACTCTGTCCCATCAATGAGCGTACCACGGTAGTGTACCTTGACCTTATCAGTCGCTTTAGGAGTCGGTCCAGTGCCTGCCTTAGTGCTCGTAAATACTAAGCCTGACTTGGTGGTGGTAGCGCCTGGTTTCTTACCCTCGCCCGCTAAAAATGCTTTACCGATAGATTCAGACTTAGCAGCTTGGACTTTCATTCGCTCTTGAGCGATACCGCGGAGCTTCTCTTGAAATGAGCTCAGCTCAGCGTTCTCTTTTCCGCGGGTTTTCTCTTGCAAACCCAGAATCACATAGCTGAGCTCTTTCTCAGAGAGGTTAAAGACACCAATATTTTGTCCGAGCATCACACCCAGGGCATAAAAGGCCTTTTCATCATCTGTTTTGGGAGCAGGAGTCTCAGCAAACGCCCCGTTAGCGATTAGAGAGAGAGAGAGGCAAAGTAAAAGTATACGCATCGATTGAATTCTCTTTCGACTGGTTAAAGTTTACGTATTAAGAGGATGGCTGTTAATCGAGACCATCTCTCTTACAATGATATAGCTCTGTACTTCATCATTGAGGTACTGAGTTGGGATACATGATATATACGTAAAATGCAACGAAGCTAGTCTTCAATCACAAAGATTGAGCATCACTCAGTGAATCACCCACGATAGTAGGTTTATGTTATGATGGCCCATACACTATTCACCGCGAGTTCGTTTGTGATCGCGAGCCTCTTTGCCACTTTCTCTTCTTGTCTCATCAGCGACGCTCAAGATCGATTATTGGACAGATCAATAGCCAACATAAGCGCTCTTGAATCATCATGGGATTGGGGTAAACATACCCTCACTCTCACCGGTAAGGTCTCTCTCTCGCAAGGCGAACTGTTCATCAAATGCGCAGAGGCTGTGGTCATTTTTGCTGAAACACCGTTTACTGAAAGCACCGATTCTAGCACCCATGAAAAGGAGCTCAAGGGTCTGAAGATTATAAGTATTAAGGCGCAAGGAGAGGTCTCCCTCAAATACAAGCAACTCTCCATCAGCGCTAATAAGGTTCATTATTCTCATCAAGAGAAGCACTTGAGAGCGAGTGGGCGGTTACGAGGCCGCTGGCGTGGTCATCGCATCGGCGGTCGATCACTATCGGTTAGCCTCAAAGAAGAGACGCTCCGTGTGCAACAATTAAAGATAGGCTTAGATCTCTCTGCTGAAGCCTCCCCTATACACAGCCTATTCGGTCGATAACGATCATGTTGAACATGAAAAATAAAGAGCCAAACTCTCCCTATCTTACGCTCCAAACCCCAGAGAGCGCCCTTGAACTCCGAGGAGTGAGTTACCTCTACCCATCGATGAGTGGACACCCTCCCCGCGGGATTCACCCATGCTCTTTGAAGTTAACCCGAGGACAAGTCTATGGACTTATCGGGGCCAACGGAGCTGGCAAGACAACTCTCTTCAAATTGATCAGCGGTGCGCTGACCCCTCAAATAGGCCAAATCTACCTCTCAAAGAGGGAAGTGACTCACTTGCCACAATGGAGACGCGTTCGCTGTGGACTAGGCTACCTCACTCAAGGAGACTCATTGGTCAGTCACATGAGCGTAGAATGGAACTTAAAAATAGGCTTGGAGGCCAAGAAGAGGTGGTCTCAATCAACATCTTCTTCAATAGATCACCTGACAAATACTGATCACTCCACAGAGGGCATGAAAGAGTCCATTTCTTTTGCTCTCGCCAAAGTGGGCTTGAGTCAACAGAGTAGACAGTCTGTGATGTCTCTCAGTGGGGGAGAAAGGCGGCGAGCCGAGATGGCACGACTGCTAGTGATGCGCCCTCAGGTGATCCTCCTCGATGAGCCTTTCGCAGCGATTGATGAAGCAGGCCTCTCCATGATGATGGATATTATTGGGCTAGCGAGAGCCTGGGGCGCATTAGTCTTGCTCACCGACCATCAAACACAGTATGTTAATGATATATGCCAATCATTGTTGATTCTCGATAAAGGCAAACTTCAGCGCCCCCAACTCTCTTAAAGACACATATTATGGACATAATGTTGGGGCCCATCATCATCGAATCCATCATCTAGACCTTGTCAGAGGAGTACTACCGCATATGAGTCTTAACCTAGGCTTATCTCTGATCCAATCCATGAAGCAAGAGCTGAGGATGACTCCTCAGTTGCAGATGGCGATTCGTCATCTACAGCTCTCTCGTCATGAATTAATCGAAGAGATTCAGAGAGAGCTGATGAGTAATCCACTCCTTGAAGACTCAAGTAACTATCAATCAGAGCCTAGTCCCAAAGACCTAAATGAGAGTGAAGACGGGAGGCGCCGAGAGAGATTAAGAGAGGTACATGCGCGGGGTGATGAGCGAGGTCATGAGCGCTCCGATAGCGTTCAGATCTCTTCTGAGTCTGTCAACGGTATCGGTGACTTAAATTCGCCCGAAGGGTCGCATCAAGCTCGACAAGAGATGGATTGGGAGCGCTATGTCAGCGATGAGCGCTATGGTCGACAAGAGCTCGATCAGGTTAAAGTGAGCAATGATGAACACTTCTCTCCCTTGATGACATATACGAAATCTCGTACTTTACAGGAGCATCTCTCTGAGCAAGTCGCGCTCTCTGACTTTAGCGTCAGTGAGCGTGATATTGCCGCTATATTAATCGGCAACATAGATGACAACGGATACTTAAAAGTGATCAGCGCTGAAGAGGTCGCCACTGAATTGGAAGTAGACCTAGAATTGGTCGAAGAGGTCATTGAATCCATTCAAACATTTGACCCCGTTGGCGTCTGCGCCCGCAATCTGAGAGAGTGTCTACTAGCCCAGTGTCGAGTGCTGAACTTAAGCCCTGCTCTTTACACGCTGATCGATCTCCATCTCTTTGATTTAGAGCGAAACCGTCTGCCATTGATCGCCAAAAAGATGAAGGTAAGCGTCTCTAAAGTCGCCGAGTTAGTAGAGGAGTTAAGACAACTTGACCCTCGCCCGGGAGCACAGTACAGCGCCGACTCGATGAGCTACGTTACTCCTGATGTCTATATCGATTGGGTGGATGATGAGCTCAAGGTGAGGGTCAATGAAAAAGATTTCCCGAGGTTGACCATTAATCGATTCTATAGAGAGCAGCTCCTTAAGAAGAACGAGGGACGACGCTCAAGAGGCAAAGATACAGAGGGGAAACGATACGTTACTGAACGACTCAACGCCGCTCAATGGTTTATCAAGAGCCTCGAGCAACGAAAGCAAACGATCGTCCGAGTGATGGAGGAGGTCCTCGACATTCAAAGAGAGTTCTTTCTTCATGGACCTGAATACTTAAAGCCCCTCGTGCTGCGACAAATCGCTGAACGGCTAGAGCTTCATGAGTCTACGATCAGTCGTGTGACCTCAAATAAATATGTCTATACCCCAAGAGGCTTATTTGAGCTGAAGTATTTCTTCAACTCCAAGATCCAAGGGAATAATGGTCATGAAGACCTAGCCGGTGAGGCAGTCAAGAGCATGATTAAGCGTCTCATTGAAGCAGAAGACCCCCATAAGCCACTCAGTGATCAAAAGATTGTTCAACGCCTAGAAGCCGATAGTATAAAGATCGCTCGGCGAACGGTCGCGAAGTACAGAGAGTCGATGGGGATTGGCTCTAGCTCTCAGAGACGAGCTCATGTATAGACCTTATACTAGATACGCTCAAACCCTCGAGGAGTATTATCGTGACTATTTCACTGTCTAGTCTCCTTCGACCTGAGACGACCTTATCACGCTTAGGAGCATCAGGGCAACGCGCTGCGATTCATGAGCTTGTAGGCCTGTTGATTAAAGCCTCACCACAACTTGACCCCAATGAGTTGGTCTTGGCGATTGAAAAGAGAGAGCGTTTTTACAGCACCGCTACGACCCTAGGTTTAGCTTTCCCATTTGTTGAGACTGAAGCGGTTAATGAACCTATAATTGCCCTCGCGACCTCTCTAACCGGCGTCGAGTTTGGAAGTCCACAAGGCGAGCTTACTCATCTCTTTGTCGCCTTAGTAATCCCCGCTTCTAGACCTAAGCTCTCGGTTCAGCTTTTAGCGAGGTTGACTCGACTCTTTCAAACTTATCCCGATCTTAAGGATATACTAGTGAGCCAAGAAGAGTCCTCCTCACTGTTCGAAAAGTTCGTAGAAGTTGAGGCCGATCTATGAGCGATATCCCGAGTCAAACTGACCGAGTTGATCCCTCGCTTAAAACGCCTAATACCGATGAGGCAATCGATAAAAGCCCTCCGTCTTTAATGGTGATCTCTGGTTTAAGCGGTAGCGGGATCTCGACAGCGCTCCAAGCCCTTGAGGATCAAGGATACTTTTGTGTAGACAACTTACCCCCACCGCTTATCTCTAAGCTATTGGAGCTAGTCTCTCATCAAGCTATGCCTAGCCCCTTAGCGATCGGTCTAGACGCCAGAAGCGTTCATGATATAGAGAGCTCTAGTAGCGCAATTCAAGCGATTAAGTCGATCAAGAGTCATGGGTGGATCGCTCAATTGATCTTCCTCGAGGCCTCAGAAGAGGTGAGAGTAAAGCGTTTCAGCACCTCTCGACGAGCACATCCGCTTACTCGAGGAGGTCTATCTTTGACCGAAGCGATGCAACATGAGCGTACGCTGCTACAACCCATTAGAGATATTGCCCACCAGTTACTCGATACCACAGAGTGGAATGTTCATGAGTGTAAACGCCGAGTTAGAGAGCTAGGAGCGATCTCTGAGACGGTCCAAAGTTTAGTCATTCAAGTGATGAGTTTTGGGTTTCGCCACGGCGTCCCTAGGGAAGCAGATATTGTGTGGGATGTACGTTTTCTACCCAATCCGCACTTTAATCCAACGCTTCGACCTCTATCTGGTCTTGATGAACCGGTAAGAGACGTCGTCCTCACCCATCAATCCACTCAAAACCTCCTTCAAGGTTTACTCCCACTCCTCTCTGAGTGCCTCCCCGCTTATGAGAGAGAAGGGAAATCCTATCTCACCGTTGCCATCGGTTGCACAGGGGGTCATCATCGCTCTGTTGTGATCTCTGAAGCGATCACTCAGCACCTTCGAACGAGCGGTTGGTCACCACAGATTCGTCATCGAGATCTCGAGAAAGCCTATTGACTCACTCGCTCTCATCGGGTGAATACTAAGGACTCTATAGATCTCTACCTTGTTTTATCACTCTCCCCCCTTGTGAGTTACCCTTTGAGTATATACCTCTTCGCTTTTGGTCCAGCTCCCCTCGTCGATAGCCTCATCGCTCTGAGCGAGACCGCACATCTAGTCGGCTCGGTTGGAGTAAAACATGAAGATGAAGATTCAGTCGTCTATCATCAACTCGCTGAGCATCTCAGAGATATCGTTCAAGATGATTACGCTAGTCCTATCATGATCTTTAGCCCCCAACTTGGTGATCGATTCTCAACGATCGCTCTCTCCATCCCCAAATATCATATACATGTCATCTCCGGTATGAATGTAGAGCTCCTCAGCGCTCTAAAGTATAGAAGTGATCTGAGCGCTATGATCGCTCACAGATCTAAAGGCGATGAAGAGAGCCCCCTCAGCACCAATGATGAGTCTCTAGACCTCGATTCTATCGTCGATTTCATCACTGCTCAAGCACGCAGAGGCTTGGTCATACTCAATGCTTTTTTAAGAGATGAAGGCGAGGAGTCTAACATAGATGCCTCTATCTTGGAGACAGATATCAGCGAGTTGACATAAGGTTAGCGGTAAGGAAGTGACTTTAGACTTGACTTCGACTCTCAGTTAAGTAAGTGTCTGTACCCAAGTTTAAATTTCAATTGATCAAAACTAAGATGTGGCTAGTTCACATTCACACAAAGGAGAAGCTTCATGGGTACACGTCCAGCTAAGCTCGCTATCCGTTCTGATCGTGACGCCGGCAAAAGCAAAGAGTGCCCGTCATGCAACAATCCCAAAATGATCGTAGTTAAGTTCGTACGACAAAGCCGCCCCGGTGGTATGTACTGGCTCTGCGAGAAGTGCAATTACGAGACACCAACGAAGTAAAGACGCTTTGTAGTCAGTCCCCTTGAAGGCTTTGCTGTATAAGGCTTGCTGTATAAGGCTTTGCTGTATAAGGCTTTGAGGAGGCACAGAAACACATCAGTCCCTCTCTTGAAAAAGTTTTAAAAGCGCTCATTTAAGCCTTGGGAAAGACTCTGGTAAAGACTAGCCCATCCCCTGGGGAAGGCGCTGGAAGACACCGTATCTTGGGTGTTTTATTGAGAATGGGTCATCTTGAAAAGCCTCCTTTATCAGAGGAGAATTCAAGATCACTCCGCTCTCTTCATGGCCGATCACTGCGCCTTGAGAGAGAATAATAAGCTCATCGGTGTATAAAGACGCTAAATTTAGACAATGTAGCGCAATAACCAATAGACCGTGACCCTGTTGACTCCTCTCTCTGAGTAAGGCCATCAGCAGCTCTTGTGAGGGCCAATCTAAACTAGCAAGTGGCTCATCGAGAAGAGTCACTGACGCTCCCTGGATGAGAGCTCGAGCGATCAGTGATCTCCTAAGCTCTCCCCCGCTGAGCGAGGTAACACTACGAGATCTCAATGAAGTGAGCTCAAGTTTAAGAGAGAGGTCTTCCAACATCCCTTCTTGTGTAGAGAGTCGCTCACTCCCCAAATGTGGATGGAGTCCCTGTCTGAGAAGCTCTTCTACGCTCCATGCAGATGAAACGGGTGGTGACTGAGGTAGATAAGCGATCCGTCGTGATCTCTCTAGCGGGGAGAGCTCAAATAGGGGGGTTCCTGCAAGGTAAATACCTCTCTTCTCTGAACAGTTAAGGCCTGACATTAAACGTAATAATGACGACTTGCCCGAACCATTAGCCCCGATCACCCCAATCACCTTAGGGCCAGAGAGTGAAAGAGAGGCTGCTCCTTTCATCCCCACTCGCGCCTGAGCCTTATCTAAGTATAGAGTGAGGGATCGGTCTAGAGATCTCACTTCTTGGGGTCGCCTCTTCATGTTCATTCACCCGCCGAAGAGCGTCGAGTGAGCATAAATAGAAATACTGCTCCACCGAGTACCCCAGTCACTACGCCTATCGGAAGAGGGCTAGGACTAAATAGGCTCAAGAGATGACATCCACCCAATACCCAAGCCCCATAAAGTAGAGAAAGAGAGAAGAGATGATGACTCTCGCCAATAATCCTTGGGCGTACAAAATGTGGAATAAGTAAACCGACAAAACCGATAATCCCACAAAACGATACCACGGCGCCCACTCCAATAGAGACACTCACCAAGGTTAAAAAACGGACTCTTTTTACGTTGACTCCTAAAGTCCATGCCAACTCTTCTCCACCACACATCAGCTCTATATCTCGCTGAAGATATAATAATAAAGAGATGCAGATAACACCGCCTATCGCCATCAGAGAAAGCTCTCCCCAAGTCAGAACTTCAATATGTCCGATGAGCCATCTCCATACACCACCTAACCTCTCTTCACTTAAAGAGAGCGTCAGAGTGAGCAACGCCGAGAGGAATAAATTCAATGCCACACCACTTAAGACCAGGTGACTTGAGTGTGGCGAATAGTGAATATCTTGAGCTTCACGGTATCGGGTAGATAATTCGATCCATAAGCTCGCGCACAAGGCTCCCAGGAAGCTCGAGAGAGGTAAAGCCCACAATCCTAAAGTATCGACCAAACCCAGAGTAAGAGCGAGCGCTGCACCTAGACCACCACCTGAGGCGACTCCTACTAGGTAGGGATCAGCAAGCTCATTGCGTAGCAGCTGTTGCATCGCGGCTCCCGAAATCGATAAAACCCCCCCCGCCAATAGCGCTGCTAAGATCTGAGGGAGTCGAACCCACCAAATGATAAGTTGATGTGCATTAGAATCCACGGGCCCACTCATTAAAGCCGTCAAGGAGTCAACGATCGTCAACTCTCTCCCTAAACACACCCCACCGATCAAGCAAGCGACCAAAGCCCACCATCCACGCCTCCTTAAGCGAACCGATGAAGAGCCTAAGCGCTCTTCAGTCATGGAGAGATGGCTCATTAATGATCATAACGATCATGGGAACTCATCACTGGCGGTTGGTACTGAGGGGATAGAAGCGATATGACCTAATAACTCTGATTGATCACTCTTCAGCGTTGGGTTGAGTAAAAGAGAGATCTTGAAAGTTGTCCCCCGCTCCTCACCTAAAGTAAAATTGATCGTCCCCCCATGGTTGGCGACGATTTTACGTGAGATGTCTAACCCTAAGCCTAAACCTTGATCACCCTTGGTAGAAATGAAGGGCTCAAAGAGCTGATCGCGCACTTCCTCAGGGATCCCCGGCCCGTTATCCTGAACCTCTACAAAAGCCTCTCCGTCTGCCGCTCCCACTCGAATCTTAATCTCAGCAGGCTCAAACTGACCGCGCATCGCTTGAGCCGCATTACGGAGTAAGTTGATGATCACTCTACCGATTTGAAGTGGATCAACGATCACTTTAGGGTGGCCATCACAGGCAAGCTCAAAGCTGATTTTATTTGGCCCTGAAATGGGAAAAAGATCTCGATCGATCTGAACGAACTGAGTCGCCTTCAAGACCTGCTCTGTTAAGTCGCAACGGCTCATTTGAGGGAGTCGATCAGTGCCCCGAGAAAAATGCTTAATATCTTCGATTAAGCTCTTAATTTGAGTACAGCTATAGGCAAGTTCTTCGGAAGAAAACAACTCGAAGTCATCATCGACCTCTTCCTCATCTCGGGCGGTGTGATGTTCAAGGAGAGGCATAAGGAGGTTACCAATCTCATGATTAATACTCGAGGCCATACGACCAAGAACCGCTAATTGCTGACTCCTCACGAGGTCCTGTTGAGCGAGCTCTACTTGACGCTGAGCTTCTTTAAGCTCAGCGATATGAGCCTGCTGTCTTTTAAGCTGTTCAGTGTGCTTGATCGCTCCCGCGAGCATAGACCCCACTACCGATAAGAGGTCTAATCCTGCTTCACTAAAAGCATTAACCACGTCAGAGCGACTCACCTCGATCAAGCCGAGGACTTGGCTACCGATCATAATCGGCGCCACTAGGAAGGATCGGATTTTTGAGAGCAATAGGGAGTCAGACTCCTCAAACCTCTTATCCTGACTAATATCATTGACATTGATCGCGCACCGACCATCTATCACTTGTTGAGTAATCGCGCGGCTTAGTTTCACAGGAGAAGTTTGGTCAGAGTTGGCAGTGGCCTCACAAATCGAATGAAGCTCTAAATCATCTTCTTCGCTCAGTAGAGCGATCACACACCGATCTCCATCGAGGACATCGAGTAATCTCTGAGAGACCGCTAAGCTCAGCTCTTTTAGGTCAGATTGAATCTGAATTTCACGATTAATGAGAAAGAGGACTTCAAACCACTGGGGACTACTTTTCAGCTTTTCTTCCAAGTGGAGTGAGGCTTCATCACTAGACCCTCCTCTTCTTTCATGAAGAAGGAATGAGTCAGTGATGTGAGTCGCGTTAATCGTAAGATCTTTTTTAATCACCGGCTCTGAGAAGGTAAACTCAGCGTCATCGACAAGCTCAAAGTGACTTGCTGAGAGCATACTCGGATCGAGAAAAAGAAATTCGGACCGCCCCACCCGAACCTTGTCACCATGTTGAAGAGTGATTTGGCCCTCTATAGGTTCTTGGTTGAGGAAGGTCCCATTACGGCTTGAGAGATCGCTCAATATCAGATGATTTCCTACGACTTCGAAGACAGCGTGATTTCTGCTGACAAGACCATCTTCAAGCAGTACATCACATTTACGTGACCTCCCCATCATCAAGCGATCTTTGATCTCAAATACTCTCCCCTGATGTTCTTGATTTAGACCTTTAAGAAGCATGACTACCGCTTCAGACATCAGGGGGTTCTCCTCTGCACGTGCTACTGAATAGTTAATTTTTTAGGGATTACACATGAAGCGATTAATCTGATTAGAATCATACCATAACGACTATTTGATTCTTTGTCGTTTATTTTTTCTATCATTCCATAAAACTAGATGGGCTCAAGTTACTCTTTTTTGTGGAACCGATATGATGATTGGACTGATCATCATCTGTGAACATGATAATATAGGTTCATTAACTCTCTGATTGGAGTATTAGCATGAAGGCGTCTTCCCACTCTCAACGACGAACTCATTCAAGACCTACAGTTCTTTTGTATCCTCAAGACGACTACGATACATCGGCGATCCGTGAGCATGTTAACCACGCGCTAGATCACCTACAACTTACTCCTTGGGGACGAACTCTGATTAAGCCTAATGTGGTCGCGTCGGGTAGTCGTTTTCCTCATGCTTTTACTCGTCCTGAATTTACAGAGGGAGTGGCGCTCGCGCTCAAGGATCGTCGACGAAGGGTTGAGCAGAGCAACTCGCCACTTGAGTTCGACGGAGGCAATGCTGAGGAGTTGAAGGCGATGTACGAATGGGCGATCGGTGAACGCTGTGGTATCACGATGCCCACACGCTTCGCTTATCGAGGTGCAGGCTACTACCCAATGGCGAAGAGAGTGGGTTATACGCTGTATCACTTCGACGAAGTGCCTCAAGTAGAGATCGACCTGAAGCATGAAAATCGCTTAAGAGAGAGGCTATTTACACCCGAGCCCGTAGCGAGAGCAGACTTTTTCGTCAACTGTCCAAAATTCAAGGCCCACCCGTGGACTACGGTTACATTTAGCTTAAAAAACTATATCGGGATACAAGATGATCGACACCGACTCATCGATCATGATCATCGCCTCAA
This sequence comes from uncultured bacterium, assembly GCA_943788935.1. Classification (GTDB taxonomy): domain Bacteria; phylum Myxococcota_A; class Bradymonadia; order UBA7976; family VGTA01; genus CAKZRU01. Next base: position 283,585 of record CALSSE010000011.1, on the reverse strand, counting down.
TGATAAAATATTGGACTTACAATATATCCTTCAGCCTCAACTGATCGCGATCGATGCCATCACCGCTGGTGAAGGACGAATGTTAACACCTATCCCCTTTGACCTTAACCACGTGATCGTGGGCAACAACCAAGTCGCCTTTGATTCTGTTTGCTGCCATATTATCGGGGTCGATCCGCTCACGGTTCCTCATATTCGACTCGCCTATGAACACGGATTTGGACCCGTCGAGCTTGACCAAATAGATATTATTGGAGATCTCGAGAGAGCTCGACACATCGCTCAAGGCTTTCGAGTCGGTCTAATCCGAGTCGAAGACTATTTCGCCGGAACATCGATCAAGGCCTATGGAGGGAAGCCTCCCGCTGATGGAGACCAAGACTACTGTTGGGGTGGCTGTCCCGGAGCTTTAGAAGAGGCGATTGAGATCTTACGGCTCACCGAAGAGAGCGTGGACGAGAAGATACCTTCAGTTCATATCGTCTTTGGTGATTATGAAGGCGAGCTGAACCCTACCGAAGGTGAACGAGTCATCTTTATCGGAGACTGTGCCCAGTATAAGGGTGAGCTTCATGGGGAGCTAGTGAATATCGAGTCTCAAATCGTCGATCGATCGACGATTGATCCAAGGCAGGCTAAAGTAGATGACATCTTCGTTAAGATGGCCAAGATGGAGGCCTTATTTTATTCTGCAGGCGATGTCTTCAGGATCAGCGGTTGCCCGGTGAGCGTGGCTGAGCAGGTTCTTATGCTCGTCAAACTAGGCAAGCTGAAGAACCCGTACTTTGACCTCAAAGAAGCGATCCCTTTCACTTCTTGTTATCTCTCATGGCGAACCCGACAACTCATCAACCTCATCTTTGGGAGAGCGACAACCTTGATCGAAGATCAGAGGCCAGAGCGTGGATCCGCTGCTGTTACATTGAAGGAGTCGCCTTGAGTTTACTAGTGTCACACCTTACCTCTAATGTCGGCTCATCCTGCTCTGCCTACTCACTTAGAAAAAGGGTCTCCCTATCACCGCTCAAGACCTCGATCTGGCTAGCGCTATTCGTCGTCTGTGGATGTACCAATGACCCTATACGTTTAGGTGAAACAAGCGATCATAACCTCGAATCATCAGCGACAGAGATCGACATGTTTACTGCGGTAGAACGGCCCTCGCCTCAGCCAGGCGAACACGTTGATCGCTTTCTACCTCGTCCTACTGTTCAAACCTGTCAACTCCCGCCCCCCCCTCCAATCGGTGACCTGACCCTCGTTCCTGCGAGTCCTCACCGATTCCAGCGCCCTCTGTGGTTTGCTGAGCCTCCCCTCCTCACCCCTTGGTCTTTTGTCGCTGAGCAAGGTGGACGTATCTTCGCTTATGATGAAGATCGTCCCCAAGTAGACCCTACGCTCTTCTTTGATATCACCGTCAGCCGTCTCGGTAATGAAGAGGGCCTGCTTGGACTGGCGTTTCATCCACTCCTCGAGAGTAAACCCTACCTGTTTACCTATTACTCATCAGCCGGCTGTAGCGCACCCAACGTAGCTCGCTGTTCGATATTGAGCAGATGGACGATCAGAGGGCGTCTAGATGACCTCGCAGAGAGGGGAGAGCTACCGGAAGTTGACCCATCATCCGAGGTGGTGTTTATGGAGATTCCTCAACCCTATCCGAATCATAATGGGGGTGATCTACGCTTTGGAGCAGATGGCTATTTGTATATCAGCTTAGGTGATGGTGGCGCTGGTGGTGATCCGGTCAATCATGCTCAACGCCCTGAGACACTTCTCGGATCTATCCTACGCATTGATATCAATCAGTCAGATCCCTCATGCCAAAAGCAGTACAGCATTCCCTCAAGTAACCCTTTTGTAAACAATCGCTGTGGCGAAGCAGATGGCGGTTTACCTGAGGTATGGGCCTGGGGCTTAAGAAACTCTTGGCGAATGTCTTTTGATAGAGAGACCGGCGAGCTGTGGGCAGCAGATGTTGGTCAAGACCGTTGGGAAGAAGTAAATCGGATTGAGGGCGGTAAAAACTATGGTTGGCGCCCAGTAGAAGGCCCTGAATGTTACGTAAACGATTGCGATCTCAGCGACTATGAATCACCTGTTCATAGTTATAGCCATGAGATCGGTCAATCCGTCACTGGCGGCTTTGTCTATCGCGGAGATGCATTACCCGGTCTCAGAGCTCATTATGTGTTCTCTGATTTCGAGAGCGCTAAAGTGATGGCATTCCCCATAGATCAGCCTGACCAGAGCGCTACGCTCATCGCTGGTAATACTCGCTTCACGAGCTTTGGAGAGACTAAAGAGGGAGAGTTGAGACTCTTAACTTTTGATACGCCGAGCGTTCTTAAACTTGAGCAACGAGACTCTATAGATATCTCGGCGACTTTCCCCACTCTGTTGAGCGAGACTGGCTGCTATGCTGACCTCTCTCGTGGAGAGCTCTCCCCCAGTGTTGTCCCCTACTATGTGAACCTTCCCTTCTGGAGTGATGAAGCAGAAAAAGAGCGTGCTTTTGCCCTCCCTGTGAACCAACAGATGACAGTCAGAGAGCCCGGCGTTGGCTTTGACATGCCTGAAGGTACTGTTCTCCTCAAGACATTTTACCTCACTTCCCCCCAAGGGGTTCGCCGTAGATTTGAGACTCGTTTAATGCACTACAGTGAACGTGGTTGGATCGGCTACACCTATCGATGGAATAATGATGAGAGCGACGCGACCTTAGTATCGAGTCCCATAGAAGTGAACTATGAAGGACCTCGTGGAGAGCAAAGTTGGCCTTTCTTGAGTCAGAGTCAGTGTCTGCAATGCCACACTGCAGCCTCTAATCGCACCCTCGGCCTAGAACTACAACAGCTCAACACCCGTGTCTACTCTGATGAAGGATGGTATGAACAGCTCACCGCTTTTGCTGAGGCAGGTTATCTCAGATTAGAAGCTCAGCCTGAGAACCTCAGCAGCTTTAGAGACCTCTCCGAACATGCAGAGTCAGAGTCAGAGTCAGCTAGCCCCACTCTCGATAGACGAGCGAGAGCTTACCTACATGTGAACTGCGCACCTTGTCATAGACCTGAAGGAGCCGCGACTGTCGATATTGATTTACGCTATGAGACCCCACTCTCTGAGACAGGGTTATGTGACAATGAGCCTCTACATGGTGATCTTGGTAAGGAAGGGGCTCGTCATCTTATTCCCGGCGACGCTAATCGTAGCCTCATTGTCTTACGAGCGAATCATCTCGGTGAGGAGAGAATGCCGCCCATCGGGTCACATTTAGTAGACTTTGGAGGGGTAGCGCTTTTATCATTGTGGGTCAGTGAGCTGCAACAGTGTGAGTGATTATGCTCCATGTCAATGAGGGAGAAACCAATGAGTAAAAAGACCAAGTCCTCGGTCAATCAACACTCTGACCAAACCCTCGATGAAGGTTTAGATGACAGCATACTAGATGTCGATGGACTAGATGAAGAAGAGACGGGTCAACGCGCGTATGATCGGACGGTTATAGAAGCCATCGATGAACACGTTAGGGCGCCCTCACAGTCCCCTAGCCCCTTCAATGCGAGAGTGACTCTTCCCTCATCAGGTGTATTTAAGCACCTCTCCCCCGTCGTCAAAAAGAGGCTATTATTGGTCGGACGAAGAATTCAGTTCGCACCCGGTGTCGCTCTCAACAGCGTCGGCGACTCATGTCAAGGACTCAGCTTTATCCTCGGAGGTAGGGTAAAAGTTGAGTGGATGGATGCGCTGAGCTGGGTTCCGATCGCGACCTTAACTCCGGGTGATGTCTTGGGAGCTATGGAATGGGCCGAAGGTCAAGTGTGGGAGGAGCGGATCACCGCTGAAACAGAGGCCTTGGTTCTTTTTATCCCTACAGCAGTCCTCAATCCACTTAGCGCTACTTACCCAGATCTTCAACGACAAGTAGAGCGATACACCGAACGTCATACTTTACATGCCCTCCTGGGGTCTAATGCCTTGTTTCAAGGGATCGGCGATGAGTCTCTGATGCAGCTCATTGAGATCGCCACTCTTCGTTACTTAGACCCCGGAGTCATCCTCTATAACCCACGAATGGTGATCTCCCATCTCTTCGTTATCGGTCGAGGAGAGGTGGAGCTGCTCTGTTCAGACCGAGTGGTACAAGTTTTAGGTCGAGGAGAGCTCGCAAATTTAGAGTTAGCGCTTGGTGATGGTCTTAATTTGATCACCGCTCGGGTTCTTCAACCAGCGACTCTCTATGTACTCCCCTTCGATCAAATAGAGTTCTTGTTAGCCGAACATAATCGACTTCATAATCTACAAACAGAAGCTCAGTTCTTAAGAGCTCGCGCGCTCAATCAATAGTTCGCTATTCAAACTTTAGAGCTTGAACTCAGCTTGACCAGTGATCTACTCCTCACAAAGATAGCGAAGATACAGCCAGAGTAAAGTCACTATCCATAGTAGAGAGTGCCGGATAAGATCGACCGAGCAAGCGCCCTTGCATCGCTGTAATCCACGCGAGCTCTTCTTGGGAGAACTCACGGTATTGTCCATGAAAGAGTCGCCCCGCTAAACGGTTCATTGCTCCTCCCATCGAGCGAGAGATCATGAATCGATCAGCCATTTGACTGTCTACCGTTCGCTTTACAGTAGCGGACTCCTGGTGGAGATCGGAGAGAGGCTTCTCCTTACTCTCGCTGAGCCTAAAAGGGGCATAAGGGAGTGGTGTATCGAGTACATGAATCGCAAGACTGAGGTGAGGATTGACCTCACTACGCATGACTCTAGAGCGTATAGGTCTAGAGTTCCTCGTGTACCGAGTAGGGATATACTTCGCTGTCGCCGACCACCCCATGCTATGTCCCCCTCCTGATGAATCAAAGGGCTGAGCGCACACCCCCTCGGTGATAACTACTCGCTCATGAAGGAGGATCGCTGTACATACTTCATGACGAGACTGAAGTGAGATCACCCCAGTAGGTCTATCAGTGATGGCATATTTCGATGCTTTTCTGACTCTAGGAGCCTCGCTCTTGAGAGGTTGACGCTCGTTGTAATGAATCAGCCCTTGACCAAGTCCAAAGTGCGAGTGATCGAGGGATAATGAGTCTGATACAGGAGCGGGCTCACTCACCCAAAACTGAGAGGCCAATATCAATAACCCAACATATATTGAGCCACTCATAAAGTGAGAGAAGGCTCTTCGCCGATCAAATAACATCTGAGATGAGTGAATCTGTCTAGATGAAGAGTGGTGAGTTGAGCGAATCATTATGTCTCTCCTGCAGTAAAATAGAGTTTTAATCTACAAACATGATCAGTGCTTTTTTGTTCAGTACTGAAAATCATTTCACTGATATTGTGTTCTGTTGTACTACATGAACATATATACTGATCAATATGTGACACAAGAATAAAATAAAAAAATCTATACAAATGTTCACTACTAGGCCCTAAGTAATCAATATTAATATACTAATAAGCCTCACTAGTCTCCCTAAAGCAGCGAAACCTCTACCGATCAACACCAAAAGCGAGCCAAAAACTTCGTCCCGCGATCGGATGAAGAGCGAAATCATAACTCGAAATATTGAAGAGATTGGCGAGTCTCGTGGTGAGGTACCAACGCCACTCTCGTCTCCAATAACGAGTGAGCCCAATACTGTATAAAGAGCGTCCGGGGAGAGCTCGCTCTCCAAATCGATCAGTGGTCACAGCGCCTCTATTAACTACGCTCAACCACCCTTTGACTGAACCTCTAGAGAGACGTTTAGAGAGAGATAAGGTCAATGACCCAAACCGTTGTGGACGCAGGGGTAAAGGAGACCGTGGAGCCTCTAGCATCTCATGCTTGATCCTACTCACCACGAGATCTAGTCCGCCTTTAAGCTGACCTCGTCTCAGTGATAAGTTCAGTTTACTCTCCACACCATTCAAGTGAGCACCTGTAAGATTCTCAGCGCGTAAACGGTAAGGATCAATCGGTACATAGATGATCAGCTGCTGATAGCGCTGACTAAAGAGCTTAAAACTTGTCGATAACTTAAGGGACAGCCGCCTCCATCTCCACTTATGACTCTTCCTCATTCCTAGCTCAGCCCAATGACCTTTCTCAGGTTTAAGATTCGGATTGGGGATCAGCCCGGGTCCATTGAGATAACGCTCATCAAACCCAGGGTCACGCCAAACAAGACTACCACCCAACCATATACGCCAAGGTCGAATACCAAGAGTATGCCACTCCAAACTTGATGTGGGAACGGATTGAGGGTTCCGCTCATTATTTAAATCGAGTCGATAAGCAGCTCTCCAATCGAAGTAAGGAGAGAGAGCCCATTTGAGGCGAGGACTCACAGCGCCTTGCCATCGAGTAACGTCACGTTCATTGACGGTAGCGCTGGTCTCACTGATCTCAGTGTAGAGAGAAGCCGTCACTGAAGACCATTGACAGCTTAGAGCCGCGCTAGAGAGGATTCGTAAGTCTTGAAAATCTGACTCTGCATTCTGCTGACTCTGCCAAAGAGGATTCTCTTCTCGAAACAAATAGCGGAGGCTTAAGAGAGACTGATGTAGCTTCAGTCTAAAGTGAGCATCACCAATTAACCAGTGAGGAGATCTTATCGTTAAAGAGAGAAAGCGCGCTCGTTGATCACTCTGACGACCGGGGATTGATAGAGGTTCAGGTCCCGGCTCGCCTCGATCAAGTCTTCCTGCTCCAATCAGAGTAGATATCGACCACTCTGAGAGCTCCCCATCGAGTTTAGATAAACCGGTGAGTCTAGAGAATGATGAATATCTCCTCCGCTTAGAGAAGCCATATTGATCTCTATAGGAGAAACGATTAGGCCCACCGCTTAGGGAAAACGCGAATAGACTTTTAAGCTGGGGGGAGATCGGAGCACTAGTCAATGCGCTCATTTGGGCAAATCCTTGCGTCCCCCCGCTCACTTTAAGTCGTTGTTTAAGAGTCATCTCACTAGGTTGAGGAACCTGAAGGCGGAGTGCTCCGGACATAGCTCCTGAGCCTCCTAATGCCCCTGAACCACCTTGTTTCAACTCTACTCTCTCTAACAAGTCTATCGCAAAGAGGTTGAGGTCAATCGCTTTTGATCGTAACGAATGAAGCGGTATGTCATCGAGATACAACCCATTCTGATGCCCTCCTCCTCCCCTAACCTGCACCTCCAGTCTCCCTGCTACCCCTCCAGTACTAACCCCCCATGCTCCTAGACTCTCTAGCTGATCTCGTACAGAGACACTAGATACTTCAACTATCGTGGAAGAGAGACTAGGGTCTTTTGAGCTCCTGACAATCACCTCCTCATGAGATAGAGATTGGAGGTCTGTACTCTCCTCGTTAGTGCTCTTCTGTTTGGAAGAGAATGCTTGGTCAGTCTTCTCTAGATTATCCTCCTTAATCTCATTGATCATAGGCACTTTGGGCGCTTTGGGCGCTTTGGGCGCTTTGGGCGCTTTGAGCACTTTGAGCACTTTAGACTCTTTAATTTCAGACTCTTCAGCACAGGCTAGTCGAGGAGAGAGGGAACACGACAACAGAAAGAGAGAGATGTATAGGCCGTGATAGATCTTGGCTAGGCATTGACCTTTATAAACGATCATCGAGAGAAGGGGGGTCACTTTCTCTTAAACGGGAGCCCTTTATAATGCCCTGGTCTAGAAGAGGCAGGGCGGAGACTCGCAGTAGGTCTCTGCTCAACATTCACAGAAGCCTCGCTCACAGGAGAAGTAGGCAAAGGCGGAGGAGACACTCGAGGAGATTCTAGAGGTGAAGGAGTCAGTGATTGGGCGGTTGAGGGGGATAGAGGCGCTGGAGTTGGGGGTGGGGGTGGGACGGGCTCCGACTCTAAATCTAATGAGGTCGATAATTGACTCAGATTATTCTTCGGTGGATATGTCACCTGAGGTCCCATATCCATATCATCCAAGAAGAAATCTTCATCGTTGAGCTCTATACTATTGAGCTCAGAAAATGATTCTATCGTCTCATCGCTCAAAGGAGCTGTTGAGTCTATAGGGGCCATCGTCGGCGAGGAGAGAGACTGCTTCACCCCCTGCAAGGTCGACCGTAGCTGGGAAGCGCTTGTATATCGCTGTGCAGGTTCTTTTGCTAAGGCCCTCATGAACACCGCTTCAAAAATGGGGTACTGATCTTTAGCTCGCCCCTTGAGTTTGGGGATATCTGCGCGAATATGTTGAATGATAATACCGATTGGCGTCTCAGCGACATAAGGTAATTCTCCACAGAGTAGCTCATAACCTACGACAGCCAGAGCATAGAGGTCTGAGGCCGGAGAATAATCTCCCTTACCCATCGCTTGCTCAGGAGGCATATACTCTGGGGTACCAAAAATTTTACCATGAGCAGTTTTAAGGCCAACAGACTCAGAGTCATCGAGCCTCTTAACAATCCCAAAGTCCATAATTGTCAGCTTACCTTGAGAGCTCAGCATCAGATTACCAGGCTTTATATCTCGGTGGAGTAGACTTTTATTATGCGCATGCTCTAAACCGTTACAGGCTTGAATCATGAGATCAATCATCTCCAAGGCCGAGACTGGTGGACGATGACCTAGTTCAACTCTTTTAATAGTATGAGCGAGAGTCTCACCCTCAAGGTGCTTCATCACAAAATAATGAAGTTCAACATCATAACCAATACTATACACAGTCACGATGTTGGGATGATCGAGGGAGGCCATGGCTCGAGCTTCACGTTGAAAACGGCCAACCACCGCTTTATCATCATTATAATGAGGGGGTAATATTTTAACCGCGACTTGACGATTGAGACTCAAGTCGGTCGCCAAATAGACAAAGCCCATCCCGCCTCGCCCGATCTCTCTCTCTAGCTTAAACTTTTGATCTAAAATAGGCTCTCGTTGGAGTAAATCTTTGAGCGGACCTTGGGGGACCGATTGACCGCCGGTAGATTTTGGCAGGGAGGGATTTTTTCGTGGAAAAGTCGCTGAAGTCGAGAGAGAGCCAGACTTTACTGTAGGCTCACTCCGTTGGTAAGGTGTCACCTTATGGGCGCCATGAACAGGTGATGCAAATTTACCTTCAATCCCTTGGTTCCCACCTCTTGAGAGTGGCAAAGTAGGTTGCGTATGACCTCTAGGATTCTTCATCGGTGGTGGTGACACCGGCGACTTACATCTCACGCAGAACTCAGCACCGACAGGAACCATCATTTTACACTTACCGCACTGCATAGATCTCTCCCGACACTCATGGGACCCTATAATATGGGTCCTATGCCTAGATAGTTATCACCTAAAGAGTCTTCGGTAAAGTAAGAGAAGAACTCTACCCACACGCCTGATCTGTCTTTTGAACAGATCGGCGCAACTCTGAGAGTCTATCTTTGGAGAGGCGATGATCGGATTCGAACCGATGAAAGACGGTTTTGCAGACCGTTGCCTTAGACCACTCGGCCACATCGCCATTGATAGAACTGTATAGAATAGACCTAACCATTCGTCAAGATATATTTGTGGTGAAGATGCAAGTATGGCTCTTATAATTCGCTATCAACCCATGTCATGTCGATGAGAGCTGAAGGGCTCACCTCTCATCGATTTTTATTGATCATGAGTCGCCTCTACCAATAATTTAGTCATGGTATACTAATAATTCGATTACAGTATAATGGGGAGTTGTTAATAAATGACTAAGAATACGTCGCAATTAAAGCGATTGATGATGAGTTTTCTCGCTCAAGTGCTAACGCTCAGCTCAATCGTCTCACTCTCTGTGCTCTCACTCACTGTTATCTCACTCACTGTTATCTCAATCGCTTGGAGTGAGAGTATCTCAACAGAGAGTGAATCACAGAGGCCGCTGATCGAGATAGAGAACATCGCCATCAATCAAGCGTATTTAGATTTAGAGGTGATCGTCACTAGTCAAGAGCGCTCTCAATGGGTGATAGATCAACACGCCCTCCATAAGATAACACCTCAACTCATGGAAGTCCTCTGTCAGCTCACTCCGCGATTACGGCTCGCGCTGCAGGACAAACTCCTCGCTCAAGGCACAAGGAGAGGCCAAGCGAGAGAATATTGGTTGGCTACCCCTAAGGACTCAATGGGACATTTGAAGGGCTTTATGAACAGGAGGACCTTCAAGAAACATCTCCATCGAGAGCGTATTATGACCTCGCTCTCCCATGTTCAAGAGCGGATCAAGCAATGTCCGTATTGGCTCCCGGAGAGCTCTCTATTCATGGGAGTACATCGAGACGCTGGACGATTACAGCTTCTAGTAGAGACCATGGGAGGTCTGCAGCTACAGACCAGCGAGGCAGGGATTTTTGTTGGGGGCGCCGGCCAAGGCCGTCTGATCGTTGTTTATGGTTTTGGCGCTTCATGGGGGTTAGGGCTTGGCCTAGAGGCTGGCGGTGCCAGCACCTTCCCCAAGGATGATCAAGGTGAGCGATCTGTGAGAGCGGAGTGGACGGCGGGCGCTCCAATCTTGATACGAACTTGGCTTAGCAACTATCGCCTTGACGCTGAATTAACACCGGTAGTCCGCTTTAATGATCACGACCCTAAAGAGCGGAAATATGGGGGACGGTTCGCGGTCGGATTTGGCTTCAGTCCTCTTCGCGTTCTAGGTGTTCTCCCTCATATTATGGCTTGGGCTGGCAGCGAGCGTTACTTTGATCAAGGCTCAACCACTGTATATCGTGCCGGGACCCGAATCGGCTTTAGTCTTTGAGAGCTCTCTCTAAGACCTGATCATCACCAAGACCTGATCATCGCCAAGTAACAACCTGCGCTTCCCCTTCATGGGCTGCTAAACGAGCCCGGAGTTGACCTTCTTGATGATACCATACGCAGCGAAGGCACTCTGACTGCTCTCTCTCTTCTTCAATCCAAGATAAAACGAGTTCATTGACGCTCACCTCAGTTAAGCGAAACGATGGGTCATGGCGAAGATCGAGCTCAAAGGCAGGATAAGCCCCTCCCTCACTCATGGTGATCACTGCTCGATCACTCTCTAGGGTGACCCTTGAGTTATCATGATTCACGTATTCGCTCCTCTCTTGATCCTCATTTGGGGGGACCAAGAGCCAAACCAGAGGATGGCTGAGCTGATCGATCGTTATAGTGTTCTCTAGCTCTTCTCGCTGTCGATTGACCGCGTTCAAAGTCTGCACTTGGGGATGCAAAAGAGGGACGATCGCTCCACTCTTAATAAAGATCGCTTGGCTGCCTAGGGGAACTTCCCTCTCAATCGTCGCTGGTCCAGCGATCACCTCAGAGGTCCAAAAGTCGAGCCACGTCCCTTCGGGGATTGGAGCTTCTCTCGTATTTGACGCGCCGATAATGGGCGCGATCAACAGCTCTGGACCGAGGAAGTAGGCGTCATCAGGATGACGGCCATCTTTGGGATAAGCAAAACCGAAAGGGCTGAGGAGAGGCGCTCCAGTCTGTCGAGCTAATAGACCATAAGTGAAGCGATAATCGGAGAGCCTGAGATTCCATCTCGCCGCCTCCCTCATCAACGCTACACCTCGCTCGTCATAGACCTCTTCTGTCTCTCCGAACTCCGCCCAAGGGAAATGACTACTTCCTCCACCACCAATCTGCATAATCGCGCTGAAAGCGGTCTGCCAAGCCCAGCGAATGAGGACCTCTTGTGAGGGGCGGTTATTACGAAAGCCACCGGTATCAGAGCCATAGAATGGGAAACCGCTGACCGACAGAGTCAAACCACCAATAACGGCTGCCGGTAGTCCACCGACCCAATAGTCTTCTTCGAGATGTGACCTGAAGTCACTGTCGAGATCACCAGGCCAAATAGCGTGAACGTATTGCTGACCTCCATGAGTGCTACTCCGGCCGAGGAGAAAACCGTCTACAGCGTGAGGGTTGTCGTTAGGGGCGATCATCGCCTCCGTTGAACGAGGAGCTGAAGGAGGGAGAGTGTTGAGATAGGCTCGATGGTAAAAAGTAGCATAACGATGATGCATCGTCATCTCATCGCTACCATCAAAGAAGTTGAAGCGGAATCGACTCCCACCAATACCCACCTGTACATCTTCACCGTAGTCGAGTTTATAGCCCGCGACGTTAAACTGGTTAAAACGCTCTAACAGTCGTGTCCATAACTCCATCGCTCCTGGGTTGGTGAAATCCATAATCTTACCAAAATTAAGAAAAACAAGCAGGCCATCGATAAAGTACCCCTGTGACTCTGCCTCTTCATAGACGTCCGATGCTTCGCTTGTATAGGGAGCATGCCACAGGATCATCTTATACCCTAGATCCTCAAAGTGACTCTGCATGGCGACTGGGTCTGGATAGCGATTAGGATCAAAAGTGCAGTCCATATAGGCGCGTTGGTAGGGTCGATCGATCCAAAAGTTACCGCCTGGGATACCTAGCTCACGCATCTGAGTCATATCCCCCTCAACTTCAGCCTGTCCCGTCGTCACATTCCTCCAATAGTGTGGTGCAAATGCCCAATAAGGAGGAACAAGAGGACGACCGGTGAGCTCATAGTAAGTGTTCAAGGCATCGGCGGGTGCAGGAGACCATATCAAGTGTACCTTGAGCTCATCGGGTCTAGCCACCTCAGCGCGAATAAGGTCTTGGCGCTCATAAGCGACATCGAAGTACGTCGGGAGATCAGTCTCAAAGAAATAAGCAACTCCCTCAGTGGAGATGAGCAGCGGCACAGGTATATGAGCCTCATTATATCCGGATTCAGTGCCGGGGAGGAGTTGGAAGTTCAAAGATCGATAGGTCCCCCGCCGAGCGACATGGTCAAAGCTCTCTCCGAGACCATAATATTGCTCATTCATTCTCGCTGGCGCTTCCCAATATCCAAAAGCCGCCTCAGCCTCTTCACGATTAGGATAAGAGAGACTCAATGAGATCGAGCGATCGCTAGAGCGCTCTAAGGTTAAGGTGGTGATACTGTCATCGCTGAGACGTACTGAGAGCTCTATTTGGGGATCACTCACTTCCATCTCATTTGGGAGACTCTCCAGCTCTGAGAGACTCACCCAGCGTAGGCTATCCGATTGCGCAGGAAATGAACCAAGGTACTCATGATGAAGCCAATAGGGATCATAGCTCTTTTCATCACGTAGCTCATCGATCACTCCAAAACCTAGCGCCTCGGAATCAAAGACCACAGGATCCCCATAAGGGTGGTCAAGAATGAGAGTAAAGGGTGAGTCAGTGAGGGTAAGGCTAACCTCTTCATCGAGTATCCACTTGATGCCTCTACTCTCCGGAGTGTCACCCCCGACTAGTTGACCCGCAGACTCACCCGCAGACTCACCCGCAGACTCACCCGCAGACTCACCCGCAGACTCACCTGCAGACTCACCTGCAGACTCACCTGCAGACTCACCTGCAGACTCACCTGCAGACTCACCCGCTAACTCACCCGCAGACTCAAGTGGGGAAGGGTCATCATCGCACCCCCCGCTCAATATAGATGTGATGCAGAGAACTCCGGCGATCAAGAAATCTGAGCGATGCCCAGGGCTCCATGAGCTTGAGGGAGAGGAGAGAAAAGACCTGAGGTCATAGGACATAGAGGGCGCTCCTCTTACATATGATTAGCATCATGGACAGCTCTCGAAAGGTGAGTAGCTAAACTCTCGTTGATCTCGGCTGAGCTATGACTCAGGGAAGATACACTGTCGGCCAGCACTCTTGGGCAAAAGAGAAGTCAGCTTGCCCAGAGTCATTAGCATCACAGGCATTGAACTCACCTGCACCGAACCGTCCGCACTCGCCATCAGGATTAGCGACGAGGTCAGTCGGTACGACTCGTAAGCTATAATCAATTCGCTCATCACCATCATCTACAAAGTTAAAGAGACTCGCTACCCCAAACTCAAGATCAGAGTCGATAGAGCCACCGCTGATGTTAAGACACTGATGGTTATACATGGGTGTAGTACTCCCCATGATCACATCCTCTCCCATCGAGGTCTCGGTCTGACCAAAGTAATAGAGCTCTAACGGTCCATCCGATTGACTACCAAAGGAGATGATCACCGTACGGTCTTGCTGTGCAGGTACCGTGATCTGATACCAGTCTTCATCGTAATTGCCCGCTCCATTGTTACAAACCCATGTATCACAGAGACCAACACTACCTGAGCCTAGAACTGTAGCTCTAGAGGGATCAAAGCCATTTGCTCGGCTGTTATCATTAGGATCACCGACCTCTTGCCAATCAGGCTGACAACTATCTCGACCAGGGGTCACTGTCACGCGAAGGTCATAGGGGACTGAGCTAGAGGTTCCATCGGCGGTAACCTTAAGATAGTGATCACCTTCGGAGACGTTGACCTTAGGCAACTGAAGCATCTCGAAATCATAAATATAAGTGCTATCACGACTAGGGACCTGACAATGACCATCGATGCATGACCCATCCATGCAATTTGAGTCATTTGTGCAGGCCATTGTATCCTCACGAGGGACCTCATATAGTTCAATATCAAGACCACCAACCACGTCGTCATGCTCGAAGCCCTCAAGCATCGCACAGATACTACTCTGAGCGCTGTTCACTGGGAATCGGTACCAATCAGCGCGATCTGTCGCTGCTCCACACATAAGGCCATTAATATACTCAAAGCGAGTCCCCTGACCACCGCTGATATCATCAAGCTCGGTCGCCTCTCCAGCTATATCGTTCCGACCATCGTTCTCATCTTCGCCACAGACGCCTCCCATAATCACGCTACGACGAATATTGAGTTCATAAGAGCCCTGTGCGTTACCGAGGCCATTAACAACCACGCAATAACGACCCTCCGGCGCGCCAATGAAGGCAGCCTCATCGAAATCAGCCCCAGTGATCGTATGACGACCTTCGCTCCCTACGCTGCCTCCTTCACCGTCAACAAACGACACGCTGAGACTCCCGATAGTATCATCGCTGATCACCCAAGACTCTACCTTATCTCCACCCGCTAGATCAAAACAGAAATAGTCAGTATCCCCTGAGCAGAGCGTCATATCTTGGATACGATTATCTTGGCCTTGAGCGAGTAACCCTTGGTCATCGGTAGGGAAGTTGAGAATGTTCACTACATCTACACCAGCCCCAACACCATTGTTGGGCTCATAGATATCAGCAGTGCAGACCTGGCCTGAAGATTGGTGAGAGGCAACAAAGCGATAATTGGCGAAACTGTCATTCTCGCCACCAATAACTCTTACATACCAAGTATCATCATCAAACCCAGCGGTGTTGAAGGGCACATCGATAAGGTATACTCGATCACCGCTCGCGCTCTCTTCAACGCTAGTCTCAAAAGTCGATGAATAAGCGGGACTAGGATTACCACCGATGGCGTTGAGAGAGCTCCCAGAGAAAATATCTACTCGAAGAGATTGAGCAGCGATGGCGGTCCGAACCTCTATATTAAGTCCGTCGTTCACGGTCAGAGGTAGAGAGAACCAGTCCTCGTCACCGACGCAAATACTCCCATCATCGTAGCGCGTATCACTATTAGGAATGAGCGCTGTCGCGTTGTCTTTATCATTATCACCGACATCAGACTCCCGAGTATCAAAGAAACAAGCGTTGCCTAGAGGCGCTGTCTGAACACTGAGATTATACGTAAGCCGGGTCTCCTCGGCGAGCGTCCCTCCCACTTCAACAAAATAATCTTGGGCATCTCTCACTTCGCCCTCAGCGGGGTATTCAAGGATCTCTGGTGTCTCAAGGCTATTCGCTTCGGCAGCGACGACTGAGGTGTCATTAACAGCAAAAATACGCAGGTTAAGATCTCCTCCTCCATCATGAGAGAGGGTGACTCTCATCCGCTCACCTTGTCCGAGGCTCAGACGATAATAGTCTAGGTCACCACCGCAGATAATACGACCTTCGGCGCGAGCTGAAGAATAATCTGGGTCAGCTGCGAGAGGGACAAGAGTGAGAAGCGAGGCGACATCAAAGGTACTGTTGGGCTCACCAGTGAGTTCACCGAGCGGCTCATCATCACGACAAGCACCGGCCTGGCAACGAGAGGTCAGTGGGTCACAAGCCTCGCTCTCTCCACAATCAGCGTGAGTAGAGCACTCATCGCGGCATGACTGGGAGAGTTCATCACAATAACTGCCATCAGCGCAGGTGTCGGCATCTGGGTCACAGCGCTCAACGCAGCTGTTATCTGAGCAGGTAAAGCCTGACTCACAATCGCTATCATCACCACACCCGGTGATGCATACTAAGTCGACAGGATCACAATATTGCTCTTCCGTGCAATCTTCACTAGAGACACAACTCAAGTTGGTGCAGAGACGAGAAACAGAATCACAGACCAAATCGCCATCACACTCTCCCTCACGACACCCTTCACGACAGCGACTATCTACAGGGTCGCAATAGAAAGTAGCTCCCCCCTGATCGAGGTCACGACAGTCGACATCGAGCTCACAAGTTTGACCACAAGGGTTATCGTCACAGAGCAGCGCGCTTTGCATAAGCTGACCATCTAATGCGGTACATTGGTCAGCGGTCGCGGCGATACAGCTCTCTTCTCCATCAGCGCTCGCGCAACAGGGGCTGTGGCTCACGCACTCTCTAGTGAGCGGATCACAGAGAATAGCGCGCCCCTCTTCGTCAAACGCGTCTGGACAAGCCTCATCAACGCGACAGCCGCTCTCACAGACCGAGGTCTCTTCATCGCAATAGGCACCCTCAGGGCAATCGGAGTCGACCGCACAAGGGGGGAATATGCATTCCCGTGAATCGATATCGCACACGCGACCCCCATCACAAGCCCCCTCTTGACACCCCTCCACACAGCTTCCTTCAAAGCTATCACCAAGCTCACAGTAGGTACCGTCTGGGCATTCTGTATCATCAAAGCAGGGGCCTCCTGTTGTCTGGGCCCCCATCGACTCTCCTCCTTCATCACCCCCAGCTACCATCTCACCTGAGACTGAGACAGCACCTCCTCCCGAACCCGCCTCTCCACCACCACCAGTGGTGTTATCAGGACAAGCCCACATGGAGAGGCTTAAACCAAGTAATAATAGTTGATACATTTTAATCATGATAGATGTGCCTCACGTGTCAGTTGAGATGCTTGATAGATAGCCATCGGGATCATTGGTCAAGGTATTGAATATAATTCGCCATCTTCTGTAGACGACTCCCATTTAAACCGATCGAGTCGGTGAGATCTCCATTGCTCTCGATGAGCTTATGCTCTATTCGCTCGCCATTGGAGAGCACAAGACCGTTCTGCCCATTAGGGAACAAGATGGGATTCGCTTCGACCATGACATCTACTGAGACATCATAGTCTTCAATGAACCCATCAGGGTCGATCAAGCTGAGTTGATCACCGGTAGCGACCCATAATCCTCGTGCCGTTGGAGTGATATCGGAGGCGGCGAATGGGATGCCATCGATTTGACTCAACGCAGCAGCGTTACCTGTTTGAGCGATGGTCGTGATCGAACCTTCATAGAGGCGACGTAATTTGCCATCAACCGCCCAAAACCGATCATCTCGTTGGGCGAATTGGGTGATACTACCGGCGAGATCAATAGTATATTCGATAGCGTTATCTCCTAGTCCAGCGAGCATATCTTGTGCGTTAATCACCAATAACTTACCCGTTGTCCCACAGCCGACGAACAGGCGAGGAGAGATGTTCTCGTTCGCCATATAGGCGAGGGCTAATGGTCGTTCGATACCGGTGAGGTCAAGCGTTCGCTCCACTTTTAAGGTCTGAGGGTCAATGGCGGTTAGAGTATTCGCCTCAGTGTTGATCACCCATAGACGACCTCCTCCCCAAGACATATCATAGGCGCCGGCCCCCGTTGGAATCCGCCTAACGAGAGAGAGGGGGTCACCACCAAGTACCGCCACGTGACCGGAGAGAGGAGAGCTCACGAAGAGCCTTTGGCGATCATCATCCGCGAGGATGTCATAAGCCCCTCGACCTACAGTCACCTCTCGATTGGGAGTGAAGCCAAGCGAGTTGTTGTTTAGGTCATATTCATAGAGAACGACTCTTCCATTGCGGAGAGACCCTGAGGTCGTCGCCAACATGGGTGTCCCTCTTTCAGCGACTTTAAAGGTCCATATTCGATTGAATGTACCTCCACTCTCACCATTCACGCTCAATAAGAGACTATACTCACCAGCGGCAAAGAAGTTAGGTCTCCAATGCACCGAGCTTTGGGTGACCTCTGAGCCTGCGCCCTCTTCACCTTCTGGAGGCTGCACAGCTAAGTCTTCTATAGACGCTCCTTCAGGCACCTGCCAATTGAAGCTAGCCGGATTCAAAATGCCATTGGCGAGACGCGCTGAATTAATCGTAACGCTTAGGGTCACATCATCACCCTCTCGTAAATAATAGGTACCCTCACTGATTTCATCATCGATAAATTCACCGATCGGTCTCTGCGGGTCATCGACAGCCCCTCCCTCTTGGCCTCGCTCGACACTCACACTCACATTTGTCAACTCAGCGAGCTGGGCAGTAACGGTGACACGATAGCTTGCCTCTGCTTCTCCTCCATCACCATCAAAGAAGCTAACGGAGACATTGAAGGTCCCTTCAGATTGGAAACTATGATTGACGCTCGCTCCAGTGAGGATCGTCCCATCTCCCATATCCCACTCCACTGTCGCTCCTGACTCTGGAGCCCCAGGGAAGTCAGCGGCTACATCTTCAACGTTCACGTTTAAAGTAATTTCTGAGCCAACTTCGACGTTGTCAGGACCTGAGATGCTCACTTCCGGGTCTACGTTAGAGACGTTGATCACTAAGCTACTGGTCGAAGTGCTCCCATCACTATCGATCGCTGTACATTGAACCTCATAAGTCCCAGGTCCATCAGGCCAGGCATGAGTGATCGTTGGACCATTAGAGTCACGAACCGGAGAGCCATCCCCAAAGTCCCAACGATAACTCTCGATAGGGTCACTGTTCGCTCCTGGAGCACTCGTTGAAGCATCTAAAGTGAGAGGTACACCTTCTTGAGCGTTGTTCTCATTTGGGGGCAAAATAAATTCAAAACGAGCAGTAGGGCTGACATCAAGGATCGTGACTTGGGCTTCATAGAAGGCTTCACTGTCCTCATCGAGAGCCGTCAAACGAACCGTGAACTCTCCATCGCCATCGAAAGTATGAACGATCTCAGGCGTGTCTAAGTCAGAGTTGATAGGCTCACTGCCATCGGAGAAGCTCCATCGGACGCCAGTCAGCGGATCAGCGATTCCGCCAGCGACGGTCCCCGTCCAATCAAAGGTGATCGGGTCACCCTCACTCGCTTGTAAGGTGTTCGCATTCCATGTGGGATTAGGGCTCAAGTCTTGAACAGTGATCGAGAAACAATTAGGCCCCACTTGATCGTCGCTATCACTCACCGAGAGACAGACATCGTAATCACCGTCATTATCATACGTGTGTATTGGGGCGGTCACATCGGGCCCGATTGACACGACTCTCTCTCCATTAACTGCATACCCAAAATCCCATGAATATTCGATAATCGGATCAGATCCTGCGCCTGCTCTCGTCTGTCCTGAAGTGAAGGAGATCGGCTCTCCCTCGATCACTTCTGAGACGTCGGTCACAAGCTCAACACCCTCAAGAATCGGCGCTACCCCACCGACAACCACCAAAGCGACCGCGTCTTGTGGACAGGCAGAGTCTTCATCAATCGCGGTGAGCGTAAGCGTGTATTCACCCTCTTCTTCATAGATATGTTGGGTAGAGCTATTAGCGTTCTCAGCGTCTGGACTTCCATCTCCGAATGACCATCTGTAGACTGAGATCAAGTCTGCTTCACCGCCAGCGACAGTTTCGGGGGCGGTGAAGTTGAAGACTTCGCCTTCACGAAGATTATAAGTCTCTTGAGGGAGAACGCATACGGGAGATACATCATTAACGTTCACTGGCGCTCTCGTTTCTAGAGTCTCTCCCTGTCCTGTCGTCACTCTCAGGGAGACCAAGTGCTCTTTTTGGTCCTCGGTGTCGATGGAGACAACAGTGAGCATCGTCTCTGAAGTCTCTGGGTCATCAACTGGCTCCTCCGGCAACTGACTAACAACTTCACCAGACCCCGTGGCAAAGTCAGAGCTCTGTGCATTGGTAAACCCAAGCGATACCGCTGCATCTCCACTGACCGTCAATGTAACACCCAGGCCTCCAACAACAGTGCTTATAAGTAGATTACCATCACTCTCTGTCGATCCGATAACCCCAGAGACCTGACGGCTGATCGCGAGGATAACCTCTGCGGTGCTCGCAGTGATCAAACCGCTCTGTTCATCGAAATCAGCGTAATCTTGGCTGAGTACTGTAAAGGATTCATTAGAGCCATCCGCATACGTGAAAATGAGGCCCTCTCCAGCAGACAAGGAGAATGGGCCCCCATGGATGATCTCTCCATTATTATCACGAGTAGAGAGGATCTCTGCGGGGAAAAGGAAGCGCTCTTCCAATTCATACACCCCATCGCCGTCCGTATCCCACTCCACTTTAGCGATCCCGCCAAAGCCTTCAGAGACGAATACATTCCCAGCAGAGATATTCAGCTCCTCTCCCTCATCGACATTGTAAGGTCCTCCGATGGAGATCTCGAAAGGCATAGAGACTGTGAAATTAAAGTTATCGCTCACTAGAGGAACTTCGTTACCGCAGGCATAGGCATCAGTCCTCGCCCTAAAGTCACCATCTCCAGATCCTACTGAAGAGGCTGAATCAAAGGCAGCGGTGAAACCTAAAGAAGAGGCAGCTGCTCCGGCGACGTCCAAGCTAACACCTTCACCGAGCTGGCGAGTATTGAGCCTGAGGTCATTTCCATCGAGAGACGCATAGACCTCTGTGGTTTGGCGATTCATGGCGATGACTACCTCTATGGCAGGGACTGTATCGAGATCAAAGAAGTCTTCTTCAGAGATGGTAAAGGTCTCGGTAGTGCCGTTGGCGAGAGTAACGATGAGTTCTTCTCCACTCGTGAGCTGAAAGGGTCCGCCGTGGGCGATGCGGAATGAGCCATTACTGTCTTGAACTTCTCGAGAAGAGAGTAAAGTCGCGGGCAGAGCCTGCAATACTTCATCGCTAAATAGAGGTCTGCTAGAGATAACGAGCCCATTCTCATCGAGAGTATCTAAAACAGTCTCAACATAGTCAAAACAGCGTTCAGGTGACTCTAAAGTGGTGCTCACATTGACTCGACTCCCCGACTCTCCATCAGAGATAACTTGATCTCTAGCACAAGGGATAGAGTTACATATGTAGCCTTCTAAACTGAGATTCACTTCCCCTTGGTTAGGTGGTCGTATCCCCTCTGCTTCTACGACCTGAGCGTTACCACAATTGTCAACGAGGAGCATCTTTTGAAGCTGTTGACAGCCATTCTCTGAGGCCTCAAGAAGCGTAAAGCTAGGATTGTCGTCATAGTTATCATTGATTATATAATCAGCGCTGAGTCCTTGCGAGAAATCATCAAGCGGACGACACGTCCCTATATTAGCCTCAGCCTCAGGATAACAACGGTTCGTAATCAGATCGCAAGACTCACCGGCAACCACGCAATCATTATCATTCTCACAGTCATCTACAGTGTTGAGCAGCGGAAAGGCTCTGTCGAGCTTAAAGCTAATCGTTTGGGTCGCTACGATGGAGGGAGGAGGCTCATTGTAATCAAATACCTCTACCGTGAGAGCGAGCGCTTCCGAGTCCTCTAGGTCTACGGGCAGCTCGATGCTTTGCTCGATCGTTCTTGGTAGTTCTGTGGGGTCTGCGTTGTCTATGAAAGAGAATGAAGTGAGCCCCTCGGTAATCGCGCTACACTCTCCATTAGAGCAAATAAGACCTTCTCCGCAATCTTCTGCGGTCGAGCAACTACATGACCCTCCATCCAAACAGACCTCGCCTACTGCGCAGGCGATGTCATCGGCGCACGAACATTCTCCTTGGCTACAGACCTGGCCAGCGCCGCACTGACCGTCATTTGCGCAACCACACACACCCTCGTTGGTACAAAAACCATCACCCTCATTACAGTCATTATTATCAAAACAAATGCAAGTTCTTGTGAAGTTACAATAACCTTGTCCACCACAAGCCGCGAAGGCATCATCACCAAAGTTCCAATCAGGACAGAGCGCTGCTTCTGGCTGTCTAAAGGCGTTCTCTACTGCGCTCGCTGTGACCTTTACATCAAGAAAATTACCGCTATTATCTACATAGCTGAAGCTAATATTAGCCGGATCAGGCGCGAAATTATTCCCATTGATGATTCCCCCTTCTAACGGTTCAGCGACAGTATATGGTCCAGCGACACACGCTCCATCAGCGGGTGATGTAATATTCAGATCTTGAGCGACACACATCTCACCACTGCTGAATATTAGTGCCAATATCGACACAACCATGACCAGACTTTTATTGACTGCACCATCAAAACCATAACCCTGTCTGTGGGCCGCGTTAAGTGTAGAGGTTAGGGGTCGCTTGATCAAACGAAATGCGATCGGTAAGCCCGGTGTCATGAGCAGCACCTTTCGGGTTAATGAGTGTAAGTTTATAGTATCGAATATAGATATTTTTTTGTTGCTAATGATACCTTATCACAAAAATGAGAAGTTCAAAGCTTGTCTGAGAGAGAGAGACATTGCATATTGGTCTCCTGTCACCTAATGTCCCACAGGGCATCTTTTTTAGACTGCAGCTTTGTCTCACTCAAGTAAGTTATTGATGATAGTGCCAATAAGTTATCTCGCTCGCAAGAGTTAGGAATGGATACAATGAAGACCAAACACTTATGGATGATCTCTCTATTGACCCTCACTCTGTGGGGCTGTCCTGAAGACCCAAAGACAGAAACTCCCTCTGATATGATGGATATGGAGACGTCTGCTGGCGAGACATCTTTTGCTGATATGAATCCGAATGCTGGTAGCACTGTAGATATGGGTGAGCAAGATATGGATCTTGTCGAGCCTGACAGCTGCGAAGCTGATGTTGAGTGTTTCCCCGGTCGAATTTGTTTAGAGGGCTCATGCGCAGACGCTGAGTGCCAAGATGACAGTGACTGTTCGGCTGAGAGACCTGTCTGCTTTGGCGAAGAAGGCGAGGAGCCAGGCCAAAGAAGAGGTCGCTGTGGTGACTGCGCAGCTGATAATGACTGTTATGGTCAAGCGAGCTGTGTTCCCTTCCCCAATACCGGAGACGAGGAGTCTACTGAAGGAACGTGTCAACTAGAAGGAAGCTGCGAAGGGAGTCTAGAATGCTCTCCTAGCTCTACGCTAGTCATTCGAGGACCACAGAGCGAAGTCTGCTTGGATCGTCGAACCTCAGAGCGAGACCCTCTCTGTGAGAGCGCTTTCAACTGCCAAGAAGGCGACACTTGCCCCACAGGGTTACGTTGTCTTGAGTCAGGCCAATGCGCTACGACTCCTATTAATGAGGAGTGTGATGAGAACATTGAATGTGGCTATGGAGAAGTCTGTCGAGATGATAAGCTCTGCGGTCCCTGTCAAGAAGACCGTGACTGCGGCAATGATGCCCAAGTGTGTCGATCTGGTCGATGCCTAGAGGTTTTAGGCGCCTGTCAAGAAGACACCGATTGTATAGGCGCTCGTCGCTGTGTACTTAACGAATGTTCATCTAATGAGTGTGAAGAAGACTTCTTTGCAGGCAATCAGAGCTTTGAGAGCGCAGTAGAGATCGATGGTGATCGTGCTTATCGAGGCCTCTCAAGTTGCGCTGATGATTGGTACTCTTTTACCCTCGCCCCCTCAATGAGCGCTCTGGTTAAAGTGCGTCAGAGAGATCGTGGCGCGAACCTTGGACTCGTCATCGTAGATGATGAGCAAAGAGAGATCGGCCGCTCGGTTGGCTCTGCTCCGATAGAGGCGGTAAGGCTTAGAGAGAGCGCGGCTCCCCGTATTGTCTTTGTAAGGGTATTCCAAGAGGGAGAGCCAGCCGTTGCTGAATATGACCTAGAGATCAGCTATACACCTAGCGGAGTCGCTTGTCTCGATGACCCTTTTGAGCTCAACGGAGGCGATGACACGATCGAGACAGCTCGTCTAGTGAGATATGATAGCGCTGATACTTTCCCCAACCAAACTCAAGGTCAAGTCTGTGTCGGTGATGCGGATTATCTCTGTTTTGAGATGGCGCGAGGAGAACTGCTCACTATTAAAGGCGAAGTGGACCTCGGAGATGCCCTCATTATTGGCACCTTGCTTGATCCGCAAGGAGGTATGATCGGTGAAGGCCGGTGGGCAGTGGATCAGAACCCTATCAATATCGATCAAGAAGTAGAGCAAAATGGACGCTACTGTTTAGCGCTTAACTCTGATGACGAGGGGGGCCGACGCACTGGACAAGGACGTTACACACTTGTCATGAATGGTGTGAGCCCCGATCTAGCAGAACTCTGTGGAGAGAGCCTCATCTTAACGCAAAATGACGGCCGTGGTGGAGACTCGGGTACACTCGAAGGAAGCGATACCCTTAGAGCGAGTTGTGCACCAGACAGTGATGGCCCAGAGCAGGTGTATACTATTAATATCACCGAACCTAGCCTGGTGATCGCTACAGTAGCCGGATCATCAGCAGGGACCTTAGGAGACCCAGTCATCTCACTGAGGGCACAATGCGATCAAGAAAACAGTGAAATCGCATGCAGTGCCAGAAGCTATAATACAAGCAACCCCTATCTTATACCACCGAATCCCGCTGTTCTTCGCGCCCCGGTCACGCCCCCTATCGACCCTGTAACCGGCGAAGGAATCGGTCAATACTCGATCATCCTTGATGGCAACCGAGTCGGTGATGATCCTCGATATCAACTTGATGTAGAGCTCCGTCCACTCGCCTCTCCACCCGTCAACGAGGACTGTAATCGAGTGACTGAACTGAGCTTTGATGAGGGAGTGAGCGTCGCTAATGTGAGCCTAGACCAAGCGAGCTCAGACTTAGACTCCTGCAGTGAGGGAGGTCCTGACGCGACTTATACATTTACCATCGATCAGGACAGCGAAGTACTGATACAAGTCACTTCTAAACCCGCTGAGTTCCCTGTCGTTGTCTCTCTCAGCGATCGCTGTGGTGGACCAAGTATCGCATGTGGTTTTGGAGTGGAGGAAGTCCTCGCGGCCGGCACGTATCATCTCACCGTCGCTGGAGCAGACTCAGCGAGCCGCGGACTTGTGGAGCTGCAGGTGAGCGCGGCACCACTCCCTCAAGGAGTAAATAACGACATTTGTGCCGATTCAGAGGCTCTCGAGGGAGCAAGCGGCTCTGTAGAGAGCAGTACCGCTGGTGCCAATAATGATTATGAGTTAGCGCCCAATAATTTATGTACTCGTTACAACAGTAACGCTGGTGACCTCGTCTATCGCTATTCAGCGACCGCTGGTCAAGCGGTCACTTTCACCGCTACTCCGGTAGAGGGATGGGACCTCTCCCTCTACATCGTGAGTGACTGTGATGGCGATATCGAGGATTCTTGTTTAGCTGGACATGATGAAGCGCTCGCAGAGAGCATTACCTACACTCCAACGGTCACCGGTGACTTATATGTCATAGTCGATGGAGCGAACGAGGAATTTGGACCATTCACTCTGACATGGACGCCCGCTGAATAGCTTAAATGAATCTTCATCAGTCAGCCCAATCAACATCAACTGTTGGCTCTCTGTGAGAAAACCTAAAGAGGACTAATTTGAAACTACCTCTTCGCTCCACTTTGGCACATATTCACTCCTCATACTCATCACGTGGAGTCATACCGCTTACTCTAGTGGGAGATGAGGTCGCTCAAGGGATGAGGTTGCTTGAAGCCCTCAGTGGAGAGACGGTGAGACCTCGTTCATCTCCCTATAGCTTAGAGGGGTCACACGGTTGGCGAATATACGACATCGCTGATCATCATTGGTGGGTTAGAGATCAGCTATGCGGGTTCAAAGCCGTACAGACATTTATCTGGTTTGTCTCCGCTGATCGACTCGCCTCCTCAGGGTACACACATTTTGAAGAATCATCTCTGCGATTGGTGATTAAGCAGATCATCAGCAATACCAAGAAAAGTCTTGATGCTGATCTTATCGTTTGTCTTTTGCCCGACCTGAAGGGAGGCGTCAGCCAAGCACTTAACGCCCAAGCGAGAGCTCGTGAGACTCTCATCACCCTCGGTCATCCGGCCCCTTATCAGGTCAAGATCAGTCTGCCTGGCGCAAGTAAGTCATCACTTTTGCGCTCCCTCTCTGAACGAGGCGAACTCACGATACGCAGTGGAGTAGAGGGTGGAGTAGAGGGTGGAGTAGAGGGTGGAGTAGAGGGTGGAGTAGAGGGTGGAGTAAAGGGTGAGGTAGAAGGGCCCCATTACCACCCTCATCGCTTCATTGATGATTGGGTAGTGATCCCCGCTGGCGAAGTGACCGGCGAGAGTGGTGAAACATGGTCAAATTCTGCCCCATTCGCTATCGGCCAAACAGCGGTCACCCAGTCACTTTATGAAGCGATCATGGAGGTTAAGCTCCCTCTTCGCTATGGACCATTATACCCAGCGATCGCGATTTCTTGGCTAGACGCTGTCTTATTCTGTAACCGATTGTCAGAGACTCTCGGTTTATCACAATATTACGAGATCAACTCTGACCAAACTCTCGTCAGCATTCGAGACTCAGAGGGGCTTGGGATTAGGTTACCCAAGAGATCGGAGTGGTGCTATGCTGCTGCAGGAGAGAGGTCTTGGCCCTATGCTGGCTCAGATCTCCCTGAGGAGGTCGCCTGGTCCGCTCATAACTCGGGGTCAAAAATTAGACCTGTCGCCCGTCTCAAACACAATGACTTTGGCTGCTATGACTTATCCGGTAATGTATGGGAGTGGTCAGAAGAGGGATCAAGAGATAATGAGCAAGAAGAGGTCTGTGTAGGCGATCACCACCCGAAATGGCTTCTTGGGGGAAGTTGGGCGAATCATCCTTGGGTGTTTCCAATCGGTGAATCACTCTCAGAGCTCCCCGGGTATCGCGATGAATTTATGGGGGTTCGCATCGCTCGAAACCTCTCTGATGAAGAGACTTCCCCCGCTTGGTTCATTACCGAAGAGCCAGATGAGGAGTCCTCATGACTGACTTATCTCATCTCAGCCCACCCGTCTTTCACAAGAAGGTTGCGCTCTCCAATACTCTATGGAGATTCTGGCTTAGTCTCTCTTGCCTCCTGCTCTCTAGTGCCTGTGGAGGAGCCCATCAGCTCAAAGGTCAACTGGGAGAGGCTCAACGCGAGCGAGAAGTGTTACGAGATGCTTATGAGGCTCAACAACTTAGATTACGAGAGCTAGAGTCGAGGTTATTACGACTTGAAGATCGTGGAACACAGCGCGACCGACTAGAGAGCAATGATCTAAATAGGTCGAAACGCTCTTCGAGATCGAATGTAGGGGGTCTTCAGGGGCCTTCTACTCCCGACGCATGGCGTGCTCGACGCTTAAGAGCTCTTCCAGTGGTTATGGTGAAGCGTAACCCACCAAGCCAAATCAAGAGAGATGCAGAAAGACGAGCAGAGAGAAGAACAGAGAGAAGAACAGAGAGAAGAGCAGAGAGAAGAGCAGAGAGAAGAGCAGAGACTGATCAGACTTCGCGCCCCCCCAAGCGGAAATCAAGAATAAAGCCTGAGAGTCGCCAGCCCTCAAAGAAGAGGTCTATTATTCAGAGTCGTAGGCGCAGCGCTTCTTCCTCTCCTCGAATACGCTCTCGACGCAGAGAGAGTACACCCGTTATAGACACTCCAACCTTGACAACCGATAACTTGAATACTTTCAACGGGAGTCAGACTTCACCTGCTACTGCCCCCACATCTCGTTCTCCTCTACCGCCTGTTGATATAGCTGTTCCTCCTCTCCCTATGGCACAAAATCAAAGGGTAGACTCTCCTCCCGATACACCTTCTGCTAATCTTGTCTCCCCGCAGGTCGCTACAGATAGAATCAATACAGAGAGTGTGCGGAATGCTGATCGTCCTCAAGAGCCTATTCCCTCAACCTCGGTGCCGAGCCCAGATGAAGCGAGAACTCTGCTAAAAAGAGCAGATTCATTGCGCCGAGCAGGGCAGTATTCTAAAGCGAGTCAAACACTAAATCGTTTAATCGCCGAGCACCCTACCCATACACTTATTCCTGATGCCCTATACGCGATGGGACGACTACAGATCGAGCGAGGAGAACAGACTGCTGGCCGATCTACCTTACTTCGTTTGAGTCGTTTATACCCTAGCGCTCGAGCTGCGGTCGCCGCTCAAAAATATTTAAATGGAGGGGGCTCCTAAGCCTCTAGTCTATGCTTAATAAATCGTTTATCCTACACGTAGATTTAGTTCATTGAGGAGATCCGTATGATCAGCCTGTCTGCACATACAATAGGGCGTTCACGCTCAGCGAGAGACCACATGATCAGTCGATTGACTCCTCTGCTCACTCGAACGCTCCTCGCTTTTATTTGCATGAGCGGTCCCTTGAGCGCCCTTGTGATGGCTCAGAGCGCTTCGATCGCAATCGTTGATGATCGTTCTGTTCACGTACCATATGAATATGAGGTAGAGGATGGAGATACGTTATGGTTGCTCAGTCAAGAATTCTTTAATGACCCTTGGCTGTGGCCAAACCTCTGGGCGCTCAACCCTCATATCACCAACCCTCACTGGATCTATCCTGGAGATATTATTCGGCTAAAATGGACACCCCAAGCCGTCGCTGAGTCACAGGGAGATGACTTTGATCTTGAACCTGTCTCTTATAGTACCGATCTTCAGAAAGTAGCTCGTCTCGTAGTCAACCGCGGAATGATCCTCGACCATGCTGATGACGCTCTAGGAAAAGTAATCGCTTCCCCAGAAGCGAAATCGAACCTCTCTACTGGAGATCGCATCTATTTAGAATTTACAGATCCTGACTCGATCACTCTTGGGCAAGAACTAAGCATCTACCGACCTCAAGAGACAGCGTTACACCCCGATACTAAAGAAGCCTTAGGGGTTAAAGTCCTATATATAGGATCAGCTGAAGTGATAGAGCGAGGTGATGATCAACAGCTCCTTAAAGCGATCATTAGCTCTTCAGAGAGGGAGATGGAGCGGGGAGATCTCGTCTTCGCCAACGCTGAGAAACTAATAGAGGTGAACCCCACTAAAAACCTCGTCGACCTCGAAGGCGTGATTGTTGACAGTCTCGCTGATATCAGTGAGTTTGGACAGCACCATATGGTCTTTATCAACGTCGGCTCGGAAGAGGGAGTTCAAGTTGGTAACCGACTAGCGATCGCTCGACGAGGAGATGGACTCATGAAGTTTAGCGCTGAGCGTGATCAACAGATGCCCTTAGAGCCCGTCGGTGAACTCATGGTAATTTCTACTCAAGCTCACACTGCCTCTGCCTTGATTACTCGTTCGACACTAGAGTTACGACGAGGTGATCAAGTCCTAATGTTACGAAACTATTGAGTAATAACGCTTAAGTCACCCCATCTACTCCCCAAAAGCATTCAGCTCACTCATCAATATTTATGGTGATCTCTTTCGCCGATTGAAATATGACTGCACCCCATTTTTTTCTGAGAGATGCTGAGAACATGACTCATAAAATAGCAGATAGACCGCTCGCCTTAATCGGTGACTTAGGCGCTACAAATACCAGAGTAGCCCTCGTTCAAGGTCACAAGACCATCGCTCAATGTAGCTATGCAACCCAAGAGGCAACTAGCTTAGAATCTATGTTAGAGCAGTTTATGAGCGAAGAGCTCCCTGATCCCTCACTGAGAGAAGAGATCGTCGTCTCTTGTTTTGGTGTCGCTGGCCATGTCTCTAATGGCGCAGCTCATCTCACTAATGTAGGGTGGGTAGTTAGAGAGTCAACGATCAGAGAGATGATTAACGCCCCTGCTCTATTGGTCAATGACTTCTATGTCCAAGCCGCGGCGGTGCCTGTAATGAGTAGAGAGAGTGTCGTTCACCTCTGCGGCCCGGAGCTAATGCAACCCAATGATGGACGATCAATCGCGATATTGGGGGCGGGGTCAGGACTAGGAGAGGCTATTTTAATCCCTCGTTATCAAGACCTCTCCCCTTTTGAGCCACTAGAGTTTAGCGTTGATGTAAATTCATCTTCTACCCCCTCTAATGATGGCTCTGAGTGGATCGTGGTAGCGACAGAGGGGGGCCATACTCGCTTCGCGCCTCGAAATGAAGCTGAGGTTGGATTAAATCGATGGCTCAAAGGTCGCTATGGTGATCATGTCAGCGTAGAGAGAGTTGTCAGTGGGGCGGGGGTCGTCGATCTATTCCTCTATTTCCTCGGGGGTCGACCTCTACCGATTGGGTTCAGTGAGCCGGTGACTGGCGCCCAAGTCACTCACGCCGCTTTCGAGAATCGGGATTCTATCGCCCTTAACGCCCTCACCCACTTTGTAGGCGTTTATGCTGACGAAGCGGCAAACCTCACACTCAAGTCTAACGCCGGCGCCGTTTACTTGAGCGGAGGAGTGACTCCACATCTGCTCCCTATGCTTCATGAGCATTTTTCTCACAGCTTCCTCTGTAAAGGTCGATATAATAAACTCTTAGCGAATGTAAGTGTTTGGGTAGTGATCGAGCCTGACCCAGGGCTTCTAGGGGCACAAGTGCTCGCTGAACGACTTCTCAACTCAATGAGAATCTCAAGTCCATGAGACTTGACCTTCAGCTCACGAAGCCCTAGTTTATCTAAACGAATGAGGGATTAACCCTCTTATAACGCAATAACAAACATTGAGGTGATATGAGCTTCACTCCAGGATTAGCGGGCGTCATCGCCGCAGAATCAAGCATTAGCAGTATTGATGGACAGAATGGTATTCTACGCTATCGTGGGATCCCGATCGAAGAGCTAGCAGAGCACAGCTCGTTTGAAGAGGTCGCCTACCTGCTCCTCTTTGGCGCGCTCCCTACCGCAGGGCAACTCAGCGCTTTTGATACTCGTCTAAAGGAGAACCGCTCCATCCCTAACGGGATTGTTGAGCTTCTAAAGAGCCTCCCTCAAGAGGCCCATCCTATGGTCGCACTGCAAACAGCGGTCAGCGCGCTCGCCGCCTACTTCCCTCACTTTGATGTTGAGAATGATCAAGAAAATGAAGCAGCGGTCGTTCGTATGATCGCTTGCTTTCCAACGATCGTAGCGAGCTTTGATCGAGTACGTAAAGGCTTGGAGCTCCTCGCCCCGCGTTCCGACCTCGATCACGCGGCTAACTTCCTCTACATGCTGAATGGTGAAGTCCCTGACGAGAAACAGAGACGTATCATCGATGTCGCCCTCGTATTACACGCTGAACATGGCTTCAACGCTTCAACGTTCACCGGTCGAGTCGTCGGTAGTACCACCGCGAACCCTTATGGGTCGTTATCGGCTGCTGTCGGTTCTCTCTCAGGCCCCCTTCATGGTGGTGCTAATGAGAGAGTCCTTCACATGCTCGCTGAGATTGATGGGGGCGTATCAGGCGTAGAGCCTTGGTTCACACAAGCTCAAGCTGAGAAACGCAAGATCATGGGTCTAGGACACCGAGTTTACAAAGTCAAAGACCCACGCGCGACAGTCCTTCAAGGGATGGCGCGTGACCTCTTCGCTTCCCATGGATCTACGCCTCTCTATGACATGGCTGCCCGCCTCGAAGAGATCGCTAAAGAGCGTCTCGGCGAGAAGGGGATCGCGCCTAACGTAGATTTCTATTCTGGTTTAGTGTACCAAAAGCTCGGTATGGAGATTGACCTCTTCACGCCTTTCTTTGGGATCTCTCGAATCGCGGGTTGGGGCTCTCATTGGATTGAGCAGCTCAAAAACAACCGTATTTATCGGCCTACCCAACTCTATGTGGGCGAGACTAATGCGACCTATACGCCTATGGCTGAGCGCTGAGATCGCTCATCCTTAGGTTCAGAATCGACACTCAACTTAAGATCTCTTTTAACGCCCCCTCACTCTTCCCGAGGTGACATGGACACTCTCAGCCTATATCGAAACCTCAGCCAACGAAATCCGGGGAGCGTAGTCTTTACCTCGTCCTATCTCACCCCCCTCCCTCTTGATCGTACTTCGGTGATCGCAGAGCTAGGGTGTGGGTTAGGAGGAAGAGCGACTTGGGTGACTCGATCTAGGTGCTGCGAGACTCATCTTTATGACCAAGATACTTCTCTGTTAGATGCAGCTTTTATGAGAGCTGAAGAGGGCGGGGCTGAACAGCTGATTCATCTCCATCACGTCGGCGAAGAAGGTTACGGACAGGTTAAAGCAGAGCCCAACAGCTTTGACCTACTCATGACCGAAGGCTTAGCCTTTAACCTCGACCCCTTTGAGCATTTGCAGACTTGGAGAGCCCTCGTCAAAGTCGGCGGAACCGTGGTCATTGTAGTCCCCGGCATCTCCCACTCTGAAGTCTCTTCAGAGGTCGCTGGTCCTTTAACGCAACGCTCAGGGATGACCCTCGGTACACTCGACCAATATCATGAAAAGATCTCTGCTCTCAGTGGATATAAGCTCTTCCATCAAGTGACTCTCGCTCAATATTCTTGGGATGAGCACTATCAGGACTTAGGACGCTGTCTCAAGGGTCTTATCAAATCGGGAGACCTCTCTACTGAAGATGAGACGGTGATCAATACACAGCGCGAGCTCACTTGGTACAGGCAAGTAGCCCGTGGTCAGCTCTTCCTCCAAGCCTTCGTGCTCACCGTAACCGAGCTCACAGAAGGATCATCTTAGCGGTCGAGTGCGCCTCGAACAGGTAAGGAGTGGTTATGTTCGTGAGCACATTTGAATTGTTTAAAGTGGGCATAGGACCAAGCTCTAGTCATACTGTGGGACCAATGCGTGCCTCATTGCGCTTCGTAGATCGCTTACGAGAAGCAGGAGAGCTAGACCGCGTCACTCGGATTAAGGTCCGTTTGCATGGGTCACTCGCTCATACGGGACGAGGGCACGGAACAGATACCGCTATTATTCTTGGTTTAGAAGGCGAAGCGCCTGATGAGGTTGATGTAGATGTCATTCCTCAACGAATAGAGCGCGTCAAGAGTGAAGGTTCCCTCCATATCAGCCCTGAGCTAACGATCTCATTCACTCTTAAGTCAGACATCGTTTTTGATCGACGTAAGACCTTAAAACTTCACTCTAATGGGATGGTTTTTCAAGCATTTGACCTCGATGGGGAGCTCATCCATGAACGAACTTACTTCAGTATTGGCGGGGGCTTTATCGTCAATCAAGAAGGCGAGCCTGATCTTGAGGTAAAGAGCTCTCTCCCCCCTTCTCAAAGTTCACTGGAATCCATGACCGAAGCGGTTGACCCCGTGGATGCTGGTGGTTTAGGGCTCTTAAGTTCCCAAGAGAGGAAGGTCCCCTATCCATTCTCTAGCGCTGATGAGCTCTTGTTACGATGTAAAGAGAGTGGACTCTCTATCAGCTCTCTTATGTTGGAGAATGAAGCCGCTCTCGTCCCAAAAACAGGTCAAGCCGCTCATGACCATGTAAAAGATGAACTCCTAGCGCTGTGGTCGGTTATGAAGACCTGCATCGATCGAGGATGCAGGACTGAGGGAATCTTACCGGGAGGCCTCAAGGTAAAGAGGAGAGCCGCGAGTTTGAAGAGACGCCTTAAGGTACAAAATAATTTACAAGTTGATCCAATCGGTGCCTTAGACTGGGTTAACCTCTGGGCCTTAGCTGTGAATGAAGAGAATGCCGCGGGAGGTAGGGTTGTGACCGCCCCAACCAATGGCGCAGCTGGAATAATACCCTCCGTCCTAAGCTACTATGATCACTTCACTCCTGCTCCGGACGAAGAGGGGATTATGCGTTTCCTACTGACCGCTGCAGCGATCGGTGGTCTTTATAAAATGAACGCCTCCATCTCCGGTGCAGAGGTCGGCTGTCAAGGAGAGGTCGGAGTCGCTTGTTCTATGGCGGCTGGAGCACTCACCGAGGTGATGGGGGGGACCCCAGAGAAAGTGTGTAACGCTGCCGAAGTAGGTATGGAGCATAACTTAGGTTTAACTTGTGACCCTTGGGGAGGCTTGGTCCAAGTGCCCTGTATCGAGCGTAACGCCATGGGAGCTGTGAAAGCGATCAACGCCGCTCGTCTAGCGCTCTGTGGGGATGGGTCTCATAAAGTGAGCCTCGATAAAGTGATCGAGACCATGAGACGCACCGGCGCTGATATGAGCTCTAAATATAAAGAGACCGCCCGAGGAGGGCTCGCCTTAACTGTAATAGAGTGTTGAGTCGTATGCTCATCAGACAAATAGTAACCAGTAAGATCAGAGGTGATCAGTGAAGTTTGTGAGTTTTAACGTGAATGGGGTGAGAGCTTGCTCTAAGCGAACGTTAGTTGAAGATCTCCGCGCCTTAAACGCTGATATCGTTTGTCTACAAGAGACCAAAGCGACCCCCGAGCAGACCAAAGAAGCACTCATTGACTTGAGTGAGTACCATGTAGAAGCTCTAGGAGCGGTAAAAAAAGGATATAGCGGTACCGCGATACTCAGTAAAATCCCTTTTCGATCAGTGTCTTTCGGCATAGGTATTGAGAAACATGACCAAGAAGGGAGAGTCATCACCATTGAACTAGATGAGCTCTTCGTGGTGAATGTCTATGTGCCTAACGCGTCGAGTGCCCTTAAGCGTCTCCCCTACCGATCACAAGAATGGGATGTCGATTTTTGTGCCTATCTCAAAGAGTTAGAGCAACGTAAACCGGTCGTGATCTGTGGAGATCTCAACGTCGCTCATCGGGAGATTGATCTCAAGAATCCTAAGTCAAACTATAATAAGAACCCGGGGTTTACCCAAGCGGAAATCGACGGGTTTGAGCGTTACTTAAGCGCAGGGTTCATCGATAGTTTTCGTCATCTTCACCCTGAGCGAGTAAAATATTCGTGGTGGAGTTACCGCGCTGGAGCAAGAGATAGGAATGTGGGGTGGCGTATCGATTATTTCTTGGTATCTTCAAGCCTTATCGAGCGGGTTATTGACGCCGAGATTCATAATGATATTTATGGCTCAGACCACTGTCCCATCTCCCTGAGACTCGCTTCATCTCCTCTCTGAGACTCGCTTCATCTCCTCTCTAGCACTCGCTCCACCTTCCGACACTTGCTCCATCTTCCTAATCCTATAAATTTGATTCCACAAATGAGACTTCAAACTCACTAATGAGAGAGGTATAAGAGGCCATGAAAGAGATTCAGTTGACGATCGGTGGGCGCATAATCAAGGTTCGCTCCTCAAGCAATGAAGAGCATCTGCTAAAAGTGAGCGAAGAGCTCAACGAACGTATTCATGAGACTCAGAGAGTGATCCCTGACAGTAGAGAAGCGCTCCTGTTTGTCGCCCTCGCCTTGATGGATGAACTGATGAACACTCAAGACCGCTTATATGACATCCAAGAGACCGCGGAAGATAAAATTCAAAATCTTTTAGGTATCTTGGAGACCTTAGAGCCACTCTCCACCCCCTCTTAAAAGATCCCGACTACTCATGGACACAGTCGCTCATCATAAAGTCACTCTCCGCAAGGAACTCAGAGCCCAAAGGCTCTCTTTAGCGGCCAACCAACGTGCCTCTGCCGAAGCCCTCATCGTCCAAGAAATCAAACATCAACTCACTCAATACCCCAAAGGTCTCGTTGGTGTGTATGCGCCCTTTGACGGTGAAGTTGATCTCTCTTTACTGTGGAATAACGGTGAGCGGACTGATCACTTACCATTCTGTGCTACCTCAATAGGAGATCATAAGGCGAGGCTTGTCTTTCCCACCCACAAGGTGGGATCACCGCTCAGCTTTATCAAACCTACCGCTTGGGATCGATCAAGACGTCTCTCATTGCCGATAGGACCTAAAGTAGAGCTCGAGCAGATTCGTCTCCTCTTTATCCCTGGGCTTGCTTTCTGTCCTCAGACAGGTCTTCGCCTCGGCTTAGGCGGTGGACATTATGATCGAACACTCGCCCATAATGCTCAGTCCTCTTGGACTCTTAAGACTTTTGGTGTAGGTTTCAACTTTCAACTGCGCTCTGATCTCCCAAGAGAGCCTTGGGATATCCCTCTTGACGCTCTCATCACCGAGAGCGGATTACATACACCGCGCTTAGATACATAAGCTCCGACGAGCTCAAGCTAAGTAGAGAGAATATACATTGATACAACTAGCTGAGATTTCTTGGGAGTGGCTCCTCCCTCTATTGACTGGAGGAACTGCGGGCGCTCTGGCTTCTAAGTATTTAGCTCCTAAGCCAGAGAATAGTGCCGCCTATCTGAGCGCTAAAGAAAATCTGGAACTTGAGTTACAAGAGAGTGAAGAGCAGATCAAGAGAGAGTACAAAGAGCTTGAACAAGATCTAAAATCGACCATCAAAGAGGCTGAGCGTGAGA
The DNA here is from genome assembly GCA_943788935.1 of uncultured bacterium. Lineage (GTDB taxonomy): Bacteria > Myxococcota_A > Bradymonadia > UBA7976 > VGTA01 > CAKZRU01. The sequence continues at coordinate 247,158 of CALSSE010000011.1, read as the reverse complement.
GGAAATCAGCGTTAAAAGTCCGAGAAGATACCATCACTGAACACTCGGAGCGCTTAGATCAGCGAGAGAGAGAGATCACTCGCAGGGATAAAGAGCTCAACCGTCAAGAGCGTGATCTCACTAAGAGGGAACGCCAGCTGGATCAACAAAAGACCCGACTTGAGTCACAGGTGACTGAGGCCGAGGAGCTCTTAGCAGCCCGCTCAGGTTTAACGCGTGAAGAAGCGAAAGCGCAGCTGATGCTCGACTTAGAGCGCCAAGCCAAGCTAGAAGCGGTAGATAAGATCCGACAAATCGAAGAGACCTCTAAATCGATCGCTGAAGAACAAGCGAGAGCGCTTATCGCTCAGTCTGTTCAACGCTATGCCGGTGAACATATCGCTGAGCATGCGACGATATCAATCCCTATTAAAGAGAACCAAACCGGTAAGATCATTGGTAGAGAGGGAAGAAACATACGCGCTTTCAGCCAACTCTCAGGCTGTGACTTGCTCATTGATGATACACCAGGCGCGGTCGTGATCTCCTGTTTTAATCCGATTCGTCGTGAGATCGCTAAACGAGCGCTAGAGCGTCTCCTACTTGATGGAAGAATAAATATCGCTCGCATCGAAGAGTCGATCCGTAGAAGCGAGAGTGAGCTAGAGACGCTCACCCGACAATATGGAGAGAGCGCCGCTTTAGAGCTAGAAATCAGCGGACTTCATCCCGAGCTCCTCAAACTCTTGGGTCGTCTCCATTTTACAACGAGTTTCGCTCAAAACGTCTTACAACATAGCGTTGAAGTGGGAGCCATCGCTGGAATGATCGCCGCTGAGCTTGGCCTTAAGCCTAAGCAAGCTCGCCGTGCAGGACTCCTACATGACATCGGTAAGGCGGCTGATCAACTTGTCGATGGTGATCACGCCGAAGCGGGCTCAGCGCTCTGTAAAAAATATGGTGAAGCGAAAGCCATCGTTACCGCGGTGAGCGCTCATCATGATGAAGAGGGCCAGTCTAGTCTTCTCGCGCAGATCATCGCTGCCGCCAATATTCTCTCTAGCGCCCGTCCTGGCGCTCGTCGAGCGGCGCTCGCTGCTCAGCTCCAGCGACTAGAAGCGCTAGAAGAGTTTATTCAAGAGCTTGACCCTGTTGAAAAAGTATTCGCCTTCAAGGCGGGTCAAGAATTACGAGTCGTCGTCGATAACGCTAAAGTAGATGATCAGAGCGCCGTGGTTCTCGCTCGTGATCTCGCTCAGAGAATAGAAGAGGAGTTCTCTTTTGAAGAAGACGTTAAAGTGATGGTGATTCGTCCGACGCGAGTCGTCAGCTATGCCCGATAGGCGATTGATCTCGTTTTAGACACTCTACCTCTTTACGAACCTCGTAACTTAGAGTGCGCTCAAGGTATCTATCCTTAAGGCACCTGTTCCAAAAGATGTCTTCTCGTAAGAAAAGACCTACTCCGCTTGGCCCTCCCTCGATCTTGATTGAACCTTCTTATTGACCTCGAGGGAGCGCTACACATCACACGTTGCCCTAGAGGACTCCCGTTATGTATCAAAGCGCTCATCTAAGAGGTAAGAGATCAGCTGTCTTTATCACAGCGCTGCTCTCATTATGTTTAAGTTTAGTCTGTCAAGTTGACCCTCAGCGTCTTTTACTGTGTCAAAAGGCAGAGGCGACGAGTCTGATCCCTCTAACTCTCGGTCAGCTCACTCGCCTGAGTGACTTGGTCTTTGAAGGCCAAGTGATAGAGCGTGATGTTGTCGAAGATCATGAGGGTTCGATATGGACTCGATATACTCTTCAGATTGAAGTGATGTGGAGAGGTACTCTTAAGAGAGAGAGCCAATACTTAGAGATCTCTCTGAGGGGGGGAGAGCTGGGTCAAGGAGTTCATCGACGAAAACAAGTGATTTATGGGCAACCACAGCTCCACCTCAATGATCGCGGCATCTTCTTCTTAGAGCGAGCATCTACTGGGCACTGGGTTTTCGCCGGGATGTCTCAAGGATGGTTTAAGATCCAGGTGAGAGGCGAAGAGGAATGGGTCACTCGCTCCAATGTCGTCGCTCATCTCCATAAAGCTAGCTCTACTCAATCCTTCTCAACTGTGAGAGGTGATCTCAACGATATGCCTCTCGATCAGCTAAGGCGCTTGGTCACTAGAGGAGCTAGCCACCCAAAACCTCTCACCGACACAGAGGTCTATTCTCCATCAGTCTCTAAGGTCAATCACCAGATCAACCATCAGAGCACTAACCAGAGAGGAGCACCATGATGAGCGCCCAATCAATCGTTTATATGATCCGCAAGAGTCGCTTCCTCTTTTTCGTCTATGTCATGGTATTCATCTTCACTAGCTCATCTAGCTCATCGGTATGGGGCTATAACTTTACAGGTAGCAAGTGGACTCTCTCTTCAGGAGGGAACGTTCCCTACACGGTGAACTCTACTCTCAGCTCAGACCTCTCCGACTCTCAATGCTTAGAAGCGATTCACGGCGGCTTTCAAGTGTGGACAGACATCTCTTGTGCTTATATGGCATGGAACCCTAATGGCCGAACGAATAACAACTCTTGGGGAGTGGATGACCAAGAGAATGTTGTCAGCTGGCGAGAGCAATCTTGGGACGATTCAGCGGCCGCCCTTGCCATCACCTCATCGATTTTTAATTTCCAAGGATTTATAGACACCGATATTAAATACAATGGTTTCCATCATACTTGGGCGGTGATCGGAGAGAGTGGCCTCGGCACCGATGTAGAGAGTGTGACCGCACACGAAGTAGGTCACGCGCTCGGTCTTGATCACTCTTCGGTCTCAGGGTCGACGATGTGGCCTTCTACCGGACCTAATGACAGCAGCGCTCGCTCTCTCTCTCAAGATGATATCGATGGCGCTTGCGCTTTGTATCCCTCAGGAGGAGAGGCGCCTGTAGTACCCGATGACCCACCTCCAATGCAGATGGGGACCGCAGATTTTGGTGAGTCATGTGCTCAAGAGCTATGTTTGAACCCCCTCTTCTGTGTCAGTGATGGGATGGATCAGTTTTGTTCTCAGAGCTGTGACTCTTCAACTCCCTGTCCCGACGACTATTACTGTGCCCAGCTCTCTTCAGGGAGCGGCGCTTGTGCCCCAGGTGAGAGCCCAGAGCTTGAACGCGTAGGCTTTAATGAGCCGTGTGGAGAGCAGGTGGCTTGCCAAGCTGATCTGATCTGTCTCAGTGATGATGATGAGAGCTATTGTAGCGGCCCTTGCGATCAAGGTTTATGCCCAGAAGGAATGCAATGTGCTGGACTCCAAGGAGGAGGAGACGTCTGCGCGAGAGGGAGCGACACCCCCGATCCTGCCTTTGGGGAAGACTGTGAAGAGAGCGGTCGCTGTGAAGAGGGGCTCTTTTGTCTCAATGATCCTCTTTACCTCAGTCAAGTGAGCGGTGAGCCGATCCCTTACTGCTCCTATGCTTGTGAGGAGGGCTGTCCTCAAGGGTATCGTTGTGTGGATCTACAGCCCTCAGGTGACGCTTGCCAAAAGATTCCTACCGCTGGTGAGCGAGGCATTGGAGACCCTTGCTGGGAGAATCCAGAAACACCCTTTGAAGAGCCTACATGTGGAGAGGACTTAAGGTGCGTAGGCACTCTTCGTGACCCAAATACTCAAGAGTTGTTAGATCCTGGGAGCTGTACGATTAGCTGCACCGCTGATCGCTGTTGCCCCATAGGCTGGGGCTGCTCAGCGATCACCCCATTTTTAGCTCTCTGTGTGGAAGGAGTAGACGATGATGAGGGTTTTATTTGTGAAGGCGAGCGCCCTGCTCTAAACCCACCTAGTGCTAATAATCAGTCTCCCGACAACAATGATGATGAGACCAAAGTGATCGAATCTTCTCCTAATGAGTCTGGGTGTCATGCGACTTTATCTCAACCTCGGCGAAACGAACACTGGCTACTTTGTCTCTTTACGGGGCTTATGATACTACTTCGAATAAGTATTACAGCTCATCGTCAACGAATAAACTAACCTCACAACTTAAGGTCTCCTGATGAGTCAAACCAAAGAAATCCCAGCCACTCCTGCATTGGATGAGAGCGCCCCGCCTACATCAGAACGCTTTAAGGATCCCGAATTAGCGATCAATCGAGTGTATACAAGGCATGGAGACCAAGGCTTAACACGCCTCGTCGGTGGACAGAAAATATCAAAAGCTGATTTAAGAATCGAGTCCTATGGAACCGTTGATGAGCTCAATGCTTATATCGGAGCAGCGAGGCTCTCTTGTCTTGAGCTTAACTTTGTCGAGCTGGCAGATGTGCTCCATCGTGTCCAAAACTCGCTATTTAACTTAGGGTCTCTCCTAGCGACAAAACTTGAAGACCTTCACCCCATGCAGCCCCAGGTTACTCAAGAAGACGTCCAACAACTCGAACGGCATATAGATCACTATAATCAGCATCTCCCTGAGCTGCGGAGCTTTGTCTTACCCGGCGGGAATCGCCCTAACGTTGAGCTACACATGGCGCGGACGATCTGCCGAAGAGCCGAGCGTATCTGCGTCAGACTAGCCGAGGTTGAAGAGATTGGTGACACCGCTATCCCTTACCTCAATCGTCTCTCTGATGCCCTCTTCGTGTGGAGCCGTTGGGTGATCTCTGAAAACGGTAGTGAAGAGCACCTATGGACCCCAAACAAAAACTGAAGGTGAGGTAAGGATCAGTGTATCGGCTAGCGATTTCTCACTGTCTGGTTTCGCTCTCCCTTTGGCTCACCCTGCCTATGAGTCACGCCGATGATCAAGAGATACTACCAAGCGCTATCGCCCCTCGCTCTACAGTCACCCTCAAAGGGCCCATCTCATCATGGAGAGAGCGGGCCTCACAATGGTATAAGTCCGATGATTTAAAATCGAGACGTCGACAGATGAGACAGATGAGTAAACCACTCAAGCGTCCCTGCTATTATTGCCACACTCGTAACTTCAAGGACTACATTGACTCTACTTATTTGATCAGCTTACAGATGATGGCTATTAGCTCTGAACAAGACCTTAAATGTGCGGATTGTCATATCGGAAAGCGAGGGCTCACTGTATTGGGGGCGAAATCTTTGATCCAATGGCGTTACGCAGCGGATCAAGGGAGAGAGTGTAGTGACTGTCACCAAGACAAGGGTCATTTTAAACGACTTAATGAGCGAGGAGAGCGCTCTCGAGAAGAGTTAATCTCTTGGCTAGATCAACACGGCTCTAAGCTGAAGCTACCCTCTCAGACCATCTCCGCATTTAAACAGCAACTGAGCATCAAGAAGTCTCTAAACGAAGATATACCGGCGAATTTGGGCTCACCACACTTACCCAATAAGGATAAAAGCCCCCCCACTCATCGGCAACGGTGATCCCTTTTCTTGTGCATTACCCTCACACAGTTTATGCTAGATGGAGATGATCACAACCTTTCACTATCATCTCCTTGAGAGTCCCTGTTTAGAGCGAGGTCCGACGATGTCAACAGAGCCGATTACATCTAATGAGAATTCGGAGAACCCTATGGAGTCTGCCAATCTAGATGAGGAGAACCACGACCTCCCATCTCACCCACCAAGAGACACATCACAATCAAATCTTATAGACGACAGCAGTACTGGCCAAGCTGAACCGCTGAATCGTTTTGCGACGGAGACGCTCCCTCATCGTCTAGATGCTCAAGAGTCTTTGAAACTTCAGGTTCTAGAGGTAATGAAGACCAAGAGCGACCGTGACTCTATGGGTCTACTCCCCCCTGAAGACCGAGGTGAGGCCCACCAACAAGAGACTCAAATCGACTCTGAATCAACACATCTCGATCACCTCAGCGAAAGCAAAGAGGTCGAGGAGAGTGAATTGATCGCAAATGATGAACAAATCAACGCGATTAAAGACTCCACTCCTCCTCGAGTTCCTTCTCTTGGCTTAGATGCCGTTGGAGACTCCCAAACTCCTCAACCAGTCAGTTTGACTCCGTTACCAAAAGGGTATGTTGAGTCAGCTCTTGATTCGAGTGAAGTGGAGGGCCTCAATGATGCGGATCAATTCGACCATGCGGTACAGCTGAGCTCTCTAGCTCCGGCTGACCTTGACCTCATCGCCCACTCACCACCTACTCACGTTAATCTGCAAGAGGTTACACCTGCTCCAGGAGTGAGCGCTGACTCTTTCAAAGAAGGGGAGCTCTTTGAGGACCCCTCTCCTCTGCCACGGGTCATTACCAACCTACCACATCAGAAACAGCTCTTGGATAAGAGCTATCGTAAACTTGAAGCCTTCTTGCTCTCCCTTGAGGAGGCTCGAGGTTCAAATGTCTTAATTGTGATTAAGGGTCACCCTGATCCTGACTGTCTCGGGAGCGCTTCAGCGCTTCAATATTGTTATCGTGAATTCGATATCAAGTCTTCCATCCTCTATTTTGATGAGATCTCTCACCCAGAGAATAGAGCGCTCGTTAAGGTTATAGAGATGGAGATGACGCTTTACGATGAAAGTTTTGAGTTCGATGGATATGACTATCTCGCTTTTGTCGATAGTCAAGACGCGACGATCAATGGTCAAGATATGAACCTCCTCCCTCCTCTCCTCACCTTCATTGACCATCATAAAGAGACTGGAAAAGTACAAGCGAAGTTCATTGATATCCGAGAGGACCTCGGGGCGACGAGCAGTATCTTCGCTGAATACTTAGAGTATGTCCCCGAGTTTTCATTACAAAAGAGCCTCTCCACGCATGCGTACATCGCGACAGCGCTGATGCATGGTATCCGCACCGATACCGATGACCTCATGCTCGCCACTGCTCGAGATTTTCACGCGGCTGGTTATCTCAGACAATTTATCGATCGTGACCTCCTGCGCATGGTCAGTAAGCAATCTGTGACCGCCCGCACGATGGAGATCATCACTAAAGGTCTTAACAATAAGATTATCAAAGGCACTTTCCTCCTCGCAGGTGTGGGGTTTGTGCGTGAAGAGGACCGAGATGGGATCGCTCAAACCGCTGATTTCCTCATTCGACATGAGGGCGTTGAGACCGCGGTCGTCTTTGGGATCGTTAATGATAAATACGTCGATGGCTCATTACGAACCTCTTCCGCTACTGTAGACCCTGATCGATGGCTCAAAGAGCTCTTTGGCAATGATGAATCAGGCAGGCCCTTTGGTGGAGGTCGACGAAATAAAGGAGGCTTTAGAGTACCGCTTGGTCTCCTCGGTCGCTCTCCCAATCGTAAGGCTCTCTGGCAGTTAGGAGAGCAGACCATTCATGACATCATCTTCGAGAAGATTGGAGAGAAAGACTCTCGTGATGATGACAGCAAGACCGTTAAGACCTAAGTTTAGCGCTGACGAGAGCCTAATCCCAAGAGCATAATTCCGAGAGCATAATGAGGCCTGTCTCTCTATTTACAAAGTAACTAAGTTATCGAGAATACTCTCAATGTCATCCATTATGTCTAATTCCTGAGATCAAATATGTCTAACAGCACTCGCCCCCCCTCCTCTACTTCTCTAAAAGGGCATATTCTAGTCACCTGTCTCATTGTATTAGGGGGGCTATTCTTCGGGTGTGACGATCAACTCGCGCCTAATGAGATAGATTCATCAATGGGGCCAAGACTTATCTTTGAAGTAAGCGACCCCTCCTCTGGCGATGGCATAATCAATGAGCTCAGCTTTCCACTCCCCAATGACGCTCTTTTTAACATAAAAGATCAAGAGTGGCGTTTATTACCTGAACTCTCTAGCTCATCTCTCCTCTCTTCTTGGGCTGATGACGTCTCTTTACTCGAAGGGGCGCCTCTTCATCCACTCATCAGCGTTCCATTGACTCAAGAGCTAGATCTCGATGAGCTCTTGTTAAGACAAGATAGCGAGTCATTAAAGGATGACGCCATATTTCTCTTGTGTCTCTCCGGATCGTGTATGGGAGATCTTATCCCATTAGATTTTGGTCGTGAGACCTTGAACTATGGGCTTTTCGCGGAGCTAAATACTCTCGCTGAGAGTGACGGTAGACCGTCCCCTTCGCGTCTCAGCAAGCTGAGTTCACCGATCTCTCCTCTGTTGAGAACCTCTCCGCTAGAGAGTGATTCGATAGGTATAATGCAGAGTAAGCTATTGAATCAGTATAGCAGAGTTCATCAAGACCTAGCGATGATCACTCGCCTGGGCGCTAATGATGAAGCGGAGCCTCTCTCTCTGATTTGGAGCGACTCCCAACAAGCGAGTGGTCAGCATGTTATGACCTCTGCTCCAAGTCTTGGAGAGGGAGCAGTAACGCTCACTTTCCGGCCTAAGCATGCTCTTGACGCGAGCACTCAATATGCGGTGATACTGACTAGAGCTCTACGGTCAAGTCAGGGTGCCCTCAGCCAACAGATACGAGGAGATGCTAACCTCTTAGATCTAGACCTCCGCCGTGTACGCTCACTCTTAAAGAGTGAAGGGGTCGATGGGGATGATGTCCTGCATACTTGGACCTTTACAACCGGTGACCCGCTTAAACTTCAGCGCTCTTTAAGGAGAGTGATTGAGCTTGGAGAGGAATCGCAGAGCGAGCTAGGTCAAGCAGCCTCTGCTTTAAGCCCTCGACTCATCACAGCTCACCGATGGTTCACCGCAGGGAGTATAGCTGCCTGTGAGTCTCGAGGAGGTGCGAGTTGCCGAGTAGATAACGACCAAATCGCTCTACTCTCAGATGGAGTGAGAGGCCTCGCCTTGGCGTGGGCAGAAACGAAGCATCAACAACAAACTGGTGAAGAGTTAAGCGCTGCTGAGAAGAGCACTCTTTATGAGAGCTACAGAGCGGTGAGAGGCCTCTTCAGTGGGGAGCTGAGCGGCTGGTCTGTCTCTCAATGGCGTGGTTCTTCATCTGCCTCAGAGTTAAAGATTAAAGACCAATCTTGGCCTTTTTGGTGTGTTATACCAGAGAGTGGAGAGTGGATCGATCAAGAGCTGAAACCGCAGAGGCGTCAAGCGCCTTATCCTTTAATCATGTGGTCAACTGACTCCATGAGAGAGCGCTTAGATCTCCTACTCCATGCTGGTTTTTTCGCCCGTGCCGGTTTCGCTTCATGCGCCATGGAGACCAGAGAAACGGACCAACCTGCTTCTGCTTATGAAGAGCTAGAAAACACTCTAACCTTAATGCTAAGTCGACAATGGAGAGAGTACTCTTGGTCTCCTTCCCTAGCGCTTTCGCTGCTTAAAGCTCAACCCAATGAGACTGGTCGCAGTTCAAACTTAATACGACGATCACGCCCTCTCAATCGGGCTCTCACTTTACAACAGCTTACCCATTGGATCGAACGAGGTGACACCAATAACACCACCCCCCTATCGACCTTAAGAGCGTTGGTCAAGATTTCAAACATGGAGCAAATATCTCAAGAGCCTCAAGTAGAACGACAACTCGAATTCCCCGAAGGCGCCCTCGTCTATGGTGGGGTCGGTGAAGGGGCGACCGCTGCTTCATTGAGCGTCGCGATGGATCTAAACGCGAAGGGTTTAGTCACCGTAGACCTCGTTGCACATTATCTGCAACATAGCGCTGTTGGTATTGGGCGTGGCGGATCCGATGTCTTCCTCAACAGAGAGCTTGGTCCATGGCTTTTATGGAGGGACCTAGACGGGCCTTCTAGCGCTGGCTGGAGCTGGGGGAATGATTCACTGGGCTCTCCCATGATATCACTCGTAAATGCAGAAGGAGAGGCTCTCCCTATGCCCGAGGCTCACTTGTGGAGCAATGAGCTCTCCTCCCTACAGACTTTAGAAGGCAAGTGGGTCGCCTTGTACAACCATAAAAGTGAACAGCTCGGTATAAAGCGACTTTTTTCTGGCGTTGAGACCCCGCCTCTCACTGTGATGACTAAGCGCGGGGATCCGCTCTCACTACAAGTCTTTGCTCGAGAGGAAGATGAGGAGCCTGAACTAAAGAGCACCACTAGAGTACTCGCCCCTCAGTCTGGTATTGGAGCGTCTCCTAACTCGGAGAGCGCTAGAGTTCTTTGGCGACTCCGTCAATGGGCTCATAGTACCGATGAGCCTCTCAGTCGACCACTCTCTCTCACAAATGAACAAGCGCGGGCATTATTGATCGCCCATCCACGCTCAGTTCTCACCCCGATCAGTGGCTCTATTGAGGCCGCCTCTAGCTTAGGCATCTCCAATGAGCGTCCTCGACAAGACCTCTATGACCTTACGCCCACAGACTTCTTACTGCTCAGTCAAGCCTATGAGCCCGAGAGAGCTTGGGGAGTACCATGGGTTGACTGGGATGACCTCGATGCTCTCACAATCAGTGAGCCCTCATTCACCCGTAATACACAGTTATCTTTATACAACCTTGCTTTTTCTGGTGGCTACCATGCACTAAAGTTTCCTTGGCGTTTAGATTATCGCTCAGGTTTGGGCCTTCCGGAAGATCCCCAAGAGTCCCTCGAGACTTATCGCATCAACTCAATCAACTCCTTCTTAAATGGTTTGGCTCGTAACGCGAGTATTGAAGAACTGAATGACATGTGCTTGCATTATCTAGTACCTTCTGCGCGCGCTTGCTCTTTCCTGAGCATAACCCCTAGAGACCTCGAGCCTTAACTCATTTAAGGTGCTGAGTCGGGAACGTAATGATAGGATGACTTAAGGGTAGACTTGATTAAACCTTCAATCTCCTCATAAACCGTAGATACAGTGAGTATGATCCTATATATCAAGGACTCAAAGAGAGGCAAAGATTCGTGAGTGACCTGCAGTTTCAATGGGTAATGCCTATCGGTAGTCTCAGTGAATCAATGACTTTAGAAGAGACAAATAAGCTGATCCTCTCCGGAAGGGTTTTCCCACCACAGTTAGTCTCTATTAACGGTCAAGCTCCCACACCTGCCCTTAACCACCCCTCTCTCCAAAACCTTTGGCGAGAGGTCACGCCTCCTGACTCAAACTTTGATGGAGTGAGCGGTCGCGTCAATATATTAAGTTTAAGTAAGCTCTTGGCCCGCTTCGCGCTAGAGAGGACTCATGGACGACTCTTCGTACACCACTCAGAGTCTAGTCTATACTTCCATCTGCGCTTTGTCTCAGGACAGCTGCTAGAGGTCAGCGCTTTAGATTCATCGACGTATTTAGGACAGCTACTCATTCAGCGACAACAGATCACCCCCTCAGAGCTCGTTAAGGTGATCGATTATGGTAAAGAACACAAGTTACCGGTTGGGCGAGCGGCCATTAAACTCGGGCTGATCGATGAGAAGACTCTCAATCTCACGCTCTCCGAACAGATGTTCGTGAGGATCCGTAAGATCGCTTGTTTCTCACACGTCAATGTTCGTTTAATCGAGGACCAAAACGTAGCGCTGATTCCACCTGTCGCTCGAATCTCAGGCTATTCATTATTAGAGATTGTCCTCGGTTATGGTCTCTCTGACCCCTATATCAAAACATACATGGGAGAGCTCTTAAACAGACCGATTAAAATCAATCGACGCTCACCGGCGCTAAAGATGATCTCCGCAGAAGACCGCTCGGTGCTTAAGCAAGTCGACGCGACTCAATCACTTGAGCCCCTCAAAGAGCGACGAGACTGGACTCAGCGAGACAGCGCTCTCAAAGCGATTGTCTGGGATATCATCTCTCTCTTTGAGGTGCCTCTCACCCACACGCTCACTCAAGAATATGCAAAACTCTCTGGCTCTGAGTCTCTCTCCTATCTTGGACTTAATCAGCTCTCTCCTCCTCATGTTGTAGAGAGTAAAATTAAGATTTATCAAGAGCAGATTAAGTTACATGATCTCTCTCAAAGCGCTGATGAGGAGCACATTAAACGAGCGATTAAGGCTAAACTCAAAGAGATTACACGCTCCTTAGATGGTTCAGAGCGGGAGCGACGAGCCTATCAGCGACTTCAACAAATGGGAGCGGACCCTAGTAATCCTCAGCTCTTCAAGTCAGCGCTCTTCGAGATCTGTATCCAAGAGGGAGAAGCTGCTCTTAAACGGCAGAGATATAACATAGCGGCAGAGGCTTACAAAGAAGCGCTGACCCTACAGCCTAATGATCTTAACGCTTCACTCAATGCGACCTGGGCTAGCTTTTTAGAGTCTTCTAGAGACGCTGAGGTCTTTGAACTCTCCAAGAAGAAGTTAGAGCAGCTCGGCCTACAGTTCCAAGACTCCCCCAAGCCTCCTTTGTATTTAGCGAGGCTCTATAGACTCTTTGGAGACCCTAAGAGCGCAGAGCAACACCTGAGACGAGTTTTAGAGCTCGACCCTAACCATCAGGATGCCCAAGCAGAGCTCAGACTTTTATTCAATCGTGAGTTTGATCAAAAACGACGTAAAGTGAAAGCTCTCACTCAGATCAATCCAGAGGCGAGTACTTGGATCACAGCTTTAGGCTCAGCTTTAGCGATCAGCCTTATCTTTGGTCTACTCGGTAACTTCATCACTCATCCTCGAGAGATATGGCCTGAAGAGCGTAATCTTGACATCTCTACTCTCTCTGGCCTTCAACCATTTAAGCGCCAATTAACCTTTAACAGTATTATGAGAACCAACTACAGCAATGACTCATTAGCGAGCACAGCCTACCGATTAGGACTCAAGCCTCATCCGCGAGCTGAAGCGCAAAGAGTCACTGGTCAAGAGCGACCAATCGGCTATAGAATTGGTCGGCTCGCTGAAGAGACCAATAGAGAGATCTCACGTATACTCAAGTTCCTTTACGCTAACTTTGATCAACAACAAGAACGGGTCTTGATGACATTACGTAGCTCGCTGGTGATCCCTAGTCACTTGCGTGTTATCGGGAATATAGAGCATTATTGGTTACAAGAAGATCTCTTTGGGTGGAGTCGTCGCCTAGCGTTAATCTTAATTGGGTTATTCGGAATAATCAGATTGAAGCCTCTAGAGTTAAAGACTGACCCAGCCCTCAGTATGAGTTTATTAGCTCTTCTATATGGCTCTATTGTAGGCTATCTCAGCCCTGCTTTTAGCTCCCCTACAGAGACTACGACCCTGATGGGAATGAAGGTAGTTCATAGCCTGAGCGAGGTCATTTTCTTTTATTTTTTCGTTGGCATAGCCCTACTGCGCGGCTTTAGATGGTCGCCATATATCCCTATTTTTTTAATCTCGATATCAGTCGCTCTCTTTAAGGTTAGCTACCTCAATATTTGGTATATGCCTGCCGATACCATGCTCTTCTCTATCCTACAGATCGGTATATTTATTGGGGGAGGCTGCGCCTATTTCATGTGGAAATCAAAGAGCTACTTCCCTCCACTCGTCGCTCATCTCGCGCTCACGATTATCCCCGTGCTCCGCGGCTTACCCTGACCCCTCCCGCTCATAGAGATTATCATAGAGGTTATGATGCATCCAACACCGCCCGATCAGGTCAAGCCCCCTGATTCTGTCCAAAATCCTTGGGCTTCTCAAGGGTCTCGACGAGTTCTCTTAGTCAGCGCTGAACCTTGGGCTCGAAATGTATTATCGCTCATCAGCCAATGCTCAGAGCGTCATATTGAAGTGACTCATGCGATCGATGGAGCACAAGGCCTCTATTATATGAGCCAATCTATTTATCAAGGGACACCCTACCAGCTATTGATTCTCACCGACCCCCTCTCACAGCTCAGCACTGAGACCTGTATTAAAGCGTTGAGAGCCATCGAGCGTGGTCTAAACCGTCCTCCTTACCCCTGTCTTCTCTGTACAAATGACGTGACGCCGCCAGAGCTCCTCGCGCGCTACCCTCAGACCCTTCACCTGAGGGTTCCAAATACACCGCAAGCGGCCTCCATGGTAGCGGCGGGTATTCTACAGATCCTCTATACCCTTCAAACTTACCAACAGAGTGATGAAGATTCAGACCTCGGATCTAAATCTCTCGATACAGACTAGATAGGTATCTCATGAGCGCTGTTAAAATCTCCTGTCCTATGTGCGGGCAAGCCCTTAATCAAGCGTCGGTTGAAGAGGTGTTTATTGAATTCTCGACCCTTAATATTTGTGGACGATGTGGCTTTGGCCTTGATCTACGTTGGCGTGGGCGAGGAAGCGCGCTCAGTCAACCCACGCCGAATCTAGTGATCGTCACGACTGGTGATAGTGTCGTCGATCAACTCAACAACTATTTTGGGACGTCTCTCAATGTTGCAGGAGTGAGTGAACCGACCGATGCGCTAGGCATCTGCGCCAAAGCGCTGCGCCGAGAAACCCCATTGAGCGCTATATTCGTGACGATTCGTGGGCAGAGCCAACGGTGGTCAGATATTGCCGTCGCTGTGAGGGCACTTGAAGAAGGATTTAAAGTTCCGACCCCTACTCCTCTTTGGTTCTTTACCAGCGCGATCCCCACAGAAGAAGAGCGCTATATCTTTGAAGATCTAGCCGATATCTATTGGCGAGAATGCCCTGAAGGCAAAGAAGAGCAGACCCTATTAGAGGTCGCCCCTGAGTTATTTCGATGAGATGATGTGTTAGAGCTTACCCTCCTCCTTGCTCTTTCCATTAACCTCTACGGTCGAGCAGTATGGTTAGCGCTTATCGGTCAAACACTCAATCCAGGTGTGATGATGATCGCCGCCCCACTAGCGGTGGTCACTTACCTCTGGGCTCAAAGTGATGGACAGTCCAGCGAGAGCTCTCTCCAGACCTCTCCTCAAAACTCTCCCCAGACCGCTCTTCCGAGCGCTTTATCTCTGTCTATTCTGGGTGTAGTAATCCTCACCGCCGGAGTCATCCTGTCATGGAGCGCCTATAATAAGTTAGCCTTCACCTCCGCTGATGAGTGGGCTCTGTGGTGGCGTGAAACAGGCTTAATACTTGAGGGCTTGGGACTGATCTGTCTCTGGACGAGCTGGACGACTCGCGCTTATGATGAGCGACGCGTAAAGACTCTACTATATCCCCTCTCTATCTCTATATTCTCTTTGCCTTGGGAGTCGATTCTCCGAGGTCTCGATATCCATTTACAACGTCTTAGCGCTGATATCGCTGTTTATCTCCTCGATGTGTTTAGCCTCTTCAATCTCTCATCTCTCCCCCTTAAAGTCTATTATTGGGATAGCATTACCATCTACTCTGAGCGCTTTTATTTGATCATTAATGAGACCTGCGCTGGGGTCAACCTCTTACTGTCAATGAGCCTCTACGCCATTGGCTTCGCATGGGTGATGGGAGCTCATGTAGCGCGAGCGTGGATACTCGTCGCCTACATCATTCCTCTCTGTCTCCTCTTTAACGGATTCCGCGTTGCTCTTATCTTCTCTTT
This sequence comes from uncultured bacterium, assembly GCA_943788935.1. Lineage (GTDB taxonomy): Bacteria > Myxococcota_A > Bradymonadia > UBA7976 > VGTA01 > CAKZRU01. The sequence continues at coordinate 231,878 of CALSSE010000011.1, read as the reverse complement.
AGGTCATTTTGGAGATCAAGAGCTTGCCACCGGGCCATGGCATGAAGGGAGCGCTTATATCTCCCAAGTGTTCCTCTTCATTGGTATCGCTCTGATCAATCATACCCTCGATCGAGCGCCAAAGTCTGAAGAGCGTGATCCATAAGTGTCAGTGACATCGCTGCCTCTACTAGCGGGACCGCTCGAGGGAGTACACACGGGTCATGTCGTCCCTCATTTTGAAACAGAACAGGCTCACCGGAGTGAGTGATCGTCGCTTGAGTTTTAAAGTGAGTAGAGACAGGCTTAAAAGCTGCTCGAATGGTGATTGGCGCGCCAGTACTAATCCCTGCTAAAACACCACCCGCTCGATTAGTGTTAGTAGTGGGTATCACTGCCCCTGGTCGATTTGTGGGGTTCTTTGGAGGGGTCCATTCATCATTATGCTGACTCCCTCTTAAGGTGACCCCGTCAAAGCCACTCCCTACCTCAAACCCTTTACAGGCGGGTAGCGATAAACAGGCCTTCGCGAGGTCAGCCTCAAGTTTGTCGAATACCGGAGCTCCCCAACCAGCAGGGACGCCTCTCGCCACTCCACCGATCACCCCTCCGAGGGTGTCTCCCTCTTCCTTAGCCGTTCGAATGAGAGAGTCAAAAAGGAGATGATACTCGTGGTCAGGGCAGCGAGTGAGCTGGGCTTCAACCTCAGCATGGGTGACTGTATTTGGGTCTATTTTTGCCCTATGAGCGCTCACTTGATCTACCCAAGCAATCACCTCAATGCCATATCGAGCGCTAAGCCACTGCCTAGCGACTCCACCAGCCGCTACACGAGCAGCGGTCTCACGAGCGCTAGCCCTACCCCCGCCTCGATAATCTCGAAGTCCGTAACGAGCCATGTATGTCGCGTCTCCATGGCCCGGTCGATAGAGCTCTTTCACGCCATCATAACTTCGTGAGTGGGCATCTTTGTTTCTTATCAATAACGCGATCGGAGTCCCCGTCGTTTGACCTTCAAATAAGCCACTCAGCAGCTCAACTCGATCAGACTCTTGACGTGAAGTGGTGAGGTCACTTTGCCCCGGTCGCCGACGATCTAGGTCTAGTTGCAATTGCTCAAGATCTAAAGTAAGGCCTGGCGGACATCCCTCAATGATGACACCGATTGCTGGGCCATGAGACTCTCCAAAGGTTGTCACCCTGAAGAGTCTCCCTACGCTACTCCCCATTAGAAGTTTCCTCATTGAAGTAGCGCTCAATCAATTCGACTCCGTCCCGTACTCCAACATAAAAACCAGTGCGTTGATGAAGCTCATCGGGGGTAAGATCAAGAACCGAGCCAGCCCCCCATGTATCTAAGCCACCGGCTGCCCGAGCGATAAAGGCGAGTGGATTACATTCATAGATTAATCGGAGTTTACCCCGCTTATTATTTCGGTCCACAGGGTAATAATAGACTCCTCCTTTGATCAGGTTTCGATGAAAATCAGCGACTAAGGATCCGATATGTCGCCCAGTCAACACACGCTTATCTCGATTACGCTCTTTTAAGCGATCGATCGCTTGACACATCCATTGGGGCCAATAAGGTTGGTTATATTCATTGACCGAGATAGTAGTGAGCGCTGCAGGGAAGGTGAGCTGTGGTCGACTTAAGAGGAATTCACCATAAGTCGGGTCGAGGGTGAAACAATCTACTCGCGTCGCGTCAGCATAAACGAAAACAGTAGAAGACCCATAAATCACATAGCCTGCACCTACCATCTCTCGTCCTGGACGCAATAGGTCAGCCTCTGTCTTTGGCCTCGTCGAACAGTAATAGATCCCGAAGATTGTACCAATCGAGGTGCTCACCTCAATATTACTCGATCCATCGAGGGGGTCAAAAGCGACAAAATACCCATTTTCTTCTCCCTCGACCGAGATCCAATCTTCCTCTTCTTCTGAAGCGAGGGCGACCACACATCCCGATCTCTTTAGCACTTGCACAAAGGTCTCGTTAGCGATCATGTCTAATTTCTGAACATCTTCACCTTGCACGTTAACGTCGCCGGTCTCCCCCCACACCTCTATGATGCCCGCTCGTCTAACTTGGGAGGAGATCATTTTGGCGGCGACTCCAATTTGGGTTAAGAGCGACGCGAGACGCTCATTAAACCGGAGACCTCTCTGGGAGAGAATATGCTGAGTCAGCGTAGTGCGTGGAGGCTCATGGAGCGAAGATCTAGAGGTGGAGTTGTCCATTATATGAGTCCTTATATTGAATGACCTCTGTGTATATAACTGAGTTTGTTAATGGATGCGAGAGGAGGTTACTTGTTTACCACTCCAGATTGGGGTAGATATGAGTGAGTAAAAGCACGTTCTGTGGAGCGTAAACAGGAGACTATACCGATGAGTAAAAAATCATGCTCTGTATGTGAGAGAACCTTTATGGTTCGTTTCTCATACCAAGTGCAGAGAACCTCGGAGGCGATGTTTTATTTCTGCAGTCAAAATTGTCAAGAGAAGCACTTACGAGCTGATAGTCAGAGTGTCTGTAGCCACTGCGACGCTTCTTTTGAGATGCTCTATGCCTATCAACAGATGAATCTAGATGGCGTCACTCACCACTTCTGTAGCGAATCGTGTCGTCGAGATATGCTAGAAGAGCAATCGAGACATCAGAAAAAGATCAAAAAGATCGCGGTGCTCAACCAAAAGGGGGGGACGGGGAAGACAACGACCAGCGTCAACATCTCAGCGGCTCTCGCTCAGCTCGGTCAACGCGTACTCCTCGTAGATTTTGATGCTCAATCGAATGTAGGAGTATCTCTAGGCCTCTCCTCACCGAGAACAATCTCAGATGTTCTCCTCAATGATGCTCATCCTGCAGATTGCATTATTAATGTTAGCGAGAATTTCGATGCGATCATCAGCAGCACGAGCCTCTCTTCTGTAGAAGCTGACCTCGTACGAGTTCGAGAGGGCAGAAACCGAGTCCTCTCTCATCGTATGACCCCGGTCACCAATTATGATGTCGTGATTTTAGATTGTAGCCCTAGCCTCTCTGTTCTTAATCAAAATACGCTCACTTACGCAGACTACATACTCATCCCCGTCTCTTGCGATTATCTCTCTCTCGTTGGGGTACGTAATATCATGCGTACCCTCAAGAGGGTCAATGAGGTGCTTTTGTCTCAAGTTGATGTGATCGGAGTAGTCCCCACATTCTATGGCTTAAGCCAACAATGTACCGACGAGACGATGAAGAGTCTCCTCGCCTTCTTTAAAGACAAGGTCCTCCATCCTGTGCGAGTCGACCCTGCTCTCCGCCAAGCGCCTATGCATAAACAGACTATTTTCGAATATGCGCCGGAGTCCACTGGAGCGAGTGATTACTTTAACCTCGCCAAACAGCTACTAGAGATTTTAGAGCGACCTGAAGAACAGAGTATGTCAAGGGAGACCGACCGGTGAGTAAATCGAAGATAAAGAAGACGACTACCAAGGGGCGCTCTCGCTCAACGAGAAAAGCTGAGAAGTCAACAGACTTAACACCGGTGCCGCAGAGAGCAAGGGCCAAGGGTGGACCCGCTATAGAAGAAGAGCTCTTTGGATCACTAGGCGAAATCGATCAACCAAACGTCGTGACCGATGACCCACCCTCCTTTAACTTTGAACTCTCAGACAAGTCGACCCCTCGCCATGAACGTCCGAAACGTTCAGCATCAACAAGCCGTCGATCAGAGCCTAATGAGAACCCACGAGAGCGCCGAGGGAGATCAAACAGTACGATATCTCCGGTTCTCTTTGAAGAAGAGCTCACGACGATCGCTGTCGCTGAGCCAAGGGCACAAGGTCTCGATACCGCTTCTCTCGATATTTCCACGTCGGAGAATACAGACGCTCAAGTCTCACTCCTCACTAATTTTTGGGTTGATCTTGATCATGAGGAAGCTAACAAGGAAGAGGATCGATTTAATGAGTTCTTTGAGGACTCTGTACAAAACAATAAAATCCTCACTCGTGATCAAGAAGATTCGGTCAGTAAGCGAATGCAAGTGGGCCTGTATCCTTCCGATGCTCAGCTATTAGAAGAGCTATTCACTCAGAGCAAGGCCGCGGGTCTTAAAAATGTGAGCAGAGCGCGTATTCTAAGAGTAGCGCTCCGCCACTTCCACACCTGTTGGTTGAACGCTGACCAAAGTTCTTAAGTTCAGCTCTATTGAGGAGGTCGGAAGCACTCACTTGAACGTCATCGTCTCCCTCTTCTACCTCTGTATCTAGAAGATCGGCGTCGTCCTCGTCCCTGTCTCCCTTCGTCAGGTAATGGATCAACGATTAGGGGTCTAAACACCGGATCGAGAATGTCGAGTTCCATGAGTTTAGGGGCACTTTTCTCTTCACGATACACTTGGTTGATCGCCGAAAATTTCTGTCGACGTTGCTCTAACTCTTCCTCTACACTCTCACTCTCTAGCTCTTTCTTCCACCACTCTGAGAGTGTTGGACCGAGCTTAAGTTGAGCTTGTAAACTTTCTACTTTTTTAATCGCCTGACCATGAGCCTCTATAGAACTCGCTTCTAGGAGACGGTTCAAATCGTTGAGCTTATTCGTCGCTCTTCGTATATCTCCCTTAATAGAGCGTACGCTACGCTTTAAGTGTTTTTGGAGATAACGTTGGCGTATGAGAACCTCATCTATAGTCGCCTGTACTCTCGATAAGAGCTGTTCTGCCCCTTGGAGGATGTCTTGGTCATTATACTTACTCGCTTCAGCCCTTCGTCTCTGGCTCACATCTCCTTGTGACTCGCTCACCATTCGACGTGGATCATCCTTCACCGGCTTCACTCGCCATTGAGCGAACAATTGAGGTAGCTGCTTGATCAACGTCTCCAGCTGCTCTCTCTGTTTCTTTAGCTCGACAAGGGCAATCTCAATCGCTGGATAACGACCGTCTTGACTCTCTTTTTCAATCTCTTGGATGATGGCGCTAGACTCCTTGACCTTTAACTCTTGGCTCTTCAAATCAACCTCTAGGCTCTCCACTCTCACCCCTAAACTTCGTGGGAGCCAATACAGCACTTCAGGAGGAAAGCGTACCCGCGACTTCGCTCCGCTCTTTGTTAGCTCTTTCAGCCGAAATATCGCCCCCTTCAGCTCACTCTCTAAACGATCATATATCTCTTGAACGCGCACTTGTTTATCTTGAGTCCGAGTCGTCTCCTCTGCTTTAGCTTTGACCAACATCTCCGCTTTCCAAAGACTTAACTCTACTTTAGGCTTTGAATCCGGATAGCGGGCTATTATTTGATCGAGTAGACGAGCGCATCGGTCATATTGTTTACGAACCCTCAGAGTATAGGCTGACTCAAGGAGACTCTGAACATACTCTGAGGTCTCCCCAGGAGGAGACAAACGATACCACTGCCATGCCTCATAGTGAGCATCATTAAGGAGAGCTAAACGAGCGAGAGCGATATGGAAATATGACTGTAGTTGATCCAACACCTCTCCTCTCTCCGCTAATGCGGGGAGGCGAAAGCCCATGTCAGAGCTCCTCTCTCGTTGATCCTCTAGCTCGTAATATAGCTTAGCTAGCTCATCACTCAAGCCATATGGATTCTCCCCTTCTCCCCCTAGATTCTCCGCTTTCTTATCTTCTCTGCTATATTCAATCACTCGGATAGACTTGATAATACTAGGATGGTTTGGATCTTGAACTTGCTTGTCTTTCAATACCCGCTTAACGCTCCTCTCTTTGGCTTTAGGCTGCGACTTCTTAGGATCTAGTTTCCCCTGTCGCTTAGAGAGCGTATTCTGAATCTGAGCAAACAGAGAGTAGCTCTGTTTGAGAGCACCACGCTCTAGGGCGACCAAACCTTTTAAGTAGGTTGATCGAAGCGTAAACTGAGCGTCTTGTGCGGTGATATTGAGTAGAGATTCTGCTTGATCGAATGAACCCAGAAGATAGAGGTGCTTAGCGACACTATATCGCATGAGAGTGCTCGGAACTTGATTAAGTTTTTGAGAGAGTTGGCGATAGATAGACCAAAAAGAGAGCACTTCTTTCTGACTATAGCTTTGAAATCCCTGGTCATCGAGATACATCCCCACCTGTAAATAATTTAAGAACAGCTTTTGGTAGACTCGTCGAGTATGATCTGACCTTTGTAGAGCCCGCTTGAGGTTATGATAACTCAACATCGTCAAGCCGCTCTCATTCAAGGTGTTCCAAAAGCTCGAGAGGAGATCAGGGAAGCTAAACAATCTAGAGATTTGAGCCCGGTTAATCGCTTTTTGAATCATTAACGAGGCTGAGTCTGCTTGTCCAAGACCTACATCTATCTCAGCCCTCTGAATAAACCCCACTACCTCTCTTTCTTTGAGTGGCGCTTCAGAATTAAATCTTAGGCGAAGCCTTCTTACGCTTTGATTAATCCAGCGGAGACGGTTGACGACTTGAGCTCTGTCAACACCGTCTCCATCTGCCGATGAGATAGGCTTCGCTTCACTCTCGATGACCAAACCTGTACAGAGCAAACCGAGCGCTATGTTCAAGATCAATCTTTGGAAGCGCTGATGAGGAGCGCGGTGAGTGCAAAGTTTCATGAGCTCTTCTTAATGAACATCTTGGAGGAGAGTCTGCGTACTACTTAATGATAGAGTGTCTCTAACATAAACGAGTCTCGAATAATGTGATATATCGAGATCTCGGCTAAGAATCAATTGCCCCCGCTCCTCGCTCTACTCTGATGCGCCTCGTTATAAGTTTACAAGCTCTCTTTTCTCTTGATTAAGGTGGTCAGTCATATGATACCCCATAAATCACTCAAGCATTTAATATTGTGTCATCGTCTCCTCTCAAAGCCTACTCGATGGACTACTCGATACATCTCCTTAGCGATTATTAAGAGCTCTTTTATATTCCTGCTCCTCTCCGGCTGCACTTCACTCCTCTCTTTAAAAGAGATATTCATTGACGTCCCAACACTCTCAGAATGGAGCGTGGTCACTGATCAAGAGACGATTGAGCTGATCTTTGACCAGGATAAAGCGATCTTCGCAGTAAACTCCGAGAGTCGTCTAATGATCTATCCCAAAGATCATCGACCTGTCACGCAAATAGAACTCACCGCTCGATCAACTCAACCCTCCGCGATTTGGGTAGGTGAGCTCTCTCTTGATCATGAACTCAATCTCCGCTCTGTTGATCCAGTAAAGTCGATCCCCTCTCTTCACTCCTCAACACAAGGAGCGCTTGAGGACCAAGGAGGATTGATCAAGGCTGACGATATAGAGATCGAAGGTGAAGAGGGCACAAAAGTTAGCGATATAGAGATCGAAGGTGAAGAGGGCACAAAAGTTAATGATATAGAGATCGAAGGTGAAGAGGCCGAAGAGGCTGAGTTAAAGATTCAAAGTTCAGAGTTGGATATCGACCTCGAAGAGATTGAGGTGAACAAAGAGGCGGTCAAATCCCCACCTCTTCCCCAAGTCTCTTATCGCTACGTGGTATATCTCGCGAGCGCTAGCGGTATACTCGCCCGACAATTTCACTTCTCTAAGGATTGGCGTTTGCTCAATCCTCAGCAGTCTTGGATATTGATTTATAGTGGAGCGGTCTCTCACCTCATTGAACGAGAGAAGAATGAGCTGTGGTGGGGTGGACCATCAAGCTATGGAGCGATCATTAAGGGTGAGGTACACACTCTCAGCACTAAAGAGCGAATTAAGTTTATGAGCGCCGCTGGGAACGCTCTTTATATTGGTACCCTGTCCGATGAGCTAATCATGGTAAGTTCTACAGGGGATCAAAAGATTATTCCCGGTGGCTGTGATGGATCAATCCTATCGATGAGCGCACATCCAACCTCAAAAAAACTCTTAGTATTTTGCAGTAACACCTCCGATTCTCTACTGATCAGAGAAGGCGAGGCATGGAGACGATTCAAGACCCAATTACCGATACCAAGAGCAGCAAAACTGATCCCCTATGCAAGAGGCTGGCTTTACCGATCTAGAGGCCAATGGCAGCTGATCAGTAACGCCCAACTTAAGCTCCCTCCATTGCTCAAGCCCAAGGCGCTTCACTCAACATCATCTCCTCTTACCCATCCACTCGCTGCACCCGCTTCTGCGCGTTCATCTGAACATCATGAACGAGCGCTCACTATAGAGGGGATTAAAAAAGAGGAGCAGTATTGGTGGTATCAATTTAAAACCCCACATGAGATCAATGCTTGGAGCGCTTATTCTTCGTCTCAAAGAGGTCATCTAAAGAAGGGCGCTCATCTCTTAGCCGCCTCCCCTCATCGAGGGATCACTCAATGGTCTCCTCATGCACCAGATGAGCTCTCTCATCAGTCTACAGATCGCTTTAACACGCATAACCTCTCTGCTAATAACGCTCAACGACCATTCATGATGTCAGCGAATGGAGAGCTGATCACCATAACCTCACGCGGCGCTTTAGTCGGTGATGGACAAACATGGAGCAAGCGAACCCCCCCAGAAGGATCAGGTCGAGTCTTAGGCATCGCTGATTGCTCAGGAGACTTAATGTGGATCACCAGTCATCATCAAGGTGATGAGCAGTCAAGGGAGACCTCTAGCATCCCCTTCAAGCTATCCTTAGAAGTTTGGTCTCATCGGACAGGCGAGCCACAAGTTGTCATTGATTGGAGCGCTCAGACTTTCCGTCAAGGACAAGCGAGTCTAGGTGAGGTGATCTGCAGTGATCAGGGGAAGATCTATGCCAATCTATTTTGGGGGCCGAGACCAAGAAGAAGCGGAGTCGGTCTGTTGATGATCGATTATAAGAGAGAGACTACTGAAGTGTGGGAGCGACGACAGGGATACGATGGAGAAGAAGAATTTACGAAGACCCCTCTGCTACCCCATTCAGTTTTCAATGCCATGCAAACACTAGGTGAGGACCACCTCTATTTAGCGACTAATAGTGGTTTAGCGATCATCGACTTTAGCGAACAAGAGGTGAATAAACAGCTAAATATCCTAGATGAGACAAAGGGCTGGTCTACCGAGTTCATTAATGACATTTGTCATGAGAAGTTAGGTCCTGATTCTTCCTCTCCTGATCGTATTTGGCTCGCGACCCCTCAAGGCTTAGTGAGACTCGCTAATGATCAATTGAAGCTAAGAATCGCCGGTATGACCACCGCTCTTGGAATGCGTAAGAGGGATCACTCGCTGTGGGTCGCATTTAAAAACCAGGTCTGGGTCGGTAGAGGACAGATTGAGAAGAGTTGGGATAAGCTCAAGATGACCATTAAAGATCGTGTTGGAATCATCATACACTTATTTCCAAGAGATGATGGCGGGCTATGGGTGGTGAGTACCGAGGGCGTATTCTTTCATAAGGGCTCATCAACCTCATCCTCCCTATAAGGACGTCGAGCTCTATGCTCTTCAGCTCGTGATTAAGCGAGATATCCGAGTCGATCAAGGGCGAGGGCGCAGGCAACGACTCCTGCCGTTTCTGTCCTTAGTATAGGACTGCTTAACCTCACCCCACACCATCCCGAGGTCTTAAGTGTGTCTATTTCACCCTCCTCAAGTCCCCCCTCAGGACCAACTAGAATGACACATTCTAGCTCGCTTTGAGCACCTCGCACCTCATCATGTGTTCCTTGACTAACAACCTCGGGAGAGATCATATCCCACCCACCGGGGGCTTGTGGATCAAAAAAAAGTCGTAACGGAACCGATCGATGCCTCTCAATTAATTCAGTGAGGGGAGCAGGGGGCTCGATCGCTACTTGATCTGCTCGACCGCTCTGTCGAGCTGCCTCACTGATCACTCGCTGTAGCCGAGAGAGCTTCGTCTTCACTTTCTCTCTCTTCCACACCCCCACACTACGGCCTGCTGACCATAAGTGAAGCTCTGCGATACCTAACTCGGTGATTTGTCGGGCAACCAAGTCTAACTTATCGCCTTTAGGGAGCGCAAAGCAGAGCCCTATTGGAGCGCCACATCTTCCCCGATAAGCCTCACCGATCCCTCGTGCTAATCGGTGACCTGACTGCTGGCCTGAGCAGAGCTCAAACACCCGCTCCATCCCCTGACCATCAAAGCCAATAAATTGATCACCTTCGCCCAAGCGCAACACGTTCACTAAATAGCGACGCGCCTCATCACCGAGCTCAATCTGATCTAGTTCGAGGGGCTCAGAGAGAGGGCAACGTCTCACGAATTAGAGTCCTCAACCACCTCTTCTGTACGAGTGAGGATCACTCCTACCCACTCACCATGAGTCATCCTCTCTTCTACTTGCCAGCCTGCATAAGTCTTCAAGACACTCTCTTCTTGATCGACCAACATTCCCGAAAGAATAATTTTCTCCTGGCACACTCGCCTCAGATCATTAGATAAATCAATGAGTACGGGAGCGATGATATTAGCGATCACTATATCGAAAGAGTCATCGGGAACTTGGTCACTAGATCGAAAATCTACCTCTTCATTGGTAAACCCGTTGAGAGGTAGATTTTCAATCGCGCTCCTCGTCGCCACCGGATCAATCTCTATTCCCACTACTTCATGGCCGAGTCGAGCGACGATTAAACTTAATATACCAGACCCGCAACCTTGATCTAAAACAGACTTCTTGGGTATCCCTTTGAGTGTCTGTACAATCAGTTGAGCAGCGAGCTGGGTCGTAGCATGAGTTCCCGTTCCAAAAGCCATGCCAGGATCAATCACTACATCGACTTCAGCATCTGAAGCCTCTGACCAAGGAGGTCTCACAATGACACTCGGCGCCACTTCTGTCGGTCTAAAAAAGGCTCGCCAACCTAAGCGCCAACTCTCATCTTCTTCGAGTCGAGAACGAATAGGAGCGTCTGCGCAACCTACTTCGATAAGACACGCTTGAATCCCCTTCACCCAAGCAGGGCTCGGTTCCTCTTCCGATCTTATCAAGAGCCGACAAAGGTCGGGTTCAGGACCACGCGTCAGGGTCTCTTCATCTTGAATTTCAACAGCGGCGTCAAGTTGTTCGGCGATCAGCCAGCTCAGCCAATCAGCTAACTCAACGGGGGTCTCTATCTCTACCGACCAGTGGGACATCTCAGCACCTCTAGCCCTACTTGCTTTGGATAATTTATAAAAAAATGGTGTTTGACGAGATTTAAATATTCACTCTAAACACCACACAAACATGATATTAGTTAGTTTAACAGATTAAACGCGTTTGACAAACATTTGATCTATCTCTTCTACATTATTCTAAGCGTCAAGGGACAACTCGCTGACAGTTCTTTGAAGAATCGAGCTCCACATAAGGGGGTAAGATAAATGATCGATAGCCTTGATTAGTCTTAAAAATAGCCTCTGCTGAACGTTGTACTTCGGTCGCTTGATAGCTCGCAAGTTTACTCTGCCATTCACCCCTCTTAACCCCGCCTTCTACCTGTAGGCCTCTGAACCATAAGTTACTGTGAAAATCAGCGCTGAGCCGAGTAAGGGAGCTCTCTTGAGCTCTCTGCCTTTGGGCGAGACGTTTTGCTTCTGCGAGGAGCGAAGCAGAGAGGGGAGAACGCTTCAGGCGATCGATATGATCAAGTAAAGCCCCCCATTTTTGATTAAAACTCTGAGCTGACGAATGGAGATAGATCGTAAATAAGTGTGGATGAGTATAATGGGCAAGAGCAAGCTGACGCTCTCCATCACCCATCGAACTCTCGCGTAGTAATGCGCTCTTTAACAGTAACAAAGCGACCGGATCGACGTCCCGAGGAATTGAATAAGAGACCGCTCCCCACGCTTCATCATCATCAGAGATAATTTTGATTAATCGACACCGTTTGAGGGCCGTATGTTTAGACGAAGGGAGGGGAGTCTCGTGAAGTACTCTTTTTTTGCCTGTGAGAGGTAACATTTTCTGGTTTAATGGCGACAAAGCTCTGCCTAGGCTTAACTCATTGACATCTCCACTCATAACGACATACATCGACTGTGTCTGAATATATTGACGAAACCACCGGGTCAACTCTGAGCTGCTGAGCCGAGAGAGGATTTCGCGTCGCTCCTTGGGGAGTGGATAAATCCTCTTATCGAAAGCAGTGAACGCTCTTTGAGTGAGGAAGATTAACTTCTCTTGAGGTCTTAAGTCCATCATAGAGAGATTCATCATCGCCTGTTGTCTTGAGCGTTCTAGCGCTTCTGCCTGCCACAGGCGCTCCGAGCCGAGTGGAGGTTGTCTCAGCCGTCGCATTAGGGTTGTAAAAACATCGCTGATCTGTGATGAGGGGAAGGTCGCGCTTAAAGTGAGGCTGTTATCAAAGAAACGTGCCTCGAAGTGCGGTTCATTGATCAACTTTTTACTAATAAGGGCAGCGAACCAATGACCTAAGGCTATGTGTGTCAATCGTTGATATCTCGGGATCTCTCCAAGTTTTGGAAGAGGGAGCGTCACCGTAAGAGAGCTCACACCATCGCTCTCAATAGGAGCAAAGAGAAGAGAGAGTTTCGAGCCATGTTGGCTAAACCCAACCAATCCTTCTGAGCTCTGCCTTACCAGTGATTGGTCAAGTTGCTCACTCAACCTCTCACGCCACATTGACACATCGCTCTCCGGTGGAAGTCGACCAGCGATCAAGGCTCTTGGTTGCTGTAAACGGAAGACTTTTTGAAAAAAGTCGAGAAGCGTTTTAGGTCGAGCTTGATAAACCGCCCGACCGTATCTCTGAAGCGCGTCACTCATCGGCCAATGAGAAGTAAAATAACCGAGTCGTCGAGCCTGACCTGCGAGCGACTCTCCGATCAAGAGATTCTCTCTCTCAAAGATCGACTTCGCTCTCTCTAATGTCCTTTGGGATATAGGTTGGTGTATCAACCCACTCAGAGTCTCTAAGAGTAAGCGCCAGCCTTCGTCGACCTGATTACTCGAGACATCTATCGAGAGGAGGAAAACCGAACCTTTATCAGTGATAACCGACCTGACTGAAGACCCTCTTAGGTCAACACTAGTACGCTCTGCTTCTCGATGAATTAATCCGCTTTGCTCTCCTACTAAGATAAAGCCAAGCAGATCTAGATAGCTCGCCTCTTCAGGGCTTAAGCGCTCTAAAGGAATGGCTATCTGAATCGTGCTTATGCTAGTGCTCAGCGTCTCCACTGAGACGGAGAGAGGGTCCTGTTCAGGCGTTTTTCGTGAGCTCTCCTCGCCGGCTGGAGCAAGCTCTGTATAACTCACTCGTTTTTCATCAGCATTAAAGCCTTGAGTGAACCTCTCAGAGATCACTGATCGAACCTCGGACTCATCGAGGTCACCAATGATCACTAGTTGTGTCTGAGTAGGGTGTCTGACCCTCTCGATGTAGTTAGTAAGTTGATCTATTTTTCGCTCAGCGAGCTCATCGGCATCGACGAGAGGAGACTGAATCGGTCGCTCTCGATTCACTTCGAGGCGATTCATGTTCTCTACGAGGAGACGAGCTGTCAACCGACGCTTGATCCATGAGCTCGATGTGTGGCGTTGATCTACTTGATTCAGCACCATCTCTAGTCTACTTCGCTCATTCAAGCTCTGTAGATGGGCACCGAGAATCTTCAGCGCCTCCATCGATGAACTTTTCTCAACCTCAATATGAACGATGAGACGATCTAGAGTGACCCAACTCCGAACTTGGGCACCAAAGTTTCGTAGCTGACTCCTTAAACTCTCCGAGTCATGAGAGCTCATCAACAGCTCTTCTAATAGTAAGGTCGCGCCTCGCTCGTCCTCTCTCTCATGAACGACCCCTGCTTTGAACCAAAGCTGGATGACGGTGAGAGGTCTTCGGGCTTTGTGAAGCATCAAGACTCTCGGACTGCTTTGCTCAGAAGTTTGATCATTAAAGTCGGTATCGACCGCTCCTTCTGAAATGGCGAGAAGACTCGGAGGGCCGGTAAATGGATCATGGCTAGAAACGGGTGTAGAAGTTCTCGTCTCCGTACGCTTAGGTTTGGGTACACTTGAACACCCTAAAACGCTTAATATTAGGCAGAGAATGAACACAGTCTCGCCTCGTTGTAACACGGGGAGCTGCATACCAACCAAGGGAGTGTTTGAATTGTGATCAATCATCAACATATCAGGCAAGAGACTTAAATTATTAAACATTTATAGGGCCATAGACGCGAATAGAGAGACGTCTCATACAGAGTTTAGTCTATCGATAGGTGACCATAGTGAGCCTCCTAACATAGAGTAGAGCAAACTTTGTATCACGAGACTTCACCATCTCAAGCCCTTTTGTTGACTCCACGAGATCATATGATGAATTAGTCAGTAAAGATACAATACTTGCTGAAACCGAAAAGATGATACGGTATACACAAAAGTGCTCAGGATTTTATTATCTCTGATAATCATCATTTTTTTGGTTATGCACAGGAAGACTCGCCGGCACTAAGTGGAGGCTTTGCAGCGTGAAGAAAGAGAACACATTTGTGAGAGTAGCCTCTCTCGCAGAAGCTCAACGACATGAGTCTAGCGCCAGATGGCCTGAGGCCTCAAGAGCATATCTCAACGCGTTGACCTCAAACCCAAACTTGGAAGAGATCGCCCTCGCAGGGCTTAAACGATGCGCTGCGCGAGGAAATGATATGAATGAGGTAGGTTCATCAGAAGACTCTCATCTCACCCTCTCCCAAACGTCATTGATCATCGGCCACGTCATCTGTGGTCAATGGGCATCGGCCCTATCGCTTTGCCCTCCTCTACAGGAGCGCTCTCCTCTCTATCTTTCATCATCAATACGACAGCGTTGGGACTCTCTTTTACAACGATTACTGTTAGCGATAAGTGATCATAAAGGAGAGTTAGAGCATCTCAACTGGGTCGCTGTCTTGTCAGTGCTCAATATCCTCGTTGAAGAGGGCTATGTCAGCGACGCGATGATGATGTGTCGTCAAGTACTCCCCTGTATTGAAGTTGACCTTCATCGAGCGCTCATTTGCTTCGAGGCCGGCCGTATTGGTCTATTGCAGAATCATATCCTCTCAGGTTCTTTCTTACTCAATGAATCAGCCTCCCTCGCTCCTAACCTCTCCAATGAGGTTCACTTAGTCATTGATGAAGTCCTCCTCTCACTACCCACCGCTCTTCTCAATGATCAGATCTCCATCGAGCAGTTACTCAGCCTAGATCTATACCATGAACTGGTATTGATGAGGTCTAAGCATCTCTCAAACTATGACTTACAGACCTGGGTAGGAGAGCTCTGTAGCCAAGGAACGGAAGACGGAGAGCCGTACTTATTATCCCTCTATTTGGGGATGTGTTTAGAGAGTCAAGCAGAGAAGGGCTCAGACACTTACCTCTCATTCATAACCGGTGCTTTCCTTGCCTATGCCATTACTTTAGAGCGTGCTCCGGGGCGTTCTGATCATTATCAATATGCATTCTCACGGCTCTTGTTTTTATCGCTATCACGCCAGCCGGAAGACTTTATAGATGACGATGAGTCTACATTTGACTCGGAGTCTCATCGTCAAGAGACTCCGATACTTGAGCTCATCGAGGAGGGAGAAGCTCGTCTGCTTATCCAGCTTAAGGATCAAAAGCGGTATGATCTAGTCCTCGCCTTCCTTAAAGAAAAAGCCTCTGCAGAGCATCTCCCAAATACAGAACGCTCCAAAGCCTATAACGCGCTCGCTCAAGTCTCATTAACCTCTAAGGATGGACTATCACAGGCTATTATTTATGCTCAGTTAGGAGCAAAGCTCGATCCTACAGAAATCAAATTGAGCACTCTCATTAAGCAAGCGAGGGTCTCTGGAGAGTGGACTGCTTTAGAGCCTCTACTCATGATTCAGCTTCAACTCACCCAAATGAGCGCTAAGCGGATCATGATCTTAAGGACGATCGCCCAAGGACAGAGACAATCAGAGCAGTGGCTCACCTCTTATCGAACGCTCGTCCAGGCTGGTGCAGAAGAACGACCCCACTCTTCATCAAACACTGAACCTGATATTAAAAACCCTCTCCTATTAACATTCTCTACTGATATAGAGCGAGAGATCGCTTCCTTGCTCCGAGTAAAAGGAGCGGCCCTCTCTATTGGAGGAGAGCTTCTCAACTCAGAGTTATGGGATGAACTCTACAGACTCCTAGAGCGTCTAGATATGAGAGGAGGGGTCTCACTAGAGCTACTCTCTAACGCAGTTAACACTGCGTCCAATACTTGGATATTCGCTAAACCCTTATTAGGAATCTATCAGAGAGAAGAACGCTGGGATGATTGGTTTGCGTTAATTCTCACCATCCCCAAGCAAGGGTGGCCTATCGATGAACTAGGAACACTCATCAAGAGTGCCATCGATATATCCAAAGAACACAGCCCCCAACACTCCTCCGCGTTGCTCAAGTCTTATGCGCAATATTTGCAAATGACCGAAGCGCCTGAAGAAGAACGATTCGACGCTTGGAGGGCATATTTGGTCGAACACCCTGCCGATCTCAACGCGATTGAACATTTAGAGCCTTACGCTGAAGCGACTAATAATTGGCAGATCTTAGCGAGCGTCTACGAAGCGGCATTACCACTTCGTAAGACAGGGAAACTGAGAATATTAGAGAAGCTCTTTGACCTGTTTGAATACCGACTCCACGAACCTCAGCGAGCGGTAGAGGTTCAGCGATCGATTTTACAGCTTAATCCTAGTGATGAGAACGCTGGCTCTTGGTTGACTCTGTACTTTGCAGAGCGAAATGAATGGTATCAAGTGCTTCTCATCTGCGCACTGTGGACACCCGAGATTGCTCTGCACCCTATTTGGACTGAGTCTAAAGTTAGAGCCCATCTAGGTCTAAAAGAAGTTGATGAAGCCTACTATTGGTGGAAATTGATCTCTCAAAAAAGCGTCAAACGACTCTTTACTGAACCTCTGCTTTATTTAGCGGAGCAAGAACAAAAGGGTACGATCATACTCGAGTTGATCATAGAGCTTGAGCGCGATATGAACCAAAGTCTAGTCGAAGAGTTTGAACCTGATCCTGGAGATCTCTCTAGCGCTGACCTCTCATCACTCGAAGATACTCCTCCTCCGCTCCCAATGAGTGAGACAGAGGATGAGAAGTCTTGGACTACATCTGCTGAACTAGATGACCAACCTTGGGAAGAGACGATCTCTCCTGCTTACTTGATGCGCTTAAAGGCTAAGGCTGTTTACCTTTGGGTCCGTCCATTAGATCTCATCGAGTCTGTCCAGCTGTGGGAGAACGTTCTGCGAGAGCAAGGAGATGACCTGGAAGTAAGCTATGCGCTCATTGACCTCTATTGTCAGCTAGGTCGAAAACGAGACCTCATCTCATCGATCTCTTTTGTAGAGCAAGGATCAAAAGAGGTTTTGCCAAAAAGCCGAGCTCTAATCATCGCTGCTCTCTCCTTGGAGACACGATTTTTAGATTATACGGAGGCTTTCAAGTGTTGGTTAGCGCTTTATGAGCACTCTATGGCTGACCGGGAACGCTGTATGACAGCATTTTATAGACTCAGCCGACGAGATCCTGAGCTCTTGCCGCTGATCCAAGAGCTCCTTAAGCTACGAGCAGAGCACAGCAACTCGAACACCTTGTCGATGAGTACGCTCTTGGAATTCGCCGAACTTAACGAACAGAGTCATCTTCAGCGTGAGCAAGGCTATCAAGCATCTAGGCTCGTTCTCCATGATTCTCATTATGGCATAGAGGCCAGCTATTGGTTCTTGAGATATACGCTCCCATTAGGTTTTTGGGACCAAACCGTAGAGGCTCTAGGTCAGTCTGAACGATGGCGTCCTCTACTACAAGCCGCCCTTCTCGCCGAGTGTAAACTTGGGGCACATGATAAAGCACGATCGTTATACTTTCAGGCCTCTGAGCGTTTGTATAAGCGCTATCCATCATCAACTCCTGTGTATTTACATCATGTTATCGCTCATATTAAAGCAGCCTTACACCGACTCGATGCTCGTCAACAGAGACTCTTATCACCTGTGCATTCCCCAGAGAATCTAAGATTAATATCAACTGCGCAGATGACACAGCAGGCCCTTCGTTTGAACTCTAAGGGACCACATATCGAGTTTGAAGAGGAGGATGAGGCATCAGATATTTTTGACAGTTTGGAAGAGCTTGATAGCCTAGAGAGCATGAGTGAAGATGAAGATGATGAGGTTACTTTAACCCTCCAGCTTAGTCCTTCTCCCGCACCACAGAGGAGTTTTAGTCCTGATGATTCGGATAAAAACTCTCTCTCTAAAGAAGAGGGGCTGCATGAGAGCCTGCATGAGAGCCTGCATGAGGAACCTCAAGAGGCTCTCTCTCCAACAGTCTCCCAAGAAGAGCCAACTCTTCAAGGAGAGCCAAATCTTCAAGATAATCTTCGAGAAGAACCCGAAGAGGAGTCTTCCCAAAATCTCTCACGAACAGATCTCTCTAAAGCGCGAGAGCCTCAAGACGAGCCTCAAGACGAGCCTCAAGACGAGCCTCAAGACGAGCCTCAAGACGAGCCTCAAGACGAGCCTCAAGACGAGCCTCAAGACGAGCCTCAAGACGAGCCTCAAGACGAGCCTCAAGACGAGCCTCAAGACGAGCCTCAAGACGAGCCTCAAGACGAGCCTCAAGACGAGCCTCAAGACGAGCCTCAAGACGAGCCTCAAGACGAGCCTCAAGACGAGCCTCAAGGATAGTTTTACAGCCCATACTGTGGCTATTTTCCACAATATGACGCTCTTCTGTGAGCGATGAGAGCGACGAGAGCCATGATCGCCACGAAGGTCTACCTTATGAGTTTCATTGGACAAGTCCTGCACTTGATGATCACGCGTCGAATCATTGGCGCGAGTTTTTATCAGGTCTTTAAACAGCTCGCAGGCAGGATCGTTGTATCGCTGACATCACTATCCTTGGTGATGTTCAGTTTTCTTATGTTAACAGGCTGTTATGAGCCACCTAAACTATCTATTATAGATGCCTGTCACCCGAGTTCTCCCGAGTGTGCTACATTGGATTTCGATGAGGATGGCGTGTCCAATGGGACAGATGATTTCCCTCTTGACCCACGCTGTTCAGAGGAGAACAATGATCATTGTGGCTCTTGCGATCGCTCATGTGGCTCGAGGTTCACTTGTACAGAGAGTATCTGTGTTCCCACCCAAATTGAGCGTTGTGATGGCTCAGACAATGATCTAGATGAGGTGATCGATGAAGACTTAAATTCACCGACAGCCGCTCTCAACCTTGGGGTCTGTTTCGGTCTGACCAAGATCTGTACCGGACTAGATGGTTGGAGAGAGCCTTCTTTAGAAGCGGTGAATCACTTTGAGACGATTGAACTATCATGCGATGGCCTTGATAATGACTGTGATGGTCGAATAGATGAGCTCCTAGAGGCTCCCCTCGCTACTCCTCAATTCGGAGTATGTGAGGCCTCCCTGTTAATCTGTGAAGGGGAGCAGGGATGGGTAGCCCCTGATCGACGTCTCTTAATTGAAAACTATGAGCTCAGTGAGCTCAGCTGTGATGGACTTGATAATGACTGTGATGGTCAGATCGATGAACGACTCGATGGAGCAGCATGTCAAACTGGAGAGGTCGGTCGTTGCGCTGCCGGCCAAGAGAGATGTCTCATGGGGCGCCTCAACTGCCAAGCTACCGCCGAAGCGATCCCTGAACTCTGTAATTTTGTAGACGATGATTGTGACGGCACAGTAGACGAATCGGTAGTCCCTCCCTTTGATGAGAGTGAGGTGGGCGTCTGTCGAGCTCCTCTCACCCTCTGCGAACGTGGCATGTGGGAGGTCCGCCCCATCGAAGCAATACCAGAGTATGAGATAGTAGAGCAGCGCTGCGATGGCTTAGATAATGACTGCGATGGTCAAGTTGATGAAAACACTGTTGAAAGCCCTTGTGAGGTGATCAATGCGATCGGTCCATGTCTTCAGGGTGTGAGTCAATGTGTGGAGGGAGAAAGCGTCTGTCTCAGCCTCCATTCGCTGAGCGGAGAGAGCTGTGACGGCCTTGATAATGACTGTGATGGAGCTGTCGATGAATCACTCGAGCTCCCTCTATTCTCTGAGCAGAGAGGCGTCTGTGCAGGTCTCACCTCAATATGTGAAGGAGAGCGAGGGATTGTTGACGCTGATCCTAGTCGTCGGTTGGAGTATGAAGAGTCAGAGCAGAGCTGTGACGGTCTTGATAACGACTGCGATGGGGTTATCGACGAAGGCTATCTCGCTGATGATTGCCTCACTCAATCCTCAGGCATCTGTCTATTCGGACTCACTCAGTGTGTGGAGGGGAGAGTGACCTGTCATGCCCCTCTCTCTGAACAAGAGGGCTGTGATGGTCTCGATAATGACTGTGATGGCGCCATTGATGAAGAGTTAGTCCCTCCCTCGACCGCCTTAACTCAGGGTGTCTGCTCTGGGCGTGTTCTGAGATGTGAAGGCGTAGAGGGGTGGAGACCTCCTGTCTCCCCTCTGTTATTTGAGACCCCCCAAGAGCTTACTTGTGATGGCCTCGATAACGATTGTGATGGTGAAATAGATGAGATAATCAATCATATTCAAGACCAAGCACTCGACCTTGTTGGGGTCTGTCGATCTCAACGTTTAGTGTGCGATCAAGGCTCTCTCAGAGCACCAAATCTTTCGGAGAGACGAGCACAGCAGATCGACTTTGAGTCTACTGAGACGAGCTGTGATGGTCTCGATAATGACTGTGATGGTCTCATCGATGAGACGCCTGAGGGTGGATGGGGGAGCTGTGATAGTGAGTATTCAGGTCCTTGTCTTCAAGGGGCGCTAACCTGTAGTGATGGCCAAGTCAGCTGTCAATCTCTCTTAACACCACACACCGAGAGTTGTGACGGGATAGATAATGACTGTGACGGCCTAGTCGACGAACAGCTCAGCAGTGGAGCCTGTTCTACAGGTCAAGGGGCTTGCCTCCGTACTGGGGTTACACGATGTATCGAAGGGAACTTTGGTTGTGATGCTCTTCAAGGCTCACCCGAAGATGAGAGATGCAATGCTGTTGATGACGATTGTGATGGGGAGATAGACGAGAGCTTTACCCTGAGCAGTATCTCATGTTCGGTCGGCGTGGGCGCCTGCGTTCGAGCAGGAGAGTGGTCATGCGAACTCGGCGCTTTGTCTTGTTCAGCGACCGAGGGTCCCTCCAGTGCAGAGCGGTGTGATGGGGTAGATAATGACTGCGATGGTCAGAGTGATGAGGACTTTTTCCAGCTCGCTAGACCATGTATCGCTGGGGTTGGAGAATGTGAGGTGAGAGGTCTCTGGAGCTGCTCAGAACTAGGGGATCTCCAATGTGGTATTGGTGAATCTCAGCCTACTCAAGAGCGATGTGATGGCCTAGATAATGACTGTGATGGATCCAGTGATGAGCACATTAACGCTGAACTCTGTGATGGGAGAGATAATGATTGTGATGGCGAGATTGACGAGTCGATCACTATCGAGACTTGTAATCAAGTCGATGATGATTGTGATGGATATGTCGATGAGAGCCCATGCGCTCCTTGTCTAGATGATAATCTATGTCCCACTTTATCTTGGTACACACTCTCCGGAGGCGACTATCTAATGGGAGGAGAGGGGGTGGATCAACAGCCTATACACCCTGTCCGCTTAGAGCCTTTTCAGCTCAGCGACGAAATCACTGTGGGTCAATATGATCGCTGTGTAAGCGCTGGAGTCTGCTCTCCCGCTGGTCAAGGAGGTGACTGTAATACAGGAAAACTAGATCGAGCAGACCACCCGATCAACTGTATCTCTTGGCTTCAAGCTCACACTTTTGTGTATTGGGTAGGAGGACGACTCCCGAGTGAATCCCAATGGGAATATGCTGCGAGAGGTGCAGGACTCAATGCTGTCACTCCATGGGGAGGCGATATTGTCTCTTGTGAATATGCGCTCTTGAGAGATGACTCCGGTTATGCCTGCGGCCTATATGAGACGCTCCCTGTTAGATCGCCTCAGACCGCTGCTGGTGTGAGCCCTCAAGGTCTAAGTGATCTCCTCGGTAATGTGTCCGAATGGGTAGAAGATGATTATGTAAGCGATTATCAATTCGCTCCCGCCGATGGCTCGCCCTACTGTGATCTCGACCTCTGCGATGCTCAAGGCGAGAAAGTTCATCGAGGAGGAGGATGGCGAAGTGTAGTGGAAGAGGTGAACAATCGCTCACGGAATGCAGCTCTCTATCAACTTAAGTCAGCTGATATAGGATTTCGAGTAGTTCGTGCGGGACAATCACCTGATTGAACAGTGTTTAAGCAATAAGCAACGTATAAAGTGATCTATAAACAGGCCCGAGGTAAGCCTCATGTTGACAACAGACGATAAGCGACAGTTCAGTCCAGCTGCTGAACGGAATCAGCGGCATATATTTGAGCGCTTGGTCCCTTGGATCAATCACTTCACCCAAAACTTAACTGATGATGAACTATCTCTACTAGAAATCGCTAGTGGGACCGGTCAACACGCTGCGTATTTTAGCTCTCAGGTCCCACTGCTCAGAGTGTATCCATCCGATCGTACATTGAACGCCGTTGCGAGCGTGGCGAGTTGGGCTAGCGCGCTCAATGTAGAAGGTCGTGTCGCCCCTCTGCGCTTACTAGATGTTACGATTAACGATCAATGGCCCTCTGAGCGCCATCCTATCATTTACTGCGCTAATATGATTCATATTTCTCCTTGGAGCACGACAGAGGCGCTCTTCGTCGGTGCGGCCTCTCGACTACATCCTCATGGAGTGCTCGTCACTTATGGTCCTTATCGCTTCGATGAGTCTTTAGCGCCCTCAAATATAGCCTTTGATGAGAGCCTCAGAGCGCGCGACCCACGTTGGGGAATACGAGAGATTGGAGCGCTTGATGCCCTCGCCGCTAGGGTAGGCTTAAAGAGAGTAGAGACTCACTCTTGCCCTGCCAACAATCACCTTTTGATCTTTCGTCATACCTCGACTTTGACCAAAGATTAGTCCCCTCTAGTGTGTCTATCGCGGTGCGACCTGATCATATTACTGGGCTCGAGGTAAACAGACAGAAGCATCTCCGACATTGATACATTCATAACCGCTTGGACAGTCGCTAGCGACAGCGCAAAAAGCGGTACACCGGTTAAGCGTTGAGTCGTCTTCATCGACTAGACAAGTTGTCGACAAGCACTGCTCGACTCCTTGATCAGAAAGAGGACAGGTTGCCCCTGCGAAAGGGATACACACATTAGGCCGGGTGGGGTCACCGGTATCCCCTATATCCGAACATCCAAATCCACTTGGACAATCGCTAGCGCTCGCGCAGGTACAGGTACAATATCCTTCTGTTTGATTAAAGCCATTCAGACACACCGCCAAATCAGCTTCATCTCTTCCATTAGGTACAGGGCAAACTCCACCACAAGAGAGAGCATCACCGCTAGGACAAGGGCTCACCTGAGCCTCTTCGACACATACGTTTCCCTCTATACCTCCAACTTGGCCACAACGATACCCCACAGGACATTTATAATCATTGTTACATGCCATAGTACATACCGGCTGTGGAGAGGTCCAAGGGACGACTTGAGGCGGTGTCAAACATATCCCCGAAGTACACTCACTGGGGTCATTACATGGATAAGCAGTCTCATTAGGTACACATACGCCTACGATACTACCAGGCGGAGGTAAAGAGCTAGGACTGTCAGGACAGAGGTCACTTGCAGGGCTCACCTGGGCTTGAAGACAAGTGTCGATTCCCGGACAGTCTACATCGGTATCACACCCATCGGAACAGGTCCGTCGTCGCTTCATTTTATTCACCACACAGAATCCGCTCATGCAGTCGCTTGGACAGTTACAGTCATCTCCATAAGCTCCTGTCCCTGCTGGAGCTCCTCCAGTCTCACCAGCGCTCATAGATCCGGCGCTCATAGATCCGGCGCTCATAGATCCAGCGCTCATAGATCCGGCGCTCATAGATCCGGCGCTCATAGATCCGGCGCTCATAGATCCGGCAGTATTTCCCGCCTCAGTACCGGCCAAATTCCCCTCTACACCAGCCGGACTCCCCGCCTCAGTGCCAGCGCTCACATCACCGTTTGTCATGCCTCCTGAAGAAGTAGAACTTCCTGCGCTTAGAGCCCCCCCATTGGCATCAACGCTGAGCTCTCCCGGGGGAACACAGAGTAATGTACGCGGATCACAGACCTCTTGAAAGGGGGCGCACTCCTCGTCATCTCTACAGACTTCAGGGCGCAGATAGCATACGCCCTCGAAGCAGCGCTCCGCTTGCTCACAGTCTGTGCTGACTCGACACTCAAGACGGCATTGACCCTCCAAACAGCGTTCGGGGATTGGGCAATCAGTGTGATAGCCACATTGACCTGTTTTTGTTTCATCATCACAGCTTAAGCAGATCAAGAGTGAGCTAAAGACCATGAAGATCTTAAAGAGAGATCGAAAAAGTGATATAGAGTTCAGCATAATATCGCGCTCCTGTTCAACCATAGCCTAAGCTGATAATGTGTCCACCACTCTGTAGGGTCTGTAGTGTTTAGGGAGAAGTCAAGTTTGCTCCCCGCTTTATATCTTGCGTATGGGCCCTAGAGTGATTATTCGATGTAAGCGATACGCAGAATAAATTTCATAACCTGCGCCTCTAGATCTCCCATCAAGATCAAGTCCTGCGCTGAGGTAAAGTCCATATGAGTTTGATACCCCCAAACGCTAACCCCTTCTATGCTCTCCTCTCGGGAGCTCTCTACTCCTTAAGAGGGGGGCTGTCCATTAGCCTCACTGATAAGAGAGGTGATACTATCGCTCAAACCACGGTTGGAGAAGCGAATGGAGCTCCCACAGATGATGAGCTGAGTCTTATCCGAGTCTATGGGCAACTCGCCTATCAACAGGCGCCCCAACCGATCACCGAGCTTATGGTCGAGAGAGAAACAAAACGATGGAGCAGTCGTCGACTGCTTATTGATAAAGAGGAATATGATCTCTGGTTGGTCAGCTTAAATGATATGACGCACGCAGCAACTGCTATAGAGGTCTCAGAGACCTTAAAGTCTCTAGAAAATCGCTTAGTGACACTTTTAAGCGATAGAATATGAGCGGTGAAACGAGCGAAAGGCTTCGGCTTGACCGACTCCTCGTCTCTCGAGGCTTGGGGGGACGCAGAGATGTTCAACGACTGATCCGTAGGGGGTATGTCATTTTAGAGGGTGACGAGCTCAGAGACCCCAGCCAAAGAGTCTCCATCGATCTCTCACTCGTGGTTGATGGGGAGCTCAGCGAACCTCTCCCCTCTCTGATCGTGTATCATAAACCTCTCCACCAACTCTGTACTCTCAGAGATCCATGGGGACGGAGCGGTTTAGATCATGTCCTCCCTCTCAAATGGCGAGAGTCTTTTCATCCTGTAGGGAGACTAGACGCAGATACAACAGGCCTCCTGCTCTTCAGCTCTGATGGACACTTGACTCAGCACCTCCTTCACCCAAAACGAAAGCTCACTCGTCGCTATCGAGCAGTGATCCAAGCTCTTCCTGACAACCTCAGAGCGCAGCTTCAGAGCGGTGTTAAGACTCAGTCAGGCGTCTTCCAAGCCACTGTTGAGGAGCTCCTCCCCTTCCTCATAGAGGAGCATGATCACTTTATGGAGGGTTATTCACCCGATCATAAGGCTGAGGGGCTCATCTGGTTGAGCGTCACCGAAGGTAAACATCGTATGGTCAGACGTATGCTTCACAACGCTGGAGCCTCAGTTCTTGCTCTTCATCGTGAAAAATATGGACAGGTCGAGCTCGGAGACTTAGCGCCAGGTGAATATCGGATCGTAGAACCACAAACGATACAAGCGCTCCGAAGTAAGACATAAGTCAAAAGCTAGCAAGCAGTCCAAGGCTTCTATTTGGCATCATCGCTCAATGATATACTAAGTCCCTATGAACTATAATGCCCGAATTATGATATCCGAACTATGATATCTGAACTATGATATCTGAACTATGATATCTGAACTATGATATCTGAACTATGATATCCGAAATATGATATCCGAACTATGATATCCGAACTATGATATCTGAACTATGACATCCGAAATATGATATCCGAACTATGATATCTGAACTATGATATCCGAACTATGATATCCGAACTATGATATCCGAACTATGATATCCGAACTATGATATCCGAACTATGATATCCGAACTATGATATCCGAACTATGATATCCGAACTATGATATCCGAACTATGATATCCGAACTATGATATCCGAACTATGATATCTGAACTACGATATCTGAACTATGATATCCGAACTATGATATCCGAACTATGATATCCGAACTATGATATCCGAACTATGATATCCGAACTATGATATCCGAACTATGATATATTATTGCATAAAAATTAAACACAGTAATATCATATTGATAAGCACGAAGCCTACTCTCATCAGGCAAGCTCATGCCATACCCACTGCCCTTAGAGACTTGAGGTAATACTCTCCCTCTTTCTCTTAAAGGGCTCCACGATTTATTTTCCCAAGATGTGTTTTAGGAAACTCTTTAAGGACCGTGATCACTTTAGGTAGCTTATACCGATCAAGTTTGCCCTCTAAATAATGTGCTAACTCTATACTTAAGTCAGCATCTGAGGTCTCTACCTTTGCTCTCTTAGTGACAAAAGCGAAGAGTTTCATCAACCCTGAAGTATCAGCTCTGCCCACAACGGCACACTCATTCACCTCCTTATGTTCCATTAAACAGTCTTCAACTTCCTTAGGAGAGGCGAACTTTCCTGCTACTTTGATCATGTCATCGCTCCGACCACAGAAGGTATAGAAACCTTCTTGGTCTTTCATCATCAGATCACCTGAAGCGTACCATTCACCCTTAAAAGCCCTCTGTGAAGCATCGATCTGTTGCCAGTACCCGAGGGCCCTCGCCCCACCACGGACCCACATTACACCTGGTGTGTTTACCGATACCTCTCGTGATTGGTCTTCAGGATCTCTAAGTGAGATCTCAAAGCCCTCAACAACCTTTCCTAAAGTACCTTCTCGACGTAATCGAGGGTCATGAGGGTGATTCGTTAAGAAGATGTGCCACATCTCAGCCGTCCCTAATCCATCACAAAGTGGCGCAGAGTAGAGCTTTGACCACGCCTCTGATAAGGAGGAAGGCAAAGCCTCGCCTGCAGAGGTAACAACCCTCAAACTAGAGAGATCTTGGGCTGTCGCCTCCGGGTGCTTAACCATGCGATTAATCAGAGTAGGGACATTGATGAGGATGGTAGGTTGATAACGCTGAATCAACTCAAAGAGCTTATCGGGTGTCGGTCGATCAGAAAAGAGAATGGTGCTACCACCAGCAGCCAATGGGAAGATCAGGTTCGCTCCTGTCGCATAACCGAAGTATAATTTAGGAACAGAGAGAGTCCGATCCTCCTCACTGTACTCCATCACTCCTAAAGCATAGTGTTCCGTCGTATATAGGAAAGAGCGATGTGGTTGGATAATCGCTTTAGGACGCCCTGTCGTTCCACCAGAGAAAAGCCAAATCGCTGGATCATCCTTATGAGTAGGCGCTGGAGGGATCAGCTCACCAATCTCATGGGGGTACTCTGGCATTACACTTCTAGTCGACCCATCGACGACTAGAACCTTCATCATATTCTCTCTTGATAATAGCCCTCGCGCAGCTTGGAAACGATCCGCTGTCTCACCTCGCTCAACGATCGCGAGCGTAGCTCGACTATACTCAATCAACTCGCTGATCCGCTCCGGCTCAAGATCAGGGTTAATCATGACTCCCACAGCCCCATAACGGATTGTTGCTAGTAGAGCGCCTACAAAATCGGCGCTATCTCTAACCGCTATCAACACTCTTTCCTCTGCTGATACATCGTACTTAGAAATGAGGCAAATGTACCTCTGAATATGATAATAAAGCGATACATATGTCCAGTACCCTTCAGGACAGACCAGCGCTACTCGCTCCCCGCGATATGTACTCGTTCTTTGTAAGTGAACGTCGATGAGAATCTCGGTCAAATTAAAAGTATCAGCCGCTACTCTTGGTTTTCTCTGTAGAGGTATAAAGTCTCGAGCAACCTCAAGAGGGTGATTCGTCAAGCGAGCCTCAAGAGAGTCATCCATAGAAGATCGTTGATCAGTCAACCTATTAAGGACTCCTAACGCTGAATGGTACTCGCTCATCACTTGATGAACGATCTCAGAAATCGGCGCTCTATCAAAGATCTGAGCCACACCATGACCTGCGCTCCAAATATCTCGCCATTTCTTATGAGGAGACTCTCGGGTTCGTGGACCCTCTTCAGGGAGGGTGGCCGTCAAGAAATTAGCATGAATACCGCTGACTGAATCTGTATAGGAAATCTCTTCTGGGCTAGCGCTGACTACCATGTCTTTATAAGCCTCAGAAGCGCCACACTCATCGGAAGCGATAAAGCGTGTCCCCATATAGCAGAGCTCAGCACCAAGTGAGAGCGCCGAGAGTACCTGCTCTCCATTACTAATTGAGCCCGCTGCAACGATAGGGATATCAAGGGAGCTCTTTAGCCAAGGAATAAACGCTAAAGGAGAGAGGCTCCCAGCGTGTCCACCAGCGCCTGCAGAGACACCGATCACTGCATCTACACCCGCTGCTTGAGCCTTCAAAGCGTGTCTCAGGCTGATCACATCATGCAGCACGATCATATTATGTCGGTGCGCCTCACTGACGACCTCGGTTGGATCACCATAACTAGTGATCAATACTTTCACTCCTTGGTCAATACATGCGTGGAGGTCAGCGACACGGCGCTCAGGATCAGTCAGGCCGATCGTTAGATTCACCGCAAAGGGTTTACTTGTCGATGACTTAACCTCTCGGAGCATCGCCACAAAATCATTATGCGTTCGACCATTCAGAGAGGGCATAGCGCCAAGAATACCCGCTTCTGCTGAAGCGATAAGCATCGCTGGGTTAGAGATGAGAAACATCGGGGCGCTCACTAGAGGGTACTTTAACCCTATTCTATCTGAGAGCGGTGTTCTAACCATAGCCGGGTTGAAGATAGGGGTGTGTAACATCAGTAACTCTCTCTCTGTCTCCAAATATTCTTACCCTCTCCGCCCTTAACCTTCGAGATCTGGAGAAGATGATCCCTCAAAAGGATTGACAGGTAATAAGGGTCTCACTACACGAAACCCAATGTGATTTCGACGCTGACTTGCCAGGCATTGACCTCTAGCACTCACTCTCCCATGAACCTCAGGTGCCCTCCACCCTCCCCCTCGAATGACTCTGCGGTCAAGTAAAAACCAATCCTCCGATATGCCTTGCTGGGGATCGATAATATTGCGTGTATAAATTCTCTGTTCATCGGCACACCACTCAGCGACATTCCCGCTCATATCATATAACCCCCATGAGTTTGCTTGCAGTTGTGCAACCGGCTGCGTCCCCTCTCGGCTCCTAGTCGATGCCCACGCTACATCATGCCACTTATTAGATCCAGCATATAGAACGCTCACACCAGATCTTGCTGAGTACTCCCACTCGGCTTCAGTCGGAAGCCGATATCCCCCAACATTGAGTCGACATTTCACCCATATGATGCTGTGTGGGGGCTCAACAACTCTCTCAAACTGATAACGTTTCTTTGCTTTAGCCTCTAACTCCGCCTCACTCTCATTGAGTATCTGTCGTCGCTGTTCATCTAACTCAGGTGCATCTTCATGCTCTGCTGAGAGCTCTAAACTGCTTAAATCGTCGTCGCTCGCTTCATCAAGAGACCCATCAGCGCTCGCGTCATCAAGAGACTCATCAGCGCTCGCGTCATCAAGGGACCCATCAGCGCTCGCGTCGTCAAGAGACCCATCAGCGCTCGCGTCATCAAGAGACCCATCAGCGCTCGCGTCATCGACCATTGAGAGTTCAGACTCTTCATCACTCTCTACTGAGTCTCTTGTCTTATCAGCTCCTCTCGTCGACTCTACCCCTTTTCTCTGCTTACGTAGATAAGCCATTCGAGACTTTAGGTCATCTCCATCATCCTCATCCTCAATATCACGTGACTCCATTTCTATCTCATCGTCTTTGAAGAGGTAAACCTCTTCAAGTCCATCTAAGCGGGACAGCAAGTTACAAAACTCTGCCGCTTCTCTCCAAGTCACCTGCTCTACCGGCGCGTTCCAATCTTCAAAATAGCTAGGATTAACTCCTTTTAGAGCCGCATAAAACCCCTGAGTGATGACGGTTTGTGACATTAAGAGTGGGCGACTGATGGTGACTACATGCTGAGGACGCTCTATCCTTAAAGTGGTCGGTTTATGGCTATGAGTCCCCATAAAGAAATCGCCTTGAGGAATATAGCAGAAGTGTAGAGGAATGCCCTCAAAGGTAATGGTATGTAAAGTGCCCGGAGCCTGAGCGACTGAATTATTGTTCAAATAAGGATTAATCGGAGAGCGCTTCCTCTTGGGAGAGGATTGGGAGGGTGAGAGCTCTCCTTTATTAAGAGGAGACTTCTTCACTAGAGAGCGTCGAGGAGACCGTGGTCTGTTAGTAGAAGACTCAATCTGATTCTCTTGCTCATTCTGAGCTTCAAGCTCTGCCTGCTCCCGCTCTTCTTGTACCTTCTTCTGCTTCTCCTCTTCTCGCTGGGTTAAAGCTGCCTTCACCAGTTGGTCAATCTCATCTACCTCTTCCCAGTGCACCCACTCTCGTAGATGAGCCTGCCAAATTCGATGATGAGATTTTGGTTTACTTAGGATCAGCGCTACCACCTCCATTAGGCTCATCCCTTCCCGCTCACCAAATTCTCCTCTGTAGTCATAAAGAGGCTTAAGATCTTGCAAGGCCTTAGAGAACTGCTGAATCGATTCAAATCGCTTATCGACCTCGACATGAGTCGCCCGAGCGATCAGCTCTCGATAAGCGCTAGGTAAACTATTGAGTTTAAACCAAGTAGGTATTAAGCGAACTTCATTCATCTGAGTGTAGCTCACCAACCCCATCCACTCACTCTCCAGATCAAAAGCATCAGGGTTGAGAGCGTAAACGATTGTCATCGCTAAGGAGTATACATCACTCTGAGGACTATAGTCTCCCTGTTCCCACACTTCAGGAGCGATAAAGCATCGTCGCCATGGACTCTGATCACTCCCCGCCCTCCAGCCAGGCACCTGGTGTCTGTGCACCCCCCATCGAGTTAAGACGAGCTGCTCTTGAGAGAAGAATATTAGATTCTCCGGTCTAATCTGACGATGGTAAAGGTCTAGTTTATGAGTTTTCTTTAGCGCCTCAGTCACCTGAAGAAAAAAGGAGCGAGCTTGAGCCTCGCTAAGCGGACCCCGCTCCTCTACCCGATCAATCAATGACTCACCATAAATGTAAGGATGAGCGAGGAACCAACGCCCAGACTCTGGGTCAATGCCCCAATCTTGAATCGCTGCAATATGTTGATGGTTGATCGCATTGAGAGTTAAGGCTTGGCTCTGAGTCACAGAGGACCACTCACCCTCTGCCAACGGCCACAACTCTTCTACACTCCCATGCATCCCTGACTTATCAATGGCTCGCCATAAGCCATCACCAAGAACCTCCTCAATCGACCATTGACGAGCGCCGACTTTATCTCCAGCGACGATCGGACTAGGAACAACCGGCGGTTTAGAGAGCCCACAGAGTTGCTCAATAGCTTCGAGCGCAGCGACGGCATGAACGAAGAGGGGGTTACTCTCTGAGGTAGCCTCAAACTCTTCTAGGTCTTCGGGCTCTCCATGAGGAAAAACCGCGTGATGTAAAACGAAGAACGCCCGCCCCCATCGACCTAAGATAACCCACTTCATCGCTTGATGTAAGGCAGCTGCAGATCGCTCGACTTCATCATCTAAGAACAAGAAATGGGGATTCTCCCCTTCATCTAAGTCATATAAAATCCACTGTTGTTCGATAATCCCGAATATCCACAGCGCTCTCTCCCACTCTGCATCGAGCACCGCTAAAGCCCACATCGAGACCGCCGCCCTCATCCTGTCTGTACTGAGGTCACTCGGATTCTTTTCACGAGCTTCAACACACTTAAAGATACGGAGTTTTAGTTCGATCCCCACCGCAATGGCCCACTCCGTCGCGAAGAGATTGAGGATCAACTTATCAGGAGAGCTCTGCGGTAAACGGGCACAAAAGATTGGAGCGCTAGCTCTCAGCCACTTCGATTGTACATCTACCATTCGATTGAAGAGCGCCTCCAACATCGATGAGATACGCACTCTCTTAATAAGGATATTCTCTAGCTCATCGCGCAACGCTCCGAAGCGTTGAGATTTCGCCATCTGATTCAGAGTAGACTCAAGCTGCCCCTTTGATAAACCCTCTAGCCACCTCGATTCACGAGGGTGAACCCGACGGGGAGGAGCTTCATCAGTGAGGCCAAAGTGCCATCGGGCGAGATCCTTACAAAGGGGCATGACGCTGTTAATCAAGGCCTCACCTATGTCTGGAAAAGCGCTCCCATAACGCTCTCTATAGGCTTTTACCCTCATAGTTCACCTCTACTCTTTATCGAGCCTCTGATCGGCATTGAGAGCGGAGGTCACTGCTCTTAATAAAACCACATTGACCGGCGTTCTTCCCCACCACAGCTCGGCAGAGTGAGCGTAGATCACTATTTTTGATAAAACCACATTGGCCGGTAGACTTTTGTGATTTGGCACGACAGAGCGCTCGACGATCGCTATCTCTTATAAACCCGCACTGGCTGCCCCCGTTACTTGATTGAGTCTCTGCACGACATTGAGAGCGAAGATCACTGCTCTTGATGAACCCACATTGACTGTTGCGCTTATCTACAACCGCTCGACAATAAGCGCGTTGATCACTGTCCTTAATGAAACCGCATTGACCAGATGACCCCTGAGACTTGGCTCTACAGAGCGCTCGCGCATCGCTATCTTTGACAAAGCCACAGTTAGCGGAGGCTGATAGAGTCAGACCAAAAGTGATCATCAACGCAGCGGCAACCATCATGAACAGAGCCTGTTTATAGGCTATCGGATGAGGAGTTGAGACCATAATCGATACCTTACGTGATGTTGTCACTTGTTAAGCGCTGAAAATAAGTTTGACGCTATATAGATTATACCATATCGTCTGTTGAGTATACGCTTAATGACTCTTTGGAGTTCGCCTCGGCGTCTCTCCTAAACCCTCGGGTGCTTCGCCCGAGGTGGGAGTCCTACCTCAGCGCTTGATGGTAGTGTGTTTGCCCCCCCTAAAGCAGGTGCGCCCGTGTTACCAGGCCTCAGGGTAGCAGCGGAGGGAGACCCCCCCGCTCAAGAGCGTTCCCGGTCTCACCGGTGAGCCGACAAACAGCGCCTAGACGGCCCTTCAGAAGGTGCTAAGCACTTGTATTCACTAGTGTTGAACCCTCACCTTTCGTTGGGAGTCCTCATCGATCACCCTAAGGGGTGGAGAGGAGGAGCTCCCAGAGGCCTGCGACGCGACCGGTACACGCCTCAAAAGCTCCCAAGCATAGCCTGATAACGGTATACAGAGAAGACCCGCGAGAGCGGGTTTTCTTTTTGCGCTCACCTGCTGTCTCCGTTATGCTCTGCAACACAAATCATAGGAGGTCACTATGGTCACGCGGATCGCACACTTCTCAGACACTCATGTCCTCTCCTTAAAAGGGGTTCAGTTAAGAGAGCTACTCAATAAGCGCCTAACCGGCGCGGTTAATCTCGCCCTAAACCGAGCCAAACATTATCGAGTAGAGGTCTTTGAGCAGACGCTTGACGCAGTCGTCTCTGCTCAGCCCGACCACTCTATCTGTACCGGTGACCTCGTTAACCTCGCCCTTAGGCCAGAGTTTGAGAAGGTCGCTTCACTCCTCAGCGAGAGATTCTCCTCAGATCAACTCACCCTAGTCCCTGGTAACCATGATTACTACACCAAAGAAGCCTCTCTCGCGGGCCGCTTTGAGTCTTATTTTGGGGACTATCTCCCTCAGACCTTGGGCACTTTCTCCGAGCTATGCGAAGAGGGAGAGGATCAGCGACGCGCTTACCCCATCTCTCGCTTATTAGATGGCGTCGGGATCATCGGGCTAAGTACAGCCATCCCTACCGCCTCTTTTATGGCGACCGGTGAAGTCGGTGAAGCCCAACTCAAGCGTTTGAAAGCAGCCCTCTCTCATCCTGAACTCAATGAGCGTTTTACTCTCCTCATGCTCCATCACCCCCTCTTCCCTGAGCCTAAGAGAACACTCGATCAAACTCGAAGACTCGCTGATGCTCAAGCGCTCATCGAGCAACTTGAAGTAGCGGAGTCGAGTCCCGATCTCATCGTCCATGGACATAATCATGAGTTTAAGCGACAAGCGCTCCCTCAACGTATGACTCCAGTCATTCAAGTCGCTAGCGCGAGTAGAGCTGGCTCAAAGCACACCGCAGAGTTTCATGTCTATGTGATCGACCAAGGTGAGCTGCAGAGTATTGAGCGCCATATTCATCATCCTGAAGAAGGCACCTTTATCCCCTGTGATGAATCAGGGACACCACTCTAAGCGATTGAGGGATAATGTAATGAGCCAAAGAACCAATAAGAGCCATGAAGAGAGCTGCTAATATATGAATCATAATATTTATCTTATCGGCGCGGGAATGACTCACTTTAAGCGCTGGCCAAAACGGGATCATATTGACCTCGCAAGAGAAGCCCTCACCGAGGCGATTCAAGACTCAGGTCTCACTGAGGGGGCCCAGCTGTCGAGAGTGTGGTTCGGTAACTGTGGGATGCATTATTGGGGACAATCTAATATTAGAGGTCAAGCGATTTGCGCTCCCCTCGCTGCCGAAGGTCTGCTCAGTGAATCTCCAGAAGTGATCAATGTTGAAGGGGGATGCGCCACTGGCTCACTCGCTGTCTATGGCGCTATAGGAGATCTACTCTCCGGCCGGGTAGACACCGCGGTCGCTCTTGGTGTGGAGAAGACCTTCATTGCACATAATCCTGCACAGATTCTTGAGCTTTTTGCTTCAGGGATGGACCGCTGGCGCGCCGAAGAGGACCTTGACTTCTATCGAGCCGAAGCCCAAAGAGTGGGCGCCTCCTTTGAGCCCTCAGCTGATCGTATTATCTTACTAGACATCTCCGCGCTTCACGCTCAAGCACACATGTCAAGATATGGTGTCACTGAGAACCAAATCGCAGCGATCGCTAGTAAGAGTCATGCTCATGGCGCCCTCAACCCTAAAGCCCAATATCAACGCGCGATGACCATCGAAGACATCTTAGATGATCACGCTGTTCTGAAGCCCTTTACTCGTTCCATGTGCGCACCGATAAGTGATGGTGCCGCCGCAGGGATCTTCGTTAACGAGACGCGACTGAAGACACTCCCCACAGAGATTCAAGCTCGCGCCCTCCCCATCTTAGCCTGTGAGGTCGCTGGCGGAAGAGTTGGCCCTTGGGATCAAGGCTCTCCTACACAGAGAGCGGCAGAGAGAGCCTATAAGCGAGCGGGGGTCACCGCTAATGATCTCGATATCCTCGAGCTTCACGACGCGACCGCTTATGCTGAGATCCTCCACCTTGAGGAGCTGGGGGTTTGTCTTAACGGAGAGGCCGCTCGTTGGAGCGCAGAAGGTCACAGCCGACTCGATGGAGAGCTCCCTGTGAACACCTCAGGAGGGCTGATCTCTAAAGGACACCCGCTCGGGGCATCAGGTATCGCCATGCTCGGAGAACTCGCCTCCCAACTCAGAGGAGAAGCTGGCGCCCGTCAAGCGTCTCCTCAGCGAGGCTTGCCTCGTTTAGCACTCGCCCACAATGGTGGTGGCTTACTTGGATTCCAAGAGGCATCTACCGTTGTCACCTTAATCGCAGCCCCCCACTAAACAGGGGCTATTTGAGTGATTGAACTGATGAGCCACTAGAGATCATCTTGCTTTAAGGCTTGTTTCTGTATAAGGTGAGGCGTCTAAAAGCCTAAGTGACTTTACACTTAAGTATAACTGATTTTACCGTCATAGATCTTTTGGAGCAAACATGGCTAAGATAGTCATTAGTCAGCCTGGGATTCCATACCGAGAGCAAAAGCTCCAATCGATCAACCACATCGGTCGACACCCTGAGCAGACAATTCATATCAATGACAAAGTCGTCAGTAAAGCACACGCGATTATCAGCGCCGCTGAGGGTCGATATTGTGTTCAGGACAACAATAGTCGTAACGGTACTTTTGTAAATGAGAACCGTATCTTCACTAAGACTCCCCTTCAAGAGGGAGATATGATTAGGCTCGGTGAGACTACCATCACTTTCCATAGTGAATCTTCGACTCTTACCTCTTCAACAGGCTCTGCTTCAATGCGGGACAGTATCTTCATTCAAGAAGATAATGACCTCAACGCGATTAACACCTTTCATGCCCAAATAGATGCTCATGACATCAATTTAGACTTCCGACCAGAGAAGGATGTCACTGATGAAGCACTCCTTAGAGAAGATTACGAGAAGCTCCGCGCCGTCTATGAGTTAAGTGAAGCCGCTGGACAAGAGGCCGACCTAGATAGTCTGTTAGAGCGTATCCTTGACAAAATCTATAAGATGATCAACGTCTCTAGAGCGGTCATTCTCTTTGAGGAAGATGGGGAACTCTACCCCGTTGCTGCCCGAGGAGTGAGCGGCACCGAGAGTCATATGAACATCTCTAAGACGATCCTTCAACAGGTGCAGGAGAAACACATCGCGATCCGTAGCCATAACGCGCTCATGGATAGCCGCTTTGAAGAGGCACACAGCATCATATTACAAGGGATCGTCAGTATCATCTGTGTCCCGCTCATCTTTAACGCAGAATTTCTCGGCGTGATCTATCTTGATACACAACAAAATGCCGGAGCATTCACCGAAAAAGACTTAAAGGTGATCACCGCCTTCGCCTTCCAAGCGAGCTCTAAGATCACTAATATGAAGCTCGCTAAAAAAGCGGAGGAAGAGGCCGTCGCACGTACACAGCTCTCTAGACTCTTGTCACCGAATCTCGTGGAAGAAGTAGTGAAGGGTCGCGCTGAGGTCAACCTCGGTGGAAAGCTGATGGATGCGACAGTGATGTTCGCCGATATTAGAGGTTTTACTCGACTCAGTGAGAAGCTACCTCCCGAGATGCTCATGGCGACCCTCAACCAGTACTTCGAAATCATGGTGGAGGTCATCTTCAAATATGACGGGACTCTCGATAAATTTATCGGTGATGAGATCATGGCCGTTTGGGGAGCTCCCATCCCTCAAGATGACCATGGGCTGAGGGCAGTCAGAGCCGCCGATGAGATCCGATCGCGTCTTGAGGTGTTCAATGAGCAGCGGATCGCAGCTAATGAGACCGCGCTTCAAATTGGCATTGGGATTAACTCTGGACAGATGGTCGCTGGTTATTCAGGAGCCAGCCAAACCCTCTCTTACACTGTACTAGGTGACGCTGTTAATGTCGCTTCTAGACTGTGTAGTCATGCTAAACCTAAAGAGATTCTGATCAGTGATGCTCTACATAAGTTATCTCTAGAAGAGTTTGAAGTCGAAGTCCGTGAACCCGTCACTTTTAAAGGGAAATCAAAGCCACTTGGTGTATTCCAAATTATCAAGAAGCATAATGACAGCGACCACTTGCCCATTATCTCTGCGACTCCTCATCAATTTGAGACTCCACTCCCCCAAGTCTTTACTTTCTCCGATTCACCTGAGGAGGGATCATGAGCGAAACTAAAGTACAAAGGTCGTTCACTGAAAGAGTCGCATTACCTCCTCGTCCCGCTTCAAGTCCGTGGAAATCGATCGGCCAAGCCGTCGCTGTGGCAACCCTCTCTAGCCAGCTTATTGGATGTGAGGTTGATCAGGAAGAGTCACAGATCGACACAAATATGAGCGGTGAAGAGAGCTATGCTGGAGAGGAGCTTCCCCCTATGCCGCCTCCCGCTGGAGAAGAGCAGCCTCCTATGCCGCCCCCCGCTGGAGAGGATCAGCCTCCTATGCCGCCTCCCGCTGGAGAAGAGCAACCTCCTATGCCTCCTCCCGCTGGAGAAGAGCAACCTCCTATGCCGCCTCCCGCTGGAGAAGAGCAACCTCCTATGCCGCCTCCCGCTGGAGAAGAGCAACCTCCTATGCCGCCTCCCGCTGGAGAAGAGCAACCTCCTATGCCGCCTCCCGCTGGAGAAGAGCTACCCCCCATGCCACCTCCTATAGCCGGAGAAGAGGGATTCGCCGGGGAAGAAGGGCCAATAGCAGGGGAAGACATCCCCCCTATGCCTCCTCCTATGGCTGGAGAAGATAGACCTGCTGGGGAAGAGGTTCCTCCTATGCCTCCTCCTATAGCCGGAGAAGATAGACCTGCTGGAGAAGAAATCCCCCCTATGCCTCCTCCTATGGCTGGAGAAGATAGGCCTCTACCTCCGATGCCTCCTCCTCAGCCTGAGCCTTAAAAGAATGCCCGAGAGTGACGTCACGCGAGTCACTGACACAGAGTGGGTCATTTGGGTCGCCGAGGCTCTCTCCCGTGGTTGCGCTCAATCAGAGATCATTCATGAGCTCACCCTGCAAGGTCATCCCGACCCCCTGCGCTTTATTCAGCAGGTTAGGGAGCATCCACTCTTTGAGTGGGGATCTAATCGATCTAAGCAAGTTGTCCAAGACAAGAGACGTTTAGAGTTATTTCATCGCTTACAGTCATTACTCGATCAACGGGATCGTCCTGATCCCATACAGGTTGAGAGAATCAAGCCTCAATTATTTGAGCAGTTCTATCGAGTCAATCGACCCTGTGTACTCACTCAATGGGCAGATTCTTGGCAGGCATTTAAGAAACCATGGAGCGCTGAGCGCTTAGGATCGGAGTTTGCCTCTGTCTCTATCGAAGTCACTGAGGGCAGAGAGGGCCGCGCTGACTTTGATCGAAACGCTCATCTATTGAAACGCCAAACGAGCCTAGGTACTTTCGCTCAACGAGTGATTGAGTGTCGTGAACCAAGCAACGATTTCTACCTCATCGCACGTAATTTTGCGCTCGACCATCCCCTACTCTTAGAGCTCCTTGAAGAGATCGATGAGAGCCCCTTTCTTGACCCGAAACGTCGCTCAAAACACGTCGCCCTGTGGTTCGGTCCTCAAGGGACCTATACCCCGCTTCATCATGACACCTGTAACATCATGTTTGTACAGATGTGGGGTGAGAAACGAATCGATTTACTCCCTCCCTATCGACAAGACCTCTTTGAGACCTCTCATAATATGTATGCGAGCTTAGACTTGAGAGCTTCTCCACAACCAGAGCAGAGAACAGTAATTCTGAAGCCTGGTGAAGCACTTTTTATCCCTGTAGGGTGGTGGCATCAAGTAGAAGCTCTCAGCGCTTCTACGAGTCTCGCCATGACCCATTTTCATCTCAATAATCACTATCAGTGGTATCAACCCGGCCGAGCGGTAACGCCTTCAGACATTAGCGCTGATTCATCTCGGTAATGATCACTTTTGGTAATGATTACTTTCGGCAATGATTATCAACGTTTCTTTCGATTTTTACGTCTCTTCGACTTCTTGTCTCTTTGAGCGCTCTCCGGTCGTCCCTGTTCACGAACATGACCTTCAAAGACCCATACAGATCGCTCACAACCGCTCCCATAGCAAAGTCTATATCCACCTCTCTCACGCTTAATACTACTCGCTCTCCCCCAGGCTGCTTCTACTTGTTCAGGAGACATACCAAAGAGGACCTCTCTCTCAACGATAGAGAGGATCACCGTATCTTTCCAACCGGGATGATCTTTCTTCAGCTTACAGAATTCCTCACTATAGATGGCGACGCATACTCGCTGTAGTTGAGTTCGCAGGTATGAGATAATGGTGTTCGCCCCTCGATGTTCCTTACTCTTTAGAGTCAAGTTACGCTGCGAGACAAATGATGCAATCGCCATCGCCTTCTGTAAACGATCATACATAGCGCGTCCAACAGGGACATTAGTGTTGAGTCGCTCTGTCATCTCAGAACTAACGCGTTGAGCACGACGTAAGAGCTCCATGTCTGACAAGGTATTCCCTTCTTCAAACAATATTCGGTTCTCTAAGACTCCCTCTTGATTCAAGTCAAAGATCTGCTCAATCTCTTGACCTCGCTTGATACTGTCCTCTTCTTCTTTTTGGAGAAGCGCGTTGATCTCCGCGTATCCATCTCCCTCTCCATCTCCCTCTCCTGCTCCTGCCCCCTCGCTGCTATCAACACTCTTCGCCTTGGTTTTCCTTTGGGAAGCAAAGTTCTTGAACTCTGTCTCACCATCGCCAAGCCTAAATTCTATCGTTTTAGAGTAGCTGATCACAAAATAGAGAATCACACCAATCAGAGCAGCGTTAGCAATGAGTTTAATCCATCGACTCCAGCGACTACCACTCGATCGAGTTCGCTCCAAGTCTTCGATACTCTGGCCGGTCGCTTCGAGAAACACCGGGTGTTTACGAGCGAAGCCCCATGTATCAGTCCCCTCATCAAAGATCAGATCATCTCCCCGTACACGTCGCGTCTGAATCGCAGCGATCAATATCGGTTTGTTACCGGTAAAGATCTCACGACCTAAGCGATTGACCCTATAATAAGTCTGCTCTCCAGCGCTAGCCTTGCCTGCTGTTGAATCTTCGGTGCTAGCGCTCTCCGCAGTCGAATCTCCGGTATCAGCAGGTTCGGCTTGATCTTGTGAAGCTGTGTCTTTCTCTTCGCTCACCAAAAACCTCTCTGTTCCAATTCTATATTAATCTTTTAACGCGTCGCGTTTGGCGCTCTATATAGAATTCATATTTACGTATGATGCTCAGATACTTTACGGTCGCTATCATAGTAGAGAAACGGGCTCACTGCTATGATAATCACACCATTTTCCAACTAAGCTGCGATCCCTTTATAGGAGTTCCCAAGGATGACCAATACAGAGACTGACGCTGAGAAAAGCGAAAAAGAGTGGCTCACGAGATTAGATCAGCTACGTCGAGGTTCTGGGTTACGCATAGATGGGCGAGGTCACTGGTGGCATCTTGAGGCTCCTTTTGAACACCCAAGAGTCATTAAAGCCCTTAATCTTGGTCTTGACTGGTCTCCCACTCAAGCCGTGGTTCCACTCTCCCATCCTTTTGATGAGTGGCGAGGAGAGGCAACGGTTAGGATCGGTGAACAGTGGTGCTACGTCGACTGTGAATACAGCCCCTTTCTGATTCTGAAGCTCAGCCCCTCAAGTGATCAACGAGATTTAATCGCCACGCTTAATACTCAAGAGCGACTTTC
The DNA here is from genome assembly GCA_943788935.1 of uncultured bacterium. Lineage (GTDB taxonomy): Bacteria > Myxococcota_A > Bradymonadia > UBA7976 > VGTA01 > CAKZRU01. Next base: position 190,575 of record CALSSE010000011.1, on the reverse strand, counting down.
CCTTGGTCCTCTCACCACCAAAGAAGAGATTCTATACAGCCGTCTACGATTTGATCGACTCGCTAAATTTAGCCCTGCGGCTCAGCTCCAAGTCGCCGAATGGCTCTGTGAAGTAGAGGGTGAACGACAGGGAGGAGACTTAATGCTCCAATACCAAGGGCGTGAATGGTTAATTCATGACGAATGCAAATAATTTGATTGATTGAGCCTAAGCGCCGAATTAGTTAACTTGTCTATCTGAGAACCTATTTAATTATTGAATCACTGAGGAGATCATTATGAACCACTCAAAGAGTCACTTAACTTGTCTTATTATCTTCGGTCTTAGCTTATCCGCTTGCCCTGACCCTGCACCACCTAAACCAACCAATGAGCTAGATATGAATATATCTGAGGCAGGGACGACGATCGTCCTTGATGACGGGGTTGCCGGTGAGATGGCTGGCGAGGTCGCTGGTGAAGCCGCTGGTGAAGCCGCTGGTGAAGCCGCCGGTGAGATGCCGCCGGTGAGATGGCCGGTGAGATGGCCGGTGAGATGGCCGGTGAGATGGCCGGTGAGATGGCCGGTGAGATGGCCGGTGAGATGGCCGGTGAGATGGCCGGCGAAGAGGTTCTACCACCTTACACAGGCGAGATGTGTGATGATAGTAGCGTCTGTCAAGACTTTGAGGGCTGTATCTATGGTCAATGTAGGTTTGATATTCGGCCAACCGTCTATCGTATGACGAACAGCGACGTCCGTGAGCCTAGGCAAGCGGCAGGGCTACTCACGGCAGCCCTTAACAGTTCGATCACTAACGGAACTCTCAATCTTATGTTTGAGCCCGGGTACTACAATGAAGAGGGTAAATCCTTCTTCTTCATTGGCAATGGCTTGCCTATGGCTGATGGCTATACATTCCGTCGCAGCTTTCCCATCCAAAACTTCACCGGCGAGTGGCTCATCGGTGCTAATGAAGAGGGCGAACCAGAGCCAACTTGGGTCCTCGATGGTCAGCGTCCCTTCCTCCTCGCCTATCCAACAGGGATCATCATGTTAGAGGACGGTGAACGCTTCCAATGCATCAGCACCGCGCCCGTTGAGGTCAATGTGACCATTACTCCTAAGCTCGATGAATCAGGGAGCTCCTACGATCGTCTGCTCATCTCAGTCGTCGGCTTTATGCGTCGCCAAGAGATCGAACAAATTAATATTCTCTCCCCCACGGGAGCTGAAATCAGCTTCGCCTCCTTCTTTAATTCTAGCGATCTCGAAGACCTCGACGGCGATGGCGAAGTCATGGAGTATCCATTTGATCTGCAGGTCACCGCCACTCCGATCCCCTTCTTAGAGGAGGCCGCTCGTCCTGACCAGCCTGAACTACGAGATCCAAACCCCATGGTCACGCAACCTGAAGCGTGTAATTAAGCGTTAGTCTTTGATCACAAGTCTATGAGTTAGAACCGATTACCTCTACAGATGGAGTATATATGGCGCCCCCTCAACATAAAGTCGATGCGACCTTACAAGCGATGGAGCGCGCTCACCGCGCTAGTCCTGGTGAACAAGTGCAGGTCTTCTCTAAAACGATTAACACCGCTCGTCGAGATTTTGAGAGCTTCTCCTCCGCTGAAGAGTCCGCATCCCGACAGAACCAAGGCGCTGGGGGATCCCTTCTCGCCCTTGTCGAGAATGAGCGTGAGCTAGACCACGGGCTCGATCGATCACTCGAGAAGGTTAAAGAGAGCCTCGCTGAGATGGAGCGGAAGCGAATGCTCGCTCTCGGCGCCATGACACGCCTCTCTCCCGAAGAGTCCCTCGCGGAGCTCTCTAAGGTGAAAGAGCATATCTTAAATCTCTCTCTTAGAGTCCCTATTAGAGCGGATTTTATCGTTCATGGACACAACATCAGCTTAAGCATTTTTAGATTATTTGAGGCTGCAGAGAGGGCTGAAGCTGAAGTCGACGCTCTCATCAACGCTAAGCGGTCACTCGATGGAGAAGGTGATCCTCCGCCTCCTGAGAGCGCCTCTGAGCTGCTCCGTGAACGAGCGACTGACCCTCTCGAGTCCTTTGAAGGGCCACAGAGAGATGAAGCGCAGTTCACCACCCGGCCTCAAGTCGCCTTTCAGCAAGAAAACTATGAGAGTACCGAGGTCGACCTTGGACCGATACAATCTGAGTCTGACTCTCATTCACATACTCCAATAAAGTCTCCTCCAAGCCCTCAAGAACAGCAACGACTAGAAGAACGACAACCTGTCTATGCACCAATGGAGAGCGCTACTTCACTCGTAGAGGAGGTTGCCGCTCCTACGCCACCACAGCCTAAGTCGCCTCGAACACCGACAACCACAGGACTAAGGCTAAGGCAAGCGCTCAAGCGCTCAAGTCAGACCTCTAATCGAAGTATCACTACTCCCCGCACCTCAAAATTCTCTACAGAGAGCGCTGACCCGTCGTCAAACGCTGAAGATCATCAAATCTTTCGTGGAGGCGATGAGGAATTTGATCTCTGATCTCTAGTCTCCTCGGTTCACAATATGACACTGCTGTTAGATCATCGACTCTGTTGTATCGTCACTTTACTTGTCGCTTTACTTGGAGTTTCTGCGTGTTCGGAGCCCTCTTCTGGGAATCTAGCGGAGCTAAGACTCCGCCTTCACCTCTCTCCTTTAGCCCCTAATTGGATATCTACTCAATCAGCGCAGTTGATGATGGAGACAGGCGACGGTGATCGCGTCAAAATCTCCTCTGCCGATTGGACGATGATCCAAAAGGATGGCTATCAAGAAGGAGTAGTCTCTATCAGTGGAGCGTGGAGAGGTCCGCTACGCTTTACCTTGGACTTGAGAGAGACACCTAGCGTTTCGCATACTTATCAGGCTCACATTAACGCTCATCCTGAACTAGATTATCTAAAACAGCTCCTTCTTCATGATCCAATCGCGCTCGATGAGAGTCCCCCTCCAATCGTCGATATTTATCTACAACCACTTACTTTCCTCTCTCTCAGCCCTGCTCACTCCTGGATCAACGCCGTCGGTCTAAGCAGTCGTTTTTGGTGGTCTACTCCCCATCAGGAGACTACAGATATTAATCAAGAGGCTCGAGAGCTCCTCTTGGCCTCTTGGTCAACGATGAATATAGAGGGCCTTGAGAACAGCTCCCTCACTGAAGTCCCCTTTCAGCGCTGGAGACTGATTACAGAGAGATTACACGAAGAACGCCCCAATCTAGATTGGGGTCGAGATCTCTCTCATCACTTACACGCTCAGTATAATGGTCGACCTCTTAACAAGACCCTCGCTAGACTGTTAGTAAACACCCCATGCGCACTCTCGATATTGTCTAAGTGGAGCCTAAGTATACGAGACCAAAGCTCAGCGGAGCCTCCCGATGCGCCGCGCATACCCCAATCCACTCGGCGAGGAGAGGACGTCGTTGAATCTAGGCTTGAGCAAACCCTGCTCAGCGACAATGAGTGGTCGAGCTGTGAAGCAGATCTTCAAGAGCGACTCTATCTGGAGAGACCAAAAGTATCGATCTCTCCAAACGCGTCAGAGTCAAACGAGCTTGCCCCTCTCCGAGAGCTCTCAATGAGTGTATTCTCTTTATCTGAGATAGCGATTGAAGACATAAAACTTGAGGCGAGAAGACCACACCTAGAGTCGCTGACACTCATGGCGCTTGAGTCGAGTAATCCCCCACGAGACGCCTGGACTCTCGACCATCGACGACTCCCCCAGCAGATAATCAAATATGAGCTTGATTGGCGTCAAGTCAACCGTCCACAAGTGACCCTTGAGGTCATGGCGCTCAACGCGCTAGGGAGTCAGTCAAGCGCTACATGGACGACTCCTTTACTAACACCTATCACCGCCCAACTGATGACGCTCAGCGGAGTGATTACTCCATGGGACAATGGAGAGCTCATCGCGCGTCCCTTGCTCGACCACCTCTCCTCTCATCACTTAGCTCGCCGAGGAGAGAGACTCCCTCCTCAGTCGTCGGAGACAACATGGAGAGCGGAGGTCGATCAACGAGGACGAGCAGAGCTAGAGATCAACGGCTATGAAGGTCCTCTTTGGCTAGAGGCGAAGCACCCTAATTGGGGTTCGCTCACCGCGATTAGCGTGCCGTCAATAGGGGAGCGACCTCCCATTGGAAACAGCCATTTGACCATAGATCTAATCGGGGTATTGATCTCTCCGATCAGCGCTTTTGGGGGGTGGTTGACCCATATATTATCACCCTCTGCAAGCTCTCTTTCAGACGTCAATGTTACTCTCCTTGATCAGTGGAGCTCTTCGACCATTAATATTTATGATCGCTTTGACCGAGCACAACTTTGGCTCTCCTCTATGCCTCTCTATACCTCCCTCTCTTTTAAACCTCTCTACGCCTCCCCCTCCTCTCCTAGTTCCTCTCTCGCTCAACGCTCAAGTATTATTCAAGAGTGGGAGCAACGCTCTCTAGAAGCGCTCGCGAGGTGGGGTCGTTGTGGAAGAGGACTCAGAGACTATCGGGGGATTGAAGAGCGCTCTATATCCTCATTATGGAAGATCGGCGCCTCTCCTTTAGAAGAGGAGCTCCAAGAGAATAGTGAGGGTCTGAGTGAGAGTCAGCCCCTCTTAGAGCGGGCTCTCACTCTCTGGGAAGAGCTTAGCCTCAGCGCTTGTCTCAGCGCGACAGATCCACATCAACCGGAGCAAGCTCTTGAAGCGCTACGAAGGGTGAGCATCCAACGGCTTCTCACTGACAGCCTCGATGCCGGTCGAGAGGTCATGGGGCTTGAGAGCGAGTTAAGCCTCAACGCCGGGATATGGGCCAAAAGCCTTGATCTCCGCCAAAAGTGGCGGGCATCTAAAGGGTCATCAATATCGATCGATCTCTCAGCGAGTAGAGGCATCAGAGCTCTAGGGTTTAACGTTGACTCTGATGACCGCCGAGACCCCTCTTCTATTCTCACTCCGCTCGCCGTTGAGCCCCTCACCAACCGAGACCACCGACCGCTCTGTCTTTGGGGTCCACCGCTCTCTTTTGAAGAGTCACTCAGAGAGCGAGATCCCTCATTAACCATGACTGACGGAGCGTGGCGTTCTCTGAACCCCCAAGACCTACGTGAGCTTTATCCTCACTCAGGGGAATCTGAGGCATATGACTTCGCTTGGGCTTGGCTAAAGACTCCCTCGGTGGGGGCCGCCCCTTCTGAGCTCCCTTCGATGTACCCACTCCCTTGCCAACTCTCTCTCTCTATGGGAGAAGGAGGCTTCGATGACGGACTCTATACTCTTCAGCTGACGGCCAAGCTATGGGGAAGTGATGAGCTCGTTGAGCGTTCGCTCTCTGTGGAGATCGATCAGGGTCCGCCCTCGACCTCCTCTCAACTGATTGAGCTTCCAGCGGAATCAGATTGGAGAGAATATCAAGAGCCCTCTACGAATGATCCTGAAATGATACTCTCTCATTGGGTGAGCAGCCTTCCCGTAGGAGAGCAATCCCCGCTTCACTTACAAATTACCGCACATCAACCGCTGAGATGTCTCTCATCTCGGTCACGAGAGCCTCTATTGGCCCCGATACGAATCGGTGAATTATCTATCGATCCCTTCGAGACCTCCAGCCCTCTTGACAGCCTCCGTAGACTCTCTAGTCCCATCATTCTCAGTGAGCTCACGCCCACCACGCCCTATAGGACAAGCCGGCGATATTCTAAGAGAGAGGGGGGGGACATCTATGTCGATCGATTTACCGGATATTGGGCTTTTCAGACCCGCTTAGCATTAACTGAGGAAGGGACCTCGGTCCTCTACCTCCGCTGTGAAGATGACCTTGGTCAGTCTAGGCTAAGTCGAACCTTACTGACGATCGATACGGAACCACCCATTATCACCTCTGCCCACTTAGTGGGCGTCAATGAAGCCTTGATCAGAGATGGTGCTGCTCGCCCGTTGAGAGGCGTCACCGCTGAAGAGGTTTGGCGTGATATTGATCTCCTCGACCAACCGCCCCGCCCTCTCATCTGGGCTCGCTGGATCAACCACTGGCTTTTATGTGCCGAGCGCTGCCCGAGTGATGCGCTTCGCTCGCTTACCCTCTCATTAACCGCTGAAGATCGGGTCTGGGAATCACAAGAGCTCCAAGCTCGAGTGGAAGGAGTCCTTTATACCACCGACTCAGAGACTGCTCCCATTGAGCGGCGAGAAGAGAAGCTCATCTCCAAAGACTTAGGATATTTCAACAACCAAGGCGCTTTAGCGTTTAATCTTTATGAGCTCCTCTCAAAAATGGACTTCACCGGTTTTGCCCCGACTGAGGGGAGGGATCTCTACCTCTCCTTGGAAATGATCATCTATGACCCTGCAGGCCAAGAGAGTCGACTCCCTCTTTCTATTCAGCTGAGGCCCACCGCCCCCATGGTCGCTCTGAACTATCTGCCCGCTGAAGATCCGCTAGATGAACTCTTACTCCGAGGTGAACTCTCTGGTGTCTTAAATGGTGACTTAGGTCGCGTTCATATTGAAAACCCCCATACGCTCCCGGTGGAGGTCCGACTCTATTTACCCGTCTCTCACATAAGCCTCTCCCAGGAGATGAGAGAGAGTGGGCTCACTGTTAGCGCAGATCGACTCTTTGAGAGTTGCCTCTTTGAGAACTCCAATACATTTAATCCTCTCCTCAGGCTCGTCGACTACACTACACAGGGAGAGAGCTCGATCGTTGGTCGCTGTGTGAGCCTACTCCCTACGCCTCCCTCAGAGCAGCGTTTCACCCTCCAAGCTGAGCAGTGGAGGAGTGATCTTGGGGGGAGCGTTTTAGTATATTTACTCCTCCCCGGTGAGTCACTGGAGCTCGATCTACCTCGATTTTCTCCGTCACTTCCTGATGACGTGAGGAGGCTTGTTCTTTCTCCAGACATCCTCGCCACTCCAAGCTCCCCCTCTCCTTTTCAGAGACGAAGGCTGCCTGAGACCTCTATCTTTCAACGCACGATCACCTGTGACCAATGCGCCCCCTCTTTCATCGCCGGTAACCAGATCATCTCCTTGATCAGCTATGAGCAGTCCTTCTCTCCTCACTCGCAGAGCGATGAGCTCTACGCTGAGCTACGAGAGACTTTTGACCTCAGCTTTGAGAGCCCCTCTTGGTCACTCTCTGTTAGCATACCTGAGGTTGACGCCTCTTCGCTCCTCACTCCGCTGTTGATCGACCTCAGCGGAGACTTCTCCATTTACTGACTATCTGATCGATTCACAGAGCGTCGATCGAGAATAGAGCTCACGCTCCAACCGCGCTCTATATGTTGCGTTAAGACCTCTATGACCTCCGGTGAGACTTGATGCCCCCCTTGAAAAACAAACCAAGCAACCAAGGCTCCGGCTTCTCCCATGACCTTCGCGGCGTCAAGCCCTCGTGAAACAGGTACGACTCGATCGAGCTCTCCATGAGCGATAAGTAGCTCAGGTGAAGCGCTCAGCGAGGAGGCTTTGAGAGGATCATTCGACAACCAATATCCAGAGAGGCTCGCCGCGCTAGACCACTCGCTAGGGTGTTTAGCGATCGCAGAGAGAGTCATCACTCCCCCTTGACTGAATCCAAACAGCGCCGGTTTGGGGGCTCGAGGGTATCGACGCTTAATCTCAGCGACTGTTTTATAGAGGGCCTCAACCGATTGGGAGAGGTCTGCGGCCGCCTGAATACAGCGAAAGCGATACCAAGCCCAACCTCGACCATAGTGTAAAGGAGCATCGATAGAGATCACTCGCCAAGAGGCAGGGAGTCGATGAGCGATCTTAGAGAAGCCCTCTTTATGATGTCCCAGGCCATGTAAGGCGATCACTATAGGACTCGTCGGTACATTAGGAGTCGACTCACGCTCTAAGTAAGGGAGTCGACCGGTTCGAGCGTAATGAGAGCTCCGTTGGAGAGGCTCACATCTAGACTTATCAGAGCGAGAAGCGCTCAACTCTGCTACCTGCCCGAGACTCTTCTTCGGCTGGGCTTCACCGTGTTGTTGATGAGCTCCACTCCCCAAGAAGGTTATCAAGAGAATGCTACTCAAGAGAAGTCTGGCGTCTTCTCTCCACTGGCCGGGAGCGATAGACTTGATGACCCTCTTCAGATACTTGAAGTAGCCCATATGGTGCTTCCCAGGGTCTCTTCTGAGATATCAGGAACGAGGGCGTTATTTGAGTAAGGGAGCTCAGAGGTAGCGATCGTCATAAAGTTCTCTATGGATGATAAAATCAAGTAGGTGGATAGTGTAAAGGCGCTATCTCACAGCGAGCTGTTGCTGAACGTGATTAAGATGACCCTCTCAAGTCAAGAGTGTCAATAATGTCAATAATGAATCAGTGACACCATAAGAGAGCATTTGGTCGCCTGACCTTACACACGCTCTCAATAAAACATCAGAGGTCCAAAAGCGACGATCACCAAGGCGATCCCCATGACCAACAGCGGCAATAGGATTCGCTCGTGACGAATCCATAGGCTCTCTCCTCTCACCTCTTCGGTGGCGGCATGAAATTCCCCCTCACCCACGACTTGTCTCGTCAATAAGTGATTGAGGGCGACCGGCGGGCTCAGATAACCGAGCTCAAACGCCACCAAGACTACCATCCAAAAGTGGACAGGGTGGATCCCACTCTGATAAGCGACCTCTGCGATAGTAGCGCTCACCAAGATCACCGCTCCATAAGGATCCATAGACATCCCAATCACAACTAAAATAAGCACTAAAGCGCTCATTGCTAACCAGATCGAGCCGAAACTCTCCGGAAAGGCTAACATCACCTCTCCACGCTCAATCACTCCTCCGACACAGATCGATAAGCCCATCAAAGCGAGGAGAGCACCAATATGAGGTCCTGCCTCAGAGGTCGCTGCCCCGAGTCGAGTCGAGAGGGTGGCAGGTTCTTTTGTTAGTTCACCTACAGGCTCATCTCCCTCAGAGTCTTCTCTGAGTACGCTCCCTCCACCTCTTCCTTCTCGCCACAAGAGCACCATCAACAGAACCGGGAGGACCATCGGCGCGCTATGCTCGTCGATGACGGTGTCTAAGATCAACCAGTAAAGAGCGACCACGACGAGCATAGTCAAGACAGGAGTGAGCAGTCGAGCAGAGGCCGCTCTCATCTCAACTTTAGCCTCAGAGAAAGCTCGGCCCATCATCGGGAGAGATCGATCTCTCTGGATCAAGGAGATCATGACAAACAGGAACGCAGTGAGGAGGAAGACCCAGACCCCCCAACTGTAGAGTTCATCAGTGGTCACTTGCTTATTGAGAGAGGCGATGATCACCACTAAAAGACAGGGAGAGAGAACAACACCCAAGCTACCTGACATGGCGGTCGCTGCTAGGGCGAGGTGTCGTCTAGCTCCAGCTCTTCGTAATTCATCATAGATGAGAGCGCCAGCGGCGATCACAAAGATACCAGAAGCGCCGCTATAGGCTGTGGGAATCGCTGCGCCGACAACGACTACCGCTGCTAAGATCGAAGGTTCCAAGCGGAGCGGACGAATAATATCGAAGACTTGAGTAGTGATTGAACTCTGCTTTAAGAGCATACCTACCCACACATAGAGGGCGACATTAACGTAGAGAATTGAGTGCTCTGTCAGCTTAGTCAGCTCGATCGCTAGACCGGTAGGGTGACCGACGCTGAAGAAGTATATCCCTGAGATCCAGCCCATAATCGCGAAGAGAGGGATCGCCAATAGTCCCCCAACCCCCTCTGCTTGGTCGCGCTCAAACTGAGGTCGGAGGGTAAGCATATATCCATGCCAAAGAGTGAGCCCACTCAAACCGATCAGCCAGATAAAGTTGAGGGTCTTCTCTTCAGGTAAGCTCAGTAACTCTCGATAGTACCAAGTCGAGAGAGTCACAAAGCCAAAGGCCACCATTTGAGTGAGAGCACGAAGACGGAACACTCCAAGCGATTGAGGAGGCCGTAACGAGATATGCTCATCTCTCACGCTAGCGATCAACGCACCTAGGAGAAAGATGAGGGCTAGAAAGTGCTTAAAGTGCTCGACGACCCAAGCGATGAAGGCGCTCACTCCTCCCTCGACCACCCGAAACACTCTCACCCCGGGTGTAATCCTCTTCGAGATGTCGACGAAGGCGATCTTTTGCTCTTCACATTGCTCTTTAGCTCGACGCTGAGCTTCTTGAATATTGGCAGCCTTAGAGGTCGCGCTCTCTCCATCATCGCCGAAGAGATCCTCTAAATCTTCATCAGCATCTTTGACGCTCCCACTCTTGGTGTCTTTTGAAGGAGACTCATCGTCGTCATCAGCGAAGAGGTCTTCAAGCTCATCATCCTCTTTAGTCGCTTGGGCACCTCTCTTCTCTTTAAAGAGTTGATCGCAATCAGGAGGCGGTGTGGGGTCTGCTTGAAGCTGAAAGTAACCGGTGAATAGGCTCTCACCGAGCCATAGTAACCGAGCGTGAAGACGTTCGGCATTGCCGCTAAAGAGAGCGGCACTGAGCGCTATAAGTAGCGGCAGAGTTAACAGCTTGGCGAGTCGAGACTTGGTGGAGGAGAGGGGAGCATTCAAGGAGCTTACTCCTTCTTCTCGGCGCACTCAGCGCGAGCGCCATCAGCTCTACAGCGAGCGATTCTCATGATCTTGAGCGCTTTCTTATGATACACTTTATGTTGATCACGTAGCTGGAGACGGACTTCTTGAAACATCTTCTCATATCGAGCTTGATCATCGCTTGAGATCTCTACCCATTGTTTAATATCAGACTCCGCACGTTTGACTGCTTTAAGAGCCTGATCGAAGTGCTTATATGAGTAATTGCGAGATTTTTGTCCAAATCCCTCAGGAAAGCGATCGCTGTGAATAAAGAGTTGTAGGGTCATCTGGGCGAGTGGAAAACGAATTACTCCTCCCTTTTTGCCGACCCCTTTGTAGAGCTCAAGAGCCTTATAAGCAACTGCAGGAGCATAAGCGGCATCTACGCTGCCATTATTGAACATCCCCGCAAAAGTGCTTACATCGGCAGCGCTCATTGAGGCCTTTACATGGGAAACCATAGTCTTCGCCGCTTGATCAAAGTCAAGGGTGGCGATTCGCTTGCCTGCGAGAGCCTCTACTGAGTTTAGCTTCTTGTCTCTCACCAAGAGATAGACCGCACCTCCAGGGAACATCGCCGCCACCTCAGTACTCCCTTTAGGGTTGAGTAGCTTTGATCCTTTTTTAGAGAGGAGCGGCTTAAAGACTCTCTTAAGGAGTGGATAGGTAGGCAGAGCACCCATCGCCTCGATGGTAGAGCTGAAGCGATTCAGAGCTCGGCCTCTAGTGCCCGTCATTAAGACACCATCACACTGTTTAGCCTTAAAGTCTTCGGAAGCGATCTTCTCATCGGTGTATGGCTTAAGAGTTATCTTGACTCCCCAATCCATCGCCGCTCCTTTGTATTCCTTCATCATCTGAAAGAGGTCACCGTTCGCTCCCGAAGGATCATAGACACATATCTTCGTCTCTTTAGCGTTAGCGACGGAGAGACTGGGAGAGAGAGAAGAGAGGCCAATCAATGTGAGCATCCCCATGTTGAAGAGAGATCGCAGAGAGGGCCGATGATTATATGACAGAGGTCGATACATAATGTTCTTTACCTTTCTAAGGGAGAAGGACAACTTTTAACTCAGAGCATCTTAGAATGACTATGTGGCTTATAACAATATTGTCCAATAGAGTGGAGTATAGTTTTCACTGCAAACTATTCATTTATTATTTATGAAATACTTAATACGAATAGGCAAAAGCTAAATAACACCTCATCTCTCTTTCACTTTAATGAATTATATCGTATATTAGTCACCGTCTCGGCTCTCCCAAATTATGGCCTAAAATATTACTTTTAAAGATATAGAGTCAGAGATCTAGAAACTTAGGGAAGGGATACCGAGATGAAAAGAGCTAAAGGGCTGAGCAAACGCCGGCACACAAAACCACCTTCACATAAAGTTGTGATCTCAGTGATCCAACAGAAAGGTGGAGTCGGTAAGACTACGCTCAGTGTACACCTCGCTCACATGATCGCTGACCTCAGACCAAAGTGGAACGTAATAGTCGCCGATGCCGATCCTCAGCAATCCGCTCGTCAATGGGTAGAGAGAGGGATAAGTCATGGACACACAGCTGTCTCTGCAGTTGCGATCGCCGGAGATGGAGAGGGGAAAGCTCTCCGCAAAGAGCTACAAGAGCTAGAGGCCGATGTCGTGGTGATTGACCTGCCCCCGGCGATTGAGTCCATTTCACTCAGAGCGGCTTTATATGCAGATATTATGCTCGTTCCAGTCGGTGCATCACCTTTGGACATTGAGGCTGCTCAAGCGGCGGTTAATGTCTGCCAAGAGGCGATGGACCTCGACCCTCGCAAGCAGATGATCCTCGTCCCTTCTCGGGTTCGACAAGGGACGGCTTCGGCTCGTGAGTTGAGACCCGTTTTGGAATCTTGGGGGCAAGTCTCGGAGGCCACTCTCTCTTTGAGAGTCGCCTATTCCGATGCCGCGGTGAGTGGCGAGGGAATACAAAGCTATGCACCGCGCTCTGATGCTTACCGAGAAATCTCCCTATTAACCCGTGAAATCTTAACTATCATAGAGAATCGTGAGGAGTGATCAATCATGAGTAAAAAACGTCTATCTCTACAATCAATCCTCGAAGAAGAGCGATCTCAAAGCGAACAAGAGGCTCCTCAAGTCACCAAGAGTAGAGCTAAAAAAACAAGTTCTCGTTCTAAGATAACACCAGAAGAACCGGTAGATACTCGAGAGGATAAGTCCGACTTTATTCGCTTATCGATCACTATCTCTCCTGATGACTTTGAGCGTCTCCAATCTGAGTCAATGACTCGTCGCAGAGAGCGCAAGACTTATACATTCAGCCATCTCGCCCGTATCGCTCTCGGAGAGTGGCTCAGTAAAATAGAGCGAGAGCGAGAGCGAGAGAAAAGATGAAGATGGATGTTACACACGTATGCTTAAGCGTACTCGCGACCGCGTTTCTTTCCACTTATCTATCTCATCCTGAGGCTCAAGCGACTCCTAGGCAGTCGCTCACTGCCGGTACTCCTTGTGTGGGTTGCCACTATAGCCCAAACGGTGGGGGAGGTCGAACAGAGCTAGGGTGGAGCTCGATGAACACTGTCGGCGCCCTCAACTATAAGAGCTTGGGACTCTCAGCGCTCCATGATCAAGAGAGCAATCAGATCGCCAAAATCGCCACTATTGGTCTAGACCTTAGAGTTCAAGGTGCCCGTTTAGGGAGCCCTGCTTATAATGAATCGGGAGACGTAGATTATCCCGATGTGACATGGTTCCCCATGCAGCTTCAGCCTTATTTGGCGATCACCCCTCTAAAAGGGCTCACCCTCTATGGGAGCGTACTGCCTGGACCCAATTCATCAGAGGGAGATATCAGCACGCAAGTTTATGCGGGAATGAGCGCTTATGAATGGTGGGGGTCATATAGCTTCGGCGTCACCGCTCCGACTTTGCGGGTAGGTAAGTTCCAACCTACCTTTGGTATTAGACATGACGATCACACCATATTACTCAGAGGGGACGCTTTAAAGAGACGTTTCCCCATTATTCCCCCCAACTTCACTGAGATCGGCGCTGAGCTCAGCTATCAGCCACAGCGGTGGATGAGGGTAGAAGTCGGCGGTTTTAGCAGCTCACATCTTCAAGATGTATTTGATGCTCGAGGCGTAGATGAAGAGATTAATTTAGCGAGCTATTCAGTCGTCTCTAGGCTTACCTTCCTTCCTCAATTTACCATCGGCGGAGACGGGGGCGGGTTCGGTGATGATGACTTTGGTGATGACGGGTTCGGTGATGATGACTTTGGTGAAGATGACTTCGGTGAGGAGAGCGCCTCCGCTGAACCGGTCCTCCCCACGGTGATCAATACTTGGTTTGGCGTATCGAGCTATCTCAGCGATGAGTTTCATATGCTCAATGGCTTCATGGGACTCGGTACTAATAGTGGTCTCTCTACCGTTGCTGAGATCACCTATCGAGATAACCCGAATATCGCTCAGAAGAGCTTTAACCAAATAAACACGATGTTCGGTGTCAACTTCGCCTTAAAAGATTGGTTAGTCTTTAACGCTAGAGTCGAGCGTGGACAGACTCAGCGGCTCACCGAAACACTCGATGAAATAGCGGTAGCCTGGCAATATGTAGCGGGTGTTGAGTTCTTCCCCCTCCCCTATGTTGAGCTCCGACCAGAATATCGACTCATCGACACCTTGGACTACCGCTTTGGACAGACGACCCTCCAAGTGCATCTCTTCTACTAAGTCGTCAGTCTGAGCTCTCTAAGCTCTTGGACAAGAGCGCTTCATCGGCCGAATAGGGTAGAGTGAGGCGCATTCGAGGCTCAGCCTTCATCGCCTCTTCAGCGGCGAATCTAGCGCCCTCATTCCCTGCCCATGCTCTGCGGGCGACGCCATTAGAGACATCCCAACAGAGCATCTGCTGAGCGCGGCGAGCGGCGTCTTTACTCCCATCGAGTAAAAGCCCAAAACCGCCATTCACAACTTCACCCCATCCCACTCCTCCACCGTTATGGAGAGAGACCCACGTAGCGCCTCTGAAGGCATCACCGACAAAGTTATGCACCGCCATATCAGCAGTAAATCGTGAGCCATCATAGATATTTGAGGTCTCGCGATACGGAGAGTCGGTCCCCGAGACATCGTGGTGATCACGACCTAAGACCACAGGAGCGCTAATCCTACCCGAAGCGATCGCCTCATTAAAAGCCAGCGCCATCGCCATTCGTCCGGGGCGGTCTGCGTAGAGGATTCTCGCCTGAGAACCGACCACAAGCCTATTCTCCTCAGCGCTCTCGATCCAACGGAGGTTATCTAAGATCTGTTGCTCATTTTCCGGGGCGGCCTGCTGAGCTTGAGCTCTCAACACCTCGGCAGCGACTTTATCCGTCTCTCTTAAGTCGTCGGCTTCACCTGAGGTACAGACCCAGCGAAAGGGTCCAAATCCGAGATCAAAGCAGACAGGCCCCATAATATCTTCAACATAAGAAGGATAAGTAAACCGACCATCTTCCTTCATCAAGCGCTCAGCCCCTGCTCGACTCGCCTCTAAGAGAAAGGCGTTCCCATAATCCCAAAAGTACATTCCTTGAGCGCTCAAGGTGTGTATCGCCTCGATATGCCTTCGGAGGGTAGCTTGTACCTCTGACTTAAATCTTTCAGGTTCATTCACCATCATCTCATTACTCTCTTTAAGAGTAAAACCTACCGGATAATATCCACCAAGATATGGGTTATGTAGAGAGCTCTGATCACTACCAAGGTCCACTTTTACATCGCGCTTTACCAAATGCTCCCATAAGTCGACGATATTACCGAGATAACCAATAGAGAGAGGTTGTCGATCTCTCTGAGCTCGCTGAGCGAGATCGATGACCTCGTCTAGGTCAGCGCTATAAGTGTTGAGCCATCCTTGATCATGACGAGTCTTGAGCGCCTTCTCATTGATCTCGGCGGTGATCGACACCGCGCCGGTGATCTCCGCAGCTTTGGGCTGAGCACCGCTCATCCCTCCAAGCCCTGAAGTCACAAAAAGACACCCCTCTAAACCTTCACCTGGCGTCAAGCCGAGGTGCATACGCCCTGCATTTAAGAGGGTGATTGTCGTCCCATGAACGATTCCTTGGGGACCGATGTACATAAAGCTCCCCGCTGTCATCTGACCATAAGAGGTGACACCAAGAGCCGCCATCCGATCATAATCACTCTTTCCTGAGTGATTAGGGATCACCATCCCATTGGTCACCACCACTCTAGGCGCATCTTTATGAGAGGGAAAAAGCCCCAATGGATGCCCTGAGTAGAGTACGAGTGTCTGCTCCTCAGTCATCTCGGAGAGATAGCGCATCACTAGACGATACTGAGCCCAATTTTGGAACACTGTGCCGTTCCCACCATAGGTGATCAGCTCTCGTGGATGTTGAGCAACCGCGTCGTCGAGATTATTTTGAATCATCAACATCACCGAGGCAGCCTGCGCGCATCGCGCCGGATATTCGCTCAAGGGGCGAGCATAGATCTTATGCTGAGGTCGATAGCGACGCATATAAATCCGTCCCTCTGCTCTCAGCTCTTGAGCGAACTCTGGAGCGAGCGTCGAGTGAAGGTGTTCGGGGAAATAGCGGAGAGCGTTGGCGAGGGCTAATCGCTCTTCACGAGGGCGGAGCACTTGAGGTCGCTTCGGCGCGTGGTTCACAGCGTCGTTCTCTTCTAACGGCTGAAGCGGAAGCGCTTCTGGTATCCCTTGCTTAATCTCTTCAGCGAAGCTCAAAGTCTCAATATTATTCATATGCTCTCCACGTATTATCCATCTATAATGAGTCATTAAATTGATCCACTTATGCTGATCATCTCTGTCTCATGTTGAAGACAACTCAATCATGAACAGCATACAGAGTCTGAGATGATCACGCCACTCTCTACCGAGACTAAACAAGACCAAGCTCATTTAATAGCAGCTCAGAGCCTCGCTCTTTCAGACCTAAGAGATCTGTAAAGCGTGACCTGTCATAGAGACATCTCCCTGCGAGCTAGCGACCCTTCTTAAGGGTTCACAGGCGCGATAGGGCTAAACTCAAGGAATCGACGAACCTCTTCTTCCACCGGGTCACCATTATCGTCATAAGTCGGATTACCATCTGCATCAAGAACCGCGGCGAACTGGGACATCGCTCGCTCGGGTGAGAAGTAACTGAAGCTCACATCCCAGCTAAAGGTCCAAGGAGCCGCGACCCCATTAATGTTGAAGAGCATCGTCAATAGCTTCCCATCACGAGCGGGTCGCTGACTCCCTGCGGCGACCGAAGCGGGAATAGGGAAAGCCGACGCTGCCCCATCACCGTATGCGAAGACTTGATAGGCGTTATTCGGTTGTATAAAGGGCTCATTAATCGTCTTTCCTGCGTCTACTAACGAGCTCCCCGCGATAGTCAACTGCTTAGACATCCCGCTTGGATAGTTGAGCGTCACTTGAATCGTAGTCGGTTGGAAGAACGCTGGATCAGCGCTTGGAGAGTAGAGTTGGTCATAGAAGATATCGAGCGCGACAGCGCTATCAGTGGACAACTCAGTGTTATGCTCAACGCGAAGAGTGTTAACATGGCAATCTTCATCGATCTCACCGTCACAGTCATCATCGATACCATCACAAGTTGTATCCTCACTAACCACTGGCGCAAGAGGCTCGCAGACGAGATCGCCTCCTAAACAAGTCTGGGTCACCTTACAGGCTCCCTCACCACAGGTTACGTCGGTGGAGAAGCCCTCATCAACGCTTCCATCACAGTCTGCGTCAAAGTTATCGCAGAGACTATCGGTCTCCAATGGATCTGGTTCACGAGGCTCACATGAAATAATACCCTCTGAACATGCGGCGCTACGTATACAGGCTCCATCACCACAAGAGCCCGTGTAGCTCTCATCGACGCTCCCATCACAGTCCTCATCGAGGCCGTCACAAGTGAGGTCATCATCAGCGGTCGGCTCCCCCTCCTCGCATGACGTCTCTGCTCCTTCAAAGCATGTCGTTCTCGCCTCACAGACGCCGAGACCACAGATAGAAGGGACAAAATCTTCGTCAAGGCTCCCATCACAGTCATCGTCAGCGCCATCACAGGTCGCGTCAGTCTCCTGTACCTCGGGAGGCACACAAGACTGTTCAACCCCATCAACACAAGCGCTCTGCGCTTGGCAGGAACCTACACCACAGTCGATCACCTCAAAGTCTTCGTCAATCGCCTCATCACAGTCATTATCAACGCCATCGCAATCATCATCTCTGTCAGGATTAATCTGGCGATCGTTATTGTTGCAGTCAATATCACCGTTGGCACAGGTACCTCCTGCTCCATATCCATCGCCGTCGGGGTCATAACAGAGCTCACAGCTCCCTTCATCGGCGACACAGATCTGTAAGTCATCCGACAACTCGAGACAGGAGAAGTCATCACCACACTGCTCAGTATCATCCTCACCCTCTGCGCAGGGTCGGAAACAGCGTTTATCGAGTTCATCTTCGTCAAAAGCGACACAGAGATAGCCCTCTCCACAGTCACTGTCCTCTTGACAAGCATTACAGCTGAGGTCTTCATCGACCGACACCATATCTGCTTCTACAGGCTCCATATCGACCAACTCCATATCCTCTTCAACGGGATCGGAGTCAAAGGTGAAGGGGTCCATGTCCTCTTCTAATGCCATATCCTTCTCTGAGGTCGTCGGCTCTACTGAGTCGGGACAACCGAAGAGGCTCAGCGCAAGAGCGCAGATCAGCCACGGAGAGTTAGACCATTGCAGCGTAATAGCAAAGACTCGCTGTTTTTTATTCTCGTACATATTGATCTCTTTCATCATTATGAGTCTGAACGCTCTCTTATTACTTAAGGTAGGGTGTGAGGTGCGGCCTCGCGACCATCACCAAAAGAGAGTTCATCAGAAGCGCTGTTCTGCTGAGGAACGCCGCCGAGGAATATAAAGGCATTAGTGCTACCGGTTCGCGCCTCATCAAATGAGACCTGCCCACTCTGCGCTGTAAGGTCTAAATCGATATACACTAGATCTCCTGCCTCAATGGGCGCAGGACTAGAGCTAGTCACGGTCACGCGAAGGACTCCTGAGTTCTCAGCGGTCTCAGTGACGAAGACGCTCTTACCGCTGTTCGTCGCCGCCGCTGCAGCTCTCGCGTCACCATTGGTGAACGCCAACACTGTGTTGTCGAAGTCGATAAAGATCTCGAAGTTAGACGCTTGGAAATTCTCATTATCGCAGAGATGACGGATCACCAGCCCTACCTTTGACGCGTCTGGAGCGTTATAACTACCCAGCTCTAGGATCGGTAAAGCGTATCCTCCACCGGCGCAATCATCAAAGTCACCTATACCATCATTATCTGAGTCAATGGTGTTGTCATTGGCGACATTTGGATCGAGACCACAAGAGAGCTCTTCCCCATCGCGGAGCCCGTCCTCATCGCTGTCAGCGATGAACAGTGGGTCGCAGACATCACCAATGTCGTTGCTGTTAATGTCAACTTGGTCAGCGTTGGCGACGACAGGACAGTTGTCGTTTTCATCGAGAACATTGTCATTATCATCATCGATATCACAGGCGTTATCTTGACCATCATTATCGCTGTCGATCCCGCTATCTGCCACACCAGGACAGTCATCTTCATCATCGGGTACGCCATCACCATCGTTATCATCATCACAGGAGTCGCCGATGTTATCATCGTCAGTATCTAGTTGATCATTGTTAGAGTTTAACGGGCAATTATCGACGCCATCGTTGAGTCCATCACCGTCGTCATCATTGTCACAAGCGTCGCCGATGTTGTCTCCATCAGTGTCAAGCTGATCAGGATTATTGAGTCCTGGGCAATTATCAACGCCATCATCGATATTGTCATTATCGGTATCTTCTCCCGCGAGACACGCTGCGCCGACTCCGTCCTCTCCCGCCGCTTGGTCAGGATTGGCTACATTTGGACAATTATCATCTTCATCTAGCACTCCGTCATTATCATCATCGGGATCACAAGGATCGGAGAGGCCATCATTATCATTATCAGGTGCGCCAGCATCGGCGACGAGAGCGCAAGCGTCGTTGTCATCGGGGACACCGTCACCATCATCATCATCGTCACAGACATTACCTATGCCATCATCATCGGTATCGGTTTGATCAGCGTTGGCGAGCGCAGGACAATTATCGCTGAGGTCAGCGACCCCATCATTATCGCTATCTGCGTCACAGACGTCACCAAAGCCATCATTATCTACGTCCGCCTGATCTGCATTAGCCACTCCAGGGCAATTATCGACCCCATTATCTACATTGTCGCCATCATCATCTTCACCGTTCGCGCAGGCCCCCACATCTTGAATGGCGTTCGCCGCTTGTGGACAGTTGTCATCGGCGTCAACAACCCCGTCGCCATCATCGTCATCATCACAGGCATCACCGAATCCATCATTGTCCGAGTCAACCTGAGTTGGGTTAGAGACTGTGAGGCAGTTGTCATCATCATTAGCGACCCCATCGTTATCAGAGTCTTCATCACAGGCATCGGGGATTCCGTCATTATCAGCGTCACCGCCGCCTGCATTCGCCACTAGGCCACATGGGTCATCAATATCGGGGATACCATCTCCATCATCGTCGTCATCACAAGCATCTCCGACGTTATCATTATCGGTGTCGGTCTGATCAGCGTTGAAGACACCAAGGCAATTATCGATCCCATCATCCACACCGTCCCCGTCATCATCATCGTCTGACTCGCAAGCATCACCGATGTCATTTTGATTCGTGTCAACTTGGTTCGGATTAGCGTCGAGAGGGCAATTATCCGCCCCGTCCTCAACACCGTCATTGTCATCATCATCATCGCAAGGATCAAGGATGCCATCGTTATCAGCATCACCTGCGTCTGAATCAGCGACACCTTCACAAGCGTCATCCTCGTCAATCACTCCATCATTATCGTCGTCGGGATCACATGTGTCTCCGAGCCCATCGCCATCGGTGTCAGTCTGAGCGACGTTTGAAGCGTTAGGACAGTTATCTTCGGCATCAATGATCGTATCGTTATCAGAGTCGTTATCACAGGCGTCTCCGATGCCGTCTGCATCGGTATCAGTCTGGTCTGGGTTAGCGACAGCAAGACAATTGTCTACTCCATCATCAATGTTATCCCCGTCATCATCAGCGTTGGCATCACAAGCATCACCGATGCCATCACCATCTACATCGGCTTGATTGGCATTGTCGACTTCAGGACAGTTATCATTGGTGTTATTAACGCCATCATTATCACTGTCCGCGTCACAAGCGTCACCTACACCATCGCCATCAGAGTCCACATTATTAGGGTTAGCGATCCCTGGGCAGTTGTCTTGGTCATCAGCGACACCATCGTTATCGTCATCGTCGTCACAGCTATCGCCGATCGAGTCTTCATCGGCGTCAAGCTGAGCGGCATTGCTCACAACTTGGCAGTTATCATCTTCATCGAGGACCCCGTCGTTATCATCATCATCATCACAGCTATCGCCAAAGGCGTCTCCATCACTGTTCAAATTATCTGGGCTGAAGATATACACACATAAATCGACATCATTCGCGACTCCATCACCATCAATATCGGGGTCACAAGCATCACCAATATTGTCGTCATCAAGGTCTGCTTGATCTGGGTTAGGGATATCTGGACAATTGTCTTCTCCAGCATCATCGGAGAAACCATCTCCGTCTTGGTCATTCTCGCAGGCGTCGCCGACTCCATTTCCATCTGTATCTAGCTGATTAAGGTTAGCGGTGAATTGGCAATTGTCATTCACGTCGAGGAAGCCATCGTTATCATCATCTAGATCGCAAGCGTCCCCATTAGGATCATTGTCGATATTTGACTGCCCAGGATTAGCGTTTAGGGGGCAATTGTCTTGATCATCAGGCGTACCGTCGTTGTCATCATCGGCGTCACAAGCGTCGCCTAGACCATCAGTATCGATATCACTCTGGCTCACGTTCGTTACATTAGGACAGTTATCTTGGTCATCGAGGACGCGATCGTTATCGTTGTCATCATCACAAGCGTCACCCGTTCCGTCACTGTCAGTGTCTACTTGGTCGGGATTAGAGACGCTCGGACAATTGTCGAGATTACCGACAACTCCGTCATCGTCTTCATCGCTATCGCATACATCTCCCTCGCCATCTTGGTCAACATCGCTCTGATCGAGGTTGATGTCAGAGGGACAGTTATCTACTTCATTGTTAAGACCATCACCGTCAATATCTGGATCACACGCATCGCCGATTCCATCAGAGTCAACGTCAATTTGGTTAATATTAACGTTTAGAGGACAATTGTCTCCTCCATCGAAGCGGCCATCATCATCGTCATCGTTATCGCAAGCATCACCTTCACCGTCTTCATCAGTATCTTCCTGATTTTCGTTTTCTGCTTCAGGGCAATTATCGACGTCATCGTTAACACCATCCCCGTCACTGTCAACATCACATAGATCACCCACTCCGTCTCCATCTCCGTCCTCTTGACCACGGTTAAAGTCAATGGGGCAGTTATCGACATCATCGTTGAGCCCGTCATTATCATCATCATTGTCACAGGCGTCCCCGACTCTATCGCTGTCGGTATCAACCTGATCCTGATTACTGACCAAGACACAGTTGTCGTTTAAGTTGAGGATAAAGTCATTGTCCATGTCATCGTCGCAAGCATCACCCTCTCCATCACTATCAATATCTTCTTGGTTTTGATTAGGGGCATCAGGACAATTGTCGTCGT
The DNA here is from genome assembly GCA_943788935.1 of uncultured bacterium. Lineage (GTDB taxonomy): Bacteria > Myxococcota_A > Bradymonadia > UBA7976 > VGTA01 > CAKZRU01. Next base: position 168,204 of record CALSSE010000011.1, on the reverse strand, counting down.
TATTATCGACGCCATCACCATCTAAGTCGTCTTGGCAAGCATCACCGACCTGATTATTGTCTGTGTCTTCTTGAAGAGGGTTCACTACGAAAGGACAATTATCGATGTTATTATTACGGCCATCACCGTCAATATCTAGATCACAATCATCACCCTCGCCGTCACCATCAACATCGTTCTGATCGGGGTCACTAGCTTGAGGACAGAGGTCATCTTCGTCAAGTACTCCATCATTGTCATCATCGGGGTCACATGCATCTCCGAGCCCATCGTTATCGGGGAGATCGCGCTGCGAACCATTGGAGACACTAGGACAGTTATCATCATCATTGAGGTCCCCATCATTGTCGATATCGGAATCACAAGCATCACCCAAGGCGTCTCCATCGACATTCCCTTGGTCCTCATTGACGACGTCGACACAGTTGTCTGCCGCATTGAGGGTACCGTCGTTATCTAAATCTTCATCACAGGAGTCACCAAGACCATCTTCATCGACATCATCTTGAGAGGGGTTCGAGTCTAGAGGACAGTTGTCTTCGGTATTGATAATATTATCATTATCATCGTCATTATCGAGCGCGTCGATAATCCCATCTTGCTCTACGTCGAGAGGGTTATCGACATCATCACCGACCTCCTCACCGTCATTCCTACCATCACCGTCGGTATCTTCGTTAAATGGATCGGTCCCTAAGAGTTTCTCATCAAGGTTACTCAAGCCATCATTATCGATGTCACCATTCGCATCAGCGCCATCGAGGGGATTAAGATTATTGTCAATCTCCTCTTTGTTAGTGAGTCCATCACCATCACAGTCTTTATCAGCATCATCGACCCCAAAATAAGTGCTGGGATTCACAGGGCTGAGGATCACCTTAGGTGCTCCCTCAACTCGATTAGCGAACTCGCACTCTAATTCGAAGAAGCCGATCATTCCGTCTTGATCATAATCTACGATGTCATGGTTAAACTGAATCAAACCAGTGTTAACATCATTGAGCGCTAGGTCGCGAGGGTCAACCCCAGCATTGAGCTGATAAACAAACCCACCACTCCTATTTCTATCAAAATCCTCAAGTGTACGACCTGGAAACCGGTTGTTGAGGGTTTGCTGATTGTTGATATCAATCTGAAAGCTGTAAGCTGTGATGATATCAAATAGGAGTAAGAGGTCATCAAAGACCCCGTCTGGATAAGTACGTGGGGCAGCGTTCGCTGAACCGACTAGTAAGCTGAAACTCAGCCCACAAATACTCACAAAGCGTAAAGACATGGATACCTTCTTTAGCGATGGGTTAGAGGAATTTTTGAACCATTGTGATAGGAGGTTTAACTCCTAAAACGCAGGCTCAAGTGTAAATTTACTCGAAGTAAAAAACGACTATCGTAATGTTAGATCTTAAATCTTAACGAGCCTTTAGCCACATGCAAAGGAAAATAAGAGATTAGGTAGAGTGAAGGCCGCTAGAATGGGCAGATCTCTCGTCTTCTCTCCTCACCTCTTGTCGCCTCTTATCCTCTCTCGCCACCCCGTACTCTCTCTCGCCACCCCGTACTCTCTCTCGCCACCCCGTACTCTCTCTCGCCACCCCGTGCTCTCTCGTCCCTCCTCTCCTTCTATTTTCTATTTCCTCTATTCCTCTTTTTTATCTTCGGACTCTGCGCTGTCGACCTTCTTTTTATATCCAAATAACTTATGAGCCTCATCGATCTTGAACATCTTCACTGTCGCTCTGTCATTGCGATAGGTATAGAGCCGAGTGTTGACCGTAAGATAACCTCCAGCCTTTAACTTTAGGTCTAGTGCACCCGTATCTTTAGGCCACACCAAGCGAAGAGGCGTTTTGCCTAGAAGTTCTTTCCCATGATAAACACTCGCTCTCACTCGAGGAGAAGTCTTGAGGTTTAATTCTACTGTCGGGTGACCTGCATCTATGAGTCGTTTTGCTTCACGACGACGTCGATCATAACTTTTCTTTCGCTTGCGTTTACCTTTGGACTTCTTAGCGAGCGCTCCCTGTAATGTAGGGGAGACCATAAGCTCTCGGTTATTACTGTTATGTTTCCACTCAATGTGTACGACGCTCAAAACGAGGAAGAGACTCATTATAAGTAGCGTCTTGACATGTTGACTTGAAGAGAGACATCTAACGCTCTTAAGTCCCATCGAGAAGAGGCTTATCACCCCTTGACTGACTCTATTACTCAGTACATTCAATCGCTGTATCATTATTTTATGCTTCATTTCCTATATGATCATTAACCCTGCTCTGTAGGCTTCTCTGTGGGCTTCTCTGTGGGCTTCTCTGTGGGCTTCTCTGTGGGCTTCTCTGTGGGCTTCTCTGTGGGCTTTCCTTTGGAACCCCCTGTGGAATCCCCTGTGGGATTTCCTGTTGAAGCACCCTTAGATTCACCATTCACTCCCGCTTCACCTCCTTCAGACTCTTCCTTCTCTTGCAGCTCTTCAGGGACCGGAGAATCATCTGGGTTACCGTCTGGATATTCATGATTAGGATCTTCTACGTAGTCTACAATTGGCTTTTTGACTTTACCGAGGACTCTACCTTCGAGGACCTCAACCGATATCGGCGGTTGAAGTTCATACTTATAGCCACGGGTAAGCACCCGCACTTGAAAGACCTCGTCCCGATGTAAGAACTCACGCTCATGCCTAATTTTCTGATCACCATGAATGATATGATTTCGGTGCTGTAGCATAAAGCTGTAAAGCCTTACCGCGTGATCATTCTTGAGTCGATGACACCCATGAGAGAAACGCTCTGGGCTTAAAATCGACATAAAGTCTGATGAACCATGTGCTCTGATCCCCTTGTCATGATCCCTTCGTCCATTACGACCAGGGATCACAAAGTACCCAGCGACAAGGCCATAAGCGGATAGATATCCAGGCCCCATCTCTTCATAGTTCACTACATTTTGAGCCCTACCGTTGATGTAACGTCGCTTGGCGAGGCTTTTAAGCGGTGTAGACTTAGGAGGCACCCATACCGGACCTGAGATTACATTACGGATCACTCTTGAGCCTACATCCGAGTTTTTGTACTTGTAATAGACGTGTCCATTTTGAGCGATCTCAGTTCTCCATCCGCCAATCGTAGTTGGCCAATGGATCAGCTGAATCCTCTCATCTTTGTACGTAGTATAGAGCTTAAATTTAGGGAGTCGTCGCCTCCGCTGCTTAATCTTCTTCCCCTTAGCATTGAAAGGTGGATCATACCAAATATCACCTCGGTCCACGATCACGCTCAGCTCCATGTGAGGAGAGTAATATTCTGGTTTTGGGGGAAAACGAACACCGACTCTCATCCACTTAAAATCATCTTTTTTATGTTTCTGGAAAAAGTCACGAACTTTAAATCCATCGTCTAAGTTGAGTTGACTGAGAGTTGCGTCAGTAAACTCTTGAACTAGATTACGAACCTCATGTCTCTGACCATCATTACCAAGGTAGGTCTTGAGGGTCCCTTTTCTATTCACTGTCCCATCTTCTAGGATCCCCGCGACTTCTATCACCCGTTCCATCACCGCTCGCCTAAATGACAAATAGTTAGAGACATGAGTAGGCGTAGCGAGCGCGTCGATCGTATCGGATTTTAGATTAGCGTATTCATAGAGCTTGTGCTTCCTTTGAAAGCGTCGAATAGCTAGGCGTAACCCTTGATCGAGTCTACCCTCTTTATGCCGATATCGTGGATGGGTATGAAGATCACAGTCTAAGCGTTTTTCGATATTCCGAATCGCTTCGATTTGAGTCTGATACTTATTGAGCTCTTTCACCTCGGACTTATATTTGGGCGCGACCTTCAAAAGATCTTCGTAAGAATCGACGACATACTTATTCATCGCTCTCTCAACGACTCGCTCTGCCCGCTTCACTTTTTTACGATATTTCTTTTGGCGTGAACGATTTCCAAAGCGAATAGAGACTGCTGCTTTGATCTTATCGTATTCGATTTCCCGATAGCAGGGCTCATTGACTTCGCGATTAACCCGCTCCCAAATGACCCCAAAACTAGGAGGGATACCAAAGACCTCCAAAAAATTGAACTCATCCTTACCGATAGGCTGTCCACCGTTATCACCAACATCATTGGCCAAATTAACAAAGATCTCCCGATAGGAATGCTCTAACTCTTCCCCCTCTGAGTTAGCCTTCGTGGTGAAAATATAGGGTGTCCATTGATCCCTAAGATCAATAATATCATACCCTTGAGTCTTGGCATCACTCTCGCTGATATACCGTTCCTTCCCCTCTTCAACGATGAGTATACGTTGATGTGGAGGGATCACGGGCTTAGCTTTAACCGGTGGAGGACTAGGAGTTAAAGTCGTTGCGCTTGCCGATTTACCGTCAGAGTTGAGAGAGGTCGCAGCTCTCGTTGTTTGCTCGGCATGACTCGCTTGAGGCTTTGAAGTGCTCAGCTCCTTAACAGGATCACCACACCCCGTGGTAGCGCTCATCAGTATCAGTGAGAGCGATAAACCTGTAAGAGAAACAGCGAGCTTTCGGCTCTTTCTCATATTCGTAAAACCTCCGATATCATTTCGAGCAAAACTCGAGCGGGTAGGGGATAGATCTTGAATATCCAAATGAAGGCATGTGGCTAGTCGACTATCTTTCAAGAAGAAATGATGGATGACTGGAACAAGCTGATCAATCATATAAGAAGTCATTTGGCTTTAGTGTACTTTTCAAGGCGCAAAACGCCTCGACTATTAGCATATCCAGATTTAGAAGTTTTAGTAAACTTGCCCGTAAATACATATCTTTTACCGACTTTAAAACGACGTAGTTTTCGACGCTTCATATCAGCGACGCGTAACTTAACATCAAGTTCTCCAATGCTATCAGTGATCCACAGATAAGGCTTAGGGCAAGTATCACCGACCTTATTGCTACAAGGAGAGATCTCTGAGACGAAACCGGTAATCGAGAGGTCGTCTCCAATAAACTTATGAGCTTGAACGAGTAAACCATCTACTCGGAATGTTTGATCGGAGTGTCTCAGGGGTGGAATCTCTCCATCTAAGTCTATAACTGGCGGTAAGTTAACTGCATAAGATCGTTCAGGTGGTAGTGGTTTTTTAGGGGCCTCAAATTCAGGGGGGGTACACCCAAAAATCGCGAAAGGGAGTACAAGAAGAGCTCCCCACTTAATGAATGAAGAGTGAGCAGTTACCGCTCTGAAATGATTCATTTGTGCACTTTGCTTAGCGTTCATATTATTTTATTCATCCCATGTCTTGGAGTCTTGCTCGTACACCATAAACGAGTAAGTCTATTTGTAAAGGTGCTCACTTACGCCTAGGCTTCCTCGACCTTCTCGCAGGAGCTCGCCCTATTCTCAAGGCTCTCCCCTCTAGCTGCTCTCCATTAATAGCCATCATTAAGTCAGACTCAAAACTCTCATCGACGATGAGTAGTGAATAACGTTCTTTCACCTTCAACTGAGTGATGTCTTCTGGCAACAAGCCACCGAGCTCGGCAATCTTTTCTCTGACCGCAGAGAAGCCTCCTTCGATATCTACCCAACCAATATTAAGTCTAAGCCATGAGGAGTGATCTGCATTGTCAGTGAGATCTGACCGGCCATCTCCCTTGCTCTCATCTTTAGAGGCGCTGACATCTTGACTTGCTAGAGGTCTCTTAGCGTGTTGAACCTTAGGTTTAACCTTATCAGATGAGCTCTTAGATCCCCCTACCCAAGCCTGAAGGAGTTCACTCACAAAAGAAGTATATCTAGTCGATGAAGAGAGCTGATCACAGAGTTGACTCAACTTTACCTGATCAAGCTCTTGAATCGTCTTTAAGAGATTCGACCGATCCTCACTCTGTGATGATCCAAAGCGAGAGATGATGTCTAGGATATATTTTATCTCATCTCGCTGTCTTTCGCCGGCCCCTTGTCGTTCTGTGGGGAGAGCGCTCTTCGGAGTCACAGAGAGCTGAACTTCAGGCTTTGGTTCTCTTGACCGGCTTCTTTTGTCAGTGGATTGAGGAGGAGTCTGTGTAGAAGATCCTCCTCTCTTAGGTCGATCACTTGAGATGAGAGCGCTGACCTTAGCATCGGGCTTCGCTCGACGACTACTTCTTGATGCAGAGTTTTCAACCGTCAACTCTTTAGTTTGACTGTGCTCAGAGGTAGGTAAGACTTTGTTTCTTCGAGAGCTTGGGCTTGAGCTTGAGCTTGAGCTTGAGCTTGAGCTTGAGCTTGAGCTTGAGCTTGGCTTGAGCTTGAGCTTGAGCTTGGGCTTGAGCTTGGGCTTGCCGACTTAGTAGACTTCGCTTGCGCCTTAGGGAGTGGTCGCTCAGTGAGCACTAGATTATGAAATCGCTTGAGAGCATAGATCACACCGAGATCTTGTGAACTTGCGAGACTGTACACCTCTCCTTTTGCTCCTGCTCTCCCTGTTCTACCACTTCGGTGGATATACACCTCAGGGTTATCAGGGAGTTGGTAATGAATGACATGGCTCAACTGAGTGATGTCGATGCCTCGAGCAGCCACATCCGTCGCTACTAGAAAACGAATCTGTTTCGCTTTCATTTTAGTCATCACTCGATCGCGCTCTTTTTGATCCATATCGCCGCTCAACCGATCAGCATCCAATCCTGCCCGAGTTAACATTTGAGCGGTACGATCAGCATCTCGACGAGTGTTAGTGAAGATGATCGCGCTCTCTGGATTTAACTCTCTCAGCAGATTCTTCAGATGAGTCCCTCGAGCGACCCCAGGAAGAAGCATGTAATAATGATCAAGGTCATCGGCGCTTGAGGTTTCAGTGAGAAAAGAAAGTGACAATGGGTCTTTAAGCGTCTTCTTTGCATATCGTTTTACCGAGGCCGGAAAGGTCGCTGAGAAGAAAAGAGTTTGTCGCTCTGTAGGAAGATACCTTAATATTTGCTCAAGTTCCTCAGCAAAGCCCATGCTTAACATCTCATCAGCCTCGTCGAGAACAAAGCATCGAACATGGTCGAGCTTGAGTGTTCCACGACGAAGATGATCGATTACTCTCCCGGGAGTCCCAACGATCAAAGTAGGCTTTTGCTTAATCACCTCAACTTGATCGTCAAAAGAGACGCCACCATAAATGCAAGTGACGGTAAATGATGGAGAGTGAGCTGAGAGTCGCTTTGCCTCTTCCATAACCTGTCTAGCCAACTCTCGTGTCGGCGCGAGAGCGATGGCTGAGATGTTCCCCTCACCTTTAAGCCTCTCAATCATCGGGATCGTAAAGGCAGCCGTCTTACCTGTACCTGTTTGTGACTGAACCATGAGATCTCTGCCCTCAATCGCAGCCGGGATTGCCCCCGCTTGTACCGGGGTCGCCTCTGTGTAGTTCATTGTTGCCAGAGCAGTAAGGAGCTCATCAGAGAGAGGGAGTTGAGGGAAGGTAACGGGATTTGAGGACTCTTCGGCGTGATCAACCATACAGTTTTGGTTCTCTCCAAGGCTCTCAGCTTAAGAGGGCGAGCGCTGAGGCAGGCAACACTTCATATTTATTATACAATGAGACAGCGAGTCGTCGTTTGTACTATTCACATGAGAGTTTATTTACGTTTAAATGAAGAGAACATAGATGGTTCATGGGGAGTACACAACCTTTTTACACGAGCAGATCTAGCTTGATGAGACCCTAGAGTCACCTTAAAAAACGCCATCTAGCGACCGATGAAATCAATGAGTACATAAAAAGTTCTTGACGTCAGCATTGGGTTTGGTTTATGAATCTTGCCGACCTAAAGGCGCGTAGCTCAGTGGGAGAGCACTTCCTTGACGTGGAAGGGGTCGGCGGTTCGATCCCGCCCGTGCCTACTTGGTAGACTGTCGTAACATCACTAGAGAATCTAAGAGAACCTCTTCGATGTAACGACTACATACCGGTTCAAAACCATAACTTACTCTCTGATGAGTCGAGCTACTTTTCGATCTACTAGCGACTACTGATCGCTCAGAGTTAATTTCACAGGTTGGTTTAGCATAAGTTCACCCTGTTTTTAAGCGCTCAAGATGATCCTTACCGAAGCTATTTATTGAGTAATGAGAGGCTCTAAAACTTGAGGAAAGCACTCTAAGATAAGGTTGACATACAGTTAGAAGCGGATTAAGAACATTCTCTCTGTATGGGGTCACTCCCCATCTTCACCAACCACATCCTCTCAAGTCTCCATCTGCGAGACCTTGAGTGAGGAGACACGATTATGCCAAAGATGAAGACGAATCGTGGAGCGCGTAAACGCTTCAAGGTCACAAAAAAAGGTAAAGTGAAGTTCTTCCATGCGAACAAGCGACACATCCTCACCAAGAAAGCGCAAAAGCGTAAGCGACAGCTTCGTGGTAGCGAATTCCTCGAGACCGGTGATGCGCAACTCGTAAAGCGCTTACTACCTTACGGCTAAACCTTACAGCCAGCCCATCAGCCACCTACACATAACTAATAAAGCTGATACCCTCTTACATTCACAGTGAGGGAGGCGCGCAAAACAACATAGCAACGCTATGTGGCGTGTCACTCCACAGGAGCAGTACCCATGCCAAGAGCAAAAAGGGGCTTTAAAGCCCGCAGACGACACAATCGAATCCTAAAGATGGCCAAAGGCTATCGTGGAGCCCACAGTAAACTCTTCCGAAGCGCGATAGAGGCAGTTCATCGTGGACTTTGCTACGCTTATCGTGACCGTAAGCAGCGCAAAAGAGCTTTTCGCCGACTATGGATCGTCCGTATCAATGCTGCAGTTCGACCTTACGGAATGAACTACAGCGTCTTCATCAACGGGCTCAAAAAAGCCGGAATCGAGCTTGATCGCCGTGTCCTCGCTGACCTCGCCATCTATGACCAAGCAGCCTTTGCACAAGTTGTGGAGACTGCCCGAGGCCAACTCTAAAGAGCGTGGCTCATTAGGCAAAGAGGTGAGGCGTCTCCCACAAGAGTCTCTCATCATTTAAAGTTTAATGATAAAGATACCAAGAGCGCTGTTAATAGATAGACGCTCTTGGTAACCGCTGTTTATAGCGGCTCAAAACTCATTCACTCTCTGTACTCTCTAGCACCCTTTGGGACTGATCTACGAGAGAAGTGATACACCAGAGCACTGATGCTTCAGAGAGCTGAGGCAAGAGAATAAAGCATGAGTCTTATTTAGATCATTTGCCTATTGTCGTAATAATCACCGATCAGTGGCCGCTCTACTGCTTAGAGTTCTACAGTTAACTCGTTTATAAAATGTAACTATTTAACGAAGAAAACGTAATCATTTATAGACGGACTCATCGTTTATATTCCGCCTAATAACCGACTTAATAGACATCTAGAAAGTAAGTTCCTTGAAGTCTATTAAAGACAATATCTGTTTTCTATCTAACTTTCGATTTGACAAATAGAATTCAGATTCATATAAGTTTCTTTCATATTTTTGAAGAGATAACAAACCATACAATAATTCTATAAAGTTAAGTTTTGTCGTGACCTCTCACTACACTTAACCATCGTTAGGTTTAAGCATCTTATAATTTTTACGTTTCAGCTGCAGAGCTGAATGAATGTAATTTGGGGGGAACTATGAACACCGAAATTAATGGTAAGACAACTGTTACAAAAGCACAGATCATTGATGTTGTTCATCATGAATTACAGGAGAATGGTAATCGAGAAATCACTAAGCGACAGTCAGCAGAGCTTGTTGAATGCGTATTCCAGACTCTTAAGTCAGAGATCAGGTCATTACGAGATGAACTAGACAATAACGCTGAGAATTTTGAAGTAGACCCTTCTCTTAAACCTGAGCGACGATTGAAGATCTCTGGTTTTGGTAACTTCATCATCCGCTACAAGCGTTCACGCCCGGGACGTAATCCTCAAAACAATGAAAAGATCACCATCTCTTCTCGATATGTCCTTACCTTCAAGCCTTCTGCGGTTCTCAAGAAAGCAATCAATCAAGCAGACGTTTAAGCTGTGTCTATAAGAGTAATACGCTTTCTTAGACCGATATAACTCGATCTACTTGCCAAGTTCACTAGACTACGCTTAAATGACTCCTTAGATATCAGCGATTTGCTCTTTTGGAGCAGCTTGAATAGATGGAGACATGAGTCACTTCATGAGTGAGAAAAAATATAGTCTACACGAAGTGACCGAGAGTTTGAGGATCTCTCCTGACACGCTTTATCGTTGGGAGACTCAAATTCCGGACCTCAAGCCCCTACAACATGATAGAGGGCGCTTGTACACGAGTTGGGAGTTCGATCTCCTCCAGCATGCCCACCGACTCTTCCACAATTATAATCAAGATTTTGCGGGGACTCGGAGCGCTCTCGAGAGGTGGATCTCCAAAAATCCACGGCCACACGCTGCGGATCAAGCCTCAGATGATGAGATTGAGTCTAAAGAGCCACTTAACTCATCGGGCGCGATGCGAGCATTATCGATCATCGATGAAGAGATAAGTCTCGATTCAGCGAGCCCTGCAAGGGATCGTTCTTCGTTCGCCCCCTCCGTCAACCAACGCTCAGTGACCGCACCGCCCAATCAACCCATCTCGGCTCCCCCTCCAGAGAATTTCGCTCAAGAAGAGATAATTAAACCATCAGCATCAAATCTTATTCATCAGGACATAGAGCATAAGGGAGATGAGCATAAGGGAGATGAGCATAAGGGAGATGAGCATAAGGGAGATGAGCATAAGGGAGATGAGATAAGGAGATGAGATAAGAGAGATGAGGAGTCCTCCCTTCACCTCGAGGACCCCTTCGCGAGTGAGTCAGAGGGTAATCGTCATGAACACTTAGCGGTGATGAAGCAGAGCGGTGGCAAACGAAGAGTTATCGGCAGAACAGACGAGGATCTCTTCGCTGACCTAGACGCTGATCCTTTTGATCTATCTCCAAGCCCTCATGATCACTTTCGATCGCTCTCCTTAACTAACCATTCTCCGAAAGCACATCTGTCTGCTGATGACAAAGTAGACCAACTCGCCCCCTCTATTGTCCAGCTAGAGAAGAGTTTCAGTCGTTCAACACCTGCCGTCAATCAGCAACAGGTGCAAAGAGACGGAGCGACGATGGAAGAGACATCAAGCAAAGCTCTTCGAAGCAACAAGCCCTCGAGCTCAGACTGGCTAGAAGGATCGACCGCGACTCATTTCAGAGCCGAGGACCATTCTCAAGTAGAGATCGCTGATCATCAGAGACCGTCAGCCCCCATCACACAATCGGTACCTAATACTGACTTTAAACCTACTAGAGCTTTCACCAACCCTCAGATCGAGGTATACTCTCCCACCTCTGTAGATACACCTTCGTTGGCTCCTGTAGCTCGTCATTATCAACAAGCAGAGGATCAAGAAGCGCTCCCCGCCCACTTGAATCCCGCTCAGCTCAAGCCTATCCCTGTCAAGCGATCCTCTCCTTCGCCTCTCCCTATCTCAGGAGATCGTTCGAGTAATATATCCACTCCTTATGGTAGTACAAAGATCTCTTCATCGACATATCTCAATCAAAAATGGGGCCGACCGGTCGATACACAAAGTGACGCCTTTACCTCCACTCCCCAAGAACGAGAGCCTCAAACTAACTATATGTCCACGAATGATAGACTCACCGGTACATCGGCTCCTCCTGTGAATGCGAAAGACCAAGAGTCTTGGCAGAGAGCTTACCATCACTCGCAAGCTCAGCTAGCGCGAGCGAAGGGTGACCTCGCTAGAACCCAAGATACTAATACTAAACAACGCAAAGAAATCAAAATCTTGCAAGCACAACTCTTGAGTATCAAAGAGTCCATATTGAAAGAGATTTATGACCTGCGAGATTTAGTAGTTGACAAATGACTCCTGTAAAAGTTAAGACCATGTCTTTACTTAATTGTGAAGTTATCGGGGCGTGGCGCAGTCTGGTAGCGCACTTGCATGGGGTGCAAGTGGTCGGAGGTTCAAATCCTCTCGCCCCGATCCGAAGGGGAGAAGCTCAGCTTCTCCCCTTTTTTTATGTCCTGAACACACCTATGATCATGGATCAGCCTCCTCGTCCACTCACTCGAAGAGCGGCGTTACTAATTCAATAGATGATTATCGCTTTAATCTCTTTAATCGTTGATAGTAGGCGACCCTATATCAGTCCTTACCCTTCGCACTTGATGCGTTGGTCACCTGGCGGAAACTATGGATGAGATATCTAGATAAGATCGTTACTTCGCGAACTACAAGCGTAGCCTTTCCCCTCTTTATTGGAGGGGGGCTACTCTCGATGTGCTTGTTAATGAGCGCCTGTAACGGTCATTTTGGAAGACGTCCGCCATTGGGGAAATGGATTACGATCTTATCTGGAGATAGCGTCTCCAAATTAGCAAAGAGACACCGAGTACCCATTTCAGATATCGTAGAGATTAATGGCCTCAATGACCCTAGTCGAATCTTAGTCGGGCAGAGGTTATTTATTCCTCAGCTCAATAGAAGATCGAGCCCAGATCGCCTGATCGATCTCCAGCAAGAACAGAACCCTTTAGAGACAAATGAAGATCGACTGAGCGAACTTCCGGGCTTTCGCCTCCTCCATGGCGCTCCCATATCAGTGATAAAGAAGTTTCAATGGCCGATCATCCCCAATCTCCATAAAAATACAGGATTGAGTAGCCCTTTCGGCTTACGCAATGGTCGACCACACAAAGGCTTAGACATCAGCGCTTCTATGGGCACCGAGGTCAGAGCAGCGCTCAGCGGTGAAGTCATTCGCAGTGAATATAGTCAGGGAGGTTATGGATGGGTGATCTATATCAAGCATTCTGGAGGTCTAGAGACTCGTTATGCCCATCATCAAAAGAACATGGTGAAGAAAGGCCGATTTGTGAATGCAGGAGAAACCATAGCGACCGTTGGAAATAGCGGAAAGAGTTCAGGTCCGCACCTACACTTTGAGCTACGAATCAGCGGTGAAGCCGTTGATCCTCTCCTCTATTTACCAGCGCTCTCTCCTGCTCAATCTAAAGCGCAGCCCTCAAATACCCATCCTCAGACCGTGACCTCTCTCTCATCCTATTGGCAAAAGGACTAATCTCACCACATGCAATACCCATTTGATCAACTGATAGCAGCCGTCCCTAATTTCCCCAAAGAGGGCATTTTATTTCGTGATATCACTCCTCTCCTCGCCTCCCCTGAAGCGATGAACGCTTGTATTCAAGCGCTAAAGACTAAAGCGCTAGAGTTAAAGCCTACCCATGTTATCGGAATAGAATCTAGAGGCTTTATCTTTGGTGTTCCTCTCGCTCAAGAGCTTGGACTCCCCTTCTTACCCGCCCGTAAACCAGGGAAGCTCCCCCGTGAAGTTCACACGGTGAGCTATCAACTCGAATATGGATCAGACTCTCTCAGTTTACATCGAGATGACCTCCCCACAGATTCGAGAGCGCTCATCGTAGATGATCTGCTAGCGACTGGAGGAACCGCTGCTGCTTGCGCTGAACTCATTCAGAGAGCGGGATCAGAGGTCGCCGGCTGTCTCGTTGTCATAGAGCTCTTAGCTCTTCAAGGATCAAGTCGATTGGGAGAGATCCCTGTCCACTCGCTGTTACAATACTAAGACGCTCATCTTCAGCGCCCTCTCAGCATGTTATTTCAATGATTCCTTGATACTTGAACCCCTAAGTTAGTTGTGATAGAACACCTATCGCGTCGCCTCCATAGCTCAGCTGGATAGAGCACCACTTTCCTAAAGTGGGGGTCGCAGGTTCGAGTCCTGCTGGGGGCATTAAACGCTCTCTTTTCTCGAAATTCTTGCCTGCGCTTCTCCTTGGATGTTGATCTCTTTTTAGGCCTCTCCACGATAGAGAGCCTATGGTTAAATCCCAAGGAGATATCTACATGAACACTTCACGCCTGACAGGATCAGCCACTTCAGTGACTCAAGAAGAGCTCAACCTCATCGGTGAGTGCTTAAAAAAGAGTCTTGAGCAGTATCCAGAGCAGATCTTTACTCAAGGTCAACACTATCTCGTTGATGTCTACGAGGGGTCCGAGGCGAGAGAAAATTGGGAAGCAGAGACCCTTAAAGATAGGCTCTCTGATGAGAGTCATCACACCCGCGTAATCTACAGGATGATGTCAGGAGTGATTCAAAAGCAACAGAAGAAGCTCTTCCCTTGGGCGACATTCTCTTTCAAACCCGCCGCAATTGAGGGGACCTCTGGACAACACTCATTCCTTAATTTACAACTTGTCCGCAGCGTATCTCGTAAACTTTGGGCGATGGTCAGAGTGCATTATCCAAGCGACAGTAAACGTCCACCAGAGTTGTGTTGCTACATCGATCGTCATATTCCCGCTCTTGATGTAACTATAGAGCCACAGCTTCGAATCCCTTTTAAGACCTCGATGAAGCTAGCGGTCGACGAGAGGAACGGCGTAGCGATACCCGCCGCGCTCTTTAGTGACAATCCGAACCTTGGAAAGCCATTACAGTCTTCTCCCCAATATGTAGATGTACTCGAATCACCTGAGCACACCTCAATCGAGCTCACTAACAGTTCGAAAGAGTCCATTACAATCTGCGAAATAGTGGCCCTTGACTTTGAAGAAGAAGACATTGATCTCGATGACGGGATCAGCCTTACGGGTCTTGAAGAGGGACAAGTCATTAAAGCAGGTGAGACGGTCAGTATAACTCTGAAGGGAGAGGTCAATACCTTAGAGCAAGCTGACTCATTGTTGGTAGGCTATGCTCGAGGGACAAATGAAGATCTCGATGAAGATGAAGATGAGCTGATGACTGAAGAAGAGCTCACCGTCAAGCTCCAAGGTGAAGACACGAGAACTTGCCACGTTTCCCTCGCTCAAGGAGACTCTTATGACCTCCTCAAGCGTGCCCTCCTCTCTCCCAATGAGTTCATCTCTGAACTAGGAGAAGATCTCGCGAATGATCGCTTTATCAGTGGTGATGAAGATCAAGAGCTTGAGTATGATTCGAGCGCTTCATTAATGCTCAACTCTGCTGATTTAGATGGTGGAAGCGTCGGGACTGTTACGCTGAAAGTGAGCAGTGAACGACCTTTAGAAGATTTCGTTGGGCTCTCCGCAAAAGAACAATCAGCAGAGCCGGATCTCGTCGATCGTCACTTCTCATTTGGGGAGAGGTCCTCTATACCGGTAGGACTCGTCGAGCCAAAGCGTAAGTCTAGATCAAAGTCTGCGAAGTCTAATGCTACGCCAGTACTCCTTGAGATGATCTATTTGGGTCGACTCGCCCTCTACAACCGTTTATCTACCCTCGACTATAACCGCACAAGAGACTTTATTCTCAACTGCGTCGGTGTAGCCTCTCTGCTGAGAACCCTTAAGCAGACTCAAAAATCTGACGTCTCTAAGGATGAGCTCGATAACGGGAGTGACTTCTTTCTCTGAAAAGTCAGTCATGTCATGCTCAGATCTCTTATAATCGAAAGCGGCCACGTCGTTTAAAGCCCCTGTAGATGGCATAAAAAAAGAGAAGAGCCAACTCTATGGGGATCGAGAGTACATATAAGCGCTCTTTGACTAGAGTTTCTAGCGGCTTTATCTCTCTCGACTCAACCTCTTCACCCCGAATCTTCTGAATCCCATGAGGAGACTCAAGCTCAAAAGAGGTGAGTATACCCCGGCGGTTAAATGACCAGTTCTCAGTACTTAGAGCGTAATTGAGCTCACTGATCTCTAAGCGACTCAAGATCTTCATCACCCCTTGAAGAGGGCCAGTTGCTCTCTTTGTGTTGATCCTATGCTGAGGAGAACTTAACGAGCTATCGACTTGGTGGATGAGCGCTTGATCAGAGATAAAAGAGAGTTTCAGCCTCGCTCTTCGCTCTTCATCATTCCCCCTATGATCATGACCCGCTGACTGATCAGCGTTTAAAGCAAGCGATGTTGGCGCGAGATAGAGGTAATGGGGATCTCGAACTTCGTGAGTGAACACCCACGTAGAGGTCCAAGTTTGTTCTATGATAACATCATCACGTCGTCTCCGAGGTTTTACATGTAGCGTCGTTAGGGTGAGTCCGTCCCGATACACTTTCTTGATACTCAACGCTTGCTCAGGGGTGAGTGACAAACCTCGTCTGATTAACCACTCATGAAGCGCGCGTTCTTTGGTGTGTATCTGAGTATCAGTCGATTTCAAGACATCAATCTTTTGCTGTATTCCGGAGCTCTTTATTACAGTGGGTTTAAATAGTTGCCAAATCGCAGAGTAAGGGGTGAACTGAAGTCGACGAACCTGAGTAGTTTTCTGTTGGATATAAGGCTTTAGCTTTCGCCAGATCCTAGTCGTGGTATAGTCAATAACCGCTAGCTGTGGCGTGGCGATCAAGATAGCGAAGTGGCTTGGAGAACCGGTAATCGCGACCTCACCGATCACCGTTTGTTGCTCTGAAAGTCTGTCATAAACGATGAGAGCCCGCTCCCAAATAAGAGACTCTGACTCACCTGAAGGGAGAGCGAGGAGAGCCGCTTCAGTTGAAGATGAGTAGAAGATACTCCCTACGCTGATCAAGCAAGCCAATAGGTAAATCAAACCTTGGTTTAAGTGTTTACGGAGAACCCCATTGCTCTCCGCTCTGTGAGAGCGACTCCACTTGCCTATGGTCTTTAAATATATATCTTTCAATCACACCTCTAACGCGATTATGAGTCTAGGCATATAAGCATTGAGTGAACTTTAGCACTTTGCACCGATAGACTTGCAATTGATATTACTTAGACTATCAATAGTTCGTAGATGAGTAATATTATTTTTCACTCCAGTGGAGCACTTATGACATCTCCCCCCAATGCGATGAGCGACACTGTTGATAACGCGCTCATAAAACCAAGTCACTTTGTTGTGTCACGAGTCATCTCTGCTCAAGCGCTGATTCTCGATACTACTCATGATGAGATTCGCCAGCTCAATGAAGTCGGGACTTTTATTTGGTCCATGGTCCTCAAGTCTCAGTATACATTTGACGATATTTTATCTGCAGTCATGAAACAGTTTGAGACATCTGATCAAATCGCTCGAAAAGATCTTAATGAATTTCTCAATGAACTACACACAGCAAAGCTCATCTGCTTTGAAAACCTTACACGCTGAGCGATCTCAGGTATGTAAGATCAAAGATACAACGATCATAATCCTTCTCATAATTATCCTCCCAATGATTTACAAAGTAAGGTGAGTCATGAATACCAACATACCTCGTCACCTCCTAAGACGGTGGCTCTTCCCTGTTCTCATCCTAGGCATAATTAGCTGTGATGATGAGCCACTCTCCCCTGAAATATACGAACTCTCCTTTGTACTCCCCGAAGAAGGGGCAACCTTAGGCTGTGGAGACGACCTCAATCGTTCGACTCTAGAAGAGATCGACATCGCGGTCAGTTTAAGCGCTCTAGTCCCTGAGGACGAGCGTGATGATCTCATTATTGAACTCCGAGTCTCCCCTGAGAGCTTCAGCCCCCAACGACGTACGCTTACCGAAGGAGGGCGGGTTATTTTTGATAATCTCCCCCTGCCCACAGGGAGTTATGAGCTGAGCGCTCTCTTGTTGAATGGTGCAGCCGAGCGAGCGAATGCAACCCTTAACCTCGAAGTAGAGATCGATATCGATAGTCCACTCTGCGGTGTCTCTGAGAGCTCTTTAGAGTTCCTTTCACCGGTCAATGGAGCGGTGATTAGAGCCAACGATGACTTAGATTCTGACCTCACTAATGGTGTACAAATCGCAGTGGAAGTCGAGGTTCAAGGTCAACTCGTTACGATCGGTGAACAAGTTCAGGTTGAAGTCAACGGAGCCTCTCCATCACGAGCTCAAGTTGAGGGAGGAGTAGCGAGCTTTGAGAGTGTCACCCTTCCTCTCTCAGGTACTCATCAGCTCCGAGCTATCGCTACCGGACCCAACGGACTATTGGAGTCCATCATTGAAGTTGAGGTCAATGCTAGCGCCTGCGAGCTTACGCTCAGCCCTAGCCCTATGGAGGGCTGCGATATTGGCGCAACCGCTGATGTAATCCCGGATCGAGAAGGGTTACAAGCTGAACTCAGCGCAGAGACCGACTGTGAGCAGGTTGTCTGGACCGTTAATGGTCAGACTTACCCCCCTGTCGACAACGTTGATGGAACGGCGACTTTTGTAGTCACTCTAAATGGAGGAGAGAACACAGTGAGCGCTAGAGCTCAAAGTGAGAATGGACTCTCTGCAGAAGCGCCGACCTATGTTTTAGATGTCGACCTCACCGACCCCGAGCTGAACATCGACAGTTTCAATGAGATCGGCGTTAATCGTCGAGGACTTGAGGAAGCGATTAATAGCTTCAATGATGCGGGTGAGCCTATCGTTCAATGGAGAGTCAACGGCTTCACCTCTGACCTTCCTCCAAACGCCGTTGTTAACCTAGAGATTATCCCTGAATTAGTGGGAGCGCCTGCTGAAGTCACGATCGGTGAAGATGGACGTTTTTCGGTTCTCTTAGAAGGAGATTATATCTGTGGCCGTCAGCTCACTTTGAGCAGCGTTGACTTGTGCGGAGGCACTCATAGTAGTCCCAGTTATAGTTTCTGCTTTGATGGTGTTACGCCACGCCTCTCCATTGTTGAGCCTGCTAATTTGAGCTTAATCAACACTGATCTCGACTTAGAGGCAGAGGGTCTACAGACCGACCTCACAGTCAGCGTCGAAGACTCTAGAGAGAGCGAAGACTATCCCATTGAGATCCGTTGCGCGCGAGGTACAGGCGGAGCTCCTGAGGTACTCAGCATCTCTTCAATATTGAAGAGTGAGCTCTCTCCTGTAGAAGATGAACCCGGTGTCTCACAGGGGTTACTTCGAGTCACCTTCCCTCGAGCTGACCGTTACTCTTGCCGGCCTGTTGCGATGACAGGACAAAATGAGCCCATACTCGCGACCTCACTGTTTAGAGTCATCACTGATGAACCAATCTTTGAAGTTCTTGATCCCACGGTTGTTCCCACAGGGAATGGGAGAACTTACGCCTGCTTTTCAAATACACTCTTCATTGGTGGTCAAGGGAGTCAATTCTCAGAAGAGGACACTCAACTCTCCTTCACTCTCTACAATGAAGCAGGACAAGCCGCGCGCTTTGGTCAACTAGAAGAAGCCGAAGATGGGTTTTATAATGCCTCCCTTAACCTCGATAACCAGCAGTTAGCGGATGGTCGTTATACACTAGAAATCAGCGGAACCAGCGGTACTGTTGAAGTCTCGGTGATCCCTAGTGAGCCGATCGAAATCTTGATTGATAATGAGGTACCGGTCGTGGGGCCGCTCTCACCAGCCAATGGTATTCTCACTCTCGCCAATGATGAGAACAGTGACCTCAATGATTGCATTCAATCATCTGTCGAATTCTCACTGAGCGACGAGAGCGCTGAGCGAGTCTGTTTTAGCCTTAATGGCGGAACTCCTGTCTGCGCGGCCACCTTTGATCAAGGGGTTGTGCGCACCCCAGAGTTTAATTTCCTACCTGGTGACAACGTCATCAACATGCAAGTGATTGATTGTACTGGAGCAAGCAGCTCTTTTAACTTCTCGATCAGCGCCGAGGGGTGCCAAGCCCCGTTAAGGATTACGAACTTGACAGATGGTGGTGGCGTTACCTTTAATGATGATATTGACGCCGAGCTCGAAGGGATACAGCTCCCTCTCTCTCTCAGCGGCTCAGCTGAAGAGACGATCAGTATTGAAGTAAGCATCGCGAACACTGAGAGTGTGACCTATGGCCCCATTACTTTAGACATGCTCGGTCAAGGAGAGGTAACGATCACCGCGCCGGTCGCTGAGTTACCACTCGATGTAACGATTCAGCCGACCTCAATGTCTCGATCAGGTCAGCTGCTAAGATTAACGACTTACGCGGTCACACCAGCCTTAACGACTAGACCCTTAGAGGGGGTCGCAGATTGCCTGAACCGCTTGGTCAAAGACCGCTCATCTGCGGAAGGTTTCCAGCTTCAGTTGGTAGTAGATGCAGAGGGTCTCTCTGAGAGTAGCTTGCCTCAAGTAAGCTCCTATTGCCAACAAGCTGATAGCGATCAAAGAGTCTTGGTGGACCAACAAACTGGAGTCTCAGTCAACCTTGGACAGTCAGCCTTGATCACATTCTCTTCCATCACCCTCTCCGATGGAGAATGTGACTTAGAGCTCACCGCTACCGATGTGAGCGGAGAAATTATGACTGGTCAGCTCAGTCTTACAGTAGACCGTACTCCTCCTCAAATAGACCTCCTAGTGCCCGATAGCAATGAACCTCTCAATCTACTCAATGACATTAATAACGATGTTCCTGGTATTCAGTTCCCTGCTCGATTTAATGTTTGTGGCGCCGCAGGTCAGAATATAACTATCGATACAGATCCCGCGCAGACTGATGGGCCGCGCACCACTATCGTTGATGATGGGAGTTGCTCAACAGTAGAGATCGAAGAGCTCACTTTCGTTAACGGTGATCAGCTCTTAAATGCTGAGGTGACTGATGCCTGTGGTAACCCCCAAACATTTGAGCAAAACATCCAAGGAAACACCGGGGTCACGGTTGTCATTATTGAGCCCAATAATCAGCAGTTGATCGGCGTTAGGCAAGACCGAGATCTCACTGCTGATGGCTGTCAGATCGAGGTTAATATCATCAGTACAGGATTCTCGAATCTTGAAGATGCTGAGTTCGCACTCTGCGCGACAAACCAAGCAGGAGAGCTATCCCCTCTCTGTGGTAACCAAACCGACGCTTCACAAGGTGGCTGTATCAGTAATGATGATCAGGGCTCGAACATCTCTTGTCCTGTCACTCTGAGCGATGGTGAACATGAACTATCGATTGTCGCTCGTGAGAACGGGGTAGACCTCCGCTCGAACTCCATTTCAGTAAAGACCGATTGTACAGCGCCGAGGACAGTGTCGATACAAATCGCTGAAGACCTCAATGCAGATCAATGTATCAACTCTCAAGAGCGCGCTAACTTCGACTCTAATGGCTCTAATGCGATCTTCAATATTGACTTTGAGGTCAATGGGATCGCAGATGGAAGATCAGTGATCGTCCGCGCTCTGCCAGGGCAACAATCTCTCGGGGCCGCTGAAGTTACAGAGGGTCGTGGAGTACTCAACAATATCAATTTACCTTCGGGTGAGTATTTTCTATATCTCAGCGGTATAGACGAGGTCGGCAATACGCTCCCTTCAATCGAGGCTGATGACTTTCAGTCTATCCCCTTACTGATTGATACCCAAGCTCCAACTCCAAGTCTCCTTCAGCCTCTCGCTAATCAATGCATCAACATTGCTAATGATCTAGAGCCTCAGGCTGGGGCTCAATATCAGCCGGTGATCAATACAGGCGCAGTGGATAGTGAGACCGTCGCCTTGAGCTTAAATATTGATGGAATCATCGTTCAGCGCGAGAACACAATCAATGGTGAATACACCTTCGCCACGATATTGCTCAATGAGGGTGATCATACCATCGCGGTGATCAGTGAAGACCTCTGCGGTAACGCAGGGAGTGTCGCTGGATTTGAAACTGATCAAGGTCGACCCAATTGGAACGCTCCGATCTCACTGCCGATCTCTGTCGACTTAACCGCTCCCACCCTCACTCTCGGAGGGATCTCTGATGACCAAGTGCTCAACAGCGCTGATGACGCGAATCAATCACCTGCTGATGGTTTTCAAGTCAATATTACCATAGATGCTTCTAATCTAGAGCCTGGTCAAGAGATCAAGGTTTACAGCGGTGAAGAGCGCCTGCCCACTCTACCTGTACAGCTCTTTGCTCCCGTTGACGAGTCGCTCTTCCCTCTGAACGCTACCCTCACTTTACCTCCAGGGCCTCATGCTCTCAGCCTACGCGCCGCAGACCTTTGCGCTAATGGATCAAGCTCACCGGTGAAAGAGATCACCATCGATATCGAAGGGTGTAGCAGTCAAATTACGAGCCTCATCTCTGGCCAACTGTTTGGACCAAGTCAAGGGACAGTTACCCCAGAAGGTAAGCTGCGTATTAATGTCTCAGGCCAAGTCGACCTACTTGACCCAAGCTGTGCTAACGCCCAAGCTGAGCTCCTCTTAAATGGGACTGAACTTCTCGGCTCAACGACCATTGATCCCACCAGCGGTGCCGTCGTTTTCAACGAGGTGAGTATTCCCGAGGGACAGCACAGTGTCGCCACCCGTGTTCGTCTCAATAATGAAGAGACTTACTCCTTAGGAAAGAGTATCTTTGTTGACCTCATCGCACCTAACCAAATCTCTATCATCACTCCAGAACTTAATGAGCTAGGGATTGGACGGCATCTACAAGATACGGACAATGAGGTCGCTGGCCAACAGATGACCTTAGTCGCTCTAGTCAACGAGACACCGATCACTTCAAACCGTGTCGCTCGTATCTCCATAGATGGGGTACAGCTACCGCAAGAAATCGAGGTCCCAAGACCTACTGAGGGTACTGAGGTTCAACTACGTATTACCGGCCTGAATCCTCCTCCTCGTGAAGCGACCTATCAGCTCTGTATCTCCGATGAAGCTAACAATGAACGCTGTGAGAGCTTCACGATCATCGCTGATCCTGCCGCTCCTACCGGAATTAGCTTCACCGATAATGTTATCAATAACAGGACCACAGAGGTCGAACTCAGCTTCACCGCCCCTGGTGATGATCAGAGTGGAGGTGACCGAGTCATAGCCTATGAAGCGAGATGGAATCTCTCTACAAACCCTATTGAATCAGAGCTTGATTGGGACTCAGCGAATGTCCTCGGTGATATCGATCCAACCGTACAGCCAGGGGCAGCTGAGTCGATTACCTTGAGCGACCTCCCACCCAATACGCTCTTATCTGTCAGCTTGAGAGCTCGTGACGATGTGGGTCGTCTCGGCCAAATTCGCTCTAGTTTAGTCGACACTAGACTCACCATAAATGAGGTCATTATTGATGCCAATGGCGCAGAATGGGACAGCTCTAGCCCTGCCAATACCGCAGGCAACCCACTAAAATCTATAGGTGATTTCAATGGCGATGGATATGACGACCTCTTAGTTAATTATGCCCAACCAAGCACTGCAAGTAGCGTACTCGTAATGCTCGGTAACGATGATTCACAACTCACGGAAATCAACACGATTACTTTAATGATTCCCGACTTAATGGCTACCGCCTTCTTCGGTATCGAAGCCGCCTCTGCAGGAGATGTGAATGGTGATGGAGCGCCTGATCTCATTATTGGTGGATATAAAAGCGACTTTACGGGCTCAGCATACGCTATTTACTTCGGGTGTAACCCTCTTCAGCTCTGCGATCAATTAGAACTAACGACCGCTGATTCAGTGATCACCACTACCGGTTCATTACGAACATCGATCGCTGGGGCAGGAGACTTTATAAGTCGGTTAGGCGTTAATTTTGACGACATTGTGATCGGTGGAGGACTCGAGCTTTCTGGCGTGAGTTCAGACCCTCGCGCCGCTTATGTCGTTGAGGGACGAGAGACGTGGCCCGTTGAGCTTGACGCCTCTGCGCCAGATCTCATGACCGGTATCTATGCTCTAGAGACCCCCTATAGTAATACTGGTGTTCAAGCCACGAACGCTGGTGACCTTAATAGCGATGGGAGCGATGAGCTTCTCTTCTCTGCAGGTGGGAGTATAGACCACCTCTTCCTCGCTTATAGCAGCGCTGAGCTCGTGACGAGTCTCGAGTTAAACGCTGGCTTAATCAGCTATAATGGAGCGAACCCCGATTTCATCGAGTTAAGTAACCCCTGCGCTGATCTAGGTAACACCAACTTGGGGACCTTACTCCGCGGTGGTACTGATCTCAGCGGTGATGGCCTCCCCGATATGGTGATCGGTAACTCCTCCGATAAGCTACTTATCATAATGGACCATAACTTAAACCGCCTCGATTGCTTCCGACGTGGAGAAAATCGTTTTGGGTACCGTTTTGATCTCGCGGGAGATATTAACGGAGATGGTGCTGTCGATTTGATCGTCGTTAATGATGATGACACGCTCATCAACGCTGAGAAGGCGCTCATCTTCTATAATAATGGGGCCGGTATCTTTGGCGCTGATCAAGCTGAAGTGGGTCGCGCGCCCTCTATGGAGGCCAAGCGACCAAACGCTGGTAAGCTCGCGGCCTCTGCCGCAGGCGATATGAATGGAGATGGACGAGATGATTTCGCGGTCCTCACTTTTGTGAACAATCAGCTTAAGGTCACCATCTTTTATTGATTAATCGCCGCTGATAAGCTCTCCGAGATCAAAATCCTTGAGAGCCTATACAGTGAGGTAACTATCAATGTGACCCCTAATCCCGATATAAAATCGAAGCGCTAGGTCACTAGTCTCCTTGCTTAACCGCTCGTTGCTCTTCAAGCCTTCTATAGTGTCGATAACCTAGCTTATTAAGTTCTTCGCTAGGAGCTAACCCGATATCTACTAAGGTCTTAAGGCTATAGTTACCGGCGAGGACCGGAGGACTATAGGCCCTGGTGGCTTCCACACTCTTAAACTGCGCTAAAGGTGTTAAGATCTGATGTGGATGGGCATGAATAAAGTGCGCCATCGAAGTCCGATGAACACCTGCTTCATGAGGCGGGAGGACCTCATGGGGAGTGGCCAACAGTTTACCACCGGTGAGAATCTCTAGTTGCTGGCCAACCTGAGCGATAATACAACCGCGAGGCGCAGAACCACGGATGCGTCTCCCCTGTGGATGTTCCCGATCTGCGCGGGCTCTTAGATATAAGCCCGAGATCCCTTTCGGTGTATAAGGAGCGCCATCATCGTAATAAAATCGACCGCCGGGGAGGAGGGTTAACAGGTTAAAGTCAGTGTGCTCTTCACCCCAGCGTATCTCTGATCCCACTTGAGACTCATCCAGAGGCAAGTAGTGGAGCGCTCGAGTAACATGAGCACCACCTGACACAAATTGAGCGAAGGTGTGCTCCGCTAGTCCTAAAGCTCGACTGATCCCACCGAGGAGCTCAATCCCTATTTCATGTAAGCGATGGCCAACCTGCAGATAGCTCTCTTTAAACAGCGCCTCTTCTTGAAAGCGAGGCCATACATTCTCAGCGAAGATTTGTGGATACTCTGCTCTCAGTGCTGCGTCTATCGGTTCAGGAGCGATGAAGTAACACTCTTTAAAATCAGGTTGACCTCCGGCGATCACAGCGCGCTCGGTGTCAGGTGGCGTCCATCCCCTCTGAAACCAGATCTCATCTAAGCTGAGCGGCTGTTTATCCTCGGTCGGTTGACGACAAAATCTATCAAAGGAGTCATAGAACTGATCGAGCGTCTCCTGCTCAATGAGGTGATTCTTGATATGGACTAGACCTAAATGACTTAGGCTATGAGCGAGCGCTTCTAGCTGAGCTTGATCACCTTTTTGAAGCAGCTCTAGGTCTACTATAGGGATATCTATTGAGGATAAGTCGTCATTGAGTATACTCATCTTAGCTCTCCTTGTCTCTTTGTTTTGGTCAACTGAGAGGTCTTTGAGTGCAAGCTCAAGGTTCTTTTGTCAACCTCAAATTAAACTTTACTTCGTTTATCTTTATCTCAGTTTTAATCCTTTTGTAGAAGAGATATGAGTGACTTGATTTTTGTCACCCACTCTGTTCATCATTGAAACATATTAAGCGAAGGTGGCGGAATTGGTAGACGCGCAGGATTCAGATTCCTGTGCCCAATAAGGGCGTGAGGGTTCGATTCCCTTTCTTCGCACTCCGATCAAAATCCCATCAGGGTCTCTCCATAGATCTCTGTTCACTCGGCGTCTTTGGAGGCACACTTTCAGAGTCACAGACACATCGTGATAGCTTCAATCGGCAACGCCAATCTTGCTCAGAGATCGGGATCGCCTCTGCGCGACAGCGCTCCTCTGGCCACTGTAGAGGTCCCAGCCACACTGCGTCGCAGGGGAGAGGGAGAATCGACTCACCTCTAGAGAGATCATATTGACTTCGTCTCCGTTCACTAGGCCTTTGATAGCGTAATAAGGGGATTACTGAGGGAGTAATACGTTCAACAAATGAAGATCGTACATTCATCTCAAGGGGCAATGACAAAAGCGCAGCCTCTTGATAGCGACCGACAACCCACGCCGAGGTCTCGAGGTGCTCAGTAGAGTCAGTGACACACTCAGCCAGTCGTTGTCCATCTCTTGGAGGCCCCCAACCTAGGGGGATCAGCTGGTGGGCCAGTGGTAGACAAAGACAGGGAGCAGTTATGCAGAGTGACACCTTCAGCGCTCTCTGTCTCTGTGGTTCTGATAAGATCTCTAGAACCCAGATCAGTCCAAATGGCCAAGCGAGCGCAGTCCAGTTAGGCTCTACTCTTGAACCAACGCTGATCAATAACCACAGTAGTAGACTAGGTGCAGAGAGCCAAAACCATTGTCGCTCACGCTCTGAAAAGATGCGATCAATACTCGCAGATCGTTCACTCCAGAGACTCTGAATCTTGATCCAATAGCAACGAAGTAAATACCATGTCCATAAGCCGCCGCCCACCCATAGTTGTCCTGCTAACATCTCAGGAGTCGAGAAGAGTCGAAGTGGACGACCTCCTTGGAAGCTCCACGGTAGACCTTGATGGGTCACCGACCAAAATAGGTGTGGTATATATAATAAAACAGCAATTAATAAGGTTATCGAGACCTCTACTCTTCGACGTCGAACCGTCCGTCGAGGGTCGGTCCACCATAGCCATAATAGACCTATCGCCGCGGGAATAATCATCGCTTTTGACCATAAACCAAGCGCTAAACCACCCGCCGTGATGAGGACTGAGCGACTCGCATACCCAAACACTGCGATACTCCAAGACAGTAGTAGAGGAGCATCAGGAGTAACTAACACCCCAGACGCTAAACCTAGCGGGGTACACCAAGCTGTGCATAAGAAGAGGCTGAGTGGAACATGAGAACCTAAACGACGCGCAGCGCTCCCTAAGAGAACCCAAGCGAAAGGTAATAGGCAGAGATTAAGCCAACGTCCCCCCCCCATAGACCACAAAGCGATCCCCGGAGGGTGATCTAAATAGCCAATCGATAATAGCTCTCCCCACCGCTGATAATAAGCCTCATCAGCGACTTGAGGTAAAGCGATGACGAGGTAGAGCTGAGCACACCAAGCACCGAAACAAGCGATCACGGTCTTACTCACTCACTCTCACTCTCACTCTCACTCTCACTCTCACTCTCACTCTCACTCTCACTCTCACTCTCACTCTCACTCTCACTCACTCACTCACTCACTCACTCACTCACTCACTCACTCACCCACCCACTCACTCACTCACTCTCTAGCTTCAGGGACCCACCTTTTCTTTAGCGAGACCATCTCAGTTTCCATACCAGCAGAAGTGCTTCCGTAAAAATAGATGTCGACATCTTGGAGAGCCCGGCCACTCTATCCGTAAAGGTAATGGGGATCTCAACGACATGTAACCCTAGTTGAAGAGCTCTCCAGGTTAATTCTATTTGGAAACCATAACCAGCGGTCTCTATTGTTTCGAGGGGTAATCGCTCCAAAGTTTCGCGTTTAAAACACTTAAACCCTCCTGTGAAGTCCTTAATAGTCGCACCTAGAATAAGTCTCGCATACAGACTACCTCCCTGGCTAAGTACTTTTCGCTTTAGTGGCCAACCGATCACTCCACCACCACTGACCCAGCGACTACCGAGCACTAGGTCAGCGCCTGACTCAGCCGCTTGAACCATACGAGGGATCGCCTCTGCGGGATGGCTGAGGTCAGCATCCATCTCAAAGATCAACTCATAATCTCTAGCGAGAGCCCACTGAAAGCCTGCTAAATAAGCTCGGCCAAGACCCTCCTTCTCTGCTCGATGTAAAACTTGAATACGATCATCTTTCGCCGCTAGTCGATCAGCAAGCTCTCCTGTCCCATCAGGGCTCTGATCATCAATCACCAAGACATGAGCAACAGGAGAGTGCTCGTGAACAGCCTTGATCGCGGTCTCTAAATTTTCAAGTTCGTTATAGGTAGGGATCAAGATCACCATCCTCGACATGACTATTCACTTCTTTCTCGACGATCATCCCGGGTGATGAGCGAAGAACCAAAATACATATTATTAAATATTTGAGAGAGCTCTCAAAGCATTCATCTTGAGATCAAGCGCAAGAGAGGTTGACAAGTTACTCTAAAAATCGCCAAATAAACCATGACTTGCTAGCTCCGTTTGTGCAAGAGAGACAAGACTTATCCCTTATACTCGAGTCGTCATTAGGCTTATCAGTTCGAGGGAGACCTAATCACCTAATAGACAGAGCTTAACGAATTCAGCGACATAAGGTTTGAGGGGAGTGAACAACGTGGGGTCAACGAAATACGCGCTCAGAGTAATCGAAGGTAAACTTCGGGGTCATGTTTATGATCTCCCCGAGAACAGTGAGCTCTTTCTAGGTAGAGGAGCTAACTTCGATATCGTCATCGATGAGGACATGGTATCTCGTCGGCACGCTAAGATCTTAACCTTTCATGATCAAGTCGTTCTTCAAGACCTCAACAGCACTAACGGCACTTCAGTCAATCAACAGAGGATCCAAGGGTCTCAGAGACTACAGCTAGGTGACACTCTCACCGTAGGTACCTGTATTCTTGAGGTGATCAACCCACCACAACAAGCCGCCTTTGGCTCAGATCACTCAATGAATGCCTTCGGGGGGTCACCAACGAACAACGCGCATTCACCTCCTCTTATGGGAGGGGGCTCCAATTATCAATCAAACGCTTATGGGTCAGGACCTGCTAACCCAGCAGGACCACAGAACCATCTCGCTCCGCCTCCAGGACCATTAGCACCTCCACCAGGTCTACCCGGTTCATTACAAAACCCGCCCATGCAAGGTGCTTATGGGAACTTCCCCCCTCAAGGCCCTCTGATCGCTCCTGCGAATTTCAATCAGAGCCTACCTGGGCAGATGCCTGCCCAGCAGGGACAAGCCTCATTCAATGGAATGGCCTCTATCAGTGGTGCTCGGCCGAGAGCAAAGTCGGTCGTCGGCTCCTTCCCCTCTGCGGAGAGCGCTGATGTCATCACCATGGTAGAGAGACTCATCGAGCGTCGACACGATGGGGTGTTGGCAATCTTTGATCCTGAAGAGAGAGAGGGGAGCATCTATTTTCGCGGTGGACGCGTTTACTTCGCGACTTATGAAGACCCTCATCGGATGCTAGACGTAGCTGCGCCTCCACAAGAGGCGATGATCAAGCTCTGTTGTTGGGCTCAAGGACGATATAAGGTCAAAACGATGGGAGCGCTCCCCTCTTTTGAGCAAGAGATCAGTGAAGACAGTCGGAGCTTCTTAGAGCGTGTCAAGCACAGCTGTGCAGAGATGAACCAGCTTCGCTCTCAGCTCCCTCCACTCACTCAGCGTCTCTCGTTATGTCAGCCTCTAAACCCCCTCCTCACCTCTCTAAATCAAGAGCAGCTCTACCTATTGCAACTCGCGATTAATCAGTATGAGATTCGCTCAATCACCGATTGTCATCCCCAAGGAGAGCGAGAGGGAATTAAGGCCCTATTATTCCTACTTGAACAGGGATATCTCCAACAGTGATCACCTCTATAATGAGCATCTCTGGTCCAGGGTAGAATACGTGAACAGAGCGTTGCTCTATGATCTTGAACAGGACCTCGATAGGACACATCGATTAATCGGAAGGTAATAGGATTGTAATGGAAGGTCACATTGTACATATGGTCACTTTAGCGGGAAATAGTGATCTCGACATCATGCACCTCCTGCTCCAAGCAAGTTTTGTTGTTAAAGTCGTTCTTATCTTACTAGCGATCTCATCTATGATTTGCTGGTGGGTCATCTTCACCAAGTGGAGAGAACTAAGTCGAGCGGAAATACATACGCGAGGATTTTTAGACCTATTCTGGAGCACGCCACATATCACTGTCGCTTTTGATCAAAGCGATCAATATAATAAGAGCCCCGTGGTCAATTGTTTCCAAAAAGCCTTCGTAGAGCTCAATAAGGTGAAAGAAGCGAGAGCACGGCATGGAGGAGAGGCCTCTAGCGATATCGATAACGTTCATCGAGCCTTAAAGAGAGAGCAAGGTGTCCAGATGGCTTATCTCTCAGAGCGTACATCTTTCTTAGCGACCATTGCCAGTGCAGGACCCTTTATCGGTCTATTTGGTACAGTGTGGGGCATCATGGATGCTTTCCTTAATATCGCTAAAGAAGGAAATGCGACTCTCACGACCGTCGCTCCACCGATCGCCGAAGCCCTCGTCGCTACTGCGATCGGGCTTGTTGCAGCCATACCAGCGGTGATCGCTTACAACGTGTTTTATAATAAGCTCCGCTCTCTCGACACTGAGATCGATACTTTCAGTAATGACTTCTTGAATATTATCAAGCGTCACCTAGGTTAATCTCTTAGAGTTTATTGTATATAGAGGAGGCAGAGATGGCGTTCCAAGGACAAGGAGGAGGGGCGATCAATGAGATCAATATCACTCCTCTCGTTGACGTGATGCTCGTACTCTTGGTTGTATTCATGGTGACCACACCAATTATCGCCGAAGAGATGGTACAACGTAAAGTTGAGATCGATCTCCCAAGTACCAACGCTAAACCTATCCAGAAGTCTGATATGAAGACCTTAGTGGTCCTCTACCCAGATTATCGAGTGATGCTTGATCTCGGTGAAGGTCCATCTCTCCTCGCGGGTTGCCCACCTCATCCAAAAGACCCTGATGTACAAGATCGTTGTTTAAGCGAGATTAAGCCTAAACTACAAAAAAACCCTAAACTTACACCTGAGATGACTATTTTCTTTCTAGCTGACCGCAGCTTACCCTATGGATTTGCCATTGATGTAATGTCACGTATTAAACAGGCCGGATACACCAAAGTAGGTATGGTAACAAATCCTCCTCAGAGTCAAGGTGGCTGAGATGTCAGGGGAGCTTGGAGAAGTTAGTGACCAAAGAGCTAGCTTCAATCTAAATAGACGCCCTGTCCCTCGAGATGACGCCCTCGGGTTGATCATGAGTATTGCTATACACTTGATCGGTGGGTGGATATTTCTCGAAGCGAGCAGTCCTGATCAGACCATAAAAGAGGAGGTACTCGCGGTAGAGATGGTCGCGCTAACCGCGCTCGGCGAGCCTCCTCCTCCCAACGCTCTGCCTAGAATAGTCGCTTCATCTCCGCCGCCTGAGCCTAGCTCTGAAGAGGTGAGCGTTAGTCGAGTGATAGAAGAGAAAGAGAAACCCAAGAAAAAGCCCAAGAAAAAGCCCAAGAAAAAGCCTAAGAAAAAGCCTAAGAAAAAGCCCAAGAAGCCATCTAAAAGAAAGCGTAAGTCAAGGCGTAAAGTCTCAAAAAATGACCTCTTCTCTGGATTAAGCAATGATGACCCTCGCGCTGACAAAGGTCCTCGGAGAGGTGATCGTAGGGGCAGTGTAGAGGGGACTTCAACCAAGTGGAACGATGGGGTTGTCAACGCTTATATTAGCCGAGTCAGTAGGAATATAAGACTAAGATTCAAGCCTCCTGCCTCGATTGACAAACGTAAACTCTCCAAGCTGTCTGTAGAAGTTAATGTACGCTTAAAGCCTGCGGGACAGCGGGTAGCCCATATTGTCAACTCTCTTCGTTGTAAACGATGTAGCGGTAATAAGTTCTTTGATGACGCAGCGATTCGGGCGCTCAAAGTGTTCACAGAAGAAGGAGGAGCGAAACTTCCCCTTCCAAAATCAAAAGAAGAACGCAAGACTGTTTTAAAGCGGGGCTTTAGTATAACTTTAAATGGAAAAGATATGATGTAGGCTGTATGGCTAATGCATGATAACCCATTTAAATCACCCGTTTCCTGTGTCACAGTAAGCGGGTACGTTGGAAACATCTCTCTTAAGTCGTCTTAGGGATCATCAGATGCGCTATTTTCTATTATTATTTAGACTGATCGTTGTCAGCCTTATCTTAAGCATCTTGCTCGGTGGAGGATATTTACTCCTATTACGGGGCTCTATCCCCAGTCAATATGAAGCAGGCAAGGAGGCTGATCGCTTCGCTCGTAGGATACAAGAGGTAGTTAAACGTAACGCTTGGGTAGAAACCGGCGCGATCCGCTGGTCACTTCTGAACAATAAGCATCTTTGGGACTTACGCAGAGGGCTCATTCAGACGCGCTTTAGCGATCCACAAGGGCAACATGAAGTATTGTTTGATGTAGATTTTAAGCGCTACAGGGTGAAGAGTAAGCTCAACACAGGGCCTCGAGCTAACAAATGGACTAAAGTTCGTGATGAAAGTGCCCAAGAGACCGCTCAAAGCGCTTATCATTTGTGGTTACGAGATCGCTTTATCCTTGAACCTTCGCAGAGCTTATTTGACCGAGGTGTAGAGCGTTATCTAGTCGATCCGAGCAAAGACCAAAAGAGCTTATTGGTACACTATCGTCGGGGAGGAGAAAACCCTGGAGATAGTTTCCTCTGGAATTTAGATAAGAATGGTCTCCCTGCTGGGATTCGAGTTTGGTCAGATCAGCTCTATATCTCAGGCTTAGAGATGAAGATGGATAAATGGCGAACGCTGAAGACCGGTCTCAATGTATCTACGCGCCGCTCCATTGGCCCCATTACGATCGATATCAAGGTGTCTGCGGCGATGTCTCTCACTCATTTAGTTGGGCGAGTTGATCCCTTTAAGGGAATTGAAGGTGACCCTTTTGATCCCCCACCGAGCAGCCAACCTAACGTCATCTCTACTGCGAAGAAGACTTACTGAGAGTATTACTTAAGCGAGACGCCTCTATGCTCGACACCGTTACCGTGATCCGGCTGTCAATGACCCTCTCTCTCTCTAGTTGTCTCGCTTGTAATGACCCCTCAGAGGTCACCCCTTCAGAGCTGCTCCCCTTTACGTATAAAGCGCGCTTAACACTCACCAACTCCACTTGCCTTAACTCCCGCCGCAGCAATACACAAGAGCGCTCGGGGACAATCAATATGGGGAGTCGAAAGTCTTTAGCCGTGATGGATCTTAATCTAGAAGAGGGCCAATGGCGATTTGAAGGCTTAGTCTGTACTGATCAAGACTTAAGACCACAATCTCTTTGCCTCGGTCTAAGAGACTCTAAACTTCTCTCCAGGATCCCGAGAGCGCAAGGGCAGAGTGGTGAATCAATGAGATGTGTACAGTGGATTTCAAGCCCCGCTAGCGCTCCTTATGTCATGGGGACGACGTCTCTTTATCCTCGCGACCTAGAGTGGCGAGAATCTCTTGGACGCTGTTGTCAAGCTCAGTCTGAGAACCCCTACGCGCTATATCTTGAGCTTGACGAGGAGATGAACTTCTCAGGTGAGGTTACCCTGAAGTATGAGATCATGATCGAGTCAGAACTCAACGCTGAGGAGCCGAGCATAGCAGAGCGAAGAGGGGCCCTAGCGCTGTGCGGCTCTCTTAGTGAGAGAAACGACGAAATAGTGAGAGATCAATGTATTGACCGCTTCACACTCAGCGCTCAGACGAAGTGATCATTTTTAAATACGATCATTTGTCCAAACGACGATAAAAGACGACGATCGTAAGACAGTGAAACTGCTGATCACTGGACTGGATAACCTTAGTATCCACGACCTCGATTTCGCCATCCACGCGTCGCAACCAAGCGGTCATCACTTCGCCGAGCGCTTCTCGCTCTTTCGCTCTAGTAGCGGTGAAGACTTTTGCTGCATTATACACGTTCATAGAACAACTTTCGGTATGTACAGTCGACCGAGATCTCACTGTAGGAGAGTCGATCTATCAAGTAAGCAGTTTAGCGGCGACGAACGTTCGCTCGAAGCGCGCGACGTCGCTCTTTACGACGACGACGCTCAGCTTCACGTTGCTTGCGCTTACGTTTGACTGATGGCTTCTCATAAAATCGGCGGCGCTTGAGCTCCTTGTAGATGCCCTCATGGGCGACTTTACGCTTGAGCGCTTTGATCGCGCGCTCTACATTATCTCCATCTACAACTACCTCTAATGGGCGGAGAGTTAACTCGTTTTGGCTCAAGGTGTACGACCTTTCTTTCGGTGTCGTCGCATAAAAGAGATCTTAACGCTTTAGCGCTGAATCTCTCTGCGTGATCGATTGAATTATTAGTTTTATCTGAATAACGAACATAGGCTCATGGCTCTCCTCAACTGAGGAAGGGCCCTTTAAGACGAGTGAACGTATGAATTCACGCTTCCATTGTCAAGCTTGATCAGAGGAATAAAAAAAATACTTTAAGAAAACGAAACAATATAAGGATCAAGACTTTATCATCGGAAGGAATAAGGCCTTTGACTCTGACTAGGCTTGAATAGTTCCATTTACATCTCGATAACATCATCTTACAAACGATAATTCGTTAAATTCTTCTCACCAC
Source organism: uncultured bacterium (assembly GCA_943788935.1). Classification (GTDB taxonomy): domain Bacteria; phylum Myxococcota_A; class Bradymonadia; order UBA7976; family VGTA01; genus CAKZRU01. Next base: position 133,751 of record CALSSE010000011.1, on the reverse strand, counting down.
CTAGGAGATATCTATGCGTCTATACAACACTTTGGACCTTCACTCACCTCGGCTGAGAGATGTTATCTCTTTGATCATCATCTGCCTCATCAGCGTTGGTCTGCTCTGCTTGGGTCCGCTGAGCTCATCAGCCACGATCACCGTTAAGACAACGCTAAGGGAAGCGATTAATCAAGCTCATCTCATCATACATGGGACAGTTATGAAGCAGGTTAGTCATCGAGAGAACAATCGGGTTATAAGTTTAATTACGGTTCGAACTCATGATATTTTGAAAGGGCATGAGCAATTTAAGGGAGGAGCGTCGCACACTGTCATGATCAAGCAGATCGGCGGAGAGTATAACGGACTCACTCAGCGTATTGCCGGCGCTCCCTCATTAGTTGAAGGCTCTGAATGGATATTATTTCTCGCCCCGGCTCCCTCCCTATCTGAGAGTCTCGGTGAGAGTGACCAAACAACTCCTCTCTACATAGTGAAACGACATATTTATGGAGCGCATCAGGTTAAAAAAAGACCTCATGGCGTTAAAGTCATCGATGGTCAATATCTTAGAGCTCAAGCTCCATCCTCCCCCCCGAGCTTAGGTCGATCTATCATCGTTCCTATCAAGAGATTTCGTACACTTCAATTAACCCAAGTCGCCACCGCTAAAGAGTCAACAGTTAACAAAGGAGAGGTCTCCCATAAAACCAAAGCTCAACCGATCGTTAACACTTCACCGATCAAACTAAAGCGATCATTCATATCCTCCCAGTCACAGCGAGAGATTGAACTCAAACAATATATCGAAGAGCTCAAGAGAGAGATCGATAAGAGCGCCGCGCCCCCTACTGCTGATCATTGAGAATATCGTAACCTCTCGATGAAGCGCTCAGTCTTTACCGCCTCTGCTCTCTCGACCCGAGGCATAGAGAAGCTCTACACTGAGCGACAACATATTGACGCTCACTTGACTCTCCATCTGGGGTCCGAGTCGTTGGAAGAGGAGTCGCGGTGTGTAGGTAAAGCCATCGGGGCTCTCCCCACCGAGTTCATACCCTACTCCTAGCTTCCAGATCGAACCTCCGCTTGAGGTGTCAGAAGAGAGCAAAGACTCTCCCGCGGAAGCGTAGCCCCCGGCACCGATGCCCAAGCCACCAATCAAGAGGAGTCCTCTAGTCTCGCCGCTCAGTCGATACCGTCCCTCCATACCGAAGGCATAGAGTTGACTGAGAGAGGGCTCAACCACGCCACTCACTGGATCGATATGGGCATCTATCCCTATACCTACGAAGAGTTTAGGGAGCACCTCCTCTCCTAGCATAAGATGAACGCTCATCCCATACTCCGAAGAGAGTCGAGCGCCTTGGTCATCTTCTCCGGTGGAAATAAACCCTCCCAATCCGATAGCATAGACTCCTCCCATCGCTCCTCTATCGTCAGGTGCTCCCCAAGTAACAGTCGACCATGAGAGGGTCAACACGGTGATCATAAAGAGTAAAGGGGCCATACTTTGTCTTCCCCTCTTCAGAGTGAATATTCTTCTACACCGCCATGGGCTCTTATTGATGAGTTGACTCATTACGATTTCTATTCTCCCTCTCTGTAATAATTGACGAAGTATACTTTGACGCTGCATTATGTAAACCTCGCAATAACAGCTGAGTTGTTGTGCTTTAGGGTTGGTCACCATGACTTCTCTACAGAAGCTCAAAACACCAGTGAACACACATATGACTCTTCTTCGACATTATGAGTCGCAAATGCTCGGATCTTCTCAATATCTCTTCAGGGTCGTCTCAGAGGGTGAAGTGTCTTCATATACATGTATCAGTGATAACGGAACATGAGAATAGATTCAAATCAGATCAAGTCTCTACGGAGAGCGGTCATCCCGATTCTTAGTCAAATGTTGAGTCTAAGTGGATCGATCACCTCTCTATTTTGTGCAAGTATGATCAGCTCAGGGATCACCTCAGCGCTCAAAGACACACGCTATGCTCAAGCAACGCCTGTCAATGATATCGCTCCCCAAAGCTCACTGCTCATAGATGATTTCAAACGGAGGTTCTCTCCGGCAGAGCAGACCCTCCCCGGTCCAATTAAGAGCCTCTTAGTCGCTTATCCGGAGAGCCTTAAAACCGCGACTCGCTCTGGTCCTTATCAAGGGGAGCTGATGTGGCGAGATGGTGAGGTCACTCTATGGACGTCCCCTAAGCGTCAGTATTCTCTAAACGAATGGTCAAGGCTCTCCCCGAGCGATAGGGAAACACTCTGGATGGGGAGACCTTACCGAGTTATCTTGGATCAGGCGACCCTCGCTGAACAGCTCCTACAGATCTATCCTAGAGATCGTGAGCTGCCTAAGCGACTCCCAATCGACTTTGAGCCCGGTCGCCTTCGTGATGAGTCATTCTTCAAAAAAATGTATGGAAGCCAGCGAAGAGAAATCACCAAGACGCTCACCGTCATATCCTGGGGAGAGCAGAGGTTGCGAGTGAGTAAGAAGCATCGAATAGATGAACGTTTAAGACGGATATATAGTGATTTAAAGAGACTCCCTCGCCGGTTCCACACTTATTATGAACCTAGCGCGGGGGCTTATCATTGGCGACATATTAAAGGGACTAAACGCCTAAGTGTTCACAGCTTTGGAGCAGCGATCGATATCGCGGTCAAACGCTCTAACTATTGGAAATGGACCCTTAAGGTCTATGGAGAGGATAAAGAGGGTCGGATCCCCTATAAGAATCAATTTCCTCTCGAGGTAGTAAAAGTTTTCGAGCGTTATGGCTATATATGGGGCGGTTGGTGGTATCATCACGACACCATGCACTTTGAATATCGGCCTGAGCTCTTAGTCAACTTAGAGTCAGCGACCGGTGATCAACATATAGGTGATGAACCTCGCTCATCGACCCCTAAGAAGTAAGTGATGGGATCTTAGCTCCTGCTTCCAAGCTAGACCATCCTCCTGGAGAAGAGTGAAGGGGACATTGATCCCCTGTATTAAATAAAATATGCGGTCTAGGGTGCGCTTGCATCGCCTCAGAGGTCAGCTCCATTAAGACCTCTCTAAGTTGAGTATAACGCTCTAGGTTACTCACAATAATTAAGAGTTCTCTGTGCTTGGGTGCTAGCTCTCGGGAAGCGAACCACACTTGTGTGAACAGAGAATCAAAAGAGAGATCTAGGAGACGGCATCTCAATACCTCAGTCGAATGAGAAGCTGGCTCTTTGGGGTTAGAGCGCTGCTGACTTAAGCGTATGCTGAACCCTCCCTCCCTCAGAGCAGCTTCTCGAAAAAGCGCCATGAGATCTTCTCTATGAGTCTTATATGATCGACCTCGGCCGCGCAGTTCAGGGACACTCTCTCTCAGAGGGACATCAGAGATCTCCTCATAGCTGAGCCACTCGATACAGCTCGCCACACTGAGCGCTTCTTGGTCTCCCAAGTTATAGCGTCGACCTTTTATCTCTTGGTAAGACTCGTGGCCTTTGCCGGTGATCAGCAGAGCCCCTCGAGCGGGGAGGGCTCGCCAAGCCTTAAAGATGCATTGTCGACGATCTACCTCGACCTTACAGATCTCTTGACCATCGGTAGGCTCACTGAGGGAGAGCGCATCTCTTATAATCTGCTGTGGATCTTCGCTGCGTGGATTATCACTCGTTAACCACACTTGATCCGCGAAGTGGAGTGCCGCTCGCAACATCTCTGGTCGCTTCCCTCGGTCCCTATCTCCACCACATCCGACGATCACGCTTATTGGACCATCATACACTGCCTTGACCGCCTCTAAGGCTCTAGTGATCGCTTCTGGGGTATGAGCATAGTCTACCAACGCGACACGTTGATCACTCGGATGCTGATAAGGGAGATCCACCTTCTCCATCCTCCCTGAGACCCCTCGAGTCTCCGAGAGGCTCTGCCAAGCCCTATCTAGATATTGAGGATGTGTACCAGCGACCATCCCTAGAGCTATGCCGACATTAAAAGGGTGATAATCGCCGATCAGAGGTGAGAATACCTCACACAGCGCGGTGGTCTCAGTAGATGTTTGGAGCTCTGCGCTCAAGCTCAGCCCTGCTAGACTTGGCGCGGACGTCGCCTCAATACGTAGATATCTCTCCCGCTCATTCAGAGAGCGTGGCCTACGGTCAGCGCCTATCACTTGACAGTATACTCGTCTCGCCTCAGCTGGCGCCCTTTGGAGCATACCTAAGCCCTCTGTCTCGTCGTGAGCGACGGTGATTGGAGACTTACCTTCGCTCATCGCGTACTTTACATAATCGCTAAATAAGCGTCCTTTTGCCTCTCGATACTCTTCGATAGAGCCATGAAAATCGAGATGGTCACGACCAAAAGAGGTAAAACCCACGGCGTCAAATCGCACCCCCGCGACTCGGTCTAAGCTAAGCGCATGTGAGCTCACCTCTAGAGCTAACGCAGTCGCCCCCAAGTTTAGGGCTTGGCGGGCGAAGCGCTGAATGACTAAGGCATCAGGGGTAGTGTTGGGGGCGACGAGCACTCGATCTTCAAAGCGATATTCCACCGTCCCCATCACCGCGACCCGCTCACCAACAGCGGTGAGGAGCTCAGCGAGATAGCTCACCGCAGAGGTTTTCCCATTGGTCCCCGTCACCCCATAGACCTTAAGTGAGCTAGTCGGTCGGTCATAGAAGCGATCACAGATGAGCCCCAAGGCAGGGTCTTCTCGCTCAACCCAAATAATAGGGACCGTCTCAAGATGAGCGCGGACTCGCTCAAGATCTATGGCGCGCTCGCTCACCACTATCGCTGCCGCTCCTCGTTCAATCGCCTCGGCGATCTGCTCATGAGTATCGCTGTACCACAATCGTCGAGCGATGAATAATACCCCTTCACCCACCTCTTCAATATCGAGCGTCACCTCATGAATAATCGGGTCAAGCGTAATGGCAGATGAGCTGAAGGGGAGTCTATTGAAATTCAGTGTCTGATGAGTGACCTCTAAACCTTCAAAGAGCGAGGAGAGTAGCTTTGAGCTCACTGACATGAACCGCTCTCGCACTCTCGACCTGCGCCACAGTCATCATCTCTGAGACACTCATTCGCAGGGAGAGGTATACAGATCCCAAAAGCGCAGCTCTGACCACCGTCGCAGTCAGCGTTTAAGGTACATTGTACAAACGCTGAGCGACACTGATTATTGATACAAAGCAGAGGGATCGGGATCAGATCTGAGCAGTCGTCAGCAGTTTGACACTCCGGAGCGGGTACACAATTGCCGCCGAGACAGGCGCCCGACCCTTCACAATCAGTGACTTCGACACATTGCCCCTCGGCAGATTCACAGACAGAGCCTTCACAGATTAGCTCGCCATTACAGGTCGTGTCATTCACACATGGCTCCCCCTCTTGGGCAGAGCCTCCTCCGCTGCTATCACCGATACATCGACCTCCTTGACAGAGCTCACCATCGTTACATTGGTCATTGCGTACACACTCTATTGGCACACAGGTGTTCGACTCACAAATCGAGAAGAGATCATCGCAATCTGAGTCTTCTCGACAGCTCTCGATACAGCGGCCTTGATCACAGAGACTCCCTGATGGACAATCACTGTTCTGGCGACATTCAGGTCGATCACAGCGACTCTCAACACAGATCTGACGAACACCACAATCTTGATCCTCAATACATTCACCGGGGACACAGCTAGTGTTCTCACAAATCTCAAGTTCTCCGCAATCATTGTCTTGTCGACAGCGTAACCCATCAACACATACCCCCCCGTTACAGACCTGGCCTTGAGCGCAATCGAAATCCCTAATACACTCAGGTGCACCGCATATTCCATCGATACAGGGCGCTCCATCACAATCAGTCGCATCGTTACACTCAGTGAGAGGCGAGAGTCTGATCTCTAGCTCAGCGACCCCTCGCTCATTACCAAAACCATCGAGGAAGAGATAATAGGTCCCTGCGGAGAGAATAGGAGTCACGATCTCGCTCAGCAGATCATTGGCGTCATCATTACAAGCGATCTGTGAACCTTCGACCTCACAACTTGAGCGGAGGAATAGCACTGTATCAAAGTCTAGCGCCTCTAAGACAGTCGCCGTCAGCTGACCGACTCCATTAATCTGCAGGGCGATCGGCTGATCAGCCGAGCGAGCTCCCCCACCACAGCTCGCTTGATAGAGGTCTTCACGATCACTGGTGTCGACGCTTAAACCGACCACATCACCGACCGCACCAAGCTCAATCTCAATGAGATCAACTGTAGGCTCACATTCACTAGACACCGTACAGAGATTATTAAGACAGAGCTGACCTTCTGGGCAGTCTTGGCTGTTCTCACACTCGATCGGATTCACGCAGTTGAAATTTATACAGCTTTCACCATTGGCGCAGTCTCGATCGGCATTACACTCTCCTGAGACACATTCGCCATCGCTCAGATCACAGACAAATCCTGCTTCACAATCATCATTATCATTACACCCTAAGCCCTCTTGGCAGAAGTTATTAATACAGCGAGTGCCCACTGGACAGCGATCATCACTGAGACATCCAGGCTGACAGAGGCCACCTCTACAGAGCTCACCGAGTGGACAGTCATTATTCTCTCGACAAGCCGGTTCATCGACGCATATTCCACCCAAATTCACGTCGCAGATTTGACCGTTAGGACAGTCGGTGTCAATACGACAACCTGATGGCTCTAATACGCAAGTCTCAGACTCACAAACCTGCCCACTCGGACAATCATTATCTCCCGAGCACCCCTGCTCAGGAATACATAAGCCAAATTCACAGACCAAAGAGCCAGGGCAATCATCATCTCTGTCACAGAGGCTTGGAGGAGCAGGGATACAAGCGCCGGCGATACAGGCCTGGAAAACACCACATTCGGCGTCGTTGACACATCCACCTGGTACTTCACAGACATTATTCACGCACTCTGTTCCCGGAATAATACAGTCCTCGTCATCACCACAGAAGAAGCGGGGGATGCAACGGCCTGCTGTACAGCTCTGCTCTGCCCCACAATCCTCATCGCTTACACAAGAGGTGGGGACGCAGCTCCCTTGATCACATCGTTCATTGGATTCACACTCTTCATCGGCGAAGCAATCAGGGCGGGCGACGCAAAGGTTAGCGCTCAGCTCACAGTATTGATCAGGGTCACAATCTGAGTCACGAGTACAGCCAAAGACATCACGACAGAGGCCGCCAATACACTGCTGACCCACCTCACATTGCCCGTCATTAGCACACTCTATCTCGAGGACACAGCGCTGACTGAGGGCATCACAGACGAAGCCTGCTCCACAATCGCTATCGCGGTCACAGCGGCCCGTTTCTTCACAGACTCCCTCGAGACAAGAGGTGAGCGGAGGACAGTCGCTGTTGGCTCTACACTCACCGTTAAAGACACATACCCCTCCAATACACTCTTCACCGATCGGGCAGAGTCGGCCGGGACCACATTGCTCAGCGGGCACACACAAGAAGTCTGTGCATCGCTCTGTGCCTGGACACTCGGAATCATTTTGGCACTCTCCGGTGAAAACACATTGACCTTGAACACAGCTAGAGCCAGGACCACAATCTACATCTGCGATACATTGGCTGAGAGGTGTACAGATAAAGTTTTCACAAGTGAAGTTAACAGGGCAGTCCCTCGGGAGTCGACATTCTCCGGTAAAGAGACATCTGCCTGCTCGACAGCTCTCACCCAAACCACAGTCATCATCACTCTGACAGCCATTGTCTGGAATACAGGTTCGATTGATACAAGTCTCACCACTTGGACAAGGATTATCTGGCCCACAAGCCCCATCGAGAAGACAGGCAAAGTCGACACAAACGAAAGGCGCTTGACAGTCTATATTATCACGACATTCACCTGTAAAGACACACGCTCCCGAGCGACAGACCTCGCTCGCCCCACAATCACTGTTTTGAGAGCACTCTGGCGCAGGGACACATAAACCTCCTTGGCAGACCTCTCCCGAAGGACACTGGTCATCGGTGACACATTGATCACTCACGCATACACCACCCGAACAGGTGAAGCCTACGCCACAATCTTCATCTCTTTGGCAGAGGTTAGGCTGACCAGTACATTGTCCAAATTCACAGCGTTGACCCTGAGCGCAGTCTAAGTCGCGATTACATTCTAAAGGAGGTACCTCTAAACATTCACCGAAAGCACACTCAAGCCCTGGCGGACACTCTTCGTCGCGCTCACAGGTTGAGCCCACTCGACAACGACGATCAATACACGGGATCCCCCCTGGACAGTCATCAGCAGTGCGACAGGCGAGATCGGGAATACACTGGCCTGCAATACAGAAAACTTCAGGACCACAGTCAATATCCTCAACACAGGAGAGCGCAACACAGCGCCCTGATTCACACTGCTCATCATCGAGACAGTCGCGATCTGAGCTGCACCCTTGGGGAGTACAGCTCCCTCCGAGACAGCGCTCACCCGGGGCGCACTCAGCGTCCCCCATACACCGTTGTGGAAAGAAGCACCTACCCGCTCGACAGATAGAGCCGAGCGCGCAATCTGAGTCCGCCTCACAGAGCGTTGGGAGACAGACTTGATTGACGCAAGAGAAGGCGCTTGGGCAATCTCGATCATCGTTACATGAGCTTGGGACACAGACGTCATTGATGCAAGAAGTGTTCGGTGGACATATGACCCCGCTCTCGCAACCTGAGGGAGAGCAGATATTATTCACACAGGCTTCTCCTTCTAGACAGTCCACATCAAAGCGACAGTCACCGGTAAAGACACAGCGCTCGCTGAGACAGCGTGTTCCAAAGGGGCAATCGGAGTCCGCTCTGCACTCTGGAGCAGATTCACAGACCCCCTCAACGCACTCAAAGCCTATCGCGCACTGCTCACTCGTTCTACATCCCCCCTCAATACAATTGTTGGAGAGACAAATGGAGAGCGGCGGGCAATCGATATCTTCGACACACTCGCCGTTAAAGACACAACGGCCTGCTTCACAGGAGAGGTTCGCCGGACAATCAAAATTATCAGCGCATTCAAAGAATGGGATACACGCATTAGAGGCGCAGATCTCTCCATTGGTACAATCTTCATCTACAGAACACTCCGGATTGAAACGACATATTCCCAACTCGCAGACATAACTGCGTGGGCAATCTGAAGTGCGGATACAATCTGGCGCAGGTAAACATCTATTGTTGATGCATTGCTCACCACGAATACAATCTTCATCACCGAGACAAGGTACGTCAATACAAGTCCCTAGATCACAGACTGTGCCAGAAGGGCAGTCACGGTTGTCCTCACATTGTGTTTCCGGTTCACAGATCCCCTCAAAGCAGCTAAAGCTAGCAGGGCAGTCTTCATCTGTGGCGCATGAATAGTCTACGACACACGCTCTCCCTTGATCACAGATCGATCCCTCAGGACAACTCTCCTCAGTACAGGTGACGCAGATCCCTTGATCACAAAGCTCTGCGTCTGGACAATCTTCTGAGTTTTCACAGCTGCTCACCGCACATTGTTGGTCTATGCAACGAGCTCCTCGACCACATTGCTCATCTTCACGACAGCCGAGCACACAACGTTGGTCAAGGCAGATCTCTGCGGCAGCACAAGACTCATCTCCTTCACATTCAGGCTCCGGAGTGAGACAAGTGTCTCCCTCACAAGTGATTAAACATCGACCCTCGAGGCAACTCAGGCCCTCTGGGCAAGGCGTTAAGTCGTCACACTCACTCGCTAGAAGCTCGCTCTCAATACAGATGTCAGCGACACACTGCTGAGTCGAGGGGCACAAACCCTCTACACACGGCTCTCCAATAATACATTGGTTCTGTATGCAAGCCTCTTTGACCGCGCAATCATTGTGGGTATCGCATTGAATCTCTGTACGCCCACATCCACTCAGCGACAGTATAAACAACGCATAGAATAAGAGGTCGGTCCTAAAAGGTATCGAGTACTTAGACTCGGTAGTAGGTCGGTATGAATCGAACATCTGTTCTCTCCCCGTATTCAATGATTGGATCACGCTCATAAGTTCACCGATTTAATACGCATTAGGACTCGTTGGTTTCGGTTCCGCCCTCGTCGACTTAGATTAGAGGCGACATTCTTCTCGCTTCCATAGCTATAAACACCGACGCGTTTACTCTCTACACCCTCAGCGGCTAAGAGTCTCTTAATCGTTTGGCCCCTTCGGTATCCAAGACGCTTATCGGCCTTTGCGTCACCTCGACTATGAGTGTGAACCATAATCACAATTGTCTCTATCCTAGGCTCACTCTTGAGGAAACTCGCGAGGCCTCTGACGACCGCTTTACCACCACGGGTTAATTTAGATCCATCGCCCGCAAAGCTGATCGCCCTCTTGGTGGCGAGTCTCTTCCGTTTAAGGTTGTATTTGACCCATTTTGTAGCGCCTTTAATGTTCTTATTGGTACCTGAAGGAGATGATTTGCTGTCGTCATTAGATGACTCTTCCTGAGTACCCTTCAATAACATTGGCGTGATCTCACGAGTCCCTTCACCATTACTTCCGAGGGTGATCACCTCTTGATACACGCGATCATTCTCATCTCTGACAATCAGCGCATAATCTCCTGGCTTCAGCTCTCTCTTAAAGGGTGTAGACGCAGTGAGTATCACCTTATAGGGCTGTGGACCGATGAGGCTAAGTTCTAAGCGACTGTTCGCCTGGGGGTGGTCTTTGGGGGCTTTATAAGTCACTGAGAAGAACGCTGTAGATCGCTTTGGATCAGGCTTAAGTTTTAGCTGTGCTTTCCTCTCTAGTTGACCTTTTTTAATGCCGAGACGAACCTTCTTAGTCAGATATCCCTCTGCCGAGACTTGGATAATATATTTACGAGGTAAGAGACGATGCCCCTTAAAGAGTCCTCGGCGATCACTGAGCTGTGGGCTGATTTCAGCGTCCAAGAACTGTAATTGAGCTCCCTTGATCACCTCTTTGCTCACTCCATCGACAACCGTCAAGGTCAACAGCGCTCCTTGTGGCTTAGCCGGTTCTTGCTTAGGTGCAGGAGGAGGCTTAATCTTTATCTCTCGCTCGATCACCTTTGGACGTGGATCCAAGGTGTAGCTCACCCCTCCCCAAATCGTCCAAGGAGGGGTTGCGGTCACTCCGGTAAAGGGAGCATCACTCATCCCTAAGGTTCCCCCTAGCTCAACGGCGAGCTCTTCTAAGGGGAAGCCTCTTAGCCCTCCGGCTAGATAATGCGGAACTGACTCAAAAGCGAAGACTCTTGAATATCTACCCATGCGAGGCATCTCTACTAAAAAGGGAGTGCCTATATGATACTCTACGAAAGGGCTGACATATTGAGTCGGGACCTCCATACCTAGATTAATCATTAAGCGATCATATCTTGCGGATTGATACCCCCACTCTTGAACCAAGCTAGGCTCTTCACCCAGACTCGAGGTGAGCGCCTCAGTGTTCTCCTTAGTAAATTGAACATCGAGCAGAAAACGAAAAGGAATCGCTTGAGCGCGTCTCATAAGATCAGTCGTCAGCAAGGCTCTCACTTCATAATTAGTCGCCTCCCCGAGCCAACCACTCTCTTTGGGGTCGCTGACGAGCTGAGCGCTGAGAGAGAGTCCCGCACCAAATATACCCCAGAAGTGACCAACTTTAACGCCAGCCTTTAAGTCTCCTTGACCTTGAATATAACTCGGACTACCCAAGGCGTTATTATAGCTTAAAGAGCGGGTATTGATGAAGACCTCGAGCTGATCTAGAGGTGTATATGCGATGGATAAATCACCACGAGAGAAGCGGTCTTCGATCCCTTCCACCAAGAACTCACTTGAGCTGAATCCGCTGAGTTTCATCCCGATCCGGAGCGTCCCTTGAGGTCCAGGGTCGGCAGAATACACTCTATACAAGCCCGTCGCGCCATCACGTGTCATAGCACGTCTCAACACAGGAACGCGGTCGTTAGGTAAACGGCGCTCCGCTCCTAAAGTAAATGTAGATGACGTAGTCTCACTAAGCGCTGTTTGGTCTGAGCTCGGCGCTGTCTTACCCGCACTCGACTCACTCTGCGCTGTCTTGCCTGCGTCCGACTCACTCTGCGCTGTCTTGCCTGCGTCCGACTCACTCTGCGCTGTCTTGCCTGCGTCCGACTCACTCGGCGCTGCTTTACTCGTACCTACTCTTTCGTTTTTCGCAGACTGTCTCTCTTGAGTCTTGGGCTGAGGAGGCGATAGTGTTTGAGACCAGCCAATCACAGCATATAAGTGGAGCACAGCGATAAAGAGAGAAATATAAAACTTCATAAGCGTAAGTTCACTACTCAAGAGCTCTTAAAATAATTTAAGGCGAGGTGATTTAGGGTTAAATATAGTTGATGAGGATTTATCAAACAGGCTGAATATGATCTCTGATGTTTCACTATAGTATATTCATCAAGAGTTACTCAACCGCCGAACTCATTGGCTGAGCAAACATCTTCGATATCACACACATCAACTCCAAAATATAGTCTCAGATCTAGATTGGTTCGTGGTCAAGAAACCGCCAAAAGTGACCCTAGGGCTCCCCCCTTCTACAGCGGTCACTCGATGAATGTTAGCCTTAGAATTAAATATCAAAAGATCTCCGGCAAATAGCTCCAATGTGCTCTTGTGATACTCTCTCTCTAGAGTAGCCGTATCCACAAAACGAGTCGGTAAGCGTGGCACGTCAGGGTCATCCCCCGAGACACCATACATGGTCAGAACCCCGCCCTCATCCGGCTTCTGAGCGGTCACAAACCAACTAAAGATCATCTCCCGGTCATAATCTGAAGAGAGATGCTCATAAATGGGGAGCCGGTAATGATTGTCATGATGCGAGTAGATCTGAACTCCCGGATGAAAGATCCTATAGTTAAAGGGTAACCAAGTATCATCCACCAATTTAGACTCTCCATCAGAGCACTCAAAGGGAGCAGGGTGCGCCGGCTTATTATGATTCAGAGCGGAGAATACCCTCTGAATACGTTGAGTCACCAGCCCATCGCCAAAAAGAGTCTCTTCCCATTCAGGAGCTTTGGTCGCGCTCTGGAGATAAGCAGTAATATCAGGTCCATTTAGGGCGGTAAACGTGGGGGTCGCGGCGACTCCCAAGGTCAGGAGCTCCCCCCCCGGCATCCCTTGATTGGGGGAGCATAACTGTTCACGTATCTGAGGGCTCTGTAATACATCACAAGCCCTCTCCATAAGCTCTTTAGAAAAAACTCTGCGGATGATGAGTCCATCATAATCAGAATTAATCAGCTGCTCCAAAGACCCTGGCCCTTGGTTGATCTCTTCAAAAGAGAGTTCTTCGATTTTGATCTCGCGTCCTCGCGAAACTGATGACTGATTTGGCATAAAAGCTACCGTTCAAATAAATGATCAATGTAATGTTTACTTATATGATATCAGAGCAGACTAAACACAAATAATGTGGGACCTCTTTTACGAGCCCAACTATTCCATTGATATACCTAGTAACAGAGCACTCATGGCGACATACATAACTCATACTCTCCACCCTCCACAGGGTGGTTTTTTCCTATTGTTTATCATGATCATATTTCTCATCGGCTGTGACGCCGAAGAGCCCTCTATTGATACCGTCCAGGATCAAGCGCTCTCTGTGGATATGGGAGACGTTGACGCTGCTCTTGAGAGCGACTTCGGCGACTCGTCCATTGAAGATGCGACTGTCGATATTGCTGACCCCTGTGGACCCCTCCCCTCATGTCCAAGTGGCTATGAGTGTCTCTGTCCTCTCGAAGCAAATGATCATGATGACCCAAGCTGTGAGTGCGCCGCTCCCATGAATCGCGCGGGTTGTGATCAAGACTTACGCTGTCGAGAAGGAGAGCGCTGTCGTGAGGTCATAAGTCCCGTCAGACAGAGCCCTTATCATATATGTTGGCTTGAAGAAGAGAGTTTGCGGACCGAAGAAAAGAGGTCTACTGAGCCAGAGCGACAACTCTTGGCGGGAGCGAGCTCAAAAGTGATCACTCCCCAAGGGTTTGAGACCCCAACCCCTGAGGGGCTAGATGGTGTTCAAATGACTTTCTCTCCTCCCATTGATTCCGGTGACCCTCGCTGGAACGACTGTGGTTATGATGGTCTCTGCCCTGGAGACGAGGGGTATGTGAGCCCCGATATTGGAGAAGATGATGGCGAGCTTCAGGGAGTATTTATCGCTGGGTTCTCGCATGGACGACCCGCTCAGTATTGCCCTGAAGAACTTATCGGCTGTGATCGTCCTGAATGCTGTGTCTCTCGTCTGGCCCATGATGACCTCAAAGCTCAAGTCGTGGTCTTGAGACGAGGTGAGCTGACCATCGGCTTTGTCGCTTTAGACGTGCTCGGTCTCTTTCACTCAGATATTGAGCAGATCAAGCGGGAGTTAAAGGTCAAGCTCGCCGAGAGGGCAGAGCTTGGCGACTTAGATCACCTGATCGTCGGCTCATCACATAATCATGAAGGTCCTGACACCATTGGACAATATGGACCGGGAACGAGCGTACCGATAAGAACAGGCCGAGATCCACGATGGATGGCCTATTTAAGAGCTCAAGTAGTGACTGGTCTTATAGAGAGTATGGACGCGCTCAGACCCGCACGCGCTGAGTATGCGATCAATGATGAAGGCATAGAAGGTCTTGGGATTGGTGACAGCCGTCCTCCATATATTATGGATGATAATATCCCGACATTGCGCTTATTCGACGCTGAGTCTAACGAGACGATCGCTACCCTACTCAGCGTCGCTAATCACGCTGAATTCCTTTGGTCAGGTAATCCTTATCTCAGCGCTGATTATTTTCATTTTACTCGCATGTACATTGAGCGAGGCCTCTCTCAAGTTCTCGATGAAATGGGCGCTCAGATCAAGCCTGCTTTAGAGGGATGGGGAGGAGTCACGGTAATGTTCGCAGGTGCGGTGGGTGGTTTAATTAACCCCGGTTCTGCTTCCGCGATAGACTATGCAGGGCAGCGCTATGAAGACAAAGACTTCGCAATGGCTGATGCTGCCGGTCAACAAATCGCCTCTCGCTTATTGACCAACTTTAATGAAGGACAATTTAGAGAGGTAGGAGCGACGCTTAATGATGAGAGCGATGAAGGCGCCTCAACCTCACCGCTCGCTTATTCTGTTCGAGAATTTTTTACATCTATTGAGAATATGAACTTTTTACTCGCTGGCTTTGCCCTCAAATTGTTTCGAAGAGAAATTTATAACGCCAGTTATCAGGGTGGGATCAGCTTTGTTCCCGATTATCCAGTGGTCGTGAGTGAAGTGAGTGTCGTCTCTTTAGGAGACTTTGTCTTCTTCACCGCCCCAGGTGAAGTCTTCCCAGAGCTCCTCACCGGAGGCTATCCAGATCGAGGCCGCTCGCAGACGCCAGTCATTGGCGATATAGAAGAGAAACGAGTAGACTCTATCTGTGATGAGAGAGGGCTTCCTATGGGTATAGAGGGTAGCGTCGGTGGCACCTCTCCATGTATCGTTAAACCTGACCAAACGAACCCTCCCGTGTGGGCAGAGGCTCCCACGGGGCCTTTTATCTATGACCTCGTCTCCCCCACCCCTTTCTTTATCGGCCTAGGCGGTGATTTTTTAGGATACATCGTTCCCTCCTATGATTTTCAAGGAGGAAACGCACCCGGCTCACACTATGAAGAGACCAACAGTGCCAGCCAAGACCTGACACTCCATTGGAACGGAGCGCTCAGAGAGGCGCTAGAGACATTGAGGCGACCATAGCCTCTTCTTCAAAAGCCACTTGATCAAAGCTCGCTTGCTCTCCCCCACCAATATCGATTCCAACCATAAGGAATTTCCGGTTAAGAGAGACGTTAAGCCAGCGAAGCGGCAGCTTTGAGCCACCCACCTTCATCGCTGAGGGGGCAGAGGAATGATGATGCCACTTCAATGTTCGTTCCCCGATCCCCGATAGGTTTACGGCGGTTTTTGCCAAGGGGTTACCCTCCACACGCTCAAGTTTGGCAGCGGTTTTAATCGACAGTTTTCGGCTCTTTATTTTAAGATCAGGGTCCACGCCCGCCCTCGCATACAGACAGAGGTTAAGAGGCTTCTGTGCTCCTGCCCAGAGGTGTATTTTGAGGGGACGCTTGACTGTTTTACTAGGGTTCCAGGTCATCGTCGCTCGCGCTGCTCCCTTCTTTGTCGGTTCACCTCTTCGATTAAATCGAGAGGGTAGCTTCCCAGTAGCCATTGCCCAATTACCGGCCGCAGCGACCCATGGTGCAGAGATGAACAAGCGTGCTCCTGCGCTTTTGAGTGAGCGACTCCCTACTCCACGACTCATCGCCTTAGAGCCTAGGCCATCAGCTTTAATTGTGGTCCACAGACCAATACGCCACACTTGATCAGTGACCTTGACAGCCATCTTGGTGATCGGGTAGTCAGGGAGTGACCACTCTAATTTGGCAAGAGTCCCTAGCGGGCTGAGTATGTTCTTGCGGATCAGTGGGTACCCCTCTTGACTGATCTTCTTGAGAGCTCTTTTAGCGAGTTTAATAAGCTCTTTTTTCGGGACTAAATGTCGAAACTTTTTGGGAACTTGCCTCTTGAGCGCTCTCCTCATCGCTCTCTCTGCCCCATCTCCTAACTTAAGAGATGCTCGCTTGAATTGATCCGCTCTTACCTCAAGTCGTAACTTCTTCGCTTTGGTATCAAGCTGGATAGGAGAAGAACCGCTCATCCGAAGGGTAAGGATCTCTTGGCCTTTGATCAAAGCAGAGATCGTCACCTTGAGGACCCCCTCCTCTCCATCAACCGCCCAATAAAAGTCGCTCAACTTAAACTTGATCGGGGCTAACTTAACCCCTGGAACAGGCGTTTCCAGTTTAATCTTACTCTTCTTAAACGAGCTTTTATTCTTGGAGCGAGTGAGGCGAGAGCTGATCTCTTCAGTCTGAACTTCAAGCATCCACTGCGGGCCAGATCTAAGTCTACTCGGAACACTCTTAGCGCTCTCCCATGCATTTTGAGCTTTAGGACAGCCCCCACAAGCGCTTAGACAGATGAGGCTGAAGATCAACGAGAGAAGGTAGGAAGTGCGTTTTGACCACATAATGGTTCTCCTCAAGTACTGTAGGTCGCTAGGGGGGGAAGAGTTGACTAGTAAATGCAGGTCTATCCCGTATTGAGACGAGTCAAACTCTAGAGCCTACTCTATCGAAAATACAAGGCGCTCATTCATTAACAGGTGGAAGAGACTTGACCTCTCTTGAAAAATCGAGCAATAAGCACACCATCAGCTAACACATATATAAAAGTAGAGGTGGTATTATATATACCTCCTTTGATCCATCTAACCACCGTCAGGGATATTAAGTACAGTTATGAGCAGCGGACCAAGCACGATCCTACATTATCTCTTTCCTCAAGTTACAGAGCTTGATCACAGCCTCACCGAGTCACTTGGCGAAGGCCTATTAATGGGCACGAAGAGCCATGGCTCAGCGCACATCATTATGGCGATCTTAGTGACTCTGTTTACTCTATTTATTGCGCTCCGCTACCGCTCGCGACGCTCCAAAGCAGAGGACAGCGCTTTCCCTGAGGCCTCATTCAACGCCCGCAGCTTCGTCGAGTTACTCTGTGAGTCGACTCTAGGAATGATGGAGGGGGTCATGGGTAAGGCAGCGGCTCGCTACTTCTTCCCTTTAATCGGTACCATGGCCTTCTTTATCCTCTTCTCTAATCTCGCCGGCCTCATCCCAGGGCTCACTCCGCCAACCGACGTCATCTCGACCAACGTGGTCATGGCCTTGATCGTCTTCATCGCGACTCACGTCTACGGTCTTCAGAAGAATGGAATAGAGCATATTAAGCACATGATGGGGCCTATTCTCGTCCTCGCCCCCCTCATCTTGGTCATCGAGTTGATCGGCCATGTCGCCCGCCCTGTGAGTCTCACTCTTCGACTCTTCGGAAATATGGTCGGTGACCACAAAGTGCTGAGCATCTTCCTTGGGTTTGGGATCTTCTTTGTCCCCCTACCGGTCATGGTACTCGGTACCATCGTTTGTATCGTTCAAGCGCTGGTCTTCTGTCTCTTAAGCGTGGTTTACATCGGTATGGCGATCGAGGATCTCAGCCACGACCACTGAGGGTCAGGTTGTCGCCTGCTCATTCATAGAGCGGAGTATAACTTGAGCTTCTGTGGAGAGCGCTGATCAATGAACTTTGAGCATCAAGCCGCTCGTTTAAGCAACGGGAAGCTCTACGGTGACCTTCATCCCTTGGTTAACATCGGTGCTTATATTAAGTTGACCCTTCTGGCTTTTGATAATCTCAGACACAATAGAGAGCCCCAAGCCTGTCCCGTCATGTAGTCGATTAAGACCATGATCTACTTGATAAAAGGGGACTTTAATCTGTTCTATCAAGTCGTTGGGTACGCCCAAACCATCATCTGATACGACGATACAGAGGCCTTCATCGATTCCATCGATATGTAAGCTGACTGAACCTCCAGGGTAACTAAACTTGAAGGCATTATCTAACAAATTGAATAAGAGGGTTTGCAGTACCCAGACATTAATGTTGAACGTTAAAGTTCGATCGATAATGGTGTACAATAACTCAACATTCTTTTGCGCATATGTCTTTTTGAGTCGTTCGCAAACATGCTCAATTATCTTTGTGACTTCAGCTTCTTCTGGATTGAGCTTCATATCTCCTGAGAGGAGACGAGAATATTCAAGAGTATTTGAGATCAATAAGAGGAGCCTTTGACCGCTCTGATAGCTTATCTCCATGACTTTTAACTGCTTATCTGTGAGCTCTCCATACACGTCATCAAGCAAGGCTTCGCTGTAGCCAATAATAAGGTTCAGCGGTGTCCTCAGCTCGTGAGACATCGCTGAGAGGAAATGATCTCTTGACTCTGACACCTTGTGGAGCTCGATTAGGGTCCTCTCTAATGTCTCTTTCTCTTCTGAGGATTTTAAAAGGAGCGTCTTGATCTCCATTTGTTTCTTAATTAACTCATGACGTTTATCTGTTTCTGAATTAATAAGTTTAGTGAAGTGTTCTCCTAAAAGCTGAAGTTCTAAAGGACCCGATGGAGTAATAATATCTTCCGATTCGCCCGAGACAAGCAGAGAAGTCTTCTCGCTTAACTCTCTCACAGGCCGAACGATAATTTGACTAGTAAAGCCCCCAAGGAAAATTAAGAAAAGAACATATAGGGATATAAATATTACTGCCCTATGGAGCAATGTTTTTTTATTATCATCGAGCTCTAGTTTAAGTTCTTTAAATAGCTTTGCAGCATCGCTAGCAATGACTTTGTATAATGAAATAAATTCAAAACTTATGCTCTCATATTTATCATATTCACTTCCATCTTGTTCGCCTTTTTTTATCGTTAGGAGTATTTCAGACAACTGATCTATTTTATCTGCAAATGATAAATATATGCTCTGACTTTTTACCAAATTAGTTGGAAGTACATTTAAACGATGCTTCAGGTTCTTGATCATGGTCATTGAGGGTTGAATAAGATAAACATTATGGCCATTGGAAGAGTTAAATATAAGATCACAGGTTGTGATGATCCTATTTATGTCTTCTTTTATAAACTTGATATTAGTTAAGCCGAGCTGAACCTCCATAAAATTATCATTGGACAGTTCTGCCACTTGGTATGTTCGGTAAACAGAATATATACCACCTGCACCAATCAAGGATGAGACGAACAATACAATCGTTATATATGTCTTCATCTTCATTGATTGATAACCACCTGTATACTCAACATAAGTTAGCCTATACATAGAACAGGTTCACTGTAAACCCTGAACATTATGAGTACTGCTTGAGAAGCCAGCTGTACAACTACTTTTATGACTCATCACATTGTTACCATTCCCGTTCACTCGGTAATAATACATAGTCATGACTCATGATTTAAATAAACATTTGACTTCCACCCGGTCCTTGGGATAGTACGACCTCGCTCACCTACTGTGAGTATTCTAACACACATGATTGTTAACCCTGGGAACTAGCGAACTGTTGATGGTAGAGAGAGAGAGGTGTTGTCGCTACTCGGGGTTACATTCGCTCAATATGAGCAAGGAGTTATCATTATGAAGATCACAAAGATCATCCCTTTTCTCGCCGTAACCTTCTTCGCGCTCCCTGTATTTGCTGAAGGTGGTAATCCTATCAGTCACCTCGCCGCTGCGATCGCCATTAGCGTCGCTGCTTTCGGTGGTGCGCTCGGTCAAGGCCGCGCAGCAGCTGCCGCTCTTGAGGGGATCGCTCGTAACCCTGGCGCTCGTGGAGACATCTTCACTCCGCTCATTCTCTCTTTGGCGCTTATCGAGTCTCTCGTTATTTATGCGCTACTCATCGCTTTCCAGCTCGTAGGCTAATCAAGCCTCAGCTGTACTGAAGTCGATCGGCTTCAGAGCGTAAAAACAGAGGGGCCTCTAGGGTCGAGCCATCAGGATTAAATCGATATCCTGCGCTGGTGAAGCTCTCGAGGCCCCTTTGTTTATTTTGAGTTGTCTCACCAACGACTTCTAAGAGGTGGCGAGTCAATAAGCCCCTCGCTCGCTTAGCGAAGAAGCTGATAATCTTGTATTGCCCCCCCTTTTCATCTTTGAAGACTGGGGTGATCACCTCCGCGTTCAGCTTAGCGCTCTTGATGACTTTACTATATTCTTTTGAGGCTAGATTTATGACCTGCTGAGAAGCGTTAGATGCGAGCGCTTTATTGACCTCTTCAGTGACTCTCTCTCCCCAAAACTGATATAGGTTTTTACCATATTCCGTCTCCAACTTAGTCCCCATCTCTAAGCGGTGAGGTTCGATCTGAGTTAAGGGAGAGAGAGCCCCATAAAGTCCGGAGAGGATCAGGACTCGTCGCTCAGCGACATCGATCAGCTCTCTGCTCATACTTTGGGCGTTTAAACCTTGATAGACATCACCCTTAAAAGCATAGATCGCGGGCTTATCCCCCTCTCCACTCCATTGTTGATAGCGCTTAACATTAAGTGTAGAGAGTTTATCGCTCAAGCCCATGAGTTCACTCAACTGAGCTTCGTTAAAGCCTTGTAAACGTTTGATGAGCTCTCGACTCTGATCGAGGAGCGGTGGCTGCTTTGTGGGGAGCTCCATCAAGGAGGGTTCACTCTCAAAGTCTAGGGTCTTTGCTGGGGACAATAAAATAATCATCGCTCTATCCTTCTATTGAATCATTAATTTGAATGAGATGTGATGTTTCAGTTCAATAAGTAATGAATTGAGATGAAAAAACTACCACAAGCGCATCGACTTTTGGTATCTCAGCTCACGAGACCTTAAACAATCATTACGTCCACATCAGAGGAGAATCTAGAGATGAACTTTTTTCGAGTAATTATGCGAGAGAGATACTCGCCTTGGATACTGTTAGCTTTCGCCTTTAGTTTAGCAGCCTGTGATGATGAGGGTGGTGGAGGAGATGACAAGCCGATCGTACGCGTAGGTGGTGAAGAAGCAGGTACGGAAGCCGGAGTCGCCTCTGGGAATGATGCAGGAACCGAAGCAGGAGTCGAGGCTGGAGCGAACGCTGGAGTCATGGCTGGAACCAACGCTGGAGTCACCGCTGGAGCCAATGCCGGAACAGAACCTCCTCGAGTGCGGACGATTGAGACCTGCGAAGAGCTCTGTGGAGTCTATGAGATATGCGAAGCGCCGGACGAGCATCCTTGGGGAGAGTGCCTCAGCGGCTGTATGGGTGAAGATTGGGAAGAACAACGATTTAGGAGCTATGTCTCCTGTCTAAAGTTAGAGCCATGTGAGACCATCTCGGCGTGTCGTATCCCTCCTGCTCCCCTCCCATCGTGTGACGAGGCCTGTGCCCAACTCGACCTCTGTGAGATCGATTATCAGCTCCCCACCTCTATCACTCAAATGGGTAACTGCAGTACAGCCTGCGGCGATGAGTCATGGGCGAGACAGATCTCTAGCTGTGTACAGTCTAATGAGCGTCGACTCTGTGATGATCCTAGCTTCTTTGATCACTGTATATTAGAGACGAGAGGGGGGGATTGCTACAGTATTTGCCAAGCCCAAGCAGGCTGTGATGACAGCCTCGATGTCACCAGTTGTACTGTTGAGTGTCTCACTGAAGCCCCCTCTGCAGATGCCCTTGCCGCGTATCGCCAAGAGCAGCGTCGAAACTGTGTAATGAACGCTAATGGTTGTGAAGAGATCGATGCTTGTCTCCTCCCACCGACCGAACCCGCTAATGAATCAGCGGAGCTAGTCTGTACCGCCGCTGAAGCGTGTGAGGTATTCGCTGAGGGTGTGTGCCCGGAAATCGCCAACAACGCGCTCCGAGAGCTCAGTCCAGAGGGCATCAATTGTTTAACTCAGAGCTTAGAGATGGATTGCTCAGCGGAGCTCACCGATTGCTTCTCCGCCACCGCCCCACCGGCAACAAATGCTTGTGGCGACTACTGCTTTATTGGCTCACTTTGCGGGACACTCCCTATGGGACAGAGCGAATTTGACTGCGTCGAGGAGTGCGAAGCGGCCTCCAATGACGAAGATCCTAGCGCCTTCGCCCCCTTTCAAGCTCAAGTCGCTTGTATAGAGGTTGACTCCTGTGAGAGCTTCAGCGCTTGCGTCTCTGGATTGGGTGAGAGCGATGCTTGTGCTGACCTCTGTGCTCAGCGCGCAAGCTGTGGCGTAGAAGAAGAAGGAGAGTGTTTGGCTCGCTGCGCGAATCGATATGCTACAGAGAGAAGCCGAAGAGAGCGTACATGTGGCGCGCTACTATCTTGCGAATCCTCCTCTCTCTGCCAAATCCCTGAAGCGCCCAATTGTGATGACTATTGCCAACCTCTCGCTGAATGTGGCCTCGCAGATCCAAGCTGTATCACACAGTGTGATAATGCAGAACTATACAACCCTGAGTCTCATCTCCCCGCTCTCGCCTGCGTCAACAGCAGTGAGCGATGCGACCTAATCGCTGAGTGTCAAGTTGATACTAGCGCTGGTCAAGGATGCATTAACTACTGCGCTTATGCTGCTGGATGTATTGATGGAGACCTCACGGGAGCGCCGACCGAGGACTGTGTCCTCTCTTGTGCGAGAGGGGAGTTAGGCGCAGATCAGAGCGCTGAGTTTATCCCTGCTCGCGACTGTATCGCCGCTCTAGACACAGAGGCGTTAACATGCGGAGAGGTCTCTGCATGTTTTAGAGAGCCGAGCGATTCTTGCGTTACTCTCTGCGAGCTCGCCAATACCTGCGCTTTACCATTGAGCGGTGAACTCGCGAGCGACTGTGTCGCTGCTTGTGAGCTTGGAGATGTCCCTGATCAAGCTATAATATGCGCTCTGAACGCAGAACAACGTGACATCGGCTGTGGTGGCGTCGCTGAATGTTTAGGTTTCCCTGTGCCAGAGCCTACCCCAGCGTGCGCCCAATATTGTGACGCGCTCAAGTCATGTGATCCTATGATTGACCTCTACACATGCCACGCTCGTTGTATTGAGGACAACAGCGGAGATAGGCTTCGAGCAGTCTGCACTGAGATCGCTGGCTGCGATACAATCGATCGCTGTCAAGATCAAGAAGCGGTTTCGCCCGTAGACTGTTTACGCGCTTGCCAAGACCTGGATTCTGCCTGCACGGTTACTGGCGAAGGACAGCGCTTCACCGATCTCAATGCGTGCGCTGATCAATGTGGTGGAGTCGTCCTCGCCATTGGAGACGATGCCGAGAGCGCCATTAGCGAGTGTATCGATGATGCTGTCTGTGAAGAAGAGTCCCTAGACGCTTGTTTCATCGGTCAGTTTGGAGGCGCCTCGGCTGAGGTTTGTCAGCGCAGCTGGGCGATCTTGCAGCTCTGCGATTTCGACTCGGTGCTCGCCATGCTTGGTCTACCTCCTCTCGATGAAGCTCAGTTTTATATCGACTGCGCCGCAGAGTACGAAGCTGACGCGGCCGGAACACTCTCTAGAGTGGAGTGCTTAGAGCAAGAGCAGATGATCGACCCCTCTTGTACCTCAGGCGCGCTCAACTGTGGATTCTTCTGAGTCAACGCTCCGCTCATGCGCTTCGTTGATGGCTTCACTTCGTCTTCAAGGCGTAGGCGGACAAACAGCGCTTCGTCTGAGCTTACCGCGAGATCAGGTTCTGACGCTTAATCGAGACCTCATGGTCCAGCTCACACCTGCGCTCAGCCGACCACTTAGCGCTAAAGAAACTGACCTGAGAACTAAACTTGTCAACGGGGAGCTGCTCACTCAAGAGAATTTAGAGTGGGCCCAGAGACAGATCGAGCGACATCAGAGTATTGGCGCTGAAGTATACTCGTTTTATGATAAGCGCTATCCTCCGTTACTGAGGTTAATCCCCACCCCTCCTCCGATCATCTATGCGCTCGGTGACCTCACCCCCTTAGCTTCACCTCTGATTACTGTGGCAGGGACTAGACGACCAAGTATGGACGGACGAAGACGAGCCGAGGGCTCACTCTCTTTAATTGCTGACTTATCAACCGTCGGAGTGGTCTCGGGATTGGCGCTTGGTATAGATAAAATCGCCCATCAAGGTGCTTTGGCAAGAGGCAGATACACAGCGGCGATTATCGGTAACGGATTAGGCCGGTGTTACCCTGAGAGTAATCAAACGCTCTCAGATGCTATCGTAGAGAGCGGTGGCGCTATTTTAAGCGAACGCCCTTTTCACTCGCCGCCAACCGCCAGCGCTCTCATCGCCCGTGATCGTCTACAATCAGGTCTCACCGCAGTCACCTATATCGTAGAGAGCGGACCACGAGGAGGTTCGCTTCACACAGCTCGAGCGGCCTTACAACAACAAAGAGCGCTGTGGATCCCAAGGTCACTAAGAACGATACTCTCCGAATTACAGTCAAGAGAGGTCTCTTGGCTAACCAGCTCAGCACACCTAAGCGAGCAACTCGAAGGATTAGCTGACTTACATCGACTGCTCTTAGATCAAGCTCAACGGCTCTATGTGTCATTGAGCATCGCTAGCGAACAAGAAGAGAGAGGTCACCCGCAGCTCTCTCTATTTTGATGAACGTTATAAGACGAGAGCCTCGCTGCTTAACATCAGCTGCGCCCCATAATAGAGAGGTAAGCCCCAATAGCGGACATACAATCCACGATGGGAGAGTCGATCCGCTTGAAACTGTTGCTTAGCGACCGCGAGATCAGAGAGCCAAAAAGCGATCGCTCCTACAGCAATAATCGAACAACCCAAGGTGATCGCATGTAACAGCGCAGCGGCGACCATAATGGCGATCACCGCTGTATAAGCGATCGCTGGACGTTGTAAGCTGGGAGGGATATCAGCGTGAAATGTTCGATAGGCGATCCCGCTCACGCCAAAGGTTAAGATCAAGAGCGCGCCTAGCTCCCATAAGAGAGATCCCATCAATCCCGCGGTAGAGATCAGAGGCTGTAGAAACGCTATGGTGTAAGCGATATGGGCGACAAAAAAAGCGATGAGTCCCAATAAGAAATGTACTTCTCGTCTCCCTGTTAATAATACATCGCCTAATGCAGAAGAGATGAGCGCTCCCCATAACCCTAACTGATAGACCTCATGAGCTCCGCTCTCTGACACGGAACACACCAAGCCGAAATAGGTGAGGAAGCCTATCGAAGCCAGAGATTTCCCACCGATCGCTCTCCATCGATCTATTCGACGTTCATTCTCTTCCATATGAGAGGTCGTAAGCCGCTCGAACGACGCTAGAGCGAACCTCCGTTCAAAGTATAACGTTAAGATCACCATCACCCCAGTGAAGAGCCCTGCTCCTAGTAGAGAGCTATTGCTCATAGATATTCACGATCTCTGAGTCGTGTAATTATGAACCCGAGAGAGAGCCAGAAAACGATGATAAGACCGCTCATATGATGAAGATCTCCGGTAGCGCTCGCACACCCACTAGTCGATGTCCCTCCCCGGTCACCTTCATCATCATTGTCCTGATTTCCTCCATCCTCTTCTAAGATGTCAAGCTCTCCTTCCTGCCCTCCAATGATCACGGTCACTTCATCATTCGTTCCACCGCTCATCTCTCCGCCGCTCGTCTCTCCACCGCTCGTCTCTCCGCCGGTCGTCTCTCCGCCGCTCATCTCTCCGCCGCTCATCTCTCCGCCGCTCATCTCTCCACCGCTCGTCTCTCCGCCGCTCATCTCTCCGCCGCTCATCTCTCCGCCGCTCATCTCTCCGCCGCTCGTCTCTCCGCCGCTCGTCTCTCCGCCGCTCGTCTCTCCGCCGCTGATCTCACACTCCTCATCAACTCTTCCATCACAGTCATTATCTTGGTTATCGCAAAGATCTTGACTAGGCAAGCCACCGCACTCACCACACGCATTCAGAACCCCCTCATCAATCTCTCCATCACAATCGTCATCTTCACCATTACATACTTCTGTGGGGAGCGCCCCGCACTCTCCACAAGCGTTGCGAGTCCCCTCATCCACCGAACCATCACAATCTTCATCTTCACCATTACATACCTCTATTGGTAGCTCTCCACACTCACCGCAGACGTTGAGAGTCCCCTCGTCTACCTCTCCATCGCAATCTTCATCTTCTCCATTACACACCTCTATAGGGAGTACTCCACACCCTCCACACGCGTTAAGCGTACCCTCATCAGTTTCACCATCTTGGTCATTATCAACTCCATCACAACGATCTAACTCTCTCGCTGTCAATGAGAGCTGATAGCTGAGATCCCCACCGTAATATTGATCGACTGGGCGAGTGAGCAACCAATAATCTCCGGTCTCTGGTGACTCAAATGAGAAGCCTATCGATCCTTCTGTCGAGACCTCTGTTCTCAAGACTCTCGCTCCAAATGAGCTGCTCAAAACAACCTCAATGAGACGATCAGGTGAGGTCTCATCTCCTACCAACCCTAGATCAAGCCATTGCCCATCAGTCAAGGAGACTCGTCTCCAATCAGGGTCACATAACGTCCCAGACTCTTGATAGAGCTCTCCGGGGACCATCTCCAAGAGACGAGCTTCAGTCGCCAAATCATCATGCTCATATTCATCCGCGGTGCAATGCTCTCGGACTAAGAGCTGATATGGACGCTCAGGACCGACTCGATTATTAAACTGTTGAATATTCAATCGATAGGTGTTGCTCCGCGGCGCGACAAAGTTCTCGATCAAACTTGCCAATTCTCTCTGAGCGCGATCATCATTCTCAACGAGTAACTCCTCGTCGGAAGCATAGAGTCTGGCCACTGTGTCTGAGCGTCGTTGGACATAAGTCTCGATATCGATCGCCTGATTTCTCTGTAAATTAAATCGATAATAATCAGTGGCATCGAGACAGTGGTTCGCCTCAGAGAGATAACCTAGGCCAAAACCTACCGCGACATCAAAGGTATCATTGTCTTCATAGAGATCTGGTTCACAGGTGAGACAGTTGACGAGTCCTTCGTCGATCACGCCATCATTATCGTTATCAACCTCATCGCAAGTCTCAGCGAAACGAATCTCTATATCATAAGTTTTTGTTCCGCTATAGCGACCTTCATAACCGCTCACCTGCACCCAATAGACTCCTGCATCTTCAGCGGTGACTTGTCGTGAGATATAGCTTGAACGGTCATTATTAGATCGATCATCATTCTCTTCGATCAGCTGTCCATTAGGTCCATAGAGCCTCAATATAGTATCGGCCCGATCAGCATTGGTAGCGCTCACTGAAGTCTGTATCACCACAGTAGGCTCGTTGATCAACTCTCCCTCGATGAGCTCAAAAGCTATCCAATCCTCATCACATAAAGATCTTGATTGATCGAGCGGGACCGTAAACAAGGTCTCTTCATTTAAATAGCGCTCTATGAGAGGCCGATCATCTTGAAGTTGTGAGCGTGGGTCTGAAGAAGCGGTATAAGCATTTAACAACTCAAATGCATCATCATCACAGGCGCTTCTCACCATGAATCGATAGTTCAAATCTTCACCGGTGACGCTCCCATAGCTTCGAATTTTCGCGGCATACATCCCCGCGCTTGGCGCAGCCCAATCTAAGAGTCGACTAGCTCGTCCTGACCCGCCATCATCATCTTCAGCGAGCAGAGCCCCATTGAGATCATGAATACTCAGCACCGTATCCGTCTCATTGACTGATGAGCTTCCTTCGGCGGCGAGACTATAAGTCTCAAAATCAAGGCGCTCTCCCTCCTCTACTTGAAAGCTCACCCAATCCGTTGAGTCATCGCAGTAGTTATAAACCATGAACTGATCTCGTATCGCGCTCGCCGCTCGTGCCTGACTGTCATCTTCCTCTTGCTCATCAGCGCAGGCGATCGGTCCTACCATCTCTCCGCCCATCATCTCTCCGCCCATCATCTCTCCGCCCATCATCTCTCCGCCCATCATCTCGCCACCGGCTTCGCCATTGCTCCCCTCTCCCCCACAGGCCAAAGCATCAGGTCGAAGTGGGCAAAGCGTAGCTAAAGCGCGAGATACATATGTCCCGGTCTCTGCTCCTCGGTTATCAATAGGGATCCCCTCTTCATTGACGTCGATTTGCGCAACTCGACGACACCCTGATTGTTGGTCAAAATAGTAATCAGTCCTCCCTTGGACCAAGATCCCGACGATCTGACCGTCTTCACTGTATAACCCAGAGCCTGAGTTTCCACCAAAAGCGTCAACGCTGACCCCAAAAGTGATCCGAGAAGAGCTTCCTGAGTTAGTGACCCGCCCTTGCTTATCAGTCTTCACAGGGATCCCATTAGGTCCTCCAATCAAAGTGATCGGTGTACCCAACGGTAATGGATCGACGCTGCTCCATACCGGGGCAGGTTCTAAGCCACCACTCACCTGTCGATCAAGTCTAATGACCGCGTAATCACCCTCACCGTCATTACGTCTTGTAATGATCTCAGCGCATGAATAGAGATCTTGGACTGTCGTAGGATAGAGCTCATTAGGGGAAGTATAAAGAGAACGAAATACAATTCTTGTATTGTCACAATCTTCTTGATTATCGATACAATGGCCTGCGGTAAGGAATAGATCACTGTCGATCAAAGCACCCGAACAATGCCCAGGTTCTGGCTGACTGACGAACTGCTCATCTTGGCAGAGGTTTTGGGCCTCACCGAGCGTCTCATTACCGAGGAGTACTCGTTGACCTTGAATGGTGATCAGTGAAGGTCTTACGAGCAAGCCTGTTGAATGCATCACTCGCTCACTCATAATGTCTTCTTGGGATAGTTGATAGTAGTCAAGGCGAGAGTCATCACCATAAACGACCTTCTGAACACTCTCGCTGAGCCTCACAAGCTCTCCAAGATCTTGCGTCTTCACCTCTACCTCCCCCTGCTGCGGGGAGCATGAAGCCATGCTCAAAGACAGTAAACAGAGAGATCGTTTTATGACCTTAAGTATTGGAGATAATTTCATCTTTATGAACCCTTGATTGACGATCATGAGCTTCTCATGAAGAGAGCGTAGCCCATGTCTAGACTGAGCGCTATAACAGACCTCGGTCTTAAACGACGGTTAACTTATGCTGATCCTATCATGAGATATGAGTGAGAGTGTCTTAAAATCCTCACTCTCACTTCTCAAGGGAGAGCTAAGCACCACACTTGCACCGTCTTAGACTCTAAGCTAATCCGACGCTCTTCTGCGTTCGCCCCCGCCTTAACTGACCTCTCATTCCCACCCTCTGCGTCGGCGGTATTGATCAATAAGGACCACTCTAAGCTCTCCAAATGACGTTCATCGAGTGTATGAGGAGTGATAAATTCTCTCACCGAGTCACTAGCGTTCATCATCACTAACAGAGTCGAGTCTTGGTCACTGATCGTATAGTAAAGATCAAGTCCATCACCACTCTCCCAACCATCCCTCGGGAACTCGTCTCCATGTCGCGAGAGCCATATTAGGTCACGTACCACCATTCCCTCCCGGCGCTCTCCGGTGAGCCAAGTCGCAGCGCTAAGTACACTATATCGCTTGCGGAGAGAGGTGATATGCTGAGTAAAGCTGAGTAAAGATTCATCTCGAGTCTGATATCCCTCCCAATCCAACCAGCTCAACTCATTATCTTGGCAATAGGCGTTATTATTACCGTGTTGAGTACGGCCCATTTCATCTCCGGCAAGTAGCATCAACGCTCCTCGACTCAGTAAGAGGCTCGCTAAGAGGCTCCGCTGTACTCGCCGTCTAAGAGGGCCTAAAGAGGACTCTTCTCCATCAATGCCACAATGAATATTGAGATCATCATGATGTCCATCTCGATTATTTTCTCCGTTAGCGTGATTACGCTTAGAGGCATAGGTCACCAGATCATGTAAGGTCGCTCCATCATGGCTACAGAGGTAGTTCACGCTCGCCTCAGGAGTTCTGCCCTTCGGTCGATAGAGAGATGATGAACCACACAGGCGTCGGGCAACCTCTGGTCGAAGCCCTTGATCTCCCCTCCAAAACCGACGTAATGTATCTCTAAACCGATCGTTCCATTCCGACCATTTAGGGAGATAAGCTCCTAGCTGATAACCACCTGGTCCAACATCCCAGGGTTCAGCGATCAGCCGCGCTGAGCAGAGGGCAGGGTCTTGACTCGTCGCCGCGAAGAATCCGCCGCGCATATCGAGACCACGAGGGCCTCTACCGAGTGTTGTACATAGATCAAACCGAAATCCGCTGATCCCCATCTCTACATGCCAATAGCGCAAGCTATCCATGACTAATTGAAGGACGCGAGGATGAGAGACATTGAGCCGATTCCCACAACCTGAATCATCGATATAATAGCGCGGCATATCAGGGCGTAAGCTATAATAAGAGGCGTTATCAATCCCTCTAAAGGATAGAGTCGGTCCGCACTCATTACCTTCACCGGTGTGATTATAGACGACATCCATGAGCACTTCGATCTCAGTATGATTAAGCCGCTGCACCATCTCATATAGCTCTTCTAACCGGCCCGATCTAAGATAATGAGGCGCCGGCGCAAAGTAGTTCAGCGGCTGATAACCCCAATAATTACTGAGACCCTTCTCTACTAAATAGCGGTCATTAACAAAGCTTTGAATCGGTAACAGCTCTACAGCGCTCACCGAGAGATCGCTGAGGTGATCGATGATCGCCTGACTCGCGATCCCGGCAAAAGACCCTTTCTGTGACTCCGCTACGTGCGGATGAAGCATCGTGAGTCCGCGAACATGGGCCTCATAGATTAATCCTTGAGTCAATGGCTCTTTATTCTTAGAGCTCAATGAACGAGACGATAACTGTGGTTGAGGGAGGGGTGCTGTGATCATACACTTAGGCAGATAGGGAGCGCTGTCACGAGAATCAAAGCTTAGATCATTCTCTCCCACCACATAACCAAAGAGAGCATCATCCCAAATGATCTCCCCATCAAGTTGACGAGCATAAGGATCAATGAGCAATTTATTGGGATTAAATCGATGTCCTTGCTTAGGCTGATAAGGACCATAAGCTCTAAGGCCATAACGCTGGCCAGGCATCAGGCCCTCTATATACCCGTGATATACTTGATGGGTATAACGAGGGAGTTTGATTCTCTCGAGCTCCACTCTTCCTGTTTCATCAAAGAGACAAATCTCTATGGCGGTCGCGTGAGCTGAGAACACCGCAAAGTTAACTCCTCTTCCATCCCAATGAGGGCCGAGCGGATAAGGAGATCCATTTAATACTCTCCATGAGCCTCTACTCATCAGACATCCCCCTCCGTTCCTCCATGATATAAATAGAGCGCGCCTAAGGGAGGCACATCAACCACCACACTCGTGGCTTGTCTCTGCCAAGGGATCGCTACACTTCTGAAGGTTTCCCCTCTCTTTGGACCTACTCCCGAGCCCGCATAACAGCGCTCATCACTGTTAAGGACGATCTCCCACTCTTCACCTTGATCACGCTGTGATAAACGGGGAGCCCCGATGCGCTCTCCTAATCGAGGAACAGGAGTGAAGTTAAGAATGACGACCATAGCGCCACCGCGATGGTCGAATCTCACAAAAGAGACTACAGATCGCTCATGATCATGATCTAAGAGCCATTGAAAAGCATGAGAGTCAACGTCTCTTTGGTGCAGAGGTAAACAGGTTCTATAAATATGATTAAGACGACGAAGAAGTAACCAAACGCCTGTTCGCTTTTGCTCATGCTCTACCCCCTCCTCCTCTATTCGATTCAGCGCTCGTTGTAACTCCTGTTCTGGCATAGAGCGATTAAGGAGCTCAGTGAGCCTCCATATGGACTCATCTCCCGAGCTTTGAATGTCCTCTGAATCGAGCTGTTCCCAATCTAAGCCATGGTCAGGGCTCCACTCCGTGCCTTGAGCTAACTCTGAGCCCATAAAGAGCAGCTTCTGCCCAGGATGTCCCCACATAAAACTCAAGTATAACCTTAGATTGGCATGCCTTTGCCATTCATCTCCGGGCATCTTCTGAATAAGACTCCCCTTACCATGCACGACCTCATCGTGACTGATAGGCAAAATAAAGCGCTCGCTATATTGGTAAACGAGTCCAAAGGTGAGGAGGTTATGATGGTACTTTCGATGCACCGGGTCTTCTTCGATGTAGCGTAAAGTGTCGTTCATCCATCCCATGTTCCATTTTCGTCCAAACCCCAGACCACCATCATAGGTCGGTGCTGAGACTCCCGGCCACGAGGTAGACTCTTCAGCGATCATCACTACGCCTGGATGACGGGCATAAGCCTCTTCATTGAGACTCTTTAGGAAATCAACCGCCTCTAGATGCTCACGTCCTCCATGCACATTGGGGACCCACCCTCCCTCATCTCGACTATAGTCGAGATAGAGCATCGATGCTACAGCATCGACTCGGATCCCATCAAAGTGAAAGCGATCTAGCCAAAATAGAGCGCTCGAGAGTAGGAAATCACGAACTTCATGTCGACCATATTGATAGAGTGCGGTTCCCCAATCTGGGTGCAGGCCTCGTCTAGGATCTTCATGCTCGTAGAGTGCTGTCCCATCAAAATGAGCTAAGCCATGTTCATCGAGCGGGAAATGTCCGGGGACCCAATCGAGGATCACACCTATACCGGCTAAATGACACTGTTCTATAAAAGCGCACAGATCATCAGGAGAACCATAACGACTGGTTGGGGCGAATAAACCGAGCGTTTGATAGCCCCATGAGCCATCAAAAGGAAACTCTGTGATCGGCATAAGCTCGATGTGAGTAAAGCCGAGCGCGCTTACATAGCGAACTAACTCTGTAGCGATCTCACGATAATTCAACCGACCTCTACGGCTCCAAGAGCCAAGGTGAACCTCATAGATACTCATCGGTTGGTCCAAACGATGACGAGATTCACGTTCACTCATCCACCCCTGATCCGACCATTGATAATGAGGAGAAGCACAGATCCGCGAAGCTCTCTTAGGAGCGATCTCCGCTGAACGAGCGACAGGGTCTGCTTTATTAGGCAGCAGATGACCTCCTCCATCATGAAGCTGAAATTGATAGAGTTGACCTTGACACGCTCCCTCAACAAATGTCGACCAGATCCCTGTCTCAGTACCATTGGGATGATAGATCTTCTCTAGAGGTGAACGCTCGCCACTCCACTCATTAAAGTCTCCGATCACTGAGACCGCAGAGGCGTTAGGGGCCCATACTGAAAACCTCACCCCCTCACTAAGCTGATCCCCTAAGTGCTCTATCCTACAATGAGCACCTAGCAGCTCATGAACTGCTAAGTGGCGACCCTCCATAAACCGCTCGAGAGTCTCTGAGCTAAATAATGTGGGGGACTCAGTCACTTGATGATCACTCATTGGATGATTGATCTTACTCATCGTCACTCCTGTATTTCAAGACCTAGTCACCGACTCTGCCGGAGAGGGCATAAACGACCGCAAAATAGGGGATAGAGGTGTTCATGCTCTGTCCCGTTCTGAAGGGATGGTCTAGATGCCATTGAGAGAGAACAATGAGGGCGTGACGTCGCTTCGCCTCGAGACCTTCAGAGGTGATGGGCGCTTTAAACTTCCAAGCAAATAAGAGCCCTGCTCGATGAATATCATAAAGACGATCAGCGTCGATATCTGGTGTGTTCGCTTCAGTAAGCACCGTAGCATAAGTATGACGGACGCCTAAAACCCACGGCTTGTTAGCGTTAGCGTAGAGTAAGTCTGTATCGCTTTGATATACCCAGCTCTTGAGCGGTGTGACCAAGTCTAGCGTTTGGTCATAGAAGAGATCACTCGTGGTCGCTCCTCCATCAGCGTTTAGATTAAAATGACGTAAGAGGTTGGTAGAGCGGAAGGCGATATGACCCACTTTCGCTTGCAATCTCGCCTGTAAACTTCCTTGCCAACCGTTGGCGATCAGGCTCCCACCGCTCACTCGAGAGCTTTTAGTAGTGTTCACCGCGTCTTTAGTTCCTTGAGTGTAATACCCCGGTAGGTCAGCGGCATCCGCCAAACCTTGTACCCTGGCGAAGACTCCTTGTAGCTCTAGAATTGCGATCGGGAGAGTCCGAAAGAAGAGTCCACTCATCAAGAATTGGGGGCTCGCTCTCGTAACCAGGCCAGCCCACCAATAAGATTTTCCAAGCAACAAGTTATCTTGAGGGACATCATAGAGTCTCTGTTTAAAACCAAAATAGAGCTCATCTTGCAAACCCAAAGGGTTATAGCGAAGGGCGAGCATATTACTGTAAGCCCATTGCGATTCGGGAGTTTGTGGTGTCTTAGAGACTACCTCCTCTACGCTTGTCTCGGCCTTTGTCGAAGACGGAGCCGCGAGGGTTATCGATGTTAAAGAGGTCACCATCAATGAGCTGAGAAAGAATATATGGAGAGAGCATATTCGCATATTTACACCTTTAGAGCAGTGGGTCATTTATAGTCAAATTAGCGTCCACGGAAACCCTTCTCATAACAAGCGTTATTCTTCAACCACTTAATCGTGTTTCAAGAAGACCTAAAGCCTTACATGCTAGTTTTCACGACAATAAGAACGCTAAAAAGTGTGTTCAGCCCTCTCATTATTCACTTTTTTGATCAATTAGAATGGAGAGAGGTGACCACACCGTCTCAGTAACTCTTGCGAGTTTAAGGTGACCATGAACGGGGGGAGAGAAGGGTCAGGAGCCCCTCCATCATTGAGCCATTGGAGAGTAAATGTTCTCCCCTCTGTGGTGAGCGGTAAGGACAAAATACATTTTGCCCAGCTCACGGTGAGCTGTTCTGTTCGGCTGCTCAAGAGATCACTCAAGGCGGCGGCAATTCTTTGGGTAGGACTCAATTCGAGACCTCGTGGTAGAGTCACTAAGCGATACACTTGACCACCAAAGGGCTCTAAAGTGACCCCAAGAGTGAGGAGCTGCTCTTGATGTTGAGAGAGCTCCTTGATCTCTGAAGGGGTCAGAGTCAGCTGAATGGCTGTTGAGAGTTGGACCGGTTGTGGTTTATCGGTGACCGCATGGGTTCTTGCTGACGGAAGGTGGATCATCAGCAATCCATCAGAGGCCTCTTGAATCCACCACTCATCTGCTCGCCCAACAACTCTCAGCGCTTGGCGAGCGAGCGGATCATGGAGCGCTTTAAGTGAGGGGAGCGCTGCTCGTCGATGTTCACTGTGATCAAGATCTGAGGTGAGCAAATCACTCAAGTGGCTCAAGTGACTCAACGAACTCTCGGCCATCTCCTCGTGTTTGGGTTCCGGCGCTCGTTCTCCCACACTTTCGCTTGTCGAATCTTCCTCTCCATCACGATGAGAATCGATGTGCCCATCAGCGGATAGATTCGATGATGTTGACGCCCCTTTACGCCATGACCTCAATTCATCTTGAGTAATACGAGTAACCTCATGTCGATTAGAGCTCTCACTATTGTTTGGTTTTGGGTTGCTCGACGTCTCTCGAGGAGAGGAGGGGAGCCCCGCGACCTTACTTGGCTTTGATCTATGATCAGCGCTCGGGACTCGAGTGGAGGAGGCGAGGGCCTCTAGATCAACCTCTTCGCCATGTAACCTTCGTCTTAAGCGTTCTTGAATCCGCGCTCGATGCTCCTCAAGAGCCTCAGCTTCAGCGTTCACTCTCTTCTCGGTATTTGTCCTCTCGGGATCAGCAACACTCTCGGAGGGAGCAGCAGACGAATGATTCTTTTGAAGCGCGCCCTGATCGACGACTCGATCACGCCAAGAGGCGCTCTCATCCTCAAAGTTCATCTCGCTCATCACCGCCTTAATGGCTTTGATGAGAATATCCAAGAGCGCCTCCTCATTAACGAACCTCACCTGAGTCTTCGCCGGATGGACATTCACATCTACAAGAGAAGGGTGGATATCGAGGTGGAGAAGATAAAAGGGGGTACCGACCTCGGGGGAGTTTCTGCCCAAAAGCACGCTGTATCGCACCTAAAAACAAACGATCCTTCACAAAGCGACCATTAATAAAAGTATAAGCGTGGCGATGAGCGCTAAAGTGAAAACTCGGATGAGAGATAAAGCCCGTCAAACGGACCGGTCCTGTCCAAGCGACTGGGCATAGGTGATCAGCGATCCTTGAACCAAAGAGAGCGCGTACTCTCTCAATACTTGTTGAATGTCGAGGGAGCTCAAGGCTTACGTGCCCATCTTTAATGAATTTAAGGGCGACCTGAGGGTAAGCGAGCGCGAGACGCTGAACTCCCTCATGAATAATACCTGACTCGGTTTGGGGACTCTTCAAAAACTTCCTACGAGCGGGGACGTTAAAGAATAGATCTTCTATCCTTACCTCAGTCCCTACTCGGCCTGCTCCCTCACTGACCTGAGGGCTCTTTCCACCCTCTACTTTGATCAGAGTCGCACTCGCTTCACCCTCTACCCTGCTGAGCATCTGTAAGCGACTAACCGAAGCGATAGAGGGGAGCGCCTCACCTCTAAAGCCTAAAGTATCAATCTCATTGAGATCATTCACCTCTCTGATCTTACTCGTCGCGTGACGTTCAAGAGCAAGTAGAGCGTCATCTTTACTCATCCCATGCCCATTGTCGGTGACCCGCATTAAACGTCGTCCCCCCTCTTGAATCTCTACGGTGAGTTCGGTACAGCCAGCATCTAAAGCGTTCTCTAACAGCTCTTTAATAGCGCTCGCCGGTCGCTCGACGACCTCTCCTGCAGCGATTTGATTAGCGAGGATGGGATCTAATATTTTGACTGGCCGCGCTCGTTTGGCAGTGGTCGGTGATGGAGAGGAAGGCTCGGTCATCGTCTCTCTCTTTGCATGCTAAGTGTAAATAAATGAAGGGAGTCATACTGACTTATTCAGAAGACAAGTGATATGTAGGGTACTTAATCAAACCTCGCTTAAAGCGGAATGGACGACTACCTGATATGTTCACCCTCGCATAAATAGTAGCGTGATCTGAAGCGCTTAACTTCAACAGGTGCGGACCTATCGGTAAGAGGATCATCTCCCGAGGATAGTCCGCATATCGACCTATAAATCGATCATCGAGATAAATTTTCGTGTAAGGAGGACCAGGAGGCAACTGAAGAAAGCCTTTTTTTGAGGGGGGAGGAGGCAAAGAACCTTGATCAACTCTCTGAATGACCCCACCGCTACAGCCCCAGAAAAGAGACCACAGTGATAAATGAGTGATCAGTCGCTTCCCGCTCCCCAAAAGGTCATTCATCGATCGATCCAAATCCACAGCTCTGCTCCCCCACTAGAGCTTAAGGCCTGATCCAAAGATTCTCTTAAAGCAGCGTTCAATAGGCGGAGTTTAGGTTGGCCTTCACTCTGCTCACACTTGGCGCTCCCTAGACTAAGACTCGGCTCAATCTGCTTGATCAGAGAGAGAGAAGTAGAGCTCGTGGGTGCACTCCAAAACCATCTCACCGCTCGCCATTGGTTCGGCAGAGGCTCACTTCGGCTGAGCTCATAGATCTCTGGAGCGCTCTGAAGACAGGCGAGGTTTTCTCTCTCTTGTCTATCAGACGACAGTTTAAGAGAGACAATCATCCGCTCATGCTTCCTGATCGAACTCTCTATGAGCTGCATCCTCTCTAACATAGCGTTATGATCTAATGTTAATACCTTAATCGGCGAACCGCTGTTAGTCTCGCAATCCTCAAACATCTCAAAACGGATCATCGCTGAGAGGTGAATGGTTCCATCACTTAGCCACAGCGGTGTGGGAGAGTTGAACATACGTGACC
Organism: uncultured bacterium; assembly: GCA_943788935.1. Taxonomy (GTDB): domain Bacteria; phylum Myxococcota_A; class Bradymonadia; order UBA7976; family VGTA01; genus CAKZRU01. Next base: position 95,531 of record CALSSE010000011.1, on the reverse strand, counting down.
GGGCCCCCCAAGCGCAGCGGCTAATCTCTAGCCGATGACGAAAGACCTCTACGCTTAGACGCTCAATATTTTGACGCGCGCGCTCAATCGCTAAAGTTTCTAAGCTCTCTTGCCCCCACCCTCCTGTGGGAGAGAGGATCATATGAGTACCGGCGCCGAGTGTCTGAATCGTCCGCTGGCTCCAATTCACCTCTCCAAGTTCATATCCGACCACCACTTGTTGTTGCTCAAAGGCTTGTATTGACCTCTCAAGGTGATCCAATGGGTATTGGTTATCCTGTAGAGGAGCAGCCGCCCCCATAGCACTACCGAAAATAGTTCCAAAGAAGAATATCCATCGATTCATCAGCACCTTACCCACTCTTGAAGCGTTTAACACGACGCGATGTCATACAGAGATGACCCCGCTCAGTCTTCATCACTAAAGGGAGCCAACAATTGAGGGAGCAGTTCATCGCTAGATGATTGATCAACGATAATCGGCTCTGACAACTCTTCTACCCCCTCTTCAGGTGGGGTTATATTAGTCTGTAAAAGTCCCCGCTTCGGCGCTCTCGCTTGTGGACTATTTATATGATCAAACGCTGGAGTAACCACAGTGACAACCGCCTCTACTCTAGAGTCTGACTGATCTTTCATTGGCGCTAGTTCGACAGCCTCCCTCTGATGCTCTGCGATCTCTCGGGCCACCTCGATTGGATCATGAGCAAAGATACTGTTTCGTCCCGCCTCTTTAACGGCATATAAACGTCGATCTGCTACCTTAAATACATCTTCGATCGTCTCTCCTGCCTCCGGGTAACAGGCGACACCTGCGCTAAAAGCCGATTGGAATCGCTCTCCATGCTCACCATCGAAATAGAATCGGATAAATTCTCGACGAGCTCGATCGAGAATAAAACGAGCGCTCTCGGCCGTCTCATCACTGAAGGCGACTACGAATTCTTCACCACCCCAGCGACCCCTTAGGTCTTCGACTCTAAACGACGAAGAGAGTAATCGACCAAGCGCGCTGAGGACTCGATCACCCGCAATATGACCATAGGTGTCATTAATCGATTTAAAGTGATCAAGGTCGATCAGACAGACGGCAACCGTAGAGCCTCGACGTCGAGCTAGAGCCATTTGTGAGAGGAGAGCATCATTAAAGGCTCGACGAATCAATAATCCAGTGAGTCCATCTCGGTCTGCACGCTCTTGAACGGTACGGCTCCGCTCAAGTCTCGCTTCAACACAAGAGCGGAGCACTCCTCCCTCACTGTTGGTGCTGATATAGTCATCTGCTCCAGATCGATAAGCCGCGACTTTGAGCTCATCTGTATAGTTCTCTCCGACAAGAATAATCGGTAAGGTCTGCCATTCAGGCATCGCTCGTAATGTCCTACACAGCTCAAACCCACCTAAACCTTTCATCTCGGCGTTGATCATCAAGAGGTCGGTTTGTATCTCTGCTAGTAGCTCTAAAATTCTCAAGGGGCTAGTGAGACAAGAGACTTGGAACTTACCCCGCTTTAGCTCCTCGGTCACTGACTCAGCGATCACCGACTCTTCGTCATCGATCACTAAAACACGAGAGACGCCGTGAGTTCCGAGATTTTGGAGGTGTCGGAGCGCTTGAGTCACCGCATCAAACCCTGCGGTCTCATTGATGTAGAGTGATACTCCGGCGTGAACTCCCTCCAATCGGTCTCCTACCTGTTGAGCGACCCCTACATAGGCCACCGGTAAACTCTCACCGACTTCACGTCTTAAGCTCCTCACAAGTGATAACCCAGGCATATCACTGAGTTCATTGTGAACAAAACATGCCTCAAAACGAGTACGCCTCGTCTCTCTAAGGGCATATTGAGCGCTATCAACGCTGACCAAATGATGATGCATTGATGCACAGGCTCGTTGTAACTCACTCACGATTGGGTGGTCATCAGGTCCGGCCCATAGAACTAAATTTTGATCAGCGATCGCGTGCTCTGTGCTCGTCATCTGTTGTTCATTGGGACGAGCTTCGCTCACTTGGCACCCAAGGTTAGTAAGTGAGTTAATCAATGAGGGCCGAGCAGGACGTGGATATAGTTGATATTTCTCTGCGGATGATAAGTGTAGTTGCTGAGCGCTCAGACTGATAATGGTGCTCCATTGCCTATGAGATAACCCCGCAGACTCTCCATTAATGGCGGGTTCGTTTTGGTAGAGTAAAACGAGGCGCTCACAGGAATTCAAGAGAGTGGAGAGCGCTGTGGCTGCTACCTCTAAATGTTTATCAGGTTGATGAGCAGAGCGCTCTCGCTGTAAATCAACCTCAAGAGATAACGCACCTACTTTAGATACAGGAAGCTGACCAAGGACGATCAGGTCAAATCGCTGCGTACGTGTTTTTTGATCAACGCCTCCCCAAGAGCCTGCTTCATACACCCTCACTTTCCTAGAGCTTTTCAGACCTTGAACGATCAATGCCCTAATTGCAGAATCTTCTTCAAAAATCAATACCTTAGAAGATTTGCTGTGCATTTCCTCAGACTGTGTTTCTGTGTGCATTCGAAATATATCTAACTTGACCATAAGAGACAATGAGAAAGGATTATGATAGACGATAGCAAGTCAAGACTCGTTTATAAACAGATTATCCACAAGGTAGGCCGATCAGTGGCAGCAGACATCAAGATGCCAACGACAAAAGTTGTGATCATCTCCCAACCCTTCTATCCTGATAGTCAAGCGACGAGCCAGCTACTCAGCGCTCTAGCTCAATCTCTATCTCATCCCACTGAACGTGCACAAGCTCCACTCCATATAACGGTCTTATGCAGTCAGCCCTCAAGCGCTCGTGGAGATGATAGAGAAGATCAAGTACCACGATATGAGCACTGGGAGAATGTTGAGATCTACAGGGGCGGGTGGTCGATAGATGCCAAGAGATCTCTCTCACATCGAGCCTTGTCCTATGGCTCATTTCTCATGTGGTTGATGTGGAGATTGATCTTTAAAACGACCTCTGATGATCATATTCTAGTCGTCACCAACCCCCCTTTCGCCCCCATGATTACATGGGTATGCGCTAAGCTGAAGCGACTCTTTGGTTCAAAACTTAAATATAGCGTGATTCTTCATGACCTTTATCCAGACGGATTAATCGCGCTTGGTAAGCTCTCAGCGCACTCTTGGTGGATTAAACTCTGGCGAAGAGTCAACCGATATACTCTCCAAAGCTCAGAAGCGGTGATTACGCTAGGTCGAGATATGTCAGCCTATTGCCGCGATGTCTATCAGCTCTCAGATCACCACTGCAAGGTGATCACTAACTGGAGCCCGGTTAACTTTGATGAGATACCTTTAGTCGAGCCACAGCAGACTGAGCTGTGGAGATCGCTCCCCTCTGAGGTGCGGAGAGCCGATCCTCTCCTCATACAATACTCAGGAAATATGGGTCTATGGCATAATATCGATGGCATCGTTGAAGCAGCTAAGCTCCTCGAAGATCTCCCCATACACTTTTTAATGATAGGTGATGGTCGTCGTAAAGCAGAAGCGATGCGCTACGCCAAAGAGCTCGAGCTCCTGAATATGACTTGGCTACCCTTCCAACCCTTAGATCAGCTCACCGATAGCTTACAATGCGCTCACCTCAGCTTGGTTTCTCAGCGTGATGAGCTCCTCGGGATCATGGTCCCTAGTAAATTTTATGGAATCCTCGCCTCAGGAAGAGGGGTGATCGCCCAAGTCCCAAAGAACTCTGAAGTCGCCTTAACGATTGAGGAGAGTCAATGTGGGCTCGTGCTCTACAAGCAAACGTCCCAACATCTTGCTGAGTGTATTCGAGAGGTTTATCCTCAGAGAGTCCGTATTAAAAAGATGGGACAAGCGGCACACCACATTTACTCGAATAGATATTCGTTTCATCGCGCGGTTGAGTCATTCTATAATCATCTCACCGACCATATGAAGCAAGAGTCAAACGGATGAAGATCTTAACACCTCCCCAACGAAGTTTTTGGCACTTTAACCGAATTCTGTTCTTTTTAACTGATTTTACCCTCTTCTTTGGGTGTGTCTTGGTCGCTTTTAGGCTCTCACCGAGTAATCATCACCCTTGGTCTATCCATGCTTCTGAGTCCCCTGTATACTTACAAGCGACCTTTTTACCGCTGTGTCTCGCTCTTGGCTTACAGCTGAGTAACATTCAAAAGTTGCAAGCAAAGTTTAAGCGTACAGATACATTGGTACGAATTATATTTGGGAGCGGTTTAGGCGCTGTCTTCTTTATCGTCTTTCATGCCTTTGTGCACTATCAGCTCGCTGGTCGATATATTATCATTATCTCTTGGCTCCTCGGAGTGATGGTTACCTTCCTCGCTCGAGCTCTATTGTGGCGTCTCAATCATTTAAGGCCGAGGGTAATTCTATTTTGGGGGAATGAGAACATTGCTCAAGAATGTATGAAGAACCTCCATAAATCGAATACCCCTATTTACCTCATCGGTCGTTTCGAGAACGATCGGATCTATCCAATCTCTAGGTTACGTTTATTCTTTTCGGATCCCTCAGCGACTAAGATCCCTCAAGAGTTTCAGACACCACCTCCTGAGCTCTCTCCCTTTGATCCACCACAGCCAACATCGATCAACGATCTTGCTCAACTCTGTATTAAGCTCCAAGTAGAGAGCTTGATCTTGGCGAATCCTCACCGACTCACTGACCTAGAGAAAAGGGAGCTGACTCTACTGATCTCAAAGGGCCTTAAAGTACACACGCTTAACTACTTTTATGAGCGAGAGTTTGAACGTATCCACGTCTCTAGTGTAAGCGACTCTTGGCTTTGGGACCATGAGGCGACAACCAAGTCCCCTTATTATTTGGGAGCGAAGCGGTTGATTGATATCTCATTGAGCCTCATCGCCCTAGTCATCCTCACGCCTATTATCCCTTTTATCGTCCTCCTAATTTGGTCACAAGATCGAGGTCCTATACTCTATCGACAGAAGAGAGTAGGCCAATATGATATCCCTTTTTGGATTTATAAGTTCCGTACGATGCGAGTTAACGCTGAATCCAATGGCGCACAATGGGCGCAACGCAATGATCAAAGAGTTACGGTATTGGGTAAATGGCTTCGTAAGAGCAGACTCGACGAAGTCCCCCAATTCTATAACATATTACGAGGTGATATGTCTTTCATAGGCCCTCGCCCCGAGCGTGAGGAGCTCTTAAAACAGATCGAGTCTGAAATTCCTTACTTCCGGTTCCGTAACCTCATTAAGCCCGGTCTATCAGGGTGGGCACAGATTAATTATGGTTATGGGAGTAATATTGATGACGCCAAAATGAAGCTGTCTTATGACTTATATTACCTGAAGCATGCCAATCTCGCTCTTGACTTACTCATCGTCCTCAGAACTTTCGGAGCGATGATGAGGGGGGCGAGATAGCAGAGCTGACAGAGAGCCTTAAGAATAGCGGGTGAGCACCTCTTCACAGAGCTGAGCAGAATAAGCTCTCGCCTCTGCTCTAACCTGTGCTGGATCAACCTCCACGACCTGATGATCAGGGCTCACTTTGAAGAGTGACTGCCCCTTCTTGATGATCACTCCCTCTCCATCGATGAGGGATTCAGTGATGGTCCCCGAGAATGGAGCATAGACTTTATTAAACATCTTCATCACTTCAATAATGTACAGGGCTTGCCCCTCCTCAAAGTGCTGACCGACCTCAATGAGCTTAGGTTGATCAGGTGCTTCTCGTGGATAGAACATGCCACCACTCACCGCCACTAATTCATCTGCGCGAGCGGCAGGGGGGGGCGCGAGGAGCTGAGTCCAATGACTCTGTCGCTCTTGATCCGTAAACACCTCAGGTACCATGACTTCACCTTTATGAAGATCAAGTCTACTGAAGCCTGAACGTTCACCGATCACCCTTAAGGCCGCTAACAGTTCAAGGCCCCGCTGATGTCCACGATGACTCTGCCGGCAAGCTAGCCACAACTCATCGCTCATCCCCTCAGGAGCCTCTTTATGATCTAAGCGGTCACTGAGAGCTCTCCAGCTACCTCCGAGCTCAAGTCGGGCGTCGAGTTCTTTATAAAACTCTAGTCCTCTCTGAAGTAGCGTCGCGTCATGGTCCCATATTTGTTGTAGAGCAGGTCTATCGGCTCTCCACTCTAAATTGAGGAAGTGATATAAACGCTGTAAGACCATAAGAGGGTTTTCACGCCAGCGGAGCTGGTTATCTTCATTATCGAGAAGATTGAGTTGTATGCTCAACCAACCAGACAAGAGATGGGGAGATCTCAGCACAATCTCGATAGGACGCATCACTAAGGTAGAGCGAGCGCTAAATACTAACTCAGCAGATTGAGGATCTAAACCATGAGCGCTGAGGAGTCGCTTTTCTTCTACAAGAAGAGCGCGCCACATCTCACTGAGGAGCACTTGGCTAGACTCTGCGCTCAAGGCGCCCACCGCGGCTAAATATTGTGCGACAAACTTAGTATTAGCTTTCGCATAGACATCACGGGCGAGGAACCATTGGATTAAGCCATAATGAAAATGTAGATTGGTGCAGAGCTGGTCACCCTCTAATTTCGTTTGACGAAAGACCTCCGCCATACGCTCATAACTCTCTCGTCTCCCTCCTCCCACAGTGAGCAGGAGAGCAATATTAGAGTCATAGGCGCCAGCTAGATGATACCTCATAAAAGCGCTAGTATCAGGGTTCGGAGAAGAGATCCCTTGATCATCCCGCACCTCACCGACCAGAGGTGGTGACCAATCTAGAATCACTCCTCCGGCATGGGGCTTGAGAGCATCATTAGTCGCGTTAATACGAGACTCTACAGCAGCGAGATGACGTAGATGACGAGTCGGCTTGGGGAGTGATCGCTTATGTCGAGCGATCAAAACCATTAATTCAACGAGCGACGTAACCTCAAAAAAGTCATTGGGATCATCGGGGTTAGTAAAGTGAAGTGTATAACAGAGCTCTGTGACCCGATGCTCTACCTGAATGCGAGTATTCATCTCCATGAAGTAATGTTCATCTCCAGAGACGATACACTCAAAGGTGGATACCGAGTCCAAGCCAACAGCGCTCCCAAAACGAGTCGCCTCATCCTCCATTCGCTGCAGGGTCTTCAATGAGGAGATCAGCGCCTCCTGAGCTACCGACCCCTCAGGATGCTGAGCGATCATAGACAGTAGATCCTCTTCGATGACCGAGACCTCTAGTAGTTTTTGCTCATGCATCTGCAAAGAACAGTCTCTTCCCCCCATGGTGAGACACCACTCTCCATTGCCGACGACCTGAATCTCTTGGTGTGAAGTCTCCTCGACATTTAACTCGGCGACCACGTTCTTATTATCGCCCACGCCTAAGCATTTCACCTCAGCGAGAACCTCACGAACCAGATGAGGGAGGGGGAGAAGCGCCGCTTCAAGCTGTGCCTCGACGCTTGGATTTTCATGATAGCTATTCGGTGAGTTCAGGATACGCTGACCTTTCCCTCCCCCTCCAGAGATCGCCTTTAACCTCACGCGAGCGTGAGGGCGATCGATGAACATCTCCTTTATACCCTCTTGAAGGGCATCGATGACCTCCTCTAGTGAATATAGATCTATCCCGGCGCGATGTCCGGCTTCGAGCAAACTGACCGCTAAAGTTGTTGGCTCTTCTCCGCTCACGCTCAGATCATACCGAGCAGCTAGCGCCAATAACGCCTCGACGCTAGGCGCCCTCTTTAAGATCGCTCTCGTAGTCGCGTTATCGACACCTGGGGTCACCGTCACCCCTACTCGAGAGGCTGTTCGCTTCGCTTCATCCTTCAACCCCGCCGCTGATTGCACATGAGAGCCGGGACCAATAAAGGTCAGGCCTGCTTGCTCTATCGCCGAAACCATCTCTGCCTCTTCAGACATGAAACCATAGCCAGCATATACACTGTTATAGTCATGATTATTGGCGATAGCGATGATCTCTCTTACTCTCTGTTGTCGTTCTTCTTTGGTGACACCGCTGTAATCTTGAATACGATGAACATGCTTAGGGTCAGTAAAAGTCCTCAGCTCGGGAGCGAGCGCTTGCGGATAAGTGACCGAATCCTTCTCCGATAAGAGGATCCCGTAATGGGTGAGCCCCATCTCTGTAAAGACATCCATCGCCTCTTTGCGAATAGGGCCTCGACAGATGATCAAAGGTCTCATGTCGCTACAGTCAAAGCGGCTGACCCATGGAGAGGTCGAGCGCCCGAGTCGTCTATCTTGATTCACTAAAGGATTCACACCACTCATTATTACTTAACTCCAACGCGTCTCTATGCGCTTATTTAACGATGCTCTCGTGACAACTAAACTGAATTCAAAGCTCAGGAATCAATGAAATTCACGCTGAGGGCCAGAGAGAGGCGCAGGCTCATAATGTCGTAGATGAAAAGCCAAGCTCTCCCCGAGAGTCATACGAACCTCATAAGGCATCACTATTTGAGAGATGGACCCTAGACTGAGAGCCTCGTTGGGATTCATTAACTCTCGCTCATAGCGTAGCGCGAGCTCAGCCTCTTCCGCGACCCTCCACTCTTCCACTGACCTCTCCGCCTCTCGCTGAGCATCCTCTAACACTACGCCTCCTGAGCTGAGCTCAGCGACCATTTTTGAGACTCTCTCAGTGATGGAACCACGGATCGCTCTTAGCTCTTTTTTATACACAAACTCGACCCCTGCCGGACCCATTACCGCCACTCTTGTCGTCGGCAAAGCGACGACTAGATCTGCTCCTGTAGGATAGTTATTGAAGGAAGCATAGGCACCGCCGAAGGCATTTCTCAATATTAATAAAAATCGAGGCGTCCTCAGATCGATGATCGAGTCGAGCATCGCTCGGCCAGCCTGTACGATCCCTCGCATCTCTTGCTCTTTACCTGGTAAGAACCCCGTAGTGTCCTCAATAAACAGCACCGGTGTATTGTAGAGGTTACAGAAGCGAATGAAGCGGGCATTTTTCAGGGCGGCATCAATATCTATCTGCCCTGAGGCGACCGCTGAGTTGTTGGCGACAAACCCGATCACTCTGCCTCCGATTCTCCCGAAAGCTGTAATGGTATTTCGCGCTCTCGTCGCTTGAACCTCCAACATGTCTCCATGATCACAGATCTGCTGAATAATCACATTAACATCAACAGGGGTGTTAAAGCCTGTGGGCGACTCAAAGGCTCTCTTCAGCAGTATATTAATACCCTCAGTTTGCCTCTCAATGGGGTCTGAGGTTTCACGAGGACTCGGCGCCTCTCCGCTGTGATTTGGGAGATAGCGGAGGAGCTCTTTAACCTTCAGTAAAGCCGCTACTTCGTCTTCCACAACAAAGTCGGTGACTCCGCTCTGCGCATGTACCTTAGGGCCTCCCAGCTCATCAGGCGTCACCTCTTCACCTAAAACCGATTTCACAACGCCGGCTCCAGTAAGGCCAAAGAAGGTCGATTTGGGCTGAATAATAAAGCTGCCTTGACGCGGGAGATAAGAACCTCCCCCTGCATTGAACCCGAACATACACATAATCGACGGTACTACCCCGCTGATCTTCCTTAAGGCAGTGAAAGCCTCGGCATATCCCTCTAGACCACCAACGCCCGCCGGTACATAAGCCCCCGCGGAATCGTTGAGACCTACCAAAGGGATCTTGCGCTTCCCTGCGAGCTCTATAAGTCGGGCGAGCTTCTTACCGTTAGTCGCGTCCATAGAGCCCGCGCGTACCGTAAAGTCATGACCATATACAGCGACATCTCTACCTTCAACGCGAACCACCGCTGTGACTAATGAAGCGCCGTCAAGATTAGGACCCCAGTTTTGAAACAAGATCATTGGCGTCTCATCCGCAAGGAGCTCGATACGCTCCCAAACTGTCATCCTCCCTTTAGAGTGTTGTCGTCTCGCTCCTCGCTCACCTCCAGCTTCTAGAGGTCGACCGCGCAACGCGATTCCTCGATTAACCGCCTCTTCATATTGACTTGGCTTGAGTTGAACCTCTCGTTGATCCGATGTCGCTGCCAAGGGGTTTATTAAACTGGGGGTGATGCTCATCTATTCTCCACGCTCTTCGATCGTCCACGCTCACATTCTGCTCGAGAGTGTAAACTAGAGATGAGGAATGAGTCTAGTCTTGAATCAACTAAAAGATTCGCTTTAAGTCTCTTGAAGGGTAGAGCCGTTCAAAGGATCTAAACTAGACACGATGAAACGGCCTTTTACAATCTCTGAGTGACCACTCGCAATACCTCTGACTCCATAGAGAGGAGATCAGTGGTTCTTGACGATACGAAACCCGGTCAATAACGAATTACTCAAGTAGACCTTACCTTGGCGCTCATAATTAGTGATCTGCTGACCGATGAGCTTATATGAACCACCGCGAAGAGACCGATTATAGCAGACCACACCTTGAGTGTTTAGATCACAGTCATAATCGTAAGCAGAACCATCGTCGGGAGCGTCATCATATCCATCTACATAACGATCTTCTACCCACTCCGCGACGTTGCCATTCATGTCACAGAGCCCTTGAACGGTCTCACCAGTGACAGGGCCTAAAGTTGATCTTGAGCATATTGGAAGAGAGACTGATGTCCCACAGCCGATAGTGCTGATATCCGCTGGGTTATCTTTAAAGACCGCCAAGTCGCAAGTCGGGAAGTCATTCCCCCAAGCGTAATCATTGGCTAAGCCCTGAGAGGTCGCAGCATACTCCCACTCTGATTCTGAGGGGAGGCGAGCGCCTACCCAAATAGCGAACTCTCGTGATTGCTCCCAATGAATATCATTCATGGGGTAGAGCTCAGCATCGACACGGTTGGGGTCTTCGTTAGCTAGTTGATAATTAGACTTCTTGGTCTGGTCCGTCTTTGTAGGTGGCGCGGTACATACACCGACATCGATACACGCGCGATATTGTCCGACTGTGACCTCAGATCGGCTAATAGCAAACTCTGGTACATTCACGTTGTGCTCGGGAGAAGCGAAGCTACGAGTGTTATCACCCATAATGAAATTACCCGCCTGCATGAGTCGGTAATCGATCACAGGACAAGCGTTTTGCTCAAAGCAAGGGGCCTCATATTCGCATTGGTCATCACAGCCATCTCCGTTATCCGTGTTACCATCATCACATTGCTCAATCAGCGCAGGATCATTGCTCACTTCACGTAAGAAACCGTCACCACATGTAGCTATAGTACAGGCTTCACCGATACCATCAATACAGCCATCATTAGTTTGACTATTGCCATCATCACAGCCCTCACCGCTCTGAGTGATCCCATTACCGCACACTTCGATCAGACAGTTGGAGTCACAGCCATCGCCGTTGATGTTGTTATTATCATCGCACTCTTCGTTATCGTTAGCATCAGCAGCATTGGTGCGTAAGAAACCGTCACCGCAGAAAGCGAATTTACAGGAGCTTCCCTGTCCATCCGTACAGTCGTCACTGTTGTCATTATTTCCTTCATCACATTGCTCGCCGGCCGCAGTGTTGACATGTGTGTCTCCACAAATCACCGCGGTACAATCGTTATCACAGCCTATTGTATCCGCTGGACCTCCATCACACTCCTCACCGATGCCATCGGCAATGCCATCACCACAGTCACAAACATTCCCTTCTCCATCGTTATCGCGATCTGCCTGATCAGCGTTGGCATTATTGGGGCAGTTGTCTTCGGCTTGACACTCTCCATCATTATCCGTGTCTTGAGGAACAGAGCCGGGGTTCGTGGTGTCGCTACCGCAGCGAATCTCATCAGCATCACTCACCCCATCATTATCATCGTCGAGGTCTCCATCATCACAGAGTCCATCACCGTCTGCGTCGTCCCCAAAGCCATCGTTATTTCGGTCCGGACCATCATTGGCTTGGTTGAAGGTCCCTGAGCTACAATCGTCACAGGTGTCGTTATCGAGGTCTGAACAGCGGAATTGGTCAGTAGAGAAAGAGTCATCATTATCAGTGACTCCATCATTATCATCATCGCTGTCGATCCCATTGTCGCAGAGGCCATCTCCATCGGTGTCGAGAGGACGATCAGCGGCGCTCGTTGTTGACGACTGACACACGGTCTCATCGTTGTCACTGAAGCCGTCATTATCATCATCGGTATCGAAAGAGTCACAAATTCCATCTGACTCGTTATCGGGCCCGTCATTATTGGGCTGAGGATTAGCCGCTTGTGAGCAGTCATCACAGCCATCGTTATCATCATCTTTACAGATCGTCGGGTCGAGAGAATTAGCGTCTTGTTGGTCTCCGACTCCATCATTGTCATCATCGGGATCACAGGCATCACCGAGATCATCAGGGAGGATTCGGTTCTCTCCGCCTTCTACCAGCGCCTTATCGGTGTTTAACTGATTATTATTAGGAGTCAACGGGCAGTTGTCGTCCCCATCATCATGGGTGTCCCCGTCAGTATTTCTGAGGGTCGAGTTGGTACCGATCTGCCCCTCTTCAATGTCGGAGAGCCCATCATTGTCATCATCAAGGTCACAAGCATTACCACCATCGTTTGCGCCATCGCTGTTAAGCTGATTACCGTTAGAGACGTTTGGACAGTTATCAGCGCTGTCGATGTCACCATCATTATCGGTATCGGGGTCGCGGAGATTGGTGAGCTCACTAGCAGCGTCAAACTGTCCGTTACCATTAGTGTCCTCTACTTGATTACTGAGACCATCATTATCAATATCAGGATCACAAGCATCACCGAGTTGATCCCCCTGCACTAAGGCGCCAGGTTGGTTAGCGAGCGTCAGGTCAGTGTTAGTTTGGTTGGGGTTCGCGTCTAGTCGACAGTTATCAATATCATCAGTGAAGCCATCGTCATCGCTGTCACTGTCCCGAAGGTTACTAGCGTCACCTAAGTTAAATACCCCGTTACCATCGGTGTCTTCCTCTACATCACTGAGTCCGTCATTATCATCATCAGTGTCCACTCCATTATCACAGAACCCATCACCATCCGTATCTAGAGGGAGCGACCCTGCGTTGTCAGGGTCAGATCCACAGCGAATCTCATCGTCATTGGAGAAACCGTCATCATCGACATCATCGTCTCCGTTGTCACAGAGTCCATCGCCATCTGCGTCGAATCCATCATTGTTGACATTTGGGCTATTCTCGATCGCGCAATCATCACACTGATCATTGTCATTATCGGAGCAAACGGATGAATCGAGAGGGTTGATATCATCATTATCTAGTACAGTGTCGCCATCATCATCATCATCACAAGCGTTACCATCTCCATCTCCATCGGTATCACTCTGAGTATTATTGACGACTCTTGGACAGTTATCATCGCCATCATCGAAATTATCTCCATCAGTATTGGCGTTGAAGGGGTCTGTTTGATTACTGATTTCAATCCCATCAGGGATGCCATCATTGTCGTCATCATCATCGCAAGCGTCCCCGCCATCAACACCATCATTGAGGTCATTATCTGCTTGATCGGGGTTAACTGTTCTAGGGCAATTATCAGCGCCATCAATGATATTATCATCATCGGTATCAGGATCTAAGGGGCGGGTCTCTCCTAGATCTAACTGACCATCTCCGTCGAGGTCCTCTTCATCGTCATCGAGTTGATCGTTGTCATCATCGTTGTCACAAGCATCTCCCAGCGAGTCGCCGGTGACCAAGGAGTTGGCCTGTTGCTCTAGGTTAGCATCGGTGTTGAGCTGATTAGCATTTTGAATACGTGGACAATTATCATCATCATCGCGAACGCCGTCATCATCAGTGTCAGGGTCAAGCGGATTCGTCTCCCCTGGATCGAGCACTCCAAAGTTATTGGGATCTTCTTGGAGGTCAGGGAGCGTGTCATTGTCATCATCGCTATCGATGCCATTATCACAAAGACCGTCGCCATCCGTATCAGTGGGTCGTTCGTTATTTAAGAGCGGATTGCTGCCACATACGATCTCATGTTGATCAGAGAAGCTGTCCCCATCATCATCAGGGTCACCGACGTTACAAATCCCGTCGCCATCGGTGTCCTCTCCATCGTTATTGACGTTAGGACGATCTAGGACAGAGCAGTCATCACAACCATCGCCATCGTTGTCTTGGCAGCGAGACTCATCGGTTGGATTGACATCGAGGTCATCAGAGACGGTGTCATTATCATCGTCGCTATCACAAGCATCACCGAGACCATCGAGATCGTTATCACTCTGATTGAAATTATTCACGGTTGGACAATTGTCGTCATCATCTAAATGACCGTCATTATCGCTGTCAGGGTCATTGATCAAAGTCCCGAGAACCACCTCTTCTGCGTCGGTGAGGTTATCGTTATCGTCATCATCATCACAAGAATCCCCCAAGCTATCACCGACCACTCCCGAGTTCGGGTCTTGGCCGAGCTGTAGGTCAGTGTTCTCTTGGTCTGCGTTAGAATCAAATGGACAGTTATCCACCCCGTCTAAGACCCCATCATCATCGGTATCTGGATCTTTGAGGTTAGTCTCTCCTACGTTATGAACTCCGTTATTGTTAGTGTCCTCTTGAATATCGGTGAGGAGATCGTTGTCATCGTTTGGATCGCAGGCATCGCCCAAAGAGTCTCCCTGCACCAAAGCGCCAGGCTGAAGCTCGAGGTTAGCGTCTGTATTAAGCTGATCTGAGTTATGGTTCACTGGACAATTGTCAGTGTCATCTCTCACTCCGTCGCTGTCTGAATCTGCGAGCTTAGAGTTCGTCTCTCCAAGATCAACGCCATCGCTATCTGGATCCTCTTCGATATCTAGAAGGGTGTCGTTATCATCATCATTGTCTACACCGTTATCACAGAGGCCATCATTATCTGTGTCTAAGGGGACGCTGAAACGGTTTCGGCTATCTGTCCCGCAAATATCCTCATCTGTATCAGAGAACTGATCATCATCATCATCAGGATCAGAAGCGTCACAGAGGTTATCTCCATCGAGATCGGCCCCGTCATTGAAGATGTCAGGGCGAGCGAGCTGTGAACAGTCATCACAGCCATCATTCTCTATATCTGAACAGATGAAGGGGTTGAGCGCATCTGAGTCATCGATATCATCAACGGTATCATTATCATCATCCTCATCACAGGCATCTCCCAAGCCATCAGCGACGATCGGTGATCCCGGGATCGCGTCGAGCTCGGCGTCGGTGTTTTTCTGATTATTATTGGCGATCAAGGGACAATTGTCATCTCCATCGATGATCAAGTCATTATCACTATCAGGGTCACTGATATCGGTCACTCCTACTTCTTCTACATCGAGGAGACCATCATTATCATCGTCATCGTCACAGGCATTCCCTAGAGAGTCACCAACGATCAGGGTCTCTCCCCCATCGACGAGCTCTTGATCAGTGTTCTCTTGGTCTGCGTTAAGTACTGTGGGGCAGTTGTCTGATCCATCGATCACAAAGTCCCCATCGGTGTCTGGATCTTTTAAGCTAGTGATCTCTGCCCCATCGAAGAACCCATTGCCATTAAGGTCCTCTTCCTCATCGGTGAGACCATCATTGTCATCATTTGGATCACAGGCATCTCCAAGCTCATCACCTTGAACGAGAGGGTTTGGATCATTCGCTCTATCAGCGTCAGTATTTAGCTGATTGGAGTTGGCGATGATAGGACAGTTATCCTCATTATCATTGCTCCCATCTCCATCGGTATCAGCGAGCCTAGGGTCAGTTTCATCTCCGTCACGAACCCCATTGCCATTGATGTCTTCATTGGCGTCGAGGATGGTGTCATTGTCATCATCAGGGTCTACACCTTCATCACAGAAACCATCATCATCGGTATCGAGTGGCTGATCAGCGATATTTTTGGGATTGGTCCCACAGATCCCCTCATCAATATCAGTGAAGCCATCACCATCATCATCCGGATCCCCAGCATCACAGAGGATATCACTGTCGGTATTCTCACCATCGTTAGTGATATCGGGACGAGCGAGCTGTGAACAATCATCGCATGTGTCACTATCAGCGTCTTCACAACGGAAAGGATTTTGGGAGTTAACATCATCGATATCATCAACGGTGTCATTGTCGTCATCAGTATCGCAGGCATCACCTAGGTTGTCGCCAACGATGGGGATAAATGGGTTAGCTTCGAGGTCTTTATCGGTGTTTGTCTGGTCATTAAAGATAAGAGGACAGTTATCGATATTGTCTAACACCCCATCATCATCATGATCGGGGTCGAAGGGACTAGTCCCGATTACGCTGAGCTCTGCGCTGTCGGTGAGTCCATCGTTATCATCATCGGAGTCACAGGCGTCACCAAAGGCGTCACCTACGATCCCTCGCTCTCCTGAATTAAAGAGCTCTTGGTCAGTGTTTTGTTGATCTTGGTTGCTCACTAAGAGGCAGTTATCGGCCCCATCGAGCACCCCATCATCATCGGTGTCAGGATTTCTAGGATCAGGCTCTGCTCCATCATCATAAACTAAATTATTATTTTCATCTTCCTCATCATCAGAGAGGAGGTCATTGTCATCATTGTCGTCACAGGCATCTCCGAGAGCGTCTCCCTGAACGAGAGAGCCCGGCTGAGCGGCGAGATTAGCGTCAGTGTTTGCTTGATTGGAATTTGAGGTTAGCGGACAATTATCCTCATCATCTCTAACATTGTCGTTATCGGTATCCGGGTCTTGCGGATCTGTGCCCCTCTGAGTCTCCACAGTGTCAAGAAGGGTGTCGTTGTCATCATCATTATCAACGCCATTATCGCAGAGACCATCCTCGTCCGTATCCAAGGGCGCGTCAGCAATGTTTAACGGATTAGTCTGGCAAATCCCCTCATCGGTATCAGAGAAGCCGTCATTATCATCATCAGGATCGCCGGCATCACAGAGGTTGTCGGTGTCGGTATTAGCGCCGTCATTAAGGATGTCGGGGCGAGCGTTCTGACTACAATCATCGCAAGTGTCATTATCTAAATCTTGGCACCGGAATGGGTTCTGAGAGTCGATGTCATCGATATCGTCAACAGTGTCGTTGTCGTCATCAGTATCACACAGGTCACCTAAATTATCGGCCGGGACATCGACGCCAAGGTTATTCAGCTCTTGATCTCGATTCTCTTGACCTGGATTGCTGTTAATCGGGCAATTATCTACATCATCTCTATGACCATCATCATCAGAGTCCGGGTCGAAGGGATCGGTGGAGGTGATTAAGAATTCAGCATCATCAGAGAGGCCATCATTATCTGCATCTGTGTCACAAGCGTCGCCGAGCTCATCACCAACAACAAGATTACTGCCAGCAGCCTCAAGCTCAGCGTCTGTATTTTGCTGATCGCCATTATTGGCTAAGATACAGTTGTCGACACCATCCAAGACGCCATCATCATCGGTGTCAGGGTCTTTAGGGTTTGGCTCTGAGCCATTATCGAAAATCAGATTATTGTTCTCATCCTCCTCAGCGTCGGTGAGGAGATCGTTATCATCATTATCATCACAAGCGTCCCCGAGTGCATCACCCTGTACGAGAGCACCGCCTATTGCGGCGAGATCGGCGTCGGTATTGAGCTGATTTATATTATGAGTCAGAGGACAGTTATCGACGCTATCGATGCTGTTATCATTATCGGTGTCTTCATCAAGAGGGTTGGTGCCAATCTGTCCTTCTTCGATATCTGAGAGCCCGTCATCATCATCATCATCATCAACTCCGTTATTACAGAGTCCATCACCATCGGTGTCTATAGGCGCATCTAATGAAGAGAGCGGGTTGGTGTTACAGACCCCCTCATCGATATCACTAAATCCATCACCATCATCGTCTAGGTCTCCTGCGTTGCACAGAGTGTCTCCATCGTTGAGGTCATCCCCGTCATTAGTGATGTTAGGTGAAGCCTCTCGGCTACAGTCATCACAGGTATCATTATCAGTATCTTGACACTTAAAGGGGTCTTGAGAGTCGTTGTCATCGAAATCATCTACGGTATCGTTATCATCATCAGTGTCACAGGCGTCACCAAGTCCATCGGGCGCAGCGAGAGCGATCCCTAGATCGCTGAGCTCTTGGTCTCTATTCTCTTGTCCCGGGTTAATGTTCAGCGGGCAATTGTCGCTGTCATCTCGAACACCATCACCGTCGTGATCGGGGTCAAAGATACTGGTGAGGGTAGTGTTGAGCTCGACATTATCATCCAAGCCATCGTTATCGTCATCATCATCACAGGCATCACCTAGGCCATCTCCGACGACTAGGGGGTTATTATTGGCCTCTAAATCAGCGTCAGTGTTTTGTTGGTCTCCATTATTGACTAGGATGCAGTTATCTTGGCCATCCAAGACACCATCATTGTCGGTGTCTGGATTTTTAGGGTCAGGCTCCGTGTTCACGTCGAAGGCTTGATTATTATTGATGTCCTCCTCTAGATCGGTGAGGAGGTCATTGTCGTCATTGTCATCGCATGCATCACCGAGCGAATCACCGACAATCAAAGCGTTCCCTAACGCCGCTAGATCTTCGTCTGTGTTGAGCTGATTCTCATTGGCTACGAGCGGACAGTTATCAGCGCTATCAATGTTATTATCGTCATCAGTGTCTTGATCTAGAGGGTCGGTGCCGATCGCTTGCTCTTGAACATCAGTGAGTCCATCATTGTCATCATCATCATCTACACCATTGTTGCAGAGTCCATCACTATCTGTATCGATCGGTAGATCTCCGGCGACGAGTGGGTTGGTGTTGCATATCCCTTCGTCAATATCACTAAACCCATCTCCGTCATCGTCTAGATCTCCTGCATTGCACAGAGTGTCTCCATCGTTGAGGTCATCCCCGTCATTAGTGATGTCCTGTTGTGCTAAAATGGAGCAATCATCGCAGGTATCTAAGTCAATATCAGAACAACTGAATGGATCAAACTCATCATTATCATCGATGTTAATGATCCCATCATTATCGATATCATCATCACAGACATCGCCGAGGACATCTCCAACTGTAACCCCATTTTGTTGTTCTAGACTGAGGTCGGTGTTGAGCTGATCAGGATTAGCGTTGATTACGCAGTTATCGCAGAGGTCACCCACGCCATCGTTATCAGCGTCATCCTGATCCGGGTTCACGACACCAAGACAATTATCGATAGTGTCATCTATTTGATCTTGATCGGCATCAGGGAAGCATACCGAGGGCTCATCTAAGCAGGTAAAGTCTACCTCAATCGTGCACCCTGAGTTACATCCATCATCATCATCGTCACCTCCATCGTCACAGGTCTCAAACCCCGGCTCACCAGGGCCAACATCGCTGTTACGAATGATTCCATCACCGCAAAACGAGATCTGACACCCATTAGCGCAGCCATCTTTATTATCATTATTAGCGTCATCACAAGACTCATAGTCAGGGTTACCAGGCACGATATCAGTCCGTCTCACCCCATCACCGCAGATGGCGATCTCACAGTTATTTCGGCATAAGTTGCTGTCTACCCCATCGCCATCATCGCAGTCTTCGCCGTCATCGGTGACGGCATCACCACAGCCTGGAGGCTGACAGTTAAGTCGGCAGGCATCAGCGGCGAGATTACTGTTATCCACACCATCATCACAGCCCTCACCGCTATCGGTGACGTTATCACCACACGAAGGTGGCACACAGGTCGTTCGGCAAGCATCGGCGTTCACATCACTATTATCTTGTGCGTCATCACAGCCCTCACCATCGTCGATCACTCCATCGCCGCAGATCGGATTAGTACAATCGGTTCGACAAGCGTTGGGATC
This sequence comes from uncultured bacterium, assembly GCA_943788935.1. GTDB lineage: Bacteria > Myxococcota_A > Bradymonadia > UBA7976 > VGTA01 > CAKZRU01. Next base: position 75,762 of record CALSSE010000011.1, on the reverse strand, counting down.
GACATCGCTGTTACCTAAGCCGTCATCACACTCTTCACCATCATCGATCACTCCATCACCGCAGGCGGCGAAGCGACAGCCTACGCGACAAGCATTTGGGAGATCATCGCTGTTGTTGTCAGCGTCGTCGCACTCTTCACCGAATTCGGCCTGAATGATCCCGTCACCACAAGCATCGATGGTGCAGTTTGCGAGGCAAGCTCGACCATTTACTGGCCGAAGATCACAGTACTCAAAATCTGGGTGTAACTGATCTGGCTGCCCGTCTTGATCAAAATCTTTATTGACGATCCCATTCCCACAGGCAGTCACCGTGCAGTTAGAGTCGCAACCATCGCTATTGATGAGGTTCCCGTCATCACACTCTTCGTAATCAGGATGTTGAGGATCGGGAATATTGTCACCATCAAAGTCCTGATTAAGCTGGTTGTTACCACATAGCGTAGACTTGGCGAGGCGAATGCCTGTATCAGGAGTCTGAGTTAAATAGATGCGCGCATAACGGTCGGTAACTCGAAACTGAATAGGGTTAGAGAACCACGCTCCTCCTCTTAGTACTCGATAATGCTTAAGGCGCCGATTTGTTGTGACAAAAGGGATGCCTGTTTGAGAGGCTCCGACATAGCTTGTTGAGTAGTTGTCTTCAACCCATTCTGCAACGTTACCGACTAGATCACAGATAGGGAATCGCTGGGTAGGGATTTGATCCAAGCGAGGGACAGCTTCAGACTCACAGACTGGCTGAGCAAGCTGTGTGCAAGATTGAAGCACCATAAAATCACAAGTAGGTTCATCATTACCCCAAGGGTATCTTCGCTCATCACCGCTCGAAGCGACATACTCCCACTCCGCTTCTGTGGGCAGACGCAAGCCCACAAACTGTGCGAACTCATTGGCTTGTTTCCAGTTAACACAATTAATCGGGAGCTCTTCTGAATCGGCCGTTCCCCATACACAACCGTTTCCTATAGCGGGACTAGAACAATCCCCTGCATTGACACAGGCTTTATATTGCTTATGGGTCACCTCGGTCCTAGAGAATAGAAAGTTATCTTGGAGCTTAACGAGGTGCTCAGGCCTCTCGTCTTTCTCTCCCACATCACTCCCCATCAAATAATTACCTCCTGGGATGGAGATCAGCTCTATGTCTAGACCTTGTACGCAGCTATTGTTACAGGTATCGAACCCTATGCTATTACCGTCATCACAATCTTCCCCAAGATCTACCACACCATCACCACACACCGATATCTGAGCATATCCCAGCGAAGAATGCACCATCAGCGCTACTAATATGGATCCGAGTAGCGCTCTAAAGACTGAAATACGCACCCTACTTCGTTGACGTCCTAAATTGTCAACTAAGTCACTAATATCAACAGTCTTTACAAAGTCTAATGAAGGCATAATCAGCTCTCGACTCTCATATCGCTTTTTAAAAGTACAAATTTAATCTCTCTATATATGCTTTAAGCTATTCGGAAAGGCAATGAATTCGCTTTAGATATTTTGGAGATGGAGCTTAAAAAGCGAACCTCGTGATCGCTCCTCTAAGAAGCTCATCAAAGCTCATAGAGGCCGCTTGAGATGTTACCTCTCCGATGTACTCATCTACTTGTTTTTGAGGATAGTTGAGATTCATCAGCGCGCTCTTCAGATCTTCGAGTATAGGGTTCGTATCAGGAGAGGACTCAGAGAGAGCATAGCTCTTTTCAAACTTAGGTCTGAGGTCTAAAATAATTCTCTCGGCGGTTCGTTTCCCAATTCCCGGTACCGTTGATAATCGCTTCGCCTCTCCTTGAATGACCGCTCTCACAAGCTCATCTTCATCCATCCCGCTCAAGCAGGCGAGAGCGAGTCGAGGACCAACCCCCGACACTGAGGTGAGGTACTCAAATAATTTCCGTTGCTTCAGACTGCTAAACCCAAAGAGCGTGATTTGATCTTCACGAACATGAGTCTTTACAAAAACTGAGCAAGGCTCACCCTCATTAGGCAATCGCTCAATAGTGGTTAGCGGGCAACGTAATTCGTAACCGACTCCTTGTACATCGAGTATCACTACCTCAGCGCTTCTTAACGCGATCTCTCCTTTTAAATAGCCGATCATATTCGTATTTCCCTCTCCGAGAGGCATGTTTCTTGATTAGGTATATAATGAACCTAAAACCTGACGAGGGTCTGGATATAGGTCTAAAGCGCTCTCTCGCTCTCTCTCACTCACCACGCCAGGCATATCATGGGTTTGAGGTCGTTGAAGCGATAATTGAAAGTGTAGATGAGGCGGCCAACCTCCATTCTCAGCGCTCTCTCCTAGTTCACCAATCCTTTGACCTCTCTCGATATGATCTCCAAGTTGGTGAGTAAATATGGAAGAAGCGCTGAGGTGGCCGTAGAGTGCCCAATATCGTTGACCTGCGATAATTTTAGACATACGCCCACGGAGAGGCTCTGCTGATCGCCACACGTATTCGATGACGATACTGTGTCCGTAATCTCCGGAAGCGGGGAGCGCTCCTTGGGCGATAATAACCCCCGTATCAAAGCTATATACAGATGATAGAACCGGCGCTCCTATATCAATCCCCATATGTACGATACGAGGGTCAGTCTCACTCTCAAAAAGTCCAAATTGATAGAGATTTTTTCGGCGCTCATTATACTTGCCAATAGTGTATATAGCTGCCTCAAAAGAGCGAGGGAGCGTCTCAGTGAGATCGAGTACTTGGTAGGTACTTGGCAAGTCGATCACTCGATGAAAGCCTTCTGTAATATTCACCATGTCTCTCCTCTTAACACTCAAAGTCTGCACAGGATATGGTGTGTATTGGTATAACTGATTATGAGTATAAAAAGTGACCAATGAACTTCAATAGAGCTCATTTTAGGTCCTCTGCTCCTAGAGAACGACTTCTCTTAAAGAGAGCTTCAGCATAGACTGATCGAGTATCCATAAGCGATAAGGGCGCTTATCGCTTGCGAAGTTAGCACACTTAGCTTATCGAATAATAGATCTCATAACCCAAACAACATGAGTACCTAAGATGGGCGAAGTGAGGAATGAACACATGGATCACCCTAGCATGAGCGCCTTACACCTAATCTCTGGGATTATTAACGCGCCTAAATTTCACCGCCAAATCAATTTAAGTCCTCCGGAGCTTACTGAAAAGTGTGTACATCTCCTCACTAATCTTGGCCAAAATAGAGAATTTGCGATCAAATCAAATTATGAGATGGTCGAGTTCCTTAATAGGACGATCCTCCCTTTCGATGATGCTGGTTATATGAGGGTTTGCCGCCACTTCGTCCAAGAGCTCCTCTCCGTCGCTGGCCCTCAACACAATATGTGGGGAGCGATCTCCTTTGTCATGTTAAGCACTACTAAAACCCTGATAGATGAAGAAGAATATCCAGTTTGGCATCGTTTGAACGCTCGTTTTTTTGAGGTTCTCCTCGATTCTGGAGTGATCAGTCAAGAAGACGAGAGACGTCTTAAAAATAAAAACTTAAGCCATACACCACAGACTGAAACACCACAGACTGAAACACCACAGACTGAAACACCACAGACTGAAATATCCTCTAGCTTTGAACCTCCATCGATCAGTCATCAACTTGAGCGCTCACCTCTTAATGACAGCCACTCAAAGCCAGGCCCCTCAAAGCAGACTGAACCCTCTCCTTGAGCGTTTATTTTGATGCTCGTTATCCATGAGTCTATTTAGTCTTTATGATCACCTCTCTCTCTTAAGTCCCATCAGATATGGGGTCTTACTGAGCTCAGTCATATATCACTTACTCTCGGTGAGCGTGGTTTCAGCTCACGCTTGGCGCGGTCAAGAAATCGTCTTGTTTATCACCTATGATTTAAGCGGAGACCAAGCAAAAGGAACGTTAGGGATCCCCTTAGATCTGATCGATGATCTGCAACCTAGAGATCGCTCACTCGCTAATACCAATGGTGATCGGCGTCGATTATTTAGTCATTGGCGTTCATCTGAACGTATACCGACTAACATAGAGGCATTACTTAACACCCTCTCAAAACAAATTCGACGAGGCCTCTCTGCTCGATTTGATACACAAGAAGTCTCTCCTGAGATCGGTAAAATAGACCTTATACTCAGACATAAGGGAGAGTTAGACAGCCTCGCGATCCAGAGAGATATTAAGACATGGGAAGGGGTCACAGTAGAGCTTCATTCCGGTCAGCAAGACGCGGTCATCACCACATTTACCTATCCTGTTAATGATTTTGAACAGGTACGGAGCGCTAGATTCCTCTGGCAGAATCACGCATGGTTCGTAAAACCGACCACCGCCCCGCGTCATCGATCTCCTCAGAGAATGCTTCATACCAATAAAGAAGCCCCAGGATTAATCATTGATCGGCAGCAGATCACTCCGATCACATTTCGCCCTCATGAACCTGAGGTCATCTGGAGATCACCCACTCATATCAAGCGCCTTAAAGAGAAGATGCTAGAGGGCTCAAAGTCTGTCGAAAAGCCTGCTACCCATATCCCTCAGGGTCAGTCATGGGGCGCTTGGATTATATCATTCTTTCAAGATGAGGCTCCTCTCGCCGTTGAACACTTAAATCGTTTTAAAGCCTTACATCGAAAGATCTATTCCGCTTTCGATCATGAGAGTGATGAGCTCGCTTACCAATCTCTGAGCAATATACTCCACGGTGAGCTTCTTGATCAGGTTTTTCAGTCGACTTATCAAGCCCTTATCCTAAGGGATCAAGGCGGTGCCCGCGCCAAGGTAAGCCACGTTATCCCACTGGAATTAAGCAACAAAGTGCAGTCAAAGCTCACTCCCCTTGTAACTCAAGCGATCAATGAGAGTAAGAGATCTCTCAAACACAGTGATGCGATCAGCTCGCCCGACCAACATGAAATATTTTATTACCGATGGAGAGTTGTGGGAGTCGTCGAACATTGGGGTCATACACATCGGCGCGTCAATGACTATGAGGCGGTCTACCTTATGAGTCGACTAAAGAGAGGGTGGCGCTTAAGCTACGTGAGACCTCTCTCACAGAAGAGAAGGCCAGAGCTCGAGGGATCTCTGTGATCAAAATCATCGGCCTAAAACATCGTTGGACTGAAGAGAGTGAATGGGTATTAAATATTCCATTCTTAGAGCTTAAAAGAGGGCTTTCTCTGGCGCTGGTTGGTGAGAGTGGCGCTGGGAAATCAACGCTACTCTCCATCCTCGCTGGTCTGATCACACCGACAGAAGGTGAAGTCTGGGTCAACGAAGTAGGACTTCATCTCGCCTCTGAGAGTCAACGAGCGAGGTGGAGAGCTGACTATTTAGCTTGGCAGGGCGCTCACACTCCGTTCTTTAACTCGCATTCGGTAAGAGAGAATCTCTTGATCAGCGCCCAGAGCCTCTCCAGAGGCACACTGGCGACGATAGACTCTGCTTTAGAGACATCAGAGCGAATACAGACCAACCACGCCTGCTCCCTCTTTGGACTCTCTCATCACATTATGTCTCAATTCCCTAATAAACTCTCAATGGGAGAACGTCAAAGAGCAGAGGTCCTTAAGGTCTGGTTAAGCCACCGTCATTACCTATTATTTGATGAACCTACATCGCATCTCGATGAAGAGCTATCACAAAAGGTCTCTGAAGCCCTCCTCTACTCTCGCCCTCCTCCGTCTAATACCTCTATTGTATCGAGTTCATTAACTGCAACTTCGACGGCAACTTTGATCATTGCGACTCATAACAGAGACTTAGCGAGACAGTGTGACCTGACGATACATCTTCAAGGACAGAACGCTGCCCACGTTATACCGGGTGAACAGAATCAGATTAAAGACCAAGCGGAGAGCATAGATCTGTCGAATGCAGAGAGCTCAATACAGGAGATCAGACAACCTATATCCTCATGGACCCTATTGAGGTCCTTCTCTGCGTGGTCATTTGCTTACCGGCAGATTACCGCTCATTTCATATTATACCTTACTCTCCTCTTGGCCAGCTTAATCGCCCTACTTATTCCCTCACTATTACGAGAGTCTTTACATCAAGCACGAGGGACAATCGATCGGCGAGCTGCAGAGACCCCACTCATTGTGGGCGGTGTGAACAGTCCACTTCAGCTATTCTTCAGCGGATTGTACTTTACGGGCCCACTCCTCAACCCCATGCTCGTGAGAGATGTTGATCAGCTCTTATCGATGCGTTTAGGAGAGGGGTCTCCGATCGTCATCGCTCCTAAGTCAATGGGTCGTCCCCTACTTGGAGTTGACTCTAGTTATTATCGATACAGAGAGTTTCATTTTAACGAAGGTCGCGCTCCCCATCGCTTGGGGGAGGTATGTGTGAGTGAGTCTCTCGCTGACATTCATCACTTGCAGATAGGGTCGATGACGCAGACTGAGCTCAGCGATGTCTTTCAACTCACCGCCCCTTACCCTATTGAGATGAAAGTTGTCGGCCTATTTCGAACCCCTGATCACGCTGATCAACGAGCTTTATTTACGACTTTAGCGACCGCTTGGGCAGCTCTTGGTTTTGCGCATGCTCACGCACCTGTATCGGGTATCGTCGATGGGGGGTTACCGATCGACCAAGAACTACACAAAGGGCGAGTCCACCTCCATGAAGATCCGGATTTATTACCTATATCTGCACTTTTAGTCCATGATCTCTCCGATAAGCACAAGAGCTTACTGAAAGCAAAATTGTTAAGTGACAGTGAGCGGTTCACGGTTATAGAGCCAAGAGTGATCTCACAGAAGACTTTAGGGGCGCTCACTCAGCTTCATCAAGTGCTCTCCCCACTCATCAATGTCTTATCTGCTCTCGTTCTAGGGCTTATCCTGTTGATGATCTCCCAGCGGCATTTGAGTAGAGCGCCTATAAGAGCGACATTGCTCGCTATAGGTCTCAATCGACGACAAGTGATGTCTCTCTCTCTTCAAGAATACTCTCTCTTCTTCATCCTCTTGATGAGCGCTGTCTTTTGTACTTCCCTGATCGCAGCTCAGCTGTTGGACATAGAGTGGCTTTGGGAGTCATTCAGTGACCTCTATGGCTGAATGTGTCGATATGCTATGGGTTACCTTATTTAGTGACATCGATCGACCCCTCCCCTGAACGCGAGAGTAATATTTAATATGAGTGAATCTTCGTCCCAACCACCTGCGGCTCAAAACACATCACCTCGAAAGGTGGTCATCATCTATACTGATGGTGCCTGCTCTGGAAACCCTGGCCCTGGAGGGTGGGGTGCTTTACTGCGCTCAGGGAAGCATGAGCGAGAGCTTCATGGCGGTGAGCAAGAGACGACCAATAATCGGATGGAGATCATGGCCGCCATCAAGGCATTAGAGGCGCTGAAATTCCCCTGTGATGTGACTCTTTACACCGACAGTAATTATCTCAAACAAGGGATCATGTCTTGGATCGACAATTGGAAGAAAAAGGGATGGCGCACCGCCGCAGGTAAACCCGTTAAGAATAAAGACTTATGGATAGAGCTTGACGCTGCGAGACTTCCTCACCAAGTGACCTGGAAGTGGGTTAAGGGTCACGCGGGAGATCCTGGAAATGAACGCGCTGATGAAATTGCCCGCCGAGGCATGGGCCCTTTCCTCTCTCAACGCAAACGCTGAGACTCTTCTTCTACACCCGATCTTTAAACTGACCGGTAGTCGTATCTACTCTGATTTTATCTCCCGACTTAATGAAGAGTGGAACCAACACTCGAATTCCACTGCTCGTATAAGCCGCTGTAGTGACCGATCCACTAGCGGTATCACCTTTACTGCCTGGCTCTACCATATCGAGCTCTAACTCTACAAACTGGGGGAGCTCAATCCCTACTACGTTGCCATTATACAGTACGGACTTGACTTCTAAGTTCTCCACTAACCACTTAGCGATATCTCCAAGGTCACCGTCTCGAAGTTCAAACTGGTCATAGCTGTTCATATCCATGAAGTGGTACACAGACTCCCTGTCTTCAGGACTAGAGTAAAGGTACTGCGCGGGACGCATCTCTACATCGGGCATTTGGAATTTTTCACCCGATTTAAATGTGCGATCAGAGACCTGCCCGGTGAGGATATTTTTCAGCCGAGCTTTCACTAAAGTCGCTGCCCCTCGAGCACTTGGAGTCTGTGTAGTGACGCTCACGATCGCCCAAGGTGAGCCGTCCAACTCAACCCTAGCACCTTTCTTAAAATCTGATGTTGTGATCATTACCATATCCTCCTCTACCACCGTTTAAAAGTGATCGTAAAATGTGTGCTGAGTTGACTTATCAACACAATATGCACATAGTCTCAAGTGTCATTTATCGATACAAGTTAGATCTCTTCAAGCGAGGTATCGCTGAAGGTAACGATTTGCCATAAAAACTTAACAGAGTGAGTGTACCCATGAGTGCGTCAAAAATCTTCAATGAGACTATTCCTGCCCGCTTTAATGATCCTGCTGACCGCGAGAAGATGATGGCGCTCGGCGCTGTTTTTCAATTTAACCTTACCGGTGATGAACCGGGAGCGTGGTTTGTTGACCTAAAGCAAGGCTCTGCGGGCGCTGGTGAGCATGAGGAGGCTGATTGTACAATCACTATGGAATCATCTGACTTCCTAGATCTCTACAACGGTGAAGCTCAAGGAGCGATGCTCTTTATGGGTGGTAAGCTAGAGATTGAAGGTAATATGGGCCTCGCCCTGCAACTCGGTGAGATTATGGGGTAATCGAGCGTTAAGCTCTGATCTGACAATGCTCAGTCATCTGAGCAGTCTGTGATGGTGAGTCAATGGATGAACTTCTGCACTTGGTGACTACTCAGAAGGTCTCTGAGCGACTTGAGAGCCTTGATATCCCCTTTAGCTCTCTTGGGTTTGATCATTTTGGGATCTCTAAGAGTCATCTAGGCCTATTTTATAGCCTCTTAGACCCTCTCTACAGAAGATACTTTAAGGTAGAGGTCACCGGACTAGATCATATCCCAAAAGAGGGGAGAGGGATGCTCATAGGCAATCACTCCGGTGGGATCCCTGTTGACGCGGCGATGATATTTGCTTCTATTTTCTTTGAGCTCGACACGCCTCGACATGCGCATGGTATGGTTGAGAAATTCGCCCAAAACCTCCCCTTTCTCTCCTCGCTGTTTAGCAGAATTGGCCAGCTCACAGGCCTCCCCGAACACGCGATACAGCTCCTTGAGGCAGAGCGACTCCTCCTCGCCTTCCCCGAGGGGGTGAGAGGGACAGGTAAACTCTACAGTGAGCGCTATCAATTAGAGCGGTTTGGAACAGGGTTTGTGAGGATCGCTCTCAAGACGAATAGCCCTATTATCCCCTTTGCCTTTGTCGGTGGCGAAGAAGCGATGCCTGTTATCTATCACGCACAACCGATCGCCAAGCTACTCGGTGTACCCTATATACCAATCCCCAAACACATTATCCCCATTCCTAAACCTGAACACTGCCAGATCCTCTATGGGGAGCCATTATATTTCAAAGGGTCAGGTAATGAGAAAGATAGCGTCATACAGAGCTATGTAGATCAGGTACGCGCTGATATCGCAGCGCTCATTTCCATCGGTCGACAACGACGAGAAGAGAGAGTCGCAGAGGCTAAAGAAATCAGTCAAGGTGGCCTCACTAGAGGTGGTAAACTCAGTAACTTAAGCTCTGAGCAAGCGCCAAAAAGAGGAGAAACCACACCATGAAGATCCTAATTACGGGGATCAGTGGGGGGATCGCGAGAGCGCTCGCTAAAGAGCTCCTCCACCTAGGGCATGAGGTCCTTGGTGTGGATAGACGTCCATGGCCTGATGCACCTGCCGGTATCCAGTTATTTAACGCTGATATACGCAAACGACCCGCTGAAGATATCTTTAGGCATCATCGCCCCGAAGCAGTGATCCATATGGCGACCGTCACCCACTTAACAGCCCATCAAGAAGAGCGCTACCGCATTAACCTCGGTGGGACTCAAACGATCTTCGAGCACTGTCATAACTATGAAGTAAAGCAAGCTATATTTATTGGTAGACATACAGTATATGGTGCGGCCGCAGACGCTCCACTCTATAGAACAGAAGCTGAGCCTCCGCTAGCAACCGCCACTTATCCCGCGCTCGCTGATCTCGTCGCTGCTGATCTATTCGCTGGTTCAGCGCTGTGGCGTTACCCTCAACTAGACACAGCTGTTTTGAGGCTCGCTTATACCTTGGGACCTTCCATGCGAGGTACTCTCGCTAGCTTCCTAGGAGAATCTAGAGGACATAGAGTGCCGACGATTATGGGTTTTGATCCTCTCTTCCAAGTTATGCATGAAGATGATGCGGTGAGAGCGATCATCGCCTCATTGAACGCCAAGCTACGGGGAGTCTATAATGTAGCCGGCCCCACTCCACTCCCACTATCGGTCCTCTGTAAGAGCACAAATCGTACTCAAATCCCTCTCCCTGAGCCTCTATACACAGTGATCACTCGGAGCTTAAATCTCACCTCTCTGCCAATCTCTGCGATTAGACATATCAAATATCCTGTAGTGATCCAAGATCGCTCATTCAGAGAGTTAACGGGATATCAACCGAGTATAGACCAAGAGAACTTGCTCGCCTCTTTTGAATCTTATTCAAGGTGAGATGCCTTTAAGAGCGATCACCTTCGATCATAAATGGTAAGAGTGGCTGGCAGCGATGCTTACAAGGCGCATAAAACCTGAGCATTCGTGAAGAATCACTATGACCATCTTTAGACCATACTCTCTCTTCAATCATATCAACACGTGATTTACGAGGAGACGGACCCCACCAAAACTCGGCAATTCCAAGTGGTCGAAGTCCCATCTCACTCGCATGGCTAATCAGTTTTGGAGCGCAGCATTCTCCCACACCTGTTGGAGCAGTGGACCACACTTTACTCAGCGGTAAGCGCTCACCGCTCATTGAGGTGATCTGGGTGGAGTCACGAATCGTTCTCGCGTGCTCACGAGAGAGTGCAGCGCGTCTCAACTTTAACGATTTCGCCTCTGATTCCTCTCCTCTCTTTTGAGCTAAATGATAGTCATAAGTGAGTCGATGAAGAGCTCGTTGAACACGCCAACTTTCACCACAGATCAAATGATGATTGATCAATGAGGGTGCCCAAAGAGGTCGCGTCCATACCCCATCGAGTTGACCTGAATATGCTTGTAAGACTCTTACCAGACCAATAGAGATCGCTCTCTGTAAAGACTTCATCGCTTCAGGAGCAGAGAACGACTCTACATCTATTTTCTTATCATCGGTGCTTAAGAGTATCCCAAACATCTTACCGAAGGGTTCACTCTCTACCCACTGATCAAGAATAGTCGAGCGACTGTGTAGCCAAGTCTCAGCGACAAACTGTCGAGCCAAAGAGTCTAGCTCAAAGAGCTGTGTCCTCATCTAGCTCAACCCTTCCCCGTATCTTCATGCTTACCACTCACCGACAGATCCCCTCCACTACTCTAAGCAAACCTCAGGGTAGTCATAGAAGTCTGACTCGGGATCTACACGGACGAGACACTTATTGTAGACATCAAGCATCAAGCACCGTTGGGCATCATCGGAGTAGAAGTTAAGCGCGCCGATGATGTCATCTTGCTCCGTTAAGAGCGACTCACCTTCACTGAAGATCTCCGCTGCCTTCAAATAGAGCGGATTAAACTGGCCACACCAGCTCTTCACCGCGACTAAGCTCGCTTCGATACGGAAGCGGAGATATTCTACGAGACAGCTCTGCCAATGCATGACATAGGCACCGCTTACTGAAGCGGCGTCGAGGGCCGCGATCAGGTCCATTGCCTCGATCTCGATCTCTAGGGCGTTGCGGTTAGAAGAGCAGTCCTGCTGACAATTATATGCCATACCTTGGTTCGCTCTCTCTAGCATCTCGGCGAGGCTAGTCGCCGCTTCGATGATACGCTCTTTCCCTGGTGAGGGGCTCTGCGCTCCGCCTCGATCAGCATAGGCAATGATCTCGGTGAGCATGTCTTCAAGAGCGTCATAGGCGATCGCCCGTACTCCATCTGCCGCCACTGAGTACCCGCTCGGGTTACTTTGATCAGCGTCCACAATAAAGCCATTAAAGCGTGGGTCTGAACACTGATCGACAGCGATCCCTAACCAATCAAGGCCGCTGCGAGCGTCTCGTTGAAGATCAAGGCTTAAGCCCTCTGGTTGGTTCAGGCTACGCGCATCACGCTCAAAAGCGGGATCATCAAACAGGGTCACAACCTCGTCAAGATAGCCCTCTGTCAAATCCAACCGACGACTATAAACCGGATCAGCGGAGCGACTGTTGTAACGACCATCGGTATCTGCTTGAACCGCCTGAAGATCATAATCCAACTCCCGGCGAAGCTGACGAGAGATCGCCCAAATGGCTGTCCCAAAGTCGGCACCATTCGCCTGCGCTTGGGTGAAGTCACTGAGCACTCTCTGAGCCGCGGAGAAGGACACCCCTTGAGTCTGCAAGTGGATCCGCTCAGCGCGCGCTGAGTTGGCATTATCCATCCGGCCATCTGCGTATTCAGCGATCGGATCGACGACTAGACCATCATTGACCTGACCCCAAATCCCATTATTGATCGCTGATCCGGTGTTCGCCAAGCGAGCGCGGTTGATCACGTTAAGTCCTCCACCGGTCAACACCTCTTCTAGGCGATATTTGGCGTAGTTGAACGTCGTCTCAAAGTCCACTGCTTTAACGTCGACGAGCTGGGTGCGGAAGGTGAACGAGTCACGGTCACGGGCGAGTACACCCACGTTATAGAGTCCTGGCTCCATAAACTGCCACGTCACGCTTGGATCCTCGGTGTTCTCATCGAACAAGTTATCCCCATCGAAATCCCACTGATAGAGCGTAATCGGGTCGTTTGGCGCTCCTGGGGTCGCCGTCACTCCGAAGGTGACCGGTACGATCTCATAGCCGATCACTGGATCGGGTCGATCTCCGTTCACCTCTCCCATCACGTCGGTGATATACACGCTCTCGATCTCAGGGTCGACGTCAGCGATCACTACCCCGACGACGCTCTCTGAGCAGCTGTCCTCGTCACAGACGGTCAACGCTACGTTAAATGCACCTTGAGCGGTGAAGGTGTGCTCTTGAACGACCCCTATCGAATCTGGTGTCCCATCATCCCATGACCACGTATAGCTCACGATCTGATCCGCCGCCGGATTGAGGCTGCGGCTGCGGCTTCCATCAAAGCGAACCGGGATCCCTTGGTCAGCGACATAAGGACCGCCGGCGTTCACCACTGGGTCAATATCAGAGATCGTCACTTGGACGCTCTCTGAATGAGTCGCGCCTAGGCTGTCAGTGACCTGTAGAGTCCCATTAAACACCCCATCTTCATTGGTATCTAGAGCCGGAGAAGGTCCCTGAAGCGCCTGCTGGCCCGGAATCGTCCATTGAAAGCCTACGACTTGATCATCAAACTCAGGCGAGGTTGACGCTGTCGCGTCTAGGGTCAATGGAGAGCCCTCTGCCACAATGTACGCGTTATCTGCGTTCGGATCTGCGCTAGGGTGACCATCAGGACGTGGTCTAGCGACCGGCGGACGGTTCACGCGGAAGTTCAACACCTGATCGCGGGGTGTCCCGATACAATTCGAGACTGTGAGTCGCAGGGTATAATCACCCGGGGTGTTGATCAGATTGTTCTCCGCATAAGGGACCGGTGCCCCGCCATCTCTGCTTAAGTTCGCTTCAATGTTATTCGCGCAGGTGTCTAGACCATCAACCTCCCAAGAGACTTGCGCTTGGTTGTTCAATGCGCCCTCTTGTACACCATCGATGAGGAGGCTCACCGCCGTCCCCACTCGGTAGAGACGTTCAGCGGTAGACTCTCGGCCACAGCGATCTCTCGCCACCACCCGAAGGGTGCGCCCACAGCCATCCTCAATCACGCTCTGACTCACCTGAGGGGCGTTATCAAAGTTATCCTCTACGTCGATCTCCGCCGACGGCACACGACCGTTTTGATAGCAGACGTTCTCCGCTGGCTGAGCGCCAAGGGTGATCGTTGGCGGCGTGAAATCGAAGGTCACACGACCACCGGAAGTCGCCTCTGTCCTAGAGTTACGGTTGCTCTCTAAAGTGAAGCTCGCTACCACCTCATGCTCCCCTTGAGGGATACCTGCGAGGTCGAGTGGAACATCTACGATCGCCTCTTTGTCGCCATTGAAGTTGGCGACGCGGACGCTCCCCGCGACTTGACCAGCCACAGAGACCTCAATGAGGACCGGCTGTGGTGGGTTCGCTGGGTGACGTACTAAGAGCTGAGCCGTTGAGTTGCCTCCACCCGCGTCGGTCGCGCAAGCGCTGACACGTGGGCTGATCACCTCACCAGAAGGGGGAATCACGTTGTCGACGATGATGTCAGCGTTACTCGGCTGTGACCACACGCCGAACTGGTCGCGGACCTTGAGACCTACTGAAGCGGTCGTGTTCGGCTGCCAGCTGCTGTTCGCGAAACTAATCGTAGGTCCTACATAATCACACTGGCGCCCATCAATCGTCATCGGGCCATCATTATCTTCGCAGCCATAAAGCTCGTCACCGTCGGTATCCCACCAATAGACCTCGATCTGATCACAAGGCGCGTTGGGGTCGATCGAGCCACGACCATCTACGCTCACTGGAGCGAAGTTACCGTTATTACCACCGGTTCGATAAGGTCCACCTGCGTTCGCGACTGGCGGAAGGTTTTGTACGTCAATGATCACCTGAATATCGTCAATGCTCTGATGAGGCCCAGGGTCTTCGCCGAGAGCGATCAAAGCCTCACCGATCGCGTTGGTCACTGTGAGGCGGGCGGTGAGGATGACCTGAGGTGGATCTCCGCTTGGCTGAGCGGTGACCGGCACCTCGAAGAATGGATTATTAAAGTCGGCCTCTCCATCACCGTCAAGGTCCCACTCATAGCTCACGATATTAAAGCCTTGCTCCGCTGGTCCGGTGCTACTGCTCCCTCGTCCATCAAAGGTTACCACCTGCTCACAGCCTGTACGATTAGGATCGGCCTGAGCGAAGGCTTGAGGGCCCTCAATGACGTTGAGATTAGTAGAAGAGCTCGCCACTTGTCCAAAGCGATCGGTCACCGAGAGGTTGATCTCATAGCTACCTGCGCCGTTGATCTGACACTGTGACAGCTGCCCAAGGGTCAGTTGAGGGAGTCTGTCCCCTACCTGGTTTTGATCGATAGGACAGTTATTGTGATTCGCTGCATCAGTAGAACAGACACAGGTCCCGATCGTCCATGTATAGGCGGTGATTTCATCACCGAAGGCCTCATCAGGGTCAGCTGAATCTGAGCCATCGAAGGTGACCGTCTGCTCACCATCATCGATGATGGTGTAAGCGCCGATGACCTCGTCATCACCTACCCCTGTACCTCCGCCAGGGTTAGCGACGGGGAGTCGGTTTCCTTGATCGATGCGGATTCCAAAGTTGATGTCATTCCCATCATCACCCTCGTTAAAGTCACCATCGCCGCCGCTCTGACTCTGACCACCGTTGGTGTCACGCACAACCACCGTGACCGAGATCGCGTCTCCTTGCTCTGGAGTGATCGTATCGAAGGTTCGGTTCACAACCTCCCCTTCTTGACTGCCGAGACTGCCATCCATGCAGGTGAGTTCATCGGTCGCCGGGTTATTAATACAATAGCCTTCAGCGCAGTCTTGATCGCTGTTACATGCACCACCGACCGGCTCTAGGTCACCGAAGAACCAAATCACTTGATTCACATCGACGTCGGGGTGGGTGTGCTCACTGCGTGAAGCGTCAAAGGTCACTCGGGAGTTGGGTGAGGCGTTCACTGGGTTGATGACAACATTAATATCAGGTGTCGCTCGGTGAACAACAAGCGTCGAGACGTCATCGCCCGTATTTCCCGAAGTATCGGTCACACGGAGACTAATCGCGTACTCTCCTCGCTCTACGATCCCATAACCAGCGAGCTGCCCTGAGCTCAGCTCAAGCATCTGTGCCTCTGCATCATTCTCGTCTATCGCCACGACCGTTAGCGGTCCTCCATTATTACCATTCACTGACCACGCGAACTGACGAATATAATCATCGAAGTCCTCACGGTCAGGATCAAAGGAGCTGCTAGCGTCCAAGGTCACGCCGTCGCCCTCAAGGACATTGTAGCCAACTTCTGGCGCATCCGAAGGATCAGCATCGGCGAAGGGGTCAGTGTTCCCTAGCTCTTGGTAATTGATCGTGTAGGGATCTGAGATGCCGATATTCCCATTAGAGTCGGTCACTCTAAGACACACTGTCACCGGGTTCGCTTGGATGTCAGCGAGGCGGGTCCCGGGCGCGAAGACGCGCTCATAGAGGAACTGCCCTTGCTCGCGCTCATAGTTCCCGTCACACCCAATATCCCACTCATAACGGGAGATGGTCACCCCCTCAAGCAATGAGCTGCTCTCACGACCGTCCAGGCGAACGCTTGATGAGCCATCATCAACTCGGAAGGACGCCGGATCTGGGACCTGTGAAATACGAGGGATCGGCTCAGCGCGAACTGCATTCACGGTGATATCATGGGTCGAGGTCGCGCCGAGGGTATCGCGGAGAGTGAGGCGCACGATCATGGTGGCGTTATTCTCCCACCCCATCGCTTGGTGCCAATCAGCCACTGGGATCTGAATCTGCGCTCCATTAAAGTCTGCACCCGCTTGTCCATTGAGGCGAACACCATCAGCCTGCATGTCCCATTCATAGGCGACGATGCGGTCTCCACAGTTAGCATTGGGCTCAAAAGACTGACGAGCATCAAGCACAACCGCAGCGTTACTCATCACCGTCACCTCGTCTGCAGCGAGACGAACATTCGGTGGGAGGTTACCTTGATTAACATTGAAATCTAGAGTCTCTGAAGAGGATCGCCCTAAGTCATCGGTGACCGTGACTCGTGCTTGACGCTCACCAAAGCTCGGGAAGTTTGTAGTAAAGATCGCCCGATCCGAGGTGCGGCCATCGATCTCCCACTGGAAGTTAGCGATGGTGCGCTGAGGATTGGGGTGATAACTGTCACTCGCGTCAAATGTGATCTCTTGTTGGCAAGAGACCTCGGCGGGGTTAACCCTCGCCTCGACGACTGGTACTCGATCATAGATGAACAGCGTTGTGCTCTCGATCGGCGCTTCATTGTTACCGTTAAATTGGTCACTAACCCGTACTTGGACAGTGAGGGCGCGGTTACGAGGCAGCTGACTCAGCACTCCACCCCAGTTGACGCTGGGCTTCTCCCCTTGAGTCTCGAAGGTACGATTATTAGGGTTCTCTAACTCATAATCGACGTTCCAAGTGACCGTGGTGCGGTCGCCACAAGCAGAGTTTCCGTCAGAAGCTGAGCCGTTAAGTTGAAGGTTATCATTGACCTCGATGATGTAAGGCCCACCAGTAGCGATCGAAGGGGGAACATCTGCTGCCGCCCCAACCGTAATCTGCGGTAAGGTCAATGACTTAGTCTGCCCGCTATTATCTTCTACGCGCAGCGTCGGGGTATAGGTCCCACGACGGGTGTAGACATAAGTGAGCGCTGCTAGAGGGTCAGCGGTTCGTAGCGCATCACCATTGATGTCGAGATCAGGGTTTGCTCCTGTCTCCCACCACAAGCCGTCCGCTTGGTTGGCATCCCAATAATACGTCGTGATACGGGCGTCACTGTTGGGATGGAAAGAGTCAGAGTGAGAGAACTCTACCTGGCCATTACCAGGCACGCACCCCTCGGTGACTTGAGTTGTTGACACCCCCCCCTGAGCGACTGGCTTGGGATTAAAGACCGCTGGAGTGAGCACGAGTCCGCCCATTACTGAAGACATGTGACCATTGCCATATGCACAAGTCACCGAATGGATATCACAATATGAGTCGCTAATCGATCCCATACCACTGTAATTCCAACTCCCATCATTATTCTGTGCATAACGATTCATAGCGCGAATATAATAGGTACCAAACATACGATACCAATCATAATTCCCTACATGATGGAGCTCTGGTGATCCCGTATGGTAAGCCTTTTGATGCGAATATAAAGAGTAAGTATTACCACACTTTCCACCGTTATAGATGGTGTTGCTGTTACCACAGAGATAATCTCCATGCTGCCACATTCCATCCTGCCAGTGAGTGCCCCGCACGCGACGTTTCGTGAACCAATCTCGTACAAAGTTATAATATCGGTCCTGTGTATTTCTTAAGGTCCTATAGCTATGCCCTGACTGAGAAGGGAAGGGGTCAGAGCCAGAGTTGCCCATGTTGTGCATATCGAGCCAACGAGCAGCGAGCAGCTGTCCGCCTGTGAGCTTAAGATCTGATGTTCCTCCTCTATTGTCATAAGCGCCACCTCCATCACCCTGCTGGTTACGGACTACATTATTAGCGATACGATACTTATGACGATTATTAACAAAAACACCATATGGTCCACCGGCGACTTCAGCGCTCTCGAGACCAATATAAGCCCATTGGGTAGTGGATAGGTCCGCTGCACCACAGCCACCACTTCCATTATAAGGGCTGTAATACCACCCTCCATCACCACAGCCTCCGTCGATCTGACCGTAACCTAAGAAATCGACGAGCTGTTGAACATACCAATTCCACTGTTGACCAGCCGCAGGACCAACTTTAATACGTGTTCCTTGTAGAGCGGGTA
Organism: uncultured bacterium; assembly: GCA_943788935.1. Lineage (GTDB taxonomy): Bacteria > Myxococcota_A > Bradymonadia > UBA7976 > VGTA01 > CAKZRU01. The sequence continues at coordinate 57,060 of CALSSE010000011.1, read as the reverse complement.
AAACTGTTGAGATCGCTCCCGCGCTAATCCCTGCGTAATATGTATTAGATGAGCGGGAATATAGACCGGAACGATCAGTGGTTCCTGCGATTCGATTACAGCTCGTTTGGTTATTACCACGGTATCCACAAGTGCTCTCCTCATCAGCGCCTGGGATGCCTGTGCTACCGGTACGATTTACATTGTAGTTAAGTAAACGCATAGCGCTCTCGGCATAAGGGTCGACATTCCATCGACGAGCATTCTCGTCTAACCACCCTGCGGGCGATGGTTCATTAGCGCCCAAAGACTCTGGGGGGTACGCTGGGAGGTGGTTGTTAATAACAAACAACCATTGTCCCAACCCGGTCGTCGCTGAATAAGACGTATGCGCTTCGATCTGAGCATTATTCCTACCAGAGAAGCCTCCCATGTGACGGTGGGTATGCCATAGATTCTCTTGAATGGCCATTGAGACTAAGATCTCGAACTGTTCATCACTCCAATTTCTGGGGTCTCGAGAGAGATTCTCTCGACCTTGACCATTCTCACCAAAATTGTAGATAAAGAGTTTGAACGTACCGAACTTGTCCCCTTGCCCTCCACAGTTAGGTCGAGCTCGGACGTTAATATTCATCGGTTTATCACGGTCAACATAGGGAACGACGAAACCTCGACCGATATCTCTTACAGTGAGGGTTGTCCCATTCCGTCCTGCATTATATCCGTAATCATCATCAAAATTACCATTTTGATTGATATCCCAACGGATATTATAGCTCCCGCATTGAGCATCACGGATGACACCCTTTAACGTGATCGGAGCTCCCTCATGCGCCGGATGGGGGAGCTGAGGGTTTTGTTGAGAGAAAGGAACAATAATCACTTGGTTACTCTCTGCGTAGACGGCAGAAGTGCACAAAGCGATGACGACGCAAATAAAGACTTGCGGCTTAAGTAAAAGCAAATATCTCATGGGAAACCCTCAATCGGGGAATAGTATTAGACGGCTATAAGGTTTGTGGACCATGCGTCAGACTTAACTAAAGCAAAAAGACCACTTGTCACCTACTTATCAGTAAAGCTAATTGCTGAACTATCGTCAAACTAAAACATAATGTGTACACATGAGCACTTCGTTTAGCTTCACCCAGGTCGAGACATATATCTCTAACGCTTAATCGGCTACTGATCGTGATTATCGTTCTGATCCTGTCAAGGATTAGACCGGTTTATTCAGTAGGGTAAACTTAGAAGAATACTTTCTTATGACTCCCTTTGGAGACTGATATAGACTTCTGTGCACAGTTACCACGATCTCCCTCAAAACAAAACTTCACTCGATGGCGTCCTGAGGAGACTTTATGTTTTAAGACTATTTTTCCATCTTTGACGAATCGATTATCAACAAACAAGTGCCCCCATCGAGAAGCTTTGACGCTAATATAACCACTTCCACTTGGGCGGCGCTTTACTTGACTTGACCTCCTTTTAGTCTTCTTTCGACGAGGTTTTGATCTCTCTTTCTTGATGAGCGTCGCCTCTAGCTCTAAAGTCCCTCGGTCAGCGTTGAGCCAACTCATACGATACGCTTTACTCTTATAACCTCGCTTAGAGAGCTCCACTCTAAACTCGGCTGGTTGCAACGGGATATCTTGTCGTTCGTATGGGGTTTCTCCCAAGAGCTTTCCATCTTTTCTGATGCTCACTCCTGGAGGCTCAGAATTGATAATCAAATGGCCTGACTGAGAAGTGAGCTTAAAGCTGATCATCGGCTCATCTGCACGAGGCCACACTTTCTCTCTCAGCTCATCATATCCTTCTTTGGAAAAGGTGAGGAGCACCATTTGTCCTTGAGGGATCTGAGTAGTAATCGGAGTCGTATCTTTATGCCACTCATCATTGATCGCCACCTCTGCTTGAGGGGGATCAGTGATAATTCTGACAGTGAGCATTCGAGGCTGATCCATAGAGTTGAGGTTTGATGTTACTCGATCTCGACGATTGGTCACTTGGTAACCCGGCATAGTCTCTGAGCGAGACCTTGAGTTTTGGGGAGAGAGCGCGCGACGATCGAGCGTGTTCTCTCTATACGACGTTGGTGTTGGTCTGTTTCCATTTGGTTCTTGATACCCTTGAACATCCAACTTCATGTTAGTATCTCGGTTGCTTCCCCTCCGTATGGGGTCTCTCTGGGTCACATCTCTCTGTGGATAACTCTCATACCCGTTCGAAGGAGCCGGCTCTCTTCTCGCCTCTTGTACATTAGAGGTCCGCACTGACCCCTGACCCGCATTGGCGAGCCTTTGAGGGTTCACTTTTAAGTTCTGACCCCGCTTGCCTGAGGGGAGAGGGTCTCGATTTGGTTTTTCCTGCCCTAGCCTTAAAGTGACAGGCTGGCCTGCCTCACTCTTCATCTGCGATACGGGGCTCTCTTCAGATAAAGTCACGCGTTTCTTAACCAATGTCGCGATCCCAAATACGACACAAAACCCCAAGGCCGCGATTAAATACCTCCCTTGAGGATGGTTGGCAAAATATTTAAGTTTAGTGAGTACTCTTGCCCACTGTTCTTTAAATGAAGGCTTTAGTCCATAACCTCCTCTCCCGTTTTGAGCACGCTGAGACCGTTGTGCAGAACGTCCATTACGTTCATTATAGGTGAGCGGTTGCTGGATGCCCCTCTGACTCTCCTCCTCTAATATCATAGTGGAGTCAACTTGATCTTGGAATGAGTCATTACCTCTAGGACCTAAAGGAGCTCGTTGCAGAGAAGGAGACTGTCCAGAATAAAGTACCTGGTCATCGATGACTGGTGCTGAAACGCCTTGTGGAGGTTGAGTCACTTGCCCATGATGGGCAACACCTAGGCCATTTTGATGTGGCTGTTCATAGCTAGGATCATATAGATGAGCAGAAGAGACTGGTGCTGCCGGTGCATAGCCTTGCATTCCTGATAGCCTGCCGACTGGAACAGGCGTGGCAGCTCGCCGAGGAGGTGCAGAAATGGGTGAGGCCTCTATCGACGCTTGACCTCCCCCATGCAGTGGACTCTGATCGGTATAATCCTCTAAGTCGACCTCTTCAAGGTCAACCTCTTCTATCTCATCTGTAAACTCAGGGACATCCCAATCATCTCCGCCCCTTCTTTGTGGTTCATAATCGGAGATCAATGAGACCTCTTCATTATCAAAATCATCGTAGCTGTTGATCGCATCATCAATATTTGAGGTCAACTGGGGATAACTGTTACAGAGAAACTGACCCAGCTGAAATCGACTATACATAAGACTAGAACGTTGCATCACCTTTTCGAGAGCGTGTTGAAGATGACGCGCAGATGGGTAACGTTGCTCTCGATCAAAGGTGAGTGTTTTTCTAACGAGTTTATGTACCGCTCTCGGGAGATCAGGTCTTAACTCTTCTAGAGGGGTGAAATGAGCGTTACGAACTTGCTGTAGTAGCTGGTGGTCATCATGATTCTCATACATCGCCCGACCAGATAGTAGCTCATAGAGCATGATACCCACAGAAAAGATATCTGTCCGATGGTCGAGCTTCTGCCCCCTCGCTTGCTCTGGCGACATAAAGCAAAACTTACCTTTAATGACTCCAGCCTCGGTCTCTTGATGAGAGGCGAGTGACTTGGCGATGCCGAAGTCAACTATTTTGACCTCCCCCTCTACGGAAACCATAATGTTCTGTGGAGAGATATCCCTATGTATCAGTCTCAGTAAACGTCCGCTTGTGTCTCTCTGCCGATGAGCAAAATCTAAACCAGCACAGACCTCCGAAGCGATATGTAAAACAGCCTCAGGAGGAACAAGTTTCTGTTTTTCCTTGAACTTATTCATCATCTGATTCAGATCGCGGCCATTAATATACTCCATCGCGATATAGTAATGCTCTTGGACCCTTCCTAGGTCAAAGATCTGCACAATATTAGCGTGAGATAAACCGACAGCGGTCTTAGCCTCGTCTTTAAGCATCTCCACAAACTCAGGTGTTTGCGTGTATCTAGGGTGCAGCCTCTTAATTACTAAGGTCTTCTCAAAACCTGAATGACCTGAGGTCTTAGCTTTAAAGATCTCCGCCATCCCCCCAGAAGCGAGACGCTCTATTAACTGATAAGGTCCAAATATCTCGTACATTCTTATGAATCCATGTAGCGTACTCGTCTCACGAGAGGCGCACTAATGAGTAGAAGATAGAGCTGTTTTACTGCGACTCATCTGTCACTTTCTGCTCTAGATACCTAAAAGAGGCTTGAGTATGTTTCGAGTTAAAAGTACCTAAGTCTATACGATAACCCAAGTGATCTTTACTGTAGAGTCATCAAATATATTATAATAGAGATCATTCCTTTCGTGCGCCCCTGTAGAAAGTAGCATCATTATGTTTAGCTTAAATGACTCCAAACGAGAGACTTTACTAAGACCAGTACTGCTCGCAGTGACTAGTCTGATCATATCCCTGGGATTATTCTCCTGTGACAGTGAAGATGAGCAATCTTGCTCGTCAGACCAAGATTGCTCTCGCGGTGAAATATGCGCTGCGAGCTCCTGCTCTGCTGTTCCTTGTCAGAGTATCAGTGAATGTCCAGGCTCTGGACGCACATGTTTATCCGACCTCAATCAATGCTCGGCGAAAGAGTGTGGTGATCAACTCAATGGTGCGCTTTTGGAGTGCGCTGAAGGGTTTATCTGCAATGATAGCGGTCCCTATCTCTACAGCTGCAGCCAAGTCACTAGCCCGACCTCATGCATGAGTGATACAGACTGCGCGATGGCTCCAGAAGGTGGAGCATGCTGCGAAGGTCTCTGCGCGATAATGTGTGATACTCCGATCGTGATGATGGATATGGGCACGGGGGGGAGTACTCCTCCTGTAGATATGACCATGACCCCTACCGAAGCGAATCTCTGTATGCCCTGCGCTAACGACGCGGTGTGCTCTTCATTGGGGAGTGATGCTAAGTGTACAGCGATTGGAGAAGGGAATTTCTGTACCACCACCTGCGCTGAGGATAGTGAGTGTCCCACAGGTTACAATTGCTTCACGACGCTAAGCCAATGTATCCCCAATAACTTCGAGTGCGCCGCTTGCCAACAAACGCCGTGTCCTAGCGGCGAGTTCTGTAATACAACGAGTGGGGCATGCGGGCCGCCACAAGCTCTCTGTGGTAACTGTACTGAAGACGCTGGCTGTGCCAATAACGGCATTTGCCGTACCATAGGCAACAACGCTGCTTGTGTTCAGAGTTGTGAGCAAGGCTGTCCTGAGGGGACGACATGTACCGATGGTGGATGCATCCCTGACAGTGGTATATGCGACCCCTGTGCAGGAACTTGTGAAGGAGCGACCCCTTATTGTATTCCAAGTGAGAGTCGTTGCGCGGAGTGTGGACCTACCGCTCCTTGTGCGGAAGGCCTGAGATGTGACCAGATGACCTTCACCTGTACCGATGCCCTCCCTAATGGAATGTGTCTCGTCGACAGCGATTGTCAAGGTGGCGGTCTATGCTTCAACGGGACCTGTGTCGAGTGCTTCCAAGATAGCGATTGTCCTGCGCGAAACACTTGTAACACCAGCGACAACTCATACAGTTGCCAGTACAGCCCTTGCGCTGGTGTTGAATGCCAGCGTGGTTCCACCTGTGACATGGGCACTGGGCGCTGTACCCCTGGATGTACAAGCAACATGGATTGCGCGCTCCCCGATGTTATGGGGTGTAACGCTGACACCGGACAATGTTATAATATAGATGGGACCTGCGACCTAAGCGGTGACGCGGTCTGTGCCCCGGGTGGTCAATGTGTGCCTAACGCTTTGTCTTTCCTCGACCCTACCCTTCCCTCAAACTGTACCTGTGCCAAAGTGAATCCCATGGATCCTCTCTCTCCCGATCGAATCGCCTGTCACCCTGAGCAGACCTGTAATGATCTCAGCTTAATACTCGGTGACCTTGGGCTAGACTTTGACGCGACCTGTGGAGAGGGGATCTTCTGAAGTGGACTCACTGAGAGTTAAATCTAAACGGGCAAAGAGGAGTAAACGAGAGAAACAGTCGTCCGTTGACGTCAAGGTCGACCCTGAGTTCCTCTCTACGATACCTATTTTCTCTACTTTAGATCTTCAAACGCGGACCAAGATCGCGCCTCGACTTCAAAGACTCTCTTTCAAAAGGGGAGAAGCCCTCTATCAAGGTTCACCCCAAGATGAGCAGTTCTCTCCGGTTTATATTCCTCTCTCCGGTGATCTCGCAATCTATCGTTATCAAGGACAGGGCGAGCGGGCCACCGAGGAGGTCAGCGCTTATCTGAGTGTAGGTGAAGCCTATATTCAAAAGCTACATATAGCGGCAGAGGATAGAGCCAGCTCCACTCTTGAAGTGAGAGCCATGTGTCCAGCAGTCGTCCTCTCTTTTACCTACCAAGAGCTCAACTATCTCCTAAGTAAATCTGATGATTTTCGCACAGAGTTCAGTGAGATGGTTCGCGCCGTAACTCAAAGACAATCCACTCGGTTTAATGATGAGTTCCAGAGAGAGATCGCTTCCTTCTTTGTCAAAGAGCGCTTGACCTTCGCCCGACGAGTGAAGATTAAGCGAATGGATATCTGTATCGAGTGTGATGGGTGCTATACCGCCTGTCAAGATCGACATGGGACCGATCGATTAGGGGCCAGTGAAGTGAAATATGGGATTACTGAGATCCCAAACAATTGCCATAACTGCGTGGTTCCCGAGTGTATGGATAAGTGTAAATATGGTCATATTACCCGTCACGAAATGAGTGGGGAAATCGTCATCTCAGATAATTGCGTCGGTTGCGCAGCATGCAGTAAGGGATGCTCCTTCAATGCCATCCAAATGCATCCCATCGACACTCTCGATATGGATCGTTACTTTACTGATCGTGACCCAGAGGCGAGAGGTAAGCAGATCGCTCAAAAGTGCGATAACTGTACTGGCTATGAAGACCAAGCCTGCGTCACAGCGTGTCCGACTGGAGCTCTTTTCCAGGTAGATGGCCCCAATCTATTCGATCATTGGGAACAATTTAATGTTCACAAGAACCCCGGGTTTGATCAGGTCGTGTCCCCTGAAGACTCAGCGCTAGCGGTTCGCCCTTGGGGGATCGCGATCACCGCGCTTGTCTTCATCCTCATCAGCTATGAATGCCTAACTCGAGTATGGGCTCCTATGCTCTGTTTTGCTCATCTATTCTATGAATGGGGTTGGGTCGCAAACGATATTGATTTCGAGAAGCCTCTGCGCGCCGGTAAAGCCTTTGGCCATATGCTTGGATACATCGCTACCGGGTGTATGCTTATCACTCAGACATATACCATCGGTCGAAAGCTCGCTCCCAGACTTGGCTCGGTACAGCTGTGGTTTGAGGTACACGTTTGGTTTGGGTTCATCGGTTTTATACTCGGCTTCTATCATACTGCTTTCAGCTGGAGAGAGCCGATCGCGGTGAGCACCTTCACCCTCTTCACGATCACCATGATCAGCGGAGTCATCGGTCGATATCTTGTCTTCTACATCCCTAGGACCCAAGCCGGTCGGGAGATGACGATGGGAGAGGTTGAGGTCGAACTACAAGCGGTCAATCAAGACATTGAAACTCGCTTTCAAGATCGTCGTCAGGGGTATACGATGATGATGAAGATTGATCAGTTACAAGCAGCCCTTAATCAAGTCGCAGATGATGAGCTTGAGCTACGCGCTGCCAGCGAAGACCAGGATCGAATGAGCCTCACCCGGGTATGGTCAGAGATCACTCAGTTGGTCAGAAAGAATAAGTCTCAAGAAGAGCAAATCGATCAGTTAAAGCGCGAGGTCGAAGGGCAAGCTCGCTCGGGAGAAGCGGAGGCGATTTTAAAGCTCTTAAAAAAGAGGGCGAGACTGAAGCGAGGCGCTACTAGAGCACGATGGCTCTCTAGAGCGCTTAAGTCCTATCGTGTAGTCCATGTCGGTGTAGGTCAGTTGACATTTTTACTGTTACTCATCCACATTCTTCACGCCCTCAAGCTGTTTGGATAAAGCGCTGACATGAAGTTGATGATAGGAGTTTATTGACAGCATCCTCTCTCCTATGATAACAGGCTGAATCTTGTCGCCTCTCCTCATATAGCGTCACTCTATAGTGAGGAGACGAACTCGGCAATAAAGGCCTAATATTACTCAGAAAGCCCAAGGCTGTGATTCCTAAAAATACACACTTCACCGACCAACTAAGTCGACCGATTAAGGTGTTCTCCGGGAACTCAAACCCTATCTTTACTCAAGAGGTCGCAGACTATTTAGGGACCGGAGTCGGTAGAGCTAGAGTCAGCCGGTTCAGTGATGGTGAGATTCGAGTCGAGATCGATGAGTCCGTAAGAGGCGCTGACGTATATGTCGTTCAATCTACCTGTACTCCTGTAAATGACAACTTGATGGAGATGCTGATCATGTTTGACGCGCTAAAACGCGCTTCTGCAGGATCAATTTCAGCGGTCATCCCTTACTTTGGCTACGCTAGACAAGATCGTAAAGCAGCGCCCAGGGCTCCTATCTCGGCGAGGCTGATCACTGACCTTTTGGCGGCGGCAGGCGCAGACAGAATCATCTCCATGGAGTTACATGCTGGGCAGATCCAAGGCTTCTTCAACGGCCCTGTTGATCACCTTTACGCTAGCCCCATCGTCAATCCCTATGTTCGATCGTTAAACTTAGACAATCCAATCGTCGTCAGTCCGGATGCAGGTGGTGTTGAGCGAGCCCGTACCTACGCTAAACATCTTAACGCTAGCCTCGCCATCGTTGATAAGAGACGCTCCGCGCCCAATGTCGCTGAAGTGATGAATGTCATTGGAGATGTAAAAGGCGGCGACGTCGTTCTCGTAGATGATATGATCGATACCGCGGGTACGATCTGTCAAGCGGCTCAAGTCCTGAAAGAGAGAGGCGCCAATAGAGTCCTCGCAGTCTCCACTCATCCGGTCCTCTCTGGCCCGGCCATTCAGAGGCTCTCCGAGAGCGTGATTGATCAAGTGATCGTCACTAATACAATCCCACTCAGTGAAGAAGGGGACGCCTGTGAGAAGATTCACGTCTTATCAGTGGCCCCACTTTTCGCTGAGGCGATACGCAGAATCCATGATCTTAACTCAGTCTCATCCCTTTTCGACTGACGTTAAGCTAACCATATAAGAAGGGAATATTAAGTTATGAGCATTAAAATCAGCGCAGAGAGCCGTTCGGGCCTTGGCAAAGAGGCCGCCAAGAAGGTCCGTAATGCGGGGATGATCCCCGCTATATTCTACGGTTTTGAAGCTGAGAGCCAGCCTGTCAGCCTCAATCCAAAACATTTGGAGCAGGCCCTTGCCAACCCTAAAGGCATCAATGGCTACTTCTCACTCGAGATCGACGGCAAAGAGCAACCTAACAAGGTACTACTCCGCGAGCTTCAACGCCACCCAGTGAGCCGTCAAATTCTCCATATTGACATCGTCTGTCCAAACCCAGAGAAAACGATCGATGCGGTCGTCCCTCTCAATTTCGTCGGTCGATCGATCGGTGTCTCTACTGGTGGTCGAGCTAGTCGACCTTACCGTGAGGTGACCGTCCGTGGCCTTCCAAAGATCATCCCTGCAGAGATCACTATCGATATGGGGCCGATCAATCAGGGCGAGCAGATCACAGCGAGCCAGCTTAATACAGGTGAGGCTCAACTCATCTTTGATCGAGACTTTGTGATCTTTAAGGTCGCAGCTCCTCGTGGTGGTGCGAAGGCCTAAAACTGAGGTTATCGTAGCGTATGCCATCTACCCTCAGAGCTCCTCAACGACTCATAAATGAGGGTTGCTGACCATACGGGTGTTATGAACACACTGAACCTCTTTCTATCATGACTTTGGTCGGGGATCCCGGTCGACAACTTCAGAGGTCATCGACCCAATATTAGATGCTTAACCGTATCTTGGAGACTACTGTTATGGAGAGAACACTCATTGTAGGTCTCGGTAACCCTGGTCCACAATATGTGAACACTCGTCATAATATTGGCTTTATGGTGATAGACGCGCTCGCCGATCAGCTTGGGATCCAATGCACCCAACAAAAGTTCAACGGTATTTATGGTCAGGGGCGATTGAGTTCAGGGGAACCGATCACCCTGCTTAAGCCTCAAACCTTTATGAATCTTAGCGGTAAGAGTATCGCGCCCTGCGCCCTCTTCTTTAAGATCCCTCCCTCAAGGCTAATCATCGTTCATGATGAGCTAGAATTCCCCTTCGCTACTCTTAGAGTCAAAGTCGGGGGGGGGCACGCTGGACATAATGGACTAAAGTCGATTATTGCCTCCATCGGCACTAAAGATTTTATTCGGTTACGAGTCGGAATAGGGAGACCTAAATATGGCTCGGTGAGCGACTATGTACTTAAAAGTTTCCCTAGTGATGAGTCTCCTTGGTTAAGCGACCTGTGCAGGAGAGCGGCAGATGATATCGCTCAAGTGATCGACGAGGGGCCTCGAAAAGCGATGAACAGTATTCACGCTCGCCCTCATCTTATCCCATCAGGGGATTGAACATCTCTAGCGAGTCATTATCTTTTAATCGGTTTAAGGTAGACATTTGAGCGTGACTTGCATACAAAACCTCATCTTTAATCTATTTTTTTCAGTTTCACAGTAGAGCTTCAATTGACGTAAAGCTCTCTATTCACACCTTTCAGGAGAGACACATTGGATAACACCACCACCATCCTCTATGCCATCCCGGCTGCTGGTGTCTTGGCATTGATCTACGCTTATTTCAAAGCAGAGTGGGTCAATAAACAAGACGCAGGTACTGATGAGATGAAGGACATCGCGACCCTCATCCAAAACGGCGCGATCGCCTTCCTAAAGGCTGAGTACAAAGTACTCAGCCTCTTCGTAGTCGTCATCGCCGTCCTCTTGGCCTTCGCCAACATGAGCGGCGTTAACCGTAGCCCTATGATCGCGGTCGCTTTCGTAGTCGGTGCAGTCGCGTCGGGCCTCGCTGGTTATTTTGGTATGATCGTAGCGACTAACGCTAACGTTCGAACAACCGCTGCGGCGCGTAACTCTCTCTCTGAAGCGCTCAATGTTGCCTTCAGCGGCGGTGCCGTCATGGGAATGAGCGTCGTTGGGCTCGCCTTGCTTGGACTAGGGACCCTCTTCTTGGGATTCTCTGGCCTCTTCGAAGGTAATACAGAGATGACCCTCAACGTGATCACTGGTTTCTCTATGGGTGCATCTTCGATCGCTCTCTTCGCCCGCGTCGGCGGTGGTATCTACACCAAGGCAGCGGACGTCGGGGCAGACCTCGTAGGCAAGGTTGAGGCAGGTCTCCCTGAAGACGATCCTCGTAACCCCGCTACCATCGCTGATAACGTTGGTGACAATGTCGGTGATGTCGCGGGTATGGGTGCTGACCTCTTTGAGAGCTATGTCGGCGCGATTATCGGCACCATGGTCCTTGGTCTTGGCGCGGCCGCCGTCGGCGGTTCAGCTCTCTCTGACGCTGACGCAATTAAGCCAATACTTCTACCTCTCTTTATCGCTGCCGCGGGGATCATCTGTTCTATCCTCGGGACCTTTGTCGTTAAGACGAAAGAGGGTGGCAACCCTCAGCACGCTCTCGACGCTGGTGCGTTCGGAGCTGCAGGAGTTATGGCAGCAGCGACCTTTGGCCTCGCTCATTGGATGTGGCCTCAAGGTGGCGTTCAGTTTAAAGACCTCGTTGTTGACGCCAACGCTGTGGGAATCGCCACTGTCATCGGCCTAGCTGTCGGTGTCGCTGTCGGTCTAGTGACCTCTTATTATTGCTCAATGGATAAGAACCCTGTCAACGGGATCGTTGAACAATCTAAGACCGGTGAGGCGACCAACATTATCGCTGGACTCGGTTTGGGTATGGAATCTACAGTATGGCCCATCCTCCTCATCGTTGCCGGTACCATAGCTGCGGCTAACGTTGCCGGACTTTACGGAGTAGCGATCGCCGCTCTCGGCATGCTCTCAACGACCGGTATTCAGCTCGCTGTTGATGCCTATGGCCCTATCGCTGACAACGCTGGTGGGATCGCAGAAATGAGTCACCAGGCGCCTGAGGTTCGTGAGCGCACAGACAAGCTCGACGCGGTAGGTAACACCACCGCGGCGATCGGTAAAGGCTTCGCGATCGCTTCAGCGGCGATGACCGCTCTCGCTCTATTCGCAGCCTTTATGCAACAATCTGGGATCACCAGTATTGACGTCTCTAAGCCACTCGTAATGGGTGGCCTTTTTGTTGGAGCGATGCTCCCCTTCCTCTTCTCTTCTATGGCGATGAAGGCTGTTGGCCTCGCTGCGATGGATATGATCACTGAGGTTCGTCGTCAGTTCCGCGAAATCGAGGGACTTAGAGAGGGTACGGCTAAGCCTGATGTCGAGAGCTGTATCGCCATCTCAACCAATGCCTCTATTCGACAGATGATCGCCCCAGGGCTACTCGCTATAATCACTCCTGTAGTCGTAGGCTTTGTCTTCGAAGCTGAAGCGCTCGGTGGACTCCTCGCCGGGGTCACCGCTTCAGGTGTTCTATTAGCGATCTTTATGTCAAACGCCGGTGGCGCATGGGATAACGCAAAGAAGAGCTTCGAGGGCGGTGGCTATAAGATGGAAGACGGTACGCTCCATGAGAAGGGCTCCCCTGCTCACAATGCTTCTGTTGTTGGTGACACCGTAGGTGACCCTTTCAAAGACACTGCGGGTCCATCCTTAAACATTCTCGTCAAGCTGATGAGTGTTGTTGCGCTCGTCATCGCGCCGCTTCTTCCCAACTCAGCTATTTCTGACAGCGCTTGTTGCGATAAAAACGTCGCCGCTGCTTCAGCAACATCCGCTCAAGATTGCGATCAATGTGACAAAGCTAAATGCAATGGTTGCGACAAGGCTAGTGATTGCGATAATAAAGATTGTCAGAGCTGCCCAACCTGCAAGACAGCTGAGAAGACAGCTGAGAAGCCTGCTGAGAAGACAGCTGAGAAGCCTGCTGAGAAGACAGCTGAGAAGCCTGCTGAGAAAACAGCTGAGAAGCCCTCTAAGTAAGCTGCATAGGCACTCAATCTAAAAGGCTCAACAGGGTCTAGCTTCATCGTTCATCTCCATTGAGATGAACAGTGAATACACAAAAGGGAGCTCATGGCTCCCTTTTAACTTTTGGAGAGATAGAAGTAGCTCTGGTTCAGCGCTAACCTAGCTCTGGTTCAGCGCTAACCTAGCTCTGATTCAGCGTTAACCTAGCAACACCTCACCGATGTATTTAAGCCTATCCCACTCGGCTTTGATCTCGCTGAGCGAGGTGTCGCCAGGGCTCAATACCCGTAAGCCAGAATTAGCTAAACCTACGACGGTCGCTCTTCGGAGGATGCTAGGTTCAGAGGCTACTGGTAGCTCACCAATCAGAGGTAATTGACTCATACCGTAACTCTGAAGATCTTCAATATGTCGCGCAGATGGTCTACCTGTCGGGTTCGCTGAAGAGATTAACAGAGGCTCATCTAGGGTGAGCATCACTTGACTCAAGGGTTCAGCGGTGATCCATCTTACACCAATCATTCCTACTCCTCTGTGAGCAGCGATAGACACCTCAGGCGGAGCCGGTATTGAGATCGTGACTCGATCTTGAAAGTAAGGTAAGAGGCTAAGCAAGGGTGAGGAGAGATGAGCGCGCTTAGCGAGCGTGAGGTTGGGGAAGCACATCACCAAGGGACGCCCAGCAGATCGAGCCTTGATCTCATTAATCCTAGCGGCGGCTTGTGCATCATACGCTCTCCCTAATAAGACAAATCGGCCTTCAATATGAGAGATCGCGACCTGGCCGGGCTGTTGAAGAAGAGAGATCGCCTCTTGGAGCTGGTCATGATTAAGCATCTGCGTCATTTGAAGTCATCTACCTATTGGATAGCGATGGACATGGTATATTCATTGTATACATCACTGTAACCATATACCTCTAAAAAGTAAGAATCTTGAGCCTCTACAGCGTACTCAATCGTCTCCGTATCACTCGTACCGGTGGAGGAAGCGACCTGCTCTAACATGCTATTAAAGAGCTTAACGTCTATATCTCCCGCTGCGTGGGTAAAATTGATTGAAGCGACGATCGTCTGTCCTGGTGAGGCATTAAGAGCGTAAAAATCAGGCCCCCCACAAGTGTTGAGTGAACCATTAGCGCTCATCGCAGGAATCGCTTCCTCTCGACTGTCATTGGGTTCAAAAGGATCTGGGGTACAGGATTTACACTGATTTGCTTGAATGTCACAGATCGGCGCCGCAGCATCACAGTCTCGATTCTGTTCACAGTAGCCTGCAGGGAGACAGAGCCCTGTCTCTCGAGTGTTACATCTACCCTCACCACATTGTTCATTGGTGTTACAGACCATCCCCGCTGCGTTCTGTTCTACACGAAGAGTGTATTGGTTCACTTGGAAGCCCGCGCCATACACTCGTATCTTGTATTGACCTGCGAGGGCATTAGGGACTCCCACGACCTCATTATCGCTTGAAGTGACCCTAGACAGTAAAGTCCCATCCGGTGTAGTGACCGACATCTCTAAATCACCAACCTCATCTACAAATAGTAAGCTAATAAGGAGATTCTCATTGCCATTCGCATTCAATACAAACCAATCATCATCACCACAGACATAACCGCTCAGCTCTGCGATCCCGCCATTAAAACTCAATGCGGTCGCTGTGAGCTCATCATTATCAGGCTCTTGTGGGTCATTGCAGCTATTAGGGACACAGCGGTTTGATTCATTACAGGCTCCATCTACGCAGTCGGTATCAGCGACGCACTCAACACAGCGTTGGGCCATTGAATCACAGATGTTACGCACTTCATCTGATGTACAGTCTGAGCTGCCGAGACAGTTGACACACTCATTTGTGTTAGTATCACAGACCCCTGAGCCACAATCTTCAGTAGTGTAGCAGTCGATACAGCGACCGCTAGGGATATCACAGAGTCCATTGTAACCGCACTCCTCATCGCTAGTACAAGGTGGTGGCGGAGTACATAAGCCGGCATCTTGGTTACAAAGGTCGCCGTCACCACAGCTCGAGGTCAAACGACAGATCGGCGCTGGAAGGTTAGTGGAAACATACAAATTGTACTCTGTGGACGGTGGTCCTGCGTTCATCATCGGGTCTTCTGGATTATTAGCACTTGAGCTAAAGACGAAGACTTCAATCCACACCCGTCTCATCTCCTCTGAAGGAGGGAAGGTGAGGCGCTCGTTATCAGTACCTGAGGCAGAAGAGAATAAAATCATTCCTGATTCATCATAACTCTTCACATCGACATCGGCTTGTTGGTCACGAAAACCGAAATCTACACGCAACGAAGCGTTAGGAGGGATATCGATCACATACCAATCTCGATCACCGCTACAGAGCGTTAGACCTTGAGCAACAAGAGGCTCAAAGGAGAGCTCAGTCGCCCGATCTTGACTGTCATTACCGGCACCATCATAGGTGTCAGGTGCGCAAGAAAAAGGGGTACATTGACCGCCCTGACAAGAATCCCCTGCAGGACACATCGCTTCTCCACAGACCGCATCATCTTCACAAAATAACCCTAAAGCGGCGAGAGTATTCATCTCTCCACCACAACCAACATTAGTCGCGGCATTGAGAGCTGCGCTGTTAGTTGCGCAATCACGCTGACAGGTCGCCACATAGCCCGCTCGAGTCGCAGAGCCGCACGAGAGTACACCGCTGTTCTCACAGAGCATTAGATTTAAACACCCCTCAAAACATAGACCGATGTCATCCATAGGTGGGACTACAGTAGTCATCGTTCCTCCCGTAGTGCTGCCGGCTGTAGCGCCTGCGGTCGCGCCGGCTGTAGCGCCGGCTGTGGCGCCGGCTGTAGCGCCGGCTGTGGCGCCGGCTGTAGCGCCGGCTGTGGCGCCGGCTGTAGCGCCGGCTGTGGCGCCGGCTGTGGCGCCAGCAGTCTCTGCTCCTGTGGCAGGCATGAGTCCACTATCCTCAGCATCATCACAAGCGATCATGCTGATTGATAATAACGTTACGCAACACAAGATCGACATAGCTTTAGTGCAGACTATAACTCGTTGGTCTCTAGGGATCATATATTATCCTTACATATAATATTGAGACTGAACGATACAGTAGGACCGTATCAGTCGAAACAGTAAATCATTATGGAATCATGACACAGACTCGTTTGTCTAGTGTTCTGTGTGATTGACTCCAATATCGAGTAAGTGAGTCCACGCTTCTAAAGATCTAGAGTATAAAAAACGGAAGCAAAAGTATCATCTTACTCACATATCTCAAATGTTGTTTTCATCGGAGAAAGCTTGCTATTAAAGCCTAGTCGTCTTATGAGAACATAACAATATTCTCCCTATCTCTGAATATATTTCATCGACGCTTGTCGAATCGAGGAGAGAAGAGCTATGAGTGGTTCACGTGAGCCGATCAATGTAAACACCGAGAGAACAGCGGGTTTCATGTCAAATCAAGTAAATCAAGATCAGCATGAGAGAAGACTCAGCGCAGCAGCAAAAGCGCTCCGAGCTGAAGTGTTAAGAGTAGGTCTACACAGCGTCAATGAGGTAGATAACCTTGAGTTGACTGATGGGCCTGCGTGGCAAGACAAAGAGGCAGAAGTCTATCAAGCTGACCAATGGTGGGCTGAATTAGCGATCCATGCTGATATTGAAGATGAAGGTAGTCTTGAAGTCGCTGTCTATTTCGAAGCTGAGAGAGTGTGTGTTGGTTGGCTCGATGAGTGGGGTGACTGGCGAGTGCGTATTGAGGGATTGAGGCGCCCGAGTAGAGAAGGGCTAGTCAACTTTGAGGTCGTCGCCCGTCCTGTTCGTCTACGAGCAGAGAGTGCTCATATTTCAGTCCCAATGTCAGCACAACAGCTCATTGATGAGGTAGAGCGAGGCCGAGGATGGCCTAGGGATAGATCACTCCGTGGCGCCCAACTTCATGGGGCTACATTGAGTCAAGCACAGTTTGAAGGAGTCGATCTTCGTGAAGCGACACTCAATAAAGCGAAACTGTGGGGAGCGAATTTCCGCGGAGCACTCATGCACCGGATTCAGCTCCGCGACGCGAACCTCTTAGACGCAGATCTAAGCGCAGCCGACATGGAGCGCGCTGACCTCTCGGGCGCTCGACTAGATCGAGCCAAACTTGACGCCACCGACTTAAGCGGGGCAATACTAGAGGGAGTCAGTTTTGAGGGAGCGACCCTAAAAAGAACCCGTCTCGAAGGAGCGATCCTCAATGGAGTAGATCTCCGCTCAGCGACCCTAGAGAGTGTAGACCTGACCCATTCAGAACTAAAGGGGGCGAAACTTCCTAACGCTCAGTTTGCCGGAGTGAGGATGCGAGGGGTCAACCTAGAGAGCGCCGAGCTAGCCGGTGGTGTCTTTAGTGAGGCAGACTTAACAGGAGCCCTTCTCAATCACGCCGATTTATCACTCGCCAACTTTGAGCGAGCGATGCTTAGAGATGCTCAATGCCTAGAGGTTGACTTCAGAGGCGCTTCACTCTCCCATATGGATGCTAGAGGAGCACATCTCTCAGGCTCACTACTTGACCAAGCTAACTTTGAGCATGTCAACTTAGAGGGAGCTAAGGCGATCGGTGTGAACTGGCGTGGTGTCTCTAGCCTTATCGGTGTCAGCTGGCGAAGAGCTCAACTTGATCAAGGTCAGCTCAATGAGCTTGAGTTGAATGAACATTGCTTCAGTGAAGCATCTCTCGTAGAAGCTAACCTGCGCGGCGCCCAGTTGGAGAGAGCTCAATTTGATGGCGCTACTTTGAACGGCGCAATTTTAGAGGATGCAAACCTCAATCAAGCTTTACTTCAAGACTCTAAATTAGTGGGCGCACTCCTCCGAGGCGCCAATCTTAATGGAGCGAGACTCGAGGGCGCTGATCTCAGTAACGCTGATCTCCGTAATGCTGATCTCCGAAACGCTCGATTAGACGGCGCTCGACTTGACCGCGCCAACTTATCAGGCGCTCTACTTGAAGGAGCAAGTTTCAAGGGAGCTCACCTCTCCAATATGATTGGTGCTGATCTCTCATGGGAAGGAGCGCTGTTACAGGGGGCGATCCTTCAAGGTGCACAGCTGCGCGGTGCTGACCTGCGAGGTCTACATTTAGAAGACGCTGATCTCTCGGGAGCAGATCTCACTAGCGCTCGTTTTAACGGCGCTCGACTCGCTCGAGTCAATTTCTCGAAATCGGTCGCTCGCGGTACTGATTTTACAGGATCAGACCTCACCGAAGCCTCCTTTGATGGTGTTGATCTCGTTGGAGCCAACTTCGATGAATGTAATCTAAATAACGCTATATTTATAGCAACACAGCTCCGTGACGTCTCTTGGCGAGGCGTCTCTCTCAGCGGCGCCAAACTTGAGAGAGCTCAACTCAGCAAGGTAGATTGGAGCGGACTCAACCTAAACCGCGCCTCACTCGACGGAGCAGATCTCAAAAATGCCAAGCTCGTCGGTACCTCACTCGAGGGAGCCTCCCTCAGAGATGCTGCGCTCGATGAAGCTGATCTCAGTGACGCTCATCTCACCAGCTCCAATTTGGTCGGCGCGAGCCTCAACCGCACTCTCTTCAATCGAGCGCGATTAACCCTCGCTAACCTCCGCGGTTGCTCACTCGTCGAGACAGACTTGAGCGGGGCGATCTTAGATCAAGCAGAGCTGAACGGAGTCGAGGCCACTAGAACGATTTTCACAGAGACTAAGCTCGGTCGTACTTCCTTAGAAGGTGCACGTTTAAATGAACTACACTTCAAAGAGGTAGACGCTGTTGAGGCGATTTTCCATAACACCAAGCTCAACGATGTTCATTTCATCAACTCTACCTTTACCCGCGCCTCTTTTGTTGGTGCTGACCTCCGTGGGTTACACCTCGAGCAAGTTCGTTTCAGTGATGTAGACTTCACAGGAGCTGACCTCAGCGGAGTCTCATTCTCAGGCCTCTCACTCGAAGGTGCTCAATTGAAAGAGGCTCGCCTCAACAGAGCAGACTTTTCACATGTCAACGCGCGGGGAGCGGACTTCTCAAGCGCTGATCTTAAGGGGGCTAACCTTAATCATTCAGACTTTATTGGTGTCAACCTCAATAACGCCGATTTAACGTCTGCATCACTTATTGAGACCCAGTGTGGAGGAGTGAGTTTCGAGGGGGCTACTTTAGATGAATCGACATTGACCCAAGCGGACCTTAGCGGCGCTCGTTTGCTCAATATCACCGCCCGAAATTCCACTTGGCGAGAAAGCAACTTTAAAGGCGCATTATTCGAGAACGCTGACCTCAGCGATGGTGTTTTTGAAAACCTAGTCATGGAGTGGGCCCAACTCTCCGATGTACACTTTGATAGAGCGACGATCAGCGGGGGTCGATGGGAAGGAGCGAGCATCTCTAGGCCTATTCTCCGTGAGGCTAAAATCTCCCGTCTCTCTTGGACAGGTCAAGACCTGAGCGGAGTTGACTTCAGAGAAGCCAAGCTCAATGAGGTCGACTTTAGCAACGTTAAGCTAATCTCAGCGAGCCTCAAGGGGGCAAACTTCGATGGTGTTCTTCTCGAGAGTGCTCAACTAGATGAAGCTGACTTAACTCTAACCTCATTTCGAGGGGCTCAGCTCTCTAAGGCGAGCGCTCAAAGAGCTAAGTTTAACCAGACGATACTCACTGACGCGATCCTTAATGAGCTAGATCTCTCCAACGCTCAAGCCGTAGATATAGACTTGAGCCAAAGTGAGGTACACTCCATCAAACTTCGCGGTTCAAGTTGGAACAACGCCGACTTTAGTCACTTAGATCTCAGCGGGATAGACCTCTCTCAGGTCACTTTAACTCAAGTGAAAGCGCTCGGTGTAAACCTCAATGGAGCGATTATATCTGACACCGCGTGGAACTCTGTTCAATTGCAGGGGGCGCGCCTTGAAGGTGCTCGATTAAATGACTTAAGGCTGCTTGATGTTGATCTGACCGGTGCTCTGCTCAATCAATCTGAGCTCAGTAATGTTCAGTTTGATGGCGGTGAGCTCTCCAAGGTGATCGCTAAAGATAGCCAGTGGGTCAATGTATCTCTCATCGAGATGAGCGCTTCTGAACTCTCCCTCGAGGGCTCTACTCTACGTCAGGTCAACGCCAGAGTCGCTGAGCTCGCTCGAGCTCGCTTCAACCAAGCTACCCTAGAAGACGTTATTCTCACCAGAGCGAGACTCACTGAAGCAGAGCTACCTGAGCTTAACTTAGATGGCGTCGACCTAAGCTATGCCCAACTAGCGAAAGCCAATCTCAATGGAGCGAGCTTAAAAGCCTCTCACCTCACAGGCGCTAATTTTTATGGCGCTCACATGGTCTCTGTCGATCTCAGCGACTCTAGAGCAGAGGGAGCAAACTTTGGAGAGGCGATCCTCTCTCAAGCGAACTTCAATCGCGCTCAACTCCGAGACTCTCGCTTTGATGAAGCCTCTCTCAACGAGGTCACATTCCATGGTGCTGATCTCTCTAGCGTGAGCTTCTCAAAAGCTCAATGTTCTCTCGCGAAAATGCAGGGCGCTCGATTGGATGATGCTAGACTGCGTGAGTCGATATGGAGAGGCGCAGAGATCAGCGATTGCTCATTTCAAGGAGCGGACCTCACCCAGAGCGATTTTTCAATGACACATATCGTTGGTGGTGAGTGGGCTGAGTCACAGTGGAGCTATCTCAATCTCTTTGGAGCCAAATTGGAGAAGATTGATGCCACAGGTATCAATGCTGAGCATTTAGCGGGGAGCCAATCTACATTTAATCAAGTAGACTTTCGGGGGGCCCGACTCCAGCATGCTGAGCTGAACGAGGTAGAATTTAACCGGTGTCAATTCAATGACGCCCATCTTCATCAGGCTGATTTCTCCAAGTCTACCTTTAATGCGACCTCACTCAATGGGTCTCTCCTCGAGGGAGCCAAATTGAGCGGAGTTCTATTTAATGAAACCTCACTCTTAGACGCGAATTTGAGAGGAGTAAACCTCTCAGGAGTAGATCTCTCAGGCGAGAACTTCGCTGGATATGATTTAAGCGGATCGAATTTAGATGGTGTTTCCTTCGTCAACTCCCAGCTTAAAGGTACTAACTTTAGTCACGCCTCCATGATGAACGTTAACCTTGAGGGGGCCTCTATTGAGGGAGCAGACCTAAGTCATGCTAACCTCAGCGGGGCTTCTATGAACATTTTAGACCTCACAAAAGTCACCCTCACTGAGGCGAAACTCCGTGGCGCTCAGCTACAAGGTGTTGACTTGAGCGGCTCAGACCTACGTGGGTTAGACCTCTCACACTCTTCATTACTTGGCTCAACCCTCACCAAAGCTGACCTCCGAGGCGCTGACCTTAGCGAAGCGGACCTCACTCAATCAAGGTTAGGACAGGCTATACTTGACAGCGTCATTTTCTCTGGGGCGACCTTCGATAGTGTAGACCTCACCGATGTCTCCCTGGTTAATGCTCAGCTTAATGACCTCGATCTACGAGGGGCATGCTTTGATGGCGCTGACCTAAGCGGCGCTGAACTCAAGCGGTCATTGATGGATAAAGCGAGTTTTATTCGTACCATTCTTAAGCGCGCTGATCTGAGTGAGTCTAGTCTCATCGAGGTTAACTTTAGTCACACAGACTTGGAGGAGGCTCAGCTCGTCAGCGCTAAGCTCTGCCGAGCGCGCTTTAATGAGACTCGATTACAAAAATCACGTCTTCTCAATGCGGACCTAACCGGCAGCTCCATGATTGAGGTTGACCTTAGTGACACGGACTGTAGCGGTGTAATTTGGGATGAAGTCAGCTTAAAACCTTCCAACCTAAGCGGCGCGATCATAAATGGTGCTCCTCTAGAGATCATTAAGCGTATCCCTTGTGAACTTGATCGAGCAGACTTGAGCAAGACTGAGCTTAATGGTTTGAACCTTGAAGGCTTAACCTTAGAGTCGTTAACGCTCAACCAGAGTGAACTAGTGAACGCTAACTTAAAAGAAGCGACGATCGATTCATTCTCCGCCTATGAGTCTAAACTTGATCACGCGAACTTAGAGGGAGCAACCCTCATGCGCGCGAAGTTGCATAGGTCTAGCTTGGTAGAGATTGACGCTGGAGGCGTTAATCTAAAGGGAGCTCATCTACAAGAGAGTGATCTCACTAGAGCCCACCTAGTAGGCGCTGATCTCTCTGAAGCACAGCTCGCTAGAGCGACGCTGAAAGAGGCTGATCTCACTAGCGCTCTTCTCAATGAGGCGATCCTCTCTGAAGCAGACCTCAGCGGCGCGATCTTAGATCACATCACCCTGAAGGGGGTAAATTTAAGCCATACTAAGCTCAATGGAGCCTCCTTTCAATCGGTAGACCTTGAGAGCGCTAACTTGAGTCATGCTGAACTCCGAGGAGCTCAGTTCTCGGGGGCCCTCCTCAATCACGCGAACCTCGGACACTCTAACCTAAGCGATGCGCTGTGTCAGAGGCTACAAGCGAGCGGTATTCGCCTACAAGATGCGACTTTAGAGCGAGTAGACTTCTCCAATGCTCACCTCAGCGGGGCAAAGGTCGGTCAAGCGAAAGCGTCTTCGAGTCGTTGGACTGACGCCCTCCTCGAGGGGGCAGACTTTTCTGATGCAGAACTTGCCCAAACCGACTTTGATAACGCCAACCTTGAGCGAGCAGTTCTCAACCGAGCTAATTTAAGTAAGGCCTCCCTGCAAGGATCAAACCTCTCTCAAGCCCAGCTACAAGAGACCTCCCTCATCAGCGCCAATCTCACCGGTGCTAACCTCACTGGCGCTAACCTCACTGGCGCGGATTTAACCAATGCTCAGCTCGTCAACGTCGACCTCACCGGAGCTCTCCTCAACGGTCTTCGACTAGATGATACTTTATTCTCGCCAACCTCTCTGCGGGATGCCTCCGTTATTGGACTTAATCTCAGCGCATTAGACCTGACCTCACTCATGGGGATTGATCATTGGTCTAGATTTGATGCTAGTCAATCGATTCTTCCCTCGATCCCCTGTAATGGGGCTGATCTCAGGGGTCTAAAACTTGAGGGCGGCTTCTGGGAGCGAGCAGAGCTCAACCAAGCTCAGCTAAGCGGTGTTAAGTGGGCAGGAGCTCACCTCGCCGGGGCTCAACTAAAAGGCGCTGACTTATCGGGTGCTGACTTATCGGGTGCTGACTTATCGGGCGCTGACCTATCAGGCGCTGACTTGACTGAGATCAACCTCCAAGGAGCGATCCTTGATCAGGCGATCCTTGATCAAGCGACGCTCACTCGGGCTAACTTTAGTCATGCATCACTTGAAGGTGTATTAGTCAATGATGCCCATGGTGAAGCGGTAAATATGAGTGAGGCGAGACTCGTCAAAGCTAGATTCACTCGCTGTAAACTCCCCAATCTTAAGCTCAATAAAGCTCAGATGGCTGAAGCTCATTGTTCATTGTTGGATGCCCCTCATGCTGACCTTCGCCTCGTTCAAGCTGAACACTCAGCCTGGCGCGAGTGCGGCTTAATGAATGCCTCTCTTCAAGGCGCGACGCTTAACCATTCTGCATGGATTGAGTCGACTCTCCGAGGCGCCACTCTTAGCGAGAGCTCTTGGGTAGATGCACAGCTCAGCTCGAGTCTCCTCAGCCATATTATCGCTCATGATGTCGACTTCTCCACGATTAGTGTGTGGAGCGAGGTTAACCTAATGAGTGCCCAGCTGCTCAATTGTAAGCTAGACGGACTCGACCTCAGCGCCCATAACCTTGAAGAAGCGCGTCTGCAACGAACCTCTCTCACCAACACTAACCTCAATAATGCTCGACTACGCAAAGTGATCATTAATGAGGGTAACGCCGTTCAAGCCTCCTTCCACCTCGCCGATCTAGCAGAAGCGACGATCTCCCGTTGTGATTGGAGCGGTGTAGATACTCAAGGCGCGAACCTCAGACTCGCGCACTTCTCCCAAGTCACCTTAAATGGCGCTAAGATGCGCCAAGTAGACTGGACTGGCGGTGAAGGTCGAGATCTCATCGCAGAAGGTATCGATTTAGAGGGAGCAACTCTCTCTGGTATCCACCTAAGACTCAATGAATTAAGCCAAGCAAATTTCAGTAACAGCCGGCTAGTACAAGCTGATCTCAGCCATAGTGCACTATTGGGTGCGACCTTTAACGGTGCTGATATGACAGGTTTACAGCTTGAGCATGGTCGTCTAGATGGTGCTCAATTTATAAATGCGAGCGGGGCTGGTGTTGTCTTCGATCAAGCCTCCCTCAACCGAGCTCAATTTAAAGGGGCCTCCTTCCCTGACTCGAGTTGGAGTGGCGCTCAGCTTAAGGGGCTAACCGACGCGAGCAAAGAGCTCCTCATCCAAATCGCAAACTTTGACATACAGCTCTCACCCAAAGAACGCGCTGATCTTGAGATGGTTCTCGAAGAATATAAAGCCGAGCGTGAAGCTCGTCTTGAAGCGGAGAGGCTCGTCCGACTAGAGGAGCTTAAAGAAGCAGTCAAATCAGCGCTACCCACGATGTCTCTAATCGAACCTGCAGAGTTTGAGATGGGCTCAGCAGAAGGCACGGGATATGCTGACGAGCGACCTAGACACAGCGTTTACCTCGACTACTCGCTTGAGGTCGCTCAAATCCAGCTCACTCAGTCTCTTTATGAGATGGTCATGGGTGACAATCCAAGTCATTTCAAGGAAGCCAAGATCCCTAGCGGCGAGAGCGCCCATGATCGACCGGTAGAGCAGCTCTCATGGCGAGATGCACTGAACTTCTGTAACGAGCTTTCATCTCTACTTGACCTGTCACCTGCCTATGACCTCTCTGGTGATCGCCCACAATGGCTCCCTCATTCTGATGGATACCGACTCCCCACCGAAGCGGAGTGGGAGCGTTTCGCTAGCGATGGCTCAACGTCAAGCTATGCGGGGAGTGAAAACGTAGATCAAGTCGCTTGGCATGGTGAAACCGCTCAAGGAGTCACTCACTCAGTCGCTCAGCTCACCCCCAATGAGGCTGGGCTCTTTGATTGCTCTGGTAACGTGTGGGAATGGTGTTATGACCCCTGGGCACCCAAGGCTTATGAGGGAAGAGGCGAAGGGACACTTAATCCCGTTAATGATCGCTTAGAGCCTCTAGAGGGTCGACCCATCGAGCGAGTCGCTCGTGGTGGGAGTTGGTTTGGTGAGAGCGACCAATGTAGAGTCACCTATCGAGCGAGCTTCCCTGAAGACTATTGTGTCAGTACTTTAGGGATGCGACTAGTACGGGGCCCTTCCAGCGTAGAGCTCCCTCTCGCTGAGGAGTCCACTATTGATCCGGTGATCGTCAACGATCATTCACAGGATCAAGCAGACGTCAGCCCAGAAGAATTCGCGCCACCAGAGCTCACCACTCCTGCAGGAGAAGCGACTGCTCCCGTAAGTTTATTAAGGCCCGAAGAGAGCTCAGAGGGGCCCAGTGAAGTGGGAGAAGGTGAGGGGAGCCCTTCAGTAGTTGGCTCAGATATGCTCACCAAGACTTATCCAGGTCAGAGCGAGTCAGATGACTAAGCCCATAAGTCAACCAATCGCCTTACCGGCGGAGAGGTATTGGGCTTACTCAGATCTACTCTATGGAGCGCTAATCGCTTGGCTCTCTTGGCGGTTTATCCCCATTGATACATCCCGACTGCCTTATATCCCTAAAACCTTAATCGTGTGGGGTAGCTCACATATACTGATCGGCCTCCTCGCCCTCTTCTCATCATACCGTAGTCAATCCACTGCGCTCCGGCTGTGGACATGGCGCTCAAATCTCGCGATCTCTATCTTTACTATAGTGATCGGGGTGCTCTTTACCACGTTCTGCCTAATGAGCGGGCTCTATTGGCTAGGAGTATTTGGGGTGCTTGGGTGGGGAGTGTTTATCTCCTCATTATTGCTGATCAGCGGCATCATACAATGCCTGATTCTGTATCCAAGTCTCAAGCTGAAGCGCCTCCTCAGCGATGAATACCGCTCTATTTTTAAGGGCGGAGGGGTTCCCCTCCTCGTCTTAAAGCTCTCACTTCTCCTCGGGGTCATAGGGGGAGGGCTAGGCGCCTATCATGGTGGGATGTCTACTCAATCACATTTAAGTCATCAGCAACGCGACCTCATCACTCAATACCTTAGAAGTACGCTTGAAGGCGCGCCACATACACCAGCCGCTGAGCAAGTCGGAGCTTCAGGGGTGGTCAATAGGACTCTGAGCTCTTCATCGTCTACCTCACGACCACTCTCTGCGCTCAAGCATATCCCTCAAGAGGATTTACTCTTCGTCAGCTTTTATGCCGGCGGTCGGCGACTAGTGAGAGTTGGGGGTCGAGGGTCTAATCTTGCCCAAGCGACGAGAGATGCGGCGAGCGCTTTAGCAGGACATCCAAAGCTCATCGGTAAGAGACTCCGAGGTGGCCGCCTCGTCGTCGATCGAGTCATTGGAGAGAGTCGTATTCCCCTCACCTCTATTCCCACTCTCGGAGAGGCGATGATCGCTCTCTCTGTAGATCCTGGTGTCGATGGTTTGAGGGGACGAAGAGGAGGAGCGACTCGTACTATCCTCCCTAGCGACCTCGTAGAGAAGGAACGATTTGGAGTAGCGCCGATTGTCCCAGGGATCCCCGAGCTCAGATTTGGGGTTGATGCGCGCGCATTACTCAAACGTCTAGGCGACCTAAAGCGCACAACAATTCTTCGTATTCGCACTGAACAGTGGGTGGAGCGAGTCGAGTTAGACAGCCCGAAGCAGGCTCAAACTTTAGAGAGTGTCACATCTAATACCCGTCTCACCGCACTCACCACTCGGGGACAATGGGGAAAGTCCCTCTCCTTGGAGGATAACCCTCAAGAGCGACTTCATCAGCGAAGAGCAGCCTATCTCGACGCCGCTCATCTTGGCGGTGACTACCTCGTCAACCATCAAGGCCTTGATGGAAGGTTTGACTATCAATATTTTCCATATCGAGATGAAGTAAAACAGCCAAGCGATGCGAGATACAGTGTCCCTAGACATGCGGGAGCCATATATGGACTGGCCATGCTCTATAAGAGTAGGCCTAAAGTAGAGTATAAGCAGGCCGCAAAACGAGCGATTAAGTGGCTCACTCGGTATACCTTGACTGAGTGCGGCGGGTGGCGACCACCGATGACCTGCATCCCCAAGATCAATACCAAAGATCAAACAGCGAGTTTAGGACATAGCGCGCTCAGCGCTTTAGCGATCTTAACCTATATTCAGACCACTCAAGACCCATCTGTCATCCCTATGGCTCATGGTCTAGTCGAATTTCTCGCCCATATGCAGAGGGCAGATGGAGACTTTCATCATCGTTATTTGATTTATGATGACTCAGTGGAGCCACGAGATCGAGGGATGTTCGCTAGTGAGCAAGCCACATTCGCCATGGTTCTCGCTCATCGACAATGGCCTGATGAGGGATGGGGAGTGAGAGCAGAGCGAGCCCTCGATGCACTCACCGTTCATAAATATGAAGGGGATTTTCTCAGTTCATTCTTTTACGGTGCTGATCATTGGACGTGTTTAGCAGCCCATGCTGCTTATCCGGCGATTAAGAAACGATCCTATTTAGACTTCTGTCTTGGTTACGCTCGATTTTTGCAACGTTTACAATATCGGTCTGATCATGGAGAAGGTGATGTTGCTTATCATGGGCATTATGGTTTCGGTTTTCTATCTCCACCCCAGGCTCCCGCTACTGGAGGGTTCACCGAAGGTGTGATGGGCGCTCTTCTGCTCGCCGAAGCTCACCAGCTCCCCTCAGAGACGTTAAAAGATCTATATGGCCAAGTCTTGGCGAGCACCGAGGCTTTGGTTAATGACCAGATTACTCACGACAATCGTTGGCCATTTCCTAATTTTCATAGAGCGAGAGGTGCGTTTCGACGGTCTGTGGTTGAATCTGAGGTGAGGGTCGACTTTGTTCAACATAGTCTTAGCGCCTTGCTGATGACACAAGCTCTGAAGTGAGTTCACTTAAAAGCCTCGAGAGAGAAGTCTTTATCTGCTTAATCTTAAAAGTATATATTTTTTAATTACATATTGTTTTTACAGCTTTGACTGTCAATTTCCCAATAAATCACTTTGGTAGAAGAGGTGCCGATTGATCAACTCTCGGAAACTCTATGAAAAATAGGGTGCAGAGACGATCAATATGAGTTAAAAACCACAGTCTAACAACGCTCAAGTGTCAGTCTACTTGGGTACCTTTCTCATTAACAGGGATTGAGGAGTAAGATGGGCCGAATACATATGATAAGAAAAGGTCTCAACCTCCCCATCAAGGGGCAGCCCAATCAGCAGGTTGTAGACGCAAAAGTAGCAGAGCGAGTCGCCGTAATCGCGGATGACTTCCCCTTCATGAAGGCTAAAATGCTAGTCAATGAAGGAGATAACGTGAGCCGAGGTCAAAAACTCTTCGAAGATCGAAAGAATCCTGGTGTATTTTTTACCGCACCAGGTTCCGGTCAAGTCGTTGCCGTCAACAGAGGAGAGCGTCGTGCGCTCGTCTCAGTAGTGATTGATCTTAACGACAACGAGAAGAGTGGTGATCTTCAAGACGAAGATTACCAAGCGTTTGAGTCTTACAAAACCGGCGGAGCCAGCGCTCAAAGCGCAGAGTCCGTTCGAGCATTACTGATTGAGTCAGGGCTATGGACTACGCTCCGCGCCCGACCAATGAGCCAAGTGCCCGGTGTAGAGTCTGATTGCAACGCTCTCTTTGTAACCGCGATTGATACGAACCCCTTAGCAGTTGATGTTAACCTCGCTCTTAAGGGCAAGCTCGATGACTTCCGTGAAGGTCTACGCGCTATCGCGCTGCTCACCGAAGGGACGATGTTTGTCTGCCAAGGGGCCTCTAGTGATTTCAGCGCTCAAGTTGAGGGAATCACAAACGCTCAACTTGAGACCTTCGCAGGAGATCATCCCGCTGGTTTAGTTGGCACACATATTCACACCTTATTTCCAGTGAGTCGTACTCGGACGGCGTGGCACATAGGGTATCAAGATGTTGTCGCTATCGGTCGTCTTTTTAACACGGGACGCCTCGATGTAGAGCGAGTGATTTCCTTCGCTGGTCCCGCGGCTACAAAGCCTGCGATACTCAGAACGAGAGTTGGCGCTGAGGTTGCACCGCTCATTGAAGACCGAACCGCGATGGCGGAGACCCGTCTCATTGATGGCTCAGTCTTTTACGGACGCTCAATGACCGATAATCTCAGCACCCAAGGATTTCTTGGTCGTTATCGAGTTCAAGTGACCGCGATTCTAGAGGGACGAGAGCGAGAGTTCCTCGGATGGCTCAAACCTGGAGGAGAGAAGTTCTCAGTGACTCGAGCTTTCTTCTCTCCTATGATGAGTGGACAATTTGGTGGCGGAAAGCTATTCAACTTCAACACAAGCAAGAACGGCTCACATCGAGCGATGGTACCGATCGGACTCTTTGAGAAGGTTATGCCACTCGATATGATGCCTACATTTTTACTCCGCGCGCTCCTCAAGGATGACCTTGAGCGCGCTGAGGCGCTCGGGTGCCTCGAGCTCGATGAAGAAGATCTCGCGCTCTGCACCTTTGTTAGTCCCGGCAAAGAAGACTACGGTCCTGCGCTACGACGAGTACTCACTACCATCTGGAAGGAAGGCTAATTATGCAAATACTCAGAGACTTCCTGGACAGTCAGGAGAAGCACTTCATCAAGGGTGGTCGGTTCGAGAAGCTTTACCCCTTCTATGAAGCCAATGATACCCTACTTTACACCCCCGCAGACGTCACCAAAGGCAAGACTCACGTCCGTGATTCTTTGGATCTCAAGCGACTCATGATCACTGTCGTCGTCGCTCTGATACCTGCCGTTTTGATGGCGTTTTACAACACCGGATATCAAGCAAACCTAGCGATTGACGGAGGTTATGCAACACCTCTCGCAGGATGGCGCACCGACCTTTACATGATGGTCTTTGGTGATAATTTCGCCCCTAATGTTGTACAGAGCATCTTCCATGGATCGCTCTATTTCCTCCCCATCTTTATTATGACCTTCGTTATCGGGGGTCACGTGGAGGTCGCTTCGGCGATCATCCGTGGCCATGAGATCAACGAGGGTTTTCTAGTAAGCGGGTTCCTATTCCCTCTGACCCTTCCGCCGACTATTCCTCTTTGGCAGGTAGCACTAGGAATTACCTTTGGGGTAATTCTCGCTAAAGAGGTGTTCGGGGGCACAGGGATGAACGTCCTTAACGTCGCTCTCACCGGTCGTGCTTTCCTCTTCTTTGCCTATCCTGCTCAGATCTCTGGAGACAGTGTATGGATCGCGGCGAATGTAACCGACGGCGCTAGCGGAGCAACATGGCTGTCTCAAGCAGCGGCTGGAGGCTCGGAGGCTCTTCAGAATGTGGGTTGGTTCGACGCCTTCCTCGGCTTCGTCCCAGGCTCTATGGGAGAGACTTCAGCAGCTGCGGCGCTCTTCGGTGCGCTTGTTCTTACCCTCACCGGTATCGGCTCATGGCGAACCATGGTCGGCGTAACCCTTGGTACCGCGGCGACTGTGTTACTCTTTAACTGGGTTGGCTCTGACACCAACGCCTTCTTCGATGTACCCTTCTATTGGCACTTCGTCCTCGGCGGCTGGGCATTTGGTATGGCCTTTATGGCGACCGACCCTGTGACCTCTGCCTTCACCGATCAAGGGAAGTGGATCTATGGAGCCGGCATAGGCATCATGGTCGCGCTAGTGCGCGTCGTTAACCCGGCCTATCCGGAGGGGATGATGCTCGCTATTCTATTCATGAATATGTTCGCTCCCTTTATCGACCATTTCTTCGTCCAAGCCAACATCAAGCGTCGTCAAGCGGGCTATGGACGAATCCCCGCCGCGACGCAAGCATAACGGAGGTCATCAAAGATGGAATTTACACCCACAAGAACGGTCGGCTTCGCGACGATTGTCTGCTTCGTCTGCTCGATTTTCGTCGCTAGCGCGGCAGTAGGGCTCAAAGAGAAGCAAATAGAAAACGAAATCCTTGATCGTCAGAAGAAGGTCCTCGATGTCGCCGGTCTACTCACCGATGAGGTCGCGATCAGCGCTGATAATATTAAAAAGACTTATCAGAGTCGCGTACAGCCTAAGCTCGTCGCTCTCCAAGATAAAGGTTGTGAAGGTCAAGATCCTACGAGCTTCGATCAACAGAAGTTCGCCAAAGATCCTGCGACCAGTAAAGATGTTGTTGGCAACAGAGCTAAAGTTAGACGCACTCCCCACTGCGCCAAGATCTTTAACATAAAGTCTGCAGATGCCAAAGGTATCGAGACCGTGATCTTCCCTGTTGAGGGTAAAGGGCTATGGTCTACGCTCTATGGCTACATCGCCCTCAACCCCAATGGGACTGATATTAAAGGTCTCACCTTCTACAAACACGCCGAGACTCCTGGTCTAGGCGGTGAGGTCGACAACAAGAAGTGGAAAGCCCAATGGAAAGGCAAGAAAGCTTTTAAGCCTGGCTCTGCTGCCCCGGCGCTTTACGTAAAGAAGGGCCAAGCCAACGACAACTACAGTGTAGATGGTCTCTCTGGCGCCACGATCACTAGCAATGGGGTCACTAACCTCCTCCAGTTTTGGCTCGGAGAGCAAGGGTTCGGCAATTATATCAACAAGGAGATGAAGGGAGCGAACAATGGCTAAGAACTCAGAGGTCCTCTTAGACCCACTCTTCAATGACAACCCCATCGCTCTACAGGTCTTAGGAATCTGTTCAGCGCTAGCGGTCACCACTAAGATGGAGACCGCGTTGGTTATGTCAGCGGCGGTTATCGTGGTCTTGATCTTCTCAAACTTAGCGGTGAGTTTGATCCGTAACTTCATCCCGCCAAGTATCCGTATCATTGTCCAACTCACGATTATCGCCTCTTTGGTGATCATCACTGACCAAGTCCTCAAGGCCTTCGTCTATGAGACCGCCAAGCAGCTTTCTGTCTTCGTGGGTTTGATCATCACCAATTGTATCGTCATGGGACGCGCTGAAGCCTTTGCTATGCAGCAAGGGCCTTTAAAGAGCGTGATTGATGGCTTCGGTAATGGACTAGGCTACAGCATCGTTTTAGTCTTTGTCGCCTTCTTCCGAGAGCTCTTTGGTAGTGGCAGCCTCTTTGGTGTGCAGCTACTTCCCCTTGCTACCGAGGGTGGATGGTACACGCCTAATGGACTTTTAGTCCTCTCACCCGGCGCGTTCTTCCTCATCGCGATCTTTATCTGGATCGTCCGCGCCTTTAAGCCTGATCAGATTGAGGAGGAGTAAGACATGGAACATTATATTAGCCTCTTGGTAAAATCGATCTTTGTTGAGAATATGGCTTTAGCCTTTTTCCTCGGCATGTGTTCGTTCCTCGCGGTCTCTAAAAAAGTAGAGACCGCCATGGGACTCGGAGCAGCGGTGGTCTTTGTATTGACCATCACTTGTCCACTCAACAATGTCCTCTACACTTATTTGCTCAAAGAGGGAGCGCTTGCTTGGGTCAGTCCTGACTTGGCGACAAGTGACCTTTCTTTTCTCACTTTCCTCACCCTCATCGGCACTATCGCCGCTAGTGTGCAGGTAGTAGAAATGGCGCTCGACAAATACGCGCCAGCACTCTATTCTTCATTAGGGATATTTTTACCGCTCATCGCGGTAAACTGCGCAATCCTTGGCGCTTCACTATTTATGGTTGAGCGTGATTATAACTTCCCTGAGAGCCTCGCTTATGGCTTTGGTTCTGGGGTTGGCTGGCTACTCGCTATCGTCGCTTTAGCGGCGATTCGTGAGAAGATGCGCTACAGCGATGTACCTCCCCCTCTCCGTGGATTGGGGATCACTTTTATCGTGACTGGACTCATGGCGATCGGCTTTATGGCCTTCGCCGGGATCCAGCTCTAAGCACTACGCAGGAGAGAAAGAATGGACGCAACACAAACCATTATCTTGGGCGTAGCGGTCTTTATTATGATGATCGTCGCCCTCGTGGTGTTCCTTATGGTAGCCCGCTCTAAGCTGGTGAATAGCGCCGCGGTTACTATTAATATAAATGAGGGCGAGAAGGCGCTCTCCGCTAATGCGGGGACCAACCTCCTCAACGTCCTCTCCGCTGAGAAGATCTTTATCCCCTCTGCTTGTGGCGGTAAGGGGAGCTGTGGAGTCTGTAAAGTCCACATTCACAGCGGTGGTGGATCAATGCTCCCTACTGAAGAGGGACACATTAGCCGTGGCGAGGCTCGCTCAGGCTGTCGACTCGCTTGCCAAGTCAAAGTGAAAAACGACATGGACATCGAGATTGAACCAGAGATCTTCGGAGTCCGTAAGTGGGAGTGTACTGTACGCTCAAACCACAACGTGGCGACCTTTATCAAAGAGTTTATTATCGATCTCCCCGAAGGAGAGAGCGTTCCCTTCCGTGCCGGTGGTTATATTCAGATTGATTGTCCGCCTCACGTACAGAAGTACAGCGACTTTGATATCGAAGATGAATACCGTGGGGATTGGGATAACTTTGATATGTGGCGCTTCGTCTCCAATGTCAAAGATGAAGTGACCCGCGCTTACTCGATGGCGAATTATCCTGAAGAGTACGGGATGATCATGCTTAATATTCGCGTCGCTTCACCCCCACCGCGCATGCCTGACGTTCCCCCAGGGATCATGTCTTCCTTTATCTTCGGTCGTAAGCCTGGTGATAAAGTCACGATCTCTGGACCCTTCGGTGAGTTCTTCGCCCGAGAGACCAACAGTGAGATGGTATTCATTGGTGGTGGCGCAGGAATGGCTCCGATGCGCTCACATATCTTTGATCAGTTTAAGCGCATCAAGACCGATCGAAAAGTTTCTTTCTGGTATGGAGCACGCTCCTTCCGTGAGGCTTTCTATCTAGAAGATTTTGATGGCATCCAATCAGAGTTTAATAACTTTGAGTGGCACGTCGCACTCTCTGATGTCATTGAAGAGGACGATTGGGATAACGTTGACGCTCCTTCTCGCCAATCATTGGGCTGTAAGAAGGGCTATACTGGATATATCCACAATGTAGTCCATGATGAGTATCTCCAAAATCATGAGTCACCAGAGGACATCGAGTACTACCTCTGTGGACCACCAATGATGAACACCTCAGTGATCAACATGCTCATCAACATCGGCGTCGAAGAAGAGAGCATCATGCTCGACGACTTTGGTGGCTGATCACTGAAGAGGTAAGTTGATGGGCGATGATCTACAACTCACATGTGTGTAGGTTATCTGCTTCTCTCTCGCCTCGACTAGCCCCGACTGGCCTCGACTAGCCCCGACTGGCCTCGACTAGCAGAGTGTGCTACCACTCTTAGATCTCTTATATACCGATAGGTGGTCTGATTATGAGCCAGCACTCTCTCGATCTACAGGTCGATCCTATGAAGTCCTCAATGAGGCCTCACAGTCCTTTTAGAGAGGTCCCTCGCACCGGGGTGATCTTTGTAATGAATGAGGCGACTAAAGCGGGGTACACACCCGATGACTCTTCGTGGTCGAATCTTGGTCAAGGTCAACCGCAAACGGATGCCCTCCCTCAAGCACCACAACGTATCGACACTCTGCAAGGTCCTGTCGTAGAATATGCTCCTGTAGCGGGTCTTATGGAATTAAGGGACGCTGTTGCTCAACTCTATAATCATCTCTATCGACGTGGTCTCCCAAGTCAATACAGCGCTGAGAATGTGAGTATCTCGCCTGGAGGTCGGGCGGCCCTTACTCGGGTTGCCGCTTCGTTGGGAGAGATTAATCTCGGCCACTTTCTCCCAGATTACACCGCTTATGAAGAGTTACTCGGTCTGTTCCGCTTCTTTAATCCGATCCCCATTCTGCTCGACCCGAATGAAGGTTATCGATTTTCTAGCCTTCAGCTCGAACGGGAGATCCTTGGACGGGGTCTTTCCGGTCTATTAGCCTCCAACCCCTGTAACCCGACCGGCAAGCTCATCGCCGGCGATGAACTCGCCGAGTGGATGGCAGTTACTCGTCGTCTTGACTGTGCACTCATCTTTGATGAATTTTACAGTCATTATATATGGAAACCAGAGACTAGCTCAGTGAGCGCAGCAGCCTTTGTCCAAGACGTTAATCGAGACCCAACCCTCATCATCGATGGACTCACCAAGAATTGGCGTTATCCCGGTTGGCGTGTCGCTTGGACTGTAGGTCCACGAGACCTCATTGACTCACTCAACAGTGCTGGGAGCTTCCTCGACGGAGGAGGTTCTAGACCTGCCCAGCGCAGCGCGCTCCCCTTAGTCACTCCAGAGCACATCAACGCAGAATCAGCAGCTTTAAAATCTACCTTTGGTCCTAAACGAGACCTTATGCTAAACCGCTTACGCTCACTAGGAATTCACATCGATCAAGAGCCCGAGGGGACCTTTTATATTTGGGGAGATCTTCGTTATCTTCCTGAGCCAATCTCCACCGGAATGGGCTTTTTTCGGGAAGCGCTTAAGCATAAGGTAATCTGTGTCCCTGGAGAGTTTTTCGATATTAACCCTGGACAACGACGCGCAGATCGACCCAGTCGGTTTAGACGACATGTCCGCTTCAGCTTTGGTCCTGATATTAGCTCGTTGCGCTCAGGGTTAAAGCGTTTAGAGCAGATGATCAGTAGTTTTCAAGTTTAGTTCTTCCACATGTAGTCATCATTCAAGGCGTTCCCCCTCCACTAGGCTGCTCCAATAGCTAGGAGTTAGCTTAGGAGTTAGCTAGGAGTTACCATGAGCAGTATATTCTCTAAAATCATCAGCGGCGAAATCCCTTGTCATCGTATATGGGAAGATGAAGAACATCTCGCTTTTCTAGATATCCAGCCCCTCGCGGAGGGTCATACCTTAGTAGTCCCCAAGAGAGAGGAGGACTATTTATTCGACCTCTCTGCTCAGCGAGCTGAGGCCTTATGGTCAGCCGCTCATAAAGTGGCTGTGCTCCTTAATCAACGCGTCTCTTGCGAGAGGGTCGCTGTTCTTGTACTTGGCTATGAAGTACCCCACGCCCATATTCACTTGATCCCCACTCAGTCTGAGTCCGAGGTGCTTAAACCAAAGCGACACTCCACTGATCACACCGCATTAGCTCGTCTCGCCGCGCATATTAGAGGTGAGAGTGAAGAGGAAGAAAAGGGAATAGGTCCCCATGCACCAACCACTGCTGAGATTGAAGGTCGGTGGGATGAGTTTGCCGCTCGCTTCGTCTCCGAAGTAGAACATATCAGTCTCAGAGCAGCTCGGGTGGCAATTGATCATCTTCAACTAGAGAGTGCTGAATCTATCCTGGAGATCGGCTGTGGAGGGGGAGGCGCGGGAATAGAAATAAAGCGGCGTATACGCTCAACTAACGCTCAACTCACTCTGACAGATATATCTAATGAAATGATCAAGTTAGCAACAGAGAGATTTTCCAAACGAGACGGAGATCCCCTCCTTAAAATCATACGTGCCGACGGTCAAGCTCTCCCCTTCGAAGATCGTTCATTTGACCGAATCTTGAGCTGCCTGAACTTGATGTTGATCCCTGATCCCAACGCAGTGCTCAGTGAATCAGCGCGAGTCCTACAACCGGGTGGGCTCAGCGCTTGGGTCGTCTGGGGTCGCCCTGAGCACAGTCATATGATGACGATTACCGGTCAGGCGCTTAAGCGAGTAGGCATATCTCTCCCGACCCCAGTGAGGAGTAACTTTCATCTCGGCGGTCGAGATACCCTCAAGGAGATGCTAGAGACTCATGGCTTTGATCAAGTGCGCCGATGGTATCAACCGATGATCACCGACGTATGCAGTGGAGAAGACTTCGCCAAGATGACTACCGCTCTGCGCCCTGAGCTTGCGGATTTGGCTGGCGATGACCAAGTCTATACCGAGCTAATACAAGCAATACAAGAGGTCGCTCAGGACATACTTGACCGAGGAGAAGCGATCGGTTTAGACACTCTTATCGTCATCGCCAGACGCAAAGAATGATCATCGTAGCTTAATACCCTCTATGAGCTGTAGATCTTGCCGTCCTGCTGCGAATCCTCCATGAGGGTCACGAACTGTAAAATAGAGTTCAACAGAGCGAAGGTTCGCGCCTAGGTTGAACTGAGCGATCCCTAATCCACCCCCAGTGATCGGGGTCAGAGCTTTTTGCTCATCGGAGATATACCATCGGTAAGTATATCCTTCATTGACGCTCCAATCACGCTCATAGTCGCCTTTCACCTTGGCAGTAAGATCGAGTAATGATTGGTTATGGAAAGTACAAGGCTCAGCTTCCCCCCCCTCAACTCCATCCATTATCTCTAAGGACTTTTGTCCTGTGATCTCTCCTAATACTGACTCTCTAAGGGTCCCAGAGATCACCTCTCCCGCCTCATTATATCTGAGAGTATTCAAAGGGGTTGCCGGTTTTACCGTACACGAGGGTAATAAATTCGCCACTCCACTCTCGGTCACTGTCCACTCTTTGAGCTTAGGATTCTCTGCTAGCGGCGACTCTCCAGGTGCGTCAATCACCCGAATACGCTTCACGGTCTGAATAAATCTCTTATTAGGTAAACCGCTATTTAATATCACAAAGATATCGAGCCCCTCATCCAAACTTCGCCGCTCACCATTCGTGTTGAGTGATTGGCCAAGCGCTCGCAATCGCTTTCGCAAGTCTATCCCGCGCTCGCTCAGATCAATGACGATTCGTGGCGTTTTATCACTCTCTGGGAGGGAGAGCTCATTTAAACACTTAAAATAACTCGGAGCACCATGACTGTAGAGACATAGACTCCAACTATATTCAAAGTTCTGAAGACGAGGGTGATGATCATAAACGGTCATCACCACTTGGTCATCGGGTCGAGCGACAGGAGGATCGACCCGTATCCCAAAGACTTGATACCCCTCTTCTAAGCTCATGTCAGCCTCGACTAACTCACCGCAACTGAAGGTCAATAGAGCGGTGATGATGGTAACGACTTGAACTAATAAGAGCCAAAGAGAGCGTAGTTGAGGCTGATTGGTCATCTCTAGATATTTCATATTCTCTGTATTCCTCATTAAAACTTAGCTCGAAGGCCAACGCTCATCCAAAATGGCCAACTCTGAAGAGTCGCCGGCGCTGTAGAGCTCAGACCCTCGAGGGGATGTGGAAGCTCTGAGCTGCGGTGGCCATATACGTTGTTAAACTGTAGATAGCTGAGCAAAGACCACTCTTTAAATCGCCAACGATAATCAATCCTCAAATCTAGCTGATGAAAACTAGAATATCTCAGGGTATTCACTGGTCTATCGGTAGGCGTAGGTCCAAAACCAAAGGTAGACTGGCCGAGATCACTGTCAAAGCTCTGAGGAGGTAATATTGAATATGGGGCTCCTGAGAGGTAGCGCCATCGAGTATTAATACTTAACTGAGGAGTGAGCTTCACACCGCTAACCGCAGAGAGGCTATGAGTCTGATCATGATCATTTCGACGAAGAGAACCTGACGCTCTATCTTTGACTCGAGCATGAGTATAGCCATATGAGATCCAACCAAAATATCGAGAATCGGGGTCATACCGCAGTAAGAGTTCAGCACCAAATGCCTCCCCTTCACCGCTACTCGCAAATCGGAGCGTCGGGTCGGGGTCATTGACCAGCAGGTTATCCATAAGTCTGTAAAAACTAGTTACATCTAAGTAAAGCTCACGAGTAAATCGCTGCTCAATCCCCGCAGAGTTAGAGAAGAAACGAGGCTGTTTAAGGGGGGTCGCTCCAAAACCGACTCCTAGATATCTATCGAAATATCGTGGTCGAAGCTGTTGAACATAGAGGCCACTCCCCATCTTAAGGATCGTACCAAATGCTGGAGTATAGCGGAGAGATACCCGAGGTTCTGGGGTAATCTCCTCAGTCTCTGACCAATAACCAACGCGAGTACCAAGAACCAAATGTACTCTCGTCCACCGTCCCTCTAAACCGACCCAGGCGCTAGGAGAGAAAGAGAGTACCTGATCTTCCTCGATAGCAGCGGGTTCATAGCGATTGAGAGAACGACCCATCCCTTCGACCCAGAGACTTGCGCCTTGTTGGCTAATAAAACTATGAGTGACCTGCTGCTCTAGACCTGCGGTTAACCATAGAGGTTTAGCGATACGTAACTTGAGTCGATCAACAAGGAAAAGTTGACCTATCGTGTGTTCAAGGCTGTGATCATGAGCCACATTCTCATAGCTGTTCAAGAGCTCATAAGAGAAGCTCATAGTATTGCTTAATTGACTCTCTGGTCTATTATAAGCCCACTTCAATCGAGCGCTCATACCATTTTGAGATTGACCTATATCGCCGCGTAGCTGAGCTTGAATCAGATCCGGTGACTCAAAATCATTTCTCCAGCCGCTGTTATGCCACGTCGTTAAGAAGGTGAGCGCATGAGCGCCTTCATTGTGGTTGAGTAAGAGGTGTACATCTTGGCTATTAGGTACTTGGACACCATATTTTAACCACTCGTCTGCGCCGAGCTGGGTTTGAAATGATCGCATCACCCCGAGTTTGGCAGCGACGGTGATGCTCGTCTTTGATGAGATCGCTCCGCCCACTACGCCGCTGAGCTCAAAAGCATTGATTTCAACTTCTATCTGTCGATCATCTAGACTAGGTTGATCTAGCTCTATTTCCATCAAGCCGCCGCCGACTCGACCAACCTCAAGCGCATAATCAGACTCT
Source organism: uncultured bacterium (assembly GCA_943788935.1). Classification (GTDB taxonomy): domain Bacteria; phylum Myxococcota_A; class Bradymonadia; order UBA7976; family VGTA01; genus CAKZRU01. The sequence goes on along the minus strand of CALSSE010000011.1, from coordinate 17,228 downwards.
ATTGAGACCTTTGACACCATGGCAGTAGGCAGTAACGTTCGACTCTGATTAAGATGGGAGATGACCAAGGTGGGTGTATCTAAGAGATAAGCTCCACCTTCGACCCCACCACGAAAGATGAGCGACCCGCTCCCTCCCCATCGCCTAGCACCAAGACTACGCACGGTCGTCGGTCCGCTGAGATCGAATGGCGCACGGTAGAGACCGGGTAGATCCCTGCTCGCCTTCAACCAATCGCTGTCTACTCCAGCAATCCCTTGTAACTCATCTTTTTGCAGTGAATGCTGCGTCGGTACTCTAGGCGGAATGTGCTGTCCGACTTTCTCACGCTCTCCAAAACTGAGCGGCTTCAAAAATATTTTTCTCACGTCAGTTGCCGCCCCTGGCTTAACCTCAATCACATGAGATTGAGAAGCATATCCCGACCGAGTGACCATGACTGAGAGCCGACCAACAGGGACACCCGTGAAACGAAAACGTCCCCACGCAGTAGTGCTACGTACCGCATCAAAGCCGTTAAATCTGACCTGCGCATTAGACACTGGTCTCCGAGTACCTTGCTCTAAAATGAGCCCTTCAATTTCTCCTGTTGGACCTTCAACCGCTGGCATAGGGACTTCAGCAACTTTGTTAATCTCGCCTTGAGGACCGTCGATCAGGTGATGAATACTCAACCCAATGACATCAGTCGAGTCTTCATAAGCCCCATATATTGACATTTCAGCATCATCGAGCCGACCTGTTTTTGAACGCTCAGCCCTCTTTTGAAAACGATCAGCCTCCTCAAACTGCCCTCTCACTCGAAGCTCCTCAATCATCATCTGAGGAGTAAAGTGAACCATGATCTCCAGCTGAGATCGCACATTAATGTCATTCACTTGTGGTGGGACGAACCGTATTCGCTCTGCGTACTGTAGCGCTGACTTCTCGAAGCCATAGCCTACCGGATCAGTCTTTAGTACTATCGCCTCTTCTAGCATCCCCTCGACGTCTATCAGAAGTTTCAATTTTACGCTACCAGTCACCCTACTCCCTACGGCGGGCACCGGATACTTCACTGGAGGCTGATAAACGATCCGTGGCTTAAGTGAGCTCACCGCTTCCTCAGAGGAAGCTGTCTCACCTGAGCCCTGCTGCGCTCTCACCTCAGAGAGACTAAATAGTAGAGAAAACGCTAAATAAAGGGAGAGGACAGCGATCGATCTCATCAAGAAACCCCTCAATGATCAGAGAGTGAGAATAGTATGACTCTATAAGTATATACGAACCGACAAATTGTTACGCGATCTGTCAGACTTATTCTATGTTCTAATTCATATTCAATGAGAGTTAAAGGAATAGCCGATCAAGAGACCTGCCCCAACGGGATATTCAAAAGGGTGTTCAGAAGACTGATAAAACGAAATAGAGCTGTTGAGCTGTATGGCGACCTTCCAACTCCGTGCTACATTTACCCCTGCGTTCATCTGAATTCTTGGTCCTAAGCGCCATGAACCCTTGATCTGCCTGATGTCACGTCGAGGGTTACAGATCTCTTGTGGGATATCTGAGCTGAGATCAAAATACTTACATCCTACGATTCTCGTGATTGAAGTTGAACCAAGATAACTCCCCTCTAACATCACGCCAAAAGAGAGCCACCATCGACGCTTAGTCTTTGACCATAGAGGTCCCATATATATGCTACTTATCGGAAAAGACCTCGTCAGGTCCTGAGCTTGATCACGAGAGTTCTGGGCGAGAGATAGACCTGACTTCACCTCTAGTTGAGTGAGCACTTTTACCACTATCTCTAGGAGAAGACCTGGCTGAGTGATGATCTCTACCGGAGCTTTTAACGGTGTAGACACCCCCCAACCCGCGAAAAGCTCCCAAGAATCTTTAGCTATTACGTTAGAGAGTCTCATCGAAGTGATCGGCAAGTTGAGCCAGATTCTAGACGCTAGCTTATCCATTGATTCTTGATATGGGAGCTCTATCTGTAGCGATTCTTGGTCTCTGACAACACCATTTTGTAAGGATCCCCGAGCCGTCCCAGGCGAACCCCAAAGCGCGCTAAAAACCTTATCTTGAACTTTTATGATGATCAATGTTGGAGATCGGTCATCGATCCACTCTCTGAGCTCGGCAAGTTTCACGAGCTCTCTCGAGTCTAATTTCTGTAGTTGCTTAAGGGTTTCATTGAAAATCTTAACAGCCATTGGACTATCAAACCCTGACTTCAACCTCAACTTGGGTCCGAGGAGAAGCGCTCGCCGAAAGTCTAATGAAGCGCTTAAGACCTGTCTCTTCTCAATCGCGACGATCCCTCTTTTTAGGTAAAGTTGGGCGACTTCCACCGGCTTAAGCAGTGAATACTTTGACTGTGATAAAAGTTCAATCGCTGAATCTAATAGGGCTCTCGTTCGGTCAAGATCGACGTCTTTGTAGGCGACCTCTGCCTCTCGAATAAATTGATAGGCAAGTTTCACGAGTCGCTGCCGATGACTAGACTTTACCAATCTTGATCGATATCTCTCGGGGGAAACGACTGAAAGGTTGGGCCAGCGTACCAATGACTCAATCAGTGAGTTCTCTAATGATCTGAAATTTAAATTATCACTTTGAGCTAGGGTGAGATGCTCCTCTGAGCCTCCCTCTCTCACATGAGTCTTGATAAACTCTAACGAAGATTTTGGCGGAGAAAGCTCTTGGTAAATAGGGCTCAAGTCAAGCGACACTGCATAGACGAGTGACTCTTCTTTAATGACTGAACCCAGCTCAGGCGTAAACAACGCCTCAAAGTCTGTCACCTGAGCATAACTCGCCCCGCTCACAGAGAGAGCGAGAAGTAATGTTAAAGCACCAAACAGACGAGAGGAGGTACAGTTCACCAAAGAGTTGTTGCGCGCTTCAGGCGTGGCGAAAGGATTACAGAATCGTTGAGAACTCATCTAGATCCCTTGAAGAACTAAACGCTACGCTTATGTATATTGGCTCTCGCATGACAACTCACTCATATGATGAGTATAAAAGGATATACAAACATGGTTAAGTCAGATCAAACTCTATCGTTTCATGAGCAACATACATTAAAGAGATCATCTAGACGATAGATAAAGAGAGTTTAAATCATGCTCAAACAGAAAGAACAACAACTCAATATGACCACAAGGGAGAAGGTAGATGATATAGATCATCAAAAGAGTCCAAGCTCACTTTGGTTTAATCAAGCGAGGTTAGTGATCAATCTCCCTCACCTTGTTAACTATGAAGATACGCTCGCTGTGGTCGGTGAGCTATCAAGGTCTCTTAAGCTCTGCTATGTACTCACCAATGAAGATCAAGTTTTAACTAACGCACAACAGCAGAGATGGCCCAAACTTGAACTTATCCCCTTACCTAGAGAGCGGTTTCCTCATCACGCCGCCTCCATGTTAAACTATCTCATCAAGGGTCAAGGAGTCGAGATCGTACACGACCTATTTGGGCATCTCTCAAAAACCTGTGAGCGATATTCTCATCTTAAGAGACCCTTCATTATCATCCATACTCAGAGAACAACTAACTGGGGTTGGTTTAGTCGAGTCAGGCCACTCGGTTATCAAATCGACTTTCGTTATGCCGGCCAAAGAGTGAGATCCCTCTGCTTTGATACCCGAATTCTACATGCTGCAGATCATATCACCGTTATGGGACCGGGCCATGAACGAGATCTCATTGATGGCCATGGGATCTCAAAGCATAAAGTGAGCTTCATCCCCTCTGAGACTGATTGTGAGCGTTTCACTCCTCCAAACCAACTCTCTACGGAGAGAGAGAATACATTACTCTATACAGGCGCTTTCGTGCGCCCAAAGGGCTTAGATCTCCTCTTTGATCTCTTTGCTCAACTAGGAGAGAGAGATCCAACCCTTAGGCTCAGTCTCATAGGTCGTGAGACTCCTTTTGATCGACGATGGTTTAAAGACAGAATCTCTTCACATCCTTTGAAAGAGCGTATTCAGGTCACCCATTATCTGCCGAGAGGTGAGCTGATCAATCATTATCGTTCAGCAAAGCTCTACATCTTTCCTTCCCTCTTTGAAGGGTCACCGAGATCCTTGAGAGAGGCGATCGCTTGTGGGACTCCCGCAGTCGCATCCGATATACCAGGGCATCGAGGGATAGATCCCCAAGGAGACTTTATCCATTTCGCTCCCGTTAATGATCTTGACTCATGGGTGCGAATCATCACTCAAGCGATATCTGAGCCACCTGATCGATATCGGCGGAGAATGAGAGAAGGCATTGAACATCTCTCTATCCATCATCGACCGTCCGCGGTAGCCAAGCGTTGGAGAGAGACCTATATAAAGGTCGCACAGCAACGAGGTATTCTCCCATAATTCTCCACTCCTGTAACCTGATCTTATAGAGGTTATATTAAATACTCGACCCCAAGAGAAAGCCTTGCTATAAGCAGTTTAATCGAAAAGAAGCTATTTTGCTCCTTCTATCAGTAAGGCACACACTGCCTATAATACTAAAAAACATATTATTGGTGGGTAGATAGCTTCCTGTCTATACTCATCATCAGTGACCAGCGCCAAGAAAACGAGCCTATATGTCTGAGGACACAGCATACACTCAGGAACCTTCCTTGCTAAAAGACTTGATGGTTCTCATGAAACCTCAAATCACTGCCCTGGTGTTGATCACCACCGCGGGAGGGATTTGGATGGCTCCAGGGCCTATTCGATTAAGCGCGCTCTTCGCTTCTCTCTTTGGCACCTTAGGAGTAGTGGTCGGCGCCAACACCATGAATTGTTATATTGAACGAGAGAGCGATAAATTTATGGGGCGAACAAAGAATCGTCCACTCCCCGCCGGACGGCTCTCTTCAAATAAAGCGCTCATTTGTGGATTACTCATCGCCTTCTGTTCAGGGTATATAATTTGGTATTGGGTGAACCTCACTACGACTTATTTAGCCGCTATCGCTTTCATCAGCTATGTGTGGATCTATACCCCAATGAAGAGGCTCAGTCCTCAAGCGCTCGTCGTTGGTTCCATTCCCGGCGCCCTCCCACCGCTTATGGGGTGGACCTCGGTGACGGGGAGTATCGACCTCGCTGGTTTGGTTTTATTTGGGATTCTATTTTTTTGGCAGATTCCCCACTTTATCGCTATCGCATTTTATCGTCAGCGAGAGTATGAACGCGCCGGTTTAAAGACTTTCCCAAGCCAATATGGTCATCTCAATGCCCTCATTCAAGGCGTCTTATGGTCCATACTCCTCGTGATGACTAGCTTATTATTGTTACCGCTCGGTGTTGCAGGTTGGCTTTATACTGGGATCGCGAGTATCCTCGGAGCGATCCTCTTATGGTACAGCGTTATCGGTTTCTGGGAGCCTCAACGAAACGCTTGGGCGAGACGTTTTTTTCTCTATACGCTCATCTACCTCACCGTCCTCTTCGCCGCTCTCGTACTCGATGCAGGACCGATGGGTCCACAAGAGCAACTAGATATCCCTCAATCCATCTATCTCCCTAGCTAATGTCGAAGAGAAAGAGATTTATATGAGTACTCCACTCTTAGAGGTCAAAGACCTAACCGTTCACAGGGGGGACTTAGAAGTTCTCAAAGCTCTCTCTTTCGAGGTCCGGGAAGGAGAGGTCTTTGGTTTATTGGGCCCAAATGGGAGCGGAAAAAGCACTACCTTCTCTGTATTGATGGGGCTTCTGCCCTCAGTCTCTGGTTCATTCCTCTTTAATGGACAAGAGGTCCGAGGAGGATCTAAAGAACTCCTCCGCTCTATGGGGATCGTCTTTCAATCTCCTAGCTTAGATCAATTGATGAGCGCGAGAGAAAATCTAGAAATGACCGGAAGACTCTATCGATTACCTCGCCAAAAACGTAAAGACCGTATAGAAGAGCTTCTACGTTTCTCTGACCTCATCGATCGAGCTGATGAGAGAGTAGCCAACTACTCTGGAGGAATGAAACGGCGCCTCGAGCTTGCTCGATCATTAATTCATGACCCCAAGCTATTGGTGATGGATGAGCCTACTACAGGTTTAGATGAAGGCGCCTTTCAGCGTACGTGGAAGAGACTCTTACGTCTCAGGTCAGAACGAGGGCTCAGTATTTTATTGAGCACTCATCGACCAGAAGAGGCTGCATTCTGTGATCGAATCGGCTTCATCTCTGATGGTAAATTAGTCGTTTGTGATACACCTAACTCACTTCAAAAGTTAGTGTCAGGAGACCACCTAAACATCACTCTCCGCGACCATCCCGAAGAAGCTGCGAGGCTTATTAAGGACGCTCTGAATCTCGATTCTATCATCAGCGATGGACAGCTCAAGATCACCGCTGAAGAAGGCCACAGCCTCATCCCTCGCATCGTTGAGCTACTCCCTGAAGGAAGCGTAACCTCTATTAATATGACTCGCCCTCACTTGGGTGACGTCTTTTTACATCTCACAGGCGAGCGTCTCACTGAGGAGAACACATGAAACTTGCTGATCAATGGGCAACAATTAGCGTCTTATGGGGGCGTGATCTCTCCCGATTCCTTCGTAAACCGAGCAGGTTAATCGGTGCCTTTTTACAGCCCATAATCTTTTGGTTAATGATCGGTGGTGGTCTCACCTCTACCTTTAAGCTCAGCGGAGCAGAGGGTTTGAATTATGAACAGTACTTCTTCCCGGGGGTAGTCGTGATGTTGGTGCTCTTTGCCGCCATCTTTGGCACCATTACCGTGATTGAAGATCGACACGAAGGTTTCTTACAGTCAGTGCTTATCGCGCCCGGATCTCGCTCAGCACTCGTACTAGGCAAAGCGCTTGGAGTGAGCAGCGTAGGCCTTATCCAAGCGGTTGCTTTTCTCGCTCTAGCCCCGCTCGCTGGCTTTGGTTATATGGACATCAATTGGCTGAATCTAGTCATGTTTCTGATTCTAGGCTCAGTCGCGCTCTCCACTTTCGGTTTTGCGCTAGCATGGTGGTTAGACTCTAGTCAGGCCTATCATGCCATTATGAGTGTCATTCTCATCCCTGGCTGGATCCTCAGCGGAGCGATGTTCCCTATCAACCCAGATCAAGGGGCGCTCTCATGGATTATGAAGCTAAACCCGATGAGCTATATTGTAGACGGCGTACGTCGCTCGTTTTACGTCGAAATACCTGCAGGAACAACTGTCTCGACGAGCTCTCTCACCGATATCATTGTGGTCTTAGCCTTCACCCTCTTCTCACTCCTTTGGGCCAACGTTATCGTTAACCGCAGCAAGTGATCACTCGTAGATCACCCTCGGCTTCCCATAACGAATCGTGACCGCCCCCCCGTTGCTGAGAGCGTTGGTACAAGCGTTATTACCGTTTTCAGCATCATAAAGTTTAATCGCATTCAGATCTCGGACGTACTCAAAATCGACGCCAGCGGTCAGCGGAGCCTCATTGAGGAAGACGCTAATCGTGTCTTCTTCGTCTACGCTTGGTTGCGGCTCAAGAGGTCCAAAACTACACATAATGTCATCTACGATCGCGCTGAAGGCCGCTTCAGTGTTTTGGGCAGAGATCTCAAAGGCGAACTCATCTCGATCACCAGCAGCGGTCGCTGCGTTACCGCTCAAGCTCTCCAACATGTTCATATTGGCGTTGTCTACACCTAGCGTATATACGGTATGACAAATCTGATTACCTACTCGACTGATGCAGATCTCGGGATCTATTCCTCGAATGGCGCTGTTCACAAAGTTCTGAGCGCTGCTACCATCTTGTGGATGTCCATCAGAGACGAGAACCAAATAACTGTGTTGATTACTCGTTTGATTGAGAGCATTCACTGCATTTTGTAGTGGACCATTGAAGCTAGTCCCCCCACCAGGTTGATTTCCATTCACAGTAGAGAGAACGCTCTGATTATGATTAGCGCCGCTCCCTAAGCCAATCGTAGTTCGCACTCCACTATCAAAGAGAATCACACCATAGTCGACGTCATATTGGTTGCTCACAAATTGTTGAACAGCGCTCTTAAGACGATCAGCGCGACCATTAGCACTCATTGAGCCGGAATAGTCTAAGATAAACATAATCTGTGGGCGAGGACGCTCTACTTCACCATTAATCTCACGTACTTCAACAATGACGCTTCGATCTTTTGCTTCTCCCCGCTCTTCATCATCGTCACCAGTCCCGAGCGCATTATAGCTTGAGGTAACTCGGTAACGACGAAAAGTCCCCGCAGGTCCATCAGCGCTATCCTCTTCACGAGTGATCGTCTCTCCCTCGTCAAGCTCATCACAAGCATATGTTCGATCTTCTTGATTAATTTGATCGAGATCACCAAAGAGTACTTGTGAGAGATCATCTGTATCGCCGGTAAACTCACCGTTAAGGCAGGCTGAATTGATCCCTTGTTTAATGATCTGTTGGCCCACAATATGCCCATGAGACCCAAGGAGTTGCTTCTCTACAGCGATACGGTTTGCTGTTTTACCATATTCAATGGTCAGCATAGACGAACCAGCGAAGATTGCTGCGAGGAGGATAATCACGTAAGCAATGTAACCTCCCTCCTCTTTACGAGTAGAGAGAGATAGAGGAGGAGAAAACATAAGCGCTCCTTAAATACTGTTAGTCATATAATATGGCTATTGAAGGTTAGGACAAAGGTGAGAGAAATGTGTTTCACTGTAGACCAAAGTTTGAGGTAGTCCCTCCTCCACTAAAAGCAGAGCTCTTTGAGTTACTTGACTTAGATCCATTGGATCGCCGATTTCGTGATTCAGTAATCCGCTTAGCATCTTCAGCAGTTGTCGGCGCTAGCTGAACAGGAGGGGCGGTTCCCTGAAGATAAAAAATCTGCTGATAAGACTTACCATATTGAGGGCTGAGGCTCTCTCTCTGAGCGCAACCAAAGCTAAGTGAAGCAGCGACGAGGATCAAGATCAGACTTATAAGACGCATAGAGACTCAATTCTTGACTTAAGGAGATATATATTTTCCTATTTATAAGAACATAAACACACTTACCAATAAGTTAGCTAAGTCAGCAGTTCATGTCATGTGATTATTTATTATTTCTATTAGAGCTCTTAAAAAATACTTCAAGCATCCATGTGTCTCAAGTCAAGGTTTCTCAGGTCAATGAGTCTTGGGTAGTCTGTTTGTAGAAGGGGTCAGCTCTCTCTCTAATCGACCAATCGATTCTCGAGCGAGCTCAAAGTTTTGATGGAGAGAGAGAGCTCGTCTATAATGAGCGAGAGCGACCTCTCTCTCCCCTCTCTTTTCTCTGACTACTCCGAGGTTAAATTCTACTTGAGCGGTCGTCAAAACCTGAGATAGATAACGCCTCATCTCTTGATAGTCACCGAGGGCACCAAAAGCGAAGGCGAGACTCACAAAGGTTCGCTCTTGTTCGGGCGCTAAACTTAATGACCGTTGAAAAGCCTTAATCGCCTCTTTAAACTTCTGTGCGAGACACAAAGCAAATCCATAATTATGCCAGTATTTTGCTATCTTGGGCTTAAGATCTGTGGCCTTCTTATGAGCTTTAAGCGCTTGATCGATCTGACCGCGTATCCCATAGAGAATCCCTAGAGCGTCATAAGCATCGCTATGAGCATGATCTTTAGAGAGGGCCTCTAGAAAAAACCGCTCAGCCTCTTCGTATACTCCCTTTTCACGGAGAATCACTCCGATCAAATAGGCCGGTCGAGCCTCAGAAGGATGATCACGATAGAGTTTTTGGGCTAACGGGCTCGCAGCATCAAAAGACCGGGAGCTAACGAAGAGCTCCACGAGGTCTTCCTCAAGCTGTCCAGCGCTTTGTTGGCGAAGCGCCTCTGAGCCAATAGAAGCAGTATCAACCCCTCCACAACCGAGGTTGATCATCGTGAATATACATATAGATGAAGCTAAAATGAGAGAGCCTCTACAGTCTCTCATCAGCTCACTTACCAAGCGCACTAGAGATCGTCACGATCGCTGGCGCGAGCATAGCAATCATAGAGGAGGGGAGTAAACAAATAGTGAGCGGAAGGGTGAGTTTAGCGGCAACTTTCCCCGCCTCTTCCTCTAATCTGAATTCACGACGTCTCCGAGCGGTCGCTGAATATTCTCGCAGCGCTCTCCCTAGAGATGAGCCTAAAGTCACCGATTGAATAATTACATTACATAGATTCTTGAGATCATCGCCTCGAACACGCTCAGCAAATTTTTTAAAAGCACCACTCACGCTGAGACCGGCGTTGAGCTCTCGTATGATCACTCGAAACTCTTCTGAAAGCTCTGGATCACTCATTGACATCTCTTGTGATACCCGATCGAGAGCTCCCTCTAGGTTAAGTCCCGCTTCCATACAAGTTACGAGCAGGTCTAGAGTAGGCGGTAATGATCTCTGAATCGCTTCTTGACGAGTGTTTACTTTTGAGTTGAGCCACAAGATCGGTAAGTAATATGCGCCTGCGAAAGCAAAGACTAAGCTCATCAATAGACCTTGAGTCATCGGGTTTAGAGTGGCGACCACCGCGAGTATCATCAAGGAGATTAACAGAAGTCCTGCTCTAACGGAGTTGAATAGCTCAAAATTCTCTGCCCGACGCATCCCCGCATAGCTTAATCTAGTCTTGAGTAAGTTCAACTCTTTGAGCTCTGTCGGTTGTAATAGCTGTGCTAAAGGTTTTAAGCGGTTCATCAGAGCGAGATTAGAATGAGCGTCTTGAGCGCTGAGAGGTATATTACTCAAATCATATGGATTATAAGCCTCATCCTCTAGTCGTTCCTCCTCTGTTGAGCGATTCGCCCGACTCTTATAAACAGATCTGATCGCAAGGTGAAGAGTGACGATCATACCAAAAACGCTCACCATCAGCGCTAGATGATTGGTGTTTGCCAAGTCGATGCTAACCATAGGAGCTCTCTTTCACTGCCGATTGGGATTGACTAAACGATTGATCCACACAAATCCAAGAACGTAGAGGACAAGGGCGATCAGCATCATTACTCGTCCTAGAGGTGAGCCTCCTACTTGGCTTACATAACCTGGATTGATCAACATTGAGATGATCACAAACATCGGTGGTAGAGCGCCCAAAGTCCTAGCGTTAGACCGACTCTCGGAGGTCATAGATTTGAGTTTATGTTCATATCTAGCCTGCATACGCATAGTATCAATGATCGATTCTAGAACCTCGATCAGATTACCTCCTGTTTGTCTCAATACGAGGACCGATACCACAAAACTTCTCACGGTACGGGCGTTGGACAAACGACTAGTCATCGACTTCATCGCTTCATCCATGGAGATCCCCAATCGAACCTCCTCTGAGATTTGGGCAAATTCGTCGCAGATCGGAGAAGGGAGCTCTCGCGCGTTCAAGGAAATTGTCTGCTCTAGAGACTGACCCGCTCTCAAGGAGATAATCATCATCTCTAGGGCTTCAGGTAACTGCTGCTCAATCTGATCAATCCTCTTGTCTCTTTTACTGATAAGCCCTAGGTAAGGCAAATAAGCTCCGATCAAGCTAGCGACCACCGCCATCCCGATCTCGCCTGTAGTCACCAAGCCACATAAAAACAACACGCTTCCATAAATGAGACACTTTTGGATGAACATATTGACATCCCCTGTCTCACCAGCCGCCCGCATTAATATTGAGATGCGTACCGCCCAACTACCCTCGATTTCGTCACGGATAAGACCATCGGACTCTTGATCATCGATCGCTCGTCCCAAGCGCTGATCCAATAAAGCGGCTCGTTTCTCTCGACGCGCTTTAAATACCCAGTATATCGCTTGCAATATAAAGAACACGCTCAGAGAGGTGAGGAGAACCAAGAGAGTGATATAGTTCATATAGATAGCCTCAGTAGAGTGAACTAAGAGCGTGATAAAGCGCCAGATTGATAGAAACGCTCAAGCATTTTACTCTCATTAACGTACGCGTGATCCCCCATGATCTTCCCATCATCATCCATCCCTTGTCGTTTGTAAGCGAAGACTTCATTAATAGAGATGTCGTTTCCATGAGCATCGAGAACCTCGGTGATACTTGTTATTTTACGCTGGCCATCAGGGAGGCGACTCGCTTGAATAATGACATGCAATGACCGAGAGATGATCTGCTTTAATGACTCAGCATCTAACTTCACTCCTGACATGGTAATCATCGTCGTCAACCGTTGTAAGGCATCGTCAGGCGTATTAGCGTGTAGCGTTCCCATAGACCCCTCATGACCAGTGTTCATCGCTTGTAACATATCTAGCGCTTCCCCACCGCGAACCTCACCAACGACAATACGATCCGGGCGCATACGGAGCGCATTTTTCATTAAGTCTCCAATATAGATCGCTCCTCTCCCTTCGATATTGGGAGGTCTGCTCTCTAGTCGGACAATGTGAGGCTGTTGTAATCTCAGCTCAGCAGAGTCCTCTAAAGTAATAATACGCTCTGTAGAGGGGATAAAGTTACTGAGCGCGTTTAAGAGGGTCGTTTTACCCGCTCCTGTTCCTCCGCTTATGAGGATATTACACTTGGAGATGACCGCTAGTTTCAGATAATTCATCATCTCGGGGCTCAAAGCCCCAAAGCGGACGAGGTCATCATGGCTGAGCGCCTTCGTTCCAAATCGACGAATAGAGAGCGCCGCACCGTCGAGGGCGAGTGGCGGGATAATCGCGTTCACGCGTGAACCATCTGCGAGACGAGCATCGACCATCGGAGAGCTCTCATCGATTCTTCTCCCTACTCTACCAACGATCCGAGTGATAATATTCACGAGGTGTTCGTTATCTCTGAAGCGGGCGTTGACTCGCTCTAAACGTCCATGTCGCTCCACGAATATAGTGTCAGGTCCATTCACTAATATATCGCTAACGGCAGCATCACCCATGATCGTCTCTAAGGGGCCCAACCCTGTGATCTCATGAATAAGACTAATAACCATCTCTTCACGCTCAGTGATCGAGAGGTTGAGCCCCTCAGCTTTGACGGCGCGATCAATAATATCTTTGAGCCTACTCGAGAGTTGATCATTGGTCAGAGTCGCCGCTTGAGAGAGGTCGAGTCGATCGATAACCTGTTGATGAAGAAGTTTCCTAACCTCATCAAGATCACGAGTATTAACACCACTCTGTCCTGATAAACGAGAGCTGATCGTCTGCATTATGAACTCCTACCTCTTGAAAAGAGACTAGAGAAGAACCCTTTAGTCTCAGCGACCTCGATCCCCAAGAGACGACTAGCGAGCCGATCAAAGCCTCTCGTCACTTTATGCTTCAAGTTGACATCACGAGCCAAGCGTCCCTCTTCGATCAGACTAGACACGAAGGGGAAGCTATTCTCTAAGGTCTCATAAACGCTATGGTCGAGACGCTCTTCGATTTCAGCGACGCTCAAAGTGCTCTTATGATTATGACGATTCAGTACCAGGCGCACTTTATATGAGGAATAGCCGAGTTTTTTAAAGAGAGATAATACATGCTTAGCTGATCGCAGGGCTGGGATATCTTGAGTGATCACTAAGAGGATGACATCCGCTGAGTCTAAAGCGGTCACCGCGTGATCGCTAAAACTTCGAAGTCCATCGATAATCACAAAGCCGTGTTGGGCTTTGACCGCCCCAATGAAGGTTGGTAGTCGATCTGGCGTCACCATCCCGATCTCCCCGATTCGACCCTCTTGAGCGATTATATTAATGCCACATCGCTCATCGATCGCTGATTTAATGCTCTGATCGACTGACTCTGTAGCTTCCATAAGAAGCTCTGCGAGGCTCCGCTCAAGTGGTTTTCCATCGAGCATGGAGGTTACCGCTCCTAGCTGTAGATCCAAATCTATTAAAGCGACATGTTGCCCAAAAGCCTGCGCTGCCCCTGCTAAATTGACTGCTAGTGTCGTCGCGCCAACTCCGCCTCGAGCATTAAAGACAGCAACGACGTTGACAGGAGGGTTTTCCTCCTGAATGGACAATGGAGGAGAGAGCGAAGGAGAGGCTAGTTGATTAGAGCCTTCATTGCCCTTATTGGGGACATCGAAGAGCCCCCCCTCTTCCATAATTTTCAAATCTTCGGGGCTGATCTTGCTCGTCCCCTCAAAGGCGTCTTCTAAGTTGATATCAGGTAAGACTTCTTCTTCTTGATGCTTATAAGAGGGACCACTCAATGGCGCGTCTGTTTGCAATGGAGGAGGGACAAAAGAGGCCGCGGATTGTAGAGAGGCTACGGGCTGTAGAGAAGGCGAGGTAGAGTCTCGTCTATTTAACGAGCTAGGCGAGAGGTCTCCTCTAGATATTTTCTCCTTCTCGAGATCACTCAGAGAGGTGATCATCGTTGACTCTTCCGAATAAAATGAAGGTCTTTGGGGAGCTTTAACTCCTTGAGGCGGCTTAAAAGTTCCCAAATTAATCGTGGGTGGCTTCATACTTTTCTTATCACCGCTCATGGCCCCTCCTTATCTCCAATAACCTAATGAGCCAAAGACATATGAGTTCGTCTCTGAGCTAGGCGATGAGCTCGAATCAGTGATTCTACGCTGTTTATTAGGGAGACCCCGTGACTGAGATGTTTTAGGAGGCGTACTCTCCTCAAAAGCATTCATGAGAAAGACGCCTAAATCATTAGGGTCACGGCTCTCTTTACCGGGCAGAGGAGGCATGCTCGCCCCGTTTAATGGGCTGACTAATCGAGCGGTGATCACGACTACTAGCTCAGTCTCATTACGCTCAAAAGCACGGCTATTAAAGAGCATTCCTAATATGGGAATATCCCCTAACCCTGGTACTGATCTCTTCACATTCTCAAGTTGGTCTTGCAATAGTCCTGCGATCGCGAAACTTTGACCATGTTGCAAGCGAACCGTCGTCCCACTAGAGCGAGTCTTGAATAATGGAACATCGGCTCCACTGATCGTCAAGCCCTGACTCTTATCTAAGACGCTCACCGACATGGTCGTGTTGAGCTCAATCGTTCGGTCTCCCAAGACAATCGGGCTGAAGTCGAGTAGAATCCCAAATTTCTTGTATTCGATACTCGGCTGACCAAACCCGGACACGATCGGTACAGGCATCTCTCCACCGGCGAGAAAGGTCGCTTTCTCACCGCTCATCGCGACCAAAGTTGGCTTAGCAAGCGTCCTCGATAGAGAGTGCTCGGTGAGCACCTTGAGGGTCATGTCAAGAGGAATAGGCAAGCTGCCACCGGGATCTGGGTTGAGGAAGACCTCTCCAAAGCTAACACCGGTCGCGCTCGTTGTTCCTCCCACTCCCCTGAAGCTAAAGTTTGTCCCTCTGCCTCCCTTTAAGAGCGCGCCGATTTCACGAAGCGAAGACCGGTTCACTTCAGCGAAGGAGACATCGATCTGAACTTGCTGAGGAGAGCGGACCGTCAATAGATTAATGACGTTTGGCTTAACGCCCAAAGAGACGATTGAGGGGCTCAGTAGATAACCTCTCGCGACCTCTTCCATCTGGTTGATCACCTGAATCGTGCTCACCGTCCCCTCTAAAACTAATGCGCCACCAACCGCTTTCGTTCTCACATCCCGTTCATTAGGAAATAGAGAGACAATCTCACTCTGAATCGCTAAGGCGGGGAGACTGACCTTGATGAGATAGGTCTCACTACCGCTCTCAGTGATGGCGACGAGATTAGTCTCGCCCACTTTACGACCGATGAGGAGAATGCTCTCAGAGGGTTTAGTGATCTCCGCGATACTCGGGTCGGTTAATGTCACTCGCTTAGCAGTTAAATTAAGGATCGTCGATCCTCCTAAAGAGACCTCGATAACCCTCGATGGATCAAATCTCTGCGCCCATGCGGGTGAAGAGTAGGACAGGAGTATGACAGAGAGCATCTGTAAGAAGGTCGAGAAGATTCGTACCTCTCTAGAGTGATGTACTTGAAGAGCGCTCTCAAACCATTTGCTTTGGCGATCCATTCAAAACCTGCCTAACTGACTGTGATCTATGACCTGACGGTACAGTGAAGAATTATTGAGTATTACCAAGAGTTATTGAGTATTACTTAAAACTCAATAGTTGTTGTTGAAGGGCTACCGCGTCCACGTCTATTTCGTTGACGATTCTTCGGCTGAGCACTACGACGGAACCTATTTCTCGCTGAGCGAGAGCGTGACTTCTTCTTTTTACCTTTAGCCTTGGGCTCTGTCGCCTCTTCTTCAACGGTAGTGGTCAGCTCATTACTGGTGACTCCTTGGGTATCAATCGACCCTAGGTCATTAGTATTTCGAAGGAGAACATCGATTTTCCCTTCATTGGAAGCAAGCGTTAGCGCCTCACCTTGATCAGGGTTCACTAGAATCGTTAAAACATCTCTTCGTGGTCGTTTCTTGGCTTTCCTCATTACCTCATCGAGTTCAGCGGCATCAGTAATCCCATTAACCGCTAAGACTTTTACACCTTGCACGACAAGTCGAGTCACTGAGTCTCTCTTCTCTTGTCGACGCATCGTCGTCAATATATCGACATTCGCGCCGGGATAGACCACGTTTGATCTCGTCGTGCGACTATCGACTTCCAGAGAGAGCGCTCTAAAATCTTTGGCGACCAGAGAGGCAAAACCAGTGCCACGTTTTGGATCTGAGAGGCGTTGAGGCAGGATCACTTCATTCTCATAGACTGCATTAACCAGTACTCTAGGGTTCTTCTCAGAGCTAGGTGGGAACAGCTGCTTAACAGAGCTATAAGCCCCATTCGGGATGGAGTCTACAGGTAAGCGAACCTCTTTAAAGTCACCCTGCTTGATGTGCTCTGAGGCCTTGATATCTTGGGCAGCGACTACCACTGTTTTCATAGGGGTCGCGTTAATATTCTTCCCTTTTAAGACTTGAGCTAGAAAAAAAGCGGTGCTCCCTGTAAATATTAGAGCGATCAGAGTAAAACCGATCGCTCCCATACCTGAAGAACGTGAGCCTGAAGACTTTCGAGCCATGTGTGACTTACTCCGATCTTGAACAAGTGGTTTCGATTAACATGCATCTGGAAAAAAGAGAGGGATCTCAAAGTTAAGAACATCACTCATATCATCTCCGATCATCTGAAAGATAGCGTTGATAGGAGTAAAGCCTTCGTAAGTACAACTGAGATTGATGATCACAAAGGTTGTCCCTTCACGAGTAATATTCGTTTGATTACTGATATTGCAAGAGTAGCGACCTTGAGAGTTATGTATATTCTGTCCCTCTTCTACCATCGCCATGACACAAGCGCCCTTATTATTAGCAGAAGCGCATTGAGTGA
>CALSSE010000010.1 GCA_943788935.1 uncultured bacterium | reverse complement strand
GATGCAAGTGATCGCCGAGCTTCACACGTAAGCGTTCACGTTCCCAAATCGAGTTTGCCTAAATTGCGGGCACAGGGCTCCGTAGCCAAGCCTAAAAATTTTAGGAGCTAGGGACTAAAGACTCAGGTTGACCTTGGCACAATTGAACGAACCAATCTCGCCACGACCTCCCTTGTCGCGTCAGACTTCTGATAACCGACAGGAGTTGTGCATAACGTTTTGCGCCTGAGATCGTGTCGTTACCGAGGCTAAGTTTTCGCTTAATCACCGGATTACGAAGCTCTCGCTCTTGATCATTGTTATGGATTGGGAGCTCAGTGTGATCGCGAAAGGTCCAAAGTTGATCGTAGAACTTGAGGAGATGCCTCACCTTTCCTGCTGCGATCGGTGAGAGCCGTGCTTGTTGGCTGAGCGCGGTGAGATGTCGCTTCATCTTAGTTTTGATCTTAGCACTTTGGCCTAAGTATTCACTCTGGGAGGTACGGCCCCCACGCCATTTTCTGTTTAAACTAAAGAGTTGATCCCCGAGATAGACTAGTGGCTCACCGTGAGTCTTACCACCACGCGCCTCCGCGATGAAAGTGAGCGCGCGGATCACATGAGACCAGCAGAGTTGTCGATTAGACCAAGGCTCATATGCCTTGGCGCGATCAGAGATAATGAGTCGCTCTTTATCTTCACCGATTAGCCGCTCAATCTCCGCAGTTCCCCTGCGCTTAGTAATGTGGAAGATAGAAGCATCAGCGTTGATCGCGCCGATCATGTAAGCTTGCTTTCCCCCGATCTTCCATCCTGTTTCATCTACATTCTTCACGCTGCGGTCCCGCTTAAACCATTCTTGAAGCTCCTTCAGTGGAGCTTTGACTGCTTTCGCAGAACGTGCAAGGACACCTGAGATCGCCCCTGAGCTCAGCTTTAAGCCAAAACCCCGCTCAAGGTGGCTCTTGATCTGGCGAATACTCAAACGATAAGTGACTGAGAGTTCGGTCACATACGCGTGTAGGCGCGGTCCAAAGCGGGTGTAACCCAACACCGGCTGGTAACCAGGGTGGGCGATTGCCCCACAGCACGTACAGCAATGCCTCTGAACTAGGTATTCGGTCACTAACGGCTTCACTTCAGGCAGTTCAGTGACCTGAAAGCGCTCCGGCTCATTAAGTGGAGCCCATGACCCCCCACAAGGGCAAGAGTGATCGATTGAACTCATGATGACCTCAGTAGGATCCAAGAGTTCGCGATAAGCTCCCTTACGTCCCTTCTGCCCACCCTTTGATCTTGGACTCTTCTTGCGTCTCTTAGGAGGTGTCTTGCGATCCGAAGAAGATGGCTTATCGGAGTTTCTTGAATTTTGCCTCAACCTCTCCTCAAGGATCACGATTCTTGCCGCTTGCTTTTCTATCTGCTCGCTTTGGAGAGTCATCTGCTCACTTTGGAGAACACTCAACGCGATGAGCTGCTGAACAGCTTGTTGAGCGCTCTCATGCCAGCTCGGATCAGGTTGTGGAAGACTATGAATATCCATGTGGACAGTCTTACTTATCCCAAATTATGCGTCAACAGTTTTGGGAACGTGAACGCTTACGCCCCCCACCTTAGGATCGGTGGGGCCGGGACGATTTTGGTATAGAGTCCGTCAAGTGCACTTGGGGGAAAGGGGGTGGTGTAGTTTGAGGGGGTGAGAGTGGGTAAGAATAAGCTCAGAGTGTCCAAGAACTAGACAGTTGTTCTTGGGTGGGTGTCATTTTTTTGATCACTTAAACGGATTAGAGCTAGAGGGTGTTACATTTTGCAACTTGGTTATTTTACCTATCCCTAGGACATGGTGGATCCAAAGTAGATTCAGATAGCTGCAGCTTCTTTTGTGTAGGCAGAGTGTACGATCAGTCACTTTAAGGCTGAACAACATCGAAAACCGACCAGCTCACTTTGTGAATTTGGTGACCTTGATTGAGTAAGTCCACAGGAGGCTTCTCGTCCTTCTGTCTCAAAATGGCCTCCCAATACTTTGCCACTCTGAGTCCACTCGCTTACATTTCCAATGAGATGATAGACCCCTTTCTTAGTGCATCTTGTTTTAGCTTTAGGGGAAATTGATGCGCCTACGCTGTTTTTCTCGTCTACATTGCAATAGCCTCGTTTATAGTAACGAGCGTAGTGATACTTGCCGCCTTGGGTGCATACTTTCTGCCACTCATTTTCAGTGCATAAGCGCATCCCACGGCTTGAGCATAGGTTCCGTGCCGCTGAATGAGTAACCCTTGTCAGAGGACGATCTCCTCGCATGTATTCATAGCGATCCATGCAAAATAGTGTGCCTTGGGCTATGTGCTTTTTAAGGCGTTTAGCTTCTTTGTCACCCAACTTATGCGTGTTTCTGATCTTCCTCGACAGATAAATTCGTTTTGTGCTCACAATCACGCTTCCCTCTGGACATCCGATCACCGAATCGGGTGTTGGCGAATCTTTCAAGGCCTTTACATTGCGATCATTTACATTTCGAACTTCTCTCTGCGGCCTTGATTTTTCTGTCACCGTCAGCGTAGGTGAGGGGATCAACCTTTGCTGCATCGCTACTGGCTGTCGTTGCGACACTTGTGTGCGGATTGTTTTCGCTTGCTTACGTTTCGGTTTTGATTTCAGCTTTAACCCTAGACGTCTTGCCGTCTTTTTCATGGAAGATTGGACAGGGTTACCGAGCGGATGCTGATCATATTGTGCAAAGAACAGTGTGACTGCTTTTTTACCCACCTCTCGATCAGCTTTTACGATCTCTTCAACCCTGTTCCAATCATTGTGTACGCGAACTTTGTGATCCTTTTTACGCTTAATCTCTGCCTCAAGTGAATCAAGCTGATCACCAAAACTCTGAGATCTATTTGCTACTGATGGCGATTCATCAAATAATAGAGGTTCATCTGTGGATCCACTACTTTCAGTTTCATTGACGGTATTTACTTGTATTAATTCACTATCAACGGACTCTGATTCTTGCTCCTCAGTCAGCGCAGCTTCATCCGGCCCTCTACTCAAACGGGTTTTGGAAGATTTTTTTTGCGATGGCAAAGGCATCAAGACCAAGACGTTTTAATGATGATACAGCTTTTCTGACTTCACTTGCGATCTTTGGACCCATAGAGGCCAAACGCTTGGGCATATCTGATATTTGCTTAATCATGTCTTTGAGTAAAGCTCGGGTTTTCACAGCACGTCGTTTGATGACGGACTTCTTCTGAGCGCTTAGGATGGGTGCTCGAGAAGCAACTTGAGCCTTTCCTTCAATACTTAGGACAAGTTTAAGAAGTTTCTCTTTTCTCTTGTTTAACTGAGTGAGAAGATTACCGCCTTGTTTGACGATTGTCTTTGGAAGTGTAGTCAGATTTACGATTTTTTTCTTTAAGATTTTGAGTCGTACAAGACGATTTCGACCCAGTGCCCTAAGCGCCTGTCGATCATCTGTTAGAATCGCATCAAAGGCTTGGTTAAGCTCCTTAGGCTTGAGTTTTAAGCGGGAAATTTTAACATTAATCTCCTTGAGAAGACGACTCACCTCTTTATCGGGACTCAAAGCATCAATACTCGCGCTCATGGAGATCATTTGCCGACTAAACTGTTTATATTCTTTTTTGTTATCGATCGAGGTCAAACCTCCTGCGCACCCCGCCGCCAATACAGCAAATATAAGAATGATTGATAACTTCAGCTTGATCAACCTCATCACCAAATTTGCTCCTCATCACCAAATTTGCCCCTTATCATCAACATTACTCATGAAGAGGCTTGATATGTGCTTATGTCAAGCGTTATTGAAGCTATCTTGCTTGAATTTTCTTTCAGCATGGGTGATCTGAGAGCTTGAGGAGATTGATTGAGTTCAAGTTCATAGATCAATGAAACTCATCATGATGTAATGTCTGAGCTTGCCCCGATTCAATGGACAGTTGTTGAAGTTAATTTAGCATAGCGATCTTACTCACGCAACTAGGTCTCTCTCATATGCTTCCTCAAAAGCCACAGGGGACATCTGCTGAAGTTTACTGTGCAGCCTAGTCACGTTGTAGAAACCCTCAATATACTTGAAAATCTCGCTCTCTGCGTGCTTAGGATCATCAAAGAGAGGTCCAATGTTCAAGAGCTCTGACTCTAGAGTTGCGAAGAAGCTCTCCGCCATCGCGTTATCGTAACAATCACCGACTGAGCCCATCGAAATCCTCACTCCGAGCAGCTCACATCGGGCCTTAAACACTCCACTTGTGTACTGACTCCCCTGATCAGAGTGATGGATCACACCACGAGGGAATCCCCTCCTCTTCATCGCCATATCAAGGGCCTTAATCACTAGCGTCGCCGGCATTGTTGTAGACATAGACCATCCCACAACCTTTCTACTCCAAACGTCAAGAATTGTAGCGAGATAGATCGGCTTAGCTCGAGTTGGTACATGTGTAATATCGGCGACCCAAAGCTGATTAGGTCCACTCGCTTTGAACTGTCGATCAACGAGGTCAGGAGCGGGCCGTTGATCTTCATCGCGTCTCGTGGTCTTCCACTTCTTACGGCGAGTTACACCGATCAGCTTCGCTACCCTCATAAGCCTCGCTACGCGCTTTTTACTCACTTTAGAGCCCTCGGCTTTGAGCTTGGCGTGAATACGTGGTGCGCCATAAATCCCGCGAGTCTCGATATGGATTGAAGCTGACCCACTTTGGGTGACACAAGGTTTATAGTTAGCCTGCCATAGTGATTTCAAATTGTACAGGCGAGAGATGATTAAGTCGGCTATGTCTTCGACGAGTATTGTAGAAGCCTTCGATGTATTCAAAGACGGCAGTTTCAGCCTCTACATTACATTTAAACGGCTGAACAATGTTAAGCAGCTCACACTCAAGAGTAGCGAAGAAGCTCTCCGCCATTGCATTGTCATAGCAGTCCCCCACTGACCCCATCGAGATCTGCACTTGGAGTTCATCACATCGCTCTTTAAATTGTTGACTCGTATATTGGCTACCTTGATCTGAGTGATGAATCACTTCACGTGGATATCCACGCCGCTCCATAGCCATCTCTAGCGCTTTTACCACGAGCTCTGCAGGCATCCTTGGTGACATGGACCACCCCACAACTTTTCTGCTCCAAACATCGATTATAGCGGCCAGATAGAGCTTAGAAGATCGAGTTGGTATCTCTGTGATATCAGCGACCCAAAGTTGATCGGCCTCAGCTGCCCGAAACTCTCTCTCAACTAAGTCCGGAGCAGGTCTCACCTTTGGATCTCGGATCGTTGTCCGCCACTTCTTTCGACGCGTTACCCCACAGATCCCTACTTCCCTCATTAACCTCGCGACACGCTTCTTACCAACCTTAATACCGTTCGTTTTCAGCTCTGTGTGGATACGAGGTGCCCCATAAATCCCTCTTGTCTCTCGATGAATCCGGAGAATGTGATCGATCAGCTGGTGGTCTCTGCGCTCACGATCGCTCTCTCCTCGCTTCAGCCATTTGTAGTAGCCTGTGCGAGAGAGTTTGAGCACCTCACACATTATTTTCACTGTGTGGTCAGCCCGATTCGCCTTCACAAATTTGAACCCTTCTTGCGGTTCGATGTGGTCTCCATGGCGAACCAGGCTGCCGCTTTTCCCAGGATCTCTCGTTCTTCTCTGAGACGAGCATTCTCTGCTTCAAGTTCCCTAATGCGTCGATCTTTCTCGATCTCTGAGGCGGGTTGAAGTCTCTGAGCTTCTGTAACCCAGTTACGGATTGTCTGCGCTGTAGGCTCATATTCACGTGAGAGCTGCTCAGGGGTTCGCCCCTGAGCGACAAGCGCGATCAATTGCTTTTTAAAGGCTTCGGTGTATCGTTTTCTTCTCATGGTGACAGTGTCTCCTTATTTGGGAGGCGTGTCACCTAAAACGGGTCAACTCCAAGCCTTTATCCTTAAAAAGCTTCTCAAAAAGGCGCTGTAAAAAGAAAGATGCACCGAGCCCCAAAGCGGAGAGGACGAGCTTAGTCTGCTCATCAACAGGCTCAGACTTTGAGCTTGATATGGTAGCTTGCGATAACTTGGAGTAATCAGCTCCCTTTGCTGTGATCGTCTGTATCTTATTTTTAAGTTGAGCAATCTTTGCAGAGTGGACTTAGGGATGACTGTAATTACACACTTACATTTCTGTGTAAGTAGTGAAGTACATCTATGTGCTTTGGAAAACATTAAGCATAAAGATCGATAAGGGGAGAGAAAGGTGATATTTATCGGATAAACCAATGTGTGATCATCCTTTCCAAGTACAAAATGGTCTTTACTATGATTCGTCTCGTATTGATGATTAGCTTTCTTGCTATATTACCAACGACTTTTGCCCAACCAATTCAACAAAGAATGGCAGTTCTTGAGCTTAAGAACAAAGCTGGTTTTTCTAGAGCAGAAGTTGAATATTTAAGTGGCCTTTTGAGAAGATTGGCTTCTAGTGAATTAGCTCAAAATTTCATTGTATATGATAAGCAAAATATTACCGAACTTCTCCCTCCTGGTGTGAACTACGAAGATTGTGAAGGGTCAATGCGCCGTAGAAACCGGTCGAAATATTAATGCGACCTATATCATCACCGGGACAATCATTCGCTTTGGCAAAAATTTAAGAATCAGCATTGACCTTCATGATACTCGCTCCGGTCGCTTAATGGGATCAGAAGTAGCTAGCGGTCAAGAAATCAATGATATGGAGTCAGGGATTCAAGAAGCTGGAGGTCGCTTACTTCGAAGATTAATGAAGGGTCCAAAAACTGACTCTAAAGCCAAATCAACCAGAAAAGTCATTGGTGAAACAAGTACAACCTTAGTGGGCACAAGCAATAAGCGAGTTATTGCCACTTTGCTTTCCGAACCCCGAGGGGCTGCGGTGATGATCGATGGCGTCCAAAAATGCTCAGAAGGTAAGGAAGTCTGCAAACTTGAACTGACTGAAGGTGCTCATCAACTAAGCATGACCAAGACTGATTACTTTGTCAGAAGCGGTAGCGTGACCATCACCGAAGCAGACTCTGCAATAGAATGGTCACTTGACCCTAATTTCGCCACACTCAGAGTAATAACCGAACCCTCTTCACTACAATTCACAATTAATGGCGAAGAACATCAAGGGTCATACAGTCAACGCATCACTCCTAAACAAGAATATCAAGTCATCAGTAGCGATCCTTGCTATGCCAAAAAAGGTGAAGCGATTTCGGCAAGTAGCCCTGGTGAAGAAATAGTTGTACGACTAAGCCCTCCTCAACTACAAGCCATCATTGATGTCAGTGCCCAAAGTCCTCAAGGTGAACCACTTAAAGCGGATATTATCGTGGACGGTAATGAGCTAGGTACTACGCCTAGTCAACACAGGGTCTCCATCTGCTCAAAGTCACTTACCTTGAAACATGACGAACATGGTGAATATAAAAAATAGTTTGTCTTTAAGCAAAGGAGAAACGGAGACCATTTCCGGAGTGATCAATGATTCTTTGAGTGAAGAGAAATGGGTTGGTCCCCTCGTAGATCTTGGTGGACAAATCGTCGTTAACCTTCGTGGGATGGACGGACGAAACCACCTTTTGCGAACTTCCCTGTCTATTGAAGTTGACAGTGAAGAGACTCGTCGAGAAGTCGAGTCAAAAATAATCATGATTCGCTACAGCCTTACTAGATTGCTCTCTTCCCGAAGACCTGAAGAGGTTATTGGAGCAGAGCAAATGGAGCTTGTGCGTAATTCTATGAAGCGTACAGCTGATGCTGTGCTCGCCTCAAAAAAGGGCAAAGTTGTTAACGTGTGGCCCAACGACTGGATTTTGGAGTAGGCGTCAGTTATGTCTGAGCAGAATTTATCAAGAGAAGATATCGACTCGCTCCTCTCAGCAGTAGATGAGGGGAAAATTAGCGCCGCTCAAGCCGAGAAGATGCTTGGTGACTCAGGTAGTGACTCAGGGGCGATCAAATACGATCTACTCAGTCAAGACCGTATTATCAGAGGCCGCCTCCCTACTTTAGATATCATCAACGATCGCTTTGCGAGACAGCTGAGGATCACTCTATCGAATAGCATTCGTAAGGTGATGCAGGTATCGGTTGAGAACACCACACTCATGAAGTATGGAGAGTTCCTCAATTATCTACCGGTACCTAGCTGTCTAAATATTGTCCGCTTCCAGCCGCTAAGAGGGCAATGTATTGTCACGATAGAGGTAGCAGCGGAGGGAGATCCCCCCGCTCAAGAGCGTTCCCGAGAACTCTTTACCCCTTTACAGCGATAGCAACCACCTTACGGAGAGGGGAGCGACGATCGCTATTGAGTCTTATCTCAAGATCTATTTGCAATAGACTAGAGTGCAGAGAGGATTTTAAGTCTCTTCAGAACATCTTCAGTTATTTTATATAGAGAAGGCCAAATCTAGATCAGTATTGAACCCTCAAATTGACTATGCTCTTGTTAGCTTTACTCTTGTTAACTTTAC
This sequence comes from uncultured bacterium, assembly GCA_943788935.1. Lineage (GTDB taxonomy): Bacteria > Myxococcota_A > Bradymonadia > UBA7976 > VGTA01 > CAKZRU01. The sequence goes on along the minus strand of CALSSE010000010.1, from coordinate 441,797 downwards.
TCTTGTTAACTTTACTCTTGTCAACTTAGCTCGTTTCTTTAGCGCATTAACTCGTCTCTTTAGTGCGTTAGTCCGTTTCTTTAGTGCGTTAGTCCGTTTCTTTAGCGCATCAGTTCGTTAGTCAACCACTCAAACATCATGAATGAAGTAAGTTGTTTATGTTTAATAGATCTGTAGCTTTTATATTGTGTATGTCCACCATGACAGCCTATGGATAGGTAAAATAACCGAGTTGTAAAATGTAACACCCTCCACCCCTAACTCGTCTAAGTGACCTATAACAAGACACCCACCAACGATCAACTGTCTGATTCTTGAGCACCCAGGTAAGCGTTCACGTTCCCAAAACTGTTGACGCATAATTTGGGATAAGTAAGACTGTCCACATGGATATTCATAGTCTTCCACAACCTGATCCGAGCTGGCATGAGAGCGCTCAACAAGCTGTTCAGCAGCTCATCGCGTTGAGTGTTCTCCAAAGTGAGCAGATGACTCTCCAAAGCGAGCAGATAGAAAAGCAAGCGGCAAGAATCGTGATCCTTGAGGAGAGGTTGAGGCAAAATTCAAGAAACTCCGATAAGCCATCTTCTTCGGATCGCAAGACACCTCCTAAGAGACGCAAGAAGAGTCCAAGATCAAAGGGTGGGCAGAAGGGACGTAAGGGAGCTTATCGCGAACTCTTGGATCCTACTGAGGTCATCATGAGTTCAATCGATCACTCTTGCCCTTGTGGGGGGTCATGGGCTCCACTTAATGAGCCGGAGCGCTTTCAGGTCACTGAACTGCCTGAAGTGAAGCCGTTAGTGACCGAATACCTAGTTCAGAGGCATTGCTGTACGTGCTGTGGGGCAATCGCCCACCCTGGTTACCAGCCGGTGTTGGGTTACACCCGCTTTGGACCGCGCCTACACGCGTATGTGACCGAACTCTCAGTCACTTATCGTTTGAGTATTCGCCAGATCAAGAGCCACCTTGAGCGGGGTTTTGGCTTAAAGCTGAGCTCAGGGGCGATCTCAGGTGTCCTTGCACGTTCTGCGAAAGCAGTCAAAGCTCCACTGAAGGAGCTTCAAGAATGGTTTAAGCGGGACCGCAGCGTGAAGAATGTAGATGAAACAGGATGGAAGATCGGGGGAAAGCAAGCTTACATGATCGGCGCGATCAACGCTGATGCTTCTATCTTCCACATTACTAAGCGCAGGGGAACTGCGGAGATTGAGCGGCTAATCGGTGAAGATAAAGAGCGACTCATTATCTCTGATCGCGCCAAGGCATATGAGCCTTGGTCTAATCGACAACTCTGCTGGTCTCATGTGATCCGCGCGCTCACTTTCATCGCGGAGGCGCGTGGTGGTAAGACTCACGGTGAGCCACTAGTCTATCTCGGGGATCAACTCTTTAGTTTAAACAGAAAATGGCGTGGGGGCCGTACCTCCCAGAGTGAATACTTAGGCCAAAGTGCTAAGATCAAAACTAAGATGAAGCGACATCTCACCGCGCTCAGCCAACAAGCACGGCTCTCACCGATCGCAGCAGGAAAGGTGAGGCATCTCCTCAAGTTCTACGATCAACTTTGGACCTTTCGCGATCACACTGAGCTCCCAATCCATAACAATGATCAAGAGCGAGAGCTTCGTAATCCGGTGATTAAGCGAAAACTTAGCCTCGGTAACGACACGATCTCAGGCGCAAAACGTTATGCACAACTCCTGTCGGTTATCAGAAGTCTGACGCGACAAGGGAGGTCGTGGCGAGATTGGTTCGTTCAATTGTGCCAAGGTCAACCTGAGTCTTTAGTCCCTAGCTCCTAAAATTTTTAGGCTTGGCTACGGAGCCCTGTGCCCGCAATTTAGGCAAACTCGATTTGGGAACGTGAACGCTTACGCACCCAGAGTATATCCTTACTCACTCCTCAACCTCTCAAAACACACCACCCCCTTTCCCCCAAGCTCGCTTGACGGACTCTATCCCAAAATCGTCCCAGCCCCACCGATCTTAAGGTGGGGGGCGAGCGTGTTCGTCATAGCTGAGAGAGGGCTTTAATCCCTTCGGGGGTGTGAAGCTCGGCGATCACTTGCATCTTGTGCTGACAGTGAGGGCAGACGCTGACGTCGACTGCGAAGCAATGTTTGAGGAGGGTCGCCCATAAGACCCAATACGTATGACGAAGGCGTCGGTGAACGACATTACGCTTTACCTCTCCTTCTACCGCTTTGTGAAGCCGAATGTTTGGGGCATAGATACCATGGGCGGAGCTGGGTGCTTACGTGGAGGAGGGATAACCCCGGCGAGTCGCTCTAGGAAGTCGGGACCCTTAAAGAAGATCCCTTTGGCGCCACTCTTCCACACTCGATTGAATCGATAGTAGAAGCGACCATCTTCTAGCTCAATGAGTCGATCATGAGCAATCACGGGCCGCTGAATGTATCGGGAGAGGCGCTCAAGCTGATCTCTATCTTCGGGCTCGATGACGGTTTCAGCATGCAAGTTGAAACCGGAATGAGTGACACATAGCTCTTGATCGATTTTTGGCTTAATGTCTGCCTCGTCTAAATCTAGCCTAAGAGGCTCACCCGCTCGTGGCCCGAAGGCGTGTCGAAGTTTGTCACTCGCAGCATAACAGCGGAGCAGATGACGCTCCTCTTCGGTGGGTGGATGGTCACCCCAGCTGAGTGTAAAGGTCTGCTCTGAGGCAGGTAGACTGGGGTCTGTGGGTCGAAGATAGCCCCGTCGGATAAATCGTCGGGTGAGTCTTCGCTCGTAGAGGATGAGGAGATCTTTAAGATGAGAGGAGGTCAGCGAAGGAGAGGTAACAAAACGCGTTTGAGACACAGAGGCTCTCGGCGCACTGTTTACGTCGTGGTCGGCTGAGGTGAATAAGCCGTCGTTGACGAGGGTGTGGAGGTGAGTGAAGAGGGTTAAGGCGTCTGTGTGTCGCTGGATCGATGTGATCGCGCCCAAATCATTAGGATGCCTCGGTGTGTAGTATGCCTTGAGGTAGTCGACATCATAGCTCTCTGGGGGATTTGAAACGGAGGGGAGACAAGCTCGCCGATAGTGATCTCGTAAGGTGTCAATGAAGACCTCGGTGGCATCAGTGAGTGCATCGGGAGAATAGGCGAGGTAAAGATGAAGAGGCTTTGGGAAGGTCAAGACCCACTGCCTAATCCGCGTGTGAGGGAGCACTTGGTCTCGGTGGCGGAGCGCTCGCTGGCTCATATTACGGCCTGCGCAGCTAGGGCATACCCCGCGCTTCTTGCAAGAAAAGGCCACGAGTCGATTATGCTTGCAGTTTTGGCAATAGAGTCGGGCAAAGCCGTAGCGTAGATCACCACAGCTTAAGTAGCGTCTGAATGTATCGTTAATGAAATGAGGGAGCGCTTGCCCACTGTCATGGACTTGGTCTTGAAATTGAGGCAGAGCTTGACTCACGGCTCTGTGGAGCGGTGTACGCTCAGGTCTCCGTCGTGCGTAGCTCTTCACGGATGAACTTTGAGTGTGTGGACACTTCATCACCCGCTCCCCATGCTCTCTTGACGATCAACTCACAATGAGTAGAACGATTGAGGCGATAGGGAGATGACATGAGATTCTTAACTCAAATAAAAATATGTCGCTTATTACTAGTCATCCCTAGTCAGGAATAAAAGCTCGTAGGCAGAAAAGTCTCTTACCAAGACGTCATCGTCAATTAAAATTAATGAAGTAGTGTCGGCTAATATCGATGAACACAGCTACTTGAGAGCACCTCTTGAGAACACCTCTGACTCAAAACAAAGAAGCAGCCTATGATGTCGTCTCTCGAAACCTTTATACATCTCTATCGCTTCTGAAGTATGATAAATCGCCAATGCATACAACCTCTTCTTAAAGCCCACGACCATGAAGATGATATGGGTTATTATCATCAATTCTTGGCTTTATTTTGGCTGTGCCTGCCTATTACTTGAGCAAATGTAATCGAACCATATCAGAGATGGCGTCAATGAAACGGTAGTAGACTTCGATGTCTCCCCAGCGAAGTGTTTTAATATTTACACGCAGTGTCAGAACATCAGCACCTGTCTCTTGTCTGATAAATTGACAGATTCGCTTGGGGCTGTGGTCATTAATAGGGATCTCTTCAGAGAGTGATTGTTGAAACTCTGAGGATAAACGATCATTAAAAGCGTGACAGAACGGAATCAACCTAGAGAGATCATCGAAGGTAGGCGAGTCGTGATCATAACACTTATCTCCTCGTTTCCCACCGGTCGCTAGAGTAACATCTGGCCGACTCTTGGCAGCAGAGAAGAAGAGTATAACTAATGATTTAGGCTTAATGGTCGTTCTTAGGTCTGCGGCAAATTCCTTAAGCTCAGAGATGACGTCATCTGACTCAAAATTAAGCTCTGAGTACACAGAATGTGAGGAGAAGTTATGTCGTCTCTCTTTAATCAGTGCGCCTGCATTGAAATATTCATTGGAGATATAATTGGCGTTTAGCATAGCGGCTAAGACCGAACTAAAATGGCCCACCGCTGCCTCGGAGACCGCTGTGGTGTTAATCACCGTAACTCCATCGTCTCGTTTGATCAGACCACCGTATGATCGTTGGCTCGGAAAGCGCTCAGCGATGACCATATCTTCAAAGACGCTCTCCTCTCGACTGTGGATATTACGTAGACGAAGCCCCCGAGTCCTCTTGATCGCTTGGTAGATCTCATCCGTTGAGAGGTTGAGTTCATTTTGGAGAGTGCTCAGCTCAATAGACTTTCGATAGACTTTAACGCCTCGCTCTTTAATAAAGTTGCGGACTCGAATCAAATTCTCGATCTCAAAAGCCTCTTTGATCAGCTGCGCGTGGATATTTGTTTGTTTGATTTGTTTGATCTTCTCCATTTCTTCAATAAAGCCACTCCCTAAAATACTAGTGGGTAAAGCGAACATGCCAATGCCACAAATCGCGATGAGAGCAGCGAAGACCTTACCGGCCACAGTAATGGGGTATATATCTCCATAGCCCACTGTGGTGAGGGCAGCAGCAGCCCACCAAAGGGCTGATGATATGCTAGAGAACGCTTTTGGTTGTGCTTTATGCTCTAAGAAATAGATCATTGAGGCCGAAAAAAACATCAATATCAACATGATAATAATCGTGATGTATAACTCATCACTTCTATTGATGAGTACTCGCCTAAAGATCTGTAGCGTAGATACTTGATGGGTATGAGTACTCATCGTCGAAGTATTTTCTTTCATAAGTCTTAACCACCTTTTTAATTGATCTAGAGTTATAGCGCTTATGTCAGCAAATGAGTAGTTGTCCTTAGCCCCATATTCCTCGACGACGGCACAAGTGATCAAGTCCCCTATATGATGAGACTCTTTTCCCTTCATCATTATGCTCATTATGAGTGATAAGTTATACTCTCCGGAGACACTCTATGGGTGCGGGCCAGTGAGGTTTAGTTTATGAGCGCGACTTGAATGAGTAGCTGACCATCTCTTCTTTGGTTATGCTGTTTGGGTCATAGGATCCTATACCCCCTCTTTTGATCATCTCTTTAGGAATGAATATTTCAAATGTATAAAATCCCAACGCGTTATCTTCGGACAATCAGTGTTCCTTTTGTTCTTGTTACTCTTTTGTGGGGACTCAACGTCTCAGCACAAAACTGGCGGAAAGCAGACACGAGCCCTCTCGATATGAGCTACTTCAAAATAAGTCGTGACGGGGCTCCTATCGCCCGAGTGATTTATAGTCGGCCAGAGAAAAAGGGCCGAGTCATATTTGGCAAGCTCGTTCAGTATAATAAACTGTGGCGTACTGGCGCGAATGAAGCCGCTGAGATCACCTTTTATCAAGATGTGACCTTAGCCGGTAAAGCTGTCAAAGCGGGTTCTTACTCGCTCTTCACTGTGCCTCAAAAAGATCAGTGGACGATCATCCTAAGTACAAAGCTCCATCAGTGGGGCTCTTACAGTCATCAAGAGTCTGATGAAGTGCTCAGAGTTGATGTACCAATCAAAAAGAGCGCTGAGGTGATTGAGCGCTTCTCAATCACTTTTGATTCTAACGACTCGGGAGCCAATATGTACTTAGGTTGGGATCAAGTGATGGTCGCAGTTCCCTTGGCAGGCGCTTTTAAAAAATAGACGTCAAGCGGGATGAAGGTGATCATCGGAGAGAGCGGTTTGAATTGAAGCGCCGAAGAGCGCCACTAAGATACATCCGATCACATTAAACCATAGATATCCAATCTCAGAGACGTATCCAGTGCGTCCTGCGATATATAGTCCTAGCACCGAGAGTTCAGAGAGGATCGCGCCCCAAAAGACTGCGCGAGCTTTGATCCTCTTAGAGAAGAAACCGACCATAAATATGCCTAGCACCGTCCCATAAAAAAGAGATCCTAGAATATTTATTAACTCGATCAGATTATCAAAGAGGCTCGTCAAGAGAGCGAAGGCGATGGCTAAAAAACCCCAAAGAATAGTAAATCCTTTGGAAGCCCAAACCATATTCGCGTCGTTGGCATGAGGGCGCCATGAAGCCTTGTAGAAATCGATGCTCATGGTTGTCCCTAAAGCGTTTAACTCACTCGCGGTCGAAGACATGGCAGCGGAGAGGATCACCGCGACCAAAAGTCCGATCAAACCTGCTGGTAAGCAAGCGAGTACAAAATAGAGGAAAATATAATCATAATCTTGCTGTGGAGCTTTGGGGACGACATCACTCACTGCTTGGCGAGCCTTTGCGCGTACATGTGTGAGGACTTGATGAGAGAGCTGTAGTTTACGTCGCGCATCACTCGCCTGCTCAACTTCATTGGCACGTAAGGCGTCAACATAGGTGAGAGCCCATTGACGGCGAACTTGATCAAGAGTTGTGTGTCGCTCATCGAGCGACTTCAGCTGCTGTTGAGCCTCAGTAGAGAGAGCCTCTCGATACGCAGGTCCATTGAAGGTGAGCGGCGCGGGGTTAAGAACATAAAAGACAAATAAGAGGACCCCGATCATCAGAATGAAGAACTGCATAGGTACTTTTAAGAGCCCATTAAAGAGCAAGCCGAGTCGACTCTCGGTTAGTGAGCGCCCCGAGAGATAACGCTGCACTTGTGATTGGTCAGTACCAAAGTAAGAGAGCGCTAAGAAAAAACCACCCAGAATACCTGTCCACACAGTGTATCGGTTCTGGAGATCAAAGGTAAAATCGATAACCTCCATACGGCCGAGAGCACCAGCGATGGTTAAGGCCTCGTTGAAGGAGACTTGCTCGGTGACACGTTGAACAATGATCACAGCGGTGATGACCATACCGAGCATGATGACGACCATTTGTTGCTTTTGAGTTTGACTCACTGCCTTAGTACCGCCAGAGACGGTGTAAGCGATTACCACTAGACCAATAATGATCGTCATGAGGGTGAGCGACCAATCAAATAAGGCGCTGAGAATGATCGCCGGTGCATAAATAGAGATCCCTGCCTGTAAACCGCGTTGCAGAAGAAAGAAGAGAGCGCCAAGCTGGCGCGTTCGTCGATCAAACCTACTCTCGAGGTACTCATAGGCGGTGAACACCTCAAGTCGATAATAAATGGGGACTAAGAAGATACAGATAAAGATGACCGCTAGGGGCATTCCGAAGTAAAACTGCACAAAGCGCAAGCCGTCTTCATAGGCCTTTCCCGGCATAGACAGAAAGGTAATCGCGCTCGCTTGTGTCGCCATGATAGACAAGCCGATGGTTGGCCACCGCGCCTCTTTTCCCCCCTTGAGATAGTCGGTCGCACTTTTGGCACCAGCGGACTTCCACATTCCATAACCTACGATGAAACCTATGGTGGAGAGGAGCACAACCCAGTCTAAAATGGTCATGAGTATACCTCAGTGAGCACATAGAACAGTCCAATGAGCGACGCGAGATTTATCAATACGAGAATGTAGAGGTTCCGCCAAGACCCCAATACAGGAGGGGGATGGTTAAGCTGTTTATCATTCTTATGAGGAGAGGAGGTGTTCATGAGATCTCTTTAGTCTTTTTTAATGGTGGGCTAGAATAGGAGTCGCGCCAAAGATAGTACCCAAGGGAGCTTGAGCTCTGTCGCTTGTTACAAAGCTAAGAGATTAGCGAAGAGTCTGTATGCCCCGGGTACACCAGCCGGTAGCTGTCTAAAGAAGGAGAGTCCCGTATAAATAAAGGTGCCCTCTCCATGTTTAGCGATCAGCGTACTGCCCTTCTGTGGAGACTCTCCTGGGTCTGCGAGGCTAAAGAGAGGGGTATAGCGTGAGTCCCAATCGGTCGCAAAGTACAAGCCGCGCTCCTGTACCCACCCTTTATAGTCATGATCAGTCAAACGGTTGGGTGTGTTGAGAGCAGGGTGTTTAGCGCTCACTATCCGCTCCATCACTGCGGTCTCATCGGTAACTCTCGCCCGACCAATGGTCAGTGGGAATGGACCTATCGCTTGTTTTAGCTGTCGCCAACGGTTGTTGGTGTTATATTGCACGAGTACTCGACCACCACGCTCCACCCAAGCCATTAATCGTTTATGATTAGAGGGAATTCTCTCGTTGGTGTTAAAAGCGCGGATCCCGAAGATGATTGTATCAAAGTCATTGAAGTGAGCTTGATCAAGTGTATCGCCGCTCAGCTCAGTCACTGAGTAACCCATTTGCCGAAGCGCCTGAGGTACTCGATCACCGGCCCCTATAATATATCCAACTCTCTGACCCTGAATTTTTAGGTCTAAGGGTGAGACTCGCATCTGAGAAGGGATGAGCACCCGACGCTTAGGGAGATGAGGGTAGTCGATATCATAGTGTGCGAGTGAAGGGAGGTCTACATCATCAACCTTGAGCTTCGGAGTTAACACAGTCGGGCGACAGCTTCCCTTGCAGCTGATATTAAAGCGAATCGTCACCTCTTGTTCTTTCTCCAACGTTAATACATGCTCGGCGGGTGACACGCTGTACCCTTCCTCCGTTTGATGTTTGGTGGTCGGTGCCAGAACTACCACCTTGAGTGCTTTAGGACCTGCTTCAACCACCCACTCTACCTCTACAGACTCAGGTCGTCTCAACAGCTGTGCATCAAGTTTTGGGGTAATGGTCACCGGTGGCTCGATCAGAACTCGACGACTCCGCTCTCCCTCCACCGGATCTACCCAGCGATGCATAATGGGAACATCAAAGACAAAAGAGCGCCCTTTCACTTCTAGCACAATATGTGCTTCTAGCGGAGCTGGCTCTAGTGGATCACCCCTATATCTTGGATCATCGGGATAGAGTGACTTTTCGATAGGCTTGACTAGCCAATAGGGAACCGTTGGAGACTCTGATGTCGGTATATTCAACTCAATATCATAACTGAGTAGCTCGCCATTGGAGAGCGGAACATTTTGAGCTGAAAATAAACTATGATCAATCGAAATCTCTTTCAGCTTCATCTTCGTCTCACGTCTATTGAGCGCAGAGAGGGTCACTTTGAGTGAGCCGCCTGGGATGACGCTAAAGGTTTTGGCGTTGACATCGAGCCATAAGCCGGTGACCGCGGCGATGAGGTGTTTCACCTGCTCACGTTTGCGAGACCTATATGGCTCAACGCTCTCTGGGAGCTCTTCTAGCGCTCGATCGAGTTCGACTAAGACAGGGATGAGCGCTTGAGGCTGCTCGGGCTGATAGTCAGTGTTGAGTCGATCGATGAGAAGAGAGATCTCTTGGGTCTTTGTAAAACGTGACCAATGGAGTGTAATCTCCTCAAAAATGTCTTCTTTTGCCTCTTTACCGGCGAGTACTTCGAAATACTCAGTGTGGTGAGTTTTCCGGAGTGAAGAGCCAAACCCCTGTGATTTATGCATCGAGCGAGAAGCTCCCGCGATCTCTCCAAAACTTAAGCCACGCCACGGATCATAGCCGCCCACCTCGAGAGCGATGAATGAGCTCGTATCGGTGTCAGGCTTCATGCGCCAATGTGGTTTATTCTCTAGTACTCGGGTCACTGACCACGGTGTTTGTCCAGAGTCTGGGTCATAATCGAGCTCTCTTGCTCTCTTGACCGCTTCGAGGGCGAGACGGGCTGAAGCGACATGATGACCATGGCTCTTTTGAGTCGGTGAGAATCGGCAGACGATAATGTCTGGCCTAAACTGACGAATGACTCGAACGACATCCCGTAACACCTCCGCTCGTCCCCACGTCTGCTCTGCTTCTTCAGCTGACTTGGAGTACCCAAAGTCTATGGCCCGAGTAAAAAACTGTTGCCCTCCATCAATTGCCCGAGCGGAGAGGAGCTCTTCTGTTCGGACATAGCCTAATAGACTTGAGAGCTCATCGCCGATCAGATTTTGTCCTCCTCCTCCGCGAGTCAGTGAAAGATAAGCGGTGTCAAGCCCTTCCCCTTGAGCGGCCCAAGCGATAAATCTAGTGTTTTCGTCATCCGGGTGAGCCGCCAAGTAGAGCACCGAACCTACTTTCGCTAATCGCTTGAGTTGATGAGCGATCTCACCAGCGCTATGCCTATGGGGTTGACTATATGAAGAGGAGATCCAAGAGAATGGGATCATGATGACCAACCACCTTATATAAACGAACCGACAGCAGATATTTAGGCGGTTTACTCTATTTAATTTCACCCTATTTGATGAGTGTTTACGATAGGTCATTCCTCGTCACTCCTTTGGTATGGTGCGTGAGACTTAGTCCATGAGACTGAGTGCGTGTAATAATGAGCCTACCGATGATACGCCCCTCTTCTTATAATCTGTGATGGGTCTATTCAGCGAGGAGTCTTCTGTAGAGTCTCTCGTAACGGTCGATGATAGGCTCGAGTTGAAATAACTCTAAGGCTCTCTCTCGCGCTCGTCTCTTCATCTCTTCTCGTCGAGGCGTATCGTTAAGTAAGCTGTTGATCGCTGCGATCATGGCTTGATCATCTCCGAGGGGGGTGAGTAACCCAGTCGCTCTATGTAAAATAACTTCGGGCAGGCCCCCGACATCACTCGCGATAACCGGCACACCACAAGCCTGAGCCTCAAGTGCAGCTAAACCGAAGCTCTCCGACTCACTCGGTAAGATAAAGAGGTCGGCAGCGCTGAGTATATGGGCGAAGTCTCGAAGTTTACCTAAAAATCTCACTCGATGCTCAAGACCCAAACGACGGACTTTGGCTTCTATCTGGGAGCGTTGCGGACCATCGCCCACAAGCAATAGACGAGCACTATGCTCTTCGTCTATCTTGGCGAATACATCTATAACGGTCTCAACCCTCTTCACAGGACGAAAGTTACTGACATGGATGAGGATGGGATGATGCGGTTGCAGCGCCTCATCCTCATGACCGACAAATAGAGCTTCGATCGATGCTCTGTCTCTTCGTTGTGGTGAGTAATGATTAACATCAACAAAGTTAGGGATGACCTCAGCGCTTTCTGTCATATCTAAGCGATTCAAGGCCTCATCGCGTAACCAAAGACTCGGTGTTGTCACCGCATCACTCTTCTCCACAGCCCAGCGAATCACCGGTCGATAATTCTCATCAGTCCCTAATATACTCACATCTGTGCCGTGGAGAGTAGAGACAATCTTTGGAGCCTTATCTCCTAAGATCTCTCCTGCCATAATGGCGCTCGCTGCATAGGGGATCGCGTAATGTCCATGAATAATGTCAAGATTCTTCCACTGAGCAATAGAGACAAGTTTGGAGGCGAGCGCTAAGGAGTAGGGCGCTTGGTTAAACATAGGGTAATTTCGTACCCCTACTTCATGTAAGGTGACATTACTCGGACAATGATTAAGTCGTCTGGGAACACCGGTAGTAATGTAGTGGATGCGATGACCTCTCGTGGCTAAGGCTAAACCCATCTCTGTGGCGATCACCCCACTTCCACCAAAGGTCGGATAACAGCATATACCAATCCGTAGAGGCCTCATCGACGTTCCTCCTCGCTCTGAAAGAGCACCGCAGGTTGAGCGGTAAGGAAATGACTGATTGGATCTTCGATATGTACAGTGCCGTCTAGAGTAAAGCCCTCCGCATAACTCACCCCGATAAGACCCCCGAAGACAGCGTCTCTTGCCTCAAGAGCTGAATGACTCAGAGGCGCATTAGCGAGCGTGGGGACTTGTAGTGAATCTCGCTTGACCTGACTCCCATAGCAGCTGATCGCTCTCTGTTTATCTTCATGAAAAGAGCTGATGTCGACGACAAAGTCTGGCCGGAGACCAGCGCGCATCATATATCGTAACACCCGTTTGGGTCGAAAAGGCTCTGATCGTACTGCACAGGGATAGTTTTTGACGCCTGCAAAGAAAACAGCGCGCTCAACGAGACGAGCAGTAGCCACATGGTCAGGATGTCTTGAGGCCGCTGAGGGGCCAAAGATAATGGTCGGTGTACAGGAGCGGATGATCGATACTAATTGAGCGACAGGCCCATCGATCCCTCGATCTATACGATCAGCAGAGAGCGCGTTGGCGATGAAACCATCAGCTAGCCCAAGGTTTTGACGGGATGTAAGACCAAGGACTTGTGCCGCCTGAGCTGACTCTTCGGCTCTCCCTTCGGGGGTACCGTTACTGGCGAGCTCTCCCCTCGTTAAGTCTAATATACCGACTTTATGACCTAAAGAGACCAACTTGGCGAGAGTGCCTCCACAGCACATCTCCACATCATCGGGATGAGGGGCGATCGCTAAAGCGTCAAGGGTGCGATTTACCACAACTCCACCTCCAATAGTGTCTCATCACATGAGGCGCTGATCGCCTCTCTTAAAGTTTTAATAAGTCTCTCTCGACCATAGAGCGCTGCGAAATGTAAGGGGCTCAAGGTTCGCTCTTGAGGGCCTCTCTTGGGCGCGAGAGCAGCCCGAACTAAATCTAGACGCTCTAAATGACGATCATATCTCTGAGCGACAGAGCGCGCTTGTCGATCGAGTAAACCCTTCATCGATTTTTCAATGGTACGGCGAACGCGTCGCGCATTGGGCACCATCCCTTTGTCGCTTTGTTCGGCCTCAGCGATAAACAGATCAATGGCTCTTAACGGACTCTCTAAGCCGTCGGCACGGAGTTGATCTATAGTGGCTGACTCTTCGGCTCGACCTATTCGCTTGAGCACCTCATCTCGGTGATCGATGAGATCATCTTCGCTAAACTCTCCTTTGCGAAAAGTTCTCCGCCAAGACGCGGTCCATAATCGAGCTCTCGCTCTAGGGATGACCCCTGGAGAGCGACGGTTAAAGCGTTTAAATAGCGGGGCGAGTTGAGCAAAATAAGAGATCTCTCCCGGCCCGACAACCGTCGCTACAGTCGGTAACCATGTCTCTTGTAGCAATGGACGAAGTAGCGCTGAGGTGGAGAAGAGTTCAGGAGACTCTTGTAACTTAGTCTTCATCTCTTGAACGCTAAATGTCTCAGGGGAGCCGGAGAGTGAAAAACCATTATGAACGTGCATCACACGGTATCTTGGGCCGCTTGACCCATTCGGATGAAAGAACGAGAGTGTAGACGTAGGCCTCATTGGGATCTGTACCTTAAATCCAGAAGTCATGAGGTCCTGATTCCTAGAGCTGATCGCCGCTTCGATCTCTTCTGCATGAAAGATTGAGCTCTCATGTGTGGGCGCCGTGAGTCTCGCTAAGCGAGGGTCTCGTGGATTTAAAATCACTAATCCTAGCTCTCCAAGCCATGCATAAAGAACCTCTGCAAAGGCATCCATCACTGAGCGACCAGGCGCCCACGCTCTGCGAGCTTCGTCAAGGAGCTCATCACCAAAGGCTGTCGGTTTCCACGCTCTCTCTATGGTCTCAAAGGCCTCATCATTATCCTCTAGAATCAAGCGATGAGCTACTGAAGTACGCTCATGACCGGTCATGGGTAGAGTAACCGAGGTGAGTCGATCCTCCATCAAGAAGTGAGCACCTTCGATCTCTTTGGCGTCATGATCTTCACTCTGTAACCAAAAGATAGGAACAGTCGGTCTACCGGTGATCGCTTCAGATCGCTTAGCCCACTCAATTGCTGAGAGCGCCTTATACAAAGTGTAACTAGGACCGAGTAGAAAGCCACACTGTTGGCCAGTAACGACCGTTACTGCTCGTGGATCACTTAACTTATGGATCACTTGAGAGGTCACTTTTGGGGCTCGCCACTGCTTAGCTTGAGCTGAGATGACTTCTATTAATCTAGGGTCAATACCTTCATTTGGCCACAAACGAACTTTTTCATGCCAATCATGTTGGCGCGCATCGCCTTCAAGATATTGCTGTGCAGCAGAATCTTTGTTGAGCCAGGAACCGCCAAAAGCGCGAAGAGTGTGAGTAGAATCGCTTAACACTAGAACCATCTCCTCGTCAGAAGTCATAATTGTGTAGACTCGCAGCTAACATAACGAACGACGTCATAAGTTTGATGAACGATTCAATCAAGAGGTTCTGTCTAAACAAGAGTTTTAAACAGTTTTAATGATCGTTCCACCACATCTATCCACCTCACGACCGAGCAGGTCGTATACCAGTCTGCACTGCGACCATAGAATCACTCTTCTCAGTCAGACTAATAATGACATTATCAGTGGGCTTTAAGAGATGTTACAGAATCTTAGGAGCAGTCAAGCCTGGGTAGTCAAGTCTCAGGGGCAGTCAAGTCTCAGGGGCAGTCAAGTCTCTGACATGTTAATCGATATTTGACAGACTCAGCAGAAGATGATCAGACTCGAGTATTGTTCAGGTTAAGGTATGTTATGAACCATCATGCTACAGTTCAGAAGACATCTCTACCAGTAGTGGATATCTCTCCACTCCTTGATGAACGTTCTCTCAGCGCTCAAAGACAGCGAGTCGCCGAAGAAATCGGGCAGGCGTGTAGAGACTTCGGCTTCTTTTACATTAAAGGTCATGGTGTCGACCCGTCTCTAGAGCTTAAACTAGAAGAGCTCTCACGACTCTTCTTCTCACTGACCTCAGCGGAAAAGAGTCAGTGGAATATGAACCTCGGCGGTAGAGCTTGGCGAGGCTGGTTTCCAATTGGTGAAGAGTTAACAAGTGGACTGCCTGATCAGAAAGAGGGCTTATACTTTGGCCAAGACTTGGCAGCGAATCATCCATTAGTCGTTAACCAGACACCTCTTCATGGAGCGAACCTCTATCCCTCTTCCCAGTTTGAGGAGGTGATCCCCTTGTGGATGGACTCGATGCATTGTATTGGGCAAGCCCTTATCAAGGGCATCGCGCTTAGCCTAGGATTAGAAGCTGATCGATTTGATCTCCATGGATTAGATGAAGCGCTTCAGCTCTTCAGGATCTTCCATTATCCACCCACAGGGCCGCAGAAGAGTCAATGGGGAGTGGGAGAGCATACTGATTATGGTCTGTTGACCATCCTCAAGCAAGATCACGTCGGAGGATTACAAGTGCGGGCCGCTCGCTCATCATCGGGAGAGTGGATGGATGTGCCCCCCATAGATCATACCTTCGTGATCAATATTGGTGATATGTTAGAGAAGATGACGCTTGGGCGATATATCTCCACGCCTCACCGAGTAATGAAGTCGACAGAGGAGGCTCGACTCAGCTTCCCTTATTTTCTTGACCCTCATTACCTCACTGAGCTCAAAGCCCTTGAGGGCCTAAGTCCTACACATATGGATAGCCAAGAGCGTTGGGATCATATTGATCTCCACCATATCAGCGGAACATATGGTGAGTATGTACTCAGTAAAATAGGCAAAGTCTTTCCATTACTCTTCGATGAAATGCTCATTGAAGAATAAATCGCTTTTAAAGGCTTTGACGAGTCTTGTCTTTATCTAGCTTTGAAGGCTTTAACAGATGTACTCCCATTGAAGGCTTGACGTAAATATACCCCTATATGGTGTCTCAATACATGACCTGCATCTGACTCATGTGATGAGGTCTCTTAGCGGGCAGGTTTAAATAGGTTACCGCGTACGCCAGACACGCCATATACTTCATGCGCCCTCTTGGGTCGATAATGACGACAATCACTCGGGTCTGCGTCTTCTGGACAGATGCCCATCGCCTCATCATTCATAATACCGATAATGTTTTGCCAACTAAATCGACGGCCTTCATCATCTACGCCTAAGCTCTCTGCACCCGCGAGGAGATTTGACATGATCTTATGCGTCGATGTACTCATCTGAGGGAAATAGGCATAGGTGGTATTATTCACAACATCAGCGTCTCTCCAACCTGTTGGGTCGAGCTCGGTCGCTTTGTGAGTAAATACTTGTTTAGTGTAATATTCGTATGACCAACAGCTGTTCATGAATAAGATTTGGTAGCGTTCTAATGGATAACTTGTGACTCGATTAAGGGCATCAAGAGAGCCATAGAATGAGTGCCCATTGTAAACAATCAGCTCCTTGGATTGTAGTAAGTCTGTAAAGATCGCGTCTGTATTTTGATGAGCATAAAGGTCCATAGGCGAGAGCAGATCAATCTCTTCAACCAATCCATTGATGACTCGTCGATAACGTTGTCCAACGCTGCTCCCCTCTACCATTTTCCATCCGGAGACTCTTAGGTTAGCCGCATAGCTACGCCACATCATGACCCCCCAGTCACTCCCGGGAGGCTCTTGATCTGTATAAGCGCCAAATATCACTGACACTTCGATGATCCCATCTTCAGTAAGTCGGTCATACTCAGGGAAAGTCTCTACTTGAGGCAGAAGAGTACGTACATTAAACGAAGAATCAGCGCTCATTGGAATGGTACATTCAGGCTTGGTAGGCGCAAAGTAGTAAAAATAGTTGGCGGCGTTGAGAGCGTTGTGATCAAAGCCCTCTGCACATGATTTTCCAGCGCGTTCAAAGAGATTACGAGGATCGGCGGGCACGATAACTGAGTGAGTGGTATTCTCCAAATCCGCAGGACTGATCCCCTCTTCTTTTAGCTCCTTATGAGTGACGAGTGTCTCAGCGAGCACCGAGAACTTAACGACCAAAAATTGCTCAGAGTCTCGTTCAACTACATTCTTTCCAAGAAATGTCACCTCACCAGCGGTTAAATTAAGGTGTAGACGCTTTTCATTCAACTGGCCCTTTGCCATTTTGACTTGCTGCTCAGCGATGACCCTTAAAATCGATCGATCCATAAAGCTCTCGAGCTCTTCCTCATTGAGTCCGGTGACGTTAATGGAGAGGGTCGATACGAAATCACCTTCAAGCTCCATCGCTAAGTTCGAATAGTAACCGGTATCAAACTTCCCATCAGGTAGGATTAAAATAGAATCACTAGAGTCGACAGGATCTCCTTCGAGAGATGCGCACCCTACATATCCACAGAGAATCAATGTCAATAGGAGTAAACGAAGGCTCTGACGTTTATCCCCTAACGACTTTTTATTCGATACTCGAGGTAAATAAATAGTCGAGAACATGTGCATCTCCTTTATGAAAACTTGATCTAAGAGCAGTTAACATAACAGAAAATAACCCGATCTGCATATTAACATCGCGTTTGCTCTATTGCGAGTCACACAGAGACTCACTGGTCTGGTTGACCTGAAGGGTACACGTTATTTGAGATACTATTTCGGACACTCATTTGTGCTGCTAACAGAGATCTAAAATTTTCGTCAAGTATCACAGAGAGCGCTGTCGATGAGCGCGCTAGCACTCGATTTAGGATGAGCGTTATGTGTGGCAATATCGGAGCTACATCTTGTTTACTACTATAAAGACGCTGATGATTTCGAGGCCTAAGTTGGTCAATCAATCACTGGTCTTGTAATCAAATCGAGTTTGAGAGACTGAATAAACAGAGTATCATGATGTAAATCCTTCAAAGGAGTGTCATCATGAATACGAATAATCAACATATCAGAGCGCAGGGGGTGAGTATATACGCCCTGCTTTTACCACTCACTCTGTCAGGGATCTCTCTTCAATATGGTTGCGGTGATGAAGAGATCTCACCGGCTCTCCTACCGCTAGATCAGGGAGCGCTAAGTCGTGATCAAATGCTCTATATCCCCGATGAGTTCGACGCCATGATTGAGACTGATGCGACTCTTCCTTCCCTGTTTGGGGATCCCTGTGACGATGATCGAGAGTGTGAGAGCGGGTATTGCATCGATACCCCCACTCAAGGTCGAGTATGCACCAAGCGCTGTGATGGAGATTGTCCAGAGGGCTTTGAGTGCACCCCGACAAGCGTGGGGGGAGATGATACGCTCTTGTGCGCGGTCGATGGCAATGACTTGTGTCGTAGTTGCCAGGAAGATAGCGACTGCGATGACGCTGAAGATCTTTGTCTGAAGATAGGTAACTTAAAGTATTGTGGTGAGGCCTGTGATCGTGATGAAGACTGTCCTAGTTCATTTCGCTGCGCGACTCTCTCTCCACGAGACATCGATGATGAGTCGATCATGGAGCTTAGGCAGTGTGTCCCCACTTCGGGGGAGTGTGCACCTTGTCAAGATGATGACGGTGATGGCTATGGGATGGGGGATGACTGCCTAGGCTTCGACTGCGCAGATGATAACCCTACTCGTTATGAAGGCGCCGCTGAGGTCTGTGATCTCAGCGATAATGACTGTGATAGCCTCATCGATGAGTCGCTGACTGACCTCCCTCCCGATTCACTCACCTGTGCCGAGATTGGAGTCTGTGAAGGGGCGGAGATTGATTGTATCTTAGGCGAGTGGGCCTGTGACTATCCTGAAGATGTCTATGAAGAGAGCGAATTGAGCTGTGACGGACTCGATAATGATTGCGATGGGATACTCGATGAAACGCTTATAGCTCCATTGGGCGACCTCTCTGTAGGTGTCTGTGAGGGGGCTGAGAAGATCTGTCAGGCGCAGGAGGGGTGGGTTAATCCAGACTATTCAGCGCTTCATATGAGCTATGAAGATCTCGAGATGAGCTGTGACACCCTTGATAATGACTGTGATGGTACTGTCGATGAAGGCTTTGATCTCCAAGCTGATGTGCTTAATTGTGGCGCTTGTGGGCTCTCTTGTTTACTCCCTCAATCTCAAGTCAATTGTGAGTTAGGGACCTGCTTGTTTATAGGCTGTGACCCTAACTTCTTCGATATCAATCAAGACCCTGTAGATGGCTGTGAATATGGTTGTACGATCAGCGCTCAGGGGATCGAGCTCTGTGATCAGATCGATAATGATTGCGATGGCTCATTAGATGAGGAGCTTCAAGTACCTCCCTCAGAGCTCTTCAATTGCCTTGAAGCGGGGGTTTGCTCTGTCACCGAAGAGCGATGCTCTGAGGGTCGATGGGTATGTGAATATCCTGTTGAGCTCTTTGAAGCTCGAGAGCTCACTTGTGATGGCTTAGACAACGACTGTGATTCGATTGTTGATGAGCAGCTCAGACCACCTCTCAGCGACAGACAAGCGGGGGTTTGCGCTGAGGCGACGAGTGATTGCGCTGGTGAGTCTGGATGGGTGGAGCCAAGCTACGAGGAGTATTCAGTAGATTATGAGGCTGAAGAGGTCACCTGTGACACTCTCGATAATGACTGTGATGGCTCGGTAGATGAAGGCTTTGATCTCACCTCTGATGTGAATCACTGTGGCGTCTGTGGAGAAGTATGCGCCTATCCTAATGCTCTCCCTGCATGCAGAGCAGGTCTCTGCGCGCTAAATGATTGTCTTCCCAGCTATGTGGATCTCAACCAAGACTCAGTTGATGGTTGTGAATATGCTTGTCGCTTTGTACGAGACGATGATCATCCTGATCAAGATAACCTCGATGAAGATTGTGATGGCATAGACGGTAGCCT
Organism: uncultured bacterium; assembly: GCA_943788935.1. GTDB lineage: Bacteria > Myxococcota_A > Bradymonadia > UBA7976 > VGTA01 > CAKZRU01. Next base: position 422,049 of record CALSSE010000010.1, on the reverse strand, counting down.
CGATCACGCGGTTTTCCTCTCAACTCTGGGCGCTGATGACTTATCGGGTCTGAACCGCAGAGAACCCGTTCGTAGTGTATCGAAAGCTCTTGAGATCGCGACCGCTAATAACCGATCACAAATATGGGTGGCAGTGGGATCATATGAGCTCTCTAGTCAGCTGCTCTGGGATCAAGATGTGGGTCTTTATGGTGGATACAATGCGACCTTCACCCAGAGGACAGAGGAGCGAGCGACCCTGGTCTTCAGTAATCAAACAGGCTTTATTATCAGAGGACTCACCGAGAAGACCACCTTCGCTCAGCTCAACATCTCGGTCACTGACCGAGTCATCAGTAGTCAGCCCGCGAGAGCGATGAATATCTATGACTCCGCTGATCATTTTTATATGGAAGATTGCAGTATCTCCGCTGGTCGAGGAGGGAATGGAACAAGCGGCTCAAGCGGAAATGACGGATCGTCTGGGAGTAGAGGTCAAAACGCGAGTGGATCTAGCGGAGGGGTTCCCGGTTCAGTCGCGGGGGGGAGTGGCGCGAATGGACAGAGGCGTCGCGCAGGCGCAACGGGAACTGCAGGAGCATCTAACGGTTCTCTGTGCGGCGGAGTCGGTGGAGCGGGTAGCGGGTCAGCAGGTCTGGGGTGCAATGATGGTGATCCTAGAGCAGGTGGTAATGGAGGCGTTGGCTGTCATGGGGGTGAAGGGGTGAATGGTAATCATGGCGGTCGCAATGGCTCATGGTTCGGGAGAATTTGGCTCCCTAGCATTGGGTCTAGGGGGGAGACGGGCGGTATCGGAGGCGGTGGCGGAGGAGGAGGGGCCGGCGGAGGTGAGAGCTGTACAGCCTTTGGAGGCTGTCTTTCCTGTGGTACAGGCCGTGGCGGTGGAGGAGGAGGCGGCGGGGGAGATGGCGGAGAAGGTGGATTGGGCGGGGTCGGTGGAGGTGCCTCTTTTGCTTTCGTCATCGACAATGCCTCAATCACCCTCCGTGACACCTCGGTGAGTACCGTCGGAGGAGGAAACGGTGGAGATGGAGGTGCAGGAGGCTCCGGTGGGGCTGGAGGCTCAGGCGGATCGGGGGCGACCTCGACCTCCAATAAAGAAGGAGATGGGGGCGATGGAGGGCCGGGAGGGAGTGGAGGAGATGGAGGATGTGGTGGAGGCGGTGGAGGAGGTCCCTCAATTCTCTTCTATGGCGTTTCTTTCGCCACAGTGAATAGACGGGGTCAAGTCACGCTCTCTCTAGGACAAGGAGGAAGGGCTGGGCTCTCATGCGGCGAAAGAGCTGATCGGGGAGTAGCGCTTACCCAATCGCGGGTGACTCTCAATTGAGCGGAGAGTCGCTTGATATGATCACCCTCGCCGCAGTCTGTGCTCTCGGTGCGATCTCTCCAGGTCCGAGTCTCTTGGTGATCCTCAATGTCGCTGGAGACAGAGGAGAGAGAGCTGGGATCATGGCCGCTTGGGCTCACGCTTTGGGCGTGGGATTGTGGGCTGCGCTATCTCTGGCGATCTGGCAGACAGTGTTGACTCGAGCCTCATGGTTGGTCGATTACATCTCGATGATCGCCGCTATATATCTGCTCTATCTCGCCGCTATACTCTTATTAGATGTCATCAAGAAGAGGCGCGATCCACAAGTCCTAAACAATAGGCGAAGTGATCAATCATCACCGATCAGTGAGTCAGAGATAGAGGAGGGGTCGACTCAGCTTCGCTCTTCACAACAAGCCGCTCTCGCTGGTTTATCGATCGCGATCGCTAACCCCAAGTTAATGATCTTCTTCTCAACCATCTATCCTCAAGTGATCCCCGAGCATCTCAGCGACTTTGGGTATTTAATCGCAGTCTTCATTCCTCTGCTGATCGATGGATCATGGTATCACTTGGTCGTCTCTACGGCGTCGAGAGCGGGTCTCTTACCCGCCCTAAGCGACAAGCGATGGATCACCCACCTGTGTACCGCGATACTCTTTATCTATATCGCCGCTCAAGCGCTCATTGGATAAATGGCTAGATAGTCATTAAGGATAGAGCACATACTCGAGTGGATAACAGAGCGGTCCATCGTACCCATCACCGATCAATGCTTTAAGATCTCTCTCTGACCGTCCCGACTCTCCGGTTGATAATCGTTTAAGCTCGGCGCTACCATAAGCAGTGAGACAACGGCCGATCCTCTGCGTTGATCCATGACCGCTGACGCTGAGCTCAATAAGGTCGCCTCGCTGAAAGTGACCGTTGACCTGCAATACCGCGTTTAGAAGTAATGGGGCCTCATAGCGTAATGAGTTAAAACTCTCTTCAGAGATGAGGACTTCACCGTGAACCGGCCATCGTTGCCAGAGAGGATGAGGGGCACAATGCTCTACCTCAAAAAATGAACCCCGCTGAGGATCAGAGATGAGATCTAATAGCGGAGTAGACCCATGTCCAATAAGAGTAGGAATGTTAGCGCGACGAGCGATCTCCGCCGCACGTATCTTGGTGACCATCCCTCCCTTGCCCCAACCATCACGCGCGCTCTCTCCAGCGTGATCACTTACATCTTGATCAGCGCTGATGATCTCGATTTTTTGGGCGGTTGGATCTCGCTCGGGGTTGCTTGTATACAAACCATCAACTTGAGTGAGCAATACCAAGAGGTCGGCGTGACAGACCCGGGCGATATGCGCTCCCAAAGAATCATTATCACCGATTCGAATTTCATCAGTGGCGACTGTATCATTCTCATTACCGATAGGAACAACGCCGATTTCCTCTAGCTCATAGAGAGCCCTCTGGGCGTTAAATGAACGCAGAGGATCATCAATGTCAGCCTGACTGAGAAGAAACTGAGCGATGTGGAGAGGGTTCAGAGCCTGTGCCCATAGGCTCATAAGCTGAGGTTGGCCGAGTGCGGCGAGAGCTTGAGAGGCGGAGAGAGTCTTAGGCGGATCAGCGAGCTGTCTGATGATCCTCCCTTGGGCGATCGCGCCACTAGAGACTAAGATCACATGCACCCCATGTTGACGAAGGCTTATCACCCCTCGGGCGAGGTGATTAAAAGCGTCAGGCCCTAGGGGGCCATTAGGGGTCAAGAGCGCGCTCCCTATTTTTACGACGACTCGCTTCAGCTGTGCTCCTCTGAGAGACAGGTTCGGTGATGTCGTCTTGAGTGGGAGAGCATCCATGGCCTACTCTTCTGCGGGCGCCTCAGGGAGAGCACCAGTCGTAGCGCTGAACTCATAAGCACCGGGGAAGGAACCATTGAAACTGTCTACAAACAAGTATGCGGTTTCACCCTCAGCGAGGTCTAACTCAAGCCCACTGTTGTAATCGATGTAGTCGTCATTGCAGGAGAGCTCAAAGTCAGGAATAAAGGTGCTGCAATAACTTCGTGCATAGACGAGCATATCTATCTCTGCGCTAGCGCCGTTAGCAATGAAGTGGTAAGTCCCTGCTGCCGCTGCGGTGAAGCTGTATACATCTGCAAGTCCACCACCACCACAAGTACCTCCATCAGCGGTGATCATAGAGGCGCTATTATCGCCCGACACTGAGCTGTCAGCCTCAATAGTAGTCACGGCCCATTCTTCAGGGCATGAATTATCGACATTTTCAGTGCTGGTACAGGTCTCAATGCAGACAAAACCCTCACCACAAGTCGCTAGCGCTGCATACGTATCACAAGTCTCACCCTCATTGGCCATAACAGGAGAGCCGACCTCAAGAGTCAGAGGCTCAGAGCTAAGACCAAGGGCATCTACAGCGAAGATTACTACCGTCGCTGGATTTTCGGCCATCTCCATTTCATCAAGCCAAAGACTTGAGAAGGTCGCAGAGAACAGGGTCATGTCTGCTTCATCGATTTCGATGTCAGGAGAGAGGCTAAAGGGCTGTCCAAGGATATCTTCGCCATTAGCGTCAAGGAAAGTAACCTCCAAGCTCTCGACGTCTACGCCCTCAGCGGTAGCGTCCGTCCCACTCACAGTGAAACCAATAGAGTTCGCTGTAGAGTTATAGGCAGCGATACCTTCGGTCAATACAGGGGCGAAAACGACTTGGCATGTACCAACGCTCTCTTCCTCAGAAGGAGTAATGCAGAGAGTACCTTCAGCACAAGTACTGAAACCATCAAGGAGGTCACAATCGCCATCAGCGTCGATGTCAACGGGGGCCGCTACCTCTACATCTACGGTCTCACTAGTGAGACCAAAGGCGTCGGTGACATAGACGCTCGCGTTGGTGAGGCCAACGTACTCTTCTCCAAGACCGCCGAGAACGCTACCCGCGAAGGCTTCTCCATCAAAAACGATCTCACCGAAATCGGAGAAAGGAACCTCAATCGGCTCTTGCTCTTCACCGTTTACGGTAAGGATGAAACCGATAGTGACGACATCACCTTCGCTGTCAGTGCCGTTTACTCGGGCAGCGATGAAGTAGTTACGTGAGTTGAAGACCACCTCAGCGCTCTCTAATACAGGAGCGTTCGCTTCTACGAGCTCAGCGCGTGCCGAGAATGTGTTCCCTTCAGCGCTCTCTGCGCCTTCTTCAAAACCAAATGTATCTACCACGAGGAAAAGCTCTTGGCCTGCCTCGAGGTTCACGATCACTTCACTCTGAACTTCGCCCTCATTGAAGTCGCCAAAGTCATCATTACAGCTAAGCTCACTATCGATATCACCGCAGGTACTCTGCAGATATATGACAGTGTCTAAACCGAAGTTCTCAGTAGTATCAAAGCGATAAGTACCAGTTTCTGGTGCGGTGAAGGCGATCACCGCGTCTTCTGCGATCGCTGCATCTGGACTAGAGCAGCTCCCCTGGTTATCGTCGCCGCTCAGGATACCTTCAACAGTAAAGAGTCCTTCTCCTGCATCAGCAAAGACGTAAGGGGCATCACATGTTCCGTCGCCAGAAGTGTTAACCATTTCGCCAGCCGCTTCGCCTGCATCCTCGCCAGCCGCTTCGCCTGCATCCTCGCCTGCATCCTCGCCTGCATCCTCGCCTGCATCCTCACCTGCATCCTCGCCTGCATCCTCACCTGCCATCTCGCCAGCTGCCTCGCCGGCATCATCGCTAGAGTCAGCATCTGAGGGCTCGCAGCCAAACGCACCTAAGGCGAGCCCTAGAATCAAATAGAGTGATAGATTACTCTTCATGAGTACTCCTTTAAGTAGAGAGATTGTACACACAATCTGTTAATAAGAATAAACTTAGTGAACTTCCTATACAGAACAAAACTTACATGTTCAATGCAAGTTTAAGGCTCTCTATTCTTCATCTCAATACTTCATCACACAGAGTATTTATTCGTAAAAAGTTCAGACTGTGTCGTCTATAGTCTATAAATCGTGTCTAATCCTTGTTATCACCAAGGTCATAGTGGTGATGTTCACCTGAAGCCTTTGTGAGTGGGGGCCATCATCTCCACTAGACCGCCCAAAGCTCATCCCCGTGTATCCAACGATTTAGAGAGTGTTCTATGTCAGATAAACTAGAGAGACCCTTATACATCTCCTATGCTGGTCCCCTGCTACTGGAGACTCCACTGCTTAACAAAGGGAGCGCATTCACATCTGAAGAGCGTCTCATCTTTAATCTTGAAGGTCTATTACCAGAAGCGATCGAGGAGATCGATGAGCAAGCGGCGAGAGCATATGAGCAGTTACAGGACTGCGTGGGGATGGTCGAGAGGCATATTTTCCTTCGAGATATCCAAGACGCTAATGAGACTTTATTTTACAAGCTCGTACGTGATCACTTAGATGAGATCCTACCCCTCATTTATACACCGACGGTCGGACATGCTTGCCAACACTTTTCAAAGATATATAGAAAGTCTAGAGGCTTATTTGTCTCTTATCCGAATCGGCATCGACTCGATGATATGCTCCAAAACGCTACTCGACGAAAAGTTAAGGTCATCGTTGTCACCGATGGGGAGAGGATCTTAGGCTTAGGTGATCAAGGGATCGGAGGGATGGGGATCCCCATCGGGAAGCTATCACTTTACACCGCTTGTGGTGGGATCAGTCCTGCCTATACTCTCCCTGTTGTTTTAGATGCGGGGACAAACAATGAGGAGCTCCTCAATGATCCGATGTATATGGGATGGAGACATCCGCGGATCAGCGGTGAGGAATACGACGAATTTGTTGATATGTTCATAGAGGCGGTAAAGAGGAGATGGCCTAACGTCCTGCTCCAATTTGAAGATTTTGCTCAAAAAAATGCCACTCCACTGCTCGCCAAATATCGAGATGAGCTCTGCTGTTTTAATGATGATATTCAAGGCACAGCAGCGGTAACTGTAGCCTCTATGGTGGCGGCGAGTAGGAGTATCGGACGTAAGCTCTCTGAGTCTAATGTGGTTTTTGTAGGCGCAGGCTCTGCGGGCTGTGGAATCGCTGAGCAAGCGGTGAAGTGGATGGTCCGTGAGGGGATCAGTGAATCTGAAGCGCGAGATCGAGTGTGGATGATCGATCGATATGGATTGGTGATGGAGAACACTCCTGACCTCTTGCCCTTTCAGACCCTCTTAGCGCATAAGTCGACGGTAGATATTCCTACTGAAGGCTCAGCAGCCCCTAGCTTACTTGAAGTGATCAAGGCTGTTAAACCACAGATTCTAGTGGGCGCCTCCGGTCAGCCGGGACTCTTCACCAAAGAGGTGATAACAGCTATGAGAGTGGGTACAGATCGACCTATTATCTTCCCTTTGAGTAACCCGACGAGCCGAGTAGAGGCTACTCCTGAGCAAGTTTTGAAGTGGACCGATGGGTCAGCGATCGTCGCTACTGGGAGTCCTTTTGACCCCGTCCATATCAATGGACAGGACATGGTAATTTCTCAATGCAATAACAGCTATATATTTCCCGGATTGGGACTAGGAGTGGTCGCCGCCAGGGCTCAGCGGGTCACCGATGCCATGTTGATGGCAGCCTGTGATACACTCGCCAACGCCTCTCCTCTAGTGAAGGGTGAGTCTGCCCGTCTGTTACCCCCTTTAGCTGATCTACCAAAGATCAGCGCTGATATCGCTTTTGCAGTGGGTAGCTGCGCTCAAGAAGAGGGCTTAGCGCAGCGCACTCAACCAGAGCGATTAAGGTCAAATATAGAAGCTAATTTTTGGGAGGCGACCTACAGGTCATTCCGACGCATCCCCATCCCATTTTGAACAGCTTAAGCTGTTTAAGCGAACATGATATATATATCACGCCGCTAATCTTTGGGGTATCTATAGAGAGAGAGGGAGTTAAGAGATGGGTAAAAAAAATAAACGTCGAGGGGTTGTATGGAGCAGTGATCCTAGTACGGGATCTCCTTTAGGGCATGAGGTTAACGAATGGGATGGGATCTCTCGTACCTCTAAGCGTAGTGAAAAGAGAGCGCACATCGATGAGCGACGAGAGCTGTTACGGCAAGCGGGAGCGCTAAACGATGAGCTTTACGAGCTCTCGCTCACTAGCGCCCATCAACAGATGACCTCAGCCTCTCAAGAGTCTGCTGAGGAATCGGAAAATCAAGAGAGGATACTTGACCTCACTCTTGCCCTTGAGCGTCTCACAGACTTTATCGATAAGATGAGGAGAATGAAGCGAAGTGCCGCTCGTCAACGGCTCGTTAAGCATATTTACTCATCGTTGGAAGATGAGGAGTGGGCGCTGCTAGAGAAGGCCTTGGAGATCGTTAAGGAAGAGCAGGAACCAGACTGAGATCAGCACAGCACAGCAGCATATACCCCTCATTTAATATCATTAACAAATATTCTTCAGGTGAGAGTCCATGAACGATGTCAGTCTAAAGAGCAGTCACCCCCTCTACCCGCATCTATTCACCCCACTCGACTTAGGCTTCACTAAGATCAAGAACCGGGCGATCATGGGCTCTATGCATGTGGGTCTTGAGGAAGAGAGACAGGGGTTCGAGAAGCTCGCCGCTTATTTTGGCGCTCGAGCTGAAGGTGGCTGTGCCTTAATGGTCACCGGTGGTGTCTCTCCTAATATCAAGGGGTGGCTCAAGCCATTAGGGATGAGACTCACTAAGCGATCACAGACTAAACAACATAGAATCGTCACCGATGAGGTTCATCGACATGACGCCAAGATCTGTCTCCAAATTCTGCACGCCGGTCGATACGGGTATCATCCCTTCTGTGTCTCGGCCTCAGCGATAAAATCGCCGATCTCTCCCTTTAAGCCCAAAGCGCTCTCTGGACGACAGGTCAAGACCACTATTGAGCACTTTGCCCGTTGCGCTGCCCTAGCTCAAGAATCAGGCTATGATGGAGTGGAGGTGATGGGCTCTGAAGGCTATTTGATTAATCAATTTATAGTCTCTCGAACCAATCAGCGTCGTGATGAGTGGGGGGGGAGCTATGAGAATCGGATCCGTTTCCCTCTAGAGATTGTTAAGGCCATTAGAGCTAAGGTAGGTAAAGAGTTTATTATTATATATCGGCTCTCTATGCTTGACTTGGTCGAGGAGGGCAGCACATGGGAGGAAGTCGTCCTCCTCGCAAAGGCCTTGGAAGCGGAGGGAGTCAATATTCTTAACACCGGGATTGGTTGGCATGAGGCGAGAGTCCCTACAATCGCCACCTTGGTTCCTCGAGGTGGATATCGTTGGGTCACCAAGCGCCTCATGGGTGAGGTGAACGTGCCGCTGATCACCTCTAACCGAATTAATACGCCTGAGGTCGCTGAGTCAGTCCTCACCGAAGGCGCAGCTGACTTAGTCTCGATGGCGCGTCCCTTCCTCGCTGATGCTCTATTCATGCAGAAAGCCAAAGAGGAACGACCAGAAGAGATCAACACCTGTATCGCTTGTAATCAAGCATGTCTCGATCATGTGTTCCAAAATAAGCGGGCGAGCTGTCTCGTAAACCCGAGGGCGTGCCATGAGTATGAGTTGCCGCCTATGGCAGAGAAGGCTGAGGTGAGTAAGAGAGTGGCGGTCGTCGGTGGAGGGCCCGCTGGATTAAGCGCGGCGGTCTCTGCTGCAGAGAGAGGTCATCAGGTCACATTATATGAGCGGTCAGAGCGTTTAGGGGGACAATTTAACCTAGCGATGCAGATTCCCGGTAAAGAGGAGTTTGCGGAGACTTTACGGTATTATCGCGGAGAGCTCTCAAGATTAAATGTCACCTTAAAGCTCTCGAGCACCGCTACCGCTAAAGAGCTTAGCGCTAAGGGCTATGATCATATTATCCTCGCTAGCGGTGTCAGCCCTCGAGAGCTATCTCTTGAGGGCTTTGAGGAAGATAAGCGGGTTATTGGTTATGCGGACGCGATTAGAGATCCATCACGGATCGGAGAGAGAGTTGCCATTATCGGTGCCGGTGGGATCGGGTTTGATGTCGCTGAACTCTTATTACACTCAAGTGACGATGAGCCTCATGATGATCTAGAGCGTTATTTAGACTCATGGGGTGTTGATCTCTCTTATGCAGAGCGAGGAGGTTTAAAGACTCCAATGCCACCCAAACCTATACGACAGCTCTATCTCCTACAGCGCTCCGAGGGGAAGCTCGGTGCTAAGTTAGGGAAGACCACCGGTTGGGTACATCGCGCTCAGCTAAAGATGGGGAGAGTGAAGATGATCGGAGAGGTGAGCTATGATCGGCTCGCAGAAGATGGCCTTCATATCTCAGTCAAGGGGGAGGCTCAGGTTTTGGAGGTTGATCATGTGGTAATCTGCGCTGGTCAGGTCTCAAATCGGTCACTTGCTGATTCTCTTGAGACGGAAGGTCTAAATTATACGGTCGTTGGCGGCGCACTAAAAGCGGGAGAGGTTGACGCAAAACGGGCAATCTCCGAAGGGCTACGCGCTGCCCTAGCGCTCTAAATCTTTGCGTCTAGCTCTACTCTCTGTGTCTAGCTTCAATCTCTTTGGTAAACTTGACAGCGCTCTGATCAACCCTCTAGGGTGATTAACTGACTTTAGGAGTAAAGAGATGGAAAGTTATATTGCTGAGTGGTTGAACCTATTGTTTCGTTGGTTACACCTCATCACTGGAGCGGCCTGGATTGGCACCTCATTTTATTTTAATTGGCTGAATCATAACCTTCGGCCTCCCGATCGGGAAGATCGTAGAGCTGAGGGGATTAATGGCGAGCTCTTCGCTGTTCACGGAGGGCACTTCTATCAAGTAAGCAAGTATGCAGGCGCTCCTCAAAAGCTCCCTGAGACTCTTCATTGGTTTAAATATGAAGCCTATTTCACGTGGTTGACGGGAGTAAGCCTCCTTAGCATAGTTTATTATTGGGGCGCTAAGGCCTTCTTGATCGACCCTAGTGTGATGGAGTGGCCGAGCGTCTGGCAACCCATCGCTCTCAGCGTCTCTTGTCTAGTCGTCGGCTGGGTGGTCTATGACCTGCTCTGCAAATCGCCGCTAGGCCAAAAACCTGGCGCCTTTGCAGCGGTTGGGTTCACTCTGATGACAGCGATCGCTTATGGTTTAACTCAGGTATTCGCGGCCGCGCGCCGCTTATATCCACGTTGGAGCCATGATCGGGACGATGATGGCTGCAAATGTCTTCTTTGTGATCATCCCTAATCAGCGCAAAATGGTCGACGCGATGAGCGCAGGACAAGAGCCTGATGTTTCCCTCGGCGCAATGGGCGCCCAGCGCTCTTTGCACAATAATTATTTCACGCTCCCGGTGCTGTTCATTATGATCAGTAACCACTTCTCGATGAGCACTTACGGCCATGAATGGAATTGGGCGATTTTAGCTGCGCTCTCTCTCATCGGCGCTGGTGCCCGACACTACTTTAACTTGAAGCATCAGGGAGAGCACAAGGTATGGATTTTGCCAGCAGCAGCGCTGGCGATGATCTGCCTAGCCTTTGTCAGTAAACCAGTCCCCATTCAACCCTCTCTAAGCGCTGAAGAGAGCGGTCGAGCACCTCTCGTATACAGTGATATCGCTCCGATTATCGAGAAGCATTGTGTCTCTTGCCATGCTGAGCCACCTAATAATCCATTATGGCCAATGCCGACTCCGCCTAAAGGTCTTAATCTAACGATCCCAAGCGCAGTGAAGGCTCAGGCAGCGAATATCATGGCCCAAGCGGTTCACTCCAAGGTTATGCCCCTCGCTAATCAAACTAATATGACCGATGACGAGCGAACCAAGCTCGGTCAATGGATCGTCGATGGAGCGCTCCTCGACGCTGAGTCTACTCCCACTCCATAGTCATCTGCTCGTCCACAATCTATATAACTCTAGTGGAACTAGATCATCAGCAGAGTCGCTGACTCACTGACGCGAGATGACTCACTGAAGCTCGTCTCCTCAATAAGCCTTCAGATGAGCTGATGATCGCCGCTACTGAGCAAGCCAAAATAACCCACCTTCGTTTGGAGAAATTGATATGAGCCCTATCACTACTCATGCCCTCGATACTCGTTTAGGCTGTCCTGCCTCTAACCTCCCCATTAGTCTCTCTCGTAGGGAGACGTCAGGTTGGGTAGAGCTCGCCGCAGGGATTACCAATGCTGATGGTCGAATCACCGATCTGCTAAACCCCGGAGAGCTGTCGCCTGGGACCTATCAAATGCGATTTGACACCGGCGCTTATCACCAAGCCTTAGATGTTGATGGTTTCTACCCCGAGGCGCTGATCACCTTTGAGGTTAAGCGCGTCGATGAGCATTATCATATTCCTCTTTTGCTGAGTCCCTTTGGTTACTCGACATATCGAGGATCATGAGTGACTTAGCGGTTGAAGAGACCCTGGGCGACGCTCACTAGCTCGATGAACTCCTCCATCCATTCATCTCCTTCCACCTTGCCCGCCTCAGCGAGCTCAATGATCTTCTCAAAATCAGCGGCCTCTACATAAGGACTATCGCGGAGGATCTCGGCGAACTCAGCGACCGCAGCGGCAAACATAAGCTGCTTTGAAGATTGCTTAGGATCAGCGCTGATGTCTTCAACAAAGATCTGATGGACTTGCTCAACAGCGGGATCTTCAGCGCCTGCTTCCGGGCTCTTGTTTCGAAGGCGTAGGAGCGCTAGGGGAGCGTCTTCGTCACCGAAGATGGGATCGATGTGTAGAGCAGTCTCGGTCTCGGTCTCGGTCTCGGTCTCGGTCTCGGTCTCGGTCTCGGTCTCGGTCTCGGTCTCGGTCGCTAGAGTAATATTAAGCTCTTGGAGAGTGGGTCGCTCACTCTCCTCATAGAGCTCGATCTCTACCAAAGCAGTGACCGTATGACCTGCGCCGATTTCACCAGCATCAACGCTGTCATTGCGAAAGTCATCATCAGCGATCGCCCGATTCTCATAGCCGAGGAGACGGTAAGTCTTGACTAAAGTCGGGTTGACTTCGAGCTGCACTTTAACGTCCTTTGCGATCACCATAAGCGTCGCCGTCAAACGATCTACGAGAGCTCGCTGGGCTTCACGTAGGGAGTCGATGAAGCTGTAATTTCCATTTCCGCGATCGGCGAGTTGCTCCATCTGAGCATCATTATATCTTCCGCCAAAGCCGAGTACGGAGAGAGTGACTCCTCCTTCACGCTTCTCTTCGATTAAACTGTAGAGCTCTTCACCTCTGACACCAACATTAAAGTCTCCATCAGTACACAGGACTACTCGGTTAAGACCGCTATCTTTAAAAGCGTCTTCAGCGAGCTCGTAGGCGGTAATAATACCTGAAGCGCCGTTAGTCCCTCCACCGGTGCTAAGCTCGTTCATAGCCTCTAAAATCTGACTTCGTTGGGTCACAGGAGTTGGCGGGAGAGCGACACCGCTACTACCAGCATAAGTGACCAAAGCGATCGTGTCAGTGTCGTTAAGATTATCTAATAGGAGACCGAGCGATTGACGAACTAAATCAATACTAGAACCCATCGAGCCTGAGGTGTCGATCAAGAAGACGAGATTGGTCGCAGGCCTCTCTGAATTAGGGACCTCATAGCCTTTAAGTCCAATACGAAGCAGGGTCTTATTCTCACCAAAAGGTGCGTTGGCCGCGTCGAGATGAACAGCAAACGGGCTCTCATCCAAGTCGGTGGGTGCTTCATCTTGATAATCAAAGAAATTGATGAACTCTTCTACTCTGATCAGCTCCTTTGCAGGCAGTCGTCCATTCTCAAGGTGATTTCGAGCGATCGTATAAGAGGCAGTATCGACATCAACGGAGAAAGTGAGCTGGTTATCTAAACTCGCCTCCTCCTCTGCGTTGTAACTGATTTCGGCTTGATCAATAATGGGCGCATTATTCTCCATAGCGCTGATATCAGCGCTCTCGCCTTGATAATCAGTGCGGTCAGCTACCGCTCCGGTCTCATAGTAATCGCCATCACTCATTGTCTCTTCATAGCTACAAGCGGTAGAGAGGGATAAGCTGGAGAGTAGAGTGGCCCCGATCGCCGCTCTCTTGGCCAAAGCGCTGATCCGATGACTGACGCTGTTAACGAAAATAGGATGGTTGCTAGAATAATGATTCTTCTGTGTTTTACTTGTGCTCATTAGTGATGCCACTTTCTGTTATAAATAAGGATGATTGTCATATTTACCGTCACCTAGATGATGACGTCACAGTGGAATAGCGAAGTTAATGCCAAGTGGTAGATCGAGTAAGAAATAGAGAAATATCTCCATCTATATACCCGTAAATAATGAGTTTTGATTTAACCATGACTTGTGCCAGAGAAAATAGAAGAGAGGCATATATCTATAAATAGAAGCTCTTCTGTAAACACATGTTCACTCCAGACTGTGAACGTCAGACTTGCTTTTGAGACTACTAACCAACGAGTGGATCGCTTTATGGAATTAGCGCTTTAAAGAGTGTATGGCGTCGGTAACCCTTATGAGATCAAGTTCAGATCGACAAGATAGATCGACAAGATAGATCGACAAGATAGAGAGGGAGCTGCGCAACAATTCATTAAGATGTCTATGCTGATTAAATCTCTCAGATAAAAAAACTTGCTTATGCAAGCCGCTTGCAGTAACAGTTGTTGCAAGTCACTTGCATGACCCGATATAGCAAGTCACTTTCAACGTATACTTATGAGGCAAAAGTATCATTCGACTTATAGACTTATATGATTAGGCGCGCTCACTGATAGGTCGGTTCACAGATATGTTTACTGACTGACCCATTGACTGACCCCATTGACTAGCAATGACACTTTCGGATTCAAACTAGGCACCCAGCGAGAACGATTATGACTCTTGATCAACAGAAACAGTTAAACACTCCTCGTCTCCCCGTGACTGTATTATCAGGATTTCTCGGCGCAGGGAAAACCACGATGCTTAACCAGGTACTTAATAATAGGGAGGGGCGAAGAGTAGCAGTAATCGTCAATGATATGAGCGAGGTAAATATTGACGCCGCCCTCATTGAGCGAGGGGGGGCAGAGCTGAGCAGGACGGATGAGAAGCTCGTCGAGATGTCTAATGGTTGTATTTGCTGTACTCTCCGTGATGACTTACTCATAGAGGTCTCAAGGCTCGCTCAAGAAGGTCGATTTGATTATTTACTCATCGAGTCTACAGGAATTTCAGAGCCTATCCCTGTCGCTCAAACTTTCACTTTTGAGGATGAAAATGGAGTCAGTCTTCATCACGTGTCTCGACTAGATACTATGATCACCGTCGTAGATGCGGCGAATTTTCTTTATGATTACAGTGAAGCGGAAGCGTTACGAGATCGTGGAGAGTCGATGGGTGAAGACGACTTACGAACGGTCACAGACCTCCTCATTGATCAAATCGAATTCGCGAACGTGATTATCTTAAATAAACTTGATCTCGTCACAGAAGATCAAGGCTTGGAAGTAAAAGCGATCATTAAGGCCCTTAATCCAGGAGCGAAGATCCTCATGACGACTCGTGGTCAAGTGCCGCTTGAGTATGTCTTTGATACGGGCCTTTTTGATTATGAAGAAGCAGCTAATTCAGCAGGATGGATTCGCGAGCTGCAGGGTGAGCATATTCCGGAAACAGAAGAATATGGCATCTCAAGTTTCACATATAAGACATCACGACCCTTTGACGCCGAGAAGTTTTGGGCTTTTATTCATCATATTGAGAACTGGAGAGGAGTTCTCCGATCAAAAGGATTTTTCTGGGTAGCAGCTGATCATAATGTAGCCTATGAATGGGCGCAGGCAGGAGGGATCAGTGACTTAAAACCGGTAGGTATGTGGTGGGCAGCGCTTCCAAGTGAGCAATGGGAACAACCTCCGGGTGAGCGCCCTGATGAACAGCCAGATTGGGACCCAATATATGGTGACCGTTTGCAGCAGCTAGTATTTATCGGACAAGGGCTTGATGAGGCAGGGCTTCGGGAGCGACTTGATGACTGTCTTCTTGATGATGAGCTTGCGTCTGCTGGCGAACACATCTGGAAGGGTCTAAAGAATCCTTTCCCTCAATACCAAATGAGCGAACCTTCATAGTCCGTGCGTCATAGAGGGATTGCTAAAGAGGCATCACTGAGTATCGGCCAAGCGTCGAAGTCAACTCGATTATGATGAGTCTCAACGTGGTTGTCTTGAGCGTTTACACTTTAACTCAAAATAGCAAATACTTGTAAACTCTAATATAACGTGACGCATAACTAACTAGATCTAATCAAGCATGTTAATAAAGTGATATAGGATGTCGCCTTTCAGCTAATACATAAGCACATGACTCATGTGAAAATGTCAATTAACTGCAAAACTGACTAAGAACTCTCTCTATTTACAGAAGACTTGACTGTGATCAATCATATAAAGATCAAATGAAAGAAGGAAACTTGAATCTTAATTGGGTAATCATCGGCGGTGGTATTCACGGAGTTCATATCGCAGCTCGTTTAATCGGTGACTTAAATATTCTGCCCGATAGACTTCGGATAATCGATCCAGGAAGTCGCTTATTAGATCGATGGCGTACATGTACGGAGACGACGGGAATGACTTATTTACGCTCACCATCTGTTCACCATATTGATCTTAGCCCTTGGTCGCTTAAGCGGTTTGCCGGAAAGCGTAAGAAAAGAAAAAAAAAGCCTCTTTACCCCCCCTTATAGTCGGCCTTCTCTTGAGCTCTTCAATAAACATTGTGATCAAGTCATTGAGACTTTTAATCTCGATACATTACATGTTCAAGCGAGAGCAATTAAGTGTTCAATAGGGGAGAATAAAGTGAGAGTAGGTCTCTCAAATGGTAGCGAGTTTGAAGCGAATAAAGTTATTTTAGCTTTAGGTTCAAGCGAACATCCAAATTGGCCTAGCTGGGCCTCTCCAAACTCACCCTACATTCATCATATTTTTGACCCTGGGTTTGAGGGATGGCCACCATCTCGTGAAACAGTTGTTGTCGTTGGTGGTGGGATCTCAGCAGCACAAGTTGCGCTGCGATTAATCAATGAGGGACAGCATGTGCATATGATATCTCCTCATCCATTACGAGAACATCAGTTTGATAGTGATCCAGGTTGGTTAGGTCCTAAAAACATGACGAACTTCAGTCGTGAACAAGATCTAGAACGTAGACGGGGTCTTATCACGGAGGCGAGGCATAAGGGCTCAATACCCCGAGAAGTTTGGATAAAAATCAATAAGTCTATCATTGCAGGTAAATTACAGTGGCATGATGGAGAGGTTTTAGGGGTGAGTGAGCGTAGTGATGTACTCAGGCTATTACTCTCTTCTGGATCAGTCATTGACGTCAATCGAGTTCTCCTCGCCACCGGTTTCTGTAGTGAATGCCCTGGGGGAGAGCTCGTTGATCAATTGAGCCAATCAGCGTCATTGCCACGAGCTAAGTGCGGCTATCCAGTCGTTGATAAAGCGCTTCGTTGGCACCCTCGAGTCTTTGTGACCGGTCCACTCGCTGAGCTAGAGTTGGGGCCAGCATCACGTAATATCTCCGGCGCCCGTCGGGCAGGAGATCGTATTATCTCATTAGGTGCGGAGGCTTCTTAGGTAAGAAGGATCTTCTTTCGCATGATGACACCCTCAGATAAGGCAGTGAGCTATTGGGTGAACTACACTCTGCTAAGCAGCACTCTATTGTAAGTCTCTTTAAGAAGATTAAATCGCACCTATAGTGAGACGAGTGACTAACAGTTGAGCTCCCGTCGGGTTATGAGCGTCCCCTCCAAGACTTATCCAGCTCGCGCTGAAGTGAAGTGAGGAGCTCAGAGGTAAAGTCGCGGTGAGCTCAACGAGAGATTCAGAGCTGTCGGTGACGTGTCCATACTCTTGATGAGGCTGATCAAGTTTTAAATATGACAAACCAAGAGAAAGTAAGAGCCCTCGCTTGGACCAGCCCACCGGTGGAGTCACCTCACTCCAAGTAAAGGCGAGACTTAAGTGAAGTGGAGCGACGTGGGGTGTCCATGCGGCTTGAGCCCCTAAGCCGACTTCTCCTCCTCTAGAGGTCTTCATCAGCTCTACATCGCTTGTGAGATAGAGACCATAGCTAGGGACTGACTGATCTTCTACAATAGCCACCTCACCCTGATGTGACCATCCGCCCATCGTGAGGTGAATCCGAGACCTGCCTACAAAACCCCGATCTTGCTGAAAGGAGTTCACTTCGTTTTTGGTCGCGGCTCGTAGCTGTTGATGAGCAGGTGGATCTTGAACCCCAAGGTGAGCGGTCACTTGAGCGATATAAAACAGCTCTCCTCTCTTCGCTGAGGGGCTCCAAGAAAGTCTAGATCCTGTAGGAGTAGCGCTTAGCGTGGTAGAGCCGCCATCGAATATGCCCACGCTGAGATCATATTGTCCAACGGTATGAGCCAGTTGGGCACTCCATGCGGAGTCAGGATAGCTAGGCATACCTAATATACTTGGGCTGAAACCCGCCGCGCCATTGATGAGCTGTGCTTCATGCTCGCTCACCGCGAAGTGATCATTGGCGTCAAGTTTACCGATTCGGAGAGTGCTGCTCTTATAACTCTTTGTCCAATATAGCTCAAAAAGCTGTGCGCGATCTTCAGCTCTCAAGTTACTGTACCCATGAGCATCGTCGATCATTGAACGCCCACTCATCAGCGTGGAGTCCTCTTTGATAAATAGCCCTAAAATGTTGATCTGACCGAGAGGTGAGTCCACTAAATCATCTAACTCTAGGGTGAGTGGCAGGGCGATCACTGCTCGTTGTTCACTGCTCGGTCTCGATCCTCCTTGGGCGCTCAATAAACGAGCGTCTTCAATTGTGATGACGGCGTTTAAATTGAAAGGGTCGACCGGCGTCGACCAAGCGATAGCCCCGATCAAACTGATCAAGGTTATTGCCAAAGTCACCAACAAGGATCTAGTCAAGCTCAGAGATCTCGTCATGTTGGCTTTTAACATCAGTATTCCTGACCTAAAGATACATACTTATTGGTTCTCACCACTGAGCCCCGTGAGAGTGAACTGGCCAATATAAGTGGGCGTTTCATCATCACCATTGGTGAGGATCATTCGCCCCGTCATCTGTTTGGGTTCGTCGTTAGAGATGAGATCGATGACCGAGAGTGTGAGTCGATTGGCGGGTTCAAGCTCTAGTGAACGATCGCTGTTAAAGTCAATAGGGAAGGATATGGAGAGCAGCTCTCCGACTCTCCATGTCCCAGATTTTCTTGAGGGCTCTTTTCCCATTGCTAACCAAATAGAATCATCATAGGTCTCGATGATGATCAACGCGGAGTCAATGGCGACGATACTCTGTTGACTCTCGCGGTCTTGGTTCTCGCTGCAAATCGCGTCGATTTGGTCGACATGTAGATGCCAATATCCGGCGATCTGATCTCCTGATTGAATCTCTCTCAAGTCTTCATCGAGAGTCTCGATTGGAGACTCTATACACGCTGTTTCGATGTTTAGCTCAGTGAGCTCTCCACATGAGGAGGACAGTAAATGCATTGAAAGACAGAAGCAGACGAGCATTTTATACCTAGTAAAGCGAGGTATGAAGGAATGGTGACATTGTGTATTTAGGGGTCTCATAGCCACCTCAGCCCGAATAAAATGTTCACTTCTGCTGCAGAGCCTTCCCCGATGTTTAAAAAGTGAAACCGAGTAGATATCGAGGGCTGTAGACTCCCTTGGGTAAGGATAACCCCTGACTCCACCCATCCGCTCAGATTGACAGATGAAGTGTGATCTTTCAGCGTCAGGACCGTAGCGTTGAGGTCACTCCGTTCATCTTCGGCAGGGGTCTTAAGGAGACTGATCGGAGTCCGAGTCGCGAGTCGTCGCTGCAGATAACCGATACTTAACCCTGCCCCCAACCATGGAGAGAAACCTCTCGATGTCGGAGAATACAAAGCGCCGACTTCTCCACGAGATAATACTCGAATTAACTCTTCTGTTGAGGTTGAAGTGTAGCTGAGATCATAGCGCATAGATAGCTTCGAGAGTGCGGTAGATCTCTGAATGTAGCTCAATTTTATAATGGATCCACCTCCATCAATGTATGCCGCTACATTGGGGAGACTCCAACCGATAGAGATATCCCAGACGTTTGTCTTTTGCATCGTGTCTTCAAGGCGGGGAGCCCTCGGGCCTTTAGTGATCTGCTCACTGAGCTTCATGACCTTCAGTGAGATGTCCTGCTCAGTCATCGTTGGCTTTAAAGTGGTTAGATAAACAAGAGCCTTGCCTTCGATGGTGACGAGGTGAACTTCATAAATGAGCTGTTGATTAATACATTTGCTCTGACCAAAGAGAGCGGCGACCCCTCCACCATTGAGTAATCGGGCTCGGGCGCATCGGTCGCTGTCACACGTGAGGAGCTGCCCATCAAAGGTGATACGATTTTGCGTTAGTTCGCTGATAAAAGATGAGAGTTGAGCCTCTAAAGAGCGACGGAGCTCAGAGCATCCTTGCCCCTTATGATCACCCTTTACCCACAGCCATCTCGCTGAAGCCTCATTTATACAGGCTGAGGCACTTAAAAGAGCAGCTATGATCCAAAAAAAACAGAGCTTGTTTGAACGCTTCATTTTAGTGAATGAATCCTCTAGCAATATAGTTTGTCATCGTTAAACGTCTAGCGATGATCACATGCATGGTGCCCATCTTCTTATAATCAAAGCGACCAATCAACGATTAAAGTGATGGCAATGAAGAGAGGCGCATTAAACCGGGGGGAGCAGGGAGGCATCTTAGGCTTTTCGCGAGGATCAACCCGGGAAGATCCTCCGAATCAACGCTCTCCACCAATGACCACGTCGCCGAGAGCTGTTCGGCGCTGATCGAGAGAAAGATGAAGCCTTTCTTGGTGAGCTCATACCATTTGAACTGAGGATTCGCTGCGTTGAGAGCATTGATGATCGACTCATTGATGGCCGCGAAGGCTCTTGAAGTGACGCCGGGAGTGATGAGCTCTATAGCCAGCGCTCCTTTAGGGTCAGCGGGATCATCTCCTTCGGGAGGCGCGGCGGGGACATAGAATCTAGGGTCATTGGGATTAAGACTCAGCTCACTCGCCCATGAAGTGTGAATATCGCCTGTCAATACCACGACTCCGCTCACCTCCTCGGTCTTAATATGTTGGTAGAGGCGTTCTCGATCAGCGACATAGCCATCCCATTGGTCTGGATTGAGTAAAATAGCGGTATCTCGCTCTTCTTCTAGCGCTCCCCTCACCTGAAGAGGACTCATCATGACTTGTTGACCGAGTAGTTTCCACGTCGCTTCACTATTACTCAAGCCTTCATGCAACCATGTCTCCTGATCGTCTCCTAAGAGCTTTCGCTCTGTGTCAAATCGTTGATTGAAGTCCCTACGGACAAGCTGTTGAGAGCGGCCTTCGACTCGAGTATCAAGCATGAACAGATCTACGAGCCCCCCAAAGTTGAAGCGCCGATAAAGGGGGTCTGCGGAAGTGATCTCAGTAGGGAGCCATTCATGATATGCTTGTTTCGCCTCTGCGCTTCGACGAGGCCAATCTTCTGTTGTGGTATTACTCGAGCCACTTGAATAGGCATTGTTATCAAATTCATGGTCGTCCCATACCGCGATCATTGGATGGGCTCTGTGCATTGCCTGAAGATCAGCATCAAGTCGATACTCGGCGTATCTCCCTCGGTATCCTTCTAGGTCATCAGCCTCTACAGGGTTTTGGAGCTGGCGACCTTCTTCATCTCCCAATGAAGGAGACTCATAGATATAGTCACCGAGATGAAGTACGGCATGTAAATCTTCATTCAAAGCGATATAGCGATAGGTATGAAAGTATCCGCTCGAGAAGTTTGCGCATGAGCAGATGGCAAATCGGATCTCCTCGGCATCATTGGGCGCTGTGCGTGTGAATCCTATGTGAGTATGGGTCACCTCGCCATTCGAGTCTTGGTAGGAGAAGCGATATCGGTAACGAGTGTCGTTGAGCAGTTCGGTAACACGGACCTTCACAGTGAAGCCTGCTGCCGCGTTAGTCATGACTGAACCAGTTTTTACCGGCATAGAAAACATTTCATCTGCCAGCATTGCCACTTCATAAGACAGAGAGAGAGTCTGAGTATCATCGAGTCGCTCTGTAGCTAGGACGGGATCGATCGCCGTCCAAATCGTTACGCTGTCAGGTCGTGGATCTCCACTCGCCACACTGTAGGGAAATAGAGAGACGGGCTCAGGGTCAGGCGTCAACTCTGGTGGGGGGAGAGGATCAGGGAGGCCATCATCAGCCATGTCACCGGCCATATCACCGGCCATATCACCGGCATTATCACCGGCCATATCACCGGCCATATCACCGGCATTATCACCGGCCATATCACCGGCCATATCACCGGCATTATCACCGGCATTATCACCGGCATTATCACCGGCCATATCACCGGCCATATCACCGGCATTATCACCGGCCATATCACCGGCCATATCACCGGCCACGTCACCAGCATCTAACGATCGTGTAGATTCATCATCACAGGCGCTGAGGAGACTCGCGGCGACTACACTTACCGAAGTCTTCACAACGAAGCGACGACTCGGAGCGAGGGAGAGATCCTTAGACTCAGCGATTGATTCTAACTCTGACTCTGATGCTGACGCTGACCTACGCTTACTCATGATTTATCCTCTATCTCCACCACATCGAAAAGCGTCCAGGATCTTCGATAATTTTTAACTTTTGGTCCTGTAACTTTGATTAATCTTTGAAAAGCAGGAGCGCGGAGCGCTTCGGGATGGCCAGGGTGCCACTCGAAGTGAAAAATCTCAGCATCACCCCATGGTCGACCCCAAGTTAAACCAAGCTCTTTAGCGATTTTTCCAAGTTGGTTCCACTGATTCTCATCATGATTGAGGTTTTTGAGCGCCTCACGCATGCTTTTCCGATGGGTGAGATTCAAGTCAAAGGCAGCCCCAAAATTATGCCAACTGGCTAGGCTACCACCCGGTTTTTTGGGCTTCTTCGCCCTATATTTTCTGTACCCAGAGATGAAGCGGATCTCAATACCAAGCGCTTGTGCTCGCTCATAGAGCAAACGGGCTCTCTTCACAAGCGCAGGGTGTAGGTTATCAAGGTGTTGCCCACCTCTGAGGGTGAGGACACTTTTTACAGGCTTAGGAAGAGGTTTGACAACGATTCTAGGGGGCTGCTGACAGGGGGCTTTTAACCTTGAGCGGCAACATCCAAAGGTAAAGAGGAACATAACCAATATCATAATCTTGATAACTCTTATCATGTCTCTAATAACCTCGCCGACGATAACTCTGTTCTCTATGACTCAGCTTATCTGCTCTCTAAGTGGGCTCTCTAAGTGGGCCCTCGAGGTGGGCTCTTTAAGGGCGTTTTTTGAGTGGATTCTCTGAATGGAGGATGAGGAATGCAACTCTTGATTACTCTCAAATGTCTATCTGAGAGACCTTTGGGAGCGCTTTGACCACTATGAAGAGAAGGCGTTAAGCCCAGTCAACGCTCGGCCAATCGCCAAGGTATGGATCTCATGAGTGCCTTCATAAGTGAAGACACTCTCTAAGTTCATAGAGTGCCTCATGATAGGATATTCATCCATGATTCCGTTGCCGCCGAGCATGCTCCGTGATTCGCGAGCGATCTCTAGCGCAGTTCTTACGTTTTCACGCTTAGCGAGGCTGACTTGGATAGGGGTCAACTGGCCTGCCTCTTTGAGACCGGCGAGGTGATGACAAAGCAAGTGTCCATGTACGATCCTCGCAGCCATTTCTACTAGCTTATTCTGAGTGAGCTGAAAACCAGCGATCGGTCGATCGAATTGAACTCGCTCTCGGGTATAGCTCAGCGCGGTATCAAAACAAGACATCGCTGCCCCTAAGACTCCCCAAGAAATCCCATACCTGGCTTGGTTGAGACAGGATAAAGGCCCTTTGAGCCCCGAGACATTAGGGAGGATGTTTTCATCTGGTACAAAGACATCTTCAAGGACAATCTCACCCGTCAAAGAAGCTCGGAGAGAGAGTTTATGACTCATTTTGGGAGTGGAGAATCCCTTCATCTCTCGGTCAACGAGGAAGCCACGAATTGATTTAGCATTATTTTCTTCGGTCTTGGCCCACACAATCGCGACCCCAGCGAGAGGAGCGTTAGTGATCCACATCTTAGCTCCATTAAGGATGTATCCTCCGTCTACCTTCTTGGCGAAGGTTCGCATGCTCCCGGGGTCACTACCACTGTCAGGCTCGGTTAAACCGAAGCAACCGATCAGCTCTCCTGTAGCCATTCGTGGTAGATATCGCTGTTTCTGTTCCTCAGAGCCGAAGGCATAAATGGGATACATACAGAGCGCTCCTTGGACGCTCACAAAACTTCGATAACCGCTGTCAACGTATTCTACCTCACGCATGATTAAGCCATAGCTGACGGCGTCTAGACCTGCGCAACCATACCCATGGAGATTAGCGCCTAAGACGCCGAGTTCTCCGATTTGAGGGATCAGCTCGTTAGGAAACCTCTCCTCTCGAAAACATTCTTGAACTTTGGGGGCGTACACTTCACGAGAGAATGAGCGAACAGAGTCGCGGATCATCTTTTGATCATCGTTAAGCAGATTCTCTACTGCAAACAGATCTAAGAGCGGTGTTGGGGTCATTTGATTCTCTCTTTCTGTTGAGATAGGGCATTGAGACTAGTGGGTGAGACTATATATTGCAAGTACCCAAAAGAATCTTCATCATAAATAGAGTCGATCGCAATTGATAAGGTGTTATATGGGTAAGTCGGTCGAAGAGCAGAAGCTCGATGTGTGTTATATTATCATTTATGGAGTGTGATTATGGTTGCGAATCAACAATCGCAGAGAGTCGCGGTGATCCCCGGTGATGGGATTGGAGTAGAAGTAGCAGAGGTCGGAGTGAACGTCTTACGAGCGATCAGTGAGCGTTTTGGTTTTAAGCTAGACTTCGATTGGCTCCCCTTAGGTGCTTCTCACTATTTGGAGACCGGTGAGACCCTCACCGATGAGATGTTTGATTATCTTAAGAACGAGTGTGATGCGATTTATTTTGGCGCGATGGGTGATCCTAGAGTTCCTGATATGAAGCACGCTAAAGACATCTTACTCGGTCTCAGATTTAAACTTGACCTCTTTGTTAACCTGCGACCGATCACATTGATGCATCCCGAGATGACCCCTCTTAAGCGGAGAGGGATGAAGGATCTCGAATTTGTAATATTTCGAGAAAACACCGAGGGTCTGTACGTGGGAATGGGGGGGAACTTCAAGAAAGGAACCCCTGATGAGATCGCGATTAACGAGATGGTCAATACCCGCCGAGGGGTAGAGCGAATCATTCGTGCCGCTTTCGAATGGGCCAAGTCACACCACAAACCTAGAGTGTGTATGAGCGACAAAGCTAATGTTCTCAGCTATGCCCACGGTCTATGGCAAAGAGTGTTTAAGGAAGTAAGCTCAGAATACCCAGAGATCCAAACCCGACATCTCTATGCGGATGTGATGGCCATGGAAATGGTGCGAGCGCCTCAAGATTTTGATGTAATTGTCACCTCAAACATGTTTGGTGATATCCTCAGTGACCTAGGCGCTGAGCTCGTTGGGGGGTTGGGACTCGCTGCGAGCGCTAATCTCCATCCCGGCCGAGTCAGCCTCTTCGAGCCTGTTCATGGAAGCGCACCAGATATCGCTGGGCAGGGTGTAGCGAATCCACTAGCGATGGTCCTCACCGGCTCTCTGATGCTCACCGCTCTCGGCCATAAGGAGGCAGCCCTATTCTTGGATCAATGTGTTCAGCAAGTGCTTACTCAAGGTGAGGTCACCGCTGACTTAAGACGCTCTTTAGGGCAGTCTACCGAAGGGGCACTCAATACCCAAGCTGTCGGTGAAGCATTGATTCAGATCATCAAGAGTTGAAGATTGCCTTTTGCATCGATGAGAGTCTCTTCATGGACCTCGCTCTCAGCGATTGGCTCGATCACCGTATTCGCGCTTATTTATGGACTAGCGAGCGACGGTGATATCAGCGCTGCCTGTCAAGAGATCACTGAGATAGATTGGCACCCGCGCCGTTTAGCGCTTATAGCTCTCACCTCGGGTCTAGTGTTACTCTTGAGATCACTGAGGTTAACCGTTTTTGTGCCAATACTCAAGCTCTCGAGTGCGGTCAAAATCTGCGCGACTCACAACGCTCTAACTCGGATTATGCCTCTACGAACAGGAGAATTGAGCCTCCCATTAATGCTGAGACGTGATTGTGGTGTTGAGCTCTCTGAGGGGGGGCTGTTAATGCTTTGGCTTAGGGGGCTAGAAGCTGCCAGTCTTGTCCCCTTTACTTTAATATGTCTCTACCTCTCTGATCTTGTCAGTCCTCCCTCGGGGCTATACAACGACCAGCTCGTTTGGCTCCGATCGGAGTG
This sequence comes from uncultured bacterium, assembly GCA_943788935.1. Lineage (GTDB taxonomy): Bacteria > Myxococcota_A > Bradymonadia > UBA7976 > VGTA01 > CAKZRU01. Next base: position 396,261 of record CALSSE010000010.1, on the reverse strand, counting down.
GTTGGCGCTCCTAGCGATGATAAGTATTGTTCTCTTATGGGGCATTCGACCTTTAAGTAGGCTCTGTTTTAGGCTCATTGGACGAGGCTTACATTTAGTGGGTCGCGAAGAGCTCTCCATCAAGGCGAAGAGTCTGATCTCTCTTGATCGACAAACAAGCCCTGCTCAGACCTTCTTTGGGACACTCATTACCCTCATGATCCTCTCTGCTCAGGCCTATTTGTTTTGGCTCATCCTCAAACTCTCGGGAGCACAAGTCACTTTGGGAACAGTCGCCGTAGGGAGTATCGGTGTCCATTTAGCAGGGGTTATTCCCGCTCCTACCATTGGAAATGTGGGTACCCATGAGTTAGGGTGGTCCTTAATCTTTACTGCTTTAGGGGTTAAGCGCTCTATCGCACTATCGAGCGCTGTTTTGAGTCAATGGCTCACTCTTGGTTTAGCGATATGTTGGTGGTTGATTGTCAGGGGTCATTCTAAATGTGAGCGAAGACGTGAAGTTGCTTAACTAGAAATCATTGAACAAGTCACTTTTTACCGACTTAAATCGTTAAAATGAGTGAGAGACCATCAAGCATCATTGACTCATGACCCTAATGGTCGTATCTTTCCACACCCTTAATAGAATCTATGCGTGGAGCCTAGAATGGAAGACCATACAACAAGCTATCCCCCTATCCAACTTGAGCAGGAGATGCGAACCTCTTATCTTGACTATGCAATGTCAGTGATCATTGGTCGTGCGCTCCCCGATGTTAGAGATGGATTAAAACCAGTGCATCGGAGAGCTCTCTACACGATGCATGAGTTGAAAAACAACTGGAACAGCTCTTACAAAAAATCAGCTCGTATCGTGGGGGACTGTATCGGTAAGTATCACCCACACGGTGACCAAGCTGTCTACGACACCGTTGTCCGTATGGCTCAAACTTTCTCCATGCGATACCCTTTAGTAGATGGACAAGGTAACTTTGGTTCGGTAGACGGCGACCCGGCAGCGGCGATGCGCTACACCGAGGTCCGCATGGCCCGAATCGCCCATGAGTTACTCACTGATTTAGACAAAGATACCGTTGAATTCGGACCCACTTACGATGAATCAGGTAAAGAGCCACTCGTACTCCCTACCAAGATCCCTCACCTCCTTATTAATGGCGCATCAGGGATCGCGGTTGGTATGGCGACAAACATACCTCCCCACAATATCACTGAAACCGTCGATGCCTGTATCGCTGTACTCGATAACCCTGCGCTCAGCTTGGTAGAGCTAATGCAGCTCGTCCCTGGCCCTGATTTCCCTACGGGCGGTATCATCTATGGTCGACAAGGGATCATTGATGCCTACAATACAGGTCGTGGCGTTATACGATTGCGCGCTAAGACCCATTTTGAAGAGGATGCAAAGGGGAATGAGTCCATCATTGTCACTGAGCTTCCTTATCAAGTCAACAAAGCGAAGCTCCTAGAGAAAATCGCGTCGTTGGTGCGTGATAAGCGTCTAGAGGGGATTAGAGACCTTCGCGATGAGAGCGATAGGCAAGGGATGCGAATGTATATTGAGCTCAAGCGTGACGCTCAAGCGACAGTTGTCCTTAACACCCTCTTTAAGATGACCGCACTCCAGTCGAGCTTTGGCATTAATACCTTAGCGATCGTACAAGGGGAGCCTCGTATACTAGGCTTCAAAGAGATCTTGGGCCACTTCCTCGATCACCGTCGCGATGTCACCCTTAGACGTTGTCGTTATGAGCTCAAGAAGGCTCAATCGAGAGCCCACCTCTTAGAGGGCTTTGAAATCGCTCTCGGTCACATCGATGAAGTGATCAGCGTGATTCGACAGAGCCCCACCGCCGACGAGGCTAAGGGTGCATTGATGGGTCGATTTAGCCTCTCTGATGAGCAGGCTAAGGCGATTCTAGATATGCGCCTCCGAAGACTCACCGCGATGGAGCGCACCGAGATCGAAGAAGAGCTCGCAGGTCTCCGAGAAGAGATCGCTCGACTTAACCATCTCATCGAAGTTCCTGAAGCACTTCGAGCACTCATTCGTGAAGAGCTTGTCCTCGTTAAAGATCAATATGGTGATGAGAGACGAACTGAGATTGTCGCTGATGCAGCGACCCTCGACTTAGAGGATCTCATCCCGCTTGAAGACATGGTGGTTACCGTCTCTCATGGCGGTTACATCAAGCGAGTCCTCCTCGATGAGTATAACACTCAGAATCGTGGAGGTAAGGGAAAGTCAGGTATGAAGACGAAGGACAACGATTATGTTGAACACCTCTTCGTAGCCTCTTCTCACAGCGAGATGCTCTTCTTCACCGATCAAGGCAGAGTGTTCCGCGAAAAGGTATACAACCTCCCTGCAGGTAGTCGACAAGCAAGAGGTAAGCCTCTTAATAACTGCATCCCCATAGAGTCCGATGAGCGACTGGCGATGGTACTTCCCGTCAAAGAGTATACTGAGGGGCATAATATCTTATTCGTAACCGCCAAGGGTCGAGTCAAGAAAACAGACCTCATGGCCTACAGTAAGATCCGCTCTTCGGGGATCCGAGCGATTAAACTTAACGATGGTGACAAGCTCATCTCGGTGAGGCTCACTAGTGGAGATGCCCATGTCATGCTCGCTACTAGGAAGTGTCAAGTGATTCGTTTCGATGAGAATGATGCTCGTCAGATGGGTCGAGGAACCGCTGGTGTTCGTGGTATTAGACTGAAAATAGATGGTGATGAAGTCGTTGGCTGCATCACCTTTGACCCAGCACGTGAAGAAGAGCTCTCAGTGCTCACCATTACGAGTAAAGGTCAGGGTAAACGCAGTCTCCTCTCTCAATACCGCAAGCAGAGACGCGGTGGCTCGGGTATGAAGGGGTTACGCCAACGACCGACGTATGGAGATGTGGTGGGTATACTCCTCATCGATAGTGATGATGACGAATACCTCGTGGTCACTGACCAAGGCGTGATTATGCGTGGAAAAGCAGGAGCGGTTCGCTGTATTGGTCGAAATACAGGTGGTGTTCGCCTAATGAAGGTGCCCAATAAGTCGATGATCGTCAGCATCGCCCGAAATGAAAAAGCGCCTAATGAAGAGGATGATGATGATGTAGAGATGATCATTCCTGATGGGGAGGATTATGACGAAGGAGATGGGGCTGACGATGGAGATGAAGTTGACGATGGAGATGGAGATGGAGTTGACGATGGAGATGGAGTTGACGATGGAGATGAGGATTAACCCACCTCTCGTAAAGACTCCTCGTAACCTATGTAAGATTAGAGCTTGGCTCGATCTTTGTGCTTGAGTTAGTATGACCTTGAGTTAGTATGACCTTGAGTTATATGACCCTGAATTATATGATCTAGAGTTATATGATCTTGAGCTATATGACTATGAGAAGAGTAACATTTGAAGTGAGCGTTTATGTGTGACAGGGATTATGATCGTTACAGAGTGTCATCTCACTTAAGGAGAGCTCAGCAATCCCTCCACACAACGATACTCACCATACTCTTTGTTTGCTTGTGGGTCTCTAGTGCTTGGTCTTGGCAATATAGCGTCAGTAATGAAGTTCGCCCCGGTCAAACAGCGAAGCTGACAGTAGTCGCCCCTACTACTCTAAAACGAGTTGTGGTCACCTTTAAGTCTGATCGTTCAAAAAAGGTCATTCGTAAAAGACTTAGACAGCTTAAGTCCTTAAAGCCGACATCTATTAAGTTTACTCCACCACAGGGGCTCAGTCACTGGAACGTAGAGGTCAGCGGACAGTCTACAGGTGGGAATGAGAGCGTAATCTTTGAATTTGATGTTCTCAGCGCTGGGCCATTGGCTGTTAAGTTCTTTGAAGGGTTGAGTAGTCTTGAGGAGGGGCGGTTGGTTTTCAAGAGTGAGCGTCCTCTCGAGCGGATTGAGGTAGGGGCATATGGTGACCAAGGAGAGCTGTTATGGGAAGATAAGTTAAGTGTTAAAACGGCTAAGGGAAAACGCTTTGAAGCGACTTTTGAGCCTCGTGAAGAGACTCCTCGCCGTTTAGAGGTTAAAGCGATTGATACAGTAGGATCTTGGCAAAGTTTTCGAGTCGTTCGTTGGTATACTGAGCTCCCACATGAAGATGTACACTTCGACTCAGGGTCGTCAAAGGTGGATACTGATCAACTCAACAAGCTAAAGTCAGTGACTGCTTTAGTACAAGGTGAGATCGAACGTTTTCGAGAGGCGATGGGAGACCCAAAAGCTGGAGTTGACCTTCAGCTTTATGTGGCTGGTTATACTGATACTGTCGGTGATCAAGTAAAAAATCGAAAGTTAAGCGCGGAGAGAGCACTCTCTATAAGTCGCGCTTTTAGAGCGTTAGGTGTTAGCTTAACGATCCGTTATATTGGCTACGGTGAAACAGGTCTGCTCATCAAAACGGGGGACTCTGTCGATGAACCCCGCAATCGTCGGTCAGCTTATATCGTCGCCAATTCCCCTCCCTCCGGTCCGATGTTTCCCCATCAAGGGTGGCGCCACTTAAAGTAAAGGGCAGATGATGAGCTCAACAGATCATGGAACAAAAAAGGTAAATGAACTCAGCTTTGAGAGCGCTCAGAGGTCTCTTGAACAGAGTCTCAACCTTCACCTCACCGAAGAACAAAGTGTATGGTTAAATGAGCGCGTCTCGTCTTTATGCGATATCGAGACTGAGAGATTTCTTAGCGTGATCAATGAGTCGCTACACGCTGTACGAAGAAAGCTCTCTAAGAGACATGTAGTGATCAGCTTTTCAGAGCGCGCTGAAGCCTCTACACCAAGCCCTTATGGCGCTGTGCCTGTAGGACATTGGTTACAAAGTGAACTCGCCCAGATCTTTATGATTTCTCGAGTCTTGACTCGCAGGACATCTCTGAGTGATAGGCTCTCAACGCTCTATAAGATTTATGATGCGAGCGATACAGAGGGTCGGGTCGCGTGCTTGAGGTCATTAAACTTTGTCGAGGGTCGGACAGAAGATGCGCTTATCATGATTCATGACGCTGGTCGGACCTATCTCTCAGAATTAATGGAAGCCGGATGGTGCCATCATCCCTTTTCTTCAAAACATCTAAGCGCTGAAGAACTTCGGAAAGCGGTGATGAAAGCGCTGTTTTGTGATGTCTCCATCGAGGGAATTATCGGCATAGACCAACTTGCAGATCAAGAGCTCTCTCGTCGGCTCTCAGAATTTGCGAATGAACGTGAAGCGGCAGATCGTATGGTTCCACCGGAAGTTTGGAGAGTCGCCTCCTACTATCCGGTGCCGGGACTTATCGCTCGATTAATCGGCAAGCTAGAGCATCCGATGAGAGATGATCGCCTCAACGCTTCGGTGTGCTTAGGTCGGGCTAAAGACCCTTTAGCCCACCCTTTTTTGAGAGACAGACTCAGCAGAGAAGATGACCTAGAGGTCAAAAAAGCCATTCAGGGGGCTCTGCAAGTCCTAGCATCTCAAGATTAAACACTCCGAGATAAGGAGAGCGCTATGGGCCATGAACTCCCGAGATACGCGGTAAACTATCAGCATATAGAAGAGGCAGCAGCCAACCTCATGGGAGTCTCACACCTTACCCCTGTGCTGAGCTCTAGGCTGATTAATAAGCGGGTGGGCGCTGAGGTTTATTTTAAATGTGAAAACTTTCAGCGAGTGGGTGCCTTTAAGTTTCGTGGAGGGTATCATGCCGTTTCTAAGCTATCTCGGGGTGAAGCTGAGCGAGGAGTCTGTACTCACAGCAGTGGTAATCATGCTCAAGCGATCGCTCTCGCCGCTCAACTTCGAGAGATTCCCGCCTATATTGTCATGCCTAGCAATGCGCCAAGAGTAAAGCGAGAGGCGGTCTTAGGATATGGCGCACAAGTGATCGACTGTGAGCCGACTCTCCTCGCTAGAGAGAGCACCGCTGAGCGAGTGATTGAGGAGACCGGGGCGACCTTTATTCATCCCTACAATCATCCAGATGTCATTGCCGGCCAAGGAACAGCAGCGAGAGAGCTGATCACTGAGCTTCGCCAAAGAGAGGTAGAGCTAGACGCCATTATCGCTCCGATTGGTGGGGGGGGGTTAATGTCGGGCACCGCCATTAGTGCTCGCGCCCTTTGCCCTAAAGCAATGATTTGGGGCGCTGAGCCTCAAGGAGCGGATGACGCCGCCCGATCTTTAGACAGGGGAGAGCTGATCCCACAAACTGATCCAAATACTATCTGTGATGGATTGTTGACCAGTATGGGGAGCTTGACTTGGCCGATCATACAGGGGCATGTCCAGCGTATCTTCACCCCCTCAGATGAACAGGTCATCGAAGCTTTGAAGCTCACCATGTCTCGTCTCAAAATCATGATTGAGCCAAGCTGTGCGACCCCACTAGCGGGGCTGATTAATGCTCAAATACCGAGTTCAGTTAAGACTGTAGGAGTTCTCCTCAGCGGTGGTAATATAGACCTTGAGCGACTCGCTAGTCTCTGCTCTTCGCCCCTCTCTACGCTTCACTCGTCTAAAGGATCTTTTTAATCATCCTTCGCGAGTTCTCCCAATTATCAACGACTCCCCATCGGTCATCAGCGATTTTATAAATAGAATAGAAAGGTTGGGCTCCATGCTCATAGACCCCCATGTTAACCCCAATGGCCTCACTCCTGAAGAGCTCATCGATAAGATGATTGAAGCGAGTATGGATGGTGCCGTTATCACTTGTACCCACAGCGCTGAAGAGGCCAAGCCCTACTTAAGAGCCCTCCTTGATGATGAGTTTACTTGTTTTGTAGGCGTTGAACTAAAGACTGAGCATGGAGACTTAGTATTTATTCCTAGTGAGGCCGACAAAAAGTTCTTTGGAGCGTCATGGGGTCCCACTGAAGACCAACGCTTCAAATCTGAAGATGAGGATCTTGAGTTATGGTCAGAAGAGGCCTTACGAGAGAAACTAAGTCAGTTTGAAGGAGCCTTAATCATCTGCCATCCCTACTCTAGGTTAAGTGGTCGATCATGGGGCGATAGAGCCTTTACTCTAGCTGATATAGATGCTGTAGAGACTCGGGTCGGTCGTGGTTTGCCTCATCGTGACTATCTCTGTGACCAGATCGCAGAGATGAAAGGATGGTCAAGAGTGGGCAGCTCAAGTGGAGACTGTCACTTCATAGGGAGTGCAGCTACGGTGTTTAGCGAGGACGTAGAGACCCAAGCTCAACTCTGTGAAGCCTTAAGCGTCTCTCTCTGTTGGCCGATTGAGTTTGAAGATCCGATGTTTCCCCGTGCCCGCTATCAGGGAGTTGTCGCTGATGAGGGGCCTCGTCGGCAGACTCTCGAAGAGAGAGAGCGAAAAGCCGCCCTGAATGAGCTCGATCGTCGAAGAGGATATGAGGTAGATGAGCCTATACAGAACTTCAAGCCCGGTGGAAGGTGGGGACGAGGCTCTAAAACGGATCACTCTCCACGCTCTGGTCGCTCCAGCCATTCCTCTAGAGGAGAGGGGGGTGATAGAAGTCGTTCACACAATAAAAGCAGGACGTCAAACAGGTCTTAGGAGACGACGAATGCCGATCTATTCTTATCACTGTGGTGCATGTAATCAGTCATTTCGAGTGTTGGCTAAGATGAGCGCTCCTGCTCCAAGCTCGTGTGAGCTTTGCCACGCTGAGGGACAGCTTAACAAGATGCTCTCTCGAACCTCCTTTCAGCTCAAAGGGGGAGGGTGGTATAATGAAGGGTATAGCGGCAAGAGCAATCAAGGGCAGTCGAGCGCTAGTTCAGATGGGGGAGAGAGCTCTAGCTCTAGCGCTCCTGCTGTGACGAGCTCTACCGGCAGTAGCAGTGCGGACTCTACAGGTACTTGATTTTGGGTCACAGCGATCAAGAGCGTCATCTACACTCCTCTTCGAGAGAGCTCCTAATCCTATGCCTAAGCGCTTTGATTTTTAGTGGTCTCTTCGTCAGCTGTGTCATCGACGGTGATGATCCCTCGGTCACTGAAGATGAACCTCCAAGAGAGTCTCTGTGCGGTGAGAGCCTAGATGAGAGTCACACAGGTGTAGAGCTACGCTATGGTTTTGGGAGGCCCTTTAGAGCATCGGAGACCATGGGAGACTCGACTGATCCTTTAGATCTCCCGATGGAATATGGTCTGCAGGGTGGACACCACGTTGATCTCTCTTTGAGGTTTATCGGTGACTTTGATCCAGATCAAGTTGATATTTTCATTGATCTCAAGGTCGATGAGCCTTTCAGCGATACGTACTATGGAGTGCATGATACTCGAGAATGGTATCTATTATTTGCAGAAGGTGAAGAACCGCCAGGGTGTTATTTTCATCAAGCACGTATATTTCTCTTTGACCTAGAGGGTCTTCCTGTCGAACCATTAGGAATAGCTATGCTTAATGGCCTTGGAATATTATTAACAATCTCCCTCTCTAGTCGAGGTGAATTAATGGAGTGGCGAGCCAGAGGAAACTTACGTGACGCGACGACTGAAACCTAAGGAGATAACGCTTGTCTGATACTCAACACACAGTTCAAATAGAGATCCCTAGCGAGCGGATGATCCTCTCGTTGTTTGGCCCAAATGACACGCATCGAAGGCTGCTCGAGCGGAGACTAAAAGTTAAGCTATATGCGAGAGGGCAAAAGCTCAGTATTTATGGAGCGACTGATCTCGTTGAGTTCGCTCATCGAGTGATACAGACCCTCTTAGGTCTCATCGAACAAGGACAGCCGGTTTTTTTACATGAGATCGAAAGAGTTATGGGTATTTATGAATCAGAAGAAGCCCCAGATGAGGCGCTCGATAGCTCTGTAGGAGATGAAGGGGACTTGAGCTTGAGCGGCTCCATCCCCAGACTCGTGACCTTTGACCGACGAACAATCCAGCCAAAGACAGCCAATCAGCGACGCTACCTTGAGCTGATCACTCAACATGATATCACCTTTGGTGTCGGTCCTGCAGGAACGGGTAAGACATACTTGGCGATGGCTTGTGCGGTTCATGCGCTCAAAAATCACCAAGTGAAGAGGATCGTTCTCACGAGGCCTGCAGTAGAGGCCGGAGAAAAGTTGGGGTTTTTACCGGGCAGTCTCATCGATAAGGTGAACCCTTACTTAAGGCCTCTATATGATGCTATGTTCGAGATGCTAGGACCTGAAGTCGCTACGAAAGCGATCGAGGATAAGGTCGTTGAAGTCGCTCCTCTCGCTTTTATGAGAGGTCGCACCCTCAATCAATCCTTCGTGATCCTCGATGAGGCCCAAAATTCAACGAAAGAGCAGATGAAGATGTTCTTGACTCGCATTGGGTACTCTTCAAAAGCGGTCATCACTGGTGATATCACCCAAACTGATCTAGGAGATCGTCGACAAAGCGGCTTAGCGCAAGCCCTTCGCTTGTTAAGTGGACTCCCTGGGATTGCCCATATGGAGTTAACCACCGTGGATGTGGTGAGACATCCCCTCGTGAGAGCGATCATTAAAGCCTATGATGCAGATGACGCCCAACAAGAAGCAGAAAAGAAAGAGAAAAGGAGGGCCCGAGAGAGAGCTGCTGCACAAAGAGACTCAGGGTCTACATATCGAGGTTCAGAACCTGCACAACGAGACTCAGAACCTGCACAACGAGACTCAGAACCTGCACAACGAGACTCAGAACCTGAGCAACGAGACTCAGAACCTGAGCAACGAGACTCAGAGCCTGAGCAACAAGACTAAGATGAATGACAATAGCGGCTCATCTTCTCTGGGAGATAGCGAGTCCAGATCTCAAGTGGTTGAATCATAGACTCTTAGGGATCTTTAGCTCACTCGCTTTAATGCTCCGTGTCCACAACACCTGGCCTCCTTCATTTAAGGCTGATAGTTGGATTTGGCGTTCTTCTCCTCTCCCGATGACTGACACCATCCCAAAACTTCGCTGATCAGCGATGAGAGTTCCCGGTACGCGCAAAGGGTTGATCCGCTCATCCTCTACTGAAGAGGCGACGCCGCTTGTGAGTGGAGATGAGGTGAAGTCATAGAGAGGATAGAACCATGGGTCGATATTTAGCTTATTCAACTCAGTAAAGTGCCGGTCACCGCTGAGGAAGACTACCCCCTCAATCTGATAATCTTGAATGCCTTGAAGGAGCTTGGTCTTCTCTACAGCATGCTGAGAGTATCCTTCAAACCGACTAAAAGGGTTGAGAACTTGCGACCCGATAGCGATGATCTTAAATGTAGCTCGGCTAGCAGCGAGCGCATCTAAAAGCCACTGTAGTTGAGCATCCCCAAGCAGCGGTTTATCTCTTGAGTCAGGGGTGTTACCGGCGGCTCGATATGTGCGATCATCTAGTAAGAAAACATCGACATCGCTCCAAGAGAAGATCCCGAAGACACCGGGGAGCTCGGGGAGTCCATAGCTAGGGTTCGCCCAAAAATCTTGAAATGCTTTACGAGAAGCCCCTTTGAGAGGAAAGCTACGATTCGCATCATTGGATCCATAATCATGATCATCCCAAATCGCATAATGATGAACGCTCCCCAAGAGAGCCTGAATACTCGCTTGTGATCTTTGAATGCCGTACCTTCTATAAATACCTTCAGTAGAAGACCAATCTTCAGGTCCAAGGTAAAGGTTGTCACCGAGCCATAACATGATGTCAGGGCTCTGTGACCTAATCTGCTCAAAGATACCATAGCCTCCACCATAATGATCTTGGTCATCGAGATTGAAGTAAGCGCAAGAACCGATAGCCATCTTAAAGTCGGGAGGAGAGGTCTTTCGTTGCCAACGAACTTGGGTTTGGAACTTGAGGGGATAGTCAAATCTCTGGATTATGCCATCGACAAAGACCTGATATTCAAAGTGAGTACCAGAGGGTAAAGCGCTGAGAGTAGGTTTAGCGATCAGATGGTGCGCTTGATCAGTAGCAATTTTCGCGCTCATCTTAGCCCGCTTGGGTTGACCTTTTGGCCAATATTTAAATTGAACAAGCCCTGGCTTATGAGTCTGCAACCACAGAGTGACCTCTTGGTGACCACCAAACCCGACCATAGGTCCAGAGCGAACCAATGACGTCTCAGCGCGAGGGAGGGCGGTAGATGAACTCGCAGAGGTGAGGTAAAGAACGAAGGGAATCAGAGATAAAAAAATAGCCTGAGTTGAGATCTTAATCGATGAGCGATGATAAAGGTGCATTGAGGTCTCTTTAAAAGGGAAGGAGAGATGAATCGTGAGCGATGAGTCAAAAGAACACCTGTTGCGAGTATGTGTTCTTGAGCACACTCAGATTAGAGTGGCCTGCATGACAGATCAATAAGTGAATGTAGCAAGAATAAGTGGCAAGAATAAGTGGCAAGAATAAGTGAAAGCAGCGAAGTGAGTCTATCAACGTATCCACTTGGCAGAGTACATTTAGAGAGCTATATGAGAGAGGCTACCTAATATTATACACTCGATCTCCTGAGTGTTGTGTTTACCTCTCATCTGACTTCATATATGGTCTCGCAGCTTACCTCTGTGGTGAGATCACTTTCAAAATGGAAATATGCATATACAGACTTAGCCCATAATCAAAGGATATACGATGATTGATATGCAGAACCAAAGCGATGAACGTCAAATAGACATCGATGAGGTCGGGGTGAGCGGTCTTCGCTATCCGATTATAGTACTTGATCAAGCAGCAGAGAGACAGTCGACTGTCGCCTCCATAAAGATGTCAGTGAGTCTCTCTCATCACTTTAAAGGGACCCATATGAGCAGGTTTCTTGAGGTGCTCAATGATCATAGAGGAGAGGTCACGATGAACACTCTCCCCACTATACTCCAGACACTGAAGACTAGACTAGAAGCTGAAACTGCCCGCATTGAAGTAGACTTCCCTTACTTCCTAGAGCGAGCAGCACCCGCCTCAGGCGCTAAAGGCTTGATGGACTATGAATGTTGGTTTCATGGTGAGTCAAATCATCAAAAAGAAGACTTTGTTCTCGGCGTCCAAGTTCCTGTGACAAGTTTATGTCCATGTAGTAAGGCGATCAGTGACTATGGGGCCCATAATCAACGAGGCTATATCACCATTGAGGTCAGGAGCGCTCTCGATACCGATCATCGTCCACAGCTTATTTGGATTGAAGAGTTAGTGGGGGTGGCGGAGAGCAGCGCCTCAGCCCCCGTCTATCCACTCCTCAAAAGAGATGATGAGCGTTATGTGACAATGCAAGCATATGATAACCCGGTCTTCGTGGAGGATATGGTCCGAAACGTAGCGGCTAAGCTCAAAGCTGACAATCGTGTCATTTGGTTTAGAGTACATGCAGTGAATCATGAGAGCATCCATAATCATGGTGCGTTCGCGGAGATCAAGTGGGCTAGACCCATGAAGCAAACGACTGGGCAAACCACTTGAGCCCCACATGGACTAGCGATCGCTGAGAGACTTCAAGTCTTTACTCTCTTAGATATCTGTTCCCGCAGAAGAGCGCGAGACTTCATCTGATATCTCTTTGAGATAACGCTCTCCATCTCGCACTCCTCGGGTGAATATCTGTTGTGCTCGATGGGCACTAGGGACGATCACGGTCCACCAAGGGGGAGTGAATACTCTTGGGCGAATGGTCATTCTTGGATCGAAAAAGAAGGGACTGACCCGCAGACATTGACGCCCTACTTTCGGGTTATTGAGGGAGAACCCACCATCTACACAGGCTTGTCCTCGGAAAGAGACGCTTGGAGATTGGATCGAGGGGATGTGGCAGCTCGCTCGAATCGCTTCATATAAGTCTTCAGTATTTCTAAATTGGTTAACCAAGAGGTTTCCATAGGGCTTAAGCCTGGTAATGGAGATATACACCCGATCTCCAATTTTATTGAGAAGTGATTCATTGATGAAGTGATTAAGAAACTGATCAGCGAATTCTCGTAAAATCCGGGGATGTAGAAGAATGTTTTTTCCTTGATGTGGTCGGAGAATACGATCGGCAACCTCAAAGATCTCACCCGCCTCTATACCACCGGCCAAAAGTACGCTTAACCCTGAGCCTGCGGAGGCTCCAGTGAAGAGAAGATGATCACCAAGCCCATACTTCTGAAGCGCTAGGGCTACTCCTGTCTGATAAAAGTTGAGCGTTCCACAACCGGCGAACCCTAAGGCATCAAAAGACATAGTCCTCCACGAGTCTGTTAAATACTGAATAATATTTGCGCATATTTGAGACCTATATCGTACCTAATATGAGAAACATTTCACCTAGATTATGACGCTAAGTAGACGCTCCTCATTGGAGAGATTTATGAGCTCTATTCTGGACTCAGGTAATAATGTGCAGCTCAGTGTGCAGGAGGAATAACCGTGCGAGTAGTCGCTCCTCGGCCCTCGACTATGATGAGCAAGGAGAATTGTTTAATGGAGCTTAAGTTGGGAGCAGGGTTAGCATTAACGTAGTCTAAGAGACCTCGAAAGTCGGTATATCCATCTTTATAGAAGCGAACCTCACCACTCTTTAACTTAGCAAAGACTTTCACATAAACCCCCGCTAGTGGTTGGGCTTTAGGCTCAGGGGTGAGTACACGGAGGAGTCCTTGTTGAGGAAATAAATGAGGGGTGAAATGTTGCGGTGAATAAGTATGTAAGTGACGCTGACCCTCGCTTGTGACCTCAATCATCAGTGCTTGATCTCGCCATTCAGCGGGTAGCTGATAAGTCGTCTCCCCATTATGATTGAGCTTAATCTCTTCTGAATAGCTCGCTTTAACGAGTGGCCTTTGGGCTAAGCTACCCTCGAGAGAGCTAGGCTGAACGCTAAAGAGGATTTCGAGATTCATGGGGTAAAGATTGATCTCAGCTCGCTTTAGGTTGAGGGCACTGATCTTTAGCATCTCGGCATTTAGCTCTACATTGAGGCTTCTCCCTACGGGCAGAACGTTAGGTGTTTGGCGCTCACCGCGTTCAGCTTCCACCTCAAGTGCTGCAAGCTGTGGGGGGGTAATGAGGTCTCGGAATCGTTTACGCCATGCTTGATGCTTGACATCAATGTGTGAACGAGCGAGCGTTAGAGCCGACTCGACCTCTCCACGAGACAAGGCCAAATAGGACTTTAGATAGTCGTAAAAGAGGTTGAAGTGCGGTTCGCTAAGCTCGGATGATGGAGCGCCAACTCGATTGAACACTTGCTCAGCATCACCGAGTCTACCTTGCTTAACAAGAAAGTAGCAGACCGCAAGGAGGTCATAAGAGCTCCAACGGTCTCTTGGTTTATGAGCGAGATACTTTAGACGCTGAAGGTATTCTTCTCGTAGCTTAGGATGGGTAATGTGGTCGACCTTCCCCCGCGCATGAGCTCTAGCGACGGTGAGCGGGTCAAAGTCGAGGTGTTGTGCGTTCAAGCGTTCATATTCGTCATACTTGAGGGGGATAGTGTCTGATGTCGTGCCAAAATAAGGACTCAGGTGACTCATGAGGTGAGGGGTTAGGCTGATCGCTTCCGCGAGTCGCTCTTGATCTTGGTGATGAATGGCATAGCGCCACACCTTCTCTATAAACACCTGCTGGGTCGAAAGTGACTTGATGAGGCGCTGATAGAACCCTCGTCTCGGTAGCCGATTGTAGATGAGAGATAGATCCACTTCTCGAGGATGATGTCGTTCGAGATAGGCGAAGACTTCTTGATCATCACCGAGTCGAGCCACTTCTCGCCAAGACTCTGTATTTAGCTCGCTGAGCTCTTTAACCACCTCAAGTACATTGGGAGAGCTCACAGCGATTAGCTTATCCTCTTTAATCGCATAGCTCGCCCCCTGAGTAAAAGTGCCGATGGTTGGGAAGTAATAATAGTATTCAAAACTCGTAACGCCTCGGGGACGAAGTGCAACATCAACAGAGGTCTTCACTGATCCACCATTGGAGCCTAAAAGTCCAATCGCACCCTCGGGTAATGGATTATTTAGTTCAAAGTTCACTGCCTTTGAGCTTGGATTTAAGACGATCACCTGAGTGAGCAGAGGCACGCCTGCTCTTAGGGCTTTGTGATCACACTTATCAGGAACAAGACCTTGGAGATTTACGGTGCAGTGCTCTGTTTGAATCGTGAGTCGCTGTTTTTCGGGCGAAGTGACCGACTTCGCACCTTCATAGAAGTATAGTCCGTGGCTCTTTGCAGCGAGCTTAATCTCACCCTCTCTCGTGTCAAAGGTAGGCTTTTCTGCCTTGAAGGGAAGATCAAGGAGGGCGAGGGCGATCCAAGCAGCGCTGAACAATGTCGCTGCCTCAGGGAAGTGGGCAGAGAGGAAAGGGCCATCATTAGGGTCGTGAGCAGCGTAGTCTAACCAAAACTGGTTCACTGAGATCAGCGTTGCATCTGGAGTATATCGATCATGATATCTCCGCTCGCTCCACAAGTGAGTCGCGCCCTCCGTTTTGTAGAGTCGAGGGGCTTGCGCGCGCTTTCGCTCAAGCGATTTAACCTCCTCATCTTCCATAGGTTCGCTGCTCGGTACCGGCGCAGGAGGAGGCGCTAGAGGTGAATTTAATTCAGGAGCGAGAGAATGCCTCTTAGATCTTTTCATTTTCGATAGAGAGTGACGTGTTCCCTGGTCTTTTTTATCTTCTAGGCCAGGAGCGAGCGCCGACTGAAAGAGCGCTCGAAGTTTAGACTTGGCGACTGGTCTATGTGAGAGCAACGCTTTGACGTAAGCCTCCGCGGTAGATTGACCGTCTGGTCTCTGAAGTCTCTTTACTCGCTTAAGTAACAAGATTCGCTCAAATAGGTTCAATGATTCGAAGCGAGAGGGGCTGAGATATACATCGATAGGCGCTCCGATCATCCAACGCTCTAGGAAGCTCAAGTTCCCTTTTTGGGCGATTAAAGGCGCGATATAGGTCTTAAAGAACTGAGGGTCTTTATGGTAGATAAACAAGTCCACTTCATGGCTCCCTACCCGGTCATAGAGTGCCCAGCGCTCATCATCACTGAGCTGAGGCCAAGTGAGTAGCTCATGTAACCGGTGCATCTTGGCGCTTGGCAACAGTCGTGCATAAAGCTGATAGGCCGATTCGAGGGAATGATAGCTTTTCCACAGACTGTTTACGCTAGGCAAGGTCAGCGTCTCTTCTCCCTTGACCACTCGCTGTGCTCTCTGAATGATAGTGACCTTGGATCCACTCTTTAGAGGGGGAGCGCGCAACGATCGGGTCGCTAATGTCTCGGCGTTGATTTCTGCTTTGATTTCGGTGGGGAGTATGACCGAGCGAGCATGGCTGTTATGACCATCGGTGAGTACGAGGTGAACGCGACCTAATCCGTTGAGCTGACTTAGAGGGAGTTGTATCAGTCGCTGATCTCCCTGAGAGTTGTCAGCCTCACTAATATCGATCGCCCACTTCACTAAAGCCCCACGTTTGAGAAAATCCCAGCTACGCCAGCTATCGTCGATCAGTTGACCTCTAGCCGCTTCTGGGCTGAAGGGGTTGATTGAACGTCTTCTCCCTCGGCGATTGCTTCTACTCCCCCCTACTTTACCAGAACCGTAGCCACCTCCCAATACCCCCAACCCACCAAACATCGATTGGTCAATACTAGTCGCTGTTCCTCTATCATCACGGTTAATCAGGAGACTCGGACTAGGCGCTAAAACACCGGTATGTCCTCCGGATTGTTGACGCCTGAGAATATAACGCAGTTCCTCACTGATCCTCCCTCCTGATCCATATTGACTCACCGATAAATTTGTTTTTATAGACGGTTTGGGTAGCGGTCGTTGGTCATTAAAAGTTTTGAAGAGAGGGGTTTGAAGCGCGTAAGGAGTAGCGACCAAATGCAGGCGAGCGTGGGGAGTTACTCCCTTAAGATTTACGGTAAATGCTCCCTGTTCGATACCGACCGACTCAATGTGTAAATGTGAAGGAGGGCTATGCTTTGTGACTCCCGTTGTACTTGATAACAAGCCATCTCGTAGGGTGACCTTAGAGTCAAATACAGTGAGAGGAGTATAAGCGTGACGGTCAGGGTCAACCAATAAGTAGTGTCCAGCACTTAGAGGTTTAAGATGAGCGACACCTTGATTAATGGTGAGTTTATCGTTCAAGATCCGACGATTGGATCGTTTAATTAGGTAGGTTTGATCAGAGCCAGACCAAGGAAAATCTCGCGAGATACCCTCGGCGATGGTGAGCCGAGATGGCTGAGATGTATGATGATCGAAGAGGAGCCAACGGTGTCTACGGGCTCGGTCGCTGTTAGCAAAAATAGCGATCGCTTCAACGATATTAATCATCGAGAGGTCTTTTGGAAGACTCACCTCTCCGTTTTGGTCACTGCGCTTATTAAATGTGAGGGGGTTGAGGAGGAGCTTATGGTGAAGAGCGATCGAGAGTGAAACATCAGAGATCGGCTCTCCGTTACGGCCGATCACCTTTAATGTAGAGCCTCCTTTGCTTCGTAAAAAGTATAGATCTCCGATATTAATGCTGTTGAGATCAGTGTTATACTCTCTGGAAACTTGACCGCTGTTCAGTGTAATCATCTCTTCTGCAGAGGTCGGCTTTATCTTACCCGATAACTGGAATGAGACAGACTGAAATCCCAGCGGCAGAGTGATCGGGAGGGTCAACTCTCCACTCCCATCAAACTGTGGTCGGTCAACGGTTCTGAGTTGTGGTGTTCCATCTCTCCCTTCTACTCTTAGACTCAAAGATGCGTTACGGAGGAGAGAAATGGGGAGTTGTTCACCATTTAACATAAGTTGTGCCCGAATGTGAGCCTGATTGCTCCCTCCCCCTCTGAGCTGAGGTGTCGCCACATGAAGAGAGAGGGAATATCTCTCTCTGGGGATGTTGATCTGTTGTTTCACACAGAGATCACCCTGAGTGATCTTGATCATTTGGTCTTCTTGGGTGGCGCTATATGGAATGAGATAACGGCCACGATCATCGGCGTTGTAGACCCGATCTTGCAAACTAACTTGAGCGTCGCTGACCTGTCGTCCAAGCTCGTCAATGATGTACACAGATAATCCACTCGCTGATTCATCGACATAGGGTGTCAGAGTGCCTTTATGAATGATCGATCGGATCTTAGCCTCTCCCGCCTGGATATCGATAATATAGGATCCCGCGCTGCTCAGCTCAGGTAGTTTAAGTGACCTCCTCTGGATAAGAAGAGGGTCATCAATTAAGTTAATCTCACGGTGAATGTTGGCGCGCATCCCGCTGAGATCAAGATTTAAGGGGACATTTTGATAGCGGTCATGGAGCGCGCTCATGTTTAGGGTATAAACCCTCACTTGCAGCTCTTTATACCCTTTCACCCAAAGGGGGAGCTCGACGGCCTGATCGCGTCGATAGCGATCCAAGGTGTAGGGTGAAAAGGAGAGGGTCTTGAGCTTGACGAGAGCTTCATAGTCTTCACTCTCGAGATAGTCTTTGAGCTCTTGATTAAGCTCTTGATTGGAAGGAGAACCTCCCGAAGTGAGATGAGCTTTAGCCCACATCTTTTTGAGCAGGGTCTGATCCACATATGGGCTAAAAGTTGTCAGATTCGGATGACTCTTTAGATGATACTCTATATGACGAGCCACTAGCTCGCTTGGCTCTTCCTTGAGGCTTAGGCCTGTTTGTGTGGCGAAGAGGTCTAATTGATCTTTGTGTACCCACTGGGTCGTTGGATAAATCTTTTGGGATGGCGGAGGGGTGAGACCAAGGCTCCGTCGATATACATTCTCTAAGGGTCTTGGATCCATTGGAAGTGCGAGATAGGTGAGTAAAGTATCGAGTGGCCATTCTCCTGTTCTTTCTGCGCGGGCGAGTTTAGCTAGCGCTAGATGAGCATGGAGCGTATTGGCTCGGTGACCGAGGGAGGGAGCTAAAGAGCTTAGCGCCTCAAGATACTGATCCCATTCAGCGACCGTGAGGTTCACTATAGGATCGTTAAGGCGCCTCGATTCAGTGATCATGTTTAACAGATGATCTACTAATCTCTTCTGGGTCTCCTCGCTGAGGCTAGGTACGCTCAACAGCTGAAGGGTCTGTTGATCTGAGAGCTGGTCTAGCCACTCGAGCTGTCGCCAATAACGAGGAGTTAATGACATCATTAGAGGGACGGCCCCCTTGATCGGGAGCGTCTTCAGAGCCTTAAGTCGAGAGAGTCGCTTACGCTGTATCTCATCGCTTTGCTTGTTCTGTTCACTCAGTGAATGCAGATCCTCTAAGAGACTACGCTGTAAGCCACGTTGAGTGAGCTCACCGCTAGCAGTCTCTTGAAGATTCACCTTATTATTGAGCTCGCGATCGGAGAGCTGATGAGCTGTAGCCTCCTTAGAGTGTGTTTGAGCTTGCTTTTGGCGAGGGGGTAGATAGGCAGAAGCAGGAGTGGGGTAGTTTGTTAGATCGAGTAGAGACTGCCAGCTCTCTTTAGATCGTTCATGAGTAATCTCCAAGAGCGTTTGTCGCGCCTTGAGTTTGGCCAAGAGGCGAGTGAGCCTCGGCTGATCTTTGACGCTCTCTAACCGCTGCGAGGCGTAGTCTAACTCTCCCTCAGTTTGAGCGTTTAGGATCTCAAAGAAAATCCGATCAGGACTCCCTTCGGGTAATCGTTCAACCCACTCTCTAGGTTGTTCGGTAAAGATGAAGTCTTCCCAAAGTTGGTCAGGAGTCGCTGAGGCTAGAGAAGGGTACACGCTCATCAACAAAGTGACGATTAGAAGACTGAGGAAGGAGGGGGGAATCATGACCGGTCTAATGGTTATAGGCCGTATAAACATCTTTAGCTCCTATCTTTTACCTGTATATACCACTCTGTTAATGCATGAAGATGATCGAACCCACAGAATCTGACCATGGATCTAATGCTGACCATGAATCTGACATAATGTAAGACACATTGTTCAAAGTGTCTTAAAAATAAAGAGATACAGTGCTTCACTAGGGAGTAAGTGTAATGGAGAGCTCAAACTCTCTAATCGTCTTAGGAAACACTCACTCAAAGTCACTAAAAGAGATGTGGCGATCTTCATCTTATGATTCGCCATAGCACCATATATGACATACACTATTTTAAGTAGGGTTGATCGCGGGCAGCTAGTGGATTCAATGACCACGTAGACAGCGGCAGTAGATGTCTTTTAGCGCTACCGCGTTTAGGGATTAAGCCAGCGGCTGATTTGATCAAAGAGGGACTTCATCTCTTCACCATTCTCAGGTAGCTCGTCCGCAGGTAGATCTAGATGATTAAGCGGAATCTCGGGGACATATTGATCGAAGAGATCTTGAGTAAACTCGGTGGTGAGCTGAGGGATCTTACGGTTTTCTCTAAAAGCTCTAATGGGGATCATCGCTGAGGCAAAGCCCTCAGTGAGCCTGCTCTCAACTTGGGCCATAGTCTCTCCCATCGGAGAGACAATGATTGACTGCCCACCATACTGTGAAGCATCGGTGATATTAGCCATAGCGGAGTATACGTTATTGGAGAGGGCAGTATAGGCGACATCAGACGCAAAGAAGAGAGTCGAAGTACGTAATATAATCTCTGCCCCTCGGACCGCTAGCGCTGAGAAGATGAGCGGGTCGAGCTGAACTGAACTCACCGCTAGGTTTCCAAACTCTGTACGGATAATTGGGAACTCACTCTCCGCGCCATAGAGCTCTCGGAAGCGATCGCGGACCGCTTCAACCGTAGTCGTGGAGATCTCAAAGGTCTCATAAAAGCGTTTAATATTTCGCTGCTTCCATACTTTAGCTACGATTTCACCATCGCGACCGATCACGGTTGACAAGCTCAAAATGTGACCGGGCCAATCGAGCTCATCTTTAGCGTAAGCGCCGAAGATTAGATAGGCATCACAACTTCTAGCTAACTCCCCGAGAGCATCTGTCTCAGGCCCTGGTACGGTAATAGATTGCGTCAATTTATATTGACGCTCGCCGTAGATATATCCGGAGAGTGGAAACTCGTGGTAGAGGAGGATGTCAGGCTTAGCATCCTGTGAACAAGCTTCTTCACCCATCTCGATCATACGAGCGAGGTTCTCCTCTGGGCTTAGGTTCGCTGCATTCTGAAGGACCGTAAGAACGATATTCTCTTTCTCAAGAGGTGCTGTCTCATATGTGCCATCTCTTTTTACCAGTTCAGGGATAGGTGACACTGGGTCAGGGTCAGGTTCAGGTTCAGGTTCAGGTTCAGGTTCAGGCTCAGGCTCACAAGGCATGTCTGTCTCTGGCGATATCATCTCACCAGAAACACTCTCCTCAGAGATTTCAGCGATGGGACCCTCATCATCTTCACAGGCGATGAATCCAAGAGCTAATATTAATGTAAGATAAGGTATTCTAATCATAATCATAGTTTCTCAAAATATAGAGGGTGGTTAGGATGGTAAGGATTCTCAATAATATATTTTGACACTTAAGAAAACAAACATTTACAAAGTCAACCGAACTATTTAAAACGGTGAAAATGTCACTAAAAATTAGTAATATATAACATTGAATCCCTCTCTCCCATACTCCTCTCAAATAAGAGACTAAATGAGCAGAGAGACTTTACATCTGTCGTGTGCTCATCGATTTACCGGTGAGGCTATAACCGAGTTCCTCTTTTTGCATGGCGTGGATATATATCTCATGAATGAGCCAAGGAGAGGTGATCCCTCCTTCACGGGTTACCCATATAGTGAGTCCCCCTTTCCTACCAGAAAACTTCAAGTGAACCATGACCATCTCGGTCTCAGGTGTCGTCTCTTTGACAACATGCCTACTTTGTACAATATACCTTTTGTTAAAAGCTTTTTGATGGGTATTGATAAAAAACTCTAAGTACTTAAGGCCATAAATACCACGTTCTCGGAGGTATTTACGTCGTTTATCCTGAAGAGTCTCACGCAAACCGGGTGAAAAAGTACTCCAAGTATGTCTTAAATCTAGCTGTTTTGCGTACTTAAGCATACGGAAAATAGATCTATCGACTGGGGACTGGTTCATCGCTCTGCGAATAATGTCATAGAATAAAACGAGCACAAATATGGCGAAAACCCAGTGCACAATCGGATTATTTAATATTCCCTGCATCGAAGGGGTTAAGATCTCCATCCATCTCTCCTCTGAAGAAAAAGTATTTGTGTAGAGTCATCAATATCAATTGTATAGAGTATATGATCAAGTGAGATCAGAGTTTGACTCCCATATCAAATACAAGAGTATTAAGAAGGAGTTATCTATCTACATGTTTTGAATGCTAAAAACACATATGAGTGAATGATCAAACTGCGCTAACAATATTAGCGCTTCTATCAATATCAGCGCTTCTATCAATATTAAAGTAGACTCTACCTCTTCTAACGCATAAAAAGAGCGCTTGAATCTGTCATCGCTTTGAATTCTAGTGCGTTACCGCTCGGATCAGCGAGAAAGAGCGTCCATTGTTCCCCAATGGTTCCTTTAAACCTCAGACTAGGTTCGATTAAGAAAGTCACTTCAGCCTTTTGTAGTCGATCTCTGATCTCTCTCCATTGTGTCTCATTTAGCGCGAGACCAAAGTGACGAACAGGGACTTGATGGCCATCGACTAAAGAGTGGTGATCGTTGTGTTGATTAGAGCTCACTAGATGAGCGACGAGCTGGTGGCCAAAAAAGTTAAAATCGACCCAATCGTCTGATGATCGACCCTCTTCACAGCCCAAGAGCTCTCCATAAAACCAGCGCGCTTCTATAAGACTGTCGACAGGGAACGCTAAATGGAAGGGGGCGAGGACTTGATGCGTGCTCTGTGAAGTAGTTGATACAGAAGAGCTTGGTACAGAAGAGCTTGGTTCAGAAGAGCTTGGTACAAAAGAGCTTGGCGACATGAAGGAGCCTTTATTCTATTAATTAAGGTTATATGAAGAGGAAAGAGACTTATCCTAAGGCTGCCTTATCTCTTTGAAGGTTTACTTTTTCTATGCTATTTAAAGACGGTGAATACTCTCAAAAAAGTGTGATTCATAGAGAGATTATAAATGGAAATCGAGAACGGTCTACCCAGTTTAAATAATAAGTATCGTCTTGATCAGCAAATTGGAGAAGGGGGCTTCGGAGAGGTTTATGTCGCGACTGATCTCTCTCTTGAGCGTAAGGTGGCGATAAAGCTCCTCAAGACAGAAATCTCAGAGCGTAAGGAATCTTCTCAGCGATTCTTAAATGAGGCTCGCCTCACCTCGAAGCTCACCCATCCTAATACTCTCACGATTTATGACTTTGGTACCGCTGGAAACCGTCTGTTCTTGGTCAGTGAGCTACTCGATGGTGAGCCGCTCTCTAGGCGCATTAACCGACTAGGAGCTTTTCAGCCAGCAGATTTCCTCCCCCTATTTATTCCGGTATGTTATGCGCTCTTCGAGGCTCATCAGCATAAAGTGATCCATCGAGACCTCAAACCCGAGAATCTATTCATTCACAAAGCGATCGATGGTGAAAAGCTCGTCTTACTCGATTTTGGAATCGCTAAATCGATGGGAGAGTTACATCTCACCCAAACAGGGCAGATCTTTGGGACGCCTTATTACATGGCTCCTGAGCAGATTAGAGAGACTAAGAATGTAGATCATCGCACAGATATTTATAGTCTGGGGATCATATTATATGAGGCCCTCTCAGGGGAGCAACCCTACTCGGGTAACTCCCTCTTTGAGGTCTTTGAGAAGCATATTCATTCTCCGATCCCTCTCCTCGCAGAGAAAATCTCTGTTGACTTGGCTCCTTTTGACGA
The DNA here is from genome assembly GCA_943788935.1 of uncultured bacterium. Taxonomy (GTDB): domain Bacteria; phylum Myxococcota_A; class Bradymonadia; order UBA7976; family VGTA01; genus CAKZRU01. The sequence continues at coordinate 372,550 of CALSSE010000010.1, read as the reverse complement.
GCTGATCGCGTCGATGATGGCGAAAGAGGTTAGTCAGCGTCCACAGTCTACGATCGAAGTGGCGACTTGGCTTAAAGATTTAGCTCATATTAAAGTCTCTCTTCCCACTAAGCAGCTGCAAGGGACCCCTCCTCAGTCTCAAGAAAAAGAGCCTTTCTTTGATCAGACCCTCGATATTGTTGATCAGGGTGAGGTCTCCAAGCATTCTTCGATGGTGTATGGGGCGACAGATGTTACCATGGACGCCATCAGCTCCGAGCGCTTGGCGAAGCTAAGTACTCACGTGCAAACAGAGAGTGATTTTGAAGATCTCGGGAAGACCCCGGATAATGATTCAAGCCAACAGCAAGAGAATATAGACTTGGAGGGCGTATCAACGTCAGACTCAGTACAGGAGGGAGAGGGTCAGGGAGTCAAAGAGAGGGGCACACGTTCAGAGTCGCGCGCGAGCAGTCGCTGGCCTCTATATGCGATCCTCACCGCGCTTGTTGGTGCCGGAATATGGAGTCTGCAGCCTACTCCCACAGAGAATGCCTCCCCTTTAAAGGCGATTCTGCATACAGCGTCACCAGAAGTTGAGCCTAAGGTGAGCAGCCCACACAAAACAAAAGAAGTTTTAACACCTAGCACTCCGAAAACTACAAGTTTGGACCAGTCGACTAAGGCGAGCTCTCCTCAACCGTTGATTAAGGTCGAACCGCCAGCGCCACTAAAGATAGAGAACCCACAAAAACCACAACGCTTGGCGAAGCCTGACTCTTCCACTCATAAGCCTCTGAAACTTACACCCCCTTCCCCTAAAGTGACCAAGATCACAAAAAGGAAGCCCAAGACCTCAAAGGTCGTCAAGTTGAGGTCTCTTCACGCCTCAGTGAAACCTAATAAACCTCAATATAATCCGAGCGACATCGTCTCTTTATGGGTCAAGGCTAAAGGTGGAGTGGTCAGCAGCCGACGGCTTAGAGTGACCATCACTCCACGCCTTGGAAAGTTTATTAAGGAAAGGAGAAAAAACGTGGGGATGAAATCGGTCAAGGTTGGGAAACTGAAGTGGAGCAAACAAGGGACCGCAACCGTCAAGGTTTGCTATCGGTCAACCTGTGACAACCTCAAATTTATCGTACAAGACTTAACTCAAATTGACTTCTAAGGGACCATGAATAACAGGTTTTAGGGGGGACCATGAGCATTGAACAGCTGAGAGATCATTATCAGCGACGAGGATATTGTATTCATCCCCATCGTCTCCCTCTCCATCTACTTGAGGCAGCGAACAAGGCGATCGATCAGTGGATTGATGAGTATCCATTACAAGAGAAACACGCGGTATTTGAGATTCATCCTCAATACCAAAGTCATGAGGAGGAGCTATTTCGTTCAGCTGAGGGGATCTATGGTTTCTTAGAATCAGAAGCGCTCGATGAGCGCAGTCAACTCAGAGTAAAAAAGCGAGACGCCTTCAATAAAATAGGTCACGCCCTTCATGACTTGATCCCTGAGGTCGGAGCGCTCGCTGAGCATGAAGTCATTCGCCAATGTGTGGGGGTCACCGGCATTGAAGTCGCTCACCTTATCCAATCAATGGTCATCTTTAAGTCAGCGCGTTTTGGGGCGGCAGTGCCTTGGCATCAAGACGCGACTTATCTGATCTCTACACCGCAATCAGTTTTTGGATTATGGATCGCCCTCGAGGATGCGACCCTCAACAATGGCTGCCTCTGGGTCGCTCCAGGCCATCATCGCTCTCCACTGCGAGAGCTCTATAAAGTTGATTGGGCCTCTCGATCTGGACTCAAACATCCTCTCCATGATCAACCTTGGCCAATGGAGAGTGAAGCGATCCCCTTGGAGGTCAAGGCGGGTTCGGTGGTGATCTTTCATGACCATATGCCCCACAAGTCAGAGATGAACATCAGCGAAAAGTCTCGGCGAGCGCTCACTTTCCATTGCCATGACTCACGTGCTGCTTGGTCGGCAGAGAATTGGCTTCACCGACGTCGACTCTCGCCACACCTTATCTCTGCGATGGCTGAGCTTTAGCCTCTGCTCAGAAGAATAGAGGCCTCTATTCACTTCTGAGGGAGTAGCTTCATCTCAAGTCGATGATTAAGATTTATATATTTTTCAGCGACCATACTAAGCGCCTCGGGAGAGAGGCGATCAATGATCTGTGGTCGATCTAAGATTATCCTCGGATCTTCACCTCGTTGATGCAGCTTTGTGAGATGACTGACCCACATTCTATTCTCTCGAAGTTTTACTTCATAGTCTTTGAGCATTTGTCTCTTAACGTTCTCTAGCTCATCAGCGGTGCTCGTCGATTCTGCGATGTTGGCGAGATGGTCTAAAGCGAGCTTAGAAAGCTCATCAATTTTTTGAGGATCACAGCTGAATTTAAGATTCCAGATCAGGGTCTCTACCGGATGAAGATTAAACTGCTGACCAATCCCCACACCGTAAACATCGCCTCGCTCATCTCGTAGAGATTGACGGAGACGCACATCAAGAACTCGGCGTAGCGCTTGAAGCGCAACTCGCTCTTCAACGGGAATTTTGGCTCTTGTGATGCTGAGCATTGAGTATCTCGCGACCGGCTCTATGCCAGCGAATAACTCATGTTGGATGATCTCCGTTGGTCTGGGGTCAGAATAAACCTTAGGCTCAATCGGAGGAGAGGTAGGTTGTCCTAGATAACGGGTGATTAACTCCTCTAGATGTTGGTCATCTAGATCACCAACAATAAAGCATCGAGACCCTTGAAGACCACTCATCGTCTCTCGATAAATGGAGGCAGAGCGCTCTAAATCCATCTCCGAGAGCTGAGCGAGAGTGAGCGGGGTGTGATGTGGATCACCGGCCCACCACAGTCGAGTCTCTTCATCATCCATGATCGCTTCGGGCTGGTTCAACTTATTTCTGAGCGCTTCTTCCCTGAGTTCTTGATCGCGCCTAAAGGCCAACTGATCGAAGCGAGGGGCAGTCATCTTGAGATAGTTCACTTGAAACAGCGTCTCTAAGTATCGTGGAGAGCCGAAGCCCATGAAACCATGTTCATGCTTATTGAGCATCGGTTGAGCGGTGATGCGTTTTCCGGAGAGTGTCTTTTTTAGTTGATCGCGATTAAGCTCGGCGACACCGGACTTGGAAGCGATCGATTGAGCGGTTCTCGCAGCGACGAGGTCCTGTACTCCTACATGAGAATAGCCCCCCTGTTGATAGAGCGTTAGCCACAAACTATCCTTTTGATAGTCTGTAGACTTAATCCACACCTCGATGTCATTAGAGAGGGTCAAGACCTCAATATCGAGCTCTTCGATTCGCTCACGAGAGACGATTTGACCTTGAGTCGGACGCTCTGTGAGTAGAGGAGGGAGCTCTTCTTCTAGGGTCGGAGGGCTCACTTCTGCTTCTTCTGCTTCATTCAACCACTCTACCAGCTCTGTGGCTGAGGGAGCGTCTTCATCACAGGTCATTAAATGGAGGAGTCGTCCCTCTTTAGGCATCCATTGAGATAAATAGGTATTCACCTCCTCCAGGCTAATCTCGGGAAGGATCTCAACGGTGAGTTGATGTTCATATTCGATACCCGGTACCGGCTCACCATTAAGATAATGTCTCACCAACTCATCGGTGAGCTGCTCAGAAGAAGTCGTCTCCCGCTTGTGATAGCTTGACTCAATACTAGATGAGACTCTCAACTTTGATCGCTTGAGTTCAGCATCGGTGAGTCCATAACGCTTTAGTCGAGACATCTCCTTAAACAAGGCGATCGCGCACTCTTTATATTTACCCTGAGGAATAAAGGCGGCGAGGCTCTCTCCCATCGTTGAGTAATTTAGACGCTGATCATAGCAATAAGCTCCCATAAAAGGAGCGTTCGGTTGTTGAGAGAGACGAGAGAGGCGATCATTAAACGCCATTTGAGTGATCTGCTCTACCATTTGATCTCGATAAGCTCCTTGGGTACCGTCTTCACGGCTAGGAACCTTAGTGAGCAAGCAGAGCGTAGAGCGAGTAAGCTCCGCATCTACGTTGATCTCCACCAGTGTCTCTTCATGAGCAGGTAGCTCATCAAGAGCTCGAAGAGGAGCCTCAGGGTCGCTCCGTAAATCAGAGAAACTAGCCTTAATCTTCTCTTCCATTTGCCGAGCGTTGAGGTCACCGACCACCACCACTCCGATCAGCTCTGGGCGATACCACGTCTTATAGAAACGCTTGAGCGCCTCATGGCTGAACCCTCGTAGTGATTCTTCTGTCCCGATGGGGAGACGGTCAGCGTATCGAGTTCCATGGTAGAGCTTAGGGATAATCACATCAGCAGCCCTAGAGCCCGCGCCGCGACTCTGCCTCCATTCCTCTAATCCGACCTTCCGCTCTCGCTCAATTTGGTCTTCGGGGAAGGTCAGATCGGCACACCAATCACGGAGGATCTCTAGTGCTCGATCGATCACCATCTCTTCCTCGGTGGGAATATGGAGTGAATAGACAGTCTCATCAAAGCTGGTATAAGCGTTGAGGTGAGCGCCAAACTTCATGCCGATCGACTCGAAGTATTTGACCAACTCTCCCGACTCAAAACGCTTTGTCCCATTGAAGGCCATATGCTCAACAATATGAGCGAGTCCACGCTGATCCTCGTCTTCAAGGACCGATCCTGCTCGGACTACTAGTCTTAACTCAGCACGACTGAGCGGCTTTTGATTAGGAGAGATCAAGTAGCGAAGTCCATTATCGAGCTGACCGCTGATGATCTTTGAATCAAGGGGTAAAGGGAGGTGTCGCAACTCCGAGTTTTTTGGAAGCGCCATAAGCGTTGTGTTCCTCTTTGTTCAGAAGATGTCTAGTGAGAAGGAGATCTGATCAATACTCTAATGGAGATAACGTGAGCTTTGAATGATATAAGACAGATGGGAGCAGAAAAGATGAAGACCCTCTTTATGATTCATTATGTAAGATGATCTGAATCATAACGATTGATTCGCTATTAAGATGAGATGATCATATTTTGTGCAGCATCGAATGATGACATTAACCTTTTAACTCTCTTTATCAGCGGTGAATTAACAGCGATGTCTCAAAAAAACAACAGTATTGGTCAACCATGCCTCAGCCCAAGTATTACGCTTTATTTTTTAACGATGATCTCTGCGATTTGCTCTTTTTTTCTTGTATATTTCATGATCATTGGTCCTTTCCCTATCTTATTGATTTGGATGACTTTTTATCTATTCAATCGTTCGAAGCCTTATTTTAGACCTTGGACATTGTTAACGGTACTCTCTGTGATCGTCGGTACATATGCTCTGGGGATTATGTTGTGTTACGGATGTTTCTTTCTCCTCTTCAGTGATCTCTTTGTCGCCATGAAGATAGCAGGAGCCTTAACATTCTTTTCAGCGCTCTTACATAGTGGGTTCTTATTTTTTCGACAACTCTATCGAGCGACCACTTTTAAGCAGGCCGAGGAGCTATCATCAGCACAAGGTGAGAGCCGTTGACAGTAAGTAGCTAGTGGACAGTCACCAGCTAGCTGGCAGGGTGAGCTAGGCAGAGGATACATCATGATCTAGAGAGAGATCGGCTTAATCCTTTTATATCATCTAGATTTAAATTATCCTCCTGCCTGCTTATACTTTAATCATCATTGCCTAATCTATCAGGCAGATATGGAAAACCTTATGTCATCTTCTGAACCGGGGCGAGTGATCGAAGGCGCTTCCCCCAAGCTCTATAACTCAGATCTAGCTCCCACTACGACTGCCGGTCGAAATTGGAGTTGGCTTAATATTGCGGCTCTGTGGGTGGGGATGGTGGTCTGTGTACCGACTTACATGCTCGCAGGGGGCATGGTGAGCGCTGGAATGAACTGGTGGCAGGCGGTGATGACGGTATTTATTGGTAATATGATCATCCTCGTGCCGATGGTGCTTATCGGTCATGCAGGGACTAAGCATGGTGTGCCTTTTCCAGTCTTGCTACGTTCCTCTTTTGGGACAGTTGGCGCTAACATTCCTGCGCTGCTACGCGGGCTCGTCGCTTGTGGTTGGTTCGGGATACAAACGTGGATTGGTGGCGCGGCGATCTATACCCTGCTTAATGTAGCCACCAGTGATGCCTTCGTCAGCGAGCCGATCGGTTGGTTAGGGATAAATGCCGCCCAATTGATGTGTTTTCTCGCCTTTTGGGCGGTACATGTATGGTTTATCGCGAAGGGGACCGAGTCGATTCGGTGGCTCGAGACGTATGCCGCGCCTTTTCTGATAGCCATGGGACTGCTCCTTCTTGGATGGGCCTATGTTCAGGCTGACGGCTTCGGTAAGATGCTCTCTACACCTTCGCAATTTGTCGAAGGGGGTCTTAAGGAGGGACAGTTTTGGTCAGTCTTTGTTCCTCAGTTAACAGCGATGGTGGGATTTTGGGCTACTTTAGCGCTAAATATTCCAGACTTCACCCGTTATGCAGCGAGTCAAAATGATCAACTCAAAGGACAAGCTCTAGGACTACCACCCACTATGGCGCTCTTTGCTTTCATTGGGGTCGCAGTGACCTCAGCGACCGTAGTCATCTATGGCCGTCCGATCGCTGACCCAGTAGAGCTGATGGGGCAGATGGGTGGCAGCGCTGTGATCATCGCTCTCTTCGCCTTAGCTGTAGCCACGCTCACCACCAACCTCGCCGCCAATGTGGTAGCGCCCGCTAATGGGTTCGCGAATATCAACCCTGAGAAGATCTCATTCAAAATGGGCGGCTACATCACTGCCGGTTTAGGGGTCGCTATTTTCCCTTGGAAGCTCCTCAGTGGGGGCGCCTATGTCTTCACTTGGCTTATCGGTTATTCGGCGCTTTTAGGTCCGATTGCGGGGATCCTTATCGCCGATTATTTCTTTGTTCGTAAGACAGAGATCAACGTTGATGAGCTCTTTAAGGAGGACGGTGAATATAGCTTCAATAATGGTTGGAACCCTGTCGCGCTGATCAGTCTAGGCTTGGCGGTTCTCCCTAATGTGCCTGGTTTTCTCTATCAAATAGAGGTTATCGAGTCAGTCCCCGAGATCTTCAAGACCATTTATAGTCAGGCTTGGTTTGTAGGAGTGTTGATCTCTATGTGCGTCTATATCCCCCTCATGAAGAGAAAGCTCGCCGATCAATCCTAGCTCTCTTCGGCGTCTTTGGTGTCCTCTTCATGAGTCTGAGCGATGGTCCCTTCAAGCTGTTGAGCTCTAAAGTTGAGCGCTTGACGAATATCGTCTCCTTGACTGAGCTTCAGCACTCGCTTAGCGAGGATCGGATCAATATTTGCTTGAGCGTTCACCGCTAATATCGCTTGATGTAATACTTGTGCTTGGGCTAACCAAGCGATGCTTTTAGCGGCTTCATTGTCATCGAGTGGGTGAAGTGAGGCCTCCATCGCCGCTAAGGCCTCAGAGCTCGCTAATAGCTGACGAGATCGCACGCTTAACTCAACGTCATCGAGAGTTCTCTCTACAGGAGTCTTTTGATGAGGTAAAATAAAATTTTGACTACCTGCATCCGGCCAATTGATCCCCTCAAACCCACCATCTTTAACCGTAGTCGAGAGGGCTAGAACCATCTGCTCTATGGCTTCACGGAGCTTGAGTATATCCTTCTCTTTGCGGGAAGGCGATCCCCCTATTGGCATAGGCACATTGTTAAAGGCGGCGTTGAGAGTTTGAGCGACTCCACGAGCCATCTGCGCCATCTGCCTCCCTTGGGTTGGTTGTTGTAAGGCGGCGCGATAAGCGTTTAGGTTGGGTCCAATTCCAAGTACCGGATCAGCCATGAGATCTCCTTTCACTGAGGGGGAGCTGAGTCATCAGCGGGGAGGGGAATGATAAAGCCGAATCGGGTCGTCATCATATTGAGCGCAATCGACGACACTCCCAGTGTGCGCCTTGATCCATTGGGCATAGAAGGGGAGGTAACCTCGCTCGCATCGAGAGTGTTCGGTCAAGATCACTGAAGTTCCTGACTGGGCACGATGCAAAAGATCATGATGTCTCATCTCTCCGGTAATGAGGAGGTCAACAGAATCAACTGTTTCAAAGAGACCTCCCCCAGCCCCGGGACAGAGCGCCACAGAGCGAATTTCTATGTCAGTTGGAGACGCTCCGAGCGGCGTTACTGTACGCAAGTATGCTTCCTGCCGATGATCACCGATTTCTTGATTAAGTCTGCGATCGAGTCGTTGGCATAAGGTCTCAAGGCTGAGCGGCTCAGAGAACAGAAAGCGACGCCCCGCACCCTGTTGAATATCCTCAAGAGCAGTCTCTATGGCCTGGTACTCATCTCCGACATGATCAGTAATCCCTCTAATCGTTGATAAGGTGAGCGCCTCATCGTCGGGGAGAATCATTGCGGCAGCGAGCCAATCACAGACTCCACCTTTCACTCCATCCAAGGCGGTATGGGGAGAGTAAATGCCAATCCCCGCCTGAGTGGCTCGCAAGAGAGTTCGAGTCTGAGGGTGGTTTTGGGTGAGTCTCTTCACCCCACCGAAGATAATTGGGTGATAGGCAACAATACAGGTATAGCCTCCATTAAGAGCCTCTTCAAACACCTCTTCAGTGAGATCAATGGTCAGCAAAATACGCTCATCACTCATCGCTGAGAGAGAGTGAGTTGATGAGAATAACAGCGGTGGATCGAGGAGGACGCCTACATTATCCCAGCTTCCAGCCAAAGATAATGGAGCGATATTATCAAGTGTTCGCCAAAGCTCTTCTCTACGGTATTCTGTCATGCTAATACACCAATACATAATAACTGAACACTAATGATTGAACGCTAATGATCGAACGCTAATCATAGTAAATAATGTGGATTCAATGATAATAACGTTAGCACAGATTAATGAAAGTGAGCGCTTTGAATATTATATTGAGATCTTGTCAACATCTTCGAAAGCTCATTAAGAGTCTCTTCATAACCTTACTTCCGCTGTTCATCTCGCTAGTTATCGTTAGCTGCGCTAGCGACGGAGGTACTCCCTCTGTGAGCCCAGAGAGGAAGGCTGCAGGGGGAGAACTCTTATCTTGGTTAGAATCACGGGTAGAGCTCATGGTTCAGACCAAAGCGAGCTGTGAGGAAATGGCGAGTAAACTCGCTCAAGACCATCATTCAAGTGAGAGAGAGCGAAAACGATGGAGAGAGCTTAAAGCGGGGGAGTGGCTTGCTCAAGAAGGTCTCCGAGATCCGAATTTCGGTCGGAGGTTAAATCAACTCATCATGAAAGGCGACCTCGTTCACTCCTATTGCGCTTATCAATCCCAATTTAGAGATCAACTCAGCGCAGCTATCGCCTCGCCTCAACCTTGATATAGATCATCTCAGCCTTGATATAGATCGTCTAGGGGGCGCTAGGTCGCCAATCCCCGCAGAGCTCTCCATCACAGACATCGATGATCTCTCCGGTGTTCCAAAAATGAATCATCTGCTGGTTATGTACTTGATCATTGCGAGGCTGCTCATGAGGATCATAGTGGTCAGTCGGCGCAGGTCCTGCACCTGGGGGGGTTGGGGGGCCATAGTGCCAACCGACAATTCCTGAACCTGCTCGAGGATATGAGACGTGTTCAGCGAGGGGGGGGAGTGTTCCTCCGTAAGGCGTCAGTAATGGGATTCCTAAATCGCTCCTGCTAAGATGTTCAATGGTCAAGGTTGATACCTGAGGGTCACCTTGAGCAGGAGTAAGCAGCGCTACATGAGTGGGGGTGTTAGGGAAGGGCTCAACGCTGAGATGACGATAATAACTGGAAGGGTCGGTCTGATTCCATAACAGCTGGGCGGCCGCCAAAGCGATCCATCGGTCGATTGGATCAGGATAGGCGGAGCTGAGGATATCATACATACTTGAGAAATTCAGTGAGCGGCCGATCAGAGTGAAATAATGAAGGCCGGGGACGCCTAGATGACCCCGAGTGATATCTTGGCTCAGCGCCAAGATAGTCGCTCCAAAAATGCCCCCTTGGCTGATTCCACCATAGACAACTCTCTCTTGGTCGAGGAGGATATTATGGTCTCTCATCCAAGGGAGGTCGGAGAGCGCTCGCTTTGCCAAGCGAGCGAGAGCTAGAGTATTGAACACCCCTTGATGAAGCCGTTCAGCGATCGCTCGAAAGCGGTCCATTTGGTTCAACACAACGGGTACAAATAAGATATCTCTCTCACTCATTCCCCACATATCAGCCCCAAGAAACAGGTATGCGCCTTCTTCTGCGACAGGTCCCTTGTCCGCCATTCTGACCTCTGCACCGCTATAGAGCTGCCCATGACCATAAATGACGACCCCCATTGGATCACCCTCTAGCGCTCTGTAGGGAATGCGAAGCCAAAAGGGAACCTCTACTGTTTCTGTCGCGATGGGGTGTCCTGACGAATCTCGATGGAGCTTATACTCACCGTTAAAGAAGCCGTCTGATTCCATAAAGAGTGGGAGCCTCATCACCCCTCTGAGCTCTGCGGCAATATAACGGTTTTGTCCTCGTTCATCGCCTTCTAAACGTGGTTCATCAGGATGACGATATTCTATAACTTCTCTAATGTCGGCATTAAACCCTTCTTCATCGAGTCGCTGAAGTCCCTCATCTCTCATCTTGAGTAGGTCTCCCGATAGAGAGTCTGTGGAAGCGGTGTGGAAGCGCCAAGCGAGAGTCAATGTGTCTCTCTCAATCCCTTGGCGCTCTAACACATCAAAGAGCTCTTCAAAGTGTTCTCTGCGAGCAGCGGAGACCACTTGGTCTCCGCTAGGATATGCCTCTAGACCGTCTCTCAGCGATCCAAATGCAGGGCTCGGTGGGATCAACTCTCCATCGAAGTTCCTTAACGAACTCAATACATAAGCATATTGATGATTGGGTTTAAGTAAAGTTGCTGGGCGTACAAACAGTGCCCGAGGTCCACTAGACTCTGATCGAAGATCTATTTCTGCCCAACAAGGAACTCGCTTACCGATGAGTGCGCCTCCTTCATCCCGACTTAAGTCGATGAGCGCTACTTTCGGTTGATCGCCCATGCTTTCTATGATGTGAGTCTCATCGGGGAGCTGACTTGGGTCAAGATTCTCAAAATACACGATGCCGGTAGCGAGCATTCCATAGCCATCTAGCCGGTTTTGGGAGAGAGGATTAAAAGGTATGTTTTGAAAATTACGGGGGAGGCTCATCGCCGAGAACTTAAACCGTCTTATCCCCTCGCGGTCGGTGTGAAGGAAATGATCACTCGGCCAAGGTAGAGCGCAATGAGAGGTCTGAAGAGGATCACAGTCGATAGGATCAAGCCCTACCTCCATCATCTCCCCTCTATCTTCTGTGGTCTCTTGATCTAGAGGACCTCCGTCTTCAATGTCCTCTCCGCTCATCTCCATCGACTGATCGCCGACTTCTTGTTCCTCTCTCTGTTCTTCTCCCAATGTGCCTCTCTCTTCTTCACAGGAGCTGAGCAGAGCACATGAGAGAAACGCCGATAGAAGTGAGCCTATCGGGAGTCTCGCCACATAAAAAAAATATATTTCGATCAAGAGGATCCTCCACTAGAGCGATGTAGATCTTTGGGTTGGTAGATGAATTAAGAGACATACACAAACAGCTTTAAAATACACGACACAAACAGAGTGACGTAAGCGTGGCTTGTGAGTAAACTGTATCTCGACTCAGATCACTATACCATCTCAAGGAGTCTCTTCTGAAACCGCACGGACATCTTGTCGGCCTTAAGCCGAGCCAACTGCAGCGCCTCGGGCGCTTATATCAACGTAAAGTGAACCCTAGAGAGCTCATTTCTCCAGCGCTCGCAAATACACTCTGTGAACTCTCCAAAGAGCTTAATCGACAACTTGGGGTGACCGTAGACCGCAGAGGGAAGGTTCGGCATGTCATCGTCGGTGATACTGAGCAACTCTTTATTCCAGATTTAGGTAGAGCTCGTGGTGGTCGAGAGCGCTTTCGAGGAGTGCGACTGATTCACACCCACCTCAAAGGCGAGTCACTCACTGAAGATGATCTCACCGATCTCGTCCGCTTACGCCTCGATCTCATCGCCGCGATCACCCTCAATCAGATCGGACGCCCGCATGAGATACATTACACGTACTTGTTGCCGGCAGGGAATGATCATCCGTATGCTGAGCAAGTCTCAACTGCTCTTCAAGAGCTCACCTTAGATTTTGAGACCTTTATCAGTGAGCTAGAAGAAGAATTTAGTCGTTCAACGGTAGGCGCTATCGAAACAGAGGGACAGATCCGCGCTATCGCTGTTCATGTCAGTATCGGCGGTGATCTTGAGCCCGCGACCAGTCTCACTGAGCTCAATGAACTCGCTCGCACCGCTAATGTTCTCATCGTCGATGCCATCGTTCAAAAGCGGAAGGCCTACGATAACAAGTACGTCATGGGTCGAGGTAAGCTTGATGAGCTGTTGCTCATGACCATGCAGCTCGATTGCGATTTAGTGATTTTTGATCAGGACCTCAGCCCTAATCAAGTCAGAGCGATCTCAGAGGTCACCGATGTTAAGGTCATAGATCGCAGCTTACTCATATTAGATATATTCGCTCGACGAGCACATACTCGCGAAGGTAAACTCGCTGTTGAGCTCGCTCAACATAAGTATCTTCTTCCGCGATTAGCTCATATGAACACCGCCTTCTCTCGCCTGGAAGGGGGAATTGGAGGTCGTGGACCAGGCGAGACCAAGCTAGAGATCGATCGACGTCGAGCTCGCGATCGGATCACTTGGCTAGAGAAAACCTTAAAGCGAACTCAAGTCCAACGGGAGAATCAACGCGCCAAGAGACACAATCGACAAGTGCCTCATATCGCTGTTGTAGGTTACACGAACGCCGGAAAGAGCACTCTCTTTAACGCCATCACCCAGAGTGAGGTTTTCGCTGAAGATAAACTCTTCGCTACTCTTCATGTGACGACAAGAAGACTCAGATTCCCTCATCATCAAGAGGTCGTTTTCACTGATACCGTTGGCTTTATCAGAGATCTCCCTCGTGACCTCGAGATCGCCTTCAAAGCGACTCTTGAAGAGCTCTATGAAGCTGACTTGATGCTACATGTGGTAGACGCCTCAGACCCTCAAATGAAGCAGCAGATCTCTTCTGTAGAGCATATATTGACCGAGATGGAGCTTATCGAGAAGCCTAGGGCGCTCATTCTCAATAAAATAGATCTCCTCAACCCTACCCGAGCGGAGAACCTCTGCCGACTCTTTCATGCTCTAGGTGTCTCTGCCCTCGACCGCACAACCACTAGACCGGTGTTAAATATTATCCAAGAGAGACTCGGGCTCAAGCTCGCAGACTGGGCGACCGCCTACCAGCTTGATCAGGCAGAGCTAGAAGCCTATGAAAACGCTTTAGAGGTCGAAGCAGACTCTGTCGACCCCGACTTATCTCATGAAATCGATCACGCTGACAACCCTCCCTCTATAGACTCTCCCTCTCAGCGACTAGAGAAGCCTAAAGGTAAATGGGAGGGAGATGAGGTTGAAGATTGGTGGAATGACTGAGAGCTAGGTCAAGGTTTTCAGGCTCCAGTCGCCTCAAAGGCGAGCTCATATGCTGCCTCTAGGGGGAGGGTGAAATGGTAATCGAATGGAGTTGCCCGAACCCGTTTACCGTTGATCTTGACCCGCTTCGCCCGCCGTTGGAATTCACCCTTGGTAACGGTGATCAACGCGGTGTTTACGACTGGTCCTTTAGGGAGTTCAAATAAGCTCTTGAGATGATCGCTGATATGTTTTTTTGAGGCTTCAACAGCTAGTGACTTGGCCTGCTTAAGCTGTTCGGCTTTATTTTTACGGTTAACTCGTCCCTCTACATTGACAGTAAGTTTGTAGTAAAAAGTTTTAGTCTGAGTATCATAAACCTTCTCTTTAATGAGCTGCTTCGCTTGGGTGGCGAATAGTTGTTCTGCAGTCATCTTATATTTAGAGAACTTGGCACCCTTGATCTTCTCTTTGATCTGTTTAGTGAGGGTCTCATCAGAGCGATTGAGCAGTAAAGCCTCCTCATAGCCTTTAATGGCCTCATCCGCTTTGTGATTATTGAGCGAAGAGTCAGCTTGGGCTGTGAGATAACCGATTAAAAGTGATCTCGCCTCGCTATCTGGGTTGAGCTTTAATGCTTGATGATAAAGAGGTAACGCGCCTTGTGGGTCTGGCTTGAGTCGCTCTTTACTCGCTTTAGTGAGGAGGTTTTCTTCGAGCTTCTCCCGAACTAGAGGATGGTACTCACTGAACTTCTTCTGATCCAGGATCACTCCCAATAGGTCTCGTTGTGCGTCGAGCTCTCCTTTAACCCTCATTACTTCCGATCGGCCATAGAGAGATTTGTACTCATAGAGGGTAGACTCACCGGCCTCCGCTTTCAGAGAATCAAAGACCGCTAATGCTTGATCATATTGCCCCTTCTGAGCGAGCATCGATCCCTTGTTGTATAGCTCTTCAGGATCTTGTGAACAAGCGAAGAGCCCTACGACAGTCGTCAACGAGAGGGTGAGTAGCAGTGACGAGTTAAAGTGATATATAGTCTTCATAAAGTCCTCATCATCATATTGATGATATGATATGCCATCGCCAACTATGGTGCTGATGACAGCTGTTATAATAAGCTATTAGTTGATGATGATGTGATGAGCCTGTCAAGTCTCATGAGCGTCAGAGGAGCATCTTTCGTTCCTACGACTCTTTCCTACGACTCTGAGTCGTCTTCAGTCGTTACCGGAGCTCACCCTCTTGTACTCATATGACACTGAGACTCTAGCCTGAGTCTCTAATGCCCTATTGGTCCTGCCACTCGGAACCCTAGCTGTGTTGAGCGAGTGTTAAGTATTCTTAAGACCCTATTGTTGGGTCGAACCGCCGCAGGAGGGCTCTCTCTATGGCCTCCCTTGACCACCCCTGTCTGCTGACCTGCATCGTTAATGAAGCTACCTTGTTCGCAGATAGGGCTATCAAAAGGTACGGGATCATGGTTATCAGGGGCTCCCAAATAGGTCGGTAAATATTTGTCTGCAACCCATTCACTGACGTTTCCGATTAAGTCACAGGTGTCAGGGCTGACTCCTCGACCGAGTGATTTAGTGCAGCTAGGTTGACTCTCATTTAGGGGTTCACAACCCAATAGATGAGCATATTGACAGCTAGGCTGTTCATCACCCCATGGATAATTGTAGAGACCTTGACTTTGGGCGATAAAAATCCACTCTGACTCACTGAGGAGACGCGTCTCTACACCACTCTCATTCGAGAGCCATGATGAAAAAGCGATCGCCTCACAATAATGAACACAGTTCATGGGCATTTCCCAAGAGTCTTCAATAAAATATGTACATCCAGAGCTTTGCTCCTGTGTGATGCTTGAAGAATTCTCTTCTACCTCTGTAAAATCTGTTGGCTCAGGACAATCTCCAGCAGCTACACAGCGACTATATTGACCGACAGTGACCTCTCTAATCGAGACCTCAAAAGAGCGAATCGAGACAGAATGAATGGGTTGCTCATCAGCTGAGTTCAGAGAGCCCATGAAGAACTCACCGCTGCTCACTGAGCTCCAAGAGAGCTCACAGTCGCTGGGACAATCGAGGGTGTGATAGGGGATCACCTCTCGATCGGCACTCTCTCCAGCCATATCGCCAGCGATCTCTCCAGCCATCTCTCCAGCCATGTCACCGGCGATCTCTCCAGCCATGTCGCCAGCCATCTCTCCAGCCATCTCTCCAGCCATCTCTCCAGCCATCTCTCCAGCCATCTCTCCAGCCATCTCTCCAGCCATCTCTCCAGCTTTAGACAACATACAACCGCCTCCGCTGTCTTTACACTCTACATCGATAAAGACGCTACAGGCCGAGAGAGTTAGGCTCGAGACAGACAACCCAATCAAGCAGAGTGTCCACGAGTAAACGCATCGACGACACTTGGACATTAGTAACCTCTCCTGCCGCCTTGAGCCCTATGTAACCGTCGACCCATATTGATCTGCTCTACCTCTCTCTCAACCTCTCTACGATGTGTGGGCTGATCTAATAGTTGATAGAGTGTCTCTATTCGTGATGGATCAACAAGTTTGGGGTAGAGCAATTTCACTGCATCTCTTCGATCTTTAGAGAAAGTTAAGGTCTCGATTAACAGCTCTGCCTGCTGAGTCGTCAAATATTGATCTCGGTTGACTTGTCTAATGATCGCCATCTTATCGTTACGAAAGGAGGCTCTCTCTATCGCTCCCCAAAACTGGCTAAGCTCGGTCGCGCTCATCGCCTTCACTTGTCCTCCAGGCTGACCTTGAGGATTTCTCTGCGTAGAGCTAGACGCTGTCTCGCTCGCTCCTTGCTGTCTCTGCTTATCTTTGGTCTTCGCTGACTCACCTGAGACAGGGAGAGGAGCAGGGAAACCATAGTCGATCGAGGGACCGCTCTTAATTTGCATCTCTAGAGATTCTAACGTGGCTTTGATCGAATCAATTTGAGCCTTCATCGCTCTTCGAGCATGCTCTTCTGTGATCATCTCACTCATGTGGATAAGGGCTTCTAAGCCGGCTCTTAGCTGTCTCGCTTTCTCGTTGATAGCCTCGCCGTCAAGCAGTTTGGGTGACTTATAGCGCTCAAGTTCCAAAGAGCTGATGTTTTTTAGAGTGACAGGCGTCTCTTCCGCTGAAACCTCATGGGTCAGAGTACATAAAAGAACGCTAGTGATGATCAAAGGGAAGCTCATTCGAGTGGGGTTCACTGGTTTGCTCCTTTAACCTCTCGCTCTTTGAGCTCTTGCTCTTTGAGCTCTCGCTCTTTAACGAGTTCGACTCCTTGCTTCACTTCACGCTTAATCTTATTACCAAAGCACTCAGGAACAGTCATCGGGGTTAAGCCGCCGATGGTTACCCCTTTACCCCTCGATTGTATTAGATAGTTTCGACAAGCTCCCATACAGGAGTGTAGTTTTTTTAAGAAGGTCACTTCGTCTTTGGTCGCTTCGGAAGCGATCCGAGTCATCATATGATCCGCTTGACGCTGGCAGAGACGATCGATAGCCCTTACTTCACCGAACGTGACATGGCTAGGATGTTTTATCTTTACCATTACCACTGCGATCGTCATGAGCAGACTGATCGTTCCCATAAGGATCAAGAGCTGTTTGAGAGAGATCATAAAGATTCCTTTGGACAGTGAGGGGACTAGATAACCTAGACTCATCTACGGTTGAACTGCAGAGGTCGTGTAGAAGGTATAAAGTGATTTTAAGAGGAGAGCAATGTGCCTTTTAATCGGACTCGGATGACTTCTCAAGCGACATCTGCAAGAGATAGATGAATCTAGCTGCATAAAGTGTCATGGTTTCCCACCATTCAGTGAAAGACTGATCATATGCAAAAGTCACTTTTCAACCTAGAATGATCTGACTATGATCTTCACTTGAGTCTAATTACTTCTAAACGATTAACGATGAGAAAAACCATGAGCACACCTCCACCCTCTGAGCAGCTTAGCTCAGCGCTGATCAACCTCATTAAGAGCAGAAGAACCATCCACTTATACCAGGCCACCGCGGTCGAAGAGCATATTGTCGACGAGGCGATCTCAGCTGCTCATTTTGCTCCTAATCACAAGCTCACATGGCCTTGGCGATTTAATTGCATCGGACCTGAGACTAAATCTCAAATAAACGCCTTAGCCTTAAAAATGAAAGCCACAAATGGACCTCTTGATGACGATCAACTCGATCTATTTAATAAGAAGAGAGTAAACCCACAGTTGATCGTCGTCAGTCAGGTGAGATCGGAGAATAGCGTTCAGAGTAAAGAAGACTATGCTGCGGTCTCTTGCGCGATCCAAAACTTATCATTGACCTTCGCCGCCTATGGTGTGGGGAGTAAGTGGTCAACGGGGAGTATGACTAAGCATCCTATCGCATATGAACTCGCGGGGGTCGATGCTGAGTGTGAGGAAATTGTGGGATTCATTTGGTACGGTTATGCGGCGAAGACTCCCCAGCCTCGTCGACCTGATCTAGATCAAGTGTACCGTCGGGTCCCTTGAGTATAAGACTCCCTCTAATCGATCTGTTTGAGTACTGAAGCAGGGGGCTCAGGAGGGGTCGACTTGGGAGAGCCTTGCGAGAGGCTCGGGTCATAAAGTTTTAAAAACTTGTTGTAACGACCAACGCTTCGCTTCACTTGCTTCCTGAGACCCATCAGCGTCCAATAGGGTACATCACGTGTAATGCGACGAATCAAGAAGTTGGGGAGCAGACCACCAGGATCAGTGTTCACCATGTAGGTCACCTCAGTGGTGTTAGGTCCTTTAGGGGTGAGGCGCCAATAACCCTTGAGATATGGCATCCACACGAAATCACTTCGATCTACTCCCGGTACAGGCTGTGTCCACTTTTCCCCGTTAAAGGTGGCGATAATCTCTTGAGGATCTCGGCGAAGATAGACCTGAGTATGCATGATCACCTCTCTATCTGAGACCGGAAAGGGGGCGAGAGTCTGCTGATAAGAGATCGCCTCAAAGACACTCTTCCTTTTCAGTAGCATTGTCTTACCGCTTTTGCTCATCCACTCTTTACGGCGAGCTCCATCTCTGAGTATCGCCCATATCTCATACATATTGGCTTGGACATCGCCTACCCCTTTAAAGGAGGGGAGGTCACGGCTAGGCTCTTCACGTTGAGAGATCACGATCCCCGACTGTCTTCTTAAAACCTTCCAAGGCTTAGCGCACGCGAGATGGGGAGTGAGTAGACCTAAGAGACCAACGATGATGACCCAACGGCTTCCTTTAATAAACATAAGAAGTACCCTCTTTGTGAATGTAAAGATTACTTGGTAGGCTCAGGACTGATTAGGTATCCGTCAGGAGTGTAATAATAAATAGGACGGTTCAGCGCAGTGATAGAGGCTAAATGTTTAGCTTTATCGCCAGCGATAATGATGGAGTACTCATCGCTCTTAGCGAGGGTCTGCGCGGATCGCTGAGCCTCATTGAGGGGGCTACGACGCATCTTATTCATCCATTCATTTAACCAAGCAGGTCCTCTATTTTCTCGACGAGCTTCGGAGAGTAAACCAACGACTCCACTCCGCTCCTCAAACTTAGCAGGATAGCCCTTAAGCTCACCGCCACGTACTCTCTCTAACTCCTCGGCCGAGATCGGATGATCTGTAGAGATTCGGTCGATCTCGGAGATCATTTCCTTAATCGCTGCTGCCGTTTGGTCACCCTTAATCATTCCGCTCAAAAAGTGCATGCCGGTTTTTTGGTAACGATAAAGTCCGCTATAAGCACCGTAAGTATAGCCTTTATCCTCTCTGAGATTGAGGTTGAGTCGGCTCGTAAACTTCCCTCCAAACACTAGGTTAAACAGCTCTTCAGACATCGCATCCTTCGTCTCTGTCTGCCCTTGGGCTCTCCTCACCATAGCGACCGCAGATTGAGTGCTACCAGGAAAATCAACCCAGTGAATTGCGCCCACTTTTTGTTCTGCCAAGAGTGGCCGCGGTGAGACGCTGGGCTCACCTCGCCATGTAGAGAAACGATCCTTTAATAGAGGTTCGAGTTCGGCTCTAGAGACATCTCCAACGACGATCAAGGTGGATCCCGAAGGTTTAATCAGCGCTTTATAAGCGGCGGTGACCTCTTTGAGGGTGATCGACTCTAGGGTCTCGGTGAGACCTCCGCTCGGTAGACCGATATACCCCTCTCCGAATAGCGCTCGCATCATCACCTTGTTTCTTGCGTTTTTGGGGTTAGCTTTACCCGCGAGTACATTAGCGATCTGTCTCTTTTTGATCCTCATAAAATCATCCGCAGAGAGACGAGGCCTGAGGATAAAGTCACTGAGTAAACTTAAACTTTTTTCAAGGTTCTCGCTCAGCATGTCCATAGAGAGGCTCATGCTGTCTTGGTAAACGGTAGCCCCATAATCAGTAGCGAGCTGCCGGAGCGCATCACTGACCTGAATGGCGTCAAGGTCCCCAGCCCCCTCATCGAGTAAGTTGGCGGTCAACCATGCCAAACCAGCTTTTTTAGGAGGGTCAGCGCTCGCCCCCGCACCAATAATCAGCTGGAGTGATACAAGTGGTGACTGTTTTTGTTCTACGAGCCAAACGCTCATCCCATTGTTGAGGGCAAAAGTCTCTACCGATGGTGGTGACCACGGCTTAGGTTCAGAGAGCTTCGGTGGTGAGCTTCGATCGACCTTAACAGGCGCAGCCTGTGACTCAGGGATAACCCTGATCACCAAGGGGGGCTGAGTACCCAAATAACGTTGGCCTGCCGCTGAAACTATACTTGGAGTGAGATTTGTGTAGCGCTGAAGATCAAAAGAGAAAGCGTCTGCTCTGCCTAAAATGTGTTCATAAGTACTGAGCTGTTTGGCTCGGTCCATCACTGATTCAACCCGACTGAAGAAGCTCTTGCGCCACTCGTTGAGCGCGCGGGTGAAAGGCTCAACTTGAATCGGCGCTTTAAGCGCTTTGTTCAGCTCTTGAGTAAGCGCTTCGGTCAATAGATCTAGGTCTTGTCCGGGAGCAGCGGTAGCGCCGATGACGAAATAGCCACCAAGTGCTTGTGAGACTTGAAAGGCGAAGACCTCCTTAGCGATTTGCTGTTTGAAGACCAAGGGTTGGTACAATGCGCTTGATTTTCCCCCAGTGAGCAGAGTCGCCAAGAGGTCCATCGCCGAATCCCCCGTCTTATAAAGAGCGGGAGTATTCCATGCTAAATAAACACGAGGGAGCTTCACACGGTCTACATAGGTGATCACTTTACGCTCGTGAGGTTCAAGCACCGGCGGTTGGGGTCGTTTAGCCCTCTGGCCTGCGGGTAGGTGTGAGAAATACTTCATCGCCAAAGCGCGAGCCTCTCGGGGCTCAAAATCACCGGCAATGGTAAGAACCGCGTTAGCAGGCACATAATATTGTTTAAAGAAAGATTTTACATCCTCTAGAGTTGCTGCGGTCAAATCTTCATGAGAGCCGATCGTAGTGTGTTGATAGGGGTGTCCTTTGGGGAAGAGTTCGTTAGAGAAGATCTTCCACACCATCCCATATGGGGTGTTCTCATATCGTTGCCTCCTCTCATTTTTGACGACATCTCGTTGGTTATCTAGCTTCTCCTGAGTGAGCACTTCAAGGAGCCCTTCCATTCGGTCTGACTCCATCCACAGCGCTAATTCTAGAGCCTCCGCCGGCACCTGCTCATAATAGTTTGTTCGATCAGGGTTAGTGGTGCCATTCACCCGTCCACCGATTGGAGTGAAGGGAGTAAAATACTCTTGGTCATAATTTTTGGAGCCTTGAAACATCAGATGTTCAAAGAGGTGGGCAAAGCCACTTCGTCCCTCTCGCTCATGTCCAGAACCAACGAGATATCGAACCTCTACTGCTACCGTAGGGATCCTCGTATCAGGGTTCATGATCAGGGTCAGCCCATTGGGTAGCTTCTCTTTGATGACCTCAAACTCTAAACCTTCGCCTGCTTCTGTCGGCGATGCCGACATTTCGGGCTGGTCATTGAGAGGAGCTGCGTATGCATGTGGCCCTATCAGACAAGCGAGCAGACATAGATGAGATACTCGAATAGAACGAGGTGTGATGTTCATATTTTGTGATCCTTTCCGATACTTGGGATATGAGACGAGAGCAGAGCTTTTAGGTGAGGCTCAAGGTCTTCTCGATGAACCATAGATAAGCGAAGACCCTCGGGATTCTCAACATAGAGACAGAGAGAAAAATGCTCAGCCTCATACCCGTGGCGCCGCAAGCCCAACAAATAATAGAATAAGGGAGCGGGGTGAGCGCTGCTAATCCCAGCGCGACTGCCCCATACCTTGACATAAAGCGCTCTCCCCACTTGAGCTTCTTATCAAGGCGTCTCTGAATCCATGGGAAATTAGAGACTTTACGAATCATCAGAAAACCTAGAGTTCCACCAACAATGCTCCCTATACTCGCGCTCAGAGCGATAGAGTAAAAATCGAGACCTCCCATATAACCAGCCATTAAAAAAGCATCGGGAGGGATGGGCAGAGTTAAGGCATCAGGGAGCATAAATCCTAAGCCCACCCCCCAAAATCCTGTGTGCTCAATGAAGGTCTGACTCCATGCTTCTACAGGTTCTCTGAATGTCGTGGAAATGATTGTCAATATGACGCCAAGAACTACGAGAGTCCCCAAGGTCTGCAAGAGGAGCTTCTTGGGATTAATGTCGTCTCCTAGCTCATCATGAGCGCTGTGATTGAGCGTTATTTTTGAGCTTTGATGACCGACAGAAGCAGTGCTTGGGTAAGAATCTTCATGACTTTTAGGGTGAGGTGTGTTCATCAAAATGTACCGTCGAGAGGAGGTTGAAGGCTTAACCGCTCTCAAAGAGAGCGAGAGCGTTGTAAATAGGAACACGCTCTGACGCAAGAGATTGAGAACATAAACTCATCTCAAGCGAGTCTTGTTCCTCTCATTAACGCTTCATAACCTTCAGCCCATAGAGCTCTGTTTCGAATCGCTGGAGATTCTCCGCGCTGAATGGACCACACTACTGGATCTAAGAGATGAACCGAGGCAGGCTCTCGGCGGGATAGACCTCCTCGCGCGATCTCTAATATCTCTTCGGCATGCGACTGAAAACTCTGTCCATTGAGTTGAGTATTGAGTCCTTGAAGGTCAACCTCAGCTCTCGACCTCCACAGAGACTCGGCGCTAGTCGATTCAAAATGGGAGAGCGTTTGATCAAGCGCTTGTTCATCATACATGAGCCCGACATGGAGAGCAGAGAGAGCTTTAACATAGTCGGGCGAGCTCATATCGGCGCCTCGGACCTCTAAATGTTGCTTGAGTCGGGTGTCGGGGAAGAGAGTAGAGAGGTGGAGCTCGAAGTCTCCCATGGTAGGAGAGTGCCCCTTAAACCCATCTCTCATAAACTGCTCAAAAGGCAAGCCGCTACAATCGATATATTGATCGCCCCGAGCGATAAAGAACATCGGGGTTTTAATCGCCCAACGCACGTAATTCATAAGTGGAGTGTTTTCGTCAAGCCACTCGGCTGGATAAAGATAGCGATCATTATCGGTGTTGAGCCAGATATTTGATCTAGCACAGTTACCATCTCGTAATTTCCCGTCTAGTAAGAAGGAGTTAGCGAACATCCCCATCACTAGAGGTTGGAGGTATAGACCCGCTCTGAGCTTCCGCATCGCGTCGGCTTCATTAGCGTAGTCTAGGTTTGTCTGAATGGTGCTCGTTGAATGCATCATCTGTAGCGCGAGAGAGCCTTTGGTGTGTAGGTATCGCCTCATCACCTGATAGCGTGCCTTAGGCATTTTTGGAGTCTCACCATGGGGAGTGGGATCTGTACCTAGGCCGGACCAAATCAGACCGAGAGGTTCGCTGAGAAAACTTAGCTCTTCGAGATGAGAGTCTAGCTCATTGGACATCTCTTCGAGAGAGCTTAATGGAGCGCCGCTCAGCTCTAGCTGTCCGCCAGGCTCGAGAGTTATGTTAGCGCCATCTCTCTCTAAAGAGATAATATCACCCTCTTCTCCGCTCGGGGTCAGCTCACGGTTCGTGACCCACCCCTCTCGCTCAAATGATAAAAATAGTTCTTCGATTTGACCTCTAAAACTCGGACGAGCGCCGGTGTTAACAGAGTAGCCAAATTTCTCATGCTCGGTTCCTATCAACCACTCATCACTATTTTTACAACGAGCGAGCATAAATGAGTGGAGCTGATCTAGGCTCTCGATGGGTGTGTTATCATCAGGGGTAAATGCGCTCATTAAACTCTCTTTGTGCTCAATACATAGGGGAGAAGTAGTGAGATGAGCTACAGATACGGTGGGGTAGCTTACTACTAAAACACTGTCACCATGTACACCAACCAGGGAATGACAAGGGGACAGATAGACGGTTCTCATAAAAAACACGTTTCTATAAAACAATATTTTTCTACAAAAACATGAGTTCAAAAATAGATAGAACGACGTTATATCGTGAGTTTAACATGCTGATTATTTTTGTTATCAATATATACCAAAACTTATAAACTGCTCTAGAACTAGAGTCTTAATCAACACACCTACGGAGATTTTTGCTGTGAACCCTGCCTATCTTGAGACGATTTTTGAGGTTGAGGAGGCGCTCCCCAATCACTTTGTCATTATCACTGCTTATAATCCCAAGGGGATGAGCGCGCCAATGTCTAGGAATGTACACCAAGACGCGACGCTGAAATCGGTTCTAACCCAGCGAGGGCACGATCCGGTTCGGGTGACGGGACGAAACCATGAGAATACTCATCGAGAGCCAGGATGGGGTGTTCCGCTCTCGCTTGAGGAAGCCATCACTATTGCTAATATCTTTAGGCAAGAAGCGATCTATGAGGTCATTAATGGTCAAATACAGCTTATCGACTGTAAGACTCAAGATGCCCAAGCCATGGGAGAGTGGTCAGAGCGGGTCGTCTAATAAATATCAATAAGAAGCATTTGAGTGAAAAGGAGCTTGGTTGAGCCAAGACGGAGATCATGATACGACTAGAATTTCATCGTCGGCACAATATCAACGATGAATCAAAGAGGGAAGAACGGGAAGAATTTGAAGAACGGGAAGTTATGAAATATTGGACCTTGGTCAGTTCCTCGCTGGTCATGATGAGCTCACTTCTCTGTGGTTTAGCGTCGGGGCAGGTGATCGAGCGAGTCTTTGATGGGATGACCTTTGTGAGGATCGAGAGTGGTATATTCAGCTTTGGTTCTCCCTCGGAGCAGCTGGGCCGTTTGGCTAATGAGTCCCCGATAGAGATCAATATGAACCACGTCTTTTGGATGGGTAAATACGAGGTTTCCCAGGGCGAGTGGATCGCGATAATGGGGAACAATCCGAGCACTTATCGTAGGCTCGGTCCAGAGCTCTCCGCTCCCGTAGAGAATATGACTTGGTTTCAAGCGAGAGCGTTTATCGATCAGCTCAATGAACAAGCGGGAGATCAATACTACAGACTCCCCACAGAAGCTGAGTGGGAGTATGTATCAAAGGGGGGAGCCAACAGCGCTTGGGCCTTTGGCGATGATCTGCTAGCTCTCGAAGACTATGCTCATCGGGGGGAGGTCATCATACCTCAGCTGAGAGGATTGAAAGCATCAACGAGTTGGGGCATCTACGATCTCTATGGAAATGTATATGAGTGGACTGAAGATTGGTACCAAGCGCATCGCTCTCCCGAGATCGGCGCTTGCTCTCCTCAACAGGGTACATACAAGGTGATTAGGGGAGGCAGTAACGGCTGTGAGACCTCATGGTTGCGAGCCTCAAGCCGAAACTTTGCCTCCCCCAATCGTTCAAGTTACTCTATTGGCCTAAGATTAGTGAGGGTAGACACCCCTTCTGAAGATCCCCTACGAGTTGGTGGAATCTGCGCTGTGGAGAGCGGAGAGGAGGAGGTTGTAGGCAACAGCCTCCCCGGGCTTAACATTGTGGAGATCGACCCAAATTTGCCGGCCTATGATCGAGATGATTGGCCTCATTGGGTAGATGTTGACGGCGACTGTTTAAATACTCGCCATGAGGTCCTCGCCGCTGAGAGTCTCATCGAGGTCAGTACATCGGCAGGTAACGAGTGCTTGATAAGCGGTGGGTCTTGGGATGATCCCTATACAGCGCTCACCTTTAGCGTCGCGGGTGAGCTAGATGTTGACCACTTTGTCCCGCTCTCCAATGCTCATAAATCAGGGGGTTGGGCATGGACAAGAGATCAGCGCCGAGCGTACGCTAATGACTTGAGCGACCCCCATCACTTGATCGCAGTACAAGCGTCAGCGAATCGATCAAAAGGGGCTCGTGGTCCTGAAGACTGGCGTCCTCCCAATGAGGCCTACCATTGCGATTACGCCTATTATTGGATCCAGATTAAGGCACGTTGGGGGCTTAGCGCTACGCCTCAAGAGTGGCTCGCTCTCTTAGATATGCTCGACACTTGTCCGCAAGGTAGACCCCCTATCACCGATGCACCAGAGGTTGACGAGACTCTCTTTAGTGAACCAGATCATCCGGGAGATGTCGTCAATTGCGGGGATTTTGACAACTATGATCAAGCATATGAATGGTTTATACAGTACTATGATGAATACGGGGATATCGCCAACCTTGACGGTGATGGTGATGGGATCCCTTGTGGGAGCCTGCCTGGCGCACCTTAGTCATCGTTTAAAGAGTGTGTATCCTACTCATGGAGCGTATAAGAGACGTAACGCGGCTCTGCGTGACCCTCGACGAACAGCATCTCGAGCTTGTCGATCAAGGTCTCTACTCCATGTGTAGAGCTTTATTTCAGAGAGTTCTAGACTCTGATGCGGCGCGAGGATACTCGCCCAATAGGGGTCGCTGAGTGAACTCTGTTGTAACGCGCTCTGTTGTAACGCGCTCTGTTTAAGCCCCTTCTCCGCTGAGATCCCCCAATGATAAGGGTCATCGTGTGTCCACTCTGATAGATCTCTCCACACTTCGATCCCCCACGGCTGAGCGCTCCATCCTCTAGACCTCTTTCCTGAGGAGAGTGTCTCTTGAGCGGAAATCGTTAGGACCTCTTCATTCCACGTGGATCGACAGAGTGACTCACGCTCGATAAGAGAAGGAAGTCGAAAAGCGGGGACGCCTCGCTGGCTTCTCTTGAGGTGAAGAGGTGATGTGAAATCGCCCTGAATCAGAGCGTCAAGAGAGCCGTTGGTGAGATAAACAGGGGTAAGGCCTAAGCTGACATTTATAAGATCACAGAGGATGATCGCTTGCTGCTCAGTGAGTAAGAGTGGGTGATGGTCTTGAGAAGTAGAGTGGTCTAACTCAGCATATTCATTGAGCGCACTCATGAGGGGGGTGAGGTCTATGCCGAAAAGGTCAGCGAGCATCGTTGGACAGAGAGGTTGAGCGAGCCACCATAGCTCGTCAATCTCTACAGAGGTTGCCTTAACGGCCTCTCGAGGGATCAAGCCGAGCCAAGGGAGCAATTCAGCGCTAATGGGGAGCGCGTTTAAAGGTAGCCTCCTTTGCTGACAAGGGCGAAGTTCAAGGCTCGCAGCCTCATGAGGAGGGTCATCTAGCGCACTGCTAATCGATAAAACCTGCTCCAATGTGTGCTCGTGAGGGGGTCGTTGCTGCTCTAAACGGTTAAACTCCTCTCGGGGTAGCTCAAGCCAATCTAGCGCTCGACCGGTTAGCTGTACCCACCGCCTCATCTGCTCTGCATATCGTTTCGATCGGACGCGACTCTTCTTACGAAGCGGAGTGATAAGTAAGAAACTCACCGGATGAGCACGATAGAGATTATCGGCTAAGATGGGGTAGAGGTCATCTGCGTCGAGTTGAAAGGGAGTCGACGTATTTTGATCGCTGCCACGCCATAAAACCAGCACCAGCTGTGACCAGCTACTAAAGCAAGGTGACCACCTCATCTCATATCGTTGTTGAGGGTCTTTAAATACTCGAGTCACAGCCTTCTCGGCTCGGTTCTCTCTCGCTGTTAATACCGTAATCTTTACCCGAACATCAAAGTCGAGAGAGGAGTGGTTATTCTCACTCGCTAGTGGCAGACAGGGAGTGAGCTTGAGTGGTCGCAGGGGCATGCGTTGATAAGCATCAATGAGCCATTGAAAGTGACGTTCGAAGAGGGTGTCTGCTGTCTCCTGTAGGGCCTCTAAATGGAACAATATTCGCTCGGTCTCTTGATGATCTACCCGCCAAGCAGACGGAAGAGCAGAGCGAGACTCTTGATCGAGAGACTCATCGCTCGCACCTAGCCCTATGAAAAGTAAGTCATCTGCGGAGAGAGCCATGTGTGAGCTAACTTTAATGAGTCCAAGTCCTTTCATAAGGAGATGAATCTCACGATGACTTCGATGATAACGTCCTTGTAGAACATAACGGCGACCGCTGAGATCGTTCAGTGGTAGATCTCGCTGCTCGACTTGACGCTTCACCTCATAAAGTTTCAGAGAGGAAGGTCTGAGAAGACTCTGAAGCTCATAAGGACTAAGCTCTCCAAGACTTAGGTCTCCGCGCAGTGATTTGGCACTCAAGTATAAAGTGAAACTCTCTCTACTTACCGAGAGCTTTTCTGAACGCTCTTTTGAGCGGTTTCTCTCATTCACGATAGATACCCTCCCCTACACGAAGAAGAATGAGGTTTGATCTCAGCGAGAGGCCATCCATTTGTTTATTTCTTTAAATGACACTCTGCTTGAGTTATTGAGATCTCACTTACATAAATATGATACATGCCCTATTAAATGACAAAAACAGAGACAGAGACAGAGACAGAGACAGAGACAGAGACAGAAACAAAGACAGAGCGATCGGCTCTGCGGCCCATGATGATGTAGAGAGGATCAAATGGAGAGTCAACACGCACCTAAACACCCTGCGCCATTTAATATATATAACACACTGAGCAAAGCGGTTGAGCCATTTGTCCCTCTCAACGAAGGGGAGGTGAAGCTCTATGTGTGTGGAATGACCGTCTATGACCATATCCATATTGGTCACGGTCGAGCGATGGTTGTTTTTGACGCTTTCGCACGTTATTTACGACATCGAGGGTGGGAGGTGACCTTCGTTCGCAACTTTACTGATGTCGATGATAAAATCATCAAACGCGCAGGAGAAAACAATGAGCCCCCTATGGCACTCGCTGAGCGGTTTATCAAATCTTTTCATCGTGATACAGACGCTCTTGGACTCTCTCGGCCGGAGCTCGAGCCGAGGGTGTCTACCTCTATGCCAGCGATTATTGAGATGATCGGTAAACTGATCAGTCGCGGCAATGCCTATGTGAGTGATGGCTCAGTGTGGTTCTCGGTGAAGAGCTTTGATGACTATGGCAAGCTGAGTAGGCAGAGGGTAGATGAGGCTCTCTCTGCCGATGAAGAGTCAGGTAAGCGACACCCCGCAGATTTTGCTTTATGGAAAGCAGCTAAACCCAATGAGCCCACTTGGGCGACTCCATGGGGGGAGGGTCGACCAGGCTGGCACATAGAATGCTCGGCGATGGCCTGTGAGCATCTCGGAGAAGAGATCGATATCCACGGCGGGGGACTCGACTTAGTATTCCCTCACCATGAGAATGAGATCGCTCAGAGCGAAGCGGCGACCTGTAAGCCTTTCGCTCGATATTGGATGCACAATGGCCTGCTCACCATGAAGGGTGGTCAGAAGATGGGTAAGTCTCTCGGCAATGTGATCAATATTCATGAAGCCCTAGATCAGTTCCCTGCCGAGGCGATTAGACTTTATCTGTTACAACACCACTATCGCACTGCTCTACCCTGGTCCGATCAAGCGCTGATCGAGTCATTGGCGATGCTCGCTCGTCTCTATGAGGCTAAAGAGGTCGCTTCTCAGATGAAGGGGCAGGAGTCAGGTGCGCAGGTTGCCCAGAGCCTTGGAGGCGATGCTCAAACCGTTTATGAGCTCTCTCAACAGTTCAGTGACAAGCTCTACGCCTGCTTAGATGATGACTTCAATACCGCGAATGCTTTAGCGCTCGCCTTTGAGCTCGCGCGAGCGATCAACCGCTTCTCGGCCCACAAAAAAGCGAAAAAGCGAGGTGGTCCATTAGCGGAGATGGCCCTGAATGCTCTCGCTCATTTCAGCGCCGCGCTCAATCTCCTCGGTAACTCAGGGGAGGCCTTTCAAGCTGAGGTCAAAGAGAAGCGCCTCAGCGCGATGGGTCTCAGCGCTGAGCATATCGAGTCTCTGATCGATCAGCGAGCTAATGCTCGGGCCGCTAAGGAGTGGGAGCGCTCCGATGAGCTAAGAGGTCAACTCGATCAAATGGGGATTGTCGTTATGGATACCGCCGATGGGGCTCACTGGCGACTGAGGCTTTGAGCGGTTTCACGTTTTAGGGCTTACTGCCTAGCTCTAGAGAGGGTCTATCTTGCTTGAACGATTAGAGTACGCAGAGGAGGTTGAAGCCTCTTGGGAGACGGTAGTTCTTCTTCATGGCGCAGCGTCTCATAGCGGACAATGGAGGTCCTTGATCGATCGGCTCCGAGGTGACTATCGAATCATCGCTTTTAATCAGTTTGGTTACGGTCGCTCTCCGCGTTGGAACGCTGACCAAGCGATGACCTTCGCTGACCAAGCGCAGCCGATTATAGACTCGCTTAAAGCAGAACACAGACCTTTTCACTTGGTGGGTCACTCGCACGGTGGCTCTATCGCCGCCCTTATCGCCTCGCGTGTGCCCGAGCGGATCAAGACGCTCTCTGTATATGAACCTAACGCTTTTGGGATTTTAAAGTGTGACTCATCGAGTGACGTCTTACCTTTAGCAGAGATTCGCGCTCAATTTGGAGACCTCGAAGAACATCGATCGAATATCGAACGTTATCCACTATTCGCTGAAGAGTTGCTCAACTTTTGGCTTGGAGCTGGAGAGTGGAGCCGTCTCCCGGTACGGCTAAGAGAGCAGCTCATCGCTATGATGGAGCCTACCATCGGTGAGGTGTATGCAGCGCTGAATAGCCCCATAAATCTGGATGCTTTGAAGACTATCCAGGCCAAGGTCTCAGTATTGTATGACCCGCTCACTCCTCCACTGGCGAGGGCGGTCTCTGAGCATCTATGTCAGATGATGCCGAGCTGTCATGTACACACCTTTGAAGGGCGAGGGCATTTGGCCCCAATATTCTATGCTGAGCAGGTGAATGAGGTGATCGTTGAGCACATCATCAATGGGGGCTGAGCGTCCAGATCCTGATGGGAGCTGCTTTCGGTGATCGTTGACTGACCAAGGCGAGCCGCTCTCGGGTAATATCACTAATGTGTGCGAAACGCTCATCATCGATAGGGTTAGAGCTCTGTATCAAGATAAAGCGTCGCTCACCGCCATCACTGAGGTTTTGATTAATTATCGCTTCACCCGTGGTGCCAGAGCCAGCAAAAAAATCTAAGACCACAGCATTAGGTGGTGTCAGAGCGAGAATGCGTTTGAGGAGACGAGTCGGCTTGGGCGTTTCAAAGAGCGCTAATCCAAGCTCTTTGACTTCACGAGCCGCTTCATCGGTTGAGCCAACCTCATCCGACCGCCACACGGTCTTCAGTTTCTTGGTTCGCTCTTCGCTGTTATAGTCCTTTTGGCGCACATCCCATCGAGCGCCTAATCTGCCATTAATCACCGACCCCTCTAAAGTGTGTCCGAGCGCGCTCACTTTCTGCTTGGACCAGCGCCACACCGCCGGCTCACCGGACCCAAAGACAGGAGAGACCTCTATCCACTCAGGCTGTGGGTCAGCGGAGACCTCACGAGTATCTGGATGAACATAAAGCGGATAATAGAGAGTGGGACGCGTAGAAGGGTTAAAGCGTTTATTAGAGTTCCTCAACGGGAGATATCGAAACCTCCCTTGGTCGTCTTGATGTCGAAAATCTTTAGGGTTAACGGCCTCTTGAGTCGCGTACTTCATATCACAGTGAGGTAGACTCTTGGCGAACACTAAGAGATATTCATGATTGACCGCAAATCGCCCTAGCTGTCGCCCTTTAGGGTTAAGGGAGGTGATGAGGGTAGCGATATGGTTCTCCTCGCCGAAGATCTCATTCATAAGCAGGAGGAGATGAGCGAGCTCATGATCATCAATGCTGACCCACACGCTACCTCGATCTTCTAAAAGATCATGAGAGACTAAGAGTCGCGAGCGCATCATACTCAACCAAGCGCAGTGACTACGCTCTTTAGAGGTTAAATCGCTGTAGTCTGCCTCAGAGAGGTCAGGTTGTGCGTGATCCGAGTATAAAAAGTCTTTACCCGTGTTATAAGGGGGATCAATGTAAATAACGTCAACCCTCACCTCTGACTCTCGTAAGACCTTAAGCGCCTCGAGATTCTCTCCGATGATCAACTCATGAGTGTTATCCGCTAATTCTCCTTTAGTGTCTTGGACTCTGGAGCTCGCTGAGAGCTGTAGAGAAGATTGGGGAGAGCGTTCGGCAAGCTTAGTAGACGAAGACTTACCGATCCATTGGAGTCCAAATCGTTTCATCTTTATAGCTTAAGGCCAAAGCATTGAGAGGTCGAGCACGTAGGCTGAACCATGATCAAGACCTACGCCCCCTCCCTCTCTAGCGCCTATTAAGATTCGAGGGCTGTATGGAGAAGTGGAGATCGACTCGCCCATACGACTGAAAGGACGATGGGTCTCACCCCACATTATTGAGCTCGGCCTTGGCTGGATTCCGGTATTCCCTCTTCTAGGCTCAAAAACTTGCACGGCGGCGATATCGGAAATACCAAGATGAGAGCCTCTGAGTTCACCTAAAAGCAAAGCTCCAGCTTGAGGCCAAGGTCTGGTGAGGATGCCTACCCCCCATCCTGCCTCACTACGATCTTGAGTGCCTGGAGCGAACCACGACTGTGCTTCGCTCGGCTCAAACCACAGCCTTACTTCATCTTGACGATGAGGCGTTCCATTGAGCCCAAAGAGTTCATCGACCGAGACTCTTGGGGCGGCGGCGATCATCGATCCGGGGATCAGCCATGCTCCACCATATCGGCCGGAGTCATAGAGGGCATAGGGCGCGCCGATCGCCAAATCTGTGAGGCGGTCTCCATCAATATCACCGGCGGCTACACTCGACCCAAATTGACTATAGGCGTCACCACTCTGGATGATCAGACCCTCAGCTTGATTGAGACAACCCAGCTCATTGTGTCCAAAGACTAAGAAGACCGCGCCTTGGTTGATCAAGCCCTGCCCATCATGAAGTCGAGAGCCCATGGCGAGCTCATCACAGCCATCAGCGTTGAGGTCTTTAACCCCGGTCAAGGACCATCCAAAATGATCGGTCGCCGCTTCTCCAAAGTATTGCTCATCGGCATTACAGATCACTTGTAGAGGCTGTGGTTCGGGGCCAAGCCAATTAATCAGCTCTCCACTGAGAGGTCTCCCGAATACGACATCAACTCCACCTGTATCATTACCCCAAGGTCGGTCACGGCGGATCATCCCAATGGCGAAATCTCCAATTCTATCCCCATTGAGATCAAAGCCTCCCGTAATTTTCTCAGGGATTAACCCACTCGTATCTCCATAATAGACGAAGTCAGGTCTAACATTAGGATCGATTCCTCCGAGGAAGATGTATGTTCCACCTTGGTCATAGAGCTGCTCTGCGCAATCCTCTGTCCCCAGCCAATAGTCAGCGCTCCAATCTCTGGGGCGCTCATCATTCCCAATGGTGACCCCAAAATCAGGGAATCCATCTCCATTGAAATCCCCCACCGAACTCACCCCCCTGATATGATCCCATGACGAGAAGCCTGGGAAACGCTCAATTTGTACCCCTTCAGAGAGCTGTCCATTCGATTGACCATAGTACATCCATATCCCTCCGACATTGACTTCACCTCCTGAATAACTGGCGTGTGAGGCGGTGACCACTGCATCTTCAAAGCCATCACCGTTGAAGTCACCGATCCACGACACGCCATATCCAAATTGGGCGCCAGAGGGTTGAGTGGGTAAGCTCAGCTTGAATGAGCTATAGGTGGTTTCGGTCTCTATTGGCTCCAAAACTTCGGGGTCGTCTATGTTCGGGGTCATCACTACCTGTCGAGCGGTGATGAGGTCCATCTCTGCTTCTGCGTCCTCATCAGTGCCATTTTGCCCATCCTCTCCTCCTTCGGGGTTAGCGCTAGGCGGTGGGTCGCTGAGGATGATATATTGGGCACCAAAGTGGAAATGGGGGGAACCAAGTCGGTTGGATTGAGCGGCCCAATCTACGATGCCATCACCGCTAATATCACCAAGACATGTTGCGGATTCAAACATTTGAAACGCTGAGCTAGGGCCTTCGAGGGTCAAGTCAGGCTCTGCGGATAGACCGGAGATTCCGCCGATGAAAACTCGCAACTCCCCTTGGTCCCATCCGCCCGGCGCGTCTCCGTAATGACTCATAACCATGAGATCATTTGGCCCCTCTCCATCATAATCAATCATCGCTAAGTCCATGCCGAGTTGATCATGACGCTGACCGAATAAATTCCACTCAGCCGCATAAGGGCTCAAGTGCATTGGAGCTTCTTCTCCCCAATTTAGCACCCCTCCGCCATAGAAGACATGCACTGCGCCAGTGTTGATGTCCTCTCGGTCACTCTGATGATGTGATATGACTAGATCGGGAATCTCGTCACCATTAAGGTCGCCCGTGGTTAAGCGTCGCCCTAGTGAACCATTCGCGTCTTGTGGCTCATCGCTCTCAATGATCACCGCCGGAGTAGACTCTAGTCCACCCCAACTCAGCTCATCAGCGCTCCTACCTGAGAAGACATAGACGATCCCTCTCGATTGTAAAGCCCAACTTACAGAGCTCACCACCACATCGCAGAGGCCATCACCATTATAGTCGCCAGCGGTCAATGAGCGCCCTATTTGGTGGTTAACGAGTCCAAATGCCTCACCGTCAGCAGTGTAAGCCTTACCGGCGATCACTTGATCTGGCGATCTAGGGAGACCTCCCTCATCACCGAGATACACAAAGAGTGCACCTTCATTCCAGTGAATGGGATCATCACGGCGGTTTTCATAGAGGAGAGCCCCACCGATAAGGTCAGGCCAACCATCTCCATTCACATCACATACTGCTACGCTCGCGCCGAGCCCATCATCATTTTGATTAGAACTGATCCTCAGACTCGGCTCCTCTGAGAACCTCCCTGATTCATCGCCATGATGGATAAAG
Organism: uncultured bacterium; assembly: GCA_943788935.1. GTDB lineage: Bacteria > Myxococcota_A > Bradymonadia > UBA7976 > VGTA01 > CAKZRU01. Next base: position 337,806 of record CALSSE010000010.1, on the reverse strand, counting down.
ATCGCCCCTGTATCGACTTGGCCGATATCAGCGCCACGTGCTCCATAAATAAGGTCGAGGTGGCCATCTAGATTAATGTCTTCAACGACGAATGACTGACCTAGCTCATCACGTCGACCCTTACCAGAAAAGACCTGTGAGGGTGTGAGGGGATAGAGCTCATCTTCTGGGGCGTCAGAAGAGAGGAATACAAACACTCCACCTCCATTGAGCGCCTCAACATCAGCTTGAGCCTGGCCGATGATTAGATCTTTAATGCCATCACCATCAAGATCATGCTGAGCGCGCATCATAGTGCTCACAAAGTGATCATTTTGAGGAGGAATGTCGGCCTGTAAACTCTCTATCGCCTGCACTCGAATCCGGGTTACACGCTGAGTAAAGCGGTCCCTAATCTCAACGATTTGAGAAGTGCTAGATTGAGCGCTTAGTTGGATACCATCTGTGAGGAGAGGGGGAGATGCGATCAGTTCATAGTGGCCGCTCCCTCCTTCAGGATTAAGAGCGATCGTGGCGCCGACAGGGAAAGAGACTAAGTCCTGATCGATGTTTATATCAGCGTTTCCTTGAACGCTTAGAGCGACAGCGACTCGCTCGTCGGTATCGAGGTCATGAACCTCGAGGACATCGAGTCCGAGCATCGCTCCAACCCCATAAGTGGTGGCGTCAACCATTTGACCACCACTTTCACTGTTGATCACTGAGATCTCATAGTTTCCCGAGCCTTCACTCACCTCTATTGTGAGGCGATCTCCTCTCTCTACTTGGGGGGTACGAGGCGTAACGATCAGGCCATTAACGACTCGCAACTGAACGCTCGCCTCACCGAGACACTCAGTATCGCTCAGAGTAATCGTGTCTACTTGGCCCTCTTCTATACCGGAGAGATAAGCACCTGTCTCCGCATTAATGAGGGCGTCAGACTGATTGTCGGTGATCTCGAAGTGATACAGGCCACTCCCACCTGCACCTTGTAAACTTACTAGTTGAAGAGGGAGAACTGAGCTGGTTGGCGCGGTTAAGGTGACAGGGGGGTCACACTCAACCGGTCCAGTCACGACTGTCATATCTTCTGGCGCAGCCATGTCTTGCGACGTGATCATGTCCTCCGGTATGATCATATCAGTCGTCAACATCATGTCTTCAGCGACTGTCATATCTGCTATGGCGCTCATATCAGTGGGCACCGTCGCGTCACGAGTGTTCATTTGCTGAGGCGAGTCTTCACCGGCGAGGGATTCGTCAGCACAGATCACCTCCCAGGTCTCCTCATCTACTCGCCTCGCTTCACAGCCTATCGGGACTTCATCGAGTGGATGATCTACGAATACTTTCTGAGTGATGGTCTCAGAAGAACAAGCCCCAAAGAGGAGTATAAGACAAAACACAGGGTGATAAGACTGACGAGCTCTTAAAGATGACCAAGTCTTAATAATGAGTGTAATACTGAGAGTCGGGCTAGGTTCATTGACTTGCTGATTATCTACTATTTGATGACTCATATTCACTCCATTCCACAAAGTAAGTCAGTCATAAGATGGCCGATCACGAAATATTGCACATGAGAAGTTCTCGGCCCTATCTCTGTTTGTATATTTCTATTATACATACACAAAACGGCTTCAAACTTATACTTTTGAAATGCGTATTTCACTCTATTGGTAGCTATAAATGCTCAAATTAACTCCTTAATCGAAATCCATCATAAATAGAGCGAAGACATATCTAGTCTATTGGAGAGCATACATGAAGACCATGAACGCCCTTGACCTATCGATTTTGGGGGTCTACCTCTTGATCGTGTTTTGGATCGGTTTACGTTTTACCAAGCAGGCAGGACAGTCAACTGACCACTTCTTTGTGGCGAATCGTGGACTCCCTTGGTGGCTCTTGGGGATCTCCATGGCGGCTACGAATTACTCAATCGATACGCCTCTCGCGATCACTAAAATGGTCTCAACTCAGGGGATCGCAGGGGTGTGGTTTTGGTGGGCGGGTGCGCTCTCTGCTCTGCTTGTCGCCTTCTTGTTCTCTCGTTTATGGCGTAGAGCGGGTGTGGTCACTGACGCCGAGATCGTTGAGCTTCGCTATGGAGGTAGACCAGCGGCTGCTCTTCGCCTGTTCAAAGGCTTTTACTTTGGGGTGTTCTTTAATGTCTTTATCATGGCGTGGGTATTTTTAGCGCTCCAAAAAGTGATCAGCGCTATGACCGACCTCCCCACCACGCCTCTATTAGTGACCGGTACTCTCCTCGCCTTTATATATACCATCGCCTCGGGCATATATGGAGTGATCCTCACCGACCTCTTCCAATATGGTTTTGCCGCGCTGGGAGCGATCTTGATCGCCTACTTCTCCATCGACTATGTAGGCGGTCTAGAGGCGCTATGGGTCAAGTTGGAGAGCGCCCCCGAGGGGCTCACCGCCATGACCGCCTTCACCGATGAAGGGGTGATGCTCCCCTCTTCGGTCTTCTTGACCTATATTTGTGTCAAGTGGTGGGCACATAAGTGGGCTGACGGAGGAGGGAAGCATATTCAGCGAATGCTCTCGGCTCGTGATGAGCGGCATGCGATGTGGGCGACCATATTTTTCGCTGTCAACGCTACTCTCGTGGTGTGGCCATGGATTATGACTGCCCTCTGCGCTTATGTAACCATGGGAATTCAGCCCGATCCGGAGATGGCATATCCTAAAATGATGACCCTAGCCTTGCCTCATGGAGTGCTTGGACTAGCGGTCGCCTGCCTCGCTGGCGCCTTCATGTCAACCATAGATACTCACCTCAACCTCGGGGCTTCTTATGTTATCAATGACCTCTATCGACGCTTTATTAAGCCCGAGGGTAGTGAGCAACACTATGTCTTTATGGCGCGGTTAACGATGGGGGGAATGCTCGCCTTAAGCGTTCTCCTATCCATGAACATGGACTCGGTAGAGAGCGCATGGAAATTTTTGATCACCTTCGCTAGTGGGGCGGGGGTCACTTGGATCCTGCGTTGGTTTTGGTGGCGTATCAACGCTTGGACAGAGCTCTCAGCGATGACAGCTTCGGCGATCATCGCCACTAGTCTCAAGTTTTATGCACCCGACTTACTCTTATCGGCGAAGATCTTATACTGCGTCATAGGCTCTGCTGTGATCTGGCTACCGATCACCTTACTCACCGCGCCGGTAGATCATCAACGACTCGCTGAATTTGTTCAGAGAGTGAGACCGGGTATGTTGGGGTGGGGACCAGTCTATGAGCGAGAGTCGATCACCGATCAGCCCTATCTGCTCCGTGCTCTAGGATTTTGGCTGATTTCGGTGATCCTCCTCTTTGGCCTTAATTTCCTTATCGGCGCAGCCCTCATCGGAAAACTTTAATTAGCCTCAATACTCAATCGTTAAGAGATACTCTTTTATAGTATAGAACGCTGTCATGAGGGTCGCGAGAACAGTTCTTAAGGCATCTCCCCCATCAGCTCTCCATCAATTTCATCATCTAAGAGCCGCTCGCCCTCAAAATCGCCCTCAAAGGGGGGCGCAGCCTCTTCTGCCGTACGGATCGATCCTCGCCAAGTCCCTTCGAGGAGACGATCGACCGATAAGTCATCATTATCTTCGGCAAAGGTGACCTCTCCTTGTAGATCCATACGAGTGTCGACTTCTAGTCCCTCAAGGATGATCGAGGCCCCGGTACCGACGAGACTCATCGCGCTGACGCACCAACCCTCTATTCGGTCACGACTGACGATATTGATGCCGCCGAGTCGCAGACGATCTCTCCCTCCAGTGAGGCGATTGGCGAAGTCTGGACAGTTGGCCAGATTGAGTAAGCCTTCGGAGAGAGAGGTCGCTCCATCAGCGAAGCGTGGCAAAATGATCTGATTGAGGACGAACAGCACTAAACGACCATATTGGAGGTCCATGTTGTGGGAGTTGATGATCCCTTGGTTGTAACTGTGTACTCGACCATCGAATTGTCCAAACACTAAATTGATCCCATTGGCATTATCGGCGATCTGATTCATGGTAAAGGCGTAGCGTCCACAATCATCGGGGTCGCTCTCTTGGCAGTCTAATCGCCAATAAAACGCTAAGCCTAACCAATTTTGAGCCCCCTCAAAGGTTCCATCACTGCGCGCTTTGGTGAAGGTCATCTCGCTGATTACCTCCATATTAGAGACCACGCCGACCAAGTCAGCTCCAATGGTAAAGAAGTCACGTATCCACTGTGGAGCATCATTATCAATATAGCCGTTGATGAGCCTGTTGAGGTCATCTTCGACCCAATTAGCGATCAATTCGATGACGATCCCTCCGATGGTTCCGGCGAACTCTCTCGCTAGCTGCTCGATCGCGTCAAAGATGAGACCACCGATCTCTCGCTCATTGTTTTGGTCACCAAAAAAGCGGAGCAATTGGTCGATGACATTTCCGACCTGACCCGGGATCGCGTCAGTGAAATTAAAATGATTGATGACCTCATAGCGCCCTGCGGGGTTTAGAGGCAAGAGGAGCAGGGTGACAGTGGCGGTGCGGATCTCACCCTCGATGATCCTAATATCTCCTAAACACCCACCAGCAGCGAGCGTTCCCCCTTCAGAAGTTCTCGCTCTAACAACGATCCCATAGCTCTCTCCGGCGGGTAAAGCGCTGGGCTGATAACGATCGACAACGCTTAAGCCATTTTGACTCAAGACGACACCATCGGGAGGGGCGAGATAATAGACGCTGTCGCAGACAGTCTCTTGCTCCACCACGTAGACTTCCACTTGGTCAAGAGCCACGGGTCCTTGGTAATCAAAGCGGATGTCTAAGCCACCAGTCGGTAAATCGAGGACCTCTAGAGAGAACAGTACCGGTGCTCTAGCATTGGGGTGGGAAGCCTCCACTCTATAGTCGCGGAGGACATCTCCAGCGTAGAAGGAGACCCGAGCGTAACCATTGGCATCGGTGGTGGTCATCGAAGCGGTGAGCGCTGCGCCTTGGTCATTTTCACCGAGGATATCAAACTGTACTCGCTCCCCCGAGACAGGGGCTCCATCTTGATTAAACATGATCACCCCGACCTCGATCTCTCCTCCGAGTGGGACGGTCCTCTCTAGATCACCCGCGGGCACTAAGACCCTCGCAGATTGAGGTTGCCAATCTCCCCCCATCATAAAGGCTGAAGGATCACCTCCCGGCACTTCAACGAGGATCTCTCTCTCTCTAATCGGAGCGGCGCTGTCATCGCAGGCGACGAAATGACTTGTTAATAGACCTAAGATTAGGAGCATCATCGTCCATCGCTGTGGGCGATTACCAACGCGGATACTAAACAGTTTTGGCGTCTCTGAGATTAAGCTCATACTCACTCCTGATCGATCAAAGCGATGCGGAGATGGTCTGACGATATCCCTCTCATCACTACCACTCAGACTAGCGACCCTCTACGGTCTGTGTCTAGTGTTTACTACAGATCCTTCTACATCATCGACCTCACCGCTCGTCGAAATCTCGCCTTGGTAGAGGGGCACAAGCCTCTCTTTGAGCTCTTCACTCAAGCTCTTTTTCAGACTAGATTCAGCATAACTGATGGCTAGTTGAAAAGCGGCCGCCTTCATAAACCCCATATTCTCACGGCTCTCAATGATCCATCGATCAGCTGCTCGTGCCCTGTCGTTGAGCGATCGAGGTGGATCAGTCCTCTCATCACCCCCGTCAGCTCCCTCTACCCAGTCGATGAGACTCTGCATCAATCGCTCATCAAGATTAGTCAAACTTGACCCGAGCTTAGAAGCAGCACCAACGATCATAGAGAGTAGGCCCCCTTCGCTTCGCCAGGCGATGAGGTCATCGCAAATCAGCTTGGCAGACAAGGCCACATCGCTTGGTTTTACGTTACAGAGGGCTAACGGTGCTTCAGTATGTTCAGCTCTTCGGTGAGTGTAAGCGATCTTATATGATGTTTCGCTAAGGAGGGTAAGAGTGGCCACCGCCGGTTGATTATCAAACTCACGCTCGAATACGGCGAGCGCTGCGTCAATGTGAGCGATACTCTCCTCAAGCTGTTGATCGAGCTGTGGAGATCGCCGGGATACCCCTGTGCCCAAAGCAGTTAAGTGGTCACGCCAGCGTTGAATAGAGAAGGTCTTGCGGAGCGATGCAAAGACGAATACTCCAACTAAAGCCCCAATGATCGCCCCATAGATCCCGTGGCTGAGACTGATCGCTGCCGTGCTGAGAACTAAATAAAACCACAGCGGTACAGTCAACTTTCGAGTCATTAAAAGCCAGAGAGGGGGAGCTTCCGATGTCGAATACTGCTCTTGGATGGGCGATGTTGATGGATCCTGTTGATCTGATTTAGATGCTATCCACCGCCTAGTCACCAACGAATAGACCCCTCCATGGAGCCAAGCGGAGAGCTCAGCGGTGAAGAGTTCGTTAGGCTGAGCTGAGGACCATCGCCAAAACATCTTTTGGTCGAGGAGAGTAAAGGGATTCACGAAGCCTCTTCCTCCCTCGACTTGATTGATCCCAGTCTGCCACAGCTTCCCAAGTCGCTCACCTTCATACATCCAGTCAGCGAGAGTGATGCGCGCTCCTAGAGGGAAGCGATGAAGGACATCATGAAGCTCATCAAAAGTGTCTCTCAATATCTCTAGGAAGAGATCCAAGTCGATGTCGACCTTCTCTGACCCTTGTTGATCCTTGAGTGCTTGGAGCGCTGTTTTGACGAGCGAGCGAGGATTTAAGTCATGACTCATCTTAGACCACTCAGCCGCCCTCTCTAGTTGCTGTCCATCTAGCTGCAAACCGCTATAAGTGAGAGTTTTTAGAGGAAAGAGAGCCTCAAACATCTCCCCTGACTCTACTCTTTTAGCCGTGGAATGACCCCATAGCACCCACAACAAAGTGGAGAAGGGGGCGATAAGCTGAATCCATGTCGACAGGGGTGAACGCTCCCAATAAGTGAGCGCTACTAGCGCAAAGATCGCTAAGAGGGCAGGGAGAAGAGGAGACAAGAGTCTTAAGATCGACCGGCGTAAGTCATCTACCGCCGCCTCACTCTGTCCTTCTCCGCTCACCCCGCGAAGGAGAGTGATCACCCCGCGACCGACGAGCGCCCCTCCGATTACATGAGAGAGTGTGAGTAAAACACTGAAAGTCGTTATCAAAACCTCATTCGTCATTTGTCACACTCTCCTGTGTCTAGGTTATATAAGTACCTGTACACATCACCACGCTCTGTCAAGACCGCGAGCTGCATGCGGTCTTGGAGACTTGAGCGAGTAGGGGTGACCCAAGAGATCGCTTCCGCTTGAACGACTTGTCGATACCCCCGAGAGAGTGGACAGCGACCCAAGGCTTGAAATCGAGGGGAGCGGGGGGAGCCGTTGGCTTTATATATCCATATATGTTGATATGTGAGAACGGCGAGTAAGTCTCGCGGAGACCAAAAACTTGAGTCGGTGACCCGAGAGAGCAGGGGATGGTCGCTAGGAGGAATAGGGAGCTTCGCTACTTTTTCGAGCACATAAGGGTCTGAGAGAGTAGTGTTCTCTCTAGGTAGCCTCCACACAGTGGGAGGTCCGCTGATGATACATTTGGAGATGAAAAACAGTTCTCCTCGTCTCCAGAAGATCGCCTCTAGGTCTCGGCATCGCCCTTCTCCTGTTGAGTAGACGAGCGGAGGTCTACCCAGAGTCGTTGATGGAAAGGAGAAGGAGTAATGGGAGATCAGAGATAGAGGTCGACCTGCAGTCGGCTCTTGGAAGCCATAGAGAGTTAAGCGGTCTCTCCATTGAAAATTGTTCCCCGAGTCGGCGATATAGAGCAGATGTTGACCATCATAAGGGTCATCGGTGACGGTAGCGCAGGCCTCCCAATCTATATTTTCAACGTCCTCGCTCTTGACGATGTCTAGCAGCGCTCCTTCGAGGGTCACTTGAAACGCTCTCGCCTCATCAAGCGAGTCATTGTGTGTCCAATACTTACCGGGAGAGACACGACTTGGGCAAAGACCCGAGGCCTCTACAATAGGAGAAGGAAGCCTAGCGACCGCTCCTCGTCTCACTACTGATTCGGGTAATAAAGGCTTGGTCCGCCACGCTCTCCAAGACCAAAAGGAGAAGATGATCAAGAGCCACAATAGACCTTCGAGGGAGATAGACCTTCGCCACAGCTTATCCCTCATGTTTTTGAAGTGTTACCTCTCTGCTGACGGGGTCTCCGCCTTCCATCTTCGCTTTGGATACGACTCTTAACGCTCTGTCTAAACCGCTGGGAGCGCTCTAAGTCGAGCGGCCTCCATCGACCTTGACCTGTTTTACGTTCAAGCTCACCTGACCCTAAGCGCATACTTGTGACATGACGTCCATCATCACTGAAGATGTGAACTCGACTCTTGGGACCGACCACTACGATCGTCTCCTGATGAGAGTCCCAGAAGAGCCGCTCAACGCCCACTCGGTTTGCGTCTCTCCATGCCTCACTGGTCGGCCTCTCCATACTGTGATGTCTCTTCTGCCCGTGTTGAGTTCGTCCTACATCACCGCTGATCACTCGTAGTAACTGATCTTTAAGGCTGAGGAGGATCTTCTCTGCCTCTTCAGGGATTCGCTCCCTGTTGATCCGTCGTAAGTTGATCAGCTCTTGCAGTCTCCTGACCTCTCGTTGACTAGCGTGTATACTATTACGAGCACGAGCGAGGGGCCCCCGTGGATCTCCTCGGGCAGCTTCCTCGAAGAGTTTGTCTGGATCTAGTCCGAGAAGATTTAGATGCACTGATAGTCCACGCTCTTCAGGTTGGGTCATAATCATTTGTGCGGTCAAGGTGTGGCGAAGATCTCCCTCTCGGAGCGGCCTGAAGTTAGCGGAGAGCGGCCCGAGTACCACTTGAGCAAGGATCTCATAGACTCGCCCCCCTCTTACCTCTGGAATAGGGGAGGCCCCGATCGGTGCGCCCATCAGCAAGGCGACAGTTTGTGGAGGAGCGGCATAGAGTCGATCGAGATGATCAACCTGCATTTGGAGACATAGCGGGAGGAGATGAGTCCATTGCGGTCGACCGAGCGCGTCATACCCAGTGAAAATAGAGTCATGACTTGGAGGTTCAATCGCTTGATCAGTGTGAAAGCAGTACACCGTTCCTCTGCGCCATTGAGTAGGGACTTGCCGATGAACTTGGTCGGCGATCCTCGCTTTTAGCTTGAGCGATTGTTTCTCAAGAAAGTCCTCTGAGGGCGAATGGGACAGAGACTCTCCATCACCGATGATAAAATCGAGGTGAATAGGAGAGAGTCGCATCACCCCGAGGCGCTTAGCCTCTTCTCTAATGGTCTGATCGATCAACTGAACGGCTCGAAGTAGCGGGTCGACCTCTGTCCCTCGCTTGGGGGGAAGATGACGTTTTCTCCGTCGCCGCTTGCTCGACTTAGAAGGATTCTTTTGAGGATTGGCATGAGACCGCGCCTGAGACTCTGAGGTCTGGTTTGACTCTGAGGTCTGGTTTGACTCTGAGCTCTGATTTGACTCTGAGGTTTGGCTTGGCTTTAGTTTTTGTTCCTTCATCTCACTCCCCAATTACTCTCAGCGAGACACCCTCAGCGAGACGCTCTCAGCGTGACACCCTCGGCGAGCGACCATAATCAAAAATGATCACTGCTCATAGCAGTAGCATCTCATGTTTACCTCAGTCTAATGACTGTATATACGCAGCGAAACGGTCAATATCACCTTGAGGCAAGATACGGTTGGTAGGCATTCGGTTTCCAGAGATCCTCGGGTCATCAGCCATCTTCATCCACAGATAGCTGTCCTGATAATTGCCGGGATTTACGTAGCTGAAGCCATTGCCTGAGCCATTGATCGCTCCCGTAGGGAAGTCGCTGTTCCAAGAGTTGTTACCGTGGCATCCGCAGCCACTCTGAATAAAACTTCGCGCCTCTGCTTCGTCATAGGGTGCTATACAGCTTCCCCCGATGTTCTCTTGACCTGCTGGGCAGGTAACGGAGAGAGCCCCATTTTGATTAACCGAGTAACCAAAGTCTGGTTGGGGAGCAATATTAGATCCCGCACCGTCAGCATCACAGTATACCCAAGTCTGCTCTAAATCGACTGAGACCCTAAAGACATGACTATAATCGCCGAGCTCAGTCAGTAGAACCTCTGCTTTGTACTCATCATTGTTGGGTGCCCCTGTGTTATTTCCATCATAACCTGGAGTGGGTAGGGTCGAGCTCCAGCGCCAGCTTGGGTCTACTCTTGGATCACTACCCGCATCGCCCAATCCGAATTCAATGGTCACTCTCTCATCTTGGTCAACGCCTACGCTTTGATCGGTGAGTCCTGCTTCATAGAGACGTACATAAGCCTCTAGTGTCCCATCGACTTCGACAGTACTATTCACCGGGAATTGAAGCACGCAATAGTCAACCGGATTGGGGTCTACCGCCACACAGTCCACCCCATCACCGAGGAAGAACTCGTTACATTCGCAAGTCGGTGGGGCCGCCATATTATTGGTGCATGTGGCGTTAGAGTCACAGCCTCCGTTGTCGTTAAGACACTCGTTAATATCTTGGCAAGTGATCCCATCGCCTTCATAGAAGTCTTGGCAGGTGCAAATAGGAGCCGCACCAAGCTGATTATCGCAAGTAGCGTTGAGGTCACATCCACCATTATTCTCAAGGCACTCATCGATATCAACACAGGTGATGCCATCACCAGCGTAACCAGCGTTACACTCACAGCTCGCCACATCGCCAATATTGTTAGTGCAGATCGCGTTAGGGTCACAGCCACCATTGTTGTCGAGGCACTCATTGATATCATCGCAGGTGACCCCGTCACCAGCGAAGCCTTGATTACATTCGCAGGTCGGTGGAGCGCCCTCATTATTAGTACAGCTAGCGTCGGAGGCACAGCCGCCATTATCGACTAAGCACTCATCGATGTCTTCACAGACGTCCTCAGCGATCTCGATATAGCCTGGTGGGCAGGGAGGGCAGACATCATTATTCTGACCGGGCGTTCCGAAGTCTTGATTATTATAGGGGCTTAGCGCCGCACAGAAGTTACTCGAGTCATCGTTCTCGATGGCGTCGGGTGGAAGCTCTCCATTAAAGGTGTAGCTATATCCTGCGACCGAGTCCGTATAAACGACCTCATCGATGAGGAGCTCACCGTTGTATAGGCCAAGTGAGTCGCCTCCATTATTGAGGGTGATGGTGCTGTAGGAGAAATGAGCGTCGACCTGACCATTGTCGACTAGTTCACCAGAGCGCGCGAAAACCTTGTACTCTCCTGCTTTAATCACTGTGCCTGCGGACCCGGTAGCGTTACTGAGGTTGACGGTGATCCCGGAGGTCCCTGCGTCTTTAATGACTAGCCCTGCGAGGTCGATATTCTTTAGAGGACTGTAGATCTCAAACCACTCTCCATTGCTGTCGGTGACCAAAGTGGGGTCGGGCATCAGCTCAGTGATTACGAGATCTCCCGCTTGTAGCTCCGTGACGACTAAAGGAGGGATCTCATTACAGACCTCGCCATCTCCCTCATATCCGAGAATACAGGTACAAGTTCGGGTAAGTCCCTCGTTGTTTTGGCAGGTGGCGTTAGAGTCACATCCTCCATTATCCACTAGACACTCATTGATATCACTGCAGCTCTGACCATCGCCCTCATAACCGGAGTTACAAGAGCAGGTCGGGGCTCCGCCTTGATTATTTTGGCAAGCCGCGTTTTGATCGCATTCACCATTATTAACGGCACACTCATCGATATCAGCACACGCTTGACCGTCCCCCTCATAACCGGGGAGACAAGAGCAGGTTGGAGGTTGTCCAATGTTATTTTGACAAGTGGCGTTCGTATCGCACTCACCATTATTAACGGCACACTCATCGACATCAGAGCAACTCTGACCATCCCCTTCATAGCCTGGTCGACAAGAACAGGTCGGCGCTTGGGCGATATTATTTTGGCAAGCAGCGTTCAAGTCGCACCCTCCATTATTTACCGCACACTCATCAATATCCGAACAGGTCTGACCATCACCTTCGTAGCCGAACTGACAGGTACACGTGGCGGGTTGACCGACGTTGTTTAGGCAGTCAGCGTTGAGATCACACCCTCCATTATTTGTGTCACATTCATTGATATCAACACAGGTCTGGCCATTTCCCTCATAACCCGGACGACAAGAGCAGATCGGAGGTTGAGCTATGTTATTCTGACACGTAGCGTTCAGGTCACAACCGCCGTTATTGTCTAGACACTCGTCGATATCACTGCAAGTTTGCCCATCTCCCTCATAGCCAATTCTACAAGTACAGTTAGGGGGTTGTCCTTGGTTATTTTGGCAATCGGCATTGGTATCACAACCGCCGTTCGCTACGGCACACTCGTCAATATCAGAGCACGTCTGACCATCCCCTTGATAGCCAGGCCGACAAGCGCATGTCGCGGGTTGACCGACATTATTCTGACAGGCAGCGTTCTGATCACATCCCCCATTATCGACAGCGCACTCATCAATATCAGCGCAGATCTGACCATCGCCTTCATAGCCTGGCCGACACGAGCAGGTGGGAGCCTGTGCGACGTTGTTTTGGCAGGCAGCGTTCGTATCACATCCTCCATTATCTATCGCGCACTCATCGATATCTGCGCAGATCTCTCCATCGCCTTCATAGCCCTGTTGGCAGGTACAGGTAGGGGGCTGACCTGCGTTATTTAGGCAGTCAGCGTTGAGATCACACCCTCCGTTATTTGTGTCACATTCATTGATATCAACACAGGTCTGTCCATCGCCCTCATAGCCATCTCGACAGGTGCAGGTCGGAGGTTGAGCGAGGTTATTCTGACACGTAGCGTTCAGGTCACAACCGCCATTATTAAGTGCACATTCATCAATATCAGTACAGGTCTGTCCATCCCCCTCATAGCCATCTCGACAGGTGCAAGTGGCGATCTGTCCTTCGTTATTTTGACAATCAGCGTTGTCATCACAGCCTCCTCGATTATCAGCACATTCATCAATGTCAGCACAGGTCTGTCCATCTCCTTGGTAGCCGGGAAGACAAGCGCAGGTGGGGGGTTGAGCTATGTTATTTTGACAAGAGGCGTTGAGGTCGCAGCCTCCATTGCCTAATGCGCACTCATCGATATCAGCGCAGGTTTGGCCATCACCTTGGTAACCCTCTCGGCAGGTACATGTAGCGGGCAGGCCATCGTTATTTTGGCAATCAGCGTTTACGTCGCATTCACCGTTATTATCGGCGCACTCGTCTATATCGATACACTCTAGCTCATCATCTCTCTCATAGCCGACAAGGCAGGGCTCTAACACAGTGACCTGTGCGGCCTCTCCTCTTTGGTAACCATCGCTGCTACCCGCGCCTTCGACACCATAATCACAGAGCGTCCAAGAGAGCCCTCCGTCGACGGAGAACCGCGCAGCGACCTCAAAGCTGCCGAGCTCATCAAAGGTGAGACTGCCTAGATACTCGTCGTTATTGAGCTCACTCTCTTCCTCTGCACTGCTATCATAGTTTACATTTGGCGCCGCCACCACCCAAGTAAACTCAGCCTCATCATCAACATCGATCGATCGGGAGCCGATCTCAGCAATGACACGCTCATCTTCATCGGTGTTCACAGATTGATCGGTGAGACCCTCTTCATACACACGAGCGTAGAAGGTGAGGTCACTGTTGAGGTCTATGGTAGAATCAAGCGGCCATTGTATACGACAAAAGTCGACTTCATTGACTACCTCCTCGACGCATACTTGGTCAATACAGATAAATGAGGGCTCACAGTCGATGTCTTCTTCGCAGTCGGCGGTCATCTCACCGGCGGTCATCTCACCGGCGGTCATCTCACCGGCGGTCATCTCACCGGCGGTCATCTCACCGGCGGTCATCTCACCGGCGGCATCATCTCACCGGCGGCATCTCACCGGCGGTCATCTCACCGGCGGTCATCTCACCGGCGGTCATCTCACCGGCGGTCATCTCACCGGCGGTCATCTCACCGGCGGTCATCTCACCAGCGCTCATCTCACCGGCCATCATCTCACCGGCGGTCGTCTCACCAGCGGTCATCTCACCGCCAGACATCTCGCCAGCGATAGGTCCAATGCCTCCCTCAGTCCCCGAACTCATCTCACCGGCTTCAGTCGGATCCTCACTTTTAGGGTCTCCACAGCTTATCATGCAAGTTAGACTCACCAGATAAAGGGCGATTAGAGAAGGTATGTATCTTGTCGTTTTCATGATTAGAAGACCTCGTGAATCTCAAAAAGGAAATATTGTAAGGTGAATTAATATTGTTAGACGCCGTAAGGCAATACTATTAAGGGTTTATGCTAGATGTGTTGAGCTTATACCGTGTGTTACGTCTGTGGGGCCTAGAGAGTGAGTGACCCGTCCACGGTCTTAAGGCTGAGGTCATTCAAGACTCCTCTCGTGATCAGGCGTCCCGAGGGATGGGCGATCAGTAGCGGTTCGCGGGTCGCGCTGAGCTGCTCGACGGTCTCAACAACCCTCTGTAATGACTCTATGGAGAGCCGCTCTTCTTGAGTGGTGAGAGCTTTAAAGAGCTTGGTCCACCATGGAGAGAGTGTGGTGTCTACCTCGCTCATTTGGAAGGGCAATGAGAGGATCACCAATGGGTGACTAGGTAAAGCGCTCGCAGCGGACATAATAGTCTCTGTAGGGCTCAGCGCTGAAGCGAAGAGGATGACTCCCCTTTGCTGTTGTGCAGGAAGTGCGAGGAGCTCGGGTAGCGAGGAGAGTGGCTCTGCGTTGACTGAAGACATTAAGTGGTTCATCACCTCATTAGCGGTCTGCGCCTGCCCCCGGCAACCATCAGCGATAAAGAGATATTCTTCTCCCAATAAGCCACCCTCAATATAAGCACGAGCCGTACTCGCAGAGCCCTCATCAGTGGAGTCGGCGAGAAAATAGGCGACGAGATCACGCTTCTCGCTCAGGGCTCTCTCCGGTGATCGGACGACCAATTGACGATTTCGGGCATATACTCGCCACATAATCCACTTAAGCGGATCTCCGTCCTCATAACGTCTCATCTCGATTAAGTCACCATTGGGTTCACCAATAGGGTCATAAAAATCTTCGCCCCTCTGAGGCCGATGGAGCCTAAGTTCGTTGGCGGATACGGTCTGTGGAGACACTTTCAGATCACAGTTTTGCGATTGATACCACTTGAGAGCGGTAAAGCCGAAGATATCCTCGAGGATAAATTCTCGAGTAACTTGGACGACTTTGCCTCTTCTTTGTGGCTTGATCACCTCTTGGAGAACGCCATTAAACAGCTCAAGATGGTATTCTCTCGCGCTAGGACGATACCAAGAGACCCGCAACTGAAAGAGAGGATTCGTGGGGATACTAGGCAGTGTGAAGCCAGTGAGCAGGTCTTGTCCAACCTCCACCTCGACTGAGAGATGATCGTGGGAACCAGCAAGTGAGCGTTTTAATCGCCATTGTTCTAGGTAAGAGATCATAAACACGATGAGGGAGAAGAGTGCGAAGGCGAGCCCACTCATATACAACAGGTAATCTTGCTCTTGTTGACCGAAGCGATCATAAACCCAAGCACCAACAACAATCGATGCTAAGCCGAGCGGGGTGATCGATAATCGATTTATTATTCGTTGGTATCGAGAGAGCTCTGAGTCAATGTTGTGCGAGATATCTCCGTCCATTGCTTCTCCTTATAGAGCGCTAGGCAGTATACTTAAGGCGACGATCCTGTCGTTGTTTTGATCAAAGTGACTCATTATTGATCAGTCACTTATCGACTCGATAGTAACTGATCGATCTCTCAATTCAATGTTCTTGAATTAATTTAGAGAGGTGTACACTTTATTTATCCCAGTTCAATATAGACCATTGTCGGTCATGGGCGTGCTGTCTAAGTTTACGATCTGGATGGACAGCATAAGGATGTCCTACTTCTTCTAGAAGGGGAAGATCGGAGAAGGAATCAGTGTAAAAGTAACAGTCATCGAGAGAGATGTTGGATGTCTTTAGGAGCTGTCGTGCGCTGATGAGCTTGCCCTCGCCGAAACAAAGTCTCTGAGCCGGTCGACCAGTAAGAAGACCGTTAGCTTCTTCAAAGTGGTTACAGAGTGCTCCATCGAGTGAAAGCGGCTCTATAAAGTGGCTTGATAATTGAGCAGAAGCGTTAGTCATAAGATAGCACAGGTGACCTCTCGATCGATGCCATTCAAGTACATCATATGCACCCCCGCGTACCCGATGAGAGACTTCTTCTTCATAAAATATCCGAACGCGTTCATTAAACTCATCTACCGCTTGATCTTTAAGCGTAGAGATCCCTGAGAGCAGCGCCGCCTCTAACGAGGTTCCCCCCAAATGGTAGACGCCAAGCCAGTATGTCGCTCGCATTAGATGCCAAATGGAGAGTCGTCCTCGTTTGAATTCTCTCTTCACCCACAATGAGGCTGAGTTGACCTCAAGTAGAGTAAGGTCGAGATCAAAGAAAGCGACAGGAGAAGTGATCGGGGCGGTTACTACAGACTCTAATAATTCTGCAGACCCTAATAACTCTGAAGGCTTTGCTGAGTCTAGCGGGGCGTCATCTTTACTCATCTTTATTGTCATCATTCAACCTCGGAGAGCGAGAGCCAATGGCTCGTTCAAGGGTGTGAAGGTGATCACTAAACGCTTGCATAAGTCCTTGTTTACCTCTTGGGGGGTGCTCAAGTGTCCCAATCACCACATGCTCGAAGCCGAGAGGCTTGAGGGAGGCCAGCATCGTGGGTGAGGGTGATGACTCCCACCACATTAAAGGAGGGAGATTAAGATCTGTCTCTGATCTCGAGGAAGAGGAGAGAGCCTCATTCAAACGCTTGAGGGCGGTCTCTGAGGGAGTGCCTTGAGGGTCAAGGTCGACGACTAACATCTTTAATTTAAGGTCTCTGATCAGATATTGATAGGCGGGATGGTTAGAAAACAAAAGCCGCTTCGAGAGGTGAGGGACTAGACCTTGCCAACGACTCCACAGCTGATCAAGCTCTTGATGTAAATGCTGACCGGCGTCGAGTTTGATCTTCAAGCCATGAGCTTGCATGGCGCTGATAAGGCTCTCAAGCTGTGATGTCAGCAAGGGCAGACTCATCCAAGTATGACCATCAACGCCCAGATGCTGATGAGCACCTTGTGGTCCATGCTGATGAGATGTGTGGGAGAATCCTTCGGGGTATGTCATCCACAAGGTTCTTAGCTGATGGGCAGTACGGATCGTTCTCGCTCGAGGCAGATCAATGGAGGTCAACCCCCGCTCAAAACGAGCACCATTTAATATGATTAAGCGCGCCTTTTGAAGCTCAGCGATCATCTGGTCGCTTGGAACATCAGAGGCTGGATCTAGGTTTTGTGAGGGGAAAATCGACCTCACCTCGACTCGATCCTCGGGAAGCAATAGAGCCTCCACCATCGATTGGAGAACATAAGTGCTCACATAGATCCCCTCTCGCTTTTGATCTCCCGAGGTGATGCTTTTAGATCTAGATTCGGTGGGTCTTGAGCAGGAGAAGAGGAGGGGTGAGCTGATGATGACAGTGAGCAACGTCGGTATAGATATCGAGATACTTCTCTTCATCGAGAGCTTGGCCGCGGTGAGTTGGAACAATTTTACCCTCCTCTAGTTGTATGGGGTTTATTCATACAATGAAATAGATTGGGGGGGAGGATAAAATATAAAAATGAGCTAACTGACAAAATAGTAACAAGATTAAATACTATTATTTTATGAGCTTTTAAGTCAGGTGTGGGGCATTATGGGATCGTTAAGTCTTTTATAAGAAGAAGATGTAGTCTAGACATCTCAAACGAGTGCGGTATGCTCACCTTTTAGCATATATTTCTGTTGCCCCCCCACATCGAGTAGAGATTATGTCAGACGTCTTGGTTATTGGTGAAGCATTTGTAGATTTCCTCCCCCGACAATCAGGCGACCTCGCTGATGTTGAGGGGTTTGAGATGCATGGAGGAGGGGCACCATGTAATGTCGCTCGTGGCGTTTCAAAACTTGGCGTAGAGTCAGCTTTTATCTCCGTATTAGGTGATGATGACTTTAGTAGCTTCATCCTGAACCAGCTCGATGGCGATGGAGTGAGCACTCAGCATATTCGTCGCCTTGAGGGAGGGCGCACTCAGTTATGCTTCGTCACTTTAGATGACAGCGGAGATCGACGCTTTACGGGTCGTGGTCCTGACGCTTCATTAAGTTTTGGGGTACAAGATATAAAACCTGAAGCCTTTGAAGAGAATCAAGTCCTCATGCTGAGTTGTGGGTCGCTACGGACTCGCCAAGGGGTCTATGCGGTAGAGCGAGGAGTACAGTTGACCTCAGGCTGGGTGGTCTGTGACCCCGGCACTTGTCCTCCCGAGTGGTGTGACCCTCACTTAATGCGCCGTCGATTGTGGGGAGTCTTCACTCGCTGTGAAATCGTAAAGTGCGCTGACCATGAGACGTATTGGCTCACCGAACATGATGATCCACTCAAGGCTGCTCAAGCTTTTATTGACGGAGGTGCCAAGTGCGCGATTGTCACCCTCGGTGCAGAGGGAGCGCTATGGGCTAGAAAAGGTGAGCATGGTTATGTCCCGACACCGGATGTTCTCGTACAAGATACCACGGGGGCTGGTGATGCTTTTATGTCGGGTCTCATCGCCTCACTAACGACTCAGAGTATCGCTCCTAGTGAACTCTCTCGAGAAGAGTGGGAGCGGTTGGTCAGCTTTGCGGCCTACGTGGGAGCGCAAGCCGTTACAACCCTCGGCGCGGTCCATGGGATCCCCAAGGTCGAAGATCGGCTCGAATTAGAGGCGCTTACCGCTTCTTTTGATCGTGATAGAGACTGAAACATCTAGTCTTCGAGCGCTAGTCTTCTAGTCTTTGAGCACTAGTCTTCGAATTCCCAAGCGTTCTCTTCATTATCGCTCTTCGATTGACCTTCTTGCTCATTGACCGCGAAGAGCTCATCATTGGTTTGGATCATGGGGAGCTGTTTCACTAAGGCGCTGGGGTCAAAAGAGAGCATCTCAGCGTGCTCAGTGACTCGTCGTCTGAACTCGAGGACCTCTACACCCTCGAGTACTGTAGGACTTCCAAAGACGACCATGTTATCAATCTGTCGGTGTCGTAAGACAACCGGAGGTGTTTTAAGACAGCTCCCTAAACGGTTGAAGATCCACTCAAAGCGATGCTGTGAGCCCCGCCATAGATTAGCGCAGATCACCCCAATGGGTTGCAGATGGGTCAAACTATGCATCCAAAACCCGGGTTGGACTAGCAGTGGGGAGATGCTATCACTCATCGCCATATCGACGATGATTAAGTCAAAGGGCTCTTCCGGTGGAGATTTGACAAAGTGAGTAGCATCTTTGAGATGATAGAAGGTCTTATCATTCGTGGGCAGATTAAAGTGCTCGAGGGCCATATCGTAGACGATCGATCTCAGCTCTACGGTATGGATCTCCACTGCCGGATATAGCTTGCGCAGGCTATGAATGAGCGCTCCTGGTCCTAAACCTAAGATTAAGACTCGATTGATGGTGGGTGCCATCGCAGTGGCACAGAGGATCGAGCGTAGGTACTCGGAGGCAGGCTGCCACGGACGCTCCATATGTAAGCGACCTTGACAGCTTGGAGAGTCAAAGTAGAGAGCTCGATAAGGTCCTAATTCAACGACCTGTATCCCTCCATACTCATCACTCGTCTCCGCGACTAGCTTTGCGCCATAAGGAGTGAGGGTCTCTCTAAACCACCGCTTCCAGCTCTTACGTGTCATGTGCCCTTATCACCCTCCTGAGCTATTGATCGATCAGATTCGCTCAATCACTGTCGCTACACCTTGTCCCATACCAATGCACATTGTTGCAAGCCCAAATTGAGCATCACGTTCGTTGATTATGTGAGCTACGGCTCCTGTGATACGAGCGCCCGAGCAACCGAGAGGATGTCCAAGAGCGATGGCGCCCCCTTTGACGTTCACCACATCTTGGCGGTCGAGGAGCTTCATCTCCTTGAGAACCGCCAGTGACTGAGCAGCAAAAGCTTCGTTTAGCTCAAAATAGTCGATGTCAGAGAGAGCAAGTCCTGCCCTCTTAAGCGCTTTCTTACTAGCAGGTACAGGACCGCGACCCATAATCGAGGGATCACAGCCGGCCGCAGCGATAGAGCGGATCTTTGCAAGTGGCTTCAATCCTAGTTCATCAGCGCGCTCTCTGGACATAAGCATAACTGCCGCAGCTCCATCGGAGATCGCTGAAGAGTTACCAGCGGTGACGGTCCCATTCTTGGGATCAAAACTAGCTCTAAGTTTCGCTAAAGCCTCGACCGTAGTTTCAGGTCGAATGACATCATCATAATCTACCATAAGTGGGATATCATCGGCGTCATGACCAGGAGTAGGGATAAGCTCATTGGCCCACGCCTTCTCTTCGGTCGCGCGGAAAGCGCGCATATGTGACTCATAAGCGAATTGGTCTTGAGCCTCTCTGCTGATCCCATTCATTTTACCGAGCATCTCAGCGGTGAGTCCCATCATGCCAGCAGCCTTAGCGACGTTGAGTGCTAGCGCTGGGTTGAGATCAACGCCGTGCATCATGGGAACATGTCCCATGTGCTCTACTCCGCCACAAATAAAAGTGTCACCGTTATTGGTCTGAATCTGCATAGAAGCGGTATGGATAGCGGTCATTGAGCTACCACAGAGTCGATTTACAGTCTGGGCAGGCACTGTATAGGGTAAACCCGCTAACACTGAAGCCATGCGTCCAATATTAAAGCCCTGCTCCAAAGTTTGTTGGACACAACCCCAAATAACATCTTCGATTTCGCTAGGATTGACTGCCTCATTACGCTCCATGAGCGCCTTGATCAGGTGAGCTGACAGGTTCTCGGAGCGAGTGTTACGGAAAGTACCCCCCTTGGACTTGCCCATTGGGGTGCGGACCGCATCGACGATAACTACATCTCTCATGATTCTTCTCCTTATCTTTATCTGTTCTGTCAGTCGCTTAGCGCTGGTAGTAAGTGTCGCCGTTAGCTGCCATCTCGAGCATTCTCTCAGTAGGCTTATAGAGCTCTCCGAGGTGAGAGAGCGCTTGAGCTCTTTCACAGATCGTCTTAAGACCTATTGTGTCTGCATACTTAAAGGCACCTCCTCGGAAAGGAGGGAAGCCAATCCCCATGATCAAGCCCATGTCCGCTTCATTCGCTGTATCGACGATCCCCTCTTCAAGACAACGAGCAGTCTCGATGATCATAGGGATCATCATGCGATCGATGATCTCTTCGTCACTGATTTCTCCTATCGGAGATTGAACAGGAGCGAGTAAGCCGTCTACATCAGCGTCAACTGCCTTCTTTGGCTTCCCCTTCTTATCAGGGGTGTAGGTATAATACCCTTTGCCGTTCTTCTGACCATAACGCCCGCTTTCATACATGACATCGAGTGAGGATTTCATGTCGAATTTCATGCGTTCAGGGAAGCCTGCAGAGAGCACTTCTCCAACATGATGAGCGGTATCGATTCCCACGACATCGATAAGGTAAGCCGGTCCCATAGGCCAACCAAACTTCTCCATCAGCTTATCGATCCTCTTGAAATCAATCCCTTGGCCGACCAAGATTTGAAAACCAGCGAAATACGGGAAGAGTACGCGATTAACCAAGAAGCCGGGACAGTCGCCAACCACAATAGCGGTTTTCCCCATAGAAGTCGCATACGCAACAGTAGTGGCGATCGCCTTATCACTGCTCTTCTCTCCACGTATAACCTCAACAAGAGGCATCAAATGGACGGGATTAAAGAAGTGCATTCCGCAGAAGTTCTCAGGTCGCTTCAAGTTCTCAGCGAGTCGAGTGATTGAGATCGATGAAGTATTTGAGGTTAGAATGGTCTCTTCTTTACACTTTCCTTCAAGCTCAGCGAGCACCATGCCCTTGATCTTCTCATTCTCTACAACCGCTTCAACGACCACATCCACGTCACCGAAGTCTCCATAAGAGAGAGTTGGGCGAATTCGACCGAGGATCTCTCCCATCTTCACGGTATCAATCTTCTTGCGCTTGATTTGTTTATTGAGAAGTTTATTAGCCTCTCCTAAACCTAGTTGTAGTGCATCCTCATTGATATCCTTCATGATGATAGGTATGCCTTTAGAGGCTGACTGATAGGCGATTCCACCGCCCATGATCCCGGCGCCGAGTACCGCTGCCTGGGAATAGTCATTGGCGACCTTGGCGTAATCACCGCTCTTTTTCTTGATCATTTGATCGCTCAGATAGATCCCAATGAGTGAGTCAGCGATCGTGGTCTTGGCGAGCTTTACAAAGCCTTTAGCTTCGATTTTAAGGGCTTCATCACGACCTTTACCGGCGCCCTTCTCAATGATCTTAACCACCTCGAGTGGGGCTTTGTAACCCTTACTTTGGCTAGCGATGAAGCCCTTCGCGGTCTCAAAGCTCATCATCTTCTCTATCATCCCTAGCTTGAGCTTAGAGGTCTTCTGAGCGCGTCGAGCACGCCAATCAAAAGCGCCACTCATAGCTTGAGCGAGCAACCGATCGGCTGCGGTGTTAAGCATCTCTGACTTGACGACCCCATCGACGGCGCCCAGTTTGAGAGCTTCGGCGGACTTGATGGTCTTTCCAGCAGCGATCGCTTCTACCGCATTATCTGCGCCAATCAACCGAGGGAGTCTCACTGTTCCCCCAAAGCCAGGACAGATCCCAAGTTTAATCTCTGGGAGTCCTACAACCGCTTGAGTGCTCATCACTCGATAATCGGTACAGAGAGCCATCTCAAAGCCTCCACCGAGTGCTGTGCCATTAATCGCGGTGACTGATGGGTAAGGGAGGTCTTCGAGATCACTGAAGATCGCGTTCGCTTGCTCCATCCACCCGAGAAGTTCTTCCTCTGAGCCTTGAAAGAGGGCACCAAATTCAGTGATGTCAGCGCCGACGATGAAAAATTTCTTCTCACTCTTCACCAACAAGCCGTTCACGTTAGCGGTGGCCTTAAGGACATCAGTCGCTTGGCGAAGCTCTTCGAGCGTTCCTTGATCGAACTTATTGACCTTCTCATCTAGGTTATTGAAGGTAATCGTGGCGATTTGATCGACGATATCAAGTCTTATGCGTTTTCCGTTAAATGCCATCGCTCTCTCTCTACTGTTTTGGGCTGTTGGTTTATCGGTGATCAGTGACTCTGATTCTGTGACTCTGTGACTCTGTGACTCTGTGACTCTGTGACTCTGTGACTCTGATGAACAAAATCCAAACATTTATGAGCGTCCACACTATACTGAGTGAATGCTCATTCAGTTAAGTCAACATTATCCTTACCTGCACTCGACTCATGTTTCAACTCCGAGATGAATGAAAGATTTTTTTATGACCTTTATTGAGAACTCTCCCAAGAGATCTTAGTGAACAATCAAGCCTATATCTATTTGTAATACTTTACCATTTACAAAGTGACTAGAAAGTCATGTGTCCCGCAGGAAGTATCGAAGGTGACAGCGGTTGATTATACGATACCTAGAAAGTCATGTGTCCCGCAGGAAGCCGTATGGAGCGGCCATAGGCTGAAAATTCATCTCACTGCAAAAGAGACGAGCTTAGTTATCCTGTTGGAAACGACTCAAAAAGCGTTTCATCAGCATGGGCCTTAGCGTTTCCCATTGAGCGCCTTCTTGTTCCACAGCACATTCCAAATATCCTTTAAAGGTGAGAAAACCAAGACCGGTAGAAAAGGTGAGCGCTGCTTCGGCGAGAGCTTCATCTTCAGGATAACCCACTTGACGATAAGAGGAGACGAGGCGACGGAAGACCGGAAAGTCCGTTTGAAGTTGATAAGGAGGAATCCCCTCCAACATCGCGTGTAAAACGACACGCCAATGCCGATTTGATGAAGCCGTTCCCATGAAAATATGGGGAATCAGTTTATCTGGTGAAGGAGTGCTGTGTAATCCAAGAGCCTCATCGAGTCGAAGGTTCACTTGAGCTGACAAACGTTTTAAGAGCTCGGTGAGTAAGCCATCTTTTGACCCAAAGTGTCGGTGAACAAGTCCATGGTTTACTTGAGCTTTAGTAGCGATTTCTCTTACTGAAGTAGCAGCGATGCCTCGTTCTGCAAAACAGATCGCGGCTGCGTCTAATAGCGCTGCTTGAACAGCATCTCTTCCTCGTGGGGTAGTGGGGGGGTTGGTCATAAGCTCGCTTCCGGTACATTTTTTATAACTGAAAGATCATGGCTTATAAATAAAGGCTTGCGCAAGCGTAGTCAAGTGACTACATTGTCAGTGTAGTCAAGTGACTACATTACTATAGAGACTCAATGTTTGGAGGTCATGATGAGACGTTGGATATTGGTAATGAGAAATTTGGTAGTTCAGTTATTAGTCTTAGTCTTCTTGACCTGCGGTCTAGCAGCGATCGGATGTCAAGACCCTATGAGCGGCTCTGAGTTAGGAGTAGAGCGTGAGTCAGTCTCTCCGTCATCGAGTAACATATCTCCCTTTGCCTGTACCCCCGAGCATGACTCCCCTTATCCTCATGGGATCCCCTATCTCGGCATTCATGGTGATGCGAGGAATAGTGATATGATCGACTGTGATACGGCGGGTAATTGGCGCAGAGGCTGGCACGCGCTGCGAGGCCTCGGTATGACTCAACCCAATACCTTTTCTCCTGATGGTGAAGTGACCTATGTGACGACAACAAATGTCGATCCTCAGGGCTGCCGACTCTTCGCTCTCGATACAAATACGGGCCAATACTTATGGTGTCGCCCCTACCATACTTCGATTGAGAGGTCATCGGTAGAGGTTGATGAGGACGGTCATCTCTATTTTACTGTCTCGGAGGCGGTTATCTCCCTAACCGCCATGGGGGAAGAACGATGGAGAGCAGACCTCACCAATGTGCAGGGTGAAGCAGCGGGTGGCTGGGGAGTACACTTTACGCCTCAAGGGCATGTGGCGACCGTGACCTCGAGTGGTCGAGTCTATCTGTTAGATCGCTTGACCGGTGATCCGCTCTCTACTTTAGACATTGGATCGCAATGGGGTTTTGTCTCTCCGGAAACCTTTGGGATAGATCTTGACCCGTCATCACTACTCCCCGAAGAGGTACAGGCAGACATTCGGAGCGTTTGGGGTGATCCGAGCGACGCTGAACAATCGGAGGGATTTGGCGCTCTATTAGGTTCAGGAAAATTTGTAGATAACACTGTCGCTGTTTCCAGCCGTGGTGACGTTTATGTGATCAGTGGTGGACCCTCACCCCAAGAAGGCGCGGTGGTTCAAGTTAAGGTCACCGGATCTGCTGATGAGCCGGTCTTGGGTCGAGGTTGGTTCGCTGTCACCGACCAAGGGAGCGCTACCACTCCATCTATTAGTCTTGGAGATCGTTATTTGGTGATCAGTGATGGGGCTCACCCCTCCACATTTTTCAATCCAAGCGATGCTTATGGGGAAATTAAGGTCTATGATATTGAGCGTTGTGACGCCAATCAAGACTCTGACCTCGACCCAGAGCGTTGCGGGGTAGCTTGGTCACATCCTCTAGAGCGTTCTCCGATGGTAGGCGCACCGGCGATCTCTGCAGAGGGAACAGTCATCTACTGGGAGATGGGCTTAGCCTTCGATGCACCCCCTACTGCTGCTGATGTGGTAGCGGTCAACGAGACCGGAGTTCTCTGGCAGACTGCCTTACCAGATGATATGGACTGGTCATCGGTAGTCACTGTGACTCGAAATCATGTTATCGGTAGCGCGAGTAGAGTCACTCCATCTGAACAAGGTCTTCCAGGCTTCAGACTTCCCCATGAAACCGTGGACCGAATAGTGGTCCTCGATCGCTTTAGCGGAGAGCTAGTGTGGCATCATGACCTCCCTGATGATTCAGCGGCGACAGTCACAGTCGGTCCTGATGGTTCACTCTATGTTCCCATGTTGGGGATCTTCTCGATCCTTGCGATCAATGAGCGTCCAACTCTTGGTCTGATGAAATTTATCCCAGATCTCAACGCTCTCCCGCCGTCAGAGCTCTCATCAATGCTGAGCTCTGATTCTGACCGGAACCTTGACTCTTTTGCAGGTGGGGATGAATTAATGAGTGGGGATGAAGAGAGGGAGGGTGACTTGATGAGCACAGAGGCAGGTACCACATCGAATGAATGGAGTGGTCAGTGCTTCGAGGTAAACGTCGATGAGCTCTCAGCCTGCTGTGAAACAGATGAGGCGAGATGTGTTCAACGAGAGACCATCCCCGAAGGCTTCGCGAGCCTCCTCTCAGAGTGCGATGATGGAGGTCTCTGTGTACCCAAGTCGATCTTGGAGGCAGAGGGCTCAATCCTTCCTCAAGCCTGCTCTTCTATAGGCGGAGCTGCTGGAGTATGTTTATCAACCTGTCTTCCAAGTGTCGCTGAGACTGCGGCGCTACTCCCTCAAGACCTCTGTGAGAGTGGTCAAGTCTGTGTACCCTGTGTGAGTCCTCTTGATGGACTGGAGACCGGTGCATGTGGAGAGATCTCGTGTGCTCCACAGAGAAGTGGAGAGCCGCAGAGCGAAGAGGAAGAGGGGGAAGAACCCGAATCAAGTGAGGGGCAGGGAGGTGGGGAAGAAGACCCTAGCTCTTCGGAGCCTCCTGTCTGCTGTGGTGGAGCGGGAATATGTCTCGATGCAGGGGTTGTTCCCGATAATCAAGAGAGGAGTGTGAGATCCTGCCGACGAGAAGGTCATCGAGATTTAATGTGTATCCCTCTCGACTTTGTAGACCCTACTTGGACGCCACAAACATGTATAGGGGGGGGCGCCTTAGGAGGTGAGTACCAGGGAGTTTGTCTCTCTACATGTCTTAAGCTCACTCTTGAGTTCACTCTCGATCGAGCTTCTTGTCCCTCGAGCTATGTTTGCGCGCCATGTGTTGGACCGCTCAGTGGTGAACCGACAGGGGCGCCGGGATGTCCTTCTCCTTAGGTTATTAATCATTGTGTTAATAACTATAGTGAGGTTACGTTTCGATTTAGACCTAATTATAAAATAGTTAGGCATTAATATATTATCTAATGGTTTGCTTTAGTGATTAATAAGAGGGTTTAGGCTGTCGATAGCCACAGCACACAGCTCATGAGTCATGACCACTGGGACAGGGTAGCATAGGTCATTACAGGCGAGAGGATCTCTATTGGGCTCTATGGGAGCGCTTTGATAAAGGGCTTCACGATCACTTCTCGATAGACTCCTGCTTCAATATATGGGTCTTGGGCGGCCCAATCCTCTGCCGCCTCTAGAGAGCTAAATTCAGCGACGATCAAGCTGCCTGTGTATTGAGGGTTTTCTGCGGTCGAATGTGAACTTGGATGAGGACCGGCGAGGATGAGTCGCCCCGCCTCATTAAGAACCTTGAGACGCGCTAAATGATCAGGACGAGACGCCTTACGAGCGGCTAAACTGTCCTCGACGTCTACGCAGATAAATGTAAAGAGCATGGTGCCCTCCTTAGTAGGTTAGGTGATCGATGAACCTCAAATAGTGTTTAAATAATATACCCCTCGTCGCCTATGAGTCTAGAGTACAAATGTTCATCATGACTCTACAATAACTGTTTATCAGCATTGCCGCATCTGGAATCTCATTGAACATATTAACTTCAGCTCTTTGATTCAAAAGTGTAAATACATAAAGTAATTTACAGTTTTAGGATAACTAACGTTATAATATGAGCAGGGCACAGCATAATATAAGTAGGACACAGCGAATATATGCAGAACACAACTTAATACACATAAAGAACAACGATATTATCTCATCATTTGGATGTCAGCGATAAAGCCTGTGGAGTCTTCATATGAATCTAAAGCATATAAACACTCTCACTCAACTGCCAATTGGGGTCTAAGTGATCACTCATTACCGTGATCACAGATTTCCTGTCGGCAGGGATGATGAGTACGGGGTGTGAGGATCAATCTCAAGCTGTCAAACCTACGCTTGAATCCACACATTCATTATGAGCATTCTATTGGCGTGAGTAGCCGAGGGACTAGCTTCTGGCATCAAGTCCAGAGTGGCGCCCCTGTCTCATCATCAACAAACAACGCCCTCACCGGCTGACTGACGGGTAGATGTTTAAAACTTTTGGTGAGGATCTTTACCTCGTTATGTCGTCGATGAATATAGTGATTTGAGATCACAATAAACATCGTCTCTTCAGTGTAGTGAGAGAGCCATCCACTCTCTGATTGAGTAACATTGTCCATCCACTCTCTGAATTGCTCCATGGTGGGCTGAGCAGGAATACTCATGATCAGTGACTTCATCTGTATACGCTTAAATAACAAGAAGCCCCCCGTAATAAAGCAGGCATCATAGATAAGACGAAACCCAAAAACTAAAGTTTTGTGTATGAAAGGTAGGTCTTCAAGACTCTGCGCGATAGTGATCCCGTAAATTTCAAAGGCATCCAAACAGACCCCATGCAAAAGGTTATCTAAGGAGATCAAGAACGCTTTAAGAAACGAGATATCAGCTCCATAACCCATGTGACTAGAATGTAACCAAATCATGGAGGTCTGAATGGAGAGGGCTAAGCCCATTGTGATTACTAGAAAGCTGATCGTACGATTACTTAATATCTTCTCAACTTTCCCTAAGATGATTCGATCTAGTTGCTTCCGCTCTCCTTTTTCATCTTCAATCGTCTCCATAGAGAGCGTGACCCGAGATGACTCTGTTAACTCTTTTCCTTTATAAGCGATGGTGCCGATCATGAATATGATCAGAAAGGTTCCCCAATCAAACAGGAACGATGGCAAGATGAACCATAAAATGAGAAAAAACAATAAACCGGTACCGATTCCCAGCACGCACTGTAGAGCTAGTTCACCCACAGTATGAAAAATACTTTTCTCGCAATCCAAACGGTATTCATTCAATTGAGAACGGATAAGCGCATACACTAATCTGCGAGAATCCCCTTTCATTCTTCCATGTATGCTGTCTAGTTCAGTCTTAAGTTTGTCAGAGAGCTCCATTATAGTCCTTCGTGAGTAAGTGGTTGGGATCAAAGGTATAGGATTCGATAATATAATGAAGATAAATATTAAGATTAGGGTGAGTCAAATGATCAAAAAAACACTCCGCAATTTTAGCTTTATTGATTTTAGTGTTTTCTTCTTTCTCATCTACTTCAATATCCGACTACTATTGGCGCCCCACAGCGAAGACGCTGAGGCTGCGATCGGAGTATTTCAAGGGACTTTGCTTCTTTATATATGTAGTCTTCTCCTCACAAGAGGTGAGGTGCTCTCTCACCCTCGCGCCCGTGGAATCACTCATCGATTTATCCTGTTATTCAGCGTCTTAGGTCTTTACCTACTCGCGATGAGGGAAGCGCTAGCAGCCCTCCAGCCTACTCTAGTCGATGCCCAACTCGCTGACATCGATCGAGTGATTTTTGGCGGTGTGCCCGCACAGATGCTTGAGTACTTCCATACACCTATGGTCACCGAGTGGTTTGCCTTCTTCTACTACAACTATTTCTTTATCGTTGGTTTAGCCACAATACCGAGCGCTTTTTTTGGTCGCTCGTTGATTGCGAGAGGAGTAGTTCAAGGTTCAGTAATGATCGTATGCTTCGGTCATATCCTCTACACTCTCGTCCCCGGACGAGGACCTTATGTCGCCCTAGAGTTTGAATCTGAGTTACAAGGCGGACTCTTTTGGGATCTGGTGAAGCAAGCGGTTATCGCTCAAGGAGCTCTACTCGATATATTCCCTTCGCTGCATACTGCCCTCCCCTCGTTTTTAGTGATCTACCTCGCCATGAATCGTCGCTCAATGACTCTTAATAAACTAAAGGTCGCCTTATGGGGCTTAATCTTCTTCGCGACAATAAACATTATGGTCGCTACTTTATACTTGCGCTGGCATTACGCAGTTGATGTCCTCGCAGGCTTAGTCCTCGCTCTGCTAACGGCGGTTATCGTGAACCGAACAAACCCAAATGATGAGCTCAGGGCATCGCGTGGGCAACAGCCCATATTTGAACCTTGTTTGGGGAGAGCGAGCAGGGATCCTCTTGACTCTGAGAGCCTTGGCTGAATATAGAGATAAAATATTCAGAGCCTAGTCACATATCACTAGATTATGATGGCAACTATGGTACTGAAAAAAGAGTATAGCTAGTATAAGAGAGTCATTGTACTCGATTTGGCTTACTCAGTTTAGCTGAGAGACGAGTGATGATACGATGATCACATTGGCCACCGATCCTGATAGCTGAGAAATCTTATGAAAGGAGTGTATGATGAGCGCTCAACAAGATCAGACAACGAGAGATCAGACAACAGCAGATCAGGCAACGAGCGATCAGCTGCGAGATATAAGTTTGAATGAGGCGCTGAGAGGTGAAGCGTCTTTTATCGTGGCTGCTCTTTATAAGTTTGTTCCTCTCAATGATTTTGAAGACCTTAAGCCTAAGATTCTCGCTGAGATGAATCGCTTAGAGATCAAAGGCTCATTATTACTCGCTCAAGAGGGGATTAATGGCACGGTTGCTGGCTCTAGAGACACACTCGATGAATTTATTACCTGTCTTCGTCAAGACCCTCGACTCAGCGACCTCCCCTACAAAGAGTCATACGCTTTTGAGGAACCGTTCCACCGAGCTAAGGTCAATTTGAAGCGAGAAATCGTTACAATGGGCGTTCCTGGAGTCGATCCGAATAAAGTCGTCGGTACTTACGTTAAGCCTAAAGAGTGGAACGAGTTAATCTCTGACCCGAATACTGTCCTCGTAGATACTCGCAATGATTATGAGTATAGAATTGGGACTTTTGAAGGAGCGATCAATCCTAACACCACCAGCTTCAGAGAATTTCCTCAATGGATTGAAGATCATCGCGATCTTCTTCAGGAAAAGCCTAAAGTAGCGATGTTTTGTACGGGTGGGATCCGTTGTGAGAAGGCGACTTCATACATGAAGACCCTTGGCTATGATGAAGTGTTTCATCTTGAAGGAGGTATTTTAAAGTACCTTGAGGAGGTGGCAGAAGAGAAGAGCTTATGGCAAGGCGAGTGTTTCGTTTTTGATGAACGAGTTTCGGTCGCTCATGGACTCAAACCTGGTGAATATGATCTCTGCCATGGCTGTCGCTCCCCGATCACTGAAGCCCAAAAACAGAGTGAACAATATGAACCCGGTGTCTGCTGTCCCTACTGTTTTGATGTCCTCACTGATGAGCGTAAAGCGAGCTTCCGTGAGCGTCACAAACAAATCAAGCTCGCAGAGATGAGAAATGAGAAGCATATCGGCCGACCAATGCCCTATCAAACCGAGCGAAAGAGCAATGAGCGTCCTCAAGCAGTGCGAGATCAAAAAAAACAAGAGGCTAAAGCATAGGTGGATCTATTATGCCCATCATCTCACCTCAACCTAGCTCATCATCACTCGTTCACCGAGTCGATCAATCATCAGCCATGACTGAGGTCGTCGTCCGTGGTCCGTCCGGAGAGATTAAGATCGGTAATCACCGTCCCTTAACCTTCATGCTAGGGATGAATGTGCTTGAGGAAGAGCGGACCGTTGAGCGCTGTGTCGAGGAGATTAAGAGGATTTCTGTTAAATATAACCTCTCAGTCATCTTTAAAGCCTCATTTGATAAGGCTAACCGAAGCAGCCTCAGCAGTGCGCGTGGACCTGGGCTTAAGGAGGGCCTTTCTCGTTTACAGGATATTAGAGAGAGATATCAGCTCCCGGTGATGACCGACATCCATACAGAGGCCCAAGCATCTCTCGTCGCCGATGTAGTAGACCTCATACAGATACCTGCCTTTCTGTGCCGACAGACAGACTTATTACGAGCTGCCTGTGAGACTCATAAACCTCTACATATTAAAAAGATGCAGCTTCATGCACCTCATGAGCTAAAGGCGATCGTTGAGAAATGCTCATATTTTGGTCAAGAGCACATCATACTCTGTGAACGGGGAACGATGTTTGGTTATGGTCAACTTATCGTTGATCCACTCAGCTTTACTCAGCTTAAATCACATCAACGACCTGTCAGCTTTGATGTAACACACGCTTTACAGCTGCCAGGCGTCGGAGATCCTTCTAAGATCGCTGCTGGAGGAAGATCGGCTCTGACTCTCCCACTCGCGACCGCTGGCGTCAGCCAAGGTTTATCCGCATTATTTTTAGAGTGTCATCCACAGCCTGACCACGCTTGGTGTGATGGGGCTTGCGCCTTGCCTCTCTCATCACTAGATTGGGTGGTACATCAGATAGTTGAGCTTGATCAGTACATCAAAGCTCACATGGCACGACCAGGGGAGATATAGGTTAATGATTCAACTCGCGAGTGTTTTTCTCGACGGTGAGCTAGCGCCAGTCCTTAATGAGCTTGACTTAGTCGTGAAGCTAGGTGAGGTCATTGGCTTGGTAGGACTAGCAGGCTGTGGTAAATCATCAGTGCTCAAGCTCGCTTCAGGGAGCCTTAAACCTAATCGTGGACGAATACGTCTTGGCCAAAAAGATGTGACTCGTCACCTTGATCAATTGCGCCGAGCGACCGCGATTAGTACCCCAGAGCTCGTCGGCCCCTATGATTTATCAGTCGATGGGTGGATGAGTTATTGGTCGAGTGTGCGGGGAGAGATCAGAGACCGCGAAGCGCGAGAAGAAGAAGCGCTTATGACCTTTGGTTTAATTCCCTACAAGATGCTACCTGTCTCCAACCTCTCTCACAGCCAACGTCGATGCCTTGATTTAGCTCGTGTATGGGCCATCGATCCTGAAATTTACCTCCTTGATCAGCCGGATGCCTTCCTTGACGGCATCGCTTTCCAATGTTTAAGGAGAGCGATCCGCAAACTGAATGACCGAGGTAAGACAGTACTGATCGCTACGAACTCACCAAATCTCCCATTCCGTATGTGCCAACGGGTAGTATGGGTCAAAAATGGGTATATCGCAGAAGGTGATCAGAGACAGAAGAGTGATGAAGACTTTCAATCATTTATCTATCACGCTCAGGGGTGGAAATGAGCTCAGTAAAGATCTTACTTCTAAGGCCCTCTGCCTATAGTGGCTTAGGGCTCATCGCCACTACCTCAGCGTTAGCAGGACCTCTCTGCCTAGAGGTGATCTACAATCATGCTGATTTATGGTTTAATGGGCGATGGCAGGATCATGCTTTTTCTATCGTGTGGTTAATTTGGACCCTGCTCGGGGTGATTATCACGACCTCATGGGGTCTCGATAGAGGTTTTCATGGCATCAAAGAGGATATTCACCTTAAGTACAGCCTCATACTCAGCGTTATCGGAATCTTAACCTATGTGGTATTCAGTATACCAACATGGGTATGGCTGACTCAGATGACTCTCATTAACGCTTGGGCTTTGATAAATAAAGTGATGATCAGCCTGGGGTTATTGTGTCTCTCAAATGTTATGGCCTGTGTCATAGAGCGCTTATTTAACTCGATTGTTGCCTTAATGCTCAGCACTTTTTTTGCGCTGTGGGGAACCTATTCACTGTGGTCCTACCTTGGGTTTGGAGTGGATGGATGAAGAGTGATGTTGCTACCGTTGAGCTACATCAGACACTTCGTCGCTATCGCTTATACACTCATGCGCGTTGGTGGTTATTGAGGTTTTCCCTCTCTAGCGGAGTGATGGTTGTCATCTTGGCTACCATAAAACGTCTTGCCCCTGAGCAGTTTCATTGGAGTTGGCCCCTTTTAGGTGTGATCGGCCTCATTTCTCACTTATCAGTTAGCTGGCAGAGATCTCGAGCAGCTCGAGTCGACTATATCCTCTTTGATGTCTTGGAGAGTCACTTAATCGAGCGAGGGGCTTTAGACAGGAGAGATGCAGGAGCTCTATCCGGTGTCGCGTGCCTTTTAGAGTCTCACAAAGAGAGCAGAGTGTTAATGACTCATTTACTATGTGAGCGATTATATCCTCTGAAATCCCTTATTCTTAGTTTATGCCCTCCACTCCCCAAAGACTATCTCATTGGTTCACTTGTGATATGGGTGACTCTATTGCCCATGGTGATTGAGGCGACCAATACATCATGGGGTGACTCGAGTGGTTCACTCTCCGTAGCCCTCAGGCTTAATGAGGAGAGGAAAGAGATCGATAAAGAAGAGGGAGAGAGTGTCGTCAAGAGCATTCCCCAAGGGATTGATAAGGCTCTTAAGCGCTCACTCAAAGAGACTCAAGAGCAGACGGCGAGGGACACTGCTCTTCCGAAAGAGAGAGTCAGCCTCAAAGATACACGAAGCGGTGAGGTGCTATCTCAGGAAGAGATCGCAACACAGCCTCAGAGTGAAAAGAATCTAGCAGATGTAAGCTCAACAGAGCTCGGTGATGACTCAGCGATGCTGGTGAAACGTCGACAATCTCAAGTGGGTGGTGTGGTCAGCGGAGATCAGGCGACCATTCGTGTCAGTAAGGATCGAGCGATTACCCTGAAGCAAAAATCAAGAGAGAGGGGAAGATCGAAAGATTCAAGTCGATTACAACGCTCTACATCTGCTCTACTCATTGAAGACTTCAGCGTTCATTTTGGCGTTAGTCGTCAAATCAATATGAGTCAATTTCCGCCACATATGAGAGCGACAGCGCTCCCATTACTTACGGGCTCCCTTGGTGACTAAGCATAGGAGCTAAAAGTATGAGAGAGGAGCTAAAAGCATGAGAGAGGAGCTAAAAGCATGAGAGAGGAGCCTGCTGCGGTCAACTCTAGTCAGTCATTAAAACAAGCCCTCAGTCAGATCTCAGAGCGAGGGAATCTCTTGCTTGAAACCATGGATAAAGTGGTGCTAGGTCAGAGAGAGATGCTCACTGAATGTGTCATCGCACTTCTCGCCCATGGACACATATTACTCGAGGGACCTCCTGGGGTTGGGAAGACCTTTACGCTCAAAACAATCGCTCAAGTTTCGGGTCTAGAAATGAAGCGGATTCAATGCACGCCTGAGCTCATGCCTAGCGATATCATTGGTGGGGCACAGCTCACTCAAGGGCTTAATGGCCCTGAACTCATCTTTAGAGAGGGCCCAATCTTTACTCAAATCTTCTTTGCCGATGAAATCAACCGCGCTACCCCCGAGGACACAATCTGCGCTCCTCGAAGCGATGGGAGAGGGGCAGGTGAGTATAGAAGGGAAACGCCAACATCTACCGAAACCATTTATCGTGGTCGCCACTCAAAACCCACTTGATCATGAGGGGACATATCCTCTACCCGAGGCGCAAGCGGATAGATTTTTCTTCAAAACTCTAACCCCACATCCGAATAAAGAAACTCTCGAGGGACTCCTTGACTTTAATCCACAAGAGGCCCTTAGGGAGCTCGCTCCTCTCACTGATGCTCAGCAGCTTAGGATGTGGTCCCCAAGCGAGCGCTCAAATCCCCCTCAGCCCGAGAGTACGGTCAAGACTGCTAAAGATCATCATCGGGTCTCGCCCTGATGAGGCACCTGCTTCTGTCTCTAATGAGCTCGCGGATGGACTCAGCCCAAGAGCGGCGAGAGACCTCTATAGAGCGACTCAAATTCATGCCGCTCTATACGGACGATTAGTGGCGAATATGGAAGATCTTGAGCGTTGTGTGATGCCTTCTCTACGCCACCGCCTACGGTTACATTGGGCTGCTCGATCGAGCGGGGTGAGACCTGATGATGTGATCGCAGAGCTCTTGAGAGCGTCACGATAAGATGAAGCAGCGCTTTCTCGGTTGGTGGTCTCGGCGAACGCCCTCTGACTCACCATCACCCTCTTGGAATGCGATTAAGAATACTCCTCCTATAGAGCTATCTAGTCAGATCAGAGAGGGGGGGGAGGTCAACGAGAATACTCTCGGTCTTGGGGTGTGAGAGCTTTAGTGAGCTTAAGCCCTATCGAGAGGGAGACTCCACACGGCATATTCATTGGAAAACATATCTCAATCGAGGGGAGCTAATGGTGAAGCTCTTCGATCTACCAATGCGGGGGGACTTATGCCTACTCCTCGATGGAACAACCTCAATGATCGCAGGAGAGCGGTGGACTTATGCCAAAGAGCTCGGGGCTCGGGTCTGTGTAGGCGCCCTCCGCGCAGGCCACAGAGTAAAGCTGATCTACGATCATCAATATTCATTGAAGGAGAGTCCTTTAATCACTCATCTTGAAGACTTACCTCTTATATGGTCGAGTTTGATTAAGCCTCCCCAAGGTGGGAGTGGCGACCCCTCTCTTCGCCGAGCCACCCTCAATCGTCTGAGCGCCTCATCTACTCTCGTGTATATCACTGATGGCGTCGTGGCCACTCATGAATGGGGTCCACTGCGCTCTGACTTATCTGAAGCACAGCCACAGGATAAAGAGAGCCTCCTCAACAGTGAGGAGCAGCTCGCTGGCGCTATTGGACGTCTTCAGCGAGTTATCTATGTCTGTCTCACAGAGCAAGAAGTCGATCAACCTCCGATAGGCATCACGCTTTGCTCTCCCGAGGTCGATCAACGTCACTCAACAGGGCGTCCTCCGTTGACTAAAGCAGAGGCAGAAGAAGCTCTGTATCTCTTAAGAGAGCATCGCTCTACTCAAGAGCGACTCCTCAGTACATATCATCATTCACAGTGGCTCTCTTTCGAAGTGACAGAACAATCCATAGATCAATGTTTACAGAGGCTGATCAGAGCGCTCAAATAGAGAGAGAGTATGTCATGGGGAAACGTAAGTCGAAGAGTTCAAAGGTAAATGTATCATCGAGCGCAGTGAATGAGGATTTTTATGGTGGAGGCTTAGCGGGTCAACTCTCTGCCTTCGCTTCATTAGGCTCTCATCTTGAAGAGGAAAAGGGCCAAGAAATAGACAGGGAGACAGACAGGGAGACAGACAGGGAGATATCGTCTCCTCAAGATCCTCTCTTAAGCGCCCTTGGTCCTCGGAGAGTGGTTAAGACAGCGATCTTAAAACGAGGAAGGGGAGGGAAGGTGGTGACGACTCTTCAGACGGTGAAGTCTGCGAATGAGCAGTCTGTTGATCGTTTAACTAAAGCTCTAGGGAAGGGCTTGGGGTGTCGAGCATGGAGAGAAGACGCCTTGATCTTTCTTCAAGGAGATCAGCGGCAGAGGATCACCGAATGGATAAACGCTCAGCCTTGAGGGTCCCTAACCTCCTCGAATGAGACTCTCTAGAGCCGCTAGCCGCTCCGCTCCATCCGGACAGTGCTTAGACCAATCCGGAATAGACTGTGGTCTCCCTTTAGCATCTGCTGAGTAGTCATCCGTGCTTGCAGAGGGGTGATGAACAGACTCATTGACAGCAGAATCTTCGTTCAAGTGAGAGGGCTCATTGAGCATCTCCTGTTGCTGATGCCGATCTTGTTCGGCGAGGTACTCGTTCCACTCTTCCTCTGTTCCATAGCAGGCGCTGATTTCAGCGCGGATATGACTCGGTGCGGCTAAACTCAGCTTTAATTCGGCTCCATTAACCAGCTCGCTAATATATTGTAAACCAACGTCATCAAATGGGTTACTCACTGCGATCGGGAGTGGGCTAAGGTCTTGATCACTTAGGGGAATGCATAAGAGCTCTACACAGACATCACGGGGAATTTTAGGATGTGGTGCAGCGTCCATCTCTAGCTCGATTTCGCTAGCGACGCTTAGCCCTATCCCTCGACCTAGCGTATTTGTCAACTCAAACTCATCGACTAACTGGGCCTCACTAAGCGCTTCTCCTAGGTCACCGGGGACTTCTTGTAAACCAGCGAGCCACTCTTGTAATGGTTCTAGCTCAATGATCCCACATTCGAGAATCGCCTGCGCATAGTTCACTTGTGCCTCATTTAACTCTAAGTCCATCGCTCACCTTCTTCTCAAATAGGTCGATCAAAACGACTGAGTTTCTAAACCCGGCGGAGGCTCTATTTTGAACGCAATCTCTGGTAATCGTGGATTCAAGGTATAGTCTACTAGCGTGGTATTAACCTTGATCTCTCCCTGCGGAATCTCTACTCGTAACTGCCGTGGTAATTTGGGTTCGCTTTGGGAGTAGTCAGCGAGCAGTACCCGAACCATTAAGACCTCTGACTCATACAAAGCCATCATTCTTGGGGTCGTGTCCTTTTGATCAAAACTGATGACTTGTCGTTGAATGCCCCTCTTTAAGACTAATACCGCTCGCCCTCTCACTTCATCCCAGATGACCTCTCCACCTTGATCTTGCAATCTAGGGATTTGTCCCGCCAAGAGTGTGCTCATGTCAGAAGGCTTTAAGCGCAGTCGGGTTAAGCGCTCAAAGTTGCTAACACTCGCCTCACCCATCATAAATCGACCCGCCTCTCGATCATGTAAAGAGAGTAAACCATCATTGAAAATGACTGTCGCTAGAGGCTGATCAAAAGGGGTTAAAGTGTCCATACGCAGCCTCTGTGGTGGAAGACTCGCAAACAATTGTCTCACCGAAAGACGCTTTCCTCTTTCCCATATCTCGACAGAGAGCTCTCCACTGATAGACTTGATCTGTTTAGCTCTGTGGTTTAGCGCCTGATGATAAGAGAGAGGTTCAGTTACAAAATTCGCCGGCGCAGGGATTCTTCCTCCGCAAGCAGTGATGAACCCTGTGATGATAAGCCCGATCATCATTGCTTTAAGCGGTCTCATTAATCGCTCCCTTTCATCAGCATAGTTCATTGAGCAAAATCACTTAAGTATATCTCCATTCATGAGGCTCTGATAGAGAATCATGGGTGTCCATCGATGATGGCCTAGACTCAACCCATGTTAATTCAAAGAGGTGAGGGCCTTCGTAGTAGACTCGTAGCCGACGGTTCTCGGGAATTGGTGGATGATCAGCGATCTTTTCCTCGCAATCTCCGTAGCTTGAGAGCCACAAGCTGACCTTGCCTTGTGTAGGTCCGACTTCGATATCAAAGACCCCCGGCAGCGCTGTTTGCTCGGAGAAGATAACCTTTGATAGCTGCTCATGCTCATCTAATAGAACTAAAGCGAAGGCGCTCACATCTTCAATATGATATCCGCATCCCGATTGATAAAGAGCGCTCTGTACATAAGCCTGCGCTCCCTCCAGCTCAATATGAGGAGGAGTGATCTTAATATTAACGGCGCTGAGGCCTCTCTTGAGGGGGACGCTGATACCCAAACCATGCTTACCCGTTACATAGATCCCTCGGAGGGCTTCAGGGCCAATATGACAGCTCTCTAGACTGTGGTGAACCCAATCCATAACCGCTTGATAGCTTCCTCGATGATAACGGTGAAATAACTCTAAGTCTTCAGCACTTATTTGAACAGCTGAGGGGCTCATCGTACTCACTTCGCGAATGAATCTAGGCCAAACTCGTCGCATCAATGTGTCCGCTTGTAAAGAGACAAATTCTAACCATTCGCGCCGAGAGTCATGGTTAAGCTCAGTCCAAGAGCATCCTGCAGTGGTGAGATGTTGGTTTAAAAGGGCTCTCCGAAGTCCTCTCTCGCCAATGAGGCTACGACCATAACTTTTAAGGACACGAAATCGACTATGATTGATAATATGTGATTGAGAGACCTCGACTAGACTCCAGGCTCCTTGGCTCTCTCCAATATCTAAGACCCCCCAAATACCACGTTTAAGCTCCTCTCCTTGTCTCCTCTCAACCCCGATCAAAGTAGCGATCGCGCTATTAAGTGAAGCACCATTCGCGTAAGGTAGCTCAGATAAACAACGATACACCATAGAAGTGACCGAGGGTAGTCGGCTTGGTGATGTCAGCCAAATCAGTCCATGAGTTGATAAGGGTCGCGCTTCTCCAATGGTGACTGTTGGAGATAAAATATCATTAAGCCAATTAGAGAAGATCGTGTGAGGTTTATACTCGCCATCTTGGGTGTTTACCCACAGCTGATTGTCTCGTCGATCAATCAACGACATCGCGCCCAAAAACGGAGAAGACGAGAGATGGTCTAAGTTGATCCATTTACTAAACGGCGCTTCTCGACCTAAACTCTTGGAGAGCGAGCTTTGACTGATTGATTCTAGCTCGCATAAAGCTAATCGATCCAAGGTCAGTCGTTGCGAGATAGGAGGGGGGGCCTCAGACGAGGATCTCTTTCCCTCCTCGTGATCCCGTTGAGGCTTATGCAGCTGGTGTTCACGGTCAACCCATCGTAGAGAGTGATGTCCTATATCAACTGATCGCCACTGATGAGCCTCGGTGTCCTCAGCGACTTCAAACTGCCCTCTAGCATCAGGTCTGCGCTCCATCATGATCTCCAACCCAAAGAGTGATGACGACGCTCACTTAACCACCGCTCCCAATCTCCCATTATTTTAATAGATTGGCTAAGCGCTCGCAGTTGAGCGAGAGATATGGGCCTCTGCAATAGCGCATTACCTACCCTCCTCCCTTCA
Source organism: uncultured bacterium (assembly GCA_943788935.1). Lineage (GTDB taxonomy): Bacteria > Myxococcota_A > Bradymonadia > UBA7976 > VGTA01 > CAKZRU01. The sequence goes on along the minus strand of CALSSE010000010.1, from coordinate 297,349 downwards.
CATAATAATTCTCTTGAGACTCTATTGAGGAGTCGCTCTCTTTCTTGATAACCATCATACTCACTGAGCTCTTCTTGCGCAGTTTCAAGGAGAAAGGTGTTGAGGTAGCTGTCTGGAGAGTCTTGAGCGGCTCCTTGGTATTCAGAGGAGTCGAGAGTGGCCTCTTTGGACTTATCTTTTATGCGCTCTTCAGTGAGCAAATAATCTACATAAGTATTAAGCGCCCCGGTGATTGAGCTCAATGTATCGGCATCTCTACAGATTAGCGCGCGTTGTCTCAGAGACCATTTGGCGTTCAGCCTTGAGGCTCTTAAGGGATGAAAAACCAATAGTAATGCTTCTTTAGCGGCTTGTACCTCTTCTTCAGAGAAGAGGGGGTTTGGGACCAATCTTAATCTCTCATAGGGGGAGAGCGCTTCAGTAATAAGATGTCGGTCACCACAGTACAAACACTGAATAATAGTCTCTCGTACTTCGCCACAGGAGTCGCAAGTACCTCTCAATGGATCAGCTGTAGACTTCCCGCTCTCTCGAAGACCATTAGCGCCCTCTGAGAGCGATGACTGAGTGGATGACGCTCCTTGTTCCTCTACATTCACGCTCATAGATGGTTACGATCTCCTCTCGTACAGCCATAAGCGCGCTTCGCTTTTATTGACCGTTCACCTCGTACAACTAAACACTGAAACTTTCACCACAACCACACGTTCGTTTCGCGTTCGGGTTAGTAAATTTAAACCCTGACTCGGTGAGACGGTCCACATAGTCTACCTCTGTTCCCATGAGATAAAGGTAGCTCTTCCGGTCTACTAAGAGCTTCACTCCATGGCAGTCAAGTTCTCTATCAGCATCAGACTGTGCCTCAGCAAATTCTAAGAAGTAAGAGAACCCTGAGCAGCCTCCTCCTCTTACTCCAACTCGTAAACCAACCGTCGGTTGATCTCGAGACTCTATGAGTTGATGTACCTTCTTCGCCGCGTTATCTGTTAGGGTGATCATCTTAGTTTCCTTAATCTTTTATCTGCGTCTCTTGTGAACGTGATCTGATCCTCATTAAGGAGGAGAGAGCTTTGCAAAGAATGTATATACTGATTAGAGAATATATAGTGTAGTCACGCTCCTTCATGTTGGCAAGGTCTCGGTTGTGATAATCTCTCTAAAACATGCTTTTGTGAAGTCTCTAGGAGCGATGGTCATCACTATGAGCTTATCGACTCTGTACACAGCTTGGGCGATCTCTCATCGAGCTGACTTCATCGATCAGGTTGAGTGGGCAAAGTCATTTGGGGCCCTCACCCCAGCGGGGAAGATGAGTATCTATCAGTTGTGGCGCATCTTTACAGGGCCACTTCTTCACCTCGATATTTATCATCTCTGCGGTAATGGCCTCCTCTTATGGTTCACATATCTTATTCTCTTTTCTCAAGAAGATGTTCAGCTGTCCCTCAATCTCAATATACAGCATCAAAGTTTAACTCGTCTCTCCTTATTTTTGGGGAGCATAGTTTATCTGATGGCCGCTTTGATCAGTGTGCTAAGAGTTCTCATAGGAGTGGACAGCTGGTCGATTGGTCTCTCTGGTGCAACCTTAGCTTTCCTCTCATGGGTCACAATCAGCTTAGTCATGTCTCCATTGACTCAATCATGGAGCATCAAGAGCGCACTCTTCATCGCTCCATGGGTGATCGCTTTTAATGACTTCAGCTCAGAGGTAGATATCACCAGTCATTTGATAGGTGTTGTATTAGGGAGTTTTTGCGCCGGGGCTTTATGTTTTCGAGCCGCCATACTCAACTCAGCGTCCGAGCCTAAAGACCTGTAATGCGATGCCCTCTCTGAGCGTATCTTCATGCAGAGCTTGCAAACAGTTATTTTCGGCTTCGGCGGACTCAGAGGCGAGTAAAGTCAGATCATCACCCCCTGCACCCGTAGGTTTAATAACGCCACCAAGGGGATTGGTGATCATACGCCATCGCTCATGAATCGGTGTCCAAATATTGAGTCCAACCTCTTCCCCAAAAGATCTAATGACATCAGCGCCATGTTCTACTGTGCTCATCCAATCAAATGGAGAGGGGCTAGAGGATGGAGAAGGAGAGTCACCAAAGAGGTTAATCGCATGTTGCGAGACTTCTCCTATCATACTCATGAATTCAAGATAGCGCTGTCGATGAGCGCTCTTCCAGGCGGTCATAACTTGGAGTGAAGAGACTGTAGACTGACTACCTCCTCGCCAAATGCCGCAGGTATAGGGGAGTTTGGCGGTCAAGGTCTTGATGCGTGGGGGAGCGCTCATACTTTTAGGAGAGAGTTGGTATTCTATTAATCCTCCAAAGGAACTTGCCGCTACATCAGCTCCACTGCCAAGACCTCCTTGTACTCTATGGTGGAGCTCACGGGTAATCAGGAAACGCTGATATGGGTCTCTGAGCTTCTGTGGCTCTTCTGTGAGTATATGAGCGGACAGTTGGGAGAGTAGGTCGACGACGGCAACCGTGGAGGCCCCACTGCTTCCAATCCCCATTTTAGTCCATATCCCCTCGCGCTCAACCCCAAACTTACGTGTATCTATAGTATATACCCCAAAAGGTGCCCTGAGCGTCAATAGTGCTTCTTCAATAAACTTAAATTGAGCACCTAAGGTCTTCCACCCACGGCCATGAGAGTATTGACCGATCAAACTCCATCCCCACTGATATCCATGGATTAAATAGAGTGGTTCTACACCCTCATTAACACCCATCGAGAGAAGCTCTCGTAAAGAGTGATCCCTCTTCGATAGCCCTCGTAGGTCATCTAGCTCTCGGTAACTCGCCTTAGCCTGCTGAGGACTGCCTATCAGCAGAGAGGGGTAAGACTCAAGAACAGAGTACTCACCAAACAGCATCACTTTACCGCAAGAGTGACCAACAGACTCTCTGAGGTCTTTATGTGCTTCGCGGATTGGCTGCTGTGTCATCTAGATCCTGAGCATCATGAGCTCTAGGCCATTGTATAGAGACCGTCGAGATTCCTGAATAGGCTTAGCTCTGCTAGCGTATGCTTGATTTCAGGATATTTAGAGACGAGGGCCTTAAACTTATCGGGTTTAAGGGTATAAAGTAAACTTCTACGAGCAGCGGTACAGGTAGCGCTAACCGGGCTATCATAGACGAGCGAAATCTCTCCAAAAATATCACCCTCTCGAAGCCATTTGGGCTGGATACTCCCTAATTGAGTGACTTCAACTAATCCATCTAGGATCAGAAATAGACCTCGACCAGGCTTCCCTTGTCGTAACAGCGTCTCTCCCGCCGGTACTACTTTAGCTTTAAATTGTGAGAGGAGCTCGGGGTGACCCTCTTCAGGAATAGATCGGAAGACTGGTGAGAATTTGGTGATGTTCTGTAACATTCTCTTCCCCACAAGATGAGAGAGCGCATTGTGAACCACCTCTCTAGACTCATCCATCATCGCGTAGGCCTTAGCGGGTAGGACGAAGGCTTGTACTGCCTCAGCCGCTGTCACTGTTGCGACTCTTGGGGAGCGAGTGATGAGCCCCATCTCTCCAACTAGGGCACCTGAGCTGAGCGTCGCCAAGTGTACTGTTTCTTTGTTTTGATTACGCCTAGTGATCTCTACTTTACCGGCGCAGACCCAAAAGACGCCACCGCCTTCTTCGCCTTCTTCGATCATGAGGTCGCCCGCAGAGAAGGACTTCAGCTCTAAAGTGTTGAGCAGCTGAATCAGTATAGGTTCATCAAAAGAGCTTAAAAGCGGTGTAGTGGCCCCTTTTACATTATGATCAAAGATACTCCAGTCCTTAGCAAGAGCGACTGCCTGAGACTTTAAATCTTCACCCTCAAGCGAAGTCGTCAGTGTACTCACAGACTCATCTGATTCATCGGACGTAACCGTTGGTATAGCTTCATTCAGCATGGCCTCTCGGTTCGCTTGATCCATAGCGAAACGAGTGATTAAGGGCTGAACATTTTCTAAAGGCGCATACGTTTTGAGAGCGAGCGCGGCCCAAAGCGCGAAAATGGGCTGACCGAGCATCAAACACTGATCAAACATTTCACGAAGTAGCTTGACCCCTTGCGGATCACCAGCGGCCGCTAAGGTAATAGCGACCCAACCTCGTGGCTCAATTGCTTGAGGGTTACGAGTCATTGCTACGACATGTCTCCTAATCACTTCGTCACTGTAGAGCATATACTCTCCTATTCGTTTCGCCATATTCGACTTTGGCTCTCTGCGGCACACTCTACAATATCGACTCGGCCGTCACGATCAAGGTCTATTACCTCAAAATGAGTAGTCGGTACAAATGGAACTGAATTAAAAGAGGCATTTCCTCCGAAGAATACCCCCTCACCGTCGTTGAGCAATAAGACGCTCTGAAAGGGTTCAATGCTTCCATCTCCAAAGCTCAGACCAAAGACTGACACTAATAGATCCATATCTCCGTCAAGATCGAGATCAAAGGGAGTGACTCCAAAAGCGGGAGAAGGAGGGAGATTGGCTGTTCGGAAGCTCTCCTCGGTAAATCCACCGGCCCCATCACCCATAAATAAAGCTAAAGATGGCGTACCAACAATCGAGATTCCCTCTATATAATCTTGAGGCATCAGGATGTCGAGATGACCATCATTGTTGATGTCTGCGAGAGCTACATCAAGCCAATCCCCGGGATAATTGTTTATTGGGCTATTCACCCGCTCGAAGACTCCATCCCCCCGATTAAGCAGGACTCTATTCGATGTACCAGGAAAGCTCTGGGGAAGGTTGTCAACAACAATAACAACATCATCGAGCCCATCATTGTTAAGGTCTCCATGGGCCATGTCATGATCATGAACGTCATCGATATTGAAATCAACCTGTGATGATCGATTTACCCATTGACCTTCCGAGCGTATAAGCAACTGTTCTGGACCAAATACTTGGTTATCGCTCACATCCCCAGTCTGCATCAAGAAGATGTCTAATGACCCATCACCATCGGCGTCGAAGAGTCCTGCATCGTAGCTAGGACCAATCTCTAAAGCAGGATAGGTAGGATCAGTGCTCCATTCTCCTAAACCATCGTTGAGTAGGACGTAGTTCTGATCATCGAAGAGGTTGACGATTAAGAGATCGAGGTCGCCATCTCCATCAATATCACCGGAATAGCTATTCATCCCATTACCGGCAACCCATAGAGGTCGAGGGCCCTCAAGCTCATTACCATTGCCATAGTATATAAGATCAGTTTGTTCAATCAGACCGATAGAGGAAGAAGATCCCATAGCGAGCACAAGGTCAGTGATCCCGTCACCATTGTAGTCTCCTTGAGTGATATGATTACAATCTCCAAGCGCGTTCATACTCTCAGCGCCCTGATCTACGAGTTCACGCGATGTGTAAAGCTCGCTAGAGATGAGCCCTCGACCATCGATATTTCTTATTTCCACGTTCACAGGACCTCGGTCAGTGTTAGGGGTTAGAACCTCCCATTCTTGATCGTTAACCTGATTGAGTCGTCTTGGCGATAGACCGTTGAAGCTCACTCTTAGGCCTTCTCTTAAGTCTAGGCCAATTAGCCGAGTGTTGGTATAGCCTCCATTGAGGCCCTCGGGAGGGTCAAGACGTGGAGTGATATAGGTGATCGCGTCAGGAAGTGTGCTAAACTGTCCATCATTGGACTCCACGTTGAGCGCTGCGCTCTCTTCTTGTCCGGGTGGGATCACAATCTCCACGATAGAGTCACATCCATCAGCGATAAAGTTACTTGCCTCTACGACTTGATCACCAACAGTGAAGAGCGACCCGACACTGAGATCAGAGCCTGTCAACCGAGCACTTGTCCCTCCCCAAATAGGAGCTTCTGTAGGTGTTACAGAGCGAACAAGCGGCTGAAGACCATAGCGAAGCAGGCTGATATTACGGTCTCTTCTCCCATCGGCACCAACGACTAAGAGATCTATGACTCCTCCATCACTCACAGCGTTTGGAGCGCGAATAACGGCTACTGTTCTATCCTCATTAACCTCTAATACCTGCCCGATTATTCCATTAAAATAGACACTCATCTCCAGGCTCAAGTTGACTCCGACGATCGTTGTGACCCCTCCTCCACATCGACTGATAACCTCGGGACTCGCGCTCGTGACCCGTGGGGGTCCATTGAAGCGATATATTTGATCTAATCGGGCATATTGACCATCGGGGTTAAACCAAACTACATCGCTGAGTCCACCCGGATGTAGTGGGGTGAGCACCCTTGCTCTCTGGCCTCCTCGGCCTAACTCTACCGCGAGGGCGGGTTGCCCATCAAACCACACTGTCGCAGGCGCTCTGAGATCAGAGCCCTCTACGAGGATCCATGTTGGTTCACTGTCTGGCCCGACGGGAGGACTTAGCATACTCAGACGAGGCGCGGGACGACGAATAAGGTCGACAACCGCTCTCTGACCATCTGGGTTTTCTAGAACGATTTGACTGAGTTCACGGTCGCTCGCGGGTACAGAGATCTGCAGATATGTTTGGTCGCCTCGTTCAGTGATCTCTAATGGAGTTAACGCTGCCTCTAAATCAACTCTCTCATAAGCCTCTATTATGCCCGAACCTAGTTCATTATTATTAATGAAGTGGTCACCTGTGATTATGATCGTATGTGAGGAGGTCTGAGTGACCTCAGGAGGAATGAGGCGGTTGATCTTAGGAGGTGGCGAAAAGGTATAAGCCTGTTCCAAGACCGCTTGTCGACCGGTCGATTGGATAGAGATATCGACCGTCACTCCTTTTGGACCCGGGGTGAGTACTCCACTAATCAAGTGAGGAGATTCAAGTGAGAGTTGCTCAAGCGCTGACTCTCCAAAAGAGATGGAGAGCGTATTCAAATCAGCGAAGCCCTCCCCTTTAATGAGCACTCGATTCCCTCCATTAGATGGGCCAACTTGGGGTGTGACTTGATGGATCTCTAGGGGACTTCGCACGCCTTCGACTGTGAGTGTAGTCATTCCCTCTGCAGGCCACCATGATTGACCTCCCCCCCCTTCAGCCCGCAATCGTACACCAATGGTATGACCTATAGGGTATGGTCCGAGATTGATCTCTCCTTGGAATAAGTCATTGTCTTCTCTCCTCTCTCCTTGATCAGAGAGGAGTGTAAAGAAACAAGAAGTCTCTTCGGAAACCGATTCATCTGGCGGCAGAGGTCCACCATCTAGCCCCCCCTGATCTATATCTCCGCTCACTAGACCAAAGTCACTATTGAGACCGAAATCACTCACATTTAGCGCAGAGGGTTCGTCCGGACGATGTCCACGCCCTAGCGGAGCGTCATAGAGCTCTATCGGCCGGCAACGTTCCGTTTCCGCACCTAACAACATAGGATCATTGAGGTAGACGTACAGCTTTACAGTCGCTGGGCTGCTGGAGTTGACTAGCGCAGTCGCGCCAACGCTAAGCTCTCCATATGGAGACTGTTGATCAAAGATCGAGACCTCAACAAATTGGGGTGAGATGCTTTCACATCCCAACACAGAGAGCGAGATAATGCACCAATATAACTTTATAAGCGGATAACATGCTCGCATACTTGGCTCATCGGGGCGTGTCACTTAGGGTTGGCAGAACTGCCCAGTGCAATCAGGCGTCAAGAGAGTAACACCCACGGCGGCACCGATCAAAGCGACAGCGACCCCTCCAATGAGTAAAGCTGTGTTCGTTGGGTTGACGATCTTTACATTCTTTACCGAGATCTCTTTTGTATCGATGAGGAGACCAAGGTTGCCCTCAAGATCATAATCATCGGGAGCGATCAGCTGCATTTTACTGATCGTGAAGTTGAAAGGTGAAATAGGATAATAGTTCCCATTGATATCTTGCACGCCCACCCTAGAGTTCTCAGTGATCGTAATATCTTGCCCATCTTCAGTTGTGATTGATTTGAAGTCAGCGCCATCTGACTCTTGAATCTTTTTAAACTCTTCTGTGCTGACTACATAAGTGTTGTAACAGCCTGTTTGGAAGAGGAGGGTGAGGATCATCAAGATGGGCAGTGGTCTAGCTCTCATTGGACACGAGCTCCTATCAGGTGGTTAACGTATTTGGTGGACTCTACTACTAAGTTAAGCATCGATCAAAGACTTAGTGAGCATATCCATTTAATCTGCCATGTTCTTACACGCGATCAAGGAGATGCTGAGTGAAATATCTTTCCCCACTCTACGGGAAGTCTAATGAACCGTCGGTGAACGCCTCGATTAACTGTCGAGCATCTTGATACATCTCATCGTCTACAGGAATTTTACGCCAAACTAATAAGGCTGCTTCTCGGTAACCAAGTTTTGCTTCTGCAACACCAAGATTAAATAGTATCCTACTGTACTCATCACCCAAAAGAGTAGGCGCTCTCTTGGAGAGACGCCGAAGTAAGGCAATGGCCTCTCGATCTCGTCCTCTCAATCCAAGGACTTTAGCTAAACGAGAGATCGACCCAATGTCATCGGGGTGACTCGAGATGTATGCTCTTAGGTATAAGATGGCCTCATCAAACATGCCCAATCGATCGGCTGCAAAACCGGCACACTTACTCGCTAAGAGGCTTGGGTAATGTTTGGCTACAGAGCGACATCGATCATAGGCTAGCTGTATATGACCATTTTTTAGGGCCTCAAAGCCGAGCGCGGTCGTCTGATATTTTAGCCACATTTCTCCGTTTAGTAGACCCTCTCGATAGATCTCCATGAGTGGTTCTCTCTTACTCATACACAGTGAGGCGGCGCTTCGTTTGAGCATGGAGTCATCTCTTGGACACCGCTCTTGTAAAGTTCTGAACCGTCGACATGAGAGATGAGTGAGAGAGACCCTTTGCTGAAGTGTAGGCTCAGCGATGTAGCTCTCTGCGAGTCGCTTTGAAAGATCACTCCAACCCAGGGAGTCAAATCGCCATAACACTTCTAATGATGAAGAAGAGCTTGGACCAGCAGCATTGGGTTGAGCGCCTCCTAGATATGGATCACGAACGCTCGCTCTTGGGAGATTGTTATTCACTATCTGCTGTGGTGACAACGCGGGGGAGCTGAGTAGCCCCATTAATCGATCTCTGCTCACTCCACCCCATCCGCCATCACACACTGGAGCGAACCCTAATGATTCTGCGATCCCCCGAATAATCAACCGAGCGGTCGCTCGACCGGTAGCTTGATCTGCTTGACCATAATATTCAATAGGTCTTCGAGTAATAATAATAGGTATGTTGGGTCTCGCCCACATCATATCTGACAACTGAGCAAAAGAGGGAGCAGGGGTAGAAGTGATGCCCACGAAGAGGCTGGATGAATCGGAAGGATTCTCACGATACTTTTCGTGATCTCTCAGCTGTTGTCCAAGCTGATCTAAGCTGAGCGCGACCCCATTATTACTACTCTCCCAAGAGATAATTTCAGTCACATCTAGCCTAATGCCTAGGGGGCTAAAGTTTGAGACAAGCAGACTCTCTATGATCGATAGAGTCTCACTATGGGCATAGAGACTTGAGGTTTTAGAAAAGCTCTTACCGAGGAGTTCAGATAGCTTCCCTCTTCCCTCCAACTGAGTGAGCCAAGAGGGGAGTTGATGAAGGGGAGGACGAGCCCAACGTTCGTTAAGCAGTGCCTGTCTCGCTGGTAAGTCGAGGAAAATCTTGAGGGAGATTCGACGTTGAGGCATCCGCTCTGATAGATCGACAGAGGCCTCTCTTGGCTTAATGGGGCGCTGATCGGGTGATGGTTGAGTAATAGAAGTACATGATAATAGAGTAGCGGTAGTCAAAGAGACGACTAGGAATCCCCAAAGGGTCGTTTTAAATTTTAGTTTCATCACAGGTGCAGGGAGGTGGATAGAGGGGGCAACTGCTCTCTCTAAGAGTGAAGTGGTAGGGTGAGAACTCACTGCTCAGTTCCCCATAAGCGGACTTTAACTGATGGGTGGCCAGAAGGCCTAGGGGAGATCGGTTTTGAATTTGAAGTGGTCACTGTCGTCGATTGTGCATTCGTAGAGTGTTGGCTGAGCTCGCTGTCCTGAGGCGAGATCAACTCAGCTTTAGCAGAAGGGTAATCAGCTCTGGATAATGGATCGTTTTCTCTATGGCGTACTTCTATCTCTTCCTCAGTATCGATCTCTTTTTTTACTTTACGAGGAGATCTCGCAGTAATCAAACGGGGCACAGTCTTTTTTTGATTAATTCGCTCTATAGGTCTTATCTCATGGTGTGATTGATCAGGTCGCAGAGGCGGTTGCACAGAGCTCTCTCCTGACAAGAGCATTTGGAATTCAACTGTGGCGAGATATTCAGCATTCTCGTCGATAAACTCTTCTTTATGATTCTGCTTAGAAGATTGAGTCGCGAGCGACTCTAGACCCTCAACTTCTTCACTGATCAGTTGAGAGTAATGTTCTATCTCATGCTGAGGTTCCACGACCTCTTCCATACCGATCAACCTCTCTTCTCCATCCCCCAAGTATATCGCAAGATCTATAGGCATTACAGGGACCTCGGACAGACTGAGCGCTCCAGCAGACGCTGCGAGGTTAACCCACCCTGTCGAATAGCATTCTAATGGCTGTTTAAGAGCAGTGGAAAGTGACCTTCGACGCTCAATCGATGTCTGTGATAGGATTGGAGTGAGAGACAGCGTTGAGATTCTCTCTGGAGGAACTGATCTTGAATATGAGGGGTGATCATGACCTTGCAAAGAAGGGAAGTCTGGTGGCTCCTGCCGGGCAAGAGTAAATTGACGACCTCCTCTATGGATAAGCGAAGGTCTTGATTGTGTTTTAGGTTGGTCATTTAAGTGAGGTTGGTCATCTGAGTGAGGTTGGTCATTTGAGTGAGGTTGGTCATCTGAGTGAGGTTGGTCATCTGAGTTAGGCTTCTGATCTGAGCCAAGCTTTTTAACCTCAAGAATATTCCGTTCATGGGGGATCGGAAAACTTAAAGGCTCTAGGTAATCTTCTAGCTCTTCTTCTATTTGAGCCTGATCATCACTGATCGATAGAGGGGGTTCAGTGGGTAGAAGCGCTTGCTCATCCTCTGCTTCTTCTATGTACTCTCTCTCCGCTTTGGCGTTATTTTGATCCCCAACAAGCCTCTCTTGCCTCTGCTCGGCGGGGGGCTCATCAAGAGAGCCTGAAGAGCTTGAAGGGAGCTGAGCCTCGGGGTCTCGTGAACCCGCATTCTCCGAGGGGAACAAATGAGAAATCAGTTGTTCGGAAGAGGGAAGTTTCTCAAGGGAAAGCGGCTTTATCGCCTGTTCACGACCCTCCTCATGCATGATCGAGATAAGCTCGAATGGATCATCGCTCTCCGATATTTGCCCCTCTTCATAGCGCTTCAAGAGCTGGCTGTCCTCTCGATGAATTGATAAGGCTTTCGGTTGAGTCAAACGCTCATGTTCATGGTCTCTATGAGTCGTTATTAAGCCCTGTAAAGACCCCTCTAGCAGGTCAAGATCGGGTAAGTTGTCATGAGATTCTTTCTCGGGTCGGTCTTCAAATCTAATCCCCGTAGAGTCAACTTGATCAAGAGATTGACTCGTTAGAAATGATCTTGGTTGATCGAGTTTAGAGTCATTAGGAGAATTCGGGTGTGCTGAACTCAGACGCTCAATCACATCTGGTAGGGCTTTTGGTGAGATCGTGATTGAAGAAGCAGAAGGGCGAATGGTCTCCTTTTGATTTAACTCCTCCTCTGCTTCAGGAGGTTGGGGGGCAGGACGTGTCGAAGGCATCGCCCTGAGAGCTTCTTCAAACATATGAGCATCACTATAATCAATGATATGAACCGGCGGCTGACTTGGTCCCTTAGAGTGATGAGGAGAGATCGGCTGCATGGTGGCGATCACAGGGGTTGGTTGACTATATCGCTCTTGGGGGTCATCGAGAGTTGATGAAAGCGGCGAGACCAATTCCGATTGAGAATATGAATAATGATGAGGTTCGTTAGAGGTGTACCGATCCGGAGGCGCTTTTCTCTCGATGGGGATATCATCCCATAAATCTAATATTATTTTATCATCGACAGGCATGCTAAACCAAGGCTCTACTCATTCTGTCTCGATGTGGGGTGACTCCCTCCCAACGGGTTCAGGAGTAGTGGTGAATAGCCAACCTGTAACTTGGCTCGCTCCACCTTTTGACCCACTTGGCTTGGCACAATCAAAGGACTAGCATAGCCAAGTTGATTGATCACCTGAGGTACTTTTACCCCAATAGCGCTCTTAAAGGTATCTCGCCCTCGCCTCTTGAGATGAAGCAAGAGAGGAGTAATCCTATAGATCCCTGTGGGCTCAACCTCTAGATAAAATAGGTGATTGATTCGACCGCTCAACAAGGTCCAGTTTTTGGCGTCATCTACACTCCTAAGTGGAGCGCCCCACCCCCCCTCTCCTATATACGTCGTCCCCCGACTTACCCTCTCAAAACCGTCTTCTCCTGACCGGCTCGGCCATAAAGGCGAGGTCATCTTCATCATATGTGAATCACACTCTATCGCTAAGTCCATCTGAAAACGGGCAAATAGAGGTGCCCAGTGCTGATATTCATCTTGTCCCTCTGATTTAAGGCGTACATGAGGTCTCATTGGTTTATGATATTGAGCCCATTTGAGTGTAACCTTGGAATGCTTTTTGAGGTCAGCCTCAAGCCATTTTTTCTGTTCACCACCTGCAGGACGTTCACTGTTTAGCGTGTAGACTCTGAGCTGTTGGCCTCCGAAGGTTAGGCCGTAATAAAAGTGTGGGTAGGCTCGACCCCAAACTCTCCCTAAACGACGCTCTGAATCATGATTTCCGCGGGCAGGTAATAAGGGGATGAGGCGCCCTGAATTATCTATGGTTAGCTGCCAATCGTCTAACCACCTCTTCCATTGTTTTTTAGAGTCGGAGGAGGTAAAGTCACCTCCAAAGAGAACAAAGTCAGGCTGAAGCTCAGCGACGGTTTGATTGGCGATACGTCTGATCGAACGTTGATTCCTTGAGTCTCCGCCTGCAACAACTTTAAGTAATGTTGGCTCCTTGGCGGCTGTTTTAAACCAGAGCCGACGAGACGTCCCCTCCTGAGTCTCTACCTCGAACTGATAGCTAGTGTTCGGCAATAACCCGCTCAACTGCGCCCAATAGGTCTTCCCCTTCTCAGGGGTATTAATCCGCAAGGTATAGGGGAGCTCTGTGGCGTCTTGCTCAGCAGAGCGAAGTCCATAACGTAAGAGCGCCTCACCCCTCTCTGGCTGTGACCAAGCGATCGCCATGGTGGTGGCTGGATCTGACCACCAAGTCGCTCTCCATCTCTTGGGCTTAGCGTGACCCTCTTGAGCAATATTTAGACATAATGAGATTAATGTGAAGACGAATAGTAAACAGAAAATGCGCTTAAACATCAGTTATATCTCAGTTCTTCTTTAATCTCTTCTTAGTCTCGCTCAAGCTGACGACAGTAATAAATGAAGTCTTCATTCTTAAGGTAGCAAAGCTCTGCTCAAAAGTGTACGGTAGACGTTGTAACAAAGAAGGTTTTCTTTGAATAAATTTCATTTTCAACTCATAGTGTTCACTTCGACCCATAGCGTTCATTTCGACCCGTAGCGTTCATTTCGACCCGTAGCGTTCATTTCGACCCAAAACTAGGCACATCTCAGTATGGTGATGATGGTAAACATTAAAAAACTGCTACCTCTATATGCCGCGACATTAGATCAACTAAATGACACTGTCTTTTGGTTTAATGACTCGTATCATGTCATCTACGCTTCAGGTCAGCAAACCAATGCTATGGGTCTCCATATTAACCAAGTAGTATTGAATGCTGAACAGGAATCATGGATCCCTGCTCTGACTTCGATGAACCCCCAAGGTGAAGAACCAAAAAGCGTTAACGGTTATCTCCTTGATTCAAAAGACGGCTCTTTCAAAGAAAACATGATTAAGATCATCCCCTTTGTTACGGGAGAAGATAACGATCAACTCAATGAAGAAGAGAGCTCATCACATCCATGTTGGTTGGTGATCTGCGAAGATCCAAAGCGACTTCGTCTCCAACGCGAGCTTGAGAGTAAGACCGTTGAGTTAACAGCTGAACTTTCACATGCTGAGACCATGAACCTGGAATTGGCGCGTAACGCACAGACCAAAGATGAGTTCCTCGCCTCCATGTCTCATGAGCTAAGGACTCCTCTTAACGCGATTCTCGGATTATGTGAAGCGATGCTAGAAGGGGTATATGGCAATCTCGACCCTGATCAATATCAACCGATTCGACAGGTCTTCTCTAATGGTCATCATCTCCTCTCAGTGATCTCTGATATCCTCGATCTCTCCAAGTTAAGGGCTGGTGGGATCAGCCTCAGCCTAGGAGATATAGATGTGGAAGCTTGCTGCTTTGAAGCGCTGCAAGTTTTCCGAACTGAGATGCAGAGAAAGCATCTAGCAGTCTCGGTGAGTATCGAAGGCGTTTATTTGCTCAACGCTGATGAACGCTGGTTTAAACAGGTGCTAATGAACTTAATCTCTAACGCCGTTAAGTTTACTAAGCCGAATCAACGCTTAGGGATCACGGTAGGTCTCTCACCCAATTCGGGCTATTTGAGAGTGACCGTTTGGGATGAAGGGATAGGGATCAGCCAAGAGAACTTACCGAGGCTCTTTCAGACTTTTGTGCAGCTAGATAATAGTTTGGAGAGAGCTTATGAGGGAACAGGCCTAGGGCTCTCTATCGTCTCTCAAGTGATGTCTCTTCATGGAGGAGACGTCAAAGTCGATAGTGTTTTGAATGAGGGCAGTAAGTTTCATCTCGATTTCCCATGGGTCGATGCATCAGAGAGTGAACATGTTGTTGAAGAGTACCCTGAACAAGACCTTAAGAGTGTCCTGCTTGTTGAAGACAGCACTATTGATGCGGATCGCATAAAGCGTTATCTAAAAGAAAAAGATACTGATGTTATTTGGGATCAAAGAGGTGGCGACGCAGTCAAACTCGCTAAAGATCATCAACCCGATGTTATCATATTGGATCTCTTCCTCCCGGAGTCATCGGGGTGGGAGATTCTGAAACAGTTAAAATCTGATCCATCCCTACAGCATATGCCGGTGGTTGTGTGTTCGGTATTACCAAGAGACAACAACCGTTCGGAGTCACCCTTCATTGACGGCTATCTACAAAAGCCATTTTCTCGGAGAGCTTTGGAGAATGTTTTAAAGCAGGCCACAAGGGATATATCTAAGACTAATTCCATCAAAAGTGACTCAGCTGAGGGGGTCACCAAGAGTGGTGACATAGAGGGTCAAAGCAAAGATGAGCTTGACCCTCCTAAAAAAGCGTTGGTGATCTCAGCGAGTGAAGCAGGCAAGATATCTAAGCCTGTCAAGGTGTCTCTAGACTCCTCTTCTAAACTGTCAAGTATAAAGGGGTCCCTACACTATCCGACGCCTACTGACTCGATCTCTTCCCCTAAGTGCATATTAGTTGTTGATGACAATCTCTCTAATATTCAATTAGTACAAGATTATTTGGGTCGTAAAGGATATCAAATTCTGACCGCAGAAGACGGCTACCAGGCGGTACAAATTGCTCGCGCTCACACCCCTGACCTAATCCTTATGGATGTTCAGATGCCCCATATGTCTGGAATAGAAGCGACTGCTCATATTCGTGATGACCCTCGTATCGCTAGCATCCCAATATTCGCTCTGACAGCGTTAGCGATGCCAGGTGATCGAGAGCGATGCTTAGAAGCCGGGATGGATGAGTATTTTACCAAGCCCGTGAGCCTTCGAGGTCTATATAAAAAGATCAAGAGCACTATTGAGGATGCTCACTGAGTCTCAACAGATGAGATCAGTCAGTCATTGAGATCATAGTTTAGACCAACATCAGAGGGTTTAAAGCCCCTAATCTATAGAAGTTATTAATCCACAGTTTAGTTAGAGATGTAAGTGACTATGAAAGACCCCCGCTCCAAATTAGGCAAACAGCTCACCAATCGATTATCGAATAGTCAACAAGAGGGATTACTGAATATAGATATGGAGACTCAAAATGTCTCCCTCAGCGACCTCAACGAGTCTATTCAAGTCGAGACGTGCTCTATCAGTATTGTGAAAGGTGATCAGAAGGGAAATGTATTTAGCCTCTCGAAAGATGTGATTAGAGTCGGCGCTCATCCTCGATGTGATATCCAAATTGTCGATGGGACAGTGAGTCGATTTCATTGTGAGATTCATAGAGATCAAGACGGTTATAGACTCATCGATGAAGGGTCTACAAACGGAACATATGTAGGTGATTTGAGGATTCGAGATATCTATCTCTCTGCTGGGAGAGAGTTCCAAATAGGAAACACTACCCTCTCTTTCTCGCCAATCACCGAGCAAATCAGCCTCACCGATAGTCCATTAGAGCAGTTAGGACCTCTAATTGGGGGATCTAGGCAGATGCGAAAGCTATATACCTTAATACAGAAGGTCGCTCCTAGCGATTTATCTGTCGTGATCGAGGGGGAAACAGGTACCGGTAAAGAGCTTGTCGCACAAGCGATCCATCAGCTCTCTCGGCGGTCTGAAAAAGACTTGATCGTCTTTGATTGCTCAGCGGTTCCCGAACACCTCATTGAATCCGAACTGTTTGGTCATGAAAAAGGGGCTTTCTCCGGGGCTGTCAGAGCTCACGCAGGACTCTTTGAACAAGCGGATGGTGGGACATTATTTTTAGATGAACTCGGTGAGCTCCCGACAAACCTTCAGCCAAAGTTGCTCCGAGCTCTTGAGAGTGGAATCATCAGGAGAGTAGGAGGAGAGAGTGTAAAGAAGGTTGATGTTCGCGCTATTTCAGCGACTAATCGAGATCTAGGAGAGATGGTTAAACTAGGCTCATTTAGGCAAGATCTATACTACAGGTTAGCCAAGGTCAAGGTCACTCTACCTCCTCTCAAAGAGCGCAGAGGAGATCCCTCCAAGATCGCCAAGTACTTCTTGGATGTGCTGAATAAGAAAAATGAAGGGTATAAACATATTAAGGGAATAACGCCCAATGCTCTCCATCGTTTAGAGGGCTGGGAGTGGCCGGGGAATGTCAGAGAGCTTCGAAATATGATCGAGAGAGCCTATACATTCGCTGATCGGGAGATGATTCACTCAGCAGACCTGATGGATCAACTAGATCCAGAGCATCTCGATGACGACAGCTATCTTGGTGGAGTGCACACTCCTCTCGAGATCCCAGATAACTTTTCTCTAAAGGAAGCTAAAGAGCGAATCATTGAGTCTTTTGAAAAGGATTATCTACAACAGCTTCTTGTTAAGAATGAATTTAATATTAGCGCGGTCTCAAGAGATGCAGGAATCGACCGTAGACATGTTTATCGACTAATTAAAAAATATGAGATTGTGACTCCATAAATATAGGCTAAATATTATATTATGATCAATAGTGCTCTCGCATGCTTAGCTATAGTCTTGTGCGTCTTCTCTCTCTCATTTAGCTCTATTCCAATAGGTAATGCTGAGCACTTAGAGCCTATTAGTGAAGACCGTTTACTCATCGATGGATTATCGTCTGATTGGCGGCATCTCCCTCAGCACTCTGCAGAATACCTTCTTAAAGGATCCCCTCCTGGGATGGATGATTTTAAAGGCGGACTTAAATTCGCATACAATAGTCGTTGGTTATATATCGCTCTTGAGTGCTTCGATTCAGACTTCAAATATGGTCGAATAGGTGATCAAGTAACCTTCACCCTAGATGGAGGAGGGCGCTTCAATCGCTTGTCAGTCAACTATTATTTCAAGCAGAATAGACACAGTAAGAGCGGTGATGGTCAGCAACATGTGCAGCTGATGACTCAAGTTAAGTCAGCTCCTTTGGTCACGATAGAGGCAAAACATCGCTTTAGTCGCAAAGGATACTTCATTGAGTCTCGCATTCCGATGAATCAAGTCCCTTGGCTTTATGGCTCAGAAGCGAGCGTATCAGCGATCTTTACCGATATTGATGAGGATGGAGAAAACTCTACTTATACAACTCACTTAACCGATCAGCAGGGCTCAGAGGACAAGATGAGCTATGTCTTTGGTGGCGCTCAAATCTATAAAGAGATTTACATTCAACAGACACATTACTCAAAGAAAGTTGCCGAGATATCACACGATTGGGTCGGTGACCAGCGTATGGAGCTTCTCCTCATCACTGACGCAGAGATCGTACTGTTTGGTGAAGATGTAACTCAAGAAGGGGGTATATCTCGATATGTACATGGTTGGAGACAGCCTGAGCGAGTTCAAGCCAGTGTTAAGGGCCAGGGTAAAGAGTCTACTCTCGTGGTTAAGCATCTTACCCCCCAGGGAGGAGAACCTTTGATTGAGCGATTTAGGCTCCACAACGGTGTATTGAAACTTCTCAAATAAGATTTACTGATCGAAGTTAAGCTCATCGAATAGAAGTTGATCAAAGTTAAGCTCATCGAATAAGCTCAATACCTTAAATGAGGTGCGCGCTCTTCTTTGAATAAGGCAGAGTCCTTCATGCAACGTCGCCAATATTGATCGAGTTCAGCTGCGCTCGCCTCCTCATCGATGAGGGTCCTCGCTTCACTGTCACCAAAGAGTAGGTCGATCGCCATGCGATCAGCGACAAATTCATAAGCTTCACTTCGCCACTGTAAAGCATCCCCATACATCCGACGGGTAAGCCCAAGGAGGTGTAAACACATCCGTAGCGGTTGCAGCTGGTGAGGGTCAAGTAACTGTAAATGAGCGCCTCCAATCGTCACACCGGCCCATTTATGAAAAGTCGGCTTGTAGTATAGACCCCGAAAGTGAACACCATTCAAGTTGAGTAAATTGAGAGCTTTAGCCCAGTCGAAGGGATTAATGAATCCTGCACCAACCCATTCAAAGGGTTTAGTCGTCCCTCGCGCCTCGCTCATTTCGGTCCCCTCAATCAGACACATCCCCGGATACACCATCATCGCTTCAAAAGATGGCATATTGGGGCTGGGTAAAACCCAACGCTGTCCTGTCTCAGAGAGGAGCTGTTCTCGTTGCCAACCGATCACCTTAACGACATCGATCTGAGCACCCCACCCTTCACGCTCATTGATCAATGAGACGACCTCAGCGAGGGTGAGCCCATGACGAGTAGGGAGAGGCCACATTCCTACAAAGCTGAGATAGTCTTCTCCAGTATATCTCCCTTCGACCTCTACACCACCGAGCGGATTAGGTCGATCTAAAATTAAAACCCTCGTACCTGTTTGAGCACACACTTTGGCGCAGAGGCAAGCAGTATAAATGTACGTATAATAACGACTTCCAATATCCTGCAAGTCAACAATTAGCGTATCGATTCCCTCTAAATGCTCTACTTTAGGGGTCAGCTGAGATAACTTATGACCGTATAGAGAAACTACTGGTGCGCCAGTCGTCGGCTCGATTTGCTCTCCTTCGACCGCTTCCATATCTTGCGCTTCTGCCCAGATACCATGCTCGGGACCAAAGCATCGTCGGACATCTAGATGCGCCTCGGCGGCGATCTGAGTGAGGTGAACATACCTCTGATTGACGCTAGCCGCATGACAGAGGAGGGCTACTTTTTCAGAGCCTACATATGACTTGGGGTCTTGTGAAAACTGATCAATACCGAGGCTCACCACGCTAGTGAGCATTAGGAGTCTTCCTCATCATTGGTCAGCTCGGGCATATCTCTACCGGCGAGAGTGCTCACCATAATATCCAAGTGCTGAGAGAGGGTAGGGCTCAAGTCGGTCTTTCCTACCTCGTAAGTAAACCAATAGTTTAAGTCACCATTAGTGACTCGTACCACCCCTTCTTCGATCTCTTTGATGGGGTTAACGAAGTAGTGGAGAGAAATCCAAAAGAGTAATAATGACACTAATAAGCCAAACACTAGATAGATAAGCACGATGTCTCTTATACTCATAGCGTTCTCGAGTGTATCACTCCAATTGACCGCGACAAAGAAGTGTACTTTCTCTGAGGACTTGTGACCACTCACCTCTCCTAGCCTAAGCAGTAAAGTTCGGTCATTAAGTTTCACTTTGATCGGTGTATAAGGAGTGCGCTTATATGTTTCTAACAGTTGGCTAACGCTCTCCTCTAAGACGCTCTCTTCTTTTCCTAGGGTTGAGCTGCCTTGTAGCTTCCCTTGAAAGAAATACCCTACATCAGCAAGAAGTGATCTTTTATACTCTTCTGAGCTTTGATTGATATGATAACCAATGACCACCGCCCCCAGTACTTGGTCACCCTCGATAATGGGTGAGACTCCAACGAGTAGCTGGTGTCCAACTTGCCAAACATCATAAAAGCTCTCAGCGTCTTTCCCTAACGCCGCGTTAAGAATTGGGTATTTCTTACTGATATTAGAATATTCTTTAGCGGACTCGGTCTTGGCAAAACTCCTCGCGTTATTCATATCCGCTACGAGTAATCCATTTGAATCAATAATGTTAAAGAAATAGGGCTTTTTTGCCTGCCAGTCTTCTAACCTACCTGATGAAGAGTCGATGGCTCCTTGACTTCGTCGAGTGAGCTCACCTTTCCACTTGTTGACTATATTTAAAACGACTTGATGTCTCTTTAGATATCCTTCTTCACCCTCTACCTCGATCCTCATGCTCTCGACTAAATTTTTGTCTCTGGCGACTTCTTTCGCTCTCGCTAGAGTAGCAGAGTTACTTAACTGTTGAAGATGAGTGATACTCTGATGAGCCCCTTTAAGCCTCTCGTGAAGCTGGAGCTCTACTTCAGTTCGAGTATGAGTGCCCACCGTTGTGTACACTGCCATACTAACAAAGGCAAAAATCAGGGTCAGGCCAACGGTAATAAGCACGCGAAACATCTGTTAACCTCTCAATATAAGAGTCTATGTAAAAGCCAATACACCACAGGGGAGTATGCTGTGGATACTATGAATAATCGAGAGTTTTTTTAGTCTAGCCTCAATCTAAAGAGATCAGGCTCTTCATCTCTTCAAAACGATCTGTAATCTCGGAGGCGTTGAGAGTGAGCGTTCGATCACAAGAGAATTCTTCACACGCGAAAGAAGCCATCACTGTCCCATAGAGTAAGGCAGTCTTAAACGTGCTGAGGTCTGTTGAATTTTGCTGAGCGATATACCCCATAAGACCGGAAGCAAAGCTATCACCAGCTCCTGTGGGGTCAGTGAGGCGCTCAAGTGGATAAGCAGGGACAAAGAACTGTCCATCGGGATGATAAAGAGCGGCTCCATTGCCGCCCTTTTTAATGACGATGATCTCAGGACCCATCGCACGGATCTTATCAACCGCTTTGCTGATCATCTTCTCACCCGAGAGCAATCTAGCCTCTCCCTCATTGATGACCAATAGATTGATCTTTTTGAGTAAGCTCGCTAAGGCGCCTGCTTCTCCGGTAATCCAAAAGTTCATAGTGTCACAGCCAATCAGTTTGGGTGACTCTACTTGATCTACGACATCCTCTTGCAATGAAGGATGAATATTCCCTAAAAAGAGATACTCTGCTTTTTTGTAATCAACAGGGATTTTCGGTTGAAAATCGGCGAAGACATTTAGCTGTGTGTCGAGAGTCTCGGCATCACCGAAATCAGCACCATAACGACCACGCCAGAAAAAAGTATGTCCATCGACTCTCTCTAGACCTTCCAAATCAACGCCACGATCTCTTAACGCGCTCACATGTGACTCAGGAAAATCTTCGCCGACCACAGCGACCAATTGAATCGGAGCGAAGTGGCTCGCTCCAACGGCGAAATAGTTAGCGGATCCTCCAAGAGAGAGAGGTCGTCTGCCGGCAGGAGTCTCTACATCATCAAAGGCGACAGAACCCACGATTAAAATCTTAGCTTCGCTCATAGTATAATACCTCTCAGTAGTCAGATGGACACAGATACGCTGTGAACCTTAATCGATATCAATCAAAAGGGGGAAATTTAAAGGACGCACATGATACAGACTTAAATATTAGGAAGCAGGAGCCTGCTTAAAGATAGGCGCCAAAAATCGCTTCCACTCGCTCTCGAGTAGACGCTGGAATTAAGTCACTCTTGGTCATGATCGCTGCGCCATCACAGAGTGCAGAATGAGCCATAAATGGTTCATCGATAGAGCTCTTAAGATGTTGGGCGAACGCTACGATCACCTGACGTGCTTCTTTGATATTGGCGTTCATCACCTCTAAGACAGAGGCGACGCTCACTTCATCGTGAGCTGCATGCCAGCAATCATAGTCGGTAGAGAGAGCTAAAGTGGCATAGGCGATTTCCGCCTCTCTCGCTAATCGAGCCTCTGGTAAGTTGGTCATACCGATGATCCTAGCTCCTGCCGCTTTGAAGAGCATTGACTCTGCTCTCGTAGAGAAAGTAGGTCCTTCGATACACACGTAGGCTCCTCCCACATGAACTTTTGTCTTGGCTACGCTTTGAGCAGCTAGGCTAAGGAGCTCAGAGAGCTTGGGATCGACAGGGTCACCGAAAGAGACATGTCCTACGACACCATCGCCAAAGAAAGTATTCTCTCGCTTGTAGGTACGATCAATAAATTGGTCAGGACAGACGAGATGTCCGGGCTCAACCTCTTCTTGAAGTGAGCCTACCGCAGAGACGCTTAAGATGAACCGAGCCCCCAATGACTTAATCGCCCACATATTCGCTCGATAATTGATCTCTGAGGGCAGCAAACGATGTCCTCGACCATGTCGGGGCAGAAAGGCGACTCTCAAGCCTTCTAAGCGACCTATTGTGAAAGCATCGGAAGGGGAGCCAAATGGAGTCTCAACGATTCGCTCCTCAACCTCGGTGAGAGAGTCTATTTGGTAGAGTCCACTACCGCCAATCACCGCGAAGTCAACTTGAGTAGCTGAGTCCTTTGAAGAGCTTTCAGGAGACTGAGTCATCGACTTCACCTTAAAATAGAGAGGGAGTAGGGCGCTTAAATGGATATACACCACAGCGCTTGGAGAGCCTGCGGTGTTTTAAACTCCTCAACAACAAATTGCAAGCGAGGATCACAGTCCTTTATGGATCTAACAGTAGAGCGTACTCAATCAGCGAGATCGCTCTCTCGGCGGAGTATAAGGGCTGCGCTTTTGCGATTAGCCATCGATCTCGATTCAGGATCTCTTCGGTGATGTGACCGCTCAATAAATGCGCCTCGCGGCTTTACCCTTACGCTATGTTCGGCGGCATAGAGGTTTTTTCTTAAAGTTTCGCCTTCTTCACCGACTAATAGAGCGACAAAGACCCCCTGTGGATTGTTACTTAAGAGCTCTCGTATCTGATGATCAGCGGAGCGCCATATTTGATCGCTGCCCTCTACCCATAGAGCGCTCACTTCTGATTGATCTGTAGGAGAGTTGAGAGGTGCAGGAGAGATGTGAATCACTGTAATAAGGCCTCTATCTTGATGAGGATTAAGCGCTCCGTGATCGTAGTTGAAGAGGTTAAAGAATGTAGGATGATACTCATGGTAGGGAGAAAAAGGCTCATTGGGCGACGCTTCGAAGAGACGGTCTATCATCGCCGCGGGCCGTTGATCTTGACCAATGAGTAATGAGAGGATATCGATCGCGGTACTAAAGAGCGATCTAAAAGCAGCTCGGTGTACAGCTTCATAAGTGATGTGGTCAACATTGATGGGAGGAAAGCGAAAGCCATGATGTGAGCTGATCTCATCGATGCCAGCACTCAATGACGACGCCCTCTCCTCTAAGTCAATGTTGATAATGGCGAAGCCTCTTGAAGAGAGCTGCTCTATCATCTCAGCAGAGCAGCTACCGGCTTCACTCGTCAACTCACTTGTTAACTCACTCGTCAGCTGACTCAGCAACAAGGGTTTAGTCATGATGCCGCTCCTTGAGCTACCTATCTGCTCTCAGCGTAATAGGTCTTCTGCTGAGCGAGGGATCAACTTAAAATCTCCATTACCCAAGCGAAGAACACCGGTGATGCTAGTGAATTGATCTCCTACGATTGGGAGCGTGAAGGGATAGAGGTAGTCATCCACCCTTAGACCTCCGCTGACCACAAACTCGTTATTAGGATTCATGTCTCCCGGACCAGCTACGGGATCGACCTCTTCTACTGCTACCTGACTCAAGGTGACTAATACTCCCTCCATAGCGACCGAGTCTATGCCGTTGGTAGCAACAGACATCGGATCTACAGGTTGTGGGTTGACCACTGCCCCTACGCCGAGCTGGCTGATGGAAGTCACGGTATTGATCTGTCGCTGACCAAAATAGTCAGCGACTTGACCAGAGAGACGAACCGTCTCTCCACGTGTGAAGATAGGGAGGGCATCGACGTCAGCGTCATTGAGATACACCCAAACACCGCTCCATGGACCTCCCGCCGGATCTTGAAGAACAACATGCGAGGCTTCGCCATCATCATTAATACGTAGCGCAGTGACCACTCCCTCAACCTCAACAGGCATGAGGTCAGGTACAAGGTTGACTTGTCGAGCGCTGTAGATACTTACTTGACAAGGGGCTTCAACTGTTGCTGTAGAGCAGTCAGGAGGTGTCATATCAACACCGCCGGTCATGGCCCCACCGGTCATGCTCCCACCGGTCATGGTTCCAGCAGTGTTCGTTCCTGCGGTGTTCGTTCCTGCGGTGTTCGTTCCTGCGGTGTTCGTTCCTGCGGTGTTCGTTCCTGCGGTGTTCGTACCCGCGGTGTTTGTCCCCGCTGTGTTCGTACCCGCGGTGTTTGTCCCCGCGGCCGTCATACCTGCTGTGGTTCCTCCGGTAAGTTCAGTACCCGACTCCGTTCCTCCAATGACGATTGGATCGCCTCCTTCCTCTCCGGTATCATCACAAGCGATGAGATAGTTAGAGAGAGAAACGGTCAAAGTGATAACCCAATAACGATATGAGTTCTTATTCATCATTACCTCACGAAAGAATGCTGAAGTCGGCAAGGTTCATAGAGCCGATGGAGTGGACAAAAGAGAGTGGACAGAAGAGATCTGACAGAAGAGATCTGACAGAAGAGAGTAGACAGAAGAGATCTGACAGAAGAGAGCTGACAGAAGAGAGTGATATTCAAGTGACAGGCACTCAATCTAACAGGCACTCAATCTTGATTCAATCCATTGAGTATCAAGCGATTGAGGAGGTCATGACCCTCTGCCGGATAAGTCCTCTGAACATCACGCCAAAACTTCTCCACCGGATATTCCCTAGTGAAACCGTATCCACCATGCATTTGAAGGCCACGATCACAGGCTTGGTGCCCCGCTTCAGCTGCGAGAAGCCTCGCTTGAGCGGCTAAACGAACTCCATCTCTGACCGCGAGAGGACCTTCTGATTCTAAGGCCCTCGCCGCTTCATAGGTCAATAATCGAGCAGCATCTAACTCGGTGACAGAGTCAGCGATCATCCATTGAATCGCTTGAAACTCACTGATAGGCTGTCCAAATTGCTTACGCTCACTAGCGTACTTTAAGCCTTCATTAATCCCTGCGGCACCTGCGCCCAAGGCGATCGCTGACCATCCAAGGTTCATCCATGCTTGAGCGGCTAAGCGCTCCTTCCTGCGCAGTGGATAAGCTAATGTTGGGGCGCCATCGAGTTGAAGATCTACCCAATCAGCACATCTCAGCCCTAGTCGATCTCGTTGGGTCGTCTTGATTACTCGGTCGCTTTGTAAGTCGATCACATAGAGCCGGTCACTTTGGGGCAGTAGAAGCCATTTGGCGCTCTCTCCCCACGCGACATCCGACAGTAAACCAGTCGCTCCAGAGCCGTTAACTTGAATAGAGCCGGTCGTCCAAGTCGCTTCATCAAGGGGAAGCTCATCAGGCCAAAGAGAAGCCACCGGTCCATTGAGAATAGCGATCTTAAGTGCTAAACTTGGCTCATATCTCGCCAATAACTCCACCGCAGAAATCCCTGCTGTATATCCCATCTCTGATCCACCCAATCGCTCTTGGACAGAGATTGAGTAGAGCCCTAGCTCTTCGGCTTCTCTGAGCACTTTGGCTGGTAACTCTTGCTCTTCATCCCAATGTTGCGCGTGCGGTTCGATCGTCGACTGAGCCCAACTATGCAGGGTGTCAGCGAGCATCTTTTGCTCTTCACTCTGCTTTATGAGGTGCAGGTCTGTCTTCTTTAACTTCCTCTTCTCAGATGACTTCTTACCACGATGATCGCTCATACAGACCTCTCCTTATAGTGATCGCCATTTATTAACAGGATAGAGGGAGAGGTCAAGAGTGAACTTGGGTCAACAAGCTGAACGCCTTCGGTTTACAAATCAGGTCCCTAAGTCACTCGCGCGCTGCCCATCTACAAATGATATACATTAAGGAGCCGTTAAACAGAAGATATGAAGCGAGGTAAAGAGATAATCCAAAGCCACTCGGTGACTCCAATATGCTGTCAGAGTTGGACAGCCCAAGGAGGTCATCGATCAATATTGTTGCTAATAATGAAACCGGAAAGCCTGACCAAAAAGCTTGGGCCCAACGATAGCCGGCATTGTCAAAGACTTGAGTCTTCAATAAGAGGGCAATGAGGCCATTAAGAGACCCTTGGACGAAAGCAATCGAGCCTAAAATTAACCAATAAAGTGCTCTCCCTGTCGCGAGATCTTTAAGAGGATCAGAGGTCGCAAAGGCGGTCTCGGTAAGACAAAACAAATCGCCAGCGAGAACCAAGGTTAAATAGTAGGTTAAAAAATGTAGAGATAAATTTCGATTCAACGAGTGCGACCTTTACCGATAACTGACATCTTTGCCTCTTAGTGTTACATTGATACTTTCAATGAATCTTTACCTCTTAAAACGTTACACTTTATCTGCTTATCAAGGAATTTCAGCGAATGCGAACAGAATATAAATTATCTCCGAGTAGAGAGAGAACTCATCTGAGAGTGCCTCAAACGACGGGCAGGTGGCGCAGCGGCCTTGGACGTCACATTAAAGTCTTGGTGATCTCAGTTAGCTCTCTCTGCGTAGCCCAGACTTTAAACATGGGGGAGAGTATCGCTAACCCCGGAGAGAGCGCCTCCCCTGAGCAGCTCTCTACCTCCATGACCATGAACAAAAATACTAGTGTGGAACAGCGAGTCGCCAAGACGGTCTCCACTATACTTGCCGAATCTCCTATGGCGAGGGTCTCTAACCGACCTGATCGCATTGGACCAGCGCTTATTCTAAAGCTAGACCTCCCCCTTCATGGGGAGAGCGCTCAGCAGCGCGCTGAAGATTTCATCAATCGTTATAGTGAGTTATGGGGATCGTTATCGGTTCACATTGACCGAGTAGAGACAAGACGGGGGAGGTCTGTCGCTCACTTGAGTGGAGACATCGCCGGAGTCCCCCTCATGAACCAGCAGAGTAAGCTCAGCATTAAAGGGAGTCGAGCGCAGCACCTCTCCAATGGAATGGGAGCGATTCATCAACTTATCAAGGCTAATATTGATGAGAAAGCAGCTCAAGACTTTGCTCTCAAGACCTTAAACATTCAGGGACTCACTCCCCTCTCTGTTAAGCGAGGTGCGGTCTCTTATGAGCCGGGTATTGCTCATGAAGTATTTGAAGTGCGGATCGCTCAACCGGCTCTACTTAAGACCTGGGTCGTCCTTATCGATGGAAGAGATGGAGCGATTCTGCGCGTCTCAGAGGGAGAGAAGCACTAAATGAATACCCTACTAATCCAATCTAAAAAGTCACTTTCTAAGAGTCAGACCAAAGGTTGTTATACCGTATTAGCGACTCTACTTTTTGCCCACATGTCTTTGGTGGCTTGTGATGATAAAGAGCCCCGAACCCCCTCGACTGAAGTCGTAGTCCCTGAACTAGATATGAGAATGATGGATGATCAAGAGGATCAGGAAGTTCCCGAGATTGATATGGAGGTCATCGTCGATCAGATGGTCCCACCTCCACACCTCGCGGCACCAAAGGCAGAAGTATTCCTCCACGATCCTGTAACCGATAATGGGGAGCTCACCGAGGTCACCATGACACAAACAACGGACACTTCTGGAGCTCTTACCTCTGAGGCAGTGCAGGTGTTTAATTGTCTTAATGAAGACGGGGGGATCACTGGAGAGATCAATATGGGAGTGACTATTGAGGTGAGTCTCTGCCGTGAGGCACAGGTTGCTCGTCCAGATTCCGACGGTCATTATTTCAGTCATACTCCTCCTGAAGACATGACCGATCCGAATGATACCTTCGCTGAAGTGATGATGTATCACCACGTGAATGAGATCGCTGACTATTATCGTGATACCCATGACTTTGTGAAATACGAGACGCCTCTGCCAGCCTTGGTTAATGTGCAACTGAAGACGAACCCACCCCTCCCCTTCGAAGGGTTTAGGCCAGGCCCTGATGGATTTATTCCTCTCGATAACGCGCTATTCTTCCCGAAAGAGAGTTGGCAAGCCTTCGCCCAACAGTTTGGGCTCCCCCCCCGAGACACAGACCTGATTGTATTCTTCCAAGGTGTCGCGGATTTTGCTTATGACGCTTCGGTAATCTACCATGAGTATACACATGCCGTTATTGGTATTAATCGCTTGCAGGGCTTCATGATTGATGAATATGGGATGGACGCCTCTCCTAGCGGCATGAATGAGGGACTCGCTGATTACTTTGGAGGGACTGCATTAGATACACCGGCGATCGGGATATATGGGATCGGTTCAGTCAATGGCGGAGAAGGTCGCGATTTAGATATCGCTTACCAATGTCCTCGTGACACTCACTGGGAAGTTCACGTACATGGCCGAGTCATCGGCTCAACGATGTGGGCTATCCGCGAAGCGATTGGCCAAGAAAAGGCTGATCGGATCATGTTTGATGCTCTCGAGCTCTTCAACGCCAACACGACTCACCAAGAGGCGAGTGAGTTAATCATCATCGAAGCCGAAGAAGAGGGCGAAGAGATCGCCGAGACTGTTCGATCGATCCTCCTTGAATATGGAATGTTAGATTGTGTTCGCACCAGGCCTTGGGAGTCCTACAACGCTGCGACATCACGAGACAGAGTCCCTTATGCCGCTCCGGGTAAGGAATCCGTGGGGATACCGTCATTAAGAGCTGCAGGAGTTCCTGCGTACAAGCAATTTAATATCGTAATACCAGAAGGTCAAGCGGTGGAAGCCTCGACTCTTGGTGGGGTACAACTCTCTTGGAAGCTCGCCGTTCAAGGAACAGGCTTTGGTGGCGGTGCGGAGGTGAGCCCGTTGATTTTAGCTATCAGGAGAGGCACAACCGTAGAGCTCCAAATGGGTCCTGCGAGGTATATTGATGACCAAGAGGTCTCCCCTGAGCTTGATGATAATAATCAGCAGACGGTCTTTATCCCCTCATACTGTTTCTATGACAGAGATGAGCAAGGTGAGCCTATCGGTGAACCACAGAGTATTCACACCCTCTTTATTAACCAGAGTTCAACGGAGATGTTAATTACTCAAATGGAGATCGAGTGGCTCGAAGAGCCGCCTAGCTCATTAGTCCCTATCGAGTGTGAGCGAGTGATCGAGATGATGGCGGGTGAGATGGCGGGTGAGATGGCGGGTGAGATGGCGGGTGAGATGGCGGGTGAGATGGCGGGTGAGATGGCGGGTGAGATGGCGGGTGAGATGGCGGGTGAGATGGCTGGTGAGATGATGGCGGGTGAGATGACTGCAGGGACCGAGATGATGGCCGGAGAAGAGTGAACTCTCGCTGATGAGGATATCAAGTATTTAACTAGACCATCTTCAAGCCACATGTTAGCTTTCTGTGATTATATCGCTCGGTGTCAATGTACTGAATCGAGCACACTCTTAGGCGACAGGAGGCTCGAAGATGGAAGGGCATCATGAGACCCTTGGTCATGTACCAAGAAATGATGGGATCCCGCTTAATTTAGACTGGGTATCTGCGGTTCAGGTGAATACCAGCGCCGTGGAGAGACGAGGGGCAACCATACCCAAGCGTCGATCTGTCAAGAAGCAGTGGCAGGCAGCTTGGCTGCTTAAAGCGATTACCTTAATGGACCTAACAACCCTATCGGGGGACGACACCGAAGAGCGAGTCAAGCGTCTCTGTCGTAAGGCTATGAAGCCGCTGAGACCCGACCTGGTAGAGGCATTGGATGTAGGGTCGCTCAATATTACAACCGGGGCGATCTGTGTGTATCACGATATGGTTCCCACCGCGGTGAGAGCGTTAGAGGGAACTAATATTCCTGTCGCCGCGGTTAGTACAGGCTTTCCTGCCGGCCTTTCGCCCTTGCGTTTAAGGATTGAGGAGATTAAAGAGTCAGTGGCTGCGGGGGCTCAAGAGATTGATATTGTCATCTCTAGGCGCCATGTATTTAACCAAGATTGGGTTGCTCTATATGACGAGATGTGCGCTTTCCGAGAGGCGTGTGGGGATGCTCACGTCAAGGCGATCTTAGCGACCGGAGAGCTCAGCACGCTTAGAAATGTTGCTCGAGCCTCGCTGATCTGCATGATGGCTGGAGCGGACTTTATCAAAACCTCAACCGGTAAAGAGAAGGTCAACGCCACTCTGCCCGTCTCACTCACTATGGTACGTCAGATCAGAGCGTATCAAGAGCAGACGGGCTATATGGTAGGTTATAAGCCTGCTGGTGGCATCTCGACAGCGAAGAGCTCTTTAAGCTATCTCGCTTTAATGAAAGAAGAATTAGGAGACCGTTGGCTACAGCCCGATCTCTTCCGATTTGGCGCCTCATCATTGCTCACCGATATTGAGCGCCAACTTGAACACCACGTGACCGGTCGGTACTCGGCTCGTCACCGCCATGCAATGGGATGAGGCGATGAACATTACGGAGATCTTTAAGACTATGGATTATGGCCCCGCACCTGAGAGCGCCTCCGCCGCGCAGGCTTGGCTTGAGAGTCACAACAGACGCTTTGGTCTGTTTATCAATGGTGAGTTTACCTCTCCAAACTCTGAACAATATTTCGCTAGCCGGGCGCCAGCAACAGATGAACACCTCAGTGATATCGCGCAAGCGAACCAAGTCGATGTAGACGCTGCGGTCGCCGCCGCTCGCCAAGCTCAACCTGCTTGGGAGGGCTTAGGAGGCCCTAAGAGAGCCCGCTACCTCTACGCTCTCGCTCGTCTTGTACAGAAGCACAGCCGGCTCTTCTCTGTGCTAGAGTCAATAGATAATGGTAAACCCATTCGAGAGAGTCGGGATATCGATATCCCCCTCGTCGCCAGGCATTTTTACTATCATGCTGGCGCAGCGCAGTTAATGAGTGAGCAAGTACCCGGTTATAAAGCCGTTGGAGTCGCTGGACAGGTGATACCATGGAATTTCCCCTTGCTCATGTTGGCGTGGAAAATCGCTCCCGCCATCGCTATGGGAAATACGGTGGTCCTGAAGCCCGCTGAATATACTTCTCTCACCGCTCTGCTTTTTGCTGAGATTTGCATCGAGGCCGGTCTCCCCGCAGGAGTGGTGAACTTAGTGACTGGTGATGGACAAACCGGATCTATGATCGTCACCCACCCTGACATCGATAAGGTCGCCTTTACCGGTTCTTCTCGTGTGGGTCGAATCATCCGTGAGGCGACGGCTGGTAGTGGTAAGTCGCTCACTCTTGAATTGGGTGGAAAGTCTCCATACATCGTTTTCGATGACGCTGATATTGATAGCGCAGTAGAGGGGCTCGTAAACGCCATTTGGTTTAATCAAGGCCAAGTGTGCTGCGCGGGCTCTCGACTTCTAGTGCAAGAGAGTATTAGCGAGCAGTTTTATGCTAAGGTCAAGGCGCGAATGGATAAACTCCGCGTCGGAGATCCCCTTGACAAAGCGATTGATATGGGGGCAATCGTAGACCCTAAACAGCTACAGACCATCACCGAGCTTGTCGCTAGCGCTGAGCATGAAGGTGAGGTGTATCGAGCCTCTTGCCCTCTCCCAGAGTCAGGGTGTTACTATCCTCCGACCTTGATCACTGAGCTCTCCCCTTCGGCGACGCTAATGCAGGAAGAGATCTTTGGACCTGTCTTGGTCTCCACGACCTTTAGGACACCGGCCGAGGCGGTAGCTCTCGCCAACAATACTCGCTACGGTCTTGCGTCATCGGTGTGGACGGAGAATATTAACCTCGCTCTCGATATCGCGCCTAAGATTAACTGTGGCGTAGTGTGGGTCAATGGGGCCAACTTCTTTGATGCAGCGGCTGGCTTTGGTGGACGTCGTGAGTCGGGCTTTGGACGCGAAGGTGGAAGAGAGGGCCTCTACGCCTACCTCAAGCCAACCCATGAATTTCCTCCTCTCGTGGAGACATCAGCCTTTGGCGCCAATGAAAGTGGAGTCGCCTCAGCGACGCTTATCGACAGGACCGCTAAGAACTATATTGGTGGTAAGCAAAAACGTCCTGATGGTAACTACTCTCGTCCAGTCTACAGCGCGGCGGGAGGTTTGATTGGTCATGTTGGAGAAGGGAATCGAAAAGATATTAGAGACGCGGTAGAAGCTGCTCACAAGGCAAAGTCTTGGGCGAATACGAGCGGGCATTTGAGAGCGCAGATTTTGTATTATTGGGCTGAGAATCTCTCGGCGAGAGCAGCTGAGTTCACTGAGCGTCTCGTTAAGGTGACGGGTTGTGATAGTAACGTTGCTCAACATGAAGTAGAGCTGTCGCTTACCACTTTATTCAGCGCTGCCGCTTGGGCGGATAAATATGATGGCGCCGTTCATAACGTGCCTATTCGCGGGGTTGCGCTCGCTATGAATGAGCCTGTGGGGGTCTTAGGTATCGCTTGCTCGAGTGCTCAACCACTCCTAGGCTTTATTAGCGTCGTGGCTCCTGCGATCGCCATGGGTAACACCTGTGTCGTTGTCCCTTCACAACCTTTCCCTCTCCTCGCTACTGACCTCTATCAAGTGTTAGAAACCTCAGATCTCCCGGGTGGAGTAATCAATATTGTCACCGGTGATCAGACAACTCTCATGAAGACTGTAGGCGAGCATGACGACGTCGACGCGGTGTGGTACTTTGGTGATGCACCTCTCTCTAAACAGATTGAGGCCGCCGCTGCTCATACTATTAAGCGAACGTGGTGTAATCATCAGCGCGCTTATGATTGGGCTCAAGTGAAGCAGAGCGATGTCTTGAGACGGTCAGTTGAGGTCAAAAATATTTGGGTCCCTTACGGAGAGGGCTGACCTCAATTTATTTCTCCGCTCCCGAAACGTAAGAGGCTGCTTAGTGATCTAAAGCCTAGCGTTTACTCGCAGAAAGTTTATACTTTTTATAGGGAGCAACAATGGGATTACTCGTAGAGGGTCAGTGGACAGACCAATGGTATGATACCTCATCTTCGGGTGGTAAGTTTGTCCGTTCAGCAGCACAATATCGACATTGGATTACGGCTGATGGCGGCGCTGGTTCTAGCGGTGACTCCGGTTTCAAAGCTGAGGCTGGACGCTATCACTTATACGTCTCCTATGCCTGCCCTTGGGCCAATCGAGCTTTGGCGGTTAGAGCGATCAAAGGGTTAAAAGAGTTGATCACCGTCGATGTAGTACATCCCATTATGCTCAAGGATGGTTGGACCTTTGCTACAGATTATGTGGGGGCTACCGGTGATCGGCTCTTCCAAAAGAGATATCTACACCAGATCTACACCCAAGCTCAATCTGACATTACCACTCGAGTGACCGTCCCCTTACTTTGGGATAAGGAGCGGCAAACGATCGTCTCTAATGAGTCATCTGAGATCATCAGAATGTTTAATTCCGCCTTCGATCAGATCACGGGCTCAACGCTCGACCTCTATCCGGCAGAGCTGCAAGATGAGATCGATGAGATCAATGAGATGATCTACCATCGGGTCAATAACGGTGTATATCTCGCAGGCTTCGCTACCACACAAGAGGCCTACGATGAGTCGGTGACCCGGCTCTTTGATACACTCGATTGGCTAGAGACCCACTTAGAGCAGAGACAATATCTAGTGGGAGAACAACTCACAGAGGCAGATATCCGCCTGGCTATGACTTTATTTCGCTTTGACCTCGTCTACGTTCAACATTTTAAAACAGATAAGTATCGCCTAGTAGACTACCCGCACCTTTGGCGTTTCACTCGGCGTATTTATCAGCTTGACGGGATCGCAGAGACCGTTCACTTTGATCATATAAGAGAGCACTATTTCAGGAGTCATCCAACGATCAATGCTCAAGCGATTATGCCCATTGGACCCGTCATCAATTGGTGGGCTCCGGCGTGATCTCATTGACACGCTCTTCTTACCCCTGTTTATCTAAGATTTTTAGCGCTACTCTACTAAAAGTGCTTCAACCACCGATTATTTTCCAAAAGGAAACATCATGAATACGATTCTTAAAGCGGCTCTTATCCTTGTCATCAGCCTCTCATTTACGGCGAGCGTCAGCGCTCATTGCGGCAGCTGTGGTACAGGTGACAACCATAAAGCGAAGAAGCAGGATAAAGCTCACAAACACGGTAAAGCACATCAGCACGATCATAAGCACGACCATAAGCATGATCATAAGCAGGGTGATAAGAAAGAGTGTGAGCAGAAAGAGGGAGAATCATGTGAAGGACATAAAAACACAGCTCCTGCCGAGAAGCCTGCCGAGAAGCCTGCTGAGAATCCTATCGAGAAGCCTGCTGAGAAGCCTGCTGAGAAGCCTGCCAAATAATCTTTAAGCGATCTCTTCTTGGCGAGCGGCGCTCTTAAAACGAACCCCTTTGTATTCGCCAAAGCGTAATACGTCAGACGGTGGAGACATATTAACCTTGAAGCGATCGCTATGGCCGATCACATCACCCCCCATTTGTAAGGCAGCGTCTTTAGAGAGGCTTACCTCAAAGTCAGAGACTAGGAAGTCCCAAAGACGCGGGTGAGAGAACTCCCCTCGCCAAATCTTAGGGAGATATAGAACAGTGGTAAGTGGGCTAAAGTCCACAATACGGACTTGCATTAGGTCCGGAGTCGCCGCTGCTAAAGGCAAGGCTTTCATACGAAATCCAAAGAATGGACATGTCCCAAAAGAGAATAACCGCGCTGGTCCTTGATAAAGGACCTCTTGAGGAGCAAACACCTTGATGATCTCTCCTTCTTTATTGGTTTGAAAAGCCTCTGAGGATCCGTTCCGCACAGTGATATTCCAACGAGGTCGAGTGAGAAGCATCTCAGGGACGGCCCACCCAATGCCGGCAATAAGATAGGCGAGGAGTCCTTCACCAATCGGCTTAAGAAGAGGTGACTTTCGACAGATATCACGCCATTTAAAATACCGATCAAGGACGAAGGCGTCCCAGCCGAATCCACCAAAAGCGGCTTGTCTTTTACTGATAGGATCGTGATCCTCTCTCTCAGGGATTGACATCTCTGGAAAGGATAATGATTCAGTGGTCGCTAGCTCTGAGCCTCTCACACAGTCTTCGACGCTCGGAGACTCTAAAAATGAAGCGATCGCGTTACCAGTCCCGAGAGGAAGTACACCAATAGGAGGAGCGCTCCGTCGGCCGCTGAGCTCGCTCAATCGAGTGACGGCATGACAGACAGTGCCATCTCCACCGCCGGTAAAGCAGAGATCATATCTGCCTCTCGCGACTTTGGTGAGAGCGGCTTCAGCTTCTGTCATATTACCTGTGACAAAGACGTCCGCATTAGGTACCTCAGCCTTGATCTTATTGATCATGCGGGCGTTCACCTTACGGGCATTCTTATTTAATAACACTGCGACTCTTGTAGCTTTAAGCTTACGTTTATGGCGCAAGTGGATGTGCCGTTTTCGTGCTGCCTTAGCTGCTCGTCGCCTCGTGGAAGACTTACTCATCATCACCTCCGTTCACAATGGTATCGGTCACAGAGGAGAGACTTCTCGACGGAGTGACACCCCGTGACACATTAGAGGATAGCTAATTAAGCCTATCAAGATCTCATTAATGTCACAAGAAATTAACCAAATAGAGATCTGGCGTTCTTTTGATTAAGGCCCGAATTAACCCCATAAAAAGTATAAGAAAGCCAGAGAAACAGAGAAACAGAGAGCCAGAGAGCGCTTGATCTCACCAAGCGATAATGATGCGTCCATGGGCGCCACGATAGGAGAGGTCATTATTCGGAAGATCGGGTGAGTCTTGGTCGCCGCCCCTCCCCGCTCCATTACTGAGCATCATAAGCCCAGCATCTTGTGCCTGCCCTGCTTCAATATTAGGTTCAAAAATGCTGGGACTAATCCAAGAGGATCCACCTCCACCGCCTCCTCCGCAATAAGTCCAAACAAAGCCACCTGAGCCGCCACCAAAGTAACCACTCCCTCCACCGCCACCTCCCCCATTACTTTGACTGGGCGCTTGGGCCCACGATTCTCTAGACATATTCTCTTGGCACATGAAAGCATCAAATGAGCCACGGGAAGTTACACTCCCGCCTAGCTGGTTTGCGCCAGCAATACCCAAGCAGCCGTTAGCGCTACCGGCATAATCACCACCTAACCCCGCTTCGCTTTGACTGCCTCCAGTTCCTCCATTAGCGGCCACACAGTAGCTGTAAGTCGTCCCCTCTTGGTGTTCACCGCGATCTTGACCTGAACCACCTGATTGAATACCTCCTGCTCCTCCCCGGCCGCCTGTGAAACTCCTTCCTGAATTACCATCAGAGCCTCCTCCACCTCCTCCTCCAATTGCTGATAATAAGGTCATCTCTGCTTCGACTTGTGCGTAAATAAAACTACCACCTCCACCTGATCCTTGAGTTTGTCCCCCTTCGCCTACCCAGAGGGTCAGTTCTCTTAGTGATGGGGTGAGTTCCATATCAAAGCGAGCGGCAGCTGATCCTCCACCGGTAGAGCCAAGTTGATTACCTCCTGCGCCTCCTGCGCCCCATATCATCACCTCAATGTGATCGACTTCAGCGGGGATCATCACCGAGTAGACGCCTGGCTCTTGATAATCCAACATTGGAGTGAGCTCACCGGCCATGTCACCGGCCATGTCACCAGCCATGTCACCGGCCATGTCACCAGCCATGTCACCGGCCATGTCACCAGCCATGTCACCAGCCATGTCACCAGCCATGTCACCAGCCAT
Organism: uncultured bacterium; assembly: GCA_943788935.1. Lineage (GTDB taxonomy): Bacteria > Myxococcota_A > Bradymonadia > UBA7976 > VGTA01 > CAKZRU01. Next base: position 260,278 of record CALSSE010000010.1, on the reverse strand, counting down.
GTCACCGGCCATGTCACCAGCCATGTCACCGGCCATGTCACCGGCCATGTCACCGGCCATGTCACCGGCCATGTCACCGGCCATGTCACCGGCCATGTCACCAGCCATGTCACCAGCCATCTCGCCTGCAGTCGAACAATCGATGCAAGGAGTCCCCTGTACTCGCAAAATATATCGTGGACTCTCAGAGGCGTCGCTCTCTATCAATAGTCTACCGACCACAGTATCGACACTCTCGGAGCGAGGAATATAGCTAAGATAAAATGAGTGCTCTTCCCCTGAATTCAGTGAGAGAGATTGATCAAGCTCATAAGGTTCACATTCATTATCGACCAGAGAGCGGCACAGCGAGAGCTGACCACGACCCACTTCTCCAATCGCTGAGAGACATGAATTGTCGCTATCGATGAAGCACAACTTAGTAATCCTCAATGGAGCGAGTCCATTACTCCTTATTTGTACTCGATCACTCACGAGAAGCTCCGCCTCAACAGCAGCCAAGATAAGCTCACCTTGAGTGATATCTAGTGCTCCTTGAGCTTCACTGTAAACACTGAGTACGGGGTCAATATCTGGGGTCGAGAGCTCAACTTCAAAAGTACCAGCATTGCTAGTGATTATAAGTTCCCCTTCATCGCGCACCGCATTAGAAGGAGCCCACTGCAAGCGTAATGTTCGTGACTCTTCAGGCTGTAGTGTGACTGATTCACTCATCCAATCAGCAGCATCTAAGAGGGTAATCTCTGGTGTCTCATCACTCTCCTCCAAGGAGAGATCACTAATTATGACATCGACTTGACCCACATTAGTGATTATTAATTCAGCCGAGCTGACCCCACCGACTTCACTCGGTAAAGTGAAATTCACAATATTTGTCGACAAAGTTAAAAGAGGGTCAGAGTTTTGGCTCAAGTCGCCTTGACAAGACAACATACAGAGAGCACCCATGACACACATTAACATCACGCTAAACCTAGATGAAATAATCAATAATAAATGCATAGATCGCCTTTTCAGAGATTAGAGGAGGAGATTAGAGGGAGATTAGAGGGAGAGAGATTAGAGGGAGATGAAAAATTTATTAGGGCATTATGGAGAGGATCATATTCATCAATGAGGCGTCGAGTTTAGTCTCTTCGGTCTTCACCCAATCTCTTAATACTTGAGTCGCAGTTGATGACACGATTTGAGCCCTTAAGCTCAACTCTAGGCAAAGGCCTGATTTGAAGTTTACCTGCTCTCCATCAGCGATATAACTGATCTCTCCCCATTGATGGGTCACTCTCGGTTGAAGCTCGATTAAAGCCTGCAAGGACCGATACCAAGCTCGGGGATGATTTCCGCTCATTGAACTCGCGGTATAGAGGCATCTCACCTGACGACTCATCGGGAGAAGGAGCGGCGTTTTTCGAGTTGAGCTGATGACGCTAAGACGATCACTGAGATTAATCTTCATCACTTCTTGTAGCATATCATTGGGATGAGAAGATGAGTCATCTATTGAAAAATAAAAGACTAGCGGGTCTAGTAAAGAGAGAGACTCTACTTGATCATCGATATTCAATGAGAGTTGGGGGTGGTTTAATTGAGGAAAATACCGTTTCAACCGCGAATCATAATCGTCAGGAGACACTTGATCGAGCTCCCGTCTGATCTCCATTGCCCGCTCCCCCCTTAAGATGAAAAACACTCCACGAGGAACGATCTCCGATACTAACTCAGAAGTTAGTGTCTCTTGACCGAGTGACTTGATCTCCCGACGAGGATCTTTAGTGTGCATCAGTAAAGAAATTTCGACACCTACTTGAGGAATCTTTGGTGATGGGATGTCAACGAGTAAACCAGGCTTAATAGCGCTATTTGTAGACTCGATAAGGCCGTTAACATGAAGAGCCTGAGCACCATGAAGAGGAGCAGGTAGGATCTGAGGATCAAAGTGAGATAGAGTGGCGTCAAAATAACGGTTAAGCGTGGGACTATAGACTAAAGCGTGGTCAAAGGAGCTAAGGGAGGCGACACTTGAAGGCTTTAGTCGGCCGGCTGAGAGAGTTCTCGCCATCACAAAATGCAGGGGAATACCTAGGCTCGCCCCAAGACTCATGAGGAGGACCGCGCGATCTTTACAGTCGCCGAGTTGTCGCTGTAACGTCAAATCTGGGCTAGTGGGCTCAAAGCTGTGTCTTCCAAATTCTAGCCCAACATATCGAGTCGACTGAGTAATATTTAAGTAGAGAGCAGTGATCGCTTCATTTTCGTATCGAGCTCGATCACTCGACTCACCGCTCCATGGTGTCACCTTCGCCGTCCATCTTAGGGCCATTCTCTTAACCGAACCTGTAGGTTTAAGGAGAGGCTTCAAGAGCTCCCGATAAAGAGCAGAAATAGTGACCCAAGAGTGAATATTGCTGAAATGAACATAGGGGTTAATGCTCGTCCCTCTTGGGGAGAGCGGCTCTAACTTTAGGGGGGGAACCGAGCGCAGATTGAGTAAGGTTTTACTCTCAGCACGATGATGTGTAGCGTCTATGGAGCAAGAATCTTGAGAGGACAAGCCCTTCAGATCAATCGTCGGAGTCCACAGAGCTGAGAGCTCCTTATCTAGAGAGACGATAAAACATCTCTTCATGGTCCTATCTTGGAGATAGAGTAGATCTGAGTGAGGTAATATAAAGTTTGGATCAGCTTCTCGCTCTGATAATGACCACTGGACGTCGATGAGATCTCCTACTTGTAAGTCCTCAAAATTAATCTCTTCAGAGATGAGATCGTAATAGAGTCGATCTTCTGGTCTTGAGAGAGATCGCTGTGATCGGGGAGGCAGAGATAAACTCCTAAATGATGCGCTGAGCTCTCGCTGATCTCCCCTATATGGCGTAGAGTGGCTAGACGTAGAGTGGCTAGACGTAGAGTGGCTAGACGTAGAGTGGCTAGGTCGGAGATGCTTAACATGATCGATCGTAAAGTTTTGCCTTGATGGGCTATGAGGGACGCTCACTGTCAATAAGCTCTTAACCCCTCTGAGAGTCATCGGTTGCAGAACGCGTCGCTCCACTCGGGTGAGTTTACCCAAGGTGAGTCGATAATCAATATGTTGATATAACGTTCGAACAGAAGATATCGCCTTCTGCTTCGTAGATTGGGGTTGTGTTGAATCTAAACTCATTTCGCTCATCGACCACGGTGTCTCGCCCCCTAATCGCTCGTTAGTGAGGAAGGTCTGTCTTCGAGCCACATCGCGATGATTAAAGAGGAGATGGAGTGAGCTTGGAGGAGAGTCACTGATCGCTCTCAACCGCTCTGGCTTTTGTTGTTTCAAGAAGACATTATAGAGTTGCATCCATAAAAGTTCACCAAAGGGGCCTCGCGTTACGCTCTTGAGAGCTCGTCGCCACATGTCATTAACGCTCACTTTAGATAATAAGAATAGAGTGAGCCATTGGATATCAGTAGGCGAAAGGTGGTCTTTTTGAACTAATGTCTCTAGGTGCGCTTGAGCTCCCTTGGTGATAAAATAGTCTAGCGCGAGGCTCTCTGCGTTCTCGTTAAGAAGAGTAATATATCTCAACATCAGTTGAGGAAAACGATCATAGGGAGATCGACCCGCCGCTCTTTCAGTCTGGATCACCCGCTCGATTTTAGAGAAGAGTGAATCTGAGAGTCCGAGTCTTTGCAAGAGCTCAAGCTCCGCAACCAGATATCGATCTTCTAACCACGGTAAGATCGCTACGCTCTCTAGTGTTAGTCTCGCTTCATGAAGACGATCATTGTGGAGATGGTCATAATAAGCGGCCAAATTGAGCAGCTGATGTTGGGTGTTTATTCGCTGATTCCCCCTCTTCCCCTTTGCAGTATTCAGCTCCGCTTCAAGGCTCTGTGAGAGTGGATAATCACCCCATGCTTGAGCTCTTATGTGCGGTGGAGTCAAAGATGAAAAAGCCTGATTATATCCCAGGGTAGGTCTCTCTCTCCAGCGTTGATCAAGCTCTATAATAGGGAGTACTCTCTGTTGCTCTGAGACACCTTTGAGCCCTGCGATAACCGCGAGTGAGATCAGATTTGGATCACTGACCGACTGAGGTCGTTGATCTAAACGATTAAGACCTCTCTCCCATAGACTCGGAGGGAGGTCTAGATGATATCGATGCGTTCTCGGTATGACTTGAGCGCCCGCCCTGAGCTTAATGGTGAGTCGTCTCTGTGTAGGGGGAGAGGAGGGTAGAGTGGCGGGGAGCGGTAACTTAAGAGTGGTCTGATCAATCCACATCTCTTCGCTCGTTGGGGGCTGACTGAGGAGCTCTCCATCTAACCAAATCGAGATTGAACCACGATAAGCAAGAGAGAGAGAGCGAACCTTTTTGGGCAGTGGCCATGTCAACTCAAGGATGTCCTCAATATCAATAAAATCAGCATTAAAGAGCCCATAGTCTCCTAACATATGAGGGGAGGAGCGCAAGGGGGCCACTTTATTTACCGAGCTCTGACCTTCTTCAAGTGGGTGTATCGAGGCGTGGGCATTATCCAATAAACCGAGCAGGGGCTTAAACCTCAAGGCCTGTTCAAGATCTCGCTGTTTCAGGGCGTTTTGATAGATGACCCAACCCTTAACCGATCTTATCTGTCCGATCGGTAATGGTTGAGTTAAACTTGATTCACAGCTCTTTAGGCTCTCTTCAGGATAGTCACTTGAGAGGGTTAAGGTAGCGGCGAGACCTCTCCAATCTGCTCTTGAACATTCAACGAGAAGCTCTGCTCTCCATGGATCAGTGTTGACCTTCTCTGCTCGGGCACTCTGAAAGAGTGAGTAAGTCTGTTGATGAAGCCCTACATCGATGGAGAGGGGTGAAGAAACCAACCCTGAGATCAACCCTAAGATCAACCCTAAGATAAAGATAAACTTACATCCATTGAAGATGAATAGAATAGGGGCGGTACACCGCAGTCTAAAGCTCACGATGAAATCACGATCATATCGCCCAGATGAGCCAACTCGTCCCAAGCGCGGTGAGGACGCCACCAGCGATAAAAAAGGCTTTATTACCTTCATCTCCCATCGGCGTATTCAGATCAAGCCCCTGGAGTATTGATCCGGTGATCAGACCACCGATACCCGCGCTCCCCATAAGAATCCCTGGAAATAAAGGGATCTTTACAGGCTTTAAAGCCTTCATATAGGCTTTATAGTCTTCGCTATTTGGTGCAGGAGCGAGCACCAAGCCCTTCGCGCTACCAAGTAGAGGGCGAGGTGGCATATAATTACGCTCAGTAAAGTCTAATGGTCGGTCTTGAGGAATTCGAATCAGCCTTCGCTCTAAAGTTCTTGTCGCCTTGATCCTATATTCAATGGAGAGTAAGCCTCGTGGGACGAACTGTCCATTAGCGGTCGGACCCCTGAAAGCTCTCGGATGAATGATCTTTAGTTCATTCGCTATACCAATGATGTTCAAAGGAGCGGTGAGCTGACTCACCTTCGGGGCGCAGATTCTCTCTCTAATGATAGAGCTCAATTTAGAGACCCGCACGCATTTTAAATAGTGATAAGCCGCTTGAGTCCGAAACTCTAAAGCATGTTCTGATCTTCCATCGTTAAGCATCCTCTTCAGATAGAGCTGACCGAGCCTTGAATGTATTTTACCCACTTCAGCCTCTTCTGCATGTTGATCACTCCTCGAGATGAACTCACTAAGCGCGACTTCATAGACCTTGATCGCTTCTACGATTTGGTCCTTAGCGATCAATTCTTCGGCGCGAGTGACTGACCGCTCATGTGAAGTCTGACCCCGAGCTTCAACGATAAAGAGCATCATCGAGAAGACAAAGCTGAGAAAGTATATGTTTTGCATCATGGGTTTGAATAGGAGCCTCTTATCTTTGATCAAACTACCCCTGTATGGGTCCCGATCTTTTGACCTTATTAAGTAGCTAGCCTCATCAACCCTATCTTGGTGATTCATCTGATCGCCTCATCCACACTGAACGGTTTGAGACTCACAGTTTAACCACTAGTTAGATATACTGTCCAACAACATATTAATCTCCATGTAAAACTCATCGCTTGGCTTAAGCCGACGCTTCACAGTTGAGAGCTTCCTCCTCGCTTCTATGACTCTCTGGTTACGCAATAGATTCTCTACTTGTAGCTTCAATAATCGATATTGACGCTTACTGAGCGGCTTTAAGTTACGCTTTGCTTTTTCGGAGTCACTACTCTGAGTTCTCGACCTCTTGCGTCGGCTCTTCGAAACTTTCCGAGATCTCGAGGGCCTTTTAATCTTTGTGTCTCTCTCTCTCTCTCTCTCTCTCTCTCCTTGTCTCTGAGAGATTTGAGGTGCCTTTACCTTAACCTCTACAACCCCGCCACCAGTACTACGCTTTGTACTTCCTAACCTCGAGACATCTAACCTGTCATCTGAGTCTCTAGAGGGTCTCCTCAACGGAGGAGGCTCATAGGTGAGTTGTTCACTCTTTTTTGATAAGGATTGCTTGGAGCCCCTACTATTAAGTCCTCGTCTTTTAGAGTCGCCTCTATTAGCGAGACGACTCCGGATAGGCTCTTTATAACTGCTCCCGAGGACAAACTTTGTGGGGGTTTTGTTATCCGATTCAACATCATTAAACAATACTGAAGCCCCACCAATAATAATGGAGACGAGCACTACACCTATCCAAAAGAGGGGTTTATCGGAATTTCTATTCTGCTCTTCGTCTAGAACATAAGCATGATTGGCTTCAAGAGCGATCTTCGAACGCTTTTGATACGCTAAGGGTCGATCAGCGATCTCGGTTCGAGCGTTAAGGAGATCATCACCCACTAAATCTACAGAGGTCTGCCGATCGAGATCAATGATCTCATCGACTGTACCATCTAGCGTCTCCTCCAAGTGCATTGTGCTCTGATCTAGACTTTGAGAGTGAATGTCCATGCTTTGGTTAGGTCTCAATAGAGAAGCAGGGGGAGGGATTAGAGATCCTAGAGACGAATTCGATGGTCGAGGAGGGAGGTGTGGATTACCAAACTGCTCATTGGTCACGGCCTCTTGTCGATGCTTACCCTCCTGGATCTTAGCATATTGAGAGGGGATGCCCGTGGTCGCTAAAGGGATAGACTTTACGTGTGAAATGAGCGCTTGCTTAGCTCTCTCTATTTCGCTGTTGATGCTCACCTCTCCCTGGAGAGGTGTGAAGCTCGGCTCTGAGCTGATCTCTTTGAGTCTGGCCAAGACTCCTCTGGCATCGATAGGTCGTTCTTGAGGTCTTCTAGCCATCATATCATTAACGAGCTTGACTAATCTCGGGTGACTAGCCTGCAGCTCTGGACAAAACTCCGCAAGGTTTGGAGGTGGCTTTGTGCACATATGTACGATGACTTTGGTAGGGCTCATCCCTTTCGGATACGGTGTCTGACCGCTGAATAATTCAAAAGCTAATATACCCAAGGCATAGATATCCACTCTCGCGTCAACCGGTTGCTTCTCCCCTGCTACATCGGCTCCCGCTGAAGAGAGTACCCAGCTCGGTACTTGCTCGGGAGCTAAATATCCCGGCGTTCCTCGAAGCGCGAGTGGGTGAGTAGAAGAGCGGGCCTCATTGCTGAGATCTTTCACCAACCCAAGATCTACCAAGGTGATCTCTCCATTATCCCGAGGGTCGAGAATAACGTTAGCGGGCTTTAGATCTCTATGGACGAGCTTACGATCATGAAAAGCGCTTAAAGCTTCTGCTAGCCTCGTAATCACATTAATACATTGCTCTATGGTAAACTTCTCTCCGGCGTTCATTCTCCTCAATAGCGAAGGGCCGGGTACATACTCCATCACTAGAAATGGGCAACGCTCATGAACCCCATAGTCCATCACACGGACTACGTAATCATGGCGAAGCATCATCGCTAATTTCGCCTCTTTGACAAAATCTTGTAATGACTCTTCTCTCTGCTCTTCATCTACTTCCCCGAGCATGTCAACATCAAGGAACTTTACCGCTGACAATTGGTCTAGATGGATATGATTAGCGAGGTAAACGGTCCCTACTCCACCCTGCCCTAAGCCTCCAATTAGATGATATCGACCATCAAGTTCAGTGTTTAAGAGTGGATACGTCCTAGGGTCTTGATTCGCTTGAACAGGGACAAGCTGACTTTGATCCCGTTCGCAGACCTTTTCTGCTTGGGGATATACGGATCTGCACTCTGGACAAATAAACACAAAGATAACCGATCAAAAGTTTCTCAAGAGATAAAGAATTAAGTGGGGTAGAAATAGAGGTGGTCAATAGGGAGAGTATGTATCTTTTTATCGATGACTCACAAGATCTTTCTCCTCTATTTATCGTACTGTATAAGAGGGGGTTCTATTTCTATGCTAGAGGTATATCTTCATCTAAGTATGTGTCCAATTCAGCCGCTTTCGCTCCTTCAGTGATACTTAACAAGAGTACCGGCGGACCCACCCGGCCAATGAACATACATAGCATGATCAAGCTCAAACCAAATGTGCTTAATGATCCTGTACCTCCCATAGATAAACCTACAGTCCCTAGGGCGCTAACGACCTCAAATAAGAGCTCTTTTATCTCTAGTGATTCTCCCGCCATTTGTAGCATCAAGGTGACTAGAGAGATGGTCATCAACGATAAGATAATCGTCGCCATTGATTTGGCGCTCTGCTTTCGAGGTTGAGAGCGATCAAAGAGGATGCTTCTAGATCGGCCCATTAAAGTAGGGATCGTAGAGGAGAGCGCTATCATAAGCGTGGTGACCTTAATTCCCCCTGCGGTAGAGAGTGGGCTACCTCCAACGATCATAAGCATGATGGAGATTGACCATGAGCTGTCAGAGAGCGAGGAGAGGTCAATAGAGTTAAATCCGGCGGTCCTCAATGATGTTGAGTGAAAGAATGCGTTACTGATCTTATCGACAACCGATAAGTGACCGAAAGCGAGATCCCACTCTATAAAACAGATCGCGACCGTAGGAACGACCAATAAGAAGAGAGACCCCCAGAGCACTAATCGAGAGAAATAGCTGAGGGGAACCTTAGCCCCTCTAGACTTAAATTTATCAATCAAATTAAAGACGACTGTCGGTCCGATTCCACCAAATACAACCGTAAAAGAGATAACCCAAAGAATGAGTGGAGATTCGGATAAAGAGATAAAGCTATCTGATTGCAGCGCAAAACCTGCATTACAAAATGCTGAGATCGCAGTAAAAAAACCTCGCCAGATAGCATCGAGAGGAGCGAGGCCCTCTCGCATAAAGCACCATGAGAGAACCAATGCTGATAGTGATTCTACGATAAATACATAGCGCATGAGCCGAGTCGCCATCTCCGAAGTTGATAAGTCACTCTCTCCCAGTAAAGCGCTGATTTGGCGAAAACCGACTCTCCTCCCTCCTGTTGAAGACCGCCGTCCCAAGAGGCCCGTCAGACTTAAAGATCTAGAGCTAAGTAACATATAAGAGAGGAGTACGATCCCAAACCCTCCTATCTGAATTAAGCTCAAAACAACACACTGACCAAAAAATGAGACTTTTGACAGATCGATAACGCTTAGACCTGTGATACAGGAAGCGCTCACTGAGGTAAATACAGCCTCCATAAAGCTAAACCCTTTACCATCAAGTGTAGCATGAGGTAGCAGTAATAAACCTGTACCGATAGCGCAGAGACATAAAAATGAAAAAGCGAGCGATCGGAGAGGAGATGAAATAAGGCGAGTCCCTTTTCGCCAATGATGACGCTCGGGGAGTAAGTAAGAGCTGTAATAGAATATCACTCCCGCTACGCTGAGTACCAAGATTGCACTCCGCGATAAGCTCTCAGATCGATAAGCAAATGCTGTGGAGATGGTGAGGAGAGCGGAGAGACCACAGTGACGACAATAGCTGAATGCGGTTATCCACTGGTGATCAAGGTGCGGTCTAAAGAAACGCAACCAATGCGTTGACATGGTGATCAATAACGGTGCTTGAATCATGATGACGCTAGTGAGCTCTATGGGAGACTTCAGCTGGTGAGACCTCCACATGAGTAAGGTCGTCAGGCTAGAGAATAGGGCGAGGGTACCTATTAAGCTCTCACTCGCTTCGCGGGCTTGTTGGGGGGTTAAGGCATACACCGCTCGTCTACGGTAGCTACGGAAGAGGCTCTCTGACCATAATAAGCCAAAGATTAGCTTCCCCCCAAAGATTAAGCTCGACCCAGAGAACTCCAGAGCGGAGATGAACAGCCATAATGTTAGCGCTAGACCAGCTCTTACAATAGAGCTTTGGGTTAGTTGAAAATGTCCCTCTCTTCTTAAAATACTCGCCAACCAAAACCACTGTTCAGCGACGAACCAAAACGCCACCGTCGCTTGAAGTGAGATCGGGATCAGCTGAGATGTCGAGATAGAGGTTAAAGCAGGAACCAAACACATCCCGACTACTGAGATGAACAGCTCTAAGCTACCCGAGAGGCTAGATGAACTCACGAGTCGTCTTGATGTATGTTGAGATTCTCTCTCACCAGTATGGTCTCTTAAACGACGGTGACTCTCCACCCGCCTTAATCTCGCTTGCAGCTGCTCTCTAGGCAACTGATGACTCTGCCACTTCATGGACTATTCACCTCAGTATTGGGTAGGGATGGAGAACGCTCACTGGTTGGTTAGATCAATTGAAAACTTGATCAATAATGAGGGACTCACTTGCTCATAAATGCTCTTTAACATACTCTCAACTGTTCGATGCGTCTAGCTGTTGAACAGCTCTCATGCTTCTTCTATGCTAGAGACAGTTTAAAACTTAAAGTAAGTAGTTTTATAGACCTCTGAACTCCAATTTTAGACCGTAATGGTAAGAGATGACTCAAGATAAACATGGACAGATAATCAGTGACTATAATGAGTCTTGCCTCACACTTACGATGAGTCATACCCGTCGTAAAAATGCCCTCACTTTAGAGATGTATGATGAGTTGGCGAGTGCTCTCAGCGAAGCGGCTGATCGTTCAGAGGTGAGGACGGTAGTGATCACAGGTCAGGGAGATGCTTTCACCGCTGGCAATGATCTTAAAGACTTTATGACCTCTCCACCGACCTCTACCAACACTCCGGTATTTCGTTTCTTGAGAGAGCTCTCTACCTTCCCTAAACCTTTGATCGCCGCGGTCAATGGAGTAGCGGTAGGCATTGGAACTACGATGCTTCTCCATTGTGATTTCGTCTATGCTACAGAGAAGGCGCGCTTTCATATGCCCTTTATCCAACTCGGCCTAGTCCCTGAAGCGGGAGCGAGCTGGTTATTACCGCAGAAGGTGGGTCATCGTCGAGCTGCAGAGCTGCTCATGCTCGGCGAGCCATTTGACTCGATAAGAGCTAAAGAGCTAGGGATCATTAATGATTATACCGCCGAGGAACTACTATTAGAGACGGTTTATGGGGTCGCTCACAGATTAGCCACTTTACCGCCGGCGGCATTGAGGCAGACTAAGAACCTCTTGAAACAAACGACTCAAGGTCAACTTGAACACGTCATGACCAATGAGGGAGAGATCTTCATCGATCGTCTTAGCTCACCAGAGACCGCAGAGGCTCTGCAAGCGTTCTTCGAGAAGCGAAGACCAAATTTCAGTTCATTCTCCTAAGGTTTATTCATGCCAAGCGTAGTGGTACATATGAGGCAGCATCTCTCAATAATGATGGATCAAGCGGTAAAGCGCTCGCGCCGACTGGTGAAATCATCGCGATTTGTTATGACCTTGATCATGGCTCTCTCGTTCTCGGAGATCGCTTGTGAGGAGGTGAATATCTTCGCTGAGCCAGAGAAACCTATGGTTGAGGCGACAGCGCCTCTCGAGACTGTGGGCGCTTGCCTTGAGAATAGCGATTGTCCTCGATGGAGGTGCGTTAAATCCGAGTGTTTAGAGGGGCAGTGTATCCCGATCAGAGATCGAGTCCCAACGCTCAGCTTAGAGTCCATTTCACTTGACGAATCGCTTGTATCAATCTCAATGGAGGGCGACCTTTTGCTGGCGATTGTTGGAGAGGTGGCCTCAGAGCTCAAGGGGGCACAAACTCTTGGACAAGGAAATACACTTTTAAATTGGTCGCTCAGCGAGCCAACCTTGAACTCTGAGTCTACATCCGCAGAGCAGAAGGCCTATGAAGACGCGACATGGTCTCCCGAAAATCAGTGGGTTCCTGCTTTAGAGAGAGTGAGTTTTACCCCTTCTTTTAATCCTGATGAAGAGCCTACTGAGACACGTGAGCCTCTCTCATTAAGAGCGGTCAACACGCTTGAGGGTAAAGTGTGGATTTCCGCTGGGGACCAGCGACGAGATCTATGGTGGGGTAGCTTTGGAGATTCTCCTCAATCAGGGAAATACTTTAAGGTCGCGGCGCCTGTGCAGGCCATCATTGTCGATGGAGAAGAGGCATGGGCGAGCGTTTATGATAAGGGCCTCGAGCGGCTAGAGCTCAGTGAATCCATCGCCGAGAGCGACGAAGAAATGGGACAACCGGCACAGGCTAATGCCCGCTTTAATACGCCAGGCAGGGCGATCGCTGCCTGCGCAGCGAGGAGCTTTATCGTCGTCGCTGATGGCTATGCAGGCTTAAGCCTCTTCGCCAAGAGAGAAGATGCCGGTCTCGGAACTCTCAACCCTTCGCGTCGACTTATCACTCCACCCCAAGAGCTCTCTACTGCAGGGCGAACTTCACATCTAGATCTTATCGAAGACAAGGTGATTAGCGCTGAATATGGACTAGGTGTCAGCATCTCGCAGGTGAGCGCTGAGGGAGGCTTACAGCGCCAGATGACTGTAGATCTAGGAGGAGCGGTGAGATGGGTGCATTGGGTTGACCCTTATACAGCGATCGCCTGGGTCGATGGGCGAGGCGCCCTCGCCCTTGACCTTCTAGCCGATGAAGATGGGCTGAGCGTTATCAACCTTCAGTCGATAGGAGGAGAAGGCTTTCATCCGAATATCGCCGATGTATGGACCGCTTCTGGCAGTCGATACGCTCTCCTCACTCCGGAAGGCGATCTCTATCATGGTGTTCTAAGCTGTGCTTCTGAAGATTCCCCTGAAAATCCCTCTGAGGACTCCTCTGAGGACTCCTCTGAAAAATAGAGTATTTCAGCGAATTTGGATGAGTTCACTCTCCTTTTTCTGAGCCTGCTTTTTGCGTTCAACCTCTGACTTTAGTTGACCACAACCGGCGTCAATATCGATCCCTCGACGGACACGAATGGTCGCGGGGACTCCGCTCTTCTCTAAGGTTTCGACGAAGTGATTTACTCTACTTGAGTCACTCGGCGCTCCCTCATAACCGGCGGTGGGGTTAAGAGGGATTACGTTGACATGACAGAGTAATCCCTTGAGGAGCTGGGCGAGACGAGTCGCCTCTGCTGCGCTGTCATTCTCTCCTTGGATCAGAGCCCATTCAAAAGTGACCCGACGTCGAGTCGCCGCCACAAACTCATGACAGGCCTCAATTAGTGACAGTATGGGGTATTTCTTATTCACTGGCATGATAGCGCTTCGGTCTTCATCTCTAGTAGCGTGCAGAGAGATCGCTAACTTCACCTGTAAGCCCTCTTGGGCGAAGCGTTTAATCTTAGGGACTAATCCTACGGTGCTCACCGTCATCTTACGAGCGCCGATCCCCAGTCGGTCTTTGATCATGTGAATCGCCTTGATCAATTGGTCATAGTTGTGAAAAGGCTCGCCCATCCCCATAAAGACAATATTTGAGAGTCGCTCATCACGCTGTTGGAGCTCCTTTGAGAAAGTCTGCGCTTGTTCAAAGATCTCCTCAGCGCTTAAGTGTCTAGCGAACCCCATTTGTCCAGTAGCACAGAAGCTACACCCCATCGCACATCCCGCCTGTGAAGAGATACAAGCGGTACGTCTCCCATCTCGGTAGGGCATGAGCACTGACTCGATCATCTGACCATCAGGGAGTCGATAAAGTCTTTTTTCTGTACCATCATCAGAGACCTGAGAGACGGCGATCTCTAAGTGTCCAAAGCAGTATATTTGAGAGAGCCTGTCCCTGAGATTCTTAGGGAGATTACTCATCTCAGAGAATGAGGTGACCCCCGTTTGATAGACCCATTCAGAGACTTGTTTCGCCCTAAACTTAGGCTCTCCTAACTCTATCAGCTGAGCACGGAGGTCAGGCTCAGAGAGGCCATACACATTAATACGGCTCTCTAAAGAGGAGTGTTCCCCTTGAGTTTCTGTATCGGTGGAGAGGTCTTCTGGCGAATGATCACTCATATTTACTCACCCGCGTCCACAGAGGACTCATTCTCTGTGTGCCAATACCAAATTACGGCGCCAGCTTCGATAGGTTGGTTGTCAGCAGAGCCTCGTTGAGCAGCGATGAGTGGTCGATCTCCCTCATGTTTTATTTCATAAAAGAACTTCATCACCTCTATAAGAGCCACGACGTCACCAGGGCGAACGGTTTTCCCCTCGGAGACAAACGGTGGATCATCTGGACTGGGCGCATAATACAACGTCCCATCGATCGGCGCTTCAAGGGTAGCGAGGCCAACAAGCTCAGGAGGAAGCTCTGCAACCTCTTTGGCGATCTCCTGCTGCTTCACTTCATTCTCTGCTGCGGGGCCGCTCCCCCACATCACCTCTAGATCATGCATGCTCCAAATACGAGGATTCTTGATCCGACGAGCACCGCTCGCTTGATAACACATCTCGGTGACACAGCCTAAATAACCACGCAGCTCACTGAGATAGACGACTTCATCGGTGTCCATCTGTGAAGCGGCCTTCACTGGGTCCATATCGGCCTCTATTTTAGCCTCTACCGCGCTCATCCCCGCCTCTATTTTAGCTCTCTCCCCCGGATCATCGGTAGCGATTCTAAACTGATCATCTAGTTTAGTATTAAAGGCGCCTATAGCGAGCGTCTTTCCCTCCATAACCGCCTGTCGGGTCAGCGGAGTAGAGAGCTGTAATACCGGATCATAGGGGTGTCCAGCCATAGCATAGTAGCCTGCGCCAGAGGCTTTGCGGAGCAAGACAGTGATCATGGGTGTACTGTGAGTACTGTTGCTGTAGATCAAACTTGATCCATATCCGAGCAGACCTTGACGCTCCGCCTCTACACCGATATCAAACCCTGAGATGTCTTGTAACCAAATGATGGGGAGTCCATCATCATTGCAAGCGCGGCTGAAGCTCGCCGCTTTGGCGATGCTCTCTTTATATAGAATTCCTCCCGGTCGCTTTCTTCCCGGGATGCTTGGATGCTTCACTAAGTCTTGATTATTAGCGATGACCCCAACATAAAGGCCTTGAATCCTCGCGACCCCGGTCACTAACTCAGGACCGGTCTCTGCGCCTAGCTCCCAAAAGAGAGAGTCATCTACCAACCGAGCGATGACTTCTTGAATCGAATAACGATCACCATGGCTGACCGGCATTAAGCCCTCTAGCTCATGAGTATCGAAGAGCGGCGGAGAGGGCTCCGCACCAAAACGATAGTAAGGAGCAGCGCTGCTGCTGAGGAGGGAGACCTCCGCTCTCAACATACTCAGGCACACTTCATCATTAGGCGCTCGATCATCAGCACAATGGCTTAAATGAACGTGGACATTCGGTCCTCCAATGCTCAAGGAGGTGATCTTCTGACTCTTTGCTCCTTGTATGAGCGCTGCGCCAGCGATGACCATATAAGCTTGTTCGGTCATGATCACTTTATCGCTGATTAAGGGCATATAGCCGCCACCAGCGATACAATCACCAAAGACCCCAGAGAGCTGAGGCACCCCCGCGTCGCTTAACAGGCTATTCATCTTAAAGATGTGACCTGCCCCTCTCTTCCCTGGAAATGACCTCCCCTGCTCAGGCAAAAATAACCCAGAGCAGTCCACTAGATAGATGACTGGGGTTTTCAGCCGCAGAGCGATCTCTTGAGCGCGTTGAATCTTCTCCGGGGTCATCGGCCACCAGGAGCCACTCGCGACCGTGTTATCGTTAGCGATCACCACTGTCCAGCGATCATGTACCTTAACAAAGGCGGTAATGACGCCCGCTGAAGGGCTCTCTTTTCCCCCCTCAAAGACTAGCCCCTCATTCACAAAAGTACCTACAGGGTACACTGTGGAGTCAAAGTCTTTGAGCGCCTCTATTCTCTCCCAAGTCGTCATCTTACCTTTAGTATGTACTCTCTCTTGATACTTGGGACCCCAACCTGCATAACACCGCTCTCGTATACCTTTAATACGATTATTCAGCTTATGAATGCCCTGCTTATTTGACTCGAAGGCGTCATCATGATTGATCGCGCCCCCAATCGGCTTCATTTTTAGCTTCGCCATTAGCTCTCTCCCTTATCTGTACCCGAGGTATTTTCTGCCATAAATGAGGCCATAACTTGGCTCATTTGAGGCGTAGAGTACTGTCCTGACCTAAATGCAGCAGAGTGGAGCAGGTACTTATGGAGCTCAACGGTGTTGGGTACACCCTCAATGTGGAACATACCCAACGCCTCTATCGCCGCTGAAATCGCCTCTTCCCTGCTTTGACCATGTACGATCAGCTTACCGAGCATCGAGTCGTAGAGCGGGGGGACCTTGTAGCCAGAGCGAACATGTGTATCGACGCGTACCGGACCGCTGAGGTTATATCTCCATTCTTCCGGAAATATAAATGAGCTCACCTCTCCCGGCGCCGGGCGGAAGTTTTGTAAAGGGTCCTCAGCGTTAAGTCGACACTCAATAGAGTGGCCACTCATGTGTATATCTTCTTGGCGTAGGGAGAGTCGTTCACCTGCAGCTAATCTGATCTGCCATTCCACCAAATCGATACCGGTGACCATCTCGGTGACTGGATGCTCTACTTGAAGACGTGTGTTCATCTCCATAAAGAAGAGTTCACCGGTCGGTGCGCGGAGCAGCTCTATTGTCCCCGCGCCGACATAGCCGATCTCTGACAGTAACGCGCAGATACGAGCGCCGAGCTCTCTTCGTTGCTCTTCACTCACGCCCGGACTAGGCGCTTCTTCGATCACCTTCTGATTATTTCTTTGAGTTGAGCACTCTCGTTCGCCGAGGTGAATCACCTGACCATAACGATCACCGAGCACTTGGAACTCGATATGCCGACCCCCTTCGACGAAGCGCTCCATATACAGCCCCGCATCTCCAAACGCGGAGCGAGCCTCCATACTCGCTTGCTCAAAGGCTCTAGGGAGCTCATCGGCATTGCGGCAGATCCTCATCCCCTTGCCCCCTCCGCCCGCTGTCGCTTTCAATAAAACAGGGTATGCGACCTCTTCTGCGGTGAGGAGCGCCTCCTCGACAGTGGAGAGGATCCCTTGACTCCCCGGAACACCGATTACTCCTCGTCGAGACATCGTCTCTCGTGCGCTTGCCTTATCACCCATAAGCCGCAGAGAGCTCGGTGAAGGTCCAATAAAAGTGAACTTTTGGGCCGCGCAACGAGTAGCGAAGAGAGCATTTTCCGAGAGAAAGCCATAGCCAGGATGAATCGCTTGGCATTGATACTCTTCGGCAGCTTGTAGGATCACGTCTTGATTGAGATAAGATTTAGCGCTCGGCCCTGGACCAATGCACACTCGCTCATCAGCCTCATCTAAGTGAGGCGAGTCAGCGTCCGCCTCCGAAAAAGCGGCGACTGAAGTGATCCCGAGTTTCTTACACGCATGGATCACCCGAAGAGCGATCTCTCCCCGATTAATGATTAGTACCTTATCAAACATTAAGCCTCCTTTATAAGCGCCTTAGGTTAGCTCAGCTATGCTCATCGAGCAAGTGAGCTAGAGACACTATTTCGGAGTGACTCGATCCCGCTCCTATTTGATGACTGATCTCAAAGCTCTTAGTGACTTTGAACCTCATCCGCTTATGTCATTGTGCTCCACCAAGAGACTAGTTCATCAGTCAACCTCTGTGAGCGACCATAGCTCACCATCTTCACCTCAAGCCCGCTGTGTCTCACCATTGTCAATGCGCGCTTAATGGACTCATAGATCCACCCTTCAGGGTTCATAAATACACCACCGCCGATCTTAGTCAGATATACTTTGGCGTTTCCTCCCTCAGCGTGATGAATTGCTGCTGACTTTAACACCTGCTCGTAGGCCGCATCGAGTACAAGTCTAGCGAGCGGTTCCCATAGCGTCGCTGGAGAACGACTGTACCCGATAGGTAAAGCGGAACAATAGGCTTGATTCACGAGGTGTCCTGCGCTCTGCAGAGTGACCTCAGTCTCCCAATGCAGACCGATCTTACACCGCCCCATCAGTCGATCTCTCTCGTTAACAGACATCTCCTCAAAGAGTGCCTGAATGCGCTTTAACTGATCTTCACTAGGCAGGACGTATCCATTGTGTGTTGACCACAAGTCAGCACTCTGAGTCGTTTGAGGATCAGTGGACTCTAAGACTAGGAGGGCGTCATGGAGATCAGAGAGCGTGTTTATTTGATGTTCGAGTTGACCTCTGTACCCGTCTGAGTGGACATGGAAATAGTTTCTATAGACCGTTCCACCTCCAGCCGCGATCGCGCAAGCAGGTCCTTGAGTTCGGTCGAATTGATAGATCGTCACTCCATCGGCAGGGGTCGCGCTGGGAGAGGCCATCTCTAATAAATTAACCTGTGAAGCGACTTGAAAGAGCGCGCCTGCGTTCTGTGAGTCGAGGTGGAGTGATTGTACATCTGCGATGCACTCCTCCACTTGTGTCTGAGCCATAGGATGGATCTGATCAAACCTCGCTCTGACGCTCTCTAGTGAGTCTAGGTCGAGAGCGCCAGCCTGAACAGCCCTCTCATTAGCACGAGAGATGAGTTGAAAAGTCCCCTCTTTTTCAACGAGGCTTAGCATCTCATACACTTGACGAGGGTCTTCAGGTTCCTCGCTACCAAATAGTGTTTCAAACCAACTCATCGCTATACTCCCATATAATATCTATTAAGTTCTCCGTATGCATGAGGCGCATACTCTACCTATGAGGCGCACGCTCTATCCAAGATGTGAATGCTCTACCTTCAAAGTACACTCTCTTAACGGTGTTTATGGTCGCTCGTGATACATAAAAATAAAATGTCTCTTCTCGCTCTGTTTAACCGTTAACTAAGAGCAGTCATTATTCATCTGTTAACACCTGTGCCTGTTAACACCTATGCCTGTTAACACCTATGCCTGTTAACACCTGTGCTCCTTGATATCTAGATCTCTCAACATCTACGTCCCCAAGCATAGATGTAAAATTATATATTTACAGGAATACAGGTATTTATTCTGCTGTTTTAGTCTCGTGTCGTGTTGCCTCGTGTCGTGTCGTGTCGTGTCGTGTGTGTCGTATCGTATCGTATCGTGTCGTATCGTGTATTCTCGTCGAATATCCCCCTTACCCATTTGGAGTCCCATTGAGCCAGATCCCCTCTGTCGATCAGTATGAAGCCTTTATCAATCTTATCCGTATCGTCACTTTCAAATCTCTCAAACATCATCCCGAAGATCTCATTCAGGACATCTGCCATGATGTGTATGAATATTTCCTCAGGGATGAAGGGAGAGCTTATCTGGAGAGAGCTGAGACCATGAGCTATCTCAAGACCCAGATCTACTATCGAGTCATCGATTCAGCGAGGAAGATCTTGAAGCCGCTCAAAACCTCCACTCTTGAGTCTCAAATGAAGACCAATGAGTCGGGAGACTCAGATATGGCTAGCGTCTATGATGGGGTAGTAGATGCAGAGACAGACATTGAAAGGAGCTACGCCGATCAAGATGAATATCGGTATCAAGCAGAGCTTATGATGAAGGAGATCAAGAGACTCACTCCCACTGTAAGATCATCCTTTGTGATTCATTATTGGGAAGAGTTGAACACTATGTGTGATCAGCTGCAAATCAATAACACTCACCTGCTAGAATCCATTAAAACCCCCCTCGCGCTTAAGGATTTGAGGCTCAGCCTGCAAGAGACAGATCAGGAGAAGAGAGCGATTCAAATATTAATACCTGCAGAGGTCAACTCATTGCTCATTAAACGTAAACTGATCGCCCATCAGAAGGCTCATAGTAGGGCGAAAGAGACCTTGAAAACGCTCTTTCAAATAGATAACGTGGAGAACCGCGTAGCTGATCAATCAGTGAAGGGGAAACCGTAATGGGACACTTAAACAATCAAATATGGACAAAGTCGTCGTTGTTTGAGGACCTTAAGCAGCAAAGAGAGCGACTCGAAGAGCGACAGCAGACCGAGGCACCTGAGACTCAACAGGTTGTGAGCTTCGTCAATCGTTTAGCGACAGCCATGCGTCTTCACGCCAGTGGTAAGCTACCTCTAGACGAAGATCTCACTCACGGATCACTCAGCACGTTTCAATCAGCGCTAGGCGCTGAGATTGTGCGTTCTTCTACCACATTGGAGGCCATGCCTGCGTGGCAGAGCGAGCTCACTCTCGAGCTCGATGTAGACGCGATATTAAAAAATTTAGAAGCGAGTCTCACTGAGACACCACTCGAACCGCGAATATTGTTAGATCATTTAGTTGGTCTTGATGAGGTGATATCAGGGTTAACCCTCGCGGATGTAGAGCTCGCTGATTTACTCCTCAATGACATTTATTTCATGGTCCTCTCACATATTAAAGCGGTAGCGACTATCAGTGAGTCCGCCAGCTATTTTATCGAGACTCATCGGCCGAGTGGAGGCCTCGGTGAGCTTTGGTGGGTGGTCGCCTCTTCTGAATCTCGACTCGATTTCTTAAATGATGAGACTGCAGAGTCACAGACTGCAGAGTCACAGACTGCAGAGTCGGCCATCAGCTCAAAATTAATGATACTGCTCAACTCTCTTCGATCAAGTTTTGCGCTCCCCTCACTCAGTGACGTCATTCCTCCCATCGCCTATGCCTCTGAGAGCATTGATGAACCCTTGCCAAGTGTCCAAGAGTTAGGGACGATGATCTTTGATGGGATAAATATCGTCTACCTTCTCGAGCATTACAATGATCGAAGCGACTTAGTGATCCATAGCGAGCGAGCTGTCACGTTACAGGTCAGAGCAGGTGAGCAGCGCTATGAAGCGCTCGATGATCAGAGCTTGATCGTTCCCCTCGTGGGTCAGGTGAATGAGACGCCTCTCGAGCTTTATGCGAATGGTGAGCTAATTAAGACTTTTACAGTCGTAATGTAGGAGTTTAGCGTGGGTGAGGGCGTAGATCATAGCATCAGGATGAGTCCCCAACAGCTCTCCGACGAGATGCAGCAGACTTTAGGTGCGCTCGATTCACATGATCTAGAGCTCGCGAGACGTCGATACGCTGAGGCCTCTCCAAGCGCTCAACGTCGCCTAAAGTTATCTCTTGGGGAGCTTATTAAGCCTAGACCATTAGTGCTACCTGTCGGTTGGTCAGCTTTTCCGGTGATCACTCGCCGAGGGTATGCTGTGATCATAGAGCTTAGGTTCTCATTGGGGGGCTCGAGTGACGCTCTACCCCCAGCGCTGCGGACTCCGATAGAGCGAGCGTTAAGCGATGAGCGGTCGGAGATCTTATCATCAGAGCTGAGCTTAAGCGTTCTCCCTCCTATAGAGGTAGATCAGTGGCGATCTCATCCAGGTCTTCATCGACCAGCGCTCAAACTTCGAGGGGAGAGCTTTGGAGGGGCGCTCTATGTGGCTGTTCGGTCTCTTCTCAGCGCGCGAAGCGACTCCATCCTGCGCGTGATCACCGGACATCTAAAAGATGACCACATCTTCTCTTGTGATGATATTGAACTCCAAATTAAGAGAGAGTGTTGTCATCAGCGGGGGCTTGAGCTGTTTTCTGCCCAAGGACGTGAGCCTATCTTTGAGTGGTACGAACGGCACTTCAGACAGCAAAGAACGCTCTCTTCCTTGGAGCGAGACCTTGATGATCACTCCTCATTGGACCTCTCTGATCGACATCAACTCCTCTACGAAGTCATCAATGCTCTACAGACAGGTCGACTAGAGGGTCGAATCATTGGTGATGATCGACGAATTTTTTATGTAAATACCCGAGCCCTCGCTGCTCATTTAGGGCTTTGGTCTTCTCTGCCGAGCGACATCAAGGCTCTGCTCTGTAAAGATCAAGGGCATGACCCTGCGGAGCGAATACTAGACCTCTGCTTCGAGTTAAATGCTCACGTCATGGAGGGTCATACCGAGCGTTTAGAGGGGTGGGTCAAGGAACAGCTCACTGCGATCTCCGAGCGAGAGCCCGGCTGTGATTTTTTAGATTTATCTCCACACAGTGATACCTTGATGCACCAACCGGTCTACATGAGCTACTTATGGCGAACATTTGCCCGATTTTTATTAGCGAGGGGTGAACACCAACGAGCGCAAGCGCTGAGTGAGCATGCTCTCTATCGGACTCTACAGAGTGAGGAAGCCCCCTTTGATGAGAGAGCTCGCGCGCTCTGTGAACATGGCCGACTCCTGGGGGTGTTAGGGGAAGCTCAGGCCTCATTAGAGTACCTAGAGAGATGTCAGACCTATCTTGATGACCCAGAGATGAGAGATCACGAAGAGACGCAGCAAATCAGACCCTTTAGTGACGTTTATATGGGCAGGGCTTTAGCTCAACTCGGTGAAGTGGACTCAGCTCTTGCCTATCTCAGCTCCCACAGTGAGAGAGGGAGCGCAGAGCTCAAGTTTCTGAGGTGTGAGTCGAGGTACCTTATCGCTTTTCACTCTCCCTTATACCTATATGAGGCAGATCTCTCATGGGGTCAATTAACGGAGCGTACCCTTTATGAAGAGCGTGGAGGGACGTGGAGACAGATCATTGATCGTGTAGAGAAAGCTCGTGAAATCGCGACTCAAGACCCTCATTCTCGCCCTCTTCGACCTACGTCGTTGTATAGGATGCAGAGAGAAACTCGAGGCCTCTGCTCACCCTTTTAGCAGATCATATTCATCAGTGATCGGTTCATAGACTGTTTACTCTCCCGGCGAAGAGCATGTTGACAGTGTTTATAAGTCTTAGGGTATGATGACTCTTCAACGAACCCATGCCTTTGAGAGGAGGATTGTGATGCAGAAACAATATTCAGGGGCGAAGAAGAAAAAAAAGAAGAGAAGAGCGAGCTGTATCATCGAGATAATCGACCCTCAAGGGGTCCGTTGCGTGCTCATCTCCAAGCAGAGAGGGGATCACTATGACATGATCCCAGGCGGGGGGATCGATCGGGGAGAGCCACCGATTGTGGCGGCGATAAGAGAGGTCAATGAGGAGACGACTCTCCATACTGAAGCCATTATTAAGCTCTTTGACCATGAGTCACAATACACTCAACATCTTGTCTTTTTGATACAGACAGAGGGGAGCGACTTTGAGCCAAGAGACGACGTTGAGGACCTGTGGCTCTTACCGATCTATGAGTGCCGAGATCTCAGCAAGTATGACCAACTGTCGAGATCAACGAAGCATATATTGACACAATACTTTGAGTGGCGAGAGGGTCATAACTTCACCTTCCCTTCACCTCCCAAGAGTATTGAAGACATCTCAAGCTGATAAAGAGATCAATCCGCTTGACTGGTCTTCTTTAAATAATCACTCAGCGCAGCGCTCTCTATTATTTTATATGTGGTCTCCGGGCCATCGAGCTCTCCCATCTCTTCACTGACTCCCTCGCGGACGATAAATAAAGCCGCTAACTTCAACTGATCAGCGAGAGCGAGACCTCTCTCTGACCCCATGACATTAAGAGCGGTCGCCCACGCATCGGCGAGCATACACTCAGAGTGCAATACGCTGACTGAGGCGAGTAGGTGCTTCACCGGCTCTCCGGTCTTGGGATTAATAGTATGGGAACGAATAACCCCATTAGCGTCTTCATATCGGTTCCGATAGTCTCCGGAGGTCGCGACGCTCATCTCCTTTAAACGGATGATCTTAGCGACTCGCCTATTACCTTCAACTGCGGGTCGCTCAATCCCTACGCGCCACAGCTTACCCTCACCATTGCGACCTTTAACTCGCACCTCTCCTCCGACTTCCACCCAATAATGAGCGACATGAGCTTGGTCTAGCGCAGCGGCAACTCTGTCGACCGCATATCCCTTAGCGATCGCTGACAGATCAATATATACCTGTGGCTTAACCTTGGTGATCCCCCGCGAATCAAGGCTCCACTTTTGGTCTCCGACAAGCTCTTTGAGCTCAATGAGTTGAGCTGCGCTAGGAGTGAGGCGCTCTTTATTAGGTCCAAATCCCCAGGCATTAACTATGGGGCCTACCGTGACATCAAAGTGACCTTTACTGTCAGCGGTGACGGTCTTAGCAGCGTTGAGAACTGTGCGTAGCTCAGGAGAGATCGCCATCGCTGACTCCCCTCGATATTTATTTATAGCGCTCAACTCAGAATTAGGCAGATAGGTAGACATGCGCTCATTAACCGCCTCTAGAGCCTCACTGATCAGCTCTAGCTTTACCTCTGTTGGGTGAACAGCCTTCACCGAGAATGAGGTCCCCATGATCTGACCGCCATAACTCCAGGTAGGAATAGACTCTACCGATCTCATCCACTGAGAGATAAAGATAGAGACTACGATAAACGCCGGTAAGGCGAGGTTTTTTGCGGAGGGTATGTCACGCACAGGCGCTCCTTTTGATCTTCGGTTTAGACTCGTTTAGTTAAGGCTCTTTTAGATAAGACTCTTTCAGTTAAGACTCTTTCAGTTAAGACTCACTTCATCTTAGGCTCTTTGTTTAGATCTGACCAAAAAGCCTCATCTCTCTTATTTTGGCAAGCCCGATGAGCAAACACAGCGTCAGACAAGTACATCAGACACATACATCACTAGTCTTCTAATCTCTAGAGACTACTTACCGAGAGACGATGCAGCGAGAAACGATGCGGCAATAGACTTACTACAGAGGACTCAAGTGAGAAGAAGATTCACTTTTCTCGATCGTTAATCATTGGCCCCTCGACCATTGAAGGACTTCTCCATAAACACGACCAATGATCGACTCAAGATGTGCCTGTTGCTCTATATCTCCGCTAGCGAAAGGGATATATCCAAGCGACCGCTTAATGTCACCGTGAGTTGGGTCCACGTCTACCCAGCGGTCACCCGCGCTGATCTTTACCCATGAGTGATAAGACCACCTTTCATGACTCTGGTGCTTGATCCCGAAGACCATCTTCGCCTCTACACCAAAGTAACTGATCAACTTCACAAAGACTTGACTCAACTCGTTACAGTCTCCAGAGCCTCGCTCAAGGGTGACATTGACTGAAGGTGTACCACCGCTCAACTCATAGGTAAGGTTCGTTCTTATCCACGCTAGGATATGCTCTATGATTATTCTTAGAGGTAGCTCAGTGAGCGCCTGCTCAGAGGGGGGTAAAGAGGCTATGAGTGATGATGTTATACCTTGAAAAACGGTAAAAGAGAGTTCAACGTTCGCTGAATCTCTCACTGCTTTTTGTGACGAATCGAGAGACACCATGGGAGCAGTCACCAGAGGGTCGGTCTGATCTCGTCTCAGTAAGACATGAAATCGATGTTTCGACGAGCTAGGATTATCGTAGATAACGATGTTCGGCGAGCTGAGCGGTCTCAGAGGTGCGCTAAGGTCTAAGCTGACCCAACGAACTCTAGACCACTCTCTGAGCCCTTTGATATTGACATATTTGAGGTTCTCC
Organism: uncultured bacterium; assembly: GCA_943788935.1. Classification (GTDB taxonomy): domain Bacteria; phylum Myxococcota_A; class Bradymonadia; order UBA7976; family VGTA01; genus CAKZRU01. The sequence continues at coordinate 234,608 of CALSSE010000010.1, read as the reverse complement.
CATGAGCTCTGGTCAATCGATTGACTAGTCCCTGACCAAGGTTTTCGTTGTGCCCCCCATATCGGCCGCCCTCCTCTCTCTTCGGTCCATCTTAAGAGGGTGTCTTGCTCCCATTGCAAGCGATAGATAACATCGCGATGGCTCTCAGTGTGGCTCTCAGTGTGGCTCTTAGTGTGAGTATCATCTTTAATCTCTGGGGTCTGCCGCCAAGATCGTTCGAGGTGAGTATGATCGACATCAGTGCGAGACTCCTCATGATCTCTTAACTCACTGAGGGTGACTTCTCCTGCCTGCAGTCCGCTCTTCTCATGAAGTAGGCTCAGTGGGCGCGACCCTGAGCGGAAGGAGATCATCCACAGCCATAAGCCTCTAGGGAGAGTTAAGTGATCAGAGCATTGAGGACTTGGCACTTGAAGAAGAGACTGTGAGTTAAGCGGAGAGCTAAGCGGAGAGCTAAGCGTCTGTAAATCCTCAATTCTGTCATCAGGTGTGAGACGCTCTATGTGAGGTGTAGACCATCGAGCGCACCACCTCACTCTCGATGTTTTCTTATTAGTCTTATCGGTCTCTGAAATCACTTGAGAGTACACTTCACCCCCCCCCGCTGCTCATCTGAGCTTGATGTGGACGCCACCAGCTGCGCCTCTCCTGAGTCAACTCACGCCAAGCCACCCTATACTGTCCTCGTGACTTAATAGACTCGATGAGTGTTCTCGCCTTTTCACTCTCTACTTTCGATGGGCTCTCCGACCGATCTTCACTATCGTTGATACGTAAACGCAGTTCAGTCTGCAATAGAGTCTCTCTATCGGTCGTCTTTACTCTCATTAAAAGCTGTTGAGTGATCTGATCACTCTCGATGATCACTCTCATTGTCCCGATTGGTGACTCATGAGATCGACCCTCAGCGTCTATCGAATAGTGAGAGAGTTCATAAACGGGTGTATTGTCCGGCCAAGCAGCCCACATAGAGCGCTCCCCCTCTGACGAAATATCAAATAGAGGAGAGCGTTGGTGAATGTAATATAGAGTCATCATTAAACAAATGATGGCGATCGCCAATATTGAATATGGACCTTTATTCTGAGATAGAGCTCGTCCGTTGATAGTCTTCTTTGACCGCTCCCTTATGGTCGCCTTTGACCGCTTCCTCATGGTCGCCTTTGACCTCGGCTCACTCGTCTCGTTCCCAGCGAGAGATTCCTCGACAGATTACCTCTTCGGTCCCTTGCCAATCCTCACAGAAGATCAGCTGAGAGATTAAAGTATCGAGCCCACGCTCACCCAGCGACAAGTCCTCTTGCCCAATGGCCGGTGGTGGAGTGATGGCGACGACATCAGCAAAAGAGCCAGGCTCTAAAGCGCCGAGTCGTGGACGATGAAGCGCTATCGCCCCTCCGCGGGTCGCATACCACAACAGCTCTTGAGGAGTGACCGCGCTCTCGGTGATCCGGCTAGCGTCATAAGCACGAGCGCAGGCCTTGCGCATGGAGAAGCTCCTCCCTGCGCCTACATCAGATCCTAGTCCCATACGGACTTCCCGAGAGCGAACCTCTGAGAGCGGCATTTGACCACTCCCTAAAAAGAAATTACTGTCAGGGCAGTGAGCGACGGCAGCCTCGGCTGCTTGGAAGCGTCTCCATTCATCCTCGCTGAGCCAGATACAGTGAGCGAAGAGGCTACGCTCATGGAGTAGGCCGAGGTCTTCATAGACGCCGAGATAATCCTTGGCTGTAGGGAAGGCCTCAGACGTAGCGACCAGCTCCGCTCGGTTCTCAGAGATGTGGGTCTGAACCATCAGTTGGTGGTCTTGTGCGAGCCGACCTGCGCCTCGGAGTAACTCCGGTGTACAGCTCAACCCGAAGCGTGGGGTCACGCAGAAGCCTAGTCGACCCTCATCGTAACCATGCCATGACTCGATGAGTCTCTCCGAGCCAGCGAGAGCCTCACTCGCTTCACAGAGAACCGCCGCTGGCGCGCCTCGATCCATCAAGGTTAAGCCGATTTCACCGCTCAGACCAGTGGCGGCGAATGTCTTAAACAGTAGATCTGTCGCGCTCACATGACTGCTAGAGAAGACTGCAGCGCAGGTGGTCCCATTCCTCAGTAAGGAGTCAGTGAATCGATCGGCGACGAGCTGTGCATACTGATCATGAGCGAACTTGGACTCTTCGGGAAAGACTGATGTCTCTAACCAGTCGAGCAGAGGCCCAGAAGCGCTTCCAATGATATTTGTCTGAGGGTAGTGCACGTGAGTGTCCACAAAGCCCGGCAACCAAACGGCTCCCGGTCGATGGACAGACGGGAGGCTCAGAGAAGGGTATTGTCTCAACCAATTCTCGACCTCGATGAGAGATAAGATCTCACCCTGCTCATTGTAGAGGAGAACAGCGTCTTCGATGTAGACCCATGTTGGCCGAGAGGGGTGAGGCCGTAGCCAGGTTCCTCGTAACGCTCTGCCAGAGAGGAGCTGAAGACTCACAAGCTCTTGGCTCAGTGAAGGTGAGTCTAGCTCATCTTTAGTCAATCTTTGATCCTGTGTTCCCATAATCTCTCCCCCGCTGCTCTCGAAGTGACACGGTGATGAGTCGTGTACTCAAAACCGCTCTCTGCGAGCCTCTCAGCTCCGATAATCGGCGTTTATCCTCACATATTGAGCGCTGAGATCAGTAGTATATAATGTACAGTCGCTGACCCCGAGGCTCAAGTCAACCTCGATCGGATATTCAGCGCCGCACATTGCCTGATGAGCGACTTCTTCAGCCTCTAAACCGCACCACTGCCCACGATCATAGATCTTTTCTCCCCCGATACACAGAGTGATCACTGAGGGATCAACCTCAACTCCTGATCGACCGACCGCAGCGATGATTCTGCCCCAATTTGGGTCTTCACCGTTCATAGCGGTCTTCACTAAAGGGCTTAAAGCTATAGTCTCAGCCACTTGTCGCGCCTCCGTTGAAGTGCGGGCGCCGCGAACAGTGAGGTGAGCGACGTGCTCTACCCCTTCACCATCACGAAGAATATCTACCGCTAAGGCTGTCGCGAGAGCCCGAGTCGCCTCAATAAACAGAGAAAGCGCTTCATCTTGAAGTGGACTTCCCTCCAATGGACTCGACTCACCGCTCGCTAGGATGAGAGCAGTGTCATTAGTGCTCGTATCACCATCGATAGTAATGGCGTTAAAGCTGTGGTCACAGACTTCAACCCAGAGCTTTTGTAAGTCATCTGCAGCGACTTTGGCATCGGTGCAGAGATAAGAGAGCATCGTCGCCATATTAGGGTGAATCATCCCCGCTCCTTTTGAGCATCCAGCGATCATAACCTCAGTGGTCTCTCCAGCCCCCTTCACTCCTTTTAGATTAAGTTTGAGCGCTCTGCTCTTTGGCCGATTATCAGTGGTCATAATGGCGGTAGCGAAACGCTTCAAGCCTGATGATTCGAGCGATGAAACAACCATGGGTATAGCATCGGTCAGCTTCTTGATGGGGAGGGGGGCCCCGATCACCCCTGTGCTCGCCACTTGAATGTGGGCAGCGCTCAATGAGGTTGATGATTCCAAGAGTTGATCGACAACGCTGTTTGCCATGAGCAAAGCATCTCGGTCACCGCCCTCTCCAGTGCAGGCGTTCGCGTTTCCACTGTTAACGATGACCGCTCGGACTTGTGTTGTAGAGGCGAGGTGCCGTCGACTGAGGGTGACCGGAGCGGCGACAACTTGATTTTGAGTGTAGACTCCTGCGCACGTCGCTGTCGAAGTACATGAGATCAGCCCTACATCGAGCGCCTCGCTAGACCGCTTAATACCAGCATGAACTCCTGCAAAGAGAAAACCTGGGATCGGCGTGTCAGATGAGAGCTCTTGACATCTCTCTACTAACGACGCCGAGAGACTCAAGGGGGGGAAAGGAAGAAGCGGGTGGGTAGGCTCAGACATCAACTTAGCTCCTATGGGAATGGGACTCGGACACAGTCGCTCTCAAGATCAGTCGCTCTCAAGATCAGTCGCTCTCAAGATCAGTCGCTCTCAAGATCAGTCGCTCTCAAAATCAGTCGCTCTCAAGATCAGTTACTTAACTGCTCTATGCGCTCTTCAAGGCGAGACATTTGCTCTTCGATATCTCTTAGATTATTCTCGGTCTCGGTGATGACCTTCTCGGGCGCTCTCGCCCTAAAACCATCGCTGTTGAGGCGCTTACTGAGACTTTGACGTCGCTTATCGAGCTTCTCGACTTCTTTAGCGAGTCGATCTCGCTCAGCGCCGAGGTCAATTAAGCCCTCGAGAAGGATTAAGACATCCATCTCTACCCCCGAGTTAACCGCGGCTTGAGCAGGGATTTCATAGTCTCCGCGGGCAGCGACGCTCAGCTCGGTGAGCTGAGCCATGCGCTTAAGCTCTCTCTCATAGCTCAACACCGTCTCGGTGAGCCCCGCGTGATCGGTGAGGACCACTAGAGGTGCTTTCTTTTGAATGGGAAGCCCTGACTCATGTCGAGCATTACGAGCCATGGTCAGAGTCTCCTGGAGGAGACTCATCAAGCTCTCAGCCTCCTCATCGATCCACTCTTTATTAAACTGGGGGTAAGGGGCGATGGCGCAGAAGTCATGATTAGGCCAGCGTTGTTGACGACCGGGGAGGGATTGCCAAATCTCTTCGCTTTGGAATGGGCAGAGAGGATGGAGTAAGCGCATACTCTGATCTAGGACGGTAAAGAATACGCTACAGGCGGCCTCTCGCTTCTCTTGAGTAGCGTTATCACTTAGGGCCCCCTTAGCGAGCTCGATATACCAATCACAAAGCTCCGACCAGAAGAAGTGATAGATGGCATCAGCGGTCTCATTAAATCGATATTCACTGATCCCAGTGTTGGCCTTTTCAGTGACCACTTGTAGTCGTGAGAGAATCCATCGATCAGCGACGCTCAGCTGGCCTCGCACATCATCGAGCGGACGCATCTCGACGCCCTCCGTACGCATGAAGCCAAATCGTGTAGCGTTCCAGATCTTATTGAGGAAAGCTCGATATCCAGCAACTCTTGGAATAGAGAGCTTAATGTCTCGACCTTGGCCGGAGAGGCTCGCCAAAGTAAATCTGAGTCCATCGGCTCCAGAAGCAGGAATCCCCTCAGGGTACTCTTGAGCGAGACCGGAGAGGACCTGAGGGAGGAGCTTCTCGGGAACCGGGTAAGTCTTAGTCTTCTCGGTGAGCTCCTCCAAACTTACGCCTCGAATCACATCGAGAGGGTCTATAGTATTACCGAGTGACTTTGACATCTTACGACCCTGAGAGTCGCGAACCATGGCATGCAAATAAACATCAGCAAAGGGGGCATCTCCTAAGAAATAAGTCCCCATCATCATCATTCGCGCAACCCAGAAGAAGAGGATATCAAAACCGGTCTCCAGCACTGACCCGGGATAGAAGCGAGCGAGATCATCTGTCTTCTCAGGCCATCCCAAGGTGGAGAAAGGCCACAATCCCGATGAGAACCAAGTATCGAGGACATCTTCTTCTTGAACGAACCGCTCTCCATTCTCACCTTGTGTAAGGTCTTGGGCGCTCGCAACAGAGAACATCCGCACCCATGTCTCATCGAGAGTATTGAGAGCCACTGCTAGCGTTTGAGAGAGGTCACCACTCTCCAATGACTCGAGCGCCTCGGTCTTCACCCCTCTGGCCTCAGCCTCTTTGCGAATGACCTCGGGGAGCCGCTCTAGATCATAAAAGACTGGAATACGGTGTCCCCACCATAGTTGACGGCTGATACACCAATCACGAATGTTATCCATAAAGTGATCCCAGGTCTTGACCCAACTCTCGGGGATCATTCGGGTCTCACCCGAGCGCAACGCTGCGTTAGCCTTAGCAGCGAGTGGCTTAGTTTTCACGAAGTATTGACGGCTGAGCATGGGCTCAATGGCGACCCCTGATCTTTGGGAGATGCTCACTTTATGAGTGATGTGCTCTTCACCTCGGGCGAAGCCGAGCTCATTGAGAGCTCGCTTAATCGCCTTACGAGCTTCATAGCGATCTAGACCTTGAAATTCTCCACCCCGGTCGTTCACACGTCCATCGAAAGTAAATATATTAATCATCTCTAATTGATGACGTTGACCCATCTCAAAGTCATTCGGATCATGGGCGGGGGTAATCTTTACCGCGCCTGTCCCAAATTCAGGATCAACATAATCATCAGCGATGAGAGTGATCTTGCGGTCTGGGAAGAAGGGATGAACCAGCTGTTTACCTATTTGATTTTGGTAACGCTCATCTTCGGGATGAACAGCGACAGCGGTATCACCGAGCATGGTCTCAGGTCGGGTGGTAGCGACAATGACTTCGCCGCTTCCATCGGCGAAAGCGTAGGCGAATTCCCACAGCATCCCTCTTCGCTCCTCATGTTCTACCTCTTCATCAGAGAGAGCAGTACGAGTCTTAGGATCCCAATTGACAAGCCTCTCACCACGATAGATGAGGTCATCATTCCACATCTGAACGAAAGCCTCACGAACTGCCTCTGAGCACTGATCATCCATCGTGAAGCGAAGGCGGCTCCAATCTGCAGAGGCGCCCATGGTCTTCATCTGCTCTAGAATCCGAGCCCCGTTCTTCTCTTTCCAAGCCCATATATGCTCAAGAAAGGCCTCCCGACCGATTTCATGCCTTGATTGCTTATGATGTCTAGCGAGCTCACGCTCTACAACGGTCTGAGTCGCTATCCCAGCATGGTCAGTGCCTGGTAGGTAAAGAGTATCGTGACCTCGCATGCGGTGGTAGCGGACCAAGATATCTTGCAAAGTGATGGTGAGTGCATGCCCCATATGCAAAGTTCCTGTCACATTCGGAGGGGGCATCATGATCACATACGAAGGTGTTCCCTCTTCAAGAGACTCTCGATCTGATCGTGGCTGAAATACCCCTGCGTCACCCCATTGAGCGTACCATCTCGTCTCTGCTTCATTGGGGTCATATACCTTAGCGAGAGAGCTTGGCTCAGCCTGAGAGGTTGTGTTTTGATTCGCTAATGTTGCTTTTTTATCTTGGGACATCATGAGCTCCTATGAAATTCGAGAGAAGGCGGCGAATACTAGGTATACTCCACTGTAGATGTCAATATTGATCTCAGGAGTGGTCTTCGGAGAGGATGAGTGGCTACATAATCTGAAAACCATAGCGCGCTCCCTAAAAATAAAAGCGCTCTTTAAAAACTAAAAAAGCGCCTAAGTTAAACTAGGCGCTTTTATCTATCTAACCCCGAGCAGTCTATGCTCTCTCACGCATTTATCTAGGCGTGAAATCCTTTGTTGGCTACATAAACGTAAGGTAGAACGAACAGTGCTAAAACAGCTACAGTGGTGATCATAACTAAACTCCTAATAATGGACAAACGAAACAATGGCGGTGATATATTGTTCTGCTTCAATCCTGTCAAGTGGTTTTAGAAAAAATTATAAAGTATAATATCTTGACTAAGCGTTCTCGCTTATGGACCCTTTTCTTATCAATCTTCATCACTGAATAGATTGGGAACCGACATATGCGTAGTGACCGTAGAGAGGGAGCAGTTATATCAAGCGCCCGAGAGCACATTTTCTCTGCGTTTATGACATCTGCTAAGCTATGTTTCATCCTTAGCATATGTGGGTGTCAAGACTTCAGTCGCTTCGATTGCTTCAATCAACCAAATGGCTGTACACCTCCAATAGAAAATCCTTTAGGAGACTTCTCAACAAATATCATCATGGATCAATATGTGGCCGCTGTAGTTGATATGAGCCTCTCTGATATGAGCCTCTCTGATATGAGCCTCTCTGATATGAGCCTCTCTGATATGAGCCTCTCTGATATGAGCCTCTCTGATATGAGCCTCTCTGATATGAGCCTCTCTGATATGAGCCTCTCTGATATGACCTCTCTGATATGAACCTCTCTGATATGAGCCTCTCTGATCACTGTCAGGATCTATCTCCTATTTTATACTCGGTGACCCCACAGCAGCTGTCCGATGGAAGTGAACCTTGTGTAATCGATGACAGTGACTCAGAGCACTGTCAGATCAACTCACATAGTATTTGTCAGGACCTAGGCTGCGATCAATATGGTGTAGGGCCACTGATTTTAAATTATGCAGGAGATGAAGTCATCAGCGCTCTGTTGCTGTGCCTGCCACCATCATACGCAGAGGGCCACTCACTCACCTATGTTGAGCTAGATATGTATGATTCTGACTGTGACTCTGAGGGTGATCTGAAGAAGATCGACTGTCGCTATGCTTTTCAGGTACATTGTGATGTTCAGAGTACCGATTTCGACACTGTCGCGATTGGACCCCTCTCGTCCAACAACATAGAGGCTCAATTCGCCTGTATATCGGGCGTAACTCGACGTGTCTTGTTATATGAGGTTTTAGCTGAATTCGTGGGAGACTGTGATCATGATGAAGAGCGTTTTGGTCCTAAGTGTAATCAAGCGATTCATGAGTACTGCCAAAGTGAGAACTTTTTAACGGGTTGGGGGCCCATCGCTGAGAATGGCCAAACTGTGAGCATCGCTTGTATAAGCAGCGCCTTATAAAACATTTGTTTAGCTGGAGACATCGCTCATTTGATGAGATCTCGTCCTAGACCATCATGGTGGCACAGGAGCGTATCAGTCGTTTATCGTTGATGGACTGCATAAGCGATGTGACCGTTAACTTCGAAGGCGAGTGACAGCTCTTGACACTCTCCATCTATAAAGCCCATATCAGCGTTCGCTTTAAAGATAGGTCTCACAAGATCATCTTCATTACCCGAAACAACAATCGCGAACTCATCCAAGACCTGGTCTATATTGACTGACCCCCCTATTAAACCTGAGAAACTACCATCTTCAGAGAACTTCATTCTAACTTGACCGTTAAGGACGGTCATTGGGAAATTAGCGTCCAAGACATCCATAGGGATCTCAAAATCAACAGGGCCTGCTTGTAGCTCTCCATTGCGTATTTGAACCCCGCTCACCTCTGACATCGGGAAATCATAGTCTCTATAAAATGTTTGATAGGGAGCGATGAGCCCCTGGTTTCCGACCAAAGGGCGGCCGGAAGCTCTGAAGATCCTTAAAGTGACATCATCATCATTTTGCAGAGAGTCAACGCCTAATAGCTCAACCATCATTAAAACCCGTCCCTCATTGATCGCGCCTTGAATCGCTACTTGTGGTGTGTCCTCTACGATGACGCTTAACAGACGAAAGAGGGTGGCGAATTGATTATCGATCCCTCCACGTCCTTCGGGATCTTCAAGGTCAGAGTGTCCACAGGTCACTTCATCATCATCTTCACTGACACGGCCATCTAAATTAAACCCCGCCACGACTCCCGGTTCTTCCTCTTGTAAAAATAGGATTTGGCGAATAATGCTGGTGTGAGATTCTTCTAGATAAAAGTCACTGTCTTGGTAGTAACCCCATCCTTCTTCTCGCTCGTTTGGAGCATCAGGATCCTCTGTTCCTGTCTCTGTTCCTGTCTCTGTTCCTGTCTCTGTTCCTGTCTCTGTTCCTGTCTCTGTTCCTGTCTCTGTTTCTGAAGGCGACCTCTCGCAAGCGGTATTCAAAAGAGAGAGAAGAGTAATGAAAGTAATCAGCGACCTATGTACCAATGACCTATGTATCAATGACCGCTTTCCCTTTATCCATTCAAAACGGAGTCCCATCGTAGGTATTATCATGGCGATCAACTCTCTCTCTCTAACTCAGGGAGACCTCGCTCAGTGTAAGCATCATCCTCACCAAAGCTGGAGAGGGGCATACCCATTGACCGCATTAAAGAGAGAGTCACGTTGCTCGCATTTTCAGCAAACTCATATCGATGATGAATGCCTAAGCGATAGTCTCCCCCTCCCCCCGCAAGGATCATAGGATACTCATTAATGGCGTGGCTTCTCCCGTAACTTACGTCGGTTGTCGCCAAAATAACTGTGTTATCCAACAAGTTGGTATCACCTTCAGGTATCTCCTTCAGCTTCTGAATGAGCTGACCAAGATCTCCCATAATACCTTTGACGATGTCATTAACTTGAGGCTGATCACCGGGCTCATCATGTGTCAGTTGATGATGACCTGCGTCTGCAGTGGGAAAGAGAACGTCGCTAAATGGATCAGTATACCAAGCGCTGAGTACACGCGTTTGATCACAGGCTAGCGCCATACCAATTAAGTCAGCGAGCACTGAGGTTCGCTCACTCATCGCCGGTCGAGCGCCCATATCAGTGGAGACCGAAGGGACAGATGGACGTTGGCATGCTGCGAGATTTGGAGGGTCTGCCTCTAGAGAAGCAAGGTTTCTCTCTAACTCACGAATGGACTGTAAATGCTGATCTACCCGTTGTTGATCCACTTGACCTAATCGTCTCTTGAGACGCCTGGAGTCTTCCATAACACCATCGAGTACACTTCGCCTGAGCGCGAGTTTAGGATCAAATATTGGCTCGTCTCCAGGCGCTCTAAAACTTGAGCCAAAAAGTCTATTAAATAGGTTTGTTAAGTTAGATTCGGGAGGATTGACACTATCTGGTCCGTTGTATGATAGTCCTTTAACAAAGGGACTCACTCCAACCTCTAGAGACCGAAATCGCGTTTGATCACCAATATGTCCAGCGATACGCTGATCAAAAGTTGGTTGAGTGAAGGTATAGTCCTCTGGTCCGTACATCTTAATATCTGCGCCTGAGAAGAGTCCCGCTGGACCAGAGATGTGGGTAAGACGATTGGGAATCTTGACTTCCATTCCGCTGATCAGCGTGAAATCATCTCTAACCGACTCAAGAGGCGAAAGCTGCTCGCTGAGTATCCAATCAGAGCCCGTTGTCTCTGGTAACCATCGATCAGGGAGTACGCCGTTTCCCCAAAAGAAGAGCAGTAAACGTTTAGGTAACCTGCCGTCAGCGTATGCTTGGCCATGTTGATCAAAAAATATCTCTAATGGGGGAAGCCCAATATTGACTAAGCTACCACCGATCAATCCACGAAGAGCAGCTCGTCTTGACATTATTCCACGCATTTTGCTCACTCCTATATATGTCATTGCGGTTGTCCTGCGCCTCTAAATAAGGGGCTATTAATCAGCTCTTTTATCATAGGTAGTGCTCTGTGTTGGTGGTACTCAAGCCTCTCATGGAGCGTCTCTAACCATATTAGCTCTCCGTCGCTGAGTGTTCTACCGATGGCATATGAAGCTAGTTTTTGTAGGAAGCATAACGAAAACTTGGGATGATTAGCGATCGCTGATCCCAAGGCTTGAGGATTATTAAACTCAACCCCATCGAGCTCACCTCTTGGATCGATCTCTGCGCCATGATCTAGAGTACGCCAGCTCCCAATGGCATCAAAGTTCTCGAGACCTAAGCCAATCGGATCAGTGAGCTTATGGCAGCCTGCACATGTAGGGTCAGTGAGGTGTTGAGCGACACGCTCACGAAGAGTCTGCTGTTCTGGAGATGGCTCTGGAATAGACGTATCAACGCTCACTGGTGGTATGGGGATATCTTGACAGAGCAGCACCGTACGTACTGCCTTTCCTCGTAATGTGGCTGAGGAATGAATCGCGTGAGCATGCATGGACAGGAAAGAGGCTTGGGTGAGCACACCTGATCGCTGATTGTCCTCAGAGAACTCAACATATGCGAAACCATCAGGGTCAGGGGCGGGAACCCTATATATTGTGGCGAGCAGAGGATTAATAAAAGATGCTTGAGTTGTCATCATCTCTCTAAAGTCAGACTGCTCATCAAAGGTAAGAAACTCTAATAACCGTAAAGTCTCTTGACCGGCGTCTTGCGGTAAATCTCCGCTGTAGTTTTCAAAGCTATTTGAGTCTTTACGAACTTTTTTTAGTTTCCACAAGTTAAGGTAATCTTCAAAAAAACCGCCTATCCCCTCTCGAGCCTTTGGTGAGCTCAGCAGTCGCTCCGTCTGCTCGATTAGCCCTATTTCAGTGGAGAGAGCCCCTGTCGCTGCAGCCTCTAATAAGATTTGATCAGGGCAGCTATTCCACACAAAATAACTAAGCCGGCTCGCCAATTCATAATCATTAAATCTACGCTGTTCATTAGCGCTCTCCCCCTCCTCACCAAGCTCAGCTCGAAAAAGGAAATGAGGTGACTGAATGAGTCTAGCGAGCGCGAACTCTAACCCCGAGTAGAAGTCTGTGAGCGTTTCAGCAGCGCCTCCAGCGAGCTCTACTAATTCTTGTATCTCTTCAACAACTAGCGGACGTCGCCATAGGCGCAACCCTAAAGTCACGATCGCTTCGGTCGCGCACTCATCATCTCGGATTGAACTTGGGCGACAAGAGACTAACTCATCACGATGGTCTTCATGAAGAGCTTGTTCAGCGACTGAGTATGAGAGCTCTTCGATTGAGTCTACCCCCCTTGAGCTAAGAGAGGCGATAGAAGACCCAATCGCCACGAGTCCGCCTTGTACAACATCTGGCTCAGCGATCCCTTGAATTAACAGATGAGCTCCTAAAACATCACGCAGCGAGCGAAAGATTTGTTTTTCAGTCAGCCGTCGTAAAGCGGTGTCACCATTTTCACCGTCGGGGAAAGCCTCTTCGCTCAACAACTCAGAGCCTTCGCTCTCTCCTGCTGTTTGCTCTATCTGAGATTGAAGCTGAAGGCGTCTTGGCTCTTTACACCCAGACATCATGGTCGTTAAACAGGCGCTTATGAGGATAAACCACATCGACTCTGTGGTATAGATACTGAATGAGAGACGCATATAATCAATCCTATCCAAAGAGATTGGATACAAATTAGTGATCAAACCACCATTCGTCAATCCCGACCATTAAATTACAAACTCAGGAGTTAACGCGCCCCCCTTGATTCTTTTTCTGATTCTTTTTTCTGATTCTTACAACACATCAAAATAATGTTTATATAGGTTTGACTTAAAGGCTAAACTTGGAAACTTTCAGCGATAAGCGCTCGCTCAATAAGCCCGAGCGCTCTAAACTGATAAGCGGTGAGTCGCCACACTTCATGAGCCCTCAGAGCCTCCCCCTCTTCATTTAGAGAGTGGGCGAGTCGTTCTAGTGTATTCGCGGAATCATACTGGGCATATCGATGGTCATCTGAGTTGAGTAGCGTTGTCAGTATCATATCAAAATCAGACCACTCCCTTCTCTTCGCTAGGCCAAAGAGTGAGCAACTATTAATCATGCTCACTACTTCACGTGTGGTGACCTTCAGCGCGACATCTCTGCTATTAGAGATCATCTGAGCGGCGCTCTCCCAATCTTCATGGTCATAGGCAGTGAGAGCTAAGTTAAGATACGCAGCCCACACCTCAGGTGCGCCCAAGCTCAGTAAAAGATGAGCTGCTTGATCGTAATACGCCAAGGCCTCTTGAGCAAAGTTTCTCTGCCTTGAGATGTCACCCGCGGTGAGGAGTATGCTCCCTTTGAGCGCACCATACTCGTCTCGCTTAAGCATACCAAGTGCATATACACAATGTTCATTAGCTTCTGCGAGGAGGTCTCTCTCTAAACAGAGACGGGCGATCCCAAGATGAACCATGGCCTGAAGTTTTATCGAGATCGCATCATTGAACAGCTGTAGCGCCTCGTGGAAGTAGTGATAGGATTCATCCAAACGACCATAGGTGTGGTGATAGACAGCGAGACGATCAAGGCACTCAATTAAGAGTTGAGAATCGGGGATCGATGTCGCGATCTGACACGCTTCGGTTGCGATCAAGAGAGTAGACTCACTGCGCTTCAAGTCCCATTTCTGAGCCTGCGCACATAATAGCAGTGACTGACACAAGGTCACAGAGGGGGGATGGTCACGTAAGCTCTCGATGATGTCTTGAGCGTGACGTCGCGCTTGATCATTAAATCCTAAGAGTAGACACCGCTCGGACCAACTTAACTTAAGCGATCGCCACTCCGCTGAGTCACGCTTAATCTGATGTTGACGCAGACCCTTAATCCACCACGAAAAACCCTCGTTCATCAGCTCATATTGATCTAATCGCTTTGCGTATTGGATAAGTTCTTGGGCTACCTCAATCACTCGAGTATGGGATGAGGTCTGGCTCCAGTGTCTTAATCGTTCGGCAGGATGATAATCATGGTACGCATCGAGGGATTGAGCAATAAGCGTATGCCACCTAGGAGCTCTATCCGTTGCTCTCGCCTGTTGTATCAAGGCTTGATGCTCTTCTTTATATATGAAGGAGAGATGCTCTTCATCAATCATAGAGAGAACCCCTGCGCTCAAGAGTGATGAGAGCCCTTCTTTGGCGAGGGTGAGCTCCGCCTCATTACATACGTTCAGCCATAACTTCACCGAAAAGCTATGACCGATCAAGGCTGCGATCTCTAGTGACCTCATTGTCTTTTTTTGACTAGAGATCCGGCTATCTAAAACATAAAGAACTTGATTATGTTGATGAGATGTTTCACTTGGATCCCAAGTCCACTGATTGGCTTGGTTCATACGTAGAGCGCCGGAGTCTAACCAATATCTCATCCTCTGTAGACTTAATCGAGGATGACCTTGGCACTGTATATACAGTTTCTCTTTGAGAGAAGACTCAAGAGGGAAGAAGGCATCGAATAAATGATAACTCTCTTTCGGATTGAGCGAGATCACTACTCGTTCAAGACCCCTTTTCTCTCTTGCTAGTTGAGGGTACGAGGGGAGTTTATTGATCACTTCTCGCCGATCATGAGTAACCGCAATCACTAAAAGCGGTAAATAAGGGTGATTGGTTAAAAGATCATCGACCCATGATAATGACTCAATCGCTCCTTGAGCGTCATCGATTACAATCAGCTGTGGATAGTCATGACACCGCTGAGTAATCCATCGAGTGAGCGCAGCTAATCTAGCCGATTTTCGTGCATAATCTGCTTCTGTGGAAGGGGGACTCACCCAGCTGATCATCGACTGTATATCCGTCTCTTCTACTTTAAACCGCCTTAATGAACGAGAAGAGAGTCTACTATGAAGTTGCTCCCTTGTTTGCCCATAAGAGCTCCACAGTGCGTTGAGCATCCCAGGGATCCCAGAGAAGTCACCGAGCGATGACTCATGGTTAATCTTTAAAGTCTCAGCTTTCGCTCTCCTGTGAACATCGATCAGAAACTGATTGATAAGCGTGCTCTTACCGATCCCCTCTTCGCCGATCAATAAAACAAAGCGACTCTCTCCTGAACGCGCTAAATTAAGCTCTGAGTGAAGCTCACTCAACAGCTCACCTCTCCCTACAAAGGGCGGTGTAAAGCGAAGTATCGCTTCAGTCCCAAAATAATATGATCGCTCCATTCGAGAATGATATTGAACTTGACCTTGAGAGATATGCGAGATTCTACTCTCCTCATCAATCAAAGTCATCAGCGCTCTCTCGCTCACCCTATCCATCTGGTCGACAGTGTATTCGGGTCGTTTCTCAAGTAAGCTCTTAGGTGAACTCCCAGACATCAGAGGTAAAGCTCTGTTCCCAAGTACCACAGGAGCGGTCCTGTGAGCTTCACCTAAAGTCTGAAACGCCTCTAAGGCTTCGTATGTAAATCGTGGGCGTTGATTTGGATTCTTACTCATACACCAGTGAATCCATCCCTCTAGCGCAGCTGGGACAGGGAATAGAGGAGATAACGAGGGCAAGGGATCTTGAAGGTGCTGTAACATCCGAGTCATCGCTAAAGGTGCGTTATAAGGCGGTCGACCTGTTGCCAAGAAATAGGTGATGCAAGCGATGGCATAAAGATCGGTCCAAGGGCCAAAAGAATCGGTCTCAGTGCGTATCTGCTCTGGCGACATGTAGGATGGGGTACCGCTTAAGGTCTGCTTGGCAGGCGTTAGATGGTAGTCTATATTTTGTGGATTTAAGTGATGTATGATCCCAAAGTCCGAGATAATAGGCCCGCTCTCTCCTCGTAAGATATTACTCGGTTTCAAGTCACAATGGACAATGCCATGAGCGTGAACTAGCGTTATTGCCTCCATTATGAGGAGAAGTTCTCGTTTTAGACTTGACCAATCATTGACTATCGCAGGTGACTTATAAGTACCTTGAGGATGATATTGCATTACACAATAGGGTAACCCGATAGGGAATAACTCAGAGTCTCGCTGAGTCGCCTCAATGGAGGAGATGAGACCATAATCATAGATCTTTACAATCCCTGAGTGATCTAACTGAGAGATAGCTCTCGCCTCAGCGAGGAATCGCTGAGTCGCCGTATCATCATTAATAAAGGCCGCATGCATCATTTTAACAGCGAAGGTAGATGTGTCTCGTTGGTGCTCCGCTAACCAAACAGTCGCCATGCCCCCTTGGCCTATTTTTTTTCTCAGGTTTAGATTACCTAGTAGCATTGTCTCACTCTATATTCACTTTAGATTTAGTGCACATTTTACGTTTAAATTGAGTAATTAACTCATATTAGCATAACCCAAGATGTCTATGTGGGTATCAAAGTATAGAGATAATAAGGTTACATACACAATATCTGCGATCAACGGACCGCTCACACTCTTCCTCCTCTGTCAGAGAGTCGTCGATCATGATATTGTCGAAAGTATAAAAACTAGTTTCTATAATAGCTTAGGTCTAGAGTGTTGATAAGAGACCGCTTTAGAGTGCGAGTCATGTACTCTATCTAGAAAGATGACCTGTCGCGATCGATGAGAAACAGCTTTATATCGTAAGTGAGGTGTAACATGGAGATCACTCGCCCAACTGCAGTGGCCCTCATGACCGGGTGTCTGCTTTGGAGTTTTACTCTATCCTCAGCTGGATATGCTACGCCGGGGCCTGACTCTACAATGATTATTGTCAATGAAGAGAGTGAAGAGAGTGTCACCCTCGGAGCGCATTATGTAAGACAGAGGTTTCTTCCTCAAAGTTTAACTTGTTATATACGCACCACAGTATCGACCACGATCTCTCATCAGCGATTCTACGATGAGATTGTCTCACCCGTTCTAGAATGTTTGCAACGTCATCCTCAAGAGGTTGAGGCTCTAGTCCTCACCCGTGGTCTCCCATTGAGGGTCAGTCTTGATGTTGAGGGGAATGAGGGAGCGCTCTTCCCTCTCACGCTCTCAAGCGCGAGCCTCTTGACTGTCGCTCAGTCTACCCTCGATGGACTCAGCCTAGCTCATCCTGAACGAGGAGTAGATTTAGCTGAGCTCATCCCGTGTGGAGAGGCTCAATGTTGGTCACCTCGCTTTTTGAACCCTTGGAGATTTGGTCGATTCTCTGCTCGCTGGTTTGATATCAGTCAAAGGGTTCAATGGTCTCCGATATGGGCAACACGGTTAGACGGCTATTCTCTTGAAGATAGCCTCTCTCTTGTAGATCGATCAGTCGCTAGTGACCAAACTGAAGAGTCTGGTTTATGGATCTTGATGCAAGGGGCGAACCCACCTAGATCAGTCTTGGATTGGGAATTACCGCTCCTCGCTGATGAGCTTAATGAGCGAGGTTACCAAGCGCGACAGCTCCCTTATGATCCAGAGTGGATTAACCCAGATCCACTCTCTATCGCCGCTTTCGTTACCGGGAGCGCTTCCCTCGGTTCGGTGATCGAGAATCAGAGTTATATGCCTGGTGCTATCATTGATAATCTAACGAGTTTTGCGGCTCACCCCAATAATTTTGATCGATCACTCAGCGAAGTTCAAGCCTCAATTTCACGATGGGTCAGTCAAGGGGTCTCAGGAGCACATGGCACAACAGATGAACCGCTCAACTATACATTTCCCTCGCGGGCTTTCTTACTTGACTACGCTCGAGGCTCTACCTTGGTCGAAGCGATCTCACGTCATCTCCCTTATCTAGCATGGCAGACTCTTATTATTGGTGACCCAATGATGGCCCCCTATATGAAACGGCCACTATTTAATCTAAGCTCTCTCGAGACAGGGGAGTCTTATATCTCCATACAGAGGGCAGAGAGTCAGCGGGTGATCACCCTCTCAGTATGGATAGAAGATCAGAGGATCATGCATATTAGAAGCGATGAGGTCACGCTCTGCTTACCTGAACCGCAAGAAGTGCTCGTAATCGCTCAAGTTGGCCCTATCAATCAAGATGATGTCACTCAGCGTGACCCCAATCTCTTTGGAGATGGATTTGTTGAGGGTTATGCCAAAGGATGGGCCTTACTCTCTCTACCAGCCTGTACACCTGAAATCAGTGACAATGATCAATCAGTAAACAGTAGAGACCTCGATGGAGACCTCGATGGAGACCTCGATGGAGACCTTGACACCCTAGACGCTCATCAAGGCGTGGATATGATGATGAGTCAAGGAGGTAACGATCAAGCGCTCGGGTATGAAGAGCTCTCTATGAAGACACCTTCAAGCCATCAAGGGTGTAGTCAGATAAGAACCGAGACAGTCGACTCAAACTTTGTATGGGTCGCCTTATCTTTGGGTTACTTGATCTATCTCAGCTTGTGGAGGAGGTCTCTCAGCTCATCGGTTTGCGAGGACATGCAGATCTAGGAACAGAACTCTCCGCTGAAGATCAACATACCCTACATATTAATGCTCTCGATCAGTTCACTCGGGGTGACCCCTATGTGACCTTTCAAGAAAGTCTAGAGAACCCTTTCGGCAATTTAAGCGTCGCCGGATTGAGCGTAAGTATCAATATATCTGCTACAATGAGGTCAATTATAACAGGTGCAGCGATTTCAGTGTTTTCAAGTTTAGTGAGCGGTGCTTGTTAGGCTGTTGTCCCACTACATGATGACATCTACGCTACTATAAGTAGGGTCGTCACCGCGCTGCTCTAGGAACATATGAGCCGACTCCAAGTATGAGGATTCGTCAAGTACTGACTAATTTCTGATTGAGAATTTATGTCTTGCGTAGCTGGATCAGAACCTCTACTAAAAATAATGCAATCAAGTTGCATATGCAATCAGATTGCAAAAAGTTCGTATAATAAAAATATTCCCATAAAAAATGGGCCCAAAAATATGAAAGAGTCTTATGCAGTCCAACGATTCTAATCTTGTAGTGCAAATGATACACGATCAAGTACGTCACTTTATATTGATCATGGCTGGTTTAATGATTGTGGTTAGCTGTGATGATCAAAAGTCTGTGAGTCCTACCGCTCCCCCTGCGGAATGTGGTGATCATGGTGAGTTACATGGAGATCACTGTGATTGTGATCAAGGCTTTATGCTCTCCGAAGATGAGATGACTTGTGTTATTGATCCCACTCACGAGGATCATGAAGATCATGAAGATCATGAAGATCATGAAGATCATGAAGATCATGAAGATCATGAAGATCATGAAGATCATGAAGATCATGAGATGAATAGTCTTAATTTCACACCATCATCGGCTCAAGCATCAGTACTCAGAGCAGAGGATAATACATAGGTGTGGCTCCTAGAAGCGATGCATGATGGGACTGTACTCAATCTAGAAGTGTATGAGTCTTTTGGTGGCCCAACCTCACCAGGGGTAGTTGAAATGACAGATGCAGAGACACAATACTCTACATGTGGTACGTGTTTGGTCTTAAAAACAGGATGTAATACCCATGGTGACCACGTACACTGAGCTAAAACTTTTATGCCTCGCGCTGAAGGCCTGATTAGGTTTGAGGAGATTGGCTCTCAAGCAGGCGAACAGCTTAAGGGTGAGATGGTGGATATTACCTTTCAAGAAGTGACCATCAGTGAGTCTTATCAGACACAAGTAGTGACAGATGGCGAAAGCCTGCATCTTGATCTATGGTCATTTGATATCGTACTAGAGACTCCGACCGAAGCTGAAGGAGAGTGTGGTGGCCATGGCCAAATACACGGTGATCACTGTCACTGTGATGAAGGCTATCAGCTCGACGCCAATGACTCTACTCGTTGTATCCCAGTAGATTAAGACCCGCTTTTAGGGCTTATCGAGTGAACTTAGTATAAATCTCATAATAGTAGGTTGTTGTATACTAGGATTCGGCGAAGTCGTCCTAGAGTATCGGTAGTTATGGTGCATTCATTAATTCACTGAGGGCGATCCCCACACCGGTTAAGCTATCTCCGGCGATCAGCCCAGACGCTAATACAATCATAAAACGGGCGCTCCATGAGGGGACTAAATAAGCGCTAGCCCAATAGATGACCGCGCCTAAAGCCATAGAAATAGAATAATAGGCCGGTATCACAAAAGCCATTCCAATAGCAGCCGGACTTGGAACCCATCGAGACCATTGAGTCGGAAGTATGCGCTCACTGATCGACAAAATCAGACCGGTGAATATTCCCCAGAGTGAAGCAGTGACGGCACCGCTTGGTAGAGCACCCATTCCCTCTTTGAATAATTCAGCGACCGCTCTCCACTGCACAACCGCAGGCATTGCCCATGCTGGATCATCCCACAATTTTTGTAGATGAGGTAAGTCACCCACTAAAATTAAGTAAGCGATCGGTCCACATATCGCTCCCATGATCACTCCGGCGAGTTGAGCATACGTTTGTTGCTTTGGGCTCGCTCCTATCATTAAACCAGCCTTAAGGTCATGCAAGAGATCTGCGCATTGGCTCGCTGCTCCACCGGTAACATTCGCGGCCATAAGATTAGCGCTCACCTGCCCTGGCGCTAAAAGTCCAAAGCTGAGCTGAGTCACTTTCCCCATCGCCCCTATAGGTGTAATTCCAGTCTCCCCGGAGACTCGGGCTGCCACTATAGCTAAAATAACAGACAATATGATTCCAAATAGAGCGAGCCACAGGGAGATGCCAAAGAGTATACCTTGTAAGAGTATTGAGAGTATAATGATCAGACTAAACAAACCGATATATATACGTCGGGGGAGCTCTTCTAAACTAGTTTTAGTCGGGCTTGTATTAGCTTTTGCGCTAAAGTCTGCGCTGGCGCTTGGCTTATGATGTACTCCTAAGAGAGAGAGAGCAAAGGAGCAGAGTGATGAGGAGACCATAAGCGCGACGCCAGGCCATAATAGCCAAGTAACCATCTCTTTAAACCACATTTTATCGGCATGATTAATGGACCAGCGTTGATCGTTGAGGGGGACAGTCAACTCTATGCCATCTTGGATGAGCGTCGCGGTTACCCACCCTTCACTGATGGCGAAGGGCCCGACTACGACCCAGGCGATGAGAGCACCAAAAAGCATGGACAGACCAGATCGAAGTCCAATCAGGATACCAACAGCCATAAATAATGGGCTTGGACTTAGGCTAAATGTCAGATTACGCCAAGTGGCGAGTGATATTCCTCCAGGGATTATAATCTGTTTTATTTTAAGTAGATGTATAGTGAGCTTAGCGAAAATACCTAAACCCATTCCGATGATCAACATGCGAACACGAGCCATCGCTTCAGCGCCTTGAGCATAGATCTTTTGAATGGTCTCTCCGGTGGCGATACCATTCGGGAATGCGAGTTGGTCTCGCTCTATAAATTGACGTCTCAGCGCAATGGCGATCATCACTCCAAGCAAGGCGACGGAGCCTGTCCAAAGCATCAATAAGGGTAGGCTCAATTGCTGATTAGTGATCAAGCTCCAAGCGGGGATAGGCGCGACTAAACCGGCTGAGGAAATTGAGGCTGCTGCTGAAGCTGCGGTTTGATTGATGTTGTTTTCTAGTAGGCCCCAAGGTTGCGTCGACTGTCCACGTTTCAATCGTCTTAACTCTAGTAGACGATAGCCACCATAGCTGAGAAGCGCAGCGGTCACCGACATATTTAGGCTCCAACCTATCTTGAGACCCATGTATACATTACATAAGGACAGCGCTCCCCCGATACATGCACCCGTTAAGATCGCTCGGAGCGTTAGCTCTACTCTTGGTGCTGTATGTGTTCCATTTAACTCACTCATCATAGCCTTACCATTAATGCTTTTCGACTTGGTCTAGGTGGTAACGTGGGTATAAGAACTTAAAGGTATATGCAGTTGTGTAAAGTTTGAAGATATAGCAGCTCAAGCTGATAAAAATGTATCGCTAGTCAGTGGATAC
Source organism: uncultured bacterium (assembly GCA_943788935.1). Classification (GTDB taxonomy): domain Bacteria; phylum Myxococcota_A; class Bradymonadia; order UBA7976; family VGTA01; genus CAKZRU01. Next base: position 212,601 of record CALSSE010000010.1, on the reverse strand, counting down.
AGGCTCAGCCTACATTAGAGTGGTGGTGTATTGAGGACCTCATAGGGATCAATGATTCGACTCACCCCTTGAGCGCGCCAAGACTCAAAGAACTCGATGACTTGGAGTGTCGCTTCGGGACTGTAGGGAGTATTGTCATGATTAGAAGGGACTACACCCTCGCCCGAAGTCACTCGATCATATTGGAAAACCCCTACTGTCGTCTCCGAGTTGAGGTTACCTTGAATCGGCGTCTGAGATGATGGTGAGAGAAGCTCGATTGGATCAAAGAGAGGTGGGACTTGTGGTAAGTTGAGCGCCCGCGCGACGCTGTGTCCATTTGCAGGAGGGACCACTTGGTCGAAGATAGACAGCAATAAGAGTAGGTTCGGCGTCCTCTCCACTCCAATGGGTCGATTCTTCAATATCCGAGTAGCGAAAGTATTGGGATCTGCGGCGTCGAGTAAGGCCTGACCTGCGAGAATCGTTCGATCTAAGATCCCTTGTGATCCTGCGAGCTGGGCGAGGAGAGGAAGGAGGGGCACAATGGTGGGATTACCTAAGGCAAACTTCAAGAGATCGCCTCCACCAACCGCAAAGACTGCAGCCGTAATTTCATGACTTAGCGCTACCAGGCTCGGTCCCATCATGGCGCCTAAGCTGATCCCAAAGTATCCGATCTGATTGAAGTCCAAGTCAGATACACCATCAGAGTTAACATCGGGGTCATCTCTAATGAGCTGAATGAGCTGGAGTCGATCTAAAGTTGTTTGATTGAAATTACCTCTCAGCGCTCGAATATCAATAGATCGCTCAGTGAGGCTAATGCCCAAGATGCGGAGAGCGTCCAAGTCCGTTTCGCTTGCCTCTCGCGATGGGTGATCCCCATGCTCTAAAGCGTCAATAGCGATCACCGCATATCCTAGAGGCAACATACGCTCCACGAGACCGTTCATTTGACTTCGGTTCGAATTGATGCCATGCGCCCCGATAATAACCGGAGCGGGACCCTCTCGCTCTTCAGGTATCCACACGGTTACCGGGATTGACCATGTTGGCTGTGAGTCACTGATCTTTATCACCTTAGAGACTCTGAAATCAGCCGCTTCAAAGATACCTTCACAGCGTACCCAACTCTCTTCAGGTTCACATTCGGGTGGGGCGCTCCATGAGTATGTTCGCTCTCGAATGTCATGGGCCACGTCATATAATAACTTTAGATGCGTATGGGTAGTAAATTGAATCACGGCCACCAGTCGCTGACTTGATTCAGCGCTCCAAGTGACTATAGGTCGAAGTCGATCAGAGAGGCGACGGAGCTCGGGGTGCTCTGAACCGTCTTCTAACATCTCCTTGAGGGTAGGGGCGGTGTCAATGCATCCCCCTTCAGCGCTAAGATAAGCGTCAGTCATGATCAAAGCATGCCGTCTCCCCTCTCTGAGCGGGCTCAGGGGTCTCAGGTATAGGTCATGCCCGTCTTCGCCTAAACGCGCTTCATAAGGAACGCGAGTGAACGCCCCATCGTCATTGACTTCAGCTAATATGAGGGCATCGCTACTAATGGAAGCCTCTGCCCCAATTGGCGGTACCGAAATAGGACCAGAGAAACGTAAAAACACTCCGGCATTTAGACCAAAGCCATCTAACTCATCTAAGTTTTCAAAACTTGGGGCGGCTAGATCAGGGAGTGCTTCAAGCCAGGGCGCACTCTCCGGCGTGATGTTAAGCTGTGCACCAGTCCCGTTCTGAGATGGTGATCGATAAAAGTCGTCTGGAAAAGCATACAACTCATCTCCGATCTCTGGTGCATAGCGCCATTGAATAGCGCAGGTCTCCTGCAAACTTGAGCGTTCTGTGCTCATATCTTGCTCGCGACTTAGGCTCTGCATATCCATATCTAGAAGATTCGAAGGTCCCTGATCACTCAGCATCCTATTATGCGATTCTTGATGTGATGCAGAGCTCACATTTGAGTCACACCCAAACCCGATGAACACTAGACCGATGATCACGAGTGAGGAGGTAAGGGCCTTCATATATAACTCCTTTACGATACAACATATTGGGTACGGTTAAGATTTAAGTCCCCTGACAGAGACAGGTTCGCTGATGCCTTTGAGTTGAGAGAGTCTTCATGTGTCTCTTTATCACCTGTGCCTATCGAGCCAAGAAAAACAGCGCTGTCTCCAGCATGAACACTTTAGAGAAGTGAGTAGGCAGCTATCGCCGGAACGCTCTGTAACAGTATGATTCGCCAATTAGCAGTCACGGCGCCTACACAGCCCATAGTCATCATAAATAGAAGAATACCCATCACTGCAGATGTGTTGCCTATGGTGAAAAACCAAAGAAGTAGAGCCGCCGATCCAAGGTTATAGAAGCCTTGGTTAAGCGCGAGAACTTTTGTCATTTGCGCCTCTTCTACTGTGGTTCCAAATATTTTCATCACTGTGACTGAGGTCCACAACACAGACTCAAGAATGAAAAAAAGTACATGGAGTATGGCGACTACAAAGATCATTAAAGTAGATGTTTCTATGATGATATCACCTCCTAATCGAGTCAGGTTATCGACAGCTTAAGTCATCTCTCAACTGAAAATCTATAGTTATGAGAGTCTCCTTATTGATTGAACATCAGGTATTAGAGATTGGCTTCTAACCCGATAACAGTACGATACAAAACCATCTTGATGGGTGGACTCTCAAGTACAGGGGAGACATATGTAAAACTCAAGGGGCTCAAGTTAAGCGCCAGCCAGGGTCTAGGACGCCAACTCAACTCAATGGGTCGTAAATCTACGAAGAGCCCCGTCGTACCGCTCTGATCAAAGAGCGTGTCGAAGAGGAGCGTTGAGGTGCCTATCACCACACTTGTTCGGACAATATCATCTCCATAAGTATAAGCTCCTCCAACGCCAGCATTTAGAACACCAGACCGGATGAGATTGCTGAGCTCAGCGCTCATCCATACGTTTTGCTCAATATGGGCAATCGCCATCCATGGCCCCCAACGATATCCACTGCGGACGCCCCAACCATAAGTGCTCGCTAACACCGATCGGTCAGGTGTATCACTGAGTAGAGAAGCATGTAATTCTGTCTGTACAGCCACTTGAGCTTGAGACTCATTTATGAATGTACTCTCTGTCAGTGAAATCAGCCCTAATAGAATAAAAAAGAACCATAACTTTCTCTTTTGTTGAGTCTTTGGAGAGACTTTAAAAGAGCGCCTCCACCACCATATAATGCTCAGTAAAAGAGATAAAAGTCCAATGATAGACCGTTGAGCTCCCCGCCTTCCACTCTGGTACAATCGCTTCATATGATGACGGCTGTGAGTCATGATCTGACAACCAGCGAGTCCCTCTAAATAAGGTCCTGTTTGTTCTTGACGCGCTAGATCTACCCATATTGAGCCGCAATAGTCATTAATCATCGTACAGCCAGGCTCGTAGGTTAACCACTCATCTAGGGTATCTTCAATCAGGGTCTCATCTTGCATAACGAGCGTTTGATTGATCGATCCAATGAGCTGAGCGCTCACTCGAGTCGCAGTGTCTGCGATTATTGCTGTATCACCATCACAGCTGTCCATAAAGTCAGAGTGAGGTAACCCATCGACAGACTCTTTTAAGTCTCCTGATATCGCGTCTATGTAGTTTAAAACGTGTAAAATTCGCTTTAGATCATCACTGCGAATGGTGTGTGCGAAAGAATCCTGAAGAGCATGTAAAATGCGCCCTATAAGAAAGGCGGGCTCCCATACTTCGATATCTACGAGGCCATAAAAATCAAAGTAGAGCTGAACTGTGATGACTTGGTCCTCAGGTGAGTTGTCCCTTATACTCTTAACCGCTAGACTTAAAAGGGCCTTGATCTCTTCTCTAAGACCTATCACCGACACCTCATCACCCTCTGGTCCATCATCGTCAGGGCCTCGGAGCGCGTGTGCATACTGCCCTTGCGCGCTTGGATCAGCATGAATTTGTCTAAGGCTACTGAAATTAGTGACCGCGTGACCCTCTGTATCAGGCGAGCGTACTCCTATCAGTAAGCTGACTAAACCAAATTTCGCTCTATCCTCAGCCTCTTGATCTGCAGATCTCTCAGAAACATCAGCTTGAAGTGGGGTATCTTTTAGTAAGCGGTTTGCTATTCTTCTCCACGCGTCACTCTCGGGAACTTTGACCTGATCGCTAGGGGTGAGAATGGGGAGAACAAGTCTGAAAGCCGCTCGAGTAATACGCTCATGACACCCATCGGTGAGTCCGCTGTGAATACTATATCCTGATGCATTCTTTATTGAAGCATCATAACTTAAGCTGAAACTTAAGCAGAGACTCACACAGAGACTCAAGCGGAAAATGAATCTGAGACTCATCTTGAGATAACCGTAAGCAGAAGAGGTGATCGAGACAGAAGAGGTGATCGAGACAACAGAGAGATCTTGACTTAAACACGAGCGAAAGAAGTCAAAGCAACTAGAATCATTATGTAGTGTCAAAATACATACTCCCCAATAATCGTTGTGCGATACTCAAGCTCAATGAGGGGGATCCCCTCTAAGACCGGCGCCATGATTGAGAGGATGATCGGATCAAGTCCCAAGACAAAGCGATCTGCGATCAACCATCGAAGCCCCGCAGGTCTTATTTCAAAGTAAACACCTGTCGACCCAGCGTCATCAACCTCTCCAGCATGCGTCAAGATTGAAGGACCAATACTGAAGGCGCTTCGTACAAGCCCTTTGGCAGAGAGAAGTTCACCCCCGATTCCTAGATTCAAAGCACCTTGTATCTCTTTTGCACCATCCGTTTTAGAGACTCGCCAATAGGCAGGTTCGATTTGAGTAAAGATCCCCCACATTCCCCATCGAACACCTCCTCTCAATGCTAAAGCAAAAGAGCGGGCAAGACTTTGGCGCTGACCTGTCTCTCCGAGGATTGAGAGGCCAAGATCAACACTCAAAAATGGGCGATCAGGGCCTAAGACTTGAGCACTGGTTGAAAACATTGAGCAGAAAGTGAGAATGATGATGAGGATAGTCTTAGCGATTATATTCGTAGACTGCATTTTAACCTTTAGTTGCTGAGTTAATCGACTCCAATGAATAGCTTCTCGATCGTTAAGGAGTTTACTAAAGGCTAACGATAAGCTGACCCCCAACTTGAAAAGACCTCTGCATCATCAGTTTACTAGAGATCAATGATGACATTACCATTGTCATCCACTGCTGGAGACTGTGTCTTAGTTGACGTCTCTGGCGAAAAGTCAATCGCATATGACACGCCTACGTAAAGGTTCCAAAGAGAGATGTCATAAGCAATGTATCGGTCAGTTTCATCTTCATCATAGTCTAAATTGTAACGATAGACAAACTGTCCAAACAGTGAAAACTGACCTGCTAGATGATACTTACCCTGAGCAACAAAGTTAACAAGCTGTGGGGTTTCACTGGTAACGATGTCAGAAGGAGAGGTGTTCTGGAAATCAAAGATCGGTTGCTCATATCTGATCGCCACTCCTAAATTATCGGTTGTGGAGCCTTTGACCAGACCAATCTGAGCAAAAGGGTTAATAATACTCGCTTCAAAGGAGTTATAGCCGATGTCAGTGATAAAGTTTTCATCACGATCAAAGTTCCATTGCTGAAATGCACTCCCAGCATTAACGGAGAACATCACATGTCCATCTTCATCAAGAGTCGAGAAGTAAGTGAGTCCTAGCTGAGCCCCCATCATTTGGGAGGTCTCTAGACTTACTTCTTCATTGTCCAGTTGAGACTCTACTTCGCTGTTTAGAAAAGTAGCGCCGGTATTAATCCCGATATGATCGGTCACAGAGTAACTAATATCAACCTGACTCAATCCAGCCTCCACCTGTAACTGTTTAGCCTTAGAGTGTTGAGGTATATAGGAGCGAACAGATTGATAATTGGGAGAACAAGCGAGCGCCGTGAGAACTAATGCCGCACCCATAAATAATTGTTTTTTATAGCTTTTCACCATAATTGCTTCTCTCCGTTTAATACTTTAAGTACGTTATTGACCACTATAACTATGATCAAAACGAAATAAAATAGTAGACATAAATATGCTCGACTAAAACTAATATGAAATAAAAAATAGCCTCTTCAGGCAATGAAATCGCTGTATTCAACCATTAGTATATACCGAGAGGCTACACTCATCGATGCCATCGTTAGCTGTGATGTATATGTATATCAAGTCCTTAGAGCTTGTGTACGTTCATCAGGACGTATACGTTAAGATGTATTAAGGTAGTCTAAATCATGAAAGATGGTGACTTATGCTACGAACTAGTACCCTCCTAGAATTTACATGTACCCACTGGGTTGCTATTCATGCTTTTGACATAGGGCATCTATTCGCCGGTACTAGTATCTATTATGCCTCTGCACAGGTCATGCTCAAGAGTTATGCTTGGCATAACAGAGAGAGCGATGTGTACTTCAACCCAAAAGAGATTAATCATCAATTTTTCCCCCATAAATAATCTTTGTACGGGAGAGGAACAGCTTGATGGGCACTATAGAAAACGGAGAATTAATGAGTGATCGCTCGAACGGTGATCGCTCAGTATATCCTACCGGATATGCTTAAAATGCAGAAAAGGTAAATCATGACTTTTATGGACAATCTTAAGCTAACAGGCAGTCGTCAACGTCTTGACTTCAGATTGCCTAAACGCAATATTAAACGCAGTATCAACCTCATCTACCTCGCTCTATTCTGTGTCTTAAGCGTACTCAGTGGTGGGTGCGAAGAAGACACCTCTGAGCAGATCATGACTGATCATATAGGGACTTCACTTGATGCCACAGCGACTGATCAATTTCCCGATCGTCCTGACGAATCAGGTCTGCCTGCAGACTCTGAGATGTCGACATCTCCTGCTGTGCTTATAGATCGTCCAAGTTGGTGTCATGCTGCCCGTACCGGAGAGATAGGAGAGAGACCTCTCCCCCTAGATTTCGCTCGCGCTCATGTCAGTTATCGACTCTTTGGCCCTCGAGCGAATTGGCTTGACATCGATGCTCAGCTCGTCGAGATCTTAGCTGATCAGGCGCTTAATAAAGAGCTGATAGATCGCTACGCTGATCGATTTCCCGATGTATGCGCTCTCTCAGCCCTCTCCGACATATCATCTGCCAATGCTCCCCCTCAGGTCAACCTTGATCAAGGGTATATGGTTGTGAGGCCCGAACCTCGTGTCTCTGAGATGAATGGCTCTGAGATGAGTGTCCCTCAACTCTCAGATGACATCGAGACCCTTGTGATCGACGCTAGAGGCGACTACTCTGATGAGGCTCTTGAGGCGCTAATCTCTATCGCGCTGACGGAGTCAAATCATGTAGGAGAGAGACGGGTTCGGAGATTCCAAGGATTTCCCTCTCAAGATGAAGGGTGGACTCATTATGAGAGTGCTCTCTCGAATATACCTATTACCCTAGCGCCTACAGGATTACGGTCACTTAATCTCATCTTCATCACTGGGCCTAGGCTGTCACCACGGGCTGCGACTTTGATTGGTGGTTTACGCCTTAAAAATCGTGCTTCAATTATTGGTTATGACGTATTCACTACTGTCGCAGAGTCAACATGGAGTGGGATCGATGACTATGGGTTATTGTGGAGGTCTTCTCAGCTGTATCAACGAGATCAGCCATGGCCTGACATTATCTCCGCCGACTTAGTGACCGCTCAGCCTTTAAGAGCTCTTGAAGAGCAACTTGATATACTGAATCAGCCTGATGATATGAGCGAGAGCGAAGCGCTTCGTGCCTCTATGCAAGAATATGACAGAGCAGCTGGTGAGCCTCATTCACGCTTAGATCAGCCAGCGTTTATCGCCGGTCTCCTCATCGCCTTTGGGACCTTTGACTTGTTCTACACTTATTTTGATCTCGTTGGACGATCAATTGATCAAGCAGTTTTAGAGGCGATCGAACAAGCAGATCAAATTGATGTTCAAGATAGACTCGCCACCCTCAAGTTGATAGGTCGTGTTATGCACTCTCTGCATGATGGTCATGGATTTTACTCAGATTGGGGTGGAGATCGCTTCCCTGAAGGCTTTTTACTCGCTCAGATTCAACAGGTATTGGGAGAGCCTATGATCCGCTTGTCTGATCAAGATGGATTAAACGCTGGAGATGTCATCATAGCCATCGATGGGACACCTGCTTCCGAATGGTATGAAGAGGCGATGTCTTTTTATTCAGCCTCAACTCCCGGTTATCGCTTTGTCTTAGCGACAGATTCAGAGTTAAGTTCCTTGTATGAGGCTCGAAGTCTCACTGTAAGAACACCCGAGAATGAGATACGGGAGGTGGAAGTAGATTTTGGTGGTTATGAAGAGAGCCTCTCCATTCCTTGGGGAGGAACATGGCGATCAAACGGGTGGCTGAGCGACTTGGAGGCGCCTCAGCTCTACTACATTAATCTGAGCGCAGCAGTCACCCCCGATGAACAATCCTATGATTTAATGTCACTCATCTCGAATCTCGATGCCTCTCAAGGACTCATCCTCGATATGCGTGACTATCCCGATATTAATTACTATGAGTTTTTAAGTATATTTTTTGAAAACGTAGTCAATGCCGCTATTTTTGGACATCCCACCTGGACAGGACCTGAAGTTTTCGAGGTGATCGATGAGGTGTGGTCAATCGAATCTTTTGGTCAGACTTTAACTCCTTATTTAGGGCCAATCGTGGTTTTAACGAGCAACAAGTCAGTCTCTTCAGCTGAGCATATCTGTCAGATCTTGAGCCAAAGTGACCAAGTTACCTTTATTGGTCAACCCACCGCCGGGACAAATGGGACGGTGACTCAATTATGGCTCCCCGGCAAGGTTCAACTCACCTTTACCGGAATGCAGCTGCTTAACCCTGATGGGAGCTCGTTTCATGGTCTAGGGATCACACCTGATATTGAGGTGACGCCAAGCGCTGAAGATTTTGCACGTGGTGAAGATCCCGAACTTAACGCTGCGATTGAGTTTTTAAACTCTCAACGTTAATGACCTAAAATAGGGTACGAGCCTCATTGACCATCCTGCACCTCACAGGTGAGTATCTCGCTAACATTAGAGGCATTATTACTGTCATCACATTCCACGATGACGTTTCTTGGATCTATGCTTAAGCTGATCGCTGCGTTCCGAAAGGAGGGGAAACGTTCACTCTCCCATGGAATACTCTTAGTCTCTCCCGGCGCGATTGGTTCATTAACGATCAGTGTGTCAATCCTCGTGCCTCCTTGAGAGACATCACCGAGGTATAGACCGACCTCAAAACCTGCCACTTGACCTTGGCCTTGATTCACGACCTCGAAGACGAGACTGAGCTCAGGACACAATCCAGTCTCAGCGCTGATTAACGAAATACTTAGATCTGGTGTCGCTCCGCTTTCACTCAGCGTTACAGTCTGCTCATTATTATTCTCGTCACACTCACGCTCTTGACCGAAGCCACTTATTCCTCCTCGGTCGACGACAGCGATGACTTCATCTTCGGTATTGAGAACAGCGATCCCTGACGGATCTAAACTAGGGAGATAGCTCACGTTAAGCGTCACCCCTCCTCCCGGTAAAAGCGGAACAGGCGTGAGAACAATGAGCGGGTCTCCGTTGGGAGTTAGCAGCGGAAGCAGAGCGCCCATCCCGTTACGTCGTATAGAGAATGTGACCTCAATACCTGCGCCGACTTGCACTTCACCCCGGTTGTACACAGTCACGCTCAAGTTAATCGCTCCATCAATACCACTCTGCTCATCATCACAACTCACGCTAGAGCTCGCTCGGAGACCATCGAGTAATAGATCAGGAGCGATTCCAAAAGAAGGAGGCTGAGCTCGATATGTGTTGTATGATCTGTTGCCTGTCGTATCCCACCCCTCAAGCTCATCAGTGGGCACATCTCCTGATTCACTGATATTAGTGACATGATAAGCGTGTTGATTCCAAACCTTACGCGCAGGGACCCAACGGTCTTGTGGATCACCCCACACTTCAATGCCAGAATTATAGAGTTCGGCATATGGCACTCCTAAAGAGCTGTTCTGGTTACGAATAGAACAAAACCCAGACTCCGTTGAGGTACTGAACACGATCTCGGCGTTACCATCAGCGTCAACATCAGCGACGATAGGGTGCTCAATACGAGTACGGCTCTCAGAGGGTTGCACAAAGAGCGTCTCCCCTGTCGACCCATCATAAATTCTGAAAAAACACTCATCATTGTAGATCACTTCAACCGAGCCATCACCATTGAAGTCGAAGAGTGTAGATCCTGTGACTCGACTTGAACCATCCTCTGTTTTACGCCGCCACCCTTGATGAGCACATTTACATAGGCCAGTGAGACAGATCGCTCCCTCTGCGCAGTCTGAATCGGCCGAGCATTGATCACCCGGTGTGCGCTCTGGTCTAGCTGATAAACCATTATTTTCTGAATCTTCAGTAAACTCAAGCCACTCAGGACACGCCTCAGTGGGCGCTTGTAAATCCATCATGACATACCCACTTGCGAAGGCGGAGCCGACCTCTGGGAATCCATCATTATCAAAGTCACCGACGTTAGGAGCCCCCCCAAGATCATTATTTGAAGCGCTATATCGTTGACTGTAAATGACATGCCCACTCTCCCCATCCATAATAAAGAGCTTGCCGTTATTAATAATGATGACCTCAGGTCTTTGATCAAGTGGATTAGAAGGACCCGGCGGCATGAGTGGGTCAGCTCCCCAGATATCAGCGACCGCGCAGAAGCCTTCGGTAGGACTATCGACACGGGGTTGACGATCCTGATTAGCCTCTGATGCTATCCAAACAACGTTGAGTTCGCTATTACACCACCGCTCTTCTTCTTCGTTAGTAGGGTTAATATTCCCTCCATTAATTACACACTCCTCGGTACGAATGGCGTCGGCGGGAGCTTGTGGTAAGCTATACACTGTTCCTCCTGCAATGATCTCAGCGCGACCATCTCCGTCTAGATCTGCGACACAGCTAATCCCTCCCTGATTATTAATCCCCCGCGCCTCGCTACCGGTAAATCGATCAAGTATTTGGAGCTCATCATCGACCCGAGCGAAAGTGTATACAGTACGACTTACGATCACCTCAGCCATACCTTTTCCGTCAAGCTGGGCGATGCTCGGTGTCGGGTTAGGCCCTATCCCTGGGCCTTGACCAAGGAAACCACGAGTGATGATCTCGCCCCGATGATTATAAACCACGATACCATCAGTTTCATGAATACCAACGATTTCAGGCTCTGGGTGCGCTCCACCCAGAAGATCAAGGTTGGCCACAGCGATACCGGCTGTAGGGTCAAGGATCGCGTTAGAGCACTCATAATCACTTACGGTATCTAGTGGTTGATCTTCATACCATGTCCGTTCACCTAAGCTCGCGAAGAGATCTTGACCGCGACGATCACCTCCACCATGAATCGCTCGTAGCACACCATCACGTGAGAATGAACTGTTACAAAAACTCATAAAGATGATATCAGGAAGATCCCCCTCATCGATTAACCCATCTCCATTGTCATCATTGAGATTAGCGACCAAAGGCGTCATCACCACTTGAACAGATTCAGGAAAAGGACTTTGAGGCGCGAGAGCGATATCGGCGGTTCCACCCCAGACAATCTCTTGAGCTGGAATAGAGGCACTGAATGGCTCGGGAGGGATCAAACAGCTCGCCGGCTCGGGTCTGCCTTGGCATAGCCCCTTGTTCACAATGAAGATATTCCGGACAATCCCAGTCATCCAAGCAAAGACATCCGGCCTCGTCAAAGGTTGTTTCCACGCATTGTTCAACGCCGAGAGGACAGACAACCCAAGGTCTCAACTCACTTCCATCAGGCGCACAGGACCAGACAGTATCACCCATACATTGACGCTCATTTGTCTGACAAAGGTCGGGTATACACACACCCTCTGCGCTACAATATTCTTGCTCTATGCATCCCTCAGAGCCTAGACAGCTATCGCTTATACATTGTCCACCTAAGTCACTCTCTTCGCAACGTTGACCCGCGGAGCACATCAGCTCCTCACAGGAGAGTGATACACAAATCACTTCTTGATCCATCACTGCGCCCATATCTCCATTAGAAGATGGCTCGACCACTTCACATTGAGTGCCTGCGGGACAGGGGTTGGGGTCACAGGGATCTAAAACGAACCCTCGGTCATATTGCTCGATGAGCCCTCCATCAAACGCTTGAGGAATTATATTTCCTTGATCAATGACCGGCGCTGAGTTGACCGCTACCGTAGAATAATCACAGCCAACCAAGCTGATGATCGCTAATGAGATATATCGCGAGAAAAGAACAGATGTACGCCAAGGAGTGACGATCTGTTTGGAGCTGAGCAGTCTAGAGCTGAGCGGTAGTCGGTCAGTAATCAAGGAGTCGATGAGCATTATATTAACCCTAAGAAATAAGCTGTGTGAGCTAGACCGGCTCTAGAAAACACTTGGTCATAGTGATTCTGCCATATTCTCTTTAAGCTAGATAGTGGGGCAATCATTCAATCAAGTCGATCGCAGGAGGTGTCGCAGGGGGTGTCAGATTCACCATCTAGGATTAGTATCTCTAATGACTGAGGGCGTCTCTCATCCTCTCGAAGGGCTGGTTCTGAACCTCTCTCATAGCCATCGACAAAACTCGGGCGCGAATTATTTAATCGTTATGGGTCGATTTAAGGCACACAGACTCCCTAAGTCATCACCTAAGCCTGAGTCGTCACTTAAGTCTGAGTCGTTTAGGTCGGTGTTTAGATCCCTTCTTTTTATGCAGAAATCAGCTAAGCAGGAATCGTCCAAGATTCGATCGACTAAGACGCTAAGAGTCCTTGTACGGAAAGATACTCAAGTAAACGACTATCAGCTCAGCCCTCACTTAACTGAAATTATGATAACAATGCCCTGAAAGAGTGCGAGCAAAGGAAATAAGCTTCATCGCCTTTGGAGTGAGCTGACTCTATTCAAAGATCACTTGTGATCTTTGAATAATGAAATATACTCAACTCCTTCATCAAAGTGACACAGCGAAACACTTAAGTAACTCACGCATACACCCTAAACCATTGTAATATAATAGCATTCAAGAGCAAGAGCATAAGAAAATACTACAAAAAAATTGTATCAGTATGGGTCCTTAACTCTTGTCTTCTGCTCAGCCTGTCTTCTACGATTCATCCTCAGCCCACATACGGAAGCCCCGTCAGCCAAACAGAGAGTCAAGACGAGGCTAAGCCCAGCGTGGTGGGTGAATCAGCAGAGGCTGACTTACGGTCAATCAATGCTCAAGGAGTAAGCAAGACAGATCGAAGTTTTCTTCAACGGCAGGTTGATCAAATTTTAGGGACTCAAGAGTCCGCTAATGAGAGCAGCTTCCTCCTCTTTCCCACACTCTCATATGCGCCAGAGACTCGGTGGGATTTTGGGGTGAATCAATTATTCGTTTATTTCGCTAATGACCGTATTGAGAACAGGTTAAGTGAACTTAATATATACACATTTTACACTCAAGAGGCGCAGTACGGAATGTGGGCTGATCATACCATTTATTCAGACCACAACGAGTGGTTCTTTTATGGTAAAGCAAGGGCTCAGTATTTCCCTATGAACTATTATGGCGTGGGGCTTAACACTTCGTCTAAAGTTAAAGCGGTCATTGATAATAATCTCTTGTGGGTGCGAGAGAGAATACTCAAAAAATTGAGAGGATCGCTTTATTGGGGAGTGGAGCTTGATTTTAGATCTACTCAAGATTTGATCTATCATGCTCAGAATCAAGAGTCTGACCCAGAGCTTCCCTTTGGGATTGAGGGGGGGACTCAGCTCGGCTTAGGTCTTGGTCTAATCTATGACAATTGTCATAACGCGATGAATGTACGAGACGGCATACTCGCTGAGATCGGATTCTTACACTATGCTGATCTGTTCAGCCGATATCCCATAAATACATTGTTTTTTGATTCACGTATTTTTTATTCTATCGCCGAGACTCAGGTCCTCGCCTTTCAGTTCAAAGGAGATCTCGCCTTTGGGGAGGTTCCTTTTAATCAGCTACCAGTGCTCGGGGGAGCCAACTTAATGCGTGGTTATTATGTCGGTAGATATCGTGACAAAAGAGCTTGGGCGACTCAAGTTGAATACCGATGGCTGCCTTTTGTGAAGGGAGGCCGCGTAGGCGGCGCCCTGTTTGGCGCCCTAGGAACAGTGTCTCCTAAGTGGAAGATAGAGCGTCTATTATGGTCAGCCGGTGCCGGGGTCCGCTATTTACTGTTTCCACAGAAAGATATCTTCTCACGCTTTGATGTCGCCTTCACTGAAGAGGGGAAAGGCATGTACTTTTACATAGGGGAAGCTTTTTAGAGCTGTTTTAGATGGCTTCAAACTTTAAGTTTTAAACATATAAGGCATTCGCTTCATACGCATAGATGCGACTCTCCATATATACTGAGTGTCGTCGGTGACTTCATGACCCTACTGGTCGTGTCCACTTGACTTTTACACGTCACTTATGGGCTGAGCCAATCAGTCTGACCTTGATCATTTTGTCCCCAGCAAGAGAGTACATCTTCTACGTTGATAGCGCAGTTATGATCCCCTCCCGATGTGATCGCTTTAAATCGACCTTCTGGAGCCATTAATTGTCCTTCTGAATCTTCTCCCCAGCAGGTAATATTCTGATCTTCTGTGATCCCACAAGCATGTCTCGCTCCCACTGAAACTGATGTAAAAGATGCTTCAGGGGGCATACCGATCCCGTTACCCCAACAGCTCAATTGACCTTCGCTACTGATCCCACAGCTCTGAGCTCGATAGGTACTTTCACCTGTGGTTATCAATGTGAAATTTCCCATAGGTGCTGCTATTTGTCCGAATTCATTCCAACCCCAACACATTGCAGTGTGATCAGTCCGAAGTGCGCAGGTATGACGTTGAGCTGTAGAGACCATTATAAATTCACCGGCGGGGGCGATGGCCTCACGATAGCTATTATGACCCCAGCAGGCTAAAGTTTGATCCGTCTTCACAGCACATGTATGATTTTTTCCCGATGAAACTTGAAGAAACCGACCCTCTGGCACATCTGTTTGACCTTGTCGATTATTTCCCCAACACGACAGAGACTCATCCATATGAACCGCACATGTATGTAAATCGCCTGCAGAGACCTGTGTAAAGACACCTTCTGGTGGTGTCGCCTGCCCATGATCATTACGTCCCCAACAACGAACAGAACCGTTACTTAATACGCCGCAGGTATGGTCATTACCTGCCGAGACATTCAGAAACTGATCGATAGGCTCTTCATTTACCTCGCCGGCGTTATTCATCATCTCGCCAGCGCTGTTCATCATCTCGCCAGCGCTGTTCATCATCTCGCCAGCGCTGTTCATCATCTCGCCAGCGCTGTTCATCATCTCGCCAGCGCTGTTCATCATCTCGCCAGCGCTGTTCATCATCTCGCCAGCGCTGTTCATCATCTCGCCAGCGCTGTTCATCATCTCGCCAGCGTTGCCTTGATTCATAAACATATCGCTAGAGTTTTCACTCCCACCCTCGATATCCATTAATGAATCTTCTACTTGGTAAGAGAGATCAGTGGAGTCCATTGATCCCTCTGAGGTTGACGTAGACGTCTCATCACAAGCATTCAAGTACACTAGACAGAGAATAGGCAGTAGGTATCTCATGATAGAATCCAATCATAACAATCATTGATCATCATATAGGAAGAGTATTGTATGACATGGGTAGAGGTCATTTGGATCACCTAAATATCATATATAACTCAGATAATTAATAGAGAGCCTCTAAAATTAAAATCATCGCGCGCCTGCTTCTTCGATGACCTCATCATATAAATTTTGCCAACAGTTTTGATCGAGTGGGCTATGTGCACAGTCGACCTTACGGTCATCCCCATACAATGCTTGTGCCTCGGTCTTAAACTCCGAGCTGACTTTACTGCGGTTACCCATTCGATAAGACGCCCATGGATATTGTACATTATGGAGATCTTGTAATAGACCTCCTCCTGTAGCTCTACCAGCTAATCTACTCTCTCGACTTGGTTGAAATATGTTATGATCCACAAGTATTTCTGAGTCGCCTTTAGCGTAAACGATCTCTATTCCTCGCCAACTCATAATCACATTATTGACCATATGTGCGCTCCCGCCATCTATGGACTTCACACAGCGCACATTGAGGTGATCACATAGATTTCGAGCGAAGGTAAGTCGTTGGGCTTCT
The DNA here is from genome assembly GCA_943788935.1 of uncultured bacterium. Lineage (GTDB taxonomy): Bacteria > Myxococcota_A > Bradymonadia > UBA7976 > VGTA01 > CAKZRU01. The sequence goes on along the minus strand of CALSSE010000010.1, from coordinate 196,309 downwards.
AATAAGAGACCTTGGTTAATGTGATGAAAGTGACTATTAGTGACGGATATATCATGTGGCATTAATTCAAAATCATCATCATTTCGGGAGTCAATCCCACCATCAATCCAGTGATAAAACGTACATTGATGGATCCAGACATTGTAAACTTGATTCTGTAGATGAATCCCATCAGATCCCTCCCCATCTTCATTTGGTGTAGACCAGCCTCCATCAAAGGTCAGATTAAGAAATATGACGTCATGTATTACTGTGCTCTGATCATTCTGTCTACCTAGTGAAATGCCTGTATCATGCCAACCTTCATCAGGCGCTTCAGTAGAGTCATCTCTTATGCCTCTAAGCGTAATCTGATGACCACGCGCATCTACTGTTTTGTAGCTTTGAGCATAGATCGTCCCGTCGAGTGGAATCTCACCATTGAGGTCTTCTTGAAATACAATCCAGAGTGAATCTTCATGCTCCAAGGCTTCTCTTAATGAACCAGGCCCAGTGTTTCCTAAGTGAGTGACGACATAGACTGACCCATCACGCCCACCGATTGACTCATGAGCATAGCCGGGGATATCAGAGAGGATCTCTGTTAAGACTTCAGGCACAACATCACCATTCATGAGTGCTTGGGTATCGTCGGGCTCTTCAGGAGTCACAGAGTCTTCAGGAGTCACAGGGTCTTCAGGAGTCACAGGGTCTTCAGGAGTCACAGGGTCTTCAGGAGTCACAGGGTCTTCAGGAGTCACAGGGTCTTCAGGAGTCACAGGGTCTTCTATCACCGGTTCAGGCTGATGTTGGTCGTGTGGCGACTGCTCTGCGGTTGAAGTGTCGAGGGGGACTGTATGGTCTTGAGAGGAGGAGGAGTGAACATTCATCTGCCCACATGGAGACTCTGGCGGACACTCTGCCCCCATGTACATAGCTCGTAATGAGCTCGATGGTTGCTGTTCCGCACAAGACATTACTATCATGACATAAGGTATCAATAATAAATGAGTATTCTTCATAAAGCTGTCGGTCGGTTTAACTGGTGAGTGATGTATTACATATTAAGTGTAGGTTAAATACCTATCAAAGTGTTTAGTATTAATATAGAAATTCATCCCTATTGTGGAGACATAAACATGTACAGTCATGCACGGATCATCTATTTCTTGCTCATCTCTCTCTTGGTCATCATTTGTTGGGGGTGTGAGTCAGAGATAACATCAGAGCCTCTTCACTCACCTCCCTCACCTAGTAAACCTTATTCAGTAGGTACGATGACTTTTTATGTGGAGAGTCTCGGGAGACGATTACCGGTTCAGCTTTGGTACCCAACCTTAGATGAAGAGCAACCTCTAACTCTCGATCAACTTGAAGTTGGCCCACATCGTGAGGAGCTGAAGTCGCTCATGGAGGACGTATCACATATGTGCGCTCGAACAGAGATGAAGGTTGCCATAGGCTCACATAGCTTTTATAGCCGTAAACCGAGACCTGTAGTGCTCTTTTCTCATTGTCATAGCTGTGTAAGATTTAGCTCTTTTAGCACTGCTGAGTATCTCGCGCGACATGGGTATATTGTAGCCGCTCCTGATCATGTTAACGACACTCTTTATGATGATCTTAGAGGAGAGCCGAGCGAGCTGAATGCCGAGACCTTGAAGATGAGGAGGGATGACCTGTCTGTAGTACTAGATGCTTTAATGAATCAAGGCTCTGACCTTCCTAATGAGCTCAACCCTGATTCGGAGAGAGTGGGTGTGATTGGACATAGTTTTGGTGCGGTAACCGCAGCTCTCACATTGCAAAGTGATGAGCGCTTCAAAGCAGGAGTGGTCATGGCTGCACCGATTGAAAACCCCCTCACACCTGGTGTTTCAATCGCGAGTCAAACACGACCGTTACTCTATTTATTAGCGATGGAAGATAACAGTATTACCGAGTTTGGTAATCGCTTGATTCGTCAGAACTATGAACAACATCCGGTAGAAGCATGGAAGATTGAGGTGCCTGATGCAGGTCATTGGTCATTCTCTGATATCTGCGGCCTTACCCCTTCTCTGATGGCGGGATGTGGGACTGCTCCTCGACAAACAAACCCCAGTGAGCAGGTCACATATATCAGTAATGAGAGAGGTCGTGACATCGCTGCCACCTCATCATTACATTTCTTTGAATACTTATTTTACGACGACCTAAATGCAAAACTGGAGCTTGAATCTGCCCCTTAAGTTGTGCTCATAAAGTTATCAAAAGGTGGTGAAGCTATCATCAAGCCTTCGAGGTACTACTATGCAAGTAATTCTAAGGCGCATTAGCCAACAGGCACACCTTAGGAAAGCTGATAACTTAATCTGCACAATCATTTTACATGATGATCTATGATACGAGATGTGATCTCAGAAAAGCTAAAAAAGCTCAGAGAAATTAAACATCACGAACTAGTTAAAACGGATAGTCTATATAGACTTGTGCAATATTGTGTGGCAAGACTATCCTCTTGTTAAAATGAAGAAGAAAAATAGACTTTAAGGATAACAATGCATACTGATCAGCCACTGACATTTAGAAAAGTTTCAGATCCTGTTATCTATTCAAACGGACTGTTTTTACTGAATAGTCTCTTATGGTTTTGGGCGGGATATAGTTGGACCAGTGTGATCGTAGCGGTCGCGGCGCTCACTTCATTTGGTTATCACTTCCCGAGGGAAGGCTTAAAGCTCACCCATGACCTTGACGTCTCTTTCGCTTATGTAGCCTTAGCTTTCACACTCTCTGTCGCTCACCCATATCTTTCATTGACAGATTATACACTTTTATCGATCTTAGTCGCTTTTGGTCTATGGGCCAAGAGTAGGGCTCATTCTTCAGGACACTACGATGGCTATCATACTCTATGGCATGTCGTCGTATCTATGGGGCAAGCCTATCTAGCGTTGGCGATCTTGTGGACGGATAGAATAACATAACAGGATCGATTTAGCTGTAACACCATGACCTAGAATAGCGATCTATTTGATCATACTTTTCGCTTTATTACTCACGAAGTTGAGCGCACCCGAAATAAAGAAGAGAACTCGGTATTGTTCTCGTTTACGACGCCGAAAAAGTTCCTGATCGTCAATATTAAGATCAGAGTCAAGGCTTGTCTCGTAACCTGCCCCGACTTGAGTCTCAATCCCAAAATTAATCGATGCATTGTTCTCCTCATAACCGACACTGAGTGAGAGACCATAGAGATCAACATGGCTGAGTTGTGGGCTATCCGTTCGTGATTGATCAAGTTCAGGTGAAGAGGCGAGATTGGTAAAGACTCCCATTCTGACCGGCCATTGAGGTGTCATATACAGCTCTCCACCGATCGAGGTGTTGATCGTTAACTTACGCTCGACTAGCGTAATAAAATTGGTAAATCGACCCTCGGCCACCTCTTCATCATCAGGATCCACTCGATCATAAGTGAGAGGCATATAAATATTGGTAGAGAGTGCTAACCGCCACTCACCTTCTTGGCCATATGATGCACCTAAGCCTAGCATCCAAGGATATTGAGTAAAGGTAGACTCATTAGCGCTTTCTTCATAGAAGCGCTCGATATCATCATCATCATCAATATCTCCATCGATAAGATCACTCGGAGTGGCGTCGATGTAACGATATGTATACTCCCCTTTTCCATATAGTTGTACTGCAGGGGTAGAGATAACAGCGCCTAAGGACCATTTCGGCGTGACACGCCATAGAGCGCCACATTTCATAAAAATGCCGGCCTCTTGAGTATCAACCCGTTCATGGATTTCGGTGTAACCAACGGGTACGCTATCAATCTCAGGCTTAATAATACGTTCGGTCACTTGATCAAGAACCGAGTAAGTTCGCCGTGCATAAAAGACTGATAAACCTATACTAACTCGAGAATTCAGACGATATGCATAGCTCGGGCCGATAAGAACGATTCGATCATCGAGGTTCTCCGTATAGCCTAACTGAAGCTGCTGCCCAGACTCTTCTAGATGTAATTGGCCGGAGAAATCATCACGCGTCTCAGTGAGTAAGAATGTTGAGAAGGCTAGCGCATGCTTTCCACCCGCGAGACTCTTCACAATCACTGAGTTTGTAGGTAATGTAAGAATGTCTTTTGAATATCCATCCTTCGAGGGTTGATCATTTTCATCGAGAGAGACAAAGTCCCGTATAACTCTCTGATCACGCCCTAGAAAGTTGATCGCACCTGAGAACTTTGATGTTGTTAAAAATCCTAAGCCTCCAGGATTATAGAAGCTGGCTTCTGGTTCCGATATGAAACCTGTAACCGCACCTCCCAGACCAATGGCGGTCTGTCCAAAACGAAAGTTTTCATAATGCGTATCATCAGCTTTGGCCTCAGCACAGATGCTCATAATCGCAAACATTATACATATCTCTCTAAGCACCGAAGATGTATGATGTCTATTGGAGGCTGACGAGCTGCTCTTGAAAAAATAATGCATCATAAAACTCTTTGATCTGAAGAGTCTCATATATAAAAGGTCTCAGACAGAGATAAAAGGCCTTGTAGAAGGTATCGTAAAATATAAAAACTTCAGAGAGAAGTGACTTATAACACGAGCATAACGCTCTTTATATCACCAAGTGAGCTGAGAGAGTGTTCTCCAAGTGAGCTGAGAGAGTGTTCTCCAAGTGAGCTGAGAGAGTGTTCTCCAAGTGAGCTGAGAGAGTGTTCGCCAAGTGAGCTGAGATAGTGTTCATCAAGTAAGAAAAGAGATCATATGCCTTGTAAAAAGTTAAGTTTGTGAGACCCACAAGATATCACTCAAACAATTCTTCATCTATTTTTGGTATGAGCTCATTCAACATTTAAACAGGTACCAAACAGTTTACACACCATATCTTTAAAGCAATGCCCATGCAACTGTCTAATATTGGGAAAATACTTATTAACAGACAAGCGATATAATGATAACTTGTTATCAACTTTAATTTAAAAGATAAATAATAGTCTACAAAGTAAACGTTATGATCAACAGCACAATATTCTGCATTTGGCTTATAAGTAAAGTTGGTTCGCTGTCTCCTGTGATTAATGAGGTTGATGAGCTCAATCAAAATCAAATACACACTGTGATCAGTACACCACTATCCACATCATTGGAGAAGGCTGTTACGAACAAAGGCAATCTGTATAGAGTCAGCGTCTCTGTGCATACTGAAGGTGAAGACGCGCCATCTCTTGAAACTGATCAAGATAAGTCTCAGGATGACTTTAATCGATGGGGACTTACCCTTAATTTAGGAGGTCCAACCCTCCTGGGGTCTATTTCCCTTGAGGTTTTCGCTTCACCATCCTTTAATTTTGAGGCTGGCCTTGGAATATTGGGTATCTTCATAGGTGCTAAAAAACGACTTATCACTAATGATAACAAAACTTTAAAGCCATATGTAGGTATATACCCTATGCTGATCCCAGGGATTTTTGGTTCAGATACCACCGGTTTATTTATACCCGTTGGTGTTGAATCTGAACTGAGCAAACATTGGGCGTTAGCTTTGGAAGTAGCGGGCTTTATGACAGACAGAGAGCTCCTAGATACGCCAATATGGGGTACATTTAAACTAAGTTTGCGATTGTGATTAGATCACTCATCTCAAACATGCTCAACATTCGGGTATCGCTCATATAGATTCCGCTAAGACCTTTTAAAGAACACTCTAGGATCGCTCCTCTGAGCTCGTTGACCTGAACAGTGTCCTTAATGAACAGTGTCCTTAATGAACAGTGTCCTTAATGAACAGTTTAACTCTAGTTCACTCTAGATTAAAGCGACGGCTATCATAGCCCAATATGTTTGAAGAATCATCTAGAGTTGAATAGCTATACAAGACATCAAGGCTAGAGCTTATCTGCTGCAGTGTTACTAAATCTGTCAAGATGTACTCACCTGACCACTCCCCTCTCAGATCATAGAATCTTTTAATCCTTAAGCCAAGCTCGGCCTTATTGATCTGATTGCATGGGCGACAAGAGCCTCCACAATCTACTCCGATTTCATCCATATTTAATTGACCATCACCGCAGCTGAGCGGCGCCTGGTTTTCACCGCTAAATTGTTCTGCATGAGAGATGATTTGACCTTGGTCATTAAGACCAAAGAGCCTGGTGTCTTGACCTAAGTCATCATCTGGTTGGTTGGTAGAAGCGTAACTATAGTGCACGTAAATGATATTAAACTGTCTTCGAATTTGATGAATTGCTTTCATCACATACACCCCAGAGAACATGTCCGCTTGATAATAAGTCGCCACTCGAACCGCTATGGTTTCCATGGCGATCTCATCACAGCTCCCACACTCTCCACCACAATCGATCAGAGTTTCACCTCCTGTTAACATACCATCAACACACGTTAATGGAGCACCGACTAAGCCGGAAAGATGACCATCATCACTTATAATGTTTGGTGTTATACAGCTCGGCTCACTTACCAAATGGCAGTCCCCACAGGCGCTCATAACTCGCTCTCCTCCCCATTCACCGGAGCAATCTTGGATACAGTCGTTACTAGGAATATTATCGCAGATACCGCACATGTCTTCAGTGGCCTCTCCCCCCCATTCTCCTAAGCAGTCACGAACACAGTCATTACTTAGGTCACTGTCGCATATGCCACACCTATCTCTTGTCGCTTCCCCATTTGGTATGCCGTCACAGTCAACTTCTACAGGTTCACCACCCCCGGTCGCCTCACCCCCGATCGGCTCACCCCCGGTCAGCTCACCCCCGATCGGCTCACCCCCGATCGGCTCACCCCCGGTCGGCTCACCCCCGGTCGGCTCACCCCCGGTCGGCTCACCCCCGGTCGGCTCACCCCCGGTCGGCTCACCCCCGGTCGGCTCACCCCCGGTCGGCTCACCTCCGGTTGGCTCACCCCCAGTCGGCTCACCCCCAGTCGGCTCACCCCCGGTCATAGGTACAGTACCCGCTAATGGGATATCTGAGATAACGGGTTCACCTGCTTCCCTGGGCAACGGAACAGGATTTAACTCTTCAACACTGCTACCTTGAGCACAACCCCATGTGCCAATCGTCATAAAGACTATATTCATTAAACGATAAGAGCTCATAATATACACTTTCGACGCAACAAATGATCGCTAAAACCCTAACATTAATGTTCAGTTAAAGTCTATCTTGATCCTGACACCATACCCCAGATCCACTCAAGAACACACTTGTCGAGACTGATAGTTGTACTTTCTATCAGACATACTTTTTTATTAGCTCAAGATGCTAATCTGTACTCATTTACGTCGCGTGAGGAAGACCCAGAATATATATGAGTAAGGCATAATAAAGCCCTTTTCATCTGTTCACTTTTTATTTAAAAGGAAAATATGAATGATAAAAATAATAAAGTAATGAATTTTAAGTTTACCTGCGAAAAAGAAGATGATGGACTACCTGTCGTCGACATCATCGCTCAAACGACTTCTCTATCCAAATCTCTAGTTAAGAAGTTGATGGCTAATGGTTCTGTTTTTCAGACGTTTAAAAACAACCGGAAACATGTTCGTAAAGCGAGGAAGACTGCAAAAGCAGGAGACCTTATTGAATGCTATTATGACCCAACCATCAATTTAGACTTTAATTTCGAATTTAACTTATTATTCGAAACTAAAAATTATGGCATTTACCACAAGCCTGCTGGAGCGATGTCAGAAGGTAACAACTATGGAGATAGGACAAGTCTCATTAGGCATGTGGAAAAAATCAAAAGAGACGTATACTTGGTCAATCGCTTAGATCGCGAAATAGAAGGCCTTGTCCTAGTGGCCTATAATTCAAGGACTCAGAATTTCATGCAAGAGATGTGGAGGGGAAATGTTGTTAAAAAATACCAAGCCGTTGTCCTTGGTAGAATAAGAGACCAAGGCTTTTTTGATAAAAAGATAAACAATAAGTTTACCAAAACGATCTACACATGCATTGATGTTGTCGATAATAGAAGTTATGTAGAAATAAAAGCGGTAACCGAAAGAAAATATCAAATAAGAATGCATTTTTCAGATAATGGGCATCCGATTATAGGTGATCCTATTTATGGTGAACATAATAAAAACAGTAAGGGGCTCATGCTGATCTCTTACAGTCTAGAATTTGAAGACCCTCATGATCAGAGACAGATTAAAGTAGAGCTCCCTCAAGACAGGATGCTCTTCTAAATTATCGACATATAGTGTACCTGTCGAATGGTATTTATGCCCCGAATCATTCGCAGACCCTTAGAGGTCGTGTTGAGATCGATTCTGTATGAGACTAGATTGGGAGATATTCCTCAGGTCTACATTTCAAGCGAGCCTAGACCATAGTGATCCGGAGTAAGAGAACAGCATCTCTCTTGTGAACTAACCGCCTGATTCGTTTAGTACTTACCGAAAAGCAAACTATCTAGATAACTTGCTTTTTCTCTAAATTTGGAGCTAAAATAAAACTAGTAACAAAACCATCCACCCTAGACTCCTCTCCCCCCCCACCTAATTCTCGAAAGACCCTCTAGATGGCTTCTATAAACTCAGCTTTAAATCAAGCAGATCAGACGTTTTCTAACGAAATGAGACGACGGTTAAAGGATGTGGGTCGAGCGAGTCGTTTGTTATCAACAGGTGAAGCCATACAAACAGGGGCTGATAGTCCTGGAGTACTCTCTAAAGATGTTCGCTTAGTCACTAAGATGAAGAGCGCCATTCAAGCGCGATTAAACATTAATCAGAGTATTTCTCTCGCTCAAACAGCAGAGGCTAGATTAGGTTCTTTGGTCAACCCACTTCACCGACTAAATGAGATGTCACTGCAAGCCGTTAATGAGACACTCTCTAATGAAGATCGCCGCTATCTCCAAGTCGAATCTGATGAGCTTGTTAAACAGATCAGTCAAACTGTAGCGCAGAGTACATTCAATGGACACAAACTCTTAAATGGTGAGTTTCAAGCACAGGTCACTCAAGATGGTATGAGCTCTTCTGAGAGCGTTCATCTGTCGATTCCGCCGCTTCGTTTCGAAGATACCACGTTAACCTATGCAGGCGATCAAGATATCGTATTTTTGGTCGATGCTACAGGAAGTATGCAAGCTGCGATTGACAGCTTAGCTGATAATTTACAGTCTTTTGTGGCGAGCTTTGAAGGAGACGTGTCCGGAGGAGATATCCGCTTTGCGGTGATCGCTTACACCAATACCTTAAATGCCCAAGACCCGGTAGGAAAGCCATTTGAGGTGGTCAACTTTCAGACGATCACAGAATCAGGGGTAGTCAATCAAAATGGTTTTGACACGATACAAGGGTATCTAGAGCAACTGAATACAGGTGGGTATGTTGAGGCGATTGATGAGGTCATTCAGTACAGTAATCAAGAGCTAATCTTCAGAGATAACGCGGAGCAACACTTAGTGATGCTAGGGAGCGTCGGAGATGAAGCGACAAACAACACGGTTAAATCTAATGCTCTAGATGCAGCTAGAGATTTTATTGAGAGTGCCCCTAATCGTAAACTGTCAACAGTCGCCGTCGAGCGATCTGGTAACCCAACATCAACGTACTTCCGCGATGAGTTGACCCCCATAGGAGGAGGAGAGTACTTTGAATTCCCGAGTCAAGGAGGGCTCGCTGCTCACCTCTCAGAGATCATGGTGAGCTCTGTTGATGGAGTAGATCTAAGCTCTAGTGAAGCCGCGAGTAAATCGATAAGCTGGATCAATTATTTTTTAGAGAACATTGATGTCGCTCGTAGCAATGTGGCAGGTTTTCAATCGAGCTTAGAGCATAAGTTATCATTTAAAGAGTCAGAAGAGGTGATCCAAGAGGGGGTCCGCGGGCGCCTGAGCTCTGCAGATTATGCCTCATTGAGTATAGAGCTGAGTAAAAGTATGATCACTCTTGAATCCAATGCCGTGATGCAAGGCGAAATGATCAGGACTTTTGGGGCTTCTCTCATCGGGATGATTGAAAGCTGGGGGATCGCTTAGAGCGTGTATCTAAACTGACCAATATCAACGATCTTTAACAATGGGCTCGTCAAGAGATTGAGAATGGACTCTATATCTGCTTCTTGTCCCTACAAGGAATCATTTTGACTCCTTAGAGAGGGGAGGTCGGTCTCTAGACTGATTGTTCATCAACTCTCATGAAACCGGTGAGGTCAGCGAATGTTCCCCTGTCTGCTGATCAGTTGTCTGTTAAACCAAAGACTCTAATCTCATCGATTGAAAAAGTATACTCACTCTCACTTCTGCCCTCTGCATTATCAATCCATGGAGAGAGGTGGAGCTCAAGTCGATGACACCGCTCATGACTCGGGGGATCAAAGTGATAGGTTAGGCTATGGTTATTTTGAGAGTTGCCATCTCGCACCGCAAATTCTTGTCCAATAGTCGTCCCCCACTGTTGTTCTACTAAATCAGCTTGATCATCGTTTTCACAATAAGCATACAGACTCATGGTATGGGGTGGCGCAGCGTTTGCCACCCAAGTCGTTGGGCCTATGTTGACCCATGCCCAGTCTGATTCTAGCTGATCATTAAGAGTACTTAGGGTAACCTCTATCTTAGACACTGTACTCGGAGAGATAAGAGGGATCACTGTGATTAATGATTCACTAGGCGCCGTCAAAACTTGAGTCACTTGATATTGTTGATCATGAAGGGGCTGTCCTTCATGGAGCTCAAGGCGGCTGACACATATCTCTTCACCGGTTAATGATTGATGAGGTGATCGATCTGGGAGGCAGGGACCACATTGATCTCCTCCTAAGCATGGACCTCTTCCATAAGCATCGCAATCAATAGAACATTGCTCAGCGAGGACAGGCTTCGGATTTAAGCGAGCGACTTGTGGCCAACGATCGATAACGCGGTCTCGATTTCGGGCGCTGAATATTTCTTGAATCGTTGACTGAGGATCATTGGGATCTTGATAAGTGGGTTGATCGACCCCTAAGGGGACAGCTCTCTCTACCAAATTTTCGACTAAGATTGAGGTTAAAGCGCTCATGGGTGGAGTAAATCGAGGCTCTTGACCTCCTCCATCGTCCATCATCCATTCCGTGTCCTCTCCACAGAGGAGATCAACTCGCTCAATCATACCAGCGCTCTCTCCCTCGTGTTCATTCACAACCCAACAGAATCCATGAAGATCGTCCAAGGGATCATCAAACCACCATAGGTCGGGAGATGAGAAGACTAGAAGCTGTTGGCAATCAACACAGCCTCTTATATTCCCCTCAGGTGAGTCATAAGACTTATAAGACATCAACGTATAGAACAGCAGGTCTTCTTGATCGATCTCTATTCCATAGGCTTGATTACGTCGTAAATGAGTCTCTTGATTATGGTAACCATAAGCGATCCCATTGGGGTTTCTATATTGTGATGCGCGATGGCCTGCACCCAGTAAGTGACCGACTTCATGTGGAAAAGTAGAGTAAGCGCTCGCACAGCGTTCATAGTCATCGGTTAAGAAGTAGCCATCGATAGCTGCTATGAAGCGTTGACTGACAAAGGTTGAACCCGTGTTATAGGCTAAACCACCATAGCTTCGCGTGCCTAGCAGTGCGAAAACTACATCCGCTCCATGCACAGCTTTGAGTGATTGCACAACAGGATTCATCCTGAGGGTGATCACATCGCTCTTGAGTTGACCTCTCTCAGTGTAGGCTAGACTCTCTATCCCCGCGACACGATAACGATAAGGACGAGGGAGTAAGCTATTCTCTAGTGTTTTATTAGCATCTTCAATGAGGCGGTTCACCGTCTGTTCAACTCGCTCTGTCTGATAGCCGAGTCGCTCAAAGAAGAATGGGGTATAAATAAATAAAATATCTATAGTGAGCTCACATTCTGGATCAAGCTCAGTACATTCTACATAATGCTCATGATTAGGATTTGCATAAGGAGCGATAGCAGAAGATGGGTGATCTGCACAGGCTGGCTCGACAGGGGCCTCCATGTCGACAACTGTCTCCATATCGACAACTGGCTCCATATCGACAACTCGACTCCATATCGACAACCGACTCCATATCGACAACCGGCTCCATATCGACAACCGGCTCCATATCGACAATCGGGTCCATATCGACAACCGGCTCCATATCGACAACCGACTCCATATCGACAACCGACTCCATATCGACAATCGGCTCCATATCGACAACCGACTCCATATCGACAACCGGCTCCATATCGACAACCGGCTCCATATCGACAACCGGCTCCATATCGACAACCGGCTCCATATCGACAACCGGCTCCATATCTAACGTGAGAACATCTCGCTCAACAACAGAAGGCCTCTGCGACTGCTCAATACAACCTGAAGACACAAAACTACAAATGAGTATATAGCCCAAAAATATGAGAAAGGTGTGCAGTTTATAGACGCTTTGAATAGTCATATGGATTAAAGGCCCTTAGTTGTCGAATACAAGAACTAACTCATCTGATCATTGAGATAGCATATGTTTTATACATACTTCAATATGTTGAGTTACACAGAAGGGGGGGGCTTTGTTTACTTGATGTACATCATGTTAAGTCAGTGAGAGACTCTTTAGTCTTCAAAATAAGATATCGTTCCGCCAGACAATCTTAAACATGAGTTGATCTTCCCGCTGGGGGGTGGGCTCACCCATGATCGCCATCTCTTCAAGAGGGATACGCGCTCGGTAAACAAGAAAGAGATCGCTGCCTGGCGCCCAGCGCCAGCGGAGTCTCGCCATAGCAATACCTAAGTCAGCTTGGGTATTGAGTTGACCTACAAGGTCTACTTGTAAGGTGGTCGTGGGAGTGACCGCGACCGCTGTGTTCCACGCTTGCTCTTGCCCATCGCCCTCTCGGCCTCCTGAGCGAACATCGAAGTTTGAGTACACATAATCTATCTTTAGTCGAAGATAGCGGCTTAAAGAGAGGTCAGCGAAAGAGTTAAGGCTATGGCTTACACCTCCAAAGAAGGCGCCATCATATTGGTAACGAACTCCTCCTCTAACCCTGGCGCCTGCATAGGGGGTGGTGACTCTTAAAAAGCCGTTAGGACCTGAATAAGCACCCTGAGCGATTTCGATGCTAGCCAAGTCGAAACCATCACGATTGACAACACGCTCTAAATAGCCAGCAGCACCATTCAACTGCCAACCTGTCTCACTCACTAATCCAAAACCAAAGTCTCCTTTACGGTCGAGTGATTGGCTAAGGGTATCATCCCAAGAGAGTTCAACGATAGGGCCGAGTGTGAAGCGATTGAGCCCAAGCGGCTTATAGAAGACCCGAGTGACTTGAGCGCGGGTGGCTACTACCCCAGTCCGTCTGACGAAACCAAGGCGAGGATTATAGTCTTCGTCCACATAGAGAGCGCTCACATTAGTTTGGTAGTCTTCTCCACGCCAAGTCGCCTCAAGGTTGATTGACTGAGGGAGATCGACTGACTCTGATGAATCATCGCTCATCTCAAGTAGGGGGGTGGCATTTGAGAAGTCTGACTCCTCATTTACAAAGCCACTATAGGCCGCGCTTAGTTCTAATTTCTTGTTAAAGAAACGTTGACTCAAGTCGACCCCAAAGCCCGTTTCATAAATGGAGATATCTGCCGACGGGACTTCTCGTTGATGAGTCAGGATAAAGCCAATGAAGCCGTCTTTGATCTCATATCTCGCTCGCGCTACAGTAGAGCTACCTAAGGGGTCATCATCAGCCTGTCCACTAAGGGTACTCAACAAGCCATAGCGCAGTTTCCCCGCTCTACTGTAGAGTTTGAACCCACCGTAAAGTGGGACTTCTTTACCCTCTGCTGTGAGGCCTATACGTCTGGAGAAGAAGGGCTGTGAGGCGCCGAAAGCACCAAAAGAGAAAACATCAGTTCCATTGAGAAAGAACGTTCTCCTCTCTGGGAAGAAGAGCGGGAAGCGATCTAGATTAAGGAGGGCATCATCTAAGTCCACTTGAGCAAAGTCGGTGAGCGCGCTCAGCTCAAGCCATACACCCTCACCCATATTCATTCTGACATCACCTCCAACACGAGCGCTGGCATATTCACCAAGCTGAAGACCACCAGTGGCGCGCTCCGCCTTAAGCCCTTGGCCGCTGAGATAGGGCATTAAGATGAGCGGTCGACCTCCATCGACTCCCTCGAGTCCTTTTAAAGTCCCATAATGTATCGCTGAGGCAGGACCAAACTCTGGAGGGAGCAGAGTCCAATCGTCGGTGGCTTGTCGAGCGGGATGATCCCTTGAGAGCGCAATACCTGGCTCAGGGGTCTGATCTCCCGCCTCAAATGCTAAAGCGGTGTAAGGAATACGTAGCTCGGCAAACCAAGAGCGTTCACCGATAAATGAAGCGCCCTCCCAAACCATGTCGTACTCGGTTAAGAAGGACTGACCATTATCAAGAGCGATCAGATCCAAGTTTGCTCCGGCGGCGTTTATTGCGAAGCCTAATGTTGTGCGTCGATCTCTACGAGCATCTATTTTAATCGTGATCGCATCATCATTCCAGATCGAACCGATGTCTCTTCTTAGCTCCCAAGCGACGGGCGGCTGATCCTTGGGATAATCCATCCTCACCCCTATGTAGAGGGCAGTGTCATCAAAAAGGACCGTGACTGCGCTCTCTACTGGTGACTGTGCGCCTGGGTTGGGAACGCGCTCTACAAAACCTACACTCGGCTTACCCTTTACCCAAGCCTCTTCATTGAGCTGCCCGTCAATGATGATCTCCCCAGCTCGCCTCGTCGCGTTCATGGTACGACTGCCTAGTTTTGCTCTTGGATCTGATCGCTCTAGACCTTTGGTCAGCGTAGGGCTAGATGTCGTAGATGAACTACGCTCTGCTTCGCTCCCACCGGCACTCTCATTTATATTCTCTTCAGCAGGCGACTCTGCAGCGGCTTGCGATGATAAAATAGACAGAGAGATGAGTAAGGCGATAGAATATGTTATTGGAAGACAAGACTTTTCGTCTTTAGCTGAGTACATTAGGTATCCTCTTCAGGGCAATGTAGGGTTCGCCATATGTCATAGTGAATGTCTTAGTTAGGGTGAGTGTAATACTCAATTTTTACGATAACTCATATCCATAATGACCCCTAAAGATAAGAATAACAAAGCAGGCAGCGATGGAGGACGTGATTCACTCCTACCCCAATGAGTGACTCCTGATCCAATAGGTGTTGTTGTATTGGAGACACTTTGCTTTTTGAGCTCACAATGAAGTCTCACAACGAAGTATGATCAGCGTTCTACCTCTGCTCACTTTTTTGAGTTTTTACCCATAATTGTACGCTTAGGCTGCCCCAAGGTGTGTGCTCTGTTTAATGGGCACAAGACCTTCGATTATCGACAAGTTTGAGGACTCTTATTCATAAATCTCAGCTAGCCAAGATCTCAAACGTGCACGCTGAGCAGGACTAGCGAGTGTTATCTCTGACATCTATTCCAAACTCTATGGGTTAATGAGGCTATTGATACCCATATTTAAAGTAGTAGAAGCCCCATCACCATGGACATATTCATAGTTATACATACCGGAGCGGACGAGCGCATTCCAAGGCAGGGCAAATTCTCCATTTGGCCCTAGATATGGCCATAGGCTCAAAAACGTATTATAAAACCCGCCATCAGAGGTATAATCTATATAGAAGCGCTCTAAAGCACCGTCACCATAGGTCGCTGCATACTGGCGACAATAGTCGAGATCAGGTTCACCATAAGAAGAGTCTTCACCGAGAACATACACCAAGTTTACTCCGTCTCCGGTGAGGCTTGGTTCATTTTCACGAACTTGTGGGATATAATCGCGACATGCTGGGCACCAACCGGCGGTGAGCACCATCCAAAGTCCCTTGCCCTCTTGGTCCATTAAGGAGTGAGCTGAGGTGAGTTCACCAGTGGCGCAGCTGAGCAGTTGATAATCAGGCACAGCGTCTCCCACACAGTTAATGTTAGGTTGTTCACAGTTAGACGCTTGTGGATCAATCAGCTCTTGGTCAATCGGTAGGTCATTGACACACCAGGTTTGTCCATTAGGCACTTCTGTGGATTGAAAGGTCTCTTCATTGATCGTCACTTCACGAAAGACAACATTTCGGAGCTGAGCGGTGACTTGATCGCCTGTTGCTAAACCTATGGCTGTAAATTCAACTTCGCCTTCTTGAGCATAAAGCGTTTTATCACACCCTTCATCAGTGCAACCAGTGTAGGCGAGTAAGCATAGACCACAATCTGCATAGTTAATACCATCTAGGGAATAAACGCCTGGGCTCGTCGGGCCATTCCAATCTGAGAGAGACTGAATTTGAATCACATTGTAGGGTGAGTCGGTTGAGGTTCTGAGTGTATAACTTAAGTTACCCCCATCACCGGTCGCCTGTTCGGCAGCCACCGTAACCTCATTGATATCACACATTCCCGTTGGGGCTTCAACGCCACCATTCATTGACTCTCCAGCAGAATCTTCACCACCATTCATTGACTCTCCGGCAGGGGTATCGATAATTGTTGTACCACCAGACTCTTCACCGGCAGACTCTGTGCCACCCGCCGACATTGAGCCTCCCACAACAATGTCGGATGTTCCTCCCATCATGCCAGCGCTGTCAGCCGTATCGGAGTCATCATCACTTGAACTATTTGAGCAAGCGCTGAAGAGTAGAGTAAACGCTAAGAGCGCCTGTGCATAATGCATTGTAGTATATTGGCTTGTCTGCATGGGACTAATACTCCATTGAAAGTGTATAATGATCATCGCAAATAAAAGGTATGGCAGAGATACCTTATGATCGGTGAGTTAAACTTACCTTGATCACTCTTAAGTTCTCAATAAAGAAATCCTTCTTTGTCTCTAGTTAATTAAGATCGTTTGATAAACGTATTATCTAAGCTGTCTACATAATCTGAGAGTCTTAAGGTTATGCGGGCCATGATTCTCCAACATGGCTGGTCGACGAAGAATATGAGACTTTGAGTAAGTTGTGTGCTCTTGACGCCCTATTGAGGCATTAATGTCTCAGTTATTGGGCTTAAGGATGAGTCATTAATGTCACAGTTTAAGACTTTAGCGCCTAGGTTTGGCCGAATTAAACTTGGCACATGATCTGCTCTAGGTATGCACTTGGTAGCTTGAGGACTCAGCATATAAGGTGTTAATTATGAATGACTATTGCAGATATCACACTAAACTGTCTGTTCTGTTTATCATCCTCGCGGGATGCGCTGACGCTGAGCTACCTCAAGATGAATATGGAAATAAACTTATCGGGGGTCAAGTGACCTCACTTCGACCTGAGATCGGACGACTCAGCCTTAATGGGAGTTTGTGTACCGCTACCCTCATACGACCTCGAGTAGTTATATCGGCAGCCCATTGCGTGGGCTATAATAGCAGGTCGGGTCGGTGGGGTCACTTTGTAGTCGATCGGGGCCAAAGCGACTATCGCTATGCCATAGAGAGCGTATTTTCATTTGGGAATCGGCTTGGAGACAAAGATATCGCCTTGATTCATCTCGCAGAAGCGGTCCCCAATACCATCGCCAAACCGACGAGTATCGCCATTAATGAGCCTACTCAAGGAGAGGTGACGATCTTTGGCTATGGGTGCTCCAACCGTCGAACAAATAGAGGGCCAAGAGCGAAACAGTTTTATACTCACAGGGTCTCAGAGCAGAGCAACCAGCTTTGTCCTGGTGACTCAGGGGGTCCGGTTGTGATCGGATCTGATGGACCGGTATTTAAGATTAACAGCGGCTATTACTCTGGAGGCAGACAAGGAGATATATTTGGACGACCAAGCCAATATTATCGAGAGTTGAGTGCCTACGCGAATGTATTAAATATGAGAGGTCTCTCAAGCTTACAAGACTTTATCCGAAAGGGAGGGATTAGTCAGGAGGGTGGAGACGCATTTATTGGAGGGGGTCAAGCTCAACAAGACACCACACCACCGAGTGTCATCATTTTATCTCCTGATGATCAAAGTCTACATGAAGAACACAGCGTGGTGGAGATCAGAGCAGAGATCACTGATGATAATAACTTCATCGAAGCCGCATTGATATGGGATTTCAATGGGATTAGCTACCCCTGTCCTACTCAACAGCGTTATGTAGCATGCACACAAGATGGTCAGGGCGGATTTACATGGAGCGTTGAAGTCAGTGAAGGAGAACGAGCGTTCAGAATTCGGGCGCTTGACATAGCAGGAAAAGAGTCTATTTCAGAGACCCATAAGATTTATCTAGGGGGGGCTGATGATCTTGCAGGTCACCAAGCTCCCTCGGACCCTGAGGATAACACTAACCCTTCTCCGCCGACCATAGAAGCTCCTCAAGTTCAAGTTCTCTCACCAGTACAGCACACTGAGACCGCACAAAACAGTAGTGTGGAGATTGTTGCCGATATCCAAAGTGATATCGCTCTTCGTGAAGTTGTCTTGGTGTGGGATTATAATGAACAACGATATCCATGCCCTACCCGACAAAGATACGCCGACTGTGATGTGAGTGGCTCACAATATATCTGGACCATACGGGTAACGAGCCCAGGCGCTCGCCCTTTTCATATAGAAGCAATAAATCAACAAGGTCAGAGAGGAATAAGCAACAGCTACCAAATAGATGTCACTACACAAGTCGACCAAAACGCTCCTGATATCAACGTCCTTGATCCTAGTCATAATGAACAATGGTATGAAGACACCGAGGTGGAAATCAATGTAGAGATCACCGATCCTAGTGGAGTAGACTCTGCTGTCTTACGATGGGATTTCAACGGAAATGACTATCCCTGTCCCTATCGGTCTCAATATGTTGATTGTGAGGTCAATGGAGCTCTTTATCAATGGCGAGTGCGAGTCAGTGAGGGTGAGCGATCGTTTAGAATTTGGGCTCGGGATAACGTCGGCAATAGCGAACATTCTCAGCGATATAGCATGGAGCTAGAGAGATGAAATTCATCATTGCGACCAGTCATCATGGGCAGCGTAGGGGATTGGAATTATTATCAAATGGTCAGGTGGACTGAAGGGGGGAAGTTGAGAAGATCACTGCTAAGAGTAGTCATGATTAGTTTGACATGGAAGTTATCTATTAAAGAGTAAAGTCGCTTGTGAGGGTTAGGCAAATATTTGAGCCGGCGGGATGCGGTTTTATCGGTGCTGATAGCACTCTTTATGAAGCTGAGCACAGTAAAACCACAATCATCTTTATTCGAGGGTCATCCGAGGGCTGATACATATAATCGTCAGTGTTATATGGCAGAAGTCTCTATGCCCGTCACTTGGATTAAATCATTTAATTTTCAATCATTGACAGGTTCATTTTGACCTTGTTAAGGTCGCACTTTGTCTATTAAGACACTTACAACATGGACTGCACGGAAGTTGGTGAGAACCCAACGCTGCCCCCGCAACTGTAATTAAGCGACTGACCTGTCATCAGCGTTTAAGAGCCAGATACTGCCAGCCATACCACCAAAAACATAAAACCTTACGGAGGGTGAGGCGATGTACAATATAACAAGACAAATATGTCTAGGTGACGATCTATGGTATCCTGCAGGCAGCGCGCTAATGTTGTCTATTATCCTCATTATATGTGGGTGCCAAGAAGTCGAAGATGTAGACACCAACTCTTTAAATTCTCCCCCTCCAGCCTTTTGCGGCGTCGCCTCTTCAGAGTTGGTACGCTGTCCTAGACCTTGGCTTCCCTATTTGGAGAGAGTGCCAATTGGTGGACACCTTGAGTTGAATCATCTTCAGCAGGCCAGAATACATGTTGGTTTATCTCTAGACCTCAATCAAGAAGCGCCTAAGCAGTGGAGCGATAACCCTCATGTTGAGTTCTCATCACTAGGGTTGATTAAAGTCTTTGTGAAGACAGAGTCTTACCCAACGACTCACCCTGAGGGAGGCTTGTGTGAAGAGCTCATTTTTTCTCACATATATAAGGTTGTTGACGCCTTTGATCCCCAAGCGAGCTTACCCACATCTGAGGCGATCTTCATGGGTGACTCAAGTATTATCGCTTGGGGAGAAGAGGTAAGTGACATACAGTTCGGTGAAGGGGTTAAACCTGCTTTTCAAAATGTCGAGCGCGCTTTAGGTCCTGCAAAAGGTGGTGCGTTTGACATTGTGAGTTTGGGACAGGGGGGTCAGCTCACCTTTTATTTCGAAGAAGGAGTCGCTAACGGACCGGGGGCTGATTTTACTATCTTTGAAAATAGCTTTAGCGACTTTTTCCTAGAGCTCGCAATCGTCGAAGTATCCACCGATGGAGAGCATTTCACGCCCCTCCCCCATGCATACCTCGGAGACGAGCTTATTCACGCCTTTGGTGAGCATGACCCAACGTTGATCTATGGTTTAGCCGGTAAATATATCGCCGGTTTTGGTACGCCTTTTGATCTCTCAACGCTTGCATGGAGCCCTGATACCCAAAGCGGAGTGTTAGACCTTCACGCGATTCACTATATAAAGGTGATTGATATCATCGGTGATGGGATGAGTCGAGACAGCTTTCAGCACCCCATGTATGACCCTTATCCTACAAGTGAGTCTGCAGGGCTAGATCTCGAGGCGATAGGAGTCCTTCATTCAAGCAAGACTGACCCCTGTCCTCTCTAACTTCTCTACTATTCGCTTCTTATAATGTTCGTCACTTTGATCATGTCGATAAACTCAAAGCATGGGAAGCGACTTCGAAGAGTTCTCAGAAATGATTTGTAAAAATGCTAAGTGCTCCCCCTTATTCTTCATGAAAGGGATAAAGAGCAAAGTCTTAGCCACCACAGATCGGCTCAAGCTCTGGCTGATCAAGACCACAAGCGAAGTTACTGAGAACATTAGCGGTGGTGGCGGGATCGGAGAAGGCTCCCACACAAACAGGAGGAAGCTCACCACTGAATAGTTCGCCACAAGCGATCTCTTCAAGTGCATTCAAGCAAGCGCGCGCCGCTTCACGGCTAGCGTTGATATTAAAAGCCACATTCTCCGATATCTCCTGAAGTTTCTCTCTATTGTCGCTAGAGATGGAGTAGAGCTCATCATTACGGCAAGCGCTAGTTACGCTCTCTTCAAACTGGGTGAGACATCGCTCATCGGCTGGAGGAGTGAGCTCGTCTAGGATATTTTGAGAGATATTATACTCGTCAGTGAAGCACTGAGTTGAGCGATTACAGAGTGTGCGACTCATCCGCTCACAGAGCTCATCATTACTCTCTGCGGTGGCGATACGAGCAGCGTTAAATACCTCCGAGTCACTCCCGATAACAGCGACGCAGGCGGCGGGAGGTAGACTAGTATTTACAGCTACTGCATTGCCCGTAAAGGGGTCACAATTCATCATGGCACGTTCAGCGTCGATCGCCTCTGTGCAACTTTGATAAAGCTCAGCGCTGGCTCGATTAACGCCCTCGGTCTCGAGGGTAGTGCAGTCATCATTAGCCGCTCTAGTCGACTCGAGACATGCGGTGAGGGTCGCCTCTTCATCAAGGGTTCTTGACTGGCTATGGCATGCGGTCGCCCACTCGCAATAGGCTTGGCAAGTTGAACGTTGTGGATCAGCATTAACAGCGTCTTCTATAGAGTCTACCACACCACATGCGCTCAGTATTGTAGTCAGAGTAACAGCACTTATAAGGGTCATTAGACGCTTATGTGATGTGAAAGTGGTGAGGGAGAAGTTCATAGTAGTGTCCTTTGTTAACAGATTAGAGTGAGGGGCATCTTAATGCTTCATATTGCTGATCATTACGACCTTAAGTTCATAAAAGTCGAGTTTTTGATCCCTTTTGGTGACTTCATTATTCAAAAGGAAATCGCGGCAAAGTGATGAGGGCTCAATAGGACTCTCTATTCACAACTCACCTCTAGAATGTGAGCGCGACGAGCTTGTGCTCTATGAAGTGGCTCATCGATGCTTTCTGCTTCAAAGAGGATGGTATATTGATCGGGTCCGGTCACGACAAAGTCTGGCTTGAATGTACGAAGAGAGGGAGTAGGAATCAATTTAGATGGACCATTTAACGCTCCGAGAAGGTCCATCGATCGGAGCGTTAATTGAGGCATACCCGATCTGTCATCACCCCAAATAACCACAAAACCTGTCGAGGTTGTCTTAACCACTGGATGTCGACTCGCGTGACGATCTTCACTTATATTTTGTAGTGGGCTAAGGGTGGCTCCTTCACCGATAATCCTACTATATACCTCTTGATCTCCGCTGTAATCTCCTTCCCACACAATAGCGATACTCGAACTATTTTTCGCCAGCGATATGTTTCTAGGCCACACGGCTTGATCGATCGGCGCTTGAGAGAGGTCTGCTGTGGGGTCTATGAGTATGGCCTCTCCCACGGAGGTGCCATTAATCAGAAAGCGCTGAGCCCAAATCCCACGTCTCGCGAGCTCACCCACATTGGAGGGGATAGTGCCCTCCCACACCACTAAAGCGTCAGCATCTTGATATGGCCAAGCGATCACTTTCGGTCTTTGGCTCGCTTCAGGACCTCCGATGATGACCTCCTGAAGATTAGAGATGAGGCCATTTTCGCTGAGTCTTGCCCAAGAGATATCATAAGCCGCATTATTATTACCTGACCCAGTCTGCCAAACGACAGAGTAACCATCTTCAACATAACCCACTGCCGGATTCTTGGTGTTCGATTGATTGCTGATCGGCTGTGATTGTAACGCCTCACCTTCACTATTCCATAATGAAGTATAGACTCTATCGAGGCTTCGATTGTCTCTGGAATCTGCCCACACCAAAGCGACCGAGTTCTCACCATGAGCGAGAGCCGTCTGCTGAGACCACCAATCACCTGGAAAATGTTTTATTTGCTCGCCAACGAGATCACTCAACTCTGAACCTTGACCAACAAAGATCTCTGAGGCACCTCCTCTAAAGGCACAACAATGAACGCTCGCTGCGCTCCAATAGCTGTCATGAGCTCTTATAATATGTGGATCGCGAGTGTGTTGATCTTGACCAAACAGGGTGGGCTCTGAAATGAGTTCACAGCGATCTTCGGTCTCATGTGGGCTTTCTATACTGCTCTGCGGGAGGCGGAAGTTAAGGCGAAAATAAGCGTCGGCTAGGTTATTGGGGGTGCTATCCCAAATCCACTCTACGGTCGGTCCATATTGGTCGGAAGGACTTGTAATCCAAACGTTATCAAACAACTCTCCTGCCCGAACGGCAGGTGACCATGTGCTATCATCAAAATAGGGGTCACACCATCCGAGCTTGCCCTCTGCTTCCGGGAGAGGATCATAGCGCCAAGCGGTATCATCGGTCTCGCTCGGAGCAACACCTCTAGAAGGGATTACTCTTCCACCTACCCTCAGCCACAGCGCGGCGCCCGAGATCACTCCTGAGGTATCGATCCCATGTAAAGCGATCACATTTTGGCCTCCATGAGCGATAAACTCATAGGTCTCTGAGGTCCGATCATTCCAAGAGTCTAGAGCGCTTCCACTCGCCCCTGCGCAGTCGCTCTCTTCCACACATACACCAGCGACCGTCTCTCCATTGACACACAAGCTCCTTATTCCATTGTCTACAATGACTCGTAAGGTAGCCACATAATCAACCAGTCCATCGCAGTCATAATCTCTCCCGGAAGAAGGCATCATATTACCCGGATAGGCGAGCCGGTCATTATCGTCGCAGTCTCCTTCTATTGTGGTTACGCCATCACCGTCTCTATCGGAGAGCACAACCATCATATCGACCTCAGGGAGTTGCATATCTTCCACTAGCACCTCCATGTCAGATTCAGGAGCCATCATGTCAGATTCAGGAGCCATCATGTCAGATTCAGGAGCCATCATGTCAGATTCAGGAGCCATCATGTCAGATTCAGGAGCCAACATGTCACTTGACTCAATAGATCCTCTATCCCTCTGGGCCTCAACCCCTGTGGGACCCTCCATATCCGATTCTCCCTCAGGCTTTATAATAGATGGGTCATCACAGCTGATGAGTGAGAGGAGCATAAGTACGAAAAAACAGGGTTTTACAACATTAAGTCTTCTCAAAGGAGTTTCAACTTTTGACCATGATCTACTCATTTATACAGCCTCTCATGTTTGGTGACCTTGTCCATTATTCACTCTATATATTTAAGATGGGTCGCTTGCAGCTTCAGATTAGTGCAGCTTCAGAGTGATGAATCATTCACGATAATACTTATCCATCCATTTCTCTATAGATACGGCAACTTCAACCAAAGACTCTACCAACATCTCTAGTGCTCTATCTTCAGTCACAGGGAGAATGCCATAATCTACATCAAGCCAATTGACTTGTAGAAAAGCGCTCTCCCCCCATGTATCCCCCTGAGGATTAACCGACTCATCGATCTCAAGATCAAGCGTCGTAGCTTCAAAGCCCCCCTCTTCTGCTCTCTCCGATGGATCCATAAGGGTCTCAGTCTCTTCGCTACTCACACCCGTCTTTGACAATAGAGGAGGAAAGGCGACCCCTAAATAATACCCTTGTTTAGCGTCGATAATATCGAGATTAATCTGCGGTTTCTTATTCATAAAGGTACGATGAAGCATGATTGGACCATATTTAGTCTCAACCCAACGAAACTGTACATGTGTGTCGTACTTGATCTCCACCAACCCACCAGCCCATGAAGAGGTTGAGCGGCTGTCTCCCTCTAGAGTTGGACACTCTCTCTTCGCGAAGCACTCAGCATCTCCTTCATAGGTACGAGTATAGCTCTGGTATGAGTCTCCATTAGTCTCTTTGACGTTATCTACCCCTAATGCTCGAGAGAGCATGACTGTTTTATGTCCATGAGCAGTGAGTGATGCTCCACCGATCAAATCATTAGGATTTGATGACTTACCCGTTGTAGCGATCGCTTCAGCGGTCAGCCTTTTAACAGTGTAACCCTTGCGAACTGAAGCGGTGTTTTCATTGAGCCAGATGAACATGTTCTCTGCTCCCAGCGCTAGCGCTGTGTCATCTTCATCCATCAAGTGCTCATAGAGAAAACTAGTGAGCTCTTGGAATTCTTTAGGAGCATCCTTAGGTCGATCAGCACAACCGCATATAACGCTAATGCATAAGGATAATAATGTGAGACAAAACGACGTTTTCAATATGATGACATTGATTTTTTTTATCAAATATACACCTCAGCTCTATAATCAAAGTGACATATTTAATCACTATTCTAGCCTCAGATTGTATCTTCAAAAGTTGTCCGAGCCTATAAAAAGCTGGGGGTCTTGAGAACGTCATCAAAGAACGTCGTCGGTCTTATCCCTCTTATCCTAGATTAGATCTATGGCAGCGTCACCATACATATGTTGTGTAAACACCGCTCAGGCCTCCTCAAAACATCGAGTAGCTTGAGCTGACATGGGGCATATATTGGACATCTCTCGATACGCTTTATTCGATCAACTTGACGCTCTCTCTCGACATTTATTAAGGTTTTGAGCTCATTAGCGCTAGGGATCGGTCTCTTCTGCTCACGGAGATGAACCATCAAGAGTTGATCACTCTTTTTGACTTGAGGAGAGAGACTGATCATGAGCCATAAGTCGTCAGGGAGCTCGGTCCGCGGCTCTCGCCAACGAACCTCAATTTGATCTTTAAGGTCAACCCTCTCGGCGATAATGAGCTCAGGATAGGCGACTGTAGGTCGCCAGCGCTCAGCGAATCGAGAGACCCAAGGCCTATCATGAATCATAGACTTTGGCGCTTCACCTCTTTGTAGATATCCCCTATCGCTCACCTGTAACTGCTCTGAGCTCTCCACACCAAAGATCTCGCTCGCAGGAATGATGGCATCGATCTCTTTAGGAATAAGCGTCTGTTCTCTATCATTGAGCACGATAAAAGTTGTCTTTATCGATTCTCGTAGGCCATCAAGAGAGAGCGCAGCCCCCGATGAACAAAGGCGATCTCGCAGGCTCATAAGGACTTTTAGGGAGAGTGGTTTAACGACTTCTGGCTTGATCCAAGCTCTGCTCTCTAGTCCCATCGCTCTGAAGTCTTTAGGTAACGCGATTAGAACCGAGAGTGGTCCTCGCTGATTGATCGCCCCAACCACCATCCATCTTGAAGAAGACCAAACCCTGGATAAACGGACTTTTTTAACTACTTTTTCATCATATTCTCTGGCTCCCCCGCAGGCGGTGACGAATGAGCAAACAATGACGATTAGACACCAGGAGAAGGCAGGGACAAAGCCCTTGATCAGGTTTGTCATAGAGAGATCATCGTCATAGAGAGGTCATTTGAGAAAAGTCGTTGAACGAGTGCATAACAGAGTGATCTAAGAGATAGAGTGATCTAAGAGATAGAGTGATCTAAGAGATAGAGTGATCTAAGAGACAGAGTTATCTAGTAGGCAGGCTGACCTCAGGCCAAGTCTCAGGTGGAGTCTGCTCACTCTCAGCACAGCTACGGAAATGAGCTGAATCTAACTTAAAGTAAGCACTTGAGGCCTGTAATGCCTCAGCTAATGATGGTGTAGATGAACTTGTTTGACCCTCGCTGACGAGAGTGAACTTGGCATAGGCGCCACAGCCCCCACTAGGGTCGGCTTTACAGAAGCTGCTAAGTTTGAGGGTCTCAGGATCAAACGAGGGAACACCGCAGACTTCTGAGCGACCTTGATTTCGACCGATAGGACTCTTTCGCTCTACTCCATTAATCTGAAGGTTCGGCTTCACCAGCTCTGAGCCCTGAAAAGAGAGTGGGTATAAGCGACCATCTTGAGGCGTAATTAAGGCGAACTCATACATTCCTTGAAAACCAAAAAAGAAGCACTCCATCTCGATAAGGCTGGTGCGATTCACTCCCTGAGTCTTAGCGGGATCAATTGTATTGAGCCCATTGGTCTCCTGCTTAAAGAGCGGGATCACTCTGATCTTGAGGGCTATTTTCTGAGCTTCGTCTTGAATACCACACACAGAATAGCCTTGTAGGCGATCAAGTACCTTCTGCTTGGTGACTGGCCCAAGGATGGGCCCTAGCTGCTTTTGTTGGTGAACCGTCCCCCCTTTGACGGGGGGAGCCTTAGGTGGAGCTCCCGCACAAGAGACTAAGATCGACAAGCCAAGTATGCAAAGCACTCTGTAAGATGTGAGTGATCGCCGATACTTAATAGCTATAGAACACCTCATAGAACACCTCATATAAATCTAAACGACACTTTTTATAGAGAGCGATAGACACCGATCACGACCCCAAGGATCATGGTCTCTCTAAACATATTTCGTGAGACATAAATAGGCTCCATAGTCTCATTCTCAGGCTGTAGCCGTATCTTCTTTCCTTCTCGATAGAAGGTCTTGCATGTCGCCTCATCATCGATCAGCGCGATCACGATATCGCCATCTTTAGCATCGCTACATCGTCTGACAAAGACCAAGTCTCCGTCTTGAATGCCTCGCTCTATCATCGACTCTCCGTCAATCTTAAGAGCGAAGACATCGCGGTGATCTCCAACGAGAGAGCGATCGAAATGAATAGTTTCTTCACATTCTTCAACCGCTAAACGAGGTGCTCCGGCAGTTACCTTCCCTAGAACTGGGACTTGGTAAGCGCCCAATGGAACAGTGGGTAAATGACGTGGTCGCATCGCCCGAGCGAGGTTACTGCGCTCTTCATCACGAATTAAATAACCCTTCTTCCACAGCGTCTCTAGATGCTCACTGACCCCATTCGTTGACTTTATCCCCATGTGATCACCGATCTCACGTATGGTGGGAGGGTACCCTCGATCGCAGATATAGTCCGAGATAAAGTCAAGTACCTGTCGCTGTCTTGTGGTGAGCTCTTTCATTGGATCTCCTGTGATCTATGATCGCGCGGTCTAATAGATCTATAAGGTGATCAATATCATTCTTATAGAACGTTGATTTAAAAACACTACTGATCAAATAAACACTGAACATAAAGTAAGCACTGAACATAAAGTGAGTAAAAGTAGCGTTATATGATCGGTACTGAACATTTCATCAGTCTGTCAAATAAAATTTATGAATTCGGTGATTTTTATATAGTCTTATCTCTTCAATCTTATCTATATGAGTCGTAAATAACCGCCCATTCGGTTTATGTTTTGGCTGCGATGAACCAACGAGCGGCTGAGATGTATCATGCCTATACTAATGATTAATCAGACTCGGAGGAATTGCATTATATGGACGATTACACCGCCCACCTCTCTCATCATCATTCTTCTAATGTGCCATGGGTTTTAGGGTCCGCTTCACCTCGACGACAGAAGTTATTGGGGATGCTCGGACATGCTTTTGAGGTTCAGCCTTCATCCATTGACGAGCTGTGTAAACCCCATGAGCTCCCTAGGGCCTTCGCGCTCCGTATGGCAGAAGAGAAAGCCATGAACGTCGCCGAGAGCCGACCTCATCATCGAGTCGTGATCGGTGGAGACACTGTAGTCGCCATGGGAATGAAGATCCTTGGTAAGCCGTCATCGACTGAGGATGCTCAACGTACATTGCAAATGCTCTCTGCTCATACCCATGAAGTGTGGAGCGGTTGGGCGATCGCAGGCGCCAATGATCGAGGAGAGATCATCCTCAAAAGATCAGGAGTGGTTCGTTCTGTAGTCAGAATGAGAGAGATTAGTCTAGGAGAAATCGATGCCTATATCTCAACTGGGGAGCCGCTTGATAAAGCGGGGAGTTACGGTATACAAGGGCGTGGAGGTCGGTTTGTAGATGGATTGGAGGGCTCTTTTTACTCAGTGATCGGTCTCCCCGTATCTGAGGTGTTGGAAGCGCTCATCACGGAGGGAGAGATTAGCCACCAGGGCGAGGAGCTCTCTTTCATTAGACGAGGAGTAGAGCTTCGAGAACGGTGTGCTTTAGCGGCTTGGCGAAGCGGTCGTGGCGTTGATGACGTACATCTGCTCGCCGTCTCTAAGCGACATAGCATAGATAAGATCTCTCTCGCATTACGCTGTGGACTTGAGCATTTTGGAGAGAATTATGCTCAAGAGCTCTCCGAGAAGTCAGACCTTGCGCTTAAGGTAGGTCTAGGGGAACAAGTTCTTGAACCTAAGTGGCATTATATTGGAGGAATACAGCGGAATAAAGCGAAGCGTATTGGGGGCCAAGCACAATGGGTACACAGCCTCTCACGGCTCTCCGAAGCTCAACGACTCTCTAGCGGCGCCGAGTCAACAGGGACACAGATCTCTGCGTTAATCCAAGTGAACCTTGCCGATGAAGAGAGCAAAGGGGGAGTGAGAGTTGAGGAGGTTCGTCCGCTACTCGACTCCACGGCTATGCTTCCCCACATACAGGTGACCGGCCTCATGACTTTCCCTCCTCTAGGACCTCCCGAGGAGGTTCGTCCTTACTTTAAACGTCTGAGGAGACTCCGTGATCAGCTGGTTGGTGAGGGTTATGATCTCCCCCATCTCTCGATGGGCACTTCTGATGATTTTGAGGTCGCCATAGAAGAGGGGGCGACTTGGGTTAGGTTGGGTCGTTGTCTCTTTGGAGAGCGACCTCCATCGCCGACTCTCTCCCTTTAGTTTACTCACAGAAACCCAATATAATATGTCATATAACACAGCACATAATACTGAAATACATTCGATTAGGACCCCTCAAGAGATGTCTCAGCGACTCAGGGGAGAGCTCGCCGTAATCACTGGAGCTTCTAGCGGTATTGGAGCGGCGATCGCTCGGGAGTTAGGCGCTCTAGGTCTAAGATTAGCGTTAATCGCTCGGAGAGAGGAGCGTCTCGCTGAGGTCTGCGCTCAAGTCGCAGAGCTCGGTGGAGAGGCTTGGCCATATCCTGTAGATATCCGCAACTCAGAGGCGCTAGAAAATACACTCTCTAAGATTCAATCTGAACATGGCGATGCCCGAGTCATCATCAATAATGCCGGCCTTGGACACAGCGCACCTCTCACCTCAGGTGTTACTGCTCATTGGCGAGAGATGTTAGAAGTAAACGTTCTCGCCTTGTGTGTCTGTACTCGTGAAGTGACGGCTCAAATGCGCGAGTCAGGAGACTGGGGTCAAGTCATCCACATCTCGTCAATGTCTGCGCACCGCGTCCCCGAGGGCAGTGGGGTGTATTCCGCGACTAAATTTGCGGTTCGGTCACTGACTGAGGGATTACGCAAAGAGCTACGCGAGCTCAAGAGTCATATTAGGGTCACCGCCATTAGTCCCGGTTTCGTCGAGACCGAGTTTGCTGCTCATTATCATCGGAGCGAGGAGCGAGCCAAAGAAATCTATAACGCTTACCCTGTGATGAGTGCCGAAGATGTCGCGCGTCAAGTACATTTCGTTCTCACCCAGCCTCCTCACGTACAGGTTCATGATATGCTATCTAGGCCCACCCAGCAGTTAACTTAGCGTAAGTCTTCTCAAGATAGATTGAAAATAAAACTACCTAAAGCAGGGAAACTAAGCTGAAGCGAATATTTAAAGCGAACAGGCTTCAGGGCACTTATCGTATCTAAAGGGGGGATTAGCATGTACAGTGTAGGTCTATTAGTTAAGACACACAGCTCTTCAAATAGAATCAATAAATAAAGAGATTAGACAAGTCTCCATTTAAAGAAATACCGAAAATGCATAAACATCTAAAAGTATTAGCAATGCTAGTTGCCTGTGGCGTCTGCTTGTCTTCATGGTTTAGCGAGGCTAATCCACCGAGAGAGCTCACCCACAAGTTTCCCCACAAACTCAATGCTGAGAGGATCAGTACTTTCATAGCACAGCATAAGAAGTGGCGTATCTTAGAGGGTAAGCTGACTATCCAATACCGATTTCAAGATGGGTTCAAAGGAGCGGTTCAGTTTGTTC
Source organism: uncultured bacterium (assembly GCA_943788935.1). GTDB lineage: Bacteria > Myxococcota_A > Bradymonadia > UBA7976 > VGTA01 > CAKZRU01. Next base: position 165,466 of record CALSSE010000010.1, on the reverse strand, counting down.
AAGATCTCGTAGATCCAGCTGACAGTATGAATCATCACCCTGAGATCTCAATCTCTTATAACCGGGTGACAATATCTCTCGTTACCCACGACGCCGGCGGCATAACAAGCCTAGATCTTAAGCTCGCCGAGATCATTGAAGCGAAGTATCAAGCGAAGCACACAACCCAAAAAAAGTGACATCATAGGCATCGATTAAGCGATCAGAGAAGCGATCAGAGAAGCGATCACATATCGTCGTACTGAACCACTCAGTATTATGAGAAGCTAGGTATAGTGAGAGCCTAGGGAAGATCCTTGAGCGAGCATACTCACTCTTGCTCCCTTTGAGGTTAGAGTATATGACTCCTCTCTCATCAGCGATGAGTGATGATTCTATCCGCTCGATTTGATATCTTGCAGTTATGTTACAGCTCGCAGAGAGTAGAGTGAGAATGCCAAATAGCCCTAAATCACATCAGCAAACCCCCGCTAAGACTTTCACATTAGGCGCTGATCACTCAAGTTTAGCGCCAATACATCGAGGTCATGTCAGCGCTCCACCACGCCGGGTCCCTTCGCTTTATCCGACATCACCGCCAACAACCCTGCCTGCTGTTGAAGAAGAGACGCATAGAGCACACCCTCGTAAACACATCGCTCATTCCATGAGACCGAAGCCAGCGCCGGTGACAATGGAGTCACTTCGTGAGCAACGAAACGCTGCTACCCTAACTCATGAAGAGTCAGTAGAGCAGAGTCTTTACGCTCTATTTGATGTCGATCCGAGCGTTTCAGAAGATGAGTTGCGTCGCGCTTATAAACGGATGTGGGCCTGCTTTCACCCCGACCATTTCTCAGCTTATGGTCTCTATTCACGAGCTCAGCTTGAGGCTCTGCTCAATGAACTACAGAGTGGTTTTGAGCTTCTCATGGACCCTATCCGTCGCCGTGAATATGACGCTGAGCTCTTCCCCGAGGGCCGCCCTCAACCCCAAGCTCGATCCGAGGTCTCTTCTCGGTTGGCGCCGACCCTTCAACCTCTGATCAGCAAACAAGAGGCTCAAAGTTACTGGGTCTCTCCACGATCAGCGAGAGAGCTAGGCGCTTGTCTAAAAAGATTAAGAGAGGAGTGCAATATCTCTCTGACCTCTGTTCATGAGCGCAGCAAGATCAGCTTCTCAGTGTTACAGGAGATCGAGAGCGATGATTGGGATCGGCTGCCTGCTCCCATCTACCTTAAAGGTTTTATTAGAGAATTATTGAGCCTATACAGCTTGCTCTCAATCGTTAATCTTGACGTTTATATTAAAGAATATAGAGGCTTTTGCGATTCTTCTCCATCTCTCTGATGAGTCGTTGCGCTACATAAAGATCAGATCTTTACACTTGCAGTGGAATAATAGACATGAGAAGACGTTAGGTGCTTTTCACGCACTCTTTGCCACTTTGCCAAGAGTGAATTTTTTATCATTTTTACGGAGTTATGAATGAAAACTATCATTTCTTTATTGGCGGTCTCTCTATTTGCCGCTCCTGCCTTTGCGGACATCGTTGTGGAGATCAAGAGCGTAGAGCTTCTTGAGACCAAGGCTAACGGCAAGTCATGGGATCTCAAGATTCCATTGAAGAAGGGGAGTCAGCTGCCCGACATCGAGGTTGAGGTTGTTGAAAACAGTAAGTCTGTCTTCAAGACACCCGTTCAAAAGAACACTAACAGCTCTTCCTTTACCGCACAGAAGTTCCAGGTCACTGAGGGCAGCAGCGTCATCTTTAAAGTGTGGGACAAAGATCCTGCTGGACATGACATCGCAGCAGAGATCCCTCACTCATTCAAGGGACAGTCTGGTGATATTAAGCTCTCTGGGGGTCAAGTTAAATCACTCGTGATTCACGTCCCCGCTCCAGCAGCGCCCGCTCCTAAAGCTGAGGCAGCGCCCGCTCCTAAGGCTGAGGCAGCGCCCGCTCCTAAGGCTGAGGCAGCGCCCGCTCCTAAGGCTGAGGCAGCGCCCGCTCCTAAGGCTGAAGAAGCTCCAGCCGCTAAGTAAGTCTACTACATAAGCTAAGTTGCGCTCTTTATAAAAATAGAGATAGCAACATGTAGCTTATATTGTTGATGAAGGTAGTCCCCCCATAAACCAAGGGGATCAAGAGTTCACCACCGAAACAAAATATAAAGATGAAGGCCATGTTTCCATATTGCTCAAGTATGCTTGTGACTTGGGACATCGCCTTGGGGATTGAGCTAGACAACACAGCGAAACCATCAAAGGGTGGAATGGGGATCATATTGAAGATCGCTAAAAATATATTTGTAGTGACGAGAGTATAGCTCAGATGCAGTAATGGCTCTAAGTTCTCTCTTAAGGAGGGATCACCTTGAGAAGAGAGATACAACCCAAGCGCGGTCATGATTAATGAGCTAAAGATCGCGAAGAAAACATTAGAGAGAGGACCAGCGAGGGCGATCCATCTCTCGGCTTGTCTCAAGCTGTATTTACGATCGACCAAATGAGGGTTAACGGGAGTCGCCGCGCACCCTATTAAGTACCCTATAAATGAGCCTAGTAACGGTACAATTAACGCCCCAAATGGGTGAGCCTTAATGATCGTGAATGGGTTCAAGTTTAGGCGACCGTAGCGGGCTGGCGTTGGATCTCCCATCTTATGAGCCACCAATGCATGTGCATATTCATGAACGGTCAGTGAAATGATGATCGCGAAGAAGTTAGTGATCACATTTTGTGGATCAGTCTGATATGTCATAGGGGTTCTCTCCACATTAGAAAGTATGTGACACATAAATGACATTCTCTAATAGAGTACATCGAACTAGACGAACCATAGACTCATTCTGCGAAAAGAGGTAGTGATTATGAAGGATCCATTTGTTAACAGATCTATTATGAGAACGATATTCATCACCGGAGCCTCACGGGGAATAGGTGAAGCCCTCGCGCTTGGCTTGCTGTCAGATGGTCACCGGGTGATCGCTACCGCGAGGGCAGTTTCAGGGATGAGCCATCTTCGAGAAGAAGCTGAGCGTAATGGTTTGGATCTGAGTCACCTCTTGACCTTAGAGGTGGATGTCTGTGATCAGGAGAGCGTCGATCGAGCCTGTGATCTCGCCGAGGCGAAGTGGGGGTTGATCGACGTGGTGATCAATAATGCTGGCGTAGCGGGGAGCGCTCCATTGCATAAAACCTCTGATGAGCTGTGGAGTCACATGATTGATGTTAACCTCACCGGTAGCTTTAGAGTGACTAGACGTCTGCTTGGAGCGATGAAGCGCGCTGAGTATGGACGGGTCATTTTTGTCTCCAGTATCGCCGGCCTCTCTGGGTGTCTCTACACGTCAGCTTATTGTGCAGCGAAACATGGAGTGATTGGGATGATGCGCGCCTTAGCTTTGGAGGTCTCAAGAACTCATGTCACCGCTAACGCGATCTGTCCCGGGTTCGTGGAGACGGATATGGCTATGAGCGCCATTGATCAGATCCAATCAACGACCGATCGTGATCAGCGATCGGCTCGAGGAGCTCTTGAGTCGTTTAGCCCTCAGCAGAGGCTATTTCAAACCGATGAGATCTTACATTCCACCCGATTCCTCATCGCTGAGGGCGCTCGAGGAGTTAATGGCCAAGCGATCACCGTCGATGGTGGCCAAGTGATGCACTGACCCTAAGGGAGAGTCTTTAATGAAGTTGGCCGATATACACCACGCGCTTATGATCAACACCGCTGAGAAGCTAGACGAAGAGGGTTTATTAATTCCCCATCAAGCTAGAAGAGAGGCTGATGAGCTCTTAGAAGGAGATCGAGTCGGGCGGCCAAGTGAAGCGATTATTGCGAGATCGAGAGCCCTCAGTAACTATTTATCAGTGAACGCTCCTGCTCTTTTTAAGGTGACAGAGCATCTCTCAACTCTAACGACTACGGTTTTATGGGGCTCTATCATCCTCAGTATGTGTCTAGGATTTGGAGTTCACAGCTTAGGAGAGGGGAGACAGTTTCACCTCATCTCTCCCATCTTACTCTCTTTGATCGCTTGGAACCTCATCAGCATGATGCTTATTCTTTGGACGAGTAGAGAGACTGTACACTCCAAAGAGGCACTTCATAATGATAAGTCAATACAACTCAGAGCTCCTCGCAAGAAGTCGAATTCAAAGCTCTCTCACTTTGTTAAGAGAGCGCATACTTGGATTCAACTCAAGGTCAGTGACCTGTCCAATGACAGTCAACGTCAGCAGCTATCTCATCATCTGCTTCAGCGTCGTATACTCACTGTTTACTTAGAGAGGCTATGGGAGGTGACACAGCCCCAAGTGAGCGCTGAGTTGAAACGCTTACTCCATTTGATGTCAGTCTTCTTCGTACTTGGTACACTGTTGAGCGCCTACTGGGATGGTCTGATCTATCAGTATCAGGCATCCGCTGAGAGCACCTTCTTGAGCCCCGAGAGGATTGAATCCCTGCTCTCATTAATTCTCGCACCAGCCACACTGTTTGGACTGGGTGAAGTGAACCTCGCTGGATTTGAAGTGACCGGTAAAAGAGAAGTGCTCACCGGAGAAGCGGCGATCTGGATTCATCGGTATGCGTTGAGTATGATCTGTTGGGTAGTGATCCCACGGCTCTTTTTAGCTCTATCAGAGACAGCGAAAGTGTGGAGAATTTCCCTCAACCTCCCTTATCAATTGAGATGGTTTGAAAGAGTGCCCACCCTGAATATCGGTCTCGCCTCTCACACAAATGTCGGTAAGACCTCATTGGCGAGAACTCTGTTAAAGAGAGATGTCGGCCTCGTCAAAGATGCCGAGCATGTCACTCGAACCCGAGCTTGTTATTTTCTGATCAATCAGCCCAATATTAGAGTCCGACTGTGGGATACTCCGGGCTTTGGAGAGCTCAACACCCCTCTTTATGACTCTCAGCGCTCAGCGAGCTCCTCTTTGGAGGTTCGCCTAGAGAGAGAGGCTTATGAAGCGCTAGGAGAAGAGGCAGATGTGATCCTCTATTTGGTTGCCGCTTGGCCTACAGAGCGAGAGATTACCCAGGTAAGCAGAGAGTTACAGTTCCTAAGCCAACACCGAAAACCGATGATACTTATCATCAACCGGATTAATGAGGGTGAAGAACACAGTCATCCTTCTTCAGAGCCACGCTCTAAAAGAGAGGAGAGCTGTCGCCAATGGAGACATATCCTCGGTGAACTATTTGATCGAGGAGTCGTCAGCGATATATGTGTTTTAGATGCTTTCGACCGACCCATTAATGACGAGAGAACCTTATATCAAGTCATTCATAACGTTACCTCCTCCTCATTGAGTCCATTGACCGCTGCTGCTCTTGAAGAGTGGGAGAGGGGTCATGCCCTGTTAGTCGAGCGTCTCTCAAGCTGTCTTCAACACACTTTGTTACAGCTGCTCAGGATAGAAGAACAGATGGGTGCCAAAGGCAAAAAAGCGAAAGAAGAGGCTGTTTCGAAACTTAATCAACGCGCTGAAGAGCAGTTAGATCAAGCGCTTAATCGATTATTAGACTTATTTGGTCTTGTAGGCTCTATGCGAGCTGACGTCTCTGAGGCAGCGCTCAAGATCACCTTCTTAAAAGCTGATCACAAGGAGAAGAGGAAGTGGGGGGCGATATGGGGAGGAGCGATCACAGGGCTCACATCTGGAGTGATCGCTGATGTGATGGCGGGAGGCCTAAGTCTAGGAGGAGGTATGATCGTGGGAGCGATTATGGGCGCGATTGGTGGCGCGGGTCTAGTAGAGGGGTATGAGTATCTCTCAGACGGTGAGGAGCGAGTCTGCCTGAGTGTAGAATCTATCACTGAGCTTGGTCGCAAGCTGCTCTTGTTCACTCTGGATGCTAGCGCACATGGCCGAGCGAGAGGCGAATTTCAGAGCCAAACTTTTGGGGGACAGGGACGACTCGAAGACCAAGTCGATCAGCTTGAGCAGATCGACTTGCGGTGTATGGAGGTCGTTGAATCACTCTTTCTTCAACACGGAGACGCTCTGAAGCAACAGCTCGTCAATTGCCGGATAGCGAGCACTACCCCGCCTGTAGAGCCATCACGAGAGGCATTATATGATCGACTCTCTTCTTTGGTCCAAAGCGGTTTAGAGCAAATTTGATGATAACTAACCGGTGGTAATCACGGTCAAATCATGAATAGACTAGACTCGCTCCAGTAATGGTTAAGTACCTACAAATATTAAGACTGTAGTCACTTTACACTTGTGTAAAAGAGCGACTCTCGCTAAATCAATACTCGATGAGTTCATCACATCTTGGATGACTAACCTCGCTCCGCTTTGTTACTTCCACTCCTAGAGATCATTGCGCCCTTGGAGCTTTTCGATTAATGATTGAGTCACAAAATACTCAAATCCCCTTTACGGCCTCTCTAAAATCAGGAGAGACACTCACCGGATCTTCAGCGAAAAGTTCAGGAGATCACCTCGTTGATACTGACCAAGGGTGGACGCTTGAGACGCAGAGGTCTGAGGTGAGAGGGACTCAATATTGGAGCGCCTCCCGCGGAGAAGAGCTCGCTGAGCTTAAGGTTGTCTGGCCCAGCGCTTATAGTGATGATCCAGTGATGTGGCGTTTTCAAGCAGACTTGGAAATCGAGAAGTTATCACAAATTAATCACCCGAGCGTTCAAGCGGTTTTAGAGTGGGGTTTTGATGAAGATCAGCAGTGTTGGTGGGCGGCCTTAGAAGAGGTCAAAGGACTCAGCTTACGCCGTATGACTGAGTCTCGACCATTGGTCGCTTCTGAGGCGAGGACTCTGTTTCTCTCTCTCATGAAGGGTCTGAACAGTTGCCATCAACAGGGGTTGGTTCATCGGCATATTGACCCTGCCCATATTATCCTCACCGAAGTGGGGGCTAAATTGATCCGCTTCCAATGGCCTGAAGAGGTGAGAGCAGGTGAGCTCGCTGCAGCGACAGCCTTACTGAGAGCTGATGATGCGACCAAGCGTCTGAGAGGCCCACAATATGACCTATTACCTCCAGAATGGTTAGATGGGGCTGAAGCGAATGAATCATCGGATATCTACTCTTTGGGTGGATGTCTATTGAGAGCGATAGATCCGCAAGCGCAGACTTGGAGAGATGCACCAGAGGCTCTGCAGGCGGTAATCGCCCAATCGATGAGCCTAGAGCCACAATATCGAGGCGATCTAGCAGAGATGGCCAAGCTACTCAATCAAGCGGGCATGTCTTACCTTTATCGGGGAACCGAGGACGAGATCCCACAGCGGAAGATGATCCATGAAATCGTTAAGCTCATCAGAACTGACGAGGTCGCTTGGCATATGCTCGGTCAACCCCAAATGGTTCATCAGCTCAACGGCGAGTTGATGACAGATGAACAGACCTCTGATGAGGAGGATGCCGCGGCTGAACTCTTACCTTGGGGGACCTTCGCAGAGGTCGTTGAATCAATTGAGAGAGCGAAGCGTGCTCAACCTTCTCGTGACGCCAATAGGAGTACTCAAAAAGCGATTGAGCTCCTTGATCGAGAAGCGGCTCTACTTAAAAGAGAAGAATCTCTGAAGACATTGCTCGAAGAACGCAGCGCCACCCTTCGGCAACAATCAATAGAACTGAAGAGAGCGAAGGAGGAGTCTGCTGAGCGTGAGGAGCGCCTCAAAGCAGAGCTAGAGCGGGAGAGAGCTCGGGTCGCCGAGGCGACCGCTATCGCTGAGAGACTTAAAATGGAAGCTCAAGGAGAATATCAAGCGGCAAGAGAGGCAAGAGAGCTCGCCGGTAGTCAACTCGCTGACCAAGACGCGGCTAGAGAGAGCTCTAGAGCTGAGCTTCGCGCTGGTTATGAAAAGCTCCGATCGCGTATTCAACAGATTAAAGACTTGGAAGAAACTCTACAAACAAAAGAGAAGTCTCTTCATGAACGAGAGGCTAAGCTAAACCGCCAAGCCGATGAACAACAAGAGATAGGCTTAGAGTTAGAGCGTAAAACCTCTGAGCTCACTCAAGCGATCAACGAAGCTCAACAGGTGTCAGCAGAGGCGAAGGTGGAGCGGACGGCAGCTGCCGAGTCTAGATCAAGAGCCGAGCAGAGCGAGTTAGCGGCTGAAGCGACCAAAGAGAGGTTACATGTAGAGCGTGAAGAGTGGAGCGCGGAGCGGGATCAAAGACGGAAGGAGTTGACTGAGCAACAAGTGGCTTTAAAGCGCTCTGTTGAGCATGCTGAACGAGACGCGAAAATCGCAGCCACAGAGAGAGAGCGCGCCGAAGTAGAGAGAGGCCAGTCTAGACGAATACTCACCGAGGCAGAGGCGGTTCAGGTGAAACTTAGCGAGGATAGAGCCGCTGTTGATGAAGATCTAGAGAAGGTCAAGAGAGAGCGCGTGAAAATAGACCGCGATCAGTCTAAGCTCCTTAGCGACCAGCGCTCATTGATTGACCAGACCCGTAGACTCGGCTTCAGAGAGAGCGCTATTAAAGACGGGGAAGCAACACTAAAGGCTGAAGAAGCGCGCGTGGCTGAACTCTCCGAAGAAGCAGAGAGAAAGAAAGGCTACATCGAAGATAAAGAAGCGTTTATTACGCGAGGTAAACAGGCCTTGTTAGAAGAGCGACGCGAACTTGAAGAGCTCAGAAAGCAACTTGAGCGTCAGCGTTCAAGTCAATCAGGGACACATCTGGCGGTGACTAAGGGGAGAGCAGAACGAGGAGAAGATGGGGAGCCGATCCCTGCGGGCCACTTAAATACGGTTAATGTTGAAGGAATAGAGCTCAACCTACGGTACTGCACGCCCGGAAGAGCGCTCCATGGGGCGAGCGACAAGGAAGGAAGGGCAGGGGAAAGCCCAAAGCATCTCGTAGAGCTATCAACGGGCTATTGGCTATCTGAAACTCCCGTAAACCAAGTGTTATGGAGCACAGTGATGGGTCCTAAAGAGTGGGCGGTGGAGGGAGATCTCCTGCCTGCGGATCAAATTTCCTGGTTAGAGGCAGTTCGGTTTTGTAATCGGTTGAGCAGAGCTTTTGGACTCTCTCCCGCTTATAAAATAGTGAGTGATAGTCGATCAAGTGTCACCTATAAGAACACAGCGACAGGGTACCGCATGCCAACCGAAGCAGAGTGGGAGCATGCCGCTCGAGCGGGTGGTAAACATAAGGGGGATTTTGCCGGAGAGGTTCCACTTGATCAATTAGGTTGGTATATTAAAAATACCGATGGTGCTCCTCGAGATCTTAAGAGTCATCAAGCCAATGGATGGTCTCTTTACGACTTCTGCGGGAGCGTATGGGAGTGGTGTCATGATGAGTGGCGTAAAGACGCTTATCGCGCCCGAGTCAAAGGGGGAGAACGGGCGGTTATAGATCCCGTCAACTATAGTGAACAGCTCACCCCTAAGGTGATCAGAGGTGGCGCCTTCTATGAACTCTCCGATAGCTGTCGACTCTCCGCTCGTCCTGGTCAATCTGTCGACCAGAGTTATGGTGTAGGACTGAGGCTCTGCTTACCTCTGATCTAAATAGTTTCTTAGCTGTCATTCTTAAGAGTCGTCAGAAACTAGAGACCGATCATTCTATAGCTACTCAGTGTAGGTAGCTCTCCATCGGCCATATCGGCTCGATCGCTTTCCCTTGCACCATATCAGATCTACTGACTCAACGTTCTCAGAGAGACGCTCAAGGAGATGATGTCGGCGGTGATCTTTAATGATGACCCAGCGTCGAGCGACGCGCTGGGCCTCTCTGAGCCATGAGCTTGAGAGAGTAGTATAATCTCCAAATCCTCTGACCATATCTAAACCGTGTTGGGGATTGGTTAAGGTGGGAGGGAACATAGGATCAGCGATCACGACATCAAAGCTCCCGCTGGGAGAATCAATCAAATAACTTAAGCTCTCTTGATGAATGACTCTTACACGAGCTTCAACCGTGGCTAGGCCCTCAGCGCTTAATAAATAGATCGGTAAACTGCTCTCTAAGCCGACCACTAACTCATGGGTTAGTTCTGAGATAAATCGCGCATCTGTCCCTAAACCGAGAGTACAATCTAAGACTTGATCTCCTGATGAGAGCTCACCAAGTTTAGACCATGGGTGTCGAGTCCCTGACTCCCTTAGAGTATGTAATAGACCAGAGTGCCAGCGAATCAATTGCCCTCTTTTTTGTCTTAAAGCTAACCCGCCCTTGGTCACCACGATCGCCTGGTAATCCTCATCTCTTGAGCCGAGTCGTAGACCATAGGTTCGACAGAGCTGATCGGCCCTCACCATGACCTCACAGTTTGGTTTTCTACAGGGGATGACCATAAGATCTTCTCTCCTGAAAGAGCCTTGTTGTTCACGGTTAGGTAGGATCATAGTGGCGAGCTGCTCTCTTTCATGTCGAGCGGGGGGATCGAGAGGATTGATCTCTGATTCAGTTTTTCGTGTGTAGATTATATGTTAGATATTCTGCTATTCATACTAGTAAGAGAGGTTAGGTATATGGCTCTGATGATCCTCGCTGCCTGTAGCGGAACAGGGAAGTCGACAATCGTTCGCGAATTAATGAACATTCATCCCCAGCTTAAACTGTCGGTGAGCCATACCACGAGAGCACCTCGCCCGGGTGAAGTCGATGGAGTCGCTTACCACTTCGTGAATCAGGCACAATTCTTACGGATGATCTCTAGCGATGACTTTGTAGAGTGGGCTGAGTATGCAGGCCATTATTATGGGACTTCCCATGAGATGATTGAGCAGGCGAAAGAAGAGGAGATCGATTTGCTCTTTGAGGTCGATACTGTAGGAGCAGCTGCCCTTAAAGAAGCTTATCCTGAAGCTTTGAGCTGCTTTGTCTTACCGCCTTCTTGGGAGGAGCTAGAGAGACGTTTACGAGACCGTCAAACCGAGAGTGAAGAGGTTATTCAAAAGCGTCTTAATGTCGGACAGAGAGAGTTAGAGTCGGCCCATAAATTTGATTATTTAGTCACCAACGACCACTTAGAGAAAGCGATCGAGGAGGTGAGCCTGCTCTATCGAGGGCTATTGCTAAGGACGAGAGAGCGACAGGCGGCTTTAGAGACGCTCTTATCTCCATAATCCGCGAGGTCATGATCGATGAATGTACATTGCCTGTTGATATCGGCCTTACTCTCAGTCTTCTTCTGTAGCAGTTGTGGACCTCGCCCCTTAACCCTTAAAGAGAGGTTGAGTACGGAGGAGTATCTCCCCCGACGAGCTCAGGAGTTGATTGCGGCTAAACATCTGCCGGATAGGGCTCCGATGACGAGTTTAGAGCTTGTAAGAGCGATGTTTCGTGAGCACTCTCTATTGAAGAACCGTCTCCCTTCTCCTCTCACGCCGGGGGAGCTCAGAGCGATGAGTATCCGACGTCCTGGCAAAGGAGAGGTTGGAGACCTCGTCTATTTTCGGGAGCTCTCTCGAACGCTCGATTATGCGATTGTGTATGAGGTGATCAGTAAGACTCGGTATCGAGCGATTGGTTTACTGCTAGGTGAAGTCAGACGCATCGAGCTTGATCTCTCTTCTCCTCAAACCAGACGGGTCGGCGATCAAGTCATAAACACCATCATTCGGCCGATCAAAGAGACGGATTCGCCTCCACATCTCTACCTCTCAGGGGCACTATTTGATGAATTTAGAAGATTATTTTAAAGAATCTGACTTTATTATGACGAGCGAAACAGGCATGGTAAATTAACTTATCTATGTTACAGCTCTATGTTGCCGCATAGAGAGAAGAATCCATCACCCCTCATCGTTCTAGAGTGTTCATGATATCGAGTCGCTATGATGTCATGATCAGAGTAGAGAATATGACTCCACACAAGCTCCTGAGCCCATCCACACTTACTTTTCATTTGGTCCTCGTCGCTGGATTCCTCATCTATGCTCGGCTCTTTGGACCTCCAGAGGCGACCTCTCTCGAGGTGCCGAGTCGACCTCTAAAGACCAGCGCTCAAGCAGAGGAGAAAGGGGGGCAACCAGAGAACTCTCCCGTCCCGATTGACCGATCCATGCTCCTCACCGAGACTCGTCCTGGCTCCATGAGTCATAAGACATTTTTCGAGCGTGAAGAGAAGCTATGGGGGCGTTTAGAAAACTCATGGTTAGCAGAGTTGACCCTAGATAAAAGAGTTCAAGCGGCTAGTAAGTATCACTTCTCCAAAAGTAAATCGGCGATGGGAGCTCTCGCTCTTGTCGAGGTTAAAACAGGCCGAGTCATTGGTTTGAGTGAGTACATTGACCGAAAACACCCTATCAACCGGAGAATGAAGCTCAACGATGACGTTCACCTCGCTCTTCAGTCGATCGCCCCTAGCAGCGGTATTTTCCGTTTGGTCACCGCTGCCGCTTTGCTTGAGTCAGGGCTCAATCCTCTTCAAAAGTATTGCTATAGAAAATTTAAAGGCGCTTGGATTCAAGCAAAGCACCTAAAGCGTGTTGAATCTAATAGCTGTAATTATCTCACCGAAGCTGTAGCGGCGACTGATAACAGTTATCTCGCATTTGTGAGCCACCATCACCTCTCTGCAGATAAACTTAAGAAGCAAGCGCTCAACTTAGGTTTTGATCGTAGATATTCTTATTTTGGGCTCCCCTATGAGTTGAGCGTTGCTCATATCCCCAGCCGCCCTCTAGAGAGAGCGAAGACCGCGGTTGGATTTATGGGCTCAAAGATGAACACCCTGCATGCGGCGATGCTCATGAGCTCGATCGCTACGGATGGAAAACTGAAGTCTCCTCGACTAGTAGAGCACATACAAGACCAGAGCGGTCACCAAATCGATGCGCCTGAATTCCCGCCGATGGCTGATGGAATGAGCCCTTCTACGGCTGCTCGGCTGAGACGTATTATGAAAAATGCCATTCATGAGAGTCCTGTAGGAAAAGTATTCCAAGATTGGCCAAGTCAACTTAGAAGTATGAAAGTCGCCGGTCAAGCGAGCGTGCGGACCTTTAGGAAGCCAAGTTTTATTCGTTATACATGGTTTGTGGGTTATGTGCCTGCTCAAGATCCACAATGGGCGATCGCAGTGATGATCGTGAACAATGAACGATGGTTTGTGAGAGCCTTAGATATTGCTCATCGGGTTCTCAAAGATGTTCTCAGCCAGCTTGATTAAAGACTCACTCTCTCGCTTTTTATTCCCGCTCAAGAAACGCTCGGTCGGGGGACAGACTACCCGCTTATGTGTCTGCTTACTTGTTCTCTCATTCTCTATGAGCGCTTGTCAGCTCTCTTCTTCCCTGAGCGCTCAACAGTGGATCAGCGAGCGCTCGGCAGTGATAAAGAGTGGCAAAGAGTCATCAGATGTTCAGGCCCTCCTCACTAGTGAGCTAGCTTGGCTCTTGGCGATGACCGGCGAGCGAAGAGAAGCCATTCGCTTATGGCGTTCTACCCTTGGTGAAGACCCTAATTCTCTAAGCAAAGTATCTCCAAAGAGAAGTACAAAGAGTCGACTCGCTGAGGAGCTCAGCCTCTTAGGACTGAGCGATATACTCTTAGAGGTTGCTCTAGATAAAGACCGACCGAGTAACAGCGCGACGAGTAACAGCGCGACGAGTAAAGAGATCCCTTCTCTTATTCGCTCCTTTGAGCGTCTCTTAGAGGCGAAGTCCTCTCTCGTTCTCGCCCTTGCATGGGGTAACGCCTTCACTTTGCTGTCTACTTTAGACGAGGGTAGCGATCAATACCTGACAATAAGAGGTCTGAGTTTAGCGCTAGTGAAGCGGTGGTCAGTCGTTCAGTCTTCTTATGATTCTTACCCTGAGATCAATTGCCAACCGCTAAAGTCAACGAGAGCAACTAAGAGTCAACGCGTATCCCTTCTGCATAGCTCCTATAAATGCGTCACTCACTGTCCACTCTTTAAGTCGAGTTCCCACAGTACGAAAAGACCCAAGGCAGGGGACCCGCTATTGGCCTTAAGAGAGCCCTATGCTTTTAGCTCTTTTCAAATCGGTAAAAGAGTACATAAGCGCGGTGGTTCTGAAGAGAGTTCGCTCCTAAATAGTCTTCCATCTACCGGTAGATTGGCCCTCATCAGCGCCTCTAATCTAGGATGTTCTCGCAACACTCCTACTCACAACACTGAGAGTGACCTCGATCATCCTCCCACAAGAGACCAACTCACGCTATATATTAGCGGCGAAATGAAGCCCCGAATGATGTGGTTTCCCTCTTCACCAATCATCCCTGATGAGCTAATAGAGAGCGCACCGTCAACGCTTATTAATCTTTGGAGTGAGCGCCTCCGACTTATTCTTCACTTAAATACTCTTCGCTCCACTCTTAAGTTCCAAGACTGGATAGCTCTCAGCGGAAACGCTGACGCTCAGTGGGAGATCTTTAAAGAGTTTTGGAGACCGTCTCCACCCAATGATCAAGAGAGCGTTACCCCTCAAAAAACAGTGGGAACAGCATCGCTGCTGTGTGGCTCATCACCCTATCAATCTCATCAGAGCGACTCTGGAAATGGAGTATACTTTCCTCCTCACGCTCACTCAATGATTGAAGAGGTGAAGAGGACGATTCAAGCCTGTGCTTTGACTCATGCTTCTCTACCCAAAGAATGGCTTCGCCTATATAATCAATCTTCGGCTAAGATTCAGCAACACAAGCGATCAGCGCCGATGAACGAAGATCCTCTTCTCGATCCAGATACGACGTGGAGAATCTCTGATCGTCTCATCGCTCTAGGTGTACCGATTGAGAAGGTCATCCCTCCTCTCATACGGAGGTTCCCAAGTAGCCCTCAAGCGCTCCCATGGATGAAGACTTACCCTGAATGGATCCCGGGGAGGAGACCTGCGCTAGAGACGGTGAAGCCTCAAGAGATGATCAAGACATTCATGAGTGAGCCTTGGATACCACTCCTCAAAGGGAATATGGGGCAGCTACTCGATTACCAATCTCTGTATTATACCTCTAATGGTGAAGGGGTTCGTTGGGTGTATGAAATCATCCGAATAAACTCACGACAGGGTGTCGAGATTCTTGGTGAGCTCGTTTTGCCCGAAGCTGCTCACCTCATCTCACTCTATCAACTAAAACCCCATAGCGGTCGACGAGCGCCGATGCATATCCTTAAGACCGGGGGTTACTCCTTCACTGACCTGCAAGTCGGAGACTGGCTCCTCGCAGAGTATATTGAGCCCATCAAAACAGAGCGACGCGACCAAAGCCTACTCACCCCTGTTATGCCCCTACAAGAGAACGATCGTTCAATTTGGCATAAAGTGATCGAGATAGAGAGAGACACTGGTCGTCTTGAGGAGAGAGTTACCCAAGACCCTCCCGCTGAATTTGTGGTCAGAGCGCCTACTGCGGATACTCTCCGCAATCGTTTCAATGGTACTTTAACTCATATACACAAAGATGGAGAGTCTTCATGGGGCGTTAAACTAGAAGCTCATAAACTTCCTCCCCAAACATCTGACCCCTATTCTCTCCCTACAATGAGCAGTTCGCCTTTTTTACAAGTTGGAGATCAATATCATCCAAAAGAGGAGTGGGCATCACTTCACCGATTTATCAATCAATATCTCTCTGAGGAAGCTGACCTCTGTCCACTCTTAAGTGGCTTTGAGCCAAATATTGATACTCGCTCTCTCCAAGACCTTGTCGACTATGCATGGTGGAGGGTTCAACGTGAATCTGATGTATTCGACACCTCGCCGCTTTATCGTACTTTGATCACTGGAAAAGGCCACAGAGGGCTAACTTTAAGTGGATTACTCACCACCTGTGGTCATTCTCATGAAATATGGCTCGCCAAACCTTACTCATTGGAGGGAGATACACGACTCTCTCGACTTGATGACTACCCTCATCTACTTCTCAAAGTAAAAGGTAAATGGTTAGATCCAAGCCTCCCTAGTTCCTCCATCGGTTGGGTCTCTCCTTACCTCTCGAGAGGGAGCGCTTTACGAGTATGGCCGAGTTTAGATGAGGAAATAGTAAGCGATCGTTTCAGTCCACACCCCATTGATCGCTACGCTAGCCTTGACCTCAGACAAAGAGGAGATCGAGATGAAGTCCCGATCACCTATGAGCTGAGTGGGGCATTGCGTGTTGAAGAGAATATGCCTTTAGGGGTATTAAACTCAGTAGCGATAACCGGTCAAATGACACATCGGTTTTATGGAGCGGACGGAGCGATTTTCAAGGCAAAAATGGAGCGCGCTGGAGAGAGAGAACTGAGAGGATGGGTGGAGCGCCAATGGGAGCGTTGGTGGGGAGGGGCAGAGGTGAGGAATTTAACATTCGAAGAGATAGACCATTCTCTCAAGCTCAGTTACCAAGTGAGGATATGGGTACGAGACCAAAAGGACCTACACCTCAATCCTCAGCGATGGGGAGAGCGCTTCGCTAGCTCAGACAGACGCACAGCTCCACTCGTTGTACCACCGGTCCATCAAAAGCTCTCTCTTAAGATATATGGATTAAAGCTGAGTGAAGCGCATTCTAAGCTGAGTCACTTGTATCGTTTCCCTGATCGATCAACTCAAAAAAAGGCACAAGCCGAAACAGATAAGTCTGATCAATCATTAGCATCGCTCCCACGAGGTAGTTATCAGCTTGATATTAAAGTACATCAATCAAATACCGACTCATCTATCATCTCTATTGACGCTGATTGGAGTTTAACCGGTGGACTGGTTATGCCTTTATATTATGATGCTTGGAGAGTATTTGCTAAACGAGTTGACCGTCATGAGAAACAGCGTTTCACTACCGTTCATCTACTCAAGAAAGAGCGTGAGATTGTTCCTGAAGAAAGATGATGAGCGGAGAGGTGTTGAAACCCATCGTTGAAACAAGTATCTCACATCACATGGTTAAGCTCTATCAGAGCCCATTACTACTCACACACACAGAGAGGGCGAAAGTTATGGCGAGGATTTGGAATGGTGCGATTGAGAGAGCGATCGTCGTAGAACACCCGTCCATAGTGCTCGATGACTATCTAAAAGATCAGGGAATGATCGTTCATAGAATGTCACATATCCCCGCTCAAGATGAGCTGATTCGAGTGATCAATGAGCACCGCTCACAAGTCATCTTTAAGAGATCCAAGGTCGAAGTGAGTCGGGAGCTCATTGAGAAGTGTCCTACTCTGCTCGCGGTACAGCTATGTTGTATTGGTGACGACTCGGTCGATAAGCAGGCCTGCGCTGATCATGGAATCATGACCTTCAATGATCCAGTCTCCAATGGTCGGAGCGTTGTAGAAATGGTGGTAGGGAATCTCATCTCTTTGGCGCGACGGTTTTATGAGACCAATACCTCTTGTCGTCAAGGGACATGGGAGAAGAGTCAAGTTGAGCGCTATGAAATCCGCGGTAAGCACCTAGGTATTCTAGGTTTAGGTAATATTGGGCGCTCGGTGGCGAGAGCGCTCTCGGCGATGGGCATGAAGATTCATTTTTATGACACCCGCCAAGTCTCTATAGAGCTCGGCAAAGAGATGGGATGGACTCATCATGAGACGATCGAGAGTCTCTTTAAGGCGAGCGAATGCATTACGGTACATTTCTCCGCCCGCGATGTACATGGTGCCTCAAATGAAGGGGTCATTGGGCGTCAACATTTCGAGCAGCTAGGGGCTGATCGACCTGAAGGAATGAGGATCTTTATCAATTTTGGTCGAGGCTTTATTCATACCCCAGAGGACCTTATTGCCGCTATAGAGAGCGGTCATGTTAAGAGAGCAGCGGTGGATGTTTATCCTCATGAACCTCGAAAAGGTAGCGGTTGGCATAACCCTTATGTCGACTGTCAACAAGTGGCGGTCTTTCCTCATATTGGTGCCTCTACCCAAGAAGCTCAACCGAGGATTGCGGCCCGAGTAAGCGAAACCTTTGGACAGTTCTCTCGTCGTGGCGCTGTTCGAGACACCCCCTTTCAGAGTCGCACTGAGCTTAATCTCTCTAATCGTGGACGACGTGGTTCTGCCTTCTTAATGGTCTGCCATAGCACAGCGAGGGGTACGAAGAGAGCGATTGACGAAGCCATATATGAGGCAGGAGTGAGTAATCTGTCGAGTGTACACACTGACTTTGATGAGTATGGTTTTGCTTATGATTTAGCTTTGATCGATCAACCGCTCAGCTCTGAGCAGCTTCAAGTGATCATTCAGCGTGCCGGTGAGCTCACCGAACAAGAAGACGCCATTCGCTCCATTAGACAGGTCATTATTGATTAGGTCCATCATGGCTAATCCACAGCCTCGCTCTCATCGGCTCACCCCTTGAGTTAAGACGTAGCTGGTAATGGATCTGTGATGAGCCACCAAGTGACCAAGACCCTGACAAAGGTGAACCAGCCTTCGTCTTTTGTACCCTAGGGTCATGTTGGTCAAGTATGAGCATTGGGTCTTCATCAGCGCCATAGTCTACCCCATGGGTGAGGAGGTCACAGACGAAGCTCCATGAAGCTGCGCTCGCCGATTGCTCAAAGAGGATATCCGCTCCCAAAATATAGCCATCAACAACCTGTAAGGTCGTCACGCTCTGTAGACCTCGCAGTTGAGGTAGCCCTCGCTCAGAACCTACGGTAAAACCGACCTCCTCAGCTGAAGGCTTCAAGTCGGATAGAGGTCGTGCGATGAGACCTTTATACTGTGTCTCTTCGGTCAAGATACCTTTCATCTTGAGACCTGTTATCTGTGGATGACTAATCACTGAGGCTAACAGCTCACCCCAAGCTCTACTCTCCAAAGTCATGCTCTCCAAAGCCCTCGCTTTCCCTAAGGGGGGTGGAGGAGCAGGTGTTGGGAGGTGTGGGAGGTGTGTCAGAGATGAAGCAGACTGGTGATTGGAGTCAGCGCGCTCTTGAGAGCGACTCTGAGGTAGTTGAACAGAGTCTCCAAGGTTGGAGTCCCCATAGGGACCTACCCAGTAAAGCATCGAGACAGAGATCAAGACAGAGCTTAAGATAAAGATCACTCTTAGAGTCTTAAAATGATGGGGGGTATTAATCTTAGAGTGGCTCACTTGACCTCGATTTTAAGCACATCTATTCACTGATATCAACACGGCGGTCTTTACCTTCTCTGTTGATCGGGTTAGAAAGAGAGGTAGCGTTATATTGCTAAGTTCTCTTTATACACAACAGAACGCAGAGGTCTCAATATGAAGTTCTCCTCGACTCACATCATCAAGAGCGCTAGCCCGATGTACTCTTCTCTCTTCTCTGCGATGATGTCGCTAATGCTTTGGGGATGTCCAGACAATCTCACTGCAGTAGACACTGGGGCTCCGGTTGGTGGACAAGAGGTTATCCCAGAAATGGACGAAGGAGTGTTCAGCGACGCTTGTATCGTCGATGAAGACTGTCAGCTAGACGCCTACTGTCAAGTCGATGAAGAGAGTGGTTTAGGGGAGTGCGAAGAGGGGTGTCGCCTCTCCCCCAACGATAGTTGTATCCGTCCGGGGAGTCGAAAGATATGTGATGAGACGAGCCGTGAATGTGTATTGTCCTGTGAGAATGACAATGGCTGTTATGAGGATGAATATTGTGCGAATGGGGTCTGCGCCACCGGGTGCCGCATCACCGATGAGGGAGAGTCCAACTGTCCCGACACTGACGTCGGGCCTCAATTTTGTGATCAAGAGTCAAGAACATGCTCACAAGGGGGAGTTTGCTGTGACCTCGATGATCTCTGCTTTATCAGCCCTCAACGATCATGTGAGCAAGTCGGGGGTGAGATCCTTTTAGGTGTGTTCAGCTGTGAACCCGATCCTTGTCGAGCGCTCTGTAGCCGTGACACCCAATGCTCTCCTAGTGAATACTGCGCTGATTTTGGTCGATGCTCACCCGGCTGTCGACAAGAAGATCCTAATGGTTGTCCGCCAGATCTGACCTGTCATCCAGAGCAGAGCCAATGCGTTAATTTTATTTGTGATCTCGATGAAGAATGTCCTGATTGGCAGTTCTGTGCCTTTGAGGGGAGATGTCGAGATGGCTGTCGAGAGGGGATGTGTCCTGAAGGGTTCAATTGTGCGGAAGACAGAGTCTGCCGACAGACCTGTGAGCTCGATGAGAGCTGTCCTGATCGACAATATTGCGAAGCATCAACGGGTCGATGTCGAGTCTCTTGTGATCCAATCACCCACCAAGGGTGTGGGAGTGATGAAGCCTGCGTTGAGGGTCGATGCCTCTTTGGGTGTGCTGATGACCCTCAAGAGCTACTTGGGGACGATGAGGCTGATGTGGCGCCATCTGTAGAATGGACTATCGGTGAGGAGGGTGGTGTTCGAGCCTCGGGTCTGCTCACTAGAACCCTATGTATCGGTGACGAAGATTGGACAAAGGTTACCCTTAATGCAGGAGAGCGCTTAGAGATATATCTCCAGTCTCGACCCAGTGTTGGTCCCATAGGTCTTAGCGTAATAAGCCCCGAAGGGGAGATCTTGAAGATGAGCGACCCTTGGGCAGCTGATCAAACTCTCCGCTATCCTGACTACGCTCAAGGAGCGATCGCCGGTGAATACCTCATCAAGATAGAAGCTATGAGCCAACTCGATGCTCACCCGTATATCATCGAATATAGAGCAGCTCCTCAAGACCTCGCCTGTTTCTCTGATCGAAATGATCCAAGCGATGATAACCCCTCAGGTGGTCAGCAGATCGGTCTGACACCCGCCTTCCGCTTCACTGATCAAGCGAATGGAGATCTTTGTTTCGGAGACCAAGACTATTACTGTTTCCCGATGTCTATGAGTGATGGCATGAACCTTGTTGTTGACACTCCGCTCTCCTGTGACCCCTTAAATATCCAACTCGCTGTAGCAGCAGTATTTGAGTTACCTGCTGCTAATTTTGAAGGCTATACCGCGACAGAGCTGTCTGAGAGTGTCGAGAACCGTCGTCGATATGAAATCCGAATCGATCCGGAGACTCAATCTTTCACCAACGACGAATGGTGTGTCTCTCTGAGCTCAGTAGGAGGATGTGAGTCTTATGAGTTGAGCGCTACTTTTAACCGCCGTCAGCTCGTCTGCTCCGACCTCAGAGAGCCCAACAATCGTATTGAACAAGCGACTCCACTAGATGAGAATGGTCCACTCGCTGACGGCACAGGATTTATCCCCATAGATCAAGACTTACGTTTGAACGAGAACCTCTTTCTCTGTCAGGGAGACCGTGACCTCTTCGCTGTTCGTTCGGGCTCGGGTGATGCATGGCGAGCTTGGATCGTTGATGACTCTGACCTTCCTGATGATCCACTCGGAGGCCGAGGAGAGCTCACGGGGGAGCTACAAGTACGTTTCATGAACGCTGAAGGGATCGCTGTTGGAGATCGCGCCTCTATTAATCCTCGCTCACTAGACTCTATGGAGATCCTGCAATACGCGACAGCGGTGAGCGCTGTTGATGAGCCGCTCTTTATCGAGGTGACTGGTGTTGATGATAGCTCAGGCCCTTATCAGCTTCATCTTCGGCGCATCCCCTCGGATGGCGCTTGCTCTCAGGATGTTAATGAGCCTTCTACTAGAGATGACGAGCTAGATCCTGTCTCTCTTCTCCGGGAAGTGTCAGAGAACAGGAGCGCAGTGAGCAATGGGTATTTATGCGACCCTGAGGATGCGCTCGATGAAGACTGGTATACCTTCGAGGTCATGGAGGTTAATACTCGACTATGCCTAAATTCGACCTTTAGACATCGTGATGGAAACATCAATGTAGAGCTCTTTGAGGTAGGAAATCTCATTCAGGGAGAGCAATGTACTGTACATGCCGATTGTCGTGTCAATCAAATGAACAGCTCTTGTATTAATCGTCGATGTCGAGCACCGATCGCTCGAGCGAACTCTCAAGATGATGGTGAGTTAATCCATTTTCCAAGTCTAGAGACTCAGCCGGGTCGTTATTATGCGAGAGTGTACAGCCCAGAGCCCACCGAGAACGCCTATCAGCTGAATTTAACTCTCGTCCCTCCTACAACCGTATGTGAAGAAGATAGTCACGAAGGTCTGACCGGCAATAATCGTCCCCAAGACGCTACGAGGTTTGGATCAGGTCGAGTAGAGTTGTGTGATACTTGGCTCTGCGAGAATGAGCGAACCGCCGGAGATTGGTTTGAGATTGTGGTTCCCGCCTCAGCTCAGCGGACAGTACATGTGGCCTTTGAGAGTCAACAAGGTCGACTCACCCTCTCTGCGACAGATGCGTCCACGCTTGACGGCGAAGTCATAGATAGTCCGCGTAGCCAGAGCAGAAATGTACATTGTATTAATATTATCGCTGGCGCTCGCCCTGCCTCGGTTAGGCTTCATGTCGCTGGTGATATATTTAATCTTAATCAGACACGCCTAGACTATCTGTTCAGAGTTGTACCAACGAATATAAACACTAATCCAAGTGGTGCTTGTAATGACCTCAATGGTGGGTTATTCACCGAGACCGATTGGCCTGTATTAGACCTCAGAGATTAACGTTGCGATCAGGAGACCACTCTTGAGTTTATTGAGCGATTGTCCCATTTGCCAAGAAGCGAATGTCGAAAATATGCACAACTGCAAATACTGTGGGGCAGTTCTCACCGACCGACGCCATTGCGCCCCCTCCCAAGCTCCCCCTGCACTCGTGAGCCGGCCACAGAGTCACTATGACCTCTTAAGTGTACAAAGCTCTCAGCTGCTCACATCTGAGGATAGCTTATCGGAAGCTCTCACTATTGATAGTGAATCGAGCGAAGGAGGCCTCCTAACCATCGACACTGACTTTTATGACTTGGAGAGCGTTGATAGCCTCAAAAAGAGTTCAAAAGCTCTATATAAAACTATTGATGAAGTATCCGATGGACTCTCTCCTATAGACTTAAATACGCCTCTCCCTGAGTTAGTATTTCCTGATGAGCCTAGAATACAACTAGAACGTCCACAAGCGAAGCTCTCTGACCTCAGCGGAGCTCGCTCTCTAGAGTCGATGATGTCATCGGAGCCTGGTTTCAATCGGGACTCTTCAATAATAAGTCACCAAGGAGGTCTCAGCGCCCTAGCAGAGCTAGGAGCATCTCCCCAAACGGGAAGTCACGGTAGTGGGCCAAGCCTGAGCACTCGAGTATTAGGATTCAGCGTTCAGATCTTAGTCTTTGCTATAGTCTGTATTGGGGTTTTATGGATCTTAGACCCTGCAGGCCTCTCCATATCAGAGCTCTCCATATCAGAGCTCATCTCCTCACCCTCATCTCCCGAAACTGTTCCTCTAGACATAGAGTCAGAAAAAAGCGAGTCAGAGAAAAGCGAGTCAGAGAAAAGCGAGTCAGAGATCTCGGTAGCTCATTTTGCTGCTCAAAAAACAGACTCTGGCGTGATTCTCTCAGCAGATAAAAAGACGCGATCTGAGCGAGGAGAACGCACCGAAGATCGATCCTTAGACAGAGCGAAAGGAGGATCAGCGGTTAAAGATGAGAGCCTCTCTAAACCAATAGAAAGCACTAAATTAGAGAGACAGAACGATGATCCTTCCGAGGCTCAGAAACCATCTTCAATCGCTCAAAGGGAGGGGCTAGCCAAGAGTAATGCCAAGAGTAAAACCAAGAGTAAAACCAAGAGTAATCAGAGCCCCTCAAAAAACAGTTATCGCTTGTTAATGAAGAGAGGCGAGCGCTCACTTATGCGAGGCCGAGTCTCCGAGTCGAAAAAGGTCTTTCAGAGAGCCCACAAACTCAAACCTAACAGACCAGAGCCTCTCGCTCAATTAGGCTGGTGTGAGATCGATTTAAAACGAATGTCAAATGGGATTGCTTACTTCAAGCGAGCCCTAAGTCTCAAGTCAACACACGGCGACAGCCTCTATGGGTTAGGTTACGCTTACGAAAAAATTGGTAATAAGAGCAACGCACTCAAATACTTTAAGAAGTACTTGAAACGCTATCCTCAAGGATCAAAAGTTCGGGTTATTCAAAATAAAATGAAGCGTCTGTAACGCTGAGGAGTTTGGGATGTCATTAAAGATAGAAGGCCAAAAAGGTCTTGAGCTGAGAGCCATACTCCAGGCCTCTCCGGATTTAAAGACCGAGAACTTGGTCTCTTGTTTCACTCCGATGATGTGGTCAGGAGAGTCATTAGCCCTCATTGATCAGAGGCGCCTCCCCACCGAAGAGGTAAGCTATGTATGCAGCGATTGGGAGAGAGTTGCTTTAGCGATTAAAGAGATGGTCGTTCGTGGTGCACCTGCCATCGGTATCACCGCGGCCTATGGTTTAGTCTTGGCGTCTCAAAAGACCTCTACCGATGATCTCGACGCCAAACGATCGATGCTAGATCGAGCTGCTGAAGGTCTCTCTCAGACGAGACCCACAGCGGTCAACCTCTTTTGGGCGATCGAGAGAATGAGATCAGTATGGACCTCTGTTGGACTACTTGATCTCGATCGAGCGCTCGAGGAAGAGGCGGTGATGATTCATCTTGAGGATATTCAGACTTGCCGAGAGATGGGAACACATGGTGCGGCCCTCTTAGGGGAGAATGTCAGCATACTTACTCACTGTAACACAGGTGCCTTAGCGACCGGCGGTCATGGGACCGCTTTAGGGGTCATCAGAAGCGCGGCAGCGCGAGGTCAACTTAAGAGAGTATATGCTGACGAGACTCGACCATTTTGGCAAGGAGCGCGACTCACTGCTTGGGAGTTACACCGTGACCTTATCCCTGTGACGGTGATCTGTGATTCGATGTCAGCTCACTTTATGCGCCTCGGTCAGGTCGATGCTGTGTTTGTAGGTGCAGACCGAATCGCCGCCAATGGTGACACTGCCAATAAGATCGGGACTTATCCCCTCGCACTCATCGCTGAGGCTCATGAGGTCCCATTTTATGTCGTCGCTCCCAAGAGCACGATTGACCTCTCTACTCACACCGGTGATGAGATTCCTATAGAGCAGCGCCCGGATCGCGAGGTTACTCACTGTGGATCACAACAAGTAGTCCCTGATGGAGTTAAGGTTGAAAACCCCGCCTTTGATGTGACTCCCGCTTCTCTCATTACCGCGATCATCACTGAAGAAGGTGTGATTAATAGGGGAGGATATGAAGAGGGTTTAGCAGCGCTCTTTACCTAAACGCTCACCGGACGCGAGCTCTATTGATCACTTAATCTTGTGTTCAAGCGAGCGAGCATAGAGGGTGCCCACTATGACAGCGATTGGAGCCCCGATAAGGTTCAAGAACGGAGTACCTAAGAGCGGGATCACCATAAAGCCCACACTCGATGTACTCAGCGGAGCGCTTAGGAGCAGCTTGATTCGCTGAGAGACGCTGTTGAGGCCTCGACGACTAAAGACAAAGTCCGTCACATCGAAACAGAGAATGAGTGGGGTCCAAATGAACAGGTTGAAAGCGCCTGCGATGAAACCAATCAAAGGGATCAAAGAGAGGATGCTTAAGATGAGGCTCACACTCAACCCGATAACGACTAATTTCAACCCGCTAGCGACCCCGGTAAATAGTCCTGAGATCATGCTCACTTCGAGCTCCTGTCCTCCTCCTTGGCTATCGATCTCCGCCGCTAACGGCTCGCACAATGGTAGGGCGATAATTAAGACCAGGAAGGGAGCTAAAATAAACGTCAAAACTACACTGAATGTGAAATCTATCGCTCCTCCCCCCAGATACTCCTCTAGTGAGTCAAAGACCCATGAAAAGTTTGAGCGTACTTTAGGCATACTCTCATAAAATAAGTAAAATATCGCGCCTGTTGAGACAGAAGCCACCAGCCCAGGGATGAACGCTTTAAGAATCAGTCGCCTCGATGACAACAGTAGCCTCAGCGCCTGTAAAGCGAGGAGGGGACCAAGAAATATATTCATGAAAGCTCCCCGTTTAGCAGATCAAACGCCAGATACTGAAATATTCAAGAAGTGATCAAGAGATATTTAAAGTCATTGCCATTCGAACATTTAGTGACTGCATCAGAGCTCTTCGTAAAGAGTAAAGAGTAAAGAGTAAAGAGTAGAGAGCCGAACCGCAGATCTAAATACTCGGCTTAAGAGTCACTTCCAACAACATCTGAGCCTATTTCAGCAATAATCCTCATGCTGTCCACCTGAGCAGCGCTGAAGTGACTCTCTTCGAGATTTGTACCTCTAAAGACAGATCCTCTAAGGTCTGCTCCTGTAAAGTCACAGTTCCTCAGATCAGCATCTGTGAACTGAGAGTCTCTCATGTCTGCCCCTCGGAAACTCGTCTCACGGAAGATGGTCTCCTTAAAGGTTGACCCTACCAAGACCGCTCCTCGTAGATCTGAACGCTTGAGGTCCGCATGAGTGAGGTCCGCTCCCTTGAGATCAGCACCACGCAAGCGCTCTTTATAGTTAGAGTCAGTCGCAGTGAGACGCTTCATTTGTACTGTGAGCATACGCTCGCTCGCGGCGAGTCTGGTAGTTTGCTCATTGGCAGCTCGCAGACGACGGGCAAGCAACGATGAGAAGTTTTTATAAAACTTATAGATCAGGTCACCTTCGAGAGACCGAAGACTTGAATCACTGATGACCAATAGTATCGTATTATTTGCAGAAACGGTCGCGCGAGCTGATCGAGGTGCTGCGTCAATGAGTCCCATCTCACCAAAGATCTGCCCATGAGTTAACCTAGCCAGCTCCTCTTCTCCCTCGAGACCTAGACTGCGTGAGATCGCTACCTCACCTGCTAAGATTACGAACATTTTATTACCAGGTGATCCCTCACGGAACACGATATCACCATCACTCATCGTGAGTTTATCAGAGCTAATCTTGAGTACGGTCAATATCTCTTCGTTATTAAATTCAGCGAACAGCTCTACTTGGTCTCTGAATTTACTGAGGAGGTGATCTGGTGGATTATCCATAGCTTTGCCTCATATTTAAGGGCTGATGATAGTGACAGCGACTAGACACTTATCTAGGATAATCTAGTGCCCTAAGCGAGCATTTGAATTTGGCCGTCATGATGATGTAATAGCAATAGATATTCATCGCTCATGAGAAACAAATCAAGGATGATTTTGTTCAAAATCTATGCTCTGATCTTTTTGTCTTCTCTTCTTAGCACCCAAAGCCCGACGTTAATGTAACAATTTATGGAAAGCCAACCCCTTTAAGAGGGCTATTTTTTTGACCGTTGGTCGGTGAGCACTAGCGAAATTTATGTTCAAAATACAGCGAAATATGTTCATGAGCACCAAGAGTGAACGCGATCAGATAAAGCGGGGCGATGAGAGAAATATTTAATCGAGAGTCATGGCCGGTAAAGAGCGGAGAGTGGAGGCTCGTTACCTTAGCCTCATTGTTCAGTTTTGGCTCAGTAGCCTTAGCTATTTTTTTCCGAACGTGGAGTGATACGATTTTCTTAAGTCACTTCTCTGTCGATCAAGTCCCTATCTTTTATATTTGGAGCGCCTTCGCTTTCGCTCCGGTAACGATGGGATATACTTGGCTCAGCAGGCGCTTGCCTCCGGTCAAGTTAAACACCTTTACCCTCCTCCTCTTCTCAGCCCTTAGCTCTCTATGCGCTCAACTACCTACAGAGAAGACTCATATTTTTATCATCCTTCTCTGCATGTCCTTGGTAAGCCCATTGGTCAGCGCGATCTGCTGGAGTGTTGTGCTAGAGCGTCTAGACAGCTTGCAATCAAAAAGATTGATCCCTCTGATAGGGAGCGCCGCTACTGTAGGAGCGATCGTCGCTGGAGGAGTCGCTGCCGAGACGATTGAGATCGGTGGCCTCGCTGGCTTAATCACCCTGATCTCTCTTACCCTCATTGGACTCGCTTTGCTACCCAGCACTCTCTTGACACGTTTCAATTCTCGGAGACGCTCCGAAGATAGCGTTGCTCAGCGAGAGGATAACATTGCTCAGCGAGAGGATAGCGTTGCTCAGCGAGAGGATAGTGTTGCTCAGCGAGAGAATAACATTGCTCAGCGAGAGGACAAAAGCAATGAGCCTCAACGGCGTGGCACTCTCTCTAATCTAACTCCAATCCTCAGCAGCCCTCTCCTCACGATCACTGTCATCGCCACTTTGATGATGGCGACAACAACAAACTTGGTCGATTACTTATTTAAGGCTGAGGTACAGAGGGCCATACCTGTCTCAGAGATTGGTCCATTTCTAGCACGCTTCCACGCGGTGACCAACCTCCTCATCTTCCTTCTCCAGCTCTTTATCTTAGGTCGTATTACAGATCGCTTAGGATTAAAATGGGCCTACTCTCTTTATCCGAGCACTCTTATTATGGTCGGGACATTCTGTCTCTTCCCTATCGGATGGATGGGGTTAATCCTGCTCAGGGGAGCTGATACGCTAATGAAGTTCACAGTCTACTCAAATACCGAGAATATTGTCCTCACCCCTGTTCCCTATCTGATGAGGACACAAGTCAAAGTGCTCCTCAAGGGAGCGATCTATCCACTAGGTGGCCTCATCGCTGGTGTCTTAATTTGGAGCTTAACCTCGATTTGTGGTGAAGACAGCGGTCTTAAAATACGTTCTATCCTTATCATCACCCTCATCCTCTCTTTGCTATGGATGAGGTTCACTCAGCGCGCTCACATTTACTACATTGAGCAGCTCTCTGAGAACCTCTCGCTAGAGAGAGATTTACATTCATCAGCAGAGGTTGATGACACGCTATTATCAGCGCTGAGTGTAGAGCTCATACGGGGAGATATAAGCGCAGCGAACTTTATAGAGAGATGTAACGAGGCGCTCAAATTACCGGTAGACACTCTCACTTCGAGATGGAAGAGAGACCCCAAAACCCGAGCAGACTTGATCGAGTGGTTAGAGAACATATGTCGGGCGAGGGGAGCGAAGAGCGTGAGCGCTATCTTAGAGTCTCAGTCACCTTTAGAGAGCTGATAGACTTCAAAGAGGCGTCTCTTGGGAGTCGCTTTGATGTTCATCTCGCCATAAGAGAGTCTCTTGTATCGAGTGTTGAGCAGAGCTCGAAGCGCCTTAAACCGTCGCATGGATTCATTGCGGGCGATGATGATCCACTGAGGATGTGACTCTTTTAGCTCTTTGATCGCCTCTCGCCATGGGGATCGAGGATTAAATCGAGTAGGCTCAGAGCGACGCTTGGGGTTCCAGGTGTTTGAGAGCTGAGTAGTGAGGACACCTAGGTTCTTAAAATAACGAGTAGAGGAGCTCCCCTCGGTATAATAATAAGCGGGCCAAGCCCAACGCCCCCACACCCACAGAGTAGGAGAGGCCTCACTCTTCGAGACCACATATTGGCTGATCTCCTTAATCTGTAATGCCGGCAGATAGAGGGGCCCCGACCTCATCTTCCGCGCTCGTTGAAAATGCCTCCATGAGGAGGGAACTCCAGAATAGAGGGTGACCCCTGTTAAACAGATCAACAGTAACATCATGGTCATCCTTATCCCGAGCAGATCTCGTATTCTTCTCTGTTTCCATCGCTCAATCAGTTGGTTTTTTAATTCACCAAGACCAACGAAGAGGTGAGTCCACCCCTTAGGATCGACTGCGAGCCATAAGAGCGCTGGGAGCAGCTGTAGATAGTAGCCTTTGAAAAAGCGTAAGCCTAGCGCTGCTCCACAGAAGCTGAGGCCTAGAAGGATCCATAGATAGCGAGCTCTCCCCTGACGTCTCTCTTCCCCCAGTTTCTGATTCTTTTGATTGAGCGCTGTTGGCTTCCATGTGACACCCCAAGCTAAACTCAGCTGAGCGCTTAACGCTAATCCGCTCGCTAGTGGCAGATGATGAGGCCACCCAGTAAAGCCATCCCATAAACGAGGGAGGCGGGCGGCGCGCTCTGTGATCTCTGGGCTCTTGAGAGGAGTCACGACGAGGTCACTCGCTAGATAGGACCAACCGCTCTTGGAGAAGAAATAACTCTTCATCGCCCCCCAGAGCTCTCCCTCAAGTAGATAGGGCATAAAAAATAGGGCAAAGCTCATTCCAAGCCCACAAAAAAGCGCATACATCGCGATTTGACGCTGACGATGATGGCGATAAATAATCCAGATCGCTAGGGGAAAGATAGCGGCGCCTTGCCGTTTCATTAAGGCGCTAACTGCAATGAGCGATCCCGCGATTGACCATGTTATGATTCGTTGTAGACGATCATCATCATCATTGAGTGGACCCGCTGACATCTGTGTCTCATCGATGTTGAGTCCCCTCCATAATAAACAAGCAGCCCATATGTAGGGAGTGATCATCCATGCACCGTAATTAATATCGATGCTATCAGTAAATGGCGATAAATATATATAGAGGGCACACCCCGCGATCGCAGCTCCTCGAGATCGATATAAGAGCCATGCCCCGTACCCTACACCGAGCGCTGCGAGTAATGACCAGAAGATCATTAAGAGTTGAGCGCTATAAAGAGATCTCCCTACCATAGACCACCAGGCTGAGAGGAGGTAAAATGAGCCTGGCGCTTTCATCTCCACGGTGTCAATCAGCGGTAACCCACCTCGCCTGATCAGGTCAGCGCTGTAAGTGATCCCTGCAGTGTCTTCATTATGGAAATAAGGGACATCTAGCGCTGTACTGCGGAGATTATAATGTAGACAGGCGAGTCCACAGAAGACTGAGAACATCAAGATCTTTGAGCGCATCTCACACCTCGCGGCTAAATCTAGTCTCCCCATATCGAGGTTCACGTGAAGTCTTGATCTCTAGAGTGAAGATGTCAAGACTAGTCTATCCCCCCTAAGTTTGGCTTAGGAGGCGGCTCTATGAACATGGCTGAGTCGATTGATCGACTTTACATGGATAAATGTATCATCCCCAATCGGGAATCGTAAGCGATGACCATTGTCTGAGCTCTGAGAGAGATCAGTCATATCGAAGCGAGCGAGGTCAGACCATTCATCTGGGAGCAAACCTGTCGCGCCTATGTAACAGATCACTGGAGAGATTCTCTCTTGGAAGAGCTCTTCATGTATAGACTTCAATGTGATCCTTAAGTCGATGAGCGATAGTTTGTAGTCCTCATTATCTCGTAGCCCACGTTCGAAAATCGACAGATAACTCTCCAGTCCTATTTGATGTAAAAATAAAGAGATCGCTTCACCTGACCCTATGCCAATGAGGTCGTTACAGAGAGGTGTTAAGAACCTTCTCTTTGGGGTACTCTTGGCGCTATCGAAGAGGATAATATTTTTGGAGTATAAGTCACCTGCTCCCCTCATGTATCCCCAGTTTTTAATTTGAAATTACATGGATTTAGAATAAGACACGCATGACTCACAACAAGTTAATCACTACAAAAACTGAGAAGAATCATGCGTGTCATCAAGAATCTAACCTCAAAGCTGTTCGAAAGTCTACACTCAGTTCATAAGGCGAGGAAGACCTCTCTTTCATTTGTAATTGAGGCCCTTTGCTTTGGTGGTAAATTAGGCTTAACAAGTTTAGCGAGAGCAGCATACTCAAAGACAACTGTTAAGCATAATATCAAACGGATTGACCGTCTCTTGAACAATCCAAGACTGGCAAAAGAGATCCCCCAATTTTGTGGAGCTGTGATCAAAACTGTAATCCCAGTGAACTCATCACCTGTTCTTTTGGTTGATTGGACTCTTGTCGGTAAAGATCACTGTGCTCTCTTTGCTTCTGCACCGTTTGAAGGACGAGCGGTGACGGTATATTTCGAAGTCCATCCTATGAAAAAATATGCGAATAGAGAGCTTGAGTATGCCTTCCTAGACACTCTCAATGACCTCCTCCCAGAAGGCGTAAAACCCACGCTAGTCACAGATGCAGGCTATCTCCATCCATGGTTTAAGAAGGTCATCGCCTTGGATTGGTACTTTGTAGGGAGGTTAAATCCGAGGATGAAAGTCTTCCCTGAAAAAGGCCATAAAACAAGTGTGAAGGCGCTAGAATACTTCACCAAGAAGACTGCCACAGATATCGGTGAATGTACGGTTACAATCTCCAATCCACTCAAATATAGGGTCATTCAGGGCAAGAGATATAGGCGAAATCCTAAACGAAGTGCTAAGAGCAGACCGTTTACAGGCTATGGACGTGGGAGTCATCAAGCTCGTAGAAGAGCACAAACAGCATGGGTTCTAGCCACAAATCATAATAAGCTAAGCGCTGACCACATTGTGTCTCTTTATGCTTTGAGAATGAGCATAGAAGAGCAATTTCGAGATTTCAAGAACGCACGATTTGGATGGGCCTTTAGGGAGTGTCGTACTTCATCAAAGGCGAGATATAGTATTCTACTTCTGATCGGTAGTATCGGACACTTGATCATGCTCTTAGTTGGAGCAATCGCCGAAAAGAAGAAGCTCCATGAGCGATTTTCAAGCCGCTCAAATCCAAAAAGCAGGGTGCTCTCTCTGTTCTTCTTAGCGAAGGAACTTTTGAGGTTTCACTACCGGTTTGAAGTCTCATGGAGTGACATTAATTCTGCAATATATAGCTTAAGTGATTATTTTATATTGAAAATAAAAACTGGGGATACATGAGCCTGCTCCCTTTATTTTATGTATCCCCCCCCCTTGATTCATTCGATAAGTAGACCGAATGAAACTCATAGCGCTAGGGAGATGACTGAGTAAGCCCAACTCTTGACTCTCGAGTTCTATCCTAGTAGATCGCTCCTGCTTCACTGAGCCTTCGGCCTCCGCTCTATCGAGATCATAATAAGCAGAGCGCTTAGGTGGAGAGAAACTCAGGTCTCTGTGAATATGCCGAGAGCGAAGGGCGCTGAGTTGTCGCTGAGTGAAGCGATCTGAATAGTCACCTAAGAGACAGTTAATAAAGCTGAGTACAAACTTAGAGAGAGCGCTCGTTCGATAGAGTTCGTTAGGATCCCACTTCACGGATGGAGGATCAATGACCCTCAAATGGGTGAGGGTAAGCGTTGACCATTTATTGGGATGATATGCTCCTTTAACCAAGCCCCAAGCGCGTAGCTGTCGAAAGAGCCGCTTATGCTGAACCTTAAGTTTTAGAATGGGTAAGTGAACCTCTCCTTCGGCGAAGAGGGTGTATGATCGAAAAACGGAGAGCTCTTCGAGATTAACGCCTCCCACCTTATAGATCACTTTATCCCGGGTATTTATGAGCTCTATTCGTTCTTTTGTCGTCAGAGAGAGGTGCGCTCCAAATCGGTTCAGTTTGACAGAGTAAAGCTCTAATAGATCATCATTAGAACGAGGTTGGTATCTCATGGTCGGAGAGATGAGCCCAGCGTGGTCATCTCGTTCGTCTCCTTGAGTCTTCAAGCCACGAAGCTGATAGGTATTGGCCAGTTCACTCTTAGAGAGATAGACTGCGCTCTTATACCTCTTGATTAGAGAGAAGACCTCATGGAGTGATGGCTTTGATGAGCGCCCATCAAGCGTTATTTTCTTTTGAGATAAGTTATGATGGACTGGAGTGTTTAGAGAGCTTTCAGTGTGCAAACAATGCTCTTCAAGGTCTCGTCGCCATAAAACGATCTCATCTGCGGTGAGCGCTTTGGAATGTCGAGAGCAAAGCCCCTGATGTTGTGAGCTAAAGAGGGCATATTTCGCTC
This sequence comes from uncultured bacterium, assembly GCA_943788935.1. Taxonomy (GTDB): domain Bacteria; phylum Myxococcota_A; class Bradymonadia; order UBA7976; family VGTA01; genus CAKZRU01. The sequence goes on along the minus strand of CALSSE010000010.1, from coordinate 131,973 downwards.
TATTGAGATGACCCTCTACGGTGAGGTAAAAGTGCGATAAGGCGAGAAGAGCGAGCTGTTGATGATGTTTCATATCTCTCGCTGATAATGCCTCGAGTCCTTCAAACGGTTTACTCTTGCGCTCATCGAGGTGGGAAAACTTAAAGAGCTCATAATCATCCTTAGGGCTCACACCTACGAGAGCCTGATCTCTTGATCCACAGGTCACCCTCTGTGTCGACCGATTAATCAACATCCATCCCCTGCAATTCCCTTCATGATTCATCTCTAGGCTTATGGTTCGCTCCCCTTGGCGGATCACAGAGTGAAAGAAACTATCATAGACGATTTTGAGGCCCTGAGCATGTAAGGTCACTCCGCCGCCGACTAAGGAGAGCTCATTATAGAGCGATGAAGGAGGAGACTGAGAGTAGCAGAGGCAGTTTAAGGCAAAGTAATCATCCTCGAGAGCACGGAGATACTTGAGGATCTCAGATCTATCGACCTCAGTTATCTCTTCGCTGAGTCCACCCGTTGTGTTTAGTGAGATGATTGTGAGCTCACCCTCTCTCTTGAGGCGCTCAATCATATCCAATGTCTCGATGAGTGAGTGAACAGAGCTCTCTGAGTTATATTCTGTGGGCTGCTCATCCAAGTGTCTTTGCCCAAACAGAGAGTCCTTATCGAGCGGTGATGCCAACATCTCCGTCACCTTAGCTCTTTGATATTTGATCTGTGGTCCGCTGTGATCGAGAGTGATCACAGTGACCATGGTGTGAGGATCTCGATACTCTTCTATAGTGAGGATCTTTTGAGTAAAATGGGCGACTTTATCTAGGTACCCGACATGGTCTTTAAGCTGATCTATGACGATACAGTGATGACGAGGGACTTGGCAGACGTCTTTCTCAGCGACAGTTCTTCTGGAATATGAGTGACCTTCACCTCCATCATAGAGCTTGACTCGATCTATACGTAGGGGGAAGAGACCCTCCTTACCTTGATTCTTTAAATACACCCCAAATGACTCATTATGGACATATGGAATAGAATAGTTGTTATTAAACAGCATAGGGAGGCCTCCTTAATCAAACTCTTACCTATATAACTGTTCAGTACTGAAGAATATTACCTGAGGAATATAATATTTTAGTCTATCGTCTCAAAAAGTCAGCGTAGACCTCTCTCAAGTGATCATGCATGGGGTGGTCTGGCTTTAAACCTAATCTTAATAGCAGCTTTCGATCAATGTTGGTCGGTCAGTCGCGAAGAGAGCGGCAGCCATGAGGGGTATTTAGGATCTTTGAAGTGGGCGACCACTTTGCAAGTCCCTGCAGCGTTTAATATAAGTGTCTTAGGACGGTGAGGGAGAACGCTCCAAGAGACATACTTCGGAAGCCCGAGAGGGGTATCATCGTTCTCAACATCAGCTGTTTTCATATCAAAATCACCATCTCGCTCATAGACTCGCACTCGATATTCGCTCCACGGTGTCCACTCAAAATAGTTCGATTGGTCACTCTCGGAGATCAATGACAATAGATTCTTATGCTCTAAGGTCAGATAGTAACTTAAGTAGTCTCCGATAAAGATCTTCCATTTTGACTCATCTGCGCTCTGTAAAACCGACTGATCACATTCGATCGGCCCCGTCTTCATCTCTACTCGGTGAGGACTTAACCAAGCGTTGAGTTGTTCGATTCGCTGATTCCACTCGTCGAGATCTCTCTTGATGATGTCAGAGCGGGGCAGGCTCTCGAGTTGAGAGAGGCTCATCTTCATCGCCTGTATTTGAGCCCGTAAAGACCTATCATCTGGTCGAGAGAAAGTTTTTTGTAGCTCCGATATCCATGGCGCTCGCTGAGCAGCGAAGGTCACCCTCACCCGGTTACTCGGATGAAGCTGACTCTCTGTCCATAATATGAGGGCTTTAGCGGCCTGCTGCGTCGCTTGATCTCGCTCGCCTAAAGAGGAGAGCTGCTTACTCAGGTTGACCGCTTCTGCGTTCACCCTCTCTCGCCAAGCGCTCTCGAATTTACTCGGCCACACCGGAACACGACACTTCGCGTGAACTCTATCTCGTAGCTCATCAATGCGTCGAAGCGCTTCTAGCTTCTCAAGGTCTACTTTATTGGCTTGAGCATGCTCATCAAGCCGTTGGCTGAAGGTTACCCAACTAGACATTAACCGCTCTTGAAAAGCGATATTCAATGAGGAGTGAGGATCGGTAAAGCAAGTGAGCTCTCGCCACTTCATTAAGCGTTTATAACTTGGGCTTAGGAGCTCACTGAGTGACAGACTGAGCGCCTCGGTAACGAGGCGATCTCGGGCGGTCATCAACTCACAGAAGACTTGCTCAGAGCTCAAGCAGTGACGCTCCCAAAAGGGATAAGACTCTCCAGTTTGTAGTCGCAATCGCTGAGCGTGTGAGATCCTAGTCGTCGATTCAATGGGGCCTCGTGAGGCAGCACTCATCGTTAAGAGCGGAGTCAGACCTCTCAAACTTAAGTCCATTTGCTTCAGAGAGGGCTCTTTAAGTAAGGCCACCCCACTCCGTCTCACTTGATGCCGAAAGCTGACTAACGCTCGACTAAAGTGCGCTAGCTCTCGCTTCACCTTATCATGATCTGCCCCACCCTGATCATTCAAAGCGCTAAGGGTGACCCTCAATTCCCGCTGATAAAGTGTCAAGTAAAGCTCGGCGATGAGGTTGAGTCGCTCGGTAAGCTGATCCCGATGGAGGGTCAGTGGGTGGAAGATCTCTCTGCTCTCTGTATAGGCGCTCAGCAACTTTCTCTGAGCATGCTCTAGGCTCTCTACGCTCCACTCATCTACAGCGTGTAGATTAGGAAGTCGATCAAGGTCATAGAGCCCGAATAATGACCAAATATTTAAGCCTAAAGTGAGGAAAAAAGCCCAACGTCGTTGACGAAACAAAGACGCGATTCGTCGTCGAGAGAGCGAGCCCTTCACTCGTGTTTTGTAGTCGTCAGCCAAGTAAGAGAGAAGCGCGCTCCCGTTTTGGCTTAAGGATTCTTTGTTTACCTCTTGGATACCATCGTCGACAGCGCTCTCTAGCGTGGGGAGTTGATAGCTAGAGACTAAGCAAGGGAGACGGTTGTCGAGCTTAAGTTGCGGGATAAGCGTCTCACTCATCTCCGTGAGGTTGAGCGTCGAATCTCCTGTCTGCTTCGCTGAAGATTGAACGAAGATCAACCAGAGTGGTTTAGGGGGTTGGTGAGCCTGTAAGTACTCTTCAATATGGCGCTGAAGAGACGACCCTAGACGTTCGCTCTCCACTCGACTAACAGCGTGTTCAGCAGAGACAACCAAGATCATCGCGGAGGCATGATTAAGCTCAGGATAGAGTGTAGAGACGCTCTGATAATCATTATTGATATCTGCATGTAAGAGATCTTTGAAGCAGATCGTAAAAGGCACATGAAAGGGATCATGACAAGAGACTTGTACTGAGACATAGGCCGGTTGAGGACTCAACTGAAACGGGGGAGGGGTCTTATAGTACTGAATCAAAGATTGAGTACTCTGACGATTGAGCTCATCAAGGGAGAGAGGCTCTTCACTGCTCTGTTCTTCACTGATAGAGACCAACTTAACCCCCCGAAGAGACTCCTCTTCAGAGAGAGTGAGGGGCCGAGTGATCATCTCTGAGGACTGCTGAGCGCTCAGGCGCTCAGAGAGCTCAAAGATCAAGCGACGATGTTCTCCATTCACTCCAATAATCGGTACATTCAATACGTTTAAGTCATCTGACTTAGTTCGCTTGAGTTTACGATTTAGCCTCAACGCGCTTAAACCTAAGAGAGCGCTGAGTAGTAAGCCGAGGCTCGTTAAGAGGTCCATCTCTGAGACTCCCATACCAAGAGAAGAAAGTAGATGATGAGTACGCAGATAACACTAAAGACGTTCGCTTTACTTAGAGCCCTCATCATATCGAGAGAGGAGCGTTTTACCTTAGACCCATAGCGTACACTGATGAGGGCGATAGAGACCCCTGAGAGGGTGGTCTTAAGGAGTAGCATCTCTGCGCCTTTGTACCATACCCCCCGAGTTGGCTCGAGGAGCTTTATATAATGAGCGTACCAAATATCTAGTGTGCAGAGTGGATTAATCACTAACGATGTGATCAATGACCCTATCGACGCTGACCAAAAAGAGAGATAAGAGAGAGTGAAGCAGCTTAGGGCGAAGACCACGATCAGCTGGGGCATAAAGAACCAATAAGGGAGTATTCCAAAGTGATCGAGAGCATCCCATTGCCGCCGTTGAGGATCCCTCATCTCGCTGAGGTAAGCGGTGACCGCTGTCCCTGAGCGAGCGGCTACACAGAGACAGATGAAGACGGGAATCACCGCTCTAAACATCACTACGCTAAACCCAGAGAGCATTTGCTCGAAGAAGGTCGGTAAAATAAATCGACTGACCTCAACCTCATTCCCAGTCGAGAGAGAGATCTGACCGAGGTTTAGATTAAAGGTAAAATAGGTAGCGACCGCTCCTAAAACCAAACTCGACACTAAATAAAAGGGGAGTCCTTTAATAAGGATCTCGACAATAAACTTCTTTAGATAGACGAGCATCCAAGGGCTCTTGAGGGTGCTCATGATTCGCGAGAGTTGGCTCTTCGCTCTCTTCAAGGAGGTCATCAGCGCTAGATCATGAACTCTCGCTAAGTGGGTGAGATGATCGAGCTCAGAGAGATCGCGGGTGGGTAAGTTACGCCTCATGCTGAGCTTCTCACGATAGACTTCATGACTCAGCGGGGGTGAGTGATTCAAAAACTTCGCCTCTTCATCGAGCAGCCACACTCGATCGGCGATCTCGAGGAATGACTCATAGTCATGAGTGATCACCAGAGTGAGCAGAGACTCACCCTCTTGATGAACGCTCTTGATCATCTCCACGGTGCGCAGGGTATTTCCAAAATCCAAGGCGGAGGTTGGCTCATCGAGGATCATTACCCGGGGCTGATAAGCGAGGAGACGACCGAGGGCGACCCGCTGACGTTCTCCTCCAGAGAGCTTATCGATCTTACGACCGATCATCGACGAAGAGAGTTGAAGTTTAGAGAGAGTCTCGCCCAACCAAGTACTCCACTCAAGGCCTCGCCGTGGTGAACGGGAGTGATCATTCGCGAAGCGGAAGTTCTCCTCTACCGTGAGGTCTTCAAAGAGACCGAGTGACTGAAACATAACCCCAATCTCTCTCTTTAGCGATTCTGGATAAGGTAAAGTTAAAGCCTCTAACGGCTCTGACGGCTCCTCAGTCTCTAGATAAACTGACATCGATGGTGAACGAGAGAGAGAGGACTCTCCTAATATCAAGCTCTCGGTGAGCGGAGACTCCATATTGAGTAAGAGGTTGGTCAAGAGCGATTTCCCCGCTCCACTCGCACCTAAGAGGAGCACGATCTCACCCCGTTGGGCGGTGAGTTCACACTCCCGGTAGAGTGTACGAGCGGTCAGCTGATTCCCCGTAGCGTTCAAGGACTCAAGAGTGAGTCCCGAGATCTCGATCACTGTGGTCGGATTCGGAGTCGGAGTCGGATTCGGATTCTGAGTCGGATTCTGAGTCGAGTCTTTGGGCAACTCAGCGCCTTCACTCGCCTCTTCTACCCCTAATTCATGGGTCGGTATCATCATCAGAGTGACCCCCTTGATGGACGCTGGAGATGATGCCCGGAGCCGATTTTGGAGGAGCTCTCTCCAGGAGTGACCCATACTACAGGTCGTCGCTCACGACTGATCTCCTCTTTGATTAAGGTGATAAGCAGTGGATTAGGTCCTTTACCTTCAGCGTCAAGGACCAAGGCACCCAAGGTCTTCTTACCAGCTCTCTCCACTAAGTCGCTGAGCTCTCTAAGCTCTTGTCGTACTGATTCTTGAGCAGCGAATGACCGCAGAGCGTTGGAGAGTCTCCGCCAAGTCGACTCGCCATATTTTGTTTTGACATAGTGATAGAGCTGCTCATCACTCTTAATACGAGACCAAAAATCATGGAGGACAGGGCGGACTTTTAGCTCCTTCGCGATGCTCCCCGCCGCTTCAACCCCGAGGGTAGTGGAGCGCTCACGTTGCTCATATGCCCTCTCCCAAGCCTGGGAGACAAAATCCTCACCTCCTGCTCGCAAACCACCAACCAAGGTCCGGCTTGTGGATGCAGAGAGGGATGTACAGAGCCTCGAATGATCTGTTTTATAAATATATCCTAACAGCTTAGCCCCCCAATGATATCGCTTCGCCCCCTTGAAGAGGCAGGCTGTGCTATCGCTGAGGAGTCGATCTTCTCTCCATAAGTCAACGATCACTCGCTTAGAGCGTTTAGCCTCTATGTGCGTCTGAGTGAGTAATCCCTTTACGGTCTTCTCTCTCAGTTGGGTGATATTCATCTCCTCAGTCGCCAAAGAGACGAGCTCATTCACCTCGGGGAGTTTGGCTAGTCGAGCGCCCATCCCTTCGAATTCTATGTGTGTCTGTATCTCATTCATCAAGCTCTGCTTTATTCGAGAGATGATCACAGGATCACCGGTGATCTGGGCGAGGTCTTGAGATCTGAGATGTTGGGATAATGAAGTCGTCAACAGTGGCCATATTCTCTGCCACCGAGTAGAGACCTCCTCTTTCAATACGATCAGCTCTGCTCTAATGGCCTCACCCCGCGCTGAAAAAAGGAGATCTCGCAAGAGGAGCATCATCGATGGCGACTCGACTAGAAACTCTCCCACGCTGTCCACTCTAAAGACTCGATCGACATATTTAGGAAAGACACCGACTGTCAGAGAGCCTGGGCGTGAGCTACTTTGGGTTGAAGATGACCCTAGCGGCTTAGCCCAAGTGATCGAAACACCTCGACCGATCAGCTCTAAAGTAGGCTTCGTTTGATAGACTAATACTCTCTGAGGACGGGCTCTGATCTCCTCAAAATCATCAGAGTTGAGGTTAGGAATATCGATCACTACCGAGTTTTTGAGGCTCTCGCTAGACGACATTCGAGGGCTCAACTCAGCTTTCACCCACTCTATGATGGGCATAAGCGCCGCCCAAGATACCGTGATCACGATGATCACTGCGCCGATCACTAAGACTTGAGATAGACGATTTCGCGCACTAAAATACGTCGGTGATAAGAAATGGTGGAATGACAATAATCACCTCTCTAATACAAGATATAGGATTTCATCATACATCGGCTTTTCTCTGAGGGAATCACTATGTGTATTCTATTTCCCATCGTCGACATTAATGGTCTCGCCCAATCTTCAGTCTAGGGGGGGGTGATTCGGAATCCTTATTCCCATTCAATCGTGCCTGGAGGCTTGGTGGTGATATCGTAGACCACCCTGTTCACCCCAGAGACCTCATTTACGATCTCTCGTGAGACCTGAGCGAGGAGCTTATAGGGGAGCTCAGCCCACTCCGCAGTCATAAAGTCGGAGGTCTGCACCGCCCGTAAAGCGATCACCTCTTCATAGGTCCTCCCATCACCCATCACTCCGACTGAGCGAACGGGGAGGAGAACAGCAAAGGCCTGAGCGCTCCCTGTAACCGTAGAGTCAGCGCTGACCCTCTGCTCCAATAGCTCTGCTTTTCGAAGGGCTTCAGTGAAGATGAAATCAGCATGTCTGAGAGTCTCTAGTCGTGTTTTAGTGATCTCTCCTAAACAGCGCACCGCGAGACCAGGTCCTGGAAAAGGCTGTCGCCAGACGAGCTCATGGGGTAAGCCGAGGGCCTCACCGACCGCCCTCACTTCATCTTTAAAGAGCATCCTCAGAGGTTCTACAATCTCAAAATCAACGTCTTCAGGGAGGCCGCCTACGTTATGATGGGCCTTAATCTTACGAGCGCTCTTGGACCCGCCACTCGACTCTATGACATCGGGATAGATCGTCCCTTGTACCAAACAAGGCGGTGAACCGATAGAGTCTGCAGCGCCCTCAAAGGTTCGGATAAATCGCTCTCCAATTCGTTTACGCTTAGCCTCTGGGTCAGTGATTCCCGCCAGATCTGATAAAAATGTCTCGCTAGCATCGACAACCGTCAACCTCGCTCTTAAGACATCTTCAAAGGCATACTCCACAGCGGCTCGTTCACCCTGTCTTAATAGGCCATTATCTACGAAGACAGCCTCAAGTTGATCTCCAATCGCCCGGTGGACTAAGGCAGCGGCTACGCTAGAGTCGACACCACCGCTCACCCCTACCAAGGCCTTGCGGTCACCGATTTGTTGGCGCAGTCGATCGGTCATCATGGAGATGATCTCAGCGGGCGTCCAATTAGCCTCTTGCTTACAGATCTCTCCTGCGAAGGCAGAGAGGAGGTCGGCCCCTCCCTCGCTGTGAGTAACCTCTGGGTGAAATTGAAGTCCGAAGAGCGGTTGACTCTCATGGGCGATCGCTGCCAGCGGCGCGTCAGCGGTGTATCCTATAGAGACAAAACCCTCGGGGAGCTCCTCTACTCTATCTCCATGTGACATCCACACCCTCTTCTTTTCCGGGCTGAGAAATGAGCTTCTCGGAGACTCATTCGCCTCTAATATGGCAGGACCATATTCTCGACGCTCGGCGGGGGAGACTCTACCGCCGAGAGAATGAACGATGAGCTGAAGGCCATAACAGATCCCTAAGATCGGTAAGCCTCTCTCTCGATGAGCGTGGAGTAATGCCTCGGGTAAAAAGGGAGCGCCTTCTTCATAGACTGACGAGGGGCCACCCGAGAGGATCACTCCGCTCACTTTACCTGTAGCGAGCTTGACTTCAAGCTGTTTGCTGTCCCAGGCTAAAACCTCGCTGTAGAATGATCTCTCGCGTAGTCTTCGAGCGATCAGCTGGGTGTATTGTGAACCATAATCAAGGACAATCATCATCAGAGACACCTCGGAGTGGGGTTGAGTGGTTATAGAGTTAATCTAAAGCGCGGTTGAGACTTATTGAGTCTGGTGTATGATAGCGCCTAGATACAGCGCTTCCCTCTTTATGTCTATCATCATCCTCGAGCTCACCTCATCGTTAATCACTCTTGATCTAGACTGAGTTAACATCTCTCAAGGAGCGGTCATTGATCAGCTCACTTCACATCGCGGAGTCAAGCCCTCATCTATTAGCGATAGATCTAGGGCTGAGGTTTGGGTGGTCATGCTTCCAAGAGGATGGAGCCTTAGTCGCCTATGGGAGTCACCATTGTGGACAAGCGAATAAACTCAGCGCTGTCGCCTACAGATCTCTTAGCAGACTTCCGAAAGGGTCAGCGCTCATCGTTGAGGGTAATGGTGACCTCTTGAGAGTGTGGAGGAGATATGCTAAAAAATATGAGATCACCTATCTCAATATCTCAGCGGAGAGATGGCGGGGTGATTGCCTATCTACCAAATACCTCCATGACGGCCGAGCCGCCAAGAAGAGGGCGGAGCTGATCGCGAGTCGGTTGATACGAGCGCGATCTGGTCGGGGCTCAACCTCTCTCAGACATGACGCCGCCGAAGCGTGCCTCATCGGTTGGTGGGGTTTACATCATCTCTCTTGGATCGATGAGGTGACCTTTCAGCAGGGCATCGATTCATGATCGAGCGGGGAGTTGCTAGACACGTTTAGCCTGTATGTGTCATTTGAGTTCATTTGGATATGCTTGGGTGACGATTTTGGTCAACACTAGACTGCAAAAGTATATGTTTAATTTCTCTATTCATTTCACAATAAAAGCCCCTCATGACTTTTCATATAGTCCGCCTAGGGTGTGGTTGATTTTTTAAGTCTCCTCACTTAGGATTTTTAAATATGTCACCTTCACTGTTAGACTATAAATAATAAAGCTCTTAAAGATAGATAATAAATGATAAACCAACCTATTAAGTATTTAATTGTAATAGCTTTGTTCTATACTTCTGGATGTCTAAAGGTAGTGATTTCAGATGAGCTCAATGATATGACAATGTCTGTTAATGATGGAGAAAGACAAATAGATGAATCCACTGATCTGTCCATGACCACAGACTCTACTATCAGTCTCGAACCCGATATCGGTCTTGAACCCGACAGTGGGTCTGATGGTCCTTTCGTAGGCCCTAATGAGATCTATCACTTAAAGAACTCTTTTTCTGGCGATTCGAAATGTCTTGAAGCGAATGACCCCACCGTAAATTTCTTTGGCGGCAACGCTTTTATGGCAAACTGTGGCACCTTTACCGGTCAATCTTGGAGATTTATCCCCATAGAGATCATGGGGAACACTTATTATCACATGAAAACGGTAGGTAGTGACGAGGTCTGTTTAGAAGGAAATGACCAAAGCTCTACACAGCTAAATGGAGCGTCTTTTATGGCGGAGTGTGGACCATTCTCAGGGATGCTTTGGAATCTCGAGGAAGAAGATACAGGCTGGTACAAGTTAACGAACGAGTCGGAAAATGGTTGTCTCAACGGAAATGACCCAGATAATGGTGAAGCCGCCTTCATGACACCGTGTGAGGAAGAGTCAACAGGCATACGCTGGCTATTAATCTCTTTGTAACAGCGCATCTGTAACATCACGTCCTAGAGCACGATCTCATACACTCAAGCTCTCATTACGCTCTTTAAGCGGGCTCTTTAAGCGAACTCTTTCATCATGAAGTCTATCACTTAAAAACGAGTGCTCTTGAGATCTCATATCGTTCCATCGATCGAAGATCAAGCCGAGTCCAGAGTGACTCAAAAGCGCCCTAGAGATCGGCTAGGGTATAGCGCTGCCGAATCTATTGTCGAGAGACACGCTCAGTGATAAAGACTGTCTATGGTTTACGACTGCACTCGATGTAGCGCTCGTGTTGATGGGGTGTAATTCAGACCATATTCATCATGACTTTAGAGTCATATCTGTCTTAAATGTCTTTTAGAGTGTAATGAACAGGTCATTATTTTTAGACGTTAGTGATCTTCGCTGGTCTAGTAACCAAAGGATATACAATTGATTTTACTCAGACATCTCTGCTTGATGATGATCCTCTCTACTCCTGTTATGATCGCAGAAGGAGCGCCGCAGTGGACTCAGATTCATGAAACAGAAGGGATTCGAGTATTTCAAAGAGACTCAGCTTTAGGAGACCTGCCTGACTTTAAAGCGATCAGTCGAGTCAAGGCGACCCTCTTTGATCTGATCGCTGTTCTGCAAGATGTGAATCGTAGAGATGAATGGGTTCATCGCTGCTCAGTCTCAAAAGTGGTCAAGCGTTACAGTGAGTTTGAGCTGCTCCTTTACCATCAGACTGACTCCCCATGGCCGATCTCTGATCGCGATGCGGCCATCCGCACTTACTTGTATGAAATAAAGAAAGAGCGTCGGTATCTCGCCTACTTTAAGGGGGCAGAGACCTCAGCGATCCCTCCCAAAAAAAACGTAGTTCGCTTACCACAGATCGAGGGCTATTATCTCTTTGATTATGTCGGTCCTCAAGAGATTGAGGTGACCTATTTTGTTCACCTAGACCCCGGTGGGTTTCTACCTCATTGGTTAATCAAGCGAGCGACTAAAGATCTACCAACGAAGACCATTATTGGGCTACGACAGCAGATCAGGAAAACTAAGGCTTCGAACATATATCAATCATTTCATCAAAAGTGGAACCCTGATGTTCGCCCCAAAAACACTCCTGAGCCTTCACGACCTCCTCACCCACCCCAAAAATTGATGAGGCGTTTAGGCATTTAATCCGAACGCTGACTTGTCACAGCCACCTGATTCACCTGATTCAATCCTCAACCTCAGCGGGGCTCCCGCTGAGACTCAAGACAAACATTTTTAGTGCCTGTTTTCATCACCTGACTGCAACGGTGAAGAACATGATTAATCATATACCAGTCACTGACTCGCTCTTAACCATTGGAGCTAAATATATACTTTAGCGCAGGCTCAAGCTCACTAACCTACGAGGAGACCTCCTCGCTCTCTTATGCTCTATCGATCTGAGGAATGATCTCAGAGTTGTACTCGGAGGCAAAGATGGACTATTTAAGCACGACTCACCCCAAAGATAACCTCATCAGCGCTCTTTATCAGCGGTGGCGATCTCTCAGCGGAGGGTCACTCTCGTCGACTTCTCTTATTTGGGAGGGGGAAGAGAGTCGACTCAGCTGGTCCTATGAGGAGCTGATAACCGAGATTGAGCGTAGCGCTGGATTTATTGTCTCTCTTGGTTTGGAGCCAGGAGATGTTCTTGGTTTTCAAGTCCCCAGAGGGGTCGCGTGGCTGCCGCTCTTTCTTGGAGCGCTCTCCCAAGGAGTGACAGTGCTCTCGCTTAATGACAGTTACACCGCCCATGAGCTCGCTTACTATATAGAGGATGCTCAAGCGAAAGTAGCGTTCATTCCTGAAGATAAGCACACCACGCTTCGATCGACTCTCACTTTAAGGTCAAGAGAACGCTTAAGCCTTATTGACTCTTGTTCTCTCGAGACACATCGAAACGCCTATGCCCCACAGGCCCCTCTCGACTCTATTAACGCTGATCATCTCGCGGTTCTCGCTTATACGTCGGGGACGACAGGTCGTCCCAAAGGAGCGCGAATCAGACATCGAGATATCATAGGAACCCTCAGCGCTCTCCATGAGTCTTGGGCGTGGTCTGTCTCTGACCGATTAGTTCATACTCTGCCTCTCTTTCACATTCATGGCCTATTTGTGGCCGCTTTAGGGTCATTGTGGGCGGGAGCTCAGCTGATATTACTTCCCCGTTTTGACGCTCTGCAGACTTTACAGACGATCGCTGCTCATCAAGCGACAGTGCTTATGGGTGTGCCTACTCATTATCATCGTTATCTACAGCTCTCAGAGGCAGAGCGCCCTCCGGTCGATAGTCTACGGCTGGTCACTTCAGGCTCAGCGCCACTCTCACCAGAGAAGTTTGAGGCTTTTCAAGAGAGCTTTGGGGTGCAGATCGTCGAGCGTTATGGGATGACTGAAGTGGGGATCGTCCTCTCGGCCTCGCTGAATGAAGAGAGAGCACCCGGTAGCGTTGGATACCCACTTCCTGGCGTGATGGCGAAGATCTGTGACGCCCATAATCGCACCCTCGCCCAAGGAGGAGTTGGAGAGTTACACATCTCTAGTGAGAGCCTATTTGATGGTTATCATCGTCGTCCAGAAGCGACCTCCAAATGCATATATATCTGTGAATTAGGGAGACGATGGATGCGAACTGGAGATATCGCTCATCAAGACAGCAGTGGGAGATATTGGCTAAAAGGCAGGGCGTCAGAGATGATCATTTCGGGTGGATTAAATGTGTACCCCGCAGAGGTTGAGAATGCGATTAAAGCGACCCTGAATGAATTAAGAGAGCCTCCATGGATCAGTGAAGTGGTAGTGGTTGGTCTCCCCGATGAGGACTGGGGAGAGCGAGTAGAAGTTTTTTATACAACTATCGACCACATAAAGCCCCTGTTCGCTAAAATAGAGAGACTCAGCGAAGCACTCACTGAGCGACTCGCTTCCTATAAGAGACCAAAACAATGGACATGGTTAGCCGAGCTACCTCGCAACGCGATGGGTAAGCTACAACGCTTTAAACTCAAAGGTTAATCCAAAGCTATATAGATGATGAATCACATCACCTCCTCTCCAAGAGATATTCAACGCTCAGGAGGGGCCCACCGACTCCTCAAGCTCTCCTCAATGACCTCGACAGAATGAGTGGAGGCCTATGAAGAACAAGGTATTATGGCGGGCGGTGAACTCAAAGTAGAGTCTAGGGTCGGGTTGGTACTCGGTTTATGGTGATGTTACCTGCGCTGAAGACAACGAATAGCCAGGACTAAGCTCATCAACAACATGTGTTCGAGCGACTTGTAAGCGGCTCAATATTCTCTTCTCCTCGCTCAACTCGGTTTAAAGAGAGTTGAATAGGAAGCGTGCTGATAGCGCGATGAGAAGTCCAAGAACAAGATACCTAAAAATAGACTGAGGTAGAGATGAACCCAAATGGGTACCTATCAATGAACCAAGCAATACGCCAGGCGTTAGAGACAGGCTAATCGAGAGCGTACTCACGTCCACTTGACCGCCGATACTTAAGCCGATAAGCGCTAAAAGTGAGCTGGTCGTGAAGAGCGCTGAGAGCTGCGCTCTATAAAGATCTCTATCCCAGCCTTGTAGATTTGCATATATAAGAATCGGGGGGCCTGAGGCGCTAAAAGCCGAGCCTGACATCCCCGCAAAAGTGCCTGCGATAAAGGCTACAAATGAACCATATTCTCTATGTTTTCGATCATTAATCAGTGTATTCACCACTGAAGCACAGAGGGCCAAACCTAGGAGCAGTTTGAGTGTTTTTTCAGCAACGACCTCAAGTAAATGAACACCAAAGAACACACCTAATGGAAGACCTATAAACACCCACTTTAGAGATGAGAGCTCTACCGTTTGACGTCGCTGTATAATCAGTGAGACATTCAGAAGAACACCCAGCGGCAGCATAATCGCTGTCGCTTTTGGAACAGACCACACTGAGGCCAACACCCCCATCGAGATCAATCCTGCGCCAAAGCCAGCGACCCCCTGAAGGCAGGCAGCGAAACAGGTCACTATGATCGCTAATAATAAAGAGTCCATAAGTATAGCTCCAACGCCGATGAGTGAGTATCACTCGGTGAGCGCTAAGCTGATCCTCCCACGTTCTTTATCAATATGGGTCACACAAACCTGCACGACCTGTCCTACTCTGACGACATCATAGGGACTAATCTGTTTATAAGGCTGTTGAGGGTCGCGCATCGTTGAGACATGAATAAGCCCATCTCTCTTCACACCGAGATCAATGAAAGCCCCAAAATCAACGACGTTTCTCACGCTCCCTTGCAAGACCATTCCTGTCTGGAGCTCATTCAATGAAACAGCTGTTGTCCTCAGCAGCGGAGGAGGGAGAGATTCTCGTGGGTCTCGTCCGGGTCGAGTCAGCGAATGAACCCGATCTCTTAGCGTCACGCTGCCCACATTAAACTGCTCTATCAGTCGATCCATAAGAGCTGACTCTCCTTTAATTTGCTCACCCAAACTCTCATGAGGTCGCCGAAGTCCCAATTCCTTAAGGAGCGCTCTAGCAAAGGGATAGCCTTCGGGGTGTATCGCAGTTTCATCTAATGGTTCGTCACCGCCATAGACTCGTAAAAACCCTGCGCATTGCTCGTATGTCTTTGCGCCTAACCCCCTGACTTTAAGGAGTGACTTTCGCTGCGAAAAAGGCCCATTTGAGTCTCGATATTCAACGATTCGTTTAGCTAATGAGGGTCCCAACCCCGCGATATGAGCTAAGAGCTGAGGCGAAGCGGTGTTAAGATCAGCGCCGACACTAGAGACGGCGTCTTGAACAACGCCGGCGACCTGTTCACGAAGCATCGCTTCATTGAGATCATGTTGGTACATGCCCACCCCAACGCTCTGTGGATCGACCTTGATTAATTCAGCGAGTGGGTCTTGAAGTCGTCTAGCGATACTCACCGCTCCTCGCTCGCTCACATCGAGTGTCGGTAGCTCTTGGCCTGCAAGCTCCGATGCAGAATAGATGCTCGCTCCTGCTTCATCGACGACCGCATATTGTGCTTTATGCCTACACAGAGAGAGGGCTTCAATCAGCGCGCGCTCCGCCTCTCGACTCCCCGTGCCATTACCGAGCGCTACCGCGTCGACTTTATGTCGATCAATTAATAGAGCGATCTCATGAGCGGCGCGAGTAGAGCGCCGATCATGAGTAAAGCAAAGGCCCACCTCGAGGACTCCTCCACGTTCGTCAATGACGACGAGTTTACAGCCGGTCCGCAATCCCGGATCTATCCCCAAGACCCGCTGTTTGAGAAGTGGAGGTGAGAGGAGTAGAGACTTGAGATTGTTGGCGAACACGATGGCGCTTCGCTCTTCTGCCATTTTGAGGGCCTCGGCCCACAATGACCGAGATACGCTCGGTAACAGGCGCTGCTCATAAGCGAGGTCTCGTGCCCGCTCCAAATAGTGTTTATGTGGATGACGTTCAATATGATGAGACGAAGGACATAAAGCGCGTAATAACCACTCTCGTAATCGTTCGTCATTAGCGTTAAACTTAAGGCTCAAGACCCCGGAGCCTTCGCCACGTCTAAGCGCTAATATTTGATGGGGTTTAAGATCGCGAACTTTGCCTGAAAACTTATAATAATCTGCGTAGATTTCCTCAGCCTCTACCCCCCGCTTGCGTTTGGCATTCACGAGGAGGTAGATCCCTAAAATGTCTAAACAGCGAGCACGCGCCTTAGGCATAATAGAGAGCTTTTCAGCGAGTAATTCAATGACACCCTCCTCGAGTGCGCTGAGGGTAGGAAAAGCCTCACAGATTAGCTTATCCGCTTGATCTCTCCATCTCCCTCCATTGAGTAAACTCGTCATCAGCGGTGTTAAGCCAGCTTCACGTGCTCGATCAGCTTTGGTGAGTCGCTTACTCTTGTAGGGAGCGTAAAGCTCCT
Organism: uncultured bacterium; assembly: GCA_943788935.1. Lineage (GTDB taxonomy): Bacteria > Myxococcota_A > Bradymonadia > UBA7976 > VGTA01 > CAKZRU01. The sequence goes on along the minus strand of CALSSE010000010.1, from coordinate 115,517 downwards.
CGAGAAGAGCGAGAGAGTCGGCATCAGAGATAGCATCAAAGACTGTATGAGGTATACTGTCTCCATCGGTGACCCTCTCTTGGAGACGCTTCAGAATAGCAGACCGCCTCATCTCGAGCGCCTCGACTTTTTTAAGGGCCCCTTCGATCACTCGAAGCTGTACTTCATCTAGTCCATCGGTTCTCTCTTTCCGGTAACGAGCGATAAAGGGGATCGTTCCCCCTTCTCTCATTAACACACTAGCGGCTCGCACCTGAGAGTGTCGAGGGCGGGCGATAGAAGCATTTTTGGCGGTATAATCACAGATCAGTGAGAGCTGTCTCTCTGTCAGTTGTTGGATTGACTTTGTCATTTAGGTTTCTCATGAGTTAAGTGGTTACCAAATATAGAGATCTTTTGCTTGTTAACGATCTTCTCTCCCTTGGGCAATCAAATGTAAAAGGAAGGTCTCTCGCTCGATCGATAGACCGCTCTTAGGGCTAGAAGCCATGGTGGCTTCATTATGCTCAATCGCCTCATAGATATTGATCCACACCGCCTTCATCCCATTCTTCATTTCGTAAGACTCCAGCCGTGAGACACCCAGCTCAACATCAACATCACAGGTGAAACAATATGAGATCATATGTTGGATGTCATAGTCCGACTTATACCAAGGCCTATACTCTTCATAAGTACCAAAAGGTTCAATATTTTTAACACCTTGGGCTCCTGTCTCCTCTTGAAGTTCTCGTATCATACCTTGAACTTTATCTTCATCGGGTTCTAACCCACCGCCCGGAAGGCTATAATCGTCATACCTCTCGGTATAGAGTAGGAGGATCATATCGTTATGGAGTGTTATACAACGGGTAGCGAGTCTCGTGAAGATGGTCTGACCTTCTAGAGTCAAAATGTCAGGATGATACTGGGTCTTCAATATGTCCATGCCGAGTCCTTATAAGTCTAAAGCCTCTCAATACAACAATCATCGGAGAAACCAAAGAGCCGAAAGCATAGCGGTCTCTGATTAAAGATCTTCAACTCTCAAATCGATGATAGTCGACTTATCATGAAGGAGAGTCATAGCGCTATTATACCGAAGAGCGGACCTATAATGTGCTCTATGCACTCTTCCATACAGTTTGACTTGGCATTCTAAATGCCCTAAGTTTATATATAAATCTCCCCTCGAAAGATTGTAGAATGACCAAGTCTTTATGCTATATCTGTGCCTTTCTTATGCTCACCGCTTGTAGTGAGCTCACACTAGACTCAGAAGGCGGTGAGGGCCAAGATAGTGAGTCATATGGAAAAGCAGACCAGTGGGACAAACTGAATGACCCCGATCGCTTCGTACGCTATCTCGATGAAGAACTAGTGTATACTCTCGCCGACTTACCCTTGGAGGGACGAGCCAAAAAAAGAGCATGGCCCGCCTCCTATTGGCCTACTTATGAAGACAGCACGAACGCTCGTTGGTTAGGTGCTGAGACCTTAAGCCCCATGGAGAAATACGACCTCGTGTTCAATGGATGGGTACCTCCCGAAGACTTTATGAGCTTACAGCCTCGACAGGTCGATTGCGCAGACACCAGTTTCGACCCCGAGTACTATCAGGTGATTGGTCCGGCAGCGCGATGGATGTCTGAGCATAGAGGGCATTGGAGAACCCATGATGGTCTTGATAATGACAATGATGGTAAAATTGATGAGTGTAGCGGTCACGAAGGGATTGGGGTTTGGTGGGGGCTCTGTCACGCTTGGACTCCCGCTTCATTATTAGAAGATGAGCCACTTTATCCAGTCACGATAAAGGGGGTCACCTTTGAGATCTCTGATTTGAAAGCCCTCATGATCACCGCCTATGATTACTCTCGAGCCATGGTCGTCGGAGGTCGATGTAAAACAGATAGCGTCGAACGAGATGAGAACGGTCGGATTATCAACATTGAGTGCCGTGACACCAATGCGGGGACTTTCCACGTCATCCTCACTAATTTCCTCGGCCTACTTGAACTAGGTTTCGCTGAGGACCGCACCTATGACGCTCAAGTGTGGAATCAACCGGTTGATTCTTATGTCATAGAGAGCTTAAGGGAGGTCTCAGAGAGTGAAGCGATCGCCCTCTTAGTCACAGACCCCTCTACAGTGATGAGTTACCCCTATAATGATCAAGCTAAGTCATTTGTCGAAGTGATCGTCGACGTCAAGTATGTCGTCGAATCAAGACCCATGAGTGAGCCGATCACCGACAACCATCATCGCTACCTGCGAGATGACCTTTATCACTATATCTTAGAGCTTGATGGTGACGGCCAAATTATCGGTGGTGAGTGGATCAATGGAAGCGCCGAAAGCTCCTTTGGACACTTTAGCCAACAGCCTGACTTCCTGTGGTTACCGAGAGGTCCATTGAGTAACCCGATCGCCAATGGTCCTCAAGGAATGGTCGATCCACGAAAAAATCCTCATGTCAGCTATAGTGAGGTCAAGCGCCTCTTCCTGAAGTCACAAGACCCTAACTGAGCCGGCTCGCCTCTTATGGATTACTCTCTCTATCTCGCCTGACGACAAAGCTCCACGAAACGATCTTTGGAAGCAAGCGCGGTACTCATTATCGCGGGGATGTTCTCGTTGGTCAGAGGTCGACTCTGCTCCGATCACATCTTTGTATATATGGCGAGAATTTATGAGGTTTGAACGGGTGAAGAAAACTCCTTGGGATCAGTGAAAATCCCCCGAATAAAAACTCACATAGCCTCCCAAATCATAGTAGAGTGCTACTCTCTTTAATCACTCTAAACTATGAGAATCTAGCCCCTAAAAGGCGAGGGAAAGGTCACGCTCAAGGACATGACAACCAACAGCAATAATAAACTCGGAGGACATCCAAAAGGGCTCTATCTTCTCTTTACGGTCGAGATGTGGGAGCGTATGTCCTATTACGGCATGCGAGCTCTCCTAACCCTCTACATGACCGCTAAAACGACAGAGGTTAACCCCGGCTTTGGTATGAATTCGACCGAGGCGCTCAAGATCTATGCTTGGTATACTGGCCTCGTTTACGCGACCCCTCTCCTCGGTGGCTATCTCGCCGATCGCTATCTCGGTCAGAGACGCTCGGTCTACATCGGTGGAATCTTGATGATGATCGGTCACTTCATGATGGCAGTGCCCGGTCTATATGCGTTTTATGCGGCGCTCATTTTCTTGATCATTGGTAATGGTTTCTTTAAGCCTAATATATCCACTATGGTCGGAGGCCTCTATGAAGAGGATGACCCAAGACGTGATAGCGCGTTTACGATCTTCTACATGGGGATTAACCTCGGGGCGGTGCTCGCCGGACTCATCTGTGGCTCTCTTGGTGAGAAGATCGGCTTTCACTGGGGATTTGGAGCCGCTGGAGTAGGGATGGCCTTGGGCCTCATTATCTTCTGGCTCCTGGAGGACAAACTGCTCCCTAGTGGACTTGGCGTATTAGATCGATCTTCCGAAAAAGCACAAGCATCCGAGACCCGAGAGTCCACAAAGCTCACCGCAGAGGAGGTCGACCGGATCTCAGTAATCTTAGTTTTGAGCATCTTCGTGATGTTTTTCTGGGCAGCCTTTGAGCAAGCGGGAGGCCTGATGAACATCTACACCAAAGAGAAGGTTGATCGTGTCATCTGGGGATTTGAAGTCCCTGCGTCTTGGTTCCAATCTCTTAACCCAGCGATCATTTTCCTCTTCGCGCCATTGTTCTCCAAGCTGTGGGCGAAGCTAGGTGAGCGTAACATCGATCCTCCAACGCCTGTGAAAATGGCCATGGGGCTCTTGCTCCTCTCTTTTGGATTCATATTTATGCTCCATGGGGTTAATCAGGCAGACTCTGGCAACAGCGGATTAGCGGCTATTTTTTGGCTCTCCGGAGCATATTTCTGGCATACCATGGGTGAGCTGTGTCTCTCTCCGATCGGCCTGTCTATGGTCACTAAGCTCGCTCCTACCCACTTAACAGCGTTGATGATGGGGGTTTGGTTTGGCTCTAACTTTATCGCAAACCTCGCCGCAGGCTATATCGGTGGTTATTCGGAGAGGTTAGGAGAGTTTGAGCTCTTTAGCTATATCGTGATAGGGACTGCCGGCGCAGGGGTCTTGCTCTTCTTATTCGCCCGACCGATTGTGGCCAAAATGCACCTCAACTCAGAGGCCAATGACACTTACAGCTTTAAGGGGCTAGCGATGGTAGCCGCGCTAATGACCGGCCTCTTTTATCTCTATCCTCAACAGCTCAAGGCGGAGCGTGAAGATCCGAGCTTCATATGTGCGCAGAGTCAGCGGGAAGCGAAAGCCAACTTCTATCGTATCGTATCTAAACAGAAAGATCACCTCTCCGCTGCTGTGACCACAGGAAAGAGCGCTACATTCAGCACCAACTTAAGCACCCTCAATGTCTCACTTCAGCCAGAGCAGATCGATTTTACTCAGCGGGTCGCCCTCAATCAACTCTCCCATCTTCTAGATGCCGAAAGGGCCCATAAGAGCGACCCCGCACACCAAGGGTTCGCAGCCTCTTGGGAGGCGCTTAAGAAGACACAGTCCATCGATTTAGAGGAAGGTGTTTACGAAGGTTATACCTATACGGTGAAAGTCACAGGAGAGGGTGAGCAGCAAGCATTGCTTATCGAGGCGACCCGACAAGATGGCTTCGCCTCCGAAGATGGACGTCAACTCGACGGCGACCGTTGGTCTATCAACGAGAAGGGGATGGTCATCGCTCATACTCAGCTTCACTACACCTATCAGATCACTCGCGCAGACGCAGAAGGGTTTGAAGCGAAGGCGGTCAGCGCTACTGGAGAGGCAGATGAGTGGACAATCGTCTATAAGAAGGACGAAATCCGCGGTCAGATGAGCAACCCTGTCAATCGTTGTGACACTAAATAAGCTCAACTCACAGCGATTAGATTTGGCTCACAGCGATTAGGTTTGGCTCAAAGCTGATTAGGTTTTATTCGGCTGAGAGTCTCATGATCATTGATCCTCTCGTTAAGCCAGCAAATGTGAAGGATCATAGTGATCTCCACCTCAGTGAGTGTACTGACCATGGAGATCGTTTCTTAATCATCTCTCCTCTAGTCTCAGAGAGTTTTCGACTCTGGTCTCAGAGAGTTTTTGACTCTAATCTTAGAGAGTCTTTGACTGGCAATGAGATCTTGGATCTTTGAATACAAGCTGTTATTTTGGACTCATACACTAAATACTAAGCTCATCACTTCATAGGTTTGACATGCTATCTCAAGAAATCCTTTGGGAATCTCTTCATTCCATGAATAGATCTCAGCAAAAATCTCAGAGAATGATCACAGTTCATGAGTTTTTGGTCGAGCTGATTGAAGTTTTATCTCAACAGCTCTCAAGAGATCCTTTTGAGCTGGTGGTAGAGACGCTAAAGAACCGGTTTGTCGGTATTGAGTGCTTTATCTTAAAAGTTATCAATGATGACTACGGGAAGGTCATCACTAGTACACAAACAGAAGAAAATGACTATCTTTGGCCTCTCATCGGCCCTTTACGGAGACGACTTAACGGTCAACGCTGTATTGTCTTCAATGCCCAAGCGATACCTATACTTAAGTCCTTTCCACCAGTGCTTACGCATCATATTGTCTCTATGCTGATGAGCACGATTGAGCTCAATCAATCTAATTACATGCTATTGATGACCCACTCTGACGTGGGTCACTTCGATAAGGATGACCAGTACCTACTCAATGAACTCGCTCGCCTGCTCAGCCAACAACGAGATCGCTTTAACTTCGCTGCTATCGGTCTCGAGACAAAGGTGATGTCATCGGGTGATGTCCATCACACCGAGAAGGGATCAAGCGATTATCTCAAGAGTTTGAGTCCTCTTCTCTCTGAGCAAAGCATGACTTCAATGATGGAAAAGACTGTCGACCAACAGTATACACGGGTCAAAAGCAACCCAACGATCAGAGAAGGGAGCATTCTCGCTGGACGATATAAGATCATCAGTAAACTTGGCGAAGGCGGTCAAGGTGATGTTTATCATAGCTATGACACTCTGCTTAAGCGTTCAGTAGCCATCAAAGTGGCGAATGTTGAAGAGACCCGTTCATCTAAGCCTCATATTGACCAGCTGATTAGAGAGGCCTCTCTGGCGGCAAATATTCACCACCCTAATGTAGTCCAAATATATGATATTGGGTTTCATTCACAGGAACAGGTCCCTTTTATTGTGATGGAGTACCTCATCGGTCAGGATTTAGGCAAGAGATTAGCCCAGAGAGGTCCTTTTACTCTGAGGACTCTCATTCCACTCTTCATCCCCGTATTAGAAGCTTTAGCCCAGGCTCATTCTTCAGGACTCGTCCATCGAGATCTCAAGCCCCAAAACTTATTCTTAGTCAGTGAAGATACGCCACAAGAGCATCTTCGGATATTAGACTTTGGGATCGCCCTGCTCATGAGTCATCAAGCAGAAGACCCAAAAGATATAAGCGGTACTTTATCCTATCTCGCTCCTGAATACCTACGATATAAAATCATCAGTCCTCAAATTGATGTATATCAGATGGGCTTGATCTTTATAGAGCTCTTAGTGGGTCAGAGAGTGTTCACATATGATTCATTCTATAAAGTCATGATTGATATCAACATGGGCTTCGAGATCCCACTGTCGATCTCTAATCCAGTTTTAAGAACGATTCTCACTCAATCTACAGCGCTTGATCCTGCTGAGAGATATGCGACTTGTCATGAGTTTGCTGAAGATCTTAAAGCGTTTATGCGTAATGACTTATCACAGCAGAGCGCTGGCTCCGCTGTGATCTCTCCTCTCGATAATCCCTCTCTCGATAATCCCTCTTTCAATAATCCCTCTCTCTATTCCTCTTTCGATAATCCCTCTCTCGATAATTACTCTCTCGATAATCCCTCTCTCGATAATCACTCTTTCGATAATACCTCGCTCGATAATAAAGCTGAGACTCCCACCACTGCCAGACTCTCGATTACCGACATTATGGCTAATTCAGGCAAATAATCTGTACTTTAAGCAAAGGCAACACCGCCCTATGGGACTGAGTATATATAGTCAAGTCTATCACCAATCTGAGCGATCTAATCTCCCCAGTGATCTAGACTGCATAATCGTCACCGCCCCGATGGAGTGTGATCCGCTCAGCCTCTTACCTGCGTTGAATCGGAGCTTTCCAAGGGCTCAAAAACATATTGCTACCAGCTGTAAAGGCTTCTTTAATCAAGATCATGTTTACCTCGATCAATCGATTGGGGTATTCGGGTTTCATGACCCTCTCGGTAGTTATGGAAGCGCCGCAGGAGGTTTTGAGCTTGAGAGTGATGTAGATCATTTGGTGCAACAGTTACTCACCACAGCCTCTCTCAGAGCAGAGCGCTCGGGAGAGTTGCCATCCTTAGTATGGATGTCGGCAACACCGGGCTTTGAAGAACAAGTGATCAATAGTATCCAGTCATTTTATCGGGCAAAAGTGATGATCTGTGGAGGGTCAGCCGCTGATAATATGATCGAAGCACAGTGGTGGATCGCTGATCAATATAACAGCTTCTCCCAAGGAGTCGTGCTCACCACCATGTACTCTAGCGCTCAGGTATTTACTCGTTTGAGTAGCGGATACTTCCTAACCGAACACTCGGGAATTGTCACCAGCTGTGATCAACGATTGATCAAGGAAATAGATCATCAACCTGCAGGACTCGTCTATCAGCGATGGAATAGACAGCGACTCCCCGAGCTGTCACCGGGGGATGTTATTTTAGAGGAAAGTACTTATTCGCCTCTAGCCACCTTGAGGGGGTCTTTAGGGTCACTCTCTTATTTTCAAGTAATTCATCCTAGAGAGCTTCGCGAAGATCTCTCAATCAGCACTTTCGCTCACGTTGATCTTAACCAAATGATCTATCAACTTCGAGGTGATGAAGAGAGCGTCATTGGCGGACGCGGCGTGTCATTAAGGGAGCGCTTGTTGAGGCAGAAGAGCCCTTACACAACGTACGAGGAGTGCTCATTATTTTTTGCGCTGGATGCTTCCTCGCCGTCGAGGATCGTATAGAGGAGATAAGGCGAGGTGTTAATGAGGAGATCCCCAATATACCAGTCCTCTGCCAGTTTACTTTTGGTGAGCAGGGTGTATTTCCAGACGGTGAATGCGTTCATGGCAATTTGATGATCTCAGTGATCCTATTTATCGATGGCTGATAAGTAATCTAAAGGTCTAAAGTTAACAGCGATTGGTTGATAGTAGAATGAGGGCTTGAAGTCTTAATTAGTTAAGATTCAGTGCGAAACACCGCAGTCCCATAGACAATATTTACCCGCGATTATCGCTCATCCTAAACAGAGTAATCTGTTCTATAAAAAGTATAACTAAATCATCCTCATCAAAGGAGAATCAATGCGCCATTGAGCCAACGTGTTTGCTCAACTCATGACCACGCTGTCGTGTTTGATTTGTTTGCCGTGAGTAGCGTCGCTAGGGCAGACGACCATACTGATAGTCCGGCCGCCTAAGCTGACTCTACTGCTGACATTAGTGATTTTTACGTTTTTATCTCAATTGTCGTCGATTGTATGCCAAATCTCTCTTGCCAAATCTCTCTTGCCAAGTCTCTCTTGCCAAGTCTCTCTTGCCAAGTCGATCAGATAAAAATGGAGTCTACTAGAGCTTTATTGACCAGAGTTATAGTGACAAGGCCGCTAAATGAATTTAAACGACCCATCTTATAAAAGAAGTGAGATTCTCACTATAAGATCATGTTAAAAATTAGGGATTTTGGAAATCTATGTATAATGTCTTGATAAAGTGAGCTAGCCCAATGAAGGTGTATAATCTAAGCATCGCTCTCCCTCTCAAGCGAACGATTATCGCTCACATTATCGCTCACATTATCGGTAGAGATATGAGCTTACTACCACGTCTTCAGCTCTTATCTCTATGCCTCTTGGCGCTCATACTATCACCTCTTAATCACGCGTTAGCATGTGGGTGGCACTATGAGACGATTCGGGCAGAAGCGAAGAGTCTTCCTTGTACGCGTAATGTGGTCTCTAACGGATGGCCGTCTTATCCAAAAGACCTCCTTCAGCTAAAAGCTAAAGTCGCGCGTGCTACTTTGACTCTCCTCCCAACCTCCCTGAGAGCCATCGATGAGCTCGCTGTATCTTCTATCTTACTCAAGGATCTACCCACTGCCTATTGCGCTTTGACCAAGCGCAAAGAACTCGCTCCGAACGCATATGCTACGCATGCAAACTTGGGTACATATTACACATTTTCTGGAGAACTAGATAAAGCGGCTGAGCATGTCAAAGCCACTCTCGCTGAGGATCCACAGGCGCACTTTGGCAGGGAGCATGATCACCTGTTGCTCATTGAATATCTCCAAAACCAAACAGGTAAAGAGGCCTTTAAAACAGACCTTTATGGGCGTTCTTATAAAAAATACCTAAACAGTAGACGTCGTCGAGGCCAAGAGACACGAAAGACACTTCAAGCACAAGAGGCTGCGTTAGTATCTATGATCTCTATTTATGGGGCCTCAAAAAACCCGCATCTCTTTGCCACCCTCGCAGTCACTCTTAAAGAGCAAGGGAATGTATTATTATCCGCCGCAGCAGCGAGACAGGCTGACATCCTTCGACATCCTCAGCGACGAGTGATGAGGAAGTGGGTCAAAAAACTAGATTCGGTCTATAAAACGAAGCCAAGAAAACGTCAAAGACGAGGACGTGGCGTACATGCTGGGGTCGTAAAGTCACTTGAGAAAGCCCAAACAGCAGCTTCTTATCGAGCTGGAAAATATCAGAAATGGCTTCGTAAACGCTTTAAAGCGGGTCTTCCTTTCTGGCGAGATGAGGGGATCAATGACATTTATGATGAACAGCTTAAAAGAAAGTTACGTTGCCCACTCCCCAAAGAGTCGCAGAGCGATATGCAACCCCCCGCATATCCCACACATAAGAACGCGATCATATCTTATGGTCTCGCCTTAGATAAGCTCGCTAACCGTCTCCAGGCACATACCAAGAGACAAGATCGATGTACAGACCTAAAAAATACGCTGCAAAACTGGGAGGCGATGACAAGCTCCCCCCCAAACCAGCCCATATCTGATGATGAGTTCAAACGTTATAGTAGGGCCTTAGATCAAATATTGGGAGTGGTCATCCAATGTAAGAGGCTCAAGATTTACCCGCCCTCTTTATCGTGTCACCCCTAAGAGGTTGTGCGCATGGCGAAACAGGAAAGTTTATTGAACAGAGTTTTGATCTTGTCTCTCTGAGACTTGATGATCAGTGAGAGCTTTTTTAAAAAATTTGAGATCTTGCCGCTCTTCATCGCTCAGTGAGAAGCCATTGACGAATGGGTCTTTATTTGGGTTATATTTACCCTCTCCTCGAAGAGGTCCATCGGTGATCAGCCATCCTCTGTAGATATGGCGCTAAGGGTACCTTCATAACACGGTTAGTGCATAATAGAGGAGGGGCCTATTGTCACGCTCACTCTTGATATTTTTAGCGGAAACATATTAATCATCTCCTCGGTATAATAGAGGAACGAAAGATGTGAAATGTATAAAATTAATCTAGAAGAGACTAAATATTGTGAGTTGATAGGAAGGTACGGTTCTCCAGGTCAACCTCCAAAGTGGGTGCTTGGATGCTTAGGGCTCATTCTACTCTCTAGCTTGATACCGATTGTAGCTATCTTTGCCTTGAATACGACAGATGGCTTTCATGTCCAGCACTTCATCTATCTCGGAATAGGGCTCTTCTTCGTCTCCTTAAAATGGCTTATAATGTGGCCTAAACTCCCGGAGAAGATCATATTCGATCCAACATTTAGGCAAGTTTATCTCCTCGATTCACGTCATCAATCAATGGAGAACACCCCCTCAATGAGTTACGGTGAGATCAACAGTCTCAAGGTCCAAAAGAAGGTTGAGAGATCCAATAAACGATCAGTCACTCGATATTACGTTGTCTTGACCAAAAGTGATACTAGTCATTGGTCTTTACTTGGTCCTTATCGACGAGAGAAGGAGGCCGCTCATGAGCTGCATCATCTTCTCCGATTAAGTCAATGGACGGTAGATCAGGGCACTGAACTTGGTCAAGTAAACAGCGCTAGAGATGAGTCAGAACAGTCATTTACCTCAGGCTGGACCCTCCCACCAAGAGTCAGCGTAGACCGTCTATTTAAGATTGAGTCACTAAGCCAATACGCCCTAATCTCATGGGAAGTCCGCCAACCCAAAGGGAGGGCAGTCGCCACAAAATTAGCGCTTGTCGCGTTCGTCATGATCTCGTTTGGAGCGACCGACTTAACAGATTTCTCTTGGATAGTGAGCTCTATTTCAATGATCATCGCCTTATTGATAGGGCGGGGGATTCGACGTTTTAACCCTGAACAGGAGATCAAAATATACCGGGATCACATAGCGCTCTCGAGCACGGCAGGGTTTAAAGGAGATCACGCCAAGCTGAGTTATGACACCTTAAATGGCCTAGCTTTAGATCTCAGAAAAGAGGGGACAAAATTGCGTTTTGTCACGACGAGTGATCTCATGGCTCTTCAAGATGTTGATGACACCTTAAATCAGTCTGACATTAGAGGTGTTTTTAATGTTTTAAGTGTACTTATGAAGGCGACTTACATCAATACGACACATATGAGCGCTGGAGACATGTTACGATTAGAGGAGATGATTCAAGAACACGTACTGACGATGAGTGATCATCAACTGACTTAAGGCTAACATAAGTTGAGTCATCGAGAGTCTCCAGCGAGGTGAGTTCTTAAGGGTACAGTCTTGAGATCAAGTGAAATCAAATGAGCTGAGGACGTCAAAAAAGAAGCAGCGCATTAATTTCTATAAGGATCTCAATACAGCGTTAACTCATCGCCAATAAATACTAAGTTTACTTGAGACAAGATTGCCTGACCATGCATCTAAGGGTAGTTATCACGTAAGACTTGATCTAATTATCTAGGCTTGTCTAATAAGAGTTTGGCTGTCAGATATAGTAGCACGTAAGGAAAGTATTCAATGGAAAGACCAACCGATGAGATCATCCTCTGTAACTTTGGAGGGCCCACTAAAGAAGAAGAGGTCAGACCATTTCTCTTTCTTCTTTTTGATGACCCTCTCGTTATCAAAATCCCCTTTGCTCCTCTAAGGACCTTATTGGCCAAGAGAATAAGTAAAAAGAGGGCGCCTGAATCTAATCATGAGTACGCCAAGATAGGCTATTCTCCCATCAACAAGATGACACAGACTCAGGCAGATCAGCTGCAGGACATCTTAAGAGAGAAGAACCCTGATACTGATGTTCACGTGATCAACCGGTATACAGCACCTTTCGCTAGAGATGTGATCCCAAAGCTAAAGTTTAATGGTGGAAAAGTTTTTATCCTCACGATGTATCCGCATTTTTGTCATAGCACGACAGCCACATCAGTTAGAGAAGTGGATCAAGCGATCAGGGAGCGTTTTCCAAATAAAGAGATTGATAGCACAAGAATCTATTCATGGTGGCATAATCAAAGCTATCTAGAGTACAGCACTCGCGGGGTTAAGAAAAAACTCGACGAAGTCATTTTGAATCAACCGGAAGGGCCCATAACCCTTATGTTTTCTGCTCATGGGATCCCTAGGCGTTATCGGGATAAGGGTGACCCTTATGTGACAGAGACGACGGGGCACTTTCATGAAGTCAAGAGACGAATATTAGCTGAAGTTGATCCCCATCAAGCAGAGCGCTTGCATTGGAACTTGTGTTTTCAATCGAGGGTCGGACCAGTAGAATGGACTAGACCCTACACCGATGAAACGATTGATGAGCTCGCCAAATCAAGAGGGGGTCACCTGCTAGTCTATCCAGTCAGCTTCACCTCCGACCATATAGAGACTCTGTATGAGATGGACGTCACCTATAAAGAACAGGCTTTGGCGGGTGGTTTTGAGTCTTATTACAGGGTTGTAGGCGCTAATGATGATAAGAAGTTCACCGATTGTTTAGTAGACATTCTATACTCTCATGGGCTCTAAAGTGTCCTTCAACAAAGGAGTAGCCCCAATAGAGGGTTCTGTCAGAACTCGTTGACCAAGCTCAAATGGTGTATGATCGTCGCATCTTGAGCAAGGAGATGATCTGATGAGTGATGCGTGCCCGAAGTGTCAATCTACTGAAGTGAGTCTACTTAAGCGACCAACAAGCCTAGGTTATCAACGCTTTAGATGCAAGAGATGTCGGTGTACCTTCAACGAGCGTAGCGGTACCGTTTTTAACTTTCTTGAGTATCCAACAGATCTCGTTTTGATGGTCGTAAGGTGGAGGCTAAGATACTGTCTGAGTTTACGAAATCTCAGTGAGATGATGCTTGAGAGAGGATTTGAGTTTACTCATGAAGCCGTGCGTTCGTGGGAAGAGAGATATGCTCCGTTGATCACTCAACACTTGAGGAGACGACGTAGAGGAACACTCGGTAAGAGTTGGTATGTAGATGAAACTTATATCAAAGTTAAAGGAAAGTGGTGCTACCTCTACCGGGCTGTAGATCGATCAGGAGCGCTCATTGATTGTAGGTTGAGTAAACATCGAAATATGAGAGCTGCTAAACACTTCTTCAAAGAGGCTTTGGATATCTCTGGAGATGCTCCAGATCGGGTTACAACCGATAAAGAAGTCTCGTATCCAAGGGCGATTAGAGAAGAGCTTGGGGAAAGTGTACTCCATCGCACTAACCAATACTTAAACAACCTGATTGAACAAGACCATAGAGGGATCAAGCAACGATATGGACCGATGAAAGGCTTCAAGTCTCTTACATCAGCCTCTAGATTTTGTAGAGCTCATGATGAGCTCAGAAACTATTATAAGGTCGGTAAAAGGGGAGAGAAAGTATCATTAAAACAACAAAGAACAAGCTATTTAAATAAGACTTTAGAGCTTACACATTCTATGCAATTAAGTTCCTGAACTAGAGGCTAGAAGAACAGTATATCTTAAGTAAAATTAAGCATATAAAACTCAGTTCTGACAGAACCCCTTAATCACTTTGTAGATTACTAACTGGTTAAGATATTAATCTGTTGACGACATTCCTTTCAAATATTTAAAGAGGTCACTTTTGGTCGATAGCACTAAGGTAGTGCTGTCATCGATCAAGGATTCATAAGCAGCCATTGTTCGAGTAAACTCATAAAACTCAACTGCTTCAGTACTTTTATTATAAGCACTGGCATAAATCTCTGTCGCTTTAGCATCAGCTAAACCACGAATTTCTTCCACTTCACGGTAGGCTTCTGATTGAATTTTATTCAAATCACGGACTCGATTACCTCGAATTCTAGCCGCCTCACCGTTACCTTCAGAAAGAAAACGTTCAGCAATTTGCCTGCGTTCGCTGATCATTCGATCATAGATTTTAGGTCGAACGCTTTCATTGTAGTTAATACGTTTAAAACGAATATCCAATAATTCGATACCAAAAACACCGACTTTATCAGCAGCAGCTCTGTATATTTCTTGCTCTACCATCTGTCGACCTTTCACAATAGGAACTAGACTGCCGATATCCGTATTTTGCTCCGAGGACACTAGAGTGGCATCTCGTAGTGGTACCCTATCCTTAGTAGTACGTATAATTTCAATAAGCTCGTGCTTAGCCACTGCGTTTCGGGTTTCACTACCGAGAATATCATCCAAACGTGACTGTGCACTGCGCTCATCACGCAAACGCAAGAAATATTGTAATGGATCAACCACACGCCATCGAGCGAACAAATCTACTGAGATGTAGAGTTTATCTTTGGTAGGCATATCCGAAGGAGCACCATCCCACTCCAATACCCGTTTATCGATTGGGTTAACTTCTTGAATGAAAGGTGTTTTAAACTTAAGACCTGCCTCGGTTACTGGCTCACCTATCGGTTTACCAAACTGAGTAATTATGACCTGTTCTACTTCATTAACCGTGTAAATTGAATTTAATAGAACAAACAGACCAATAGCGAGTACCACTAAGGCGGTAAAACCCTTTGCACCATTCATGGCTGCGCTCCTTTTTGACTACCTAAATTTAACAACGGCAATAAACCGCTCATGTCATCATCTACCAGAACTTTAGACTTAATTTTAGGCATAACTTCCTGCATCGTTTCGATATAAATTCGCCGACGGGTGACTTCAGGGGCCTTGCTGTATTGAGTAAATAGCGCATTAAATCGAGCCACATCACCTTCAGCTTCATTAATTCGCTTGAGGCGGTAGCCATCAGCTTCTCGAATACGCTGATCCTTTTCACCCTCTGCCAGAGGAATGACCTTATTGTAATCGCGGCGAGCTTCGTTAATTAGTTTCTCTTTTGATTGCTGGGCTTGGTTAACCTCGTTAAAGGATTCTTGAACCGGACGTGGCGGGTTAATATTCTTAAGTTGAACTTGATCAATACTAATACCCATGACATATTTGCTTGAAAGTTTTTGCATTTTAACCAAAGCTTCAGATTCTATTTCTTGGCGGCCAATAGTTAATACTTCATCAACTGTTCGATCACCAACAACTTCTCTCATCACAGATTCTGAAACGTACCGTAGAGTTTCACTAGGCTCACGCACCTCAAACAAGAACTTAACCGGCTCGGAGATACGGTACTGAACGACCCATTCTACGAGGGCTGCGTTTAAGTCACCCGTTACCATTTGAGTCTCACGGATACCGTCGTGAGAGGAAGAGCTTTGATAAGGGTCACGTGCCCCTGCTGTCTTAAAACCAAACTCCTGCTTTAACTGACGTTTCACCGGGACAATGGTAGCCTTATCAATACCCAATGGAAGCTTGAAATGTAAGCCTGGGGGAACTTCACTCAAATACTTACCGAAGCGCTGCACAACCGCGACAGAGTCACTCGGCACTGTGTAGTAAGCAGACCAACCGCTCATGGCAACAATAAGCATACTAACAATAGTTAAAACCCCACCTGCACCGGTATTACCGCTACCACTACTATTATTGCCAGAATTAGCACCACCACCAGAAAGAAAACCTTTTAACTGTTTAAGCCCTTGCGCAATAAGCTGATCAAGATCGGGGGGAGATGACTGGGGATTATTCCCCCAGGGATTATTATTTTGTGATGGCATTAAGCGAGGCCTTCGAGTTGATGAAAAACACTAAAATATGGGCGTTGGTACATAAGACTATAGAATGATATATGATTTAGTTGGAGAGGTAAACACATGACTCAGACATACCATCGCAATAGATACCCAAAGCACTGAAATGATTATAAAATGTACAACTGACGGTCATATCTACACTGCTAAAAGAGGCATCTGTAGAGAGTGTGTCGAGCTGTAGAAAATCATTAGAAGAGCGCGCAGACTTAATCGCTTTCTCATAGGCTGGCTCTGCGGTCTCATGTGAGATATTAAAGGCAAATTTGGCGTAACTGATTAGCTCTGAAGTCTTCCGTGCCCGCTTAAAATCTTTATTGAATGCCTCGAGCGCGCTCTCTTGGAGATCATTATAGCCCAAGGTCATCAGCACTACTAAGTGCTGTTTTAAGGGACTTTTGATACATCTTTGTGCTTTCTTCTACTCTAGAAATCCGATGTAAAAAGAGTACAGCAGCTAAGAAGTCTCTAGTCTGATTCACCTTCTTCAAGAGCAGTGAGAGATGCTCTTCTGCTTCGTTCGGCTTGGCTCGTTTTATAAGATCTACACTCACAAAATAGTCTCTCAATGAACTCCGAGAGTTGGCCAGAAGAGTCCTCGTCATAAGGACTCCGGAGAGATCTTTCAAGTTGGTAAAAAGGAAATAGGCTCCTATCTAGATCATGATCCGCTGATTGAATTGATGACTGACTGAAGTATGCTAATCTAAATATTCCTCTTTACGATATGAACTCAAGACTTCATATAAAGTTCAAAGGTTTTAGGAGTACTTTATGACCTCTCCCTCTTGGCACATTTTGATTTACTGTCTAGCGCTAGTTAGCTTTGGGTGCTCAAATAAAACTCTGCGCTCGGGTGAAGCCGAGATGAATAGAATAGCAGTGGATGCAGAGACTAGCCTCAACGAGAACGACACTGACGCCTACATAGAGTCCGATATAGACACTGAAAGGGTCAGCGATAGGGGTGTTACTCAAGATAATACAGATCGAGATGACGCAGGCTCAGCGTATCCGAACCCTACCTATGGATTGACACAAGCGATGTTGACGCATGATGATCAAAATCGGTCATATCTGATTTACATCCCCGAGTCCTATTCGGCGAGCAGAGCAGCTCCTGTATTGTTCAATTTTCACGGTAATGGTGATACAGCAGACAATCACTTTGATGTAGTAAACATGCGACCCCTGGCGGATACTGAGGGCTTGATCTTGGTCTATCCTCAAGGCAGTATCCTTGATGGAGAGGGGACACACTGGAATCCATTGTTAGACTCTGAATTGAATAAGAGTGATACCGATGATCTGGGCTTTGTGACGTCGATGATCGACACGCTCGCGGAACAGCTCAACATCGATGATCAGCGAATCTACGCTACGGGCTACTCTAATGGTGCAGGTATGGTATATGGTCTAGCCTGCTATCTGAGCGATCGGATCGCGGCCATTGCGCCAGTATCGGGATCGATGTACATCGAGTCTAGAAGTAATTGTAACGCCTCTCACCCGACCTCAATCGCCATCTTTAACGGTACTCAAGACTTCATTCGACCCTATAATGGCTACATGGGGTTTCTGCTACCTGTCGAAGAGGCTGTGTCATTCTGGGTCAATCACAACAACATCAGTATGCCACCGGCGACTGACAGCTTTAGTACACGTGGTCTCACCGTAGAACGCTCCGTCTACACTGGTGGTGATGGTGAATCTAGTGTAGCACTTTACAAGGTTGTTGGCGGTGACCACGTTTGGTTTGATATAGAGATCGAAGGTGCCGACCTCAACACGATCATCTGGCAGTTCCTATCTGCTCAGAACCTGAGTGGTGGGCGTTGACTTGTGCCGACTCATAGCGTTGATGAATAAGTCTACCCACAACAGGCGGTCATATGAGCGATCTTTAATCAATCTTGATGATCTCACTTTATGGCTTTCAGTAGACGTCATTGAATCTTGGAGTAGCTACCTAGATTAGAGACTAGGTCGGCCCAAGCTGTACTCAGACCTAACCATTGAAATGAATGAGAACATCTGGTTACTACCGTCAAAGTGAAGTTGAAAACATGTTCTTTCGATACAAAAAAACTGATTAGTGATGAACTCAGAGCGAGAGGTGAAAACTTACGGAGAATAGAGTCTATCATCGCATGTAATATTCTGAATCAATTTAAACTGTTAGGCAGTCCTCAAAGTACGTTGGTTGCATGAAGACCAAATCAAAAGATCGATGTCACCTAAGTCATTGATTAGATGTATCTTTACTTCTGCAACAAAGCCATGCACCAACGTCAATATTCTACTTAATCTCTGTTGCTCTATTCCTCAAAACCAGGGCAATCGATGGTATCGACCGTTGTACCATTATTGATTGCTTGTTCATGAAGTACAATTCGTCCGCCATCCGTCATAAAGAGTCTCACATTAGCATCACGGATTTGTTGTCTCATGACAGTTGCTCCTTGACGGCACCAAAGGCGATCATTGCCTCCACCATTAGGATAAATATGCACGACTCCATCACCTTGGACATAGTTGTAGGTATCATCACCACCCTCTCCATACAGATGATCAGTACCTGAGCCACCACGTAATTGGTCATTACCTGATCCTCCCTCTAAAATATCATTTCCATCTCCACCACGGAGTTGATCATTTCCGCCTTGTCCTTTGAGGGTATCATCCCCGTTCCCACCCTCTATACTATCGTTTCCAGCACCACCAAGTATCTCATCGTTCCCATCTCGCCCTCGAAGGACATCATCACCACCGTTGCCACGTAAACGGTTATCTCGATCATCAGCAACGATCGTATCCGGTCCCTCTCCACCATTATATGAAGTACAATCTAACGAACAAGCCATTGTGCCATCACATGCCTCTCCATCTTCTCTTATTCCGTTTCCGCAAACGGGACTGGTTGGCTCCATAATAGTACAAATGTTGGTACAGTTAGGGCCGCCATCACACTCTTCCCCTGCCTCTCTTATTCCGTTACCACAAATGGGATCGGGCTCCCTAATTATACAATTAATGGTACAGTTGGGTTCTCCATCACATTCTTCATCGCCCTCTCTTACTCCATTGCCACACTCTGGTTCATTTAGTTGGATAATCGTACAGTCGCCTGCACAGTTATTTTCCCCATCACATTCTTCATCGGCTTCGCGTACCCCGTTGCCACACTCTGGTATATTATCACTCCATTCGCAGTCGATAGAGCAATCAGGCTCTAAGTCACACTCCTCATCTCCTTCCCTTATGCCATTACCACATTCTGGACTTATGACCCCAGCCGGCTCTTCCCCAGCCGGTTCTTCCCCAGCCGGTTCTTCCCCAGCCGGTTCTTCCCCAGCCGGTTCTTCCCCAGCCGGTTCTTCCCCAGCCGGTTCTTCCCCAGCCGGTTCTTCCCCAGCCGGTTCTTCCCCAGCCGGTTCTTCCCCAGCCGGTTCTTCCCCAGCACACTCTTCACTTGCTTCATCTTCATCATCACAAGTGTTGACACCGTTTAGGAGGCAGATAGGCCCCTCTTCCGAATCTCTGCATTCAAAGTCGTCCGAGCAATCCTCAGAGTCGATATCACATGATTCTGTACAGGTACCAACATCATCTCCGCTATCGATAAAGCAGTAGAAAGATCTACATTCTTCATCATATTCACATTCTGCTCCTACTTCATCTCGTTCGGGAGTCGGAATCGACACAGAAGAAAGTTTTGACTCTGAATCAGTGGCTTCAACACAAGAGTTCAGAACAAGGATAAATAGAATGGCTATTTGATGACACTTCATCTTAAGTCTCCAAAGGTATTTTGTAATTGTCTGTATTTAGGATATGTTGCATAAATAGTTGGATTAAGAGAAAATGATTTTTTGACCTTACGGGTATCTAGAGCTCCCCCCTACTCTAGATTAAAATCTAACATCTCCACCGGTCTTATTCGCAATCCAGTTTTGGAAAGAAGAGATTCGAGTAAAGACGTTTGCTCCATTCGCAGTACAACGATCGAACTGATTAATTGTTACAAAACTGGCAACACCGACTTGTACGCCTCTGAAGTGGATCGGTCCACCACTATCACCATTACAAATACTTCGATCGGCGACTTCATCAGTTTCCCCTTTTGCTGATGCACACACTAAAGTGTTATCTAACCCTGAACCATAAACCAATCTACAATCTGTATTACTGATGAATGGAAGTTTTATTCGTTGTAAACGATTAGGGTTGGGATTGGCGCTATCATAGTCAGAAACGCCCCACCCCAAAGCTTCAACCTTTTGCCCAGTGCGTGGCTCATTACTAGGTTGTGCTAGTGGTGAAAGATTACGGTTATTAAAGCTTTTCTTAAGTTTAAGTAAAGCGATGTCATGTCCATTAAGTAGATTTGCCCGTGTAAAGTCACCGTGTCGAATGACCCTTTTAACCGATGACTCATCGGCTGCTGCGCACTTGCTACGTTTAGTTTGACCCACACAGACTTTAAAATTTTGTTTCGGTGCCGAGTCCACACAGTGGGCTGCGGTCAATACCCAATCCCTATGGATTAAAGTACCACCACAATGGAAATTATCATTGAGAGTCAAAGATACCATCCAATCTGGTGCTTGTGCATTCTTACCACCCAATATCTTATTGACGACATTGGCATCATTCTCAACCACTGTCATGTCTGCACAGCCAATAGTGAAAGCAACTGAAGTCATTAAAGAAAAGATTGAGCAAGAGTGTGAAAACTTATTCATGATTCGAGTCCTTGTGAGTGTGCCTCAAAGTGATTGAGCTTAGATCAAGCATGCTTCATTCTAAAGCATATCTCGTGCCAATCTTTACAATAAGCTAAGTGCATGTTTTTATTGTATTAAAATTTCAACCCCCATGTTCCAATTAAATTTCTGGGGTCTATGAACTATGTGACCTGGGGTCAAGCGTTCCCTCATATTTTAAATTCTCAGTTCAATTAGGGGTCAATCATCCCCCCTTGCTTTACCCGATGGTTAGAGATTAACCGCGCAAATAAGCACAAATGTCATCTAGATTAAGAAAAAGACCAAAGAGGGAGTGCCATTATTCTTAAAGTGATGATCTATGATCACTTATCTGAGATGCTTCACATATTTATTAGACTTTCAAAGTTAAACAGATGGCATTTATTCCTTTTCAATAGACAATATATTAGATTGAGGGAAAGGTTTACGCTGGTACCATACTAGGGAGTGAGCCCGTTTAATGGGTGTGAATGTGGAATTCTTCCCAGGCTCCTATCGAATCACGGTTAGCGTTGACGTCCTGGTTTCCACCATCTTCTGCGACGAGGTAGTGTCCTGAAGAGCTTTGCAGCGCAAAGCGATCTCCTCCTCTGTGTATGACTTTGAAGATCTCCCATCTCCCTATTAGGCGCCTGTCCGCAAAAAGACCACGTCCGCCGCCTCCTTCTGCGCTCAAGAATGAACCATCATTGGTGCGTAGCGAGATTAGATCTCCACCTTGCTCAATCACCTCAAAGGTTTCCCAAGCGTCTCTCTGATCCCGTCTAGCAGTAACATAGCCACCGCCTCCGTTCTGAGCGACAACATATTGCCCTTTAGAGGTTTTGAGAGAAATCTGTGATCCCGTCACGAACCGATTGATGATCGCTCCAGGATCACGACCCTCTGACTGTGCTATATGTTGGTCAATCCAACGAAGATAACTTGAGACTCGTGTATAACCACCGACAGTTCCTCCAAGACATTGATCATTCCTCTGATAACCAAAGCTGACGATACCGATTTGTTGACCTCGATAATGTATTGGGCCACCACTGTCTCCATTACATGTCCCCTTTTCTGCAACGGGTGCGTCGATGTTTCCAATCTTCTCAAGACAAATAATGGTCTCACGCTCTCAATGAGGTGGACAGTTTGTGATTAAGCAAATTTGAGAGGTATCAGTTCAACTTCATCAAAGAGCTAGAAAAAGCGAGAGAGACCCGATATTTTGGGAGTTACCACACAACCAAATAAGCGAGTCTCTCTCATGACTTACGTCGATCAAGTTCTCTCATGGATGCCTGAAGTTTTCAAGCCACAAAAGAAGTCATTCATCGCCCTGTTAGGAGCGCTCATGTGCTTCACAGGGAGAGCCACGATGCGTAACCTATCGAGATATGGTGCTGGTAGCGAGAAGAGGTTGCGGAGATGGGCCTCAGAGGACTTTGACTTCTTGGAGTTCAACACGCGATTACTCTCAAGACACCAAGTGATCTCTCAAAATCCTCAAAGAGTTTGCGCCGGCTCACCCAGCCAGGCGATCCTGATTGATGCGACTTTCTTGCGTAAGAGCGGTGCCGAAACAGAGGGTTTAGCTTACTTTCATAATGGCTCTAGCAGGGCAATAAACAAGCTAGAGAGAGGTCTTGAGATGAACCTCATCGCGATTGTGAATCTTGAGGAGCGCTCTGCTTATGCACTCTCTATGCATCAAAGCGTTGATCAGAGCGCACTCCAAGTCGCGGAAGGGGAGCTCTGCTTAAGAAGCGAAGAGCTTCAAGAGTTCTCACGGCACGTCGTCGCTGATGGCTACTATGCACGCGCTGGATTCATCTCAGCGCTCATCGATGAAGGCTTTGAGATCGTGACCTTGTTACGACGTGACGCTGCGCTTCGATACCTCTATCAAGGTGATTACAAAGGGAAAGGGAGGCCGAAACTCTATGCAGGTCGTGTAGACTACGAAGATTTAGGCTCATTTCAGCGCGATGATCACCTGCGTGAAGACTCTCAAGTCTACTCAAAAGTTGTGAACTATGCTGCCTGGGATCGGAATATCAAGGTCGTGATCAAGGTAGATCGCCGGGGTAACCGACGCGTGCTATGCAGCACAGATCTCTCACTCGGCGCAGAGGAGATACTGAACCTTTATGAGTCCCGTTTCCAGATCGAGTTTTTGTTCCGAGACGCCAAACAACATACAGGTTTGGGGCATAGTCAAGTTCTTGATTCGAAGGGTCAAGAGCACTTCGCCAACAGCTCACTCACTGCGCTTAACTTACTTCGTCTTGAAGATCGCTCTTGGGCGCTCTCAGAGGGTATCTGCCTACGTCATCGCGTCGGTTCAATCGGCTCTCTCAAGCTCCGTAAGTACAACCAACTATTACTTAATCGATTTATTTCGACTTTAGATGATCAGCTGACCCGAGAGAAAGTCAGACAGGTCTATGAGCAGTCCTATGAAACAGGCGTTTTAGCCGCTTGAGATGGGAAATGCCTTATGACAAACTGTCCACCTCATTGATAATGGCACAGATGACTCAGATACGATTGTTGGTGATAGTCGAGGTAATTATCTGCGTGGTAATGATACGCTTCGTGGGCAAGGAACAGATCACCTTTATGGCGGGGAGGGTGACTAAACCTATACACCAAATGATGATGTGATTCATATATATCCCGATGGTGGCGGCAATGATCGACTGCGCTGCCGAAACGGAGCAATAGTGAGGCGTCAATCAATCAGTGATGATAACCTAAGATTACTTATGGAATCAGGCGGGCGCATTGTGATTCATGAGCAAATCATCAATGGGACAACCATCGATACGATTAATTGTCCAGGTTATGAGGATTAATCAACCAAGGTCTGCCAAAGTAGCCAAGGTAGCCTGATGAAAACATCGCTCCAGACTTGATTAAGCAAGCTAACTCTATTAGCAAGCTCACTGCTGATAAGACATTTAATCAAATCGATGTATATCAAGCAGCCATTGATCGTGGCTCAACCTATCAGAAACTGTTGATTCATCCTCGAACAGACGCAGTGATCTCGGCGTTTAACAAAGCCGCTTTGAGACAAAGAGATGTTCATGTAAAATCGGTTAAAGAAGATGGTGTGTTATCCTGGAGAAGAACATCTGTTTACTACCGTCATAGTGAGGTTGGAAATATGTTCTTTCGATACAAAAAACTAGTTGGGGATGAACTCAGAGTAAGAGATAAAAACTCACGAAAAGTAGAGTCTATCATCGCCTATAATATTCTGAAATAATTTAGATTGTTAGGCAGTCCTCTACGTACGCTGGTCGCATGAAGGTTGAATCACAAGATTGTGTTGTCTAAGTCATTGATTGAATGTGTTTTTACTTATGCAACAAAGCCCTTATATGACAAAGCTATTCGGAGCGTGAGTTCAGACCAGTAACGTCTGTGTATTGGGCGATGACCTCTTAAGAATCTGTTGTTCTCGGACGGTTAAGTCGTCGAAAGAGTACTATATGTCCTAGCCAAGCGGAAAATACCAAAACAGAAATAAGCCACACGAATGGAAAGCCTGCAACAAAGCCGTTTGCAGGCTCGCCTATGATTTGACGAAACGGTGATGGAGTCGCTAAAACTCCAGCGACGACGGTTACTACAAGCACGGCGGCCATAAGTAGGTTCCAACCTTGAAGAAACCTCTGATTGAGGCGTTGTGCAAAGGGGGCTAGTAGCAGCGCCGAAACACCCGCAATAATGTCGAAGTTCGTACCTGTCCAAGTCATGGTGGGGTGAGCAATACCCTCCATTACAGCTTGATGAAGTAGTAATTCAACCAGAATCCGAAAGGATTGAAATCCGACCAATAGTGACAGTGGTAGATCGCCCAGTCGCTCTGTCCATTTTTGTCTCGACGCCCAAGCTAATCCAGCTAACATCGTGATGATAATAATCAACATCCTCGGAGGTGCCCATGCATCCAAATATCCGGCCCAACCCAATACAGCTGTGAGTCCCATCCAGACCGTTGCGACCATTAGAGAGACACGACCGCTACGAACTCCGGATGTGTAGTGAGTGGTAAAAACAAGGATACCTGCCATGGCAATGGAGAGTGCGATGAATCCCCAAAATAGCAAAGGAGATGGAATAGGTAGGGTATCGAGCATCTACTAAATCCTTGGTGAATGGCTATATCTTGTTTAAATAAAGGGATAGATAAAATAGGCAGAACGCAAAATATATTAGCGAGTCTAATAAGTCAAAGAACAGTGTTTGCTATTGTGGCGTTTGGGATGTGCGCCCTGAGTGCGATTCTATAGTGAACTAGACAAGTGACCTAGAGAAACTCAGAACAAGGTTGTCGAGGCGGTAGTCGGTCGAGTAGTAGCTGCGGCTAGACACCTCACAGCCGTCGGCCTAGTAGTCCCAACTTCCACCACGGCTAGTGTTGTTCGGGATAATAAAGATCTCAGAGAAATTCTAAAAAGCACAACCTACGGAATAGTCTTGTTAAGCCTGTTTTAACTATAAATTTGGACAGATTTGGTAGTTTGTCACGATGGTCTACAGAGTAAATTTATATTGTGCAAATTGGTGCAGTGATTTTGGTAGTTTCCACCGCAATGATTCCGTCAAAACTAAGCCCTATTAAAATAAATGGCTAATCTTGATCAATCGCCTTACTGAATCGTTTAGCATAATATTCAATGATTTATTTGGGAAAGATATCGATCTATTACAAGTATTTTGGTTCATATTTAATTAATATAGAACCAATATCTATTTAATTCTCGCCCAAATCGCTTATGCAATAAATCTTCTTGGTATTGTTTACATATATAGACATCTATTTTAACTAAGTACGCATTCACAACTTACCAAACGTTATCAATGGATTAATGCTATAAAAAATAACATGTATTTATAAACATTGTTTGTAGACAAAGGTAAGTTTGGGACCCCAATCAAAAAATAGCTTATAGAGGTAGAATTGCGACAAGTGGAGATGAGGAATACTCATTTTCAGAGTTTTACGTTTCAACTTATAATGACTTGACTGAAAAGTTTGATTTTAAATATGAACGAAAGTTTGACTCGATAAGAGATATTAAAGTAAGAAGTGCGGATAAATACTGTGCTCGACACAGTATATTCACGCCTTACACTCGTTTTATGCAATTTTGAGAAGGATGAGCCACCATGAGATATACGATCGCCCTGTGTTACTCCATCGGATTATTGAGCGGACCTCTCGCTTGTGAAGACTCTACTATTGTCGAGCGAGATACGACACCGGGAAGACCCTCAACCGTTCTCGATCCCGCTGAAGGTAGTAACGCTGTCGCGGGGACCTCGAGCGACGAGTTCATAGAGCGGATGGGACTCCCCGTGGGCAGCGTGTGTGATACCCCTTATCAGTGCTCGACCCTGATCTGCTTTGCAGAGCTCGACGCTGAATCGGGTATCTGTACTCAGCCATGTACTAATGAGCCCGAGGAGTGTGGCGCTGGGCTCGAGTGTCGCGCATACGTCGGATATGGAAGCATCTGCGTCTCGATGGCCGAAGAGGAGACAACTAGAGATATGGAGCCTCGAGAAGAGACTGATATGAGCCCTAGTGAGCCTGATATGGGGCCCGTTGAAACTGACATGACCCTCATGGCCTGCGAGTCGCGCGAAGTCTACTTCACCAACACAGGAGGCGTTGAGCTTGGGCGAGTCACGCTCGACATGCCAGGCCAATCTGAAGAGGTCGCTCTTTCATCTCTCTCAGGTCGAACGAACCGAGCGCGGGTCACATATGATACAAAGTGCGCCGAGATCAGTGTTGAGCTACTCGAGCGCTATCCTCAGCTCTGCTTTGACTTCACAGGTGAGCCCTGCGATCGCATCCCAGACATCAACTGTGGCTCAGGGATCAATTGGCACGTTAATGAACTACAGACTATGCTCAGTGAGGCTAATAACCTATGTGTATTGACTCCTGAAGAGCAGGGGTGGACGCAGTATCACACAGACATCGAGTCATGTTATCCGATCTACAACGGACCTTTAGTCGATCGATTTGATGTGGGGCGTTACAATTTCCCACTCTGCAATGACAGCGTGCGCGGTCAGCACTGGTGTATCTCTGTGCCTGACGGATCGCCCTCTCGCTGTCTTGGGTGTGAGGTCCAACTCTATACGTGTCAATAGAACACCCGCGCTGATCCCCACGAGGGCTTAAAAGGATTCTATCAGTTTCTTAATCACCAAATACACCTCTAGAATTACATAAAGACGGTACCTGAGTCTGGGGAAGAATATCAGGCTACTACCGTCAAAGTGCAGTTAAAAACATGTTCTTTCAATATAAAAACCTGACCGGTGACGAACTAAGTGCGAGAGGTGAAAACTCTCGAAAGATGAGTCTGTCATCGCCAGCAATGTTCTGAATCAATTTGATGTGTTAGGCAGTCCTCAAAGTAAGATGATTACATAAGGATTGAAACAAAAAACCAGTATTCTCTAAGTCATCGATTATATGTGTTTTTACTTATTCAGCAAAGCGTCACTTCTTGATTTATTGTACAATATTGTGTGGACTGAATCCAAGTAATTAGTGCTGTCAATGCTCTTTAAAAAAACTAATACTTTGATGATAAATATGATAGGTTCTATGTAGTCTTTAAGCTAGACTTTGTGCAAGTCATAATTTAATATATTCCATAAGCCTTGTGTATTTAGAAGGTAAACATTTATGTCTAAGTCTGTTTCAGAACTGATCTTAAGCCATATGGCTGATTCAGATCAAGATGAATGCTTGAACTCACTGCTTCATGCCATCAAAGTTGGTCTAGAATCTATTGGTTTCGAAATAGATCGTATACAAATACCATTTACTAAATCGTGTGGCTTTCGCCATCCAACTTTGTGGGGAATTGCACTCACTTGGGATCATATAAATCTATATAATAATAGTATTATCATGTTGCATGAAGAACATTCCCAAGAATCAGTAGATAAAGAATTAACTGTTGAGCGTATGATTCAAGATCCCCTTATAGAGAAAAGAATCGGTCCTTACTACAGGGTGCTCATCTCTGAGTCTAGGTTCTACAGAGAAATATTAAATCAACACGCATTACCCTACCCTATTTTTGAAAAACTAAGAGAGCAAGGATATGTAGATTATTGTGCATTTGCTCTCACTATCCCTTATGCCCCAGTTCCTCAATTTATGAGTATTTCCTCTCGAAAGCCTTTTCCTGAAGATATTGAAGAGCTTATTTTGCCTCATATGAGTACGCTTTCATTAGCTGTTTATGGGGCATATAGAACTTCTCAAGCAAGAAAACTGGCGGAGTGCTATATTGGACCTAAGACTGGTTACCGAGTGATGAATGGTGAGATTACACGCCATCATACTTCGATTCGTGAAGTTGGTATTATGTTTTGTGATATTAGGGACTTTACGAGGCTTTCTGAAGAATTGGGGAGTACTAAGATTGTACCGATCATGAATGATATTTTCGAGCTCATTGGTCAGGCTGCTTTAGCATATGGGGGTGAGATTCTTAAGTTTATTGGAGATGCTGTTTTATTGATATTCGATCAAGATAAAGTTTCCAGAAAGCAAACTGCCAATGACATGGTTAATTCAGTAGAGGAAGCTATTTGCTTGATCAAAACTTATGCTGATGAGACCTCATTGCCTATAGCAGCTGGTTTTGGTTGTCATATAGGGCAGGTAACCTATGGAAATATAGGTTCTAAGACTAGATTAGACTTTACCGTTATGGGGCCGAATGTAAACTTAACAAGCCGACTAGAAACTTTAACTAAAACAGTTAATGTTACGGCTCTTTTTACTGAAAGTATCGCTCAACATGTCTCTAAACTTTTACCCTGTGGTACGTACAGCATGAAAGGAATTAGTGAGCAGACAAAGGTATGGAAGTTACCGGCCTGTGAAGAGCCAAGTTATTAATCACATCATTGAGAACTGTTCTTTGAAAAAACGAATGATCTTTGTCTTCCCAAGCATCCACTACTATCTTTGTTCTAAAGGTCATGAGAGTACCTATATACCAATTGCCATACCTGATAAGACATAAAAAGGAAGCAGGAAAACATTTAGACTAAAAGTCAGATTTTTAGTTACGATAGGCGTTGGTTCATAAATTTATCGAATGATAGATGATGTAGTTCGAGTGGTAAACAGATGACTCAGCTACATCAACGAAACAGACATCCACAGTACCGAAAGAAATACAAAATACGGAATTGGCGTTCATATGAGCGATCTTTAATCAATCGTGAAATATTCTTTCGATATAAAAACGACGTTGGAGATGAGCTCAGATCACACAATGGACTTCAACACCAATGCCTCAAGCGATTACTATCAAAGCGCTGTAGAAATTATATATTCTAAATCACTTTCGATCGCTAGGTCGACCTCGATGTGAGCTAGTTACATGAAATATAAGCTAAGTGGCAATATCTTAACCAGCTGAAAATACTTAGCATTCACTTATGCACCAACGCCATGAACTGAAGTAAACCGATCTCGAAATTCGAGTCGTCAACGAGTCTTCACAGAACCTTTCGCATGATAATTGACACCTCTTCTGATCTATGAGAATTTCTAGAGGTTTATACGATGATACGTACAATGAGCTGAGCAGACTATTCATCTGCTTAACAACAGGCTATTAACACCTACGCTTCATTGATCGTCACAACATTTAAGATGCTCAGTCGACACGAGCGAGGTGATATCATGACAACGAGGTCTCTTAATCAGTTTTTCCGCGCTCTGGGTCCAGGGCTGTTATTCGCAGGCGCCGCGATCGGCGTCTCCCACCTCGTACAGTCGACTCGAGCCGGAGCGCTGTTTGGTCTAGGGCTCGTCGGCGTGATCCTGATCGCTAATATAACCAAATACCCTGGTCTAAGATTTGGTTCTCAATATACTCAAGCAACAGGAGTCTCTCTACTTGAGGGCTACAGGCGGCAGGGGATCTGGACTTTATCTATTGTAGCCCTGCTCACTTTGGGGTCAATGTTCACTGTCGCCGCCGCTGTGACGCTCGTGACCGCCTCGATCTTTAATGAGCTGATCCTCTCTGCGCTTATGCCGGAGGCATCGCTACAGCTGGGTAGCGTGATTCTCATAGCGCTGATCGCGGTATTACTCAAGACCGGTGGATTTAAGTGGTTAGATCGCTCAATCAAAGTCTTACTCAGCGCGATGGGCTTGCTCACTTTTGCGGCTACGCTCATGGTCTTGCCACAACTTGACTGGAGTTCATTTTCTCTCAACTTGCCTGGAGCTGCGCTTGACGCAGCGGGTATCACCTTTGTTGTGGCCTTAGCAGGTTGGATGCCAGCACCGATGGATATCAGTATCTGGAACTCGATTTGGTGTTTAGCCAAGCGATCGGAGACTGGCCGCGCGGCGACGGCGAAAGAGGACTCTATCGATTTTAATGTAGGCTTCGCGCTGTGTGTCATCTTGGCCTTGTGCTTCCTGATTCTCGGTACGGTAGTGATGTACCAAGCGGGAGAGGCACCCGCGCGAGGCGGAGTCGGGATGGCGAAGCAGATCCTTTCATTATTTACAGAGAGTCTGGGCGCTTGGTCTTACCCAGTGGTTGGGGCGAGCTCGCTCGCGGTGATGTTCTCTACTACCCTTACCGTACTCGACGCCTTCCCCCGAGTACTGGTCGTCCTTTTAGATCGCTTCAAGAGGGCAGAGGTAGAAGCTGAGGTCGCTCGTGATCTGTCGAGAGAGCCAAAATATTGGATGGTCTTTGGGATACTCGCAGCGGGCGCTTTAATCGTCTTATTCTTCTTCATGAAGAGCTTCAAGCAGTTAGTTGACCTAGCGACCACGCTGTCTTTCGTGACGACTCCTATCCTCGCGTATTTCAACCACCGCGCAATGTTCTCCTCTGATGTACCAGAACACCTACAACCTCAGAGGTCGATGTGGCTCTTCTCTATCGTGTGTCAAGTTCTCTTAGTGGGATTCACGCTCTTCTATATCTGGAACCGCTTTGGTAGCTAGATCGACAGCTAAAGAAATTGAACTCATTAAATCGCTTAGACATGACTGATACACCAAAGTTTAATCGTCACAACCGCAGAGGTCCCAACGATTACACACGGTGAATGGCTGGTCGTCTTCAACGCGGAAGCCAAAATTATTAAAGACATCATTGGGGATCCAGTCACAGCCTGAGCCTTGTGGAGGACCCATTGAGACGCGCTCGTTGCCCATGCTGAG
Source organism: uncultured bacterium (assembly GCA_943788935.1). Classification (GTDB taxonomy): domain Bacteria; phylum Myxococcota_A; class Bradymonadia; order UBA7976; family VGTA01; genus CAKZRU01. The sequence goes on along the minus strand of CALSSE010000010.1, from coordinate 84,299 downwards.
CGCGGCGTGCTGATATTCATAGTCGCCGGCATCGAATGAGTCTATAGCACAATACACACCGTCCCCCTCAGGATCACTGAGTATTAAGCGCTCCGCCCCCCAATCGTTCCACGTGCCACGAATATAAATTTCGGTAAAATCTGCGTCAGGATAAGGCGCTCCATTCAAGTCTATGCAGAGCTCAACTGTAGCGCTTACATCCTCTAGTGGAAGAGGAGGCCCACTCGATTGACACGCGATGACGGGCTCTAAACCTTGATCTATACTCAAGGCGTCCACGCTCTGATCGATGAGATCTTGCGCGGTAAAATCCAAAGCCCAACCTTGACCACAATCTCGATACCACGCACCCGATGCTCCGCTTATTGGACCATAAGGAGTGATAAACGCACGATCATGGGTTGATGTCACGACGCACGCTTCATCGCGATCCATAACGCCCGCTCCACTCACGCTACGGATGGTGACGCTGGTGATCGGTGAGAGTTGCTCTTCAGAATATTCGAGCGCGAAGAGGTCATGTAATAGGTCTCCTGATATCTGAGGCTCATTGAACGAGAGGCTAATCTCGTGACCATCTGCGACGATGATCGTATAGCCTGCTGGGTACTGATAATTCACGCATGGCCCTTGGGGAGGGCACCCCACGAGACTCCCCATAACATACGCACCTCGACCGCGCTGTGGAGACCACCCACTGAAGGGGATCGTGTACTCGGTTCCGCCTTCGGTGTGGTTGGTCACGGTGAGGACACCGCGTGACGGGCTGTAGATACGTATCAATCTCGGTGAGAGCGGCTCACTTGGGCATAACGACCAATGCGACTCAGCGGCGAGTGTATCAGGCGCGTCTACACAACCTGAACCTATGAGATCAAACGCAATATTGTCAGTGCTCCAGAGCAGTGTTTGATCATTGGGTAAGAGCACGACTGGCGCGACCCGGTCATCAGCGCCTGAGTTAAACTTCGGCGAGCGAGGTACACCGAGGTCTGTATAAAACTCACTGGTGCGAAAGTCATAATGTGACGCGCAGAGTCCGCCGGTACCCCCATCGAGTGTACAGTGATGATTCAGCTCAAGCTCTTGATGACCCTGAAGGTAAAACTGAGAGCTCTCGAAGCTGACAAGCCCGCTGCCTCCTGGCCCGTTAAATCCTGAGTTAATAAATGTGCAATTGACGCATAATGGGTCTGAGTCTTGAGCGCGAGAGTAGGTCTTCCAGTACAGGCCTTTGTCACTCCCGAAGACCGTATAATTCTCAAGAGTCACATCGCCCATATCGTAAACGCCCGCTGAGAAGTTATTAAAGTACTCAAAGTGATTTTGGATCTTTAGGTTAAAGCTATGGTCATCTCCTTCTGCGTTATACGGGAGGCACGCTGACCAGTCTGTTACCGTACCTAGGGGCTGATCAGAGCCTCCCTGTAATTCGATCGCGTCGAGAGCCCACATCCGTTGAGGGAACGCCTTATTCGCGTACCAGCCAAAACCACCCAAGTTATGAAATACATTACCGATCGTATAGCCCCAAGGTAGAGAAGGGATACAGGTTTGACCCCAAGCGCTCCCGAGACCTCGCGCACCTTGAGTATTCACATTCACGTAAATCCCGTTATCATAGCCGATCACATGATTACCAATCGTGTGGTTCATCGGTGAGAGAAAATAGAGCCCCGCGACTTCATCAAAGTCTGAGTCACCCGTCTGAGGTCGGTTCGCTTTATTATGAAAGCGACAGAGATAATTCATGGTGATGCTACCGATAGTGACGGCGTTTGCTTGCACTTCCGAGCAGAGAATAACATTCTCTTCAATCACGTTGAACAGCTCGTTGCCGTCTTCAATGTACACACCTGGACCCCGTTGATTAAAGATGACATTACCTTGAATCAACGCGTTGTGAGTGCCGTGAACTGTGATCCCTTTATTAGAGCCTCGCTGGATTGAATTACCTATGAAATAAGACTCATAGTGAGCTCCCATATGACCTCCTTGATCATGTACTGGGCGTTTAACATCTCCCGCGTGATGTAGGTGGAGACAGTACTCAGCGAGATCTCTTCGGCCGCACCGCTCGATCTCGACATGTGACAACTGCATAGCGCCGTGGTGATGCTCTTGTCGGGTCGTGATCCCCTGATAGCCGTAAGGACTGCAACGCTCACCGCAGAGGTTCAACTGATTCGGTGGCGCAAATCCACTAGTTCTCTCAGCGCAATAGGTCCCGCTCCACACTCGAAATCCGGGAACGGGGTCACACGCTTGCTCACTCTCATGACGCCAAGCAGGGAGCATCTCTTCAAAATCATAAGCCGTACAAGAATCAGGGATAGTACAGAGTTCTGGGCCTGACGCGGGGGTAGGGTTAGCGTCACCTGATGGCATTCTACAGACTTTACAAGGAGCGCGCTCATGCTGTAAGTCATCAGCATAGTCAGTTACATGGGCGCCTTCTTGTGCGTAATCATAGCGGGTTGGTATCCGAGTGTCAGCAGGATTTAAAGGGTCATGAGCACCGCCAGTGATGACTACGCTACGACTACGATTGAGCACCTCCGCCTGAATCCTAGGACGAATACTCCCCGCTTCAGTAGATGAACCCTGATGATTCCAAAATAGAGGCTGATCGAGGACAATGATGCAATCATCCACGGCGTTCACCGCTTCTTGTATATTGACGATCTGACGTGTCTCCGACTGAAAATTGACGGAGGCGGTACAATCCGCTCCACAGTGTGGTGATGAGCCTGGTCGATGATTAGTAGCTCCTGCCCAGTCCTGGGCTCCTCGACCCGTAGCCGCGATGGTAAGCACATCACCTGGGCTCCAACCCGAACAGTCGTCAACCTGAATCGTCGCCGCGGCGTCTTCGTGACTTAATTCACTGTCTACCGTTAACTGACTCCATGACGTCTTAGGTAGGCCACGTATCTTAGTGATCCCTCGAGAGATCATCCGACCTTTATCTAGACAATCTCGCTCTGCCTGACGTGTATCTAATTCGTCGAGACAGATCTCGGGGCGTCCACAAAACTCATGACGAAGAAACACCTCGACTTGATGAGCGTCGGGAGCTTCTGGGCTCACTCCAGTGATGTGTAGCTCTCCTGATACATCAACAGTGAGCGCATCAGCGATCAACAGAGTCTCGGTCTGATCCGCTCCTGAGCGTACCCAGAGCACACCTGAGATCTCAAGCGCGCCTGGGCAGTTAAGCGCAGCGCCCGACTCCACGATGAGACAAGTGTCTTGGCTGACATCACAATGCTCAGCTGTAGTCAGCTCGCCAGGGATAAGCGTTCGTTGTATCTCTTGTTGTGCACACCGAATATCAGGAAAAGGCACAGCCGTGGGGGGAGGGGTAAATGGAGCGGTCGCATCGTGAGTAAATTGTGAATAGTCTACCGCGAGATGTGTCGTGTAAGCTGGTAGACATGTACCGAGAGAGGGTCGTTGACCAAGCGGACATACACCACAGTCTGCGTCAGTATCCTCGTCAACATTACCATCACAGTCATTATCAACCTCATCACAGAGCTCTTCGGGGATCGCGCCACAAGAACCACACGCGTTCAGTACGCCCTCGTCAACATCACCATCACAGTCATTATCAACCTCATCACAGAGCTCTTCAGTACAATCCTCAGGCATAACCGCTACGTCTTCACTAGGATTTTGCTCTTCGCCCGCAGATGTCGCATCGCTGATCGCTTGATCTTCTACCGAGGTCATATCAGAGATGTTCATATTCTGGATCACTTGATCTTCAGAGACCATCACATCTCTTACATCTAGGTCTCTACTGCCCATATCGGGTGTATCCTGAGGACCAAGGGAAGTGATTGATGACTCTGGATCAGGTGTACATGATGCAAAAGTCGAGAATACAATAATCGAGAGTGTTATCGCTAATCCTGCACTCGCCGAAAGATATGACCAATGTCCAAGGGTTGGATATTTCATGATTTTTCCACCTCGACCGAGTTAGACAAATGGTCAAATAATCAGTAGTTTATCAGTGTACATAATGAGTGGTATATACCATATTTTACATATGGAATAAGCTTGATATCTAAAACTTCACCGCATGAGTGACTGAAGATCTATCTGATCAAGGCTCTTCAATATAGGGTCTGCCCATAAAGGTCTCCGTAAAGCGTAAAGGTCCCAGAGCGTAAAGGTCTCAGAGGAATTTAGTAGAGAGATTTAGTAAAGTCCTCAGAGGGGTTCGTAAAGGTCTCGAAGGTCTCAGAGGAATTTGAAGATTATTTGCGGACAATTAAGCAATCAGTTCAATCTTGGTGATGGCAACATCAATTGACGTGGAAGCAATAATATTTTTCTCGCTAGCCGAGATACCAATGGACAACTGAACTGATGTTATCATGCAGGTGGCACCGGTTCAGACCAAGCGTTTGGTTGCCAGGAGGTTACGGTACGATTTACATCATTGGAGCCATTGAGTGTGTGATTTCGGCGAGATAAAGTCGTGTGATCAGGCACCGATAGACCTAAGTTAATCAGCTTAAATAAAGACCTCAATAGACCTTCAGTTTGACAAAGGGGTAGCTTGAAGATCAACCGCAACGACAGTACGGTTTCAATGGCTAGATCTGAGTAGGTTTTTGGTCGTCCAAAAGCCTGTTCTGGACAATCATTCTATGATTGAGCTACCTCCTCAGAGAGCCATAAAGTGATGTCTCTGCGGTTAAATAAAGATCGATCGTATGAACTCCAGTTGGTTACTTTGTACTCTCTTGGGTGACGGTATCGCTGATGTAGTTGAGTCATAAGTATGCCTTCAACCCACATCATACTTCATTCAACGACTATTGCTCCCCCTTCATCTGAAGACAATTGCACCAAGGCCACAAAATGAAGCAATTAAAGAGACCGCCTTCGATGTAGCTCGTGAGTGATGTTCTCTTTGTCGTAGAGACAACAGGTTCTTATATCTTCTCTATGAGCCATTAGTCCAACTTAGGTCTACTTGACGCACCGCTTGAACCTCTATTGAATATCCAAGTCATCTCTCAAGATCACTCTAGCTCTTATCTTGGTTGCGTATTCAACAAGGTACATTCATGATTCGACGACATAGTACGATAAAGATCACCAAGCAGAAGAGCGCGACGATAGGTGAGCGATCATTACTAGTTTGACAACCACTGTCACCGTCACCACTGCTCATGCGATCAAAATCTGTCATAGAATTAACAACATCGGGGGTGTCATCGTCACGATTCATCATAAGATCATTCACATCCACAGGCGTCATACCACCATCTGCTCCAGTCACCATGCTCCCATCATCCGCAGAGGTCATACCACCATCAGCCAACAGCGGTGCTTCTGCGTTTTTGACGACTAAGGCCCGAACTTCACCGGGATATAGGTTGAGGTTGAGAGAGGATCCCATGGCCAAAAGCTCACTGCCTGTCACCGCATCGGTGACTCGACTGTTATTCGGCACGGTGATCGTGACCTCATCGACCGAGTTTAAACCGGTGTTCACAACTGCGAGATAGGTGCCATGAGAGTCGGTGGAGTATGCGCGAACGACAACTTCAGTTGCCGACGAGGCATCCGACCAAAGCATGCTTGGTACTGCTGGTAAAGACAAGAATGCAGAATTGAACGCTCGGACATATTCAGGAAATCCACGATTATAGCGATTGCTCGCTAGATATCCAATGTATCGTGGATCTCCATAAGCCAAGGCTCGAGCTTCGGCTAGCATTGAATAAGGGCCTGCTCGATCCAAGTCATGGGCAAAATAGCCCAAAAGTGACTCAGGATTCGCTCCCTCCCTAGCTACGCTCATGGTGTTTTCATTCAAGCTATAATGACGCAGCATCGCGACTCCAGCAGGGCCCCGAAATGCGTCGAAGCCAGCAGGCTCGCTCGTAGTGTAGAGTCTGCTGAAGGGATAGGTGAACAGAAAGCCGTCCATGTCCCTCGCATTGGCGGGATCGGGTCTAGGACTTGAGTGCTCCCACTCGTAGAGCTGCTTCTCTGGATCATTACAAGTGTAATCTGCCCAATTGAAGTTCGGAGCTAGCGCTGCGTCAAGGTAGCCTCCATTTTGACCAACCTCATCCCAAACTCTTGCTGATCTCCCAAGCTCACTCCATGTCGCTAGATCATCGGTGACTACTCCATCGGGCACGCCTGGTCCTGGCTCTTCGGAATAGGCCGTGAATAAAAGCAGCGCCTCATCACCTAGGGACTCACGGAGAAAGTCTCGAGCGCCCCATAGAAGAGCTCTTCGTTTTCCGAGCCACCATTCGATATATCGGTCATATAATGCAGAGTCATCGATGAGCATACGTCGAGTCACAGGCATGGACTGTGGCGTTATTTCATTGGTGAACATCTCCAGGGAGAAATCTGAGAAACTTACAGGAATGGAGCTAGGCCTCACTCGCATCCATGCGCCGAGGAAGGGAACACGATCTTTGTGACGTACAATCGTCGCGTCCAATATCTTTCGTAGGTCTTCGAGCGTATCTGGGTCAGCTGCATCGACATTACATCGCTCAGCCCACCAGATGTGGGTATAGCCATCACAAGGTGTGTTATCGCCTTGTAACCCGCCCGCGTACGGGTCACGTCTCAGCGGGCGCGCGCGGATCTGGTATCCAAGGCCTCGGTCGCCTTTACTTCCGCAATATTCATACATCGGCAGTACATAGAAATCATAGCGACCGATCATCTCGAGCATGTTGGACCATCGTTGTGGATTCCGACTTTGATGCACCCAGTCGTTGCCACCATAGATCTCACTGTCCCAACCTTGATTAGCGCCAAATTCGAGCAGATCTTTGGCGTAGGTATTCATGCCTAAAAACTTCATTAACTTGGCTTTATAACCAATCGATTTCATTGGTGACAGCTGCTTGGTTATCGCCAGATACAGAGACTGCGCCGTCAGACATCTCCTCTCGCCAGAACAAATGTCGGCGAGGCAGACCTTCCGGTGGATAATTGATCGTCGCCGTGAGGTTGTCAACATCAGGAACAGCGAAGAGTCTAATTCGAGATACCGCTGCCCCATGAGATAGAGGAGCCTGCCTCTGCTGCGCCTGATCCTGTGGCCAAGTGCCCTGCTGAGCTATATAGACCATAAATCCGTCATCGGGCGTCTCGGAGCGCGCAGTCGGTCCGTTTTGTTGGAACTGGCCATTGAAATGCTCATGGAGGAAGAATAACGTCTTCCAAGATCGATGTTCACCCGCTAAGGGGTACTGAATCGACTCAGGATTATTATAGGTGTAATTCTGCATGGCATCACCCACCGCGGCGCCTGTGCTAAACCCACGAGCATATTCACCGCCCCGATTAACCACGAAAACTGTGCGAGATGCGTCTTCAGGATAGTCAACGCTCAGAACGTAGGCTTGACCGGCGACTAAGCCTTGGCCTGCACCCAGTCGATAGCCTACAAAGCGTGCACCGCCGACATTAGGCAAGACTCGAGTTGGGACCCCAAGAATGTCCTGAAGTTCACTGACGCCAGGCTCACTTTCTACGAATTCATGAGCCTCTTCATTGTCACCGATAATGACCTCATCCACCAAGGTCAGCATACCAAAGGGCTCACCAGCATCAACAAGTGCTCGCTCTTGGGCTGCGACAGGACAACACATGAATAAATAAATAAAGATCCAGATCATATTTTTAAACAGCACTACACCTAACTCCTTTTGAGAGTAACTTTGCGTCATAGTAGACCATGTGAGGCATAAACGATAAGGGGCAGATGTAAAAATACCAATAAAAACTAAGAGTTTGGAGTGGTTCTGGTGCATAAGTCTATCGAATAATATGAGATGAGCGCTGAGGAATAAAAATATGACTCAGCTACATCAACGGAACACACATCCAAAGTACCGAAAGAAATAAAAATACAGTATTGGTGGTCATATGAGCGATCTTTAATCAATCGTGGTGATCTCACTTTATGGCTTTCCGAAGACGTCATTTAATCTTGGAATAGCGACCTAGATTAGAGGATGGATAGAGCTAAATTATACTCAAATCTAGCCATTGAAACAGCTCTTACTGTACGACTTCTGTTTAAGGAACCACTTAGACAAACTAAGGGCTGTTTACAGTCCATCTGCCGGCTGATTAATTTTGAGCTAAATGCCCAAAACCAAAACACTCTATCTCGCATAAATAGTACGCAAAGAACCATTTAACCAAAGTCGTATATATGAAGCCGCAAACGATCATATGAACAACTCTGGTCAAATTAACATCCCCCCCGGGGCAGATGCAATCATTTAAGCTAAGATAAATTTCATCAATCTTTACAGGATGATCGATCCCCCTCTTCACTTTACCATCAAGGCAGGCAACTGCAAAAAAACTGCGATATTCGCCATGAATAACTCACTAGACACATATCTTACTTAAAATTATCGTCTGTAATATTTAAGAAAGATTTAACTTCTGTCGTAAGACTTTTAACCATTAATCACTCTAATCAATAATTAAACACGGAGCACAGAGTATGTCACACAGATATTTACACTGTTTCTTGGCTAGTATTCTCATCTTTGGAGCCTGTTCAGAGGATGATTCATTATCAGATGACCCTATCACTGCGGGTGAGTCAGAGGCGGGTGAGTCAGAGGCGGGTGAGTCAGAGGCGGGTGAGTCAGAGGCGGGTGAGTCAGAGGCGGGTGAGTCAGAGGCGGGTGAGTCAGAGGCGGGTGAGTCGGAGGCGGGTGAGTCAGAGGCGGGTGAGTCAGAGGCGGGTGAGTCGGAGGCGGGTGAGTCAATGACTATACCGATTGGTACACCAGATGGAGAACGAGTAGCGATTACCCATGACATGGTTGTCAATGGACTCCGAGATAACCTCACCCAACACATTGATGAAATAGAATCAGCTCTCAAGATGATTGAAGACTCTACCATCATAGAGAATGTCATTGACCTCCTGTCAGGCGACGACGACGACGACAATGACGACGGCAACGAGGAAGAGGAAGAGGAAGAAGGAGATGATCTCGAAGTTGATCTTTCCGAAGTTCGAGACACTCTCATCGAGATCTTAACCGAAGATATGTTGAATGAAGCTGAAGCGAGTCTTAATGAAACCGGAGACCTGATCACTTACACTCCAGCTGCAGAAAGAATATGCACTGAAGATGAAGATGAAGATGAAGATGAAGATGAAGATGATCGTCTCCGAGAGTATACTGATTGTTTACGTCGTATAAATGATAACCCTATCACCATTGAAGCCAGTGCCATTGGAGAGAGAAAACTCAACTTATCCATGAGGGTCGGTGAGATGCCTGCCTCAGAGCTTCAGGTACAAATTCACGATGACTTGATTGCTGGTTTTATTCCCCTTCCCTTTGTGAAATCGGCAATTAGACTATTTGTCGACGAAGAAGATTTGGAACTACCCGACACCATGGATGGTTTAATTGCCGCTGAAGCAAGAAGAATAGAAGAGGACCATTTTGCGCTTCGATTTGCAGTCCTTGAAGATGTGATGATTCAATCTGAAGAGTCAGAGTCACTCGCTTTCAGCTATGCAGCCTCAATAAACCCAGGAGAACTGAGTCTGAATGGTCCCAATGAAGTCATTGAAGGTTCCCTAGACATTGACACCATTGAACTCGCTTTCCCTTGGCAAGAAATGGTCAATCTCTTGCACGATGATGAGGAAGAGAGAAGAACAGAATGTTATGATAACTCTGAAAGTGCTGAAGCTTGTAGACGCTATCGAGACGATTGCATATCTAGCTGCTATAATTCAGAAGATATAGCGGCTTGTCGAACAAGCTGTGCAGAACAAGTAGATGGTGAGGTAAGAATCGTTTCCGAAGCATTTACAGCGTGTATGGATGCTGTACCAGAAGAAATCTGTGGAACGGAAGATCGCGTCTGTCGTTCATCTCAATGCTACACAGAAGAGTACAATGCGGTATGTGACCATCGCTCATGGTGTGAAGAGATTGTAGAACCCGCAGAAGAACCACCGGTTGTCTCTGGTCAACTTCAGGTGTTTTTAAAGGCCATTACCGGTCATCTTCGCTTTGACTTTAAAGATGATATTCTAGAGGTGGAAGGTGCTTCACTAGGTGATGAAACCATGTCAGTAAGCGTTGAAGATGATCAAATCATAGGAGTTGATTTAAATGCTGACCATGATCGCCAAATCAATCTTCGTCTCACTGGTAGCGATGGTGGAGGTCTAAAAGTTCAGGTCACTCCCCTACTAAACCTACACATTGCCCTTAACATAGAACATGTTTGGGACGCTTTTGTAGACGAAGAAGATGATCTCCCCGACGTACTCGCTAATGATGTCTTGGGGATTCGTTTTGATGGAAGTGAAGCACCTACAATCGACCTCGTGAGTCAAGATGATGATATGGAGATGCGTGTATCATCTGGTGTTTTGATGCTATCAAGTCCCAATATGAGTGAAGATGTAGTGATCGCTGAGGGGATGTGTATGGGCAGCGAAGATGAAGAGTTACTCTCCGAAGAAGAGCGTGACTCAAGACATGATCTATTTGGTATGATGATTGCTGTTGAATGTACTTTAGACTGAGTCATCTGAACACTGAGTAACCTTCAGCAAAGCATATTATTTGCCCAACAGCTGGCGATATCTTGAGAAATAGGCTGCTACATTGTTTGCTCGTATAGGATATGATCTGTACATAGAGTTGATACCTTGCTATTTTCTTCAAGGTTTTCACTTTACAGTCATGTCTCATTAGTGTGCGAACCGCAAAAAAAGTATATTGAGCTCTAACTCGAATAAAATAAATTAATGTGAGGATATACACGCTATGAGCGATGATCTCTTTAAAACAATCGCTTTCACCTCAAGCTCCAGCGAGGTCAAACAGTCATTGGCTGACCTACCCGAAGCAGAGTCCATAAGAGCAAGTATTCAAGGTGAAAAAGATTCTCAGGCATTACATGAGGACAAATCTGATAGTGAGTCATCACAGTCATTAACTCAACAAGTTATTGACGATGAAAATGTGACTCAACCTGTTCAAAATTCTACGGTTTCACCTCGCCCAAAAGAGTCATTGGACAGACAGCCTGATGATCAATCCGTAATAACGTCTTTAGAACAAGCATCAGACCAAGTACCGGCAGACCAAGTACCTGCTACCAATAAGACCAATGAGCTTAAAGATGGCCTGGCAGAGGCATCTCCTGTGGAAAGCTCTCAGTCACAAAAACTATATGATCGCTTCAATCGTACAATCGAACAAAGTTCACTTGAACTTTTTCAAGACCCGACAAGCACAGGGGTCGCGTGGATGATCCGAGATAAGGATGATGCGATTGAACATCGTGATCGGTTACTGGTCGATAATAAAGCGTATTATAAACGAGATAAAATAGAGTATATTCCCTATGTCATCGTCGTTTTAGGTCTTGCCATTGGTGCATGGCTTTTTTGGAACTCAAGCAGTGCAGAGACAAAACACATTGAAGACAATGTTAATGTCGCTGAGCCAGCGCTGGTTGAATAAGAGTCAATAAAAGTCTTAGGTGCGTCGAATCCCTTAGGGTGTGAATCGAGCTAGTCGTCTTCGTTAGTGCAATAGTCTTCAGATACAGTATTTACAAGGTTTACAAGGTCGCATTACAAAGTCGCATTACATTGTTTGAGAAGTAGGCTGCTACATTGTTTACATTGTTTAGGATAGGATAGATTTGTGAATAGTTGGCGATGTTTTAGGCTCGAAGCTGTTGGGTTGATGTGTTGAGAAGTAGGCTGCTACATTGTTTAATGCTGGATGTATGGATAACCCCGCCGAAGCCCATGCAGGTTATTCTGGCGCGGTAGAGTCGGTACAGCGTTGGACTCAACGTAACCGCTGTGTTGGTGACTCGGTGACACAGAGCGATCTCGATCTAGACTTTACCATCGATGGCGCTGAGACGAAGCGTCTCGCATGGACTCAATGTGATCAAGGTACAGTCACTGGGTTATGGACGATTGACCAAGGTCGACATTCGCCCGCGCTCAACGATCGATTCAGTGAGTACTTAGTCCAATGGATTTTAGGCCAAGAGATTGAGTGAGCCCATGAATCAATATGGGCTCTTCAAATCAGACCTAATGGTGAGATTAAAACGTCCTTCTGCTCTTTATACGGTACTTGTTGATGGTAAAATGTGAGCAGTCCTCACCCTTCAGCACTTACATTATACTCGTCCGTTGACTTCTGCACTAACGCCGTTAACTTCAGTTCACTGTACTTAAGGTGTTAAATTCATCAGACCCTGACTCGAAGCCCAAAATGACCTAACATGATGTACATGTGCTTAACTTATATATCTACAAGGTATGGCATTATTCATGCTTTCAAAGAGCTTGAATCGTCGTTAAAGTTTGGAGAGTCAGTGATTACATAACCAACGATGATAACCATAAATGTGCCTTATGCACCCAACATTTATGTTTAATTAAGAAGGTATCGCTCATGCTAAGTATTATTGATGATGAGATCAAAACGTTCAGTTTTGATTGTAAAGCTCATGTTCTCGCGCTCTCTATCCTTTGGATTGTGACAGGTTGCATGGTCAATCAACAGCTACCGAGCTCAGATCGAGAGCAAAGAGATGTCATGACTTCAGGAGATGAGATGGGCGTTGGTGTCATCAACTCCTCTGCAGGTGAAGAGGGTATGCAAGGCGACGATGCGCAATCATCCCTGAATGACACTCCTGTAGCGGGTACAAGTGGGTCTTCTAGCGACTCGCCAACACCAATAACTGGTGACAGCGCTGACTCAGAATGCGCCACGCCAAACCCTTCATTGATTTGTCTTGATACAGGTTGCGATGCAGGCATGGAGTGTGTCGCAGTCGATGGATGCTTCCCCTCAACATGTACATGTGATCAAGGCGAATGGGCATGTACATCAGATTGCAGGTCTGGTTATGAATGTCAGCCGACCGAGACGCCACAGTTCTGTGGTGTACGTGGCACCGAAGAATGCCCAGAAGGTAGTTTTTGTAATCATCCTGCGGAATCTCAATGTGGCTCGATGAACTTACCCGGCATCTGTGAACCTCTCGAGAGAGAGTGTATCAGACTCGCAGCACCAGTGTGCGGTTGCGACGGCGTCACGTATAGCAATGACTGCCTCGCTTTCACAGCGGGAGTTTCGGTGCAGTATGATGGTGAGTGCATTGTAGACGGATGTCAGAATGATACTGACCAAGATGGAGTGTGTGATGATCAAGATTTTTACTGTAATCTTGACGATCAACCTCTCGTTTGCCTTGATATACCTCCACAATGCGAAGCGGGGTCTATTGGCTATTTCATTGTTGATGGTTGCTACGCTGGCTGCTACGAATCTTGGGAAGGGTGTGATCCAGACAGATTTCGCGAGTCTCAAGTTGGCGCCGACTGTGGAGATGACGATAATCGTCGTGGATTTTGCCCCAATGATACATACTGCCGTTTTGAAGAGACATCACTCTGTGGGCTAAATGATAGTGGATCGTGCACTCCTCTAGGCGACTCGACCTGTGCACAAGTCTCAGAGCCCGTGTGTGGTTGTGATGGACGTACATACGCTAACGTATGTCAGGCAGAAGCATTTGGCATGTCGATTTTACGACAAGGCGAGTGTTCTGTGTTGAGATGTGATTCAGAAGACCTCAACAACATCTGTCCTTTTGGCATGGATTGTCGAAGTGATCCAGACGATAACTGTGATCCGCAAACTGGTGATGAGGGGTGTCCACGTATCTGTATCCGTAGACCTTGATGTTAAGTGCAGAATTTTTAGTCTCATGTTTTGGAGCCCCAAATCAAATCACCCCAAAGACACATATGCAATTGCACAAATAACTACATCTTATTTTAGGATAGCTTTAAGATATTTACATCAATGCTTCAGGAGAGGGGTCAGAAGAGGTTTATGAAGAGGGACAACTGAGGTATGATCACGCCGAATCTATACACTCAAAGTTTGATATCATCGACTTGAGAGCGAGGTACCTATGACTACTCAAGACAAAATTAAAAACAAAATTATCGAGACTTTTACGCCTTCACGACTGCGGGTTGATAATGACTCTAAGAGACATGCGGGTCCAGCGACTGACAGTCACTTTCGTCTCATTATCATCGCAGAAGCGTTTGAAGGACAGCGATCGTTACAAAGACAACGCTTGGTATATGCCTGTCTCGCTGATGAGCTCGCAGGACCCGTTCACGCTTTGCAGATGAAATGCCTGACACCTAGTGAATACAACGCCGCTGATGGCGACGTGACCCTCAAAGCTCCACCCTGCGCGGGTGCTCATCGCTGAGAGGGCCTTAAGAGAGGTTAACTCCAAAGTATAGCATTCTTCAAGTCGGCGCTTGATAGAGCATTCACGGCACGGTTAAATTGATCAGTTTATGCAGAATCTTTCATAAGAAATAGACTGATAAACGGGATTGGTGCACAAATATTTTCACTCCACTCATTTTAGATCTCAAGTGTTATTGTCTCAATAGATTTCATGGAGAGGCTGATGGCTGAAGTACACAAGAGAAAACGCCATCCAAAGTAAAGGAAGAAGTACAAAGTTCGCAATTGGAGTGAGTATGATCGATCTTTAAGATTAAGAGGAGATCTCACAATATTTAATAAAGGTGATATCTCGGATCAATTCATTTACGGCTGATGGTGGTTATGATGAAATCGGTGTATATAAATCAGTACATAGTCGTATAAATGGAGAAGATATAGTTATTCCTCCGAGATCGAACGCCATTATCTCTGTAAATGAAGACCCTACCTTAAGACAGAGGAATCAACATATTAAAGATATTGAATCCAATAGAATTTATAACTAGCGGCGAGCTTCCTATTATTACCGACAGAGTCGCGTTGAAAACTCATTTTACAGATACAAACAAATCATTGGAGATGAACTGAAAGCAAGAGATGAAGACTCCCGACAGATTGAATCCATACTCGCGTGCAATATTTTGAATCTGTTTACAATGACGGGAAGACCAAAATCAGAACCGGTTCAATGAAGGAGAAGAGGGAGGGGAGGGAGGGGAGGTGTGTAAGTATTTGATTCTACTTTTTGTGCGACAACACCATCACTTTCGCTGGTTAGGTCGACCTCGATGAGAGCTGGTTACATGAAGTATAAGTCAACGGGTAACCTTGCTTAACCAACCGTAAATAAATAGCTATAACTTATGCAGCAAGGCCTTGATGTAGCTGAGTCACGTGTTTACCTCTCGACCTATATCATTCGTTATACTTATGCATCAACGCCCTCAGAGTGTAAAAGATAAGACGCCGACTCTATTAGGTAAAAATAACTTCTCTGCCCCTGCACTCACTGATCTCTGCCTCTGCACTCACTGATCTCTGCCCCTGCACTCACTGATCTCACTATGGTCATCAAAAAATCTTACATTCACATTCTTTACTTTGACGTTTTATCTTTATCAAAGAGCACGATAACTTGACCGAGTACCCCCATAGTGAGCAGACTGTCATCACCCTTACGCTCAATCACCAGCAGGGAAAAACATAGATAATCACGATATTCTGCTCCCTCTAACAATAACCCCAATAAATTACCGCCTAAAACTCTAGCAAAACCTTGTCCGATCGCCTCCACCATATCTTCGCTATGGGTTTGATCTTTAAATAGTTCATTTTTTAGAGTGTTGATATGCGCTTCTCTCTCTGGATTACTAATCCCTAGAAAAATCATAATGAGCACAACAAAACTTAAGTTTTTCATTTATCCTCCAAAACAAAACCTCTGAATAAAGAGGTTTATGTTGATGACAAGTGAGTCTCCCATGAGAGTCAAATACATTTATTTCCATATCATACCACCAATGTGGTGCGATGACAGCGAAGAGGAGCACCGAGCGCGATGTCAGAGACTTTGTGACACAGCGATTGAAGAGGTGTTAGCTAACAGAGAGAAGCCGGCCATGGGGATGGCCAAGGTGATGGCTCAAGAGACCTACAAAGCCCGATTCACCAAGCGCAGCTCACGTCCTCTTTGCCGGACAAAGTGTATTGAGCGGCTGAAGGCGTTCAAGGAAGCGTATTACGCATTTAAGGCGCAGTTTCAGGAAGCCTCGGCGACCTTGAGAGAGGCAATCGCGAATGGGATTGAAAACATCTGCGTTCGCTTCCCAGAGGGTGGCGTTCCGCTCTTCGGTGGCTGTTCGTTCTAATCTGCTGTATGAGGTCAACTCGCGTTTGTCGGAGCCCTATCGCCACTAGAGTCTGCTGTTTAACCACATAGGAGCTTACATGTTGATGTGATGTATGCCTTCGCTCTTTTGGGCTTAGTCTAGGAGAGGTGTGAAGCTGACTCGTTTTGGGTGACACGAGGTTTATAGTTAGCCTGCCATAGTCATTTCGAATTGTACAGGCGAGAGATGATTAAGCCGGCTGTGTCTTCGACGAGTATTGTAGAAGCCTTCAATATACTCAAAGACGGCAGTTTCAGCCTCTACATGACATTTAAATGGTTGAACAATATCGAGCAGCTCACACTCAATAGTAGCGAAGAAGCTCTCCGCCATCGCATTGTCATAGCAGTCTACCACTGAACCCATCGAGATCTGCACTTGGAGCCTATCACATCGCTCCTTAAACAGTTGACTCGTATATTGACTACCTTGATCGGAGTGATGGATCACTCCGCGTGGATATCCACGCCGCTCCATAGCCATCTCTAGGGCTTCAACTACGAGCTCTGCGGGCATCCTTGGTGACATGGACCACCCCACAACTTTCCTGCTCCAAACATCGATTATAGCAGCCAAATAGAGCTTAGAGGATCGAGTTGGTATCTCTGTGATATCGGCGACCCAAAGTTGACCGGCCTCAGCTGCCCGAAACTCTCGCTCAACCAAGTCCGGAGCAGGTCTCGCCTTTGGATCTCGGATCGTCGTCCGTCACTTTTTTCGGCGTGTCACCCCACAGATCCCCACTTCCCTCATCAACCTCGCGACACGCTTCTTACCAACCTTAATACCGTTCGTTCTCAGCTCTGTGTGGATACGGGGTGCACCATAGATCCCTCTCGTATCTCGATGAATCAGAAGGATTTGATCAATTAACTCGCGGTCTCTGCGCTCACGCTCACTCTCTCCTCGCTTCAGCCACTTGTAATAGCCTGTTCGAGAGAGTTTCAGCACTTTGCACATCATCTTCACTGTATGGTCAGCCCGATTCGCGTTCACGAATTTGAACCCTTCTTGCGGTTCGATGTGGTCTCCATGGCGAACCAGGCTGCTGCTTTTCCCAGAATTTCTCGCTCTTCTCTGAGACGAGCATTCTCTGCTTCAAGCTCCTGAATACGTCGATCTTTCTCCAGTTCTGAGGCTGGTTGAAACTTCTGAGCCTCTTTGACCCAGTTGCGAATTGTCTGTGCTGTAGGCTCGTACTCACGTGAGAGCTGCTCAGGTGTTCGCCCTTGAGCGACAAGCGCGATCAGCTGCTTTTTAAAGGCTTCGGTGTATCGTTTTCTTCTCATGGTAACAGTGTCTCCTTATTTGGGAGGCGTGTCACCTAAAACGGGTCAACTTCAGTCATTTGAGTCTCCATACCATGTTTGGATTGCATCTTCTCATAGTTTGAAGTCACCTTTTCAGATGTCAGCCGACAACACTGTGGATTCATTGCTGGACTCATTGAATCACGCACGGTGTATTTAAGGTGTCGGCATAGCACCTAAAACCTCCAGAACCTGGCGCGACAAAGCAGCTATTCGGATCATCGATCATGGCTTGATTAATAAAGTCGCCGCAGCACCATTCATTATCCGCAATTGCAGCTTGGGCAGTAGCGAGTGTATAGCAGGTCTCGCCACTTTGAGCGCTCCATGCCATCCCGATATTGGAGGCATCACTGACCACGCAACCGCCACATGGATTGTTTGGATCGTTGCTTGGTTCCGGAATAGATTCGCAAGTCGCACTGACTACATTGGTCCCATTATCACTGAGTAAGTTTCGGTTGAGAAGATACCTAAGTTGATTGATCGCGGTTGCAGAGCCATTGACGTCATTGCCACATATGACCGAGTCGTCGAGTCTTTTGATGGCGCTCTCACTGTTGCTATTGAAGACGATGCCAGCTGTGGATCCCCACCAGTTTTCGTCTGAGGTAACTTCGCTTGCATGATTGTTGGAAACGGTAATGTTGTTTCCAGTAAACGCATCGTCTGCAAAAATCCCTGCGGCAATACCGCCTGCCTGATTGTCGGTAATTTGAGTGTCGGTTAACTGAAAGTGAGTGTCGTAATTTGCATAGACTGCACCACCATCAAGCCCCGCCGAATTACCGGTGTAGATGCCACGAAGGTCACTTGTATATGAATACTCTTCTCCAAAGAGAGCACCACCATTGCCTTGTGCCTGATTATTTTCGAATCGACAGTCAGTCAGAGCGCCACTTGCAATGTAGAAGTAGATCGCACCGCCGTTAAACGTGACCGGTGCAAGTGGAGTTGAAGACGTACCATTATTTTGAAAGAGACAATTAGTTATGGGCATTGCCGGTGTGTTTTCGTCTTCATCATCCCACCTGATCGCCACTGCCCCACCGCTATTACCCGCACCGTTTCGAACAAATGTAGAGCCCGTAATCGAGGTGCCGAATCGGGTTTCATCTGAGCAAAACGCACCGCCGTAGCTCTGCCGTGAGATATTCTCCTCAAAATGACTGTTTTGAATTACTGTCAAACCTTTGGAATTAACGGCACCGCCACTTTGAGCTGCGGAGTTGCCAACAAAGCGACAGCCGTCAATCTGAAGTTCTTTGTGACCATCAATACCGGTCCAATCAATCGCCCCGCCTTCATCGACGGAGTTGCCATTAATAAACGTGAGGTTTTTAAACAGTGTAACGCCATCGGCTTGATTCATGCGCGCAACCACGAGCGGTCGAGTCCCTTGACCATCAAGTATCGACAGCGATGCCCCATCTGCATCCACTTGACCCAAGAATGTGAAATGTGCTGCCTTCAAATCTAGGATTTGCTCAGCTTGGCTCACGTAAGTGCCCGCTTGCACGATAATGGTATGTACTGCACCGCTATTTTGCTGATTGATGGCGATGGCATTGTCCACGGTAGCTTGTAGGTCTGTACCGGTTAGGTGTAGCAGATAGCCCTCAAGCACTGTACAGACCGACGGCTCGGTGCTGTTGCACGTCCATCCCTCTTCGATTCCTCCCACATTTGAGCAGCCATCAAATTCGATTCGATTGCCATCGTCGCAGGCTTCGAATGATTCGACCTGACCATCTCCAAAGACGGAGTCGTCAGCGCATAAGCGGTGGGCCGCGGGGACTGAATTATCGGATTCAGAGTCATCATCGTTATTTTGAGGTGGATCATTATTGGCGTCTGATTGATCATCTGTGTCTTCATCTGTGTCTTCAGGCGCCTCATCATTGTTCATGTCCCCATTAGGTTCAGGTAGCTCGGTTGTGCCGATGGCCGTTAAGCTAACTGTAACTGTTTGAGTACCGTGATTTGTCGCTTGAATCTGGCGTGAATCGAGCGCACTCAGTCCAATATAGCCACGAGTAAGTCGCATCATTGCACCTAAGTGTCCATTGAAGTGCGATGTGTATGTTGGGTACAGATAAAGTACTTCATGCTGATTGAGTACGAAGGCATAGGGTGTTTCGTAACCTACCGGGTACTGTGTATTTGGTGTGCTAACGGCGATTGGGTCGATAGTGCCATTCGTTGATACGAAGTAGCTCATCAACGTAAGACTTTCGTCTTCATGCATGTACATGCCAAAGGAATTGTCTGGAAATGCAACACAGGTCATCTCCGCCGGTTCATGCTCTGTGAATCGACGTGGGCTCTTGATTAGATTACCCTGGGCATCCATGAGAGCATACGCCGCAGCATCCGGACCTCCGATTTCGAATTGAATGAGCATGCTACCGTTGGGTGCTGTGGCGACACAGGGGCGGTCGTATACATAGGATCCGGATAAACGGACCGGAGAATTTGCTTCACCATTTACATCAATGAAGGTTGCTAGCGTTTCTTGGGGCGTGTTGATGCTGTCTCGCTCGTAGATCGCGACGAGTGAATCATCTGGGTTTGCCGTCAAAAATATCCGTTTTGAATTTGGCATTTCCCATTGGTCTGTCACCGTGTCAGTGGACAAGTTCTCGGTAAGGATAATCGGGGTACCTTGCGCATCTCCATTGGCATTGAATCTCTGTATCTGCTGGCTAAACACATCTGGTCCTAAGGGACATGAAGTACTCTGTGTGTACCCAACTACGAAGCCATCGCTTAGTCCCGCGACATCGAACTGATTTTCATCATCGGTCGCAATGAGCTTATCGGTGATGAGAATACGACTAGAAAATGCGAGCTGTGCGTCAAGAAGTGTAGCATACAGATTGAGTGTTCCATCTTCCGATTCAACGGTATGGACGACCACAGTTAGATTATCACCGAAACCGGTAGCTGTAATGTGTTCATTCCAATTGAGTTCACTGTTAAGTTCGTCTGTTACGCCTTCGAATACCGTTGCGGGTTGAATGTCTTCGCCTTCAGTTGAGATGATCTTTAAGCGGATCCAACTGGTATTTTCATCCGTCTCGTTAATCTGGTAAAAAAGCCCAAAGTGACCATCGGGTCTTCGCCATGCTCTAAAAAAGTCTTCATCATCATTGAGTGTCCAACCGTCAGAAATGTCTTTGGTCTCTCCAATCTGATTAGAATGATTGAGTGCATATTGCTCAAGTGGTTTGGGCAGACCTTCGGAGAGGTAGTAAGCCGTGAGTGCTGGGTTGGCTAAGTTGTGCTCAAGGGTTAAGGATGCCCCAGGGGCGAGTTCACCGGTGATAGAGAAAGTGCCGCCGTCTCGTGGTAAACAGGCATAGAAACTGGCGTCTACTTCGCCATTGTCTAAGACACCATCGCTCGCGACGCCCGCTGCTACGCCGTCATCGGTTAAGCCATCATCTGCACCGGTTTCAACAAATCGACCACCCTCAGTGCAGCCGTCAACGCCGTTGTCCGCTTCGGCACTTGGCTCTACCGGCGTGGACCGAACAAGTAGGGCATGACCCGTTGTACCTTGCGGACCTTGCGCGCCATCTTCGCCTTGCGGACCTTGCGCGCCATCTTCGCCTTGAGGACCTTGTTCGCCTGATTGGATCGTGACGGGCTCGGAATCCGGACAGCTGACGGTGTAAGAGTCATCTTCGTTTTGGACCGAACGGCAAGGCTCGGCGTCAGCGCCATTTTCTCCCGCCGGGCCAACCGGACCGACCGTACCTGTACTGCCTTCTGTGCCTTGAGCGCCTGTCTCGCCTTGCGCACCGTCTATGCCCGTAGGACCTTGCTGACCCGTACACGCCGAAAGCACTGTGAAAATGAGGCAAATGAGCGTGAACGGCAAATATTTAGAGCGCATGAGTAACTTCCTCTGTCTTAGTCGTAAGTGATTGAAATTAATTACTGCTCCCCAACCATACGTACTTGAAGGTGTTCTCACAAGACGCGATTAATGGCAGTTTTCGAGGGCTAACGAGGCTTTGAAAAGTTAACAAGGTTTAATTTAGATTAATTTAATTAATCTAAGAAATACTAAGCTAACTTAAGTCAAACAATAGCTATCAAAGCCAAATAAAATAGCCGCTTAGAACTCATATACTGATCAATTCAGACACATCTCTTCTCTCCTAAGTCCAAAAGAGCGAAGGCATACATCACGTCAACTTGCAAGCTCCTATGTGAACCTATCTCAAAACTCAACCTACAACCTTCTCTAGCCAAATATAGAGAAACGCTAGAGATAGGAAGGCTTCAAAGTAGTTTGGCTTTCGCTCCCAACGTACACTTAAACGTCTAAATTTACGCTGGTACCAAGCAAATGTACGCTCAACAACGAAGCGAGCGACTGATCGCTTGAGTTTACGACCACGCGTTTTACGACGGTTAGGCCAGACGCGATGAGGTATCTCGGGACGAACACCTCTCGACCTGAGCTTCCGACGGAGCTGCTTACTGTCATATCCCTTGTCTGCTGCGAGTTGTTTTGGACGAGTCTTTGGACGTCCACGGCGACCTGTTTGGATCTCAATACCATCCAACATCTTGATCGTTTGATCACGTTCGCTCTCATTGGCAGCCGTCACTGAGACCGCTAACGGCATACCCTGAGCATCTACAACTGAGTGGATCGTAACTCCCTTGCCTTTGTACCCGTATTCAACGCCCTCTCCGCCGCCTTTACCGGGGGGAAAAGCTGCCATCTATGCTAGCAGCGCTCCAATCGATCATCTGGTTAAGCTCTCCTATCGCGAGCATGCCGTTAATCGCTCGTTGCAACGTACCATTTTCACTCCAAACCCCAAGCCAACGATGCGCTGTAGCACGACTCGCCCATTGAGAACCTTGAGGTAAGTCACACCACCGAGAGCCGGTGATGAGTATGTAAAAAATCGAGTTGAGAACGAGCCGCTTCGATACTCTGGGACGACCAAAGACTCGGCGATTATCTGCCAAGAGGGGTTCAAGAACCTTCCATTGTATGTCTGTTAAGCCTTCAAATCGACCTGCCATTGATCAATCCCCCTTGAAGTTACGATGTTGAGCATGTACGTTAACACACACCTGTCTTTTGAGATAAGTTCATTGAAGGGGCTCTTTACGACCCGGAATTACACCGATATGTGCCTAGTAGTGTACCATCGGGTAAATGTGGAATTAATGGTGATTCCCAGAGCTTAAGTGATTTGAACTGTCTACGCTGATTCATGGCCAATATGTATAACTCATACTGGAACAAATACCCACTTCTTAGCAGAAAAGACTATTTTTAAATATCAACACTCTATTCTCAAGTGTTGAGTGATCAACGGCGAATGTCTCTCTTCACACGAGCGCACGGCTTCATGAGTAATCTCGAATCTTCTTCCAAGCATCATCCCACTGAGATTTCGTAAACTATCTTAGCCTTCATCTTACCACCATTAAAACAATATCTGTTGGATACTCAAGGGTGTTAAAAATAGCATCGCTGTGATCGTTAAAGCGACAGCGAAACCTCTTGCATCTAAAGCACAGATAACCCTGTGCTCTTTGTCGTTTAAGCAGACTCAACTCAGTAGATTGACACTTCGGACACGCATCAATCATCAGATTATCTCCTCGCTCAAGATACGCCTATCATATACCGGTTGAGGTTAGTCAACGAGTTCTGACAAACCCCCTTTACATCTATCCCCCTTGTTCGTAATAAACTTTGGTATCGCTTGAGAATCCGTTCTGTATCCCTGTTTTTTTATTGATTATGACAGTGGTCTCTCAAACGAAACGATTGTGGCTTTGGTAAACTAGCTTTGGTAAACGACCATTGTTAACCTTACGGATGTTAGCTTATGTTCATTGGGAGAGTAGTATGAGTGTAGTAGACTTGCTTACTTGGGGCCCCTGGTACCCGCTCAACGGTGCGAGTCGAAATGAGGCGATCCCTCATCAAGTCGGGGGCCTTTATCGCATCCGGAAAGTTGGTTCATCGACGCTATCCTATATCGGCCAAACTGGGCCTAGCAGTCGAGGTCTTAGAGGACGTATGAGTAACCTGTTAGGCGTTTACAAAGACATAATGCCGTACAGAGATCCCCATACTGCTGCCCCTGCTTTGTGGGTTCAAAGTCAAATGGGTGAAAAGCTAGAAGTGAGCGTTTGCTCTCTAGATGTGAGTCCGCAATGGCGAAAAGGCATGGAAGCTCTTGCGATCTTTCTTTATCGTCAAGCGCATCGTATGTCACCTGACTTTAATTTTGGGAGGATGCCTACAGGCTACAAGATGCCTTCTGGCAACAATAGTAAGCTGAAAGCATTAGGTAAGTTGACCCGTGGACAAAAAACCGAAGAGCGACTTTCTTGCCACATCAACGGAATTTCACCAATGAGCTCATTGGACGACAATGTTACAAGCTCCACATGGTGTGGTCACAAGTGGTCACCGTGGTTTGACTTCAGTAGGATAGACAACCTATCAGAAGCATCAACAGGCTTGTATCGTATCAAATCAGTCAATGATCATGAGCTCCTCTACATAGGTGAAGGCAAAATAAAGAGCCGACTAAAAGCACACATTAACAAAGTCAATCGTCCTCAAGATCCACAAGGTAGAATCTTCGTGCATCGAGATCGACTTCAATTGTCTTGGGTGAATGAGGGCGATTGGCGAGGGCATAAACATCAGCGCTTAGAGCTTGAGAATGACTTGATCGCTGCGCATATTCTAGAAACACGCTCTGTGCCCAGAGCTCAGTTCCTTGGAAAATGACCGCCTGTGTCGTGTCTGAACTGTAACAACATAAGTCTGCCTAGCCGATAGGCCAAACTGCGCTCAACATCTTCTCAAAAATCGACTCGCTGCTATATAAGTGACTGATGGGAGCATAAAAAAGCCCTAATAGAACGAATCCAGACTCATAAAACCTCGCTCATGAAACTTCGCTCCAG
This sequence comes from uncultured bacterium, assembly GCA_943788935.1. Classification (GTDB taxonomy): domain Bacteria; phylum Myxococcota_A; class Bradymonadia; order UBA7976; family VGTA01; genus CAKZRU01. Next base: position 59,774 of record CALSSE010000010.1, on the reverse strand, counting down.
CACTTGGTGAATATTCGTAGCAGACGCTATTTAGTTGAGAAATTACATGATCAAACAGAAGGGCAGAGCCCCCTTGTGGATTTGCGTTTCGTTGAAGACCACGCGCTCGCCGAATCACTCTCTGTTTTATAGGAGCTTGAGGTTGATGCTCGCCGAATCGTTTTTTTTTGCGTAAAACTGGTTACATATGGCTATGCTATTTCGTGCGCGAGAGCGAGCTCATGGGAAAAGAGAAGTTGTCAATAAACCCGGAACATATGGTTATTCTTGCACCTAGATCAATGTGGTCTGATCAATCAGAAAAGGGATATAGGCAACGAGCTAAACTGCTTTGTGATGCATCGATTCGAGAGGCATTTGATCAAAGCCAAAGCTAGTCAATGCGTATGGGTTGGGTACTCACTCAAGACGTATATAAGCTCCAATTCACGAAGAAAATCCCTCGCTCTCTCTACCCAACCAAATATCTCGAGCGCCTCAGGGCATTTAAGCAGGCTTACTTTGAGTTTAAAGCTAAGTTCCAGTAGACTTCAGCTACGATCAAAGAGGCTCTTACTATGTGCCAAGAGCAGGTGAGGGTTTGTTTCCCCCAGGGTGGCGTTCCTCTCTTTGGATGGTATGAGTTGCCTTCATGACTTACGGTCAGCGCCTGTGGGAACCTTTTTGATATATCAATTCGTTGTTTAACTTCATAAGAGCATACAGCATGGATACTTTTTGTAGGCTGAGTCTAGAGTTCTCGATATATTGTATGTTTAGTTACTAACATCACCCCAGCCTGGTTCTAAAATGGTGATCATTGACTCACCGGGAGGCAAGATAAAGGTATCTAATAAAATTGCGGGTTCATCGCCCAAATTAGCCGCAGACATGATAGTGTTAGGTGGCATGTAATAGCAAGTCCCTGCGGGAAATTCTTTAGGTTCCATGCCTTCAATAAAATCGGTAATCACACCCGATAATACACAAGTATGACCACCATACTTATGGACATGTATACCCACTCGAGTTCCTGCTTCTCGTACACCTCTAGTAATGACCAAGCGATTACCATCAGTATCTATGGTATCTAATGAAGTCGTCACATCTCGAAGAGGTGATAACTCGCCTGGAGGTACCTCTCCATTAATCATTGTTACTTCACCCCAAGCAAACGACTCTTCATTATTCGCCGACTCATCTTCACAAGCAACACTCATCAACACCAATAGGGTAACCGAAAAATACTGATTCATTATTATTCTTTCATTAACATAATTAATTCATTTATTTTATTACTTACACAATAAATATAACTATTTCTAGACATTATGGTATTGCTTTAACAGTTTTCAGATAAATTATGATGCAAGTTAAAGGGTTAAGCATCATCAATGATAGTAGGCTACCAAGATCAACGAGGTCTTACCAAGGTAGCAGGCTCATGTATTCCCCAGGTTTTATTCATTGATTCTAGTCGTTTGAATTAGCGGCTAGTTCAGTAGTACAGTTTGCCAAAACATTGCTTGGTGATCAACTCATTGCGAGAGGAGCGACCTCACGACATGTGGAGTCTTTTTTAGCATGCAATATTCTGAATCAATTTCGATCTCTAAGTCGACCTGGATATGTGCAGGTTACGTAATGTATAAACCAACGGACATCCTTGATTAACTAACTGAAGACATTGAGCTCTGAACTTATGCACCAAGACCACACAAGATACTTCGTTGAGATGTCTAGATTTGGGAACTTCCCAACAGCTTCCTTGGTTATATTCATGCCGAATCCACTTGGATGACATATCTCTCCAAGACTTTATGGGAGTCTGGGCGTTTTTTCCCCAGGTTAAATAATCAGACAACTGAGATGACTCACATACTCGGTTGCCTTTTAAGATTCTATAATAACTGAGGATACTTCTTTGATGCTGATCGCTAAGTTTCACAATAGCTACCGTATATCGCCCAAATACTTTTGCGTCTGTTATAGTGTATGTATACTGCTCCAGTTTGCCAATATCATCATGATGTCCTTCAAATTGAACATAGGTCCACTGATTACCCGGTGTAACGAGTAGTGAGGAAAACTTCTCCTTTTTAGATCTAGCACGTCCAGACTTAACAGGCTTAATTTTAGCATTGTTAGAGTCGCATGAAATAATAGAAGGGTTGTTAGCCGAGATTAGATCAGACTCCGATGGTCTGTTGACAGACTTGTTGCTTATCTGCACAGCAGTTTTTATTTTTGTAGGGGAACTCTTATCCTTGAAATCTAATGCATCGGAATGAAGGGTAGGTTTTGCAATAGACGTAAACGCTAAACATACAATAGTGAGACATAAAGCCAACTTTCCAAATGTTATAGGTTTTATAAGAGACAAAATAATGAAATCTGCTTCACTGTGAAGCAGAGAATGCTCGTCTCAGAGAAGAGCGAGAGATCCTGGGAAAAGCGGCAGCCTGGTTCGCCATGGAGACCACATCGAACCGCAAGAAGGGTTCAAATTTGTGAAGGCGAATCGGGCTGACCACACAGTGAAAATAATGTGTGAGGTGCTCAAACTCTCTCGCACAGGCTACTACAAATGGCTGAAGCGAGGAGAGAGCGATCGTGAGCGCAGAGACCACCAGCTGATCGATCACATTCTCCGGATTCATCGAGAGACAAGAGGGATTTATGGGGCACCTCGTATCCACACAGAGCTGAAAACGAACGGTATTAAGGTTGGTAAGAAGCGTGTCGCGAGGTTGATGAGGGAAGTAGGGATCTGTGGGGTAACGCGTCGAAAGAAGTGGCGGACAACGATCCGAGATCCAAAGGTGAGACCTGCTCCGGACTTAGTTGAGAGAGAGTTTCGGGCAGCTGAGGCCGATCAACTTTGGGTCGCTGATATCACAGAGATACCCTAGTGTTATAGTACCTAAAGTCACTGAATGTTCTCACGCAAGCCTTTTTGAATCAATATTTAAAGTCTCTGTTGAGTACTTTCTCACACCTAAGGAGACCGGCCCTGGTGCATAAACCAAAGCTACTTGTTTTCAATAACTTAAGCAGACCTGCCCACTGATTTATAGGGATGACTATGAGCTGCTTTTATGACTTAGGTCAGCGTATGTCGAAGCATTTCTGAGATATTGAGCCGTCGTTTAACTACAGAGGAGTATACAGTTTGATTAAGTTAGAGCTTGAGCTTGACAACTTAGGATAATAGAACTGTTTGCAGAGCTGCAGATGTGTTGAGATCGAAGCTGAAGTTTTAGATGCGTTAAATAATACTCTGATACCTTGTTTAGTAGGCTGATACCCTGTTTCTAGTGTATACCTTTTTTAAACGACTACGATAATGACTGTTTAACTTATTATTATTAGTTCGCAAGGCAGTCTGCGATAGAGATGTAACAGTTTGCGTAGACACATGACATATTTTGACAGTTCGCGCTCTCCGCACATTGATCAACATGTGAAAATACCTCTTGGGCAAAAACACTCGCTGACTCTATGCACTGATCGGTACAGCTAGGATTCCCCGATGGACAAGTCAATATACAAGACCAAATATCAAGGCAGCTCGTAGAGTTGGCGTTGCCTTGATAACCATAGGTCTCCGGCATGCAGATCGAGAGTTGCGAAGCACAGCTCTGCTCAAAGCACTCGTAATCATCCTGATCACAAGGCGCACTCATGAGACAAGATAACAGCGGCTCAAACTCTTGTTGTGCTTGACGAGTCCCTTCCTGCTGACATGACTGGATACAGTTTGGATTGAGATCACAATCATTAGAGCACCAAAAGATCTCTTCACAATCATCTGATCCAATAACCCCAGGGTTTGGGTTTGGGTTTGGGTTTGGGTTTGGGTTTGGGTTAGGATTAGGATTAGGATTAGGATTAGGATTAGGATTAGGATTAGGATTAGGATTGGGATTGGGATTAGGATCAGCGCTTGGTATACATTGACTCGCATAGCTAGGACAAGAGTCCCGAAAGCAAGTTTCATCCTGACACCCTGCTTGTCGCACGCATTGGGAAAACTCACCCATGAGAACCTGACCCTCATAGCTCGTCTCTTCTGCGCACATCACAAAACAATACTTGTCGTCCAGGTCGCACTGTCTATTACATGACCAATACTCAGAACAAGACATCGGACCAAAGTATTTATCTTTTTGAGTAACTCCGGTAGTAGGCCTGTCGAGATTCTCTCGAATCCAGGAGAGGAAAGGGTAAACAGCTGTATTGATGCTGAGGTTTTGACTACAGTCAGTTGGTCCGTGTGAAGTGATACCTGACACTACTTTTTGAGCCCCCTCTCCAATGAAGAGAGGGCCTCCTGAATCGCCCTGACATGAAGCTCGACTCTGTTGGTCGGGTGACACGAGAGTTAATTGTCGATGCTGATACTTTTCGATTCTCAGCGCCACTGAGTTTTTATCGCCTCCTCCTGTTTCTGTGCGTCCAAAACCTACGACTTTACCAACTTGACCCACTCGCTGTTCGGCGGGTACAGTGTCTAGCGAGGTGGGCGTGATGTTAAGCTCATCGGCTAAATATAGAAGGGCGATGTCATAGCCTGTACCTATAGACTCATTCCAATCTTGATGAAAGACATAACCAATGACTTCAGTACGTGCTATGAGATCTCTCCCCCGAAATGCGCTAGCACTACGAGGTGGACTAGTCTCTATTTGCCGCCCATCCTGAGATAAATTGGTGATACAATGAGCTGCAGTGAGTACTACTCTAGGCGCAATGAGAGTGCCGGTACAGGTATAACCATTACCATCGAGGAGCAACGCAGAGATCTCACCACCCTCAGCTGATCCACCAAAGATCTTTGAAGACCCTAAGTCTTGATCACCCATCATACCAACATCCGCACAGGATACACAGAGACTCAACATCAATAAGATTGATAAGGAATTTGAGCGAAGAGAGAGGCACATAATAGCTCCTTTGTAAAATATTAAAACAACCTCAATGCAGGATATATGCCATTTTTAATTATGTGACGTCACATGAGGTGTTTTAAATCACATTCAGAGAGTTTGAGCCTATCTAACCATATTTTTGATCGCTCTCGAGCTCTCATCAGAGATACATTTTATTCCCTAATGTTATGACATCGATGCCACAGATGAGGCAAGAAAACCACAACTTGCAATGTGTACTTGGTCACGAGCGCTGTAATATCATTACACGAGAGATCTGTAATCAACTTGGGGAATGGGATGAAGTCCTGTGTATAGGCGATAAAAATTGTATTGATCAATGTGCAAGAAACACGCCGCGATATTCGTGTCTGCATACCGGTTTGTATTGTGTGTAGTACCGAAGGTGAACGCATTGACAAATGTAATCAAACCGGCCGTGGCTTTGAGGTTCTGGAGATTTGTCTAGAAAATTACCGATGCAACTTAAATGACTGTGATAATCAGTATTTCTGATCAATCTTTATATACAATATATTGATACCTTAGGCTGAAAAATATATGAGTAAGCTAGAGACTTGTTCATCGTCAACAACCGAGAGGTAACGTGAGAGTAAATAAGCGATAAATAAGCTGTCCTTGGCCCTCTACAGCGCTCTTATATTACACTGCATCGCTTGCAATGAGCCGCTGACCACCAAGGAGATCACGATGAGCTGTGTTGTGAACAGTGATTGCTCCATTGGAAGCCGATGTGTAAGTGGGCTCTGTGCACCGATCGGGACCGATCAGATCATCGTCGAACAGTGTGAAGGAGGGGTCTGTGAGTGCCGCACTGATGATGCCTGTCCTTCGATGAGCTTCTGTGACCTCTCTACTCAACGCTGTACCGTGATCGAGTGCCAAGTGAACAGTGATTGTGAGCTAGGACTCACCTGTGTACAGAGACGGTGTATTGTAGATCTAGACGCTGATCAAGATCGAGATGGCATTCCGGATCAGACCGATAACTGTCCAGCGGTTATCAATAGTGGACAAGAGAACACCGATCAACACATGTTGGGTCAACCAGGAGGACCTAGTTTAGGTGATGACCTAGGCGATGCTTGTGACGAAGATATCGATAATGATGGAGTCTTAAACGAGGTCGATAATTGCCTTAAGGTATATAATCCCGATCAACGTGACAGCGATAATGCTGGCCTCGGTGATGGAGTCGGTGATCGCTGTGAGCCCACTCTTTTAGGAGTCTGCGGCGAGTGTCCTGTTGATCGAGTCGATGATGATGTTCTGTATTGTGACGAGAGCTGTGCGCTAGAGGATCGTTGCGTACCCGGCAGCGCTCGCTGCAATGGTCGAGTTAGAGAATTTTGAGATCAGAGCGGTATGTGGGATCAGGTGATGTGTGCAGGAGAGGAGAACTGCGAGGAGGTGAACTTTACTGAGACGCGCTGTGTGCCACGTCTCTGTGTCCCGGACTCTACTAGCTGCGGAGAAGGAGAGGAGGCGACCTTACGATGTGATGATATCGGTCGCTCTTGGGAGATCATAGAGCGCTGTGAGGAGGGGAGTCGCTGCGCCCTTCTCGAGAACGAACACAGCTGCACCCCATTAATATGCGTGGCCAATGATACCCGCTGTGATGGCTCAACGCTTCAGCGTTGCAATCGCGGAGTGACTTGGCGAGATGAAACCTGTCCACAGCGTTTTATTTGTGGGATCGATGAAGGCGCAGCGGTCTGTGTGCAAACCGAGTGCGGTAACAGCGTTCTCGAAGCGGGAGAAGAGTGTGATGATGGAGGCACGGTTACCGAGCTGTGCCGTTATGGTGATCCAGCGTGTGTTGTCTGTGACGCGACCTGTAGACTCATTGAGGGGACAGCCCGATTTTGCGGTTATGGCTTAATCAGAGTGCGATGAGGGAGGAGAGCTGAATGAGTTTTGCCCCTATGAGATGAGTGAGTGTGAGGTCTGTGATGCCGATTGTCGTATTCGTCCTGGGTTAACCATGAGCTGTGGAGATGGGGCGGTCAATCTCCCCTTTGAGACCTGTGATGACGGTAACACTCTCACTGAGGCATGCCCTTATGGTCTCAGCAACTATACCTGCCTAATCTGTGATGCAGACTGTCAGCGACTTCAGATCAATGCGCCTTATTGTGGAGACCAAATCATACAGGGCGAAGAAGGAGAAGTGTGTGACTCTGGCTTACCCATTAATCTCCGCTGCCCCTACAACCAAGAAAACTGTACGGTGTGTAATGAAGACTGCCAAGAGGTCGCGGGGCTGACCTCTCGGTGTGGCGATGGAGTGATCGATGAAGGGCTCGAAGGCTGTGATGATGGCAACACAGAGACGGAGTCTTGCTATGGAGCGCGAGGGAGCACTTGTTCTGTATGTGACGCTGGGTGTCAGCCGAGAACGCTGACGGCAACCTACTGTGGTGATGGTGAGTTACAGTCATTGTTTGAGACCTGTGATGATGGAAACACCGATCGCTCTGATGGGTGTGATGACCTCTGCAGAATAGAAGAATGCGGAAATGGAGTGATTCAACAGTGGGGAGGGGAAGAGTGTGACGACGGTAATAGCGATCCACTCGATGGCTGCGATCTCTGTCACCTTACGTGTGGAGATGGCTCTTTGGGTCTGAACGAAGAGTGTGATGACCGTAACCTCGACGATGGGGATGGATGTGACGCTCAATGTCGCTTGGAGTTCTGCGGTAATGGTCTCGTACAAGAGGGCGCGGGAGAAGAGTGTGATGATGGAAATCTCGCAAACGCCGATGGCTGTGACAGCGAGTGTCGACCCAAGGTCTGTGGCAATGGAGTACGACAAGCAGGGGAGCGCTGTGATGATGGGAATCTCTTCTTTGGTGATGGCTGTGATGCTCTCTGTCAGCTCGAGTGTGGCAATGGCTTTAGGGATGCCTCTGAGGAGTGTGATGATGGGAATCAATCGCCTGGTGATGGATGTGACTCAGAGTGTCTCGCTGAAGAGTGCGGCAATGGTCGGCTCGATAATGGAGAGGCCTGTGATGATGGCAACCTTATCAATGGTGATGGCTGCGATGAGGAGTGCGCTCGAGATACATGTGGAGACGGTCTGATTCAGACTCATTTAGGTGAAGAATGCGAAGATGGTAACGATCAAGCGGGAGATGGATGTCATCTATGCCTCGTGGAGTATTGTGGTAATGGCAGGCGTGATATCGGTGAGGCCTGTGATTCGACCGAGGCGGGGTGCAATGACTCCTGTCAGCTCAAGCCCTGCGCGGAGGTTGGATGTCCTGACATCGATTGGATACTCATCGAGGGAGGGCCTATCCAAATTGGTAAGCCCATTGGTGAGCTTGATCCCCACTCAGGGTTTGCTTGGGAGAGCGCTCTGACGCCTCAGAGAGATTATTATATTCGCGGCTTCTATATGGCTAAGACTGAGGTCACTATCGGCCAAATGAGAGCGTGTATTGATAGGGGGCCTTGTGAATCTTGGGACGCCGGAACAGATAGATCACAGCGGGTATCTTGGGCTGACCGACTCCAAGAAGGTGAAAGTTATGCTGTTCGAGGAGTGCCTTATCAGGTGATGACAGCCTATGCTGAATGGGTAGGAGGAAGACTCCCCAGTGAACTAGAGTGGGAATTTGCTGCCCGGAGTCGAGGGGTTAATGAAGATTTCCCATGGGGAGCGGAGCTTCAGCCCATAGAAGAGACCTCCTGTCTAGCCAACACTCATGCCTGTGGGCTGGATGATCCTTCTCTCCCTTGCTCCTATTTCTTTGACAGAACCAACCAAGGCCTATGCGATATGGTCGGTAATCTCTTTGAGATGACGCAGAGCGAATGGAGAGTCGGCTATGATCATTATGATCATCTTGGTCAAACATCGGTCAGCCAAGGCGGATCTAGAGTCGCTAAAGGTCTCTCTTATTATCAGATCAAAGGAGGATATCAAGAGGACCTTTAGCGTATCACTCTCCAACATAAGCAAAGATTTAGTATCACTCAAGTTAATGCAGGTGAGTTATATTCAGCAGCCTCTTTTGTTGGATTCAGACCCATGATCCCGATTAATGTGACGAGTGAAAATAGAGCTAATGATCAGTGTGGTAATGGCATCTTCAACCCACAGCGAGGAGAGGAGTGTGATGATGGCAATACGCTTCTTGAGGCCTGTGACTACGGGCAGGTTAGGTGTATGGTCTGTGATGCCACTTGTCGTATAGTAGAGGGGCAAATCTCCCGCTGTGGAGATGGAGTGGTTGATCTCTTGGCCGCTGAGGAATGTGATGAAGGAGAGTCGCCTCCTTTGAGCTGCTCCGAAGGTCAGACTTCATGTCAGCTCTGCACGAGTCAATGCCAATCTGTTTATGTCGAGTGCGGTGATGGTGTGACCGATGAAGCGTATGGGGAACGCTGTGATGACGGGAACACTGAAGAGGGCGATGGCTGTGATGCTCAATGTCAACAAGAGTACTGCGGCAACGGGGTCAGGCAGCCTCATTTGGGAGAAGAGTGTGATGATGGAAATCGACTCGACGGCGACGGTTGTGATGCATACTGCTTTACGCTCTGTGGAAACGGTGTCGTTGATCGGACCGAGCTCTGTGATGATGGCAACCTGATGAGCGGTGATTGATGTAGCGCTCAATGTATTACAGAGATCTGTGGTAATGGTATTCTCGACTCGGGTGAGGCCTGCGATGATGGTGATCGTTTACCAGGTGACGGCTGTGATGGTGAGTGTCACTTAGAGGACTGTGGAGATGGAAATCTTCAAGTTCATCTCGGTGAAGAGTGTGACAATGGAGAGGGGACTGAGGGAGACGGCTGTGATGATCAGTGTCGGTTGATGTGTGGAAATCGAATTATCGATGGGCAGGAGAGCTGTGATGACGGTAATCGAATCGCAGGCGATGGCTGTGATGACCATTGCCAAGTTGAGAGCTGTGGTGATGGCTGGCTAGCTCTTGGCGAGCACTGCGATGATGGTAATCGTGAAGATGGTGATGGATGTAGTCGACGCTGTGAGATAGAGAGCTGCGGTGATGGGGTAGTCCAGCTAGAGTTAGGTGAGGAGTGTGATGACGCCAATGATAACCCGACCGATGACTGTTATGGATGCCATATCGCTCGCTGTGGCGATGGTGTTGTTCGTGCTGACATTGTTGAGGGTGAGCCCGGATATGAAGCCTGTGATGACGGAGGTGATGTCGATATCCTCGATGGTTGCCACGCATGTCAAACCCCACGATGTGGCGATGGAGTGACTCAGCTCAATTACCTATATCGATCGAATAACAATGAAGAATGGATCGAGCTTAATGAAGAATGTGATGGTCAACCCTATTGTCAAGAAGACTGTACTTGGGAAGCGAGAAGTTTGGTCAACTTACAACAAGGGGAGATTGACTGGGTGTATGTTGAAGGAGGGAGTGTATTACTCCCTTCGGGAGAGGAAGTGGCGGTCTCTGACTTTGAGATTAGTAGATCGGAAGTGACAGTCCAACAATATGTGAGCTGTATACAGGCTGGTTATTGTACAGGGATAGGAGGACCTAATCATCTCGCGGAAAAGCGTCATCATCCAGTGAACACTAACTATGCTGAGTCGAGTCGTTTTGCTGAATGGGTGGGAGGGACGCTCCCCTCTACTGCTCAGTGGGCCTATGCCGCCACTGACGGTGGACAGAGATATGAACACGACCCCGAGATCCCTGATTGCGAGCTTGGCGACACAAAGTTAGCGTATGTTAATATCCAATGGCATTTGATTCACTCATGCAGGGGAGAGGGGACCTCTTCGGTCTACTCCTATCCTAGGGGAGATAATGCTCTTGGTTTAACCGATCTATTTGGTAATGTCAGCGAGTGGACGAATGAGAGCACAGGCCAACAAAATCAAAGGGTCATTGGTCTCAATCATAGTAGCAGAGGTTTGCCTGATAGCTTTAATCAAAGCGGTAGAAGGTTGACACTCATTATAACAGACAACTATAGTCGACTAAACGACTCATACTATATAGGTTTTCGCCCAGTACGTCCGGCGAAGTCATGGCGACGTCAAAGGTTACCTGTGGTTAGATAGTGGTGAGGACCTTAGCTGAGCTGAGCGAAATGAGTAGAAGAAGAGGCTCTGTTAAGGTTAGTTAGTCTAAAGTTGCTTCACGGGTTAAGTAGAGTTATCAATGGAGCTCTCAGTGAAAGGGAGGAAAATGATCTGAAGGTCACTGTAGAGGATATTATTGCTCATCCTAATCTGGAGGTTCTCGGCTTTTGTCCATTGAACAGAGACTCTTCGGACACACTTGCTTCTTAGGCGTCTACTTAAGCCGCTAGCTGAACCGCTTGATTATAATCTTGAGAACTCCTTGAGCAGACGTAACAGCGGGTCACCAAGAGCTTGTTTGATCTATGATCCATAGAGCATCTAATGTTTGAAGTCTTGAGAAGCAAGTTAGACTGGTGAGAAGGGTTGTTTTCATTGTCCTCTGAGGCCTCTACGACTCTGAGACCTTTACAAGACCTCTGCTATTGTCCGTTTAGATTTTCGGTGATCTCAAAACCTAAGCGGCTTAGCTGGTGCAAAGACTCAGACACGGATTGATGTACAATGAAGACGCCTCCTTTATCTTCCCACACCGATTTATGTTTAGAACGATCATCCACTAATACCGGTATTTCACCTGGCTTTAATACGGAACAAGCGAACTTTATTTTCTCCTGAGCCATACACGTGATGACCGGAACATCAGATCCAAGCTCACGAGCACACCACGACCTTTTTTGAGGTTCTGCCCATTGACCTCTAGGCAGACCTGTGAGGATTGTGGGATTAAACTTCTTCGTACTTTCCCAAAGTTTCTTGCCTTCAGGCATCCAAGGAAGATACTCAAAAAAACCATCGGCTCTAGCCGCAGCCTGCCATAGCTTATTGACTTTTAGCTGGTGAGGGTAAGAACCTGTGATCTGATACATTCCTAGATCAAAATTGGCCAATACACCATCTAGGTCAAGAAATAATCGATACGATGAAACTAACATATGTACCCTAGTATTTTATCATTAGTCATAGAGTGTGGAGCTCCACCGTTTTCAAGCGTTGGCGCATAGCTCTATTGAATAATATATGATAAAACATGAGAGGTAAACACACGACTCAGCCACATTGCCCCAATGGATACCTGAAGTATAAAATCACTATAAAACGTGTTCTTAAAGACCACATGATCAATCTTTAACCAACTATAGTAATCTCACTTGATGCTCTCTGCATTCATCTCTCTGATTCAACGATCATTCTCAATCTTCGAAATGGTCTTCAAATTCTAAGCTCTATAACTTTGTTTTGTTTTCATTTATCAAAATGATAAAATTACAAAATATCTAAATGTTTAAATATAAGATGCGGTAAAACCATACACTCATCAGTTGTACGCATTAGTGGGGTTTTTGAGGATAAATATATGTATCAAACCTACCGTTCTTTTCTTACCCATTTGCGGCCCTTAAGTTTCTTTATATTACTCGTATTGGCGGGTCTTCTTGGTTGTCAAGATGGCGGAGAACTCACAATCGTCAAGCGTGGTGAACCTCTCGAAAAGATTGAGGTCTCCACACAAACCGCTCAATTCGAGCTTATTGAAGAAGGCACAGGCCGCCTTATCGCAGATGGTTTCTCCTTAGAGGCGATCGCTCAAGCTTCTGCTCCTTCTGTTAATGGAGAGATCGTGCAGGCTACAGACGTCCTCTTCAATGGAGACCTGCTTCTTGTGAGTTATAACTTTAAGGGCGACCCTCACCTTGGTGTTCTTCAGGTGATTGACGTTACAAATCCCTCAACGCCTGTTCTAGAGTATGAGGTATTGATGGAAAACGCTGATCTGAACCGGATCAGAATATATAGAGATCGTTACTTGGTTGTGGCGAGCGGTACTGCTGATGAAGCGGCGAGCCTTAAAATCTTTGACGTACAGGGTCCTCCGACGATGCTTTCGTCCATAGACCTTTACTCAAACCAAGCAACTATGGTCACGATTCATGACGATTACGCACTCGTGACGACAGGTGATGACGGAGGGGTTATAGGTGTTAATCTTCAAGACCCTAGCACTCCTGAAATGGTATTCTTCTATCCCCTAAGTGATGCTCGATATGTCGAGATGCTCTCCGATGATGAGGTGCTCCTAGTTACCGGAGGTCCTAATGCCTCTTTGATCCGTATTCCTTGGTCAGATCTCACAAGCGAAGATGACCAAGGTCCTATGACAATTGGCATAGATGATGGATCGAATATCGTTACTTTACCGTTAAATGGACTCACTGTCGGCGCCCCATCTTGGGGATTTAGGACTGGAGATCGTTTTCATCTTAGCGCGGACGAGCGAGGACTTTTAACCTTCTCTCTCGCCAACGGTTCGCTTGCAGAGATGGACGTGGTCACTACAGAAGGAAATGCGAATGCAGGAGTTGTTGAATCAGAAGGACGCTTTGCTCTCCTAGCAAATGGCCAAGAGGGGCTCGTTGTCTTGGACATCCAAGAAGGACAAGAGACAGAGCTACTTGCTCAATTTGATACCCCTGGTGACCGCGGGAGCGCGAATGCTGTCGCGATGAAGGGCGAGCTCGTCGCCTTAGCTGACGGCTTAGGTGGCGTGAAGCTGTTAGAGGCTCACTTGATGAGAGATCAGCATGAACTTCCCGCACCTCCCACATGTGGTGGCACAGTATACGAGGGAACATTCAGCCCAAAAAATTCGGGGCAGGTCCGAGGGTTCTGCGATAATGGTTACAGTATTATCAGCGAAGATCTCATCGTCAACCAAACAAGCCTCACAAGTCTCGCCGGTCTTGAGTGTTTATGTGAAGTGAGAGGTGATGTTAAGATCTCGCGTAACACAACATTGATGAACTTGACTGGGCTTAATAATTTAAGGCTCATTGGAGAAAACCTCATCGTGAGTTTTAATAACTCATTAAGAAACTTCGATGCCTTAAGCTCATTAAGTTGGATCGGTGAAGATCTCCGAGTCATCGAAGAAAGTTCACTCGCCAATATGGCAGGTCTATCTGCTTTAGAGGCGATCGGTCATCAGATATTACTCGAAGGTAACAGAACCTTAAGAAATATTGGCGCTCTCAGTAGCCTTGTTTGGGTAGGCGATGCATTCCTAATCAAAGATAACAGCTCCCTAGCTTCTATTTCCGGTTTCAATAATCTCCCGCGGCTTACAAGCCATTTTGAGGTAACCGGGAATCGTAGTTTGAGATCGATCGAAGGCTTAGATGCTCTCGATATGATTGAAGGTCATGCTCTCTTCAATTCCAATTCATCTTTGCAGAGCATTAATGGATTACAAGGACTCCGAGAGGTAACAAGTAACCTTAGCATCAATGGAAACCGGTCTCTTCGCAACTTCAATGGTCTTTTGGGTGTTCAGGACGTCGGTGGAAACCTTTCTGTCCGAAATAACCAGAGTTTGCCAAACGCGCGGGCGATCTCCCTACGTGACAGTATTGGAGATGGCGTCCTTGGCCAAGTCTATATCTCTGGCAATAGTCCTTGAATTAAGACGAGGCTACTCAGGCTTTATTGGAGGTAGAAGCGAGCTCGTGTTCCTCCTACACTCAGACTTGGCTTCTTACCGATCTTATCTACGTTTAACAAAAGTAAGAGTCCCAATGTCTATGGTTGAAAAGAGTTAGCTCCCCCAATTTTTTCGGGTAGCAGTGCTAGGTCTGAGGTTGATGAGATTGATGAGGTCTAAGATGGCTCTCAAAGTTAATCGAAGTCAAGTAGTTGAGCGTTGAAGGGAAGCGCTCTGAGTTATACCAGTGCATATACTTATTGATGGATCTACGCACCTCTTCAAGTTTAAGACGACTAAGTCTCTTCCCAAGCGCTACGAGACACATCTCACGCATTCGTGCTGCGACGGTATTTAAGCTGACTTTGATCCCAAGGTTCTTTAGAGCTCTATAAAGATGTGGAGAGCCAAAGGTCACGTGATTCTAGATGAATAGAACACGAATCAAGTAATCAATCTGATCTCTCTTCTGCAGACGATCTGATCGATCTAGCTATATAACAGTTGATGAAAAAATGGGGTTGATGTTGGATACACAAGTTGAACGCTTGCCTATTTGAGAGCACTGTCAGTGATTACTTGATCTAGAGCTGAAAGCTAAACACATGAATCAGCCACATCGTTGTAATAAATAACCAAATTATTTGAGTACTTACCGAAGGAACAGCTTTGTATCTTGACAGAGACCTATCGCTCTAACAATAGGTCTACTTGCAGGTGTCATCACTGTCACCCCACCCGTGTGACAAGTTCGTCATCTCATCAAAACCAATTTTATCCCGTATCTGTAGAGGTGTGAATTGCACACTCATTCTAATCACCTCAGCGGGAGACTCCACATGACATCATCAGAGAATAGACCCCACAGATCCAAAGCGCGAACAACTCTCACTATGCTCACCTCTATCTTCATCCTCAGCGTGGGCTGCGATGAGTCTCTTGAGGCGCTTGAGCAAGAGAACAACGAAGAGTTAAGCGTCGTATCAACTCTTGAAGCTCAAGAGTCTGAGCTACGAAGGAGGAGAGATAGACGAGCCCCTCCACGTCAGCCTGTTGTTGAAGATCCTATCGTTGAAGATCCTGTCGTTGAAGATCCGGTCGTTGAGGATCCTGTCGTTGAAGATCCGGTCGTTGAGGATCCTGTTGTTGAGGATCCCGTCGTTGAGGATCCTGTCGTTGAGGATCCCGTCGTTGAAGATCCGGTCGTTGAGGATCCTGTCAGCTATTCAGATCCGCGAATTCAAGAGGTCTTAGATCTCCCTAGCTCTCCCCATCAGTACTCGATTCAAGGGGCGAGTGATCACTTCCTTAATGAGGCAGCGATCGTGGATAACACACCGATCGATAATCTTGATGATGACCATCGAGCAACTCTCGGTCGGGTTCTCTTCTATGATCCCGCTCTCTCACAAAACCAAACGGTATCATGCTCATCTTGCCATCAGCAAGAGCGAGGCTTCTCCGATCCTCAAAGGCTCTCAGAGGGCTTCGCCGAAGAGTTAACTGGCAGACATTCTATGTCACTCATTAATGTTCGATATTACCCTAGCGGTGCCATGTTCTGGGATGAGCGCGCGCTCACTCTTGAGCATCAAGTGCTCGGACCCATTCAAGATTCGGTGGAGATGGGTCTGACCCTTGATGAGCTCGTCGCTGAGCTTCAAGAGAATGATTACTATCAGCCTCTCTTCACCTTAGCCTTTGGAGACCCCCAAATCAGCTCAGAGCGAGTTTCCCTAGCGCTCAGTAATTTTGTCCGCTCAATCGTCTCTCATGACTCCCCCTATGATGCAGGCTTAAGCTCAAATGGTGGAAACCCAGCCCGTCCTTTCACTAACTTCACTCCAGAAGAGAACCGTGGAAAACAGCTCTTCTTTGCTCCTGTACAAAATGGGGGTGCTGGCTGCGCCGGTTGCCACCTCGCTCCTCCTCGAGTAGGCCCTGGCGCTCCCCGCCCTACCTCTATCTTCTTTGTCAATGGAGCGGCGAATATTGGCCTCACTGATGGGCGAGGCGACACAGAAGACTTAGGAGTAGGCGCGGTGACCGGACGTCCTCAAGATAACGGTAAGTTTAAGGCTCCTAGTTTACGTCAAGTCGGACTCACCGCTCCTTACATGCACGATGGCTCACTCACTACACTCCGCGATGTAATCAATCACTACAGCGATGGTGTCCAAGCTCATCCAAACCTTGACCCGCGACTTCGCCAAGGACGTGGTGGAGCTCCACAGCGCTTGAACCTCTCTGAGGCAGACAAGAGAGCTCTTGAGGCCTTCCTCCACACTCTCACCGATGAAAGCGTCAGTGATGACTTGCGCTTCTCCAATCCTTTTAGAGAGTAGCAGAGTCTCATCGTGACATGTAGCTCTCGTTGTGTTCAACGCAGTGTTAATCAACGCAGTGTTGAGCTTGATAGATTATCTCTAAGTTTTCGCCGCCAAGGTTCTTCAAAGCGATGATAAACAATATATGACAGAATCACAGTCACGAAGATAAAAGAGCTCAGAGTCCACAAAGATGAGTAGATAGAGCGCTCAACTCCCAAGGCATTCGAGATCAACAAACACACAATTTGAAGAGGGAAGTGCAATAGATATACCGAATAGGTGATCTCGCCAAGCCACGCTAAAGATTTAAAAGAAACCATGCCCTTTGACTCGATCATAACCAAAGTCAGGATAGTCAGGGGAGACAGCGTACGAGCGATCAGGTCATAGTGAGCATTGAGGTTTTCGCTGAATGGTGGATATAGCCCAAGTGCTAACCATAGAGCGAAGGTGACAGCGATCAATGGGGGTTCAATTTTGAGCGATCTTGAGAGACAAAACTCCGAAATATCATAAGTGAGCCCCCCAATAAAAAAGCATTCTAAGGCAGCGCAGAGTGTGTAAAGATCCAAAGTAGCGAGCGCCTGATCACCAAAGGTGCGAAGAGCAATAAGGCCCAAGAGTACAATGGGGAGTCGTCCGGAGGTCACACCCCGCATTAAGCTGAGCGCAAAAAATAGTCCATAAAGTAAGATCTCGACGGAGACACTCCAAATGGGTCCATTGAATGAGAACCCGTCCTGAAAACCCCAAAATGAGGCGAGGGGAAGCTGTAATAGGAAGTGATACCAGTCATTATGAATGATCACAAAGTAGGAGTGATTTTGGCGCAAATATAAATACTGAAGTATCGCGACGAGAACGAGAGAGACCACATGTAGTGGATACAAACGAGCTATTCTAGCGATAACAAACGTTCTTAATGAGCATGTTCGACTCGAGATCGCGTCTCGATAGAGCCAAAAAAAAACAAAGCCTGACAGAGTAAAAAAGAAATAAATGGAGAGGATACTGATGTGGTTATAAATCAGACTCAGCCATTCATAACCAGGTAATGAGCTCCTCTGAAAGTCTTCTGGGAGCCGCCCTTGGTGGTCAAAGAAAAAGTGCTGCCAGTGCCATAAGATAACGATGATCGAGGCTAGGCCACGAGCGACATCAAGACAATAAACTCTCGTAGGGAGGGCGCTTTTGGGTTCTGTTTTCATGTTATGCACCATCATTAAAGACTCGAGAAATAAGTTTAGATCCATATCACGAATGGGGTAGAATGTGCTTCATTGTTGCTCATCATCACTTGTTGACATATAAAAAATGAAGTAGCTCTTCATCGATTAAGAGAAGAGATCATTGAACATGTGTTTTCATTTTCTAGATAGAGGTTGAAGTCATGAATCAGAGACAAGCGACTCCTCGAGACTGCTCCCTTAACATGGCCTTTAGGCTCACGGTGAGCTGTTGTGTCTTGTTCATAGCTCAGCTCGCCTCATCAACCTCACCCCAAGCGAGCGCACAGACTACTGAAGAGGAGGAGATGCTCAGTAAACCGAGGGGGCTTTACCTGGGGGTTAGACCTGGTGAACAAAACTTTGCTCCCGGTAAAGAGCTTAAGCCCAAAGAGGGTCTACAGCGGATTGTTTGGGTTGGGTTTCAGAATAGAAGGGAGCGAGCTAGAGTTTTCGTTCAAACTGACGCTCCTCCTTTATTTGAAGTAGCTGAGAGCGGCCCCAAAACAGTGATCATAGACTTCCCTAATGCCCGATTACACACCCGTAACGAGGGCCGAACGATCGATGTAGGCTACTTCCCCACTGTAGTCCGTTCGATCAAAGCCCGACAAGTCTCTAAAAATCTCGTCCGATTAGTCATCCGTCTCAGGACTCCATCGCGTTACCGTAAGAAAACTGATTCAAAGTTTCTACACCTCATCTTCGATCCTCCTAAAGAGCCAATCGATGTAATCGCCGAACAAGACCGTGAAGCTGAAATTCGAGCCAAGAAAGGCGGGACAGTGGAATATGCACCTTCCTCAGCCCGCTGAATAGGACTGAGTTGATCCACATAGAGGTGTCGGTGATCGGTGGGTACATAACCTCCCCTTTACCAAAAGTTTCACAGATGAAATATATAGGGATGTAATGTAGATGACTGACAGTACACAGAGCTCTACCGAAGAGATCTGCGACTTCGCTACTAGGGTTCTCTTTAGCCCCTCTATTGAAGACAAATTACGATCTCCTAGTGCACTCAGCGATCGTCGCCAAAGCCAAGCGCTACACAGCCTCCCTAATACTCCAGCAAGAGAGGGGACGTTAACCCTGCACACGCTAGGAGCACGCAAACGCCAAAAGAGGGAGCTTAGGCCGAGCATCGATCACCTCCAAGATCCACTTTTTAGAGCCCGCCTTTTACACACATTTGCCCACCATGAGCTCATCTCACTCGAGCTGATGGCGCTAGCCCTCCTACGCTTCCCTGAGGCCCCCAAAGCTTTTCGCCGAGGTCTCGCTCAAGTACTAATCGATGAACAAAGACATTTTCGTTTATACACTGAGCGGATCGTCGATCTCGGCCTTGAGCTCGGTGAGGAACCTGTCTCTGATTACTTTTGGCGCTGTGTCGCCGCCGCTCCAAATATAGAGTCATTTAACGCTAGACTTAGCTTAGTCTTTGAGCAAGCAAATATTGACTTCACTCGCCATTACGCTCCGCTGTTTCGAGCCGCCGGTGATGAAGAGAGCGCGGCAGCGCTTGACTTGATCTATCATGATGAGATCAGCCATGTGGGGATAGGACTTCATTGGTTTAGGAGGTGGCGGCCCAATAACGAGCCTGAATGGGATAGTTTCTGTCAGCTACTTGAGCCACCTCTCTCTCCCGGTAGGGCGAGAGGTCCGGTCTTCTCAGACCAAGGGAGGCGGGCAGCCGGCTTCTCAGAGGACTATATACAAACTTTAAAGCTCTGGGGTGGATCTACCGGCAGGCCTCCGATCGTTTGGCACGGCAATTTTGATGTAGAGGGAGAACTCTATGATGTAGGGGTTCAACGAGGTGAGTTCCCTAAAGATCAGAGCCCACGTCGCCGTGCTAAGCGAAGGTCATTGCGACGAGATATACACCGAGCTTTCACCCCAGCGCTCGCCTGGATGTGTACTCGAGGAGATATTATATATACGCCCTTAGGCTCCCCCTCTGAGCGATTTCAAAGCCTAGTGATGAAGGCTAGAGGGTTAAACCCTGAGTGGAGCGTTGATCTAGCCTCCTTAGAAAGTAAACGGCTAGGAGGTCTTCGTCCTTGGGGTTGGAGCCATGTCGCTCACACAACGCTCTCTTCACTCCTGCCCTCGATCCTCTCCAGTGGTCTCTCTCCACCTAGTGATGATGAGCTTGATAATATCGCCGAGCTATTCAATAAGCGATGGGATATCGCTGTAAGAGATGAGGTTATGTCAGCGCTCTCTCAATCAGAAGAGAGCTGCCCTCTGTATGCCCCACTCTCCAAAGAGGTTAAATATTGGCGTGTCGATGAGAATAGCTCACTGGAAGAGTCACTTGATCGCTGCCTACAAGAGATGAAGGACGCATCTCACTCCCAATGGGTCTGTAAGCGTCTCCTCGGGAGCGCTGGTAGAGGACTCAAATTTATCAATCCTCATCAAGAGCTTGATCCTCCCTCTCGAGGATGGATGAAGCGGAGCTTGACGATGGGGCTCATCGCTGAGCCTGCTGTAGAGAGAGTCGCGGATCTTTCATTTCACGGACAAGTGACCACCGAAGAGGTTCGTTATGATGGGGAAGTTCTAGGGATTGTAGACGCACAAGGACAGTTTCAAGGCGCTCATATTGGGCCGGTGAGCTCTGGGCTCAACCAAGAGATCAAGCGCTTTTTAAACCATGATGGCAGGGACCGAAGACGACTCACAAGAATCGGCCGCTCAGTGATCACCACCGTGGGTGCCTCTCTCCAAAGAGTAGGCTATAGGGGATATTTTGGGGTCGATGCATTGATCACAAGAGACTCAGATACCCTGCGACTTTATCCTGTTGTGGAGGTTAACCCTAGACTCACCATGGGTCGGGTGGCGCTTGCCGCTCGTTCACTCTTTGACCCGCGGGGGGAGAGAGGGCTCATGCTAAAGATCTATTCATCACTCACATCTTTATTAGTAAAGAGAGACACAGACTCTCAGCTGACCCTCGAAGAGCTCTCTGCCTCTGTGGAGACAGCATGGGATGAAAGTGGTCGATGGCGAGGTCGGTATCTCCCTCTCACTGATATTTGGGCAGATGATGCACTCGATGTACCTGTAATCATGATAACCCCTTCTGACCCTCATTAGGATGAAGTTACTTAGCCCCCCTGTTGCTCTTCCTGAGAACCTCTGAGAATCGAAATGATCGAAAAAATATTGATTTAAGTTAATTTTCAGCAACCATTTTTCTCCATTTGTCATCTTCAAGATATGCGGGCTTATTGCCTAGCTATTGCAAACTCACAGCGTGAAACGTGGGATTAAGATGCCAAAGAAAACTGTAATAAAGCCTCATCTATCGCTTGATGAGATTAACAAGAGAATTCGTAGAAATCGCGATATGATCACTCGTCAGCAACTCCGAGTCATCAAGTACGTAATGACCGGAATGACCCAAAGAAAAGTAGCTGAAAAACTTGGATATTCTCCAGCTTGGGTACACACCATCATTCGCCGCTATAATAACGACGGGCCTGAAGCATTGCGCGACCACCGGAAAGATAACCCAGGTCGTCCTTTCAGACTCTCTTCACAGGTAAGAGATGAGATGAAAGCGTTGGTCAGCGCTCCACCATCTGTAGGTCAACTATGGACTGGTCCTCTCCTCATCGAATGGGTCCGAGAGCGGACCGGAGACCAAGAGATAGACCCTAAACGGGGCTGGGAGTGGCTACGACAGCTCGAATGCAAAGACCGCGTGACCCGTAGGCGCCGAAAGAACTCATATTCAGCAGAACTAAGATCTGAAGCGAAGGTCAGCTGAAAAAGGTTACTTTTCTTCGTAGATAATATGAGAATATGCAGCCTATCATTCAATGTTATGGAGGTTGCCTGTGTATCGTTTACGAGAAAAACTGACCGGCTTTTACACGTTGCCATTTTTTTTAATAGTATGTCTCGCCATAGCTTGCGATGACAACAATGAGCCGGTTAATGACTCTGCCGGTGACTCTGCCGGTGACTCTGCCGGTGACTCTGCCGGTGACTCTGCCGGTGACTCTGCCGGTGACTCTGCCGGTGACTCTGCCGGTGACTCTGCCGGTGACTCTGCCGGTGACTCTGCCGGTGACTCTGCCGGTGACTCTGCCGGTGACTCTGCCGGTGACTCTGCCGGTGACTCTGCCGGTGACTCTGCCGGTGACTCTGCCGGTGACACTCTAAATCCCTGTGAAGCCCCCCTTGACTTGTGTGATGGAAGTTTTGATCCTCCTCCTCCGATGAACGAACACACCGGCACCTATGTTGATGAGCATGGAGTGCTAGTGATCTTTGGTGGCAACACCTCAGTTCCTGAAAACTGTGGTTTTCCTGCATACACGGGAGAGTCTAGTACTTGGTTATACTATGATCGACCGCTCGCAGAGGGCTGTGGCCCTTGGGTAGAATTAAGCGGTGGTCCTCAGGGGCGAGCCCGACATAGCGCTGACTATGGCGAAGGTTCAGTGTGGATGTTTGGAGGCAGAGTTCGAGCCGTCAATAGCGGCCCCTATCAACTCTTTAATGACCTATGGCGCTTCGATGTGGAGACACGCACTTGGACAGAAGTGCCGGCTATCAATGAAGGCCCCTCAGGTCGCTATAACTCAGTCATCACCTTCGATTCCACTCGACGGTCGCTGTGGGTATATGGAGGAAATGTCGCTAATAATGCTCTAAACCCAGATGCTGTGCATGATTTATGGCGCTTCGACCTAGAGACGAGTGAATGGACTGAGATCGATACCCCTGATTACTTACTCGATCGTATGTGGCATAATATGATCTATGACGTGGCTCGTGACCGGCTCGTGATCTTTGGCGGGGCCGATGAGAGCGCCTTCTCTAACGCTGCAGTTTATTTTAATGACCTCGTATTCTATAATCCAGCGAATGATACTTGGGGTCACGCTGAGCTCGAAGAGGCTCCCGATGGCCGCTTTTGGAGTCAAATGGTTTATCGAAGTATGAGCGATGAATATCTCCTCTTTGGTGGACATGACGATCAAACGCTCGGTAATCGGAATGACTCTTGGTCATTTAATCCTACCGAGAATCGATGGACTACGTTAACCGGTGAAGATACCTTTAATCGTCCCGCTAATGGCTTCTGCGACTTTCCTGCTGATTTCACCATCGTTGATCGTAGTTTACCAGAGCGTCGCAATGCTCACAGCTTCTCATGGTCAAATCGCTGTGATCGAGGTCTCTTATTTGGCGGAAAAACTGATTGTGGCGCCATCAATGATGTGTGGCGTTACACAGCAGAAGAGGGATGGCTGAACGCAGAGCTAGCCACCGAAGGAGAGTCCTGTCATCGTTGGCGTAGTAACCCTGATAACTGTGCTAATATGTGCTTCTGATCAATCACTAATGGAGAGATAGCTATGAAAAATCTGACTCACGGTGCTACAGGGACGACAAATCGCTGACACGAGCCCGCTGTTTCTCCGGGTTCGCCCGGCGACTCTCTTAAAGACTGGTCCACTCTCCTCCTCATCACACGCCAAGCAAGGATTGAGATCGCCTGACTCGTTAACATAGCTAGCATTAAAATGCTCTAAGCAGATATTAAGACAACGCTCACGAGTATGTTTAGTATTGAAATACCATATCTCAGCGCAAGCCTCTGAGAAGCCGATCTCGCTTAGACATGATTGAGCTACCTCTCTCCCCTGAGAGAGATCCAATAATCCACAAGCGCGAACCGGGTCTGTGAGATCAGTTTGGCTAAGGTAAACCTGTAGATCTTTTAAAGATGAGCAGGCGCCGCAAGGACCTAAATGCGTAATATAAGCGCTCTCTGCCTGATCTAACCTCTTGGTCTCTAGGCTGTATTCACTCCGCGAATGATCAATGTTAAGTACACATGCTAGTAAAGTTGATGAGGGCTCGTCAGAGCTAAGGAGTGACTCATCCTCACTCTCCACAGCGCTCTCATCCTCACTCTCCACAGCGCTCTCCTCCTCATAAGGGTCAGCGCCCAATAGAGAGGGGGGGCTCTGTAGACGATACTCAAACAATGGACTCTCCGCAGTCGGCTGAGCAAAGGCGCGATCTTCGTTTTCGCATAGGCATGATGTATTACACTCTGCTGAGGTGAGACCACTGCGCTCATTGGGCAAGCCATAGAGACCGCTGCAGCTAGGATCAGGTTGAAGCTGATCCTCATTCGGCGGAGGGGTCGTCTGCTCTTTTTCACATCCAAGACTCACGACAAGGGAGACCAAGAAACAACATCTTATTATATGCTTAGTCACAATATACTCTTCCCGCATCTCGCTTCACTCTTCTCTTGGTGTTGATGGATCAACATGAGGTGAGGTCTCTCTTCTATGCTTTGCTGTGGCGCTGCAGTCGTTCACCCAGCGCTGATATTGAGATTCATTAATATGATAGACTGTCCCTATATCTAAAGCCTTCCCTTTATCATTCTCATATTTGAAGTAAAAATCTAGACGGTCATTGGTCGCGTGAGCGACCTCACTGTTATTAGTGAACAACACCCGCGACTCATCGCTGAGGTGTTGATTGCCCTGAGCAAACTGATAAAACCCCCACTCTTCTCCATCGATAAGAGTCTTTATTCGCTGACTCTGAGGATCAACAGAGAGGATTCTAGAATACTTCTGATGTGATCGGTTGTCATAAATAATAATCTCTCCATTGACCCCCCAATCAGGGTCATGTTGTCGAGAGAAGTGGCCGCTATGGTGCCATTTGACCTTTAATGTCTTGGGGTCAATCACCACGATCAGGTTGATCGAACGAAAAGAGAGCAGGAGGTCACCTGCCAAGAAAGAAGGGAATCGCTGAGCGCGATCTGCTGTGAGAACATCTACATCATTTTGATGAAATGGATCATGAAGGCTGATCTTCTGTAATGTGAGGCCATTGCGCAGGTCGTTATATTTCCACTGCCCCACGCCTCCTCGATGATTACTCTTGATAAGCCTCGGTTCAAAGAGAGAGAGCTCGGGGTTAGCGGTGACGATCTCTGTGAGCGAGATCTCTCTTTTCAGACTCTGTGTCTTAACATCATACTGTCTCAGATTGTTGCCGAACCACGTCCAGATCAGTGAGCCCTCTCCACTCGCCTTGTGATGAAAGCCCTCACCAACTCCCTGAGAGAAAGTCTGCTCTCCTTCCATAGGGATATGTAAACGCTGTTCTCCACATATATCGGTGACATATAATGAGAAATAAGAGTTAAAGATGAGGAGGCCGTCCTCTGTCACTCCACCTTGACCCAGCACTCTCCGCCCCCGATCACTGATCGGGCGCTTAATCACCCTCTTCACCTCTCCATCGCCTGAGAGGATCAACGCTCCAAAGTAAGCATCAGGTAGATGTGGAATGTAAAACAGGAGGTAATAACCTGGCGCATATGTAGAGTAATAAGATAGCTTGCGGGGGCTTTGCTTAAGTAAGCCCTGTGGATCACGTACCGGCTTAAGGGGTAACTTTAATCTTTCACTGATCTTACTTTCTCCCGATACTCTCAACTCAGGGTCGATCAATAGCGCTTCTATTTTCTCTCCAAAGCTCAACCGCTCCCCTTCAGCGCTTCCGTTAATCCATCGTTGAAGGTCAGAGAGTGGTTCGCTGATCAGCTGATATGGAAAGAGGGAGAAACCCGCTACCCCGATGCCCCAAAAAAAGAAGAGAGCCGGGATAATGACCTTTCTAATCATACGGACTAACCTTGGTATTTCAGGTTCTTCGCTCATTGGGGGGCCACTCCTCTTGACTCTATTCCACGCTTATTCATCTATCGAGTAGAGCTTTCATTATATCTTATATAAAGAGAGAGAGGTTACATTCCCTACTCAAAAGATACCCTCTTCACTGAGATCGACTTCGAAAACCCCTTAACGATAAGCTCTTCCTGCTCTTTAAAAAGAGAATATAGCTCTTCGTCTACCTCTTGTATGCTCTCAACTAAACGCTTTTGAGCGACAATCTCACCCTCATTAGCGACCGAGCAAAGACGGGCCGCTAAATTTACCGTAGAGCCGATCACTGTATGCTCCATGCGTGCTTCACATCCCATATTACCCATCACGACTCTACCACGACTCACTCCAATCCCTATCTGCACAGCTTCTTTGCTCTGTTGATTCATAAGTTTGATCGCCGTGAGAATATCTTTAGCGCAAGCGAGCGCTCTATGCTCACGATGTTCTCCTTCAAAGACCACCAACACCGCATCACCCATGTACTTATCAATCGATCCACCATACTGGAGTAAATACTCAGCCTGTACTTCAATGTAGCGATTAATCAGTGAGATCGTTTCCGAAGGTGATAATCTTTCACTCAGCGCTGTAAAGCCTCTAATATCACTCTCAAAGACTACAACCTCTAGCTCTCGAGCCTCTGAGAGGTGAACTTTACTCTCTCCTCCTCGAAGCACTCTCTGAATCATCTCTTGAGTATGCATCGGTAAGAAGCGCATCATCTCACCCCTCTCCTTAAGTCGAGCCAGCGCCTTATTGAGAGCCCGAGCTAAAATAGAGAGTTCATCACTCCCCTCGACCGCTATCCGATAATCATATTCATGCCGTTCGATGGCATTAGTACCGATTAATAAGGTACTGATCATATAACTGAGCCTCTTATACATCCATATGCCGACCAATATAATCAAGATCATTGAGCCGAGGGCCGTAACCAAGTCTGCAATAAGGCTTTGTCGGATGTGTTCGAGGTATTTCTGTAACCTAAAATCAGCCTGGAGCAGGGCGACAATATTGCCTTTAGAGTCTCGAATTGGAGCGACCCCGCTAATGAAAGAGCCATGATCGTCTTGAAAGATCTTTGAATAGGCTGGATCCCCAGTGAGCGCTTCACGATAGGCTCGCTTTAGCTTGAGCGGAGGCGTATATAAGTCTCCAATAAAGGTCTCTTCTTGGAGCATAACCTGAAAAACCCATTGCTCTCCCTGTGTAGGCTTTAGGATATAAACCAAGTCCTCGTCTAAATGATTGAGGGCTCTGATATTAGATAATTGAGCCTGTATTTGCTTAAACTCTTCAAGCTGCTCATCTCCTTCTTTTTGAATGGCCTGTAAGTCATCTCCGGAGATGGAGGGTGCATAGTTTTGAACGATCGTCTGCAGCGTCTGACCAAAACGACGAGCGACCTCTTTTCTCTTAAAATAATGCTGACCGGTGATTAGACTTAAGATAACCACTGAGAAGATGAGAGC
Source organism: uncultured bacterium (assembly GCA_943788935.1). Lineage (GTDB taxonomy): Bacteria > Myxococcota_A > Bradymonadia > UBA7976 > VGTA01 > CAKZRU01. Next base: position 32,501 of record CALSSE010000010.1, on the reverse strand, counting down.
AAATATTAACGCAAATCTGAAGACAAAAGATCGGTACCATTTGAGATGATTGGTGTCTAAAATACTCGCCATGCTCTCTTGATCAGCTTCTAAATCAGCGTGGGGTATTTCTCTATTTAAATCGTTCATAGATTCACCTCATGACCGTCCATTTTCTAGCTTATTTTGTCGCTCTATCGTATGAACGGGAGTAGGAAATTTTACTCGACAGATCATGTTTAAACAGAGGTTTCTGTTATCACAAAGACGAGGTGAAAGTATACTCTCTTTAGCTCGACATGTAATCATGTAGAGTAGAGAAGAAAAGAGTAGAAAAGAGTAGAAAAGAGGAGAGAAGAGGAGCAATGACTAACAGCGAATACCACAAGAGCGATCTAAGCTCTATCCCTCCACGTACAGTGCTGACCCTTTGTTTAGGAAATATATGCCGCTCTCCAATCGCTGAAGGCCTCCTGAGAGCTCATATTGAGAAGGCGGGTCTCAATATCACTGTCGACTCTGCAGGGACGAGCGCTTACCATGTCGGTGAGGCGCCTGACCCACGTTCTATCGAGGTGATGTCAAGACATGGTTATCATATAGGTCAACAGCGATCACGTCAGCTTACACCGAAAGATTTTCAAAAGTTTGATCTCATCTTAGCGATGGACCAAAGTAACATGAAGAATGCTCTCAAGATCACCCAGAGAGAACATTCATCGAGAATCGTAGCTCTTTACTTAGGAGAATCAAGAGAAGTACCTGACCCCTATTATGGGGGTCCAAATGGTTTTGAGGAGGTTTATCGGATGATAGATCAAGCCGCGCTCGATTGGGTCTCTCTCTGGGCAGAGAGCGCCACATAGCCGAGCTCTCTTTCAGCCCATATCCTCTGAGCTCTCTCGGTTCCGCGACCTCCTGCACCTCTCGGAGCAATATCTCACTTGCTCCCAATCACGCGCCCACTTTTTTCTCCAGGTAAAAGGGCGAGCGCATTGTGGGCAAACTTTGGTGGGAAGATTACTCTTTTTTACTGTTTTTTTGCCGCTCTTCATCTCACGATCTCTCTGTGACCTCGATCTCTCTGTGACCTCGATCTCTCTGTGACCTCGATCTCTCTGTGACCTCGATCTCTCTGTGACCTCGATCTCTCTGTGACCTCGATCTCTCTGTGACCTCTAAAAGAGACTCCCCTGAACGAGTTGCTCTTCTGACGGGACCAACGAGGGGGGTCTCTCCGAACCTGTTTGACGTATCCTCTCTCTGAGCTGCTCCGCTGCTTCTATGATCTCTCTTCGGCGCTCAGTGTCCATCTTACTCACATGCTTTAGAGTGAGCGCCATTCGGGGGTTTTTGCTAAAACGATCAAAATGTTTAATTAAAAAGTCCCAGTAAAGAGTGTTGAAAGGACACGCTTTATCACCGATCGTCTCTTTGACTGAGTAGGGACACGTCTTACAATAATCACTCATACGATTAATATATTTACCGCTCGCGCAATAGGGTTTTGATGCCATCACACCCCCATCGCCAAACAAAGCCATCCCTAGGGTATTAGGGAGCTCTACCCACTCAAAGGCATCAATATATACGGCGAGGTACCACTCGGTGACCTGTTCCACCGCGCTTCCATGTAATAAAGCGAAATTTCCGGTCACCATAAGCCTCTGTATATGGTGAGCATAGGCATTTTGTCTGGTGTTACGAATCGCTTCAGAGACACAAGTCATACTCGTGAGAGACTCATCCCAAAAGAAAGCGGGCAAGGGCTCTGCCGCCTCTAGAAAGTTACGCTCTGCATACGAAGGCATATACGCCCAATAGATTCCCCTTACATACTCTCGCCACCCTATAATTTGACGAATAAACCCCTCCACAGCATTCAATGGAGCCTCTCCTCGCTTATAGGCGCTCTCAGCTAATCTACAGACCTCCAGAGGCTCGAGAAGACCAATATTTAGAGAGCTAGAGAGCAGACTGTGAAACAAGGTGTCTTCTGCTTGCACCAAAGCATCTTGAAAATCTCCAAAGAGGGGGAGACGCTCGTTAATAAATCGTTGCAACGCGTCAAGCGCCTCAGCTCTAGTCACTGGCCAATTAAAGTTCTCTAGTGTACCAAAATGATTTGAAAACCTCTGAGTCACAAGTGACATTACTTCTTCAGTAATCTCATCAGGTTCATACCTAGGAGCCTTGGGGACAGTTCCTCCCCGATATTTCTTTCGATTATCGTGATCAAAATTCCATTTCCCTCCCACAGGTTTACCGTCCTCATCAACCAGTATCCCCGTTTTCCGACGCACAATACGATAGAAGTGCTCCATTCTCGGTTGTTTTCTGCCCTTAAGAAACTCACTGAATTCATGATGGCGAGTCACAAAGCGGTCATCTTCAAGAATCTCAACAGAGAGCTCCCCTTCTTGAGCTAATTGAGTCAGCTCGCTCTTGAGCCGCCACTCTCCTGGCTCAGTGATCAGCCAGTGGTCAAGCCCTCGTAGCTGTGACAAGTACTTCATCTGCGCTGTCAGTGATTGATGGTTGTTTGGATCGTCGAGTCTGTAGTAATGAACGAGTCGCCCTTGAGCGCGTAGATCAGCTGCGAAGTGACGCATCGCCGAGAAGATAAGAGCAATTTTCTGAGGATGATGCCTAACATAAGTGGCTTCTGAGTACACCTCAGCCATCATCAGTTCGTCATCAGGGCCAAGTGCCTTAAGAGAGGACAGAGATAAGCTCAGCTGATCACCCAATATTAAACATAAGCGCTTCATCACGTTCTCCTTGTCTGACTGAGAACCAACAAAGCCGACTCATACGGGTAGGCGTGGCCTCTTATAAACAGCCATTTTAGCTGAGAGCGACGAAGACGTCATGTCTCGCGCTCAAATGTGATGAGCGGACCTCAGCTAAGGATTCAGAGCGCTGAGAATTCAGAGCGCTGAGAATTCAGAGCGCTGAGAATTCAGAGCGCTAACACATCACTGAGACTGCCCTAAACAAGCGCTATATTCTTCGGGACAGCTCTCCATGAAGCAGCCGAAGTCATCCGCAGCACACCCCGCTGCTGACGTACACAAATAGAGATTATCGTATTGCATACTCGCCTCAGCACCTAAAAAGGCGAGGCACCCGCTATAATTAAAACACTTAAACGCTTGTGAACAGCTGAGATCCCCCTTCGCAGAAGCGCTCTGTCCTGCTGGTACAGTATAGGTTTGATTTAAAGCGTCATTAAGAAAATCAATGGTCGTCTGCTGACTAAGTGAACTCGCGCTTCCTCCCTCAGTACAGCTCTCATTACCCCATGAAGAGACCCCTATGAGGCTAGGCTGATTATTCACGATCGCGAGCACTGGAGCGCCCGTCACATTACAGAGTGGGAGTGAACCCTCCCCATCTTCAAAGACAATGATGGAGTCTTCTAATGTTGGGTTTAAGCCGAAAGCGACTGTTCTCTGGAAGTTAAGCTCCATATCCGCTAAATATCCAACTCTCAATAAGGGAGTGAGTGAGTCATTCACCTCACCTACGTAAGGGAGCACAGTTTGAGTGTTAAGATCACGGTCTACATGTGCTACGACGAGGTTACTCCCAAGGTCGGCGGGAATATCGGGGTTGAAAGCGGGGTGTTTATAGGCTTTTTCGACAATCGCTAAACGGTTTCTGTCATCGCTGAATGAGACGGTAAGTCCACTAAGGATTTCAGCGTATCTGAGACCTCCTCGAAAACATGAAGCGCTGGTGATTATCGCTCTCTGAGTCACAGGAACACCTACACAAAAGAGCTCAGCGCCGAGAGATGTGTCCTCGGGGATGACGCGTATTAATAGAGCGCTATTTACGAGCATCGATGTATTATCGATCTGCATCTCTCCACCATTATTATTTGATTCAGCTCCCCCCATCTCTGCCTCGACGACGATTGTCTCTACACAAGCGGAGAGTGAGAGTAAGAGAGTCCATAATATAGGTAGAGAGAGGTCACGACTGCTAGAGAGGATATCTGTCGTCATTTTAGTGATCTCCCTGAGAGGGCTCACCATCATTCTGATCTTACGAGGAGAGAGTGAGCTTAAGAGTTACTTACCTCTTCTTACCTTTTTTGCGTTTTCGTTTCACCTTTTGTTTCGGTTTTGATCTCAGCTTCTGCCCTTGCATAGATTTCTCACCAATCTTGCGGAGCGCTCTTTTTGACTTTGACCCTGTAGATGCCCTCGCTTGATGAGTCCCCGATCTAGTCTGAAGCTCACTCTGAAGCTCACTCTGAAGCTCACTCTCATTCTCATCTTCAGAAGGAGAGATTATTTGTCCCTCTTGAGGAGAGGAGTCTTCAAAGTTTGAGAGATCATCAAAGAAATAATCTTGATCACTTTCGCCCTTACTCTCACTCCCCTGCTCACTCGATTGGGTCATTAGAGCCGCTTCCGAGCCTTCATCAGCCTCATGAGACGCCTCGTTTTGATGCGAAGTATCGTCACGTCGTCGGTGATCAATCTCTTGAGCCAAAGCGATGTATTCTGCCCGTCCGGGCACTAGCTCACAAGCTGTAACCGCTGCAGAGAGGGCTTTCTCAAGCTCCAAGAAGACATCTCTATACAATACACTAGCCGCGAAATATAACTTGGCGCTCAGCTCCGGCCGATACTGGTTTGCCGAGTCCTCAAGAGCCTGTAGACAGCCCTGCCAATCTTTGAGTTGCTGAAGAACCGAGAGGAGATTTTGTAGATCTTCATAAGGGAGAGGAGCGAGCTTTAACCAAGTAAAATAAGCACGTCGGGCATATTCCCATCGTCCAATCGCTCTATAATACTCCGCCTCTTCTTGAATAATCTCGATAGAGATACTAGAGGTACGCGACACGATTTGGATGAGTTTCATCATCAACTCAACCGCTCTCGCCATACTCATATTTGCGGTCTGTCCTGAGCGAAAGCGTCGCTGAACTCGATCGAGTTTCCAGGTCAGCTGGTCCTCTACTCTGCCTTTCATCTTCACTCGTTTGAGGAGAGTCTTCACCTGATGGATTAAAACCGCCACATGGGCTGAGCTGAGAGAGAGTTTAGGAGTGATAAACTTCTTTATACTCAACTCTGCATCAATCTGAAGCTCACCCTCAATAATCGCAAAATGGAGCTGTCCACTGATCACTCCACGATCGATAAATCGATGAGAGAGGTCTGAATCATGCTCACTCTCTTCCGACTCTCCTTTATCAGTGACCGATACCGATGAGTTATGCTCGACATCCGCTTTTTGTATCTGATGTTGAGAGCAAATAAAATAACTGAGCCGAGCCTCGTCATCTACCTGAGAAGAGTTCATCTTCTCAACAACGACTCGCCCACCCAAGCTGAGATCAAGTTTATTTGCAGTGATTAACCTGAGGAGGTCTGACTCTAATGCTTGTCGCTGAGAGTTATGGTTGTCCATCCGTCTCTATAATCCCGTCCAAGTGTTACCGTTAAAAGGTAGAGGTTGTTTTAGACTAAGCTCACTTAAAGGTCAAAAATATTAAATGATCGGCAACTAAGAATCACTCAAGGATTTATTTTTGAAAGCGCTCTTAGCCGCCTCTCTCTCTGCGAGTCTCTTGGTCATCCCTTCTCCCTCTCCGAGCAAGGTATCTCCTAAAAACACCTGAGAATGAAAGGTTAACGTCGTTTCTCGCTTAGTTTTGATCGTATTTTCTTTGGTCTCATAGGTAGGCGTTAATTTATGCATTCGATGAGCCCAATGTTGCAATTCAGTCTTTGGATCATGCTTTAATCCTTGTCCTGCATCATCTAGCTTAAGGAAGGGCTCCAAAAGAGTCCACAGCCATCGGCTAGTATGCTCAATCCCTAAGTCTAAGTACATTGCCCCAATGACCGCTTCTGTCAAATCCGCTAAACGCGCGGACCGAGCGGCTTCTCCCATATTAGGCTCGCCTCTGCCGAGTCTCAGATGAAATTCAAAACCCTCTTGGATCGCGATATCTCCCAGTGTATTACGGTTGATCAGTGTCGCTCGAGTCGCGCTCAACTCTCCTTCTGAGAGCTGTGGCGCGAGTCGGTAGATATTAATAGTCGCAATATATCCTAAGATTGAGTCCCCCAAAAACTCGAGCCGTTGATTGTCAAGAATTCTGCGATCTGGAGCAGATTGCCTCATCTCGTGCGCGAAGGTTCGATGAGTGAATGCCTCTACTAAATGGGAGCGTCCGCTGTCAGAGTCATTCAGGAGCTCATCAGTGATGACCGAGTGGTCATATCCTAGTTTAGGTGCGATCTCCTTACAGAGCTTATCTCTCCAAATCTTCTCTCTTTGTTGCAGAGCACGCGAGTCCGTACGCTTTCGCTTATGGCGTTTTGGTTTCGACTTCTTCATCGACTCTCGCGAGGGATGTCGGCTCTTTACAGTGGAAGAGGAAGGAGCAGAACTCATGTGCTTTTTAGCGCTCATCGACTGGTGATCGCCTCTTCTATCCATCCTCCACCGATCACCTCATCTTCTCTGTAGAAGACGACCGCTTGCCCAGGAGTAACCGCGTTCTGCGGTGAATCAAAATAAACCTCTGCGACCTCTCCTCGGGTCATCAACTGAGCGGTGACTCCTCGGTTGCGATATCTAATTTGAGCAGTAACCTCTCTGACACCCAACAGTGAATCGCCCTCGCGATATCTACAGTTTAAGGCTTTTAATCCCTGTGCCTTGAGCGCGTCAGCAGTCCCCACTACCAATGTCCTAGTCTCCGGCCGAATATCAACGACATATACTCGCTCGCCGGTGGAGACTCCTACCCCTCTACGCTGCCCAATCGTGTAGTGGTGCAGTCCATTGTGCGCTCCCACTTTGTTACCTTGTTGATCAATGATCGGTCCCGACTCAGGGATTCGATCAGCGCCAACCACCTTCTCTATTACTTCTGCATAGTTCCCTTGAGGAACAAAGCATATATCCTCGCTATCCGCCTTATCCCAATTGGGTAAGCCAAGACGCTGTGCGTGAGTTCGTACCTCATCCTTGACCATTTCCCCGAGTGGGAAAAGAGTCATGTCGAGAGCTGCTTGACTCATGCCAAATAGAAAATAGCTCTGATCCTTGTCGCGATCAGCGCCTCTAAATAAAGCTCTCTCCCCCTCTGAGTTCTCTTTAATTTGAGCGTAATGGCCAGTCACTAGCCATCTCGCGCCCAACGCCTTAGCCCGCTCGAGCAGAGGAGCGAATTTTACCTTGTCATTGCAGTTGACACAGGGGTTGGGTGTCCGGCCTTGCAAATAACTCTCCGCGAAGGGATCGATGACTGACTCTTTAAAGACCTGTCGATAATCGACAACATAGTGGGGTATCCCTAACACATCGCAAGCGACTCGGGCATCCATCAAGTCGTCAGGTGAGCAACAGGATCCTTTCTGACCGCCTTGTTCTTCTGGTGTCGCATCGCGGAGCTTCATAGTGAAACCGATGACATCGAAACCAGCCTCGACCATCAGTCCAGCGGCGACCGATGAGTCAACACCACCGCTCATGGCGACCATCACTCGAGTCTGGCTGTTATCTTTCTCTAATCTTGTTGAGTTGGATTGCGTCATCTGTTGACCTCAGCTGGGAGACGGGAGACAGGCGATGAGAGAGTCACGATACATAGATCATTGACCACTCGACCGCTACTCGATTCAAATACGAGGGAGGAGTTGGGCGAAATTACAGGGTTTATTATCGATGTCAAGTTGAGGGATGAGGATCTTTTCTAAAGCCAACCGCACTGCGTTGGGTGAGCCAGGGAGTCCAAAGACGATCGTTCGCTCACAGAGGTGGGCGCAGGCGCGTGATTGAATGGTAGAAGACCCGATTTGGTCATAACTCAGCCATCGAAATAGCTCACCAAAGCCGGGGATCTCTTTTGTGGAGTAGCTGATGATTGCCTCTGGAGTGAGGTCTCGCTTGGTGATCCCTGTTCCTCCGGTGATCAAGACCACTTCTATCTCATCACTCTCTATGGCAGAGCCCAAGACCTCGCGCATCTCCTCGAGATTTTCTCTAATGATTTTTCGACGAACGATCACGTGTCCCACTGCCTCGAGTTGATCGACGAGTAGATCACCCGAAGTATCGTTCTCTACAGTCCTAGTGTCTGAGGCGGTAAATACTGCGCATTTCATAGGTCGTCTTGTCTGCTTCATTGATTGGTCTATCTGCTTCACGTATTGATCTATCTAATGACCATCGATCTCATTAAGCGATGATCCCTTTTAGGTTCTATTCGCTAGAGGCGACTGATTCAAGCCCCAAGATGAAGAGGAGATTAAAACTTACCACAGGTCACTGATTCATCTCATCCCCTTCTAGTTTAGCTCATAGATATGATCAAATACGTCCATAAACGAGGGGACAGATCAAAGCTAGATCTCTGAGGAGAGGCACTAAGTATTCATAGCGTATCAGTGGAAGTGTCGTTTATTATCGTGTTTATCCCTCATAAGTAAATGGACGGCCCTATGAAAACCTATTCTTCGATCACTGTGATTAAACGCTCAATAGTGCATATACTAAGCATAGCAGGTCTCTCTGCGATTCTCTCTGCAGGTCTCTCTATTAATTCTTATGCTGTTCCGCTTGGTCCTGCCCCCGCAGCAAGTTTTGAGGGGAACATCGACTATCAAACCAATGCTGAGAGCCTCATATCTTGTGATCAACCGATCTGTGACTCAGGCCTCGGTCTAGGACCTAGCGGCTACGCCTGTAACGCTTTCAGTGTAAGTTCTTTAAATATTGAAGATATTCCCCAGCAGATGTCTGATTTCAGACTGCTCTTCGCCGACCTCAGTTGGTCAGCCTCTGAGGGAGAAAATGCGATATTAGATACTGAGGTCACCTTAACACCGCCCAATGGTATACCAATCTTAGCCAACGCCTCAGCGGATCGCTCAGAGTCATTCACCGATGGTTTAGCGATGTGTCAACAACTGATCCCCTTCCTCTGCTCAGAGGCGCCAACTAACTTAAACTGTAATCTTCAGTTTTACGCTCATCACGCTGACTTAACCGACACTCTTAACAACTATGTGAGCGACGGTGGGGAGCTCAATGGGGCTTGGCACCTCTCCGATATAGAGCTCTCGGGGAGCTCGATCACCGACCCAGAGACAGCCATTGCCGCTGTGGGTGGTCTCACCATCGGGGCTTGGTCACTCTTATTGGTTTATGAAGCGCCCGAGTTGCCCTCTAGAAAAATATATTATTATCAAGGCTTAGAGCTTAATGAGGGGGTAAATCGCCAGCTTTTCCCTAGTGGGTTCACCGCCCCTGTCGATCCAACCCTAGACCTTACGCTCATGGTTCTTGAGGGGGATCAATCGATCTCTGGCGATCAGCTACTCGTGAATGGCCGACAGGTCACCGATCAGTGTAACCCTGCTAATAATGTTTTTAATAGCACCGTAAATGTTAATGGCGAGTGTAGACAGGGTGTCACCGGTGTCGATTTAGATCGCTTCATTTTAGAGGGAGCTGTTGAACCGGGCGACACTGAAGCTAGCATTGAGCTAGTGATCCCCATGGGTAATGGAATCACTACGGCTGGAGAGCAGCTGTTCACTCATTGGCTAGTCCTCTCATTTGATCATCTCTTACCGATCTTCGATCAGCTGAAACCTGAGAAGCTCGCTAATCCTCCTCACCAAAGCGAGGTCAGACCTGGTGAAGTGATCACCTATGAGATCCGCTTACAAAATATTGGAGCAGCTCCTGCCACCAATGTTACTCTTACCGATCCAACCCCTGAGCAGGTCAGCTATGTACTTGGCTCAGCTATGGTAGATCAATTACCTATCGATGATGGCCCTCAAGATTCGAACCCCTTCGCTACTAGCCTCAATCTTAACACCCTCCCTCAAGTCGGGGAACGGATAGAGGTCGGCGAAGGTCATGTCGTTCGCTTTCAAGTCAGGGTTGATGATGAGGCTCTCGATAGATCGGAGATCAATAACACTGCTCAGATCGGTGCTGACCTCATTGATCCTACTCACACTAATTTGGTCACCCATACAGTGGATACGAGCGGCATGACCCCCATAGCCGGTGAAATGGCTGGGGAGAGGGCCGGAGAGGAGATGGCCGGTATGATCGAACCAATGAGCGGTGAAGAGACCGCAGGTATGATCGAATCCATGAGCGGTGAAGAGACCGCAGGTATGATCGAACCCATGAGCGGTGAAGAGACCGCAGGTATGATCGAACCCATGAGCGGTGAAGAGATCGATGGAGAACCTCCTAATCTAGACGACTTCTGTGGAGAGGGAACTCGATTTAACCGCGAGAGTATGCTGTGCGAGTCACTCTGTGGTGAAGGGCTACGTTGGGACCCGACTTGTGAGCCAAAACGGTGTGTACAAAACAGTGAGCCAGACTGTTATGCTGGAGAGCAGAACAAAGCTCCTGCTGAAGGCTGTCAGAGTCAATCTATTCGCTCTGCCCCTCTACTTGCTTGGCTGATCTGGTTCTTTGCTCTCCTCTCGAAATCGAGAGAGGAAGTGAACCCTAGAACAGCCTGAGACAAACCGATGCTCACCTCAAGCAGCGAGCTCCCTCTTTCGGTTTCTTAGCATCAACAGAGAGCAAAGCGAAAGGATCAAGAGAGCGCTCGAGTCTCTAGATGGCGCAGATTGACAGCCAGAGTCTTTATCATCGTCACTCTGCTGACCCATACCATCCTCTTCGCCGCCGTTCGTCTCTTCACCACTGCCTGCCTCTTCGCCACTGCGGACTTCTTCACCACCGCTGACTTCTTCACCACCGCTGACTTCTTCACCACCACTAGTCTCCATGGTCATAATGACCTCCGGTTGACCTGCCTCAAAAGTCTGCTCTATGACCGCTGCTGCGCTTTGATCTGCACCACGCACACTCTCACCGTCTTGACGAACAACGGGGTCTCGCTCACTGGCTTCAAAACTTCGTCCATCTTCAAGAGTAATCACCTGTCGAGTAAACTCACCACTCATCTCATCACAGCTGACCTGTATGTTCGCTACGTGAACGTTACTCTTGTCTCCCATATCAACATTAATAGAGAAAATAGGGTCGTTGTTCATCTCCTCCGCGCTCATGGTAGAGTAGAGGCGAGTGAGATAAGGGAGACTCGCGAAGGTTGTCGCCAAGTCCTCATAAATAGTATTGACTTCTCGGCGTAGTTGGTCGGCTACCGCGGCGCCATCGACTGGTAAAGAACCGCCATCATTGCAAGAGACGCATCTGAAGAAGTCACTCGGCATGACGTCTTCAGGGATCTCGACGTGAGCCGCTGCCACTCGATGAAAATCAGGGTTAGTACGATCGGAGATCGCGTCGACCAGCTCTTGTGCATTAGTCGATGAAGCAACAGCGGAGAGGATCTCCTCTGTGTAAGGCACTAAAACATTGCTAACCGCACTCTCATGAGCGCCAGCGAAATCAGTGGCGAACGCCTGCCCTCCAGCTTCGTCGACAGCTTGAGAGACAACGTCGGAGTAATTGCTCCCATTATTGAGCCAATCGATGCTCTCTTCGTTAATTTGAACATGACGATAATTGACGGGGATAGCACGAGCATCGTCGAGTATATGAGCGATGATCCCCATATCGGGGGTCGCTGAGACAGCGGTAGGGAGAATGGGGATACTCGGGCGAGTTCCAGTGAAGCTGAGCCTCAAAGGAACGATATCTCCGCTGTTCTGTCCAGGGAGGAGCTTAATGACGACAAACACCGCGCCTGCGTCAATATATGGTTGCAGTTTAGGGTCAAGCTCATCGGGAATCTGATACTCATTCTCATTCAGCCATTCTCGGAGCGCTGAGACTTCCTCTGCTGCGATGATCGTTCGATCATAGGGTCCAACCGCCTCTCGAGAGAGAACCTGAACACCATCATCCCCTCCTCCATTATCATTAGCGACTTCTGGCTCACTTTGATCATCCCAAAAACCACAACCATCATCATAGTCATAGTTTATTTGAAACACGGGAGCATAGAGTCGATCAAGCGCGACAAAGAGCGCTTCACTCGAGAGGGTCGTCTCCACATCTGGCGCGGTAGGTAAGATCCAACCAAAATCAGTCGGTGGCCCAGCATATTGAATCTGAATATGCATATCGATCTTACTGTTCTCTGAGTCAAGGGCAAACATAAGACGCTCTGCCGCTTGGTTAACAGGGTTATTAGCATTGCAGAAAAACCCACCGCAGGCCTTCACCGGTTCAATATAGGCGAGGTGTATTGAGCCTAAACAGACACACATAAGAAGTAAGTTGATAAAGCGATTCGCTTGGTGAGAGTTCGCTTGGTGAGAGTTCGCTTGATGAGAGTTTTCTTTACAATAACTCGATGATCTTTGATGAAACATTTAATGACTCCTCCTGCGGGTCAGTTAAAGCGTAAGTAAAAGTGAATCCTTGTGAATACATGAGTCATATATACACTGAAAAACAGTATCATTAAACTTCCATATTGTGTTATCACAAGCGGAGTTATCACATCTCACGAAAGGGTATAGATTATGAAGACTAATCTTGTGTTACTATCCTCCCTACTCTGCAGCATCGGATTTCTAGCCTGCTCCGAGGGTCCTGACAGCTCAGTCGAGCAGCTCGGTGTGAACGTAGAGGACGGCGAGCTCGGTAAGTCTCTATTTGAACCCGCCAGAGAGGCTGATGAAGCGAAAGAGGACTCTCTTAACGGTAAAGAAGGACTCCCATCTTCTGTAGACAGCTCTAGTACTGCGGTCTGGGAAGTGAAAAATCAGTGGAGTGACCGAGACACAGTTGAGGCCAAGCTCGCTGGGATGGCGTGGGATGAAGATTCGGGGCTCAGCTGGGATGAGAAGTATTCTCAATGGGTCGATCAGATGGAGAGACGCGAGGCCGAGTCTTATGGTGAGACCTTCACCTTCACCACTCCTTTTGGTAAAACCCTCCCCGCTCCCTCCCTTGAATGTGCTGAAGTCGCTCTCTTCTTGAGAGCAACCTTCGCGAGTTGGTATGGACTTCCCTTCTTCATCGAGGCTCGAGACTCACAAGGTCAGAGACTCTATTTAGGACATTTTGGTTTCCGGACCGCCCAAGGTAAATATGCCAACAGTCCTAATTTTAGGACATCTTACAAAGACTTTTCCGACCAATTAGATTGGGTTGATCTCAACGGGTGGCCACGGGATGACCGTCTTCGCAAGCGTAAACTTGGTGGTAGCCAAGATGATGAACAGCCCGCAATAGGAGAGGGAGCCCACGCTGGCACTTACTTCGATGAGATCTTCCTCAATAAGCGCGCTGGCTATTTCATGATCTATCTCCTCAGCTATTATGGTTCAGTAAACCTCGCTGATCCTTCCAATACTTTTAACATTACCCCAGAGTCGATCACTCCAGGCGATGTACTCTTACAGCGTTGGCAACGTCGCGGCATTGGCCACACTCTAGTCGTTAAAGAGGTCAGCCGACCTGAAGAGGGATTCTTTGAGGTCGAGATGGTCAGCGGTTCTATGCCTCGTCGACAGCCTAAGTGGGAGAATGCGGCGAGCAGTAAACACTCACTTACCGCCTCAAAGTCAGGGGGGACCGAGCTCAATAACGATGATGTCCCTTACGCAAAACTAGGCGGTGGGATCAAGCGCTGGCGTACCCCTGTTCTACAGAGTGATCGATGGACCAATATCGTCCCTGTTGAATATCAACGTAATTATGTACGCTCTAATGATTATGCGCGAATCGGCGCTCGAGTTCAGAGCTTCGATGATCTCTTGGTCGAGCTCCCACCTGAGCGAAAGCGTGAAGCGATCCTTGAGCGAGTTCAATCCGCGAGGATGCATCTCTCCATGTACCCAGCGAGCTGTGCCGCTAGAATACGTCGAGAAGAGGCATTCCAAGACCTTTACGAGCTAGAGCGATCAGAATTCTATAATGATGAGGCTGACGTTGATGCAACTTACCGTCGTCTCGAGGACTATGTCCTCTCCGCTCTGGTGTACGAAGAGAGTAAAACATGCTGTTGGAACAGCACCACCAATGAGATGTATCAGGTCATTATGGATTACGCTCACAAAGAGTTAGAGTCTATGGGCGACGCTTGCGTGGCCCCTACCGTCTTCAAAGCGACCAATGGTGGATATGATCTCTGGCGTGACTTTGCGATTGAGACTGGGCGTGAAGGACAATGGGTCGCGTGGAGTGAAGATGAACTCTGCGAACAGCGCGCGACAGAGAATGATATCATTGACATCACCAAAAACGGAACCGAGCTCTGTGACCTCGATCCTAGCGCTAACCTCTTCAGCGCTGAAGGGGCCGAGTAAACTCAAGGGCTTGAACTTTATACTCATATAGGGAACAAGCTACAGTCTCAGAGACATTGATCATAGAGACATTGATCATAGAGACATTGATCATAGAGATATTGATGAATGGAATGTATCAAGAGTGAACATCACTCTGAACCATCCATTTTTTCACCTCTGACATGATGTTAAAGCGAGCGTATCAGACCATTCACACATCATGACCTCTGATCAACTTGAGTTACTTGCGAGAGGATGGTATCAAACATGCCCTTATCACTCTCAGCTTCAGTGGATGAGTTCGCGAAAATAGCGCGCAGATCGTAAAACACGCTCTGTGCCGCTACTCTTATCTCTTGTGTCACTGAACAATCGCTCTCTTCACATCGCTCGCTCTTCTGAAGGACTCTTTTATTATGACTAACCCAATTAAGAATCAGGCTGAGATCTTAGAAAAAATGGAGATTGAGCAGCTCAATCCAATGCAAACTCAAGCGATCAGCGCGATTGAATCATCCACCAAAGTGCTCATCCTCTCCCCTACTGGTACCGGGAAGACCTTAGCCTACCTTTTACCGCTCATTGACCGTATAGATCCTGATATCGAATCGACACAATTGTTAATTTTAGTCCCTGCTCGTGAGCTAGCCATTCAGATTGAGCAGGTGATTCGTAACATGGGCACCGGATATAAAGTAAACGCCGTCTATGGGGGTCGATCAGGGTCAAAAGAAAAAATAGAGCTGACCCATGCCCCTACTATTCTCGTAGGGACTCCGGGTAGAGTCGCCGATCATATAAGGAGGAGTCGAGTTAACCTCAAGACCATAAAAAACTTGGTCATCGACGAATATGATAAGTCACTAGAAGTTGGCTTTGAGAAAGAGATGAAAGAGATCTTAGCCGCGCTCCCTAACCCAGAGAGAAAAGTGCTGACCTCAGCGACCCAAAAAGGTCAGATCCCCAAGTTTATTAAATTTGGAGATGCTGTTTGTCTTGATTTTCTCGAGAGCTCAACCCCTGCATTAGAGCTCTCTTGGATCAAGTCATCTGCTGACCCTAGCGATACTCTGCTAGATGTATTGAACTCCCTAGGCGATAAAAGGGGGATTATATTTTTTAATATTAAAAATACCCTTAATCGAATGTCAGAGCTTCTCTATAATCAACACATTGATCATACCTGCTTCTATGGTGGTATGGAACAGGTAGAGAGAGAGCGAAGTCTAATCCAATTCCGAAACTCAAGTCAGCGGATATTGTTAGCAACAGACCTCGCCGCGAGAGGGATTGATATTCCGGAGCTCGACTATATCATTCACTATGAAATGCCCTCTAGAGAAGAAGAGTTTATTCATCGCAACGGGAGAACAGCTCGAATGAACGCCGGGGGATCTGCGTTTTGTCTCAGAGGCGTGGAGGATCGAGTACCAATCTATGCTCAAGAGATTAAGTCGATCGAGGTCGAAAGGAGCGTGGGCATTCCAAAAAACCAATGGCGAACATTATTCATCTCTGGCGGGAGGAGAGATAAGATCTCTAAAGGTGATATCGTCGGACTCCTCATTAAAAAAGGAGGTTTAAACAGCGATGAATTAGGGATGATAGAGCTAAAGACTGATTGTGCCTATGTCGCTGTCTCGTACACCAAAGCTAATCAGACATGTCACAGAGTGAACAACCAGCGACTTAAGAAAAAGAAAGTCCGAGTTTATCTTCTAGCTACGCTCTAGCAATCTTTGACCTCTTAAGCGTCACAAATCTCTATGCTTATCTCAATAGACCGCTAAGATCTCAATCCACTCTTCTTCACCATCTGGTGCGATCCACTCCATCCCCTCTCCTCCTTGACCTCCTGCTAATGATCTATAAATAGGGGCTTCTGTAGAGAGGCAGATATACTTTACCCCCTCGATCACTAAAGGGTTCGCGCTCAGTGACACATAGTACCACCCCCGGTCAGTCTCGATGAGCGATCCTGACTCAACCCGACAAAACTGTTTTTTGGGTTTAATCGCGTTCAGCTTCCGCTCTAGAGACTCAGCGCTCTCCAAACGACGAATAAAGCCCTCCATCTGTAGGTGCATCATCGCTCTATGGGTCTCAAACTTATCACCAGCGCTGCTCTTTCCCTCTTGGCTAGCCGCCACCTGTGACTCTTTGATTCCCGCTTGAGCCGTATTGATTAAATGCTCAACATAAGCTCGACAATGATCATAGAGACGTTGTTTAATCAGGCTCACATCGTGGTGACCTATTGACTTATCCTCACTCATATAGACTTCGCTCACTCCTCTTTATCTGCTTTCATCTCTCGCCACATCATCTCTAGATGCGCTCGTTCTTTAGGTTTTAGGCTTGACCAGTGCGGAGAGAGCTCAGAGAGCGCTGAGACCAAAGCCCTCACTCCCTTAACATCTGAAGGCAGGGGCTGACTCTGGTCCTCATACCAGATGATAGTCGCCTCAATATCTCCTGATTCTCTCATAACGCTGACTTGTTCTTGCAGGTCGCGCTGGCCATAGACCTGCTCCCATTCATTAAGCCAAAGCCTCCGTCGATGCTCATCTTCAATCTCTTGCTCACTCTGAGGCTCCACTCGATCTGTCCACATAGAGTCAAGCGAGGTCAAGTCTCCTCGATCTTGACTCAGCTTAAATAAATACTCAGATGAAGACCACTCTTCATATTGAGCGGCGATCAGAGCAAAACCTGTGGCGATCGTTGTTGGTCTTAAGCTCATCGACGGAGTTTGACTTTTAGGCTCCAAGAGATAAATGATCCATCGGTTTAAGTGCTTCATCGTCCAAGCTCTCCGCGCCTGAGCAAGAGAATCTTCGGTGGGCTCAAACTTGAAGAGCTCTTCAGCGAGGAGCATCAAGCGCTGTGGTTGAGGAGGATGTTGGTAAGCATATGAGAGGAGCTGATACTCTTTACTGGACGGAGAGGCCCCTGAGAGTAACGCTAAAATAGGACCCTGCACCTGAGCTTGAGGAATCGGCAAGCTCAAGGCCCGCTCGCTCCACGCCCAGCAGCTCTCTCTGACCTCTCCATAATACCAATGAGCTGTAGGGAGGGTAATAAGCTCTCTTAAATGGTGAACAGTGGTCACCAAGACTTCGATCTGCCGGTCCTGCAGAGCGCTCTCTGCCTCTTGACTGAGCTCCGAGACAACCCGAGAGAATATCTCTTTAAGCTCATTAATGATCGATCCTCGACCCTGGCCAAAATCCCCGAGATCCTGCGCTGAGGAGAGTGGCTGACAGATGTGTAATAGCTGTTCTAAGGGAGCTTGGAGGTCGGCCCATGCTCTCCCGATGATCTGGGCGGAGATGAGCTTCATGTAAAGAGAGCTAAGCTCGGATGAGGTGAACCGATGACCCTCCTCGCCAAAGAGGTGTATTAAAGCACACATCGAGCGTCGCCAGAGGTTGATCGATTCTCCAATCTCTCCCTCTCGATGAGCCGCTCTCGCCCTCTCTATTCTCTCAAATAATGCTAATCCACCCCATGGAGACCTTTGAGAGATTCGCTCCATGCCTTCGCTTAAAGTGATCTGATCACAGGATATCTCAACCGGGAGGTCACCGAGCCATACGAGAGGAGTTGGTGATCTACTCAAGAGATAAAGGAGACTCTGAAAGTCGATGAGCTCTATAGTCTCGAGTACTTCAGGGATCAATGACCCCTGCTCGCTCTGAGAGTGGCCGCGATAGACCAACAACCATTGAATCTCTAAGCTCTCTAGATCCGGAGAGCAGAGTATCTTCTCTTGAAGAGTATCTAACATCTCACTCGTAATCTCGGTATCGCCTAAAAGAGTGCCAAAGATACTCTCGGCACACGATCGATCTACGGTTAAGGTAGGCTGAGGTCTAGCGGTGAGATCAAGGATGTAAGCGCCAGGTGTTGAGAGACACAGCTGTAAGCATCGTTTTAAGAGTTCAGCATCACTCTCTCCCCATGAGGGAATGTGCCACAATGGCTCCGGCGATTGACCCTCAGCGGCGACAGCTGTTAAAGCGCCTCGATACAGCCCAAGAGCAGACGGTAGAGAGATAGACCCATTGGGTAGCTCTCTCTTAGTCACCCATTGCTCCGTGATTCGCCTGAGACCCAAGACTTTATGATATGGGAGTCTTTCGCTGTAACTGAGCTTCAGACGGTGAATCTGCCACCCCAAAACCCCACTCACGAGAGTCTCCAATTCGTCAAGGGTGACTCCAGAGCTGCTCAGCCCCCCTTCACCTCCCGAGGCGAGCATCAGGGTCCAACGACGACCGCTAGCGCCTAGATGGTCATCAGCAAACTTGAGAGTCTTGTAGATGAGTTGCCAAGGCAGAGAGAGACAATCATCGATGACAAGAGTTCGGGCTTGTGGCCACGGCCAATGAACAGCCGTGAGCTGCTCAAGGGCTCTCAGAGTCTCTAGCAAGGGGCTCTCCCATAGCGTCTGACCGAGATTAACAAGGCCGTCACGCCAATTTTGAGGGAGGTCGCTGAGCCGCTCTGATAAAAGACTGACATTTTGAGAAGGTGACCCTAAAACCAAGATTCGATTAAGAATAAATCGACGGAGCGAGCCTATTGACTCGACCCAAGGGCCGAGCTGATCTCGATGGTTTTTACCCCATGTAGACCACCGATCCCACTCTCGCTCACTCATGCTATCAGCTAACAAGCCTCCCTCTTCAAGCTCAGGCAAGTGATGAGCCGAACTCATTTGCTCTGCAGTCAGATCGTTAGAGTTGATAAGTATCTGAGTCAATGTCGCTGGGCTCAATATATGTACCCGATGCGACTGGTCGCTAAGGGCTGCGATCATCGAGCTGACCTTTCGCTCTGATCGGGTAATAAATATACATTCGCCAGGCCGAGCTTCAAGCCAATCCGCGACCGCGCTCGCCATCGCCAGAGTGGTTCCACTCCCTCGCGGAGCTGAGACACAGAGCGCCTTCGCCTGTTGCGTGAGGATCGCTCGTCTCAAACTAGCCTGCTCAGGGTTCCTTACCCAATATTGAAGAGGGTTCACCACTCGTAAATCATGAAGCGTACTCGGAGGACTCGAAGGACAATCATGAGCGAGGCAAAGCTCAATAGATGATACCTCAGATGAGTGATTAAACGCTCGCCACCAGACTCTCTGGTGACGGATCATAATCGCCTTAAAGTTACTCGGGTTAGCTAAGCAGAGCCACTCGATAGATTCGGAGGTCGATAGCTCAGGCTGAGGCGATCCCATCTCGTCGCTCGGTGCGACTGAAACTCCGTCTACACAGAGCGAGATGATACAGCTCCATACTCTCTGCCGTACTTTGAAGGGTTCACGCTGAATCTCTTCAAAGGTCTGAGGAGAGAGGTATAGTTCATAGTGGAGCGTGATCATACTGTTAGATAAGTTCATCATTGGATCGCAGTGAGATATGAGTAGTGAGATATGAGTAGTGAAATATAAGCAGTGAAATATAAGTAGTGAGATATGAGTAGTGAGATATGAGTAGTGAGATATGAGTAGTAATAAATAATTATAGGGCCCTCTCTCTTCCTAGAGCGCTCTCTTTCCCACTGCTCCTCATACTCTTCAGTGTGTGTGAACGCTGACTCTAGATGAGCAAGACTGAGAGGTTAGCCTTGGATAATTAACATAGATGAATTATAAATCCCAACATAGAGAGGTCTAGTGTCATTAAGGACCTCCAACGAGGGAGTAACCATGAACGATCATACCACTAAGACGACAGAGGAATATAGAGCTGTCTCAGACCAAATGAGTGACTCCCCACTCAACAGGCCCTATAAGCCTAAGGCCGGAGACACCATCGACCACCGATATGAGCTCATCAAGAAGATCGGTGAAGGAGGGATGGGCTATGTATATGCCGCCCAACAACTCAATATAAGTCGAAAAGTCGTGATCAAGCTCCTCAAGCCTGAGTTTTGTATGAATGACGAACAAATCAGCCGGTTTAAGAGAGAAGCTGAGTTAGCGAGTAAACTCTCTCACCCTAACTGCGTAACGATCCATGATTTCGGTTTCCATGAGAACACCCCTTATATCGCTATGGAACATCTCGAAGGGAAGCCTCTCTCAGAGGTCTTATATTATAAGAAACAACCCCTCTCTCTTCAAGAGATCGTAAGCGTCATCAGCCAAGTATGTGACGCTCTAGAGATCGCTCGTCAATATGAGGTCGTACACCGAGACTTGAAGCCAGAGAATATATTTGTTCTCAAAGAATCACAGGGAGGGATAAATATTAAGGTCCTCGATTTTGGGATCGCTAAGCTCGCTCATACCCATCCCAAAGCCTCTGACTCCAACCTTACACGCGGCGATATGGTGTTTGGTACCCCTCAATACATGGCCCCAGAGCAAATTAGGGGCAAGCCTCTAGATCATCGCGCAGATGTATACGCGCTCACAGCGATTTTTTATGAAATGATCTGTGGCAAGCTACCCTTTGATACCGAAGACCCCTCTGATATTGTCAGCGTGCTCACTCAACACCTCAGAGACCCCATACCGGAGATTAACCCAAAAGATGTTCATCCGCTCACCGTTCCCCTGTTGAATGAGGTCAATCGCTTGATCACTTCAGGGATGGCCAAAGAGCCTGAGGATAGGATTCAGAACACCAGCACTCTAAAAACAGACACGCTAGCTCTAGTCAGTCAATCGCTCAAGTCTTCAGAGCCCTTGATCAATGAAGGTCTTAAAATTGATCACGCTGAGGCTGATCGATTAGTGACTCGACCGAGTCTCCTCTTCTCGACCCTTGGTGACCTGACCCATGATGTTGGCGGTGATGCTCATATTACTGTTTCAGACTTACTGCCTGCTAACCTTGATCAAAAGTCCCTCTCCGCTGAGCCAAGTTTCTCTCCTACGCCATCAACGATCAGCAGCGATCCTCAGCAATCGAGTAGTGAACCCGCGGTGTATAGCGATCCATTCACTGAAGAAGAGACAGCTAAAAGTGGATCACTCATTGGGTTTATCTTTAAGATCTCTACGCTGACCGCGCTACTCATCCTCGCTCTCTGTATCGCGATGAATGATCCCCGCTCTCCTCTCTCTAAAGGGCAATGGAGATCATATGCTCCAGCGATCACGATCGGTCCGCTCAATGAAATAGAAAACAGGAGTCACCTCATCTTAGCTCCTCTATACAGCCAATATCTCAATATTGATCTATCTCCTGTTGAGTCTTCAATACCCGACACTTCTGACAACGCAGAAGAACCTGTTAAGGCCAATATCGCGCCGCCTCTCTTAACGTCAGAGCCGGAAGCTCTAGAAAAGTCACTTGAAGAGACATCCATCCCTACGCCTAAACGAGTAGAGGACGAGACTCAAGATGAGCTGAAGCAGATAAAGAGGCCAACTCTATCTAAAGGGGGCGGGGTCGCAGTCGGCGGGGTCGCAGTGGTCTCTTTCACCGCTACCCAAAACTGTGAGCTCTCAGTCGATCATAAGATACCGCGCCAATACTTATTAAAGAAGAGTCCTCTCCTGTTACCTCTCCCTTTTGGCGTCCACACTCTTAAATGTGAGAGCGCTAATGGTGCTGAATGTTCGACGACTGTGACACTTGAAAACCGGAGTAAATACCCTATCTCATGTGAGTTTAGCCCACGTTGAAATCTATTGAGCTGTTTACAAGATAATCGCTTAGCTCTTCGAGCGAGAGCGAACTAAACTTTGAAGTATAATATCGCTGGCCACATTCGCTGGCCACATTCGCTGACTACATTCGTTCCCTCTCTAGCCGAGCGATCAGCTTCGATGATCATGTTTTTTCATGGACCACCATCCAAGCATCTGAAGTGAGCATAAACTCGCTCTCACAAAGAATAAATCACTTCTGTCTTGCGCCCTCTCATCAAAATATGAGACCGTTCGTTGTCCTAAAGTAATTTGACTGAGTTTCATGGATTTTCTCTGAAGAAGTCATTTATTCAACCGCTCATCACCGAGGAGCATAAGATGCAAGAGTTTAAGACAGCTCGTTTTGGTGTGATCTCGTATAATGCAGATAATGTGATCACTTTTCCCAATGGATTAATCAGACTTGAAGGCTATGAGCATTGCAAGTCCTACCACCTCTTCCACGAAGAAGATGGCAATCGGATTCTCCATTACCTCCAATCACTTGATGACCCCGAGCTATCCTTCACTTTGGTAGACCCCACTTTCCTCAATATCGACTATGACCTAGAGCTCGATGATGAGGAGAGTAAATCACTTAATGTCTCCGATGATGATGAAGTTGTCATTATGCTTATGGTCTACCGCTCCTTCATGGTAGAGGGTGAAGAGGTCAGAAGTGGCGAAGAGATTAAGGCACAGACTCAATCCCCACTGATCATCAATACCAATAAGCGTATTGGGATCCAAAAAATTGGTCTCCGCGGTCGATTGGTCTTCACCAACCGCCCTTCTGACTGAACGAGATCGCTCTAATGGGTCTCGCGACCTGTGAACAGCTCAAACTTACGATCGAAAGCATTGAGTCAGCGATCATTAGTTTAGGCTCATTTGATCTCACTGAACTCAAAGAGTTCGATGATCTCGACCAAGCATTCTCCTCATCAAATGAGGCCTTGCTTGCCCTAAGCTCACCCGTGAAGGGAGAGCTCGATCGTCTCTCTGTTTTCTTGAGAACTCTCCGAGAGCTGTTTGAAGACTCACCGCTCAGCACAGAGGTCATCAGTGAGCTCATCGCAGAGGTCATCAGTGAGCTCATCGCCTATACTTGGGCTCGCGCCATGGAGAGAATCACTCCGCTCTCCCTCTCAACACGATTGGGGATGTGGTCTAGGTTATGGATCTCTCTCTCTTGGCGTTATGGTCAAGAGGAGTGGAAAAAAAGACCACTGGATCAATCGATCGCTAAATCGGTTCGAGATCACGTACGATCACTTAACATAATCGCAGTCAATCTCCGCAGTGACCCCTATTGGAGCACCGCAGATCTTTATAAACAACGAGGTGATTTTTTTGCAGAAGAATCCCTCGCCTATTTATTGTCTCAACGGTCATCATTCAGCGTCTCGCTCGCTCCTCTTGAAGCTGACGTCCTCCAAGGCCTTGATCTATCGGTCAAGCGAAAGAGTCCAAAAGCTAAAGGTTGGATACAGCTATCTCTTAGCGGAGAGGGTGACGTCCACCTAAAGAAGATAGAGCGACTTAAACGCTCCGCCGCTTGTTGTGTACTCAGCCCTTGGAGTCTCTGTGAATATCTTAGAACTCCTGAGCTCTCCCCAGCAGAGCGTCTGCTGAGAGATTCTCTGTGGACAAAACTAAATATTAATTATTCAACTTCATGGTCACTTCAAACAGAGGCGAGAGCCCTTGGACAAGCGATGAAGACTCTATTAGGCGTTAGTCTCAACACCATACTCTCTTCTCAAGGAGAGAGCCAAGAGGTCCGAGAGACTCTCGCCGAGATCTCAGCTCTCTATCTCCACTCTCAGCTTGGAGTGAGAGCGCGTCGAACATACAGACGAGCCTCACAAGTTCGCGCGCTCACCGCTCCCCCCCTCACTCTCATCAACTACTTGACAGATCAACCCCGCTTATAGAATGACCCCTTTTAATGTGAGGGTCTCCGCTCTCCTAATAGATGTTCAACGATCAGTGATCAGCTGTGCTCTAGTACTGGCTGACTCTTGTGAATGATCGTCAAATGGTCCTCTGCCTACCACTATCAACTTTATCGACTTTGACTGAGATGATCCCATCGCAACACAGTATGACTGATCTCTCCTCGCTTCAAGACCTCTAAGTCTGAGTCAGCGGGCTTGAATGTATGCTTCCACTCCGAGGCGAACTCAAAAGAGAAGCGTTGGGTTTGATCTGAGTCGGCCGACCCCTCTACTCGACTAAAGAGGCTCGGCATTTGACTGATCGTCATGGCGCTAGAGGTGAGCTTCGCTTCCGCAGTGATCTGAGGAGGGAAATTGATGTTATGAACAGCATAGGGGATATGAGAGAGCCCAAGTAAGTCAGAGGTGATGGTGCGAGCGTGCTTAGCTGCTGTTTGAGTCAGTCGCTCTCCCTCTTGATCCCGACGACCTCGAGCCTTACTGACCTCCATAAATTCATGTCGCGGGATTGAGAGAGAGAAGGCGATCGCCGGCAAACCAGCTAGAGCCCCCTCGGTCGCCGCCGCGACAGTCCCAGAGCCCAGCGTGAGCGGTAGGGTTACATTAAAGCCGAGGTTCATGCCGCTCACCACTGCGTCAGGACGGCGGGGTAATAGATGATTAAGACCCACATTAACACAATCTGCAGGTCGACCACTCACCGACCATGCAGGGCAAGGCCAATCGTCGAGTCGAGCCGCTTCCAAAACTCCACTTCGAGTCATCGCTCTTCCAACCCAACTCTGCTCATCGCGCGGAGCGACAACAAAGACATCAAACTCGATGATAAGTTGATCTACAAGAGCCCTTAGAAAATGGGACTCATAACCATCGTCATTACTGACGAGGAGGGTTTTCCTCGGGTGGGCTTCATTCATATTATGACCTTTCATTATTATGTCTCACTGGTGTTCATATGGATTGATGAATCATTAGCGCTTAATGATAAAGATCTCTATAAAGATCAGCGCTACTCCTATTAGACTCACCCCCCACGCTTTACGACGCCAAGAGCGATCGATTTTAACAAGCTGTAGGCGTTCTAAAGATAAATCCATTGGTGGAGCGATTCGGAAGAGCACTGTACTAGCGCTTATAACGATGACTGTGAAAGATAAAAACCATAACGCCTTAACCCACATAATTTGCTCTTTTAGGTCTGTAAGAGGGTCGGGGACTACACTCCATCTCGACCAATAATGAACACTCATTGGAGAGGCGATCGCCCAATAGATGATCACAAGACCCGGCCACCCTCTAGGGGATCGGTCGACGTGATCGACCTGACTAGACGTTAAGCGACTGAGGCTTGAACGGTCGGTATTTTTACCATCAGCGACCGCGAGCCACATAAGGCAGCTTCTCAAATAAGCAGCCATACAGAGGCCTGAGACTAGAGTCTCTACCCAGCTAAGACGATCACTGAGCAGTGACTCATCGCTGTTTAAATTAATGGCTTCATCAGGGTAGACATTAAACGCTTGGGGATGATCACCAATGATCACGCCGGCATTCAACAACCACAACAATGGAATGAGCAGTATTAAGACCACAGAAGACCTAGCGCGCACCCCATATAGCCACAAACAGATCAATGAGAACGACATGATCGTTGTCATCTGATTAATCTTTACATCATCATAAATCAGATAGGGGAGCATGGTGAAGTAAAAATGTGCTAGACCATTGGTCAGTGCAAACCAGAGGAGCGCGCGGGTTTCGGTGTTGATTGTAACTCTCATTATTCGATAACTAGCGTGTTTAGATCAGATCGTCTACTATATGACCTCATCCTCTCTCATTTGGGTCAAGAAAGTGAAGGTGTTTGATGAACCAAGAGCTAAAGAAAGATGCGGAGAAGACTCGACAGTCCAACACAAAAGTGCGCTTTGTGACGGCGGCAAGTCTTTTTGATGGCCATGATGCCTCCATTAATATTATGCGCAGAATCCTTCAAGATCAAGGCGCCGAGGTGGTACACCTTGGGCATGATCGCAGCGTGAGAGAGATCGCTGACGCTGCGATTCAAGAAGACGCCCATGGCATAGCCATCTCCTCCTACCAAGGGGGACATATGGAGTTCTTCACTTATCTCGTAGAGCTTCTTCAGCAGAATGGTCGGGGTGACATTCGGGTCTTTGGAGGGGGAGGAGGGACGATCACTGATCGGGAAATTGAGACTCTAGAAAAAAATGGAGTGGAGAAGATCTTCTCAGTAGAGGATGGACGCTCGATGGGCTTGGTGGGGATGATCGATTACATGATCGAGAGAGCGAGCCAGAGCTCATCACAGGTCTCGTCTTCAGCGAGCGACCTCAGCGCCTCTGAAGCGACCTCTCTAAAGCAATGGATAGAGGGCGCTCCCCGTCTCGCTCAACAACTCACCGCTCTTGAGCAGCTCGTCGCCGCTCAGCAAGAGAGTGAAAGTGATGAGCTGCGCAGTCTCCTCACCCAATCCGGACGAGTCGCCCCAATCCTAGGGATCACTGGGGTCGGTGGAGCGGGGAAGTCATCGCTGACCGATGAGCTGGTCCGACGCTTCTTGAGAGCGTTTCCTGACCGTAAGCTCGCGATCCTCTCTGTGGACCCTACTCGTCGACGATCGGGAGGTGCTCTTCTCGGTGATCGTATTCGGATGAACGCCATCTCCTCTCCCCGAGTCTTCATGCGCTCGATGGCGACACGCAGCCAAAATACATCGGTCTCTCCAGCGGTGAGAGGGAGCTTAGAGCTTCTTCGGAGATCAGGGGCAGATCTAGTCATTTTAGAGACCGCCGGGATCGGGCAGAGCGGCTCTGAAGTCGTAGACCTCGCCAACCTCTCTCTGTATGTGATGACGCCTGAGTTTGGAGCTCCCAGTCAATTAGAGAAGATCGACATGCTCGATTTCGCAGACTTAGTAGCGCTTAATAAGGCTGATAAACGAGGCGCTGAAGACGCGACTCGGTATGTCGCCAAGCAGGTTCAGCGCAACCGTAAGACCTTTAATACCTCACTCGATGAGCAGCCCGTCTACGCATGTATCGCCAGTCGTTTTGGAGACCAAGGGGTCAACCATCTCTTCGAGGCCATCTGTGCCCAACTAGACAGCCGTCGTCAACAGAGCGATGATCGATCATGGTCGCTCCCCGAGGTTCATTTCGCTCCTCCGACCTTAATGACAGTCGTACCTCCCAACCGAGTACGCTATCTCTCTGAAATCTCTGAGACTGTCCGAGGTTATCACGCAGAGACCCATCGCCTCTCTGAGATCGCCGCAGAAGCAGATGGACTCTGTCGAAGTCTTCGGGCTTTTGATGCCCAATTACCTGCAGGGGTCGCTCAGACTTTAACCGAAGACTTGGGAGCAGAGAACGCAGATCTCTGCTCACAGCTCGCCGAGAAGTATCATCAGCGACTCGGTATGCTCGGTGAAGAGAGCCTATCTCTTCTACGAGAGATTCCTCAGCTCAGAGAGGCATACAGCGCACCAGAGCACAGCTACACCGTCAGAGACCGAGTGATTAAAGTTCAAAACTATACTCGATCACTCTCTCATAACGATATTCCGAAGGTCTCTCTCCCTCAAACTCAAGACTGGGGAACGCTGCTTGAGTGGCGAAGACGAGAGAATGTGCCTGGCGCTTTTCCATTCACCGCCGGGGTCTTCCCCTACAAAAGAGCGGGTGAAGATCCGACACGTATGTTCGCTGGAGAAGGCTATCCTGAACGTACTAATCGACGCTTTCATTACCTCTCTCTTGGACAAAGCGCGGCGAGACTCAGCACCGCATTTGACAGCGTCACCCTCTATGGGCGAGACCCTGATGAGAGACCGGATATCTACGGAAAAGTGGGTAACTCCGGAGTGAGCGTAGCGACCTTAGATGACGCCAAGAGACTCTATTCAGGCTTCGACCTCTGCTCCTCAAGCACCAGCGTGTCGATGACGATTAATGGACCTGCTCCCATGATCTTAGCCTTCTATCTCAACACCGCCATCGACCAGCAGGTAGAGAAGCGCCTCCGAGAGACCGGTCGATGGGAAGCAGCCCAGCCGCTCATCGCCGAATTAGCGCCCGATGCGCCCGTTTATCGCGGTGAGCTACCCGAGGGCCATGATGGTTCAGGACTTGGGCTCCTTGGGGTCAGCGGTGAGGCTCTCCTTGAGCCTGCTGAATACGAAGAGATCAAGGCCCTTACCCTTCAACAGGTTCGAGGTACTGTTCAAGCCGATATTCTTAAAGAAGACCAAGCGCAGAACACCTGTATCTTCTCCACAGATTTTGCTCTAAAAATGATGGGAGATATTCAATCTTACTTCGTTCAACAACGCGTACGTAATTTCTACTCAGTCTCTATCAGTGGCTACCACATCGCCGAAGCGGGAGCTAACCCCATAAGCCAGCTAGCTTTCACGCTCGCGAACGGCTTCACTTTCGTCGAATACTACAAAGCGCGAGGGATGAACCCTAACGACTTTGCTCGAAATCTGTCCTTCTTCTTCAGTAATGGTGTCGATCCTGAATATGCGGTTATCGGTCGTGTTGCTCGACGGATTTGGGCTATCGCCATGAAGGAGCTATATGGAGCGAACGCTCGGAGTCAGCAGCTCAAATATCACATTCAGACCTCAGGTCGCTCTCTCCATGCACAAGAAATCCAATTCAATGACGTTCGCACCACCTTGCAAGCGCTCTATGCCATTATGGATAACTGCAACAGCCTGCACACCAACGCTTATGACGAGGCCATCACCACCCCGACTGAGGA
This sequence comes from uncultured bacterium, assembly GCA_943788935.1. GTDB lineage: Bacteria > Myxococcota_A > Bradymonadia > UBA7976 > VGTA01 > CAKZRU01. The sequence continues at coordinate 3,837 of CALSSE010000010.1, read as the reverse complement.
GTCAGTTCGTCGAGCCCTCGCCATTCAGCTCATCATTAACCGCGAGTTAGGGCTCACTACGAATGAGAACCCCTTACAAGGCTCTTATTTTATCGAAGCGCTCACTGATCTCGTCGAAGAAGCTGTTCTTAAAGAGTTCGACCGCATTACTGAGCGTGGTGGGGTCTTAGGCGCCATGGAGGTGATGTATCAACGAGCTAAGATTCAAGAAGAATCCATGCATTATGAGATGCAAAAGCACAGCGGGGAGCTCCCGATTATCGGCGTAAACACCTTCTTGCCTAAAGATCAAACAGAGGGAGTTGTAGAGATTGAGCTTATCCGCGCCACAGAAGAAGAGAAACAAGAGCAGCTAAGAGGGCTCAACCACTTTAAAGAACGCAACCAAGAGCGTTCCTCAGAGGCGCTTCAGCAACTTCAAGACGCAGCGCTCAAGGGTGAGAACATCTTTAATGCTCTTATGGAGACCGCTAAGGTCTGCTCTCTAGGCCAAATGACGGAAGCTCTCTTTGAGGTTGGAGGACAATACCGACGCAGCGTCTAGTTGCCGCTCTGCGACCTCACTGCGACCTCACTGCGACCTCACTGCGACCCTTATGTGTCTCCAGTTTTTATTTTCAATATAAAATGATCACTTAAGCTATATTTTGCAGAATTAATATCACTCCATGAGACTTCAAGTCGGTAGTGAAACCTCAAAAACTCCTTCGCAAACTGATCTCTCTCGTGAGCCGACTCAAAATTCATTGGAGACATCTGATTAAGCTGACTGTGTCGTCTCTTCACGTTGTAAAACCCCTCAATATATTTGAAGATCTCCCTCTGAAATAGGTCACTTGTATACTGCCTCCCCTGATCAGAGTGATGGATCACCGTTCGAGTTTTCGCTCTTTCAACGTAACAACTTAGTAGAGCAGGCTCGTTGTATAGGTAGACGCTTAGCCACAGGAGCGACCTATGCCTCACCACCTTCGCTATCAATCCCAGAGATGGGCGACTCATCACATCGTCTCTCGATGCCTCCAAGGATTCTCATTTCTTAAACCTACCGAGGAGATCAATGCGATCGTTCGGGGTATTTTTTGTTACTCCATCAACAGCTATAAACATGTGATCGAGGTCCATCACTACGCCTTCTTGAGTAACCATTTCCATCTCTTGATCAGCGCTGAAAAAGCAGAGCATATGTCGCAGTTTGTCGGTCATTTAAATAGCAATCTAGCTCGGGAGCTTGGCAGGGTTCATGACTGGCATGGCACGATGTGGCCCAAGCGCTTCTCAAACGAAGAGATCCTCGATGAAGAGGCCCTTGAGGACATCTTCAAGTATATCACACAGAACTCTGTAAAAGAGGGTCTCGTCGACCATCCAAGCGAGTGGATTGGCGTTCATGGCTATCATCAGCTCGTCGAAGGTAAAGAGCTCAGCGGTGATCGTCTTGATCGGACAAGTCTTTATCGGGCTAGGAGTCGGGCAAACGCTAAAGGTGAGGTCGTTCAAGAAGGCGACTACACTACAGCTTATAAAGTAGTATTAACCCGACCGCCGATGTGGCGTGGCGATACAGAACAAGAGTATCGAGAGCGTTGCAAGAGACTTTGCGATCAGGCGATCGATGAGGCTTTAAGCAAAAGGGAAAAGCCATCAATGGGAATGAGTAAAGTGCTAGCCCAAGACATCTACAAAGCCCGCTTCACAAAACGAAGTCCTCGCCCCCTCTGCCGAACGAAGTGCATTGAGCGAATGAAGGCGTTTAAAGCGGCTTACTTTACTTTTAAAGCGCAGTTTCAAGAAGCCTCAGCGATCTTAAGAGAAGCGATCGCGCTAGGGCTAGAGTCTATCAGCGTTCGCTTCCCCGAGGGTGGCGTCCCGCTCTTCGGCGGTAGTTCATTCGAGTCAGCGACGTGACCTAAGCTAGCGTCTGTCGAAGCCCAGTTTGCCCATTAAGTCTGCTGTCTAACTGCATAGGAGCATACATTACTGAGACTTCTTGACCCTAAGCCTCTCAGCTTTGGAATGGGGAGAGCTTTGTGTTTGTATTGGGGCCTTGAGGGGGTGGAGGAGCTCTATGTGCCGAAGTTTTAACAAGAGGCTGCTACCTTGTTTACAAGAGGCTGTACCTTGTTTGGATTTTTACGTTTAATATTTGGCTGCTACCCTCATGTATCCCCAGTTTTTATTTTCAATATAAAATAATCACTTAAGCTATATATTGCAGAATTAATGTCACTCCATGAGACTTCAAATCGGTAGTGAAACCTCAAAAGTTCCTTCGCTAAGAAGAACAGAGAGAGCACCCTGCTTTTTGGATTTGAGCGGCTTGAAAATCGCTCATGGAGCTTCTTCTTTTCGGCGATTGCTCCAACTAAGAGCATGATCAAGTGTCCGATACTACCGATCAGAAGTAGAATACTATATCTCGCCTTTGATGAAGTACGACACTCCCTAAAGGCCCATCCAAATCGTGCGTTCTTGAAATCTCGAAATTGCTCTTCTATGCTCATTCTCAAAGCATAAAGAGACACAATGTGGTCAGCGCTTAGCTTATTATGATTTGTGGCTAGAACCCATGCTGTTTGTGCTCTTCTACGAGCTTGATGACTCCCACGTCCATAGCCTGTAAACGGTCTGCTCTTAGCACTTCGTTTAGGATTTCGCCTATATCTCTTGCCCTGAATGACCCTATATTTGAGTGGATTGGAGATTGTAACCGTACATTCACCGATATCTGTGGCAGTCTTCTTGGTGAAGTATTCTAGCGCCTTCACACTTGTTTTATGGCCTTTTTCAGGGAAGACTTTCATCCTCGGATTTAACCTCCCTACAAAGTACCAATCCAAGGCGATGACCTTCTTAAACCATGGATGGAGATAGCCTGCATCTGTGACTAGCGTGGGTTTTACGCCTTCTGGGAGGAGGTCATTGAGAGTGTCTAGGAAGGCATACTCAAGCTCTCTATTCGCATATTTTTTCATAGGATGGACTTCGAAATATACCGTCACCGCTCGTCCTTCAAACGGTGCAGAAGCAAAGAGAGCACAGTGATCTTTACCGACAAGAGTCCAATCAACCAAAAGAACAGGTGATGAGTTCACTGGGATTACAGTTTTGATCACAGCTCCACAAAATTGGGGGATCTCTTTAGCCAGTCTTGGATTGTTCAAGAGACGGTCAATCCGTTTGATATTATGCTTAACAGTTGTCTTTGAGTATGCTGCTCTCGCTAAACTTGTTAAGCCTAATTTACCACCAAAGCAAAGGGCCTCAATTACAAATGAAAGAGAGGTCTTCCTCGCCTTATGAACTGAGTGTAGACTTTCGAACAGCTTTGAGGTTAGATTCTTGATGACACGCATGATTCTTCTCAGTTTTTGTAGTGATTAACTTGTTGTGAGTCATGCGTGTCTTATTCTAAATCCATGTAATTTCAAATTAAAAACTGGGGATACATGAGGCTGCTACCTTGTTAACCTTGTTATAAACAAGAGGCTTAACAAGAGGCTGCTCCCTTGTTATAATGCTAAGCTTTACTCGAAGCTCACCGTAACCTCGTAGTTACCCCAATCGGCTTCAGCCAATCCATCGATGAACAGGTAGTAGGTACCGCCGATTTGGGAGTTTAAGCTAATGCTATCCGTCCCACAGTCCACAGCACTATTGACGGGGTCACAGCTACCCCGAGAGAGTACCATCATGGCGGGGAACTCGGCATTGAGAGTCACGTTGAGTGGAGAGCCACTTGGTGCTTCAAAGGTGTAGACCACGTCTGGGCCATTCCCGTCGCCTGCTGATGGACACCAACCGGCATGATATTGGTTTAACGAATAAATGCTCGTA
>CALSSE010000009.1 GCA_943788935.1 uncultured bacterium | reverse complement strand
GTAAAGCGTAACGTAAACTGCGCCTGGAGTTTAGTCCCCGCAGGATATAACGCGGGAGGAGGCGCACTAAAGCGTTGGCTAAGAGATCGTGGTCATCTCCCTTTAGACGTCTTTGTAGAGACGATCCCTTATGAAGAGGCGCGATGGTATAACAAGAGAGTGATCGCCTCATGGATCACTTTTAGGACCCTCTATGGCGCTCCTAAGGGTCAGTTTGTTTGGCCCTATGTAAGCCAAAGAACGATCGTGCCCGAGGATAGTCCACCCAAAAAACGTAAATCTAAAGCCAAACGTAAATCTAAAGCCAAACGTAAGTCTAAAGCCAAACGTAAGTCTAAAGCCAAACGTAAGTCTAAAGCCAAACGTAAATCTAAAGCCAAACGTAAATCTAAAGCCAAACGTAAGTCTAGGTAAGCGATGACAGGTATGAATATCAGCAAGATCATCATTCACTTGCGAGGCGCTCCATCCTCTTCTATGATGACCGACTTGACCTCACGAACACCTAAGTAAAGAGGATATCAATGGATAAAACCCCCTCAACTCCTCAAGTCATTCATCCCAAAGGATGGAGCCCCACTGTGGGTTATAGCGCGGGAATGATCGCCGAAGGTCGTCAGCTGTTCATCGCTGGTCAAATCGGCTGGGACGCGCAACAAGTCTTTCACTCCGATGACCTCATCGAGCAATTTGCGCGCGCTCTAGACAATGTCCTCGCCGTCCTCCATGAAGCGGGAGGAGAGGTACACCAACTCACCGAGATGACAGTATTCGTTACCGATCTTGAGGGGTATCGACAGCGGTATCGTGAGCTCGGACCACTTTGGAAAACTCGTCTAGGCCGTCATTATCCAGCGATGGCTTTGATTGGAGTCTCCGGTCTCGTTGAGGAGAGGGCGCTCGTAGAAATCCAAGCCAGAGCGGTCCTCCCCTAAAGAGTATAACCCTTATTCCTCTCTCTTCACTCTAGTCATTCTAGTCGCTCTATTATCTCCTCTACCCTTCATATACTCTATGACCCTCTACTGCTATGAGGTGAACAGCATGACCCAATCTTCAGCAACAGAGCTTACGCCGACTGGTTTCACATTCCAGCTCACTCAAGGTGTAGGACTCATCACTCTCAACCGACCAAAGCGATATAACGCGCTCACTTTCGAGATCTATCAAGAATTGAGTGAGTTCTTTATCACCTTACAGTCCCACTCCGAAGTCCGAGCGGTCGTGATCACGGGTGAAGGGAGAGCGTTTTGCTCAGGCGGTGATGTAGAGGATATCATCGGAGAGCTATTCTCACGAGATATGCAGGGCTTACTTCAGTTTACTCGAGTAACCGGGGCCTTAATTCAAAATATAAGACAGCTGCGTAAGCCGGTGATCGCTGCGATAAACGGAGTCGCCGTGGGTGCAGGCGCTGTGATCTCTATTGCCTGTGACGTACGATTCGCTAATCAGAGAGCTCGCTTTGGATTTATTTTCCCTCAAGTGGGTCTCTGTGGAGCCGATATGGGGGCGACTTATCTTCTCCCCAAGATCATTGGCCTAGGTCGCGCCTCTGAGCTCTTATTTAGCGGTGAAATTATCAAAGCTGAGAGAGCGTTGGAGATTGGACTGATCAATCATCTCTGTGAGGAAGATTGTGTCACCCAAGCATTAGAGTTTGCTCAAAGACTCGCCAAAGGCCCTGCTTTCGCGCACAGCATGACCAAACAAATGCTCGAGTCTGAGGCTCAGATGACTCTTGCTCAAGCCATTGAAGCTGAGGCTCAAGCTCAAGCGATCTGTATGCAACACCCCGATTTTAAAGAAGCAAATGATGCTTGGCGAGAGCAGAGAAGCCCAAACTTTGAAGGGAGCCCACAATGAGCGGTCAACCATATCTATCCACCGCTGATCTAGCGATGTTCTTTGATACTCATCATGATGGGATCACCGATGATTTACTTAACTTTGCCGCCCATTGGTCTCCTCGAGAGTATTCTGACGATTGGCTAGCGACTCGCGACGCCGTGAAACAGCTCTCAGCGAATAAGGTCAGCGACCTCTGTATCCCGGAGCGCTACCATGGTCGTCCGGTCAATAACCCTGTAGATATCGATGCCCGAGCGATCACTCTCGCTAGGGAGTGCATGGGATACCTCGACGGTTTACTCGATTGTGCTTTCGCCATGCAGGGCTTAGGGAGTTACCCTATCTCTCTAGCGGGAAATGAAGACCAAAAGTCACGTTACCTACCCGGCTTTATCAGCGGAGAGCGAATCGGCGCCTTCGCCCTCACTGAACCTAAAGCGGGCAGTGACGTCGGTAGTCTCAAGATGAAGGCTAAACAAGATAAGAATGGCGACTATCTGCTCACTGGGCAAAAAACCTACATCAGCAACGCCGGTGTAGCCTCTCAATATATCGTCTTCGCCAACGCGAACCCTCGTAAAAAGAGCAGGGGGATCACCGCCTTTATCGTTGAACCTAATGATAATGGAGTAAAGATAGATCCTTTTGAGGTGATGGCCCCCCATCCCATCGGTACCCTCACCTTGAGGAAGACTCGAGTCCCCGCGACTCGAAGACTAGGTGAAGAAGGAGAGGGATTTAAGATCGCCATGCAGACCCTCAACACCTTTAGACTCTCGGTAGCAGGCGCGGCGCTTGGCATGGCGCGTCGAGCTTTAGACGAGGCGACTAAACACGCTATGGAGCGTGAACAATTCGGGGGGCCTCTCTTCGAACAACAACAAATCGCAGCGATGCTTGCCGACTCAGCGACCGAGCTCGACGCTGCTCGTCTCTTAGTTTATCGCGCCGCGTACCTCCGTGACATGCGAGATATTTTTGGCTCAGATGCCGCGAAAGAGGTGGCGATGGCCAAGCTATATGCTACAGAGTCCGCCTCAAAAATCATCGATCGTTGTGTCCAAATACACGGTGGCTTGGGCGTAAAAAAAGGAAGCGTACCCGAGCGCCTCTATCGAGAGGTCAGAGCCTTGCGCATCTATGAAGGCGCGAGTGAGATCCAGAGGGTTGTGATCGCCCGTCAAATGCAGAAAGACTATGAATTCGTCAAGTCTCTCGAAGAGGGGTAACCTCTACAAGCTCACCTCAACGAGAGAGCTGATGAGAGAGTTGGTGAGCAAATTCTCCGCCCGCTTCTACTGCAGACCTGCTCGAGTGAACTTGATCGAGCCATCGCCAAGCGAGCCCCTCTCTCTGAAACAGGTTGATGGTGATATCAGCGCTCAGATGCTCGAAAGCGCCAAACTCTAGTCCTCCCTCAGCGGGTACATCGACAGCGATCAACTCTGAATAAGGAGCAGTAGCGGTCACCTCGACTCGATAGCGTAAGCTCTCAGCGGAGAAGCTCCAAGAGACGAGATCTTGAGTCGGGGAATGATCAAAAGAGACGTCCTTGAAGACATGACCATCTTGCGTTCGCCAATTAAAGAATTGATCGCGCCAACGGAGACCCATCATGTAGCCACTCGGGCTATGATCAAAACCAAAAACAGGTCCACCTGCAGCGGCAAAAGCCACGTCAGGTCGACCTTCAAAGAGGTTACTCTGCATCCAAATCCATCGCTTAGGAAAGGCGCTCCCCCAATTCTTCTCTTGGTGGACAGGCGCCTGATCGAACGAAGAATCGATCAGCCAAGTCTCATCCTTCTTTACCCTAACCCGTCCGCTCGCTTTACCTTTAAGGTGATGCACATGCCACTTAAGCGGAGGTCCAGGAAGCTCGGTGACCCAACCCATAGTCCACCGGTTACGCTCATCCTCGGGGGCTCCCCACATCGCGCACTCCTCTAAATAAATCTCAAGCTCAACGGTCGCTCCGCTCTCGTCCATGAAGCGCCCACTCACTTGGTCTTGACTAAAAAATACATCTTCAAGCTGTAACTCAAATCGACCCTCTTGACGCTGGAAGTCTTCTAGCCTTAGCCCCTCGAATACTCGTTTATATGTAGCCCCCGTAGAGCCCTGAATCAGCTCAATAAACGCTCTAGTGTCACCCGATTGATCACGCCAATAAGCTGTGATCACCACCCAACTCTCATCATGATCAGGCTCACTGACTCGATAATACCATCCCTCAAATTGTTGCTGACCGCTCATCTTATGCACCGAATTTGGGTTCCACCCTTCAATGGGAGGAGAACAGGAGAGCGTCGTCTGAGACACCGATGTCGCGTCCGCCTTACTCTCTGAACTCAACTGAGACTTTGAGGTCTCAGCACCCTCGAGAGCGAGCTCTCCAGCTGAATTAGAACAAGCGGTTACATACACACTCAGCGCGAGGACCGCTCGTATCAATGAGGAGGTCATCGAATGGACTTCAAGGACATGATCTCTCGGTCGAATTATCATAGTGATGGCTCCGGGAGCGAGTTCGTTTTAAGTCAGCTTCATCTTACACAATACCCAATGGAGCAAGATATGTACCACACTTTTATGAGCCTTCATTCAAACAGGAGTTACCAGGCTTTCTTGTCCGGTATTATTTAATGACATCATCTTGTTATAGCATTTATATAGTGGCAGGCTCTCTACACAATTTCAAACACTCTACCTCTCGAGGAGATTCAATGAGTCCCACATCCATCACTCGCTTTAGGGTCAAACCTTGGCTACGATTGACCTACCTACTTACCTGCTCTCTCTTTGTCGCTCACCTCGCCCAAGCCGAAGAGCACTTCTTGGAGACTGTCCCCGCGGAGACCTCATATCTAGCCTATTTTGAGTTAAATCAGGAGAACGCTAAACTGATCCCCAAGACCTTGCCAATCTTAAGCGAAGAGGAGGCGATGAGAGGACAAAGCGACGGCTCTAAGATGCTCAATCTTATCATGCGAGATCTCATGATTCATTATCGTGATCACTCTCTGTCATCGTTAGGCTTACCTCCTCTCTCACAGTTCACAGTCGGTGTCTATGGACTTGGTCTTTGGCCTGTCCTCTCACTGACTATCGCTAAACAAGCAACATTTACTCAATGGATAGCGAAAACAGCGAAGAGAGCGGGACTAACGCCTAAGGTGGAGGGGTCAGCGCTAGTATTTCATATCGCAGACTCCAAACAGCCTGCCGAGCTAGTGATCGCCTTCTCTAGCCCTCACAGGGTCAACGTATCCTTTATGCCTACGCTCTTTAAAGAGAAGATGCTCCCTTACCTCACTGGTAAACAGAAGCCTGCCGTCTCTATGCAGCGAGCGAAGATGTTTAAGTCTTGGGCTCGTGAAGCACAGCTCTCTCCAACGAACGCTATGTTCATCAGCCTAGAGAGGATCGCTAAGACACTCCTAGGAAGAGGGATCGGCGTCAATAAAGCTTTCCCATGGATCAACAATCAAGTCGTTGACGCGGTCCCTAAGAGCTGTGTCAAAGAGTATTTAGAGATGATCTCTCATGCGCCTCTCCTCATCATGGGCAGAGATGTAAATCAATCAGCGAATCAATACACAGGTCGCGCCGTCTGGAAATTCTCCAAAACGCTCGCCGAAGTTACTAAGGCTTTTATGAAAGAGAGCGCTTACATCATTCCAAACGAGGACTCGCTATTCTCTTTCAGTCTGAACATCGACCTTAAGGCGATCATTACCGCTCTACAAAGTTTTATACAGACCCGTATACAAACGCCTTATACCTGTCCTCACCTGAGCGCCATCAGCCAGCCACAGAAACTACAAATGTTCTCATCGCAGATGATGATGATCCCTCCCTTCATCTTTGACGTCAGCGGATTCAGCGTCTCTGTATCACAACTTCAGCCTACTCCTAAGGGGAGCGTGATCATCAACGCTAAGAATATTATCAATCTCTTAAATATTCTTAAATCAATGAAGCCACAAGCGTCTCAAATCGTAATCCCTAAGGCTGGTGAAGGTCCGCAAAAACTCGAAGGCTTACCCAACCCCGCTCCCTTTGATATCATGATAGAGCTCAAAAAAGACGCACTTGGGCTCTCTGTCGGCCCTGACCACACTCAAAAGGTGAGTACGCTCTTAAGCTCAGCGCCTAACGCGGCGCCTCCCCTATATGCTATACAATATAATATAAATCTGATCATCGACTCGTTCAAAAAATATATCCAAAGAGTGAAAGAAACGAGTAAGAATGCAATGCAGGCAGCCTACGAATCTCAAGTGGAGTTGGCGAAAGCTAAAGGAAGCGAGCCTCCACCTCCACCCGCTCCCGAAGAAGATTCGACCCCAGAGTTTATCCAAGCGCTCACTGACATCAATCTTGGTCAAAGTACCATGAAGATGAAATTTACAGCGATTGGTCTAGAGTCAAGTTTCAGCATACAAGTGAACGCCAAGCCATAACATCAGCGAGCCATAAAACAGATGACTATCTCCTGTATTAGCTTCCTGTGTTAGCTTCCTCTGTTAGCTTCCTGTTCTAGTCTACCTCGCTGATCTCCGAATACTCATCAAAGAGTTAATAAGGTACTGACTGGTCGTTTTATCAGTCGCTCGATCAGTCGCTCGATCAAGTTTAAGTGCCTTGAATACGATAGAATACTTTTCTATAACATATGTTATTTTATATTGACTATTCTCATCATAATCAGTAGGGCTCTTCACTAAATCTATACAAACCTTACTCAATGCATAGACAAAGGCACACCTCATGGCGTTTTCATCTTCTATTACTAAGAGAGACTACTCTTCTCTCTCTTCCCGACTTTGCTTGATCTTCTCCCTTACATCACTCTTATCTAGCGCCTGCGGTCAACCAGGCGATGAGGTTGGGCAAGCGAGTCAACTCACTGCTCCCACTTCAGGCGCAAATATCTCAACTGGAGGTAAAGGGGATGACCTGGAGATAGAGACTACGCTCATCGAGCATAGTTATGATGAGATTCAAGCGATTTGGGATCAAAAGTGTGTGTCTTGTCATAGTGATGAGACCGGTTTAGCCGCTGGCGACCTATCACTCTTCGGAAGTGAGAGCTCTGCTAGCTCCAGCGAACGACTTGTCGGAGAATATTCACTCCAATCAGACCTCGATCTTGTGGCTCCTTTCGACCTTGAGGGATCTTATCTTTGGGCTAAAATAACTGATACTCAGTATGATGTTGGTGGAGGCGGAGACTCTATGCCTCCCTCATATATGCCTGACTCTTTTCAGCTCACAGCAGAAGATCTAGCGCTCATCGAGGCATGGATTACTCAAGGCGCTGAAGATACATTCTTTACTGAGTCCACAGAGCCTACAGAGCCCACAGAGCCCACAGAGCCCACAGAGCCTACAGAGCCCACAGAGCCCACAGAGCCTACAGAGCCTACAGAGCCTACAGAGCCTACAGAGCCTACAGAGCCTACAGAGCCTACAGAGCCTACAGAGCCCACAGAGCCCACAGAGCCCACAGAGCCCACAGAGCCCACAGAGCCCACAGAGCCCACAGAGCCCACAGAGCCCACAGAGCCCACAGAGCCCACAGAGCCCACAGAGCCCACAGAGCCCACAGAGCCCACAGAGCCCACAGAGCCCACAGAGCCCACAGTTAGCTACTCGCAAGTACAAGCAATATATAATCAAGCCTGTGCGGGCTGTCATGGTGAGCCTGGTTTCTTCGGAGTGAGCGGTGGTCTCAGCCTCGCTGAGGGCTACTCTTACGACGGCACCGTCGAAGTCTCATCAGGCCAGCAACGTGACGGTATGTATCTCATAGCTCCCGGTAACCCTGAAGAGAGTTATCTCTGGCACAAAATAAATGGGACTCACCGTGAAGTAGGGGGCTCCGGTCAAGGGATGTCACCTGGATTCTTCGGATTCAATCAGCTCCCTGAGAGCGATCTCCAGACCATCGAGACGTGGATCCTTGAAGGAGCGCTCGCTGACTGAACCCTAGCGTTCAGCTCTCAGTAAGTGCAGCCGCATCCACAGCTGTCATTAAAGAGCTCACTCCCCTCCGGACAAGAGATACTGATCCGCTCACAGACCTCTGGCTCATAGCTAATATAACGTGCCTCATTATCACTGGGGCAGCCATTCCCTAGACAGCCACAACCGCACACTCCGCTAAACGACTCTTGATCTCCACAGTCAATATCACCGATCAAGCGGCAAGTATCCGAATCATAGGCTACATACTCAGCGCCATCGAACTCATCGGGGCAGGTTTGGCCACTCAAACATTCAAGATCAAGCTCTTCGTTGAAGAACTCTTCAAAGAGATAAGGGACATCGAAACAAGACCCAAAGCTACAGATCAGCTCAGGACCATTCTCCTGACAGAGACTCTGGCACACTCTATTTAACTGGCTCTGTTCCTCTTCTGAGCAGGTTTCATTAAAGCATGAGACGACCTCAGCGCAGACCATATCACAGCTCTCCCAAGCTCTAGGGTCTTCACATAACCACTCTCCACCTATTGTACATTGACCCTCATAATTGAGCGGGACGTCCAAACACTCGCGGAGACAGCTATTATTATAAGTGTTGCCATCTAGACCGCACTCAGGCTCATAAACATCCGGACACTCGCAGGAACTTTCACAAGGTCGGATATTGTAAGAACCTTCGCAGTAAGCGTGACACTCAGAGGGAAAACTCTCGCCCTCAGGATTACAAAAAGACTCCCGTGGAGCGCCCGTACATTCGGCGTTGCAGTCTATTACATAACAGCCACAGCCACACTCATCATAGTAATAATCAGCGTTATCTGGGCAAGAGAAGTCGATATAATCACACTCTTCTAGATTCTCGCTAACATAACTCACCTCAGGGTTGGGCTCAATACATCTATACTCGCCTTCACACTCCCCATAGTAATAGACCTCCATTTGTGCGCACGCGAGCTCACATTCATTGCCATAAGTGCGCCCATCAGCACCACATATCGGATCATAAACGTCATCACAGAAGCACTCTACAGGCTCGCATGTACACGTGCTAGGGTCATGACTGAATCCGTTAGGACAAGGAATGTCGGGACATTCCATTATGGTCCCTGCTTCGACACCAGCTTCGACACCAGCTTCGACACCAGCGATGACACCAGCTTCATCACCAGCGATGACACCAGCTTCGACACCAGCGGTGACACCAGCTTCGACACCGGCTTCATCACCACCGACGATCACCTCATCACCTGCTAGGCGCCCAGCCATAGGCTCATCTCGATCAAGACCCTCTTCGATAACACAACCAGTCAGTGACAATGTCACCAAGGCGGTCAACATACATGATCTGATCACATTCTTAAGTTTCCAAATCGACATCATACGCTCTCTTTTTGAGTAGGTTAAATATAAACTACTCATTAGTGCAGCATAAATGATGCCAAGTTTAGCCCAGAGCGATCTCTTATCCCTCCCGCTCCATACAGGCACCGGCGCTCAAGCTCTCTAGTGGGTGCTGCGACTCATTCTCCTCTAACTCCTCCGGAGACTCTTCAAATGACTCCCCCTGCTCTTCATCAATCGAGAGACACATACCGGCTTCAGCGCTCACGTTGATGTCAGCTCGCTCAGCGCTGATCTCGAGTTGACCCGTGATCACCTCAGCTAGTTGATCTCCTCCAAGTTTAAGTGAAGGTAACGCCCCTCCTGCTGAAGTAAAGGCGATCTTATAGAGCTCGTCAGCGAATCCAAGAGGGGCATCGATCTCATCGACAAGCCCTAACTTAAGGTCAACATTCAGGGTATGAAGCTGTGAAGCGAGCGCGATCATCAGCGCCTCCTCACTGAGTGAAGAATGATCGAAATCAAAAGCGATCGATCGTCCATTGGCGGGGTTGAGATCGATCTTAAGGATCTCTTGGCCATCGATCTGTACCGAAGTGCTCTCTTGACCTAAACCGACCTCCATTGTGGTAGCGATCCCCTCTTCGACGAGCTCTAGGTTAAAGCTGAGATCAAAGCCCCCTAGGGTAGCGATAATTTCACGAAGCGGACCTTCTTCTACTAAGACGTCTTCTCCTGTCTCTTCATTATACTCATACTCTGAGCTGAGAGAGGTCTGCAGAGATTCAATCAGCTTAGGGATCGCCACCCCTACATTAATCGAGGGAGTTTGGCTGTCACTGCTGATCGAGAATACGTTGCGCGCTGCAGGGAATGAGAGAGAGAGCTCTTGTAGACCCTCGATTTGGCCAGTGATAGAGATCGCCTGATCGATATTGACTCGAACTGTCGCTCGATGAGGGACGCTCATATCCATCTCTAAGCTCACGACTCCTGCCATCTCTAGATCGAATTCCCCCTCTGTCTGCTCAGCTCCTTCCTCAGTCTCTATCTCTTTCATGATACGGCTGATGGTGCCGAGATCTACGCTCACCTTGACGACTTCACTGGTCATAATGGCGGTAACGAAGCTCTCTTCGCCTCCGGCGACTAAGAGAGAAGCCTGTAGACCATCTCCATAAGATTCAATGCGGACTCTTGGCGCTTCTCGCTCCATCACTCGCAGACAATTGGGGTCAATCTCGGCTTCGAACTCTTCGGGATCTTCTTCGGGATCAGTAATCTCCGGAGCTTCTTCTGAATCCTGCTCTTCATCTTCGCTCCACTCTTCATCTTCGCTCCACTCTTCATCTTCGCCCCACTCTTCATCTTCGATCAAGTCACCATCCTCTGACTGTTCACAGAGCTGATTAACATTGAGCCGATAAGTGAGCTGACTCTCGTTGTCGATGAGTAGATCGCTGGGGAGCTCCTCTAAAATAGAGGAGATCATCTCTGAGCTCTCTTCCATAAAGTTAATACGAATCGTGTCATCTCCAGACTCATCGTCTTCGATTGAGCCTTCACAAACCTCAACTTCATCTCCATTCTCGTCAAAATCGTACCAACAGTCTTCACCCTCATCAGAAGGAAAAAGGCTGTTGAGAGCTTCGATTAAACGACGATCTCCGTCTAAGAACCGCAATCGATCTTCCAAAGAGTTAACGCCTGAACGCATCGTAGAATCGATGAGTTGATGAGCTTCTTCATGAGTGAGAGGCTCAGGCGGAGCGTTGTCCTCTCCTTCTGAAGAAGAATCAAAACAACCAAATATCAAACTACTCCCTAGCCCTAAGCCGATGAGTTGAGCGCGATGTCGATATAAATGTTTCATAAGAGTATTTCCTTATCTGTTAGGTATGAGTCGGTAAATGAGTTACGGCTGATAAGATCTCTACTTTATACAGAATATTCATAAAAACAACAAGCACCTTAAATATCAGTATACTTTAGACGTACGAATACAAGCGCTAGTCAAGAGGGATGGTCGCTTAGCCTCAACACCCGAGTGTAAACCTCAGCATACACAGTGTATATGCACCGTCTGTGAATGATGAGTCACGCAATGATGGTCATCGCCTCCTAGGTGACCCCGCTGCGATCAAAGTGCATATGGTAACTGAGCGAGGCACAGAGCGCTCCAATCGATGCTCCAATCAGAGTATCGCTTAGCCAGTGTCGCTGATCTTTAATCCGACTGTACATCACCACCCAAGAGATGAAGCTCGCTCCCATGTAAGGTAAGACCCGGCCAACCAAAGCGCGTTGAAAAGGATCTTTATCTAAGAGCGGTCCGCTGATTAAAGCATCGCTCACATCAGCGGCGATGAAGAAGGTGGTCGCCGCGATCACTGTTGAGTGACCGCTAGGAAAAGAGAGATGCTGCTCCGATCGACTCATCGCTACCGCTGAGGCATCAAGTTCTCCCCAAGCCCCTCGAGTCACATAAGGACGCTCACGACCCACGAGTCTCTTGAAGAGAGAGGTCGTGAGCATCGCCCATGAGAGACCTTCAGTGAACGCTAACGCCTCATGAGGATAAGCGCCATAATACCCCTGTTGTCCTCCGATAAAGCTCCCTCCGATATAATAACTCAGCCCCAACACCGGCGCTACATAACCAGCGAGATCCGGAACGCCTCCTAACCACTGCTGTTGAGGATCAAAGTGCGGGTTTGACCATCGGGAGAAGCGGAGATCACTAGACCCCTCTGCAGGCGCCCCTATACTCGGTGCCTGCGGCCCTACCCACTCTGTGCCCCAAACGCTGAGTAAGCCGAACCCTAGAATCGCCCCTGCGGTGAGAGAGAGCTCTCCTACACCGAAGCTCTCCTCGAGAGATGGTCTTCTTGAGGGGGCTGCTTGAGTGACCGGAATCGTTGAGTTGAGTAAGCTAATACATAGAGAGACCGAGAATATAAGCGCTGTATAAACTCTCATCGGTCTTCTCCATACTCTAAGTACATTAAGGCTCCTACTTAACGATCATGTTCAGTCTACAAAATCTGAGGGCCCAAACTCTTCTTCGTCAACAGATACTCCCAACTTCACCGCTTCACGATGCTTGAGCGCAGCTTCGACAGCGTCATGAACTTCATAGAAGAGATGTCCGGTCCCTAACAACTCGACTAGACCAGCGCCACTCATAACATCGAGTACCGAGCCCTTCACATGGGAGATCATAACCTCTACCCCACTCGCTCTTAGACTCTTAATCATCTCCATAAAGGCGTCTACAGCTGTCGAGTCTAGAGCGTTCATGCTCGAAGCGTCGATCACCAAGGCTGCTGCCTCTTCAGTATTCGCCAACTGATCGCTGATGGAATCCTTGAGGTGACTAACATTTCCAAAAAAGAACTGAGCATCCATTCGAGTGATCAAGATGCGATCAAAGGTTTCAGCTTTAGGGAAGTGTTCAATACTTCGATAGCTCGTAGTGCCTGGGAGTCTCCCTAAAGTCGCTACATATGGTCTCGTCGAGGTATATACTAACCACAGTAGCGAAGCGAGAACACCGATCACGATACCCGCTGAGACTCCAATAAATAAAGTCGCCATAAAGGTGAGTACACAAATAACGAGGTCATCACGCTTGATCTGCCAGAGGTGTTTCACCTCTTCTATATCGATCAAAGAGACGACCGCGACCATAATGATCGCCGCGAGGATCGGCTTAGGTAAGAAGGCGAAAGGTTCGGTGAGGAAAGCGAGCGTTAGACCGATCACAGTCGCAGTGACCATATTGGCTAAGGGAGTCTTGGCCCCTGCTTGGGCGTTAACCGCTGTTCTAGAGAGCGCTCCACCGACCACACAACCGGAGGTGAAAGCCGATCCGACATTGGCGATCCCCAAAGAGACCAGCTCTTGAGTAGGGGAGATCTGATATCGATTCTGTCGCGCATAGACCTTGGCAGCTGAGATCGATTCCATAAAAGCGACCAAAGCTACCGCAAAGCTGGTGGGGAAGAGAAGCTCGATGGTCTGAAGACTCACCTGTTGTGGAACCTGTAAAGAGGGAAGTCCGCTAGGGATCTCACCGAGTACAGGGACGCCGAGAGCAGCAAAGTCTAAAGCATAAGAGGAGACGATCCCAACCAAGACTACGATGATCGCCGATGGCGCTTGCGGTGAGAGCCGCTTAATCATCACTAATCCAAACATAGAGCTGATACCGACCATCAAAGTGCTCATGTGGATATCGCTTAAGTGCCCCATCAAGTATAATAGCTGATCATGGGGAGCGAGACCCCCAGGGATCTTAAAACCTACAATATGCTGTAACTGTGAGGAGCCTATCACCAAGGCAGCAGCGGCAGTAAAGCCGGTCACCACTGGATGAGAGAGTAAGTTCACTACCCCCCCTAACCTCAAAACTCCCATCCCAAGTTGAATTAAGCCCACCAAGAGAGTGATGATGATCGCATAAGCGAGCTTATCACTCTCTGAGAGTGGAGTGATGAGGGCGATCTGCTGGATTCCTGCGGCCATGAGGAGCGAAGCCATAGCGATCGGGCCCACCGAGAGCTGTCTCGATGTCCCTAATAGAGTGTAAATCACGAGTGGGAGCGCTGAGGCATAGAGGCCAATAATAGGATCTAACCCCGCGAGAAGCGCATAAGCCATACCTTGAGGAATGAGCATGACAGCGGTGGTAATTCCTGCTGTGAGGTCACTTCTAAAGGTCTCTTTTTGATACATCTTAAGCCAAACAAAAGGAGGAAAAAGCCTCTCCCAAATGGTGCGATGTTCTTTTGTCATGTGGCTCCTAAATAATATTTTATTCGTTATTGGTAAACAAACTATACGAACGGTTTATAAAATTAGAACCAAATCATGCCCTTTTCGATTCTCACCGTCAATCAACTTATGAGCTTAAACTTCACCTCCATACACCCATCGCTTCTTCAATTGTGTATGTCTCACGAGGGTTAACTCGACAGGGGGGAACACTAAACGATCAATATCAAGAGTGCTCTAAGAGCTCTTAAATCGATGTGGAGGCCCGCTTACGCCCTTCATGCATCTGAAAAGAGGGCGGCTCACCGATGATCGTACTCCCTTCAGGGACGCTATTGGTGATCCAAAGATTACCACCAATGACCGAGCCGCGGCCAATCACGGTCTGTCCACCGAGGACGGTCGCCCCGGCATAGATCACTACCTCGTCTTCAATCGTCGGATGACGCTTATGACCAGAGAGGCTCCTCTTGACTGAGAGCGCACCGAGAGTTACGCCCTGATAAATCTTTACTCGGTCTCCAATATGACTGCTCTCTCCGATCACTACTCCGGTCCCATGATCGATAAAAAATGACTCACCGATCTCGGCGCCAGGGTGGATGTCGATCCCTGTACGAGTGTGAGCATACTCGGAGAGCGCTCGTGGGAGGAAGGGAATACAACTCAAATAGAGGAGATGAGCGAAGCGATGGGTAGTGATCGCCTCAAAACCTGGATAAGTGAGGATCACCTCCTCTAAACTTGAGGCCGCCGGATCACCTTCAAGCGCTGCCTGAGCGTCTAAGATCAATGTCTGACGCAGCTCAGGTAAATGCTCAAGGAGCGAAGCGCTGAGCCGATCAGCCTCAGCGCATAGGTCCGTTGAGGTGAGCAGGGCCTCTACCCGCTGACTACGCGAGGGTTGAGGGCCTTGATGACAAGGGTTGTCTTTCTCTCTCGCCCTCACAGAGCGAGCATGAGAGAGGGCAAGACTCAACACTCGAGTGAGCGCCTGGTGAAGGCGAGCTAACCAATGGCCGACTCGATAACTACGACTCAATGAGGGGAGATGTTCATCTGCATAAAACCCAGGAAAAAGAAGACGACGTACCTCCTCCATAATCCCCACAATCGCCTCAAAAGAGGGGAGCGGCTCCCCCCGATCAGCTCTAGTAGGCTGCTCATCATAACTCTTGATAAGCTGGGTGGTGAGTTGATCTAGCTGTTCGGGGGTCATCGGAGCGCTCCTCGTCGATGAGTAATATGATAGTGCACTAAAGAGTCTCCTGTAGGCCACTCTCACTCAATTTGAGTCGTTGATTGGCAGAGATTGGACCTTCATAGCGTACGACGTCTCCACCGATAAAGCGAACCTCGATAGCTTCTACTTGGTCGATCTCCCCGAGGCCAAAGTGAGCGGTGAGGCTGTTCTGATTACCTTGAGCACTCCCACCTTCGATAGAGCGAATCCAGCGTCTTTCAGCAGAGATCAAGGTGACCGTGGCACCGATCCCCGCTCGGTTGCTCGCCACGTCACCCACGACTCTCACTTGTAGCCAGTGTTGATCGCTAGACTCGGTATTCTCAAAGAGGGCTGTATTCGTGATGAGATCTAGGTCTCCATCGAGATCATAATCCGCTGCGGACATCCCCCACCCATTCTCGGTGGTGATCCCTGTGCGATAGGTGTCGAGAGTGAAAGTTCCATCACCGTTGCCATAGTAAAAGTCGGTTGGACGACCATCATAGACCGCGCTGATTACCAAATCGAGAGATCCATCATGATCAAAATCTCCAAGAACTGGTACCGAGTGAGTCTCTTGATAGCGCAAGCCAGCCGCTCCCACAGGGCGCTCAAAGTCTCCCTGTAGATCGTTAAATACTCCTCGCTCATCTTGGATCAAGACCTCGCTCTTATTGGAGAAGCCAAAGAAGCGTGGGTGGGCGAGATTCGATACGATGAGATCAAAACGAGCATCATTGTTGAGGTCACCCCAAGAGACACCGATACTATGTCCATAATACTCTATGCTTCCCAAATCGGTTCCTCTCCCAGCGACTCCTAGAGTAGCGGCGACCTCCTCAAATCGAGGGAGATCATCTTCGACGCCTTCACTTAGATTACGATAGAAGCGATTAGGGTTCAGACGATAATTATTAACGAAGAGATCGATATCACCATCCTGCTCAACATCGATAGGGCTCACCCCCCGACTTGACCAAGGGGTATCCTCTTCTCCCTCAAAGCCGTAGAGACCGCTCCACTCCTCAAAGGTTCCATCCCCCCGATTATGCCATACTTGATTATGATAGGGTACCCCGCTCCCCCAACAGAGGAAATTAGCGATATAGAGATCAAGCCAACCATCGGCGTCTAAGTCGACCCAAGCAGCGCCAGCGCTCGGCGCTCGATCTTGATCATCGCTATCACAGCGACGTTCAGCTAAGACATCAGTGAGCCCTGATTGCAGTGTTACATCGCTAAAATGGCCTTCACAGTCTCCTCTCAGGAGGACCTCAGATCGAGTGTAGGACTCCTCAAATAAGAGGACGTCAAGACAGCCATCATTATCATAATCTCCCCACACACCACCGCTCCCTCCACCGGTCTCTCGGGCGAGAGAGACCCCACTCTCTTCACTGATATCAACAAACATACCGTCATCATTACGATAGAGATGCCCGCTATTGGTCAATAAGTCATCATCCCCGTCATCATCAAAGTCGCCCCATGATGCTCGACTCCCCACCTCTAATCCCTCAACCGCCTGAAAACGGCTCTCTGAGGGGTCAAAGTCTTCAGTGTACTCTACTT
The DNA here is from genome assembly GCA_943788935.1 of uncultured bacterium. Classification (GTDB taxonomy): domain Bacteria; phylum Myxococcota_A; class Bradymonadia; order UBA7976; family VGTA01; genus CAKZRU01. The sequence goes on along the minus strand of CALSSE010000009.1, from coordinate 297,113 downwards.
TAAGACGAATTAAATAATCATAACGAAAAGAGGTCGTTAATCCTGAGTAGAAAGAGCTCCCTTGAAACTCGGTGATCTCCGGAAAGTTCCAGTTAGATCGGCAGTCATCAAAGGGCTCGCAACAATTACTTGAGTCCGGAGCGCAGCTCTCGGGGGCGGTGCCATCGAATAGAACAGCGGGGTCATCGGGAGACTCTCGTTTGGAGGCGACATAGATAAGTCCTGGGTGATCGACAATAATGGGTTCTTCTAAAGTATAGGTGACCCACTCACCCGGGTCGAGGTCACCGCGGCATCGACTCCCCATCCACAGCGGATCACGAGCCCAGAAATCAAATCCATTATAGCCGAAATCTCCATAGATCCCGATCCCTAATGGGAAGTCTAAGAAGCGAGGAAACTGGTCAAATTGAACTTGAACCTGATAGATCTTAGCGGGGTGCTCAAGCTCAAAGCGTACGCCTTCATAAAGAACAGCGTTGTTGATGGAGACCTCACCAATCGACCACTCTTGAGTAGCGACACTCCCTATGGGTTCACCATCATCCCAAGCTAAAGTCACTAGTCCATCGGGCATAGGGAGTGGGTATCCCTGTTCATCGCGAGGGCCCACCCCGGTGTTACAATCATAGTCGAGGGGTGGAGGTCCAACTTGATCCCCCGCTTCTTCGCCCGCTTCTTCGCCCGCTTCTTCACCCGCTTCTTCGCCCGCTTCTTCACCCGCTTCTTCGCCCGCTTCTTCCCCCGCTTCTTCACCCGCTTCTTCGCCCGCTTCTTCCCCCGCTCCCTCGCCTGCTCCTTCCCCCGCTTGCTCGCCCGCCATTGTATCCATCAGAACCTTATCAGACTCATCGTCACAGGCTACCGATAAAGAGACCACTGCGCCGAGCACTGCTAATAGGCGCCAAAGTCGCTTGGATATATCGAATCTTGCTCTCCGCATGTCACTCTCCCCAACTAAAAAATTAAGATTGAGTGATTTAAGACCGTTTAGAGCTGAGTTTCAAGGAGATGCGCAGATTCAAAGGGAGAGAGGGCGTTTATTTGGAGAATGTCTGCAATCTCTCATAATAAAAGAGTGGATTGAGTGACTCCAATAGTAACACGCCCACCCCATCAATCCCATTATCGACAGTAGGCGTGATCACCCGCGCTTCACCCCACATATGGCCAATACGAGCGTTCACAAAGAGAACGATCAGCCAGTTCATCGCGGGTGTCTCTCGTAGATTAGTCGTGAAAGCGATATTGATAAAAACCGCTAAGGCCAAAGAGATCGCGATCGATGACCAATGAGGGATCTTCAAGTTACACGTAAAGACCTGAAAGAGACCGAGCCCTATGACGCTGAGCGTGGTCGTCAGTAGAACTTGCATCAAAAAGAGATCGATCTCTCCACCGACCAAGCTATAGACCACTAAGCCTAGCGGAAGACCAACGAGAGAGGTCCCTACAAAAGAAACCCAAGGCACTTTGGAGCTTATGAGGAGCTTGCCTCCAAAGTACACCGCGATGAGGTAGGCAGGTATCACCCATAAGATGGGGAGGCTCTCACCGCTAGATCCTAAACTGTATACCACGATATAATTAATGATGCATACAGTGAGGAGGGTCCCCAAGTATGCTAAATGAAACAAGGCTCGAGTCTTAAATGGCTTACTCTTTCTCGATTTCCGATTCCAATATTTGTCTGTATACATTGGTCTTCTCAGCGCTTATCCCATTGTTTGAAGTCGTCTCCCTCGAGCTTGCCCGTGACCAACTTAAACTCATCCTTAAGTTTATCATCAGAGATTGGGAGCATCTTCGGTAAAGTTAGACTCTGAAGATCGCTTATATCTTTTACGCCACTCTTAATGGCGCTTACTAAGCTATCGGCGAGAGAGATCGTTTGATACGTATTAAGCACCGCATCAAAGCGAAGCTGAATATCAGACGACGCTTTTTGGAGTCTCTGCTGTTGCGTCTGTAAGTACTTTTTATACCTCTCACTCGCTGCCTTTAACTTCTTTTGGATCGCGAGGTTCTGTTCAAAGGTCGCTCGGTTAACCGCTTGTTGTGGTTGACTCATTAAGGACTCTGTTTGAGCGATTTGCTCATCGGTGTTCTTGACGAGTGAGTTGATCTTAGGGATGTGTACATCGGTGATCTTCTGTACCGTCTTCTGATGAGCCTCCATGAGCATATAAACCAAGGCCACATAAATCGCATAGTAACGCTTCGCTTGACCAGCGTATCCTTTACCCGACTGCGATCGGGTGATGTGATGAGCGATGACCTCCGATAAAAGTCGAAGATTAGAGAACCGAATAAAGAACTCTCTCATACTGTCTCCAGAGATCACTACAAAGAGGTCATTCACCTGATTTTGGCTAATCTTGAGACCCATCTCCTCAAAGGTCTTACGAATCTTTACCATGACCACCCCGAGGTCACGATTGAGCTGAGTGACCTCGCCTTTGCGCTCTGTAATCTTCTTCTGATAAGTCGCTCGAGTCTTAGTGAACATGCCTCCCTTGTCGGGAGCGCTGAAAGATTTCTCTTCAAGATTAGCGATCTCTTTCTCTTTAGCGGTGATCTTTTTTACGATCGAGGCTCGCTCTTTGAGTACTTTATCAAGCGGTGAGCTGCCTACTCCCTCGAGTAGACGGGCGGCTAACTTATCGATCTTCTTTTTATTGCTCTTCTGCGTCTCTTTTGGGAGCCAGCTTGATGGTGGTAACTTATGATGTTTACCCCATTTCTCTCCTAGAGCATGAAGCTCTTTGTGTAAATCATCCCATAACTCACGCACCTCTTCACTCTGTGCTTGGGCTGAGAGCTTATTTTTCTCTTCTGCTTGAGCGAAAGCAGATGTAGCGAAAAGAGAAATCACCAAGCAGAGAGCAGTCGTCTTGACGAAGCTCCTGAGGGTACTTAGAGGTAGAAGCGAATAACTTAAGCTCATCCGTGATGTCCTAACGATGACTGATTGACTACAATATCGAGTCATTGGGCTATATTGAAGCTGATGATTCGATGACAAAGTTGATAAGATATGATCGATTTTACTTGATCAGACAAGCCTCGTTCATATTAAAAGCTCTCGCTAGACGTCTAATCCGAAGATTGTTAGACTCATTTACCCATACCATAATCATGATCGGAATCGACAGATGTCTCTCTTCTTTCTCAGTTACTTAGAGCGATCTCCCCTTTATCGGAGAGTCCTTCCTTTCTCGAGCCCATTGCTACTCTTGAGCATCTCGCTGGCAACGTTCACCATAGGCTGTGATGATGAACCTCATCGCTCTGAAATGCAGATGGTAGATCAGGCCATCACGGACTTATCCGTCTCAGATCAAGAGCTAGACGACATGATGTCACGCGGTGAAGACGCTGAGTTAACGGATGCCGAGTTGACTGACGCTGGAATGAATGATGCCGAGCTCAATGATATGGAGTGGACCTTTGATCTAGCGGTCGATGAAGAAGAGTATCGCGATCGAGCCCCTAATGTGGACCGGCTCTACTCCGGCTATGCAGAGCGCTCGCTAGGGTTCCCTTTGGGTATAGGAACAGTAGGTTTCTTCCCTCCTCCAGGCGGTTTCAATAACCCCTTCGCCCCCAGTGGGACGGACCACCAACATACAGGTCTCACCGCACGAGCTTTGCTCATTCGTCGAGGGGAGCAGAGCCTCGTTCTCCTCAGAACAGACACCGCGGCGATGTGGCAAGACTTTATCGTCGATGTCAAGAGAGTGCTGAGGGCTCAAGGTCGTGGCGACCTCGCTGATGGGCTCATCATAGGCGCGACCCACACCCATGCGAGCGGTGGGAAGATCATCTCCCATACGATCTTACGGCTACTCGCTGGCCGCTTCTCTCCGGCGCTTTACCATCGAGTACTCGACAATATTATTGAGGTCATCTTAGAAGCTGATGCCAACGCGAGCCCTGCTCAAGTGGGCTATGAGACCATTCAGGTGAGTAGCCTCCACTCTGATCGTCGTTGTGAAAATGGCGATATTATCGATGATAGTATGGGGCTCCTTAAGGTGACCGATGATGAAGGGAAACTTAAAGCGCTATTAGTTAATTATTCGATGCATGCCACCGTGATCGGCGCCGATGAATTCATCCTCTCAGCAGACGCTACGGGAGCGCTTGAGCGTGGGGTAGAAGAGAGACTCCCTGAGTACGCTCCAGTGCTTTATTTTCAAAGTTGGGCCGGTGATATGAGCCCTCGTATTCCTACTGAACACTTCACAGAAGAAGGTAACGAGCCGCGAGAAGAGTATCGAGAGCTCGCCGCCATTGGTAAAGAAGCCGCTGATCGTATCATCCCTGCTCTCTCCGAGATCGAGACCGCTCCCGATCTAGAGCTAAACATTAAAACAATTCGCTTCCCCATGAATAATCAGCTCGTCAACCCTGACGGTCGATTTGACCGCTACCCCAATGGAGGTGTTTATTGCTACCCTCTCAATGATGAGAATTGCCCTGATGAAGAGGGAGAACAGCGCATTTACACCGCCGACGATTTACTCTGTCTAATCACAGTCCCCGAAGCTGATGGGATCACTTGGGGTCAAATCGCCGCAGTACAGCTCGGAAACTTGGGGATGATCAGTCTCCCAGGAGAGCCTCTGACCAGTGTCGGAATCGAGCTTAGAGATCGAGCCCTAGAGCTCACCGGACTCGAGCAAATGTGGGTCTTAGGCTACACTCAAGGCTATCTCGGTTATTTATTGCACGCCGATGATTACTTCTTAGGTGGCTATGAAGGCGCTGGCGGTATTTGGGGGCCAGGACTCGGAGAGTTCTTGATCAATCGTGGCGTCGAGATTATGGCCCATCTACTAGATTCAACTCGCCCCCTCTCCTTCCTCCCCATTCCACTTCCCCCACAGTCAGAAGTCCCCAGAGAAGAGGTCATCTTTGAAGAGGCACTCAGAGAACCAGAGTGGACCGAGTCACCAGCGCGCACCGAGTCAGGTATATGGACCGCAGAATGGAGTGGAGGAGACCCCGCGATCGACCACCCCGTAGTGAGTCTTGAGCGAGAGACTAATGGAGATAACAATCAATCCATATGGACGAGCGTGAGTCATCTCAGCGGCCTCCCTTGGAACAGTCAAGGACCAGAAATAGAGCTCTCGCTTCGTGTTGACCCCACTTATGATGATCGGCCGGAACAGACCGGTAGAGCCTTCTATTGGCGCGCGGCGATGCCTAATCGATTTACTGTCCCGACCACCGCCGGTCCCTTTATCGGTCGCTTTCGCTGGGTCGTGGAAGGTGAGAGTCCCGCTCCATACCGACTCGAGAGCGACATTTTTGAGATCAACGAGTAACAAACCTAAGTATCTACGGAATTTGCGATGAAGATCAGTCAACGTCAACATGGAATACTCCTCCACCCGAGCTCTCTCCCCAGTGAGGAGGGGATAGGGACACTCGGCGCAGAATCTAAACATTTCTTACACTGGCTCTCAGAGACCAGCGCGGGGAGTTGGCAAATTCTCCCCTTAGTACCCATCGGCGCTGGACACTCCCCCTATTCTAGCCCCTCGGCTTTTTCGGGTAATCCTCTCCTCATATCCCTCATCGAGCTTCAGCGTGAAGGGTGGCTGACCTCCGAAGAGCTGCATCACTTCTGCGAAGAGGCCAGATCATGGGGGCTAGATGAGGTCCACTTTGACGCATTGATTCCTCTTAAGCAGCAGCTACTAAACACTGCTGCCCAACGCTTTATTGATACGCCAGGCTCTCATCACCTCAGCTTGGAGCAATTCTATGTCGCTCAATCCGATTGGCTAGAAGAGGCTGCTCTCTTCCAAGCGCTCAATCAATCATCGGATTATCAAGGTCCATGGTGGACATGGGGTGATGCTCTCGTTACCCGAGAACCGACTGCCTTAACTGAAGTAAAAGCAATATATACTAACGAAATTAAGTGTTTCAAGGTGATCCAGCTGTGGTTTCAACAACAGTGGGATCAGCTCAAATCACTTGCTGATGAGCTCAATATCGACTTAATCGGTGATGTCCCCATCTATGTAGATCATCACAGCGCTGATGTATGGTGTAATCAAGAGCTCTTTTCTCTTACTAAAACGGGCTCACCGATCGCGGTCGCGGGGGTACCCCCTGACGCCTTCAGCGACACTGGTCAGCTGTGGGGTAACCCTATCTATATGTGGTCTAGGCACCTCAGCAGCGGCTATCAGTGGTGGATTAAGCGGTTGAGGCGATCCTTATCGCTCACCCATTATGTGAGAATAGATCACTTCAGAGCTTTCGCCGCCTATTGGTCTGTCCCTTTTGGTTCCCCCGATGCAAGTTCAGGGGTCTGGATCAAAGGCCCTGGTCTATCGCTTTTCAAAGCGCTAAGAGAAGGTCTTTGTGAATTTAACACTGACGAAAATACTCTGCCGCTGATCGCCGAGGATTTGGGGCTGATCGATCAACCGGTGAAAGATCTACTCGAATCGACTCGGCTCCCTGGTATGAAAGTGATCCAATTCGCTTTTGATGGAGAGGTCGAAAACGCTTATCTACCTCACAACTATACCTCTCCGCACTGCGTCGTCTATACAGGGACTCATGATAATGAGACAACGAGAGCTTGGTGGCACTCTTGTGATGAAAAGATCAAGCATCAAGTCCGCTCTTACTGCTCGATTAGTGGTGATGAAGAGCAGATCTGCTGGGACCTTATTCGCCTCGCTTTCTCATCCACTGCCTCTTTAGCGATCATTCCTATGCAAGACCTCCTCTCTTTAGGGAGCGATGCCCGAATGAACACCCCTAGCTCTCCTGCAGGCAATTGGAAGTGGCGTATCCGTGGTGAGGCGCTCAATCATGAAATCTCACATAGGCTTCGAACAGTCGCCTTAACTTTTGGGAGGATTCCATCTCAACAGGATTCACAGAGTAGAACATGAGGTGGATTGCATCTCTCATCGGGCTGATACTTCTGCTCTCATGGTCACTCTATCCTAAGCGCCATCTCTCTCAGGTTAATCATCTATCAGAAATGAGAGAATGGGCCCTCAAGAGCGCTCTCTGGCCAGACTTAGTAGAAGGAGAGTCCGCCCCTCTCATCGCGGTTCGTCAAATCTATGAAATAGAGCAATCACAACTCCGTCTAAAAGCCTATCTATTGGCGCCTTGTACAGTGCTATGTGGAGCTCAAGAGAGCTGCGCTAGACACTGTCAATCACTAATCTTAGAGTGGGATGGACAATCTCCCGATGCGCGGCTCGTTATCGAAGGGTATGACTTAAAAGAACGTCATGCTCTAGGTCGAGTCACTCTCAAGCAAGTCGCTCCCATTGAGCTCCGATATTGGTCACGGAAACAGCGTCTAATCGCCTTAATTCAGAGTCATTCTCAGAGTAATAAAACCCTACAGCTCATCAAATTAGGTACGCCAACAGAGCTCTCCCTAAAGGGACCTTCCTCTGCAGATGCCTCCTCTAAAGATGCCTCCTCTAAAGATGACTCCTCTAAAGATGACTCTTCTGCTACCCCCTCCTCTAAAGAGAGCTCTATCATTAAAGGTCGACCTCCTAGTCAAGACTCTCATAGGGGCAATTCCAAAGAGTCAAAGAGTGGACTTTATCTCTATGATCAGCTCTCTTTAGGACCATATCATGGTCATGAGACTCCTCTAAGAGGGTCAGTGACGTTGCGCGACCTTGATGGCGATGAATCGGTGGAGTTGATCGCTCCATTAGAGAGCCTCGTCCATCTCCAGCCGACGCCTCTCTTTGTACCGACCCCCTATCGGCTCACCGATGAGGGACTCAAAGTCGCACCTACGCTTATCAACATCTCTGCCCCATCAAATAATGAGCTTCGGCAGTGGCTTGTCTCTGTCAGACCTGATCATAAAGTGGGGATCAGTATAGGACAACTTGAGCGTCTCTTCTCGTTTAGCTTATTGCTCTGCTTAAAAGGCCAATGCCATCGAGCGGATGAATTAATACATTACGCTTATCCCCAACACTCTTATGCGTTACAGCTGTGGGGTCAACTTAAAGTGAATATCGAAACGCCCGTAGACCAACCCAAGAAGGTTGATCATCGTCAAAACCCCTTCTCTGTACTCAACCCATAAAAGAGCTCAGCAGAGATCCCTTAGCCTTACACGCTCTCTGCATCCATACATTCTATGGTGTTTCCTTCGCTGTCTTTCAAGTAGAGAGAACGTGTCCCATCTCGATGTGTCTTTAACGGTCCCAAAGTGTCTGCATCTTTCATTGAGAAGGCGAGATGAGGAGGGTGTTCACCCGGGACCACCAAGGCTAATGAAGTGTTCTCGAACTTCAAGAGAGCCCATGTTGGGTCTTGCCATTGAATTTCACAAGTAAACATCTCTTGATACCACCCGACTGCGCGGGCTACGTCTTCGACTTGAATCGCTACATGATGAAGCGTGTCAAGTGAGAGGGGTGATGCTGATTCGCTCTCAATACGGTCTGTGAGTTGAGTCATCTGAAGCTCCAATAGGTGGTGTTGACTACCGGGATCACCCGAGTGGTCATTCATGTATAGAAAATATCCTCTACGCGTGACTTATTCACTAAGATTAACTATATCGAAGACGCTTAGAGCGAAGAAGAGGTCGCGAGGACTTTAAGGGTTTACTTGATGTATCTAAGGGGAAGAGGATATGACGTTGCAGACCGAATTACCGATCGTAGATCAACCAAGTGCACCAATAGTGAGGCGACCGACCCTCACAGATGATGACCGTGTCGAGCTGATCGGACTCCCCTTTGAGGGATTAGCTGAGAGACTCGAAGAGTGGGGAGTAGGTAGGGGGCAAGCGAAACGAGTATTTAGAGGTTTGCACGTTCATCGCCACCGGCTCACTGACATTAACTCGCTCGGTCGTCATGCAAAAACGATCACCGAACACAGCCGACCGACAGTCGCCAAACTTATCAAGACCGTCCAGTCGACAGATGGTACCGAGAAGCTCCTTATAGAAATGTTCGATGGAGCTCAAATCGAAGCTGTCCTCCTCCCAATGCGGAGAGAGCGATATACTTTATGCGTCTCTACCCAAGTAGGCTGCGCGATGGCCTGCTCATTCTGCGCGACAGGGTCTCTCGGGCTGAAACGTACACTCACAGTAGGAGAAGTTGTCGCTCAAGTATATCTTGCTCTCGACTATGCGAGCCAATCTGCACCTGTCTCCGATCATGAGAAACCCATGCCAAAACGATCATTGAGCCACTTGGTCTTTATGGGGATGGGAGAACCTCTGCACTATTATGAGCGGACGCGGGACGCTCTCAGAATTCTACTAGACCAACACGGTGTTTGCTTTTCTGCTCGGAATGTTACCGTCTCTACCGTTGGCTTAGTCCCAGCGATGAAGCGCTTCTCAAAAGACTTTCAAGGTCGGGTTCAGCTAGCCCTCTCCCTCCACGCCGGGACTGATCATACTCGACAGCAGATTATGCCTCTCGCTCAAAAATGGCCGCTCGCCCAACTCAAGGAGACCCTCCTCGCCCACCCTCTCCCCGGACGCAGAGTCTTAATGTTGGAATATGTGGTTCTACCGGGCATTAATGATACCGAGGAAGAGCTTGATGGTGTGGCTGAGTTTCAGCGAGACTTACGAGCGATCGTCAATCTTATCCCTTTCAATCCCTTTAAAGGGAGCTCCTTTCGCTCACCCACTCTTCAAGAAGTAGAAGCGGTCGACCAAGGTCTCAAACGGAGAGGAGTCCCCTGCTCCATCCGTGTGACCCGAGGTCAAGAGCGAGCAGGGGCCTGTGGGCAACTCGCCATTAAAGGATTTGAGGAGCAGGGACTATGACTCATTATCGCTCTTCATCGACCTCATCTTCTCGCTCTCTTACTGCACTCATCACTGGTGCTGGAGCGAGAGTAGGCCGAGCTATCGCCATTGAGCTCGCCACCCATGGGTTTGATCTAGCTCTCCATTACCATCAAAATGAAAAAGGGATTTTAGAGACCCTCCACAATCATAGAGTCTATGGGTCGTCAAGCGATCACTCTTAAGGCTGATTTAGGGGATAGCTTATCTCGACAATCAATGATCGATCAAACACTCTTGTGGTCCAATCATCTTGATATACTCGTCAATAACGCTTCACTTTTTGAAGCTAGACCTTTCGAGGCGCTCCATGAAGAGGAGTGGCGGCGCATGTTGGAGGTCAATCTCACCGCCCCTTTTCTGCTCTCTCAGGGTCTACTCAAATCTCTTAAAGCTACCCAAGGAGTCATCTTTAATCTCTGTGATATAGGGGCGGAGAGGCCGCTTCGAGGATACAGTCACTACAGCACTTCCAAGTCTGCGCTCATCGGGCTAACAAGAGCGCTCGCCATTGAGCTCGCCCCTACGGTTCGCTGTGTAGGTATTAGTCCGGGACAAGTCGCTTGGCCTCCGTCTTATACCGCTGAACAGCGAGAGCGACTCAGCGCGCGGATCCCCATGGAGGAGAGCGGAACGCCCGAAGACATTGCGCGCCTGATTCGTTTTTTGGCGCTCGAAGGCCGCTATATAAATGGAGCGATTATCCCTGTCGATGGAGGCTTATCATGCCGCTACTAAACGAGAGTTCTTCCTCTCTTCTCCCACAGGCCTCATGTGGATCGAATGACCCTAGCCTATTATGGATTAAACTCTGCGCTCTCGACCTAGAGACGATCATCGGCATCTTCCCCGAGGAGCGACGTCAACCTCAAGCTCTACAGGTTGAGCTCCAGTTTGCGGTGAAGAGCGCTGACTGGTTAATCGCCGCGACGAGTGGTGACCTCAGTCGCTCTCTCGACTACTCCAAGGTCGTCAATCATATCAAAGCGCTTATTACTCAAGCTCGCTTTAGGCTCCTTGAGTCTTTGTATTATACACTCGCTTATCTCTTCCTTCGACCGCCTCATCACAGCGAAGGACGAGTTCAAGTGGAGGCCTTACGGATCAAGATCATTAAACCACATGCCCTCTCTACTAAGATGAGTCCCTACCCTTGTTTAGAAGGAGAAATACATCGTCGAGAGTGGTCTCAACTCCAGCAGACCCCTTCGCCAATCGGTGACACTGAGATTCCACTGCTTGACCTCAGAGATCAGCTCTCGAAGACTGTAGACACTCACGTCATTTTACGACTCCCTGAGCTCACTCTTTATCACTTAATGTCTTCTGAAGACGGTCATCTACATATCTGCTCGCCCTATCAGCACCTTATCCCTCTTATAGACCATATTTCTTGTAATCAGCGACACTATTCATGGAGAGGAGGTTTCTCAGCTCTCCTCCTCTCAAGAGAAGAGACTCATCTCTGAGCGTTTAAGGGTGAGTCTCTATTCTTTCTACCTGCTGTCGAATACGATGGTCACTGAGGTGGTGTAAGAACAGACTCAGTATGGCGAGCACTAAGACTAGTATCGCCGCGCCGAGGAGCTGATCGAGCCAAGTCTTCGAGGCAGGTTGAGTGAGCTGTCGCCTACGCCTCCTCGCCCTCCTCGCCGTCTTCATCGGCAAGTCCTCTGGAGGAGCGACATCGATGAGCCGTGATAAAAGCTGTTGAGCTGCTAACGCCTGCTGAACAGCTTCTCGCTCGCTCTCATTCAACTGAGAAAGAGGAGAGTCCTTGGTCGGGTCATCATCAATCTCTCTCACCTCATCTACGATGTCGACGATCCTCTCCTCTATAAGTAGCTCTCTCTTGTCAGTCATCTCTCCTCCCCTCCCCATTCAATAATGCCTGATATACCTTGACCAAGAGTAAGCGACCCTGATGTATTCTTGATTTCACTGTCCCTAGAGAGGACCCGGTGATATCGGCGATCTCTGCATAACTCAGCCCCTGAATATCTCTTAAAGTGAGCGCCATTTTTTGTTTCTCAGGGAGCGAGTCAAGCGCTTGAATGATCATCTCTTGTGCTTCTTTACTCTCTGCAGCGGCCTCTGGTTGATCATGAGAGACCACGGACTCAGCGCGTCTCTGCCAGAGGTCACCCGTTTTAGCCTCTAATGAGGCGAGGTGATCATGAGAGTTCTGCTGTCGCCGTTTAAGGTAGCCGATTCTGTTCTTACAGAGGTTAGTCGCGATCCGATATAACCAAGTGCTGAGTAAGGCCTCATGACGAAATGATTTGATGGCTTGTGAGGCTTTAATAAAAGTCTCTTGAGTCATGTCTTCAGCTTCCGCTGTATCACTCATCAGACGTAGACATAGCATATAAATCGGCCTCTGATGACGCTCAATGAGCGCCCGAAAAGCAGCAGGCTCCCCCCTCTGAAGAGCTTCAATGAACGCTCGCTGTTCAGAAGATGAACGGTCACTCACCCTAGGGTCCGATCCAATAAATATAGGTCCCTGTTTTAGGAGCGGTCCTCGTCGTCTCAAACTTTGATTGTACGAGCTGAGGGAGGCCAGCCACTTTGAGTGAGGTCGCCAGCTTCTGCAACGACAGGCTAGTACGGATACTTGAGTGACCAGATCGCTCTCCCAATCTCTGACGTAAAATGTTCCCTTCATGCTTAATTATCGTCAACAACTCAATCATCTCCTCAGAGCTCTGGTCTAGTACCGATTGGTAGTCAAGGCCTAGCTCCTCCACTAGTCTTTGCCTAAGAACACTACGTACAGGCTCTGGCTCTAGCTCTGACTCTGACTCTGGCTCTGGCTCCGACTCCAGCTCTGACTCCGACTCCAGCTCCGGCTCCGGCTCCGGCTCCGGCTCCGGCTCCGGCTCCGGCTCCGGCTCCGGCTCTGGCTCTGGCTCTTGCTCTGGCTCTGGCTCTGGCTCTGGCTCAAAGTCAAGATCACTGAGCCCAAAATCAAAACTCTGTACTCTCTCGGAAGCAAAGCTCTCTAGTAAGCTATGAGCGTCTAGACATTCGCGAGAATCATCATCATGTACGCTCGCTAGATAAGAGCTCTCATCCCAAAAAGCGGTTAAGGCGACTTGCAGGCGTTGACTCGGCGCGGCCCACCCTCCTTGACTCGGTGACCACAAATGTTCCCGAGACTCTCGAGTCCAGTAAGCGCTGTAAGGGTTGAGTTCACCGGCAGCATAAAGCGCCTGAAGCTCCCACACCATAGGCAATCTTAAACCTAGTCTGCTGAGCGTTGTAATCGCCTGATCTCTATATAGTGGAACTCCATATTGATCTAGAGACCGTTGTAAGTCGCTAAACATATGCTGAATATTGTCCGTCATCTCTAACAAATGTAAATGGGTGGAGAGACGATACCCTCGAGTCATTTGACTCCATAAAGAGCGAATCGCTCCCTTCACAAGAGTCACTCCATGAGATTGGCAAGCCGATAATTCAGAGGAGAGAGCGCGCTGATCATCTCCTCTCTTCTTATAAGAGTCGCTCTGTGGGTGATCAGTGCTCCGATGGGCTCGAGTTACTCTCTGGAGTGCCCACTCTAGATCAAGAGGCGGAATCACCGGCAAAGGACTTATCTCTACCGCCGGGAGCTCTGCTTTTGTCGAGCGCGCTTGTCTCTCTACTTGGTCAAGTGCCGTAAGATGATCAGCGCTCTGTGGATCAGCGCTCTGTGGATCACTCAAGCTCTCTTTTATCTCTGAAAAAGAGTCAACAGCGTCAACAGCGTCAACAGCGTCAACAGCGTCAACAGCGTCAACAGCGTCAACAGCGTCAACAGCGTCAACAGCGTCACAGCGTCACAGCGTCAACAGCGTCAACAGCGTCAACAGCGTCAACAGCGTCAACAGCGTCAACAGCGTCAACAGCTTCCGTTGAAGACAAGTCCTCTACGCTTACTTCAGACCTTTGAGAGGAGATAGACGATCTATAGGTATATGTTTGATCAGTCCAGCGCTCCACACTTTCAACAGCATGAAGAGCATATAAATGTTGTGGATGCATAACCACGAGTCTACGTAAGGTGGCAATAAATCGATTGAGCGGTGCAGGAGTCAGCGAGTGGTCCGAGATCTGAATCCGACTCTCTGAGACGAAGTGAGCTACTGCATAGGAGAGATCAACAAAAAGAGGGCGAGACTGACCCTCGAAGAGATTGAAAGTGCTGCGTGATCTCTCAAGTAAGAGCGCTCGATCTCTTTTGATCAGCGCCTCCATTATAAGTTCACGATGGGAGAGCAGATGGTGGCCTCTCTCATCAAAGTAATGTTTGATATCAGCGGCGCTTGGGATACACATCAACGGAAGCTCAATAATGAAGCCAGGTATGCCATAAGGCTCAAAGTAATGGGCGAGTGAGGTGATTAAATGACTCTCTCTAAACCTCTCGGTCACGCTCTCGCGTAGAGAGGCTGAATGAGAGTCAGCCTCGAGTTCACGCCAAATAATCATTTGTCGCTCGGACTCTTCACAGGAGATAAGCGCTGTCTCTAGTCGACTCACAAGAGCCTCCATCGCACGGCTGTCAATGATCTCGGTAAAGATAACCTTCAGCGATATATCATGATCGTAATCAGCCGATTGATCTCTTACATATTTAGAGAGTCTAGCGCTGCTAACCCCCGGAAGGAGTACCCTCAAAATCTCAAGTTTGAGCTCGTGATTTGTCTCTCGAGGCTTAGCGCTCCAGAAAGTGAGCCATCTCAAAATTCTCATTATTTTATCTCTCTTTGATAAAACCACTCTGTACTTAGTTTTATCTCATTGTAAAGAGGGTACTCTTTAGAGTATATCGCCTAGGGAGTCGTCGTTCACTCACCCTATATTGGCAAGAATACACCTTTAAAACTTAAAGATGACTTTGAGCATAATATATCGGTCTTGATCACACAATTCTAACTCAATAATAATACCTTTAGTTTAATACCTAAAACAAACTAACCTAGACAGGATATGACCAAATGAAGACATTATACACTCTTTGGAGCATCAGCGTACTCTGCTCTTCACTCTGCCTTTGCGCTTGTGGTAGTGAGGAGGACACGAGTTACACTGAGACTGCTGGTACCACTACCGCTGGTACCACTACCGCTGGAGAGACCGCTGCTGGCACTACTACCGCTGGCACCACTACCGCTGGCACCACTACCGCTGGTACTGACACCGCTGGTACTGACACCGCTGGTACTGACACCGCTGGTACTGACACCGCTGGTACTGACACCGCTGGTACTGACACCGCTGGTACTGACACCGCTGGTACTGACACCGCTGGTACTGACACCGCTGGTACTGACACTGCCGGCACCATGACCGCCGGTGAGATGACCGCCGGTGAGATGACCGCTGGTGAGATGACCGCTGGTGAGATGACCGCTGGTGAGATGACCGCCGGAACAGAGATGATGGTCGGAGAGTGCACTAATCCAGAGGACCTCGCCCAGCTCGAGACTCTCGGTGAGTCGGGTCTTGATGAGGCGATCACTGGATGCATCACAATGTGCCTCACCCCCAATAATCCGGGTTGTGGAACATGCTTAGAGGGTGCCACCAGTCTGAGTACTGCCTGTACTTCCTGCTTTGTCACCATTACCGAGTGTACCATCGCCAACTGTATCGGTAGTTGCTTAGACTCTAGCTCACCTGGATGCGCCCAATGTCGTGAAGAAAACTGCCTTGACGCTTTTGTTGAGTGTGCCGGAGTAGAGCCTTAATAAAGCGCGAGTTACTTACTAAGCGCTATATCAGTGCAATAAAACCTCTTCCGCTCGCTTCAAAATAGCGTCTACAGCGGGGTTGTTTTGACGAGACGCTGAATAAGAAGCATAAATCTGCTCTGTGATCCCTTCCAGCGCTCCTAGGTCCTCGACATTATATTGACTGATCACCTCAGGAACAGCGATGGAAGGTACAGGAAAGACTCCCGCTCCTCCTCGACCAAATGACTTTAAGAGAGCGCTGTCACTCAGCTCAGCGACGACATGAGGATGAATCTCCATCCGATGAAAGTAGTCCTCCAGTAGCTGACGCATTTTGGAGTCGGGGTCGGGCAAGAGAATAGGAGCCCCATTAAGGCAGTGAGGGAAGCCTTTCTTAAACTTCTTGGCGAGCTCTTTGACTCCCATTAAATGAACCTTGCACTCACCCAGCATTGTACTGTTCACCGGTAGATCACTGGCTAAACTGACCGGCTGATCAGTGATCACCAAATCAAAGTGATGAACCGCTAGATCTGCTACGAGCGAACTCGCCTCCCCCTGCATACAGACTAAGTGAACCGGAAAACCCTCACATTCAATCGCCGCTGAGATTAATTGGTAAGCGAGCAGCTTGGGCAGGTGATGACTCACCCCCACTCTCAGCCGATAAACATGATTAGGGTTACCTACGTCAGAGCACATTGTATCGAGTAGCTCGATCCCTAATCCGAAGATATCATCCGCATAGGCTAAGGCGACTTTGCCTCGATCGGTTAAAATCAAACTGCGGCTACGTCGCTCAAACAGATAATGTCCCAACTTCTCCTCAAGAGATCGAATCTGAGTGCTCACCGTTGAAGGAGAGATCTGTAGTTTGTGAGCAGCCGCAGTGAGCGACGGTGCTCGAGCGACGATCCAAAAATAATAGAGGTGCTGGTAGTTGAGATTCATCATAGGCATCGATAGTAATTACTTTCTTGGATAAGGCAATATCCCTATGAACAGGTGAAGACCCTGAGTCAACAAATCTCATCATTTAAATAGATATTTGAGAGATGACCACTCGATAGTTTATCGAAATTTTTCTTGAATCTTGATGACTATATATGGCTGTTCTTACAACCATAGAAATAGCTAAACAACCTCTCTCCTTCAATGAAAAAGAGTCAAGAGAAGGTAACCCCCCCGACGATAAGTGAGATATTCGATGTACAAATATTGTATTTATTGGCTTCTGATCAGCCTATGCCTCATCGAGATCTCTTGTGATGATGAGTCAAACGAGAGCTCAAAGATCCCTCAGATAGAGCTCACAGATATGTCCATGACCGATGATCAAGGAGGTGCTGATGGGGATGAAGTGTGTCAGCGAACTTTCATCTATACCGCCCGTGGTGAGTCCCCCCAAGACGTGAAACTAGCGGGTACTTTTGAATCACCAATGTGGCGTGGTGAAGTCACGCTCTCCGATGAGGATGGAGACGGTCGGTGGACAACCTCCATCCCTGTCTCTACTGGCGAACACCAATACAAATGGGTCGTTGATGGCATCTGGCGACCAGATCTCGATAATGAACAGTTTGTGGACGATGGATCAGGGGGGCTCAACAGTGCTTTCACTCACACCTGCCCTTTTGAGCCCGAGTGCCTCGATAATACCATGTGTTCAGGCTCGGATGCTTTATGCCTTGGATTACGATGTCGTGCAGATGAATCACCTGCGCTCTGTGAGCGTTGTCCTGAAGGGTGTGACCCGCTCACTGGAGAGTGTACTGAAGCCC
This sequence comes from uncultured bacterium, assembly GCA_943788935.1. Lineage (GTDB taxonomy): Bacteria > Myxococcota_A > Bradymonadia > UBA7976 > VGTA01 > CAKZRU01. Next base: position 279,765 of record CALSSE010000009.1, on the reverse strand, counting down.
CACCGCCCGAGTGTGCCGAGGAGCGACCATGCGCTAGCCCTCTAGTCTGTGAAGAGGGTCAGTGTGTCCCTCAATGCCAAGTAGACAGCGATTGTTCAATGATCGCTGCTGAGGCTATTTGTATTGACCTAGAGTGTATCGTGCCTGAGTGTGATGATGACTCCGCCTGTGACCTTCTAGAAGAGTCATGCCTCAACTATCTTTGTGACCCTCGTCCCTGTGCTGAAAGACTCTTCCTCTTTGATCCAAATGGTGAAGTATATGACAGCGTTCACGTTGCGGGAGATTTCAATGCTGACCCTAACGGCCAATGGCCTGAAACAATAGAGAACGGTGGTTGGGCTATGCAGCGCCTACCCGATGGCCGTTATTATACTAGGCGAACCGTTCCCAATGGCTCTTATGCCTATAAATTTGTGCTCATCCGAGGTGGTGAGAGCGATTGGATCGCTGATCCGTTAGCTGAGACCTCTGTTGATGATGGATTTGGTGGACAAAACAGCCTCCTTGATCAACGCTGTGAAGGGGTCACTCCAGGCGAGGGTCAATGTGGAGATCTTAACGAGTTTAGATGGGAAGACGCGGTGATGTATTTCGCCATGATCGATCGCTTTCATGATGGCGATGGAGAGATCGACCCTGTCTCTTCCGTCACAGGAGGAGACGCTACAACTGGCCCTAGTGGTCAATATGAGGGGGGAGATATTATCGGGGTGAACAGCAAGCTCACTTATCTCGCAGAGCTGGGCGTGAACGCCTTATGGCTCTCCGCTCCCTATGATAATCGTGATCTCGCTGGCGCTGCGATCAACCCTGCTAGCGATCCCAACACCTACTCGGGCTATCATGGCTATTGGCCCTCACCAGCAAATATCAACTACGCTGATCCACTCAACCCTACCCCTCGTCCCGCCGTAGAGTCTCGAATCGGGACCGAAGGAGATCTACACGCGCTGATCGACGCAGCACACAGCCAAGAGGTCAAGGTCCTCTTTGACTACGTCATGAATCATGTGGATAGCGAGAGTGGACTCGCTCAAGCTCATCCCTCTTGGTTCGCTCGACGAGAGGGAGGCCAAATCGCGCTCTGCGGCCCGGAGAACCTTTGGGATGACCCTTATTGGGGGACACGCTGCGCCTTTACCGACTACCTGCCTCCCTTTGATTTTGACCAAGCAGAGGCGAGAGAGTGGTCGGTGAATGACGCCTTATGGTGGGCGAGAGAGTATAATATCGATGGCTATCGATTAGACGCCATCAAGCATGTCCCGCTCTCTTGGCTTGAAGATCTAAGAGAAGCGCTCAACCAAGAATTCCCTGACCCCGACGGAGGACGTTTCTACCTCGTCGGCGAGACCTTCGCTTATGATAACGCCGAACTCATTAGATCGTTTGTTGATGCAGAGACCATGCTTGATGGTCAATTCGACTTCCCCTTTAAGGCGCGACTCTGCGAAGCGCTCTTCCGTCCCGAGGGGAGACTCGATAGTTTCGCCGGATGGATGAATGGTAATGATGGGTTCTATGGTCAAGGATCTCTGATGACAACCTGGATCGGTAACCATGATATCCCCCGAGCGATACACTTTGCTAGCGGTGAGATCGGTAACTGTCGCGAGGGAAGCTCTCCACAAAATGGTTGGTACATGAGCTACCCTCAACCTCAAGATGCGGCTCCCTATGAGCGACTAGGACTAGCCTTTGCGGTGATGTTGACCAATCCCGGGATTCCGCTTATTTACTATGGTGATGAGATCGGTCTCGCTGGAGGAGGAGATCCCGATAATCGCCGGCTTATGCCTTGGAATGATCAAGAACTAAACCCATCTCAAATAGAGCTTCGGACGCTCATCTCACGTCTCGCCGAGCTCCGCGCCACTCATCCTAACCTCTCCCGTGGGCGACGGGTAACTCTCAGCTCTGACCAAGACACTTGGGTCTATCGAATGCTCGGCTGTGGTGGAGATACCCTCGCGGTCACCATCGCTATTAATCGGGCTGATAGCGACCGCTCCGTCGACCTCCCCGCCGGTGCTTTCACCGACCTCTTGAGTGAGGAGAGCTTAGAGGGTGGATCATTAACCATGGGCCCACGATCACTCAGAGTGCTCGTAAACGCCTCCTCTAATTGATCACACCTCATCGCTCTCCCCATAGAGCGATATTCATCGGGTGGTGTTTATCGGACCTTGTAAGTCTTGGATCCTATTCAATAGTGTGGGGGGGGCTCATCAGCAGGCCCGATCTGAAGACCATCTTCATCGCGACGCTCTAGATTATCCTTGAGGGTCTTCAGCGCTCTCTTAAGCGACGCGACCTCTCTATGAAGCTCATAGACTTGATCGCTGAGCTCTTGATTTAAGCGCTCATTATAAGCGACTTTGAGCTCTAAAGCCCTAAGGTCTTCACCTCGATGACTCTTCTCGTAGTTATCATCAGGCCCAACCCTCTCATCGGCCTGATCTGCTGCCGTTCGATTTTGTGTAGATGTATACTTGGACATGTTGAACCTCGTTGATGTAACCTCGTAGAAGAATAACGTAGTGTTTACTCTTACTGAGTAAGCGGGAGAAGTGTAGTCATAGAACATAAGTAGAGGAGCTGCGCTGCAGAATACTATTTTTGCGCGTATTTCTCTCATCACCACTAGGTTTTTCTATCTAAGATAGATTAAGCTCTATAAATGTCATATACCACTTCACCTTGCTCCTATACACTACGCACACCGCTTAATCGTTAATAAATGAGCTATGGAGGTCACTTTGCGTCTGATCTATTTGGTCACCCTCATCACTCCCTTATTAGTTTTCAAAGCTCACGCTGGACCCGCTGATCCCGATCGCCCGATTCCTCTGGCTCTTGAGAAAATCCCTTACAAGGGTATCAAGACAAGTTCTTCCTCTGTCTCTAGAGGGTTTAGCGAGCGTAATCTCTTTCGTATGAAAGCCTGGCGAGCTTGGGGCAGTCAACCTAATGATCGGGTAGGAGCTTGGATCTCTTTTAATTGGGGAGCATCACGTTATTTAGACACGATACACTATGTCCCCGGTGACGAGAGAGCCCCCGGATACTTTGATAAAATGTGCTCTCGCCCCTCTGTCCTCGAGATTCAAGGCGACTTTGAGACTCGAACAATATCGCTTGAAGATGCTCGTGGGCACCAATACATCACTTTCAACCCTCCCATGGTGACCGGCTCGCTTAAATTCACTATCAAGAGAGTCCGTGGGAAGAGTCAACAAGGAGGTGTGTGTTTCGCGGCGATCTCCTTCTATGCCCATGAAGATCCACTAGAAACCGTCCCTCAGCTCAAGCAACAGGTTCTTAGTGCTATCGCGTCATTAAAAAAGCCTCTCATGAAAGAGAGCGCTCTTATTCGTCTAGTAAGTTTTGGCTCCATCATCTCTCCTCTGATCCTCACCAAAATCGCAGAGTCTACAGGAGAGGTACAGCGTCTCTACTTAGAGTCGTCAACCGATATCTTAAAGCCAGAAGAGCTCAGTCTATTGAAATCACTGGAGTCAAAGATCTCATCAGACAATCGATCTGCATATATCCGCACTCTCGCTGCTCTTGGCGACGTTAAAGCCACACAGGACCTCATCGATCGTGTCGATGAGCTCAGCCCTGATGAACAAGCCTCCATCTTACTCTCCGTCGCTAAGTCTAAAGATCAGAGGCAACTTGGCTTGTTGCTCTCTAAATATGGACAGCACTCAGAGGTTGATCGGTCACTCAAAGAATATATCCCACGATTCTCTAACGCTTATAAGATGACTCTCGCTCTCTATAGATCGACGAAGGGTCGTCGAAGAGCTGCTTACTTAGAGCTCATCGCTAAGATTGATGCACGACGAGCGCTACCCATCATTCAAAGCGCGCTCGATCAAAAAGATGACCCTATGCATCAGAGCGGAGCGATCAGAGCGGCCGCCTATAGCAATGATCCATCTCTTAAGATGAGGGTACGTAAACTTCATGAGAGTATGTATGTCATCGTGAGACGCGCGGTAGCCTTCGCGCTATCAGAGTGGGGTCTTAAAGAAGATGGAGATCTACTTAAAGCCCTCGCAAGAGACCGCTCCATGGGTGTACGTACCGAAGCGCTAACCGCGCTAGGTAGACTTGGGGTCGCCCCGAAACTCCTCAAGAGTTACGCGATTTATGGGTCGGATGAAGCGACCGCAGAGGCAGCGGCGAAATCATGGATGAGTGGAGACGCTCGGCTCACCGTCACCGCGCCTCTTCAGCTCCTCTCCAGTACCTTCGCAGGCGTTAGGAAGAGCGCCATTAAAGCGATCACTGATCATCAGATAGAGGCGTGTCCGGCGCTCATCAAGGAGGTCTTAAACGTCGAACCGATCTATCCAGAACACCTCCAAGTTTTGAGCCACTTGTGGCGTGATTGTGATAACGAGTTTATGACATACACGCCTGCAGCTAGCTTAATCGAGCAGCTCCGAGCGCTCACGATCATTAAAGAGCTTAATCTTCCTAAAATGTCGGCTTTGATTAAGCAACTCACCAAGAATGACGACCCCTCTATTCAAGAAGCGATCGCTCAAGCGAGCGTTTTACTTGATCAAGCAGAGGCTGAGTCCTTGATCTTACCTTATTTGAAGAGCGACCTGACACAAGTCAAATGTGAAGCGGTTAAAACTCTCGCTCACTTTAAATCTAAGTTGAGTATCTCTGAGATAAAGAAGGGTATTAGAGCGGGTTTAAAAGACCCATACCAAGCCGATAGAGGATGGCTCCTCTGTACTCTTGAGGCCGCTGGTAAATATAATAAGGGGGAGTTTGCTCCTCTCTTATCTGAAGCCTATAGCGCTTGGTCAAGATCGATAGGGTTTGTCTCTTATCGACTAAAGGCGGTGGAATCGTTAGCCATGACCGATCAATCACCTGCAAGGCTCGAAGCCCTCTTTAAAGCGTCAACAGATCTTGATCAGCAAGTGCGTAAAGTCGCTCTCAAGGCTCTCAAGAACAAATAACATGTTCAATATCCTCCTCTGGCGAAGCTCTTGGCGAATCTTTACCGGCCTTATCGGCCTCTTGCTCGCGCTCATTTTGATCCCCGATGATCTCACGACCCGCCTCTGGATTGGAGTGAGTCTAGGTTCTCTATGTCCATTGTTAGTGTTAGGTCGTCGGCGCTCACTCAATCGTGACGCCTATGCGTTAATCTTGAGCTCCTTACCTCGACAACGACGTTGGCAACTATGGGGACTCACGCCCGCTTTTTTTATCATCACGCTCTGGTCGGTAATGCTCGCTCAAGGTCTATGGCAAGTCGGAGTCGTCTACTGTTCATGGGGGATCCTTTGTGTATCGCTCGCTGATTTATTCGATAAACGAAAAGTGAGACTTGCAGAGGCATGGGGATGGTCGATTCTATTTATTCTCGGATTGGGGAGCGCTCCATTCTGGGGTGCCCTCTTCTTTGGTCGCACCGCCTTCTCTCCTTGGATAGCGACCATCTGTATCAGCGCCCACCCCGTGTATACAGGACTTAAATCTGTCGGTCGGCACTCGCTACAAGACCCATTGCTCTACGAAATCACTCAATCTGGTTTAGTAGAGGTACAACCCCTCCCTTGGTGGTTCGGCGCTCTCTTCTTGTTAGGGATCAGCGCACTCTGTTGGGAATTAACCGCTCGGAGTAAGCTGAGAGACTCGGTGTAACCCTAGGCTGGAGCGATCTCTGATAGTCTCTAGCCTCTCGTAGAGTAGGTAGATCTCCCTACCCACTCTAAGCACCGTTTGATACCCTCCCTTAGCGAGATATGATACACACTCCTTATGGGTGCCTATCCATTGGTATCTACACATAAATAACCCTCTGTGAAACACTCTAATTATTTATCGGAGCTTCTATGAAGAGAATAACCTCTATGTTCCTCTCATTAATTATCATGATGGGGCTATCACTTGGCTCGTTACCGCTCGCTCTCTTCGCTCAGAGCACTCCTGTGCCAAGCCCACAGGCTGAGTCCTCTGCGACTCAGCGAGCAGAGTCAAAAGCGGTGATCGCTCCTCAACTCCAAAAGAAAGCGAAGGACGCGATCGACAAGGGGATTCGCTTTCTTCGCCAACAACAAGCTGAAGATGGCTCTTATGGAAACCACGTAGGTCTCACATCGATGGCGCTCTTAGCGATGTCTGAGAGTCCTCGTAAGTATACCCCCGGAGATGGCCCCTTTATTCGTAAAGCAATGGAGTTTATCGCTTCCCAAGCCCGCGCTAATGGGTCGATTACCGGTGAAGAGACGCCGACTTATAACACCGCCCTAGCGATTATGGCGCTCCACACCCTAGACGCGGTGAAATATAAGAAAGAGATCGAGGGAGGCCAACGATTCTTGGTAAAGTTCCAGAGTGATGAAGAGCAAAACTATAGCAAGAAAGACAAGTATTACGGAGGCATAGGATATGGAGGAGATGAACGCCCTGACCTCTCTAATCTTCAATATGCGCTCGAGGCTCTCAAGAAGACTGATTATGATAAAAAGAGTGATGTCTGGGAGAAAGCCGAGCTCTTCGTTAAACGGTGCCAAAACTTCACTGAAGAAGACGATAAGGACGTCTTAGAGCGTCCTTGGGCCGGTAATGATGGAGGCTTTATCTACGAGCCGGGCGCTTCAAGAGCAGGAGGAACCAAGAGCTATGGAGCGATGACCTTCGCAGGTTTGAAGTCACTTATGTTTACTAATGAGAGCAACAAAGGCGACACACGAGTCAAGGCGGCTCTTGGATGGATTCAAGATAATTATGACTTCAACACCCATCCCGGTATGGGGACGACCGCTTACTATTACTATCTCCAAACCGCCGCTAGCGCACTTGAAGCCTATGGTGAGTCTTTCATCCCTACTAATAATGGTAAAACCCACAATTGGGGCGCAGACCTCATCTCTAAATTCATTTATCTACAGCAGGTCGATGGCTCATGGGTGAATGAAGATCGAAAATATTGGGAAGGGAACAAGATCCTCGTCACCGCGCGAGCGATCATCACTCTCAACCATGTCTTTCGCTCTTCGGGCCTATAATACTTAAACGATCTCAACCGTTCCCGAGCGTCTAGGATCTCCTGCACCTCCAAGACCGAGAGCCCCACCAGAGGCGATGTGTAGACCTCCGAAGAATAGATTGAGGTCGTCAAAACAGACCAATTCTTCGCCCAGTCCTTCACAGCGCTCTCGAATCTCTTCGATAAGACCTACTGGTCGCTGAAAAGTCTCTAGTCGTAGCTTATTCCCCTCTAGATGGATCCGCGGCGCTCTGACCACCTCGGAGAGATCTGCGCCGAGTCCCAAGAGCCCCTCGGTGAGATAGAGAGCCCCATGAGCGATGATGCTTCGTATACGACTACTCCCACCACTCCCCATCATATATCCTTGAACGCCTGACTGATGCTCAAGCTCTAGGAGAGTGGGGCTACACATCGTAAAGAGCCTCTCACCGGGTGCAGGCATACATGTGGGAGGCGCGACGTCATCTTCTCCCATAAAATTATTAAGGATCAAACCCAAAGAAGAGACGCTCACTCCCGCAGTCTCTCCGAGGGAGCTCGTGATCCCCACCGCGTTCCCCTCTGCATCATAAGTGCTCAAGTGAGTGGTGAAGCCTAGCTGGGATCGCCACACATTCCCTGCCTCTTTGGAGACTAGCGCTCTCGGCCAATCTGAACCTTTACTCTCCTCTAACTCTCTCATCGCATCAGCGATGAGACTCACTGCCTTTGAACCGAGAGGTTCGACCCCTCCTTCTTCACGACTCATTAATAGGCGATGAGCGACCGATTGCAACAGAGCAGAAATTTGGACCCCCCCTTGACTCGGCAGCGCAGGAGTCCACAGTTGAGCAGGTTGAACGCTTGATTTCAACTCGGTGTAAAGAGGCTCACGCCACTGAACAGCGTAGGCATTGAGATCATGAATATTCAAGGGAGCAAATTCTCCCAAGGTTTCGAGGAGAGCGTCGAGAGAGTCGCCAGAGAAGAGCTCCTGAGGACCACCGCTCGCCCAACGCATCATAGTCTCGCTCAGCTCGGGGAGGGCATAGCGATGCCCAGTAATCGCAAGAGTAAGCTCTCCGCCGCTCTCGGTGAAAAATTTAGGTCGAAGGTAGTCATCTCTCTCCAATATGGGCGCTAAAGCCTTGATCGACTTACTGAGACCATCGCTCACCTCTAAACCTTGATCTGCCACATCTGCTGCCCAACGAGCCATCAGTGGCAAAGGCAGACGACCTCCTTCTTGATGAAGCGCCCACAGCCCAGGGATCATCCCCGGTACTGCGATGGAGGACACCCCATAGCTAAAACGTTGAACATCAACACCGAAATGAACGTCAACATGCTCTAGAGGCGCGAGAGGTCGAGAAGGCCCTAACCCTGGACGATCCGAGAAGAAGTCGAGCACCTTACAGCTCGACCCTCGCTTGACCATGGCGACCCCGCCACCACCGAGACCGGTTAAGAGAGGCTCAGCGACAGTCGCCATCAATTGAGCGGCGACCGCTGCGTCAACAGCGTTTCCTCCCGCTTCAAAAGCCTTCCGACCCGCTGCTGCCGTCAATGGATGACCAGCGGCACACACCCCTCTCTGTCCTTTTAATAGATTCATCTCTCACCTCCATCAAGGGTCTCAACATAGGCATCTAATGCCTCAAGCTCTTCTGTGAAAGGAGCCTGAATGACCGGATAACGCCCCCCACCTTTAGGATCGAGATCATAGCTCATCACTCTAAATGAGACCGCAAACCGCTCACGCTTCCATTGGCTGAAGCAGAAGAGCCTAATAAACTTATGAATATGAGCTTGAAGACCCCTCGGAGAGCTATATCGTGACTGAAACACTGGCCAATAGCGCTGAAAGAGCTCTAAAGGGCTCAAAGCCTGCTGACAAAAGCCAAAGATCAGTTGATCGAGGATATCAAATGGCATCAAGTCATCTTCATCATTCTGACCCTCGCTCGCTGGTCGAAGCTCAGCGGTCGGCTCTAAGCCATTAATTTGCTCTAAGCTCTGTATCTCATATCGCTCTCTAGCCCATCGGAGCCATCTAGAGACTAAACTCTTAGGAACATCAGCGATCGGAGAGAGCCCTCCTGAAGTATCGCCGTCCATCGTTGTATAGCCCACGGCCGCTTCACTCTTATTCGAGGTCGCTAGCAAGAGAGCCTTATGAGAGTTAGCGATCATCCAGATTACGCTCCCTCGTAAACGAGCCTGTACATTCTGTAGAGTGATATCATCGGTGGGGTCAGCCCAGGTGAGCTTACGGTTCAAAGCGTGGCTGATCAGCGAGTGGTGTGCGCTGAGCGCCTCTTGAATATTCAAATCATAAAAGGTAGCTCCTAGCTCACTCGCGAGCGCCTTCGCCGCGCCTTGGGTAGCGCTCCCAGAGTTTTCAGTCGCCAAATAAGCGCAGTGAAATCGCTCGGTGAGAGAAGCTCTTAGCTCATCAATAGTCAAGGTTGGGTGACGATATCGCCACATACGATGAACGAGTAGGGCTACCATCGCTGAGTCTCTCCCACCAGAGAGCGCGAGGGCGATGGCTTTGATCTTCGCCTTCCTCATATAATCATGTAGCCCAAGGCAGAGCGCGAGCTCTAGCTCTAGCTCGTTAACTTCTCCCCTCTGCAGCAACTGACTCCCGCTGAGTCGCTCATCCTTCGACCACCAAGACAAGCTAGGCTCGATCTCTAGTTGAGGGTCTGAGATCCAATCAGGAATTATGCTCGGAGTGACTCGCTGAGATGTCTCTTCACTGTCTTGGTATCGCTCACCGAGTGAGGGAATTTTGACCCTGTCTAGCTGCCTCGTCTCTGCGCTGACCTGTCTGCGCCAAGAGCCCGTCTCTCGTCGGGCTCGGCGAATGGAGCTGAGATCGATCAAGGCATCGACGACATTCACTTCTCTATCGAGTCTTAAGCGGTCAGACTCCACCAATAGCTGCCCCTCGCTGACAATAAAACCAGCGCCATCAAAGATGAGTCTCGTGTTATCAGCGCCTAACAGAGAGGCATAAAGATAACCACAGAGCCCCTCTCGGCTACGCTGACGAACTAACTCTCTCCTCCAAGAATGCTTACCGAGCGTGAACCAGGAGGCGGAGGGATTAAGTATCAGCTCCGCACCGCCCAAGGTGGCGAGCGCTCCCGGATGTTGACTACGAAATGCGTCTTCGCAGATTTCAAGGGCAAAGTCCCCGCTCTCTTCACTCTCAAAGATCAACGCTCCCACTGGGTATCGTTGGCCATCCGGCGCAGTCCAATCTACGCTCTTACCCATAGGCCAAGCTGCGAAATAGCGCTCTTCATATTCCACATCGCCATGGGCGAGATGAGACTTACAAGAGAAACCTACAATCTGTCCACCGCTGATGACCGCAGCAGCGTTATAGATGAGGCCACTAAGAGAGATTGGTAAACCGACACACACTGTGATCGGTAACTCAGCGCACGCCTCGGTGAGCCGTAGTAAGCTCTTAAAGCTCTCGGTGAGAGTTGACTCTCTGTAGAGTCGATCTAACAAGCTATAACCAGAGAGTGCCAATTCAGGACACAGTAAGAGAGAGGCCCCCCTCTGCGCTGCTTCTTGAGCGGCGATGACGACTCTTTGGCGATTGCCACTCCAATCACCGACTGTTTGATTTAGTGTCGCGATCGCGACGTGTGAGTACATCATAAGGGATCTCATAAAATAAATGGTGATTCAAGATTTCGAAAGGATCGAGATAATACCTAAATAACAGATAGAGAGTAGCAAGAGAGTACCAAGCACATATAGTGAGAGTACCAAGCAAATATAGTGAGAGAGTAAACCAAGATTCCCCATCCCTTATAAAAAATCGAGTTCATTCGCCATCAGCAGAGAGAGAAGTCGTAAACGACTCTTTAAAAGAGAATTGAAAGAGAATCAGCTCGCTAGCCCACACTAGACTTGATTACTCACTCCATAAGGGTGTAGCAAGGTTAGAATGTTCAAAATAGCGTCCTAGCCGATCGAGAAGCGTTTATGTCAACTAAAGGCTCGACTCAACAGTCCTCTCCCTCTCCCTCTCCCTCTCACTCTCCCTCTCTAGTAGAGGCTTCATCATGGGGAGCGGGTAAGCTCATTTTATTTGGAGAGCATGCTGTGGTGTATGGTCATCCCGCTGTCGCGGTAGCGCTCTCTCGAGGCTTGGAAATTCATGTATGTCGAGAGGTCTCTCCAGACGCTAACGCGCGTGTAGAGGCTCGCCTCTCCGCTCGAGGTCGCCTTATCGACATAGAACCTCCTCAGTCCGCCGCGCTCCTCACCGCCTTTCACGAAGGACTGCGCTGGGCCAGTGAGAGAGGGTTAGCGCTGTCAGGGGTTTATGAATTCACTGTTGCGGGCGCGCTCCCTTTTAAAGTGGGTCTAGGCTCTAGCGCCGCTCTCTCGGTGGCTTCCTTAAGAGCGATCGCTAAACTCCATCACCATCACTTCTCCGATGCAGAGCTCTTTGAAGGCGCGCTATCCATGGAGCGTGTTTTTCATCAAAACCCCTCTGGTCTAGATCATCAAGTCTCGATCCAAGGAGGCGCGCTGATGTTCCAACGGTCAACGCTCGCAGCCACGCTAGAGGGAGGAGGCCACGCTAAAGGATTTACTCAGCGGTCTTTAAACATAGGGAAGATTCTTCATCTCGTCCTCAGTTGGACTCCTAGAGAAGGCTCTACCGCGGATGCTGTGAGCGGTGTCGCTGCTAGACGGGCAGACTCCCCCTCTATATATGATACTCTCTTTTACGAGATCTCTGAGATCACCAAAAGAGGAATCACGGCGATAGAATCTGGCGATCTCTACACACTCAGCGCGCTCCTCAATGATAATCATCAGCGCTTAATCAAGCTCGGCGTCTCTACCCCAGCGCTTAATCAATCATGTGAGCGATTGTTGAGCCTAGGCGCCCTTGGTGCTAAAATGAGTGGCGCAGGACATGGTGGGACGAGCTTTGGGTTATTTGAGAGCGAGGCGCGATCTCAGGCCGCCGCTCTCTCGTTACAAGCAGGGGGACATCAAGCCTTAGCGCTCAGTCTACACTGAGTTATGCCTACTCTCTGAATCATAGCCACCTACAGAGAGACAAACTTACCGAACGGAGGCGGGCTTCGCTGACTTAAGGATCTTAGTCGCTTGAGCGCGATATTGATCAAAAGTGAAGGAATCGAGGATGAGGAAGCTCTGATCTAGGTCAAGGATCCGAGGAGCGAGAGTCTTAAGCGCTGTGATTTTAGCGGGCTCAAAAGTCCACTCCTCGATAAGCCTCTTCACCTGCTCAGCGCTGAACCATGAGCTCCCCGCTGAGAGAGCGACCACTGATTGACGACCTTTATCAAAACTCTTCTCGCTCACATTAGCGAGGAGCCTAGCGAAGAGTTTAGCTTCCATCGCGACTCTCTGTGGTTCGCTTTGCACTTCACCCTTCGACTCTTTGCGTACTGATCGTCGGTCTGGTTTATGAGCTTGTGGCTCGATGAGGACTGGCGCTGGGACGGTGGAGTGAGCGAGGAGCTCGGCTGCACGATTACGTTGAGGATCGAAAGTGAAGCTCTCTAATAATGAGAAGTGGCTCTTGGGATCAACGATACGTCCAACCATCAGTCTAACAGCCTCTAGCCGTTTGGGGTCAAAGGTGAAACTTTCGAGGATCCTCTTCGCTTGAGCAGAGGTCAAATAAGAGTGTTGCATAGCTAAGCTGAGGAGAGCGAGTCGTTTGGGGTCAAAGCTCGCTTCCTCTATATGATTGATCAACGGGGCGAAGGCCGCCTGATCAATGGCTGTCACAGGTCGATACTTAGGAGCCTCAGGCACCTTAGGAGCCTCAGGCACCTTAGGAACCTTAGGAGCCTCAAGAGCCTTAGATTCATCTGACTGGCGAGCTTGGGCACGCTCTTGACGCGCTCGGCGCGCTCGGCGTCGAGCTCGTTGCGCTCTTCGACTTCCTCGATTTTGACGATCCTTCATCTTACCAAAGCGATTAATGTGCTGGGCAAAGAGATCTCTCTCTGCCCGAGAGCAAGGCGCAGACTCAGAGAAATCACAGCTGAGCCGTTTCACTTCAAACTCACCGCACGCTTGGTCATCTAGACGACCTCGAATTTTGTCCTTGATCACCTTCCCCGAGAGAGCGACGCTGACAAAATCATGAGCAGGTTTCTCGATCCATGATCCTGGCTCAAGCATAAGACGAAGCCCTCGAGCCCTCTCTTTAACTCGGCCTCTCATCTCAAAACTTAGATACTCTTTGTCTTGGTAGAGCCCATGAAAGATCGCTTTAACCTTACCTCGACGACCTTCAGTGAGCTCTAACATGAGCATGTGATGTTGTCGATCGCAGAGATAGTCACCGAGCCAGAGACCAGAGAGGTCGTGATCTTCGACTGCAGCGCGTCGACGCTGGGCCTCAACAGGTTTCAGAAGGCTCACACTACACACCATAAACAGGAGGGAGGCGACACATAAGGTGAAGAGGGGTGCACTCAATGAAGAGCCATAATTTTTTCGAAATAATCGGTCGATTAGCAAGGTCATCATGTTTTCATCTTTGAAGTGTAAAGGTTAACGCTAAAGTCTAAAGCCGCCATTGAGACGATTAAGAGATTTATTCACTGTCATCTTATCAAGCATGACAGGTTATCATTTCTATTATCTCTCTTCATCCCATCGACAGAGGGTAAAGTAATTGGGGCTCTCCTTCCCTTTGCGATAGGCGCGACCAATGGTGATATGATCGCTGACTCTTCGTAAATAATCCTGCATGTAGGCGTAAACGAGCCGGGAGATCCCCGCCTCATTAGGCTTGATCACTGGCCATCCCTCTGGCGCTTCTTCGGGGAGGACCTCGTAGTCGACGACCACCTCACCGATCTCGGGTTGATCGCTCACTTTACAGACAAAATAACCAGGACCAACGAGCTTACGGGTAGGACCCTCATTATATCCCCAGAGCAGCTCGGGGTTGCTCTGAGGCCTAATAAATCGCTTCTCAAAGATCTTAAAGGCGGGGAGTGTGTTCCGACCGAGGTGTCTCACCGTTTGATTGACCCTATCTTTGGGTACGATCTGCTCAAGAGTCGCTGATCGTCCCTCACATAGCTCCCATAGCGCCCGTTGGTCTTTGGGTCCTAGACTTCGACTCTGCTCAACCCTCTCTCGGGGGTTCAAGGCATCAAGCGCCTCCTCGATCTCATCAATCGGCATCTCTTCATTGATCGCTCTACTGAGATTAAAAAACATCTATTTATTACTCCTCTATGTGTGTTGTGTCTTCGATTTTGGGGGTCTCATTCGCTGTTTGATCGGCGCTGTCAGCTTTAGTCTTTAAGCTCTTTTCTGCGGCGATCTTCTCTTGTTTATAGCGCCAAGTGAGATCCTTTTGCATGGGGTTTGGTGTCTTTGGCTTACGCCAGGTCTTGAGCTCAAAGCTCACCTCATCCCTAATACGCTGTGGGAAGCGATTATCACCTTTATGAGCGTCACCGGTCTCATTAAAGGGATCAAACTCGATGGAGAGCAAGGGGCTGTCCAATTCGAGTAAGAGCTTCACCTCTCGGTGATTCTTACGCCACACTTCAGCGGGAATACGTCGTAGTTCAGAGCGATGACCTTCAAGCTCAAGACGGAGCGGCAGAGGTGTTACCAACCCCCCTTTGTTGATCATCGTCACTTCATAAAAGTAAGCGTCCGTTTGGAGCTCTTTGACCCGCTCTGGATATTTTTTACTCAGAGCAATTTCAGCGACCCGCGCCGCTTCAAGTTCAGCTGGAGTCACCTCATAAGGATCATAAGTGTTATAAAAATCTTTCAACTCGGGATAGCGATCAACTCTCCTCTCTCGTCCCTCATCTCGAATCACAGAGATGCTGAGGACTCTCCTCTCGTGTCTCAAGCGATCGACCGCCTTATCTTGTTGCGGGTCTTTAGTCTTTAAGCGTAGCCGGCGTACAGTTTTGATCTGAATATCCACGTGGGCTGTGCTGTAGAACCACCCTCGCCAAAACCAATCGAGATCAACGCCTGAGACGTCTTCGAGAGTCCGAAAGAAGTCACTGGGCATGGGTCGCTTAAACTTCCACCGCTCTGCATATGCTCTGAAAGCCTCATCGAAGAGTGTCGGTCCCATGATCGTCTCTCTGAGTAAGCTGAGGGCAGCGGTCGGCTTGCCATAGGCGTTAGCGCCGAACTGTAACAGAGACTCGCTATTGGTCATGATCGGTCGCTGTCGACCGCTAGTCATATAAGTGATCATCTTCTCTGGGCCACCGTTCCATGAGGGATACTCCTCTTCCCACGCTCTCTCTGCTTGATATTGTAAGAAAGAGTTGATGCCCTCGTCTAGCCAAGTCCATTGCCGCTCATCTGAGTTCACAATCATAGGGAAAAAGAAGTGACCGACCTCATGAATGATCACCCCGATCAGCGCGTATTTCGACTTTTCAGAGTAAGTGCCGTCGGGTTCAGGTCGAACACCATTGAAGGAGACCATCGGATACTCCATCCCGAAGATCGGACCGTTCACCGAGATCGCGACCGGATAGGGATAGAGGAAAGCGAATCGCTCATACTGCTCTAGGGTGTGCAACACCGCATGAGTGCTGTAGCGACTCCACAGAGATTCGGCTTCTAAGGGGTAGAAGCTCATCGCCATCACCGTCTCTGATCCCGAGCGACGGTGGCCCATAGCATCCCAAATGAAGGTATTAGAGGCAGCGAAGGCGAAATCACGTACCTTCTGAGCGCTAAAAATCCACGTTTTTGTGCTCTGAGGTCGCTTGAGACTCTGCGCCCTCGCCTCTTGGGGAGTGATCACCCACATGGGCTGATCGGCTTGTGCCGCTTGCCCTAGCCTCGATCTTTGATCAGCAGTGAGCACTTCAGCGGGATTCATCAGCTCCCCTGTCGCGGTCAAGGTTAAGTGATCGGGGGCGGTAATGCGCACCACAAAATCTCCAAATTCTAAGGTAAACTCACCGTTTCCTAAGAACTGCTTATTCTGCCATCCCGTGACATCAGTGTAAGCCGCGAGCCGCGGATACCATTGGGCGATCTCATAGATTCGACGGATCGGCTCGCTCTCGGTTAGCTCGTCTGTGGGTGTCTCGTCTGTGGGTGTCTCGTCTGTGGGTGTCTCGTCTGTGGGTGTCTCGTCTGTGGGTGTCTCGTCTGTGGATGTATCGTCTGTGGATGTCTCGTCTGTGGATGTCTCGTCTGTGGGTGTCTCGTCTGTGGGTGTCTTGTCTGCCGCTTTGTTACTCTTTCCTCTCAGCTTATCTTCGGCCTCTTGAACCTCTTGATCGAGGATATCGAGGGATTTTAGATCTTCATACCCGGATCGAGCCCAAGTATCTTTATGCCTCAACACATTCACTCCCCACTCGATCTCAAATTGAAACAGACCTCCACTGAGGAGTGATCGAGGCAAGTCAACCCTCATCATGGTGTCAACGACCCGTGTATGTAGTGAATGACCTTCCAAGGTCTGAACTTTAATAATCTTCACCCCGGGATCTCTCTTCTTCACGTTCCGGGGTCCGCTCAAAGACCCATGATAGACCTTCTTATCTCCTCTAAATGTTCTAGTAAGATGAGACGCTGAAGTCTCTTTAAAGCGATTCTGATCTAGCTGGATCCAGAGATAGTCTAAAGAGTGTGGTGAACGATTATGATAAGTGATCTTCGCCTTGCCTGAGAGCGACCTCTCTGCGTCATTGAGGGTGACATCGATCTGATAGTCGACCTGCTGTTGCCAATACTTAGGACCGGGGGCGCCGGAGGCGAGGCGTAGCTCATCGGGTGTAGGCCAAGTCTCTTCAAGTTGACGGAAGGGATCATTGACCGCTGCGAGTACGCTCTGATTCTTTACGCTGTGATTCTTACCTGTGATTCTCTACACTGTGATTCTCTACACTGTGATTCTCTACACTGTGATTCTCTACACTGTGTCTTGGATGAGCCATGGCTTGACATGGCACGATCATGACCAAGGAGATCAAGAGTAGATGTAAAGTGACATAATTCACGAGACGCTCCTCACGTTTATTTCTATAGAACGATATCTTTATATCCGATGAGCGACGCTTGACATATGTGAAGAATAGACATCCACACCTTAGCGCTTACAAGGGACGCTCAACAATAGGTAAGCAGCTCAATTATGAGCCTCTCAACCCTCGGTCGCCGCCTTAATAATCGCCTCAACCACCGCCGAGTCAGCGAGGGTAGAGACATCGCCGAGCGCTTGAGTCTCACCCTCAGCGACTTTGCGAAGAATGCGCCGCATCACCTTACCTGAACGAGTCTTGGGTAATCCAGGGATCGAGATGACTCGATCTAGCTTAGCGTGAACCCCAATGCGAGTCCGCACCACCGATTGCAGTCGCTTGAGGAGAGACTCTTCGAGCGCTCCATGTGAGCTTTCATTCTGAGCGAGCACTAAATAAGCGCAAACGCCTTGCCCTTTTACCGGATGAGGAAATCCGACGACTGCCGCTTCAGCGACCACATCGTCAGTGATCAGCGCCGCCTCAAACTCCGCTGTCCCCATCCGGTGTCCAGCGACATTTAGCACATCATCAACTCGACCGGTGATCCAGTGGTGACCTTCAACATCTCGACGACAGCCATCACCGGTAAAGTAACGACCAGGGAAGTCATTGAAATATGTCTTCACGAAACGCTCATGATCACCCCATACTGTCCGCGCTTGACCCGGCCACGGCATATTGAGGCAGAGTCGCCCCTCACCTGCGCCATGAATTTCATGTCCCTCGGGATTGACTAAAATCGGCTGAATGCCTGGGAGAGGTAGGGTGGCAGCGCCTGGTTGAGTGGGGGTTACTCCAGCGAGAGGAGAGAGAGAGATTCCTCCTGTCTCGGTCTGCCACCAAGTGTCCACGAGTGCGCATTTACCTCGACCAACCACGTGATAATACCACTCCCACGCTTCAGGGTTGATGGGTTCTCCCACGGTTCCCAAGACTCGAAGACTGCTCAGATCGTGGTTATTCACCCACTCATCTCCCAAAGCGGCGAGCGCTCGAATAGCGGTCGGGGCGGTGTAGAATATATTCACCTTATGCCGCTCCACCAATGACCAATAACGGCTCGCGTCAGGGTACAGAGGCGTTGACTCAAACATAACCGTCGTCGTTCCATTGGAGAGCGGTCCATAGACAATATAACTATGACCAGTGATCCAGCCGACATCAGCGACGCAGCCGTAAACATCTCCCTCTCGGAGGTCAAAGACAGCGCGATGAGTGTAAGTAGTGTATGTGAGGTAACCTCCGCTAGTATGCATCAAGCCTTTGGGGCGGCCTGTAGAGCCTGAGGTGTAAAGGATAAAGAGTGGATGTTCTGCCCCAAAACTCTGTGGGGTATGCTCAGCGGAGACCGCCGAACAAGCGGTCGCCCAATCCACATCTCGACCCTCAATCCATGGAGTTTCAGCCTTAGCTCGCTTAAAGACCAAGACCTTGTCTACCTCTACCTCCGCTGGAGCGAGCGCTTCATCGACGACTGTCTTCAAAGCGACCGGACGTCCACCTCGTCGACCTTCATCTTGGGTGATCACCACCCGCGCTCCACAGTCGATCACGCGGTCTCGAAGCGCCTCAGCGGAGAAGCCACCAAAGACAACAGAATGGGCAGCGCCTATCCTCGCGCAAGCTAACATCGCCACCGCTGCTTGGGGAACCATCCCCATATAGATGATCACTCTATCTCCGGCAGAGACTCCCAAGTCACTGAGGACATTAGCGGCGCGACAGACCTCCTCATGGAGCTGGCGATAAGTCCATGTGAACCCTTCTCCCGGCTCATCAGCTTCCCAAATGATCGCCGCTTGATCGCCCCTCGTCATCAAGTGACGGTCTACACAATTGACGCTGACGTTGAGCTCACCATCAGCGAACCAACGGATCGGCTCCTCGACGACACTCCAAAAGTCACCTTCTCCTCCAAGCTGAGGCGGAGCGCTCCACTCTAGCAGAGACTGAGTCTGCTCTAGCCAAAACCCGCTTGGATCTTTAAGGGCTCTGATCCATTGCTCACGCCAGGAGGCCATATCAGGGATCAGGGACTGCGGTCCAGGAGAGATAGGGGAGGGGGTCAATAGAGGTGTTATGGGGTCGCTCACAGAAAACTCCTACAGATCAAAAAAGACATCTCTTCCTATCACAGAGAGCAAAGAGATGCGAGGTGGTGAGAGTTTGACACTTCGCCGATCGATGATCTAGTTAAATCACCGGGCGATGTCATCAGCGCTCTATACTCCACACTTTTGAGATATTTTTTCAATCGAATTGTCTGAGCATCTCAGGTCAACTCGTCTGTTTTATCAGATGGGCTCAGATCACCTAAGTCCGTTATCTAACACTCATTGGAGGAAACGTGAACGCGATGATGACAGACAGCTCTTCCCAAGATTCAACCGTTATACAGGGTAACACCTTTATGGAGACACTCCCCTCTGCGCGGCTCGACACTCTCCTGGTTGAGATGCAGAGTTGGGTCAGCGCTAATCAGGTGATCGCTCAAGATGAGTCATTACCTTTTAGTGACTTATTGCTCCAAATAGAGCGACAAAAAACAAGCTATCTAGAGCTCTGCCAAGCCAGCGGAGAGACGCTACAAGAGCGACTCTCTAAGCAGAGCCCTATAGCATTGATAGAGTCGATCATCGACCTCTGTACACCGTCGAGAGCAGCTCTAGATATAGACCCACTCTCACTCGGGGATGATCGACCCCCAAAGAGCACGCTAACATCATGGCGAGAGGTGAGTGAATCCATCGTAGCTCCACACTCCTCTACGGTCATGGAAGTCCCCGATGGTTTTACCATCGGTACTCCCAAATGGTCTCTCTCTGAGAACCAAAAACGATTAATCTCCCTGAGAGAGTCTGAGGACTCAGAACCAAAAATGAGGTCTGTTAAGCCTAGAAAAGAACCTATCTTTAAGAGCGCAGACCAAGCGCTAAATGAGCTCAACGAGTTCCTAGAACTAGAATTAGATTCAGACCCCAAGCTCTTAAAACATCGCTTGCTCCAAATCATCAATTCAAGACTCATCAACCATGAAGATGATCGACTCTGCGAAGCTCTAGTTGGAGTTGAGATTCCTCATGGCAAACGCCTTAAAGCGCTCCGCAAGTCGGTGAGGGACTACCAAATTAGACTCGAACGAGAGGCAGAAGAGGAGCTGGTCACCGAGGAGAGGGTGTGGGCGCTCGCTCATCATTTTAAGCACAAGACAATCACTCTCATCGGCGGTAAATCTAAGCTCTCAACCCTAAATCGCTTGCGAGAGATGATCCCTCAGGCAGAGATCAGCTGGTGGGAGACCGAAGCTCATACCGGAGAGAGGATCATGAAGTCTTTAGAGCGCCGAGCGAGATCAGGGAGCACTGATGTGATCCTATTACTAACCTCTTTTATTGGGCATCGAATCTCCAAGCGATTCTTACCTCTCGACCAATATCCACTTCATGGGGGTCGCGCACTCCAAGTTCGTCTTATCGATAAAGGGTACGGGATCTCTAAGCTCACTCAAAAGTTGGAAGAGTGTGTGCTCCACTTCCCGGTCACTCAGCCGACTGTAACTCAACTGTAGTTAACAACGAGGAATTGTCATGATCGATACATCTCATACCCATTTATCAGAGGCTTATAGCGTTCATCGTCTCACTGAGAGCTCTGCGCGTTTTCTCTCTGAGCTCTATCGCTCTCAAGCCGATCAAGCCGCGCTCCGTCAACAGCTGCTCACCCCATCGAGCCCTCTCTTCTCAATAGGTCAGCCAGCGAATGATCACGACTCAAGTGACAATATCAGTCGATTGAGCCAAGACGCTAAGAGATTAGGTGCTGCCCTCTTTGACCTAGTGAAGAGCGCTGAGAGCAGAGCACAGATCGCTGTCGCTCTAAGACGACTCACGAGCTCTGGCTTTGGAGGAGACGCTAAGCAAACGCTGGCCCAGGTAGAGCCTGAAGCCTTGTCTAATATCAGTGAATCAACCTCTCATTCTCCACGAGGTTCGATCTCATCGACGGTAGAGAATATCTCACAAACACCTCACCAACAAACACCTCACCCCATCGATCAGCCATCCCTTAAAGTGAAACCTCAAGTCGTCGCTGAAGTCGTAGGCCGTATCGATCTATTAACCGTCTCCCCTACCTATAGTCAGACCGCTCGTCATCCCCTCAATGATGAAGAGATGATGAGGAAGATATGGCAGGTTAAAGAGACGATCGACCCGCCTGAATCAACGCAGGAGATCTTCTTGAAGCAGCTGCTCGCCCATCCTCCTCGAATAATCGATCGTCAAGATCTATTTAATGAAACCTTTGCTCACCTTCAGCGATGGTCAGATCCTCATAAGCTCCGTGAGTGGACCGCTATTGGAGAGAAGACTCGCTCTCTCGGGCTGCGATACCTAGGGTCACTCCTCACCTATCTCCGAAGACTCAACCCTCACTTAAGACCTTTAAATGCTCAGGGGGATGGGGCCTATCATACTGTAGAAAGATATCTTAAAGGCGCAGCGAAGTCCCTCTCCATTGAAGGGGTGACCACTAAAGACCCTCATATCGAACTCGATTGGCGAACATATCTGCAAGAGACTTATTCTGCTCTGGTCCATGAATTAAAGCATCTCTCACCGAGTAACCTCTTCTCAGAGAGCTCCACTGATGAGCACAGAGTCGACTCCAATCAATCTGACAACCATTCATCATTTGATCATAAAAACCCGCAAGTTAAGCGATTGTCAGCAGCGATTAGAGTGCGCAACTCAGCAGAGATCAAAAGCGCTGTTCACGATATCGTTAATGAAGGTTTAATGACCTATGATGATGCTCGGCTCGGAGATCTACTCATCGAGTTTGATGAGGTGAATAAGATATTCGGTGGTCGGGCATATCGAAGCCTGAGAGCCAATATTAAGCGACGATTAGCGCTCTCTCCCCGTGTCAGTACAACCACCCCTGAGCCGATAACCACGCCTGAGCCGATAACCACGCCTGAGCCGATAACCACGCCTGAGCCGATAACCACGCCTGAGTCGATAACCACCCCTGAGCCGGATCTAGAGTCTAAGCCAAAGAGAGCTCTCCCTCCCCAAGGGAGTATGCGAGCGCTGCTGCTAAAGCGGAGACTAGAGATCGTCAAGCAGAGTTATGTTCGCTCAGAGAAGAAAACCTCCTCTCAAACAAAAGAGAAGCGCTCATCATCTAAGAAGAGCGCATCAAAGCGACCTCACTAAGCGCAGCCCACACAAGTGATATATGAGGGGTCTAACTTAAGCCTCTTAGGTGCGATCACCTCACTACATCGCACACACTCTCCATAGTCACCCGCTTCGATCAACTGCAGGGCCCTCTCTACTCTCTGACGCTCAAGGGATCGCCTCGCCTCGTTGGCACGTTCCATCTCCTGCATCTGAATCGCGTCCATTCGCGATAATCGACCCACGCGGCTCTGGTCAAGACTCACCGCGTCTCTTACCTCTTTGGATGACTCAGACAGCGTATCAAGCTCAGTCAATCTCTCCCGTAAGCGGCGCTGGTAGTCTACAATCTCTGCTGCGCTTGGGAACGAATAGTCCATGAGTATACTCTCTCTCTTAGCTGTGCATCCTTAACTCTTTGCCTCGCTCACTCAGCACCTCACTCTCATGAGTGGAGAGTTCATGAAGCCGACTCATCACCTCACTCTGAGGCGCCACAGAGAGCGCGAGATCTACATATAAGCTGTGATGACGAGCCTCACTGGCGAGTAAGCCTTGATAGAGGACAGCGAGACGCTCATCAACCCCCACAAAAGCGGTCGCGAGCAATTTCATCCTCTCACAGCTCCGCGCCTCGATCAACGCGCAACAGAGCAGAGTATCAAGGAGCTTATGGGGCTCCGGTTTCCTCACCTCAGTGATCAGCTTTCCCGCATAAGCGGAGGGTTTCAAGCGACGATATTCTCCACCCCGAGCTCTCAGCTCTTCTAAGACTAACTCAAAGTGCTCTAGCTCCTCCCTCGCTAACTCAGAGAGCGGGATGAGGAGCTGGCCATACTCGGGATATCTAAAAATAAGATTAATCGCCGTTGAGGCCGCTTTCTTTTCGCAGTGAGCGTGATCAATCAACAACTCTTCGATCTCGGATGTCGCTCGATTTACCCAATCTTGGGGGGTCTCTGATTGTAATCTTAACATGATCGATCTCCTCTGATCATCCCTTCAAATAACTTAAAGATGAAGCCGGCGCTCTCACCTGACTCATATTTACCATCTTTAACGACGCTTCAGCTTCTTCATCAGTCGCTTAGCGGTCTGCACATTTTGCTTCGAAAGATAAGGGATGGCCGCTTCTAATAGAGCTCTCGACAGACCTTTATTCCGCTTGCTCTCTGACTCAGCTATGCTTAACCAATTAATCGCCTCAGCTCTCAGCTGAGTTTGATTCCTCTTAAAGTACTGACGGATCTGTGGTTGATCTACAGATAAGAGGATCGCTGCCTCTAGCCATGGAGCGACCTCTTTATATTGAGTTTTCCTCACCCCTTGTTCTATTCGAGCTCTATATTGTTGTAGCAGTTCTTGATAATCAAAGGATTGTCCTAACAAATACTGAAGCTCTTGATCTCTCATTTTCGTGATCGTCGAACGTCGCTTTTGGAGCACCTTGAGAGATGCTTCTCTAAGTTTAAATAAGGAGAGTCGACGGCGATTGGGTCGACGCTGTTTTAAGGCTTTTAAAGCCCGACGATATTTACCTTCAGAGGCGAGTTGAGCAGATCGCTTTAGAGCTCTTTGCTCACGCGGAGGCGGGTTTAGCGCAGAGAGGTCACCTAACTCACGTCGATGAATCCATAGAGAATATGAGAGAGGGATCAATTGACCCAAAGTGCGGTTGGAGAGAAGCTCACTGAGCTCTGAATATGAACTCTCAGCAACCCCCAAAGAACCACGCTCTATCGCTTGTAATATCTTAGGAGCCTCTTCATCAATCAATCCTCTCTCAGCTTGCGATAAAAGCGCGTCACCTCGTGGGTCATTGATCGAAATGGACTCAGCGGACTGATCCTTAAGTAGCTTAATGAGCTCTCGCCATCGACGCTGAGTTAAGAGCCTCTCTGCTCGATCAGATTGAATAGAGGCCTCGATAGGAGGAACTTTTGATGTGGTCGACCCATTTAGAGTAATGAGGGGTCCCCCCCCTCCGCTCACATTCCCCTCCGCTCCCGTGATCGCACTTGGAGTCGGCTCATCGATGAGACCGTTGGTGAGCTTATTGATGATCCCCCCAAAAGCGAAGAATATGAGCAACACTGTGAGCGCTAAGCTCAATCTCAAGATCATCGCCTTTCGGCCGCGCCCGGCTTGAATCTCAAACTTCACCCTGTAAACGTGCTGATGTAGTCGCTCTAGGGGAGATAATGAGGGGCGTTGAACTTGAAGTGGTTCGAGAGAGACCCCCAAGTCTTCTTGTGACCACTGACTCCCGAAACCATACGTGACATGCATCTGCTTATTTGAGTCTCTTTGAGCTCCTTGATGAGGGCCCGCAGGTACTGGGATTTGACGCTGAGGAGGCTTCTGAGTGGACCTCGGATGGTTGATCGGCGGGAGAGGAATCTTTCCTGGATAAGGTAAAACTGATGGATTAGGTGCCGAAGGGGGAGAGTGATGAATAATAGGGTCTATGCCAGGGGATGTGTCATCATCCAATAGTTCTCTCTGTCTCGACTGACCTAAACTCTCGAATCTAAGAACGGTCTCACCGATCTCGATTTCATCTCCATCGTACAGTTCTTCCTCGGTGACTCGTCGTCCATTTAGAAATACCCCGTTAGCGCTCCTTAAATCGAGGAGGGAGAAGCCCTGCTCTCCTCGGATCACTTGGGCATGTTTTCGGCTGGCGGCGATATCTAGGAGAACAATATCATTGTCGAGCGCTCGGCCAAGCGTGGTATGACTCCTATTTAAAAACCAAGAGTCGCCTGCTTGTTCACCCTTAATCGTGCTCAGTTTCCCTCGGAGCTGGCCTTGCTCTTGACCGACAGGTAGTAAAACTGAGGTAGGAGTGCTCTTCACTTCCTGCTGATAATTCACTTGAAGATTATCTTGAGGAGGTGACTGTACACCCTGATTCGGTGTCGAGTAGCCAAAGGCGGTCCGCATAAAAGGGCTCGCTGGTTCTGGTTGGCCTGTCTGTGGATACGCAGAGGCATCTCCTTGACCTCTTCGCCAATCACTCGACATCGTTGAGTCCTCCTCAATAGACAATATAAATATGAGCAGTGACAGTGAATGAGTCGGTAGACTCTCGTCAAGACTTATCCATTGATCATGAATGATTAGAACGTAGCATAGCGAGGGTGCGAAACGCTAATCAGGCTCAGAGACGAGCGCAATGAGTCAGAGATCCTACCCTCCACTCTCTACAGAGAAAGAAAGAGCTTGAAAGGGTAATCTCTCAATGGGGAAGCAACTGCGGTAAGTTTACCCCGACCCACCAAACACTTGAGCGCCCGAAGATAATCGCGCCCCCCATGTTGATGAACACTCCCCACAGCGTCAGAGACTTATACAGCTTACCTTTGGCCTGTGCTGTGGTAGCGATGAAGAGTGTCACCGCAGGTATAAAATCGAGCGCGAATCGCCAAGAATACTGAACCCAACCGGTGTTTTGATAGAAGAGCAATAAACCTAAGGTGCTGAGGCTTACCACTCCCAAGCCTAATCGCATACTCTCACGACTCTTGATCTTAGGGCCTTTAGCGCTCAAATTTGGGAATAGCGACATAAGTAGGTGAGGTGAGCTAAATTGAAGGGCCATCCCATGCCAGCTGTATGTAAACAACAGAGGGCTGAGTGAGAGTGAAGGGAGTAAGGCGAAGGCTGCGATTAAATTCTTCTGTAAGAAAATCGGGTGGAAGAGACCATATTCAGCGATTCGCTTAAGCTGCCCTCCTGCTAGATAGCTGTGGCCGAATTCATACCATCGCTCGAATCGAACATGGTTATAATAAAGGAGGGAGAGGCCGATGATAAGTGGGGGTATGGTGAACACCCCTAAACGCCTTAAGCGCTCATCAAATTTGTACTTTCCACCCGTCGAGAAGAGCTGTAGATACGCGAAGAGACCTAAGGTAATTAAGGAGGCTCTTGTGGAGAAGGCGCACGCATAAGCGAGACCTGCCAATAAGGGTCGACGGAGTTGCCAAGCCCAGCGGAAAAACAAGAGTTGAAAAGTGACGCCTAGGATGAGGGCAGTGAACCACACCTCTCCTCGCACCGCGCACCACAGGTGAGCCGTACCCAAACATAAGCTGAGAGTGAGCCACAACGCTTCTCCACTGACCTGATGATCGCTCAACACCTGAAGATGATCAGACGTCTCACTTTGAGCGATAATGAGTGGCCGTGACTCTCTCCACTGTATCACTCGTTTAAAGAGAGTGAAGGCGATGAGTCCATTCAACGCTCCAAAGAAGATTGTGAACCAGACATCAGAGGTAGCTAAGCCAAAGATCGCCACCAAGGGGAGCATTAAGATCGCCGGCATCGGGGGAAAAGAGACATAATGTCTTCTAGTCTTGGAGATCATCTCTCCTCGTTTAATCACCACTTGCTCTCCCCTAAGGGTTTGAAAGCGTCGTGGCCACCGTTTTTGTCCTTCTTTGGGTAAGAAGACCCCTTTGAGGTCGTCTATGGGTCGTGATAGCGTCTGCTCAATGGCGCTCTGCGCTGAGGGCGCTAGGCGCAATATCTCATATGAGGCCCAATCATTCCCGTGAGGTGGAGAGCGCTTAAGATGGAGCTGACCTGAGAGAAATGACTCTGCTAGATAGGCAAAGTGATGATTTGAACTCGCTCGGCTTAGGCGATCCGAGGCGCCTAGAGCATAGATCATAATGAGTAACACAAATATTGAGCCCCCCTTATGTCCACTGATTAATCGGTGGATATGAGCG
Source organism: uncultured bacterium (assembly GCA_943788935.1). Taxonomy (GTDB): domain Bacteria; phylum Myxococcota_A; class Bradymonadia; order UBA7976; family VGTA01; genus CAKZRU01. The sequence goes on along the minus strand of CALSSE010000009.1, from coordinate 252,758 downwards.
GAGATTCGGGAGAGAGATGAGTGAGACTCAACGGGAGGAGCTGAAGACATAATAGATAATCACTTGCAGTTTTTATTAGCCCCTCTTCTTAAATAAGAGCTCGCTATCACAGGTAGTTTTCAGAGTGCAGTATCCTCATTTAGAGAATCTTCTCAACATAAGCTTGACTTTTATCTCCATCTGAGACATACATCACACCAAGAGGGCGCTTAGCTCAGCTGGTTAGAGCACCGGTCTTACAAACCGGGGGTCACAAGTTCAAATCTTGTAGCGCCCACTCTTGAAGTCTTATTTGTGCAAACTAAGTTTTATTTGTGCGATTTGAACTTTATTTATGCGAATTTAGCTCTATTTATGAAAATTTAGCTTTATTTATGCAGAGCCGTTGAAAAAAACTTAACGATCTCTTACAAGCAACGACTTCGGTTAACTCCCCTTGAGGGTCACCCTGTTGGCAGCGTGGTTGATGATAACAATCATTCGTGATCACTTGAGCGCCTATAAGACAAAGTGTATGGTGGGGAGAGTCACACAGCCGTAGGTAAACATCTCCCATAGGAGGACTCAATGACGATGAGACACGCGCCCAAAGTCCGCTCAACGGTCGCCGCGTTTTTATTGTCACTGCTCGTTCACCTTATCACTGTTTTGATCATCTCAGTACAGACCTTACCCCCTCCGGCGCCGGTGATTAAGCGGCCAGCCCCAAGCGCTCCCATCCCTCTACTCTCCGAAAAAGAGCTTAATAAACTTCGACGACTCAAGACACCCAAGGCTCGTAAACTTGAGATCGAAGAGCGCGAGCGTCAAGCTAACCGACGCCAACAGATCGTGGAGATCCCCCCCCCCCCCGTAGAAAAAGTCCCGACGAAGAGTCGATTTCTCGCTGAGTTTAATAACGCGGTAAAGAGAGAGATGGTTCATCGTGAGAGGCGTGCTCCTCAACCCGAGATGCAGAAATCATCTAAACGGAGTTTGGCTGGCGGTAAGGATAAAGCGGGAAGTCGACAGGGAAAGCGACATGCGACATCCAAGACTCGTAAACCCAAGCGACATACACAGCGCGCCACCTCTGATCGCTCTGTTAAACGAGGCGAACAGAGAGAAGAAGTGAATAGGAATAAGAAGAGACCTAAACCTTCAAAAGCGCCACTGCTCAAGCTCGGTGATGGAAAATTCAAACATCAAGTCGCCAAAGAGAAGCAGAGGTCAGAGAGCGTTTATGGGATAAAAAGTAAATCTTCCTCTGGCAGATCAGTACAACGGATGACCCCCACTCACTATCAAAGTCTCTTACCGACTTTAGGGCCAAGAGACCTCTCTCGAGTCGATGGCTCATTAGATCATATTGAACGGGTTAAAAGAGGGAATCAAACCGCGCTTAATACCCGTGAGTTCAAATATGCTTTCTTCTTTAATCGAGTCAAGAGAGAGGTAAGCGCTCGGTGGAAACCTACCCAAAGATTGGGACAGGTTGACCCTCGTGGGCAAGTCTTTGGTGTTCGAGATCGCAAGACAATCTTAGCGGTCACCCTTAATCCCGATGGCAGTATTGCTAAAATCGACGTCACCGGACCGAGCGGTGTTCCACTCTTAGACCGAGAAGCGGTAAGCGCATTCCTTAGAGCCCAACCCTTCCATCACCCACCTCAAGGGTTAGTCGAAGCTGATGGTCTGATCCACTTTAAATTTGGATTCTATCTAGAGATTGGCTCAAGAAGTTTTAGGTTATTCCGATAAAGTGGGATTAAATCATTTGACCTGTCCCCAAAGATCTTTAGAGGCTAGTGTAATGAGAGATAATGTTGACGGATATAGCGCCCCCACCCAATACACCTCCTCCTCAATGATCACTGAGACTGCTCTGATTAGAAGAGCTATGAGAGCGACAAGAGCGATAAACCCTCTCGCCATGCCTCTCTCTTCGCTGTCTCTTCTTTTACTCTGTCTCTCAGGAATCAGTTGTGATGATGAAACAATCCCTAGACTGCAGACTCAACAAGACCAAGGGGCTCTTAGGGACGCCACACCTTTTATACCTGAAGCCTTTGATCAAGGTCCTCTCTCTCAATCCGATATGGCCTTTGGACGCTTTGGAGATCCTTGTGAAAGCGCTCGAGAATGCTCTTCTGGGTATTGTATTGATTTTGAGGGCTCAAGAGTATGTACCGAGCTCTGCTTTGAAGACCAAGACTGTGAGTTAGGTCTCATCTGTGGGACACTCACTAACACGGGTGATGATATCACTCAGCTCTGTATCCCTGACGAGCCTGATCTCTGCCTGGCTTGTGAGACTGATGCTGATTGTGATGATCAAGCTGACCGCTGTCTAGATATTGGACGCGGTCGATATTGCTCAGAAGACTGTACTCAGCGTCCCTGTCCCGAAGGCTACGAGTGCCAAGACGTCGCCGGTGATACCGAGCAATCTCTGAGACAGTGCCTCCCAGTCAGCGGACTCTGCGCCGGCTGTACAGACCCCGATGGAGATGGCTACGGAGAAGGAGCAGATTGTTTAGGGATCGATTGTGATGAAGAAGATCCAGAGACCAATGAATCGGGTATAGAGCGCTGCGATGGCCGTGATAATGACTGCGACTTTCAAGTCGATGAGAACCTGACCCTAGCTGAGGGGATCTGCTCCACAGAAGGAGTATGCGCTGACGCTGACCCTGCTTGTCTCGAAGGTGTTTGGGATTGTCGCTATCCACAAGGGACCGAGGGTTTTATGAGTATTAGTGGAGCAGCGATGGATCAAGAGATTAGCTGTGATTCTCTCGATAATGACTGTGATGGAGAGGTTGATGAGCACATCGACTTTAGCGTTGATGTCAATCACTGTGGTTTCTGTGGGAGCGTCTGTCTCTTCCCTAATGCGACTCCGGCCTGTAGTCTCGGTGTCTGCCTCATTGATCGCTGTTTAGAGGGTTGGGTAGACCTCAACCAAAACCCTGTTGACGGTTGTGAACTCGCTTGTCGCTTCCAAACCGCTGAAGATCGACCAGATATCGATAGCGTTGATAGTAACTGTGATGGGATTGATGGCGATGTTAATCGAGCGATCTTCGTGGACGCGGAGAGCGGTAATGATAACTCTCTCGGCGGCATGTTTGATCCTGTCAGGACGATCGAGAGGGGGATCGCCTTGGCCGTCGAGAGCGGTAAAGATGTTTATATTGGTGTTGGCGTTTATTTAGAGACAGTTGAGCTCGCTCAAGGGGTTAGCCTTTATGGGGGTTATGACCCTACTCAAGGTTGGCAACGGACGAGAGCGTTACAGAGTAGAGTCGTCGGTACTCGTAAAGGGATCATCGCTGAAGGTATTATCAGTGAGACTGAAGTTCAGCGTCTCTCGATCACCACCAATGATGCTGTATTCAGCGGAGAGGGCAGCTATGGTGTTGTCCTCAAAGACAGTGCGCTGATCACTCTTAGGAATAATATTATCGAAGCAGGGAGAGGAGCGAATGGCCATTCAGGAATCGATGGGAGCTTGGGGAGCAATGGAGTCGTAGGGAGCGCAGGCTTAGATGCTCAAGACTCCTCTAACTACTTCCAAGATTGCTCGGTAAGAGCGGGAGGTGTACCTGGGCAAAGTTTCTGTGGTGGTGGAGGGGTCTCTGTTCAAGGTGGTGTGGGAGGTAATGGGGGAAGAGATGATGATAACGGGGTGAGCGGCGCGTCTGGCTTACCTTCTCCCGGGGGTGGAGGACAAGGCGGCGTGGGGGGTAATCGCAACACGAGATGTGACGCGACCGGTGTGGGTCAAGGAGGGTCGAATGGAGCGAATGGTATAAGCGGCGCTGATGGACAAGGCGGAGGAGGCGTCGGGGCGATCTTCAGCGCTGAGTGGATAGCCCTCGATGGAGAAGATGGTCAACTAGGCGCTCACGGTGGTGGCGGTGGTGGCGGTGGCGGCGGCGGCGGTCAAGAAGAGCGCTTCACCGTCTTTAGTTATAACTGTGACATGGGGTGTGGCGGCGGTGGCGGCGGTGGTGGGAGTGCTGGATGTGGTGGCTATCCCGGGAGTGGAGGAGGAGGAGGAGGAGCGAGCATCGCGGTCCTCCTCATAAACGCCTCACCCTTCCTCGATCAAAACCTCTTGATCACTAACGCTGGTGGAGATGGGGGAGCGGGTGGTCGAGGTGGTGAAGGCGGGAGCGGTGGGAGCGGCGGTGGTGGTGGACCTGCGAGCGACGAGATCGGAGGAGGAGGAAACGGAGGTCATGGTGGAAATGGTGGCCGAGGTGGTCATGGTGGAGGCGGAGGCGGAGGGATCAGCGTAGGTATTTATCGCGGTTTAGGCAGCTCTCCCGACACATTCCGAAACACCTTCCAACTCGGTGTAGGGGGACTTGGAGGTGCTAGCGTAGATGGCATCGGCGCTCCCGGGCTCTCTGGGATCACCTCCGAGATGCTCTAAACTGAAAGTAGAAGAAAGGGTGGAGATATGACACAGCCAGATCGAGTCCACAGCGAGCCCCTCTCACAAGAGGTCTCTTCATCGAAGGAGGAGAGCTCTCCCAAGAACAACACTTATGAGCGAGCCCTCTCTGCTTTTTTTGAAGATCAAGCGCCTACCGAAGAGCAACGTCAGCATTTACCGACCGACGTCGATGGTCTCTCCGCTCGCCGTCAAGCGCTCATCGAGAGCATCCTCACTTGCGATGACAGCGTCGAGCAGCTCCGCTTGGTGAAGCAGCTCCGACTCCGATTTGGTTTGACCTCTGACATTCGTATTATCTGCCTGGCACTCACTACAGAGGATGACCCTCTCGCCCTAGAGGGATTACAGCACCTCCTCCGTTGGCTGGAGGCTAGAGGAGAAGAATCGCCAGAGCGCATGCGTAACAGTCTCACCGCTTGGAAGCATGAACTCGGTCGAAAAGTGGAGACCCTCCTCTTACGCTCCTTTAACTCAAAGGTTCAGTCACTCGCTGACCAATGCAACCGTCTGCTCCTTTAAAGAGGGTGATCAAAGCTCGCTACGTACCTGAGAGTAAACACCAAATTCATTCCCATCCTCCAATTCTTCTTGAACTCTAAAGACGTTAAAAGAACCATCATCGGTTGTTCCTACGCCTCTAGTTCTTCCCGAATTATCAATATCTCTAGCGGGTAAGTCTCCAAAGATGAATTCATCCTCTTCGTTTAATCTCCCTCTCTGATTGAGAACGAAAAAGACCTGAAACTCCTCCTGTATCCGCTCTGCTAGACGCTCACTCTCGAATCCCTGCGGCGCGCCCTCAGTATCACAATAGAAAGCGAGAGCGAAATGCTCACCAATGCTACTCTGTGCTCTTATCTTCATCGCTGAGTAGCCATTAGCGGGTTGGGTCTGAATACACGTATCTCTGAATATTTGGTTATCTAATGATGAGCTCTCTCGACAATTGCGAGGCTCAACATCGCGTAAGCGATTTGCGCTCCAATAATCTAACCCTAGAGCGATGTGACAGCGCTCTTGAGCCCACTCAACGGTCTGTTGCTCCATGAGAGATAGCTCACCGGTCGCCTCACACCTCCAATCGATCCCTAGCCAATGAGATTGAAAATCAGACATTTCATCGAGAGTAACCATCTGAAAGCCAGTTCCGCCCTTGGCCACATCACAGCTGTAGAGCGCCTCATCGACTTCATCCTCTGCAGGGCAATAAGCGTCTTCACCAGACAGAGGTGGCCACTGCGGCCAAGGCGGCAGAGGCACCTCACGCTCAATCACACTCTCCTGATCATACCACCAACCAAGACGCACCTCACAATGTTGATAGATGAGCGTACCGCACACCTTCTCATCATCAATAATCCCATTACAGTCATCATCTAAGCCATCACAACGAGACTCCACCAGTTCACAGACTGGGCACGACTCCTCATCGATAATGCCATCGCAATCATTATCACGGCCATCGCAGCTCTCTATCTCTGGTACACGCGCGTCACATTCTTGAAACACGTTCTCTTGACAGCGCTCTACTCCGATTCCGCAGAGATTTCCGCAGAGCCTTGTCTCCCCATCGACGCATTCTGAGCAGTCTTCGTCGATCTCTCCATCACAGTCTTCATCGATCTCTCCGTCACAACGCTCAGAGGTTGGTTGGGGCGCATCACAGCTCGTGAACACTCCTCCCTGACAGAGGCGCACTCCTGCTCCACAGACGCTCTCACAGCCTCTCATCTCCCCATCGACACAGCCTTCGTCAACCTCTCCATCACACTCTTCGTCGATCTCTCCATCACAGTCTTCATCGATCTCCCCATCACAACGCTCAAGGGCCGGTTGGGGCGCATCACAGCTCGTGAGTATTCCAGACTGACACATACGTCTCCCTACTCCACAGAGAGACTCACAAGGCTCAGCTACTCCATCCACACATTCAGGACACCCCTCATCCACCACTCCATCACAGTCTTCATCGCTCTGACCCTCACAGATCTCTCCACCCACGCGTGGCGCGTCACATGGTGTAAACACCCCTCCATTACAACGCTGCAATCCACCGACACTACACTCATTCTCACAGCGCCGAGTCTCTCCATCTACACACTCTCCACAGCGCTCGTCGATTTGACCATCACAGTCTTCATCGGTGGGTATCTCCCCTTCTATGGTACATATCTCTCGCCTCATCTCCGCTAGAGAGCACTCTCCCTCTGTCGGCTCATTCTGCTCAGAGTTCAAAAGAGAACACGCTGCTCCCATAGTCAGTGAGAGAGTGATCATGGCTGTCAGTCGAGCTAGATATCTCATGTTCATCGGACTCGAGTGTAGATACCAAACTGATGACCTGCATCTAAGTCACGATCTAAATTAAACACATTGAAGCCACCATCAACCTTGGTCCCGACCCCTCGATCTCTCCCCCCATTATCAACATCACTATTGGGGAGTCGGTCTAAAGATCCAAGCCCATCATTGGCTAGAGTAGACCTCTGTCGCGAGACAAAGAAGGCTTGAAATTGAGTCTGAATTGTCCGGGCGAGGTTCACGCTATCAAAAGCGATAGGCGCCCCTTCTGTCTCACAGTAAAACGCTAACCCGAAGATGTCGTCTTGATTCACTATCCCCTCCATCTCCACTGCCGAGTAGAAGCCTGTCCCTGTGGTTTGCACACACCTCGGGGTAAAAGAGATACCTCTTGGAGAGCTGTGAGGGCAAGCCTGTGGAGATAGATTAGACAGCTGTGACGCACTCCAGAAATCTTTATATCCGAGGGCTAAGTGACACCGCTGTTGAGCCCACCCAATCACCTCCTGCTCTATCATAGACAAGTTGTCACTACGAGAACAGCTCCAGCTGATCCCTAGCCAATGATTCGGTCCGACAGGATCATCATCGATATTAATCATCTGAAAGCCACTGTCTGCGCTAGCCCCATCACAACTAAAAAGCGATTCATCAAGCTCATCTTCATTGGGGCACCCACTCTGAGCAATAATAGGAGGCCACTGCATCCATGGCGCTGTCGGGGAGATGAGTTCTGGGTCACCTTCATTCTGCCACCACCCGATCCTCGCTTCGCAGTGTTGATAGATGAGCTCTCCGCACACCTCTCCTTCATCGACCTCACCGTTACAGTTATTGTCAACCCCGTCACATAGCGTCTCCTCCGCTTCACACACAGGACACCCCTCATCGATCTCACCGTTACAGTTATTATCAATATTATCATCACATAGCTCTAGCGGAGGATCATCGATCGGCTCACAGCTCGTCACTCCCTCAAGGCAGCGGGTGACGCCTTGACGACCACAGTCAGCATCGCATGGATCGACTCGATCTAAATCTTCGTCAATAGCGCCATCACAATCATTATCTACCGCATCACAGATCTCGATGGGTGCTCCAGCGCTGTTACAGGTGAGATCTACCACCTCGCCAAGTTCCCTAGGTGCACAGAAATATCGGCTATAAGCGCAGCTCTCCTCAACCTCGCCAGAGCAAGGAGCCCCCACCGCAACGACCTCATCGATACGGCCATCACAGTCATTATCAACGCCATCGCAGACCTCATCTCCGACCGTAAACAAGCTCAGGTCAGGCTCACAAGAGACGCTCCCAGAAGGATCACACCGACTCCTCCCCGGTACTTGACCCGCACAATTGTTCAAAGTCGCTTCACAGGCGCTGCCCGCTTGAGTCCCCTCATCGACGATCGTATCGCAGTCATTATCCGCGCCATCGCAACGCTCAGCGGTAGGGACGCAGGGGCAGCTCTCATCAGTAGCTCCATCACAGTCATCATCTTGGTTGTTCTCACATTGTTCTTCGATCGGTATCCGCGCATCACAATCATTGAAAACACCCCCTCGACAGGTCTCGGTTCCGAGTCCGCATAGGCTATCACAGGGTCGAGTCTCTCCCTCAATACAATCAGAACACCCCTCGTCTATACTCCCATCACAGTCTTCATCGTTTATTCCATCGCATATTTCAACTGAGACGGAAGGAGCATCACATGCTTGAAATTCACCTCTCTCGCACCGCTCGCTTCCAGCGACTCCACACCGGTTAGCGCAGGGACGGGTCTCTCCATCGGTACAAGAGCTACATCCCTCATCGATCACCCCGTCACAGTCTTCGTCCTCTCCAGAGGCACCAGCAACAGCGCAAACCTCAGGGGAAGGACGCCGAGCCGTACATTCGGTGAATAAGCCATCGACGCAGGCCTGCTGACCCTCTCCACATTGGGTTTCACAGGTTATTGTCTCTCCAGAGATGCAGTCTAATGGTCTCATACATGCCTCATCAATGATCCCATCACAGTCATCATCAACTACACCATCACAGACCTCAACTGCGATGATCTTGGGTGTATCGACAGTGCATTGTCCCAATTCATTTTTGAAACTGAGTCGCTCACCAAAGGAGAGAGGGGTGTTACGACGAGTCATCTTGGCGACACAGCCAGTGATCTCTGAACATGAAGGCTCTATAGGAATCTCTTCGCACAGCTCAGCGGTTGATAAAGAATCAAATAAGACCAAGCGCATATCGAACCGGTCTCCCGTAGAGAAAGGGAACTCGGAGAGCGCTAATGGATCAGCGAGACTCAACTGTTGGCCATCCCAGCTCATCTTTACTCTGAAGGCATCACTAGAGGCGAGCTCACTGATTCCTGATCTCGTGAGCGCCCAACACCCGATGTCACCTATGGGGAGAGGGGAAAATACTTGAGCGCTACAGCTCTCTTGGTTAGTGAGTTCACCCAAACAGGTGCCAAATTCAACATCTAATGAAGCGCTCGGCGCCACTGATGACTGACATCCTAAAAAGAGAAAGAACAGACACCCTCCCAAGAGAATGTATCTATAACAGCGTAAGCGTCCTCTCTCTAATCCACAGGTAGCAAACGTAGTCTCAGTAGTCTTAACCTCTTGGTTGTGTAACATAAATGATTTGCTCGCAATACATAGTTAGATACAGAATAACAGTATAAACTTTATAAAGCATTAAGCACAAACTACTCTTTGAATCTTATTACCTAGAGTCGATACTCTACACACACCACAGGGCGTTGACCTTTAATGTATTAGGCATTAATAGAGAGACTTGACTTAAAAGTCTCATTTTGACTCTCAGCGGTATGCGCGATGAGCCTCCACCTCTTCTACTCTAGCGAGCACGATTATGACTCAAGCCACTCCTTTAGCGCCTGTAGACCTACGCTCTGACACACTCACCCTCCCCTCGCTCGGTATGAGAGAGGCGATGGCGTCCGCTGAGGTAGGAGATGATGTCTTCGGAGAGGACCCTACTGTTAACACGCTTCAAGAGCGAGCCGCTCACCTCATGGGCATGGAGGCCGGACTCTTTGTTCCTTCGGGAACAATGGCGAACCAAATCGCCATGCTCACTCACTGCCGTCGTGGAGATGAAGTGATCGTCGGCTGGGGAGCACACAGCTTCCTCTACGAGAGCGGAGGGGGAGCGGTTCTCGCCGGTGTTCAATTCCAACAAGTGGGCGATCATGGTTATTTCTCGCCTTATGAGCTTAAAGCAGCGATCCATTCCGAAGATCCATCGGGACACTGCGCGCCTACAACCTTAATGATGATCGAGAACACTCATAACCGCGGTGGTGGAAAATGGATCAGCCCCGAACAGGTCGCCGAGCTCTCAGTGACCGCCGGTAACGCTGGCGTCAAGACGCACATCGATGGCGCTCGTTTATGGAACGCGGTCGTTGCTTCGGGACGCGCAGCGAGTGATTGGGGAGAGCGAGTAGACTCTCTTACATTTTGTCTCTCTAAGGGCTTAGGCGCGCCGATCGGCTCTGTTCTTTGCGGAACTGAAGAGTGGATTCAACGAGCTCATCGCTATCGGAAAATGCTCGGTGGTGGGATGAGACAAGCAGGCATTATCGCCGCTGCAGGTCTCTATGCCCTTGAAAACCATGTTGAAGATCTAGCTGAAGATCATCGGCGAGCGAGAGACCTCGCTGAAGCGCTAGACGCCTGCCCAAATATCGACATTGATCTCGATCAAGTACACAGTAATATTGTCCTATTTACTCCCCTCAACGCCTCACCTCAAGAGGTCTGTGAGGCGCTCTCATCGAAAGTGAGAGTTTTACCCTTTGGGGCCGGGCAGATCAGGGCGGTGCTGCATCGAGATATCTCTGATGATGACCTTCAAAGAGTGATCGAGTCAGTCACTGAGCACTTTAGCTCATGAGCACTTTAGCTCAGAAATAAAAGAACCTCGCTAGGGTAGTGATCCATAGCACTGAGACGATATTGAGTAGAGCGCCAGCCCTCATCATATGACTGATCTGTACATGACCACTAGCAAAGACGATGGCGTTTGGTGGGGTGCTCATGGGTAGCATAAAAGCACAGCTTGCGGCGAGGGTGACCGGAGCGCAGAGCGCGAGAGGGGGTAAATCCAAGCCGATCGCGACCGCGCTCACAACTGGGATAAAGACGCTAACGAGCGCCACGTTGCTCATCACTTCTGTTAACATTAAAGCGATGAGGGTCAGTAAGGCTAATGAGCCCCAAGAGACGCTTGTCAAGTTAGCGAACTGGTCACCGATCGCCTGAATTAACCCCACCTGTTTAAGCGCTTGAGCTAAGCTTAAGCCTCCGCCGAACAGTAAGACGATATCCCAAGGTAGACGTTGCATATCAGACCACTTAAGCAGGGGGTTACTCACTCGTCGATCTCCCGCAGTGTTCTGTTCTCCCGCAGTGTTCTGTTCTCCCGCAGTGTTCTGCTCACCACTAGGGATAGCGAAGAGAGACATCGCCCCCATTAAACCGACCGCTGCATCTGAGAGGCCTTTGATCTCAAAGTAACTGACGATTTGAGCCCGAAATACCCACGTGAGAGCGGTGACTAAGAACACTAAGCTCACTCTGATCTGAGCAGCGCTCCACTCCCCAAGCTCACTCTGCGCTCGCCCAATGACCTCTCCCGCTCCCTCTACTTGGCCTAGTCGATTAGGATAGAGGACATAGACAAGTAATAGATAAGTAAAGGTGAGCGCTACGATCCCAAAAGGTACGCCGAGCGCCAACCAATCAAAGAAAGTAAGCGTCGCCTCTCCCCCCGTACTCCCTCTGTTGATAAAGCTCGCGAGGACAAGATTGGGAGGAGTGCCGATGAGGGTCATAGTCCCTCCAATATTCGCTCCATAAGCCACCGCTAACATCATGGCGATCCCAAAGTTGTGCATCCCCTTGGTTTCGGTATCACTCCGCTGCTCCCCTCCTCTCAAGAGGCTGAGAACAGAGAGCGCGATGGGGAGCATCATCAAGGTCGTAGCGGTATTACTCATCCACATACTGAGCAGAGCGGTCGCACCCATAAATCCCAAGATCACACCGTTAGCGCTCGTCCCCGTGAAAGAGAGAATCTTCAAGGCTACCCGCTCATGAATCTTCCATTTCTCGAGGGAGATGGCGAGAATAAAGCCTCCTAAAAAGAGAAACACGATCGGACTCCCATAAGGAGCACAGGCCTCTTTGAGTGTAGACACACCGCTCAGGGAGAGGTACACGATCGGGAGCAGAGAGGTCATTCCGATGGGGATCGCCTCAGTCACCCACCAAATAACAATCCAAGCGGCGAGACCGATCACCTGCCAAGCCTGGAAGGAGATCAGCGGACTCGGGGCGGTATAAGCGAGAGCGCAGATCAAAGGGCCTAAGAATAGCCCGATCTTTTTGAGGTTCATACTAGACTCCTTGTGAGATCAGTTCACTTTAGCCTAATATGATCTACGCTAGTGAATAAGAGAGCAAGGGCCTTCTTGTGGTCAGCGTACGTCTTATCCTCACTCTTAAGGAGTGTTTATGATCCCTGCTACTCACCTAGACCTCTATCAGCTCACCTCATTGATCCCTCATTGGGATGCTCAACGAGCTCAGCGCGCAGTATGGATGAGCTTCTTCTCGCGCCGTCTCCCTAGAGGACACGATGGTCAAAATGCGCGAGACTTTATCGTGTGGTGTGGTTTACGGCGGTGCTTACACCTCTTGAGTCAGCTGCGATTTGACGATGAGCGCCTCGAGACGTTATCCGCTCACCCCGTCTTGGGACCTGCGTTGCGCGCCCGACCATTATTGGTAGAACGGCTCCGCGCTTGGCGTTTTCATGGTGAAGTTTGGGCGATCGATGAAGGTGAACTATTATGGGCCAACCCTGCGGTCACCGCTAAAGGAGAGCTTCTCGATATACATGGGGTAAGACCGAGCGCTATGCCGCCTTACCTGCAAGTCTATACCGACCTCCTCACCGCCAAGCTGATCGAGACCCCTTTATTGTCGGTCATTAACCATATGAGTATGGTCGCGACGAAGGCCGCTCACTTGACTCGCGCTGCCGGCGACCGGCCTCTCTTAGAGCTAGGGAGTCGTCGTACTCATATCGACGCTGCGGTTGACGCCGCCGTCGCCTCCTACATTGGCGGCGCAGTAGGCACCTCTAATGTTGAAGCTCATCACCGCTTCGCAGTGCCGGTGGTCGGCACTATGGATCACTTCGCGGTTCAATCTTGGGAGAGCGAGTCCTCCTCGGTCTCCGATACCGAATTCGCCTTCTTTAAGGCCTTCGCTACCGCTTATCCTCAAAGCGCCTCTCTCCTCGTGGACACCTACGATATGTTTGGAGAAAAAACCGGTATTAGGAACGCGGTTCGCGCCGCCGCTGAGGCCGATGTTCAGCTCAATGGAATCCGTATCGACTCCCAGCTCTCTCCTCAGACTGTTGAGCGTGCTCGCTCTCTACTCGACCAGCTCGGCGCTCATCACACAAAGATCATCGTCTCCGGTGGAGTTGATGAGCCTTTAATCAAGACCTTAAAGTCCTCTCCTGTTGATATTTATGGCGTCGGTGAGCGCTTGGTGACCTCGGCCGATGCTCCCGTGGGTGTAGGTGCAGTTGGCAAGCTCTCTTGGATCGATGGTATCACCAGTATGAAGCAGTCTAGAGGATCAGGGAAGGCGACGCTACCTGGACCCATACAAGCGTTTAGGACTGACCGAAGAGACCGACTCTCTTTGGTCCCCTCAAGTCCCTCGACTGACGCTCAACCCCTCCCCTGGAGCTTCGCTTGGGACTCGCTCCCTCGACATCCAGAGGAACGACCGCTCATTCATTGTGTTTGGCGGGGGGAGAAAGCGCTCGAAGAGAGGGATCAATCGACGTGGCTCTCCACTGCTCGTACACTGAGAGCGCGCGGATGCGAGGAGGGCTTAATGCGATCAGTCTTTGTCGATGACTCACTCGCCGAGGAGATGACACGTAAATGTATCTCTCGAGTGTAGAGATCGACGATATAACTCAGCGGGCGCGATAAGTGATACGGCCCTTAGTGAGGTCATAAGGAGAAAGCTCTACTGTCACCTTATCTCCTGGAAGGATACGGATGAAGAACTTACGCATTTTTCCGGAGACGTGAGCGAGGACCTTGTGTCCATTATCTAGCTCTACGCGGAACATCGCGTTAGGGAGGGGTTCTACGACGGTACCTTCGACGACGATCGCTTCTTCTTTAGCCACAGGGATTCCTTTGGTGAGTATGTATATCAAATATGAGCGAAAGCTCTTGACGGTGTGAGTATGTCAATCTTGATTCTTTGTCAAGGTGTTGCGCTGTTTGAAGTTCATCAAACTGTTTATCATTGACGCTATGTATGTTCGCTCATTATTTATAAGTCTACTCATTTGATACCTCCATTTATTAAAGGGATATACACCACCGCTTATGCCTACCTCACTCGCTCATCGCGTCTCGCTTTTGGTGATACTCTGCTTAACCCCTCTGCTCACGCTTATCGCTCATTCCTCCGGTGGCTGGGCAAAGTCAAAGCGACACATACCGCTGCTCTATCCTCTCCAAGCCTCACCCTCGGTGAGCTCATCTTTTGGGACATACCGTATAAACCACCATCACTCCGGTGTTGACCTCTATGCGCTAGAAGGCACACCGGTGATCGCCGCTGCCGATGGAGTCGTGAGCATCATTAAGCGAGGAAGTGGAGGCTATGGGAGAGCGATTTATCTCAAACATAAGGGAGGGTATATGACCTTATATGCCCATCTCTCAGCTTTCGCTCCTCGAATAGAGCGCCTCGTCATCGCCAAGCAGAAGCGCAACAGAAAGTTCCAGTTGAAGATCCGACCCCGCGAAAAGATTCAAGTCAAAGCGGGTGAAGTGATTGGATGGTCAGGAACAAGCGGGACTGACCTGTGTCATCTACATTTTGAGCTGCGCTATAAAAATGCCCCTATTAATCCTCTCGTCCATGGTCTTGATCTCCCCGATCAGAGCCCACCAACGTTAATCGCCCTCTTCGCCGACCCTCTCGATGAGCGGGCTAGAGTAGAGGGGACCTTAGTCCCTAAACGTTATCCACTTACCGACAGACCTCAGCCAACCTCACCGATCGCTCATGCACTGTTTCACTCAACGCCTAAAGCAGCCGTTGACGCTCAGAAGCCTGAACCTATATCGCCTGATCAAGAGAGCGCTCCGTCATCAAACGCTCCTCCTGAGCTTCCTTACATAACGATTTGGGGTAATGTGGGCCTCTCATTAGAAGTCGAGGACCGGATCGATGGAAGTCGACGCGCCTTAACTCCACATGAGATCATCCTCTATGTCGATGACCGAATCATTCACCATCTGCGCTATGATGAGACCTCTTATGCAGATAAGAGGTCGAGTGAGCTTGACTTTGATCTCGGTCGACGAGGACCGAGTAAGCGACTCGTGCATCGATTGTACAAGTATGGACCCCGCTTACGGCCCCTGAAGCGTGGCTCAACGCGCCCTCTCAAACGACTCAAAGCAGGTGAGCACCAAGCTCGCATCGTAGCGATAGATGCCGCTGGAAACCGTAGTTCAAGAGACTTTATACTGAACATCGCTAAACCTGATAAGAGCCGCTGCCGTTTAAAACGCAGGCGTTTACGAAAACGTAAGCCTCTCCCCCTGTGGAACCCAAGCGCTGAAGATGGTCTAGACGTTCATTGGCGGCCCTATGGATTAAGTTTTAAGCTCCCCAAACCCTGTGACGCCGAGCTGCCGTTAGAGATTGACTTAAGAGTGGGTAAGAGGAGAGCACCCAGGCGAGCGCTCTCTCTCTCGACGAGAGGTGGAGAGACCTATGTGAACCTTCACTTCAACCGTCTTAAGTTCGATCCAGAATCCAAAGAGGAGAAGACTAAGAAGACTAAGAAGACTAAGAAGACTAAGAAGACTAAGAAGACTAAGAAGACTAAGAAAGAGAACCGAGAGCTCACCGATGGAGAGCTCCCCCCTGATCGATCTCTCAACCTCGCTATCGGCATAAGAGGCTTAGCGCCTACACTAGGGAGAGCTGTTGATACTCAAGGTGAATCATCTCCCGAGCAGCTCGCCCAAGAAGAGCAAACTAAAGAGAGAGAGCTTAAGACTCTACATTGGTACACAATCAAGCTCCATGAAGTTAAAGAGAGCGCTTATTTTGAGGGGAAGGGGGTGAGAGTATTCATCGGAGAAGAGAGTCCATTTAAGCCTTATGTGACCTCACTGACCACTATGCCAACCAAGGGTCAAGAGTCCACAACAGAGACATCGCTCGCGGAAGATGAGCGGCCAAGAGACTTCAGCGAGCGATACCTCTTCGCTCAACCTTGGTTGCCTATGAGGAAGGCTAATGAAGTACTTATTAAGAAATCACGACGTCGAGGAGATCATCTCGGCGCCTATCTCGTCGACGGCCATCGACAGTGGTGGGTCACAAGCTCATGGGGAAGAGGCGAAGTGGGGGCGAGCAGTACTCACCTCGCAGAATTTGTAATCACTCAAGATCGAAGACCACCCAAGCTCGGGGAACCACGGTGGGATCTAGTGACACCTCTCGGACCAAGACTGATGATCCCGATGAACGATGAGCTCTCGGGGCTCAGCAAAATCACTCTAGAGTGGGAGGGACGAGAGGTACCCATCGAGATACAGCGTAGCTGGGAGCGGCTTATCTATAAACCCTCAACGCCACTAAAGAGCGGTACCTACAGCTATAAAGTCACTGTTAAAGACCGAGGAGGACACCGAGCGGTTAAAAGCGGTGAGTTACAATGGCCACCGCCGACCACATCAGTCATCCCTGTCGCTGATCCACTCCGAAAAAAACTAGAACCTTATGACCCAAAATAAGACTAATATATATGAGCTCCCTTTAACGACCACCCACCTACTAAAACGCTCATCACCGCTCCATACCCTAGAAGAGTCACATATGAATATTCTCTGCAAACCTCTCTACAGGTCGCTGATGATCATGATCATTACCTCCTGCACTTTTATCGATCATGCTTCCGCTTGTGGAGGTATCTTCTGTGACAACAACCTCCCTGTCAATCAAGCCGCAGAACGTATTCTCTTCGCTTATGATGAAGCCGAAGGGCGTATGCATATGCATGTTCAGATCACTTATCAAGGGCCTCCCGATGATTTTAGTTGGCTCTTACCAGTGCCCCCCGCTACCGAGTTTGGTCTCTCTCGTCCGGCGCTCTTTGCTGCTCTAGACAGTCGCTATACGCCGACCTTCATGCTTAACAGGATCAGCGCTGACTATTGCCCGAGAGATGCTCGGAGTAACAGTGGTGCTATCTTTGAGAGTAGCTTAGCCAACGACGACACAGAAGAACAAGCAGGGGTGCAAGTGACCTCACAAAATCAAGTCGGTCCTTATGATCAAGTCACTCTTCGTGCTGATAATGTCGCCACGCTCATAGAGTGGCTCAACGACAATCAATACCAAGTACCGCCTAACGCGGAAGAGACCCTCGCTCCATATATAGGCGCTTATGAGTTCTTAGCGATCAAGCTCTCCTCCGGACAAGAGAGTGGCGACATTCAACCCGTCGCGCTAAGATTTATCGGAGACGTAGCGACCATCCCATTGCGACCTACAGCGGTCGCCTCTGAGCCTGATATGGGAGTGATCGTCCATCTCCTCGGTGCTGCTCGTGGAGTGCCCACCAACTATCAACTTGTCGAGCTTAACCTCGCCGCGCTCAACTGGTTTAACCCTACCGATCACTATGCTCAATTGGTAAGTCACGCCGTAGATGAGGCGGAAAATGGACAGGGCTTTGTCACTGACTTCGCAGGACCACACCGTCTCCCTATTGATGAGGTCACCCCTCTCGTCTCGCCTAATCTCGTCTTAGCGATGGAGGAAGTGAGAGATAGCGAGAGTTTATATGAGGTTCTCATCCTCTTACTCTCCACCACCAATCAACCTGACCTCAACCAAGTTTTGCTCAGCTCGCTCCCCTTGAACCGAGCAGATAATCAACGCCTAATCGACTTAGCACGGACTGAACAAACGGTCTCTTCAGTAGAGGTCGCGGCGTTAATTTATGATGAAGAAGGGGCTCCGCTAGATGCTGATGGCGCCTCTATCTCCCAAAACTTAGTCATCTATAATCGTGGAGGCCAAGATCTACAGCGCCTGTTCAGCATTAACACCTATATGACACGCCTCTACACCACCCTCAACGCCTCCGAGATGACCGTCGACCCTAGCTTCGACTTCAATCCAGACCTCATCGAGGTTCCGCAAGCTCGAGTCGCCGACCTCTATCTTGACTGTGATGGTAACCGTGATTATCTGATCACCCCCGAAGGATATGAAGTAGACCTCTCTGGTGAGCCGGTTGAAGAGCAAATTGAACGACAAAATGGAGAGACCATCCGCGGTACTGAAGTCATCGGCGCCGCGGTGATCCTCAGATCAATGAGCGCAGGACAACCCGAAGTCATCTCTGATCAACGGGAGTCGCTCAGCGAGCTTTATCGACGACCTACCGTTGATCGAGGTGGGTTCTTAGGTTGCCAACAGCGATCGAGTGATAAGGGCACTCCTGTTCTTCCCATCCTCTCTTTACTCTTGGCGAGCCTCGCTCTGGTCACCTCATCATGGAGATCACAGTACTCAAGTAAGATATAGAGGCTTATTCTTCCTCCTTTAACGCTCTCTCCGCATCTCGACGACGCTTCTTGGCATAGAGTTGGATAGAGATAATAAAAGAGAGCACTAAACCGACATTTAACCAAGCATTGGCGTTAGTCGGGAACTGCGTTTTGAAGACCACAAGCATTACCACCGAGACTAAGATCAACGTGGGGACTTCATTCAGCCCGCGGAGGGCTCTAGGGCTCCAAGCGCGCTCTCCTCGTTGTAAACCCTTCATCACTCGTAAGCATAAGAAGTGATAAATGACCAACAGCGCCACTAGACCTAATTTGGCGTGCATCCACCCTTGATCTAACCAGCCCGGCGAGAGATAGAGCAGGCCGCTCGCTGTCCCTACAGTGATCACCATTCCAGGTGTAGTGATAATATTGAGGAGCCTCGACTCCATAATGCTAAATTGATCGGAGAGGATCTCTCGCCGAGGGCTCTGTTCATCCGCCGCCTCTCGATGATAAACAAAAAGTCGCACGAGGTAAAACAGCCCTGCGAACCACACCACGACTCCAATAATATGAAAAGTCTTCAGCCACAGGTAAGCCATGATCTCTCCTTATAATATTGATAGTAAAGAGCGAGGTGATGACCCCGTTAGCTGTCGAGATCAAACGCCTGTTTGGTAAGCTCTTCAGCGCTTAACGCTGGGACGAAGGGAGTGTCCACATATCGCAACATCGCTCGCCATACTTCATCCATCCCCTCACCACTTAAGGCGGAGCAGGGGAGCAACTGTTTCGGGCTTAAACCGATCGATCGAGCGATCTTTTGAATCGCTGGCTTCTGTTGGCTCCGACTGAGCTTATCCGCCTTGGTCACGATGGGGATCACTCCCCATCCACAAGCGCTCCCCAAAGTCACTAACTCTCGCTCCCAGTCACCGGGGGTTCGTCGTATATCCATAAGGATCAAGAGCGCCCGCAGCGGCTCTCTTCGTGTGAGATAGATCTCCATCATCTGCCCCCACTGCTTTTTTATGCTGAGAGGCACCTTGGCATAACCAAAGCCGGGTAGATCACAAAGAGTGAATTGTTCATTGATGAGAAAAAAGTTGAGGAGCTGGGTTCGACCAGGAGTGTTGCTCACTCTCGCCAATTGTTTGCGAATGGTGAGCCGGTTAATGAGGCTTGACTTCCCTACATTTGATCGACCAGCGACGGCGATCTCGGGGTACCCTTCGGGATCTGGGTAAGCCTTAGGCCACACCGCGCTCTTCACAAAGGTCGCGCTCTTCACATGACGCTGATCTAGACGCTTATTCCCCATGACTCTGTTCTCCTCTCCTCGGACTCTAGAGCGAGTGTTGACCTATTCAATGAGCGACCAAGGTGAGGGTTAGTAAACAGAGGGTAGCGATCGCTCCTCGGGGAGCTCGAGGGAGCTGTGAGCTCGTCGCGCTAGTTAAGATAATAGCGCTCCCCCATACGACTAAATGAGTAGGGGAGCCGCTGAAGCCTTGAGTGACCGCCAACCATAGACTAGCGATCAAGGCGATCAATGAACCGATATTAGAGAACAGAGGGGTGAGGGATCGACGAGTGAGAGCGTCTTGAGCTGCTGTCTCCTCCGCCTTCTCACGACCAAAGACCTTGTAAGAAGACAACAGTAAGAGCCCAGCGCTGACCATAGAGAGGAGTAAGCCTTCAAGGCTCTCCGGATAGAGTGTCCATCCCTCTTCAGGAATGACGAAGAGAGAAACGCGTTGGGCGTCTAGTGGGCTCAAGCGAAGCATCTCTCTAACACCGCTCTCTCCACCAAAAGAGGAGAGTGGCGCGCTAAGATGGGTCAAACCCCAAGCGAGAGTCGTCAAGAGCCAAGTGATCGCAGAGAGACGTCCAAGCATGTGGATGATTCGACTCTGATCACGCCGTTGACGATTGACCAAGCTGAGATTACTGAGCAGAGAGAGCCCCGCGCTCACCGCCATCACTACCGCCAATATATAAGAAGCGGGATGTTGGAGATGAATCGCTGACTCCACGACGCCTAGTCCACTGCTCGGTTGGTCATACTGGAGGGTCAGCTTGAGCGCTTGAGCAGTCTCGACACCATAACCCGTCAAAGAGAAAAAGAGCTCTGGTGAACTAAGAGCGTACAACGCAGCAGCGCACAAGGGAAGACTCAAGGCGACTTGAGCTTGAGCGCTCGGCTTTCCCTCACTTCTCAGCGCTGAGATCAGAGAGGTAAACGCTACAGTCGCAGCGCCAATGATCGTCAGCGTAAGAGGGGTCATCTTAACCTCGGAGAACCTTACGAACTCGGTTTTGAACTTGTAGCGCGCGCTTTGAGAGCGCGTCTGATGGCTGACGGATGATGTAACGATCGAAACCACCAGCGTGATCAATAGTGCGTACAGTGCTGTTAGCGATACGCAAGGTCACAAAGCAATTGAGCGCTTCGCTAAAGAGGCGGCGCTTTTGAATGTTAGGCTTCATCCACTTCTTTGTTTTCACGTTAGAGTGACTGACCAAGTTTTTGACGATCGGGCCTTTTCCTGTAAGTTCACACTTTGACATGTTGCTCTCCTCAAAACACCGCCGCGCTCAATGTCGCCGCAGTGGGGTGCGTCTTGTTTTAATGATAATCGTTTTAATGAAATAGAGCGCTCTCAGCTGAGAGTCTCTGTAGAATCAAATCCAAAAGTTTGGAGAATTGGCTTGCTATATACTTGAATCGCTCTCAATGAGCAAGGGAGAAACGCAAGGCATCATCTCAGCCTTACGCCCCTCCTCAGCAGGCCTCAGCTTAGGCCTCTACTGGCTCTTCTGGCTCGGGGACGACGAGGTCAGGAGTCAGTGACTGATAACCACGGAGCCCTGTCCCTGCTGGGATTAATCGACCCATGATCACGTTCTCTTTCAAGCCGTGGAGATAGTCAATCTTGCCCTTGAGCGCAGCGTCGGTGAGCACCTTCGTTGTCTCTTGGAACGAGGAAGCAGAGATAAAGGACTCTGTGGCGAGCGCCGCTTTAGTGATACCGAGGAGTAGAGGTTCTGCGACAGCAGGCTTCTTCCCTTCCTTCTCAGCTCGAGCGTTAGACTCATCAAGCATCCACTTCTCTACCTGCTCATCCGGAAGGAATTCAGTCTCACCGACCTCTTTGATTCGAACACGACGGAGCATCTGCCGTACGATCACCTCGATGTGCTTATCATTGATTCGTACACCTTGTAGGCGATAGACTTGCTGAATCTCATGTACGAGATACTCAGCGACAGCGCGCTCGTTCTTAACCTTGAGGATCTCATGAGGGCTAATCGGTCCATCAGAGAGCGGATCACCAGGATTAACATAGTCACCCTCACGGACGACGAGCGCTTGTCCACCCTTGATCTCATGCTTAATCGGCTCAGCATGAGGATCATCGGAGGAGATGTGTAAGATACGCTTGCTTGTATCACCTGTGATCGACTCTACTCGACCCTCGATCTGAGCGAGGACTGCAGACTTATCTTTAGCGCGAGCCTCGAAGAGCTCGGCAACGCGAGGAAGACCACCGGTAATGTCCTTAGTCTTCGCGACCTCAAGGTCAGTCTTAGCGAGCGGTTGACCCGCCCCTATTAGACCTCCATGATCAACCTCTAGTTTAGCGCCGACCGGAAGATCATAAATCGCCTCACGCTCAGTACCATCACTCGCTTTACCGATGATAACTTCACCCGCACTTACGATCCATTGACCCTCTACCTCTTTGTAGACTGGTGTACACACCCTGATACGAGGATTCTTAACAGCGGTCTTGGCAGAGGCTTTCGTGGTGCGCTTAGCACCCTTGACTGAGCGAGCCTTGTTGTTTTTAAGTGGAGTGCCGATACGTCGTACGACCACATCTGAGCTCTCTCGCTCTTCCTTAAGAGTCCCCTCTTCTAAGCTGATATTCTCAAAGACGACAACGCCTTCAAACTCGCTGAAGATTGGCTTGGAGAAGGGGTCCCAATGGGCGACACGCTGCGACTTACGAACCGAGTCTCCATCAGCGACCTCGAGATTATACCCTTCGCCTAGAGGGTGATTCTCTTTCTCTATACCTGATTCATCAGTGATGATGAGGCGCGAGTTACGGTTGATCACAACTTTATGGTTTTGGGCGTTAAACTTAGGCTCTCCCTTACCGCTGTGAACCACGATCGTCTGATTACCGTTAATCTTGAAGCTCGGAGGAGTCGTCGGGGTGATCAGCTTAGTGTCTTGGAGCTTAATCTTACCTGAGTCGATACGGATTACAATGTTGTTCTTACGGGCCTGCTGTGAGGCCGCCCCTCCAATATGGAAGGTACGCATTGTAAGCTGAGTACCAGGCTCACCGATCGACTGAGCAGCGATCACTCCTACCGCCTCACCGAGGTTAACGAGGCGCCCTCTAGCGAGGTCACGACCGTAGCAGAGAACGCAGACACCTCGACGGGTCTCACAGGTGAGAGGAGAGCGGATAAAGATAGAGTTCACCGCGTGATGGTCGATCAACTCGGCCTCATGCTCACCAATAAGAGTGTTGGTTTCGATTAAGAACTTACCAGTCCCCTCTTCAAAGACCTCTTCAGCGAGTACTCGACCGAGGACTCGATCGCTGAGCTTCTCGATGACATCGCTTCCATCAACAATCGCTCTCATCTCAATCGGATTGAGGAGCTGAGTGATACGATTTTCATTAGCTTGACAATCATACTCGGTGATAATCGCGTCTTGGGCGACATCTACAAGACGACGGGTCAAGTAACCAGAGTTTGCGGTCTTTAGCGCGGTGTCTGCGAGACCCTTACGAGCGCCGTGAGCAGAGATGAAGTACTCAAGAACAGAGAGGCCTTCACGGAAGTTAGCGGTGATCGGGGTCTCGATGATTTCACCTGAAGGCTTGGCCATCAAACCACGCATCCCCGCTAGCTGTCTGATCTGTGCAGGACCACCACGAGCGCCTGAATCCGCCATGATGTGAACGGAGTTAAAGCTCTGACCGACCTTCTTCTCGCCATTCTCACCGATGAACTCTTCTTGACGGATAGCGTCCAACATAGAGTTGGCGACGCTCTCTGTGATCTGAGTCCACTTATCAATGACCTTATTGTAACGCTCTTTCTGAGAGATCATACCTTCACGCGCCTGCTCTTGGAAGGCGGCGACATCTGCATAACCGGACTCAACAAGCTCTCGCTTCTTGTCAGAGATATTGAGGTCAACGACTGCGATTGAGACACCCGCGAGGGTCGCTTGCGCATAACCGAGGTCTTTAATCGCGTCGGCGATGAGGACTGTTTGCTTGGCGGTGCATGACCGATAAGCTGCATCGATTAATCCAGCGAGCTCTTTCTTACCCATGGGACGATTCACCAACGCGAAGTCGAGTAGATAGCGTTGCTCTTTACCGTCTACATCTATTCCCGTCTCACTACGAGGGAGAACTCGCTCTGCCATGAGGAGTCGACCAACAGTGGTGTCAACCATCTCCCGGTCGATTCGACAGCGCACATTTGCTTGTAGGTGAACAGCGCCTGCCTCAAGGGCGATGAGCGCTTCATTCGGAGAAGAGAATACTCGGCCCTCACCCTTAGCGAAGTAACGCTCACGAGTCATGTAATAGCAGCCGAGTACGATGTCCTGAGAAGGAACGATGATCGGCTTACCATTAGCAGGGCTCAAGATATTATTACTACTCATCATCAAGACTCTCGCCTCGATCTGAGATTCGATAGAGAGCGGTAAGTGAACCGCCATCTGGTCGCCGTCAAAGTCAGCGTTAAACGCGGTACAGACTAAGGGGTGAAGCTGGATTGCCTTACCCTCGACGAGTTTTGGCTCAAAGGCCTGGATTCCTAAACGGTGAAGGGTCGGCGCACGGTTAAGCATCACTGGGTGCTCTTGAATCACCTCAGCGAGGATATCCCATACCTTTTCACTACGATCCTCGATCATCTTCTTCGCCGACTTGATCGTCGCCGCATATCCATGAGTGGTGAGCTTCCCTAGAATAAATGGCTTAAAGAGCTCTAGCGCCATCTTCTTCGGGAGACCACACTGCTGAAGGCGCAGCTCTGGACCGACGACAATCACCGAACGTCCGGAGTAGTCAACGCGCTTACCGAGGAGATTTTGGCGGAAACGACCTTGCTTCCCCTTGATCATGGCGCTCAAAGACTTAAACGGTCGCTTACTCGGGCCAGCGATAGGCTTCCCTCGTCTACCGTTATCGAAGAGAGCGTCTACCGCCTCTTGTAACATACGCTTCTCATTACGCTGAATGATCTCGGGCGCTTGCAACTCTTCGGTGAGTCGACGGAGACGGTTGTTACGATAAATTACTCGTCGATAGAGATCATTTAGATCACTGGTGGCGAAGCGTCCTCCCTCTAAGGGAACGAGTGGGCGAAGATCTGGAGGAATGACTGGGATCGCCTTCAGAATCATCCACTCTGGTTTATTACCAAACCAATCACGCTTGTTCTGTGGATCTTTGCTGATAAAGTCAGGCTCAAACTGGCTATTGCGGATCGCGTCAACAACCTTGAGGCGCTTGATATACTTCTTCTTTTTGGAGTCGCTGGCGTTCACCATCTCCATACGTAGATATTGAGAGATCACCTTAAGTAAGAACCACTCACGAGACTGACATTGCAGCTCGCTGAGCTCTCGAGGCTCGCTCTTTTGGAAGTACGCACAGCGGAGGTCATCTAAGCAGTCTTGGTCGCTCTTCCCTTGGCTGTCATTGCTCTTGAGATCAAAGGCTTTGAGCTTATCAAGAGTATCAAGCCAGCGAACCATATCGATCAGCTGCTCAGAGCTCTTACGGAGCTGTAGGTTGCCTGAGACTGCGCTCGAATGACGGATAGAGCGGCTGAGCCTCTCGAACCCTGAAATGGGGAGGGTGTGAAGCACTTCATGGAAACGCTGAGCGCCAACCTCCATCTCTTCCGCCTCAAAAGCGACTTGTGCGTCAAAGACCCCACCCTCTACGAGAGCGACATTTTGAAGCTCTAAGTATTGCTGATAAGTGATCTCTTGACCGACCTCGATCCCCTCTCGCTGGCTGAGACGTGGTGAGATCTGCTTAACAACATAAATATCGGTCTGTCCACCGATGAACGCGTGCTTTGAAACATCTTCAAACTCTTCTTTTGAGAGCTCTTGTCCTAGAGAGAGCTTGAGCTTCTTCATCAGAGAAGCAGAGAGATTTTGGAGGATGTAAGAATCTTCTTTAGGCTTTACCGGGAGGACCTTAAAGAGTGGGCGATGCTCAGCGGGGATATCATACTTTTTCACCACTGCGCAGAGTCGCTTGTAGTCTTCTTCAGGCCAAGTCTCACCGACTCCCGGGAGCGCTAAGCCATCGGGCAACGCAACGTCTAGACTACTGAACCCTTCTTCGTCGACCATCTCGAAGAAATAAGCGTGCTCAAAGGCTTTATCCATAACCTGTAATGCTTCGCTAGGGATACGGTCTTGTAGAACGCGGAAAAGGGTGTACATATCGAGTGTACGAAGTCTCTTCCGAATCGCCTCAGCCCCCATTTCTGCGGTAAAGAAATGAGAAGCATCGAGCTTAATATCAGAGTTCTTCTGTAAGAATTGGTTAAACCGTGCTGCCGTCTGCAGCATTTTTACAGGCTCATGCCAACCCCCTTCAGAGTGGGTCTGCTTGAGCAACCTCTGAACTCGATCGATGAGATCTTGATCGAAGCTAGAGAAGATGTGTCCGAAGATTACGCTGTCATCATCATCATCGAGCTTATTCTCAATGACATCGATCTCTTCTTCCATTCGTTGCACAACGAAGGAGACACGGTCGATCACTCCCGAGAGATCACTGCTTAGATCTTGTGACTGCAGTACAAAGTAAGTGGTCTCATCTCCGGAGACCAATCCAAGCAAGGTCACGTGGTGAGTACTCTTGAGGTATTGAGCCCCTTTGCTCCAGTCCTGAATTAAGCAGACCTGTCGCTTAACGCCGGCGCTCTTATCGCTGAGGCGCTCCTTGACTACGACGCTAGCATCTTTACCAAGGAATTTATCGAGAGCGATGCTGCTATCTTCTTCCGCTTCGAAGCCGAAAGTATCTCTGAAGGCGTTGCTGGTCTTGATGACCTTCCCATTAATTACCTTGAAATAAGGAGCGTTAGCGAGTTGATCAGAGAGCTTAAGTGAGAGCTGATCAGCGACTTTTCTCTCGGAGAGCTTACCAGACTTATCTTGAGCAGACTCTACGAAAGCGACGGCTTGGCCACGCCCGATAAGCTCACCCTCATTGAAATTGAGGATCGCGCCTTTCGGTAAGTCGATGGTCTCAATCACCTTACGTCCTGCTTTGACGAGAAAGCCTCCATTAATAGAGCTGAAATGAGCCTCATGGATCTCAATCGCTGGGGTGACCGCCTTGTTCTTACTACTCTCAGAGCTAGAGACGCGAGCGCCCTTACCTTGGCCGTCTAGGGTTTGATCTTCTTCTCCCATTCCTCGGAAGACGATCACACCCTCGTTCTTGCTGAGAACTGGAGTCTGGAATGGAGGCCACTCCCACTCAGCGATCAGCTGATTGTAATCGATCTCTTGACCCTCGATGGCCCGGAGAGTGTCACCAAACTTTAGCTTATGCTCCTCGACAACCCCATCAGTACTCTCTACGGTCGCTACGCCTCCTTCTTCAGAGACGACGAACTTGTTGGTCGACAAGAACCCCTTTCGCTCTACGTGAGCTTCCGGAATCGCTTCCCCCTCAACGAAGTGATAGCTCACCTCATGCGGCTGGGTCACCTCAAAGGCATGGAGGTCGTTAAAGTGTACCATACCTGAGTTATAGCTAGTGATTGAGGATCGAGTGAGCTTGTCGAGAGCGAAGTTGAATATCTCTCTAAGATGCTGAACATCTTTAGGATTAACCGCCAATGACTGCAGATAAAGATAATAACTATCGGCCTCTTCTGATCCTTCATGAGCATCAGGGTTGATAGGGATCACCAACGCTTGAGTGGGAGTATCTTTGTGGACCACTCCATTCTTCGCTTCCAAAACCAAAGTTCGGATCTGCTGTTGCTCAATCTCCGCGGTAGAGACCTCATCACCAGCGACGGAAACGAATAGATCTCGAGTCCCATCTAGGTCAGTTACCTTGCGGTTCACTAGAACCGAGACGAAATTATGAGGGGTCAACTTCAGGGTGAAGAGAGCGAGCTTAGCGCGCTTATCTGCATCAAGAACCTTCAACCCGCTGACAAAAGACTCGACATTCTTCGCGAAAGAGACATCTACCTGCATGCTCATCTTGATATGCAGCGCACTCTCTACACGGGAGCTGAGGTGCCTGTTAATATCACCATAAATATGCTCTAAGGCGAGTTTGAAGGTAGAGCCGACCTCTGAGAGGTTAGCCTCTGAGAGCTCCTTCCCGAGCTGAATGTAGAGGGCGACACCAAAGCGTCTCCCCTCTTGGTCTTCATAGGTGAGAGGGAGGACAGCGCTCTTTGGTTTACGCTTTGCTCGCTTGCCAGTGAGGAGCTCATCGAGGTCGATGTCAGTGGTAATTTTACCACCGTTCTTGACGTGAATACGTAAGAGGTCTTCTGCCTCGCTGAGGTGCCGATTGACATCGTTGCCACGCTGCGGAAGATGCTTAAGATCATCACCTGCGACCGGCTCAAAAGAGAAGAGTTGCGCCGCCCTCTGAGCGTCGAGCTCTCCCTCCCATGAAATGACAGAGATCTTCTCTCGGAAGCGCTCAGTACGCACCTCAGTGCGGAGCCCATCTACCCAAGAGTTAATCGTTCTTCTTAGATCATGGTCAACACGAGCTTTTTTAGTGTTGTTCTTCCCTTGGTTCTCTATGAGATAGCGAAGAGCCTGAGCATCTCCACCACCACCGAGAGTGTTAAGCTCTTCTCGAGCGATCTCGATGGCTCGTTGAAAGACATCGATGTGATCTTTAAGGTAGAAGTAGAATTCATCGGCAGCGTAAAAGTATTGATTCTCAAGCTGCTGGTACTCTCGCTCATCCAAGGTCAGACCGACCTGGGGGATCACTGGTACAAACTCTTCTGATCCTTCGAAGAAGTTAAAGATCTTCCCTAACTCTTCTTCACCGAGGATCTCATGAAACTCTCTGAGACGCTGTTCTTCGGTGTGAGTAATGATAAACTTAAGACAGTAGAGCACTTCTTCAACATCTTTTAGAGTGACGTCGAGTAGGTTGCCTATTCTACTAGGTAAGCTCTTTAAGAACCAAATGTGCGCCACCGGAGCGGCGAGATCAATATGTCCAAGACGCTGACGACGCACCTTTGAAGAGATCACCTCTACCTTGCACTTTTCACAAGTCTGGCGACGATACTTCATCTTTTTATAGCGCCCGCACAGACATTCATAGTCTTTGGTGGGGCCGAAGATCTGCGCACAAAATAACCCCTCTGGTTCAGGCTTAAATGTACGGTAGTTAATCGTCTCAGGCTTCCGAATCTCACCCCAAGTCCAGCCTCCCTCTTGCACCGAAGTGCGGATCAACTCCGGATTTGCGAGAGACACTCGTAAAGCACCAAAGTTTACGTTCTCTTGTTGCTGATCGGGGAAGATGTCGAAGATCGTATTCATGCCAGCTCCATCGCACCTAACAGGTTATGATTAATGTTTTTTCTCAATTTTTTCCTTCAGTATGAATGAGTGGAGACAAAGATCTCCCCTCCCCATTATCCATGGGGCTAGTTACACTAAGGGAACGTGTCATATACTCTAGATAATGGATCTTTCCAAGCACTATTTTTAGAATCTATACGGCGTCTCTGCCAATAGAAGACACGCTTCTCTTCACCGCCCCCTCTCGACTCCTAGCTCTCTCCAACGAGGGAATACAATATTGATGAGTCGAGATGAACTGAAGATTAGCCCTCTAGCTCACCGCCCTGCCAAGCCTCAGCTAGAGTCGCTAAAAGTCCAGTCCCAAAGCCGGTACCTCGCTCTTGTATGAAGGCAGGTCCTGCGATATCGACATGTAGCCATTTCCCGTCATAGTCACCGAGGTGAGACTCTACAAAATGACCTGCACAAGAGCTCTGCGCGTTCATACGATCCTTCACTGAATTCTTCATATCAGCGACCTTGCTCTTAAACTCGGGCAGAAAGAACTCAGGGCAGTAAGGGAGAGGGTGAACTAATTCACCACTACTCTGACCCGCCTCGAAAGCAGCCTCTTCTAGCACCGCATCATTGGAGACGATCGCGCCAAAAGAGCGACCAGTAGCGACGAGTTGAGCTCCAGTCAAAGTCGCCATATCAACAATAACTGTAGGTTTCAAGTGTTGGACAGCATAAGCGACCCCATCAGCGAGCACCAACCTCCCCTCTGCGTCGGTATTGTTGATCTCTACTGTCTTACCCGAATAGAGGGTAATGATATCATCATTACGGAGCGCCTCTGGTCCTATGGCGTTCTCGGCGAGACAGAGAACCGCGCAGAGGTCTTGAGCTAAGCCACGGGCAGCCGCGACTTCAAAGGCAGCAAGCACACCCGCTGCACCACCCATATCCATCTTCATACCGCCCATGCTCCCTTTAGGCTTTAGAGATAGCCCACCGGTGTCATAGACGATCCCCTTCCCTACCCACACCATATTGGGGGCGTCAACGGTGCTCTTCGGACCACGGAGCACAACCATCGCCGGAGGATGCAGGGCCGCCATACCTACTCCCCAGAGTCCCCCTGCTCCCATTTGCATCAGCGAGTCGCCTTCAAAGACATCAATCTCCACTTGGTGGCGAACCGCGATCTCTCTCGCGGCCTCAATAAATTCTGGCACATGAAATTCTGCGGGAGGGGCATCGACCCATTCCGCCCCGTGGCTAACCCCTTCTGCAAGCGCTTCTAGACGAGTGACCACCTGTTCGTCATCGACTCCATAGAGAGAGATGTCTATCTTCAGGCGACGTGACGCTCCACTTTTACGTGAATAGCGAGGAAACGCTCGGGTAGCAGCAATAATTAAAGCATCGTAATGTTGCTCATCACTAGCGCATATCAAGACAATCGTCTTCTCTTTCTCTTTCACCATTGAGCTAAGCTGCTTGGTGATTAGATCAGGTCTCGCGGGATGATTCATACGCGAAGCCTTCTGAGTGATTACGCTCAAGGAGACCTTGAGCGGTTGTCCATCAACTGTCGTAAAGGTCGAGGCAGCTCCGCCCAATTTAGGGTCTTTAATGGAAGCGAAAGCGCTCTCTACCCCCAAGGAAAGTTTGTTTAATGCGAGAGAGATCGCAGGCTCCTGACCAATAATCACCAAGTGCTCATAGGTGGACCATGAGGTAGGGGTGAGGCACAGATTTAAACGTCTCGGAGAAGGGGAATAATAAGACATAGTCATCCTTAATGAACGTAAGATAAAGAACGCCTCCTCTTAGGTATACTCAAAAGTCGAGACGTACAGAGGCGATGAGTGAGGCAAACACGCTGCGATACACAAGCACTGCGATACACAAGCACTGCGATACACAAGCACTGCGATACACAAGCACTGCGATACACAAGCACTGCGATACACAAGCACTGCGATACACAAGCACTGTGAAAGTCCTCATAGTCCCACCTGTAACATAGCGGGGGAACGAAGGCTACAATATCATCTTAACGCCACTTGATATTACAGCCTATACTCGGCATTTGAGGTATATCATCACTCACCGAACCGGTATTAAGCAAGGCCTCACAAGCCGCTCTGAGAGAGTCACCAGTGACCGGTGTTGCTTGACCGGGACGACTCCCGTCAAACTGCCCTCGATAGACGAGTCTTTTTTGGCCATCATAGAGAAAGAAGTCAGGGGTACAGGCCGCATCAAAGGCCTTGGCCACTTCCTGTGACTCATCGTAAAGATACGGGAACAGATAACCAGCTTCGATTCGCTCCCGCTTCATCTCTAATGGACCGTCTTGAGGATAGGACTGAGCATCATTAGCGGAGATCCCTACCACAGTGAGCCCGCGATTGATCATCTCGGTGGTGAGCGCTGCGAGGGCTTCTCGGAGGTGAATCACGAAGGGACAATGATTACACATAAAGATCACTAATAGACCTCGCTCACCGAGATTGACCTCACTGTTGAATACACCTCCCTCGGTGTTAGGGAGCGAAAACGTGGGGAGTGTGCTCCCGAGTGCTCTCATCGTTGAGGGGGTGCGCGCCATTTAGCGATCCTTAAGCTGAGCGGTGATCTGTGGAACGGCGTCAAAGAGATCGGCGACGAGTCCATAATCAGCGACTTGGAAAATCGGCGCTTCGGGATCTTTATTGATCGCCACGATAGTCTTTGAGCCCTTCATCCCTGCGAGGTGTTGGATCGCTCCGCTAATCCCTACAGCAATGTAGAGGTCCGGCGCGACAACCTTACCGGTCTGACCAACCTGCCAGTCATTGGGAACCCAACCAAGATCGACTACCGCACGACTAGCACCGATCGCCGCGTTGAGCTCATCAGCGAGAGGAGCGATGATCTTCTCAAAGTTTTCACCTTCTTTAAGGCCGCGCCCTCCGGAGATGACCGCGTCGGCATCAGTGAGCGCCGGTCGATCAGATTTGACCGAGTCCAGACTTACATAGCTCATACGTAGACTGCTGGCGTCTATCCCGGCAGCAATGGACTCAATCGGACTTTGGCCTCCGGTAGAGACAGCGGCGTCAAACTCGGTCGTTCGAACCGTTAAGACCTGAACATCAGTGTTAATTTTGACTCGGCCAATGATATTGCCTGCCCACATCGGCCGAACATAAACGAGCCCCGACGAGTCGCCCTCAATACCGGTGACATCGCTAGCCATCCCCGCATCTAATCGCGCCGCGACTCGAGGGGTACAATCCTTACCTTTAGCGGTAGAGGCGGAAATAACGAAGCTCGCTCCTGAGGCTTCCACCGCTTTATGGAAAGCTTGGGCGAAGGCTTGTGCAGTATACCCTTCGCAGCTTGGATCTTCTACTTGATACACTCTCTCGGCCCCATAGCCCGTCAAGGCGGAGGCGACCTCACCAATTTGATGGCCAACTACCGCAATATCGAAACCACCGCCAACCTTTTCAGCGAGCTGTCGGGCAGCGGTCACTGCGCTGAGAGAAGCTTTAACAACCGAGCCTTCGCTCTGCTCAGCGAGAACAATAATTTTACTCATAATAGAACTCTCTTAATCTGTAATAATCTGTTGATGTCAACCGAGTTAGACTCAGATGACTTTAGCCTCTTGTGAGAGCTTCTCCATCAGCTCTTGCACGCTACCGACGATCTGTCCCGCTTGACGCTCTGAGGGGAGGCTGTATCCGACAACCTCTACCTTAGGAGAACCCAATTCAATATCTAAATCATCAGGTTCGAAGGTCTCAAAGGGCTTACGCTTGGCCTTCATAATATTGGGGAGAGTAGCATAGCGTGGCTCATTAAGTCGTAGATCAGTAGTGATCACTGCAGGCAGACTGAGAGTGACCGTCTCCACTCCGCCGTCCACCTCACGCTGAACCTCCATGTCACCACCATCATTTGGCTTAATCTTATAAGCGAAGGTCGCTTGAGGCCAACCGAGATACTCCGCCATCAGTTGTCCGACCTGATTACTGTCTCCATCGACCGCTTGCTTGCCGAGGAGGACTAAATCGATGTCTTCGTCCTCACATACTTTGACCAAAAGTTTAGCGACATAGTCAGAGTCTAGCTCTGACTCTTCGCATTCGATCAAGATCCCTTTATGTGCGCCCATGGCGAGCGCTTGCCGAACCTGCTGAGTCGCCTCATCATCACCGATAGCGACCACCACAATCTCGCTGTCTTCATCGCTAGCATCAGCGATGCGAATCGCCTCTTCTACCGCGATTTCACAGAAAGGGTTCATCTTAAAGTCAACGTTATCGAAATCAATGCCGGTGCCATCACTGGTAGGGACGACTTTGGAGTCCCAGTCGGTGACCCGCTTTGCTGTGACCAAAATTTTCATATTATCTCCTAAAGTAGATGAGTACGTATTTTGACTGATTATTCAGGGTGATTACGTAGGTGATTATTTTTGAATGAAGCATCCTGTAGAGCAGAGGGCCCACAGCTCTTCAATGACTCGCTCAAGTGAATGCAGAGGCCTCTTTGAACTCACCCAATAGAGGCTGAGCTCATCGAGAGCTCCAAAGATAATGCGACGGGTGAGGAGGGGGTCGATCCCCGAGCGGACTTCACCTCGCTCTTGCCCATAAGAGATAATATCTCCTAGGAGAGCAAGATATGCCCCAAACTGAGGCGCTTTATATTCGCGCATAAATTTAGCGCTCTGTCTCAGCTCAACCGTCATGACTTCAGCGAGCGCTGGTCGTTCAGCGACCATTTTCAAGTGAAGCTCTAAGAAACACTTCAATCGCTCTTGAGCGGTTTTATAACAGCTCACCTCAGAGCGGAATGTCTCGACGATATGCTCCATCTTCTCTTCAAATAATGAGATGAGTAAATCATCTTTACTCTTGAAGTAGAGATAGATTGTGCCATCAGCGATCCCCGCTTGTCGGGCGACATCACTCACTCGCGCATGATGAAACCCTCGCTGGGCGAAGGTATCAATCGCCGCTTCGATGATCGCAGACCTCCGCTCAAGTTTCTGCGCCTTACTTTTAGTAGGGCTAGAAGATGAATCTTGTGAGCGACCTCTAGGCATAATACCCCATTCGTTATGAGCATGACGACTCCTCTGAGTCGCCTGTTTTATACTGAATGACTATTCATTCAGTAGTGAAAGAGAAACTAAACATTCATACAGGGGCTGTCAAGCGATCTTTGAAGACTGGTTTTATTTATGATCCTTGCGCACAAATAAACAGCGCCATAAATAAACAGCGCCATTAAGGAAGACCTCAATGGCGCTAGCGAGCTCTCATTCAGAAGAGAGTATCACGGTTAGGTTTAGCTCTAGATAGAACACATAGAGCTAACCTACTTTAGCTAAGCCTACTCGAGCTCTGCCTCACGATAGAGCTGGTTGATGACGACCTGATTATTTTGATCGACGGCACCGGTCTGCTCAAAGAGAGAAGGCTGAGTGTCACAGTCAAGATCACCACGAGCGCGGGCGGTAAAGAAGGCGTTCTGTCCCTCACCTTGTCGCTCAAAGGTATAACTGTAAAGGAAGGGCTTAGAGACCGCGAACGCAAGGCTCTGCCATGACTCATTTCCAAACGTCGCCGCATCACTGTACTGAGTGGGGTCATGCTTGAAAGGAGCGTTATTTTGGCAAGCATAGTTTGCCGGTGTTGGACCGATATCGAGAGGGAACTGCTTAGCGATGAGCTCTCCCTGACGATTAGTCATCTCAGAGAGATAGTAAGCACGAGCGCCGTCAGCGATCTTAGCGACATTTTGGGTCGCCTCTGCGGTCTTAGCTCGGATCTGATACTTCATCAACTCAGGGCCAGCGACGACGGCTAGAATGCCGATGATAGTCACAACGATCATCAATTCGATCAGAGTGAAGCCTTTATTTTGATTACGCATGGGAATACTCCTGTAATAGCGTTGGCTTGTTGGTAAGGGGGAGGTAAAGTGTTTTCCTCATCGGTATAACAGCTACAACTCTAGAGTTATTTCTGGTGGGGGTCAATGAGGTAAAAGGGTTGGAAGGAGAGGAACCTTTGCTTAAATCTTACTCGTTCATATTTTCGGCAAACACCTCTGCTCGAGCAGAGGTAATCTCGAATAGAGACGTTGTGCCATCACCGTTAAAATCACCTCTCGCCTGCACCTGAAACCAAGGTCCAACGGGGCGTGGGCGAAAGACGGCTGCTGGTGCCTGAGAGGGATCAATACTGGCGCGGATACGATACTTAAACCACACTGGTCCTTCAGGTCGCGCACCTAGAGATTGCCAAACATGATCTTGTGCAATCTCTCCCCAATCTACCCGGCTCTCAAAGGCGAAAGGGCCTTGAGGCCATTCTGCCCACTCTTGGTTGCCTGCATACTGACCAAAGGCCTGATAGTATGTATTTTGGGCTGCGCGAACCGATCCTAAGAACTGATAAGCTTCGGCGTTTCGTGCTTGATAAACGAGCTTCTTATATCCTGTAATCCCTAAGGTAGTGAGGATAGAGAGGATTACTACTACGACCATCATTTCTATTAACGTCATGCCGAGTTGAGAATGATGAACCGTTGAGGCCCTTCTTCTCTTTTGAGTGCTTCCGGCTAGCTGTTTACATTCAAGTGGTCGCATGTAGCACTTTCATTGTCTGGTGAAATCAAAACTAAATTTTTTTATCGACATACTTCTGAAGCATAACCCATGCCAAAGTACCTATCATCAAATACTTACCTCGAAGACCTACCAACATAAAAGTTCAAAGACCGCTCATACCGTTAATAAAAGTATCTTGGACAAAATTATTTCCCCTCACGAAGTCCACTATAGTTAATACCTTAGCCAACTAGCCTAATATTAGTAGCCGCTTTTATATGACAGTTCGCTTCACCTACTATCGAGCCCTATTAACGTCTGCGAACTCTGCCCGTCCCTCTCTCTATCTCTGACATCAGCTGACATAATTTGTCACTCTACTCGCCATGTGACAAAAAGTGTCACACCAACAAAGCCTTGAGTGACAATAGTTGTCACTCTCATTTCCTAATCCTCAGAGAATTGATCATGAGAAGTGAGGCCCTTGATGATTAGATCCCTAATTTCTTCAATCGATAACGTAGAGAGCGAAAACTCAAACCTAGAAATTTTGCTGTTTCTGTTCGATGACCCGAATAACGATCGAGAGCCTCTGAAATTAAAGATTGTTCAACCTCTTCTAAGCAGCTCTCAATATCCCATTGCTGATCGTTATGATCATCTAACTCTTGAATCAGCATAGAAGTCGCGGAGAGGTCTGCCATCTTGGGGTAGGGGTTAAATTGAGAGTCAAGAGGACCATGAGGACCGACCTCTTCAGTCTCTTGGATCGATCGCTCTATCGGTTGAGAGGTGCTCTCCCAAAGAAAATCAGCCGCTTGCAGCTCATCACTTTTAGCGAGAGCGACCGCTCGCTCAACCAAGTTTTTGAGTTCTCTTACATTACCGGGAAAATGAGACTGAATCAGCGCATTCATGACCGTCGGTTCAACCCCCTTGATCGACTTATTAAACTCTTGCGAATATTTCTCGATGAAGCGCTCAGTGAGGAGAGAGATGTCTGAAGGTCGATCTCTCAGTGGGGGAAGATGGATAGGGATCACATTGAGACGATAATACAAATCCTCTCGAAAGCGCCCCGCTCTCACCTCCTCTAAGAGAGGTCTGTTCGTCGCAGCGATCACCCTCAAATTAACGTCTTCTTCTTCGAGGCTACCCACCGCCATGACTCTCTGTTCTTGTAAGGCGCGGAGGACCTTAGCCTGCATCGGGAGAGGCATCTCCCCTATTTCATCTAAGAAGAGTGTACCCTCATGGGCCGCTTGAAAAAGACCTCTTCGGTGCTCCGTCGCCCCTGTGAAGGCTCCTCGTCGATGACCAAACAAGGTGCTCTCCAGTAAATGTTCTGGTAAAGCGGCGCAATTAAGCGCGACAAAAGGACCATCTGCGCGAGTACTCTGAGTATGAATCGCTTTGGCGACCATCTCCTTCCCGGTCCCGCTCTCTCCCATAACCAAGATCGGTGTTTTAGCAGGGGCGACTCGCTCAATGAGCTCGAAGATATGCTTCATACTACTAGAGCGACCGATCAACCCCTCAAACTGTTCACTCGCCCTAATCGCCTCTTTAAGTTTACGGTTCTCTCTCTTCAGATGATAGTGATCGAGCGCTCTGTTCAAGCTGACCTTCAATGAGTCCAGCTGAAAAGGCTTAATCAGATAATCATGAGCCCCAAGTTTCATAGCTTCGACCGCAGTTTCTGGACTGGCATATGCGGTCATCATGATCACGAGGGCTTCATGATTCTGGAGACGTAAGAACTCTAGAACCTTCATCCCTCCCCCTCGAGGCATTCGCAAATCTGAGAGGACCAATGAAAAGTCGACTTGGGTGATCTTAGCACAAGCCTCTTCGGCGTGAATCGCTACGTGAACCTCAAACCCCTCTTGCTCTAGATAAATACTGAGCACCTCACGGATGGAGATTTCATCATCTGCGATCAGAACCTTAGGCCTCTCCTCGATGACAGGTTCATTGTGATTGATCATCATCATCGAATCCTACTCAGGCAACTCAAGACACGCTCTCGGTGAGGAGATAAGGTCCAGCGAAGATGGGTTATTGACTCACCGGGTTCAAGTCGCAGCGCCTAATGCATAGCTTGATCTCACCGGCGTCCGGATCATCAAGCGTCTCACACGAGTATCCTTGAGGGCAAGGGTTAGGCTCATCTTGACAGGGCTCAAAGCAGAAGTCGCCGATGGGGTTCTCTTCTTCATCTTGAAGGGAGAGACAACGCTGCCCCTCCATTCCACATGAAGTATCACTGCTCATGGGATCACAGCCTGACTCACAATGTCTGCCCTCCGCCATCACGCACATACTTGACTCTAAGTCACACACTTGTCCAAAGCTACACTGATAATTTCGAGAGCACCCTCGGGGTCTACAACGCCCAGCGAGACACTCTTGACTAGCGTCTAAACAATCATCATCTACTTGGCAGCCATCCACGCATTGTAAAGCGTCAAGGTCACAATAGGTCTCTGGCTCCCCACAATCCCGGCTACTTTGACATCCCCCAGGGATTTGGCAACGTCCATCCGCTTCACAGACCGCACCTTCAGCGAGGCAATCTCCATTACCTGTACACGCCGGAGCACAGCGCAGACCTTGACAGAGCAGCCCATCAGAACAAGAAGTATCATCCACACAACCAGGCTGGCATTGGGATCGCTCATTGCAAAAGAGTCCCGAAGAGCACTCTGCATCTCTAGTACACTCGGTTAACGCTGTACACTCTCCCGACTCTGGCAAGCAAAAGTCACCTTGATCGCCCAAGGCCTGACAGAGGTATCCCGGTCCGAGGTTATCACAAGTCCCTTGTCCGACACAGGCTCTGAGACACACCGTCTCTCCTCGGTCTCCAATCGGTGCGCACAGATCTCCGCTCCGTTCACAGCTGGCGCTCATCGTCTCCAAATTTAGCTCACAAGACTCAC
This sequence comes from uncultured bacterium, assembly GCA_943788935.1. Classification (GTDB taxonomy): domain Bacteria; phylum Myxococcota_A; class Bradymonadia; order UBA7976; family VGTA01; genus CAKZRU01. The sequence goes on along the minus strand of CALSSE010000009.1, from coordinate 214,193 downwards.
AGGGCTTAACTCGAGGCAGACATTGCCCGCGACATATATCGCAATACTCAGCGACTTGACATTGAAGGTCCCCTTGACATGGATTACCTACTTGAGGGATGCAGCGACCATCGCAACGGCAAAGTTGACCCTCTGCACAAGAACCATCAACACCTCCCTCACAAGCAGTAAGCTGGGTACAGAAGTTGTCGAGACACGCCTCCGCCTCTCCACAGTCTTGATCTCGATCACAAGCGCTACGACACGCCTGAAGATTAGGGTCACACAGCGTCCCCCCCGGGCAATCAGCATCACTCGAACACGAAGATACGCCGCTCATCCCGCCGCTCATCCCACCGATCACCCCACTGCTCATTCCGCCGCTCATCCCGCCGTTCATTCCAGCGGACTCTGCCCCTCCATTCGTAGACCCCGAACCGCTACTCGGCTCATCATCACAGGATAACAATAGAGAGGTAAGAGAGAGAATGATGACACTGCTAATCGAATAACTGATCAGATAATGAGTCGCTAGTCGGGCGCTGGTCGCTCTAAGAGCACACAACATAAATAATCTCCCTAAGGGCTGAATTTACGATCAAATGAGAGAGGAACCCCCATTTATATTATTTGACTTTGTAGGGGAGAGTGATGGTCTTGTCTCCTCCCGAAAAAGGAGGCATCTTGAGGCCTTGTATCGCCCTGAAGACACACTTAACTCCCGGTCCACTACCGTCTACAAGTCGGGCATTCAAAAACCGCCCGCTTCTCTGTACGGTCATCGTCACTTTAAGTACCCCGCGTTCAGGTGACCGTCGATGCTCTGCTTCGATACAATTAAAAAGACGCTCCGAGCGATTCGAGAGAGCTTTATCGAACTCACTCCTCGAGAAGCGAGAGCGTTTAGCGCCGCGGCGGTTAAAGTCTACGCTAGTCGCTTCGGCGGCCTCTCGAGCTTCTCGAGCCATCGCTTTCGCGTCTCTTAAAGTCTCCAATCGAGCTTTTTGAGCCCGCTTAAGCCTGGCTCTCTCCGCTCGTTTCGAGGGGTTCTCTTTGAGCCTCTTTAACACTTTCATCTCGGGAGCTTGACCAACCCAAGAGTTGAGATCAACATTCGCTGGTTCAGGGAGCATCGCTGCCCTAATTTGGGGGCCATAGCTGAGGCCAATAAAGACAACGAGTCCACAAGAGACGAGGAGAGCGATGAGGGTCACTCGTCGCCTCACCTTCGCTCGTTGCTCAAACTCAACTTTTTGTTGTCTCCGCGCTAATCGCTCCTTAGCCCACTCATTGAGTACGTGTTCAAGTGAGCTAAACTCGCCAAGTGCGGCTCGATGATCGGTCTCAATATCACAGACTTCCGTCTCAAGATTAATCTCTTCCCTAAAGAGCTGATGAGAGAGTTCATCCAATGTGTAAGGACCATAATCAATCCCGTCACGCACCACAATCCACCGCTGTCCGATGAGGTCATCATCATAAGGTAACTCAGCGCTCAGCGCTGGTATAGGCAGGGGAATACTGCTCATTTCTTGACCGAGTTTTTGCTCTCTACTCATGCCTCCCTGACCTCGTGCACTCATAATGGGAGGGAGAGATGGCGCTTCTATTTGGGTGGGTAAGGGCCGATCCCTTCCTACCAAAATCTGAAGCTCATCTTCATCATCAAGCTCCTCTAGATCGACTCCATGTAGAGTCTCTATTTTCATCTCTAGGCCTTGAAGTCCTGTACGACCATCAGCCGAGCTTGACTGCTGTTTCATCTCAGGCATCTCCTGGCCATCAAATATGTCATTGAGGGCGGACATATCGACCTCAAGTTGATCTTCGCTCACCTCTACAACATTATGTTTAGATCTCACCACTTGGGGATGATCATCAGAGGAGAGCAGAGAGTGTCCTCGCTCTACGATCTCTCTCATACTCTGCTCGATGGCAGGAAGCGCCTCTTGTGCGGAGAGCTCGTCTTGATCTTCTCCGAGTGGCTCAGGGGCTGAATGAGGAGCGGCTCTTCCCCCACTTGTTTGAGGTTTGTCGCTCGCGGCTTCTGTGGTTGTATAAGCGGCCGTCGGCATCGGAGTAAATAAGAGAGGCTCGGTCTCAGAGAGTTCATGCCCCACTTTAGCCGAAGGCAACTCATCGAATACAACGCTGACACTCGCCTCTTGCGGAATCAACTCGGCCGCTACAGCGTTCTGAGTAAGCACCTCTTCGGTCTCGATCTCCAATGTTGGTTTCTCGCTCTGTGGATCAAAGGGAAGTTCATCAACAGGCTCTGAGGAGGAGTCAGCCCCCGACTCATAATGAATGATCTTTTGAAGTCTCTCTTGCAATTGGGATAGATCACGAGTCAAGCCGCCGCTCTCTACCTGTGATTGCGCTGCATACTTAAGCTCACTCTTTAGGTCACTCAAGGTGATCAACGGATCAGAGGCGGTACAGGCCTCAATCAAATCCGGTAATTGAGAGAAAGTAGGACTCACCGATAACTCACGGAGCCAGCCCTTTGTAAAAGGTCGAAGCTGAGTCATCTGAAAGAGGAGAGCCCCCAATGCATACAAATCTGGGTCTTGAGGCGTCGGTTCTCCACGTAGTTCAGGGACGCAGCCTTGAGTCCATTGGTCGAGCTCAGTATTTTTAACCAACACCTGACGTAATGATCCTAAGCCAAGATCGGTGATCCTCACTCGAGGCTTACTCTGATTTTGTATCATCACAATATTTGGTCTAATCAAGCCATGCTCGCTGATACTTACCTCTTGGGATTCGAGCGCCTCTAACGACTGGATCATCTCTATGAGCAGGGAACAGAGCCCCCTCTGCTTGAAAGGACGATGGTTTTGCGAGCGGTGTTTCAGATGATCGATGAGCGGTCGCCCCTCAATATTTTGACGCACTAAATAACCATCTACCCCCTGCTTTCCTATCCCATAGGTCGAAGCAAAACTCTTCAACTTGAGTTTCTTCACATCATGAATATGAGCTCTAAGCTCCAATAAATGATGGGTATCCTCCGAGGAGAGGTTGATTAATAAACATTCAACGTTTCTTTGGCTCTGTATGTCCAAAGCGCTATAGACAGTACCAGTGAAGTCTCTTCTAGTCAGCTGTAAAACTTCAAAACGTCCACCGATCATGGCGCCTCGCTCTAAGTGGTGAGACTCTGAATACTGATCAAGTTGGTGTGGTTTATTTGATGATGAGTGAATCAACTCGTTTACCTCTAACGGGCTTTAATATTATGGCGATTTTTGGCGCGCTCCAAGAAGATGAACACGCCACTTACCCTCTTCTAAGATTACAGGGATTATCCACGGCTGAGAAGCGTAAAATGTTTGTAAGTGTAGTATCCGGGATGTCTCACCCTGATCGACCTTAACAGGGGTCGCTTGACCAACAAATGGCGATTCAAATGCCCAATCAAGCTCAACCGCTAAAGAAGAGGGTGGCTCATCAACCCGCTCATCAACCCTTTTGGCCCCTCCAACCTTATCGCCTACTTTATCGAGTAGCCCCGCCTGACTTTTGACAGACAGGGTTGACCATACTCCCTCCACCGAACCTCTACTCAAGTGGGTGACTAACTCTTGATAAGCGAGGGTCGCCGGATGTGGCTGGGGAGGTGCGCAACCGTTGATGAGGCCTATCCAAATAAAAATGAAGATGGTCGTATATGCACGTTTCAATGCTGTCCTCTACTACTCGTCTAGTCCTGTTTCGGAGGGGTAATCCAACTACTTGATCAAATATACGCAAACGGTCATCGATGAAGTGATATCCTTGAGGATAACTCAGTATTAAACTGAATCTAGTATTCAGTAAACGTATTTGGACTTCGAGATCAGTTTGAGCTTAAGATCTGCATCTGATAAATGATCAAGGCTTAAAGCTCAATGGTTGTTGTATTCGCTTTAACATCGATCATCGAATAAGTCGAGAGATGAACTCGCTTGGTCTTCACATCAAAGGGAGCCTCAGATGTACGGTATACAAAGATTTATTTTACTTATAGCTTCACTCTCTATGCTGCTCCTCGGGTGCGAAGAGAGCCGAGACCCACAGACCGCAGCCGGCGCCTTACGCTTATTTGGAGTCGCATTGGAAGAAGGAGACTTCGCGCTCTTTAAGGCCTCTTTAAGTGAGGCTACAGGACGTCACTTAGAGGAGCTCCTAAAGACCTTGAGAGAGGTTGAACAAGAGATCAAGAGTTTCCCCTCTGCCGAAGGTCGCCAATGGGCTAGAGATAGAGCCTTGGGAGAGAACCTCTCCAAGGTGCTTCCCCTCACAGATAGCGAGGCGCTATGGCGAGTTCTCATCGGAGATCGTCTAGAATGGGCCAAAAAACAGAGCAAAGGCGGAGTGGAGCAAGGAGTCAACATGAGACGGGTCATCTCTGGGAATGAAGAGAGCGGTGAGATGACGATCCTTACTCGCTCCGATAATCAAGTCTCCCTTCGAAGAGAAGGTGCGAGATGGGTCATCACTACTTTCGAGAGTTCTCTCCAAGACATGAATCAAGCTCTTAGACGATCACTCAAAACACTCCCGTTGAATCGCTCAGAGTGGATTCGACGAGAGAAGTTAGACCTCATCTTACCGACGAGGTGAGCGTGACCACTCTCTCTCTCTACGAGTAGCTCTTCAAAAGAGGAGAGGAAAACTAGAGAATTGAGTTGAGTTTTCTTTGTTTTCTCGTACACTGCGCCCAAATTTGAACTTATTCAATAGTGTTTCCACATTCTGCCTGACAGGAGATCCACATGATCAGCGATCTTAATCTCGTCCGAAATATCGGAATCAGCGCGCACATCGATTCAGGGAAAACCACCTTGACCGAGCGCATCCTCTTTTACACCAATCGTATCCACGCGATCCACGAAGTCCGCGGTAAAGATGGGGTTGGCGCGAAGATGGACTCCATGGAACTTGAGAAAGAGCGTGGGATCACCATCCAGTCCGCAGCGACCTACTGCGAGTGGGAAGACTACCACATCAATATCATCGACACCCCAGGCCACGTAGACTTCACCGTTGAGGTAGAGCGAGCGCTCCGCGTACTCGATGGCGCGATCTTGGTTCTCTGCTCCGTCGCCGGTGTTCAGAGTCAGTCGATCACTGTGGATCGACAAATGCGTCGCTATAACGTTCCTCGTGTGGCCTTTGTCAATAAATGTGACCGATCAGGCGCTAACCCTTTTAAAGTATGTGAGCAGCTTCGTGAAAAGCTCAAGCACAACTCAGTCTTGATTCAGATCCCCATCGGCCTTGAAGACAAGCATGTGGGCCACGTTGATTTGGTGACCATGCAAGCTCGCTACTTTGAAGGTGAGAACGGTAATGACATTCGTGAGACCGAGATCCCTGCCGATCTTGTCGATCAAGCTAATGAGTACCGAGAGAAACTCCTAGATGCCGTTTCTATGTTTAGTGATGACATGATGGAACTGATGATGGAAGAGCAGGCTGTCCCTGTAGATCTCCTCAATGAGACCATCCGTAAAGCGACTCTCTCTCTTGACCTCACTCCTGTCTTCTGTGGTAGCGCCTACAAGAACGTTGGTGTTCAGGCTCTCCTCGATGGCGTCACTGAGTACCTCCCTTGCCCGACCGACGTCAAGAACGTCGCTCTCGATCAAGATGATGATGAGCAAGAGGTCGTTCTCTCTTCTGACAAAGATGACTCTCTCGTCTGCTTGGCGTTCAAACTAGAAGACGGACGCTACGGACAGCTCACTTACGTGCGTATCTATCGTGGTACCCTCAACAAGGGGGAGTTTATCCACAACCTCCGTAATCAGAAGAGGGTCAAGATCGGTCGCCTCGTCCGTATGCACTCCAATGATATGGAGGATATCGATTACGCACAGGCCGGTGATATCGTAGCGCTCTTTGGCGTAGAATGCGCCTCTGGGGACACCTTCACTGATGGCAAGAATAATCTCGCGATGACCTCGATGCACATCCCTGAGCCGGTCATCAACCTCATGATCAAGCCGATTGATAACAAGGCTCAAGTCAACATGGGTAAGGCCCTCGGTCGCTTTACTCGTGAGGACCCCACATTCCGTTGCTACGTAGACGGCGAGAGTGGTGAGACGATCATCCAGGGAATGGGTGAGCTTCACCTTGAAGTATATATCGAGCGCATGAAGCGTGAGTATGGTGCTGAGGTCGAAACAGGCGCGCCTCAGGTGGCCTATCGTGAGACCATCACTCGCCGCACTGACTTTGATTACACCCACAAGAAGCAGACCGGTGGTTCTGGTCAGTTCGGTCGCGTCGCTGGTTGGATGGAGCCATGGGAAGAGGCAGAATTCGCCTTCGAGTCAAAGATCGTCGGTGGTGTTATCCCTAAAGAATACATCCCTTCATGTGAGAAGGGTTTCCGCTCTCAAATGGGTAAAGGTCGCCTCATCGGCTTCCCTGTAGTCAACGTGAAGTTCGTCATTGACGACGGTAAGCAACACCCTGTTGACTCCTCTGACATGGCCTTCCAATCAGCAGCCTCTGGCGCTTTCCGTAGCGCTTATGAGAACGCAAAGCCTGCGATCCTTGAGCCTATAATGGCAGTATCTGTTGAAGGTCCTGTTGAGTTTCAAGGAACGATGATCGGCTCTCTTAACCAACGTCGTGGTATCATCACCAATACCACCGAGGAAGATGGATTTTGCCGCATCGAGGCCGAGGTGCCTCTCGCTGAGATGTTCGCCTACTCCAATGTTCTCCGCTCCGGTACTCAAGGTAAGGGCGAGTTCTCAATGGAGTTCAGCAAGTACTCACAAGTTCCATCGTCCGTCGCAGAAGATCTTCGTGAGAAGTATAAAGATCGCTAAGACCTAAGAGATCTTCAGCATCACTGTTCAGGGAAGGGTACACAATATGATCATGCCGATACATGTGACCTCCCCTAGCGTGATCTGTGGTTAAAGCGATCACTCACCGTTGCTATATCAGAGTAATTAAGCCCCTCATTCTAGGTGTTTTAGGAGCGCTCTGTCTATGCCTCGCCGCTCAGTTAGAGAGCGCCGCAAGAGAGAGTGTCGAATCCCCTCCTTTTAACTCCAACCCTCTGCTAGACGATCCTCCTCAGCGAGAAGGGTCAGAGCGGGCGGTCTCGTGGACAGAGGGGTCGAGTGGTTTTAGGATAGGTAGCTTTGCCGGTCTGAGCTTTGGGTCAGCGGCGAGCTATCTCTCTCCGAGGATAAGCAGCCTAGATGTAGGCACTTTCCCGCTCTTTGGTTTATCATTGAGCGTTCGTTTAGGCACCGGAGAGGTCGACGGGCTGCTCCGTAGATTTGAGTTGAGTGTCAACAGTGCGCTCGGGTTTGGGAGAACTTTTGAACGCGGCGCCTATGATGATGCTCTCGATATTCACATCAAACCTATGGTCACTCTCCACCTCTTTGAGACCTTAAATTGGGGATTCGCCGTATCTGGAGGACTTAGCGCGATCGTCTTTGATTCAGAAGATGATGAGGTGAGTCAGTTGGGACTTGGCCCCTACCTCGCGCCCCGGATCACTTGGAATATGAATGATAACGCCCAACTCTACTTCGAATTTGGCTGGTCTTCGCTATATGACTTCCTCGCTTACTCCTTCAGAGAGCCAACCGAAGAAGAGTTGATCGATAACCCCTCAATTTTAGAAATCAAAGAGAAAGGTGAGTGGTTTAACCACTATCAAGTTATCGGGGGACTCAGACTCCTCGGCTTTTAATCTCTCTCATGAAAATATGAGGAGAGTAAAAATATCTCAAAAGTCGGTGTCACCACTCACATCGGTTATGAGCTAAATCAATATGCCCATCTGGCTCAGTCGAGCGCGAGTCTCGTCTTGGTTCTCTCCACCGAGGATGGCATCACCTGCAGGGTTATAGTCGATATGAGCGCCATTACTGAGCCAGAGGATCTGTCCTCTGCCTTCATCGTAAGCGTTTACTCTCCATGGTGTGAGCCCAATACGGCTCAAGGCCCCGCTCAACATCTTAGCGTCAAGTTCACTCGCTTCAATCGGGCCTGCCGTCTCATTCTCTTCCTCAAAATGAGTAAGCTCTTCACCACTCGGTAACGGCGCCACTCCTCCCGCTCCTAAGTCAACCGCTCCTCCTGCGCTCTCCGGTGAGTTAAACAGTGCTTGAGCCTCCGGTGTCCCCTCTGAGCCCTTGATAATCACGGCATGGGGATCGACAGACCGCTCATCTAGATGCACAGGTTTAATATAACTCGGCTCATTTATCTCTTCTACAGCAGACAGCTGTGGAGAATGAGGAGGGGTCGTCTCAACCTCAGAGATGAGGTTAACCGGCTCTACCCCTTCCGCTGAGTGGGGGTCATGAATCCGACCCGAGCCCTCAGCATCATCTCCATTATGCTCGTTACGATGTACAGCATTAGCCTCTCGCTCTTCATGATGAGCGAGTGATCTAGGGACAAAGCGAGGAGGTTCAGAAAGAACGGGGGTCGATTTCCGATCTCCCCCTCTGATGAGACGGCCAGGTCGCTGTCTGACCTGAGCCTGAATCGCTTGAATCATCTCCTCTTTACTCATCCCTGAGAGACCTGCCACTTCTCGCTGTGTGTCGGAGAGATCTTCACTGTGAGGAGTGATCGAGGCGCTCTCTAAATCTAAGTCTGACGGTGGAGGCGCTGCCATAGGAGTGATCGTAGGCGGGAAAGGAGGCATGGAGTGAACCTCCCGTCGTCGAGGATCAGCAAGCGTATTATCTGTGAAGCTCGCCTCTGTAGGAGAAGGGGAGATCGGCGGTGCCGCACTGGCATAACGAGGTCTATTCTCATATCCAGGCTCACTGCCTCTCGGCCATTGGGAATCACTCGCTGCTCCTCCCCCTTCGATGAGCTCCCATAGAGAGACGATGCCCTCAATCACGCTCTGCGCTTCACTCCGCGGCTCACTCAACTTAAGCGGGGTAGCGATAGAGATGACCCGTGAACTCTCCGGACCATATTTGAGAAGAGATACACTAGGATAGATGGCTTTAAAAGCAGACTCCACCCACTGATCACGGCATCGCTCTGTCAAGAGTTTACGGGTTTGAGAGTGAGCGGAAGAGACCGTGAATACAATATGATCACCGCTCACATGTGTCCATCGTCGGACATCAGCGATCTCGAGGATCACCCCACCTTCCAAGCTCGTTGAGCGCCACCTTAAGCCGCACATTTGATCTTCATCGATAGAGATCACCTCAATCCAATTGTCACGCCTCAGCTCGCCGCCGAGCTCTCTGGTCAAGAGTCGGTTCAACTGTAACCAAATTTGATTAAGGTAAACATAAGCGCGGGCCCTCGCTCCTTCGAGGACAGCGTGATGCTTAAGATATCGATGGGCATCCGAATCTACAGGAACGGAAGAAGCGTGATTCAAATCGATCTATCCTTATTTAAGTAGGGGCCTATAATGAGCTATAAATAAATAATTAAAGGTAATCAAGAGTCGCTGATACAGCTCATTTAGCAAAGGTCATACTTTATAGCTTTGTTGTAATCACTGATCTTATCGGCTAAAAGAGAGAGATTAACAGCTAAATCGAGTAAGATTTTTATAATGTAGCTCTCTCACCATTGCTCTGAAGGACACTCGCTTGCAACCTCACCCCTTTGGATTATATACCCTGATCCACCGTATCAATGTTGGCGGTATGGCTGAGGTTTTTAAGGCTTGTTATTACGACAACGGTAAACCGTCGTTCGCTGCGATTAAGAGAATACTCCCCCATCTCGCTCAAGATCGCTCCTTCATTGATATGTTCATCACAGAAGCGCATACGGCGGGTCGGCTCGTCCATCCAAATATCGCTCAGATTATCGAACAAGGAGAAGAAGAAGGAGAGTACTTCATCTCTATGGAGTATATCTCAGGACGAGACTTACTTTATCTCCGTCATCACCTCAAAGAGCGAGGGATGTTCTTTCCACCGGCGCTTGCTGCCTACGTCATGATGGGGGTCGCAGAGGCTCTTGATTATGCTCATCGACTATGTGACCCCAACGGTCAACATTTAGAGATTATCCACCGAGATGTCTCTCCTCAAAACATTCTCATCTCCTACGGTGGGGCGGTAAAGCTCATTGACTTTGGAATCGCCAAGGCAAAGATCAGAACTCAAGAGCACACTCGAGCAGGCGTACTCAAGGGTAAGTTTGGTTATATGGCTCCTGAGCAGGTCAAAGGACACCCTATAGACCACCGTACCGATATATTTGCCTTAGGGACTGTCTTCTACGAACTCCTCACTAATCAGCGTCTCTTTATGGGTAATAGCGATATCGAGACCTTAGAGATGGTAAGAGAAGCACGAGTCGTCCCTCCAAGCAGTATCAATGAGTGGATCCCGCCCCAACTTGATCAAATTATCCTCTATGCGCTTCAACCTGATCCACAACATCGCTTTCAATCTGCGGGAGACTTAGCTCAAGCGCTGCACTTCTATCTTCAGCAAGAAGCACCCATGACTCATGAGAACACTCTCAAGACTTGGATGGGACAGGAGTTCTCTACCTTTATCGCTCATGAGAAGGCTCAGGACTCATTTCTCTTGGAGCAGATGGTCCAAAACATAGAGGATCAACAGGAAGATCTAGATTCGACCTCTCTGATCTCTGCTGATGCGATTGCCTTACTCAATCAATATACCGCTCAAGAGCTAGGTAGCGATACAGCGAGTCAACTCACCCCTGAATATGAAGAATCTGAAGACCAAACCGGCCCCTTGAACTATCATGATGATCGATGGGATCATGAGCAACACCAACAGGACACAACCCCTCCCCAGGGTCAGCCTGATGAACCACAACATCAAAACAGCACTCAGCAAGCTGCGACTCGACAAGTAGGTGCTGCATTCTTTCAGGCGCTGGTCTCTAACACTCTACCTGAGCCTCATACTCCGTTCCTCTCACCACATGACTTGAAGAATGATGAATCTCTCGATGAACAACACTTAGAGAATCTCCTCGAAGAGTCTCTCGATGATGACGATGAGAGTGAGATTTCTATTATTAAGGGGGACCTAGACCATATCCTCGCTCAATCGCTCAATCATGGTCAACGATCTCCACTTGCTCAGCCCCCTCTCTCTTCTTCACGGAGTCACGCTACTCATTTATCAGAGGAGCCGACGCCCGTCCCTTCACACCGAAGCGCTCAAGCACGAGAAACCTCTTCTTCAGTAGTAGAACTCTCCTCGGTCAATGCGTCTCCCCAATCTTCACGATCTCCCCAACGTTCGCTCTCTCCTCAATCTTCACGATCTCCCCAATCTTCACGATCTCCCCAATCTCCCCAATCTCAACCTGCCCCGACGATGTCTCCCCCTACTCCAAGTGCGGGGCTCTTCTCTATGGACGAGCCTACACCTATCCCCAACATGAGAGAGCCTCGCTCTCCAAGGTCAAGTGGTCGATCAACAGGGAGTCGTCCTAGTGTCTCATTCAAGACAGCGATGACCCTTCTCTTATTGTGTGGGGTAGGAGGAGGGGGGTGGTGGTTCACACAAGCGCCCGCTTCAACTCCGATCACTTTAGAGGTTAGGCCTTTTGAAAAGACGACTTTACAGATCGCTGGCGCTTCACCAATCGCTGGTCAAGGAACTCAAATAGTGAATTTGACGGGGACAGAAAATATTGTTGTCAGGCACCCTGATCTTCCTGTGTGGCGAGGCACGATTCACCCTGAGAGTCTCCCTCAAAAAAAGTTCCTCATTAACCTAGAGAAGAACGCCCCCCAACATTCACTTAAAGTGCTCTCAAATTCTTCTAAAGCAGAGGTATGGGTGTATGGAGTCCTCAGAGGAGAGACCCCTTTTACGGGTAAGATCCCCTTAAGCACACGAGGAACCGTTTATGTAGAGGTAAGATCTACCGATAACCACACTCGCTCCAAGACCCTTAGTCGTAAAGGGAATAAGCCGCTCTTCTACTACGCCAAGTTCTAGCGATGATCATATCGCAAGTGATATAAGATCATAATATCTATTAAGATATGATTCCTTAATTACCCGAGTAGTCACCGGAGTCATGACTATTGTAGTCCTCATGAGAAACGATGCATACTACTATGCGTATTCTCTCTACAACAGACTTGAGGTTATCTATGTCATTTAGACATGTGTTACGCTGTATATTAACGCTCTCTCTATCGATCGCTCTCCTCCCAAAGTTTGGCTTCTGCCAGTCTGAAGAATTCGCCGGAGAGACCGTACCTGAAGACAGTATGTGCGAAACCCCTGATGTCCTCCTCTTACTAGATCGCTCAGGTTCGATGCTTGATGACCAAAAGTGGGAACAAGCAACAGCTGCGGTCTCTGAAGTATTTACAGACTATTTTGGGACCCTTCGTTTCGGGATGATGACCTTCCCTACTAGCGGCTCATGTGGAGTAGCTGAAGGTGAGTTAGCGATCACTGTTGGTGAAGCCCAAAGCGCTAATCTACAAGAGATCTACGACCGCTCGACACCTACTGATGGTGCGCTTACCCCCTTATCTGAAGCGATCCGTATCGGTCATTTAGAGCTTGAGTCAGTGCAAGTCCCTCAGCGTCGAGGCTATCTTATACTCCTCACCGATGGCATAGAGACTTGCGCGCCAGAAGCCTTAGAGGACACCGCGCCGGTCGCTGCCACCCGGGAGGCCGCCAATGCTGGCTTTAATACCTATGTGATCGGATTTGGCTCTTTGGTGAGACGAAGCACTCTACGAGAGATGGCGAGAGTTGGTGGGACCGAACAAGAGCGCGTAGTCAACGATCAATCTCAGCTTGTCAGCACTTTAAGCGAGATCGTAAACAGCGCCACCACTGAACGCTGCGATCGGCTCGATAATGACTGTGATGGCTATATCGATGAAGGGATAGACTGTGAGGCCCAATGTGACTCCAATCTCAACGAATGTCCTTGTAATAATAATCTAGACTGCGCCACAGGGGAGAGTTGTGAAGAGAACATATGTGTCCCCGCGCCCTGCTCCGTTTTATGTGATGCGGGCTTAATTTGTTTTGAAGATACCTGTGTACCCGAGAACTCATCTACTCCGGGCTCTTCACCCTCCAACACTGGAGAACAGAGCTTCACTCCTTCCATGACCCCACCACCTTCGCCAGGGTCTTCGCCGCCTAACCAAGGAGATGTCACTAGTGGAGCAGAAGAGAGCTGTCATTCACCCCAAACGACGGGCCCTCTCTCTTCTCCTCTCTTCTCTCTTCTCACTCTGATATCGATGATCACTCTCTTATGGAGACAACGATCAGCGAGAGGATAGAGCTCTTAGATCAACTCTCCTCGGCGCTGTCGAGCTGGTCAAGGAGAGCACCAATCGCTTCTTTTTGAGCCTTCTTGGTCGTCGCCGCTTTCTTAGTCGTCGCCGCTTTCTTGGTCGTCGCCGCTTTCTTGGTCGTCGCCGCTTTCTTGGTTGTCGCCGCTTTCTTGGTCGTCGCCGCTTTCTTGGTCGTCGCCGCTTTCTTGGTCGTCGCCGCCTTCTTAGTCGTCGCCGCCTTCTTAGTCGTCGCCGTTTCAGTAACAACCTCAGCCTTTGGCTGATCTGACTTCTTGGTCGTTTGCTTGCGGCGAGCTGGCTTCTTAGGCTCTTCGGTCACTGCTTCGGTCGCTGCTTCGATGACTATGTCGGCCTGGGCGGTGGTCTCCTCGGACTTCTTGGTAGATCGCTTACGGCGAGCGGGCTTCTTAGGCTCTTCGGTCACTGCTTCGGTCACTACTTCAGCCTTGGCGGTAGTCTCCTCGGACTTCTTGGTCGGTCGTTTACGGCGAGCGGGCTTCTTAGGCTCTTCGATCACTGCTTCAGTCGCTACTTCAGCCTTGGCAGTAGTCTCCTCGGACTTCTTGGTCGGTCGTTTACGGCGAGCGGGCTTCTTAGGCTCTTCGGCCGCTGTTTCAGTCACTGTTTCAGTCACTGTTTCAGTCACTTCTTCAGTCTTGGCAATAGCCTCCTCAGACTTCTTGCTCGGTCGCTTACGGCGCGTGGGCTTCTTAGGCTCTTCGGTCGCTGTTTCAGTCGCGACTTCAGTCTTGGTAGTAGCAACCTCCTCAGACTTCTTGCTCGGTCGTCTACGGCGTGCGGGCTTCTTGGGCTCTTCAGTCACTGCTTCGATCGCTACCTCTGTTGCTGTCTTAGCCACTTCTTCGACAGCTGTCTCAATCGCGGATTCGACCTTCTCAGTGGCCTGCTCAGACTTCTTGCTCGGTCGCCTACGACGAGCAGGCTTCTTAGTGTCCTCAGCTACCTCTTTGGCCGCTGTCTCGCTCTTCGCGATAACTTCCTCTGGCGTCTTGGTCGTGCGCTTATGACGAGGCTTTTTGGATTCTGTAGACACCTCATTTTTATCAGACCTCTCGACAGGTGCCTCGACGCTAGTCATTGCAGCAGTCTCAGACTGTTCTGAGCTCTTCCTTGGTCGCTGATGACGCTCTGAGTTCTCTGAGGCAGGCTTCTCAGTTGTACCTGACGCTGCTCCCTCATCGAGCTTCTCTGCTTCACGATGTAGCTTAGACTCTCGGAGACGTTGAGCTCTCCGCGCTCGATTACGAGCTCTCGCCTCTGCTCGACGCTTAGCGCGTTCATCCATTTCTGGTCGCTCATGGTTCACTGACTCAGTGATTTGCTCCACGGTATCCGGTGACGCTGTCTTTGAGGACTGAGTCTTTGAGGACTGAGTCTTTGAGGACTGAGTCTTTGAGGACTGAGTCTTTGAGGACTGAGCCTCTGAGGACTGAGCCTCTGAGGACTGAGCCTCTGAGGACTGAGCCTCTGAGGACTGAGCCGCCACCTCCGACTGTGGTTGTTGTCCGCGCTGTTGATCTCGATCTCGCCCTTTACCTCGACGCCGACGACGACGTTTTCTATTATTGGGCTCTCTCGCTTGCTCATCTGCTCTCTCAGGAGATGCTTGAGCCTCATTCTCTTCTGGGGTCACTCGCTCTCCGCGAGGAAGTCGACCCTCAAAGCCGCTTTTCTGTCCACTCTGAGAGGCCGCTTGACTCAGTAATGATGCCGCTTCTGCTCGATCTAATTGTGATTTCGGTATAAAGCCCACGATCTGTGGAGGAGTAAAGTTTGGATCATCATTTACCGGCTGCTCAACCGTCACATCTTTAACCGGAGGTGCCGAGCTCTGCTTATGATGCCGAGGGGTCTTTTGAGCGGTCTCTCTCAAGGATCGATGAGCCGTACTCTTGGTTCGATCTCTGCGCTCACGACGTTTTTTAGGATGACTCTTCGCGCTCTCTGCGTCTCGAATCACTCTTCCCGCCTCCATAAATGGATCAGGAGCGAGGAGACTTTGAGTAAAGTCTGCTTCTATCTCAACAGTTACCCCGTAGCGCTCTTCAAGATCGACCAATACTGATCGCTTATCATTTAAGAGATACATCGCATGAGCGACTGGTAGTTTACCCTTAATAGATCGACCAGGGCCGATCTTTTCAGCGAGAGCATATAATGAGTTGATGAGCTTAAACGCGACAACATTTGGAGAGGGAATATATCCTGAGCCGCTGCAGGTGGGGCAAGTGGTGTGAGTCGTCGAGAGAGATCTCTCTTGAATGCGATTACGAGAGAATTCTAGCACACAGAAGCGAGACATAATCCCTACCTCCAAGTGTGCTCGATCACGCTTCACCGATTCTTTGAAGACCTTTTCTATTTGTCGACGATGCTTCATCTCCCTCATGTTGATAAAGTCGATAAAGATCAGCCCACCAATCCCTCGTAACCTCACTTGTCTAGCGATCAGCTCTGCCGCTTCACAGTTGGTCACCAAGAACATCTGCTGCTGATCACCACTCCCGCTCTGTCGGCTAGAGTTAATATCAAACACCGTCGCCGCCTCAGTGTTGTTGATGCTGATATTCCCTCCACTTGGGAGGTCGATCTGATGGGAAGTCAGCTGGTTGATCTGCCCCTCTACCTTGTACTTCACGAAGAGAGGGAGCCGCTCTGAGTACAGCGTAAGTTTATTTACAGCGCCGGGTAAACGCTCCTCACAATAACGTTTAAGATCATCAAAAGCCTCTTCATCATCGAGAATAACCTCATCTACATCATCGGTATAGTGGTCTCTCACCATACGAGTGATCAGCTGTGACTCTCGATAGAGTAAGCAAGGCGACCGCTTACTCTGAAAGTCTGCTTGAATAAAGCCCCACGCTCGCAGCTGAGTCTGTAAATCAGCGAGCACTTCATGAGACTCTCGGTCTTCAGCAGCGGTCCTCACCATGACGCCATAGCGTCCATCGGGATCACACTGTTTCATGATCGTCTTGATAGAGCGCTTGGTCTTGACGTTGGTGATCTTACGACTAATCGTCGACTCCCCTCCGCTCACCGGAGAGATCACCGTGTAAGAGCTAGCGAGAGTGATATCAGTCGTAAAGGCTGCGCCCTTAGAGCCATCTTCCTCTTTCTTTAGCTGAACGAGGAGAGGCTGCCCTACTTGAAGGACATCGCTGACTTGAAAATCTCTCTCTCTGCGAGGCGCTCGATGGAAAGCGTCAGGGTGAATATCTTTAATGGAGATAAAGCCATTACGATCAGTTCCATAATCGATAAAAGCTGCGCGGAGCTTGTTATCGATACTCGTGACATGTGCACGATAAATATTACCTCGTAAGACCTGCTTACGACTCGACTCTACGAAGAGCTCTTCAAGAGTCCCATTCTCTACAAATGTGGCCCACACTTCGCCGGCGGGTGTTGCGTTGATTAAAATACGCTTGCTCATATATTCCTCGATAGGATTGGGGTCGCTCACCGCCACTCGCCACATCAATCAGCCTCGAGGTCTTCGAGGGTGGCCTTAAGATCGTCGCTCTGATCTCTCGCCGATGTGGGGGGTAGGTGAGTGAGATGGATAGGGGCGCGCTCTGCCGTAATATTGGCGACGCTCGATGATCGCTTAGACGCCTAAGGCAATGGCCTTTTGTCTCTTGGTCTAAGCATCTTGATCTAGTCTCTGTCATTGGAGAAGAGTAGCTTTGAGTACACATTATTGGGTATAGTTGAGAAGCCATATTTGATGACTCTCTGTTCAGACGAAACGGGAGAGCGCACCCACGATAAATTAGTATTACCGATCTTTCAGTGAGCGTGAGATATGTTTTCTTCAGCTCTAGGTTGGGGCGCTGTCCATTAATCGCCTGAAGACCATTATGTTTTTGCAAAGGGAGTCTCTCCTCTATCAGTGACTCAAAATGGTTCATAGCATAAGCCCACACCTCTTTACTAGACCTTAATAGAGAGAAAGATGAAAGCTGGACAACATATGCCGATCTCTAGCCGAGGTAGACCTCAAAGCCAAAATCTCTTCAATACAGAGCCTATTCTATTTTCGCTGATGATCGCAGCGATATCGCTGTCATTTAGCGCCTGTATAGAGGATCCCCCGCGCCCAATGAATGAGCAAGAGACAGAGCGTTCAGAAACTCTCAGAGAGATGGATACTGTTCGGGACGCAGATATCTCCCTGGATGTAGAGGTCGCAGATATGTCCCCCATCAATCTCAATGATGGTCTCTCGATTCCCGACGACTATGATGCTCTCCCCAATGACCAAGGGTTGATTCTCGATTTTGCTGTTGAGCTTGATAGCCGAATCCCCCTTGATTGGGAACTACTTAATCTCACGCCTCCAGAGATCGTAGACGAACGATGTGACGGTCTAGATAATGACTTAGATGGACTCGTTGATGAGACGCTCAGTAATCCTTGTGGAGGGTGTGTACCGCTCAATGAAGAGGTCGGCTGTGTCGGGTGGAGAGCTAACTTCGTTGAGACTCAGCAGGTCAATGAGAGAGGAGACCCTATCGCTGGAACACTCAACCCCCAGCGACTAATCGCGCTCAGCGCTTCAGTATTATCTTATGAACGATTTAACCTCGGAGAGGTTGAATGTGTACGATATGGAGCGCCGAGCTCTTGGGCAGGCGCCCGCTCTATAGGAGAGGTCTCGATCACCGCTCCCCGAGCAGACCTCACTCTAGTGCCTTCGAGTGAACAACCGGGTCGTTATCGAGCCCTTGGCCTCGATGAGACCCCTTTCGTGCTTCACTCCCCGGCTGATGCGATCGACTTCACCTGGGAAGGCCAACTAGCCTTTGAAGAACCCGAAGGGAGACGCTCGGCGATCGAAGAGGGAGAGCTATCTCTGACCTCTCCTCCCCTAGTGCGCTTGGCCACTGACCAAGAGTTAGAAGAACTCATCGATATTATCCAATCAACAACAGTAGATCGCGTCTCTGGAGAGTATGCACTTCGCTGGATCGCCGAGCCATCTCAAGGAGAAGCAGGCCCGCCGCTCACCCTGTATGTAGGAGGGAGTCAATCCCTCTTCAGAGCAGGTGCTTATCAAGGAATTAGACACTATCAACTCAATGCTCGACTCTTTGATGACGGTCTATTTGAGCTCTCTCTACCTGATCGACTGAGGGTACCACAAAGCTCTGTTTGGGTGTATTTGGAGCGAGTAAAACGTCAAGCCAACCTCAGCGGAATCAACCCGATTAGCATCAGCGCAGGCCACCGGGTGGAAGCGAGACGTAGCGGTGGAGGCAACCTCGAAGCTAGCGCTAGTATAGAGCTGATCTCACCAGACCCACAAGCTCAAGAGCCTGACCCTCAAATGGAGGGGCTAGAGGTCGCTTGGCGCTCTCAGGAGAGTCAAGAAGATCCAAACAGTGAAGACCCGCCCGAAAGTGCTCAAGTCAGTCTGATCCTATACGATAACTTTTGGTCAGAGAGCCTGACCTGTTTCCTCCCTGGCGAGATGCTCACCCGTCCTCAATCACAGCTCATCATCCCCGCCGAGAAGATCACCTTCTGGCCACAAGGTCCCCAAAGCGTACGTCAATTAACGGTATCTACTACCGTAAAGTCTCTCGACATTGATTATCCTGACACTGGTCGTTGGCGACTCACCGATAGCCTGATCTTAAGGTTAAGCGATCTGTAAGATTAATCACGCTCACTCTTCTCCTTGATCATCCTGACTCTTCAGTTGGTCATGCATCGCTAGTAGCGGCGCCCATCTTGGATCTATCCCCGAGGTCTCAGGTAACTCATCGCTTCCTCGCTCAGCGAGAGAAGGACCACACTTCTTGTTAACGTTATCACAACGAGGGTGAGTGAGCACATTAAGGATCAACACCTCCCTGAAAACATCAACGAGGTTCAACTCTTGTCCTTCAAATACATAGAGATCGGGAGCGAGGCTCAATTCTCCTTCTCCTTCGAGGTCCTCCTCTTTGGCTGCGATGTGACTCTTGGGGACAATCACCACATCTTCACGGACTTTGATCGGCAAGGTTCGTCGACGACCGCAAGAGACACAGTCAAAATCTGCCGCGCCGCTTAGATGACCATCAACAATCACCTCTCCACTAGGTGTCTTGTAGAGGTGACCGGTGAGCTTCACCGGTGTCTCTACCCAATACCCCGAAGTCCCTACGATCTGCCCCAAAGCCTCTCGTGCGAGCTCGACAGGTAAAGCACCGGCGATAGGCTCTCCCTCTAACTTTAGGTCATCATACTTAAACAATAACTCATGTACTTTGATCATATCGTTCCCTCCTCATCGCATAAAGAACGCTCTCTAAAGAGATACTTATTAATATGTGAGTGTAGCAGATGTCTCTAGCATTCACCGTGATCAGAATCAATTCATGAGGATAAAGGGAGTGGAAATTATTTGCCCTCTTCCCTCTCACCACCTAAATAACAGAGGCGATAGATATGGTTCTCTCTGTTCTTTTAACTCTGTTCTTTTAACTCTGTTCCTTTAACTCTGCTCTTTTAACTCTGCTCTTTTAACTCATCACCGTGTCTCTGTAGGCCGATGAGTCTTGTACTCATGGAGTCTGATGAGCGTCCTACTGAGTAACTCAACTTTAATAATCACCTCTCATTTTTAATAATCACCTCTCGGACCGAAGAGATGATCAAGTCAGCGAGGGTAACGCTATGCGTCAACATCAACCACAGCTTGTGATTGGAGCGGGGCTCGCCGGGCTCTCAACTCTTATTCACTCCCAAAAGTTAAGCGCCGAGGCTCCTCTCCTCTTAGAAGCGGCCTCACACGTAGGGGGTAAAGCTCGCTCAGAGCACATTCGTGGTTTCACTTTTGATGTTACCGGCCATTGGCTTCATCTCCGCGATCCCCACATGAGGTCACTCGTTCTCCGAGCTTGTGGAGAAGCACATTTCGCGCCGGTCGAGCGCATGAGTCGAGTGTGGTCTCATGGGGTCTATACTCGTTATCCCTTTCAAGCAAACGTCTATGGTCTTCCGCCAACTGTGATCAAAGAGTGTGTGATGGGCGCCATAGAGGCCAAGTTTAACCGACCCCCTGAGGTGAGCCTCGCTGATGAACCCAAGCGTTTCTCGGATTGGATTAGGTTCTACTTCGGAGAGGGAATCGCTACACACTTTATGATTCCCTACAACGCAAAACTTTGGGGAGTCTCTGCCGATGAGATCACAAGTCGTTGGTGTCAGCGATTTGTGCCTCGCCCCGACCTGGAGTCTATTATCGCCGGAGCGGTCGGCTGTCATCAAGAGGGCATGGGATATAACGCCACTTTCCTATATCCAAAAAAGGGAGGGATTCAGACCGTTGCCGAGAAGCTCGCCGATCTCGGTGGACGAGAGAACATCTCTCTCTCCTCGGCGGTCAAGACGATCGACCCACGAGAGCGGATCATCTCACTCGAGGATGGACAAGAGATAAGCTATGAGCGCTTGGTGAGCTCTATGCCTCTACCCGATCTCATCGATCGTACTCTTCACGTACCTACCTCCGTCAGAGAGGCGAGGGGTCAACTGCGAGCGACAGAGGTCATCTACCTGAACGTCGGGATTCAAGGACCGCTCGGTCAAGCTGATCACTGGATATATGTACCAGAAGAGCGTTGGCCAATGTACCGAGTAGGCTCATTCACCAACGCCATGCCGAGTATGGCTCCCGAAGGGTGCAGTTCACTCTATATTGAGCTGTCAGACCGAGAGCGCTCACTCGATGAGATCATCCCCGAGGTGATCCAAGGACTCATAGAGATGGAGATCATCGAACATCGAGAACAAGTGATGTTCATTGAGCCTAGACGAATTCCGAACGCTTATGTAATCTATGATGAGCGCTATCATGAGTCACGAGAAATCATTCATCATTGGCTCGCGGAAGTAGACATTTTGAGTGTAGGTCGGTATGGAGATTGGAACTACTCCTCTATGGAAGACGCGCTCCTTGATGGTGTTCGAGCCGCTAAGTGGTTGTGGCGCACCTAATATCGATCAGTGAGCAACATGACTTGAGGGGATCAAAAAGCGGATATTGATGTTATGAGTGATGTGAATAAGAATAGCGAAGAGCAGACGACGCCCTCTCCCAAGATCTCCGTGGTGATCCCCGTCTACAATGAAGAGGGGATTATTAACGAAGCGATTGAAGAGCTGGTCTCTTCACTCGATCAGTGGGGTCCTTCTTATGAAGTGATCATCGCCGAAAATGGTTCAAGAGACCGAACTGTAGAGCTCGCTGAGAGACTCTCTGAGCGTTTTCCCCATGTGTCGACCTTCTCGGTCGGTGAGCCCAATTATGGGCTCGCTCTCAAGCGTGGTTTACTCCGTGCTCGGGGAGAATATGCCATCTGCGATGAAATCGACCTCTGTGATACTCAGTTCTATCGAGCGGCTTTCGAGGTCTTTGATGGAGACTCTCCCGTTGACTTCATCGTGGGTAGTAAACGAGCCCCTGGCGCTCGTGACCGTCGACCGCTCTTTCGAAGATTTGCCACCGGCGTCTTAAATGGAATGCTCAGAGTCTCTGTGGGCTTTAGGGGGACTGATACTCATGGTCTCAAAGCGCTCAAGCTCTCTACGGTGACTCCCGTCGTCGAGAGCTGTGTGGTCGATAAGGATATGTTCGCTAGCGAACTAGTGGTGAGAGTTCATCGCTCTTCGTTGTCATGGTTAGAGATCCCTATCGATCTACAAGAGAAGCGTCCTCCCTCGGTGCACCTCTTACGCCGAGTGCCTGACGTCCTCAAGAATATCCTACGCTTAGTGATGATCATCCGCTTTGGTCGAGACCTCTAATCGTGTCACGTTCAACGTTTAGTGTCGGGGTTGATGTAGACAGTCTCTGGCATTATTATCGCATCCATGGACTCGATGAGGCTCAGGCCTCTGATCACGCTTGGGAGGTCGGTGTCCCTCGCTTCATGTCACTGTTCGATGCCTTAGGCTTACCTGCGACATTTTATTGTGTCGCTGAAGACATAGAGCGCTCCCCAAGCTGTCCAATGATCATCAAAGAAATGAGCGACCGTGGTTTCGAGATCGGTAATCATAGTTGGCACCATCCTTATGCGCTCACCACCTTAACTCATGAGGTCGCGACGCGAGAGATTACCGAAGGCAAGCGCCTCTTAGAAGAGGCGAGTCAGAGTATAGTCTCCGGGTTTCGAGCACCGGGCTATCACACCCACCGTCTCCTTCATCAACCCTTAATCGAGAGCGGCCACCGCTATGAGAGTAGCGCCTTTCCCTGCGCTCCCTATTATATAGCGAAGGCGATGGTCATGGGTGGGATGAGGCTCTTGGGTAGACGTAGCCAGAGCATCCTCGGACCTCCCACGCTCCTCACCGCTCCCCATCAACCTTATCTCGCTGGACCCGAGAGCCCTTATCGAGCGCTCTCTCACCAAGGAGAGCTGAGTACGCCCACGCTCACTCACTTCCCGATCGCGGTGTGGTGTGGCCTACCGCTTATCGGTACATTATTAGCGCTACTCGGACCTCGGGGCGCGCGTTATCTTGGCCGAGGGGTAGCCCGTGGAATGCGTCGAGGAGGGCGTCACCTCACCATAGAATTCCACGCCGCTGACCTACTCTCCTTAATCGATGATGAGCTTGACCCACTGCTGCGTGTTCAACCTGATTTAAGGCGTCCTGTGGCGATGAAAAAAGAGGCCTTTACTGCCTTCTTAAGCTCCTTAGCGGCAGTAGCTGACCCGATTCGCTTAGATCGACATCCACTCCTGAGCGCTCAATCAGCTCTCTGAATTCGTCTTTATTAAGACCAGCGCTTAGAAACCTCCTCTAAGTCCTATGCTCACCGGATAGGCTGAGAAGTTTATGTCATCATCTCCATAGCCACTCTGCTCGGTGTATCCGACCGCCATCACCGCTTGGACTTGAGTGTTGATCGCATATCTCAAGCCAAGGCTCATGCGCCAAGTGATCCCCCAGCGAACGTCATCTTCTACTCCTGAATCGCCTCCTCGATTCTCACCCCATCGACTCACTCCACCAGCGATCAATCCCTCTAAGTACCAACGACAATCTAAAGGGAAATCGATGCGACCTCTCAAACTTGGTGAGAACGTGACTCGCTCTCCCCCTCTCAGCCCAGCTTGAGGTTGGTCATTTAACCAGGTCACTAAGGCAGGCTCGCTAAGCCATAGCACCGTCATTTCTCCGCCTAACCACAAATAATGATTCATCGGAATATCAAGCGCTAGACGTGTCCCCCACATGGGAGAGAGCGCTTGGGTACGTCGGGGATGATCTCCTGAGCTTCTCAACCACACCCCATTGGTGAGCAATTCACCTTCTACACTGCCGACGATGCCGCTCTCTGAATCCGTTTGGGCATAAACAATGCTGATCGACAGAGATGAGCTAAGAATAAGAGAGAAGCTAAGAGTGAGAATACGAAAAAAACTAAGCATAAACCTACGAGAGAGGCTAAGAATACAGTGCGCGAGCCAGAGTAATAGACTCTTTTTCAGACCATTCACTTGATAGGATAGATCGCTCCCTGCTCGCTTTTGTTTGATGATCAAGTCGATCTCCTCAGCTTGATCTCACGAAATAAATAGGGATCTAAACTAAAATCGTGTATAAAAAATAGTGTTGGCTCTAAAGTGTTAATAAGTCATCACCTTGAAGTTCATCATCTACAGAACAACTATGAGCAATATTCACTGTAACATATTCTACGCTCTACTGTAAGTCAATGTGTGACAGCTCTTACATAAGCGAGAGGCCTAACATATGAGCAACCTTTCAAGAATGAAGCAAAAAATCGGGCAGAGGATTATCGTCGGATTTCACGGCGAGACACTCCCTAAAGAGTTAATGCGACTCGATGAGGAATGGGGCCTCGGCGGTGTGATCCTCTTTAAGCGCAACCTGACCTCTCCTGAGCAAATATTTGACCTCAATGAGTCCATCATGCATCTCGGTCGAGGGATACCACCTTTCATTGGGATCGACCAAGAGGGGGGACGAGTTTCACGCCTCCCCGAGCCATTCACCATTTTCCCTGATATGGTCTGTGTCGGACATCAAGGAACGGTCTCTATGGCTTATGAAGTCGGCGCGATTGTCGGTCGAGAATTGAGTGTCTCCGGATTTAACCTCAACTTTGCGCCGGTCCTCGACCTCAACACCAATCCTAATAATCCGATTATAGGTGATAGAGCGCTCTCTCATGACCCACAAGTAGTCTCTACGCTAGGCCGCTCTCTGATCCAAGGTCTTCAAGACAACCAAGTCGTCGCCTGCGGCAAACATTTCCCCGGACACGGTAATACTGACGCAGATAGCCATCTTGGGCGTGTTGAGTGTAGACTGAGTCGAGAAGAGATCCTTAATCAAGAGCTCTTTCCCTATCGATCACTCGTTGATGATGAGGTTCTCAATATGGTGATGCTCTCCCATGTTCACTATCCTCATATCGATAAGGATTATCCCGCTTCGCTAAGCTCAGAGGTGATTCAGGGACTCCTGCGTACAGAGATCGGCTTCCGTGGGGTATGTATCTCTGATGACCTTGAGATGAAAGCCATCACTGACCATTATTCGATAGAGGAGATGACTCATCTAGCGTTTGATTCTGGACTCGATATCTATCTAATGTGCCACACCCTTGATCAGCAGGTTGAGGTCTTAGAGACCTTGATGAAGATCTCCGAGAATCCACAAGTCCCCAAGGCGATTTGGGACTCTCCACTGAGACGTATTATTGAGCTTAAGAAGCAGATTTTTACGAACGAAAACACCATTGACCGAACACACGCTGCCGAACTTATTGGGGCCCGCGAACATGTAAGAATATCTCGCCGACTCCGTGAAGACCTCAATAAAAAGAGGAGTCGGCTCGCTGAACAGAATACTCAAGATTTAGAAGCTGAAGACGACGAGTAAACGCATACTGAGAGCTCTCTTCTCGAACCAAGACTTCATCTTTGTAGACGAATTGACCTCGAGGTTGGGTTCTAACTTGACAGCGCTGAGGTGAGCGTCTATACACTCATCTTGCTCTAAGAAGCCCCTTTATACCTCATCATGCGCGCCTCAATTCAAGAGCATGCGCAGGGGGCCGCTCATCATGAGAGAGCTTACATAACCTACAGATGAAAGGGTTTATACCATGAAGGGTATCCTAGGACAAAAACTCGGCATGACCACAATCTACAGTGAGCATGGCAGCCAACTTCCCGTCACCGCGGTTTACGTCGGTGGAAATAAAGTCGTCGGTAAACGTACTCAAGAGCGTGATGGCTACACTGCGCTGATCGTCGGATTTGGTGAGCAGAAGCTCCACCGTCTCAGCAAGCCAGTCCTCGGCTTTCTCAAAACTCAGGGTATTGTTACTGACGAGCAAACCAACACCGACACTACAGTTCGTCATCTCCGAGAGTTCCGCATGAGCGGAGAAGAGATGGAGAGCTTTGAAGTCGGTCAAGAGATCAACGCCGCTGACCTCTTCACTCTCGGTGAAAAAGTAGACATCGCCGGTACCTCAAAGGGCCGCGGGTTTACTGGTGTTATGAAGCGTCACAATTTCTCAGGAACCAAAGCCAGTCACGGTGTACATGAGTTCTACCGTCATGGTGGTTCTATCGGTTGTGCGACCTATCCGGGACGAGTCTTCAAGAATAAGAAGATGCCTGGACAACACGGTAATGCGCGCACTACTCTACAGAACATCATGGTCGCTGCGATCCATGCAGAAGAGAACATCGTTCTCTTCCGAGGCGGTCTCCCCGGCGCA
Source organism: uncultured bacterium (assembly GCA_943788935.1). Taxonomy (GTDB): domain Bacteria; phylum Myxococcota_A; class Bradymonadia; order UBA7976; family VGTA01; genus CAKZRU01. The sequence goes on along the minus strand of CALSSE010000009.1, from coordinate 188,130 downwards.
AACGGTGGAGTTCTTGAGGTAAAGAAGGCGGTCAAATCTCGTCGTAGCTAGGCCATCTCTTTAAGGCTCATCTCAAGGTGAGAGCTCAACTCTGTAGCGCTGGCTTAATATAGACCTGCGCCGCACTTGGATCTCCAAAGCTGATGATTCGCAGGCCAGGTGACACCTCGTGAACCTTGCGAAGCCACTCCTCACAAGCCCCACAAGGGCCGAGCTTAGCGAGCTTAGGGCTCGAATCGAGGCTCAGGACGGCCACCGCTTTGATATCCCTCCTCTGTAGTTGAGGGAAGCGACAAAGAGCGGTACTGATCGCGTTACGCTCCGCACACAGTGTCCCGGTCGGGAGAGAGACCTCGAGGTTCACTCCTCGAATTGGGACTAAACTCCCCGCCTCACCTTCGACCCCGATTCGATCTTCAATCACGACGACGCAGAGCACTTCTTTGAGTCCTTTACGATGAAAAAATATCTCTTCATCGCTATGTCCTTCAAGCTCTTTTGGTCTCCTCGGCCTATGCCCTAAGTAGCTCTCTCGCCACTCCCTGAGCTCCCTAACCGCGAGTGAACCGATATGGTTGAGTTGAGACTCCTCAACCGCTACCCACTCTTTAATGGAAGAGAGTTCTCTCTCTTTTGGACGATAGACTCGCGAGGGATGCTCAGGGGTACAAGACAATAGGTGCCTCGCCTTACCGATGGTCTGCATCACCGGAGACCACTCAGCGAAAGTGAGGGTAATCGCTGAGATCATCAGCGTCGTCCCTGAGCTCACTGAGAGATAAAGTTTGAAACACTCTCTCCAATCTTCTCCATGATTCACAGCGACCCTCTCCGCCTCTTCGAGAACCCTATTCTCTAAATGAAGCAATTGGCTAGGGGCGATCGAGTGAGGATTAGTGTTTACATGCTCACAGCTCACCTCATAGTTTGACCCTCGCAGCTGAAGGTCACTCTCCCAACGCTCCTCAATGATTCTCTGGATCACTTGAGCGATCAATCGAGGGCTACTTTTCTCATCGCCAGCGGTCACTAAAATGAGCAAAAACCGATCGATCTCATCTAGCTTGGATGGTCGATTATTTTGCTGGCGACTACGAGATGAAGCGATGAGCTCAGTCGGCTCATGACTTAATACAACCTCGTGAGCGAGCGGAGCATAGATCGTGTGAATCACCACCTGACTGTTTAGCGCTTCAAAGGTCTCTCGGGAAATAAACCCATCTTTAGGACGTTCATTTAACTCGAACATCAGCTCACCCGCTTCGAGGCGGAGCGGTTCATTTAAGCGGAGAGAATTGTTCCCATAATAGGTGGCTCCACTCTCATCTAAGCGCTCTAGCAAGAGCTCTCCAAGGCGTGACATTGATGCGGAACGAGGCCGGCACCAGCCAATCCGGGGAGCGCCCCCTAGCTCTCTAGAGATCTCCTTGTCTCTATATAGCTCCACAAAAAGGTCATGGTGACCAATGTTGTGTAGGACACATCTTGTAATTTTTGTCATAGAGTGACCTCGTCGAGATATACGTCCTTTATATTTCAGCTTAACTTAGATTTCTTACTTACGGAGCATAAACTATTTTTGCTTCACTTACCCTATGACTTCAACGAATATATTATTCTCAAAGCACATAGATAAAGGAATATCCGATGACTACCCCCCTCTCTATCTCTCTCTCCAAAGATGCCCCTATGAGTGAGTATCAAAGATATATTCACCAACTAGAAGCTCTCCATGGATGGCTCGATGTCGATTTGATCAACAACTGCTTTCTGATGGGTGAGGAGGTTGGAGAGCTCTTCAAAGCGGTCCGTAAGCACCAACGATTTTATGTGGAAGATGCTCCACAAGCTGAAGCTCAATCAGTGGAACATATCGGAGAAGAGCTCGTCGATGTGATGAACTATCTCATCGCTATCGCTAACCGCCTAGAGATTGATTTGGAAGGTGCGTTTAGGCGTAAGAATGGAATCAATCAGGGACGATCTTGGGGCGATGGGGGTGGAGCAAGCTGAGGCAAGCCAGCGCTCGCTCTGAGCTCACGATAAGCGATACTCATTAGATCATGCACCTCTGCGATGTGCTCATCGAGTCGCTCGATCTCCCAATCAACGGTCGAGATGGGGGGAAGAAATTGAAGATGAATCGGCGTAGGATAGGCCCAAAACGTGTGTTTAGGCATCGACTCTCCTGCACCACACATCACAACTGGGTAAATGGGCAGTCGAGCGTCAATAGCGAGGTGAAAAGCCCCCTTCTTGAATGGGAGTATATGCCCGTTTTTACTCCGAGTCCCTTCGGGAGCGAGCGCTAATGACCGGCTATACTTCTTCGTATTTTCGGTCGCCGCCCGCATGGTTCGAATCGCTGATTCTCGGTCTGTACGGTCTATTAAAAAATGCCTGAATGCCCACCATCCAACATTCATCAGCGGGACCCAAATGAGCTCTCTTTTACCGATCGCTCCGATCCGATTAGGTGTGACCGCTGAAAACCAAATGATATCAAGCGTACTTTGGTGATTTACAATAACCACTCGCGCCTCATCTTCAGCGAAAGGCCACTCGTTGGTTAAGACGAGTGGAATCCCTAAAATCTTGAGCGTCGTTCGACCAAAAAATCTCAATACAGGGCCCGAAACTGGCAAGATCCACCGTCTCCAAGTGAGCACAGAGAAGATGATCATCGTCGAGAGGAAGGTCGCGAAGAAGATGATCGCAAAAAAACTACGAATGATCGCTAACAGCGTACCCAACATTTACTCTGCGCTAACGATGACGGCAATCCCTTGACCTCCACCAATGCAGGCGCTCCCGAGAGCGATTGTCTCACCGCGCTCAGCGAGTGAGTATAATAAGTGAGCGGTAATCCTCGCCCCGCTCGCTCCTAAGGGGTGCCCAAGTGAGATCGCCCCTCCGTTGATATTCGTTTTCTCTCGCTGAAGACCGAGCGCTTTTTCGACCGCAATATATTGAGGGGCAAAGGCCTCATTCACCTCTATAATATCCATTTGATTAAGGCTCATGTTAGCTCGTTCTAGAGCTATTTTAGAGGCAGGTACAGGTCCAATCCCCATGATCGTAGGGTCACAGCCACTCACACCATACGAGAGGAGAGATCCGAGTGGAGCCCACCCTTCTCGTTCGGCAACAGCCCTAGTAGTCATCACCATCGCCGCCGCTCCATCACAGATTCCACTGGCATTTCCACCGGTCACCACTCCCTCTTTTTTGAAGGCTGGTCGCAACTTTGTTAATCCCTCCAAACTAGAGCCTCGGGGGTGCTCGTCTTTGCTCACAGTAACGCTCGCTCGACGCCCCTTAACCTCTACGGGGCTAAGCTCGGCATCAAAAGCACCTCGTTCATCCGCGGCCGCCCATGCCTCTTGGCTGCGAAGCGCATAAGCGTCACAGTCGGCCCGACTGATTTCATATTGCTCGGCGAGGTTCTCTGCAGTGATCCCCATGGGAAAGCCGGTATAGCTATCAGTGAGGCAGCTCCATAGGCTGTCCTCTAGCTCAGGAGGCCTACCAAAGACAGCGCCTCCTCTCATGCCTCGAACAACGTGTGGCGCTTGGCTCATCGACTCGGTGCCGCCGACCAAGACCGTCTCAGCCTCTCCTAACTTGAGCTCTTTAGCGCCTAGGATCACCGCCTCAAAACCTGAGCCGCAGAGACGGTTCACCGTTAAGGCAGGCGCCACTTGAGGCACCTCTGATCGTAGACCGACATGTCTAGCGAGATAAATAGCATCTTGGGAGCTTTGCAGTACATTACCAAAAATCACATGATCGATCCGATCAGGAGATATACCTCCTTGAACGAGCGCCGATTTAGACGCTTCGACCGCGAGGTCGGTAGCGCTGAGACTCTTTAGTGATCCATTAAAAGCTCCAAAAGGGGTACGTTTCGCAGCGACAAAAACAATATCTTGAGCGGTCTTATTAGTCATATATGTGTCATCCATTATGTGGTGTGATCTGGTCGATGTGTTCATCGCAGAGTCATATAAATGTTAAAGCTGAGTCAGCGGTATGGGTTGGGTATGGGCTCGACTAGACCGCGACCTCAAAATCGCGTAGCGCGTCGTTGAGTGAAGTTTTAAGGTCGGTCTGAGCACTCCGCTGACCAATAATTAGTGCACAAGGGAGGTGATAGGTACCCGCAGGGAAGACCTTCTCGCGGACGCCAGGAATCACGATAGATCGAGGAGGGACGACACCGCGATAACGACGCTCTTCTTCGCCGGTGACATCGATGATGGGCGTACTCGCGGTTAAGACAACATTCGCGCCTAAAACCGCTCCAGCACCAACCTTTACCCCTTCGACGACCACACATCGAGAGCCAATAAACGCGCCCTCCTCAATGATCACTGGTTGGGCGCTCGGCGGCTCTAGTACACCGCCGATCCCCACTCCACCAGAAAGGTGGACGTTGGCACCGATCTGAGCGCAAGAGCCTACTGTCGCCCAAGTGTCCACCATAGAGCCGGTCCCTACTCGCGCACCGATGTTGACATAGCCAGGCATCAGGATCACTCCAGGCTCTAAATGACTCCCATAGCGAGCCACACCCGGTGGAACGACGCGTACACCATCAAGATCACGCTTGGGAGGGATCTTATCGAGATAAGTGCAGACGCCATCATCCATCAACTCGTTCTTTGTGAGCCGAAAATATAAGAGGACAGACTGCTTCACCCAAGCATTTACAGTCCATTCTCCTCCTTCCACTCGAGGAGGGTTAGCGACTCTCAAGCGCCCTTTATCCAAATCCTCAATCACGCTGAAGACAGCACTAGAGCTCTCATCATCTAAGGGGGCTCCGTTAAAGGCAGACTCAATCAGCTCTTGTCTGGGATCAATCTCAGGCATAGTGGGCTTCACTCCTATTGGTTTTATGGTTATCAGCTCAAGACGCTACCTGTGTCTTGAGTGAAAGGTTTAAGTAATTAATGCGCTCAAGCATAGCCGCACGATAGGGCTCTTGTCAGCCCCAATCTATCATTCGTGCTCGATCTTCACCACACCACCATCATCATCTGACTTCAATGGTCTTTCTCTCGTTCACCATGTCGATGATCTCTAAGCCCTCATCGATCATCTCTTCGCGGAGCAGCTGGGGGTGTCTGTCGATCAGCGTATAGAGTAAACGAGGTGAGAAGAAGCGAAAGCGCACCTTCACATTAAGGAGGAGAGGTCCGACAATGGTAGAGGGAAGAGAGAGCTCATAACGAGCTAATCTTGGTTCAAAGGGAGCGAGCGATTGACCATTAAAAGCTCGATTAGCGAGAAGCAGCGTTGGGGCATTGACGCCGAGACCTCGGCGACTGACCCCAAGTATACCGGGTGGCGCTGGTCGGTATCGGCTCTGCTCATAAAGCGCTCTCTGAGTCGCGAAGAGGGACCGACGCACCTGGGGGTCTTGATCAAATATCGGTCCGCGATCAAGTCGAGAAGGGTCAAAGGGCTCTGCGCTAGGGGAGAAGAGGCTCACACTTGGGTGTTCAACCGGCGCTCCATTCTCATTGACCTCGACTCGCTGTAGAGCATTGGTAAAGTGAACAAGACCTCTCTCTATACCTCGTAACCGCTGATCGACATCGGGGCCTGAGATCACACAGCGCTCGTCGAAACTTTCGCTATCTCGCTCTATCAGTAAATGCCGCAACTCTTCATCTTGGAGTCTCCCATCTCCATCCTCATCTACAAGGTAGCCCGAGCGGTAGACTACACACTGACCACTCTCTCCACACACCCCGCTCCGCTCTGCGCGAGCGGCTGCCTGCCATGACCCCTGAGCGGGAAGCGCCGAATCTCGCTCTCCTAAACGATTATGAACGATGCATTCTCGATGAGGTGAGTCCAAGAAAAGGGGCATTTCAGTCAAGTCAGCACAGTCTAGATCTGCAGAACATGATCGACCTTGGTCGATTAAAGTAACCGCTACCCATACTTCCCTCTCTTGACTAAACCCCGCTGGCACATGATGACCCGCTCCAATATTTTCAACCCAAGCATTGATCGTTAGAAGACCCTCTGGTGAGACTTCCTCGACGGTATCATTGAGGTCGAGGGAGAGCGCAGCGCGGAGTAAGGCCTCACGCCGTAGATGAGTCGCTGTGGGATTCTGGTAGACATCTATTTTCTCCTCGCTCGCTCGCCAGTCTCGCCACTCAGTGAGCCATTGAGCCGTCGATCTAGATCGCTCAGCGCTCCACTCTTCCACTTGCTCTTCTCCTCCGTCGAGACCCATCGAGCGAGGGTCAAAAATAGAGGATGAGGAGAAGGGAGTAAGTGGATGGGAGACTCCAGTGAAATAATGAGTAGAGGCCCGTCGTCGAACGAATTTGGGTGAAGAGCTTACTGCTTGATCAGTCACTCGGTCATCAGTGAGATGACCACGCTCTGCAGCGAATCCCACCGGATAAAGTTTATGAGCTTTCCGAGTCAACTCGCTGAGGTCGACCCCTGAGAAGTGCTCTTGATAGCTTACCCGGTCGGTGAATGATCGCCAAGGATACAGACTCATATGACAGTCCTGACAGGTCACTTGCTCTCCTCGCTCGAGCTCTTCAGGTCGATCATGAACCCCATCAATGCCCGGCTGACCGCGAAGAGGATTCAGCGGATGTTCTGCTTGCGCCCAAGGACTCTTCTCCCACTCCGTGAAGAGATCTTCGCTGCGTAAGGTTGAGGTCCCCTCAACGACATCAGGCCGGGTGGGTCTCACATCATGACATGGAGCGCACATCTCGCTAGACGAGAGATTAATCCCTCGCTGCACCTGTGCTGAAGGTCGACGGTACCCATGAAAGGAATTGGGGGAGAGCTGTTCATGGGAAGTCAGCTTATCTTGATGACCTCTCCTCTCTAAACCGCTCGAGGGATCACGACCCTGCTGTTGACTATGGCACAGATCACAGCCTATTCCCGCCTCACGAGCTTGGAGAGGAGAGAGCTGTTCTCGACTCGCCTGGGTAGAGCTGACCTCTAAGCCCATCGCTTGAGCTCGTGGTCCATGACAATCACTGCAGAAACTCCCCGCCTCGCCCGCATGAGTAAAAGCCCCATCACTGAGCTGATTCAGGCTCATCTCCAACGCATTAAAGCTAGGAGAAAAGAAGCCATAGCGCATCGTCGATGTCCCATATTCTTGCGCTTGCCGTGGGTGGCACTGAGCGCAGACTACATCAGGGATAAGCTCTTCATGTTGTACACGTTGGTAATGGTCAAGCGCCGCCTGCCTCTCCTCAGAAAGCAGATGATCTCTCTCGAGAGAGCGTGATACATGTCCGCCCCCCATGCAGGAGACTAAGCTCATAGAGACAGAGATCAGAGAGACAGAGATCAGAGAGACAGAGATCAGAGAGACTAAAGTCATGACACCAGAGGCTATGGAACCTGATCTCATTAAACCAAAGAGTCGAGACCAATGAATCATCAGTTTCACTTCTCTTCCTCAGCCATCCTCTCCCCTTGTTTAATCACCTCACGCAAGCGTTCGAGTTCAGCGATTCGAGAGCGGAAAGCTGAACGGAGCACCTCTTCGAGGAGCGTAGATTCACTCGCCCGCTGAATATGCTCTCCCCCTCCTGCCTTGGCGATAGCGGCATGCTCCTTGAGAACCACTTCATCATACTCTTTAGTCACCGCTTTCCTCTTCCCATAACCTCGAGGTAGGGTCGAGACGATATGCACTCTCCCCCCCTCTTTCTTAAAGCCTTCGGCAACCTCTACACAAGCGCTCGCTCGCTTAGAGTTAGCGCCAGCATCCGAGACAATCACGACTAGTTTAATAGCGTCTTTTCGCCACGGAGATGTGCTCTCACGCTTCCCCTTACGGCGACGGCTCTTCTTGGAGTAGTCGGCGAAGCGCTGACCAAGAATCGCCGCCCTCAAGCCACCACACATCCACTCGGGTCGATCTTTATCTCGCCGAGTACTCTTGGCTTTGATCCCTTCGAGGAACCCCTTTAGGCGATCCGCCTTAGAGGTCATCTCTTGAAACTCAAGACGCATTTTTGGTCGCTCTCGACGATCGCGATAGACGGCGATCCCTACCCTCGCTGTGGGGCTCAACACCTGTAAGGCGCCGATGATCGCTCGCAGGTTCTGACGAACAGAGACTAAGCTAGGCTCCATTGAGTTCGTCCCATCGATGACCAACATAACGTCCACAGGACGAGCGGTTTGTGGATCGAGGGCCTCACTTAAAACGTTAAGTTTCACTAAAAGATCGCGTACTGAATCTCGGTGTGATCGCTCTCGCTCATTGAGCGCGACTTTACTCTTCTCTTGCTCTCTCAACAACTCTAGCTCTCGCGCTGAGAGCTTAGACTCTAAGGAATCGAGGAGAGTGCGTAACCCCGCCGCTTCCTTCTCACGAAACGCGATCAAAGTGTCGCGCTCTCTGAGTGAGCTGATGAGATCTTGGTTGGCGGAGAGGAATCGAGCGAGATCACCGCTAGTGATCACCGAATAGACAATAAAGATCAGCAATACACAGCCTAACGCTGCGGTTAAGAGATCCATGAGTGACATCCCAAAGCTCTCGCTCTCACCTAGCTTTCGGCGCCTAGCTCGACCGCGACGTAACACCTCAGCTCTCCTGAGGCTGACGAGGTGCTCGTTGGACAAGCAGCGGCGCCTCCACAGACTCTCGGAGCGCGAGGAGCTGATCGCCGAGTTGAGACTGATGAGCGGTCAGATTTTGGAGAGCGATCAAGAACTCTTGATCCTGACTCTGCGACTCACCGCGCTCTCTCTGACTCAATGAGATCGCTCGCTCAATGGTCTGCGCCAAATCCACTTGAGCATGAGCGCTAAGTGAGGGGTGGCTGAGTAACTCTTCACGTAACTGCGAGAGATAGCGAACAGTCTCTGCGAGTCGTAAGTTAAGAGTCGTCGATTGTTCATTGAGCACACCGAGCGCTAAGGCGAACGAGGAGGCGCTGTCAGCGTTCACTTGAGCGGGAGCATTCGAGAGTTTGTGGGCCAAGAGAGGTTCACCAATGAGCCTCTCCACACCCTCTATGAGCTCTTCACTGTACCGCTCAAGAGCGACGAGAGCTAACTTAAGCGGGATCACTAAAGCTAGGGCTAATAAAGTTGTATCAAAGGCGGTGCTCAACCCCTGAATCGCCGGAGCGAGGTCGGTAAGACCGATCAACTTAACGTTCTCACCGCTAGCGCTGGCGAAGAGGTCGTCAAAGCGACCGATGGTTAAACTCATCCCGATCACTGTTCCTAGGAACCCTGAGAGAGGGATCAGCCACATGGCGGCCGACGCTCCTCTTGTGGCCACCTCTAATCGCTCGATAAGACGCTCTCTCGCCTCATCGATGACCGCTCTACACTCTATATAAGTGTTAACATGTCTCAACCCCCAGCCAGTATCCTGTTCATACTGATTGATGAGAGGAGATGATTGAGCGTGAGCCACATCGGTGAGCGATCGATGATGAGTCGCTAGAGCGTTCAATTCACCTCGAAGCGAGATAATCCAAGCGACAACAGAAGCGATCCCCCAGCTAAACAAGATCAGCGTACATAGCTGACTCAAGAGGTGAGCTCCTCCCTCTCCAAAGAGTAAGCGATACAGCCCGCTAGACTCTCCGAGGAGAGAGGCTCCCCCCAGCAAGACGACGCATAGAGCAGAGCCAATCATAGCGACCATCAGAGGGCGAGGACCTGGGTCTTCACGTTCTATATCTGCAACTCTGCCTATCGTTCTGCCTATCGCTCTGTTGTCATCAGACTCGAGTCTTGCGACTCGAGTCGTCGGTTCATTGATGAGTTCATTGGTGAGGCGCTGGTCAGTATCGACGACCGGCATATCAGAAGAAGAGAGCCGTGGTTCATTGGACATACTACTACCTCATCGGGTGATCTGTTGACCCTTAAATGATATTGTCTAATCGACTAAGAAGAGCGGCATCAACCGAATGTTCATAGAGCTTCAAGTTCTCTTGTAACTGCTCTAATGAGCTCACACCTAGAATGACCGAAGAGACCTCAGAGCGTCGGAGAGCCCACGCTAGACTGAGCTGAGCTTTGGTGAGACCATATTCTTTTGAGATCGCCTCGAGACGAGAGAGGCTATCCGCAGCATTAGCGTTAAGATATCGAGACTCAAGCATCTCTTGTTCTGCTCTCTTTAGCTGGGCATTAAGCCCTATACCTCCGCTCTCTCCTCCGATCTCTCCCTGTGCGAGAACACCACCCGCGAAGGGGCTCCACGTCATCACGCCTAAACCTAAATGTGCGCACATAGAGAGTTGTTCGCGCTCAGGGTATCGGTCAAACAAATTATAAGCGAGCTGCTGAGCGATCGGTTTGGGAGCGTTGAGCTGCTCGCAGAGCGCATTAAGCTGTAAGAGTCGCTTCACACTCCAGCCGCACACTCCCCAATACAGCGTCTTGCCTTGCCTGATCAGGTCGCTCATCGCGCGCACTGTTTCTTCTAGCGGCGTCTCTAAGTCTTCGGCCTGACACATAAAGAGATCTACATAATCAGTGTTCAATCTCTTAAGTGAGCCATGAAGGCTCTCAACAAGGTGCTTACGACTCAAGCCACGATCATTGATCCCTTGTGACATTGGCCAAAAACATTTGGTCGCGATCACTAGCTGATGACGAGGATAAGAGCTCAAGAGTTTGCCATATACGCTCTCGACCTTACCTTGATGGTAGATATCAGCTAAGTCGATCAGATTAACTCCTCTCTCCAATGCCTCCCCTGTGAGCTGGGCGAGAGACCACTCACTCAGCTCATATCCATCCTTAAAGAAACCTCCGAGAGCGACCTCGCTCACTCGTAACCCTGAATGACCTAATCTCCGATAACGCATCGATAGTCACTTTCTCTTTTCACTTAATCAATCAGCTTATAAAGTTGTGTGAATTTCCTTGAGATTGCAAGTATAGTGGCATCGTCCTATAAAACATCCCCATTCACTTGAGTGACTTGCTCTCTCACTTCCTAGCCCCCGTTACCACATTAGAGGTGCACAGCGAGATGCGTCGCGTCGAAATCACAGCCCTATTATCGCCTAAGATAAAGCTCGCCTTAAAAGCTCTACTCGACCTTGACAGTGAGACCATTGACTCGGCTTGGAGAGCTTGTCGAGAGCGAGAACGTGGGTACTTTGTTCATCGACTAAAGCAAGCTCCTACTGGGAAAGTAAGAGAGATCCACACCCCTCAGCCGGCGGTATATCAGGTTCAACAGAAGATCCTCAAGCGAGTCCTCTATAGCCTCCCCGTATCGCGAGCAGCTTTCGGGGGAGTCCCAAAGAGGTCTCATTTAGATGCTGCGAGAGTACACCTACAACAAGCGGGAGAGATCTTACAGACCGATGTGGTGAATGCCTTCGCTGAGACAAGTTATGCGCGAATATCAAAATGCTTACGAAAACAGATTAAGCCTATGTTGTGGGCCTTTAGTCTTAATCGAGAAGAGAGAAAGGTGGTCGTCGGTTGGCTGACCCACCTCATGGTCATTAACCCCGAGAGAGGACGTTTCCCTCGGCTACCGCTCGGCACACCGACGAGTCTTGCAGTCTTTAATATCGTCTGGACTGACCTAGACTCTGACATCTTGCATCTGTGCCATAAACTGAGCCCTGACTCCCCTGTGAGATACACGAGGTATGTGGATGACCTCAGCTTCTCTCACGATCAACAAATTCATGAAGAGCTTCTCCCTAGACTCACCCGGGCGCTCACCGACTACGGATATGAGCTCAATACCTCAAAGACACGACGAGCACCTCGTGATGAAGCGATCATACATGGACTCTGCTGGAACGATGGTCAGCTCGACTTACCTGACGCCTCTATTTTACATTTAGCGCAGCGCGCTCATCGACTCCGCGCCCTCCTATTTGGAGCACCGACGACTAGGGAGTGGAGCGAAGCAGCCCAGCTCTTGAGAGAGCTAGATTACCTGACCCATGAGGTCTATGGAGGGGGTCTTATCCCCAATGGGTTAATGATCCCCGATGAATTAAGAGCGTTAATTAAGAGTCATCAACATCGACCCGCTCGCTGGGCAGATGAGCTTTGGGGGTAAGAAATGATTGACGAATATACCCCAGACCTTGAGGCGAGCCATGATCTCAACCTAACGCCCAGCGCAGACGTTCTCCAAGCGCTTTCCACACTCCTTGATGAGCCCCAAGAGATTCTCCAAGAGGCTCTCAAGCAATCTCGCTCTGAGAGCGGGTATGAGCGCTATGAATATCCCAAGGGGAATGGCAAAGTAAGGGTTATTCATGCCCCTGCAGCAGAGTTAAAACAAATACAACGCGCCCTATTAGATCAACTGCTGAACCAAGTGAGCGTCACCCCATTCGCCCATGGTTTCGTTCCTCATCGCAGCATTATCACCAACGCTCTCGTACATGCTCCGAGCGCTCGGCACATATTAAGTGTCGATCTAAAAGATGCCTTCCCCTCTGTCTCTGAGGCGCGAGTCTCTTCGGTCATCACTTGGAGGGTTGGTCGGTTGATCAAGATCAATGCCCCCCAGCTCTCTGCCGAGGACCGAGGAGTGGCCTGTCAACTGATCGCCCAGCTCTGCACCCGAGATGGCGCTCTGCCACAGGGGGCGCCTACCTCAGGGTACCTGCTGAATCTCACTTGTGCTCGCTTAGATCGGCTCATATATGCGGTCGCTCTACGCTCACGCCTCCCTCAGCTAAAATATACCCGCTATGCCGATGATTTGACCTTGACCTCAAGTGGACCGATCCCTCCTGAGTTCATCGCTCAAGTCAAACGGGCGATCACCCGTGCTGGCTTCACGATCAACCCTTATAAAATACACGCATACAGCGATCAGCAAAAATCGATCGTCATTTGTGGCATTCGCCTTCATAATCAACGACTCGCCTTACCCAAAGCGACCCTTAAGCGTTATCGAGCACATATCGACCAAGTGGCTCAAAAAACGGTTGATCAGATCGATCAGCGAGAGCGCGCTCAGCTGATCGGCGTCCTCTCCTTCTTGCGCTCGATCTATCCTACTCCTCCTCGAACACTCATCAAGCCATTACAACGATTACTTGATGCCCACTCCGGTTGGATTAAGGCGCCTAAGCCTAAAGAGATCCCTCGTTTTATTCACTATACTTACCAAGGGAGGGGTTAAGAGTGACTGCTCTCTCATTATTCACACTCTCATTATTCACACTCTCATTATTCACTCTCTCATTATTCACACTCTGAGCACTATCATGACTAAGTTTCGCTCATTACATGTCCTCATCACCCTCTCTATTTATGTCTCTGTCTCGGTCTCCTTAAGTTCCTCACTCTGCTCATCAGAGTCATCTGCTAAGGTGAGACCTTCTGACATTAATCATCCGACCGACCACTTAGGCTTAGGGCGTGGATATGCACCTCCAAGCGCCCTCTTTGATGCAGGTCTTTGGGGTGGAGTTGGTGGCGCTGATGATCCATATCAAAGTCGCAGCCAAACAGGCTTCTTCTTCAATATTCGCTCTCCTTTCGAGAGTGGTGAGCTCGGCTTGAGCTGGGGAATGTTCAGCCACAGCTACGAAAACTTAGTTGATGATGAGAGCGGAGTCTATACAGCTAACATAGCGATTGATTGGAGATGGCGAGGGGGAGAGAGAGAGCTTCATGACCCTTTTATTGGGCTCGGGATCTCCATGCCGACTCGCTCTCTCAGCGGAGAAGGCGGACTAGAAGGAGAGGCCCAACTAGATGCCTACCGTATCGCTCTCGCTAGCCGATTTGGTGGACAAAATAGATGGTTATGGGAGCCCAATACAGCGTCAGCATTTTTAGAGATGGGCGGTCGTTCTACTTGGAGCCATTTCATTCTACAGGGCGACCTCGGGGCGGCTTATATGTATCGGGTCATCGAGTCTACAGAAATCGAGAGCGCCAATGTCTTCGTACAAGCGAGCGGGGCCTTAGGGTTTCAAGGAGCACTCTCTGGCTTACTCATTGGGGGTGGCTATGCACTCACACCTACCAGTTTAGTTGAAGATATAGATCAACTCCACGCTCAAGCGACCTACTCATATCTGCGAAATGACGTCGAGTATTATGTCAGCTTATTTGTCCCCATAGACGCTCCTGCTGGGATACTTGGTGACCAAATGGGCGCGACTGCGCTTATCGGCGCCCGTGGGGAGATGTGAGGATAGAGACCCGAGATAACTCAGGGAGACTCGCCCGCTGTTGACTCGCCCGCTGTTGACTCGCCCGCTGTTGACTCGCCCGCTGTTGACTCGCCCGCTGTTGACTCGCCTTCTAGTAGATCACCTATGACGCAGAGCTGTCGATCACAGCGCTCATTAAGCGCACACTCTTCATCATTATAACAAGCAGAGATGCATTGCCCTTCGATACATTGTCGAGGGGAAGAGCAATCATCAGGTCCACCACAAGGAGCGTCGGCACTCTCGATAAGATCAAAGCAACCGATCAACATACAAGAGAGCAGAAAAATAAACAAAACCGAGTGCGTGAGACAGGGTGTCTTAAATTTCCCTTGCGACTGAACATCGTTACGTTTCATTATGCCCCTCATTATCTTTAATAAAGACAGTGTCATTGAGTAAATACTGCCTAATCCTTAGGTTGTATCTTCTCATCAAGTGAGGTCTCAGTGACATGATTTTTAATCAAACTCAACTCTTAAGGAGAGAACAAATGAGATATTGGCCCCTATTCTGTTTCTTATCATCTCTAATGATCTTCGGATGTGATGACTCCTCTTCAGGTGGTTCCGCGCTCTTAGGTGAAGCCTGCTCCAATGGAAATGATTGTAGTTCATCGCTCTGTATCGCTTCTGGTAACTCACAGATTTGTAGTCAGAGCTGCGACACCGCTGATGCAGCGAGCTGTCCGGATGGCTATAGCTGTGTCGCCGCGGGTGCACAAAATGTCTGTACACCGAGCGAAATGACCGGTGGCACCATGATGACCGGTGGTACCATGATGACCGGTGGTACCGAGATGACCGGTGGTACCGAGATAACCGGTGGCACCATGATGACCGGTGGCACCATGATGACCGGTGGTACCATGGTGACCGGTGGCACCGAGACAAACCCCATGATGGGTGCTTGTGATCCTGCCTTCTTGAGCTGCATTAACGCCTGCCAAGACCAAAACTGTTCACAAACTTGCTTCAACAACACTGATAGTGATACTCAATCCCTCTATAATGGTTTTCAAGGTTGCTTAAGAGATGCGAGCATGACTTGCCCTGAGGGTAACACCTCATGCCTCCTCACTACCTGTGAGACAGAGTACAATGCATGTTTTGGACCTCTACCGATGGGGACCGCGACCTGCGGAGACATTTTCTCTTGTCTTCAGTCATGTGGTCCTATGGATCAAGCATGCCAGAGCGGTTGTGTCGAGAGTGGTACTATCGATGCTCAAATTCAGTTCTCGGACGCCAACAGCTGCTTCTTGCAAGCGATCGAAGATGGATGCGCCCAAGATGACCCCGCATGCTATAACCAGGCTTGTCAGGCTGAGTTAATGGCTTGTCAAGCTGGCGGTGGCGGTGGCAGTGGCTCTAATATCCCTCCACCCGCAGCCGGTACCCTCTCTTGTGGCGCCGCTTATGTCTGCGCCGGTGTGCGCTGTGAACCTACTGACATGGCGTGTCAGCAGGAATGTCTCGCCGGCGTCAGCGCCGCTGAGCAAGGCGCACTTAACGCCTTCCTCACCTGCGGAGGGAACGCGATGTGTCAAGATGCAGCCTGCCTCGAGGCAAGCTGCGGCCCGGAGTATAGCGCCTGCTTCCCTGACGGTAACCTCACCTGCGGAGACTTCCTCTCTTGTACCGAGACCTGTGGTCAAGACATTTATTGTGTCATTCAATGTGAGCTAGATGTTCAAGAGGCAGAGCAAATGCCACTACAGGCGCTCGGACAGTGTGCACAGAACAATATGTGCACTTCGTATGATTGCCCTCAGTGCGCTACCGAGTATGCTGCTTGCGCTGAGTAAGCGCTCGCTCTTCACTCTATGAATACACCTCGCCTCACTCACTTTATCAAGTTTGGGGCGGTCGGTGGTTCAGGAGTGATCGTCAACCTTGGCGCTCTAGCGCTGTTAAGATCATTAGGTCTAGGCGACAACCTCGCCTCGGCGATCGCGATAGAGATCTCTATTCTCTCTAATTTTGTACTCAATGAGCGCTGGACCTTCAGAGATCGTGTCACTGACGTCAAGGTCGGGATCACGACTGGGGTCATGGAGAGTGAGTCTGACCCGATGAGAGATGAGCCCGCGACCTCCCTCTCTACGTCTCTTCGTCAGCGAGCGACTCGGTTCCAGCTCGTCTCTCTTGTCGGAGCGCTAGTTCAGTGGTTGAGTTTTATCAGTCTCAACGTCTTTTGGGTCTATACTGGGATCAGTGTTGGACCCAACAGTGACCTCTGGGCGAGCTATGGTTTACTGCTCAATCAAGAGGGATGGCAGCTGCTGATGACCACTCCCCCAAGGGTAGGAGACTGGGTATATCTCTCCCAACTATTAGGGATCATTATCGCCACCGCTTGGAATTTCACGATGAATGTCTATTGGACTTGGGGGAGCGAGGATCCAAGCGAGAAACCAAGCGAGAAACCAAGCTAAAGATCATGAGCTTCAGTGCTTGACCTCATCATGACTCTCATCTCTAACGCCTAGCGCTTCCCACATCTGACGATGAGGTTTCACTGGCTCCCCAACTAAATGAGCAAACCGGGGACTGTAGAGCCTCGGGGTACCTTCGGCGCTGCTGAAAGCGGTCAAAAGCTCATTAAACGCCTGAGCTTGGCGATCGGGAGGGAGATAGAGCGCGACTTGTAAGAGCGGCTTACCGGCGCTCGTCTCTCGACGGACCATACGGGTCCAGTGAACGATCGCCCAACCCCTCTCGCCCAACTCTTGAACGAAGCGGTCGAGAGTGATCCCCTGCTTAAGAGTCTCTTGTTCACCATAAAACTTAATCGTCTCCCCTGGAGAAGGAGACCAAACATCCAGGACGGGCGAAACCGGATAAGTCTCTCCATTAAAGTCAACTTTTCCTTCTTGGACGCCATCGACGAGTAAAGTATCGCCACTCTTATACTGTGGATGAAAGTAAGGGATTCCGGTGAGCTCTACTCTTGCAGGCCCAATCCTTCTCCCCCACACTACCTCAGAACGAGGTAGCCTCCCCTCAGAGGCCTCAACGATCTCTAAGTCAATCTTTAATCGAACCGGACTGAGCTCACCGGGCATAGCGTAGTCCTGCGATGGCTCTTGACCCTCATCGGTCTCCGGGAAGCTAAATCCGACTCCCTGCCAAGCAGCGCGAGCGTCATCCCAGTTTCTTTGAGCGACCGCGATGAGACCACGATTCCATTCGATCGCTGGGTCCGCCCCCTTCGCTCCGCTCATGACCCGCCGCTGATCGAGCTGAGTGAGCCAAGAGCTCGCCTCTATCCAATCAAGTCTCATTTTGGCGCATATCATTAAATGAAAGAGAGCGCTGCTCTCACCAGGCATCTTGTCATGTACAAAACGAACGATTGACTCTGCCTCAGCGAAGAACCCCCACTCGAGCCACATGTCACAGAGGTCGCTACAGAAGGTCGCTCCTAGCTCTTGAGCCCGCTTAGTGAGATGCCTCGCGACCTCTCTGGCCCCCTTCTCATCACCCAAGCCAAAGAGGATTGAACCGATCCAATCTTGAGCGACTCGTCCTTGAAAATCGAGCGGCAGATCAGAAGACCACGCCTCCTCGAGTAAGGGGATCGATACTTCGTAAAGACCAGACTCTCTCAGCCAATCTAGGGTCTCCTCCAATAAGCCTAACGCCTGACCATCGAGATCAGACTTCACCGACTCGAGAGTCTCCTCTAATAGATCTCCTGCCATCGACCCACCGCTCGCTTGGGCTTGAGCGAGCGCAAGTAAACCTCTCTGGCTCCTCTGACTCAAGCCTTCAATCGTTGGCACAGGTACCTCATCGACAGCTGGACTCTCTTCAGGTCGGTCCATCTCTTTCTTATCACCGCTCATATTATTCTCTCCTCCTCCTACTCACAACGAGGTGTGATACCTCACCCTCAGCGAGTAAATTTCCGATATTTAATTCGCTTAGGGATATCTGCATCAGGGCCGAGTCGACGCTTTCTATCCGCGTCATAATCTTGATAATTCCCCTCGAACCACTCTACGTTTGAGTTCCCTTCAAACGCTAACATATGAGTCGCGATACGATCTAAGAAGTAACGATCGTGGCTGATTACGAGGGCGCATCCTGGGAATGTCAGTAAAGCCTCTTCAAGCGCTCTCAGCGTATCCACATCGAGATCATTGGTTGGCTCATCAAGTAAGATCACGTTCCCTCTAGACTTTAGGAGTTTAGCGAGATGGACACGATTACGCTCACCACCACTCAACTTACCCACCATTTTTTGCTGGTCAGAACCCTTAAAACCAAAGGCGCCGACGTAAGCTCGGGAATTAATCTTGTCACGCCCCACCTCAATCACCTCAGCCCCCTCAGACACCTCTTCCCAAATCGTCTTCTCTCCATCAAGAGCGCTACGACTCTGGTCGACATAAGCGAGCTCTACCGTAGGACCGACAC
Source organism: uncultured bacterium (assembly GCA_943788935.1). GTDB lineage: Bacteria > Myxococcota_A > Bradymonadia > UBA7976 > VGTA01 > CAKZRU01. The sequence continues at coordinate 169,508 of CALSSE010000009.1, read as the reverse complement.
GAAGCTCTCCTTCATCGGGCGTCTGATCCCCAATGAGCATTTTGAAGAGTGTTGATTTACCTGCACCATTCGCTCCGATGATCCCTACGATCGCTCCAGGCGGAACTTTGAAGCTCAAGTCATCGATGAGGAGATTCTCCTCAAAGCCTTTCTTGAGATTATTTACTTCAAAGACCAAATCACCCAAGCGTGGTCCAGGGGGAATACGAAGCTCTAGTCCTCTCGCTCGCTCTTGAGCTTGATTATTCATGAGATCTTCAAAGGCTTTTACGCGTGCTTTACTCTTACTTTGTCTACCTTTAGGCGAGGAGCGAATCCAGTCTAACTCTTCTCGGAGCGCACGCTGGCGTGAGGACTCACTTCTTCTCTTTCTGCTGTAACTTCTCTTGCTTCTGCTCTAGCCAAGTCGAGTAGTTACCCTTCCATGGTAAACCTTTACCGCCCTCTAACTCTAAGATCCACTCGGTGACGTTATCAAGGAAGTACCGATCGTGGGTAATGAGTACGATCGTTCCATGATAGCTCTTTAAGTGAGCCTCTAACCACGCGACAGACTCTGCGTCCAAGTGGTTTGTCGGTTCATCTAAGAGGAGGAGATCTGGTTTTTGCAATAATAGCTTACAAATCGCCACTCGTCTCTTCTCACCACCGCTTAAGATCTTAACATCAGCGTCACTTGGTGGGAGTCGCAGCGCGTCCATCGCTACTTCCAATTGGCTGTCGAGGGTCCACGCATCTACAGCGTCTATCTTATCCTGAAGCGCTCCTTGTCGATCGAAGAGCGCGTTTAGCTCATCATCGCTCATCGGCTCCCCCATCTTCATGCTGATCTCTTCAAATTCATCGAGGAGGTCTTGAGTCCCCTGTACCGCTTCTTTGACGTTACCGAGGACATCCTTCTCTTCATTGAGAACTGGCTCCTGTGGTAAATAACCTACTGTAAAGCCATCCGCCAACCACGCCTCACCGACAAAATCTTGGTCCTGCCCAGCCATCACTCTCAGTAAAGTAGACTTACCTGAACCATTACCTCCGATCACTCCAATTTTGGCACCGGGATAGAAAGAGAGATGAATCCCTTTTAAGACCTCTTTACCGCCAGAATAGACTTTTTTGAGATCTCTCATGTGGTAGATAAACTGTTCAGCCATAAAGCGTGTCCCCCTAAAAAAATTAAATAATGAGAATGCGGGAGCATAAATCCCAAAAGACGATTTCGCAAGTTCATCGCATTTTGATGAGATGATGTCGCTAAATACTTGAACTGAGCGAGACTTTAACATAAAAACGTTTACAAGTTCGTAGAGGAGTGATCATATTTTTATTAGTCACACCCCTCTAATGCTGTTTAGCAGCAGTGAGCGACCCGTACTATTCATAAGCGATGACTCGTATTTACAATGATGTCCTCGCTTAGCCCTATTCAATTAGATCATCACGACAAGCCAAGACGCGACGTGGTCTCCATCATCTCATCAAGAGTTTACTAAAGAGAGTGCTATGAGCCCCAGCCAGGACGAGGCGAACATCATAAACGAGCGCAATCAACTCCAAACAGAGGTCGAGGCGCTTCAGCGGGAGATCTCCTCCCTTAAAGAACAGCTAGAGCGCGTACATACCAGTGAACGTGGTGCTCAGAGAGAATTAATAGAGGCAGAGGACAAGCTGTCTGATCTCTCTAAAAGATTCACCCGAACCAAAGGGGATCTTGTTGATAGCAATGGAATGGTCACTGAGCTGCAAGAGCAGCTCCGAGTCGCCGAGACTCAACAGCGACGAACAAACCATAGCTTAGAGAATGAGCGTTTCACTCGTCAGCAGGCGGAGCGTGAATCTCAGCGGTTGGCCGAACAACTCGAAAACCTCCAAGTCTCTTCTCAATCAGAGGTGACTCAGAGTCAAGCTGAAGTCAGTCGCTTGGAGTCAGCTCTCAGCGAGATTAAACAGCGCTCAGAGCTAGACCTAGAGAGAGCGGACAAGTCATTCCAGACCAAGCTCGAAGAGACCATCGCCCACTATGAAGAGAACGTAAGCACGCTAGAGTCAACGCTCAACGCTGAACGCTCCTCTCTAAAAGGTGAACTCGAAGTTCAAAAGAGCGAAGAAGTCGAATCCCTCAAGAGTGAGCTCGCTGATCGACTTCACACAGCGACCGAAGACTTTGAAGAGCGTATCGAAGAGCTTGAGCGTGAGCATCGCTTGGCGCTTGATGAAGCTCAATCACGAGAAGAGGATCTAGAGACAAAACTCGCTCATCTAGATAGAAACATTGGAGCGAACGATGAGCAGGCGAGGCGCAGCATCTTAGAGCTCAATGAAATCCGGGTTAAGCTCTCTCAAGTACAGAGAGACTATGACTCGCTTCAGGTTCGTTATGATCAAGAGCGTGAGCAAAATGTCGAGCTTCAGCGTGAGGTCGCTGACCAACGTCGCCTAGGCATAGATGCTCAAGAAGAATTTACCCAGCAGCTAGAGGGCGTTCAGGGTCAAGTTCGCGATCATGAGCAAGCTCAAGTAAATCTCACGACTCAAATCAATCAGCTCAATGAACAGCTCAACACTCAACAAGAACAAGTCGGAGATCGTGAAGAGCTGCTCCGTGAAGAAGCCGCTCGATTCAACGCGCTTAGTCAAACTCTCGATCAAGAGAGAGAGGGCTTCAAGAGAGCTCGAGGTGAGCTCGATGAACTACAAGAAGAGCATCAATCTCTCAGCGGAGAGCATCGAGAAACCACCGATCAACTTAAGCTCGCCCAAGAGACTCTCGCCGAGCGTGACGCCGCCTTCTCCCTCGTAGAAGAAGAGCATCTGAAGCAGAGCGATAAGCTGCAAGAGTTGGAAGAAGAGCTCAACCAACGTGATGACCACTTTGACTCTCTCACCAACGAAAAGGCTAACGTAGAGGCTGAGCTCGCTGACTTGCGTACCCAATTCTCGGTTCAGAGCCAAGATATCAAACAGTTTGATGACGAGCGCAGCACTCTTGAAGAGCAAATCCAAGACCTCTCTGATACCCTCAACTTGACTCAAGAGCAGCTCTCCGCTGTACAGGATGAGGTCCTCGGCCACGTGGAGACTCAAGAAGAGCTCAACGCTAAGCTAGAGTCACTTCAGGAGAGTCTCGATGAGACACAGGGTCTTCGAGAGAGTGAGGTCAGCGATCTAAAGACTGAGACTAAGACCCACATCGAAGAGATTCGCAAGCGAGATGAATCTCTGGCGACTCTGCATGAAGACCTCTCCTTTGAGCGTGAGCGCGCTAATACTCTCGATGATGAACTTAAGCGCTACCGTCAGAGGTCATCTAGGGAGCTCAGTATGGAGCGAGAGAGCCGTGAACGACTTAACCATCAGGTTATCGAGCTTAACGCTCAAGTGAGTCAGTTCTCTCAGCTCAGCCAAAAAATCGGACAGAGCTTAGAGATCGCTCAACGTTTCCTTGAGCATATGCATCATGTTGAGCTCGAGGTTCCTCAAGTGATCTTAATGGGCGCAAACAGCGGAGCGCTCACCTCTTCACAGGCAGAGACCGCCTCTATCAACGAAGTTATTAATGAGTCTACGAACGAGCTTGTTAACAAGGACATCGATCTAGTTATCCCTGAATATGATGATCATCACTCCTCCATATCGGCAGCAGATGCTGAGGTCGAGAATGAAGAATTTGAGATCCCCCAAGAGATCTCAGCTCAGAGTGTCAGCGATGAAGACGGAGTATACGAAAGGGGTGAAGAAGACTATGACCTCTCTCTCTCAGCTGTATCCTCAGTCCCTCCTTCACCAGCGACCTCTGAATCTCAGGCGCCTGGGAGAACTCCTGTCCCTATCCCCCCCGAGGGAGATGAACTTGAAGAGCGTATCTCTAAGGGTCCTGATAAGATCGATTTCATCTTTGATGAAGAAGAAGATGCAGATGAGACAAATAGCCCTGGGGCAGTATTAAGCAGCGGTGCGCCTAAAGAGGTCAGCGCTGAGCCACACACTAATACTCCCTCAGAGGCGGAACCGATCAGTGACTTTGGACAAGAGGGTGCAGGGTCGGGCGAGCTATAGAGTACCGAATTACCGGTCTACTGGTTTCACTCTTAAGAGTGACCCTCCTCTAGCGTCTAAAGAGGAGGCTCAGTCAACGGCCTGCAGTGAGCCTATTCATATCCTAAGAGACAGTGAGAGCAAAACATCTCACATCAATGAGTGTTCATGTCACACACACCCTTACAGTGGGTAGAGATATAGAGAGGTGTTGCGATGGTTCGCGCAGTCGAAACGATCATAAAGAAGAGAGAGGGAGGCTCACTTGAGCGAGAAGAGATTAGGGAGCTTTTTCGATCCTTTTTAGATGGGGACGTTCCCGAATATCAGATGAGCGCTCTCTTGATGGCGATTTATTTCAAGGGGATGAAGACCGAGGAACTAGTCAATTGGACACGAGAGATGGTAGACAGCGGACAGTCTCTTGACTTAAGTCACCTCCCTCTCCCTAAAGTGGACAAGCACAGCACCGGAGGGGTGGGTGATAAGATCAGCCTTCCTCTCGCTCCGCTCTTAGCCTCTTGTGACCTCATGGTCCCCATGATGAGCGGTCGTGGCTTAGGACACACTGGGGGGACTCTCGATAAACTAGAGAGCATTAAAGGATTTCAGACTCGGATCCCCCCTCAAGAACTAGAGCGATTACTACGCTCAGTGAATGTAGGCATGATCGGTCAAACAGAAGATGTCGCGCCGATCGACCGGGAACTTTATTCTTTGCGTGATGTCACCGGCACAGTCCCCTCTATCCCGCTCATCGCTAGCTCGATTATGTCTAAGAAAATAGCTGAGGGCACCGAGCATCTCATCTTGGATGTCAAGGTCGGACGAGGAGCCTTTATGCGCTCTTTAGAAGATGGGCGGACCCTAGCTGAGACCTGTATCGCTCTCGGTGAAGGGATGGGGCGATCAGTAAGAGCCATACTCACTCAGATGGATCAACCGCTAGGCTTCATGGTCGGTAACGCTCTCGAGGTGAGAGAATCGATTGATATTTTGAGCGGAGCAGGTCCTCAAGACTGTGTCAACCTCACGCTCAAGCTCGCTGAAGAGCTTCTAGAGATGGTCGGCTTACCTCGCGACTTAGCTAGAGAGCGACTAGAGAGCGGCGCAGCGCTTGAGTACTTCTATAAGATGGTCAAGTCTCAGCACGGTGATCTAGGGATGGTCAAAGATACCTCTCTGCTTCCGACCGCCCCTCATCGCGTTCCTCTTCTCGCTCCTCAATCAGGCTATGTTTCGGTATTAGATGCTAGGCAAGTCGGTGATGCGGCGGTCTTGCTGGGCGCCGGTCGTCAAGTCAAAGAAGAGCGCGTTGACCCTAGAGTAGGCATTGAGCTCGTCGCCAAGGTTGGTGACCAAGTGGAGAGTGGCGAGCCGCTCCTGTGGATCCATCACGCTGACCGTGGCCTAGAAGAAGCCAAGCATAAGTTGCTGAGCGCTTTTGAATACTCAGCGACGCCCTGTGATGAGCCTGAGCTCATCTATGAGACAGTCTATGGCTCTCAGCGCTGAACGATCACTCTTCACCACTCTTTTATGTGTCATTACCCGTTCAGTCTTCAGCTCTCTTGGCTCTCTTGGCTCTCCTCAGCTCTCTTGGCTCTCCTCAGCTCTCTTCACTCTAGCGCTGACGATGAGTAACGTTCATCAAGTGGAGGGAAGATCCGTATCATCACCCACTGTTGAACGATCCAGCGGACATCAAAGCGCTGATCATCGAGCGTTCAAGCGAGTGATAAGCGCCGCTCAGGCTGTGGCCATCATAAACAAAGCTGAGAGGAGATCTGTGGGTCAAACTCATCGTCCACAGCTTAGTTTACTAGACGCTAGAGATCTGTCTCCTAAGTATTATTGGTCACGCGCTCGAGGGGCTCTACATACCCCATGGAGAGATTTTACGGTCGAATCAAGATCTGGGGTATTGATCCCTCAAGGTGCCCTCCAAAAAAGAGTAAGAGCCTTAGGGCTGAGCCCTGAGCAACAGATCATCATCTACGGAGAGTGGGAGCGAGGCTGGGGAGAAGAAGCTAGAATGCTATGGCTCCTTGAGTACCTCGGGCATAAGAATGTCTATGTTGTAGAAGGGGGATGGGCTGCGCTCAAATCAGCTCAGGTCCAAACAAGTTGGGGACGAACTCCGACTATCGTTCCTTCTTCATGGGAGGTTCAACCTCGACCTGAGCTGAGAGTTGACACAGAGAAAGCAGCGCGGTTGGTCTCTACGGGTCACCTCTCTATCGACGCTAGATCTAGGCGAGAGTTTGAAGGAGAGACTCCTTATGGATCGAGCTATGGTGGACATCTCAAAGAGAGCGTTCACCTGCCTTGGCGATCGCTACTCACCGCTGATCATCATCTTCGTTCTTCTCAAGAGTTGAAGGCGATATTTTTACGTTTAGGAGTACTAGAGAACCAACCTGTCTTTACTTATTGTACCGGAGGGGTTCGCTCAGCATTTATCTATCTCGCCCTCCATGAAGCGGGCTTTGATGAGGCCATGAACTATGATGGTTCATGGTGGGATTGGACGCTGAATTATACGGCAGATGCCCACCCTTTGATAGACTCACGGTGAGCTTCCATGTCTTCTTCTCCCCCCCCCAATATGAACCATACCGACTCATGGCTAGACTCATGGCTCGCCTGTCTCATCGCTCTCTTAGGGTGGTGTTGGGTCTATCCTGAGGTGCTCATCGGCCTCCATTGGCATGATACGAGTGAATTCATCTCTGCGGGTAGAACTCTCGCGGTCGCCCATCCGCCCGGTCATCCATTGACCTTGCTCAGTATTCATATCAGTCAGCTCTTCCCGTGGTTTGACGCCGCCGAGCGGGGACATCTAGCGAGTAGCTTATGGGGGGCGCTTGGGATTGGAGCCAGCTATCTCGGCTTTCTGAAGCTCACTCCCTCCCTCATTCCACAGAAGATCGCTCGCATGTCAGCCTTGGTGGGTGCCCTCACCGCCATTGGTCTACCCATGGTCTGGCTTCAAGTCACCCGAGCTGAGGTATATGCGCCGCAATGGGCCCTCACCACGGTAGTGTGGAGCGCTCTATTTCATGCTCATCGAACACATGACCAAAGAGCTTATCTCATCGCTGCCCTCTCTCTCGGCCTATTATCAGCGAACCACACCTTACTCACCGCCGCTCTGGGAATAGCCCTCCTCCCTCACCTCTTCACGCTTCAGCTGCCTCGCCGAGTGTGGGGATGGAGTTTAGCCTGTTTCGCAGGAGGGGCCTCTCTCTATGTTTATCTTTGGCTCAGAGGTCAAGCTGGAGGCATAAGCGGTTGGGGATGGATCGATAGCTGGGGGTCACTCTGGGAGACCATAAGCGCTAAGGTTTGGCAAATTCAAGTGAACCAACGCGCGAGTGAAGTCAGCTTCCTCGATAATATCATTCGTCTCGTCGCCTATGGCATGAGCCAAGTCGGTGCGCTGATCAGCCTCGCTCTCTTAGTGTCGCTCTCCTTAGGCTTGGTCACTTGGGCGCGTACCGCCCCGCTCAGCAGGTGGATCAGCTCAGCGCCCGCCCGCCCTATAAAGGTTGGTGACCATATCGAGCGATCATGGGGGCCAACTCTCGCTCTCGCGACCCTCTTGATCGCTCTCACCAAACTTACCTACCCCTTCTCTGAAGCGAACCCTGACTTTAGTGGTTATATGGCGGCTGCCGCACCGGGAGCACTATACTTACTCTACCTCTCTGCGCTCTCACTTGGGCGCTGGGGCGGCGTAATTATTTTAAGTTTAGCTCTCACCGGGGTCATCTCTCAACACCCCAATAGTAGACCTCCACAGAGCCGTGGAGCTGCCCAATGGGGGAGAGCGATCACCTCAGAAGTCCCCCTCAACGGAAGTCTCTGGACGAGCTTCTACGCCACTCATTTCGTGAGCGTCGGCTTATTAATCACCGAAGGGTGGCGCCCTGACCTTCACCTCATTTTTAGAGGACACCGAAGGCTACCTTGGGCTCTAAAACGTTTACAAAGCCACTCGCGTCCGCTCACATTGACAACCATCCATGAGACAGAGAGTCTGATATTGAGCGGTGCTCGCTTTGAGGTTGAACGGCCGATCGATATGACCCCTCAGCTTTGGCCTCGACTCTCACTCCCTGGATCCTCATCAAGTTTATTTACCACGTACCTCTCTCCTCAACTCGCTCAACGCTCATGGGATATTAGCGTGTTAGAGGAGCAGCGGCTTAAAATCTATAAACAGCTACTCCTCAGCGATGCTCGCTTAACCCACCATAAAGAGTCTTCAGTTCGAAGAAGTGATGCCCCTCATTACTTAATCATTGATGAGGACAGTGCTTACTCATGGGCACTTCATCACGAGATGTCTGCTCGATGGATCAATGCACTTGAGCATGATGGAGATCGACGTTCTTTGGAAAAGATACGTCACTTCCACCTCAGCCTTAGGGATATGTGGATAAAGATCATCGCTGAAGAAAAATGGGATTCCGTTGATTTCTTACTGACTCCCCCTTGAGAAATAAGGCATTTAATGTATATAAAAGGATAAAGCTAACCTCCTCTGTGAGGAGACTTCCTCATGCCGAAGCATGGAGTGAGTGACCATCTATGCAAGTACAATTTTGGGCAGCGACAGACGTCGGTCTCACTCGTGATCATAACGAAGATAACTACCTCGTTGATCCTAACTTAAGCCTCTTCGTGGTCGCCGATGGAATGGGAGGCCACGCCGCTGGAGAGATCGCCTCATCAGTCGCTGTCCATGAGGTTCGTGAGGCGCTAAAAAGTCAACGAGAGGTGATAGAAGGCTTCAAGAAGTCAGGAAGCGTCCTTCAGCGACAAACAGTCCTCACTCTTATCGACCAAGCGATCTCCACCGCCTGTCACAGCGTTTATCAATGCGCCCAAGAAGACAGCGAGCGTCATGGGATGGGGACGACGCTCTCGCTCTTGTTGCTCTCTCGTAATCGAGCCTTTGTTGGTCATGTTGGTGACAGCCGCATCTATCGGACTCGACAAGGAAAACTCAGCCAAGTCACCGAAGATCATACTGTCGTCAATGAACTTATTAAGAGCGGACGAATTAAACCTGATGAGGCCTTCAATAGCCCTTACAAGAACGCGGTCACTCGAGCGGTAGGCGTCCATCCTTCTGTGGAAGTCGATACCTTCGACTTTGAAGTCCAAGCGGGTGATAACTATCTGTTGTGCAGTGATGGTCTCAGTGGTTATCTAGATGATGTTCAAGACTCTACCGCTCTTCACTTCCTAAAAGGTGAAGACGTCAAGAAGATCCCTCAAGAGCTCATTGACTTCGCTAATAACGCCGGTGGGAAAGATAATATCACCGCGATCGTCGTTCGAGTCGATGGGGTAGAGGGGCCTCAGATGAGCACCAGCTTTGGGATGCTCCCTCCGATCCCTAAATCAACGAACAACGAAGCGCTTGATCTTGATGACATCGATGAGATCGAGGCAGAAGAGAGCCTCGCTGGCGCCACAGACGAGGGACTCGCTTCGCTCTCTGACTTAGAGAACAGCGACCATGCTCCGCCACCCATCCCACCGCTCTCTCTCGATCGTACTCCCATAGAGCCTCGACTCGCGAGCGCTGAGATGGCTGAGCTCCCCATTAACTTACTCAAGATATCTCCACTCTTCGGCCTGCTCGACCAAAAAACGCTCGAGGCTTTTGTCGCCGCTAGTGAGATTATCTCCTTAGAGTCCAACGCAGCGTTGCACTTAATCGGTGATGAAGATGATTCTTTATATTTTCTCTATCGTGGGGAGCTTCGCCTCGAGAACGATGACCGAGAGATTGGCCAGCTCTCCGTAGGAGGGACCATTGGTGAAGAGAGACTGCTCGTCAACGCCCCTATTACGATCAATGTGATCGCCAATACCCCTAGTCTTCTCTTCTGTTGGCGTCGAGATAACCTTCACGCGATGATGGCGACCGCTCCTGATATCTCATCAAGAATTATGTGGGGTCTAGCGCTCTTTAACCAACGCAAGATCAAGAAACTCCAGCGATCACTGGGCATGCTTCAAGAGCTTTTCCTCAACTTCCTCCCTGCCTCGGCAGGAGATGACATTCATACAGAGTGGACAGAACAAGCTCAAAAGCTGATCGATAGTAGCCCTGCGACCGATGAGGTTAATACTCCACTAGAGCTACTTCCGCGCTTTGTGAGAGATCTCCCACCTACACCGACGCCCACTTTTAAAGTGAGCGTCGATGAAGTAGAAGACATGATTGAAGGTGAGCTCAAGTCTTCTGAGTCATGAGCTTCTGAGTCATGCGCTTCTGAGTCATGCGCTTCTGAGTCATGCGCTTCTGAGTCATGCGCTTCTGAGTCATGATGATCTTCCCATTTAAGCTCTAGCCGCTCTCTATACTTCTCACAGCACACCGCTCGCTCCCTAGTAGTGTATTCGTCCTCTCGCAGCGTGTCATGAGTCCTCTCGCAGCGCGTCACTAGCCCCATTATTAGTGTGATCAATATGAGACCCATGTCTATTTTATTCCTCTGCCTCTCCTCCTCTCTCTTAGTCATCGCCTTTGGCATCGACTCTCGAGGAGACCAGTCTCTCCCTCCGCTATCACCAGAAGACCGACTCGTCTTCTCTGAAGATTTTGAAGCGCAGAGATCATTAGAGAGGTTTTCCCAAGCAGAGCCTGACTTAGGCCATAAAGCGGGCTCGCCTGAGACAGCGGCTTGGCGAGTCCTTGATGGAAAGTTACATGCTCAAGAGGTTCATAACGCAGCCTTATGGATGAAGACTGCTCTTCCTGAAGGAGATGTACGAGTCAGCTTTGTAGCGACCGCGCTGACTGAGGAAGGTGACGTAAAATGTGAGTTCCTTGGAGATGGTATACACCATCAAAGCGGATACATCCTCATCAATGGAGGCTGGAAGAATACCGTGAGAGCGATCGCTCGGCAAGATGAACACGGAGAAGATCGGCATGATGATTATCGGTGTCAGCGAACCCCACGCAAAAAGTGTATTCCCGCAAATAAACCACAAGTTTGGGTAATAGAAAGACGAGGTCAACGCATCGATTGGTATATCGACGGGGTTTTCACCTTGAGCTACCGAGATCATAACTTCATCAATGGTCGTTACTTTGGGTTTAACAACTGGTCTGCACATACTCAATTTGATGACTTAAAAGTCTATAAGTTGGCTTCGCGCTAGCCATCGGTTAACGGAAATAAAGCACTTGTATTTATAAGCCTTTGATGATAATGACTGCTTAGTATTTGGTCGGCTTTGTTCTGCCAAACAGCGAGTTGTAAGGTGAGGTTCTTCGCTGAGAAGAACCTTTTTTTATGTCTCTGCTCAATCTTTGACTCGCTTGTTAAGTGATCATTCGTGACCATCTCCTCACCCTCTATTACAGATTAAGTTGAGCGTCCTAAATGTCTAAACCTGTGTATATTGGTGCCCTCAGGCAACCAAACATCGCCCGAGCCATGGAGGCGATCATGCCCGTTGTTGAGGCTTCGGGCTTACAGCTTATAGGTTTAGAGCGCAGTCAAGAGGGTCGACGGACTATTCTTTGGGTGTATCTCGATCATAAAGATGGCATTACGCTCGACCAATGTGGAGAGGTGAGCCCAGAGATCTCAGCGGTACTCGATGTAGAAGACCCTATTCCCGAGACTTATGACCTGAGAGTCTCCTCTCCCGGTGTAGAGCGACCACTGATGTCTGATGCTGACTTTCAGGCTCACCAACAACACCCTGTGAAGCTCCGCTTGCTCAGCCCTTTGAGGGGGCGGAGAAAATTCCAAGGTAAAGTCATCGAGGTCGTCAGCGGCGCTGTAGATGGTGAGGCTGATGTAAAGATCGCCTGTGATGACGGAGAGCATCAAGTTCCGCTAGCACTTATCTTGAGAGCTCGTCTTCACTACAGTGATGATGAGATCAGAGCTATTTTCAGAACTCGTCGTGATGCCCAAAAAGAGGCGTCAAAAGTTAAAGATAAGCACAGTGAAGATCGCTGAACGCATCCCACCGTCTATCCCCCCCTTAAATGACCCACTAACGATCCAAACAGATCCTTTACACCATATGGAGCGAAGATGAACGCATTCGACCTACGACAGCTCATCGCCCAAGTCGCCAAAGACAAAGGCATCACTCAAGAGCGTCTCCATGAAGCGCTCGAGACCGCTATGCTAAAGGCCGCCAAGAAGGTCTTTGGTATCAACAAAGCGATCGAAGCGATCTTTGATGAAGAACGTGGAGAAGTTACACTCGCTCACGTTATGCGTATCATCAGTGATGATGACGATGAGATTGAAGAACCAGAGTATGAGTCACTTCACAGCGGACAGAGCGAGAATAGAAAAAATGAGATTCAGCGCCTGACCCTCATCTACTCTGAGAACCAACTTGACGTTGAGGTAGCGCGTAACGAATATGCCCTCGATCTACAAGTGGGCCAATATATCCGACTCCCTATCCTCTATAAGAGTGAGCTCCTCGGTCGTCAACTCGCCAACCTCAAATCAGAGCGGCGTGGTAAAAAAGGACCTGAGCGAGACGCGATAGATAGCGCGATCAGAGAAGTCGAACTTCGCCTAGCCGAGGAGAGAGAGCAGTCTCAACGATACACTGAGCGTTTTGGGGACCTCCTGCTCCTCGATCATCGTAATCAAGGTTTCGGTCGCATTGCTGCTCAAGCAGCGAAGAGCGCTCTAAGAGAAAAACTTAAAGAGGCCGAACGAGACAAGATCTTTGAGGACTTCCAAGGTCGCGAAGAGATCGAATCCTGTGAGATCCGTCGCTTTGAAAGAGGCGGAAATATCATCGTCGCTCTGCAGACCTCTGACCAAGAGCAGACCGTCGAGGCGACCTTGCCTCGTGATCAACAGATCCCCCATGAGACATATCGACTCGGTAAACAGATCCGCTGCGTGATCACCGAAGTTCGTAAAGAGACCGATAAGAAGACGACCTCCATTAAGGTCTCCCAGCGTCATGAAAACTTTATCCGTAAGCTATTTGAGCAGAATGTACCCGAGATCTATCACGGGATCGTGGAGATTAAACATGTCGCTCGGATCTTTGGAGAGAGCAGAGGGGTCAAGATCTCAGTCTCTAGCAAAGATCCAAATGTAGACCCCGCCGGTGCCTGTATTGGACCTAATGGAAGTCGAGTAAAACTTGTTGAGGCCGAAATCGGTGGCGATAAGATAGAGATCGTTCCTTACTCTTCTGAGGACTATATCTATGTGTGTAAGGCGCTTCAGCCTGCTCAGGTCTCTCGTATCCTCATCGACTCTGCTAAAAACACCATGGACGTCACCGTCCCTGATGATCAGACAAGTAAGGCCATCGGCCGACATGGAAAGAATGTTCGACTCGCGAGTATGCTTACGGGATGGACGCTCAATATCTATGGTGAGAGCAAGATGATGGAGCGAGAGAGGATGGTCTTTAGTCAACTCGCCGCCCATGAGGACGTAAACGAAGAGATACTTGAGATCATCTGGAACAAGAACAACTTCCGCTCTCTCGATCAGTTCCATGAGTCTTCTGCTGAAGAGCTTGCCGAGCTACCTGGTGTTAACGTTGAAGAGGCACAAGTCATCATTGATGTCGCGAGTGAGTATTACCGGCTTGAAGAAGAGGCGAGTCAATCCGCTCGTACCACTAATCGTCGTTGGCCTAGAAATCATCATATCTTGACCGCAGACCTTCATCAAATCGCCAAGTCCAAGTCAATAGGAATTAATGACTTAAGCCGTTTGAGCGTCACCGAGATTAGCGCTGAGTTTGCGCTCACTCAAGATCAAGCTCGCCGAGTTTTTAATGCCATCAAGTCTCTCTGAGCGATCATTCGCTCGAGGTCAGATGAGATCGTAGATTAAACATAGACGCTCACTCTGAGAGAGCGTCACGGATAGCAACGCCTAAGGTGATGGCGTTTAAGGTGATAGATAGATTGAAGAGACGTAGAGCCCCCCGAAGTAAAACTCCTCAAGATAAGGGGACTCGTCAATGTTGTGCCTGTCGAGAGCGAGCACCAAGAGATGAGCTCTTACGTTTTGTTATTGATGATAAAGGGCATGCTTGGCTTGATCCCCATCTTAAGGCACCGGGGAGAGGAGCTCATCTCTGCTACTCCAAGTCTTGTCTTGAGCTAGCCCAAAAACGGAAGAGCTTTAATGCCTCCTTCAAAAGACCAGTGATCTTACCTGATGAGCTCAGCCTGACACACATTATAGTCAACGCTCAGCTACTCAAGATTTCCAATTTGATCAGCTTGGCGCGTCGTCGAGGAGAGTTGATCTCAGGTCTTAACATGTTTGAGCGATCTCATGAGCAAGTCTTGTTGCTTGTTTTAGCCTCTGATATGAGCGACCAGACCAAAGAAAATTTAACTCGGACTTTCCGTCATCAGGATCACACATTGATCGCTCAGGCGCCCTATGTGCCCGCAGAGTTCAAGATCTCGACCGAATTCAATAAAGTGCATAAATCATGGATAGATAGCCTTGGTGAACTTTGGACCGGAAACGCTCTTGGAGCGCTGATTGGTAAAGCTCATCGGGTGGCTATCGGGATCACCGAGAGAGAGATGTCTCAGCAGTTGTCACTTGAAATTCTTCGGATATCTCAAGTTTTAGTTGCAAGTTCGCCGTGATAAAAGTAGTTCCAACATCGCAACCATAACCGTTGAATCACCCTCGTGTGTTTGTTTCTTTTTATGAGAGGGTGGGAGTAGGCATGAGCGACAAAAAAACAGTCTTCGCGATCATGCGTGATCTTGGAGTTGATTATGAGACGATCGTTGAGATCGCCAAGTCAGCTAAGATTAACGTGATTAAAAGTCCCAATACCGAGGTTACATCTCGTCACCTAAAGAAGATCCTTAAATCAGCAGAGGAGCATAAGGCACGCGTTCGCGAAGCTCAAGCTACCTCTATGAAAGAGGATGCTGAGGCTTCAAGCGCTGAAATGGCAGCGACCCTCAGTGAATCAGCAGAGAGTAATGCTCAAGAGTCGACGGAGAGTACCTCTAACGCCACAACTCCGAGCTCTGCTGACGTTTCCGAGCAAAGCTCGGCGACTAATGTAGATCACCCGCAAGCGGTTGATACCAAAGCAGAGAGCGATGAGGAGAGCCTGCGCCCCGCAAGCGTTGAAACCTCGACTGCTGAGGCGACACCTGCCAAGGGTGAGGCAAGTCCTGAGACTGCGCCCGCCAAGAGCGAGGTGAGTCCTGAGCTTGCGCCCGCTGAAGGTGTGGCCGCCAAGAGCGAAGCCAGCCCCGAGGTAACCGCTGAAGAGCCTGTGACCGCTGAGGTTGTCAAGCCTGTCCGCTCTACAAAGCGAGAAATCGTCGTCAAACGACCCGGTGAGTCCGGTGAGAGCCAAATGGCGACAATGACTGGCCGAAGTATCTCCCTAGAGCAATTGCAAGCGAGAACAGGCCGTGGTGGTGCTCCTCGTGGTGCCCGTGGTGAGCGTCCAGACCGTGGAGCAGGAGCTCCGCGTACACGCTCTCCAAGGCCACCTCGTGCAGATGCTGGGGCTACCCCGGTTGCTCCGCAAGTCCCCGTGGACGCAGCCAATCCAAACAAAGAGGGTCGGCGACGCATCCGGATTACTCCTAAACCGGAAGATGTTAACGATAAGCAGCGTTCTCAAAGAGCCTCTCGACGTCGTCAAGAAGTCCACCAGAATGATATATACGGCAGCAGCCGCTACAATCATCATCGGGCCCGACGCCGCTCCAAGGGTCGTAAAGGTTCAAAGATCGTCCTCACCACGCCTGCAGCTCATAAACGAGTCGTACGAGTCGATGAGACCATGAGCGTCGGTGAACTGAGTAAGACTATGGGAGCTAAGTCAGCGGAAGTTATTCGTAAGCTGATGGACCTCGGAGTCATGGCGACGATTAACCAACAGCTCGACTTCGCCACCATTGAGCTCATCGCACCTGAATTTAAGTTCGAAGCAAAGAACGTCACTTTTGACGAGCAAGAACTTCTCTCAGGTCCGGTAGAATCTGCTAATGAAGATGATACCCCCGAGGATCCAAACGCTATTCTACGTGCTCCTGTAGTCACCATTATGGGTCACGTCGATCATGGTAAAACTACTCTGCTAGACCGAATCCGAGAAGCGAATGTCGCTTCAGGTGAGGCAGGGGGAATCACTCAGCATATTGGTGCTTATAAAGTAATCACCGAGAATGGTCCTGTCGTCTTCTTAGATACCCCTGGTCACGCTGCCTTCTCGGCGATGCGCGCTCGCGGAGCCTCGGTCACTGATCTGATCGTCTTAGTCGTCGCAGCTGATGACGGCGTCATGCCACAGACTGTAGAATCGATTAATCACGCTAAGGCCGCTGGGGTCCCGATCATCGTAGCTGTCAATAAATGTGACAAGCAAGGGATTAATCTCGACCGTATTCGCCAAGAGCTCTCTGGACATGAAGTGATCCCTGAAGAGTGGGGTGGAGATACGATGTTCGTCAATATCAGCGCCTTACAAGGTGATGGAGTAGACGAGCTATTAGAGAATCTCGCCCTACAAGCAGAAGTTCTTGATCTCAAAGCTAACCAGACAAAGCCTGCTTATGGGCGAGTCGTCGAAGCTCGAGTAGATAAAGGGCGTGGTTCTGTAGTCACTGTCCTTGTTCAAGAGGGAACACTCAAAAAAGGTGACTACATGCTCGTCGGCCAAAATTATGGTCGAGTGAGGATGATGAGTAATCATATCGGTGAGTCCATTAAGGAAGCAGGACCTTCAACCCCAGTAGAGCTCGCCGGTCTCAATGGTGTGCCCGCTGCAGGGGAAGAATTCTACCTCGTAAAGAACGAGCGAGACGCAAAGCGTATCGTGAGTAACCGCGAAGTTAAGGCGAAAGAGGCTAACAAACCTGTCTCTATTCTACCTAGCGACCCTTGGAACACCACTATTAAGAAATATCAAAACCTCATCATTAAAGCTGATGTATCAGGCTCACTCGAAGCGATCCGCGCCTCGGTTGAGGCTCTGAGCACTGATGAGGTTGAAGTGAAGGTCATCACCTCAGGGATCGGGTTCATTAACGAGTCTGATATTACCCTCGCTCAAGCCTCAGAAGCAACGATCCTCGGCTTCAATGTCGGCGCTGATAACAAAGCGAAGAAGGTCGCTGAGCGTAATGATATCTTCGTCTCCACTTATTCGATCATCTATGAGCTTATCGACCGGGTGAAAGATCTCATGAGTGGGCTACTCGAGCCAGAGATCATCGTAGAGAAGCTCGGTAAAGTTCAGGTACGTCAAGTCTTCCATATCCAAAAGGTGGGCTCGATCGCTGGTAGTTTCGTCCTCGATGGTAAGGTCAACCGCAACTCTCATGCTCGAGTTATGAGAGATGGTGAGCAGGTACACGAAGGCCCAATCAATACTCTAAGACGCTTCAAAGATGACGTTAAAGAGGTCTCTAGTGGCTATGAGTGTGGTATCGCTATCGATGGCTATAAAGATGTACAAGAGGGTGATATGCTCGAGATTATTGAGTATAAAGAGATCCGACGACGCATCGATGATGAGGCTCGCGCTTAATCAAGTCGATCTTTGACTCGGTCGACTTTGACTCGGTCGATGACGCAAAGTCACGCTCATTGAGCTGATGAAGGAGGAGAGCATGAGCGGCGCTAAGAACCGAAGAGATCGATTGGGAGGACAGGTTCGTGCGGTCATCGCTCAATGTCTCTTGAAAGAGGTCAAAGATCCAAGGTTAAAGTCTGTCGACGTCACCGATGTAGTAGTGAGTCCTGACCTAGGTCACGCCAAGGTCTATTACTACGCTCGTGGTGATGAGGCAGATCTGCAGACAATAAGCGAAGGTCTAGACAGAGCTCGGGGCTTCCTCCGACGAAGAGTAGGTCAAGAGATTCGCGCTCGAATTACTCCTGATTTAGCCTTTTACTATGATGATTCTATAGAGCGAGGGGCTTACATCGAAGAGCTGCTTAATCAAGTAAAAGAGCGGGATGAAGCCTTCGCGGTAGCACATCGCGGCGGCAAATCTCGCCTCAGCGAGTCACCTGAAGGCTCTACTGCTGAAGGCTCTACCGCTGAAGGCTCTACCGCTGAAGGCTCTACCGCTGAAGGCTCTACCGCTGAAGGCTCTACCTGCTGATGACTGATCGGCTAGATCGCTGATGGGTAAGACATCAAGACGCACACGGTCTCCAGGGCGAATCGCTCACGGAGTCCTGCTCATCGATAAAGCTCAAGGTTGCTCTAGCTTTGATGTCATCAGAGATCTCAGACGCTCGACTCAAGTCAAAAAGATGGGTCACACCGGGACCCTTGACCCCATGGCCACAGGATTAATGGTGATCTGCGTGGGTGAAGGTACTAAGCTCGTCCCCTATCTCACCGCCGACGATAAGAGCTATGAGGCAGAGGTCACCTTTGGGGTCGCTACCGATAGCTATGACGCTGAGGGAGAGGTCACCCAACGAGATGACTTGGCGATGCTCACCCCTCTCCACCTTAGTCAAGTTGAGGAGGCTTTGTCGAGTTTCCTCGGTATGCAGGAGCAGACCCCTCCTGCTTTTTCAGCGATCCGCGTCAATGGAGAGCGACTCTATGAAAAAGCGAGGCGTGGCGAAGTCGTCGAGGTCCCCACTCGAACAGTCACATTTCACACCCTAGAGCTCTTAGACTTTCTCCCAGCGACCACCGAGACCCCACTCCCTAAAGCTCGCCTTCGAGTGAAGTGTTCTAAAGGGACGTATATCCGAAGTTTAGCCGCAGATCTTGGCGCCCGCTTAGGAGTCTCAGCCCATCTCACCATGCTGAGACGGACAGCGGCCGGTTCGTTTAAGATCGCTGACGCTTCGCCTGTGGAGTCGGTGACCAGCGAAACTCTCGATGATCAGCTCCTCTCGCTCGTAGAAGCTCTCCCCCATGTCCCGCTGATCTCTCTCAGCCCTGAGGAGACTCATGAGATACGTTTGGGTCGTTCTCTACCTCTCCCTCAGAGCTTCACCGCGACCGATGACTTAAGTCTATGTCGCGGTCAAAGTCCCGCCGGAGAGCTCATCGCGCTACTCACGCTACGAGATGATCGATTAAAAGTGCTTAGAGGCTTTAACTGTCAAGTTTGAACGGTAAATATCCAAATCATCTGTCAACTCGATGATCTATCTTGACAGCAACACATGAGATCACTCTCATATAATGATAAGATATCGTTAACGAGTGAGCATAGAATGAACCTGTTTAAAGCCAACTTAATGACCTCCAACCAAAGGTCAATCAAGTATCGATTAAACAGAAGCGCTCTCATCACTAATATTCTTTGCTTCACTTTTATGATGACGAGCTGCCGAGACTTCTCAAAATTTGACTGTTTCAAAGCAGAGGGTGGCTGTGGAGATTCTAGTTCGAGTGAAGATCTCCTCGATACACCTCTTCCATTGGTAGATATGATGCTCAACCCATCTGAAGAGACGATACCTCCACTCAATATGGCTGATAGCTCCGATGCGCTCGCCCCTGATGAGGAGACCTCTACGATGGATATGATCACTACTTGTGAGGAGGGAGTGGTCCCCTGTCAGGAGTGTGATCCCTCTTCCGGTGAGTCTAGCTTCAACGATGATGACTCCCTCTGCCCAACAATCAACTGCGAAGACCTTAATCGTTATGAACTCATCGACGACAGGACATGTGTCGAGCGTCTATTTATCTCTAACGGCTCTCTCTGCCGAGAGGGAGAGTGTGTCAATAACCCCGACCGATACTGTATCTCGGCTTCTGAGACTAGACTAGAGATCAGCGGTAATTTAGAGTGTCAACACATCGTTGGCTGCCAAAACTCAATCGAACCAGAAATTCTATTCAAACCCGGTGAATCCTGTGAGAATGGCCGAGGCACCTGCGATCAGAGGGGTCAATGCGTCCACTCTCCCATGAGCAATAGGTCATGTCGAGAGATCAGCTCAAACGACATCTGTGAAGATAACTTAAACGAAGGAATATGTACCTTCAGCGCTGATTTCATATTTGGACAAGGGTGGGTCACTCATCGACACTGTGATGACTTTTGCCAAGATCTTAATGGTCGTTGTCAACAGGCCTGGTATAGTCTTAACAGCTGTAATCGACTGCGCGAAAGAAGATGTGATCAGCAGGGAGGTAGAGCTTTATGCCAGTGTTCTTTCTCAGTCATTCCAGCCCCATAAGCCGTACTTGACGAGCTCGACTCTCCCTTATATGAGGATCTCTTTATGTTAAGGTCTCAATATAATGTGTTACGCGCTTAGCCCATACTAGGCTTTATGCAGTCGGGACACTCTCCCCTCAGCTGAATCATCGCCTTAGAGATCGAGTCAGCCCACTGGCCAGCGATCGATATTGAAGCGCTAATTTCTACCGGTAAACAAGAGACTCGGCTACAGTTATCACAGACAAAGTGTGGGTGTTGATGATCATCTGTCTCATCACTCTTCAGCGCGTAACGGCTAATTCCCTCTACTCGGCTTACAATGGTGGCAATCCCTGTATCTCGGAGTTTAATAAGGTTACGATAAACGGTAGCAGGATCCCAGTCTGTCTCTCCAAGACTCTCAATAACATCGGTGTAAGAGAGTGGAGAATTCGCATCGGCTAAGGTCCTCAAGACAGCGATTCTAGGTCCTGTTGAGCGTAGACCATGACGCTTTAGACAATCTCTCGCTTCGTCTTTACTTAAGCTCATCTATTCACACCTCATTTATGTAGACAATGGTATAGTTATTTGTACATGATCTCTTCAAGAGTTTCAAATGCAAACTACTTGCACTTACAAGTATAGGGTGCTACTCACAAATCGCTGTTAAGCCTTTAGTTTATGCTTAATGAGCGAAACTCTCTACATCTACTCGAGTTCTATGAATAATACAGTCGAATCGATCAAACACCTCTTCCTCGATACTGGCGCCGGCTGGGTGATGTGGTTGCTCATCGCGCTATCGGTGATCAGCTTCGCGGTCGCTGTTGAGCGATGGGTTTTTTATCGACACGCTCAAGGTGACCTTCATCGGCTCGCTGAAGGTCTACACCGTCATTTGACAGCTCTTCCTACCGGTAACTCACCCCATGCTCAGAGAGCTCAGGTCGTAGCTGCAGAGTGGCTGGAGAGCTCAGGGACGGTCGCCGCTCGAATCGCCGCGGCGGGGTTACGACTCGCGACCCATGGCTCGGTCTCAGTGCAGAGATCAATCCAGAGCAGAACTGCGCTCGAACGGGAAGATCTTGATCGACGGCTCGCCTTCTTAGGAACCTTAGGGAATAACGCTCCCTTTATCGGTCTTTTTGGGACAGTGATTGGGGTCATTCAAGCCTTTGAAGAGCTAGGACATAGCGCCGCTGGTCACGCTGGCTCAGGCGCTGCCAGTCAAGTCGCCTCGGGCGCGGTGATGTCGGCGATCGCCGAAGCATTAGTCGCCACCGCTGTAGGGATCGCCGTCGCTCTCCCCGCAGTAGCAGCCTATAATTATCTACAGCGACAGGTAGAGAATATCCTCTCTGGCGCTGAAGTACTCTCTAGCCTCGTCTTGGCCTATCTCGAGAGCGAGCAACGCTCAGACAATAAGAGCGAGCAACGCTCTATCTCTACTCCCTTGATGACTAAAGAGGATGACCCTCTTCTAGGAGAGAGTTAATGGCGGGAGGAGCCACTAGTAAGAAGGGGATGATTGTCGGGATCAATGTCACCCCTCTCGTTGATATCACCTTGGTCTTATTAGTGGTCTTTATCGTCACCGCCAAGATCGTGGTGACCCCAGCGGTCCCTCTAGATCTCCCTACCGCCAGTGAGGGCCAAGAAGTTCAAATGATCTTCTCAGTGCTCTTGCCTGTGGATGGGAGTATTTTGGTCAATGGAGCGGTCATCGCGGGAGTAGCAGAGCTAGAGAATAGAGCTCGGCAGACACTCACCTCCAATGAGACGCTTCGTGCAGTGATCCAAGCTGATGGCGCTGTACCTCATCGACAGGTGATCAAGGTCTTGGATACCCTGAAGCGGGCAGGAGTGACTCGTATCGCTTTCGGAGCGCTCCCCGTGGAGTCACCATGAGCGACCTACCGCCAGCATTGCCCCCTCAAGACTCTCCTCAACACTCTCCTCAACATCGTGATCGAGACACAGATGAGCCGATCTTTCATGTCATATTTCAGGGAAGAGAAGGCACCGCTCCTCTCCTTAAGAGAGGTCTGCAATGGTCGCGCTTATGGCCTTGGATCGCCGCCTTGGGTGTTCACGCTATCCTCTTTTGGCTCGCGATCCACACTGAGCCTTCCCTAGAGAGCTGGGGCGCGCGTATGGCGACTCTTATCCATAATGATCTCGCCGCTCAAGCCCCGATTAAGGTAGATCCCTCACCGGTCGTCGCTCCTCCTCCTGCTGAACTTCCGCCGCCTCCAACGGTTGAGCCTGAGCCTCCTCCCCCCCCTTCTCCACCAAAGAGGGTGAGAAACCGCGTAAAAAAACGCCGACTCAAGAGCCAACGAAACAAAGTCAAAACCAATATTAAAGCTAAAGCTGAGAGTGAGCCGACTAAACCTGCGCCCGCTGAAACAGCGACCATTATTGCCGCTACCGTCCAGCCCAAAGCCCCTGTAGACCTTACCGACTCAGTATTCATCACTGGTCAAGGCCAACGTTATGCCGGTGGTGTGAGTACCGCTCAAGGGACGAGTAAAGGATATGTCGCTGAAGCTGAAGTTTCTCCTCAAGTGACTCCTCCATCGAGAGGTCCCTCAAAGGCTCGAGGGGTAAGTCTTTCGGCTAAAAATTGGCGATGTGAGTGGCCTAGCCAAGCCATGAATCGTGATATCTATGAGCAATCAGTGATCTTAAAAGTCGTAGTACGCTCCGATGGGAGCGTCTCACGAGCGAGGGCGGTCAAGGATCCGGGTGATGGTTTTGGAGACGCAGCCGTCGCCTGCGCATTGCGTACTCGATTCACCCCTGCCTTAGATCAATTAGGAAAACCGGTGTCCTCTTCATCTCCTCCGATCAGAGTAAGATTCACCCGATGAAAGACACTCAGTATACTCACCTCCGATCTCTCTTCTTGACATTACCACTGCTCAGTCTACGGGGCGTCCTATTAAGCAGCGCTCTCTTCTGTTCGCTACTCGGCTGTCAGGAGAGAGAATCTACTCGAGCCCAATGCGAGGAGATCTTTGAGCGCTTAATCGTCCTTGAGCTTCAAGAGATGGGTTATCATGATCCCGCCCTCGCCAAACGCTGGGTCACACGCTTACGGAGACGTTACCGCGCTGAACTGAGCGAATGTGTCGGCCGATCGCTCCCCGATGACGCGATGACTTGTATCCACACCGCCAAGACCGCTGAAGTGCTTAGTCATGAGTGTCTCCGCTGAGCACTCAGGTAGGGCGAACGCCTCGCTGATCTAGAAGTGCCTACTGACGAACATTAACATCAGCGCTTGGCGCAACGGTGAGCTCTGCTTCGCGAGTCGTCTCTCCTAGGAGATGGAAAGCGAAGAAGTCACTAGCGAAATCTGCGATGAGACTGAGGACTCGATATGGAGCCATGGTCCCCTCTGCACATGCCGAGTCATTGACAAACCTCATCATAAGATTGTGCGCTGAGCGGTGATGTGACTGATGAGATCTTAATATAACAATCATTATAATACGAACAAGCTCTTTATATCTTCTCACTATTGATGATCATTTGGTCGAGCAGGGCTCTTCATTTCTTCCTCAGCCTCAGGGCGAAAACAAGTCAGAGAGTGGATCAAAATATGGATCGTACCACGACCCATCGATCAAAAACTCAGACGCATACAATGACGCCGCGAGATATTTACATCACCCCATTTCATCTATTGTCTTTTGTAGATACTCTAAAGACCGAAGATATCTGATCCTTGAGATTCCCCACTTCAACTACCCTCTCTTTTCTTTATGAGAAAGAGCTCTGATCGGCTGTCATTTGATTATTTTAGCTAATGTTAGATTAAAAAAACAATATGATTAAGTATTTAGGCTCAAAAAAAACACTGCTCAGTGTTCTTGGGGATACCTTTCAATCGATATCTAAGGTTCGATCAGTGATCGACCTCTTCTCTGGGACTAGTAGAGTAGGACATCATCTGAAAGGCTTGGGCTATCAAGTTCATTCCAATGACCTCAACTCATACGCGCATGCTTTAGCCACATGTTATGTCGCCGCGGATCGCTCTGACCATTACGATAGAGTCTCTCGTCTAATCGATGAGATGAACACATTAGAGCCTGTAGATGGATACTTTACAGAGACTTTCTGTAGGCAGTCTAGATTCTTCCAACCTAAGAATGGCATGAAAGTAGACGCCATAAGAGAGTGGATCGAGAGTCAAGACTTTGATTGGGAGCTCAAGTCTATCTTGATGGTGTCTCTTATGGAGGCCGCGGATAGAGTAGACTCAACTTGCGGTATTCAGATGGCCTATCTAAAGGCATGGGCGAAGCGGTCTCATAATGATATTAAGCTCAGAATTCCGAACATGAGAGAGCGATCTGTTTTTGGTAAAGGGACAGCCCATCAGTCTGATGCTTTAGAGGCGATTCATACACTATCTGCTGATGCAGCTTACCTAGACCCTCCTTATAATCAACATAAGTATCGGGGGAACTACCATATTTGGGACAGCTTAATCCTTTGGGACAAGCCTGAGTATTACGGCGTCGCCTGTAAACGAGTTGATATTAAGGGGCATAGAAGCGTCTTCAATCAAAAGAAAAAAATTACCGAAGCAATGTCAGATATTGTGCGTCATCTAGACGTCAGTCATCTGATCGTGTCCTTCAATAATGAAGGCTATATCTCCAAAGATGATATGATAGAGATTCTCTCTCGAAGAGGTGAGGTGTTAGTCGTTGAGAACGACTTCAAGAGATATGTAGGGGCGCAAATTGGAATTCACTCGCCCAGCGGTGAGCGAGTGGGAGAAGTGAGTCATCTGAGAAATAAGGAGTACATCTTCATTGTGTCATCACTTGTATAAGAGATAGATCGAATACTGATAAAGCGTGGGTGTTCCCTCTGAATTTGTAGAGAAAAGCAGCAATGCTTATTAACATAAGCCCATCAGTGCTCAGCGTTGGTAAAAGCTCTCTTGAGGCGATCATGGACGCTCTCTCCGCTTAGACCTGCGCTCGCTGCTGCTCTCTCCCAACGGCGCCGCTGACCCTTCGTCTTGAGTCGTGGCGCGGTCAGCCGCTCGTCTATCTTTTGCGCTCGCTCTAAACACCCAGATCGATTAAGCGATCGTGGGCTAACCAAGAGGACGAGGTTACCAAAGCCCTCATGGTCAATGATCAAGAGATCACCCGCTGAACTAAAATGCTCGGTAATGAGAGAGAGCATGCTGTGATATCGCTCTTGATCTCCGCTCCAAGCGTTTACGCAGATCGCTCCACAAGGATGAAGCACTCGGGAAACCTCTCGCCAAAATTTAGGCGCCATCAAGCAAGGCGCCATGCCCTCAGCGTTAAAGAGGTCAATCGCGATGAGGGTCTGTGAACGACTAGAGAGCTCACTCAGCCGCTCGAGCGCGTCACCGTTCATGATCTGTAGCGAAGAGAGGTCGCCGAGACCACACATCGCTGTCGCCGCCTCGATCACCGATGGTCGTAGCTCGATAGCGGTCAGCTGTGCTCTCGGTATAAGATGGTGGTAGGTCCAAGCGAGCGACCCAGTGCCCAATCCAAGGAGACACACCATCGGTACCTCAGGTAAGCTCTGATCATGAACTCGTTTTTGAGGAGAAGGTAAGGCCGCGAGAGCGCTCATAGAGAACGCATATTCGGCGACTGGATACCAAGGATAATCGAGGTTGATGCGTCCTTGGAGTGCGCTCGATCCGAAGTGTAAACCTCGACCAAGCGGGCCCTTGACGACCTCTACGCTCCCCCATTGGTCACGGCCATGCCAGAGGAGTCTCTGGCCATATCGCCAAGCGGGGAAACGTAAGGTTCGGCCGGTCTTATTCATCACTAATGATGTGGGTTAACGGCTCAGTAGCGGTAGTGCTCTGGCTTATATGGACCCTCAGAAGCGACGCCAATGTACTTCGCTTGCTCATCGCTGAGAGCAGTGAGCTGTGCGCCAAACTTCTCCAAATGGAGGAGGGCGACCTTCTCATCGAGATGCTTGGGGAGGGTGACCACCTCAGGCTTCTTACCCTCTGGGTTTTGGATCATATTATCGCCGTAGCTCTCGGCGCTATTATGAAGCTCGATCTGAGCAATGGTCTGGTTAGTGAAGCTCGCTGACATAATCAACGATGGGTGACCTGTTGCACAGCCGAGGTTAACCAAGCGTCCCTTAGCGAGAATGATCACGCTGTGAGGTCCGTTATTCGGGCCATGTGTGCTGTCTAAGAAGCGATACTCGTCAACCTCGCTCTTGATGTTGATGTGCTCAACTTTACCCTCGCGCACTAGCTGCTCAACACCCGCCATATCGATCTCATTGTCGAAGTGACCAATGTTACAGACGATGGCGTTGTGCTTCATACGGCTCATGTGGTCAGCGGAGATAATGTTGAAGTTACCGGTCGCGGTGCAGAAGATATCAAAGCCACTCTCGATCGCCTGCTCTACGGTGGTCACTTCAATGCCCATCATACATGCCTGAAGAGCGCAGATTGGGTCGATCTCAGTGATCGCGACTCGAGCGTTCTGACCTTGGAGAGACTGCACAGAGCCTTTGCCTACATCGCCATAGCCACAGACCAAAGCTCGCTTGCCGCTAATGAGGAAGTCGGTAGCGCGCATGATCGCATCGACGAGACTGTGTCGGCAGCCATAGACGTTGTCGAACTTAGACTTGGTTACGCTGTCGTTCACATTAATCGCTGGGAAGAGGAGAGTGTTGTCCTGTGTACGCTCATAGAGTCGATGTACACCTGTAGTAGTCTCCTCTGAGACGCCACGGATCTCCTTGGCCATAGTGGTCCAGAACTTGTCGCCCTTAGTGAGGCGGACGTCACGGAGCACGCTGAGTACACATTTGAACTCTTCGTTGTCAGTGCTACTTGGGTCAGGCATCTCGCCTTTCTTCTCTAGCTCATGACCAAGGTGAACGAGGAGAGTCGCGTCACCACCATCATCGAGGATGAGGTTTGCTCCGCTCTGTCCAGGCCACATGAGCGCCTGCATAGTACACCACCAGTACTCAGGCAGAGTCTCACCCTTCCATGCGTAAACTGGTATACCCTGTAGGTTATCTACAGTTCCGTTAGGACCAACGACGGTAGCCGCAGCGGCATGATCTTGGGTGCTGAAGATGTTACAGCTTACCCAACGGACATCGGCGCCAAGCTCAACGAGGGTCTCGATGAGAACAGCGGTTTGAACAGTCATGTGTAATGAGCCCATGATGCGAGCACCTGCGAGAGGGTTTTGCCCTGCATACTCTTCACGGAGCGCTGCGAGGCCCGGCATCTCATGCAGCGCAAGATCGAGCTCTTTACGACCAAAACGGACGGTGTCTGCGTCGAGGCTGTTCACCTTGTGAGGGAGATTGGCGAAGAGAGGGAGGTTTGTATCCATAAAGGTCGCGGTAGTCATTGCGTTCATCAGGTCACTCCTTATTTATAGTGAGTAGAGTCTTAGAAGGGCTAGAACAAATGATTGAAGTTACTTATTCCATATATCTAGATAAATGGATATAGTCGAGAATATTTTTAAAAAATTAATCAAGAGGAGTCACTAAATGGACCTACATGAGCGATATAGCGCACTAATTCACCCTAGTCGAACTCGGATATTTAAGTTACTCCGTCAAGAAGAGTTGAGTGGAGGAGAGGTGACTCGAATCACTCAAGGGGCTCAATCGACAACCAGCAGACACCTCAAGATCCTCACCGAGAGTGGGTGGGTCGTCAATCGACGAGTAGGGACAACGGTTATCTTCAGCGCTTCCCGTGAGCTCAGCGATGCTGACCAAGCGCTGTGGTCGGCGCTAGAGCTAGAGCTAAGCGATCGCTGGTCTGATGACTCCCTACGCCTAGCGGCCACCATCAGAGAGCGAAGCCCTACTAGTAGAGATTACTTTGGGCGACTAGGCGCTCGTTGGGAAGAAGTACGACGAGAGCTCTATGGTGAGCATTCGCTCACTCATCTCGCTCTCTCTATGATTCCTACCCATCTCACTGTCGCTGATCTCGGTTGTGGTTCAGGAGGGGTCTTAGCGCTCCTCGCCCCACAAATCGATCGCGTTATTGGTGTTGATCGAGAGCCCGCTATGATCGAGGCTGCGTATACTAAGACCAGTCGCTTTGAAAATGTCGAGATTCGGATCGGTGAACTAGAGTCTCCTCCTCTCGATGAGGGAGAGGTCGACTTAGCCCTCCTCAACCTCGTATTACACTTAGTAGAATCTCCCGTGGCAGTGTTGAGCGCAGTGAGGAGCTCACTCAAGACCCAAGGGCGGCTATTGATCATCGATATGATGGCGCATGACCGAGAAGAATATCGGCAGACTATGGGACATGTCTCCTTAGGTTTCAGCGAAATCAACATTGAAGAAGCAGCCGTTCGAGCAGGTCTTCAACTTCAAAGTTATCGACCACTCCCTCCTGACCTCAATGCCTCCGGACCTACGCTATTCGCAGCGACTTTAACTCTATAGATTTCACTCACTATAGAATTCACTCACTATAGATTTCACTCACTGTCTACTTCTTGTGTTGGTTACGAGGTAAAGAGACTGGGATCTTCATCGCCCTCAGCTCTTGGGGGGTGCTGAGCTTAATCCCCATAAGAGCTTTACGTCGTTCAGCGGTCAGAACCTCACAGAGAGTTTGAGGATCTAGCTGCATACATTGGAGGTGGAGCTTCAACTCACCGGTGGGGAAGCGGAGCTCTATATACTCAAGCGCCGGCTCACAGCGTAGAGAGAGTATATCTTCCCAAGCGATCTCAGTGCGCCTAGCGTCTTGATCACGATAAATCAACGCTGTCGCTGTCCACAAAATGCTCGTATCATCGCTGAGGACCTTGAGGGCGCTTATCACCATAGTGAGCATACCGAACAAGACAGCTCCCAAACCAATCAAGAGTAATAACACCGAGTCAGGGATCGCTTGATGGAAGAAGATCCCACAACAACCGCTACCGCTCACCACTAAGAGCACTCCCAAAGCCCACGCAGGATAAAGACGCTTTCGAGGATCAGGTCTTAGCCAGGCGATCGCCTCTTTAAGCTCTCGCTTCTCAATCTCGGTGGGGTTTAGATCGGTGATCATATAGCGATAACCCTTTCGGATAGAGAGCGCAGGGAAGTACTCTCTAACGTGAAGAGACTTCTGAGGGAGGCTCGAATAGACGAGGAGGAGTCATCTCATCTCGCTCAGCAGGCTCAGCGGGCTCAGCAGGCTCAGCGGGCTCAGCAGGCTCAGCAGACTCAGCGGGCTCAGCAGGCTCAGCAGGCTCAGCAGGCTCAGCAGGCTCAGCAGGCTCAGCAGGCTCAGCAGGCTCAGCAGGCTTCTTGTTTTTTGTAGATTTCTTTAGTTTTTTAGACTTTTTGGGCTCTACCACTTTGTCTGCTACTTTGTCTGCTACTTTGTCTGCTACTTTGTCTGCTACTTTGTCTGCTACTTTGTCTGCTACTTTGTCTGCTACCTTTGCCTATCGCTAATCGTCTAAAACTTTGCTCAAACACTTCGACCGTAAACAGTTCATGGATGGGTTCTAGCCGGTCAAAAGAGAGGCTCGCTAAATATTTAGGTTGAGCTTTTAAGGTGCGAATGACCTCGCTGACCTCTCGTTGTTTGACCTCGCTGATCCGCATCGCCTCGTCAATATGAGTGAGGAGGTCCAAAGCGATCGCGTCGAGGAGATCAGCACCTCGGCCGACCTCGCGACGAAGCCTCTTATCGAGCGCTCGGAAGGCCGGAGACTCTTTCACTACTGGGGTCACGGTCCTCGCTCCCTCCAAATAGCGGCCCGCCTGATCTAATACCCTTTGATCATAAGCGCTCGGCCAAAGGAGAATCCGTCGATATAAATCTTGGTCAGCCCGCTCTGCCTTAAGGGTTAAGGGGTCATCGAACTTCTTGGAGTCTACCGACCATAGCCCTTTAGAGGCAAAGTGAGTCACTAAGGAGGTGACGCTCACTGAAGAGAGGTTAGCGAAGATCAAAGTGTCAGTCGGCCAGCTCCTGACCTCGGAGGCGATTTTTGACCAATCATCCTCCTCAGAGACCGCTCGATGACGAAGGAGCTTGAGCCCTTTATTTTTAAGTGATCGCTTAAATAAGTTCAGCATCGAGGCTCCTTGATCACCCTCTGGTAGGAGAATTCCGATACCTTGGCTCTCTGCCTCCACCGCGACCTGTAGTAGATGATCGGCGATCATGGACTGATCGGTGTAGATTCTCCACAAATGATCAGTATTGCTCTCGCTCTTCTCTGCTTCGCTCTTCTCTGCTTCGCTCTTCTCTGCTTCGCTCTTCTCTGCTTCGCTATTCTCGACTGAAGAGATTCTGTAGGGGGTCATGATGAACAAGGGGCGCTGATAGGTCTTCGAAGCAGAGACCACCGCATCATGAAGCTCTTTATTAGGAGTAACCGCGATCACTGCGTCGACTTCGCTCCTCATCTCCGCGACTCGCTGACTGACTGACTGATCTCCTTCTGTAGCGATATCAAGACGCTCTAAATTGAGCCTCTCTCCTCGCGATTCTCTCTCATTCACGAGCAGAGGTGTCGATTCACTGAGCAAGAGATTGATCCCCGCTGGCTTGCTCCTTACTCCCCCTTGAGGAGCGACGAGCGGTAGCCATAACTGGATGTACGGTGAAGCGCTCTGTCGCTCAGTGATAGTGAGAGTCGCTAGATGAGGGGTCGTCGCCGCCGGTTCCGCTGCTAACTCTTCTCTAGCGCTCTTAGCCTGATCGCTTATCACTCCCGCCGTTATCTCCAAAGAAGATTTGGGCTCACTCGCTGGCTTCTGCTTTGCTTTTAGGGTGTTGTTGATCGCCACGACTTGATCATGCTCTCGACGTTTTAAGTCATCACACTGACGGAGAGACTCTTCCAGAAGTTTACGAGTACCAATAGGTAGCTGCTTCGCCTTAGGCCAATAAACTCTCCGCAGAGGTCCCTCTGTCAGTAGGCAGTCGCCGCCGCGAGCACCAAAAATTAAGTGTAGCAGCGTCGCTCTCTCTCTGATTTTGGTAGAAGAGTTGACCTGCAGTTCCTTCATCTTCTTTGCCCCCTGTTTTGGCTCCTCAAGTCCTAAGATCACCGCTTGATAAAACAGAGAGTCGGAGAGCTTAGAGCCCTCTCCAGGGAGACGGCGAATCAAAGCCTTTAGAGTACTCCAATCACCCTTTAGAAAGGCTTGACGAGCGGCGCTCACATTGGGGTCATTGGGGGGAAGTGGTACCTCATAGCTGTAGGGAGGTTGACTACAGGCTACAACGCTAACAGCTAAGCAGAGAATCGCCGCTCTTATCCTTATCAACCGAAGAGCGCAGAGGCTCCTTGAGAAGAAAGACAGAGGACTTTGGGAATGTGGTGATCTAGAGGTCATCATCTTCTATTTAGCTTCAGTCGGTGAAGGTATTTATACCGCTTTATTGTTAGAGTTCATCAAACTAACCACGATGTTTATCGATCTCTGAGCGGAGAATATTCACCTGCTCGAAGAAATCATGGGTAGGGGCGCCGAGCGGGCTCTTAAAATAGGAAGCGAGAGCCGAGATCAATCCTGCTTCACCTCGACGGTGATAGTAGCACATCCAACGTACGAGGTCAGCAGCGAGAGGCGCGGCAAGAATAGAGTCTGAGCCAAGCCAATTAATCTTCATCTGCATTGGGACCCCGAACCACCCCTCAAAGTCAATATTATCCCACGCCTCTTTAGCATCTCCCCGAGGCTTGTAGTAGTGAATATGTACTTGATGATCGAAGTCATCGTAACCAAGAATATCGGCGAGCACAGCCCTCTTACTGTCGATCTTGGTCTTCCTATGCTCAGGGTGATCGAGGACTTCGCCATCACGATTCCCAAGGATGTTAGTAGAGTACCACCCTGAGACTTTAAGGGCTCGCTGTCGTAAAAGCGGCGCCAAAGCGGTTTTATAGAGAGTTTGCCCTGTCTTCCCATCTTTTCCGCACAATGGAACCCTCTCCTGTACCGCCAATTCGATGAGGGCTGGGATATCAAATGTCATTGAGGGGGTGAAATTAATGCAAGGACACCCCTCACTGATCGCAGCATAGGCGTAGAGCATCCCCTCATGAACCGCATTGAGTTTCAATGCTTCCTCTACAGGGAGATCGAGTAAGGTGTTGAACCGATCAAGCGTCTCATGGTGAACAGTCTGCTTAATGGAAGGAGCGGTGCTCGATAAATCAAGCACTACGACCTGCTCTACCTTGGCTTCAATGCGAAAGCGTTGAATATCTCCACGAAGAACTTCCACCAAACGTCTAAGTGAATCTACGCTCTGCGGAGTCTTGAGTTGAGCATCTAGCTCGTCATGGATCGGAGCGGGGCTCAAGGTAACTCCCGGCGCGAGCCACACCTGATCAAGAGCAGGAGCGACAGCCGAGATCACCTCCTCGGGGATCACCCCATGGTGTAAGAGAGAATCCAGAAGAGAAGCTGAGGCGACATCCCACCCACCAAATCGAAACTCCGCGAGAGAAGGGAGGTTCAACTCTGCAAAAGCGGCATCTTGCTCAGAGGGTAGATCAAAACCTCCTGAGAGTCCAACCTGTGAAGCGATCCCTGCCCCTATGAGTGTAGTAGATACAGCGCCTTTGACGCCGATTATTAGAACCCCAATCTGTTCGCTCATCGCTAGTTCCTCTCGTTTTGAGACGCCACTCTGCCTAGAGATGAGCTAAAAATCAATGTATCACTCGGTAATGCGACTCTCATTTATTGAACCTTATCTTTAAGATGGGTTGAGTATAAGAGATATTTATGTTTCAAAATAGGTGCATAAATTCCCTTCATCCATCCTTCTCTTTACAGAGTGATACATGCATTTCATTTCTACATTCTGCGTGAGAAGACTGTGTTTACGCGATCGACAGGCGGTGACCTCTAGCCCTGCTCCGTTTAGCGTCCACTGTACAAAGACCTCTCGTGCTCTATTATTAACTCTATGCTCCATGATGATCACTCACTCACCAGTATGGTCTCAAGATTCCGAGCAGACGACTCCCTCCAAACCACTCTCTACCTCCTCAAAGTCTGCTCATACTCCCTTTTGGTTCGGCTCTTATGGCAGAGTCGGTCTCTCTACCGATGACCAAGGAGGAGAGGGGCAAAAACGACAAGTTACGCCTTATGCGCCACGACTCATCGAGGATAACTACCTAGAGCTTGACCTCGGCTATCGAGCTTATCGCGGCCGCCATGGCCAAGTCGATGTAGTGACCACGATCTCTGCCTTCGACCAGCTGTTCCATTACAACGGTAACGCTGACGCTCAGCTCGCGCTACGTCGTATGTATGCCGAGGTACGTGATATTGGTGGTACCCAAGTCTGGACCTCGCTAGGCAGTCGATGGCTTCGTGGAAATGATATCTATTTGATGAACTTTTGGCCGCTCGATGATCTAAATACTTTAGGTTTGACGCTAGGACACAGCGGAAAGCGACATGAGGCATGGATCCATGCCGGCGTGAGTCGCCTTAATCATAGATCTCAGACACAATATGTCGATGTTCCCTCCGCCAACAACTTTGGCGCTGAATCAGTGCTGATGCTCAACCGGCAGCGACTCATCATCGCCAGCCTCTATGAGCGCCGCTATTCTCTTGGTAAACGCGGTGGATGGAAATGGAAGCTCTACACTGAATATCATGCTCTCCCATCTGGAGAAGAGACTCTCGAGGGGAGCTTCACTGACCAGCGAACACTCCCTGATGACGCAGGCTTAATCGCTGGTCTCCAGCTCGGCATGTGGGGGGTAGGACATCCAAGTAACCACCTCAATCTCTGGGCTCGCTATGGCCGTGGGTTAGCGATTTATGATGAGCTAGGGTCACCGAGCGCTGTCAACCGTGATAAGCGCTCTTGGGATGCCGAGGAGTGGAGACTTGCACTCGCTGGTAATTGGGGACTGAGCACTGCTCATGGTCTCAGCGTGCAATGGGGAAGTTATATCAGACACTACCGAGACGCTGATGAGCTCTCTGTAGACTATGATGACCGAGTAGAGGGGAGTGTCGTTGTACGACCACAGCTTAATCTCAACGGCTTCTTTACTCCTGCAGTAGAAGCCTCTGCGCAGTGGAGCCAAGCAGGCGGTAATCATCCGGTGACTCTCTCTACCCAAGCGGCTCAAGTCTACCAACTTGCCCTCATTCCCGCCATCAGCTTTGGTCGAGGCGCTCATTTAGACGCCTATACTCGTCCTCAGCTCCGCTTGATCTATGCGGTCAGCTTCCTAAATGACGCCGCTCTTTCTCGCTATCCAGAGCGTGACCCTCGCTCTCAAGGAGAGATCGCTCACTATCTAGGAGCCCGCGCTGAATGGTGGTTTGGACGAGGAGGGGGCTACTGATGAACGCTCGACCTCGCCTAGGATTAGCAGCGCGCCTCGAGCGCGCGCTCCCCTCTCAATCTATTCTTTCCCGAGACCCTCAACCTATGTCCACACTCGCATCGAACAGAACGACAGTTCACACCGCTCATATAAGTCTCTTCATCTGTATAGTGATCACCGCCTTGTCGCTGATACAGTGTACTCCTCCTAGTGGGGTTGATATGAACTACAATCGTCAGACCTTCGTCAGCGATTGGAGAGATGAGGTGATCTATCAGATCGTCGTCGATCGCTTCTCCGATGGAGACCCTAATAATAATTTCAACGTCGACCTCCGCAAAGAGGCCTCCTATCATGGAGGAGATTGGCAAGGAATTATCGATAAACTCGATTATCTTGATGACTTAGGGGTGACCGCGCTGTGGATCAGCCCAGTGGTTCGTAATGTCGAAGAAGACGCTGGTTTTGCCAGCTATCATGGCTATTGGACACAGAGTTTTATCGACACTAACCTTCACTTCGGTGATCTCGCAGCGCTTCAGCGACTCGTCGACGCCTGTCACCGTCGAGAGATCAAAGTAATACTCGACGTAGTCACCAATCACATCGGTCAGCTCTTTTATTATGACATCAATCGTAACGGACAACCTGATATCGTTTTCTTTGGCGGCGGTGGTCCCGGTTCGGGGAGTCAAAACGCTGACCAATCTTCGGGTCTGAGGAGATCAAGCGAGTGGGATCCGGAATATGATAGCCGAGGCGTTCAAGCCTTTACCGCGCTCGGTGAGAATGGACTCGCTCCTGTGGAGTGGGTAGAGATGCCTCACATCAACCGTACCCCGCCTGAACCCGTCGCTTTCCAAAACCCCGATTGGTATAATCGTAAAGGGCGAGTCACCGTGTGGGAGGATGAAGGAGCGGCGAGCTTTGAGTACCGACGAGAGCAAGAAATTAAGGGAGACTTCCCCGGTGGCTTAAAGGACCTCGCGACCCATCGCAGTGACGTTAGACAAGCGCTTACCGAGGTCTTCGCCTATTGGATTAAGGAGGCAGGGTTTGATGGATTCCGTATTGATACTCTTAAGCATCAAGAGGCAGGCTTCTTTGATGTTTTCTCGCCTAAAATCAGAGAATTCGCTGCTCAAATCGGTAAAAGAAACTTCCTTATGTTTGGAGAGGCCTTCGACGGTAATGATGAGCTTTTAGGGAGCTATTCCCATGGTGAGGGTGTCGACTCGGTCTTCTATTTCTCAGCCTACTACCGAGTCTTTATGAACATCTTCGCTTATAGCGGCGCCACCTCTGAAGCGAAGCGTCTCTATGATGAGCGTCAAGCTAAAATCAGCGAACCCTCACTGGTCTCGAAGACCATCAATCGAGTGTGTCGTCTCAGCTGCCAGGTAGAGGGCGCTGATCCCCGCTGCGCTTCAGGCTATGATGGATGTGTAAGTCAACTCACCGAAGAGGGTCTCCCTCGCTACAGTCAAGTCGCTAAACGCCAAGGACCCACCGATGCTCAGGGACAGGGGTTGACCACCACACAGCTCTTGATCAATTTCATCGATAACCATGACGTCCCCCGATTTCTATATAGCGCTACTCCAGCGCTCACCCCTAGCGATGATGAGGCGACAAAGACCGCCAAGAAGCAGCTTGGTCACCTCCGCTTGCGAAATGCGCTCGCCTACTTGATGACCATCGATGGCATTCCCTGCATCTATTATGGCACCGAGCAGAATTTAAGCGGGGGGCCTGATCCCTCTAATCGCGAGGATATGTGGCGCGTTGGCTTCGCTCAAGATGGTCAGACCTATAGGTACCTCAAGGCTCTAATTCAGGCTCGCAAAGCTCATCCAGCGCTACGCAGAGGCGAGGTCGTATTTCGATGGACAAGCGAAGCGGGTGATCAAGGGGCTGGTGCCGGTTTACTCGCTTATGAGAGAGTCAGTGAAGAGCAGACTGTTCTAGTGGTCTTGAATACCAACGACCCCACCGATGAGACTGGCGCTGAGCGCGCCCTCGGTCAGACTGTTGACTCTGAAAGCCAAGGGATGGCGGTCAGCTTCCCTCCCGGCTCAGTCCTCGTCGATGTCCTCAACGGTTCAGGAGAAGAGCGATTCACTGTGAATAATGATGGAAGAGTTATCATAGCCCTTCCTCCTCGTAGCGCTCGACTCCTTACCCTCGCTCCATGAGCGCTGATCACGTTGTTCTCTAAAGGTAAATGGAGAGAGTTCATTATTGGTCAGCGACAGCTCGCGATATGGCTTTTATCTCTGTCTACGCTCATTAGCTCAGCTTGTGATGACCCCGTTCCTCTTCGAACACCATCGGTGAGACGATGTGTCATCGAGCTTCGCTATGAGCCTCCTTATTTCCCGAGTGAGCTCAGCGTAGAGGTCGAAGGCCAAGCAGCCAAGCTCAGCTTGCTCGAGTCCAACCGAGGAATCGCTGGTCTATGGGGCGCTGACGTGTGGACTACACCGGGGCTGAGGTCTTATCGTCTTCTCTTAGATGGAAGAGCGATCCTCGACCCAAATCAACCGCTCAGCATAGCTGAGTCAGGAGATGAGTATTCCTTAGTGAGGGTCCCCGACTGCACTCGTGGTCGATGGTTTCGAGTCTCTACCGAGGGCGCGGGGCGAGAGCGACGCTTCCTCCTCGCCTTCGAGCGAGGACTCTCTGCAGAGCAACAAGAACGAGCCAAGCGTGGGGAAGAGGTGATGGGGATACCCCTAGACTCAGAGAGCCTCAGGATAGAGGTCGATGGGATAAAATATCCCGCTTCACTCGATGGTGAGGGAGTGATTGTTTCAACCTCAGGCTTAAGCGATGGTAAACACCTCCTCACCCTCTCCGCCTCTGATGAACGTGGAACAGCGGCGGAGGTCTTTCAAGCCCCATTTTGGGTAGAGACGCGATCACACCGCTGGACACGAGGGATCATGTATCAAGTCGTCCTCGACCGCCTCTCTCCCCCACAAAGAGAGGGCTCACAGGCCATAGACGAAGACACACCGAGTATCGGCGCTCGCTGGGGTGGGCAGCTCGATGGAGTGACAGAGATGATCGAGAGTGGTTATTTTGAGCGTCTTGGAGTGCGCTCGCTGTGGATCTCTCCGCTCGCCCCAAATCCACCTGGGCAGTGGACAGGCGTAGAGGGGGGAGCGCCACGCTATGAAGGGTATCATGGCTATTGGGCCGCTGCTCCGAGGAGCGTTGGATCTGAATGGGGAGGCGAAGAATCGCTCGAACGTCTCATCTCTCGCGCTCATGAGAGAGGCTTAAGAGTGATCGTAGATGTCGCCCTTAATCACGTCCATGAGTCACACCCCTATGTAGAGGATCACCCTGAGTGGTTTTATCCACCGGGTTGTCTGTGTGGACGACCAGGATGCGATTGGGGACGTTATATCGAGACCTGCCGCTTCACCACTTATCTCCCTGACTTCAGATGGCAAGGGATCGAGGCGATGCGAGTTCAAGTCGATGATGCGCTGTGGTGGTTAGAGCGCTTTGATCTCGATGGACTAAGAGTAGACGCGGTTCCCATGATGCCTCGACGAGTGACTCGCCTCCTCAGCGCTGAGTCTCATCGACGCTTCGAGGGTCTACGTGAGCGACATTTATTATTAGGAGAGACCTTTACCGGTCCTCAAGAGTGGGACCGTATCGGATGGTACATTGGTCCGCAGGGTCTAGATGGTCAGTTTGACTTCCCTTGGATGTGGGCACTACGAGAAGTGATCGCTTGGGAAGCGGCCCCGATGTGGACCCTCATAGAAGCATGGCGATCAGGTGAGGCTCAATGGTCAAACGCCGCGCCGCTCATGGGTCTATTTACCGGTAACCATGACGTAAGTCGATTTGTGAGTGAAGCCGCCGGGAGCGACCTCAGCGACCCTTGGGAGAGACCGCCACCCCAAATAGAGAGTCCCGAGGCGCTCGGCCGTTTATGGATCGCCACCGCTCTCAACTATCTACTCCCCGGTATCCCCGTTCTCTATTACGGAGATGAGAGTGGACTCTCAGGCGCGAATGATCCCGATAACCGTCGTCCCTACTGGCCTCTTGGCGCTGATGCTCCCCTGAACCTTGACGGACCGAGAGCCCAACACTTTCAGCGGGTCGCTCAGCTCGGTAAGCTCAGAGCCTGTCTAGATGGGCTCAGCGAGACTCCTCCACAGCTTACATTTTTGGCGAGTGATGAGGAGCGGTTAAGCTTGATTCGTGGAAACGCGGGTGAAGAGGTGATCGCCGTCATTCAGCGTAGACCTTCCGCAACGCCGACAGAGCTACTCGTCCCTCTCTCGAACGCTTCATCACTCCAAGACTCGTGGGTCGATCTACTGAGCGGAGCGCCCGTTGAAGTAACAGTCAAAGAAACCGAGTTAACAGCGGCGCTCACTAGCGAAGAGAAGGTCCTTCAATTTTCTCTTCCGGTCATGAGCGCTTATCATGTTATGTTAATCGCTCCCCGACGCCTTCACCTCTTCTGTCAGGAGCTAAACAGTGAGCCGAGCGAACCTCCACTCGACTAGTCGCTATCGACGGATTTCAGAGCTGAGTCGAGCGAGTAACTTTAGGTCTAGATTAACCCTAATCTGCTTACGATGGATCTTGTATCTGCTCCTTATCCCCTCGATCTTGAGCGGGGTGATCGTCGGGGCGAGTATCGAGCTAGGGTCGTCTTGGTCAGAAGCCTTTAAGAACGTCTCACTAGTAGCGAAAGCGACCTCAGAGACTTATCAAACTCAAGCTCATCTCCTGCAGCTCTCTACCGAGATCCTCTTGAGCCTTGAGCGGGAAGACAGCGTCGATGACCTTGACCTCATCGTTTATGTGGCTGAGGTACGCTCTAAGACTAGCGAATTATCAGCGAGCGTCGATCGCACTTTGGCGGATTATTTAAAGAAACAGGTCAAAAAAAACCGAGCGCAATCAAGAGCCCTCGCGCAGGGGGTGGCTAACCCGGTATCGGCGCCCGTAACATTAGACTCACTGCTCTCTCTCTCATTACTAGGAGCGATCCTCCCCATTCTGTGTTATTGGCTCTTGAGTTATCTGATCACTCGCTGGTGGCTCGATAAGAGGGCTCGCGAGACCGTCGCCATGTATATGGAGCAGCAGACCCTTGACCGATCCATCACTTAGCCCCCTCGAGACATCCATGACTGACCCCTCGCTGAGACTCGCTTACTTATTTGATCAACGCCTACCCTGCACTGCGACGGACACTGAGCAAGTGCTAAACACACTCGCCGCGCTCTCTCGTGCCGGCGTCGAGGTCACCCTGACCCTCCCTCGGGATTGGGTGCGGGCTGATGTAAATAGCGAGGCGCTCCAAGAGTATTATCAGGTCAGTTGCCCCACTCTAACCGTCAAACGGTTACGTAGCCTATCACCAGGGCCTAGATGGTTAGTTAAACCCGCTCACGCTCTTCGAGCAGCGCTCTTTGGTCGACTCTCAAAGGATAAATATCACCTCTTCTATACTCGTAACGCTCCGGCAATGGTCACTGCGCTCCTCTTTGGACTCCCTGTTATTTATGAGACATATAGACCATGGCCAATTCAAATTCGAGCGCTACGAGGACTCTTTCGATGGGCGATGAAGCATAAACGATTTATAGGCGGTGTCTTCCACAGCGATTTCGCTAGACAGACCTATGTCGAACTCGGGGTTGATCCTCACCGGTTAGCAGTAATCCACAATGGCTTTGATCCGATTCGCTTCTCTGAAGACCCAGGCGTTGATGAAGCTCGACGCCTCTGTGGTCTCACCCAGGAAGATGAGCCGATCAGTGGGCTCGTGGTCGCCTACACCGGACGAGTCAACATGAATAAAGGTCTAGGCATCGTTCTTGAACTCGCTGAGCTTCACCCCGACGTCACCTTTTTGATTGTCGGCTCAGAGGGTGAAGGTGAGGTAGAGCGCCGCGCCCAAGCGATCGATAACGTTATCATTAAGCCTTGGGCGACCTATGATGAGCTCCCCGCCTATCTCTTCGCTGCCGATATTTTAATGGTTCCTCCCTCGCAAGGGCCTCTCGCTAAAGTCGGTAATACCGTCCTCCCCATGAAACTTTTCCAATATCTCGCCGCAGGTAGAACGATCTTCGCCCCTGCTGCACCTGATACCGCTGAGCTACTCAAGGATCAAGATAACGCTTACCTAGTACCTGCTGATAACTTAGAAGCGGCATCGCGAGGTATCCACGCCTTAAAGAGTGAACCCGAACTTAGAGAGAGACTCGCCCAAGGCGCGAAGGTGACCTCTGAATCACTCTCTTGGGATAGTCGGGCACAAAAAATAATCACCTTTATACAAGGACGAGGGATCAACGCGTCTCCCTCGAAAGAGAGCTGAATCAGATGGTATATGGGAAAAAAAAGATTAAGCGACAACGACCTCTACCTACTGAGCCCGCTCCCTTCAGTATCTATGTTGATGCTGATGCTTGTCCGGTAAAGTCAGAAGTATATAGAGTCGCGATCCGTAATAATGCGCTCGTTTATTTAGTGAGTAATCAGCGGATGCGCGCCCCTGATCAGATAGGGCTGAGGGTGAAAATTATTACCGTTAGCGAAGGAGCTGATGTCGCTGATCAATGGATCGTCGAACATATAGAGCCCTATGACATCTGTGTGACCTCCGACATCCCCTTAGCGGCAAAATGTGTAGATGCCCGAGCCTTCGTACTCTCTCCAAGGGGTCGAGAGTGGACAGAAGACACCGTCGGGGCAGCGCTCGCAAAGCGCGACCTGATGACCTCACTGAGGGAACAGGATTGGGGTGGGATGGAATTACCAACAAGCGGACCTCCTCCCATGGATGACCGGGCAAAGAGTCAGTTCTTAAACGCCATTGATCGGCTCATACAGAGAGCAAAAAAAGCTCACCAAACGAAATAAATACTTTTCAATATCAAAGTAAAGAATTCTATCAAAAGCGCATAAGAGTCTTTTATACCGTCACTCATTAAGTCTAAGATATGCTACTTTATTAGAATATGGATGATGACTTATGAAGGCAAAATATATTACCAAACGATGGATCCTCTCTTCACTCTTTGTGATCAGTACTTCACTACTTATCGCCTCAGCGTGTGATGAGGTCGTCAACATTTCTCCACCAGAAGAAGAGGGATGTGAAGCGCTTGCTGAATCATGTCCTACGGGTACTCAATGTGATGTAGACGCACTAGGTAACGCATTTTGTGCTCCGATCGCTGATCCCCCCATCGGCGGAGGGCCCCCGACGGCTGGTGCCTCTGTTGAGGCGGGTCAAATGACAGGAGGGTCTGTCGGTGGGGAGACTCCTGCTGGCGAGACTCCTGCTGGCGAGACTCCTGCTGGCGAAACTCCTGCTGGTGAGATTTCAGCTGGCGAGACTCCCGCTGGTGAGACTCCCGCTGGGGAAATGATCTCAGCCGGTGATGATGCCGGAACAGAGGCGGTGGCGTGCGGGACTTTTAACACGATCTTAAAGCCAGCTGCAGCGAATATTCCCGATGTCATGCTCGTCGTCGATCGTTCCTATAGTATGATCAATACTGAAGACCGATGGAGCCCTGCGTTACGTGCGATCAGTCAGGTGACACAAGCGCTTGAGGCAGAGGTCTCTTTTGGCCTCACTCTCTTCCCTGACCCAACGAGTAATAACGTTGATTCCACCGAAGTGAACATGTGTCAATCATGGGGGAGAGACCTCTATAACTGCCAAGAGGATGTCTCCGCCTGCTCGCCCGGTCGGGTCCTTGTTCAGACTGAAGTCAATAACTCTTTCTCGGTTCGTGAGGCGCTCAATAATTATCCTCCTGTCCCCAATCAAGCGACTCCTACCTACTCAGCGCTTCAAGCTGCCTCTGAGGCCTTATTAATGGAACAGAGTGACTCAGCAGAGAAGGTCGTGATCTTGGTAACTGACGGTATGCCCGGCTGTAACTTCCAAAATAACCCGACCACCTGCACTTGTTTAACCTCTGCTCCCTTCTTCTGCGAATTCGATAACTTTGCCGGGATGTGTCTTGATGATAATCGGACGGTTCAAGAGGTCACTCGACTCACTGGGCTTGGGATCAAAACGATCGTGGTTGGGATGACGATTGGTCTCCCCACCGAAGGGCCATGCATCAGTAACAATGAGTGCGCGTCTGGTGGACAAGCCTGCATGAATGGAGGATGTGTCAATCTAGCCCCAAGCGTTCTCAGCAACATGGCGAGAGCAGGAGGCGACCCCAATGGGCAGTATTATAGCGTTGATAACCTCAACGAGATCGAGGCTCAAATCACTCGTGCAACAGCAAGCGTCGCTCCCTGTGTCTTTGATATCGCTGATATCCCCGAGGCCTTATATGATCGCTTAGTGGTTTATCTCGATGGAGATGTCGTGCCCAAGGATGAAAACCGAATGAACGGCTGGTGGGCCGAGCGAGGAGTATTAGAATTTTATGGTAATACCTGTGACTCTGTCCGTGATGGGATGAGTCATCGAATCGCCGCCCGTTGCGAGTAAATGATTTGCTTGGACGATATTCATTAAGAGAATAGGGAGAATCACATGGACTATGATTATAAACAGAGCCAAGGTCAATCTAAGGCCCAGCGAGAAGAATCCCTAAGCTCTCTCGCCCAAGATCTCCCTGCTACGTCACAGGTCTCACAAGGACCATCACATACCGCTTATGGCCGTCGTACCGCTCTCAGTCATCTCGGTGCGGTTAGCGTCTTAGGCTTGATCGGCTGTGGAGGGAGCGAACAAAGTAAACCTTTAGCGGCCGGGTGCTGAGGCCGGTGCTGAGGCCGGTGCTGAGGCCGGTGCTGAGGCCGGTGCTGAGGCCGGTGCTGAGGCCGGTGCTGAGGCCGGTGCTGAGGCCGGTGCTGAGGCCGGTGCTGAGGCCGGTGCTGAGGCCGGTGCTGAGGCCGGTGCTGAGGCCGGTGCTGAGGCCGGTGCTGAGGCCGGTGCTGAGACTCCGATAGAAAGCTGTGAGCTCACCCCTCCCCAGGTTGAAGGTCCTTATTATATCGCGTTAAGTGATGATCGAGTAGACATCACTGAAGGTCGAGAGGGTATCTCCTTAGCGATCAAGATAGAAGTCACAGATGAAAACTGTGAGATCATCCCTAATGCCTTGGTTGAAGTCTGGCATGCTGACTCTCAAGGGGTGTACTCAGGCTTTAGCGGTCAAAGCGAAGACACCACGGGGCTAGATTTCCTTCGTGGTGAAGTCCGCTCAAATGCTGACGGCTTAGCTTCCTTCTCTTCTGTTTATCCAGGTTGGTACCCCGGTCGAGCGGTTCATGTACACTTCAAAATAAGTGTGGGGGACGTCGTCCGAGTGACCTCTCAGTTCTATCTACCCGATGAGATAAGCCGTGAAGTCTATCAAGACGAAACCTATCTTGACCGAGGTGAACAAGATACCCCGGTAGATACTGATCGATTCTTCTTAAACGCAGGAGATGCCAAGCAGAGTTTAATGGCGAGCGTTTCTCCTGCTGATTCAGGTTACCTCGCCGAGCTTCGCGTCGTCGTTTAAGCCGTTTCTCTAAGTTGCCTAGAGAGGCTTCCTTAGACGTTTAAGAGAGCTCTCGCTTGCTCTGGACAACTCGAAACCTTCGGCTCACGAAGGCGAGATCGGTGAGACTCGCGCTCCCCGCAGGGTTAAGTCCAGTCACATGAAAGTCACTGAAGGCGGCGGTATAATGCATCGGACTCTGACGATGTAAGTTGATCCCTAAAGAGGCCCCTGAGGTGATAAAGGCTCTCTCCGCCTTATCTACCCAAGATGAGTTCACGCTGTAGGCATATGCGGCGATTGAGCCAAAACGACCTGCATCTCCTGCCGCTAACCTAAACAAGCTCTCTTCATCATCAGCGGTGATCACAAAGCTAATAGGACCAAAGCGCTCTGCTTGAGCGGGCGCTCTGTTCGCACTGTCTAGGGCACAGATCAGAGGGGTAGCGGTTCGCGCTCGAGGGTGATCAGGGTGATCATAGCCTCGTCCCTCCCGAATGATTGACCCACCGAGGGCTAATACCTCACGCCCCACTCTCTTCATCTCTTCTATGCTCTGCTCAGAGTGTAAGACACCACATATACCCGCCGCTCTCTGAGGATCAGAGAGGAGATGGTCGACACGGTCCTTGAG
Source organism: uncultured bacterium (assembly GCA_943788935.1). GTDB lineage: Bacteria > Myxococcota_A > Bradymonadia > UBA7976 > VGTA01 > CAKZRU01. Next base: position 124,784 of record CALSSE010000009.1, on the reverse strand, counting down.
GAGCTTTGCCAATTCACTAGGAGACAGACACTGAGAGAGCTCCCTCGGTGAGTCATGAGTTGGGCGAGTGTAAACCTTAAATCCGCTCGCGCTGACCCAGAGATTCTGCGGAGCGGTACACATCTGAGCTGAGAATAACGAGAGTCCCTGAGCTAAAGCGTTGAGCGTAGCGTCAAGGTCATCAGTAGACTCAAGTAAGACCGCGTTACAGCCTGCAGTCTCCGTATATACCTGAAGTTGAGGATCTCGTCGCTCAAGGAGCGCTCCAAAGCGTTGTCCTCCGGTAAAGTCTACAATCTTAGTCTGAGGATGATCAACGAGCTTAAGACCGACCGGATTCTCCCAAGTGTCGGGAGCCATCGTGATTATATTGGGGTCATATCCTGCTTCTCTCATCGTCTCACGAGCGATATCAATAGCGATAGCCATAGGTAAAATAGTGTCAGGGTGAGGCTTAATCACCACTGGATTACCAGTCGCCAAGTTAGCCATCATCGCGGGGTAAGCATTCCATGCCGGATAGCTACCACAAGAGAAAATCACCGCTGCTCCCACTGGAACTCGATGATACCGCTTAAGGAGCTGAGCAGGCTCTCCTTTACCAAATCGCCTCTCATATTGCGCTTCAGAGGGGATAGATTCTAGCGCTAACCAAGCGGCACAGAGCGCCTCTAATCCACGATCTAATGAGCTCGCGCCACTCCCCGCAAAAGCGAGCATAAAGGCTTGCCCCGCCGTATGCATAGTGGAGAAAGCGATCTCAAAGCTCGCCACTGACCAGCGTGTCAATATTTCGAGACAGACTCCTACTCTAGACTCATGAGGCGCCCACTTCCAGCTCTCCCAAGCTAGATCGACCTCTGCAAAAAGACGCTCGACATCAACCTCAGGGTATTTAATCTCTAAGGACGCCATCGTGTACGGGGAGACTTCATCTCCCACCCACGCTTGATCTTCTTCTCGCTGGAGCTTGGCCCCTGCGAGTGGAGAGCTGAAATGAAAGAGCCGACCCAAGCGTGATTGAAATGCGGAGAGTCCCTCCTCTTTGGCGAGTTCAGGATGAAACTTCCGACTAGGAGACTCGATGAAAGGGGTCCAAGCGCTTCGCTTAGCACTTATCTCTATCGCCTTGGCGAGCATCAGCTCATGCTTGGCTAACCACCGCTCTCCTTGATCAGCGTGATTACACCGAGGTCTAGATGAGAGAGATAAACTCGGTCGCTCTCTCTGCCATACCAGTTCATAATCTCTCCTTACCCCTGATAGAGGTGTCTTTGAATAGCTCAAGGTGAGGAAACCATCCATTAAAACAGCCTCTCGACGGTTCATCTGCCCAATAGCGTTAGGGGTGAGCGCCCTAATGACCTCATGAGTAAGTCGAGCTCTCCGCCCCCACCCCAGAGTTCCCTCTCTCGAAGGACATAAATGTGTCTCGTCATGTTCAAGGCTCCACAGTCCATCATAGGTCATGTAGCTATCATAAGCGCTAGCGCGCTCCTCAATCGTCGCTTTGCGAGCAGACTCGAGCTTAACCGCTTGGTGGGGTCGTCGTTCATTCTCTGAGAGGGTCGCCGACATATAGCCATCTATAGAATAGATCAACTGCCCAAGCGCCTCTTCTCCAAAAGGAAAATGCTCAGGTCGTCCATCAGAGAATCGGACGACACATCTCTTAAGTCGCCAAGTCCCTACTAAATCCTGTGGTCTAAGTTTACTCTTAACTAAACCTAAAAAAGACTCTTGGTCAATATCCTTCATGCCTCAATTCCGCCTATCTTTTGATCTATTAGAGCGATGCCGATCTCATATGTGATAATTCATATTTACCAAGTGCTAAACTATAGTTTGAAAGTTTTTTAAAAGTAGCAGCCACTTATTTTAAGCAGCTATTTTAAAGTAGCAGCCACTTATTTTAGCCACTTATTTTATTTTTTATTTTAACTTATTTTAGCATCTTAACTTATAGATCATTTATACTTCTTTATTAAACGAACTGAACTCTAACACAGATTATTGAGACTACATACTATGCCCGAGCGCAAACTCCCTCCCCCTAGAGAGAGCTACACACTGCTAATTGAGCGCCGACTAGACTGGAGTGAGCTCGACTCCCTCGGTCATGCCAACAATGCTCGCTATTTCACTTGGTTCGAAGAAGCGCGGATGGCTTATTTTCAGAGAGTCGGTATCCCCACCTCATCTCACTTAGGCTGGGGCCCCATTCTCGCCCATACCGACTGTCACTTCCTCGCACCTGTAACTTGGCCCTCAGTCTTATCACTCGGTGCTAAAGTGACCAAGCTCGGCAACAGCAGCCTCACTATGCAGTATGCTGTATATGATGAATCTCATCACATAGAGAGAGAATCAAAATCTCGATGTGTCGCTCATGGATCAGGAGTCATCGTGTTAGTTGACTATGAACGTAATGAAAAGAGAGTGATCAATAACGAGATTAGAGCAGCGATTAGAGCCCTTGATCAGTAAATATCATTGGTGGGTCTTGTCCACTCGCTCATAAATCATGTAGCTTCTCTTGTGCCTCTGCGACAGCGCATTGATGATTCTCATCTATATGAGCTATGAGAGGCTATCGCTTTACCCATAGCTCGTGTTCTAGGAGAACATACATATGAGAGATGTTGTCATCATCAGCGCAGCGCGCACCCCTATCGGCGCTTTTCAAGGAGCGCTGTCCTCTGTTAAATCCCCAGATCTTGGCGCGACCGCGATTAAAGGGGCGCTCAACCAAGCGGGCATCGCTGAAGATGCGGTCGATGAGGTGATCATGGGCTGCGTACTCCCCGCAGGGATAGGTCAAGCACCTGCTCGCCAAGCTGCTCTCAAGGCGGGTATTGCTCGTAAAACCCCTTGTCTCACCATTAATAAGGTCTGTGGATCAGGGCTAAAGGCGGTTATGCTCGCTGCGCAGAGTATACGCTGTGGAGACGCAGAGGTTGTCATCGCTGGTGGCATGGAGAACATGTCTCAAGCGCCCTACCTCCTCCCGACCGCCCGAAATGGGATGCGCATGGGCCATCAGCAAGCTGTCGATAGCATGGTTCATGACGGTCTTTGGGACCCTTACAACAACTACCATATGGGTAACGCCGCTGAGCTGTGCGCCACCGAGCGACAACACAGCCGTGAAGACCAAGATGCTTTCGCGATCGAGAGCTATCGTCGAGCCCTCGCCGCTATAGACGCTGGCGCCTTCAAAGCAGAAATTGTCCCTGTCGCTGTCCCCCAGCGTCGTGGGGACCCCATCATCGTCGACACTGATGAAGAGCCAGGCAAGGGGCGACCGGATAAGATCCCTAGCTTGAGACCGGCCTTTGTCAAGACGGGAACAATAACCGCTGCCAACGCTAGCAGCATCAATGATGGAGCAGCCGCGTTGGTGTTGGCGAGCGCTGAATATGCTGCTGCTAACAACCTTCCAGTGATCGCTAAACTCTCCGCGTATACTCAACACGCTCAAGATCCCGAGTGGTTTACAACCGCGCCCGCTTACGCCATGAAAAAGTTATTCGATAAGGTGAACCTCACCCCGGAAGATATTGACCTTTATGAGGTCAATGAAGCCTTTTCTGTGGTCTCATTAGCCTGTAATCAAATCGCTGAGCTACCCGCAGACAGAGTGAACGTCAATGGCGGTGCAGTCGCTCTTGGTCACCCCATTGGTGCTAGCGGTGCACGAATATTAGTGACACTTCTCCATACCATGAAGGCTCGAGAGGCAAAGCGCGGCGTAGCGAGTCTATGTATCGGTGGAGGCGAGGCGGTAGCGGTCTTAGTCGAATCCTAATTCGAAGACCTCTCTACTCTCCATCCTCTCTGTTTACTGAGCGACACTGATATGTTCTCTCACCATTACTCCTCTACGCTCCGCTCGCTATTAATCGTCATAGTGCTCATGATGCACACTCCGCTTAAGGGCCGAACTCATCCAGTAAATAAAAAGTCTACTTGGATCGAGACTCCACATCCCTACATCGGTGGTTGGAGAGGAAATGGTCTGACCCTGATTCTCAGCTCGAATGGTGAGGCAAAGATTAGGCAGCGGGGTTTATTTAATAGTCGGTCAGAGTCTAAACTTAGCACCTTCTCTCAAGAGACATCGGTAGAGATAGATGAGGGGTCAGAGCTCATAACGCTCTATGGTTATTGGTGGAGTGAAGCTGATTTGCTCTGTCTCTCCTTCGAGCTTCGCGCTCAATGTCTCCCGAGTCGATTAAGGAGTCAGAGGCTTCGAACGTTACTCTCCATAAAACTTAGTCAAATTTGGATAGATCTAAAGAAAGATAATTAACGCTAAAAAATGGATATCCTTGACTCAAGTAGGTCATTAGTAGATTAACTTTTGAGAAAAACTATTATTTTACAGCCATCTTAAGCGTAGCGCTCCATGTAAATAATGATGTGGGGTCATAAAGATTTTGAGCATTACTCGATTCGGTTATCGGGCAAGTTCTACTTATTAGAGTTTAAAGCAAAGGTTCCATTTATGCTCAATAGTACCAAAATATTAATCATGTTGATTACTCTCACCTGCTTAACTCAGATCACTGCCTATGCTAATCCAACAAATCAGTTGGATGTCAATACAGAGGTCATCTATTACGATAAACTCGACTCCTTACAAAACCTCGTCGTAGGCTCTCGGGGTTTACAGATAGAACACGACTCTGGCGCTCCATTGGAAGTCTTGACCACCTATCTCTCCTCCGGTCAGGTTGACCGTCTTCACCTCGTTGCTCATGGAGATCAAAGTGGTTTATACTTTGGCAACACCCTTATCGATTTAGCTACCATTGAGAACTCAGCGGTCTCGCTCTCCCAATGGCAAGTTCACGAGATCATGTTATGGAGCTGTGAGGTGGGCCAAAACCAAGCATTGACTCAACGCCTCGCAGAGCTCACAGGAGCTACCGTTTGGTCTAGCGATCAGCGTCTAGGTCATCAAACGTCGAGTTGGTCCCTGAGTTCAGAGATCCCCGCCTCTATAGATATCCCTTTTGAGGCTGAGCGCTTTGAAAGTTGGGAGGGTGAGCTCGCTCGAATTTCCTTCACCGAGGTCTTTAAGTCGGTAGACGCGACACAAGGAGCAGAGACTTCTTCTTTACCAACAGAAGCGATCCATTCACTCGTGAACGCGACGCGGATCTCTTTTACCTCTGAAGACCCTAGCGTAGTTCAATTCAGCGGTAACAACGTATCCGGTATTCTTCGCTATAGCATTGATGGGGGGCAGACTTATACCTCTCTCAATGGACAGGTCACTCGCCTCTTCAAGAGCGGATCAGTGGTCGAAGGCCTCTACTTCATTGATACTGGAGAAGACTTTTTGTCTGCCAGTGGCGAGACTAATTTCGCCTATATTTTAGTCGTCCCTACTAAAGAGGGCACCTTTACCTCTGGTTCTTCTTACGGCACATCGAGTGACCCCGTAGATGATGACCTCAATGACTTGCTGCTACTTCAGCCGACTGCTGCTGATCCTTTTATTACCCACGATGACGCCGACTTTCAAATGGCTGTTAACGATTCAGTGACCTATACCTTCACCTTTTCAACAGACATTGATGAGCTGACCTTCACCGAGGCTGACCTCGCCAATGTCGGCGACGCGATCGTGACCATTGGAGCGATCACCGAAACTTCTCCAGGTGTCTTTAACGTGACGATTACCCCTAGCACTCCGGGCTCGATCCGTATGTCTGTGATCGCTGGCGCCGACCTAGCCACTCCCAACGGCTTTGGGGTTGACACCTCCTTAGCGCTGATCGATGAAATCGCTGATACGATTATCGTGAAGGAGTGTAACGTTGATGGCGATTGTTCAGGAGGCGACGTCTGTGATCAAGTGACATTTACCTGTGTACAGTGTGCCCAAAATACCGACTGTCTCAATGGTGATGTCTGTGACCCATCAACGCTTACATGTGTTCAGTGTATCGCCGATGGCGACTGTGACGATGGAATCGAGTGTACCACAGACAGCTGCGTCGCGAATGTCTGCCAGAGCGATAATCGTAGCCTCGCCGACGCTTGTGGCGTCGATGACGCCTGTGATGGCGCTGGCGCCTGCGTTGAGTGCGTAGACAACCTCAACGGCGCTCAAGACGCTGGTTGCCTCGCCGATACCGCTGTCTGCGACGCTGACGCCACCGCTGGTCCTACCTGCGTCATCTGCGAAGATGACCAAGCCGCCGGTCTCACTGACTTTGGCTGTGACGTCAACAACCCCGCCTGCCTCGCCGCTGACGGCGTCGCCTCTTGCGTAGAGTGCCTAGAGACCGCCGACTGCTCTAACGGCGTTTGTGACCCCGCCAATAACACCTGCGTTGAGTGTCTCAACGATGGCGAATGCCCCAATGGAGCCTGTAACCTCACTAATAACACCTGCGTCGAGTGCCTCAATGATGGTGACTGCGCCAACGGGCTCTGCGATCTCAGCAACAATATCTGCGTCCAATGCCTCAATAACAATGACTGTGACGATGGAATCGAGTGTACCACAGACAGCTGCGTCGCGAATGTCTGCCAGAGCGATAATCGTAGCCTCGCCGACGCTTGTGGCGTCGATGACGCCTGTGATGGCGCTGGCGCCTGCGTTGAGTGCGTAGACAACCTCAACGGCGCTCAAGACGCTGGTTGCCTCGCCGATACCGCTGTCTGCGACGCTGACGCCACCGCTGGTCCTACCTGCGTCATCTGCGAAGATGACCAAGCCGCCGGTCTCACTGACTTTGGCTGTGACGTCAACAACCCCGCCTGCCTCGCCGCTGACGGCGTCGCCTCTTGCGTAGAGTGCCTAGAGACCGCCGACTGCTCTAACGGCGTTTGTGACCCCGCCAATAACACCTGCGTTGAGTGTCTCAACGATGGCGAATGCCCCAATGGAGCCTGTAACCTCACTAATAACACCTGCGTCGAGTGCCTCAATGATGGTGACTGCGCCAACGGGCTCTGCGATCTCAGCAACAATATCTGCGTCCAATGCCTCAATAACAATGACTGTGACGATGGAATCGAGTGTACCACAGACAGCTGCGTCGCGAATGTCTGCCAGAGCGATAATCGTAGCCTCGCCGACGCTTGTGGCGTCGATGACGCCTGTGATGGCGCTGGCGCCTGCGTTGAGTGCGTAGACAACCTCAACGGCGCTCAAGACGCTGGTTGCCTCGCCGATACCGCTGTCTGCGACGCTGACGCCACCGCTGGTCCTACCTGCGTCATCTGCGAAGATGACCAAGCCGCCGGTCTCACTGACTTTGGCTGTGACGTCAACAACCCCGCCTGCCTCGCCGCTGACGGCGTCGCCTCTTGCGTAGAGTGCCTAGAGACCGCCGACTGCTCTAACGGCGTTTGTGACCCCGCCAATAACACCTGCGTTGAGTGTCTCAACGATGGCGAATGCCCCAATGGAGCCTGTAACCTCACTAATAACACCTGCGTCGAGTGCCTCAATGATGGTGACTGCGCCAACGGGCTCTGCGATCTCAGCAACAATATCTGCGTCCAATGCCTCAATAACAATGACTGTGACGATGGAATCGAGTGTACCACAGACAGCTGCGTCGCGAATGTCTGCCAGAGCGATAATCGTAGCCTCGCCGACGCTTGTGGCGTCGATGACGCCTGTGATGGCGCTGGCGCCTGCGTTGAGTGCGTAGACAACCTCAACGGCGCTCAAGACGCTGGTTGCCTCGCCGATACCGCTGTCTGCGACGCTGACGCCACCGCTGGTCCTACCTGCGTCATCTGCGAAGATGACCAAGCCGCCGGTCTCACTGACTTTGGCTGTGACGTCAACAACCCCGCCTGCCTCGCCGCTGACGGCGTCGCCTCTTGCGTAGAGTGCCTAGAGACCGCCGACTGCTCTAACGGCGTTTGTGACCCCGCCAATAACACCTGCGTTGAGTGTCTCAACGATGGCGAATGCCCCAATGGAGCCTGTAACCTCACTAATAACACCTGCGTCGAGTGCCTCAATGATGGTGACTGCGCCAACGGGCTCTGCGATCTCAGCAACAATATCTGCGTCCAATGCCTCAATAACAATGACTGTGACGATGGAATCGAGTGTACCACAGACAGCTGCGTCGCGAATGTCTGCCAGAGCGATAATCGTAGCCTCGCCGACGCTTGTGGCGTCGATGACGCCTGTGATGGCGCTGGCGCCTGCGTTGAGTGCGTAGACAACCTCAACGGCGCTCAAGACGCTGGTTGCCTCGCCGATACCGCTGTCTGCGACGCTGACGCCACCGCTGGTCCTACCTGCGTCATCTGCGAAGATGACCAAGCCGCCGGTCTCACTGACTTTGGCTGTGACGTCAACAACCCCGCCTGCCTCGCCGCTGACGGCGTCGCCTCTTGCGTAGAGTGCCTAGAGACCGCCGACTGCTCTAACGGCGTTTGTGACCCCGCCAATAACACCTGCGTTGAGTGTCTCAACGATGGCGAATGCCCCAATGGAGCCTGTAACCTCACTAATAACACCTGCGTCGAGTGCCTCAATGATGGTGACTGCGCCAACGGGCTCTGCGATCTCAGCAACAATATCTGCGTCCAATGCCTCAATAACAATGACTGTGACGATGGAATCGAGTGTACCACAGACAGCTGCGTCGCGAATGTCTGCCAGAGCGATAATCGTAGCCTCGCCGACGCTTGTGGCGTCGATGACGCCTGTGATGGCGCTGGCGCCTGCGTTGAGTGCGTAGACAACCTCAACGGCGCTCAAGACGCTGGTTGCCTCGCCGATACCGCTGTCTGCGACGCTGACGCCACCGCTGGTCCTACCTGCGTCATCTGCGAAGATGACCAAGCCGCCGGTCTCACTGACTTTGGCTGTGACGTCAACAACCCCGCCTGCCTCGCCGCTGACGGCGTCGCCTCTTGCGTAGAGTGCCTAGAGACCGCCGACTGCTCTAACGGCGTTTGTGACCCCGCCAATAACACCTGCGTTGAGTGTCTCAACGATGGCGAATGCCCCAATGGAGCCTGTAACCTCACTAATAACACCTGCGTCGAGTGCCTCAATGATGGTGACTGCGCCAACGGGCTCTGCGATCTCAGCAACAATATCTGCGTCCAATGCCTCAATAACAATGACTGTGACGATGGAATCGAGTGTACCACAGACAGCTGCGTCGCGAATGTCTGCCAGAGCGATAATCGTAGCCTCGCCGACGCTTGTGGCGTCGATGACGCCTGTGATGGCGCTGGCGCCTGCGTTGAGTGCGTAGACAACCTCAACGGCGCTCAAGACGCTGGTTGCCTCGCCGATACCGCTGTCTGCGACGCTGACGCCACCGCTGGTCCTACCTGCGTCATCTGCGAAGATGACCAAGCCGCCGGTCTCACTGACTTTGGCTGTGACGTCAACAACCCCGCCTGCCTCGCCGCTGACGGCGTCGCCTCTTGCGTAGAGTGCCTAGAGACCGCCGACTGCTCTAACGGCGTTTGTGACCCCGCCAATAACACCTGCGTTGAGTGTCTCAACGATGGCGAATGCCCCAATGGAGCCTGTAACCTCACTAATAACACCTGCGTCGAGTGCCTCAATGATGATGACTGCGCCAACGGGCTCTGCGACCTCAGCAACAATATCTGCGTCCAATGCCTCAATAACAATGACTGTGACGATGGAATCGAGTGTACCACAGACAGCTGCGTCGCGAATGTCTGCCAGAGCGATAATCGTAGCCTCGCCGACGCTTGTGGCGTCGATGACGCCTGTGATGGCGCTGGCGCCTGCGTTGAGTGCGTAGACAACCTCAACGGCGCTCAAGACGCTGGTTGCCTCGCCGATACCGCTGTCTGCGACGCTGACGCCACCGCTGGTCCTACCTGCGTCATCTGCGAAGATGACCAAGCCGCCGGTCTCACTGACTTTGGCTGTGACGTCAACAACCCCGCCTGCCTCGCCGCTGACGGCGTCGCCTCTTGCGTAGAGTGCCTAGAGACCGCCGACTGCTCTAACGGCGTTTGTGACCCCGCCAATAACACCTGCGTTGAGTGTCTCAACGATGGCGAATGCCCCAATGGAGCCTGTAACCTCACTAATAACACCTGCGTCGAGTGCCTCAATGACAGTGATTGTGACGATGGAATCGAGTGTACTACAGATAGCTGTCTCGGTAATGTTTGCCAGGTAGTTAACCGCAGTCTCGCCGACTCTTGTGGCGTCGATGACGCCTGTGATGGTACTGGCGCCTGCGTTGAGTGCGTAGATGACCAAATTAGCGCTCAAGATGCTGGCTGTACTGCAGATGCTCCAGTCTGTAACATGAGCTCTAGTGAAGGCCCTCTCTGTCAGCAATGTGAAAATGATCAACCTGTTGGAGAGAATGATTTTGGTTGCGATGAGGAGACGCCCATCTGCCTCATCACCGATGAAGAAGCGCGGTGTGTCGAGTGTACTGAGAACCAAGAGTGTGCCTCTGCTCTTTGTGATATTGAGCAGAGCGTCTGCGGCGCTCAACCAGTCATCATCAGTGATGGAGGGGGTGATATCGCGATCCTTCAGATGATCGAGGGGAACAGCGAAGTCACCACTGTGGTCGCTGAAGATGAAGACGAAGGGACGATCCTTAGCTATACAGTTACCGGCGGGGAAGACGCTGATTTATTTGGACAAAATCCAGAGACTGGAGAGTTAATCTTCCTTCAAGCGCCTAATATCGACACCCCGAGGGATGCTGATATCGATAACGTCTATATCGTCATCGTAACCGTCGAGGATGGAACTGGTGGTGAGGATAGCCAACGCCTAGAGATCACAGTACTCGATGACTTTATCGACAGTGATAATGATGGTATCGAAGACCGCATCGAAGAAGAGAACGGCTCTGATCCTAATGACGCCGACTCCGATGATGATGGGGTCATTGATGGGCAGGAACCAAATATCTATGAAGATAGTGATGGAGATGGAATCATCAATGTCCTCGACCCTGACAGTGATAATGATATGCTCAGTGATGGGATCGAGCTAGGGATCACTGAGCCGCACCCTGATACCGATGTCGAAGAAGGTCACTTTATCCCTGACAGTGACCCTCAAAGCACGACTGATCCACTAAATCCCGATAGTGATCTCGGTGGGGTTTTGGATGGAAGTGAAGATCGGAATAAGAATGGTTCTGTCGATGAAGGAGAGCCTAATCCCCTGTATGCAGGAGATGATATTGACACCAACTTTGATAATTTTAGGGATGATACGACGCTCAGCGGGAGCGGATGTGACCAGCGACACTCTGGAGGGATCAATTGGTCTCTATTGTTGCTCTTAGCGATCATTTGTTGGCCTCGGAGGTGGGTTCGGCGACAAATAAGACCTGTTCATATCGCTCTCTTAGCAACCTCTATTTTAGGGGGCTCTCCCCTCGCGGAAGCGCAAAGTATTAATGAACCCAATAGCTTTGCGCTCAATCGATATATCCCCGCCCTCACGACCAGAGGGGTACTCAATGCTAATTCTGCGACTCTCCCTGAGAGCCGCTGGGGCGCTAACTTTAACTTTGGGATCTCTCGAAATCCACTCGGCATCTATGACGCACAGAGTGATGTGTTTTTAGGAGCGATGGTTTATAACCGCGTCGATGTGAACCTCCAGAGTTGGTATCGATTCACGGAGAACTTACTCGTCGGTATCGATATGCCCATCATCCTCTCTCAATTTAGAGAGAAAGATAACCCAGGGGTAATCGGAGATCTAGCCCCCCTCACCGCAACAGGCCTCGGAGATCTACAGCTCACGTCTCGATATAAGATCCTCACCCAAGAAGAATCGGGAGTGAGCGCTGCGCTTCAGCTCCGCTTGAGCCTGCCGACCTCTTCTGGTCAAGACTACATGGGAGAGACCACTCTCACCTATTGGCCAGAGCTATTAATTAGTCATGAGCGTGATGATGTACGATGGTTATTTAACTTTGGCTATCACGCGAGGCCAGAAGTAGAGCTCGGTGACTTCCAAGTCGAAGATGAGCTCACCTCCCAGCTCGGTGTAGGTTGGCGTCCACAGTTTTTACAACTTGAGAGAAGACTTGATCTAGGGACAAGTTTAGCGGCATCAACGGCGGCGGCTGAACCTCTCGGCTCCGTAAACCAAAACTATTTAGAAAGTATGTTTACCGCCGGTTGGTGGGTGACTCCCGACTTACGGACCTCACTCTTCTATGGTAAAGGGATAGTCCGTGGCTACGGTGCTCCGGACTGGCGTTTTGGTATACACATCGCTTATGAACCGGGTCATCCGAAAGACAGTGATGGTGATGGCCTTTTAGACAGAGACGACCAGTGTCCACTCCAACCAGAGGACCCGGACCGCTTTATGGATGAAGATGGCTGTCCTGACCCTGATAATGATGAAGACGGTATCCTCGATGTGTCCGATCAGTGCCCTCTTGACCCTGAAGATAAGGATCAATTCCAAGATCTAGATGGCTGCTTAGATGCCGATAATGATCAAGATGGAGTCCTTGATGCTGATGATAAGTGTCCCCTTAAGCCTGAAGACAAAGATAGCTTCGAAGACCAAAATGGATGCCCTGATCCTGATAATGACCAAGATGGAGTCTTAGATGTAGATGATGCCTGCATTAATATCCCTGGGGTTGTTGAGCACAAGGGATGCCCTAAACCTAAACCTACATCTAAGAAGGTTAAGATCGTCGCCGGAAAACTCGAGATCATAGAGAAGGTCTTCTTCAAGGTGAACCGAGCAGATCTCCTAAATCGATCACATGCGATCCTTAATGAGGTCTCTATCGTTCTCAAGAGCAATCCAAAGTTAAAGGTACAGATAGAGGGTCACACTGATAGCAGCGGTAGAGCTCGACAAAATCAACGCCTCTCCCAGGCGCGCGCTAAGTCGGTGAGAGCTTATCTCATCACCCAAGGTGTTGAAGCGAGCAACCTCACCGCTCTAGGCTTTGGCGAGAGCAGGCCAAAAGACACCAACTGTACTAGACAGGGTCGTGGTAATAACCGTCGTGTGGAATTTGTGATCATTAATGGATCTGACCAAATCAAGCAGAGAGATACTGAAGCCAAAACTGATACTCTAGAGATCAGAGATCGACGTGAAAAATGCTCACGAGCGCAGAAGAAAGCTAAGAAAGCTAAGAAAGCTAAGAAAGCTAAGAAAGCTAAGAAAGCTAAGAAAGCTAAGAAAGCTAAGAAAGCTAAGAAAGCTAAGAAAGCTAAGAAAGCTAAGAAAGCTAAGAAAGCTAAGAAAGCTAAGAAAGCTAAGAAAGCTAAGAAAGCTAAGAAATAATTAGTCCGTCAGTCAGTGTTGCGGAGTACAAATTAGCCGATCTTTAATCGGAAATAGACCTTGTTGAGCTCCCTTTGTAGGTGCTCCAGGGAGGCAAACGCCAAGAGCACCCGGTCGAAGACGGCACTGCTCACCCACTTTTATGCAAGGTTTAACCTGATTATCCACGTGAGGAGACTCGCTAGGTCGATCACTCTTTGTATCACACGAAGAGCAGGCGAATGTTCCGGCGATAATCCATCCGCAGAGGAGACTCAGAGAGACCGAGGAGATCATTTGGGGCTGTTTCATAGTCAAGACTTCGGCTAAAGTTTAAAAGGTAATCACCTAATCTGTATCATATCTGAGGAAGCCTTTAAAACGTATGACAAGCCAAGAGTCTACTAGTGACCAAAACCATCCTAATCGAATGTGGCGCTATCAAGTCACCGCCAACTTAAAAGATCAAGAGTCCACTGAGCGATATCTCAAGTGGCTCTTCTCCGGTCATGTGAAGGCGGTGTGTCGCTGGGCAGAGAGCGCTGAGGTTGTTCATTTACAGACATCAGGAGAAACCTCAAATCGAGTGATGAGCGTTTATTGGTTTCACTCTCAATCAGACTTTGATCGCTATGAGCGTGAAGGAGCGCCTGATCTTCGCGCAGAAGGGATTCAGCTCTCTGAAGCCCTTGGCGGTATTCTCTTTGAACGTGAACTTGGCTGGGCATGGAGTATTGGAGAGACAGAGTGAGCTTATCGGCGAAGATACTCGCTCCCATGCTACTCCTCATCGCGCTCTTCGCCGCTAATACCCTCTATAGTGCTCAACGACTCAGCCAAGCTCTCAATCAACTCTCGGCGCTTCAGACCTCTCTCTCTGCCCTGCCTGACTCTTTTAGAGAAGTTCGCCGAGAGGCGGAGATCATTGAGGGCTTATTTAATAGGTGGGATAAGCTCGATAGTGAGCAGAGAGCCCGGCTCGTCCCTTTGCGCTTTGCCGCTCTTAACGCTCGACTCAGTGAATCTCTTATCCGACTTGAAGCGCTCAATTATCCACCTTCGATCGAGAGTCTTCAGCGTCAAGGCAGATCTCTGCTCGCGACATACGTACAGCTCGAGTCGGAATTTTCCCAATATGCTCTTGAGGCGTCTGTAGAGCTCATCTCACCCCAGCGCTGGAGCACCTGGCTCACCGCTGTAAAGTCACTTCAGAATCGGCTCATCCGACTCAGTAATGAAGAGGTTCAGCGGCAACAACAAACTGAACAGGAGGCCTTATATTCAGCGCTTCTCTTCACCTCTCTCTCTTTAATTTTAGGGCTCTCTTTTCTCATCTATCTCTCACGGCTCATTGACCCAATTAGAACTCTCACCGAGGGGGTGATCACTTTTGAGAGGGGAGACTATAGCCATCGTATAGCCGCCAGCGGCTCTGAGGAGTTCTCTCAATTAGCGCTAGCGCTCAACAAGATGGGGGAAGCGATTGAATCAAGAGATCGACAGCTCATCGCTGAACAACAACAGAGACTAGAGAAGGCGAGCCTCGCCGCCGCAGGGCACCTCTCCGCTCAAATCACCCATGAGCTACGTAACCCTCTGAGTAGTATTGGTCTTAATTCAGAACTCCTCGCTGAAGAGCTCCTTGAATTAGGTTTACAGCCAGAGAGAGAGAGAGAGCTCACCCAACTCTTAAGAGAGATCTCTCGGGAAATAGAACGACTCAAAGCGATCACTGAAGAGTACTTAAGATATGCGAGGATCCCTCCTCCTCAGCTACATGATATAGAGCTCAATCAGCTCTGCGCTGATATCATTGATTTCAGTCGCGCAGAAGCGCTGCGATCTCGAGTCACTCTACGCCTAGACCCAGACCCCGTATCCCGTCTCGTTCGGGTAGACTCCAATCAGCTCCGCTCAGCACTCATCAACCTTATTCGGAATAGCTGTGAAGCGCTTGAAGAGAGTGGAGGAGACGTGCAGATTTCTATACGCAGCGGCGGGGGTGAGGCAAGTGTTAAGGTCACCGATAATGGACCGGGCATTGCTCCTGAACTAGCCGAGCGTATATTTGAGCCCTTCTTCAGCACCAAGCCTCAAGGGACCGGTCTAGGACTCTCCATGGTACGTCAGCTGATTGAAGCCCAAGGAGGTCGTATCGCGCTCAAACCCTCGCTGCTGAACAATGATTTCCAAGAGGTCACGGCAGGCTGTTCATTTACAGTTTATTTACCGCTCACTCCGCTGCTCGGCTCTGTGCTTCAATGATCACTAAGCCTCGGTGACCGCTGCTTTTCGAGAGAGGCTGATCTTCCCATCACGAGTGATGTTGATGCATTTTACGTAGATCTCTTCACCGACATCAACGATATCTTCGATCTGTGATACTTGATGATCAGCGAGCTCAGAGATGTGTACCATGCCTTGAGCGCCTGACTCTAGCTCAATGAAAGCGCCGTAGGCTTTGATGTTAGTGACTCGACCGAGATAGATCTTACCGATCTCTACATCACTGTCTTCATCCTCAACTTCAGCATCTTCATCATGGTCATCACGTTCATTGCGAGCGCTGTGCTTCTCACGTTCAGGACGTTCATTACGAGGCTCTCTTCCCCCGCGTGGCTTACGCTCACGCTTAGGCTCATCTGACTCCTCGGCATCCTTAGCTCCAATACGGAGTGAGACCTTACCCTCTGGGGTCATCTCTTCTACGATAACCTCTAGCTCATCCCCCTCTGAGAAAGTACTGGCGATAGCATGGCGAGGTACACCGCTGATACGAGAGTGGTGTGCGAGACCATCAATGTTAGGGAGGAACTCAACAAAGATTCCATAATCCATGACCCGCTTCACTGTTCCTTCATAGGTCTTACCAACCTCAGGAGTAGGCAGGTTATTAATGCCTTCTAGTTGGTCTTCATTACCCTCAACATCCTTAACGGTCAGACGAATCTTACCATCACGGACCTCGGTGCAACGAACACGGATCTCATCACCGGACTCAAAGAAATCATTAAGATCGCTACCACGAGGCGTCCCGATCTCAGAGACATGCAGAAGACCCTCTTGATTGGGAATAATCTCCACAAACAGTCCAAAGTCAACGATACTCTTAATAACGCCTTCATACTCTTGACCGACCTCAGGCTCTTCAGTGAGCTGCTCGATCAAGAACTTAGCCTTGGCTACGCTCTCTTCACCGACACCAGCGATGGTGACTGTACCGTTATCTTCAATCTCAACTGTACATCCACTCTCTTCGCTGAGACCGCGTATCGTTCGACCGCCAGGGCCAATGATATCTCGAACTCGATCAGGGCTCACTTGAACACTGATGATACGAGGAGCGTAAGTGGTGAGACCCTCATTAGGGCTCTTAATACACTTATTCATCTCCTTGAGGATATGTAGACGGCCTTTACGTGCCTGCTCCAACGCTTGCTCAAGGATGGAGCGCTTAAGACCCTTGATCTTAATGTCCATTTGGATAGCGCTGATTCCCTCTTTGGTCCCGATTACCTTGAAGTCCATATCACCGAGGTGGTCTTCATCACCGAGGATATCTGAGAGGACTGCGACCTTCCCTCCCTCTTCGATCAAGCCCATTGCGATCCCCGCGACTTGCTTCTTGACCGGTACACCGGCCTGCATCAGCGCCATCGATGAGGCGCAGACAGTCGCCATAGACGAAGAACCATTAGACTCGAGAACTTCACTCACTAGACGAATGGTATAGCGGAAGTCATCATGCTCGGGGAGAATCGCTCGAACTCCACGGGTCGCGAGGTTTCCATGACCGATTTCACGCCGGCTGGTGCCGCGAAGAGGTTTTGCCTCACCGGTACAGAACGGAGGGAAATTGTAGTGGAGCATAAAGCGCTCAAAGTAATCTCCACTGAGTGAATCAATACGCTGCTCATCCCGACGGGTTCCGAGGGTCACTGTCGCCAAGGCTTGAGTCTCACCACGAGTGAAAATCGCCGAGCCGTGGGTGCGAGGGAGAGTATCAATCTCACACCAAATAGGACGAATCTCGTTGAGGCGACGACCATCCATACGCTCGCGGGTCTCTACCACTCGGGCGCGGACGACGCTGCGATATACCTCTTCTAGGTAATCACCGATCTCGCCTTCACGACCCGCATAAGAGTCATCTTCATCTAAGATCGAAGCGATCACCGATTTCTTAATCGCCTTAAAGCTCGCCTTACGCTCTGACTTATCATCATTAGGGAGCGTAGCGTCTAGATCCTCAATGGAGAGATCAACGACCTTATGGAAGAGGTCTGCATCAATAAATGGAGGCTCAGCGACTAGCTTCTCCTTACCCACTTTTTTGGCGAGCTTCTTTTGTAGCTTAATAATAGGCTTAATCGCCTCATGAGCGGTGATGATCGCGTCGAGCATCTCCTCTTCATTCGCCTCTTGTCCCTCACCCTCTACCATAGTCACTGCGTCTTCAGTAGCGGCGACGATGAGGTTGAGCTTAGCCTCTTTTTGCTGCTCAAAGGTAGGGTTGATCAGATATTTACCATCGATGAGCGACACCCGACAAGCGGCCATTGGTCCATCAAAGGGGAGAGGGCTAATACAAGTCGCCATCGAAGCGCCGACCATAGCGCAAATCGCCGGGTCATTCTCTTGATCGAAGGAGAGGACAGTGGCGATAATCTGAATATCAGCGCGCCATGTCTTGGGGAAGAGCGGTCGCATAGGACGATCGATGAGACGAGCGTTTAGGATCTCATCTGGGCCAGGACGACTCTCTCGCTTAAAGTATCCACCGGGGATCTTACCAGCGGCATATTTTTTCTCGATGAACTCGCAGGTGAGGGGTAAGAAATTAGTACCAGGTCGAGCGCTTGTGGCTCCTGTAGAGGTCACTAAGACGACAGTCTCCCCCATGGTGACCATCACTGAACCGCCTGCTTGGGTGGCGACCTTACCGGTCTCTATCTTAATCTCATTGGCGCCAAAGCGCGCTTTCATGTCTATCGCACCCATATTGGGTTACTCCTTGCTGTCTTATCAACGACCGAGTGGAGACCGGATTGTCTCCTTCATCAAACACAACAAACTGAGGTCGTCTCTAAGACTGGTGGGCGAGTGGCGCTCCACCAATAGGTCATAAGGTTAATGAATGTTTTGATGACTCATGGAGTCACCAATCTGAAAAGTCGAGACATCGTGAAGCGATGTCTCTGAAAGATCAAGGGTGAGCCCACTGCTGTGACTCACTTGATCAGAGCTTGACAGTTTTCTCTCCCCAACAAGAACGGAGACCGACTTGAACAGAGTAGAGAAACTATTTAATCGCAGAAGTCCCAACCGAGACTTCCACTCAATATACGATGACGTGGCCTCTCTCGAAGAGAATAGACCCTCAGTCATGCGTAGGCTCCTTCTTGATAGAGGGGCCTAGTCTCGCTTATGAATAGATAAAGCCTATGGGCGATGTCTGAGATCATAGAGAGCGAGTTGGCGAGTAAGCCAAAGATCAAAGGCGATTTCCGATCTTGATGCCTAGGTTACTGCAGATATCACGGTAGCGGTTAACATCTTTTTTATTGAGGTACTTGAGGAGCTGACGGCGCTGACCGACGAGCTTCTTAAGACCACGGGTTGAAGCATAATCATGCTTGTGAGCCTTAAGGTGCTCAGTGAGGTCCTTAATGCGTCGAGTGAGGAGCGCAACTTGAACCTCAGGTGAACCAGTGTCAGCGTCACCACGCTTAAATTGTGAGATGATCTCTGCTTTAATGTCTTGATCGAGCGGCATAATGTACTCCTTGCGTTGTCTGGGTGTACGAGTGGGCAGCGCGAGCGGAGCCGTCGTTCCGCTAGGCTCTATTTGAATCGCCCCATTCACTATCTGAGGCGAACGGAGAGGTCAAGGACTTTGAGCAGATTCGCTCATTCTCTTCTCTCAATCCATAAAGAATGAGCGAATAAAAACATGAGCTAATATACAGAGAGGGCGCCTAGCCTCCATCGATCGATGAGACTAGGCGCCCTCTCTATGAATGCGCTAACAGTTCAACAGTGAAGTCACTCCTGAGAGCAAGCTCACCGGGTTGAGCTGATTAATCTACACAGACCGCCTCGCCACGAGCATGTGGACAATGAGTCTCTGCGTCACCGGCAGCAGCGCTCGAGGTGATAATCATAGCATGCCTGTGAAGCACCACCGGTCGCTCCAACTTCGCCTGCAGGCGCAGCGTCAAACCAGTCTGTACAAGTCGCAGCAGCATCAGCAGGCCAATCGCCACAAGTTGTCGCATAGGTATCGCAGAAAGCTGTCGCTTCAGCGCTTGGGTTCATCGCCATCTCGCCAGCCATCTCGCCAGCCATCTCGCCAGCCATCTCGCCAGCCATCTCGCCGCCAGCCATCTCGCCGCCAGCCATCTCGTCTACACAAACCGCCGCACCCATAGCGTGTGGGCAGTGAACGTCTGCATCATCAGTTGCAGCAGCGAGGTGATACTCATAACATGCTTGTGAAGCGCCATCAGTCGCTCCTTCTTCTCCTGCATCAGCAGCGTTATACCACTCAACACAAGCGGTCTCAGCAGACCACTCACCACAGGTCTCGCTGTATCGTTGACAGAAGCTCTCTGCACCACCAGCGCAAATCTCGGCGAAACCTTCACGAGCGCCAGAAGCAAACTCGACCTTCTCGGCGCAAGTCTCATACATGGCATAAACACCAGCGAGCGCCGGTGAAGGCTCGCAGATCTCAAGACAACCGTCTAAGAGCACTTGACGAGCGCTGTCGCCATAACCAGCACACTCACTCACTGCGCAGTCTGCGAAATCACCGCATTGCTCATCACAAGTAGGCATAGTAGTGACCTCAGTACCTGCCTCAGCGCCTGCCTCAGCGCCTGCCTCAGCGCCTGCCTCAGCGCCTGCCTCAGCGCCTGCCTCAGCGCCTGCCTCAGCGCCTGCCTCAGCGCCTGCCTCAGCGCCTGCCTCAGCGCCTGCCTCAGCGCCTGCCTCAGTCCCCGCATTTGTTCCACCCTCATCGTCATCATCGCAAGCTACGATTGTTAATGAAGAGATGAGGAGCAATGATAGAAGAGTGTGTAACTTACTCATGATCTTTGTCCTTTTGCTTTAAAAGCAAGTGGTTGGTTAGAATTATATTGCAATAAATACAACAAATCTTGCCTACCACAGGCACAAACTAACCACAAGGCTTTTATCAGACTCAAGTCTTTAAAGACTTATAATACATCTTGTTTTAGAGATAGACAGCGGCCTCTAGATAGATCGTGTCCACTCGTTAGACCATAATCTCTTCATAAGTCATCATGTCTACTAAGCTAAATAAGTAATCATGTCTATTAAGCTGAGATTAAGGAAGAGATCTCCTCATACACATCTTGTAACTGGCTATGCTCTTCTTGGCTCAACCATGTTCGCGCCGTAAAGATCTGTATGTAGAGGAGCTCACAGAGAGCCTGACCTAGATAGATCAGATTATCAGCCTTATCGAGAGCGTTCAGGTTACGGATCAAGGACTCTTGACCGAGCCGACCACGATCATCGAAAGAGACTCCTTCGAATACGCCATCTTGTTGATAAAACTTTAAGAAAACCTCTAAACCTGTCGTTAGAGACTCCCTCGCTCCGCTTTGATTCGCGAACTGTTGGATCATAGAGAAGGTACGATTGAAAAGCATAACGAGCTCATTCAACGTCAACTTATGATTCTCGATAATACTCTCGTTATTTACCTTCAGCCATCCCCCATTGATCAGCTGGAAAACACGTTGATAGATATTGAACTCTCCAACACGGAAGTACTCTATCAAATGTCTCATACTCCGCGGAGTTTGAAGATAGGAGAGGATCGCTCTCAGCTCATCATTGAGCTCTCCCTCTTCATGAACCACCTCAAGCATAACGCTCCCGTTAGCGACTTTATCGCGATAGCGCTTCATCTCATCAGCGCGCTTCACTCCCTCTAAGAGTAGCTGTTGGGCATTGAGTTTTAGTGGCGTTGGGTTCTCATCAAAATGGGAGACTGTGAAGTAGAACTCACCTTGAATCCACATCAAAATAGAGAAGAAGATCTCCTCTACTTGTTTCTTGAAATAGAGATATAGCTGTCCTTGACTGAGCACATTATTCCGAATCAAATAGTTACCGAGCGGTTGGCTACTTTGAGCACAGATCTCTTCTGCCCTATCGATGGCTTCTCTCTCTAAAGCTCCGAAACGGAACAATACTTCGCTGAGACGGTCATCAAGGTGATTAGAGCGAGCAGCAGTGAGCTCACCCGCCTTAAAGAAGACTGACTTCCTCACCTCTCCTCGAGTGAAAGTGAGCTGTCCTGTAAGGCGAGCACTGATCGCGAAATTGACAACTTCAATCGTCGATCCAATGCCACCGATGTCCCCTTGAAAGATAATCGGCTCTCTCAGCTCACCGTGTCTTGGAATACTCGGTACGCGGGTGAAGCTCACCCGATCATGGCTCACCCCCTCTAAAGAGTAATAGCCCGCTTGATGGCACAAAGACCGCTTCAATGAGTCCCCAAAGACTAATGTACGCCCAGTGCGATCTATTTTAATGAAGCCTGAATTCTCCATAGAGCCTCTCTTCATGATCTGATGTGATGACATCATGTCTAAAATACTATTAACGATAGGTAGATACTGAGGTGATTAAACTAGAGCATGAGAGAGCACAATGGAAGAGAGTTGAGCTAAAGAGTCAAAGAAGAAAGACCTCACTCTCTCAGCTTTACCTTCTCCTAAACAGTCCACTTTTACGTGCTGTCTTCTCTGTTTTAGACTGGGGGTCTAATCGCTGTAAGTGCCTAAGTTGGCTACTCGCTTCTCCAAAATGGGGATTGATCTCCAAGGCTCTCTCCGCCGCTTTAATACCCCGTTTATATTCTTCACAATAACCATACAAGACACTGAGATATAAGTAGGGCTCTTCGCGAGTCTCATAGGTTATAGTGAGCGCTTCTAGTCGATCTATATACTGTCGTAAAACGGCGACTGAAGCCCCTTTGCTCTTAGCCTTAACACCATCAATATAGATTTTAACTGACTCGGTTAATGGATCATCAGCATTAATCGATAATGACACTTCGACCTTCTCTTCAGCGAGATCGAGTTTCCCTGATTTGACAAAGTTGACCGCTTCTTTAGTAAGCTGCTCTGCTTGTAAGAGTTGGGCGAGGTCTCGTTTTTGATTGGCTGCTCCCCCTCCATGAGCATCCGATCCTGAAGAGTGTGTCTGCTGAATCTCGAGATCATATTCTTGACGCTGATCAGGATGACTCAAGACTTGGTACGCTTTATTGTACTCAATAAATAATTGCTTGAGCGACTCGAGGATGTCTTCACTGAAATCAAATCGTAGGAACCGATCAATATGAAGCTCAGCGACAAGTTTCTTAAAGACTTTTTTTAATGCATCTTGATCAACGTTCGACTCCACATTGAGCAGCTCATAGTGATTAAGAGATGCTCGTCTCTCATATACATCAAGAAATCGCTCTACTTTGGCTTGAATCTTTACCGGTGCCTGCTTTTTTTGCTTAGTTGTTGTTTGCTGAGTAACCCCTCGGCCCACGGCTGGAGGTGCGGGCGCTGGAGGTGCGGGCGCTGGAGGTGCGGGCGCTAGAGGTGCGGGCGCTGGAGGTGCGGGCGCTGGAGGTGCGGGCGCTGGAGGTGCGGGCGCTGGAGGTGCGGGCGCTGGAGGTGCGGGCGCTGGAGGTGCGGGCGCTGGAGGTGCGGGCGCTGGAGGTGCGGGCGCTGGAGGTGCGGGCGCTGGAGGTGCGGGCGCTGGAGTGTTTCTCTTACCAATACTAAATTGACGCCAATTCTCTGGCGGCTTGATAATCCGTCGATCTTTTTGAGCTCCACGATCTACAGACGATGAAACTGTAGACGATGAAGACGCTTGCTTCTCTGAGACCACAGAATAAGAGCCTGTTGTCTTAGAAGGACTCTTTGGCTTTACCATCGCTCGATCATCAACGAAACTCGGTGGAGGAGCGACAGGCGCTCTTGGTGTATGAACACGAGACGGCTTGGGGAGAGACTGAGGAGAAGCCACAGCGCCAGGTGGAGATACGCTATTAGAGCGTGCTGAAGGGGGAGTCATAGGAGGGGGAGTCATGGGAGGGAGAGCTGTAGAAGCAGCGATTGGAGCTGTCGATGATGACTCTACCCCTGCTCGTTGAGACGTTGAAGAGGCGTTAACCTCTGTTAAGGTGAAAAAACCGCTCAGTAATAACCCACAGATCGCATCCCTTATCTGAATGACTGACGTATCCTGTGTATTAAGGGGATCTAGACCAAGTGCGCTCAGCTGAGCACCATGAGTGAGCTGTCGCGCTCGCTCTTCGCCAATAAGTTCCGATATCGCCCCTCTTGATGCAGGATCAAGTTTTGAGAGTAACAAGGCCTGCTCAGACACTTGACGCAGGACTCCTAACACTTCCGGCTCAGAGAGAACAACTTGTCCAGCGATTCCTAATAGAGTGATGACCTCGACAGGGGTCATATATGCCATTTGGTCTTCTCCGGCGATCCAACCAAACTCTCCATCTCTCCAACTCAGTGATCGCCACACGCTCTCCGAGGTAATATCTACATATACTTGCCGAAGACGCGCCTCCGAAATCACGCTCTCCCTCAGCAAGACCTCTTCAATGAGGGCGTCACTCTCCACCGCTTTTTGCTCTAAAGTCGCGGTCTCAGAGCTCGAACAAATCCCTTCACGAATGAGGCGAGGGAACAGCTTCTCATTAGCGACGGCGCTTAGCGCGAAAGCAGGGTAGCCACGATCAATGTATATTTTCCGAGCACCCGAGCGATGATTTAAGTGTAGCCAACCGCTCGCGCGCTGATCGTACAAGCCTTTGTACAACTTAAACATTTTATGGGGTTCAATGGTGCCGCGCTTCATCTGAAATCTACCTAAATCTGCTCATCGAAAGACGATGGTAGTGGAGTGAACAAACCAATTATTAAGTGCTATTCCAAACCTGCAAGGGAGTGACCTTATGAGATTAAGCAGACTGAGAGGGAACTGTAAAGGCTCTCGATGAAGCAGAATCTATGGCTCTTAATATTTGGACTCTTTTGTCTCTCATGCTAGAACCTCGAATCTCTTAAAGAGTATCTTTGTAACCTATAACGTATTAGGAGGTTGTGATGGAGCCCAAAACACCACAAGAGCTCTTATCATATCTACAGCAGCGAGAGATAGGTTATCATCTTCATACTCATCCCCCTCTCCATACCGTAGAAGATGCGCTCAGAGAGCGGGGACATTTAGGTGGTAGTTACGTTAAAAACCTCTATCTTAAAGACCGAAAAGGGCAAATGGCGCTGATCGTTTGTCTAAATATTCGTGAGGTTAATCTCCAAAGGTTACGGAGGGCGATCGGTTATCGCAGGCTTTCCTTCGCTTCAGAGGAGACACTTTGGAGAGATCTAGGGGTGAAGCCAGGATCGGTGAGTCCCTTAGCTTTAATCAACGCCTCCCCTTCCACACTCACCCTCTTTGCAGATCAAGATTTGCTTGAGGAAGAGCTAACAAACCTGCATCCACTCACTAATGAGATGACTGTACAGCTCGCCTGTACGGACTGGGTTAAGCTCTGTATTGAGTGGGGCTTTGATATACAATGGATTGACTTTAACGCTTTACCAGAAGAGGACGACTGATGCCTCATAATCAACAGGGAGAGAGTGACTATGGCCGAATCTTCTAGCGCAATAACACCCAAAAAAGACTCAGATATACAGCTTGGTAAGTTGCGTCATCGTTTTTTTAAAAAGCTACGTAAAGAGGTATTAATGTGGGGAGGAGAGACGATTGATCTCGCCTGGACCTATTACCCCAATCAGCGAGAAACAGATAATCAAGATCAAGAGTCTTCACCTCACTCAAAAGTTGAGGGGAGCAGTGATCTCGCTGAGATATCAGCGACCCCTAGACTTGTTGTAGACCGAGTCCATATTCCTCATTTACGCTGCCCTACTTTTGATTTTATCGACTCTGTAAAGAGAGATTGGTGGCCAGGGCGAGCGATCGTTCGGCCTGATAAAGAGCGCGAGGAGGTACAAGCGATTATCGGCTTCTATGGTCGCTATCTCGGAGCTTCGGGCTATGCCTTAGTCATTGAGCTCTCTCCTGCTCATGCAAGCGATTTTAGTTTGAACCCCACTCTTTGGCGTGTCGATGCTCGTCCTGAAGGGGTAGAGATCACCTTCCCCCAAGATGAAGGAGAGGTCTATAGTCAGCTAGGCGCTTACTTAGATCTACAAGTAGGTTGGGCGTGGCTCGCTCGAGAATCTATGAAAGCCAAAGCGCTGATCACCGCTGAAGTTGAACCCGGATATCTCATCGGTGTAAGACCCGGAGACCCTCTTAGCGAAGAGCACCCCTCAGAGAGAGAAGACCCTGAAATAGAGGAGGTCTTCAGTCGCTTTGACGCCGAGCGGTTTGATACACTGGAATTCCTCAATAGCGAAGAAAGCGAAGAGTATCCTTTTCAATCTGAGCGCTATCGGTCATGGCTCCCTAGCGATCTCGTAGAGGAGTTCGTGGAGAAGCGCTATGAAGCCTTCGTGCTCTCTCAGTCTAGACGCTTCTTTGAAGCGGTCGAAGAAGTCGCTGAGCGCCGTAAAGTCGAAGTCAGCTTTGAAGATAGTGATGAGCCACCACTCCTTATATTTAAGCGAGGTCCCGTCTCTCTGAAGAGAGATTTTACACTCCCTTATCTATGGACGGTTCACAGTGGGAGACAACACCATGAGGGCGCTGTCGAATATTTTAGAGATGACGTAGAGCGACTCTTTATCGCCTCTGAGCTTTTCTTTAATGTGAAGCGTATTTTGGAGCAAGCGCATGGAGAGGGGTCACTCTACATTGGGATTGAAGACGAGGACATACTCGTGATCCGTGAAGCGAGCGGTCAGCGAAGGATTTGGGTGAATCTGCCTCTCTCGCTGTGGGTCTCAGAGGGCTTATTTGATGGTAAAGGTGGAGCGCAAAAATTCCTTCAACTCTTAGGCTGGTCTGACCATCCTCCGCAGTGGAGTCGACCGACCCACTCTCTTGATCACTGTCCAATCTGTGACCAGCAGGCGAGACTGAGTAAAGTGATCCGCCCCTCTGTCGTTGAAGCCGGACAGGAAAAAGGGCAACAGACCATTGGTACCTTAATAAAAGATCAGCTCCCTAAACGATTATGGGGCTATTACTCACTCACGTGTCCTCAGCATCAAGTCCCCGTATTTTGGTCAAAGAGAGAGACCTTACATCAAGCGTTTGAACATCAAACTCATCAAGTTCTTGATGTAACGTCAGCTCTAAAAGTTGAGCGAGAAGGGGTCCCTCTCGAGCTTCTCTGGGGTGATGAGATCGCCGGTGCTCTACTCAGTGAGAGTAACCGAGAGATCCTCCGTGAACGCGGAGCACTCTTTGCCCATGCAGTGACTCCCGACCTCCTCGTCCTCAGCTTATTGCCGATCACTCACTCAACGCTGCAGTCACTAGAGCCTAAGTTTGACCAAATGATCGCTCAATTTGGTCCAGATCGACCTTGGCGGTTAGATTGGAGCGTAGAGCTCCGCTAAAACTTATCGCTTTAATCGAAGGTCTGAAAGAGCTTTATATCCAACGACGCTCCATCACTCAATCCATAAGGAGCAGAGAGCTAACAAGCGACACCAACGCGGTCCCTGCTAATACCCTTGAGGCGGTCTGTAGGCTACCCGCGCTCTGCGCTTCATTAAAGAGCGCAACATTGCTTGTCCTGCTCGACTTACTCTTCTCGTTTAGCTGATTATATTTATATTGTGTATATCCAAAGAGAGCCGCGGAGGATACTCCCATAATCACACCTGTGATCTGCAGCCCTCTCCTCCAAGCCGTATGAGACGAGTGCCTCTTCGCTGCGGCTTTTTCTGTCGCTAGCCAAGTCTCTGCGGGGAGCCCCACTCCTTCCCTAATCTCGATGGGTCTAGCTAAGTGAGGTCTAGCCTGTGTCGGATACTGAGTGAGAGAGCGCTGAGTCGTAGAAGTACCTGCGAGCGACCCTATCATGTGAAGAGTAAGGTCAACATTCACCGCCCTCCCTTGATCGGCTTGAATCCTAATCGATTCCGACTTATAGCCATTAGCAATGAGCTGAATCATATGTGTCCCGTGGAGGATCCGCCCTAAATGAGGGGTAATCCCCACTCGCTCTCCATCGATGAGCACCTGAGCTCTAGGGATACTCTGCACTGAGAGCTCAGTAGAGCAGCTGTCTGTATGCTTTAGAATCGCCCGCTCTAGCTTAGCGCTTAAGGCGCAACGACCACACATCAACTGAGCGGCCTCCCAATATTTCAACGCTTGAGGACAATCCCTAAGTTTGGTGTAGATCGCTCCAATCGTGAAGAGGTTATTGACCTCTGGTACTCTCGCCTGTGATCGTTCAAAATAGGAGATTGCCGTCCGATAGTTTTTATTTTTGAGCAGACTCCGCCCTTTTTGGATCATCTCTTGAGCGTACTGAATATCGCTCCTGCTGTCCGCCCGTTTCTTAGCCCAAACACTCGCACTATTTACGCATCCCATCGCTATCCACAACACTAGGAAGAGTCGTAATCCCATGCCTCGGAGAGAGCGCTCATGATCTGAGGATGAGGGCTTAGTCGCGAGAGCGCTCATCGCTTCACCTCAAAAGGAAGCTCAGCGACTAGCTCATCTTTTGAAGTAATAAATATGACCCATCGACCGGAATCAGAGCGACTGAACCTCCGCTCTGACCTCCACACCGCTTTATAGTTTGAACTTTTCGGTAGGGGAGAGAGCTTTTGAGTAAACGATTGCTTATCACTGATCCAATGAACTGTGAGGTCACTTATAAAACGTCGACTCTCAGAATCATTAGGAGAGAGGACCAAGAATGAGACGGCTGAGGGACTAAGAATACGCTGATGAGGAGGAAGATGTCGAGTGAGCTTGATCTGCTTCCTGTGGCTCGATTTCAAGTCGCGGATCAGAGAGATTTCATGAATAACATTTTTCACTTTGGGGAGGATCAAAGAGCCTTTAATCGCTGGAGAATGATTCACTTGTTGCGCTCTCTCCTTAAGCGTCAACTCTCCTCCGAAGGTACTCAATACTCCACCTATAATCGCTAACAACATCAATGGAATTAGCCAAGTTTCTTTGAGCTTCTTTTTTGGCTTTGAACGCGACTTGTGAGAATAGCTTGCTGGGTACTCTGGCTGAGTAGCGCCGGGGAATTCACTTGGATGAGAACGCTGAAGATTATCAAAGTCCACGCTTGGTGGGCTCATAGGCCGCTCAATAATCGTCGAGGAGTCTCTCACCTCTTGCTCATGCCCGGTTGATGCATAAAGCTCAGGTGCATGGGGCATTTTTATCGTACGTGACTCCTCTTCCAATGGCTCATTTCCAAATGAAGAAGAACCGACTTGGTCATAAGGAGACTGATACTCGATTGGTGATGCCCCCGATATTAGACTATGTCGGATCCCCACCTCGGTTTGGCTATCGAGAGCCCACTCATCGACCTCTTGCCTATGCTTAATGCCTTCAAGGAAAAGGTTCACGAACTCTGCACAGCTCGAGAATCGATCTTCCGGTGATTTACAGAGTGCCCGATGAATAGCCTGTGCGGCGATTTCAGGGAGTAACGGTACGAGTTCTCTTATATATGGAGGGTCTCCATGAACAATCTGAGTAGCGATCTGTACGATCTGCTCTCCCTTGAAAGGCTGCTCGCCTGAGAGCATCTCATAGAGAATAATTGCTAGTGAAAACTGGTCAGCACGGGGGTCTAGGTTTTCGTTACCGAGCGCCTGCTCAGGACTCATATATTGCGGAGTACCTAAGAAGCCTTGTTGATGCTGAGTGATCTGTTGTTCACCGCTCATCTTGCTCACGCCGAAATCAAGCACTTTGACCAATGGGGCAGATGATTGACTTTGTTGGCAAAGATAAATATTGTCTGGTTTCAGATCTCGATGGATCACACCTTGATGATGAGTCACCTCAAGCGCATCTCGAACTTGGCTGATGATCGACTCTATTTCATCGAATGGGAGACCTCTGTGCCCCGCTCCTTTAGCCCGCTCTATTCGTTGGCTCAGGGCCTCGCCTTCTAAATACTCGAGGGCGATAAAGGGTGGGGTATGCTCAAGTTGTACATCGAGTATTTTAGTGATGTTAGTATGATCGAGATGATGCAGTATTTTCGCCTCTCGCGAAAATCGCTCGAACTGTTCAGTGTCTTGACCATAAGCGTAGAGAAATTTAATCGCATAACGCTCTTTATGAAGCAGATTATGTCTAGCCTCCCACACCTCTCCCATCCCCCCGACGCCAAGCATGCGAATAAGACGATATCTGTTATGGATAATAGTCCCTTCAGTCATCCCCTGTGTTGTCATGGATAGAAGTCCTCTGCCTGTGTCATTACTGCGAGTAATGTAACAATGAATCTCTTTAAGTCAAAGACTAGATGATGATTCTACAGGCTTATTTTATGTTGATGTTAGGCTTAAGTGAAACTACTTAGAAATGATAAATCAATCAATATAAGCTCTGGAGTATAGAGAATGCCCCTCAATCATCGACTCTCTACATCGAATAATGAGACTCTCCTCTCTGATCCATTTACTCCTTTAGAGTGGTCAATCACTGCGCCCCCCGCCTCTGAATTGGGAGATCATGATGTTCCTGTAGCGAGTGATAAACTTCAAGGAAAGACAATCGCGCTGATGATCTGCGGAGGGATCGCGGCGATGAAAGCGCCATTAATCTCTAGAGCCCTGCGTAAAGCAGGGGCGACCGTCACCATCTTTGCTTCTCAGGAAGCGCTCCGTTATGTGACGATTGACACTCTAGAATGGAGCAGTAATCAAGCGGTAATCACCTCATTAAGCGCTCGAGCAGAGCATCTTGGTGATGGTAGATCTTTTGATGCTTACCTCGTCGCTCCAGCGACTTATAACACCATCAATAAATTCGCGGCAGGGATCGCTGATGGGTTAATTACCACCACCTTAGCGTCAGCGCTAGGTAAGCAGGAGAGGGGATCAACGCAAATCTTGATCGCTCCAACCATGCACGGAACGATGCATAATTCTATTCTTCAAGGGTCATTAGAAGGCTTGAGATATCGTGGTGTTCATCTCATTCAACCTAGAGCAGGCTATGGAAAACACAATATCCCCTCAGAGGAATCATTAGTAAATGAGGTGTCGAGGGCTACCTCTCGCTCTCCCCTCAAAGGGAAGGGAATCTTAGTCACTGGCGGCCCTACACCGGTGAAAGTCGATGATGTCCGTCGACTCACCAATAAATTTACCGGACGTCTCTCCATGGCGATCTCAGAAGAGCTGCACGCTCGTGGGGCTGAGGTGAGGCTCTTGCTAGGAGCGGGTAGCGTGACGCCCTCTTCTGAACTTGCGCCTTATGTAGAATGGGTCGAGGATTATCAACAGTATCGTTCTCGAGCGCTAGAGCTAAGCGCCTCACCACGATGTTGGGCGGGCATTTATTCCGCTGCCGTCGCTGATTATGAACTGCGAGAGAGAGCATCCGGAAAGATAGAGAGCGGTCATGATCACCTCCAGCTCTCTCTTATCCCTACCGCCAAGGTGATCGATGAGATTAGAGCCGTCGCGCCCTCTCTGCACATGCTCACCTTCAAATACCAAGAGGGTGTCTCCCATCAGCGCTTGATGGAGATTGCCGCTCGACGACTTCATCGATTTGAATCAGTATTCGCCAACCGAGGAGAAGAGAAGGGCGCTCAAGGAGAGCAGGTCGGCTGGCTCTGCCGACGAGAGAATGACCCGCTTCGATTAGTCGGTAAGTCAGGGATCGCAAGAGGGATCGCAGATAATTTAGAGCACCACTGCTCACCTGATGTCGACATAGCCATAAGAAACTAATGAGTTTCTATTGGTGGAGGAAACTTCAAAAATAGTCGCTTGATCAAGTCAACGAGAGCGGTTACAAGAAGCCCATATCATCGTCTCTCGCTATACATATACTCAGAGCTTATCTTAAGATTTGGGTCGATCTACTGCCATTCTGACGTTAAGCTCGACTCAGTGACTCTCTAGACTGCTCTCTAGACTAACCCCGTGATCGGAGCGCACTCATGCGACAAAAGAAGACCAAGCACATCTTCGTTACCGGAGGCGTCGCCTCATCGATAGGTAAAGGGATCGTAGCGGCCTCTGTGGGAGCGCTGCTCGAAGCTCGAGGCTTGACGGTGACCCATATTAAACTAGATCCTTACGTGAACGTAGACCCTGGTACGATGAACCCTCTGCAACATGGAGAGGTCTTTGTCACTGACGATGGCGCCGAGACCGACCTCGATCTCGGGCACTACGAGCGCTTTACTCACGCGGTTATGTCCAAAGCCAATAACATCACTACTGGGCGTATTTACTCAAGAGTCATCGATCGAGAGCGGCGAGGTGATTATCTCGGCGGCACCGTACAAGTGATCCCACATATCACCAATGAGATTAAAGATTTCGTCAAGAGTGGAGCCCATGGAGTAGACGTCTGTATCACCGAGATCGGAGGCACGGTAGGTGATATTGAATCACTCCCCTTCCTAGAAGCGTTACGTCAACTCAAGGTCGAACAAGGGAGGGGAGACGCGATCAATATCCACGTTACCCTCGTCCCTTATATTAGCGCCGCGGGCGAGCTCAAAACCAAACCAACCCAACATTCGGTCAAGCGGATGCTAGAGATTGGGATTCAACCTGAAATTATCGTTGCCCGCTGCGATCGTGATCTCAATGATGATCTCAAACGTAAAATAGGTCTTTTCTGTAATCTACCTGCAGAAGCGGTGATCACCGGCAAAGATGCCACTAGTATCTATCAAGTTCCTCTTGAGCTACACCGAGAGGGGCTAGATCGACTCGTCGTCGACTATCTCGATATCTGGACGAGGCAACCCATCCTCGATCGTTGGCGAGAGATTATCGATCGAATCGAGCGAACTCAGAGACGAGTGACCATCGGAATCGTCGGTAAGTACGTAGATTTAGTAGATGCTTACAAGAGTCTCCATGAAGCTCTCCTCCACGGTGGACTGATCCATCGGGTAAAGGTCGACCTCCGCTACATAGATAGTGAAGAGATCGAGGAGAGTGGAGCGGATTGCCTCCTTGATGGAGTCGATGCGATCCTTGTCCCGGGAGGCTTTGGTCAGCGTGGTGTAGAGGGTAAGATCATGGCGATTCAGTATGCGAGAGAGGAATTAATCCCCTTCTTCGGCATTTGCCTAGGTTTACAGCTCGCGGTCATAGAATATGCTCGTCACGTAGCGGACATTACTCGAGCGACCTCAGTAGAGTTTTCAGCAGAGACTCGATCACCGGTAATCCACCTCATGGAGACCCAAAAAGAGGTCGAAAAACTTGGAGGCTCCATGAGGTTAGGCGCTTATCCATGTCTACTCATCGAGGGGAGTAAAGCCCATGATATTTACGGAACGACCATGATCTCCGAGAGACATCGACATCGCTATGAGGTTAACAATGATTATCGAGAGCAACTTCATCAAGCAGGTTTAGTGATCAGTGGTACATCCCCAGATGGCGAGCTCGTAGAAATGGTTGAGCTCGCTGATCACCCATGGTTCATCGCCACACAAGCTCACCCTGAGTTTAAGTCAAAACCCTATGAGGCTCATCCGCTTTTTAAGAGCTTTATCGAGGCAGCGGTGACAAAACGTGAACAATCCTCTAAAGTCTAGTGAGTTACTTCAATCAATCAGAGGTAAGGAGACCCCCACATGAGTAACAAAGTACTCCCCCAAGAAGCCCCCAACAGGGTCTTATTAGACCGAAGAAACGTGATCAAGTTAATCGGTAGCGCTTGCGCGGTGAGTAGCCTAGCGAGCCAATTAAGCGGTTGCGTCGTCGCTGAAGTCTTCACCGAGTTAGGAACGACCTTCGCCTTTGATCTATCTACCCCTCAATTTGCCCCTCTCAAAACGGTAGGTGAGGCGGTTGATGTAGACGATGCCGCCGGTCGTCCGGTGATCCTCATTCGCACCAGTGAGAGTGAGATTATGGCGGTCAACCGCATCTGCACTCACACCCAATGTGATATGAAACTCGGGAGTTTTGGTGAGTGGGATGGGGAGAAGATCATCTGCAGATGCCACAACTCACATTTCGCGCCGACAGGTGAAGTATTGAACCCTCCTGCGAATCGACCACTCCCCTCTTATCAAGTGCGCTTTGACGCCACAAATGAGAGCGCTGAGATCATCTTTCAAGATGCCCTTGAGGAAGAGGCTGGCGCTGAGGCTGGCGCTGAGGCTGGCGCTGAGGCCGGCGCTGAGGCCGGCGCTGAGGCCGGCGCTGAGGCCGGTGTTGAGGCCGGCGCTGAGGCCGGCGCTGAGGCCGGTGTTGAGGCCGGCGCTGAAATGCTAAATAACCCCTTTGGTGATGACCCAAGCTCTATCACAGAAGGCGAAGAGCTCTACCAGGCAAACTGCGTATTTTGCCATGGAGAGTCAGGGGTAGGGAACGCCTTCCCTGACGCTGATGCCTTTAACATCGACCAATCAGGATGGACAGACGCTCACCTGTTTGGTGTACTGACCGATGGTATCTCAGGGACCTCCATGGGCTCATACGAAGAGACGCTCACCGAGGAGGAGCGTTGGAAAGTAGTGAGTTATCTCCGTAGCCTCCGCACCGATCAGTAGCCTCCATCGAGAGCCTTGAGATTATTTGAGGGGCGTCGAACCGATTTGAGGGGGATAGTGAGACCTCTCGCCTTCGCCCTCATCCTTAGTATAACTTATCGCTCGCTGTTGCTCATCACGTGTAGCGCCATTAAATCGAGTGAATATTTATCCTCTTGAGAGCATACTCTCAAGCGCATCACCCATGTTAAGAGGAGCCCCTATGAGAATCGTTCTCCCTATCTCTACTCTGATCACGATCATCAGCCTCACTTTTCTCACTGCAGCTACCGCCGCTGACTTTGATCCCAAAGATCCTCGATCGATCATGAATGAGGTTGAAGCCAGAGTAAATGGCGACAAGAGTAAGAATCGACTAGTCATGAAGATTATCGATAAAGATGGACGCACGCGCGAGCGAGTAGTGCAATCACGCGGCTTAGACTTCCCTGGAGGGACTAAACAGCTTATGTACTTTGAGAGCCCCGCCGATATTCGAGGGACAGGCTTACTCTCCGTCGACTATGATGATGGAAAGCGGGATGATGACCAGTGGCTCTATTTACCGAGTCTTCACAAGTCAACTCGTATCTCTAGCGGTGAGAAATCGGGCTCTTTTATGGGGACAGACCTGAGCTTCTCGGATATGACCAGCGCTGACCCTGATCATTATGACTATAAGATCCTTAAAGACTCGGTAAAAATTAAGCTCGGTGACGCTCCCGAAGAGTGTTGGGTGATCGAGTCTCGTCCCAAAACTGAGAAGGCGAAGAGTGAGACTGGCTACGTGAAGTCGCAAGTATGGGTCAGCAAAGAGAAGATGATGCCGGTACAGATCAAATCCTTTATTCGTAAAGGCAAGAAGATCAAGTACATCCAATTCAAAAACATCAAACAGGTAGATGGACTGTGGACAGCCCACACCATCGTCGCTCGCACCACCCGCGGAAAGAGCGTTGAGTCGACTACCATCCTCCAATTCAGCGAGATGAGCTACAACAACAAAGACGTGACCGCCGATCTCTTTGTGCAAAGCCGACTTGAACAAGGTCTCTGAACAAGACGACCCAAAGACATCGATCAGCGGAGGACAATGATGAGCGATCGAGGCATGCTTGGAGGACTCTATCTCGGCTGTCCTCAATGGCATCATCGTCAATGGACACAGAGTATATTTCCTACGGGGAGCACTCCCCGAGACTCACTCGCTCATTACTCAGCGGTCTTCAACGCGGTAGAAGGGAACACGACCTTCTATGCGACGCCACCGGCCCAGGTCATAGGTCGCTGGGCAGCGCAAACACCAGAGAGCTTTAGATTGGTCCTAAAGCTCCCTCAACAGGTGACCCACGAGAGGCTATTAGACTCTAAGGCCTTAGATATAGCGCGTCAATTTCTTGAGTATATGGAGCCCTTAGGAGAGCGCCTCAGTTACACGCTCATTCAGCTCCCCGCTCATTTTGACGAGCATCGTTTTGACCCCTTATATCGCTTCCTCTCTTCACTCCCTCGAGAGAGTCTAAATGGCTCTCCTCGTCACTATGCTGTGGAGCTCAGAGCGCCCTCATTGACCCAACCTCACCCAAATGGACAAGGGCTCTTTGAAGAGGCTAATGCGCTCCTCAGCGCCACCGCTACCGAGAGAGTGTGGATGGACACACGTCCCTTAAGAGCAGCTCCCAAACCCTACAATGAGCCGACTCAGCTCGCTAGAGACCGAAAGCCCAATCTCCCCGTGTTTCCTATGGGCTTAGGGCCAGCACCGATGGTGCGCTATGTCGCTCACCCTGACCTCGAGTCTAATCGACTGTGGCTCACAGATTGGGCAAAGATCTTCGCTCAATGGATCAAGGAAGATCGCCACCCTTTCTTCTTCGCCCACTATCCAGGAGAGACGCTCGCTCCTCAGGTCGCTAGCCTATTTTACGAGCTCCTCAGAGCCCACCTGGCCAAGCTCCCTCCCCGACCGATTTGGCCAAGTGAAGAGCAATTATCGCTCTTTTGAGCGCTCTCAGTCAATGAGCGCTCTCAGTCAATGAGCGATCGATCGGTGAGGCGAGAGATCTATTCGCTCATTAAGTAGCAACGACGAGCGTTCTCTGTTGTGAGCTGAGCGGCGATCTCTACTGAGGACCACCCCTTAATCTCTGCGTAGAGGGACAACATATGTAAAAGCTCATCGACGATTGGCTTCCTCGCTGAACTCCTATCGCTCTCTAAGAGTAAGCGATCAGCGGGGACCGCCTCAATGGTGGCGCGAGTCTTCGGTGAGCGCAGGTTAACACAGGCCGCGAAGCCAAAATATAAACGGTCACCAAATCGCTTAGAGCGGAGCAGCTGTTTGACAGTCTCTGGCGCGCCACCATAAGCATGAAGATAGATCGTGGGGGGAAGCAGGGAGGCTTCATCAAGGGTCTTGAAGAGCGCTCCTTGAGCCTTTACACAATGTACTGAGATTGGGCGGCACAGCTCGCCCGCTAGCTGTAACTGAGCCTGAAACACTTCGAGTTGAGCCTCATACTCTACTTTACCCCCCTCCGGTGATCGCCATTTCTTATCTAGACCGATCTCTCCAACCGAAAGCTGAGGAGATTCGATGAGCCTCTCTTTAAGCGCCTCGAGCCAGCCTATTTGTCCTGCATACCGATGAGCGAACCATGGGTGTATGCCTAAGTGACAGTGAGCGTTCTCTGCATAGCCCGCTGCTTCCAATGCCTGATCCCAATCTTGATCTCCTGTCGCCATCACTGAGGCCCCTCCTATTGTATTAAGGAGTCTCTGAGCGCGCTCTCGCCCTTCTATACTCTGATCCAAATGGACATGACAGTGAGCGTCATAGATAAGGGAAAGCACATCGGTCGCCTCAAGTGGTTCATCGCTCATATTAAGTCACCTTTAGACGGTGGGCTCCTCAGAGAGTCAACACATCGCTGACCATGAGTGACCATCTGAATCACAGTGTAGGTCATAATCATTATTTAATGAGATAAGAGAGGGATACTCAACCAAAGGTTTACAGGGTCTCTGCTCGCTATATAAGCTATACTCATTCATCATAAGCTCTCAAGCTGAACACGATCGTTTAATCAACGAGATCTGAAGAATAACACCTCCAAGGGAGTGATCATGACGCGACGTAAAAGAGCCCATATCTTGGGTTTAGATGATCAGACAATCACGGTTATTATAATAGGGATCATCTGTCTGATCGGTGAAACGGTAAACGCTCTACCGATCGCTCAAGCCCCCAGCGCTTGGCAAACAGCGCTCTCTGCTCGTGGACCACAATATAAGCCTCGCACAGAGCACCTATTGAGTGATGGTCGACCTCAGTATTTAAATCGACTCATACTCGAGACCAGCCCCTATCTTCGTCAACATGCCCACAACCCCGTGGAGTGGTTTCCTTGGGGTGAGGAGGCTTTTGAAGTCGCCATGAAGGAGGACAAACCCATCCTCCTCTCCATTGGCTACTCTACCTGCCATTGGTGTCATGTGATGGAGAGAGAGTCATTTGAAGACCAAGAGATCGC
The DNA here is from genome assembly GCA_943788935.1 of uncultured bacterium. GTDB lineage: Bacteria > Myxococcota_A > Bradymonadia > UBA7976 > VGTA01 > CAKZRU01. The sequence goes on along the minus strand of CALSSE010000009.1, from coordinate 87,253 downwards.
CACCTATATCAACCAACATTACGTCGCGATCAAAGTCGATCGTGAAGAGCGCCCCGACCTAGATGACGTCTACATGAAAGCGGTTCAAGCGCTAAGCGGAAGGGGAGGGTGGCCGATGACTACTCTCCTCACTCCTCAGAAAGTCCCTTTCTTTGGAGGGACCTACTTCCCTCCCCGAGATGGGGCTCGGGGTCGTCGTAAAGGGTTCTTGACGATCCTTAAAGAATATTCGGAGAAGTTCACATCAGATCGAACGACTTTACTCGCGGCTGCCCAACGACTCAGCCGTTACATCAACAAGAACTCGAGGATCAGACCCAGCGCTAATGCGCCCTCGGCTGAGGTAGTAACACGAGCAGCGCAACGTCTCGCTGACCGATTTGATAAACAGCGAGGAGGCTTTGGTAAAGCTCCAAAATTCCCAACACCTCCTAACCTCAGCTTACTCCTGCGCTATTACCAACGAACCGGAGATGAACAGGCGACATACATGCTCAACCATACTCTGAAGACGATGGCATGGGGGGGCATTTATGATCATATAGGCGGTGGTTTCCACCGATACTCAACTGATGCGCGTTGGCGAGTCCCTCACTTCGAGAAGATGCTCTATGACAACGCTCAGCTCATGCCCCTTTATTTAAGAGCGGCGCTCTATGCCTCTCCCGATCAAAAGTCTCTTTTTCGAGAGATCGCTACCGCGACCTTGAGTTACCTCAATCGAGAGATGAGGAGCCCTGAAGCCCTCTATTACTCGGCGACTGACGCTGACAGCTTAGGACCAGGCGCCGCTCACCCCGAAGAGGGACTCTTCTTTATGTGGACTCCCGCTGAGCTCAAAGCTGTGCTCAATGAAGATGAACAAGCGCTCGCTACTTCTGTTTACAACATCACTAATCGCGGTGACCTCGATGGACGAAATATCTTGCATCGAACCGCGAGCTGGGGAGAGATCGCTCGGCAGCGAATGAGCTCCTTAGAGCAGCTCGCCGAACAGATAAGTCATATTCATGATAAACTTTATACTGCTCGCGCTAAGCGCCCACCACCGCTCAGAGATGATAAGGCGATCACCTCTTGGAACGGTCTGATGATTTCGGCTTTGGTCAGCGGCGCCCGCTATCTCGATCATGATTATCTCCGCTACGCGACCCAAACTGCCGAAGCGGTGCTGCAACGATTACAGCTCGCCGATCGAGCGAACCCAAAGCCGCTCCTCGCGAGGACATATATGGAGGGTAGAGCTCGTCATCACGCTGTTCTAGATGATTATGCATTCCTCATTCAAGGCTTACTCGATCTCTTTGAGGAGAGCGGTGATCCGAAATGGCTGACGTCGGCGCTCGGGCTACAAAGTGAACTCGATCAACACTATATCGCTAAGCGATGGGGAGGCTATTTTATGACCAGCGACCGTGGAGAGAAGCTCATCACCCGTGATCGGCCTGATTATGATGGCGCTGAGCCCTCAGGCAATTCCATATCGGCGCTTAACTTACTCCGCTTCTACGCGCTCACCGATCGAGCTCATTTCCTTCGCAGCGCTGAGATCCTCTTCAGAGGCTTCGCTTCTCTTTTAGAGAGAGGTTCAGGGCTCGGCACCATGGTCAGCGCCCTCCTCCACTATCATGGGCAAGCTCGACAACTCGCTCTCATTATCCCCGAACAAACCCCAAATAACCACCCCTTGCTGAAGGTCCTCACTGAAGGAGATTGGCCGAATACAGTCATTGTCCGCTGCCCCAATGAGGACGGCGCTCGTCGACTAGCGCTTGAACGACTCATCCCTTGGCTTAAAGAGAAGCGCTCTCTCTCTCAAGAGGGTTCGACTCGCCCTACCGCTTATCTATGCTATGAGGGGATCTGCGAACGCCCTATCCTCACTGCTGACGAGCTTCATCAATCTTTGTCAAGGCGAGCCCCGTTGTTAAGCGACAGGAGCCCTGAACCGCTCACTCTTCCATAAGAAGGTCTCCGCCCTGTACCGAGATGTACCCCTAATCCCTTGAGGAACGTACGATGCATCCTCTCAATAGGATCCATATCGAGCATAAGACTAAGTATATCATAGGTTCCCACCCCCTCTCTCGCCGATGACTCTTTGAGCCCATACAGCTCATCGTTCCTTCCTCAGTAAGATTGGAACTTAGCTTAGCCTGCTCTTCACTAGGACTCTCTTCACTAGAACTCTCTTCACTAGGACTCTCTTCACTAGAACTCTCTTCACTAGGACTCTCTTCACTAGGACTCTCTTCACTAGGACTCTCTTCACTAGGACTCTCTTCACTAGGACTCTCTTCTCCACCGCTCAGCTCTTCACTAGGACCCTCTTCACTCGGACTCTCTTCTCCACCATTCATCTCTGACATAGTAAGCAATATACAATCACCTTCACTACGCTCGAGGGTGATATCATCTCCGTAGTAAGATCGAAGTATATTCTGATAGTCGATCCCCGCTTCAGCGAGACAGGAGGCTCCATTTTGAGATTTACATCCTCGATTATAGAGATTCGCCGGGTCAACCCAGCCGAGAGTAGACTGGATCACCTGATCTCCGCTAAGTCCTTGATTATAAGTGACATAACGCTCGGTATTATAGGGATCTAAGTCACCCACCATCCCTACACACATAGGAGAAGAGGGGATCGCTCCAGCGACATAAAAAGCGGCGATCACCTCGTCTTGATAAGTGAGCACCTCACCAGAGGTCGCCTCGACAGCCGCGTAATGCTGTGGACCGGGGCTCCGTCCACAGGTGAAGACCTGATCACTCTGACCGTCATCGATGCTCCCATACTCATTCAATTTATAATAGAGATAGCTCCTCGCCGCTACCGCTTGAGCCTTCAGAGCCTCAAAGCCCGCTGCTCCATTCTCACAATTGATCACATTCGGTAAGTATTCTCCCTCGATGTCTACTCGACCTTGGTCACCAAGCTCTATCTCGCAGTAGGCGGTCAGTGGACCGTAGAGAACCCCTAACTGAGGAACACGAGCATAAGGTTTAACGTGGCGCTCTTCACAGGCGCTTAGAGAACAGAAGACGGAGAATATGAAGACCACTCTATAAAAAGTACTCACAATATAGCCTCAATCATTCTCACGAAATGATCTAATAATACTTGGTGCCCCCGTTGTAATTGAACATTCATAGAGCTGTAACAGCACAACGTGCCGATCACTTGGCCTTTGAGAGAGAGTGGCTTACCGACATAAAACCTAATCGTAGAGGGACTCGTCGAGTTGGTAAACTGAGCATAGGTCTTTAGAAAGGCATCAGCTGAATGATAAGACGCTGACAGCTCAGACTCTCGCGCCACAACATGAGAGCAGATTGACTCATCTCTAGAGCAGGATCGCTCCTCACTCTCGAGATCTGGATAAGCGCAGACTGTGTGTTGTCGATCACTCGTGATCAAGTTGATACTCACTTGCATGGGTCGCTCGGAGGGTAGGTTCAAGGCTTGCCATGCCGCTTGACAGATCATGTTGAGTTGTTCTTTAAGCTGTGCGTCTTTTCTCAGTCGATCTTCTAAGTATGTCACTGAACTGAGGCGCTCTCTCTCCCGAAGAGGGATAGAACCTCTCTCCCATACACACTTTGAAGACTGACCATCGAGGCGTCTTAGCCATGTCTCTATTCTAGAAGATAGATAAATATCTGACACCGGGGTTACCAGTCGAATCGGCTGAGGAGAGAGTGTCATAACTTGATCCGATTGACACTCATCTGCTTCGCAAAAGATGACGACTTGGCAAGAGTATGACTCATCATCGGAAGGGAATAAAGTATCATAGATCTCTTGCAGCTCTTCAGAGGTTTGGGCCCGTATAAAGATCAAACGCGGGTGGTGTTCTCGTTTAAGTTGATAGGCTTCAGCAGCGGTCTCGGCATGTAATACGGACTGGTTTGCGAGAGCGATCGCGTCTTGGAGAGTACGAAGAGAGACGCATAACACATGTTCATTTAAAAGAGAGAGATCGTCGAGGACCGATGTTCTTCTCTCGTCTTGATCACTGTGTAGAGGTTGATCAAACACCTCTCCCTTAACTCGCTCTCCTTTAACTCGCTCTCCTTTAACTAACTCTTGGTGGAGAGCATTCGGCAAGATCAATCGCGGCTCAACCCAAAGAGGGAGATTCTCAGACGCCCCCCAGATCTCCATCTGGCCAGGCTTGCCAAGGATACGATGCCGGCTTAAATCAACGATTTGATCGATCTCTTGGTCGCTCCTCAATGGATCATGATGAAATAAGATCAGATTATGAACATCTGCTTGATGAGCTAAGTCCACTACATATTCCATTGTGCTGTGACCAAACCCTCGAAATCGCTCATACTCCGCTGCGACATACTGGGTATCGTGAATGACGTAATCAGCCCCTGCTAGGAATTGGGCGTGCAACTCATCCTCACTCCCTTTTATGACAGGTCCTCCATGAGCGAGTCGACAATCATGAGGCTCATGATCGGTTGAATACACAATCGTGTATCCATCCACCTCAATCCGATAGCCCATCGTCACCCCAGGGTGATTTAGGTAATGGGTCGTCACTTTAATGTCGCCGATATTAAAATATCCTTCGGTGAGGTTATGATAATTAATCTGCGCGTTAAATATCTCCTGAGTAATCGGGAAATAAGTCTTCTGCATCTGACCGCTCAATATACTCTTTAAGTCTTGAGTGAGTGTCGGAGGCCCATAGAGATTCCACACATGATTAGGGTTAAAGAAAGGAGCGAAAAAGGGGAGTCCTTGAATATGGTCCCAATGAGTATGTGAGATAAGAAAGCTCGCCGTTCTGAGTGGAAGTGTCTCTTTAAGTAGCTGATGACTCAATCCATGGAGACCTGTCCCAGCATCTAATATAAGAAGATCATTCGCAGCTGACCGAATCTCTACACATGAGGTGTTCCCACCATACCGAAGAACACTCTCATTTGACTTTGAGATTGAACCACGAGTCCCCCAAAATTTAATTTTCATTTCTGGATTCCATTACATGACGTAACTCTTTGATTTCACTTGTCCATTTGAAGCCAAAGTGAGTTGGAGTAGTGTGTATGCCTACTTATCAAAATAAGTGATATCGTTTCACTTTACGACATGAACTTAATACTTTTCAATAGTGAGACCAACCTTACATTAATACCAACCTTAGTCAGCCCACCCGCTTAGTTAACCCGCTTAGTTATTCAACATTCAGGAGCGAGCGTTGAGATCTAATCAAGAGGTCTCATGATGAACAATAAATGACAAAATAGACGATTTTATTGTTACTGATCCTATTTACTAGGCATGATGATCGAATATTATCTATTTAGAGGTTTATTATGTGTTTTACTTATCGTCGGCTTATGCTCTTACTTAGCCCTTACCTCTTGTGTTTAGTAAGCGCTTGTGAATCGGTAACTCTCTCTCCTCCTGAATCTATTATGCGTACAGAGAGAGACCAAGGAAGCGATGTACCTCTCGCTGGAGAGACGGGACAAGGAGGGATGACATCAGGGAATGACCTTCCTCTCGCCGGCGAGACTGCTGCTGGCGAGACTGCTGCTGGCGAGACTGCTGCCGGCGAGACTGCTGCTGGCGAGACTTCTGCTGGTGAGACTTCCGCTGGTGAGACTTCCGCTGGCGAGACTTCCGCTGGCGAGACTGCTGCTGGCGAGACTGCTGCTGGCGAGACTTCTGCTGGCGAGACTTCCGCTGGCGAGACTTCTGCTGGCGATGAATATATGCTCTGTGGAGAGGTCACAGAACAGGCAATTCAGGCCACTTTACCTGTCGATATCGTATGGGTCATCGACTCCTCTCCGAGTATGGGTGAGGAGATCGCCCAAGTGCAGCGAAACCTTAACGACTTCACCACACGTATCTCTATGGCAGGTCTCGATGTGAGAGTGGCGCTCGTGGCCGCTGAAGCAGACTTAGCAACCGCAGGAAGGGATTATATCGGGGTCTGCATTCCGCCGCCGCTCAGCGCTGCCGATACCTGTCCTGACGTCGACAGCGAGACTTACAAACATATTAGGCTCAATGTTCACAGCAGCGATCCTCTCTCAAAAATGGTCGATGCCGCGCCGCAGCTGAGCGGATTTTTCCGTGAAGAGTCCCTCAAGCATATCGTCTTTGTCACTGATGATGACGCAGGCTGGGGCTTAGATAGCGAAGAGTTCTTAATGAATATCAACAGTGACCCCAACCTAAGAGGAGCGACCGTTCACAGCGTCGTCGACCTCATCGGTTATATGTCGAGCTGTATCTTCGACGACAACTGCTCTTGTGGTGAGGAGCGTGGACAGACCTATATCGACCTCAGCGAGTCGACCAATGGCGGCGTATTCTCGGTTTGTGAAGAGGATTGGGCGCCATTGTTTGTCTTACTAGAGGAGCGAGTCGTAGAAGGGACGGAGCTCCCCTGCGGTTATGCCTTCCCTCAAGATACACGCAGTGTAATGTTTAGCGCTGACGAGATGAACGTCTACTGGACCCCTGAAGGCGAGATGGAAAATGTGGTTCCACGTGTAGATAACGAGTCCGCCTGTGGTGACCAAGAGGGGTGGTATTACGATAATCCGATGATGCCTCAATGGGTCACGCTCTGTCCTGCCTCTTGTGGTGAGACACAAGGTCAAGTCCGCTTTGAGTTTGGCTGTATGGTGGTGAAGCGCTGAGTCGTGAAGCGCCCCCTAACTATGCTCGCCTTTGATCGATTCCAAGGAGCAGCGATGAGTCATCAAAACAACCCTCGGCGCCTCACCTAAGTCGTCTGGGATCCTCCTCTCTCATCGTTCTACTCTCTTGAATCGCCTGCTCTCTCTAATCTCAGCGAAAAGAGCGCTCCCTGTGTTTAAGATTCATTAGCCCTTTAATCGCTCGTGAGCTGCTCGGTAAACACTCTATGATCATCGCAATGACAGAGATATCCTCAGGCTGAGCAACACATCGGTTTCTTGATCATGACACTCGGCGGGATCTTAACGCTAGATCTAGGAAAAGCCTTTTATGCACATAGGCTGATCCCTGTGCTCGCCCCCCTGCGATCAAAGCAGGTACAGAAGATCTCCGGTGTGATCCTTATTCTCTTTAGCGTGAGACTCTTTTCCAGTTCTTGCCAACGATGGTTATTCCTAAACCATACTAAACACTTAAGATGCTAGGTGACAACGTGAAAGCGTATTCAATATTCCAATAGTTGATCACTGCCTCTAAAATATTTTGACACAAATGGGATTATTTGTTCCTTTTAAGGAATTCAACCTTAATAAAGAATATGAGAACTTAAATGACTCTTAAAATAAATGATCTCGCTCCTAATTTCACCGCAAACACGTCTGAGGGAGAGCTCTCTCTTCATGAATGGATTGGAGACGGATATGCCGTTTTATTCTCTCATCCCAAAGATTTTACTCCGGTCTGCACCACTGAGTTAGGCGCGGTGGCTCGACTCCAAGAAGAGTTCTCACAGAGGAACACCAAAGTGATCGGTCTCTCCGTCGATGGGGTCCAAGATCATCTCCGCTGGAAGAGCGATATCTCCATCGCGACCGGGTCAGAAGTGAGCTATCCGCTAATCGGAGACCCCGAGCTAGCGGTAGCGAAGTTATATGGCATGCTCCCCGCTTCCGCAGGTGAGGAAGCAGCGGGACGAACCGCCGCCGATAACGCGACAGTGAGAACCGTGTTTGTGATCGGTCCTGATAAGCGTATCAAGCTCAGCCTAACCTATCCGATGACCACCGGTCGTAACTTTGATGAAATTTTACGCGTGATCGACTCTATTCAGCTTACTGCACGAGCGCCAGTCGCGACCCCTGAGGGTTGGCGTCAAGGTGATGATGTCGTGGTATCGCCATCACTTTCAACAGAGGAAGCACGAGCGAAGTTTGGAGAGGTAAGAGAAGTTCTGCCTTATCTACGTCTCACCGCTCAGCCCTCATAAGCCCATCACCATCTATGAATCATCGTCGTAAGTTAGTTATCGTCGTAAGTTAGTCATCGTCGCTCGTAGAGGCTCCGATCCCACACTGCGGATCTCATGAGGAAGGTCACCTCGATACCTAACGACCTCTCCTCGTCCTACCTCGACCGACATCTCACCGATCTCAATGATCGCGATGCCCTGACGGACATACAAGCTCTCCACCGTCCCTTTGGGGTGAGGCGCTGACCTCAGAACGCCACCAACCTGTGCGTTGAGTTCATAGACTTGAGCCCACTCTACAGTCTCAATATCACCGATAATTCTCAACTCACAGAGACCATCTTCGCTGATGAGCAAGGGAAGCTGTGCCGCAGGATGATGACTCATGATCACCGGTCGATGATCGAGTTCATTCAAGAGTTCATCTAGATTAGTATTGAGCGCCTGTGAGAGTTTCCAAACGGTGCTCAATGTGGGGTTAGTCTCATTATTCTCTATCCTAGAGAGGATCGACTTAGCGATCCCTGACTCTCCAGAGAGGTCTTGCAGACTGTATCCCTCGGCCTTGCGTAACCGCTGTATCGTTGGACCGAGGGTCTCTAAAGCCTCCGGTAATTTCCGTTTCGTTTTGGGAGAGGTTGATTTCGTTTTATCCACATCTAAGACCATTCATTGCTGATGATGGAGTGAGCGCCCAATCGGTGAGCGCTCAACCTGCGAGTGCTCAACCTGCGAGTTCTTTGGCGACAACGACTCTACTCTACGATGATGACATCGCTGTGACAAGAAGATAAGCTCGCGCCTTGGTCAGGGTAACCAGATATAACCGGCTACCCCTTGAGCGACATAACCCAAGGTCACTGCGTAATCTCTCTCCATCGCTGAGGTCGTGTAGAAGAAGTCGCTGTCTGTATCTTTGGTGAGAAAATAAAGGGGGGAAGCGCCACAAGTTGGATCAGCGAGCCAAAAGCCTAAAGTCCTGATCGGGGCTCTGCCAATGCCGCAATTAGTTTGAGTGGACAGGAAAGGTCGATTGTTGCCCATTTGGCAATAAAACACCGGTCGAGTGTTAGGCTGGGTCTCGGCATAAAGATAAAAGTAGTTTTCTCTCTCGAGGTTGTGCCCATCACCGGTGACCAACGCTAGCTCTGTCGAGTAGATATGTTCACCTCGTCCATAACCGCGATGAACACCCACTCGACATCCAAGATCAGTCCACCCTTCATCACAGACACCATCACAATCATCGTCTTGGAGATTACAAGACTCGGGAGGAGGCTCGCACTCACTGACCTCATCAACGCAGTAGGCGCGCCCTTCACTACCGCAGCTGCTCATGCAGGGTTGATCAGGCTCACATTGACTTATCGTCTCACAGCCATTGCTAAGCTGTTCATCAATGTTTTGGTATTCTCCCAAGCATTGATCGATCGCACATTGACCAGCGAGACAATTCGCCTCTGCATTAGGGATGACACAGGTTCGCCCACAGCGACCACAGTTATTTGGATCGCTCATCAGATCAACACAAGTCGCTCCACATTGGATTAGCTCACCACAACTGAGTAACTCATCTGCTGAGGTATCACCCGCTTCTGACCCGCCTGTCATCGACCCGCCCTGTCATCGACCCGCCCTGTCATCGACCCGCCTGTCATCGACCCGCCTGTCATCGACCCGCCTGTCATCGACCCGCCTGTCATCGACCCGCCTGTCATCGATACCATCCCAGCCGAATCGCCTCCCATGGAAGGGTCTATCGGCGTGAGAGGCGTAACTGAGTCAGCACATCCCCATGGCCCACCGCAGAGGTGTAACAGGCTGAGAAGTGCTAGTGGTCGTATTCGACTTATCCTCATGTGAAGAGCGCCCCAAAGGTGTCATTCGTCGCTCCACCATTCCATCCAAATGACTCATAAGGAAGACCGAGCGCTCGCAAGGCAGAGAGCTGGGCGACAGAGAGGTTTCCTCCTGGAGAGCGTACATGGACTTGTGACTGGAGCGCCCCTCCAGCCTGACCAGCGATCACAACAGGTAGCTCTTTGACGCTGTGCTTCCAACCCTCACCGTATTCGCTAGTCCCATAGATTAACCCTCGCTGAAGTAATGGAGCGCCGCTCGCCTCCACCGCGGTGAAGGCGTCGAGGAAGACAGCGAAGGCCTCCATCTGATAACGGGTAATATCACGGACTCTCTCCCAATGACCATCATGACAAGTCTTATGCATCCCATCGGGGACGTTAAGGTTAGAGAAAAGATGAGTGGTCGCCGGCGCGGTGAGCTGAAGAGAGAAGACTCGCGTGAGATCACAACGAATCGCAGCGGCGATCAGCTCACCCATGACGCGGGTACGCTCGATCAAATCACCCCCATTGAGAGGCCTCATCGGGGGCTCACAACGATTAGCTCCCGCCGACAACCTGTTTTGTAAAGAGCGGAGATGCTCTAAATGAGAGTCCAAGCGCTGACGGTCATCGCTACCCAACATAGGTCGCAGGTGAGACGCCTCTGCCAAAACAGCGTCGAGAGTGGCCTGACGACGATCCGACTCGCTAGTGTCCACCGGGACCGAGAAGAGTCGATCATAGAGGAGCCCTGGTGAAGAGATCGGGAGATTTTGAGAATTGGGTCCGTTATAGGAGATCGCGTTCCAATGGCCATACTCGTGAAAACGCGCTTCACTGACTCCCACCTCTAATGATCGAAACCTAGGCGTCTCCTGATAGAATAGAGGATTTTTAGCGATCTCTTGATCAAGCGTCCCTCGTAATGAGGTCAGGGTATGTGAGCTGTGATCAAAAGTCTCTGGTTGAGGTCGGTCTCCGGTCATGGAGACCATAAACCCTCGCATATGACCATCACCCTGACCCGCTGGGTTACCTGGTATCTCAGTATGCGGCTCTAAACCGGTAATCACCGAGACTTGATGCCGTGAGAGAGGAGAGAGCAGCTCACTTGGAGTATACCCTGCTCCTTGTGTGCTAGGCGTCCACACATCAGGGTGACCAGATTGCGCCTGAAGAGCCCCATGGGCGCTATGCCATGGTACCCCATTCGCCCAATAAAATAAGCCAAAGAAAGGGTCATTCGCCTGAGCGTCTTGGGCGAGAGCCATAGAGGAGAAGAGCTCGAGTCGAGGGAGCGCGAGGTGGGTGATGACTCCGCCAACGACTCCTCTTAGGAGCGCGCGTCGACCTAGACCAACGCTATAACGATCGCTGAGTCTACTCGCGACGCTCGGCTGGGCGTCTCTATGGCTCACCTTAGAGCGTTTCAATGATCGGCGCGAGTCGCTCATGGGGTCACCTCCTCGTTGGGGTGTGTAGATACATACGTGAAACCGTCGCTCATCAGCAATTGCTTAAACAGAGCTTTAAAGCGATATCCCTCTGTCGCGAACGCTTGGTGTAACCGTTGAATTTCAGACTCTTCACCCACCGTCTCTAGTCGACCGAGCGCGAAGCGATAGACCTGACGGGTCATGCACTCGGTCAGGCGAGGGTCATCCGCTAAGAAATCAGCGAGATCACTGAGGTTTTCCATAGGGACTCCATCGAGATTACCGCTAGCATCCAAGTTAACCCCATCAAGCGTCTCTCGATATCGACCCACCGAGTCGAAGAATTCAAAGAGAAAACCGGGAGGGTCGATAAAGCTGTGACAGCCCATGCAGGCCGGATCTTCTCGATGAAGCTCAAGTCGCTCTCGAAGAGTGCTCGCCTCACCGGTCTCTGGCTCCAGGTTTAGGTCGATATCATCGGGGGGAGGCGGGACGACCTGACACAAGAGCCGCTCTCTAATATACTTCCCTCTAAGCGTCGGGGAGGTCTCCGTCGGGTGAGCGTTCATGGTGAGGAAGGCCGCGGTTCCTAAAAACCCAACTCGCGGTGTATCAACACCCAGTGAGATCGGTTCAAAGACCACCGGAGACCCCTCCTCTAAACTCACCCCATAATGCTCAGCGAGCGTCGAGTTGAGATAGGCTCTCCGCTCATCGAATAGACGACGGATATCACCATCTCTTCGAAAGACCAAGTCATTGACGAGCAGCCGAACCTCGGTCTCCATGGACGCGAGCAACGCGGGAGTGAACCCCTCATACCTCGTGGGGTCTCGTTCAACATGAGCGAGACGACCGAGATCGAGATATTGCTCAAAGAACCGCTCGATCGAGAGACGCGTCCTCTCGCTCTCTAAGAGGCGATCTAGCTGAGCAGAGAGCTCAACAGGGTCCTCTAAGCGTCCATCGAGCGCCGCGGTGAGCAGCTCGAGGTCTGGCGAGGTATCCTGTAACGTAAAGGCGATTCGACTCGCCATCTCTAGAGCGGTGAAGCGCCTCTGTCCAGATCGGCTGAGATCAACTTCTCCCCGCTCTATCCTATATAAAACCGAAGGAGACTGAAGGATTCCCGCGAGCGCTGTCTCTAAGCCTAAACGCTGATCCTCAGGACGATCAGAGGGCACCACCGAACCCGCGAGTTGAAGCCAGCGAGAGACCTCCTCTTGAGTGAGCGGCCGACGATATAAGCGGAGCCCGAGCTGACGGATCATCTGGTCGGCGCAACCATCGTTAACACTCATCGGGAGGCAGCCGAATTCCACCTCTATACGTTGGGGAGTCTCAAAATAACGCTCCGCAACCACAAAGGCCGCCTCGGCATATTGCTCTACACCAAGGGAGGACAGCGAGCTGCTCCCTGCGCCAATAGAATTAAAGAGATAGGGGTTAGTATCGGGCTCTAAGAGGAGGTCTGAGGTGTCTATCCCCAAAACATCATTAATCATATTCCTATATTGCGACTCGGTGAGTCGAGCCCAGACTTCCGGGCCGGGTATAAGCGGCGAGAGAGGCTCCTCGCCCATCCCCATCCCTGCGCCGTCGATGCCCCCCTCTACTCCACCGGTGACCATCTCTGTCCCCCCAGTGGTCACCATCTCAGGGGTCTCCCCCGCTGCTGACGTCTCTCTTGCGGCGCTCACTCCCCCTCCGGACTCTAAGCTCATAGTCCATGTTCGCCGAGACTCCTCACAGCCTATCCCACCTAACAGCAAGGCGACATTTAGGGTTAAGAAAGCCACGCTTTTACATCTTTGTAGACGACAAATATAGTTCATGACCGCCCCTTGTAAGGCCTATAATTTTAAACCATTTCACAATACATCTTTACCTTCTTCTGTGCAAGACAAGCGGAGGAAGCGGTTGACCCTCAAGCCCTTCTCTGAGAGAAAGACGCTGTCCAAAGAATAATGGGTGTTTGTGTTAGAGTATAAAGAGAACACAGCCCTCATAATGTAATGTATTATGCTGAGATAAGGGTTTGAGATGAAAGACAGCATTTACCGCGGAGTGATGGGAGAGGTGCCTGCCTTCGCTTTTGATGAGGAGGTGGCTCGAGTCTTCCCCGACATGATCGAACGCTCGGTACCTGGTTATCAAGCGACTCTCTCTGCCGCCGGCGCGCTCGCCCAAAAGTTAGCTCAATCGGGTGACCGTATCTATGAACTAGGATGCTCACGAGGAGCGGCGATTTTGTCTATGGACCGAGCGATCCCCTCTGACCTTGAGGTCGAGCTGATCGGTGTTGACCGCTCGCAAGCAATGCTCGACGCCTGTCATCATGACCTCATCGATTCTGGCGTCGCTCAACATCATGTCTCTCTTCTCAAACAGGATATCAGGAGCGTCGAGATGAATAACGCTCGACTGATTATCCTAAACTTCACTCTACAGTTCATCCCCATCGAAGATCGACTCAAGCTCCTCAGCCGAGCTCTACGAGCCTTAAAGCCCGGAGGGGCCCTGCTACTCTCTGAGAAGGTCCGCCTCGCCGATGAGCGGATCGATGATCTTTGTATCGACCTTCATCATGACTTTAAGCGTAGCCAAGGCTACTCTGATCTAGAGATCGCCCGTAAGCGTGACGCACTGGTAGGGGTCCTAGTCCCGGAGCCGATTCAAGCGCATAAGGATCGACTCAGCGCCGCCGGATTCTCCGCCTCAGAGGTGTGGTACCAAGCCTTTAATTTCTGCTCTCTGATCGCTTTAAAATAAATGAGAGGTGATGACGTGATGAATCAAGAGACGCTCTCCTTTGACCCTGATGACAAGAGAGCCTTAGCGCCTCTATGGGAGTGGCTCGCTGAGCTTCAGATTGACGCAGAGAAGCTCACGGCCATTCAAGAGAAAACCTCAAGAGCCCTTGACCTCAAGGTAGACAAGCGCCTCAGCGATTGGCGGACCGTATATAGAGATCTTCCCTCCTTTACAGCGAGCGATCAGCTGCACCTCTCGGATCCGGAGCTCTCTCTCTCGGGAGAGTGGTCTGACGTTGACCATGCCCTCGAGACCTTGCAGAGACTTCACCCTTGGCGTAAAGGTCCTCTCCGTCTTGGCGATCTCTTCATCGACACCGAATGGCGCTCTGACTGGAAATGGAGCCGCGCTCTCCCTCATCTCGGAGACCTCAAGGGGATGAGAGTCTTGGATATCGGGTGTGGTAATGGTTATCACTGTTGGCGAGCGCTCGGTGAGGGAGCAGAGGCTGTTCTTGGCGTCGACCCTACTCGTCTCTTCCACTATCAACATCGAGTCCTCGCTAGTCTCTTTAACGCCCATCTCTTACCCACTCCAAGCCATAGTGAAGATAAGAGAGCCCCTCTCTATCCTATTCACCATCTTCCGCTCACTTTAGAGGATCTCGATCATACGCCTCTCCCTCTTTTCGACTGGGTCTTCTCCATGGGAGTCCTCTATCACCGACGTGAGCCTCAAGAGCACCTACGCTCTTTACAACGGCACTTTAAGCCATCGGGAGGTAAGCTCCTTATCGAGACCTTAGTGACCCCCGATCCTTCACCACTATACCCTAGTGGGCGCTATGCGCAGATGAGAAATGTCTGGTGTCTCCCCGATGTCAGCACTCTGCTCGCGTGGTTGGAATCCGCTGGCTACCGAGATGCTCGGCTCGTCGATCTCAACCAGACCTCTCTACAAGAGCAGCGTCAAACAGAGTGGATGCGTTTTCACTCGCTGACCCAAGCTCTTGACCCCGAGAACCTTGACCTCACCATTGAGGGGCATCCCGCGCCGCTACGGGCGATGGTAGTCGCTGAGTTCGCCTAAGATTCCTCTATAAACCCTCTATGACCCCTCTAATATTCTACCGGCTCGGCGTCGATAGTACGCCACAAATACCAGACCGCGACCGTTCGATAAGGCTTCCATCGCTCAGCGACCACCGCGACCTCCGCTTTGCTCAACGTGGCGCCTTCAGCGTATTGTCGTTCAACTGCGCGGATGACTCCGATATCCCCCAAAGGTAAAACATCGGGACGCAAGAGGGTGAAGATCAGACACATCTCAGCGGTCCAGGGACCTATCCCTCGCAAGGTACAGAGCGTATCAAGTACCTCTTTATCTGTCATCTCCCGCCAAGGGAAGCTAGCCAGTCGAGGCATCGCCTCAGCGAGTCCCTTAAGATATTCTACTTTACGTGCTGAGAGACCCGCTCCACGTAGAGCCTCATCGTGGGAAGCGAGAACCCGCTCTGGGTTCACCGCTCCTCCCCACAAAGAGACTAGCCGTCCCCATACTGCAGCAGCAGCAGCCGCTGAGATCTGTTGACCTACGATGGCGTTAGCGAGGGTATAAAAAAGGTCTCCCCGTGAGCGAAGTGGTGGATCCTCTCCCTCTTCAAAATGATCAATAATGCCTCTTAAAATAGGATCTATCGAGCTTAAATAACGCTTTGCATCTTCCCAATAGCTCGGCGTCCCTGTGGGGACCTCTGTCGGCTTGGCGTCGATCGTCATCACTCTCTCCAGCGCTTTAAACATGGGGGGGCCTGTCAATTCTTCATTTAAGATTCAGTGGCGGGAATGACGTCGCGCCCGTAGCGCTGAATCATGCTGCCCTCGCTTCAGCCTAATCTCAAAACCACCACATTGAGGGAGCCATTCTGGCCGAGGGGCCTCTTTACGACTCCCCGCCACTTGTTCCATGATCACTCTTCGCTTAAGGACATCATAATGAAACATATAGCGAGCATCACTCATATTAAGGAGGCGAGGAAAGACCTTATCGAGATAGCTTAGCGAGTCAGGATGTAGCGAAGAGGGAAGCAAATCATCTCGGGAGAGCAGCTCTAACTCCTCCGCCTCCTCAAAGCCTAATTCAACGAGACGAGCGGTGAACCACTCTTCCGCTTGATCAGTAGAGATCACTAGCTGGGGAGTGCTCATATGACTGAGATGAGTGGGCCACTCGCCCATAGCGACCAAAGCGAGGTTGAGGTTGATCCGCTCAAGTCGACTCTCGACCTCGTCAGAGAGCTTAGACCAAGGCTGACCGCGGAGCAAACAGCGTACCAATGCCTGCCTGGCCCACTTCCCTTGGGGTTTAAGAGAGCGTGACTCCAACACCCGCTTCATAAACACCCGCTCTATCTCCACCCGTAGTTTACCGCGCTTCAATGTCGCCTCGCCTAATCTCTCCTCACCGAGGGTCGCCTGCTTGAGCCAATCGAGCTCAAGGGGCATGGATAAGGTCACTCGATGTTCGGCGGCACGACCGCTCTTGGCCGAGGCGTGGCTATCGAGAGCAAAGAGAGCCTCTACCTTATGTCGAGGACTCTCGCTGAGCTCTAGGGATAGCGCGGTCTCTCGACCGAGACTCATCTCGGGGCCGAGGCCTACCCAAGCGGATGCTTGGCGTTTCCGCTCGCGAAGGACGTAAACGCTCCTCTGGTCAGCCCTCATCAGAGCGAGCGCCAGTGAACGACGGTTGATCTTTTCCTCATGATCGCGTCGCTGATGGTCAATCTGGAGGCCGCGTAAGAGTCGAGTTCGATGTTCTCTCGCCTCTCGAACACTCAAGGGGTCTAAGTGATATCTCTGCGCCTCTCTGAGCGGAATTCTCATCGCTCGAATCACGCCTATCGCGTCACAACCTCGATCACGTAGCTCATCATTAGGATCGGCAGGCCGGCCCGATAGGAAGAGTCGCTTGGAACAAGAGAGTCCGCTCACTAGGTCTATGAGCTGATCACGTAAATCGGTATCTCCGGCCTCGAGCCCTTCGATCAACCAGCGACCAAGAGTAAGGTCGATCCCTAACGAGAAGAGCGCTCGACCACAAGAAGAGAGCGTTCCCTGCTCATCGATAGCTCCTAGCCCATTGAGCACCTGTTGCGCGTCATTAAGCGCACGCTCTTTGGGGGGATCGAGCAGAGAGAGCTGAGTGAGCTCGACGCCACAAGCGGCAGTCGCTAAAAGGAGCGTATTGAGTGATTCACGATGAATCTCCGGCGTGGTATGAGGCTTGAGATTGACGCCACGAGACCACATTCTCCAACAGCGGCCTTCGCTGAGTCGTCCCGCTCGGCCGCGACGCTGCTCTGCGCTGTCAGCAGCGATCTCGGAGAGGGCAAGGGCTCCTCGTCCACGGTCATAGCGTGTCTGACGTACTAAGCCGCTGTCGATCACGATCCCTACTCTTGGGACGGTGAGAGAAGTCTCAGCGACATTGGTGGCTAAAATCACTCGTTGCCGCATACCGACAGAGAAGACTCGGCTCTGATCGCTGAGACTCAAGCCGCCATGAAGGGCGATCACTTCTCGACAGTCAGTGACTCTCTGTCGATCCCATAATTGCTCCAAACGATATTTCGCCTCATTGATCTCTCCCTTACCGGGGAGGAAGACTAATACATCTTTATGAGGCTCTTCTGCGGTTTCACAGGCCTTCTCGATCAGCTCAGAGAGAGCCTCTATCAAGCCATGAGGGTGTGGGAGAGTATTACCGTGGGGGTGATAGCTGACCTCAACGGAATAGAGCCTTCCGCGACCCTCAAGATGAATCCCCTCTAAATAAGAGGTCACTCGTTGGGCAGCGAAGGTCGCTGACATGACCACTAGCGGACAGGTTGGCGTCTGCTGACAGAGCGCGAGGAGTAAATCGAGATCGAGGGAACGCTCATGAAACTCATCGATCACCACCGAGCCATAGTCAGCGAAGCGTCGCTCACTCCACATCCTCAACGCTACGCCGGTGGTGACGAAACGAATCATAGTTTCAGCGCTGCTTCTATCATCGTCTCGAACCGTATATCCGACCCCGAGCCCTAAGGGGGTTGACTCTAGCTCTGCGACTCGTCGAGCGAGACTCTGGCAGGCTACCCTTCGGGGCTCGATCACTAAAATAGGACGTGATGATCGATTCTGTTCGACGCTGAGCGCGCGCTCTCTCTCCAAACACCATCGAGGAACCTGAGTCGATTTCCCCGAGCCGGTAGGAGCGCTCATCACAATCGGTGTTTCTCCCCAATGGTTGATAAAATCTCCTCTGAGCTCATCGATCGGTAATCCTGAGTCACTCATGATCGGCCCCATTTCGCTCGACCGAGACGCTCTTGACGGAGCTCTGATTGAATCTCAGAGAGAGGGACGAGAGTTGATTCTGAGTGATCAATCCCCTCGCAGACTCGCTTGGCCTCAGCCCATGTGGCCTGACTCTCTAAAGTGCTCGGCCACCATGGAAAGGTTCTACACTGACGAGGTCGAGCTTTATAAGCGGTGCAACGTCCTCCCTGTAGGAAAGTGCAGTCACCGGTCTGAGGATCCTCCCTCAAAGCCCAGCGTCCTGCCTCACGATCAACAGACTGGGACACAAACTCATCAACGACAATGTCAAGCCGCTCAGCCATCTCTATGACCTCCTCCTCACTCAGCCATACCCTCCCCGTCCCTGTGCAGCAGGCACCGCAACCGGTACAGGTGAAGCGAAGCCCCGATCGATACCAAAGCGTTAGCGCTTGATCACTTTCAGAAATTCGCTTATCGGATGTGTTATCGGATGTGTTTGTCATCAGCGCCTGCTCCTCAAGAGATGTCACGATCGCCAGAATCTATACTCGCCAGAATCTATACTCGCCAGAATCTATACTCGCCAGAATCTATACTCGCCACAGTGATACATCAATGATGCGGTCTAGTCATAGTCATTCGACCCAGACTATCAGACTATCAACTCCGACTATCAACTCAGTTATATTTGACGATAGACATGACTCATCCCATAAGTTAACTCTTAGTCTATCTCAGAGAAGAGATATGCTCCCTCATAACCTAGAGAGATGTATCATTGTTCAACGACCACTTAAGTGTGTGGGAGTCACTCTCTCCTCAAACTCAAGAACATCTTGAGCACTATTGGAGACCGTTGATCGAGGAGCTCAGCGTCGTCGAACCTTATGATCGAGAGCGCTCATTACCGATCCTATTGGTCGCTATATATGGAGGAACAAACACTGGAAAGAGCGCGATCTTCAACCTCTTAATGGATTCCGAGATCTCTCCCTCTAAGATCATCGCTAGCGCTACTCGACAACCGGTCATCGCCTTGTCAGAAGGCTACAGTGAACGCTTAGACTTTATCGAGCGCTTCCGCCCTTTCTCTTCGAAGACCGAGATACTCAATGAACCACACACTGTTGAGGAGGCCTCCTGCTACCTCCACGCCTTCTCGACTGATCATGGACCGTTAGGCCCTCTCGATGGAGGAGATCACCTCGCCCTCATCGATTGTCCTGATCATGACAGCTCTACCGAGATGAATCGAGAGGTCGCTGAGCTTACCCTCTCCTATGCTGACCGTTGTCTTTACGTAACCACAGCGCAAAAATATAAGACCAAAGCGGTGAGAGACACTTTAATCAATCTAGCCAACAAAGGATTGTTGGTCGGCGTGTTGTTTAATTTGCTAGAGCCTCACCAAGAAGCTCAGGCCCTCTGGGATGACCTCCTTCAAGCCTTAGAGAGACAAGGGGAGGATCTCACAGCGCTCAGAACACAGGTCTACCTCGCTGGAGGTCTGCCGAGAGCCTCTCTCCAAGATCAGGGGGCGCAGATCAAGCTCCGTGCCATGTTACTTGAATCACTGACCCACTTAATCGGCGACCAAGACCCCAGAGTCATATTACGGAGAGAAGCGCTCACTCGTGCTCAGCGTGTTTTAGTGGGCTTTCAACAACAGGTCAATGAGCTCATTCACACCGCTGAGCGCGATGAGAAGCGCATCCGAGAAAGTCTCCTGCGTCACATAGAGGAAGTCATTAAAGAGAACGCTGAACATCCATTTTTTCAGCGATTACGTGATGAAAATCTCAAACATAATCTGCAGCAGATCAGTCACTTCGCGTATATCTATCGCTACAGTCAACGCTCCCCTAGTTCAGGTGACCGAGGTAAGCTCCCCTCAAAGCTCTTCGAGATTCACCAAGTGATTGATCAAGCACTATGGAGAGCTCTCTCTCGTCGCTGGAGTCATTTCAGCGGTCAGCCAATCGCTGAGGCTCTCCGCGAGGTCCTCGCCACGCTCTATACCTCACCTAATGAGCTCTCTTCTCTTGAGAGAGCTTGGTCGAAAGAGACCTTTCACACTGCCCTTGAGGCGCTCTCCTCATCTCTCACCTCCCCAGAGCACCACACGCTTTTCAAGGAGAGGCAACTCAGTGCAGAATCTACTTTAACTGCAAGTTTAGATTCTAATCCACGCTCCTTATGGTCGGGACGATTGACGATGATTCTCGAAGACCGCCGAGAGACCCACGCTCACCAAAGTCAACGAGCCCGATATGACATCATTAACACTCTCTTCGCTCTCTTCGCTCTCCTCTTAAGCCACTCACTGTTTGTCACCTTGATCACTACCATCAGCGTCGCTCTCTCTCAATCGCTGATCACTCGACTCTTATGGCTGAGGCGAATGTCAGCTCGCGGTGAGCTACTCGACGAAGCGACGAAGAGATCGCTCAAAGGTCAAGAGAGAGAGGTTAAGGCGGCTCATCATATGTTATGGACTGAGAGCGCCCCTCTCTTACATCCACAACACATTGAACTAAAGCGTTTGCATCAAGTGATCAGCGAGGTGGAGCGAGATCTCACTCAGCGAGGAGAAGTGCTTGAATGCTCCTGATCTAACAGCGCTAGCGAATGCCCTTGAGCGCCTCCGTACTCTACAGAGAGACGCTCGTCGACTCATTGATGATTGGCCTTCGCTCGACGCGTCTCGTATCACTGAGAGTCACCTTGACGGCCTTATTAAGCAACTACAGTCGCGGCTAGACTCCAGCACTCCCCTGAGCCTACTGCTCTTAGGCGGTACTGGGGTTGGAAAGTCTTCACTCTTGAATGCGATCGCTGAACAAGAGATCGCTAGCGTCTCTCATACAACAAGAGCGCATACCGCCACCTTTACCCTCTATCTTCATGAACATTGGCGCTCCTCCCTAGAGTCTACAGAGTGCCTCTTTTGGGACCGAGAGAGCGTGTCCAATAGTCGCATTGAATATCACCATATAGAGAGTTTACGAGCCTTATGTTTTATTGATGCTCCTGATGTTGATTCCATCATAGAGCTCCATCGAGATCGAGTACTTCAAGCATTGAGTCTCGTTGACGCCGCACTCTGGGTGAGCTCTCCTCAAAAGTATCGCGACCGTTCATGCCAACAGGTTTTACAACTAATCGACTGTCGTCGGCCGCTCTTGGCAGTGATGAATCAGATCGACCTTGTCGCTCATCACGAGAGAGCTGAGCTTATCGAAGATGCCCAATCCCTCTGCACAGATTTAGGATTTACCGATGTCCAATGGTTTGAGTGTTCTACCACTCCCCGAGCGACGTCGAGTCAGGAATCAGAAGAGTCAGAAGAGAACGCTGTTATTTCATTAAGAAATAAGCTCATTCAACGCTTTGACCAGCGGGAGAGAGAGAGGTTACAGAGCCTCTCTATCGCTCAAAGACTCCATGAAGACCTCGCGCCGCTCAGCTCATTGAGTTTTAGAGGGCGCAGCGCCGAGAGTCTATATCAGTGGAAGGGGCGCGCCTATAAAGCACTCACTCCTCTCATCCATCAACTCCTAGTTGCCCATATACGCGAAGAGCCTCCCCTGACCTCTTTGCGCTGCTCCGATTCTTTTGACCCCTCCAATACACCCCCATTACACAGAGCGTCTGGCCACATCTATTTTTGGTTTGAGGCGAATATTTGGCCGTTGCTGACGACCTTATATCAATCTACAGACCCTCTAGTCCTTGAGCGAGAGATCACTCAAGCGAGGTCGCGGCTGAGGAGTGAAGAATTGAGATGCCTAAGAGATCTTAAAGAGCGGGAGTTATCCTCTTTATCTCTTGACTCAGACCACCTCTTTGAAGAGGTCTTCGCGGAGCTCTCTGAGCCCTCAGTTTATACCTCCTCCACCTATCATTTTAAGCAGTGGGTCGCTCGCCTCTCGCTATATACGATAGTCACTTGGATCACAACGACCTGCCTTTATCTGAGCATGAGCAACTTTTCATTTCAGGAGATGAGTCTTCCATATGGCTTTATCCACCTAGTCGGCATGTGTCTATTCCTCGGAGCCTCCTCAACGCTAGCTGTTGGCTGGTGGATCTACCGAGGGTATGAAGCAACCGAACACACTGATCATGAGGATCGCCGCTCTTCACTAAGACAGAGCAGAGTGGCAGAGCACCTAGCGGAGAGATGGGTGACGAGAGCGCTCTCTCTCGCCAAAGAAGACAGCCCAAAAGCAAGTGACATTCTAGCGCACTCAGAGGTCTCCCCCCAGCGATCTCTCTTTCTAGATCGGTATCAATCATCTTTTCGTTTATTTGAAGCGAGTGTTCAAGCTATCTTTAAGAGAGAGTAGCGATCGATCCATAGATCTAAGGGTAGATATACGGTCTAGACTTAATCGAGAGATCTTCTATCATTCGATCAGATTAGAGGAGTCACCTTATGGTGAGAGGCATCAGTCAACCAACACTCATTTCACATGATATATCTGAATATTTAGCCCTAAAGGGGCTCATCAAGAGGGCTCTATTCGTCATCACTTGTCTTTGCCTGTCATCGACTGGGTTTGCCGAAGTCGGTGACCCGTGTCCCCAAGGAGATGAGTGCGCCGCGGGTGAGATCTGCGCCCCGGGGAGGGTCACTGATGACCCCGCATTTTGTACACGACGTTGTAGCTCTGATCGCCCTTGTCCCGGGGAATATATCTGTGAGCCGAGAGGAGGGGTCTCTCTCTGTAATACTCCGATCACCTATGCTCAGATTGGTGAACCATGCAGCCCTAGTTGTGCTGAGGGCTTACTATGTCTCAATGATGGTTCTGAAGAATATTGCAGCGTGGCTTGTACGTTTCCCGGCTCATGTCCCCAAGGATATCGTTGTCGCCCCGGAGCGCTCAATGCCTGCGGCAAAGTCACAACCTCTCCTTCGATCGGTGAACCTTGTGAAGAGGGAGAGATGTGCTCAGGAGATTATGAATGTCTCTCCTTACCTAATCGAGAGCTCAACTATTGCACTTATCATTGTGAAGAGCTCCGTTGCCCTCCATTTATGGAGTGTGATGGAGAGGGAGAAGAGGCTCGATGTATCCATTCTCCCTACGCTCGTCAACTCGGCGAAGAATGCGTCACTGAGGCGCGTGATCTCTCTACGGTTGGCTGTGTTGAGCCCCTCACCTGTGAGAGAGATAGAGATCGAAAGCGCTGTACAAAAGACTGTAGTGTCGATGTACCCTGTCCTAATGGTTTTGGTTGCGTAGATCGCCCCGATAGTCCTCCCAACCTCAGTATAGGGCGCTGTATGCCCGGCGTGGAATCAGCCTCTGGGTTAGCCCCTTTTGAATCCACAGGGGAGGAGACTGCAGGAGATACCTCCACAGGAGGCGCTGCTCCTTATGATGATACAGCAGGAAACTATATGCCCCCACCTAGTTCAAATGCTCCACCCCCTACAGAGGAGAGCTCTGGCTGTGTTAATCACTCGCTCCCTCTCACTCCATTGGGTCTGGTGCTCATAATGCTCTCTCTCGCTCACCTCTCCCAAACGAGAAGGCAACGAGATGTGTTCACCACGGCAAGCGCAGATGACCTTTCGCTCTAAACAAGGCGCGCCCGGTTCTCTCTACTAAATCGACTTTACGTAACCACGCCTTAAACGCTCTCGGGCTGACTCGATCTCCCCAAAGCTGTCGATACAAAAACCTAGCATGACGTGTTCTGAACGGTTCTCCTAAGAGCTTGAGTAGCTCAGAAGAGGTGAGAGACTCTCTCTGCAACCGTTCATGGGTAGCCATAATGATGTGATGATGATCAAAGGCGAGCGCGTGTTCACCCCCGAGGACCTCGCTCCAAGAGAGCCAAAGTACCTCTTGAGCATCATCTTGAGCGCTCGCCTCTGTCTCGCTCGGTAAAAAAGCGATAAAGGCGACACTCACCGTCCATCCTCGAGGATCACGATCAGGATCACCAAAGGTGCCTACCTCAATCAGCCTCTCTGCATCAACGGTGACTTGAGTCTCTTCGAGACACTCGCGAACCGCTGCTCCTCGTGGGGACTCTCGCTGATCAACAAACCCTCCCGGCAAAGCTAAAGCCCCCATAAAGGGCTCAGTTGCTCTCTTAATGAGTAGCACTTCTAATCTCTGATGACGCCACCGGAGCGCGATCACATCGGCGGTAAGTGCCGGTCTAGGATATTCATAAGTGTGAGCGGTCATCTCAGATACTCTATATCTCGATCAAAAAGCTAGTGAAAGAGAGCCTTCTTCACCACATCTACAACAGCCCTCTCGCAGATACTTTACACATTGATTATCGCGCGGCAATATCATTTTCTCTTTATAGTATGTTAAGGTTTTACTTGATTGATGATGAGAGTTCTCTCACATCTTGATCGTCGTAAACACGAGGAGGTGTCCCTTGAGAGGTCACCCATATCTCTTCACTCAAGCAATAGCTTAACTCTTCCTACTCTACTTCGAGAGCGAGATCTTGATAAACGAGCTAATCTCTAAACTCAACCCAGCCTCATTTATCAGGCATGATCGAGAACGATTGAGAGAGCTACAAGCGATCTTATCATCATCTCAGTCTCAGGATAAAGCGCAACAGCTCTCCGCGCAGTTGACCGCTGAGAGAATCTCTAAGTCTCCTCTGACTGTGGCTTCAGAGTGTATCGCTTTAGTCTCGTTTAACCATTGGGCAGAAGCAAACCAAGCGACAGCGACCTACCTACAGTACTTTCCTCAAGACGACAATATGATCGCTTTACTAGCGATCTCTCTCGCCTCTTCTGGAGAGTTCGACCAAGCGCAAATCATTATCAATCGTGTCCTTGACTCAATCCAGAGTAAACTTGGCCTCACGTCTCAAGAATTAGAGCAGCTCGAGCCAACTGAGCAGATATTCCCACTCTCGATGCGATTAGCGATGTTCAGAAAGCTCTCTGAGATGATCGAGGGCCATCATAACCCCGCGGAGCGTATCTTCGCTGATCAACCGACGTTGAATACTGGGAGTATCCACCTCAACAACCTTAACAATATCGTATCCTTTGATATGGACCTAGGCACTCCCGATGACTTCAATGATGATACGATCAAAGAGATCAACATCAAAGAGTCTTTGGCGCTCGTCAATAGCCTAGCTGAGGATGAAGATAGGTTAATTTTTGGAGATACTGAGTCTGTTTCCATGGAACTCCTAGAGGGTATCTCAAATCAACCTACAGCCACTGCGCTGATTCAAAACCCGACTCAGATCATACCTGATCAACATCATGACTCAGGAGAGCGAGACACTGAAATTCACGCTTTTCCTAGTGATCTTGATTCTCTCGAGGAAGCAGCAGAAGACCGTATTACCACAATACTGAAAGATATCGAGCAGCGAGAAAAAGCATCAAGCCTTGACCATTCTAGGTTGTTTTCAGACACCGCCTCTAACGGTTTACCTCTCACAACTGATCATCTCTTATTAGAGTCAAATACTGCGCTGAATGAATATGATCTCCTCAGTGACTATAGCGACTATATCGACCCCTCCGAGCTTGGTTCATCAGTAGTAGACTCATCATTGTTCAATGAATCCACTGAGCGAATGAGGTCCCTTTCGGGAATAATGCTCGATGAGGAGCGAAAACGAATAGAGAAGATACTGCGCGAAGAAGCAGAGCCCTTAATTGTCAAGATGGGGATGAAGTCGAGACCTCAAGAGGACCTAGAGTCCATCGCCGATCCGCTGCTTTATCCTCCTGAAGCCGCGTCATCTATTAACCTGAGCGGTCAACGAGCCGAGAAAAGACCGGAGCCACGAGAAGAGTCCGGTGCGAAGCAGAGCCATGAAGAGATAAAGCTGCGACCAGACGTCTCACTTCCCCATAACTCGCCTCCATCTATCCCACCGATCCCCTCAGCGAGAGCTCATAAAGTCCAACATGCTGAGAGTTCACTCGCTTCAGCGCCTCCTCCGATCCCTCAGGTCGGTCGCCTCTCGAGTGACCGAGAGCCGAAAGTGAGCTCTTCCCCCCCAAGAGTCAGGCCTCCAAGTGTCTCTGAACCCTCTTTCAGTCAAACACCTCATCACTCGCCACAGCCAATAAAGAAGAGCGCCATAGAGCGTTTGAGCGCCGGAGAGTTAGAGATCCCTAAGACGCCGACCCCACTCACCCCAAGCTCTCCGATCGCACCTGACCTAATGCGAGAGCCGACCCCCCCCTCCCGTTCTAAACCGATGTGGCATGGAGGAATTCAACGCACCTCAAGGTCTTCTCAATCTTGGTGGGTATGGCTCATTTTGTTCTTAGGGAGCTATCTCTGCCTCATCGGTGCTTTTCACTATAAGAGCGCTCACCTCACCCATGAAGTCAGCTTCATTGAACCCTCTTTAGATTGGGAGAGATATGCTCAACTTGAGCAGGAGCTCTCCAAGACGATCAAACATCCAGTAGGTCGAAGCATAGACCTACTGCAGATGATTATTCCAACGAGCACTCCTCTCTATGTTAGGAGGCAATCTCTCGCTCATCAGTTAGCTTGGCTATCGACAACGCGGTGGGTACTCTTCGGAGAAGAAGAGCAGAGACCACAAGCGATCGAGTCGATTTTCATGGCTTTGAGACGCTCACCACAAGAGGTCGGAGGGAGGGCCGCTCTAGGCTTAGCTTTTTATGCCTTAGATCAACCCATCGCCGCTCAAGCGATTATCAAAGCGCTCCCTAAACAGGACTGGCGTAGAGATTTCCTGTTCGGTTGGATCCAGCTTCAAAGCGGTCAAACAGCAGACGCTCAAAAGAACCTAGAGGAGACCTTCAAAAAACAACCTCAAAATCGTCTTAACGCCCACTTATTGGCTAAACTGAACACCCGTAAAGGCTTCAGCTTCACTCAAGACTATCTCTCAGCCCTCAAGTTAAAGCTAAACGCGCCCCATATTCAGACCCTATATTCTAGACGGTCAGACGTCATCGAGGGTGAGCTAGTGACCCCTCAGCTGATCACTTATCTCAAGACGCTCCCCCCGCGTCTCATCAGAGAGCACCTAGACCATTTACTTCCGCTCCTTATCGAGCGTGACCGACGGGTCGAACTTCATAATCTCATTCGAGGTCTTGAAATTCATGAAGATTCGGAAGGCCTTTTACTTTTACCTCTGATGATCATGAAGCTCAGCGAATTGGATTTGACGAGCGCAGAGACTCTCGTTCAAAAGATGCAGCTCAAGAGATCAAACGGGGATATCACTGTTAATGATACCCTCAGTGCCCTCGCGCTGTGGAGAGTCTTTACTCATGGAGAATTTGATCTTAAGCGTGAACTCTCTCTCCTTAAGCCTGCTGACTTCGCCATAAAACTAGGTCATTTCGCGGGGCCACAGTTGGAACAACTACTCGTCGATACACCGGCTGTCACCGATGAGATCTCTCATGTCCTCGAGACGATCGCCTTACTCCAACAAGGCCGTTGGGTAGAGCTTGAGCGGATCTCATCTAATCTACAAAGTTCATTCATCGGACCTTTAGATCAACAGCTCAATGCCCTCTCTCGATCACTCCTCTCTGCTAATCACTCAAGCGCTCTGCCAGCGATTAAGCGCCTCTCTAAAAATCACTCAACCGCGATCACTGCTCTCTTTACCGCACCTGAGTTGCTTAAGGGGATTGCCCTCTCCGCCTTTGATCCAAGTCGGCAAGGGAGTCGTCAATTACAGTATCTAGAGCGAGAGAGCACCTTTCCTGCTTTCAAGTGGCTGAGTTATTATTGGCGCTGCTCAATACTGAGTAAGAGCTCTGCTTTAGGACGCTTAGATATCGCTTGTCGAATGTCTACCCAGCTAAACCCTAGGGACTATCGATCTGCGCAATCACTCGCTCAACTCCAATTCGAGTTAGGTCATGTAGAGCTTGCTTTTCAAACGCTCTCCAAGATCCCTAAGCAAGCGCGTTCATCTCAGAGCGAGCGCCTCCTCTTAAGGCTCGATACAAAATCTCATTATCAACGCCCAGAGCAAGAGTCTCTTCAAAGTTATGCTGAGCTATTGAGCGCTGAGCGAGGACTTAGACTCAACGCGATGAATCGACTCATCGAAGCACAAGAGAGCATGCTCACTCGCCAAGAGCTGTACAGAGCGACTTGGGTATCTGAGTACTTCGGAGAGCAGAGGACCTTGGAGAGTCTCCGGAGACGAGCGCTCCGTTTAGGTTCACCAATGATACGTCTTGACTTGGCTCGAAGACGATTGTTTTTGAGGGCTGCCCAAGAGACAGATCGTCGAGGGAAACTCTCTAATCTACTGCTTCCCAAAACGAGGGTTGAGCTCTCCTCTGAGTCTCAACTCGCCCCATTCATACTCACTTTTGATGCGCTCAAGTGCCTCGCTAAGAGCGAAACTTTAGACCTACATCACTTAGATCCGGCGTTTGGGCAGAGTCAACCCTCACCTAAACTCTTTAAACAGCTCTCGCGTCGCTCTCCTCCTCGAGCTTGTCGTCAACTCATCACCGATAGTCTCTCTCAGCGTAATCAATCTCAAAAGACGACTTTACCTTTAGTTACTTTAGCTCAAGCCCAGCTCCTCATCTCCTTAGGGCAAGGTGAGCGTGCAGAGCGCTCTCTCAAGGCTCTCATCGAGAGAGAGCCGACCATGATTGAGGCTCGAATCGCTTATGCCTTATTGCTCCTCAGGTCTTATCGATCCCCAAGTTTAGAACGTTTACAGTGGGCTTTCGCACCGCTCATTGATCTCACTGATCAGATGAAGAGCTCTCGAGTCATCAAAGAAAAGATCAGAGGCTTAGAGATCAGATGACCGACTCTCCAAACATCTCTTCTTCACTCTGCTCACAACAGCGATTTCCTCTACTCCTGATACTCTCTCTCATCAGTCTCTTACTCTCCTGCGAATGGAAGCCTCCTCGACGACCCACAGTGATAGACCAACCTTTCCCCGAGAGAGCCGCTCAAGCGACTGCGGCTAAGACTGAGGCTAAGACTGAGGCTAAGACTGAGGCTAAGACTGAGGCTAAGACTGAGGCTAAGACTGAGGCTAAGACTGAGGCTAAGACTGAGGCTAAGACTGAGGCTAAGACTGAGGCTAAGGCTAAGGCTAAGACTAAGGCTAAGACTGAGACTGAAGTGTCTACTATACGTCTCGACCTAGATAGCAGCGCTCCAACCACCCAAGAGATCTCTACTTTCCCTTCTACAATACCTGTCGCCCCTCCAAACGCTCAAAACGAGGAGATTCTCTCTCCATCAGACCTCAACCCTAACGCTCTGCTGAAAAGCCGAGATCAGCTCCTCACCATCGACCCCGATGGCCCACCGCTCATTCATCTGAAAGAGCTCACCATCGCTGAGAGGGTGAGGAGGCGTGAACCTCATGGAGTAAAGAGGGTATTCTCTGCCGAGAGTCGTGATGTACTCACCTTCCTACGAGTGAGAAACTTTGAACGAATACAAAAAGTACAGCTTAAATGGATCTATCGAGATGAAGTGATACAGCGTGACCGATTAAAAGTAGGGATCAGTCCCCGCTGGCGAACATGGTCAACTTTTAGATTTGATCCTAGTCATAAACGTTATGGTGAGTGGCGTATCGAAGTGAGCACTGGCTCAGATAAGCTGCTCGGTGTCGCTCACTTCATGAGAGAAGCTCCGCCTTAGCCGAAACTCACCCTACGACCTTTAAGCGATGGTTTCACGACTCCTGTCTTCAACGAAGTGATTAACTTCTCTAATCGCGAGATACAGAAATTTTTAGAGCTTTAACTTTGGGTCTGTTTGGTAAACAGCGTACCCTATGAGTCTCTACCCTATGAGTCTCTACCCTATGAGTCTCTACCCTATGAGTCTCTACCCTATGAGTCTCTACCCTATTGGTCTCTTGATCAGGAGGTAATGATATGACAGAACTCGCGACCCCTGCTCTGGCGCTCGCTCCTCCTATCCTCGCTATCGGTTGTGCGCTGTGGACACGCCAAGTGTTTCCCTCTCTTTTGCTCGGCCTCTGGTCTGGTTATTTAATCCTCGCCCAAGGGGACCTCATCACTGGGAGCCTTGACACCTTACACGCCTTGGTAGCGGTGTTTAAATCAGCCGGAAATACCAGGACCATTATCTTCTCTGCTCTTATGGGGGCCTTAATCCTTCTTATGCAGAGATCTGGAGGAGTTAGAGGTTTCGTCGACTTAATCTCTGCTCGTTTACACTCAGCTGAATCTAGCGGACGTAATACCCATCGCTCTATGCAGGTGATGACCATCCTTATTGGGGCCTTTGTGTTTATTGAGACGACCATCTCTGTGCTTGTAGTAGGGACACTCTTTAGACCACTCTATGATCGGTTTAAACTCTCCAGAGAGAGGCTCGCCTTCTTAGCGGACTCCACCTCTGCTCCGATCAGCGTCTTGTTGCCCTTGAACGCGTGGGGGGCTTACATATTATCTCTCTTAGCACAACAGCCAGAAGTGAGTGACCCCTTAGGTACTTTGATCGCTGCGGTCCCCTTAAACATTTATGCACTCAGCGCCCTCTCGCTTTGCTTTTGGGTGGCTCTAGGCGGAAAAACCTGGGGGCCCATGAATGCAGCAGACCAACGCGCCAGTAAAGGAGAGGTCCTCAATGAAGGCGCTCAACCGATGGTGAGTGCAGAGGTCACAGAGGTAGAGCCGATCGAGGGGGTTGAGTCGAGAGCTAGCGCACTCCTCGCACCACTGTTCACACTATTGATCACGATGCCGATCACCCTCTTCTATACCGGCTGGCCTAGCGCCCGAGTATCCGCCGCTCAAAACCTAAATAATCTCAGCTCACAGCTCAGCTATGCTCTTAGTGAGGGATCGGGCTCTATGGCTGTGCTCACCGCAGTCTGCGCCGCCCTCCTCCTCGCAGGTGTCCTCTATCGAGTGCGGGGGATTATGAACATGAAGACCTTTGTTGACACTTCACTAGCGGGGATTGGTGGTTTAATGCCTTTAGCGCTGATGATGGTATTCGCCTTCGCGCTCTCTGCCTTATGCAAAGCCCTCGGGACCGGCCCTTATGTCGCTCAACTCTGCCAAGGGAATGTACCCATCGCGTTTT
This sequence comes from uncultured bacterium, assembly GCA_943788935.1. Lineage (GTDB taxonomy): Bacteria > Myxococcota_A > Bradymonadia > UBA7976 > VGTA01 > CAKZRU01. The sequence continues at coordinate 55,890 of CALSSE010000009.1, read as the reverse complement.
TCCCTGCGCTCACTTTTCTTGTCAGCGCCTTTATCGCTTTCTCAACCGGAACTTCGTGGGGCACTTTCGCGATCATGCTCCCCATCGCTGCCCCGTTAGCAGCGGCTGGAGACCTACCCCAAGCTCTCCTCCTCTCCGCCGTATTAGGTGGAGGGGTATTTGGTGATCATGCCTCACCGATCAGTGATACTACACTCGTCTCTTCGATGGCGGCCGCTACCGACCATCTTGATCATGTACGCACTCAGCTCCCCTTCGCCCTAGTCGCCGGATCTGCGGCGATGATCTTTTATCTCCTCGCTGGTTTGCTCCACTGAGCTCCTCGACTACACTCCTCGACTACACTCTACTAAGAGCCTACATTACATAAGGGGCCTCGAGAGAGAGAAGACTTCATAATCGCTCTGAGTGGATGCTACACAAGAAGAGCTGAGTGAGCTCTACATAAAAGTAGCAGGGTGAATTCTTATTTAAAATAAGGGTGGATTTATATTCTACTTCTTTATTATAACGATCGTTATAAAATATATGACCACCGTTATGAAAAGAGATCACATATGATATTTCACTGCTCGCTGACTAAAGCGTTACGCTCTCCCGCTACGCTCTCTCTACTCCTCATTCTACCCACACTCCTTTGGGCAGGCTGCGATGATGACCCTAGCCCCGCTCCAGTGGCTGGCGAGACTGCCGCTGGCGAGACTGCCGCTGGCGAGACTGCCGCTGGCGAGACTGCCGCTGGCGAGACTGCCGCTGGCGAGACTGCCGCTGGCGAGACTGTCGCTGGCGAGACTGTCGCTGGTGAGACCGTCGCTGGTGAGACCGTCGCTGGCGAGACTGCCGCTGGCGAGACTGCCGCTGGTGAGACTGCCGGAACCGAGATGATCACGGGGTTACCGCTCAACGACCTCATCCCTGAAGTCGCCGCCGCGATGTGCCAAGGTCTATTTGGGTGTTGTGACATGACAGATCATGAGAGCTTCTTACTCTCTTTTCAGAATACCCCCCGGTACGAGGAGGTTGTAGATCAGCTCCCTCCTACAGTCGCTTTCGATGAGAACTCTTGTCCTTCGATGATCGAGACTATTTTGACCGCCGCTCCTTTCGGTCGATGGATCGAGCAAGTGAATGAGCAACGAGTCAGCTACGATGGTGATGCCGCTCAGAGCTGCCTTGATACGCTCAATAACGCTCAGTGTGGCGATGAATTCATCGCCGCTCTATATGATGGTACCTGCCTGTCTCCCTTTCCTCCATTCGGCGGTGAAGATCAACGAAAGATGTTCAGCCGCACCGCGACCGCAGGCGAGTCTTGTGTCGCGCTCACTGATGGTCAGGGCGGGGTGATTTTTGGAACCTGTGATCCCAACACTGCTTTCTGCTGCGTTCGCCGCGACGACAATACCTGTAAGATCCCTGAGCAAAATGAAGTAGGAGAGTGTGTCGCAGCGAGTGACCTCGGTGAGCCCTGTTCTATCCTCCCTAGCGCTCAGGTCTGCGCTACCGGTAAAGAATGTGGTTTTGAGAGCGGTGTCTGTGAGCCTGCCACCGAGTATATCGACGTTCAACTCGGAGAAGAGTGCGCGGAGGACTACAGCTTCTTTGGGATCTGTCAAGACAGCTACTGCGACGTCACAGGGACCGGCACCTGTCTCCCTCGTAAAGCTGATGGTGAAGCTTGTGTCTTTCCTGATGAATGTGAAGGGGGTGCCTGTACTGACCAAGTATGTGCGGTGGACAGCTACTGCAGATAAGTGAATAAGATCCTCCTCGCTCCTCATTAGAGATACCATATTAAGAGCTCTGGCGATGGCTAACAGCCATCCTCAGAGTCAACTTGAGAGAAATCAGGCAAGACACATCATATTGACCGTTATCTGAGATAGATCAGAGAGCTGACTGTCGATCTGTGTGTTGATCTCTGTGTGTTGATCTCTGTGTGTTGATCTCTGTGTGTTGATCTCTGTGACATGACATCATCACTTATGCTTGTATTCGCTTATCGTTATGTTCAAAATTAAAAGATAAGACCAATAAGGACAGACCAATAAAAATAAATCGTTAAGGATGATCCCCTGATGTTTATGTATGTTGTGCCGGTGAGCAGCAAGCGAGCCTCAAATGAAGAGTCACACTCCTTCTCTCTCTCATGCTCTCGGATCATCACGGCGACGATCTGTTCTTCACTGTTACTTGGAGGATGTTTTGAGACCTTAGATCCCCCTTCACCTTGCTATAACCTCGATGAAACGACAGTCCCCACCGAGCTCACCATTGAACAACAGCGAGCAGGCGCGACCCTCACCGAGGTACAGTTTAGAACTCTCAAAGATGAGGCATTACACTGCGAGGGCGCCTCAAATACCGATGGTCAGAACGCCTGTCAAGAATTCTACATTGGTAAATTCAACCTAAACTCCTCTGACTATGAAGCGCTCTACAATGATTTCCCCGGTATAGATTGTTTGGAATTTATTCCTTTAGAAAACAACGAATACGGTTCTTGTGATCTACAACGGCCTTCACCGACAGCTTGCTCTTGCTTCTTCCATCGTGATTGTGAAACGAACCAGCGCTGTTATGCAGGAAGAGCGTATGACATTGATTGCGAAGACACGGTTGGAAATATGTGTACTCGTTGCCTACCCCGAGATCAACCACCCGCTCTAAGATGATCGGTATCGTGAGTGATAGATGATTCACAACGTAGGGGTCAACTCGTGATCCCTACTTTGTGAAGAGAGACGACGCGAGTCTATATGCATGCGACAGCGGAGATCACTATATGCACGTGACAGCGCTCTCATTTTATGTTCGAGTGATCTCCTCAAAGAGAACCCTGCTCTAGCTCTTTTGTTCTATCTCTTTTGTTCTATCTCTTTTGTTCTATCTCTATTTGTTCTCCCTCTTTTGTCTAAAGATCTGACATGACCCGCTCTCATCGCTACCTCATCATTAGCCCCCTCCTCCCCCGTATCAAGCGATCCCTCCTCATCGCCATGTTCTGGTTATTACCAATCGTCTTCTCTATCTTCGGCCCCTTCGCTCCTAGCTGGTGGATGATTATACTCTTCAGTCTCCTCGGCGCCAAGATCGGTGTCGAGATCGCCAAGCGTCTGTTTAGTGCTCAGCGACTGATCATCGACACCGCTGATCAGCAGGTTTGGGTATCATTCATGGATCACGCCATGGAGCCCTCTAGCGGACCTCATCAACTCAGCGACCTCCTCTCTTGTGCTCTCAATGAAGGCGATGCCTGTAGCGAACTCTCCATCGAGCTCACTCATCGCTCGACCCACTCAGAGGCTCAGCGCGAAGATCATCATAGAGACATGGACGAAAAGAGTCAGAAGGATAAGAAGGGTAAGAAGAGTAAAAAGAAGAAGAGCAAAAACAAAAACAATAAGATAGGTGAAAAAAAGACCACTCCCAAAGCGATCGACGCCTCTTCGGCGCAGATAGCGCAGACAGTATCGCAGACAGTATCAGCGACCCTCCTTCGCTCAACCGAACGACGCTTCGTGAGAGAAGCTCATCGGCGCCTCGAAGAGGTCATCAAGAGGAGTAAAACGATCAGCTCTCATGGGCTAAGCGAACACGAGCATAGGATCAGTGCCAATCCCTCGATCGATGTGCAGACCGCAATGAGAGCCAAGAGTTCCATTACTCAAGTATGGATCATTAGAGCCGCCCTCCTCTTCTTTTTTGGTGCTCAGATGTGGGTCGTCAGCTCATATTACAGAGGAGACTATCCCTGGGATGAGCGCTTCTCCTGGCGAATGTTCTCTACGGTTCGATCTCTCTCCTGTAAACCTCGACTGTGGTTCACTGACCCTCAGCGATCAGCCTCTAGCGGCCAACTCTGTCCCGATGGTCGGACAAGAGGCTGCTCTCCCCTACGCCTGAGCGGCCAATACCACATGGTGTGGGTAAACCTCCTCAAACGAGGTCGCTTGCAAGTGCTCGATCGGGTTGCTCGAGATCGCTGTCAATCTCTTGGTGAAGGGGCCGCGGTCTTTATCGAGCTGAGCTGTCCAGACCCTGAGCCTCCTCACGCCTCAATAGAAGTACAGAGTCCTCTTATCGACCTCTGCGCTTCGCCGGGACGACGACAGCCCTAACGGGCATCCCCTCTAGCCGCGTCTCCTCCTGTCGTAGAGTCTCTCAGCGCTTGTACTCTATGATACCAATCTCTTAGCGCGGGTCGGGCCATCATCGTCTCGAAGATGGGAAATTCTTCTACGCACTTGAAAGCGCCATGAAGCGCAGCGTCAGCGATCGTGGGGATCTCGCCCATCGCATAGCTCTGATCTTGGAGCCTCTCTTCGATCTGATCAAGGCAATCAGCGAGCCAAGCGTGACCATCAGTGCGTCCTTCACGCTTGAGGATACGCTTCACAATCAACTTCATGATCAGAGAACCGCCAACCTTCACCTTAAAGCGATCAAAAAATCCAAAATTACTCTCATTAGCGGTAATGTTCGCTGCCTTGATCGCGTTAGGCCATGTGTCATAGATGACGGTCGGTAAGGCGGGCATCAGCTCTTTGTCAATCCACTCTTCAAAGAGTTCAAGCTCTTCGTCTCGAACATCTCTCTCTCTAGAGCTCAAATATGCCCCTTGCGGAACGAGACGGTCGATCTCCATCAGGATATCGGTGGAGTCCCAGATGATCTCCTCACCCACCTGTAATACGGGCACCTTTCGCGGAGCCCCTTCGGGGAGAGGAGGGAGCTCCTTCTTACTTCCGGGCGCGACCTCGATTCTTTTATATTGTGCCCCCTTCATATCCAAAGCGGCGCGCACTTTATGGCAGAAGGGACAGAGCTGAAACTGATAGAGCGTGATACTCGGTGTCGTCGTCATATTCACAGAAACCCTCACATGTCTAAAATCGCCATGCCTAATAGATAAAAGATGAAGGCGAGCGATGCAGCTGTGTATCATGTCTCACGCCATAGGAGCAAGATGTCCAACAGTCAAAAGCGTCGCATAATTAGCAGGTCTTACTAATAGGTCTTATTAGTAGGTCTCAGCATAGTATTCTCGATGATCACGGACTCGCTGATGACATCTCTGTAGGATCTCGCTAATCTCTGTAGAGGATAATGATTAAGAAAATCAACACCCATAACATGCCCTCAACGCTCACCGCGAAAGAAGAGATCTGATGAAGAGAGAGCTCCCCGATCCCTTACAGAGAGACGAACGATCAACACTCGTTCACTCTACGTTTTGGCTATCATGCCTACTCATCACCATAGCCAACGCTTGCTCACCCAACAGCGATGAAGGTAAAAACGCTAACATGGCCGGCGCTGACATGGCCGGTGCTGACATGGCCGGCGCTGAATGGCCGGGCTGACATGGCCGGCGCTGATATGGCCGGCGCTGATATGGCCGGCGCTGATATGGCCGGCGCTGATATGGCCGGTTCAGAGGTCGATGAGCAATGTGTTCCACAAACCGAAGCGAGTGACGAAGGGATCTCCGAGAGCAAAGCTCTGAGTTTCTTAGATCAATACTGTGGTGAATGTCACCAAGATCCACCGCAATATGGGGCCCCCTATCCACTCACTGATATTGCTGAGATGACCGATGGAGCGGCGGGAGTGAGACCCCTAGATAGAGCGGTCGCCCGACTCCTTGATGGCTCTATGCCGCCCGCTGGCCAACCTCAACCCTCGACCGACGACGCGCAAGCCTTTCTTGACTGGGCAACCTGTAATTCAGGGATTCAACGCATGCCAGAGATCGGTGGTTTTGAGTCTTCAAAGCCTATCTATCGTGGCCCTGTAGCCCCTCCTCAGAGCGCCGAGACGCTAGAGCTACGAGTCGATAATGTGACCGTAGATGCTGATGTCGCTGATCAATACAACTGTTTCCAATTTCTCGGCCCTAGTCAAGGGACGAATGATCGATCTATCCTCCGTATAGAGCCCATCATTGATGACGCTCGGGTCGTTCATCATATCGTCCTCTACGAAGCCAACGGAGAGGTCGATGACCAAGCATCGAGTGATTGTGGAGCAGGACTCGGCGCTGGAGTCTATGCTTGGGCACCCGGCCAACCTGCGCTCCACTTTACCGAGGGTGGACTGATCACCCGTCAAGGACAGAATTATATTCTAGAGATTCACTATAACAATCAAGCGGCCTATGACGATGTTAACGATCGGAGCGGAGTGAGGCTCTACCACAGCGAGCTCATCGAGCCTCAGATTGACATGATCACCCTCGGACCAGACGGCTTCAGCCTGCCTCCTCGAGCGCGGACTCAAGTCGGTGGACAGTGTATCATCGAGGAAGAGTTTGAAGTCGTCGCGCTGATGCCTCATATGCACGAAATCGGTCAATCATTGACCTCAACGATTATCCGCGCAAATGACTCAAGTGAAGACCTCATCACCCTCAACGGCTGGGACTTTAACTATCAGCTCGTCTATGATGGCCAAGCGACGACGCTCTCTCCCGGAGACCGCATTGAGACTCATTGTATTTTTGAGAATCCAGACAATCGACAGCGTTTTTATGGTCCCTTCACCGAGGATGAGATGTGTTATAATTTCGTCTATGTTACCCCACCCCCCCAAGAGAAGCGCTGTAATCAACCGCTCGATAATGAAGAGGACTATGAGCCCGGTGTGTGTGGTCCTGAGAGGGCTACAGAGGTCGCGACCCCCATTATCGGTGTTTATCGAGAAGGTGATCCACCTCAGACGGAAGGTGGAGAGGTCCTCCCAGGGCTCTATCAATTATCAGCGCTCGATGTGTGGTTCGAGAGCTTTGAGCTGGGGATCGCCACCGTCGATGATGAGCTCAGTTACTATGATGCCCTCGGCGCTCTGTATATCGACGCCGATAATCAAGTAAGCCTCGATTTACAAGGCATCGCCTACTTAACGAGTGAGCAAGGCGCTAATTTTATGAGAGAGATTTTACTTAACTTTAGTGGTCAGCTCACCGACCCCTCCGAAGAGGGAGGAGACTTGCTCACCGCTGCGCTCTCTTGCCCTGAAGAGCGTGGTTTAGAGATGCGTTACCACGTAGACGATAATCAACTCTCTCTTTATCTGCCCTTCTCTGACCCAGTCTCTGGAATTCAGGTGATGATATTTGAGCGGATCACTGACTGATTCCCATCGCGGTCATATCGGTTGATGCTCCACTCCCCTCAGCTCCCCTCTACATCGTCGATGATTGTCTTACATGGAGGGGTTCATGGTCAAACGTCATGATACAGAGAGCCTCCCTAGAGTATGAATGAGCTCCTAAATAACTACCTCTTTTGGCTCATAGTCCTCTCATTATTCGTCTTTACTTTAGAGCGTCTCTGGCCAGCGAGACAGCAAGAGTTCACCCGTCGATGGCTGTGGTCGGACTCTGTTTATCTCTTCTTCAACGGTCATCTATTAGGGGTATGGCTCTATGGAATCGCGACCTATCATATCCTCCCTCCCCTAGACGCCTATCTTGCTGAGCAAGGTCTAAGAGAGACCCTCTATTTCAGCGCGATGCAGCGTTGGGGATGGAGCCTGCTCACTCAGTCGATCAGCGCTCTCATCATCATCGATTTTATCCAATGGTTAGTGCATAAAACTCTTCATCGAGTCGACTCTCTTTGGGCGTTTCACAAGATTCACCATAGCGTCAAAGAAGGAGAGATGGACTGGATCGTCTCCTTCCGCTTCTCATGGCTTGAGCCGGTGATCTATAAAGCGGTGATGTATCTCCCAATGATGTGGTTTGGTTTTGCCTCTGAAGCGATATTCTTTCATGCGATCTTTGGAACTCTCATCGGACACCTCAATCACGCTAATCTCACTTGGGATTATGGTCCTCTTCGTTATGTGCTCAATAGCCCCCGAATGCACCTCTATCATCATGCTTATGATGCACCGAAGCATGGACAAAACTTTGGGATTATCTTCAGCTGTTGGGACTGGATGTTTGGGACGCATTATCTCCCTGATAAGCCCTGTCCTAAGATTGGTTTCCCCGGCGTAGAGAGACTCCCCAATGACTTCTTTGGTCAGCTCATTTGGCCTCTCCCTCATTGGGTTCAGTCACTCGGGGAGGGGACTCGCTTGGTGACTTCACTCCTCGGACTCCTAGTCCTCGGTGGACTCTATGGTGCGAGTCTCCCCACTCTACCACAGACACCTATATCTAATGACCCAATAGCGAACTCTCAGTTAATGATTCGCAGCGTAGCCTCTAAGGAGACCTCTACCTTTGGAGGATTTGAAGAGACGACCCTATCTCTCGGGCCGCCGCCAACCACTCAATGGTGTCTAGCAGCTAAGTACATCATCAGCGCTCCCAAACTCGCCGCGCTGACTCGCACATGCTCCCACTCCTGCTCTCACTCCTGCTCTCACTCCTGCTCTCACTCCTGCTCTCACTCCTGCTCTCACTCCTGCTCTCACTCCTGCTCTCACTCCTGCTCTCACTCCTGCGACTCCTACGCTCAGTGATCGAGCGACCCCCCTCCTCCTTAAGCGATGACTACTCTTGTCGGACAAACTCATAAGCGCCATCAATCGCTCCCCACACTTGAGCTCCAGAGGCGTCAAAGCCTTGATCCCAAGAGCGAATATTCTCGGCGTCCATGTAGACCTCGCTCGTCGCATAGGAGGCCCCTGCGAGAGTACTCTCACAGCCCTCACCTTTGGTGCCGCCCTCAAAGTGATCCTCGACCCACTTAAGGTGAACCGCGCACCCTTCTCGTAAAACATAATTACTCGGTGTAAAGGTCGTGGTGCTAGCGTCTCCACAGAGACCGACGTAAGAGCTAGGAAGAGCGAGGCTATACACCGAAGAGATAACCTCAATCTCGCCATTCTCATCAAGGGCTGACTCTACTTGATAGAGGCGTTGTCGATAAGGCTCGTCAGTGGCGGCGAGCTGAGCTTGCTCGATATAGAGCACTCGATCACCGAGCTCCTCAGCGACCACTTCACAACCGAGGAGTTGGATAGAGAAATAAGAGGGTTGACTGATCGACTGCGCAGAAGAGTCAAAGCGACCGGCGAGCCACTCGAAAGCCCGTTGTGCCATCGCCTCCATCTCCTCTTCTTGAGTCATCTCACCCGCAGACTCACCAGCGGCCATCTCACCAGCGGCCATCTCACCAGCGGCCATCTCACCAGCGGCCATCTCACCCGCAGACTCACCCGCAGACTCACCCGCAGACTCACCCGCAGACTCACCCGCAGACTCACCCGCAGACTCACCGGCCAGACCTCACCGGCCAGACCTCACCGGCCAGACCTCACCGGCCAGACCTCACCGGCCAGACCTCACCGGCCAGACCTCACCGGCCAGACCTCACCCGCAGACTCACCCGCAGACTCACCCGCAGACTCACCCCGCAGACTCACCAGCGGCCATCTCACCTGCGCTTGTCTCCGTTGTTGAGTTATCATCACCACAAGCGGTGATCAAAAAGAGCGATACGCATAGGGATAAGAGATTATAATATTTAGTATTCATAGGATTTCCTTGATGTATGACTGAACAATGACCGTTATATAACGATTGTTATATTTTAAAGGCAAGCCTTATTTCGTGTTTACTGTAAACTTTTATAGTCAATGATCCCCTTCATTATTTATCAACAAGTAATCATTCGATAATTATCAGTATTAACTCTTGACCTATATACCCCTATTGGGTATCAGTTATATACCCCCATTGGGTATCTAATGACAGCCTATTGAGGTGATTATGTACCAATATATTCTCTTTATCGCGCTACAGGTCTCCCTTATCTGTTGTGTGCGACCATCTGTATCAGCTCACCCCGTCACCTTTGAGGGTGGAGTCGCCATCTCCATAATGAGTCAGCCTGGTGTCAACCTTTGGCACGCTAATTACAGCCTCAGCTCTAAACTCGCGCTCGGAGTTGACTATATGAGAGTCGGTGAGGCGGGGTCTTCAAAGCTAGGTCTCGCTCGCCTAAACACTCTCGTGAAGCGATGGATGGGGAGAGGTAGCCAAGGCAATCTCTACCTCATGACAGGTATTGGAGTCGCCGATTGGGGCCATCAGTCGGTTGACGGCTCTAACGATCAATTCAGGGAGGCTTGGATGATCGGTGTACAGACTGACTACGAGACCCAGCGATTCTACACCGCTCTCATCGGTAGAGTACTCGGAGATCGAGACCTTACTGTCAAAGATGTCACTGTTCATGCTCTTTACCGATTCGGAGTCGCCCCCTACATCGCCCGCTCCAACGAACTACAATCCTGGCTAGTCGGTCAGCTCACCTATCACAGTGAAATGAGCGGTCCCCCTTCGCTCACGATGCTGATGAGAGTCTTTCATCGGTCAGCCTTATGGGAGCTAGGTGCCGATACAGAAGGTCGACCATGGCTACAGCTCATGGCTCACTACTAATCATTTCACCCCTTCCTCTATCCTCACCATACAGGACATATATATTATGATTCATTCCCACTCAAGCTCACGATCCCTTCAAGGCGTGCTACTCAAAGCGCTAACACTCCCATTATTCTTCTCTCTGAGTATCGCTCAAGCGACGCCACTATTGAGCGATCAAGCGACAGACCAAGCGAGCGATCAACTCGTTCAATGTAGCTCGGCAGACATATCAGCTCTTAAAACCAACCAGCTGCTCTTGCATGTTCAAGGCATGGTATGCGGGATGTGTGTTCAAGGGATCACGAAGCTCCTCAGCTCTATTAAGGGGGTCGATGAGATCGATATCAATCTTGATAAAGGAGCGGTATTAGTGACTCATCAATCGGGTGTTACCTTACCTGACACACTTCTCCGAGAGACGATCAAACGTGCAGGCTACCATTTACAAGACTTGCATCGACCTGCTCGGGCAAAGTAAATGAAGAGTATACGACCAAAAAGAGGGAACAATGTCCGATAAACAAGCGCTCGGAGAGCAGACAACAAATACATGTGAGAGCTGTTCAACCAGTCCTCACCCTAATCATCGCGCTGAGTTAAGCCGGCTCCGCCGCATCTCTGGGCAAATCTCAGGGATCGAGCGAATGATCCAAGAGGCTCGTTATTGCCCTGATATTTTAATACAAACTCGCGCGGTCTCAGCGGCGATACGGGCGCTAGAGACCTCCCTCTTAGAGCGACATATCAAACACTGCGTCCAATCAGCGTTTGCCTCAGATGATGAGATCGAGCGAGAGGTCAAGATCAATGAGCTGATCGATATCTTCGCCAAGAGACTCGATCGTTGAATAAGAGCGCTTTCAGACAAGACCTGACCAAGCAAGACCTTAGTAAGACCCGAGTAAGACCCGCCTGACCCACTCTTGGAGAGCACCTCATGACCCTCCCAATGCGTCTTAAGCCCGCTCAATATCCCTCACCGCTTTCCCTAGTCAAGCCGTAAAACCCTCATGATACTAAGGAGTCAAGAGATGTCATCTTCATATGCTGCTCGTTCACGCTATTATAAAACTGAAGTAGATGGACAGCCATTACACCCCGAGAGGGATGTGAGACACCGCTCTTTAGCTGAAGGTGTCAAGTGAGCGGGCTACTGGCAAGGACATGGAGATGAGAGAGAAGATCTATCAAGCGTGGAGATTGATCCACATCCTCTCGCTCATCATCCTGATGACCATCATATTTGAGAGCGCTCTTGAGTTCACACACGCAGTGAGCGCGAGAGATCCAGTGACTAAAGCGAGTACGACAAGCCAAGTGAAGCCTCGGGAGGCAGTTAAGTCTCAACTCGCGATGCGAGCGTGGAGAGCGCTCAAAGCTCAGGCGCTTGAGCGCTCGGCGCGCATCGCGTCTCAGCGAGCCTCGATCAGCGCGAGGCGCGCTGAGGTAAAAGCGATAGATCGCTGGGCTGACCCTAAAGTGAGCTATCGCTTCTCTCCAAGTCCCATCGAGACAAAGGGAGGCCCGCTCATCCACAGCTTAATGATCAGCCAAAAGATCACGTGGGGAGATGAGCTCAGCAGCGCTGTGAAGGTCGCGGAGCTTGGGGTCAAAGAGGCAAAACGCGGCGTAGAGGAGGAGGGGCTCAAGCTCATCGAGTCTCTTGAGCGCGCGGTGTGGTCACTGTGGTTCGCTGAACATCACCGCAGCCTGCTGAGATCTGAGGTAAAGGTCATGGACTCACTCGTGAGTCACATTGAGGGTCTCGTCGAGACGCTCGCCCGTCCGCTCAGCGCGCTGTCGCGTGTTCGCTATGAGCGCAGGCTAAAGCGCGAGCGATATGAGCTGAGCTCTGCAGACATAGAGCGCGCTCGCTTGGCGATCGGTCTTCTATTGCAGGGCGGAGGGCGCTTTGAAGGATCACCACCTGCAGGGCTGATTAATGCCTCGTCAAAGCTCTGTCATCAACCTCAAGCGCTGGCTCAAGTCTTGGCAAAGAGCGCGAGCGACATCGAGGAAGGGTCTATTCCGACACTGCAGCGCGCGGCGCTGAGGGTTCATCAAGCTGCGGTCTCTCTTGATAAGCTCCGCGCGACTCAGAGACCCCAGCTAGAGCTTGGTCTTCAGTGGTCAGCGGTCAATGATCTCAGCCTCCTTGGGGGGTTAAGAGACGATGTGTTGACCGCCCAGATCGGAGGGACGATCCCCATTTGGCGAAGCGCGAACGGGTCGGCGCGAGCCTCTCTCGTCGCAGAGCGAGCGCGGCGTGAAGCTGCGTTGAGAGACCGCTCTGAGCGTTGGCGGTCCTCGACGAATGAGCTCATCGTCACTTTAAAGGATCAAGCGAGACAGCTCGAAACGCTCAAGAGAGAGCTCTCACCACTCGCCGAAGAGACGCTCCGTCAGACACGTCATGAGTATGAGGTGGGCCTCGCGGACCTCAGCGAGGTGTATCGCGCGGAGCTATCGATCTTAGCCCTGAAACGCGATACCCTCACAATACAGTTCGCGTGCGCGTTGTCCCTCGCTCGGTGGCGCTCGCTCACCCAATCAGCACCCACAATAACGAGCGCTGAGGAGGTCAGTCCATGACCGCTCAACCACGACGGAGCGTCAAGCTCTCACTGCTCTCTATCATGGTGCTCGTCACCGTCAGCCTCGCGATCGGCGTATGGATCAGCTCCTTCTTCAGTTCGATGAGCGTACATCGGAGCGATCATGAGAGCTCTATAGAGTCATCTCCCCGAGAGATCACACAACCCCCCGCATCTTGGACATGCTCGATGCATCCTCAAGTTCAGGCGCCTCAAGCAGGGCTCTGTCCGCTCTGCGGCATGGACTTGGTTCAAGCGAGTGATGAACCCGAGGCATCTGAGCGTATATCACGTGGGTTCAGCTTAAGTCCAAGAGCTAGAGCGCTCGCGCGGGTTCAGACGAGCGTCGTAGAGCTGAGACCGCTAGACCATGAAGGGCGAGCGTTGTGGGGAGAGGTGAGCGTTAATGATGATCAGAGGAGTGTGGTGAGCGCGTGGGTCGCGGGGCGGATCGAGCGGCTCTTCGTGAGCAGAGTTGGAGAAGAGGTCAAGCGCGGACAAGCGGTAGCAGAGCTTTACAGCCCTGAGCTTTACAGCGCCCACCAAGCGCTCCTTAGCGCACGCAAGCGTAATCACAAGCTCGTGTTGAAGGCGACGAGAGAGCGCTTAAGGCTTCTCGGAGTGAGCGCATATCAGGTCCGCGCTATGGAGAAGGCGAAGTCACCATGGAAGAAGATCAAGATCCGCAGTAAGACATCTGGCGTGATCGTGCGCGCTCACGTCGAGTCAGGTGAGTATCTTCGCGTCGGTCAACCTCTCTTCAAAGTCGCAGACCTCTCTCAGCTTCAGGTGAAGCTGCGGTTAAGCGAGAGAGAGCTCAGCGATGTTCGGGTAGGAGATCATCTCTTGCTTGAGGCTACGTCTCTAAAGGGTCATCTCTTTGAGGGGACACTCTCGATCATCGAGCCTCAACTTGATCGACGAGGTCGCTTCGCCCTAGCTCAGATCGACGTAGGCTCCGCTCGGTACCTCATCGATGAGATGAGCGGTGAGCTGATCTCGATTAAAGATAAGAGCTCAGGAGCGAGTATCCCCCACCTCCTCCCTGGTATGCTCGTAACCGCGCGGCCTCTCTCTCGAGACAAGGCTCAGCTACGTCTCGCAATCCCTCGGAGCGCGCCGCTCTATGCAGGAGAGCGCTCGCTCGTCTATGTGGCCTCAACGGACGCGAAGGGCGAGGAGAGCTATGAGGCGCGGGCGGTGACCCTCGGTGATCGCGCTGGTGGTCACTACCCTGTGCTGTCAGGTCTCAAGCGCGGTGAGCGTGTGGTCACGCGTGGCGCTTTCCTCTTGGACTCAGAGTCTCAGATACGAGGACTCTTCAGCCTCAATGACCTCGCGACCTCAGAGGTGACATCGACAATGACTCATGACGAGACACGATCTATCGATCAGCGTCGCACGCTCCGAGTTGGGATACTCAACGCTCGATATAAAACTGCTGTAGAGCGATACCTTGAGCTTCAAGAGGCACTCGCCGAGAGTCAAATGAAGCGATCAAGACGAGTCGCGAGGTCATGGCGAGACTCTCTAAAAGAGGAGAGTCTCACAGAGGCCGAGCGCTCACTCGCAGCGGTGAAGCGGGTCATCACTCGGAGAGCGCCCTCGCTTTGGGATCTCAAGGCGCGGCTGATCATCCATGACCTCAATAAGCTCCTGGCTCAAGATGACCTCGAGATGATGAGAGGTCACTTTGAGGCGCTCTCGAGTCACGTCCTCTCTCTCCTCAATATGTATGGCAACCCATTGACGATCACGATCCATGAGGCGTTTTGCCCGATGGCTTTCAACGACCGAGGCGCTGCTTGGGTCCAGCGATCAGAGGAGATTAATAACGTCTATTTTGGTGATCGGATGAGGAGCTGTGGCGTCTTAAAGAGGCGCTTTGAGCCCCATATGAGTTATCGAGAGAGTTTGGAGCGATGAGTGATGACTGAAGCTCCAGATCAAGAGCGAGGCGAGTCAAACACAGAGCGCTCACTTAAGATCTCACGACCTATCAACATGTGGGAGACCCTCATTAAGCGATCGCTGAGACGTCGCTCATTCATCCTAGCAGCGCTCGCGCTCCTCACTACCCTCGCGATCTCTGTGCAACCCTTTGATCAGCTCTCTCCGAACGCGTTAGGCCTTGAAGGCGTACGTGATCCGATCTCGGTCGCGGCGATCCCTCATCTCGGCGAGAATCAGCAGGTTTTGATCACGGAGTGGCCAGGTCGCTCACCGAAAGAGGTGGAAGATCACATCACGTATCCGCTCACGTCACAGCTCCTCGGACTCTCTGGCGTGAAGACGCTTCGTGGGTCTTCACTGTTTGGGCTCTCATCCATCTATGTCATCTTTGATGACGATAAGACTGAGGAGTGGGCGAGGGCTAGGCTCTTAGAGACGCTCGCTTCGCTCCCTGACTCGACCTTACCTGTCGGTGTTAAGCCGCAGCTCGGACCCGACGCGACCGCGCTCGGGCAAGTCTTTTGGTATGTACTCGAGGCCGAACATCTTCACGACGGCTCCCCCTCCAACGCGTGGGATCTCGAGTCACTGCGCGCCATCCAAGACTGGCAGGTCCGTCGAGCGCTTGAAGCTGTTGAGGGTGTCGCTGAGGTCTCGAGTATAGGCGGATATGTGAAGGAGTATGTTGTTGAGGCCGACCCTGAAGCACTCGCAGAGCGTGGTCTCTCGCTTCAACAGCTCTCTCGAGCGGTGAAGGAGAGTAACCTCGATGTGGGGGCGCGATCTCTTGAGATCAACCAGGTAGAGCACCTCGTGCGCGGTGTTGGTCAGCTGAGCTCGCTCGAAGACTTAGAGCGCGCTGTGATCCCGCGTGACCGAGGGGAGCCGGTCTCGATCGGTGAGGTCGCGAGGGTCTATGAGGCGCCAGGACTACGTCGCGGAGCGCTGGATGTTGGTGGCGCAGAGTCAGTGGGAGGCGTCGTGGTGATCCGAAGCTCTGCGCGGGCGCTCGAGGTCATCAAACAGCTCAAGACCGCGATCCGCTCACTGAATGAATCCCTACCGAAGAGACGCTCTACTCAAGGTCAGGTCGCTCAGGTCAAGGTGCGCTCGATCTATGACCGCTCCATCTTAATCGACGAGACCCTTGGCACCCTCTCCTCTGCGCTCACTCAGCAAGTGTTGATCACGCTGCTCGTGGTCTTGATCCTCTTGGGGAGGCTCTCAAGCGCGTTGGTGATCTCGACGGTCTTACCGCTCGGGCTCTCGCTCACCTTCTTGTTAATGTGGGGTTTTAATGTTCAGGCGAACATGATGTCGCTCGCGGGGATCGCGATCGCGATTGGCACGATGGTTGACATGGGGATCATTATCGTTGAGCGCATCGACCGCGCGACGCGTGACCTGGAGCGTGGCTCGACGCCTCGGCATGACCGGATCGCGCGCGCGGTGGCTGAGGTCGCCCCCGCCGTATTGACGAGCGCCTGCACTACCCTCTTGTCTTTCTTACCAGTGCTCGCGCTCACCGAAGCCGAAGGGAAACTGTTTCATCCCTTAGCGGTCACCAAGAGCCTCGCTTTACTCAGCGCGATCGTCCTCGCGATCTTCAGTCTCCCTCTCCTCGCGAGCTTCATGCCTGTGGGGCGGATCAAGAGCGATCGAGTGGGTCGGTTAGGTCGAATGATCATACGCGTGGCCCCAATCCTCCTCGCGATCTACCTCCTCTCAACAGTTTGGACCCCGCTTGATCATGAGCCTGCGAGCGTAGGCGCGTTCTCGGATGTCTCCCTCATCATCAGCGCCTGTCTCTTACCGCTTGGGCTCTTCATCTACGCGTACCGAACGATCCTTACGTGGGTTCTTGATCGACCGCTTCGAGCGCTCATGGTACCTCTCTGCGTGGTCATCTTTGGTGGACTCTGCTGGGTCGGCGTCGATCAGGATCACTCAGATGCGTTGCATGATATGTTTCCAGGTCTCGGCGCGGAGTTCATGCCACCCTTTGACGAGGGCGACTTCGTCTACATGCCCACGCTGATGCCTCACGTCTCTTTCACAGAGTCTTTGCAGGTATTGAGGCGACTCGACGCTGACCTTGAGGGCATCCCTGAGGTCAGGCAGGCGGTCGGCAAGCTCGGGCGAGCCGAGAGCGCGCTCGACCCAGCGCCTGTCTCTATGTTCGAGATCCTCGTCAGCTATGTCTCTGAGTATGACATCAGCCCATCGGGGGAGCGCGTGAGGCGCTGGCGACCACATATTAAGTCACCCGAGGATATATGGGCGGAGGTTGTCAAGGTCGCGAGACGCCCAGGGCTCACGAGCGCGCCGCTCTTGATGCCGATTCAAACTAGGCAGGTGATGTTGCAGAGCGGAATGAGGGCACCACAGGGGCTCAAGCTCCAAGCAGATACGCTCGCAGACTTGGAGCGCGCTGGACGATATCTTGAAGGCTTGATCCGTGAGGTGTCTGGAGTGTCCTCAGCGAGCGTCTTCGCAGAGCGAGTTGTCGGCAAGCCCTACCTAGAGCTCCGCTTTGATCGAGAGGCGTTGAGGCGCTATGGGGTCACGATGAGCGTGGCTCAGCGATCACTCTCTCTCACGCTCGCAGGTGAGGTCGCGAGCGTGATGGTGCTCGGGCGTGAGCGCTACGCGATTCGCGTCAGGGGCAGTCGTAGTTATCGTGATGATGTTGAGGGGCTCAGGTCAATCCCGATCACGATCAACAGCCGAGGTGACACAATCCCGCTCGATCAACTCGCCGAGCTCAAATATATTCACGGACCTCAAGCGATCAAGTCTGAGGATGGTGTGCTGACGAGCTATCTCACTTTTGACCTAGATGATGAGAGAGGCCGAATGGGGGCTAGCGACGTGATGGCGCGTGTGCTCACGAGGATCTCTCAAGCGAGAGCGCAGTTCAGTGAGGAGATGAGTCAGGAGGGAGCCTCAGATCCGCTCGCGGGTGTTTTGATCACACCAGAGGGGCAATACAAGAGCCAAGAGCGGAGCGCCGCGACGCTCAAGGTGCTCGTGCCGATCGCGCTCCTCTTGATCCTCTCGGTGCTGAGTCTTCAGTTTAGACGCAAGAGCACCATCGCGATGATCTACGCGGGGGTCTTGGTGTCACTCTCGGGCGCGTTTACGCTGCTGTGGTGTTATCAGCAGCCGTGGTTCTTACATGTTGAGCTCTTCGGCTTTGATCTCCGCGAGGTGTTTCACATCGAGCCCGTCAAACTCTCGGTCGCGGTCTGGGTCGGGATGATCGCGCTCCTCGGGATCGCGACCGATGATGGTGTCGTGATCGCGTCAGCCCTTGAGCGTAGCCTTGACGCGCGCTCACCTCAAGGCGCTGCAGAGCTGCGCGAGATGGTGATCGAGGAGGCGAGCGCTCGCTTGATACCTTGTCTGATGACGACCGCGACGACCCTCATTGCGCTTCTGCCGGTGATCATGAGCGCGGGGAGGGGCGCTGACGTGATAAGGCCGATGGCGCTCCCCTCGGTGGGGGGGATGTGCTTTGAGCTCCTGACACTCTTCGTTGTCCCTACACTCTTTTTTTGGCGGGAGCGTCGAAAGTTGAACACAAGCTCTCAAGATCAAGGTTAATCAAGCGTGGGTGATCTCTCTGTAAGCATGAGGGCTCGCGTTAGATTCTGGTGTAGACCGTGACCATTAAAGTCTTGAGTACCAAAGTCCGTGTGACCTGCGATGACGACTCGATGAGCGGATGAACGACTCTCGGCATATCCCTTGACCACCATGGCATGGCCAGCCTGCTCGACATCCCTTGCGGTTTCAATCACCTGTGCGGCGAACCGCGGCGGTGAGCAAGCAATAAGAAGATGAAGCCTCAACAGTATAGAGTTTCAATCACCTGTGCGGCGAACCGCGGCGGTGAGCAAGCAATTACAAAAGCGCAAGACAAGCGCTTAACGGCTTTGTTGCATAAGTAAAGATACATCTAATCAATGACTTAGACAACACTGGTCTTTTGATTTTGTCTTCATGCAACCAACGTACTTTGAGGGCTACCTAACAGTCGGAATTGATTAAGAATATTACAAGCGATGACAGACTCCACCCTTCGTGAGTTTTCACCTCTCGCTTTAAGTTCATCTCCAATCAGGTTTTTATATCGAAAGAACATATTTTCAACCTCACTTTGACGGTAGTAACCTGATGTTCTTTTCCAGGTTAGCACACCGTCTTCATCGATAGATTTGACATGCTGATTTCGCTGTCTAAGTGCTGCTTCATCTGAAGCGGAAACAACTGCATTTGCCCTAGGGTGGATGTTTAACCAAGGTTACAGGTAAATACCTTTTACCTATAAAAACATGTACTTAAGCTCACAATATAAACTTTTTACTCAAGATCACGCAACAACGCGCACTTTTTGGAGAGAGATAAAGTAGATCCTCTCAACATTAAGGAGCGAGCTTTGCCTCAACATCTACGCTATCAATCTAAAACCTGGGCGACACATCATGTCGTCTCAAGGTGCATCCAAGGCTATGCTTTCCTCAAGCCAACACAAGAGATCAACGCCATCATTCGGGGTGTTCTCTGCTATTCCCTACACAAACACAAGTCTGTGGTTGAGCTTCATCACTACGCATTTTTGAGCAATCACTTCCATCTCCTCATCAGCGCGGCGAAGACCAAACATATGTCGCGGTTTATGAGTCACTTCAAGGGCAACCTCGCCCGCGAACTCGGGAGAGTCCACGATTGGCATGGCACTCTCTGGCAGAAGCGCTATTCAAGTGAAGAGATCCTCGATAAAGAGTCACTTGAAGAGGTCTTTAAGTACATCACTCAAAACTCAGTGAAAGAGGGCTTGGTTGATCATCCAAGCGAGTGGCTTGGCGTTCATGGTTATCATCAACTCGTCGAGGAGAGAGAGCTCAACGGTGAATGGCTCAACCGAACGAAGCTCTATTATGCCCGAAAAAGAGCTCACGCGAGAGGTGAAGTTGTCAATGAGCGCGACTTTATCACCGAATACCAAGCAGAGCTGACCACTCCTCCCATGTGGAGGGGTGAGAGTGAAGGAGAGTATTGGACTCTCTGCGCGACACTGTGCGATGAGGCGATTAATGAGGCTCTAAGCAAGCGGGAGTTACCTGGGATGGGGATGGCCAAGGTCTTGTCACAAGACACTTACAGAGCTCGTTTTACAAAGAGGAGCCCTCGTCCACTGTGCAGGACCAAGTGCTTGACACTCCTCAAAGAGTTTAAACGAGCTTATTTCGAGTTTAAGGCACAGTTTCAAGAAGCCTCAGCGAGATTGAGAGAGGCTATTGAGCTCGGAATCGAGGAGGTTCGCGTACGTTTCCCAGAGGGCGGTGTACCCCTCTTCGGTGGATGCGCTTTTGAGTCCGCTACGTGATGTAGTCCTGCGTCAAGTCGTTGTCCAAAGTGTTATTCGAGTCTACTGTTTAACTGCATAGGAGCTTACATCTTATCTAAATGATCGCCTTCACCTCTGAGGTCTTGGCTGGGAGAGGTGTGTAAAGCGCTGAGGGATAGGTAAGGGGTAAGGTCTTGGATTTTTACGTTTATATATTTAGGTGCTACCTTGGTGTAAGTGCAGCTTCATCCGTAGCTGAAATGACTGCATTAGCTCTTGGGTGAATGTTGATTTGACCACGGTCTTTGAGAGCATCATTTGCAGCTTCATATACACGACTTTGGTCATATGCTTTGTCGGCTGTAATCGAATCTATTCGTCCAACTTGATGGATTAAGTTGGGTGCGATTTCACCATCATTTTGTTGATATTCACTTAAGGCAATTTGCCACGATGAACCCATTGCTCGATCCTAAGTGTAATTTTCGCCACCCACGACGTTTTCTTTTACCATGTTTATCTCTTGTCCAGCGACCTTCACCATGAATCACAAGGCCTGTACTGTCGATGACTAAATCGACTCTTCCACTCGGCTTTCCTATACTTTTAATCTTAGTTTTTAATGTACTATTTCTTCGTGATAGAGTCGTGTGATCCGGCACATTTAACCCAACATTCATCAGACCGAAAATAGACTTTAAAAAACCCTCAGTTTGTCTAAGTGGTAGCTTAAAAAGGAGCCTTAAAGTAAGTGCCGTTTCAATGGCTAGATCTGAGTATAATTTAGGTCTACCCAATGTCTGACTTAGGTCGCTATTCCAAGATTGGATCACCTCTTCTGAAAGCCATAAAGTGAGGTCTCCACGTTTGATTAAAGATCGCTCATAAGACCGCCAGTTGTGTATTTTGTATTTCTTTCGGTACTTGGGATGTCTGTTACGATGGTGTGGCTGAGTCATGGTTTACTCCTCAGCAATCTTCTTATATTATTCGATAGACTTATGCACCAACGCCCATCAGGTGTGTACTGAGAAGACGAACGAAAGTGAACCTCCGATGCAGCGTCGAAAGTGCAAAGATGTCATCGAAACCAAGCTCTTGGCGTTAGCTTGGGATAAAGTTTGGGAGTTACCTGTTTACTGCCCAAGCGATGACCGGCGTAGAGGAGGCGTGAGCTCAGATACAGGCTCTTGTAGGGAACACGGGAACCTGTCGTTTCGATGCCAAGGGAGACCCTCAAGTGAAAGACTCATGAGAGGTAGAGTACCAATACGAAACACAGGGACGGATCAGCTCGTAGTAGTGATGAAGTTCAGTAATGCGAACGGAGCGAAGGGGCTGAATGATTCAGTGCTCATGTCAAGCCAACTAGACATAGGAAGAGCGAGACGATGAGTACAAAAGCAAAGGTTTATTTCATCGCCGAACAAGCGGTGAGAGAAGCGTTTAAAAGGGTGAAGAAAAACCGTGGAACGGAAGGCATTGACACAGTGAGTCTTGAAGACTTCGAAAAGAATCTTGAAGGGAATCTCTACAAGATTTGGAATCGGATGTCCTCAGGCTGTTACTTCCCTCCTCCTGTGAAACAAGTGGAGATACCAAAGGAGAATAAGCAAGTCAGAAAACTAGGCATACCGACAGTGGCAGATCGGGTCGCACAAATGGTGACTAAACTGTACCTTGAACCCAACATAGAACCAAAGTTCCATGAGGATTCGTATGGATACAGACCTAATAAGTCAGCATTAGATGCAGTCCAAACAGCCAAAAAGAGGTGTTGGCGATCACCATGGGCAGTGGATTTAGACATCAAAGGCTTCTTTGATAACTTGAACCATGAACTCATGATGAAAGCCGTCCGATTTCATTGTAAAACACCATGGATTCTCATGTATATTGAAAGGTGGCTCAAAGCTCCAATCAAAACGACGGAAGAAAGCCTGGTCTATCCTGAAAGAGGCTCACCTCAAGGCAGTGTAATCAGTCCATTATTAGCAAATCTATTTATGCATTATGCATTCGATGAGTGGATGAGAAGATTATATCCAAACATTCCCTTTGAGAGATATGCTGATGATATTGTGTTACACTGCAAGAGTAGGAAACAAGCTCATATGATCTTAAATGCGATCAGAAAACGTCTCTTAGAATGTAGTCTTGAACTACATCCTCAGAAGACAAAGATTGTGTACTGCTTAAATGGAACAAACAAAGTAGGTGGGGCTCCCAAATGCTTTGATTTCCTAGGTTTTACCTTCCAACCTCGTGGAGCGATGAATCGCAGTGGACATCTCTTTGTTGGCTTTCTACCCGCAATGAGTAGAAAGGCAAAAAGAAAAGCCCATGAAACCATGAGGTCTTGGTCTCTGACTACTTTAAAACTTCGATGGTCTATCAACGACATCGCAAGGTTAATCAATCCCTGTATTCGTGGGTGGGTGAATTACTTCGGTAAAGGCTATAAGGAGCCATTGAGGCTTCTTCTTGACGATGTAAATCGCTTACTTACCCGCTGGGCTAGAAAACGATATAAACGCTTTAAACGAAGTTTGTTCCAAGCTCGCCAATGGCTCAGAAGGATCTCCGAAAGGGACCCTAATCTGTTCTACATGTGGAGCTTAGATGTTAAACCTTAGCTTGAATCATAAGAGCCGTATGAAGCGAGAGTTTCACGTACGGTTCTGTGAGAGGTGGGGGGGGAAGTTCCCCCTGCCTACTCGACTTGATCTTCACCCTACCCCTTCGTCAAACTGAAGGTCTATTGAGGTCTTTATTTAAGCTGATGAACTTAGATCTATCGGTGCCTGATCACCCGGCTTTATCTAGCCGAAATCACACACTCAATATCAAACTGAAGCGGATGGGTAATATGATAGGAGCGATAGATTTAGTGATCGACAGCACAGGATTATCGATCCACGGGGAAGGGCGTTGTATGCGACATAAGCATGGTAAACGAAAGCGCCGAGGTTGGCGTAAACTCCACATTGGATTAAGCGACGGACTGATCGTAGCGAGTCACCTCACAGATGAACAAGTACCTGATGGAAATATCGCTCCAGACTTAATTAAGCAAGCAGGCTCTATTAGCGCGCTCACAGCTGATAAGGCATATGATCAAATCCATATATATCAAGCAGCTATTGATCGTGGCTCAACTGATCTAAAACTACTGATTCATCCTCGAACGGACGCAGTGATCTCGGCGTCTCAGAAATTCCTCTGAGACCTCTACAGAGACCTCTACAGAGCTGATGCTTGCGTGGAGGAGGGATGAGCGCGACGAGTCGCTCTAGGAGGTCGGGCCCTTCGAAGAGGATCCCTTTGGCGCCACTCTTCCACACTCGCTTGAATCGATAGTAGAAGCGACTATCCTCCAGCTCAATGAGTCAATCTTGGGCAATCACGGGCCGTTGAATGTATAGGGAGAGGCGCTCTCTCTAAGTGATTTCTTTCTTTGATAGTTGTTGTAGTCCAACACCTATGCTTATGATTCGAATGATCCTTAGTGATGCTTAGAGCGACTCACGTATTCCCTTCCACCCCTTGAAATAAAATGATTTAAGGTAGTTTAATGAAAAACAATATATTCAAACTTATTTTATTTTTGTGTACTAATTGTATGGCAGAGCTTAGTCAAGCAGAAGAGGCAGTATTTGACGGAATAGACTTCGTAAAAATCACAACATCTCCATTTCGTTTCGGATCTTCAAGCGATAGTCCATATGCCACTCACTTTGAAAATCAAATGTTAATTGACATAGATCATGAATTTTGGATTAGCAAATACGAAATAACTCAAGCACAGTGGATTGATGTTGTCGGTTCAAACCCCAGTATAATTAGGATCTTAGGTAACCTTGGGCAAATCCCCGTAAATTCTATCTCTTGGTATGAAGCTAAAGAATTCATAAATCTCCTTAATCAAAGAACAGATAATTATTATCGTTTGCCTACAGAGGTTGAATGGGAGTATGTCGCAAGAGCTAATTCAACAACTGAATGGTCCTTTGGAGATGATCCTAGTAATATTTCAGCTTATGTTTGGATGAATGACTCTAAGCCACGTAACATCGGACTAACTCTACCAAATTCATTTGGGGTTTATGACATGTATGGAAATGCTTCCGAGTGGGTAGAAGATTCGTATGAATTAGTTAAGGATCCTGATCAAGGCGCCTGTCCATCTACTGATGGCACCCTCCGGGTGTTTAGAGGAGGCAGTAATGGATCTGCACTCAAATTTTTAAGATCATCTAATAGGAACTTTGCAAAGCCACAAACTAAACATTGGTCCATCGGACTTAGACTAGTTCGCGTAGTGAGTAATGAAAATGACATAATGGCTATTAATGGCAAATGTTCTCGCCAACCTTTTACTACAGCTCTCTTTACATTAGATAATCCAAATGCTTATGATACAAGTGCAAATGATCGTATTAGTGATGTAGTAGCAATGACTACTACTCATGCTATTGTAGGTGCTAGTGGGGAAGATGATGGAAATGGTAATCCTAATGATAATTATCCCGGTGCAAGTTCAGGTAAGGCATACATTTATGACTTATCAGATGGATCATTAGAATATACACTAGATAATCCAAATCAATATGGTTCAAGTTCATACGATACTTTTGGTAACGCAGTAGGAATAAGTAGTTCATATGCTGTCGTTGGTGCTTATAGAGACGAACCCAATATATATCAAAGACCCGGTTCAGCATATCTTTTTAACTTATCAGATGGATCCTTAAAGCATACATTATCCAATCCAATGGCAAACAATAACAATCACACAGCTACTGAACAAAAATTTGGTTGGTCAGTAGATACGAGTAATACATATGCTATTGTAGGTGCTATACGTACACAACAAACTGCAAGTTCAAATTCAACTTATGCTAGTGGCAGGGGATATGTTTTTAATACACATGATGGATCGTTAGCTTATACATTAAATAATCCAAATGCATATGGCACAGCTCTGGGTGATGCGTTTGGTACTTCTTGTGCTATAAGTGATACATATGCTATTGTAGGTGCACCAAATGAAGATGATGCAGGTGGTACTAGTTCTGGAAAAGCATACGTTTACAATATATCAAATTCATTTGGATTAGCATATATATTAGACAATCCAAACCCCGATAGTTCTGCTCTAGATGATCGTTTTGGTTTGAAAGTAGCAATTAGTGACACTCATGCTATTGTATCTGCAAGTCAAGAAGATGATGCTAGAGTTGGTGCGGATTCTGGCAAGTGTTACATTTATGACTTATCTGATGGATCACTCTTATATACCTTAACTAATCCAGGAACAGGCAATTATTTTGGTTATGATGTAGGCATAAGCAGTACCCATGCAATCGTAGGTTCTATATACGAAAATAGTGGCGGTAAAGCATATATCTTTGACCTATCTGATGGATCACTAGTATCTACAGTAGATAATCCAAATGCTTATGATACACATACAAGTGATTATTTTGGCCATGGAGTAGACATCGCTGGTACAAAGGCTATCGTAGGTGCTCCTGGTGAAGATGATGCAGGTGGTACTAGTTCAGGAAAAGCATATATCCTTGATGGAGAATAAATAGGGTTCTGTCTAATCAAGGTTAATCAAGGTTAATCAAGGTAACATACAACTATTAAAACTGTAATTAAAATCAAGGCAACTGCCAACTATTAAAACAATCAAGGTAACAGCCTATTAACAACTAACAAGGTAACAGCCAACTATTAAAACAAAATACAATAGCCGCTTTACCAAGGTAGCAGCCTCCTGTTTAAACATTACTTATTTGACACTTTTCAAATATAAGAGAGTCAAGTATCAGATACAGCTCACCTAGCCCCTAGCGACAAGGCTAGTGGTTGGTAAGCGTCAAAATGTAAGCTCCTATATTGTTAAACGACAGACTCAGTTAAACAACAGACTCAGTTTGCAAAGTAGGCTTCGACAGACGCTCGCTTAATTCACGTCGCTGACTCAAAGGAGCAGCCGCCGAAGAGTGGGACGCCCCCTTCGGGAAAACGGATGTTGATATTCTCTAGCCCCATAGCGATCGCCTCTCTTAAGGTTGCTGAAGCCTCTTGAAATTGAGATTTGAAGGCAAAGTAAGCGGCCTTGAACTCTTTTAGTCGCTCAATACACTTCGTTCGACACAGAGGACGTGGACTGCGCTTTGTAAAACGTGCTTTATAGACGTCTTGACCCATCACCTTGCACATCCCCATCGAGGTTTTTTCCCTCTTGCTTAACGCCTCCTCAATCGCTTGATCGCACATTCGCTTGCATCGCTCTCGATACTCTTCTTTAGTGTCCCCTCTCCACATTGGAGGGGGTGTCAAAATGGCTTTATATTTCGTAGTGTAATCCCACTCATTGACGATCTGACCCCTAGCGCTCGCTCGACCTCTCGCTCTGTACAGCTTGGTCCGATCAAGGCGGTCACCGCTGAGTTCTTTGCCTTCGACGAGTTGGTGGTAGCCATGAACACCTGCCCACTCGCTTGGATGATCGACAAGACCCTCTTTGACAGAGTTCTGAGTGATATACTTGAAGATCTCCTCAAGCGCGTCTTCATCAAGGATCTCTTCGTTTGAGAAGCGCTTATGCCACATCGTGCCGTGCCAGTCGTGAATCCTGCCAAGTTCTCGTGCTAGATTGCTCTTAAAATGCCCCACGAATTGGGACATGTGTTCTGTCTTTTCAGCACTGATTAACAGGTGAAAATGATTGCTCAAGAAAGCGTAGTGATGCACCTCGATCGCGTGTTCAAAACTGTGAATGGAGTAGCAAAATATTCCTCGAATGACAGCATTCGTTTCCTTGGTCGGCTTAAGGAATGAGAATCCTTGAAGACACCGTGAGACGATGTGCTGAGTCGCCCAGGTTTTGGACTGATAGCGCAAGTGATGAGGCATAAGTCACTCCTATGTTGAAGGGTCTACTTATGCAACGATCTTGGTCTCCTCAATCGTTACACTTAGGGATAGAGAACCAAAGACAAGAGTCTGCTACGTTGGTGACGTTGGTGCCTTGGATTCGATCGTTGACAGACGCGGTTGACGTATTTGGAGAGGGGGATTTTATGAGCGCTTTTGTTGGCGGTGCGGAACTTGATGGAGAAGCCGCTTTTAAAGACTTAGAAGAAGTATCCCTCGAGATAAGGCTATTACGGTCAAAGTGAAGTTGAAAACATGTTCTTTCGATACAAAAACTGATAGGTAATGAACTCAGAGCGAGAGGTGAAAACTCACGAAGGGTAGAGTCTGTCATCGCTTGGAATATTCTTTATCAATTCGAATTGTTAGGCAGCCCTCAAATTTCGTTGGGTTCATTTATGGAGGTATTATGGTTTAAATAACTCCTTGGTTCCTTGGTAGCCACAGCTTACATAATTCACAAGCAAAAAAGAGCTTAATCAGTGATAGGCAGCTTGCCTTCTACCCAGCGTTGATATCTAGCTTCTAAGTCGAAACCTCTATTGTACCCTCTGCTTGTAATCAAGCGGCAAGCCTCTAAAACTTGCTCTAACTCTTGACGATTCATCGCCTCTTTAAGAACGTTCAAGTCCGATAAGTCTTTCATTCGTTTCATGGATACAGATAATAATTTCAAAGCGGCTAGATGAGAAAGTGATGCAACCGGTATGATGATGTGAGGAAAAACTTCAAGGAGCTCTGCACTTTGGGTGATTTCTGCTTCAATACCTGATGAAGCAAAGAGTAAATCTATGGAGGTATGACTTGTTTGATCAAGCTTAAGACTAACCATTGAAAGACGTTTTTGCTCATCTTGATCAAGGGTAAACTCTAAACTTGCCCCACGCTTAATGAGCTTAAAGGTCAATGATTCAGCCTGTTCATCGGAGGCAACAGAAATCGCTAAATCAAGGTCATTGGTAAATCGTGGTTCACATCTAGCAGAAACTGCTAAACCACCCACTAAGGCCCAAGAATACCCTAAATCATAAAATATACTTTGTACTTGAATGAGTGAAGTTTTTAGGTGGAAAGCATGCATTGGACAATGACTTTTAGTGGTGAGAAGAAGTAGGCTTTAAGCGAGGGTTAACAATGGTAAGTGTTGCCCAGCTTGCAGTATCGCTTGGGGGTTGAGAGAGCCATTGATAAAATAATTCCTCTATTGCTTCCCTTGATAAGTCTGGATGTTCTCTCTCAAGCTGACAGCGCTTCATTTCAAGTCCAGCTCGATATAATTCTTCAATAACAAGCCCTTTATGAACCGCTTGATTTAATTGAGTTTCTCTCGAGCTTACACTCTGTACTTTTGGCTCTGACATTAGCCTGACCTTTTAAACTTAAGATGTTTACTATCTTAAAACGATCTCAACGATAGATGATACACAAACAGACGAAAAAAATTTCTCCCGTAAGGTCAAAATGTTATTTCCGGAAATTATACTTTTAATACATAAACTTAGCTCCAAATTAGGCTTAATTTTTTATCTGCTCTTTTTATGCTGCTTGTCGATGGTAAAATGTGAGCAGTTCACCGAGACTTTCACGACATCTTATACTGCCATTTAATTGAGCTGATTGTTCTGTAGGAAATAACAAACGATTACCCTTGCATCCCTTTGATCATCATAGTTGAGTTATAAGCTCCCTAACTAAGCACTTAATAAATATATAGATTTAGGAGAAAGACTTGTTTAGGAACACTAAAATCAGGATTTGAAGTCTCATTGAGTACGCTAAAATGTCTCATGACCGACGAAAGATTTATCGATGGATGCGCGCTTTATTCCCGCGCCTCACCTAGATGAGCAGGATCTCAAAGACATCCTCGTGCTCTATGAACACCGACTCACGCGCCGCTTTATCCGTAGAGGCTACCTGCGACCGCTCACGCCTGGTCTCCCCGCCTCTGAGCAGAGCTTCGTCTTACATTGGGACGACGAGCCTCTCTCCGACGAGGCGACGCAGCTCTTACGTTGTTATGCCGCGAGCTCTAGGCTCCGCCACGCCTTTGGTCCAAGCGCGGGCCAACCGCTTGAGCTCGACTCAGACCACACCACGAACGCGCCTGTATCAAGCTCAGCGCTCTGCGTGTCTCATTCGGGGTTTAATATACACGCGAACACCGTGATTGAGGCGTCTGAGCGCGATCGGTTAGAGCGCTTATGTCGCTATGTTCAACGCCCCGTGATCGCTCAAAATCGGCTCGACGAGCTCGAAGATGGACGACTCTATTACAAGTTTAAGCGTACTTGGAAGAGCGGCGCGCGTGGTATTTTCTTTGAGGGGCCAGAGCTCCTTGAGCGCTTAGCTGCGTTGATCCCACCTCCACGTAAACACCAGCTCCGCTATCATGGTGTATACGCGCCGAGCTCTCGCTTTCAAGCAGCCGTGAAGCGCATGACCGCGCAGGGTGAGCGCTCTCTGCACGCTCAAGAGCGAGAGCGTCGACACGTCTATTGGGTGTTGTGGGCCGAGCTCTTGAAGCGCGTGTTCCGCGTCGACGTGGAGCGCTGTCCTCAGTGTTTAGGCACGATGCAACGAATCGCTTTAGTTCGAGGTCCAGAGGCGATCGTGGCGCTTTTACCTTATACAGAAGGCGCGCGTGGTCCTCCATGAGACGTGGGGGAGTCGGGCTGATGTTGATTTTTTGAACAGGAGTCGCCGTGAGGTTCATGGGGGTAAGGGGGCGGTGTATTTTGAGCTCAGTGGGGTGATGGCTAGATCCACTTCAGTGTTCTATGATGAGACAACTTTTAAAAGGAAATCTTGACCACGGCTGATCACTGTTCTATTTTGCAACTCTCTTATTTTACCTATTCTCGCCACATGCTCAATATGAAGTTCAGTACACATCGGATGTAGACTTATCAATCACAGAAAGGATTATTTAATGAAATTAGCACTATTAACTAATTACACTTCAAATTGGATTAAGAAAGACTTATTGAAACAAATACCCGACTGTGAATCGGTTGAAACTTATGAATATAATGAACTGATGTACCAACTTTCAGATTTGGAAAGTGATCTACATAAGTCGCCCCCAAATTATCTCATTATATCTATGCTTTGGGAAGAAGTTGAAAGTAACTTTCTGACTCAAAGCGGTAAGTTTTCTGTCAAGCAAGTACAAGATGTAGTTGCAGCTGCCCTATCGAATTATCAAGCTGCTGTCACTTTTGCGAAGCATCATGGTATTAACCTCATAATGTTCACATATCCAAGTTGTGGTTTTGATCACTTTTATACCTTTGATGAAAACAGTACTTTTGGTAATTACTCAATGATTTTAGATGTAAACCGATCTTTAATGGACTATGTCCATGACAATGAGTCGGTATTCTTAATAAATACAGATCGCCTAATTGCTCAAACTGGACTGGAGCAGTTTTTTGATTATGTAAAGTGGTATGCAATCAAGCAACCGTTTAAGAAAACGAGCGCCAGTCAGTTATTGATCAATTTCCAGAGGTCACAGTTCTTCCTTTTCCGGAAGATCTTTCTAAACTAGCAAAAACGCTAACGGATTGTTTAGGGTTCAATATTTTAGATGTAACAAACGAAGATATAAACCGTGCTGAGCAGTACAAAATATCTCAACAGATTAAGAAAGATAAAGAGCAGTCTGTAGACTTTACCAGTTTTATCAAATCTCTGGAGATGACTCTTAATGTTGTACCCACTGAAGAGTGTTTTCAACGTGTAACGCAATTAATAAATAAATCTAATCAATTTAATATGACTACAATTCGTCGTAATGTGGATGAAATCAAGCAGATGCACCAATCATCTAGATTTCAGATACTTCCTTTAAAACTCACAGATAAATATACCGATCACGGAATAGTCTCAATCGTCATCCTAGATTATTCATATTCTCCAGAAAGCGTATTTATTGATACATTTATAATGAGTTGTAGGGTATTAGGTAGATCTGTTGAAGAATTGATTATGCAAAAGATTAAATCAAGTGTAACCCAAAGAGATCGCTCAAAACTAAAAGCGAAGTGGATAAAAACAAAGAAAAACCAAAGATTTTCAAAATTTTATGATAGTGTTGGTTTTACAATTACCAGCCAATGCGATGAGCAAACAAATTACTCTCTTGTCATATAAGAAAGCCATTAATTATGAGTAAAAGATTTTTTCAAATATGTGCAGAAGCCC
This sequence comes from uncultured bacterium, assembly GCA_943788935.1. Taxonomy (GTDB): domain Bacteria; phylum Myxococcota_A; class Bradymonadia; order UBA7976; family VGTA01; genus CAKZRU01. The sequence goes on along the minus strand of CALSSE010000009.1, from coordinate 24,440 downwards.
TGGAAATACCTATCGAATCTTTAGATGCAGCATCGACAGCCGCTGATTTTGCCTCATGGGACTCTTTGTCACACTGGGATATGATTTCAGCTGTAGAAGATGAATATGATATTGAGTTCAGCTTAGAAGAAGTTAGTGCTTTCAAATGCCTTGGAGATATACTCGAAAGTTTAAAGGTAAAAGGAGCCCCTCTTGGATAAGCTTAACCAGAAACTTCTTGATGCTTTAGGAACACATGCACCACTGTATGTTCGATCAGTTCTCGATACACAAGCTCGAAACCCAGAACTTTACAAAGAATTAAGCACAATTATGCTACAGTGGGTCCATGACTTACTCGGTGATCAGTGTTTCGATACTCTTGCTCAAGGTTATTTGGCATTTGTAAGTGACGTTAATCGCTGTCAAGCCCGTTATCAGAGAAAGGGAGCATATCCAAACAAAAGTTATCAAGAAGTATACGATTCTGTCTACAACAACCCACAAGTCATGAATAATTATCATTGGGGTGTTTTCAGTAGTGGCGATACCTACATCGAGACAGCTTACGAGCGAAGACAGGGTTCTTGACTCGTCCTCAATCTCTCTGGCTCCCTCGACGACGCTCTGTTTTGCCTCGCGTTATGTCATTTCAAGGGCGAAGAGTGAGAGGGATGTACGCTCTGTTTTAACTTCCGTCCAATCCTCTTTATATTCAACGATTTCTTGACTTTTCTCTACTTCTTGATTAGAAGAAAGATTGGCCTGAATGGACCAGGGTTGAAAATTGTTTGTTTGCGCCAATAAAGGTGAACAAAGAAGCAAAAGCCCATATAGAATCAACGAATTTTTCATGTAGCAGAGTCTAACGAATATAGTGAAAATAAAAACGAAAAACAGCCGCAAGTGGTTTTCCCTTTAAAACAAAACTTTATTTTTCGCTTTCACTATCGAACGTTCTATTCCATCCCACAGTAATATTCGGTACTTCAATGCTTGTCTTGAAACCTCAACTACGTCCTTGCATTTACTTGAATCATCACCACAGATCTCTTTAACCATTTTTAATGAAAGAGGTCCGTGCTCGTCTCCATCTAGTTCTATATGACGATCGAGGTAATATCTCAGTTTATTGTAATGCTCATTTTCTGCATCTGCTTTTTTAAGAATTTCAATAAACATATCAGGAATTACGTCTTCTCTGCCAAAAGTAAACGCGGCAGCAATACAATGACTTTTTCCAGAATCAATTGTATCAAATGTGAATTTCACAAAGTCCTTAACCGCTGAATCGATCTCGATTTCCTCCAGTGATTTTTGTACAGATTGACCTGCCTTGATGTTTTCAATAAATTTTACGATTTGAGAGTCATCTGCACCTATCTGTTTCATGGCATCTAGATACATTTCAAAATGACTCTTAGCCTCTCCTTTTTCATTAATGTCACTTTCCTCAGCGTGAACGATTTCATTAATGAATCTGGCTAAAGAAGCCTCAGGTTTAGGAGTCCATGGAATAGATGTGTTTGTTAGCTCATTTTGAAGGGCCTTGAGCAAAGACATGAAGTCCCAAACAGCAAAAACATGCATTGACATAAATACCTGAACATCTTTAAGACTGTTCAATTGATGATAAAGCCCGTGATTTTGTAATTGATTTCTTAAAGGAAGAATTTGACCTTCTACGTATTGAATCTGTGACATCTTTTAACTCTTATTAGCGATATTTTCATAGGGATAGGTAAAATAACCGAGTTTTAAAATTAAACACTTAGACCTCAAGAAGTCTAGCACTTGTTCAAATACTAGATAACTCTGCTAACTCGTCGAAGCTCTCTATAAGCGCAAGATACAGCGCCCCCTTTCCCCCACTTGACCAGTAACGGACATTTCGTTCGGCTTCTCGGCTACCGCTAGGACGGGATGACTCCAAGTGGACAGAACACTTTTTATTAGCCATGCAGCCGGAGTCTGGCCCCCAACTCTTTGATCTCCGCGCCCCCGAGGTTGAGCCCGGATCATATAGGCCACCTTTTTACGACCTAAATGATGTGTGGATTGAATCTGTTGAGCTCGCCACTTTTGATAAGCGAGGAGACCATCTCTATGTCCTCGACCGAGAGATCGGAGTCTTGCGATCGCTTAATCTAAGCTCACCTGAGACCTCCGTTGAGAGTGACACAATCATAATACCCAACGCCATAACGATTGATAAGATCTTCAACACTCGAGATCGTCTCTATTTGGCATCTCAGCGTGGGGTGATTGAGCAGATCGATATCTCCTTCGTATGCTCCAACCTTATCGAGATGGCCTCTCCATATTCGACAGTCTCCCTTTTGTTTGGACGGGAGATTTCTCATTCTTAGCGTTCATTGAATCATGGCAGGATTTCGCGATTTGGGAAGATGATGCGTTCCAACCTACCCCCGATCTTCAAGCGGGCCTCTGGATCTCAGAAGATCACGATGGAGGTATTTTTATTAACAAATCGGGCTCTGACAACCCTACGGAGGTCAAGAATCAAGTCATCTGGCGAGGTTCTTGTCCTTTTGACTCTGGAGAGCGCCGAGACTGCCAGACAGTGTTTCAAAATCTGTTGGGCACCGTTGTGAGTAATGATGCATTCGCGCTATCGGAGGGCTACCTCTATTTCGCAAACCCTGAGACGGGGTTGGCCGTATATGAGTTTAACTAGAGCGGCTACCTGACTCAGGGACAACGCGAACGGGCCGAGCAGAACTCACTCGCTCCCCGCTGACGGCGTGATCATGAGGCATGATCATGAAGTGTCTTCATCCTGGACGGATCTACTCATAGCTTTTTGTCGCCTTCTGCGTACAACCCAACATTGATGATAGGCGAAGTCTAGAGAGCACCTCTCCGCTCAGCGATGATCTCTCTGACCACCTGCATAAAGCGCTCAGGCTCATCATAGAACGGCGTGTGCGCCGAGCGCTCAAAGGAGATAAAGCGCTTCTTCGGGGCGCTGATCGCCTCGTAGTATTCATACGCGACTTGGTGTGCCGTCTGATAATCATGCACCCCGTTCATGATGTACATCGGGAGCTTGAACTCAGTTAAGCTCTTGAACAGGTCTTGAAACACGAACGCGCTCAGCAGATGCTCGATGCTAAACATAAGCCCTGGCAACATGACGCGCTCACTGCCCTTAACGCCATACTCAGGTGTCTCATCATACATCGTGATGATCTTCTCAGTGTCCCACTCCTCATAGTGAGAGTTACCGCCCCCATATTTTTGGCAGAGCGGTCGATGTTCCCTGAGGTATGTGTTCCACTCTTCAAACGTCTCGATCGTCTCATCGGGGCGGGGTAGCGCGGAGAAGCGCTCCAAGTTCTCATGGTCTCCCGCTTCGGTGAGCTGAGCGATGAGCCAATCATAGCCCACCTGCTCTGATCGCAGCGTAGAGGCCACATGACCAAAGCCGATATACGCCTCAAAGAGCTCAGGATACTTATGGACGAGGTTAGCCCCAACGAGCGTGCCCCACGAGTGACCCATGACGTAGATCTTAGGCTTCTCAAAGCGCTCACAGAGAGATCGCGTGAGCTCCGCGGCGTCCTCGACGATCTGAGCGAGCGTCATGGTCTCGGGGTCGATATCCTCGTGGTAGCTTAAGCCTGATCCTCGCTGCTCCCAATGCGCGACCGTGAAGAGCTCCTCGAGCTCAGGGCAGCGTTGACGCACGAGGCTAAACTCGGATGTACCTGGCCCACCGTGTAAGAAGAGGAGGACAGGGTTCGCGAGCGATGCGCCTCGGAGGATTACGGTCTGCGTCACTCCTCCGAGCTCAATCGTCTCAATCTCTGCGATGCTCCCCTCGAGGAGAGCGCCAGAGTCATTGACGAAGGGAGGAGTGTGAGCTGAGGTGTCAGCCGCGACTTGATTGGGAGGGAGTTCCGGAGTGTCCATAAATATCACCTCTTATGATTGATGGTGTACGAGTGATATGAGCACGCTGTCACACATCATTTAGATCGACCGAAGATATTACTTTACTAGCAGTTTTAAGCGATGTCTATCTCGTCGCTAAGATCCATCCCACATAGATCCAACACTGGCCCAAGGATCAGCTCAGTCGATCGATCAACGATCAAGAGCTCTCAGCGATAATGAATCGCGATCGCCCAGCGCTTTTGAGTCTCTCCTCTCTCTCCTCTCTCTCCTCTCGTATGGATGCCTAGATACCACTTTGGACGACTGCGTCCGCTGTACTCTCCTTCATAGAGATATCTCAGCGCGGCATCTCTCCTTAAGAGTGTGGTCAGCTCATAACCGTTCGTCTTTAGGGCGCTGACAAAGCCATCTCTCGCATAATAACCGTCAGCCACGACGTGTTGAGAGACTTTCTGATAGGTATTTTTGTGCTTGATGAGCTGTGCACACACTACATCTAGCGCAGATTCTCGATTGCTTTGATACGCGCCCAACGCATAGGCTTCTCTCTCATCAATATTGAGAGCTGTGACCAAGTTAAACTCTAGGCCACGTTGCAGCTTGTTCTTACTCTTGCTACTACCATGTGAAATAAGTCTAGTCCTTCTGTATGCTTACCACTCTTGGCTGTGAAGGTCGCGTCGATTAAGATCGCTTGTCGTGGTCGCTCATCTTCACGCAGGTCAAATGAGATCGCCAGCGTCTCACTTAAGAGCAGCTCCTTCAGCTTAAAGAAATCAAAGTCTTCTGAGGCCCACCTCCTGAGTCGCTTCGCGCTCCCAGCTCCATATCGCGCCAAGTTCCTCATCGTCGCTCTCCCATTAAAGCACATCAGCGCGCTGAGGAGCGCCAAGATTGCTCTCTGTTGAGGCTTGAATACACCGGGCATCTGTGAGAGGATTTTTGAGACGTAAGTCATAAGGGGATCTCGACTTTTGGTTTGGTTTAGCGACTTCCAAAGTATCGAATCCCCTATTTAATTTCTATATTTAAGCATCCATGTCTTCAAGTTTACCCGGTCCCCATCTTGACTTGAATGACAAACTGTCCACCTCATTGCTGTTTGGAAGGCCCCAAAAAGATCATTGAACTCAGTTATGAAAATGTAGAGTTGATCAGTGATCACCGCGAGGGGCGTTGCTTAATCTTAGACCTAAAAGTGAAAGATCAAGCCGATCGAGTTTATAACATCGAAGTACAAAGACGAGATGCCGACCCAATCTTGACTAGAGCAATCTATCAGTCCTCACGCTTGACCGGAGAGTAACTCGATCATGGCCAAAGATTTAGAGCTTTAAATCCAGTGGTTTGCGTACTGCTGTGCAATTATAGTACCTTTCCGGATAGCAAAGCCCTGCGAGTATTCAAGTTGGTACCCTTTGATCTCAAAGACCAAGACCAACGCCAAGTTTTACCCTTTAAAAGCAAGGACTTATGGAGCTGACCACAGATCAATCCTTGAATCATTCCTTAATAGGGAGTCGCAACAGGATTAATAGGGAGTCGCAACAGGATCACCCCAAGGTAAGTCTCTATTGGGGCCACTTGGGATAGTGCGGTCATCGCATCGAGCAGTGTACGGGAAACCGAGATCCATTACAGCGCGAAGAATTCGAATCTCTGACTCACTGAGGAGCTGTGTGTGATCCACCCCTTCAAAGTCCCGATGGGGGTCTAGCTCTTCGCCTGTGAGGATCTCAAGCAGCCATGCGTTTTGAGAGTTTCCTCCGATGACATCAGCTCGTCCATAGTGTGAGGCATAGCCATCTCCTCCGAGATAGCGATAACTTGATTGGTTAAAGACCATCAAGTTCTGATAGGCAGGGTCCCACGGAGCGAGTTCAGCGAGCGGTGTATAATCTGTGACAAGCGATGCATACTCTTCATGCTCTCTATACTCTCGATTACCATCTCTCATATACCAAGAGTAGGGCACGGAGAAGTCGTAGCCAGGTACACGAGACTCTTCAGGCACAAAGTCGAGGAACGTCTCAGAGACGAATGAAGTTCTTGAATCCGGCGGATAGTTGGCTGTCGATGAGTATTGAGCCGATAAACTCAGCTCTCCCCCCGGTGCATCACCTGTGTGACAACTCACACATCGATCATTGAGTAGGGGTCGCACTTGTTCAACAAAGGTCATGGTCTGGCGACTGATTGCAGGTATCGTAAGATCTATTGGAGCGACGATCGCTGCTTCGGTGTTAAAGTCGATGGGCTCAGCGGCGAGTTGATCAATCTGCTGAAGTCCCACAAATGGGCTGTCATCGATCACCCCGTGACACGAGGAGCACTGACTACGGTATTGCTGAAGTGGGACTCCTGTATCCACTTGATGGCCTGGCGGCATAGAAAAGACTCGAGAATGTTGAGTAATCACCCGCCCCTCAGCGTTTACCCCTTGAAAGAGCAAAAGTTCACCGGCAGGGAGACGGACACGTACTGAGCCATCACTCTTCAGAGGAATATCACCCCACCCGTCACCACCTGCTGCAATGGGAATTGAGAGTCTTTGATACCCTGTGCTGTTATTAATTCCTAGGTGGGTAGGGTGATCAAAGGTGTTATGCACCGCATTACGGTACGCTCGACCATCATTCATGCAGTCATTATCTTCACCCACCTTCACGAGGACCCGTAGGCTTGTGATTGTTTCAAGACGTTCATATAACCTCTGCTTATCTTGACCTCCATTGTCATGTCGGAAGCTAAGCCATAAGGGCACATGGGCGATGTGGAGTTCGGCCCAATCAAGACGCTCATCTGTGATCGTCGGCAGTATACGAGGAGGCTGTCGCTTACCAACCCAAGCGGGGAAACGTAACATACGTCCCTCCTCGGGTGTTATGAAAGGTTCACGTCCTCCTCGATGATCGAGGAGCCAGATCCCCATCGACTGAGGCAGATAAGGAGCGAGAGAGGCGAGGCGCTCCTCGGTGTTATCTCCTTCAGAGTATAGCCCATACATGTGGTCACCCTGAGTCACATAAGTGAGCTCAGGGTTTAAAGCGACAAATGCCCTGCCATCAGGTGAATAAGTCGGATCAAGATAAAAGCGAGAGACGGTACAATTAGGTCCTGCTGGGAGCTCGCGGCAGTATGAGAAATGGCTATCATGTGTGTCTATCTCTGGATCAATCAGCGCATAAGAGGTGAGTCCCTCTTCAATCCCTGTCCCAAGCGTATGGTCTGCAATAAAGGGTTGCCATAGAGAGACTGCCCCACGGCGTCGACCCGTTAAGCCAAGGATGAGGCCATTCGCCAGTTGAGTCGCCTTACCCCACATATTAACGCCCTGAACTCGACCGAAGAGCGTGGGCTGCTCCATCATTCCATCAGGTGAGGTACGGATATAAAGGTGGCGATCCATACGCTCGAGATTCCACACATGCACAGAGAGGTCACCATCTTTTAAGAAGAATGGAGAGTCAGCCGTTCCTCCTTCGTTGAGATATATCGTCTTTGGATCACTTCCGTCGAGTGCCACCGAGATAATATTATCAGCGAATTGGAAGCCATGATACGTCCGAGTCATCCTCTCCCCTGTGCGCGGATCAGGTCCTCGACTAGCCAAGAGCACACGCTGATCATCCGGAGAGAAGACGGGGGTTCGATCATCAGATCTACGAACTCTAAAATGTTTGTCATACACGCCTTTGAGAGGTAGTCCACTCGCATTGAACAAGCCAAAAGGTGAACTACGTGCATAAGTTTGTCGTCGATGACGCCGGTCTTCTGGCATGAGAAAACGAGGGTTGATCGCTCGCCCATTTGCCCCGATATCAGCGATACAGATATTCCAATTGACGTCGTTGAGCCAATCATCTCCCTCTTGGACTGGGATTCGACACTCAAAAACCATCTGCGTTCCTGAGTAGTTCACCGCGAGGTGACCAAAATCGCACTCTCCTTCTTCATTGCAGAGCGATCCGTCGAGGAAATCGATGGGGTCACCTGTAGGTTCAAAGGTCTCTTGATCAATGGGTTGTAGCATAATCCTGGCTTGTCCATTCCGAAGCCCTCGGTCACCTCGAGTTGGTGAGCGATCAAGCGCCCAGTACAGGTTAGGCGCATCCACATATGCGAGGTACTGAACAGGTGCGGTGAGTCCACAGTCTGGGCAGCGCGCCGTTCGCTCAAGCTCAATCCACTCGAGCAGTGATTGATATTCAGGGTCACCCACCTCCAGAAAACGACCTCCCGCGTGATCAACGCTCGTGGATGGATCACTCTGAATAACTTTCGTCAATAGACGACTCTGTGAGGGTGAGTCGAGAGAGATCAGGTCCAGAAACGCTTCATAATTGGTGCGAGTCTCTATCTCAGTAAAGGTTTCACTTGATCGAACGAGACTCGCAAATCCAAAACGTTCGCCCAAGTGGCAACTCCCACAAAGAGAGGAGATGAGGGGCTGAACATGAGTGCTGAAGAAAGCGAGGCCTGGAGTGATGGTGCAGTCAGCCTCACACCCATCCCCAGGCTCCTCATTACCATCATCGCACTCTTCTCCATAAGCAGTGTTTACTGCACCATCACCACATAAACGAACCACGCCCGGCGTTAAGAGACAGTCAACGCTACAGACCTCACAGGCGAACTCTCCATAATCGCATTCAACTCTCGGCTCAGCTCCATGATCACACTGTTCTCCGGGATCAAGCTCACCATCACTACAAAGATGAGTCTCACCTTGTCTCTCTTGACAATCAGAGGCGCAGACAACGCAAGAGCTGACTCCATACGGACACTCCTCGGTGAGGTCATTACCATCATCGCATGATTCATCAGCGCTGATGATCGCATCACCACACCGCGGTGAGTCACATTGACTCTCTCGACAGATTGAACCGTCACAGTCGGTGTTTTCTATGCAATGTGCACCTGGCATGCACCCCCGACAGCCGCCTCCACAGTCAAGATCGCTCTCCGCCCCGTTGTGCACTTGATCATTGCACGTCGCCACAAGACAGAGACCACCACCACACACCTTTGAGACACAGTCTCTATAGCTGAGGCAGGCTTGACCTTCTGTACAGGGAGAGCAGTGTCCTCCACAATCGATATCAGTCTCTGAGCCGTTGAGTCGCTGATCACTACAAGTCATCGTTAGGTCTTGGTCAGCGACCTCTTGATCATTGTAGGTCATGTCGACGATCTGGGTGACTTCAGCATCATGGTCAGCGCGTATCGCTCCTTGATCAAGCACCGCCACCTTCATGTCCGATAAGCTCGCTGGTGCGCAAAGGTCACTCCCTGCGCATTCATAAGAAGTCATAGGATTAGTGTCATCACACGCGTACAGCAATAATAAAGTGAACAGTTGGTAGCATAGGTGTTTTAACAAGAGATGAAGCCTAAACATATCAAATCACTCTTTGTCGCTCGTCGATAAGAATGAGTAAGTTATCATATGCATCTAACATACGATAGGTAACACTCATGAAGTCATCTTAGAATCCACGGACAGATCACACTAGAAACGATATATTCACAGGTGGTAGCTTTAGAGCCTTCATGAGGCCGGATCTATTATACAGGGTCGTTAATTGCCCCTCGTTTAGTATTGATGGCCGCCCACTGCGTGGAGGGCGAAAGTTTCAAGAGACCTAGTCAATTTCTTTACAAAAAATAAATTCAAGTTTTCGAAAGTCAGACCGATCATTTTATTTTAAACACATGTTGACATAAAGAGATCGATAATGAGTAAGCGAAGTAGCACAAAAGAAACTAGACAAAGACGCCAAGAGAAGAAGCGACGTCAGAAGTTGAAGAAAAATACTTGCACTTGCTATGGCGAATCGAGCGGAGCCTTCTCTGACGCGATGTCTGATCATGATTGGCAGAATGTTATGCGTTCAAAGTATCATTGTTTTATTCATCAATCTGCTTAGGTTGTTTACTTAAGAAGATCTGATGCTTCATTAGGAAAGTGCTGTTGAGTGAAAGTCACTGTCCTTGGATAATACTGAGATTATGAGGGTTAATTAGGTTAATTAGGGTAGCAACCTAATTAGGGTAGCAACCAAATATTTTTGTCATACAAAACCGGACACTTAACTTTCGAAAACAAACTATTTACTAAAATGCGCGCAACAACGCTCACTTTTTGGAGAGGAGTATAAGTAGACCCTCTGATCTTAAGGAGCACCTTATGCCTCACCACTTGCGCTACCAATCACAGACTTGGGCGACCCATCACATCACCTCGCGATGTCTCCAAGGGTTCGCTTTTCTCAAGCCTACAAAAGAGATTAATGCCATCATTCGTGGGGTTTTATGTTACTCCCTCAACAGCTATAAGCAGGTCATCGAACTGCACCACTATGCCTTCTTGAGCAACCATTTTCACCTACTAATTAGCGCAGCTAAAACGGAGTATATGTCGAAGTTCTTGGGCCACTTCAAGGGTAATCTAGCTCGGGAGCTTGGGCGAGTTCATGACTGGCACGGGACTCTATGGCAAAAGCGCTTCTCAAATGAAGAGATCCTCGATGAAGGAGGACTAGAAGAGATCTTTAAGTATATCACACAGAACTCCGTCAAGGAGGGCTTGGTGGATCACCCGAGTCAGTGGTCGGGAGTTCATGGTTTTCATCAGCTTGTCGAAGGCAAAAACCTTGTCGGCGATTGGCTCAACCGAACAAAGCTCTACGTTGCTCGCAAGCGCGCTAACGCCAGAGGTAATGTGGTCAATGAGTGGGACTATACCACCGAATATAAAGCGAGCCTTACAGCGCCACCAATGTGGTGCGATGACAGCGAAGAGGAGTACCGAGCTCGATGTCAGAGACTCTGTGACACAGCGATTGAAGAGGCGTTAGCGAACAGAGAGAAGCCGGCCATGGGGATGGCCAAGGTGATGGGTCAAGAGACCTACAAAGCCCGATTCACCAAGCGCAGCTCACGTCCTCTTTGCCGGACAAAGTGTATTGAGCGGCTGAAGGCGTTCAAGGAAGCATATTACGCATTTAAGGCACAGTTTCAGGAGGCCTCGGCGACTTTGAGAGAGGCTATCGCGAATGGGGTTGAGAACATCTGCGTTCGCTTCCCTGAAGGTGGCGTTCCGCTCTTCGGTGGCTGCTCATTCGAATCTGCTATATGAGGTCAACTCGCGTCTGTCGGAGCCCCATCGCCACTAGAGTCTGCTGTTTAACTGTATAGGAGCTTACATGTTGACGTGATGTATGCCTTCGCTCGCTTGGGCTTAGGAGAGGAGAGGTGTGTCTGAATGGATCAGTATATGAGTTCTAAGCGGCGATTATGTTTAGTTTTAATAGTTGGCTGTTACCTTGTTAAAGCGGCTATTATGTTTAGTTTTAATAGTTGGCTGTTACCTTGTTAACTTGTTAAGTTTTAATAGTTGGCTGTTACCTTGTTTAACCTTGTTTACCTTGTTAAGCAGCTCTGCCCACAGCACCCAATACGTGCGCCTACGACGGCGCGCGGACTCGCGGAGCGCGCGCTCGCCCTCCGCGGTCATACGCTTCACCACCGCTTGGAAACGAGAATTGGGCGCGTAAACACCGTGATAGCGAAGCTGATGCTTGCGCGGAGGAGGGATCAGGGACGCGAGACGCTCGAGTAGGTCCGCGCCCTCAAAGAAGATCCCCCGCGCCCCGCTCTTCCACACACGCTTAAACTGATAATAGAAGCGCCCATCGCCGAGCTCTTGGAGGCGATCTTGAGCCAACGTCGGGCGCTGAATGTAACGACAGAGGCGCTCTAACCGATCGCGATCGGTCGCTTCTCGGGGGCAGTGTAATGGATATTACGATGACCGTGAGACTGTTGAGATCATACGGAGCTTATCACGCTATGTGTCAGCGGTCAGGTTCCGAGCTCTCTTAGGCTCTTCTCAGATCAACGTCTGAGGTCGCTCTGCGCTCAGATCAAGCTGAGCTCTGTGCGGCCCGCGTACGTCATGAGATGTATCAAACACCTCGAATCGGGGTCTATCTTACTCGAAAGAAGCCGCGAAGACCGTGTATCCCGAGAACTCAACGGAGCTATCTGAGTCAACACCAAGTACCGCTACAGAGCCAGGTACGATGATCTCAATACATGCGTTGAAGCCACCGGAGCGGAAAATCTCAGTACCCGCACCGTCATAGACGACAAAGTCGTCACAGCAACCCTCGGTGTCAATGCCTACGCCAAGAGTGATTTGGCTCGCGCCTGGAGCTTCGATACTACGATAAGAAGCGTCACCGATCGATACCGTCTCATTGGTAGTGTAAGGTACATTGTAAGGGAGGCCAGCGACGAGATCGTCAAAGTTCACCTGACCTTCAGGTCCAACTTGGACAGGAGCGCCCGGCTCAGAGGAGCCGAGCTCCAAGGTAGAAACTTCGCTGCTGAAGTCATACTCATCAGAGGTGACGAAGTCGAAGCTCACACCTGAATAACAAGCGGTGGTCCCCTCGTTCGCATCTATGATGTGTCGCCCGCCATCCTCAACGGTGAAGGGAGGGAAGAAGATGTCGATGATATCATCTCCATCAATGTCAAGACCGAGGTCGTAATCACCCGCAGGGACGCTCAATGCATCTGAAGATGACTCAAACGCGAGCTCGTCGATGAGCTCGGTCTGAGTAACAGGATCGGCGGTGTTGTCGATCGCGAAGAGTGAGACTGGACCTACAGACATCGCCTTGTGACGTACGATAACGGTTCCATTGCCATCTTCTGGGATTGGAGTGTTCACGAGATCAAAGATGAGTCCCTCTGGGCTCTCGTAGATGAACAAGCTGTAAGCAGTGTCTTGATCGATCTCGAGCGTTGTCTCGCCGAGGAGCACCTCTGGCTCATACTCATCAGCTGGGCTGCTGATCTCATCTTCAACGAAGACCATAATGGTGTTGTTGCCACCTTTGATCGTCTCCTCGCCCTCTACGTCGAACGGTTCCACTCCAAAAGTGGTGATCTCAAAGGCGTTATTCTCTACACCATCGACGTTCCATATGCTCCAAACATCGACAGCTACGCTGGTCATGTTGACTACGTTGATGATTGAAGTTGACTCATTGATATCTTCAATCCCGAAAGAGTAGGTCGCGATACTACAGCCATCAGTCGCGGTGAGCGTAAAGTTAGCTGAGCCCTGAGCGGTCGCGCCGCTGTTCATGGTTATGGTGCCGTCTCCATTGTCAGCGAAGGTCACGTCGAGACCGCCGCCTGAGACTGAGAGCGAGAGCCCTGATGCGTCTGCAGCGTTGCTCACCACAGTGACGATGTCACTGCGATACTCGTAGACCTTCTCAGGGAGACCATCAACCGAGGTGATCTCGAGCTGGGTCGCGCCCGCGCAAAGTCCGTCAGCGCCAGGCTCGCCAGGAGCTCCGGGTGCTCCGTCTTCGCCAGGAGCTCCGGGTGCTCCGTCTTCGCCAAGACCGCCTGGAGTTCCATCAGTGCCGGGTGCTCCGTCTTCGCCAAGACCGCCTGGAGCTCCATCAGCACCAGGCTCGCCTGGAGCTCCGTCAGCGCCCGTCTTGCCTGCTGGGCCTTCGCACGCGAAGGAGAATGCGAGCGCAACACAGAGAAGCCCGCGGATAAAGAGATAGTTGCTGTTCATTAAGCTGTCTCCAAATATGTGATTAAAAGAGTATATCGCGAAGCGATATGTTTATGAATTTTTAGACGAATATGAAAAATCGCCATTAAGGTTTAACAGTTAAAGTTTGACTTCGCAAGAAACACGACATCAAAACTTTAGGAAACACGACATCAAAACTTTAGATCTCTTTCATGATCAAGAGGTTGCTCTGTTCACTCTCAATACGCAAATGCTCTAAATTTAGGGAGTAGTTTGAAATGTCATCATATCGAGACCAATGAGGTGGACAGTTTGTGATTAAGCAAATCTGAGAGGCTCCAGATCAACCTCACCAAAGAGCTAGAAAAAGCGAGAGAGACTCGATAGTTTGGGAGTTCCTACACAACCAAATAAGCGAGTCCCTCTAATGACTTACGTCGATCAAGCTCTCTCATGGATGCCTGAAGTTTTCAAGCCACAAAAGAAGGCCTTCATCGCGCTGTTAGGAGCGCTGATGTGCTTCAGGGGGAAGGCGACGATGCGTAACCTCTCGAGATATGGAGCAGGAAGCGAGAAGAGGCTGAGGAGATGGGCTTCGGAGGGGTTCTGTCAGAGCTCGTTGACCAAGTTCAAATGGTGTATGATCGTCGTATCTTGAGCAAGGAGATGATCTGATGAGTGATGTGTGCCCGAAGTGTCAATCTACTGAAGTGAGTCTACTTAAGCGACAAACAAGCCTAGGTTATCAATGCTTTAGATGCAAGAGATGTCGGTGTACTTTCAACGAGCGTAGCGGTACCGTTTTTAACTTTCTTGAGTATCCAACAGATCTCGTTTTGATGGTCGTAAGGTGGAGGCTAAGATACTGTCTGAGTTTACGAAATCTCAGTGAGATGATGCTTGAGAGAGGATTTGAGTTTACTCATGAAGCCGTGCGTTCGTGGGAAGAGAGATATGCTCCATTGATCATTCAACACTTGAGGAGACGACGTAGAGGAACACTCGGTAAGAGTTGATATGTAGATGAAACTTATACCAAAGTTAAAGGAAAGTGGTGCTACCTCTACCGGGCTGTAGATCGATCAGGAGCGCTCATTGATTGTAGCGTGAGTAAACATCGAAATATGAGAGCTGCTAAACAATTCTTCAAAGAGGCTTTGGATATCTCTGGAGATGCTCCAGATCGGGTTACAACCGATAAAGAAGTCTCGTATCCAAGGGCGATTAGAGAAGAGCTTGGGGAAAGTGTACTCCATCGCACTAACCAATACTTAAACAACCTGATTGAACAAGACCATAGAGGGATCAAGCAACGATATGGACCGGTGAAAGGCTTCAAGTCTCTTACATCAGCCTCTAGATTTTGTAGAGCTCATGATGAACTCAAAAATTATTATAAGGTCGGTAAAAGGGGAGAGAAAGTATCAGTAAAACAACAAAGAACAAGCTATTTAAATAAGACTTTAGAGCTTACACATTCTATGCAATTAAGTTCCTGAACTAGAGGCTAGAAGAACAGTATATCTTAAGTAAAATTAAGCATATAAAACTCAGTTCTGACAGAACCCCAACGCCTAAATTCGTCTAAGATCTCGTCGTCTAAAGTCTTAGAGGCTCGCCTAAACCCTGAGGCTTTATAAACCGTACCTTATAGAGTCTTGATCATTTTGAACCTCTTGGTATTATTTTAAACGATCTCTCGCCTGACTGGAGAGGTCTCATATGTCTTCATATGTCCACATCGCACCTAATCTTGGAGTTCCACATGGAGTATCAACGATGAGCTACGCTTTATTAAGAGCGCGACGTCGACGTTGGGTGGTGTCGCTGCTCACTCATGCGCCTCTCAGTATATCCCTCTGCTTAGCCCTCTGTGGATGTTACCCCGCTGACTCAAGAGCAGTAGGAGACTCGATCGAAGACTCAGCTGCACCTGTGGAGAGATTGGGAGACGCTCAGGTAGACGCTATGGCAGAGATTCAACTCTTAGATGCTCGTACAGCTGAGAACTTAGAAGACGCGACGATAGACACGGGAGTCATCGACGAGAGGGACTCTGGTGAGCGCTCTGATCTTGCGCTAGACCCCGACGCCGGATCGAGTGAATGCGACATCCATCGAGTCTTAGCCGAGAATCAGTGCACGTCATGCCACAGCGACTCTCCAGGCGTCGGTGGTGGTCAACTCGACCTTGTGTCAGAGGGGCTCGCGGGGCGACTGATTAACCGACCTGCACTCAACCCTAGCTGTGCTGATGAGGTCGTCGTGAATCTAGAGACGCCCGAGGCCTCGCTCCTGTTACGCACAGTCGCGCCAGAGCGCTACGCGGGCTTTGGGAGTGAGACATGTCGCCCCGCGCGCATGCCTTTGGCGAGCGAAGCCGTTGTGTCGGATGAGGACGTCGCGTGCATGGAGGAATGGGTGAGGGGACTTGAGGAGCCTGACCTAGAAGACTCTGACATCCCAGTGCCTGAGAGCGCGGTGACGGTGTTAACGCGCGTCAAATTTCTGCTCCAGGGCGGCGCGCTGACCCGCGCAGAGCTTGAGCAGGCGAGCGATGAGCAGGGGGAGCTCATCTCTTCGGGGCTCTCAGCGCTCGTAGAACAGTGGACGCAGACCTCTGAGTTTAAAATTAAGCGACGTCAATTCTTGTGGTCAACGCTCCAGCAATCTCCATGGAGCCATCTCTAGCGCTTTTACCACGAGCTCTGCAGGCATCCTTGGTGACATGGACCACCCCACAACTTTTCTGCTCCAAACATCGATTATAGCGGCCAGATAGAGCTTAGAAGATCGAGTTGGTATCTCTGTGATATCAGCGACCCAAAGTTGATCGGCCTCAGCTGCCCGAAACTCTCTCTCAACTAAGTCCGGAGCAGGTCTCACCTTTGGATCTCGGATCGTTGTCCGCCACTTCTTTCGACGCGTTACCCCACAGATCCCTACTTCCCTCATTAACCTCGCGACACGCTTCTTACCAACCTTAATACCGTTCGTTTTCAGCTCTGTGTGGATACGAGGTGCCCCATAAATCCCTCTTGTCTCTCGATGAATCCGGAGAATGTGATCGATCAGCTGGTGGTCTCTGCGCTCACGATCGCTCTCTCCTCGCTTCAGCCATTTGTAGTAGCCTGTGCGAGAGAGTTTGAGCACCTCACACATTATTTTCACTGTGTGGTCAGCCCGATTCGCCTTCACAAATTTGAACCCTTCTTGCGGTTCGATGTGGTCTCCATGGCGAACCAGGCTGCCGCTTTTCCCAGGATCTCTCGTTCTTCTCTGAGACGAGCATTCTCTGCTTCAAGTTCCCTAATGCGTCGATCTTTCTCGATCTCTGAGGCGGGTTGAAGTCTCTGAGCTTCTGTAACCCAGTTACGGATTGTCTGCGCTGTAGGCTCATATTCACGTGAGAGCTGCTCAGGGGTTCGCCCCTGAGCGACAAGCGCGATCAATTGCTTTTTAAAGGCTTCGGTGTATCGTTTTCTTCTCATGGTGACAGTGTCTCCTTATTTGGGAGGCGTGTCACCCAAAACGGGTCAACTCCATTCTAACAATAAATTGCTTTGCCATTAACAAATCATCATCCCTAAAGATAGAGGGTGCGATAACAAGGTATCTTTTCATTGATCGGTAAAAGGGTCATATTGATTCAAGTGAAGATGACACAACAATTCACTTCAAGTCATTGGTGACAATTGTCTCTAGCAATTAAAGTATTGAGGTATAAAAGCTCCAATCACCTTAATTAACCCCATTGGAAAAAATCAATATAAACATACACTTATACACAAATGAATTAAAAAGACAAATTGGCACAATATTCGCATGTAAATTAGTCCTCTCTACATTTTATTATTCATTTAGATAAACAGATCACTTTAAACTTGCTTAGTAGAGAACTCATAAAAGTGATCATGGTTTATCTAGTTCCAATGTATTCAAGGCAGTTTCTCTTTGAATAAAAGAAAGGATTTAGAATGCTTAATCCCTTATCTATGAGGATAGGTCGATTTCTCTTGTTACCTTGTCTAAGTGTGTTCAGCTTTGCATGTGATGGTCAAGGAGTTGGAGGTGAAACGAACTCAGATGAAATCAATACCGAAGATAACTCTAGCTTAAATACAATGAGCGACAATCAGCCTACAATTATCCCCGACCCTAACAAGATCGATTTTCTTTTTGTAATTGATAATTCCTCGTCAATGGCTGAAGAACAGCAAAAACTCGTTGACTCTTTCAAGCAGATTTCAAGTTTACTGTACACAGGTATGAATCCTATCGATTATCGAATTGCTTTCACTAATACCAGCGTAGAGAATATGAGTGCTAATTGTATGCCTGATAAGGCGAGTAATGGTACCTTGATATATGCTCCCGCCGACTCAAGCCGCCCAGTGGCTATCAATAATGTTTCACTAAATGGAGAAGAGCTAGATGCGCCACAAGAAATATTTGCTAACACTGCCGATTGTGATCCTAACCGCAATCCGCTGATTACCGCCGAAACAATTAATCAACTGCCTATCGAAGAGCTTCCTGAAGCACCACAAGATCAGTTAGGCTGTGAAGATCCTACATCAGATCTGTGTGTTAAGATACGCCGTAAATTAGCCCTTGATAAGGAGTTTAGATGTCATGCCAATTTAGGAGTCAATGGCTGTGCGATTGAAAAAGGTCTTGAATCCATGCGCATGGCATTATCTTGTGGTGGCCCAAATGCCGAACTATTTGGAGATTGCTGTGTAAATGGTAAATACAACCCTCAATGTGATATAGAAGCTATTGATCAAAGCCCTAAGTTCCTTAGACCCGATGCTACGCTCTTTGTGGTCATCCTTTCTGATGAAGATGATTGCTCGACACCAGCGGATAATCCTGCAATGAGCTCAAGAATGATTTGTCAGCCAAATTGGAATCAAGATCAAAACAATGACTTAATTCCTGATATTTATGAGGAAAAGTGCGAATTGGATGCCGAACAATGCTATCAGCAAGAATGTGGTGAGTTTGACTTGCAGGCAGGAGCTGAGCTTTGTCATCAGAAGCGTTGCGATGTTGAAAGGTACCAAGATTTAGGCTGTCAACATGCCGAAGAGCAAAGCCTAGTGCCTGTCGAGGAATACCGTGACTTCCTTGTAGGTCTTAAGTCACAGCCGGATCAACAACTAGTGGTATCGACAATTGTTGGATTTAGACAGTATTTAACCGATGAGTTAGGTGAGCTTGTCCTCGACTCAAATGGAGAGCCTACAGAACTTGTTTACCGTTCGGGTACAACATCGGTAAACTGTGACTTTAACTCCTACAATAACATTTACACTTCAGAGTGTTGTCCAAATGGTATCTGCCAAGTCAACTCTGTAAAACGAAGTTGTCAATATACTCAGCCCCGTCAGTTTGATTGTAATGGAGCTGATCAGGAGCACATAGCATGTCAAAGCTATTGTGATGATCAAGTCATGTCTTGTGAGCTTACTATTTCTGCAGAAGTGAGCGCCACACCAGGGAGTCGCTATCTTCGCTTAGCTGATCTTTTGGGAAGCAGTGCTGTAGCATGTGAAACTGGCTCAGAACCAAGTACCAACTCAGCAGGAGAAATCGAATCTCAAGATTCCTGTCTCAGTATTTGTAATGATGACTATGCTGCACCATTGATTAATAAGCTAAATCAACAATTACAATAAACAATGATGTGGACAGTTTGTCATTCAAGCTAAGATGGGGATCAGTTAGACCTGAAGACATAGATGCTTATGGATAGCGCTTCAAAACTCATCCTCACGCTGGGACTTTTGGTGATTATGGTGGTGGTCTCTCTCTCTTTCTCTCCTCTTCTTTTCAAAGCGTCTACTCCAAAGAGCTATACACTCTCAGTATCTTCAAACGCACAAGGAGCGAAAGTGTATCGTGATGGTCAAGACACGGGCCAATTCACTCCGGCACTGCTACAGGGTCTGAAGCCAGGGGTAGAGTATCTTATTAAACTAGATTCGAGAGGGTACGAAGCGAAAGACCAACGAGTGGTCTACAGCCCTGAGTCTCTCATCAAGAACAAAGAGCAAAGTCTAAGATTATTTCTTAAACGCTCCAAAGGCACTCTCAAGGTAAAGAGTATTCCCTCCGATGCCTCTGTTTATATGAATAACAGTTATCTTGGCAAGACACCCATTTATAAAAGAAACGTGATCCGAAGCGAAGGGATGGAGAGACGTTTTGAGACCGGAGGCTTGGGGTTCTGAAAAAGGGGATCCTTCTACACCAGGCGTGCAGCCGAGTGGAGATGACTCTTTCGGTCGTGCCGGCGAGGTTGCGGGTGTGACCTATCAGCACTATCTAGCCAGCACCGCCCGGCCTTTTTCAGATCAGGGAGGGCCTGGAGAGGCAAGACAGAATGCACCCAGGGCTGCCCAAGGCGGTCGTACAGCCGACGACCTTGATTCTCCCTCGTTGTTTGACGGACATGATGGCGAAAATGCCCTTAATGGTTATCACGGCGGTGGCGGTGGCGGTGGTGCCGGTGGTCATAATTGGTATGCGGATCCAACGCGAACTGACTACACATGGGGGTTTCAATATTATCTCGTCGGAGGTGCAGGCGGTAGCGGCGGTAGCGGCGGCTGCGGTGGTGTTGGTGGCCAAGGCGGTAAAGGTGGTGGCCATAGCATTGGTCTTTATATCGCCGATTCAGATGGAATCAGCGTCTTAGGTTCCTCATTTACCTCTGGGGCTGGCGGTGGCGGCGGAATCGGAGGTACAGGCGGCCAAGGTGGTGAAGGTGGAGCGCCCGGCTATGCCGGTCCTGCGCTAGCGCATTTTTGTTCGGGACCTGAGAACTTCGTCGGTTTTAATGGGACTCATTGTCTTGAGGTTGCCTATGATCCGAGTTATGAATTATATGGAGAAGCTTGGCATAGACGTACTCAATATGAAACACATGAACGCGGATTGTTATCGGCTGGTGAATCTTACAGTCGCACATTTTTGCCTCATTACGGCGCAGCTCGGTCAGCATCTGGTCGTCGGGGTGGTCATGGAGGGTCTGGCATGGGCGGCAACGGTGGTGGTAGTGGCGGAGGAGGTCACAGTTTCGCGGTGTATTTTACCGGGACCGATGTGGACAATTCTGTCGATGGAACGACCCAAGAAAATTCTAATGCTGGCAGTCCTGGTCGTGCTGGTCTTAATTCTGATGTAGGTCTTGGCGGACCAGCTGGTGAATGCGGTGCGAATTGCCAAGACCAAGGTGGTCTTACTGCGGCAGTTGGAAACGTTGGGCTGCCAGGCGAGGCCGGCAAGCAAAAAACAATTCATACGGGCAATGCCGAACTTAACCTTTTCCCATAACCGATTTAATGAATGAGAATACTTTTTGGCGAAGGTGTCCCCACGTGGGGATTTACGCGATCGAATCGATGAAGAATGAAAGCGGGTTTAACCCATGAAGCAAGTTTTGAGTTTACTGATGGTCCTTGTGACCACCTTGATTTTAAGCGGGTGTGGTGATTCGTCGTCAAGCACGACGCCAACTGACCAGGCAGACGCCATGGTGCCTGCCATGAACGAGATTGCGCCTGAAATACCGGTGAGCATCGCAAGTATGGATGCTTGCACTATCGATGCTCAATGCGTAGCGGGGGCATTTTGTTTTCATGGACGCTGTGCGGTTGAATGTCAGGACGACGGGCAGTGCTTCGATGGCGAACGGTGTGGAGCGCGTGGTCGATGCGAGAACATTTCCGCTGAGCTTTCTAATGGGCTTGTGGTGGGCGGTAGTCCTGCTGATGCGGCTCAAGCCGCGCGTTATGCCCTCGTGGTCGAAAATAATGCCGCGGGTGCGGAGCAAGCTGCGAGTTACACGCTCGAAGTAAAAGACGATACAATCATCGACGTCACGGCTGGCCAAATGACCGTTGACTTCGACATTGTGCTCACAACCGCGGGTCCTGAAGGCGGCATCATGTATCTGTTCGAGACCTCGGGCGAGGGTGAGGGTGATTCAGGGCCAGCAACGGTTCAACGTGTGTTAGCAAAACCAGGCACTGAGCGGCGATATAGCTTTTCGATTCCTACTGGCAAGGCGAACCCAGACGAGACCGACGCTGGACCGGTGGAGGTCCGCCTAACGAGCTCGGTCGGTAGTTGGTTGTTGCTCCTACAGCCAGAGCGAGGCGCGTCGGGACATTATATTGGAACCGTGCGACTCGAAGCTATGCCCAACGCACCAATACCACTTACATTCGACATTATCACCGATCCTGTTGGGGCGCCTCTCGCTCAGGGAACGACGGCTCATCTTGTACTCTCGACTCAGAACAGCAATGTGTTTGCCCCGTTTAATGGCGGCGCAAGCGATGTGACTCACCTTGGCGCGCCTTTAGAATACGATGAACTGATCGGACGTTGGGTCGCCCGCTTTAGTGAGCGCTTTGTTATGGCGGGGACTGCAGGTGAGCAGACCAGCCCGTCGCTTCTGGGCGCATTAGCCGATGATCAGGTGAAGCGCACGATGCGCATCGAGATTGATGATCTCGGAGAGGGATCTTTGCGGGGTACGATTACCGATCGATGGTTAGGGTTGTTTGACTCGTTTTCGGTTCAGAATGTTCAAACTGCCTACGTGCTTGGTTTCGATGGGACCATTTCCGTTCGCCGTTCAGGTGCCGTCGTCGCTGACCCCGATGTTGTGACCGACTCCATGGTGGCTGCGCCTAATGTGCAGAAGCAGTTGGAGCCAGACATTGATGCATGCGAGGACACGATGTTTTCTGCTGATGCTCTCCTAAATCTGGAAGGTGAACCATGCCTAGACGTCAATACTGTCGATGAGTTTAAGCAAGCAGGTGTCAACGATAGGATGCGTTGTGCGCTCGCAGTCGCTGACACAGCGTTAAGTAGCGAGACGACGGCGATACGCCTAGCAGCTTATCTCAATGGCACCGATGAAAGCGGACGAAGCTTTGCGGACTTTCTTACCAGTTGCGGCGACGATGCGAATCTAACATGCCGTCCCTCTGCCGAGGTGACCTGTGCGCGGCAGCTGGTAGCCTATGCCACCTTCACCTCTGATGAAACGGCGACAGACATACCCGCTCTCATTAATCGATATCATAGTCTGACTCGTGAAAGTTTCTTGGGTCTCCAGCTTGGGGCCTTTCATAACGATGCTCAAAAGCGTTTAGAATGGCTTAAGACAAGTGATTATCCGGCGATTGTTACGCAAGCGGTCAAAGACTTGAATGCTCAGCTTTTGGACGAGTGGAAGGGAAGCGTTTTAGATGCTCATCTGGCGACGGTCGCTGGACAATTTAGTCAAGCGGGTCTGGCGGTCCTTGTACGCGATCTTGATAGCGCTGAGGGAGCAGATACCCGGAAGCAATTAATTGTCGATATGAATCAGAGTGTTCGTGCGGCCATCGATACGCTGACTCTAGCGACATCGCGATGGCATACTTTATTAGATGGCGATGCAGAACGAGCAGAGAAAGCAAAGTTTGTGGGGCATCGATTACGTGATCTATATCTCACCGTCGGAGCACTCATCGAGTTTAATCGTCAAGCAGGCTTGGGGGCCATGAGCGCTGTTTTGGGGGGTGGTCTTGCGCGACTCATAAAGGTGCTCGACAGCCTTTCTCAACCGTTTAACGGCTTGATTTATGCCCGTGATGCTGAAGTTGTTATCGCTACGTCGGTCGACCCAACCATGACCAATCACACCCTATTAAGGGACCGGGAAAGGGTTGCCGTCGAACAACTTGCAGCAGCTGATGAAGCGGTATCGTCGATTATCGCGACGGCCATCGCCGAGGCTCTAGACCAAACCCAGCTTCGCAACCGGCTCAACAACGAACTCGACGAATTGCGTGATGAACTCGTTTTACTCTGTGGTCGACCCGTGGGCTGCTCGGGTGACAATGCTGCACTGCCTGAGTGCTTGCCTCGGACCAGCGCAGGAATGTGCGGGGTAAAGCTCAAAAGTACCGCAAAGTTTGATTTCTCTGACTACAGTCCGCAGTTTGCTGAAGGAGAACAAAACCCACTCGACACGGCGGGCTCAACTTATGAAGGCCTTGACGTCCCCGGCGCCAGCTTTGCCAACGATGTGGCGCGACCTGAGCCTGGTGATCCGTCGCTACTCAATGCCTCGAAGGGTGGCGCCGCGCTCGCAAACGTGTATGAAGCGGTTGCGACTGCGCGGATGTCGGCTCTCGCCGTTGAGAACGCTCAAAAAACAGCGGTCGAGTTCCATGGACTCCTTGTGCGACTTAAAGGTGCGTTAGACGAGAGAAAGCTACGAAACGACGCTACAGAGTTAGAACTCCAGGGACTTGTTGACGACTTGTTTGCCGGCTTTGAAGCGTCCGAAAGTATGATTGATGATTTGTACGCAGATGATAAGACGAATTGGGACACGTTCGCGAATTTGGCATCCACAAATCTTAGTCGATGGGACTCCTTGCGAAAAGGACGGCGAGGAAACGTTTTTCGGCAGCGTGATTGCCGAAACCGCTCTTAATAGTGCGGCTACTGTGGCAAATCGACTCGCCGAAGGTTCGCGATATTTAGGAGACATTGGCGCCGCGTTGATTCCGGATGAAATCGGGATGGCTGTTCCAATGTCGGCCACGCGCATTGCACCTTTAAGTTTAGGCTTTGCTGGGTGGGCTATCGGGGGCGCTGTTGCAGACGGTCTCGAGATTGCAGCAGCAGGCGTTCGGACTGCGGCTGACAAAAAGAAAGCACTTGCTGACGCAAACCTTGAGTTCTTATATGACCAACAAGCGGTTGAGGAGGTCAGAGCCCAGAATAGATCCGGTGCTATTCAGAGAGAAATCGATATGATAAACGACAACGACGACGAAAATGCTCTCGAGTTGACGCTCCTTTTAGACAACCTTCGTTTTGTGAAACAACTTCGAATTGCCTATATGGACGAATTAGTAGATTTCGATCAAAAGCGGTTTGAACTTGT
>CALSSE010000008.1 GCA_943788935.1 uncultured bacterium | reverse complement strand
GGTATACAGGGGCCATGGGGGGTGCACGGGTATATGTATATGGGCTGTTACACAGATCAGGGTTTCGTGTAAGGCGGTACATTAGTATATCCCTGCCACCCATACTGGGTCCTGCATAGGGGGTATTAAACTGATAAGCTTATACAGGTAGCAGAAGGAAACATCTTAACTCTAAGAGTAGTACTGAAGAAGCCACACACCTGTGCTTCCCTATACTAGTAACGATAAGAAAGTACTGACCATATTACTGACCATTTAGTGCCGTATTGACATGAACAGCACACACATGGTTGTAATGAAATCAGAGTGTTAGCTTAGATGTGATGCCTTTGTAGGGAACAGAACGTCCCTCCACCCGCACCACTAAATAGCTCAAACAAAAGAGCTACAACCAGCCAAACATCTGACAACAATCAATAAATCTTATTGTTATGCCTTGTGGCTTAGCCGGAGTGTTGACCAATATGCTGACGTTAGTTCTCTCTTACAGAGAGTTCGAAGGGGTTTGGGTCCCAAAAAGGGTTCGAAACACTGCCAAGTCCCTCCTACGTACATCAAGGTGTTTTTAAACATTTTGGTTATTCAGTTAAATTTACGGTCTGAAAGTTCACGCCATATGTTTTTTTGATGCTCAAACTGCATTCTATCCAGCTGTAACAGAGCTGCACCCCTTATTTGATCCAATGCTATTGTTTTGTCTAAGTTATATTTACTTCCATTCACGATGATCATTTCGCTGATTGGTAAATTAGACCTATCCTCTGTTATCGGCAATGGAACATCTTGCTGCACCGACCCATCCAGTACGATATCAATTTTTTTATCATTATTTACGTCCTCAAAGAACAAAGAATGCATCCACAAATTCCAGGGACCGTTTTCTTCTTCCATTGTTTTATGAAATTTTGGATCTGTTTCATCCGGGGTAACCAGAGGATAAATCGTCTGTTTCCACTTTTTTCCTTGATCAATGTTTTCTATTATTACCACGCCTGCACCGTTATAGAAACTCCGGTGGACCCACCCGATAAGATCCAGATCTTTGTCACCATCTAGGTCGAAAGAGAAAATATTTGGCATTACCTCGAAATAGACCATCTTCCTCTTAATGATGTCTGAACCTTTACCAAAAATCCCTGAACCATTATTTAAAGCAATTCCTACTCCGCCATTAAAGTATTCCGATCCAGTAAAAACTAAATCAAGATAGCTATCACCGTTTACATCAGCTAGAGTAATACTAGAACTCACAAACTTCTCACCGAGGATATTTTTTCCACACTCCTTGTCTGAACGAAGAAATCCGTAGCCCACATTAAAATAGCAATGGATATTGGTAGGATTTTTGTAACTTACCCAAGAGCTTGTCGTGACGATGTCCACCCAGCCATTGCCATCAATATCTCCCACAGCATAACCGTGAGAGAAATCAGAAGTAATGTTGCTCATATGACTCATTGACGACTCTATGTGTTTTCCGTCCTGTCTTGAGGATAAATAATAACTATCTCTGAATGGCTTGTCCTGTCTCGTACCCGCAGAAAACAAGTCAACAATTTCGTCACCGTTAAAGTCAGCATAAATTGGAGGCATCTCCATTACACTGCCTGGAAACTTACGATAATCTTTAAACCAGTCGTCTTGTACTTCCCAAGCTCCCTTACCATTGTTCAAATAAACTACGGGTACACCGCCATAATCACAGGACCTTATGGGGTCACACTTGCTGCCAGTGAAAGCCGTGTGAATTATGGGATTTGTTGTTATAACCCAATCATCGTAACCATCATTATTGATGTCAACCGGACCAGAATGAAGCCCCCAAAAACCTTGATAAGCTGGGCGCTTTGCATTTTCATTTTGTGGTTTCCACAGATTTAAACGGCTCATAGGAGGCGGAAGTCTGAACCTCTTATCTTTCCATCGTCCTTTTCCCGAGTCGCCACCGTATACATATTTTTGCTGAAGCTCGGTGCTAGATTTGATATTGCTTACAACCCGATCCGGGTTCACTCCATTTTTTTTCTCATAATCTTTCATCAAAGATTTAAGTGTTAATAGCGGTGAACTATTTGAAATTTCTGCAAGTTTCGAACGTGTTCTGGGACCAATCTTACCATCTACAACACCAACATCATATCCACTTTGTTTAAGTAGAAATTGCAATAAGTATCGATCATTTTTACCTAAACTATCTGCGTTCAATCCCTGCGTAATTAGAAAAAAATGAATACTCAGAGGTATGAATAACGTTTGAATTTTAAATGACATAGAACTTGCTTTCTTGTTATCTGATAGGAGCAGCCGAAATCAGATACTCTTATGGTAGCAGAATGAGAGCATTTGGCCTTTTTGGCAACTTCATAGATCGTAGCAGTAGGGCTTAACCTACTGATCAACTCTTTGACCGACACCAGTCTACGATGCCCACTAAGACATTCGAGTGACATGTGATTGTTGATTATGGTTTGTAGCTCAGTCATGCGAAGACAAATCACTATACGTTCAATTTCTCGCAGTACTTCTTGAAAATTAGTATCACTACGTTACCATCATCAATTCTAATCATTATAGGAATTCTTTATGAAACAGTTTATTTTCATTGTTTTAGCATCTATTATTGCTCTGGCGGGTTGCCAACCTTCAACCCAAATAATTGCGGAGGATGATGATGGTTCTGGCTATGCAACATCATATGGTCGGAAAGTAAAATATGAAAAGGTAAACGGTGTGACCAAATATGAACATTGGGAGATACCTGAGTACGTAAACCCAAGTCCAAATAAGCAAACCCTTAGGCACTACTTAAAGAAGTACCTGCAAGCGTCAGCACAATCAGAAAAATATACGGTTTCTGGTTCCTCAAATCCAAAAAAACTAAATTATGATTTGAGGAAAAGCAGTTTCCTTGAAGAACAAATGAATACAACCTCATTGCTGAGCTATATATTTTACGAAGATGGCAAAGTTTTACATAGTCAACACACTCCGATGGAGCGATTTGGAGACATATTTACGCCTAAAACTGTTTATCACTCCAATTCAATGGGTAAAAGTATGGTTTCGTATGTATTGGGTCATGCGATTTGCGAGGGATATATAGACAGTATTGATAGCGATATAAGTGATTGGAGTTTGATGAAAGATACGCTGTATTCTGAGCAAAAGCTTATCGACTTGTTGAATATGAGTGCTCAAGACAGACATGTGGTATCTGATGTAACTGGCGTGAAGCCATCAGGAAGATGGTATAACAGTCATTCATTAGCAAGTTTCGCAAATAATGAGCTCAAAGGTACAAAGCCAAATAGGAATAAGGGTTATCACTATAATGGATTGGTAACAAATGTTCTTATGAACTATACAATTTATAAATCGAGGTCAAATTATCAACGTCTATTGAATAAAGTGTTTCGAGAGAAAGCTGGCGTGTCTCAAGCCGTCTATTTTCGTAAAAATAGAACTGGTAAATCTTATGATGGTTCAGCTTGGTATATGTTTAATGCAACACCTACCGATTATCTTCGTATTGGAATTGCAATCATGAAAGATTGGCAAAATGACACTTGCGTTGGTAAATATTTGAAACAAGTGAATGACCGTCGTATAAGAAAAAATCTTAGCGAATATAGTCCAAAGCTTAGGTTTCAGGCTTCAAGAAGCTATGGCGGTCAATTTCATCTAAACTACAGGGGCATGTCTGATCGTGATATTCTTGGGCTTGATGGCTACGGTAATCAGGCTCTTATGATTGATGCGTCTAACTCGAGGATAATTGTCGCAAATACAATTCACACTGACTATGACTGGAATACGTTAGTCTATTATGCATTACGTGATGGCAAATTACCCGACTAAGCTAAGTCTTCTGCTTCATAAGATAATCAAGAGGCGTTTGTGGAGAGGGCTATTCTATACAAAATTGAAAGCTTGATTGGATCATCTGACGATCCATAGCTTTTAGATCATATTCAAATGACTGGGGGCCACCCGATGCACCGTACATCCCAAAATAAACTTTCATTCTTACGGCTGATAATATTTGATTTACAATCAGATTATTAAGGCTTATGTCGAACCAGATTTTATCGTTGGGTCCTTCTCTGAAAGTATAGGTATCAGTCAATTCGATACTTTTTATATTTTGTTCTTGATCTATGAACTTGAACCCTACCATTTTGTTGAATGGATCTGTAGGGGACATTGCAGATGCTGAAAGCATCAGTACTCTTTCATTGTCTCTACAAAAAAATGTTGCCTGGCTTATCAAGTCGTGGGGACTATAAATTTCATAGCCAGAATATGAATCTTTTCTTCTTATAGCTGCCACGATACCTTTCTTATATGGCTCCAGCCAAACCCTGGACCATTCTTTGCCATTTGTGATATTTAAATCAGAGGCTTCTTGTAGATTTAGCCAATACATTTCAGCAGGTGGAACTAACGAATTTAAAATTAAAATTTTGGGATCAATATCGCCTAATTGTACAATGTAGTTTGCAAGAAGCGCAGACATATATTGAGAACTGGCCGATATTTCTTCTCTTTTCTCGTAAGTTAGAATTGTTTCTTCTAGTCCGCTTGCATCAAAAAAACGATGGAAACCCAGTTTGTAACTTTCACCTAAGCTGCGGTTCTTCCCACCCAAAAAAGCAATTGCGCAAGCCGAAGCGCAAAGTGCGCTATCTGCCAGTATTGGCAATCGATAATTATCATCTTCAACTAATCGACCGACTGATGTCCAAAGACCATATTTTCTGAACAAAAGGCCAAGTTTTATGCCTTCAGTTAAAAGACCTCCAGGACTATGCAGGTAGACTTCATAATTTTCTAAAACAGGTGGAATTTCTTGAAGTAACTGTTCAAATCTTGCTGCATCCCCTTCCACTATTTCTCCTTCTATAGCATACACTGCTTTTTTTGCAGAAATTCCTTCGTATCTCAAATTTGCAGATATCGCTTCTTGAGAGCAAAGCAGTGATACTATCAAAGCAATAAAAAAATAACTTATTTTATTTGAAATTCTTGGCATCTTTGAAGCGCTCCAAAAAATTTTACTGGGTTCCATAGATCACCTTTTTAACGACAGTTCTTCGTTCTATAGTCTAACGATGAAACAAACTGATTGTAAAATTTGATGACTGAAATATTCCAAGAATTGATCAAAGAAACGATCTCTAAGATTGAGCGTTTGGAGAGCCGCAGTCGCCGTCGTAGTGCGAAGGCCCAGATAAGCTTCAATCATGCTGTAGAAACTACTCTCATTGATCTATGGAAAGCCACGCACTGCATACCAATCAGAGAATGTGCAATCAATAAACGTAGTGGGTACTACTCTGAAAACCCACGATACCGTGATCCCCTTCTGACATATAACCAGACAATAGCAGCTTTCGATGGCCTCCTCTCTATGGGCTACATAGAGGTTACCAAAGAGGGATACTTTGATCGCACAACGCTACAAGGATCATTGACTAAATTTGTGGCACGAGATGAACTATTGGAACGGCTGCAAAAGATTGAAGATCATCCTGCATTAGCGATCAAGCCAGACTTTGACAGGGAAAGTATCATTCTTCGGGACGTAGTAGATGGGCAACGAAAAGCCATAGATTACGAAGATACACCCAAGACGGAAGAGTACAGACGTAATTTGAAGACTATTAACCAGTGCTTTCAAAAGCATTGGGCTGATCTCGAAATCAAAGATGCAGACCTTGCTACACTTGAGGATCGCATCTCTTCGCATGATGAAAAACAACCAATCGATTTGTCGGCACGCTCACTGGTTCGCATATTCTCGAATGGCTCGTTCAAGGAAGGCGGCCGCTTCTACCGTGGTTGGTGGCAAAACGTACCCAGTGAGTACCGCAATTACATCACCATCGATATGAAACGCACAGTTGAGTATGACTTCTCCCAATTAAATCCTCACATGCTTTATTACGCCTACAATAAGGAATTGGGTGAAGAGGATGCCTATGACAGAGTGTTGGATGGCGAGCATCGTGATCTCGTGAAGTCGGCTTTTAATGCAATGATCCAAGCATCAAGCCCCCCACAGAATTGTCCACGAGACATTGATCCATCTATCGCAGACATGTCGTGGAGTGAATTACGGGATCGGATCATTGCAGCACACAAGCCTATCGAAGATTTGTTCTTCCGTGGTGAAGGTAATCTCATGCAATTTGAGGACAGCTGCATTTGTGAAGGAGTAATGCTGCACTTTGCAGCGATGGATGCTCCAGCACTTCCGATCCACGACAGTTTCATCATGCATCATGGGTTCGGTGGCGAACTTGAAGAGGCAATGCGTAGGGAGTTCCACAAGAGACTTGGCGGTGACATTCCCACCAGTGAGGAAATGCTGAAATGGACACCGGCAGATGACACACCGCCAAAGACGGTCAGCGTTGATGAAGTCCTGCATGCCGATAAAGAGTACAGCAAGTGGCAGGCACGTCATGATGCTTGGTTAGCTCAACGAAAATAGCCCAAGACCAACTCAATGATCTTGGGCACTTTTGGGGTTTATGTAGGGTGACACTCGACTTGGGCACTAGACCCACCCAAGGGCCTTACAGAGCCTTTCAAGACCTATTCAGCGTCTACTTTACTAAAGATAGTATCCCGTTTTTTGATGGCATCATCCAAAGTATTGCAGTTCCATCGCCTTAGTTGCCCATTGACCCTTTTTTGCACTCTGTACTTTGCACCATGCCGCTGAATGCCCTTCATATTTACCTGATGAGTTTTGACGCCACCAATTGAGGCAAACCACTCATCGTAGATGTTGTAATGACTGACGGGAATTGAACCGTCTCGGTACATGTCAAACTCAGCACGTAGACGTTCAAGGTCTGCGTATGTTGCGTTATGCAATCTGGCCTTAGCGGCTTTGTATGTTGTGCTGTTCTGCGGGTAAGGACATTTCAAATTGAACCAATGTAAGTGGGGGTTACTTATCGCCATTTTTCAATGACTCCACTACTCCCTCACCGATCCAATAGATTGCTTTGTGCTGGGTCCGAAGAACTACGTTCAGTACATACCGTGCCTCAGCTTTTGCCAAAAACTGCATGAAGCTCATGCTGTAACCAAAAGTGCGAAGCTCTGATGTATTGTATTCGTCCACCTCAAGTTCAAGATCTTCTGTGTCCATCAGAGCAATCAACGCTGCAAATATTTTGTGCTTGTCTCCATGCAAGGCAGACCGTCTGATTGGAACGGTATCCGTGGCATATAATATACCAAGAATGGTTTCCGTCTTTTCGTTGAAACCTGATGAACCAGTATCAATCAGAAGTTCAGCTTTTGCCAAAGCTTCAGGTAAAGTGGTTTTGCCGGTAGGTTCATCAGTTTCTGGCATGGTATCGGGATCAACCATGAAAAAATTTGGTGAACCTGATGTTCGTAGGTCCAATTGCATCTGTTTCTGTGTATTCAGAGAGTAATATGCATATGGATTAATTTTGCGAAGACGTTGGTACATTGGAAACGTACGAAGGTCTTCTTGGATGTCAGAATCCAAGGAATAGCTCATAATAAAGCTCCTCTATTTTAAAGCAGATTTTTGGTAAGGGTGCGCTGTAAATTATGGCCGTTAAAGGCAAATACACTGCTTACCAATATGTACAGTTATAACATAAAATAACATAAAAGTCAATGTATTATATTTTTTTGACTAAAGTTTTCGACAAGCAGCCACGGGGATTATTTCACTTATCCGTCATCAAGCTACTACATTAAACAAACATTCTTTTGTGAGATGGCCGATAAAACACACAACCTAAACACAACATTATTTCTAATGCTGGAGTGCTCAGTTCTTATTTCTTTTCCCATGGCCAGGTAATTGTAGTAAACTGCTCTAACATCGATTTTCTTTTGTCGGGAACTGCTTCAATTTCTGAGGAGCTTACATCGACTTGAGACGGCTCAAAATTTTGATCGTTCAATTCATCGTCCTTTTTGTTCTTTGGCCATAGGTTCGCAAACACATCGGCAAATCCAGTCTTTTTAGTGTTTTCATCGGTTGCTACCCGATCACTGCCATCGGGAAGGCCAACTTGGTCAGCCTCTTTTTTTCCGAGCTTAAAAAACGATCCTTCGTACAAAATGTGTTTACCATCAGCGTTCTTCTTGAACGTGACGCCCTTAGGGGATTGGTTCTCTTTCTTTTCTTCTATCGAACCAGCATCAGCACCATTATTGAGTTTTGTTTTGTCCATGCAGCCAGAGAATATGAAAATAGAGGCCATAAGAATTATAATTTTTTGATACATGGAATGTTCCTCATATTCTAATCGAACCAGTGCAATCATAAAATTGCATGTTTTT
This sequence comes from uncultured bacterium, assembly GCA_943788935.1. GTDB lineage: Bacteria > Myxococcota_A > Bradymonadia > UBA7976 > VGTA01 > CAKZRU01. Next base: position 4,647 of record CALSSE010000008.1, on the reverse strand, counting down.
CAAAACACATATAATTTTATAACTGCACCAGAGTCCAGCTTTCCACAATCACAATAAGAACGCAAAACATGTCTTCCACTAAAACAATCAAATTTGCAGCTCGCATAATCCATATCTTGCGTGGGCGGGTAGTTTTTTATGCTTATAGATCGATAATTCGAATAGCCCTCTCCACAAACCCTGATCTGTGTAACAGCCCATATACATATACCCGCATACCCCCCATGGCCCCTGCATACCCCTATGCGATAGGTAACTGTCCTAATGTTGGACACCTAAGGGTAGGGTCACTTTAGGTGTACATCACGTACAGTGTATCACTATCACCACCATCACACCCCCTGTACTAGTAACGATAAGGATTAGACCGTCTATCTGTACGTACAGTGACTGCAGATAGCTGTGGTATCCAAATGGGTATCATAAAAGCGATGCTTGATTATGAACTGCAGACACGTAAGATACTGTTATTGTTTGCATCAGTTTGTACGTGGTGCATATGAAGGGAAACAATACCGGCCTTGGGTACCAAAACTACTTCATATGTATGATGTATCACTCTGATCTGTAAGCAATGTTTTGTTTCAGATGATGTGATTACAACACTATACGCTCCATCGCATTGTGCTTTTGCGCCAACGTATGACCATCTCCATAGCCTTGCCCCACTGATGATATTGCCCACCCACCTAATTGGTCGGTAAGCTCTGTATTCACCTCAGCGGCACGTAGCCTATCCCGAAAACTGTGCCTGAATGAATGGACCACTCCGTGCTCCGTGTACGCCTTCAACCATTTGTTCAAAGCCGCTGAAGCTGAGTTGCCATTGCAACGTTCAGCATTTGTATACGATGGGAACAGAAACTGGGTGTTAACCCCCTGCCGATGCATAAGTTTTATCGACGTCAAAGCTACTCCAACGAGTGGAACAAGTCGTTTACTCCCAGAAGTCTTAAGCGGCCGCCACAGATGCGGAACAAGATTGATATGGGGATGCTCATGCTCGAGGTCAACATCGCCCCACACAAGCCCCAGAGCCTCTGATAGACGCATCCCAGTGTCAGATATTAGGGCAAGCAATAGTCTGCGTTCATCGGCAATTTCCAAACACGTTTTTTGGATCAACATGATCTCATCGACACGCAATGGTTTGCGTTTTTCCTCTGCCTTTTTGGGTAGGTAGATATTTGCAAATGCATTTGAACAGTCTAAGCCAAGCTCTTGGATAGTGAGATTTACCACTGCTTTAACTGTTCCAAAGATACGAGCTATGGATGATACATTGAGCCCTCTCTCTATCAACGAGTCCCTGAATGATGCAGCGTCAGCTGAGCTGTAGGTATCAATTGGGCGATCTCCAAGATGATCGATCACGTAACCAACATTGCGCTTCCCTGCTTTGAAGAAGAGTGCTGCACGGCCCTGCCCCTTTAAAGAACAATACTTCGATAAAGCTTCACTCAATTTAGGAGCATACGAAGTAAATGCTTCCTTCGGTTTTCCCTTGATCAACAAGTGAGATGCAGGGACATCCAAATCAGCAAGACGCATTTTAAACCAAAAATCATCCAGCTTGCTGGCGATAGATTTACTGGCCCTCAATGCTGAAGGTTTGCTCTTGGTCTTCAGGCAAATGACGATACTTGATCGCTCATAATGCTTCTGCACGTCCACTGGTACATGCCTACGAAAGTAAAAGACTTCATTCTTCTTCCACAAATACTCACTGCTTTTGGATACCACAGTGTATACCTCCACATCATCTGAAACAAAACATTGCTTACAGATCAGAGTGATACATCATACATATGAAGTAGTTTTGGTACCCAAGGCCGGACTCGAACCGGCACGCCTCGCGGCGGGGGATTTTGAATCCCCTGCGTCTACCATTCCGCCACTTGGGCCCATCGGTTGCTGTGGGCTGCGCCCCCCCGTACATGCGGCTTTTTGCACCAGAACAGGTTTTACAACGACCTTAAGCCAGTTTCGTGCCAAAGGGCTATGGTAAGTAGACCTCCGTAAGCAGCACGAATCTTGAAGCTTGAGGATAGTCAAGTTTCCATCAAAGGTAAAGCCAGATATTTCAACGCTGAGGGAATAATTGCCGCAAAACCTCGCCTGACGGGGTTTGCCGAACAAGCTCAATGGTCGCTCGGTGGCGCCGGACAGAATGCAGGCGATCGTTTTGGTTTGCAAAGAGCACGATTTGCTGGCAGTTGGGGGCGAATTTTGAGGAGAGTTTGGAATGCGAAAAACCTTAATCATCGGAGCGCTGGCCTTCGTTTTGGGCGGTGGAGCGGTGTTTATCTACCTCAAACATAGCGCCCACTCCAATTCCTATGCCACCATGCATGAAATGCACCATGGGAAGTCTGGCGGGGCCTCCCAAGGTATGATGCAGGGGCATATGCATGATGAGATGACCATGCCCGGCCTGCAGGGCAAAGACACCACCGAAACTGAAGTCGCCGATCTGAGAAAAATTTTCCAACAGCACATGGAAATTGAGCGCCGAGTCACCAATCTCCCCGATGGTATCTCAACCTTTACCGCCTCCGAAAACCCTGAGGTGCGGGCGGCGATTGTCTCGCATGTGTCCATGATGGTGACCCGATTGGCGGAGGGCAAAAACCCAGAGGTGATCATCCAGTCCCCTACTCTAGATGCGCTTTTTGACGTGCATGAGGATATTGAAACCGAGATCGAAGTCACCGACACCGGCGTGACCGTCATCCAAACCTCCAGCAATCCCGAGGTTGTAAAACTGTTGCAAACCCATGCCGCCGAAGTGAGCGATATGTCCGAAAGAGGCATGGCCGCGGTGCATGAGCGGATGTCTCAATGACCCGGCGAAACTGCTCTTATCACCTGCCCCTCTTGCCGATTCTGATGGTCGGTCTTGTTTTGGAGCCCGTGTTAATGCAGCGCAAACCGTTTCTTGCGCGGCCGCTGTTGCGCCAGAATCCGAGAGCGGTGCTTGGCCCGTCGGCGTAAAGGCGCCTGTGCCGCGGGGGCGTGAAAAGCCCCTACCCATCCCGGCCCATCCATGGCAAAAACCGGGAAATAATCTTTGGGGTCACATGATACACCGCCTTTATACTTGGACCTTGTCGTTGGCTGAGCATCCGCGGGCGCTTTGGGCTTTGGCCATTGTCGCCTTCATAGAAAGCTCTTTCTTTCCGATCCCGCCGGATATCATGCTCATCCCGATGATCCTGGCGGCGCGGAGCCAGGCGTTTCGCATTGCTTTGGTGGCGGTTGTGGCCTCAGTTGCGGGCGGGCTTTTTGGCTATGCCATCGGGGCTTTCGCCTTTGAAAGCATCGGCCAGCCCATCTTAGCCTCATTGGGCAAGGAGAGCAGCATGGCCGCCTTTAATGATAAATTCAACGCCTATGGGACCTGGGCCGTGCTGATTGCCGGGGTGACGCCCTTCCCGTTCAAAGTGATCACGATCATGTCGGGTTGGACCGGAATGGCCTTGGTTCCCTTTGTGCTCAGCGCCTTGGTCGCGCGAGCCTTGCGGTTTTTTGCGGTCGCCCTTCTGCTGTATTACTTCGGCCCACCTATCCGCCGCTTTATAGAAAGACATTTGGGCTTGGTCTTTACCGCTTTTGTACTCATATTAGGTGCAGGATTTTTTGCGGTCAGATATCTATGAAAAAGAATACTCTGTTGTCACACTCATCTCGCCAATTGGCGCTTTTTGCAGCGGCAGGGTCGGGCACGCTCCTGGCAGGGGCTTACCTGTTTCAGGCACTCGGCTACGCGCCGTGCCAGATGTGTTTTTGGCAAAGATACCCCCATATGCTGGCCATCGCGATCGGCGCGTTGATTTGGTTTTGGCCCAGCCGCCTTCTGGCCGGGCTTGGTGCGCTGGCCGCACTGACGACCGCCGGCATCGGCGCTTTCCACGCCGGGGTCGAGCAAAAATGGTGGGATGGCCCCAGTTCCTGTACCGGTGCCGGAGCCGAGTTGAGCGGGCTGTCGGGGCAGGATCTTTTAGCAACAGATACCTTCGAAAAACTTGTCATGTGCGACGAGGTTTCCTGGGCCTTTGCCGACCTGTCCATGCCCGCTTGGAATGCGGTTCTTTCGGCTCTGCTCTGCGCACTCTGGATCCTGGCCCTGCGGGGCCGATAGCGCAGCGATACCCGCCCCAGCCGATTCCCAAAACCGCCGGGCACAGCACCATTTTCAGAGGTTTTTCAGCCGAATTTACGCGCAAATCCTCTGAGTTCTCAAGACCTCTGCATAACGCCATCTCAACACGAAATGAGGGCAGCGCCGGCCTGGGCGGGCGCATATGTCCGGTGGTGAAATCACTGCAAAATTTGAGCAATGACCATGTATATCAGTATATTGAGACGGTGAATGCGCCTGCCGGGGGGCAGGCAGGCGCAGCCCGGTGTTGCCACCGGGCAAAATGTTTTGGCTTGACGGCTGGGTTATGCAGAGAGCTTTTCCCATAATTTTCACCGCAATATGTTATTCATCCAGCCGCAGGGGCTCTAAGCGTTTGCATCGCATATGTTTGGACAGTAATGTGTTAGACAACTAAATATGGGAATATCCCAGACAGGCGGCCAAAATGACAGATGAAACACTCCCCCCCGAGAGCAGCGAAACACCAGCTCCCACATCCTCCG
>CALSSE010000007.1:0-485000 GCA_943788935.1 uncultured bacterium | reverse complement strand
GGCACACCTTATCCCGAAGTTACGGTGCTAATTTGCCGAGTTCCTTAACCAGAGTTCTCTCAAGCGCCTTGGGATGCTCTCCCCGCCTACCTGTGTCGGTTTACGGTACGGTCAGCTCTATCACTATCTCCGAAGCTTTTCTTGGAAGCATGGAATCAATCAGTTCCGGGCATAGCCCTCCTCATCACCTCTCGGCGTTGCTACTCCGTTTGTCGCCTACGCGTCCTAGAGTAACCACCTACGGGCTTAAACCACTAACCAATGTGTGGCTGATCTATCCTTCTCCGTCCCTTCTGAGAATCAAACGTGTAGAGCCGGTACAGGAATATTCGCCTGTTTTCCATCGCCTACGCCTTTCGGCCTCGGCTTAGGGTCCGACTCACCCTAGGAGGATTAACCTGGCCTAGGAAACCTTAGGCTTACGGCGAACGGGTTTCTCGCCCGTTTTATCGCTACTCATGCCTGCATAAGCTCTTCCAAAAGCTCCAGCCATCCTTTCGGTTGACCTTCATCGCCGTTAGAATACTCTCCTACCATCTCTTACGAGATCCGCGGCTTCGGTGTCATGCTTAGACCCGTTACATTTTCGGCGCAGGTTCGCTGGACCAGTGAGCTATTACGCTTTCTTTAAAGGGTGGCTGCTTCTAAGCCAACCTCCTGGTTGTCAATGCGCTCCCACCTCCTTTTCCACTTAGCATGAACTTTGGGACCTTAGCCGGCGGTCTGGGTTGTTTCCCTCTCGTCAAAGGAAGTTATCTCCCCCTGACTGACTCCCGGACTATACTCTTTGGCATTCGGAGTTTGATTGGGGTTGGTAATCTGGTGAGACCCCTAACCCATTCAGTGCTCTACCTCCAAAGGTAACCATCCGAGGCTATACCTAAATATATTTCGGAGAGAACCAGCTATTTCCGAGTTTGATTGGCCTTTCACCCCTATCCACAGCTCATCCCCCAAATTTTCAACTTTGGTGGGTTCGGTCCTCCACGCGATCTTACTCGCGCTTCAACCTGGCCATGGATAGATCACTCGGTTTCGGGTCTACCTCCAACAACTAAACGCCCTATTCAGACTCGCTTTCGCTTCGGCTTCGTCTACCGACTTAACCTTGCTGCAGAAGGTAACTCGCAGGCTCATTATGCAAAAGGCACGCCATCACACATGAATCATAGTGCTCTGACTGCTTGTAAGTATACGGTTTCAGGGTCTATTTCACTCCCCTTTTGGGGTACTTTTCACCTTTCCCTCACGGTACTGGTTCACTATCGGTCACTTAGTAGTATTTAGCCTTAGGAGGTGGTCCTCCCAGATTCCCACAGGGTTTCTCGTGTCCCGCGGTACTCGGGGTCATCTCTACGTTGTCTCTGCGATTCGTTTACCGGACTATCACCGTCTTTGGTTCAGCTTCCCAACTGATTCAACTTCACAAAGTACATACGCATGATCAGCTGCAACTGATCCTGAGCGCCCCACGACCCCATGATTGCAACACTTGCAGGTTTACACAACCATGGTTTAGGCTGTTCCCCGTTCGCTCGCCGCTACTTGGAGAATCACTGTTGTTTTCTTTTCCTTCAGGTACTTAGATGTTTCAGTTCCCTGAGTTCGCCCCAATGCACCTATGTATTCAGTGCATGGTATCTCGTCTTCAACGAGATAGGTTTTCCTATTCGGAAATCTTCGGATTATAGCTTGTGTAACAGCTCCCCGAAGCTTATCGCAGTTACCTACGTCCTTCATCGCCTCTAAGTGCCAAGGCATCCACCGTATACTCTTAGTAGCTTTCCCAAGGACACCCATTCACACGATCAACAATCATCGAAATGATGTTAAAGTGCAGATGTCATTAATTTGAGTTGCTTGTTTTCACTTAATTTTCTCTTGTTAACCTTAATTTCAAAGAATCGGACTCAACAGAGTTGGCTCCTTGAAAACATAGAATGAGTAATTTTTAAATAAAGCGTAAAGATCTCAGACCCCGCATCGTTTTCACGATTTGCGATCTGATTGACCAGAGATATACACTAACATCTAGGCTAGTGATTCTCCTTAGAAAGGAGGTGATCCAGCCGCAGGTTCCCCTACGGCTACCTTGTTACGACTTCACCCCAGTCGCTCATCAGACCTTGGGCGCCTGCCTCCCGAAGGTTAGCTCGACGACTTCTGGTCCAATCAACTCCCATGGTGTGACGGGCGGTGTGTACAAGGCCCGGGAACGTATTCACCGTGGCATGCTGATCCACGATTACTAGCGATTCCTACTTCATGGAGTCGAGTTGCAGACTCCAATCCGAACTGAGATCGGCTTTTTGGGATTAGCTCCGCCTCGCGACTTCGCAACCCTTTGTACCGACCATTGTAGCACGTGTGAAGCCCTAGCCGTAAGGGCCATGAGGACTTGACGTCATCCCCACCTTCCTCCGGCTTAAAACCGGCAGTTCCCCTAGAGTGCCCGGCCGAACCGCTGGTAACTAAGGGTAGGGGTTGCGCTCGTTGCGGGACTTAACCCAACATCTCACGACACGAGCTGACGACAGCCATGCAGCACCTGTGTAAGCGTTCCCGAAGGTCGGACCCTTTTGGGGGTCGTACGCTAACATGTCAAGGCTAGGTAAGGTTCTGCGCGTTGCGTCGAATTAATCCACATGCTCCACCGCTTGTGCGGGCCCCCGTCAATTCCTTTGAGTTTTAGCCTTGCGGCCGTACTCCCCAGGCGGGGCACTTAATGCGTTAGCTTCGTCAGCGCAGGGGTCAATACCCGCACCGACTAGTGCCCATCGTTTACGGCATAGACTACCAGGGTATCTAATCCTGTTTGCTACCTATGCTTTCGTGCCTCAGCGTCAGTCACCGTCCAGAGAGCCGCTTTCGCCACTGGTGTTCCTCCTAATATCTACGAATTTCACCTCTACACTAGGAATTCCGCTCTCCTCTCCGGGACTCAAGACTGCCAGTATCCAATGCACGTCCGCGGTTGAGCCGCGGGATTTCACATCAGACTTAACAATCCGCCTACGCACGCTTTACGCCCAATAATTCCGAACAACGCTTGCACCCTCCGTATTACCGCGGCTGCTGGCACGGAGTTAGCCGGTGCTTTCTGAGATAGTACCGTCAGAGCCCGAAGGCTTATTCTTTCTATCTTAACAGAGCTTTACAACCCGAAGGCCTTCTTCACTCACGCGGCGTTGCTGCGTCAGACTTTCGTCCATTGCGCAATATTCCCCACTGCTGCCTCCCGTAGGAGTCTGGGCCGTGTCTCAGTCCCAGTGTGGCTGATCATCCTCTCAGACCAGCTAACCATCTTTGGCTTGGTGAGCCATTACCTCACCAACTACCTAATGGTACGCGGGCTCATCCTTCGGCGATAAATCTTTCCCGGCCTCCTCCGCAGAGGTGACCGACTTATTCGGTATTAGCAGTCCTTTCGAACTGTTGTCCCCAACCAAAGGGTAGATTACCCACGCGTTACTCACCCGTGCGCCACTGTCCTCACTCCGAAGAGTGATTCTCGTTCGACTTGCATGTGTTAGGCACGCCGCCAGCGTTCGTTCTGAGCCAGGATCAAACTCTCCAGTTTAATCTCTGAACTCTATCGTCCGAAGACGATACGTTCGGTTGCACTCTTGTTTTTACGTGTTAAGAGAACTAAACATCACGTTTACTATGCTTTATTAAACAAACTTACGTTCGTTTTACTCATCCTATGTTTTCAAAGAGTCAATCGCTAATAGTGACGATTTGACTTTCGCTCGTTTTGCCAACGATGTTGACATTTAATAACGAGTTTGTTCTGTTAAAGATTCGCCTCCTGGAGGCTTTTCTCCGCTTCATCGAGGCTCACCGTTGGAGCGCTGTTACTTGAAGCGAGATGTGTTCTAACCCAAGCAGTGAAATGGTGCAAGCCCTTTTTTCACTTTTTTCCAAAGTGTACATTAAGTACTCTAATTAACAGGTGAATTTTCTAATAGAATTTCTATAAAACCGATATTAAGGATAGCATGCAGGACAGATTAAACCCATCAAATGAGCTCTTGAAGCTCGAGTTGCTCACCGTTAAAGGCTCTTACAGCGAAATGGGTAAAGCCTATGGTGAACATTTCCGGTCAAAGATAAGATCATTTATAGACATGAGGCTCAGCTCTGCAGAACGATATTTCGCCGATTGGGGTCGAGGCAGTGTCGATGAGCTCCTCGCTCGAGGAGCAGAATGCTGGCAACAAGCCGTAGACTTCGATCCATCTGCAGCGAGAGAGCAAGAAGCGATCGCTCAGTCAGTCGGTGTATCCCCCGAGCGCTTATATGCCACAACTAATATGACCGACGTTCGAGATGTAGTCTTATTGCCAGATGTTTCTCCTTCAGAAGACGATGAAGGCTGTACCTCTGTCTTGATCCCTTCTAGCGAGTACTCTTCTGGTTATTATGGACAGACATGGGATCTTAATCCTCCTGATATTGAGTTCATCGTAGGATTACATCGACTCCCAGATGATGGCTTAGAGACATGGACGGTCACTTGTGCTGGTTGCATGACTCTTGTCGGTATGAATGAACGAGGAGTCTCGGTGGGTACAACGAATCTTAAGACTTGGCGATCTCGAGTAGGCGTTGGTTACCTCAGCGTTCTCCATAAGGCAGTGACTCAGCCCAGCTTTACAGCGGCGAGCCAAATCTGTGAGACAGCCCCTGTCGCCGGAGCCCACAGTTACTGGGTAGGGAGCGCCGAAGGCGGTGTAGAGTGGGAGCGGTCACCTGAAGAACGATTTAAGCGTGATACTCAACGCGGGCCAATAGGGAGAGCTAACCATTGTCTCTTCGAGCCGCATCAAGATCGAGAGTGGATAAAGCCGACCCCTAGTAGTGCAACAAGATACTCTACAGTGACCCGATTAATCTCCCAGCCGAATCATCAAAGTTTAGAGGGGCTAAAGTCAGTCTTTGCTGATCGAAGTGAAGGGATCTACAGTATCAATCGTTATCCCGAAGATGAACAAGGAACAACAACAAACTCTGTCGTGATCAGTGATCCAAAGGCAAGGGTACTCCACGCCTGCCGAGGTTCAGCTGACCGAGGGGAATGGGTCGCGCTTACATTTGACCGACAGCTTTAGCAGTCGTTGCGAGTAACAATCTAGTTTTTGACGCTCTTACAGTCTCTCACAAGCATTGATCATTGGTTATTGCGTTGTCTTGACAGTCAAAAGCACCCTGTGGAGTTATTAATACTCTATTAAACGTAATAAAAAGGTATAAATGAACGACCAAATATACTTCAGACAGCTCCTCGCCGGCCATGATTTCGCTGTGAATGACCCAACCGCTAAGATGATGGAAAACTTTGTCTATATAATAGGGGATAAAAATACCCGTGAGTGTATGCTCATCGATCCAGCTTGGGGCGTTGAAGAATTAGTCGACCTCATAGAGGATGATGGTTATACCCTCACCGGCGCCTTAGCCACTCATTACCACCCCGATCATGTAGGCGGTACAATGTATGGACACACTGTTGAGGGTCTCCCCGCTCTTATGGATCGCTGCCCTTGTAAAGTCCATGCTAACGAGCATGAGGTCGAGGGGATCATAAAAGTGACCGGTCTATCAAAAAGTGATCTTGTCGCCCATGGTTCAGGCTCAAAAGTTCAAGTAGGCGAGATCGAAATAGAACTCCTACATACTCCAGGCCATACGCCAGGCTCACAATGTTTTTGTGTTGATGACGCTCTGATTTCGGGCGATACTCTTTTTTTGAGCGGGTGTGGTCGAGTAGACCTTCCAGGAGGCGACGCCGATGAGATGTATTATACACTCACCCAACGTCTCTCAAGTCTCTCCGGAGATCTGACGTTATATCCAGGTCACTCCTATGGGGACAACATGCGCCACTCTCAAAAGTGAGAGCAACCAACCCTTACCTAAATATGCCTGATCTAAAGACTTGGCGCCGGCATCATGGTTTAAGTTTCTAAAGTATCATTCAGACCCATATTTACAGGAGGTAAACACGTGTACCATAAGGCCCAAAATCAACTTGTCACAGTTAAAGTATTACAACCAGGAGAGTGGTTATTCCACGAAGGGGATGCCGGGGACTGTGCGTACTTAGTGGAGAGTGGTGAGATCCAAATTGTACTCGAGAGAAATGAAGACTTTATTCCACTAGGGATTTATGGACCGGGATCTCTCTTTGGTGAGATGTCTATCATTGGTGATCAGCCAAGATCAGCGAGCGCTTTTGCACAGAGCGTCTGCCAGCTCCGCATGATCTCTCGTGAACAAATCAATCGACGACTTGATCAAGCTGACCCAATCCTCAAAGTCTGTATGTCGGTTTTAATAGGGCACTTGAAGAAGTCCCTCACTCAATACGACGAACCTGTCGAAGAGGAGATCAGTTTAGATGAGAGATTGAGAAGAGCTGCGGATCGTGCGATCAGTAACTCTCTCTCGAAGGACAATCAAGCGCACTCTAATAACCCTAGTAAGACGGCCACTCCATCTCAAAAAAAGGTCACACTCGCGGAGCCCGTCCCTAAAGACATCTTTGATAAAGCGATCCATACGATCAATCTAGAAAATGACCTCACTAAAGCGATTAAAGAAGGCGAGCTAACCTTATTTTATCAACCGATCATTCACGCTATGACTGGTAAACTTGCTGGTTTTGAAGCTCTAATGCGATGGTTCCATCCTGAGAGAGGTATGATTTCACCTGCTGACTTCATCCCCGTGGCTGAACGCTCGGGACAAATGGTAGAGATGACTCATTGGGCCGTTGAGCAAGCGTGTCAAGACCTAGTGATCATGAGGGATAATCTCCTCGCCTCTTTGGAGCTCTCTGAATACATCTCAGAACAGATGTTTATGAGCGTTAACTTCTCTTCTCGAGACTTTTTGGATCAATCTTTGATGGACACGGTTCAAGACCTTTTAACGACTTATGACTTACCAGAGAAGTCATTGAAGATAGAGGTTACAGAGTCCGTTTTAGTGAGCAGTCCTAGAGAGGTCACTAACGCGCTCAATGACTGTCGAGATAGCGGAGCGAGCGTGGCTATTGATGACTTTGGGACTGGCTACTCAAGTTTAAGTTATCTACAAACCCTCCCCGCCGATACCCTGAAGATCGACCAAGCATTTATCAGACCGATGCATCAAGACGAGAGACACCTCGCGCTCGTCGAATCTATTATCCATCTCGCCCAACGCTTAGATATGGTCACTGTTGCTGAAGGTGTAGAGACTGAAGCAGACGCTAAGGCCTTGGCCTCTTTGCAGTGCGATTATCTACAAGGCTACTATTTCGCGCGGCCAATGCCTGCTAAAGAAATACTCCTCTGGGCTGATAATAAATGGGGTAGAGCTTAAATTAAACGCTACGGGTCTTTTGGAGCGCAGCTCTCCACCCTTCCCGGCGTCTACCGACTTCATCTTCGTTAATGCATCGCTTGAACCGAGCATCGATTGACCATCGGTCTGTGACCTCGCTAAGATTACTCCACATGCCGACCGCTAGGCCAGCCATAATGCCGGAGCCTAAAGCTGTGGTCTCTAACATCTTGGGTCGTATGATTTCACAGCCTAGCAGATCAGCCTGTATTTGCATCAACAGTCCATTTGCAGCAGCTCCTCCATCTACCTTAAGCGCGGTGATAGGTGAACCTGAGTCTGCCATCATGGCGGTGAGAATATCATCATTCTGATGAGCGATCCCCTCGAGAGTCGCTCGAGCGAGGTGACCTTTCTCACTCCCCCTGGTGAGGCCGCTGATCATCCCCCTCGCCTCAGGGTCCCAATGCGGCGCACCAAGACCTGTCAATGCCGGTACAAAATATACTCCCCCTGAGTCAGTCACGCTTTCGGCGAGGCTCTCGATCTCCGGCGCTGAGGAGATAAGACCTAAACCGTCTCGAAGCCATTGGACAGCAGCTCCTGCCACAAAGGCACTGCCCTCTAAGGCATAAGTCGTCTGCTCCCCAAGTTTCCACGCGACTGTGGATAAGAGACCATGATCGCTATAAATGGGAGTCCCTCCGGTGTTCATTAACAGGAAAGCGCCGGTTCCATAAGTGCATTTCGCCTCTCCTTTCGAGAAGCAAGCCTGGCCAAATAGAGCCGCTTGTTGATCTCCAGCCATGCCAGCGACCGGAATCCCATCAGGGAGAGAGGCAAAGCCATTAGTCTGGCCATAAATTTCACTATTGCTTCTAATCTCGGGGAGAGTCGCGACCGGAATATCGAGGAGATCTGTCATCTCCTCACTCCATTCGCCTCTCTTGAGATCCATAAGAAGTGTACGACTCGCGTTAGAGATATCAGTGGCATGAACCGCACCTCCGGTGAGCTGCCAGAGGAGGTAGCTATCCATCGTTCCAAAAGCGAGTTCACCAGCCTCTGCTCTCCCCCTCGCTCCCTCCACCTCATCTAAGAGCCACTTCATTTTGGTCCCTGAGAAATACGGATCGAGACAGAGACCGGTCAGCGCTCGAACTCTAGGTTCATGACCTGCAGCTTTTAGCGTTGAGCAATAGGAGGCTGTTCGTCGGCATTGCCAAACGATCGCTTTATGGAGAGGAGCACCGGAAGAGCGATCCCAGAGCGCGATCGTCTCTCGTTGATTGGTGATCCCTATCGCTTTGATCTCTTGGGCGCTGATCCCGGCCATAGTGATGGCGCCATCGATCGCCTTATGGACCGAGGTTAGGAGCTCATCAAGATCGTGTTCTACCCAACCCGGTTGAGGGAAGTATTGGGTAAATTCGAAGTTAGCTCGACCGAGAACGTTCATCTCTTGGTCGATGATTAGCGCGGTACTACCTGTCGTACCTTGATCTATAGCGAGAACATATTGCTTTGATGTTTGGGTCATATTCCACCTCGGAGGAGTAAGTAAGAGCCGAGGAGAGATTAATGACGATCGACTGAAGAGCAGATCCCTCTATTCGGCGGAAACAATCTCACAATAATCGGGATAGACACCCTCAGGCAAGCCTTGTTGATAAGGAAATTCACCTAAATCCTTAGGGTGGTCCAATAGGAAACGAACGACCCAGGGGGAGAACTCCGTCTCCCACACATGCTCTAGGCCATGGTTACAGCTCATCACAAAGTGACCATTAGCGCTAAATTTAGCGATTAGGTCTTGAGCGAGGGTATCAAAGTTTTGATCGTAAGCGATGTCGTTATCTCCTCCCCAAGAGGCGAGATAAGGTATGGTCGTAGTCCCTTCAGGATAATCGGGAATGAGCCCCGATGACATCCCCACAGCTGAAGCGATAATGTTTGATCGGAAGACGCTGAGGTAAGCAGTCCATAATCCACCGGCGCTGAGACCCGTGGAGTGAATACGATTAGGGTCTACCGAGAAGGACTCACCAAGGCATTTGATCATGTCATCGTAAAAAGCGAGGTCAGGGCTATCGGTGTCGGCGAGAGAATCCCATTCTACCGCTCCATCCGGATATGACGAAGGGACGACGAATATAAAACCCTCTGACTCAGCGAGGCTCGACAGATCTGAATACCCCTTAATCTCTTCAGGGCTACTGCCAAATCCATGCCAGAGAGTGATGAGTGGCCATATCTCTTCATCGGTATAATTGGAAGGTAAGATCACCTCTAAGGACCTCTCATATCCACCCGATGAGATCATGTTCATTCCAGCGCTGAACTCAGGACATATCTCAAGCCGTGGAAACATCATTGGACCGGTTTCATCATCACAAGAGCCTGGTACTGGGCTGTCTCCACCACTGACCACTGCTCCGAACGTGCTCATCGAAATTGGCAAGCTGAGTGTGACAACCTCTCCGGTAACATCTCCACAGAGCTGATTAGCGCTACTACCTTGAGTCGCCGCCAAAGTGAAAGAGACGACGACATCACTGCCCGTTGGCGAATACATTCCAGGGATTGTCGCCTCGTCGATAGTGAGACTAAAATCACCGCTATCTTCGATCTCGATGTCATTGACAGTAGCGACCACATCGCTCAGCTCTCCTCCTTTGGTAACTCGAAGCTCAACTGAGTCTATCGATCGCTCAGAAGCGACAATATCAGCTTGAAAATCAACCTCAATATTACCGACGTCAACGAGACGAATTTTTAGATCCCACATGCCTGTGTAAGCTGTCCCATCAAAAGGGGGGGCCGTCTCACCCGCTGTTTCACCCGCGGTATCACCCGCGGTATCACCCGCGGTATCACCCGCTGTTTCACCCGCGGTGTATCCCGCCGCCTCACCCGCCTCTTCACCCGCCGCCTCACCTGCTGTTTCCATGGCCATGGGATCAGACTCATCGTCACAGGCAATGAATAAAAAACACAAAGAGGCGAGTATAGTCGAGCACTTCATTATTCGAATAGGATTAAAAGTCATAAGGACTCCTCAGTAATGTAAAGGGGAGAGCGCTCTCTGCTGAAAGTAACATGAGCAATCATAGATACACATAAACGGGAATAGATTATAATAGAGTGATAAGAACCCCACCATGACTATTTTAATCCATGGATCACATGTATCCTCTTCATGACCTAGTCTCAGCAATAACATTCGTTCAGCAAACGTTATATGAGCGATGATGTATAAGATCTCTCGAGGTCGATATATGATCTGACAGAATGAATAAGAACTAGACAGTGTAAAGAACTAGACAGTGTAAAGAACTAGACAGTGTAAAGAACTAGACAGTGTAAAGAACTAGACAGCGTAAAGAACTAGACAGTGAGAACATCGATCAATTCATTCAATAATGGTATGAAGAGTGATCAACAAAGCGCGCTCCACTAGTCGTGCTCATTCACATGATTGATAATCTCGTCGTTTCAACCCTCAATGGTAGGAGAAAAAGCTATGGCCTATGACTCTGATATATTTGTACAGCAAGGGCTGACCATCCCTGCGTCAGAGCTCTCTATCAGAGCTTGCAGAGCGAGCGGAGCGGGAGGTCAGCATGTCAATAAAACCAGCACCAAGATCCAGCTCACTTGGGCGCCTCTGAGGAGTGAAGCCCTCACCGATGAACAGCGAGACTTGTTAAAAGATCGGCTCCGAAATCGAATCAGTCAAGCGGGCTTTATCACTTGTTCTGTTGACGAATCTAGAAGTCAGCAAAAGAATATTGACCTCGCTCGGCAGAGACTCGCTGACTTGGTGAGACGGGCACTATGTGTCCCCAAAGAGCGTAAAGCGACTAAGCCGACTAGAGGCTCTAAAGAGCGACGACTCAAAGTTAAAAAACACCGAAGTGAAGTAAAGTCACAGAGGCAGCGTAAAAATTGGGACTGAAGTCGGAGACACCATGAACGAGACGATGCGAGCAGTAATATGTAATGAGAGCGGTGATCTCGTCATCGAAGACCGACCTCTCCCAAATTACCCTAACGATCATTCAGTCACATACGCTCTGGTAGGCATCAAATCCTTTGGAGTGAACAGGGCAGACCTCCTGCAGAGAGCAGGTCATTACCCTGCCCCCCCCGGCACACCCCAAGACATTCTCGGTTTGGAGTTTTCTGGAGTCATCGAGTCCTTCTCCTCTGGGGAGGAGCACAGCGGGACATTTATGATCGGTGATCGAGTCATGGGAATATGTAACGGTGCAGCGTATGCTGAGTCGATTGTCGTTCCTCGCGATCAGCTCTTAGCGATCCCCGATGAGATGAGCTTTACTCAAGCGGCTGCTCTCCCTGAGGCCCATTTAACGGCCTATGATGCTCTCGTTAACCAGGGACAGCTCAGAGAGGGTGATCGTGTTCTCATTCACGCGATTGGGAGTGGTGTAGGAGCTGCAGCGTCTCATATTGCCGCATCCATGGGAGCGAGAGTAACCGGAACAACACGAAGTGAATGGAAGCGAACACGGGCGATAAGTGACTTACCTGTTGACGCCGTTTGGCGTTCAGAGAATGGGATCTTTACTCCTACAGAGTCGAGTGATGGCTTTGATGTGATCTTAGATTTCATTGGAGGTGCTTACCTTAGAGAAAATCTCAAGATCCTCAATACACGGGGTCGAATCGTAGTGATCGGACTACTAGGAGGCGTTAAAGGTGAGATCAATCTAGGACATTTGTTAGCGAAGAGAGCGAGCTTAATCGGTACAGTGTTACGCTCTAGATCGGTTAAAGAAAAAATAGATCTGACGAGTGATTATCGGAAAAACATCCTACCCTACCTAAAAGTAAATGGGGAAATTAGCCCACGTGAAAATGGAGTTAAAGAAATCCTCGTTGAACCCGTTAGTCATGTTTACAGCGCGCTCGAGATCTCTTTAGCACTCCAACACTTGGAGAATGGGCAGATTTGGTCTAAGGTTGTGGGAGAATGGACTTAAGCGAGTCTGAGCTTTTAGTTCTAAAGGCGATATGAGTGACAATCGGATCGTATGAGGTGTATATGAGTGAAGAACAGCACAAGAAAAATCGAGTCAAAATCACCACTAGCGCTGCATTAACGAAGGCTCAGCAAGAACAAGTGGTCAAAGAGCTTGAGATGATAGAAGAGAAGGATCGCGAGGAACTGTTAAAAGTCGAGCAGAGTCAACGGTTTATGCCACCCAAGGTCGCTCCTTGGTCAAAATCTGAACCTCTATCAAAGATACACTCTATTCTGGGCCACGTCGCTCAAGGTGATGCTTATCGGAATGGCCTTGACCTCATTTATGATAGGCTACAAGGCGAAGCTGAAGCCCCCGAATATATCTCCGCAGACAACGAAGATCCCCCTGAGGCAATGGAGCCTATTATCGCTCGAAGGACCGAAAAGTGGAGCATGGAGCCCGAGAGTATTACCGGTGGAGCGACAGAGGCTTGGAGCTTCGATACAGATTCATTTGGAGAGAGTGCCGGTGATATTGTCAGCGATATTGCCAGCGACCGAGTATCGACAGACCCCTTCGCGATGACTTCAAGAGAAAAAGTCTATAAATCAACGGTAGACAACTCTGAAGATGAAAAAGAGAATAGGGATAAGGATGTTTCGTCATCTGAGATCTTGGACGGTGTCGGAATAGAAGAATTTGAAAAACTTCAACAAACTGCCAAAAGCTCTGGGACATTGACCCGAGCAGATGTTAACGAGTTTCTCTCAAAGCAGGCCATAGAGTCAGTGAGCGATGAATCCATAGCCGCACTTTCAGGTGACTCAGAGGTTAATTGGCAATCTCTCGAAGACTCCAAAAGTACGGTTAAGTCTAGCTCACCTCCTCAACGCCAACGTCGTCCTGGTCAGGCGCCTACACCTTTCTTTAAGAGCCAAAATACCGCAGTAAATACGGAACTAAGCAGTGGTAAGGCAGACTCTCCCTCCTCTAATGCAAGCTCTGAAGCCTTAGGACTTGGAGATCAAGAAGATACTATTATTGATTAGAGTCTTGATCTTTAGGAAGTTTGATCGCTCGATGCGCTCTCAGCTGTCGATACATAACCGCTCCAATAGCCATCGTCGTCTCACAAAAGACGACACTGTGTTTAGCGTTTATCTCCTCAACCCCACTATTGATCACTTCTGATCGCAAAGACTCTCTCTCTAGCCATTCACCCAAATGATGGTGAAAATGAGTGGCCGTACCATTTGCGCTAGGGCCATAGTAATCCCAATAGACCCTACATTCTGCTGACTCTGCTGACTCTGCTGACTCTGCTGACTCTGCTGACTCTGCTGACTCTGCTGATTCTAGCCCTTCGATATGGTGTCTAGACGGCATCACTTCACTCCTCATCTCTCATCGGCTGTTGGTGATATACAAGAGGAGGTTCTATCTCTTTAGGTGATTGCATGGGTAAACGCCAAGCCTTAACACCTTTTAAGTCTACCGGGATCGGCAAATCTGTCTCTAAGGGTGCGAGTGCCTCTATAACAGCACCGCTCCACGGACCCGGTGGCCACTCGGATATCATATCATCATCAATGACAAGGTGTGGTCGAGGGATCCTAGGAGCGAAAGCGATATACTTAAATCGCTGACGTTCACCGAGGTCACTCTCAATCACCCACCACCCTCGAGTTTGGAGAGTAGATACCGATGAACCGGACTCTCGAGAGCGACTCTCTAGCGGCTCAGTGAGGTCATGTATGAGACATGCTCCTTCTGTTTCAGCGCTCACAAGTGCTATTTGCTCTGCTTTTATAGGCTCAGCTCGTCCGCCTCGATCAAAAGAGTTGAGATCAACTTGAGAGAGAATCATCGCTCCTTCATCCATAGGGAGATAAAGGAGATGAGCTCGACTTACAGAGGTAGGCACAAACAGCGGGGGTCGTAATAAAGAGATCATGATCCATACTAATGTTCCTCCTGCAATCATTCGCCATCTCCCCGATGCATATCGGAAAAACAGGGGGATTAAAAAGAGCATCAACCATACGTTGTCATTTAAAAGTCTCGGAGATTCTGTCAACGGAGGCATCGTCAAATCAAGCCACTCTTCAAGTTGTCCACGCGCACTCCAATCACTGCTTAAAATACGCTTGGCTGTCTCCCCCTTAGTAATCTCGTTCAACCTGACCGCCAATACCCTTACTCTGCCGAGACCAAGGTGACTCTCAACAGCGATCGTCTCTCCATCAGCGACCACGATAGGTGCCACAGCCCCTCGAGGAAAGAGACGTCGATAAGATGAAACTCGCGGGAGCTGTTCTAACAATGCTCCACTCGTAGTCTTTACCTGTCCTAAGCTGACCGGAGTGAATCTCTGAATGAGCTTTTCATCTCCTTCCATATCCCCTGTGCCAATGACTAAGGTCATCCCCGAGGTCACCATCATCTTAAGGATGAAGAGCTGCTGGTCGGAGAGGTCTCCTAATGCCTTAAGAGAGGTCAAAAATATCTCTGTTCTTGCCCAGGCGCTTAATTGGGTAACGAAGGTATCGGTCCTCACCGAGCGAACAGGCCGTTTATAGAGGCCTTCTAACGTCTTTCTTAGAGACCACTTTAACTGATTAGAACTCTGAAGTGACCCTCGATTCCAGATCACCTTTTTAGGATCTTCGCTTCGAGTCACCCAGTCATAGAGTTTTGCCTCTTGTTCACCAAGGATAAAGCTGAGCTTTGGAGAACTCTGTACATCATTTCTCTTAAGACATTGAAGGAGATACTCATGAGCGCCGTAGGCAGAGATTTCCCTTTCTATGAGAATGCCCGTTTGTGGGCCTATCTTAAATCGTCTCTCGCTAGATCCAAAGTTTTTGACCTGAATCTGAACGGTACTCTGATCTCCGAGAGAAGAGATCTGATATGGATCTAAACTCTTCGCCGAAGTTGAGGACACTGTGGTCAGAGTTAAGAGGAGAGAGAGCCCTAGTATCGCTCGTGACATGATTCTCATCATTCCCTCTGAGTACCTCTGCTTCATGCCATCTCCTCCCTGATTAAGTGTGAACACTCTCATTTAGTTCCTCAGCTATATCGATGTGCTGTGTACTCTCGAGACACTCGAACCAATAGACCATATGATCTCTCCAACACTTCTTCGCGAGTGGATGAGAGATCACAGCATGAAAGGCATGAATGCCTCCGGGATATGTGATCAATTGGTGCTTAATCCCTCTCAACAGTAAGATATCTGCTAAGCGCTCACTGTCTTTGAGGATGATATCCTTCTCCCCAACGGTCACCAATGTTGGAGGGAATGGTCTAACGAAGTCTCTATTGTCTTCCAGCTCTGTTAAAGGTAGGGCGAGCTCAGGTCGAGGGCAGTTTTTTAGATAAGCTCTTCCAAGAGCGTCCAGACGGCTTTGGTAAAATGAAGCGATCTCACCCGGTGATCTCTTGGCGCTGATAATATCTAAAAAGGCACACGCAGGAGCGATCATCTTAGGGACCCACTGATGTCGAAATACCTTCTCAGCCCATGGAGCGGGGTCAGGTCGGACAAGAGCTAGAGTCAAGGCGAGGGTGAGGTGTCCGCCCGCCGACTCTCCGGCGATCATACCCCTTTCTAGATCTATATTAAGCGTTTCATGGTGATTAAGAATCCAATCGAGCGCTGATGCACAGTCCTCTAAAGCGGCTGGACAAGGATGATCTGGGGTGAGCCTGTAGTCAATCATGAAGACAACAAAGCCCTCTTCAGCGAGTTGTAAACCAAAGGACCAATGAGTCTCTTTAGACAGAGTTCTAAAGCCACCACCGTGAATATAGAGCACAAATGGTAATCGATCGGTCACTGGAGCGATCTCTTCTGGCTCAAGAGAAGCTAGCGGAGCAGTCTCGTCTATCCACTGTGGAGCGATATAAGAGAGCGGGGCATATATATCTAAACGCTGACTAGAGGACCTATCCTCATATGATATATCTTTTAAACACTGAACTTTTCTTAGACGACGTTTCGCCCATGGTAGATTCTTGGCGAGGGCAGCGATAGAGTACATCGAGGCACTAAAAACTTTACCTATTAACCTATCTAACCATCGACGTGCTTTAGACCTTCGATCTACAACGAGAAGTTGAGCAGCTGTCACATTATCCAAACAGGACTCCTATCTGCTATCGCTGATTTACTTGCATTCACTATCATGGGCAGGGGCAAATTGCGACTTCCGATTTAAGACTCATCCGATCTATGCCCAAGATCAAAGTAGAGGTACTCTTTAGTTTCTAATGATAAAAACGATAACCATCACCTCTCCCCTCCCTCTCGCCTTCGAGACGATGAGAACGTATGACGGACGTATAAGGGCCTTCGACCAACACCTCTCTAGACTGATCCGCTCTTGTGAGATTCTACGTAAGAGTGTTGGCGGATCGAGGGGAGCGCTACTGTCAGAGAGAGAGAGAGAGCGACTCCACTCCCAAGTAAAAGAGCGCTGCTTACACGAGCTTACTCAGAGACTAGATCTGTCCTTATTGAGGCAACCAAAGATGATACTGCTTGAACAGGTAGTCCGATGTTACTTATCCATAGATCTTGATATCTCAGTTCAAGTGAATGCACTCGACCTCTCCTATGTGAGCTCCTCAAGGTCTTTAAAGAGTGTATATGACCCTCTTGGCTACAGCGCAGAAGCCAAGCATACAGCGCGAGAGAGTTGGCAACGGCTTATAGAGAGCTTACGATGTGACGAGCTACTCTTATGTGATCTAGAGGGATATCCCTTGGAGTCAAGTCACTCTAATTTTTGGCGACTTGAACGACTTGCTCATGAAGAGTCGATCCTCTTGAAGCTACAGCGGAGAGAGCTCGCACCGCTAAGAGGCCTACGCTGGTTCACCCCTGAAGCAAACGGTAGCTGTCTCCCGGGGATCACCCGATCGATTTTGATCGATCTATTTCGAAAATATGGCGCTGAAGTGATCGAGACTAAGCTACCTCTTGTAGGGACGACGGAGACCGAGCGCACAACATATTATTTGTCATCTACACTCAAGTCTCTATCATGGATACGAGAAATTGATGACCATCAATTTACCGCCCCCCGATTTAATCATCACCTTTTACAATGGGTAGAAGTGAGGCTAAGAGAGCTCTCTTTATGGGGCGATGTTCACCCCTCAAAGTAGTGGTGATGTGATCAGGTAATCAATCACTCAGACATTCTCCCTTCATTTCGCTTATTACCCCATCGGAATCTAAAAATATGATCATCAAAGACAGCGCGCCTACTCCCCTATGGAAGACAGCCCTCCGACGCGGTATTAAATGGGTTTCTGGGGTAATCTTGATTCTAGTCGTCATCTCATTTGTGATCTTAAGTGGGGCTGCGACTACATTACTTAATGCTTATCTCGATCAAATAGAGACGGCCATTAGTCACGATCTTGGCCGAGATTTCAAGGTAGAGCGAGTCAAAGCTCAAGCCTTCCCTTGGCTAGTGTTTGAGCTTGAGTCTATGGAAGTTGATGATCTTCTCAAAGTCGAGTCACTTGAGGTTGAGCTCGATACACTTCAAGCGCTGATCAGCTTCGGTCAAAAAATAGAGATCAATGAAGCGACGGTCTCCGGAATACACATTAACTTAGTGAGAGACAGCCAGGGAGTATGGAACCTAGAGTCAAGCTCACCCACTCACTCACAGAAAACCCCATCAGTATCTATTGAAGATGAGCCTATGCTGAAAGAGCAGAGTGACGATCAGGCATCGGGAGAAGAGCTCTTAGCGCTTCTCAAGAGTCTTCACATAGGTGAGGTACACCTTAGAGATGTACGAGTTACGCTCGATGATAAGCTAGATACACGCACTACAGGGCCAGTTACCCTCATCGCTCTCGACCTGGATTTCCCTGTTATGGAGCCGACTCGTCAGGTCATCGCTACACTCAATGGTCAGGTGATGGGAGCCGAGGGTAACTTTACCAGTGAACTCAATGTTGGTCCTTATGATAAGTGGCTTCAGACTCTAAAGGGCAGTAAAGATGAACCCAAAGAAGACCTAGAGACAGCTCACTCTTCGTTCAGTCCTCCCTTTCCATTACAGTTTAAGGTAAACGCTAGCGCCATAGATCTCTCCTTACTCTCCTCGCTGAGTCCGGAGATAGCTTCACTGATCGGTGAAGCGACTAGTGGAGGTCATATCGAAGTGAGCCTTAAGCCCGCGAAAGCAATCTCTGTTAAGGGTGAATGGAGCCTCAAAGGTTTAAGGACAGGCCAGGGCACAATAGGCCAGAGCGTCGATATTAATATCGCCCCTCAACTACAAGTAGACCTTCAAAGTGACCGAATCAAGCTCAGCCTCGGAGAGACGAAGCTCGGGGTGAATCAAATGGAGGTTCAACTCAGCGGGGACATATATCAGAGCGCCGATCAACTTATGCTCGATGGTTTAAAAGCGCGAAGTTCAGGGATAAATGTCACAAGGATCTTTGCCCTCGCTCCTCATATCGCGTCAAATCTACCTCAAGGCGCTAAGATAGAAGGCCCCATAAACTTTTCAGTGAACACCACAGGTGCTGAGGCGGATCAATCACTAGAGCTCCTCTTAGACCTGAATAAAACGAACCTGAATCTCCCCGATCTATTTGTGAAGACCTCCAAGGACCCCTTAAATGTGAGAGCTAAGCTCAGAGTCTCACCTAAACGATTAAACATTAGAGCCCTCACGCTCACTCTCGGAGAGGCTCGACTCTCTACCCAGGGGCTAGTCTCTCTTAACGGACAAGGCCCATCCCTCAATACTGAGACTCAGCTCAGTGAAGTGAGCCTCGCACAACTCGCTAAATTTATTCCTAGCGTTCGTCAATCGATCAACAAGATGGAGCAAAAAATAGAGGGGAGAATAGGTCTTGAGAGCACTCTAGCGCTGCAAATGGATAAGACTGCTCCCCGAATCGATTTTGAAGCCCGACTCTCTATTGGTGGCGCTCACTTAGATACTGATGAGATTAAGATCATGGGGAGCGGGGGAGTCATCATGAGGTACACACAAATCCCTGGTGGAGATTTCAGTGCCCTTTTTGATAGTAACTTAAGCTCTCTAGACATTAAATTGGGCGAGGCTTTCGTCAAACCTCGTGGCGTTAAGTTTGATATCGAGTTAGAGGCAACTAAAGTGGGTCATCGCTTCGATATTCCCCAGCTCTCTATTCTCCTCGCTGACCTCAGACTCAAGGGGATAGGGAGACATGATGCTTCTGGTTTTCATCTCACCGCTAAGCTCCCACCCACCAAGCTCACTAAAACCTTGGGTATGTTTGGTGCCGCTAAGAGCCTCGGACCGGATATAAAGAGAGGACGATTAGGCTTTACTCTCAATGTCAATGGAGGAGCAGATCCTGCCTCTGACCTCACCGTCGATCTGAACAATTTAGCATTGAAAAGTCCTCACAATAAAATAAGAGCCGATCTCCACCTAAGCTCCCCGAGCTCTCCTCTGATTACTTTCAACCTCAAAGCCTCTCAATTTGACTTCGACAAGCTCTTTCCAGCTCGAGAGAGCTCAGGGGAAGAGTCATCAGGGAGAGCATCGTCTATCACTCAGACTGAAGACTCTAAGACGATTCAACGAGGAGACCGTTCGAGCGCTGAGACGCCTCCCTTCTCCTTCAAAGGTGAGGTTAAAATAAAGCGTGGACAAGCGAGAGGGGTAACATTCAGAGACCTCTCTCTTGATCTCAGAGCCACTGATCAAGCTCTCACCCTAAGAGAATGCACAGTGAAGACCATGAAGGGGAAACTGAATTTTCATCCACTGATCATTAATCTCAAGCCGAACGCCAATGAGAGCACTTGGTCAGCAGAACTTGACGTAGACCGCATTGATCTCGCCAGAGCTCAGCAGGCGCTCAAAAAAGATTCTCGAGTAGAAGGTCGCTTGAGCGGAGGCTTTAAACTCAAGGGTAAAGGTTTAGATTGGGAGCACACCTCACGCACGATTGATGGTCAAGGACATTTCAATCTTAAAAGAGGAGTGATCAAGGATCTAGGTTTAAAGCAAAAGTTGATTCAAGCTACGGTGGGAGAGTTACAAAAACGTATCAAGATCGTCAAAGTACCTAAGTCACGTCCTAAAGATCTCAAACTGAAAAATGTGGGCGGTGCAATAAAAATTAAACAGGGCAAAATTAAATTCTTAGATGGACTACAGACCGAAACGCCAGAGGGGCCTTTACAGCTTAGCGGTCAAATCGGTCTCAACGGAGAGATGAAGCTAAAGAGCGAGCTGAATATCAGCGCTAAGAAGGCAAGTCAGTGGCTTAAAACCAACATCACCACTCCTAAACGGTTCCCTTTAGGATTTACTCTAGGCGGTTCGCTCACCAACCCATCCATAGAGAGCCTCAGCGCAGCGAGCTTAATTGGAGCGGCAGTGATCGCTTATGGCATCTCACAATTCGCACCCGATGGCGTAAAACAGGCGATCAATAAAGGCCAGGAGAAGGTTAAATCCACTATCAAAAAAGTCAAAAAACAAGCAGAAGCTAAAATAAAAGGAGCCACCAAAGCGCTTAAGGATAAAGGAAACTCGCTCAAGCAGCAGGCTGAAAAGGAGGCTAAAGCCAAAGCCGAAGCCGCTCGAAAGGCCGCTAAGCGAGAAGCTAAAGAAGCTAAAGAAAAAGTGGAGAAGGCAACAGCCAAAGCTAAACGAGATGCCAAGCGCAAAGCTGATAAAGTGAAAAACAAACTCAAGGACTTTTTCTGATGCGTACTTTACCCCATCTAGAGATGAGTTATTGCACTAATGTACATCCCGGTGAAGGGATCGAGAGTCTGATGAAGCTCATAGAGAGTGACCTGCCTAAGATTAAGGCTGAGGTCAGCGCTCATCAGCCATTTGGTTCAGGGCTTAGACTCGGAGCTCAGTCTGTCTATGCGCTATCTGATAACCCTCAAGCGATTCTTGACATCTCTCAAGCAATGAGGGATCGAGACCTCTATGTCTTCTCGGTGAATGGGTTTCCCTACGGAGATTTCGCCGCGCCCTCTGTCAAAGAGAGGGTCTATGAGCCTGATTGGTCTAGTGAAGAGAGAGTCCGCTATACTTTGAGTCTCGCTCGATTAATGACTCAACTCCCAGGACCTCAAATGAAGACCATCAGCACCGTCGCCGGTGGCTTCGTTCCTTCTTTAGCAGATCAAACTGGTCGAGATGATGAGTATCGACGACGCTTCTCCGAGCTCTCCATCGGTCTCTTTGAGTTAGAAGAAGAGACCGGTGTCTCCATTCGTGTCGCCCTCGAACCTGAGCCGTGGACTCGGCTGGAGAGCGTCGCCCAAGTGATCCCCTTCTTTGAAGAAGTGGTCTGGCCCTCATCTCCTCACGCTCACAAGTATATCGGTGTGTGCTATGACACTTGCCATCAAGCGCTAGCGTTTGAGGACCCTATTCAATCGTGGACTCAGCTCACTCAGGCCCAAGTCCCCATCTATAAGGTTCAGATCTCTAATGCCCTCAGCTTGACTCAACCAGCAAACCTCTCTCAGCGAGCTAAACTACTAGACTTCGCAGAGCCACGATATCTACATCAAGTAACAGCCCAAACTGCCTCAGGTGAACTCTTAAGGGCCCTTGATCTGCCTCACCTCACCTCACCATCACTCCCCTGGATTAACGCTGAAGAGTGGAGATGCCACTTTCATGTTCCGATCTGGTGGCGAGGCTCACTCTCTATCCCTCATGAGCGAGACTCACATCAACAAGATCCTCATCAAGCGAGTGGACTAGGTACCACTGCCGATCATTGGCGAGGCATCGCATCGATCATTCGTGACCCAAGCGCTCAAGCACATCTCTGCGCTGAACATCCCCTACATGTAGAGGTTGAGACTTATTCTTGGCATGTACTCCCCGATTCACTCAAGAGTCGAAGAGGCTTGCATGCAGAGGTTATTCGAGAGCTATTAACTCTCCGAGATGTGCTCCATTCTGATGGTTAAGGTAGCTCAGAGTATTCAGGCTGCTCAGAGAAAAGCGTGGAGAAAGACCATAAGCTCGTTATTTTTAATGTCATCATCGCCGAGTTGATAGTTAAATCTACCCTCAATACCCACCGCACCAATCATAGGGACCTTAAGGTCAGCTCTCACAGAGAGAGGCATATAATTAAGCTCAGGGCTATCACCATCACCGAGGTAGAAGCGTCTCTCATATCCGCCGCCTAAAGCGAGCTTAACCATAGGTATCGGTGAGATGTCAAAGCGACCGATGATGGGTATAGCTAAGAAATCTGCCTCACTTTTGGCGGTGGTTTTAGTGCCCAAGATGTTAATGTTCTGCTCATAAGCAGCCTTGAGATAGAGAACGTTGACTTCGAGTTGGAGCATCACCACGTCAAAGCTGCCTGCCACGCCAAAAGCGGTGATCGTTGTATTAGAGTCTATATCTTCGGTGTTATCACCAGAGAGTATCCCGACTCCATAGCCCAATTTAGGACCGACATCCAAAAACGGGAGCGCTTGGGCTTGCTGTGTGGGAACGAGTGCGCTCATGAAAGTGAGCGTGAGCAATGTGAGTGAGAGAGAAAGTCTCTTCATCGTAATCTCCATGGGTAAAGAGTTGAATGATCTATGGGTTTAAATGAGGAATGGGGGTTGGGGAGTCGTTATCGAGGACGAACTCTAATGTTATCTTCTTCCTCTTGAGCGACCTCAAGATAGCGTTGAGCGCTTAACGAGTATTCAAATCTGACCTCATCTTCACTCGCTTCGTCAAATTCTTCTTCACGCGCATCGACCAGATTAAAGCTACGCGCCCTCTGTATTCGAGAAGCAATGAACGCTCGACAAGGGACCGTGGGCTTATCCTCTTCTGCAACAGGGAGTACCCGCGTCTTAGTATAGATCCTCTCTGAGTGGGCGCTAGGGATCTCTTCTGAGGCGATAACTCCTCTCCAGATGAGTCGATGATGACGGGCATCTACGACCGCCTCTATCACCTCTGCGCCACTGAGTTCACCGGCGAACACTCTCTTACAGCGAAAGGTATTGGTAGGGAACCGACAGAGCTCAAGTGCTGTCTGATGTATTTCCCATTGGACTCCCTCTGCGGGGTCACACTCTCCGAGCGCTTCACTGATAGAGGATCGTTCGTCTGACCTTGGCGACTTCAGCGTCTGATCGGATCGCTCAGCGGAGGAAGAAGAGGCTGATGACTCTGTAGGTCGCTTTGCTTGAGGATCTGATTTCATCCATGAACAGGCACTGAGCGTTAGGAATAACCACAGCGCAGAGATGAAGATCAAACTTCGGTGTATGTCGCTCATCATCGGTATATGTGACTCATTATCGGTGTATACCACTCATCACGAGAGAGGTTCCCACAAGACATCATCACCGTGTGGCCACACTTCACCCGCATTCCCTTTAATCTCAACCCCATCAGGGTCAGTCAAGAGATTACCGATATCCGAAAAAGCGCGCTCTTTACTAAACTGGCCGCCTTGGGACCGAAAGGGTTTAAAGCGCCCTTGATGATCAGTGATGGACACGACTTGATGTGGAGCAGGACGTAAATCAACTAGCGCCCCCTTCCGCTTCGGGTTTAAGAGCTGCTCTTCATTACCGACTGGATCTGCGACCGTCTTAGCTTTTAATGTCCAGACCAAGAGAGAGGTTGGGCCTCTGTGAGAGAGCGTTTCATCGAGTAAATCAGGGTGACCATAGAAAGTCTTACCGATATCATTTTGGTTCACGGGACCAGCCATCAAGCATACCCCCGCGAGCATATCACAGCCCTCAGGGACATCCGTGCATCCCATGAGCTCGCTATAGAGAGCGCTCCTCGCGGCAGCCGCACCAGTTGCGCAGATTGCCAAGTCCCAATCGATGTGATTCTGTTGTAACTCTTCTCCCGAGAGGCCCATAAGATAGATGCGCTGACCCGCTAACGCGAACGCCTTACGACCTTTGTTGGCATTTCTACTAAAGAGCTTACCCGTCGGTAAATCAACCCATAGAGGGAGATCTCTCACCAGGCAGTCAGTCGCATCGGCGAGGGCTCTACGAATCTTTCGCAAACGATTTTTCCCTGAAGGCGTGAGGACGTCAACCCGATCGTTAAGTAACAAGTCCTTCGCGAGGTCACGATCGACCTCAAGCCACCGAGAAAATGCATTATAGGCTGCTCTACCTGCTTGAATGGTGTGTTCTTCGCTCACATCCATCGTCTGCCTTCGATGATAAGCAGGAGGCGCCTTTGGCTCATGATTAACCCCAGGCTGAATGCGCTCGCTCCTGAGAGCTAATAAGGCTGCCCCAATCTTGCGCCACGCGCTCGCTCCTCCCGCTAAAGAGATTTGATTAGCCTCCGGTAGCTTCCCCACCTGACTTACCAATGACACCTCCCACCCCTCGCTTTTCTCCTTAGAGGTCAATTGGCATAGCGCGGTGAGCTTCTTAATCATCTCAGTATTTTTGAGTCTCTCTTCACCGCAAAAAGGGGTCAATAATACATGAGCCCCTCGAGCTCCTTGGGAGGCGATGGCGACAGCCCTCTCTATACCATCAGCGAGGATACCGAGGTGCAAGCCACGTAAATAAGAGATCGTCGGGATATCGGTCGCGCCGAGAAATCGTTTTCTCAACGCCCTCCACGGTACACTCAGCAGGCTGAGCAATGGTTTGTGTCCAGCGAAAGTCAACAGGAGAGTAAAAGGGGTCTTATAGACTCTCGATAATGTAATGTGTGTATAAGCGGCTTCATCTAGGGCAGCTGACTCACCGAGAGACTCTCGTAGAATCTGAGTGATCTCTCTTGACTGCTCAGGGCCAAAAGTCCTCTGCATATGTCCGTTGTAATTAGTCGACTGTCTAGAGTTCATGATTCCCAAGCTGCTCTCTTCAAAGAGTTCTTGATCTGTGACCTCGGTCGCCTCAAATTTCACCGGTGGCTCAAGTGATAAGAGTGGCATATACTGCTTCATCTCATCTTTTGTAAAATACACCCGCTGTCTAAACCCAACCGGTGAGCAGGTCTCTATTGACTCAGGGAGCGCATAACGATCTCGGGGAAGATCAGGTGGATAGAACCTCGCTTCTCTACTCACTCTCTCTTCTTGAGGAGGAGGGAGAATCGTGATGACTTCTATCTCTTTTTGCATCCACTGCGTTTGCTGGCTCATGACCACCTCGTCTATTCTCATAGAACAGCTTTTTACCGCTTTATAAATACAATCCCCTCATAACACAGTTTGATCTCCATGTCTTGTCTTTGTCATATGTTGATTAGGAATAGACCTCACAGATTCCGATCCTGCTGTAGATAAATTCTAAATTCATCTCAGACTGTGGTAGATGTGCAAGAGAGTCTTGTGTAAGCTCGTCCAGTATTCAGATCAACTCACTAACCAACTTCATGGTCACTCTTCAAATTTAATGAGAAGAGTCGGCAGAGTGCTAGGGAAAATTGATGGCTAGATTTCGTCAAGAGGGACGCGTCGCGTGGATAGAAGGCCCCGGTGAATTAATTGTAGTCAGTGATTTGCACGGTAACCTAAGAGATTTTCTCCGGGTTCATCAAATCTTCGAGGCGAGTGATGACGCTTGTTTACTCTTCCTTGGCGACCTCTATCATGGCCCCTACCTCTCACCCCAAGATTGGGCACCCCACGTCGATAAACTGGGTGACTTCTATTATGATCAGTCGCCAGGCTTATTCCGCTCCTATCTAAAGTTGAAAGCTATGTATCCTGACCGAGTGCGGGCGATCTTAGGGAACCATGAGCACTCCCATATCGGCGGTCCAAGAGTAGCCAAGTTCACGCCTGATGAAGCGGCAAGTTTTGAAGACAGCCTCACCACTATTGAGCGTGGTGAGCTCGCTCGAGATATTGAAGAATGGCCATGGATCGTCGGAAGTCAATGTGGAGTAGCCTTCACTCATGGCTCTCCTCCCCCTACTCCCTTTGATCAGCAACGACTCAATCAAGAGAGCCCTATCGTTCGTAATCCCCAACAGTGGGCTCAGCCTGGAAATGCGCTCTTAAGCGAGCTCTTGTGGCGACGGTTCTCCCCTCCAGAAGATGTGAAAGCCTTCCTTAACTCTCTCAATTCTCTCTGTGCTGTTGAACAACATGTCGTGACTTATGGACATGAGCCCTCCCCTGAAGGTTATCAAGTTCAACACAACGCGCTCTTTAATCTGTCCACAAGTTTTGCTATGCGAAGGGAAAAGAAAGTTTACCTCTCTCTCAAGCTAGATAGCTATTATGTCAGCGCCTATGATATTGAAGAGCAACTCATTCCTCTTTACCCCGATATAAAGCGAATTTCTGACATCTTTGATGACTTTGAAGACACGCTAGACGAGGCTTAAGCTCTCTTCGAGACCCTGTTTTCTTTAACCGATCGCGTACAGCTGTCGAGCGGTCGCCACCGGTGTCCCCTTAGCATCCCATAGCCAATTCCTCTCCTCAGCATATCCTTCGTAGAGTGATAACACCTCACCACGATATAGAAAAGGGACCGATAGCTCGGTGAGCTGAGCTGGAGAGCAAAGAAAGTGATAACTAAAGTCCACCGAGGCGGCTCGGGTCGGTGCGTCTAAAGTGGGAAATATAGCTGGTGCCCATGAATCGAGGAGCGCTGCAATATAGGGATAAGAAATCTCCTGCTCTTCTCTAAGCTCGCACCAACCGCCAATGACGGCGTCCTCACGTCGTGTGTAAGGGAGAGCATTCCAACAGAACCGGTAACGGAAATGTTGGCAAAATGGAGGCATCATCGGTGTAGATAGAGGCAGCTCCATCACTTGATGGGGAGGAGGTGCGCTAGGAGGGGTCTCTGCTGGTCGATCGCCCTTAAAATTTCTCGGGGTGCCAAAACTTGCGCTAGCAAAAGCTAAGCTCTCTCCAAAGCTCAGAGGGGAGCCTTGACTCAGATCATGATCTATTAACGCCTCTTTTGAGAGGTGAGGAGAATCATCTGCTTGGGACTCTACTTGACCGGTATAGAGTCGAGCGCTGAGGTGACTGACTCTTGACCCTCGCCGCTCACATTGGGCTGAAACCTGATAATCTCCCTCCAAAATGGGGGCCGCACAATGAAGAGTAAAAGAGCGAGGCGCTCGCTCGGGCTCCAACTCCATCATACTCTTCAAGATCACCGCTGCCGTGAGACCACCATAGACGCCTCGCCCTTGGTACCACGACTTATCAAAAGAGCCGCTCTTTTGAATCATAAAAGCGGATCTAGACGTAGAGAGCGCCTCGGTCGACCAATGATCCCATGGTGAGTTCGGTCTTTTAATAGGGAGCTCCTCTGCTCTACTCATTGCTCTACTTCAGAGGGAGAGGGTTCGACAATGGGCTCTAATTCGTGGAGAGGGATAGAATCTTCCAAGAGTTCAACAGGGCTGTCCACCTCATCAAAGTCATTGATTAAAGCTAAATCAAGAAGCTCACTCACATGTTCAATAGGATAGAAGCTGAGATGCTCCTTCACCTCTGCAGGGAGCTCCAGTAAGTCTTTGGCGTTTGCTTGAGGAATAACGATGTGCTTCAAGTTAGCACGATATGCACCTAAAATTTTATCCTTAACTCCTCCTACCGGTAACACCTTACCCCTGAGTGTGACTTCACCCGTCATCGCGAAACCGGCACGAATCCTTCGGCCTGATAATAGGCTCGCGATTGCTAGAGTGATCGTTACTCCAGCCGATGGACCATCTTTGGGGACAGCCCCGGCTGGGAAGTGGACATGAATATCCTCTTCTTCAAAAGCTGCTTGGGGGATACCCAAAGAGGCGGACCTAGAGCGAATCAATGAATGAGCTGCATGAACTGACTCTCTCATGACCTCTCCAAGTTTACCGGTGATCACTAGCTTACCCGCCCCTTTCATCTGCAGCGCTTCAATCACTAACACTTCTCCACCAACCGAAGTCCAAGCTAGACCATTGGCCGCTCCGATCACGTCACCTGCGATTCCTTCATCTTGCTGATGCTTTTCTGGTCCGAGGTAAGAGCTCACTCCAGTGACACTTTCATCTATCAGCGCAGATGTTTCTTGCTCTTCAACCCTCTCTCTCGCGACTTTACGGCATACTTTTTGGAGAGAGCGTTGAAGGTTTCTCACGCCTGCCTCTCTAGTCCATCCTCTGATGAGGTGACGCAGTCCTCCTTCAGTGAATTCAGGTTCATCTTCCGTCAGACCGTGATCTTTAATAATTTTGGGGAGTAAATGATTTTGGGCGATCTTCACTTTCTCGGTCTCAGTATACCCTTCAATAGGGATCACCTCTAGGCGATCTAAGAGAGGCTTAGGTATATCGTGAAGATAATTAGCGGTCACGATGAACATCACTTTGGATAAGTCGAAAGGAACATTAAAATAATGGTCAGTAAAAGTATCATTCTGCTCTGGGTCCAACACCTCGAGGAGGGCGGCAGCAGGGTCTCCGCGGTGATCGCTACCAATTTTATCGATTTCATCGAGCATTAGCAGAGGATTTTGACACTTCGCGCGGGTGAGGGCGTTCATAATCTTACCAGGCATCGCGCCCACGTAAGTTCTCCTATGACCTCTCACTTCTGCTTCATCATGGACACCACCTACGCTGATCCGAAAGAAGTTACGCCCGATAGACTCCGCGATCGCCTTGCCTAAACTCGTCTTCCCTACACCCGGAGGACCGGCGAAGCATAAAATAGGGCCCTTATGACTTGGATTAAGTTTCCGCACCGCCAAAAACTCGAGGATACGCTCTTTGACTTTACCGAGCCCAAAGTGCTCCTCTTCGAGCGCCTTACGAACCTCAGGCAAATCGATCTGCTCTTCAGTCTCTATCCCCCATGGGAGTGCGAAGAAGCGATCAAGGAAGGTCTTGATTACTTGAAACTCGCTAGAGCTTGGCTGAATATGACGCAGACGCTCAATCTCTCGCTTCACCTCCTGCGCAGAGTCTTCTGGTAAAAAGAGCGCCTCTAACTGCTCCTCATAGCGATCGGCTTCATCTGCGCTATGATCGTCTTCACCTAGTTCTTTACGAATGGTCTTCATCTTCTGACGGAGGTGATATTCATGTCGCGATGACTCGATATCTAACTTTATCTTCCGATCGATATCTTGGTCGACTTGTAAGCGCTCAAATTCATGACCCATCCACTCCAAGACCATCTCCAAACGAACGATGATGCTCATCTCACGCATCATCGCTAAGGTCTGCCTCCGCTCAATCTTAACCGTTTGAGTGATCAAGTCGACAAAGTACTCAGGATCTTTTTGATAAGACTGAAGCATAGAGATCTTATCTTTAGGAAAGCCCGAGTGAGCCTTAGAGAGCTTCTCATAGAAGCGTAATATTTCATTGATCAGATTAAAGTGCTCTTGAGTGGTTTGCTCCGGATAGATCTCGGTGATAACCGCTCGGTCATAAGGATGAGGGCCATCATGATAAGAGTCATTGTGGTGAACTACATAGTTTAGCTCAACTCTACGTAAACCTTGAACAATAATATCTTCTTGGTGATGCCCTGAGGTCACTTTTGAGAGCACTCTAGCGAGGACCGCGATCGGCAACGGTGCTTCGGTCGGTAGACCTGAGTTCGGGGCTTCACTGGGATAAAACACCAAAGCTAAGACGCCATCAGGGATATTCACGCTGAATAACGCGTTACGATTAGGCAGAGCTTCTAACTTAAGCGTCGCTATATCTTTGGGGTGAATAACCGCCTTAAAGAGCGAGATCACTGGATATATATTATTTGCTTGATGATCCATGATTATCTCCTAACGATAGTGAGCTAAATGTGTGTTCGTCTTCTAATAGACCCATAAACTGAACAATGATTGAAAGCAGTTTTTTCCTTTAACTGTATAGGGCTCGACTCATACAGTAACGATGAGCACTTCTCATAAAGGGGAACTCTCTCTCTTTATAAGTCTATTCACTTTGATCGAAAATATAGTTAAAACTCATTGTCGAGCCACTATTTCACACTCTGAGTCTATTCGATAAAAAGCCGCTGGTTCGCCAAGAGGAGCAGGAGATATGATCCAACACGGACCTTGTCTAACCTCATGTGTCCACCAATGCCCCCAAGCGCCTTCAGGGAGATATAGCTTGACCGCGTTCCAGCCACGACGAACGACAGGGGCAACCATCAAGTCAGGGCCTAGCATAAACTGCTCTTGAAGCTCTAAGCAGTGTGGATCTTCCGGGGAAAATATCCAAGGGTGAGCGACTAAGGGCATCCCTTCACTGAGTTGATCCATCAGTCGTCGACGAATAGGAGAGAGTCGTTGATAGAGTTTACTCATCTTCGCGAAGTGGATGAGCGTCCCTTCATCATCATAGATTTGATGATGTCGATTCGGCTGATTGCCTTCATGAGTCCTCAAAATCGCAGTAAAGGCGTTCATTTCAGCCCAGCGCATCAAAAGCTCCGGAGAGCGAGCGTGACTCATTAGGGGCACTCGCAGCTTAGTTCGAGGCGGATCGGTACATATATAACCGCCAGTATCGCTGTGAGTGAGGGTCACCGCAGAGAAGCCAGAAGAGAGAAGCCCAACAAGACCGCTATAGATCCCGTCATATTTTTTCCATGAAGTGAGTTGATCTCCTAGCCAAGTTAACTGACTCATCTGCGGGGTCTGCAAGAACCCTGAGCGATTGAAAAAGAGATATTGGTCAGTCTGTCCCTGAAGCTCATCAATCACCTCTCGGTTGAGTTGAGCCCATAGCTCTGGGAAGCGATTATGTAACTCTTGGCCGCTCCCTCCATGGAGCTGGACCTCAATGGGGAGCGCCTCTCCAAAATCAGCCATCCAGCCTTTAAGACCGATCTTAACCATGCGCTCTTTTATGACCCCTTTTAGCCACCCAAAGGCGACTGGGTCACTCAGGTCAACGATCGCAGCTTCAAAGGAAGTATTTTTAATCATGAGAGGGAGATGGGAGTGATCTGGATCCATGACTAAATAACCATGGCGCTGAGCAAACTTGAAGAGGCTCTCACTGGTTTTAGTTGATCTACCCCCTTTGGCTAAACGTTTACGGGTCGATGTGTCTACGAGATACGGGTTGATATACCCCATTACATGAACTGACTCTTGAGCGAGTCCCTCGATGAGCTGTGTCCAATCCGGATAATGAGCTTCATCGAGCGACCAATCCCACCATAGTTGTTCGCCGACAGAAGTTTCTCGCTTCCCTACCCAGTCTTGGAGCCATAAAGCTGAGATAGAGACGCCTGCTGACTTCAACTTCTTAAAGATCTCCATAACTCGCTCGGTACCTCCTTGAACACCGATCACCGCCCCCTGATCAAGCCATGTTGGCAGAGAGGGCATCACCCCTGTCAACCGTGAAAGAGACTTTAGCCGTCCGCGAGGAGTATCATCACCACCAAACACCTTTAAGGAAGTCATCGGGCGCCACACCTCGATAGATCGATAGAGTGGTCTAGTGAAATCAAAGAGAGCGAAGTGATAATCATCTAAAGCATGGGTTTGTCGTTCACTTGTCATATAAACAGGGGCAGGAGCGCTCGATTGGACATCACTCCCCCCTGCCTTAAAGAAACGCTCCATAAACCAAGTCAGTGGTTGTACTCCTCGACCGATCCCCGGCTCTTGTGCCCAAGATGGAACCACTTTCCCTTTCAAGTCCAACCAGGTGAGCTGAGCACCCATCCCAAAGATTGATTCATCCTTATCGGCGCTCAAGTGTATACCGATCTTCAAATCATCTAGGTGAAACTCTTCATCAGCATCAGCGAAAACTCGATACTGAAGAGTGAGTGAGCGGCTCTCCATAGGACCCTCATCGATCACGAGACTTAACGACCATTTCAAAGAGCTATACGTGTACGGAGACGGCTCCCCCTCTAAAACCTCAATGAGCGACCCTGAAAAGGTAAGTGTGTGGCCTTCATCGAGCGGCTCACTCTCTGGAGGAGATCCACACCAAGACCGAGTAGAGATGGCTGTTTTACGCCTCGGACCTCTCCGTTGTAGGTGAAAGAAACCTCTGTTCTCCGTCAATGAGCTCTCTAATGATTGAGCGGTCAGCCAAGGCATATCAGCAGGGAGAGAGAGCAGACGAGACTGATTGAGTGCATCGACTACCTCTAGACCATCAGAGCTCCATTTTATAATACATCTCACCTCACTCTGATCAGGTAAATGGAGACTCCATTGACGTGGAGAGACTAAAGGAGAGAACCCCCGATAGTCGTCGTTTCCCCGGCCGAGATAAGAGACTAGATCGAGATATTCACTTGAGCTTGGCAACCAAACTTTTGGCCAAATCGGGCTGAGCTGTTTACGCTCTCGCCGACGCACCGCTCTCGTCCTAAAACGATGAAGCTCTTTACCGCTAAGCGGAGTGATTTTCGTTATATTCTTAGACTTTTCGTAGGTTTGCTTTTTCACGTTTATTTGACTCTAGTTTAGGTCCGACGGGCCCCGAGGTAATTTTAAACACAATGGCGTCTTCCAAGCTCTGCTCGGTGAGCGCTTGATGAGATACCTTACTTCGCTGCGATAGCTTAAGGTCAAATAGAAAATGATTAGAGATGCCTAATAGCGATTGCCACTCCGGCAACTCTTCAGTCTCTTCTTGATCGCTATCTTCTCGATTAGACCACTCTAGCTCATCACTGTAGAGCTCGTCTTCCTCTTCATCTAAAACATGATCTTTGTATGTAAGACCTTCGCGCTCGGTGTTGAGGTCTCGTAACAACGTTCTCATCTGCCCCCCACGCTCTTCCCGATGCTGCCGTCGTTGTGATCCAAGACGACTCCTATCCGAAGGAGTGGACGTTATCTCCCTCACCGACTGACCTGACCTCTGACCCGACAGACTCAAGTCTGCTTTAGGGTCTATATCGATTAATGAATCGAGAGAGAAAAAGGGAGCGAAATCCAAATATAAGGGCTGAACGCTTCGCCACACGCGCTCACCGGAGGCAATGACCTCTGGTGACTCCAAGAGAGAGAAGATCCTCTCTTTTGGCTTGGAGGTCGTCTTAATGACCTCAAACTGATGATCTTGCTTGACCGCCGACGGAGCGGTAGTGATCATCATGGGGATCGCGGTTGATCGCCTCGCTCCTCCCTGATCAGTGACCGGTCTCATCTTAAATTTCTCAGCGTTTGCTTGATAGGTCTTCACTGTGCCCTCTTCGAGACCAACGTGGCTCACGAGAGGACTCTCCTCAGACCCATTGGAGAACGATGCAGAGCGGACCCGTTGTGCTGCAGCGGGTGGAGCTGCGATCGGTTGAGGTGCGATAATTCGTGGCGGATCTGCCGGGTTCACGCTGCTAAATACATTACTCTCATCGAGTAAATCTTCAGCGCTCGGTGTGTGACGAACCCGCTCTACCGGGTCTTGGAGCTTGACCTTTTTAGGTTTTAAAGCACTTGGGTTCTGCCAGATGACCTCAACTAGAGGACTGGCCACCATCTTTTGTTCTCCACCAGCAGTCTTTGGAGCAGGCTTTACGAGCTCTAGAGAGAAGTCTGGGATATAATTAAGCGCCATCAGATCTCTTCTTAGATCATCACTCTCACTCTCACTCTCACTCTCACTCTCACTCTCACTCTCACTCTTACTCTCACTCTCACCCGCCCATTGAGAGTCTTCTCCTCGCCTGCTCTTTAACAACTTCACAACAGGAAGTACGACAGGCGCCGCGGCGAGAGTAGCGATCGCTAGCGTTAAAAGAGTGATGAGCATATGAGTAATATCCGAGCGACAAGACAAAGGTTTATGATCAGTGACTATAACTTAAACGGGTTTGTCGACCTCTCACTTTATCAAGAGTGACTATGAAGTCGAATACAGTTTATGGATTTAATTCTAATTTTAGCTTCTCTCCACTCTGACCCCGCTCCGCCTTTACTCCCCGTCTTAAATGTAAGGCGTGACCCTCTCTATAACCTTGATGGTAATCTCCGCTCGGTGACCAAGAGCTAGAGCGACGTTGACTAATCTTTGGATACCGACAAGCGAGATACTCTTGAGTCACTGATTTACCGATATGAATAAGCGCTCTTGTATCCTCATCATGATCAGCTTCATAACGCTGAAATTGAGCAGAGAAACCTTGCACTAAACCTAAGCTGAAGGAGAGCCTCTTCTTAAGGCCTTTAGCGTTTTTCTCACGTCGGTATGTCTCCCAAGCGAGCTTGAGATGATTATGTATAAAATCATATACATAAGAAGCGATCTCTAGGTCTTCATGTCGACCACAGATTTCAAGTACTCTACCCTCCCTCTCCTCTTTAACCGAGTAGGCGCTTACCCATATCGCGCTCACAAAAAAGTGCTCACTTAATAGATTTGCGATCCCATACTCATATTGATAGCGTCTTGATTTGGGTATTCCGAGCTGTTTAAACCCCATATTCACGTTAAAATACTCGTAATCAATCGTTATATCAGGACTCTCTTGACCGAGTTGAATATGATGCTTTAAGAGGAGCTGCTGCGCTCGCTGAGCGGCTTGTTCTGCCTCATATGAGTTATCGCTCTCGGCGAGGGCTAAGAGTTTGTTTACCTTAGCTAACAACTTCTTGATCGATGGATCATAGTTGACGTGTCCCCCCGACTTAAAGTCAATACTCCGCTCAGAGCATACCTTACGAAAGCTCGGCCCATGAGCGCTCTCTCCTTCAACTTTTAAGAACTCACTAACGTATTGATGAGCCATCTCATGCTTTAAGACCTCGAGTACCTCTAACCATGGTGAGGAATACACCATCTCTTTTTGCAGTGAAATGATACGCTCTCTCGGCTTCCAGCTCCCTAGTAACTTACCCCCAGAGAGTAAAGTAAAACTAGGCGACGTCAGTCGTTGATTAAAGAGTTGATAGTTGATCTGTTCCCACGCTCTTTTGATATGGAATAAGAGAGCTCTCTCACTCGTTTGTTGAGTCATTAACCTTCTCCGTTAAGCGCGCCGCTTTAAGTTCTCTGTATGCTGAATCTTAGTGTCGCTAAATCTTGACAAGATACAGTGATCAAGCCTCAATAACTATCACACCATCTATGATTAAATGACAAGGAGTCACACTAGTGCTTCGCTTAACAAAATACATGTTGATTGTTACAGCGATCATAAAGGTCTCTCTCCCCGTTACTTGTCATCTATTAGACGTCGGTCAGGTGGAGACAGCGCTCGCTGAGCCCCGAGTCACTACCGGGTCTAAGGCCACGAATCACACTGAATCCAAAACCCAGCGCTTAGCGAAACAGAGTCGCTCTCGATTGCTAGATAAAAACCGGAGAGGTGTAGAAGGGATGTGGCATGAGCTCTATCATAGACTCGAATCATTGACTGAGCACCACCTTAGACAAGAGAACCTCCCCGAATTTAGCTGGTTTTCTCCTCTTCGGGAGACTAAAGAGTCCAATATTAAGAAGATCAAGACCTTAAGTGAACGCCTCTTGATAGAGCTTAATAATCCCAAGATTTCTTCACTTCGAGATCAATACTTCGACTTGAAAAACAAAATTCAGTCAGATCGACTCGCCGCTCGACAAGCCGCCGAAGATAGTTATCTCGCCCCGGACGAGGGAGACGTTTACTTTTGGCAGAGTCATAAAGGGGATTACAAAGATCTCAAGCTCAGAAAAGAAGAGGCCGTTAAAGAGCACAAACGAGAGCAGCAAAAACTGATCGTCCGCTGCCATGATGAACTCATCAAAATGGGAATAGAGCTCAGTCCCGATCAAGTGAGCCAACTGTTCAAGTTGAGCTCTGGTGACCTCATGCTGACGCTCTTCTCTACCTTCGCTCAGCTCAATATGTTAGGTGACTTTGTCACAGAGCGGATGCAAGAGGCTAAAACAGATGAAGCCTATGCCTATCTATCTAAACGATATTACGCGGTATATGTAGCGATCATTTCACTCTCACTTCACATTCACGATTACACTCGTGAGCGGTTATTAAAGGAGCACCTTAATCGCGTTGATGACTTACGGTCTCGCCTCAATGAGGTGATTTTATCCACTCAAAAGCTGATTCGTAGCGAGAAGAAACAAGCTGTTAAACTAAAGCGCTCCACACGATCAGGCTCTTTAGAGGCTCGGCAGTTGATAAAGATTGAATTGGCCGAAACTGATCGGTATATCGCTCAGCTAGAGAGTAACCTCACCGTTCAAGAGCGAGCCAAAGACGGTGCGGTAGCTTATCGCCGACATATTATTAAACAGACAGAAGAGATCAAACGAACAGCCAAAAAGATCTCTAGAAGATTACGAATCGCTTTCAATACCTATCAAACAGTCTTGATTGGGACGAATCAATTTGATCTCATGCGAGAAGGTTTGAGAGACCTCTCTAATCTACAAAAAATTCAGATTCCTGCCATGGTGCCTCTCGCCGGTGAAAAGATCACTAATCATCTAGAGATGATCACTCGACATTTTAATGGAGAAGACCCGATCAGTAATGAACTCGGTGAAGTGAGAGCCCTCAAACGGTAAGCGCTCAATCTGCACGCGATTTAAGGCTCGCCTTCACTCGATGGCGCAAAGAAGATCTCGCGTGCTTCTGTCGAAGAGAATGTTCGCCACGGCTACCTCCCCACAGCGCTTCTCGGGTGAGATAAACGATCATTTTAGCCCTCACTTGGGGGAGCGGAGAGAGTAAGCCATAGACTATTTTAGCCCACTGGATAGGCCAACCAGCCTCATGAAACTGTCGCCAAGATATACTTTTATGATCCACCTTTAGTAGTGAGCCTGTCACTAGCTCAATCCAAATACAAGCGAGCGCATACAAGTCCCCTTCGACTCCCTCTTCTTCTCCCCGTTGTTGACCAGGGCTCAGATAAGCGAGCTTACCGGGTCGCCTCAAAATATTGTCAGTGCTCAAGACACTTGAGGCTGAACTCAGATCTATTAATATCGCTGATCCATCTTCACGGATCATAATGTTTGTAGGGCTTAGGTCTCCATGAGCGATAGGGCAAGGCTTACTTTTCCCCCTCTTGGCTCTATGGAGAGCCTTGAGGCCTCTGAACATGTCCCAAATCATGGAAGCGATTTCATCATGACTAAAGGGGAGAGTATGACGTTGAGCGACCTTTAAGATCGCTCGTAAGTGAACCCCAGAGATATAATCCATTAACAAGGCGACCTCTTGGCGGGCGCTCAGCGGTTGAGCGCTAGGGTCCTCATCTACTGAGATCTTGATCAATGACTCTGGGATCGGGACTGTCAACACTTGATGGCAGCGGATCACTCGGTTGGAACGAACCATACTGAGGTGTACACCCTCAAGTAAGATTGAATCCCTCCATTCACGCTGAGACCGGTATTGGCCGAGGAGTCTCTTAAGCGCATATCTCTCCCCCCCTTGTCCTTCAACAAGAGTGACTTCACTCGTCCCTCCAATGCCCAACAAATGTATGGGGCGGAGTCGATATCGTTCATGTAAGTCTAATCGTGTATTTAAAGTAGATGAGCTCATCCACTAGCTCCGGTCAGTCATCGAATCGCGCTGTGATCGATCGACTAAAGAATAGAAAAAAATTAAATATCGTTCATGATCAAGCTCTCTTTGCTCGGAGAGCTTATCTCGCCTTATTAAGCGCTTCTAAGCTAGATTCAAAGCGGAGTTCATCTGCCCGAAAAAATTTGAGTTGCTCAGTACTGACCC
This sequence comes from uncultured bacterium, assembly GCA_943788935.1. Lineage (GTDB taxonomy): Bacteria > Myxococcota_A > Bradymonadia > UBA7976 > VGTA01 > CAKZRU01. Next base: position 447,012 of record CALSSE010000007.1, on the reverse strand, counting down.
AACGAGGGCTCTCTTTCAGATGATCGGTTAACCATTCATCAAGGACCTGAGGTGCTCGGCGAACTCGCCAATTGTCCATAAAATCTGTCCGAACGTCAGACCAAGCCACACTTTGCTGAGACTTCTCCACTATTTTAGCGATGACATAGTGTTGTCTGACAACAATTGGTTCACTGACCTCACCGTCTTCTAGATTAAATATAGCCTCATTCAGCTCAGGAGCGAGCCCTATGGTGGGAACAATATCCTGCTGACTCCTAAAGAATGGATCAGGTGAGCTCAAGCGAACCCGATTCTTTCTCGCCCAAGGCTTGAGCTCTACGAGACTCTTCCCGGTTTTGAGTAATGTATGAGCCCGCGTCGCTAAACCTCTAGCGCGTGGTAGCTCGTCACGTTCTCTGAGAACGGCTGCTGCTACTTCACGCTGCACGCTTCTCTCTTTAAGTGACCTAACATATGCAGGGTAGACTCGACTTATTCGATAAAAGGTCCACCCCTTTCGAGTTAAGCGCACCGGCGTATATGCTCCTTCTTTGACCTCTGTTTTACTCGGGATGCTCCGACCTCTTAGGGTACGACTCCCTCCTTTCACTAACAATGGGTGGCTCTCATGTACATCTTCCAAAGTAGCTCCTCCTACAAGAGCTTCCCGTATAGAAATAAGCTCTAGCCGATGCGCCTCTAACCTACCTCCCTTAACCCAATAGGGCTTGGCAAGTAAACGTAGCGGCTGAGAGAAGAGCTCAAGATGGGCCTGATAATATGCCTTAATCGCCTGTTTATGTGTGGATGCAGCTCTAGAAATCTCTTCCGTCGTGGGGACACGAGGCACTTGTAATAACCAAGTTCGCATTAAGAGCCCTTGCCTCTTCCACTCTTTCTCTGCGTCTGACTCTCTCAGGGCGTCTACAAGTTGCCCCTTAAAACTTTGCACCCAATACGCGTCACGAGCTGCTTCCCAAAAGAAAGATAAGTCAGCTTCTGCTCTCATTTTAAGTCGGCCACGAACAAAGTCATCTAGGCCTTTCTCAGTGGGACGCATCGTCCCCGGAACCATCTCAATCAGCCAGGCTCTCAGCATCTGATCTGTGAGCGGAGTCGACGCTTTAGCAGAGAACTTAGAGGCGTAACGGACGATCACTTCACGCTCTATCGCGTTGATCATAATGCGTCTTAAAGCTGACCGATTTTCTAGGGTATTGAGAGGCTGAGGAGCTGATGTCTCCCAGTGTAACCATGCTCTATATTTTTTTAGAAAAGCCTCAGACTCTGCAACGCTCCACTCCACTACACCAGATTTAGCGATAGGCACATTCGTATCTAAAGATTGAGCGCAGATCCCCTCTACCGATGGCCAACTAAAGTCACGCGCCTCCACCTCTTCTATGTGACTTAAAGTCAGACCGATCGTCGCTAAAGAGAAGAGCCAAAGACAACTCATATTACACCCTCGATTTATTAACCGTTCTATACACTTAATGAGCTCAAGGCTAGCTTGAGCTGTGCTTGAGTCCATATTCATTCTATGTTGGATTACTACAGTTTTCATCGATCACTTCGCTTATAGGGAGGGTCGCTTATCGCAGATCAATATCTTGCTTCTCACAAACCCTTATGTTAAACAATCGCCCTGTCTCATCTGTGGTAGGTGAGTATATCCCCAAAATCAAGCACCATAGAGTGCATTCAGAGAATCGAGCGTTGGTATGACGACACCTCTTCAAACCGTAAAAGCAAAGTTTGACTCAAAAGAGAAGCTTGTTTCCCAACTCATCACTCATCTCAAGCCTATGGAGGGCGAGAGTACAGATGAGTTCAAAAAGAGGCTAATGACCGTAAGTAACCGCAAGCTGCTAAAGCTCATAGATCGACACAGCTAAAACGCATACGAGTCGGTCACCATAGAGTCAAAATATACCCAAGCGCTTAATCAGTAAGGGTATACCTGATTACTTGACATGGCTCTTTTAATATTATCCAAGAGGTCCAATGACCTGCTCAATCGTTAGACTTTGACTTCTGATTAAGCCTTACAGGTGACTTGACAGTCATGACGAGCAGTGGCTAAGTAAGGATCAAAAGAGAGTGAGGTCATGTCATGCATATACGTTTGAATAAAGGTGCTAGTCTTAAGTGTCTAGCTTTCGTTGTGTGCGCAGTTGTCAGTGGATTGAGTCAAGGCTGTGGACCGATCACGGCTCACAGCACTATCGCTAAGGCACACATCGCTATTGAAGCTGCCGAGGGAGCTCGAGCACAAGAGCTCGCGGTGTTTGAATACGAGAGCGCCAAACTTTACCTCACTAAGGCTAAGCTAGAAGAGGGACTCTCCTCTTTTCAATCCGCCATCGACCTCGCGGAGGCATCAAGAGACTTCGCTGACTCCGCTCGAGCGAGAGCGCTGAAAAATGCACAAGCTCGACCACTCACCCCTACAGAGCGCCGCAGGCAACTCATCAATCGCCAACCAAACCGAGGACGTGTGCAATCTGCCCAGCCCTCATTAAATAGCCCAGTGGCGCCTCCGATGCCGACTGTCCCAAGACAGGCACTCCCCGTAAGCCCTAAAGGTCGTTAAGATGAAGTTATCCACCACTCAATGCATGGCCGGACTCCTCTCTGTCTTGTGCTCTCTGTTAGCGCTGTCATGCGCTGGAGGAGATGCTCTGAAATCGAAAGCGTCCAGTATTACACTTGAGCTAAACCGTACGCAGAACCCTGCCTACCGATGTGAAGAGAAGGCGCTCGCCCATTCGCGAGCCAATTTGGCTTTCCTCGATATCGAACTCAATCAAGGTGACTATTTCAGGGCTAAGAAGCACCTAGCGATCGCCGAAGAAAACTCTCGGATAGCGATCGCTGCCGCTGACCGTAGAGAGTGTATGGATGATACCGATAAAGATGGTATCCCAGATCCCTTTGATAACTGTAAAGAAGACCCTGAAGACTTCGATGGTTTTCAAGACCAAGATGGCTGTCCTGAAGATCAAGACACCGATGGTGATAGCATCTTAGACTCTAAAGATGCCTGCCCAACTCAACCCGAGGACTTTGATGGAATCGATGATGAGGATGGATGTCCTGAGCGTGACCAAGACCAGGATGGTGATGGCATTCTAGATATCCAAGACCAGTGCCCTCGCCAACCTGAAGACAAAGACGGCTTCGAGGATATAGATGGGTGTCCTGATCTTGATAACGACAGAGACGGTATTCTCGACAACGTAGATGTATGCCCGCTCCAACCCGAAGATCGAGACCTCTTTGAGGATGAAGACGGTTGTCCCGATCCTGATAATGACCAAGATCGTATCATGGATGAGGTTGATCAATGCCCACGCGATCCCGAAGACTATGATGGTGATGAAGATGAAGATGGTTGTCCGGATCTCTATCAGCGAATCGTAGTCAGAGACGATCGAATCGAGCTGAAGCAAATGATTTACTTCGCGACTGCGGAAGACCGAATCTTAGAGAAGTCTTATGATTTACTCGATGAGGTCGCTCAAGCGCTTGTCGATCGGTCGAAGATTAAAGTAAGCATAGAAGGGCATACTGATAATCAAGGGTCAGAGCGCTACAATCAAGATCTCTCCGAACGACGAGCAGCGTCAGTGCGCAGATACCTTATCGCTCAGGGCGTTGAATCCGAGCGACTCACATCGAAGGGTTTTGGAGAGTCTAATCCTATCGATGACAATCGTACCGCTGATGGCCGAGCCGCAAACCGTCGCGTTGAATTTCTTATTGTTAAGGATTAATACTTCCTACTCACCTGTTGACCACTCCAGGTATTGTTTGAAGCGAATAGAGGTTGGACATGGCTAAGGGAACATTCTTTAGAGGCGACCTCTCACTAGTATGTGTTGACCTCGGCGGTTCTTCACTTACAGGGCGTATTTCCTGCGCTCTGATCTCAATGGCTCTCCTCGGGCTTATGATGACCGTCACCCCCTACGGGATCGATAAAGTTTACGCTCAGCGCTCGCCAGGAGAGGCTGAAGCGATGTCATCTCGACTAATCAATGACGCTCGGTCATATTATGATAATCTCGAGATGGACCCGATGGATGAGGCTCTTGAGCGCATTATCGAGATGTCTCGTAGGTTTGGAAACATCTCTCCTCGATTTTCACAGAATCTCGCCCAAGCGTTTATTCTCAAGGGGCTTTTAGCTTTCGTGAACTCTGATGATCGAGGCGAGGCGAGGCGTTTATTTGTTAAAGCAATAGAGGCGAGCTCTACAGTAAGATTGAGTGAAGACCTCTCCACTCCTGACTTGCGGCAGATATTTGAAGACGCGCGTCGAAGTGCAAGACCAGCGCCTAACGGCGGCGGCTACACCAACACCTATGGTCGACCTCAGCAACCTGCGAATCCTTATGGCCAGCCCGCTCAGCCCCCTCAACCCGCTAATTCCTATGGCAGACCCACTCAACCCGCTAACCCCTACGGCCAACCCGCTCAGCCCGCTAACCCCTATGGCCAGCCCGCTCAGCCCGCCAATCCCTACGGTCAGCCCGCTCAGCCCGCTAATCCCTACGGTAGACCCGCGCCACCCGCTAATCCTTATGGTCAGCCTGCACCACCCGCTAATACCTATGGTCAGCCCGCGCAACCCGCTAACCCTTATGGTCAGCCCGCGCAACCCGCTAACCCTTATGGTCAGCCCGCGCAACCCGCTAACCCTTATGGTCAGCCCGCGCAACCTGCCAATCCCTATGGTCAACCCTCACAGCCCGCTGCTCAACCAGCAGGACCTGAAGTTTCTCATACGCCCCCTCCTCAACTCCCCGGAGGGAGACCCTTTACAGTAAGGGTGAGAGTCTCTCCTTACCTCAGGCCTCAAGTATTTTTCGCCCGTTTATTTTATGTGTCTAGAGGGACTAGAGGGATCACTCAGAAATTAGATCTAAGGCCCTCTGGCGAATATGATTTTGATGGACTAATTCGCGGTGAATACGTCTCCGGAGAACGCTTACAATACTTTATAACTTTCTATGATCAGAGCGATAGCCCAATTGCTAGCTTCAAGAATCACCGTACACCACAAGTTGTGCGAGTCGTCGGTGGCCAGTATGCTAATCTCATAGGTGGCGGTGGTTTAGTCGGAGGCGCCTCGCCCAAATCAAACAAGATCATCACCGCCCGCCTCTCCGCAGGCTTTGGTACAGGGAGTGTGGAAGAAGGCGCTTCCATTAAGGGGACCAATAAACTCGCCGAGCCCGGTTTCGCTCTCTCTGGTGTTCATACACGCTTTGAGACCGAGTTTTGGATCATAGATAATCTGAGTGTAGGTATAAGCACTCGTTTACAATTCGATCAAGATCCTCCAATCGCAGCCTTTTTAGCCGGTGGTTTACTTCATTGGATTATCGCCGATGACTCCACCAACCGATGGGGCCTGAGACTGGGAGGTGGCTATGGAAAGATCGCGCACTTGATCCCTGTACAGCCTCAATCAATGAATTCTGTGGATACTGGCGAGGTTGTGGAAACGCCTCAAGAGTCAGAGCAAACCTTTACTTTCCTCACCTTCGCAGGACCAATCTATTACCAACTAGGGCTATCTTATGCCTTACAACTCTCCAATGTCTTTGCGATCACCTTTAATACAGACTTCCTGCATATGATCGCCCTCCAATCCCCGCCTGAATTCCCCTCCAAGCACTTTGATTTCAGCCTAGGTATTGAATTCACCCTCTAAACTGAAACTCATCGGGAGCCTCAGAGTCAGCCTCTATTCAAGATACTAGCCCATCCCAAGAGATGCCTATTTTTGGATAGAAGACCCTCACCCTCCCCTTCATTTCACCTTAGCCCTGCTCACACCTCAGCGCTCACACCTTAGAGACTCCTTGAATAGAGCTCTGAGCGACACTCTGGGCGAAACTTTGGGTAACACTCTGGGCGAAACTTTGGGCAACACTCTGGGCGAAACTTTGAGTGAAGCTCTGGGTTTCACTCTGAGGTTACCCTGAGAATGATCAGCTGAATGAATCACCCAAAGAGATTTCTTATTAAAATCTCTTTAAGGAGTCTCGCCTTAGCCACCTGATAATTAGAAGCCAGGTCTAAAGCGAAGAGGATAACGCACTGGTGTTTTGCCCTTAGCTTTTGGAAAATACCACCTAACTACTGTGTTTTGAATACATGACTCTAATCGGGTCTTTCTATACACTCCACTCAGCTTGATCGTAGAGCGTGACACTCTACCATTAGGGTTAACCATAAAATTGAGTCGAGTGTTGACCTCACCAAATGCTGGATCTTTTTTGAGCGCTCTCCGATAGCAATGCTCAAGGCCTCTCCCATTTTGATTCAGTACCGTCGCCACTGTTGAGCGATCGAGCCCGCCTCCGCTCTTACGAGCCGAGCTTGAACGCTTAGTTTTTTTAGAGCTCTTCTTTTTAGGGCTCTTCTTTTTAGAGCTCTTCTTTTTAGAGCTCTTCTTTTTAGGGCTCTTCTTTTTAGGGCTGTCTACAGAGAGTGATGAGCTCTTGCCTACCTTGCTACCTTTCGCTTTACCTTTATTGCTCATCGCCTCTCGGGCTGATGAGAGATCACCCTCTAGTGTGAGAGGGCTTGTACCTAGTCCTCCCTGTGTCAAAGACAGAGTCTTTTTCATATTTTTAAGAGCGCTCTTCGGGTCTTTACTTTTCGCTTGGCTCTTCTTGGGAGCCGAAGACTTTGCAGAGGGGGCTCGACTTGGCTCTTTCTCTTGCTCTTTCTCTTGCTCTTTCTCTTTCTCTTGCTCTTTCTCTTGCTCTTTCTCTTGCTCTTTCTCTTGCTGATTGAGAGTGGCTGAGGCCCCTGCCTTGAGCTTGGTAGGTTTTGCGTTTTCAACCAGTCCCTTAGAGACCTCTTTAGCTAGCTTTTGTGATTCATCAAGCTCAACAGAGAGATTTAAGCTCACCACAGAAGGTGCTTCTCTTGAGGGAGTCTGTGAAGCAAATAAAGTGTACCCCCCCCCTAAAATACATAGACCCAAAAGTAAAACCAAGCGACCAGATGACTTCTTTTCGGGCGGTATAGCGTAATGCCCCGTGATCTCACTGATACGGATCTCTTGGGTGATAGGACGATCGACATCGGACATCACCGACTCCATCCACTCTTGAGCAGACTGAGAGACCTCTACTGAGAGAAGTGGGTTATCTGAACTTTTACTAAATGTAGGCTCTGACATCCCACTCATTACCGAAGATGAGCTAGGTGCAGAACTAGGTGCAGAGCGAGTCATAGAGTTGGATGATAGTTGTAACTGACTAAGAGGGGCTTGTTGAGCTTTATTGGGGGACACCCCCGATGGATCCAGCGCAGAGTACTCTATAGTCCTCAACGCTTGACTCTCTTCCATCTTCGGCGATGGGCTCTGTTGAACGGTGCTCGCGTGTATGTCCTCGAGTTGAATCTGTGAACCGTCTACTTCAAATAGCTCAGCACATTGTCGGCAACGAATTTTCAAAATTCGCCCAGCGACCCTCTCCAGTGGCAGGGTGTACTTCTTTTGGCAATGATGACATTGAACTTTCATCTTAAACTCGCTCTACATATCGATCTACATTTAACTTAAGGTCGTCATCTTAGTAGATTTAACTCTTACGACCTTATCGGTTATCGGTTGAGCGCTTATATACTGAGGTTCTGCCACTTTGTCATGTAAGTTCTTTAACCAAATAAACAAAGTCTCGTTAGCGATCATAACATATCGATCTAAAAGCGCTTTAGTGACCGATGTATAAGACAACCATCTCTAGGCGACTCGAGCTCTCCCTCAAGGCTCATCTTCAAGATCGAATGAGGGTAGAGAGTATCCTTCGCGAGCAGATGGATTATAAACTAGACTCTCTAAACTCTCTAAAACTCTAAGGATCGTTGCCTCATAGAGTTGATGATGCACCCCTCCTTTGAGAAGCTCACGGACAAAGGCTAAGCGTTGACTTGTTGTATAAGGAGGATCCAAACTCTCCCATGGCGCTCTCGGATCACTCAACCACTTTAAGGCGTCAAGCCGTAAAACAGTAGATTCACTCTCAGCGATAATCTTGTGAGTAAGCGTCTTACTCAGTTGAGACCCGCTTGATATAATCGCGTGTAGAGCTCCTCTGGTCACTTCGACGAGACCACCACTCTTCAGATGAGCGATCACCATCGCTTCTGCTTCGGAGAAGCTGCCCCAACGAGCGAGCGCCACTAAAGCAGCTCGGCGTATAGAGATACTCTCTTGGGGAGCCCTAGAGAGCTCTCTCAATGCTTGACTGAGGTGAGGAGGCGTGGATTGACCTTTAGCCCAAGAAGATTCAGCCAAGCGACCTAGCGCGATAACCGACCGTATACGAAGATCATCATCCAACGTTGACATCGTCTCTATAAGGCATAGCCCTCGGGGATCTGAGACCTTCTCTAAGCCACGAATCGCGGCAAACCGAACCAACCGCCAAGGATCATTCAAGCAGGTACAGAGGGTCTCAGGATCAGCACCTGCATGGGCCGCGTGCTCTCTCACTTCTGGATCAGGGTGCTTAGTCATCCCTTGTAAGAGATCGACTCGTCCTCCACGCCTATACGCCAGTGCAGAAGCTCTAGAGAGGAGATCAAAGGCGAGGTCACCTGTCACCTGTCGCGATGAAGACAACCCTGGTCGAAGCCAACGCTCAGCGAGACAAGGAGGCGGCGCCTGCAATTGTGACAATAACTTAATAGCACCCAAGGCTCGCTTTAGCGCTTTGGGAGAGTTATTTTTAGGAGTCTCCGTTGTCGAGGACGACTCTGTATTGAGGCAAGCGACGCGACTGAGTTGACTGAGTAGAGATGGGGTCTTGATCATCAAGAGCTGGTCACGCCTCAATGACATCAGATAGAGCAGCGCCTGATCTACCCCCCGGTCATGTTTCATTATTCTAAGCGTATCGTAGAGATTAGGGAGACGTTCACCCTCTGTGGTGGGTGTGGCTTTTTTGGCCCATCCTTTTAGACGATCTACTCCACTCACTGTACATGAGATCCCTAATGAACAGGCTATGATACATCGCCATATAAGTCGACCCTCTGCGCTTAACCCAGCTACCTGTAGTAAACTTCTCAATCTCACCTCGTCCAAACTAGAGTTTATGAATCAAATCACTTATGCTCTCCGCATCATATACAAACAGTAGGGCCACTTGGAAGAGGTGTTCATGTCTCCATATATTGAAGATCAGTGTCAAACTTATAGATCTCATCGCTATACTTTATTCCTCCTTAGTTTACTTGTAGGAGCGAGCGTTGTCGGCGCCGCTTGTGATGATGAAGAGATCGACTCCTTTGAGCCTCCTCCTCCGCGTCTCGATATGTTTAGACCTTTTATCGAAGCCTTTGACGCGATGCCCTCGCCAGCAGGCGAAGAGATCTCAGTCAGCCTCAAGAACTTTGGAGAACCTTGCTCTTCTCACTCAGAGTGTCTCAGTGATTACTGTATCACCTCAGGAGAAGAGGGAGTGTGTACAGACACTTGTCTTGGCAACTCTTGTCCCGAGGGGTGGGGCTGTTTAGCGTCCTCTGGCACCGGTCCTGATATTCAATACCTCTGCAGTCCTATTCAAGCGCGTTTATGCAAGGCTTGTGCAGATGATGGAGATTGTCCTTTAGGCCGCTGTCTGAATATCGATGGACAGTCTGTATGCGGAAAAGACTGTGAGAGCGACGCTGATTGTGTCGGTAGCTACGTCTGCTCGGAGATTGATACGATGGGTGCTAGGCAATGTATCCCTCAAACCTACTCATGCACTTGTAATGACAACACTGATGGCGATCAGCGAGTATGCGAAAAGGGGAACGACGCTGGGCTCTGTTACGGAAGACAGACCTGTGACCGCGTCATTGGGTGGAGCGCTTGTGACGCTCCTGTTCCTATGACCGAACGCTGTAATCTTATCGATGATGACTGTAATGGTCTCACCGATGATGTACCGATGATCGGTGAAGACTGTGCCAATGAAGCCGAAGTGATCAGTGATAGTGGGGAGGTGGAGACCCTCATGTGTATCGGTAGAATGATCTGTACATTAGATAGCCTAGACCCTGTATGTACCGCCAATACACCTCAGAACGAGCGCTGCAACTACCTCGATGATGATTGTGATGGAGATACGGATGAGGCTTTTCCGACTCGAGGAGAGCTCTGCGTAGTGGGTCAAGGCGCCTGCGCTCGATATGGTGTATATGATTGCGCCACCGATGGAGAGAGCGTTACCTGTAGCGTGGCCGCTGGTGAGTCTAGTGATGAGCGCTGTGATGGGGTTGATAATGACTGTGATGGAACGATTGATGAGGGTTATGATGGGGTGGGAGAGGTCTGTGAAGATGGCGTGGGTCTCTGCCGTAGAGTCGGTGTTCGCCGATGCGCTGAGGGAGGAGCAGGAGTCGTCTGTAGTGCCGTCGCCTCTGATCCTATGCCCGAGGTATGTGACGGACTAGATAACGATTGTGATGGACAACTTGACAACGGTTTTGTGGGGTTAAACGATATTTGTGTTGTCGGGGTGGGCTTTTGTCAGCAGGCCGGATTTATCTCCTGTACAGAGAGTGGAGACTCGGTCGCTTGTGGGATCAGTGAAGCGGATGTATTAATGAATGCTCAACCAGAGCTATGCGATCGAATTGACAATGATTGCGATCAAAAAGTAGATGAGGAATTCCCTACACTTAACGAACCATGCCAAGTGGGTTTAGGGGCTTGTGAACGTAGAGGAATCATCGTCTGTAGCGACAACCTCGCCGAGGTAAACTGCTCGGTTACTGGTGGTGATGCGAGCGAAGAGTCTTGTAATCTTATCGACGATGACTGTGATGGAGAGGTCGATGAGCAATGGCCAACGATAGGTCAAAGTTGTCTCATTGGTCTCGGTGTCTGTGAACGATCAGGGGTCGTCCGCTGTACCGAAGATCAGGTGAGCGCTCGCTGTTCAGCCGAAGTTGTCACAGGCGTAACTGATGAGGCTTGTGACTACCTAGATGATGACTGTGATGGACTCACCGATGAAGGTTATCTAAATGACCAGGGTGAATATGATCTAGTAGAGCACTGTGGCGCGTGTGGTAATGACTGTACACAGGCATGGGGTGGACAAGATCCCGCGTCTCTTGGAGTGACCCCTCTCTGCGATCAGAGCAGTGATCGCCCTCGATGTAGCTTTGAGTGCTTATCGGGCTTCCTCGATGCTGATGGTCGACTCAGCAATGGTTGTGAGCTCAACCCCGATCCAACAGTAGTGTATGTCACCCCCGAAGAGAATGGTGGGTCATCATCGGGTGCTTGTGGCTCAATCAACGAGCCTTGCTTCACCATAGCTCATGGCATCAATCGAGCTAACGCGCTAGGACGATCTCGAGTATTGGTCTCTGAGGGAGTCTATACCGAGATTCTGACGCTCGTCGATGGCGTGAGCGTCATCGGTGGTCATGGTCGAGTGAGTTGGGTATTCAATCCCCAGATCTATGTGAGTCAAATAGATACCCGCTCTCTCTCCCAAGTCGAAAACCAAAGTTATGGCGTCAAAGGGATAGGGATACGCTCTCCTACCGAGCTGAGCGGCTTCACCATTAATAGTGGCTCATCACCGACCGGCAACACCTATGGTATCTATCTTAGAGATAGTAACGAATCTTTAAGTATCCACCACAACCGGATCATCGCTGGTGATGCAGCTCGCGGTCAAGACGGCCTATCAGGAGAGAGCGGGGTAGACGGATTGAATGGACTCTCAGGACTCCCAAGTCAGACCCTCTCCAGCCCTTTCAGCTGTGGTGGAGACCCTCGTGATGGGTTCTCAGGCCTCAACGGCGGGAGCTCTCCTGATCAAGTATGCGATGGTTTAAGCACTCGAGGCGGTGCAGGTGGATATTCAGCATGTCCGGTTTTTATGGAGCCGAATACCCCGGGCACCGGAGGCAATGGTGTCAATGCTGGTTTCGGAGGACTGAGCGCTACACACTTCCAATCGAATAATGAAGGGACCTGCGCGGTCACTAATGACAGCAGCGCTTTTACAAATCCGGATGCCCGCTCAGGCGTGAATGGAGGAGCGGGAGTCGACGGAAACGGAGGGGAGACACGAGGAACGGTAAGCGGTAGACTCAATCTTGGTCACTGGATCGCGGAAGCGGGTGAGCCAGGAGAAGGAGGGATCCCCGGTGGTGGTGGTGGGGGGGGGGGGGCAGCGGCTGGCATCGTTGTGGAATGGTCTCCAAATCAGTTTGACTTTGGAGCCTCAGGTGGTAGCGGAGGTAATGGAGGATGTCCTGGGGAGTCTGGCGCTGGTGGCCTTGGGGGAGGCGGGTCATTCGGAATCTTCATCACCTATATCAGTCTCGATCCTCAAGATCACTCCGCGCTACCTAATATCTATGACAATGTGATCAAAAGAGGCTTTGGTGGCACAGGTGGGCGAGGTGGAAACGGTGGTGGCGGCGGCTCAGGAGGCGCTGGTGGTGAGGGGGGTGATGTAGGTTCAGTCTTAAACCCGATCTGCTCCTTCCAAGCGGGGGCGGGAGGCTCTGGTGGCCGCGGTGGACATGGGGGAGCAGGCGCAGGCGGCAATGGTGGTGTAAGCTATGATATCGCTGTCACCGGCTCGATCACTCCACCTATACGTTACCAAGAAGCGAACTCTTTCTCTCTCTCCCTTGAGGTAGAGACAGCCGGCGCTGGCGGTATAGGTGGTAACGCGAGTAACACTACGCTGGGGAGAGGCGCCGATGGTCTTCATGGCTCGAGTGGACACCTTGGAGACCTCTAAGCGACCGTCATGTTATCGAGCCGAGGGGGCCAACTCTGAGTCTTAACGAATCCAGCCGCCCACTTCTTGGCCGAGCCTCTTAATAAGACGATCGACAACCTTATTCACTTGCTCCATCTCCAAGGTCGCGCTCTTGTTTTGGAACTCGATCTTCACTGTGACGCTCTTCTGACCCTCAGGGATCGGCTCTCCACGATAAATACTCACACAATCTACACCTCTGACCCAAGATTTGTGGGCCTGATTGATATAAGTCTTCAGTTGATCATAACTGACCGCCTCAGGGACAATGATCGAGAGATCATAAGAGATCGCTGGATAACGTGAGATCTCGGCGTATCCTCCATAGCTCAAGTTAAGAGCATTCATAACCTCTAGATTGAGCTCAAAGAGCGCACAATAATCGCCAAGGCTTGTGTTCTCAATAACATCTGGGTGTAGCCCTCCCACATAGCCAATAGCGCTCCCATCGGCCGCGAATATTTGAGCGCAGCGAGCAGGGTGCATCCACACCGGCTGCCCACCATCTGTGAGCTTGAAGTCGAGGGTTGTATTCAGCTGAGTCGCGAGGGTCTCAGTGAAACCTTTAAGCTCAAAATAAGCTCGATCACTCTGTCCCCATTGACCCGCTAGACTTGACTGTGGCGCACCTTGCCCCGCTCGTCTCCAAATCGCCCCTCCAAGCATGAATGGTTGAGAAGGGAGACGGTCGGGAGTGGCGATTCGCTCTCCTTCGCTCAACGCCTCAAAGACTCGACCAATTTCATAAACCTTTAGCTCATCACAATGAGCAATAGAGCGCTCTATGGCGGCGATCATATTTGGAATTAAAGAGGTCTTAAGGAATCTCTGCTCATTGCTCAGAGGATTCTTTAGCTCTAAAGCGAGCGCTTCGGAACGACCAATTCTCTCCAAGAGGGGCTCTGAGTCAAAGGAATAGTTCCTCAGCTCAAAAAAGCTCAGTCCACCGCTGAGTACAGTCCTCACCTTTCGCTGTAAAGTCCTCATCGGGTGACGGTAGGGTTTGGCGATCTCTACGACTGGCTGAGAAGGGGTAATATTATCATAGCCGAAGAGGCGTCCCACCTCTTCGACGAGATCCTCTTGGATAGAGACGTCTTTCGTCGCTCTAAAAGAGGGCACACCCACCTTCATTTTATCACCATCAAGGTCCTCTACTGTGAAAGAGACGCTCGTTAGATAGCCTCTAACCACCTCGCCAGAGAGCTCAGTGCCTAGGCGATGATTGATATAACTTACCGAAGTATCGACACTCACCGCTGCCGGTGGATGTGGCCAAGAGTCTGCGAGTTGACTCGCCACCCGAGCCTCAGGACACATCTCTTGAATCAGCTTCACGAAGCGGAGAGCACCTAACTTGGGGTAGGCAGGATCAAGAGATTTTTCGAAGCGAGAGCTCGCCTCGGTCCTCAAGCCTAGTCGAACAGCTGTTCTCCTCACGACCTCTGGAGTAAAATTAGCGGCTTCAAGGATCAATGTCGTGCTGTCATCACGCACCTCACTGTTCTCTAGCCCCATCACCCCAGCTAAAGCGACGGGTCGACGAGCATCACAGATCAAGAGGTCATCACTCTTGAGGATACGCTCTTGTCGATCAAGCGTAGTCACTCTCTCTCCTTCAACAGCGCGCCGAACAGTGATCTCCTCGCCATGAATCTCTCGAGCATCAAAAGCGTGTAGCGGTTGACCCAACTCTAGCATGACAAAGTTGGTAGTATCGACGAGATTATTGATCGCCCGCGTCTCACAGCGATACAAAAGAACTTGCATCCATAGTGGTGAAGCGGTGACTCTAACCTCCTCGATTTTCAGTGCACAGTAGCGTGGGCAAGCGACATGATCCGTCACATTGACAGACGCTGCTGGTGACTCACCGAGAGTCACCTCTGTGTCTAAGGGCCTCAGCTCTCGCTGTAAAAGACCCGCGACCTCTCGGGCGATTCCATAATGGCCCCATAGATCAGGACGATGGGTGATCGATTTATTGTCGACCTCGAAGACTGTGTCTCTCACTGGCATGACTTCGGAGAGCTTCACACCAGGGGTGAGGTCACTCGGGAGCTCCCATATTCCCTCATGTCCTTCTCCTAAACCTAATTCGTCGGGCGCGCAGAGCATACCGCAGCTCTCTACTCCCCGTACCTTTGATACCTTGATCTTAAAGCCATTAAACTTAGAGCCTGGGAGTGCTAACGCGGTGACTAAACCTGGGCGAGCATTGGGAGCACCACAGACGATAGTACGCGGCTCCGGGCTCCCATCGTTGACTTGGCAGACCCGTAAGCGGTCTGCGTTAGGGTGCTGTTCACAAGACTCAATACGGGCGACAATCACCGTATCTAACTCGGCGCCGAGCTGATCATAGCCCTCTAGCTCAGCGACCGAGAGAGTGAATCGCTCAGCGAGCTCAGCGACCTTCTCCGTATCGTTTAGGAGGTCGCTGAGATCGACATATCTATGTAACCATTGGAGTGAGAATTTCATGGTTTATACCTCTTCTTCTAATCCCTAAAATATAAGCTCACTCGAGCCCAGTTCCTGTGAATTGTGACCAAAAGCGAACATCACCACCGAGGAGATGTCGAATATCTTCGATCTGATAGCGCATCATCACCAATCGAGACATCCCTAACCCAAAAGCCCAACCCTGCCATTCATCAGGATCTAACCCGCCTGCTCTTAGCACGTTAGGATGAATTAATCCGCAAGGAAGAAGCTCAACCCAGCCACTCTGCTTACATACAGAGCACCCATCCCCTCCGCATACCAAACAAGAGATATCGAGCTCAAACCCAGGCTCTACAAAGGGGAAGTAGCCGGGCCTTAATCTGACCTTAACCTCACGACCAAAGACCTCAGAGAGCAAAGTCTTCATCGAAGAGATCAGGTGCGCTACTGAAACCTCACGGTCAATATATATGCCCTCTACTTGATGAAAGGTGTGATCATGTGAGGCATCAGTAGACTCATATCTAAACACTCGACCGGGGAAGATCGCTTTGAATGGAGGTGCAAATTCTCTCATTGTACGTACTTGACCGGCGCTGGTGTGAGTCCGTAACAATTGGCCATTAGTTAACCAAAAGGTGTCTTGCATATCTCTAGCGGGGTGATCCGCGGGGATGTTTAAGCCCTCAAAGTTGAAGTATTCGCTGTCTACTTCAGGGTAATCCAACACGTAGAATCCCATAGATCGAAAGATCTCATCAAGGCGCCAATCGATGAGGGTCAAAGGGTGAAGAGCTCCTTGTCCGACCGTAATCCCTGGAAGAGTGGGGTCAAAATTAGGCGCTTCAAGGGCCGCTTCCCTCTCTGCTGCTTTAAGAGACGCTCGTCGCTCCGTAAGACGCGCTTCGACACGTGTCGCGACGTCGTTAACCGCTTTACCAAAGGCGGGTCGATCGCTTTGATCTAGCTGACCAAGCCGTCGCATCTGTCGTCTGATCGATCCTTTTTTACCCAGATACTCTCGCTCTACCTCCGCGAGACTCTCCAGTTCACCTGCGGCGTCGGTCGCTTCTAAGGCGCTTGCTTCAAGCTCAAATAATTCATCTACAGGTAAAGTCGCCATAGCAAGCCCTCAAATGCTGAATAAGTCTAATCATGATCTAATGTGGCTTGTCATAGAGTCAGACTGTATTGCTGTCAAGCGAGACACAGCATCAACTCAAGCAATTGTTACCCTTAGAACATTGGAGATCATTGTGTAAAGAGGCTCAAACCTCATTATCTGTGTGATAATCATTTTAGATAAATCTTATATTTACCGATAGAAATTTTTGAAATTATGAATTATTCAAGATTGCTGTTGCTGTCTATTCTTGTTTGTGTATAACATTATCCTACATTGGAACTCATGTAGTGTATAGAGGTGATTTATGTCGTCCAAACCATCCCACAAATTCAATCAGCAAGAGCTTGTTGCCGGTCGTTATATGACGAGTCATGTGATCGGTAAAGGGGGGATGGGTAAGGTCGTTTATGGAAAGCACGTCGATCTTCAGCAAGAAGTGGCGATCAAGTATCTCCGAACCTCTTCAAGATCTGGCAGCGAGAGTGCCTCTAAGAGGTTCTGTCAAGAGGCGCTTACTTATGCCTCCATCAATCACCCCAACATAGTCAAACTGTTAGACTTTGAGAGGACACAGCACGGCGAGCTGAGAATGGTTCTCGAATATGTAAAAGGTGAAACCTTGGGGAGCTTCTTGCGAAGAACGGGTCAATGCCACCCCATGTTCGCCATCGATGTTATCATTCAGATGGCTCAGGGTTTATCGGCCGCTCACGCTAAATCTATTATTCACCGTGACCTGAAGCCAGACAATATAATGCTGAGCCCTCTCACCAAGAGTCGTCGGCATTATCATGTCAAACTGCTTGACTTTGGAATCGCCAAAAACCTTCATCATGAGGGTGAGCGATACACTGCTGCCGGAACCGTGTGTGGTACACCAGATTACATGTCTCCTGAGCAAGCGAGAGGTTTAGACATTGACACTCGGTCTGACATCTACTCGCTAGGCGTACTCATCTTTGAAATGTTAGCTGGGCGACTCCCATACGTCGCTACCGGTAAACAGAAGGTGATGACCGCACACTGTTGGACTCCCATTCCCTTGGTCTCCGATTTCAGCACTTACCCTATCCCAACCGTTCTTGAAGATTTGATTCAATGCTGCTTGGCGAAGAACGCCGCTGATCGTTTTCAAAGCGTTGAAGAGCTGATCAAAGCTCTCGAGGTTGTGGCAGAGAGAGAGTACGATCAAGTCTCTCCTACCAAATTCAATGCTCTCACTCCTACGGGGGAGCGTATTCGGTTTAATCAACATCCCGCTCGTGACCTCGATCGTCTTCAGCAGGGTAGCTCTGTCGATCTCCCGGTGACCCCCTCTATCGCTGAACTTGACCAGCTCAGAGATGGGGCATTTTCTATCACCGATCAAGGGCAAGAGGCCTCTCAGGGAGAACCTCCTGCGCTGATCAAAGATGCCCACCAAGTACCGATCGCCGTACTCGTCAATGATGTCTCAACTCAACGACCTGCGATCGAAGAGCCAAGCGCTTCTCAATTAGAGAGGCAAAGTACAGCTAAGTCATCTGATCCAAATGATGATCGACATCTCTCAGCTAAAGATTTCCAGATCAAAGGACTCGAGAAGATGAGCTTCAAGGCGTGGACTGAATCCGTTTGGCATGATTTCATCGATCATGCTGAAGGGGGCAACCCTAAAATGTTAATGGGAGCGATCGGTTTCACCCTCCTCATCGTCTTCTCTATCTCGATCAGCCTTCAGCCTTCTAGTCCCATGCCAGGTCATCAAGGACACTCTGCTGAATTCACGAGCCGAGCGATTCTACCTTCAGAGGTAGCGGAAGCAGAGAGCGCCTCCGAGAGCGCGCCCTCTGACCTAAGTTTTCTAGCTAAGACTCGATTAAAAGGCTCGGTCTCTCCAGATAAACAAAGCGATAAAGAACCGATTCGCTTGTTGATTCAACAACAACAAGAGAGAAATCAAAGAGCGCTCTACGACCGTCTCTATCAGCAAGCAAGTAGGTCTTACGATAACGGCGAGCTTCAGCAAGTGATCGATTATTTGGCACCTCACAGGCAAGTCGCACGGTTCAGCGCTCTCCTCAATCAAGTAGAGCTGCTCAAAGGCTTCCTAAAGAGAGCCAAAAAAACCTCTTGTAGCCGATTCATTGATGATGAAGTAAGCAACATACATATAGAAATCATCGAGCACCCCCTCGTTCAAGCGAGAATAAAGCGCTGCAAAAAAGTCTTGCCTCCAGATACTCTTTAATCATCTCTCTCTATTTACGCAGTATTTAGGAGATAAGGTAATTAATGACATACAAATGTTTAATGGTGATATGTGGAGTTTTACTCATAGGATGTGACCAACAAAGTGACCAAAAGACTCATCAAAGAGCGCTCTATGACCGCCTCTATCGGCAAGCAAGTAGATCTTACGATAACGGTGAGTTTCAGCAAGTGATCGATTATTTGGCACCTCACAGGCAAGTCGCACGGTTCAGCGCTCTCCTCAATCAAGTAGAGCTGCTCAAAGGCTTCGTGAAGAGAGCCAAAAAAACCTCTTGTAGGCGATTCATTAATGATGAAGTGAGCAACATACACATAATAATCATCGAGCACCCCCTCGTTCAAGCGAGAATAAAGCGCTGCAAAAAAGTCTTGTCTCCACATACCCTATAATCAACTCTTCTTGCCCAACCCTCTCTCGCCAACAGCGAGAGGATCGATCTCAGCTAGAGCGTCAGTGTCACTTAAAGTGTCGATATCAACTAGAGAGTTCACACTCAATGTCGATACACTAGAGCGAGTGTCTCTCTTGTTCTTGAGCTATTCATAGAAACTTATTGGAACTTTTCCTCTCTTCACTCCCTAGTGCAAACAATTAGTTAGAGGTGTAAGCATACAACTTATTTACATAATATAGTTTCGATGCAAAACTAACCCTCTCATGCAACACTAGAGTGCGAGATTTTACACTCGCCCTCTATTTGATCTACATGATCTCATTATCCGAGAGCTCTATTTACGGAGTATTTAGGAGATGAGGTGATTAATGACATACAAATGTTTAATGGGGATATGTGGAGTTTTACTCATAGGGTGTGACCAACTGGGTAACCAAGAGACTCATGAACCACAGGAGTCTCTCAAAACTAATGGCGCGATAGAATCCCAACCAGAGAGTGAATCCCAACTAGAGAGTGAATCCCAACTAGAGAGTGAATCCCAACTAGAGAGTATTCAACATCAGATTCAAGGCGGAGTCGTCGATAATAACCGAACATATGTGGTCGGTTTAGTGATTCAACAAGGGTGGGCAGGCGGAGCTTGCTCAGGGAGCCTCATCGCTCCAAATGTCGTCCTGACCGCTCAACACTGTCTTGCGCCAACTCCATCTCAAGGGATCGCATGTGGGTACTCCAACTTTGGCGAAGCATACTCACCGCGCGATATTTATGTCACCACTGAAACCGAGTTTCCACGATTCGGTTTCTACGGGGTTAGAGAGATCGTCGTCCCTGTCCCCGAAGCAGAAGTCTGTGGGAACGATATCGCCATCTTGATCTTAAATGAGAATGTAACCAGCGACAACGCTGTACCCATCACTCCTCGTCTCGATGATCCGGTATCGGTCGGTGAACGCTTCGCTGCTGTCGGATATGGTCATACCGGTAATGGTAATGGCGCCGGTGTAAGACGCTCCATTGAGAGTCGTCGTGTCGTATGCTCTGGTTTCCAAAATGGATGTCAAGATGGTAATCAAGGCATCTATGAAAATGAGTGGGTTGGCGATGATGGTACATGCCAAGGAGACAGTGGAGGGCCTGCTCTCGACGTAAATGAACAGGTGATCGGGGTGCTGTCGAGAGGTCCTGAGGGATGCATCTATCCCGTCTATACCGATGTCGTTCGCTTTGCTCCATGGATTAGAGAGGTGACGAGTCGAGCAGCGGGACTTGGCGGCTATGCAGCACCAAGTTGGGTGGCAGGACCTGGAGGAGAACCACCACCCGATGTTGACGAGGATGGTCTCCCCGATCGTTATGATAACTGTATAGATGTTCCTAACCCTAGCCAACAGGACTATGACAATGACGGTGTCGGAGATCTATGTGATGCGGTGATCTCTGGGGACCGTGGCGGTCGATGCCCAGTCTGCAATACTTGTAACCAAGATGATGAGTGCGGTGGACAAGGTGCCATCTGCCTGCAGCTTCAAGGAGGAGGCGTCTGCACTTATCCTTGTCGTGGCGCCTTTGAATGTCCTGATACAACAGACTGTGTCGAGGTCACAGACAATGAAAAATACTGTTTTAATAGTGATATTTACTTTAGTGGAGTGTGCCCTCAAGGATACCTCTGTGGTGGGGAGGGAGTAATGCCTGATCCTGTTGAGGACGATGGGAACTGCCAAGTATGTAGTTCGTGTGAGCGTGCCGAAGATTGTGCGAGTGGGTTGTGCGCCGCCATTAGCTCTGACCGTAAGGTATGCTCAAGAGCCTGTGAGAGTGATGATGAGTGTCGAGATGGTTCTCAATGCGCTGATGTGAACGGAAGAAAACTTTGTGTTAATGAGGATGTTGACTCCGCTGGCATCTGTCCTGAGGGACTCGTATGTGGCATGTCAGCTCCCACAGGAGCAGGAGCAGAGTCCTCAGCCGGTGAGGAGCCCTCAGCCGGTGAAGAGTCCTCAGCCGGTGAAGAGTCCTCAGCCGGTGAAGAGTCTTCAGCCGGTGAAGAGTCCTCAGCTGGTGAAGAGTCCTCAGCCGGTGAAGAGTCTTCAGCCGGAGAGATGGTCACCATTATTCTTGAAGGTGAAAGAGGAGCGAAGAATGATTTAGGCTGTGACTCCAACACCTCTTCTAGAAGGCAGCCTCTGTCTTTATTGATCTTCGGTTCGATCTTTATGCTCTTCCGGAGAAGAACGATCAATATCGCTTAATTTATAGTCGTCACGAGAATATTCATGTCTCAGGTTCAGCTCTCATTTGATGATAGACTCAAGCAACTACCAACGCTCGGTATGGGAATATCGACTGAGTTTGGCGCCCTCTCTGCGCCTAACTCTTTAGATGTACAGCGACTCAAGAGAGAACTTCCTCTCTGCGCTGAAGTATTAGAAGTCGGTGTCGAAGTCGCGAAAGGTATAGACTCTGATACATTGCAATGGGTGGCTGAAAGCTGTCCCACAACATACCACTTTTTAGATATAAATCTAGCCGAACCAAGCGACTTTGATCAGCTGTGGCTAGAGGGGGTAAGAGAGATTATCTCTCAAATAAACCCAGCTTGGCTCTGCGGTGATGCCGGATTATGGCATCATGGACCACGTGCTGAAGAGCATATGTTACTCCTCCCTCCTATCCTCAGCAGAGATAGCGCCTATGCCTTCGCTGATGGCATCATCCAACTCAGAGAGGAGACGGGCTTAGAGGTCTTTCCCGAAAACCCACCGGGTCATGTATTCGTTGGGCCATTACATCTCTTAGATTTTTTCGCAATCGTTCTCGATCGTGCTGATACGGGGATGCTTTTAGATGCAGCCCACCTCACTATATACCAAGACTTTAAAGGTTTACCTGTGACGACGGGTCTCTCTAGTTTCCCACTAGACCGGGTGATAGAGCTACATATGGCAGGAGGTAGCGTCAAACGATCGGGAGAGCTGACCTTTATCGAAGATGATCACAGCCCCGTTATATTGCCAGGTACATGGGAGATCTATGAGACAATCGCCTCATCGCTTGTAGAGCTACGAGCGGTGATCTTTGAATGTGAACGTAACCGGTTTGAAGACTGTGAGGCGACACTTCGATCACTGCGACATCAGCTTGACCACAAACTGCCTCAAAATTCTAGCTGGTTTCGGAGGTCTAATGAGTTCACGTCAATCAGATAAAACCCCACTCATCGCCATCATCAGTATGTCTACTTCGGTGAACACTCATGGAGATGTCGAGACCGCTACCCCTAATTCGCAGCAGAGCGCTGAGCTCTCTAATTTATTATGGAGTTTATGGCGCTTAGGAGTCACCTCCATCGTCGCCCAAGCTAATGAATATCGTGCGCTCAAACGAGCGATCATTGAACTCTCCCCTCCACCTCTCCCCGTCGCCGACCCACATCCAATCCTAAGTCGATTGGCGACACAGAGGCAATCTGTGATCGAGAGAGATCTATTCATAGAGCTCCCTCTTACCCGCAGTGTAGAGCTGCTCCTTGTTCCCGAAAGACCACTCGTCTTTGACACATTAAAGCTCTGCTTCCATGATGAGCTGATCGGAGATCCAAACGCTTTCCTCATTCATTACGGCCCATCACACTTTGAAGTGAGTGGCTTTCATCACCCAATATCTGCGATCTCTATCCCAGTTGGAGACCAAGTAAGCGCCTCTATTATCGCTAGACTCCCCTATCAGCAGGAGGGTAGATCAGAGACGATCGAGACATGTGTTATTCAGCTAGACCCTCAAGGTAACATTATTAAGGGACCTTGGTGGCCTAAGATGGAACGACATGCTCACTGATATCGGTCATTATAACGTCTCTTGATAGTGCTATAATATCTCTTGATAGTGCTATAATGTCTCTTGATAGTGCTGTTCTGCGAGGAGTTTTAATACATCTTCTGAGCCGAGTTCATGGGTCGCCCATTGAACGTGGTGGCCATCGATTACATATTCTAAGAAGATTACCTTATCAGAGCGAATGGACCTAATCGAGAGCTCTCCAAGTCGTTCTCCTGACACTGATAAACGTTCATATAAGCGTTTAGCCTGAGCGCTCTGTAAGCGTGCTTGAGTCATCTCGATTTGGTATTTTGCTCCTTTAAAGTCCAAGCTATACAACGCGACATTCGTGGCACCTTGTTGAGAGAC
The DNA here is from genome assembly GCA_943788935.1 of uncultured bacterium. GTDB lineage: Bacteria > Myxococcota_A > Bradymonadia > UBA7976 > VGTA01 > CAKZRU01. The sequence goes on along the minus strand of CALSSE010000007.1, from coordinate 423,796 downwards.
AGGAGTCACTCCTAAGAGCTTTGCCCGAGTGGATTGGTCTTGGGTGGTCATCTCTGCACCGATTAACTTAGCTAGAGGAAAAGACTCATGGTTGAGAGTGAGCTCCACATCCCCTACCGCTTGACCTTGGCTACTCTCGATTTCAGGGTAGGTAGCCTCTTCAACCGGGCCCTCTATTAATGCAGGACCGTATGCAAAGAGGAGCGCTGCAGCGAACAACAAACCACCGAAGGCTTGCACTCTTGTAGAACGATTTTTCTTTTGAGGGGGAGGGATCTCCAAGGTTAAATGAGAGATACGGTTCTCTTGCTCAACCTCATGAGATACGATCTCCCCAAAGAGTTCAGCCCTATATTGACTCATGAATCGATCTAAGCTCTGATCGACCTCTTGATCGCTGATAGCGAGCTGAAGTGTCATCGATGATCCAAGCTCTGAGACGAGTTCGCTATTCTTTTTAAGACGTTCTTTGCAGAAAGGGCAAGCGCTCAGATGAGACTCAATCTCAAAGGTTAACTCTTCAGCTAGCGCTCCGTCTTCATACAAATGCATCATGAGCGCGGTGCGCTCACAAAGGTTATCAGGGAGATCACTAAAGATGTCAGTGAGCTCTACCAAAGTGAGCGCTCGCTTTAATCCCAGAACCTCTAAGTGTGACTCCGCATGTGAATATAATGTTGTATTGGTCATTGATGAGCCCCTTTCTCACAGAGGGCGTTAATGTTTAAAGTGCTTACAGATCCTAAGTGATCGAAATCAATGGACAAATAATAAGAGGGGAGAGAGGGGGGGGAAGAGGGGAGAGAGGGGAACGAATCAGAGCTTTGATATAGGGTCATACAGCTTCACTCCCTCGAGATGAGATCTCCATTAAGTTTTGTTGTAATGAGACTCTCGCCCTACTCAAACGGCTCATTACGGTTCCCTCTTTGATCTCGAAGAGGTCACTAATATCAGCGTAATTATAGCCGAGAACCTCTCTAGCGATGAGGATGTCTCGGTGTGAATCAGAGAGAGACTCTAAGGCCTCTTTAAGTTCTCCACTTAAATACTTTTGACTCCATTCAGAGATCTGAAGGGAACTCACCTCTCTTTGACTGTCATCTTTGGAGGGAGCGATCGCTATCTCTAGCGACTCATAGTCAGATAAGCTCATCTGAACACTCTCTTCTTCTTGATGAGTTTTCTCTATGAGATCGAACTCAGTCGTCACAAAGATCTCACGCTCTCGCTTTTGCTTATTATAAAAATCGATAACCACATTTCTTAAGATCATCTTAAGCCATGCTTGGGGATAGCGGTGGTCAAAACGATGAAAAGCACGAGCGGCCCTAGCGAAAGTATCAAGCGCTAACTGCTCGGCGGTCTCTTCATTGTGACAGCTCATCATCGATCTCGCTTTCACGAAGCGAAAATGCTCACGAAAAAAACTGCTCAAATTCTCTCTGATCAACTAAAGAAGCGCTCGGGCGCTTTCTCTCTTTGCGTGGATGACTTGACATATTAACCTCGACAGTCTCTCTCTGTGTTCATAACAATCGATTGTGTCTGCAACATTAAAGGAGCTTAGCCTATGAAATATTCCCTGTCTTTTTATTTTATAGTCAGCATCTGCCTCATCGCTCCTCTGTTAACGAGCGCACAAACTCTGTCGGATAAGTCAAAAGCTAAGCTCATCAGTGACGCTATCCCCAGCGATACTCCTTATATCTTTGGCTATGAACCCCAATGGAAAACTCTCGAGAAGAGTAGTGTGGATCATCAGCGAGCAGAGACATTTGACTTAATCAAGAGTCTTTGGAACTCGGCGACTCTTAAGGCTGATGAACTCTCTAGCTCTTGGACTGATGAAGAACGCTCAATATGGCGATTTTTTAAAGACCTCCCTCTTCCTAAGTCAAAAGGAGAGCTAGCGAACATCGGTTTTGATCAGCCCAGTGCGTTCTGGCTATATGGTCTAGGGCTCACACCGGCGTTGATTTTAGAGGTTCCCTCTCCCGATAAGTTTCGGGCCTGGGTCTTGAAGCACCTTAGCCCTCTAGAGCATGGTTTTGTTGAGGTTCATCAAGGAAGCAGAGGGTATTGGCGGAGACCTCTAAAGCGATGGACTTTCTTACTGAGGTTCACAGGTCATCGTCTTCACTTGGCGCTAATCCCCAAGACCGCAGAGCCTATCCTGCTCTCCTACTTCCTCCGCGATGAAGAGAGCATGAATGTCACCGATAGACTCAGAGACAGATTTAGCCAACTGCCACAACACTCTAAGGCGTCTGGATTTATCAGTCTTCAAAAACTCATCGATTTATTTTTCGGTTCTTCTATTCCTATCTTGAAACATAGCGCTCAAAGTTTAGGTCTCCCTAACCCCTTATTCAGCGCTTGTGAGAAAGATCTTAGGAGTATTGGAGACTCACTCCAAACTCTCACTTTGGGCATGCGCCGCCTAGAGGGAGATCGTGTCGATATCTTTACTCATCTTACCATCTCTTCAGAACATATGGAGTCGATCCGTCAGCTTCAGAATGTGGATACGCCTCCGCTCTCACTCAAGACGAGTCAGAACTCAGGAGGTATCGGGAGTCGAATGCACTTTGGGCAGCTCATCACCTTGCTCGAAGAGCGAGGACTTCAATGGCGTGCTCAGCCTTGGAGCTGTCCTCTACTCATCGACTTCAACTCTCTAACTAAGATGTCTGATAACCCTCAGTTCTCTCTCATCAAGAGTCTCCTCTCCCCTCTCCATGGGTTTACATTGACAGCAAAACGACAGGCTAATGACCTATCTCAGACTACGCCTGCTCAGACTGTGCCTGCTCAGACTGCGCCTGCTCAATCACTGACCGCTGTAGATAAAAATCTTAAGACCCACTTTTCAGGGTGGCTTGAACTCTATTATCCTTCGCCTCAGCTTCTATTAAACCTCTTCACCTCTATCGCTAAGACGCCACCACTCTCTAAGCAACACTACCAAGTCGATGGTAAATTAAGGGACATTAGCTATCTCAACCCAAACCTTAATCCACTGTTGCTCTCTCTTAATCCAAAACGACTAATGATCAGTGTAGGAGAGTGGGGCAAAGGACAACATCAGTCAGCACAAAACAGCATGGCTCAACATGCTAGAAAGCTACCAATAGACACTAAAGTCAGCGCGGACAGAGACTCTCTAAAACACCCTCTATTTTGGTTATCTCTCCCCGCAAACTTTAGCCAATGGCTGAGAGCAAAGTTTATTGATTATCAAAACAGAACAAAAAATCACAAAACGAATAACCCACAGACCAAAGAGATAAGTATTCAAAAGTCTATATTTAGACTATTTGATATATATTTAAGACAGCATGGACTGCTCTTTCGCGTGAGGTTAGATACAAAATCTCTTTAGTCTTTCTTTGATCCAAGTTACAAACGACAAGGTTATGTGATTTTATATTAATGTAGTTCTACCCAATCATGATGATCTCTTCTCGATCGCTTGACGAAGGTCTTGACCAAGTTATAAGATTTCATCGCACCATGCCCCCTTTCACCTTAGTGTTTCTATCATTGGAGTTTTTGACGTTATGAGCCCCGGAATAGCCCCTAACGCCATAATTGATTCAGTGAGACTAGAGCTACTCATCGGACGCGGCGGTATGGGTGATATATGGCAAGGGTTAAACACTCGTGATCAGACACGAGTCGCCGTTAAAGTATTAAGAGAAGAGTTTCTTCAGTCCACCCAAGCGAGAGAGCGTTTTCGGAGAGAGGCAGAACTCACCGAGCAGCTCAACAGCGCTCAAACCCTCAAGGTGATCAAATACGCCTTAACTCCCGATAGAGTCCCCTACATTATCATGGAGCTTCTCGAAGGAGTAGACCTCCAGTCCTTGATCGACCGCGATGGACCGCTCGAGCTTGAAGAGTCTCTCGAGATTATGATCGAAGTACTTAAAGCGATTACAGAGGCTCACCAATTAGGGATTATCCACCGCGATATTAAACCTAGTAACCTATTCAAATTACAGCGTACATCAAGAGCGTCGTTGCGAGTGAAGATCTTAGATTTTGGCTTAGCGACTCAACATAATCATTCTCAAACAGAGCTCCGAGACTCAAGCCTCATTGGTACTTATCATTTTATGGCTCCAGAGCAAGCGGAGCGAGGACCGATCACTGCCAAAACTGACCTCTACGCGTTTGGAGCGACCCTCTACACTCTATTGACGGGTCACCCTCCTCGATTACCCAAAGCGGGTGATAAAAGTTTTGATCACTATCAACAGCCTGCGCCCAAACTTAGAGATAAACATCCCACGATTAAAGCGCCCGCCAAGTTAGATCTTCTCATTCAGCGTTGCCTCGCCAAGAATCCTTCTGAGAGACCAGAGAGCGCTGATGTACTTCGCAGAGCCCTTGACCAACTTTTAAGCAGTGTTCAGAGGACCGCTCATCGGGTCGAGCGAGAAAACCTGAGCCTCGCGCCTAACTCCCAAGAGAGTCAAAGTCGTTATGTAGGCTCTGCTGCTTCTATGGCAGGGCATCAAGCTCTAGAACCGAACGTCTCTCTAGGTGACGCCTCTGTTACCCCCCTATTGACCTCTCCTATCTCACTAACAAATTTCCTCACTCAAAACCGAGAGCGACTCACTCAACTGTGGACTCAAACGATTACTGAGAGGCCCAATCAATCTAGGTTACAAACCCATAACCTTAAGCGCAAAGTCGATCGTTATATTGAGATCTTTGCCGATTTGAGCTCTAAGCGACCCGTCTCTTCATTCAATAGCTTTCTAGAAGAGCTAGCACAGCTGAGCTTCACTCATCCTCCTCTCGATTTGATCCCGATGATCACTCTCTCTTTATTTCGCCGAGTCTGCAAAGAGCTCCTCTCCCAGAATGCTAGGCTTGATACCTCATCGACCATGACGGTTCTTGACGATCTCATATTTCATTTCCGCCAACAGTTTATCTTGATGGTGAGGCAAAAGAGGCTAGAAGAAACTAATAATGCTCTCTATCGTCTATTTTCGGCAGGGTCAGAGACTCCACTTTTATGCACCGTGGCCGGAGTCGCGATCAATACCCACCCTCGCTTAAGAGCTGCCTTAGTGGGTGATGAGAAAAGCGGTCTCACCGGTCGAAAGTTATTTGAGGTCCTCGATGGTTTTCAACCGATTCACGCGCTCTACCAAGACTTGCGCGAGCTCGACAAGACCTTACCGAAACGTCCTCACAGGCTGAATAATGAAGAGAGCGGTGGACTCGCCAACGAGATCATCCTCTATCCGCATACTGTGGGGAGACAAAATCAACTCAAGTTGCTCATCATAGTAGACATGATCTCAGAGCGATCTATCACTGAGTACATCCCCTCGATAGAATTTGATGACCTTGACTTTGCCTCTCCTCAAGCACTCCCTTGGCAGATGACTTCTGAAGTGCCCGCGCTTAAGCCTGAGCAACTTGAAGCCCTTGACCCTCCGAGAGAGCAAGTGAGCTCTCACCCATTAGCAGAGCTTCCACTCGGTCATGAGAGGCCAAGTGGGGTAGGTCGTCGGATCACCACGAGCGCTCACTCTGCTCCCGTGATGTATGAGCAGAACTTGAAGCAAGCATCTAGCGCCAAGAGAGCGATTCAAAAAAGTGGTGTTTGGGATAATTATCAGCAAGAAATCAGTCACTCTGTCAGAGCGCAGCAAGCTCCATTGATAAGCGATCACTCATCTTCTACATACAGCTCTCCGCACTCTCACTCAGCCTATAACGATCCTATGAATGATGAGATCTTTGATGACTCTATCTCATATCCTCCTCCTCAAGAAGAGGGGCATTACGAGTCTCCAGGGCACTCAGAGAGTAGACATCATGAGCTCTCTCCTCCAATGGAGGAATATGATTGGCAATATGAGGACCCTCAACAGGAGCCTCGCATACATCAACAAGAGCATGACTCTCCACCAAGAGATGAGATCAACGTAGACCTCTATCAAGTCTCTGCCCCACCACAAGTGATCTCTTCTCATAATGCTTATTCAGAGGGGTCTATCCGCCCGCAACGAATGAGACATCGATCTAGCCCTGTGCATGATCGATATCATTACCCTAGCAGTCTTGCATCCCGAGCCCCCCGAGCGCCTGATGCTCAAGAATATCTCCGACAAGGCTCTTCTCATCCGGTTAATCTCAGCCAACCTATCTCTCCTCCCTTGAAAGAGTGGCGAGCGGAAGAGGAGCGGAGAGAAATAGATTCCTCAGCGCCTACTGATCCTCCACGTCTACCCAAGTTAGAGCCTCCCTCTGCCCTCCGCTCCTCTCGCGAACCACAGTCAAACGATAGTAGCAGCGATGAGGTTTTATCGGAGATCGCTCAATCATTGGCACCTCCGCCTTCGCTCACGTCACTTCATCCTCCTCCTTCCCCTCTCCCTCCTCCTCTACCTGCCCAACCACAAGAGATAAAGAGTACTCCTCTCCCCCACAGTTATAGGGGCTCACTTGAAGATGATCGAGGTCCGATTACCTTCAACCGGCGGGGTCCTCAAAACACCACTGAGCCACCAGAGGGAAAGAGCACTCCGATCAACACTAGAGTCCCTGTTCAAAGACAGAGCGCCCGAATCTCTAGCATTCAAGCGAAGGTAACCCCCTCGTCTTCCTGGCTCTTTAATACAGTGGGGTTCCTTATCTTTGTCGGTTGCCTCTTTGTGCTCCGAGGGCCTGTCACTAAATGGCTCAAGAGCGTTGATTCACAAGCTCTGTCCACACCATTGATTGAGCCGAAGCGCTCCTCGGTTAAGGCACCAGCATCCAACACCGCGATTGCCAATGCATCGAAAGGTAAGACAACCGATTCAAATGGGCCCGTCGTGACTGTCAAAGTCAACGTAGAGCGTGCGACCTTCTCCATAAAGTCCTCCGGTCAAGTCCTATGCAAAGGTGTTGGGTTTTGCGCGATGAAGATCTCAGGGATTATTGTGGTGAGGAGTCCTAGTCATTATGACCTCTATCTAGATCCCGAGCAGCTGAGTCAGTACGCTGATAAAACGATGTATATTGAGATGGAAGCCGAACCTCAATAATCGATCATATGAGCGATTAAGATCTCTCATCTATGTACGAAGTCTCGATTCATATGCTATCGTAGGTCATTGATAAAGATATGTACTAGGAGGACTGTATATGACTCTAACTCGTCTCTTATGGCTGGTGGCTTCCGTATTACTAGCGTTCTCCTGTAGAGAGCCTTATCAATACTCACTAGGGACCGAAACAACCATCCCCGAGAGAGAACTAGACTCATCTGTTGAATCAAACATTGAGTCAGAAGAGTACTCAGACTTAAAGTGGAGCTCACTATCAACTCGCTTGATCAGACTCACCGCGCCTCAGTATATTAAGCGAGTCCACAACGCATTTGGCGATCAGGTGCAGTTGACCAGCAAGCTACCCAAGGATCTCGTCATTGAGGGATCGATCGCTCTCGGTACTTCAAAGAGTGTCTCTACTGATCGCGACGTCGAACAGCTCGCTCTCGCCGCTGAAGAGCTCGCCGCGTCTATCAGCTCGAATCTAAGTCTAATCTCCTCCCTCCATCCTTGTCTATCAGAGCTCGATAGTGACTACACAAGCCTCTCTCCCTCACCTCAAGAGAGAGCTGCTTGGTTCTCATGTCTCTCCTCTGTGACCGAGAGCGCCGCTCAACGGCTATGGGGTAGGGAGCTCGACCTCAAAGAGTGGGAACAGACTTACCGCATCATAGGTCGAGGGCTTGATCTCTTAAAGAGTCCTCAAGAGGCGCTCACCTTTGCTCTCTCTTGGCTCTTGCAGTCTCCTCACTTCCTCTATCGAGTCGAAGGATATGAGCGAGATTCTATGAGACCAACATCGACAACGCTCGCCGAGAGACTCAGTTATTTTTTTCATGACAGCCCACCAGATAGCCAGCTACTAAGCGCTGATGACCTCCACCATTATGAAGGCTGGACTAGAGAAGTAGATCGGCTCCTCGACTCTCCTCAACTAGAGAGAGGGATAAGATCTATATTTAATGACCTTTGGGCATTATGGAGACTTGACCGACTCCACTTAAATAAAGACCCCGAGCTCTTTGAGCACCTCAGCGCTCAGATCGGCGCTTCCGCTAAAGAAGAGACCTTGATGAGCGTCTGGGACTCCGCTGAAGCTCAGCGACCACTCTCTACCTTATTCACTCAAAGACGAGCCTATATAGATCGGTCTCTCGCCGCGGTCTATCAGCTCCCTGCCCCTAGTAGAGAAGGTTTCGACTGGGCAAGGATCTCCGAAGACTCTCAAAGAGTAGGTATATTAGGGCAACTCAGCTTTCTAGCGCTGAACGCTCACCCGACCTCCACCTCTTCTACTCTGCGGGGCTTCTTTGTGCTCGATAAGCTGTTATGTGTTCCTCCTCCGCCTCCTCCATCTGGCGTGGATACATCTATTCCTGAACCTACCCCAGACCGTCCAACATTGAGAGATCGCCTCGAAAGTCACCTCAGCGAGCCAAGCTGCGCTGGTTGTCATCGACCCATGGATATGATTGGACTGACTTTTGAAGGATTTGATTCGCTCGCCCAAGAACGTCAAGAAGAGCGAGGGGTCGCCTTAGACCTCAGCGGAGAGCTCCTCGGTGACACTGTTTATGGACCCGTGGAGCTCGCTGAGAAAATCGCTGATGACCCACGACTCGCCTCCTGTCTCACGAGGCGTCTCTTCAGATATGGTAGAGCGCTCCATGAGACCGCTGAAGAGAGAGTCCTTATGGAGCGGCTCGCTTCAGAGCTCAAACATGAAGGTGAACTCTCTATTAAATCGCTCTTACGCGCTATCGCGCTCTCTGAAGGCTTCCATGGCCCTTATGCTGAACAAGGAGGTAGGAGATGAGGTTTAACTCAAAGCGCTCTAGAGCTGCTCAACCCCTCTTAACTAAACCAATGGACCGAAGAACCATGCTGAGAGGCGTACTCGGCGGAGTCTCTATCGGGGTCGGGCTACCTCTTTTAGAGGCTCATTATCACAGGGCACACAGCCAAGAGACCGGCTTCCCTAATCGCTTTGGTCTTTTCTATTGGGGGAACGGAAATCTTCCCGATCGTTGGCGTCCAGAAGGACCAGGTGACGCCTCCTCTCCGTGGACTCCCTCCGAGCAGCTAGCGCCGTTGAGCGCTTGGGCTGATCAAGTGTCTGTTCTCACAGGAATGACAGTCAATGTGACCAATGAGCTCCCTCACTTTTCTGGGTTAGTGGGCTCACTGTGTGCTTCTCCAGCAATCGTCAATGGAGAGGATTATACTTTTCCTGCGATGAGCGTAGATCAAGTCTTCGCCGAAGCTTGGCGAGACCAAACTCGCTTTCGATCACTAGAGTTGGCTGTCGCTGAGAGTTACCCTATCTCTTACTTGGGTCCTCATCAGCCTCTACAGCCTGAGACCTCCCCGCTCTCCCTTTACCAAAGAGTCTTTGGTGAGGGGTTTCGCGCCCCAGGAGAAGATGTCGCCATCGACCCTAAAATGCTCTTAAGAAGGAGTGTACTCGACGCGGTGATGAGCGATCAGAGAAGTCTCATACCCAAGCTAGGCCGCAGCGACCAAATGAGACTAGAGCAGCACTTTGAAAGTATACGCTCTCTTGAGAGACGGTTAGCTCGACTCGAAGAAGACCCCCCTAATTTTGAAGGGTGCTCTCGACCCTCAGAACCCATCGATGCTAACGAAACAGATGGACGCGAGCGTCTCACTAAGACCCATCAAGCGTTCGCTGAGCTCTTAGCTCTTGCTTTAGCGTGTGATCAAACTCGGGTATTTACTGAAGTCCTCACTCGACCGGTCGGTAATTATCTGTTCCCTCATTCGAGTGTCGGGCATCATCGGCTTACTCATGATGAACCAGGTGATCAACCTGAGGTCAAGGCGGTGGTGATACAGATTATGGAGCGTTTCTCTGAGCTGATCGCTGCGCTGCACGCGATTCCTGAAGGAGAGGGGACCCTCTTAGACCACACTTATCTCGTCGGGACCTCAGAGGTCTCACTGGGAAGATCTCATAGTCTTGAAGATCTCCCCTTTCTGATCGCTGGAGGCGGAGGGAGAGCTCTTAAATCCGGAGTTCATTATCACTCGAGCGGTGGGGAATCAACGACCTCTGCTTGGCTATCGGTTATGCGCGCTGCTGGTTTGAGACAAGCAGAGTGGGGCGTCGAGGGCCAGCGAAGCGCGAACAGCCTAGGGATCATCGAGGTTTAATATGCGAGCAAGAGATCTAATGCGACCTGTCTATTCTTGGGTAAGCGCTGTCAGCTTACAAGCGACCTGTGCCTCCCTCGGTGGGATCCTCATATATGGGTGTATCCCTCCTCCGCCCCCCCCTCTCGAGCAGAGCTCTGTGCCCTCAATACATATGAACGCTGACGCAGGAGAAAGCCAAAGAGAGGAGATCATAAATGAGGGTAACGTGGACATGAACCAAGCTATCAACAGCTGTGAGTCATCAGGCCCACTCGATCGTGCGTGGACAGGCGTTCTCTATGAGATCAAATTTGGACGAGAGGAGCCTACGGGAGTGAGTCAAGGTCATGACATCGATGGCTTAAACAGCGACAATGGAGACCCTGAAGGATGCTATCGATCAGATCTCTTGTCTCCTGAAGGGGTGGAGGGGGTCGATAATCAATTCGCTAAAATCATCCCCCTCATCGAGGCGGTCGGTGGGGAGGCGATCGAGGGTCTCGCCCAAGGGGTCATAAATCAGGGGAGACTACTCTTGATGCTTCAGCTCACCGCTCTCGATGACCAATCTCTCAATGAAGATGACTGTGTTCACTTAGAGAGTTTCTATGGAATCGGTACGCCTCATATCGGGACTCAAGGGTTTATCGTCTCTGGCCAGACCTTCGATCGGGACCCTGAACGCCCCTCGACCTCAAGTAGGGATGTGCAGCTCAGCGAGAGTCAACTCGAAGTTGGGGGTTTAGAGCTTGAACTTCCCTTAGAGGTGTTTGATCAATCCTATGTCTTTGAACTCGATCGAGTCTCGATTAACGGTCACTTTACTACGGATGGCGAGTTTCACGGATTCATCAGCGGCGCTCTCGACGTGGAGGCGGTGGCTCGACGTGTAGAGATGATCGATGGAGGGGGGATGATCGCTGAGCTCATGCCTCGATTCCTTAGACAACAGGCCGATCTCTCCCCCGACTCTGAGGGGGTCTGCCGATCTCTCTCTATGACTCTCACCTTCAAGGCGAAGAGGGCGTACCTCTTTGATGGACCAGAAATTGAATGAGTGACCTATCATTATGGGCTTGGAAGAAGCAAGCGGAGTCTACTCTGATTCAGGCCGGTGTTGAGGCTTCTGAGGCACGCTTAGAAGTCAGGATCATCGTTGAGCATACCCTCCAGCTCAGCCAAAGCGCCCAAGTGCTTCACCGAGATCAACCGTTAAGTGGACTTGAGCGATCTCAGTTAGAGCCTTTGATTAATCGCAGACAGCAACGAGAGCCTCTCTCCCATCTGCTCGGGGAGTGGGAATTCTGGGGTCTACCCATCAAGGTCAGCCCTGAGACTCTCACTCCGCGGCCTGACACTGAGGTCTTAGTAGAAGAGGCGCTCGGGTGGTTCAAGAGTCTCCCTCCTCAGAAGAAACGAAACGCTACAATCATAGATGTCGGAACAGGCTCGGGATGCATCGGTATGGCTCTAGCTAGCGAACTCTCCGAGTGCCGTTATGTCCTCCTCGATCTTAGCTCTAGCGCCCTAGAGGTCGCTCAAGCAGGGTGGCGGTCTCTCGTGGAGAGCGGTCACTTATCGTCTGACATAGAGGTTCAATGGGTCCAAGCAGACCTATTGGAAGAGAAGGTCATGCCGCTCGGCTCTCGCGAGACAGCGCCCATCCTCATCGTGAGTAACCCTCCCTATGTTAAACGAATCGACCAGAGTTCGTTAATGCCTGAGGTGAAAAATTTTGATCCACCTCTCGCTCTCTTCGATGAGAGAACCGATGGACTCGGCATCACTGAGCGACTTATCGCTCAAGCCGCTCAGCGACTAGATTCAGGAGGCGCTTTGTTTGTCGAGGTCGGCTTTGATCAAACCTCGCAGACCGAGTCGCTATTCATTCAGTACGGCTTCGCACTGACCAAAATAAGATATGATTATGGGGGTAACCCAAGGGTTGTGTGGGGTGTTAAACCATAAGTTAGATAGATAGTTATAAAATATAGTGGTCGACCCCACTGATAGTCGCTAAAGTGAGTATAGGTATTCTTACCTACAACTCTTTGACTCACTTCGGTAATGAAGGCGGCTTATAACGATGCAAAACCGAAAAGAACACACAACAGTAATCGATTCATACGGTAGATATTCATCCGCTATTACCAAAGCGTTATCGATGATGCTTACCCTCAGCTTGGTGGGTGTCATCAGCGTATGTCATGAGCAAAGAGCTAACGCTGAAGTGACTAACTTTAGCCGGGATGTCTCCGATGCGATCGATGATGGGATCTCTTGGCTCGACTCTATAGGGGTCTTCAATAACCCCGCCGGCCTCAGCGGTCCCGATCGTAATGCTCTCGGACTCGCCGCTCTATCGATTATGGAGAGAAGAGTCAGCGCTGATCAAAACGCAGCGTCGGCAGGTTACGGTAACGCGACTGCCGAAGATCAAGTAAGGATCCAATCGCTAATAACCTACATCATCAACCGAGCTACCAACGCTTCATTTTCAGCGTATCGGGATGGTGGTGACCTTATGGCGATCTCCCTCTATGCGAGAACAGGAGGCCCCAGCCAAGCGGATGCAATCACCGCGATCAATAACATCTTTGACCGGATGCGAAGTGGACAAGGTAGCCATGGTTATTGGGCGTATTCTGGGCCGGGCACTGACTCTAGTACTACCCAGTTAGTAGTCGCCGGACTCGCAGGTGCTAGAGCGGTTTTCAGTGACCAACGCTTCGTTGACCCTGTCCGCTTAGGACAGCTAAATACCATGACCAGCACCACAGCGAATGCTTATGCAACCCGCTCTACTGCGGGAGACTTAACCAACGATGGCCGTGGTCATGGATATAGCCCTACTCATGCTCCTAGTTTTCAGCAGACCGCATCTGGCTTATGGTCACAGATCATCGGTGGATATGACCTCAACTCACAGTCGGTGCAAGAGTATTTAAAGTGGCTCTATCTTCGCTATAACTACCAAACCATAGAGCCCTACCGAAATAGCTGGCCCCAAGCCCACCTCTACTACATGTGGTCATCGGCAAAGGCATATACTTTCCTAGAGGACTCGGGAGCGGTCGCCGCCCCGGGTAACCTTGACACTCAAGATCTAGGTACTCTACCCAGTAACGCTGCTCCAAGCGCTAACGTTCGTCTCTTGCATAGAGATCCAAGCGCTGATCCACGAGTCACTCGACGAGGACCGGAGGGCGCCGGATACTATAATAGCATCCATGAGCTCCCCCGCTGGTACTATGATTACGCCTACACTCTTATGGGACTCCAAGACGTCAATGGTCGTTTTGTATCGAATCTCAATTCTTGGAACCGCATCGCCTCACACTCTTATGCCATGCTCGTCTTGGAGCGCTCAGTCGGAGGAGGCTGTGTTGATTCTGATAATGATGATGCCTGTGACGCCGAAGATAATTGCCCAGCGCTCCCTAACCCTGATCAGCTCGACGCAGATAACGATGGTATCGGTGATCTCTGCGACGCCTGTCCTCAAAACCCCGACCCCAACCAATTCGACACCGATGGCGATGGACAAGGGGATGCCTGCGATGTGTGCCCCGATCTCCCTAATCCAGATCAAGAGGACGTCGATGGGGACGGTGTAGGTGACCTCTGCGACAATTGCCCCGCTGAGGCTGACCGGAGTCAAGCAGATCAAGACAGTGACGGCTTCGGTGATGTCTGTGACGTCTGTCCTGAGGTCGCTGACCCCAACCAAGCAGATGGTGATCAAGATGGTGTAGGCAACGCCTGTGACCTGTGTATCGCTGTCCCTGACCCTTCTCAATCTGATCTCGATGAGGATGGCGTGGGTGATGTCTGTGATAATTGTCTGTTGGTCAGTAATACTGATCAAATTGATGATGATCGTGATGGTGTGGGAGATGCTTGTGACATGTGTGTTGGATCAAGTGGACCCGAGATCTGTGATGGGATCGATAATGATTGCGACAATATCGTCGATGAAGACCCATTACTCTCCGCTCGCTGTGAAGTACCGGGTGGAGGGTCTTGTGGAGTTGGTATACCACGCTGTGTCGATGGAGGAGTGATCTGCGAGCCTCTCACTACCGCTCAAGATGAACTCTGTAATGGGTTGGATGATGACTGTGATGGTCGACTAGACGAGATGACGATCGATGAAGGCCAAAGATGTTTCACCGACCAACCGGGCAGCTGTTCCACTGGGTTGAGTCGTTGTGTTGATGGAGAGCTAGCGTGTGATCCGGCCGGCTCGCCTAGTGATGAAGTTTGTGATCTTATCGATAGCGATTGTGATGGTTTCATCGATGAAGGTACCCGTAATCAATGTGGCCTCTGTGGAGACTCTCTCGCTGAAGTCTGTGATGGTCTTGATCAAGATTGTGATGGTGTTGTTGATGAGTCCGCTCCTTGTGAGGGGAACTTAACTTGTTTCGCTGGTGAATGCGTCAATACTTGCGACTCTAATGAATGTTTTGGTGCGGAAGTCTGTGTTGATGGTTTCTGTGTAGATCCATGTCAAACGACTGAATGTAACGCTGATCAAGTCTGTCGTGGAGGAGAGTGTATCGATCCTTGCGAAGAGGTCACCTGCGCTGACAATGAAGCTTGTTATCTCGGGGAATGTCGCCGTGACTCCTGCTTTGAGATTCCTTGCCCCGAGGGACAGCGATGTGGTCCTGCCGGATGTGAGAATGATCCATGCGCTGAAGTCGTCTGTGAGGCGAACTCCTTCTGTAGAGATGGAGTTTGCATCGATAGCTGCGGTATCATCAGCTGCCCCGGTGATGAGCAGTGTGTCGATGGTCAATGTGTAGGAAACCCCTGTTCAGACATTGTCTGTGGTGCGGGCGAAGAGTGTATCAATGGCTCTTGTACAGAATCTCCCTGTGATGATGTCAGCTGTGAAGAGGGTTACGTCTGCGTTTACGGAGACTGTGAGTTTAACGGATGTGAAAATATCGAATGTCCTCCAGGAGAACGCTGTGAAATCAATGTGGATGGAGACGCTCAATGTGTAGGAGACTGGACAGATCCTCCGCCGCCTGAAGAGCTCGAGCCTCCGATCGGAAACGGAGGAGCAGAGGAAGCAGGCATGGAAACTGGTGAGCCTACGTCCGATAACGAGTTCACCCAAGATATCCCTCCTGTAGATGAACTAGAGGAGATGGGAGAGGGGGGCGCAGAGTCAGTCTCGGGCTGTCAACAATCTCACTCCCCTACACTTCCCGCGCTTTTCTTAGCGCTAGGGATCGCTTTGATTGTCATTCGCCGTCGCTCTGAGATCTTATAGAGGCATTCACCTAAACCAAAATCTCAGCTTCGCCGCTTGCACCCAAAAGCTAAAAAAGGCTAGAGGCTAGAGGCTAGAGGCTAGAAGTTAGAGGCTCTAGAAGGGCTGATCGATTAGCTCATCCTTCGACAGACTCTAACCCCAATATCAGGCCCTCTTGAGTGGGCAGGAGCGCTCCCCCTGCTTGTCACTCGACAAAGATAAGCTGAGCAAGACCAAGCACCGCCTCGGATCACTCGATCACCTTGAGAAGCATCAAATAGGGGATCGATGATCACTCTCGGTCGATGCTCATAGCTGGTTGAGATATCTGCGCACCACTCAGCGACGTTACCACATAAATCGTATATACCCCACGCGTTAGGCGCTTTCATCATCACCGGCTGTGTAGAACCTCTAGCGCTCCGACTACTCCAAGCGACATCAGCCGCTCGTTGACTACCAGCAAATAGGTTATCAGTCCCTGCTCGGGCGATATATTCCCACTCCGCTTCTGTGGGTAAACGATAACCGCTAGCGCTAAAGTTGGCTCGATAAATGATCTGCTCATGATGTCCCGGGGCCATATGATAGACAGGGGTTAAACCACCGAGGGCGCTGAGTCGATTACAAAAAAGCGCAGCGTCTATCCAGCTCACTCTCTCTACGGGTCGATCAGGGTCCACGAACCGACTCGGTGACTGGCCCATAACCATCGCCCAGAGACGTTGAGTGATGAGGCTCTCCGCCATCAATAAGGGAGCGGTAAGCTGCACTTCATGTTGTGGGTGTTCAGCCGGCTCTCCTTGAGCGGATCCCATGAGGAATGAGCCTGCAGGGCAGTATTTGAGGGCGAAACGAACCCCCTCTATATCATCTACGACTTCATCACCCGCTTGACGTTGATAAGCCGTACTCTGCTCGAACCATCGTGGTAAAGGGATATGCTCTTCATCCTTGAAGGCAGGTATCTCTAGCTCGGTGTCATTGACCTCTATATCCTCTTCTAGCTCATGATGAACTAAATCAGCAGTAAAGACTTGTATCGCTGTTGATGTGTAACGAGGAGACCAATCGTCGACATCTTCCTCCAGATCGCCCTGTGGTATCGAAGGGATGTAAGATGAAGACTCCTCTTGAGAGATTTCCTCCTGTTGGTCAAGAGGTTGATCTCTGCGATCTTTGATCAGCGCTGGGTGGAAACCACTTAAGGATTGGCCATAAACCTCCACGCTCTCCTCCCTCTGTTCAAGCTCCCGCTCTCGTCGCTCTATGTCTTCAATGCGTCTTTCTAGACGCTCTTCTCTCTGTCTTAGCTCTTCCTCTAGCGCTATTCTCTTGCGGCTTGCCTCGTCAGCCTGAGCTTGGGCTCGCTGAGCACGTTCAGTTTCGGAGTGTAATGTCTCAAGTTCTAGGATCAATGCACGATCTCGATCATCGAGTAGATTCGCACGCTCAACTAAATTCCGCTGCCTCTCAGAGAGCTCTCCCCTTTCTCCTTTAAGTCTCTCCTCTCGCTGATTCATTGCGCTAAGTCGAACCTCGATCCCCTGACGCTGCTCGCTAATGCTTAGGCTCTCTTCTTCATGCTCAGCTTGGCGACGCTGGAGCGCTCGCCTCCCCGCCTCTAGCTTCTCTTGGTCTAAACGCAACTGATTACCCACTCGTCGTAACTCAAGCTCTCTCATAGAGAGGGCGCTCGCTCTGTCAGTAAGACGTTTAATTCTTACAGCAAATGTACCCTCTAAAGCGCTACTAAAACCGATAGCGGGTAAGGCATCCATCGTCTCAGCGTACGAAGTTGACCCGTGATCCTCCCCGTGATCCTCCCCGTGACCTAGTAAGTCTTTCTCAGTAGACCCTGCTGTCCAAGCTAAGTCCCCTGCTCTCTCGTCGGCAGAAGACTCTGACCCTGTAGAAGAAGACTCTGAGCCTGTCTTTAATAACTCGCTAGCAGTGACCTCAGCCTCGACATCGAGGAGAGCAGATGTCAATGGTTGATTTCGCTTTAAACGGCGATCATTTCGTTTAAGCGCCGACTCTCTCATCTCTAGTCGATCTCGCTCTCCTTGCACCCGCTCGATCTCTCTCTCAAGAAGGGCTCGCTCTTCTTTGAGAACATCCGCTTCGACGCTTATGGCGAGTTGACGATCTCGTAGGCTTGATTGATCTTCGAGGAGATCGTCTCTGAGACGCTTAATCTCTTCATCGCCATAGCGAAATAATGTAGCTCGCTCGGCCGTGGAGAGAGGGTAGCGTCTTACATATCTAGTCGTGACGGAGAGTAGCTCTAATCCACTCATCGACCAAGACTCGAGTTCCTCGAAGCTACGACCCTCTAAGAGCCCGACTGCGCGCTCAATCTCTCCTGCCTCACGATACGCCTTCAGGGCATAGTCTGGAGAGTTTAGACGCTCATAAAGCTCCGCAGCTTCAACCCATTCTTGACGAGCCTCATGGAGCTGAGCTTCTCTCCATAGATCCTCGACGTCATCACTCTCTACACCCTGCCACATCGCCTCAGCGTCTGACCATTGATTCTCGATCAGAGTATCGAAAGCATCGCGACGAAAACTCAATGAGAGTCGGCGCTGCTCTTGTGTAGAGAAGCCCATAACCTCCAAGACCACATCTACTTCAGTGAGCGCGGTCTCTGTTAGAGAAGCGATCTGGTGTAGTTTCTCAAAGAGAGCATACTTCGTTTCACTAAAGAGGTGAGTGAGCCAAGAAATCTGAATCACATGAGGATTGGTCAGTGAGTGAAAAATACGGCGAAGATCTCTAAGCTCTGCCGCGTCTTCTGACCATAGCTTCGCGGCGCTCATCAACTCTAAGAGTGAGTCTCCCCCCACGGCTCTTACCGCGTCTCTTAACAGAACTCCCATGATCTGTGATTCTTGGAGTAGACGCTGTGTTGGCTTACGGAGAGTCTCGGTGAGGGCGACCCGCGCTAGTAGCTGTCTTAGAGCACTAAACAGCTCTTCGCTGATTTCTCCTGTACGCTCAGCGAGCTCCATCGCTGTCGCTAGGTCTTCGTAAGCCTCATCGGCTCGTAGCTCGTCAAAGAAGAGTCGCTCAGCGCGACTGATAAAGCCCTGAACCCGTTCTTCTACGGAGAGGTCCCTCGAGGAGAGTAATTCTTCAAGCGCCGAGAGAGAGATTACGCAGCCCTCACGGAGATCGAATGACTCTATCGAAGCGCTCGCTCTCTCCCAATCATCGCCGCCCGCACGTCCTCCAATTAATGTTCGTAGCTCATCACGCACTTTATGACGAGGCTCAATGAAAATGAGGTGTTCTACCGCTCTGCTCATAGCGACTCTTAGACGGTTCACATCGAGACGGAAAGCGAGTGGGTCTTGTTGGGCCCGATAAGGGTCTAAGGCATCGATAAGGGCTGAAGCTCCCACGATACACACCGAAGCAAACTCAAGACCCTTAACCGCTTCCGCCGTATTAAAGACCTGAGTGAGCTGGCCATGTATTCCTAAATCAGCCTCTAAGCGCTCAGAGTCTTCATAGAGCTCTATAAAATAGACATTCGGGTTAGCGGAGAGCGTCTCTACGAGACGGATAAGGTCTCGTTGGTCATCGAAATAGCTCAAAGCGAGCAGCGCCTCAGTCTCATAGTCAGAGGGTCGGACCGCTTGATCAGCAGGCCTATATTTAGCGGGGAGGAGACCGTTGAAGCTCTTCGCTCTGATCACGCTATCAGCGATTACCTTGGGTGAGCGTAAATTAGAAGCGAGAGTGGTGCTCTGAGGATGATAGCCTTGAGCGAACAGCTGATCATTTAGCTCTGAAAACTCAAAGAAAGTAGGGCGAACGACTTGCCCTTCATCACCAGCGAGATAGAGTCTCGGTTGGTCAGTCGACCAGCTCTTAGCGATCTTTAAAGCACCAGCCAACTCTAGAGGAGTGAGGTCTTGTACCTCATCGATCACTACGAATTGGTACCCCTCCCCGACTCTCCCCTCAAGCGCATGGAGCTCAAGGACCTGTTCGGCGGCGCTCAGCTCAGGAAAAAGCCGATCGAGGGAGCAACGATCGAGATCGAGCGCCTCGAAAAGTGCCAATGCCTCGTCGAATTCTTCTTGAATCAGGCGTTCCTGCTCATTATCCACTTTGCTATTACCGACCCGCTTCCCTGACCATGGCCCTCGCCCGATCACCCAAGCACGGATTAAGTCATAAAATCGATGTGGTCGAGCGAGAGCTCTCTTCTTTAAGTTATACTTTTTAGTGAGCCTCTCGATCGCAGAGAGTAAACTTAAACGAGACCCCTTCAGCCCTATCCGAGTGAGATCTTTAGAGAGCGCTCTGGAGAAGAGGCCAGTGAGATCAAACACCTCAACCTCATGGGGAGCCATAATAGAAAAGTATTGTTCCGCGCTCTCAGCGAGTCTTTGTGACCAAGTGATATATAGCGCTCGGCATTTATCTTGACGGTTACTAAGGGTGCGGGACTCTAGAAGTGCCACCTCGAGGGCTCTCCATAAACTTGAGGTCTTGCCCGACCCTGGGGGACCGATCAACACCTGACAGTCTTCTCGTTGAGAGATATAGCTCTGCTGATCTTCTGTCCACGGCTGCTCAAGGACTTGTTCATCATCTAGCTCTTCGACGAATGAGAACTCCCAATAGTCATCGAGGTCACCATGGAGCAGTCGTTTATCGGTGAGGTCATGGTGACGAATAGCGCGGATGGCGATGTCTTGTCCTTCTAGGGCGAGAGCCTTGCCAGGCCCGGCTCCCGCGGCCAACCACCACATATAATAGTGGCTCCCCCCTGTTCCACCTAATGGGCTCCTGCGCCACCCATCATTCTCTCCTTTAGTAGGCTTAAAACGAATCCACTCGCTCACTCCAAGTTGACGACAGAGCATAGCGAACCGGGGAGCGATGTCACGGTGATCACGCTCGAGTTGGTCACTGACCTCATCATGAATATAGATCTTTCTGTTCAGCCTTCTCACATCATCCTCGACCTGTGTACCTGATAGACTCAGGGTGTGAATCATAAAGAGCTGAGCCGTTTATAACCTTGATCGACGAATAGACAAAGCCTTAAGGTTCATCACTTCATCTTTTACCTCAATCACCATTCATCAAAACGTGAATAAAGTTTGAACTAAGCATTTGACTCCTTGTCACCTAAGAGGTTTAACTTTAATCAGTAAGTTACTCTACTACACAGCTAAATATACTGTGATTAGTCGTCATTTAGTTGACATCTCTGTGGCATCAGAACATGACAGGTGCCGACGATATTAAATGAGGTTAATATGCGATCTGTAATAGACAGTTTAAACACATTCTCTCTACTCACACTCTCTCTACTCACACTGCTCAGTGCTTTGCACTTTAGTGGTTGTACCGAGCAACCTGAAGACTTAATGAGTAACAGAGAGGTCGGCATTAATAGCATCAGAGAACCTTTTCATAAGTCGGATGAGAGCTGCGGCCCTTATCCAAATTATTATCTTGAATACTTAGATGACACCCGATGTCGTAAACGACTCCCCTCAAACCGTGATCGAGACTTTATTTGTCCGGTGATTAGCAGCGCTGAAGACTCTCGCTCATTAGAAGGATATACTAGAGCGAGCCGAGATGGTGCGGAGATCTCTTTTGATCAGAGCCTCGCCGCCCTCTTCCCTGCTGAAGCCTCAGTGACTGTTATTTTGATTAAGAGGGTTGATGGTGTTCCCTATTATCGCTACCTCAGTAATGGTCGACACGATGAGGTCGTCCAAACATGGAGCTCCTCCAAATTCTTAGGGATCCTTAATGCCTCAGAGAGCATACGCTATCATTCTGAGGGAGCGATCGGACTCGACGCGCTTATCGGGGATGTGCCTTTAGGAGATCTCGTATCTATTGTTCACAGCTATGATGAACGCGAATATACTTCTAATGGCCTAATGTATTGGTTTCATGATGTTGGTGGACGAAGTTTCGCAAACCAGCTCATTCATGACCGCTGGTTGAATAGACCAGAAGAGGAGATTTTTGGAGCAAACTATGGTGCGAAAGCCCCTCCTCTAGGTTTCACCTTTAACAACCAAAATGAGCTCACTGTAGATGTCCCTCAAGATCAAGGTTGGATCAAAACTAACCTTCTCTCAACCCATACTCTCGCCGAAGCGTTAAAGCGGCTAGTGATGTATCGAGAAGACCCAACGACGAGACTTGAATATAGCACTTGGGATGACATTAAAGTCCTGCTCTATGGATCAGAGAACTCAAAGCGCTATGACCAACAGACCCCTCAAGGGATGGAGTCGGACCCCTCTGTCTACGCTCAAGAGGCAGTCAATATCTCCCTGATCGATGACAATACCCAAGGACAATGGCGAATCTTCTCAAAGCTCGGCCTAGGCTTCTCTCGAGGAGGTGAGATTGTTCACACTGACTACGCCTGTCTCCCTGTCTTCAATGAAGAAGGGGAGACGATCGTTGACCAAGGACTTGAGCTAGTGATCTCGGTACACTTCCCCACACAAGAAAACTATGCGGGTAAGGACCAACAACTCGCTGAGCTCTATAAGGCGCTCTTTCAAGGTCTCCTCTCAAAGCAGATTCAGTAATTAGACTGACCTCCTGTTGATCTTCTGCTATGAGGTGGCTATGGAGGGGTCTTCCTAGACCTCTCAGCCTATTTTAATAAGGAGCTGTGATGAATGCGTATGTACCCATAGTGAGACTTAAAGGCGCATGGAGCACTCCACTATACTATTCGTCATCTCTGTTTGTGTGCTCAATCATCCTCTGCCTAATGAGCGAGTCCGCTAACGCCCAGGGAGTAGGGCTCACCACTCCAAGAGTTGCGGCGATGGGTCATGCTGGGATCGGAGGAGCACGGGCGAACTCAGCCTTAATCCTTAATCCAGCAGGCATGAGCGCTGGTGCATCCTATGCGGTTGATGCCAATTACTTTCGCACTTCAGAGGGGGCGAATTTATTGGGAATAAATGTAGTGGATTCTCAGACCCGTTACTCTCGTGATCGTCTCGCTCTTGGACTCGGGTATCAGGCACTGATGAAAAGTGGAGAAGCTAGCGGCCATGACGCACAAGTCGGATTCTCTCTACCCGTGTCAAAGCTAAGTAGCAGCCTATTACTCATGGGCGCATCAGCACGCTATATTTATGATGAGAGAACAGAGAGAGATGGCTTCGATCTTAATGCTGGACTGCTGTTACAGCTATCAAGTGCCGTCAGTGTAGGAGCGGTCGGTGTTGAGCTTCTTGAAGAGGACAGACGTTCACTCGGTGGTGGTTTAGGTCTCTCCACTCAACGACTCTCTGTCAATCTCGATTACCTACGACAGCTCTCAGTATCCGAAAACCATTATCGAGCCGGTGCCGAGTTAATGTTGAGCGACGCTTTAGTGTTTCGCTTCGGATACCTCTATCGCCAACGACGAGATGACGAGCTCTCGGTGATGAGCCCTAATGTCAATGACTTAAGCCTGATCAATGAATCTCCATCACAACAATGGAGCGGAGGGATCGCCTTAGTCGGCCTCGGAGGTGGAGATGGTCAACTCAGTACATCCTACAGCTATGCACCTGAAACCAAGAGCTATTTCTTTGGTCTAAGCCTCTCTACTTATCTCAATATGGGGATCAATCCCTGAGATAAGGATTGGTATTCGCTCCCAATATTCTTAAGCGATAAGGGTCAGAAATATGATCTCGTCGGGAATATAGAGAGCCTAGAGTTGATTTCTTCCTCATGGTAAACGGGTGATAGGCTTAAGCTCTGAGTCAAGCAACCATCACCGCCTGAGATACTCACTTATATAGATTAACGACCATCGGAGGTTTGTCATGTCTCATGATCTTATGTCATTACCGCGAGTTCCTATACATCAAACTCATGATCGGCCATGTGGGCGACGAAACAGCTCTCATCTCCATAAAGCCCATTCATTAAGGGTTTTAATCGCTCCTTCCTTTATCATCATGATGATATGTCTTGGTCTCAACACTCAAGAAGCGAGCGCTCGATCGAATGACTTTACTAAAGCGGCTAAAATCGCGATGCCTGCAGTGGTCTCTATACAAGTGATCAAGCGCTCTAAACTCCCCGCGGTGAGCTCTTTTGAAGAAGAGTTTTTACGTCACTTCTTTGGCCCTAGCTTCCCAGGACCGCAAGGAGGGGGTAAGCGTCCCGGGCGAAAACGGCCTGGTGGTGAGCAGCAAGGTCAAGGGTCTGGATTTATTATCAGTGAAGATGGATATATCCTTACCAATAATCATGTAGTGGGGGGCGCCGACGAGATCTTAGTCCAGACCGCTGATGGTCGCTCGCTTAAAGCTAAATTGATCGGGGCTGATGACAAATCAGATGTAGCGGTGATCAAGGTCGATGAAGAGAGCTTACCAGAGCTCACCATCGGTGACTCAAGTCAACTCGAAATCGGGGAATGGGTCCTCGCTGTTGGTAATCCTTTTGGCTTATCTGCCACCCTCACAGTGGGTGTGGTCAGCGCCACTGGTCGAGCGGGTATGGGAATCACTGACTATGAAGAATTTATCCAAACCGACGCAGCGATCAACCCCGGTAATTCCGGAGGCCCTCTTCTTAATATCGATGGACAAGTCATCGGCATTAATACCGCGATTTATAGCCGAAGCGGTGGATATATGGGAATTGGCTTCGCGATCCCTATTAATATGGCGTTGAAAATTAAAGATCAGCTCATCGCATTCGGTGAAGTACGTAGAGGGAGGATTGGGGCTTATATTCAGGAGCTGACCCCTGAAATCGCTCAGCGATTTGGGGTGAGTGATAAACGAGGGGTCCTCATCGCTGATATTGTCCCTGACTCCCCCGCTGACCGAAGTGGTTTACATGCAGGAGACATCGTCGTCGAGCTTGACCAGAGACCGGTCTCTACCGCTGCGATGTTCAGAAATCGTATCTCTCTTACCGAACCGCAGAGCGTTGTTAAACTCAAGATATTTCGTGACGGCAAGGAGCGAGACATTAAGGTGAAAATCGGAGCGCTCAACGCCAACCCTGAATCTACTCAGCGATCTAAATCTGCTCAAAGCGATTCTAAGGATGAGTATGGTCTAGAGATACAAGAACTCACTCGAGCGATCAGATCGAAACTCAAGCTCAAGGGACGTTCGGGTGTATTAATCTCTGATGTCGCTGCTAATAGTCCGGCTGAAAAAGCTGGTCTACGAGCAGGACAAGTGATCCTCAGCGTTAATCAACGAGCGGTCCGAAATATCAAGTCTTTCAAGAGAGCAGTCTCTAAAGCTCGGGGGAGCCTCTTACTTCACGTGAAAAGTGAGCGTGGTGTACGCTTCATCGTGCTCACCAAGAAATAGGTTGGAGAGAGATAAACTACTGAGCTCAAAGCGCTCGTTTAAGACTCTACCCAGCTCAACCCAAGCAGCTCTCTTAACTTTAAGTAAGGAGGAGAGACGCTAAACAGCATCAACTTAAATCGACGCTCCTGCTCACTATCTTTACTGACGCTAGGGAGACCTCTCATCAACATATCCACTAGACGAGTATCACCACAGATCAATAGAGAGGCTCGATATGCGGTTTGCTCGATGGCGATCTGCCAAGATGATCGATCGCTAGGTAAACGCTCGACCATGGATTTTAGTTCCTTGAGCGCCGTCGGTGAGAGCGATCTGATCTGCTGCTGTATCTCTTGCCCTCGTTTGCTGAGTGACTTAATGGCTCTCTCCTCACTCATCACATAACCGAGGTCGCCCAGCGCAGATTCAAGGTCACGAAAGACCTCTTCTCGTTGAGGTAATAGAGTCAAAAAAGTCGTTGATTGAGTGAGCACCAAACCAACGGTCAGAGTACAAGCGAGCTCCTCTACTGAGAGTCTAGAAATCACTTCTCGATTAAGCACCAATCCAAGACGACCTTGCGAATGAACCGGTGACATTAAACGCTCATTTAGAGCGCTACTTAACCAAAGAGCCGGCATGACCAAGTTGAGACTACGACAAATGTAACCGGCGACTCTAGAGATCACTGAAGACTCATCATCCACGATCTGATCACGCTTAGGGTGAAGCCCTAAGCTCTTGGCGGTGACTCCACATCTGTTAAGAATAGAGGTTCCCAACGCAGCGATCATCACTCCCCATTCGTCCCCATCGCCCCCCCACTCAAAGCCGGACCACTCCAAGAGTCTCCATCCCTCGGCGCTCAAATTCCTTTGCAGTTGGGAACCGAGAAGCTCCCTCCCCGCTTCTAAGTGTCGTGATACATCAGGCGTAACATGGCCTATGGCATCTAATGTAATCGCCGCACACCACGCTTGATCCCACCTCCTCGCTTGCATCGAGCGTTCAAAGAGTGACAGGTAAGCTAATGGTTGTTGCGGGGACCTCCTGACCCATGAAAAGGCAAGCGGAACTGCTGCTGCAGCCCCTTCGGTTTGAGCGATTGACTCTACTAAGCCCAAGTGCGCCTCATCTCTCATAGACTCATATTCAAGTACGAGTTCAAAAGCACGTCTAGCCTCACCCCAACGCCCTAGGATATCACCATTAATAGAACCTACCTGTAGCGCTAACTCAGCGATCAGTGAAGGTTCAAATTCATGCTCAACAGCTCTGATAAGCATCTTGCGATAATATCGGTCTCGCCGCTCGATTAGGCTCTGATCAATCTCAACACTCTCTAGAGTATCATCGATCGCTTGAAAAGCTTTGACGAAGTGTGGGTCGAGATCGAGCGCTTCATCAAAACTACGCACCGCTAAATATTGGTCTCGTAGATGATCTCGTTGTATCTGACCGATACTATATAAATGAAACGCTGCCTTGGTTGGGTCTTCTTCTAGAGTAGAGAGCTTACGGAGGACTTTGATACATGCCGACCATTTTTGACTCTTTTGGTAGACCTCTACCAAGCGAACAAAGATCTGTTTGCTCTCTGGGTTGACCTCTAGTGCTTGAAACCAGGCGGTGATTGCTTTGGCATAGTTTTTAAGATGTTGAGCATAGCAATCTCCTGCTTCTAAACACATCTCAAAGCGGGCCTCTTTATTCCACTGAGCCAAGCCTCTATGAGCCGTTTGAGTAGAGAAGTTTAAGAGTAACTTACCTAGATCATCCCAACGAGACTGAGACTTTAAGAGAGTTCGCAACCTGTCAAAGGCCTCATCATGGATTTGATCATGATCTAAAATCAACGTATAGAGCTCTATCGAGCGATCATAGTCATTAAGTTGGAGCTCCAAGATAGAGGCTAATTTAAAGGCTCTATCGATGTTGATTACACCCTCGGCGGTCTCTGTGAGGAAATAGGTCTCGAAGATCTGTACCCACAGTCTCCACTGAGAACCTTGAGAAGCCGCCTGCCATAACAAAGGCTCATACTCTCTTCTCTCCGCTGAGCTCAGCGATCTAAGCTCCGCGAGTGATCTGATGTCATTCATCCATCTCATGGGCTCTCGTAATGAGGCCTCATGGGTCAAGTGATTCTTAATTTTCTGTTCTCCGCTATGGCTCTCCACTATCGTCGGTTGAGGCCCTAAACCTAGAGGGGAGACTAGCGCCTCTTCAACGATATCTATTTCCTCGAGCAATGAAGCGTCAAGCTCATCTTCATGGGAGAGCTCTGTTTCAGGTTCTATACCTCTCTGCGATGTTTGGAGACGCTGATTAGAACCGAATGGCAGGAGTAACCCAGCCGCACTTTTGGGAGGAGGTCCAGCCCCTTCGGCACTCCTACTTGGAAGTTTCGATGGAGCTTTCGGAGTGAGTCTCCCGATGACGCTCTCGGTCTCTCGAGACCACTTTTGTATCTCCACAGTCATCCGTGAGAGAGCGCTATGCTTAAGTAGAGCTTTGAAAGCGTCTAGAGCACTATTCTGAGCATCTAAGCGATCATTGGCGGCTTGCCTGATAGCCTCAATCTGGGGAGCGATCACCTCTATAGGTCCCCCCAACAGAGTAGCATCTCGCAAGACTTCGATCGCCCCCGCGGGGTCTCCAAGCTCTGTAGCGAGTAGCGTCGCCCTCTCCCAATCGTAAAACAAGCGTTGATCTAGACGAGACTCTTGACCGCTAAGTTGAGCGTAGAGGACGCTGAGTTCACTCCATCGTCTCTCTCTTTTAAGCCTATCGATCTCTTCTGACTCTATCCGAGCGGTCATCTCGACCTCCGTTTAATATAACGTGAGTTGAATTTGACGAGACTAAACATTCTACGCACCTTTTGATCACAATCTAGGACCCTTGAGCATGATCTCACCCTCTCTAAATCGAGGCGTTCAAAGTCTTTACGAGTGAGGCTAAGGGTTAGGTAAGTATGCACTTTGTCCGGCTTCTTTGAGCGACGTCTCCCCTTCTTTTTAGGGCGAATAACCTCATGAAGAGAGAGCGTTATTCTATTTAAATCGGGGAGATCAGAGAACAGTTGTTGTGCCCCTCTTGAGTATTTAATTCGACCAAAGACTAACCACTCTACGCCGCTAGACCATAACGCTTGCTTGGTCTCGGTAAGGGGTCTCCACACATGAAAATGTAGATGATTCCCGCTATAATCTGTGATCTCTGAGGCGTGACGGCGAGGAGGCTCAACCAAATACAAACCCATCTCTTGTTCTGCTGCGAGCTTTAGCTCTCGCCATGGGTCATTCTCCGAATAAAGATCATAGGCGCTCGGGAAAGCATCAGCTTGGTCGATGCTGACTACACGTTGAGCCTCAGCATGAGTGGATAAAAGGTAAAGCTGCCCTAGCAAGCTAAGAGTCACTAGAGCCCTTAGATATTGACGATCTCTCATCCATGTGATCCGAAACGACCTCATATGCTCACCATCCTCTTTGACTTGAGCTAAGTAGAGCCATGACATTTAAGGTAACTTGAAGGCTCTTGAACGCTAATTGACAGAATAGACTACTCATCTGTAAATTGTAATCTCCACCCCTAATTAATGGTCTCGTTCCCCTTTAAGGTCTCTCGTCATTAGATCTCTGAGAGAGCGAAGCGGGACTTTGTTTTCATAAAGCATGTGATATACTTCCCTAGTAATCGGCATATCAACCCCCTCTTTCATCGAGAGCTCATAAGCGCTCTTTGAGGTCTTGATCCCTTCGGCGACTTCATTCATCTCCGCAATAATCTCTTCCAAGGAGCGTCCCTTACCAAGCTCTATCCCGACTCGTCGGTTTCTTGATAAGCCCCCAGTGCAAGTGAGAATTAGATCTCCCATCCCCGACAACCCGGAGAGCGTGAGCGGATTTGCTCCCATTTTAACAGCCAACCTAGTGATCTCAGCCACTCCTCTAGTGATTAAGGCCGCTCTAGAATTGTGACCTAAACCCAAGCCATCAGCGACTCCTGAGGCGATCGCAATAATATTCTTGAGCGCCCCCCCCAACTCAACGCCGGTGACATCCTCAGTAGTGTAGATCCTAAAGTATGAGGTCGTCATCACTCGTTGGATCTCGGCAGCGACATCTGGAAAGCGTGAGGCGACAGTGACCGCCGTCGCCTGCTGCTCGATGGTCTCTCGCGCAAAGCTCGGACCTGATAAGAAAGCCAGATCTCCCCTAAAACTACGTGGGAGAGAAGCCGCTAACACCTCCTCCATAGTCATAAGACTCTTGTTCTCTATTCCTTTAGAAGCGCTCACCACGATGGCGCCTCGCTTGAGGTGAGGCGCGCATTCAGTAGCGATCACTCTCATCACATGGCTTGGAACGACCATAATGACTAAATCTGACCCCTTGATCGCCGTCTCCAATGAGGAAGTCGCTTTTATGTTATCTGATAGTCTGAGATCGCTCTGATATTTACAGTTCCGGTGGTCTTCATTGACGCTTCGCACCACCTTCGGATCCCTCGCCCAAAGGATAACCTCACCTTTACTGGCTAAAACGGAGGCGAGCGCGGTCCCCCATGAGCCTCCACCGATCACAGCACATTTCATCCTAAGACCTCACATCTCTGTCTCTTATATTTATATAGGGCTATATCTAATCTTTGGTGATCATATCATGTTGAGTATCTGCACGACCATCATTCACAGCTTGAGGCTCAAGAGAAGTCATAGGAACCATCTCCTCTAAGTCAAAGGGGAGCCCACCCCCTTGATCGCCGAGCGCAACAGGAGAGATGAGGACTGAAGAAATCGCTTGATCTTCATCTATATATTGAGGAACAAAGGCGCTAGGATGCCGTGTCCATCCTACTGAGGAGTCACGCTGTTCAGGAGCGATCGTTCTCCACGCGGTCAGTTGGTTTCTACCGTTTCTCTTTGATTGGTAAAGGGCTTTATCTGCTTTGTCGATCAAGCGATCTTTCTCACGTGAGTCCAATGGATAGCAAGCGAGCCCGACGGAGATCGTCACTCGAACCTCTTCTCCTTCATAACTAAAGGTCAGGTTCTCTACGCTTTGACGAACTCGCTCGATACTGACCAAGGCCTGATCTAGATCAGTCGCGTGAAGTACCATGGAGAACTCTTCGCCACCATAGCGGGCGACGAGGTCGACATCTCTTACCTGCCTCTCAAGAGTGAGAGCCACCCGCTTGAGGACTTCATCTCCAAAGGGATGCCCATAAGTGTCGTTAACCGACTTAAAATGGTCAATATCAATCAGAACGATGGTGAGGGGCTGCTGATCGCGCTCTGCTCTTCGAAGCATCTCCGTCGCTTGCGACTGAAAGGTCATATGATTTTTCAACCCTGTCAACCCATCACACAACGCCATCTCTCGTAAGCGATCATGAGCGCTAATTGAAGAGAGCTTAACCGTGACCTGCTCAAAGAGGAGATTAAGCGCGGCCATATGCCTCTGTTGAATCATCTCGTCATGAGAAGCGGTCAGGATGAGGAGTCCCAATACCCCGTCAGTTTGAGAGTCCTTAAGCGGCATCGCGACCGCTGACTTCGCCAACAAGAGAGGAAAGTCTTCAACCGGCAGGTAGTCAGAGGGAGAAATGGGTCGGGTAAGAGTAGAGAGCTCTTCTCCTTCGCTCAAGGATTCAAAGATCGGTAGATTAGACCAAACGATAAATGAGCCAACATCTAGGCTAGGTTGAGAGTGGTATTGACGCTGCAGCTTGGGGTCGATCCAACGCGCTACTAACCTCAATCCCTCTCCTTCGGCAACAGAGAAAAAAGTCGCTGACTCAAACCCATGATAACTCCCAACACCAGTGACTGCACAATCAGCAACCTCTGAGAGCGTAAAAGACTCATTTAATAAGCGAAGGCTGTAACATAGCCTCTCGACTTGCCCGCCATCGAAGGCGACTTGGCGAATCAGTCGACTAGTCTCTATATCGAGAGCGATCTTCTCAGCGACGATTCTCAGGGTTGCTCTATCTGTCTGATCCCATGACTCATTTGACCCCCGATCGACCAAGACGATGCCATCAGCGTGATCCCGATCCGACATGAATATAGGGTAGCTCAAGAGACCTCCAATAGTGAGGCTCTCATCATAGTATGGGACCAAACAATGCGCTTCGATCGGATCATTGAAAGAGAGTGGCTCTGTTAAAGCCTCGTCTAGAATACCGTATCGCCTGTCAAACTGGGTGTGAGTCCACTCATCCCTAATCGTCTCCACCGCCCGTATCTCAAGACGCTCTCCTTCGGGTCGGAGCCATACCAAAACAGCGGTCTCTACATGGAGCTGTTGTCGTAAAAGCTCTAAATGGACTTTTAACGAGCGGTTAATGAAATCGATCGCTTGGTCATTATGAGCTCTCACCGCAGCCTCAATCTCAAGCTCACCCTGAATGGGCGAATAGCTCTTCAACAGACTTGTCACATTACCTACCATAGGAGTGACTGAGCGAGAGAGACTAAGCGCTGTTCTCTCGGATCCGAGACCGCTCTCTTGAGCTATATTCTCAGCTTTCTCATCAAGATCAGTTCTTATCGATGAGGAAGAAGAGGAAACTGAAAGAGAGTCATCTGAACGAATCGGTGAGGAATCCCACTCTAATCCATCACTGGTAAGATTAGGATTTGGGTTAAGAGGAGCGCCTGACCTCTCTCTAGAAATAGAGACGTTAGACACCCGATCATGAGATGCTCTAAACTTAGAAGGGTCAAAGAATCGATCTTTAAGAGGAAGCTCATCAATATCTAAAAGACGGGGATAAAGCGACCTAATCACCCACTGAGGTGTAATGCGTCTCGGTAATGTTAAGGCGCTGAGTAAGTGAGCAGCGAGGTGAAAGATGGCTGATGACAGGCTCAGCTGATACCGAATGATCAATGAGAGCTCAAAGCAGATTGTCACGAGGAACAAGATGGGAATCATGAAGCGAGGGACGAGGCTTAGCACCAGACCATAAATAAAAGCAGAGATGGGAGTAACCCCATCGATCGCAAAGCTAAAGCTAGCAGCGATCACCCATAGACTCGTCACCCATAAGAGAGGAAGAGTGAGCAGGATGACCTCACTGATCTCCCCCTTGGGATACTTGATAATGGGAGCGCTGTAGAGATATAAAACATAAGTGATGGATACCAAGAGTAGTAAAGTACTGAGGTTTAATCCTAGAGCACCAAAGATCAATAATAAGGCGCTCATCACGCTTAAAAGTAGCGGCAGACCACCCTTAGAGACATACTGGAACCAATGAAGGGCTCTCTGCACTTTAGTTCCATTCGATTTGGAATCACTCGTGTGGTTGGTTGTGGATTGGGGAGTCGCCAAAGATCAATCTCCAAGGTGGTCTTGATTCAGCTGATAGATCACCTCATCTCTATCCACCATGCCCAACAATGTTCGGGCGATCAATGAGGTCTCCTCTGAATCAGTCTTCAGCTCTGAGATCTCTGCTCGAAGGGCGCTAATCTCAGCGGAGAGCATCACATCATATGATTGGAGCCGCTCTATCTCAAAATTACGCTCTTGGACCAAAGTATGTAGCTTATCGCCTTTGATGAAAATCGCATGTAAGGAGAAGAGCCCGAGAGTGAGGGTAATGACCACCACAAAACTTACTTCCCTATATCGCTCTCTCATGGCCTGTAGCATCTTGATCACCTCTGAGTGCACAATAAATGACTATATACGCAAATTTACACTGTAAGATAGCGCATACAAAGTCACGTAAAATATGCGTTTCCCCCCACGATAATCGTCGTTGAGAGTTTAGGGAATCACGTCGATTGATATCGAGTCCTCAGCGGTTCAGTCTTCAGAGGGGACGAATCGCTAATAAATAGACTTCTCCTCGCCACTTAATCGCCTCAAAGAAAAGCCTGCCAAGTTTCGCTTTAACAGTATGTTTCACCGATCTTTGAGGGATCTGAACTAATAGGTCGATATCTCGTTTTCTTCGATTAAGAAGTTTTAGTTTAACATCTAAACCATCAGCGATATGAAAGATATGCTCTGCTCTTGAGGTGAGTGAGAATCGTTTTGAGTCCACAGATTGAAAACGATTAAATGTCTTAAAGGTCGCTGTGAGCCTCTTCTCTACTTTCTTTAGATTCTGACTTAAGAGAGGAGAGTCTCCATGACTCGCTCGTATCACTTCTACAGTGATCGAGTGATCAGCCCAAGACTGGCTAACAAATAAGGTAGCGCTCAAGAGAGCGAGACTCATCATTCTCAGAAGGTGCTTCATCTTGCTCCCTCGCTTACCCTTAATGTACGAGGCTATCTCTAGCTCTTTATTATCGCTAAATGTCATCTTCATCTGATCCAGAGCTTGGGTCAAAGTTGTCATCTTCTTCACTCTCTTCCTCATCGACCAACCAAATCACCGGTGACTCTTGCGCTTTATCATCTTGTTCTGGATAATTGATCAAGACTGTCGAGCGAGTCGTTGTCGATTGAACCTGGGTAAGTGACTGAGCGATCACTAGAATAGCCGC
Organism: uncultured bacterium; assembly: GCA_943788935.1. Taxonomy (GTDB): domain Bacteria; phylum Myxococcota_A; class Bradymonadia; order UBA7976; family VGTA01; genus CAKZRU01. The sequence continues at coordinate 390,454 of CALSSE010000007.1, read as the reverse complement.
TGCACTCACAGCTCCAATCATCATCGGCGCCATCCATGTTCGCCACCATGAGGCTCCGCTAGACTCTTCAACGATAGCTTCGGTAGAGCGACTCGATGTCCATGGGGAAACATTTGGGAGCCCCTCCATCACCTGGTCTGTGAAGCGATCTAGGTCATATGATGCCTCAAGAGCTTCAAAGTGATCATGCACACGATGGCCAAGCTCAGCCCATGATTCATAATGTTCACGCAATGCTGAATCGCTATCAAGAGCCTCCATAAAGTCGGCTTCCTCTTCGCGATCAAGCTCTCCATCATAAAATAGCGCGAAGGTAATCTCATCGTAATCGTTATTCTGTTTCATGCTATTTCTCCGTATCGATCTCTGTCTCTATTGAGTGGGTAGGGGAGGAAGTTCGTTTAGTGCCAACCCCCTCACCTGCCTGATCGGCAAGATAGAGTTCACCTGAAGCCTTAAGGAAAGGTCGTAGGGCTTCTTGAAGCTTTTTCCGGGCATGATGTAGACGGCTCATCACCGTCCCTAAGTTACACTGCATAGTATCAGCGATCTCTTCATAGCTGAGATCATCGATCTCTCGAAGTACGATCACCGTTCTATGTTTCTCAGATAACTTACTTAATGCCTGCTCTAAGGCTTCTTGAAGCTCTACTTGTTCGCTTCTGTGATGGGGTTCTAAATCGTGAGTTGACCCGACGAAGGAGAACTCAGCGTTGGTGTCACTTCGTATATAGGTATCGTCGTATTCAACCGCATTTCGTTTTTTTTGTTTTCGGTAATGATCGATGCAAACATTGATCACTATTTTACCAAACCAAGCCGAAAAAGAGCTCCCAGGCTCGAAGCGATCTAACCCCTTATAAGACCGTACAAAGGCTTCTTGTACCATATCTTGAGCGTCGTCATAGCTGTGTACATACCCATAAGCGATAGATATTCCTCGACGTTGATGACGGTCAACAAGCTCTCTAAAAGCGCTTTTATCGCCATTTAAACACTTTCTGATCGCGAGGTTATCTGCTTCTCTGTGATCTGTTCCTCTTTTACGACGCTTGACCATTGGGCTCCTCTTTATACTATTTGTAAGTTTTAGGAAGGTTTTGGTTATGAAACCTTGTTGACGTTCAATGTTTCAGCTGCATGTTTAGATCATGCCGCTTTAAAGATGTTATAGATTGAGCAGTCTCCGTTGACATATCTCTACCACAAGGCTTCAAGTTAAGTCACCAACACTCCACAAAAGAAGCAAGCGAATTATAAGCCCTCCCCCGAGAGTATATCGCGCAGAGGAACGATGACCAAGACCGTTGAATCAATATATAAACGTCTCCAAACCGTGAGCTTAGCCTTATGGGGGTTCAGATCCCTCAACGCCCTAATGGTGATCCTCAGCGCCTCCATGATCGCGACTCTCTTGCTCGCTTGGGTAGTTATCGAAGGGTGGCGTGGCGAGCTTGTAGTACAAGTGTTGATAGGACTCGGAGGGGTCACAGTCTTACTCCCCTGTGTCCTCTCACTCTATTGGCTCTTGACTGTCTCCAAACGGTCTTGGATCTCGACTTATATAGAGCGCCATGACCCAACATTGAATGATGCCTTACTCACTGTCCTTAGCGCAGAGAGAGATCCGAGTCTCGGTGACCCTCAAGTGATCGAAGCGCTCGGCGATCATGTCAAAGAACATCTCTACACAACGCCAGTGACCACATGGGTCCCTCTGCATGTAATGAGAATAGGCGCGATCGCCACCGCCCTCACTAGCTGCCTATCTCTGGGGGTCATCGTCGCTTATGGTGACCAGCTCAGCTCAGTGTTAGAGCTCGTTAAAGAATCGCCGGAACGTCTCACTCAAAAGCTCGCCTATACACCACTTATCGGTGATATTAAACTCACGATCACCCCTCCTCAATACACAGGTTTACCGCCTACATTTCTCGAAGGAGGGAGTGGAGATTTTGAAGCCTTAGAGGGGAGCGAAGTCATCATTGAGGCTACGCTCAGTCGCCAAGCGCGCTCCGCGAAACTGTGGATAAAAGGAAATCGCCCCTCTGTAGATCAAAGCTCAAAAGATGCAGGAGAGGAGTCAACTTCTCTTATCATCGATCAAGACCCACGCCCCGAGAGTGAAGATCACAATCAAGTGATTCCTCTTTCTATCAATAAGCGGTCGGTCACTGCCAAACTAGTCGTCCATAGCCACTTTAAATGGAATATCTCACTCACAGATAAAGAGGGCGTGGAATGGAGAGAAGCCGCTCAGAGGAGAGTCGTCGCTACCCTTGATCGCCCGCCTAGTGTAAAGATCACCCATCCTGTCAGTGGTGAGCGAGTAGACCCCGCCAAAGACCTCAAAGTGAAACTCAATGCCAAAGATGACTACGGCTTAGGAGACGCGAACCTGTATATCGCCTTAGCCTCTGATATGGAGAACGCTGAAGCCTTACCGCTTAATGGCGTTAAGGGGACCCGTTGGAGCGCTGAAGATCTCGTAGATTTGAGAGTCATCCAAGCTCAAGGAGGAGACCGCATCGCGCTGTGGGCTGAGGTGGCTGATCAGAGAGCGGAGCCTCTAGGGAGTCAAAAGTCGACCTCAGAGATTATTTATCTAGAGGTAGACTCACCTGAATGGGCTCATCGTAAGCTACTCGATCAGCTCCGTGAGCACTTAGAAGTGCAAGTCGAATGTCTCGCGACTCGTTTAGAAATGGCTTATATGCCTGCACATGAAATGCCGCTTACCCTAGAGGCTCTCCTTATGCGTTGGGTAAACGCTCGACAAAAATCAGTGAGCGCCCAAGAGTCTCTCAATCTCCTGATTCAGCAACTCGCTGAAGATGAATTGACGCCTAGAGAGATCTACTTAACCTTCACCAACCATCTTATGAAGTTGGAGAGCAGTTTAGGCGATGAGGGACGGCGAATGAATGGACAGCTCGCCGAAGATTCAGAACGTCAAGGGGAGGCTCAACCGGTCACTCGTCAAGAGATCAAGCGTATTGAAGCAAAGAGCGCCCCTGTGGAGCTCGCCCATGAAGGAATCATCATTATCATTGAGGCGATGGTTGCTCGCATGGCGCTTGAAGAGATGTCTAAACTCGCCGATGAACTCAAAGTCTCTCGAGCTCATATTAAAGACTTGATGCAAATGTATAAAGATCAGCCAAGCGAGTCACTTAAAGCACGCATCATGAGAGAGCTTCAACGCTTTAAGCAGAAGATGCGGGCGATGCGAGAGATGATGGCGAAACTTCAGAAGAAGCTCCCCGCAGAATTTTTAAATTTGGACGGTATGAAGACTGATGAGGTCGCCGATAGCCTCAAGGAGAGTGAATCACAGGTCAACTCCATCGAGCAGCTCCTCGAGAAAGGAAATATCGAGGAGGCGATGAAAGCGCTCGATGAGCTCTCCAACGCTCTTGAAGAGATGTCACAGCAATTACAGGAAGATATGGAAGAGCTTCATCGTCAAACGAACCCCGAACTTGAGCAAGCACTCAGCGAGCTGATGGACAGCACAAGAGACCTAATAAAGGCACAAGAAGAGCTTAAACAAGACACGCAGTCCCAGCAACATGCGATCGATCAAGAAGTTAAAGATACACTCACAGAGAACCAAGACAAACTTCGAGATCTTAAAGCCAAAGCTGCTCGCATTAAAGAGATTGAGAAGGAGCTAAAACTCAGTCGAAACGGTCGCTATGTTGAACGAGTGCGCGCTGATGCACGCAAGGCGGCCGATGATCTCAATCGAGCTCTTGATCAGCAGATGCTCGAGGAAGGAATAGACGCTGCGGAGAGAGGAGAGAGCGAGTTTGCTCGTCTCCAACGACTTGACCAAAGTGTTAACTACGGTCGTCGAGATCGAAGAGTCCTCTCCCCCAGTCAAGAAGAACTCAAAGAAGCAAAGCGCTTAAGCGCTGAGGTCGCCGAGGAGCTTCGGGAGATTAAATCAAGTTTGGCAGAGAGGGCTCAACATGCTCAAGAGCGCGAAGCTCAAGCTCAAGCAGCGCGAGATGAAGCTAAAGAGCGTCAAGCGAGATCAGAGGCTGAACAAGCACAACCTCAATCTGCACAGTCTGGCAAACCTCAATCTGCACAGTCTGGCAAACCTCAATCTGCACAGTCTGGCAAACCTCAATCTGCACAGTCTGGCAAACCTCAATCTGCACAGTCTGGAGAGCCTCAGAGCTCAGCGAAAGATGGCTTGGCGCGACGTCAGTCTGATATATCGCAGAGACTAGAGAAACTCCGCTCTAGACTCGCTCAACGACGAGAAAAGATTCCAAGTCTCAATCAAGTTCCCACCGAACCATTCGATCAAGCTCAGCGTGGATCGAGCGAGGCAGAACGTCAACTTAAAGAGTCTAAGCCGGGCAGAGGACTCGGTGGTCAACAGCAAGTGAGTGACGCGCTTCAACAAGTGATGAAAGGGCTCCAACAAGCTAAACAGCCTCAACAAGGTCAAAAACCGGGGGGAGAGGGTCAAAAGCCTGGCGGACAACAAAGGCCAGGCTCTAGAGGTCGCTCATCGACCGAACGAGTTGAAGTCCCCGAGCAGAATGAGCGTGGTCCTCGATCAATGCGCGAAGAGCTGCTCGACGCCATGAAAGCGAAACCGGCTCGCGGTTATGATGATCAAGTGAAGGCTTATTATGACTCTTTGGTACGTTAAAACTTCCAACCACTGCGAACCGATGTCTGAGCAAAGGTGTTCATCATGATGAGATCGATCCAAGTCATATTGATGTGGTTTATATTATCTCCCCCTCTCTCTTCTTCCGCTCAATCTACCCGTCAGGTCAATGATTTGATCAGTGCTTGGCAGACGGAAGAGGCTCGCTCAGTTCTGCTCGCGCTCAAGTCAAGTGGTGTTCATGGACCAGTGATCGACTTGCTCGAGGGGAGGCTGGCCTTTATGACAGGTGACTACAAAGAGGCTGTTGATCGGTTTGAAGCGGCGATCATCGCCGATCCTAGCTTTGAGAATAGAGCTTCCGAACTTATTAACACCGCCCGAGATACTTTAAAGCACCTAGGACAGATGAGCGAGGCTCGCTCTGAAGATGGACGCTTCCTCCTACGCTATTTCAAAGAGGATCAGCTCCTGGTTCCCTACTTAATGGAAGTACTGCAAGCGACAGATAAAGCGCTCAGTGAAGATTTTCAATACACCCCTCCCGGGAGAGTCGTAGTGGAGATCTATCCTACTGCAGACTATCTCGCTAAAGTGAGCAGCCTTACCGAAGAAGATATCGAGACCAGCGGAACAATCGCCCTCTGCAAATATAACCGGCTCATGTTTACGAGCCCCAGAGGGTTGGTGAGGGGATATGGGTGGAGAGATACCGTCGCTCATGAGTTTGTTCACTATTATGTCACCAAATACAGCGCTAATACTGTACCGATTTGGCTTCATGAAGGTATCGCGAAGTTTCAGGAAATCCGCTGGCGCAGCCAACCAGATCGGCATCTCGCGCCTCCTCAAGAAGACTTGCTCGCTCGCTCTCTTGACTCAGGACAGCTGATCACTTTTGATCAGATGCACCCTTCGATGGCTAAACTTCCGAGTCAAGAGGCTGCGAGTCTAGCCTTCGCTGAGGTACATTTAGTGATCGATTTTCTTTATAAACGAGGTGGCTACTCACAGCTTCGCGCGCTTCTACAGAATCTCAAGAAGGGTCTCGATATGGACCACGCTCTCCTCGAGAGTTATGGACTCGACCTTGATGGGGTCTGGTCAGAGTGGCTCGCGGCGATGAAGACTGAAGGTTTTCAACGCTATCCCGGTCTAGTTCAGAGATCTCTCAAGTTCAAGCGACCCGGAGATGAGGGAGAACCAGAGGCAGAGTACGATAGTATTGAAGAGAAAGAGATCAAAGATTGGGCTCACCTCGGTGAGCTATTGCGCGCTCGAGGACGATACTATGCGGCGCTCCGTGAATATCAAAAAGCGAGAGATAAAGGAGGTGATGGACACCTCGTCGTCCAAAATGGCTTAGCGGAGAGCCTCTTAGAGTTAGAGAGACCCGTCGACGTTCCCTCCGCTCTTCAACGAGTCAAAGATTATTACCCTACTTACCTCACCACATATATTAATCTTGGGAGATCCTATATCGCTCTCCAAGAGTTAGAGCGAGCGGTAATGTCTTTCGAAGAAGCGGTCGGGATTAACCCTTTCCATCCACTTCCTCATCAAGCTCTCTTTAAGCTCTATCGTGAACTTGGAGAACACTCTAAAGCGGAGAGAGCCCAGCGAGCGATCAAGCTCTTACAAGCTGCTCCGTAGACGACCTAACTCACTACATTATTTCATGATATTTACTCACTCTAGCAGAGAGGTGGATCAAGATATGACCGATCAATCACTAAAAACTAACAAGACAGAGCTCGCTCAGAGAGCAGCGAAAGCCTATCAAAATATCCTCTCTCAAGTCGCGCAAGTCATTGTGGGGCAGGAGCAGGTAGTAGAGCAGAGCCTCATCGCTCTCTTCGCCCAGGGACACTGTATTTTTGTCGGTGTACCTGGACTCGCGAAGACGCTCTTAGTGAGCACAACGGCTCAAGCTCTAGGCTTGGAGTTTAATCGTATCCAATTTACCCCGGACCTCATGCCGAGCGATATAACAGGTACCGACATCCTCAGAGAAGACCCCGAGACCGGGTCTCGTCGATTCGAGTTCCTTGAGGGACCGGTCTTTACCAACCTCCTCTTGGCCGATGAGCTCAACCGAACCCCTCCCAAGACTCAAGCGGCCTTGTTGCAAGCGATGCAGGAACGTGAGATCACTGCCTCTGGGAGGACCTATACTCTAGCGAAACCCTTCTTAGTCTTCGCGACTCAAAACCCAGTCGAGCAAGAGGGAACGTATCAGCTTCCCGAAGCCCAGCTCGACCGTTTCATGCTCATGATCCAAGTCGGCTATCCCTCACTCGAGGAAGAGTTAGAAGTCGTCAAGCGCACCACGAGACCTCAAGAATCCAAGGTTGAATCGGCTATATCGCTAGAAGAGCTCATCGCTTATCAGGCTTTAGTTAGAGAACTACCAGCGGCTGATGAGGTCGTATCCTACGCGGTAAGACTCACCAGAGCGACTCGACCCGATGATCCACTAGCGACAGAGCAAGTGAGACGCCTCGTCCGCTGGGGGGCGGGACCACGTGCTGGTCAGAGTTTGATATTAGCCGCTAAAGCTCGCGCCCTTCTCAATGGTCGACTCCACGCGAGTCGTGAAGATGTGAAAGCCCTAGCACCTGCTGTGCTCACTCACCGCGTCTTGACTAACTATCAAGCGGAGGCTGAAGGCATCACCTCCGGAGATGTTGTCGCCGCGCTCATCGAGGAGTTACAGCGTGACTGAGGAGCGAGCATCCGTAAGCTCTCTCGGAGTAGATATCCATGAGATTCAGCGAGTCTCTGCCCTCCTTGGGGGACGACTCAACCTGAGCGGAATCGTCGAGGGAACCCTCAGCGGGAATCACAGGAGTCCACGCCAAGGGGCGAGTCTAGACTTCGCTCAGCACCGAGATTATGTCCCTGGGGATGACTTAAAGCACTTGGACTGGCGTGCTTACGCTAAGAGTGACCGTTATGTCATTAAACAATATGTGGCCGAGACTAATCTGCGAGCTTTTGTGAGTCTTGATCGATCAATGTCGATGAACTATCGAGGCGGTGGACAACATAGCAAGGGTGCTTTCGCTGCTCAACTCGGCGCGGTATTGAGCTGGACTCTTCTTCAGCAAGGAGAAGCGGTCGGTCTGATCACTTTCGCTGAACGAGTACAGCATTTACTCCCCGCGAATAGTCGACGAGATCAATTTTGGCGGATCATCAGAGAGCTAGACTCACAGCCTTGGTCACCAGACACAGATGCTCGCGAGGCTTTATTGAGTCTCCCCAGCAGGATCCCACCCCGAGGAGTGATCTTTATCATCTCTGATGGGTTTGATCTTAACGATGACAATGATGCTGGTTACTTTGTCGACGCGGTCACCGGTCTTAAGCGCCATGGTTATCAAGTGATCTTCCTTCATGTCCTCGACCCCTATGAGATCGAGTTCCCCTTTGATGAGCTCTCTCTCTTTGAAGGTTTGGAAGGAGAAGAGCCTATAAAAATAGACCCCACCGGGGTTCGCAGGGCCTATCTCGATGAATTGGGTCGTTTTCAAGAGACCTTAGAACGCTCAGTGAGAGCTACGGGGGCTCGGTATTGCTTGTGCCGAAGTGATCTCAACTTAGAGCATACTCTGCTCAAAATATTGGAGAGCGCTACATGACCTTCCTCGCTCCTCTCATGCTCTTTGGTTTATTGGCGATCGCCATTCCCCCCATTCTTCACCTATTAAACCGTAAAGAAGCCAAGCCCGTTGTCTTCCCGGCGATGGAATTTCTTCGAAGAGCCTATCGAAAGACCGCTCGTCGCTTGAAGATGAAACAGTGGCTGTTGCTCTCTTTGAGAATGCTCCTCTTCGCTGCGCTAGCGATGGCACTCTCTAAGCCAATGTGGTCACCTAATAGTGCAGATGATACGCCTCTGCACTCGAGCGCTGATCCCGTTGAGGGCGCCCATGTGATCCTCTACGATACGAGCTACCCAATGAGCTATGAAATCGGTACTCAAGATCGTAGAACTCTATTAGATATCGCCCGTGGTCACGCTCTGAGAGCGCTCTCTGAAACCAAGGGACCCGCTACGGTGATCGTGATGGGCGAAGAGACTCGGAGCCTCACTCAAGGACTCAGCGCTGATCATCAGCTCCTCAGAGAAGGCGTTCGAGGTCTCCGAGACACTCATCATACCACTGACCTCGCGGACGCCTTTACTCTAGCCTACAGAATATTGAGAGAGCGACCGGTCACAGAGCGCAAGCAGATCACCGTTCTCAGTACACCCGCTCAGATGTTTAATACCATCTCTTCTGCCCCCCCATCCCTTGGCGAAGTAAAAGTTGTTCATATCGACCTTACCGCTGAATTGAGAGCTCAACTCAGCGATATTGAAGCGCCGATGAATGACGCAGAAAGGCCTATCTTAAGTCCTAAGCAACGCGTTGAACTCGCTAATCATGCGATCACTGATGTCATTCTCTCTCCAGCGCCACAGATGGGACGAGACCAGTGGCGGGTCGAGGTCGAGGTGGCTAATTTCAGCGAAGAGGCGATGACTTTGTGGCCCATCTGGGTGGAGCTTGAAGGAGAGGTGCTCGTTCGAGGTTTCCTCAGCCTCAAGCCCAATGAACGAGCGATCAAACGTCTTTATTTCAGAGTCACCCCTCAGCAGAGTGAAAACCCTAATCAAACCAATATCGGTGAGGGCCTCTCAGAGACTGTCGCTAAGACCGTCGCTAAGAGAGGCTGGGTTAAACTCGCCCCAGACCCACTAAAGATAGATGATCAATGGCCATTTTGGATCGAATCTAGACCTCCTACTAAACTCCTCGCTCTCAATGGGGATCCCAGGCCGACACCACACCAAGATGAGCTTTTCTATCTAGAGCGAGCGCTCGCACCGAACGTTTTAGGAGGGACTCAGGTCAGTCTCCAATCTCGGCCGATGATCGCCGTCGACTTGAAGGATGAGGTATTGGAGGGATTTGACCTTATCATGCTAGCGAATATTCCTCGACCTAGCGAGAGATTAGGACAGCAGCTTACCTCCCATCTTCAAGCCGGAGGAGGGTTGTGGCTCACCCCTGGCGCACGTGCTGATGTAGAGGCGTGGAACAGATCGCTCAAAGGGCTCCTCCCACGTCCTTTAAGAGGGATGAGACGAGCAGGAGACGCTGCCGCAGTAGAAGAGCGAGGGGTGGCTCGATTAACTGATTTTAAGGCTCACAGTCTCCTCGCCCCCTTCGATGATCCACAACGAAGTAGCCTCGCGCTCGCTGCCATTAATCAATATTTCCTATTTGACCCCCAACCCTCTCCACTCACTGAGACAGTGGTCACCTTGAATGAGGGGAGCCCCTACATTATGACTCGACAAGTCGGTGAAGGCCGCGTCGTTCTTTGGGCTGGCCCCATAGATCGAGAGTGGGGAGACTTGGTCATCAGACCCGACTTTGTGCCACTCGCTGCCGAGACGATAAGATATCTAAACAGAGAGGTGAGCGGGGCGGTCCTCTCCAAAGCCTTGTCTGAACGACTCACTTTGGAATTAAGCGGGGAAGGCCCATTCTCTGCGATCTCTCCGAACGGACGACGCCTCAACTTAACCCGAGCCTCGCAGCGGGTAGCCTCCAACGATGCTTCTCAGCGTCGACGTGGCTGGGTCAGCCCTCCACTTCCCCATCTCGGCCACTATCAGATCACGACCGCTAACGATGTCGTCAAGGGCTCCATGTCTCAACAGAGCGCCGATCTCACAGACACCGAGCAAGTGATCAGACGCTTTGTCGTACACCTTGACGTCAGCGAGAGTGACTTGCAGCGACACGAGATCGATCAGGCAGACTCCTCTGAGACAGCAGAGCGATCCACACCGACCACTATGAGAGCGCTCGGACAACGCCGAGAGCTTTGGCATATCGGTTTGATTGGTCTATTCCTCTTTACCTTGCTAGAGGGGCTCACTCTCTACCAACGACGAGAAGAATCTCGTCTCAGCTAAAACAAAAAATTTGAGCGTTCCCTGTTAAATCCCCTTCATGGAAGATAACTCACCACGGTAAGAGAGGAATGCCCTCTACGCTAAGCTCTAGCCTCCATTCGTGAGTGACTTTATCGAGAGGTAAAGCACCATAAAGATGAGGGAATAGTTGGCCGTTTCGTGAAGGCTCCCACACTAAGTTAGGCAGTTCATCCTCTAGAAACTCGACCAAGACGAGATCTCCTTGACCCCTGAAGTGGAGTCGTAGTGTCTCAGCGAGCTGACCAGCGGATGAGAGATGAATAAAACCATCTCCTTGGTCGACCGCTGAGCCCTCAAACCTGCCGCGCTCTTCAGCGTTTAACCACTCTGATCTAGGGCATACCTTATAGACCTTCATCGATCATCCTCTGTTGGGTGAAGTAAAGACTTGGTCGCCTTAATTCGCTTCCCCAAAAGACCAATAAGACGAAAGAGTACACCAATGCCACCTCCAAGATTCTTGAGCGCAACAGCCTCCACAAATCGCTGATAGCTCTCATCGACAGGAAACCAGAAAGGGTCTGGATCCTTATTCTTATCAAGGACGATGGTACGAGGACGAACGAAAGTGTGATATGCCCAACGAGAAGAGGCTACACCGTAGCCGGTTTCTTTCACACCCGTCCATGGCATTTGCGGGAGAGAGCCGGTGAAAGAGTGATTGTTAACAAGCGCGATACCGACATCTAATCGCTTAGCGATCGCTCGCCCTACGGCGATATTCGACGTCCACACGCTACCATTCAACCCATACCGTGAGCGGTTGATACGCTCGATCGCCTCATCAACCGTATGCACCCTAATCACCGCGATGACTGGGCCAAAGGTCTCCTCTTCGGTCACCAACATACCCTCAACGCACCGATCTAGGAGAGTAGGCTGAAATCCATATCCCACTCCACTAGGCTTCCCTCCGCAAAGCACCAATGCCCCTTCAGCAACCGCCTGACCAACATGCTTGTTTACCACAGCTAACTGCTCCGCTGTCTGGAGCGGTCCTATATCAGCCTCTTCTTCTGGCTTTAATCTACCATCTCCGTGATATGTCAGGTGAGAGATCACCGTATTCAGGCGCTCGATGAAGGAATCGGCGATGCGATCCATCACATAAAGCCTCTCAATACTAGAGCAATCTTGACCGCTGTTAAACATTGACCATTGAGCGATGCCTAAGGCGGTCCGATCTAAGTCAGCATCAGCGAGCACCAAAGCAGCGTCCTTGCCCCCGAGCTCTAATGAACAAGGGATCAACTGATGAGCCGCGAGCGCTGCGACCGCTCTCCCTGTGGCTACGGAGCCGGTAAATACCACGCTGTCCACTCCGCCCTCAACAAGCGCTCGACCTACGCTAGCCCCCCCTTGAACACAGAGTACGAGATCTTCACCGAGGACCTCTGTGGCGAGATCAGCGAGCCAAGCCCCCACTCGTGGAGTGTGCTCTGAAGGCTTCATGACCACCGCATTTCCTGAGAGTAGAGCAGGAAACAATGATTTGTAGAAATTGCTGACGGGATAGTTCCATGGAGCGATAATCCCGATGACTCCTCGGGGCACTTGCTCAACGATCGCTGACTTACCCGGGAAATCGAGGGGAGAGAGCTTCACTTTCGTTTCCTTCAAAGCGATCCGAGCTTCACTTATCGCAGCCTTAATAAAACTTTGAACAGTATTAAGCTCAGAGAGAGCAGCGAGGCTGAGGGCACGTCCGGTCTCTTCAGCGATGAGTCGGGCGCCGACATCCCGCTCTTGAGTGATCCTCTCTCCAAGTCGTATCAGTTGGCGTGAACGCTCTTTGAGAGAGATCTCACTCCATCTCTCTGACGCTTGACGAGCTCGTGAAATCAACTCTGAGACCGCGGCTTCCTCGGTCATTAATGTCTCCACTTCAGCGAGTGTCATGGGGTTAATCGCTTTCATACTCTTTGGTATGCTCTCTTGGCTTGCGGTTGAGTTCTCTTGGTCAGCTCTCACTGCGATGTCTCCTTTGGTCGATCTTCGTCATCGAGAGTCTTATCTCATCAAGAGAGTGGATGTAGACTCCACGTTATCGGCTCTGCGATGACTCACCTTAGCTCGTCTCTCCTAAAGATTCATCATAATGATCAACAGATTTAGAGACCTGTGCGACTTAATGTCATGAGCTGAATCAATAGCTTGTTCAAAGATGATTAATGCCTAGTGAAACCGCCTTAATAACAAGTCGCTTAGGTGTCTTTGAAGTCTGATCGACCATTCAGAGGAGGGAATAGTCATGTTGAGGCCTGTACCTAACATCCGAGTATCATCTTTGAATCAAGGAGAGCTCAACCAGAGCGGAGAGTATATTCTCTATTGGATGGTCGCTCAGCGAAGACTCAAGTGGAACTTTGCGCTCCAAAGGGCGGTAGAATGGAGCGCAAAACTCGATAAACCCGTTCTGATTTTTGAGCCCTTACGAGTCGCTTATCCATGGGCGAGCGCCCGTTTTCACCGCTTTATCATCGAGGGAATGAGGGATAATCAAGCGCATGCCGAGCGCTTGAGCGCTACCTATTTCCCTTACGTAGAGAGCAGTGAGGGAGAAGGGAGAGGCTTACTCCATAAACTCGCCCAGAGCGCTTGTCTCGTCATCACCGATGAGTACCCCTGCTATTTTATTCCTAAAATGACCTCAAGCGCCGCCCAAAGAGCTGAAGTTCTTTTCGAGAAAGTGGACAGTAATGGCCTCTTGCCATTGAGGTCTTCTGGTCGAGTCTTTACGACCGCGGCGAGCTTCAGAAGGCATCTTCAAAAAACGCTCTTACCGTTTTTTGCCCCTGAGCACTTCCCTGTGGTTGATCCCCTCAAGATGAGCGCTACTGCGAAAGGAGCAAAAATCCCTGAGGCGGCCCTCGATCAGTGGTCTATCGCTAATATTGATGATCTTCTTAATGGAGGTATAGAGCGCTTACCCATCGATCAAAGCGTGACCCCAGCTGATGAAGGAGGAGCGGACTGCGCAGAGTCACGTGTGCGAATGTTTATTGAGTCTCGCCTACCGAGGTATCATTACGATCGAAACGCTTTAGAAGGTGGAGCGGCTAGCGGTCTGTCCGCTCATATCCATTTTGGTCATATCTCCGTTCATCATATCGCTCAGTTAGCCTTCGAGAGCTGCGAATGGTCACCTGAGCAAGTCGCCCCTAAGCCAAGTGGATCTCGTGAAGGGTGGTGGGGCGCCTCTAAGGCTGTAGAGGCCTTTATCGATGAGCTCATCACTTGGCGTGAGCTTGGTTTCGCTTTCTGCTTTCATCGGCCAGATGACTACGATCAATATGACTCACTCCCTGAATGGGCGCTAAAGACGCTAACGACCCATCAAGATGATAATCGACCGTATGTTTATTCTCTAGAACAGTTTGAGTCTTCACAGACCCATGATCCATTATGGAACGCTGCTCAAAATCAATTAGTTGAGGAAGGTCGTATCCATAACTATGTCCGAATGTTGTGGGGCAAGAAGATCTATGAGTGGAGCGAGAGTCCTCGCGCCGCCTTAGAGAACCTCATTCACCTAAACAATAAATATGCACTCGATGGACGAGACCCTAACAGTTATTCGGGGATATTTTGGTGTTTAGGTCGCTTTGATAGAGCGTGGGGGCCTGAGAGGCAGATCTTTGGTAAACTTCGTTATATGACCTCAGATAGCACAATGCGTAAACTGAAAGCTAAGGGCTATCAAAAGCGATATGCACAACGAGGTAGCCTCAATGAGGAAATGGCTGACTTATTCGCTCAGTAAAAGAAGTATCAGCGGATGACCAATTAAATGGCCACACTCTCTCTCCATGAGGGCCTGAAGTATCGTAACACTTGCAAGATCTCTCGTCTCACGGTAACAACGGTGTATCTCTATACTAGAGCATCGTAGACAGAGAGACGAGTATATGGTTGATCAAGTACCGCTAGTTGAGCTCAGTGACTCCCTAGGTCAATATTTAGACCGTCTATTAGACACTGATCACCCACATTATCAAGAGTGTGTTGATAACGTCCAGAGCATCGGTGACTCCCTAAGGCGTTGGGGGTTTGTGAGCTTAAGTAGTCATGGCGTTGATCAACGCTGTCTAGAAGAGGCTTATCAAGCCGCCCGTCTCGCCTTTCATCTCACTGAAGCGCAAAAACGTCGATATGAAGATGTAGAGGGAGGACGCCAGCGAGGTTACACTCCTCTCTTAATGGAGAGGGCTAAGGGGCAATCTCTTGGTGACTTAAAGGAGTTTTGGCACATCGGCAGAGAGCTCAGCGATGATCACACTTATCGAGCCACTGGTGTAATGAAGAGCAACCTCTTTCCAAGAGAGGTGCCAGAGTTCCAATCATCAATGTTGACTCTCTACTCAGCCATGGATCAGCTCGCCCATCAAATGTTGCGGGTCATTGAGCACTATCTAGAGATCCCCGATGGCGCGCTCGACGCCCTCGCCTCAGAGGGAAACAGCGTCCTAAGAGTGCTCAACTATCCAGAGCTTGAGCGCTTTCAAAGCCGTGAAGCAGGGAGTGTAAGGGCGGCTGCTCATGAAGACATTAATCTCCTTACCCTCTTGCCAGCAGCGACTCAACCGGGGCTGCAGCTGCTCACTCGCCAAGGTGATTGGCTAGACATCGTCCCCCCAGCCGGTGCGATTATTCTAGACACCGGTGATATGATGAATGTGATCACGGGTGGGGCTTTACCGGCGACCACACATCGCGTCGTTAATCCGCCTGGTGAGAGCACTGAAGCGCGCCTATCGATGCCTTTCTTTATGCATCCTCGACCCGACGCACGATTGATCCCCCTAGGGAGGCACAGTGGCGACCAAGAGATTGAAGGACTGGGACTGACTGCTATCGAATTCCTCTCTCGACGACTCTCCGAGAATGGTCTCGTGTAACGACTACGTAATCAACATAAACTCGATCAGCGCTCTTAAGGTGTATAAAGACACCTTGAAGTCTTGAGACACCTTGAAATATTGAGATCAGCTGAGAGCAACAAAGGATAAGAGGAGGAGATGGGTATTATGACGAGACAGCTCTTCGGAACAGATGGGATGCGAGGCCGAGCGAATGAAGGAGCGATGAGCGCTGAGGTAGCGCTTCAACTTGGTAGAGCGGTCGGCTATTTGTTATACCAAAGAGGCCTCCCCCGCGGTCGGGCCAGGCCTCAAGTAGTGATCGGTAAAGATACGAGAGTCTCTGGTTATCTCATTGAGAACGCGCTCGTCGCCGGGTTGTGCTCAGCAGGAGTAGACGTCTTCTTAGCGGGTCCTTTACCGACACCAGGTGTCGCGATGCTAACCCAGAGCAGACGAGCAGACGCGGGGTTAATGATTTCGGCCTCACATAACCCCTTTGAGGATAACGGCGTAAAAATCTTCGCACGAGATGGCTACAAGCTCCCCGATGAAGAAGAGTTAATGATTGAGAGGCTGATGGTCGGAGAGAGCTGTGACCAAATGACGCTTCACTCCTCGACTGACCACACAGGTCATATTTTACCCCATCATTGGCATGGGAGCGTTGATTTAAATCGTCATCGCCCAATTGGTCATGAAATAGGACGAGCTGCAAGGATCTCTGATGCCATCGGTCGTTATAATGTGATGGCTAAACAAGCGCTCCCTAAGAGCATCTCGCTAAGCGGTCTAAAGGTAGTGATTGACTGCGCTAATGGCGCTGCTTACCGGGTCGCTCCTCAAGTATTGGAAGAGCTCGGTGCAGAAGTAATCCCTATGGCTGTTGATCCCAATGGGATTAACATTAATCATCTCTGCGGAGCCACACATACCGATGCTCTTGTCGAGAGAGTCGGCGCTGAAGGCGCTGATCTCGGTATCGCCTTAGATGGTGATGCCGATCGTTGTATCCTCGTCGATGAGCATCAGAATATTCTCGATGGTGACCAAATACTAGCGGTCCTCGGACGGTCGATGTCGACTGCAGGTACCCTAAAGGGGGGTAGCGTCGTGACTACTGTGATGAGTAATCTAGGACTAGAGGTGTCCTTGAAACGATCAAAAGTAAACGTGGAGAGAGTTCAAGTAGGAGACCGGTATGTTGTCGCTAAAATGAGAGCGCTGAATGCCAATCTTGGCGGTGAGCAATCTGGACATACTATCCTCCGTGATATCGCGACTACAGGGGATGGTCTAGTGACCGCTCTCTCTATGCTAGGCGTCATCGTGACTGAGAATCGATCGCTGAGTGAACTTGGCGCTGAGATGTCTCACTTTCCTCAAGCGCTAAAGAGCTTTGAGGTGAGCGGTAAGCCTCCTCTCTCCTCTCTGCCCAAAACTCGTGCATGCATCGAAAATGCTGAGGCTTTCTTAGCTGATCGAGGACGAGTTTTAGTCCGATACTCAGGGACTCAGAAGATGGCTCGAGTGATGGTAGAGGGAGAAGATCTGAGTAAAGTGAATGAACTTGTTGAGCAGATCAGCGGGTTGATGGCCAAAGAGATTCAAGATCGTTGAGGAAGTGAGCGAAGATGAACGCTGAGCTACATTTGGGGATGGATAGCATCCTCGCTTTTAAAACACAACATGGCTCCGCTGAGCCTAGTTTAAACGCTTTAGGGCTCGTCGCCGAATGGGCTGGCGCTAGTGGGCTCTCCATCAGCGCTAGAGAAGACTGGTATGAGCAAGCCGTGATCACCATGAAGCGTTGGTCTGAGGAGCTCAATATAAAAGTTAACTTACGAGTCTCCCCGGATGCCGACTTACGTCGTTTAAGTTATGAGCTCAAGCTCGATCGAGTCACTTTGATCCCCCCCCGCTGGGTTGGTCCCACAGTTGTTGGGGGTCTTGACGCTTATCATCTCAGTGACGAACTTCGCGCCACCATCGGCCAATTGAGAGATGCCGACATTGAGGTCGCCGCTCAGATAGAGCCTAAAGTGGATTTAATCAAGCGCTTACAACGACTCGACATTGACACCGTAGTCTTCTCAACTCACGCGATCACCTCAAGTAGTGCTGGTGATGCTCGCCGTGCTCATTTTAGTCAACTGATGGACGCTGCGGTGATGGCCCGCCGATTTGGTTTAAGAGTTGCGGTTAATGGAGGAATAAACCTCAGCGCCGCTGAGCAGCTGTGTCGAGTCACTCAAGTCTCTGAGGTTCATGTCGATCAAAGTTTAAGCGCTCGAGCTATGATTCGTGGGCTCGACCAAGCGATTAAGGACTTCTCGGCGGCGATGGAGCGAGGTCGTCAGAGCTTACTATAAGGCTCTTCAATACTCTTTGGGTAAAGGCGACCCCTTCTCGAGAGCCTGCATCTAAAAAGGACGTTACATGAACATCACCCTCACATATCAAGGAGAAGGCGCAGCATTCCTCGCCACCAATGAAGAGGGGCACCAACTTATCCTCGATGGCTCTCCTCAACTCGGAGGACTCGATAAAGGGCCGAGACCTATGGAGATGGTACTCTTTGGATTAGCGGGATGCGCTGCGATGGATGTTTTGCACATTATTCGTAAGGGGAGAGGTTCGCTGACCCATGCGGTGATCACCGCTCATGGAGAGAGGGCTGAGAGTGTACCAGCGGTCTTCACCCGCATTCTGCTCTCTTTTGAGCTCAGTGGCCCAGGGTTGAGTGAACGACAGGCACAACGCGCGATCGATCTCTCGCTGGAGCGTTATTGTTCAGTCGCGCAGATGTTGAGTCCGACTGTTAGCATCGAGGCCAACCTCCATCTCTTAGAGGATTAACATGAGGGTTTGATCGCTCTTAGAGAGCTTCAGAACTAAACTTAGGGAAGTATTTATCATCTATTGAACCTGATTGATGATTGATGATTGAAGTCCACCACGGTTACTGTATATTGCTCAAGCGTTGACTATGTTAACGGTTCATCAAGACTGAAATTTATCTTATTCATCGGTTGCTCATGTGGTTTGATCAAGCAGAGGCCAAAGACTTAACTTTACTCGCCGAGTATGGCGTATGGGGAGGGGTTCCCGCTGCTCCCTTATGTCTCCCAGGTCTAGGACGATATGGGCGTTATCAATTTGATCGATACGTCTTACTTCAACGCAATAATCTGACCGTCGCTCAACGTCGAGAAGTCATTTTCTTAGCTGAGCACTTCCATAAGATCGATCACTTCGAGTTCTTTGAATTAAATCATGATGCAGATGAGCGAAGTCTAAAAAGAGCATTTTTTCGTTTCTCTAAACGTTTTCATCCTGATCAGGTGAGCGCTATTGATTTAGGTCACTTTTCCGAGCATGTCCAGATGGTATTCGAGTACGGTCAACAGGCCTATAAGTTGCTCACTGAAGAGCGAGAGTTCCGCGCTGCTTATGCCCGAGTCACCGCGGCCCGTGACCACGCCTATCTCACTCATCTAAAAACTGAACGAGAAGTACAGCGCTCTAGGGTCGAATCTGCTAGGGCAAAAGGGATTAAGCCGCCTCTAAAGTCACGTATTGCCTCCGCTCCTACTCCTGCAACCGATCAGCGAACCCAAGAAGAGATCACTGACCGAAAAGCTATGCTCCGAGAGCGGCTCGCCAAGAATAATCAACGGCGACAAGACAACGCAGAAGCCAAGCATAGCGCCGACCTCAAGTCGCAAGCAAAAACCTTCTTTATCGCTGGTGAACAGGCTGAGCGAAGGGGACAACTCAATCGAGCGCTCAATCATTTTAAACTCTGTGTTGAGTACATCCCTCAAGAGAAGAAATATATGATCGCGCTCAAGAGAGTAGAGGCTCTTATCAGCGATCAGCGAGCCAGCGGGCTCTGGAGTGAAGTCGAAGTAATGCTCTCCGCCGATGATGAACTACAGCGACTCGCTGCGATCGATCTAATGGTCGAAGCGTGTGAGATCAGCCCCAATCAGCGTCGGTTAATGACTCTTAGTCAAGAGACAATCGAGCTAGACTGCGTAGATCGTGCTTTGCCTCTCCTCATAAAGCAGCATAAGAAGGAAGAGCTAAGCCTTGAATATATGTGGGCTATCGTCCAGTGTTACGAAGCGCTAAAACAGATCCAAGAAGCGAAGCACTACGCTCATCTAATGATCTCTCTTGACCCTTCAGAACCACGTGCGATTCGTTTCAATAAGCGTTATCATTAAAGCCATCTGTTAATAAGGAGCCATCATATGGAGCGGATCATCGGCATCGACTTAGGGACAACAAACTCTTGTGTCTCCATCGTTGAGGGGAACACATCTGTCGTGATTCCTGGACGAGGAGGTTCAAATATTACTCCCTCAGTCGTCGCTATCACCCAAGATGGTAAAAGACTCGTAGGGCAACTTGCCAAGAGACAAGCGGTCACCAACCCTACTAATACCATTACGGCGGGGAAGCGTTTAATTGGCCGACGATGGGATGAGCCTCTGACGCAAGAGCTACTCGAGGCGAGAGGCTTTGAATCTCATGCAGGTCAGCAAGGTGAGGTAATGGTGAAGATCAACCAGCGTAGCTATGCGATACCTGAGATCAGCAGTATGATCTTGTTAGAGCTTAAAGAAATCGCAGAGGAATACTTTGGAGGCTCGATTTCTAAAGCAGTGCTCACCGTTCCTGCCTACTTTAATGATCGGCAACGCCAAGCGACAAGAGAAGCTGGTAAGCTAGCCGGCCTAGAAGTGATAAGGATTATTAACGAGCCAACCGCCGCCGCGCTCTCTTATGGATATGGTAAGGATATAGATAAGGTGGTCGCTGTATATGATCTCGGCGGTGGCACTTTTGACTTTTCTGTCCTTCACATCTCTGAGGGCGTTTTTGAAGTCCTCTCTACTGTTGGAGATACCCAGCTTGGAGGAGAAGATTTTGACGACCGTTTGATCATGCAGTGGTTGGTCGTAGAGTTCGCCAAAGAGCACCGTGTTGACCTCCGGCGAGATAAGATGGCAATGCAGCGTTTACGGGACGCTGCAGAGCGAGCGAAGTGTGAGCTTTCAAGCACTAGAAGTACTGAGATTAGTCTCCCCTTTATCATCTCTAGGGCCGATGGGATGACTCTCCATCTGCAAACCATTCTCACTCGTCAAAAGTTAGAGAGCCTCACCGAAGACTTGGTAGAGCGAACCATAGAAATCTGTAAGCGAGGTCTTCAAGAAGCGAAGACCGAAGTCAATGAGGTGATCCTCGTCGGAGGAATGACTCGTATGCCGCTCATTCAAGAGAGGGTCAGAGACTTCTTCAAGCGCTCTCCACGCAGAGATGTTCATCCGGATGAGGTAGTCTCCCTTGGCGCGGCGCTTCAAGGAATGTCACTGCAGAGTAATGGACCAGACATACTCTTGTTAGATGTCACACCGATGTCTCTAGGGATCATGGTGTCAGGGGGCCTCTTCAACACCTTGATTCCTAGAAACACTACGATCCCTACCTCTAAGAGTCATGTATTCACGACGATTCGTGATCAACAAACCTCAGTACGGATTCTCGTTTTACAAGGTGAAAACGAAGACGCGACTAAAAATGACTTACTCGGAGAGTTTACGCTCAGTCAGATTCGATCAGCCCCTCGAGGAGAGATCGAATTCGAGGTCACATTTGATATCGACGCTAATGGCGTGGTCTCGGTTAACGCTAGAAACCTTGAGACCGGTCAAGAGCAAGCGATCGTTGTCACCGCTCGCTCTGGAATGAGCGGAGAAGCGCTAGAGCGCATGGCCACAGAAAACGCTGAACACCTTGTTGGGCTGAGAGAGAGAGAGCGCGTTTTGCAGCTTAAGCAAAAGATAAAGCGCACTTTGAATATGATGGATCGCATCATGCCTCGAGTAGAGACGCTTCTCTCCAATAATGGCTTCGCAGAGGAGGCCCTCGTCAAAGCTAAAGAGGTGATCCGCCGCTCCAAAGCGACGATCAACCATGACGATATCGAAGCTCTAGAGAGGGACGCCAAGGCGCTCTCCCGAACTTTAAATATGTTTCATAATGTAATCGAGAAGATGAAGCGCTCTTAAGCGTTAATGGAGAAACCTTATGACTGAGACACATCAGCTAGTGAGCGGCGCCGACCCTGAAGTCGCCTTATATGATGGCATCGCCTTTTATGAGTCAGGCGATATCTACAATGCCTTGTCATGCTGGAAAGAGCTTCTCCGCTTAGTACCTGAGCATGAAGTCGCGCAACGCTATGTTGAATTCGTTCAAGGTTATTTAGGTCTTGGTGATCAATACTCAGAGCGTGACATTGACACCGCTCAACGCCGAGAGCTTAACAAGCTACGTGGCGATCAAGCTGAGGCCTCTGCTCCTGTCGCTCAGTCAACTCAGGCTTTTGACCCCTCTTCTGTAGAGAGTAGCTCAAGCTCTTCAATCCCGCCGCCACCTGAGTCTATTCGAGTACGCAAGGGTGCCTCGGCGACAGGAACTCACATGGCGGCAGGTTTCGTAATTGAACCCGAAGAGAGCGCTGTAGACCTCATCGAAGAAGAGATGGTGACGAAGCGTCCAGAAGAAGTGCTCCCAGAGACCCTTCTCGCTAGTCCATCTGCCCTCCCTCGGCAGATGCAACCACCTGCTCCGATCCCGATGTCTAACGGATCAGTTCAAACGGTCAAGAGCTCTCCTCAAGAGCAAATTAAAGATATGGCGAAATCTCCAATCGCTCAAGAGGCTGTTACTGGTGACGCTGGTCCACTCACCCAAGCAGATGGTCTCACCATCCAAGCGCTCAGCCGACAGCTCGCAGACTTTCACCGCTCTGGTAAATATGAAGAGGCTGTAGCTACCGCTAAACAGTTGCTCACTCAAGATCCTCAACACGCGGTAGCTCGACGTTACATCGACGAGTATCATCGACAAAAACAAGCGGCTCTACAGGCAGCGCTGCGTAAGCAGAAGTCTACTCCACAAGCCGAGACAGATTCACAAGCCGAGACAGATTCACAAGCCATAGCGACAAAGCTGAACATGTCTCAGACCTCAGATGTTCAGGCTGAGGATGCTCCAACCACTGCACCTTCCACAGTACAAGCAGAAGAGTCACCTTCAGAGCCAGTGATCACTGACTTTAACTATAAGCCTAAAGTAAAAATGAAGTCAGATCAGATCTCTTGGCGAGCTTTCGACCATCGAGCGGGGTTCTTTATGAGTCAAGTTGATGGAAATACTAGCTACGAAGACCTGATTGTGATCTCTGCGATGCCTAGAGATCAGGCGATCCAGATTCTAAGCCAACTCGTCAATAATGGAGTGATCGGCTGAGGCTAGCGGAATCCTCTCCGCCACAAAGGATTGATTGAGGTCTAGTTTTACCCCCATGTCTCGCTGAGCTGTCGAGTGTCTCATCAACCCTCAAAGACCCCATAGACCTTAGCTCTGCTTAAGGTCTGCTCTGCCCAAGGTCGATGAATACACGGCTCACACATTTGATCATGCAGTCTAAACACTGCTGGCGCGTTACGAGCGAGTATCGCCTCTGCCATCTCAAGATCCCGCGCGTCTACTTTATATCGGGACTCAATCAGAGCGACTTGATCAGGATGGATCGCGGTCTTACTCCATAAGCCGTTAGCGCCATCACGCTCTAATTCTCGAGCGAGGAGATGTTCATGGTCTAATAAATCAAAAACTGGCGCAGCGATGTGATATCCGGCGAGTCGAAAGGTGAGGATCAGCTGATCGATAACCGACCGAAGAGGCGTCTCATAAATGGTGAGAGACCTCGGACGCTTAAGGCTCAATAAACTCATTAAGTCATTAGCGCCAATCCTTAAGCAGATAATCGGATTGATGAGTCGCTCTAGCATCCCTCTTAGAGTATTTAATCGCCCTTGATCAAAAGCGATAGACCCTTCGATCGTAGGCATGACTCTCAGAGATGGTCGCTGAGAGAGGATGGACATATATTCGGAGAGCGAGCGCTCATCAATCTTGGGGAGAACAACCCCAGTGAGCTGCTCACTCCCTCTCATTGACACCAACTCACTCAATACATGTGGTGATCGAGGACGAACATAAAGGTTGGAGCGCTCTATTGTTTTCGATAATAATGCTTCGATGTGATGAAGAGATTTCAATAGCTCATTATCAGCGATCGCATCTTCTGTACAGATGATCATCGACCTCACCTGACGGAGTCGATCTCCGTTAATACATTCTACAAGATCCTCTCTACTGGCGGGAATGTATAGAGAGGCTCCCAAAGATAAATAATCTTCGAATGAGCAGCTATTATGTGCCAAGCGGAGAGCATCGCTAGGAGACAAGCTAAGATTCATGAGTGTGGTCCCTTCCCGCTAACGTGAGGGCTTTGATAAAAGCAGCGGCCTTAAATGGCATCTCGGGCTCTATAATGATAGGGACTTTTTTATCTAGAGCGAGAAGCTTTAGATGAGCGATATCAGGATGGTCAGGTTCACTGATCAGAAGACAAGCGGGGACTCGGCGTAACATGACCCGTGTCGCTTCGGCAACGCCTGGCTTAATATAATTAATATCAGAGATTTGGTACGCTTCGATCCAATGATCAATCCAACGCTTGGAGAGCACGCGACGCTCCTCGCGCAAGCTCAGTCGACACGCCTGTCCAATGCTCTTCTGAGCCCGATGACGATCTTGCTGAGTCTCCCTCATCTCCATGGCGATCTCTTTAAAATGGGCGCTGACCTCATCTAAAAACCACTGACTTTGATCATAAGCCATCAGATGTTCATAGTAAACGCTCCCATGAAATTGATGGTCACTTATGCTATCATTAAGAATAGAGCGAGACATCAAACCTGATACTGTCGCATTCATTACGCCCGAGGGGATCGCATAATCATCATAGGTGGCTGCATAGTCAGCGGTTCCCCCAATATCAGAGATGACGAAAAGTTCATCTTTAAGCTGCTCGGGTTCTGTGGCGTTCCACTGCGCGATTGCCTCTTTTAACTCTCCGGTGATCACCCCCTTCGCGGTCCAAGTGTCCACAAAAAACAGCCCTTGGGGGTCACGCCCTCTCTCTCTGAGAATATACTCTAGGGCAACTTTATCTATTCCACGATCTCGAATAATCGAGATAGAATAGTGCTCCGAATCAACTTGGAAAACATCTCGAAATGCTCTGTTTAATAGCGCTCCAAATGGTGTACCCGCCCGTGCTAAGGAGACGATTGTAAGTGGAGCAGATCTGTTAGCTAGCGCTTGTTGAGCGATCTCGAGAACCTCGGACGCTAGACGATATTTATATCGATCAGTGAGCTCATTAAACAGCTCACGATAGATCTGTGATGGGGGATGTTCATAGCTGATCATCTCTGAATAGTGACGCTGACCGCTCTGAATCAACGCCTCCTTCTCCTCGACACTCGTATAATGTGGAGCGAGTGGGGTGAAAAGAAAGAGACAGTCTTGCGGTTGATAACTCCCGCTCATGGTTGATAACTGTGCGATCATGAAGGCTCTCCGATAAGTGAAAAAGACTCTTGAATAGCGCTCTGTCGAGGAGTGATCGCAAAATCACAGAGCTTGAGAAACGAGAGGTCGCTGAGACTGTCTCCGAGGCCAACTGTGAGGAGAGGCATTTGATACTCCTCACTTAATCGCTCGATTAAATAAGCGACCGCTCTTGACTTACTCGCATAGCTAGGGAGGAGCGCGAGATCTCGACGATTATGGTGAATCCTCCCCCCACTCCATCGATCTTGTAGTCTTCGTCGCAGCTGAGCCAATCTCTCTTCAGGCCCCTTCACTGAGACATAAACAAGCACCTCTTCGTCACTCACCAATTGCACTCTCAGACGCTCACCAGGGTCTGAGCACTCGACCTCTGTGGAGTCTCTCAAGTGACAAAGCTCTCGATACATACTCTTTAGTCGATCCGCCCATCTCAAGCGCTCTGCGTCAATCAGTTCTCGCCAACCGCTCATCACCTCACCTGAAGGACATCTAATGACCGCTCCATGACTCACCACTCGATAGCTCTCAAAAGTAGGCTGGAGTACACGCGCCAAACTCTCACTTGATCGACCGGTCACTGGGATCACGAGCGACGCGTTAGCTAAGAGTTCGAAAAACATACCCTGTTGAGGCGTTTGAAAACAGACCGCTGAACCATCAGTCTTCACGGAAGCGACCGGTAAACTCTCAGCCGTCAGGTCAAGCTCTTTGAGTCTCCTATGACTGTGAAATAGGCTGTCATCCAAGTCTGTAAATACCACTGTTTTAATTAGACACCTCTCTCTAGTTCAGGAGCGATCCACAGATGAATCTGCGTGGAGTGATGACCTCTCTCGATCAGATGATCTCTCAGCTGATGATGCGTAGCACAAGCGGAGGACTCATAAGCGATGATCACCTGCCGGTCTGTATGAGGAGGGTTGTGTAAATAATTACTGACCCCTTCTCCCTGCTCATCATTAACCTTTAGACTCTCCGAGATCGCCTCTCCGATGATGATCGGTGAACGTGTCGTACTCTGATAAAGAACATCTACTCCCTCACTCTGCAATGACTCAGCTAATAAGAAAGGCTGATAGGCAAACTCACCGGTACCGATCACAGTGATTGGCGCGTCTAGGTCAAGTCGTTCTAGGAGAGGGGAGAGCGATGATAAGCTCTGACCACTTGATCTCTGATCATCGAAGATCAGCCCTCGTCGTCCGAGGTCTACTCGCGGATCCCGCGCTGGTTGACGAGCGCTCACTTGACCCGGTAACACCGGAGAGAAACCGGGAGCAGGATCAAATGAAAACGACCCCTCTAGCAAAGAGATAAAGCGCAGGGGGTACTCATTCTGATCTTGGAGCGACCTCTTCTGTTCTTCGCTGAGCCAACTCACGATTGAGACTAAGACGATCTCTTCAAGAGCTTTAGAGTTCTCCTGATTAATAAGAGACAGCTTCTTTGCGAGCGCCTCAGCGAGCTGTTTCAGGGTTCGACCGCTCGTGATTTCATCATCGACTAACACCAAGCGCTCTGCTTGAAAATAAGCCTTCTCTAAATGGGGGAGTGGTGGGTAAACGAGCTGGTCAGGTGCGTGACTATGCGCTTCGTCAAAGGTGATCAGCGTCTCTCGTGGTAAGAGGTGCCGAGTCGTATGTTGATAAACGACCTGATGGCCTGACCATTCCTCTCTACCCGATATGAGTCGACTCATACTGTCAGCGACCCCAGCTCCTAGTCCGGTAGCGGTTTCTGCCATCCCTAAGACCAGAGTTGAGGATGGATATTGGTCACCTGCTCGCGGATCTCTCATCAGCCGATCTACCCACACCAGTTCAGCGATGTGATCATAAACCTCTCTCATCGCATGAGGGGAACAAGGGATATGTTTACCGAGCACTTTAGAGACAAACAAGAAGCCTCGTTTAGGGTTGGCTCGAGCCGCGAATCCTAAGAGGTGATCTAGTTGTTTCTCATCGCTTACCGTTACCTTTAGATCCCCACTCTTTAGCTGAATGACTCGCTCCATAACATCCTCAACACATCTATTAAATAGTGAGCATAAATGAATTTTAAGAGTGCATACAGAGATATTTATAGAACTTAAATAATTGATTTCCTCTTCATAGCGAATACTCACAGGCGTCTCTAATACTCTTCTCCTTGAAGAGAAACGATGAGCGCTCTCAAAGTATTTGGATCTCCAATTAAACCCACCTGAGCAGCCTGCCACACCGCAGCGGGGACAGGCCACCATTTAGGAGCCTCCTCACTAGAGACGCTCGCATCTCCGAGCGCTGCTTTGGCGAGCTGAATGGCCTCTTTTGTTCTCTGACTACCCCACGCCCTCTGCAAGAGTTGGTGTCCAAGTCGAGCAAGAACTCTTGAAGTGATCGAATCTCGATGAGCGCTATTTTGAGCCCAATAAAGCAGAAGTTTAGGGCTCGGCAGAGGGAGTGGAGATTGACACGCTACACTATATCCCCAAGAGCTAATACATGGCAGAGGAGCTGTGAGCAGAGGAGCTGTGAGCAGAGGAGCTGTGAGCGGAGGGGTGAGAGATAGCCCTCTCGCTAAATGCTCACTCTCTGTGTAGCTCGCGCTCTTAAGTTGAGCGAGAGCTACCAATCGAGAAGTTCTTGACCTCTGCCGCTCAAAGTCCTTGAATGATGGTAAGTCTGGGTGTTGCTTTAGCGTCCATCGCCAGTACCAAGTACTGCGAGCAAAACCAACATTAAACACTAAGATATCGGGTCTGTGGCCGAGTACACTCTGAGCATACATCAGAGGAAAAACCCAATGATCAGACTCAACAAAGAGCGCCGCGTTTTTAGGGAGTGAGTCAAGCCAATGCGTCGCCATCTCCAATGGGAGGTGATGAGAGGAACGACTCCGCTCAAGAGGTGATCGTTCTCCGCTCAATGTACTTAAAGATAAGCAAGCGATGAAGAGCCATCGAGCCGTCACTGTAAATCTTATCTCTAGTTTAGTCCACGCCGCCCAAACCCAGAGTAAAGAACAAGAGAAGCAGGGTAAGAAGTAACCTGAAAAGTCGGGAACCTCAGGCCAATAAGATTGATAAGACAGAGGGAAGAAGCCCACGGCGCTGATCACTGCTGACAAGCTCAAGAGAGAAGCGCTCCTTACCCATACACAGCCTAGGATCATCATGAATATCCATAGCCCACCACCGTGAGTGATCAACCACCCTCCATAATCAATCAAATGACCTGGTACTAAAGACCATGAATGGAGATTTTGGATGTAATCACCTCCACCAAAGTAGCGGATAAAGTCTGCCCATGATGACCAAGTTCCCCACACGAAGCCCTCTGAGTACACCACCGTCCAAAGTAGGTAAAGATGAGGGAGTAGGAAGCCTAATATGACCCCTCCAGCATAGGCGATGAGCCTCCTCCAATCCCCCCGCTTAAGAGGAGCAGACCTCCAACTCCATAAAACCCCCAAAGAGCTGACTCCAAAGACGATAGCGAAGATCGCTTGAGTAGCGCCACATAACCCCAAGAATCCTCCCGCGATCAAATATGTGGACCGACCGCGTTGATCGCTATTGAGAAGTAGTGAGAGAGCGCTGAATCCTAATAGATTACCTAATGAGTATACTTCAATACGTGTCCCTTGATCCCAGACCGGATAAAGGAGAACCCAAGCGAAGCCGATCACTAACTCCGATAAGCCAAAGCGAATCCGAGTGTTTTCTAGGTCTTCGATGTCTGAATCTGTTAATTGAGAGACTTGAGATAGCTGAGAGACCTGAGAGGCTTTCATCAACTGTTCTCGAATGCTGACAAGAGGCAATAGAGTCAGCGCAGTCGCCAAAACTGAGAGATGATTCAATGCCCATAGGGGAGAGGGGCAAAAATTTGTCAGAGCGCTGAGGAGAGCGTAAAAGGGTTGTCCTGGAGGATGCCCTAAACCAAAGCTATGACCCGCGAGCGCTAATTCTCCGCTATCGAACCACATCAGCCCTCGACATTGAGTGTAGGTTAAGTAGATCCAAGCTAGACCTACTAAACACCAAGGGGAGATGCGCTGTAAGCCCCCTTTTTTTAGATGCTTTCCACTGTGCGAGGATCGATCTGAGCGAGCTGAGATAGACTCCTTAGCGGAGACTTGAGAGTGATGAGTCATCATTTGAGTCTCAGACCTCCAAGACGATCTGTTTAAAAACCTATGATTTGAGTGGAGTCTACTAGCATTTTCTTCATCTTTATACTATCACCCTCTTTGCCTCGTTTAACGGGCGTCCTAGTTAACTTTCTGAGCTGAAAGCGAGTAGCCTAGTGAAATTCTTTATCGACACAGCTGATGTCTCTGAAATCCGTGATGCGCAAGCCTTAGGTCTGCTAGATGGGGTCACTACGAATCCATCTCTTATCGCTAAAACGGGGCGTAACTTTCGGGAGGTCATCGAAGAGATCTGTCAAATCGTTGATGGTCCCATCTCCGCAGAAGTAGTGAGCACCGATTATGAGGGGATCATCAAAGAAGCCGCAGAGCTAAGAGAGATTCATCCCAACATCGTTGTTAAAATCCCTCTCATAATGCCTGGGATTCAAGCGACACGATGGTGTACGGATCAAGGGATCAAGACCAACGTTACTCTGTGTTTCTCGCCTCTTCAAGCGCTCCTCGCTGCCAAAGCTGGTGCTACATATATCAGTCCTTTTGTTGGCCGTCTTGACGATATCGCTCACGACGGGATGGAGCTGATCGCTCAAATCATGGAGATCTATCGTCAATACGACTTCAAGACAGAAGTACTCGTCGCCAGCGTTCGGCATCCAATCCATGTCCTCGAGTCAGCGAGAATGGGCGCCGATGTGGTCACTGTCCCCTATAAAGTTCTCGCCCAACTCGCCAAGCATCCCCTCACTGATATTGGCCTCGCTCGCTTCCTCGAAGACTGGAAGCGGGTCCCTCAGAGCCAAGAGAGCTGAGAGGAGTGAATGAAGATAGACAATATATGGAGCCTACAGAATCTGAAGATGGTCACTCAATGAGAAGAGAGCCTGCTCCAACACCTATATCAAGAGGTGTGTGGAGCCTATACAAGCAGAGCTTAAAGCCTAATGACTCTCTCTTTAATCTCTACTTAGCCAGACCCCTCGCCGCTCCACTCGTCTATCTATTTGCTCAGACTAGAGTAACCCCTAATCAAGTCACCTTTATGTCCACCCTCATCATGATCATCGCCTTGATCGCCTTGTCCTCTATCGCTGGACCTTTAGGGCTGCTCATTGGGGTCATCGGAGTTGAGTTGAGCTATGTGTTTGACTGCGTCGATGGACAGCTCGCCCGAGTAACGGGCCGAACGAGTGAAGTGGGCGGTGATCTCGATTTCATGATGGATGAGCTCAAAGCGTACTTATTGATCGTAGCGATCGGTCTCCGAGGTGCCTTTACAGAGGGAGATACTCCTTGGCTAGGCGCTCCTGTATTGATGGGTGTTGACTCTCAAACATGGCCGTTAATCTGCTCAATATTTGCCTTATTGGTGACCGCTAGTGCGATAACGCTCACTCGCTTCATTCGGAGCGAACGCTATGCAATAGCGACTGGATCTAAGGCTCAAAAGCACGGACAATCTGCAGGAGAAGGTCGCTCTGGAGGCCCGTTATGGCCAATCAAGATGATCGCTCGATTGATCACTCAATACCCGGCGTCATTACCTATTTTTGCGCTGACCAACACCCTAGACATCTTCCTGTATGCCTATGGTGTATTACATCTACTCTATGTCGCCCAAGCGAGCTTAGGGATCTTTATTAAACTTGGGCGTTTTGCCCCACAGAATAACGCCTCTACAATAGAGGCCGAGGAGCAACGATGAAGGCCATCATCATCGCGGCTGGCATGGGCCAGCGACTCCGTCCATACACAGCTGACCGTCCAAAGTGTATGGTAGAGATCAAGGGGCGTAGCTTGCTCGAGCGACAAGTCGACGCTTATCGAGCTGCTGGTATTGAAGAGATTATAGTGATAAGAGGCTATAAAGGCCGTCAGATCCAGTTACCGGGGCTCACCTATATCGATAATCATGACTTTCGTAACAACAATATTTTAGAGAGTCTATTCTGCGCTAAGGACCACCTCTTCGGTGATGTGATGATAAGCTATGGTGACATCACCTTTCATCCCGATCTAATCAAAGGCCTACTCCCCGTTCAGGCGCCTATCTCACTCGTCATTGACCTCGATTGGGCATCGGTCTATGAAGGACGTGATGACCATCCGGTTGAGCAAGCCGAGCTCTGTGAAGTGATGAGCCTACCCGCAGAGGGGATGCTGAGGAGTGAGCATATTCATCGGATCACTGAGATCGGTAAACAAGTGACTCCTAATCGAGCTCGCGGTGAGTTCATTGGTCTCTGTAAAATACATGCCCCTGCGTTAGCGAGGCTCTGCGCAATCTATGAGCATGCTTTACTCAATGGGCTAGATCAGCCATATGTTCATGCGCCAAGTCTTCGAAAGGCCTATCTCTCGGATCTTTTTAATGACGCAATTAAAAGGGATGAATTTATCCAGCCCTTCTTCTTCAAGGGGGGAATGTGGCGTGAGATAGATACCGTGCAAGACTATGAGAGAGCTCAAGAGACGGTCACTTGGTGACTAAGGTTGGACTGAGTGATGAGAGTTTTACTGGGTGAATAGATAATACGAGACAACATTGATCGATAAGGAGCAGACGATGAAGCGTTTAAACAGTTTTCTCAGCGGAGTCTGGGTCGAAGGAGAGGGAGAAGGTAGCACACTCTTAAATCCGACCACAGGAGAGGCTTTAGCGACCTGTAGTACTGAAGGTTTAGACCTTAGAGAGGCGCTAAGATTCTCCCGAGAGCAGGGAGGACGATCATTGGCTGAGATGAGTTTCACTGAGCGAGGCGCGCTCCTCGTCGAAATGTCAAAGGCCATACACGCCCAGCGAGAGCTACTCATTGAGCTTGGACAAAAGAACGCTGGAAATACCCGAGGAGACGCTAAGTTTGATATCGACGGAGCGAGCCACACCCTCATGCACTATGGTAAGCTCGCCGAGACCCTTGGTGAGGGGAATATTCTCTTTGACGGTGAGCCTGAGCCTGTGGCTCGCGGAGGTCGACTCGTCGGTCAGCATGTCCTCGTTCCTCGAGGAGGAGTTGCCATTCATATTAATGCCTTCAATTTCCCTGCCTGGGGTCTCGCTGAGAAGGCCGCTTGCTCTCTGCTCGCGGGTATGCCTGTGCTCAGTAAGCCGGCGACGAGCACCGCTTTAATGACTCATGCGCTCGTCGAAGCGGTCGCCCCCATCATGCCTGAAGGGACGCTCAGCCTTCTCTGTGGGAGGGTAGGCGACCTACTCGATCACGTTGAGTGGTCGGACGTGATCGCCTTCACGGGCAGCGCTGACACTGGCGATAAAATCAGACAGCACCCTCAGGTATTACAGAGCGGAGCTGCGGTGAATATTGAAGCCGACAGTCTCAACGCTATGATCCTTGACTCAGACGCAGAAGACGCCACCTATGACGCCTTTATTCGCCATGCCCATACTGAAATAACTCAAAAGTCGGGACAAAAGTGTACCGCCGTGCGCCGATTACTCGTCCCTCGAGATCGCTTAGATGAAGTGGTCGAGGACCTCAGTGAACGCTTTGGACGCACAACTGTAGGCGACCCAACCCTCGATGGAGTCACCATGGGGCCGCTCTCCACCCTCAGCCAGAAAACTGCTGCTTTAGAGGGTTTAGCGGCTCTTCAGGGACATGCTAAAGTGGTCTATGGTGGGCCTGATGGTTTACTTCGCGCCGCTGAAGGCGCTGACTTAACCAACGGCGCCTTCGTCACCCCGACTCTCCTGCAAACCGAGGGCCCATGTGACGCCAACTCACCCGTTCATAACCTCGAGGTCTTTGGGCCCGTCTCTACGATTATCCCCTTTGACGGGAGCGCCGCAGAAGCGGTTCAACAAGTGCGGCACGGCAGAGGGTGTCTAGTGAGCGCTATTTACGCTGATGATCGTCGTTTCTTACAGGAGACGATCCTCGGCCTCGCAGCTTGGAATGGCCGCTTGGTGGTCATCGATGAACAAGTCGCCGAGAAGGCTCTCGCTCCAGGCTTAGTCACTCCACAGCTCCTCCATGGAGGACCAGGACGAGCAGGCGGTGGTGAAGAGCTCGGCGGTCTCCGAGGGATGAAGCTCTATCAACAACGTTGCGCCCTCCAAGGCAATGGACCTAAGATAGCCCGGCTGATCAGGGGATAAAGCGACCTCGTTACTGTTAGATCGATCGGCTCGCCTAGTTCGAGCGCTTTGAGGGGGCCCCCGAGTATCGTTGGTCACCCATCAACCGCTCTCTCTTCATCACCACTGAGTGCTCTCCAATGATAGTATTCTCTCCGATATCTGCGCCATAGAGGACGACCGTCGCTGCCCCCACGCTCGATCCTTCGCCCAGATAAACATGGTCCGTCTTCAGCACTCGATCCTCAAAGCTGTGGGCTTGAAATAGATTCACCACTGTGCTTCGATTTCCAAAGTGAAGCATATCAGGGTCTACCACCTGCGCGAAACCTCTGCCCAGAAAGACTCGATGTCCAATGGTGAGACCAAAAGAGCGCAGTACTGCATTCAAAAAGAGAGTCCCCTCTAGGGCTCTCAAGAGAGGTCTAGCGAGCTCTCCCCAATAGACATACACACAATCCCAGCGGCTACACCAGCAAGACCACAGCGGGTGTTGCCCCGGCTTAACTCGACCTAATAAGAGCCACTTAAGACACCACGTCAAGGCGATATTAAAAGCGAATATGAGGCCTAGCCCTCCCGCTAATCTAAAGATCAAAAGCGGCTCTAGTACCCATTCATGAGCAGTAAAAACAGAGGGAGGAACCAAACTCAGCCAAGCCACAGCCTCTAGTAACCAGATCACTGGAATAAATCCTCTCCCTAGCTCCCAAAACGCTCGATTCAGATAACGGAGAGCGCTCGGCTTATGAGTCAGAGAGAGGTCAGCGCTCACCACCTCTCGTCGAGGAAGTTCAAAACTTGGATGGCCAAACCGAGACCCCTCACCCCGACTAAGATCATAAACCGTACTTACACCGAGTAGTGTCTCAGAAGAGAGCGTCGCTCCTGCAGGGACTATAGAGTGATTCCCTAAGAAGACCGAGTCTTCAATAAGAGTCTCTCCAAAATGTATCCACCCTCTCTCTATCCTCGGCGCCGCTAGGTACACCCCATCAGCTGAAAAGCATCGCCCTCTAAGTTTTGTGTGCTCGAGAACGCACTCCATAATAGTGCTGACTTCACTATCAGGACCCACTCTGAGCCCCGCGAGTCTTAACCAATAAGGCCAAAAAAGCGTCCCGCTAAGCCAACGGTTAGCGGCGATGAGGAGTCGCTCTTTTTGCCAAGCGATGATCATCGCCTCTCCACGTATTGGATGAGCACCGAGGGGTATACTACCCCGCCATCGGCAGAGAATGGCCAAGTAGATTAGACTCACTCCCCACGCGATCATACTCAAGGCAGACAGCAGTACAATAGAGGTCATTAACCCCCACGCTCCTTCTGATAGATCAGAGGGACTCCATAAACCATAAACTAGATGATCCGGCAGCGCCGCTAGCGAGCCTTGATCTGAGGATAAAATATAATAAATGAACAGCGAGATCATGACCAAAGGGGAGCTCATCAAGCAAGAGGTCACCCATTGAGAAGCATGGAACCGGATCCCATATTCTAGCTCACTCATCTCTTCCATAGGTGGTGAAGTGAGGGTTTCTATTGCCTCTATCTCCTCTAAACAAGCGCCAGACGCCCTCACCCTCTCAGAGATCCCTCCCCCACTAGGCACGGCGCTGTGATCAGTGAGAATAGAGTCTCTGCCCACCTCACCCCCTGTCGAGACACCGCTACGAATCCCAAGACTAGCGCCCGCGCCGATCTTAATATGGCCTCGACGCATCTGGAGACGCTCATATTCTATGGGTCTTAAGCTCGCATCTCTACCGATGGCGACTCCTTCACTAATGGTGATCAGATCCCACCCTCCTGCAGAGAGGTCGACTCCTCGATGAAGATAGACCCTCTCTCCGATCGTCGCTCCTAGCTGTCTTAAGGTCCATGTGTGAAGAGGTGAGCCGCTGATCCATCCCCAGGGAATGAGTCTTGAGATCCTCTCCAATAACCAATACTTTACATACACTTGACTCCATATGGGATCGATGCCCGGAGCGTATCTCCCGATGAGGAGGCCCTTAGCGGCTCTCACACATCTCACCGCGACCAACAGTCTTAGCGACATCAATAGAGGGCTGATTAGCCACAGGCCAATGACCATAGCGCTGACCCCAACAGCGTCAGCCCACTCTACCTGATTGATCGCTAGGCTCAGTAAGACTAAAAACACCATCACTCCCATGGCGAGCGAGAGCATAATACTCAGCATAATCCATACTCCCTGCCAAAGGGTACAACGCTTTAATTGCTCATCACTGATGTCGGGTAAAGGGTCATGGTGAGACCTCCTCGATCGCTCTCCCTCTCGCTGACCTAAAGGAGAGGTCTCTTGAAACGCTTTATCGACTAACTTCGTTGCGCTGCGCTCTTGATAGATGTCTCGAACTGTCAGTGAAGACAAGCTAGTAAGCTCACGAGTGTGGGAGATTAAGCTCGCTGCAGAGATAGAGTCGCCCCCTAACTCAAAGAAATCATCATCGACGGCGCTGCTATCAATCTCACGCTCTAAGATAATAGCGATGAGGCCTAAGAGCTCTATTGAAAATGCTCTTCGCGTCTTACTCTCCTCCCCTATATCTAGATCGCTGCTCTCTGTCGCACTAAGGCTCTCTGTCGACCTTGGACTCTCTATCGCCCTCAGTCTCTCTATCTGTGAATCAATTAGAGATTGAGTTGACGTTTGATGACTCTCTCTCTCTTTATTCATTGAGCTCGTTAACGCTTTACGATCAATCTTACCGCTTATCAGTCGTGGAATAGACTCGATGATAACCAACTCAGCGGGAATCATGTAGTGAGGAAGTGAGTCACTGAGTTGAGATAGATCTGGCAGTCGCTGAGATGAATCGCTTAGGCACTGCGCCTCGTCTTCTAAAGGGCCCTCAGATAAATAGTGTGGGACATAGAATGCTATTAAGCGTTGATCTAGCCCCTCTCCCACCATCGCACAGGCGACCTCGCTCACTTGCGGTAAACGAGCGAGGGCTGACTCTACCTCTCCTAGCTCTAGACGGTAACCACGGAGCTTTACCTGAGCGTCTATTCTACCATGAAAACAAAGCTGACCATCACTACGCTGGCTGACAAGGTCACCCGTACGATAAACTCGCCCTAGATGTGGGAGCGTAGGGAACCGTTGAGTGGAGAGCTCTGGACGTCTTAAGTATCCTCTAGCGAGGGCTGGGCCAGAGATCAGTAGCTCACCCTTTTCTCCTGGCGATACCCGCTCTAATTGCTCATCAACGATATGTACTTTGGCGCCCGGATGTGGCATCCCGATCGTGACCACTTCATCCTCAGGGCTGATCCATGAGCGAGTAACTGTCACCGCGCATTCAGTAGGCCCATAGCCATTCACCAAAGTCAGGTGTTGTGACCATTGCTTGGCGACGTCAAGAGGAAGAGCCTCTCCACCGACATAAGCATATCGGAGCTCAGGTAATCTCTCTGAGATCGCTGCCCCACCGATGACCCTGAGCAAAGTGGGCGGAGGGGCGATGAGAGTAATCCGCTCACTCGCTAACCATGGCGCGAGATCTGGCCCCAGTCTCATCGTTTCATCGCTACCGATAACAACAGTAGAGCCCGCCGACCATGCCATAAACATCTCTTCCACCGATGAATCATAAGCATGTGAAGAACCCTGCAAGACTCGATCGCCTACCGAGAGATCAAATACCTCTAAGTCATCATCGAGGAGTGGGAGTACATTACGATGCTCTATCATGACTCCCTTCGGTCGCCCCGTGCTGCCTGAAGTATAAATGAGATAAGCGAGCTCTGAACCGTTATACTCTCGGCCCATTTCAGTGAATGGTCGGAGTTCACTCTGTAGTGTGCTCTCGTGATCTCCCGCGATAATCAGTGAGGAATATGCGATCAACTCTGCCTCAAGGGTCACCGCTGCCCATCTCTGCATCGCAGCCTCATCGCAGATCACCGCCACGACTTGAGCATCATTGATCATCTCTTGAGCCCTCAAGAGAGGAAAGCTCTCATCGAGGATAAGATAGGCTGCGCCTGCCTCTAACACCGATAAAAGAGCGATATAGGAGTCGATTTGATCTCTTTTCATGGCGATAGCGATGACCTGCTCGCTCCCTATGCTATATTGAGCTCGAGTGACCCTGCTTCGAAGGATCTTATATAGACTGAGAGCCAAACTTTTAGCTCGCCCCTCTAGATCGGCATAGGTGATCACTTGACGAGCCTCCTCTACCTCTCCCAAAGCAGGGGGCCGATCAATGGCGATAGCTGTCGGTGTTCGCTGAGCGCTTGACCATACTAGGTCTTCTAGCCTCTTCCACCTCTTTGCGTTAAGATCTATTGAGGGTCGCTTATCCATCCCTATCTCCTCTTGCCGACTGATCACGAGCGCTCATGTATATACCTCAACTTCACGATAAAGCCGCTTTAGGTTCAAGAGTATTGGATAATGGCAGAGGGATAATCCGCAGAGGGATAATCCGCAGAGGGGTAATCCGCAGAGGGATAATCCGCAATGATCTTTACTCAATGATCCTCTTCTCCTCGCTCATGAGCTCCCTTTGTCTACTCGGCTGCTCCGAGGAGAGAGCCTCTTCATCTTTAGAAGCGCTAGGCGATGCGAAGGATTTAAGCGAGCCAATGGATCTAGATTTTAGCGTGAGTAGCAGCGAAGAAGAAGTGGGGGATGGCGATCGTAATCTCGACTCAAGGTTCGACGCTGAAGTCGACTCAAATGAAGTGCTTGATCATGGTCATACTGGGTCGCCCACGCCTCTCCGAGACTGCCTATCCCTTGAGGTAATTCAGCGCAACCTCCCGCCTCAAGAGGGAGAGTCAAGCACCATTTCAATGGTGGTCCCCGCTTGCCAGTCTCCTCAACTAAACTTTGCTCTTCCTCGCGGCTCTCGATGGCGCCTCGAGCTGACCTTGTCTAGAGATCATGAGATGAATGCTGACTCACTCAGTCGGAGCGGTCAGGTTGCCATTTATGACACTTTAGGCTGGGCGAAGAGACAATCCCCCGATCCCTCTATCTCAGATCGTGTAGTGATCGCCGAACGAAGGTTAGAGGAGTCATTGGTCACCCAAGTGTTGGCCTTCGATATCGATGTTCAACAATCAGGACGCCATGTACTAGTGATCGAAAAGGGGGGGAATAGCCCTCCGACTCAGAGCTGGAGTCAGAGCATCCCCTATGACTTAAACCTCTCTCTCTCTTGTATCAGTGGGTGTCATTTACACAGTACCCTCTATCCGATCGTTCTGATTCATGGGTATGCTGGCGTCGATGAATACTTTGGTTTTTTAGATTACTTCTATCGAGTCCCTCAACATTTGAGGGCTCAAGGTTTTGGAGTGCTCGTCCCCTCTTTAAGCCCTATTGAACAGACCTCTATTCGAGGGAGAGAGCTCTCTCATTTCCTAGATCAAGCTCAAGCTCAACAAGGATATGAAAAGTTCAACCTCATCGCTCATAGTCAAGGGGGGCTAGATGGGCGATATCTTATCTCTCAACTCGAAGAGTTTGGAAGAATTTCTACCCTAACCACTATCGCCACTCCACACTTTGGTATCCCTATATCATTAGTCAATTTCTTCTCCGAACAAGACTTCTCTCTAGAGCGTTTAGAGACCTTTAATCGACAGACCCCTGATCACCCGGATGTTCACTACTTCTCATGGTCTGCTCGCAGCTGTACTCTAGTAGAGTTGAGCTGTATCAGAGCTCATGATGGCGAGCTCGTTACCCCGTTTTTACTCCCTACTTACACCCTTCTGAAAGCCTTTGGCCCCAATGATGGACTCGTCCCTACCGAGAGCATGAGATATGGCGAACATCTAGGGACACTAAGCGCCGACCACTTCGATCAAATAGGTCAAATCGCTGATGAAGATCGTGGCGCCTTCAATCATAGAGTCTTCTATCTCAATGAGGCTCAGAGACTTAGGTCCTTAGGCTTTTGAGGAGTCCTTACGACCGAATGAGAGAGATAGACGGTAGATTCTCGATAAAAAACCTTGTATGTATGCTGTCCAATCCCCATATACAACGGCACCCTATTGAGTTGAGGTTCACCT
Organism: uncultured bacterium; assembly: GCA_943788935.1. Classification (GTDB taxonomy): domain Bacteria; phylum Myxococcota_A; class Bradymonadia; order UBA7976; family VGTA01; genus CAKZRU01. Next base: position 351,161 of record CALSSE010000007.1, on the reverse strand, counting down.
CAAACGCTCACAGCGTTACATGAGTACGGAGTCATCATGAGTAAAGAGATCAATAACGAGTCCGCTTTTTGGGAGGTCGCTACTGCGATCTCCGCTGAGAAGAAAGTGTTTATCACATCTGGACCGACCACTCTCGCCGCAGACCTCGTTCAGGCTGGCGCCTTAGAGGTCGTTTGCTTTGGTGAGGACTTCGCCATTGAAGGTGTGAAATCACGCCAAGACTTTAAAGAACGCCGTAATTCAAAAGACCTCTTAATCGATGTGGAGGGTGAGTTATCCCTTGAAGTCGTTGAGCGTTTACTCAAGAAGTATGGCGCCTTCATAAGCGTCGTTGAACGAGAGTGGTCAGACTATTTTAATCACGTCTGCCCAGTCGTTTGGTCAGCGCCAAAAGAGACCGACTCTGGTGAGCAAGTACAATCTTTAGAATACAGTGATGAGACAGATGAGGCGCTCTTTTGGGTCGCCGCCTCTCACCTCCTTCCTCCTCTCCCTGAGATCGCTCAGCTCCTCCCTACAGAGAGCGTTGAAGCATCGGCTCTCCGCGAAGCGCAAGAAGAGATCGCTGAGCTCAAGGCTGAACTCAAGAAGATCGACCGACTCAAGCGCTCTACACAGACTAGAGCGAGCAACTTAAAGATAAGTTTAGACGCACACAAGAGTGAGCTACAAGAAGCTCAAGAGAGTCAAGATGAGCTTAAAACAGAGCTACGCTCACTTAAGCGTAAGGTAAGCGCTAGCGAAAAATCTAAAGAGAAGCACAAAGAGCTTAAAGCAGAATTTAAGCAAATCGCCGTCAAGTTAGAGAGCACACGTGAAGAACTCATCCTCCGTGAGGGTGAGCATGCCAAGACCACTGCGACTCTCAAGAGAACGGAAGACAGTCGTACCCAAGTCACTCAAGAGCTTGCAGAGCGCACCACTCAACGAGCAGAGCTTCAAAGCACCCTCAGCGATACCCAGCGTCAAATGGCTCTGATGGCTGATCATACCGAGAAGCTCAAGGTCAGTGAGACAGCTCGTCAAGACGCAGAACAGGCCTTCTCGATGGTCGCTGAAGCGTGGTCAAGTTGGCTCGGTCGTGGTTTAGACTTTGATCTCCCTCCCATCCCTAGCGCCCAAGGGAAGCTAGCGGAGCTGTGGAGCCGTCAGCTTGTCTCCCATCAACCACTAGTCACTGGTACTCTTGAGGAGCAAAGAGAGCTGGTCGCTCTTCGTTCTGAGCTGAGCTTGATTAAATCCAATTTAGAGATGACTCATGCTGAGCGCGATGCGGCTAGATCAGAGATTACCACGCTCACTGAGCGATTCGATATAAGCGATGAGACGCTCTCTGCCAGCCTCGCAGCTGAACGAGCTCTCCGCAAGGCGCAAGAGGGTGAATTAGAGGCGAGCCAGACTCAATTAAAGACTCAGCGTGATCAAATCAGAGCACTCCAAGACGCTCTAGATAGCTCTCAACGTAAGCTCAGCGCTCATCAGCTAGAGAGCGCCGCTGAAGATCCTAGAATTCATCAACTCCAAGCGCAGCTGAAAGTCCAGCGTCAGCAGCGCGCTGCTCGTGAACGTCTCATGACGGTCAACCATGAGCTCCAAGTTCAGCTCACCACAGCTCTTGAGGATGAGATCGTTGCTCGGGCAGAGCTAGAGCGACATCTAGAAGAGGCAGAGCGAGAGTTACGCACTTTACGAGTATCTCGTGATTACCCCTCATCTCGCCGAGAAGAGCGGCCTCGCCAAGAAGAGCGGCCTCGCCAAGAAGAGCGGCCTCGCCAAAAAGAGCGGTCTCGCCAAAAAGAGCGGCCTCGCCAAGAAGAGCGGCCTCGCCATGAAGAGAGACCTCGCCAAGAAGAGCGGCCTCGCCATGAAGAGAGACCTCGAGCAGACCGCCTCTCTTCGCTTAGCGCTCAGCTAAAGAGCAGCGCTAACGAGCAGAGGGAGGGCGTCGATGCTTACCAACAGCGAAATGCAGAGTCCTCTTTAGCGAAGCCTAAACTGAATAAGACGGGTAAAAAAGATCAGAAACGCGTGCGATCTCAAGCGAAGGAGCTCAAAAAGCAATATCCCCTTGGGGGTCAGGTGAGAGCGGCCGCTCCTTCGGGGAAGGCATCCGCTGCTGCCACTAGACCGACCCTCACCTCTGAGGAGCTCAATGAGCAAACAGAGAGAGCTCAGAATATTCTCAAAGACCGACTTAAGAAGTTGAGCCGCACTCGCTAATGACATCGATGGTTACCTCTATAGATAAAGATTTAGCTCGCTCTTCTCGCTACGCAGATCTCTTATCAATATTGAGATCTTTAGCGATCGAGAGCTCGGGGCTGATCGTCGCCTATTCTGGCGGAGTGGACAGCGCCTTTCTGCTTGCCGCTGCCGTTGAATCAACTGCGGGCCTAGGAGAGAGCGCGCCAGTGACTGCGCTCACCGCGATCTCACCTAGTTATCCGACATGGGAGCGAGAGCCTGCAAGAGCGCTCACGACTCAACTTGGGGTGGTTCACCTAGAGTTAGAGACCAGTGAGCTCTCTAACCCGCATTACCGTGCCAATGCAGGTGATCGTTGTTTTCATTGTAAGAGCGCGCTGTTTGATGTCGCCGATTGGGCGAGGGAGAGCGAGCGACATCGACTTCATGGAGCGCTCGTTTATGGAGCGGTAACCGATGACCTAGGTGATCATCGACCCGGGATGAACGCCGCTCAAGAGCGAGCGGTCAGAGCTCCGCTCATCGAAGCCCACTTAAGCAAGGCGGATGTCAGATCGATTTCTCGAGATTTAGGGCTCTTGACTTGGGATAAGCCAGCTTCAGCCTGTCTCTCTAGTCGGTTCCCCTACGGAGTGGAGGTCACCGCACAGAGATTAGAACAAGTGGGGCGGTGTGAATCACGTATGCACACCCTTGGATTATTGATTGTGCGAGCCCGCTACCATCAAGAGCTGGTTCGACTAGAGTTTGGTCAAGTTGAACTCGAGCGAATCTTCTCGGATCCTCCACTTCGAGAGATAGTCATTAAAGAATGTAAGGCGGTCGGTTTTAAGTTTGTGTCAATAGATCTTCAAGGGTATCGCAGCGGCAGCGCTAATGAAGCCCTTATTGTCTTAAAGTAGGAATGAATGGTCTCACAGCGATCACGGGTAAGTCACTTTAAAAACGCAATCGAGAGCGTCCATCCTCTCGCTCTTAAGCAAACAATCGTTAGTGACTATCAACAAGAGATGCTCACCCTACTTAGAGAATCAGGAGAGAGAGCGCTCCAGCGGGATCATCAAAGAGCTCATTTCACCGCTTCATCCTTCATCCTCTCCCCTGATGGCGAAGTTCTAGCCCTCTTTCATCGTAAGTTACAGCGCTGGCTGCAACCCGGAGGGCATATAGAGAAAGAGGACCCTAGTCCTTTACAAGCGGCACTCCGTGAGTCTGCTGAAGAGAGTCAGTTACGTGACTTAACGCCTCTTTATAAGGGACCAATCGATCTCGATATCCATGGTATCCCAGGACGCGGGAATGAACCCGCTCATGATCATTATGATATCCGCTATGCCTTCATGACCTCTACCCCAGATCAGGCTACACTCTCCGAAGAGTCGACCGGTATGCAGTGGCTCAGTGGATCACGCTTAACCGAATGGATGAAAATAGAGTCATCTATTGGTCGTCCTCTAGAGCTCATCTTCGCTCTTCGCCACTCTCACTGAGTGGAGGGCAGCTCGTCTCGCTCAAACGAAAGCTAAAGATCTCTCTCTCACCGAGTAGATGCTGAATGAGAGGTACTCTTCGCCATGGACTCCCGCCATCTCGTAATGATGATCCAATAAAGATCGGATTTTTGGAGGAGATGAGGCAATCAACTTTTACTCGGCTCTCCACTGAGGTGACAGCGCTTCCCTCCCCTCCTACGATGAGCTCCATCTCTTCACCGAGTTGAATTGACGCTTGTTGAGGTGAGATGAGTAAGCCTTCGCCATCAGGGACCTTGAGTAAAGAAATCTGGGGCGCTAGCTCTCTAGAGACCGGGAGATAAGATACGGCATATATCCCCGGATCAACAGCGACTGAAAAGCTCCCTTTAGAGTCTGTCGACGTTGAGTATTCCCCAAGAGCGAGAGATTCGGCGTCTGGCCAAGGCCAAGCCAATTGCGTAAAACGAACTTCAGCGGGAATCGCTTGGCCCTCTTGAGTACGAACTTGACCTCTTACTAATGGTTTAGGCCTTGAAGTGAGTCGGAGTGAATCAGCCTCACTGAGCCTCTCAAGCTCTATTCTTTGTGTTCGCTGACTAGAGAGGGGAGGAGGAGACAAGAAGATCACTCCTCGTTCAGGGTGAAGAGGCAGACTCTGAGATACACCGGGAACGATCGCTAGGCTTCGGTTCCAAATCGCCGCTGAACCTCTCTGGTCTACATCATTGGGTAAGCTAAAGTTCTGCTCAATATCCGCTGACCATGCCTGCTTGATATCAACTCGCCAGACCTCATCGACCAAGCTCTCACCATTCAAGGCGCCACCATCTATACTGATGGGTACGTTAAGGATCGTCTCTAAGTGAGGCATGGACAGCTCTATGAGATCTCCTGCCCTCAGCTCTGTCGCCTCATATGATTTTACTAAAGTCGGTAATAAGCTGTCTTGAGGTGGAGTCACACGGATCGTAAGCGGGGAAGACCCCAACTGAGTGAGAATCTCTCCCCACGCTTCAATCGTCACTCGTCCCTGATCATTAGTCTCTCCGATAGTACTAAGTTTCATCTCCTTATCCCACAAAGAGACACGAGCTCGGCCGAGCGGTGCAAGCTCATCAAGATCTCTCCATACTGAAAGATCGACCTCCTCAATACTAGAGAGGATAGGCAACGAGAGCGAGAAGCGGCTCACATCGATCGATGAGAAGAGGAAAGGAGGGAGAGCGCTAGGCTGAATATATAGACTGACATCTTTATCAATAAAGGTCCCATAGAGAGTGCTGTAATATCTCCCCAGAGAGAAGAGGAGCTGAGCAGAAGAGAATGGGTTTTCATTAAACAGGCTGCTGAAACCTCCCCTTAAATCTTTGATTCTTAGCCAACCTACAGTAGAGATAGAGGTCGCCTCTGAGGCTTGATCTAGGGCGACGGAGATCGCTCCAGAGAGTTGTTTTTTAAGCGGGAGTTTTATGCGAATCCGTCGTGGACACCGCTCATCGGTCATGATCGCTTCACTCATCGCAAAGCCTGAAGAACGTCGTGGCTCAATAGAGATGAATAGTTTACCCAAGACCTCCAGCATCTCTGTATCTTCTTGACTCCAAGACCACCCTTGAGACTCCAATGGTGCGATGAGCGATCCTTCTGAGCGTGTATCTGAGGAGCGCTCGTCATCACAGCCCCCACAGAGGGTGCTGACCATAATAAGAGCACACCCTAGGGAGACCTTCCCTTGTCTATGCCATTGATCATAAAGAGAGTTGGTCATTTAAGCGCTCGCTTATTCATGCAGCGCATCATTATAGAGGACAGAGCTCTTGTTGAAATCGAACAAACCAATGCACTCGAAAGCTCTTCGCATCTAGTGGGAGAAGCTGGTTAATAGAGGCGCTGTCTCCTTGTTCGGTAGAGAAGGGTCGATCGCTCACTATCAGCTCAACACGATAAGGGCCTTCAAAATTGAAGAGCTTAAAATCTAAGCAAGGATTCAAGTTAAATAGAATACCATCGCGTCGATCGCTAAGCGAGATCCCCCCTCCTTGGTTGCTCCGATAAATCGCATTATAGAATTGTCCTTGGTAGTTAAGGAATACTCTCCAGAATAAGATATCATCACGATTCGGGTCATCTAGAGGACCGATATCAAAGAATAACGCTGCCCCCTCAGCGACGACCGGATCATACTCGATAATCGAGGTGGGGTTTGGAGTCACCCAAATCGCTTCGTAGCTAGGAGCAAAATTAGCTTCTGTCTCATCAAGCTCTAGCGGCATAGGGATCACACAACTCACCGACGAAATGACCAAACTAACCATGATCAAGAGAGCGTTTTGATACCTTTTCACTAGAGCCATCTCAACCTTTTGAGCTTGATTTAGGAGAGCTCAACACCCCAAATTTTTCACGTAATCTTTGATTTACACAAGCGGGCACAAATTCAGCGACATCTCCACCATTCATCGCTACATCTCGAATCAGGCTAGACGAGACGAAGAAGTGCTCTTCACTGGTCATTAAAAATACAAAATCGACATCATCTGTCAGTCTCCGATTCATACTCGCCATTTGAAATTCATATTCAAAATCACTCATCGCTCTTAGACCCCTCAGGACATTCCTCACCCCAATATCTCTTGCGAAATCGACAAGTAAGCCCTCAGCGAGTGGGACAACGTCTATTCTAGGCTCATCAGCGAAGGTCTCCTTGATCATCTCGACTCGCTCTTCAAAGCTAAAGATCGGTGACTTCTTGATATTTCGGGCCACCGCGATCGTGATCCTCTCAAAGACCTCAAGCCCGCGTCGTACGATATCTACATGTCCCCACGTGATCGGGTCAAATGAGCCCGGATAAAGGGCATGCTGGCTGGGATGTGATGAAGTCGACTGTCGATCTACTCGATTAGACATACACTGATACCCTCATGAAGAAGTACGCTCAGAAGAGCGTGGCTTTATATTGTATTGAATTAGTATTAATCCACAGAGGCAACTCTAGCAAGGGCTCTTCACTGATCCAAGGGTCGTAGGTACTTTTAACGTGGGTGAACATCACTTTTGTACAGGAGACCGAGTTATAAAACTCAATAGAGTCTCTCCGTAAGGTCTCCGGTCTGCCAAGACCCACTGGGGCCCAGGCGTGAACAGATCTCTCTTCTCATGCTCGATAATGACCACACTCTCCTCATTTACCCAACCTCTCTCCAAAAGCTCTAAGAGTTTCAATGCCAAGCGTTCGGAATAAGGAGGGTCGGCGAAGATAATATGAAAAGTTTCAGAGGGAGGTTGTTTCAAGTATCGCTCTACCCGCTGAGAGATCACTTGATAATCGACCTCCCTCGGAGACACTGCCTCTTTAATTAACGATAAGTTATCCTTAAGCGTGCTAATCGTTCGCCGCTCTGACTCTACAGAGGTTAACCTTACCCCCCCACGACTTAAGTACTCAGCGCCCAGACTACCTGAGCCGGCATAGAGATCTAGAGCCCTGCTATGAGTGAACTCAAGATCAAATCTGTGCTCAAGAATATTGAACATCGCCTGTCTAACCTTATCGGTCGTTGGCCTTACTTTACCGCCCTTGTAAACTCGAATGGACCTGCCCCTCGCCTCGCCCCCTGTAATTCTGATCATCACCGCTCCCCTGCTCTGTTAAGAATATCGTAATCTTATCAGCTAAAGATTTACTTAAAGCGAGGTTGCCTACTTTACAAGAGGTAGTTTAAATTGCTAGGTTCGGTCAATAAAAAACGATGTATTCACTTCACGAGAGAACGCATCTTAACTTCCCACTTTAAGCTGAGCGATCAGGCTAATATAGAAGTCGATAAGGGTCACTATGAGCGGTCATGCTAAACGCGACCAACAGCAGTCTTCTGCAAATGAAGCCTCCAACGAACATGAGAGCCCCTCTGCTTCCAGATCTACCAGTGACCTCAGTCACCTCGGCTCTCCCTTTGCATATACACCAGCCCCAGCCGACCTTATTGATCTTTGGGACGAGACAGATCGCTTCTTCGATGCCCTCGGAGATCCCACCCAATTCATCGAGCCTGATGGGAGTCCGACATATAAGGTACCCGATCTCTCTAAAGCGGAAGTAAAGTCTACAAGAGAGCCTATCAGTGAGCCTAGAAGAGAGTCCCCACGAGAGCCCACACAAGAGTCCCCACGAGAGCCCACACAAGAGCCCTCACGAGAGCCCACACAAGAGTCCAAACGAGAGCCCAAACGAGAATCTAAAAGAGTAGAAGAGTCTCCTGCTCAGAGCCCTCGAGTGAGCGCTTCCTCAGCCCCCCCTTCTAAACCGACTCAACCAAGCCTGACTGAGCGCTTTACGCAACGACAGAGACTTGAGTCTCGACTCATTGTCATCGCAGGGGGCAAAGGGGGCGCGGGCCGAAGTCTACTCGCGGCCAACTTATCGATCTCTCTCTCCACACTCAGCCCTCATTCAGTGGGTCTCGTAGATCTTGATCCGATCTGCTCCAACTTACATACTTATGTAGGTCTAGAGCCTATCTTGGAGATGCCTAGTCGAACTCTAAGGGGAGAGCTTAAACCCCTGTCGGAGAAGATTCCTAACACAGAGGTCGTCATCACTAGGAGCGGACGTGCACTATGTGGCCCATATGATGAGTCTCTAAGAGAGAAGGTTATCGAAGAAGCGCTCTCGCATCAGCCCCATTGGCTTGTTATAGACGCTGGAAACACCCCAGACATATTCACCCTCAATCTATTTACTCAAGCCAGCTATAGTTTAATACTCTACACACCCGACCCAAGCGGTGTTGAACGGGGTCACTCATTTCTGCAGGCTGCCCTGTATAATCAGCTCATTAATCAAGATGATGAGTCCTCGGTGATCGCTCGCTCTCTCCTCACTGCTGATCATGAGGGGTTAGTCTCTAGCCCTAATATCTTAGCTCGATCTCTTCGTCATGTACACGCTGAGGTGTGTCACACTCTAGAGCAGCGGATCGACCGGTTTAAACCCCATGTGATCGTCAATATGTGTCGCACTCAGAGCGATCGCATTTCAGTGGAAGAGATCTGCTCAGTCTTGAAGCGTAAATGGCGAATCAATCCTGTCTCATTGGGCTCTATCTCCTTTCATCATGTCGCTCACCAAAGTTTGGTTGAGCGTCGTCCCCTCGCCTTATCTTTTCCAAGCGCCTCAATCTGTCTTGATATAGATAAGATCACTCGAACTCTAATCAAGGAGGATCATCTACGAGAGTTAAAGCCTCAGCAGACAAGCTCTTCTCTGCTCATTGAGCAGGTGTGACGATGAATGAATTCGCGGCTACTCTTATTGGGAAAACCTTCGGTGGGTACAGAGTCCTTGAGCTCATTGGAGAGGGTGGCATGGCGGTCGTAGTGAGTGCTGAGAATATCTTGAACCCTCACATTAAGAGAGCGCTGAAGGTCATCAAGCCCGAATACGCACAGAGAGCTCGATTCTATGAACGCTTCTCTCGTGAAGCCCTTGTACTCGATCGCTTAGAGAGTCAATATATCGTCAAGTTTCACGGTCTAAAGGTAGTGGAAGACCTATTATACATGGAGCTTGAGCTACTCGAGGGCTACTCTCTCGACCAACCTCACGCTCAGAGTTCATTGAGTAACCTCTCTTCATTACAGGTCGCTCAATGGCTATATGAAGCGGCTACTGGTCTCTCTAAAGCTCATCAGTCAGAGATTATTCATCGCGATATTAAACCCGCCAACCTCTTTATTCATTACTCATCCTCTGAGCCTCATGGAACGGTAAAACTTCTCGATTTTGGGATCGCTAAGGTGCTCAATGAACTTGATGCAGAGAGGCACAGCACCCTCGAAGGCCATGTTCTTGGTTCACCGGCATTTATGGCCCCTGAGGTCTGTGTTGGATCGGCTTCAACTGTTACCTCCGATGTATACAGTTTATCGCTCATAGGTTATCAGCTCCTGCTCGGTCGACACCCCTTCTTAGAGAATCCTGACTCAATGAACACCATGCAGGTGATGCTGAGTCACTTACGTACAGAGCTCCCCTCGCTCACCGACCAAACCCTCGAGACTCCTCAGCTAGAAGAGATCTTAGCGAAAGGGGCTGCGCGAGAGCCTGAGCATCGATATACCGATGGTGGCGAGTTCGCTGAGGCGTTAAGTTTAGTTATAGAAGAATATCACTCCTTCTCTGCGCCTAGCGCCGAGTCTCGGCTGCTGAACCCTACCCCCCATGAAGAGAGATCACTTAATGACCTCTCCCCAGAAGAGCTCTCCGCTGAGCTCTTTGGAGATTCAGCTCTAGATCGAGCCCCACTTTATGGACCTCTCATCGCGCTCTCACTATTCTTTATCGCCATCGTCAGTATCAATTATGAGTGGCGCTCCCCCTCTGCTAGCCCATATTCTCAGCGAGCCTACTCGCCTAATAGTTCTCCCCTCATCGCTCCATTGGGTCGAGACTCTTTACCAACGACAACTCATCACCCCAATATGATGGTCAGTCAACGAGGCTCATCTGAGGTCAAACGACCGACTCGTCCATCAAACAGTCAAGGATCAGCGAGTCATCATTTAGAGAGCTTAAATATCTCATGGATAGCGATCCCCGATGTCGATCATGAAGAGCGCTCTATCTCTAAATCAGAGGTGACAGTCGCCCAATATAGAGCTTGTGTTCAGAGTGGTGGGTGTACTCAAATGCCTGTCGACTTCAAGCCAACATATGGAGTGTGTACCTACCATTTAGCTGAGACCGGGTTGCCGATCAACTGTGTCACCTATGAAGAAGCCGAACAGTTCGCTGAGTGGTTGAATGAGCTTTATATCTCCGTAAATAAGGGTCGAGATGCGGATAAGAGCTTCCAAGACCGCGTCTCCCTACCCCGATATTCAACATGGCGTGCAGCGACACACTCCGGCCTATTCCCTTGGGGTAACAGCAAAGCGAGCTGCTCTTATGCGGTCTACTTTGATCGAGCCCCGAGTTGTACGGGACTCTTGAGACCACAAGTCGTTTGCTCTCACCCGCGAGGTAATACAGAGAATGGGGCTTGCGACCTCTCGGGGAATCTGTGGGAGTGGGTAAAACCTAATCGGTCTACTTCAACTGAGACTGCATTGATCGTCGGCGGCGCTTGGTCAAGCGCGGCGATCGACCTTAAGTCTTCATCCAAACGAGAAAAGCTCAAAGCGACCCGAGATCCTAGTATCGGGATCAGGCTAGTCTACTCACATTATGTCGGGCGGTGAAATCATGAGCGCTCTGTTTAGATTACTCAACGATCAGCTGCTACTCTTCATCGTTGGGTGCTGTGTCGCTTGCAGCTCCCTCCCCAAAAATGATCAACTCGATGCCGCAAAATATCATCATCGACTCGCCTATGGGCATTTTATTGAGAACCGCGACAGCGAGGCTGCGCTGCAAGAGATCCTGAAGAGTTTAAAATTGAACTCTAAAGTGCCCGAAGTTCATATGCTCACTGGTTTGATCTATACCGGACGCAGAGACCTCCTTAAGGCGCTCAAGCATTATCGTATGGCGATTGAACTGAAGCCTGACTATTATGAAGCTAAGAATAACTTAGGAACCGTCTATCTCTCACTGAGTATGTGGAACAAAGCTATTGAAGTCTTTACTGAGCTCACCGCTAAAGATGAATATCGAACACCAGCGATGGGATATAATAATTTAGGTTGGGCTTACTATAACTTAGGAAAGATTAAGCGAGCACAAAAAAACTTTATTACCTCTACCCAGCTTAACCCACGTCTCTGTCCACCACATAATAATGTAGGGATGATCTATTTAAAGTTGAACGATTTGGAGAGAGCGATTCGCTCCCTCAAAGCGGTCATCGAGCAATGTCCACAATATGCTGAGCCTCATCTACACTTAGGAAGAGTATATATGCAAAAATCGGATCAACAGAGCGCCTTTAAGGCGTGGGAGACTTGTTATAAACTCTCACCCAATAATGACACTGGCCTCAGGTGTCGCCGACTTAGCGCTCAATTACAATCCCCTTAAGACGCGTCCCTCTCTTCTAAACTATCGAGCACAACTCCCTTCTTTTAGTCGCTCTACCATGAGGTGTTCAATGACTTCCGACTCTTCCTTACCTACTGATCATTCGCTCCCTTTCGAGAAACCCTCCCTCTTAGCGAACGCAGAGAGGATCAATCGTTATCAGGCACTATACCTCTTCGATGTCGAGGGAGATGGACAAACATGGGCGCTCATCTTCCATCATGGTAAAGCGAATGAGGTCGGTGGTGCTGTCTTAAATGAACTAGAGCAGCTCACACGTGATCTACATGACCCGCGAGGACCCCAAACTTTGATCAGCCTCTCCTTAAGGCGTAGCTCACGAGGAACAGCCATCTTTATCGCCGGCGCTAATGTCACCGAGAGAGCGGGGTGGTCAGATGATCAAGTCAAAGTTCACGTACGTCGCCAACGACACATCCTCCGCGAATTAAGAGCGGCTCCTGTTTTTCATCTCTGCCTGATCAACGGAGTTGCCTTAGGATGGGGCACAGAATACCTGATCACCGCCGATTATAAGATCGCTACTGAAGAAGCCGCTTTCGCTCTCCCTGAGACTGGACTAGGCATTCTGCCCGGAGCCGGCGGCACTAGTGAATTATCGTCATTAATCGGTCCTGCTCATACTCTTCGCCTAGGCATGACCGGTGAAAAAATCAACGCTGTGGAAGCAGAACGGATCGGGCTTATTCAAGAGCTGGTCTCGGAGCAGAGTCAAGCCTTAGAGAGGGCCCTCTACCTAGCGCAGCTGATCAGTAAGAAGTCTCCGACCTCTCTAGCCGCTTTCAAGCGTGGGGTACTCACCTCTATCGGTCACCAAGGAGAGGAGCGCGCTGAGGTAGAGGCGCTCGCCTATGAGCGCTGTGTTGACAGCGGTGAAGCAGCCATTGGTCGACGTGACTTCCACCTTATTAAGACGGGTCAAAGTCCTGCATGGTCTCCTCGTCAAGAGTAGTGTTTTATTGACCAAGTAAGCGTTGATTTACCCACTTCATCTCCTCTATCACTCGAGGGCTTGGTCGCGCGAGTCTTCCATCGAGTAGATAAATTCGATGATTCTTTACAGCGTCGATCTGTTTCCAAGCGACGGGAGGTTCCTCACTCATTAGCTGCTGATAAAGCGCCAAGGTACTGATAAAGAGAACTTGTGGGTTAAAAGTGATCACTGACTCTAAGTGGACTGCCGGCCAATCTCCTTTGATCTCATTCATTAGCCGGCCTCCAGCGACCCGAATGAGGTCTCCCATATAGCTAGTTGACCCCGCGATGGTTAATGGTGAAAACCACACCTCTACCAATACTCTTGGTCTCTGCGGAGGCATCTTTAGCCGCTCGCGTACCGCCTTCGCCTCTTTGATCCATATGTGAGCCGAAGATTCTTCTCCAAAGAGGCGGCTCAAAGACTCTACTTGGGTGTAGATCTCACTGAGAGCCTTGGGCTGATACTGATGTACTTTAACCCCAAACCTCTCAAGCTGAGCACGAAGTTCATGGTGCCCTGAGATCATTAATACATCAGTAGGATTTTTAGCGAGGATTCTCTCTATTTGAGCAGGAAAAAGACCTCCAACACTCGGGATATTTTTAACGCCCGAGGGATAGTCACATTGATCTGTTCGACCGACGAGTGACTCCTCCCCACCCAGCTTAAAAACCCACTCTGTATGTGACGGAGCCAAAGAGATCACTCGTCGCGTTTGAGGCTTGATTTTGCTCTCGCCTCTAGACTCGATTCCACTAGACTCGATTCCACTAGACTCTTTAGTCTCATTCTTACCTCGATCAGTGCACGCACTTGTTACACTGATTGCCAAACATATAACACCCATCCATAATCTATTGACGCTCATTATTCTCAAGAATAAGTCTCCACTGGTTTATCGATTTACTGTTAAACTAGGTTTCCCATAGTATAATAAATTTAGAAGTCAATGTTCATCTGAGCCTGTGAGTTCAATAACTTTGAACGACCTGAAAGCGTAAATCTAAGTGTCATCATTGAACAAAGAGATTCATCAAACGGTCAGAATCGATAACTATCATGGCGGGATGACGAGAGCCGATGTAACGCTTGTCATTATCATTATCGTGGGATTTATCGCTGCAGGGACATTTCAGTTTTTGGTAATCCTGAAGATGTCATTTACTCTAAAAGTTTATGTAATGCCGATCATTATGGCGGTTATATTCTCGACGACTCTCGTTCGCTTGCGGATTCTTCGTCGTCGATTTGAACATGAGCAAGAGCAAAAAGAATATGTTCGATCTAAAGTTCATCACCTCAACCAACGGCTCAGCGAGTTGCTCGATCAGCGAACAGAGCTCCTCATCGCTGCTCAAGACCAAGTCGCACTCGCTCAAACTCGCGCAGACTTAGGAGCGATGGCCGCCGGAGTCATTCATGATATCAATAACGCTCTCACCGCGATACAAATGGGCTGGGAAGGTTTAGAATTCGCTGAAGGTGATGAGATTATTGACTGTCAAAATGCAGTTTCTACGGGTATTCATAAAGCGATTGAGATCAGTAGGGAGTTTAAAAGCTTTTTACGACCTCCCAATAAGGAATCAGTGGAAGTAAACATTCTTCTGCACAAATTGATCACACTGCTACGTCGCTCGATCGCTTCGACTCATCGCTTAGATCTCTCTTGGGGTCTAATAGAGTCTCATAATCATGGTCATAATTGGGCGCCCTCTCAACCCTCTAGCCAACCCTCCTCTGATGAGATCAGCCTGTTCGCTGGACTCAGCGAAGGTCAACTTACACAGATCATAATGAATCTGATCGTCAACGCCAGTGATGCCCTCAAAGGGGAATCCGGTCTCATTAAGGTTGTGGTGAGCGCTACAAAAACGACCTTAACGATTTCAGTAACTGATAACGGAGTGGGGATGTCGCCAGAGCTACAAGAGAAAATCTTTGATCCATTCTTTACCACTAAAGCAGAAGGACAGGGTACCGGACTAGGCCTTCATGTACTCTCTAGCTTAATCAAGAGGATTCATGGCTCAATCAACCTTAACAGCGCTATCGGACAGGGGACAACTTTCACGATCATGCTCCCCCGAGTAAGCGGCTAATCGATGAGCAGAGATAACGAGCGGCTTATGCCCTCCAATCCTACTGGCGCGGTAGAGATGATCAGGTCCAAGACGGTAGCGATCGCTCAAGTCACGGTCGCGCCATCGATTTTCCCTTCTTTAGTCGCTATCGTTATTGGGCTCACCGCGAGCTATCTATTTTGGTCTCAAGGTGAGTCAGATGCTGCAGCGCCAGCGTTCATGGGATCCGGCTTAGCTATGCTTTGGCGTCTCCGCAACCATCATTGGTGGAATGCTATTGGTCGATGGGCTTACCTCTGTCTCTTTGGGCTATTCTTGATCGAGAGAGCGCCTAGCCACCCCGTTTTCATCGAGGGTCAATGGCTTGATGTTAACCTCTCACCCGGCCTTTATCTCTGTGGATTCTCTCTCGCTCTCATTGGCCTCAGCGCTTGGCTCATTGATCCTCACCAAAACCCAAAGACCTCTCTTAACCAAGACCCTAGCCCCCCTCTCCACAATGATCGGTAACAAGTATGAATCAAGGTCAAACAACAGAGGGTTGCCTCATAAAACTTGGAGCGAGCTTACCAACGCTTGATCAAAACTATGATTTCTCCACCGAGAGCGATGAGCAGCTCGACCCCCAAACGATCGAATATAGTCTCCGCTTTGCTCATCCAGAAGAAGGAAACCTCTCTTCCTCATCGCCGCACACTCGATCGCTTAATCCTCTCGTCGGTCAATCTCTCTCCATTTCATATCTAAGAAAGATCACTTGCCTCTATTGTGGGTCAAAGATTAAGAAGACGTATAGCGATGGCTATTGTTATCCGTGCTTTATCGATCAACCATCAGCTGCTGAGTGTATTATTCGTCCGGCCCTTTGTCTCGCTCATGAAGGCGGAGGACGAGACCCTGAATGGGAGAGAGTGCATCACCTGCAACCACACTACGTGTATCTCGCTCTATCAAGTAAATACAAAGTAGGTGTGACCAGAGATTGGCCTACCCGTTGGCTTGACCAAGGCGCAGATGCCATCAAAGTGATCGCTAAGACTCCCTATCGTCAGCTCGCCGGTCTTATCGAGCAGGAGCTCTCCGAACATTACTCCGATAAGTTGAGTTGGCAGCGAATGCTCAAAGATGAGCTCCTCAATGAGGCTGATCTAGACAGAGAAGCGCTTCGTTGCGCTGAGCTCTTATCCACTCAACTCAAACCTTATGCTACCCCAAGATCACCCACACTCTCATTGAGATATCCAAAGGTTGAGAGCCCTAAAAAAGTCAAGAGTATTAAGCTCAGTAAACTAGAAAAAGGAGAGACGCTTGAGGGTCGACTCATCGGGATTAAAGGGCAATACCTTATCTTTGATGAAGGGAGAGTATTCAACGTACGCGCTCACTCTGGATACCACATTAGTCTCTCGATCATCGATTAAGCGACTCCATTGTGAAACCCCAAGGCGAGTTGAAGATCACATTAGGTATAAGAGCTCGCCAATCCGCCCATTCGAAAGAGATATTATGGTTAAACAATACCTCACCTCACTGATGGTCTTCACTCTCATCGATGGGCTCTGGCTAGGGCTAGTCGCCCCTACGTTTTATCGAACACACATCGGTCACCTGATGAAACCAGAGGCAGATTTAGCCGCCGCTGGCCTCTTCTATCTCCTCTTTCTCGTTGGACTCAACATATTCGTCATTCATCCCTATCGGGCTGAATCTTTGATAACAATCAGTCTCTATGGAGCGCTGTTTGGCCTCATCACCTATGCGACTTTTGATCTCACATCAGTGGCAGTATTTACGGACTTCCCATACATAGTAGCCGCGATCGATATGCTCTGGGGAGCGATTCTCTGTGCCTCAATTAGCGTGATCACTGTTTGGTTTACTCGCTAGAGCTCCCTCTCCCCTATTCCTGTGAAATAGCCTCTACCTCTATCCCCCTTGCTGACTCCACAAGACCCACAGAGCAGCGATGAGACACATGATCGCCAATACCAAGCGTAAAGGAACTAAAGGCTCAACCCGTCCGCCATCAAGCTGACTGAGCCAAGTGCTCACTTGAGGATAACTTGGTTGGGTGAGATCTATTTTAGCCGCCAAAGAGTCTAATTCTCTAATACAAGCTTCGTTTTGGCGTCTCTGTAGAGACCTCTTATATTTATCATGGAGCTTACGCCACCCTCTTAGGTCAGAATCTGGCGGCTCAATACCTCGTGAATCAAGCTGTTCAGCGATCTCACCGATCACCCCTCGCATCAGGGTCACGGGATGAAGCGGAATGGGACTCTTCCCCTTTAGGCCAAGGACAGTGGGTAAGATATCAAGTGATAGCTTATACTGCGGAGTATTATGAGCCTGAGGGATCTTATGTAACTTGAGCGCTTGGATAAAGCTCAGCTCTTCATCGCTCATCCAATTGATGTACATATTGATCTCGCGATCAAACAGCTTTAAGAGACCAGGGACCACCGTCGACTCTGGGAGAGGGCACAGGGGGTCTTGCAGATCAAAACCCCTTCGGGCCATTAGAATCGCGATCACCACTTGTTTTTGTACTAAAAACCTTACGATTCGTCCTGAATTGGTGCGTTCCACATATCGAGCTAAATGCTTTAAACGACCCTCTGCCCATGGGGTGAACAGCTTAGGAGAGTGTTGCTCAGGCCTAGGTAAAACGATCACGATCCGCTCGAAGAGCTCACTGTTGTCGCTCTCTACTCTCAGCCAAGCTCCATGGCTGTGAATTGCCCAACTCTGATCCTTCACCACCTTTTCGCCTAATAACTTTAAGAGTTTCTCAGACTTATCACCCACATAACGTTGTACATGTGTTCCATCAGGCCTCTGAGACTGATAGTAACTTAGCATGAACGGTAAGTGTGTATTTGCCTGTGACAAGTGGACCTCTTAGACGTAAATAATATATCGGTCAGTCAAAGCTATATTTAATGACTTGTTCTGATTACCAAACTCTAAGCCGAAAAGGTAGTCTTAAGACAGTGAGTGTTAAAGCAATCCTCAAGATAGTTGAGCTAAGCCTGAGGACTTGATAGTTTCACTGACTCTTATTCATCATGTCCGATTAGAGCATGAGTCACAGCGAGGAGAAAAGATTATGAGCGATCAGCATCAAGGGGCTTCATCAGGCCAAAAGTCTTCATGGGGAGCGAGCACAACGAGTGTACATGCAGGAGTCTCTCCCGATCCCATTCATGGTGCGATTATGACTCCTATATATCAGACATCGACTTATGTCCAGCCGGCCCCCGGGGCGCCTCTTAGTTATGACTATTCACGTGGTGGAAACCCCACACGTGAAGCTCTTGAAGGCTCACTTGCGGGTATCGAGAACGCCAAGCATGCCATCTCTTTTGGATCTGGTCTCGCCGCAGTACAAGCAGTGATTCAGTTGGCTCGCCCCGGAGACCATGTTCTTGTATGTGATGATGTTTATGGAGGAACCGGAAGGCTCTTTAGACGACTATATGCTGACTACGGGATTGAATTTGAGTTCGCTGACCTCGCGGTAAGTGCTCAAGAGATGAAAGCTCTCATCAGACCCAATACCCGGTTCGTATGGATCGAGTCACCGACTAACCCTCTACTCAAGGTTATTGATATCCAACACGCTGCTGAGGCGGCGCACAGCGTTGGTGCACAGCTTATCGTTGATAACACTTTCGCTTCTCCCATCTTCCAGAGTCCTCTCAGCCTTGGTGCTGATATCGTGATGCACAGCCTCACTAAATACATTGGTGGACATAGTGATATTATCGGTGGAGCGCTGATGCTCAATAACGATCAACTCGAAGAGCAAATTGAGGTTTATTCAGTTCGCAGCAGGTGCTGTAAATGCCCCTCTAGACTGCTTCTTACTCTTACGATCAGTCAAGACGCTCGCCATTCGAATGGAAGCTCATCAACGAAATGCTTTTGCGGTCGCCGAGGCCCTGAAGGGGATGTCAGAGTTTACTTCAGTGATGTACCCAGGACTAAAAGATCATCCCCAACATGAGATCGCGGCCCGTCAAATGAGCGGATTTTCAGGTATGGTCAGCGTAAGACTGAATGGCGATTTTGCTCAAGTCACAAAGTTTATGCAATCTCTAAAGGTCTTCTCCCTCGCTGAGAGTCTAGGCGGTGTTGAGTCACTAGCGAACCATCCCGAGACGATGACTCACGCCTCGGTTCCTCCGGCTTTACGAAAGACCTTGGGGATCAGCGCTGATCTCGTACGTCTTTCGGTAGGAATTGAAGACGCCGCTGACCTGATTGAGGATCTCAAGAGCGCTGCTCAACTAGCGCTACGCTGATCACGCCCCTCTCTTTATACTCTCGAAGAGACACCTCCAAATGAACCTTTCTCAACGAATTTCAAGCCGACTTAATCCTTTAACCCTACTGAGTCTGTGTTGCCTCTTCCTCTTGAGCTCAGGGATCCAACCAGCGCAAAGCCTAGCGAATCCTCTTGATCTTTATGGATCAGGGACCAGGGCCTCAGCATTGGGGAATACAGGAGCAGCCTCTTCCATAGACTATCATGCTGTTCATTATAACCCCGCGACTTTGTTAAGAGGGGGATCTTCCTTAGGTGGTGGAGTCTCTTATGCGCTCAAGAACCTAGATGTTCAATTGACGCCTCGACCTTCAGGGTATGATATTCCTAACCTCGGCTCTAACTCACCGGCGGTCCCTACCTCTTTTGAGTTGAGAGAGCGCCAAGGTGAGTCTGGCGCCGTCCATAGCTTCAATATCTTCACGGGTTCATCAACAGATCTAGGCACTGAAGACTTAAGAGTTGGATTTCTGTTATCTCTTCCCGTCTATCACAGCATCGATAGCTATGCGAGCACCTTCTCTGATGAGAGAGAGCGCCTCTTTAGTCATCAAGTGGGCTTCAGCTTACTCGGAGGACGGGTTGAACACTTTGTCGCTCAAGTCGCCGCCGCCTACCAGTTCTTTGATTGGCTAGCCATAGGTATCGGTGCGAGCGTAATGCCTGATGCCTACACCAAAAACTATGTCTATATGAACGACGCCGCTCGTCAAGATGATGTAGACCTCAACGTTGGTCTACAGACTTCTACTCAATGGAGGCTCAATGGTGGTCTCCTGGTCACTCCCAATGACCGGTTCCGTCTCGGAGTGAGCTATCGGGACGAGCAGTATATGTTAGTGCGGGGAGTGAATGAAGTGCAAGTGAGAGGACTGCAAGGAGGAGAGAGTTATCCCTTTGAACAATCACTCTATATCGTCTCTGATTATTCGCCCCGTCAATTCAGCTATGCCGGCGTGTGGAGCTCAGGGGGTCAACTTTTCACTAGTGACATCGTGTACACTCTGTGGTCAGACTATCTTGACTCCCATGGGCAAGCGGTAGACTTTAAGGATACTTGGAGTTTACGGGTAGGTTTTGAGCAGCCGTTTATTGAAGGTCAAACTTTGAGAGTGGGGGCGCGTTGGGAACCTAGCCCGATTCCCGAACAGAGCGGCCGGTCTAATTTTGTCGACAATGATCGCTATGTCTTAAGTGTGGGCTCCGGCCATGACATCGAGATTCAAGGGAAGCGTCTCACCCTCTCATGGCATGCTCAGTTCCATGGTTTACTAGGCCGACGTCATCAGAAAAACACAGCTGAGCGATATGAGCTCTGTGAGATCGACACTCGATCGATCTGTGATGAGGTGAGCGATCAGTTGATCGACCCGACGACCCGCCAACCCTATGAGGAGGCTCAAGGCTTACAGACCGGTAATCCTGGTTTCCCCGGCTATTCGAGTGGCGGCTATATCTTACAGTTTGGAGTAGAGATATCATGGAGTTTTTAAGCTCTTTCGCAAAGAGATCAGGTTCCCCATCGATTCCACTCACGATCCCGCTCACGATCCTCTGTCTTCTATCAGGCATGAGCGCCTGTCAGCCTCCTTCACCTCCGATGAGTCAGTTTGAAGAGATAGAGTCCAATCCATCGATGGGGGGCGAAGACACCAGAGCGGGGTCTGATGGTCAAGATCAAACACCCCTAGCATTTCAAGAGCGCCTAGATGGAGCGTGGTTGCATTATAGCCAGATCTCCACTTGTGTAGATATCGGTAGCTCATTAGAGCAATACAATCGCTCTCTGTACACGGTTCAAGTGACCCAGAGTGAACACGGCGGTCTCCTCGAACGATGGGAGGCATGCGAAATCGACCTCAGTCCAGTGATTAGCGTCCGCGCTCAAGTACCCGAAGCCCTTAGACAAAGTGTCTATCCGATCGAGACAGATGCCGGCCTAGTGATCGGCCTCCCTCCTTCACAGCGCTACGCCTCGGCAGCGCTTATTGAGCTGTGGGGGGTAGAGATGGAAAATCCACTTTTAGATCCTATGCCGAAAGACACTGACGATGAGCGCCTCTATGATATGGATCTCGATGGAGAGGTGGGCGTAACCCTGCGCATTGGAGACGCTTGTCTCGCCTATATGGCCCAACGAAGAGTCACCCATTATCATGGCGTCTTCACCGCCCCTGACACGATTGAAGGAGAGGCGCTCTCCATCACCGAGCAATATATCATTGATGCCTCCTCTCCTCTCTGCAAGACCGCTTATCAGACACGCTCTAACCCAAATCGAAGCGTCTTTAAG
Organism: uncultured bacterium; assembly: GCA_943788935.1. GTDB lineage: Bacteria > Myxococcota_A > Bradymonadia > UBA7976 > VGTA01 > CAKZRU01. The sequence goes on along the minus strand of CALSSE010000007.1, from coordinate 329,754 downwards.
CGCCTCCGCATAGATGGAAGAGGAGGAGCGATAAATCTAGACCTCGACGATGATGGTTCAGTGAGCTGCGATGAATTAAGTATAGGTCGTAATGAGCTATTTATTGAACGACTAGCGATCATCGAGCTCGATCACAGTAATTGTCAACGCTGAGCGAGAAGATCATCGCTCAACAGGTGAAGAGATGTACAGCTGTACGCCACACCTCGTATGCCAGTAATTGGGCGCGAGTATTCCAAGCGTATCAAGAGGTCTACCGCATGACCCACTGAGGCGAAATCGCTCTCCTCTCCAAGACAGCTCAAGCTCCGGCCACCATAATCCTCTCTGTGGTTCAACACTCATTAATGCTCCTATGATGAGCCCTCCTTTACCGCGTTGAAGAGCCTCTAGAGACCATCCAGCACTCAGGGCAGAGAGCTGATCTTGAGAGGAAGTTCGCTCCGCTGTCCACGGAGAATGCCCCCACCTCGTCGCTCCTCTCCGTAACTGATAATGGGTAAATCGCAGAGATAAGCCTTGTCCACTCACTCGCTCTTGGTTGACCTCTCTCGCTGTAGTGTACAGAGGTTGACCGCTCTGCCCACCGATGATCGACCCCCAATGTAGGATCATCCGCCACGCCTCTCCTTCTTCAGGGAGGTCACCGATCGATAGTGAGTGAGCGTGCCAAGAGGGGGCCTCACCTCTGCTATAGCTCATCTGCCCTTGAGCTTGGTTCCATGATAGTCTAGCACTCGCGCTGTAAAGTGCCGACTCTAAGACTAGCGGTCGATGAGTCCCGGGGATCCAGCGTTGGTCCCACTCGTCACCGGCCCGGTAATCAGCGCTTAGATCAAGATGAAGATCTCTGCTCGCTGATCGACCCCCCGAAATGACGCTCGCCTGACTCAAGTCATACTGATCACTCAAAGCCACTTCTCCTCGCCCCCACAGCACTGGTGAACTCCATTCAAGGAGTCCGGTATAGAGTCTAGAGGCGAAGCCTTCATCACCGGACTCTTCGAGAGCTCTTAACACAGACCCTCCCATGCTGAGTGTACCGTCCCCCCACCGATGGGCGCCTGAGAGACCTACTCGTCCCCACAATTCATCTTGTTGAGAAGCACGCTCAACAGCGGATAGACGCTCAATCGCTGAGCGATCCTTCATCATCGATATCTCTGGATAGAGCTCCCACCCCTTAAGACCTCCAAGAGAGTGTCGACTTTGAAGTCGAATGCCATCGCCGATCAACCGTCGCTGAGCGACTTTGAGGACTTGACGACCTACCATAATATGAACATCTCCAACTCGATCAATTGACACCCCATAACGCCATATCACCTCTCTCCAAAAGAGTCGTAATCCCGGTCGTTCCCACGGGCTTAATCGATCTAGAGGGAGAGAGTCAGTATAGAGGTTTTGATAGGTCAAGAGCTCAAGTGAGACATTCATCCCTTGGAACTTAGCGCTCTCATCAGAGGTATAATAGAGACCTTGAGTATTGACGAGATTATTGTGATGAGGAGAGAGCAAAGGATCTCTTGAACTCAATGCAAGCCATTGAGGAGGACGAAAAGCGCTCGACTCTTGAAACAAGCCACTAATGAGCCTGATATGGCCACGAGTAGGTACCCACTGTTTTGGACTCCCCTTAGCCCGCAGGTCTTTATCGGTGAGCCGAGGAGCTTTGACCACCTTTAGCCCATTCTCTTCACTCTCCTCACTCTCCTCACTCTCCTCACTCTCCTCACTATAGGGTTTATCAAGACCAACCGTAGATGAGAGAGGTCAATCGACCAAGTGAGGACGCTCGGGATCCAGAGCAGTTGAGAAGCCTTCCTACGCAAACGCCCACCGCTCACTCCCTCTCGGACTCCATTGGTAGAAGTTAATCTAGTCACTGGTCTAGTCACTGGTCTAGTCACTGTAAACAAGTGCAGTCCAGGGATTATACAGCGCTCTGATAAGGGCAAGTACCCGACTCTATTTCCATCGATCCATAGACTCGCCCCAAGCTCAGGGGTCTTCACCTTAATCATCACTTGAGGATCAGGACAGCGATGTCGACTCCTCTCCTTTATGACCCCTTTTGATTCCCTTGTTTCGGAGCTCTCTACCTCAGATAACGTTCGTGCTGAACTCTGCTCTCGCTTATGAGGTATCGCATAGCCTGAATCGCAGACCATAACCCCCCAAGAGATAGCGATCATACTCAGCAGATAAGTTCGCCAATCAGCGTTCATCACTCACCTTATGAGGATCAAAGTGATGATCCTGTGTAGTCATCTTCACAGTGAAATTAACATTTTTTTCATCAAAACGATCAATTCTCTCTTGACGTTCACCATAGATTAGGACGGAGGATAATGACTACTCACTTGACCGTGACAAGTCACCGCGCAAGAGAGTCTATCAAACTAGCTGTTAAGTCTCGACCTTATTACTCATAAGCGGTTGTCGCTTATCTCTCATGATCCATGAGGGGAATGAGGCATGAGGCCTAATCGATGAGGAGTCAGATGATGAAGATCGGGTTACCTAAAGAGATAAAGAATCATGAGTACCGGGTGGGGATGATCCCCAATCATGTGAAAGCCTTAACGCAACGTGGACATCAAGTTCTCGTCGAGAGAGGAGCGGGGAGCGGGAGCGGCTTCACTGATGATACATATAAAGAGGCAGGAGCTGATCTAATCGACAGCGCTGAAGAAGTATGGACTCGCTCAGAGATGATCGTCAAAGTGAAGGAGCCGATCTCTTCAGAGTATGACCTCATTCAAGAAGGACAGCTCATTTATACTTATCTCCATCTCGCCGCTGATCCAGCGCTCACCGAGGTGCTCCTCAAAAAGAACGTTAGCGGTGTTGCCTATGAGACGATCGAGACATCCGACGGTCGACTCCCATTGCTCGTCCCCATGAGCCAGGTCGCTGGTCGTATGGCAACTCAAGTGGGCGCTCAATATCTCCAAAGAGCCTATGGAGGGAAGGGGGTCCTCTTAGGTGGAGTGCCCGGTACCCGAAGAGGTCGAGTCGTTATCATTGGTGGAGGTGTAGTGGGAACACACGCTGCCCAGATCGCAGTAGGCATGGGCGCAGATGTACGCATTCTCGATATTAACCCTCAGCGCCTCGAAGAGCTCGACTTCATGTTTAATGGGCGAGTTCAGACTCTCTATAGCGATCCCTATACCATCGCTGAGCAAGCCAAGCAGGCCGACCTTTTAATAGGAGCGGTCTTGATCGCCGGAGCTAAGGCACCAACTCTCATCAATCGACAGTTAATCAGCGAGATGGAAGCGGGAACGGTCGTCGTTGACGTCGCTGTTGATCAAGGTGGATGTATCGAAACCTGTCACGCCACCACTCATGATGCCCCTACCTATATTATCGATGATGTCGTTCACTACTGTGTCGCCAATATGCCTGGCGCGGTCTCACGAACGAGTACACTCGCCCTCAATAATACGACTCGCGCTCACCTCCTCTCCTTGGTCGATTTAGGGGTCGAGGCAGCGTGTCGACGGGACCCTTCTTTGATGCTCGGCTTAAACACATACCGAGGACGTTGCACTCATCAGGCGGTCGCGACCTCCTTAGGGTATGAGTATTCACCTCTCGTTTAAGGGGTCATGACCTCATGAAGCTCTGTCTCCCCAAGTCTGCTTGGATCTCACTCTTAGTGAGGATATGGAGCTCTCTTGCGGTCTTATTATTGGCAGTGTACTCCACAGCGACAAAAGCTCAAACGCCTATCGATAGTAGGGTAGAGTGGGGAACGGTTGCAGCACGCCAACGTCTCCCCAAATCGACTGATCAACTGAGGTTAGTCCTCAAACGATCTACTCAACTGTGTGACCGGAGAGAGTCCATTAGGGGGGCATCTCTCGATCGTCCTTGGTCACTTATACTTCACTATCTCCTCATAAGTAGCGACGGGGCATTGGTGACTCGTGTTTATCAAGGGCAGCGGAGACATCAGCAGAAGAGAGAGATGGCCCCTCCTGCAATTCGACCTCCCCTGCGAGCTCTCGCTTACCGCAGGGAAGTGCTCACTCTTGATCAGGATCAATATGTCGTAGAGATGTGGAGTCAAGCTCCTCCCTATGCTTCTCACCCCTCTATGAAGGCTTCAAGACGATTGACCGTCAGTCATCCCTCATATATTGTTCAAGCTGTCATCATAGAGGTCGAGTCGAGCATCATGCAAAGCCCCGTAGATACCCTTGTTACCCGAGGAAGGACACCTCATCTTCCCCGAAGAGAGGCTGAGGGACAGAGTAAGAGCTCACTCCGGGTCTGCGGATTCACCATCAAACCGGAGACAAAAGCCACCAGCGTGATCATGTGGCAAAGAGGGTCAGCTCACTGATCGTTCCAAGCGCATCCCGCTTTTAAGGCGTCTCTACGAGCTGCTTTGATCACTTCTCTTGGAATATTCATCGCCTTATCTAACGCCTTACAGGGAGAGGCATAAGAGCGATCATAGCATCGCTGCGCGCTATACTGAGTACGCAGCACTTTGAGCTTATCAGTTGAGCGTTGAGCGAGCGAGCGATAGCGTTGGCAGCGATCTATGGGCTTCTTCGTCGCATCTTGTGGATGGCACTTTAATGAGTTAGCCCGAGTAGCAAACATCTCTACTGTCGCCCTCATCTCTCTCGCCGCTGCCTCGAGCCCTTTACATTGGCCTTTCTTAGCTCGAGTCTCCACACAGCCTGCCTTCAGATAGCTCTTTTGGGCTAAGTCATATTGCGTCACTGCGGCCTGATAGAGTTTAACGATCGAGGGACACTCTCCCTTAGGAATAGCGCTCACCTGTAAGGGAGAGATATAGAGAAGATCAATAGAGAGATAAACGAGAGTCATCGCCAAGTGGCCATAAGGGAGGCCACTCCATAGCTGACGGAGCCTAGAAAAGGTCATAGAGCCTCACCTTCTTCGCTGATTTGGAGACGGCGTTCAATCGCCCTCACAAATAGATCACCCGCATCTATTCCAGTGAGCGCTTTAAGTTCACGAATGCCCGTCGGGCTTGTGATGTTGATCTCAGTCAATAGACCACCGATCAGATCTAGGCCAGCGAAGAAGATTCCATCAGCTTTTAGACGATCGGCAACTCGCTGACAGAGCTTGAGCTCCTCCTCACTTAGCGGGAGATGACTCACCACCCCGCCCACATGAATATTCCCGCGATGATCATCATCTTGAGGAGTGCGTAAGATCGCTCCCACGACCTCCCCATCGATCACTAATACTCTGTGATCTCCCTGACGAGCAGCCGGTAAATACTCTTGCACAACGACTCGGCGCTGACCATGATCGGTGAGCAGCTCTAAGCTAACCCTCGCGTTCCGATCTTCAGCGCTTAACAAAAACACTCCGAGACCACCATAGCCGTCTAGGGGTTTTACGATCATCGGTTCACCCCTCTCCTTCAGCCAAGCTAAGACCCGATCAGGAGAGGCGCTCACTCTAGTGTGAGGAGTAATATCGAGAAACTGCAGCGCGTAGAGCTTCTCATTAAAGCTCCTTAACAGCTCAGGAGGGTTGATGACCCAAGTATTGGCGAAGTCTAACAAGTACGTGGCATGTAAATAGGCTTGGTCGAGCGGGGGATCTTTTCTCATCCAGACACAATCGAACTGTCGAAGTGAACACCAATGATCTTCGATCACTTCGATCACATCGTCATCAGGCACTCCGACTCTCTGAGCTGCGACCCATGCCTGATCATCTATTAAAGAGAGCTGCTCAGGGACACAGATATAGATATCATGCCCACGCTTGGCCGCCGCGGTGATAAAACCGACAGTGGTATCTTGGGGTAAGCTCAATCTAGAAAGCGGGTCCATAATAGAGAGGATCTTCATCTTTAGTTAGCTCCTTGGTTTAGCGAGAGTTGAAAGTTCACATCATACCTCCCGCTGTCAAGTTCCATTCTTCTGTCACATCTCATCGATCACCGTTGAAGGATCTTACCTTGTGAATCACTCTGATGCCACAAGTTGATCACTTGACGATAACAGGATGTGAGGTTTCATCTTTAGCCCACCTCTTGTTCACCTCTTGCCCATCTTTAGTCCACCTCTCGTTTATCTCTGAGTTGAACACGAGCTCTACATTTCATGAAAAGTCTAACCTTCAGTAAAGTACTATTATCGATGGTTACCTATTAATATATTTAATGTGACCATCAACCCTCATATATAAAAGCTATGGCTCTATTTAAACAAATCTATTGAACATGGACATTGGTATCAATTTACAAGTCATCATTACTTAAGTATCGTTATGAGCATGAACATTTGATCATGTATCTAATTCTCACTCCCACTGACTGTTTCACTCACTAAGAATAACAGAGCTGTTTCACTCACTGACCATGACAGAAGAGAGCTCAGCGCTTAAGTCAACTGAGAGGACTACAAAATCACTATTGCGGATCAATGAGCTGTAGTTCATTGATCAATAAATTATTTATTCTCTTGTCACCTTCGGCTGAGATCTAAATTATCGCTTAAAAATGATTGGACACTTGAGATGAGTCAAAAGAAGAAGCCAGCTGTGCAATATGAACCCCAAGCTCACCATAACCGATTTTTCTTCTATTGGGCTCGATGGATCATTGAGCACCCTCTTTGGGTCACCCTCATCACCTTAGTCATGACAGCGGGATCGGTCGGCCTAATTATCCCCGCTGAGGTACTCCCTCCATCGGTCTCGGAACTTAGGCAATCTATCATCGGAAGCCCCGGTCTCATAGTAGACACCTCTGTCGACGCCTTCAGTGATCCCAGTAACAATTCGGTCGAAGTGCTCGAGCGTTACCGAGACCTCTTTGGACGAGATGACTACTTTATGGTCCTCATCGAGGGCGATGTTTTCAGTATGCCCTACTTAAACAAACTTAAGTCATTACATGACGAGCTCGAAGGTCTCAATGTTCAGATCGAGAGTCTTGGAGAGCGCCGAGGCGACATCGCAAAGCGAGCTCAAGGAGCGAGCCCAACCGAAGAGAGCTCATCGACAGAGAGCCTCGGTGATAGCTTCGGTTTTGATGATGGCCTCGGTGAGACCGATAGCGGGTGGGGAGAAGAAGATGAGAGCACGGTGATTGAAGAGGTCACCTCTCTGATCAACGCTCGTCGGACCAAAGGTACAGAAGACGGGATTATCATCGATAAATGGCTCACTCCACTCCCTAACTCTGAAACCCTCCCACAATTGAAGACCCTTATCCTCAAAGATAAGACGCTCGTCGGCCAAGTGGTCGGAGAGAGGGGGCGACACAGCCTCATCCTCTTGCGAGCGAACTTTATGTCAGAAGACGACACGATCATCGTCAACCAAAGAATTACTGAGATCGCCAAGGGGTATCATCAGGATCATGTTTTTGATGTAAAGATCTCTGGTATGCCGGAGCTCAATAAGACGCTTAAGCATTCCCTACTCGGTACACTGAAGGTTTTACTCATCCTCTCAGTGATCCTGATGTTGGGGATGCTCACTTATCAATTTCGTCACCTTATTGGGGTAATCCCTCCGATTATCGTGGTGGCGATGGCTGCGCTCAACACCTTCGCACTGATGTGTCTCTTTGGTATGCCGGTGACTATGCTCAGCAATATACTCCCCGCTTTTATTATTTGTGTAGGGATAGGGGACAGCGTTCATCTCTTATCGGTCTATAGAGATCACTTCAAAAAACATCGAGACCCCAAACTAGCCGCTATTGAGACTGTCGCGATGACCGGTGTCCCTGTCCTCTTCACTAGCCTCACCACCATGGTGGGTCTCCTCTCCTTTCGTCTCGCGTCGATCCCTGCCATCCAAGAGATGGGTACCGCAGGCGCTTTTGGCGTAGGCGCTGCGTGCTTCCACTCTGTCTTCTTCTTACCGATGATCCTCTCTTTTAACCGAGGGAGTCTCCTCGGCCTCCGCGTCGATGAAGAAGAGGAGACCACAACAACTTTACCGACCGCTCCCGATTGGCTTGATCGATTCATCTCCTTTATCTCTGATGGAGGCGCAGGTCTCACTCCCCATGGTTTGATAAGGCCCGAGTCTTCAAAAGAGAGAAAGCGAAGACATCTCACCCTCATCACTGGGCTAATAATCACCTTTATCGCCCTCTTTGGAGCAACTAAGCTGCGAGTGTGGCATAGCCCTCTCGCGTGGCTACCCGAGGGACAGCCCACTAAGATCGCTTTTGACATCACCGATCGTGAAGTTGGAGGGAGCGCCAACCTACAACTCCTCATCGAAGGCGGAGAGAGAGGGATGAAGGATCTTGAGTTGATTAAGTCTATAGAGGCGCTCAAAGAACATATCACGAGCTATATTCACCCCGAATATGGGGAGATCATCGGTAACTCAATCAATATAAATGATATCATCAAAGAGACTCGTCGAGCACTCAAAGGGGGGCTACAAAAAGAATATCGTCTCCCTGACTCTGATGAGGAGCTCTCTCAACTCCTCTTCCTCTTTGAAAACTCAGGCCCTGATCAGCTGCGAAAACTAGCGACCAACGACCTAAGTATTTCCCAGATGACGGTCCGATTACAATGGCTTGAAGCGACCGCTTACCGTGGCTTGACCGATCATGTTCAGGAGGGGATCGATAAGTACATACCCGCCCATGCCAAGATCTCTCCAACAGGAACAGTGTACACTTTAGTAAGTACAGTGGGAGCCCTCCTCCTCGATTTAGTGAAGAGCTTTGGCTCAGCGCTCTTGGTGATCACAATCATTATGATCTTTATGCTCAAAGGGTTAAAGCTCGGCCTACTCTCTATGATCCCCAACCTCATCCCGATCATTTGGTTGATGGGCTTCATGGGTTTTATGGGGATCACCATTGACATGAATAATATCCTCATCGCCTCTATTGCGATCGGATTAGCGGTCGATGATACAGTCCACCTCCTTCACCACTTTAGGATTCATTTTGAGGAGGATGGCGATTCATTCTCTGCGATTAATGCCTCGCTCAATCACGCAGGTCGAGCGATGGTAACCACGAGCAGTATTCTCACTTTAGGCTTCTTTGCCTATATCTTCTCCGATATGAAAAATATCCAAATTTTCGGTTTACTCATCGGCCTCAGCGCGGCGATGGCCATGCTCATTGACCTCATCTTTGGTCCAGCGCTTCTCCGTACATGCTACCCCCGTAACTCCGCTGAGACTCAAGATTAAGTCACTCTAAGGAGGAACCTCTAGAGCTCTTTGTACAGAGGTGATGGCCTCTGACCTCATGGCCGGCCCTTCTTATTGGACATACCCATTAGTATTGTAAAAACTTACTTACTCAATCCCTCAAGGTTAGATTTGAGGTTGACCGATGTAGCACTTACCATGATGATGAGTGCCACAGTAAGGTAACCTTAAATAAGAAGAGTGTAAGATGAAGAATAATAACCGGCTCGTCGATGAAGCGCTTAGCATACTCAAGACCATCTATGAGGATCAAGTAGAGGACCGGTTCGCTTATCGCAACGAGGTTCACAGACTCACCGCGAGCGGGCTGTCATTATCTTTTGCAAATATCGAGCATTTCCTCGATCGCTATGGATATATCAGCATCGATCAGAGAAGTGACGTACTTCAGCTAACCTCTAGCGGTATAGAAGCGGCCAAAGGAGATGGGGCCAGATTGAGCTCTCTTGCAGATGATATCGCCTACCACTTCGCCAAGGAAATCGAGGAAGGAAAACTCACCAATAGCGCGGTAAAGGTCAACACAGGAAAACGTTTTGATCAGCACTTTATACGCTTTGAAGGGGTGGGAAGAGGTGGTGTGGGTTCAGTATGGAGAGCGGAACACCTTAAAACAGCACGTCCTGTAGCGATCAAGACCCTTGAGGGGATAGATGAAGTCATTACTAGTGGCCGCAAGAGTACGCTTAAAAAGCGACTCGAGAGAAATATTAGACAGCTCGCTCAGCTCTCACACCCTTTCATTTGTCCTATACTTGACCTTAGCGTACATCACACCCCACCTTACTATGTGATGCCTCTTTACATGGGAGGTAGCTTACGAGATGCCCTCAGAGATGGACCGATGCAACCTGAGGTCGCTCTCAACCTCTTCTCTCAAATTTGTCTAGGTATGCAACATGCTCATCAACAAGGAGTGATGCACTTAGACCTTAAGCCTGAGAATATACTCCTCGATGAGAGAGGGAATGTACGCATCTTTGATTTCGGCTTAAGTCGAACGATCGCAAAACAAGTCGCCCAAGTCGGTCGACAATCTTATGTGGGCTTTGGGTCGGTGGCTTACATGGCGCCTGAGCTGCTCCGAGACCCCCAACATGAATCTAGAGCCGTAGATATTTATGCTCTAGGGTTAATCCTCTATGAGATGCTTATCGGTGAACTTCCCGGGAGAAGATCACCTATGCCTAGCGATGTTATTGAGGGACTCCCTAGTCCGATAGATGATCTCTTCGACTCAATGACTCAAGATGCGACCCAACGTCGCCCTCAAGATATGGAAGAGGTTCTCGATACATTGAGCCAAGTGCCACCATTTGATCGCTTAGCCTCTCAATCGATGGTCATGACCTTCATCTCTGCGCCCTACACTCTCCCCGGACTCCAGCAAATCGAGATCCCCGAAATAGAGGAGGGGATAGATATCCAAAGAGACGCAAAACAGAGTAATCACCGCCAAGAAAGGCACGAGAGAGAGAGAGATCTCCAGTTAAACACCTCTAAACTTAAAGAGACCGAGAGCGTTTCTCAGTCAATAAACCCACATCAAAGTGGTGAGACAATAGAGCCGTCTACTCCAACAATTAAGTCTCCGGCTAAGCCGCAGGAGGAATCCCCAGAGAGACTTAACAAGGCGGCAACATTTGACCCGAGCAACGACCTCCCAACCAACGAGATCTCTGATGACATGAGTAACTCTCAGATCACGCTCTCATCTATGGTCCATGAAGAGATTAAAGATCATGTTCTCTTAGACTCAGACTTATCACTGACGGAGACCACGAGCAGTCCATCTCCACTCCTGATTGATACCTCGATCATATCCGCTGATCAGCTAGAAGAGATCGATGAACCACTAGAGGATATTGAAGAGCTAGAAGTGCTAGAAGAAGAGGTCATCTCTAGCGCTGTTGTCCCTCTCCCTATCAGATCTTCAACACATCATACCGAGAAGCAGTCTGAACATGCCTCATTATTTAATGATGCAGAGAGACGACTTGACCAACGACTGAGCGATGATGAGTCCAACTTTCTAGAGAATGAGACGACCGCTCTTCATGATACCCCAGAAGCGATGAAGCCTCACGCTTATCAACCTCCACAGAGTAAGCCACGACAGAGATCTTCTGTCTCAGAACAGCTCTTCGCGCGACAGCAACAGGGTAATCGGTTCAAACCATGACTCTAGCTCCTCATTCTTTGGAGACTGACCCAACTTACTTCTTCCGATATACGATCTTCGATGTAATCGTACAAATTAAGCAGGGGCATATCATCGCCAAAATGGGGATAAAGACTCACGTCATCCCCATTGATGACCTCGAATATATGTATAAAAGGCATATTAGACAGCAGGGGGTCTATGAACTCACCCTCGCATTTAATCGTGATCATAAGATGAAGCGAGCTCGTCTCTATTCAGATCTTCATCAAGAAGGTTTTGACGCGCTGTGGTCTCATCTTCAATGGTCAAAGCCCGAAGCCGACATCTCTCATCTAAATGAGCGAGAGGCCTACGCTCAGATGGGGAGTCATGATCTACCGTGGGTCGTGATCCCTTCGCTTATGGCTATCGGGGTCCTCCTCTTGGCATTGATCGGGGCTCCTCTCCTCATGCATGGACTAGATCGAGGGAGTTGGGATCTCAATCTGCACACAATTTATCAGTCACCGGAGCTCCTTAATAAACCCCAAAGTCACAATGTAAGTTTTAGTGGACATCTTGATCTAGAGCGCTCTTTACAGATCATAGAAGGGAAAGGGAAAGATCAAAAAAAACACTTAATCATACCCCTATACCCTCCTCTAAATACCTCTACCGATCAATCTAACCAAGAGAATACAGCAAGCTCCAATGAGGTTCTTATCGCTTTATCGCTGAGAGGCAGAGGTCTGAATGAGCTTGATAAACTTATGCAAGGCGGAGAGTCACGGGGCATCTTAAGAAATATTTGGTGGGAGGGGTTAGGACACCAAGCTAGGCGATCATTGATAGGGCAAGGCGTCACTCTCTCACCAAAACTTTGTCTAATTGAGGTAGGGGTGAAGCGACGAGATGACCTCCAACTCTATCTAACATTTGTAGGTCTATTCACAGGGCTCACACTTCTCGCCGCTCTTTACCTCAAGCCTGTTAAGTATAAATCATATGAAACATCATAACGCTGAACAGTCCGAATCCCGTTCAAAACACAACTCTTCGCCTGCTGATACCTCTGCGACATTAAGCCAAGACTCATCAAGAGACGCACTCTACCAAGTAAAGCTCACAGACCTGCATGGAGAGGCTCTTAATCTCTCTGACTACCAAGATCATACCCTATTAATTGTGAACACCGCGAGCCATTGCGGATTCACTCCTCAATATCGAAGTTTAGAATCTCTTTATCAAACCTATCGTGATCAAGGGTTATTAATCATCGCTACACCCTGTAATCAGTTTGGCCAGCAAGAGCCCGGCGGCGCCTCAGAGATCCAAGCATTTTGTAATCTCAAGTACCAGATCAGCTTCCCAGTCTCCGAGAAGTTAGAGGTCAATGGTGACAACGCCCATCTCCTCTATCAGATCCTCAAAGCGAGAGCACCAGGTCTACTTAATAGTCAAAGAGTGAAGTGGAATTTCACCAAGTTCCTCATCTCACCTAAAGCAGAGGAGATAGAACGCTATAGCCCTATGACAAGCCCTAGAAAACTTGAGGTTAAAATCAGGCGATACCTCTCCAAAGAATCTTAGATATCAGCGAAATTGACCTCCTCTATCCTCCTCTTGCCGAGCGAGTGAGCAGAGAGACACGATCACTCAAGTCTTGGGTCTTTGCCAATCCAACTCGAATAATACTTGAGTAGTCTCCGAGAGGTTGGTAAGACGGTAGTAGAGCTTAGGAGCGTTTAAACCGATTGGAGAACAGAAAAGTGATGGAAGCGGTGAGCCCTACGTACTATTTGGTATTTAACACTGAGACAACATGTGATGTCTCAAAGCAGCTTGATCCTAGAGAGATCATTGAACTCTCTGTGGTAGCAGTGAGCGCCGATGAGCTCTTGATCACAAGCGACTTTCAACGTTTTGTTCGACCTGAAGTCCACCCAGAGCTCACTCCTTTTTGTGTGGCTGAGACGGGAGTTGGGCAATCACAGGTTGATCAGAGTGATGTCTTAGAAGACATTATGGCAGAGCTCGAGGAGTGGGTCGATCACTTACCCGCCGATGCCTCGCAGTTGATGATCATCTCCTACACACATCCACAGATGCTAGTGCTAAAAGAGCAGTCGTCTGACGAAGAGCTTAACTTACCCAGTTGGCTCGATCAGTGGGTTAATCTCCGCCGATCATTTAAGAGGCATTTCTATCTAAAGAGACCTCAATCACTCAACGAAGCATTAAATTATCTCGGGATTGAGGCCGCAGAGAGCGGACAATCAGGTATTGATAAAGCACATAATGCCGCAAAACTTCTCATCGACCTCATTAAACTCGACGCTCGGATGGTAGCTGTGTCAGATCAAGATTCATATAAGTCAGATAAACCTGCAGTACAAGAGAAGCCAGGCGACTGGCGTTGTGATGGCTGCAACTTCCTTAACTTTGCTCGACGTAACTTTTGTAAGGATTGCGGTAGTGCTAAGCCGGGGTATACTCCTTCCCAAAACCCGCGTCCTCAGAACAGCGGCGAAAGTCGCCCTGGGGATTGGAATTGTGAACGATGTAACTTCAGCAACTTCGCGCGCCGAAAATTCTGCAAAGACTGTGGTGCCTCACGACCAGGCGGCGCCGCTCAACCAAGCGGTGGTGGCTATGGTGGTGGCGGCGGTGGCTACGGTGGTGGCGGCGGTGGCTACGGTGGTGGCGGCGGTGGCTACGGTGGTGGCGGCGGTGGCTACGGTGGTGGTGGTGGTGGATACGGTGGTGGCGGTGGTGGCTACGGTGGTGGCGGTGGCGGCTATGGCGGTGGCGGTGGTGGCGGTGGTGGTTACGGCGATGGTGGCGGTAGCGGAGTTCGTGGAAACCATCGAGGACCACGTATGAAGCCCGGTGACTGGAAGTGCCCTGACTGCAGCTTCATTAACTTTGCTCGACGCACCTCATGTAAAGATTGTGGTTGTCAGCGTCCAGAGCGGGAGATCGGCCAAAATCATGGTCGCCCAGGAGACTGGAATTGTTCAAGTTGCGACTACCATAATTTCGCCTATCGTGATGCGTGTGGACAGTGTGGTGATGCGAAGCCAAGCTGAGTCATTTATAGTAGTCTCTGCGTCGTTAAATCGAAGAAGACTCTGAGACACGCTGATAGAGTGAGTAGAGTAAGAATACTTGCGGACAGAGTGAGAGGAGTATCGAGTGAAGCTCTTGAACGATACACAACGAGAGATATCATCCCCTCTTGTTGACATCTCTCAACTCAAAGGCGTCTTAAGTGATATTGATGACACCTTGACTTGGGAGGGTAGACTTATTCCTAGCGCCTTCCAAGCGCTCCATGAACTACGCGAACGAGACGTCAAGGTCGTTCTTGTTACCGGACGGCCCGCTGGTTGGGTTGACCATATCGCTAGAATGTGGCCGGTAGATGCAGTCGTCGGTGAAAATGGTGGTCTTTGGGCCTACATGCACGAAGGTAAACTCATTCAGCGCTATTTTGCGAGTCAAGAAGAGCGACGAGAGAGCCAGAGCAAACTTCAGAAACTCTCCCAAGAGATTCTCAATCGATTTCCAGGCGCAGGATTGGCCTCTGACCAAGCATATCGAGCGCTAGATCTCGCCATTGACTTTTGTGAAGACGTCCCTCCTTTACCACCTAGCGATGTCCAAGGGATCCTTCAATGTTTTATTGATGCCGGCGCGCACGCTAAGATCTCCTCAATTCATGTAAACGGCTGGTTCGGAGCTTGGAATAAGCTCGATGGGGTGCGTCAGCTATTTAAAGAGCTGTGGAGTATGGAGCTTGAAGAGCAGCTCGATCAATGGGTATATTTTGGTGATTCAGCAAATGATGAACCTATGTTCGAAGCCTTCCAATATGGTGTAGGCGTCGCTAATATAGCCCCCTTTCTCTCTCAAATGAACGCTCACCCAAGATGGATCACCGATCTTAATGGAGGCTATGGTTTTGTTGAAGGAATTAGTGAATTATGGGATCATCTAGGAGAAGATCGAAGTTAAGTGGCTATTGCATAGAGTAAAGCGAGGAGAGAGACCCAATGAAAGTCGCACTAGAACAAAATATTCAAGGGCTAAAGAAGGCCTCTTCTACTGTTAATCTCGCGGCTAGTCGGATCGCTAAATGGGGTCTAGATGAGCCATCAAACGGGGACTCTGTAGAGCTTAATGGAGCTCAACGACCACGACATGTGCTTCGTCAACAATGGGGTCGAGGACCTGATGGTTTGAGTCCTGAGGTAGACCTCAGCGAGGAGGCGATTAGACTTAAAACGGGAGAATGGGCCTTCAAGGCCAATATAGCCGCTACTAGAACTGTATTAGATATGGAGAGAGAGACCTTAGAGCTATTAGGACCCCCCTCTAAGAGCGAAGAGCGCTGATCTATCTCTGTGCAGGATATCTTGAACAGCGCCCCTCTCGTGCGGTTATTTCGACATTACTTAACCGCGCAACTCGTGTGTTACTACCTCTTGGCCAACCCTGTCCCCGCCTCTGCTGAACCTTTGCCGCAAATGGGAATCTTAAAACCGATCCCTGCAAGACAGATCAAGCAAAGACTGAAACACATTATTGGCGATGGAGACCGGGTCACAGTCACTGAGGTCACTCAAGCGATTTTGACACTGATCGTCGATGATCTAAAGGTACAACGATTAGATTATATAAGCCCGCTCGCTATTCGAGCGATCGTTCCTAGACCGCCTCTCTCTAGCCCTCTCTCTGATTGGGCTGAGACGAGACTCATCGCTATCCTTCACCAAGAGAGCTCTATCGAGATTAGAGAGTGTATATCGTGTAAACGGCAACAAACCTCTATTGAAGGGTCAGATCTAGTATTTAGACAGGGCAATACTCAAAAGGGCAATGTAGCTAACCCTAAAGACGACTCAAGTGTTCAGTCCTTCTTGGAGGTGAGCCTATCTTGGGATGCAGACCGTCAAGTACTCACCTCTATAGCGCGCCTCTATAATAAAGCTGATCAAGTTATATGGTCAGAGAGCTATCGTTCAGGAGATGAGGGAGCGCTAGCCAAGAGAGGGCTCAAAGATCTCAACGTTGAGACCTCGATCGGAACATATCAGCGGCTTGCTACCCCACCTAAAACCAAGACTCTAGATCTACATGAGCTCATCTTAGGTATGGGTGTTAGACAGGGTCAAGGAACGGTTAGAGGCCTCGGGAGACTAGGCTATGGCTATGGCCTATTTTTTGGGAGAGAAGCAGAATATTTGCTTACATTTCGAGGGATCATATCGCTCTCTCAACAACATATCTTTACCGACTTATTAACCCAGTTTAACATACGTATAAGCGACCCTATCCCCCCCCCTCGTCAGAGTAAAGTCAAAGAGAGGGCATTCTATGCCAGTAGAGGATTATGGCTTAGCGGTATATTTGGAGTCCCCTTTTCACCATTGATAAGCGGTACGCTCGTTGGTGGAGGGCTACATTACATGTCCCAATATAAAATAGGCCTCGGATTCACTATGGCGTATGCCTTCAATTTTGACCATCAAGTAGGAGCTGACCCTGGAGGGTTCAGCTCAGACATTAATCTCCTCATTAATTTCTAGGAACTCACTCAAAGATTTGTCGTTGACCGTGTATAGCGATCACTAGACCAAGGGTGATAAACACGGTGACTAAAGAGGTCCCCCCATAGCTTAATATAGGTAGGGTCACCCCAGTCACGGGTAAGAGATTAACGACCATGCCTATATTCATCATTATATGCCAAAAGAACATACTCGCTACTCCGAGAGCGAGGTGTCTTCCAAATCGATCTCTTGCCGTATGAGCGGTGTATAAGATAGATAAGATCGTTAGTAAATAAAGACCCAATATAAGGCTAGCTCCCAGTAGCCCATTCTCCTCTGAGAGTTTAGCAAAGACGAAATCTGTATGGTTCTCAGGTAAAAAGCCTCCCGCAACCTGGGTCCCCATCCCCTTCCCTTGCCCAAGTATACCTCCCGTTCCGATGCTGATCTCCGCTTGATGAGAATGCCATCCGGCGCCTAGAGTGTCTACCTTGCCATCGATCAGAGTTAATATCCTCTCTCTTTGGTAACGCTTTAGCATGAATGTCCATACTAGGGGTGACAAGGTAACTCCTCCAATAATGAGCCCGATAAGGCTCTTCCGATGAAATCGTTCAATGCAAAACATACTCACCGCGATCAACATCAGCATAAGCGTGTGACCGAGATCGGGCTCTAGGAACACTAAAGACATTGGGAGGCCTAATATCATCCCTAAAAGACAGATATCATAGAACTCATAAACTGGTTTTGGATAGCGTTGGAACCAAGTAGAGAGGGTGATAATTAACCCAATCTTGGCAATTTCAGAGGGTTGAAAGTTGAAGAATCCTAGATCGATCCATCGTCGAGAACCGTTGACGACTTTACCCATGAGTAAGACAGACAATAACAAGCTATTAAAAGTGATATAGATCACCGGCGCGAGTCGTCGCAGCATGTGGAGATTGATGCATGAGCTCAACACTAAAGCTGGAGAAGCGATCAATAACCATTTCAACTGCTTCAAGTACATATCTTTAATATGCGGTCCCGTCGTCCCCTCTAGATTGTAAACGCTGATAGAGCACAACAAGAGTAAACAGACGATAAGTATCCAATGCAGCTTTTGAGGTCGCTTAAACATCAATAGAGCCACCGCCCACTAGCCTAGAAGCTACGGAGCTCAATCTCACCCTGATCACCCCTCTGTTGAGGAGCATATTGATCCAAACGAAGCTGTGCTTGAGTGTCAAAGATGGGCTCGATCTCTTGGTGATAACCCTCGATCACCCGACGAGCGATAGGCGCTGCATCTTTTCCACCACTCCCACCATGCTCAAGGAAAACAATAACGGTCAAGCGAGGTGACTCAAAAGGAGCAAAACCTGCAAACCATGCATGATCTCGATCACGCCATCTCTGCTCTCGCTGCTTATGATGCCCTCTTACGATCGTCTTTACTTGAGCCGTTCCCGTTTTACCGGCGACCTTACCCATAGGGACAGCCGCCCGATATCCTGTCGCACGACGACGATCATTAACCGCTCTCTCAAGTGACTTACGGATCATATTGACATGATAGGGGTTAGCATCCAAACGTCTCTTGATTTGAGGCTTGAAAGTCTCTAACCGCTCTCCATTGGCGCTCTGAGTATTGAGCAACAGTTGCGGTTGATACACAATCCCATGATTGGCGAGAGCGCTAAAACTGACCGCCATCTGTAAGGGAGAGGTACGGACCGCGCCTTGCCCAATTGCCGAGCTTAGGCTCAAGCCATATTGAAAACCGCCTTTGGTATGTTGGTCATGATACTCTTTGGTGGGGACAACTCCCTTAGACTCTCCATTCATGGAGATCATTCGCTCTCCTAAGCCAAAGTGCTGTGCATAACGAGCGAGGGTATCAATACCTAATCTCTCCCCAAGTTTATAGAAATACACATCTGCTGAAGCCGCCATCGCTCCATTGAGGTCAACTCGGCCATGACCACTGAGCTTGTGACAATGAAATACGCGATTACCGTATTCATAGGCACCGGGTGATTCAATCGGCTGCTCAGGATCTAGTACCCCCTCTTCCATTGCGGCCAATGCGGTCACAACTTTGTAAATAGAGCCTGGAAAGAAAGAGTTAACTGACTTGTCGATCAGAGGCTTGTAAGGGTTCTCGTCAATCGATCTCTTTACCTCTTTAGTGAGGCGTCCTGACCATACATTGGGGTCAAAGCTAGGCTTAGAGACACTCCCCAGTAGCTCTCCTGTTCGGGGATCCATTAATACGATGGAGCCTGACTCGTAGCCATCGAGCGCCCTGTAGAGGATAGATTGTACGTGAGCATCAACACTTAAGACCAAATCACGACCACGGCTAGGTGGCTTGCGATAAGCGACTCTCTCACTGACCGCTTGCGCCCAGGGTTCGTTGACTTTTTTACCTTTCACATTAACGACAAAGCGCTCAACACCATGTTGACCTTGAAGGAGGTGATCATAGAGTCTCTCTGCTCCATAACGTCCAACCATTTGATTGGGATATAGCTTTCGCTCTCTCACCTCTTTAGCGTTCGGATTACCGAGATATCCTACCAAGTGAGCGCCGACCTCCCCCTCAGGATAGAGACGTTGATACCTCACCTTAATAGAGAGCCCACCGAGTCTAGCGTTGAGCGCCTCGAGGGCAGCGACTTGGCTCTTGGAGATGTCCTCGGCTAATCTCTTTTTCCGTATAGAGCCTGAGCTATTAATCAGCTCGGTCAGCTCGAGTCGGTCGAGCGCATCGAGCTCTAAGATCACTGATATCTGACTCACGAACGAACGAGTATTAGATACTTTCCGTGGGAGTAAATAAGCATCAAAAGTAGGTCGATTAGTGGCGAGCACTCTCCCCTTCCGATCATAGATTGTACCACGGTCAGCGACGATGACTTGATCTCTCGTATAATTATCTTGAGCTTTCGCGCTGAGCTCATCGTACCGTAATACTTGAAGCTGAACTAACCTCAAGAACAGGAGCGCGAACGCCAAAGTCATACATGCTGAAATACCTAAAAGCCTTTTTCTCTGATCTATTGATGAGGCAGAAATAAAGGTTGGCATTCATTTCCCTTAACGGTGGCGAGAGTGGCGGTTCACTGAGATCATCACCCCAATCAGTCGGGGGCTTAGAAACATCCTATGACGCGGGCTGAACTTACCAAAAACAGCGCGCTCTGCCAAAAGAATTATCGATCTATTTATTATTTTTTTCCCTATATATTTCAGCAACTTAGACCAGTGTCTTACCTTGTAGCACACTGCAATACATCAAATTCTTATCAAACCAAAGCTCATTAACCACGGATCTCTCCCCTAAATCTGACGATCTCTATTTATTAATGAGGATTTCTAGACACAATCAACACGAAATCAACAGCATCCCTTGATAAGGGTGAAGCGAGAGTTGCTGATTGAAACAACCCATTTTCGTCGAGAGTTGCCTCAATGACATCACCCACCGTAAAACTTGGCCATCTCTGTTGAAGCATAGTCCGCTTATTAGCGTCATCGATGGAATCTATATGCCTAACGAGGAGAGCTCTCTCACCGATCACAGCAGATCTTGACCGCTCTAAATACTTAAGCTCCATTGAAGCTTTCTCCCCTCTATTCGAACTTGGGTCGAGCTCGGGCTTATGTTCTTCAGCCTCCTCGCCTCGACCCACCACAACTCCTCTAATTCCGCTCTGTTCAAGTCTCACTTCAAAACTAGACTGTTTACTCTCTACAGGGATCATCTTAAAGCATTGGCCTTGAATCTCTGATATCTCGCCCAAGAGAGCGCCTTGAGAGACCACTAGGTCACCGACCTTAACCATATCTCTCGTTGACATCTCTTCAGTCGACGTCCCCCCAGTTGATGCCCCTGATCTTTGTGTATTGAGACTCACGTTAAGTCTAGGAAAGTCTCGTTTACACAGCAGGGCTGTATTCTGCCCCTCGTCGAAGTGCTCAGAGTGTGTAAGTTCTGCGATTACGAAAGAGTGACTTTGGATAACAGAAGACAGCTCTTTAATACCGATCAACTCTTTGTAAACAGCGGCTTCTTGCAAATATTGACTATTTAGTAGCTGAAGAACCTCTAGTTTCGCCTTGAGTTCAGCAAGCTCTGTCGCTGAGCACATTTCATCCTCTTGTCGCCCGAATAATAACGCTGAGGGAGAGCGCTGAGGCGCTTGAATGTTCGCTGAGTTTTGATCAGCGAGTGAAGGCAGACTCTCTTCTAGTAAGCCTTGAGGATCTGATAAGGAACCAGGTACAGATTGATCGTTCATCACCAGAAATGATACTAGAGCACCGATCATTAACCAAATCGTAGGTAGTACTACACGCGTCAGCAGAGGTCTCTGTGACTGATAAGGGTCAACCGACGAACGGATTTGCATAGCGATATCCTCTAGGGAGGGTGCTCTAAGCGAGTCGAGTTACAGTCTTCAAGAGGCCCTCATCATCAATCGCTCTCCCACATCCTAAAACAACGGCTGAGAGTGCATCATCTGCGATCATCACCGGCAGACCTGTCTCTTCTCGTAAGAGTAGATCAAGGCCTTTGAGGAGTGCTCCTCCACCGGCGAGAACGATCCCCTTATCGACAATATCAGCGCTCAGCTCAGCAGGTGTTTGCTCCAAGGCTACACGGACCGCTTCAATAATAGAGCTGATCGGATCGGTGAGCGCTTCTCGAATTTCGTCAGAAGTCACGCTCAGCGTTCGGGGCAGACCTGCGACTAGATCTCGACCTTTCACCTCCATTGACTGAACTTCACCGGTCTCGAAAGCGTTACCGATTTCACATTTGATCCGCTCGGCGGTTGGGTCACCGACGAGGAGATTATATTTTCGCTTCATATGCTGAACGATTGCCTCATCCATCCGATCTCCCCCTAAGCGGACTGATCGTGAATAGACAATATCTGAGAGTGAGATCACCGCGACCTCAGTGGTTCCTCCCCCAATATCAACGATCATATTCCCGCTAGGCTCACTGATCGGCAGTCCTGCCCCAATCGCTGCCGCTACAGGCTCTTCTATTAAATATACCTCACGAGCTCCAGCGGAGCGAGCGCTCTCTTTCACCGCTCTTTTCTCGACCTCAGTGATCCCAAAAGGAACACCGATTACCACCTTAGGACCACGTAAGTAAAAAGAGGGTTGAACTCGACTCATGAAGTGCCTGATCATCGCTTCGGTGATATGGAAGTCTGCGATCACACCATCCTTCATCGGTCGAATCGCGAAGATACTTCCCGGCGTCCTCCCAAGCATTTCTTTAGCGGCATGACCTACCGCGACTACTTCTCTCCCTCCTCTCCGACCATCCCTCACCGCGACAACAGAGGGCTCACGGGATACGATCCCTTGGTTCTTAACATACACTAAAGTGTTTGCCGTTCCTAAATCGATCGCAACATCAGTTCCAAAGATCATGGATCACCTCTGCTATAAATATGCTTGGCTAGGGGGGCTTAATAACAAAAACTGTTGATGATCACAAACAAACCATCATATCCCCGGTCATCAGTATAATGACATCTCCCTCTGAGGTTTCATGGTCATGAGACTTCATGCTCATAGCGCCTCGCGCTAGTCTACAAGTTGGCTCATCTACTTCAACTCAGATGACAACCTCTCTCTTCTCCCTAATGAGCTCTTGAACTCTTGAGAACTTGAGAACTTGAGCAATATATCAGTTGACCCGTAGATTGCTTGATCATCGCAGTGATTCACCCATTACATGGGGTGATGATACACGTTTTTTCAGGTAGGTTGGCAGGGGGAGGACGATCTTCACAGGAAGCAGCGACCGCTAAGTCTGGCGCCCAAGTGAACTCATTGAACTGTAGCTCTCCCACATGTTGAGCGATTCCACATTGATTGTAAGTACGCACCTCTGCGCTACGAATCCAACGGGTCGTCTGACGGTAAAAAATTCCGTATTGACCGCGAGGGATAAAGCCGCTGAAGCTCTGGGTAATCGTGTCTTGAGTTGAACTACTCATCGTTAAGTTCTGAGCCGTTGACTCGGACTCGCTAATGACTTCACTACTAGACTCCCCTTCGCTTAGATTCCAGGTACGATTGCTAGATAAACTCTCCGAGTCGCTCAACGACTGACTCGACTCATTGCTGAGAGCATAACTATTGTTGATACTCTGACCACGAGACTCAGAAGTAGCGCTCCCGAAAGAACGAGACTCATTCGCCGACCCTGAGGTAGAGTAGCCTCGCTCAGTGCTTGTCTTAAGGGCCATGCCTTCACTCCCACCACTTCGTCCTCCAGCCTTCACTCCGGCGGAGGTTGTCACCTTACCAGAAGATTTAGCGAGGAAGGGTACGGAGCCTTCAGCGGAAGCGCTAACAGTATTTTTCCAGCTACCGCTCCCATAAATATCACTCATAGTATCAGCATACTCGGTGTTGCTCTCACCTTCTCGCATGCTCCAAGCCCAAGATTCGCCATCGCTCTCTGAGAAGTTCACGTTGTTCGCTTCACTTTGATTATAATTGACGTTCATAGACTCGGAGATGAGTTCTTCTTCTGAGCTACTGCTTCCTAATGTTCGGCTACGAGTCTGTCCTTCTGAGACGCCTTCACGCCAGGAGCGATCGAGAGACCGTCCCGAAGACCTTAGCCAATTTTGATTAATAGTGACGCTCACTGTCTTTTGTCGGAACTCTGATTTAGTCTCAGTGTAGCTGACTCTCGTTCCGATACTACCTGGGATACAGCCACTGACAGGCATCGGCTCATATCGCTCAGCGACCATCCGTTTGCCATCATATACGATCTCTAAGGGTCGATGTACTGTGAGGGGTAGAGCGGTCTCTGCGCTATTTCCATCAGCGTCATAGGCGCGCACTCGTATAGAAGTCACATAGAACTGCTCTCCTTCAGGGATCTGATTGAAGAAGACGGGCTCGCTCTCTCCGATATAATCCTCAGCGACCGGTGAACTAAAGCTATGCTCAAAGGAGGTTACTCCTGGGACATCATTGACTTTGCCAATCTCATACTCAAAACGAACGGGCGCGATCCCTATGGCCTTAACGCCAAGCCGATAAGCGATCCCTTGGAGCGCTCTCACCGCCGGTGCGCCGCAATCAGCGAAGAGCGGTTGCAGCTCAGTGATCTCAAGAGAAGGACCAACGTTCAAGGCGAAAGACCGCGGCTGTAGATCAACGTAGTCTTCACCATTATCATCGGCGACGATCGCTCTCACAACACCATTGAAAGTGCCTGGGCGTCCGCTGGAGATAAACGGATTTTTAAAGGGACCAAAGCGGTTAACTCGTAGCCTCTGTACGACATTACCTTTACGACTCACCTCTGCTTCTATGATCGGGGAAAGAGAGAGAGAGACCTCTTCTCTGTTCCCTTGGTCATCAGCGAAGACACCATCAAAGTGAACATAGTTACGCTTGTAAGTCTCTTCAGAAAAGTTCTTACCAAAAAAGTAAAGGCTCTCACCGACCACGATCTCTTGTTGATCAAGCTCTAAAACAACAGGAGCATCAGGGTCTACTTCTGGAGTCGTTGAACAAGCCATCATAAAAGAAGAGACCGTCAACAGAGAAGAGATACATAGAAAGGAGACAAATCGAGAGGGGGTAAGCAGGGAAAGAGAGTAAAAGGTGCGATGAAAAGACGTCATATGATTACTCCTTCACTCACTCGCCACACGGTGAGACGAGGCATCTAGCCGCTGGTAAATTAGAAGGCGGCGGGGTCACATCACAGGTCTCGCCAATAGCGAGGTCTGGCGCCCAATCCCACTCGTTAAACAAGATCTCACCCATATGACTAGCGATCCCACAGAGATCATAGCTGACGACCTCAGCTCGACGAACCCAGCGAGTTGTCTGACGATAGAAGATACCATAACGGCCTCGAGGGATGTAACCAGAGAAACTCTGCGCGATCCCTTTGGACTCAGAGCTCACCATAGAGTTACTAATCGACTCACTATTACCGGTACTCGCTATCTCATTCAGTGACGTTCCCTCACTAAAGTCCCAAGTCCGCGTATTATTCATGGCCTCAGTGTTACTCTGGGAGTTATTAGTGCCACGACCGAGCGCGTAAGTTCCATTTAAACTTGTCGAGCGCCCTTCGCTCACCGAGCTACCAAACCCTCGTGACTCATTACTGCTACCTGACATCGAGTAGCCACGGTTAGTGTTCGTGCTCATTCGGGTCCCTTCGGTGTTTCCGCGGCTCGTTCCAGCGGTCACGCCTACAGTAGTCTCCACTGATCCACTCACTTTGGCGAAACCTGGTACT
Source organism: uncultured bacterium (assembly GCA_943788935.1). Taxonomy (GTDB): domain Bacteria; phylum Myxococcota_A; class Bradymonadia; order UBA7976; family VGTA01; genus CAKZRU01. The sequence continues at coordinate 304,547 of CALSSE010000007.1, read as the reverse complement.
GAGCCTTCGCCGCTCACTCCTACACCAACACTGCCGCTCGCCTCGCCATATACAGATTGAACTCGGCTCTCATATTCATCTTGAGACTCACCCTCGGAGAGGTTCCATGACCAAGCCTCACCATCGCTAGAGTTGAAGTTCACATCGTTAGACTCATTTTGAGTATATGACTCCCCAAACCCCTCACTGAGTCGCTCATACTCTGAGGAGGAGCTGCCGACAGTTTGGCTTCGACTCTCTCCAACTGCGATCCCCTCACTAGTGTTGCGGTTAACCGACCGACCCGCGGAGTTAGTCCAGCTATTACTGACTGTCATAGAGACGCTCTGTAGCCGCGTCTCGACGCTGCTCTCGCTGTAGCTCACTTGGTTACCGACACTCCCTGGAATACATCCTGAGACAGGGACAGGCTCATATCGCTCAGCGAGCTCATAGCTTCCATCATATTTGACCTCGATGGGTCTATGGACGCTAATCGGTAAGGCTGTTTCTACGAAGTTCCCTTCATTATCATACGCCACAACTCGGACTCCGCTGATATAAGATTGTTGCTCACTTGGAATCGCATTAAACACGATTATCTCAGTATTCTCACCTACCGAGTCTTGTGTGGTAGGTTGATCAGGGCTAAGCTCATGAACAAAGCGGGTCACCGAATCAACATTGTTGACTTGACTAAATTCGTACTCAAAGCGAGTCGCTCTCAATCCAGTGACAGTGACGCTCATCCTGTAAGGAATGCTAGGGGTCACTCTCACTGCTGGGGCGCCGCATTCTGCGGTAAAGGGCTCTAGTTTATCGATGATAATCGAGGGGTCAACCCGCAGATTAATCAGCTGCTCAGGCCCCTCTTCTACCGTACCATCATCGTGATAGTTCATCACTCGGACTGAGCCGGAGAAGACACCATGACGGGCATCGCGAGTGAAGGGGTTTCGAAAGGGACCAAAACGAGACCAAGTGAGGATCTGTCTTCCGTCTTCGCCTAGCTCTTGACCACCAAAAAACGGGGTCACTCCTAAGTCTACCGGAGTCGTACGATCAAATTGATCAATAAAGGTCCCTGTGAAATGTAACCTCGATGAGCCCTCGGTGTCTTTGAGGAAGTTCTGGCCATAGAACTCAAGTGTCTGTCCGATGACAACGACCGCTTGAGAGGTCGCCTCAACCTTTGGGCTAGTCTCATCAAGATCTTGAATGTCACCACAGGCCAAGGTGAACATGAGAGATGAAGCGAGACAGGCGAACCAACTAAACTTCTTGGTCGTGTAGGGCTTTCCCCACTTTTGATCATCGGTCTTTAAACGAGCGAGTGAGTGCTCCGCTCTGAATCCTTGACCATATTCTAGCTCTGAGTGACGCTTCATATGAACCCTCCTAATCATACATTTAACTAAACGCATATAGCATATAATATTAGCAGAGCTGAGGGTTCATTACCACTAGAATTTAATCATAGAATTCAACGAAATAAGAAGGATAAAAACAGGTGTATTAATCGGGCGCTGATTCTAGTGAAGCCCATCCACGGTAAGCGTGTAATACTCATCACAACTATAATCTCTTGGAGTATATGACTTCACTCCAATAACATAACGTCCTGCGTCGTCCTCACCTCGAGGTTCTGTCCACTCTAACTCCTCATCGGAGCCACTCGCCCGCGAGCTAGAGGCGAGCTCATTTTCGTTATTACAGTCGGCGATTGATTTATAGAGAAACAGATCATAGTCTTCGCCATCAGGTACATTATTTAAAGTCACGGTGATGCTCTCTGGGAAGAGAGTAAAGAGATCATCGATGACGTCGAAGCAATAATAATCCCAACGGTCTGCGTAGCTATCTAAGGAAGCTGTGAGCGTGAAGTTACGTGGATCAGGCATCCCGATCAATTCACAAGTACCGCAGGTATTATTAGGCTCAAAGCCATCAGGTCTATCTGAGACGCCCCCATCACAATTATAATCTACCGCTGAGCCACAGGTCTCTACTTCAATTTCATTGGCGCCAACCTCTCCTTGACAAGAGCCTGAGGTCCACTCACACATGTCGCTACAAGTATTGACTTGAGTCCCCTCCTGACACGCCCCAACGTTAGAGCCACAAGGGATGGTCAACTCGTCCCCTGGCGCGCATTCTCCATCACTGGTGCAGGGGCTCCAGTCCCCCCAAGCGCAGTTGTTAGTGCAAGTGCGTCTCTGTTCACCACAAAAACCACAATCTCGAGTCTCTATATCACCGGGAGCACAAGAGCCGTTTTGACACTCTCCCCAGTCTCCCCAAGCGCATTGATTGTCACATACTCTCGTTCGAGTGCTGCACATCCCACAAGATTCATCTTCGGTCTCGCCAGGATTACAAGCATTAGCAGCAGCTTCACACATCCCCCACGCACCCCATTGACAGTCTGCGGTGCATGCTCGCTGTCTTGTCTCTCCACACATCCCACAGCTCTCGGACTCAACATCGTCAGGGGTACAAACCACGCCTTGGCCCTCACAGCTACTCCACTCGCTCCATCCGCAAGCGTCATTACACACTCGGGTTCGCATTCCACACCCTGATGGACACGCTTCACTCTCCATCGCGCCAGTCGAACACACTCCCTCATCGCGGCAATCCTGCCATTCTCCCCATTCACAAGTAGGAATACAGAGACGTCGTTTAACACCGCAGAGACCACAGGCGCTATTCTCTGCCTGACCAGGCTCACATTGCCCTCCCATTTGACACTCGCTCCACTCTCCCCACTCTTGAGTGCTACACATACGCGATCGCTCCCCGCAGCTACCACAGAGTTGAGTATCTAGACCTTCTTCCGGACTACAATCGCAATTTTCGGGAGCATCACATCCTATCCACTGTCCACCCTCACAACGCTCAGAACCTGATCCACAGAGGTTATCACAGCTGCGAACGAGCTGCTCATCAGTGTTCCCATCACAGTCATCATCTACATTATTACAGATCTCTTCCGTCGGGACTTGAGCGCTACAGTCTCTAAAGACCCCGTCTATACAAGTCTCTTCTCCGATACCGCACTCAGTCTGACAGGCTTGAGTAGACCCCTCTGTCATACAGATCTCGCAATCTTCGTCGACCTCCCCATCACAATCTTCATCAACCTTCATATTAGGATCAAGACAGACCTCCATTCGCGGACGACCTGCGGTACAACCGATGAATTCTCCGCCGATACAGCGCTCCACACCCGAACCACAGTCAGTAACACAAGACCTCTCTGTGCCATCTTCGCACCCGCCACAGTTCTCATCGATTGAGCTATCACAATCTTCATCGAGTCCTGTGCCACAGATCTCGGTCGTCGGCTGAGCGTTACACGCTCTCCATACACCGCCAGAGCATAGCTCTTCACCCATACCACAAGCGGTCTCACAGACTCTTATCTCTGCGTCTTGGCACTCATTTTGAAAGCACATCCCCTCAACGCAACGCGCATTCTCTCCACAATCTGAGTTTTGGAAACACTCAATACCAGGATTGAGGTCTGTTTCCGGTCTTGGGTCAGAGCATTGTCCCTCAATGCACATTTGTCCGCTCGGACAATCTCCGTTATTATCGCACAGCTTAGCAGTGATCGGTGTTGTGCAACCTAGACTAAGAAGCGTCACGCTGATTACAAAGTTTAACAGGGGCCTAGCAGTCATCATACCTCTTGTCATCCACTCCATAACACTTTGACCTCTCTTATTGTATTGGTCAGCGGCGAGAGTTAAACCCTCAGAAATTAAATTAAGCTACTGACAGTATGTACTTTATGAGAGATTGGTCAACTTCTGCAAGAATAGCTCACCATCAACCTTCAAAAGACGCTCTAAAAAACCTCAAGATCGCGAGGTCAAGCGCCTGTCGTTTCTCAACAATACTAGGATGGTCATCGGGGGTGAGCGAGACCCGTCTCATAGAACGTGAAAGTTGTACCCATCTCCATATTCCTAACAAGTGGCTCCTTCTCGACTTATCAACACCTAGATCTTGATCAACCTTAGCGGTGATTGATAAGTCCTTACGCAGCATCCGCTTGGTGATGAAGAGTCGATTCCGCTCGATCGTCGCTTCAACTCTCAGCGCCCGCTCATCATAGAGCTTCGTGAGATCTCCGAACGCTTGGTCTAGTGCCTCTGGGTGATCATTAGCCTGAACAATCATCGCGCCGATCCATGGAGGAAGCTCGCTGATTAGTTTAGCTGCCAACAGTCCTCCCACCCCACAGATACTCACCGTGATTCGCCCCGCTGATTTATACCTCTCCCACACCTCGGCGATCTCTCCAGTGAATAGACTAGGCTCTATGCTCTCCCCGTTTTCACTCATTAAAGGCGATAAACCATCTCCACAAATCAGCGCGATTCGACCCTCGAGGGACGCTTTCATCACTTCTTGATGGGCGATCTTCAGTGGTGATTGAGCGACATCGATGCCGATCGCATATGGACAAACACCAGAGCGAACTAAGGAGATCGGTAAATGAGCGTGGTCCGTACCGATGTCGACATTAAATGTATCTTGGGGATGCAGCTGCCTGACTACCTCCAAGCGTGGACCAAGAAAAGGATTCGTAAGCCCAAGTTGAGACTGACTCCAGACTCTAAGCCACTGTTCACCACGCTCTCGGAGAAATAACCTCAAATCAGCTAAAGACCGAGGGGTTATCTGGGAGAGGCTCTCTCTCTCCTTTATGGCCGAGATCAAATCTCGTTCATCTTGATCGTTGAGTACCCACTCTCCGCTGAGATCTCTTCTCTCCAATCGCCAACTCATCAAGCGCTCTCTTTACCAGTGTTCAATCTAAAGGGATATTCAGCTTTCATCAAAGCGTTCGGCGATCTCATTAAGCTCTAATTCAGCGCTCTCCCACTCCTCCATCGCTTGCTCTAAAGCAGACTCGCTCTCTCTCACCTCTTTAGCGACTCTCACGACCTCTTCGGGTCGGTCATAATGATCTGGTGCGCACTGTAGCTCTCCTAGTTCAAGAAGTTTGGCCTCAAGCCTCTCAATCTCTTCTTCTGCAGACTTCACTCGTCGCCTCAGTGGCTTTAAGAGCTTTGATCGAGCGTCCCGCCTCTCGGCAGCCCGACGTCTCTCCTCTTTTCGGTCTACTCTCGGGGGAGCTAGACTCTCTCCACCTGCTGAGGGCTGATTAAAGCCTGAGGGAGGTGGAGCTGACAAGGGAAAAGGAAGAGGACGATCCCCGCGCTGAACCCGCTCTTGGTATTCACTATAATTACCTAAGAATGGGGTCACACGTCCTCGATTCACCTCCCAGACTTCTTCACAGACTTCATCAATAAAATGTCGATCATGACTGATCAGCACCACCGCTCCTTCATAGGATCGTAGCGCTTGAGCGAGAACCGCTCGACTCCCCATATCGAGGTGGTTTGTCGGCTCGTCGAGTAAGAGAAGGTTGGAGGGAGTGAGGAGCATCTTGACCAAAGCGAGTCGATTTTTTTCTCCTCCACTCAGCACTGCTACCTTCTTCTTGACATCATCAGAATCAAATAAGAAAGCTCCTAACATGCTTCGTAGCTGGGTAATTAAGACCCCCTCTTTAGCGCTTTGGGCTTCTTGAAGGACCGTATACTCCATATTAAGAGCTTCGGTTTGATGCTGAGCGAAATAATACGGCTTTACCAAATGTCCTAATTCACGGTGACCTCTACGAGGGGAGATAGCACCAGCAAAGAGCTTTAACAGAGTACTCTTCCCCGCTCCATTAGGTCCTACCAACGCTAAATGCTGTCCTCTCTCGACCTTGACATCAAGGCCTCTGTAGATGAGCTGCTCAGCGCTATATCCTTGCTCTACTCCCTCTAACGTCATCACAGTACGGCCACATTTTGGAGGTTCAGGGAGGTGAAAGTGGATCGTCTGAGTCTCCTGAGCCTCTTCTACCGTCTGCATCTTCTCCAAGAGCTTAATACGGCTCTGAACTTGCTTCGCTTTGGTCGACTTATATCGAAAGCGATCAATAAAGCGCTCAAGGTTAGCGGTCTTCTTGGCTTGATTCTTCCTCTGCCTATCTAGGAGCTCGCGTTGCTGCTCTACTTGCTCAAGATAAGATTCAAAATGACCAGTATAGATCCCGACTCCCGCTTGGGTCAGCTCAGCGATGTGGGTACAGATCTGATTTAAGAACCAACGATCATGACTGATGAGGATTAGACTCCCCTCGAAGCTATTGAGGAAGTGCTTTAGCCAACCGACCGACTCTAGGTCTAGGTGATTCGTCGGCTCATCGAGTAGTAAGAGATCAGGAGACTGAAGTAAGAGTCTCGCTAAGACGACTCTCATTTGCCACCCCCCGCTGAGGGTATCACAAGGATCATCAAGCTGAGCGACTGTAAACCCTAAGCCACAGAGCACCTGCTCTACTCTCGCCTCGGCCTCGAACCCGCCCTCTTGTTCAAAGCGAGCTTGAGCCGCCCCAAACAGTGATAAACACTCTTTATACTCGCGAGACTCAGGATGCTCTGCATGCTCACTGAGCTGAAGCGCTAGTTCATCCACATGGTCCTTAATGGCCCATAGCTCAGCTAGTCCTTTACTCGCCTCATCTCTAATACTATTGGAGGCTAACTCCGCGACCTCTTGAGGGAGGTAACCGAGCTTCAGCCCTTTGATACTCGTCACTTGGCCATGATCGGCCTCTACCATCCCAGCGATGATCTTAATAAGAGTGCTCTTACCTGCGCCATTAGGTCCGATCAGACCAAACCTCTGCCCCGGGTTCACCTGCCACTGAACCCCCTCAAAGAGCGCTTGAGGACCAAAAGACTTACCGATATCGTTCATCCACAGCATCTGAGTTCTCTCCCAATAGACAGCGCAAGTTCAGCTCATAGATGACTCGATCTCAATAATGAGCGCCTCAACCCGCGAGCTGATCTGTATTGTCATCATCAAACGATTGAGGCCACATATAAACCGCACCGGAGATGATCGTCAATACGACAGAGGCCCAAAATAATTGGGTGCCTAGCTGTTGAGCGAACTCTAGAAAGCCGACCATCGGTAAGCTCTCAGTAAACTGACTCGGCCCTAACAAACAGCCGATGGCGATGAGTTGACTCAAGGTCTTGATCTTTCCCCAACGATTAGCGCCCACCACGGACTGTCCGCTCACTCGCCACGCCGATATGATCAGGTCACGCATCAGAATGATAAATACAGGCCAAGCGGGTAATACCCCGATCTGGATGAAACAGAGTAAAGGTCCGTGAACTAGCATCTTGTCGACCAAAGGGTCTAAGAATCGTCCGAGATCAGACTCTTGGTTGAGCCGTCGCGCCAAATATCCATCTAGCCAATCAGTACCAGCAGCGATTATGAAGGCGACCTCGGTCCACCAAGTGTTCTCGACTTGGCTTACCATCCCGACCATAATCACTGGTACGAGACATAATCGAAAACTCGTGATTATAGTGGGGATTGTCATGATCGCCATAGGGCACCCTCTCTCTATCGCAGCGGTCGACTCATCAAAGACTCACTATTTCTGCACTTACACTTAAACTGCTCTGACCTTGAAAACAAGGATTCTTAGGCTTTTCATCGCCAAGCCTAGTTGGTCTCTGAAAAAAAAGATCACTGTCTTTGAACAAAACCAAGATTCGATCTGTTGCCTCGCTGAACATCAACCGAGCTCAATGCTCAGGAAGGTTAAGCATTATGCGACAACTCATCTACCTCCTCTCACTCACCGTGATCGCACTCTCCATCAACGCTCAAGCGGCTCCAAGAAGGCGTGCAATACACAATGATCGCTCTCCTCCCGGTCAAGATCGTCAGACGCGACGTGATCAAAAACGTCAAGATCGACGAGAGGCACGACGTGATCAAAGACGTCAAGATCGACGAGAGGCTCGTCGAGATCACCAAGCCCATCGAAGAGTCATCGAGGCTACGCCCGTGAATCAGCAGAGCCCACGGAGAGAGGTGATCAACCCCCAAAGCTCATCTTCCAGCGCAAACCGCCAAGAGCGTGCTCAACGTCGACAAGCGCGACGACAACAACGTAAGGTTGAGCGACGCCAGTCTCGTAAGCAGAGCAGGCGTCAACAGCGGCGGATCGAGCGACGCCAGTCTCGTAAGCAGAGCAGGCGTCAACAGCGACGAATCGAGCGGCGACAAGCTCGTGAGCAGAGCAGAGGTCATCAGCGTCGGATTCAACCGAGGCGTACTCAACGTAGACATCGTAGACATCGCCGTATCCCCGTCTATGTCTCCTCACCGACTAGAGTTGTCGTCGGCAGAGCGCAACGCCCCCAATACAATAATGATCGTTTCTTTGATCATCTCTACCATGATGGGGAGCGATATGGTGTGAATGGCGATCTAAGAGATGAAGAGCGACGAATCAATCGCGGGATCAGAAGAGGCCTCATCACCCCCACTGAAGCCCAACATCTCCAAGCCATGCTCTTCGATGCCTACGACCTCGAGACAGACTGTGTCAATGATGGCTACCTCACCCTTGAAGAAGAGGCTGACCTCTACTGGGCAGAGCGTGATCTAAACCGCTCGATCCGCTGGGAGATGAGGGATTTTGATACTTGGTGATCGTCGATCATCCTTCCTAGTGGAAATCAACTCACTAGATGTTATAAAATAAAACTGGCTAGCACCTGCACGCTGTCTTGAGTATTCTCTCTGCAAATGATCATGGGAGACCCTCAATGCCTATTCGCTCTAGCTCTTTTATTCGACCGCTATACTTCATCAGCGTCGTCATCAGCCTGCTTTACCTCAGTGCATGTGATGACTCCCCTAGCGCTTCGCTTGAGCTCGACCTATCTATGAGTGAGAGTGACAGCGATTCGACTCCGCAGGACATGGGGCCTCTAGACGCAGATCTCATTGAAGAGGATGCGTTTATCGGAGATGCCATGATGGATCGAGTAGAGCGTCCTGCTTCATTCTCCTCATGCCAAGCATCTCGTACGCTCGACCTCTCCGCAGAAGAGGGTGAGGCTACCTTAGACGCTGACTCAGCCATCGCTCGACTCTCTTGGTCTACCTCGACTCTCTCTCAGCTCACCCTCTCTGGTGAGGGGAGCGTAGAAGAGGCAGAGTCGGTTGAGAACTGGCCTCTTGTTGAGCTCTCTTGTGAGCCAGAGCTATCGAGCCCTAATGAGGTCATCGCTGTCTCCCAAGTGGTCAGTTTGAGCCCACAAATTGAGAATGAAGATCTCTATTGGCGTTGGAGACGCCCTGCGCTCTTACAATTTGTGATCCCTGAAGAGATTGATGAGGACTTCATACAACGAGACGAGCTCGAGCTATGGTGGTGGCCTCTTCTCGCGAAAGAGACTCTAGATCGTGATAATGCACGCTCCTTCGGGGATCCGATTCGATTGATGGTACGAGACGGTCACTGGAGTCCAGAGGCCCGAGCGCTCACCGTGAGTATAGATGAGTGGGGCGCCTATGCGCTCATGGTGAAGAGTGAGCCTATACCTCCGTCAAATGAGACTCCTCACTATCGAGCGCTCATTGGAGTGAGTATGGGGGGAGGGGCTTCCGCACAAATCGGAGCCCGTAACCCTGAGCTGTTTGACTTCGTCGCCGCCTTAGGAGGCGCCTCCGACTGGATATATATACTACACTACGTCACCGATCGTCTGTTGAGCGGCTTCTGTACCGGAGATCGTCGAGGAGAGTTCTGTGGAACAGGTCCAGTCACCGAACCTATGGAGCAGTACGCTGACTTTCTTAATATGATATACACCGACAACGGCGCTGACTTTAACCGGAACTTCTATGTTAAGGTCTTCCAAGATGTGGTCTTCGGACTTGGTAACGCCACAAACTACAACCCCAATAGCCCTTATCTACCCGCCGGCATACCTGTCGATGAGTTACTCAAGTCAAAGAGAGAGCGCTGCCAAGCTGAGTGTCGAGGGGAGGACTGTACTCCTCCCACAGAGTGGTTGAAGCTCTCACAATATTATGACCGTGAATTTAACCCTGATGGCGACGCTCCTGTGATCCCAGTGTGTGACGGAGACGTTGGAGAAGGTGATAATGCGTCGTGGGATGATGGGTATCATGAGACACCTACAGATCTATTGCTCGCTGTGGATTACAATAATAACGGTCGACGAGATCGTGATGAACCCATCATTATCAACAGCGCTGAACCCTTTGAAGATGTAGGCTGTGATGGAGTAAGTGACCTCGAAGAGCCCGGCTATCACCCACTGCTGAATCCCGATCCAAGCGGTGATAACTTCCATTGGCTCTATAGACCTTTCGGGACTGAAGGTGATCGCCTCTACCAAGGAGCAAACGGAGCGATTGGCTTAGAAGACATCGATACCTTACCTCGCTCGGTCTTTAACCTTGAGCGGAACCCCATCTCTTCAGTGAGAGGGTTTCTACAGAGATTCGCTTGTCAAGGCCAAGAGCCTGGAGAGCCTTTCAGTGACCATGGACTCGACGGCATCCCTCTCACCTTGAGCGTCACTGAGGGCGGCTATGACTGGGGAGAAGGCAATGGAACATTTGATTACAATCCCCATAAGATTAACTTTATCACTATGAACCCCTCCTTCTGGCTCGCTGAGGCGCTCCAAAACCCAAGCGGACCTCGATTTTGGATCGATGGGGGGATCAGAGATGCGATGAACTTTGTGGTCGCTAGCATGCATCTCGCCGGTAGACTCCATGGACTCAGCGCACGCCCAGTGACCCTTTACGATAGCTTTGAGTCACTGTTAGGTACCGAGATCTTTATCCCACGAAGCGCTGACCCTGGCCCGGTGACAGACGTGGGACATCATGTGCTCTTAAGATATGGCGATCCTGATGCAACCCCAGAGGAGATTGAAGCTGGAGACGGAGCGCACGTAGGTACAGATCAACAGGCGGTTGGACGAGTCAATGGTCCGCTTCACTGGATCATGAGTGACTGGAGTCAGCGCCTCGGAGAACAGCCAAGAACAGGGTTCAGCGCTCCTCAAGTACTCTCCGACTATGTTGACTCTGAGAGATTCGGAGGCCGATACCACTTCGAGGTCGCGCTTCCTCCTGGCTATGATGATGAAGATAATCAAAACCGACGATATCCTGTGGTCTTCTTTCAGCATGGCTATGGTCAGCGGGCTCGCTATCTCACTTCATCTAGTCTGATCTTTAACGGCTTGATGTCCTCAGGGACTTGGCCCCCAGCGATCTTTATTTATCCCGATGGGGCCTGCTCTGATATGGTCTTTAGAGCCTGTAATGATGAAACAGATAATGATGGTGATGGTCTCGTCGATCTAGATGATCCGGGCTGTCGTGACAATGAGAGACGACGCACCGAAGAAGATGACCCCGAAGATGATCGTCCTGACCGTTGCGCAGATGGAGTTGATAATGATCGAGATGGACTCGTAGACCTCGATGATCCCGGTTGTTTATCCGCTGATCATGATGATGAAGGAGAGTGCCGTGAAGGTACTTTCTATTTACCTCATATCGTGAGCGTCGATGGAGTGAGTCGCGGTCGCGATTACGAAGGCGCTTTCTTAGACATGATCCATGACATTGATCAAAAGTATCGAACCCTCGCCACCCAAGATTGAACCGCTTCTAGATGAGAAGCATCTTCTAATGAGTGGTACTCACTCTAGCGCCTAGCCCCCCCTCTAGCGCCTAGCCCCCCCTCCTCAGTAAAGGTAGGATTATGAACCAAGAGCCACAGCACTCAACACTCGCTAATAAAACCCTCTTCATCACTGGCGCAAGCCGCGGTATAGGAAAAGCGATCGCTCTTCGCGCTGCTCGAGACGGCGCTCGAGTAGTGATCGCCGCTAAAACCGCTGAACCTCACCCTAAGCTCGCGGGTACCATTTTCACCGCCGCTGATGAGATCATCGCCGCAGGAGGCGAAGCCCTCCCTTGTATTGTCGATGTTCGCCATGAGGACTCTGTCGAGGCGGCCATTAAACAAGCCGTAGATCGATTCGGAGGGATTGATATTCTGATCAATAATGCAAGCGCGATCAGTCTCACTCCTACTTTAATGACTGAGATGAAGCGCTATGACCTCATGCATCATGTTAACACAAGAGGGACTTTCCTCTGCTCTAAGCTCTGTCTCCCTCATCTCATCAAAGCAGAGAATCCCCACATCCTAAACATCTCTCCCCCCCTTAATATGGAGGCTCGCTGGTTTGGACCCCATGTCGCCTACACCATGGCCAAGTTTGGCATGAGTATGTGTGTGTTAGGGATGGCGGCAGAGTTCAAGAGTAAAGGGGTTGGGGTGAACGCCTTATGGCCACGTACTGCCATCGCTACCGCCGCGGTTCAAAATGTCTTGGGAGGCGACTCGGCGATGGCGCGATGTCGAACACCTGAGATCATGGCTGACGCCGCTCATTGGATCCTCACTCAGAGGAAGCGCGGAGACCTCTGGTCAGTTTTATATCGATGACGAAGTGCTCAGAGGAGCCGGTATAGAGGACCTAGACTCTTATGCGGTCAAGCCCGGAACGCCTGAAGACCAACTACTCCCAGATTTCTTTGTTTGACTCCTCTCAGATCGCTAGCTCAGCGGTCAACGAATCGCCTCCCCGATCGATGGTCCATCAGGGACTTCGATGAGCCGAATCAGCTCTCCTTCTCCGGCTGCGAGGACCATACCTTGGCTGAGCACTCCTCTGATCTTACGAGGTTTTAGATTGGCGAGGAGCGCTACTCGCCGACCGATGAGCTCAGAGGCTTGATAAGCTGACGCGATCCCAGCGCACACTGTTCGTAGTTCCTCCTCCCCAATATCTACGCTAAGTTTGAGGAGTCGGTCAGCATTAGGGTGGGCTTCTGCAGCACGAATACACCCCACCTTAATCTCACATTTCATGAAGTCATCAAACTCAATAGTTGAAGAGGCTGATGAGCCTGAGGACTTCTGCTTAGAGGACTTTTGCTTAGAGGCCTTAAGCTCTTTTTTTGTGCTGGTTTGCTCTGCAGTGTGGGTCTCTCCTGCGCTCGTCTCCTCTGCGCTTGTCTCTACCGCGATCACTGGAGCTTGACGAGTGAGCTCTAAGGGGCCCTCAACTCTAGGGAAAAGAGAGAGAGCGCTCGCTAAGGTCTCACCACCGGTTAAAACCCCCCATGAATCAGCAGTCGTCGAGTCAAAGCGCCACGACTCTTGAGGCACCTTGATGCTCTCTAAGAGCTCTTGAGATTTAGCGGGAAGAAAAGGTAAAGTCCACACCCCGATCACTCTGAGCAACTCAACGAGTGAATAAAGGACCCGATCAAGGTCAGAAGCGCGCTCTTCTCCCGCTTTGGCGAGAGTCCACGGCGCAGCGCTGTCTACATACTTATTTCCTGCGCTCACCGCGGTCCAAATCGCTCGAAGCGCTTCATGGAACTTGTAAGAGTCCATCGCTGTACAGAGCTCTACTCTCGCCTTCTCTACCGCGCTTAATAAGGTCGACTCCAACTCACCCCACAACGGAGATGTCGGTGTCACTGCCGCTGGTAAAATAGACGATCGATATTTTTTGAGCATCCCAAGCGTACGATTTAATAGGTTCCCATAGTCATTCGCTAGCTCACTGTTAATGCGAGTGATCAGCGCCGCTTGACTGAAGTCACCATCTGAGCCAAAGGGGATCTCGCGGAGGAGGAAATACCTAAAAGCGTCTGCGCCTACCGCCTTCACTGCCTTGATAGGGTCAATCGCGTTACCTTTGCTCTTGCTCATCTTCTCTCCTTCTACAGTCCACCATCCATGGGCGATGATCTGCTGAGGGAGAGGGAGGCCTGCGCTCATGAGGAAGCAAGGCCAATAGACGGCGTGAAAGCGAAGGATATCCTTGCCAATAATATGGTGAGCAGAAGACCAATAACGTTCATATAGCTCGCCATTTGCTCCCCCTAAAGCGCTGATATAATTAGTCAGAGCATCCACCCACACATAAGTGACGTGGTCTTTATCATTGGGGACAGGGACCCCCCAGGAGAAGCTCGTTCGACTAATCGAAATATCTCTGAGACCTTGCTCTACAAAGCGCTTAATCTCATTGGCGCGACTCGTAGGTACAATAAACTGAGGATGAGCCTCAATGTGAGCGAGTAGGGGCTCTGTATATTTAGATAATCTAAAGAAATAGCTCTTCTCAACCACCCAAGAAACAGGGCTCCCTGTGGGGGCTTTTCCCTCTACAAGCTCTTCTTCAGTGAAATAAGCTTCATCACTGACGCTATACCATCCCGCATACTCACCTAAATAAATATCACCCGCCTCTTCCATACGTTTCCACATCTCCTGAACCACACGTTGATGTCGCGGCTCAGTCGTACGGATAAAGTCACTATTTTGAGCGTCAATCACTCCACACAGGTCCCGAAAAGGCTTGGAGAATCGATCAGCATGCTCTTGGGGGCTCACCCCTTTAGCTCTCGCCGCCTGCTCAATCTTCAAGCCATGTTCATCTGTTCCTGTCAGAAAATAGGTATCAGCCCCACAGAGAGAGTGCCACCGAGAGAGCGTATCGGCAGCTAAAGTCGTATAGGCGTGACCCACATGAGGGATATCGTTGACGTAGTAGATGGGGGTTGTGACGTAAAACTGATCTCGGCTCATCGATCGCTCCTCTAGCGTTGTTATAATCACATTAAGACTTGGAGGGTCTTTATCATAGGCGTTCGGTAGACGCTAGCGTCTCGCTGTGGTTAAGTATTAAGTCAAAGAAAGACGACTATAAACGTATGCGCTCATCAGCGTGAACAAAGGAGGGGCTTGATGCTCGTCGTAGGTGGTGAGAACCTCATCGATCTGATCTCAGAGGAGTCTCGAGACGCCTCAATAATCTATAGACCACACCTTGGCGGCTCTCCATACAATACAGCGCTCGCTGCTGGTCTGATGGGAGCGGAGGTCGGATATCTCACGCCTCTGTCAATGGACCACTTTGGTGAAGAGCTATCACGATCACTCCAGGATGCCGGTGTAAAGCAGATGGGGAGGCGAGTAGAGGCTCCAACCTCATTGGCGATGGTCACCTTAACTGAAGGGTCAGCGAGCTATCACTTTTATCGACAAGGGACTGCAGAACGGTTAGTCACTCGAGAGAGCTTGAGAACTCACTTGAACGATCGCCTCCATGATTCATATAGGCTCATTAGCCCTCACCGGTGAAGTCGATGGAGAATGTTGGAGAGAGCTCTATGCGCTCGCCTCTGAACAAGGGTTATTTACTTCCGTCGACTTAAACATTAGGCCATTACTCATCGAAGATCTAGCGAACTATCGAGAGAGACTCATGAGCATAATGAGCACCTCTAATCTTATCAAGCTAAGTGATGAAGATCTCTCATGGTGGAGTCATCATCATCAAGTCACAAGTATCACCGAACAGATCGTGTCTTGCGAAGCGTTGTTGAGCGCTTATCAGCCAGACATCTTATTACTCACTCGTGGGGCAGAGGGCGTTATAATGTGGGTCAAGTCAGCGGATCACACTAATGATGATCCGGCATATATTCGAAGAGCGCTGAGGGCTCACCCTCTCTTTACACTTGAAGATACCGTGGGGGCAGGAGATACTTTCATGGGGTGTTTTCTCCAACAATATCAATTTTTACAAGCGAATAGAGAACATCACCAAGCTAAGTCTAGACTGACTGTAGATGACATTGAGGAGGCTTGTCTTATGGCCTCAATCGCTGCTTCGATCAACTGTGAGCGAAGCGGTTGTAAGCCCCCAACCTTAGCAGAGGTCAAAGAGAGAAGACGCTCAGATGCCCACTAAATGTATCACTAGACATCGAGGCGCTTCGAGCCAAAATAGAGTCCGTCATCCGAGCGATATTCATCTTACACTGAGCGCGATCGCTCTCTGTGTCATACTCTCTACATGGGGTAAGACAGAAGCGTGGGGCAAGACAGAGGCGCGGGGCAAGACAGAAGCGTGGAGCAAGACAGAGGCCCTTAGGCACTCAACACGGACCCCTAAATGCTCTCCAAAAACAGAGAGGATAGGTCTATTTATCCACCGAACACCTCGTCTCTCCTCTGTCTCATCTCCCTCTGGTTTAAGCACTGACGACCTGTGGCTCACCGCGCAGCTCACAGAGGCCAACGCTCTCTTTAGGGAGATCGGTGTTTGCTTTTATATTCAAGATGACCTGCCTTTACCGATCAGCGAGTCAGTGATGGCGACTCGCGCGCAGCGTACCGCTCTAGGGAGAGGCAAAAGGAGGTTACATCGGGGTCAAATCGAGCTCTTTATTGTCAATCGTTTAGAAGACGTAGATGTCGAAGATACTGAAATCAGAGGTGTCCATTGGAGAGATCCGAGAGACCGTAAAGGTCGTCGGTGGGTCATCCTTTCACGGATCGCTAGAGCTAAGGTCCTCGCCCATGAACTCGGTCATTACTTTGGGCTCCCCCACAGTAAGTATCTTCGCAGTATAATGAATAAGAAGCCGAGGCGATCACCTCCGATGAAGGATCGAGGCTTTGTGGACGATGAATATAAGATCATGAAGCGATTTTGGAGGAAGATGAAGCGCTCAGGCCACCTTAAACCAGCAAGCTAAATGAGAAGGATCATATAACTCAAAACGCTGGAGCGGGTCACTAGACTTGATTGAGGCCTTGGGACTTGCTAGTCATCTCCGCTCTACCTCTATCTCTACAGGGATACATGATGATGGCAAATAGTCTAAGCTCAAAACTCTTTGATCGTTACCAATGGGCGCTAAGACTCATCGGGATCGCCCATCTTATCCTCATCACCTCTTGGTTTGTTAATGATCAAGCATTGATCACTGAGACGGGTATCTTTCATTCCTATGCTCAACGGCTCATTAATGGCTTGGACGTCCTCGCTCCTTTACTATGGGTGCTAGGCGCTTTGGCGCTCGTCAGCGCACGGTTTCTCTTTGTAGGGCTCCTTATCACGCTCGTCGGTGGAGGACTCACCTTGAGCCAACTGCCGTTTGAGCTCATCAAAACGCCCGATCGGATACTGATCGCTCTCACCGCCCTATGCTTGGTGAGGACGTCAGCGAGGGATCAACAACATCAAGCCTCAAGATGGGCGGTCGCTGGTCTATTTGCCTTGTGGGCTTGGCCTTCCCTCAACATAGCCCTCCAGCATCCCTTGAACCTATGGGGACAACTTGCAGGGCTCAATTTTTGGGGATGGACCTCAGCAGTTCCAACCCCTCTCGCCGAGAGCTTTGCATCTACCTCTCAATGGATTAGACAAGCGACGACAGCGGCTCTGTTAGCGAGTCTCGCTTGGGGTCCCTTAGCCTGTTTTATGCAGATTCGGCTCTGGCCTATCCTGTGGTGCTTGATCACCCCGGTTGCCTTATGGTGCGGTGAGGGTGTCCCCTCATGGTCAGGAACCGCTCTATGGATTATCGGTGCACTCAGCCTTGACATGAGGATCTCTCGAGGGCTAGACGCCCAGTTATCCAAGCGATTCTCTCTAGAGCGTTTCTCTCCCTCAAGTCTAGTGAAATGGCCGCTCTTATACATCGGCGGTTGGCTCTGTCTCAGTGATCACCTCAGCGTGACTCCGCTGCTCTTAGCGGTGGGTTATCTCCTCTGGTCTCCTCCTCAAGAGGACACGTCAACTCCTTATTACTCGCTGGTCTCTATTGTCATATTACTCTGCGTTTTAGGGAGTGGTTTATACGGTTGGGAGCGACCTAAAGAAAGTGTAACCCACCGTCTTTATCCACTCTTACTCACTCAACGAGACACCGAGTGGACTAAGCTCCCCACCGCTCGCTCCTCTCTTATTCTTGAGTATAGTGAAAATGGAGGAGGCTCTTGGGAGCATGAGCCTCACTCTACTCTCGATCAAGTCACCTTGGCTGATCAGCCATGGCGCCCGCTTAACCCTCTGCGCCTCGCTCATTGGTTTGATGAGATTACCCACCACCAATCTTGTCAGGAGGGGCCGCTCATGGATCTCTTCGAAGCTCACCTCAGACGCCATATTAAGCGCCTAAACACTCCTCCGCTTCTCACGCCTCATCAACTAATCTTAATGCGAGCGCGACGAGTAGAATGGGTCAGAAGCGGTTATCAGTTTTGGCGGGAAGAGGCTCGGGGGTTTTATTGTATACCGACCAACCTCGTCGTCCTACTCAAGGCGAGAGAGCTAGTGAAACAAGCTCGAGAAAAGCTCCCCGATATGCCAAAATTAGCCCCTGATCCTAGGAGACAAAAAAGAAGTTCCTCTCCAACCAAGAGTCGATAGCAGAGACGAGTTATAGATCAAAAAAAAGGCAGGGATTAAAGCGAGGGTTCTCTTCTACGTTAAGGTAGCCAAACGGATTAGCGACCAATAGATGATCTCCAATCGTCGTCTGTACACTGTCATGACCATGGCCATGGCACCACAAACGAGCTTTAGTGACGAGCGACTCGGGTAGCTCATGTACAAAGAATCGACCGAAGCCTTCGATCGAGTTTTGCCAACGCTCTGCGACCCCACGTTTAGAGGGGATATGGTGGGTGACGACGACATCTCCGCTCTGTATAGTGTTCATCAAAAATTGAGCTTCTCTGTCTGCTTGAGAGTAAACCCATGACTCAAACCCTCCTTTGATCATCTTAAAATCATTAAGCCGGAGGGTCCACGCCTCATGGTCAGAATCATCTCGATCGGTGAACCAGAGCGTCGCCCCAACAAAACGCTGACCGTTGATATCGACCGCATCACCTCGTAGAATATGCAGATGATTATAGCTCGCTTCTAGTTCATCTAACCGGTGCTCGGCCTCCTCGATTGAGGAGCCATAATATTCATGATTACCAGGCACAAAAACCACTTGGGGATATCGATCACAAAAACGAGCTAAAGCAAACGAGAGACCCCCTTGATTAATCTCAGCGATATCACCAGCGAGTATCAAAACATCGACATTCGATGAATCTAATGAGCGAATCCAAGACTCTCCTCGATCAGAATGATATTCAAAGTGAAGGTCACTCATTACCTGAACTCTCATACAATATTCTCTCTATCAAATGTGTCTCAGCGGCTAATAGTATGACAATGAGCATACAACAGTGAACATTTAACAGTGAACATTTAACAGTGAACATTTAACAGTGAACATTTAACAATGAACATTTAACAGTGAACATTTAACAGTGAACATTTACGATCCCTTCACGAGTTATGATAGAGAAAAATATGTTACCTTAATGATCGTCATATGATCCCCTCACTCTCGTTAATCAAAGGTTTATACCAAGCTCATGTTGAATAGTTATGATCGGTCCTTAAATACTTTTAAGCGAGTTGAGGACACCTCTCGTGACCCATCGAGGAGACTCAAATGAGAGGTAACTTATTGATCAAGCGAGTCTCAAACACGCTCATTTTCTTCACTTTCTTCACCCTCTTCACCCTCTCCTGTCAGCGAGAAGTAGACTCTGAACTGGATAAAGGAGAAGAGCGCTTGAAAGATCGACCTACTCCGGTCGAGGTTCAGACTATTGATCGAGGTTCGATCTCTTCTACTGTGAAAGCGGTGTCGATCATGAGAGCGA
The DNA here is from genome assembly GCA_943788935.1 of uncultured bacterium. Classification (GTDB taxonomy): domain Bacteria; phylum Myxococcota_A; class Bradymonadia; order UBA7976; family VGTA01; genus CAKZRU01. Next base: position 285,007 of record CALSSE010000007.1, on the reverse strand, counting down.
AAGAGAGAGCTTCAGTGCGTTCACTCATCTCCGGGTTGATTAAAGAGCTTTACGTCGAGGAAGGAGACGTTGTCCACGCTCAGCAAAAATTAGCTCGTCTGACACGTCCAGGCGCTAAGAGCTTGATTCAAAAGGCGATGAGCGCCTATAAAAAGTCACGTCGTGATGTCACGAGACTTAGCTCACTCATAAAGAGAGGGCTCGCTCCTAAAGAGGATTTAGATCAAGCCAAGTTTACTCGTGATCAAAATGGTCTAGAGCTCACTAGACTGAGGCAAGAGGCCAAGAGCGAGCAGTTGACTTCACCGATTGACGGAGTGGTCGTGAAGCGCCTAGCGTATCGAGGAGAGGTCTTGAGCCCTGGACAACTCGTCTATGAAGTGATGGATCTCTCGATCGTATATGCTCCTCTTCAATTGCCTGATCGTTGGGTATCTCAAGTCAATAAGGGGATGTCGGCGCGTATCTATGATCGCGCCGGCCGACTCCTCACAGACCAAGCAGAGGTCAGTCACGTCAGCCCGATCATCGACGCTGATACTGGCACATTTACAGTGTGGGTGAGCCCTTCGGCAGGAAAAGACAAAAATAAATTATCGGACAGAGAGAGCGCTCCACCTTTGCCAGCCCTTAAACCTGGACTTTTCGTCAGCGTCGAGATCACCTTAGATAAAAAAGAGGACGCGCTCCTCGTCTCTAGAGACGCTGTTATTTATAGAGACGGTGAGCCTCTCATCGCTCAAGTGAGTGATCAGCGAGTAAAAATGAGACGAGTGAAGCTCGGTTATGAGGAGAGAGATAGAGTAGAGGTACTCTCCCCCCTTCAGTTAGGAGACCAAGTGATCACCTTTGGCCAGCGTGGACTTGAAGAGGGCGCTCTCGTTCGACCGATAGACCCTATTCCCAGCTCTCTCTCAGCAGAACCTGAAGAGACTACTGAACGATTTAAGCGATAGACCTAATAAGCGATAGACCTAATAAGCGATAGACCTAATAAGCGATAAACCTAATAGCGATAAACCTAGTAAGCGACGCTAAATATACTTAAATCTCTTTATCCTCTACAGGCGCTCCCTCTTCGGATGGACTTTCCTCTACCACAATAGTCTTACGCGGCTCAACCGTAGAAGTCACCCCGCCCCCTTCTAGTTGTGGTCTTCCGATTGGGATGCCAATGTCCTTTAGTTGATCGGTCAGCTCAATGAGTTGAGCGACCCATCGATCGGTGACTGCACGCTCTCGACCTCTCATGCGAACGACAAACCGTACTCGGTTTCCCCCCTCCAAAAAGCGTCGAGCATGCCTCAGCTTAGTTTGGAGGTCATGCTGATCGGTCTTGGGTCGCAATTTAAGGATCTTGGTCTGAACTTGGACCTGCTTCTTTTGGTTCTTTTTCTGCTCATAGCGGAAACGACCGTAATCCATAATACGACAGACTGGAGGACGAGCCCCCGGCGCGACTTCAACGAGATCTAAGCCTCTATCCTCAGCGATTTTACGAGCATCCGCCGGGGTCATGACACCGAGCTGTTGACCTTCTTCGTCAACGACACGAATCTGTGGGATTCGGATTTGATGATTTATTCTTCTACGCTCTTCCAAGTTAAATATGACTCCTCCGACACACCGTCAGTCTGAATCTTAAAGAAAATATGATTAAACGATAACGTTAGACCTATAGTCATCAACGCCTACTTTGGCTATGATTCAAGCACACTATCTACTATAGATCAATGGAAGATCACAAGGCTTGAACCTTTCTCAACTAGGCCTCACCACATTCCTTTATGTTAGGCGATTATTTATGCATGACCCGTCAACATTGTTTAGACACCTAAGATCAAAGTTTCGTTACCTATTTTTCTTATTAATTTTGGGTTTCTCTCCTCTTTGTAGTCTCTCTGCTGAACCTCTCAGGGTGCATTTTCTTGATATTGGTCAAGGTGACAGTGCCTTGATTGAAAGCCCTTCCGGAAAATGGATATTGCTCGACTCTGGTCCGTCAAAGAGTTGGAAGTCATTAAGCGCTTACCTTGATCGACTTAAGATTAAACAGATCGACCTCATGATCAATTCTCATCCCCATGCCGATCATATCGGTAACGCTGCTCGTATTATCAATCGATACTCGGTGAAGGCGATTGTCGACTCTGGATTCGCTCACCCAATTCGAGCCTACCGAGACTTTTTAGAGGCTGTTAAAGAGAAAGATATACCTCTGCGTTTAGGTCGACTAGGCAGAAAAATACACATCGGTGGAGGAGCGGAGATAGAGCTCCTCGCCCCTGAGGACCCTCTAATTAAGCACTCTCGGTCAGATGCTAACAGTAACTCGATCGTTTTTCGTCTCACGTATAAAGATCAAGCGGCTCTCTTCACTGGTGATGCGGAAGAAGAGACAGAGGCACGTCTTATGAAGCATCACAAGCGACTCAGAGCGGACCTCCTTAAAGTTGCTCATCACGGGAGTAAACACGCCTCGGGACGAGCATTCCTTAACGCAGTAAAACCCAAACATGCAGTCGTCTCTTGTAGCGAGAGCAACCGCTATGGTCACCCCTCCCCGGAGACCCTACTCGCGTTGAAACGAATAGAAGCTCAACCTTGGGTAACCGCCACCTCAGGGACGATCATCGCTGAGACTGACGGTGAACGTTGGATCCTTAAAGCTAGCGAGCGGCAACCTACGGTGAATAAGGTTGAAAACCAAGCCAAGACGACAAAGCATTATAGACTTAACGCTTTAAAACCTTCCCCCTCGAAGTCAGGCGCTAGCCATGAGGGTAAAATAAACGTGAACACCGCTTCCCTCATTGAACTTCAATCTCTGCCTCGCATCGGACCAACCTTAGGTAAGAGGATCATAAACGCTAGAAAAGAGCAGCGCTTCAACAGCCCAGAAGATTTACGTCGAGTGAGAGGAATTGGAGCAAAAACAGCTCAAAACCTTGATCCACTCATCACCTACTAATAGACACATGGCGCACACTATATTGAGTATTGGTGCTCAATATGGTTAGGTTGAGGTACTGAAAAGAGCTAACATGAGTTTATTTGAAAAATATGGTGGATTTGCGACCGTAAGCCAAATCGTCCGTCAGTTCTATCGAGATGTTTTGAGTAGCCAAAACCTTAAGGTATACTTTGAAGGCGTGGATATGGAGCGATTGATCGATCATCAAACCAAGTTCATTAGTCATGCGCTTGGTGGACCCGCCGAATATACAGGGCGAACTCTCGAGATGAGTCACAAAGGATTGCGTATCACCGAGGCTGACTTCAATGAAGTCGCTGAGATCCTTCAAGAGACCCTTGAAGATGTCGGTATGGAAGATGAAGATATTGAGTCTGTGATGAGTATTGTCGGTAGCACCAAGAGCTCTATCGTCGAATCAACTTAAGTAAACAGATCAAGATGGAACAAAGTTTACTTGATCAAATTAGAGTTCTCATCCTAATATTTAACTCAGATGATCTGTCGCTAGCGTTCTTTAATAAGAGCGCCGAATACGTTCTAAAGCAACGACTATCCGCTGAGTCATCTCCCACATTTAGCTCCATCTTCCCCGATGTAAATATTGATCGTCTGATCAAGAGATATAATTAAGGGTCGAGTGTGTGACTTTATTGAAGAATATGAGTCTAAGAGTGCGAGTACCATATGCTTTCTGTTCAAAATCTTGGACGATGGTAAGTACCTTATCGAGGGGTCTGATCACTCTGCTGCTCGTGAGACTGAGTTGATGCTAAAGTCGTATAGCGAGGTTATAGAGAAGAAAAATAAACTTATTCAACGAGAGCAGAGAAAAGTTGAGCGACTCTTGTTTAATACTTTGCCCGAGACTTGTGTCAATCAGTTGAGAGATCAAGGACAGACTCAACCTGAGAAGTTTGATGAAGTCTCGGTCTTATTTCTCGATTTTGTGGGGTTCACCACTCTATCGACTAAGATGTCAACCGATACACTCTTCAGAGAATTAAATGATATATTTACTCAATTTGACAATATTATTATTCAACATCGTTGTGAGCGTATCAAAACCATAGGAGATGCTTATTTAGCAGTCTGCGGCATGCCTAAACGGATATCAGATCACGCGAATCTTCTCTCCTTAGCGGCTTATCGAATGCGAGAATATATTCAACAGAGAAATCAAAACTCTAAGTATGAGTGGCGATGTCGTATTGGTATTCACACCGGTGAGGTCACAGGAGGCGTTGTTGGTCGATTAAAATATATTTATGACATCTTCGGAGATGGGGTCAACACCGCTAGCCGTATGGAGAGTAACTCAGCCGAGATGAAAATTAACATGTCTGAAGCGACTCATAACCTCCTCTCTAATGACTTTGTCATTGAGCCTCGTGGCCTCATTAACGTCAAAGGAAAAGGCGAGATGCTTATGTTCTACCTTGAGGATATTATAGGCAACCCCTGCGCTGACTTGATCGAGTCAGAAGTCATTCTCCCTCATCAAGACAGCCTCGATGAACACTTTATGCGAGACTACATTGGTGAAGACTGAGACCTCAAGAGTCATAGCATGAAGTCAAGATGAAACTGGCTCCCCCTATTCAGTTTACTCTCTACGCTCACCGCACCGCGGTGAAGCCGCATCACCTCCGCCACGACTGAGAGTCCTAGCCCTGAGCCCTCATAGCCTCTTGATAAAGAAGAGTCGACTTGCATAAAGGGTTGAAAAATTTTGTTCAAATATTGAGCAGGAATCCCGATACCCTCATCCCACACTGTGACTCGGATAGACTGCTCTTGAGCTGATATATGAACGCCTATAGAGCTCTCCTTCTCGCTAAATTTAATAGCATTACTTATCAAGTGATCTATAAGCTGATGCGCCCATAGAGGGTTAATCAGGGGCTGCCCTACGTCTTGGTATTCAGTGACCACCCTAAGTGATTTATCCTCTAGTTCCTCTTTGAATCGAGAGATCGATTCTTGACAGATATCTTGAAGATTAACCGATTCAAGCACCAAGCCAAGTTTTCCTGATCTAATACGTGACAGATTAAGCAGATTAGACAGCAGGGACATTAGATTTTGACCACTGATATATATTTTTTTGATGACCTTCTCTTGCTCAGCGGTCAAGTCTCCATAGATTTCATCAATGAGTGACTCACTAAACCCTAATATCGCATTTAAAGGGGTTCTTAGCTCATGTGACATCGTTGAAAAGAAGTGATCTCTCGCTTGAATCGCCGCTTCTAGCTCTTGAGTCTTCTCCTCGATCATATGGCTATATGAGGAGAGCATCAGCTCTGCAGATTTAGCCCTCGTCTGCTCTGACCCCTCAAGGATCACTCCTTCTTCAAGTCCATTGGTTGTGGTACAGACGAACTCAACTGGCGCTATGATCCCAGGGCTAATTTCGAGGTCATAATCAAACCGAGCATCTCTCCCTTTACCCAAGCGACGCCTTAGAGCCTTCTCATTGATCCCTAATAAGATCTCTGAAATTTGTGCATTAGCTCTTAGTACCTCTCCTAACCATTTGTGAGCAGTGGCGTTAAATGAATGCACCCTCCATGGATTATGAGAGACAATAATAACTGCGGTTTGAAGCTCAAGTGTGAGCTCTATAGATGGGGCTACCACGAGACTCCAATAATCAGTAAGTATTCAGAACATCTTAAATGCTAGGTAAGTCATTACTTATGCCTAGCTAATACTTATGAAGTTTTTTCATCGTATTGGGAAATTATTTTCTGTCTACAAACTGTAGATGCTGCTTGATCGCTCGTGCAAACCTCTGTGGACTATCCAAATTATGTCGAAAAAACAGGGAGGGTTCAATCAACTCTAGCTCTATGAGCCATGGCGAATCATTGGGTCCATGCAGAAGGTCACAGCGAGCATAAAGTGGCGCTTGAGGGAGTCGAGCGATGAGCTCTTGACAGGCAACTCTCCATTCTGGCGGGGGAGTCCATGGCATATCGGTAGCGCCGTAATCGTCTTGTACGCGATAATCACCGCTGACGGGTACCTTTCTGACTCCGTGACTGAACTCTCCTCCAAAATAAATGAGAGAGCACTCTCCGACCACTTCAACTCCCTCGACATATGGTTGGAGGATCATCGTCCTCTTAGGGAGCCATGTGGCGAGATGATCTCTCAACTGCATCTTGAACATGGAGTCAGAGAGTGAGAAGCGCAGCGTCCCTATCGCAGATGCGCCTACACTCGGCTTAAGAAACGCCCTCTCCCATCCCTGGGATGTACAATATCCGATCACTTCACTGACTGTCTCATCGAGCGTTCCTTCATCGAGCGCGCGCTGGCTGAGCCAATGAGTTGGAGGCTGAGAGATCGCTAAATCCCTAAGATATCGTTTATCGAGATTCCACTTCATCAGCTCTAGCGGATTACTGAGCGTCGAGACTTGATCTACTCTTTCCATCCATTCTAGGAAGGCTCTCCACTTGCCTTGGTAATCCCATGTAGTGCGAGGGATCACTAGATCACAAGCTCCCCAATCGAACAGTGGGTCATCCCAAGCGGGGTGGACGAGTTGAAACCCTTCGGCACTCAGAGCGCTCCATAGCGGTCGATCATCTACCTCCCAATCAGGGAGAGAGTCACAGGTCGCGAGGGCGATTCGAGGTGAAAATGAGAGCGGGCTCGGGGCGTCGCTCAAGATTCTAGCCTCGGGCTCTAACCACACCCGAAACAGAGACCACACTCGCCGCTGCACCTCTTCAGCGAAAGAGAGCATATCATTGTAACTTGCGCCACCATGACTGATGAGGGCTAAACAGTGCTTACTAGAGAGGCCGACTCTCCCTTGGGTATACCCTTTGGATAAACCGCTCTGTTCGATCAACCAAGCCGCAGGCACCTTAAAGCCAACCTCGGTGGACCACCTTGGGGGTGAAGTCACCTCTCTCTGCTGACAACGTACATCTAAGGCTTTCATACTGGCAGGAGAGAGAACAGGGTTCATAAAAAATGATCCTACACTTCGTCGATTAGGATCATCTGCTGTCCACAGCATAGATTTCTCTGCCCGTACCCGTTTCACCATATCACAGACCTCCATGAGTGTGGGGTCTGCACCACATCCTGCCTCATCAAGCCGATCGCGGAGCTGTGGATAATGAAGTGTAGGGGCGCCGCCTCGGGTGAGTGAGAGGGTCACCTCAAGGATTATGTATCTCCCCTCTGAGCGCTTAAATAAGCTATCACGATAAGCGAATGAGCAGCGTTCAGCGCTCCAAGAGTCAACGAGGTCACGCTCAATATCATAGACCTTGACCCCGAGACAGCGATCACTAAGAGATTGTCCATATGCTCCTATATTTTGAATGGGTGCAGCGCCTACCCATCCAGGAATCCCAACTAAACACTCTACGCCTGCGAGTCCCCTCTGCACACTCTCCTCTACAAAATCAGTCCAGACTACACCGGCGCCAAGGGTGACGCGCTGCTCGATGATCCCACTCTCCATCGATGAAGACTTATCCTCTCCCCAATCGATCTGTCGCAAAGCGAGCTGTATAAAGAGCCCCTTGGGGACATTATGGTCTACAACAACATTAGACCCCCCACCGATCATCCAAAGTTTTAGCCCTTGGCTCTTGGCCCATCGCGCCACTATCAGTGCTTCTGTTTCAGTCGTTACCTTAGCGTAGAAGTGAGGTCTCCCTCCTATCTCCAAAGTGGTCAGAGCCGAAATTAGGGGACAGGCAGAGCCTGTCATGACCTGAGGAGGACTGATCTCACTCACGGATTAAACCTCAGCTCCCCAACCATCTGCTCATTGGAGAGGACGACCTGGTGCTCGAGACTCGAACCATCTAAAAGCCACACAGTGTCATCTGACATCACGGCGAGATAGCCTCCTCTCGAGCTGACTGCGACCTCTTTTACGCTCCCTCTCATCACCTCAGGGAGGGCTCGAGTCTCTTTCTCTCTTAGATCATATAACTCTCCTGTCCCCATCGCTCTCCCACAATTATCTAGATAGCTGATCAACCCAAATCGACCCTCTCCACCGACCACTACTTGATGCGGCTCCTGGCTATCATTGATAGTGATAATTCGCTCACTTTTAAGGTCGATCAATAAAGTCTCTACCGGGTATTCTACCCGATCATCACATGTACGAGTCCGGTAAGCCTCGAAGAGAACCTTATCTCGCCCGATCATCTTCGCCCGATAGTTTTGGCCAAAACTACCCGTCGGTAGATCAAGACTGTGAAGGGCAGGGGCATTGGCTTCTGTGTCAAGAGCATACACATTAAGTTTGGTAGGAGAGCCTCGCTCCCGATAGAGAGTGATGGCTCGTCGCTCTCCAGTACCGATCAACTCGCCCACTCCAACTTTAACCGAGGCTGTTTGATCGACCCCTAAAAAATAGAGTAAATTCTGCTCATCATAGAGGACACCATAAGGAGGGAAATCATGGCGTTTGAAATCTCTCGTCCCGATGGTGGTCACCACAGGCTCAGGCTCTTCTTCTTCGATAGTGAGACCTCCTTGAGGCTCAGCATTGAAGCTCCAGATTTCGGCCGGAGAATTAATCACTAGGTGATCTGGTCCAATAAAGCCGTGGAGAGTGAGAGATTTAATTCGACCGACCTCTTGCGCGAAATCATTATAGACAGCGATATGATCTATCTGCTCAGGGATCTTGATCGGAGATGCGAACGCGCTCCCAGATCGTGGTAGCGTGGGGCTGGCCTCTGAGCTCTCGGTCCATTCACCTAAGCTCATGATCAATGAACCGGAGAAACGATCGATAAATTGAAGAGGAGTAGCGTCAGTATCGGGGAGGCAGAGCATTCTCTCTGCGTCTCCGCTGAGACGAGCGCTCCCCGCTTCACAGAGTGTATTGAGTCGCTGGTCAGAGATGCTTAAAGCCCGAGCTCCGGAGGTCGTTTGAAAATGAAGGAGACGGCTCTCTCCAAGAGGAGCGAGCTCTCCTAAGTCTTCTCCATTCCCAGGGGTCGACATCCCTATAAAAGCGTCTAGTTTGACCTCGGCGATCTCAACACACCCACTTGTCGTCAGGCTAATAAGACCAAAGGCCATGAGGGTGGTGACCAGTCTAGTCTGCCCAAAGAGTCTGTACCTCGCGCTCTTTGAGAGAGCTAGCTGAGTTATCTTTCGAGTCATGTTCTGAGCTATCTTCTGAGTTGAATTGTGTACTCTATTCATTACCTACTCCTCAGCTCCATCCAACCCTCTGTCTATGGTTCTTAATACATAGCCTATCTTATCCATTGAGGTCGAGTCGAGAGAGGCATCCACCGCCACCGACCACTGAGTGCTCTCCGAGCTAGGCATGCAAGAAGGGCCACTGCTTAGAGAAGCTCCACTCTTTCCAGACAACCTCAAAGGTATATTCTATCTGATCTGATCGAGAGACGCTGGGGCTCATATTAACTAAACGACTATCACCGGGGATGAGTAGGCGTTTAGAGTTAATGTGAGCTCCCAACAGATGGGGAGTGAAAATAGTTTGACCTATATAAGCGAATATCTCTTTGACCCGTTGACGACTCACCTCTCGCCAGAGAGTCAAGTATGCGACACGATCTTTCCAAAATGATTGATACATAAAGAACTGCCCGATGATAAAATATCGGAGATATGAGAAGAGCAGCTTATGCTCCGTCTCATCGGTCTTAACCGATAAGGTCTTCCAAGAGGCGTTCAACTCAATGCTCTCCGCTTCCAGACCTTCTATCGCCAGAGCTGGATATTCTGCCTCTTTAACCATAGGGAGACGAGCTTGTTGATGACGCAACCGATCAGCTTTCCAACCGCTAAGAGTTCTACTGACACAGTAATAAACCCCGAGGAGAGCCTTGAAGACCTTATAGCTTATATAAACGATAAAAGCTCCGCCTTTGAGCCACACCAAAGCCACTTTACTGATCGTAATAAAGATCGCGAAAGCCGCGGCAACAAAAGGTAAGATAATCCCTTGCAAGAGGAAGAGCGCTATAAGAAGAGGGATGATCACCAAGCCTAAAGTGACCCTAGCCACCATAGATTTGGAGAGATACCACTGCGTCAGGCGACTCCGCTGCTCGCCCACCTTGAGCCGTAGCCTCTGAGAGCGCTTCTCTGTCTGAACCTCTCGGACCGACTTCTGCTGAACCTTAGCCTCTCTTCTCTTCCGGCTTGGCTTAGACTTCTTCCGACTTTTTTTGGGTTTACGCTTTGACATTGTGCTCCCTCACCTACAATGACATAAGAGGATAAAGACAGTATCTCAACTCACATTGCGTGGGTTAAATATACCCTTACCTTTGTCTCATATATGGTACAAGTCTGTTGTTTTTATCTGCTGGTTTTTTAAATAGGGATTTTATTGATGACATTCTGCTCACCTCCACCTTCTCGTTATGCCTTTAGTACTCTCTTAATTGTGCTCTGTATGCTCTCACCTCGCGCGAGAGTATATGCTGATGATAGGGCGCTTGAGAAGGGGGCGACTGGGCTAAATCAGACCTCTTCTGCTCAAGCTAAAAGTCGAGCGTCTGCGCTGATATCCGGACTGACGCTAGAGCGTTTTGATCAGAGCGTTCGTCCCCAAGATGATTTTTATCAATATGTGAATGGCACGTGGCTCAAGACCTTTAAGCTCCCCCCAGAGAAGTCAAGGTATGGGGTGTTTAATGATCTTAATGAGAGAGCCCGAGACCAACTGAAGACGATTATCTTAGAACTCAACACCTCCACAGCTCAGAAGGCTTCAAACAGTGCAGAGACTCAAAAAGTCAGCGACGCTTATAAAGCATTTATGGATAAGAGCCGTTTAGAAGCGCTTGGGACCGAACCACTCAAAGAAGATCTCTCTCTGATCCAGGCCCTTAAGACCCCTCACGACCTTATGCGTCACTTTGGAGAGACCTGGCGTAATGGCTCATCGAGTCCCATCGAAGGATGGATCGATCAAGATGCCAAGAATCCAACCGCTTACACCCTCTACTTAACTCAAAGTGGGCTTGGATTACCCGACCGAGATTATTATCTTAAAGACGACAAAAAACTCAAAGAGACTCGGGGTCAATACACTGAATACCTAACTCAGCTCTTTAAGCAATCGGGGATACCGAGTCTAAGCGTTAAGAGCAAAGCGCTCGCTGCACAGGTGGTCAGCTTGGAGACTGCGATCGCCGAGGCTCAATGGACTCGGGCCGAGAGTCGACAAAGAGAGAAGACATATAACAAGTACAGCCTCAAAGAGCTCAGCGCTCAAGCAGAGATTGATTGGACGGTGTTCTTTCAATCGATGAGCAGCGAACACGCTCCAAAGATCTCAGAGGTAGTCCTCAGACAGCCAAGTTTCTTTAAGGCCCTAGCGCTCATCATTCAAAAGACTGATATAGCGGTCTGGAGAGCGTATCTCAGCGCCCGGTTACTCACTCACTTCGCTCCTCTGATGAGCCGAGAATGGGTCACGCTTCACTTTCACTTTTATGGTGAGCAGCTGAGCGGTAAAGAGAAGAATGAGCCCCGCTGGAAGAGAGGGATCGGGCATGTAGAGAAGATTCTAGGAGAAGCGCTTGGCAAGATCTATGTCGCTAGACATTTTAAGCCCGCTGCCAAGAAGAGGATGGAGGCTTTAGTACAGAATCTATTGGTCGCCTTTAGATCAGCGGTAAAGGGCTTGGAATGGATGGGGAGCGAGACGAAGACAGCAGCGCTCACCAAGCTCGACCATTTCACTGTAAAGATCGGATATCCCAATCGTTGGCGAGACTATAGCGCGCTCACCATCAAAGCAGATGAGCTCATCGGAAACGCCAAGCGCGCTAGCCTCTTTAGCTTACATCGGGAGCTCAGTAAGCTCGGGAAACCGATCGATCGTGAAGAGTGGTTCATGCCCCCACAGATGGTGAACGCTTACTATAACCCTTCAATGAATGAGATTGTCTTCCCAGCAGCGATCCTCCAACCACCCTTCTTCAATATGGAGGCCGATGATGCTGTCAATTATGGAGGGATCGGCGCTGTTATCGGTCATGAGATCAGCCATGGTTTCGACGATCAAGGTCGTAAATCAGATGGTGAGGGCCGGCTCACCGACTGGTGGACCACAGAAGACGCCTCTCGATTCACAGAGAGGGCGAGCAAGCTATCTGCTCACTATGAGAGCTACACACCGCTAGAGGATATGAAGATTAACGGGGCCCTAACTCTCGGAGAAAATATTGGGGATTTAGGAGGCTTAACTATCGCTTATCGCGCTTATCTCCTCTCTTTAAAGGGGCATGAAGCGGCTATCCTAGATAACTTCACCGGGCCCCAACGATTCTTCCTCAGCTGGGCGCAGGTATGGGCGTGTAAATATCGAGATCAAGAGCTTAGGCGTCGTCTGCTCACCGACCCTCACTCTCCAGCGATGTATAGAGTCACTGGAATCATTAGGCAGATGCCTGCGTTCTATGAAGCCTTCGGCGTCACCACAAATGACCAACTCTACCTCCCACCCGCTCAACGCGTAAAAATTTGGTAAACAGATGCATCCGATCCTCTTTGAAATAGGGAATTACCCTCTTTATTTATATTCTCTCATGATCACTCTAGGGTGTGTGATGGGGATATGGCTCGTGGTCCGCTATGGAGACCAGGCCGGACTCAATAGGCTCACGCTCCTCGACCTCTGTTGGTGGCTCATACTTGGTGGCTATCTAGGGGCGAGAGTGATCTTCATGATCGTTAACTGGCAAGACCATTGGTATCCCTGTGTTGATTATGAATATTACAACACTCTAAACCCCAGTGCTCAGCTCGCAGAAGCTGATTGTTGGCCGCTCATCGCCGTTTGGAGCGGTGGTTTAGTCTTCTATGGAGCCTTCTTAGGGGGCTTCTTGGTCTTAATGTGGTTCAGTCGACGTTATAAGGTCAAGCTCTTACCATTAGCTGACGCGCTGATGCCCGCTTTCGCCATCGGTCAATTCTTTGGGCGCATGGGTTGCTTAGCCGCTGGTTGCTGTTGGGGTAAAGTCACTGACCTCTCTTGGGGGATAGAGTTCCCTCGTCGATCGATGGTCTTTAGGCAACATGTTGAACAGCATCTTATCAGCGCTAACGCTGAGCACGCTTTAGCGATCCACCCGACTCAGATCTACGACAGTCTTTATGGTCTAGGCCTCTTTATCGTCCTCACTTGGATTCGTCGAAATAAGCGCTATCATGGCCAAGTATTCATGTGGTGGCTCTTCCTCTATCCACTGATGCGCTCAATCGTAGAGCTCTTCCGAGGAGACAGCGAGCGAGGCTTTATCGCGAGAGTCGTCTATGAGCCACTCAATCAGTTTCTAGGTCTACCCGTAGGGAGTGTGACCTTCTTATCTACCTCACAGTTTATCAGCCTCGGGGTTGTCTTTTGCTCAGGGATCGCCCTTTTAGTGATCCGCGCCAAGCTCAACGCGAGAGACTCACAGCTCGCTACTCAGTGACCGCGTAGTCAAGTAGTGGATCAACACCTATACTCTCTTCATCAGTGACTTGAGCATCAGTAGATTGAGTATCAGTGACTTGAACATCGACGTTGGACATCCCCATATCACTCGTCTGATCTCCGCCCTCAGCGGTGAGGTATAGAGACCCCCATTCAGCGACCACCGCCTCAAGAAGGGGCGCGCTCACCTCTTCCTCAGCGCAGATGACGAGCGTCTCATACCCTTGGGAAACAGGTACTTCTGGTGGACAATAGAGAGGGTCATCAGCGAGGATCATCTCCACCTCGGCAGACTCTCCTCCTGTCGCTTCACCCGCTGCTATCTCCTCTTCACCCGCTGCTGTCTCCTCTTCACCCGCTGCTTGTGGCTCCGGTCTGCTCATCCTGGGCTCTGTGTAGACACAAAACAATCTCTCATTGAGGATCAATCGATCTCCGCCTTGACAGTCATAATTGCTCGCTCCCTCGTATGGCGACCTTGAACAAGCACAGACGAGCAGCAGGGATATGACGAATATACTCTGTCTTGCTTGCCTAGGGGTCGATAAAGAGTTCATGATAACGCTCCTCTCATATGCTCATAACGAGCATGATGAACTTATTGTTGTCGATGACATTGATACCTATAAACTGAAGCGCTGTAAACTGAAGCGCGACTCTAAGCGCTAGACATCACCGCTCCCTAACATCGTTAGATACATGGCGGATATTGACTTTAGGGTCATCTCTCCCTAATAGTCGCAGCACTCATACCCACACTGATACCCACTCGTGTATTCACTTGGAGGTCTTATGCTCAGCCTAAATCTAATCTCATCAAAGATGAGCCCTCTTCTCTGTATGATCGCTGTAGCGACCCTCTTGAGCTCTAGCCTCGCAGAGGCGACGCCTCGGACACGAGTTAAACTAAACGGTAAAGATGCCCCCGTATTTTTCAATGACGGTGACAGCTTCCGAGTTCTCTCTGGCGACCTCAAGGGGAGTAAAGCGCGTCTTGCGGGTTTTAACACCCTCGAAAGTTATGGCGCAGTTCACTCTTGGGGAGATTGGACTAAGAAAGAACTCTATGCGCTAGCAAAGATGGGAACCTACAATGCTCGCGAGGGTGTATGGACCTGTACCTCAGACTTGAGCACAGACACCTACGGTCGCTATCTTTGGGTCTGTCCAGGCCTTGTCGTCGATCAGATCAAAAAAGGTCTTGCTCATGCGATGACCGTGACTTCAGAGTCAGCAGAAGCTCATGCGGTCGCTGCTCAGCGAGAGGCAGTTGTCAATAAACGTGGAATTTGGGCACATGGCGTCCCTGAGTACGTATTGACCTCACTTCACTCTACGAGTGAGCGTAGTGGTGACCGCGCAACCTATAACCGTCTCGTGTCAAGTGTAGATGGACACTCACTCAAGTGGAAGCATGATGATGCCTACAAAGAGTGCCAAGATGTGTGCTGGAAACCTTCCAAAGAGGATCGTTACAAACGCTTTGCAGCACGTTGGGCCAAACGCAAAGAGCTTAGCGCTTGGATTGAGAAGTATAGTGAAGCAGAGCAAATCGAGGCGGTCACCGCTGCACTCGACAGTGGCGCCAAGATCAAAGTAAAGAACGACGCTCACTCAGCGGACGCAAAGAACGCCTTTGAGGCGATGAAGAGCGCTGGTTGGGTTGAAGCCGCCCAATCTGATGTAGAGACCTGCATGCTTTATGTAGACTTCCGACGTCGCTTTGGCGCGAGCAGAGCAGTGTGTCTTAAATGATGAGCCACGTATGCAAAGAGCATTTGAGCTGCTCACTCTCTCTCATCGCTCTAGTGATGCTATCGCTGAGCCTATTAAGCTGCGAGAGCTTTAAGAAACCGCCTCTCCCAGTCATGGGCTATGAGTTTGATGATACATCCTGCAGTGATGGGATTGATAACGACAACGATGGTTTGATCGACTGTGCAGACACCGGTTGTCTTCAAAAGTCGACCCTCTGCGGCGTCTATGTCCCCCTAAATCCCGTCTACGAGGAAGAGAACACCTTCGTACTTTGCACCGATGGGCAAGACAATGACGATGACGGTAACTACGACTGTGGTGATCGTAAATGCCAAAAAATCGCTGAGCTGTGCTGTGGACGAGAGTTCACTAATGAAACCTGTAGTGATGGGATCGACAATGATGATAATGGCTTCACTGACTGTGAAGACTTTGGTTGCCGACGTGGAATCTACGTTACCGTCTGCCTGACAAGAGAAACAGGAGAGGACCTTTGCTCAGATGGCTTCGATAATGACCGTGATGGAAAGATCGACTCTGAAGATGAGGAGTGTATGCTAGAGAGCGCAGCGAGCGAAGAACCTGCGACTGAGGTTGAACAAGGTGAAGAGAACACCTTAGCTCGTTGCCAAGATGGCGGTGATAATGACGGAAACGGCTACGTCGACTGCGGAGATTTTGGCTGTTCACGCAGCGATAATCCCGAGATTGTCAGCTATTGCGAATCTCTCAGTGAGAGCACCCTAGAGCAATGTCAAGATGGCATTGATAACGACGGCAACGGCTACGTTGACTGCGGAGACTTTAGCTGTTCACGCAGCGATAACCAAGACATCGTCAGCTACTGTAACTCTCTTGGTGAGAACACCCTAGAGCAGTGTCAAGATGGAGAGGATAATGATGGTAACGGCTTTACCGACTGTGGCGACTATTCTTGTAGCCAGAGTGATAATCTAGAAATCGTCGCTTATTGCGACTCTGTTCTTGAGGTCAGCCTTGAGAAATGCAGCGACGGTAAAGATAATGATCGTAATGGCTTCACCGACTGTGATGACTACTCCTGCAGTCGTAGCGATGACCCTGAAGTAAAGGCATATTGTGAAGCGACCGTTGAGAGTTGCAGCGATGGCATCGACAACGATAATGATGGTGAGACAGATTGTGAAGAATACTCTTGCAGTCGATCATCTGATGAAGAGGTTAAGAAAGTCTGTCAGGAGAGTGCTGGATCTCTCTCTGAAGCAAATGCTCGCTGCAATGACCAAGTTGATAACGACGGTGACGGTTTCACTGACTGCGAAGACTGGGACTGCAGTCATAACCCCGGTGTGACGATCTGTGATGATCAGCCGAGGGTCTGCGAATGAGACTACTTAACTTCGAACACTCTACCCTAACTTTCCTTCGTCAAAACACCGACGCCCCCTCTCCAAAACATACATCAAGCGAGCTAACTGCGATGAACAGCACTCGATCACATACAGGACTCATCCAAGCGAGGGCTCACTCCATGCTCTTCGCCCTCTCACTTCTCTTTGGCTTTGTCGCTCTCAGCGCATCGGGATCGATTGCTGAGGCAAAGAAGGCTAAAGAGGTTAATTGTGGCGATGGGATCGACAACGACAAAGACAGCGTCGCTGACTGCGCCGACAATGATTGCAAAGAGAACACTCAATGTAAGCCTGATGGTCGTCCCGAGAACACTAATGCGCGCTGCCGCGACTGGGTAGACAATGATGAAGATGGCGTGACTGACTGCGATGATCAAGACTGCCAAACTGAGCTGATCAGCGCCTGTGAAGGCTCTTGGGATGCTGCGCTAAAAAAGAGCGCTTCTAGCGCAACAACGACAGTCAAGTCTAGCTCTTCAAGTGTGAGCACCAGTGGTGCTCAAATGTCTTCAGGCGACCCTCTCGATCTCATCGGCGCAGGGACAGATCAAGACGGTGAGCGTAATGATTATTTATGCTCAGATGGGATCGATAATGATAATGACGGCAAGATAGACTGTGAAGACCCTGGTTGTCAGTTTGACGGCAGCGTACAGGTCTGTCGTGGTTCACCAAACATGCGCTTCTCAATCGTCGGACAGATGATGCACAAAGTAGATCTCGCCGCCGATGAAGCAGACAATTCTCCCTATGATACTCGAGTGTCACGGCTACAGCTTCGTACCTTTGGTCCTATCCCCCAGATCGAGAATTCTTTTTATCTGATCAGTATGCTCACTGAGAAGACGCCTCGTTTGACCTTTGCGATGTTCAGTCTTCCGATCTTTAAGTCACGACACATGCTGACGATCAACAGCGGGGCAGCAGGCCTTTCCCAAGCGCAAGCACTCTCGGTTCACAAACAGCTCCTCGTCCGCCGCACAAACGTCTTTAGAGCTTTTGAGCAGTTCAACTCAGCTGCAGTTGAGGTCAGTGGTCCTCTCAACGACACCAACACCCTGCGCTACCGCGTCTTTGGCGCGGGGGGTAATGGACGATTCGACGGCAATATCGGTGGCCGCAGCCTAGGTAATCAATCGCTCAATTACCCATGGTCAGCAGGCGCTCAGCTCGGGATCAATCTTGTCGGCTACTACAGTCGCTTTGATACACCCTTCCTCTATGTCCCCGTTCCTCTCACCATCGGTATTCTCGCAGGTGGAAAGTATGACAGGCGTGAAGAAGAAGAGTTTTATTCTACCAATATCCAGGCAGCGATTCGCTACCGGCGGATGGTCCTCCTCGCAGAGCACTATTGGAAGAATGAACTCGCTTTTGAGTCTAAGCAAGCAGCTTGGCACGCCCAGTTAGGTTTCCTCGCGATTCCCAAAGTCCTCATGCTTGCAGGCGACTTTGGCAACTATCAAGCAGAGCCCTTCAAAGGGGTTCCAACATCTGATACCGTTCGAGAGCCTAGAGATGAGATGCAGTATCGCGCAGCCGCTCACTTCTTTTACTATCGTGACATCGGGGTTTTCTCGGTGGTTTACAACAAGCGAATCGTCGAGAAGGGACAATATAATACCGAGGCCATGGGTGGTGAAGACAGATTTATCAACCTCGTCCAAGAGGAACTCAGCTTCATCGCCCAGTTCCGATTCTGATCATGTTTACTCTGTAGATCGCCACACTGTGTAAACATGAATATATGGGGGTTTGACGAGGGCTTATAGAGAGGGTAAGCTGTGCTCCGCTAAGATCAAAGAGATCAGATAAGGAGCCAGCATGGAACACGCGAAGAGACCTCTAGAGACCCCTAATATTAAGCGACCTCTCCCTCACAACGTAGAGGGCATCCCTACGCCGACGGGTCCTATCCCTGCAGAGACTTATCGCCTACGACGTCAACGACTAATGGAGGGGATGGAGAGTGGGGTCGCCTTGATCTTTGCCGCAGATCATGTGGGTGATGGTCAGCGACAAGACCTCGATTTCTTCTACCTCACCGGTCTAGAGTTTGAGGGGGGAGCGGCTCTACTGCTCGCTCCAGAGCATCCACAATATAAAGAGATCCTCTTCCTACGCCCTCTCGATGTAGAAGATAATCGCTGGCACGGTAACCGACCGATCTTAAGTCGCGCTATCGAGCTCGGCACGGGGATCGCTAAGGTTATGCGTACTACTCTATTACCAAGAATGCTCACCGATGCTATTCTTAATACAAGAGAACGTGACCTTGTTTACTTGGGATCGATGGTTGGATACACCTCTCCCATTCCCAAGCAGCTACAAGTGCTCCGAGACGCTAGCGCTCGTATTTTAAACAGTAAGATCCGCGATGGTCATGAGCTCTTACCTCGTATGCGCTCTGTTCATGATGAGGACGAAATCAATATCATGCGACGAGCGGTGGGGATCACGGTAGAGGGCTTTAAGAAAGCCATGCAGAGCGTAAAGCCTGAGATGAATGAGTCCGAGCTACAATATGTCTTCGAGAGTCACTTTAGACGTGAAGGGAGTCACAGTAACGCCTATGCGCCGATCATTGGGTCTGGACTCAACAGCTGTGTCTTACACTATGGTCAAAATCGAAAGGTGATGAAAGACGGTGAGTTAGTGCTCTGTGATGTGGGCTGTGAATACGAGATGTATGCCTCTGATATCACCCGCACCTTCCCTGTCAACGGCACCTTTACTCCTCGACAAGCCGAGGTCTATCAAGTGGTCCTTAACGCGTGGAAAGCATCAGTAGCGGCGGTTCGCCCAGGCGTCACCTGGGCGCAGCTCAACGAGATCGCTCGTCAAGTGATCGACGAGGCGGGATACGCCGACGATTACTTTCACAGCCTAGGCCACTTTGTCGGTCTCTATGTCCACGACTCTGGTCTTCAGCGTGAACCCCTCCGCGCCGGGATGGTGATCACCATCGAGCCGGGGATTTACATCGCTAAAGAGGAGATCGGAATTCGTATCGAGGATGACATCTTAGTGACCGAAGGCGGCTGTGAGGTGCTCTCCGCTGATTGCCCCCGCGAGATTCATGAGATTGAGTCGATCATGGCCGCTCGAGGCTAAACTCAATATGAACTCAAGCCCTACCGCCCTGGTGATCAGTAATCTCCCTAAAGAGGACGCTGAGTCGATCGCTCGCCAACTGATAGAGAGCAGGCTCGCCGCCTGCGTCACTTTAAGCCCTGTCAAGAGCGTCTATCGTTGGGAGGGCGAGATTTGTATTGATCAAGAGATCACCTTAACCGCTAAGGTCAGTGATGAGGTCCTTGAGCGTTGTGTCCAAGAGATCAAGCGTCTACATCCCTATGAGTTACCCGAGATATTAGCGCTAAAGATCGATGAAGATCACTCCTATCAGCCTTATCTGCAGTGGGTCGTTGAGGAGTGTGGTGAAGAGATCACATAACCCTCAGCTCGCTTGAGTTGGAGGCTGAGTAGGCTATACTCTGAGCGTCCCCTCCATATAAGTGACCGCCTCTCCGCTAACCCAGACTCTACCGCGTATCGGCCCGTCATTATGAGCGGCGTTAAAGACTCTCACCGTCAGCCATCCTCCTCTCTCTGAGGCTTGGTAAGCCACTAAATCATCAACGTTGAGTCTCTGAGACCAGAAGGGCCCCAGAGTGCAATGTGCTGAGCCTGTGACGTCATCTTCAAACAGCTCTGCCTGGGGGGTGAAGAAGCGTGAGATAAAGTCAGCTCTCCTCCCCGAAGAGTGACGTCTCTGCTCATGAAGACCGCTCGCGGTCACGATCACTCCACCAGTCCCAAGCTCAACGGCTCCCATCAAGAGAGGATCGGGGTTTAAAGATCGAACCCTCTCCGCATCTTCAAAGAGGCAGAGGACATCACGAGAGCGCCACACCTCAATGGGGTTCTGACCGAGAGCCTTGATGATCTGCGTGACCTGTGGATCATCTCCCCACTCAGAGAGCTGAGTAGGAGCTCGCTCTGGCAGATCTAATGTGTACGATGAGCTCATCCCCATTGAGGGGTGAGTGTAAACAGAGATGACACCACTCACAGTGCTAAAGCAGATTTGATCTCCTAGCTGTACCCCTTGCTCCTTGAGCCATCGCTGCGCTCGTCCCTCTGAGAAGAGCACATGAGCCGCTGCTAAAGTCGCATGACCACAGAGATCCATCTCTAGCTCAGGAGTGAACCAACGCAGCTGAAGTTGGCTCTCATCGACGGTAACAAAGGCGGTCTCAGCGAGATGATGCTCTTGAGCCATCTGCCGGAGAACTTGATCACTCAAGGGGCTAGAGAGCAAGCATACACCTGCCGCGTTACCGCTAAACCTATTTTGGGTAAAGGCGTCAACGTGAAAGTAGGGAATGTTCATATCAATAATCCTTCAATACGCATGAACAGCGCTCAGACTATTAAGTCAGGAGACAAGGGAAGGGTATACCCAAAAAAAAAGCCCCCTTGATCAGATCAAGAGGGCTCTTCTATGACTCTACTCGTCACTCTCAGAGGTCAAGCCACTGCTGAGTGAATCGAGCTCATCAAGCGATCATTAACCGAGGAGCGCGAGCGCGACCTGTGGTTGCTGATTAGCCTGGGCGAGGATAGACACGCCAGCCTGCTGGATGATCTGGTTGCGAGAGAGCTGTGCAGTCTCAGAAGCGAAGTCCGCGTCGAGGATGCGGCTCCGTGAAGCGCTCAAGTTCTCAGAGGTAGTGCTGAGATTGTTGATAGTGCTCTCAAGACGATTCTGAAGCGCACCGAGCTTAGCGCGTGAAGAAGAGACGTTCTCAAGCGCGAGGTCGATGGTGTCAAGAGCTTGAACAGCGCCATCGCGAGTGCTGATGTCGAGCTGATAGACGCTCTCCTCAGAGTTAACGCCGTAGACTCCTTCTGTTTGAGTGTTAAAGCCAATCAGAGTAGAAGAGCCTGCATTTCCTGTATCAATCTCAAACGCTTCATTTGATTGAAGGGTGATCTGACCAGTTGCAACAACCGTTGCTGCAGCGGCAGTGCGCAGCATTAGTGCCTGCACCAAAACCGAGGCTTCCTGCAGTGTTTGCACCTGTAAATGTAAGCTCAATGTTACGACCGTCGGCCGCGGTGAGGGTGAGCTCACTGTTAGCGCTTAGACTCGCCACGACACCGGTCTCATCAGACACAGCGTTAATGGCATCAACGAGGTTACCATCAGCATCATTGTCAGCGACAGTGAAGCCGGCGATTTTCTCACCATTGATCTCGAAGAAGTTACTCGCGTTCAGGGCGATACCATCTACTGCATTTGCAGTACCGGCGACGGTTGTTGGCCCAACGATCGCTCGGACGCCTGTAGTCTCTGTGAGATCATTGATCGCAGCCGCTTTAGAGATCGCAGAATAATCTTTACCCGTAGTAGATAGTGCATCATCTGCAGCTACCGTTGCGCGAACGTCAACGAAAGTACCGCCGTTTGTACCTGCTTGAGAGAGCGCAAAGTTGCCTGCTGCTGTGAAAGAGGCTGCGCTGACAAATGAATCGCCTTCGTAGCGAGCTTGGCGCGCGAGATCTTTGGTAGCCGCTGCATCGATGCTGACGCTCAGAGTCTCACCAACGTTGGCGCCCACTTGGATGTCCTTGGCGAGGAAGGTGCCGTCGAGGACCTTGTTACCGTTAAAGTTAGTGGTCTCAGCGATGCGATCAAGCTCACTCTTGAGCTGAGAGACCTCAGCTTGGAGTGAAGCGCGGTCGCTGTCGTTGTTGGTGTCATTTGACGACTGAACCGCTAGCTCACGGATACGCTGGAGGATATTGGTGGTCTCGTTGAGCGCACCCTCGGCGGTCTGCGCCAAAGAGATCCCGTCATTACTGTTACGTACAGCTTGGTTCAGACCACGGATCTGAGCGCTGAAGCGAGTAGTGATGCTGAGGCCAGCCGCGTCGTCCTTGGCGCCGTTGATACGGAGACCTGAAGAGAGACGCTCAAATGAACGGCCGAGAGAGTTAGAGGTAGAGTTCAGCTGGCGCTGAGCGTTTAACGCGGAAGCGTTAGTATTTACGAATAAACCCATGATTCACTCCTTGAATTTGTATGGGGCTTAAAATAATGCCATCGATGGCCTGACTAGTGTCGGTTACTTTGCGTCAGATTTCAATTTATTTTTGTCTCCAAGATACCTTCACCAATCAGCCCTGGTCATAAGTCAAAGTCAAAGTCAAAGTCAGTAGCCAAAGTCCAGAGCCAAAGTCAGAGCCAAAGTCAGAGCCAAAGGCCAAAAACAAAAAAAGCCCGCTTGACCTAGCCAAGCGAGCTTCCCTGTTATCAAACTCAGCGCCGACAGCTGTCTAAGCAGCCGTTAGGTGTATTGAGTTGATCAAGCGATCATTAACCGAGGAGCGCGAGCGCGATCTGTGGCTGCTGATTAGCCTGAGCGAGGATAGATACACCCGCTTGCTGAATGATCTGG
Source organism: uncultured bacterium (assembly GCA_943788935.1). Lineage (GTDB taxonomy): Bacteria > Myxococcota_A > Bradymonadia > UBA7976 > VGTA01 > CAKZRU01. Next base: position 261,952 of record CALSSE010000007.1, on the reverse strand, counting down.
TTGCGAGAGAGCTGTGCAGTCTCAGAGGCGAAGTCCGCGTCGAGGATACGGCTCCGTGAGGCGCTCAAGTTCTCAGAGGTGGTGCTGAGGTTGTTGATGGTGCTCTCGAGGCGGTTCTGAAGCGCACCGAGCTTAGCGCGTGAAGAAGAGACATTCTCAAGCGCGAGGTCGATGGTGTCAAGAGCTTGCACAGCGCCACCGCGAGTGCTGATGTCGAGTGTGTTCACAGAATTATCTGAGTTCACTCCGTAGACACCATCATCAGTGAAGCCTGCGAAGGTGCTCGCAGAGCCAACTTCGATCTCAAAGTCACTATCAGATTGGAGGGTGATCTTAGCGGTGGCCACAAACTCAGTCACTGTAGCACCGTACTCGCAACGATGGTGGCTGCTGCAGTAAAGCCATCAAATCCTACAGCATCAGCAACGGCAGCCCCGCTGAACTCGACAGCGATATTACGACCATCAGCAGCGGTAAGCGTTAAGGCTCCTGTTGAGCTGAGCCCAGCCACGACACCTGTGTCATCAGAGACAGCGTTGATCGCGTCGACAGAGATTCCCATCTGCATCATTCGACGCGACATGCGAAGCCGGCGATTTTTTCGCCATTGATGGTTACGAAGTTAGAAGCGTTTAGAGTAACCGCTCCCACTGCACCCGCTGCTTCTACTTCTGTTTCACCAACGATCGCTCGTACACCTGTGGTGTTGGAGAGATCATTGATCGCGGCAGCCTTGGCGATCGCTGAGAAGTCTTTACCCGTTGTAGAGAAAGCGTCATCAGCGTCAACGGTGCCACGAACATCTACAAAAGTAACACCGTTGGTTCGATCCGCCGATGAGATTGAGAAGGTGTTTGCTGCTGTGCTGAAGGCTGCGTCATTTACGAAAGTATCACTCTCATAACGAGCTTGACGAGCGAGGTCTTTAGTGCCTGCTGCGTCAATGCTTACGCTGAGTGTCTCACCGACATTGGCGCCGACTTGAATGTTCTTGGCGAGGAAGCTACCGTCGAGGACCTTGTTACCGTTGAAATTGGTGGTGTCAGCGATACGATCAAGCTCACTCTGAAGCTGAGAGACCTCAGCTTGGAGTGAAGCGCGGTCGCTGTCGTTGTTGGTGTCATTTGACGCCTGAACCGCTAGCTCACGGATACGCTGCAGGATGTTGGTGGTCTCGTTGAGCGCACCCTCGGCGGTCTGAGCCAAAGAGATCCCGTCATTACTGTTACGTACCGCTTGGTTCAGACCACGGATCTGAGCGCTGAAGCGAGTCGTGATGCTGAGGCCAGCGGCGTCGTCTTTGGCGCCGTTGATACGGAGACCTGAAGAGAGACGCTCGAATGAGCGGCCGAGAGAGTTAGAGGTAGAGTTCAGCTGGCGCTGAGCGTTCAACGCCGAAGCGTTAGTATTTACGAATAAACCCATGATTCACTCCTTGAATTTATATGGGGCTTAAAATAGTGCCATCGATGGCATGCTAATATTCGGACATATTGATACAAAGATCAATTTTTTTTTAGTGACTGTCTTTTATTTTTTTAATACAGGCCCAAAAACACAAAAAGCCCGCTTGGCTATACCAAACGGGCTTCTATGATCCTACTCAACGCTCAACACGCCTAAGCGGCAGCTGAATACGCCGAGTGAATCAAGCGATCATTAACCGAGGAGCGCGAGCGCGACCTGTGGTTGCTGATTAGCCTGAGCGAGGATAGAGACACCTGCCTGCTGAATGATCTGGTTGCGAGAGAGCTGTGCAGTCTCAGAAGCGAAGTCCGCGTCGAGGATGCGGCTCCGTGAAGCGCTCAAGTTCTCAGAGGTGGTGCTGAGGTTGTTGATGGTGCTCTCAAGACGATTCTGAAGCGCACCGAGCTTAGCGCGTGAAGAAGAGACGTTCTCAAGCGCGAGATCGATGGTGTCAAGAGCTTGAACAGCGCCAGCGCGAGTGCTGATGTCGAGCTCTTTTACGGAGCTATCTGAGTTCACGCCGTAGATGCCTGATCCGTGGCCGATTAGGGCAGCAGCGGTCGCGCCTCCAATTTGGTACTGGTTATTTGACTGCAAGGTCAAAGAACCCGCAGAAGTTCCTGTTGCGAGACCTGTCTCGTCAGCAGCACCACCGGTGATTGTCACTTCAATGTTGCGACCATCAGCAGCGGTAAGTACAAGTTGACTATCACTGTCGAGTGATGCAACGACTCCAGTCTCGTCTGAGACAGCGTTAATGGCATCAGTGAGAGCGCCGTCTGCGTCATTTGCTTGAACATCAAAGCCGCTGATCTTCTCGCCATTAATCTCAATGTAATCAGATGCGTTTAGAGAGCCCGCATCGATTGTCACCACCGTCAACAGTTGTCGCGTTAACGATCGCTCGAACTCCAGTCGTTGCAGTGAGATCATTGATGGCTGCAGCCTTGGCGATTGCAGAGAAAGTGTTCCTGTGGTAGACACGCCATCATCAGCTGAGACCGTTGCGCGGACATTCGCAGAACTCTCACCCGTAGGCTAGATGAAGCATCTTTGTAGGTGATGGAACATCAGCTCCAGCAGCGAATACCATTCGCGTCAACACTGCGGTGCCATCATATCGTGCTTGGCGAGCCAAGTCTTTGGTAGCCGCAGCGTCAATGCTTACGCTGAGAGTCTCACCGACGTTAGCGCCGACCTGAATGTTCTTGGCGAGGAAGCTCCCGTCGAGGACCTTGTTGCCGTTGAAGTTTGTGGTCTCAGCGATGCGGTCAAGCTCACTCTGCAGCTGAGAGACCTCAGCTTGGAGTGAAGCGCGGTCGCTGTCGTTGTTGGTGTCATTTGATGACTGGACAGCTAGCTCACGGATACGCTGAAGGATGTTGGTGGTCTCGTTGAGGGCACCCTCAGCGGTCTGAGCCAAAGAGATCCCGTCATTACTGTTACGTACCGCTTGGTTCAGACCACGGATCTGAGCGCTGAAGCGAGTGGTAATGCTGAGGCCAGCAGCGTCATCCTTGGCGCCGTTGATACGGAGACCTGAAGAGAGACGCTCGAATGAGCGGCCGAGAGAGTTAGAGGTAGAGTTCAGCTGGCGCTGAGCGTTTAACGCCGAAGCGTTAGTATTTACAAATAAACCCATGATTCACTCCTTGAATATGTATGGGGCTTAGAACAATGCCATCGATGGCTTCGACATGATCGGATACATTAAGTCAAAATTCAATTTTTATTTTAAAGACACCCTCAATGTGTTCCGGAAACAGGCCCAAAAACACAAAAAGCCCGCTTGGCTATACCAAACGGGCTTCTATAATCCTGCTCAGCGCTCAACACGCCTAAGCGGCAGCTGAATACGCCGAGTGAATCAAGCGATCATTAACCGAGGAGCGCGAGCGCGACCTGCGGTTGCTGGTTAGCCTGAGCGAGGATAGAGACACCTGCCTGCTGAATGATCTGGTTGCGAGAGAGCTGTGCAGTCTCAGAAGCGAAGTCCGCGTCGAGGATGCGGCTCCGTGAAGCGCTCAAGTTCTCAGAGGTGGTGCTGAGGTTGTTGATGGTGCTCTCGAGACGATTCTGAAGCGCACCGAGCTTAGCGCGTGAAGAAGAGACGTTCTCAAGCGCGAGGTCGATGGTGTCAAGAGCTTGAACAGCGCCATCACGAGTGCTGATGTCGAGCTCTTTGACTGAGTTGTCCGAGTTAACGCCATAGATCCCTGGTCCGTGACCGATGACGGGCTATCGCAGCACCACCAAGCTCATACTGGCTATCAGATTGAAGAGTGATCGATCCACGCTGAACATCATCAGCGGCAAAACCAGCATTAGTAGCGTTTGTAATATCAACTTCGATGTTTCGACCATCCGCCGCTGTCAATACAAGTTGGCTGTCACTATCGAGTGAAGCGACAACACCTGTAGTATCTGACACTGCATTGATGGCATCGGTCAAAGCTCCGTCGGCATCATTTGCTTGAACCGCAAAGCCTGAGATCTTCTCACCGTTGATCTCAATGAATGAAGATGCGCTTAGGTTACCAGCAGCAATTGCTCCACCACCCAAAGTTGTAGCGTTTACGATCGCTCGTACACCTGTGGTGTCACTTAAGCTGTTAATCGCTGCTGCTTTTGAAATCGCAGAGAAAGACTTTTGTGATGTAGAGAGGGCATCATCATTGTCATTAGTTGCGCGCACATTTGCAGAACTCTCACCTGTAGCAGATGCTGCATCCTTATAAGTGATGGTGACGTCACCACCACCAGCGATTGCAGCATTTGTAACCTCTGTGCCATCATATCGTGCTTGGCGAGCCAAGTCTTTAGTCGCCGCAGCGTCAATGCTTACGCTGAGAGTCTCACCGACGTTAGCGCCGACCTGAATATTCTTGGCGAGGAAGGTCCCGTCGAGGACCTTGTTGCCGTTGAAGTTTGTGGTCTCAGCGATGCGGTCAAGCTCACTCTGCAGCTGAGAGACCTCAGCTTGGAGTGAAGCGCGGTCGCTGTCGTTGTTGGTGTCATTTGATGACTGGACAGCAAGCTCACGGATACGCTGAAGGATGTTGGTGGTCTCGTTGAGGGCACCCTCAGCGGTCTGCGCCAAAGAGATCCCGTCATTACTGTTACGTACAGCTTGGTTCAGACCACGGATCTGAGCGCTGAAGCGAGTGGTAATGCTGAGGCCAGCAGCGTCATCCTTGGCGCCGTTGATACGGAGACCTGAAGAGAGACGCTCGAATGAGCGGCCGAGAGAGTTAGAGGTAGAGTTCAGCTGGCGCTGAGCGTTCAACGCCGAAGCGTTAGTATTTACAAATAAACCCATGATTCACTCCTTGAATATGTATGGGACTTAAAACAATGCCATCGATGGCCCGACCATAATCGGACACATTGACTGAGATTTCAATTTTTTTATTATTATTACCAATATTAACTCATTGAAACAGCCAGGGTAGTTCTCAAAAAAAAGCCCACTTGACGATGTCAAGTGGGCTTTTCATTACCCTCATTATCTCAAGCAGTTCAGTCAAATATTGTTACTGACTGAGCTGATCCAACAATGATCAGAGAAGCGTAAGCGCGATTTGTGGCTGCTGGTTAGCCTGAGCGAGGATAGAGACACCTGCCTGTTGGATGATTTGATTCCGTGACAGCTGCGCGGTCTCTGCTGCGAAGTCAGCGTCTTGAATACGACCTCGCGAGGCGACGAGATTCTCGGAGGTAGTGCTGAGATTATTAATCGTGCTCTCCAAGCGATTCTGAAGAGCGCCGAGCTTGGCGCGTTGCGAAGAGACATGCTCGAGGGCGAGGTCAATGACATCTAGTCCTTCTACCGCCCCCTCTCGATCACTAATATCCACTGAAGACATACTGTAGGCGCTGTTGACACCATACACTCCAACCCCTGTGCTTTGGAAACCAACCAAGGTGGATGCTCCTGCAACTCTGATCTCAAAGGATTGTTCAGCTTGTAGGGTGAGTTTGCCCGTCGCGACAAAGTGCGCTAGAGTATTTGCTGTACCTGCTGCAGTCGCAGCGGCCTCAGTGGTGAACCCATCCATGTTACCCATTTGATCTGCGAGAGCATCGCTCGAGAATTCCATATGGATGTTACGACCATCAGCAGCGGTTAACTTGAGAGCGCCTCTCTCAGTAAGTGAAGCGACTACCCCTGTCGATGAGCTCTCTGCATTGATCGCGTCAACCAGAGTACCATCAGCGTCATTACTAGTGGCTGTGAAACCGCTGAACTTGACATCATTGACCACGAAAAATGTCGACGCGTTGAAGGTGATATCACCGCCTAATGCAACAGCTACAGTAGCAGCGACTTCTGTAGGGCCTACAATGGCGCGAACACCAGTGGTCGCCGAAATAACGTTGATCGCCTCTGCTTTGGCGATCGCTGAGTAGTCATTGCCGAAGGTAGACAATTGATCGTCGGCAGAATTCGTCGCCCTCACATCATGAAACGTAGAGCCGTCGACGCTTGTCAACTCAAAGTTGGCTCCAGTGAAAGAGGCAGCGCTCACGAAAGTGCCCCCTTCGTACCTTGCTTGTCGTGCGAGATCACTCGTCGCCGCTCCGCTAATGCTGACGCTCATTGTCTCGCCAACTTTAGCACCTAGCTGCAGATCTCGATATAACAGAGTCCCATCGAGGACCTTAATATTATTAAAGGTGGTGGTCTCAGCGATACGATCGATCTCACTCAGCAATTGACCGACCTCAGCTTGCAATGAAGCCCGGTCACTGTCGTTATTGGTGTCATTTGCTGATTGAACAGCTAATTCTCTTATACGCTGTAGGACATTTGTAGTCTCATTGAGCGCTCCCTCGGCGGTCTGTGCCAATGAGATACCATCATTGCTGTTGCGTACCGCTTGATTGAGACCGTTCACTTGAGCGCTAAGTCGAGTCGCGATGCTTAGGCCAGCGGCGTCGTCCCTAGCGCCATTGATTCTTAAGCCTGTTGAGAGCCGCTCGAAAGATCGACCGAGAGCGTTACTCGTTGTATTTAACTGACGTTGAGCGTTAATAGCGCTCGCGTTAGTGTTGACATATAACCCCATGATTCACTCCTTGAAAGAGGTTGAGTTGAAAAAAACAATACTAGATAAAGCTAAAGTCATTTTGTTTTGAATACAATCTTTTCTAGATGTAGAGACAACTTCTGGAAGCTTACCGCTTGCCTCCATCATCTGCTCATTTGTATATCACTGTTGATAAATTATAGAGGTAAAGGTGAACATGAGTAAAAGAGCGCTTAAGGATGAACAGGTTTCGAGTCCAAAACATCGTAATGAGCGATCAACTCTTGCGGAAGACGCATGGATAAGGGTGAGAGGAGCAGGAGAACATAATCTTAAATCAGTTGACCTCGAGATCCCCAAACGAAGCCTAGTCACATTTACGGGGGTCTCAGGGAGTGGAAAGTCATCAATGGCCTTTGATACGCTCTTCGCTGAAGGTCAAAGACGCTATGTTGAGAGTCTCTCCGCCTATGCGCGTCAGTTCTTGGGTCAAATGGACAAACCCAAATATGAGAGTATCAAGGGGCTTTCACCAACGATTAGCATCGAGCAAAAGACAACGAGTAAGAACCCAAGATCTACTGTTGGTACTATCACTGAAATCTATGACTATTTAAGAGTCTTGTACGCGAGGGCAGGGGAGCAACGCTGCCATAAGTGTGGTGACGTCGTGGAAGCTCAGTCTTCTCAAGAGATCGTTAACACCATCTGCCACCTCCCTCTAAAGAGCAAGTTTATGATTCTTGCGCCGGTGATAGAGAATCGAAAAGGGGCAAACGCTGAGCTACTTCAATCTCTGCGAGTCGCAGGCTTCATGCGATTAAGAGTCAATGATGAGGTAGTGGAATTGACTGAAGAGCTCTCTCTCAACGGGAAAAAGCGTAACCAAGTAGAGGTTGTGATCGATAGGCTCGTCGCTAAACCCGATATGGAGGCGCGAGTCGCCGATTCAGTGGAGGCTGCGCTCAAGTGGGGTAAGGGGAAGCTCACCTTAGCGGTTATCACCAAAAAAGAAGGAGACTCCCTCCTCACCGACGATAAACTCTTCAGCGAGAGCAATACTTGTTTAGCATGTCGTATCAGCTACCCAGAGCTCAGTCCGCAATCATTCAGCTTCAACAGTCCACTAGGTATGTGTCCAGACTGTAACGGGCTTGGAACCGCCTTTGAGATGGATGCTAAAAAACTGATCCCCGAGCCGAGCCTCAGCCTCTCTAACGGGGCGGTAAAGCCCTGGCGCCAACCGAGAGGAAACCACTCAATCAAGTGGGCCTTGAAGGTGATGGCAGAGATTATGAAGCGTCATAAAATCTCTGGTCAAGCCCCCTTCGAGGAGCTCTCCGAGCCACATCGAGAGATCATCCTCAATGGAGACCCAGAGACGGTAATCCTTAAGTTAAGGTCTAGACATGGTAAAAGCCACACCATGAAGACGGTCTGGGAGGGGGTGCTCCCCTTAATGCTCCGCCGATGGCGAGACACCGAGTCAGAGTCAGCGCGAGAGAACTATGGTGAATATCTCTCCGATCGACCCTGTCGCTCTTGTGGAGGGATGCGGCTGAGGGCGGAATCTCGATCTGTTTTTGTGGGTGGGGTGTCGATCCCTGAGCTTAATACATGGAGCATTAACGAAGCCTATGATCACCTCAACCAGCTCACTCTCACTCCTCGTCAAGAAGCGATCGCTGCCGAACTTTTGAAAGAGATAAAGCATCGCCTCAAATTCTTAATCAACGTTGGCTTAACCTACCTGAGTTTAAATCGCCCCGGTCCTACCTTGAGCGGGGGAGAGAGTCAGCGTATTCGCTTAGCGAGTCAAATCGGCAGTGAGCTCACCGGAGTTCTGTATATCTTAGATGAGCCCTCTATAGGTCTCCACGCTCGAGATAACGCGCGACTCATCGAGACCTTATGCCATTTAAGAGATATAGGGAACAGCGTTCTCGTCGTGGAACATGACCCTGAGCTTATGCAAGTCTGTGATTGGATCGTCGACTTTGGACCGAGAGCAGGTATTCATGGCGGGGAAGTCGTCGTCAGCGGTCCACCACAAGTGGTCGCTGAGCATCCCACGAGTTTAACCGGTGCTTATTTATCAGGGAGGAGGTCAATCCCCATCCCCGAGAAACGAACCAGAGATGAGCGGCGTTTGACTGTTGTACGGGCCAACGCTAACAACCTCCAAAATACCACAGTCTCATTCCCGGTGGGTCTATTCACCTGTGTCACTGGGGTAAGTGGAGCAGGAAAGAGCACCCTGATCACTCAGATCTTACATCCTGCCGCCGCTCAGAGACTCAATAAGGCAAAAGGTACCCGAGTGCCTTGCGAACGGATAGACGGCTTTGATTATTTTGATAAGTGTGTGCATATCGACCAGAGCCCTATTGGTAGAACGCCTAGAAGCAACCCTGCGACTTACACCAAACTTTGGGATGAGATTAGGGCCGTCTATGCCATGCTCCCTGAGTCTAAAACTTATGGATTTAAAGCGGGTCGATTCAGCTTCAATATTAAAGGAGGGCGCTGTGAGTCTTGTAAGGGTGCGGGCGTTACCACTGTAGAGATGCACTTCCTCGCTGATGTTTATGTTGAGTGCGAAGTCTGCAAAGGGCAACGCTTTAACGAAGCGACCCTCCGCGTTCAGTTTAAGGGGAAACATATCAGTGAGATGTTGAACACCTCTATCGATGAGGCCGCCGAAATCTTCGCCAAACACCCTAAGGTCAGCAAAATACTCAAGACTTTACAGGCGGTTGGGCTAGGGTATGTACATCTCGGTCAGCCTTCGACCACCCTCTCAGGGGGAGAAGCACAAAGGATCAAGCTCTCTCGCGAATTGGCGAAGCGACCAACAGGAAAGACTCTTTACATCTTAGATGAACCCTCCACAGGACTACACTCTGAAGACATATGCCGATTATTAGAAGTGATTCAACGCCTCACCGATGCTGGTAATACAGTGATTATGATCGAGCATAACCTCGATATTATTCGCACCGCAGATTGGGTGATTGATCTCGGTCCTGAGGGGGGGGATGCTGGTGGATTCATCGTCGCAGAGGGAACCGTAGAGGAGGTAGCCAATACCCCGGAGAGTTTCACCGGTCAATATCTTAAGCGTGAGCTTGATCGTCATCCTAACTAAAGAGTCGCATCACTCTTAAAGAGCGGTGCATGCACCTCTTAGATGGTCTCTATCGACCTCATTCCCGCTCCGCCCCACCCTTGATAAGGCGCTGGTTTATTCCCAAGGATACGATCGACTCTCTCCATATGCTCATCAGTTAAGCGCTCAGCTACCAATAAGCTAGCGAGGTTCTCTTCTAGCTGAGATGGTTTAGTCGCTCCTAAGAGGACCGTCGATACATTAGGATTTTTGATACACCACGCCAAGGCGAGTTGACCCATAGAGCAGTTCAGCTCTCCTGAAGCAAATTCACTGAGTTCTCTGATTTTCTCAAGTGTTCCTTTCGCCTTATGGTTCTCTAAGAGATTGAGGAGCCACTCATACCCTCCTTGAGTCATCCTCGACCCTTCGGGGACACCGTCATTGTATTTACCGGTCAATATTCCCGATGCGAGGGGGCTCCAAATCGTTGTCCCTAGCGAATAAGGCGCTTGGTATAACGGGGCATATTCAACTTCAAAGCGATCACGAGAGAGCATATTATATTGGGGTTGCTCAAAGAGAGGAGGCTCTAGCCCTTTGCTCTGAGCGATCCAATAGGCTTCAGTGATCTGCTGAGCGGACCATTCACTTGTCCCCCACGACATAGCGTGACCATTTCTGACGAGGTCTGTCATCGCTCTCACCACCGTCTCTGTTGGAGTAAATGGGTCAGGACGATGGCAAAACACTAGATCGACATAACTCATCCTTAAGCGCTCTAGACTAGCCTCCATCCCCTCATGAATATGCTTTCTAGAGAGGCCCTTCTCGTTAACGCCCGATCCTCCCCAAAAGATCTTTGTGGTGATAATAAGGTCGCTCCTCCTCCACAACACCGGGTCCTCTTCTACCAGCTCAGCGATCGCCTCTCCCATAAGTCGCTCTGCTTCGCCTTGAGGGTTACCATATGTTTCTGCGTTATCGAACAGGTTCACACCGGCTTGACGGGCTGTGATGAGACAACGCTTCGCCATCTCGATCCCTGCTCGATCCCTTAGTCCGTCTTTTACTCCAAAAGTAGCCCAAAATCCATAGGACAAGACAGATGCTTGTAGACCTGTTGAGCCTAACATGCGATAGTACATAAGGTGAACTCCTCGTCTATTTCGATAATTTTTTGAATGTCGTCAAAGAGAATGGCAGTCTAGGTGCTAAACGAAGCTGCGATGTTCTTCTCTAATCCTAATCATGAGTGATCTCATTCGATGTTTAAATCTCTCTTCTCTCTGCTCGGTCAAGTCGTGCGACTCTTCTCGAATAATGAGCAGAGTGAGGCTGAGCAATTATCTGAAGATAATCAAGAGGAAAACGCCGTTCAAGACTCAGAGAGTGACATCGGTCAGAGCGATGACCTCCTCCTCGCTCAAGCGGGGATTGAGCTTGAGGTTGAAGACGTAGGCATATTGAGCGGAGACTGGGGAAACAGCATCCCTCAGCGAGCCTCAGCGCTCTTTCCTCAGACACTACCCGCTCTCTCCACTTCCGAGGACAGCGATGATCAACATCAACCACACTCCCCGGAACAGATCCTAGAACGAGCGACCCCTAGTCCAGACTCACTCTATGAGGAAGCTCGCGCTGATCTTAAACCACGAACACCCCACCCTAAGCCGGATCGACCGCTCCCTAAAAGTGAACTTCCTGAACCCCTCCCCATGGTTCCGACTGCGCCAAGTTCTCCCCATTATAGCGCTCAAGTTCAGGTCGGGCGTCTAGTTAAACAAGACCCTGAACCACCCCAAGTGTCAAACGTACCGCAAAGACCCCCTGAAGTTGTCCACTCAGGAAAAAAAGGGCGTCGTCGCATGATACAGTCACTCGATCATCATCGCATCGACCTCGATCGCCAAGGCCAATTGGAAAACTCAGGGAGAGAAGTTCAAGACCTCCCCCCTCCACCACGTGGATTCCACCCCTCTCAAAGCGAGCGCGCTGCCTCCTATCACGACCCGAAGGGTGACCGAGGCGCGACATCTCGAGTACAGTTTAATGATACTTTAAGACAGCCTGGCGTCTTTCTTGAGTCAAATCCAATCCCTACAGGACCTATAAATCGAGGCGCTGAGGCACTCATCAAGCAGACCTCTATTCATGAGATGAGCGCTCCCGCTCTCAAGCCTAAACCGGTTCGATTCAAGAAGGGGAATTATCTAAGGTTTTGGGGAAACTACAGCGCTCAGCCTAGCTACCTTCACTTTGGGTCCTTAATCCGCAGTGAACGATTTATCCAACTGCTACCCGTGTGGTACAACGAGCTCGATGAGCTAGACGCTGAATCTCGTGAAGAGTGGTCTCATCTCGAGGATGAGTCTCCGCTCGAAGGAGAAGCAGATTGGAGACGCCTCTTGAATCCCACTATGAGCTCACCGATCGACTTCCTCCTTCACAGAGATCGAGCTGAGCAACTCTCTATTCTTCCGCGAAGTTAAGGCTTTGACCTCACTACATATAGGCAGGAGTTTATCTAAGGTCGCCTCCTCTTCTCTCTTCATCGCTCTGTGTGTATACACTTACCTACATCTCCCCCTTGAGCCTCTAAAGACACCTTGGCGCGACCGGTTACAACAGGGTCTTGACTTGAAGGGAGAAGGACAGTGGTATTATGATCGAACCGGTGAACTCTTAAGGGTAATCCCTCATCATGATCACCCCTACTCGTTTCCTGTATCGATCGATCAAGTCACCAATAGTTTAATAGATAGTGTCATATGCCTTGAGGACCAAACCTATTACACCCATCACGGTGTACCATTAGCGGGCATACTGAGAGCGTTGTGGCTCAATCTAAAATCAGGCAAACGAGTCGCAGGTGGAAGCGGGATCACCCAACAAGTGATTAAGCTCTTCAGAGGTCGAGCCACAGGGTGGTTTGACAAGCTCAAGGAGGCTCGATATGCGCTATGGCTCAACGCTAATGTCGATAAAAACCACACGCTCGCTACTTATCTCAACCACGTCTCCTTTGGACCACAGATCATCGGGGTTTGGCGAGCGAGTTGGCGATATTTTGGCGTCCCCCCTCATCGATTGAGCCATGCTCAGTCGGCTTACTTAGCCAGCCTTCCCCTCGCGCCAACAAGGCTCTCGCCGCTTAAGGACCCCACTCGAGCGATCCCTCGTCAGAGAGCAGCGCTCTCTTGCTTACATCAACATGGGAAGCTGAGTGATGAGACCTTTCGGCGAGCTCTAGAAGAGCCGATCATCCTCAAAGAATCTACCCCGCCATTTCAAGCCCCACACTTAACAGAGAGCTTACGGTACCGGCGCATCAATGTTACCCCTCCTGGAGCTCATACACAGGAGACAGACCACCACCTCACCATAGACTCTCATCTACAGCGAGTAGCAGAAGAGATCGTCTCTAGATATGCTCATGCTCATGAGCGAATGGGGCTTCAGCAAGTCGCTGCTGTCGGCCTCTCCACGAGCACAGGAGAGGTGTTGTTTTGGGTAGGCAGTCGAGGCTATGATCATCCCTCAGCGGGTCAAGTTGATCATGTCATCGGTCAGCGACTACCCGGGTCAACCCTCAAGCCCTTTCTCTATGGACTGGCGCTCGATAGTGGCTTTGAACTAGATAGCCCGCTTTCTGACTCTCCACTCCATTTTAAGACTCCTATGGGTCAATATAAGCCCAAGAACTATGACCATAAGACCCGTGGAGAGGTCTCTTTGATGTCTGCTCTAGCCATGAGTCTAAATATCCCTGCGGTATGGCTTCTAAATCACGTAGGAGTGGATCGATTCTTAGATCGTCTTAGACTAGCGGGACTGCATACTCTCACCGAAGATGCGCTTCATTATGGTCTCGGTCTCAGCCTTGGAGATGGGGAAGTGAGACTTATAGATCTAGTAAACGCCTATCGAGGACTTATTCTAGGCGGAAAATCTGAACCATGGAGAGTGTATCAGCGCAGAGACAACGGAATAAAGACCCTTCAAAGAGCTAACTTTGGTCGTTTTATGTCACCACGTGCGGCTCAAGCCATTCTACAAGTGTTAAGCAATCGCGCTCTGCGTGCTCCTTCATTTGGAGAAGAGAGCGCTCTAGCCCTGCCTTTTCCAACAGCTGTAAAGACCGGAACTAGCCAAGGTTATACTAATGCTTGGACCGTTGGAGTGAGTTCGCAGGTCTCTGTAGGCGTGTGGGTTAAACCACACCGAGGAGCAGCCCTCTCTGGGGGGCGTATCGCTGCTCCTCTGTGGCGAGAGCTGATCCGAGAGGTTCATCGCTCAGCGCCTGCTCTCCCTCTAGCTGACCATCAACTGACGATGAGGGATAAGAAAACACTCAGCGCGCTCATGCACAAAGAGAGAACTCACCAAAGTCCTGAAGTGACCCATAGAGAGCTAAGCGCTGACCCCTTTGGAGACGATAAGGAAGATCTAAGCTCTTCTACACTACAGAGCACAGAAGCTACCCCCTCTGCACAGATCAGCGTCAAGCTGATCTCCCCTCCCTCAGGAGCCATCTACAGTCCCCTCCCCCAGCGCTCGGCGAGTGATAATCTGTTAAGAGCAGAAGTACAGATTAAGTACTTAAGCTCGAAGAGAGCTCTGAGCGACAATGTCATTTTAAAGTGGACTTGGAACGGTGAAGCGCTGAGTCACCTTGATAAGCATAGCACTTCAGCATGGATTGACCCTTGGTCTTCATCCATTAAAGAGCAGACCGTCTGCGTTGCTTTGATATCCCAGCCACACGAAGAGCGACTCTCCCAAGACTGCTCTTCCTTCACAGTACTCCCTCAAAACTCACCTTTGTCTCAATCGTCAGGCGACAATGATGAGATGAGATGAGCTTACTCTATGGAGAAGAGCTTACTCTATGGAGAAGAGCTTACTCTATGGAGAAGAGCTTACTCTATGGAGAAGAGCTGATGAGACATTGTAATCTTTACTGTTTTTCTATTGAATAAATGGATTATTATTCTGATGACGAGTGCACTCTACTTCTTCTTAAGGTGATCATAATGAAATCAACCAAGACATTAACAACGCTACAGAGTCTGTTAAAGCTCTGCTTGCTCTTCTCCCTCTCTATTGGATCGGGGGTTATTTCCTCAAGTTATGCTCAAGACCTCAACGATGAGAGCGCTCTCGACTCGATGGAAGACCTCGTCAGTGACCTCGATGATACCGAGCTCCAAGCGGCTATCGCCGAAGAGAGCGTCGCTCAAGATGAGCCTGAGCCTGAGCCTGAGCCTACTCCTGAAGTGATCGTTGAAGCGGCTCCCGAAGTGAGCGCTGACGCCACGCCAACGGTGAGTCCTAATGAGAGTGTCAAGACCACTGAACTCGTCAAGCCCTCTGGGAGTAATGGCGGACGTATAAAGCCTAATGCACTCCTCATCCTCAAAACAGATCGAAAAGCTAAGGTTTGGATCAACGGCAAATACCGCGGGCGGCTCACCGGAAAAAAAGCTCGTCGTTTCCCTGTCCGCGCAGGTGAGACCGTTGTGACCGCTAAGGGAGTCAATGGAGTGACTCGCAGGATTAAGCGAAGCATCAAAGCTAAGAGCAGAGTCAGAGCAAACATCAGGCTAATGGCCAAAGGTGCAGTCAAAGCTGCGAAGCGTCGACACCGAAAGGGTAAAATAACTCGCAAAAAAAATGTGAAGCGAGCAAAAACTCGACAGAGGGTTAGGAAGGCGACAAAGAGAGCGAGTAAAAAAGCTCGTAAGCGTTAAGCCTCATCACTTCTCTAATCATTCTTATGACCTGTAAAAGACCTCGCTTATTTAAGCTCTGTATTGAGAGCGCTTAAGACTTCATCAAAGCGAAGATTGAGCTCGCTGGCTGTCTTCTTTAGCTGTTTGATCTTAAATCTCATTAGGGAGAGTGACAGATCGACAGCGAGTTGCCCTTCCCTGAGGTGGAGGTATAGCTCAGCGATATGAGCTTTGGTTTGTTCTGTGGCAGCTTTATCTTTACGCTTACCCAAGCGCCTCATATGACGCTTAAATGATTTGAACTCTGCGTCTAAAATGCCTTGTCTATTGAAGTAAGTGTCATTGACTAAGCGCTGAATCTCCGAGACTTGATTCTCTACAGTGCTGAGCTTATTATAGACTGAGCCAATGCAGATGGACAGACCGAGAGACGCCTTCCCCTCTATATGACACCGAGGTTGTGTGGAAGGCTTCTCAAATGTTTGAAAAAGCTGAACTCCTCCTGCTAGGTAAAAGCGCCACACATCTCGTCGATAAACCGGCGAGAGATCAAGGTGCTCGGGGGGAGTACGCTTAAACTTCTGCTTAAACAGCGCTCCACACTCTTTCTTACGCTCGGGAGATAGTTTAGATCGACGGTCGCTTAGCTTAAGATCTTCATAACAACTCAGAAAAGAGGTCATATATTGTGTCTGAGCGGTGAAATACTCAAAGCTATCTCCCGCTTGACCGATCTCTTTTGACTCTGAGAGTGTGCCGAGCTTCTCCTCAATATTGCTGCGTTGTGATTGATTACTCGCTAACTCTTCCTGAAACCCTTGGACGAGCTGTCGATAATGACTCTTCTCTTTGTGGTGATCTGCGAAGTCTTGAACAGCCATCGCTGCGTACAGACCGAGGAACATTAAGACCAAATCAACCGATTTATCAAAGAGAAGGGAGTTTCCTTTAGGTGTTGACATAGTGGGGGCTCACTTTGTTAATAAGCCCCCCGAGATGTCATATTCTAAGGAAGCTCAGGGGATAAAATACTCTAGATCGAACTGTACATTGACCAATGAACCCGTGTTATCATTGGTATAGTCCTTGATCTCTACTGTGAGATCACCTTGAGCGTCAAGTCCTGCAAACTCAAGATAATCTCTGTTCTCGAAGCAGATATCATTACCTAGACGCCTATTCCAAGAAGCCGCCCCAACACCTCCAATACAACCGAGGCTAAAGGTGCTGTCATCATCGAGAGCCCCGTCGAGGCAGTTATCACCATCTCGATTCCATAACCGACGAACAGGGACACCGTCCCAAAGAATCGTAACTTCAAGATCACCGACACAGCTGTGATTGATATCGAGCTGCTTAAGTTTGAGCTTGTGAACAACGGAACCTAAGGGTACGTTGGGGAAATTAATGGCAGGTGTGGTATATACCCCTGGCATCATCTCTGCATCGGGGAGCTCGTAATCATCGTTATCTCGGAACTCTGAAGTCTGAAGGTTTCCGCTCGATCGGAAGATCTTATAGCCATTCTGAGAACCATTAAATCCGTACACTCGGGCTGCATAGTTACCAGCGGCGAGATTCTCTTCCTCGAGGATCTCATTATCAGTTGATGACAACGCTATTTTAATCCGATCACCGCTGTCTCGGTCATAGAGCGCGAGGTCTATGTCACCTTGAGCATGAGTGAAGAGTAAGTCGAGTCGGAGATTCTGCTGACGAGTAAGCGTAAAGAAGTACCAATCATCGTCATAGTCACAGATCTGACGACTCTCTCCGAATGATGGCATGATTGAAGCCTCTTGGCGGCTATCATTCTGTTCTCCGCTCGGGCCTACCGGATCATCTTGACAGTTCTCAAACACGTTGGCGATCATTCCATATTCGAGCCGGCCGGGGTTTGCACCAAACTGATATACTTTTATAAAGTATGTGTCACGAGTTGTGGCACGCGCCGTATAGACGACCTCATTATCATTGGAAGAGACCGATGAGTCCACAGCGGTCAAGTCAGCTTCGGTGAGCCCTCCGTTATTACGTCGATAGAGACGAACATCGATGTCACCCTCAGCATGCGCGAAGCTGAGATCTACCTCGAGTCCATCACCGGGGTTGAGTGTAATTTGATACCAATCGGCATCACCAGGGCAGAGGATTAAACCCGACTCATTGTTGTCGTTATCACTGATCGCTGAGGCATTCACCGGTATATTGTTTGAATTCGCGATATCGAAGGCATCATCTACACAGACGTTGTCAACTTCACCGTCACAGTCATCGTCTAGATTATTGTTAGCGATCTCTGTTGGCCCAGGGATCGCTGCGTTTTGAGGCTCACAATCTTGATCATCAGGGATCCCATCATTATCGCTATCAGTGGCGTTTGCGTCACAGGCGACGTCTCCACCAATACAAT
The DNA here is from genome assembly GCA_943788935.1 of uncultured bacterium. Taxonomy (GTDB): domain Bacteria; phylum Myxococcota_A; class Bradymonadia; order UBA7976; family VGTA01; genus CAKZRU01. The sequence goes on along the minus strand of CALSSE010000007.1, from coordinate 244,198 downwards.
TGTTGTCCACGCTATCCCCACAATTTGTGGAGGCATTCTCTACGATATCAGGGTTAACGTTATCATTGTTGTCGTCGCAATCAGTATCACGGTTAAAGCCATCACCGTCTAAGTCATTATCACGAGTACTTGGGTCACAATCATCATCAATCCCATTATACTCGACCTCTGTGCCATCTGGATTAGCGCTCGCGACATCATCATTACAATCACCGCCTCCTACAGCCCTCGCATTAAAGCCATCACCGTCAGCATCACCATCTTTAGTGAGTGGATCGCAATCATCATCGGTTCCGTTGTAGAAGATCTCCGCCATATTGGGGTTGATCATCTCATCTCCGTCTTCACAGTCACGAGGGGCGGCAAACCCATCACCGTCTAAGTCATTATCGCGGGTACTTGGGTCACAATCATCATCGAGAGAGTTGTAGGGGATCTCTTCACGATTGGGAGAGACATTTATATTGTCATCATCGCAATCGCCATCGACTTCACTCACACCATCACCATCTCGATCATCGTTGGTGATGACTCGATCCATCCCGTCACAGTTCTCATCGACCCCATTGCCAGGTATATCCTCAGCGCGAGGGTTGATATTGGGATTTAGGTCATCGCAGTCTGGGCCCATGGAGGCTTCAGCGGCGAAGCCGTCTCCATCTTGATCGTCATCATTAGTTTGGGGATCACAATCATCATCTAGATCGTTGTAATAGATCTCATCAGCCCCTGGATTAATATTAGGATTCATGTCATTACAGTCGCCATCCTTATCTGCGAATCCATCGTTATCTAAGTCTTCCTCAGAGCCGCAAATGCTATCTGTTCCATCACAGTTATTATCGATTCCGTCATCACAGTTCGTCGTGCCATTCTCCGGTGCACCTGCGTTGACATTTCGATCACGATCATTACAGTCCGGTCCAGCTGGGCAGTTTGTCCCATAGCCATCACCATCACTGTCGATACAGCTAGTGTCAGCAACACAACGCATATTATCGCAGCGTTGCCCCGCTTGACAGTTCATGTCTCTAACGCATTCGACGTTTTGGCAAGTTCCCGCTACACAAAATCCATTTCCACATTCTGCGTCACTGGCGCACCCCAATATTCATCGCTGAGCTGCAAGTACTCGTGCTGAGATCACACATTTGGTTGACTGGGCAAGGGGTCATCGCGCTGCATTGACCAGGTACACATGTCCCTGACCCAGCATCACAGATCGTCCCTGGTGCACAGGCTGAGTCGGACACACAAGGAGCGACCATCTCGGTCCCTGCCATCATCCCTGCCATTGGTGGAACCACTGGAGGGTTAGGTTCAGATTCGCTACAAGCGCCGAGCGCGCTGAGAAAAAGAGCGACTAGAGAGAGGCAACAGCTCATCTGATTGATCATACGGGGCTCCGAAAATCGTACTTGAGCGCCCTCTTGCTGAAGAAGAGTCTTGTTCATTGTTCTTCCTATATATTAAGGGGTATAAAAGGGTATTAATGGGTATTAATGGATATTAAAGTGACTGTTTTAGAAGTAGAATATTACCTAAAATCAGTCCGTGCGGATAGTCTAAGTTCGTATCGGCTATCGTTTCCAACGTAAACACTTAGGTCGATCATCTCCGTAGCGCTGTTGATAGGGAACATAAAGCAGGCATGAGCCCTGAGCACAGACCCACTCACAGGCCTTGTAGGTATTGGAATGAAGTAGCTTTTTTAGCCTCGCCCGTTTTTAGAGAAGCGACACGATTATACGCAGGTTGACCAGGCTTTTTCATCGTGGCTATGGATGCTCGTCAGGAGGCCTGTTGGAGCGCCACGACTCCACATACCAACTCTTCTCTTAATGGCATCCGCTTGAAGCATTAAGAGCTTGACCTCAGGTTTAGCCTCGACCTCAAAGACATGACCCATTCCAGTATTGATCATCGCCTCTATCAGCTTTGGGCACCTTACTAAAAGTCGACTGTATCGATCTTTGATATCTAGTGACTTACACTCCCAGGTCTCTCTTGTTGCGACTTGCTTGGCGTCTTTAGCTAGACGGTATAGCGCCCATTCATTCCACTCTCCCCACTTATGCACAGGACCATAGCTCTCTAGCGTATTATATCCCAAGAGCCTGACCCGCTGTCCCCTCATTCGGCCGGAAGTGATTCTAAAGCTATCGCCATCACTCCATGTCACCTCGTGATAGGTGTCATCAATCTGCACTCTCCCCTTACCGCTCGGTGCAGCAGTGGCCGATGACATCAGCGAGAACACTACAAAAGACAAGGCCGCGAGATAAAAGACTTTGAGGTCAACAGCACAGAGTCTGACAGCTGAGTGTCTGACAGCTGAGTGTCTGACAGCTGAGTGACGTTTTCTAAACAATGAACCCACGATCGTAGCACGATTGGATTGAGTTGAGCGGGAGACTATGTGAGGGCAAAGCATATCGATCTCCATCGATGTTTAAATTTTAGTCTATAGATACCGAATACTTCTAGTTAAGAGAATCTCATTACAACACAACGTGATTCCAAAGCAAGAGCGCGAATGACTTCGTTAAGTTTAATCGATCTAAACTTGAATTATGTGACTATTCTTGCTTCATATCTATGCCTCATGTGTCGCTTACTATATCTTAGACGCTGGTGTCTTCCTCTTTTATAGCGATCTAATACGTATATAACTAATGATAACGAGGATATTGATGACTAGCCCAAGTAAAATCGATTATCAGGAAGAAGAGGCGCTAAAATGAGATTTGAACTCATGCTCGCTTCGCGTCACTTGGTATCTAGAAAGGGCAGGGGGCTCTCACTTGTCGCAACTCTAGCTGTCATTGGGGTCTCTATCGGAGTCGCAGCTCTCATCGGTGGAGCATCGATCACCGCTGGTTTTGAGCTTGCCTTTCAAGAGAAACTGCTCGGTGTCACTGCCCATGTCTTTGCCCGCCCTTATTCGAGCACTAGATATGACGTAGCAGAAATGGAAGAGACCATTACCTCAAATGTTCCTGAGGTGATAGGCGTCTCTCCTACGACGTACCATAAGGCTATTTTTGTTGGCCCTGGTGGGACTGTCGGAGGGTTCATCAAGAGCCTTGATCCAGAGAGGGCCAAATCCACCCTCCGTCTCGATGAATACATGCAGATTGGCACCCTCGACTCATTGACTATCGAGCGGAAACCGTTAGCCAAAGAGCGAGAGGCTATATCCGTTCTGATAGGGGCTCAACTCGCCCGCAAACTGAACATCTCTCAGGGTCAGCTCTTCACCGCCATGACCGGGGCAATGAGGAGTCAAGCGAAGCGTATTGAGACCAAAAGGTCAGGGTGGAGTAGTGGAGAGAGTGGACCACGCTCAATTGTACTTAAGGTCGTGGGTGTCTTCGCCGCTGGTTACGATGAATATGATTCTCGATTTGCATATATTCACCATGATGATGCCCAAGATATCTTTGGAACAAGCGACTCCGTTCAAGGCTTTGAGATCGCGATCAAAGACCCCCAAGAGGCTTCACGTCTCGCACCTCAGATCGCTAGCGCCATGAAGTGGGGGCTAGGTAACCCTCTTGATTGGGGTGAGTCTCTGGCCACCAACCCCTTGAGAGCGACTCGTATCTCAACGAGAGCCGAAGAGACCTTTAGTGTACAGGGCTGGTATGAGCAAAACCCGGCTCTCTACATGAGCTTAATCTATCAACGGATCGCCATCCTTGTTGTCCTCTCAGTGATGCTCATTCTCGCCTCTTGTAACGTCTCATCTATGTTGATGATGATGACATTAGAGAGGACTCCAGAGATCGCTATTCTCAAGACGATGGGTGCCTCTCACCGTAGCGTATACCGAATATTTTTCATTGAAGGTGTAGCGATCGCAGGCCTAGGGTCATTGATCGGCGCGGTCATAGGCTTTATTTTCTGTGAATGGATCTTGGGCAGCGGGATTCACCTAGACCCTGAGGTCTATGGAATAGATAGATTTCCTGTACAATTCAGATGGTCAGATTACATGAGCGCTGTCATAGGGTCTATGTTGATCTTAATGGTCGCCGTGGGGATTCCTGCCCGTCGAGGGAGCCTTATGTCTCCTACAGAGGGACTGAGAGGCGACCAACTAGACTTAAGAGGATAGGTCGATCACACACTCTACTCTTAGCGCGAAGTCTCACTAAATCATCTTAGCACCTCAGTACCCCAACGAAGCAACTCAGTATCTACCGAAGCATCTCAGTATTTCACCGAAGCACCTCAGTATTTCACCGAAGCATAAAGCATCCTACCCAGACTCGCAGCCTTTCTTGGATAATACATATGTCCCTTCAAAACACATCAAAGTCCTCCCATAACGCGGTCACTATTAATGGTCGTTCCATTGCTCAGCGACTCCGCGGTGAGCTCAAGCTGAGAGTAGATCGATTGAAGGAGGAGGGGGTCACTCCTAAACTAGGCGTGATCTTAGTGGGAGGTCACCCACCAAGCCAAATCTATGTCAAGTATAAGCTAAAAGCTGCTGCCGAAATCGGTATCCTCACCACTGTTCATCAGTTTGAGGAGGGGGTGAGTCTTGACACCTTAAATCGATGTGTAGACGATATGAATGAAGATCCTGAGCTTCATGGGATCTTGGTACAACTCCCCATTCCACACGTCACTCAAGAAGAGATGTGGTCAGTCGTAGAGAGAGTTCTGCCTTCCAAAGATGTTGATGGCTTACACCCTCTTAACCAAGGGTTAATCGGAATCCATAGTGGCGCGATCGATCGCTCGACAGAAGGCTTTGTTGCCTGCACCCCATTAGGCTGTCTGCAGCTCTTACGCGACACCATTGGAGACCTAACCGGGAAGCGAGCAGTTGTTGTAGGTCGAAGCCGTATCGTCGGAAAGCCAATGGCAGCTTTGCTTACCGCTGCTCATGCTACAGTCACGCTCTGCCATTCACGAACCGTCGACCTCAGTCACCACCTCCGGCAGGCTGAGATCATTGTCGCTGCTGCTGGGATCCCCCACTTAATTAAAGCAAAAGATATCTCTCCTCAGGCGATCATCATCGATGTAGGCATTCATCGACTTGAGACCGGTAAGCTGTGTGGTGATGTAGACTTTGATGACGTAAAGCACATCGCGACCGCGATCACTCCTGTCCCCGGAGGAGTGGGGCCGATGACAATCGCTAGCTTGATGAATAACGTCTGCCTCTCTGCAGAACGACAAGTTGACGCTCATAACTGATCCCTCGTGCACACATTTTTAGCTAAAGTGCCCCTCACACTCTTACCTCTTCGATGAGAGTCGATTACACAGATAATCGACCTCCAAAGTTGCTTTCAAGCCTTAAGAGTGTTTATTCTCTGATCCCATGATCGACACGTTCAGAGCGATCAAAGTCAATGAAAACCATGAATGGATCATGTTGGGCTCACAACTTAATAAGTTTGAGACCCTGATCTTTCGACATATTACCTATTTTAAGGAGAAGTGCTGATGGCGCTCTTTACCCCCCCTGAGATTAATGTTCCCGGCGAAGGCCGACTACTCGCTAAGTTCCACACATCCAAAGGAGTGATGGTCGCTGAGCTCTTCGAGAAAGAGGCGCCGCTCACCGTAGCAAACTTTGTTTATCTCGCATCAGGTGGACACACCGAGAAACCCTACTATGACGGGATTATTTTTCATCGAGTGATCCCTAACTTCATGATCCAAGTAGGCTGCCCAGAGGGTCGTGGAACAGGCGGCCCCGGCTACGAGATAAAATGTGAATTTGGTAAAGGGCTAAAGCACGACCGCCCCGGTGTATTGAGCATGGCGAACCGAGGACCTAATACCGGCGGATCTCAGATCTTTATCACTGAGGTCCCTACTCCACACCTTGATGGCAGACACGCTATCTTCGGAGCGCTCATCGAAGGTCTTGACGTCCAAAAGTCGATCGCTGATAGCCCTCGTGGCATGGGAGATCGACCCAAGCAAGAGATTATCATTGAGCGACTCGAGATCGTGAGAGGCTAAGACTGATGCTGAATTGGTGTGTCGTGTCTGTGAGTCTAGAAGGCGCAGCACACGCGCGCCATCGGTCGTACTTAACTTTGAGCTTAATCCTCATTTTTGGGTTCTCGCTCCCTCTCTGTTTGGCTCCATCGGTCACGGAGGCCAACCCCTTCTTTGTTGGACGATTTAATGGCCTCCTCGGGGGCCCTCTTGACCGAAGCGCATATTCTCTGTATTGGAATCCCGCTAACCTCTATACCGATGGAGCGAAAATCGACCTGCATTTAGGTATTATCTCACGTCAAGCCTCATATGATAGAGCGGTGTCTGAAGGGCTATCGGCCGAGGAAGAAAAGGTGAATGCAGGAGAGTCAACGACTTCCGCGTTGGGTATGATCCCAAGCCTTGCTTTTCATTCGGGGATGATCCTCGATAAAGATCTTAGACTTGGCTTTGGGGCTGGGATCTACATCGCTCGTGCTGGAACCGCTGATTGGGATCGTGACCCTGAGGCTTCAAGCGCCTATCCTGGCGCTTATGATGGCCCTCAGCGCTGGAGCGCAATGAGCACTTTTATGCTCCTCGTTAACTATGCCGCTGGAATGTCGCTAGAATACGGCCCATTAGCGGTTGGAGCTGCGTTGAGCTATGTCGACACCACCTTGAGTACAATCAAAGCGGCCAACGCCGATAAAAGCGATGAGCTAACTGATCCTGATGGTGAGCTGAAAGAGGGTAGGGTCTTCTTAGATGACGCCGTAGGCACTGAGATGAGTTCAACGATAGGAGCGCGGCTCGATCTCGACCAGTTAGAGATAGGATATGCTTGGCGGCTCCCTGTCACTTACCAGCTCAGAGGAAAAGCGTATGTCCTCTACTCCAACGCCCCCGAGACCACCGCTAATGCTCAAGTACAGCTACAAGTCGCTGAGAGCCATCTCCTCTCGGTGGGCTATACCGAAAATGAAATGCGCTTCAGGATAGAATATGAGCGACAGCTGTGGTCCATTATGGATAATCAGGAGATTATTAATATTGACAATCAGCAAGAGCTACTCTTGCTCGAGAGAAACTTCCGAGACACCAACGCCTACCGCCTCCGTCTTGATTACAGCATCTCTGAGCGAGTACAGCTCAACACCGGCCTCAGTTATGAAGAGGGGGCAACTCCAGAGGAATATCATGAACCGGGGCTCGCAGAGCATGATCAACTTGAGCTAGGTGTTGGGATCACCCTCCCTCTCACCGACTCGTTGAGTCTCAATAGCTCCTTCTTTTATCAATACTTCTTTGATCGGCGAGTGAGTAACAGTCGTCAATCTCCGTCGACTGACGGTGATTATACCGACCAGCGTCAGTACATGACCTTTAATCTGAAATGGAGCCTCTAAATGAACACGCTCGCCCACTATTTTAGATTTATTACGGGGTGTTGGCTATGCCTCTCCCTGTCTTTGTTAGCGGCTTGTGAAGATCTCCCTCAACGAGACTATGATGACTTTAAGTCCCGAACGACCAGTTTTAGACCAGAGATTAATGAGCTCGAGAGCAGCTCTCAGCTTGAAGATCTCAGGGGAATGTGGTTGCTGAACGCTCGGTTGAGCGCGGGGATTGACTTAGGACTGAGAGTTAAAATCAGCGCTATCGAGTGGCCCTCAGAGCTAGAAGATATGGAGACTCACACCTTCCAAGCTGAGATATGGCTAGAGAGACAAGATCCTGCGATAGAAGAGCCTATTGTGGTCGTGAGTCCTGATCCTGTGCTCGATACAGCAGGTCGGTTTACCTTAACTGCTAATCCGCTCATATTAGATCCTGAAATCTTAAATGTGACCACCGCTGTCGAAGCCATTGTCTATCTAGAGAGCAATACTCAAGGGGCTGATGAATTCTGTGGTGCCGCTACTGGATCAGTGACCGTACCACTCACCCTCGACCTCCAAGGGAGCACTTTTGGGGCGCTTCGCGACGATGATGCTCAGCTCACCCTAGCAGAGGTCCCTACTCGCTGTCGCGGAGACGAGAATGATGGACAGGCCGGCGAAGAAGCCGGTGAAGAGGCCGGTGAAGAGGCCGGCGAAGAAGCTGGTGAAGAGACCAGTGGAGCCGAGTCTGAACCTACCCGACCTGAGCTCCCCTCACTGGCGAGAGCCGACAGCGCACCCGCTGATATCTCTGGCCATTGGTTAATGAATGTGTCGCTCCCAGCTCCGGTCCCTCTCAAACTTTGGGCCTCTCTCAATTATACCGCACCGCGGACAGATATGGTGATAGAGGGGGCAGAGGGAGGGCTCATCGATGGAACGCTTAGACGAGAGGTAGACCCTCTTGACGCTGAGCCCTTAGTGCGCTTCTCCTCTGGCGTCAGCGCCGAAGGAACATTTGAAGTATGGATGCCGAATTTCATTTTAGATGGAGCGATCAGAGTCGAGGGAGATCTGCTCATCGGCGGGCTTATCCTCCCTCCTACTGATGACCGGTCTGAGCTTATCTGGTGTGGTAAGGCCGCAGGAGAAGCTCGGAGTCCCCTCATGCTAGATTTAGAGGGTACGACCCTCTTCGCCAATCAATGGACTCCTGGAGAGATGGCCCCCGAGAATATGCCAAACGCATGTCCCGACAGCGAGTGAGCTCATGGTCTACTTTTGGATCGCCTTAGCGGTCATCCCCTCACCGATCCTTATATTTATTAGCTGTGAGGCTATCGCTATTATTTGGGCGCTTAAAGACTGCTCATCGCTCGCTCTCGCAGCGTCTTTAGCACTTGGTCAGACTATCGGTTTCACATTGCTTTGTGTGTTTGGAGGCCAGCTCGCTGAACGCTGGGAGAGAGTCAGAAAATTAAGAGAGAGAGCTGACCTACCACTATATCAGAGACATGCGCCTAAATTGGTGGCTTGGGCCTCTTTCGTAGGCGTTCCCCCCGTTAATATTAGCTGTATCGCTGCGGCGACTGTCAAAGCACGGGTGAGCCTCCTCGTGCCTCTGTTATTCACAGGTCGTTTCGCCCGTTATTGGATCATAGCTTCTCTCCCCGAGGTCTTCGCCGACTATGTGAACCCTTCTCTACTCCCTCAATGGATTTTACAGCTATAGAGAGACTAATGGAGAGGTCATAAGGCTTTAATAAATATCTGTCTCTACTCAGAAGTTTAAAAGTCAATCAGAAGTCTTCACCATCGATCAAAGTTGGTCTATAACTTAGATTATTATACATCTCGCGAGGAGAGCGTGAGTTTATCCTTACTCTCCTTCATCACTGAGGTCATCTTAACATGAATGTACACAAACTAATGTATTCCCGTGCTTTTTTACAGTTTGGGATCACTTTAATATTAGCTCTATTTGTCGTTGCTTGCGATAATAACGATAAAGAAGATAATGATTCTACGGCTGCCTCTGCATGTCCTCCTCAAGATAATGAGTGTGCGCTCCTGGACGCTGACTCGGATGGAGTATTAAATGGAGTGGATGATTTCCCTCTAGACGCTCGATGTAGTGAAATCGGTCGAGAGAACTGTGAAAGTTGCGGAACACCATGTGCTAGTGGACTGTTTTGTCAACGCAGTGTGGTCGGAGGCCTGTTTAGAGGAGGCGAGTGCGTTCCTGCCACTCAAGAAGTATGTAATCAAGATGATGATGACGGGGATGGAGTAGTCGATGAAGGACCTCCCGCAGATAATCAGCGTGGGGTCTGTGGAGGAAGTCGAATGATTTGCTCTCCATCCGGCGTATTTGTAAACCCTAATTACGCAGCAATCACTGGTTACGCTGATAATCAAGAGCTCTGTGATGATCTAGATAATGACTGTGATGGCTTTGTCGATGAGGCGCCACGAGCGCTCAAGATTTTAGGCGTCTGCCAAGGCTTAGACCAAGTATGCGTCGATGGTGCTTTTCAAGAGCCAAGCTATGAGAGTCTAACAGACTACTCTGATTCTGAGCGCTGTGATGGTCTCGATAATGATTGTGATGGAGAGATTGACGAGGATATTATTGGAGTGGGGATCGAGTGTGGATCGGGAGTCGGTGGTTGTTTTGAGGAAGGAATCACTCTCTGCAAACCCTTAGAGGAGCGGATTATCTGTAGTGTCACCGGCGGATCACCTGCCCCCGAAGCATGTAACGGTCGAGATGATGACTGCGATGGACGTACTGATGAACAGCTCCCAAACACTGGGATGAGCTGTGTGGTTGGACAAGGTACTTGCGCAGTGGAAGGGCGATTAATCTGCGCTGATGAGACCGGTGTGCTCATCTGTGATGCGACCCCTACTAGACCCCAACAAGAGGCCTGTAACGGGATTGATGACGACTGTGACGGAGAGATTGATGAAGAATCTCTTGGGGCGGGTGAGGGATGTGAAGTAGGCGTGGGCGCTTGCTCACGCTTTGGTGTCTATACCTGTGATACGCTTGCACATGAATTGATCTGCTCTCAGAGTCCAAGTGAACCCGTCGCGGAGGTGTGTAATAACGTTGATGACGATTGTGATGGTCGAGTAGATGAGGAGGTCTCTACCGTAGGTGATGGCTGTACGATTGGTCGTGGGCTCTGCCGCAGTCAAGGAGTCTTCGCTTGCGATGGATCAAGCGCCGCTATCGTGTGTGACGCCGAAGTGATCGCTCCTGAAGTAGAGCTCTGTAACGATATCGATGATGACTGCGACGGCCAGTTAGACGAAGAAGCGATGGGTGTCGGTGAGGTCTGTACTGTTGGCGTAGGTGCTTGTGCCAATGAGAGTACGCTACGCTGTGATAGCGACCGAAGTGAGCTCGTCTGTGACGCGACACCATCAACAGGCTCGGAAGAGAGCTGCAATGACATCGATGATGATTGTGATGGTGCTACTGATGAGGGAGAAATTGTCCGCTATGTGGAAGAGACAAATGTCGAGTGGATCTGTGTCAGAGGTGGAGACTTCCTTATGGGTTGGAGCGACCGTATCAACGAGCGCCCGATCCACCCTGTTCGAGTGCCCACTTTTGAGATGGCGAGGGCAGAAGTGAGCGTCGCTCAATACCTGCAGTGTGTCCTCGATAATATCTGTGACACCCCGATCAGTAATGATTCAAATTGGCATACACCCGGCCGAGCAGCTCATCCAATCAACGCGCTCAATTGGGCAGAGGCGACTGAGGTCGCAGAATACCTTAGTGGCCGTCTCCCCACCGAAGCGGAATGGGAATATGCTGCGCGCTTAAATCGTAATGACGCTAGATATCCGTGGGGAGAGGGTGCGCCGACCTGTTCTGAAGCAAGTTATGATGATAGCGCCCTTGGTCAAGGCTGCGGAGCAGGCTCAACGTCTCCTATTTGTGACCGCTCTCCCGCAGGTGATAACTCTCTAGGGATCTGTGATCTGGGCGGCAACGTGTGGGAGTGGACAGCTGATGGCTATTCACCCAATTACAACAGCACTCCGACCGATGGGTCTGCTAGCCCTGGAGTGTCTGCTTCTAAGGTGATCCGTGGAGGTAGCTGGAATACCGGTCCCGAGACTCTCACCTCAACATATCGATTGGAGATGAGCCCTAGCATACGTTCAGCCAATATTGGTGTTCGAGTAACGAGAAACGTAGGGAATAGCGAGGCTCCTACCGAAGCAGAAGACTGAGTCGATAGAAGTCATTTCCATTGATAAAAAAGTGATCTGGGAAAATCCTGTAAAATCACTTCATCATTGATCTGACAAAATATGTACATAGATCATGAGACCTCATCTGTAATTATGAATCATATATTTGTTTAGTTATTTGACCCCTTCTCTCAAATGCTCGCTCGGCCATCTTGTAGTAAGGGTAGACGTACACTAGGCTTCTCTGATATGTGAGCACCATGATTTACCCTATCTTTGATCCTTTATTTTTAGTGTCCATTAGAGATTAACATTTATGAATATTATACATACATTTGAGAAGTTTGCAGAGCTTGGGGCGGAGTGGGTCATGTGGCTCATGCTCCTTTTGGGCTTCGGAATGATCGTCATCGCTATCGAACGATTTCTACTTTTAAACAAGACTAAAGTGAATGCGCCCGAGATGGCGAGAGCACTAGTAGACTTTTTGGATAAACGACAGCCACTTAAGGCGAAGAAATCGCTCGCAGAAGGCCTATCGATGGAGCAGAGAGTGATCGCTGATGGACTCTCCCAATATGATCGAGGGTCGGTGTATGTCGAGCAGATTATGCTCAGCGCTCTCGCTCGTGAAAGACAGCGTTATAATAGGTATTTAAGCTACTTTGGAACGATCGGTAACAACACCCCATTTATCGGTCTCTTCGGCACCGTTATCGGGATCATTCTAGCTTTTAAGAAACTAGGAGAAAATCCCAAAGGCGGGCTTGAAGTGATCGGACCTCTGATCTCAGAAGCACTGGTAGCGACCGCGGTTGGTCTCTTTGTGGCGATCCCTGCCGTTGTCCTCTTCAATTGGTTTAAGTCTGAAGTAAAAGAGCGACTAAGCAATACCGATTTCTTGATGCGTATCGTTATGGCTCACCTTGGGCAGACAAACGAGAAAGAGCTGACTCCACTGGGCTCTGGCTTAGGTCAAGATGTCTCTAGAGTATCAAGTACCTCCACTCCACAAGATAATGAGGAGCGGTAATGGCTGGTGGTGCTGACATGGACGATGACGATGGGATTACTGGGATCAATGTCACTCCACTTGTTGATGTGATGCTCGTTCTCTTAATTATCTTTATGGTCGCCTCTAACTATATTGTTAAAGAGGCCATCGAGGTCAACCTCCCTAAAGCTGCGTCCGGCGAGGAAATAAACGCTGAGAACAAGTCGATCGCTCTCATCTTAAAGAGTGATGGTCGCCTATTTTTAAATGGCGAGTTATCTACGATAAAGGCTGTCGGAGAGGCGAGTAAGGCTCTCGCCAAAGAGAAGAATGCCCAAGCGATGATCGCGGCAGATCGAGGTGTTCCGCATGGAGAGGTTGTGAAGCTCATCGATCTCATCAGAGTGAATGGGCTCACCTCCTTCGCTATCAATATTGACCCTGATAACGATCCTATCGTTGATGAAGATATCGATGAAGATGTCGCTGAGGGTGAAGAGGGCTCTACGGCAAATTCGCCCGAGACGATGACTGACTCTAAGGGTAAGTGATGACGACCTTGCATGCGCTTGAAGACGAGCCGGAGAAAGGGACTCGTTGGCGACGTTTCGCCTTAGGCTTAGTCATCGCTTTTGCCATACAAGCAGGCGGTTTCTTTGGAATCTCTCAGATCGAGCCGCCAAAGAAGAACCGGCGATCAGCGGTGACAATGACCTTTGTCAAGCCCAAGCCCAAGCCCAAGCCCAAGCCTAAAGTAGAGAAGCCTAAGCCTAAGCCTAAGCCTAAGCCCAAGCCCAAGCCTAAAAAGAAGCGTAAGAAGCGTAAGAAGCGTAAGAAACGCAAAAAAAAGCCAAAGGCGAAGCAACCTCAGAAGCCTCCACCCAAGCCACCAAAGAAACCCCCGCCCGTGATCACAGGTTTAACACTGAAGAGCACCGTTAAAGGGGGTAAGGGGCCGGTGGTACAGGTCGGTAATACCATGTATGGTAAGCCTAAAGGTAAGCTCAAAGCAGCTGTAACCGAAAAAGCGACACCGGGTAAGCGAACTCAAGAAGGGAGCCCAACACCGGTTTATGTCGAGGCCAAGGTGAAGGTAAAAGTCAAGCCCAAGTACACTGCAGAAGGACTCAGCGAGGGTATAGAAGGATCGGTCATCTTACTAGTGACCATCAATACCAAGGGTCGTGTGGTCCGCTCCAAAGTGATTAAAGGTTTGGGCTATGGCTTAGATAAAGCCGCTTTGTCAGCCTTGAAAAAATGGCGGTACTCCCCAGCGAAGCGAGGCGGCAAGCCTGTACGGAGTAGCAAAAAAGTCACAGTGACTTTTGTGATTGAATGAGAGTCCTCTCCGCGCTCTCCCTCCGACCTACATACTCTATTTACGCGCAAGGTCTCTTTATGAATCAGCTCCTCACCCATCTCTTCTATTATCTCTTCATCTCAGTCTTATTATCTGTTCCCTATGTTTCTTTTGCTGAAGATATTATACCTCCAACATCTGAGAGCCAAAGTGAGACAGGGCAACCGGTATCCACTGAGAACGCTTCGGGCTCAACAGAGACTCCCGAGACTCCTCAGGCACCTCAAGAGGCTACGGGTCAATTGACCAAGGCACCTGAGTTGATCACTTTTGTTGATGCTGATTATCCTGAAAGCGCCAAGACTGACAAAATAGAGGCCGCAGTCGTAATGCTCTTAACGCTTGACGAGAGCGGTAAAGTGACCGAGGTCGCCGTACAACAATCAGCGAATAGTCCACATGCCTTTGATCAATTGGCAGTGAGCGCAGCTGAAAAGTTTGTCTTCTCTCCCGCAGAGATTGACGGAAAGCCTGCTGCGGTTCAGATCGCCTTTAAGTATGAATTTACCTTCACCGAAGAGATCACTGAAGTCGAACAAGATATTGAGACTGGTCAGCTGAGCGGACTCATCATCGAGAAGGGCACTCGCGCTCCACTCGCAGCGCTCACCATACGCTTAATCGATCGCGACATAGAGACTTTTACTGATGCTGAGGGTCGCTTTGAGTTCACAGACTTGGTGCCGGGGAAGGTCAAAATAGAGGTGAATGACGAAGCACACTACACCTTACTCGACATCGAGGAGATCACCGCCAAGCGAGAGACCATCGTTAAGTACTATCTTGAGCCTAAAGCAGGGCAGGGTGACAACTCAATCACTGTCGTTGGACGACGAGCTAAGAAAGAGGTCGCCAAGCGAACCTTAACGATGGAGGAGATACGGAAAATTCCTGGCACCCAAGGAGACGCTCTAAAGGTTGTGCAAAACCTGCCGGGTGTGGCTCGTATTCCCTTTGGTGGCGGTGGTTTGGTAATCCGTGGTAGTAACCCCGGTGACTCGGGGTCGACGATCAACCGACACTTTATTCCCCTAGTGTTTCACTTTGGGGGCATAAGGAGCATCTTTCCTAGTGAACTTTTAGAGAGTATCGAGTTTTACCCGGGCAATTTCACCCCCGAGTTTGGACGTTTTACAGGCGGCATTGTGGATGCCCGATTTCGTCGTCCGCGAGATGACCGCTTTCATGCTCGAGTAGAGGCCGATATCTTTGATGCCGGTCTTCTCTTCGAAGGCCCTGTCTCAGAGAACGCGACCTTGGCCATCGCTGGACGACGAAGCTATATCGACGCTGCGCTTGGTTCACTCCCCGAAGACGTGATTAGCTTTGTCGTTGCTCCTCGGTATTACGATTATCAAGCGCTCTATGATTGGAAAAAAAATAAGCATCGAGTCAGGCTTTATTTCTTCGGCTCTGATGATCAGCTACAACTCGTCATCAATGACCCCGTAGAGAACAACCCCACCGTTCAAGGGACTCTTCGCAACAAGACCTCGTTGATGAGGCTGTATAGCGCTTGGGATTATCGGATTTCTTCAACGCTTAAGCATCACCTCAGCGTCGCTACAGGTCAAAATAAGCTCGAGTTCTCCCTTGGTGATCAGCTTAGTTTCCAAAATGATGTGAATGTGATCACTCTGCGAGATGAGCTCACCTGGAAGAAGAGTGATCAGTTCACATTGCGAGGAGGGTTCGAAGGAGAAGCCTATTTAGGAACGATCAAACTCAAGCTCCCCCAACCGACTCGTAAAGAGGGCCAAGGGGGACAGGCGCCATTAAGCACACTCGATATCAAACAGACCGATAGAGACTTCCAGTTCTATAACCCTGCTCTGTGGCTTGAAGCTCAATGGAGGCCTACAGATAATCTCTTACTCCTCCCCGGTGCCCGAGTAGACGTAGACACGTACCTCGGAGATGTAGCTCCTGATCCTAGAGTCAACGCTCGATATACTCTCTTACGAGACAACGAAGGCAAACCGATAGGAACCATCAAAGGAGGGGTCGGACGCTACTCTCAAAGACCCTCTCCTGATGAAACAGACGCGACTTATGGAAACCCTGACCTGTTGCTTGAGCATAGCGCCCACTTCTCGCTCGGTTATGAGCATAGTTTAAGCCAAAATTTGGATATCGATGTTGTCGGGTTTTATAAGCATCTATATGGCTCGGTTAGCCCCATTGATGACCCGATACTCAGGTATGACAACAATGGTTCAGGTCGTATTTATGGGCTAGAGGTGCTATTCCGCCATAACTTAACGAGTCGCTTTTTTGGATGGGTAAGCTACACACTGATGCGCTCAGAACGAAAAGATTCAGGCGCCGAAGACTACCGCCTATTCTCCCTCGATCAGACTCATATTTTAACGATGATCGCTCAATATAAGCTAAACTCTGAATGGGAGATTGGAGCTCGTTTTCGATACACAACCGGTAATCCACAGACCCCATTTGTCAACGCGATTTATAACGCCGATAATGATGTCTATGTCCCCATCCCTGGACCGGTCAACAGCACTCGAGTTGACGCTTTCCAGCAGCTAGATCTCCGCCTTGATCGCAAATGGATCTTTAATGATTGGATGTTGACCGCCTACCTCGAAATCCAAAATGCGCTCAATCGAGCCAACCCTGAGGGTGAAAACTGGAACTACAACTTCACGCAGTCACAAGTGATCACTTCTCTTCCTATTATCCCCTCAATCGGATTACGAGGTGAGCTATGAGTCGAAAGATAACCCCGCCGACATCCCCTACTGCTACCATCAAGGAACAGAACACACACCCTTATCGCAGTCCACAATGGCTCATGACCTTAGCGACTCTCGGCTTGGTACTTGCCGGCCTCTCTTCGGGATGTGGTGATGATGGGTTTGACTCAAAGAGCGTCCTTCAGACCTATCGAGTGGTCGCTCTGAGAGCAGAGCCTCCTGAGCTCTCCTTGATCGAGTCTAGCGTCCTCTCCGTTTATGACTTCCACCCCGATGAGCTTGAAGGGGATCGACCCTCGATTGAATACTCTTGGCGACTCTGTCTGTTCTCTCTCGGTTCAATCACTCAATACGATTGTCTCCTCGAAGAGATCCCCCTCGATGATCTCTTGAGCGAGGAGATGATGAGTGAACCCTCAGAAGATGCTGAGTCTTCAAGTCTACCTCCCGCTAACGCGAGTCTGACCCTAAACCCCGCTGCGCTCTTGGCGACCTTGGGAGAAGATCTCCAAATGCAGATGGAACAACTAGAGATGGGGGCGGGTATGCTTGGCTCAGAGATGAATTTCTTTGAGTCAGGGATCTCAGAGGTCTATGTCAAACTCACCGTAGAGATAGAAGGAGAACCTAATTTTGAGCTCGTCAAGAGCATGACCATCAGCTTTGATGATGAGCGAACGCCGAACCAAAACCCTCAACTCGATGAAGTCAGCCTCTCTGAAGACATCAATGAAGACGAGTCGCTGCCAATCTCATCCACGCTAGAGCTTGAGGTCAGCGCTCGAGAAGGGTCTGCTGAAGATTATCAGACACCCCAGAGCGCTGAAGATATTAAAGAGGGGATCCCCCCCGAGGTCATCACCGAGTCCCTATTAGTGTCTTATTACACCACTAGCGGTGAGTTTGACCAAGCGGTCAAGCTCGTTGATGACAGCATGAGTGAGCTCACCCTTGGAGAAGAGCCGGGTGAACACCTCCTCTATATTGTCCTCAGAGATGGGCGAGGAGGTGTTGATCTTCAGAGGTTAGCGTTTAAGGTTGAGGAGTCAGAATGACCCCTGGGCGCTGGTGTTTCTGCTTGTCGTTATATTTAACGACCTGCAGTGCTCCTGAGATCACACCCACTCGACCCCATCATACCGCTGAGGGAACGTATAAGAATCTAGGTACTTCTCCGAGCCCTCGATCGTTTTTTAGTTTCTTATGGATGAGAGCCAACACCGATTGGGTAGATGTCAGTGAAGGCGATCAAGTTCCTCGGGTGAAAGTGAGCGCTGCTGAACTCCAAGAAGTCAATCAAGACCAAGTGATCTGGCTCGGTCACTCATGCTTTCTCATTCAGGTGAATGGACTCAATATTCTCACCGACCCGGTCTTCTCTGATCGAGCCTCTCCCGTCTCCTTCGCTGGCCCGAAGCGATACACCCAACCTCCGATTTCTATTGCTAAGCTGCCGGAAATCCATGCCGTGGTCATCTCCCATAACCACTATGATCACCTCGATCAAGAGAGTATTGAGCTCATTGAAGATCAGTTCGATCCTCATTGGTATGTCCCCCTGAAAAATGGGGAATTATTAACGGAAGTCAATGTACCCAGCTCTCGTGTCATTGAACTAGATTGGTGGGACTCATCAAAGGCAACGTTAGGACCAAAGCAGACTCCAATCACCTTCACCGCCACGCCTGCTCAACATTGGTCAGCCCGAGGACTCTTTGATCGCAATGAGATGCTGTGGTCATCGTGGGTGTTTGCAGTCGGTGAGCATAAAGTCTTTTTTGGGGGTGATACCGGATATCACTCTGAGCTCTTCAAAGACATCGGCAAACGGCTCGGCCCTTTCTCTCTTGGAGTAATCCCCATAGGCGCTTACGCCCCTCGTGAATTTATGCATTATGCCCATGTCAAGCCTAAAGAAGCGGTCTCGATCCACGTAGATGTGAAGAGTTCTCGATCTCTAGGCGCTCACTGGGGGACTTTTCCACTCACCGCGGAACCGGTGATGGATCCTCCTAAAATGTTAAGATCATCCCTCGAAGAGCGAGGTATATCTACTAATCGATTTATCGCTCCAGTGTTAGGGGCGATTTATTCCCTCGACAATCAGAGAGAATGGGTCACTACACAATAAGTGATAGATTTGCTCTGTAACTATTCGATAAATTCGGAATAAATACTAGAAAATGCTAAGTTTCTATTGAACTCCCTCCGTTTTTATTTGTCTATCTTTTGTTTCTCTCACCTCATCAGTATATCTCGAGTGTCGACATGAAAAGAGAGCCTTTCGCCGCCAACACAACACCATCGAGTGACCCTCCTCAGGGAATCTCTGATGAGGCGTGGCTCGATGACGCAGATTGGGGTTTTACTGACAGTGACCCCTTCTCTAGTAAACCTAAGACTAAAGAGAAAACTTCACTTGACCCATTTGCTGATATGGGATTTGAAGACCCCTTTGCGTCTAATCCTCCCGCAGCGAAGCGTAATGCTCGACCGAATCATAGAGGTCAAGCGGACCCCAATCACCAGCTCAACCAACGGAAACAAGAGGAGAGAAGGCGAGCAGAGGCGGAATCTCTAAAACGTCAACGACAAGCCCAAGAGCAGAGAGAACAGCTCCAGCGACAAGAAGCAAATCGTCAAGCGAAAGCTATCAAGCAACAGCGACTAAAAGAAGAGCAACAACGAGCACAGGAGCTTGAACTTCGTCGAAGAAAAGAGTCTCGTAGAGTTCAAGAAGAGTCTCGTAGAGTTCAAGAAGAGTCTCGTAGAGTTCAAGAAGAGGCTCGCAGAGCTAAGGAAGAAGCTCAGAGACGCCAAGAGGCTGCCCGAAGAGCTCAGGTAGAGTCACAGAAACGTCAAGAAGAGGCTCAAAGACGTCAAGAAGAGACTCTTAGACGACAAGAAGAGGTTCAACGACGAGCAGCTGAGATCGAAGCACAGAGACGCCAAGAAGAAGCACAGAGACGTCAAGCAGAAGTACAGAGACGTCAAGCAGAAGCACAGAGACATCAAGCAGAAGCACAGAGACATCAAGCAGAGGCACAGAAAAAAGCGCAGGCGATTGAGGCTCAACAAAACTCCACAAGAGCCCCTCAGACTTCAAGAGCCCCTCAGACTTCAAGAGCCCCTCAGACTTCAAGAGCCCCTCAGACTTCAAGAGCCCCTCAGACTTCAAGAGCCCCTCAGACTTCAAGAGTCCCTCAAACTTCAAGAGTCCCTCAAACTTCAAGAGCCCCTCAGACTTCAAGAGCCCCTCAGACTTCAAGAGCTCCTCAAACTTCAAGAGACCCTCAGACTTCAAGAGCTCCTCAGACTTCAAGAGACCCTCAGACTTCAAGAGCTCCTCAAACTTCAAGAGACCCTCAGACTTCAAGAGACCCTCAGACTTCAAGAGCTCCTCAGACTTCAAGAGCTCCTCAAACTTCAAGAGTCCCTCAAACTTCAAGAGTCCCTCAAACTTCAAGAGACCCTCAAACTTCAAGAGACCCCCAGGCTTCAAGAGCCCCTCAGACCTCAAGAGACCCTCAAACTTCAAGAGCCCCTCAGACCTCAAGAGACCCACAAACTTCGAGGGCGCCCACAGGGGTCAGTCCTCAGCAGCTGCAAAATATCTTGATTCCCATGCATCAGCTGATGCGAAACCAAGCCGATGAGATCAAACGGCTCAAGCATGACCTCGCGAAAACTCAGGAGATGAATCGCTCAGAGCGAGCAGAGAAGTCACCTATTGACCCTGAGCTCATCAACGACTTGAGAGCTGAGCTGCACCATTTACAACGTAAAGTCCATCAACAAGCGGCTCAAGTTCAACAGGCCTCAGCGCAAGCGCTGCAAGCGAGCGCGATGGCCGAGATGAATCAAGGGACTCGAGAGACTCGTACCCCTCAAAAGTCAAGGAGTCGGTTTTCCTTGGGAGGCCTCTCTAAGATGATGGAACGAGTCAGTGATTCCATCTCAGGCTTGGTTCCTAAAAAAGCCAAGACTTTTGATGAGCTGAGGGCGGTCACCTCAGCCGCTGACTTACCTATGCCACCGCCAGTACCCGTCTATGATCCTTTTGAGGAACAGACTCCTATAGAAGAGCTACACCTCGAATCACAAGATACACCGAGAGAGTCTGAGCTAGATTGGCGACAAGAGGCACTACTCCTTAAAACCCCAGTCGTGACCAACGCCCCACAACCTATCTCTAGTGAAATCTTCGGTGAAGACCAAAATGATATGGGGTTATCGCTTGATGATATCAAGAGTCAACCTCACGAAGTTGATGGGAGTAGGGAAGACGCAGAGGCTCAAAAGGGTCAGAAGTCAATCGAGACTCAAGGTCCCGCCGTAGGACAGAATGATAACGCAGGCTTGGAGTTCAATGTCGGCGGTTTGACGATGAGCCGATTCCAAGGTATGAACGCTGGCCCAGACCCACAGCTAATGTCTATGGTCATGCAACATACTCAACTTCTTAAACGACAAGAGTTTAAAACTAACCAAGTTTCAGGGAAAGTGAATCAACAAGAAGAGATTAATCGTACTCAAAACGAGATCATAGAGCAGCTTGTCTCTCGCTCACAACAAGAGAGCAAGAAGATTAAAAAGCGAGTCAGTAAACTAGAGAAAGCCCGTGATGTCTCTCAGAAAACCGCGAGTGGACTCAAGGTTCATCACAAACGACTCTCTCAATTAGAGATGCTCATGGAAGGTTTTGAGGCGAAGCTCTCGGCGTTCGATGAGAAGTTGTCTGCCAACGACCCTACTAAGCAAGCGACAGATATTCGAGTCTCTCTTGACCCTGATGAGGGTGATTATCAATCGATTCAAGAGGCGATCGATGCGGCACCAGTCGGCGCCTATATTGGGGTGATGCCTGGGATCTATCAAGACCCCATCGAGATCTCTAAGCCGGTGAAGATTATTGGGCTCGGCCGTCCACAAGATATACTGATTCAAGTCAAAGAAGAGTGCGCGCTCATCCTTAACCGTCTAGGCGGTGTATACGAAGAATCGATGTCGAGTAAACAAGAGAAAGAGGTCCGTAAGAAACTCCAACAATATACTTCAGTAGAGCAGACCAGCAAGGGCTCTCAAGTGCTCAAATGGTTTAAAAAACAGCTCGGAGGCCCCTCGATTGCTGACGACAGCGTCTTCGAAGATAAGACCGGCACCGATGAGGTATCTCTTGTGAGTCTCACGATCTCTAGTATCACTACTGAAGTTGGCGGTCCACCTAGTGAGCGACCCGCGATCTTAGTTCGCTCTGGTCATCTTAGACTAGAGAAAGTTGAGATTCGTTGCGAGAATGGTCATGGCATTGTATTGGAAGGTGAGAGCGCTGAATTGACGACTAGAGCCTCTCGTATTATTCAAGTCCGAGGCTCTGGACTCTTCCTTCGAGCGAGAGCTCAGGCAACGCTCGCTAGCACTGCGATCATCAAGTCGAAGGAATCAGGTATTGATGGTCAGGGTCACACCTCCATAAGGTTAATGGACTGTGATATCTCCAATAACCAACGTATAGGGATTCAAGTTGGCTTTAAGTCTCAGCTGATCGCTTATCATACCGTGATTTGTGGTAACCACTTCGAAGGTCTGTGGATGAACAATCAATCTACGGGGACCGTGAAGAGCTGTGATCTCAGAGGGAACGCACGAGGCCCCTATGACATCTCTACTGACTGTAGAGTGGAGATGTTGAGCAATAAGCCGTAGAGAGACTCTCATAAAGATATACATATTAGCTTAGGGAAACTTGTGAAACCATTATCGGATAAAGCGTTGAATGCTCTGCTCATCTCTTCAACTTGTTATATCAAACGATCAGCGGTTATCTTTATAGGGCTCACTTGCCTTTATGCCTGCTCAGCGAGACCTTCTCATCTTCCCGCTCTGCCCAATGAGATAGAGATGGATACCCTCGTGATTAGACCGACTGGGCCCATTTTAGACGCTAAAGCGCTCTTTGAGGAAGGAGTCGGGGCTTTTCAGGGTCAACTCTTCGCTAAGTGCGAAGAACTATTGAAGACATATCTCGTACATTTTAGCGACGAGATTTATACTCATGCGACTCATTACAATCTTGGGCTTTGTCTAGAATTCCAGAGGAAGCATAAAGACGCCGCCGAGCAGTTTCAGAGCTATTATGATCTCTCTAAAGACCCAAGCGACCGACTCGATGGGGCTGTGCGCTTAGGGTATAACTTTGTCTTCTCTAATCGTCTAGAAGAGGCTGTCGATCTCTACTCTGAACTTTTGACCACTTATCCACTCAAAGGCTTCGATCGTGCAGAATGTCACCTTCGAAGAGCGATGGCCAAGACAGGTCTTCAAAAATATGCTGAAGCAGACCGAGACCTCAGCGCTGCGATCAGCCATATTTATGGAGCGATCGGTTCTAAGCTACCAGGCAATGAAGCGCTCGCTGAAGTCCACTTTCAGAGAGGCGAAGTCTATCGAAGACATATGGGAGAGATCGATTTAAAAATGCCCCTCAGTAGAATAAAGCGAAGCATCGCTGATAAGACTCGATTCTTCCGAAAGTCACTCCATGCCTATGTCTCGTCGATTAAAGTTAACCATACTTATTGGGCGATCGCCGCTGGTCATCAGCTCGGTGTGCTTCATGAAGATATCTATGAAGACTTACTCCACGCCGAGTATCCGCCCGAGTTTGATGAGGAGACGAGAGCTTATTACTTCTTTGAGCTTGATAAAAAACTCGCTCCCTTAATCCGAGAGTCGATCTCTATTTATGAAAAGACGATCACGATTAGCGCCACTCAAGGAGCTGGCAATAGCTGGGTTCAGTCAACCAAAGAGAGTTTAGTTCGTCTTCGTAAATTAGAAGCGGAGTTACAACGACGACTTTCTATGGATCCTCTTGACGCTTATAAAAGAAAAACTAGTATTCCTTATAAACGATCACCCGTAATCGTTCCACTCCCCCCCACTCCACAGGATCAAGGAGAGATGTATGAGTCAGAATCAAAGTCTCAAGCCTCAAGATGAGGCGTCAATCAACGTTGAGACCATCTCTTCTATAGAGGCACTGTCTAGCCTCTCAGATGAGCAGCGTGTAGAGATCGAAGCTGCGGCTTTCCGTCGTCTAGTCTCTCATCTTCAATCACGAACAGATGTTCAAAACATCGACCTTATGAACCTCGCTGGTTTTTGTCGTAACTGCCTCTCTAAATGGTACCGAGCAGAGGCTGACTCTCGTCAAGTACAGATCGAAGATCTCACCGTCAGAGAACACATCTATGGTATGACCTACGCAGAGTGGAAAAAAAACTATCAGACTTAAGGGAGATCAAGGCGAGGCGAATCGAATATCAAAGGCCTAACTGATCTCTAAAAGATCTTGTCTGATCATCTTTTTTCACTCGACTGCTAGTCTTTAGAGCCCAAGTCAATAGCGTCCGAGCATCGTCTAGTCTCTGATGAGCGATGAGGTGTTCTAACCTAAAGTAGAACATCTCGAGCTGAGTATCACTCCGCCTAAAGAGGTGTTCGAATAGCTCTAGTAAACGCTCATCATCTTTGACCTCAATAGCAAGAGCGATGGTATTATTAAGCGTGACTCCCCACTTAGGATGGGCGGGTGGTAAACATCGTGTCACCTCTAGCAACGATGCATAAGACTCCTCATACCGCTCAAGATCCCACAGGGTCTCACCGAGAGTCAAGTGGGCGAGCCATACACGCTGAGCAATAATCGGATTAGATTGACTCACTTCGGTGATCTTAAAGTTCTCCCAACGCATCAATGCCTCACGGATACTGATCACCGTTGCCTCATTCATACCGCTAGACCGCTCTGCACACCCCTTAAAGAGATAGAAGTCAGGCTGAGTAGGATCTTTCTCTATTCCCATTTCAGTGAAGAGGATAATTCTCTCTGGCTCCACACGAACCTGCTCATAGGCGGTTAATAGAGTCTTAAGAGTCTCGGCAAAATAACCATGTTTCCCTTCCAAGATACCGAGTACCGCGGCCTCGAGTGATTGAACAGCGAGCTTGGGCTGCTTCTTAATCACATACTCACGGCCCTCATAAAACTTGTAAACCATATTGTCAGGTTCATCGATGAGCATCTTCTGAATTAAAGGGAGAGAACGATCACTCTTCTTACGCTTCTCATAAACCACTGGATCATAACCGAGATGGTTAATCGTGACAAAGTCACACATCTTGAGGTTCATCTCTACATCAGGATCTGCGAGCTTCATTTGATTATGAACTCTATTTTGGTAGCAGATCTCTTCACATCGTGGGAAAAACCTTAAGCTCGGTAAAGAATTCATTACCGAGCCATCTAAGCGGATATTAATGACATCTATAGAGACGCCAACGTATGGGCCACTTTGATTAAAACGTTTCAGAGCGCGTCGGAAGATATCGATCTTATCAGCGCTTATCTGTAATCGCTCATCTGCGTCGAGGATTAGGACCCATTGCCCAGTACTACGGCGAATCGTCTCATTTCGCGCATCGGAGAAATCATCTCGCCAAGCATAATGAAAGACCTTAGCGCCATGAGCTTCAGCGATCTGAACGGTGCGGTCAGTTGAGCCTGTATCGATGACGATCATCTCATCTACGAGGGCCTTACAGCTGATTAAGGCCTCTTCAAGAAACTCTTCTTCGTTTTTGACCATCATCGCCATGCTCAACAGAGGAGCGTTAGGATCATACCAGCTCCATGGCTTAGAGGAGCCCTCCTCTTTGGTCGCCGAAGGGTCAGTGAGCTGCTGTGAGACAGGTTTATTCTTTGAGATCTTCTTGACCAAACCACGTGACGATGTGCTCTTTGGGCTTGAGCCTCTTCGCTTCTGTTGCTTTTTATTTTTTCCGCGAGTCGCCATAATGACCTACCTAGAAATGATCTCGGAAGATTGAGTATTGAAGTATAAAAGGTGTGAGAACATAGCAAGTGGGAGCAGGCTTGTTAAGTAAACTCTTACTATAAATATGGATAAATGATCTGCTCTAAGGTCTCATTATCAAGCGGTGAGACCTGCTCGTTTAGCTCATCGAGCGTCGCTTGATATTGAGAGAGATCTGCGACTAGTTCTATGAGTGCCGAAGACAGCTCCGCTGGCGTACATCGATCAGCGAGAAGTTCAGGGAGAGCTCTCCTCCCCAAGCAGAGATTAGGCAAAGCACAATATTTTACCTGAGCGAGGTACTTGATCACTTGATGACTCAGCCAAGAGAGAGGAGCGATTGTCAACGGGGGAACACCGGCGAGCGCAGCTTCCAGACTAGAAGTCCCTGCGTGACATAAAGCGACCTCTGCATTCCTTAACGCAGGATGAACCTCTGCGGAGCTCTCATCAACTTGAGGAGTCTGCGGGTCTATCCATTGAAGAGTTAAGCAATGAGAACTTGACGAAGTATAGACTAACTCTATCGAAGGATGAGACCCACATGTCATCGCTCTCAGTCGCTCGCTGAAGTCTACGATACTCATATTCATCTTCCATCCTTCATCATGAAGACTGAGGGAAGCCGCTTTTATAGAGCGTGTATAAATCTCATCGCTCACCCACCGAGTATAGGCCACATTCACTATAATACTTTGCTCGGTCACTTCGATGAAGTGAGCGAGACCTGCTAAGGCTAATGGTAGGGCTCGCTGTACACTAGAGGCCCGACTCCCTGGAAAGAGCGCGATCCTTAATCGCTCTTCTCTATCTCTTAAAGGTCGACCTCTTCGATGAACCACATGGCCGCTAGAGAACCTCTTCCTCACTAGAGGGTGTCCTATATAGTGAGCTCGTACACCATGAGCTCTCATCCACTCAGCAGCAAAGTTAAACAAGCAGCCGACTTCATCGGCGAGAGCGATCGTCTGAGCTCTTCTAGGCCGCCAAGCCCACGCTTGTGGAGGAGCGAGGTATACCACTGGGGTAGCCCTCACCTGTGGCATATGATTAGCTTTCACCCATCTTAAGAGTCTCATATTAATCTCTGGCGCATCTACCAAGAGTAACAGGTCTGCCTCTACACAGAGTCTCTTTAAGTGATTGATAATTGACCATGTTTGCGGGAGAACAGCGAGGGCCTCTATGAGACCATGAGCGGCTAACCTACTCGGATCAATAATGCTCTCTAAACCCTCACCTTGAGAGAGAGGGCCACCTACACCCACCAGTCTATACTTCTGCCCCTCTCGTCTCTTTAAAGTACGGATCATTTCCGCGAGTAATCTGTCGCCAGAGGCCTCGATTGATACACATAGCGCTATCTTTATCATGTACTCTTGATCGATCACTTATCGGAGGATAGGTCGTGGAGTGTAACCTCTAAAACGATAGATTATGACGAGCGATCAGCTGAAGTCGATATCCAGAAAATTCTGGAAAATCGCGACAGACACCTCCGACACACTTAATCCCCCCACGCTGATTACCCACCGTCGCCCGCACGAGTAACATACGGCTTAGATCCCAGCTGAAGATGCCCGCATAAAATTGTTGGCGCACTCCTTCTGAGCGATTTTGGGTGTCAACTCCCCACTCCATACTGATCGACCCTAGTCCCGATCGTTCCACTCCAAACACTGTTGATCCCCTCGTGAAGAAGGGCTGTTGCTCGATCTGAATACGCTGGAACTGGGTGGTGAGGTGAGCGGCTACGGTTCCCCAAAGTCGCTGAACATAATCTCCCTCAGCGTGACTCCAGACTCTATTAATAAAGCCTTCACGCCTATCGAAACGATGGCCTCCGCTAGCGCTTAATCTCGACCGACCGAGATCATAGTACCACTCTAGACCCCCGTAGCCATGATATTGAGTCAGCTCCATTGGATCATTGGGTTTAGTATTTCGAAATAGACCATTAGCATGAACGGAGAGGTCTCCCTCCAGGAAGTCTTGTTGAACTCTAACTCTTGTCCCTCTTACGTCATATGTCTCTGCGACCTCTTGATCGATCCGCTCTAGTGTTGGTCCTTGATTATAGTTAAATCGAGAGACGAGCGCGCTGTTATTACTCCCTCGTTGTTCGAAATTATCGACCCATAAACCCTCTGTTAAAATGGTTGTATCAGCGAAATGCCAGTCTAAAGTGAGATAACCCGCATACCCCTCTTGAACCTTCTCGATGAGTCTCCTCTGTTGAGCGTCAACCTCACCATAGACAGAGAGGAAATCAGTCAACGAGGGGAGATTGAGATAGAGTCCCGCCGAGCTAGTGGCATCATTTAAGGGCTCATCTTTAAGAGCCTGATCTGCGGACTGCAGATAAGAGTAATCAAGGGTCTGTTCGGTGGGTTCTAGATAGGCATACAAGAGCCCTACCTCCCCCCCGATTGGGAGACGATATCCACCTTGTCCACCAAGAATCAGATCCGCTTTATCCTCCACATAATGCATTGAGACCATATCAAGGTTGACAACATTACTGACCCCCCCAAAGGCTTGCATATTAAAAGAGGAGGTCTTAGCGCTGACCTTTGCCCCTCGCAGAGCGATATCTACTCCAAGCTCATCGACTTTACGTAAAGCGAGAATTTGACCTTTACCGAGCTGTTGATAGAGGTCTCCGATCTGAAACCCGATCTGACGACCTCCTGAGAAATACCATCGCTTGTTGAGAGTCCCACGCTCTAGCCGCGCCCATGTAGTCTTAAAATCATCGGTGGGCGCTTGATGAAAATACATGGTGTCGAGTCGAGTATCAAAAGTATACCCCTCATATTGTCCGCTCATGCTCAGACGGTTAATGAGTAGTTGATAATCATCATCCGCGTCGAAACCGTTTTTATTATTATCTCGAGCATCAGCGATCAGACTCTCGGTGAATCTCAGAGTGAACGGAGTCGCTCGAGCGACCTGCTGACCGATAAAGGTGATATAAACTAGGCTAAAAAAGATCGGTAATATGATTAGGCGAGGAAAGCCGCCCAGCGACAGACGAGGATCACGGAGGTGAGCGATAGATGAGACATAATATTCAAGTGTGGCCACGCCCTGCTCCTCATTATTCCTTGATCACGCTCCCACCTAAACAATTAAGCGAGGCGTGATGTGAGGCGGCTAAATATTAATCGCTCTACCGTCAACCGCGAGCGCAGCCTCTTTAACAATCTCGGCGAGAGTCGGGTGCGCATGACTGCTGCGACCAATATCTTCTGAGCTCGCGCCAAACTCTATGGAGACGGCGATCTCTGCGATAAGGTCTCCTGCGCGAGCGCCAATAATGTGGGCACCAAGCACTCGATCAGTCTCAGCGTGGGCGAGGAGTTTAACAAAGCCCTCTTTCGCTTCTAGCGCCATCGCTCGTCCATTGGCCTTAAAGGGAAAACTTCCCTTTTTAAAGGGGATTCCGGCCGCTTTCAGATCTTCCTCGCTCTTACCGACGCTAGCGATCTCAGGATGAGTATAGACGACACCTGGGATCGCGTCATAATTGACATGTCCATAACCTGTAACCATGTATTCGACACAGGCGACCCCCTCTTCTTCTGCCTTGTGGGCGAGCATGGGACCAGCGATCACATCACCGATCGCAAAGACTCCGGCGACGCTCGTCTGTAAGTGCTCATTCACAGGGATACAGCCTCTTCGATCGGTCTCGATACCGATATTCTCTAGCCCAAGCCCTTCGGTATTAGGCCGACGTCCAACAGAGACGAGTACTCGATCGCACTTAATATCCTCTCCACCTTCCCGCTGAACGATACATCCCTCACCTTCAACGCGAGCTCCGGTGACCTTGACCCCAAACTTAAAGTCCATTCCTTGTTGCTTGAAGACCTTAACCGCCTCGTCGCTCAGTTCACGATCCATCCCCGGCATAGCGTGGTCCATATATTCGAGCACCGTCACCTGAGCGCCGAGTCGAGCCCACACTGACCCCAACTCTAAACCGATGACCCCAGCTCCAATGACCACTAGGTGCTTGGGAACCTCGGGGAAAGAGAGCGCCGTAGTGCTGTCTCCGATTCGATCATCATCCCATTCGATATTGGGAAGATTCGCCGCATAGCTACCGGTAGCGATGAGGACCTTATCCGCGCTGATTTGCTGAGGCTCTTTACCCTCTTGGCTCACTTGGACTTTACCACCACCGAGCAGCGTACCGATACCTTCGTAGCGCTTTACCTTGTTTTTACGGAAGAGGTAGGCGACACCTGTCGTCAGAGTCTTAACGATCTTCTTTTTACGTTTCATCATCTGATCGAGGTTAAGCTCTACGCCAAGGACATCTATGCCATGGACTTTATAATGGTTCTTTACCTCTTCATAGCGCTCACTAGACTCTAAAAGCGCTTTACTTGGTATACAACCTACCCTCAGACAGGTCCCGCCGAGCGCAGACTCTTTCTCGATACAGGCGACCTTAAGGCCGAGTTGAGCAGCGCGAACAGAGGCGACATAACCGCCAGGGCCAGCGCCGACCACGATCAGATCAAAATGTGACTCACTCATCATTATTCCCTTATAGGATTCATACTTTACAGGCTGTACGATTCAAGATCATTTTAGTGTGCTTAAAGACCGAGCAGAGCCCCTCACTTAGATCTCGAGTAAGATACGCTGTGGGTCCTCACATAGCTCTTTCACGAGCTTCAAGAAGCTGACCGCTTCTCGACCATCTACAATACGATGGTCATAACTCAGCGCGATATACATCATTGGTCGGATCACGACCTGCCCATCTACAGCGATCGGTCGGTCTTGGATCCCATGCATCCCCAATATCCCGCTCTGTGGTGGGTTAATGATCGGGGTAGAGAGCAATGAGCCATAGACACCACCATTAGTGATAGTGAAGGTACCTCCCTGAAGCTCTTCGAGCTTTATTTTATTGGCTTTAGCCCGTCTACCATAATCATTGATCGTCCCCTCTATCTCTGCGAAACCTAGCGCTTCTGCGTTACGGATCACAGGGACGACAAGACCTTTACCGCCACCGACGGCCACACCAATATCACAGTAGTGGTGATAGATGACATGATTCCCATCGAGTTGAGCGTTGACCGCTGGGTATTGTTTAAGCGCTTCACAGACCGCCTTTACAAAGAAAGACATGAAGCCGAGCTTAACCCCATGCTTCTCTATGAAAGATTCTTTGTAACGCTTACGAACGGACATAATTCCCGACATATCGACTTCGTTAAAGGTGCTCAATATGGCAGCGGTCTGCTGAGCCTCCACAAGTCTCTTAGCGATCGTTCGGCGTAGAGAGCTCATCTTTACAGTCTCAACCTCTCGCTGACCAGCCACAGGCTTGGGAGCGGCTGGAACAGGTGCTGCCGCCGGCGAGGCTGTCGCTGATGCTGAAGCGCTATGTTTGAGGACATCTTCCTTCAAGAGTCGCCCTCCTGGTCCTGTCGCTGAGACCTGACCCGCGGTGAGGCCTCGGTCAGCTAGCGCTCGGGCTGCGGCAGGCATAACTCTCGCTGCAGCTTCAGGAGACGCCGCAGCTGACGGAGTGACTTGATCACTACTAGTACTTGATTCTTGAGAGACAGAGGGTTGAGCGTCGGGATCAAGTTGAGCGATCACTGTCCCTACCGTTACGGTATCACCCTCTCCCAACAGAGCTGCGCTGAGAACACCTGCTTTGGGTGCAGGCACCTCCATGTTCACCTTGTCGCTCTCGACGACGACGATGGACTCATCTTCTTCAACCCATTCACCAGGCTGCTTAAGCCATTCTCCAATCACTACTTCAGTGATTGATTCTCCAACGGAAGGCGCTTTTACATCGATTAGGGCCATGACTCAAATGTCTCCTGTGATATGGGGCTAACGATCTAGTGATCTAATAACGGTTAAGAGTGATCTATCAATGCCTCTATTTCATCCTGTAGATGAGATCAATAATAGGAGCAGAGAATGTCTAGGAAGCTATGATTGTATATAGTGTTCAGTTAACACCAAACGCTTCACACATCAACTTCTCTTGTTCGATTCTATGACTCGCAGCCGAACCTGTAGCGGGGCTTGCGCTCGCTGGTCTTGAAACAACCTTTACAGTATATTGACCCAATCGAGAACCCCACCAAAGACATAGCGATGGCCAAGCGCCTTGATTTAGAGGTTCTTCTTGAACCCAGAGGACCTCTGCATCGGTAGAGACCCCCTCAAATAATGGCAACAAGTCAACATCTTCATGAAGTGGATAAAGTTGCTCAAGGCGATGAATCAGCGTACTGTTCGAGACGCCCTCAAAGCGCTCAGAGGCTTCTAGCAAGTCGTAATAGACCTTGCCGCTGCAGATGATCACCCGCTTGACCTGGCCGCTTGATGCCATCTCTTGAGTACGGGAGTCTGCGATCACTCTTTGGAAATCACGATCAGTGAAGTGCGCTAGTGGAGAGGTCGCTTTCGGGTGACGTAAGAGACTCTTTGGAGTCATCACCACCAACGGCTTGCGGAGAGGCCTGACCACTTGCCGACGTAGGCAATGGAAGACCTGAGCGGGCGTCGTGAGATTAACTACTTGTATATTATCCTCTGCACAGAGGGATAAGAATCGCTCCAAGCGAGCGCTAGAGTGCTCTGGACCCTGCCCTTCAAAACCATGAGGGAGTAGCATCACCAAACCGCTGAGTCGATTCCATTTATCTTCACTGCTGACAATGAATTGGTCAATGATCACCTGAGCACCGTTAGCAAAATCTCCAAACTGTGCTTCCCAGATGACTAGCGCGTCGGGGCTATCGAGACTATATCCATAATCAAACCCCAAGACACCGGACTCAGAGAGAGGGCTGTCGATGACCTCAAAGCCCCCTTGAACCGGAGAGAGGTTATTGAGAGGGATATAGCGCTCTCCATTCTTCTCGTCATGCCACACTGAGTGACGATGACTAAACGTTCCACGGCCGCTGTCTTGACCGCTGAGGCGAATATTAACTCTATCGATTAAGAGGCTAGCAAAGGCGACAGCCTCCGCTGCTCCCCAATCCAGCTCCATCTCTCCAGTGGCGAAGTCTAGCCTCCTTTTCAATAATTTCTTTAAGGTTCTATGGACGTTAAAGTCTGCAGGTGCAGTGCTAAGCTGTTGTAACATGGCGGGAACCGCACCCGACTTTACCCTCGTCGCCTGCTCTGGCTCATCTTTATCCGCTCCTCCTCTAAAGGTCTCCCACAAGCCTCGACCATAGTCGAGAGCGTATTTGAAAGACTCACTCCGCGCTTCAGAGTAGGCGACATTGAGCTTTTCTCGGCGAGATTTGACGAGGTCTTTCGCTTCCGAAGGAGTGACCTCTCCCAAAGAGAGTAGGTTATCTGTATAATTCTCTCTGACGCTCTTACGCTTACGAATCACCGAGTACATGAGGGGTTGAGTAAAGGCTGGCTCGTCACCCTCATTATGTCCGTATCGCCGATAGCAATACATATCGATAATCACATCGCGCTTAAAAGTGCTGCGGAAGTCCATCGCTAGCTCGATCACTTGAGCGACCGCTTCAGGGTGCTCTCCA
Organism: uncultured bacterium; assembly: GCA_943788935.1. GTDB lineage: Bacteria > Myxococcota_A > Bradymonadia > UBA7976 > VGTA01 > CAKZRU01. The sequence continues at coordinate 211,140 of CALSSE010000007.1, read as the reverse complement.
TTAACATGGAAGATCGGGATCTGCAGCATCTTCGCGACGTCAGAAGAGTATGTGCTTGAGCGAGAGGACTCAGTCGGAGTCGTGAATCCTATTTGGTTGTTCACGATAATATGAATGGTTCCTCCAACCTTATAGCCCTCAAGTTGGCTGAGGTTCAGCGTCTCTTGGACGATCCCCTGACCGGCGAAGGCGGCGTCACCGTGAATCAGTATCGGGAGTACGCGAGAGCGCTCTCCGTCGCCTCGTCGATCCTGTTTAGCTCGTACCCGTCCTAAGAGGACTGGATTCACAAACTCTAAATGGCTCGGGTTGAAGCATAAGGACAGGTGGATTCGCTTACCTACAGATGTCGTGTGATCATAACTATACCCGAGGTGGTATTTGACGTCACCACCTCCCAGAAAACGCTTAGGATCATTATCTGCAAACTCATGGAATATCTGAGCGGGAGATTTCCCCATCACGTTAGCGAGGACATTTAATCGACCGCGGTGAGCCATGGCGATCACCGCCTCTTCAACTCCTTGATCTCCTGCCTTCTCAAGCGCTTGATCGATCAGAGGGATCAAGCTCTCTCCTCCTTCTAAGGAGAAGCGCTTAGCGCCGAGAAACTTTTTATGTATAAACTGCTCGAAAGTCTCTGCATCGATCAGCTTAGCTAGAACTCGTAGCTGCTGCTCACGGGTAAGAGAGCGGACATTTTGACTCTCTTCCATCCTCTTCTGTAACCAATGCTTGGGCTCGATGTCATCGATATGCATAAACTGAGCGCCAATATGGCTACAGTATGTTTTATGAAGACGCTCAATAATATCGCGTAATGGAAGTCGCTTACCGACACCAGAGAGCGTGCGAGCAGAGAAATCCTGATCGAGATCACGATCAGTGAGCTCATAATGACCAACATCTAACTCAGGGTGCGTCTCATTCTGTAAACCGAGTGGATCGAGTTGGGCGGTTCGGTGACCTCTGACCCTGTAGGCCCTCACAAGTTGATCGACCTTATCTTGTCTAGCAGCGACATCGGACCCTACTTGAGATGAACCACCACCAGCCCTAAACAGAGGCGCTGAAGACTTTTGTGGTCCCGATAAGTTCTCGGGGGTGAGCCCCACCTCAACAGGAAGATCTGCGAAAAACGATCTCCAATCGGGATCTACGCTCTGTGGGTCAGTGAGATACATCCCATATAGCTCTTCAATGAAACCTAAGCTATCTCCACTAAATTGACCAAGTAAATTGGTCTCTAGACCTTCTCTGCTCATCGCTTATTCCTGTGATTCTCTATCGGGGCCCCCAGATAGTAAGGAGGCACTTATCTCGCTCATGATGTGATACTTAATAGACTGACAAGCGACATTCTGACTAAGTGAGGTCGTATTGTCGAGAAGTTCTCGCCTGTTTATTTTGTCTAGATCTGATGATGAGAGATAAGACCGATGTTAGACAGTTGGCCTACCACAGAAATGGGATCATCAAAGCCACAGAGGGGCGTTCATATACCGAGCTATTTGAATTCTTAACTTTTGCGTGGTATCTCCACTTATCTGCGGAGTAAAGACTACATGTAGACGACTAAGATCACTCAATATCTCATCAAAGGAACTATTTTGACTTGGGTTCAGAGAGCCGCTCTGACTTATCTAGGGGCCATCTCCATCGCGATATTAGGCTATATGGTAGGAGAACACCACTGGTGGCCTTACAGCGTCATCAAAGAGATCGGTGATTTTGTAAAGGGTGATCCCGAAGAGGTGTCCACCACAGTCATTGAGAAACTTAAGAATGACCTCGGGATACATCCACACCGAAAACTCATCACCTACAACCCACTCAAGGCGCACCCAAAGAGACAATATACACAGTTAGTCTTACCAAATAAGCTCTCACGACGTCGGGACCCTGTGGTGTTTATCAGTGAGCGAGCGACCCCTGCCTTGCGTTTACTCTACGGCAGTTTTGACCACCAAGAAGGGATTAATGGCGCATTGCTCATCGACCGAGAGGGTAAACTCCTCTGGGAATGGACCATCACTGAAAATGGGCTCCCTTGGAGACTCATTGCTGGTGAGGAGAGGAAATTCCCTCATGGGGTCATCGTTGACCGAGATGGTTCCTTGATCGTCGCTTATGACAACGGTAAATCACTACAAAAGTTTGATCGTTGCTCGCGGAGGGTTTGGGCTGAAGAGGCTAAGGTGGATCACAGCCTCAGCTTAAATGATCGAGGGGAGATCTGGGCAGTAATGGGACCCAATTCACTAGGACTCTTCTCTGCTAAAGACGGCAGCGCATTAAAGAAAATCAATATGAATCGCCTCATGCGCGCTAACCCTCAGATAGACCCTTTGGGTATACGTCAGACTGATTATAGCAAGAGTTCACGTTGGTATGTGAGAGGCGGTAGTTATTGGCACCCTAATGACGCAGAGCCCCTCCCAAAAGCTTATGCTAAAGCCTTTCCACAGTTCTCTCCCGGAGACCTCTTGGTGAGTCTCCGCTCGATCAACCTCATCTTCGTCTTCTCTCCTACAACCCTAAAGATCAAGTGGTGGAGGAGCGGTGGATGGCGACGTCAACATGATCCCGATTGGCAGGCTGATGGAACGATCACTCTCTATAATAACAATATGCATCGTGGGGTCTCCACCCTAATTAAAATAGACCCTAAGACCTATAAGCAAGAGATCATCTATCACGGTAAAAAAGAGAAGTTCTATACTTGGATGCGCGGTAAGCATGAAGTGCTCAAGAATGGGCACATTACCCTCTCCTCTCCTCAACAAGGGAGAGTCTTTGAGGTCGATGAGTCGGGAGAGACTGTGTTTGAATTCGTCAATCGATACGACGAAAAGAAGAGTATGCTAATCTCTGAGCTCATCACCCTCCCCCTCGATTACTTTGGTGAAGGTGGGATCAAACCTTGCCAACGTGATCAAGAATAACCCCAACCGCCTCCATCTCTGAGGAGATCTACAGCAATGTTAAACGATCAACGAATCTCAGCTGAGCAGCGCTCTCTTTTCTGTTTTATGGGCGCTCTGATAGTGATGACACCTCACAGCGCTCATGCCTACATCGGTCCGGGTCTAAGCGTCGGCGCTATCGTGATCTCTTTGATCGTGCTCTTCTCAATCATCCTAGCTATTTATGCCTTAGTGTGGTTTCCGATCAAGCGTCGTCTCAAGCGGAAGCCAAGCATAAACGATGAAAATCGAACAGATTGATGGCCATGAGTTGGCTCACTGAGCTCCCGGCGATCGAACAGGTCATTGGGCCCGTCATCGCTACGCTCATCACCGTCGAGCTCTCTTTAAGAGTGAGAGGATCGACGCTCGTCTGCTCACTCCTTCAGGGCATAAAGCGGACTATCATCTCTCTCTTTGACGATCAGCTCAATGACGCAGAGCGCGAAGTCGCGCTAAGACGAGCGGCGCTCTCTATGCTTTCAGTGAGCTTTAAGACTCTCTTGATCTTCCTGTTGATCGGTCTCTTTTTTTGGAGTGATGAGCTACTCTTCACCGCTCTCAATCTCGAGTCTCTCCCCTCTCCTTGGCTACTCATCGGTAAAAGCCTGCTATCGGTTTTATATTGGTTCAGTCGACGGCGGTTCAGCTCTGAGCTCAACACAGGTGATGACGGTCTCCAAGATGATTCGACCATCGCTCAGGACCCTGCTGCTAATAAACTCCTCTACTCAGAGATCTCTAAGGGGCTCCATGCATTCGCCTTAGAGGGAGAGCTCATCTCCCGTCTGAGCTTTGAGTATGAGAGGCGGCGTTATCTTAAGAAAGAGACATTATCGACTCCTGAGATCCATCAACCAGTCTGGGTCTGTGGTCTCGCGCGGGCCGGTACCACCATACTCACCGATCTACTGTATGAGACGGAGCGCTTCACCTCCCTCACCTATAGGCATATGCCATTTCCTCTCGCGCCTAACTTATGGCGTCGGTTCAGTCGATGGGGGATCAGCGGCGAACAGACCAAGGTAGAACGCGCTCATGGCGATGGGTTGATGGTCAGTATTGACAGCCCTGAAGCCCTTGAGGAGGTCTTCTGGCGAACCTATGAACCGCATATCTATATAGATCATGCCCAACTGAGCTCCCATCAACCATGCCCAAAGACCTTCAAAGCCTTTAGGGAGTATATTCAGTTATTACTCATTGAAGCTCGCGCAAACGGACAGCACCATACCCGATATTTATCAAAGAATAACAATCACTTAATGCGGTTGCCATCTCTTCTCAAAGAGATCCCTCAAGGGCAAGTCATTATCCCTCTCAGACACCCATTCGAGCACGCTGAGTCCCTCAGGAGGCAACATATAAGGTGGGTAGAGAGACATGCAGATGATCCCTTCTCTCGCTCCTATATGGATTGGCTCGCCCATCATGAGTTTGGGAGCGGACATATACCCTTCTCGCTCTGCGCTGAGAAGAGCAGCTCACTGTTTAAACCTAACCCCGACCAGATGATGAACATCGAATATTGGGCCGAACGTTGGCTCGACGCTTATCAGCGCGTCGATCAGATCTCCTCAGCTCAAACACGCCCTCAGCAAATCACTTTGATCGATTACGATGATCTCAGCGCTCACCCCATCTCTACCCTCACCGCTTTGAGCGCTTGGCTCGACTTAGACCTCAGTTCAGCGCAAATCGCTGAGCTCTCTCATCGACTAAAGCCTGCTCCCAAGAGAGTTCGTCCTGAGGACATCTCATTTGAGCTCAGAGATCGCCTCCTCTCTCAATACCGCTCTCTTTACTCAAGATGTATTCGAGCATAGACTGATGTGTATCGTCGCTATTGTGGGGATCTGTTTTACACTCCAAGTTCATCTCGAGGTTATATATGATGAAATACTTCATTTGTCTGCTGTGTTTAGGATTAGTGGGTCTCACTTCTAAGCTCGCTAACGCTGAGACCTCTCCGGGCGCCTTCGCCGCAGGACAGAGTCAGCTCTCCATTGGCGGGGGTACATCGAGCATTGGCGAGGGGAGCTATCTTATCCTTCAAGGTCGCTATGGTTATTTCTGGGCTGATGGTTTGGTCGCTGAACTAGGGCTTCAAGGGTGGGTACCTCTCGATGATGACCTCAGCTCAATCTATGTTTTTACTCCCGGTGTCACCGCCTATCTCTATCAACTAGGAGTGGTTGTTCCCTACGCAGGGGCCTTCTATCAATATGCTCTCTCAGAGCAACCCCTCGATGAGACCTCGGCGATTGGTGCGAGAGCAGGGATCGTTCTACGACAAGGAGGGGGCTTTCTTGGTCTTGGAGCGAGGGTCACTCAAGGCATAGAGTGCGGAAAAGACTGCCGAACTGTGAGTCCAGAGTTCAGTCTTATGCTGAGCTTTTGAGGTAGCTGTCTTTAAGAGGGCTCTCTGTCTTTAAGAGGGCTCTCTGTCTTTAAGAGGGCTCTCTGTCTTTAAGAGGTCTCTGTGCAAAAACCACAACACGACCAGAAGGTGATGTCAGCCCTCTTTTAACGTCTCTATAACCCCACACCGACTCACTGAGGATCAACTGATACCCAAGCGGAGGCTCGAGGTCATCATAAGTAGTCAGCCGCAGTGGGTCTTCACCTTGGATAGACTCCATCGATTCGGCGAGTGCGAATACACTAGCGCTCCCTCCCTTTATGACTAAAGCGCGATGACCCCGCCTCACCCCACAGACGCCCTCCTCATCGGTAGCGCGTATAATGACTCGTGGATTGAGCTCTCGGAGAATCTCACGATAGGACTCTCCCATTGTCGGCCATGAGACCAAGACTGCGTCAGGAGAAGTGAGCTGACCAGATCTGATACGCGCTAAGCCCTCCTCTGCTGTTACCGGGAGGCTAAGTACCCCTTCTGGCTGAGGGTAAATCTCGGCTACCGGGTCGACATTCAGTGACTCATTGAGAGTCGCACAAGAACGCTTAAAGAGCCAAGATAAGAAGCCATTCCCCCCACCAATGTCCCATAATTGACTGATATTATATGCGCCTAGCAACCCTCCCATACGCTTCATGAGAGGGGGTGAAGGCCACCAATAACAAACGGGAGGATCTCCCATAATGTCATCTCTGGAGAAAGCGAGAGGCCACTCTGAAGGCCAAGTGGGGGAGAGCGCCCCCCCAGCGAGCTCTCCTCGCGCTTGAGGCGCCGAGCTCCACTCCTCTCCAGTGAGCCCTCCACAGCGTCGCGCCTCAAAGAAGATACATTGCTCACAAGCCTCAGGACTCGACCACTGTACTTGATCCCCTAGAGGCGAGGGGGGGAGACAAAGAGGGAGATAGGTCGAGACCTCCGAGTAGTCTCTCGCGAAGGCCTCATGGAGAGCCCTCGCCTCAGCAGTGAGGGTAGTGGGCTTATACTTAACCTGTAGTAAACACAGCTGCAAAGCGTTACGCTGTATAATCTGCTTGAGACTCTCTAAAGCTCTCTCGAGCTCTTGGGGATGATCAAAGTCAACGCTAACTCTCAGCGCGCGGAGCTCCTCCAATGAGCTGAGCTCCATAAGGCGATCTAACGCTCTGTGAGCGATGTGTACCCAACGAGTATCATCAGCTTCCAAGTCTGAGTCATAGCTCTCCAAGCGTCTTACTCAGCGAGCGATCGAGTAAAGCGCGCGCACGTAGTCACGAACCTGTCGGTGACTATGAAATTGTGGCGTGCAAGATGCGATCGCTGATTTTGAGCTCTCTAGCCAACGTTGAGGCAAGCCGTCAGCTCCTCGATCGAAGAAGGTGGGGATCACTTCATTCTCTAGGAGATGGTATAGAGACATCGCGTCTTCACGATCTTGAATCTCCGGATCGCTATACTCCTTCTCTTCACCGATCGCCCACCCATTATCTCCGTTGTAACCTTCTGGCCACCATCCATCTAGAATAGAGAGGTTTAGCCCTCCATTCATAGCAACTTTCATCCCGCTAGTCCCGCTCGCTTCTTTAGGCCTTCGAGGATTGTTTAGCCATACATCTGAGCCTTGAACCATAGCCCGACCGACATCGATATCATAATCTTCAATGAGCAGGACTCGACCTTTAAGCGCAGGATGCTCACTGGCTTCATAAACCGCCTTGACTAGAGCTTTCCCTCCTTCATCCGCCGGGTGAGCTTTACCTGCGAAGAAGAGCTGAACCGGGCCAGGCGCAGCCTCTAAAATGCGGATCAAGCGATCCATCTCGCTGAAGATGAGACTCGCGCGCTTGTATGTAGCGAAGCGACGAGCGAAACCAATGGTAAGCGCGTTAGGATCGAGACGATCTTCCCATACAGGTAAGCCTAGTCGCTCGCGACGAGTCGCCTCTCTCCTCCGCGCGAGCTCGATTAAGGCTCGACGAGAGGAGGACTTCGCAGCCCATAAACTCTCATTGGAGAGCTGGGCGACAGTCGACCACGTCTCATCTTCAATCCACCGTTCAGGACCTAGCTCTCCGAGTCCTTCGAAGAGGAAACGTCGAACCGGCTCAGATTGCCAAGTTGGTGCATGAACACCATTAGTAACACTCGTGATAGGTACTTGGTCAGTAGGAATATCTCCCCAAAAACGCTTAAACATTTGTCGAGAGACCTCACCATGTAAGGCGGCAACACCATTGAGGTGTTCGCAGGTCTGCATAGCGAGCAGTGTCATATTAAAGAGCGCTGTCGAATCGGTCTCATCAGGCCATTGGCCTAGCTTGAGCACCTCTTCCCGACTCATCCCCATCGTTTCACCAAACCATTGTAGACCTCGCCACGCGGTCTCATGATCAAAACGGTCATGACCGGCTTCGACTGGTGTATGAGTCGTGAAGACCGAGCTCGATCTGACCTGAGCGACGCTTTCAGACCATGACACCCCTGCCTCTTTGAGCTCTCTTAAACGCTCAAGATTTAGAAAAGAAGAATGTCCCTCATTGAGGTGGTAGACACGAGGATTAATGTCAAGAGCACGGAGCGCTCTGACTCCACCAACACCGAGGATGAGCTCTTGCTGAATACGAGTGATGTGATCACCACCATATAACTTCGCGGTTAACGCTCTAACCTCGGGAGGGTTTTCCTCTAGGTCAGCATCGAGAAGATAGAGCTTAACTCGACCAACGCTCATCTCCCACACCTGACACTGGCAGGTCTCTCCATCGAGGAGCGGCGCTTCAACGCGCAGGGTTTGCCCCGACTCATTGACTGCGAGAACCGCCGGATAGTCCTCAAAATTAAAGGTGAGGAATTCAGCCTCCTGTCCACCTTCAGCGTTTAAGCGCTGCTGCACATATCCATTACGATAGAGCAGACCAACCGCCGAGAATGGGAGGCCCAGATCAGAGGCACTCTTTACATGATCACCCGCCAAGATACCGAGGCCTCCTGAGTAAGTAGCGATCGACTCATGAAGACCAAACTCAGAGCAGAAATAAACCACTCCACCTTCACAGGGAGCGCCGACCTCGGAATGCCAAGTCTCATCAGCGCTAAGAGCATCAGTAAGACGCTGATCCCACTCTAGGATCTCTTCTCGCAGAGAAGGTTGATCACTCAAAACAGCGGTGAGGTCATCACCGAGTTGTCGCAAGAGAGCTTTAGGGCTATGCTGGCACTCTTCCCATATTTGAGGGCTTAAGCGAGCCCACAGTTGATCTCCACCCGCTTGCCAGCTCCACCATAGGTTGCTTGAGATGCGCTCTAGCGCAGAAACACAGTCAGAAAACTGATTTAACATATTAAATATCCGTATTTAGAAGTCGGTCTCATCCGACGATTTGCAGACTAAGATGAGCATCCTCTTCTATTTAAACACTCTCCCAATGACTTATTAAATGATCTCTCGCTCCCGCTCAAGAACAGAGTGAATATTAAGGTGTAGAAATTATTCAGAGATGAAAATGAGGCCAATAATATGTTAGGATCTCTGGGTGAATCATTACTCCTCTCTCACCTCATTATCAGCGAAGCGATTTATGGACATATCATCCTTATTCTCAATGATCCGCGCCTCTTTGAAGACTGATCGTCATCAGCTCAAGAGGGGACTCTATACGATCCTCCTCCCTCTCATCATCATCAATTTTTCTATGGGTTGCGTGGTAAAAGAGGAGATTAATGACACATATAACCAAGCCCATTTGGGGCTCAATGAGTGGTCATTAATGAGGAGTGATGGTGGGTCCTATATTCTTGATTTTGACGTCGGTTACCTCATCGGCCTAGTCGATGAGGACGGAATCGGAGTGATCACTTGGACATTTGAACTCGTGAATCACGACCGAGAGATCATCGGTTATCAACAGGAAGAGATGCGAGAGGCAAGCCCTGAGAAGAGCGCGATCTTTGTAGAAGGTAGCCGCTCTAGAAGTCTTGATCTCACCACTCTCTTAGCAGAAGGGGAGACCTATATCCTGTGGTTCACCCTTCGCTATAACGAAGAGATCTTACATGAGCAGCTGTTCCCACTTATCGCAGGAGAAGAGGGCGGAGACCCTACTTGGATCAACGATTTGATCGGTGAAGACGCCGATGACTTAAATATGTTAACCAATAACAGTGACGACAGCTCAGAGGATCAAACAGAAGACTTAACTACCATGGGAGAGGAAATCGATTCTGTTGAGCCTCCTACTCCGATGCCACCCGAGGAGTGATCACAATCACACTATAAGTTCTTCTAGTTCTTCTTCGCACTATATTAGTCAGTCAATCAACAGAGGTCTTATGTACCTCTATGCAACCTCAAGGCTCTCCGCTCTAGCCAGGAAGCCTGAAAGAGACTCAAACATGCTGTGTAGAAAAAGCCCCAAAAAAACAAGAACATAAAGGGGAGAGCGAACCACAGCTCTTCGCTAATACAGTAAGCAATCGTATTCGCATAGTATAAGGCTAAGCACAGCTCTAGAATAGGTAAAATGCCTCGAGTCCCACGATATGAACTCTGAATGACCGAACGATCACTCGCCATATAACTCGAAGCCCATTTAGGAGTCCTCACGAAGGGAGATCGCTGACCCATAAGAGCCTCTATGGTCGCTTTGGCATTGTTGATCGTGAGTCCGATTCCTATCCCGAGCACTGCGGGTAAATAACGTAGTCGCTGTCTCCCTCGCTCAGGGCTAACTTCTAGCTGACTGAGCGCAAAGAAGATAACCACTGAGATCGTCGCACCGAGAAAGAATGGAAGATCGATTAAGACCGCTTGACGCCATCCATGATCAACTCTCAGTTGGATAGCGAAGGGATGCATTAAAGAGAGTAAAACCATCATCAAATAAGCGATGTTACCAGTGAGATGACAAAAAGCCTCATACTTAATCCCATAAGAGACAGGGCTCCTAAGGAGACGAGGGAGTATTTTTAAGGCGACTTGGATCGACCCCTTAGCCCATCGATGCTGCTGATTCTTAAAGGCATTGATTTCTACAGGAAGCTCGGCGGGGGCTTTCACATCATTTAAATACAGGAATCTCCATCCCTCCAACTGTGCCCGATAAGAGAGATCTAGATCTTCGGTGATCGTGTCATGCTGCCATCCACCGGCCTCCTCGATACATGTTCGTCGCCACATCCCTGCCGTACCATTAAAGTTAAAAAAATAGCCTGCTCGATTACGGGCGGTATGCTCGATCATAAAGTGACCATCGAGGAGAATCGCTTGGGACTGGGTGAGGAGAGAGTCTTCTCTGTTCAGATGCTCCCATCGCGCTTGAACCATACCGATACCTGAATCGCTAAAGTGCGGTATCAGACGCTCCAAGAAATCTACTTCCGGCAGAAAGTCAGCGTCAAATATAGCTATAAACTCATAATCAGGCTGAGCTCTTAATCCCGCTTCCAAGGCGCCCGCTTTAAAGCCCACACGATCTGCTCGATGGCGATACTCAATAGGATAGCCTAATGATGCCCAATGATCCACAGCGCGTTCAGCGATCATCGTCGAGTCATCAGTCGAGTCGTCAAGTACTTGAATCATCATCCGCTCGTGAGGATATTTGAGCTCACATACTCGCGCGATTAACCTCTCAACGACATACCTCTCATTATAAACGGGGAGCTGGATGAGGACTCTCGGAGCCCGCTCAAAGACATCCTCAATCGACCCTGGCTCTCTCGGTGGAGACTCCCTATATCTCTTATACAGGTAGGCCATTTTGTATCGATGGCTGCCATAGAAGCACAGCACTAACAAAGTGAAGAAGTAAGCGCTTAAGAAGATGATCTCTAAATTTGACATAAACAAAGCCTGACGAACAATCACGCTCTTACAGAGAACGCTCAACAGATGAAATATCACCTATCACGTTGACTCTCTAGCGATCAATCCTCAAAGAAGATATCGATTCTCTTTACGGACAAGCGCAGGCAGCAGCCATCGAGATTTCAATGTCTTGGGTAGGCACCTCGCTCAGCGTAAAGGAAGTCTCTCCTCTCCAATAAACCGGAGAGGCACATTCAGTCGATTGTAGCTCTGATCTTAGGTCTGTAGCGATAGGAACACATGCCTTAACCACATATCCCCCTGCCGGTAGAGGTTGTAATGAGAGTCTGCTCTCTGAGAGTGATAGACAACCATCAAACAGAGATAATACCCTTTGATTCCTGCTGAGTAGGTTAGGGTCATTTAACGAGAGATAGGCTTCTCTTTCAGCGCATAAGTCTGCGGGTATAGGTTGGGCGTTAATCCATGAGCTGACCTCTTCAGGAGAGAGAGTCTCACCGGTTAAAGCTGAGATCAAAGTGATGATGGGTGTAGATCGACTCTCCGGACAATCTCTGGGAATTACTGACAATGAGACCTCTCCAATCTCACCTAGATCAAGAGAGACGATCGTCGATCTCGATGAACTGAATCGATCACCTAAACTCTGCTCAGTACAGGGCGTGAAGAGAGAGTTTAGATCTTGATCGATATAAGCACTTAATAAATAGGCGCCGGCGGGAAGTCTCCTGCTGACCTTGAGTGGAGAAGAGATGTCTAACGGTGCGATGTCTCTCAGAGTGCTCTGATAGATCTGTCCACTCAATAGATCTTCATAGACAAGGATTAGCGGTCTCGATGAACTGAGCTCCGGCCACATAAAGTTGAGTTGAAAATCGATCTCAAGAAGCGACTCTGGTGAGTCGCAGCGTCGTGAGACCGTAATCAACTCTGGAGTGATGAGATTTGACTCTTCGCCCATGAGCGAAAGCGGTCTGAGTCGAGCTCTACTCCCAGTCCACCACCACAAGTCGACTCCTAGGTCAGCCAAGTCATCACAGGGAGTGAGGATACGATCAGAGCCTTCATCCACCCACATAGCGAGCTCAGTCATCACTTCTTCTGTGGAAGGGTCTGCCATAGGCTCTAAATATACAGTAAAGCGGCCTTCGGCGATGATCGCTTCCTGTAAGTTAAACAGTGGGGTTCCATAAAGAAACCGATAGGGTGGAAGTGAGCGTCGTTGCTCGGAGAAGAAGACTTGACCATCAGGAGAAAAGCGGATCGCTGTCCTTAAGAGCTCATTGAGATCGAGCTGACCCTGATAAACAATCGACTGGCCGCTACGTTCCTCTATACGTCTAATCTCATCACACTCCATGACCGAAGAGACGGTAATCGGCGCTTCGATAGACAGCTGTTCACCTCTCTGCAAGCTGACCTCAGCCAGATCTTCAGAGGCCCACAGGTCTCCACCTGATCTTGAACTCATATCACAAGGGCTTGGTAAAGAATCCCCGTCTGAATCTACAAATAACTGTAGATCAAAAGAGCCACTCGGTAATTGATTAACGCTATATTCGTATCTCTCATCGTCTATCTGACGAATATACCTCGACAAAGGGATCGTTAACGGAGCGATAGACTCAGCGTTGTCTCGAGGAGAGAGATGTAGCATTAGGCCCTTCATGGTCGACTGGTCTTCATGAAAAGGTAAGATGAGCTCTCCTTTCAGTGAGGTTGAGAGCTCGCCGGGGCCGCATGTTCTATTGGTAAAGAGAAGCGTCAGTTCTTTATCTCCTTGAACCCGTCCTGTCCATGAAGTACTCGCCATATCGAGGTCTCTCTCGGTAAGCGGAGAGCGAAGGGTAAAAGGCTGAGGACAAGAGATCGATAGTGGGGTCCCGCTCCTCTCGATGAGGTTCTCTTCTTCGCCGCGCAAGAAGAGATAAATCCTATAGACACCTAGACTTAGCGAGAGAGGTTGAATCGGGCTAATCATCAGCTCTCCTCGGTCTCCCTCTAACTGACTCTGAAGAGATAAAATCTCATAATCTAACCACTCTCTCCGCTCGAGCAGACCACTCTCCACATCATAGATCTCAATACCAAGGGCTCGATTCGCTCGAGCGAGATGTCGTAGCTCATCGCCAAAACTGATATTTAAACTCAGCTCAAACACTTCCACATTAGATCGCTCAGTCTCAGTGAGAGGCCCTTCAACGGTCTCTGAAAGCTGTTGGCAACCAAGCATGGTGAAAATAAGTAAACAGCCCTGATAAACTCTCCATCGCCAATTAAAGTGGGCACTCCCGCTCCTCTTCATGACAGCAGCATCGCTTAACATCGTGACCACGTCGTCAGAGAAGAATCGAGAGCCTGAAGACGTTGGTATTCTCCCGTTTGAAGACTGAGCCACTCACCGCTCAGGGAATGAATGAGATCTGATAAGCCCGGATTATGACCGATGAGCACTAAAACTCGCGCTGAGTTAGAGACCTCATTAGAAAGAGGAGGAGAGAAAGACTGAGCAGAATATGGCTCCATAAAGACATCAAGCGTTAGGCTGTACAGATAATCAACAGAGGCTAAATAGAGCTCTCTAGTGTGTCGTACCGTCCACCCTCGGACCTCATCATCATCGAGACAGTCACGCACCTGAGCCCATGTTTCTTGGGTTCTGTGGGCGTCACTCACAATAATGAGCACCTCTCTGTTTGAGCTAGACGTGTCGAGAGCTGTGAGCCATTCACGGAGACGTTGTCCAGCCATTTTCGCCTGCGCGATACCTTTTTGTGTTAGTGACCGCTCATGATCAGTGGTCCCCTCAAGGTTCGCCTCTCCATGGCGCAGAATTAAGAGTTCACAGATCATATCTCTCTCCACTCTTTAATCTCGTAACCAAGTCGCTAGAGATTCAGTATTTAAAAGCTCTACTTTATATTCACAGCCATGAGCTTTGACAGGTTGAGCGAGGATCATCTGTAAAACAGTAGGCATCGGCGCAATAAAGAGTAAGTCAGGATCGGTTATTTTATCCTCATCATAGACTCTGACTTTTAATATTTGATGACGTTCTGCGCTCCAATAGATTCGACCAACTCGTCGACTGAGGAGCGCTCGATCCGTCTTGGATACTAAATAAAGAGAAGGTGATAAGCGATCGAGGGCGCCTAAGTCTCGCCAAGAATCACCGATATCAAGCTCTTCTTCCCGACAGTCAATACTCCCCCGTAGAGATCGCCATGATGGCTCTAGAAGCCCTATCACTTCATGGAGTCGTTGGGTCCAACTTTGATCATCTCCACCGAGTTCTCGCAGCGACTTTACCTGATCTCGAATCCTTAAGCGCTGACTTTTAGTCAGCGCGTTGACCCCTAAATATTGTTTTAAGAGATCTCTCAAAACCAAGCCTCTAAGCTCCGCTTCAATGCCTCGAACTCGTCTCTCTTCCAAGAGTGGTATAAACCACACTTTCTCTAAATCCTCCCGGGGTGAGCTCTGCTTTAACCCCATCTGCTGTAGGGTGATGGCGAAGGTAATATCACTCACTGAGGTGAATTGTTTACGCCATGCCTCGATAACCCTTTTAGGGAGTAACGATGGATCTTCACTCTTCTCATCGAGCGCTCCTCGAAGCTGATTTAACACCGCGAAACGATCCCCAAAATGAAAGAGCGTTTTAAGACGTCTCTCTTCATCACTGGCCTCTTTAATCTCTTGAGTCATCAAACGCCACAGGTCATTCCAGTGCATTTCATTAGCGCGTAAGACTTTAAAGTAGACAAAGTTTGCGAGTGATTCAGAGAGTTTCTGTAGACTCTGATAGAGGCCTTTTAAGATTTTAAGACGCTCAAAGATAATCCTCTCTCTTGGCCCCTCATTTAAGATATTGGAGGGCGGTTCAGAGAGCTCGCGGAGCGCTTCTTCTGCCCAATGGCGATACCATGCGAGGTGATATTGATCAAGGATTGACCTGACTCTCGGCTCAAGGGGAAGAGATGTTTTTTGATGAGCCGCCTCTGCCATCAAGATAATCGATCGAGCGGACTCTCCACCCACCGCTTTGAGCTGATCGGCAGTCGATAGAGCCTCTAATGGCTTAACCCACTGGGTAAGGGCTACGAGTAGCTGCTCGCTCCACAGTAACTCTACCTCAGCTCCTTTGCGAGCCTCGATCATGAACTGACCGGAGTCAAGCCATTGCCGAACTTGTAAGGTCTGAGCTTGAAGGGTCATCAGCTCTCGGTCTTCATGGATTAACGTTAATGGGGAGCGAGAGAGCGGTGCGTCATGAATGCCTCTTAGTAGCCTAAGTCTAGACTCTTTCAGATGATTA
This sequence comes from uncultured bacterium, assembly GCA_943788935.1. Lineage (GTDB taxonomy): Bacteria > Myxococcota_A > Bradymonadia > UBA7976 > VGTA01 > CAKZRU01. The sequence continues at coordinate 195,634 of CALSSE010000007.1, read as the reverse complement.
ACTAAGGCTATATCAAGGCGTATCGAACGCTCCTCAAGTTGTTTGCTATAAAGCCAGCTGAAGACTGAAGGGATAACCGAGTCTTTAACTTCGCTAAGAGAGATGAAGGTGTCTGACTCATCAAATACAGGGATTCGTTCAGCGCTTAGACGAGTCAAGAAGAGCAAAGCCCCGAAACAGACGATTAGCGCCAAAGTTAAAGTGATAAACACACGTGATAATGATCGGGCGCTCGTTGGCTGAGTTTTATTTATTTCATCGATCATCTTAACGCTTTCTCTTCATGATTAACGTTCCTCATCATGATTGATATAAAGTATCACTAAGTCCCTCTGGCGACCACTTTGGAAAATACTGGGGCTGATGAAAGTTAGGGCTCGATCCGGGCAGCGGTGAAGCGCAACAATAAAACCGAGCGCTCTCAGTCTTTATGGAGTCAAAGCACCAGAACGCGTTGACTCCCCATCCGCTTGGCTGAGCTCGATATGGAGGAGGGAGAGTCGATAAGTTCAGTTCACAATGCGCTCCCCAAAAGAGTCGTTGACCGCGATTCGGTCTCTCCTGTTCACCTTGAGGAGATCGCGCTCCTTTTCGGTCTCTCCAAAAAGAGAGCGCGTTGATCTGGTAATCTTCGGTAACGAGTTGTCTTCGTCCTCTAAAACCTAGAGCGAGATAATGTCCAAAAGGACCAAACTCCAGCTCGAGATAAGACTCCTCTGGCCCACTGATAAACACCTCGACGACCTCATGCTCCCAGAGACCCCACAGTCTCCCGCTCGGAGAAGAAGGTGATGGGTTCTGTAGCCAAGGCGCGCTCAGTGAGAGGTGAATCTTGTCACCACCGTGATACTCTAAGGTGACTTTCGGCGAATCTTCACCTGAGAACTCTTGTCCACCATCCTCCAAAGCGGCCCATGTTCGAAATTGATCAGTCATCCACCGTTGATTCATAGTTTACCTCGCGCCACCATCTCTTGGGCATGAGCGAGGGTTGTCTCAGTGAGGTCTTGGCCCCCCAGCATACGTGCGACCTCCCTAACACGCTGCCTATCAGTGAGCGACTTAATAGAGCTAAAGGTACGATCAGAGAGGAGCACTTTAGCGATTTTCAGGTGGCGATGAGCGTTACAAGCGACCTGTGGTAAGTGAGTAATACAGATCACCTGCCGACTATGGGAGATCCTCTTTAGCTTAATCCCTACCCCCTCCGCCACAGCTCCCCCAATCCCGCTATCAACTTCATCAAAGATATAAGTAGGGGTACGGTCGCTATGCATTAAGACTACCTTTAAGGCGAGGGTTAGACGAGAGAGTTCTCCACCAGAAGCGATGCGAGCGAGGGGTTTAAAACCCTCTCCAGGGTTAGGTGAGATGAGAAACTCAACTCTGTCGATGCCTCTCTCGTTGAGCTTCCCCTCCGAGAATTGAACCTGAAACCGACACTGGGCCATCCCTAGATGCTGTAATTCTAACTCAATCTCCTCAGCTAATCGAGCGCCGAGTCCTCGGCGAAGTGTTGATAAGGCTTTAGCTCTGAGTTCTGCAGCCGCTAACGCAGCACGTGCCTCGACTTCGGCGGCTTGAACTCTGAGATTCAAATTCTCAAGCGCATCACGTTCACTCTTCAGTTGTTCTGTTTGGTCGAGGATATCCTCTAAACTGAGCCCATACTCATCTTTAAGCTGTTCGAGTTGAGCTCGCCTCGTCTCTAGTTCAACGAGAGTGCTATGATCATGAGGAATATCCCCTCTAAAGCGCCGGAGATCATGGGTGAGTTCGTCTAGCTCCATGTGGGCGCGCTGTAGTGCCTCATAAAATCCCTCTAGTTTATCATCGACATGAACGAGAGGCTCAAGACCAGCGCTTAAGCGATCTAGACGACTAAGCACTGCGCTCTGGTCATCATATAGAGAGTGGACACCCTCATCGACCCATGAGCGGAGCTGTTCAGCGGCATGTAGCAGACGTAGGTCTCTCTCAACCTGATCATCTTCATTAGGCTCAGGCCCCACTCTTTCAATATGATCAATACGACTCTGTAATGTCTTAATCTTGTTTTGTCGCTCCTCTTGAGTACTCCTTAGCTTTCGCTGCTCAAGCTCAAGCGCCCGCCAGCACTCAACTTCGGTACTTAGCGCGATGACTTCACTCTTATGCTCACCGAATGAGTCGAGGAGATTAAGATGCTCTTCAGGGTCGAGGAGGGTATAACTCTCATGCTGACGAACCACCTCTATTAGACCCTCGGTGATTAAACGCAGGGTGGCCATTGAGACCCGCGCCGCGTTCACTTGGGCAACATTTCTGCCGTTGATACTCACTACTCTCTTGATCTTAAGCTCAGATGCTTGACAGAGGGGTAGGCCTCGCTCGATGAGCTTAGCGTTTAGCATCTCCTCCTCCTCCTCAGCGAGCTGAAAAGAGGCGATGATCTCGGCTCTGAGCTCACCTCTTCTCACCATATCCACACTCGCCCGTCCTCCTAAGACTAAATTCATAGCGTCGAGGATGATTGACTTCCCCGCCCCTGTCTCACCGGTGAGCGCGGTAAAGCCCGGCTCAAATTCGATCTCCTCTTCCTCTATAATCGCAAAATTTTGAATTCTGAGGTGGGATAGCAAGCGGAGAGACCTCTGAGGTTGAGCACGAAATGGCTGTGTCACACACCGATCAAGGTGGATGACTCAAGACAAGGTTGAGGATTGAGATAGACTATATATTGAAAACGCTTTAATCGTTATAATAGTCAACTAAATCTCTGATCATCCGCAAATCTTGAATCAGATCATGATATCGTCCGAGCCTTCGTTGAGCTTCGGAGAAACGATCTTGAGCCTGAGGATCTTCAGGGTCAGACTCCAACGCAGCTTGTGCTGGTAACCACTCTTCAGTGACCATGAGTTGAGCGCGACGGAGAACTTCATAGCCGATAGATAATTCATCGAGCATTTGAGCAGCGCGATAAATCACACCTGTATGAGGATGGGTAAAGGTGATCACTGGCCGCTCTGGGTCAAGCTCTCGATCCTCACCGGTCCCTGCCTCGGCGATCGTTATATAGTCCGCAAAGTCTGGTCTACCATCATAGGTAGATGTATTAAAGATCGTATTCAAGAGGAGCCCAGTCCAGACCATGTTGTAACTGATAGGGGCCTCTACTCTAGCGGTAGCCGCTCTCTCCTCATCACTCTGCCCAAGTTGATTGGCTGCAGCGATCGCTCTAGGGATATATTGCTCATTATCTACTAGATAATTGAAGCTGTCTCCAGTGGTGTCACTAGCGAGGTTATAAGTTGGCTTGCCATCATCAACCCAAGCGATCACGAGATCTCTTATGAGCTCGACCATAGCCTCTTGATATATGCGATAATATCCAATCGAGAAGGCGCGAGTGTCACCAATATTACTGATTCTAAAGAACTGACTCGAAGTATCGGTGAGGTAGAAGAGTAAGCTCTCTTTACTCATGAAGCTGCCGATACGATCGATCTGATAATAATATTCGTCATTGAAGGCATGCTCAAAGGGTCGGCCAACGCCAAAGGGAATCTCGACCGCAGTCTCACAGGCCTCTTGTCTCAACTCTGAATCGAATACATAAGCGGGGCGGTAGAGATCTTGCTGCTCATCATAGCAATGCTTACCCGGTTGTGGCGCTCCGAGTACTTGAGAGATAAAGTTAAGGCTGCTAACCGCTGCTCGATAGAGGTCTAAGCGCAGGTTAAGATCATAGTTTTGATAGAAATAATAGTACCGAAAAGGATAGCTGATATAGTTCCCTAGTCGAGCCTCACGACCAAAGTATCCGTTGAGGAATGTGCGCTCACTTCGACCTTGGCGATAATTATTAAATACATAATAATTCCAGTAGTTTTGAATCGCACCTTGAACGACGTCCATGTGAGAGGCGCCTTCATCCCAGGTCTTACAGTCTAAGTTACCATTATAAAAATCAGCACAGTAATTGTAGGGGACACTTCGATCATTATAGTAGAGCTCACCGATCGGTAATGGCTCGGCATCAGTGTCATATCCCGCTCCTGCGAGGGCGCCTTGGACATCATCAGCGACGACTTGACTATTATTCAAGAAGCCTTTGACTCGCTCTTCATAGAGCTCGGCTAAAGGTCGATGACGACGTTTTTGGAGTTTTGACAGGTCTCCATCGAGTAGCTCTGGAACAGACTCATAGCCGTTAACGAGCGCCTCATAATCGATTGAGGGAGGTACATCTGCCGTATATTCTTCGACTTGCATCTCTCCAGAATAAACGAAGTGAATCGCTGCGTGATCATATTTACCTAGACCATGAATATCTGAATTAAAGCGACTGCCATAGTCCATAATAGAGGTATATCTATACTCATCGATTCGAGCTCTATTTCTAGCATCATCGGTCTCATTCTCTTGGTAAATCTCCCAAAACTTATCTGGGTAATTGAGAGAGTCAAAACTCGCCGAGAAATTGTGAGTGAGCCCGAGAGTGTGACCGATCTCATGAAGCATCACCGCTCGATAGATCTCTTCTCTCAAGATACGGTATACCTCGTCGGCATCCACACCTTTAAGGTCGAGGGCTAAGCCGATCACTGAGTCATCTACAAAGTCTGCCATCAGCATATTTTGATCGGCAAAGAATTTAGTCCTCTGCTCATCTCTCTTGGTGTTCTCTCTTGGATCGATGAGAGTGTTTACAGCGGCTTCTCTCACCTCAGGACTGAGCTCATCCTCTGGCTGAAGACCATGGAGGGGCTTCAAGAGAGCTAATCGATCATGGCTCTCCGCCATCTCCCGTACGCGTGGATGCTGCTTTACCATCTCTAGACGGGCCTCTGCCTCTTGGGGAAGGTTACTCATCTTATGTAATGGGTCATGCTCTACCGGATGAGAGAGGCGTCGTCTTAAGTGAGCGCGTAGCTGGCCGAGGTCGACTCGCCCCTGTGGGTCATGGTATGCTCCATAAGCTTGCTCAACATCAAACTGAGTGACCTGATCATCGGTCTCTAAATCCCCAACGGTGAGGGCTGATGACCGCTCCGAGAGGTTTACCCCCGAGCTGCTCTCTAACCAAGAGCTGTAATGATCTCCTGAGAGGAGGGCATCTAAGCTAAGATCATCATTCATCGCTCGGACAATGTCAGCAGCGTTCCTCGCATAGGTGTCTACAGCAGCTCCATAGACATTAGCGTTCCCCTTTAAGATCCGTCCGGTCTCTGGGTCAACCGCCGAGGGACCATAACCAAGTGGACCGGAGGGTTGAGGGTCAAACACCCAATTCACAAAGCTGTAGCGGATATCACCGAGCTGTTGCCAAGTAAAATAAGGCTCTAAAGCGAGCTCACGACTCGTATATCTCAGCCCGGCGCACACTTTGAGGAGATTACCTCTCTTGAGCCCCTCTCCTTCAGTCGCTTCATCAACGCTGTCTTCTAATAGAGCAGAGTTGACTCGGTCATCGCTGAAGCGCTTAAGATAATCTTCTATCCCCTCGGGTGAGCATGAGTTTCTCCGAACTTGATACATGGCGCCTGCGCGCAGACGATCACCAGAGAGGAACATCCAAGGTTTAACTTGAATCGACTCAGCATCTGCAGTGAGCTGCTCTCTGATCTCTTGCTCAGATTTACCTGTACGTAACTTCACCGCGGTGATGAAGGGGGTGTCCCATTGATTACTGAGCTGTGAAGTGATCTCTTCGAGGTCATCAGGATAACCTGGGTTGGTATAGTAAATAATGGGTTTAGGGTGTGTCCGTTCGCGATCTCGCCAAATATTGTGATGGTTAGCGAGGAAGAGCCGACTGCTGTCATGAGCGCCTCCAAGTTGCCGTGAATAGGCGAAACGCTCGGTCCTAAAATAACCAAAGCGAGCGGCGACCGGAAGTTGAGAGATCCCACAACTGTCATCTCTTAGGTAGCCGGAGTATCCAACGACCTCATCGTTAATCGCTTCGTTGAACTCCGGAGTACAAGCGAAACTTACTGAGGCTCCCTCTTCTCCAAAACCGAAAGAAGTTGTGCGAATATAGTCGCACTCGGCAACGAATTCCGTAGAATATTCAGGATGAGGGCAAGGCTCATTAGAGGTCTTCAGTTTAGCGAGCTGAAGAAAGTCAGGGTAGACGATCGGCTCAAAACCCTCTTCATCTTCGGGCTTAACTTTATACATCGAGGTGCGTACTCTTACTTCAGCATCACCGCAAGTGCTCACTCCATAGACAAAGAAGCATGTGCGTCCTCCATCCCTGAGGTCACCTTGAGTAGTAAACTGAATATGATCCTCATCAATGATTAAATGATCGGGATCATTTCTCTCATGATCTCGGATAAAATCAGGACTCGCGCTATTACTGAGTATAAAAGACATGCCCGCCGGTCCATTGATCCGATTCCCTCCCCAATCAACGCGAATGTACTCTCGCTCACTCCATGGACGATCAGCAGTGTTCTCTTCCAAGACATTACTCGCCTCCCCGGTAGAAGAGTTATAAGTACGTCGAATATCAAAGTGAGAGATGATGGGGTAGGCCGCGATCACTCCATCAGCGTACTCTCCACTGCCAGGTCGCGCCTCACTCTCATTGAGACCAGGGACTGGATCGTAGCTCTGTAAAGCATAAAGGGTGTTTTCAGAGAGCTCCCAGCGGATCTTCTCCAGGGAGGCCTCATAACCAGCGAAGCCGAGGGAGCCCTCGGGGGACACATCGGTGACTGTCTGCTGAAAGTACCACTCTCCGGTAAAGATCGACTTGTCGACATAGTTTGCTTGAACAGTGTTGACCTCAGGCGCTCGCTCAGCACAAGCGAAGCTGAACATCGCTAAAGTGATAGAGAGCAACGTCGCTCTTGGAGATAAGGTGAAAGAAGAATAAAGATTAGCGATGGCTCTCATAGGGCTCTGCTCAACGTGAGGTACTCTAGCGGATAGGGAGGGGATGAAAAAACGAAATTGTGCTCGGTCGATCATGGAGTAACCTCCCCTTGAGCGCTGAAGTTTGTCTGGCTGCGACTCATGTCGACAAACATCCTCATCTCACGCAAGTCATTCATCAACTCAATGTATTGCTGCAAAATGAACTCCCGATTAGCGAACTGCTCTTCATAAGCAGACTCTCCCGGGAACTCTTCTCTTTGGTCATACGCTCTCTGCCAAGGGCCTTCATGATAAGCCTTCGCTTCTCTCAAGATCTCTACGCCGATAGAAAACCCATCATAGGTTTGCGCAGCAGCATAGATCGTCCCCGTGTAAGGATCAGTAAAGCGGATCACCTCGATCTCATCATCATAGGTACGCTCATCACTTGAGCCCACCTCTTCGATGGTGAGATAATCGATCATGTCTGTCTCTTCATCATCGGTAGAAGAGTTAAAGATCGAAGCCAACATGGTCCCTTGTCTCATCATATTATAAGGGACCGGCGCGAAGATACGCGGCGCTCCCTCTCTGATCTCCTCTAGGCTCTCGGGGAGGGCATCAGGTCCGATGAGCGGCTTTAGCGCTTCGCTGGTATCAATCATGGGGACCGGTCTCGGCGTTCCCTCATCATCGAGCCTATAATGGAAATTAGAAGCGCGATAAGTGCTCATCTCCGGCACATTAGAGGCTCCACTTCTGTAATAGGCGGGGAGAGCCGAGAAGATAAGATTGCGGACAAGGTTGACGATTTCACGCTTGAAGCCTCGATAGAAATTAATATTGAATCGTCGCCGATCTGACCCATCAACGACCTTAAAGAAGCTCGTGAAGTTCATCACCAATGTCTGCATTAAGAATAGCTTGTCATAGTAAGCACCAAAGCTATTAATCTTATAGAGATAGTCATTACTGAACTGTAGATACATACTGCGTCCCACACCTTGGGGAATATAGAGGTCACAGAGCTCATCACTCGGACGAGCTAAGTAACCGCGAGGAACATAAAAGTTCTCAGCTAAGTATCGGCAATAGTAACCAGGCGTTGGAGCGGCGAGCACCTCATTGAGGAAATTTAATCCCATCATTGAAGCGCTGAGGAGATCATCTCGCACGTCGAGGTCGTATTGATCATAGAACACATAATGTTGCCATGGATAAACGAGGTACTCCATTACTCGAGAGATTCGTCCAAAGAAACCATTCTGAAAGGCGATTTCACCTCGACCGCGCCGATAATTATCGAAGAAGTAGTAAGTCCAAAAGCGATTGAAGGCGCTCTTGACGGACTCTACATGATTAGCGCCCTCATCCCAGGTGCGACAGCGAAGGTCGCCTCGGTACTCGTCACTACAGAAAGCGTAAGGAACGGTGCGATCTACCTTGTAATTTTGTGTTGATTGATCTCGGTCCTCCAAGATAAGCCGTGTGTTGGTGAGGATGCTCTCTAGCCTCTCCTCCATTAAGCTCTCTACAGGGCGGTATTCTCGCTGTTTGATCGCCTCTTCTCCACCGAGCATGTCAGGGATCTTACTATAGTCTTTAACCTTCAACAAAGTGGAGAGAGAGCTCGGTACATCGATGCCATCATCAAACACTTGCGCGTAACCGGCATAGACATAATTGATCGCTGCATCATCGTATCGACCGAGCCCTTTGGTATCACTATTAAACCGAGCTCCATAATCCATAATAGAGGCATATCGATACTCAGGGAGTCTCTCCTCATCCCAATCTTCGGGAGCGCTTGATCGGCGAATCTCCCAAAACTCATCTTGATAGTTGAGAGCATCAAAAGAGGCCTCAAAGTTATGCCTTAAGCCCACAGTGTGACCGATTTCATGTAAGGCGACCGCTTCAAAGATCTCTTCTCTCAACTCACGGTAGATCTCTTCTAGCGGCCTATCTTTTAGCTCTAGAGCCTGCCCAATAATGGAAGGATCCATCTCTTCACCCAAGAGGACGTTATGAGCCGCTAGATAATGCCTATTTTGATCTCTGTTCTTTAAGGTCTTTTGGGGGTCGAGCATCATCTTGAGCCCATAATCAATGACCTCTTCACTGGGCTCTTCTTGTGGGTCGAGTCCAAAGAGCGGATTCACGAGTTGAATCATCTCTGGTGTCAGCAACCTCGCTCGCATCATGGGGTCTCTCTTTAGATGTTCAATCCACACTTCAGCGCTCTCTCCACCTCGCTCCGCATAATCCATAAGGCGATCATGGGAATGAGGGCGATTGAATCTCCGCTTGAGGTGTCTCATCGCTTCTACCGCATCCGCAGGTTGATCGCCGCCGATAGAGTCTCCTAAGTGTAACCCAAGCCGCTGAGAGAGTGAGTCTTTAAAGGCCTCACTGATCGGCTTCGCTTGGGTGGTTGAGAACGCTCCCTCAGTGATCCACTGTTTAAAGTCTTCACCTCGTATGGCGCATGAAATATCCCCTGATTCGAGACCAAACTCTTCGCACAGGTCACCATTCATCGCACGAACGAGGTCTGTCGCGCTTCGCGCATACCGATCGACCGCTCCCCCATAAATATAGGCGTTCCCGCTCATGATCCGACCGCTCTCGGGGTCTGCGGAGGAGGGCCCATAACCGAGTGGTCCATTCGGCTGGTCTTCGACAATCCACCATAAGAATGAGAAGCGTGGATCACCCATCTGCTGCCACAAAAAGGGATCTTCAGAGTTTTGTCTTTGGGAGTGGTAAGTGAGCAGAGAACAGGCTCTTTCAAGCTCACCTGATTGCATTTGATCGGTATCTCCTGCCGAGGGGAGGTCACTCAATACCTCTCTTAAATCTGGATAATCACTCAAATAGAGGTCAATGCCCTCATAGGAGCAATTATTGACCCGAATTTGAAACAGAGAGTCTGCACCTATTCGTTCTCCGTCTGCGCCTCTTAAGTAGACCGCACGCTCTCCTCTAAGGGTCGCCCGCTCTGCCAACTCGACGCGCAGCTGCTCTTCTGATCGACGAGTTGCGTTGACCGCCGCTCCCATGAATGATCGATCCCAATCCTCCATGATTTTCACCGCGCTCTGCTGGAGGTCTTCAGGGAAGTGAGCATTAAGATAATAGATCACAGGCCTCAATGACCTCCTCTCCATAGGGATCATCTCACCATCAGAGTCTTCGGTTTGTTCCCAAATTTGATGATGATTAGCCAAGTAGATTCGATTATCATCATGATTAGTTCCTACTCGACGATCATAACGACGACGCTCCGTTCGAAAATATCCAAAACGTCCAAAATGATCCCACTTAAGCTCTTGGCAGTCATCGGCTTCGACCTCTCCTTCGAGGGCTTCTAAGAGCTCCGGAGTACAAGCGACCTCTGCTGTGGACGCTCGGTCAGGACCTACGCTCACCTCGGTGTACCTTAAGGTATTCCCGGAGTCATCCTCAAGAAGCTCACGATCTAAGTAGCTCTTCGCTTGAAATTGACGTTCCTCTTCAGGGTTTATCTTCATGAAAGCAGAGCGTAAAAGAGCCTCCGCCGAAGGACACTGTATACCACCTAGAGTAGGGCTCACATAATTGAGAAGGCAGCCATAGCCGCTATCGTTTAGGGTCGCTGTTGTGGTCACCGCGATATAATTGGGGGTCACCTGTAAATGATTAGGATTATCCGCCTCATCCTCTCTAAACCAACGGTCTACCTCTTCGGGCTGAAGGTAGGAGCGGGGAGAGACCTGAATCTCGAAGAGCTTTAGAGTACCGACTAGAGAGTTCTGCGACCAATCAACCCGCATATACTCTCGCTCATGCCAAGGCTTAAGGCTCTGATCTTCTTGAATAACATTACTCTGCTGACCGGTGCTTCGGTTAAAGTTGCGGATAATGTCAAAGTGCCCAGTGATCGGATACACTGCAATTGGATTCCCTCGGAGCTCTCCACCGGGGACGCTCGCTTGACTATTTAAGCCCGGCACTGGCTCGTAAGCTCTCCTAGCGATCAACTGATTCTCACGCACCTCCCATTCTATTTTCTCCAATGGACCCTCTAAGCCACTGAAAGCAAATGAGATGTGGCTAGGATGGTCAACAACAGTCTGCCGAGCATACCAAGCCCCCTCTAGGTTGGTTTTTTTGAGGTAATGCGGCTGCACTCTATCAATATCAGCTACTTCATCAGTACAGCCCCAAAGGGGGACGATGATTAAGAGTGTCAGTGAAGCGATAGCAGGAATGGAGCGAATCCACAGAGGTCGGCCTCGTCTAAGGCTCTCAATATTCATCTCGAGGTCTCCTTTGTATAAAGTAACGTATACTCTTCATTATAAGGTAATGTGTGATGTCTATATCTCTTTTAAGGAAAGAGATACAGTACACAGTTTGATCTTTACCGATGCAAGGAAAAGAGGCATGGTTACAACGATCTAAGTTGAATCTAAGCGACCTTGTTTAGGAGTCCCCTTGATCTACCATCTCATCAGAGAGTTAGTTCGGCTCAGCGCCCATATTTTTTACCGACACATCGAAGTTGTCGGTCTTGAAAATATTCCTCGAGAAGGAGCAACTATTTTCTTTGGGAACCACCCCAACTCTCTACTTGACCCTGCCTTGATTACTGCCTTTGGAGAGAGAAAACTCCATTTTATGGCTAAAGATAGCTTATTCAGTAAGCCACTCCTCAACATTCTACTCGCGAATATGGGGGCGGTCCCTATAAAGAGGAGGCAGGACCAAGCTCAAGGTGAACTCAAAAATGAGAGCGCTTTTGAGGCTCTCTATCAGCTTTTAAGGAGAGGTGGTGCGATGGGGATTTTCCCTGAGGGGATCTCCCATAACCAAGCCCATTTAGCAGAATTAAAAACTGGCGCTGCTAGGATCGCGCTAGAAATGAAGCGTCAGGGGGTCGAAATAAAGCTCATCCCTTGTGGGCTCACTTATCTCACCCGCGATCGATTCAGGAGCTCGGTTCTTATACAATTTGGAGAACCGATCTCAATCATCAACAACGAAGAACACAACGCTCGCTCCTTAACCGATCTCATGGAGCGGCATCTACGAGCGCTTACCATCAACGCTGAGAGTTGGGCCGAGATTACGCTCTTAGATACAGTGAGACGACTCTATCAGCCATCTAAAATCACTATCGAGGAGCGAGTAGAGCTCGCTCGAAGATTCACGACTCATTATCCTACGATTAAGCATCATCCGGAGGTCGTTCAGCTCGCCACTCATGTACAAGCGTATCAAGATCATCTCTTCCTGCTAGGGCTCAGAGACAGGGACATGAGCGTAAACCTAAAGGCCTCTAAGTTGTTTTTTAGATCTCTTCGCCACCTCACGCTCTCTCTCATTTGGCTCCCCTTGGCGCTCCTCGGCTCTCCGCTTCATTTCCCGATCGCGTACATACTAGGCCATGGCAGTCGTGTCATCGCCCCCCGTAAAGACGTGATCGCTACTACCAAGTTTATCGCAGGGTTTCTACTCCTCAACGGTCTCTATCTAGCGATAGGGCTCCTAGTGTGGTATGCAGGATGGGGTCTATGGTCAGCGCTAGTCCCCCCCCTCTTAGCCTTGAGTGGCTTCGCGTGTTTGAAGCTCGCTGAACGGGGACGAGCGCTCTTGAAGACCTTATGGGTATGGAGTAAATGTATCACAGCGCGTCGGACGATTATAGAATTACGGGCTGAGCGTCGGGCCCTAAGGGATGAGATTCACCAGGCCGTAAACCGATATATACCTGCTGATATAGAGAGGCTCTTTTATACAGAGACTACACAGACTGAGCATCAACAAAACGCAGACTGAACATTCTTGTGTATACATATGGAGCACAAACATGGAACACAAACGTGGAGAATGAAAGTGGAGAATGAACAGAGCGGCTCACTCAGAGAGACAAATGAGACCTCAGTCCCATTGAGCGATATATATCCTCGTGAACTACTCAGCCTCACAGAAAGAATCGCCATATCGATCGGGAGACGAATCAACCACCCCGGCTTACTTCGCTGGTTCAGTGTCTGGTGGGGGAGACTATTCACCTGTCCTGTTCTTAAACGAGTCACCGGACACCGTTGGCGACATCATCACTCTGACCGCCTGCAACAGATCAGCCGCCAAGCCCCCCTCTTGGTCGTGAGCAATCATCGTACGTTCTTTGATATGTATGTTGGGATCACCGCCCTTCGATATCTCACTAAATATCGACTCGGCGCGCCTAGTGTCTTCCCAGTGAGGGCTCCCTTTTTCTATGATCGCCCGTTAGGAGTGATCCTCAATTTGATCGCTTCAGGTGGGTGTATGTGGCCTCCTGTATTCCGTGATAATCGCCGTGAACAGCTCAACCAAGTGACCACTGCCGAGATGAAATCTCTGATGAATCTCGATGGGGTGTGCTTTGGCTTTCACCCCGAAGGAAAAAGATCCAAAAGTGATGACCCTTTCACCCTCCTGCCACCTAAGAGAGGTGTCGGTGTGCTTCTTGAGGAATCTCGAGAAGATTTGGTGATCCTCCCTCTATTTATCAGCGGCCTCAGCGGTGATGTGAAGAGAGAGTGGAGCCTGAGGGGATCAGACGCCGCTAAGACGGACCCGATTGAGTTTTTTTGGGGTGAACCTACATCACCGAGTCAGTTCAGTGGGGACGCGGCTGAAATCGCCTCTCAAGTTCATCAACTTATACAAGAGCTAGGAGATGAGGCACGCGCTCAGGCTCATTCCGAGTGAGCTCTCCTTCGCCTAAGAGCTCCAGTCTCGCTCTCCTGTTGAATAAAACGGCGCTTGATGAGCTGGGCGGCGATCCTCTGAAACTCTTGTTTATTAGGCGCAAATACCCGCGCAGACTCACCCCAATACGCTGGGCGATCGATGCCGAGTGACTCACCTCTACGCCTCTCTCGATCGATCAAAGATAACAGTGAACCCTCTCTCGGTGTCACTTGACTCTCCTCCATAATAAATCTTAAGCACTCTCCTGCGGCAATCGTGTCCGAGCGTGCGCTATGAACTCGACCAGTAAACTCACTCTGAATAGCCTTCATCGCTTCTCTCAACGACAAACCCGATATCCGCTCTAATGAGCAACCCTGAAACCAGTCCGTATCCTCTCCTCGATGGGCTCTACAAAAGCTCTCAAAGAGGAACTTAATATCCAAATGAGCCCATGGAGGAGAGGTGGGTCTATATTGGCCCCAAGCCCGCTTTAACAACACCTGATCAAACGTTCCCCAACTCGCGATCTCTAGCTCCGTTTTAGGGCTAGCCGCCCTCACCGATTGAAGCCACTCTTCCCACCTCACTATAAAGCTCTCACTTGACTGTGCTCGATCGATGTCTAGTTGAGAGATCCCGGTGAGCTCCTTGCAAAATGAGCTGAGCTGAGGGTTCTGATTAGGGCGAACAATCATGTGAAATGGAGGTTTAACCTCAACATCTGATAGTACATAGGCATAGATCTCAATAATCTCACTGATGTCAGACTGCCTACCACGACGCTCATCACCGGGTGGCCAACATGTCGCCTCAATATCCACCACTATGAACTGCAAGGTCACTCAGCTCTCTGGTCAAGGACCGAACTATACTTGAGCGGCGAGCTTCTCGATAGAATCGAGTAGCCTCTTGATATCTTCTAGAGTACATTCAGGGTTAATGACCGCTGCTCTGATTACAGTCTCATTTTTGGTTTGCGCTCCACTAAAGCTCGCATAACCGACAAGAGCTTCTTGGCTAAGCTGTAGCTGATAACAGAGCTCTTCATGATCGATCAGGTTTTGACCCTCTTCGGCGAGCACCTCAAAGCACACATTGAGATAAGGAGGAGGCTCACAGAGCTTAAATCTTGACCTCAAGTTGACCTCCTCTGCCAGAGCCAGCGCTAAGTTCCGCTGGCGCTCTAGCCTGCGAGACCAACCTTGATCACCATGAAACTGCCAAGCGCCCCAGAGCTTGAGAGCGTCATTACGCCGACCACACTGAAGAGAACGAGTTCCCGGATTTAAAAGGTCACTATCGGCTTGAAATAGGTATGAGGCGCTCTCCGAGAGCGAGCGTTCACATGCTTTAGCGTCTTTAGTGAGTAAGACCGAACACGTTAGAGGGACTCCCATAGCTTTATGAGCATCCCAAGTGAGGCTGTCAGACCTCTCACACCCTCTCATATTATCAGCCAATACAGGACTCAATAAGGCGGTTCCCCCAAAAGCCCCATCGATATGAAACCAGAGTGTATATCGTTCACAGACGTCAGCGATCTCCACAAAGGGATCAAAGGTACCTCTCACTGTAGTCCCTGCCGTAGCGATGACCATCATTGGCTGATGACCCTCAGCTAAATCTCGCTCAATATAAGCCTGCAAGGCTTCCGGATCGAGCTGTCCGCGTTCGTTAACGGGAACGCTAACAACATGATCTCGACCTAAACCGATAATACCTGCGCCTTTCTTCACTGAATAATGTGATTCAGCAGAGGTATAGATTCGGCCTCTAAGCGATCCCTGATCTCTCCACTTAGGGTTAAGCTGATCACGAGCGCATAGCATCGCCGCTAGATTTGAGAGACTCCCTCCAGGAGTAAAGATACCTCCACACCTCCCTCCATCATTTGAGAAACCTGCTAATGCGCCCATCTTCTGGATCAAGATCTCCTCTATCAACACGATAGGAGCAGCTACTTTATAAGTGTATATCGACTGATTACCGAAAGCAGCAAAGAGGTCACCGGCTAACCCCGCAGGATCTCTACCGGAGAAGAGCTGATTAAAGAATCGTCGACTAGAGGTCGTCGGCGTTTTCACCATGATCTGCTCTAAATGATCTATGATGTCAGACAGCTCTTGGGGTTGGTCGGGGATCATTAAGTTTAGACCCTCAGACAACTCTTCAGGGCTAATGGTCTCTCGAACAGGGATCTCAATATCTAACTGATTCAATTCAAGGAGCCGTGTTAAAGACAACTGCAGAGCTCTCTGTACCTCATCGACGCCCCTACCCCAAGCGACGCTTGGATCAACAGGATATTTATACTCTAAAGTTGCAGAAGTCATTAACACTCAGCTCTATGGTTATGTTTTAAATATACGTACTATTGATCCACGTGCTCGGATGCCTCGTTGGAAGCAGCGTTGATTAGCCCTTGGAGATACGTTTGATTTTGATCACAGTCTATCCCTAAAACCTGAGCAGCGACTTCATCAGAAACAGGCCCTCTGCGAGAGATGATTTTATGAAGAATACTCTGCTCATAGCGATGAATAAGAGACTCAGCTGATCTCAAACCTTCAATCAACTTCATCGTCCTCTGCTTCACTGGCTTATCATCATGTGGATCAACCTGAATAAAGGCTTGTGACTGAAGTAATACCGCGTGATATTTTGAGGCCTGTGACCTTGATAGACCGACCGTTTGACATACTTCATCAAGCGCCTCTGCCCAACATGCTCCTTGAGTAGGAGAGAGGACTGTGTAGAGAGCCTCTAAAACCTCTCTTCGCCTCTTGGCATCCGGCATATATTGATATCCTTTAAGGCAGGCGATGGCTAATTGGACCTCGTGGGCCCCCTGCCACTCTTGAGCGCTGGGGGGAAGCGCGGTTTCTTGGTCGGCATCTGCCACGATCATCACTCTCAAGTCACCTTGAGGAGGTCTAATGAGGCTCAAGATCGGTGGGAATTGTCCTTCATCATCACTGATTCTCTCCCGAGAGAGCTTGGAGAGCTGCTCCATGAGCGCACCAAAAGATACAAAGCCATAATCTCGCTCAACAAATTGACCTTTATGACTCTGTAACAAAAGCTGTTTGAGTTGAGCTCCGGTGAGCTCATCGCCGTTAAAACTCTTTGCGATACTGAGCACTTCATCAAGCAGTACTTCAGGGTCACGCTTCGCTGTGGTGACCGAGTGGGAGAGATCATGTAAGAGGCTCTCATAACTCGATGTCTCGTCACAGACCCTCTTCATCTCCTTGCTCATCGCTCTCGAAGTAGAGAGCGCGATTACCCTCTTCCCTGCTCTCTTTAGTGCATTAATGACCGGTAAGAAGTCACGATCACCCGAGACCACTATGTATGTGTCTAAAAGAGGTTGGGTATAGATCGACTCTACTAGATCTATGGCCATTCTAATGTCGACCGCGTTCTTTCCTCCACGGCCTAGCACATGAACGAGCTCTACCCCTCTACCATAAAGGTCCACCTGCCATTGGTTAACCGCTTTAATCCGCCAATCAGCATAAGCATAAGCGCTGCAAACCACACCGTATCTAGCGGCGAAATCACTCAGGAAATGAACCTTGAACAGCTCAAATGCTCCCTGCTCTCCATATTTATCAACCAAACCATAAATGAGGTTCTCAAAATCAATGAATAATCCAACATGCTGACTCGACATGACGCTCTGCTCCTCAATGACTTCGCTTCATCTCTTTAAGCCTCTTGACAACGCCTTGATCAAGGCACAAAACTCTTATAGAAACGATGCTCATCAACCTCTATCCACACCTGAAACTGAAGGAAAGTATCATGAACAGACCAAATGGCAAATGCAAGTTTAGCCTCACAACATTGTTGGGAGGGCTCAGCCTACTATTAGGACTCTCATTGACTCAAACCGCGCTCATCACCGATGTAGACGCTAAAGGTAAGCGTCGTAAGAAGCAAGCGAGGCGCTTGGATCGGCAGATGCAAAATAACAAGTATGGTCTCTTTGGTCTTCGGATACATGGAAACTTCGCTGTGATCGATAGTACTCGTTCATCAGATCCATTCGTTCGTGACCCTAGTCGAGGGTCAAGTGTTGGATTTGGTGTTACTTTTGACAAGGGCTTAAATGATATAATGTCATTAAGATTAGACGCTCTATACCAAAATAAAAACTTCTCCGCCGAGGGTCGGAGTAACTACAATCTCGCGGTCAATACCATGAAAGAGACCTCGACATATATGGACTTTATTGAAGTCCCAATCATGCTCGTCGCTCGCTTTATGAGAGGTCAGCTGATCAGGCCATATATCGCGGGTGGTGTCTATGGAGCGATGCTATTGAGCGTCGATGGTGAGCAGGTAGATGATGGGGTACTCGATGAAGCCCGACGCCCCTTTAGCAC
This sequence comes from uncultured bacterium, assembly GCA_943788935.1. Lineage (GTDB taxonomy): Bacteria > Myxococcota_A > Bradymonadia > UBA7976 > VGTA01 > CAKZRU01. Next base: position 177,662 of record CALSSE010000007.1, on the reverse strand, counting down.
CTTTGACTATGGATTTGTCCTCGCTGGAGGCTCCTACTTTGTTCTCTCTAAGGGAGCAGGCTTCTTATCGGCTGAGCTACGCTATTCACAAGGGATGGCCAATATCGCCGACACTGATGTAGAGACCACCGAAACAGAGGCGGTGGCCTATGGTAATCCCAAACCTCTCTCTCGTCAGACCTATAACATCAATAACTTATCGTTGATGATCGGTTACTACTTCTGATCTTTGTGCAGACTTCAGTGAGTTATCCTTGACAAACGTAGGTGAACAATCTTACTCAGACGGTCTATTTCTCATATATAACCGGAGGAGATAAAGATGACCGAGCCAACAAACTTCAAGATTACCTGGGGAGATGAAGAGACCGTCATCGAAGGTCGTGCTGAGGCTGTAGCATTCGCCAAGACAAAGAGTAATGACGTCCCTATGAGCGTAAATGTTGATAGCGTCGATGAAAACGCTAGCTCAACGATCTCTATGACATATAATGGAGGTAGCCTCGAAGTGTATGTCGCCGAGACGCGAAGTAATGATCGACGCCCTCGTAAGCGTGACCGCAATGATGAAGAGAAGGGCGCTGAGTCAACCGAGGGCTCTGCTGAGTCAACCGAGGGCTCTGCTGAGTCAACCGAGGGCGCTGCTGAGTCAACCGAGGGCGCTGCTGAGTCAACCGAGGGCTCTGCTGAGTCAACCGAGGGCTCTGCTGAGTCCTCTGTAGTTGCTGCTGAAGCGTAAGTCTTCACATACCCGACCCAAAGCGAGAGTCATGAGGAATGCGATCTCTAATAGAGTTTAGCGCCTCCGTATAGAGCTCTAGTTGCTCAAGTGTATGATCGATTCGATCACGTATCCACTTCTCATTAGACTTCGTGATCTCTGACAGAGTCTCCTCTTCGTTGAGCACACTCTCTACCTGTCGGATGATGAGATGCTCAGGAATCCAAGAGAGCTTACTGTTCTTGTAGGAGGAGAGCCTCAGTTCCGCGATAGGGTACGCTCCACCTCTCCCTGCGCTGACAGAGACGATTAAGCCTGCTTTATGTGCTAGTGGGCTTGAACCTGCTAATAAGAAGAAGTTTTTAGCTTGAGGGGTAGCCATCCCGTGCCACTCAGGCGTGACCAATATCAAGCCTTCACAGCTCTTCAACTCAGGCTTAAGGGCCTGCCATGTTGGCCAATGGTCTCCTCGCTCATCAGGGTCCCAAAGCGGTAAGGGATAAGCACCGCAATCATGTAACTTAACCTCATGACCTCTCCGTTCGAGAGATCGCTTAAGATGCTGAGTGACCTTGAGAGACTCACTGTTTACACGATGTGAGCAAGACATAAGCAAATACTTCAATAGAGACTCCTCTTAGTGATCCTCGGGTGAGCTACTGGGAGAAGTCTACTGAAAGAGACTATGATAATCTACCCAATCTCTCATGAACTAGAGAGATTAAGATTAAGCTCACACTCACGCCTGACGCTACCCAAGCCTGATGACTCACATCCATCGAACGATTCGACATAGACTGCCTACTCGCTCTACTTGAAGGTAGAATTGAACCTGAATACTTAAGCGGGGAGAGGCTCATCGGATACAAATCTAGCTCAGCAATCAGAGAGGTGGCCTCTGCCATCTTCGCTCGACTCTCATCTCTCAGCACCGCTTTGGTCAAGCATGAAATGACTCAAGTACTTCAAGCTAGAGACAGGACCGGGCCGCCTGCCATCAATCAAGCAAAAGTCATATAATGATTGGATAAAATGCCCAATCGTGCTCTTGTCACTCTTTATTTTCTATAATCTACAATACCTAACATAAGCTATATATAACAGTTATATAGTCATAAAGTATTTTCACTTAAAATTGCTGAAATTATCAAAAATAGACAACACTGGATAAACCATACAAAGCATCATGCATAAGTCATCGTAATTCGACAGACTTTATTACCATTATTACTTAAAATCTAAATAAATCTAAAAATAATTTGACAGACACTCGACCAATAAGATATCAATAACTCACCCCTCCCTACCCCCCCCCAGAAACGCTCTTCTTGTCCTCCCCGCGTTCCTTTGATCCTAGGCTCCTTACTCCCCACCTCTCTACTCATCTGCTTATTCCATTGACTCTAGAGGCTACATGACCCGACAAAGAAAACGTCTTCACGCTCACACAATCTCCAAACCTACTCATTGCTTAGATCACCCTGAGGTGACTGATTGCTCTCATTGTAAATATGTGATCCATGAAATCATCGCTCATGAACAACGCTGGCTACACATCGCCCGTGCTGTCTTCAATAATCGTTATGTCGCAGTTGATGTCGTCCAAGAATTTTATGCAAAAAAACTCCCCGGAAAGATGCATCGACTAAATATTCAAGACCCGAGTTTTAAGCTCATTAAATACATTGCTCGTATGGTTCATAATTTCTCACTGGATGAACTTTATAGAACGAACAAACATAGCCTCATTGACGCCCATTACTACGTGCCAGGAGTCACTCGTAATATGGAAGAGCAAGTCTCCCCTAATATACTCAGAGAGATCGAGGCTCGTGACCAGCTGTCAATGATCCAAGATTTGATCTCTAAAAGCGAGCAAGCTATGTTAAAGCGTATGCTGACAGCAAGCTGGTCTGTCGCAGAAGAGGCGATCAACGAACGAGTGACGCCGACCGCCATTAGAGCTCGAATCAAGAGAATCCGCGCCAAGATTGAGAAAGCTCTCAAAAACCCTCCTCATTCAGCATAGTAAATACTCGAGTCACCATCGGTCTAGATCTCGAGAGATGAGAGACAAGAGATGAGAGACAAGAGATGAGAGACAAGAATGAAAACTCTCTTCGCGTCTCTTCTATCCATCCTTACCGCTACCGTTCACTCGTTCACGCACTCACTTTCTTGACTCTCACATTGACCTCTATGGGTTGTGATGATGAACGTCTCCCCTCATCTGAGATCAAAGTGATAGAGCTCAGCTCGCTTATCGATGAGACGATCACAAATGATCGCTCTTGGTCAACTCAATGTCTCGCATGGTCAGCCCCTAACACACTCTGGCAAACCTCAGGATCGGTTAATGGCTCATTACTGATCAAGAGAGATCTCGTCCTAGGAAGTGTAGAGTCTTGGCCGTTGAATCAACTATTCGCTGAGGGCTGTACTCTGTGGAGACAGTGGCTGTTAGTGCTGACATGGCGATCATTTGCTCTACTCGTCATCGATCCACTCAGCGGTCTTGAAGTGAAGCGGTTCACCATCGGAACCGAGGGGTGGGGGATGAGTTACTCTGCGCGAGGTCTCCTCTACAGTGATGGCTCCTCGACCTTGAGATGGATCGATGAAGACTCACTCTCCTCGGCAATCGAAGAGAGTGAGCTATCTCCTCAAAGAGAGCTCACTCCCTTGATCGAGATCACAAAAGAGCTCAACGTGTATGAAAGAGAACATCCGCTCTTTCAGCTCAATGAGCTAGAATGGGTTGAAGAGTTTATTTTTGCTAATGTTTATCCAGAATCAGAGATCGTGGTCATTCACGCACAAACAGGCCAAGTCATCGCTAAACTAGACCTTACTTCTCTTATGACCGATGAAGAGAACAGATCAACAGCATTTATTGGAGTGAGTAATGGTGTCGCTTATGACGTTCTCCGTGACCGGCTTTGGTTCACAGGTAAACGCTGGCATAGTATCTATGGAGCGAGCGCCTCTCGTGTGCTCAATCGACTTCGACAGCGATAGTAGCACCTAGGTTCTCTCGTAAAAAAATCAATCCGTCATTCAAGGAGCCGGAGCTGGAGCCGGAGCTGGAGCCGGAGCCGGAGCCGGAGCCGGAGCTGGAGCCGGAGCCGGAGCCGGAGCCGGAGCTGGAGCCGGAGCTAGAGCCGGTGCCAAAGCGGGTATGGCCCCTGTTGGGACCTTAACTCGTTCAAGGTTTGCCTCCTGAGTTCTCTGTTTTGACGCCTCTGTCCTGAAGTCATCCAAACTTTGGGTGAGCAGTGGCTTGACTTTATAAGAGGCGACTTTAACGATGAAGGGACTTTGTTCGGAGTGGGCAATAAAGTCTTCCTTGGATGTCTCCGCTAATTGATAAGTGATGCTCTGTTTCGCGGAGCTGACAACCACTGTGATACCTTGATTAAATTGTGACTGATAAGTAGGTAGATCACTGCCGACCACACTGGTTAAGATAAGCTCTTTAGCGGCATCAACAAAACGCTTGGCCTTATCCTGATCAAGGTCGTCAGCGTTAACTCCTCTCACTGACCAAACATCTGAGCTCTTGCTCACTTCAAGAGATCGGCTTCCCGGTCCTTGAATCATCACCTTATTCGCCTCAGCGACCTTCAAGTAAGAGGTCTTTACGAAGCGAGTTGAGCTCGCGTTGAGATCACTCCACGTGGAGATGCCACGAACTCTATATACTCGATCATCACCGGCGACTCTTAGATGCAAAGCACCTGATTTACCATTCCCTATATACATCTTAAGCGAAGTATTCTCTACGCTCACGATCTCAACTAAACGATCAAAGCTCGACGGGCTGACGTTTAGTTTCATATGGTTTTCAGGTCGTCTAGCGATCACTGTTTTCAGCTCTGCATTAAGGACTTTTTTGAGTATACTTGTGACCTTAATCGACTCTGCGGGATAAGATGAAGCGCTGGTTACAACCCAATCGCTCCCTGCTCGACTCAGCGTAACGGAAGTCGGCCCTTTGAGGCTCTCCTCGTCTCTCTCCTCAGATATCTTAAGAGACTTAACCTGTTCAAGGCTCGCCGCAAGCTCCAAGCGATTAGCAAGGTTTAAGTCTACTTTAGGAGACTTAAGAGCCATAGCCACCTCGTCAGCCTCAACCTCATATGTGCTAGCGCTCTCCCCTGGTTTTACCCCTCGTTTATCAAACCAACGCTGTAAATCAGCTCCACTAGGTGAGCGTTTAAAGACTGTGTTAGGACTCACTAAATGAGCGATCGTTTGTATTTGACGACCCTTCTCTTGACCATCACTACCTAAGAGGAAGACGGTTCCTTGAACAATGAGCAAAACGGTTAAAATAACGTTGAATTTCATAAAAATGCTCCCTTCACTTTAAGCGTTAAAGCGTCGTGGTAATATACTGATCAGCGCTATAAAAAAGAGTGAGGTCAAGGCGACCGCATAATTAAATGTCTCCATCTCTGACTGCTCTTCCTTGGTCATTGAGCGAAGGATCCTAGATGAAGGCCCCCCTGAACGAATAGAGGCTAGACTCTCATCAGCGACCGCCCACTCAATGAGGTTCTGTATCATCAAAACACCGCTTCCATAATCCCCACGTAGACCAAATAAACCGCTGTAATAGTTCCCTACACCCAGACCAAGGTCTGAGACTAATTCAGAAGAGCCGATGACCGCAATTTTCGATCCCACCACCGACCTCTTCAATACTCGGTTGGTCCGCGACAATTCGGTATATAAGGAGGATGACTTGGTCTCTTCGATACCCTTATGGGTTGACTCAGCACCGGTCGAGCTATCAGTAGCTTTCCCCTTAGACTTTGGCACTGATTTAAATGCGCTATCGAATCTCCCCTCGAGTGTGACGACTAGCGCGCTCTCTCCTCGCTGTTTATCACCAGGTTTAATACTCGGACTCAAGTCGCCGCTCTCGTCGACCCATGCTTGTGTACTGCTCTTGATTAAAACCTGAGAGTTTACTCCTTCGGGTAGCTTTTCACTGATGGACAGAGGAGACGTCCATAGCAATGATAGAGAATTTAAACCTGCGAGCGCTAAGTGGTCAGCAGAGTCGAACTGATCTCGGGTAACCTGTATAAAATATGGATAACTCGCCTGAGTGATCTGTACGCGATTAAAACCTTGCTTCACAGGGTAAACGATCTCGAGAGCTTGCTCGTCAGCGACGAATCCAGAGTCAACTTTTACTCCATAATGAGCGAGCAGTTTAGAAAGCTCATCACTGAGCTCGACATCCTTAAACGTCGGAGGAATTTGCTGGGATTCTCCCATAAACTCTGGCTCGACAGCATGCCTACCTGCCAAGGCGATCACCGCCCCCCCCCCCATAATATATTGATCGATGGCGAACCTCTGATTAGCGGTTAATGATCCCACTTTACCGAGGAGTAAGACGTCAATATCACTGGGGACAAGCTCATCTTTAAGAGCGAGACGTTTCACGTCAAATTGAGCGCTCAGTAGCTCTTCTAGTTGGCGATAGTCTGTTTTCGGAGGCGGTGGAGCTTGGCCATAAGGCATCTCTGGATGCTCAGGAGAGTCTACTTTAGTGAATAGACCGATCGTCTTCCTAAAGCCTGGGGCGCTACGTTTGATTGAGGATTCAATGAGACGAGTGAGGTTTTCTTCGGTGAGGTCTTTTTGCAGGAATAAGACCGACTCCGCTTTAGAGCCCACTTCGATGAGACCATAGAGCCAATACACGCCTCCATCGATCAATTGAATCGGCATAAAGCCTCGCTCCTCAGAGAGCTTGAGCTGTTCAGAGGCGCTGAGAGTATCAGGATTTATAAAGTTAATACTCAATGAACCTCCGTTCTTTTCAGCTCTCTCTTTCAGATCTTTGAATATACTATTCAAGGTATCAGGGAGCTGCGAGAGTCCCTCGGGTAGCTGCTCTTTAGCAGTGACATAAGCCGTTAACTTGATGGGCTCTGTCGCCATCAGAGCGTCTAAGGAGAGGAACTCTTGACTCACTCCCTTCATCGCCTTGGTCAAGGTATACTCAAGACCCTTGAGTCTTAATTCTACGCTGTCACTACTGTGGTCTCGCTTAATGTCAACAAGGTCTTCAAAGCTCAACACCTTATGCTCGTCACCATATTGGATAAGGACATGAAAATAAGCATTCACGAACGCCATCTCTGACCGATCTGCGACTGAGATGGGGATCGAACGTATCCCGAATTGAGAGCCGATCTCCTCCTCAAGCTCTGCATCACTATGAGGGTCTATAAAGTCAACTTCTAGCTGATCTCCTCCCTTGACCGCATATTCTTTGAGTAGATCTTTAATCTGAGGGACGAGCGGGGCGAGTAAAGGATGAGTCCTCTCTGAGAAGTAGCCGGTGATCGTCATCTGCTCACCAAGACTAGCGACCACCTCTTCGGTGACCTCACTGACGCTGTAGAGTTGATCTTCTGTGAGATCGATTCGCCCTGCTCGACTCTCGGAGAGGTGTAGATTCGCGAATAACAAATTTAAACCTAGAAGAGCGACAGTGAGCATCGCCGTACTCCATCTTGAGCTTCTCCCAATAGGGTTACGCTCAATCCGCTTACGCTCTAGGGCGATCGTATTAAGGTATAAGAACAACCCTGAAATAGAGAAGAGATAGAAGAGATCTCTAAGATCTATGACACCCCTCTCTATGCTCTCAAAACGAGTCCCTGTTCCCAAAGCAGCGAGGACCTCGCCGGCCTCCTGGCCAACAAAAGAGAGCAATGTCTCTGACCCTAAAAAATACAGTAAGCCGCACACCAAGAGACTGATCATCAACGAGACGATTTGATTTTCGGTGACCGCACTCACGAATAGACCAATAGAGAGATAAGCAGAAGCTAATAGCAATGAAGCTAAATACCCACCCCATACTGGCCCAAAGTCGAGAGGACCCAATTCAGCGACGCTGAGCGGAAGAGGGAGGGTCAAAGCTAAGGAGACTGCGACTAACGTCAATCCGGCTAGGAACTTACCTAGCACTAGATCTACGCTCTTTAGAGGTAGAGTTAACAATAGCTCAAGGGTACCTGATCGAGATTCTTCAGACCATGCCCGCATACTCACTGCGCTGACCAAAAAGATCAGCAAGAGAGGCATCCACTCAAAGAGTGGTCTGACATCAGCGATCCCACGAATAAAGAAGCGAGACTGAGTGAAGAAGCTGAAGAGGGTGATGAGTAGAAAGATCCCGATAAAGATCAGCGCTACCGGTGATAAAAAAGCGCTGCGGATCTCTCTCTTCATAATACTGAACATACCGCTGAGGTTCATTATATTCTCCTGTGACTAACAGCTAAGTTATGAGTTGAGCGCCCGCTCAACATGATCAGACATTAAGGACTTAAAGGCAGACTCAAGACTCTGAGTCTCTACATCGATCCCGCCGAGTAACCATCCCTTGTTGAGACAGGTTTTGGCGACCTGAGAGATTAGCAGGCTGGGCTCCTCTCCCTCTTTGATCGTGATATTGTAGAGGGGGTAACCCTCCGAGCTTTCACCGATTCTAGTCACCCTCTCGATCTGCTCATGAGTCGTGATAAGAACCTCTGACATTTCCTCATCCCCCTCCTCATCGCCTGCTCTTACTTTTAGCCTGATACTTGAGATATCTAAGAGCTCTTTCAGTGTACTGTCAGTGGCGATTTGACCATCAATAAGGATCACAACCCGATGACAAACGGCCTCTATTTCAGAGAGGATATGGGTACTTAATAGAATCGTGGTATCTTCTGCTAACCTTTTGATAAGCGAGCGAATCTCTTGAATCTGTACCGGATCAAGACCGTTCGTCGGCTCATCCAAGATGAGAATACTTGGCTTATGCACAATCGCCTGAGCAAGTCCAACCCTCTGCTTATAGCCTTTAGATAAAGTGCTGATTTCTTGTCGTCTACGATCTGTGAGTCCTGTCGCTTCTAAGGCTTCTTTGATCGCCTCTCGCGCTTCCTTCCCTCTTAGACCCCTTAATTCACTAATAAACGACAAATATTCTTCAACACGCATCTCTGGGTAAAGAGGAGCATTCTCGGGAAGATACCCTACTCTATCTTGAACCTCAGTCCGTTGATCGATGACGTCTAGTCCATCTACGGTGACCGTACCTGCTGTCGGCTCAAGATAGCCGGTAATAATCTTCATACATGTCGTCTTGCCTGCACCATTTTGTCCAAGTAAACCGACTATTTCACCTTTCTCAATTGAGAAATTTAGATCGGAGACCGCTTTAAGGTCTCCATAGCGTTTCTCAACGCCTTGAATCACAATCATAGTGAAAACTCCTTTAGAAACATGCGCTAGATCAAAGCACTTGAAATGACCTTAACCTGGTACACGTCTTCTCTAATCCAATGGGCTTATTAATGATAGATTAACTCGGGTTACCCTAAACCCCGATCAGTCAGTGACAACCCCTCATCTGAAAATAGTTCTGATGTATGTCTTAAACAAACATATTTAGTCATTTCTCTTTAGCTCACATGTCCTGAGCGGTCTGTCACTCCCTCACAGTAGATCACGCATTCATGTTTTCTTTAATCCCATTTATGACTAACATCAGGCATCTGCTAATACTCGTCTAAACAGACTCTAAAACTACCAAAGAAAAGACAAAGACAGATGGTTCGACAACCCACAGAGCTCATGACCCACCTTACAGCCCTACCCAAATCCCCATCGATGGAAGATGCCTTTGACGCTTTTATGGAGTGGACGATCGAGTTAGGATTAGAGCTATATCCCGCTCAAGAGGAGGGGGTTATGGAGGTGATGAGCGACCATCATGTCATCTTGAACACTCCTACAGGCTCAGGAAAGAGTATGGTCGCTTTAGGCGCTCATTTTTGGGCATTTGCCCACGGGAAACGCTCCGTCTATACCTCTCCGATTAAGGCCTTGGTCAATGAAAAGTTTTTTAGTCTCTGTAAAACTTTTGGAGCCGAGAATGTAGGTATGCTCACCGGTGATGCGAGCATGAATCGTGATGCTCCTATTATCTGCTGTACTCAAGAGATTCTCTCTACTTTAGCACTCAATGAAGGAGATGCAGGTCGCATTGACTATGCCATCATCGATGAGTTCCACTACTACGGTGATCGTGACCGCGGTATGGCGTGGCAGCTACCTCTCCTCGCGCTCACTCAAACTAAGTTTTTACTTATGTCAGCGACTTTAGGAGACACCAAGCACATCTCCGATCACTTACAAGATCAAACCGGAGTAGAGGTGAGCTTAGTCCAATCGACCCAACGGCCTGTTCCGCTTGACTTTTCTTTTAATCTTCAACCACTGCATGAGACGATCCCCGAACTGTTGACCTTGAGGCGAGCGCCCATTTATGTCGTGAGCTTTACCCAGTCTGGCTGCGCTTCTATCGCGCAGAGCCTGACCAGCCTAAACCTGTGTTCTAAGGAAGAGAAGACTGCCATTCAGAGGGAAGTGAAGGGAACTAGACTCGACAGTCCCTATGGAGCGGATGTAAAGAGGTTTCTCTTTGCAGGAATTGGGCTTCATCACGCCGGACTCTTACCTAAATATAGGCTATTGGTTGAGAGCCTCGCTCAAGCGGGAGTATTAAAGGTGATCGTCGGCACGGACACACTTGGAGTGGGGATCAATGTACCGATACGTACCGTCGTTTTCAATGAGCTCTCAAAGTTTGATGGACGTAAGAATCGTCTACTGACTGTCAGAGATTTTAAACAAATCGCTGGAAGAGCCGGCCGAAAAGGCTTTGATGATGAAGGCTTCGTCATCTCTCAAGCGCCAGAGTGGATCATTGAAAACACGGCGATTAAGAGAAAGAAAGAGGCGTCTCCCCAAAAGGCCAAAAAGCTCAAGTTCAAATCAGCTCCAGCGGACCGAGTCTCTTGGTCGGAGTCCACTTTTGAGAAGCTTATTAACAGTCCCTCAGAAGTACTCATTCCTCGATTTAGAGTCGACTTCGGTTTAGTCATCAACGTGTTGCAGAGTGAGGTAAATAGCGCTCAAAGAGGTGGAGGGTATGGAGTACTCGTAAAGATTATTCGCCGCACTCCTTTTGACACACAGCGACAACGAGAGCTGCTTCTTGAATCAAAGCGAATCTTTACCGCCCTCTTCAAAGCGGGGGTCATCGAGAGAGAGGGGAACACAGTCAAGATCGCTGAAGATCTTCAAGACCAGTTCTCAATGCATCACCCTTTATCACTCTATCTACTCTATGCGATCGGTCGCCTCCCCTTTGACGAGGACTACGAGCTTAAGCTAGTCTCCCTCGTCGAGTCTATTCTTGAAGACCCTAGCCTCATCTTAAAAAAGCAAAGAGATACGGTCATTAAGGATAAAATATCAGAGCTTAAAGCTGATGGTGTTGAATATGAAGAGAGACTAGAGATCATCGAAGAGCTTACTCACCCCATGCCTGAAGCAGACTTTATTTTTGAGACCTTTAACCAATATGTGGAGCAGAGACCTTGGTTACTCGCCTCTCCTGTAAGTCCTAAGTCCGTTCTCCGCGAGATGTACATGCGTTGCGCTACTTTCAAAGATTATATCCAACTTTATAACCTTAAAGCCTCTGAAGGTCTTGTTCTTCGTTATCTCAATTCTGTGTATAAAGCCCTCATTCAAAATGTCCCTGAGATGTGCCAGACAGACACCCTACATGACATCATAGCTTATTTACGAGCGACACTACGTCGCGCCGACTCTAGTCTCCTCGAGGCGTGGATGAAGATGCGCTTTGGTAATAAAGCGGTCACCCGGCTCCAGCAAAAGTTACAAGCGGACTCTGATGAAGTGACCCTCGAGAGACAAGACTTAACCGAAGATCCTAAAGCTTTCTATGCTCGTATCAGAGCTCAGATGAGACAGGTCGTACAAGCGCTCAGCCGTCAAGATTATGCTGAAGTCCTTCAGCATATCAGGTTCCCTGAAGACTTTGACCCCGATGTCACCTCATTAGACCTTGACTCACTCCCTAGCGAAGTATGGACAAGTGGCAAGCTCTCATTGGTCATGAAGCCTTATTATAAAGAGTATGAAGAGATCTTGTTCAATCAGGAAGCGAGAGCGAACCATAACACTGTTATTACTGTCATAGAGCCGCGACATTGGTCTGTGAGACAAGTCTTGATTGATAATCTCGGTGATCGCTTGTGGTATTTGAATGGAGAGGTTAACTTGATTAACCAAGAGACACCTGAGGGCGCATTAGTCACCCTCTTAGATATTAACGCCCATGGCCTAGCCTGAGGATGACATGAGACATCGCTACCGTTTGCCAATGTTTATGCGGACCATCGTGAACTTATGGTCGGTCATTGTGTTCACCTCTACCATGGTGAGCGTGTCTTTATCAGGCTGTATTGACTCTCCTCGTTTAACTTACCCCGAAGTCCCTCAGGATTTTGAGTTACCCTCGACGGATCCTGTCGTCCGAACAGATGCTCAGAGCTCACCATTGGTCGTTGAAGACTTTGGTATCGATATGGTGATCACTGATGATATGATCCCCATGGATCAAGGAGGTGCTCCTCAGCTACGCACTCTCGGCTTGGAATTTGTCGGTGAGATCCAGTCAACCTATAACGATGTAGAACCTATATTACGAGGTCACTACCTGTGGGTTCAAGCCCCAACAGATGACTCTAAAAAAGTGAATTCTTCCACTAAATCAAAGACAAAGTTACATAAAGATCAGCCTCGTACTCACGAGTAATGCTGTCTTAAAGTGTACACCATTAAATACCTACAAATAGGAAAACCGGTATCTCGCTATGCACACTTTGAAAGACATCTATTCACCCCAGAGGTTAAGAGCCCTACTAGTCACCGCTACACTTACCGTATCCTTAGCTATTCATCCTTCCTCGTCTGGACAAGCGCAGACCCTCGATGCAGCTCCACTCTTACTCAGATATCAAGGGCAACTTGAGGGAAATATCGAGGAGCTCTCCAATACGATTGACTGCACCTTTGATCTCCTTGATGAACAAAGTGAATCACTATTTAGAGAGAGAGATAGGACGGTCAGTGTAATTGATAGACGCTTTACGGTCACTTTGGGAGCCGGCGTAACCCCTCTCACCCCTGATCTCTTCATAGGCCGTGTCAGTCTCTTCACAAAATGTGATCTCAATAATAACGGTAATCATGAAGTCATTACCACAGAGCTGGTAGGCTCAACGCCCAGAGCGGCTGTCGCTCTCAGCGTGAGAGGCCCTGTAGAGACGAACTCTATTCAAGTGAATGGAGATGAGGTTGTCAGTCCCGATGGAGAGTGGATTGGGGCGGTGGCCACCACCGGTGAGGTAAATGCCTCTCGCCTAGAGGCTGATGAAGCGAATATTATTGGCTACTTAGAGGCCAATCGTGCGCATTTCGCGGCGGTTAGCACCGCCCAACTCGCTCATCGCTTAAGCCCAATGGCAGAGCCAACACCGCTGGTCGATGAGAGTGGAGTATGGGTGGGGCCGATCGACTTCAAAGATATGGATAATGATGGGGCACTCGACTTTATTGAGCTACTCATCGGGACTGACCCATTAAGCGCTGAGAGCGCTCCTCTAGACGAGAATACCGATGGAATCTATGACTATTTCCAACCTGTCTATGAAGCGCTCGTACCCCCACTTCCTTTTGATCCAAGTAGTTTGTCTCATCGCTTTGATATTAGCCTCACCGCTGAAGACTATGTAACACAAGTCACGCCTGGTGAAGAGTGGACTGCCGCTCAAGTGATCTTCTCTGATCAAGGCGTTTTAGAATCTTTAGCGATCAGTGTAAGCATCGAATTGTCTTCGGGTATCCATCATCTTGACCTCACCTTAGTCACTCCCAATGGTGACCGTTATTCCCTGCTCACTCATACTGATGAACCACTAGGAGAGCTCCTTACCTCAGCCCAATATAACTTCTCAGCAGAACAACCACCGCTCGGTCTCGATTGGAACGATATTACTCGACTCAATAGAGAACCTTCTCGAGACTTGCAAGGGAGCTGGTCTCTACTAGTTACAAACTATTCAGGAGATTCAGAGATACCCCAAATTGATGATTTCACACTTAATTTCGATTATATCTCCTCAAACATGATCACATTCACTCGAGATCTCAGTCTCGGAGAGTCGAGATCAATTACCGACCTCCGCGATCCAACAGAGGCTACAGACGCTGCGAATAAGCGATATGTTGACACTCACATCAACTCATCTAATGAAATATTCAGCGGTATCATCAATGAGTTACAAAGGACGTTAAACCCCACTTTTCCTCAGAGATTCACTTATCGCTCTCGGGTCTTTGAGACGTATGACTCAAGCGCCAGCTCTTATTTCTTTAGTGGTCACCCTGAGCTATTTGGCGGCTTAAGTACTGAGGCTTGGAGTACTGCCGGTGTCACCGCCTCACAACTTGATCTCAGTACACTTGACGGTCTACTGACCCAAGAAGGTCAAGGAGGATCTAACGCACTTATCATCAATCAAAGTTTTAATCACAACGTGGATCAACAAGGTTTCTTTATGGTCCTACAAGTGCAAGTTGAAAACACCACCGTCGAGTCAATCGATTGGCCTATTCAAGCCTCTCTATCTTGTAAAAACGCCGTTATTAATACAAGTCATCAAAAATCGAGCATCGCTCTTAATGGTGTAAGCATCTATTCTACGCAGGATGAATTGTGCACCACAACAGTGGTTGATACATCGATCACGATTACTCTTCCTCCTGAAGAAATCAGCGACCTCGTTTTTGTGGTCGCTGCTTCAGAACCAAACATCTCTAATCAACGTAGACTTATGTTCGCTTTCACATCAGACAGCCTTAACTTACCACAAGGACTTGTCTACCGTCGCCGTTGGTGAGATACTCAGTTGATAGGTAAAGGGGACTTGAGATGACCGAGACGTCTGAAGAAGTTTGGTTCGTGCTATTACAGGGTGAAGAGCTAGGACCGCTCAGTTTTGAAGAGGTCTTAGATTTCTACTACAAAGATGTAGTCAGCAGTGAGACTCTCATTTGGCGTGAAGGACACGCAAACTGGTCTCCAATCATCCATGTTCAAGAGTTTAATGAGCTCCTATTTCAAGGAGTCATGATCACCCCTCAACAGCCTTCGCAACCTCTAGGGGAAGATACTGCTTTTGTAGAGCAGGGCTCTCTAAATAATGTCGTACCGGTCGACCAGAGTCGGATGAACTTTCCGATAAGCTCGACACACGAATCTATAGATGAGCAGATAGAAGAGTTAGAGATACTTGAAGACATAGAGTTCTTGGAGCCGCTAGACTCTATACCCGAGACTCCACCGATTAGTCACTCAGACCCCTATGAAAATGCTTCAATGAGGATCGATACCTCTCCTCAAACCAAGAATTCGAGCGGTATGAAGTGGTTGATGATCTTGCTATTAGGGCTCATCGGGGGAGGGGCTCTCTTCATAAAGTTAGAGACAGATAAGGTCTCTTTAACATCGGTGACTCCTCAATCCTTAATCACCAAGAGCGTCGCAATTAAGACGGATATCGCTTCCCAAACAGCGCCGAGCGCGATCCCTGCCACGCCGAGCGATATCCCTGCCACGCCGAGCGATATCCCTGCTACGCCGAGCGATATCTCTGCCACGCCGAGTGCTATCCCTGCCATGCCGAGCGCTCCCTCTGCTATGCTGAACACCAGCTCTCCTACGCCGACCTCTCCCTCGGTAAATAACTTTCCTGTCCCTTCAGAGACCGCCACTAATGACCCTCCATTAAGATTGCCGAGAGCTCAACTCACAGAAGAGATCAATCAAGAAGGTACTTTAGCCACAGCAAAGGAAGAGACGGGGCAAGCAGGAATCGAGGAGATTAATGCATTGGAAGTCGATCTCGATATCGAAGAGCCACTAGAAGTTGAGCAGACACTCGCGAAAGCCAAAACTTCAACAACAACTAAGAAGAGTAAAACTAGCGGCCGTCGCAAAAAATCTCGCACAATTGCTAGCAGTAAGTCTCCTAGTAAGACACGAACAAGTAAGAGGAATAAAAGCAAAAGCAGAGCAAAACCCACCAAAGCTCCAGCCTCCAAAAGCAAAGTGCCAGAGACCCTCAGACGTGATGATTTTGAGAAGGTTCTAAAGAAGAAGAAGAAGAGCTTTCAAAAATGTCTGAGCAAGGATAAAACTTTGTCTGGTACCATAAGCGTTATGGCTGTCATTCAGCGAAATGGTGTCGTCACTTCCGCTCAGCCAACCTCCGCTAAGTTGAGAAAGTCACCTGCGAGTGACTGCGTCATTTCAGTCGTTAAAAGCTCAAAGTTCCCTGAGTACTCAGGTCGACTCCTCAGAGTCCCTTTACCTATCAAACTGTGATGAAGTCTCTACAGTTCTAACAAGGACTTAGATTGCTTCATTACTTCTGTGGGCCTTCAAATGACTAAGAGTCAAATTCTTAGATCACAGATTTCTTATGTCCAATGATTAGGCAGGCATTTCAAGAAGACCAAATTGACCAAATTGACCATTATTTAATACTTGTTAAGTACTTAAGCCATCATGGTGCTTAACAATTAACAATCGAATCAAAACCTTAAACAAATGGTTAAACAATCTTTTACCAAAGGTATAACAAAAACCTATTTCAAGTCCTATTAAAACTAGGTATGCTCCAATAATATAAACTACATTTTGCGTGTGGTTGTTTGGGGGTTTCATGAAAACGTTTCAAGATTTAGAGCTATCTCCTGCCCTGATACAAGAGGTTGAATCGCTTGGCTATCAGCAACCAACACCCATCCAAGAGAGAGCGATCCCGCTAATCCTTAAGGGGAAAGATCTCATTGGGCAAGCACAGACTGGTACAGGTAAAACCGCCGCCTTCGCTCTCCCTCTCCTGAATCAAGTGATCGACCAGCTTAGCCATGATCGACGAGGCCCTCATACTTTGGTGCTTACACCGACAAGAGAGCTCGCCATTCAAGTCGCAGAGGCGTTTAGAAAATATGGGAGTACTCCCTTTCGACGAGAAGTATGTCTTATTTATGGAGGTCAACCTCTCAAACCTCAGCTTGACGCACTTAGAGATTCACCGATGATCATCGTCGGGACGCCAGGCAGAGTGATCGATCATATTCAGAGAGGGTCTTTGTCGCTTGAAAAGCTCAAGACTTTTGTCTTGGATGAGGCGGATGAGATGCTCAAATTAGGTTTTCGCGACGAAGTTGAGTTTATCCTCACTCACCTCCCTGAGAATCGACAGACTCTGCTCTTCTCTGCAACCATGCCCAATGAGATAGAGGAGATCGCTCAGAAGCACCTAAGCTCAGATCATGAGCGCGTACTTATCAAGGGGGGGGGGATCACCTCTGACCTAGTCACTGAAGGTTATCTCCTCCTGAGGTCCAGTGATCGATTTAGCGCCTTACGATCATTGTTGGAGCTAGAGGTTGATGGAATCACCCTAATCTTCACCCGGACTCGCAAAGAGACCACTATCATTGTAGATCGCTTACAAGAGATCGGTCATGTTGCCGAGGCCTTGAGCGGTGAGTTAACTCAGAACTTGCGAGAGGCGGTCGTTAGACGATTAAAGGATAAGAGACTGAGCATCGTAGTCGCGACAGATGTCGCCGCCCGAGGGTTAGATATTGATGGCATATCGCTCGTGATCAATTATGATGTTCCCTACGATGTAGAGTCTTATATTCACCGAGTAGGGAGAACCGGACGAGCCGGTCAGAATGGTCGGGCTATTCTCTTAGTCACTCCCCGAGAAGTTCGTGCTTTGGAGCGACTAGAGAGCAGCCTTGAACGTAGATTAGAACCGATTTCACCGCCTGACCGAGCTGCGGTCATGAAAAGCAGAAAACAGCGGCTTATTAATTCTATCAAGAGAATCGTCAATGAACTCTCCAATGAGCGGGAGAGTGACAATGAAGATATGTATGCTAAGTACTCAGAGGTGCTAGAACAAGTTCAAGATGAGGTCGCCTCACAGCAAGAGCTAGCTTTAGCAGCGCTGATCTTGGCGACCCAAGAGCGGCCTCTTCATGAAGCTCATCTCCCTCCTAAGATCACTCCACTTAACCTCGAAGAATTAAAATCGCGCACCTCACCGGGGATCAAAGCCAATGAAGGTTGCTCGATTATCGTTCTTCACAGCGGAAAACTACAAGGGGTGAGACCTAAAGAT
This sequence comes from uncultured bacterium, assembly GCA_943788935.1. Taxonomy (GTDB): domain Bacteria; phylum Myxococcota_A; class Bradymonadia; order UBA7976; family VGTA01; genus CAKZRU01. Next base: position 159,773 of record CALSSE010000007.1, on the reverse strand, counting down.
GTGGTAGGGGCCATCTCACATGAGGCGAAGATCAATGGTTCGAGAGTCGGTGCAATACGCATTGAATACACTAGGACGCTCATCGAGCTCCCCGATGAATGTCTTGATCAAGTCTTTGAGCGTCTCAGCGGCAAACCGGTCTGCGGTAAGCCTGCACAGTTCTCCGTATGGGACGGTCAACCAGAGCCCACCTACACTCCACATTATAAAGATCAGACTCGGAGACACAATGGACGCGGGCACCGCAGAATCCCTGAGCCTACACCCAAGGTGACGGTTCGTTAGAAGTAAAGTGTGCATTCCCTAGATACTGAGCCACTCTGGCTCTATCTATTGATGATCTCTCTATTTAACTCTTATGAGTAACCGTGAGATGTTCGCGCTCATGTGGCAGGAAGCTCCTCTCCGCCCGAAAGTGTTGATCGGGAGAATAGAAGAGGAAGTTACTGACTTGACTCGTGTATATATCGGCATAGACCTTCACTTGCGCCCCAAAGTGGCTCAGCTCATGATGCTCTCTAAACGGCCGTCCCCAATATTTATTGAAAGATTGATCTAGCTCAGACTCAAGTTTCTCGGCTTCAGCGAGCATCGTATCTAGCTGTTTCTTTCTCTGCTCAATTTCCTGCTCTGCTCTCTCGCGGGTGCTATCAATGACATGGGTCTCGGGGCTTGTTAAAGCTACGATTAGCTTTTGAACTCTCTCGAGGCTACGAGTCAAGGTGCGTTGATAGTTAATCATATCATCGATTTGTCGAGCGGCTTGGTCCAGTTGATAGATTCGGTTAAATTGATCTGCATGAGTCACCGTATGTTTCACACCTTCTCTCATCTCTTGAATCACCAAAGCGGTTCGCCACCAAGCCGATCGCTTGCTGATCACAATGTCTGAGAATATATGGTCACCGACATATAAGATTTGGGCGCCCGTCAGATTCAGCATTCGCTCTAAATCATGGATATTGCCACCTGAATACACTTGTCGAGGGAGGAGGGTGTTCACCGTCTCTTCTAAAGGGTTCCCATGCTGGTCTAGCCTAACAAAGGGATTTGGATCATTAAAAAACGAAGGTTTACGCCCATTGACGAGAATAATATCGAAGTAATCTCTCCATGACTCAAAGAAGGGTAACACGCCATCGAGGAGGAAGCTCATCACCGCCTCTGTATAGTAGTGTTCACTGTTGGTGAGTAAGAAGATCTTCTTTCCCGCGATCTTCAATTTATGAAGTGTCGCTCCGAGGTCCTTATCCTCGAGAACATATTTCGCTGGATGTGCAATAATTTCAGCCTTTAAAGTATTATCACAGTGAGCTTCATCAATCGCTTGACGTATATTCATACATAGCTCTCCAGGACTCACAGGTAAGGGCTCATTCGCTTGCTTGTAATGCTCGATAATGCCTGCCATCAATGTACTCTCTGGTAGAGAAAAGAGAGTATCGACTCTGATAAAACGATCAGATGACAGTGAGATCGGCTTAGTGCCGTATAGCGAGATCCGCTCCTCCTTAGAGACCGCTTGATAACCGTGATAACACCGTCCAACGACTCGATTTTGATCTACTTTACATATATGACCTGTTTTTTTATCGACGATCAGCCCTCTAATGATAAAATCATAATCAACTTGAATCTCACGGAGCACATCAGAGTAATTGAAGTTATTGATGAGCTTCTCTACCGTCTTCTCAACGGTAAGTTCATCGAGCGCCCTCTGATTGTATTGAACTAAAGTATAATCCATATCGAAGCCAATGGCCTCTATCTCCGCCATATCTAGGTTACGATTTACATAAATTTTCCGCGTTGGATCACTTGGAGGTGATGCCTGCAAAACCGCTGATAAGTCTAAGCCCTTTGACATATTTCCTGCCTCTCTCAATACTTGATACATTGTGACGCTTGAGTCGTCTCGACGAGGGGAGTATGACCCTATAGCGCTTCGCCCTTATATCTCCTCAGACCACTCTGATCCAACTTGGAGAACTCTATGGTTAACACCCCGTTAATACTTTCCACTCCTCAATATGACACATTTGCTTCTGAGATCGCTACTGAGATCGACGCTGAGATTGGTAAAATAGAGAGACGACAATTTCCTGATGGAGAATGGTACCAACGCTTACTGTCTAATGTGCACGAACGCTCAGTGGTTATTGTTGGAGGAACAACTGACGACAGCAGCACCTTAGCGCTCTATGATATCGCTTGTGCGACCGTAAAGTATGGGGCTCGACGACTTGATATTTGCATACCATACTTTGGATATTCCACTATGGAGCGGGCGACAAAGCCAGGTGAAGTAGTCACCGCGAAGACTAGAGCCCGCTTATTATCATCGGTGCCCTATGCTGCGCGCGGAAATCACTTTCATCTGCTCGATCTCCACAGCGAAGGAATTCCACACTATTTTGAAGGACCGATTACCACTCAACATCTGAGCACACAGAGCCTCTGGTTAAGTCGACTCAATTCTCTCAATGGGGGGGACTTTATCATCGCCAGCACTGACGCTGGTCGAGCTAAGCAAGTTGAGCGACTCGCTAATGTACTCAATGTTGACGCTGCTCTGTTGATAAAGCGACGAATCAGTAGTTCTGAGACTGAAGTCGTAGGTATTAATGCTCATGTGGAAGGTCGAGTCGTAGTGATCTATGACGATATGATTCGCACAGGCTCTTCATTAATCAAGGCAGCTGAAGCCTATAAGACCGCTGGAGCGCGAGAGCTTCATGCCGCCTGTAGTCACGGTATCTTCCCTAAAGGGACGTGGGAACGTATACGAAATACTCAACTCTTCACGACGATTATCTCCACAGATTCTCACCCTCGCTCCTCTGAGCTCTCTGATTCAGGATTAGAGGTTCTCCGAACTGCTCCTCTATTTTCAAAAGCCTTATCAACTATTTTCTAAGCCCTAGGAATCCTAAACGGATCAGCGCTCAAGAGGCTAGACAATCGTCTCTCATTACCTTAGCCTCACAATGGTTAATGAATAGGCAATCGCCTATAATTTCTAGAGACTAGATGCTCGAACACGATATCTGTGAGAGCTCAAAAAAGAGAACGTTACATAGAGAGGATCTTATCTTGACCGAACATGTTGAAAAGCACTTAGAAGGTGAAGATCATCCTCAGCCCTCAGTATCGTCTGTAGAACCCTCAAAACACTCTGCCTTGATTTTAGATATAGATGAGGCGTTTTTGAGAGGAGATCTGATCTCTGCTCGAAGACTGATCAATAAGATTAACCCCACTGATCTCTCTACCGATGACGAGGCACTGCTCAGTATATATAAGCGTCGACTCAAACTTGATCCCGTCGAGTTATACCTGCCGATCGCCCTTTTCATCTTTTGGATTTTCATCTTTTGGCGAGCGACTTCAGTCTGAAGGCCATTCACTGATTTATACATTAACTTCCATCTTAAGTATTTCAGCTTCAATCCATGTCTTTCGAGACTTTATCGTAGATATAAGGGGAGCACCTTGATCATAAACGACCTAACAACCACCCTATCTCCGAGTCGACTTCACGCCTCTGATCTAGAGATTCAAGTCATCTTTGACGAGCGAGTTGAGTCGAGTAGACAGACATTAAGCACTCGACTCTTGACCAGTTCTCTCTTAATCGCCCTCTCGCTGACGCCCTTCACCGTCAGTGCGCAAGATGGAGAGGACGAGTCTCTTCAATCTACAAAGACTGCAGAGTCTCCATCTGCTCCTCCAGTGGAAGCAGAAGGATTCTTCGCGATTGAGGCAAGTTGAGGAGCAACCGAGCTCGAACCCAACCAATAAGACAGATACACACTCTAAGACTACCGTAAATTCCAAGACGAGCGCAGATCAAAAGACGAGCGCAGATCAAAAGACGAGCGCAGATCAAAAGACAAGCGCAGATCAAAAGACGAGCGCTGAGAAGCAGAACTCTCCACCGATTAAAGCGGAAGATACGAGATCTAAAGTGACTCAAGCTGACGCTCAAGCGGAGCAGTCTATGGAGTCTACCGCTCCCCCAACGTTTGTTGAGGGCGAGCTAGTCAGCGTCGGTCAGATCGGCCTCCTCCCTTGGGATAACCGCTTTGGCGCTCAAGTGGGTATTGAGCGTTTAGGTGAGATCTATTATGGATCTCTCAATATTGGTCTTAACCACCGTTTCCAAGTCAACGGTGAGCCCTTGCGTCTCACCATAGGTGTTCCACTTCGCTTTGAGCTTCTCGACGCTCGACCCAACCAACGTTTTGATAACTTAGGGATGTTCAGGCAGCAGGACTGGGATGAGGCGAGTGACTTCGCTAAGGTCATTCAGAGGCTTCAATATGGTTCAAAAGAACAACGATTCTTTCTAGATATTAACCGCTTCAGCGCACATAACCTTGGTCATGGCTTAATCATGAAACGGTATGACGCAAACCTTAACTTAAACACTAGCCGAGTCGGGGTTCAACTCGATGCCTTCGGAGATTATGTAGGCTTTGAGTCGATGCTTAATGACATCACTCGCCCTAATCTCTTAGGGGCTTTGGTCTTTCTCAAGCCTCTCAGTCTGATTGATCGCAGTAACTTCATCCTCCGCTCTTTTTCGGTTGGGGTCACTTTAGTTAGCGACCTCCGCGCACCGGTGAGGAACGCGCTAGATCGCGATGACCTCGATAATGATGGGAGAAGAGAGACGGAGCTTCAGGTTAATCAGAACACTTTCCAACCAACCTCCCTCACCAATCCGGTGACTGGGTATGGGATAGATGCGGAAGTGAAGTTCGTCGATGAGAGAGAGTTTGATTACAAAACTTATGTTGATTTCTCCATATTGAGAGCAGGCTTACCCACCGGTGACCCAACCTCTATAGAAGAGGAGCTCGTCGGATCACAACAAGTGAGTTCGTCAGGATGGGCGTGGGGTCATTTAATACGCAGTAACCTAGGAATCGACCCTGTTCATGCCTTGAGGCTTCGCCTAGAGTATAGAAACTTCGACCCGAATTATCTCCCAAGCTACTTTGACTCTCTCTATGAGATTCAACGCTTTCAATACACGCCCGATGGAAGCGTCAGTGACTTAGCGAATGCCACTAAGCTGCAAAGGGTCTTCGGTAGAAATCCGAGTGGAGATCGAGTTCATGGTGGTTATTTTGAGGCGAGCTGGCGAGTAGGCGATGGCTTCGCCTTCGCTTTTGGACTAGAGGTCAATAATCAGACTCCTGACAACCACGGGTTTCTTCATTTAGAGTTGCCCAAGCTCGGTAAGTTCCAGTTCTCGACGACTTATCATCGGCGTAATGCTCAAAATAAAGAGGAGCTCTTTGCCAGTAGCTTTGGCGACAATGACATCTGGATTCTTCAGACGAGATTCCGAACCTTTAGTTGGCTCTATAATAACCTCTCGGTCATGACCCCATTTGGCTTTGGTCCCGATAGCGTTTTTCGGAGCGCCCTCCAAGTTAATCTAAGTTTAGAGATCGGCTTCTCATATGGAAATGACAAGCCTGCTCCGAAGACTAACCCTAACACGACAGAACAGAATCCAGCGACTCCTCCTCCTCCCGCGAAGTCTGAGTCTACTGCTGATCCACAAGCTGAGCCCGAGCCACAAGCTGAGTCCGAGCCACAAGCTGAGCCCGAGCCAAAAGCTGAGTCCGAGCCACAAGCTGAGCCCGAGCCACAAGCTGAGCCCGAGCCACAAGCTGAGCCCGAGCCAAAAGCTGAGCCCGAGCCAAAAGCTGAGCCTACATCTACTCTGAGCCCTAACGATTCCAAAGGCGAGTAATCATGACTTTAACACTACAAAGATTCGCGACCACGCTCATAATCGGTCTGTGTACTGCACCAAACTTCGTAGGCTGTGACTTTATTAATAGCGCCTCTGAGATCACCTTTGGAGCAGGGTCTCTCCCCTCACTTGAACAGGCCATGGAGTATCCCTCAGTAGACCAACTCGTGGGCTTGGACCAGATGGAAGAGATCGCCGGTCTCCCCGCTTCACTCAATCAAGGAACAATGGCCCACTTAGTGGGTGCTTTAGGAGTAGGTGGGGAGTGTGGACGCAATCTAGATCTCAGCGATGGAGAGCTAGGGAGCTCAGTGCTCGCTGCAGAATTCGAGCTCGCCGCGTGTACAAAAGATCAACGCTGCGCTGACCTCTGTCCGCCCGACTTTCTCGGTCTAAACGCTAGAACTCGTCTTGAGGCGATCGTGATGCAAGCTAGTCAGGCCAAAGAGATCAGCCAAGCTCTCTCCAAAGACAGCGCTGAGGCGATCGTACAGATTAGGTTTCAGATGAGAGCTCTCGAGTTTTATCAGGGACTTGACGAAGATAGAGAGATCACGAATGACCATATTCGAGACTTTGAGATGATGCTCGGTACACCCGGAGAAGAGTCAATCCTTTTCCTTGGCCCCCAGGACCTACACAAGATAAGAGAGAGCTCTGTGGCGACCAGTAATAAAGAAAAAATGGCTCGGTTTGAGCGATATGAACTACCCAGAGAGCACCCGGTCACAAAGAAGATTATCAATGATATCCTCGAAGGAAATGATGTCATTATCTCAGTAGAGCAAAAGTTCAAAATTGGCCGTGAGTCACTATATGACCTTCGCCTCTCACCGGCAGGGATCTATCAATCAATACAGCCCGAGGTGGTGATCAACGCGATCGAAGCAGCGACCTCAACACTGAGTGACTTTTAAGGACATAGGGTATGAAAAAACGTCTTAACAATGTCGATCCGCAGTTCATCACATCACCAAACTCCTCTGTTCAACATCTATTGATACTCGTTTTATTAGGTCCTCTCAGTATCGCCTGTGGAGACTTACAGCGTGAGGTTGACCCTCCGCAAGAGGAAGAACGTGTCACTCCCCCCTTATTCTCAGGAGCTTATGTCAATGAGGCATGTGAAGAAGATCAAGACTGCCGCGCTGGATTAAGCTGTGAAAGCGGACAATGCCTACCCAATGAGTCAACATCCATAGATGGTGCATGTCTTCGTACCGATGAGTGCGACGAAGGGCTCCGCTGTGGATGGGCTGGTTTTTGTATTGAAGCTGGCGAGGGCATTATCGGATCTCCTTGCGCACAGGATGGAGAGTGTGAGCGGGGTACCTACTGTGACCGCACCGGAGGGATCGCCGGTCAATGCATGCCTTTTGAAGGAGAAGGAGGAGATATTGGTGCGACTTGTGATGAGGAAACGAGATGCGCTGAAGGCTTAGTCTGCTCTAGTGACCGTGAAGAGAGGATTTGCCTCCCAGGTAGTCTACTCCTTAACCCTGATGTCTTTAGAGGCGTTGCTTGTGATGAGGCTGGAGAGGCTGAACTCGAATTTGGTATGCGGCACGCGCTCCCTCACCAAGGCGCAGATTTCTTCGCGACCCCTTTCCCATCTGATCTACGGATCACCGATGGCCAAGTCGATCTGCGTGACTACCCTCGACCAGGCGCTGTGCTCAATGAGCGAGACCTCTTCGGAGGGCTACTCGATGAGATTCAATCACTGCGCACTGGTTGGAGTAGAAATCCAGGTATTTTCTTACGCTTTACTCGCCCTCTTAGCGAAGAGGTGACTACGGACTCAAACGAGCTCTCCAAACACTTTAAACTCATAGACCTGAACACTGGTGAACGCTACGCCTTTGAATCGAAATTTAGCGTGGATCGTAACAAGTATATCTGCGCGAGAAGTGTGTTCATCCACCCTAGTTGGGCTCGTCCGCTTGAGCCAGGACACAGCTATGCAGTCGTCGTTTTACGTAGTCTTCGATCGATTGATGACGAGCCACCTACCCGGCTAGATGATATGGATATGCTGCTGAAAGAGCGGCGCCCGAGTGAGGGTGCAGAGCGGAGAGCTTGGCAGCGATTTAGCGCTCTTCGACAATGGCTGAAGGATGATGAGCTCAACGAGAGTGATATCGCCGGCGCTACTATCTTCACTGTAGAAGAAGATCGTGCCCTGTTTACAAAGGCGAGGGACGCAGTCTATGAATCAAACATTGTACGATTTGACCCAGCGAACCCACCAGTACTCTGCCAAGAGGGGGTCAGGTCTCCCTGCGTAATCGATGCGGAGTCAAATGAGGCTAACCCTGCCTATGACCTATTATCAAGCTCTAGAGACTGTCCAGAGGCTGAGAGTCCTCTATATCATGAAATCCATGCCAAGGTTAGATTGCCTATATTTCAGAGGGGCGAGCTGCCTTATACCAAAGAGGGCGGAGGCATTAGAACTGATGATGGAGGTAAGCCACAGCTCGCGAGTTATGAGTCGGTCTGTCTAGCGATCACGATCCCCAAAGGGATTGAAGCACCTGCAGAAGGGTGGCCTGTTATCCTCTATGGTCATGGAACAGGCGGAAACTTTAGATCAGGGGTCAAGCTTATGGCGAACCAACTCTCTAGTCTTCGTGATAAGCCACCAGAAGATGCAGAAGAAGATGAGAGAGGACCTCTCATGCCCGTCGCGCTTATCGAGATCGATCAAGTGATGCATGGCACTCGTCTAGGTCCAGAACCACTCCTCGCTCCTGGACCTCTCTTTTTTAATGTTCAAAACCCCATCGCTGCTCGTGGGAACTTAATTCAAGGCGCGGTAGATAACTTCGCCCTCATCAGATTTATTACTCAAAGCTCTGACCTCCATGATTGGCCATTTCCCGACATAGGGACTGTAAAGTTTGATCAACGACGAGTCATTTACCACGGACATTCACAAGGTGGGACAACCGGCCCTCTCTTCGCTCCTTTTGAGGACCGCCTCAGCGGTGTTATCTTCTCTGGTACAGCCGGAGGGCTCATGTTTAGTCTCCTCGATAAAAAAGAGCCATATGACGCTACAGTAGGTCTTCAGTTAGTTCTCCAAGAATTTAACTTAGAGCGAGATCACCCCGCGCTTCATATCTTTCAAGAATATTTTGATGATGTCGATCCTATCAACTACGCCGCTGCGCTGAATAAGCGCGCCGTCGGAAATCCGATCCACTCGCTACACCTCTATGGTCGACATGACTCCTTTACTCCTGATAGTGGGCAAAGAAGTTTCGCAGCCGCTTCAGGAGCGACATTAGCGATCCCTGATTCACCCATAGAGTCTTTTGATTTACTCGATGATCTCGAGGTAATCACTCAGTCCTATCCGATAGGTGGGAATCAAGAAATCCCTAGCGTAGGTCTCTTCACTTCTGTAGTCGCTCAACACTCACCTGAGAGAGAGAACAGTCGTGACCTTTACAATGGACACTTTGTCGCTTATCGTAACCCTGTCGCTAGTCGGCAACTCCTGTATTTTATAAGAGACCTATCACTAGGTCGCACCCCACTTGTCGCTGAATAACGTTAACAAAAGGCTCATGTGTTCCGACTAAAGGTCTAACATGAAAGCACATATCTCCATGTATCGCATGTTAAAAAACTTGATAATGAAGAGAGCTTCTTCAACGACAGTATCCTCATTGATCATCTTCTTAATGATGAACATAGTAGGCGTATTGAGTATTTCCTCTCCTAGAGAGTTCTTCTCGATATCACCTCACTTCTCATCTCTGATTAAGCAGATTATCCCTTCTTCGTACGCAGAAAAGATGCTCAGTGAGGCTCAACTCTTTCGGGAAGTGATAGAACAAGGAACCTCTGCTTATAAGAGAGGTGAGTACCAAGCTGCGATTCAACATTTTGAAGGTGCGCTTATGGTGCGCTCTAACCCTAATATCCACTGGAACCTCTCTGTTTGTCATCATAAGCTAGGTCATTACAAAGAAGCGCTCTTTCATGCCAATGAATATCTTGAGAAGGGCTCACCTTCAATGAAGATGCGTGCTAAGGTTGAGAAGCGTAAAAAAGAGATTCTCAGACTCTTACAACAAGTCCTCTTGAGACCTAAAGATGGGGAGCGTTCCAAAGATCAAAGCGAGTTCACGAGTACTCCATCACTCCCCAATACTGAGACTACACTTCCCCCACCTTACCCTTATGATCAACCTCCAGTAGCTACAAAAAAGGTAGAGAGCTCTCTAACACCTGTCGCTCCCTCCTCAAGTGCTAAGCGTACTCAGAGAAATTATAGTAAAACAATTATCTGGGCCTCGCTGACAGCGGCCCTTTTGGGCGGTAGTGTCGGCTTGCATCTCTATGGAGACTCCTCCTGGGCAAATAGACCAAGTGGAGGGGGACAGAATGCTGAGAGCGCTCGGAGAAAAGCACTCCTCTACTCATGGATGGGGGATGGTCTACTAGTACTGAGTATGGCCAGCCTAGCGCTCACTGTGAACTCCTATATGAACTCGACTCGTGTTATGGTATCAAGCGCTTGTACACACTGTACTCTCGATCAAGGTCTTCGACAGTCGGCGATGACAATTGAGCATCCCCAAAGAGAGAGTAGAGCCGCTATACTCAATGGTACGCCAATGATCCGCTTACTATCTCACTCTCCTCAATCGTCGCGCAGAGTTTATCATGGAGGCCTCTTAGGGTGGCGTCTCACTTTTTAGAGATCGCTCAAGCTCTCATGGCTACTCTCATCATTAGCTCTCCTATCGATTAAAAATAGCGGTCTCATAGCTCGCCCCCCTCATTCAAAAGGGTCATTTTCAAAGGCCCCATCTCAACATATAAAGTGAGGTGACTAGATGATATTCTTTAAGCGTTTAGTGACGATCTTAATGACGATAGCCTTGTCCTTAGCCTGTGAGAGTCAGTCTTCAGAGATCATGGCCACAGAGAACCTAGATCAAGACGTTACAGGGGGAGAAGTAGAGCCTCCCTCTAGCTTACCTCAAGCCTTATTTACTCCGAGCGCAACCCCTAGTGAAACACCGCTTGGACTTGTTCCCTTTCCTCATGATCTCTATCGAGATGAACAAGGCCAACTCAAACTCACCGGATTTCCAAACCAAAGCGGGGTTCTCGCTGATTTAGTTCAGGAGCTCGAATCAAGCACACGAGGATTCGGGACGACGTCTGGATTTTTCGTCTCTTTTGCCGATCAAATCGACGAAAGTCTGCTCCCCGTTGATGGTGGAGAGAGCCTCAGGGATAACTCAACTCTAAGCCTAGTCGACATAGATCCTGACTCTAATGAGAGGGGACGTCGATGGCCTATATATTGGCGATATAACGAGACAGAGACTGCCTATCTACCCCCTCACACCTTAAGCGTTCGGCTCCTTGAGGGGATCGCGTTAAGAGCAGATACAACGTATGCGCTCATCGTCACTGATGAGATCGCTTCCGCGAGTGAGACGAGCCAAATGATGTTCGCCGATGCTCCACCAGCGGAGGAGAGTTTGAGTCAGCTATGGTCTACTTATGAGCCTCTTCGTACTTGGTTGAGTTCACTCGAAGAAGGGGCCCCCTCACTGGCCGGGGCGTCAATCTTCACCACTCAAGATCCAATCTCTGAGCTCTTCTCGCTGCGAGACTTTGTTCATAGTCTCCCGGCGCCTAACGCTAGAGAGATTGAGAGTCTAGGCGTTCAGAGAGGGATCGTTAACTACGAGATCTTAGTGGGCCGCTATACCGCTCCACGATTTCAAGCGGGAGAGATCCCCTATAAAACCGAGGGCGGTGGGATCGTCTTTGAGGCAGATCAAAGCCCCATTATTCAAGGGGAAGAAGATCTTCGGTTCTCTATCTCAATCCCTGAGGGAGATATGCCTGAAGGAGGATGGCCCATAGTACTTTATGCACATGGAACCGGTGGAAACTACCAAAGTTTCTTTAGAGGTGATATCTCTCTGAGTCTCGCTAAGAAGGGACTCGCTACCATCTCTATTGACCAAATACACCACGGGGAGCGTGATGGGGGTCTCTGCGATACTGGAGTCGATTACAGCCAATGTGTCTCTCTGTTGTTCTTCAATTTTCTAGTCCCTAAAGCGGGTCGAGATAATGTACGACAGAGCGCGATCGATTACGTCTCTCTATTGCGGATGGTACAGGGTTTAGAGATCCCTGCTGATCGATCTGCTTTTGAGCAAATTGCCCGTTTCAATCCAAATAAAATCATGTTTATGGGACATAGTCAGGGAGGCCTCAACGGCGCTCTCTTTTTAGCGATCGAGCCTCAAGTACTCGGTGGGGTCCTTAGTGGCGCAGGCTCAAACATAGCGATCAGCTTGGAGCAGAAAACCAAGCCTTTTGATGTGAACCGTTTATTAACCTTGGCGCTCAACGTATCGGTAGATCAAGCTCTAGATCGTTGGCACCCTACCTTGACTCTTCTTCAGACTTTTATCGAACCAGGAGATAGCTCTAATTTCGCTAGATTTTGGTTTCATGAACCTAAGGAAGGCTATCCACCAAAGAGCATCCTCATGACCATTGGAATGAGAGATGAATATACCCCTCCTGAGACAAACTTTGCGCTCGCCGTAGCGGGGCGAGTCCCACTCGTAGAACCGATCGCTGAGCCGATCCCCGCCTTAGACTTTTTAGGAATAGAGAGCGCTGGGATTCCTCCGATTTCTTCCAATGTCAGCGATAATGTAGTGACCGCTGGGCTGACACAGTATGAGCGTGAGGGGCATTTCATCATCTTTGACCTCCCCAGCGCTAAAGAGCGATATGCCAAGTTTCTTAAAGAGCTCTCTCAACGACCTCCACCGACGATTTATTAACTACCTCTAGTCGCTAGAGCGCTCTAACAGTCTACGCATCGCGAGCTGTAGGGCATCAGCGAGCCGCTTATTCAAGGGATGTTTAGCTCCTAAATGATCAAGGAGCTTAACAACTCTCTCTTCTTTATTATGACTTAAATAGATCTCAACTCTATGCTCAACAGCGATATAGTCTATCAGTGAGAGTGGTTCTCCTAAAGACAAGAGCGCCTGATCAGCGTACCCAAAGACTTTAAGTGCTACTTTCAGCCTCGACTGTGATGAAGCCTCTAGATTTAATCGACGCATCGACTCTCCATAGAGATGCCATTCAAGCGATGAACTTAACTGAGACTGCCTCACCTTCGATAGGTAAAGGAGCGCTCGCTTCGCCTCGAACTTGTCTGTTAGTCCACTTCTAAGATAAGCCATATAGAGAGATCTTTTTAATGAGGTGAGCCCTTTAACTCCCGATAAAGCGCTCTGTGCCCGAAGATATGAGTCCCTGTCATAGCCCTGATCAACATCGAACAGCAGGGGGACTTTAAGTAGCTTTGCCATGATCTGATCAGTTGACTTAACTTTGATGTTCACATTCCCTAAATGCTGGTCAACCTCAAGAGTGTCTATCGGTGTAATGGACGACATTATCATACTAAAAATGATCAAACCGATCATAAAACTAATGATAGTCATTGATATAAGCAGTTGAGCACGGCTAGAGAGTCGACTAGATTCCGCAGTCTCCTCGGACTTCTCTATGTCCACTTCTTGATCTCGCTCTACTCGCTCACCATTGATAAGAGTCATCTCCTCAGATCTGATGACCCGTTGATCATTTGACTCACTATCTTTTGACTTAATCTTCGTCTCTAATGAGATCGTAGGGTTAAGTCTCAGTAAGTGGGGATCGATAGATTGGGGACGCTCAGACTGACCCTTATTGAGGCTCTCAAGTGTAAGCAAGGAAGAGGTATGTATCTCCCGTTGTATATCAGGGTCAAACGAAGACTTTAGAGGGAGTTGTTCAAAGAGTGTATCCGAGTGAGATTCACTCCACTCTCTAAGTCTTTGAGCCAGTTCTGAGGCAGAGTTTGGTCTCTCTGAGGGATCTTTAGCGAGGAGACTCTGAAAGAGCTCATTCAGTGACTCATTAAACTCCAAGACCGGTGGAGGAAAATTAAGATGAAGCCAAGTGAGCTTAAGACCAGAGGGGAGAGTGGTCAGTTCAGTAGGGAGATCTACGGGGCTGATAGCAAACGGTGGATGTCCGATAATGGACTCATAAATGATCACACCGAGAGCATACAGGTCCGTTTGAGGTGTAAGCCTCTCATTACGTATCTGCTCTGGCGCCATATAATGAAGAGTTCCAATGAGAGGGGACCCAAGTGAAGCGGTAAGTGATACGTCGCTCTCTAAGTCCTTAGATACACCAAAGTCGAGGATCTTCAGATGGCGCTTATCGCTTTGCGAATCAGAACAGATAAATAGATTATCAGGCTTCAAATCACGATGAATGATCCCATTTTGGTGAGTCACCTCAAGAGCTGATAAAACCTCAAGGATCAGATCTAATAACCCTCCTAAGGTGAGATAATTACCTAGTTTTGCGAGTTCACCAAGGCTCTGACCTTTCAGCAGTTCCATGACAATATATGGGTCTCTTCGCTGCTCTTCTTCCTCGATACTCCCCAGCTGAAAGTCATGGATTTTCACAATGTTTTTATGATCAAGACGCTGCATGATAGAGATCTCAGCGTTAATCCTGCTCCGATATATCTCTCTGTTAACCCTGTGGGGTAAGAGCGTTTTGATCGCTAAAGGACGATGATTATCTCGGAGGTCTTCTACAGCATATACAGCGCCCATCCCTCCACTACCGAGGAGTAATTTCACCAAATATCTAGACTCAAACACCTCCCCGACCTTTAGATTACTCATACACTCCTTTGTCCTCTAAACGATCCATCATATCTCAAATAAGTGGATATAGAATAGGGATAAGGGATCGTGTCGCTCATTGACACAGACTAGGATCAACCCTCTCAAATCTCATATTCATACCATAAGACTGGCAGGTGTTAATGTTACCATTGCGACCTCTGATCTCGATAGCGACTTCCCTTGAGTCATTGGAAATGACACAAAAGCCTGGCCACTTAATACCGATCGTATAGGTGTTCGTTTCAGCGATATAAGCGCCATCAAGCTCGTTCGTACACACTCTGAAGTTATTACTATTACATGCCCCTCCAACATCACCCAGAGACAGACAAGCAATGATATCTTCGGCGGGCAGACCTTCGGGAGGGGTGAGATCTAAGAAGAAGACATAGCACTGATTCTGATCATTTAAACATTCCAAGTTCCCAAGTCCTACATCGTCATTAGCCTCATTAGCGGTCACTCTATACCAATCAATATCAGGACCAGCGTTAGGCAGAGAGTATAGGTTAGCATTATTGACTCGCAGAGAGTCACCGTCATTGATCACAGGTAAGGCATGAGCGCTGTTGCATGAGCTATTTCCACTCCCCTCGCGAGGATCGGCATTCAGCTCCTCATCAGCGATCCCATCACAATCATTATCAAGGTCATCACAGACCTCCATCTCGGGAGCGACGTAACCCGAACCTCCACAAGGACCTAGTTGACCAAGCTGACATACCTGCGTTCCTACTTGGCAGATCCCCATATCCAGACCACAGCTCACGATCTCTCCATCAGCGCACTGACATCCCTCATCGACGGTTTGATCGCAGTTGTTATCAATAGAGTCACAGATCTCTAAACCCGCCGGGCTTATGTCTCTGCTTTGATCATTACAATCTTCTGCACGTCGGCTATAGCCTTCTGGCTTCGAGCAGGCCTCTATCGCTAAAGAGAGTTCAGGGGAACCGTAACCATCGCCATCTGCGTCTCTAAAGAAGGTCATTCCTACCCCTTCATCGATCAACCCATCACAGTCATTATCGAGAGTGTCACAGCTCTCCATCTCAGCCTCGGGTGCAGAGCAGTTAACGAAAGAACCCGCGCTACATACTTCTTCGCCTTCACCACAAAGATTACTACATGAACGCCTAAGCACCCCGCCTCCTTCTCCCTCATCAATCCGACCATCTTGATCATCATCTTCCCCATTACAACCCTCTATCGCGACCGCACAGCTTCCTGCCAAGCAGAGCTGGTCAGCTGGGCAACTCACTCCACAAAGACCACAATTAAGCTCATCGTTTAAAGGGTCTATACAGGTCCCACCACAATCGACCTGGCCCATCGAACAGGTAGGGCCATCCTCAACACAAAGTCCACTACTGCAAGAGCTTCCCACACTACATGTTGACCCGCATTGACCACAGTTATTTTGATCAGCATTGAGATCAAAGCAAAACCCATTACAAAAAGTATAACCGGTGGGACAAGTATTCGTATCGGGGTCAGAGGTGCACCCCCATAGCGACAGGATAACGATTATAGAGGCTGATAGATAAGAGGTATTAAGCTCCACTCTATTCAAGATCTGTAAAAGACGTTTAGGTCTATGGGGAGGTAACTGTTTAATGAATGCTAGCATGGTCAATATCCTCTCGACGATAAGGCGCTTAATGTTTTTTGCGATTAACCTAGTCCCATAATACTCGTAAGATCGCTAAGTCAATAAACATAATCGATCACACTGCTCCTGTATCTATTCTTATTTCGCTTACTTTGGACTAGCCCCATTAATGATTCAAGACGATTCAAGGCGAGGATGAATATTTAACGAGATAGAAGTGACCGCCGAAACGAGACTCCTAACCATCGATCACAGAGGCATTCACAGAGGCATTCACAGAGGCATTCACAGAGGCATTCACAGAGGCATTCACAGAGGCATTCACAGAGGTATCACAGAGGTATCACAGAGGTATCACAGAAATATCATAGCTGTTTATTCTTGGGTATTTAAACCACTTTGATAACCAAGTATCTATACTGACCTCTTTAATATACTCTCAGATTAGATATATTGTGATGAGACTCCTTCTGTGAGAGACCTCATCATGGAAAGCCGAGTTAGATTGTGGCGTTGTGTTGAGGTTCAGAGTGATCGACTGATACTATGCTTAACCACATTATATATCTATCCTGTCACAGATCTAGTCGGAGACTTATCCTCTGTTTAGTTTGTTTCTCTGTTTTACTCGGCCCACGCCGCGACTCCTTATTTGCAGAGGTTAACAGTAAGAAGAGTATAGTAGATCACTCTATCTCTCCTCATGAACTGAGAGGATGCTCTCTGTTGAACTCACAGCTCAATACGAGTTGGTTGACAACGATTCCGGTTCCTCAGCTCAAGCCTCAGAGAGACTTACTCCAATACCTCCCCTCAGGGAGCAGGCTGAGAATAAAAGTCAACGATCATCTCACTCTCCCACGATATTTTGAGCATCAACGCATCCTCTCTCGCTTGATCACGAAGGCACCCCACCGAGTTCAAGATCTAATGATCATTGGGGACTCACTCTCAGCGACCTCACATTTCATTACCTGTCTCAAAGGAGTAGATCCTCTCTCTCTGCCTAAGTCTTGGCGCTCCACCCTGCAGATGTGGTTTAGTCGAGGACCGCTTAGCGTTTTTCAACGAGAGAGCTTCTCAGCTCAACATGGAGCCACCACCTGGGAGATATTGACCCCGAGAGAGCTGAAAACCAAAGGAGCTTATGGGGCTCATCGACTAAAGGTTGAGATCCCTTTAACAGAAAAGCAACCCCCTCTTTTGCAAGAGATATATCATAATCACTCCCGATATGCGGCAGTCTTATTGGGGACTAACGACTTAAGGTATCATAAAGGCTTTGAGCGCTTCTCTTGGAGATACCTTCAGCTCGTGGAGACTCTATTAGAAGCAGGAGTCTTCCCCATCATACAAACGATCCCTCCCCTCTTGCATCAGCCCCCTCAGAGAAATGAACAGGTTAGAGTGTTCAACCAATTTATTCGAGCGGTCGCTGCGATAGAGGAAGTAGCACTAGTAGACTTCCACTCCGCTCTTCACAAGCTCACTCATAAAGGCTTACGAAAGGATGGCATTCACCTCAACGCCTATGCCGGGGGCTGTCGCTTCTCCTCACGTGGACTCCGCTTTGGACATAACCTCAGGAATTATATATTTTTAGAGAGCTATACGAAGCTCAAAGCACGAGAAGATGGAGCACTACAATCTCAACAGCCTCCCGCTGAATCTAAAGTGAGGCTCAGTCACGTAGACTCTTTTAGTCCACTCTTAACCAGCGAGAGTCCCTGCCAAGCTCGCATCCTTCGACGCGCTCGTCGAGCGTCTCGTTGGCGCAAGTCTCGGAGGAGAGAGAAAGATCGTAAACAAAAGGAAGGCCCCCCACTGTATACCTATGGTGAGTGGAGATTTGAGCGGCAGGCTTTCACACTTAACACCGCCAAGAGAGTCTCACTCATCTCTCTCCTATTTCCGGTTCAAAAACGAGACCTCAGCGAAGCACAACTCTGGCTCTATCAAGATAACGGACACTGCACTCCGCTCGTCAAAACGGTAGAGCATACTCATCTCGCGCGCGGGAACTATGAATTGTTACACATTGTGCATACTCACTACTTAGAGTCCGTAATTCCTAATAGCAGGCCGATCAATAAGAGTTCATCAGCGCCCAGATCTCATCGAGCTCTCCTGAGCTGGTGAAATGAACCCCCTAGCGTCTCTAATGAAGCGAGGTAAATTACAGCCTTTCTATAAGGTTAACATTAGTTCCATAAAATTCTATCGAGTTTTTGGTTCACTGCTCACCTCACCATGCTATGGATATATTTATGGTCACTCAACAGTCGGCTAACGCTCTCTAAATATTTAAAGTAGCGAGTACTGAGTGAAGCCTATCTTCTTGGGGGTAGTATTGAGACTTGATAAGGACGAGAGACTAGGATTGTGGACGAGACTCAATGGAGCCATGTTTCAACCCTATAAAGACACAGTAGAGGGAGTATGGAGGTTCGTTAGCCATGGTCAAGACACATCTGACCTGAGCCGTGAAGACCTCCCTCACTTATGGATCGTTGGGTCTGTGCATGGCAATGAAGCGGTCGGCGCAGTCGTCTTAGAGCGCCTTATGATGCTCGCCCATCGGGGAGAATTGATAGAACACGGCGAGCTTACCTTGGTCCTCGGTAACCCTGCAGCTTTTCTGGCTGATCAAAGATATATTGATCGTGATCTCAATCGAGCTTTTGGCCTAACCTCTGCCTCTCCGTCCAATGTTGAGGCCGTGCGCCAAGCTAAACTTCACAGCCTGCTACAGTCTAGACCTCCACAGTTTGTCTTAGATCTTCACAGCGTCAGCAGTGGAGACCATGGAATCATCGTTTATCCGAGAGAGTCTTCGATCTGGGCAGAACGTTTAGGATGCTTAGGGACCCACTTCTGCTATTCAAAAGAGCATATGGCAGGAGAGACCTTAATAGACGCCGCTCATCGATATGGCGCCGGCGCGATGGTCGTTGAATGCGGCCATCATCATAGCCCTAACACCCCTATCGTTGCCCTCGCTCATATTCAGAAGTTACTCCATTATTTTAAGATGACCTCCAAAGCATTGATAGATGAACCGCTCCCTCAGGTCTCCATCATTACCCGTTACCGCTCTACCAAAATGATCAGACCGTATCGTGGATTCAAGTTTCTCTTCCCCGTTGAGACCGGGTCAGCGATTGAAGCTCATGTCCCTTATGCGATCGACGCGAGAGGCGAACATGTCGAGGATCAACCCGCTTGGTTAATGATGCCTTCCTTGGAGGTTAAACCTCATGATCAAGACGCGGGCTGGCTCTGCTCTCTTGAACAGATTACTCAAGTTTAAGGTCATAAAAATGTACATAAAACTTGATCGATCTTTAGAGAAGCGATCATCATATATCCACCACTTATTAAAGAGAAGGAAAGGTACAATCTATGACAGCTAAAAACAGGGCTCATAGCTCCTATCAATATTTAGTCAGTGTCTCACTTTTGAGTTCACTGCTTCTCGGTCTAGCCGTTATACTCTCCTCCACCGCTTGGGCGAGGCCGCCGATAGTCACCACCGAACAAGTTGAAGGTGACGCTAGCGTCATCCTCAAGCTCGAAGACCAGTTCATTCAAGATGATTCGAGGATCCCTTGTGAGATGATCGTTGAAGTTCTTGGTGAGAATAGGCCCTTAGCAGAGGGAGACACCATTGAGATCTTGCTCAATGAAGATGACACCCCCGGCATCGAATTTGGGGATGATAACCTTTGGCGAGTCGATGTCGTTGTAGACGCCGAAATGGTGAGTAACCAGCGTTTCTATAACGTCTATGACTGCTCCTTCGCCGCCGTAGAAGATTTTCTCGGAGGCATAGAGATCTATGGGAAAGTAAAGGTCGACAAAGCAGACTGCACTACCCTCTGTGAGACAACCTTTGGTGAAGATCATCCAGCGACTCCCAATATCTCAATGGGAGAGATATTTGATGATTTATCCGAAGATGATGACAGCTCAGCGGAGGCTTTTCTGCTCCCTCGTGCTGGTGTCACAGACCGCATCGCCACCGACTCAGACTGGCTCAAAGTTACTTATAATAACCCTGTAGATTTACAGGCGCGTCTCGAGGCGAATTTCGCTGGTGGAGATCTTAACATCACTCTCTATCAGTCTGATCTCACCATCATCGCCGAGGGAGTACTTGAGGCGAATGGAGCGGCGAAACGCATATCACCCGACGGCGCTATACTACCTGGTGAGTATTACATGGAGATCAGCCTCGTAGATCCTGAAGATTACAATTTCTATGACTTGATCGTCACTGAGAGTCAGATCATGACCGACTGCGCCCCTGGTGAAGTAGAGTCCAGACCCTGCGGTCGTTGTGGCACAGAAGAGAAGATGTGTGACTCTGAAGGTGAGTGGGGTCAGTGGGGTCAATGTGAAGGTGTCGGTGTCTGTGATCCAGGCTCCGAAGAGTCTCAAGGCTGCGGAGAAAACGGGAGCCAAAATCGTGTCTGTAGCGATGAGTGTCAATGGGAGGCGTTTAGCAATTGTATTCAGTGCGATGATGGAGAGACTGAATCTTGTTATAGCGGACCTCAAGAGTTTGCCGGTGTTGGGGTATGCTCACAGGGCACTCGGACGTGTAGTCGCGGTCAATGGTCTAGCTGCCAAGGTGATACTCGACCTGGAGTTGAGGCGTGTATGGACGGTGTGGATAACGACTGTGATGGACTCACCGATAGTAATGACCCCGAATGTGTCGCCCAGCTCGGAGACGCTTGCATGCCTGGGACTTGTGGCGCCCCTTTCACTTGCCTACCTCCTCCTTTTTCTGACGGTTATTGTGGTGGAGAAGACTGCTCTGCTTGTGGTGTAGGGAGCGTCTGTGGGGTAGCCCTTGGCAAAGAATATTGCTTAAAGCCTTGCGCTGATTTCACCGATTGTCGCTTTGGGTATACCTGCGCTCCTGCGGGAACAATGGGCGAACAAGTTTGTGTTCCTCCTTGTGAGAGCAATGAGGCCTGTGGCGCTGACGGAGTCTGTAACGATCAAGGGTTCTGTGAAGCAGCGGCGACACCTGATGTCATTGGAGGATCGGTAGCAGCTCAAGATGAGGGTTGTCAGCAATCAAGTGAGAGAGGGGTGGGGCTATGGTTTGCCCTCCTGTGTCTCCTCGTTCTGCGCAGACGTGAGAGCCTCAGCGTCTCCTGAAGCGAGTTGATACAAGTGTGCTCCCCCGCTGAGAATTACTCCGCTGAGTATACCGCTCTGAAGGCCCGCGGTGAGCGTCATCACAAAAGTGGCGAACCAGATCAGCGCTTGAAGTCTATCGGTGCTGAGTAAGCGATGTGGCTCCTTGAAGTCTATTAAGCCATATACAGCGCCGATAATCATCGCCGATAGTGTTGCTTGAGGCAGATAATAGAGAATCGGAGTGAGTCGCCAAGCAACAACCGCTACCACTGAAAAGGTGATCAATGAAGCGAGAGGCGTTCGGGCTCCCGCTCGATCGTTGACCGCAGTACGTGAGAACCCTCCAGCGATCGGATATGCACCAAAGAGAGCGCCGGTGATGTTGGAGGCGCCTAACGCCATCAATTCCTGGCCCGGTTTGACCTGATAGCCCTGCTGTTTGGAGACCGTCATTCCTACGGAGATCGCCTCCATAAAAGCTAAGAGAGCTATACTCAGCGCTCCCCCGAGTAGCTGTGCTCCATGGCCTCCAGTGAGTAGGGCGAGGAGACTGTCTAAGTTGATCATAGTGAACGAAGGTAACCCTTGAGGAATCTCACCTACAATCTCAACCCCACGCTCTGAGAAAGAAAATGTCGAGGTAAGGATAATCATGGTAACGATACCCAGCAAACCTCCAGGATATTTAGAGTTTAGTTTAGGTAGTCCTTTAAAGATCAACAAGGAGCCAAGCCCAACAATGAAGGTTAAGGGATGTATCAGATGCGCTTTGTTGATCGCCTCGATCACGATGTGATACGCGCCGATCGATCGATCGAGGGGTATACCGAGGATATGGTTGAGCTGAGATAGAGCAATGATCAGCGCCGCTGCTGATGTAAAGCCGCTTATCATCGCTGGACTTAAGAACTTAACCAACCTCCCCACCTTTAGGATTGACATAAGGATCAGACTCAAGCCGACGATGAACGCTAAAAGACCAGCAGCCTCAATATAGGGAGCGCTCATTGTAGCTACTACTCCATTAAGAGTCGCCATAGTGAGGAGGGAGTCCATCGCTACAGGTCCGACTGACAAAGTCCTAGTGCTGCCCAATAGAACATAAGCGAGGATCGGAGTCAGCGCCGCATAGAGCCCAACTTGCGGAGGTAGCCCAGCGAGCATCGCATAGGCCATACTCTGAGGAATCAGTAAAGCGGCGGTGGTGATCCCTGCGTTTAGCTCAGTCCTCCATAATCTAGGACTCTCAATGAGTAAAGAGTGTAGGTTAGGCAGATACCTCTGCAGTTTATTATTTAGCATCATGTGAACCTCCTTATCTACACAACTAAACAAGGAGCATGCCAAACGAGAAAACTATAAATACTCAAACAATATCAATGCCTTGAGTTCACAAAGCAATGTGCCCGCCCTTATGTATCTACGCGAAACCGTCTCACCTGAGCAGAGCTCTTGAAACACTCGGTGAAATACTCTTAAGCAGAGATGGCCATATCGAGAAAATCTCAGCTATCGCCTAGTGACGTTCAATCTAAACTCTAAATCCGAGAGCTGCTTCTCTGATGAGCTGAGATAATCATAGAGCTCTTGGTAGTGGGTATCAACAATGAGAAAGTAGTCCCCACGCTCTAGATCGAACATCACATTATTTGGAAGAGAGAGGCTGCCTCCACCGAGCGTCAACCCCTCTATGTCTGATGAATAGCACCACATTGCCTCCCCATTAGGGTCGCATGATGAAAGCAAGGAGAGAGTCGAGGGCACATCCCGACCATTGTCTGTGACTCTTGAGGTAAATGCGTGGCGTCCCGCGACAGAGATAGATAGCCTAAAGATCATCTCTGGTCCCAGAGCGGTCTGAAATCGAAATGCTTGATCCGTACAGCGATTCGCCGAAAATAAGTAAGAGGCCGCATTACCGTTCTGCCCAACACTCCCGATCATGGCAATGAGTGGGTCCTGACATGAAGCAGAGTCACGAGGAGGGTTGATCACATATGGTGCTCGACACTGATAATCACTACATATTTCACTTTCAGCGCAGTCGCCTTGATATCGGCATTCTCCTGAGGAGAGAGGCTGACAGCTCCCCTCCTCACAATAAGCGTATACTGCACAGCCATCTTCATCACAGCAATCACTCATTTGGTTCTCGCGATTAGGGTCCTCATCAATCGATCCATCACAGTCGTCATCCCATTGGTTACAGGCCTCTGTAACCAATGGGTCGATAATCCATTGCTGGCCGTCACATTGATCTATCCCACACCCTTGTCCTAATCGAGAGTCACCATCTACACACAAAGGAGGTATCTGCATATCTATAATGGGTGACCCCATATCGAGCGTCATGCTTGATCCCATATCGAGCGTCATGCTTGACCCCATATCGAGCGACATATATCCCTCGCTCCCACTCATGTATATACTGTCTGTAGTAGACTCTCCCGCATAGCTAACCGAGATCTCACCAGCGCTTTCCTCCATATCGATCATCTGGTTCGCATCATTCTCTCGGGTGTCAAGGAGAACCCCTTGTTGAGAAGAGGGAGCGGTGGGCGCTGTGGCGGAATCACATCCTATCAACAAGAAGGATATAGTTAATAAGTACTTAAGTGAATTCATCACTCATTTCTTTCTTACAGTGGGTATGCTGATCTATATTACTAACTAGATTAGCATGGTCGCTCTAATTTAGCGTCTTTACTTTAGTACAGATCATAGTGTAACTCGATCTCAAGTAGCTAGAGAGAACACTTTAGGTAGCAATTCATCTAGTAATTTATTTTATCTTAGGTTGAGATAATAGCCCGCTAAGTGAAGAGTCATTTAGCGGGTAAAACTGACATAATGAGAAAGGAAATAGAGCGTTGATAGAGGATAAACAACAAGCTGAATGGTGGCGAGAAGCCGTGATCTATCAAGTTTATCCGAGGTCATTTCAAGATGCCTCAGGAGATGGTGTCGGAGATATAGAGGGGATCATCCAACGTCTGCCCGAAATTAAGTCTCTCGGTGTAGACACCATTTGGGTCTCGCCTTTCTTTAGATCTCCCATGAAAGATTTTGGATATGATGTCACAGACCATTGCTCGGTAGATCCTCTCTTTGGGACTCTTGAGAATGCAAAAGAACTCATTAAGAGTGCTCATCAGCAGGGCTTAAAAATTTTAATCGATCTAGTGATTAGCCATACCTCAGATCAACATCCATGGTTCAAAGAGAGTCGCCTCTCCCAACACAATGACAAGAGTGATCATTACGTATGGGCAGATCCTCTACCAGATGGAAGCCCCCCTACGAATTGGCTCTCTATTTTTGGGGGGTCAGCGTGGCAATGGGACACTCGCCGATGCCAATATTATCTCCATAATTTCCTCACCTCCCAACCTGACCTCAATTTTCATAATCCTCAGGTTCAAGAGGGGGTTCTCAAGGTTGTGGATTTTTGGCTTGAGTTAGGCGTAGATGGCTTTCGTCTAGACACTGTCAACTTTTATTATCATGACCAACAGTTAAGGAATAACCCCCCTGCGAGCGTTCGCGACCAAATGAGCGCCCATGAGACCAATCCCTATGGCTGGCAAGATCACATCTTTGATAAGAATCAGCCTGAGGTGATCGATTTTATAGAGCAGCTTCGAGCTAGGCTAGACTGCTTTGACGATCGAATCAGCCTCGGGGAGATTGGAGAGTCTCCTGTTCGATCTCTAGATCTCCTCGTCAATTATACCGCCCCCGGCCGCCTCCATTTATGCTATTCCTTCGACCTATTAAGTTCATTTGGTGATGCTCCCTATTGGCGAGAGGTCATCAATCGCTTTGAGCAAAAAGCTCAGCTCAGCGGGCAGAACAGTTGGCCCTGTTGGGCATTCTCTAACCATGACGTGACTCGTGCCGCTTCGCGACTCTGTCCTGAAGGGGGTGATATTCAGCGCTCTGGCTCTTTATTAATGGCCCTATTACTTAGCCTAAGAGGAACCCCTTGCATCTATCAGGGTGAAGAGCTAGCTCTCCCTGAAGTAGAGGTCCCCTATGAGTCGCTTGTCGATCCTTATGGGATTGAGTTTTGGCCCGCCTATAAGGGCAGAGATGGATGTCGAACTCCTTACCCTTGGAATGATCAAAGTCATGGAGGATTCAGTGAGGTTCAGCCTTGGCTTCCAATGACCAAAGAGCATCTAGAGCGATCCTTTGAGCGTCAAGAGAAGGCTCATACAGCTCCACTGCATAGCACTCGTCTCTTGCTCAACCTACGCGCTGAACAGCGTGCTCTGAGACTTGGTGATATTCAGGTCATAGAGAGTAACCCCCAATTGCTGATTTTTGAGCGCCGATTAAAGATTGAGGACGAAGAGACTCAAACAGTAATCTGCGTCTTCAACCCCACGATAAGACCATATCACTGGGAAGTCATCGTAGATACCCTAGGTCCATGTCTCCTCTCATCGGATAACCTCATAAATGATGAGGATGGCCAGCTCCTACTCCCACCTCAGAGTTGGGCTTTTTTTGGTCAATCCTCACTTAATCCTAGATAGATTGAGTTTCGCTCTCTAGGGTCTTCGCCCATCGGGAATGAGACATATTTTACCACCTGGCGCCGTCCACTCCCCATCCCCATCGACGTCTATATAGATCGGATTTGTGATGACTCTAGGAGTGACTCGCGGGTCATACTGAGGGAGTCCATCCGGTGAGGGCTCATCGCCGAAGGCAATCACAGTGAGCCAAGTATCCTCAGAGAGCTCCATGAGTTGGCGTTGTTGATGCTTAACCAAGCTGTATGGCTGATCAGCAGGCCATGAGTATGCGAGATCGCAGTTGAGAAAGACATAGACCCATTGGACATCGACGCTAGGGAGCGCTCTGACAGTTAAATAGAGCTCAGCGCTAGGGAATGCATCATCGGGAGAGGCAAATGAAGCGGTAGCGAGTCCTCCGAGGCCGACGCCCTCCACCTCAAGATCAACCCACGCGCCCAAACTTACTTGCGCTCTCCCTCTGACCACTGCCTCGGCGACCTGTTCAGGACTTACCTCAGCGGGGTTCAGCTCTTCCTCTCCCTCTCCCTCTCCCTCAGCGAGTTTTAAAAGGGTGATTGGTGCTCCTATTCCATCGCGTCCATGAATATCGGTGACACCCACCCCTGTGATCTTATGACCTAAATTAATGAAGCTCGCCCAATCTTCAAAAAAACCTGTCTCTTGCGGTCGATCTACGTCAATGAAGAGAGGTCGGGTATCATTGAGCAGTTCAACCGCATTAAACCCCCATCCCCAAATCTCACCCTCATCATAACCAAAGTTAAGTGAGTTCAGTGATGGGTCAGGCTCCCCTGTCTCACGATCATAGCCGATCAGACATAAATAATTACAGCCTTGACGAGGGTGGTTTAATTGAATTACCGACGCACCCCGTTCGGCGAGCTGCTCGGTGAAGCGATCAAAGCCCATTCCATACCACAGAGGAGGATCTCCTCTATTTACTTCTTCTCTAGCCGGTAACGGATAAATATTCATATGCTCGGGGAGCGTGGCGGTTGACTCCTCGGCTATAATGGTCGTTACCCAAGGCTTAAGTTTAGGGCTCAGATGAGTCGCCCAATCTGTGATGATCTCATGATCGGTCCCAGCGACGATCTCTACCCCCTCGGCTGCCGCCCCTCGGAGACGGTCTATGATAAGAACATCAGAGTCAGGGCTAGGACCAGCGTGAACATGTCCATCAAAAGACAAGTAATGGTCAATTGGGTTAAGATGACGCAGAATCACCTCTAAAGAGATGACCTCACCACCGACCACCTCTAGCTCGCCATACACAGGCTCATATTCAAAGCCTCTCGTTAGAGTATAGCGATAACGCCCTGCAGCGACAGCGACTCGGGCCTCTTCAATGACGTGAATCAACTCACCTTTGGTGTGTGCGCTGAACCCGTTGGGAGTCACAGACTCATCAGTGATCAGCGTAGAGAGTCTCAACGTCGCTGGTAGAGGCCGTCGTTGATCATCAAAGACCTTGATTTCAAGCCCTCCTCTAGGCGGTAAGTTAACCTCGCTCAACTCCGATGGCCAGCTCGCCTCATGATCGTCAGGATCATATTCGAAGCGCTCACTGCGAAGCTCAGATAGTCCAGGGATATTAAGACGTACTTGATATGTTTCTCCCTCTTTCAAGAGCCCAGGGATAGAGAAGTGATTGACCTCTCCGGCAGCCAAAGCCTCAGCGCTCAACCAATGCTCACCAAGCTGCCCTAGAGAGACTCCATCGGCGCTGAAGACCCATAGTTCAACCCGCGACCTACGTTGGAATACCGTCAGTCGAGCCGGGTCTTCTCCCTCATTCACAGCGCTCAAGAGCTCCAATAACTCTGTAGACTCAGCCGATGATGTACTCAAGGCCATCGAAGCGATCTGTGGCTGATGTCGGCGAGAGGGCGAGGGACTCGGGTACCTCTGCGCTAGAGCTAAACCCGCGTTAGACAGTCCCTTTTCATGGACCGCGAGGCTCATCTCCCACGTCACTACGTCACCTCGATCAACGTCAGCGCCATAGGGGGAGTCTCCGTCTTCACCCACCCAAGGAGTGAAGCGATCACCGCTTATAAATCGGGTAAGATCAATAAATAAATCGACGCCGGCGAAGTGAGCTGTGGCCATATTCGCGGCGCTCATAGAGAGCGCTAGATTACCCGCTGACAGCCAAGGCAACCCCGTATATAAGCTGATTCCTCCAAGATCGAGTCGGTCAGGGGCGAAGCGATATTCATGCGCCTTGTCACCAAAGAAGCTGAGCGCTGAAAACCTCAGCGTCCTCGGCTCATTGAGTGTGTTGATCACCCCCACTTCGATACGAATCGCTGACTCGTCAGGAGGGAGAATGTAGTCAATCCACATTTCGACGACTAACTCTTCACTCTTCAGCTTAGGTCGACCAGCTTTCATCGCTCGGCTTAGGAGCTCAAACTCTACGAGCCACATCGGTGCGTCATGGCCATAAACACGAACCCGAGCCTCTCCTCCTCCACCACCCTCACTGATCACCTCAGCACGTACTCCCTCAAAAGCCCTAAGTGTCGCTTGATCAAGCGCAGTCACTTGACCTTCAGCGATCACCATCCCAAGACTATTAAGCCGATCTTCATCCGCTTGTTGACAGTCATTAAGAGGCACTGCGTCTACGACTTGGCCACCATAATACCACCATGTACGAGAAGGGCGAGTAGGGTCTTGGATCACAAAGGCTGCTCGATCATTCATCAATAATAGATCACCCTCATTTGCCAAGACAGCCTCTCCCTCTAACTCGCCGGGGCCAATTAACACGCGTGCGTGAGCAAATCCACTCTTCGGACATCCTTGACGGAAGATCCCCCTCCCTCGTTCATCACTCAACGGAGACTCAAGGTTCATATCAGAGGGAATAGACTCGTCCCTATCGACGAGGTCCATATCTCGCTGCTCTATTCCTTGATCGGGGGGGATCTGACCTGGAGACATCTCTTCATCAAGACCTATATCGAGGTTCTCTATGGTGAAGCGAGAGTGTTCATCGTCACACCCCCAAAAGCATATCAATGATGAAAGTATTAACGTAGAGAGAGCACATCGAAGAGCAGAAAGGTGAAGCTCATCAGTCATAAACACATCCAATTATCATCAGCCCTACAAAAGAGGGCTACTTAAAATAAACTTTGTTGTCCTTTGAAGGGTATTTTAAAATGAAGATAAGCTCTAGAAGTCGCTACTCGTCCTCTAGGAGTACGCTTCAAATAGCCCTCTTGAATCAAATAGGGCTCATGGAGATCTTCTAAACTCTCCCTCGTCTCTCCAACAGCGGCTGCGAGTGTTTCTACACCAGCCGGGCCTCCATTAAACTTATCGATCAGTGTCATGAGTAAACGACGATCCATTCTATCAAAACCTGCTTGATCCACGTCGAGTAACTCAAGTGACCAATCCGCGAGACTCTGATCCACAAGCGGTCGATCAACATCTGGTTGCTTTACCTGAGCAAAATCTCTTACTCGTCTCAGTAAACGATTCGCGATTCGCGGAGTTCCTCTCGACCGCTGAGCAATGGACTGAGAAGCGTCTTCACTAATCTCTAGACCAAGAAGTCCTGCAGAACGGCGGACAATCTTCGCTAACGCTTCGGGTTGGTAAAACTCCAAGTGCTCAATGATACCAAATCGATCACGCAGAGGAGCGGTGAGAAATCCTGCCCGTGTGGTCGCCCCAATCAAAGTATAAGGCTGAAGCGGAATAGAGTAACTGCGAGCACTGACTCCTTCACCAATCATCACATCAAAGCGATAATCTTCCATCGCCGGATAGAGATTCTCTTCCAAAGCAGGACTAAGACGATGAATCTCATCGATGAAGAGAATATCATTTGGTTCTAAGCTACACAAGATACCGGCAAGGTCTCCTTTTCGCTCCAGCGCAGGACCGCTCGTAATGTGAAGTTTAACCCCCATAGACTCAGCGATAATCAACGCCAAAGTTGTCTTACCTAAGCCGGGAGGACCGCTCAATAAGACATGATCGAGCGCCTCACCCCGAGCGACCGCTGCTTCGACGAAGATCCGCATCTTCTCTTTGACATGCTCTTGGCCAATATAATCATCAAATCGCTTAGGGCGCAGCGCTCTCTCTAGATGGGGATCAGCCCTCTCAAAAGCTCCCTCGTCAGCGGAGACGAGCTCTCGATCTCTCTTTCCTTCAACTGGCTCCCTCTCCGCTTCTTCTTTTGGGCTCATTTCACTCCCCTCGATCGGTGATCAGTGATCACCAAAACATGCTACGATATGAAGATCACATTATCACACATCTTTAACGAATGAGACAGCCTAAGCATCGACTGTTAATTTGCTTTCGTCTCCTATCTGGTTACCATTGAAGTCTCTCAATGGTCAGTGTCACGCGTTTCCCTTGCCAACCCCAAGTAATTCGCTTATGGACTACCTACTTTTCTCGACGAGTAGTGAGGCTGATGATGTCATGACAAAGACAAATCATGCGAAAAGCGCCGGAGCACATTCGGAGCATCGTAACCTCTTCAGCGCTGAAGACCGACTTGATCGTTGGGGAGCAACGATGGGCTTTTTGTGCGCGATCCATTGCATAGTCACCCCGTTCTCTCTATTGTTCGCCCCCTTATTTGGCATAGGTGCCCTGTGGACGATAGAGGGAGAGATCACCATACTCGTTTTGGCATTAATCTGCACGCTCCCCAGTCTGTCAAACGCTAAGAAACGTAACAATAGTAGATACATCATCTCTATATTCATGCTCTCTTGGGCCATCTTATGTGGGTCATTTGCTCTCAAGTATGTTAATCTCGACGACTACCTGCAGCCGAACCACTCCCACTCATCAGAGCATCAAGTCTCCCACTCATCAGAGCATAGTCACTCCCCATTCAGCATCGCTTTGGCGGTCTTAGGGGGGATCGGTCTCACCACCGCCCATCTAGTCAATTTGAGACAGCGACGTAAAGCTCATCAAAGTTGTTGCTCTACGGAGCATTGAGCTGTGTGGTCGTCGAGAAGCTAGTTTAAGAAGTAACAGATGATCTCCGCGACACAGATATATAGCGTCGCTTCAAAGAGCGCCACTCCGCTATTCTGATCTCTGGTGATCTCAGTAGTGAGGTCAACACCTCGAAAAAACAGCCATCTCAGTGAAGCCCTCACCAGCCAAATCGCCATCGTCGCTAAGATAACATACATCGCGACGCTCACTAAATCGGCAAACAAGTTGATGCTCTCACCACTGACCGCTGACTCCACGGTGATTCCTACTGCAATCCATGCGCCCGCTAAAGGGAGGGCCGCCGAGAGGTTCCCACGACCTATTTCAGCGAGATCATCATAGGGGGTCAACCACTGAAACATAGCGCCTACCGAGAAGATACAGAGAGCCCCGACTCCTCCCCAGAGGAGCATCTCTGACCATGGTTCGCTCTGCTCAAGAACGCCCCGTAACATCATAGCAATACTAATCATCGCCGCCCCTCTAGCTAGACTAAGCGAGACATTCGCCTCTTTATGAATCTGCTCTTTAACAGCGATTCCTCTTAACCAGAGACGATCGATTAACACCATAGACAGCTCCATCAGACAAATGAGGGCGAGCCCCTTGTAGGCAATATCACTTAACTGAGCGATAAGGCTCTCTGAATCGGTAGAGAGGCTATCTAATAAGCAGATCACTATAGAAAACAGGTAAGCGGATAGGCTCACCGCTGAGGCGAGATTATCCGACTCGGTGAGCTGCCCTCTCTGTCCCTCATAACTCTTGTGGTCTACAATCGCTCGAACAAAGTAAGCGATCAGAATTAATATAAATACCTCTGCGCCAATAGAAAGCCGAGCAGCCATTTCGAAAGAGTTATTACTGTAGTCCATGATGTCCCTTACTCGTGTTGATATAAAATGCTCATATTTATGGCGAGAGTGTGGCTGATTCGTCAATACTTTCCGGAGAGCATGAGATCTCATTTGAACGATTATCTCTCTGCGTTGAGCTAGCTTTATCGATTAGATCTATATTAATCTAACAATGGCATATGACAAAGAACTACGAATTTGATACACCGCTCATGATCTAGTCTTTAGATGTAGAGCCTCACTCAATAAAGAGATAGGCCGTAATACCCCGAAGGAGTCATATGAGCCTCCCTCAAGTCTTAATGATTGATGATGATCAACGCTTTTGCATGGCGATGTCTAAGGCCCTGCGTCGCCGAGGTTTTGAAGTCAGAGTCATCAATGATGCCAACTTAGCGGTTGATGCGATCAATACAGCGACATCGGATACCGTCGCCGTCCTTGACCTTAATATGCCTAAACTTTCGGGGCTAGAGGTTCTTCATCAGACGATTAAAAGAGCCTCTCCGGTGCTAATGCTCACTGGTCATGGAGCGGTCCCCGAGGCGGTAGAAGCGATGCGTGCTGGCGCCTACACCTTTTTGACTAAACCGATTGATGCTGCTGATTTAGCTCCCATGCTCATTCAGGCATTTCAGCACGCTAACGAATCTGAAATCAACGCAGTATTCATAGGTGAGAGTGAGTCTGCGCGACACATTAGATCAATGATTCAGCACCTCTCTGACTCCTCAGAGACGATCTTAATCATGGGAGATACGGGGACAGGTAAGAAGGTTGTCGCTCGCTGTCTTCATGAAAACAGCGCCCGCGCTCAGGAACCCTTTATCTCAGTAAACCTATCCGCATTAACCACTGCACAAATCGAAGAGACGCTCTTTGGAAGTCGTGGTGAGACCGTTAGCTCTTCTGCGCCCCCACTGCTGAGTCAAGTGGGGGAGGGGACACTATTTCTAGATGAAGTGTGTGAGTTAAGTCCTCTCCACCAAGCTAAACTCTTGGAGTTGATTCAAACAAGACTATTTCAATCGGAGATCGGAGAGCTAACCTCTTTTAAAGGACGAGTCATCGTCACTACTAATAGAAACTTGAGCGATGAGGTCCGATCATCTCATTTTAGGGAGGATTTATTCTACGGTCTGACGACTCTTCCTATCCTCATAGAGCCGCTCAATAAGCGAAGTGATGACTCGATCCTAATCTTTGAGTCATGGCTCACTCGCCTAACCAATATGAAGCCTCTACTCACTCTCGAAGCGCGAACTTTACTCGTTAATTATCCTTGGCCAGGCAATGCTCGAGAAGTCGTCAATCTCGCTCGACGTGTAGGGGTAATGGCGAAAGTCGATCATCTCGCCGAAGAGGAGATACTCCCGATCGAAGCGAGATGGCTACGCTCTTTGCTCTCCAATACTCCGTTTAGTCTCCCTTCACATAGATCCCTCTCCCCCTCCCAACAAGAACTTCAATCATCGAGTCATAATAATATGATAGGAGAAGATATATCTCTTGAGATTATCGAGCGTGCTCACATCACTAAGCTACTAGATAAGTACGACAATTTATCTCAAGTCGCTCGTATCCTACAGGTCAACCGAAGGACCTTGCAGAGAAAACTAAAGCAATGGGAGGGAACAGAGTAATCATCCATGTCACAAGACGATTGTGTATGAGTCAGCGAGGAGCCGTACTTTAAAATTCGTACTCCGTCATGTTAGACTTGACAGAAAAATAAGCTCGATAGTCATCCGAATACTTTATAAAGAATCATAAATTTTTGTCCCTCATCGGCGCTGTAAACGAGGTTGCGACATTTTGTCACACATGCGTCAATTTGTCGCATTACAATCTCGTAAAAAACACTAGACTTTATCGGTATTTTTAACATACTAAGCATTGATAAAATTATTTTTAAATAGTAGTCGGCGTATGGTCTAGTAAACCTTCGCTTCACTACTTAATCAGTAACAGTTTCGCCCTGCATTAACCATTTATGAGTGTCATCGGGTTCTTCATCGAGCTCGTGACACATTCACCTCTTGAGGTAGTCAACAAGATGAGCGAAAAAGAGACCCCGCCCAACGAGAATTGGGTGTTTCCCAAGTGGCACAATAAGATCCCATTGATCTTTTTTGGTGTAATTGGACCTGTAGTAACGATCACTGCGATCGCTGGCGTATGGTATTACTTCTCTCCGAAGTTTACCGACGTTGGCTATACACCTGAGCAGCCTGTGCCTTATAGTCACAGGCTTCACGCTGGTGAGCTCGGTTTAGACTGTCGTTATTGTCACACTGGTGTCGAGAAGGCGAGCTCTGCTCGTGTCCCTCCGACACAGACCTGCATGAACTGCCACTCCCAAATCAAAACCGATAGCCCTAAACTTCGCCTAGTACGCGAGAGTTGGATTGAGAATAAGCCCATCGAATGGGTCAAGATCCATAAGACTCCGGACTATGCATACTTTGAGCATAGCGCTCATATTCAAGCAGGGGTCGGTTGTGAGTCATGCCATGGACGCATCGATCAAATGGTTGAAGTTGGTCTCGCTGAGCCCCTCAACATGGGTTGGTGTCTAGATTGCCACCGCGAGCC
Organism: uncultured bacterium; assembly: GCA_943788935.1. Lineage (GTDB taxonomy): Bacteria > Myxococcota_A > Bradymonadia > UBA7976 > VGTA01 > CAKZRU01. The sequence continues at coordinate 125,478 of CALSSE010000007.1, read as the reverse complement.
AGAAAATCACCTTAGGCCGAAGAGTGAAGTGACCACGATGGGCTATACAGACGCCCAACGCACTGAGTTCCTCGCTACCGCTGAAGGTAAGGCCGCGAAAGAAAGTGTCAACCCCCCTCAACACTGCTCAGGATGTCACCGATGAATAATAATACGCGCAAATATTGGCGTAGTCGCGATGAGTTACAACAGTCTCCTGTGTACGTCGCAGAAGCCGCAAAAGAGTTTCAAGATGAGCTAGACGTGAGTGCAGAAGAGTCAACGAATGACCCTTCGCGTCGTGGCTTTATGGGGTGGGTGAGCGCCGGTCTAGCTGCCAGTGGTCTCACCGGCTGTGAAATTATTCGCCGCCCCGAAGAGAAGATTCTTCCTTACTCTGTCGCCTCCGAGGAGATCTTACCTAGTATCCCTCAGTATTACGCCACCACAACTCAAGCGGGAGGCGAAGTCGTCGGATTACTAGTAGAGAGTCATGAGGGTCGACCCACCAAGGTCGAAGGTAACCCTCAGCACCGCAGTAACTACGGTGCTCTCAATAACTTCCAACAATCAACGATTATTGATCTCTATGACCCTCAGCGTCTCAAAGCGCCCAAGTTGATGGGTAAAGCGGGCAACCGTGCTGGCGCAGAGTCCGCGTTGAAGACCCTCGGTGCTTCACTCGGTGGAAAGAAAGTCGCTGTCCTCTCAGGGTACTCTCCATCTATACAGCTTCACACCATCGCCCAGCGAATGAGCACGAAGCTCGGCGCGAGCTGGTATACCTATGAGTCAGTTAGTGATGATCATCAAATGGCTGCCATGGAGACAGTTTTTGGAGAGGCTCTTCGACCGAGATACTCTTTCAAAGAAGCGCACGCCGTACTCAGCTTAGATAATGACTTCTTAGGCACTGAAGGCCCAAGCGTCGCTTACGCGAGCGAATGGGCAGAGAATCGGCGCGTCGATAAGGTCACCGCTAAAGATGCTAAACTGAGTCGACTCTATGCTGTCGAGGCACGATATTCCCTCACAGGGAGTAACGCTGATCACCGCGTTCGCGCTTCTCATGGTCAAATCGAGGCTTTCGCCCACGCGGTCGCAGCGGAGCTCGGCGTCGCAGGCGCTAGCCAAGGTGGCGTAGCGCTGAGCGCTCGACAAGCGAAGGCAGCTAAAGTTGTCGCAGCCGACCTTAAAGCCAACCAAGGTAAAGCGTTAGTGCTCGCTGGCCGATCACAGCCCGCTGTTGTTCATGCCTTAGCAGCGATGATGAACGAGAGCCTAGGCGCTCGTGGTCAATTAGTGAACTACTACACTGATTACCGTCGCCCCATGCACAAAGCAGGCATGGGCGATATGAAGAGCATACAAGAGCTTGGTAAAGCTCTTAATAGTGGCTCGGTCGATGCGTTGATCATACTCGGTGGAAACCCTGTCTATTCTGCCCCTGCAGACATCAACTTTGCGGCAGCGCTCAAGAAGGCTAAGCAGGTCGTTTACGTCGCCGATCAAGCCAATGAAACAAGCGCTGCTCTAGATGACAAGACCGCGATTATTATCCCTCAGTCCCATAGCTTCGAGGCTTGGGGTGATCTTGTTGGGATCGATGGTCAGGTCAGTATTCAACAGCCTCTCATCGCTCCTCTCTTCGACTCGATGAGTGAAGTAGAAGTCTTAGCGAGTCTACTCGGTGACTCAGAGACTAATGGTTACAAGATTGTACGTAACGCTTGGAAGAGCGCTATCGGAGCAGTCGGTTTCCACAAGCAATGGCGACGCTGGCTTCACGCCGGTGTTTTGGCAGACGCTAACGCGCCTTTCATCGCCTCAAGCGCTCCTGCTCAAGGCTTAGGCTCACTCAAGTCGAACGCTGGAAAGACGCCAACTGATGGTAGTCTAGATGTGATCTTTGTCGCTGGTCATAACAGCTATGATGGTCGCTTCGCCAACAACGCTTGGCTCCAAGAGCTCCCTGACCCAATGACCAAGATCACTTGGGACAACGCAGCCCTCCTCAGCCCAGCGACCGCGACTAAGCTCGGCGTCGCTGATGAGGATATGGTCAAGGTCTCTGCCAATGGTCAAGAGATCTCAAGTGTAGCGTGGGTCATGCCCGGGCAGGCGGATGACACAGTCGTCCTCACTCTCGGTTATGGTCGCAAGTTCAGCAATTATCTCGAGTACCACCAGGGCTCTTACCATGACAGTGACGTCACCGGTTTTGATGTCACTCCGGTCCGAAGTAGTACCAATGCTTTCTTCGCTGCTGGAGGAAAAGTCAGCAAGAGCGGTGGCACCTATGATGTAGCCGCTGTTCAACGTTATGCAAACTCTCACCAAGAACCAGGGTTTGGCTTTGAGGCACGCGCTCTCGTTCGTGAGGCGAGCGTTGAAGAGTACAAAGAGAATCCTGGGTTTGCGACCCCAGGGATTATTCACCACGGTCAGCCAATGCCTGATCAGAGTAAGCACGCTCTTCTTCATCCTGAAGAGCGCTCGATCTTTGGTGACTTCGATTACACACTCACCAAAGATGATAATCGTAACCCACTGATGGAGAACCAAGCGCTTCTCGCTGCTAAGCATCAGTGGGGGATGGTCATCGATCTCAACACCTGCACCGGCTGTAACGCCTGTATGGTCGCTTGTGTGTCGGAGAACAACATCTCAATGGTCGGTAAAGATCAGGTCCGCCGAGGCCGAGAGATGCATTGGATCCGCATGGACCGCTACTTTGTCGGTGGTGATGCTGAGCCAGAGATCGTGCATCAGCCTATCGCTTGTCAGCAGTGTGAGACCGCTCCCTGCGAGAATGTCTGTCCTGTGGCCGCCACTGTGCATAGCCCCGAGGGTCTCAACGACATGGTCTATAACCGCTGTATCGGGACTCGATATTGTGCGAACAACTGTCCTCTCAAGGTCCGTCGTTTTAACTTCTACAACTATGCTAAGGGACAGCCTGAGCTTGTTCACATGCAGCGTAACCCGAACGTAACCGTCCGTTTTCGTGGGGTCATGGAGAAGTGCACTTACTGCGTACAACGTATTAATAAAGGGAAGCGACGCGCTGCGCTCAACGCTGGTGTCGCTGAACAGATCATCGATCGCATCACCCCTGCGTGCGCTCAAGGTTGCCCAACACAGGCGATTACCTTTGGTGACCTCAAAAATGAGAAGTCAGAGGTTGTCCGCCTTAAGAAAACGGCGCGAGATTACACGCTCCTCTCCGAGCTTAATCTCCAATCGCGTACATCTTTCCTCGCAAAGATTCGTAACCCCAACCCAGATTTCCCTCAAGCCGCCGACGCTGAGGGCTCGACCCAAGCCGGCTGAGGTGATTGAATATGTCTGATACAAACGATATCTATCAAAAGGATTCGATCTTCCCTCCACCATTGGTGAGCGGGAAGCACGACTTCCATTCTATAACAGAGACCATCTGTGGTGTTGTGGAGAAGCCCTTCAATATTAATTGGCTTCTCGCTATAGGCTTCTCCTCTACCTTCCTACTTATGCTCGGAGCTAGCATCGGGTATCTCTTCTGGGAAGGAACCGGCATTTGGGGTCTAAATAACCCTGTAGGCTGGGGTTGGGCGATCGTAAACTTCGTATTTTGGGTCGGTATCGGTCACGCCGGTACTCTCATCTCTGCGGTTCTCTTCTTGTTCCGACAGAAGTGGCGTACAGCGATTAACCGATTCGCTGAGGCGATGACGATCTTTGCGGTTATCTGCGCGTTGGTCTTCCCCGGTATTCACGTTGGTCGTGTATGGGCTGCTTATTGGATGCTCCCCATTCCTAATCAAATGGCGATGTGGCCGAACTTCCGCAGTCCGCTCCTTTGGGATGTGTTCGCGGTCTCGACCTACTTCACTGTCTCTTTACTCTTTTGGTATGTCGGCCTCGTCCCTGACTTGGCGACACTCCGTGATCGCGCTAAGAATAAGATCGCTTTTTGGGCCTATGGGATCCTCTCCCTCGGCTGGAGAGGCGCTAACCGTCACTGGCAGAACTATGAGCGAGCATATATGCTCCTCGCTGGTCTAGCGACTCCGCTCGTCCTCTCTGTTCACACCATCGTATCTTTTGACTTTGCGGTTTCGGTTATCCCGGGATGGCACACCACGATCTTCCCTCCCTACTTTGTAGCGGGAGCGATTTTCTCCGGTTTCGCCATGGTGCTCACCCTCGCTATCCCTTGTCGTAAGCTCTTTGGTCTTGAGGACTTTATTACCCTCCGCCACATCGAAAATATGAACAAGGTCATTTTGGTGACCGGCACACTCGTCGGTTATGCCTATGCGATGGAGTTCTTCATCGCTTGGTATAGTGGTGCTCCTTATGAGGGTTTCGCTTTCATTAACCGCGCCTTCGGACCTTATTGGTGGGCGTATCTGACCATGGTCAGCTGCAATGTTATCTCCCCACAGTTCTTCTGGTCAAAGAGATTACGCACTAACCTTACCGTCACTTTTATCCTCTCGATATTCGTGAATATCGGTATGTGGTTTGAGCGCTTCGTCATCACCATGTCACTTCACCGTGACTTCTTGCCCTCATCCTGGGACTACTACACGCCCACAATCTTTGATGTGAGCCTCTTACTAGGCTCTTTTGGGCTCTTCTTTACCCTGTTCATCCTCTTCCTCAAGTTCTTACCTGCGGTAGCGATCTCCGAGGTAAAGGGAGTCATGCCCCAAGCTGACCCACATTGGGAAGGCTATGCACAGAAGGAGGCACACTAAGCCATGAGTGAGATTAAGAAGAATTGGGGCGTGCTCGCAGAGTTCGCAAATCCCGCAGAGCTGCTAAATGCCGCCCAAAAACTAAACGACCTCGGCTACAAGAAGTTTGAGACATGGTCACCCTTCCCTATCCACGGAATGGACGACGCGATGGGTCTTTCAGGCTCTAAGGTGCCTTGGCTTACACTCGGTGGTGGTTTAACCGGTCTCAGTATCGGACTCCTCCTCCAATGGTGGACTGGCGCTGTCGACTATCCGCTCGTGATCGGTGGTAAGCCTTACTTCGCTTGGCAATATGCCTTACCTGTCACCTTTGAGCTCTCCATCCTGCTCTCCGCCTTTGGGACTGTTTTTGGGATGTTCGCATTGAACTTAATGCCTCGCCCTTATCACCCTCTCGATAACATACCAGCGTTTAAGCGGGTCACCGACGACAAGTTCTTCCTCTCCATCGAAGTGAGTGATCCTCTCTTCGACATGGAGAAGACTAAAACCCTCCTCTCTGAGCTTGGTGGTACAGACGTCACCAGCGTTGAGGAGTAAATGAAGATGAATCGATACGATAATATTATGCAAGCAGAACAGCGACCCCAATGGGGTCAGATTGGGCGACGAATCGCCCTCGCATGTTGTGCACTCAGTCTCTTGAGCGCTTGCCGCGGCATGCCTTCTAAAGAGCCTCCTGTGCACCTTAACCGAAATATGGACACCCAAGACAAGTACAAGCCACAGCGAGTGAGCACCCTCTTTGAGGATGGTCGCGCGATGCGTCCTCAAGTAGAGGGAACAGTCGGACGAGAGCTACTAGAGACCGCCTATGGCGTAGATATCGACGGCCTCGATGGTGATGACCGTTATCTCCGTGAGGATGATGCTTATTGGCGTGGCCTTGATAAGCAAGGCGACACCGTCGACAGTATCCCTGAGCCCCTCAAGGTAGATATGGCTCTCCTCGAGAGAGGTAAGCAACGATACAATATCTACTGTACACCCTGTCATGGCATCGCAGGTTACGGTAACGGTCCTGTTAAGCAGCGCGGTAACCTCCCGGTTCCAAGCTACCACGATAAGTACAAAAGAGCGCTCACCGCGGGACACATCTACGGAGTGATCTCTAACGGAAGCAAGTCAGGGCTAATGATGGGCTATAAGCATCAAATCCCTGTTAAGGATCGTTGGGCGATTGTCGCCTACGTCCGTGCTCTCCAAAAGAGCCAAATGAAGGGAGACCAGTGATCATGGGACATCATAAGACCTTTAATGATGAGACACATATTCCGGCATCAGTGATCAAGCGAGCTCAAATGGTCGCTCTGATCTGCGCTGTACTTGGCCTCGGAGCGAGCTTCGGTGGTTATTTCATGAGCGAAGATACTCACGTCGTTGAGCAGGCTCACGCCAATCACCACGAGGGGGCCGCTCATGTAAAGACTGACGCTCACGCCAAGACTGATGCTCACGCCAAGACTGACGCTCATGTAAAGACTGACGCTCATGCCAAGACTGACGCGCCTGCTCACGAAGGTAGCCTAAAGAAGCAGTTTCTCTTCTCATGGCTGACGGCCTTTGTGTTCTTCACGACTCTCTGCTTAGGTGGGCTGTTCTTTACCATTCTTCACCACTTGGTTCGCGCCTCTTGGAGTACAAGTTTCCGTCGCATCGCCGAGAACATGGCCATGAACTTCCCGATCATGGCGTTCTGTGCAGCGATTTTGGCGCTTCTTGGCTTTGGTGAGGTCTTCCACTGGACTCACATCGACCCCGAGGCTGACCCCTTCTTTAAAGTGAAAGAGCCCTACCTCAACACTGGATTCTTTGCTATTCGAGCGGTCTTCTTCTTCGCCATTTGGATAGCGATGACCCTATTTTTCCGCTCTAACAGCGTTAAACAAGATCAAACCGATGGCGGTGAAGAGGCAGAGAAGCTCAATTACAAGATGCGTACACTCGCGCCGCTCTCCATGCTCACCTTCGCGCTCACTCTAACCTTCTTCGCTTTTGATTGGTTAATGAGCCTCGACCCTCACTGGTTCAGCACCATGTTCGGTGTGTATATATTCGCAGGTACAGTGGTGGCTCTCTTCGCTACTTTGATCGTCGCCACTCTCTGGCTTGAGGGGAATGGTGTTCTCAAAAACACCATCACTATCGGCAACTTCCATGATGCTGGTAAGCTGATGTTTGGATTTATCGTCTTTTGGACGTATATCACCTTTTGCCAATACTATCTGATCTGGTATGCGAACATTCCGGAGGAGACCGGTTGGTACCTTCACCGTATGCAGGGTGGATGGGAGAACATCGGTCTCTTCATCGCGGTTGGACACTTCATCTTACCATTTTGGGTGATCATGAGTCGTCACACTAAACGTAACCGTACCGTTCTTGGTGTCGCCGCTGCATGGATGCTCATCATGCACTTTATTGACCTCTACTTTGTGGTCATGCCGACCTATCACCATCATCTACACTTCCATTGGATGGATCTTACTACCTTCATCGGTATCGGAGGATTATTCATCCTCGGTTTCCTCCACTGGTCTAGTAAAGACGCGATCGTCGCTCACAAGGACCCACAACTCGTCGCATCTATGGAGTATGATAATGTCTGATCACCACGATCATCCACTGCCTCCCCCAGAGCCAGATAACATTCAAGCTGGTGGGGTCACCTTTTGGGGCCTCCTATCCTTCATCGCGATTATTATCAGCGTCTTCGGTCTCTCAGGCTACTTTTGGCTAGAGCGCGGGGGAGCGGACGATAAGCTCAACAGCATTTATAGCAAGAGCCCCTATCGAGAAGCGATGAAGACTGAGGCGACAGAGAAGCTCGTCAATATAGATCAAGCGATGAAGAGTATCACCGATGGCAGCGGCGATAACGCTCGCGGTAAGCACTTTGATATGCCCAAAACGATCGCTAAGGCACCAGTAGCCTTAGGTGATCCACCTGCGCCATTTAAGGTGGACAGTAAGCTCGCCGCCAAGGGGAAAGGTCTCTTCGCCTCCAAAACCTGTACGGCTTGTCACAGCATCGATGGAACCCGTAAGATCGGTCCTACAATGAAGGGGATCTGGGCTCGTAAAGAGAAAATGGCCGATGGCGTTGAGCTCTATGTAGATCGAGCCTACTTTACCAAGTCGATCAAAGAGCCTATGGCTCAAATCGTTGAGGGCTACCCTCCAGCGATGGCTCAACTCCCGGTATCTGATGACGAGATCGAAGCTCTCCTTCACTACGTGGCGAGTATTAAATGAGTCACCCTCGCGACCTATAATAGAGTCAATGACTCATATTAAGGTCGCTGCCTCTTAGTACTGTGTAAATTATACTGAGTACCCAAACTTAAAAAGAGAAGCGATGAAGCACTCAAATATGACAAAATCAACAACCAAATTTCTGGCTTCACTTGAAGCCGGCAATCTTCAGTTGTGCTCATTTTTGGCTATTCTCGTCACCGCTTTCTCCATGATTCTCTCTCTGAACATTCACCCCACTTGGGGTGAGTCTCAGATTGAGACAGAGGCTGAAGATGCGTCAGCCCCTAAAGGCACTCTTGAATATCAAGGGGTCGAGATCCAAGATAAGCTCGGAGTACAGATTCCACTTGATCTTCAATTCGTTGATGAGGCTGGACATCCAGTACAGCTCAATGACTATTTTCATCAAGAGAAGCCTGTGCTCCTCACCATGGTCTACTATAACTGTCCTATGCTCTGCAGCCTCGTGCTTAACGGAGCGATCGACACCCTGAAGGAGTTAGGGTGGACCCCTGGTGTTGAATTTGAGTCGATTTCAGTGAGCATCTCACCTGTCGAGACTCCTGAGCTAGCCCGCGTCAAAAAGAAGAACTACATGAAGCAGCTTGGGGTCGTTGGCGCTGGAAAAGGGTGGCACTTTCTCACTGGTAAACAGCCGGAGATTAAAGCCCTCGCTGACTCCATAGGCTTTGGCTACCGGTATGATCCGAGCACTCAAGACTATGCTCATGGAGCTGCTCTCTTCTTTCTCTCTCCCAATGGCAAGCTCACTCGTCTCCTCAAGGGGATTCAGTTTGAGCCCAAAGACCTTCGGATGTCTCTCGTAGAGGCAAGCGAAGGTCGGATTGGGAGCATTTATGACCGACTTCTACTTCGCTGTTTTCGCTACGAGCCCTCTAGTAAAAAATATGCCTTCTACATTTGGGGCGCTGTACGACTTGGAGGTCTCCTCACTATTTTTGGCATCGGCTTATTGCTGTTGGTCATGTGGCGAGGCGAGCGTAGAGGTCATTCACTGACGGAGACCGATCAAGGGTCTCCCTCACCATCCTAACAACTTACCTTTCAGTGACTTAAATTGTTTTATCCTATTCTTCAAACTTCTATGAACATTATGTGGAGCGCTTAACCGATGGAAAGCACGACCCAAACAGGGAGTTTCTGGATGCCACCACAGGCGTCCACTACCGCCGCAGAGGTTGATAGTCTCTTCGACTTTATCATGGACCTCAATTATATCTTCTTCGCGATCATCTTTGCGATGACCGTCTACTTCGTGGTCAAGTACCAAAAAACAGACGAGAACCCAATCGCGACTTCTGACCTATCCCACAACACAGTCTGGGAGGGCCTTTGGACTTTTATCCCCTTAGTCCTCTGCCTGATTGTTTTTGTTTGGGGTTTTAGAGTCTTCCTCAATAACACCGTTGCCCCTGACAACGCGATGGAGATCAACGTCACCGCTCAAAAATGGTCTTGGAGTTTCAAATATGACGATGGTCAGACCACCAGTGATCTTTACGCTCCTGCAGGTCAACCCGTAAAGCTGATCCTAAAGTCTAAGGACGTCTTGCACAGCTTTTACGTTCCTGACTTCCGTATCAAATCTGACGTCGTCCCCGGCCGCTATACAACGGTTTGGTTTGAGGCAATGAAGCCCGGTGACCACCGTATTTTCTGTACCGAATACTGTGGGCGTCAGCACTCAGGAATGTACAGGACCGTACACGTACTCTCTGCAGAAGACTTCGCCAAAAAGAAGTCTGATGGGTTTGAGGGACGTCCAGAAGGGCAAGACCCTGCTGTCTGGGGTAAGCAACTTTACAGTAAATATGGCTGTAATGCTTGCCACGGCTTAGAAGAGGGTGAAGTCAAAGTTGGACCGTCGTTCTATGGCATCTATGGTCGTAAGGGCGAGACTGCTGATGGCCAATCTTACGTCGCTAACGAAGAGTATATTCGCGAGTCTATTATGGAACCCATGGCTAAGATCGTGAAGGGCTATGCTCCAGCGATGCCTAGCTTTAAGGACCAAATCGGTGGCGATCAGATGGATGCGATTATCGCCTTCATGAAGACGCTCAAGTAGACCTTATTGATGACCCATTCATTATCTATTGATTTATATTATGATTTTTTGCACTCAAGGAGCCTCTCATTATGAGTAGTAATACACAGGCAAATCCCGAGTATCAGCTCGGAGAAAAAGAGTCGACAAACTACATCAACGCCAGTAAAGGCCTTATGTCTTGGCTCTTCACCATCGATCATAAGCGGATCGGTTTGATGTACCTCTTCACCATCATGGGGACTTTCGCCCTCGGTGGTTTTCTCGCTCTAGCTGTCCGGCTTGAGCTCTTCACCCCTGGGCAAACTATCATGGGTCCAGACGCTTATAACCGCGTCTTTACCTTGCATGGTCTGGTGATGGTCTTCTTGTTCATCATCCCTGGTATACCCGCCGCCTTGGGGAACTTCGTTATGCCTCTTATGTTAGGGGCCAAAGACGTCGCCTTCCCTAAGCTCAATCTAGCGAGCTTTCACATCTATGTGATCGGGACGGTTATGGCTCTATACACCACTTTAGACGGTGGTGTCGACACGGGTTGGACGTTCTATACTCCCTATAGTAGTACCATTGACAGCCAAGTGGTTATGATGACCATGTCGGCCTTCGTCTTAGGGTTCTCCTCTATCTTTACCGGTCTTAACTTCGTAGTGACCATCCACAAGATGCGCGCTCCTGGTATGACTTGGGATCGCCTACCTCTCTTCGTTTGGGCGCTCTATGCGACCGCGATCATTCAGGTTATGGCGACTCCAGTTCTGGGCATCACTCTTCTCCTCCTAGCGATGGAGCGTGTAATGGGTATCGGTATCTTTGATCCCGCGCTCGGTGGTGACCCTGTTCTGTTCCAGCACTTCTTCTGGTTCTATAGTCACCCCGCAGTATACATTATGATCCTTCCCGGTATGGGAGTGATGAGCGAGCTAATCACCACTTTCTCACGAAAGCGTATCTTTGGTTATCGCGCTATCGCTCTTTCCTCAATCGCCATCGCTGTCATCAGCTTCCTCGTTTGGGGTCACCACATGTTCGTCAGCGGTCAGTCCGCATATGCCGGCATGGTCTTTAGTTTCTTAACCTTCCTCGTGGCGATTCCCTCTGGGATCAAGATAATCAACTGGAGCACTACCCTCTATAAGGGAGCGATCAGTCTCGACGCCCCTATGGTGTGGGCGCTCTCTTTCTTGATCTTGTTCACCATCGGTGGACTCACCGGAATCTTCTTAGGTGCACTAGGGACTGATATTCACCTCCATGACACCTACTTTGTTGTTGCTCACTTTCACTATGTAATGATGGGTGGAACAGCGATGGCCTTCTTCGGTGGTATGCACTACTGGTGGCCAAAGATGTTTGGTAAGATGTATAACGAGTTCGCAGCTCGACTCGCTGCTTGGACCGTCTTCGTCGGCTTCAATGTCACCTTCTTCCCGCAGTTCATCATGGGATCACGAGGTATGCCTCGTCGATACTATGACTATCTTCCCGAGAGTGGATATCAAATCTTCCACCAGATCTCGACGGTCGGTAGCTGGATTCTGCTCCTCGGTATGCTCATCATGGCTGTAAACCTCTTCTCCTCACTTAAAAATGGTAAAGAGGCCTCTTCGAACCCTTGGGAAGCTCGCTCACTCGAGTGGCTCACCCAATCTCCTCCGATTGAGCATAACTTCCATGAGATCCCCACCGTTGTTGAAGGGCCTTATGAGTTCCCAATCGCGACCGCGACGGCGACTCCTCAAGGCGCTGAGAGCAGCGACCCTTAAGCTATTGACACCATAATATCGGGCGGTCCCTCTACCTGTGCGTCGAGTGATCCGCCTGAGGAGATGAGTTTTATGAGTACAATCATTACACACGAACACGCACACCACTTTTATGACAATGAGCAACAGGCTAGCTCCGCCAAGTTAGGTATGTGGCTCTTCTTGGTCACTGAGGTACTGCTCTTTAGTGGTCTCTTTGTTGCCTACACTGTCGTTAAGAGCCTTCACCCTGAGATGTGGAGAGTAGCCTCTTCACAGCTCGACTGGGTCATGGGCTCTGTCAACACCTTAGTGCTGATCACTAGCTCTTGGACAGTCGCTTTGGCGGTGAGAGCAGCGCAAACCAATGAGAAAGGTGAGAAGAACAGCCAAATTGTTGGTCTCCTCGCCTTCACAATTCTATGCGCTTTTGGCTTCCTAATCGTTAAATACTTCGAGTACAGCCATAAGATCCACGATGGTCTCCTGTGGGGAAAGAGCTACTTCAATCACCCTGAGGCGATCGAGCACCTTAAAGAGGGGATCAAGCAGACCTTCAGTATGGATGTTACCGCGCTCTCTAGCCCAGAATTTTTAGCGGGCCTCAAAGCGCACACCGCCGCTGGTACACATGATGGTCAACATTTGATTCATCACTACGCGAGTACTGTGACTTACGCTGACACTCTTATGACTGTTGAGCAAGGGCACTTATTCTTTGGCGTTTATTTCCTACTTACCGGACTACACGGTATTCACGTCGTAATCGGGATGAGCGTCTTAGCTTGGGTACTCGTCCTCGCTCAGAAGGGTCGGTTCTATAAGGACTACTATACTCCTGTTGAGCTCGGCGGCCTCTATTGGCACTTGGTTGATCTGATCTGGATCTACCTCTTCCCTCTTCTATATCTCGTTTAACCTCAGTAGGTAGTTCACATGTCACAACACGATACACATCATGACGACCACGGCGGACATCACGTCACCCCTCTGTGGCTCTATCACTTGATCTTTGGTGGGCTCCTGTGTCTCACAGTGATCACAGTTTGGATCGCTCAATTTGATTTCGGTCCAGCGAATACGGTCATCGCTATGTTCGTCGCTACTATTAAAGCTAGTCTAGTGGCGTTGTTCTTCATGCACCTCTTGCACGACGAGCGTCTCAATGCTTTGACCTTTGGCTTCGGACTTCTCTTTGTCTGTCTCTTCTTTCTCTTCCCTCTCGTCGATATCGGAACCCGTACCTATATCGATCCGATCAAAGATAACGCTTCCATATTGAAGCAAGAGAAGATTGTTAAAGCTCAAGAGGTGCACGCTAAGAAGCATAAAAAAGCTCTCGGTAATCTCTCAAACCTCTATAATCGCAGCTTCATGAATGTCGCTGAGGATGAGGCTGAAGCGAAGCCCGTGCCTGCTGCTACTACAGAGCCCGTCGAAGGTGATAGCACTGCTAAATGATCGATAAGCGATCATCGACCATACGATGAGAACTGTCTTCTCAGCTCCTAAAAAGAGTTTGAGAAACTGCTCATACTAGATAAAAGACTGATTAAGAGCTCTGCTTCTTATGCCTAAGAAGTAAGTTTTCTCCTACACCTGCAGATAATCTCTTTCTTAAGTCTAAATCTGTGGAGAAGAGTCTAAGATCAAATGAGTTAGCACCGCTCACTTTTTTAGCTCTCCAATACCCCCTTGGCGACTCGGGCCTCAAATAGGGTACGAACGTCAGTTGGGGAGCCTGAAGCAGCCACGATATCTCTCCCTTCGAAGGTGTCACTGAGCGCATACACTCCTGAGCCGCCGATGATTAGCGGCAAACCTTGACAAGCCCGTACATACTCAGGGATCTGACCTTTAGTCATCTCGATCGACTTTGGACAGGTGATCGATAAACCGACCGCTTCTGGCTTTAATCTAACCACTGATTGCCTTAAGGCCTCAGGTGGAGTATTCACGCCTAAGATCGTCACCCGATATCCCCACTGAATGAAGTGAAAAGCCGAACCATAGAGCGGTAACGAATGAGACTCACCACTCACGCACGCTAAGATAATATGCTTGGCACCTCTATCTAGCTGTACAAAGCGGAGGAGGTCTCTCACCGCATTACCAATCGCCTCCGTCGCTAAATGTTCTTGAGCGATCGATAGCATACCATCATGCCATTCTTCTCCTATTTTTGTCAGCACAGGAGCGAAGATATGATCGAACACTTGCTTGGCAGACCCTTGCAATAGAGCAGCTCTTGTATGCTTCTCAAGCATTAGTGGGTCAAAGCGATGAATAGCTTCAATCAAGTTCTCTTGTGACCGTACAAAATGCTCTTCTGGTGGTGGAGAATATCCTGAAGGTTGAGCAGACCGGTTCACACTTTTTATGTCTGCTTCCTGAGCCTTCTCTTCCTTAACGACCTGCTTCTCTTTCAGAACCTTCACCGCCTCAGAGGGTGCCATACCTTGCTGACAGAGAGCTTTTAGTTGTTTAATTAAGTCAATTTTTTCTTCTGAATATAGACGATATGAGCTTTCTGTTCGTTCAGGCACAGGGAAACCGTAGCGTCTCTCCCACGCGCGAAGAGTCGCAGGAGGGATACCCGTCGCTTTGGACACAGCTTGTATTCGAAAGAGAGGTTCTGACACAAAGGTCTCCTCTGTAGTGGGATTAGGTGAGGTAATGTTTAATACAATAGAAGAGTATTGATGTTAGATAACGATCAAGCCAGTCTCACTATGTCTGAGCTTTATTATCGTCTAACTACCTCGCGGCTGAGTGGATGTAAGAAATTACGCTTGGAGCGTCTCAAGTAAGACAGTCATACAATCATTGCATCTTATTTGTACACCCTTTGTTTAATGTAGCTTAATAAATTAAGAAGAACAATAACTTAGACACTTAATATTGTTGTTTAGTCGCGTTTAGTTTAATTTATTTTGCTCCACCATAGGGAGAACCGTCCCTTCTTTTGTTAACTTTGGAGTGTTTGACTGAGGTATGTTGATGGTTATCAATAGTGATAAAGATGTGGTCTCTACAAGAGTTATCGCGTTTACAGGAGGGGGCAGTGCTGGTCATATCACTCCCAATCTAGCGCTGATCGATGTGTGGTCAAAACGAGGAGGCTCGGCGATTTATTTTGGGAGACGAGATAGCCTCGAAGAGCAGCTACTCAATGACCTCCCTCATATTCCTTTCTATCGGATTCCCTCGGAACGCTTGAGACGATATTTCCACTGGGCTAATTTCATCATGCCCTTGATCGTGCTCTTGGGAATCATAAGATCTTCTTGGTTGCTTTGGCGTACACGCCCACTCGCCCTCTTTTCCAAAGGAGGCTTTGTCTCCTTACCTGTCGTGATCGGTGCTTGGATCAATCGAATCCCAGTATATGTCCATGAGTCAGATGGAACTCTAGGACTCGCTAACCGCCTCTCACTCCCCTTCACCACTACGGTCTGTCTTGGTCAATCTCGAGCTTTGACTCGAGTTAAACATAGAGATGTGAGAGTCACCGGATCTCCCCTTCGGGCAGATTTTCTCAACGCCGATCCTACAAGAGCGATCGATCGTTTTAATCTCAGCTGTGATCGTCCACTCCTTCTCATCTTTGGAGGAAGTCTAGGCGCTCAAAAAATTAATGAGACTGTGTGGGAAAGTCTCCCTTGGCTCCTCGAGCGATATGAGGTCTTCCACGTTGTAGGTCAAGGACACCTCTCTACAGATCACCAAGAACGCTTTAACACTCTAGGGTATCTACAATATGAATACGTCAAAGAGGGGTTTGCAGAGCTCCTCGCTCAGGCTCATCTTGTCGTGTGTAGAGCGGGAGCAAACGCTATCGCTGAATTAATCGCTCTCCAAAAACCAGCCCTGCTGGTCCCTCTGTCTACTCACAGCAGTCGCGGTGATCAAGCGCTCAATGCGGAGGGATTTGTTGATCAAGGTGGTGGACAAACCGTTATCAATGAGCTCTTCACCAAAGAGACGCTCATAAACCTGATCGAAAATTTAGAAGAGCATTACTCTGAACATCAACAATCGCTAGCTGCGCTTCCCTATGCAGATAGCTCTAACATGATTCTTGACCTTTTCGACCAATAGCAACGTTATTGAGCCTAGTTTGGTATAAGCCCTTAAGATGAAGAGAATAACAGAACACCGTAAAAAACAGATCTTATCTGCCGAAGATTCTTGACCTCTGAGAGAGGCGTCGTTAAACCAATGATCGAGACTTTCTATTTTTTGTACTCTACTCATTCATAGGATAGAGACCACTTTACTAGACTCTGTGGAAACTTGCGTGACAAAGAGTGATCCCCCAGCACAAAGCCAAGAGATAAAACTACCTGAAAAGCTAGGGCGTTATCGCGTCTTGTCGCAGCTGGGAGCGGGAGGGATGGGTCATGTTTATCGGGTCTATGATCCGGTTAATGATCGAGAGCTAGCGCTCAAAGAGCTCAAGTTTGATTATCCTCGCGCGCTTCACTACTTCAAGAGGGAGTTCAGAGCTGTCGCGAGCTTATCTCATCCTCATCTCGTGAGTCTCCATGATCTTTATCATGAGGATGATCGCTACTTCTACACGATGGAGCTCGTCGAAGGCCGTGATATCTATCACTTTGTGAATCAGCATAATCACATCATTAGAGATCCCAAAATTCTCTGTGAGAGCAGTAGACTAGAGCGAGTTTTTCAATGCTTAACTCAGCTCTTACAGGCCCTAGACTATCTTCACTCCCAAGGTCGTATTCACCGCGATATTAAACCCGCTAATATCCTTGTTGATCACAGAGGTAAACTACGACTCGTTGATTTTGGAGTCATTAAAGAAGAGATCCCTGGAGGTGAAGGGCAGAGTCTCTCGCAAGTATTCGGGACCAGCACCTACTTTAGCCCTGAACAATCATTGAGTTCTAGAGTGACCGCTGCGACCGATATCTATGCAGCGGGGGTCGTTCTCTATGAGCTCTTGGTAGGGATTACACCTTTTGAAGGCACCCATGATGAGATTTGCGAGAAACATCGAAACACACCTCCTCGACCAATATTAGAACAGGTCCCCAAGACTCATGAGAAGCTCGCTTGGGTGTGTCATGAGATGCTCGCAAAAGAGCCTGCTAGAAGGCCATCTGCACGAGAAATTCTTGAATTTCTCAACATCCCTCTCATAGAGAGCGGGCAACAGAAAACCACAGAGTTTATCGGCCGCCGACAAGAGCGTGATACCATGCACGCTGCCCTCGATGAACTTAGCGAAGGTAAAGGGCATATGATCCTCGTCGAAGGTGAGCAAGGCGTAGGAAAAGCCTCACTTGTCGAAGCGTTTTGCCAAGAAGCACGCCTCTTTGATGCGTCTTGTTTTCAAGCTGCCTGTGTTGATAGGGACCACGTTAGTTATCGAGGAATAGACACGATTGTAGAGCGGATCGCCGAAGCATATCGACGGCAAGCGGCCAAAATCATGCGTAGCCAAATCCCTAGCCGAGAGCGAGCAGGTTTAATAGAGGCTTTCTCGTTTTTAGGAGAACTCCTACCGAGTAGCTATCACTCAAAAGATGAGTCTCATTCAGGTCCTGCGTTGGGCCTATTCTATTTGTTCAAATACCTCGCTGAGCAGAGACAGCTAGTGATCGTGATCGAACATGTTCATCTCGCCGATGATGATGCTCTCGACCTTTTGGAAGCGCTTCAATCAAGCGGCCGTATGCCACCGGTCTTGTTCTTACTCACTTACAGTCCCGAACAAGTTCGATCAAATAGTCGAGCGTCAAGTTTCTTGGAGTATGCGACGACTCACCCTAGCTCATCATTAATTAAACTTCAGCCTTTCGCCTACAGCGAAGTCAAAGAGCTCACCCAAGTTCACTTGAGTCGTCAAGATGATGAGCTGATTCGTTACGTTTTAGAGCAAACCGGGGGACTACCTGGCTTTGTCATCGAGATGGTGAGTGCCATTAAAGAGCAGCGTCGGACCGAGCCCTTTCAAGAGACGATCATCAGAAAGATCAATACTCTCAGTAGGCCCGCCCGACGAATCTTAGCCGTGGTGTGTCTCAGCAATGCGCCCGTACCAGAAACAGTCCTAGAACGGGCTTGTGATCTCGGCCCTGAACAAGTCTATGAGGGCTTGATCAAGTTGAGCTCCGAGGGCTTAATTCGAGAGGTGAGCGATGGAGCTGGTCGAGTAGACGTCGTCGGAGCACACCCTGTATTAATGGAGGTCGCGAGGACCTGTGTCTCGGCCGGGCGAGCCCCTATGATCCATGAGCGAATCGCACGGGCTCTAGAGCAGACCGATGGACACGCGAATCAGCTAGAGCGTCACTGGACAAAGGCAGGTGCTCCTGCGAACGCTACTCAGTTCGCCATCAGAGCGGCTCATATCGCTCGTGAGACTCATCATCATGAGAGAGCCGTTGAGATGTTTAATCTCTCGCTTAAGGGTCAGCTTGATGTCGACTTACAAATCAAAATCCGAGTGGACATGGCCGATAGTTTGGCGCGGTCAGGTCGCTATTTAGAGGCAGCACAAACCTTAGAGGCGCTCACGGAGCTCTCATTACAAGAAGCCCTTCGCTGGCGCGCTCGAAGATATCAACTATACTTGATGTCTGGAGAGCTGAGCGATCTCTTGACTCAAGCTGATGACCTCTCAGCGAAGGCAAAGATCATCCTCGCAGATCTCCTCTTACCGCTTAGACCTCTAGCGGCACGATCATTAATCGGTGATCAAGATTCACTCACCGCACAGCTTGTCAAAATAGCTTTTCTCGCAGGGGCTCACAATGAGAGGGCTGTGAACGAAGCAGAGCGCATACTAGAGCAGTTCGAAGTCGATCCAGAGCGAGGCGCCTACTTCGTCTCTTGGGGTCTAGCTCGTATCCAAGTCTCTTCTGCAAAAGATGAGTGGTCACCTGCATTAAAGGTTGTGCAAGATCTCCGTACTCATGTTCAAGAAGAAGACACCTTCTCTTTAAATCACCTTCGCATTCTAGAGTGGGAGTCACGGATCAACTTAGAGATGGGCAAAATACATGAGGCGAAATCAGCCGCCCGTATTCTCTTAGTGACGACCCGCTCCCATGGGCTTTTAGGACTTAGATCAAGCGCTTGTGTTCTTATGGCGCTCGCTCATATCGAAGCGGGTGAGGACATAGCGGCGAGTAGACTACTCGCTGAATCCTCTCGATGTAGGCGATCACAGCCTAAAACCCTCCCCCATGTTCATCATCAAATCGCTTACTGTCGTCATCTGTTCTATCGTGGACAAATCGTCGACACATTAGTACAATTGCGCTCTCTACGACGTACACAAGAGCTTCAACCGCTCCTCACTAGACGTGACACCTCGTTGCAGTTCAGTCTATTGCATGGGCGCGCGGCCGCTCTACTCGCTCTCTCTGAGCATTACCAATTAGAGATAGACCGCGGTCAACTTACAGGGTCGCTCGCTATACCATCAAGAGAGCTTCTCGAGCATGCCTGCGATATTTTAGAGAAGGCGATCCCTCGGCCAAAGGCGTGGCTCACCCTCTTCCGCACCTTCCAAGGGCTCATCTCCAATGATTGGCAACAGGTGAACACCCTCACTATCAACGCCTTAAAGTCTAACCAAGAGAGCTTTAAAAACCCCCTTGTTCGCTCTATCTTTGGGGCGCTCTACCTCTTAGCTCTTAAGCGCGCTGAACAGCTTAACCAATCGCGAGGATCTTCGGAAGAGACGCCCAACAAGTATGCTAAACAAGCTAAGCAATTAAGAGACCAGCTCTCGATTCAGAGGCGTCGCGCAGGTTTAGCACCTGCGCCCGAGGTAACTTTTATCAACGCCATCAGCTGAGACCTAAGATAAAGCACACTTCATCTCTTCTTAATTTGAAGCCCATGCTCTCTTTTTCTCTCCGGTCCTCTATCGACTAAGCGTGAGGCGCCCTCCTGGGCACATCGAACCAAAATGCACAGCCCTCTCCCTCAACGCTCTCTAAGCCGACTTCTCCACCCATCACTTGGCAGAGATGTTTCACGATGGCTAAACCGAGGCCAGTACCTCCTAAGTGACGAGAGCGTCCCTTATCTACTCTATAAAAGCGCTCAAAGATGCGTGGACGATGTCTCTCTGAAATCCCCGGTCCGTCATCGATTACTTCAAAGCGGATCAATGATTGATCATCGTTCGCTAATCGAGATGAGTCCTCCGTCGCTCGAATAATCACACAACCGCGCTCTTCACTGTAATTCACTGCGTTCTCTATAAGATTCATAAAGACTTGCTCAAGAGCCCCTTGGTCTTGCAGCACCTCTAAAGATTCATCGACCTCTATCTCTACTTTAATCTGTTTTTTAATTAACTGGTCGGCTAACGTATCAACCACTAGGCCAACGACCTCTCTCGGATAGACTGATTCAGCGCTCATTTGGTAAGTTCCTGACTCAATACGAGAGAGGTCTAGGAGATCTGAGACGAGGTGCGCCAAACGCTGCGCGTTACGCCCAATTCCCTCCAAAAATCGTCTCGCGATTTGTGGATCCTCTATCGCTCCATCAAGTAAAGTCTCAGCGTTCGCTTGAATCACAGTAGTAGGTGTCCTCAGTTCATGAGAGACGTTCGCCACGAAATCCTTTCGAACCGCCTCTAGTCTTTTCAAAGCGGTTATGTCATTGAGCACCAACACCGCTTCATCTCTCTTAGATTGAGGAGTAAGGCGAGCCAGAACGATTCGCCTGCCATGAAACTCAAGCTCTACCCATGGCGCTTCTTCAGCGATCTGCTCCCGAAGAAAGAGAGTGAGAGACTCCTCTCCAATGCACTCATCGATATGTAGAGATAGCGGTGGGGTCTGCCACCCTAATAGCTTACAAGCGCTCTGGTTAGCGAAGCTGACTTGATATTCTTCATCGAGCGCGATCACTCCCTCTCTCATAGAGTCGAGAACTGCCTCAAAGCGATTACGGCTATCGGCGAGCCGCCCAACTTGGTCTTCTATTTGAGTGGCGAGTTTAGTGAGAGAACGAGCGAGTGTACGATACTCATCAGGGGCGCTTTGATGGGTGAGATCAATCTCTTGATTCGACTCTCCCTCTGAGAGATCACGGGCGAGATCCACCAAGCGTTGGAGCGTCTGAGAAAGTAGTCGAGCGGCCCAACCACTGACCAATAGCGCGAGAGCGAGCGATAAACCAAAAACAAATAGAATCACTCGGTCAAGATAATTGAGTTGAGCCTCTATTGATCTCGAACTCTTAGCGAGTCTGACCACGCCGATGACGTCTCCCTTAATGTTCACCATAGGAGTAGCCACAAAGATCAGATCAGGCTCTCCCCTCACGGTGGATCGTCTTGAGATTCCTAGTTCTCCCTCTAAAGCGCTAGTGATCTCCGGCATTTGCTCAGATAACGCAGGTGAATAAGAGGGGTTAGGGGAGGATACGCTATCGAAGATCACTGTTCCTCTCTTCGAGATCACTGTTAAACGCGTATCTAGAGTCTTTGAAACACGCCTTAGCCAAGAGTTCTCTCCTTGGAGGATTCGCTCAAATACTGGCTGATGGCTCTCTGGCTGATGGCTCTCAGAGGTTGAGTCGAAACGCGAGGTCGAGCCGATCTCGATCAGCTGCTGAGCGATCACCTCGCTCGCTTCTGCGCTTTGCCTAATGGTCTGCTCACTGAGCCATCGAGAGAGGTGTTGATGGAAAACTAGGCCACTAACAAGCTCAATAAGGATGATCAGTGCGATCATCGTTGAAAAGAAGCGACCACGTACGCTTAGATGAGGACGCCAATGAGGCTTAGAGCCACCACTTATTGAAGTCATCGAAGCAGCAGAAGGTAAAGGTGTATTACTCATGCGTCGGGGGTCTGCTGACAGCGATAGCCGACACCACGAATCGTCTGAATATATTTACCCGCTCCTTTTAACTTATCCCGAAGCCGCTTTACATGAGTATCCACTGTTCGAGTGGTCAGCTCTCCGCTCGTCCCCCATACCTCGCTGAGTAATGCTGATCTAGACTGAGTCTTTCCCTTCTGTAAAACGAACTTACAAATGAGTCTAAACTCTAATATGGTCAACGCGATCTCCTCATGCTCGACCCAGACTTGATGGCTCTCTTGATTGATCCGAAGTGAGCCAAACTTAATTTCAGAAGAGTCTTCACTCATCGATGAAGACGTTCGTCGTAATATGACTTTGATACGTAACAAGAGCTCTTTGACACTAAACGGCTTCAACACATAATCTTCAGCGCCTACCTCAAAGCCACGTACTCGATCTACCTCTTCTCCGCGAGCGGTGAGCATGACTACTGGAGCCGAGCAAGTCATCTCATTTGTCTTAAGCGCTCGGCAGACTTCAAATCCTGAGGTATCGGGAAGCATTAAATCTAGTAAAACAAGATTAGGATGAAAGCTCTCCGCCTTAATGAGACCCTCACGCCCGGTGGGCTCAGTCGCCACCTCGTAGCCTGCTTTCTGAAGATTATAGCAAAGGGTGAGCGCTAAATCTGGCTCATCCTCGATGACGAGTATTCTTAAAGCGCTTTCGGACATCTGCTCTCCTTGAAGGTTATTCAGGGTTATCTTCTTAATCCTAATGCTCCATAGGGCAAGATGTCATTAAGGTCATTATTTATTAAAAATAATTTGACTCAAGATCACAGTATATATTAACCACACCCCGTTTAGGGATATCTCGCTACAAAAGTCCCCCGAGGTTTTATGTCAAGCGGACAACCACATCATCGCTTCACTTATATGCAGAGCACCAGAGCTCCGAAGCGGTTCCTCGTTGTCCTCAGTCAACAGTGCCCATCAGAAACTATATCTCAATGGATGTTTGAGAGATGAAGTTCGCTGCTTTCCCTTTTACAGAGAGAGCAGCTCCTTTTCATCTTATTATTTTTGATCGACCACTGGGCTTGTCGACCTCAGATCATCGAGCTCTCATCGAGAGACGACTTAGGCGTTTTCACCTCCCAATCCATGTCTTTACTATTAACTCAGGAGTAACTCTATGACCACCGACTCTATTTTTTTACGGACTCAAGTCAGCCCCCCCTCGATGCTCTCGATTGCTCCTGATCAAGCGCCTTGGGATATGAAACGAGTCTTTATGTCCAAAATACGTGACCGAGGCGGATTCACCTGTCATCACGCTCATTTTGATAAAGCCTATCTCATCAATGAAGATAACCTCAAGCTCAGTCAAAGGGATATGCAAGACAAATGGAGGCTCTACCGTCAGCTCAAAGCGGGGTACAGCTATGAAGACCTCTACCATCGAATCAGTCGAGGGGTTGAGTGCATGATCGCCCAAGGAGTGACTCATTGTCGCAGCTTTATCGACGCGGATGCTCTAGTAGGTCTCCTCCCTTTAAAAGTCGCTCTAGAGGTTAGGGAGGCTTATCGTCATCACATCCATCTAGAATTCGCGATTCAACCTCTTGAAGGCGTTTTAGATCCCGAGGCCCAACGTTCCTTTGTCGCGGCCTGTGAGCTCGCTGATATCATTGGAGGCCTGCCTTCCAGAGACCGACCCTATCCTGAACGACACCTCGACTTTATTATGAACCTCGCTAAGGACCTTGATAAGCCAATCGATGTCCATATCGATCAAGAGAATCAACCCAATGAGAGAGAGACTGAGCTTTTAGCGCGAGCCACGATTAAGCATGGCTTAGAGGGTAAAGTGAGGGGGATTCACGCGATCTCTCTCGCCGCTCAAGACTATAACGAACAACATCGGGTCATCGAGCTCATCCGCGAAGCAGATATGGGGATCATTATCTGCCCATCGGCGGCGATTAGCATGAAGCCTCATGAGCTCTCTGCACCCCTCCATAATTCAATCGCTCCTCTTCAACGACTCCTCGAAGGCGGAGTCAAGCTCGCCCTCGGTGCCGACAATATCCATGATCTCTTTATGCCACTCGTCGATGGTGACCTATGGTTCGAGTCTCGTCTGCTGATGGAGGCGACTCGATGTTATGACCTGGATATGATCGCTGATCTCGCTACCGCTCGTTGGGGGTTTCAAAACCAAAAGTCGTCCAGGCTCACTAGCTATGAGATGTCAGCGAGCGATAAGATGTCAGAGACCCATTTGAGCGCCTTAAGAGCTCTTAGCACTGAACGCTACCTCTGAGCATCATCCTCCGAGCTGAGCGCTCGAATAATCGAAGGTCCACGATAAATGAGGCTAGTCCAGATCTGAATAAGATCAGCTCCTGCCGCATGTAAACGAAGCGCCTGTGAGCTGCTCCCTACACCGCCAGAGGCGATCACAGTGATCTCGGGAGCATGACGTTTGGCTCGAGAGATCAGCTCTAGGCATGACTGAAAGAGAGGTGCGCCGCTCATCCCTCCGCTCACCCCCCACTCATCAGTGCTCTCTACCCGGCGAGTGTTCGCGAGAATCACTCCATTTACGCCGAGCTCAGTGAAGAGATCAAGGGTCTCTTCTAGAGGAGCCTCTTGACCTTCTGGTGAGAGCTTAATGACAACTGGAGGCGGTTTGCCGTGACTTGAGACGACCTGAGCTCGACTCTCCATTATAGGCTCTAAGAGTCGTCTCAAAGGCTCAAGGGCTTGCAGAGACCTAAGCTGTGGGGTGTTTGGAGAGCTAATATTGACTGTTAGATAATCAGCATATGGACCAAGACGCTCGACCAAGAGTGAATAATCACGATAAGCTAGCTCATTCGGGGTGTCCTTATTCTTTCCAATATTGATCCCTAATCTCGGAGCCATCGGGAGATGAGCAGTGAGTTCTCCCTCCCGCTCACGATACCCAGCGAGCCTCCGCTCTACCACTTCCACTCCCGCGCTCGGAAACCCCATACGGTTTATGAGCGCTGCTCGTTCGGAGAGACGTCTCACTCTAACGCCTTCGTTACCGGGCTGAGGTTTCGGAGTAATGGTACCGATTTCAATATGACCAAACCCCAAAGCAGCGAGGCCACTCAGCGAAGTCGCGTCTTTATCATAACCCGCAGCTAAACCAATAGATGTCGACCATTGAAGTCCGAGAGGAAGACGGACATCAATATTCAGCGGATCCGGGAGAGAAACTCTAGGAGCGAAACTACTGCTCAAAAGTAGCCTACCTACTCTCGACTTCCCCATAACGTTGAGGCCTAACAAACTCAGTTGATGAGAGCGTTCAGGGGGTAAACTGAATAACAAGGGGCGTAGGTAGCGATACAACCCTAGGGGTTGATAATGAGCTAAATGATAGAGAGATCGATCATGACTCATCTATGACTCTCTTGGATGAAGCGACGCGCCGCTTGAATTTGGTGAGCAGGTACGCTCATAAGTGACTCCCAAATATTGAGTAGATCAGTCACCTTTAGCGCTGAATGCAAGGTGACTTGATGTTGAGCGAGCGCTCTCTCAGCACCGCTCTCTCTGTCGATGAGCACCAAGAGATCATGAACGATGTGTCTCGCTCCTGAATTGTCTGCCCTCAGAGTCATCAGAGCCTCCGTAGCGCTTACCCCCTTAGTCGCGAGGTCATCAATCATAAGGAGGCGCCTTCCCTCATCGAGGCCTCCTTCAATACTCACTTTCGTCCCATGGGCCTTGGGAGGGCGTGGATAACATAAGGGCATATTCAGCCGAAGGGCCAAGCCGGTTGCAAGCGGTAAACCAGCCAATGGTAAAGCTGCTAAAGCATCAAAATGATGACGATCTACAAGCGACTCAAAGCGGTGATGATAAGCGGTTATAGCGAGTGTAAATGCCTCTAAGTGACCCGTTAACCGTCTCAGATCAAAATAGATCGGTGATTGAAGCCCCGACTTCAAAGTAAAGTCTCCAAATAAGACACATCCCGCCTCGAGTAGGCTCTTAGCTAAACGATGAGTGATATCATCACTCTCATCACTCTCATCATTCTTTGGCGAGTGATTCATCGCGTTAGAGGGGGTCTTTATTATGGGTCGGGCTGAGACCTCTGACTTTAACACCATATCAGGTCCTGTGGCTGATGTTGAAGCGGCTAGATAGTCTGTGGCTGATGTTAAAGCGGCTAGATAGTCTGTGGCTGCCTGTCGAATCTGATCGCGGAGCTGCTTAGCCGCCTCAGCAGGGGAATGAGCGCGAGCGATCGCCCTTGAAGACGCGACTAAGACCCGACCTGTCTCCCCCCACCCCTCGGAGATAAGCCTGTTCACATCTCCACCTTGAGCGCCCACTCCAGGGCATAATAACCAAGACTTAGGGGCTATAGCACGAACCACTCTCACCGCCTCCGGCTGTGTCGCACCAACAACAAAACCCACCCTCTCTCGCTCAGGGTGTTCATTAAGAATCTCCACGATTCGCTCATATAAGGCCTGACCGCTCTTAGGCTCCTTACCACTCTCCCGCTCAGTGTCCTGAAACCTCTCTCCATGTCTCTGAACGCTCGCGGCGCTGGGGTTAGAGGTATGGCAGAGCACAAATAGACCTGACTGTGGATATTTTAGATAGGGCTCTATACTGTCGAGACCGAGGTAAGGGCTAACGGTCAACCCCTGCGCTCCCCAATGTTCAAAGGCAGCGGTAGCGTAAGCATCAGCTGTACTGCTGATATCGCCTCTCTTAGCATCGAGGAGCAGAGGGGCGAGGGGAGAAATCTGACTCTGAACCCTCTCTAGTACTCGCATCCCCTCGGCGCCAAAAGATTCAAAGAAAGCGATATTAAGCTTAAAACAAGCAGCGAAAGGAGCTGTCTGTTTGGCGAGATGTATACACCACTTCTCTAGCGAGCCAACGTCGCTCACAAACTCTGGGTGAGGGTCAATGCCCACACATACCCGAGTATTCAGTCGACTGGCCCTCTCCTCTACCTGAGACATAAAATCAGGGGATAGATCGAAGGAAATTCGATCGTGAGAAGATGAAAACAAGTCAATCATAACTCCACCCCTTTGCTCATAAATGCAGGCCATATACACTTATTTATGGCTAATGACTAGGCTCTAACGATAAGAGTTTAAAATAGAGTACTGCCTCCAAGACCTCATCGGTATCCACAAAGAGTATGCGACGTTAATGGGGGGCTATTTACTCTGCATCACCCAGACCCCATCCCAATCGATTGAGGGAGGCTGAGCTATAAAGTACTCGCAGCGCTCGACATATCGTTGGGAGAGTGGATCAATGAATGGACCATTACTCGCCTTCAAGAAACGATCTCTCGCCCCACTCCAATCTCCTCTACGATAGCGGAGTAAGCCCTCTTCATAATGAGCGAAGAGATCACTCATTTGAGGTACCCGCTCAAGAGTATGGGTGACCACTTCATAGACCCTCACCGGCTGTTGTTTGCCCTTGACTCGCAATAGGTCGACCTCTCGAAGTTCATGAGAACGCTTGATTTTAGACGCGGTGAACTCACTGATAAGTAATTGGGCTCTATACCCCTTTGTAGCGCTCTCAAGGCGAGCTGCTAGATTGACAGCATCGCCGATTACAGTGTAGTCCATGCGCTTACTAGAGCCGATATTTCCCGAGAGGACCTCACCAGTATTCAGCCCAATCCCGATCCTAATCTTCGGTTTGTTCACCACCGCGCGTTGATCATTTAACCGGTCGAGGGCTCTCAACATTTCTACTGCTGCTGTCACCGCATTATCTGCGTCATGCTCACTTGGTAATGGCGCCCCAAAAACCGCCATAATCGCATCACCGATAAACTTATCAAGGATCCCATGGTGGTCAGAGATGACATCCACCATAACCCCAAAATAATCATTCAACATCTGAACCGTCTCTTGAGCGCCTATCTTTTCAGATATCGTCGTGAAGCTCCTAATATCGGAAAAGAGTACTGTTGCCTCTTGCAAACTCCCTCCTAGAGCCTCCCCTCCATCACGGAGTAGCTGATCAGCAACCTCTGATGGGAGATAGCGACTCATAGTGCTCCTCATCCGCTTCTCATTAGACATATCTTCAAAGAGGAGCAAAGTTCCACTCTCTGAACTAGAGCTGCTCACCAATGGCATCGCGGTGATATTCACTGATCGCTTCTCCACTTTAGGGATGTCCTCGAGGGGTAATGATGAGATTAATGAGTCCAGATCAAGCGATCGATCAAAGGAATTAATGTGTTCCTCATCGTCCCTATTTACGCCCCGTTCTTGAACTTCAGTGATGAGTTGAGCGAGCCATGGAATATGTGCTTGGCACAGTTCCATAAAAGAGTATTTCACATCCTGTGACTTGATAGCGCTGACCACAGCCTCTCCTCCAAGGAGAGCGGTCATCGACCGGTTAGCGGTCACTACTCTCCCCCTTGGGTCAAGGGTTAATACCCCATTCGACATAGACTCAAGCACCGCTTCATTATAACGTTTTACTGCCATAACTTGTTCAAACAGCTGAGCGTTTTCAATGGCGATCGAGGCCTGAGCAGCAAAGGCTCTCAATGAGCGTTCATCTGCAGAAGTGAATGTTCCCTCATTCTTATTTATCACCTGAATCACTCCCAAACGAGCGCTCGCCTTATTCATGATTGGTATGCACAGAATAGACCTGGTGAGATAACCTGTCTTCTGATCAAAAGAGGGATTAAAGCGATCATCTTGATAGGCGTCAGAGATATTAACAACCTCACCGGTCATGAAAACAGATCCTGCAATCCCTAAATGAGATTGGAAGCGGATCTCACTTGTCCCCTGAGCGACTTGCGACCACAGCTCTCCGCTCTTCTCATCGTATAGAAAGAGCGTGCTCCGATCAGCGTCAAGAAAGGAGGTGACCGCCTCCATCACCTTGATCAAGAGAGGTTTAAGTTGAAGCTCTTGAGAGAGCGCTGTGGTCACATCAAAGAGGCGCTGTTCTTTAGAGCGCGCTCGGTTGACTTGATCATACAATCTAGCGTTCTCAAACCCCAAACTCGCGTGCTGAGCAATCGCTTCTAGGGTCATTACATCCGCCTGGTCAAATTGACCTGATCGGCGATTTAAGACTTGTAAGACTCCAATCACCCCCCCTTTATGAATGATCGGAGAGCAGAGGACGCTTCGAGTCCTAAAGCCTGACTTCAGGTCAGTCTCTGCATTAAAACGTGGATCACTGTAGGGGTCATTGACGATGAATGATTCCCCTCGATGAAAACAATCTCCCACTAGGCCGCTCTCATCTGAGAGCCTGATCTCAAAATTCAACTCTCCTTGAGCGACTCGTGAGAAGAGCTCTTTATGAGCTTGATCATGAAGGAACACCGTCGCTCGCTCCGCCTCAATAAAGTCAGAGATTACCTCCACCATCTTGGGGAGCATCTTATCGAGAGAGAGGTCTTCTGTGACTTTTCGCGAGACCTCGAGGAGGGCAGACGTACGATTAAGAACTCTTCCCACTTTCTCAGCAAAAGCCACTTGATCTCGGTCACTCAGTTGACTGAGAATCTCTTGAATATCATCTCGTTGGAGTCGATGATGAAGGATTCGATTAACGATCAACAAGTCATCTTCAATCGGGCTCATAGGGTAGCTCCTAAACGAAAGTAATAGAGGTGTAAGGTGACTCGATAAGCTAACTCGATAAGCTGACTCGATAAGCTGACTCGATAAGCTGACTCGATAAGCTGACTCGATAAGCTGACTATAACTTTATAGCTAGCCCCTCATAAACAAATAGATACCGTGTTCTTTACTTTGAGTGATGCTCATCAGACTCATCGTCTTCATCAGTTCTATCATCAACATCTAGCGCAGGGTTGTCGCTGCGTGGACGATCGGCGACTCCCCCATACTTCGCCGGAGAGAATGCTCGGCCAGCACCATATTTATAGACGAGCTCTCCTCCATGCTGCCCTGTCTCGAACGCGAGTAGAGCACAGAGCGCTGCGATGACTGTAGTGCCTAGGGCACATCGTCGAGCGACTTTCTCTTCTTCAGCGATAGCTGCGATCAATGCCAAGAGGAGGGCGGCTACACTCGCCCATAAAAACAACTCGGCGGCCTCTTCATGCTCACGGATCTGATGCTCACTGACCACTCGCTCAGCTGTGCGCTCATCAGTCTCACCCGTTTGCATCGCTACAAAAGCGCTAAGAGTCATCACCGCGTGTAAAGCCGTTGAGATCACCCAAGCGCGACGAGGAAGCCAACCACGCCACCAAGAGATAAATAATCCTAAGTTTAGCAGAGGGAGTAACACTGCCAAGGCGAGCGGCAGGTGGACAAACTGTGGGTGTGAAGGGCTTAAGTTCATATCTAATTTCTTCTCAAGAGGTAAATTCTATGGCGTACAGAAGAGCCTCATAACTATTATATCTCTATCGTAATAAGCTCATGATGAGTGGGACAGCGAGAGGCGACAGCGAGTGATCTCAACGTCGCTCTTACTCATTTCTTAAGATGTGCTCGTCGCTGATGAAAAAGAGTCGCCCATCCTCGACGATGAGTAGTCTCCGGTCGAGTGAGCACGAGCGCGTCTGCTGGTACATTTTGAGTCACCGTCGTTCCCGCGGCGACAAAGGCGCCTTCACCTACAGAGACAGGGGCGACGAGTTGGGTATCTGAACCTATAAAAGCGCCTGCCCCGACCACTGTCTGATGTTTCTCATAGCCGTCATAATTACAGGTGATCGTCCCCGCTCCAATATTAGCGCTCCTCCCAATCTTGGCATCACCGAGATAACTGAGATGACTCGCCTTCGCCCCCTCTTCCATAAGAGTCTTCTTGGTCTCTACAAAATTTCCTATTTTAACCTTCGCCTCTAGCACTGTTCCCTCTCTCAGTCGAGCGAAAGGCCCCACAGAAGCCGACTCTCCGATCTTTGCTCCCTCGAGGTGACTATAAGCCTTGATAACGGTCCCATCAGCAATTGTACAATCTTTAATCCAACACCCTCGTTCGATCGTGACCCCTTCACCGACCACGCTCTCCCCGATAAGAGTCACCCCCTCCTCGATGAGGCTATCTTCACCAACAATCGTCATCGCGCTCAACCTAAGCGTCTCTGGTCGAAGTAAGGTAACGCCTGCTCTCATCATAGCGAGCGCGAGTGAGTGTTGAGCGCGAGACTCAGCAGCGGCGAGATCTACTCGGTCATTGACCCCCTCTAGTTGCAGCGCTCGCTCACCTGTTAAGATCGGGCAAGCGATCTTTGATCCTTGCTGAACAGCATAATCAACGAGATCAGTCAGGTAATATTCTCCCTGAGCGTTATCTGTTTTAATGGTCTTGAGACCATTAAAGAGCAACGTTGCCTCTACTCGATAAAGACCAGCGTTCACCTCATCGACCGCTCGCTCTGATAGAGTACAATCTTTCGCCTCACGAATAGCGAACAGCTCACCTTGGTCATCTTTCAAGAGACGCCCATATGATTTAGGATCATCTAACTTCATACCAGTGACGAGCAGAGGCTCTCGAGGATGAGCCTCTCCAAGTGAGCGTAGCAACGAAGCGGAGAGCGTTGGTACATCTCCCGAGAGAATCCAAACATCTCCTGAAAACGCTCCCTGGTTCATCAATGACTCTTCGGCGCACATCACCGCGTGAGCGGTCCCTTTCTGCTCTGCTTGTAGCGCCCAGCTAATATCTACGTTGGGGAATCTAGCATTTAGGGTCTCGATGACCTCCTCTGACTGATGACCCACGACGAGTACGACTTTGGTGATCCCAGCGTTAAGCGCTGATTCCACTACTCGAACGATCATAGGAATGCCCGCGACCTCATGTAACACCTTACTGTGCTTTGATCGCATTCGAGTCCCCTTGCCAGCCGCCATGATAATCGCTGCTTGTTGAGGTCCTGATGTCATCCCTGAATGTGTCTCTATATCAGTCATACGCTTAATCCTTTGGTGAAATGATCAAGAACTATAAATGGCTCTTATGTGATTGACAATGAGGACAGAACACAGTCGCTCTACCCCCGACTCTCATCAACACTAGATCTTGATGACAAACGCGACAAGGGAGCCCATCTCGTCCATAAACGGCAAAGGGGCTCTCCTCTCCCTGTGCAGAACCATATACCACTTCATCCCGTCCAGCGGAGCGCTCAAGCGTAGCTCGCATGGCAACCCGAATCCCCTCTGCCATATCGGTCAGCTGTTGGTCGCTAAGGTCTTGTACCCGGCTGAGCGGATGAGCTTTAGCCACAAAGAGTCCCTCCACAGCATAAATATTTCCCACACCCGCCAAGAGTTTTTGATCTAGCAGAGCCGTCTTTACTTGACGCTTCTGAGAGACGCTACGTAGATGATCAATCCATCGCTGTGGAGTCTGACAGAGCTCATAAACATCGGGGCCCATAGCGCTAGCCTCGACCTCTCGAGAGAAGAGCCTCATAAGAACCCTCTCTAACTCTTGAGACTCATATCGATGATCGACATAAGCGCCCCATATCGCTCCAAACATTCGGGTATTAATAAAGTCTAGTCGTGTCGTTGGCTCTGCAGTGCCTTTTTCAGCGAGCAAGAGACTCATCTTTACCCCTGACCTCAAAGGGAGATGAGAGGGGTTCAAGATAAACTTACCGGTCATCCCTAGTCGAGCGAATAGACACAGCGGGCGCCCCTCTATCGTCTCGATCAAACAAGCCATCAGCTTACCATGTCGCGCGGTCAGCGGGAGAACCCCCTTTGCTCCTCGGAGGAGGCTCGTCAGCTGATCGGGGTCGCTGATCAACTGAACCCTTTGCTCACCCTCACTCGCTTCAGCCCTCTTCGGTATCCGAAATAGCTTACACGGTTTGAGGTTCACTGCGGTGACCACTCGCTCTCTCAGAGCGCGCGCTGCGACCTGTGAGCTGACCTCGACTTCTGGTAATTCAGGCATCTAGAGAGCTCATTCGTTGGCGCATGAGCTCAAAGGCGACGACTGAGGTCGCTACCGCAGCATTCAATGACTCTACTTGGTGATCCATCGGCAGAGAGATGGTCTCAGTTAAAGCCACTCGAACCGCCGCGCTCATCCCTTCGCTCTCATTCCCGACGACCCACACTGATCTCTGTGGCCATTGGTGGGAATAGAGTGATCTCTGCGCCTCTCCAGCGAGACCAAAAATAGGGATATTGTGTTCGCTGAGGAGCTCAATGGCCTCTATCGCCGTCTCACAAGTCCATATCGGCGCGTGAATTGCTATTCCAGCGGAGGCCTTGACCGCTAAGGGGTTGAGGGGAGCACATCCCTTCTTTGGGAGGATGATTCCTGCAGCACCCGCTGCCCACACGCTACGAATCAACAAACCGAGATTCGCTGGCGTATTCAAGCCATCGAGGAGAAAGATAGGTCGATCAGGCAGCGGTGATACCACTCTCTCTGCTAGCGCTTCATGGAGCGGCGCTTGCACATCGAGCGCTACTCCTTGATCTTGTTTGCCATGCTTAGAGATCCGAGAGAGCTCAAGAGGAGAGAGGCGATCGATCGGTAAAGCGACCTCTCGAGCTCGCCGGAGGATCTCAGTGATCAATTCTCCTCGAGCGTTAATGGGGCGATGAAGAGCTTCTGTGAAGTGATCCTCGGGTCGCTCAAGGCCTCCCATACCGGTTTCCGACCAAACAAAGTGACCCGACCTCCGCTATTGAAGGGATCCGCTTTCGTTGATCTAGAGTCCCCTGATCTCTTCTTATGTGATCTCCCTTTAGTCATGTCCTCTCCTCCCATCTTTTAATGGCTCGCCTCAACCTAGGTATTGTGGAGAGGAGCTCTTCAATCAATCGATCACCATCAGGCTGCCATGTCTTCATGGGCTCTAATGAGGAACTTGTACCTCCTCGCCAACCAAGGAAGGCGCTCACTATTTTATGAGGGAGAGACCGACGCCCTAGTCCTGCTCCCCATTGCACCCCTTTAATAGGCGTCACAGGCTCTATCGATTCTATACGTCCATCCATAGACTCTAATGCTTCGATAAATCTCACCATTGAGTCACAATGATCGAATTTTTTCATGTCCTCGATCAAGGATCTCGCCTCAAGAATCAACGACTGGTCTCCTCCTTCTCTCCTAATGAGGTCTCGAGAGTGGTCTAAAGAGAGGTGCTGTAGCTCATGTCGTTGATGAAGCCACCCTATATGCCATCCCCACCACGCCCCTTGAACGAGATTAAGAGCCTTCGAGTCTGAGCAGAGAGTGACCGAGCGTGGAGACAGAAAGGGCGTTTTTTGTGGAGAGCGTTGGGCCTCAAAAATCGGTTTCCACTTTACTTGAGCCGCCCTCTTAACGAGCGCAGAGTCTCCTCCGAAAGCGAACCCCAAACGGAATGGACGCTGATGAAGATAGGTGATCTCTCGCCCCCTCTCATCGACTAGAGTCCCACCCGCTCCGCGCAAAAGCGCATGACCTGCAGCAAAATCAAAATCTCTCGGAGAGGCGAGAGAAATCGCCACTTCTCCCTCCCCAACAGCACAAAGCGCCAGTCGATAAGCCACACCAGGCGCGACCCGATATGTAGTCTCGAAACGACCTCCTTCACTCAACACATCCTGATAAGCGTGAGAGATCTGATCAGCGCTATTAGAGATAAAGATGGTGGCATTACTCCACTCTCCTGACCACTGAGTCTTGACTTGTATACCATTTCGAGAGAGCGGACTAGCCCCCTCTGCCCAAGTGAAAAGATCACCCAAGCCATTAGGCGCAGCATAGGCATATACCACGCCGAGGACCGGTCTCCCCTGCCAGATTAAGGCGATCGATACGCTCGCCCCTCGCTCACCTCTTAAAAAAGCTGAGGTGCCATCATTGGGATCTACTAGCCAAAATGGTAACTCTTCCGATACTAATTCATTGAGATCTGGCTCCTCTTCAGCTCTAAAACCCCATTGAGGATAGCTTTGGGTCAGAAAATCTCTTATTAAGACCTCCGCCTCTTGATCGGCTTGATCTCTCAGAGAAATTAGAGAGGGATTCTCCAAATAATCCCGCAACTTCTCTCCTGCCAACTTGGCAGCTTCAATCGCCTGTTTTAAGGCTCGAGCTAAATTCGGCTCCGAGCTTACCTCAACCATGATCGGCCCTCTCTCATCAGTAGTCACAGGGCGCCCTTATAAGCAATGCCCTCTCCGCTGTATAGCCCTCTTCCCTCATAGACTCAAGAGCGGTGAGATTGAAGAAAGGGCTTATTAACAGCTGACCAATAGCTGACCAACGACTGATATATTCTTTTATTTATGCTTCTTATTACGCTTCTTAGTAGACGATTGCTCAGTAGATGAAGTCTGCGATTTATAGGCTGACATCAGCTCGGCCTCTTCTAGCACATCTTCATAGCCTTCTGCCTTAATCTCGGAGAGTGGTACAAAACGTAACGACGCTGAGTTGATGCAGAAACGTCTTCCCGTAGTCTTCTTCGGGCCATCTTCAAAGACATGTCCAAGGTGAATATCACTGGCTTTGGAGCGCACTTCAACCCTCTTCATCCCGTGGGTCTGATCGATGACTTCGACGACTTGACTCTCACCGAGAGGTCGGTCAAATGAAGGCCACCCGGTGCCGGACTTAAATTTATGTGCTGAGCTGAAGAGTGGTTCACCTGAAATCAAATCAACATAGAGCCCCGCCTCTTTATTGCTCCAATAACGATTTCTAAATGAACGCTCAGTTCCTGATTTAAAAGAGACTTTGTATTCAAGAGGGCTTAACACCTCTCCGGCGACTTTAAGGAGCTCACTTCGTTTACCACTAAGAGCCTTTTTTAGCTTCGCTTGATCCGCCTTATTTGGGATCGGTGGAGACTGATCTTGAGCAAGCCCATGGACACCAAAAGTCACGATCACAACCAAGAGTATCGGGAGTGACACTTTACAAATTCGGGTCAGTAGCGCTGTAGTAATCGCTGAGATCTCTCGTCGGTTTGTCTTAGGATATATAGTCATCAGTGTTTTCCTTAAATCCGGTTCTCGCCCATATAGGTAGGTCAAAGTACTAGGTCAAAGCACTAGGTCAAAGCCCTTTACGGAGCTCTCTCCAAAGATCGAGTATTTCTAGTAATGTATTCATCTCTTTAGCACAATGTATGATCAATGCAGGATCGGCGAAATGAGCACCTACAGCAAACACAGAGGCTTCACTCGCTATGGCAGCGGTCAAACCGGCGCTAGAATCTTCAGCGATCCAACACTCTTTAGGGGAGAGTTGATAATGGTTCATCGCTACTAAATAGGGGTCAGGGTGCGGTTTATTCCGTGATGTGTCGTCAACACCAGAGAACAAATCGTTGAACAACGAGTCTCCTGCCGGAGTCACGAAGCCTCTTAAACTTTGGATCATTTGATCCTTCGGAGACGCTGATACTACCGCTAGGATAAGCTCAGGAGCCTCCTCTCTTAGTCCGATGATCGCCTCAAGCGCCCCTCTCATTTTAGGTGGGGGGCTCGCCCGTAAAGCGCTCATGGCGATCGTGCCTCGCTCCTCAGTAAGTGAATAAGGATCACCATTTAATGAGTAACGCTCTCCCAGCTCTCTCCACAGATCATGATCTCCCCAACCGACCCGTTGCTTTAGAAGAGGAGCCTCAGCCCCAAGGTGAGCCCGAAGTACACCATGTACACTCTCCCAATGCAAAACCTCAGAGTCGACTAAAACCCCGTCCATATCGAAAAGTATGGCTCGAGGGAGTGAGAGAGCTTTACTGCCCGAAGAATCTGTCATCGTTGCCACCGAGGTCATCGCTGTGACGTCATCTCTTGATGAGCTCGGTGAATTCGGAAGTGATGTACGCCAGAGGCGATCCAATAATAAAGCACATAGGTTAAGGAGAGGTAGGCCGCGCTTAAACGTTGGGAGTTATCAGACCCAAACGCGCTATAAAGAAGTAAAAGCACATAGATGAGCGAACCGATCAACGTGGTTTTTTGCCACATCACAGTACGAGTAGGATAAATGAAATGAATGGGAACAAAAGTCAGAATCGACAAGAATATGATCACACTCGCGTCTATCCACAGCTCAGGTCTCAGTAGGAAAATATAATAGGCGACCAAGTTCCAATATGATGGAAAACCAACAAAAGCATCTTCTGTCTTGGCTTGAGTTTGGCAAAAACCATAAGCGCTAGAGATCAACGCTAAACCTAGCAAAGGCCAATAGCTCTCCGGGAGAATCTTAAGATAATAGAGTGATGATATCGGTAGAAAGGTAAAGGTGAGATAATCGATTAGGTCATCAAGTTTCGCGCCATCAAATTGAGGCAGAACAGTCTTAATCGAGAGTCGACGAGCCATAAACCCATCAGTAGCGTCAATACATACGGCTAAAAGATTCAAGCAAAAAAACAGGGTCCCATCCCCTTGAGTGAGCGCCCACAAAGATAAGAGGTTGATTGGTAAGCCAAGGCTCGTATAAAAGTGAACAGCCCAGCAGGCGAATCTCTTACTTGGTGATGCGACGACAGCTTGGGTCTGATTATTCTCTGAGCGCTCTTGATGTGACATCATTTCTCTTCGTCTGACTGCTTAACTATATTTATGGTAACAAGACTTGTGTACACTATAAGCTAATCGAAAGGCTAAGATGATGGAAGAGTTAAGCGAACTCAAAGAGATTGATCGTTCACATGGCCTTATCCTATCAGAGATTAACCTCAATGAAACCTCCTTCGCTACGGTGATCACCATCTCTAGGCCAGAGGTTAAAAATGCACTCGACCTACAGACGATGAGAGGTCTGGCTGAGTATGTTGACAAGATCACGCTCAAGCCCTCTGCTCATCGAACCGCTGTCGTACTCCATGGAGCGGGTGACTCGTTTATCTCTGGGGGAGACCTCAAGGCGTTACATCACTTACGAGATACTTCCATCGCTCGTGAGATGTCTTCCCTGATGCGCCAATCGCTAGAGAAGCTCCGAGATCTCTCCGGACTCTTCGTCGTAGCAGCCGAGGGTCCCATTATCGGGGGAGGCGCTGAGGTGTTCATCGCTGGTGACTATCGTATTATCTCCTCTGCGGCCAGGCTACGCTTTGCTCAATCTAGCTTAGGTCTCTCTACCGGTTGGGGAGGGGGACGACGGCTTGCTCAGTTAGTAGGTAAATCAAAGGCGCTCGCCCTGCTTCTAGAAGGAGAGACCCTCTCCGCCACCGAGTGTCAGCGCCTCGGACTCGCACATCAACTGATCTCCAAGCCTGATCATCTTCTCGCAGAGACCTTTCAATGGTTATCTCAGCAGAGTCAGCACCCTCAAGCTCTTTATGGAATCAAGCGTATGCTACGAGATGATGACCACCAAGAGGTTGATCAGCTTGAAGCGGAGCTGTTTCCTAGCCTGTGGTCTAGTGAGGATCATTGGCGAGCCATCGATGAACGCAGAGCTCGTAAGACAACACATATCTCAGAACGGTCAAAAACGCAGAGTACTCCTCAACACAATGATGATCTCTCGATCTCTTCTAAAGCAGACCTCTCTGCTGCTGACGATACTCCACCGAGAGGCTTGTTTGTAGTCTATGAAGGCATTGACGGCGCGGGGACGACGACTCAAGCGGAGCGAACAGTAGAGTGGTTTAATCAACAAGGGCGCGCTGCCTACCTCACTCAAGAGCCAAGTCGAGGAATCATTGGAACGCTGACTCGCAGAGCTTTAAGCGGTGAGATGCTCGGGCACGGGCATCGAGCTCTACCCGCCGAGAGTATTGCCTTACTCTTCGCCGCTGATCGCGCGGATCATTGGCACAACGAAATAGAGCCTCGCTTAGAACGAGGGGAAGATGTCATCTGTGATCGTTACCTCTACTCCAGTCTCGCTTACCAAGGTCTAGAATTGCCAGAGTCGTGGGTCCGCTCTCTCAATTCGCTATTCCCTCAGCCTGATATCCTTCTCTATGTCGAGGTCACCCCCAAGGTTGCTGCTCAACGACGAGATAAGAGAGGCCTGGCGGCAGATCGATATGAAGTCGATGAGCTACAAGTCCAGATTGCCCAACGTTATTCTACAATCTGTCGTGAGTTTGATGCTCACTGGGTCAACGGGGATTTAAGTATTGATGAAGTGACCACCGCTTGCATAGACATCCTATCTCCTCTGTTAGAGATGGGCCATCACATCCAAAGCTAGAAGGGTGCTGTAGATGAGCGATGAAGACATAGCGAACACTGATGATCCTGCAGAGACCTCTAAGCCTGTTGAAAACTCCCAACGTGCTCATACTCACCTCTCAGACCATAAAGCGTTCAGTCGCTTCTTTACCGAGTCTTTTCTCTTAAATAGGGGATTATTGACCTTTAAAGCGATCCTTAAAAAGAGCACTTACTATGCTCTCACAACTGCTGCCCAGCTGTTTATCTTTGGAGGAGGCTTAGGCCTTATCTGGGTTCTCTCTCATTTGGAACCCCAAGGCGACCTCGCCCAATACTTACTCCCGATCACGATTCTCGCCATGCCAGTAGCGGTCATCGCACAGAACACTCATTGGGTTGACAAGCTCCTAAATACTCTATTTGGCTTAAGTTTTATCTCATGTTTCGCTTGGAGTTGCTGGTGGTACTTTGAGTACCCCGATTGGGGCTACCAAGCAAAATGGATCGCGATCGAGGGAGTCGCTGTAAGCCTCCTCCTTTACTTGACTTATAGAAAACCCCTGGCAAAGAGTAAGGGACCTCAACAAGCCCTTATTTATCGTTTTTGGTTAATTGGTGTCTTAGTGAGCCTAGGCGCCTTAAGTTTTTTAGGCTATTACATCAGCTCTCAGACCGCTCCAGAGCCGGGTACCTCCAACATCCTCTCCGGCAGCTCCTTTGTCTTATTCCTCGCCATCCTCATCATCAGAGTCTATTGGTTAGACGGATTTAGAGCGAGGAGAGCGAATCGAGCAGAATATACAGATCCCCCCGATCACATTATCCTATTCGAATGGATCATACCGAGATCACTAAACTTTACCATTACGCTATGCATGTTGATGATCGCTCAATCGATGATGTTCTCAACAATATACCGAGCAAGTCAGAGTAAACAAGAGGTGCTCAACGAGCAAGGCGATGGGAAGAACTTACCGCTCTCAAGCGCTCAAGTAAGCCTAGAGTCTCCCGCCCATATGGAGACACCGCTCCTCTCTTTACCTCACCAAAAATCATCCTTGAGAGATTCTAGGCGACCAAATGTCACTCTCAGCTCTTGGGTATTCTTTTCCTTCAAGCCCTATGTCTTCCCCAAAGACCATCTCGATAGAGAGGTCATCGCTCCCGTATGGTTCAAATACCTCGGTCGGGCCTTATTGGGTTTAATGATAGCCATACTCTTGACTAAGCAGCTGAATATTTGGAAACAGATCATGGCCTGCTATTGGATGTTGCTCGGAGCAACTAGAGCGGAGAAGCACAGAGGGGTCACCAATACTCTCACTCGTCAGCAAGAAGAGATGGTTGATCACCTCTCCTCTATCTTTAATCATTATTCATTCACTTGGCGTTGGCTATTGATGTATGCGGTGACTGCACCCACGATGTCTCTTCGTTGGCGATTAATCTTCGATCCCGCGTCTGCCTATTACATGGGGATGGAACGAGTTCATGATTGGGTGACGAGTCATTGGGACGCCGCGATCAGCATAGTCGCTGCTCTGATCGTCCTCATCACTCTCCCCTTTTGCTATCAGCATCCCGAAAACTTCTATCCTTTTATCACCGCTTGTGCGCCTGCCGCGACGAGCGCTCTGTTTATCTTCATCTTACGAGTCTTGGGGGGCTTGAAGCCGCCAAACTCTTATCAATGGTGGATTTGGTGGTTATTAATTTCTCATCTGATCCTCTCCTCCTTGAACTTCTTTTTAGCCATCAATGTAGGTACTGAGCAGGCGTTTTGGTCCCAAATCCTATGGTACGCTCAACTGGGTACAATCGTCGGTTACCCCGCCTTATATCTCCTAGGAGGTGAGCGCTACAAGAGGGTTCATAACCCTAACCGTCGACTCAGTGTAAGTCATGAGGACTGTGATGTAGAGGTGAGAAAGAGACTGCTCACTGCCTTTGCAGACACCGAACATCGCCTATGGTTTTTTGGTCACCTTACCCAAAGAGTGCATCCGGTGCGGAGCAGCCGTTTACAGCTGCGACTCATCACTCCTTCACTTGTCTTGAGTACGCTTGAGGGCCTACGGAATACGATGTCCACCACTAGAGAAGTACTCACTCCTCTTATCGGTAACTACACACGTGCTCTCCGAATCTGGCCTCTTGTAATTATGGCAGGTTGGGTATGTACCATCACCCACCACCTCTTTCAAAATCATCGATTTTTACCTCTCCAAATCATCTTCGCTTATGGACTTGATCTCTTAATCATCGCCTCTCCCTCAATCGCGCTGATACTCTTTGATTGGGCGATCCGCTCACGGGAAGCTCAAGAGCGCTCACTGTCATTATTCGCGAAGAGGCTCTTCGGCCTAGTCCTCTTTAGTACCTGCGCGATAGTAGCATGGAACACTCTACCACAGCTGCATCTCGGGCTAAGTCAATCACTCATCGAAGCGAGGGCGTATAACTCATGGCTAATCGGACTAAGTTGCCCTCTGCTCTCTCTCTGGCACCTGCTGTGGTCACGTAAGAAACGCAGAGGGGTAAAAGAAGAGATGGTCAATGATCACCATCAAACTGAATCCAATGATTTAGACCGATTATCACCTCTTCAGCGGATGGAGCACTTCCTTCAAGAACTTGAAGAACAGCTGATTTCTTCTGTGTACCAAAAAACTCATCGCGGTCGATCTTTTGAGTTTAGGTACCAATCTACCATGATCTTGAATCTGTCTCGGGTTGTCGAGAGTAGCTATCAACGATTACGGAGTGGTCAACTATTCAAAGAGGAACGTCACGCGCTCTCCCGCGTTAGAGGAGATCTCCTGAGCAATACCGAAAACCGAGATGTGAACCAACTAGGAGTGATCGAAGAAATATGCACCCTCTTGGAGTCTGCCTTTGATACCCTCGGTTCTTTACTTCACGACCTCACTCTCACCGACTTACTGTTTTATGATGAGGATCAACAAGTCAGCGCCTCTTCTCCTGAAGAGATCCCTAGTCCTCACTTAGAGATTGTGCTTGAAGCGCTGTGTAAGATCGCCTCATATCCCTTACCGCAGAAGTCCGAAAATAATCCATCCCCCTCGTCTAGCGATATAGAGCGCTTATATATTTGTCATGCGGAGGTGATCGCTCTCACCGAATACTTGGTGACTCAAGCATTCTCTCCTTGTGCTTCCTCTGCCTCGTCTACCTCGTCTACACTTGCTGCCAGTCATATCTCTGATGAAGACGCTTTGACGCTGCTGAGGCTTTGGTGTTTGTTGGAGAGTCAGCGCTGTGATGATCGACCATTGCATGGAGATCTCTCACCGGCCTTCTCTTTCATTTATGAACGATTAAAGGACGAAGACCATACGCTCTCTGCCGAGGCCATCAGCGAGCTACTGAACATCACTCATCTTCATCCCCATGGTTTAGTATTTATAGAGAAGATTTCAGATCTCAAGCTCATTGAGCAGCTCCCTCACCAGCTCTTACCAGAGATCCGCGCTCTTCATATTCTCCCCACGCCGATCTCGAGATTACTGCAGGCACTTCATCACGCTTCGCGTCGGTTCGAGTTAGCTGAGCAGCTGTGGCGTGACTCTCACAATGAGCGACAAGATGCACGAGGAGAGACAGGGACCCAAGAGCAAGTGAGCTCTCTCTCCGATGAGCTCTCTGACCCCCAGGTAGAGTCAACGTCTTTCCTCAAGACGATCCAATCACCTCATCTCGTCTCACTGATCGAGAGAGAAATGAACGCCTATGCTGATCTCGATCGCGCTAACCGTCAGCGCTACGAAGATTTATCTGCTCTGTATTTCGGAAGTTTCGCTTATCTGATTTGTCTCCTTAAAGATCTCGATCAGCATCGAGTGATACAGCAACTATCTTGGCAATCTGCTAACGCTGTAGAAGAGTCATTATCTGCGCTTGAGACACATCAAGGTGAGCTTATAGAAGACTCAGCGACCTCTCTTGTAGACGTTATTACCTCTCATTTCCAAGCTCCTCATGCCC
Organism: uncultured bacterium; assembly: GCA_943788935.1. Classification (GTDB taxonomy): domain Bacteria; phylum Myxococcota_A; class Bradymonadia; order UBA7976; family VGTA01; genus CAKZRU01. The sequence continues at coordinate 82,720 of CALSSE010000007.1, read as the reverse complement.
ATTTTATGGAACAAGGATGTAGAGATCGTAGCTCATGGAAGACCCTACTGAAAACGAGCGAAAGACTCATCGCTAAACTCACTGAAGCCTCAATCGACCATAAAATTCCTTATCTTGAATGGGAGGTCAGCTCATCTAAAGAAGGAGATGAGCCAAGCTATCTCGTCTTCAGCGGTCCCTCTCCTCGATTCAAGGCGACCCCTCTAATGACCCCATTCCCTTTATTAACTCCGTCCACACAAGAAGATTCGATCAATCTTGAGACTCGATCGCCCTCCTCTCGTTTAGGGCGAGGAGTACGTTTACGAGGAGAGAACTTCGCACCACAAGTCGATTATTATACCTCCTTATGGTTACTCAATCAGCTCTATCACCTCGTACATTCCGATGGTATTTTCCAATCAAATACTACCTCTGGTCTCGGTGACCATATCAGTCAACTCTACACATTACTTATTCGATTGGGCAAGCTGATGAAAACCTTCGCTGGCGAAGAGCAAGGGGTCATTGAGAGAATCTTTGACCTTACATTTCGTCGTTTAAAAGCCCTAAAAGCGATTGGACGAGACAGTATTGAAGTCTTAGAGGGTAAAGGAACAATCCATTTCCAAGAGACCATGAATCGAGTAGAGGCATATTTACAAGGGATCGAGGCGAGAAGACAAAATGAGCTCTGTATGCAAGCTCAGCTCTCCATCCCGCCACTCTTTGATTTCTCATATCTCTTAAATGTAGAGACTCATGAGGGCGAAGAGCTGAGAACCTATGTCTCTCTTGAAGGTCACGCGGAAGTCCTCTTTAAAAATGAGTGATCAGCTCAACTCAAGGGATCCAGCGTACTCCGATACGCCACATCATCACCCTCGCTGATGACTGCTCGCTATCTCCTAGCTCAGCCTCTACACTACAAGGTCCTGCGCCATTAAAACGAATACAACGCTCACCTCCGAGGTGAATAGCGAGTCCTAGAGCGCTCTCTATCGCTAAAGTCTCACTCTTTATCCACACTCCCCCGAGCTCTAGACGAAGGTCACTCCAGAGAGAGCTCCAAGTGACGGAAGAATCGCTCTTATTATCTTTAACGACCGCTTCTCCCATCCCAGCGCTCATCCCCATATAGTAAGCCTTCGCTTCACTCCAGGGTACATATGCTCTTAAACCTAAGCCAATATGGCTAAGGCGATGGGTCACCTGGTCACTTCCCGTCCCGGCGGGGGTCAACGTGCCCCAATCAACATTGGCAGAGAGGCCCACAAACTTCCAACGATATTCGGTTGATAGCCCTGCATTAACTCCTGGATATGTCTCATCACAGCGAGCGCTCCCCGAGGGAATACAAAGGTTGATGCCCGACAATCCGCTTACACTCCACCCAAGTAGAGACTCTGAGGCGGATATCTCAGGATCTGGGTGAGGCGTCTCCTCTGCATACGCTGATCGATCAGTGAACCCCATGCTTAAAAGAAAAAATGTTGAGCAATATAGGGTTGATACAAAGATCGTAGTGATGGAGAGAGATCGCGGTATATTATGATAGTTAATCAAGATATTCCTCTCTTCGATAGATTAAGAGATGATAGCGGGTGAGCAATCAACTCCATATTATGATAGCTATAGACTCCACTTATAGCTCACTTTAACTCTTCTTTAAATGAGGTAACGATCAACTTATGAGACCTCTCGGTGATCAACATGCGTAGACAATTTATCCTCAATGTAGCGGCGCTCTCTCCCAATGAATTAGGCGAAGATACCCCTCATCTCAATCGTCTCGCTGAGCGAGGGACAATCTCACCTCTCGTGGCGCCGCAACCGGCGCTCACTAGTGTCTCTCATGCGACCATGTTGACCGGTCTCGCCCCTAAAGAACATGGGATCATCGCTAATGGGTGGTATGATCCACGCTATGCGAAAGTGCTCAACTGGAATCGATCTGACAGGGTCGTCGAAGGAGAGAAGCTGTGGGAGACGGCCCGTCGCATGAATCCTAATATTAAGACCGCCAATCTATTTTGGCGATACTGTACTCATGCCTCATGTGATTTTGTCCTCACCGAGCGTCCAACCTATTTCGCCAATGGGCGAAAAGGCGCTGATGTATACTCTCCTCAAGATGATATAAAGCGATCGTTAATCAATCGACATGGCCCATTCCCCTTCTTTAATTTTTGGGGACCGAAAGCGAGTATGCGCTCTAGTGAGTGGATCGCTTCCATCACTCGAGATCTTCTAGAAAGAGAAGATTTCGATCTAGTCCTCTGCTACGCCCCCGGTTTAGACTATGATGGTCAGAGGTTTGGACCCACATCCGCTCAAGCCAAGAGTGCGCTCCGAGAGGGTGACCGCGTCTTTGGAAAGCTGTTTGAGCGAGCGATCGAGCTTGGGTATGACGTCTCAGTGGTGAGCGACTATGGTTTTACGCCTGTTTCCAAGCCTGTATTTATCAATCGCGCGCTTAGAGAGGCTGGATACTTGAGTATCGAGTCAGCAGCGAATGGCGAGCTACTAGAACCAGGAGACTCTAAAGCGTTCGCCATCAGCGATAACCAAGCCGCTCATATCTATTTTAACGATCACAGCATCAAAGAGGAGGTCAAACTGCTAGTTGAGTCGCTCAGCGGTGTCGCTGAAGTGCTGACCCCTGATCGGTCAGAGGCGTTGGGACATGAGCGCTCTGGTGAGCTCCTCGCGATTGCTGAATCAGACGCTTGGTTTGCATACCCCTATTGGCTCGATGAGTCTAAAGCGCCAGACTTCTCTCACTGTGTCGATATATTTAGTAAACCTGGTTTTGATCCTTGCGAGATGTTCCTCAGAGAAGGTCTCAGCGGTAAACTCCACGTAGCCAAGAGGTTTTTACAACTCAAGCTAGGGATCAGAGCTCCTTTTGATGTGATCTCTACTCGGCATGATCAAGTACGTGGAGCTCGAAATATCAAGCCTCAATCCCCGAACGATGGCGCTACCCTCATCACCTCTTGGCAGCGAGATATCGATCCTTTAAAAGAGTCGAGTACAAGCTCTATGGGCCCTTCCCTAGAATCGATATCTATGACAGATCTAAAGACCTTATGGCTAGATCGAATGTTCACATAAAAGAGCTCATTTTTTCATTTTGCAGACCGCGAACGATCCGTTATACTTTATTTTCTGTGGGAAAGGATATCCCACTAACATTCTTATGTTTCATCACGTGTGATTCGCCAAGGAGAGGTGAGACTCATGGGACTAACTGTCAATTCGTCATTTCAATCGCTAAGAGCTCAACGCAAGCTCAACAGCACACAGAGTGCCCTCTCAGAGACATTTCAGAGACTCTCTTCCGGACTCCGCATTAATACCGCAGCTGATGACCCCGGGCGTTTAGGGATCTCTATACTCGCTGAGTCACAGACCCGTAGTCTCCGTCAAAGCGTCCGCAACCTCAACGATGGCGTCTCCCTGTCCCAAACACTCGAAGGGGGCCTTGCCCAGTTAGACATCGCTCTGCAGAGGCTCCGAGAGCTCGCCATACAGGCGAGTAGTGAAACATTAAACAGCCAAGATCGAGCGGCGATTCAAGCGGAGACCAATCAAATCGTCAGTCATATGGACAAGGTGGTGTCAGATACCCAGTTTAACGGGATCTACCTCCTTGATGGCTCAGCCCACTCGGTAGAGATCTTCAGTGAGTCTGGTCAAGAATCACAGGGGATTAGCCTCGACCTCGTCAAGGTCTCCCCTACAGAGGTCGCTCGCAAAGCACAATATAGCTCTCAGCGACGCGGAGTATATGTCGATGACCTCAATGACGGAGACCTCAAGATAAACAATGTCTCTATTCGTGGAACAATAGATAACGATGACCCACTCTCCTACTGTTACTCCTCAGGGTCAGCGATCGCTAAGGCGAGAGCCATCAATGGTTATGCCGAGTTTACTGGTGTAACCGCCAGAGCGGCAGCGAATGTAATCACTGCGAACCGTACGATCAGCGCTTTTACCCTCGACCCATCAAATTACTTCTCTATAAATGGCGAGAAGATAGGGGGCATGGCGATCACCGACTATGACGCTGACGGTAAGCTCGTTGGCGCCATCAATAGCGTCAGCGTAGAGACTGGTGTTGTCGCTTCTCTAGACGCCCAAGGTCAGCTAGTACTCACCGCTGAGGATGGTCGAAATATTCAGATTCACTATAGCAACATGTTTACCATGATCGCTGTCGGCCTAGCTGATACCTCTGGTGATGAAGTGAACCTCAAAGGCCAAGTCCTAAAGAGCTCAGTCTTTCCGGTCGATCTCTTCGGAAGCATCCAAGATGTGCAGAGCGATTTTCACTCTTATGGCGGAGGCGTGAGCATCGGAGGAGAATTCGATCCCGGGCGTGACCATGTCGACTTTGTCGCACAGGTGATCGAGGGGGGAGGCTATGGCGCCGCCAAGTTCCGAATCGGGAGAGAGGTTGGTAGCGAGATCGCCGCCGCTGAAGATTACTCTCATCTCGATGTCGCGGGTCCATATTCTACAAATCACGCCGCAGGTATGGAATATTTCAGCGGCTCACCGGAGACGACCACCAATGGGGTAACCGGTACTATAAGCTCTACAGGTACTTATAACGAGGGCGCTGACCGAACTTATACGATCACTGTCACCCAAGAAGGGTCAACAGATGGGGCGGTCAAAGCGGTTGGAGATATCTCAAGTAATATCGATGGGATCATTCATACAGCGGTCACTTTAACCAATACCATCACCCTCGGTACCGCTTTAAATCAGACCGGTGAATTTGTAACCCTCACCTTAGGGGGGACCCCTCGAGGTCAAACAGTAGATGAGTCGGGTGTCGCCCAACCTTACACTCAAGCGATCACACAAGGCGCTGGTGGAGTTGAGATCACTGGTGTTTATAATTCGGACGTCGACCTTATAAAAGAAGTGAGAGTCGTAGAGACGGGTTATACCCAAGGTACAAACCTCGCTCGTCTAGAAGTCTTTAATAACGTCAATGGAGCAGGAGCAGTATCACAAGGCGCAGCTTTTGATATTATCGCCGGCTCACTGATTGATATCGGTGACGGACTCTTCATCGAATTTACCGCCGAAGATCGTCAGTTTAGCCAAGCTACGGGGAGCACCCTCGTCGCTGCCGGTACCGCCAATAGCTTTGACTCCAATGGTCTAGATGTCACCCTCTCCTCGACCACTCTCCAATTTGTAGGAGAGCGTGGTGACGGGACATATAGCGTCAATATCACCAAAGCAGGTCGCACCGGACTCGCCGAATATGAGGTCCTCTTCAATGATGGGTCTGGTGATGTTCAGATCGCTGCTCCACGAGTTCTCAACGCGGGCTCTGTAGATGTCTCAGATGGCGTAAACCCTAACGGTCTCACCTTCGACTTTGAGGCGAGTACTCCAAATATTGGGGCGACCACCGCTAGCGTAAACGCTTCCGCTTCTGACCACTATGGAGCGCTCGCTGACTACCAATCTCCAGAGTTTATTTTCCAAGGCGCTTACACAGGGAATCTCAATGACACCTCCGTTGAGGTCGAAGTCATTCAAGAGGGTCGAGTGATCGCCGCTAATGAAGCGAATACCGGTGATGCAGCCGTGCTCCGTTACACCATCGCTGGGACAGTTGCTGGCGCGACGATCACCGCGACTACACTCGCGAGAGCGCAGACTTACACACTCGGTGAAGGAGTCAACTTCTTCATTGATGACGCGAGTGACGGAACTCAAATAAATATAGGCGGAGTTGATGTCAATACCTCCCATAGCTTTGGCGCTGGATCGACTTTGGGATATAATGGTGATATCACCTTAAATTTGGATCAAGACGCCTTTGATCACCCTAAGGACCTCCGGCTCGTACTCACTGAGATCGGTTCGGTCGTGGTAGGGCACGCTGGAGTCGCCGCCCAAGGGAAACTCAACGCTCAGCTCTTCGATGAGAGTGGAGTAGAGGTGACCAGCGCTAGCTTCAGCGTCACTTCGGGTGTGGCTAATTCCATTACCTCAGGGTTAGAGATCACCTTCGATAGCACAGGCTTCAACACCATTGACATGGCGAGAGATAACGTCAATGCCCCTGTAGATGATGGGATCATCAGAGTTGAGGCGGGCGCTGTTTATAACAATAGCCTCGGCGACAAAGACTATAAGATCAGCTTTGTTAACACCGTCACTCAAACAATAGACCAGACCGGTGATGGAGATAATGCCCAAGATGATGTACCAGGCTCAGATTCGAGTCTCAGCGGAGGATATACAGGTCTATTTGGCGACCAGAACATAGACGTTAGCTTTGACGGGACGAGTAAGACTACTACTCTCACTTCAACAGGTGCTGGCAATGATGGCACTACCTTAACCACAGTCGGTACATTCAGCGGACTCGGAGGAGGTCATCAAGTCCTGGTCTCATATCTAGGAGACACCATCAATGTGGACACTACAGGCCGCACGGACCCTAATTTTAGAGTTCGTCCAGAGTTCAACGGTAAGTATAATGGACTCAGCGGAGATAAGAGTCTCATCTTTACCTTTACCGGAGAAGTAGAAGAGAGCATTACCCAAGGGTCCTTCGGTGGAGCGATCGCTGTAGTCAGTGATACAAGTTTTAGTCGAGGTAGAGTGACTCTATCAGGTGTGTTTACCGGTGATAATCTGCTCGACATCTCCTATGGCGCGACCTTAAGCTCTTTCACCCTCAATGATGGATTAAACTCCCTCAACCTCACCGATCTAGGTCTAAATGAGGTCGATTTAGACCTCACCCTCAATCTTGGTGAAGATGAGACAAACCAAATCTTCGCGGTCGACTTCGATACGACTCAAGAGGTCGATATCAGTGATGGTTCGTTCACAGTGACTGATGTTGATATCAGTGGAGGGAGTATTGATCTCGGGACCCCTGCTTTTGTGGGCGCAGGTAAGATCTTCAATCAAGACCCTGGTTTTGATTTGGTCACCAGTAATTCAACCACAGGTATCAATGATGTCATTATAATCGACCTAAGCGGACCTAAGGCGCAGGTTGAGACTTTTGTGGGGAGCACCAGAAATGGTCTCGATACCGTTGATATAAGCGGGGGGGTTATTGACCTTAACGATGCCACTTTTAGCTCACACTTTACAGCAGGCCCTCCCGATGTGCAGCTACAGATCACTAATCCTGAGCTGAGCGAAGATGATGTGTGGGATATTAGGCTGAGCACTCTAAGCACTGTCAGTTTACGCAACACCGTTACCAACACGAGCGTAAATAATCTCGGACTCACCAACGGGGCCGGTAGTACTCTCATCTTCGATTTTGATAGTCTCAGTAATGCCGAGAAGAGCACCCTGTTCAGCAATAGCTATAACAATACTGACGCCGTAGGAGTATCTGCAGTCTTTCAGAGCGATGATCTTCAAGCCGATGATACCTTTAACGTGAATCTAGGTAATACTCCTTCAATCAACATCGAAGATCTGGCGCTCAATGATGGAGGGACGAATCACGTCATTAACACTGATCTCGGAGTGCATACTTTTGATCTCAGTGGAGTGCTTCCCTCTGACCCTGGATTTGATATCGAGATCGTCGACCCCATAAAGGGGATAGATGACAGCTACACTTTATCGCTTCGTCAATCTGAGCTGACCGCTAGCGGCGATGAGATCGCTCAACTAAACGTCAAGAGCCTCCAAACTGGAGACCAATGGACAGCTGACCTCATCGCCGACACACTAGAGGTAGGCACTAAGTATAGCCTCGGAGTCACCGCGCCTCATTTAAACACTGGGCACACCTATGAGATAGAAGAGAACGTAGGGACACTCAAAGTCGGTGAGACGCTCACTGTTGGCACGATCAACAGCGCTTATGAGGCTACAGTGTATACAGTGAACTCGTCGGTGACCATCACTGATGGTCTCAATATCAATTTCGACACCAATGGTCCCTTTGAGGTCGGAGACGAGGTCCGCTTCCAGGCTCGTGGCTATCGCGGAGATTATAGTGTTTTTGGTCAATACACCGACCCCGCCTTTCCGACCACGTTCGAAGTCGAAGTCACCACCACAGGTGATGTAGATGGCGCTGCCAGGCTTCAAGTCAAGCGCCTCGATACCGGAGCCACTCTCGCGACGGGTCTCCCGGCGGTCTCAACCGCAGATGTGGGTAACATCGGCGGTGATGGATATTTAGAGCTCGGCGTCTTCATGCAGTTTGACGCGAACAATGGTGCCGGTGAGGCTCATCGTCTCTATCAAGGAGATAAGTTCTATATCGATGTTGTCGGTTCGTTGAGCCAGAACTTTGCTGCACAGATCATCCTAGAATCAGAAGATAATATCAGCATTGAGTATGCAGATCTAAACGTCGACAACCAGGTTGGGCGTCTCCTCTATGTTGGTGATATCGCTGATGTCAATAATCCGGGAACCCTTACCTCGCTTCAGTCGGCGAGCCTCGGCGTAAATACCGAGCTCTCTGTCGCTAAGATGGATTTTGGCACCCAAATCGGCGCTGAAGAGGGCCTCCGACTCATCGACGGAGCGATTGGTCGTATCAATGAAGCGCGAACCAAGACCGGCGCTGTCCAAAATAGACTCCAGCGAGAAATCACTAGCCTCGAAGAGTCGCTGTTTCAAACTCAACGCTTTAACAGCCGAATCCGCGACGCCGATTTCGCCCACGAGGTGGCGAGGCAAACGAGGTCATTGATCATTCAGCAGGCGAGCAGCAATATGCTCTCTCAGATCAACAACTTTGGTCAATATGGGTTGCAGTTAGTTCAGTCACTCACCTCAACGTAAGCGGAGGTATTTCGTTTCATCTCCCTTAGCGTGACCCTCAGCTAACTGAGAGACGGGTCAGCGAAGAGCTTAGTGAAGAGCCTTAAAGAGCCTTAGTGAAGAGCCTGAGCCATGGGGCGATGATGAGCGCAGGCGTCAAGAGCTCTAGGAGACGAGATGTGAGTCGCCGAACACTGATAATCAGCGCATTAGCACCTTCACCGCTATAAGCGAGGAGTTGATCCCCGGCGGCGATCGGGCGATAGGTGATCAACGCCGAGGAGAGCCCAACCGGCTGATCTCCCCATGGCGGTCCCGACGAGTCATTGTGTCGTCCGCCTGATGACTCATCTTCAGCGACGGTCAGAACCACGCTGGCAAAGTGACTATTAGGTGGCCCGAGGTCATGAGGAGGGAGGAGACGATAAGGGCTCTGAGCTGCTCTGATACTCTCGGTGTGACACCAAGAGAAATTAGCGAGGGTGATCGGGTTAGATCTTATTGATAGACCACCGCTTTGAAAGACCTCTATCCCCTCTAATGAGGCGAGTGGGCGAAGGTTGACTCTCTCTGCCTGTGGAAGGTCAGAGCGCTCTCCTGACCGACAGACCCCATAGTCACTGCGCCAGACTAGGGCTCTGCCTGCAGGGATAGCGCGCTTCGCAAACAGACCCAACTGAGGCCGATCATTCAAATAGGGGAGGGCGGGGAGGACACGAGCTTCTAAGTAATCAGAGATCATCAGAGTTCGTGATTGGGCGATCAGCCGTACAGGAGCAGAGAGTTGCTCAGAGTAAAGGTGAGGATCACTAATTAATGATCTCGCGATCTCTTCTGATCGGTCAGGTAACTCACCAAAGGTATGATATTGAGGCTCAAAGTCTTCGTCATAAATAAATCCGATCCCTAAATTCGCCTGTTCATTAAGGATTTCAAGACCCTCTCTGTCTAAGGCGATCGGTGTATCGCTGTAGACCAGCCAACTACGAAGGTGTAAATCAAGGGCGTTGATAATGGCTAGTAAATAGATAAAAACCACCGCATATGAGACCCAATGATGTAGAGGAGCGCTCGACTCTACCGTTGACCCTCGAGCCATTATTAACTCTATATATAAAGTAATAATGGTCCCAATTGAGAGCGCGATGAAGCGCACAGGGAAGAGTCTATGCTGTTGATGCAATTGGCTCATCTTGTCCCATCAATCATCTCTTTTATTTCCTATGTTATCGCTCAGTGTTATAAATCAGCGTTATGGCTCAGAGATCAATGTCTGTCTCTGCCATGACGATGGGACTTACATCCGCTCGCTCATACATCGTCCTGAAGGCGGCTACCTCGGGTACATCAACTTGAAAGAGAGCTCTCATGAAACGAGCTCCCAATGTCTGATAAACGAGTTTCACCTTGATCTTTGCCGGAATTTGACTCCCCAGAGAGACTTGATAAGTCAGCTGATCTTCACCTCCTATAAAATTATCATCCTCTAAGCCAACCGGGAGTGTGTATCGCGCCTCAGGATGGTCTCGACGGTATCCTTTAGGTAAGATTCGATTGTCTTTGAGCCAGCTTTTAGCCTTGGTTACTGCATGTGTAAACCGACCTTCATGATCGGACATCACCGCCTCATAGATCTGTACTTGGCTCTCTTCAGTGATCAACTCATGATGGGGCTCTACAGGTCCATAAGCCCACTCTATAGGGAGGGCTTCTCCATGAGTATTTACTATTCTTCCTTGCGGGTTGTAGCGCCCAGAATAGAAGATCTGTTCACCGTCTACTGAGGTGACCTTCACCACCAACCACACTCTACGAGAGGGAAATCCGGTCGGTAACTTATGACCAACATTGGAGGTCACATGTACCTTGAACGCGAGAGTGTCACTCTCTTGAGTTATCATCTCCACGCGGAGCTCCGCTGAACTCTCTAAGCGTTCGACCGCGAGGTCGCTAATTAAATCGAGAGACTCATCAGTTCCTGAGCTGTTTAAAGTCTCTCTCTCCGCTTTTATGATCTGTGGTAAAACCGCATTTGCCCCTACAAAGGTATGTTGGCCGAAAGGATCTCGAGGGTTAATCCTAAAATCTCCACCTGGTGGAGATCGGGCAATTCGAGTACGAATATAACCCTCATCGTCATAGGTCGGTTGATGACATGCTTGACAGGTCTTAGCCTCAGAACTATCCGGGTCTTCTTCGTTGTTATAAATGGAATTACGCCACTCCAAGTATGGAGTCTGCTCGGGAAACCCCCACTCCTCACCCTCTGCGCGAGGCTCATGTAACAGGGTATGACATGTTGCGCATAGCTTTGACTCTGTCACATGATCTGCGTGAGTAGGAGTGTAATCGACATGATTAATCATTGGTGCTGTCGCTGGATTTTGGTGTGGTCCAAAGATCTCTCGATCCTCATTGATCACGTATCCCCCTGAGAATGAAGCGGAGGTCCCCAAGTTATCTGGTAAGATCTGATGACACGTCGTACACGCGACCCCATCGACACCGACCATCGCTGGATGGCTACTCCCCTTCAGGTCGGTCATTTTACCTTCCCGTCCGGCTTCTGAACGAGCGGTCTCAGAGAGCGCAGGCGCGTGACAACGAATACATTCACCCTCGATCTTATCTCGAGCCTCTGGCGCATTCAACGCGACCTCTGAGGCGACTTGAGCCCACCAAAAGGGATCTCTACTCGCGTTAGCCATCATCGAGCCTCGCCAGAGGTTATAAGGCCCAATCCCTTCTCCCGCTGAATTTCTCATCGCCGTCGCTGCGAAGTGGTTACTGTGGCATAAGGCGCAAGCTGCACTCGTGGTGAAAGCTCCAAAGTTGAGCGCCTGAACCTCTTGTAATTGGAGAACTGACACATCTCCCGGCGCTACTCCCTCAGGGTCGACTTCTTCTTCCCTGATCTCTCCTCCATCGATGGAATCATTATGAATCCCTGCGTCGAGTCGATGAGTCAATGTCGCGTCGATCTCAATGATAGATCGATCCGGTGAGGTCATCTCTGAGGGGCTCTCGGTGATGGGCTCACTCCCCTGCTCACAACCCCACACTACACCCCACAACCCCAAGAAAAGCAGAGGTGTGAACAGAGGTGTCACATCTCTCGTTGAGTCTTTACATAGATTACACACGTCGCGTAGAGCTTTTAACCTCATGACTTCACCCTCTCCGTACACTTCGTACAAATCGCTGTCACCATTAATACTCCATCCTCTCACCCCTGTCCGTAGACAGCAGAGAATCTCCACTGCCGAGAGATCTAGGGAGGACGACTCACCAAATACCCCGTCTCTCCTGTCAACTCAACCAATAAATATGAAGATATATCATAATCTTAATCGATATATCTCTCGCATATCATGACGCTCACTCTAGAGATCAGTTATTGAGATTTTTTTGCCCATAGTGATAAATGGAGAGGAAGGAGATCTTTCGTCCGTTGAGTGACATATACTCACTCGTCCACTTTCCATGCTTCATCCCTAAAAAGTAAGGGCCCTTCTGAACATGGGTTCCATTACTTGAAGTAATTACGAAATCACCACTTTTCTTACCATCTTGGTGCTCGCCCTCAATGTGGACTTGGCCATTACGATGAAAACTTTGGTAGCGACCATGCTGGATCCCAAATCGGTACTTGCCACTCTCCCTTATGGTTCCATCAGCGAAATACAGTCTATATTCTCCATGTTTCGCCCCCCCCTCATAAGTGTACTGACTCTTGAGGACTCTACCCCCTCTGTACCACTGCTTATAAAAGCCATGCCTCAATGTACCGCTCGCTCCCGGAATGACACATGACGCTTCAAAAGACTTATGCTTTGATTTATCTAGCGCCTCTTCTTCGGTAGGCGGGAGCTCTCCTTCAAGCTCTGTACCGCTCGGGCAAGGAGGTGCGGGCTCACAGCCTATCAAAGAGGCTAATAATGTGATCTGTAACACTCTCAGAACCCTATGAAGGGGCGAGGCGCTGAGAACAATTTTTTTAAAGTTGTAAGTTGGTGTAACTTTTATGAACATTTTATTACCTACTTAGGATACACAAATAACTGAATTATATAAGAAATTATCTTCACTGCGAGCTGTTTATTTGACGATCCCATTGCGGAAGTGCAATTAATAACACCATAGTATTGCAGGGTACGCAAGCCACTTTTGTAGACCGAATACCGATAAGTTTGTATTTATTTGTAGCCCCCTATTTTCCCGTATTGGTTACATATTGACCCAATGTGTCAACGTGGAGTACATGTATGCATCACTATCTCAGTCCCCACACTCAGCTCCCTACTCATACGGTATCTAACCAAGCTAAACCGATGAGAACATTACCCCTTTGGGCCGCTGACCCTGCGCTTAATGAAGCGATTAAACGCTGGGGAGAGCCGTCCGAATCTCTGATTAGATCATTCTCAGAGAGAGTAGGGAGTGAGGAGGTCGTCGATTGGGGATGGCGAGCGAACCTCTCTAAGCCCCGACTCATCACCCATGATCGTTTTGGGCAACGAGTAGATGCCGTCGACTTTCATCCTGCATATCATCAACTAATGGACCTCGGCATCTCCGCCGGAATCAGCAGCGTCGCTTGGTCACATCTTAATCCAGAGCGAGAGCCTGAGGTTAATCCTTGTGGCCACCTCACCCACGCGGCGATGCTCTATCTCTTGTCTCAAGTTGAGCCTGGGGTGTGCTGTCCTCTCTCCATGACTTATGCCGCGATCCCTGTCTTAGCACAAGCTCCAGACTTACATGCCGAGTTATCTAAGATGACCGCCCCACATTATGATCAACGCTCCATTCCGATGGCCGAGAAGAGAGGCATCACCATGGGGATGGCGATGACCGAGAAACAAGGCGGCTCTGATGTCAGAGCTAACGAGACCATCGCTCAATCGCTTGGTAACGATGGAAGCTATGCCTTAACAGGTCACAAGTGGTTCTGCTCAGCGCCAATGTCTGACGCTTTCTTGAGCCTCGCTAAAGTTGAAGACCAAGTGACCTGTTTCTTCCTCCCTAGATGGACTCCAGATGGTCAACGTAACCGATTTCATTTACAACGACTTAAAGATAAACTTGGCAATCATGCTAACGCTTCGAGTGAAGTTGAATTTGATAGAGCTTGGGCCTACAAAATAGGTGAGGTAGGTGCGGGTGTTCGTACCATCATCGAGATGGTTCATCATACTCGACTCGATGCCTCTCTCGCCAACGCCTCCATCATGAGGAGAGCGGTGACCCAAGCAGTAGCGCATTGTGCTCATCGTAGCGCGTTTGGTAAACGACTCATTCACCAACCTCTGATGAGGTCAGTCCTTGCTGATCTTTGGTTAGAATCCGAAGCAGCGACATGGACGACAATGTACTTGGCGCATCGCTTTGATCAGGCCAGAACCGGCGGAGGAGAAGCGGCAAAACACTTCGCGCGCTTAGCGACCGCTGTGGTTAAGTATTGGGTCTGTAAAAGAACCCCTGAGTTGGTCTATGAAGCCCTTGAATGTCATGGTGGAGCTGGCTATGTGGAAGAGTCAATCATGCCTAGGCTCTATCGAGAAGCTCCGCTTAACAGTATTTGGGAGGGCTCGGGTAACGTGATCTGTCTTGATATTCTGCGGGCGATGCAACGCTCACCGCAGACTTCTTTATACTTTATGGAAGAATTAAATCTCAGTCGAGGTCATCACCCGCTACTAGATCAGCAGCTCAATCGGCTAGATTCACTGCTTAAGCGCCTCAAACTCTGGACTGCAGAAGAGGTCTCTAGAGGAGCGAGGCATATTGGAGCAGAGCTCGCTTTAACGCTTCAAGCCTCTCTTCTCGCTCGTTTCGCTCCCTCCGACCTGTCCGAGGCATTCTGCCAGATTCGTCTTCAATATCGGGGGTCTAGAGTATACGGAGACATTGATCCTTCGGTTGATATTGACCAAGTCCTCAAGAGAGCTCACCCTCTACTAGATGCTCTCTCTTAATCTTATAATGTGAGTCTAGAGTCTAGAGAGATTGCGGCTCAAGCGCACATAAGCTGGGGAGCGGGAGATCACATGGCGTCGGTTCAATGGTTCTTGAGGTTAAATCAAGCCGTTCACATTGAATGGGTTCCCCCCTACCGTCAAGGGACCCTAAAGCCCCATCTGGTACTACCCACACGCCGGATTCACTGAGCTGCGCTTCGCTAAACATGAGACTTAGCTCTACTAATATGTCATCGAGCTCTTGGGGAACAGCGGTGAGCATAGATCCCTCGGCGATGCGCTCTCTCCCTCCGCTCATCTGTATACATCTATTCAACAACTCTTCACCCGAATTGAGGGTTAAGTCTAAATAATAATCGAAACCCTCTAAGGGCCCTGCATCTAACCGTAAGTAAGAGAGACACGCTGTATATGAATCTCCGGTAAAGGGATCTCTCGCCCACCGCAAGGCTCGGTTAACCTCTCCATTCCCGCAGTCCTGAACACCTACAGAGACACGTTCACAGCGAGCGAAGCCCCCTTCTAAAATACAAGATAATCCATCATCACACTTCTCTTCAAGGCTACAACGCTCACCTCTTCTCTGCTCTCCCGGTATCACACAGCTCGCTTGAGGTTCCCCTAGTGGTAAAGAACAGCTTAGACCTTCAGGACACATCCGCTCACTGTCTAAGTCTATATTCACCTCATAAGGGCGAAGGTCACAAGGTGCTGTGCAGACTCCGATTTCTTCCCTCTCAAAGAGCGCCAATGAGCACTCTGATCCTACACCTAATCGTTCGATGCACGTAAGGTTTCCCGCGGTTTGATTTGATTCTATAGAGCAAAAAGCTCGGCATTGAGGTCTACCAAGATACATAAGACAGCCTGCCCCCTCTTGACAATCATCGCTCCTCTGACAGGGGGCTCCTAACGGGATAGGGTCGATCGAGATCGGTAGACAGAGCGGTCTCCCTTCCTTATCAACAGTACACATTTGGTCTGAGGCACACCCTGTCTGTAACCCTGGCTCACACACTCGTTCGATGCTCATAGATTGGCAGCTAATGCACTGTATGAGTACAAGAAAACATAAGAGGACTCGCAGAGAAGAGAGCACTGTTTGCCTCAAGCTCATCATCACTCTCCTCCTCTATGAGGCTTAATCATTGGTTATCTATACTCTAAATGCTCACTACCATTGAAGTGGGTCGAAATACAATATCGAACCGATCATACTTGCTCACCGACCTCCTTTGTTGCAGACTTAAGGCCTCTACAATGACCTCATAAAAATTCTATAGTTATTGATAGAGGTATTCTTCTTTTTTGTTTATTACTATAGCTCTCATACAAGCCTACTCTGCACTGAGGAGTCACCTTCTAACTATGCCTATTAGATCGCGACTAATGGAGAGCGTTGACCGCGATAAGTGTCTCCATCGTCTCACGAGGAATCTAAGATGGGGTGAACTTCTCTGTATTATCTTCTCTTTCCTAACCATCACTTCTGCCGCTTTCGCCCAGGATGATCAACCGTTGAGATGGAGTGTGATCCCGCTCCTTGAAGAGTCGAATCAAACTAGTATTTGGCGACGCGCTGAGAGTGGACAAACCGTCACTCCGCAAGAGTGGGAGAGCTATGCTGCGGAACTCAGCGGCTCATCAAAGCCTAATCCGCTAGAAGCGCTCGCCCATCTTGCCGCTGGTTTAGGTTGGTTCAGGGAAGGACTTTACTTCAGAGCTGATCAGTCTTTCACTCGCATACCGCTCAATCACCCTCTGATAGAGATTCATTTGTTTTTTTGGGCAGAGTCTGCTTTTCACCAAGGTAAATATACCCAAGCACAGGAGCGGTATCAGCTGCTCGCTGAGCGATCCCCTGCCTCACTGTGGAGTCATAGGGCTCGTTTCCGAGAGGTAGACCTAATGGTCGCTTTAGGAGATAGTCATAGCGCTCTAGAGTCTTTAAAAAAGCTCATTCGACGCTACCCTGAGTATCCTTACATGACCTCTGCTAAGCTCCAGGCTGCTGACCTCGCGATCAAGACCAGTCAGTATAATGAGGCTTATAATCATCTGCTCTCCATAGAGCCTAGTTCACGACAAGACGCCTCAGCGGTTAGGGCGAGACGGCTCCTCCATTCACTCCGCGCGGCTCATATCATTAGCAAGAGAGAAACCCCCGAGGATAGACTCACCCGTGCGTCTGCTTGGCGGAAGTGGAAAAACTATGAGATGGCATTACGCGAGATTCGTGATTTACTCAGTGAGATACCAACCTCTCATAAGATATGGCCAAAAGCAGCCTTAGAGGAGGTTCGAACACTCAATAAGATGGAGCGCTTTGAAGAGGCGATCAAACTCAATGAGAAGCTCGCGACTCTCCTCCCCAAGGGATACCGTAGGCGAAGTAACCTCTGGTGGAAATCTGAGGCTCTCTTCAGACTCGGGCGTGTCGAAGAGGCCGCTGAAACCTTTAAGAAAAGCCGTAATGGGTCAGGGTCAGCAGGGAACCAAGCACGTCTAGGGATGATCTATTTTAATGGGGCCTACTATGAAGAGGCTGAGCGAGCCTTTAAACGAGCGATCGAGCGGGGAGAAAAGGGAGATTCTGAGCTATGGATGGCTCGGAGGCTTCATCGCTGGTTACCCTATCGTTTAGGGCGATATGAAGAGTCTGCTCAGAATTTTAAGCGCATGAGTCAATCGGGACGAGGTAGGAACCATTACGCTCATTATTGGTGGGCTCGCAGCATACACAAACTTGGACGTCAAGAAGAGGCGATCAAAATTTATCAACAGCTCATCAAGCGAGCGCCTTACAGCTTCTATGCTTACCTCGCTCAAATGCGTCTAGAAGAAGTAGGGCACCCTCCTGCTACTCCTTGGCGGAGGCGGCCTCACGGGGATTCACCACCCATCGAAAAGCTCCCTAGCGCGCTTGATGAAGTCGGTCAATGGGCTAAGAAGTATGGGGGAGACTTACCGCTGTGGGAGATGATCTATGGCTTAGTCTTTATTGGGGAGAGCTCTTGGGCGAGGGTGTATTTGCGGAGCCTCACCGAAGAGAATCGGGCTTATTATCGCAGCAGTGGCGCAACGCGTCGGAGGTGGTCCTTCGCGCCTCGCTTCTATCTCGATAACCGAGATGATTCAACCTATGGTATTTGGGGAGAGAAGAGCGCGGAGCGAGCCCCCCGATCTAAGCGATGGGCAAAAGGGGTCAGCGCCTTGCGACCGACACCGCTTCGAAGACAGCTCCTCAGTGTATACAGAGCGCTCGGCGAGAATTACTTCGCCCGACGAGCGTTCTATTATGATGGACCTAAGCTCACTTTTCCTGAAGGGCCCAATGAGGGACCTGAGTGGCAGAGACGCTACCCCCGATCTTTCCAAGCGCTCGTCGAGTCAAGCGCCGCGCGGTATTCAATAGATCCACACCTGATCTGGGCTTTGATGACCGTCGAATCATCACATAACCCATGGGCGATCAGTCGGGTCGGCGCTCGAGGTTTGATGCAGGTGATGCCTCACACCGGACAGCTCTCCGCTG
Organism: uncultured bacterium; assembly: GCA_943788935.1. Lineage (GTDB taxonomy): Bacteria > Myxococcota_A > Bradymonadia > UBA7976 > VGTA01 > CAKZRU01. The sequence goes on along the minus strand of CALSSE010000007.1, from coordinate 64,432 downwards.
ACCGAATGTCATGGCCCTATTTCGGCTCTCCGCTCCTCTTTGAACCTGAGGTCGCTATCGAGATGGCCTCTTGGTACTTTCACGAGCTCATTGAGCAGTTTCAAGGGCAACTCCCTCTAGCGATGGCTGCCTACAATGCTGGCCCTCATAGAGTAAAAGTCTGGCTTGAATTCAAAAAGACTCTCCCTTTAGATGAACTCATTGAAGAGATTCCGTATGCTCAAGCTAGAGAATACGCTAAAAAAGTGACCAGACACCTCGGCCTCTATCGTCGTATCTATTTAGGTCACACCGGACACTTATTTGACCTGCGGGTCAATCCCTACCCTAAAGGTAATATTAACTTCTGATGAATCTCTATCATCGACATCGAGCCTATATGACTTCTAAGCAGACAGAACTAAGGTATACTGTGAGTTACTCTATCAAGTATTCTAGGCTGATGTATCCGCTCCTCATCGCCCTCCTTAGCTCAATCATTATCTCCTGTGATGATGATGAAAGTAAACTAGAGCTCAACGCTTTACCTGATCTCGGGAGCCTCTGCGCTTCAGGATGCGATATGGAGATCGTTGTTGAGCTAGAGCCCGATATGGCTCGTCTCCCACAATGTAATGATGATGAAGATAATGATGGTGATGGGCTCGTCGATGGCTTCGACCGAGGCTGTACGAGTCTCGAAGATGATGATGAGCGTGACCCTGAGACGATCCCTGCGTGTAGCGATGGGATCGATAATGATGGCGATGGATTAATCGATTATCCTAATGATCCTGAATGTGGGGCGCCTAACGAGTTATTTGAAGCTCGCCCAGAGCCTGTCACCCCCGAATGTAATGATGGCATTGATAACGATGAGGATGGAAACGTCGACTATCCCGTCGACCGAGGCTGCGCGAGTCCAGAAGACCTCTATGAAGATGGAGACCCACCGACCATACCTCAGTGTGCTGATGAGAGAGATAATGACGCTGATGACCTGGTAGATATCGCTGATCCTGGCTGCGCTAATGCAGATGATATGCTAGAGCTCAACGGTCCTACTGAAGAGAGACCGCGCTGTAGTGACGGCATCGATAATGATGGCGATGGGTTCGTTGACTTCCCTCGTGACCCCGGCTGTACTCGAGCGAGTGACTCTGAGGAGACCACCCTGCCTTTCCCCACTGAGTGTTATGATGATGAGGACAACGATGGTGATGGCTTAGTCGACTTCCCCCTCGATCCCGGATGTTCTGGTGTGGGAGATGAAGATGAGTCCAATCGCCTGATCATCGCCCCTCAGTGTGCAGATGCTCAAGACAATGATAACGATGGCTCTATCGACTATCCCGATGATAGCGGTTGTTTTTCTGCTGGGGATGACACTGAACGAGGAGATTGTGGCTTAAGTTTTGAATCAGGTTCTCTACAAAATGGAGTGACCGTTCGTGGTGTTCTCGCTCAAGGAGAAGCAGAAGCCCAAGGCTCTTGTGGAGGTGGAGGCGGGAAAGAGATCGCCTTCCGTTACCGTGTGAGGCGAAGGCTTCAAGCATTGGTGATTACTACCGACTTCCCTGACAACGAAATCGAATCTGTCCTTTATGTACGAAGAATATGTGGTGATCCCAGCTCTGAGGTCAGCTGCTCTCAAGAGCCTGTAGATGGCTTCCCCTCACAGACGATCCGGGTAGAAGAGCCTGATTTAGGTGATTACTTTATCTTTTTAGACAGCGCGAGTAACGCTAGCGGTAATTTTGCGATTCGCCTTGATGAAGAGCTGATCGCTGAGTGTAGAAATGAGCTCGATGATGATTTTAACGGTCTCACTGACTTCCCCTTTGATCCTGGTTGTGATGACCCATTCGATCGAACAGAAAGGCCGCTCTTAGAACCCTCTACCTGTTCTGATGAGGTAGATAATGACAATGATGGACTCACTGACTTCCCTAATGACCTCGGCTGTCTCTATGCCGGTGATATGGATGAGTCTGACATTTGCGGTCAAGGTGTCTCCATGTCCTTCTTCCCCACGGGTATAGGGTCGGTGATCGGGAATACTGCGACGGGAGGAAGTAACCGCTTCTACGGAAGTTGTGGAGGTCAGAATATCAGAGAGCAGGTCTACGTTTACCAGCAACCATTTAGCGCTAAGGTGACCTTTTCGGTCAATCACCCCGAGACTGAGCAAGCGACGTTGATTCACGTCAGGAGTGGACAATGTTTTCGAGACGCTAGTGATGGACCCGATGAAGAAGATCGCATTTGGTATAACGAGGTCGGCTGCTCAGCACGCTCTGGCGATAATGGGAAATCTACCTTGGTGATTGAGAGTTTGCCTCCTGACACTTATTATGTCTTCGTTGATCACCCCGATGGACAAGGGGGACCATACAAATTAAGCGTGGAATACGACCGGCTCCCTCCCTCATGTCAAAATGAGCGTGATGACGATCAAGATGGTTTTATCGATGGTGAAGACCTCGGCTGTGAATCTCGTCAAGATGATTTTGAAATCGATGATATAGACTATTCCTTAAGTAATCCTTCTGCCTGCTTTGATGGTATCGATAATGATGATGATGGTTTAATCGACTATCCTTTAGACCCAGGCTGCGAATTAAAGAGAGATGACGATGAGAGTGACCCAGAGCGCTCTCCGGCCTGCTCTAATGGACGAGATGACGATCGCGATGAGCTCATCGACCTTGATGACCCCGGCTGCTATGCAGCGTCGGATCAAGTAGAGCAAGATACCCGACCTATCGCTCAATGCGCTAATAATTACGATGATGACCTCGATGGACTCATCGACTACCCTCATGACCCTGATTGCTTTGCGATCGGTGATCTCAGCGAATATGATGACGCCCGAGAGTTAGAGTGCTCCGATGACATCGATAATGATGGAGATGGTCTCACCGATTATCCCTTAGACCCTGGTTGCATAGCCGCTGCTGATTATTTCGAGAGCAACACTGACCCCTTACCCGAGTGTGGTAACCTCATCGATGATGATGAGGATGGGCTGATTGATTTCCCAGAGGAGATTGGCTGTACAAGCGCCTCAGACCCTGATGAAACGGATCCTGAGACCACCCCCGCGTGTGCGAATGGAGTGGATGATGATCGAGATCGTCAGATCGATTGGCCAGACGACCCTCAATGCCTCTCGGCAAGCGACACCAGCGAGCGTAGATAGATCATGATCATTCAACCCTCAACCCGCTTAGTGACCATCGGAAGCTCTGATGCCTTTAATCATGGTGGACGTGCCAATAGCTGTTTTTGGGTTGAGGACCACCTCGGTGTCTATCTAATAGACTGTGGTCCTACAACGCCAATCTCACTTCAAAACCTAAGCGTCTCTAGAGGGCTCTCAATCCCTAAAATCGATGTTATCTATCTCACTCATCTACATGGAGATCATATCGCCGGTCTCCCTGTCCTTCTCTTAGAGCTCACCTTTGGTCAGCAGCGAGAAAGGCCACTCCTCATCGCGGGTCCAACAGGGACCGAAGAGAGGATTAGAGCGCTCTGTGATTGTACTTATCCCTCTATGCTTAAAGAGCTTCTCAGCTTTCAGCTTCTGTTTAAGGAGTGGCCTCTCCAAGGGACAGGGACTTATGCTCAGCGCACGGTTCAGAGTATTCCTGCTCTCCATGACCCCCATGCTTCACCGACGAGCATCAAGATCAGCTCCCAGAGCCACTCCTTAGTATTTAGTGGTGACACTGGATGGAATGAAAAGCTCGTCGAGCTCAGCGCTGATACTGACGCATTGATCATTGAATGTAGCTTTCAAGATCACATCTTTGATGGCCATATCAGCCTCGCTGAGATCGAGAAGTATAGATCTACATTAACGTCAAAGCGTTTAATCCTCACTCATTTTGGTGAACGCTCTCGGGCAGCTGCGGTTGAGAAACAGGCTCTTTTAAAATTGGAGGTCGCTGATGATGGGGTCGTATGGAACATCTAATGATGTCTGATTCGATCAAGAGTGATCGATTTATAATGAACACTATGACCTACATACATCAGTTGTATACCTATCGCTTCGTTCACTTTCTATTATGCTACTCTCTGAGCGCTTGTGTCCCCACAGTAGAGGTAAATATCGAAGACTCCATGGGAGGATCGGCTCCTCCTCAAGGTGGAATAAGCTATGCTGGGGGAATGATGATCACCGGGGGCGAGAGTATGACAACGATGGGGGGGATGAGCGGAGGGCAAGCGATGACAGGTGGAACCGACACCATCCTCTCCTGCAATATTGGGGAGAAACTAGGCCTCTGCGAAATCTGTGGGCCCAATAATGACCGAGTCCCGGCCATGAATGATAATGACTGCCCCGAGGTTGATTGCAGTCTGCTTAGCGCTCACCGCTTAGTGAGTGATGATGAAGGTAATCTCACCTGCTATTTGCGAGACTTTCCTGCAAAAGAGAACAATTGCCAAGGTCTTGGAGCCTGCCTCAGTACCCCTGAGAGCTACTGTATCGACGACCGTCCAGAGTCGATCGCAGCGAGCACTCAGGAACTAGGGTCTTGTTATGTTATCGAGGGGTGTGAGGGTCAGACTCCACCCGAGCTCATTCTTCAGCCCGGTGCGGTGTGCGAGAATGGCTTGGGCGAGTGTGATGAGGAGGGAGAGTGTATATTGACCCCTTCTTGCCTCACCTTATTTGACTACGACTACAATAACTCAAATCAGCTGTGCAGCGACATGCTCACTACCCAAAACCAATGCGAATTCTACGTCTCTTCTGATCAAAACCCTTGGAACAGTGATGAGATCAGCTGTAACCAGTTTTGCTCCTCTCGGGGAGGATCATGTGCCCAAGCATGGGGTGACGAGGATAATGACTGTGAGAGGAAAGATAACGCTAACTGTAGTGATACTTTCAATGATGGCATCTGTCGCTGTAACCCTGCCCCTCAACAGTAAGTTTACCCTTCACTGATTACTTCTCCGCCAAAATCGCCTTAACCGCCGCCTCCATCTTTACTTCATCACCGCTGTGGTAGCCATCATGATCAAAAGCGATTTTGCCTCCACGATCGACGATGAGTGTATATGGGGCGATCCCTCGTGGATTTAACTGAGCGACTACTCGACCCTCGGGGTCGAGAAGGGTACGAGTCTTCCATCGACGAGCGAGTCGACCTACTTGAGATTGAGTCTGTGGACTATCAGTGCTGATCGTTAAGATAACCAGGCCTTGGTCTTTGTATGTCTTAAGCATCTTGTTGAGGTGAGGGATCTCCTGCTTACAAGGAGCACACCACGTCGCCCAAAAGTTAACCACGACCACCTTTCCCCTAAATTGAGAGAGTCTCACCGGCTCACCCTTAAGGTCATTGAGCTCAAATTCTGGAGCTTCTGCCCTCTTCTGTGCCACGGTCACTTGGGGGTCAGCAGAGGCATGAAGAGGGAGGAAAATAATGCTCAGAGCGCTCGCAAGCGCGACGCCCATAATCACTTTAGAGATAATATTCATCGTTATGTCCTTAAGAAATCTAGTATCAAACCATTATAGTTAAGGGGAGTTGCTCAGTACTACGCAAGTGTTGAGCAATGGATCATCCCTAGCGTTTGCGCTGAGATGAGCGTGATAGATCGTATGTTATTCAACAAATATAAAACTACAAGCGCTCTCTTCTTAACCTAGACCACCGATCATCACATATTTGAGTTCAGTAAACTCGGCGAGGCCCCAACTCGATCCCTCTCTACCGATTCCCGACTCCTTAACACCGCCAAAAGGGGCCACTGCGGTTGAGATCGCTCCATCGTTAACGCCGACCATACCATATTCGAGTCTCTCTGAGACCCGCCAGATACGACGATGATCCTCGGTAAAGAAATAGGCCGCTAAACCATAAGGGGTATCATTAGCCATCTCGATAACCTCCGCTTCGCTTTCAAAGGAGATCAAGCTCACAATCGGAGCGAAGAGCTCTGCATGAGAGATCTCCATCTCTGAAGTAACATTGGCGAGAACTGTAGGTTGAAGGAAGACTCCCTCTTTATCTTCTTCAAGCGATACATTAAGCCTCTTCCCTCCACAGAGAACCTGTGCTCCCTGTTCTTGTGCTCTAGAGATCAGATCTCTCGCTCGACTGAGGGCTCGGGCGTTAATCAGCGGCCCGATCTCCACACTCCGCTCATGACCTCCTCCTATTTTTAAACGGGAGACACGCTCCAAGAGCATCTCGGTAAACCGTGGCATCACCTCAGCGTGAACAAAAATGCGATTAGCGCAGATACATGTCTGGCCAGCGTTACGAAACTTACTGGTGAACAACCCCTTGATCGCTAGGTCGAGTTGAGCGTCATTAAAGACGATAAAAGGGGCATTTCCTCCAAGCTCTAAAGAGACCCTCTTCACCGTCGATGAGGCGAGTGCCATTACTCGCTTCCCGACCGCGGTCGAACCGGTAAAGCCAACCTTACGAATTCTCGGATCAGAGCAGAGAGTCTCGCCAATGTCAGGAGCCCCCTCCCGATTGGTTGTTACGACATTAAACACTCCTGTGGGAAGACCCGCTTCTGTGGCTAAATAGGCCAAGGCGAGCGCCGAGAGTGGTGTATCTTCTGCTGGTTTCACTACCACTGTACAGCCAGCAGCGAGCGCCGGCGCACACTTACGGGTGATCATAGCGTTGGGAAAATTCCACGGAGTAATCGCCCCTACAACCCCGATTGGTTGTTTCATCACTAAGAGTCGACGACCATGAGCGAAGGGAGGGATAATCGCTCCTTGGTCACGCACCGCTTCCTCAGCGAACCACTGGATAAAGCTAGCGCCATAAGAGATTTCCCCTCGAGCTTCTGAATAAGGTTTCCCTTGCTCATCGACCATCAGCTTCGCTAGCTCTTCTCGGTGATCTAAGATGAGCTCTCGCCAACGCATCAGCAGACGTGATCGCTCAGCGGGGAGCTTATCCCGCCAAGCAGGCAGAGCGTCTTGAGCCGCACCGATCGCTAACCGACAGTCTTCAGCGTTCATCTTAGGGACTCGCCCCAATACTTCGCCAGTGAGCGGGTTGTGAACCTCATAGGTTAATCCGCTTTGAGCGCTGATCCACTCACCCCCTACCATCGCTCTGCCTAGGTGTACATGAGCCCACATTGAACTTTTAGTGTCAGCTCCTTTATCAGTCTCTTTCATCGCCCATTCTCCTGCTATGACATGATTAACGTCTAGAGGTTCTAAACAATCTAGACTGAGATCCTATCAAACAATAAAGGAGCTCACACTGCAACCATCGCTCTATGAGGCTTTTATTATGCGGCTTTTAAACACTTAGAGTCATATAGTAATCGATATGTTGTCCCTCTTGAGAGTCCAAGCTCTCTCGATGTCTCAGAGACATTTTGACCGCACTGCTCATATCGACACCAAGTATAAGCAGCCTTAATCTCTTCAAGCGTCAGAGGTGGTAAATGGGAGAGCAGCTCGCTGATCGTCATCTTCTGTATATCAGCGTGGAGATCGTAGAGCTGATCACTCTCATCAATGTTATCCTCTATAACGCCGCTCATCACCGCTGGGGGAGGCGAATGAGGATCATGGGGAGGAGAGTCATGGTTGTTACCCGGCCCACCAGTGACGAGATATTTATCTCCTTTAGGCTCTAGGATAAAGCTCTCTCCACAAGGATCATCAGGTCTCCAATCACTGTGACAATATCTGTTGTGGGATCTGCTCTGCAGGGACGCTTGAGACTCTTCTTGAAAGAGAGGATTGGGGAGTACCTTTATATTACATAGTGATCGAGTGGTGGATGATAAACTACGCCATGGCCCTGTGGTCGAGATCGGTAAATCCGTTTGCTCAATGGAACCTCGAGGGACTTCAACTTCAAGGCAGCTGATCATATTCTTTAACTCTCTGATATTACCAGGCCAGGCATATTCATGAAGTACTCTCATCGCTGATAAGCTCAATCTTGATGAGACATCAGCGCTGATCTCTTCGATAATAGGTATTAAGTCTGCCTCTCTTTCCCTTAAGGGAGGCATCTTCAAGACTCCAACCGCGATTCGATGATAAAGGTCCGATCGGAATAGTCCGCTCTTAACATGAGTCTTTAAATCTCTATGGGTAGCGCATACTAAACGGATATTCACTCTCTTAATCTGGTCGCTACCGAGGGGTCTAAGCTCTCCAGTCTCGAGTACTCTCAATAGGGCTGCTTGAGCTTCCAGAGAAAGTTCCCCGATCTCATCGAGAAACAGCGTTCCTCCATTGGCGCTAGCGATAAGTCCCTGTCTGTGTGCTGCTCCGGTATAGGCATTCCTCTCAGAGCCAAAGAGCTCGGCGCTTAACAAGCCCGATGGAAGCGCAGCACAATTAACAGTGATTAAGTGATTATTCCTACGCCTAGAGAGCTTATGTATAGATTGAGCACAGAGCTCTTTACCGGTTCCTGTCTCTCCTAGGATCAGAACACAGAGCTCAGCAGAAGCGAGTCGATACACCCTAGAGACGAGGGTGTGCATGGCATCTCCTCTACCTCTCAGCGAGCCGGCTTGGTAAATGATCCCTCTTGGAGCAGAGAGATGATGAGTCGAGTCTTGTCTGTTTAACACCGTTGAGCCTTTCTTCGAACGAGTCTATAGAAGGGATGAAGAGAGTTGAGCTGACCTTAACGATCAGCAGATCATCTCCCCTCCCCTTACTTACTCTCCAAAAATTTGAGTTTGTTGCGTGAAATCACGAAAAAACTAAATCAGTCACTGCCTCTTCAAATAAAAAACAAAATACTTACGGCTACTTAAGCATGATTAAAAAAAATAAAAACCTCCTCAATGATCAGGGGCTCATCGACGAGCAAATGGTCAAGTCACGCATTAAGATGATCCTCGTAGAGACCGAGACCCCAGGAAATCTAGGCGCGAGCGCTCGAGCGATGAAGAGTATGGGATTTACTCAGCTCCGTCTAATCAAGCCTCGTCGCTTGAAGAGCCGCGATGCCCTCGCTCGCGCAGTTAACGCGGAGGAGGTCCTCGCCGAAGCTAAGGTCTATGAACATCTCAGCCTCGCTCTCGCCGATTGTCAGCTCACCTTTGGAACAAGCGGCCAAATCGAATCGCTTGACCAAACTCGCTATACGCCTCGTCAACTCGCTCAACGATTATGCGCTGACCTCTTAGCACCTCTAAATCTACTTCAACACAAGCCACACCACCCTCCTCCTACTGTAGGGATTGTTTTTGGCAGAGAGTCCAGAGGTTTAAGTCGTGAGGAGCTATCTCTCTGCCAAGCTCAAGTTAGGATCCCTAGCCACCCAAGTTGCCCCTCACTCAACCTAGCCTCAGCAGTTCAAATTATTTGTTATGATCTCTCAATAGCCCTGGATGCGAGATCAAGTGAAGCGATACCACAAAACATCCACTTAAAAGATGAGGGACCCTCTCAACTCATTAGAGATCACTCAAGTCCTCTCGCTAGCCATCAACAGCTAGAGATCCTATTTCGATCTCTAGAATCACTAGCGATCAATACAGGAGCTCTAGACCCAAGCCAGCCTCGACAGATGATGAGGCATCTACGAGAGCTCTTCACTCGAGCGACCCCACGAGAGAGTGAAGCGAGCCTGATGATCAGTCTACTCAAACGGGCACAAAAGAGCCTCCGTAGCCACAGAAACACAGCTGAACTTTAGGATTTATGAAGCTGACCTTCACCGACAAACACGTTGATTCACTAAATGAAACCATGATCTAATCCGACTTAGTATTTTAACAGAGAGTGAGGTTCAATTATGTTTCTTAATGTATCTAAGAGTAGTGTTTTCAGCATAGCGCTATGTACTTTTCTACTCACAGGCTGCGAGCTTGATGAAGAGCTAGTCGACAACCCCTCAGCCGGTGATGACTCCATCGCCGGCGAGATGGCCGGTGAAGAGCCTTCCGCTGGTGAAGAGCCTTCCGCTGGTGAAGAGCCTACCGCTGGTGAAGGACCGGCCGCCGGTGAAGAGCCTCCCGCCGGTGAAGAGCCTCCCGCCGGTGAAGAGCCTCCCGCCGGTGAAGAGCCTCCCGCCGGTGAAGAGCCTCCCGCCGGTGAAGAGCCTCCCGCCGGTGAAGAGCCTCCCGCCGGTGAAGAGCCTCCCGCCGGTGAAGAGATGAGCGCTTGTGTCGGTCCTAACCCCTCGATCAGCTGTCTAGATACCGGCTGTCCAGATGATCAAAGGTGTGCTGAAAGTGGTCTAGATGGATGTCAGCCCTCTAGCTGTGATTGTGATGAGGTGAGCGGCCAATGGAGATGCACAGCAGACTGTGGACAGATCTATGAATGTGTAGAACAAGTAGACCCTCAGATTTGTGGAACACGCGGCGCAGAACCTTGTCTGCGAGATGAGTTCTGCCTCTTCCCGATCGAGTCCATGTGTGGGGTATCGGACTTACCGGGGACTTGTCAGCCCCTAACTCCAGATGAACCTTGTACTCGTGAGTATGCGCCGGTTTGTGGCTGCGACCGTATGACCTACGGTAATGAGTGTGAAGCGCATAGAGCGGGTACATCAGCCGCCTCAATAGGTACATGTGAAGACGCGCCTCCAATGGTCTGTGATCAAGACGCAGATTTCGATGGAATCTGCGATGAAGATGACACCCTCTGTAACCTCGATGATGTTCTCCAAAACTGTCGACGGCTCGCCCCTGAATGTCCTCGAGGAGAGGTCCCTGAGCTCCTCAATGGCTGCTATACAGATGTGTGCGTCACTTGGGACATGTGTATGCCGACGCTCCCTGAGCCCGGGTTCTGTGGCACACGAGGCGCTCCTGAATGTCCTCAAAATAGCTATTGTATGTTCCCTCCCGGGACAATGTGTGGCGCAGGAGATATTCCGGGCATATGTATACCCCATGATCCTCTTATGGAGTGTATCAGTCTCTATGAGCCTGTCTGTGGATGTGATGGCGTTACCTATAGTAATGAGTGCTTCGCCATGGCGGCTGGGGTCTCTGTCAACGAGCCTGGAGAATGTAATAGCCTACCACCGATCGGTACAGGTCAAGAGTGCGGCAGTCGTCTCCCTGAGTGTCCTCAACGTACTTTCTGTAACTATCCAGTAGGCACAATGTGTGGCGCAGGCGATATTTTAGGGATCTGTGAGCCGATAGGACCTGAATTCTGCCCAGAGGTCTTCCTACCGGTGTGTGGCTGCGATGGGATGACCTACGGCAATGACTGTGAAGCGCGGGCAGCAGGAGTCTCTGTAAGAGGCTTCGGTGAATGTCAAGAGATGATCTCTTGTGGCGGCTTCACAGGTCTCATCTGTCCTGACGATTTGACATGTATCGATGATCCTAGCGATAACTGCGACCCCCGCCAAGGTGGTTCAGACTGTATTGGGATCTGTGTAGAGAGGTAAGAGACACCTCTTACGCCCTATTCAAGCGTGGTAAGTTTATAGAGCTAGAGTCCTCTGAGACAGACGAGCGGGCTCATAGGAGAATATTAAGGTTTCAGTGTTTGTGATCGAGCGATCAAGGACATCAGTCTTAAGCTTACTCTTTGCCCATAACTGATGAAGCCATGATCAGTCTCGACTTGTCCACCTGCTCCCTCAAGAACCGCATGACCCGCCGCGATATCCCATTCATTAATAGGAGATAGGCGAGGGTAGAGGTCTGCTCTCCCCTCGGCGATCATACAGAACTTACTCGCGCTACCGGCCTTGATCAGCTGAACGGGGACACCGAGGCTATCAACGTAGTCGAGAGTCTCTTGGCTGAGATGGCTGCGACTGGTCACTACTCGCAGGGGAGTTTGTGGTGGACTCACGCTGATCGGTTCACTGCTCCATTGACCTCGTGTATATGTATGTCGATAAGCACCTAAGCCTATTCCACCGCTATAGTAGAGGCGTCGAGCGGGGAAACCTACGACCCCAAAACGAGTATAGCCAACGCCCTCGGGATCACGAAGGACAAGCCCCATATTAACCGTAAAGTCATCGTAACCGTTAATAAACTCTTTGGTTCCATCCAGCGGGTCAACGAGCCAATAGGCAGCAGCGCTCACTCGATCTTTATGCCTGCTCTCGTCCTCTTCGGAGACGATCAAGATCTCAGGGGTGATCTCCTCAAGACCTGCGACGATGATATTATGGGCGGCGATATCTGCTCTAGTAACGGGGCTCTGATCACCTTTGAGAGTGACTCCTAGCTCTTGATCATCAGCGCGAATCAACATAATCGCTTCGCTCGCTTCTCTGGCGAGAGAGAGGAGACGATCTCGATGAACTTCAATCAACTCTATCCACTCATTCTCATTCATTTGTTCACTACTCTTTCATAGATTTTCGTAGATATTATCTCCGATTGAATAACTATGCTAGCCCTCACTCCCTAGCTTCAGTACGTTTGCTAGAGTCTCAAAGATAAACTCTGCGGAGTCTTCAGGGGTCCCTTCACTGGTGTCGATCGTAAACTCAGGAGCGTATGGAGGTTCATAAGGGCTCCCAATCCCTGTAAAATTAGGAATCAATCCAGCTCTCGCTTTTTTGTATAAACCTTTGGGATCACGTGCCTCAGCGATCGCTAAGGGGGTGCTGACATAAATCTCTTGAAATTCTCCATTAGCGAATAAGTTCCGCGCTTGAGCTCGATCATCTCTATAAGGAGAGATAAAGGCCGTGAGCACCACTAGGCCAGCGTCTACCATGAGCTTAGCGACCTCGGCGATACGACGAATATTTTCCACACGATCACTAGGTGTGAATCCTAAGTCACGGTTAAGTCCATGTCTTACGTTATCTCCATCTAGGAGATATGTCCTCACGCCTTGAGCGTGTAAAATACGCTCTACATGGTCCGCCAGTGTTGATTTCCCTGATCCTGATAAGCCGGTAAACCATAAGACCACACCGCGATGACCGTTAAGCTGCTGTCGGCTTTGACGCTTAATACTGTGGTCATGACGATAGATATTGGTCGCTCGCCGTAATGGATGCTGAATCATTCCCGCAGCTAAAGTCGAGAATGTTCGCTTATCAATGAGGATAAAGCTCCCCAAACTCTCACAGTCACGATAGGACTCAAAGGGAATTGATTGGTCTAATTTGATGTGTATACGAGCGATATCATTAAGCTCTAAGGCAGCGCAGGGTTGATCCTTATATGTCTCCACATCAACGCTATACTTTATTTCAGTGAGACTCGCGCTCACCGTCAGCGCTCCGAGCTTAAACAGATAAGAGCGTCCACATAGACCCTGAGCCTCGCTCATCCATACAATATGAGCGCTAAAATGATCAGCGACTTCAGCGGGTGCTGAGGCGCTACAGATCATATCACCGCGAGAGGCATCGATCTCCCGATCAAAGACGATAGTGAGGGCTTGGTCACTTTGAGCGCTAGACAGTGAAGCGTCCATAGTGATCAATTCTGAAACCTTAGCGCGTTGCCCAGAGGGTAAAACCGAGATCTCATCTCCCACGCTGACCTTCCCGGAGTTAATCGTGCCGCTGACCCCTCTAAAATCAAGATGAGGGCGGTTCACCCATTGGACAAACATCCGAAATGGGTGCTCAAGTGTCCTCTGCTTTCGTGGAGCAGACTCTAGGGCGCTGAGTAGAGTCTGACCATCATACCAAGGAAGGAGAGAAGAGAGAGTGACAACACCATCACCTCTCAACGCTGAGACAGGGATCACGAGAGGTGAGGGAAGCTCAAGCCCACTCCACACCTCTTCAAGCGCCACACAGATCTGATTGAAAACGGTCTGTTTATAATCGACGAGATCCATCTTATTAATCACCACGATCACGCTCTCTACGCCGAGGAGAGAAACGATATAAGCGTGCCGCCGCGTTTGAGGTAAGACCCCCTGACGAGCATCGATCAACAAGACTGCCGCATCAGCAGTAGAGGCGCCAGTCGCCATATTTCGGGTGTACTGCTCATGCCCGGGTGTGTCAGCGACAATAAAGCTCCGCTTATCGGTCTTGAAAAAGCGATAGGCGACGTCGATGGTGATCCCTTGCTCTCTCTCTGCCGAGAGTCCATCAACTAAGAGCGCAAAATCAATCTCACCTGCCTGTGTACCAAACCTTATGGAATCACTATGGAGAGCGTTCACTTGATCTTCAAAGAGACATTTCGCCTCATATAAAAGTCTGCCGATCAGAGTCGATTTACCATCATCTACGCTTCCACAAGTGATAAAGCGGAGCAGATCCTGACGAGCTTGATCATTAAGATAAGCCTCTATTCCTCGCTGAGCGATCCCTCGTACACTCTCTCGGTGTTCATCCATCAGAAGTATCCCTCCTGTTTTTTTCGCTCCATAGAGGCGGGATGATCATTATCGATCGCTCGACCCTGACGCTCGCTGGTGGTCGCGGTGAGCAGCTCGAGGATCACCTCTTCAAGACTTTGGCATTGGGACTCTACGGCCCCCGTTAAGGGATAGCAGCCAAGTGTCCTAAATCGAACCATTTTCATCTGTGGCTCTTCCTGTGAAAGGAGCGGGATCCGGTCATCATCACACATAATCAATAAGCCATCACGCTCCACGACCGGACGCTCAGCGGCCAAATAAAGAGGGACGATCGGCAGCTGCTCCCGATAAATATAGAGCCAAATATCCTGTTCTGTCCAATTGGAGAGGGGGAAGACCCGAATGCTCTCTCCTGGTCTTTTGAGCCCGTTATACAGACTCCACAGCTCAGGACGCTGGGCTTTGGGCGACCAACGATGCTCTTGATTTCGAAAGCTAAAGATACGCTCCTTAGCTCGTGATTTTTCCTCGTCTCGACGCGCTCCCCCAAAGGCGATATCGAATTGATAAAGATCAAGCGCCTGCTTTAGCCCCTCCGTCTTCATGATATCGGTGTGCATAGCGCTCCCATGATCAAAGGGGTTGATATTCTTCTCAATCCCTTCAGGGTTGATATGTACCTTAATCTCTACTCCATAATCTTTAGAGACCTGCTCTCTAAAACGATACATCTCTTGAAACTTCCAACGAGTGTCCACATGCAGTAAAGGAAAAGGGATCGATGACGGGTAAAATGCTTTACGCGCCACATGTAGCATCACGCTCGAGTCCTTACCAATGGAGTAGAGCATGACCGGATTGAGCGCTTCAGCCATCACCTCTCTAAAGATGTGTATACTCTCCGCCTCGAGACGATCAAGATGCGTCATCTGTGTCGCGCTGAGTTCCATGATCTCTCCCTTACTGATAGGGACACCTCAGCTAACCAACCTCGGCTAGCTTAAATAAACAGCCCACCCTAACCGCTCACGCTAGCTTCGACAAGACCTCTGTCAATCCTTTGACCACCCGATCTAATACCTCTTCGTCGTATCGCTCACACATGGGCAAGGCTAGAGTCCGATCTAATAACATCGTGTGCGCTACCCCCTGTTCAACTCTAGGGGTCACTTGCTCAGCCAAGTGAGAGATCGTAGAGAGTACTGTGGCTCCACAGTTTGTCTCGATGTGATACTCTCTCATGGCAGCGCTCACCTCTCTCTGACTAAATTGTGGACCTAGAGTGATCACATAGCTCTGCCACACTTGACCACTCGTTTTTTTGGGGAGCGTGAACCATCCCCGCTCCACATAGGGAGAGAGCTGTTCATCATAATATTGAGCGAGCTCACCTCTTCGTGGAAGCCAATCACAGAGACGTATCAGCTGACCATAGAGCAAGGCACATTGAATGTCTGATAAGCGATAATTATAGCCGGGTTCAACGAAGATGACCTCTCCCTGTTCATCGCGCTCCATTCCATGATTTTTAAGTCTCGCGACTCGTCGACCCCTCTGTTTATCTCGAGTGACTACAACGCCTCCCTCGCCAGTGGTGACGATTTTTCGAGGGTGAAGTGAGAAGCAGCCCATATCCCCGATCGTCCCTACCATATCTTCCCCCGAGAAGGCTCCGATAGCGCAGGCCGCATCTTCAATCACTACCATATCATTCGCTCTAGCGACCTCCATTAACTCGGTCATCGGGGCAGGAAAACCGAACTCATGCACAGGGATCACCGCTCGGAGACGTCCTAAGCCTCGGCTCTCTTCAATCGCCTCTGAGAGCGTTTCAGCGTTGATGACGTAGCTCTCGGGCTCTACATCGACTAACACAGGGGTCGCCCCGACTAGCTTGACGACGTTGACCGTCGCAGGAAAAGTATAATTGGGGACAAAAACAAGGTCGCCGGGACCGATCTCATAAACGATCATCGCCAAATGCAGAGCTGCTGTTCCACTAGAGACTATATTAACATCTAGCGACCTCTCATCTTGGCCACAGTCCTCTAAGTAACACAGAAAGTCATGCTCAGCGTTCTCTCTAGTCGAATGAGTACTTAGCGAGCCTAAGTCGATGAGGTCTGCGACACGATCAGAAGAGGCTTGGTCAATATTAGGCTCTGAGATTTTGATCGGTTCATCTTTTCGTCTTGACCTCAACGAGGGGATGAGCCTCTCAGCATGCCATTTCTCATCAGCGGGCTCTCTTTCACTACTAAAGCCTCCACCTTCCTCTCTCATCTTCAGTCTCTGTGGATTCCTTTTAGGTTTGACCGCTTTTTTAGACTTATTTTTTTTACGGATCTTTTTCATTTAACACCCCCTTCGCAGGATCATCACCCTCAGTATAATCACTCCAAGGATCATCACCCTCTATACTGTGATAGATAGTAAACTATACTCTCACAAAACTAACGGATCATTGACATCGACTCGCTACAGGTCAACCCAAAAAACATATATCTAGAGCTTGCGAGCTCTCTACGTCTCACTATGAAGAAGACGGACAAAGGCAGTGTTGACGAAGGCAGTGTTGACGAAGGCAGTGTGACGAAGGCAGTGTGACGAAGGCAGTGTTGACGAAGGCAGTGTGACCTGAGAAAGGTTTTAGGATTTAGACTACTTATCTCTCATCGTCGCTCTCTCACTTACTCAGTGACGGTAACTCATGGCTCATGGCTCATGGCTCATGGTTTATGGCTCATGGTTCATGGCTTATGTTTAAACATCGCCGGAATAGGAGGCAAGCCTTCGCTATGTTGCTGAATCCAAGCGACTGTGCGCTTAATCCCTTCAGCGAGATCAACCTGTGCCTCAAAATCGATGAGTCGTTTTGATTTATTAGTGTCAGGTACCCTTAATTCAATGTCAGCAGAGAGAGCCGACCTAAAAATTATTTTAGATCGGGATCCAATGACACGACAAATACTCTCGGCGAGTCCATAGATCGTCATCACCGCTCGAGCGTTACCAATATTAAATGACTCCCCCACCGCGTGCGGATGAGTGAGCGCCGCGAACACCCCCTCGACCATATCATCTACATAGCACCACGCTCGAATCTGAGTGCCATCCCCGAAGATAAAGATATCTTCACCTCTGAGAGCTTGGCGTATGAAAATAGTCATCGCTCCCTCTCCTGTTTGACCCGGACCGTACACATTAAAGGGTCTTAAGGTCACGGTTGGGAGAGCATATTGCGTGTAGTAGGCATGCGCGAGATGCTCACCGGCGAGCTTGCTCACCGCATAAGTCCATCTCGCTTCTCCGACAGCCCCCGTCGTTGTTAAAGAGCTCTCAGCGACCTTAAAGGCCTTTGAACCAAAGACCTCTGAAGTTGAAAACTCGATGAGCCGTTTCAACGGACGCTGAAGCGATTGAGCCGCCTTTAGAACATTAGCGGTCCCGATCATATTAACCGTCATCGTCTCTACAGGGGCTCGGACTGTTGAGTCAATCCCGGCGATCGCTGCAGCATGAATCACATAATCAGCGCCTCTCATCGCTTCATATAAAGCGTCATAATCAAGGATGTCTCCTCTAATTACCTCCAGTTTTGGATGATGCTCTAATGCGCTCCCGCTAAGAGAATCTCGCTGAAATGAGTCATATAAAACGACCTGATTGTGGTCGACTAAACGCTGAGCGACCTGTGTCCCGATAAAGCCAGCACCACCGGTAATGAAAATTCGATTCCCGCTAATCAAGCTCGCTCTAGATACCGGATACACGCTGTCAGTGACCATAAGGTGTTACTCCTAAAGTGAACTTCTTAAACCAAAGCTCTAGACTCAGCCCTCAATGTCTAGAGGCTGTGAGTGATGTAGATAGAGAGAAGGTGTAGACGACTCACATTGAATCGTCATCGCTTAAGTTGAAACGACTCTCGTGAGGGTGAAGGCCCATACACACCTATTTGTTGTACGCTCTCTATGAAGAAGCCGTCAATAGGGAGAGGTGTCCCATAACGCCACCAGAGGTCTAGCTCTTCGGGTAGCTTTTCATGTTGATGATGATAGAGCGCCCAGTCGGCGTAAGGATAAGTCCAATCTCCTGAAGACCTGAGCTCTCTACGTAGCCAACCAGCGCGTCGGTAATGATGGACCGCCATACCGGTCGCGTTGTGCCAAAAGATATCGCGCTCTTCGTCGGGTCTCTCGTTGAGCCAAGGGATCATCTCTACGCTGCTGTATCCCCAAAAATTTCTCGGCATTCTCATCTCAGCCGCCCCTGAGGCTCCTCCAGCGATGCTGTTATACCATGCTGGACCATGAGCGCCATACTCTTGGGTGAGCCAAAGACCGGGGAGGACTAGCCCAAGAGTAATCACGACTCGCATTCCCGCTCGCTTATAGAGTCGAGTGAGCTCTAAAATAACCTTCAAAGCCAACGCTCCAATGACTGCTAAGAAGGGCATCGCCGGCATCCAATGTTTTGTACCGCCAAAGATCGGCGTCGTCGGCCAAGCGATGATCAAAATCGGCACCATCATATTCACGATTAAGAAGAGCTCTATCGGAATAGAGTCATCCCGCCGACGCCAGCGCCACCAAGAGAGGATCAATACATAGACGGTTCCTATGGCCCCCAAAAATAGCATAGCAACAGGTAAGGTGAAGAGAGTAAACACAAAGGGGAAATGGATGGGAAATGGAGGACCGTAATAGAGATGACCTAGGTAATCGACTGGATAGTGGACATGTCTAGCGTGGAAATGAATGTACTCTAGTAAGCGAGGCCAGGTGTGGTGATACAACCACGGCCAATGAGCCCAAAAGACCAAAAGCCCGAGGATCGTCATCGAAACCCCGATCCACAAATAACGCCTCATCCACCATACTCTCGTCTCTGCTCCACTCTTCTGTTGAAGGAGATGATAGAGGCTTAAGCCAAGGAGGGTGAAAGGAGCAAAAAACGTGTTGAGCTTGGTCGCTAGACCTAAGCCAAGGATCACTCCTGCTCCAACCACCCAGCGACGACGATGTAAGGCGCCGAGATAGGCCAGAGAGATGCTAAGCCACATCGTGCTCACCGGTAAGTCAAAGCAAGAGAGATGAGCGTGGAAAAATAGCCGCGGCATTCCCATCACTAACAATGCGCTCACTCCTCCCACAAACAGACCACCGATCGCGGTTCCTAAAAGAGTTGTGAGATACACCAAGCCCCCAGCAAAGAGGATCGTGGGTAGACGATAAGCAAGAATCGGATCACTAATTAGTGACCACTTCGCATGGAGATAATGATGGCTCAGACCAAAAAGAGACTTCATCAACATAGGGTGCTCATGATTAAAACTGAAGCCTGCTTTAATCGAATCTTCTGAGAACGCAGCGAGACCCGAGTCAGAGAGCGTTGTGAACCATTGAGACAATCGATCCGCTGCGTAAAAATAGATACTCTCATCTCGGGGAATCCCCACTGAGCGTGAGGTGAGACAGAGCCATACAACATACACTGCGGCTATTCCGAGAGCGATTAGATGGTCCGTATAGCGGAGAGGAGTGAGGCTCAAGAGCTCTCGATGAGTGGAGCTCTCCTTAGATGTCATCACTTCTCTCACTCCCAAGAGAGCACCTCGTAACGACGGCAATAACGAATAAATTCTACCGCCCAGATGTCCCAAGCGAGGTGTAAGACCTGCTCACTCTCATAGGGGAAGTTAACCGGCGCCCGATAGGTACATTTAAGAGCATTTAGCCATTGTGGAGACCACCGCACAGAGACCCCCGTCATCCACGCTCGTCCATCACTCTCTCTGTAAAGGAGTGAATACTCAACCCATGTCTTATGATGAACATACCAATGTACAACCCTAGGGTCCTGACCACGGTGATAATCATGCTCTACATGGGAGGCAAGGCTCTCAGCGATATTAGACTCTACGCGATCGCAGTCACCAAAACACCCCGCCGAAAATGAGACATACTCCTCTGATAAGTTGGGGCTTTGGAAGCGGACTTGGTCCTCTGATAGCTCCAAATATGACCACGATTGAGGTCTCTCGACAGCGAGTTTAAATTCAGCCGCCGGGATCTTAAAACGTGACCTCATTCCATCTCTGAGCGATGTCATAGAGGGAAAAGGGAGAGGCTCTGGAGTGAGCCACTCTGGAGGCGATGGTTCAGTCACTCCTCGAGCGGGTAAGTCGGAGAGGATAACCTTAACCGTTGTGTCGCTCGCGGTGGTCGATCTCCAATCTACACTGATGAGGGCAATCATGGCTAGAGAGATCACACTTCCCAGTACATAGATCACCCTTAGCCATGTGATAGAGATCACATCCTGCCACTTCATTGATGGTTCATAATGAGGCGTATTGTTCATATAGTTAGAGATCAATTACTTAAGTCTAGTGTGGGCCAACGATGGTCGAGATATAGACCTCGATTAAAGAGATCACAAGCGCCTCTGTCATTAATCGCTAAGTCGGTATTGACCACTTGGAGATTATAGTCAACTCGATCATCACCCTCTGCGAAAATATTAGAGGCCACGATGTTGATAAAGACCAACTCATCAGAGCCTAGCCCAGAGGCTTTAATATTGAGGCATTGACCAACCTTATTGACCTCTACGCTCTCTACATAGTCAAAATCTGCTGTGATCGCTGTTAAAGAGAGGAGTCCATCTGAGCTAGGTGAGAAACCGATATGAACCGTGAAATCATGGTCAGTTACCGGGATGGCATACCAATCTCCCCGCGCTCTCTCCGCGCTACATACCCACATCGCTCCATCACGTACCCCGTGGGAAGGGAGTGGGTAAGCCCGATTAAACTGATCATTATTGATGAGTCCTTCGTATCCATCTGCGACGCATGGTAACACCGTTGGTACCATCGTTAACTGAAGACTGTAGGCAGAGAGTGCCGCGCCTTCGGCGTCACGAGAGACTCGAAGTAAGTATTCACCGGGGGCGAGTTGGCCGCTCGGCGTAGCGATCAACTCATCTTGATATTCTGTGAGGCTCTGCTCGATCGCGCCTTGTTGACCATCAAAGAGCTTCATCCCTAGAGAGGCATCCTCTGAGCTGAGACGCGCGACAACTCTCACTCCCCGCTCCGGCACATGGAAGCGGAACCAGTCATCATCAGATTTACCCTCAGAGTCACAGATCACTCCCTCTTCAAAAGTCTCGCTCTGAGGACCGGTGAGCGGTGGTAAGTCAGGAGAGAACAACTCGGCGAGCAGCACTCTAGCGGTAAGCGGTTGGTCATCTCTGCCGGTGAGCTCTATGGGATCGTCAACACAATCAGCGATGAGCGGATCACGACCTCGAGCGATCTCTTCTCTCGAGCTAAGACCATCACCATCTGGATCTAAGTCCGCGTCATCGGGGTCACGAGGGTCCAGCCCGTTATTCACCTCCTGTAGATTGGTCAAACCATCAATATCAAAGTCTCCAGCAGCATCATTTGGATTAGTGGGATCCATATTCGCCTGAATCTCGAGGGTATTGATCACTCCATCTCGATCAAAATCGAGTCGGGCATCACTCGGATCTCGAATATCTAAAGCTAAACCCTCTTGGGACCATCTCCACTCTTGATAATTGGTCATTCCATCGGCGTCGAGATCAAGATCAGCGTCTGCCGCTTGATTAGGATTCAAGATGAGCTCTAGTTCCTGAATATTGGGTATCCCATCTCCATCACAATCGATCTCCCCATCAGGCACACCTGTAGAACGTGGGTTAAGCACACTAAGCTGTACTCCATTGATCACTGCACAGTCGATCTCCACACTCCCAAAGAGTCCATCACTATCAAAATCAATTCGATCATGCTGAAATTGTAATGAGGCTATATTATAGTCGCTCAAATTAAAGGCTTGATCTCGATGGTCACGGTTCATCTCGACCCATGTTCGCTCCGGGAATCGCTGCGCCAAGACCTGAGGATCAGAGACATCCCAGTCGAAGGTATACGCGGTGACGATATCGAAAAACAGACTCAAGTCAGGAAACAACGGTCTACCTGGGATCGGTGGGATCGCTAAGATCTCTTCCTGCTCTTCATCTCCCCCTCCGATCCCTTCACAGAGCGCTGGATAAGGGAAGGCTTCAAGATGCTCTTCCTCTTCGCGTATACGATTATAAGCGGGCACAGCGCATTCATTATATTGCTCAATCGCTAAACAACGGCGCTCAGGAGCGATATAAAACAAGAGGGCAGCGTCGTCTTGTCCCTGATCGAGGAGACGCTCCATGACCTCTTGTTGAGCGCGAGCGGCGAGAGGGTAGGGACTGAAAGGACCACACTCTCGCTCTACCCGCAAGAGATCGATTTCGACTCTAAATCTGACCGCTAAAGTGAGCATCTTTTGAGCATTCCTCATGTAGACGCCTTGATCACTAGCGCTAAACATCTGCGAGACGAGGTCCATCAGCGATAACTGAAGCTCTAGACTCTCTCTCTCTCCGAGGAAAGGACACTCTTCTCCTTCTTCTAATCCGAGACATTCACCCACTTGAAAGCTCATTGATTCTTGAATGGGGGTCAAGAGACTTAAGGTCTCTTGCACTGTCTCCACACCGCTCGCTCTAGGATCAACCTCCCCCTCTTCGACTACTAAGTCTACGCCTACGCCTGAAGAGAGTAAGTAATACTCCAACTCTAAGCGAAGCTGAGAGAGCGCCTCATTAATGTGTCCATTCTGCTCGTTCGCTCTAAAGAGACGGTTGACGGCATCTCCCCCTTCCGGGATGGGAAATCCTTCATAAACAGTAGACAAATCTAGTACATGACGCAAAGCGAAGTGAGCGTCATATATCAAAACGAATAGATCTCTGGCCAAGAAGGCGTCCCGATCGATCACTCGATCTTTAAAGTCTATGTTATCAAAGAGCCTTCGGGCCTCAGTGAGCCTTACGATCCCTCTTTGATAGCTCTCTTCCTGAACACCTTCTAAGACTTGAGTGTTGACTCCTTGAGCGAAGCGCTCTGTCTCTCTGAGGAGCTGACGAGAGATCTTCCACATCAACGTTCCCCATTGAGCGCCTTGATCTTGAGATCGGCCTAAGCGGAAGAGGAGCTCATCCATCGTCATTAGAGTATTACCACGATAAAGGCTCTCCAATCTGCTCTGTCTCACCCATGCCTCATCTTCAGCAGCTTCAGCTAAGAGGAGATCTCTTTGCTCCTCGGCCCACAGCGCGCGGTTCACTAGCTCGCTGACACTCGATTGTCCCTGTGGTCTCAAGGCAGAGAGCGCACGATTGGTCAGCGGAGGCCCACCAGGCACTTGACCCTCTCCCTGATCCGCCGCTTCGAGGGTTGACTCTACGATGACCTCCACCTCTCGTAAGAGATCAGAGAGCGTGATCGGTCGGACCGAAAGCGGGAAGCGTGTCTCGATGGAGGAGTCAGGATCATTGATCACCAACCTGATCTCATAATCACCCGCTTCTAGGTATTGATAAGTGATGCGGGTTGGAGAAGGGACCTGATGAGGATATTCAAACAGCTCCCCAGAATCGGTAAAATCAAATTCATAAGAGGTAATCTCATCTCCTGGCGCGCCGGGGTCTGCGAAGACTGAGAAGGTGATATCCTCTAGTTCATAAGCTTGATCAGGGCGTTGTACCTCTATCAGTGATGGGTTGACATCACGAATATTTACTTGAACACGTTGCTGACTCATGCTGTCTTCATCATATACGAGTGTCGTCACCTCAAATTGTCCATCCTCCGCATAGGTATGATCTCGCTGAACAAAATCCTCAAATGCGCCTCGTTCAGCAGGGCTCTGATCTCCCCAGCGCCATTCAAGGTCAGAGAGTGGGTCAGCGTCGCTCGCTGGCCGACTCCCACTCCCGTCAAAGGAAAGCGGCTGACCTTGAATCCCGTTATAGGGCCCACCGCTGTCAACGATCGGGTCTATGTCATGAATAAAGATCTCAAACTCTCGCTGATGAATGAGACCATAGCTGTCCTCCACTTCCAAGAGCCCGATGGTGAGACCATCTTCATTCGTATCGACCTCAACCCGAGCTCCTTCAAACTCAAAGAGTCCATCTTGATCGAGATCCCAACGATAGTGAGCGATCACATCGTTGGCCTCAGGTGGGGCAGAGTCATCTCCTTCTAGACGAAGAGACTGTCCCTCACTCACAACATAGGTGGGCAGCTGAGCGGTGGCATCTGCCGAGGGGTGACCTTGACTCACTGGTCGCGCGATAGGAGGCCCATTGACTCGGAAGCTGCGCCTCACAATCTGTGGATCACCGGCACAGGTCGGTACGTTGAGAGATAAAGCGTAGAGGCCTACCTCCTCTGTTCTTGTCCCCGCAATATATACCCAAGGCTCCTGTCCCTCTCTGCTCATCTCTGCGGTGACCTGATTTACGCAACGCTCATAAACAGCAGCGCTGAAACTCCAGCTAAAGGCGCTCTCTTCAGGAGATACTAAATCGCCGTCAGTGGGTCCCTCTATGTCGATTTCAACCGTTTGTGCGACACGATATCGGCGCTGAGTCTCGGCAGTGTTGCCGCAGGCATCAGTAGCGCTCGCGATCACATATCGTTCACAGACATTCGCATCAGAGCGCTCATTGACGGTCGGCGCGTGATCAACGTTATCGGTGGCCGTCACTGTGTAAGCTGGGATCTCCTCTGCTCTATAACAGACATCGGCGAGGAGGTCGGGGCTGATTTCTACAACCGGTGGCTCTCGATCGAAGGTCACTGCCCCACCAGCGTTTGCGCTGGCTATCGCTCCCCCTTCATCGGTAAAAGAGACAGTGATCGAGCGATCTCCTTGAGCGAACTGATTAGTGTTTAAGAGCACCGAGAGCTCTTGCCATTCTTGGCCTTGAGTCGTCTGTACTTCAGTTTCATGATAAACAACACCATCGACCAAAACCTGTACGCCTACTCGCTCACCATCTGGATCTCTGACTCTCATCTGCAATGTTACTTGATCAGTGTTTAAACACTCTCCTGCTCGAGGCGAGAGGATCTCTCCCGCAGGTGGAGCGTTATCTGTGACTTCGACTCTCACCTGCGCCGGTTGAGCGGAGCAGTGGCTAGCGCTCGAGTCGTCACAAGCCACCATGCTGATTAACTGCACTTGACCCACGCGCCAAGAGGGGTTCACATAGCCACGAATCACCTCTCCCTCGTAATCACTCCCGTTTAGACCCGGCGCTCCATTGGTGTCATAGCGACCATACAGGCCATCTCGATCCGTATCCCATAAATAATGAGTGATCGTATCGCAGGGAGCGTTCGGATCTGTCGACGCTCGAGCGTCTAGATCGATCCCGATCCAATTGTCTTGAGAGTCCTTGCCGGTCACATAAGGACCCCCAGCGTCGGCGAGAGGGGGAATATCATCAACAATTAACTCATAAGAGGCGATCCCTAAAGCCACACGATCAGAGGCATCGATCACAATGAGACCCGCGATGTAGACCCCCGCTTCATTCACATAATTTCGGGAGATAGTGCGCCCTTGAGCGTCAATGACCCCATCAAAGTCGAGGTCCCAATTATACTCAATGAGCTCAAAACCACGCTCGATCGGCCCATCCGTAAAGCTCGCAGAGCCATCAAACACCACCGCGTCCTGACAGCTAAAGGTATCAGGGATCACTCTCGCTATGGCGGTTGGCCCGTTAACGATATCGATAGGAAAGCGTATTGAGGCCTCGACATCAAAGCGGTCCCATACTGTGAGTGTCCCCCAATATCTGCCGAGTGGATCACGTGGATTAACCCCTAAGAGGGCGTAGATCTGATCCTTGGAGAGGAAGGCCTGTATGGCGTCGCTGTCTCCTTGACCATCTTCATTAAAGTCCCACTCATAACGAACGATTTCATCACCACAAATGATATCAGCGTCATTAGAGGCGCTAGCGTCAAAGATCAGCTGTATATTACGGTCATCAGAGGCCGCTAAGATATAAGGCCCTCCGGAGTGAGGTACTGGAGCGCTGTTGGCTTGGTCAACAGCTAACGTCGCTTCAGTAAACGCTTGATTACCTCGGGTATCAGTCACTCGTAAAGTGACCTCCACCGGTCCAGAGAAGGTAAAGCTCTCAGCGATATAAGTGCTCCGCTCGCCCCGGGCATCTTCGGGGTCATCAAAGTCGCCATCTCCGTTCATATCCCAAGCCCACTCAGCGATATCAATACCCGGGTGAGCGTGGCCAGAAGAGCTAGCATCGAGGGTCACCCGCTGACCACAAGCGGCCGATGAGGGATCAATGATCGCCATCGCGATAGGGTCTTTGGGGTGTATCGTAAAAGAGGAGGTATCTCGAGCGTTCAAGAGAGTATGGTCTTCAACTTCTAGCAGTATGCCATATCTGCCGAGCTCTGAGTAACCGAGCTCAGCGAGAATATGGGGAGCGATCTCTAGGTCCGCTTCTTGCCCATCGCGATCTTGATCCTCTATATCATAATCCCATACTCCGCTCCACAGCTCTCCACGAGGGTCATCTCTATTATGCTCATAGCCTAATTTCCATCGGTAAAACCGGAGCGCATCACCTTCATTAGGTTCAATACTTTGGGAAGCGCTCAGGACCAAAGAGTCACCCTGTAAAATATGATAGCCGATCTCTGGAGCGTCAGAAGGATCAGCGTCCGGAGTAGGAGGGACATCCCCTAGACCATAGATCAGCTCTCGCTCGAATATGCTCTGTTGCCCGAGGTGATCAGTAACTCTTAGGCGTACAGTTGGACTCGGCATATTAGTGGGGTCAAGCTCAGGGAAAATACGCAGAAACTGGATAACCGGCTGCTCGCTGTCATCAAAGACACCGTCATCATTTAGATCCCATTCATATCGTATAATCTCTCCATCAGGGATCGGAGAATAGCTCTCCCGCGCATCGAGGGTCACCTCGACACGACCACGCTCTTCATCTATGGGGGCAGGTTTAGGTACTTGATCAAAATAGGCTTCTGGGTCGGCTCGAAAAACCAACACGGTGGTCTGGCTAGAAGAGCTCACTCCAAAGCGATCACTCACTCTCAAGGCGATCTGATTAATCGGTTCAAGAGTTCGTCGGTCTGCCGGCCAAGCTAGCCGAGCGGCCACCTCTTCCCATAAGAGGGTCAAAATCGGCGACTGAGATCTCGGGTCCCCAACGACGATATCTCCATCCTCAGCTCGAAATAACCCATCTCCGTTGAGGTCCCACTCATAACTCACGATCATATCACCGCAACCGACATCCCCATCATATGACGCGGAGCCATTAAGCACTAATGAGTCCCCCTCCAAGACTAAATACTCACGCTGAGCGATCCTTGATACAGGGGCAGTGTTACCTTGGTTGACCTCGATCATCATATTGCTAATGGTGTGCTGTTCTTGATGAGAGTCGGTGACCGTAAGTGAGATGGGATAACTACCAAAGCGATCATAAGTAAAATTAAAGCTAGGGTCAGGGCCTCCGCCATCTATCCCTGGGCGCCCATCGACATCCCACTCATAACGAATGATCGAGTAACGATCAGTATTTGGATGGTAGCTCCCTGATCCATCAAAAGTCACTGTTTGCTGGCAACGGATAGGGTTAGCGCTCACCGTAGCGATCGCGACCGGTTCTCGCGGATAAATAATAAAGGTCGTCGCGTCTTCACTGCTGAGAGGGTTAACGCCCGATCCTCCTCCTGAATCTATCGCTCTCATGCGAATCATGTGCTCCACTTGCTCTCCAAATAAAGCGAGCTCATGAGCAGGTATGGTCGCCACCGCTCCGCTGATGTCATCGAAAGCGTCTTCATCAGCTTGAAGCTCCCACCCTATCGTGAGTTGATCTCCACAGCTCTGATTACGATCGGTCACTACCCCCTCGAGGGCGAGATCATCTCCACGCTCAATAACATAGGGGCCTCCCGTAAAAGTTGAGGGGGCGATATTCTCGGCCTCTTCAACGGTGACATTTACATCGAAGGTTCGATCTTGAGAGAGGACGCGACCTCCAGGGGCGCTCGCATCCTCAATGCTCTCCACAACTCTCAATTGAGCAGTGTATTGCCCTCGATTCATATACTGATATCGAAATTGAGCCACTCGCCCATCAAGCTCGTTACCATCGTCATCAAGATATCGATGAGCTCTCTCAAAATCGACTCGACCACCATCGCGCCACCACCGCCCGATACCTACGTGATCTTGATCTCCGACATCCCATTGATAGAGCTCAATACGAGCGTTAGGATTGGGGTGAAAAGACTCTTCATGATGGAGAGTGACAAAACCATTACTGTCGCTAGCGCAGCCCTCGACCACTGTGACTTGCTCTGGGGCTCCTTTAGCGATCGGTTTGGGATTAAAGATAGTCGGAGTGAGGATTAAAGCGCCGATCCCTGCGGTGATGTTATTCTTGCCATATACACAGAGAACATTTCGTCCATTATCAGCGGGACAGTCGGTGATCAATCCAAATTGCTCATAGTCACTGATGCTTCGGTATTGTTGGCGCAGGATGGTCGTCTCAAACTGTTTCGCCCAATCACGACCTCCGATGAGCTCTAGAGTATCTCTTCCTGTCCGATAGCCCTTTTGATGGGAATAGATTCCATACAAACTCCCACAATGAGCGCCACTTCCCCAATTATAGACGCTATCAGTTTGACCACAAGTGTAGTCTCCATTGGTCCATAGGCGACCGCTCCCTCGCCATCCATAATAGGTTGATGTCCATTGGCTCTCTATAAATTTTACGTAATCTCGATAGTCGTTCACCATCTGTCGCTCAGTCAGCGTGGAGTACGCGTTTCCACCGACATTGAACGGCTGTCGATCGCTATTGGGGTCCATCTTGTCGATCTCTAGCCAACGATTAGCGACGATCGCACCTCCGGTGAGGTGATTATTATCATCTGCCCAACACCCACAGCCTACATTAGAGGTCCTGTAACTGGCGCCACCCTCTGGGCCTTGATTGTTATGAAGGTGATTGGGGATTCTATATTTATGGCGATTGTTAACGATGACCCCAAAGGGTTTACCAGCGACCTCAGCGCTCTCTAAGCCGATGTAAGCCCACTGTGATAAAGAACCAAATGCTCTGTCGGCACCGCTGTCCCCCTCAGTATTGCCATAGTCCCACCCTCCGAAGCCTCCACCACCATCGATCTGCATATTCCCTAAATAATCGACCATTTGTTGGACGAGAGCCTCGTAGAGTACCCCTTGTTTATTACCGAGCTGTACCGGTGTGCCGGCGAGACCGGGGAGGACAGTGGCGATTCCCCCTGTGAAGAGCCCATTGCGATAGGCGCAGTTGCGTCGACTTTGCAGATAATATCCTACTCGGTCATCAGTACCAGCGATCGGATCACAGATTACCTCTTGTCCCTGCCTCACCCCGCAAGTATTGACCTCCTCGACAGCGTCTATCGTGTGGTCATTAAACCCTTGACTCACTATGTAATTGATCAACCGAGCTGAGGTCTCAGCATAGGGATCATTTGACCATCGCTCATTATTTCCATCGTGAAACTCCTGGGAGAGTTCATGCCCGAATGACTGAATGGTACCCGGTGGATAGGCTGGCAGACGGCCATTGACGTTCATCGCCCACAGCGCAGTCGTTGATCCCTCAAGTTTATAACTCGTTTTAGAGACATTCATATAACCGGTGATTCCATGCCCACTCCCCCCCCGAGTGATGTGGCGGTGAATGTACCATAAGGCCTCTTGAATCCCCATTTGGGTCATGACCTCGAGTTGGGCCTTTGTCCAATTCTTAGGGTTGAGGGAGGGCGACCAATCATAGACATAAAGAAAGTATGTGGCGTCCGTATTGACGTTAGTGCAATTGTTTTTGACTCTTACGTCGATAGGCACCTCACCGCTGCTGTCTACCTCTCTCACCCGATAGGTCACCCCGATATCGTACACAGTCCCATCGGTAGGGCTTACCTCTCTGTGACCGTCATCAAAGGCTTGATTACCGTCTTTATCCCAATAGATATTGTATGAGTCGCAATCTGCGTTACGAAGAATTCCCTTCAGGGTGATAATAGCGTCTTCATGAACGGGTGTCGCTAAAGTGAGGTTTTTAGGAGAATAAGGAACAAAAACAATTGTCGGCTCTGCAGCATAAGCAACGCCTAGAACAGTGAATATAGAGCCTATGCACAAAATAAGTGATAAAGAAGAGAATCCGGCACTAAGTCTATGCCTACTCACTTTAGTAAACGCACTATGTTTTTGTTCTAGGCTTTTATTCAAAACACTAATCTCCTTTGAAAATTAATATATTATCATCATTACTTGGAGTTCACTATGTGGAGTTATAGACTGACATCTACTAATCTGCAAAGCTCAACTCAAATTGAATATTAGATATACTCACTGACCGACCGCTAAGACCCTCCTAAATAAACAGCCAAATAAACATATGCCAAAGACTCCCCAAGAACGAAAAAAATGGGTCACTAAACCCTCGTCCCTGTTACCAGAGACGAGCGTAAAAGATGTGTTTAAAAGAGGGAAAGAAGTCATAGAAGAATGGCGAAGACAGTGGCGTTTACATCGCAAACTGAGCGCGAAATCAAAGCCCTTAGAATTCTGCCTTCGACCTCACCTCGCCCTCTTGTTGTATACTCTGGGAGTGAGTTTATTAGGTCGGGGCTTAACTCATCTGAGCGGCGAGTCTCCTTATTGGTCACTTTGGTGGGATGAAGAGCTCGCTAGCCTCTTCACGTGGCTCATCAGCGATAGTTGGTATGACTACTCAACGGATCCAAGAGTAGAGTCGATGTTGATGACACTACAAAATTTCTTAATGTGGTCTTATCTAGTCTTAGGTGTGGTAGCTCTCTATGCGCCTCGTAGACTCTCACAATCATTGAGATCTCATGGTCATGCCTCTAGCTTAGAGCTCCAAAGCAGGGCGCTAAATAGAAAGACCAAAGAGGGAAAGAAAGTACCTCTGCCTTCTACAGAATCATCCATAACTGAGTCCCAGCGACTCGCAGAGCCGCCGAGAAGCGCCAAGCTCTTCTCTAGAATCTGTTGGTTAGCGACCGCCCTTCAAGTGTTCTACACCTTCTCTCTATGGAGTGCTTGTAATTATCGCTGGGCCACCCTCTCAGAACACACCCTACATATCGCTCTCCCTCTAACTTGTGCGCTCATGCTCCCTTATACTCCTCAAGAGTGGGAGATGCCTGCAGAACGAATCTTGAGAGCGACACTGAGCCTATGTTTTATTGGACATGGACTCTATGCGCTCAACATCTCACCAACGCCTCAAGAGTTCTTAGTCATGACTATGAACATTATGAAGGTGAGCGAATCAAGCGCGCATTATTTCCTCTATACTGTAGGCTTACTTGACCTGATCGCTGCTCTCTTTATCTGGCTCCCGGTGAGAGAATTAAGGAGAAGCGCGTTATACTACATGATTATCTGGGGTAGCTTAACCGCCCTCGCCCGTCCGATGGGTCTACCCGCTCCCTCGCTATTGGACCGAATGATCACCTGGGGTCCAGAAGCGACTTGGCGTCTAAGCCACGCGTTGACGCCGTTGTGGCTTTGGTTTCGAACTTACAGGTGAGAGGATGTATATTAACAAATGACTGTCGACTCTGACTGTTCTAACGATCAATCTTTCACCTATGATCACTCATAAAATTAAAGACTAAAGATGAAAACAAAAACTCCCGCTTGGTACCAAGAGAGCAAGACATCTCTTCAAATGATCTACCTCTCGTTTTTAGGCTCTATCTGCCTACTCATCATTGTCGGCTTTATACTGCTCCCGATAGAAGGAGGAGCTCCCACAATGAACAATGGGGCAGAATCAATGCAGATGCTGCTCTCTGTTGTAGGGCTAGGTCTGTGTTTTGGCTCGATGGTGTTCAACCAATGGGCGCTCAAGCCGTATCGAGCAAAAGAGGCTCCTTTAAGCGGTGATATACAGGGGCATATAAAGATCACATTCATCATCACTTGGGCGCTCGCTGAGAGCTGTACGATCATCGGCTTTTACATCTCCTACATACTGAATGACCCGTATGAGTTAACACTATTCGCTACTTTATCTCTATTAACGATCCTCGCCCACCCCTTCACTGAAGGCAGAGTACGACGGGCGCTCAATCGTTAATGAGTCCGAGAGTATTCTGATTATCTATTGGGCACTAAGGGAGAGTAAGACTATGCATGATTACTGTAAGCTCACCTCATCCGCGCAGGCGAGGATTAGGCAGCAGGACCAAATGCACCTCTTTAAGCAGACTGTCACCGATCTGCTCAAGCGGTGGCGAGTCTCTGTGGAGGAGCTAGAGAGACTCGCGGCGCTTGGTCTGCTCAGCTTTTCGATCGATCTTAACTTAGCCTTAGAACCCCCACAAGAGGCTGAGCTGGTCTTCCTCCTGACCTTGAAGCGAGCGGGATGGAGTGATGAGCTGATCTGCAAAGCGCTCGCGGGTCTCACTAAGCCTTACTCTTATGATGCCAAACGCATGATCTATGATGTCACGCAGCGTCGCTGGCTCACTCGATCACCCATCGACGCCAAAGAGTTGACTATAGAGGGACAAATCGCTCGAGCGCGAGATGACCATGATGTCCGTACTCTGAGAGAGATCGCCAATGAAGCCATGAAAGCGTTAGTCTCGTTGACTGAAGAGGCACTCTCTCAAGAAGAAGAGAGCTGAACTATGAATGGACGCTGAACGCCTCTAGATGACATCTCGCTTCTGCTCTTCTAGCAAGCTCGCTTGTACATGAGCCCTCAACGGATCAGTCACCGACTCTAAGCTACCATCAATAATATCAGAGAGTTTATATAAGGTTAAGCCAATACGATGATCCGTAACCCTACCCTGCGGATAATTGTAAGTTCGAATTCTCTCTGAGCGATCTCCTGTCCCTACCATCGCTCGACGCTCATCAGTGCGCTCCGCATGTTGAGCCGCTTGAGCCAAATCGAGGAGTCGAGCTTTGAGTACCTTCATCGCCCTCGCTTTGTTCTTATGTTGGCTCTTTTCATCCTGACAAGTGACCACAGTACCGGTCGGTAAATGAGTGATACGGATCGCACTCTCGGTTCGATTCACATGCTGTCCACCAGCGCCGCTCGCTCTATAGGTATCTATCCTCAGCTCTGTGTCAGGGACATTAAGCTCTACATCCTCAGCTTCCACCATCACCGCCACCGTACATGTAGAGGTATGAATACGTCCCTGACTCTCAGTGGCGGGAACTCGCTGTACTCGATGAACGCCTCCCTCAAATTTGAGTACGCTATACACTTGATCACCGCATAAATTAGCGATCACCTCCTTATACCCCCCGTTATCACTCTCATTGAAAGAGAGCATCTCTACGCGCCACTTCTGCTTCTCAGCAAATCGAGAGTACATTCGGAACAGATCAGAGGCGAATAGAGCCGCCTCTTCTCCCCCCGCACCTGCACGGATCTCTAAGATCACATTCTTATCATCATTAGGATCACGGGGAAGCAGTAAAATCTGCAGATCTGCCTCGAGTCTCTCCCTCTCCCTCCCGACCGTCTTCAGCTCCTCTTTAGCGAGCTCACGCAGCTCTTCATCAGGCTCCTCAAGCATCATGAGAGCTTCATCATACTCAGCTCTTAGATCTTCTAGGCAACGCCATGTCTTAACGATTGGCTCTAACTGAGCGACTTCCTTGGTCAGCTTTTTATAAGCGACCATGTCGTCATAAATAGATGGATCGCTCATACGAGCGGTCAGCTCATCAAAGCGACGACACAATGATTCGAGTTTCTCTCTCATAGAATGGTCTCTCTCTCTCGGGGCGCGCATCTCTAGTGGAGACTCACACAGTGAGCTCCTCTCTCTTCAATCTCAGAGCCCTCAGAGGAGAGGGCGCTCGCCGCTCACTTCATCGCTGGGAGTCTCTGTATTTGAGCGCCGAGGGCTCTTAGCTTCTCATCTACTCGCTCATAACCGCGATCAATCTGGTGAATGTTATAGATCTCTGTCGTTCCATTAGCGCACAAGCCTGCGATCAATAGCGCCATACCTGCTCTCACATCGGGACTCTGAACCTTAGCGCCCCTCAACTGTTGCTTACCGACCACAACCACCCGATGTGGATCACATAATATGATCTGAGCTCCCATCGCTTGTAAGTGATCTACAAAAAACATTCGGCCCTCAAACATCTTCTCAAAGAAGAGCACTGTACCTTGACATTGAGTCGCGATGGTGATGGCGATACTCATAAGATCGGTGGGAAAGGCTGGCCAGATCGCATTATCGACCTTAGGCACATGATTATGGTAGTCAGGCCTAATCTTTAGAGGCTGATGAGCGGGCACAAAGAGCTGATCTCCACTAATTTGAGTATATATTCCTAGCCTCTCAAAGACCATTCGAATCATCCTCAATGACTCTGGCTTAATGCGATTGACCGTTAAGGCCCCTCCGGTCACCGCTGCCAGACCAACGAAGCTCCCAATCTCTAAATAATCACTCTCGATCTCATGCTCGGCTCCCCCCAGTCGATCAACCCCCTCAATCACAAGTTGGTTTGAACCGATCCCAGAGATCTGAGCTCCCATCTTATTTAAGAGCCTCGCTAATGCGCATACATGTGGCTCACAAGCAGCGTTACGTATGATCGTCGTCCCGGTGGCTGTAGCTGCTGCCATAATGGCGTTCTCAGTCGCGGTCACCGAAGCCTCATCTAGGAAGATATCGGCGCCAGTTAGCTTATGAGCACTAAGCTCATAGACATCACGGACCGAGACTCTCGCTCCCAAAGCCTCAAGGGCATGAAAGTGAGTGTCAAGACGCCGACGTCCGATAACATCACCGCCTGGCGGTGGAAGCCTCACTTCACCCACTCGCGCTAAGAGGGGACCCGCTAAGAGGATGGATGCGCGAATACGCTGGCATAGAGCGGGGTCAAGATGTCCGCTATTGACCCCTTTGCAGCAAATTTTCACCTCATTGTGACCTAGCCAATCCACTGTCCCTCCCATGGAGACGATGATCTGACAGAGCACCTCCACATCTCGGATTCTAGGGACATTTTTATAGTGAATGACCTCATCTGACAAGAAAGAGGCAGCGAGCACCGGCAAGGCTTCATTCTTATTACCGCTTGGGGTTAACTCACCGCTCAGAGGGTAGCCCCCCTCGATGACAAACTTTTCCATATTCATGTCACCTCACTTCTACAGAGGTTAGGGTTATCATCACTTGATCTCTTGATTATATTTGATCGTGCAAAGAAGAGTGTGCCTCTTTGTAGACCGACTTTGCCAAAAATACAATGCGTGACATATAAACATAGCGCTCGATCTTAAAAGTATATGGGAAACTGCTTGAATCGTGGTCCCTTAGATTCTAGCGCTAACTTCTGAGACTTGACCTGCTACGATTCGCCATAGCTTTCGGTCATTGATCACCGGTACGTAGTCTTCGTGAGTTGTGGTGAGAAACACCTGCCCATCGAATCGCCTCAAAAAATCGAAGAGCTGAGTCGCTCTCCCTCGATCAAGCTCTGACGAGACATCATCCAACAGAAGGATTGGTCGTGACTGTAGCCTCTCACTAAGACTCTCTATCTGAGCAATTTTGAGCGCTAATACGATCGCTCGTTGTTGACCCTGACTCGCAAAGTCTCTCGCCGAACGATCTAAAAGACGCAAGCTCAAGTCATCATTGTGGGGCCCTCTCTGAGTAAATCCTCTTTGAATATCACTCTCACGATGTTGACTCCAATAGCTCATCAGCTGCTGTTGGATCACTTGTGGCGTGCTCGAGAGAGGGTCAACGACCGGAACACCAAGTTTGTAGGAGAGCGTCCCACTAAAATTACCGATCCCATGAAGGATATTGCTGTATACGCTTGATAGGCTATGAACATAAGAGGCTCGCGCCATAATTAAGCGCGCTCCCACTTCAGCGAGGGTCGCCTCATAAGCTCGAATGAGCTGTTCACTCTTTCGCTCTTTGAGGAAGGTGTTTCGCCTTGATAAGGCCTTCTGATATCGTAATACAGCTTCTAGATGAGCACTTTGCTCATTAAAGATCGCTCTATCAAGAAATTTCCGTCTCACTTCAGGCTGACCGCGAACGAGATCTAGATCATTGGGAGTAAAAGAGACGACTGAGAGCGCTCCGAAATATTCTCTATTCTTACGCGGATGACCCTCTCTGAATGGGAAAGTCCGCTCACCGTTAGTCTTCACCTCAATCTCATGGTAGAGGCTACTCACCTCACTGCGTCCCTTTACCGAGGTCTCTCTCTCTCCCCAGGTGATTAAGTTTTTGAGTCTCCCACTCCTCAGCGGAGTCAACGTAGATAGCCAATATATAGAGCTAAGGAGGTTAGTTTTACCTTGGCCATTCTCACCGACGATCAAGTTAAATCGTGGATGAAACTCGAGCTGAGCGCTGCGAATATTTCGATACCGATCAAGCGCAATATGAGTGAGTCTCAACACAGATCCTTGAAAGTGTGGTCATCAAACCACGAAGGGAGATAAAACAGAGTGATAGTTAGAGAGCGTCATCAGGCTGAACATTAATAGAGACTCAAGTTAACTGAGTCGTCTGAACTTAACTAGCCAAGACTAGGGCTTAGAGTCTTTGTGCCCTCTCGGAGGACTGTCCAACTGAGGCGATTTATACTCCTGAAATCAAGAGACTGATCTCATGACAACAAGAGTGAGTGTTGTAAGCGAACTCACCGAGAGGTCAAGTCCCTTTTATCATCTTTTCGGCGAGCTCAAAATAAAGTCTTGGTTTTCTAGAGTCTTAGTAATTATTTTCCCAAGAGAGAACAGCTCAAAGATCACCACAAGACCTTCTTAGAGGCGTTTAGGCATCACTACAAAGACATCTTGTTCAAACTCGGGATCTCTGAACAGGCCCGGTGTCGAATCATTATGATCGAGACAAATTTGCACCTCTGCTCCATTGATCACGTTAAGGACATCGATCATATAATGTACACCGAAGGCGACGATCAACTCTTGTTCTGAGCTCCCCTCAGCACAACTAAGGCGCTCAACGACTTGACCTAAATTATTATTCTTACTCTCGATTTCCACCTCCCCCCCCCCAAAGTCGAGCTTAACACCATGGAGCTTCTCTTCTCCTACAAGCCCCATTCTCTTGAGGGTGCTGAGTAGTTCCTGCCGGTCAAAGGTATATATGTTGTCGTTCGACTTAGGGATAACTGCTTCATAAGGGGGGAACTGATGGACGATCAGTCGTATATTGATTGAGAAATCTTCGGTCTTCACCGTGAGGTTTTGCTCATCTATCCCTAGCTCTACCTCTGGATATTCATCGACTAGTTTACGCAGCTCCAAAACCGCCTTGCGGGGGACAATTTTCCCCGCAAATTCAGGAAGTGGTGCGGCCCCTTCAACACCAGCATAACGCTCAGCCATGCTCAAGCGATGTCCATCGGTCGAGACAACTCGGATGATGCCATCACCTTTAGAGATGACACAGGCTCCGGTAAGCTGTGGTCTCGTTTCATCAGTGCTAGTACTGATAGAGAAAAAGGTCCGCTCGAAGAGGTCCGTGAGGACTCCTCCTCGAACTTTAAACAGCTCTTGTCCCTCCATGGTCAGTTGAGGGAATTCACCTGCATTAATTCCTAGTAATGACATCTGGCTTCGACCTGAAACGAGAGATAATTCATCGTTCCCCTCCATACTCATCGCGACTTCAGGGGCAGGGAACTGACGGACCATCGCTAAGAGTCGTTTACCATCAACGGTAGTCGAGCCTCTCTCGGTGACTTGCGCTTTGACCTGTCCTTGAAAGGAGATCTCCGTGTCAGTCGCAGAGAGCGTCAAGAGACCTGACTCATCCGCCTCGATGAGAACATTAGATAAGATCGGTGACAGTTGACTTTTTCCCAAAAATCCTTGCAACCGTGAGAGCATATTTGAAAATTCAGAACAAGCGACAATCAACTTCATATTAATCTCCATGACTATAATAATGGTCTAAATAACAGATTTTACTTCGAGGGGAGTCTTTTTTGAGACAAGATCTGATCTTACGTTTCCTCAGCAAATTTTCAAGTGTTTCAATCAACTTTGAACACATTTCAAAGGTCGGCAACAGGTCCTTGGGAAATACAATAATTTCAAATACTTGTGTAAAGAAACGCCTGTCTGTATGGCGTTCTGCCTATGTATGTATGATCTGTCTATCAGCAATCGCCTGTAGAGAGAGTGAACAGGGATTATCACATCATACTCAACCGGCGAGCAGCAGGGAAAAGCAACCTTTAACACAAGATCAAATCAATCGTAATGATCAAGGAGCGTCTGATGATGGGGTCGATCAAGGACAGAAATCGACTGATGGTGGGGTTGACCAAGGGGTCAACCAGGAGCAATCTCACACACTAAAGGAGGAGTTATCTAAGAAATCGGGCTCAAGTCAACAATCGGAGTCCAAACTTAAGAGCACCGAAGACTCAGAGGATAAGACAGAGAAGGCAAAGGCAAAGAAAAAAACAAAGAAAAAAAAGCCTCAGAAATGCCGTCGAGGCATCAACAAGGGCAAAAAGCACTGCAAGATAGAGCGGGGTCACATTAGCCTCTATCATATCAATCGTGGTCAGCGTCACCGTAAGCTCAAGTTAATCGATGAAGAGAGACGTATTATCCCCGAAGCGCGAGAGGTCTTACTAGAACTCCTAGGCGATTGGAGAGCTAAAAAGAGATGTAAAAAAGGCTTTTCATTCAACTTTGAGTATAGCGGTCGGGCGAGCTGGCGAATGTATGATTGCTATGTTCAAGATCGTTTACTTTGGTATCTCTATCTGATCGGTCACCACTTCGACTCCGAAATCCATATTGTCAGCGGACTAAGGGCCCATGAGCGAAAGACCAGCCGACATCATAACGGTCATGCCGTAGACTTTAAGGTGCCTGGCGTGAAGGCTAAAGAGGTGTGGGAATACTGTAAACGCACTTTCCCCCTCACCGGAATCGGCTATTACCCCAATACTCGCTTCGTTCATTTAGACGTTGGTCGCGATGACCACCAAGCTTTTTGGGTTGACTCCTCTGGGTCCGGTGAATCTGCTTCCTACAAACGAGGAGTCTCTCAAGAACAGCGCGGGCGAGCACGCAAGAGCCAAGCGGGTATGATTCGGTCGATTCAGCGTAATTTGAAACGTCATTACAAAAGTTTTAAGAAGCAGAGAGATCGATATATTAAGCGTAAGAAGCAGAGAGCAGAGAGGAAGCGCAAAAGGAAGAATCGGCGAGCGAAACAGCGTAAAAAGAAGAAATAAGCTCATCAAAAAATATCAGTTTTAGAAAAAATAAGACTTATTTAGCTCACCTGACGCAACAACTCTCATCGCTAGGCGATTAGGTTAAGTGATGGCCTCTCTTAATCACTTGATGATGGAGTCTCGCTTTGCTTAAGCGTCAAATACACCTCTTTTCTGTGATCTCAATGATCGGATCTCTCTCTTGCTTCTCATGGCTCGGAAGCCTAAAGGCGATCGATGGATCCCCTCCTTCATACACGATCACAAGCAGAGATCATCGGTCTTGGTTTGCGGCTTCTATTAACGGCTCTCCAACTCGCTATCTTAATGAGGTTGGAGAACTTCTTCGAGAACTCCCCGCGACCTGCCTCCCTCTTTTTAGAAGTGGAGACTTGCTCCGATGTACCCAGAATCACATCTCATGTACATGTGAAGTACAGCGACTAGACGGTCAGATAAGGCTCTCCCTTGGCTTAAAGATCTCTCTTAATCATGATCCTGCGGCAGCCCTAGAAGAGATTAGAGGGCTAGGACCACGTACTGCTCAAGCGATCGTCGATGGAAGACCTTGGTTGTCGTTAACATCACTCACTCATCTTCGAGGGGTAGGAACAAAGCGACTCAATAGGTTTGGGCGTTTTTTAAGCCTTAATAGGCCACAGCAAATATGGCCTATCGGAGAGGAACGCTGATGAAAACGATAGATGATATTCTAGATACTGATCAACGAGGACAAGAGATCATCGATGAGCTGAAGAGCGAGAGTCCACCTCTGACTGTGGGGATCATAGGGAGTCGTCACCCGAGCGCACTTGGACTAGAGTGGACACGACGTCTCGCCTCTGTTGCCTCTCGAGAGGGGGTGTATGTGATCTCAGGAGGCGCTGAGGGAATCGACAGTCAGGCTCATCTGAGCGCCGTGGAGAATCAAGGGACAACATTAGCCTTAATGGGCGCGGGGATGAATCATGTCAATCGAAGGCTCCAAACCCTCTCGCAGAGGGGAGTAGGATTAGCGAGTCCATTTCCTCCACAGTGTCCTCCACGTCGGTGGACCTATCCTAAACGTAACCGCTATGTCGCTGAGCTCTCTGACCAAGTCATTGTGGTACAAGCGACCGAAACTAGTGGTACGCTTTACACCGCGAGAGAAGCCTTAAAACTTAAAAAAAATGTATGGGTGCTCCCCCATCTACCCTCTGAGCATTTACACAGAGGATGCCTCAAGCTCCTCTCAGAGGGAGCTTTCCCTCTCCTCAATGACCATTCTTGGCTCTCTGGTTTAAACATCACTGCTTATAAAAACAGCTCTACATACACTCAACCTTACCTCGGTGATAAGGCACCTGTAGAGCGAACCTTTCAACCGTTGAAGCCCGAGCCTTCCTCTGCTCTGTGGAGAGCATCTACTGATGAACCTCTCTCCCTAGAGGTTCTCGCTCAAAAGGCTGAACTCTCTTATCCTCAAGCGGTTTTAGAGGCGATGAATCTTGAGCTGGCCGGCTGGCTTATCTCAGCGGTTGGCGTAGGCTATAAGAGAGGCTATTCTTCATCCTGAGACTTTAGCTCTTCGCTCGAAATTGGTAGAGCGAGCGTCGCCGTTGCCCCCCCTCGATCATTATTGGCGAGGCTAAGCTCTCCCCCAACCTCGCGAGCGAGCGCATATGAGGTATAGAGGCCTAAACCTGTACCTTGTCCAATCGATTTAGTGGTGTAAAAGGGCTCAAAGAGCACGCCACTCTCCACCTCAATCCCACTGCCACTGTCGATCACGCTGATCGAGATCTGTCCGTCTTTCTCGATTGAGGCAATGACCTCGATTGCAGGACAGGGAGATTCATGGGTAGCATAGCGCTCTTCGGTGGCATCCCATGCGTTTTGTATTAAATTCACAAAAATCTGTACGAGAGGATCAAAGGGATAGATGAGAGAGCCGCACTCATTAAGCTGAATATTGACCTTATTCGGCTCATGTGGAAACACTAATGCGACGGCTCTATTGAGCGTACCGTTCAACGAGTGAACACGCTGTGAGCCTCGTTGTCGCTTCCGCGCATCAGACCTCCCGAGGAGGGCATGGGTAATTCTGCTACAGCGCTGAACTTCTTCGAGGATCACCTGCGTTGACTCTAGCATGTCATCCGCTGACTCTTGGCTCCAAGGAGAAGACAAGACATCGAGGACATCTCTCCCCAGAGTCTGTATGGTAGCGAGAGGTGTATTGAGCTCATGAGCGACCCCTTGAGCAGTCCTCCCTAAGCTCGCTAACCTCTCTGTATTGAGCAACTTTCTTTGATAAATCACCTCAGCTGTCTGATCGATATAAATCGCTACCCGTTGCCGCATATCAGGAGGAGAGAGGAGCATAACCTCATAGATTGGATGTTGATCTGCGTCTCTAGTATCTATTGAGGATGAGTCTTGACGACCCTCGCTGAGATCAGAGTTGAGAGTAAAGCGACACCTTAACGCGCTCTCATTATCTTCAAGTGAACATCCTTCAGCAGAGGCGGTACAGCCCTCTCCTCGACCTTGGCCAGGACAATTCCATGTTTGAAACCTCCTCTCTCCTAACGCCTCGAGCGCAAAGGGGTTTTGCCAAACAGTCGTCCCCTCTTCGATGATCTCAACCCCGGCCTCTAGCTGCTCAAAAGAGAAGCGCAGGAGCTCATCGGCGACTCGTTTCGCTCTCATCTGTTCTCGGATAGTATCAATAAATCGAGCCGCAAAATAAGCGACCATACCAATCGTCAGCACCGAGGCCACAAGATTAAGGAAGTCATCCCAAGGAGTAATGGGGTTCCATACCCCCACTCTTAGTGAGGGGATTACACTCGCTAACTCTTGCCAAAGAAGTCCTGCGAATGAGGCGATCGCTGTAGGCCAAAAAGTACGCTTCGCGGAGAGGAGAACCGAGAGAAGAACAGGGAAGACGTAGAACGAAGTAAACGGGCAGTCCGCACCGCCCGCTGACCACAGTACTAGAGTGAGTACCAATGTATCAAACAGGGATTGCCCAACATGAAGACGCTCTATGTGTACTTGGTTTGGGTGAGAGAGGCCCCATTGGATATATACGTTACTGCCTACACCTATAAATACTGCAGTCGTGATCACCATGAGATTGAGGCCGGGCACGAGACCGATCACCGCTAAACTCGCTGAGGCACTCACTCCGATCAATGCTAACCAACGAAGCCCCATGAGCCACCTGAGACGGGCGACCGCTCCGGTGATATCTCTATCGGAGATCGCTCTCTTAGGTTCGGTTAGAGGGGGAGCGATCTCAATCATGGTCCCAGCCCAACCCACACCTCACCGCCCTCACGACGCTCATGCTTAAAAATCGGAACCCGCGCTTTGAGCTCATCAATGACCCAAGCGCATGCTTCAAAGGTCACCTTTCGATGGGCTGCAGCGACCGAGACGACAACCGCCGCATCTCCGATCTTCAACTCTCCGAGTCGATGGTAGACCGCTGTGAGTGTAGAAGGGAAACGAGTCTGAGACTCCTCAACGATCTCTCGCATCACTTTAAGGGCCATCTCCTCATAGGCTTCATAAAAGATCGACATGACTCCATGACCTTCATTATGATCTCTCACTCGCCCACAAAAGGTAGTGATCGCCCCAAAGTGATCTGCTCTCACTAAGCCTTCTACCTCACGAGGATCAAGTGGCTCAAGAGTGATAGATATTAAGCTCTCTCGCCCTACTAAAACCGACATATTAACCTCCTGAAATAGGTGGAATTAAGGCGACCTCTGATCCATTGTCAATCGTTTGTGAATCATCTTCAACAAATGATTGATCAACCGCCCATCGAAGATAAGGCGAGAGCTCTGTTAGCGATCTATAACGCTCATATAAGTCAATCTGTAGCTCTTTAAGAGTGGGTGGTTTAGCGAAATAGAGCCTCTCTTCAGATCTACCAACCCTCTCTCGGGCTGACGCGAAGTAAAGTACTCGTATCTCGATCGTACGCTCTCTTTGATGATCAGAGTTCTCGGTCTGCTTTAACTTAGAAGCCATGTCGCCTCTCCTCTAACTTTACTATTCTTTACAATGACTCAGCTTACAAAAGCCCCTCTATGAAGAGATTGAATCAAGGAGTGAGGGCTCTCTCTGAATCCCTGATAAACCTTTATAGTCAGCCACCTCCTGAGGCATAACCTCTATCGCCTCGCGAAGTATGTAACGCTGCTCATCGCTGAGCCGATCAAGCGGGTGGACATAAGTTCGGATAAGAAAGATCGTCCCCTCCCCATTTAAAGGAATCGTGATCTGACGCTCTACCCGATACCAGATTTTATCGACATCCCTCCATGGTGCTCGTGGATGATCAGGATGATGGTCT
This sequence comes from uncultured bacterium, assembly GCA_943788935.1. Taxonomy (GTDB): domain Bacteria; phylum Myxococcota_A; class Bradymonadia; order UBA7976; family VGTA01; genus CAKZRU01. The sequence continues at coordinate 20,589 of CALSSE010000007.1, read as the reverse complement.
AGCTTATCGTCGCTACATAAGGTCCAGACAAATCGTACCAACGGTCCTTTTGAAGAGACATGAGCTCCTAATCGATCAGCGACTCTTTCATCTCGAGGGAAGCCAGGGACAGGTTGATGAATAGACCAAAAACTAGCATTTTTTACGTATTTAGGGTCCCAAAAACTAGGTGTGCAAATATGCCCCATCACCAGCGCAGATCGCGGTCGGTTTGCTAACACAGTGATGTCTTCCTGTACCGACATCACCACCGCCTTGTAGAGCGTTTCTCCACTCTCTTGAAGTCGCTCTAGCTGCTGCGGACTTGGAGTCCTGCTATATCGTCCATACTCTTCGCGCCAGCCCGATAAGGGCTTAAGAGGAATCTCCACTTTGGAGCGTTCTAAGTGTTCGATTAAACCCATTAGAGCAGCGCAATGTAGAGAATGAAGAGGCTCATCATCCATAGACCAAGTGACCCAATGACGAGACTCGGGGACTCGTCGTTTATTCTGCAAATAACGGTCTCGCTCATTATCACTCAAAAAGCAGATATGATCAGAGTCTCCTCCCCCCAAATCACGACCCAATGGAAAGAAGCCTGCCTCCATCTGCAATGGCGCTGTTTTCACCGGAAAGTAGAGAACAGGGTTCATCCTCACCTCCTCTCTCCTTCTATTCGGTCTTCCGAGGGGCGAGATTGATGATATATTGAACCAAGGCAGCGACAACTTTTGGCTTATTTCTAAGATCGGGGTTAGCAGGCATGAGTACGCTCTTGCCTATGGCACCCCCCCCTCCTAAAATCACTCGTTTAAGTTTTTTCACCGATGTGGATTTATACCAATAAGCACTAGTGAGATCGGTCGGTCGAGGAGATAGATGACTCGCGAGTGACCCTCTCCCGTTACCGATTGAGCCGTGACAGCGAGTGCAACGTGACTTGAAGATTTCTTCGGCTCGCTCAGCATCCTCCTCCCCAAAAGCGGGTTTATCAGCGGGTGTGAGTTGGCCTGTTAGGCGATTGATCGATGGTGTCACTGTCTCTTGAGCATGTGCCTCAACGGGAATCATGATCAGTAAGCTGATCACTGCGAGACTAGAGAGAGTAATGAGGGTTGAGCGTAGTTTAGCCATAAAGTATCTCTCTGCGTACTGATGATGCATGGACTTCTTATAATAAGATCGTAAGATAGGTAGATAGAGTTCTCATTAAAGACGTCTCATTAAAAACTTATCGTCGAGGTTCGGTTAGAAAAGTAGTACTCCCGCTGAAGGAGAGATCTGATAATCGATCAATCTGAGAGATGAGATCAAGACGTTTACAATGAAAAGCATAATCTCTCATCGCCTGTCGCAGATCATCGAGCTCACGCTCACGATGAGGAACATCGATGCGCAAAGTCTCTGCCTGAATGAGCGCCATCTGCGCTTTATCCCAATTTTGTTGAAGGGCATAAGCCCATGCCTCACCAATCGCAGCGAAGAACTCTACATAAAAGAGGTTACCACGAGCAGATTTACGCACCTCAGAGAAATAAGGGAGAGCGGTATCAGGATCACCTCTGCGCCACGCGCAGAGGCCTAAACCTAAACGAGCCTCAAGAGAATGAACCTCAAGTTGGCCGTCTAGAGCATCTTCATAGATCTTAGAGAAGGCCTTTTCTGCTCGCTCAATGAGACCTTGAGCTCTAGTGATTTTAGCTAAAGCGACTCGGGCTGCTAACTGATATGTGAGGAGTTGGTCATCCTCTTGGGCATGACCCAAACTCTCCTCAAAATATTCGATAGCCTCACTCTCTTCTTCACGAGCGAGAGCCCATTGACCGAGTCCAAAAAATACGACCGAAAGAGTTTCTTGGTCGGTGCATGAAGGGAGGAAGGTCTGCGCCTCTTCGAAATAGTGTCCCGCCTTATCCAAGCGATCCGCTTGTAGAAAACTCAACCCCATCTGAGCGGTTCCCTTCGCGCCTAAATCATAAAGATCTTCCGCCTTGGCGAGGGTGAGAGCGAGCTCTATAAAACCCTCAGCTTCAGCGTGGTGACCGGCATGAGTCGCTGACTCTCCTCCCATAAGACAGAGCTCTCCGCGCTCACTCGGAGCGAGAGCTCCTAGGTGATCATTCCAACTAAGCAATCGTCTCGTCACCGAGGTTGCATGTCCCATTAAACCACTCTGAACAAGCCTCTTGAGGCTCTCCATCCCAGTCTCTAGGGCGAGAGGTTTAAGGTCACCCGCCCAATAATTCCGAGCGACCATCTCTAACTCAACCCCAGTACTATCTCCTTCTGCTCGCTTCAATCTAAGCTCGGCAGTCTTTAAGTTCAGCGCTGCCCAATTACCTAGACTCGGTGCAAGATTTTTTAGTTCAGTACGAATCAAGTCATGTGTATAGGTGAAGCGCTGTCTCTGCTCCTTCAAGAGACCAGAATGTAGAGCACGATCAATCAGCTGCTGTAAAAGCTCTTGGCCTCCATGAAGAAGTGGAGCGAGTGAATCTCCACCGACCTCACACAAGGCACTGAGCGTCTTAAGAGTAAATGAACGACCCAAGAGCGTTGAGCGAATCAGCATGCTCTTCATCTCTGGACCGAGCTCTCCTTCACTCGCTTGATCTATTTTCTGTCTTAACACATCACTCGGGTCTCGAGGTTCATTGGCGATCCCCTGATCTCTTAGATAACCTCGCACCGCCTCTACAGCGATCAGTGGGTTGCCATGGGAGTGTGCACAGGCCAATTCGACGAGTCCATCAGGGAGCTTCACCAAGGCAGATAGAGAGGTAGTGAGCGTCTGAACAGGGACTGGCTCAAGGCTAATTAAACGCCCCCCCTGATTCAACAAGGCGCGCCTCATACTCCTCACCGTCCTTCGCTGAGTAGGTCTCAGCGTCGCCACGAGCAAGAAGGGTTGATTTTGCTGTGAGGCGAGAAGGTTAAGTAATCGTAGGACTCGACCTTCAGGAGACCAATGAGCGTCATCAGCCCAAAACATAAGCGGTCGCCCATCGGCGAGATCTAATAAGAGTTGAACGGCGACTCGTGGTCTAGACTCAAGATCAAGGCCCCTCTCTGTTTCCGAGAGGTTAGGATCGCTCTCTGGCCATAAGGCCGAGCGAGCATTCTGAATAGACTCGGAAGTCTTCAACCGAGCGTTTAGAACACGATCAGCTTGTTGAATCGTCGCTTGAGGCGCACCCATGAGTCGAAGAATAGCCTGTTTCAGACCACCACCGCTCCTCTGTGGTTCACTCCTCACTGTGCAGACCTGCATTAAACCCCACTCCTCCACTCGAGTGCGAAGCCAATCGACTAAGCGACTCTTGCCTAGACCAGCTTCCCCCTCGATCAAGACCACTTGTGACCCTTGACCGTCTAAGACTTTTTGGGCGGCGGTCTCAATCTCTTCTTGCGAGGTTTTTCTACCGACGAGAGGGGGCGGCCTGAGGTGAAACAGACCAATCCCTACCGAAGAGCTCATCGGCTGTAATAATTCAGCTTCATGACTCATTCCCTCTAGCGGTTCATCCATCGAGAAATCAATCGACCCATCCATCGAGAAGTCCATGTAGGACTCGTCGTCATCCTCGATCGGCAAAAGCGGCTCCATGCGCTCCGGGAGGGTTAATAAATCAAGATCTCTCCGCAGCGAAGCTACGTTAAGATAGCGAGCTGAAGGGAACTTCTCCAAAAGTTTAGTGACGATTGGCAAGAGCCCTGATGGCGCTTCGACATTAGAGCGGATACGAATCTCTGGAGGTGGGGTATGTTGATGATGATTTAATAGGTTCCTGCCATAGAAAGGGAGGCGTCCAGTGAGTATTTCATAGAGAATAACTCCAAAACTATACAGATCAGTCCAAGGACCAATCGCCGAGATCTGACCTTGCGCTGCTTCTGGAGCGATATATGCAGGAGTTCCCTCTATACGACGACTCACTTTATTGGCATCCAAAGTAGTGAGCGCTATCCCGAAATCGACGATTTTTATAGCTCCTAGACCAGAGACCATTGGCGTAACTAAAATATTATTAGGTTTAAGGTCTCGATGAATCAATTCTCTCGAATGAGCGTGATTCAGCCCTGCGAGAATCCCATCGATAACTCCCCAGAGCTGTGACCAGCTCCACCCCCCTTTAACATAGCTCCCTAAGCTGTGACCGGGAACGTTCTCAATCGCTACATATGGCGACCCTTGCTCAGTTCGCCCAAAGTCATAAACCTCGATCACAGAAGGGTGACTCAACTTTGCCATCGCCCTCACCTCACGATTGAACGATCGCTCGGCGGAGCCTTTTGAGTCACCTTGAGTATGTAGAATTTTAATCGCGCAGTGTCCCCCACTCTCTTTGTGTTGAGCGAGCCAAACATCACCGACCGACCCTTCTCCTAACCAGCGAATGGCGGTGTACTCTTGGGGAAAATCTTTGGGTGTCATAAGTAGATGCCTAAAACCTGATCAGATGTTAAGAGTTCAAAAAATGAGAGTGTGTATTATCGACTAAAATCGTGAACGGAAAATAATCATCCTTGGGTTGATCGCTTATGTTATGTCATTGTACGCAAGTTTATTCCCCAAGATGAAACTACGGAATAATCTCTTTGGGTGAAAATTCTCATTATTTGATGGCTCTCCTATAAGACCACTCTACTTGCTCCTTGTCTAGCGATGATCTTCGAATCATACTTTTAGCCTACTCAGTAACAGTCTAGTCTGATCACAGATTGAGGTGAATGTGACTCTTTCCATTAAGCTCAGCGTAAACTTTACATCTTCACAAGAGCTGCTCATTAAATGCAGTAGTCAAGACCAACAAGCACAGTCTTATAGCCCTTTACCTACAGAAATCGATGACTTAATCACCGAACTCCGAAGAGGTAAAGGGACTAAAAATGCGCTTACTAGGGCACAGAGAGTTATCACTGATATACTCTTTATGGACGCAGTAGGCGATGTTCTTAATGAGGCTCTTCAGAGTATCTCTAGCGCTAACAACCCTTCTAAATTGATGGAGAGCGCGATGCCTGCGCTCATTCTCTTTCTATCGCTCCCTGATGAGCTGCACTCTTGGCCATGGGAGTTAGCGCTAAACCCCCACACCCAAAAGCCTTTATTGACTCAATCTATCGAGCTTGTTCGAGTCGTTGACAACTTGCCCTCTAGTGATGCTTTAAGAGCTATTCAAGTTCATAAGAGTGGACAAGTAATCACCAAAGCAAGTGAAGTCTTTAAATTCAGCGCGATGCGCGCCGCGACTTCTCATATCGCTCGTAATTTCGAAGTAGAGATCACCCCTGTTCATCAAAGAGTAGAGCTCAGTAAGAGACTTAGCCGAGGTCAACTTAGGCTCTTTAATCACATTTATGCCATCGATAAAAATGGACTTATCACCCTAGATACCACTTCGGGAGAGGGACCTTTAACGCTGAGTCAATCAACAATCGCTCAAGAGAGTATTCTCTTAAACATCACTCCACCGATCCCTAGCTTGGAAGTGGTTAAGACTCGTCGCGCGGGAACACTCGCGGTGATTTCGCGGCAGTTTGAGCAGAGTGTAAAGACTCGAGCAGAGTCAGACCGAGCGATCTATCATGCCTTGGGGGCCGGCTTCTCAATGGTGCATACACTCCATTGGGCTCGCTTAGCTCTACATCAGAGTGAACCCAATAGCTACCAATGGGCGACGCTCACCCTCACCACAGGCGATACCGACAGTACCCCCTTGGTCTTAGAGTCATTCCCACCTACGCTGTCATCTCCCCCCCCTTCACCCAAAGCGCAACAACAGAGATCTAGAGCAGCTACGGTCGAAAGTGCTGAGTTAATGGAGGGAGGCGTTAGGTTGAGTATCCGACGGCAAACACCGCCTGTGGCTGCCTCAACTTTTGTACGCGACACTGTCGCCCTCATCCAAAAGAGTCAGCAGAGCGGTATTCAAGGGGATAAGGCAGAGTTAGCGCTCAGAACACCAATGATGAGGCAGTTGAGTTCGATTGTCCAAAATCGAAAAATCTCTCCTGATCAGAGTCTGCAAAGAAGCGCTCAGCTCTCCCAACAGTTGATCGAGGCGGGTTACATCGAGGATGAGCCTCTCCGCCTTCCTAATCAATGGTTTGGGAGAGCTCAACGATTAGCACAAGCGTTGGGTTTGAGAGTAGATCCTATCGCCCAAGCGACAAGAGCGCTTGTCTCCTCCTCTCAGATATGGATAACAGGTGTAGATGCCCATACTAGAGCGCTCTTCGCTAGAGGGCTCTGCGAGGAAATCTTTCAAGCCTTTCCCTATGAGCCTATTCACTCTAGTGAGTCTAGTAAGCAAAGACTGACCGAGTCTCTCAGTGAGCTCTCTAGGCTATCATGGGATCGAGACCCCCAAGAGGGTCAAGAGCTTCGTCGACAGATGATGATTGGTCTGCACAGCGAAAGTGACACCTGGCGACGGTATCGACGAGCTTTCGCGGTCCTCAATCAGGCTCACTCTCTTAACGCCGATCAAAGAGAGAGCGCTAGTCTGTCGCTCAGCAGTCATCATTTAATCAATGATCTCGATCTCGACCACCCTCGAATAGAACGCTTACCACGGGAAGGTCGGGTCATTTATCTTAGCGAATATAAGCCTCAAGATCATCGAGGAGAAGTCGTGATCTCATTGGAGGTCGAGACTGAGCAGCTAAAGCATATATGGCATCGTGATCTCAGAGCTAGATTGACCGCTCAAGAGCAAGAGCCTGCCTCGATCGAAGAGCGCTTAAGTAATCCACTCACCCAGGCCTTCACCTCATTGCTTGGCCTCGCTTTGGAGCTAAGAGTACTCACTCCACACCAAGCCTTTGATGCGCTCCTTTATAGCGTTTTAACCGGTGCTGATCTCGCCATATTTACTGATGCGGCAGAGCTCTATATATATCCTCATTTAAAAGATGATGAGCTCAAGAGAGACTGCTTACTCGCCTTTGCTCAATGTGACCAAGATGGCTATGAAGCGTCTTGGGTCGCTCTTTACCCTGAGCGGGTTCCGCCAGAGATCCCCTCCTCAAAACTAGACATATAATCAACATAGGGGTAGATTAAGGCTTAACTCTAAGTCTTTATGGAGGTTTCCATGTCCCCCCCTTTCGCTAGCTTGCGTGTATTACGCGCTTCTTTCACCTGCCACACACTCTATCTCATCATTATGTGTGTGTGTCTTAGTAGTGCTTGTAAAGATGAGTCAACTGATCCTCCTACACCTAGAGAATCGGCAGTCAGAGACTCAGGAGTCGGTCAAGGAGGAGAGTCTGATCTCCCTCTCGCGGGTGAGATGGCTGCTGGTGAGATGACTGCCGGTGAGATAACCGCTGGTGAGATGACTGCCGGTGAGATGAATGCCGGTGAGATGAATGCCGGTGAAATGACTGCCGGTGAGGTGAATGCCGGTGAGATGAATGCCGGTGAGATAACCGCTGGTGAGATGCCCGCCGGTGAGATGCCCGCCGGTGAGATGCCCGCCGGTGAGATGCCCGCCGGTGAGATGCCCGCCGGTGAGATGCCCGCCGGTGAGATGCCCGCCGGTGAGATGACTGCCGGTGAGATGCCCGCCGGTGAGATGCCCGCCGGTGAGATGCCCGCCGGTGAGATGCCCGCCGGTGAGATGCCCGCCGGTGAGATGCCCGCTGGGGATACTCCTCCACAGGAGGGAGATATAATTACGTTTGAGGGGATGGCCCCTTCAGATGGAGTGAGCGTTCATACCTTCTTTACAGAGGCAGAGATTGGTATTCAGGTGAGGACGATTGGGAGAAATGGTGAGCTGTGTCCGGAAGGAGCGGATACGATCATTGAGCTCTTCGAGACCGATGGATCCTCTAGACGATCTATCGCTCGAAATGATGACTATATGGGAGGTCACTTTTGCTCTCAAATCCTTACTACTGTTCAAGCGGGGAGCTATGAGGTAGAGGTGAAGGGGTTCGGTGGCTCAGCAGTCGAAGATTACGTACTTGAGATCTCGTTTCATCCGCTTCTCACTTTAGGAGCGGTCTGTGATCCCGACAGCCCAAACGCGGGAATCTGTCCTGAACAAAGTTCATGCGTTGACAACAGCTGTCGTCTGACCCAGCCGACAGTCTCCGCTGTTGAGGCTAGTAAAACAGACGCAGAGCTCTTCTTGACGGTCACCGGTGACGACCCTGATCTTGACGCTATCTACATCAACATTACTCTGTATGATGAGTTAGGAGGCCCCCTTGAGGTCGATGACTTCGGAGACACCACCTACTATGAATCTATCCCTAATGACTCAGCTCCTCTCCTCACAGGCGAGGCGGCTTTCTCTTTCAACCTTAAGGCTGCTCTACTGAATCTCGATGTCGCTGCCGAGGTAGGGGTCGTCATCGAAGACATTGAGGGTAACCTCAGCGAAGTGTTCATCACAGAGTTGAGCGTTCACCCAATCCTCCCCGAGCTCTCTATCTGCACGCCTGAGGGTTTTGGAGGCTTCTGTGATGAGAGCCTAATCTGTCAAGCTGACGAAGCTGATGACTCTTTCTCCTGTCAGCAAGGACTTTTACCCGTCATCAGCGCCGCGACGCTTAACTCTAGAGGAGAAGAGCTCGTTGTCTCCGTAGATGGCAATGACCCTAATGGAGATATTTCTGCGATTGGGGTAACTCTATATAACGAACAAGGTGAAGCCATACTCGGAGGACAAGTAGAGGGTAGATACATAGCGGAGATTAGCCAAGTGAGAGAGCTCGATGACCCTATCGGAGAGCAAAGGTACTACGCCATCCTCAGCGGCGACTATGTCAGTGAAACTTCAGCAGCAGAGCTCGTCTTAATCGATAGTACGCAGCTTGAGAGTATGTCGATCCTCGCTGTACGTGGAGCTCTCTCCCTCGTCGAAGAGGGAGCGAACTGTGATCTCCTCTCACTTGATGACCTCTGCGCCGAAGGGGTATGCTACCCTGACTCTAGCTCCGAGGGTGTGATAGATGAAGAGCGCGGCGTCTGCCGTCAGGGGCTCCCTTCCCGAGGAGAGACCTGCAACCAAGAGCTCGGTTGCGCTGAGGGACTTGTGTGTTATGGACCTAATAATAGCGGTGGCTTAAGTGATCGCTATCAGACCTGTATGCTCGCTTGTGATGATAACGCGGAAGACAATGGTTGCGCTGTGAGTGAGCTCTGTCTCCCTGACATTGACTATGCCAACTTTGGGTTGACTGATATCCCCTCTCCCGGCGTCTGTCTAGTCTCTGATAACTGTATCCCTGGCGATGAAGAGAGCTCTTGTGGTAACGCTGACACAACGTGTGCGAGAGCTGAAAACATCACGCTTTGCGTAGATCTGACCGACGTCTCTATTGAGGATCGAGGCCAGCCTGGAGACTCTTGTAATGGGATTAACTTGCCGTGTTCACCCGGTCTAGTCTGTGAGATCGGTCTTTGCCAAAATATCTGTGATGACAATACTCCCTGTGCTGCTCAAGAGAGCTGTCGTATCTTTGACGAGGTCGTCTACCCAGACCCGACCACCCAATATGGGGCTTGCTTGTCGATCTGTAATCCAATCTCTCAAGACTGCGCCGAAGGTGAATCCTGTACAATCTATCAAAGTGACTCTAGCGAAGGGCGGCTCACCATCTGTACTGAAGGTGAGCCGGGGCTATTAGTCGATGGTGAACTCTGCGACCAAAACGCCTCTCCCAATTATTGGGGAGACTGTGAAGCGAGCTCTTTCTGCGCTTCAGCCTTCCGAGATCGAACCGATGAATGTTTGCCGATCTGTACTACTGAAGACAGCTCACCATGTACCGGTGAGCGAGTATGTGCAATCGATATACTCGGAAGCCCCGATGTCGGTCTCTGCGCTGGAGAATGTAACTTCTTTACCGGTAATGGCTGTGAAGTAGATCAAGATTGCCTCCTCGGATTTCAAGGAGCAGACGCGATGGGAGAGACTAAGATCGTCGGTGGATGTTTTGATAACCCTAACTCAGGGATGGTTCAGACCGGTGGTCTCTGCGTTTTGGATGAGCTCACCAACACGAGCAACTGCGCCCCCGGTCATATTTGCTTCGATCTAGATGGTGATATGGATACCGAGTGTCTCGCGCTCTGCCAAGCGAACAGTGTAGAATACGGCTGTCCTCTAGCGAATGTTTGTATTACTGAGACCCCACAGGGTGAACCTGTTTTCGGTGATAGCCTCCCTGCGCTTGGGGTCTGTCTCTAAAGTCTAACGAGTGACCTCAGCCCCTTCATGTTTAAGGCCTGAGCTCTCGAGTAAAGCAGTGTTCTGCTTCCGCAGTGATCACTCGCTGCATTATGGCTCTCTTTTGATCCTCTTTGATATATGGCCAACGCTGAGCGAGTTCATCTGAGATCTGTAAGACAGTTTCATGTCTAAAGTGCTCTGTTCCTGGTTCTCGTGTCCATTTAGCGGTATATGAGACCGCTCTATTGACCCACTTAATCGTAGGTAACAAACGCTCAGGATCGCTCTCTTCTGCACACCGCTCCTGATAGACTAAAGGGGCGATCAAGACTTCCCTATGTAACGATACCCCTCCTTGCATCTCACTTACTCTTTGATGAAACAGCACAGGAGTGAGCGGAGCGTTTCGGGAGAGATCTCCACTCCATACGATCGCGCCCTGATCTGGGTCAGCTCTCAGGGATAAAGAGGGCTTTTGGGTGAGAGTCCCCCATCCCTTGCGAGGTGAGAGTGAACGCTCACTCCACCATCGAGGAGTCTGTCTAAAATGATCCTTTGACATAAACTTAAGCCATTGATCGGGACCTGACCACTGAGTAAATATCGACATATCTCTACTCATAGGGCTTCGCTTCTCACTTTGATCAAGCATACCGATCATCGAGAGTTGAGACTTGGAGAGAGCCGGGCTGAGAGTCCACCTTATCCAATAACGGTTGGGTACGTCATGAGCATCAATAACCGCTCTTAGGGTAGCTCGTTTTGAAGAATATGGGACCTTATTTAGGACCTTATTTAATGAGACCGATGAGTAAGTATTTTGCTTCGCCTGGCGAGATGTTACCTCACCTGGTCTAGGACTGAATCTCTTACGATTCGATGGATTAGGACTTAATCTACCACCAACACTGATCTTCGATGTATCACCAGCATTAATCCAGAGGCTGCCCTCTGGGATTAAGTGACCAGCGAGATCTCTCGGCCGCTCACTTCCTGCAATGAGGAGACCCCAATAATGCAAAGGTCTGACTGTTTCGCGTCCTGCAGATCCTGTAAGTTCTGCTACGCGGAGAGAGGGAGGAGACCACAACACCGGGAGTGAAGAGGTTGAAGAGAGCTCATCTCGAAGAGCGCTCTCTGGCTTGAGAGGATGAGTATCCAACACGGGGTTAGGGTAATGAAGCTGACCAGGACGTCCCATTGACCATAACCAATCGATCCAACCGTCTAATGAGCGCTCCTCTTGAGGAGGTAAAGAGCTCGTCCATATAAACCCTGAAGGTCTCTCATAATCTATTGTCTCCCAACGAGCGACCCGACTCTTTATCGCTCTTAACATTAACCCTCGTCGATAAATAGACACCAACTGATCCCATGATTCGATCATCGACCAACGGAGCAGGTCTCTCTCCTCTCCTCGTCGCAAACGAGACCTAGAGAAGAGCTCACTCACTCTCCAGCTCTGTTCACTCGCAGTGCTCCCTTCATCTCTCCTCCATCGAGTTGATAAGCTCCACCGTCCTGTCTTGAGGGGAGTCGTCGCTGTGTGAATTTCCCTCAAGCCCCGCGGAGAGAGATCCCAAGACAATGACCATAATGGTCGTTGTACTCTCAGCTCAGAGATCAGCTCTAGATCATATCCCTGAGGAGAGCTCTGCAGACAAAGTCTACGGCTTATCTGCCCTCCTCCTAACATAGTGTCACTGCGATACACAGGAGAAGTCACCAGGGAGCCACGCTCACTTCGTTGATGAGTCTTCTTTGTTTCTCCTTCGATCAGATGAATGGGTACCCATAGATGCTGATGAGAGGTAATGACGTATGGGCTAGTGATCGTCTCTTTTAGAGATCGATCAGAGGCAAAAGGAATCTTCTTGATCCACCACTGTTGTCTGACCCAATCACTCTCAGTGCCACGAGAGACCTCGGTTGATTGACCTCGTGCACATGAGAGCGATGGATCCAACTTTAATTGAGGATATCTCGGCTCAATCTGTTGAGGTGTCAAGCGCTCTCCAACCCCCCATTGAACCTCTCCATGTGCCGCTTGAAAACTTAATATGAGATCAGCTGTCTTAAAGTTAGCGTGAGACTCTATGAGTGACGATCTGATCTGGAGATAGTAAAATGAATCCTTTGAGTATTGAGTCTCAACTTCGCTTGGCCTCCCGTCAATAAACAAAGAAAATGGATGCGTACTCCATATCCATATTGCTGAGGACTCTGAGGATACAGAAGGGAGAGCGAGAAGAGAGGGGAGAGGGTGAAGAGTACATTGAGCGATAAGCCTTTGGGTGAGACGCCGGCCATTTAATAAAGCGGGAGGTCGAGATAAAGAGAGAAGCTCGTTTGCTGACCATTGGCTAGCGGAAAGCTGATGATTAGAGTCAGTCGGTTGAACCCTCTTCGCGACTTGATCAAAGAGCGCCTTATGAAGGCTTTTAGAGTGACTGAGCGCCCTTGGAAGCAGAGCGCGTGGCTCGTCGTTGAGCTGATCTAAGCGAGCGACTCTCCACTGGCATGCTCTGAGCGAGCTGAGCAATGAGGGAGAATGAACGGTCTTCTCTTCCGCTGAACAAATCCAAGCTGAAGAGAGCAGGAGAGGAGCCACAACGACCCATATCGTTAATATACATGACCGATATATAGCTAGGCACATAGCTAGATACAGAGCTGGTATCATCACTTTTTCGTCCGGTCGCCCAGTTGTGATTCGAGCGAACGTATTCACCTAAACCACCGATACCAAGAGACCTTCGCGATCACGACCCTTGTTGAGTGAGTCTTATGAGCTCTCCCGCTTTGTCTAGAGCGCTTAACTCTGTATAGCCACCAACAGAGCGACCGTGTATAAAGATTTGCGGAACCGTTCGCTGTCCAGTGGTGCTAACTAGCCAAGATCTAAGCTCGGGTTGACCCGACGCGTTTACCTCTTCGAACTTAATTCCACGACTCATCAGGAGTCGTTTGGCCATCATACAATACCCACAGATCGGAGTCGTGAAGATCTTAACTGAGTGTTCTGTTGAGTGTGGGTCCATGGGCGCTTCTTATATGCTCTTTAGAGCTAATGATGACTTAGTCAATGGGCGATGATTTATCTATGGATGATAAATCTACGGTAGCGGTCTCAATTTATTATTCCTTGGTTTACTGTTCTTCAGCTTACTATTCCATAATAGATGGAGCATATCTTCGTTTCACGATATAACCAAGCGATTTCAAGCCTTCAACGACGCTATCTTTACCCACAAAATGAGCTACACCAAAAGCGAAGACATAGCGTTTCTTAGGGTGATCCTTCAATAATTTATGTACTCTCCGAACCATCACCTTATTGCGTTGGTTTAGTAAGAGGTCCATCGCTTTAATCTGTGCTTCTGGCGCTCCTCTGAGCTCCTCTTCAATCACCTTGACAACGCTCGACTCTCTCCCTGAGAAATAGGCTTGTTGCAGATCTTCTAAGGGTTTACGCCCAGCGCTCTCTTTCTGCTTCAATAATTTAAGAGTAAATCCCAAAGAGATCTTTGCCTCTTCTAAAGTCCCACTAAATAAGGCGGCGATCTGCTCCTCCATCGTCTCTACGCCACCAACCTCTTTACCCGCCGCTTTCGCCCTCTGTAATAACCAGTCATCGAGTACCGGCTTTCCGCTCATCAATAAAGGCATTACATCGAGGAGCCCTAGCGTCATTTCTGCCATTTTAGGGTGCATGCCATTCATAAACAAGGCGCTCTGTCCTCTAGATTGCAGATAACGATCTAGATCTTTATAGACCTCAGGACCAATCAGCTTCTCTAGAGTATCACCATTACTCAACATGGCTCGCTCCATTAACTTCCCTGTCATTCTAGTTTTATCTGTTAGGTCAAGCTCTCCATAAATAGCGTCTGCCTGATCGAGGTCTGCCAAGAGGGTGGAAGGTAACCTCTTCCATCGGTCGCTAGGGATGTGCATCGTACCCATTAGGTGAGCGACCTCACCTTTCTCTCCTCTCACCTCCCAAAAGAATGGGTTGGCGACTCCTAGCTCACTTTTAATGCTCTCCTCTTTGGAGACAGGTGGATGAGACTTACCCTCTTGAGCTTCAGCGAGCGGTATACAGAGCCAGAATAGACACGCGCTTACAATAGATAAGACGCCCCATTTCCAAGGATATTTTTTAGTACAGAATAGATTGTTTGATGCTTCAGACCTCATTGTCCTTCACCCTTCTTTTGATTGAGTTGTAGAATAACTCTCGTCCTCATGAGCTTGAGCAATACTCTCCCTCTCTTCTTTCCCTGAGAGCTCTGATTCGCTCGCTGCGGCTTCAAATGCCAAGAGCCAATCGTTCTCTTCTTGCTCCTGCTCTTTCAGCTGTTGACGACGTCTCATCTCTCGGTAAATCGCCAACAACGCCAAGAGAGCGATCAATGGAGCGACAACCGCTGTCGCTAAAGGCATTTTATGATCCCAAGGAGAGTAACTGACATCAAAAAACCATAGTTTCTCTGAGGACTTAATACCTAGATTGACTCGAAGCTCTCTCTCGAGATGGCGATAACTCGTAGCGATCGTTGGGTCGATTATGAGCCCAACTTCTGTAAACTCTAAACCAAATAGGCTGCCATTACGTAGCCGATACCCTTCTACTTTAGGGGGATGAGCCGGTAAAATCGCATAGATCTGGCCTCCATTGAGCTTAACCACGTAGCTGATACCGCGATTTCGTTCAAATTCATCTTTAGATTCAGGGTTCTCTTGAAAACCGATCGCGAAGAGGTTAGTCGTCCCCACCATACCGCTAAGACGGCAAGTCTGCTGATGATAAAATGGCCTAATCGCTTCACCCTTAGATTGAGAGAGCGCTCTTTCTAATACATCTCCACACTGGTCAAAGTCTCCCTCATGAATCACTGCGTCTAGGGCAGGAAAACAATAAAAAGATAAAACCGCTGAAACCACAGCGATGAGCCCTAGGAGAAGTGGCTGTCGCCCGACCGAAAAACGATCGTTCTGATGTTGCGCTCTTTGGACTTCCGCTCTAGCATCCTCTCTAGCCCACTGCTCAAACAGTTGATCAGGGTCTATTTCGGCACCGACAAAGAAAGGGTCATCGAGCGAGGTCTTCCCTGCAGTTGCAGAACCTTGAGTCTCGCTAGAATGAGTGAGCGATTCCGATGAGTCAGTACTCTTAGAGACATCGTCTACTTCATCTGTTTTTTGATCTGCTTGTGTCACATGAATCTCCTGTTAGAGAGGTCTCGATATCGTTCATACGAAGAGTGTTTCTAAAAGTATAACTATCATGCTCACCCTCTCGCTTCCACCTCGCTTTTCTTTCAAGACGATGTCTATATCTCTCTTTCACGCAGATGTCACAAGTTGGTGAACTTTAAAACCAAAGGA
The DNA here is from genome assembly GCA_943788935.1 of uncultured bacterium. Classification (GTDB taxonomy): domain Bacteria; phylum Myxococcota_A; class Bradymonadia; order UBA7976; family VGTA01; genus CAKZRU01. The sequence continues at coordinate 5,023 of CALSSE010000007.1, read as the reverse complement.
ATGGAATTCAAAGATAGCAGTTGAAGTCGACCTCACAGCACAGTAAAAGATCCAATGTTCATTAACGCTCACTGAAAACACTGTTTAAGTGATGTGAGTACACAAACGCAACTACCGCTCACAGGAGAGCTAACACCATGACACATAAAATAGCAATCAACGGTTTTGGACGTATCGGTCGTCAAGTCTTTAGAATCCTCGAGGGAGTTAATGACATTGAGGTGGTCGCGATCAATGACCTCACTGCTCCTGAAATGTCAGCCCACCTCTTAAAATATGACTCTGTACACGGACGTTTTAATGGTGATGTAAAAGTTGTCGAGGGCGGTTTTAACGTGAATGGGCGCTTTGTCCACGTCACCGCTGAGAGAGACCCTGCAAACCTAAAGTGGGGTGAATATGAAGCTGAGGTCGTCCTAGAGTGCACCGGTATTTTCCGTAGTAAAGAGAAGGTTCAACCTCATCTCGACGCAGGCGCGAAGTGGGTTGTGATCAGCGCTCCCGGCCAAGATGTAGATCTCACTGTAGTGATGGGCGTTAATGATCATCTCCTCGACCCAAGTGTTCACAAAGTAGTCTCTAACGGATCTTGTACCACAAACTGCTTGGCACCAGTTGTCAAAGTCATCGACGATACATTTGGCGTTGACCATGGTCTCATGACCACGATTCACAGTTATACTAATGACCAATCATTGCTTGATCTCCCCCACAAGGACAAGCGAAGAGCTCGAGCGGCAGCGATGTCTATGATCCCCTCTACTACCGGCGCAGCAGCAGCGATCGGACTCGTACTTCCACACCTCGCGGGTAAACTTGATGGTATGGCAGTTCGCGTTCCTACCCCTAATGTCTCGTTGGTAGACGTTGTTCTCAGGACTCAAAAGCCTTGTGATGCAGAGTCTGTAAATGCAGCTCTAAAAGAGGCCGCTGATGGTAGCCTCAAGGGAGTTCTTGGTTTTGAAGAGGATGAGCTGGTGAGCACTGACTATATCGGTGACCCTCGAAGCTCGATCGTTGATGCCGCTAACACGACTGTGATGAATGGTCACTCCGTCAAGCTGCTCAGTTGGTATGATAACGAGTGGGGATTCAGTAACCGTATGATCGATCTCACTCGTAAGCTGCTTAGCTGACCAGAACTTTAGTGCATTTAAAAAAAGAAGAGAAGTAACCTATGCCTATCCAGCTCAGCCCTGATGTCTCTCTGACCACTATTGAAGACCTTGATATAGAAGGACGACTCGTCTTGATCAGAGTCGACTTTAATACACCTATCGCTGATGGTAGAGTCGCTGATGATACTCGTATCAGAGCTGCTCTACCAACGATTCAATATGCCCTCAAGAAGAACGCTCGAGTGATCCTAGTGAGCCATCTCGGTCGTCCAAAGGGTAAAGAGGTAGAGGCGTTGTCACTCGCTCCAGTGGGAGATGTCTTAGCTGAGCATTTGGGCCAAGAGGTCACTCTCTCCGACCGACCGCTAGGAGAAGCGAGCGCTTTTCTCTCTCAAAATCTCAAAGAAGGTGAGGTCCTACTCCTTGAAAACGTTAGATTTCATGGCGGAGAGACCAAGAACAATGAGCATCTCGCTCGAGAGCTAGCCGCCTTCACGGATTTTTATATCAATGACGCCTTTGGAACAGCTCATCGAGCTCATGCCAGCACTACAGGGATCACTCAATTTATACACGAGGGTGTCGCCGCTGGCTATCTAATGGTCGAAGAGGTACGAGCTCTCAGCCAAGTACTTAACGCCAAGAGATCTGAGCTAGTCGCAGTCATAGGTGGCGCTAAAGTCAGCGATAAGATTTCAATCTTAAAGTCATTAGTACTCCGGGCCAATAGCGTATTGGTTGGGGGAGCGATGGCTTATACTTTCTTAGCTGCTCAAGGCCATGAGGTGGGCTCTAGTTTAGTAGAGGAGGAACATCTCAAGACCGCCCAAGAGCTCCTAGCCTTCGCCCAAGAGCGAGGCGTCAATATTATTTTACCTGTCGACCATCTAGCCGCGGCAGAATTTAATGAGAGCGCTATTCCAGTCTCTATTGATCAAATAGATATCCCTGATGGACTCATGGGACTGGATATCGGACCAAAGACCATCGCCGCTTTCCAAGAGGTGATCTCTCATGCCCAAGTTTTGATGTGGAATGGTCCAATGGGCGTCTTTGAATGGCCTTCATTCTCTACAGGAACCTTCGCTATCGCCGAAGCCTTTGCCTCGTCTGAGGCATATTCGGTCGTCGGTGGTGGAGACTCGGTGAGGGCGATTCACGAGAGTGGTCTCGCTGATCAGGTCGGTCATATCTCAACCGGGGGAGGAGCCAGCTTAGAATTTCTAGAGGGCAAACCCCTCCCCGGTATTGAGGCGATCATTAAACGTGACGCAGAGCTTACAGCTCTTAAAGAGGAGCTCGATCGAGAGCTCGCCGCTCAACCAAAAGTCGCCAACATTGACTCTCATTAAGCCCCTTATTGATCATCACTTGAAGTAGAGAAAACTCATGACATATAAACGGCGCCCCGTAGTGGTCGGTAATTGGAAAATGAACCTATCGCTCACCGAAGCGACTGAGCTAGCCCGAGGGCTCTTAGAGCGTCTCGCCTCATTGGGAGAAGGAGAGTCGAGCGCTGAGGTGGGTATCGCGCCCTCAACACCTTTTCTGAGCGCTGTGATTAATTGTGTGGAGGGGAGCGATCTCGGTGTCTCCGCACAACACATGTCACATCATCGCAGCGGTGCTTTCACTGGAGAGAGCGCTCCTAGTCAACTCGCTGACATCGGTTGTCGTTACATAATCCTCGGTCACAGCGAGCGTCGTCAATATTACGGAGAGACAAATGAATCAGTCTCTCTGGCGGCTCGGGCTGCTCATGACGTCGGTCTCACTCCCATCCTTTGTGTAGGAGAGACCTTAAGCCAGAGGGATGATGGAGAGACTTTAGCAGTCGTACTCAAACAGGTAGAAGAAGCCTTCAAACTACTCAGCGCAGAGGAGGCTGCTCATACCATTTGCGCCTATGAGCCTGTGTGGGCTATCGGCACTGGACGAACTGCTACCCCCGAGCAAGCTCAAGATGTTCACTACGCGATTCGTCAACATCTTAAAGAACTTTACAGCGAACAGGTTGCAGATCGCGTCCGACTTCAATATGGTGGCTCGGTTAAACCTGGGAACGCAACAGGACTCATGTCACAGGCTGACATCGATGGCGCCCTCGTAGGAGGAGCCAGTCTTGACGTCGATTCGTTCCAAACGATCATTCATATCGCGTCTACGGATCAGTAACCGTATTCGCTTCACAACCTGAATAAGTTTTAAGAGACCAATACATGCAACTCGTCAGTATCATACATGTCATAGTTTGCCTCTTCCTCATCATCATCATCCTCTTCCAATCTGGAAAAGGTGGTGGAGTGAGCGGCGCTTTTGGCGGCGGCCTTCAAAATGTCGCTTCCGGTAATTCAGCAGCAACCGTTCTCGGTAAAGTCACCTCATACTTCGCCGCTGCCTTCATGATCACCAGCCTTACCCTCGCGGTCATGAGCTCACCTAAAGGTCCAGATATGAGCGACCTTGAGGAAGCTCCTAGCCTGCCAGCGGCTGAAGACTCTACATCAAAGGCGGCTGAAAAGAAGAGTGAGACGACTCCGAGCACTAAGGTGTCTACGCCTGCTCCCACTCCTGCTCCGGCTCCTGTAGCAGCTCCAGCTCCTGTAGCAGCTCCAGCTCCTGTAGCAGCTCCAGCTCCTGTAGCAGCTCCGGCTCCTGTAGCAGCTCCGGCTCCTGTAGCAGCTCCGGCTCCTGTAGCGGCTCCAGCTCCTGTAGCGGCTCCAGCTCCGGCTCCGGCCCCTGTAGCGGCTCCAGCTCCGGCTCCGGCCCCTGTAGCGGCTCCAGCTCCGGCTCCGGCTCCTGTAGCGGCTCCAGCTCCGGCTCCTGTAGCGGCTCCAGCTCCGGCTCCAGCTCCGGCTCCGGCTCCTGTAGCGGCTCCAGCTCCGGCTCCAGCTCCGGCTCCGGCTCCTGTAGCGGCTCCAGCTCCGGCTCCAGCTCCGCGGCTCCGGCTCCTGTAGCGGCTCCGGCTCCTGTAGCGGCTCCGGCTCCTGTAGCGGCTCCGGCTCCTGTAGCGGCTCCGGCTCCTGTAGCGGCTCCGGCTCCTGTAGCGGCTCCGGCTCCTGTAGCGGCTCCAGTCCCTGCACCTGCTCCGGCTCCTGTAGCGGCTCCTGTAGCGGCTCCTGCTCCTGTAGCAGCTCCTGTAGCGGCTCCGGCTCCTGTAGCGGCTCCAGCTCCTGTAGCGGCTCCGGCTCCTGTAGCGGCTCCAGTCCCTGCACCTGCTCCAGCTCCTGTAGCGGCTCCTGTCCCCGCGCCAGTCCCCGCGCCAGCACAATAAGATGACTTCATAGAGGTCGTTCGAGCTCATTCAATACAGAGTTCCCGCCTCATACATCTATCATTCAGAGCACGTTGAGAGACCTTATATTCACGGAAGGTTTCTCAGCACACTCCAAGACAACTAGAGCTCTGTCATACGATTGTCACATATAAGCAATGCTCTGATTAGTCACAAATATTCAGTACCTTAGACTTATCAAAGAGGATCATTTTCAAAAGTCTCCACCCTATGTTCTCATAATACTTCCCTCGAGAAGTATTATCCCCTAGTTCAGAGAACAGATCGATATCATTAATCACCTCGGAGATATTTATGATTACAACTGAAGTATATATGTTCTTAGGCTTCTTATTGTCAGCCTATGCAATCGTCGCGAATGACGCGATTCAGACCCTAGGGACCTTTATCGCCGCTAATAGAAACCGCTCATGGGTGAGTCTCTGGCTCTTCGCCTCTGGGATCCTCTCAGCGGTACTCCCTCTACGGCTGGTGGACAAATGGTGGAGACCCCGCTTATGGTCGTCTCAAACAGTTCTATTTTGATGAGAGCACTGCCGAGCAACTTTATGGGCCCCTCTGCCTAGTTCCACCACTCGCGCTCCTCGTCTTGACCCGTCTCGGTTTACCG
>CALSSE010000006.1 GCA_943788935.1 uncultured bacterium | reverse complement strand
TGATCTAAGCTGAGGATCTCCTTGATCACTCCACTGACCTGTTTCACTGCTTCTTGATAGCTTAAGTCGCTACGCGTTTCTTGATCGTCGCTAGCGACTTGACCCAGCGGAGGAGAAGACTCATTTCTGCTGTCTGTCTCTACTTGTGTCTCTGCTTGTGTCTCTGCTTGTGTCTCTGCTTGTGTCTCTGCTTGTGTCTCTGCTTGTGTCTCCATGTCGCTTGAGTCATCGAACTCATCGAACTCATCGAACTCATCGAACTCATCTAAGTCGACAGCTCTCACCAATAGCGAAGATCGTTGAAGCATAGAAAGATAGTCACTCTCCCCATGACCGATCAAGTTGAGGGCATAAACAGGCCTACTCAATCGATCGACAAGGGGTTGGAAATCTAAGGCATGCCCTGTCATCCCATGAAGCAAGAACAAGGGACGTTTCTCGCTCTTATCGGTACCTAGAGCAGGCCAATGGTACACGCTGTACAAATAACCTTGTGCACATTGGTAGCGTATACTTGGGACACGATGAGGGTCTTTATTGTCGATTAAGTGATCTTGAAAAGAGGCGTCTGAGACATCCGTCTCAATCCACTCAATCCCATCGAGTATACAGCCTTCAAAACGAGCCCCTTCTAGATGAGCATAAACAAATCGACTCCCCCTAAGATCACAACCTATGAAGATGGCATGGTGCAGGTTCACACCAAAGAAAGAGGCGCCCCGGAGCTGAGTGTTTTCAAACCGAGCGTGACTAAGAATAGAACCTTCAAAGAGCGCGGAGTTAAGATCTAAGTCTTTAAAATGATGCTCGACGAGATCTTCATGAATGTATCTCTTTTTGAACGTGACCTGCACGGTCACTCGCCCCCTTGGACAACCCGAGCGCTGAGCACAGCTTCTGCTTGCCCTAGCTTAGTAGGAGTGATGGCTTTAATGGGAGTCCGGTAAGCATCTTTAGCGATCCATGCGGTCCCCTTAACCGGAGCACGTTTAAGCGTCCGTTTAGAGATAATTCCTCCCGTAATAGCCCCACGAATATCTAACTTAAAGGCTTCAATCCAACCAATCCCGGTAAGCACTCTTTCTTCGCCAGTGACCTTGACGAGTATTAAGCGTTCACGTTGACCGTCCCAAATATATTGCTCGAACTCCATCCCTACCTTGAGTTCTAGTCTCCTCAAAGCATAGAGACTACTTAAGGTCTGATGCATTGAGTGAGGCGCTATATAGCTTAGATTTGTGGTGCGTTGCTTCCCTTTAACCTCTCTAACCTTCGTCCAATCTAAACGCCCCGTCTTTTGATTAAATACGCTCGTATATTCTACTTTCCTCCCCTTCTCATTGAGGAAGAATTCGCTTTTCACAGGTAAAAATGTTCGCTCATCTACCAAGACTCTTAAGCTGTCTCTGATAGGATAAAAGTTTTCTAAGACCGGACTAGATTGAACAAACCCGTTCAGCTCAAGCACTGCTTGGTCCTTGACCTTACCCCGCCGGCCGACCTTAAGCGTAACGGTGCCCGAGTGAGCGTTGAGCATATTAACTTTAAAAGTGAGCTCCTCTCCCAAGGGGAAAGGGATCTTTCCTAAACTTGGAGGGTCATTCAACGCCCGATCAGGCCGATTAGTAGGGAATCTACGTAGGCGCTTTTTTCTTTTTTCCTCTCTTCTTAAGTCTCTTAGCTCCACTCTTCTTATATCCCTTAGCTCCACTCTTCGATCGTTTACCTACTATTTGTCGTGAGGGCTTAAGAGCTCTCTTGACCTCACGCCCCTTCTTCTCTTTGACTTCACTTACGCGCTCTACCGTGGGTTTAGTCGCCGAAGTCTCTGATGGGCTCGGCGCCATGGTCGGTGTATTCACCTCCTCTTTAACAGGAGGAGTTGACTCCTGTGCGTAAGCGGTTGAGACCAGACACAGTCCTAAACAGAGAGAAGTCAAACATAGCTTCCTCGTTGACTCCAATACAGGTTTAATTTCGTATATAATGTTCATTGCTAAACCTCCAAAGCGGGTATGGGCCTCTTAATAATCAAGACCCATAGATTTATTCAGCGCTCATTCTAGACAGATAAACGCTAGCGGTCGACTCTATATTTGATAAAGCATAGAGATCATTCAATCTATCTTTAACCCTTGCCGACTCGAAGAGTAGGGATGGGGAAATGATGAGCTGATGACCATGAGAGGTCTGCCGATCACCCTAGAACGATCGATAATCTCTCCATGATGAGCTAGCTGATTAGTGGGTGGGGTCCTCATATCAGGTAGAACTAGAAGTGTATTTTTCCCAAGGTGACCGGTCAGAGAGAGCTGCCCTCTCGATGGATCAAGCGGCTCTGAAACCAGCCAATAGTTCTCATCATCGAGCTGTTCATTCACCGGTGGATATTCGACATAATGCCTAAGATACCCCAGTGACTGATCCAACTCTCTCACATCACCGCCATGTAAATGCTCCACATCAATCGTCACCGCTTCTTGATAATATGGCTGATCCATAATCTTGACTTGCGCGCCGACAACTTCAACTCGAGCATGCCTCTTAGGAGCCGAGATAACTCGAGAGACCGTGATTCCTGTACTATTTGAGTTATAGACGACCACTTCCCCGACATTAAACTCTTGATGTGCCTGAACTCTTCGGTCAACCAACAAGATATCTCCATCTAGTAGCTGTGGATACATCGACATATCTCGCACATGAACAAAAGTGTACACACGAGTCATCCCGATATAGATCACTAGAGAGATTAAAGAGAGGCAGAGGATCGATAAACCAAAAAATGGGGGGGAGACTGACGTTGCGACTCCATATACTCTGAGTAGCTGCTCGAGCATTGACCTTTTCATAGAGTACCCATTGAGCGAGCCCCCAATATAAGGCTAAATATGAGGCGAGGAGCTGCGGTAAGAAAGGATATAACATCCATATGGAGATGAAACCAACACTCACACCAAGCGATAGCCCTAACCAATAGAGACCAGCGGTGCCCCGACGCCAATAAATTAATCCAACCCCCGGAAAGATTAAGTTTAAGAGATGAGCGGCCCATTTACTCTTTGTTGGGGTATTGATGAGATTAAAATCACCTGTCATGCGCCTACTGCTCTCCTTGACCTCATTTATTTTGGGGTGTATGTTCACGCACTATTGATGAAATCTAAAAGCTCTCATCCAATCACTATGATTGATCCCTATATCATGCTAGAGAGAGGGTAATGTCAACTTAGTGAAGACAAAGCTTTAAGATTACTTCTAGATTGACCATCGCCTACAACTTAGACTCGGAGACTCAACTCATGCCGAAAATCTCGTGCGCCATTCTTATCGCGACGGCATTACTGTTAAATGCATGTTCTATGGGAGGTCCTATTGATTGGACCGAGAAGATGGAACAGAGTGACCGGAAAACTACTATCAAAGGTATGCTCGCTGAGCTCTCTTCTTTTGAAGAGCAGATCGAGATTATGAGCCAAAGCGAGCTCTCACCAAGCTTTAACCAAGTAGACGTCCTCCTCTCTCTTGACCGATCTGCCCCTAGCGAAGATTATGATAGCGCTTATCAAGCAGACTTCGATGCGATTCAAAAGTCGAGAGAAGATCAGTTAGCTGCCGAAGACGCTTATATACAACTCAAAAAGAGTAATAGAAAATTGGCGACCCCCGCTGAGCTAGAGAAGGCGCGTAAAGACGTGATCAACGTCTATAACGAGAAAGCAGCGACCCTTCTCCCCTTTGTAAACGCAAAACTCGATGCTAACCGACTTCGCTATGCTGAGTCTATGATCACCGCTTTCAACACAGGAGAGCAGTGTCGATATGAAGAGCTCGTAGATGCCCTTCGTAAAATCGGTAGCGCAATCTATAATAAAGACCCCGATGGATTCAAAAAAACTCCACTCTACAGCAAGATCTCCGCTGTATTTGTGAAGGCAATGGAGACCGACATCGCTCAGCCTCCTCGAACAGCACTCATCGCTGTAAATACTTTTGGTCAATGGGACTCCAAGGAGCAGATGGATACTTACATCAAGCTCCTTCAAAGAGATAAGCTCGATTTTGAGTATGGTAATGCTCTGATTAAAGTCATCACTCAATTTGCGACAAGAGAGAACAAGGAAAAATACCGCGAAAAACTTGCTCCTGTTCTTCGTAAAATTTTGATGACCGAGCCAGAGGTTCAACCCATCTCTTATATAGGACTCGCCGCTAGAGGCCTCGCTAACCTACAGGTCAGTGAAGAGGGCGTGATCAGCCGTCTCGTTGAGTGCTTATGGCTAGATGATGCTCGTGGTAGAAATGCAACCTCTGATTGCCGTTTAGCGCTTAACAGCCTAAATCGGGAGATGGCACAAAAGGCATTACACAAAGCTTTCAAACGACAGAACGAGAAAATTGAAGCTCGTGCCTATCGCTTTAATTACGCTCATACAGGCCTCATTGAGGCTAAGTCTTCCGAGATTCTCGGTGACCTCAAATACAAGCCTGCGGTCAAGCACTTGGTTATGTCTCTCGGCCAAGACGACGCCAATCCAGAGCCTTTCGCAGCTGATCCTAAGAAAGCAACTTTCTTCACGAAAGGCCAAGTCCAAAAGACCATCTCGATCGCTCGAGCGCTCGCTATGATTGGAGACTCTGACGCAGTGAAGCCTCTCCTCAAGATTATCGGTAATGATGAAAAGCTCTTCGAGTATAAAATGGCTGCGACCCAACAGCTCGCCTATCTCGGTAGCGATAAGCCGATCAAGGCACTCGTGAAGGTCTTCAATAAAAAGCTAGAACAGCTCGATGTCGGTAATCGAGACCTTAAAGTCCAATATGGAAAGACCATCGCTCTCTTATTGACCAAAAAAGACCGTAACTTTAAGGGTTTCCAAAAGAGCGTTAGCAAGAGCCTCAAAGAGACACAAGAGTGGGTGAAGCAAACTCAGAATCAAATCAAAGAGGCTAACGATAAAAGAGAAGCCACTGACAAAGAGGCTGTCACCCTTAAGGAAGACATCAAAAAGCTGAAAGATGAGGGTGTTAAGGTCCCCTCTGAGCCTAAACGAGCCAAGGTCGATAAGGCGCTCAAAGAGAAAGATCAGAAAGCCTATCAAACCGCTCGTGAAGAGGCTTATAAAGCTCACCAAGAGGCGATGAAGACTTACCTCGCTGATCTGGAGAAGGAAGAGAATAAAAAGCCCAAGAGTCTCCGTGAAAAAGAGATAACTCTAGAGCAAAAGCAGAAGGCCTCTACCAAGCTAAAGAACCTCGTTTTTGAGGTCGAGCGTGGTCTCAACATCTATCAAACTTGGGAAAAAGGCTATCAAGAGATCCTTATTCAGCTCGAAGCGATTAAAGGGGTGAGCAGCGATAGTCAATGGGCCAAAAAGCTCAGCGATGAGAAACTTGAGCTACGCACTATCGCCGCCTACACGCTCACTAGACAGTCTAGCAACGCCAAGGTCGCGAGAGAGGCTTTCTTAGAGCGCCTTACCCTCGAAAAAGACCCTCTAGTACGTGATGTGATCTTGTTTGGGCTCGCTCGTCACCTCGAGAAAGATGACTATACCGCCCTGAAAGCTGCCCGTGATGCTCTAGAGAAAGAGCGCGCTGAGGGCAGTAATGATCCAACCCTCAAAGGTACAGTATACAGTGTAGATCTGATGCTAGCTGGTCTCAGGAGCTAGTCTAAGCCAAAACTTTATACATAGGGGTCTCATCGTTATGTGGTTCAAGCTGTCTACTCTATCAACTCAAAGTGATCAAATCGAATCAGAGCAGCATACCCCTCCGGCTAGGTTGATGCGAAATGGTCTAGATGAAGGTGAACAGAGCCTCGCTCTCGATGAACTCTTCGACGAAGATCACATCATTCACTTTCCCTCTGAAGTCGGTCGTTTTTTGAGTATTGATAATGTACTCTTCTTTATACCGAGTATGGCGGTCTCCAATGAAGACCTTCTCCTCTGCTCTCATCAAAGAGGTGGAGAGAGTAGCGAAATCGATGAGGGCGGAGTTGAGCTGTGGTCAGGTGACCAGCTCTGTTTTGAGACACTCACTGAGAGTGGTCGTCAGTCGATTAACCTCAGCATCATCGCCGAGGAGTTAGATCCTAACGAATTGATCGCTGAGGCACCCATCGCGAATCTTGGGGCCTATGCTGACCGTGTCTTTAAGTCACAGGATCGTATCAGTAAACTCTTCGATTATAGTGTTCGGTTCGGGCAAGCCTATAATCTACAAGAGACCCTGTCACTGTCTCATCAATTTATCTTTGATCTACTCCCCCAAGCGACTCATATCGCGGTCGCCCTCTCCGCGTCCAAGACTAAGAGCTTCCCTGTCGCCTCCGCCTCTATGCGTGAGGGAGGTGAAGTGAAAGTTCCAGTGAGTCGAACTTTAATACAGAGAGTCGTGGAGACTCGCTCAGCGATCCTCTTGACAGATGTTGAGGTTCAGCTTGGCGGTGTCGTCTCAGTACTCGCTGCAGGCATGAAGAGCACCATGGTGGTCCCGCTGTGGGTTGGAGCATCTATTATTGGTGTGATTCAAGTCGATAACCGCGACAAGTTGAGCGCTTTTGCGAGAGAAGAACTAGAGCTGTTAACAGTGGCGGCGAGCAACATATCATTCGCCGCCGAGAGCGCTCGTCTGATCGATCGTTTAAAGAGCGCTGAGGATCGATTAAAAGGGGGCCTGAGCTACATGCAAGCCCCTGACCGCGATGAAGCGAGTGGCTTAATCGGTGAGAGTAAGGGGATGGACTCTATCCTCACTAAGATCCACCGAGTCAAGGATCTAAAAGTTCCTGTCTTCATCAATGGCGAGACCGGAACGGGTAAAGAGCTCATCGCTCGCGCTCTACACTACCAAAGTATTCGTAAGGATAAACTCTTTGTCGCTCAAAACTGTGGCGCTCTCCCGGAGAGTATCTTGGAAAGTGAGCTCTTCGGTCATGTGAAAGGGGCCTTCACTGGAGCCGATCGTGATAAAAAAGGACTCTTTGAGCTCGCGGATGGCGGGAGCGTATTTCTAGATGAGATCGGTGAGATGCCGCTCTCTCTGCAAGCGAAACTTCTTCGCGTATTACAAGAGGGTGAGATTAGACCGCTCGGTAGCAATCAATCAAAGCAAATCAACATCAGAGTGATCAGCGCCACCCACCGAAATCTGCCGGAGATGGTACAAGAGGGAAACTTCCGAGAAGATCTCTTCTACCGTCTGCATGTCTTCCCGGTCACACTCCCGCCCCTCAGAGATCGCGGTGATGATGTTATCCTCCTCGCCCGCCATTTCCTTGAAAAGTATGCTCGCGAGTTTGGGAGCGAGGTGAATGACTTCACCATGCAAGCTCTCAAGTGTCTGCAGGTCCACTCATGGCCAGGTAATGTTCGCGAGTTACAAAACGAGATGCAGAGAGCGGTGATCAGCTCCTTTGGAGAGAGCGTCATCGACCAAAAGCATCTCTCTTCTCATATCGGTGGCTTTGACGACCCCCAAGAGGATATCATGCTAAAAGCGCTTAAGCTCCAAGGGACTTTGAAAGAGATGATGGAATACTTGGAGAAACTTCTCCTCTCTCGCGCTTTAGACGAACATCAAAACAATAAGACTCAAACCGCTAAGACCTTAGGCATCACTAGAGAAGGATTACATAAGAAGCTCGCTCGATACGGTATGTCCTGACTCAAAAGAGAGGAGATCTTATGATTGATCAAGCGTTGAGGGCACTCTCGACCGATGACCCGTCTACCCTCGCTGAAGCAATTATCACCCTCGGCGAGTCAGGCGACCCTAAGGCGGTAGCTCCATTAGTTCGATCCTTATTGAGATTTGAGAGCGACGTTGAGCTAAAGAGCTTAGTCTGTGACTCACTCGGTGAGCTTGGAGACTTACGCTCAACCCAAGCGCTGCTCAGTCAATTACGAGACCCTAATGAAGAGGTGAGAGAGAGCGCTTTCACCGCGCTCTTATCAATCGGAGAGCGAAGAGCTAACGCTATGCCTGACGCCTCATCATGGACTCAAGGTTTTGCTGATCCTAATGAGGCGCTCACTCAGATCGCTTGGCAGACCGACCTAGAAGCGGTACAGCTACTCTTGAGAGCGTTAGAAGAAGATGAACGAGAGGTCAAAATAGGGGCGCTCTACACGCTTGGTCAACTTGGCTTTGTGGGAGCCCTCTCTCAGGTCTCTAAAGAACTTTATAACCCCATAGATGAGATCAGCGCCGCCGCTGCTTTCGCTCTTGGAGAGCTCGCTCGTCTCGGCTCCAAAGAGACTGTAAACACAGTCTGTCATACTTTACATCATGCATGGAGTAATGCTGCTCTAGGGCAAGAGACTCAGATTCAAGTCTTACGAGCTGCCGCTGAGTGTCAACCTCAGGAAGAGCAGGTCAAGCATCACCTAGCTCATCTCTTTGTATCAGCGCTTGAACACCCTGAACATGTCTTCCGTCAACTGGCAGTGATCGGACTTGGGCGATTAGGAGACCCCCGCGCGGCAACAGTATTATCGTTAAGGTTACAAGATCCAGAAGTTGGAGTCAGACGAAACGCTGCTTATGCCATTGGAGCTCTAAATGCTAGAGAGTCATCAGAGCTCTTAGTTCATTATGCGATCGATCAATCTTCTGAAGTGAGGGTAGCGATCATAAAATCATTACAAAGAGCGCCGAGGGACTTAGCTCTTGAAGCGGTGTATAAAGCGCTCTATTCGGCAGATGAACGATATCGGTCCATCGCTGCTCAACTCCTCGGAGGATTAAAAGATAAAAAAGGACTGTTAAAGACGTTGCAAGATGACGACTCAAGAGTTAGAAAAAACTCAGCTCTTGCGATCGGAGCAGCAGGGTTGTCTGACTTAGCGTCAGCCCTCACACTAAAGCTAAATGATCCCGACTGGCGTGTAAGAGCGGCGGTCGCTGAGGGCTTAAAAAGGCTCAAAAACCCCGACGTTATCGGCTCTTTACAGGCGAGACATAGGGTAGAGTCACACCCTGTTGTTCTAGGCTCAATCGAGCACGCTCTACTGAGCTTATCCAAGCTTCTCAATCAGTCTAACTAACCCTTACTTGGAGTCATTTTATGCTCGAGTTGGTTCAAAATGCCGCAGTCCAATCTCCATTAACTAGCGATCCACTTTATGTTGTTGTTGAGGGCCCTATCGGTGTTGGAAAGACCACTCTTGTACATAAGCTAAAGGATAGAATGGACGCTAAGCTCGTCCTAGAAGTGGTTGAAGAAAACCCTTTCCTGTCTCAATTCTACTCCAATCCCAAGCGCTACGCTTTTCAGACTCAGCTCTTCTTTTTAATGAGTCGGTTTAGACAACAAAAGAACCTCTACCATGATGGATGTGAGACTCATGGTGACTTTCTCGCAGACTATCACCTCCTTAAGGATAGAATCTTCGCTGAGCTCACTCTAGAAGACGAAGAGCTCGCGCTTTATGAGAGCGTCTACGAATCATTAGCGATGTGCATCAGAAAACCAGATGTCTTAATCTATCTCACCGCCGATGAGAAGAGTCTCATTGAACGCATAGAGCGTCGAGCTAGACCCTTTGAGAAAGATTTTGACCGGCGTTACCTCGCTCGCCTCAGCGAGCGGTATCAACATCACTTCTCCGATTACTCGGATACGCCTCTGCTGAAGCTGAACACAACTCGTATTAACTATGTGACTGATCAAGCACCCGTCGATGAGATCTACTCTGAGATTCGGAGATTGGCTAGCAACTGGAAAGCAGGTTTAGGGATTGAGGCTTGTATCAGCAGCAACTTCTGCTGACATGGCTCAAGTGAGATGATACTAGTGCGATAAGGCTCTAAATATCCCGAAGTGAGACTTATAAGCGATATAGGCTCAGTCTACACGACCTCCGGTGCGCGCGACCCAATTCAAGATCTGTCGAGAGAGACGAATTAGCTCTGCCTGATCACCATTTAAGTCTAATGCGGGGCAATCAACAATCGGTGCCGCGCGTCTGTATCTCATCCCCGCTTCGGAGGAGAGCTGACCTCTAGGCCAAGTGATGAGGAGATCACAGCTACCTAGTCGGCTCTGAATACGCTGATCACTGCTCTCATCATCGGTAGGGATCAGACGAAATTCGATCATTTTCCCTTCGGTGAGCTCTCTAATGCGAGCATGAATAGATTCACCACCTACTAAAAGGAATCGCTTGACGTGTGCCCTCTCACAACCAGCGATCATCCGCTGGAACCACCGAGTAGAAGAATCACCACTGCACACCTGACAACGGTGCGGGCGATCAACTCTGAAAGATAGCTTTCTCCTGAGAATGTTCACTTGATTACAGAGAGGATGGGCGCAGGTCTTAATCACCCACTTCTCTACCATCACTCTGACCTCTTCATGCTCGACCATCTTGATCGCATTAAAGAGCTGATTAGCGCTCTCTGGGCTAGTTAGCAGGGTTTGAAATAGCTGGATCTGCTGATCCAAGGTGTCCATCCCTAACTCTTTGAGTTGATTGGTGAGATGTTGATTCGTCTGAACCCTCTCTTCAAGAGCTAGCGCTCTCGCTCTCCAAGCCTGCTTCTGCTGATTGACCTTATCGATGGCGTTACCCATTTTCTCTTGAGCATGCAGGTGCTCTTTGAGATCGCTGATCTCTCGACGTGTCTGATCACGCTCTTGAGTGAGCTCATGACAGGTCACATCGAGAGTTTCCTGATTTTGAGTCATCGAGTGTACTCGCTGCTTCAGCGATGTCCTCTCTTCTACCGTTGACTCATACTTTTGATGGAGCTCTTGATATCGTCTCTCATGATATTCTCGAAGTCCCTCGAGACGCTTGAGCAACAACTCTGATCTCGATCTCTCTCTCTCTAAGGCATGATTTGCTCTGCCCGGCTCTTGCTCTGATGTTGAGGAAAGAGGTGTTTTAACAGCGGTTAGATCGGTCTCTGTAGCCGCCGCTGATGACTCTGAATGTGAATCTTCTCGTATTGGGGGGAGTGAGCCACTGTATTCGCTATCAACCCAACTTAGTCGTTGGCTAAAATGTTGAGTGTTTGACCCTAAGTTAGGTTCAAGATGGCTACTTCGGGGATAATGATAGTCTGAGCGCCTCAAGGCTACACGAGCGGTCCGCGCTAGCTTTGGGGTGAGCCAGTCATTAGATCGAGCGCCTGGATACCCCTTGCGCGAAAGCCAAGTGATCACGGTTCGCTCAGAGACATCTAACTCCTCAGCGAGCTCATGAATACGAACTTTCACGTCATTATGATCTTTAATAGCGAAGACCTCTCGTTAAGATGAGCGGAGGAGAATTGTAGAATAAACTTAATCTTTAGATTACCTAAGTAGGGACAAGACTCAAGAGAAGTTATCTCTCTCATTCATCTCATTGACCTAGCCTACCTCGTCATCTAGGTAGTTTAGGGAGTCTGCTCTATATACTGGGAGAGGAATCCCTGTAAATGTTGTCGCGAGACGTTAAGCGTTTCATCCGTAGTATTCATGAGGTTACGCTTCTCGCCCCAATCTTGATTAAGGTCAAACAAGGACCACGTTTGATTACTAATATCTCGAATCATTTTATACCCTTGAGCATCTATCGCTGCTACCATATGGACTTTGTGACCAGGATAAGGAAGCTGCTCTAAATAGAGAACACGGTCTGCGAAACGTGATGAGGTCTCTGGCTCACTCTGAGTAGAGAGCAGAGGGCTCAAGCTCAAACCATCAACCACTCCTCTCTCTACTCCGGTTAATGAAGTCAAAGTGGGACTGATATCGACGAGTCCTACAACCTCTGTACGTCTCTGAGCTTCGCTCTTCGGAGTTTTAATCAACAAGGGGACGTGGAGCTCCTCATTGTACACGCTTCGACCGTGAAAGAGGTAGGATGGCTTACGGTCTTTAAATGACTCTCCATGGTCACTGGTAATCACTAAAATGGTATTCTTGTCTAAACCGAGCTCACGGTAGGCCTTGAACACGTCACCGAGGTAGATATCGGTATAGGCGAGTTCACTGTCGTATTTATTGATCAGCTTCTTAACGCTTCGCGCTTTTTTGTCACCGAATCGACATTGAGTCGGATGCTCGGCGCATCGCGGCTCCCGATGACACCAATTCTTACTCTGTCGGCACTTCACCTCATGAGTCATATATCGACCATGTGGAGCAAAGTAATGAGCGAAGAGGAAGAAAGGTTGCTCGCCATTATTCTGCTCCGCTCCTGATTGACTGAGGGCCTTCATACGCTTTATCAATCGAGACGTGATGCCTTTGGCCTCTGACTGAGTGTTGCTCTGCGAGACTGAGAGTTCTCCTCGGTTATCCCAATGATCGAGGCCTTGATTGAGATTCACCCCCTTTCTTTTTACCAAAGTACCAATGGGCACTCACCGCTTCAGTTCTCCATCCCGCTCCTTTAAACCGCTCAAACATGGTCTGGTTATTATCCTTCAAGACGCTGTAATTAGCGAAACGTTTCACCCATGACAGACGCGAAGGGTAACGACCAATTAAGACAGAAGGAATCGAGAAAGGTGTCCGGGGAGCATGAGCGAAGGCTCGCTCAAAATAGACTGACTCAGCGCTCAATTTCTTTAGATTGGGCATGGTCGGTCGATCATAGCCATTCATGTCCAAATGGCTCGCCCTCAAAGTGTCCACTAGTATAAAGAGTACATTCCATGAATGTGTCTCTGCGCGTACTTTAACAGGAGGAGGGGGAGCGACAGGCTTAGGTTTTTGAGCATCCCCACCCACACAGTTCTCATCTATCCCATTCTCTGGAATATCACGAGCTAGTGGGTTAATGAGTGGATTTCCGTCGTCACAATCACCGCCCCCAAGCGCACTCGAGACTCCATCTCCATCTCCATCAAGGATCGCTCGCCCTCCTTTAAGGAGTAGTGAGGCGAGCTGGGCCTGCTGAGGGATGACTCGATTCGAAGGATGAGATGTATCCCATCCTGAGAGCCCCCAAGAAGCAAACAGGAAGAGCGCGATAGAGCTCAACACCCGCCAACGTACTTTAAGCTCTAGAGATCCACTATTAGCGGAGAGGATAACTACACAGATGATGGTGAGCACAGGGATAAATGCGAGGTGAATATAACCACTCAATTGATAGGCTCCCAAAGGAAGCCTCGCTGCTAAGAAGATCGCAGCGACCCCTCCCACACATAAAACGACGCTCGGTAGAATACTGAGCGGCAGTGGACCGACCTTGCCATTGGGACACAATGCTCGAATTATACGGAGGACAAGGCGCTTCCATGTGGGAGCGAGGAGCGCTGAAAGCATCAACGCTCCTGCGCCGACTCCTGCGATCCATACACTAGCGAGAAATGCTCTATTAAACCCGTGAGCGATTTGAGCACCGACAAATAAACAGCTAGAGATCAATAGTGTGGTCAAGGTGTTAACAACAGACGAGGTCACATATTGAACACGTTGCTCTCTCTGTAAGCCAAAGCCGAGCCAATGTTTAGGCTGACCATAGCGACTCCAAATTCCTGGTAAAAACACTCCAAATAATGCTGCATTGAGGATGGCTAGACTGACGAATAGAGATAGGATATGGATCGCGACCGCTCCCCCTCCAGAGCTAGATTGATCAACAAGAACGAATAGCGCTTCATACATCGCGATCGCTAAGACCGCTAGACCTCCTGAATACCACGCTACACTAGAAATAGAGTGGGTCATAATACCTCCTTCCTTTAGAGACTGTTTAGAGGGGTGATCACTCACCGAAGTATAAGAAGATTCACGTTTCTGATCATTGGTCATGGGTAAAGATCTCCTCTGATCTGAGTTAACGACGACTTACGCTATAGCTCTATCATTGACTGTGTCATTATTGATTAATGTATAGCGCTAACGATTGAATATCGATTATGTCGATAACATGTTTTATAAAATATTGTGAAGCCTCAAAGCACTTGAGGTGTGAATGAGTCATTTATGGATGAAAGATCGAGACAGACGAGCCCATGTGAGCCTTTGCATAGCAGGTTATCTCTACAGCGAGAGAGTACCCAATACTCTCTCACTTTAAACGTGACTATATGGCTATCATCGATCGCATGTTATTGGGTTTTCATGACAGGGTCTCTCGCTCAAGAGGTCACTAAAGAGATGCTTCGTGAGGGGATCGCTTACACAGCGATCGACCTCTATAAATACTCTCATCGCGGTCATTTACAGCAAGTAGGCCCAATGCTCTCACCAGGCGCACCAGGCTGGGGACGTCATTCACGCTCTACCTTTCTCAGCGGCGCTTTTCGTGCTCCTGAAGAATATAAAGGTAAGGTTGTCTCTTGGATAGAAGGTAGAGGAGGTACCATTAACTTCCCGATCAGCGAGAGTGAGAGGCAGTTAGAAGAGCTGCTCATTTGGCTTCACCCCATCGCTCCCCACCAAGTCGTCAGCATCTTCGTCGATGAGACACTGATTAAGAACCTATCGCTCAGCTCTCGAGGACGCTATTACCGATTAAAGCTCCCTCGTCCTCTCGAACGTGGTGAGCACTCACTTCGACTATACTTTAGAATCACTCGACCCGCCTCATGGGGTGGACGTACTCCTGGAGCAATCGGTCCTCTCTCATTTGTACCCAAAGGTCAGACGGAGCAAATGCTAGATAAATGGACTGGAGAAGTGATCTATCAACAGCAAAAATGGGGTGCTTTATTCGCTCCACCTCCAAGTACTTGGCGGTTTTACTTCATCCCACCTATCGCTGCTGAATTTAAGACGACTCTCTATCTCCCTCCTTATGGACCCTCGACTCGCTTTACAGTTTACATCACCTCCGATGAGATGAAGGAGAAGCTACTCCTTAATAAGACTCTCAGTCCTGGACGGCATAAAGAAGCGATCGCTGAACAGGTCTCCGTCTCACTCGACCAATATCAAGGTAAACCGATTCGTCTCACCCTCACGACCCAAAAAGTGAGTGATCACCCCCTCTCGAAACAACGTCAATCACTCACTGAGAAAGCGGCTCTCGGAGTAGGTTGGCTGGCCCCTCGAGTCGACTCACTCTATCCACCTCCTCATGATTTACCCAAGGTACGTCGACTCCTCGTTTGGGCGATCGATGGCCTCAAACTCGATATTATTTTCCAACAAAAAGAGCTATTAGATCAACTCCCAAGCCTGAAGATCTTAGTCAACAGAGGAGTCAACTTCTCAAGACTTTGGAGTGATGAAGCCTCTCAACGCAGCGGACATCTCTCCTTATTGCAACCGCTCCCTCGGGCGAAGAGCATCCTAAAACATGTCAAAGACAACGGCGGATGGTCCGCATACATTGGCTCTACCTTATCGACGGTTCCTGTTTTGGATGAGCGTTTTGACTCTTTGGAATATGTAGATCCTCAAGAGATCGACCAAAATCCTTTTAGAGCCCTCTTAATGCAAGTTCAGCAGATGTCAAAACTGAGTAGAATCTTGGATCAGAGGTCACGGATGAGCAAGTCGAAAGATCTAGAGCTCATCTATATACACTCTCCACATGACAACGCTTCTAGACGCTCCTCTCCCTTTCCGTTGAGTGATAAAGAGCTCAAATGGATTGAAAAGTTCAAGCTCAGTAAAAAAGAAGAGCGCCGATGGATAAGACAGCTGAGACAGCTTAAAGAGATTGATTACTGTCTCGCTCAACTTTTAAGCTCTCTCAGTATGCATGAGTTATATGATGAAACAGCGGTTCTCATAACTGGAACGGTGGGTTTACCCCCTAAATTGACCAAACCTGCCCCTCATATTTTGATGAGTCATGTAGAGACATCAGCGATCCTCTTTCACCCTCATTTAAAGGGCGCAGAGGGTTATCAAGTAGATGGAGCAAATCTCTCTTCACTGAGTGAGACGCTATTAACTCTAATGACCAATATTGAAGAGATACCTCAAGGTCCGCCCCAGAGAGATGATCAACCGATTAGCGAGCTGAGAGGGAGCCTCGCTCCCTTTATAATCAACCATTGGCCTCTGCCCGCAGTCATCGACAACGCGATGCGTAATGCTCACTATCTTTCTAGACTGAATGACTACTACTTGTTAGAGAGGCCGATTGGACAACCTATTCTATGGCGATGGCCTCTCGATCACTCTGCTCATCCCCTTAAAGTTCCCAATGACCTCTCGCAGGAAGCACCTATTTTACTTCGAACAATGCGTGATGGTTTGAGTGTCTCCTCTCTGCTAGAGGGCTTAAGATAAGCGCTCAGTGAGAGTAGGGATTCAAAGATTCTATGACGAATAAATATCAAAAGAGTGAGATAGAACTTCGAAATCGCTTGACGAGAGCGCATTTATCTTTTACTTACCTTGGTCTTTAACGCCCTTACTAGGGTGAGTAAATCAAATTCTAATGTAGATGGAGCTCCCATGGCAGTTCGTATCCGCCTCCAAAGATTCGGAAGCAAAAAGCGTCCTTATTACCGTATTGTATCAGCTGACAGCCGCGCCAAAAGAGATGGTCGCTTCCTTGAGCAGGTCGGTACATATGACCCTATGAAGTCGCCTCATAAGATCACTTTCAAAAAAGAGCGCTATGATTATTGGGTCTCTGTTGGCGCTCAGCCTTCCGATACCGTCTCGAGCCTCTATCGACGTTTCAAGAAAGACGCTGCTCAAGCTGAGAGTTAATCTTAGCGCCTCCGCGTCTTAAAGAATAAAGAGGAGCTTTATGAGCCTCAAGCTGTCTCATGAAGAGCTCAACAGGCATCTAATAGATACTTGTGCTCACATCGTGCGTTCTGTGGTCAAGGATCCTGATCTAGTAGAGGTCACGCTCGATGACCGACGCGATCAAATGACGGTCAAAGTCTCTCATAGAGACCGAGGAGTCGTGATCGGCCGTGGTGGTCAGAACCTATTCGCGGTAGAGTCAGCGCTCCAGCTCGCTCTGACCTATCTTGATGACCAAGCCAGCGTTCGAAAAGCAGGAAATGGTCGACCATATGGCTTGCCCTCAATAGAGGTGCGAGCGATCGACGAAGCGTGAGCGCTAGGGTCAGGGGATGTTGTGAGTGATAATTCTGATCATGAGGGAAAAGTCCCTCCAATCCCCCTAGCGGATCTCACTGTTTTAGAGCAGCCCGATCACTGGCTAGTGTGTGGACGATTTGGTCGCCCCCATGGGCTTCGAGGCGAAGTCCGCTTATGGGAGCATAATAAAAAGACTGAGTTACTCAAAGAGGGAATGACTCTATACGTAGGCGCCCATCCACGATTTCCTAGTGATGACCCGAGTCCAGCGACCCATCAGCTAACGCTAACTAAGGTGAGAGCTGATGGCAAAGGTCTCATCGCTCAGTTCAAAGAGCTGCGCTATCGAGACCAAGTACAGTGGCTCAATCACCGCGCTTGGCTCACCCCTAGAGACGCTCTCCCTCAACTAGATCAAGATGAGTTTTACCTCATGGACCTCATCGGCGCGCAAGGATGGGCCGTAGACCCGTCCTGTGATCGTTTCGAAGAAACGCCCAATGATGACAATGCGACTTTCATCGGTCGACTCACTGGCTTACTAGAGGCTGGTGCAGGAGAGCTATTGATCTTTGAAGGTGGCGCGTGTGGAGAAGTCAATATCCCCAATCAAGAGCCCTTCGTCATTAGTATTGATGTCGAACAGAAGAGAGTGATCGTGAGAGCGATCCCCGGCTTATTGGAAGGTGGACTCTGATCATGGCTAATCAAGAGCTCACGGCGTCTCCAACAGACTCTGAAACACCTACTCTTCAACAGCTCAATATACTCACCCTATTCCCTGAGGCCGTCCAAGCCTATTTTAATATCGGAGTCACAGGTAGAGCGGTTGAACGATCTGTCATCGATATTCATTGCGTTAACTTTCGTGATTATGCTCAGGGTAACTATAAAGCGGTTGATGACCTCCCATTCGGTGGAGGAGCGGGGATGGTTATCCAAGCAGAACCGGTAGCTAAGGCGATCGACGATCTCCCTCTCAGTGGTCGCCAGAGAGGCACAGTCGTCCTCTTGGCTCCAACTGGAAAGGTCTTCACCCAAAGAGATGCTGAGCGTCTGAGTCAGAGTGAAGCGATCACTTTTGTCTGTGGAAGGTACGAAGGCATTGACGCTAGGCTCAACATCGAGTATGTCAACGAGGTATTCTCTATAGGAGATTATATTCTCTCTGGTGGAGAGCTCGCCGCGATGGTGATCATCGACGCGATCGCTAGGCTTAAGCCTGGTGTGTTAAATAACTCTGAGTCAGCGACTCATGAGTCACATTCATTAGGTGGAGATCAGCTCTTAGAGCATCCTCACTATACAAGACCCGCCACTTGGCGAGGTCATGAAGTCCCCCCGGTGCTCTTAAGTGGGCATCATAAGCGAATCCAAACTTGGAGACGCGAAGAATCCATAAAAGCAACAGCGCGGGTGAGACCCGAGCTCCTAGAAAACATAGACTTAAGTCCTGCAGAGCGCTCACTTATTGAGCGTCTCAGGAGAGGAGAATAACCATGAATTGGCGCAATGTGGTAACCAAAGACTACCTCAAGAGTGATATCCCTGGATTTCGCGCGGGTGACACCGTTGAAGTCTCGGTAAAGATCTCTGAGGGTGAGGGCGCAAAAGCTCGAACTCGTATTCAGAAGTTCAAGGGTGTATGTATCCGTCGCCATAATGATGGGATCTCCTCTACCTTCACCGTTCGTAAGATCAGCCTCGATATCGGCGTTGAGCGTATCTTCCCCCTCCACTCACCTATGATCGACAGCATCGCAGTCATGAGTGAAGGTAAGGTCCGCCAATCTCGCATCTACTACCTCCGCAACCTCCGCGGTAAGAAGGCTCGTATTAAGCCTCGTAACCGCTTCTGAAATTGAAGAGATGCTTCCATTATTAACCTCTATGGTGTCTCTGCATGAGCTCACCCATTGGGTTAATTGTTGAAGCGTCCTTCTCAACAGCCATCGGTTGGTGATCTGTTTGCTAGCCTGTCTCCGTTAAGGAAGCCACTCGATGAGCTCCCTGCGAAGATGAAGGTCATCAGTGACTCACCAGTAGGAGAGATCGAACGAGAGCTCGCTAATGAGGCGCTCTCGCTAGAGAGAAATGTCCCTTTGGTGATCGGTGTTGATGAGGCAGGTCGTGGTCCATGGGCTGGTCCTGTCGTCGCCGCAGCGGTTATACTCCCCGCAGGCTTTGGGGTGCTTCAATGCCACCTCCCTCACCAGGATGAGCTACTCCGCGAACTCAATGACAGTAAAAAGTTGACCGAACGTCGCCGGAAGTCTCTCATAAAACCGATCTGCGCTACTGCTCTTGGAGTGGGTGTAGGGATCTCTCATCCGACCTTGATCGATGACATCAATATCTCTCAAGCGAACTATGCAGCGATGACAATTGCGATCAATAAAGCCATCAGAGCTGCCTCGAAACACCCGACAGGCCAACTCCCGCTCACTCCTGAGCTGATCACTCTTATAGACGGTCCTCACATCATCCCTTATCTCAACCATACCCAACGAGCGATCGTTAAGGGCGATGGTCGCAGCTATCATATCGCGGCAGCGAGCGTGATCGCTAAGATCGTCAGAGATAAGATAATGATCGCTGCTGATCGTCGCTACCCCGGCTATGGCTTCGCCCAACATAAAGGGTATGGTACGAAAGTACACCAAACAGCTCTTAATGAGCGTGGCCCCTGCCCCATCCATCGCTTGAGTTATCGTCCCGTCAAAGAGGCACAGAGAGCTCATCAGCAAGACTAAAAACCTAGACCTTCAACTTGATTCTTAACGCTCAACGGCTCGTCCACAACTCAGGTATATATCCGGTTTCGATATGCCTCTGACTTAAGAGTGAAGCCAAGAGTGAAGCCAAGAGTGAAGCCAAGAGTGAAGCCAAGAGTGAAGCCAAGAGTGAAGCCAAGAGTGAAGCCAAGAGTGAAAGAGACTCTTTGTTCGTCACAATCTAGCGAGTTAGATCGTTTGAAGTACAATGAGTGAGACTCGTTCTCCTCCTCTTTTTAAATATCTACCGCTCTCATTCATGTTGATTGGAGACCAGTTCATGACGAAAGATCAGCGACATTCTATTAAATCGTCAACTCGAACATCGACCCCCCCTCGATCAACATTTAACCGAGGGGCTCTATCCTTTCGATCATCGCTAGGTCAACTCGGAGAAGGATTAGCGCTTCAATACCTCTTGACGGAGGCTTTTACACTAGAAGCTAAGAACTGGCGGGGCAAAAGCGGTGAGCTTGATCTCATCATGCGTCAGGGAGAGCTACTCATCATCGTCGAGGTTCGTAGCACCTCTCACCAGTGGTTAGAGCGTCCTGCGGAAGCGACACCTCTCAGCAAGCAGCGCCAAGTCGCTCGCTGTGCTCATGAATACATCCAACAGCGCTCATCACATCTACCCCTCATTATGGATATACGCTTTGATATATTAGGTTTATTAATCCCCCCTCAGCTATGGAGAGCTGATCAAGTGACAGAGAGTTTTACCCCCTCAACGACGGCAGACTCCGACAGTCACTCTTCCACTCTTTCATTAAGTTTCGATCACCCTGAGATCGAATTAGACCATGTCGAGAATGCTTACTTCTCTCCTTGGGCTTTCTGAGATTACCCTTTGGCCTGAGATTACCCGTGAGTAGAGAGAAACCTACAGGATCATTTCCCGAGATCGCCGCTCCTAATACAATAGCAATCTTCTCCGTTAGCACAGGGATCAGCTGTAGGAGCGCTCATTGGCATATTGGGATCTACGCTCATGTTCGCTCCTGCCTGATTAGCTCGACAATCACCAATAAGAGGACAGCAGACCCCCCCATCGCAATCAGAGCTGTTCTGACATCTCAAGCTGCAATAAGGATTAGATCCTCGGTATTTCAGACACAAAAATGTGCTGCAACCCGGAAAGTTGTCGAGCGCACAAGTAGCGCTCGCCGACTGAGATGTACCATTCTCTGTACCTTGCTCAACCTCTGGTGATGAACACGCCTCTTGAATGACGTCTCCCTTAGGAAGCGTACACGGCTCACCAAAACCTGTATCACAAGCGCTGAGAGAGAGGTTGCTCAAGGCCAATAAAACGAACAGACCGATCAATTTTGTAATGTGGATATAAAAGCGCACAGTAACCTCATTGAGAGAGCGGGGAGTGAATTGATTAAATTGCTTAGTCAACTATCGCTTATCTCACATATAACGCCTAAGAATCAAGGTTACCAAATGACTCTTCATCAGCCAAATGTATAAAGTGATCAAATATCTATATCGATGATGTCATCGTAATCTCTCTCCCTTCATTGCTGATCAATCGGGGACACACGGTGTCGACGAGCAAACAGAGATGTACTTAGCACTTATCTCCGTAAGAGTTGTTAAAGAACCTCTATAGAGACATAAATAAGGGGATCAATGATCACTTGGATGAATCATAGGGTTTATCTACTTTGTGAACTTTGGTTAAGTTTTACTGTGCGAAACCTTTACAGGAACCAATAGATATGTGATAGCGTGAGTTCGTCTCATAGATCGATGACCTGTGCGTTTACTGTGTTTTACGTATCTGTGTTTTACGTATCCGTCTGTTACACACACAACTATGGAGCTCTCCGATGACCGTGACTCTCCCCACGATTCACCACAACCGATATACAGAGAAGAATACTCGCAGAAGGCCCTCCCTCGTCTCAAAGATGACATTAGGCCTCTTGCTTCTCACCGGGATCAGCCTGGGTCAGTTTTCTCTATCCACCGGCCCTGTTCACGCCCAGTCCATGCAATTCAGCGATGGTTCTTATGGACAACCTAACGAAGGGATCGCACAGCAGAACCTTAACGATGCTCTAAGCGCTTATAAGCGAGGGGACTACCTCCGAGCCAGCCTGCTCTTATTCGATATCATCAAAGATAAAGAGACAGCGGTAAATACTATAGATGAGCAAGCCGAATATACTCTCGGTAAGACCTTCTTCAAGCTCAATCTATATCAAGCGAGCTTCGAATTTTTTGTACGTGTGGTCAAGTCCGGGAGACAGCATCGCTACTTCAGAGCGACCTGCAAATGGCTATACTTCTTGTCGCAAGAGATCCCCGGAGATGATGAGCTGCTCAAGCGGATCGCCTCTTATGAGCCTCAAGATTGCATTAAGATCAGCAATGAGGTCTCATTTTTGAGAGGGCAATATCACTACAAGCTAAGTGAGCTCGAAGAGTCGCTCCGCTTCCTCTCTCAAGTCTCTCGCGATAATCGATTTTATCTCAAGGCGACCTTCCTGCGCGGCGTCACTTACAGCCGTCTAGGACAGATCAAAGACGCGATCAGCACCTTCGCTGAAATCCTCCGCTATACCTTCGACGCCTATAATGGGATCTCCACTGCCGCTGAAGCAGCGTTCCGCCGCGCCCGTTCGCGAGGGACGTCAACCAAACAAGACAAAATCAGTACTGCTCGGTTAATCGATAATGTCGCTCAAGGAGACTATAAGCGTGACCTTCAGATCTACAGTCAGCTAGCCGCTCTCAATATGGCCCGACTTTTGTATGAGCAGAATAAGAACCGCAAAGCGGTCCGCTACTACGACTACCTACCGATTAATGGTTTCTTTTGGCTAGAGGCTCTCTTCGAGTCAAGTTGGGCATTGTTCCGCATGGGTCCGAAATTCCATGAAAAGGCGCTCGGTAACCTTCATACTCTCAGCTCTCCTTATTTCCGTGATGAATATACGCCAGAAGCACCAATCCTTAAGGCGGTCATTTTATACTCTCGTTGTGAGTATGATAAGGCGATGAACGCGGTGAGTGAGTTCCGAGAGGTATATGAACAGTTACTCATAGAGCTAGATGGCTATGTGAAAGACTTCTCAGACCCGAAACAGCTCTACGACTTCCTTCGTCGTATCCAAGCAAACCCGAGCAGCTCCCCACGTGTCTCTCAAATCTTGAACGCGCTCTTCGAAGATCGAGAGCTAAAACGAGTCAACGCTCACATCACTGAGATGGAGAGAGAGCTTAAAGTCATCCAAGTCGCTCAGAGCAGATGGGCGAGCAGTGACCTCGCTAACTACGTGGTTCAAACCATCGAGTTCACTCGAGATATCGCCTTTGACAAAGCGGGACAAATGGCCAAGGCCCGTCTCACTCGCGTCGTCGCCGAGCTTCGTGACCTTCAAGGTAAAGCAGACGCTATCGACATTGAGATCTCCACCTCTGACCGAACCGACACCGAGTTAAGCCTCAAAGGAGTTGAAGTACAGCGTCGTCTGAAGGCTGAAAGTCAAAAGAGGACACCTGACTCCGAGCATATTTACTGGCCTTTTGACGGTGAGTATTGGAGAGATGAGCTAGGCTACTATCTCTATAGCATCAAGTCAAAATGTGGTCGTTAAGATCGCCTAGATCACGTCGAACTTGGGTAGAGGCTGTGGATGACCGCGACAACTCATGTTGTGGTCTTAATCTTACCTCTCCCCCTATGAATATAAATAAATCGTTTATTGCTTAGCCCAGTGTTTAACACATTGTTAAACCTCTACAGAATCCATCAATAGAGAGCTACCCCATGACTAGGATGACGTCTCTGATCACTCTTCAAGCCCAGCCTTCTCTTCAAGGGCCTTATCTCAAGCGAGCGAACTCGTTGAATATCGGTTTTTGGACCTCACTCCTCATTATACTCTTGGGCTTTATAAGCGCCTCCACGGTCCAAGCCCAAGACACCAAGAGAGAGTATGCTCCTCAGCTCGCTGACCAAGAGCCCACGCAGACCAAGCGAAAGGTCGAACTGGGGCCCGCGGGACCGCGAATCAACAGCACTGATACGCTCCGACGGCAAAAAGAATCCCGCATGCGACGGCAGAACCTCAACGTCGAAAAGAAACTGATTCGATTAATCAAAAACACCCCGGATACGAACCGAAAGAAGCCTCTCTATTTAGATCGTTTAGCAAGTTTTTATTGGAAGCTCGCTGGAGATGCTCAAAATGATTCATACATCAAAGAGGAAAAGTGCTTCGAGAAGTCTCAGAAGACGAATGATGACATCGATCGCTGCGCTGATATGAGAGTCTCTGACCTCCGTAAAGCTGAAGAGATCAGAGAGAAGGCCATCGGCGTATATAAGTATATCGTTACCTCTTTCCCTGACTTTGAAGAGCTAGATCGAATCCTCTTCGCGCTCGCTTTTAATTATCAGCAAAAACAGCAAAATGAGGAGGCGAAAACGATCTATACCGAGCTGATTCGTAGCTTCACCGAGTCGAAGATGCTCTCTGATGCGCTCTTTAATCTAGCTGATATCTATTTCGCCTCCGGTGATGTCAATGGCGCTGCTCAGCTCTATAATCATGTCATCAATAACTATCCAAAATCTGCAGTCTATCCTTACGCAGTCTATAAAGTCGGTTGGTGCTACTACAACACCACCGATTACCAAGGAGCGCTAAACCAATTTATTAAGGTGATCGATCTCCAAAATGCTCTCAGTAAACGCCAAAAGAAAAAGAACCGTCTCGGTCTTAAAAAAGAGGCTCAGAGAGACCTCATCAGAGTCTATATCAATATAGAGCGAGCCACTGCTTCTGGCGGTTTAAAGCTGCTTAAGAAATACGCACCACAACGCTTTGATGAACTCGCAGAGCGACTCGCTGACCTCTATTCAGGGACAGGTCAATTTGGGAAGTCGACGATTGTACTTCGTAAGTTGATCGCCAAGAACCCATCAAGCTATCGGGTCGTCGGTTATCAAATTCGGATCTCTGAGAATATCTCTAACACCCATAGTCCAGAAGAAGCGATCCGCTCTCTTAAGCGCTTAGTGACACTCTGGAAGTCGGTCAAAAATGCCCCTGACGCTGAACCCAAACGAGTCAAGGAAGATCACAAAGGCATCGAGCGCCAGCTGAACGCTATGGCTCGCCAATACCACAACCAAGCTCTAGAGACTAAATCAACCTCTGACTTCAATACCGCTCTTGAGCTCTATGAGACCTATGTCGAGGCCTTTCCAGAGGAGAAGAACTCCTATGAAATGGGCTTTTATTACGCTGAGCTTCTCTTCCGTCTTGAGAAGTGGGGGATCGCCGCTAAGGCTTATGAGGCCACCCTCAAGAAAGACCCACAAGGTCAATTTACCAAGGATGCTGCTCATGGTGCTCTCCTCGCCTATAAGTCACTCCTTAAAGATGATCTAGATAACGCAAGTATCAATCAGCTCAATAAGAGTGATGAAGAGCTGAGAGCCGCAGAGGAGCGACGTCAGAAGAAAGATCGTCGTAAAAAAGGGAAGAAAGGGAAGAAGAAGGATGAGCTAAAGAAGCCCCGCTTCCCCAAAAAAGAGATCCCCGAGGCCTACAACAAATATATCGAGGCTAGCGCCCTTTATCGTAAATATGTTCAAGAGAGTGAATACCTTGTAGATATTCAGTACGAAGAAGCTCGTGTTTACTACACGTTTAATCATTTCAGTAAGGCTGTCCCCCTCTTCCGCGATATATCAGAGCGCTATCCTCAGCACCGAGTTGCAGTCTTCTCTGCTAACCTCCTTTTAGAGTGCTTTAACCGTATGGGAGACTTTGATAACCTCCAATCACAGGTCAGTACTTTTGTTGGACTCTATCCTCCCTCAAGAGACGCTGAGTTCGCTCAACGACTTAAAGTACTCAACAGTGAGCTAGACTTTAAGAAATGCTCACTGATCGAGAATCAAGGAGAGAATATTCAGGCCGCTCGCTGCTTCATGAAATATGCTCAACGATTCTCCGATTCTAAGCTCGTTGATAAAGCCTATTTCAACGCTGCGCTTAATTATGATCGAGAGAAACAAATGGAGAAAGCCATTCAATCTCGAGTAGCGCTCATCAATAATGTACCTGGCAGCGACTTAAGACCGAAAGCCTTCTATCAAATAGCGCGAAACCTACAGGCCCTCGCTATCTACTCCCAGGCCTCTAAAGCCTATGAAACCTTTGCTGAGAACTATCCTCGCCGTGAAGAGACGAGTGAGGCGCTGCGCCTCGCTGCCCAATTCCGTCTCGGTCTAGGTGAGCTCGATCAAGCGACTAAGAATCTCAAGAAGTACATTAATCACCTCGGCAAGAAGGATGTCAAGAAAGCGATGGTCGCCTATTTTGAGCTAGGAAGCGTCCTTCAAGAGCGTCGTCAATGGTCCAAAATGATTCGCCATTACCAATCATTCACCAAGCGCTTTAAGAAAGTGGACAAAGGGTATTTGATCCGCGCTTACACCCTCACAGGTAATGCGTATGTTAATCAACCTAAGCGATATCGTGATCATCGTAAGGCCCGAGGCGCTTATCAGAGCGCGGTCAAGATTTATAAGTCCATCCCTAAAAAGGCTTTAAGTGATCTCCCTCTCGAGGCTAGATCAGCCGCTGCCGAAGCCATGTTTACACTCGCTAACTATGAGTTTGAAGCTGTTCGAAAGCTCAAGTTTATGAAGGTCCGTAAGACCCGTGATGTAAAAAAACACATCGGGATGGTGTCAAAGAATATAAACAAGCTAAACAAGAAGATGACTCAGGTAAAAAAGGATTACGAGGAGGTCCTCTCTCTCAATGTGGAGAGCTGGGGACTCGCCGCTCTCTCTCAGATCGGGCAGATGTATTATTTCTTCTTTACGACCCTCGAGAAGGCTCCACCCCCATCAATCTTTGACTATGAGACACAAGCGTTTTACCGATCAGCGATGATCCAAAAAGCTAACCCCCTTCGCCTTAAGGCGATCAACGCTTACAAGAGCTGTCTAGATAGATCACTTAAAGTGCAGTGGTTTAATGAGTGGACTGATCTCGCAGAGAAACAGATCGCGAAAATCAACCCCGAAGAGTATCGGTATAGCGTAGAGGAGAGAGGAACTCCCTTTAACTTCCATCGGACGACGCTACGTCGAGCGCTCGTCACTAGCCTTCCCGAGGAGGAGGAAGAGTAATGAGCTTATCTAACAAAGGTCACTTAACCCTAGCCATCATCGTAACGCTCCTCTCTGCCTGTGGGGGTGGAGGACCAAGTGGAGACCTTGGGCCCGCTCCACAAGACTTTACGTCACCTCGCTCCAATGGCTCATCTACTCCGGCTCAAAAGAAGCCTAGCAAACCTAAGATTGATCGGGGCGCTAAGCAGCTATTTATCCTCGCTGGACAAGTCGCTAATAGGGCTAACCCCGATTACGATCGCGCGCTAGAGCTCTATCAAGAAGCCTATGAGAAAGATAAGAATATACGCTTAGCCCTCTACAATGCTGGTTTGGTCTGTGAGCTCAAGGGAGATGAGAGCTGCGCCCGTCGATTTTATGAAGCCGCTGGTAATGAAGGAATAGGAGATGGTTGGGTCAATCTAGGACTACTAGCGCTCGCCCAAGGAGATAGAGGACAAGCAGAGTCACTGTTTAATAGAGCGGTAGGAGTAGAACCTCTCAATGGTCGAGCTCACCTTAATTTGGCGATGTTCGCTAAAGAGAGACGGGACTTCGAGTTCGCGATGAAGAGTGTTCGTAATGCGCTCAAGGAGGACAGCACTAACGCCAATGCCTACGATATTCTCGCCCAAATTTACTACGCCCTAGGACGCTATAAACTCGCCCTACTCGTCGCTGATGCAGGTCTAAGTGATCTCGACCCAAAGCACCCAGGCTTGTGGACCACCCAAGGACTCATCTTACTGAAGATGGATGATGTTATTAAGGCTGTCCGCTCTTTCCAAATGGCTGTCGATCTCGATCCTATGAATTTCGCTGCTCGCTTGAACCTTGGGCTGATCACCTTTAGTTATCGAGATTATGAGAAGAGCTATCAGCTGCTCTCTGAAGCGGTTAAACTAGAACCGAATAATATCGAAGCGGTGATCTCTCAAGCCGTTGTCGCTAGAACTCTCAAGCGCTATGATGAGGCTCGAGCGGGATATAATAAAGTCCTCACGCTCTCTCCTAACCATCCAGGAGCGACCTTTAATCTCGCGGTCCTTAATCAAGACTATGTTGAGGTTGATCCGAATGATTTCACCAAACGTCTTCAGATGACCCAAGACGCGATCACCAAATATCAAACGGTGTTAAACAGCGCGAAGAATGAGTCACTCCGTAAGAAAGTTAGCCTGCGGATCGAAGAGGCCAAGGTCATCTTAGAGGTGATCCAAGTAGAGAAGGAATCAGCAGCGATGGAGACCGAGGCCGCTCAACAAGAGGGAGCGGGCGCTCCTCCTGCTAACTGAGTCTCACTCACCACTGCTGAGTCTCTGCCGAGTCTCAGAGGATCGCGTACTCAGCGTCGCAATCTCTCAGAAACTGAGCTGCGAACGATGCGAAGGTCCCTTGGCGTAATTGACGACGAATCTCTCTCATCAGCTCAAGATAGATATGAAGGTTATGTACAGAGAGGAGACGATAGACCAAGAGCTCATTACATTTGAGTAAGTGACGCAAGTAGCCTGCGCTATAACGGGCGCACGTTGAACATGTACAGTTTGGGTCAAGCGGCTCTCGCTGAGTTTTGAAACGAGCGTTCCTTAAGTTCAGCTTCCCTCGACCACCATTGATAAAGAGCGTCCCTTTTCGAGCGTTACGAGTCGGCATCACACAGTCAAACATATCGACTCCACGCATCACTCCTGCGACCAGGTCTTGAGGCGTCCCGACTCCCATTAAGTAGCGAGGCTTATCGTCGGGTAAATGAGGGGCTGAAGCCTCTAACACTTCATACATTTGAGGGATAGACTCACCCACGCTCAGACCACCGACTGCGAATCCATCAAAGGGATGTTCGCACATCTCTTCGATGTGCCTCGCCCTGAGTTCAAGATCAAGCCCCCCCTGCAAGATCCCAAAGAGGGCTTGGCGATCTGGGTACTTACGAGCCTTTAAGGCCCTAACTGACCATCGTGTTGTTCGAGCGAGCGCCTCTTCATGTACCTTCCGAGGCGCAGTAGAAGATTCAAGATGATCTAGGCACATCATGATATCAGCTCCAATCGCCTCTTGGATGCGCATTGACTCTTCAGGGGTGAGGTGAAGTTTAGAGCCATCGATATGGCTGCGGAAAGTCACGCCCTCTTCAGTGACTTTACGAAACTTAGCGAGAGAGAGAACCTGAAAACCACCACTGTCAGTAAGGATTGACCGACGCCATCCCGCCATTTCATGCATCCCTCCGAGAGCATTTAAGACCTCAACACCAGGCCTTAGCGCCAGATGATAAGTGTTCCCTAAAATGATCTGAGCGCCGAGGTCTTCAAGCTCATCAGGACCCACTCCCTTCACCGAGGCGAGAGTCCCTACCGGCATAAATATTGGTGTCTCGACCTCACCATGAGCGGTCATAAAACGACCGAGTCGCGCATGAGTGTGTGGACATGATGTCTCTTTGCGATAACGAATATCCATGGTGTTATTCAGCTCCTACAATAGTCACAACGGGGGGCGAATTCTCAGACTTTAATCAAGTGTGAGTTGTTAGTGTGAGCTTATAACCTACTTTATGCTCGCCGTCCATCGACCTTGAGGGCGCCAAAAGACAGACGCATCTCCATAACTATAGAACCTTAGGCTCTCTCTCACCGCAGCTTGGTAGGACATCATGACTCTCTCATAACCTGCCAAGGCAGAGACGAGCATCAATAATGTGCTCTGAGGGAGGTGAAAGTTAGTGATCAGTCCATCGACCATCTGCCATTGATAACCTGGAGTGATAAAGATCTCTGTACTTCTCTGAGCGGTATCTCCCCACGCTTTTGAATCCTCTGAAGCGAGTAAAGCGAAGCTCTCTAAAGCCCGAACTACCGTAGTCCCCACAGCGACTAATGGCCTCCCTGATCGCATCAGCTCTTGAGTAGTGAGCGGTATACTATAACGCTCGCTGTGCATGATATGCTCTTCGATCCGCTCTGACTTTACTGGCAGAAAGGTCCCTGGGCCCACATGGAGGGTGACATAAGCGATGCTCACTCCTCTCTGCTGAAGAGTCTCAAGAATATCCTCTGTAAAGTGAAGGCCGGCAGTAGGTGCAGCGACGGCCCCCGGTGATTTAGCGAATATCGTTTGATAACGCTCTTGATCAGCTTCATCTGCCTCCCGTTGAATATAAGGGGGGAGTGGGAGATGACCTGCCTCCTCTAGCCACGTCCATAAGGCGGTGATGCCCTCTTCCTTAAAAGACGAAGAGAGCGCTAATGTAAACACCCCTCGCCCATACTCATCACGCTCTAAGAGGGTCGCGGTCGCCTCAAGCGGTAAATGCACTTCATCGCCCGGCTTCAATCGACCCCTTGTCATCGCTAATATTCGATCATCCCCAAGCGATTCAAGAAAGAATACCTCTACTCTCCCTCCTGAAGACTTTCGCCCAAACAATCGCGCTGGAACCACCCTCGTGTCATTCAAGATCAAGACCTCATCACCCTTAAAGTGATGAATAATATCTTCAAAGGAGTTGAAGAGAGGTGCTCCCTTCGGTTGAAGAGACATTAATCTACTCTGTCCGCGACGCGCACTTGGACGCTGAGCGATTAGGTCATCAGGGAGCGTAAAGTCAAAGTCAGCGGTCGTCCACTGATGAGTCAACAGATCTCGCTCTCTCATTACCCCTCCACCCAGCTAGATGACTCCTCAGCGATTGAACCTTTGAGGGTCGACTCACTTCTCTTCTCATCGTTTACCGTCGCTAAACTATCGATGATCCCCTGACCTCGATGGCCCCAAATAGGATGCTCTTCAAGAGAGAGCTCTTCTGCGAGGCGCACTGCTGCTTTATGTGGATGCGTTCCTTCCTTAGCTCGCTCAAGCACCCTCGCCGAGGTTTGATACACGGAATAAGGCCAATCATATCCGAGATGCTGCTCAAGGATGGGATCATCATCCACGTACCCATATTGCTCATTAGCGCAATTCACGATCCCCATTCGGTTAACGAGGAAATCAGGGAGATAGAGTACTCCTCTATCGGCTAAGGCTTGACCATCCCGCTCAGGGTCTTCGAGTTGATTATTAGCCGCACCACAGATGATCGGCGCTCTCACATAGGGGATCGTTCGCGGATTGAGCGCCCCCCCGGTGGCCGCAGGACAGAGGATATCACACTCGATAAATAAGGGACTAAGGTCATCAGGTGCACAGCAGATGAGCTCGACCGCCTGTCCATGCCACTGATCACGGAGCTGATCTAGACGGATCGGGTCAATATCAGTAGCGGTCACTTTAGCGCCCGACTTTAGCGCTAAATCGATGATAACCTCCCCCACATGCCCGGTCCCTTGAACCACGATATGCTTATCTCTCAAAGGGCTCGTTGTGAAGCTCGGCTTTTGCCCTGAGCGCAGGGCTCCTTCGCTGACATCAAGGGCCGCCTCCATCCCTCGAATTACTCCGAGTGCGGTCATCGCTGAGGGGTTACCACTCCCCCCTTTTAAGCGCGGTATACAGGTGATAAATCGAGTCTCAGAGAAGATAGCTGCCATGTCTTCAGTGGCGGTCCCCACATCTTCAGCGGTGATATAACATCCACGAAGAGAGCTGATAAACCGACCATACTCTTTAAAAATCTCAGCTCTTAACGACAGCTGAGTTCGGTCGAGGTCATGGGGGCGAGACATCACCCCTTTGCCACCTCCCCACCATAAGCCCGCGAGAGCATTCTTATGAGTCATCCCGCGACTTAAGCGAATCCCATCATTGAGATAGTCCATGAGAGTCGAATAGCGCCAAAACCGAGTCCCTCCCTGCCCTTGCCCGCGACAGGTACGATGAATAAATGCGCCATGTATCATATCAGCGACCGCGCTGACCTCACACAAGATCCCCTCATGTTGATCATAGTCTCTTTGGTCTGCGCTTAAAGCATCTCTCACCTCGTGGAGCTCAGGGTGTGACACTCTGATGTCTCCGGTCTTAGAGTCGGTGATGATATAGAAACGACGGATCCCTTTAGCTCTCAAAGAGCGGGCGGCTTCTTCGGGGCTCTGGCTGAGTAAATTTCTCATAAGAGTTGAGTCATGTTGAGTCATGTAACCTCCATACAAAGTACAAGGAGAAGTCGAGAGAGGCTTCACGAGACTACAATCGACTCGCGACACCATAATGCATATGTAAGATAAATGGGCAGCTCGCTCTCAGTGACTGACAGTCTCGATAGCGAGTCTTCTGAGCGAGCGTCATTAAGCGTCGCCATCAACAGCTTTGACTGAATGATTTTCAGCTTAGCGGCTACGAATCAAGAGACGAGCTCCTCGTGAGTCAGCAGGGACAAGAATATTAAGTTGACTTGAGTCATCAGTGACCCAAGAAGAGAGGCGAAGGTAATCAGAACTTGATGATGTTCCTCCACCGACCAAGCGATAGCCATTAGCGTCGCTCACCCACTCTGCAGCATTACCACCTACTCCGATGATCGCCTGTGGAGTCTGTCCAAGCGGAGCTGAGCTTACCTCCGCCAAAGAGCCACCACACTCTACAGAGATCGCTCGCTCACAACGTAGACCGTCTACCCCCACTGCACTAGTCCCTTCATAAAACGGAAAGCTCTCTGCCCATGGATAGAGAGCGTGGTGCTCAAGTCGATCACCTTGCGCGCTCAATTCCCACTCTGCTTGGCGAGGTAGATCGATGGTCCCCGCTGCGGTTACGGAGAGTGTAGAGAGAGCGCTAGTTAGTTCACTGATCCCTTCAAAGACTTGAGGGAATGAAGCGGACTCTTCATCGACCGTAGGTTCACCATTAAGAGAAGCCCACTGCCCTTTGCTCACCTCAGTCTGACTAATCTCAAAGGGAAATAAGAAGACTCCATTGCTGCTTGGGTCACTCGGTGCTCCCTCAAAGTAACCACCTTCAAGACTGATCCAAGTGATTCCGTGTTCATCTACACGCAGTTCGGGATAAGGGTTAGGAACAACCGAAGACTGAGGCTCCAAGTCTAACTCACGCAATGCCTCCACATATTGACTTAGACCTGCGTCCGTAGAGACCCACACCAAAGCGTCAGGTCGAGTATTAATCACAAAGATATCATGGACTCGAGTCGCAGGTAGACCATCTCTTGAGGTATATTGTCGGGTAGAACCATCAGCACTGCGGACAAATAAACCTTGGGGAGACGCGGCGAACAGACGAGCATCAAAGCTCCCTGTTAACTGAGTGACCAGTGGCTCATGGTTGGGGATCAATGAGACATGAATGAAGTCCATCGGCGCTTCATCAGAGACGAGCTCTAGACGAGTCCTCGGCTGCCGACGATAGAGTCCCTTAGAAGTCCCTGCCCATAAAACCCCATCATCATCAATGTAAAGAGCATAGGTGGCAGGCATAGCGCCTCCTCCTTTGATCAACACCTCACGGACCGCGACCCCATCAAAGTAAAAGACTCCTCCCTCTGTACCAAACCACCCTCGATTTTCTCGGTCAACAACCGTAGCATAGACATGATTGGCGCTCGGATTATAGGGACGTCCGCCGGCGAGCTCCTCCTCAAGACTGCTCCCAGGATAATAAGTATAAAAGCGACCAGAGCGCCGATGAGCGACTCCTGTGGCGGTCGCGATCCAGACCTGATCTTGGGCGTCGATAGCTACATCTCTCACTCGGTCACCTGGGAGATCATTAGACGTTTGATATAAAGTCTCATTGAGCTTGAGGCCATAATGATGCGCAGACCACATCCCTAACCCTGGTCGATAGTCTGAGCGGGTAGCGTCACTGTTTGGTCCTACATAGTCACCGAACCTCACCTCACCGACTGGAGAGAGTGTTTCTTCACCCATATTAATGATCTCCGGCTCTTCGTCCTCGCCAAAAGGGAGAACACCGAGCTGGTATCCTTGATGGAGGAGCTGACCTTGAGGACCAATAATGAGAGGTGCCCCTCGGTTATTGAGAGGTGATGGGTGGAACTGGACTTCATCTTCTAGAAATGTCCCCACTGAGCTGTAGCTAGCGAGTCCTGATCGAGACGCTTCATAAGCCCACACATTATCAGTAGGACTCATGACACCAAAAATAGACTCGGTAATCTCTGCCATAACGTGGACCGCAGGCCACCCCGTGAACTGCTCATACACTTCTCCTTGTATCCCCGATAAAGTAACGTAGCTGTCACTATTACCGCGAGAGAGTACCCAAATCTTACCATCATCGCTGAAGCCGACTTGATTGACCAAGTCGCTCCTGAGCACTGGACGAGTAAACCCTCGCCAACCAAACTGCTGATTATAACGATAGGCTCCCCCATTGGTACTCACCCACACATCTCCATTGTAGGGGTTAACATCTACACCATTGATAGAGAAGTCTGGAAGGTCTTCCCCTCTCACCCAACATGTATATTGACCACCTCGATAGCGAACAACTCGATCAGCGAAAGCTACATACATGGTGTCATCTGTACGATACACATCCAGGTCAACCGCCGCTGCCCAAGGGATCACTGGCTGATCACCTCGACATGGCTCGGGAGCCTCATCAAACATGATCAAATCCCAAGTATCACTCGCCGCGTAATGGGTCACTAGACCTTGAGAGGTGATCGCCTTGAGGTCACCTCCACCTGTGAACGCAAGCTCTTTTACACGATTACTTGGTGTCCCTTCACTTGTCGTGAGTCTCCGTGATACATAGCCTCCCATGCCTTCATTCAGCTCTGTGTCCCAACGCCACTGAGTGAAACCACCACTCTCTGAGCCGACCCACAGCTCATCACCAAAAATAGCGAGGTCGGTCACGTCACGATCGGTGAGACGATTAGTGAAGTGCTTCGCGCAAGCATCTCCCACCCCATCAGCATTTAAATCAAGCTGTTCCGGATTAAATCGTGTGAGGCAATTATCTAATGAATCAATGATTCCATCGTTATCCATGTCTTCATCACAGAGATCGCCATCTCCGTCTCCATCGCTGTCCCGCTGCAATGGGTCGAAGCTATCTATGCAGACATCGCATGCATCATCTATTCCATCTCGATCTTGATCAGTGCCTACGTTGAGGTCGTCTGGGCACGTGTCAATCTCATCGGGGACATCATCATTGTCGTCATCATCATCACAGACATCTCCGATCCCATCTTCATCATTATCGAGCTGAGCGAAGACCTCTCCCTCTGCATTAGGCTCGTCTAAGGGGAGCGGTGGATTGAAGACAAAGGGGCAGTTGTCTACTAGGCTCTCGAGCTGGTCTCCATCGGGATCTACATCACAGACATCACCAAATCCATCGAGATCCATATCTCGTTGGTCAGGATTAAACACTTCTAGGCAGTTATCTTGACCATCGACGATCCCATCGCCATCAATATCCAAGGAGCATGCATCCCCCAATCCTCCGCCGGCTTGAGTGCTGCGCTGATCAGGATTGAAGATGAATATGCAGTTGTCGTCACCATCTAAGACACCATCATTATCATCATCAGCATCACAGCCGTTACCGAAGCCATCAAGGTCGTTATCTGCTTGATCTGGGTTAGCGGTTAAAGCGCAGTTATCAGCGCTGTCTAAGACCCCATCATTGTCATCGTCGAGGTCACAGACATCTCCAAAACCATCTTGGTCGGTGTTAAACTGGTCAGCGTTAACATAGAGTGGGCAATTGTCGTTAACATCCAAGATCCCGTCATTATCGTCATCGGTGTCACAGAGATCACCTGTTTGATCTTGGTCGCGGTCTAACTGCTCTGGATTACTAACAAGAATACAATTGTCTAAAACATTTACCCCATCTCCATCATTCACCCCGTCGTTGTCTGTGTCAGGAGAGATCGTAGAGCTCTGAAGTAGTCTCTCGACAGTATCGTCTAGACCATCGTTATCATCATCGAGATCACAGGCATCTCCACGACCA
This sequence comes from uncultured bacterium, assembly GCA_943788935.1. Taxonomy (GTDB): domain Bacteria; phylum Myxococcota_A; class Bradymonadia; order UBA7976; family VGTA01; genus CAKZRU01. The sequence continues at coordinate 172,486 of CALSSE010000006.1, read as the reverse complement.
TCGAGATCGGTATCAAGCTGCTCAGGGTCGGCGACTAATCTACACACATCTTGTTCATCGGGCTCACCATCATTATCATCGTCGAGATCGCAGGCATCACCAAAGCCATCAGCATCAGTATCTAGGGGAATAAGCTGGTCAGGCGTGGAACGCTCTATATCGATCATGTCTGGGGTCGTTAAACAGGGGTCGCAGCTGATAGGATCAAGACACACCCCATCGCCATCGCGGAGCCCATTTCTAAATCCATCTCCATCAATATCACCTTCGGGGCCTGGACCATCGATCTGATCCATCGCTCGATCACCGTCACTGTCGATTAAGAGACTCTCTAGCGCGTCAATCACCTCATCCCCGTCAAAATCAGCGGGGATCATCGACCCAGCTAAGGCTTCAGTCTGAGTGATCACCCCATCCTCGTTAGTATCAAAGAGCGTGAGGTCGATCAGGGTATTCTCCGCAGGTGTTGAGTCACTCAGCTCATCAGCATCAGACCTCCCATCACCGTCAGTATCAGGATCATTACCATCGGTTCCAAGCGCCCGTACCTCAAGCCCATCGCTGAGTCCATCATCATCAGTGTCTAAATCTCTAGGGTCTAACCTAAACCCTCTCTCCTCAACATCACTGAGCCCATCCCCATCTTGATCGATATCACAGAGATCCCCCTCACCGTCTCCATCAAGGTCCGCTTGCTCTCCGCCGAAAACAGCTGGAGGGTTAAAGAGATTAGGGCAATTATCAAGCCCATTGGGTACTCCATCGAGATCAACATCACCCTCTTCACCAAGATTTTGCCCTAGCAGAACGGTGTATGTGTCAAGGGGAATACGCTCAGGTACAGTCCCTCCCTCTGGGATACGCTCTACTTCAAAGCGCACATTCTCTTCGCTCCAAAAGACGTCGAGTGATCGTGGCACATAGCCATCTTTATTGAAGAAGAGTCTATAATTGTTACGATTGACTGAGATCTGATATCCACCGGCGGTGTTGGTCACCGCCGAGCCCGCCACATCGACCGCGATGATGAAGTTCTCTTGGATCTCTCGGGCGATCACTATGATATCAGCATGTTCACCGCTCAAGTCACCATCTCCAACGAGTCCTCGCGCGAGGAAAGCCTGTCCTCTCAAAGAAGCGGGCACCTCTGGCGGAAGCGGAATCAACGAGATCGGCTCTTCTAAAACCAAACCTCCTGTGGAGAGGTCAAAGATCCTCGTAAGAGGGAGATGTCCGATCACCTCTACCTCTAAGCCATATAAACCTGGGTGTAAGTCTTCAAAAGCAAAATGGCCCTCCTCATCAGCGCTCATCTCCATGACACCTCGATCCCCGATCAAGCGCAACATGCTGACCTCAGTCCAAGCTCCTCGGTCGATGAATGGGAGAGGGCTGTAGAGGGAGCCTTCAAGACGAGCCGACAACTCTGGCTCAAGAATGATCGGCTCTCGACCGCTCAGCGGAGAACCGTCTACCTCAAATCGTAGATCCTCTTCATCCCAGACAACTTCAAGACTCTGCGGGAGATAAAAAGGAGCCGAAAATGATAGCAGGTAATCATTTGTATCGAGATTGAGCGCATACTCACCGCTTTCCTCTGTACCTACGGAGGCGATTAAAACACTAGCGCGCCTCACTTCGACAATCAGCCCCTCATGAGTATCTCGATCAGCAAATATCGCTTGACCACGGAGGGGAGCTGATGTCGGTGGAATAGGTCTTGGGGTAGATCGCAGATCAAAGTGACCGGCCTCAGCGACTTGACCTACATCAACAAGCACCGGTCTCAGTTGAGGATAGAAAGCCTCACAGTTTACGCTGATCCAAACTTGTTGCACCGGTACTTCGTCAAAGATAAACCTCCCAAACTCGTCGAGAGTGGTGGTTTGTAAGGCCTCGGCGACCGGTGAGTCTTCCCGATCCAAGAGTCTCACTACCACACTAGAGAGCGGCATATCGGAGGTACGACCATCTAAACTGACGCTTCCCCTCAATTGGCTCGCTGCAGGCTCGAGGATCACCACCTCTTCTAGTCTAGTGATCCGATCTGCATCTACGCTCACCGAGAACTGTCGAGCGCTCTGATAATGTGGGGAGCTGAAGCGTAATGTGTGCTCACGAGGAGGTAAGGCCAAATAAAACCGTCCATCACTAGCGCTCACTGTAGCGAAAGGAGTGTCGATCGCTTCAATCAGAATCCCTCCTTGATCATCTTCAGGACTCAACGCCCGCTTCACGGTCCCCATAACACCAACAGAGACCTCTCCGGTCTCCTCGGAGACGACCGGACTCAGCGAGACATCACCTAAGTCAACGAGCTCTCCAATCCCTACATTAAGGGAGAGTCGCTCAGTGTTAAAGCCATCAAGAGAGATCGTCAGCTGATATCGGTCTTCACGTAGTTCAATAAAATTAAACGCTCCTGTGCTGTCGAGCGTAAAATCTTGAAACGGGGTGCTAAGTTCCCTCTGTTTCCTCAAAGAGACCGACACTCGCTCAATGAGCTGGTTGAGCTGCTCAGGCAGAATGACTCTTCCTCTCACTGAAGCGCTCTGTTGTGTCTCAATACTCGCTTCAGGATCAAAAGGATTAGTCGCATCAAGCGGAGTCTGACACCCACTAAGCCCTGAAATTAAAAGAAAACTTGTCATCAATAACAGATTGAGTAGAGGAGTAAATGTACGCATGTTCAAAACACTCCTGAGAGCTTAAAGCTAGATTGTTCTGGATCAAAGTTGAGTTGAAGCCGAGGCTTATCCTCACCTTGTAGATAAGCAGATAATGTAGAAGAGATCCAAGTGACTCCGAGCGCTCCCCACATCATCTGAGCTCTCGCATAGTGATTATTAGCGAGTTGACGGTAATAAACCTTGTCTACGGTATTTTTCTGATATTGGGTCGCCGCCTCATCACCCGCTTGAGTCGCAGCGAAACCACCAATCAATAATCCTGCGGTGAGACTCATATATGCGACCGCCGCTCCGGTTCGTCCTTGATAGAGTTGACCCCAACCAGGGATCAGAGCGGATCGCCATGTAGCCTCTAAGCGTTTCTCATAAAAAACAGTCGCCTTCTGAAAACGTTTAATCTCTTCCATGGATACCACCGCCTCACTCTCTGATGCCTTGATAGAACCCCGGCGCTTTACGCTCACCGTCTTGGCCTTCAACTTGATCCCCGTTGGACTCTCACTATTTGAAACGGTCAGCATTAACACATAACGAACACCAGTATGCTGGCCGATTGAGATACTTCTGTTCTCTGTAAACTCAAGTCCTGTTTCACTAAACCGAGCCATCACCGCACGCTCATGATCAGGTTCAAGGATGAGTATATTAGGCTGTTGAGCGATCTTATGAGCGAGGGAAGCAGCGAGCGCTTGACGAGTCGTTTGGTCGAGCGATTTCCCTTGAGCTGTAGCGACCATCACTCGGATGAGTCCGTTGCGAACGTCAGGTCGCAGCTGCTCAGTCGCTCGTCTAGCGAATCGAGTCAAGACTCGCTCTAAGGAGAGTTGTTTAGCGTCTCGTGCTACACTGTTCTCTTCGGAGGGTTGACTCACTATCACTTCAGCGCTCTCTCGCTCAGTCGTTGGAGACTGAGCTTGAACCTGAGCGATATTAACTCCTCCCCATGCAAGAGAGAGCGTCATGGCCAGAGACGAGGCGAAAGACAGTATCTGAGATCCTATTAGGGGCGGCTGCTTCATCGATTTACTCAGAGGTGTATTGGAGGTGCTATGGGGGTTGTATCGTGATCGCCGTGAAGCTAGATTAATCTTGCTTAAGCGAGTATTTCGCTCATATTTGCACATATATTTATTCTTGCTTATCTTAAATAGTGATCGTGACTGATATTAATTCTATCATCTGCGTGGGCCATCATGCGGTATATATTGCTGAGATCGCTTGATATTTAACTTAAGTCTTACCATCATAAAGTCTAAAGTTAGTGCCTCAATATTGCAAAAATCTCAACCAAGACCGCTCATTATGTGTCTTGCATATGAAATGAAAGTAAATCAAGTAGTCATGATCCACAAGAGGGAGACCCGCTTGAAAGCGTCTCAAAGACAGAAAAACACTAACCCACCGCATCAAACAACGCTAAATCAAGAGACGATTGTCCCTCTCTCTGTGAAAAAAGAGATGGATTATAAGCGCTCTGACTGGAGTCTCTTCCAAGGCTTTGTCTTCTTGATAATCATCGGCCTTAGCCCCGCTCTCTATGCTCAGAACTCCCCCTACGATGAGAGAGTAGACATCGAGCAACCAGAGCTGTTTTTTACAGTCGTTGATATACAGCGCCCGATCACTAGGATCGGTAAGACCTTGACTTCTCCTCGTCACATCTATCTCTTCGCCTCTCGAGAGCCTAAGCCCGTTGAGGCTCGGCAGCTCGCTCGCTCGGAGAAACGAGCGCTAAAGCGTCGACGACGATCCTCAAAGTCTCGTCGACGCAGGAGAGGTGCGAAACAAGAAGCCCAAGGCTCCTCTCTCATACATACTGCAGCGCCTTGGGAAGGTAGACTCCTTAAAGCCTCTCGCTTGGGGCCTCCCCGTCAAAGAGCTTATCGACCCACCTATTTACAACGCTTACGAGAGTATGAGGCTACAAAGATTAAACTAAGAGATGAAGCAATTGCTGCTCAATCAGAGAATGGTAGCCCTATCGCCCTCAGTACACCTGCAGCCTCAGTTGATCTCTTGGAGAGCTCTGATGATGATGATGAGTTAAGCGGTGCTGAAGATGGAGAGATCTGTGGTCATCTCAATGAACCTTGTTGTCAAACAACAACTCGAGGTTCATGTGAAGTCACCAGCCAACAACCGCTCATGTGTGTACAACTTTTGGATGAGAAGAGCGGAGATCGGAAGAGCGTCTGCCGTCCACCTCCTGAGCCTTGTGGAGGCTTCGAGCAGATGTGCTGTAAAGAAGAGCTTAGTTGCCGTCGAGCCGCTCTTCGCTGCCTCGCTAGAGATGGCTATGCTGAGCGCTGTCTCTTACCAAACCTTCCCCCTGAGCGACTGAAGACACCGATCGGTATCTTGGAGATAGTCGAAGTTCAAGGTCGCCTCGTTAAAGCGGCTGTCCGCTATGATGCGCTCATCCCTCAGCGTAACCACCAACCTCTAAACGCTGTAAAGCGAGGAGATCAAGCGATATGGTACTAAGTTCACCACTACAGCGTCTCCAGCGATGTGTATCGCTTCTCTACATGACTCTCTTAGTCCTCAGCCAAATCTCTCTCTCACTCGCTGATGCGAAAGGAACGAGCGAGTCTTACCCTCTCATCGGGTCCGTGAGTACAGGGATAACGTGGAACCACAGTAACTTTGTGGGCAACGAACGGAGTGAAGCCGCAGCACAATACCAACTCTCCGACTCCGATGGCTTTGGGTGGTCTTTACTTAATATCAATAGTGGCATTAGCTATACTTGGAAATTTTCACCAAACCTCCCCCCACTTTTCTTCTCAGGGGGAGTAGGTTTCACGCGAGCCCTCTCCGAAGGTTTTAACCGAGCAGGAATCATCCCTGCGGCGACTACCCAACCCAATCGTTTTTATGTCCAAGACGCCACAGTAAGTGCCGGTTGGACGATTCCAGGCCTCAGCGCGTTGATCCCTAAGCTCAGCGCCAACCTAGGTGTCAACGGTTCTATCCCCTTTAGTATGCAGTCTCGGTCGTTAGGGGTTAAGACATACCTCTCCTCTTTTCTCTCCCTCATCTATGCGACGCCCATTAAACTAGTGATCCAAGGGACGAGCTTTGTGGGATATAATGTCCTCGATAACCCTACGATTCAGATCGACTGTTCCCTCACTCCTCAAGCCTGTCAGATCAGCGGTGAGGACCTGGGGAGTCCCAATGATCTTATGTACTGGGGAGGAGCGATCAATATGCAATACCCCCTATTCAGTGGCTTACGCGCCGGGGTCACATACCGGATGTTTGGCTCTTTATTAGCGACGAGCTTCCCTGACACTACAGCCGACCCTCTCGCCTCGGATTACGCTCAATCGGGTAAGCAAGTCGGCTCACTGATTCACGGGACGAGCTTCTTTTTCATCTATGGCTTTAATCGAACTGCTTCTGCAGCTCAGCAAGCGCTCAACGAATCGCTCGGCGACAGCGGCCAAGAAGAAGAGGATCGGTTCTTAGACAGACTCTCTCTCTCAGCATCAATGACCACTAACGATAGGTTTTACTCCTCAGATGGTGATCGAGTAACCCTACCATTTTTTGACTTTGAGACTGACAATCGCAGCCGAACCACGTATACCTTCAGCGCCCTAATCACCCTATAAGAAATCGCCGTTAGAGGAAGCATGAAGATACAAGAAAAGATGAAGCGAGATTGGGATCGGCGCGCAGAAGCTGATCCTTATTATTGGGTCGCCGCTACACAAGAGGCCGACCTCGAGAGCTACCACGCCTCTGCCGAGAGAGACTGCGCCCACTTTATCGAAGGCTTAAAGCCACTGCTTGGCGAAGAGATGAGCGGCGCTCTCCTTGATCTAGGATGCGGTATCGGTCGAATGACCGCACCGCTCGCTACCCACTTTGATCGAGCGGTAGGCGTAGACGTCTCTCCACTCATGATCGAGCGAGCACAAGAGCTACATAGCGAAGTGGAAGATCTTGAGTTTGTGGTTAATTCAGGCGCTGAACTCCGCCAGTTTGATGATCAGAGCTTTAAGGTCATCTGCTCTTACTCGGTCCTCCCTCACCTCCCGCCCGATGTGGTCAGCGCCTATTTTGGAGAGCTAGGACGAGTGCTAGAGGATGGCGGAGTGATTCGCTACCAATTTTGGGTCGGACCGAATCATCATCCCGATGATCATGACACTCTAGGGATTCACGTTTACGAGGAAGACGAGGTCGCCGCCCTTCATGAGCGAGCAGGACTCGTCGAGGTCTCTCGCGAAGAGATCGATTACTTTGATCCGATCTTAAAACTTAAGCCGCTATGGATTAACGCCCGACGAGAGCGAACACCGGTCAGTGAGGTGACCGAGCTTGACCGTGAGGTGAGCAGTGACCTCGGTGAAGAAGAGCGTCGACTTGAATATGACCTCATGCTGCACCTGGCCCTCCGCTATGTCGATCAAGACCGTCGCCTTGACGCTGAAGGAGTGTTAGAGAGGGCGATCCAACTTGACCAAAGCCGACCTGAAGGATATTTCCAATGGGCCGAGTTAAGGATTGGGCAAGATGATCTCAAAGGAGCGAGGATGCTCTTGGAAGAGCTCACTACTCATTGTCCTGATATCCCTCAAGGCTGGCTCTTACGCGCTCAGATCGCGATTAATGAAGAAGAGTACCTCGAGGCGAATACTATGCTCAAGGCGGCCGCTGATCTGAATCTCCCTCCCGAGAGCCAAGAATATGAGCTCTATCGAACTTTTAAGCGAGAGGCGACTCAAGGTCACCTCGCAGCGATGAAGCGTAAGCACCAAAAAACTCAGAGAGTGAAGGGGAAGCGTAAATGAGCAGCTCAACCTCTGCCACCAGTCAACGTCTCGTCGTCGCCGTGATTCTCATCTCTCTTATTGCGCTCGCTCATGCTCACCGGCCAACCATTGATGAAAACCCAGAGGCGAGGGTCGCTCGTCGCTATCAGGCACAGGTTAGTGAGCTCTCAGCATATGATCATAAGGTCGGGAGCGCACTCGACTTAACCTTAGAAGACGCTAGCGGTGAACAGAAGTCACTGTCCGCCTATAGAGGCCAAGTAGTATTACTTAACTTTTGGGCGAGCTGGTGCCCTCCTTGTATCAAGGAGATGCCTGATCTTGAAGGTCTCGCTCAAGACATGAAAGGGCTCCCCTTCGCTTTAGTGGCGTTAAGCGCTGATGAAGACTGGGGAGCGATACAGCAAATCATGGGACCACAGGCTCTCTCTATGGAGGTTTATCGTGATCCATCGATCAAGGATAAGCAACACCTTCGCTATGGGACAGAGAAGCTACCTGAGACCTATGTCATCGATAAATCTGGACGTCTTCGACTGCGCTTTATCAGCGTCCAACCTTGGCGAGACGACGAGCTGAAGAGTTATCTAGAATGGCTCACTCATGAGTAGCCATTAATGCTCATTTATATTTTATTAGTGCTCGGGATCGCCGCTTTTCATCACCTCTATTTTGGCGACCCACTCGCGACCTTATGGCTCTCCCAAGACTACCCTCCTGCCTATTTGAGTGATCGGGAATACCTCGTTGAAGAGGATGTCATCCTCGGTGTGGTATTAGGGCTCATCGTAGTACAACTCTCTCGCTGGCTCTCAGCTCACACCACGTGGGCAAAGCGTGTAGATGATGATTTCTGTCAATATTTTGATACACAGTCATCCTTAGCTCTCACCGGACTAGCAGTGATGAGCTCTCTCAGCGAAGAGATCGTCTTTCGAGGTTGGCTACAAGACCTCACTGGTTTGGCGTGGGCGAGTCTCATCTTTGGACTCTTACATATTCCACCGAAACGTTCGCATTGGCCATGGACGGTGAGCGCTACCGTCATGGGGTTTACCTTCGGGGCCCTCTATGTATGGCGTGGGTCAATCACCGCACCATTCATCGCTCATTTCACGATTAATTATTTCAACCTTCATGCGCTCGCCAAGCTCGGTCGGTCAAAGCGAAGAGAGCGATCGGAGTCTATATGATCATTGGCGTCGCTGCGCTCTTTCAGCTCCCTGAGCTCCTGCTCCTCATCGCCCTGCATATTATTGTCACTAACCTCATCCAACGCCGTTATGTTAAGCCACATACCCCACTGCTCTTCGTGAGAGCAGCGTCATGGTTTGGGATATTAGCCTTCTCTTTTCTGCTCAGCACACTCTGGATCAAACTCGGCGGCAAAGGGATCATTCATGACCTCTTCGTCTTCTCATACTTTCGTTGATATCAAGTGATAAGATCACCCCTTGAGGAGACGCCAAAGTTCATCATGAATCGCTGGACGAAGCCAACGAATCCCCTTGATGCTCTCCTGTCGAGAGCGGTCAGCATAGACCCTATTGGTGAGGAGTGTCACGATCACTCGCCTCTCTATATCTATCCACAGAGAAGTACCCGTAAATCCTAAGTGACCGATCGTATGACGACTAAATGATGATCCTGCACTTGAGTACCCGGGTGAAGGGGTATCCCAGCCCGCGACGAAGCTCCCCTTCAATGGCGCTCTCTGTCGATAGTCGGTCATCCACTGAGCGACCTCTGGTGAGGGACTCTTAAGGAGAGGATCACCGCTGATCGCTCTCAACCAATGAGCGGCCTCTATGCCTACTGCTTGAGCATGACCAAACAGCCCAGCGTGAGCACATACACCGCCCATCAACCAAGCATTATCATCATGCACTTCTCCACGGAGGAGTCGCTTACGCCATGAGCAGAGCTCAGTTGGCACATACTGCCCTTGAGCCTCAGCGGACCCTTCTATCGTCTCTGAAGAGATCTCTGAGAGAGGAGTAAAGTGAAGCGTTTCAAGAGACCGACTCTCCCAAAACTCTAAGAGCGTATCACCGCTCAATCGCTCACAAATCTCTTCTAAAAGCAGGTAACCGAGGTCGCTGTAGACGCTTTTCTCTCCGGGGATATACTCATTGTTAGTCGCGCGAATCATTCTTCGAACACGAGATTTAAAACGTGAGGGTGGGGCGCCATTAAGCCGCGCATGGGTAAATCCACGGTGATATGGTCGATGAGCAGGAAGGCCTGAGCTGTGATTTAATAGACTTTTAATGGGTGTTTGGTCCAAGGTCTGATCCTCGCACTTCACGACCTCTCCAATGGGTTGATTAGGATCTAGTATTCCCTTCTCGACGAGATGAGCGAACCATCGTCCTCCAGCGAGAGGCTTGGTGAGCGAGGCGAGATCAAAGAGGCTCTCATCACTCACCATCGCCGAGAGTTCTCGCCTCTCTAACCGTCCCTCTACAAAACTCCGCTCAGTCAATAAGGGTCTACCGGTCTCGTCTATAGCACCTTCATCGACCCCAACCCACAGACTGAGACCTGGTGTCACTCCCTCATTCACAGCCCGACTCATCAACGCCCGCAATGGATGTAAGTCAATTTCCTCGAGGCTACGGAGTCGAGTGGCATAAGCCGCTGTGTGATCGATGAATGAAGTCATCCGCTGTTCCTTACCCATTCAGTATATCAAGAATGCGCTAAATGACACCGAAGACGATTATGCCATCTAAGAGTGTAAAAGATCAACTGTAGTACACGACCACAGAAGTGTATACCCCACGCCCAAATGACTCCCCATCCCCATGAGATACAGATTAGATAGATTAATGGGAGGACCAAGACCCACTGCATGCCAAGACTGATCATCATGACAAAACGATTGTCTGCGAGGCCGAGTAAGCTCTGATACGTCACCATATGGATCGCTTCACAAGGTAGAAACAGGACCATCAACAGCAGGGTAGACTCTGCTAAATAGGAAGAAGTAGGCTCTTGAGTAAATATGGAGATCACCTCCCCACTCCCTATGCCAAAAACAGAACCGATCAACAGCAAGGTCCCTAGAGACCAGAGGCTGACTGCTCTCTTCCATTTTGGGACCTCTGACACTTGTTGAGCGCCGATCGATTTAGCCACAAAGGTCGCGCTAGCGATCCCATAACCCATCGCCGGTAGAATCGCTACTAGGAAGAGATTCAGGATAATATTTGATGCGGCAAGCTCTGCCTCACCAATCCATCCGATGAGAGTCATGAAGATCGTCATTCCCAAAGCAAAAAACATCCTCTCTACCCCCGAAGGAATACTCATCTGCAAGAGATCTCGCCATACATCTCTGCTTGGGAGACTCTTTAAGAAACCGTGAGGTGTTGCATGCTTAATCGCTAAGAAACTATAAGCAAAGACCCCTATCCACATAGAGATCGCTGTGCCATAACCCGCCCCCTCAACACCGAGCGCTGGCATGCCAAAGTGACCAAAGATCAACACCCAATTAATAAATACATTACTGATGTGCATAATAATCAGCACCATCATATAGATTGAGGTCTTCTCTACCGCGCTCCAATAACTACGAAAAGCGAAGTTAGCGCCTAGAGCGACCATCCCCAAAAGCCTCGCTTGTAGATAGGCTCCACCATGATGTGCGATCGGCTGAGAGTCTGTGACCCAAGCCATGAGAGTTGGGGTCTGCCAAATCAGAAAGATCGTCAGCGGTAAACTGATCAGAGTAGAGAGTATAAGTCCTGCGTTGAGCGGCTCCGCATATAAAGTCTCTCCAGCTCCCTTCTGTCTCGCACAGAGGGTCTGTATACCGACCGCGAGCCCCATCACTAGGGCAGAACAGAAAAAATTAAGAAAACTCCCTAAACCTACGCTCGCTAAGGCAGTTGTCCCGACTTGACCGACCATCGCCGTGTCGACGAGGTTAACAACATTTTGCGAAATCATCCCTCCAATGATAGGAAAAGAGAGTGAAACAATCGCTCGATGCCTTTGTCGTGGGCTGAGTTGAGTCGTCACTGGAGTTGGGTCAACGGTGTGCATCAGAGCTCGCTCTCTTCACTCTTGTTAGATTTCTACTTAATCGTGTGGAAGAAGACTATGTAGGTGAGCTATATTAGCAACCAATAATCTAGCGCACCCAACCTATGCCGTTAGAGACATTCGCTTTATTTGATCTAGAATCTTTAGAACGGAGTGCGAAAGAGATGATGATGAGACACTACATTCAGTCCGCCAAAAGCTCTATAATGCTATTGATCGCGCTTAGCGCGATCTTTATCTCTTCATGCGCCCAAGATGAGACCCTCTCGCCGACGCCACCACCACCGAATGGGGCAAACGAGCAAGCTTTACCCAATCAAACCGCGGTGGGCGCGCTTCGTCTGCTCGGTAATGACTCAATGAGGTGTAGCGTAGCTTTCATCAGCGCTCAGTATGCATTGACGGCAGCGCGCTGTATTACCCAGACGAACCCTAGTTTGTACACCATTCATCTCGATAGTCCTGTCGACCAAATGGCCGCTGGTCTTACGATCTCCGCTATAAGTATTCATCCTCTTTGGAATAGCTCTGAGATCGGTCAATCACGAGCTCATTTACAATCTTTAAGAATGAACCAACCCGGCTACTATGCGGGAGCAGCCTCCTATGACCTCGCGGTTTTACAGCTCACGACTCCGAAGTTAGATGGTACATTTTTGGATCCCCTGCGCGGATCAAGCCTCTTTGAGAGTGTCGAGACTCTCTACTACACAGACTCAGAGGTTGGGGTCAGTCGAAGCGGAGGACGCTTAAGAGTAACTGAGAGGACACCGACCACTCTAGCCTCTATCGAATACTCCTTAATCGCTTCGACCACCGGTGGTGGCTCAGCAGTGATCACACTAGATAGCGGACGAACCGCGCTCATTGGCTTAGCTTCAGGAGGCGACGGACAAGGGACGGTCTTCACATTAGTAGGCATTCATAGCACATTTATCAGCGATATCCTTAATGGTCTCTATAGCCCCAACGCAGACCCTAATCGCTATCGTATCGAGGTGAGCGGGCCTACAATGGTCGAACCAGAGATCACAGATGACCCAAATGGGTTTGATTGTACGACTATGAGCGATGGATTCTGTGATCGAAATTGCCGAAGAGGAGATGGGGATATTGACTGTGAAATGATGGTCGAAGAGCCTGAAGGCTCATCGTTTGGAGCCCCTTGCAGTAGCGGCTCAGACTGTCTATCAAGGCTCTGCCTAGGGATCAATCAGGTACGATTCGTCTGCTCCGACTTCTGTAACCCTAACGCACCAACCCCTTGTCCTAGAGGCTTCAGCTGTATTGAAGATAACGAAGGAGACTATGTCTGTGGTCCAACGCCAGAGACGATCAACAACAGCACCGGAGAACCTACCGAGCTAAAACTCTTTGGGGCAGACTGCAGGAATGATGCCGAATGCACCACATCAGCGTGTATCTCCTATCAAGGACAACGATGGTGCTCGGAGCGATGTATGAATGATGATCAATGTCCAATCAGTTATATCTGTGGGGCGGTCAGCGGTGGACGAGCCTGCGTTCCTCCTCAATAATGATCACTCTAGGATTCCCATGAAACATATCTTTAATCGATCATTCGAAGGGTTTAAGGTCTCTATCGCTACCCCGAGGAGCCTCCCTAACCCGAGCTCTCTTGAAGGTAGAGTGGTGGTCCTTGACCTCGCCTTCGCTCACTCCAAGCCGAGCGGTAAATACCCATCGGTGACTCATAAGCTGATCGACAAACTCGGAGATCGACTCGCTTTATTCCTTGATCATCATGATAGCGAGTTTCATGCTGACTTTATTGATAACCCTCGCTTCATACTCGCTACCAAGTCTGAGCATGGAGCGTGTCCAGAGATGATCACTCCAACGATCGTTGCCCAAATAGAGCAAGTGGACACTATTCTCTGCCATGGAGACTTTGATGGACTCGCTAGCGCAGCGAAGTGGATTAGGGGAGGATATGAGCCTTACCCCGGGTGTGACCATGATGCATGGTGTGTTGATACTCGGCTAAGCAGTCCTTCAAAGCTCGGTCAAGTGATGGATCGAGCTTTGCGAGCCGATTATCGAGATCCACAGATTAAAGAAAAGGTCCTTCTCTTGCTCCTCTCAAAAGGATTAGATTCTGATCTCTTGCGAGAGCTTGAGAAGGTTGGAGAGGAAACGAAAGCTCTTGAAGAAGGCGCAGACTTTCTCGCGCAAGGATATATATCCCTCTCGGAAAAGGTGGTCTTTGTCGATGTTCGAGATGCTCAAATGAACTTTGACAAGACCCATCTCCTTCTCCGTGGACAGGAACTCGCCAAAATCGCTGTTCTGCTCGATGCTGACTCAGCGACCTTCGCCGCTCCCTTCAACAGCGGGGTTAACTTCCTTAAGCTGTTTCAGGTCTCTGGAGGCATGCCAACGGTGCTCTCCCTGCCTCCTCATAGACTACGCGGCGCTCTAGTACAACTCGGAATCCCTAGCGCTGAGGCGAGAATGCTCAGCAGAGGGACCGAGAGAGAGCTCAGTCGACGCTGACTCTTTAGTCACTCCTGTTCATCGACTTTGATCGCCCGCTCCGTCAAACTCTCTGCCCGTATGCGCGCTTCTCTTAGCATAATAAAATGATCACGCAGCTGTTCCCATGGACTCTCGGATGATCGCGATGAGCGTCCCTCTCTCGCGCTAGGAGAGGCCTTAGTATGATCGACTTGGTCGGCTCGATCACCCCTCACTAATGGATCAGACCATTGAAGTGACTCCAAATCTGCCCTTCGTCGGTGATCGGAGCGATGATCTCCTATGGCCGGTGAGTCAAGTTTCGAAGACTTAGTCGGTGAGAGCTCAGCCGGTGAGAGCTCCCCTCCTTGACTTCGCTTCCAAGCCTCACGGAAGTCATTGAGATCAATCGCTGTCATACGGGCTTCCGCTCGCTCATCTTGTGTAATTTGGGACTCTATCGGCCTTGATGAATCTCTTTCTCGGAGCGGTCTAGTCGCCCGTAAAGACTGCTCACGGAGCACTCTCGTACTCATCAGCTCTCCCTCTGATGATTCAGTCTCCCCCTCTTGAGGACGATCATATCTTTGGGCTAAGACTCGGACAAGCTCTTGGATCTCGGACCACTGATATCTCCCTTGATGTTTTGACTTAGGAGACCTCACCTCACCCCCTCATTTATCGAGTTTCTTGTTCAGGTCGAGCGACTCTAAAACCCACCGAGTTAGAGCGTCCATTAGGACTTAATTGACCACGGGTTGAAGAGTATAGCTCTTTGTAGTTACTAGAGAAAGAGCCTCCCTTAATCACTTTGCGTCCCCCACCAGTGAATGGTCGTCCATCGGGTGGCACGAGCTCATGATTGGGGCGATATTGATCAGTGACCCATTCCCAGACATTACCGGCGAGATCACATAGGCCAATATGACTCTTGCCCTGAGTTTTTGAGCAGACCGGCCAAGGGATACCAAATCCACAACCGCTATCCGACCCGCTATGCATAACCGCTAAACCACAATGTGCCGCATTTCTACCCCACGGATAAATAAATGATTTCTCACCGCTTCGCGCAACAAACTCCCACTCTGTTTCACTAAGGAGTCGCCCTCCTACCCACTTCGCGAAACGATTAGCCTGATTCCAATCTACACAGACCACCGGCATATCGCCACGTCTCATAGAGGCAGGTAAAACACCTCGCTTTAAGTGTAGATCAGAGAAGATCTCACAGCTCTTATCATCCCAGTGAGGGGGCGTACAGACTCTAGCATCCACACAGCGCTTATACTGAGCATTCGTCACTTCACTGACTGCAGCTTCAAAGGCCGAGATCTCGATCCACTGCATCGGCCTTTCATCGGCCACTGGGAATGTCGACCCCACCTGGAACCGACCTCCCCTAATCGGAATCCACTCGATCGTGCCACGATTAATCCATGTAAACCGATGGCGAGCCTCTGCGACTTGAGCCTGATAATCAGGGAGAGTGCGTTCATATGCTCTTATAAAATTAAGGAGCAATTGGCGGTGCTCTTCATCTGAGATATCGGTGAGCTTGCGAGTCGCTCGATTGAGCTCTGCCCATGTGACCCTCTTTGGTTTAACGATCGGGTATCTCTTCGCTGCTCGCTTCCTCTTATTTTTCCTCTTAGAAGCGCTCCGTCTCTTTTGTGGCTTGATCTCTTCGACAGAGACTGTAGTTAAACCTGCTCCTCCTGAAATATCCTCTAAAATCCTCCACGCTCTTGAGGCCTCTGCAGAGAGCGCCTCTTGCTTAAGTTCTACCTCCTCTTGACGACGCAGATGCTCGGCGTCTAGCCTCGCTTGAATATCATCAAGCTCACGACGAGCCGCGTCGCTTAATTCTTGAACCTCTCTCTCGCGTTGACTCAGCTCTTTAGTGATCTGATCTTCCGCTTCAGCCTCTTCTTGTGCATCATCATTAACCGGAGCGGTCAGCGCGCTCTTACGTCTCAGTTGAGCCTGCTCTGCTTTATAGAGTAAACGTAGACCTGCCTTGTCTAGTTGGTGCTCCAATCGGTCACTCTTTGAGGCCCATATTATATGCTCAGCGAGCAACATTTCACCTGTGGGTATGGTGTTAAAGTCCACCAATAAAGGCGACTCAGTCGGACGAGTTTCAGCTTGATCTAACCACAGAGAAGAGCTCAAGGCGATGAGATATAAATTGATTCGATAGCTATTCGAACCAAGGCGTTTAATCTTTCCTTGAATCGCCCAATCTACTCCTAGCTCTCTCCCAAGTTCTAGCGCCTCTTCGAGATTACTCGGGGCTGGACTCCACGCAGGATCGAGGAGAGTGCTCCTCATTTGAGTATCGATATACTCAAAACGAGACTGACCCATTAGATTCCTCTGTAGACCGATACGAAGACGCTCATCAGCGAAAGAGCGTACCGCTTCACTAGACTCCATAAAGAGAGAGTCTTGAGCAGTGTTTTTTTGCTTTAGAGTTTTCTTCTTCTCTATAGGTTCATCGCTGGCAGATAAGTCAAAGAGAGCGACAGTGATCGACTCTGCTTTTACTTCAGTCACATAAAGGCACAGGCCAAAGATGATACCAATGAATAGAGCTCCCATGGATGAGGAGCGTCCTGGGGGGAAGGCGCTCAGTCTAGCCGAGTTTCCTCCCAAGAACAGTTCAATTTTCACAGAGCAAACACCTTCTCGGTCGCGCGCTTTTTCTTGAGGGTGTCTTCAAAACCATTTTTCGTCTTCATGACACTCTTTAAATGACTCATCAATGCTTTAAGTCGTAAAGCATAAGCCTGTGACGGTGTGCTCCCAAAACCTGTTACTTGCGACTTTTTAAGAGGTATTAAATAAGACGGGTCCGCTTTAAGGGTCTCTTTTTCATAACGTACCACTACCTCTAAGTCACCAGATGAGTCAGGTCTGTTGTTATGAATCGCGACTAATCGACCTGCAGGGATGGAGCCGGGCTTGGGGAGCCGACAATTAAGTTTCCCGCGCCGCTCACACTTCTTCAGAAATGAACTCACATCCACAGCATAATAGTTATAAGCCTCGAAGGCTTTTCGCTTACCCTTCATCTCCAGCTCACCTCTTGAGGAGAGAGTGAGGATACGATGCTCTGAAATATCAGCAAAGAGGAGATTGACCTCATGAATGAGCTTACTCAACTCTAAGACCGCCTTCTGCTCTAGGGGCACACGGGTGGCAGTGAGCGTGGGAGGAACTGCTGAGAGCTTCTTAGGGAGTTTCTCAATCAGGTCCCACTTGATCACCGGCTGTTTGAGGCTCTCTTGAATGGTGTCATTAATGAGAGCCACTTCATCCAGCGGCCCCGCGAGTTGAGCATCAATATTATTCCAAGCATCAACTCGGTAGTTATGGGCGCGTCGTTGATCAAAGACAATCCCCATCAACAGGCCTATAAGTAACGCCGCTCCAGCAGCTCCGAGCGTCATAGAAACCGCGAGACTACGGTTGATGAGACCTGCAGTAAGCTCAGGAGGGAGCTGTGTAGTGCTCAGAGGAATCTCAGTAGGCGCGAAATTGAGCGGCGCCAAACTACGAAGTTGCTCAGCTTCTGCCTCGCTCACTTGATCATTTGAGTCTTGGCTCATCATCGGCTCAGCGGCAAATGCGCTCTGCTCGAAGGCTGACTGAGGATCAATACTAGACGCCGGTGAGCTCTCAAATCCGCTCTCCACTGCAGAATAATTTTGAGCGGGCTGAGCATCAAAGGGATTGAGTGACCCTCCTCCCACCGCTGAAGGTCCTTGAGCGGGCTGAGCGTCAAAGGGGTTCAGCGATGCGCTCCCGGTCATTGAAGGCGCTGCCGGAGGAGTCGACAGAGCGCTATTCACGCTAGCGCCACTATCAAAGGGATTAAGTGATCCGCTCGGCTTAAGGCCTGAGAGTGAAGCGGGACCAGCACCGCTCATCGACGACAGAGGACTTTGAGTCGAAGATGAGACCGCGAAAGGGTTTAATGATTGCGATGGGCTTGGAGTCTGAGGAGCCGCTTCACTCTGCACCGGCAGTGATGCTTGGGGAGCGAAAGGGTTCAGAGAGGCGCTCGCGGGTCTATTGACATTGGGCTCACTACTCGCGAAAGGGTTCAGTGATTGACTTGGCTGAGATTGCCCCTGATTGGCGCCTCCTGAGGGGGGTGCGAAAGGGTTCAATGACTGCGAAGGGCTGGTCGGTTGAGCAGGCTTCGGGAAGGGGTTCTCTGATTGAGGAGAAGAGAGGCGAGACTTAAGGTCATCAGTGCTCATAGCAGGGGTTTTCCTTACTTGGCAGGGAACAGAGAGAGCGATCAACATCTATGAAGAAAGTTAATCTGTGAAGGTGTGATCGGTCAAGTAATTCAAGACTATAAAGTCGACAAACGACGCCAAACTAGGCTATTAATGTCGCACTATTCACTGTTTAGTGCTCAGACTTTATCAGTAGAGATAGTTATAGAGTAGACTAAGTGTGTGAATCGTGATCGGTTCATCACTCTTATAGTCAGCGACCTCTGACTCATAAACGCCATCATAGGTAAAGAGGAGCTGATGAGAGCGAGTCAATCGACCAATCAGGCTCAGCCCAAACATGTAGATGCTCTGCGCCTCATTAAAGAGGAGCTGTCGATCAGTCCCCTGATCAAGGGTCTCTCCAGTGAAGTGAGTTAAGCGCGCATCAACGCTCATCAGCGATGAGAGGTCTCTCCTCAGAGAGAGCGCGAAGATGACATTATCTGTCTTGAAGTTTTGGGCAACTTGTAACTGTATATCTGCCTCAATCTTGGTCTTGAATAGGTCATCATCATGAAGACCCGCTACGTAAATAGTCGCTTTACGACCATCTTGCGCCCGTGACTTCAATTCCACACTAAGATAAGGCCTAAGCGCTTCTGTGACTCTCCAAGAGCTAGAGAAGCGTAATCGCTGATAAGTGAGGTCAATGACCTCATTCCCCAAGATGAGGGCCTGATTAGGCTCAATAATATCTCTATAAACCGCTTGATTACGATATTGTTCTAAAGAATATTGAGTCATATTCACAGTAAAGTTAAGAGCTCTGATCGGTGTATAGTCGAGCGTTGTAAGGAGCGTAGTGACTTGGGGTTCATCCGCTACATCTACAATGAGATAATTGGACCAATAAAGACCCTCTAGGATTCGATAATGAGTCCGTTGGTGGATAAATTGCCGATCCAAAGCGCCTTTATAAAGGATCAAGTTGTAAGCAGCGCTGAGATCCAAGCCTGTTCGATGAGCGCTGACAAACAGGCCCATCGCCTGATAATCAAGGGTGAGGCTGCGATCAAATCGATCAGGACTCAAGCCTCCATAAAGACCAATCTCGCTCCTCTGACGATCGAAGAGGTAGCTCACTTGAAGTCCATCTACCCACGCATTACCTGCTTGAGTGATGAGGCGACGACCGAGAGAGAGAGAGAGCGAACCGACCTTTTGACTCAACGCGAGATTGCGGATTTGATCGAATCGCTCGGTCTCGCCAAATCGTCTCTCCGCTGCTTGTGTATAGTCCATTATAAAGGTGGAGTCGAGATCGAGTCGTAAGCCTTGATCGGTGAGGTTCTTGAGGTGTAGGTCGGCCTCAAGAAAGCTCAAAGAGACCGTTGGACTGTCATATGTTTGACTCGTATCAGTAGAGAGGTAATTTCTCAGTGACAGTCGCCCATTGGCTGAAGCGCTCTTCTGAGTGGAAACTCTACCGTGACGAGATGGCGATAGAGAGGGCTGCCTCAATTCATCGCTCTCTCCGTCAGTCCTGCGCTGAGAGGTGAAACCTGCATCAAGATTTTGACCATAGGGGTCTCTCTCATTGGGCCACGCTTCGGTCTGAGCATAGGCAGTCAACTCAGTAGCGAACACCAAGATGATGACCACTCCCCAGCGTAATGAGACCTCTCCGATCATCGTCTACCTCCCCCACCACATGAGAGACCACAAGTAGAGCCGGGTCGAGCGAGCTGAAAGGAGGTTGAAGTGTGGCACTCTTGACACCGTCCAAGCGCATCGGGGCAATTCGCTGGGTGATCACAGCGGCCCCCACTCGTCGACTGAAAAGTATCCGTATGGCAAAAGGAGCAATCTCTAGGCAGACCGCCGTAGACACGACCCGGATGACACTCTCGACAAGCGACAAAGCGGTGAGCGCCCGACAACCGAAACCCAGTTTGGTTATGTAAAAAAGTGCTCGGTAAGAAATAATCTTGAGTGTGACAATCCAAGCAGAGAGGACCAAGGCTGCCAAAGTGAGGATCTCGGTGACAAGAGACACACTCAGGTCCTGTCCCCGATAGCTCTTTCTTGCGGTCAGCGCCATGACATCGCTCACAAGGGAGTTGGTCATGCGCTCCTCCTAAAGTAAAGGCGCCAAAAGTGTGGTCTATCGCTTGATTACTCTCCCATCCATCCAAGCCATGACACTGAGCGCAATCCGGCCCTTTTTTACCTTGATGAATATCTAAATGGCAAGAAGCGCAGTCTTGAGGGACCTGACTGTACTGATTGTTGAGGTGGCATTGCTTGCAGTCGACGACTGTATGCTTGCCCTCAAGAGGGTATTGGCTCTGCAGGTTATGCTCAAAAGGGACGATACTCCATTCATCAGGCACATGACATTCATCACAGGCCTTATCGATCTGACCAACGTGAAAGTTTTGATGACAGTTACCACAAGCGGTGTCAATCGGCTTAAAGTGTCCACTCTTATGACATCCATCACAGGCTACTGAGAGATGTTTGCCTCGGAGCTCAAAACGACTGCGACTGTGATCAAAAAATGAAACAGCCCATGATAGAGAACCCTTGTGACACTCACCGCAGTCACTCTGTGGAAACTGTCCCCTATGAATGGTCTGAGTGTGACAAAAAGCGCATTCTGGCTTAGTATCATCTTCTAGCTCCGTCCCATTCGGATGGCAACGATAGCAGGGTTGATCTTGGTGACGACCCTCTAGTGCAAACCCCGTGATCGAGTGATCGAAATGGGTCTTGTTCCACCCCTTAGGACTATGACACTTGGCACAATCAGCGTCGCCGAATGTATCTCCATGAGGGTTTTCATCGATATGACAATCACGACACTCCATCGCTAAGGGCTTATAGCGTCCTTGGGGGTGACATTTGGCGCACTCAACGCGACGATGCTTCCCAACAAGCGGAAAGCGACTCTGAGTATCATGATTAAAGCGAAGTTTACTGAAACTCTGCTCGCTGTGACAATTGGCGCAAGAAGAACCACCAAACTGACCATTATGTACATCTTCATGGCACTCTACACACTCGTTTGATGCCGGCTTCCATTGACGCCAAGAGTGACACTCTGTGCAGCGCTGACGAGCGTGAGCCCCCCTCAGCGGCCAACCTGTCTTGGCATGTTTAAAGCCATTCACTTTACGAAAACTGCTCGTCACATGACATTCGGCACAAGAGATCCCATTGAAGATTCCTCGCGGGTGGGGGTCTTGGTGACAGCTCTCACAGCCATTCACCGCGATGGGACCAAAGCTCTTAATCTGTCCTTTATCGGTTCGCTCTGTGTGACAGGAAGTACAGTCTACCTGCGCATGGGCTCCGGTAAGTGGGTAACGGGTCTGTTCTTGATGATCAAACCGGATACGAGCGTTCATCTGCTTCCACCCGAAAGCGTTATGACACTCTTGGCACTGATCAAGACGAGCAGAGATCCCTTGACCATGAAAATTCCCATGACACGAGTCACAATCAGGAGAGGTGTTTAAATAACTATCTCTACCGCTCTTTCGCTGTCCTGTATGACAAGAACGACAGTCGGTTTGAGCGTGTTTTCCATCCAATGTCCACCCTGTTTGTCGGTGGTTAAAAGAGCGTTTATCAAGCTGTATAATCTGATGATTTAACCCCAGGTGTTCACGGTGACAGAGATTGCAATTGATCTCACCACGAATACGACCATGATAGCCTTTAGCGGTACGAATACGGCGGTCGATATCTCGGTGGCAATCACGACATTTACTTGACTCCGCTACATTAATATCATCTCCATGACATTGCCCACATTGATCGGAGCTATCAAGATGAGCGTGCACTTGAGAGAGAGGGTCAGCCGCTGAGGCTTGATCGACTTGTCCGTTCCCCCCTCCTATCAAGATCATGATGACCATAAAAAATATGTTGAGGGCGAAGTCTCGCCTCCCTATTAATTTGAGCTTTGATGCTCTCTCCTGTTGATCACTGTGCACTTCAATTAGCGACATCTGTATAGCTTCTCCTCACTTGAGCCATGTTGGATCTCGCACCGGTGCTTTTGCAGGCTGTGATTGTACATGTAGCACAAGCACACAGCACCTTTGATGTTGTTACTGAGATAGATCTTAATCAAAATCTTTGTCATAGAGAAGATATTTAATATTAGCTCGCTGATCACCGTATCACTTTACAGGGCACTTGTAAGATTGTTACTTATGCCTTCATAAGTGATAGAGTCAGATTCTCCCTCCTATTCTATGTGTGAGTTAGCAATGGAAAACTTAAGACAGTTTAAGCGAGTAGTCATCGACTTAGGCGGTGAGCTCATGATTGAACACAAAGCCTTTCAAGTTGATGTCAAGGATATCAGCCTCGGTGGAGCGTATATCGAGAGTAAGGTCAATCTCAAAATGAATGAAGAGGTCGAGCTCCGTATCTTTCTGAGCGCAGTAGAGCACGTGGTCGAAGTCTCGGGTCGTATCGCATGGCTAAAAGGAGAGATAGGATTTGGGATCGCTTTCAAAGAGCTAAAGCCGATCGATGTATGGGCGCTGATGAGACAGACTCAAACCGAAAACGCTGAGGCATTCTGAGGCTAGCTTAAGCCGAAGTCGTCACTTTATCTTGGTTACTTCTTATAATCGATCGGTTGTCTACCTCCTCCATAATGAAGGAGCAGATCAAGCCGCTCCTTCATCTCTCGACATCTCGATTGTTCGAGATCACAGCGATTAGTGAGTTCTCGAGGGTCGCGCTTCAGATCGAAGAGTGAGAGTGTTTGTGATCGGGTGTCTTCAATCAACTTGAGGTGCTGCTTGGGATCATAGATCGCTCGAGTATACCAGTTGACAGAGAGCAGAGGGCGGTCGCTCATTAAGCGATGATAGGCTCTCAGCGAAGTGAGGTCAGATTGAGGTCCATGAGAGTGATCAAGAGACTTTAAGGATGATACTTTATACCTTTTAGACGAGTTAAGTTGACGCCAATAAGGCCACCAACTGACCCCTTGACTGTCACCGTTAGGAGCCACTCCAAAGAGCTCAAGAAGCGTGGGGTGAAGATCGATCGAAGACCATGATTGGCTTTGAGTCCATAAGCCATGAGCAACGCTCGCAGAAGACTCAAGTAGAGAGTTTTCTCCCTGACTTTTATCTTCTTTGCCCCCCGCATAATAAACCCACATCGGGACTCTCGCCTGATGCTCATAAGGAGGTCCATTGTGTGTCCTCACATGGTGCCGGCCAAACCCCTGGCCATGGTCAGAGGAGATCACTAACCATAAACGGTCTCTCGATTCGCTGCGCTTCATCCACTCTATCAAATACGCGAGTTGCTCATCGATTATTTTGAGTTCAGAGAGGTGACGAGAGATCTGACTCCCACTCTGTCGATCTCCTCCATTAAAGGGATGATGGGCGTCGAGGAGATGTGAGAAAAACAGTGCTCCACTCGGTCGCTCTAGAGCCTGATCGAGCATCGGGATCAAGGTCTTGATCACACTTGGGCTAAAGGCGACTTTGTAGCCGGGGCGAGGAGGTAGCTGGATCACTCTCCCTACCCCACGCGCCAACCCATTAGAGACCCTGATTACATCTGACACCGTGGAGAGATAAGTGGTCGAGATCTGAGCCGTGCTCAAAGCAGACCATAGAGTTGAGCGACGCTCTTTGAATAAGCTAGGATGAGTCGCTCGATCTCTTATCCACATTAAATGGCTAGGGTAGCGACCAAAGATTAGCGCCCCCAAAGTAAACCGAGTAGAGGTCGACGCCGAGAATATGTGAGGACTAAACCACGCCGCTTGATGATGAGTAAGCCCCTGAAGCGTCTCTAACTCAGCTCTTGGAGAGGCGGAGGTAAACCAATCCGCTTTGAGAGAATCAATAGTGAGTAATATCACGATCGGTGCTGGCTCTTGAGGAATCACTTCAGTGTGGGTGATCGACGAAACTCTCTCTCTCAGGTCAGTGGCTCTCTCTCTCAGGTCAGTAGGATTGAGCCACTCTCGATCTCTTCTCGTCATCAGCTGTCGAGGATCGTTAGGAAGATCAAGCGCTTGATCAGATCCCCAAGGCTGAAGCTCCCTCCATAGCTTTAAACCAAAAGCGGTCTCCTGTTGACTCAAACGCTCTCTGACCGACTGGTTCAGCCGATAAGCAGAGAGTGAAAGAACAAGAACGACTAGCGCTATCAGCGGGGCGAGTCGATGGATGATATGGAGAGGAGCACTACCCACAGACCCGTGCTCTGAGAGAGTTGGAGAGCTGTGCTCTGAGAGAGGGAAAGAGAGAGGGGAAGAGAGAGGGGACGCTATATTTGAAGAGGCCTGGCTCGCGAAATAGAGTCCTTGTAGAGTGATCGAGGTGAGCCAAAAATGGACACCATAATAGCCGCTCTCCAGCTGTGACTCATTAAGGATAGTGAGCCCTATGCAGCTCAAGAGGAGGACCGCCACATAGAGTGGGTGATGACTTTGATCTCTCGATGAACTTAAACACCATGGTCGTGAAGACCAGATGATCATTAGGAGAGGGCTGAAGATGCACAGCGGAGTGACCGTGAGCCAATGACACAATGAAGAGAACTGACCGAGGCCGAGCGCTTGACTCAACTTATAGGTAGCGCCTCGGAGATCTTCGGCCATATAGGTAAAGTGGATGACGCTCAAAAAAATCCACGGTGAGAGTTGGGGGGCGCTGACCTTGAGTCGCGAGAGCATTACCCGAGGGGTGAGCCTCTCTATCGCCCACAATAAGACCCCTAAAACGAGGCTACAATGAGCGATGAAGAGAGTTCCGCTCAGCTCAGCGTCCGCCGTAATGCTCTCTTCGTGGATGGGTAGGAGATAGGTGATGGCGCTCAGCGTTCCTAAGCCTAATCCTGACCATAAGTATGGATTACCTAACCAAAGGTAATGATGACTAGACATCATTTACTCCCTGCGCTCATTACGACTATACCTCAAGTTGGCTTGGTGCGCGGAGAGCACCTCCGCTCAGCGAGATCTACCCTTGCTTGTGGAGTCTGTCTCACCTTAAGATTAACAGATCAAGTGTATCTATAAACCACATGTCACAGTGTTTCTTAGCGATGTCATTCACAAGAGAAGGTAAATAAATGAATTCAATGCGCTATTTAAGTCTCCGCCCATGGCGAATTAATGGAATGGCTCTGTTATTGATGATGATTTCATCGGTCTGCTGGGCCCGACCGAGCACTCGAATCGTGAGCCAAGAGGAGGGGGATGCGATTATCACTCTCACCCTCGAGAGCCAGATGATTGAAGGTGACAGTAATGTTCCTTGCGAGGTCTCAGTCACCATACTAGACGATAATAGAGAGTTCACTTCAGGAGATACGATTGATATATTCGTGCGTGAGGATGACACCTTTGGCGATGACACATTTTGGGAAATCCAAGAGATAGTTAGCCCGGCGATTGTTGCAGCCGGGATTTTTGAGCGCACCTATGACTGTCGTTTCCCTTCTATGGAAGACGCTCTAGGAGGGCTCGAGGTCTACGCTAAACTTGAGGTCGATAAGCAAGAGTGTGGACGAGGCTGTGAGCTCACTTTTGGTGAAGACACGCCCACCACAGCCAATATATTTATGGCTAGACGCTCCGATGACCCCAGCGAGGATGATGACACCAACCGCGAAGGGACCGTCGTCGATCAAAGACTAATCGCTGACCGTATCTCTACAGACCCCGACTGGTTTGCGCTGAGCTATGCGTACCCGGTAGAGCTCCTCGCCCGCCTCGAGACCCATCTCATCGGTGGTGACTTAACCTTGACACTCTATGACCAGAGTCTCGAGCTTATCGCTACGGCGACCGCTGAACCCGATGGAGAATCGAAATCGCTACGCCCTCCATCAGCGCTGAGCGCAGGGACTTACTTCTTAGAAGTGACCCCCACTGACGCAGGAGACTTTAACTTCTATGACCTCTATGTTGTGGAGAGTCAGGTGATGGGAGAGTGTATCACAGGCGACTCTGAGAGCCGCCCCTGTGGTCAGTGTGGTCGAGAAGAGCGAGTTTGCAACAGCGGCGGGGAGTGGGGAACTTGGTCTGCTTGCTTAGGAGCAGGTGTCTGTGAGCCTGGCGCTGAAGAGAGCGAGGGGTGTGGTGAGTCAGGAAACCGTAACCGTCTCTGCAACAGCGAGTGCCAATGGGGAGCCTTCAGCGAATGTATTCAATGTGAAGAGGGGATGACTGAAGCCTGCTATACCGGTCCGGCAGAATTGGCTGGCATAGGCGCTTGTATCCAAGGGATGAGGAGCTGTAGCCGCGGTCAATGGTCAAGTTGCCAAGGAGATATTTTACCACGAGATGAGCGCTGTGATGACAACCAAGATAACGACTGTAATGGAGACATCGATGCGGCAGACCCTGCGTGTGCGGGTGCTCTAGGGGACGCCTGTACCTCGACATCCTGTAGTGAAGATCTCGAGTGCCTCGCCCTCCCCGGTGGTTACTGTGGGGGTAGCTCCTGCGCCGATTGTCCGGCAGGGAGCACTTGCGGTGAAATCGCCGGTCGTGAATATTGCCTTCAGCCCTGCGCGGGGGCCAACGACTGCCGATCAGGTTATCTCTGCGCTCCCGCAGGCCTAAGCGGACAGTCGGTCTGTGCGCCTCCATGCATGGGGGATCAAGACTGTGGCGTTGGCCAAGTCTGTGGTTCTCAACGCTTCTGCGAAGAGGGGGAGACGAACTTAGCGACCATCGGTCAAGCCTGTATAGAGAGTGATGAATGCGCCTCTCCATGGTCATGTTTAACGGGTCTATTCCCCAATGGATATTGTGGAGGGAGCGGTTGTGGCCAATGTGGATCAGGTGGCGTCTGTGGACAAGTGAGGGGTCAAGAGTTTTGTCTCGCTCCTTGTCTCGCCGCGGCCGATTGTCAAAGCGGTTATATCTGTGCCCCCGCCAATCAAACCGGCGATCGAGCCTGTATTCCTCCATGCATGAGCGACGCCGAGTGCTCTGGGGGAGAGCGCTGTGGCTCACAAGGAGTGTGTGAGATGATGATCCCCGTAGCCGGTACATGTGGTGCAGAGACCTCATGCTCTAATGGAGAGGTGTGCGGTGTAGACCCTACTAACCAAACAGAGCGGTGCTTACCTGCTTGTAACTCAGATGATGCCTGTGGCATGGGGAGTGTCTGTGGCGTAGAGGGGTTCTGTGTAGAGGCAGCGAGCGCTGCAGTACTTAAAAGCCCTGACGAAGGCTGCCAACAAGGCGCTGCACCATCGACGATCTACTGGCTCCTCTTCTCTTTCATCGCCCTATCAATGAGGAAATTTCGCTGGAGAGGTGAACAGGGATGAAGAAGGTTTTAAGTCTGACCATGATCACTATGCTGATCACTCCGTTAACGATGATAGTCGGAGGAGGAGTCGCGTCTCTAGAAGCGACGCCTTCAGTTCGCCTTGAGCTCACCTCTGACCTCCCTCTACAGCTCGGCGGGAGCGCGATGGTGGAGACCGATCAGGGATGGCGGTTATTCAGCTCGATTGGGATCATGCCTAGCCCTTATGTCGAGCTCTCAAATCAAGTCATCATGCTGATCCCTGACACCTATGATGAGGCGACCGCACAGCTGATCAATGACACGATACAAAACTCCATAGTGTGGCGGATCATGGGAGGCTGGAAGGCACCTAACATTGGATTTTACACCCATATTGGCTACAGCCTAGTCACCCTCGGGGGAGGCGCTTCTACTGCGGCCTTAATCGAAGGTATTACTGGCGAAAGTATTGAGTATGAGAGAGATCCCCGATCAAATCGGTCTCCCATCGAGATCGATGCCGAGGCGACTCTCCATCTGCTCGGCGTTGAGCTGGGGTGGGAGTGGCGACTCAAAGAGCTTAAGCCAAAGCGTTGGCTCACTTTACGAGCGGCGCTCGGCTGGTCGTATACCTTTTCATCGGTTGCGCATTTAAAGGCCGATGTGAGCGATCGTAAGGCAGTGGTGCAAGAGGCATATCAAAAGCTCGAGCGAGCGGGTGAAGTCTATCTCGTTGACACCTTCGAGACCTATGTTCACCCACCAACGATCAGCCTCGCGCTTGGGTATCAATGGGACTGAGACTAAAGCTGAAAGAAACGCCTCATACGTTGTAAGAGTTGTTCCTTCGCTGCTTGTTGGCTGCTCTCAGAGGCTAGTTTCTGCTCCACCTCAGCGACGATATTCTCTCGATGCAGATCTCTAAAAGAGACGGTTTGGGCGATAGAGTCGGGGAGCGCTGTATAAGTCTTAAAGAGCGGCTCAAGAGCGTTCTTCTCTATTTCATAGATCAGCCCTTCTGTCGCCGAGACGATGGTAGCGCTCCTTGGATCGCCAGTGATCAAGGACATCTCTCCAAAGTATTCACCTGGGCTCATCTTAGCGACGCGGAGGTTGTCACTCGTCGCCTCTAAATCTAAATATACCTCAAGGAGACCCTCGGCGATAATATACATCGAATCTCCTGCCTCACCCGCCTTCACAACGACTTCTCCTGCTTGAAGAAGGTGTGGCTTCAGAGACTTAGAGAGCGCTTGAACCCCCTCCGCTGGCAGAGAGGTGAAGAGGCTCACTCTTGTCACGAGAGCTTCGAGATTTTGACTATAGTCAATTTGTCGCGCCGGCATTGGCGCGAAATAAATGTCATTTCGCTCATAAGCGAGAGATATTCCCGCGAAGCGAAGATGACGTAGAACAGCGGTATTTACCCCATGACGAGCGCGGAGCGGAGACCCCGTACGAGGGTCGATCCAATAACGGATAAGATAGTGAACTCCCTTATCATCTACTCGGTCCACACGTACTTTAGGTGCTGGTTGAGCGAGCACTGTCGGCGCTGAGAGAACAGCGGCGTCTAATATTTTGAGAACTCGCTCGGCATCAGAGGCGAAATCGATGCAGAAGGAAAGCTCGAAGCGGCTCTCCGCTTGCGGCATAGAGAAATTCGTTAACACCATCATCGAGAAGAGGTTGTTAGGGATGACGACTAAAGTGCCATCTGTCTTCTCTAGCCTGGTGGTTCTCCAGTTGATTGAGACGACCCTACCGATCAACTCTTCATCTCCGAGTCTCCGATTGTTCAGATGAATAAAATCCCCGATCCTAAAGGGCTGATCAATATTAATCGCCAAACCGCTAAAGACATCAGCGATCATATTCTGCAAAGCGATACCAATGATTAAGCTGACCCCGCCCCCCACAGCGAGGACTCCGGTGAGAGAGCGATCAAAGACTGTAGTAAATACAATGGTAGCGCTGATAAATAACAGCAAAGCAGAGGAGATCGTCTTGACCAACGCCGGTACTGGTCGACCGCTCCGGCGAGCGACCACTCCGTCCCACCAACGCTGATTGATGACCTGCTTCACGACGCTGAACATCAAGAGCCACAAGATCACAAAGATCGATCTCAAAGTGTGACTCGCCAATGATGAGGTAGGGCTCATCTCGATCAAGGTCATGACATCAGCCCAATAAATGGTCAACAGCATGAGTATAATAGAGATGATCAGTCTAATACTGAACCCTGATGATGATCGGTTATGTCTCTTCATCTCTTCTCGTATTCTTGCTCAGCTCTGGTCGCTGTCGCTGTCACTATCGCTTTCAAAGAGTGAGTCGGGTAGCTTCAGGTAGTCGCGCATATGCTGCTCATAGAGCGCTTGATGATTGTGGTCTCCGAGATCAAGGCGAAGCTCATTGATCACCTTAATACTCATCTCCATCCATCCCTCCCAGCTCTCTTGAGAGACGCGCTCCATAATAAAAGCGCCTATTTGGTCATCAAAGGGATCGAAGCGCATCCGCTTACCAATTCGCCCACTCCGTATGCAACGCACCTCATCCTCATCGGGCTCTCGGTTAGCATCTTCTTCAGACTCTGCTGCTTCGTCATCGTCAAGTCCTAAGAGCTCAACGACCTCAGAGGTAAGCGGCGCATTGCGAGCCTCTAAGAGCTGTTTCGCCTCTTGGGCATTCATCAAGGTCCCTTGCTTATTAGAGGCGTGATAGCCCAATTGCCATGCCTCAATGGCCCCCTCTTCATCTCCATCTGCCTCGAGCGCTCTACCGAGGAGAATATAGGCCTTGGTATATTTCGGGTTAATGCGGGTCACATGACGTAATACTGGGACCGCCTCTGCTGGTCGGTCAGCGTTAATCAACGCTTGACCGAGCGCGAACTGAGAGAGATCATCATCAGGGTTCTCTTTCGCGAGCTCGCGATATTGTTCAATCAACTCGTTGTTCATAAAGCCTCTTTAGGTGTGTCGAAATCCTCAAGCGAGCCTTGAGATGTGAGCTGAGCGCCTACAGTCAGTAAGCGATCATGAAGGGAGAGTGGAGGTCCTTCGGGGAGCAATTCCACACTCCCGTCTGGCTGATAGAGAACATACGCGGGGATCCCGCTACGGTCAAAGCTCTTTAGTAAACTCCATAGAGGGCTCTCGGGGGCGGTGAGGTCCGCTTGTAATGGGAGAACATCGTAACGTTCAAAGAGCTCTGCAGTCGAGGGGGTGTTTAAATAGATCCCCTCAAAGGTCTTGCAACTAATACACCAATCCGCGGTAAAATCTAGAAAGACTGGCTTCCCTTTCTTGAGATGCGCCTGCAGCTTAGCCTCTTCAAAGGGTTGCCACTTCAAATGCTCAACAGGCGCTTGGCTCGCCCAAGCAACCGCCACTACTACAATCGCCGCTGAGAGTCCATTAAGGAGATAACGCCTCCGCTTTTCGCTCTCTTTCCATGCTTTAGAGAGGACGTAAATGCCACCGATCGCGGAGAGCGCATACAGAGCTCTCGGCGCTTGGTCCTTGGAGACCATAGACGAGTAGAGCGCGTAGGCCCCGACCAACATCAAGAGAGTGGCCGTGATCAGGCTCGATGGTCTCAAAGATTCCTTATTTCCTTTCGCCTGCTTGAAGAGTAAGAGGCCAGTGAGCGCTGCCATCAGCACCAAGGGGATGAAGGCCCAATCGCTGTGGATGAGCTGAATATAAATCGTATACAGCCAAACACTCGCCGCTAATAAGGTGACCCCCACAAAGGTCTTAAAGTGTTCGGTCCACTCACCTGCGCGAGGAACCCAGCGGCTAGCGCTGGGGAAGAAGCTCATCGCTAAGATCGGAAGACATAGCCCAAAACCGATCGACCAAAACAGAGAGAGGGTCTCCCACCAAGCGCTCTCACTCGCCAAAGCGACGGTGACTGCTCCCCCAAGTACTGGTGCCGAGCAAGGGGTAGAGATGAGAGTCACAAAGATACCATCAACAAATGATTTAAGACGCGGACTATACTTACCGCTGCTGTAGTTCACGCCGAGATTAATCTCAAAGAGATCGAAGCATGAGAGCGCGAAGAGGAAGGTCATGAGGAGTAACCCTCCGACAAAGTAGGGACTCTGCATCTGCATACCCCACCCTAAGCTCTGTCCAGAAGCGCGTAGGATGATAATGATTAGAGCATAGACCGAAAAAGTGCTCAAACTCCCGAGGAGGTAAGCGAGGCCATCCGCTTTTTGGTCTTGAGGATTTTGACCGCTCTGAAGCTGCATCAGCACGCTGCGGGCCTTCATAAAGAGGCCAGGCAACACACAGGGCATGATATTGAGGATGAGCCCTCCGATCACCCCCGCACCTAAAGTGAGCGCAAATGAGAGACTGCTCTCGTCCATTCCTTACCTCCGATAGAGTAATGATTCGGTGGGCGTTCATGACCCGCCATAAGACATTTGACAGGAGACGATCTTACTTAGACTCTAACATACTCAACAATCGTTTGGGATCAAATCCACGCATCAGCTGACCACCGACATCAATGATCGGGACTCCTCCGAGGGGCACCTTCGCTCGCTCACATTTTTCTTGAAGTTCACGGGCTGCGGATCGATCACTCTCGATATCCTTCTCCACAAAAGCGAGACCCTTCTCCTCCATAAATCGGCGCGCTTTTTTACAGACTCCACACCAATTCGTTGAATATAGGATGATCGACTTCTGCTCTGGTAAGGCTTGCTCTGAGGCGAGCGCTCGCTCTAGCTTATCACGCTTGATCACTTGTCCGGGATATTGACCTCCTTGACCCGACTGACGGAGGTCGAAGAGCTGAATAAATTGTCTCGATTTCCTCTCCTCTGGAGATAAAGTCAGGTCTACGACCTGAACCTTGGACCGAGCGGTCTCAGGGATCTGATTGAGCATCATCGCTGTCTGCTCTTCCCCTCGCTCATCTTGGTATAAAAACAAGAGGTTTTCCTTAGAGTCCGAGACCTTTATTAGCTGAGGAGGGGTGACTTTTTTGGAGTCCCTGGTCTGTTCACCTCGCTCGTTAGACTGACAAGCGCTCAACACACAGCTACCCAATAAACAAATGAAGGAGAGGGCCAAAGCGAATGCTTTTCCGTAAGTCGTCCCGTGAGCCATCTTCATACATCTCCCCTTATATGAGGCTGACTTGGACAACCTCTACGCTATAGTGAGTTGATAGTATAATCACCATAGGTCCAAAACCAAACAGGTGAACCATTAAAACCAAGTAGGCAATCCATAAAGTCTTGATCATCTTCTCCCTCACAGTGATTCACTACTCCCATAACTCACTACTCCCATGACTCTTACCACCCTCTAATCGGCGACCACTGCTCGATGACTTGACCCGAGCTCATAACCTGTAAGCGATCGTAGAGGGCGGTGACTAGGCAGCTATGGTTGGGGAGGATCCGCAAGCGATCACCAATATGAATGTTTTGAAAATCAAACGATGCCTCAGCCCTCAGCTTTCCATGTTCCTGTGAGAGACTCACTAGAGAGAGCTGCGAATAGTCTTCTAGATCAAGGGTACACACCCTGCCATAGCTGAGCGCTTGGCCTAGATGTGTAGGCCCTTGATCCTTGGAGAGAGCGAGCGCGCCAGCGTCAATGAGAATCTCCCCTCGCTCGGGATAATAGGCGATGATCTCAGTGACGACAGATAAGGCTATTTCGGAGAGGGAACAGCTCCCGATAGAAGCCTGAAATACATCGAAGAGCGCATAGTTCCCCGGTCTCATTTCAGTCACCCCGGAGAGTGATTCGTAAACCGTCGCTGTTGGCGTAGAGCCTATACTGACCGTAGATGGAGTGAATCCATGACTGATCAGTCGGTCACGAGCTTGAATGATCGACGTATATTCCTCATGAGCCACCGATTTAATCTCTTCACGATGATGACAGTGGTAAGCGTGACCTGCATGGGTGAGTATACCCTCAAAATATAGGTAAGGCGCCTCATCGATCAATCGGACGATCGATATTAAATGCGGGTCATCCGCTCTGATCCCCGCTCGCCCATAGCCACAATCGATCTTGATGAGCACCGACAGAGTGCTCTGAGCCTCAGCGCATTGATCAGCGAGCGCGTTCACCATCTCTATGGTGTCCACTAGCACTGAGAGTACATCTATACTCTCTGACACCGAGATCGCCCGCGACACCTTGCCGGGAGTGATCGGCACGCCATAGGTGATGTCTCTGAAGCCATGAGCAGCGTAGGATTCAGCCTCCGCTAGCGTTGAGACAGTAATGCCCCTAAAGCCGCCTCGGACCTGCCTCTCTGCCCCCTCAATCGTCTTATGGGTCTTCACGTGAGGCCTGAGCCTGACGCCTAGCTGATGGGCGCGATCAGACATATGCGCAGTATTCAGCTCAAAGCGCTCTAAGTCGATCACAGCGAATGGAGTGTGTAAGAGGTCTGATGTTAAATCTAATGTCATACAATATACTCGGCTTGAGAGGTCACTGGGGGCGGGAATTGGGATACTTACTGTCGGGATATCTCTTGGTTGTAATTTTTTTGATGGGTTTACATATGTCTCCGCGAGAACCCCCTACCTCTTGATCGTCGAGCATATACATTGCATCATGAATTTAAGCTTTTATACTCCATAATACATGATTCCCATAGATTCACGCTCATACCAGTATAAACCATCATCGAGAGCCGGCGATTGGGCGACATGCTTGGCTAGACGGTCGGTGAGCCCACTCGCTACAATAGCAGGCGGATTCACTCGTGATATTTCGTGGGCGCCCTGATCGATCAATGAGTGTAAACAAGCGGTATGAATCACGACTTCTCTATTGAATTCATTGAACCCGCGCGAGGTCGCTAAAAAGCTCGATCTAGATAAAGCGGACACTAAAAAAGACTCGTTAAGCGCCGCCTTCTTGGAGTTCAGTCAAGCCCCATCCCCTTAATCTGGTCAAAGAGCGTTTTACGCTCATCATCGTTCATCCCTGCGAGTCGCTCTTGAACCATCGCTCGAGTTGAGGCCAGCTCATCTTCATCCATATTCCCCATCATCTCTTGGGCTTGGGTGAGGAAATCAGGGCCTAAACCAGAGAGCGTCTCAGCAAAGCCAGGACCAAAAGGGTCAGCGCTCGGCTGAGGTGCAGGCTTAAAGATGATCCGATCACCTTTTTTGAGGTGATCTACACCACGACTCTTAAGCTCGTCGAGGACGTTATTGAGGGAGATACTTTTATCTTCCGCCCTCTCGTAAAGCGTCTCGAGATCAAAAGCGACTTTTTTGGTTGGATATCCGTTTTTATCTAAGTTCTTCATTAGCGTCTGAATAAAGGCTTCCATTAATCTTCCCTCAATCTATGTCTCTAAGTCTCTAAGTCTCTAAGTCTCTAAGTCTCTAAGTCTCTAAGTCTATGAATAGACTATTTCAGTGCTCTCTCTAGCAGAGGGTAAGTACAATAAATGACTTACAAAAGTGAATAAATTTCACATCTTTTAACTTAGTATCGGTCTGCTCTCAACAGCCTCACATCAAAAATACTTAAAGTACACCGATCCTTTACCTCTTCATACGATGAGGGCTCTCTGCTTTTCTGAACATGCCTTTGAGACTTTTTTGATAGGTGACTTTTTGAATATTCCTCTGAGATGTTTATCAAGTCAAAGACCTTGTCAGCGCCTCACCAAAAGGTGTGACATCCATGACTCATGGTGGAGAGAATAGATCCCAGACAGTGAGTCATCTCTAAGTTAATACTATATGGATACGAGCTTAGCTCACAGTCATGCCCCCCTAAATATCTAATATAAAACATTTTAAACTAGAAGAAAGACATTGGCATACTATATGCATAACTAAGAATCATTCACTCATTCATTCAAAGAGCTTCAAATGTTTATTAACGTTCATATCAGTCGTCTTACAGCCTTATTACTTGTCATGGTCACCGCGGTCGCTTGTTCGGATTCAGAGGCGGACCTCACAGGATCTTCACAGAAGTTTGATTATTGGGAGCAAGAAGAGTCAGAATACGCTTGGCAAGATGGTGAAGGTTATCACTCAGATCAGAGTGGTTATTCAGAATATTCAGATGATGATAACAGCTGGGGTAACTACGAAGACTCTTATTATGACGACGATAGCTGGGGTGATGACAACGATGACGCCTATTATGATGATCATAGCTGGGGTGATGACAACGATGACGCCTATTATGATGATCATAGTGACCAATATGAGGGCGCTGCTGATGAGTTTTTAGCGATGGATATCGGAAACGTGGTTGTCTCGGTGAGTTACTCATCACCAACCGCTGTTCTCAGCTGTGCTCGCGGATCGATCGCAGTGAGCGCAGGTGCACTCGCCGGTTCTCAGCTCGGTATAGCGGTTGGTAGTACATCAGTTGTCACCGGGCCTGGTGCGATCGCGATCGCACCAACCGCCATCGCAAGTTTCGCCGTTATTGGTGGAGCGGTCGGACTCGCAGGCTCAATTGGAGATTGGGTCTCTTGCGCGAATTCTCTCGCTTACATCGGTATTCAACTCTTTACCAACCACCGTACACAGTTCATGGCTCCTATTGCTGAAATGCAAGCTGTTGTGTCTCAGGCCTTGAGTCGGCCCCTCGCAAGACCTGGCACAAACGCTCAGACTCGGCAGTGCCAATCTCATCTTTGTGGACGAATGACCGAGCGTTATCATAACCAATACTGTGACCCCATGGAGAAAGATGGCATCAAAAGGATCTATGATCGATGGAACGACCGAATGTGTGCAAATGCGGATGTATTCTTCAGCTATTTCAATTGCGATGAGCTCTATCGTTTTGTCAACTTAGCAGCGGGCTGTGCAGAGGGCCGCAAAACCGTGTCCCAGAGATGCTTCAATAATACGATGGATGCTGAACACCAACGTCAATATAATAATGCTGTTAATCAGTTAAATGACTGTACTTCACTCTATCGACGCAGCTGCGGAGAGATCTCTTCACCTCAGCAGTCTAGACAGCAGATGCAATCAGAATACCCAGAGTGTCGCTAAAGCCTAAGAGGCATACATTGACCTGGAGTTGACCTGTTTAAAGTGACACGCCTCCCCAATAAGGAGATGGTCTCACTAATGAGCGTTCACATTCCCAAAGCAGGCTTGCCCACACTGCATTGCTCTTTTGTAAAGTATTTTACACAATAAAGGCTTCTCCTAAGAGTCTATAATCTAATGAAATATAGGGACATTAAGATACAGGGACACTAAGATACAGGGACACTAAGATACAGGGACACTAAGATACAGGGACACTAAAGATATAGAGTGTTGACTTAATCCTTTTCAGAACGGAGCTGTTATGAGTCTTCAGGCATGGCCACCTTTATTTATCAGATCAGTCCTCTTGATCTGTTTCAGCGGCACTCTCTATTGTTGTCAAGACTCAAGCAAACAGGCCGGCGAGCAGGCCGGTGAACAAGCCGGTGGGCAAGCCGGCGAGCAGGCCGGCGAGCAGGCCGGTGAACAAGCCGGTGGGCAAGCCGGCGAACAGGCCGGCGAGCAGGCCGGCGAACAGGCCGGCGAGCAGGCCGGCGAACAGGCCGGCGAGCAGGCCGGTGAACAAGCCGGCGAACAGGCCGGCGAACAAGCCGGCGAGCAGGCCGGCGAACAAGCCGGCGAGCAGGCCGGCGAGCAGGCCGGCGAACAAGCCGGCGAGCAGGCCGGCGAGCAGGCCGGCGAGCAGGCCGGCGAGCAGGCCGGTGAACAAGCCGGCGAACAAGCCGGCGAGCAGGCCGGTGAACAAGCCGGTGAACAAGCCGGTGAACAAGCCGGCGAAATGATTGAGCCACCTTTACTAGAGCTCACCTCTGGACTCTTTACGGTGACTCAGTCATGGACACAAGAGACAGACTACGCTCGTGAAGTCCATGTACACGTACCGACTGGTGACACAGTTAAACCTGTAGTGATCCTATTACATGGTGCGGGAGGAAATGGACGAGGGATGCTCAATTTCCAACGCTTTATCACCGATCACATCTTGGTCGCTCCCGATGGTTATCTCAACTTCTGGAATTGCGGCGCTGAAGCCTCTAAAGCTCCCGATATTGACCTTATTAGGTCGATTATCGACCATCTCAAGAGACATCGTAACGTAGACGCTAACAACATCACGGTCTTGGGTACCTCCAACGGGAGCGCGCTCACCAACAGGCTGCTCATCGAGCTCGAAGATCAGACTTTTCAGCGAGCGGTCACCGTCGTCTCTCCACTTAACAATACCCAATTCCATGATGAGCAGTTCTACGCTGACCCCGAGAATGACAACACCCCGACCTCTCCAGTGGTAGGGCGCTCTATTTTGAATATAGGGGGAACCATGGATGGCGCGATCCCTTATAACGGTGGTCGAGGCGTCGCTGGCTATGTATTTCTCGCCGGTGAGTACAGCGCGTATGTGTGGGCGAGGCATATGGGATATCAAGGAGAACAGCTCACCATGGGAGTCACCCATCCTGATTATAGTCAACTCGTCTCCTACTCTTATCTCGAAGGTGAGGTCATTCACTACAAAGTGATCGGGGGAGGTCATGGTCTTGCCCAAGACCCCGGGGTGAGAGCGGTGATTGTAGAGTTCCTCGATGCCCAATAATGACTGATCCGCTGATAGGCTTATCTGATCAGAGCCGTAACCTTCAGTCGCGCCTGCAGATGGTAGGAGTTAATGGTTTAGAGGGCTTTGAGCGGACCCCGATCACTCGGATCGGTCACCTCCCTTCTCTTCAACCTGCTCAGCATGAGCTCGAAGTGTATCTCAAGCGTGATGGGCTCTTGGGACAGATAGGGCAGCGAAGCACATCGCTCTATGGAGGAAATAAGCTCCGTAAGCTCAAATACATTATCCCTCACGCAGCCTCTACTTCTGCCCAATCGATCTCCACCACTGGTAGTGAAGGCTCTCATCACGTGCTCTCAACCCTCTCCGTCTGCCAATGGTTGGGGATAGACTGTCACGTAGCGCTGACGCCGCAAACTCACAGTGAGCATAGCCGGTTAATCTATCAGCAGATTAAACAGAGGGCGACTAGCGTAACCTCGATCAGCGATCACCGAGAGACTTATCAAGAAGATATCCTCCATTGGAGAGCGCAGAGAGAGAGCTATATGATCCCGACTGGAGGCTCCTCTCCCTTAGGTGTCTATGGCATGATTGAGGGGGTCATCGAGCTCATCGAACAGATTCATGAGGGGGAGATACCTATTCCTCAGCGCATCTATATAGCCGCCGCTTCAGGGTCAAGCCTCGCCGGCCTCTTGCTTGGACTCTCCATGTATTGGCCTAAAACATATGGCGACGCTCCGCAGGTAAGAGCCATTAGAGTCGCGCCCGCCCACCTCATCAACCGTAAGAAGGTTCGACGGCTCTATAAAGCGGTGAGTCTCACCCTTCACCATTCACTCGCTCCTCCACCCTTTGAGCTCATATCTCGGTATCTTGGCGAGGGGTATGCTCTATCAACTCCAGGCTCTGTGCATGCTCTAGAGTGGGGTAAGCGACAAGGGGTAATCCTCGACCCCACCTACACTGCGAAGGCCTTTCACGCGCTAGTCCATCAAGAGCAGGAGGGGACCGACGCTCTCCAGCCTGGCCCTCTTCTTTTTTGGCATACTCTTGATGAGACGGTCTTCAATGACTCTGTTAAATGACTCTGTTAAATGACTCTGTTAAATGACTCTGTTAAGTGACCTCACCCATTTTGAGCTTAAGCGCAGATTTTACGCTTATTGAGCGACGATCAATCAGATCATAAAAGAGACATAGACCTTGAATCACTAGTAGATTGGTGAATAAGAAGAAGGTCACCTCCTCGATCGGGAGAGAGCCAATCGATAGGCCTACAGTATGAAGCTCAGAGATAGACCACACTCGATGATTAATCGCGAAGCTGTCTAAGATACAAAGATATAAGGTAGGGGGGAGCGTACCGAGGAGGATCTCTGTACGCCATTGGAATAAGAGGTGTGAGCCATAAGCCCATTGGATCGCGAAGGGGATAGAGAACCATGCGCAGAAGCTACCTAGATAAAGAAAACTCGGCTCTGAGATGAAATAAAGAGAGACTCCCCCCGCGCTCAGCGCCATTAGAGTGAGGCCTGCTCGCAGAAGATTCCCTCCCTCGCTCTCCTGTCGTTTAAGACCGTTGGGGTAAAGCATCAGGAACCATACCCCGGTGAAGAGCGGCTGAACGATAAAGAAGAGCTGTTCTTCTATAGGGATATAAAACACTGTCCCTAAGACCGCGTCCTCAGGATAAGTCCACACCCCCCAGAGTACCATCATATTATCCCAGGGCATTGTCCACAGCGAGGCTAGGAAGGCGAGGACCATAATCCCCCCAATGCCCCTGTTTACCGACATCGCACCACTCTGTCGTCGCCAATGTCTCAAGAATGCAGCGATGGGGATCACCATGAATAGCGTGTGGATATCAAAATACGTCAAGTGGTCCCCTCAATCTATTGAAGATACAGTAGAGATATAAGAGACGAACTGTTCACCCTTGGTCGCATATTTTCTACAGAGATGGCCAAAGCGATCGTCGAGGCGCTACTGAGAGACCGAATAACCCACCGTCTCCCCTATAAACTCAATCTGAGCCAACTCCTATGCCCATGATCTAGTTGATTAATCTAGCTAACTAATCTAATTGATCTCTGAAGAAATACCAAAGAGAATAAGATGTCTAATCTATCAGGAGAGGCCGAGCATGACCCCGATTCCAAAAAATGGGCTCATCAACGGTAAATACCACCTCTGTGGCGTGGCTGGGCGAGGGGGATGGGGGATCATCTACCGGGCGAAAGATATGGAGACAGGGACCGATTATGCGCTCAAGATGTCGAGAGAGCAGCTTGAGAACAGGGGCTTAAACGCGCTTAATAAGGAATTAGAGCTCGTACAGCGCATTCATCATCCGAGCGTCATCAGCTATTATGATTTCGGGGTATATAATCGACGGCCGATCATCATCATGGAGCTCTTAGATCTACCCTCTCTTTATGACTATGTAATGCGAGGGCCAAAGCTGAGCGAAGACGCCAAGTTGACGATCATCGATCACCTCTGTGAGGCGATCATAGCCATACATCAACAAGGGGTTATTCATTGTGACCTCAAGCCTCAAAATATCCTTATTCAAGACGACCTCTCCATCAAAATAGTCGACTTTGGGCTCGCACGTGAGCTAGATCCTAACGGGGCAGTGGTCGTAAATACGATCAGCGGCACTCCACATTTTATGGCGACAGAACAGCTAGACGCTCCTAGTATCTTAAGCGCCGCTACTGACCTATACGCTCTAGCGATGATCACCGCTTGGCTCTTCTCAGAGCAGCCCTCATGGCCCCGACTAGGGATCGACTTGCTCCGTTGGAGAATCCAGAACCCTTATGCTTTGCCGGAGAATATCTCCTCGCTATCTCCCCTCGTGATAGATGTTCTGAGGTCCGCGCTCCACCATGAGCCTCAGCGACGAGTCAAAGATCCACTCAAATTTAAGAGAGGGCTCTTCAGAGCCATTCGGCAACCCTTTATCGACCCCCAGCTGCTCATCTCACCGACTCCCCAAGAAGTGACTCTTAATCAATCAACATACGAAGAGCTGAGACTGAGTGGCTTAACCCATCAAGATTCGATGTTTAACACGACCTTCTTGTTCACTGAGGACCTCAATGAGACCATCGATAGAGATCATGTCGTTGTAGAGAGGGCCCAAGAGTACTCTATCGCGGTCATTGGGGTAAACACCGAGGTTATTGAGCGCCATCAGCGTCTACTCTATCTCCGTGATGGGATTATAGAAGATCTGATCGACCTCTTGAATGTCAGCGCGAAGCTCAACTTAACCTCTTTCAAAGCCTCACAACAGGTCACGATCGAGCCGAGTGACCTGTCCCCTCATTATAATTGGGGAGCCCTGTCCGACTGCGCATTTCAATGTCACTCAGAGCTCCTCATCTGCCTAGAGCTTGAGGAGAGAGATCAGGGCCTATACTTGATCATCAATGCTTTCTCAATCACCGATCAGCTGCTCATTTCACGATCTGAGCTCACCACACTCTATGATGAGATTCTTAACCAACTCGGGGGCCTCGCCAGTGAGCTAGGGAGAGCGCTCAAAGTAAACCTAGACTCCCCACCCACAGATAGAGCCTCTATCGCCGAGTCCATCGATTTACTTTTCTCTGCTCGACGACAAGCGACTCAAACATGGCACATTGACGTCTCTGAGGCTTTAGCGCTTTATCATCAGGCGCTGACCCTCTCCCCGGAAGATGTCATTATCCTCGCCGAGATGGCTCGGCTAGAAGCTCGATCGAGCTTTATTGGCTCTCCGCCGTCTAGCAGCGGTATGAGCAGAGCGGTGCTCTTCGCAGAACGAGCGCGACAGATGGCTCCCCATCATCCCCAGACCCTGTGGGCTCTAGGCTATGTCCGGTTTTATCAAGGTGATCATGAAGAAGCGCTCACCCTCTTAGACCAAGCGATCACCTTAGGCGGTGACCGCCCTGAGGTAAGAGATCTCATCGGCAGAATACTCTGTGAAGTGGGGCCACTTGAGCGAGCCCTCAGCCATCTCAAATATGCTCTTAAGCTAGATCCCAAACAGATCTCCACCCGAATCGATCTCGTCAGGCTCTATGGATATCTCAATCAGTGGGAGCGCGTTAATCACTTACTCTCCTATGAGCCTCAGAGCGACTCGGATTATGGAGCGATGGAGATCACCCGGGCTCGGCTCAATCTATGGAGCTCTAGACAGGAGATCATCAGGCCCGATCGCGATCGAGATCGAGAGGGCTCTTTATTTAATCTATTGATCGATATATTGAACACTGTTTACTCTCGCGCCGAGTTAACGGATGAGCACCATCACGCCTTATCTGACTTGATCACAAAGAGCGCTTCTCAAAGCAGATTACGAGTGCTCTACTATCAGTTTTTCACTGAAATTTATGCCTACCTCTATGACGCTGAGCATCACTCTGTCAAAGAGAACATCGCCCTCGCTCAAGCATCAGGGCTCACCGATCAATTATGGCTTACATATTGTCCCCTTCTACAGTGATTTCAGTCCTCTTCATTCCCTTCTAGATCGCATCATATCATTGATTGATGACTGACCTATAGCGCATCTAGCTTGACCTATGACGCTCAGCCATACAAGATGGCCTCTTCACACTTCTGCTCACGACATCACGATATAGAATGGGATTTTTGTTTATGAGTCAGCTAGACAGCCCTGAAGCGAATCCACCCCCCTCCTCCGGCATAGAAGCGTCGAGACCAAGTGGTCCACTCTCTTGGGTGAGGCGATTATATGATTGGACGCTCTCCTGGGCTGACACCCCTCATGGATTCCTCGCGCTCTGTCTACTCTCTTTCATCGAAGCGATCTTTTTCCCTATTCCCCCCGATGTCTTACTCATCGCTCTCACTCTCGGCGCTAGAGCCCAATGGTTCAAGTTCGCTCTTGGGTGCACCGTTGCCTCAGTGGTCGGTGGTCTTATAGGGTATAGCTTAGGGGCTTATTCATGGGAGCCCCTAGCCCCTATTTTCTATGATCACATCCCTGGCTTCACCGCTGCCAAATTTGAGAAGATCCGCACTCTGTACGATGACTATGATTTTTGGGTGGTCTTCACCGCTGGCTTCACCCCTATCCCCTTTAAGGTGATCACGGTGAGCGCCGGCGTTTGCGCTATTAACCTCCCTATCTTTGTCGTCGCCTCCGCCCTCTCCCGAGGAGCCCGATTCTTCTTGGTTGCTTGGCTACTCAGGAAGTATGGTGAACCGATCAGAACCTTTATTGAGCGCCGCTTCAACCTGCTTACTTTAGTCGCGACCGCCCTCTTAGTTGGTGGCTTTGCGCTCCTCAAGCTCCTCTAGAGGCCCCTCTCTCCTTTAACTCTCTGTCAGATCAACGATCACGATGATGACAGAGACTGAGCTATTTTTGCTCATGACCGACAGTAAACATGACTCTATTTTATCAAGCCGTAGTTTCTCACAATTTAGCGCTAGCGATCTCTCTCGTCACTCTCGCCGGCCTCTCGTCCTGTCAAAACGCTGAGGAGCTAGAGGAGGATCAGCCTCGCCCACTCCTCTCTGCGCTTACTCCCTCCCAGATATCAGCCCCAACATGGAGAGCGGAACTTCAGCGCCTCACCATAGCACTGAAGCAAACGCCGGTGAGTCAAGATGTGGCCTCCAGACAACGATTGATCACTCTTGAGAGAGCGGCGAGTGAACACCCAAAGTTAGCCTCCCATTTCAACTTACAACGCGCCAAACTGCTCTTTGATCGAGGGCTCATCGAGAGAGGGATAGAGATCTCTAAACCTCTCTGGAGCGCAGATCA
Organism: uncultured bacterium; assembly: GCA_943788935.1. GTDB lineage: Bacteria > Myxococcota_A > Bradymonadia > UBA7976 > VGTA01 > CAKZRU01. The sequence continues at coordinate 128,537 of CALSSE010000006.1, read as the reverse complement.
TCTTATCGCTGTGGAATCGAGACTTCTCGTCGCTGCCAACACTCAGAGCTGCCTGCTCATGGAAGAGGCCTTAGACCCCTCGGTCTTCGAGCCTACACATGAACAGTACCTAATGCTTCGATGGAGACAAGACAGTCATTGTGAACACTCTCGAGCGCGACTCAAGAGTGAGAGAACCCTCGCCAAGGCCTATCCTAAACGATTTACTCGCCATCGTCTCCAAGAGCTCTTTAGAGGGCTCTCGCCCACAAAAGCTCTCGCACTCACCCTGCAGTGGGAGAAGCGTCGAGCGCCTCACCAAGCAATTCATCTTTTGGAGGGAGTCCTCGGCGCTCAAAAACTCGACTCAGATGATGAATGGAGACTCTCTTTTGAGCGAGAGCGTATTCAAATAGAGCGGATACGTGAGGGCTATAAAAAGTCTATCAAACGTATCAAATCACTCGCCCGAGCGAAGAAACAGAAGGGAAGGGAAGCCCAACTATTACTAGCAAAAGCGCTCTCTAAAGCAGGCGACGCTCGGCGAGCCCAAAGAGTATATCGAGGACTCATCAAAGAATGGGAGCATAGTCCAGAGGCAAAGCTCGCTCGCTTCAACCTCGCCTTCTCATTGTATGAGCAGAAAAAGTACCGTCAGGCTAAAGCGATCTTCGTCGAGCTCTGCAGGCATCGAGGAGAGGTCACCTCTCTAGACCGGTTTCCTCAAAGGGCGCCACCCAAAGACATCAGTAACAGCGCTGAGTGGTATTTTGCTTGGACCTTATATCTCACCTCTCCTCGACAGGCAGCCCCTTTCCTAGAAGCCCTCATTGGCAGGGGTGCCCCCCTCTCTACCCAAGGACGTCGAGCAGCCTATTGGGCAGCCAAAGCCTATGCGAGTCATCAGCCGGAGCGAGCGGCAGAGCTTCGAACAGCCTTACTGAACTCCGATTACAGAGATTGGTACTCTCTCTTATTACGCGCAGAAGATCCAAGTTTAGCGACTGATCACAAGCCATGGCCTCGTATGCCTCCTCTCCCTCCTGCCCAATATCAAACGTATGCTCAAAGTCACGAGGCCTCATCCAAGAGTCACCCCTCTCTAGACCCCCAAAAGCGCCAACTCCCTGCAGAACTCAGCGCGCTAGAGAGAAAGATCGAGTTCCTCTCTATGCGCCGTCAGTTATCAGCTCTATTAGGCCAAAATTCGATCATTGATCAGATTGATCGAGAGCTCGCCTCTCTAGTGAGACGAGATTTAGAGACGCGAGAGGGCTTCAGCCCTTGGGCGGTGGAGGTTGAACAATATAAGGAGCTACATCGCTGGTTACTCTCTCGCTCACCTAGCAAATTGAGAGAGATCCCTGTCGCGAGTGATCACCTATGGTGGCGCTCAGTCTTCCCCCTCGCCTTCGAGGTAGAGACTCACCGCGCGAGTCAAGAGACCGAGGTCTCCCAAGAGCTCTTATTGAGCTTTATCTATAAAGAGAGCGCCTTCGCGCCTAGAGCGATCAGTCACGCTTATGCGATGGGCCTTATGCAACTTCTAGAGAAGACTGCGAAAGCTCTTCATCCAGACCAAGCGCCTCCCAACTTACTGCAAGCGAATCAAAACATACAACTCGGTGCAGAGTATATAGCAGCGCTCTCAGCTCGATACCATGATCAAATACCGTTGGTCGCTGCTGCTTACAACGCTGGTCCACAAAATCTCAACCGTTGGCTCAAAAGAGTCGCCAATGATCGATCTGAACGAAAGTTAGACCTCTTTGTAGAACTCATCCCTTTCAAAGAAGCTCGTGAATATGTCAAGCGCTTGACCGCCATTCATTGCACCTATCAATATCTCTATGGCCAACAATCGATTAACACCTGCGCCAACCTCTTACCGCTTACGCTCAATGTCACCATTGAGCCAGGCGTAAACTTTTAGAGATCATCAGAGAGAGAAGTATGGATAAAGATGAAGATAAGTTATCGCTCTCTGCGTCTAGCTCCTCTCTCCCACCACCTATTGAGGTGATCCCTCACCGACCGCCAATGCTCTTTCTTGACGCGGTTGAGAGCTGTGAACAGAACAGTATCGTCGGTCGTTATCGGTTTAGGTCAAGAGATCCTATTTTCGCGGGTCATTTCCCAGAACATCCCATCGTACCGGGAGTACTTTTACTAGAAGGCGCCGCTCAAACACTTGCTTATTGGGCTCTCCTGCGTCATCCAGGCCACTTAGTCCTCCTCACCGGGACCGAGAGTGCTAAGTGGAGTCAGCCTGTTTATCCCGAAGAGCCCCTTCACTATCATGTAACGATCTTAAAGGCGAAACTTGGTTTGGTGATCGCTGAAGTGACCGTCAAGGTGAGTGACAAAATTGCTCTAACCGCTAAGATTAAAGGCTTCCTACAAAAACCCTCACTCATCACTCCTCAGAGAGAGCCATCATGACAGAACAGAAGCAGGAGACAGTTGACGCGACCCCGAGGCTTCGTCATAACTTGATATCAGCTCTATGCTCAGAGCTCTCCAACACTCACCCCCTAATAGATCTGACTTATGAATAAGCCACACCTAAGCGTCACAAATCTTCAGCTCATTGTTGCACAGAACCAACATGAGAGGTGCCAACATGAGAGGTGCCAACACGAGAGGTGCCAGCATAACAAGAGCCCTCATCGGAGACCACGAGGATTATACCTCTTCCTCCTCTCCGCCTTAGTGAGTGGCTGTGGAATGATTTTAGATGACCCTCACCCCTACCCAGATATGGGGGAGATGGATGAAACTCCTGTAGAGATGAGCTCTGAGCCTCCACCGACAGGTCAGCTCGTTGGTACACCCTCCGATAACCTTGATGAGGAATGAGAGCCGATCATGCTCGTCTGTCCACGCTGTGAGAAGATGTACCCCTCCAATGATTTGGAGCGATGTCCTAACGATGGATCACTGCTCTATGTCTTAGGCTCTGAAGGCCCTACTCAGAGAGCGTGGGGTGCTGGAGATGTGATCAACGAGAAATACCGACTTTTGCAGCCCATTGAGAAGCGGGTGGGGACGGGAAACAGCTTTAAGGCGGAGCAAATTCAACTGAAACGTAACGTTGAGCTGCGCCTTCTCTCCAATGAAGGGATGATGAAACCGGGAGACCAAGCTCGCTTCCAGCGAGAGGTTAGTGTGTGGTCGAAGGTTCGATCTCCTTATATCGTCCGCCTCTATGACTTTGGGTTCACCGAGAGGGACGAGCCCTTCATTACTCTAGAATTAACCGAGCAAGGGACGCTCCGAGACCTGATCAACAGCAGAGGATATCTGTCGTTTGAAGAAGGCTTGAGGCTGAGCTCACATATTCTACAAGCCCTAGATCAAGCGCACAAAGCACAAGTACTCCATCGTAATGTGAGCCCCGACGCGGTCGTCTTACACACTCTCACCGATGGACAATCCTACTATAGACTCACTGGCTTCGCGGTGGCGAAACTTATGGGGGACGTCGAAGATGACCCCACCGCGATCACCATGACCGGGCAGGTGATCTGTGACCCCGCTTATATGGCACCAGAGAGCATTATGATGGGAATCCTCGAGCCCAAAACCGACCTCTACGCGCTCGGAGTATCGCTCTATGAGGCCTTTGCCGGTCAGCGACCCTTCCCCGGCGAGAGCCTCTCCGAGCTCTTAGGGGCTCACGTTCATGGGACCTATACCCCGATCGAGTCTCATCGGCCTGACACTCCAAAAGCGCTCAGAAACTTCCTAGGACGCCTCTTGCATCATGATCCAACTCAACGGTTTGGGAGCGCCTCGGAGGCTTTAGAGATACTCAACGCTATCATCGAAGACTTCGATCAACTCTCAGCGAACGCTACGGTTACGGGAGAGTTTAGTCCGATCGTTCTCAAGAAGAGCTTACTGTCTTCCCTGAGAATGTGGTGGCAGGCTCTTATTCGAAGCAAAGAGTAGCGGTACTCCTCTCCGCTCTATAGCGTATAAAAGCTCTAGATGAGTCGAGTTCGTCGCACGCACACCATGAGTGAGAGGAGCATAAACAATAAGCCGTTGAGCGCACCTCGACGACTCGTCGTACAATCGCTTCCTGGACTGTTACTCTGTCCGATCGGGGTCACCACCGTCCCCGCTCCTGGCTCCATGCTCATCCCTGCAGGCATCTCTTGAAAAGGAGAGTCCCCTTCTACACAGAGGCTCTCCAGGCAATATGTACCCTCAGGACACTGATCGATAACACAATACCCTGATTGGCATACCGCTTCACCAAAACACTCACCGTTGCTGCAGGGGATAGCACATCCTCCACAGGCACAGATCCCTCCCTCTGCCTCACAGAAATCGCCTTCATCCTGTACTCCATCACAATCATCATCCACGCCATTGCAGCTCTCGGTGCCTACCGGTGGAGCATCACAGCTAGACCACTGCCCATCCACACAGGAGATCGAGCCGGACCCACAAGCGCTAGAGCAATCTTGAGCGACGACCTCATCGATTTGTCCGTCACAGTCATCATCTACGCCGTTACAATCTTCCTCTTGAGGGAGCACCTCTCCTTGACAGTCTCCCCACATGTTTTGGCTACAGATCTGAACCCCTGGCGAACATTGGCCGACATCACTCCCACACGCCTGACGCTCGCCGTCAAGACAATCGCAGCCCTCGTCGATCCGCCCATCGCAATTGTCATCGAGAGCGTTGCACACTTCTCTTTGTACAGGGGGGGCATCACAGCCGTTCCATGACCCGAATGAGCACATCTCTGACCCGCTTCCACAATCGGTCATACATGCCCTAGTAATCCCCTCATCGATCAGGCCATCACAATCATCATCGTTATTGTTGCAAGTCTCGGCGCCGGGATTAGGGAGATTACACTCTCCCCACTGACCATTGGCGCAAAAACTTTGCCCCTCTCCACAATCATTAGCGCAAACCTGAGTGAGTCCTTCATCGATTCTACCATCACAGTCGTTATCCTCACCATCACAGATTTCTTCTGAGATCTGCCGAGCAATAGTCGTCAATAAGGTATTAAGAGAGGCTGAATCTCCCGCTTGATAGTAACAGAGCTGCTGACTGCTCACATCCGTCACACTTGAATCACAGTTGGCGCGTTGAGTCCCCGACTCCACCGCCATATTCTGAAGGGTTGAGACGTCAACACTCCCTCCAAATCCGACCACGAATACTGTCACTCCTAGCTCTCGGAGCGCGCGCACCTTCTCAATCGGGACTCGACGCTCTGAGCTAGCGCCCTCACAGCTCCCGTTGCCATTCTGCTCGTAATAGCCGCAACATTGCCAACCGTCGGTGATTAAGATCGCATATTTATCATGAGCCCCCTGCACGAGAGGTTGATAAGAGGCTGCCATCTCTAGGCTCTGCCAAGTGGGGGTATAAGCATTGCTCAGTCCTTCCGGCCAGCCAAGCTCTGCTTGGATGAGGGGCGTCGTATTCGGCCCCACACCGACCACCACCTCACCGGTAGAGCACATCGGCATCTGAGGGGTACATGTGTCATCGCTAAGGTTTCGACGACAGGCGCCGACATCGCCCTCTACACCTTGGGCGCCTAAACCTGATGGCCCAGGGTAGAGCATTAAGCCAAAGTATGCGCTCTCTCCATATTGTTCGAGCATCCCTTCGATCGCTCCCGAGGCAATCTCCCACTTGGTTTGACTACCGATTCTCGCGTTCATACTCGTCGAACGATCAAGGATGATCAATGAGCGTGGATAATCACAGTTGGCTTGAGCGGACACCTGAGCGGTCATAGAGACGCTGAGCAACAAGAGGAGCCCGCTGAGAGTGAAGATTTGACTGTATCTAGAGGATCGTTGATTTTTCAAGAGCCTACTCCTATCTGATCGCTTTAAAGCTTAGTTTTACGATGGGACTTTATATCATTATTTAAGTTGAGCCCCTACCTGTATAAAGATAGAGGTCGAGGTCAAGTCTTAAAGTCTAGTTACAAGCATTTCCATTGTCTCTTCGACAGGTCAGCTGATTATCATTTGGACCACAGCGCCACTTACAGGTGCTATTACCACACGATTCAAGTAAGCGACGTTGCTCTTGATCAACCAACTCTTCGTCAATGAAGCTGTCACAGTCCTCATCTTGACCTGAGCAGGAGAGCTCGACCTCTTCATCACCCTCTTCACACACCTCAACGTTGTTCTCGCATTTAAGAGTCCCCCGCTGACAGATCCCAAAGACGCCCTCATCATTATTCTCACAGTTCGGTTGAGTGAATAGGATATTGTCATCTATTTGACCGTTACAGTCATTATCTTCCCCATCACAAACCTCTAGTCTTGGCTGAGGGATCTCTGCACTACACTCCGAGGCGCTCAAGCCAGCGTTACACTGTAAAACACCACTATTTGTGCAGGCAGCGAAAACTTGCTCACACTCCTCCTGAAGTTGATAATCGGTGATGGCCCCGTCACAATTATCATCGCTCTCGTTTCCACACAGATCAAAGGGAGCGGGAGCACCGGGGAGACATTGGTTGATTCGCTGACCATTGACGCAGAGATCAGGGGTCGTGCGAATACACTCACCGACACCACAGGTACTGCTCTCACTAAAGGATTCATCGACCACTTCATCACAGTCATCATCGACCCCATCACAATCAGTGTCATCTCCTGTTGGCTGATTGGGGGTACACACAGTGACCACGCTCCCGTCGACACAGCTTAGGCTCCCATTCGTATTTTCACAGCTCCCCGATCCACAAGAGATCACCACACCATTGGAGGGAGGTTGATAGTGTTCATCGATCTCTCCATCACAGTCTTGATCTACACCATCACAGCTGTCATCGACCTCATTAGAGCTCTCTACTGTGCAGGTGTTCACCGGACCATTATTAGTACAGATAATCTCTCCCTCTCCGGTGCAGGCATTATCTTGACAGGTTACCTCGACCACCATGTATGACTCATCGATCGAGCCGTCACAGTCATCATCGAGCAGGTTACAGCTATTGTCTGCTCCGCTAGGCATCCCCTCCTCACAATCGTCAATGCCCTCTCCATCCACACAGACCGTCTCCCCATTTCTAGCACAGACGCCCACGCCGCATGAGATCTGCCGGCTCACATAGCCCTCATCAACCGCTCCATCACAATCGGAGTCTAATCCATCGCAGCGAGCGTCGATATCTTGAGCGGGAGGCTCCTGCTCAGAGCAAGAGTCCACTAGTCCTAAAGGGGTGCAGAGGAGATTCCCATAGTTTTTACAAGAGCCCACGCCACACTCGGTCTCTGTGCTGACATAGCCCTCATCGACTAGGCCATCGCAGTCATTATCTTGTTGATCACACTGCTGATCATTAGCCTGAGGCTCACCAACAGCGCAAGTATCTACCACCACTCCGCTCACACAAGTGAGCTGACCATTAGCTTGGCAAATCCCCTCCCCACAAGCCGTCACCGAGGTTTGGTACCCCTCATCAACTCGTCCATCACAATCAGCGTCTATCCCATCGCAAGTCGCATCATTCCCTACCGGCTGTCCCGGGATGCATCCTGAGCTGTAAACTCCACTCACGCAGCTGCTCTCACCGCTTCTGAGACAAGCTCCCACTCCACATGATGTCGTCATTAGTTCAAAGTCTTCATCAAATCGTTGGTCGCAATCTTGGTCTATACCATCGCAAGAGGGGTCATCTCCAGCCGGTTCACCCATAACACAGGTTGTCCCATTGTCACTGCCGTTGATACACGTTCGATAACCGGTCGCCGCGCAGCTCCCGACGCCACAATCCACCTGTTCTCCTTCAAACCCCTCATCGATCTGACCATCACAATCGCTGTCTACTCCATCACACACCGAATCATTATCATTATTGTTCGCTGTACCAGGGACACAGGTATCTCTTAGAGTCGCCGACACACAGGAGAGCTGACCAGCGCGCAAACACGCGCCGACTCCGCAGAGTGTCATCTCATACACATGATCTTCATCCACCTCTCCATCACAATCGCTGTCGATCCCGTCGCAGAGATCGATGACGTTGAGCAGTGCCTTTGGTGAACAGCTATCCTCTTCAACGCCAAAGGTACAGAAAGTGATCCCCTGGGCCTCACAAAACCCTAGTCCACAAGAGGTCGTCCTGCTGAGGTACTCGTCATCAGGGCGGCCATCACAATCATTGTCGACTCCATCACATTGTAGGTCAGGACTCGGCGAACCTGGGGTACATTGCTCGACGACTCCCGAGTCTGTACAGCTCCGCGTTCCTTGCCGCTGACAAGCGCCGGTCCCACAAGTGATCGTCTCCTCTTCATAACCTTCATCAATGCCCTGATCACAATCATCGTCGATTCTATCACAGTCACTATCATCTCCAATCGGCCTCCCCCGAATACAGAGATTATCTGTCTCTCCATTGATACATAGGATCGGTCCCGTTGAGAGGCAAACCCCTAGACCACACTGAATCATCTCCGCCCTGTAGGCTTCATCGACTTTCCCATCACAATCATCATCTACGCCATTGCAGTTAGAGTCATCCCCCTCGGGCTCACCGATTCGACAGGCATCTTCCAGCACACCACCCGCGCAGGTGCTTAACGCTTGTTCTGAGCATGACCCTACACCACAATCAATTGGCATAGGAACAAAGTGTTCATCAATCACATAGTCACAATCATTATCTAGATTATCGCACTCTCTACCCCTCTCAAGATTGATCACTTTGGAGAGAGGATCAACGCCATTAAGATCACAATAAGTCTCTATCGACTCAGGGTTCTCATCGCTCATCATCATCTCACATCTCACCACACCTTCGGTGAAACAGACCGTCTCCTCAAGCACTGCGCAGCGCTGTCCAATATCGAAGGTCTCATCGACTTCGCCATCACAATCGTTATCTATATTGTCACATAGCTCTCGATCTAAGGGGTCTAGAGGGGCTAGAGCACAGCGGGGAGAACTCCCTGCACCATCGAGACATTGGTACGTTGAGTTGACTAAACAAGCGCCGGTACCCATAGAACACTCATCCCCTTCACGAGGAGCCTCTGGTCGATCTGAGTCTTCGTCAACTTGTCCATCACAGTCGTTATCTCGCTGATCACAGAGAATCTCAGAAAGCTCACGAGTAGATGGCTCCCACACACATTGACTCGCCGATACCCTCAACAGACTCGCTTCTTGCTTCACCTGAAGAGGGTGCTCTTTAACGGCAATGACACAGTCATCTTCACAGACACCATCTACGCGTAGTGAATCACAGCGAGCAGGATCGCTCTCATGTGTTGTAGAAAAGAGAAAGACTGATATCTCGATGACTTGATCGACGCTTAGAGAGAGCTCACCTAAGAGATCAGAGTCACCATTAATCGGCGAGATCCCCATCTCCCCTAATCTGACCGCGACTCGATGAGTAGAGCCATCTGTATCGCTTAAAACGAAGCAACCTTCAGAAGAGATGCCGTAATAAGCGCCACACCCGTTATCACTCTCTAGGTTAAGACTCTCTACACACTTGTTGATGTCAACGACGACGTCACTAGTATTGTAAGTCACCTCAGCTTCACACCCCAACGAAAAGATTATTATACCGAGTAATATCGTCTTTAGCGCCTGAAAATTTTTATAAAAATGATCGGTAATCCATCGATATTCATGGTGTAATTGATCTTTTAATACAGGGAGATCAGCTAGCGGGGAATCTAATAATAATCGCATAGGTCTTCCTCAAAGACGCATAAACTGTAAGAAAGGTATCATAACTCTCTAGCTAGAGGGGGAGGATCTTCTTCAGATAATCTAGGTTTTCTTCAGTCCATCTTGGCGGACCCTCAGGATCGAGCCCTGCTCTCTCTAGAAAAGGGCGATCTCGACCACAATCCATGATCTGTCTTGGGCCAGCTGCATTATGATATGAACCACAGCCTGCGACCACCGGTAAGCCTAGAGAGTGTCCGATCTCATGGGTTAGAGTATTACCCACTAGATGACCTAACACTCGAATCGCAGTGAGGACCTCGGTCGCTCTTGTCCCTTCTAAATCACTGACCTCTGCGGGTGATAGCATCAGTGGCTGAAAGATTTCATCAAACAGCGGATCAGCCAAGCTATTGGCCTCTCCTCCTCGAGCGGGCGATAAGCTCAAGAATGATTCGACAAATACTCCTCCGTAGCTATTTCCACTCTCGGCATTTCGACCGGCGAGGTTATCATCTAAACGTTGATTACAGACATCGAGACCGGTGGTATTATCTAGACCGAAGAGCGATTGAGCGTTAGGGTCGGGGCCACCAATCTCTACAGTAGAGAACAGCTCAAAGTCATTAGGAGGAGTCGTCCTAATCTCAAGGTTGACTCCCGTGAAATCACGCTCAACCACTCCGATGATCTCATTGATCACCCTTGTGCTCACATTACGAAGGCCAAATAACCGAAGAGAATCAGTAAATGCAGGTAAAAATGATAGATAAACGACTTGTCTGCTCGGCGCGATCTCGACAGAGATCGGGGTAGGCGGGGTGGTCACCTCATCATTCCTCCAGTAGACGGTAGCGACTAGACGCCCCTCAAGAACACCGGGCACCCCACCCACATCTAGGGATTCACAAGAGCTATTATACTGCGGTTCAAAAGCGGTAGAGACCTTCGCGCCGGTCTCGTACTCAAGCTCTAGGCTCAAGTCTTCATATTGAATGGGAGACTGATTAGGGTTAAAAGGGATCAACTCTCCACTGAATAAAATAGTGGTCAATCCAACATCTGATCCATCGACAAGATCAAGGAGCCCGCCTCCTTCGATAAAGAGTCTTTGTCCTCGACTTATACTCTGTGGAGAGACAAAGGAGATAAAGGGCTCACTGAGCTCAAAACTGACATTCGATGGTTCACTGATTAATAATCCGCCGGGGCCATTATTGGTGATCGTGGCTGTTCCTTCAAAGCGACCTCCTTGAATCCCAAACAGCTGTGGGCGGGGCGTCCACCATCGAGTCGTGCGATCATCAGCCGGAGCCGCCTCTTCAACCTGTCGAGCGGGGTCTGAGATTAAGGGTTCACTCACATCCAAGGTGATAGAGGCTCCGCTTGAGTCAATGTACTCTCCAGTGAGGTTGAGTATAGAGCTCCCCTCACCTGCCGCTAAGAGGTTCTGTCCGAGAAGCGCACTAGGAGTCTGAGCGCTAATGACTGCGCTCAGTGAGTTAAGTGAAGGCATCAGCGCACGGGTCAGTCTCCCGCTCCACTCTACCCTAGCGCTCCCTACAAACCCCCTTAAACTAGCCTCTACAAGGACTGAGCCGACCGCTTCACCTTCCGACGTTGTAAGCCCTTCATCGATGGGCCAGCGCACTAATAGGCCGTCTTTAATCTCAATCATTTCTAGGGGAATCCGACGCACCGCAGTCGCTTCATTGAGGTCAAGATAGACGAGATAGTTAGCTTCTTGGATGAGCCCTTGTCCAGTAATGAGGAAGTAGCCTCCAGGGAGTAACTGGTCGAGCCTAATAGGGTTAAGTATAATCTTGAGAACCCCTTCACTCTCCCGAGGTTGATAGGGTTCGTTATGAGTACAGCTCTCTGCCAAGGAAGCGATCAATATCACCGCTAAGAGCAGAGAGCAGAGAGGCCTCCCTCTCTGAGCGATATTACCAGCTAGGGTCGAAGTCATAATGGTATACACGCTTTTCCTTCGTTGAGCTGATCACAACGTAAGTCAGCCCGTCCACAGTCTGCATCATCCACGCAACGTTTTAGGCAAGCGGAGACCCCATAAACCGTATCGCAGAGAGCATCGCCCGAGCAATCATTTGTAGAGCGACAGCCGGCAGTAGCGCAATAGCCTCCTTGTGAGGGCAAGCAGACCATTTGACCGGCACAATCCATAAAATGTTGACAAGATTGAGCGATTAAAGCGCTCCCGCTCACTACACATCGTTTAGTGTAATTCTCAAAGGCCTTGCAGCTCTCACCGCTACGACACTCTTGACTCGTTTGGCAGAGTGGGGCGCATGTTCCATTCTGATCAATAGGCACACGACCCGCGATGGGGCTTACACAAGAGTGGCCCGCCTCACAAGTTGATTGGCAGGCATTAGAGACACACGCGCCGCTTCCATTACAATATTGTCCTAAAGGACAGGCGCTCGTCGAGCTGCACAGGGAATCTCCTCCTCGCAGATTTAGAGTATAAGAGACACTTCCCGCCCCCTCAGGATTGAATACCTTAATATAATACTCTCCGTCCTCGCTCGGTGTATATTCCAACAGCTCGAAGTCTCTATTCTGAGTGCTTGCTGAGGCTAAAATAGTATTATAATCATCGAGTATATCTAGATCGAGGTCACTCTGATTATACTCATGATCGAGGCGAACCTCGATTTGTTCACCCGCTTGTAAGTTGACACCAAACATATCGATATCTTGCGGACAAATCGTCCCTTGATAGCTCTGATTAAGATCAGCCCAAGTCGCATTAAAGGTAGATTGATTCCCCTCTCCGACCTCATTAAGATCTGGAACACACTCGTCGACACATTGCTCAAGACCAACGTCGAGCTGAAGTGAATAGTTGTTAACCGCTCCTGAATGGCCGAAAACATGGATAATCGCAGTCATGTTAGACTCAACGCATGAGAGGATTACCTCCTCATGATCAGAGACGGTCAAACTAGCCTTGGTTGACTCAAACCCCATTGGACCTAAAACCCCCACCCTAAGGTCTAGATCACCTAAGCGATGTAAAAACTCTATTCTCGCTGTCAAGGTCTCACCCGCAGGGATATCTATTTGGTAATAGTCTCTATCTCCCGAACATATACTTAAGGCCTCATAGCGACCTTCGGAGAGCACAGTTCCACTCATAGGCATATTATTGCTGGATTCAGCCGCTGAGGCCGCCTCAAATTGATCGGTGATACATTCCGCACCACAGGCGTTCTCCGAGATACACTGTAGACTCATCTGTTGATTGATGGAGACCACCTCTTGACACAAGTATCCACTCGGGCAGGCGAGGTCATGACTACACTCTTGCCCACAGACTCCCAAACCATCGCTACTTGACAAGAGACAATGGTCATTATCTCCTCCGCATTGGATATCATTAATGCAGGTAGTACATAGCGGTTCACCTAAACCAACAGAGCGATTCTCCCACGTATACTGCATCTGAAAGACCTCACTCTCAATAGTATGATCACAATTAGGCCCCTCGGCATCATCATCATCACTCACCAAGAATTTATAGTAGATGATCGACCTCATAGCGTCTTGAGGAGCCGGGATGATCGCAGTCCATGAGTCAGCGACCCCCAGCTCATTAGCGCTCATGAGTGAAGAGTCCCAATCATCGCTTGGACCACTCATTTGATTAGGGTCCAACTCATCTATAACCGGAACCAGCTGATAAAATAGAGTAGGCGCCGATTTGACACCAATATCATCACTGACATCGACATTGATCACTACGTTGTTCACGCCGCTGTAATTAGGTAGCGGTTGATGCGAGATAGAGGGAGGTGCCCCCGGACATTCAGCCCCCGCCTCAGAGCGTAATCTCACCAAAAACTTCTTCTCGATCGGGGGGAGACCCCGAGTATTAGTAGCCCTTAAAATAAAGGGGAAGTTGACCTGATTACTTATCTCTTCGCGAACGGGACACCAAATCAGCTGATAGCGTTTAAGACCATTGGAGGTCAGCGTAGCATTAATGGGACTAGGTGCGACAAGTTGAACATTAATCTCTTCTGGTACAAATTGGTCTGCGACTATAACAACCGCGGTCTCAAAACAGGTATTTTCAGATAGATTGAGGATCGCCGCCTCTCCTAGTGGCTCCGTGAAGCGCCCCCACTGCGAGGCGATGACACCGGACTCCATAACAATCAAATTAACAGTCTCTTGTGAGCTCTGCTCTCGCTCATCTGTGACGATAACCGTCAGGGCATAGGCACCAACATCAGCGTTTCCAGGAGTCCAACTAAAGATCGCTCGATAATCACTCACCTTCTGTAAAGTAGGCACCCCTCCACTCGTCTCAGTAGGAGTTGGTGGAGGCGGAGAGAGTACAAAATCAAAGGTGATAATATCGTTATCATTATCAAAGGCAGTGATCTCAAACTGAAAATTTTGATTGGTGACTAATACTTGATCTTGGAGATTTAAGAGCCCTGGCGCCCGGTTATCTGCGGCCGCACATGACATGAAATAAATAGAGATCAACAACGCTATGCTGGCTTGTTGTCTCTTGACTAAATATTCACTAAGCCGGGACTTCATGATGGTGACTCACTATGTTTAGTTATAGATTTATTTAATACCGAGTATAAGGTTCTAACTACTTATCCTATAGTTAAATTATCTCTCTGAGACAATAAACCTCATATATCACACCTGTAAGAGACGCCATGGAAGATAAACATCAAGGAAGAGTGAAGAGCTCTTCATTAGACCATTCCCTGCGTCGCTCTAGTCATGATCCTTCCGAGAGTTATTGAGTGATAACTCACCATTGAAAAGCTACTCATAATGCACCAAATTTAAAACTTTAGCATTAAATAACGGACATACTTACCCCCACCTCGACAATGAAACGCAAAATCTCTAGACGGGCGGTTCATTATAGCTTAGTAAATGAGGTGTTTCGTAAAACTGCGAATGCAAACTTCGCCAATCAGCGAAAGGAAAACAATATGCACATTGAACAAATACACGCTCGTGAGATCCTCGACAGTCGAGGCAACCCAACCCTAGAGGTCGAGGTCACCCTAGATAACGGTGCGCTCGGTCGCTTCGCAGTTCCCTCTGGCGCGTCAACCGGAGAACATGAAGCGCTAGAGTTGAGAGATCAAGAGCCTACACGTTATTTGGGGAAAGGAGTTCGCAGAGCTGTTGAGAATGTCTTCACCAAGATCGCCCCAGTCTTGATCGGTGCTTCTGCCCTCGAACAGCGATCGATTGATCAAACCCTCTTAAACCTCGATGGGACGAGTAATAAGAGCGAGCTCGGCGCTAACGCCATGCTTGGCGTCAGTATCGCTGTCGCTAAGGCGGCGGCGAACTCTCTAAAATTACCTTTATGGAGGTACTTAGGAGGGGTCAACGCTCATCGTCTCCCCATCCCAATGATGAATATTATTAACGGTGGAGCCCACGCTGACAATAATGTAGATTTCCAAGAGTTCATGATCATTCCGGTAGGTGCAGAATCTTTCAAAGAGGCGCTCCGTATGGGGGCTGAGATCTTTCACTCTCTTAAGAAGGTACTCAAGGAGCGTGGACTCAACACCGCCGTCGGTGATGAAGGAGGCTTTGCGCCTAACCTCGCGCGCAATGATGAGGCGCTCGCCGTGATCAGTGAAGCGATCTCGCAAGCTGGATATATTCCTGGCGAGCAAGTTGGCCTAGCCCTAGACGTCGCCAGCAGCGAATTCTATAAAGAGGGTGCTTATCAGCTCACCGGAGAGGGACGAAGCCTCAGCTCCGCAGAGCTTGTCGAGTTCTATGCTGACCTCTGTGAGCGTTACCCTATTCTCAGCATCGAAGATGGTATGGCTGAGGATGACTGGGATGGTTGGGCTCAGCTCACCGAGCGCTTAGGGACTAAGATTCAACTGGTCGGTGATGATCTCTTCGTCACCAACCCTATTCGTCTCCAGAGAGGAATCGAGAGCGGTACCGCGAACTCGATTCTAATCAAGGTGAATCAGATCGGCACCCTCACCGAGACACTAGATTGCATCGAAATGGCTCATCGCGCAGGCTATACCACGGTGATCAGTCACCGCAGTGGAGAGACCGAAGACACCACCATCGCTGATCTAGCGGTAGCGGTTAACGCTGGTCAGATCAAGACCGGTTCCGCGAGCCGTAGCGATCGAGTCGCCAAGTACAACCAGCTCCTCCGTATCGAGGAGGCTCTCAAGTCTCAGGCGGGTTGGCGTACCGATCTGAAGTAGACGAGCGGACAAAGATCCCCCAAGCGAAGAGCCCCCAGCCAATGAGCCATAGCGTACCACCGATCGGCGTGATCATCCCTAAGGCTCTGATCTGAGTCAGGGTCATGGTGTATAAGCTCCCCGAGAAGAGAGCGATCCCTAAGATAAAACACCAACCTGCTCGTCCTAAGTGCTTCTGAGCAGCCTCGGAGACTCGAGGATATAGAGCGGCTAGGACGAGCAAGGCGAGACCATGCGCGCGATGATAGTCTGCCGCTGTCTCCCACCACCCCAAAGCGACCGAGTCTACTCGCTGCTTGACAGCGTGGGCGCCAAAAGCGCCGAGCATAACCGACAGCCCTACCATTAAAGCGCCCGCGATCCATAGACGAGCTTCTCGATCGCTCATGATTCCGAGATCTTTTACTTTTACATCACTCGACATATCCATCCTCTTGCGTCACTCGATCTGTCCATTACTCGATCTGTCCATCATACCCTGTAAATACGTACTTGGTGAGCATCACTTAGAGGGCTTTGAAGCGCTCTTAGGACGATAAATAAAGGCTGAAGAGACGCTAGTAATCTCTTCGCTGACTCGAGCATAAATAGAGATATGGTTCACTCCTTCTTCAAGGGGGACCTGAGCATCGAATTCTACTCCATGAGGGTTCTTCATCGATGGTTTGGGTAAGAAGAACACTTTGCGTCGATTGACGTAAATCATGAGGTCAAGTAAGGGCTGGATGCTCTCCACTCGTCCACCGATCTTGAGATGATCAACGTCTCTTTTTACTTCAAAGGGGATGGTATTGAGAGTGATCTTTGGAGGTGTGAGTTCATAGCGAAGAGCGCTCTTAGAGACCGATTTAGGTTTAATACTATTCTCGGTGAAGTTTACCTCATCGGCGCTCACCCAGTAGAAGCGTGAGCCTTCGCCTTGGACACGATACCAAGCACATTTCTTTCTCTCAGAGGTGAGACAAGCGTTCGATTGAGCCTGCTGAAGAAAAGAGATCACCGGCCCCTCGTCGGAGGGTGTAGATCGTACCGCGAACATCTTCTTCTTTGGAGCTTCTTTTGCACCTAGCTTTGGAGCTGTAGAGATCGCTTTAAGTTGTCCGTTGGTCATCTTTAGATCTTCAACACTATGAATGGCGAGTATGACTTTGTCAGAGGTGCTCTCTCTAAGGACAGGGTCAACGAGGGAGAGGTAAGCATTGACGCTAGACTCGGTCCACCCCTCCTTCACTTTAAACAAGAATGAGAGGCTCCCTTCTCCCCCCGGAGCAAGTTTTTGAACTTCGGGAGTGACTCGACCTTGCTTGATAAAGATACCGGGGATTTTACCTTTGCCCTCGGTGCCTAGTTGACCGACAAGCTCGCGAGTTGAGCCCTGACCAACGTTCTTAAAGAAGAGCCTCATCTCTACGTCTTCTCCAGGGCTAAGAATCCCATTCCCATCTCCTGCCTCATGATCGTCTAGTTCATAGCGGAGAGAGAGATGAGGCGTAGGGAGAGCCTCGATACGAGTTTTGAACTTTAACGGCTCAACCGTCCCATTACCATCTGCCTCAAAGACCACCTCAACTTCATCTTGACGACTGATGAAGCTCTCATTGACTTTTACTTCTTCAGTCCATGACTTTGACGTCTGAGGAGGGATATACCCTAGCAAAAACTCATGACCTTTGAACAAGCGATTCTCAGACTTAGTAATCCCACGAACTTTATGTAAGGGATGCTTACCTGCGTTGGTCACCTTGATCGTAATCTTTAGTGTCTCTCCAGCCTTAACCTCTCCATTCGCTGGTGATAGCTCCACCCCGGCGACTCCTCTTGATCTAGCTCTCGTCACCTTTGATGCCCATTTAATAGATTTAGGCTTTAAGCTGTTATCGATCGCTCGCTCTTGCTCACCTCTCTCTTTATTAATCACGCTCTCCCCTGCTTTGATGAGTTGTCGAAGAAGGTGCCCCTTACTCTTCACCAAAAGCTGCTTAGCGAAACGGGTCTCAAAGTCTATGATGATCTCATTGGGTTTATCACGTTGCTCTTTGAGCAATTTAGAATCTCGTAAATAACGAAGAGACATCAGCGGTTTTTGGCCTTTTGAAACCTTACTCTTCTCGCTCTCTAAGTGCTCTGGGAGTAAGGCCTCACCGTGAGCCTCATCTGGACTTCCAAAGAAATAAGTGATCTCATCGGTGAGTAACACCGGAGAGAGCTTGATCGTTGGAGTAATCCCCACCGACTGGATGCTAATATCACCTGGGGTAAGATATTGAGCGATGGTGAGCTTTAGAGCGCTCTGATCAGGGTTGTCGAATAGCAGCTGCACAGTCCCTTTACCAAAGGAGCGCTGACCAGCGATGATCGCTCTTTGATGATTCTTAAGCGCACCAGCAACGATTTCACTCGCGCTCGCTGAGTTGGCGTTTAATAATACCACGATCGGCAGATCTGTGATCGTCCCTTTAGCGCGAGCCATCTTTGGCTCACGGAGCTTATCGCCGGAACCTACTGTTTTAACGATCGTTCCCCGCTCGAGGAAGAGGTCTGACATCTTAGCGGCTTGATTAAGTAACCCTCCGGGGTTACCACGGAGATCTAAAACGAGGCCTTTAAGCGACCGGCGCTTGGACTCTCGCTTAAGCTCTTTGAGGGCCGATTTGAGCTCATTAACGGTCGTGTTTTGAAAGTTACGGACACGGACGAGGCCGACCCCTTCGCCAAGATACTTATGTTTGACGCTCTTCACTTTAATATTATCGCGAGTCAAAGTGAACTTTTTAGGGCTCTTCCATCCTTCTCGCATAATGAAAATATCCACCTCCGTCCCTGGGTCGCCTCGCATCAAGCTGACCGCATCAGACAGTGACATATTGACTGTACTGTCGAGGTTAATTTGAACGATATGGTCATTCGCCAAGACGCCCGCTCGAGCGGCGGGCGTATCCTCGATAGGGTTTATCACCGTGAGTTGATTCTCTCTAATACCGATCACGATCCCCAAGCCACCAAAACGGCCTTTGGTGCTCAAGTGCATCTCTGCATACTCCTCAGGAGAGAGTAAGATGCTGTGGGGATCAAGGGTAGAAAGCATACCATTAATCGCGGCATACTCGATCTCCCGTAAGTCATCAAAGTGCTTTAGCTTACTTTGGATAAAGCTAAAAACATCACTAAACTTGAAGAGCAGCTCATAACGAGACCCGATTTTTAAAGAGAAGCGCTTTCGGTGATCATTGACCTGCACCTCAGCAGAGGTTGGATCATTCTCTCCTTCCTGCTCTAAATTCACCATAATCTCTGGGACAGCTTGTTGAATTTGCTCTAATCCAGCGGCGACCATCTTCGCTCGATTCACCTTAGAGGGGTTCACGTAATGATCCTCTACATAAACAACAGCGCGATTCATCACCACCATCTCGGTCAAGTCATAATCACTCTTTTTTACCCCTTGCTTCAATTGAGCGGTCGCCTTCTGTATCCTCGCTCTCCACCCTTCGTCTTCTTGGGTGAAGTGCAAGGTCAAATATGCACTACAAGTCAACAGTAGAAATAATTTTAAATACTTACTCATATTATATAGCTTTTCTTATCAAGCGAAGATGAGACTCCTCAAAGAGGAGATGATGTGAGGGCCTCGATAGAGACGATGGAGTGAGTAAAAACGTCACATTTAAGTTTAAATGATGGAGCTGGTCTTTCTCAATATGTACTGACTATTCAGCCTTAGTGGGTACTGACTATTGGGAAAGTGAGGTGCACAATTGACAGTTTCTTGGCCAACTTAGTTTGACATGTTCTAGATTCCATCTCAGAGTCATGAATCGTAAATTACCACAATCCCTCGTCCACAGATATTTTTTTGACGTACATCTTATCGTCGCGTCATAAACCTCATCTCAAACCTGTCTATATAAAAGCGGTCAGATGCATGATAAGTTATTCTTCGATCTGACCACTTACCCATCAAAACAGTATTAGAGCTTCCCAAAGGAGTGCATTGTGACTGAAGAGCAGATCCAAACCAGTGGAGAACGTCGAGAGCGACCTCTCATCCTCTTAGCCGACGATGATCTCGATATTCGAACCCTAGTTCGACTAGCGATTGAGCCATTAGACTATGATATTATTGAAGCCTCTGATGGTGAGATGGCCCTCGAACACATTTTAGTCGAAGCCCCTGACTTGGTGGTACTCGACGTCATGATGCCTGGCCTCACCGGATGGGAGGTCTGTAAATATATCAAGAATCGTGAAGGCTACCAACATACCTTGATCTTGATGCTAACCGCTGTGGGAGAGATCGTTAATGAAATGACCGCTCCGCTTTACGGCGCGGATGCTCATCTCGATAAGCCATTCGATATGGATGAAATCGTCGAGGTTATTCAGCAACTCCTTAAGACTCAAGAGACTCAAGAGACTTAATAGACTCCTTAAGACTTAGAAACTAGAAACTTATGAGACTTATGAGACTTATGAGACTTAAAAGAGTTCTCTATTCAGTCTAAGAAGTTTTAAATCTTATTTTTGTTGACCGCGCATGAGCCCTTTTATCCTCAGCGCATTACCAAAGGAATGATACGTGTACACTTATACCTCAAGAACTCGCTCTCTACTGAGCTTAACGACTCTACTTCTGATCACTCCCACAATTGGCCTCGCACAAACTGCTGTCGAATCGCCAGCACCCGTCGTTGCTCCAGCACCCGTCGTTGCTCCAGCACCCGTCGTTGCTCCAGCACCCGTCGTTGCTCCAGCACCCGTCGTTGCTCCAGCACCCGTCGTTGCTCCAGCACCCGTCGCCAAAAGCATTGATCACTCACCTGTTATCGCTAAAGTGGGTAATCAGCAGCTCACCCTCACTCAACTTGATGGGTTAATCAAAGCTGAGCTTGAACAAGCCGCTCAAGAGTACAAACAAAAACTCTACGAAGTGCGGAGTCAAGCCATCGATGAATACATCAGCGATGAAGCGCTCAAACTAGAGCTCGCTCAGAGCTCACACCAAGATATAAAATCTCTCTTCGACGCTGAGGTCATGAGCAAGGTCACTCCCGTGACCGACGCCGAAGTGAATCTCTTCTACGCAGAAAACAAGGAGCGCATTGGTGAGGCGAGCGCCGAAGAGGTCAAGCCTCAAATCAAAGGTTTCCTGACCCAACAGAAGAGCCGTGAAGCGGTACAATCTTTCGTTCAAGAGACCCGTCTCAAGTATAAAGCGCGTAATCTACTTGAGCCCCCTCGCGTTAAAGTAGAGGCGCTCGGCTTCTCTAAGGGCCCGAACGACGCTCCCATTACCATTATCGAATTCGCTGACTACGAATGTGGCTACTGCAGTCGAGCGATGGAGAGTGTAGAGTCGGTGATGAAAAAGTATCCAGGTAAGATTCGTCTTGTCTATCGTGATTATCCGCTTAATTTCCACCCTAACGCCACGCCCGCTGCCATCGCCGCCCGCTGCGCTGGTGCTCAAGGTAAATTTTGGGAGATGCACATCAAGCTCTTTGAGAATCAGAGTCAGCTCACCACTGAGAACTTCATCACTTGGGCTCAAGAACTCGGTTTAGACCTCCCTAAGTATGAGGCTTGCGCTAGAGATCCAAAGGTCAATGAAGCGATCCAAGCTGACCTCAAGGCGGGCAGCGCCGTTGGCGTCAGCGGCACCCCCGCATTTTTCGTTAATGGGATCTCTCTCAGCGGCGCCCAGCCTCCCGAAGCCTTCGTACAGATCATTGAGCGGGAGCTCTCTCGTCTCCAAAAGTGATGCGCTAGAATAGGGGGATCAAACCCTCTCAAAGTCACTAAGCATCTAAAGTCGAACAGCTAATCATCAACGCATATAATCTTAAAGTTCGATAAAAGGGCTAATGACACGAATGACGACTTCGCTTATAGTGGGTTCAATTACTCTCATTTTAAGTATTGGAGATCGTACAATGTTAACTCAAAGAATAGGCAGAACGGCTCTGTTGTTTATGGTGGCCTTGACGGGCAGTCTAGGCTGTAGTGACGACTCAGCACCAGTATATATGGCGGGCGCTGAAATGGGTGGGACAATGACTGGAGGGATGGTCACCGGTGGAATGGTGGTTCAGCCCGGCGCACAGCTGCGCCTCACCTCCGAGACCACTCAAAACTTGGTGGATGTCAATGGTATGCTAGAGCTCCGTCTCCGTTATATCCAAAACTACCAAGGGATGACCTCACCGATAGCGAGTAGACGTATCCAGTTTGATCTCTTAAATCAGAGTCAAGTCCCCTCTCCAACCGGCGTCGATGGAACCACATTGAGCCAACAAAGCACCTCGACCAATACCTTAGGAGAGGCGAGCGTCTTTGTCTATGGAGGTATGATGCCGACGACTCTAGTCGTCCGCGCTTCTGATCCCTCTTCACCTCAAGTAGCCCCTATCACTTGGAACGTGACCGTCGCTAATTCAGGAGAAGGTGGCTTAGAGGTCACCGTCAATTATAACGCCGCCAACGGACGTTATAACTTCAATCAGTTCAAAACAGCTCGAGTCACTCTATTCCAAAACACCGCTTGTACTACGATCAAACAGACCGCTCCCAATTTTGTGAGCGCCTATGAGTCCCTCCCCGAGATCAACCCCTTCACTGACCTCGATAATAAAGTCAATAGCGCTTCTCTACCTGATGGACTCAACCTCAGCGTCGCCGCTCTGATCTTTAATCAAGGAGGCGCTCCCATCACCTTTGGCTGTGTAGAGGGGATTAGAGCTCAAGGAGGGCGTATCCTACCCGTAGACGTCGTCACTGAAGACCTCCCAATCGCCTTCAAAGGGGTGTACACATCGCTGAATCGCTTCAATCTTATTGAGGCGATGCAAAACAGTGATCAGCTAGGGACTTTGGGTGATGTCTTTAATTTTCTACGGATCCTCGGTGGTAATAATGAAGAGCTCGGCCAAGGGGTCATTCAGACCATCTGTGACCTTGCTGATCTTCAAGGGGTAGCCTGTGACATCATACGTGGTGTCGCCGGTGGAGCGCTCGGAGATATCATCAATAGCAACCTCCCCCCTAATGTTCGTCAAGTCTTGCGGATCGTTGGCGAGACTCTCGATATCGTCGGAGACCTCACTATTGTAGGGGAGCTAGAGTTCTCACAAAGCCCTAACGCCGAAGGAACCTTTGTTGGTAATGATAACCGTTGGAACCGACTGCGCTTTAATTGGGACGTAGACTGCCCCATGCCTGGAATGTGCCAAAGAGAGGTCACCTTTAATCAGCTTGGCCAATATAGCCGTAATGTCGCTGGCCTATTTGATGCCCAAGAGCAAATGGACGGTACTGTCGCTATCCTAGAGCACAACTTCTCTGTCGCCTATGGTAATATTATCCTCGGGCTCCTAGAGGCGTGGATTATCCCCCTCGCTTACGGTGATAATTCGGGAAATCCGGTTCAGCTCTCCGACTTCTTAAGAATTAACCTCGCCTCTACTTGTGACGCGATCAACAGTCGACTCATGCTCCCTGCCGACAGTGAAACCTGTCTCAACACGCTGGCGATTATCCTCAGCGGTGTGATAGAGACACAGATCAATCGTCTCAACTTTGATGGAGACCAGCTGGTGATGCGCGGGTCTTTCACTCCCCAAGATACCAATAATGACCTCGCTGTCGATAAGCTCGATAATGGTCAATGGGTCGGCGTCATCGATGGCAACCTTGAGTTCAAAGGGTGTTTCACCGCTTGTCGCGGTGGAGAGTGTGACGGTCCACTCTGTGAGATCATTCCCTGAGATGAGTGAGCTTGGCCTATGACGCGCGATTTAAAGCTCATGGGTCATGTGACCCTCTGTCTACTTACGCCATGGCTCGCTAACTCGTTGATCTACTTCGCGAGCCAATCACACTGGTGGTCAGTGCTCGGAGTCGTTCTCTCGACAGGATCAATCTGTATGTTAGGATTAGAGGGGATAATGAGCGCCTCTTTTCGCTCTCGGACTCTATCCACTCATGACTCCATAACACCATCGGAAGCTCCATCGGTCAGTGAGAGCGTCCACAAGTAGAGACCACAGCTTGATTATGAATCATCATACCTCTCTCACTACTCTCCTCTGCCTAATCCTCAGCGCTGTAGCGTTCAACTGTTTAATCAACAACGCTACATTCATAGGTACATCTTCAGCGAAGACCTCTCCTGCTTCAAACATCATCTCCTCAGCAGGTCATCAAGACCCTATGGTAGTGGCTACATTTACTGATTCAAGAGGTGTGAGACATCAGATCTCGATGATCGAGTTGAAGGTAGCTCACCAGATCGCTCCTCCGAGTCAAGATCTCTCTCAGACTCTGACCGACCTCATTGAACTTAATCTCCTCAGCGAAGAGGCTCGTCGTTTAGGTTATGATCAACACCCGGCAGCGCTCGATGAACGTGCCCGACGGGCGGTTGAACATTTTGTGATCGATGACTTTCACGAGACCCATCGACTTGAGACGCTCCCTCCTCAATTTATCGAACAGTCAACCCAGAAAAACTTAGGGCTATTCAAGCACCCTGAATTACGCCGCGGGACCCATCTCTTGATCAAACCTATGGGGTCAGAGAAGACTCCCATGACAGAGGAGCAGGAGGAGACTCTCAAGCCGGTCATCGATCGAGCACGAGCTGACTTGATCGCAGCGCCTATACAGAGCTCTGCTGAGCTCGAAGAGAGACTCAAACGGTATCAGCCTTGGCTACCGGAAGGATATGAAGTCATCTTTGAAGACTTAGGCCGATTCTCTAGACATGGGCCTTTTATTCCCTCTTTCAACGAGGCTTGTTTCGCGATCGACGAAGCGCCGCGCTTGGTAGGTCCAACCCTGACCCCTTTTGGCTTTCATTTCATTTGGATCGAAGAGGTCATCCCTCCTCTCGTTACATCTGATGAGGAGATCGAAGAGATCGTTCGACGAAGATTGCTCCCTGAAGTGCGTGGATTTGAGTGGAGAAAGCTCCTCACTCGATTATTCAAGCAACAGAGTGAATGAGCGTTGGGGCTGATATGGTCGCGTCTGAAGAGTCTAGTCCTCTACGTCTGCTCGTCACTTTAAAGACGCATGAGGGTCTGAGCTGGCAACTGTGTTTTCAGCAGTCTCCACTAATCGTGGGGAGAGGGGAGCGCTCCGATATCAGGCTCCCCTACCCTTGGGTGAGCTTACAACACGCCGAAATCTGTTGGTCTGAAGAGGGGATCACAGCCCGTGACCTCATCGCCAAAACACCTGCTCGTTATCGAGGTGACTTACTCACTCATCGTCCTACCCCGCGATCTCCTACATTAACGATCAGCCTCCCCTCTATCTCTCTATCTTTCACATTATCGACTCATCAGAGATTACAAACGAGCGCGGATCAAAGCGCTTACATCACGAGACAGCTCTGGCGACCTGAGAGCGGTTGGCTCCTCTGGACCGCGAGCAGTACTCCCATACTCACCGTTCGGCGTCTCGCCCATCTAGGCACCTCTCTCCCTGCTCGTCCAAAGACACCGCCTGAGCCTCTCTTCAGCCATCAATGGCGCTCTGCGCTGTCTCATAAGGATCAATATGCCCATGATGTTCAAGGCTTGTGTTGGTTCATCAATGACCTTGGTCAATATGAAATCAACCACCTGACAGACACCACATCGATCTTATTGGTTTTGGGAGAACGCTCTATTCATCTCAATGGTGATGTACATGAGCTCAGCGAGGATAATGAGAGCTACTCTTTTACCTGTCACGGAGTCAAACTTATCCTCACTCGTGAAGCCCATCCTCCTCTCACTCAGCTCTTTAGGCCAATAGAAAGGAGAAATCTAGCACCTTGGTGGTCACGAATTTTCTCTTCTAAACGTTGATCTCACGCGACCAAAAATCATTTCAGAAACCATCCAAAGAGACCCCAAAGCTATTCTTTTTAGATTTCCGTTTCTTCCCCTTACGTCGCTTCCGAGCACGCTCTCTTGCTTTATCTTTGGCTTTACGATCTTCTTCTGCCTTTTGTTCAGCTTCCGCCTTCGCCGCGGCGATCTTAGCCAACGCCTCTGCTTCGCGTCGATTTTTCTCTTCTTCCTTTTGAGCTTTAATATCCGCTTGTCTTTGCTCAAAGGAGATCATCTCTACCTCCTTCTCAATTTGAGGAGGAGGAGGAGGCTCAGAGAGAACAAAGGCATAGACGGCCGCGGCGACCGTAATAAAGGCGGCGACCCCCCCAATCACTAAGGGGCGCTGATTACTCTTGACCGCTGCCTGAGCTCGCTCTTGTTCTTCTTCTACATTGGGTGCTTGAATCGATTGGGGCGGAGGAGTCAGCTCTGGGGGACGCAACTCAAGGGGCATCTCGATGTTTTCGCCTCGGGCGACTGCTGCTTCGTAATCAGCCTTAAGTTTGGCCAATCGACGCTCTTCTTTGAGGATTTGACGACGCTCATCTTCTGTAGCGAGGCGACGAGCCATCTCTTCTTCTGCTTGCTTTTCGCGGGCAAGCTCCTCTGCCTCCTGAGCCGCTTTAGCGAGCTCTTGGGTCTTTGAGCGGAGCGTTCGCTCAGCGCGAGCCTCCTCATCGACAAGTTTATGAACATCAGCTAGCGCATCAGACAGCGAGAAGCTGCTCGAAGCGCTACGACTCTTCGCCTGGGGAGTAGGCGACCGCTCAAGCCTCTCTGAGTTAGTCGCAGATTTCTCTTGCTCGGCAGCCTCGCTAGCGAGATCTTTGAGTTCATTTAGTAAGGAGAGTGAATTAGACACAAATCGCTCCTCTGTTCATCGCGCACGCGCAGCGCTTGGAAAAGAATAGGCTACTCTATCGCGAAAGAGAGCCATCGATCAATAAATCACGCTACGACCATTATGATATATAGTTTTAATTCGATCGGTACTCACCTTAAAAAACAGCGCTGAGTAGGTCAAGTTAATCAAGGATAATCTGCTTGAAACTGTGATTTTAATGACTCTTTCGCCCTCAAAAGCGTGTCATCAAATTCCTCATCGAAGCGAAGTAGATCTAGTGACTCAAGTATCTGATCAACAGAGTAGCGCTCCCGAATGATACGCTCACATTGGCTTTGACGTAACCTTATCCCTAGGGTACACAAACCAACCACCTTGCCTTCTTTGTACGTAATTCTAATACTTTGCCTATTGGCGAGATCACTCCAATACAGAGATAAGAGATCAGTATTGGGTTCAACCGAGCTAGGGACTTCACCATAGAGTTGATGCTCAATATCTAAAAACTTAGCTGAGTTAAACCACTCTGAAGCGATGGGATTGTAGATCTCATCGAGAGTGAACCCATCCATAGCTCCCGCTGGATTTTGCTTGTGAGCATAACGAACCATAGAGAGGCCGGCGACTCGACCCATCTGTCTCGCCTCATACCATGTGCCGCTCACTCGACCTCTCTTTAGGTGAGCTGTTCCTGTGATCAGCTCGGCGCAATCTCCAGCAGCAAAGACATGCGGGTCAGCGCTCTGTAAGCGCTCATCGACCCGAAGACCATCTCGCGATAACTCCTCTAGCCCCTCGACCCTATGAACCGCAGGCTTGACCCCAATCGCGACCCCGACGAGATCGACAAGGAGAGCCTCTCGCTCTCTCAAGTGTAGAGCGAGCTTGAGTTCAGCGTTAGCTCGCTGGTCAACAGTGACCTCTTGGACCTCGACGTTCCCTTGAATAGAAATCCCCGTTTGGATCAAATAGTCCGTGATCATCTGGGCTTCTTCTTGGGGAAACAGATGAGCAGCGAAGAGCGGGTCTTTCATTAAGATCTCTACGCTCACTCCCCGATGGACGAGCATCTCAGCCCACTCCACAGCGACCAACCCTCCGCCAATGATAACCGCTCGACCGATTCGATCACTGATCTCTTCCAAGTGAGCGAGGTCTTGCAAGTCGTAGAGACCCATCACTCCATCTAGCTCTTCACCAGGTATATCGAGCGTCCGTGGTTCACTCCCCAAAGCGACTAAGAGCAGATCATAGGATAAGCGCGATGAGTCTGTGAAATATAACTGACGCTCTGCGCGATCTACTCGCCCCACTTCTCTCTGTAAAAGGATTAATCGTTTTTCCGCGAACCATCTTTTCGGATAAGGAGTCGCCTCCTCGAGAGTGAGCTCTCCCATATAGAGGTACATCAAAGCAGGTCTTGACCAGTGTAGCTCTGATTCCCGACTGATCATAATCACCTCGGCCTGTCTATCACTCTCTCGGATCTTACGGGCAGCCTCAAATCCGGCCACGCCGTTCCCAATGATCACATATCGCGTAGGTCGTAGAGGATCTGTCTTCTCCCCAAATACATCGCCCCACGGTGAAGGCCATTCTGCACCCCTTGAAGCGATTGAGTGGGCCTTCCATCTCGACCACCATCTTGACCACCAACGATGAATCATATTGGTCTCCTTAAAACGCTCAAGAGGACTCATGCTCAAGAGGACTCATGCTCAAGAGGACTCATGCTCAAGATGACTCATGCTCAAGAGAACTCATGCTTAAAACGTCTTATCGACTTGATAAGTGAAGCTCATATTATAATCACACAAGAAAAAAGATTCTCCCTCTTCGATACGCTTCTTTCCCACTTTCTCATGGTTGAATTCTACACCGTTAGTACTGTTTAGATCTTGTATGTAATGTTCACCATTACTGTAGATGATCGCGCAGTGTTGACGAGAGATATTGCTGTCATGAATCGTAAGATCACAGCGTTTATTCTGTCCTCCCCGACCAATAATATATCGAGGAATATCGATAATATGGCGCTGTCCATTAAACCATAAAAAGAGAGGGGTTACCTCAGAGCTAGCGCTATGTTGGGGTAAGACCTCGCCGAAGTCACCCGTATTTGATTGCTCACTGAGCAGAGCGCTTGAATTACGCTGTCGAGCGTAAACCCTCATCGCCTCATTCACTAAATAATCAATAGAGCAACCTTGCTCCCGTGCCATCTCTTCATAGATCGTGAATAGCCGATCTTGTACATATAAACTCTTTAAAGACCGGCTCCGAACATCGGTCATTGGATCACCTCCTCACTTCAATCGATTGGTTTATTGTGTAGTAATCTACTCAAATCGAGTAGATGAGGCGATCAGCGCCTCGCTCACTCATCAACTAGTCTCACTTATAGACATCTCATCCCATCGACGCCTCGCTCTACCATATGCGAACCATAATAAGAGGAAGATTAGAGGAGCGCCAAAGCGCTCTCCTCCGCTACTTACCTCACACCCTGACTGAGGACGATCTTTGGTAAAAATAGAGGGGTCATAAACCTCTTCACCTGCGATACTCGGCGGTACCCTCTCAGAACTAGCGTCGGCCCTGACGCTCAAAGATTGATCAGAGGCGCTCCCTTGATCATCCATCGTCACATCAATAACTCGCGCATCGCCCTCAACCGGAGGCTCCATATCACCTTCATCTAGTGAAGATTGATCAAAGAACATAATCCTCATATCTGAGATCCCGCCACTGTCAATGTCTGGCTCGACCTCCATCATGTCTACTTCAACGACCATCATATCTGCCTCAACGACCATCATATCTGCCTCAACGACCATCATGTCTCCCTCAACGACCATCATGTCTCCCTCCATCATAGACATATCAGCGACGACCATCATGTCTAGCGCTAAACAAGGAGGGCATGGCCCTCCACAGTCAACCTCGAGTTCGTCTTGATTCTGTCGAAGGTCTTCACAGGTCGGTGTCGAGCATCGCTGACCCAAACACTGGCCGCTCTGACAATCCTGATCCACATCACAGAGTTGTGCGGGAGCGCAAGGAGCGCAGTCTCCACCACAATCAATATCGGTCTCGCTTCCATTATACCTCTGATCATCACAGCGGGGAATGGCGCAGCTTCCCTCAGTACAGAGTGCGCTTTGACAATCTTGATCTTCTCGACATTGATATTGATCAGAACATGGCCCACAAGATCCGCCACAGTCAGTATCCGTTTCATCACCGTTTTGAGTGAGGTCGCCACACGTAGGTGCCGAACAACGCTTACCGCTGCTGCTGCTCTCACATCGACGACTTTCACAGTCAGCGTGAGCCCCACAACGGCGCCCTACATCACAGCGAGCACACACTAGTCCCCCACAATCAATATCACTCTCTCCCAATCCTTGAATGCCGTCATCACAGCTCGGGGCGACACAGGTGTTGAGGAGACACTGATTAAATAAACAGTCTTGATCGATATTACAGCGTAAACCATCTGTACATTGTGGGCAGTGAGGACCACCGCAGTCCACATCGCTCTCATCCTGATTTCGTAACCCATCGCTACAGGTGGGCGCAGTACATTGCTGGTTAATACATCGCTCAATGTCGCAATCTCTATTCAGTAAACATGCTTGTCCTTCTTCGCAGCGATCGCAGAGTCCTCCCCCACAGTCGACATCTGTCTCCTCTAGATTTTGAACACCATCGTCACAAGAGGGCGCTACACAGAGAGAGTTTAAGCATTGACTAGTAGCGCAATCAGAGTGATCAAGGCAGGTGAGTCCATCATCACAAGGAGGACACTCTATCCCTCCACAGTCCACATCTGTCTCTTGACCATTTTGCGCTAAGTCATCACAGACCGCAGGAGGTAAGTTAGGCTCGAGAGGATTGGTTCCGTTCAGCAAGACCTCTTCCCCATCGCTGAACCCATCATTGTCACTGTCGAGCTGATCACTTGTGGTCCCAACCTCCAGCTCATAACCATCGGGGAGTCCATCTTGATCTTGGTCCGGGGCAGACCATCGACATAGCTGTCCGGCGACTCCATTATAGTGATGTGAGACGACGATGAGCTCTGCGAGCGGATCTGGAGCGAGGCCTAATTCGGTATAGATTTTACCGCTCCCAGCGAGAGGACCATCGATATATTGGGTATTAGGGTTAGAGGAGAGCGACTCGTAACGAAGTAAGATTAATCCATCGCTGTTACCAAACAGAGAGCTGCGGCGATGAGTCCGCGTCAACACATAAAGATACCCCTCAATTGAGCCTCTCTGAGGTCCCCCAAAGGCGTCATGATAAGACCCGGCAGAGAGCTGAGCGATAGGGTTATAGCTGTCCCAAGCCCCTTGAAAGATCTCAGTGACGATCAGACCTCTATCGCTGTTAGAGATCGTATTCGGGCTTGGCTTACTGTGAGTCGCCCATACGCTCCCCGTAAAATCACCGCTGCGAGCGCTGAGCTGCAGCTGACTCCCGAAGTCTTGACCATCGATGGCATGAATCTCTTCGAGACTCCACGCTTGATCACTCGACAGAGGTCTAGAGGCGAGGGTCAGCTGGGTGCCTCCGCTCTGAGCGGCAACCCATAATGAGTCTCCGCTCTTAATAATCGCGCTATAACCATCCATGCCTAAGGGGATCGCAGTCTCAGTACTCCATGACCTCCCAATGAGCTGGTTATCTAAGTCTTTTTGAGCCTCACCACGAGCGACGATGAGAGCGCCATTGACCACCGCGCTGACCCACAAGCTCTCACCCTCTACGGTGATATCACATCGACTCTCGGAGAGCGTAGGAATGGCGAGAGACGTCAGCGGCCCCTGAGAGGTGGTCTCATAGACCACAACTCCCCCACCCTCAGCTCTCAGATCAGCGTAACAACTCGCGACGCCTCTAGAGGTTGAGGTGCTTCGAGTATGCGCCGGACTAGGCGTGAAATTATCGATCACCTCACGCTCAGAGTCGAGCTGCCCGGTCAACTCTGAGATCGTGCTGTGTACGAGATCATTAAGAGGGGTAAAATAAAAGATATGCGTTCGACGTTGAGCGTCCACCGCCATACTTAAGCCGATCGGCTGGGTCTCATTGATACAGCTCTGAGTGAGCTCTACGTCCTCAGGAGACTGAGCAGTAACCTCATCAGAATAAATGAGTAGGAGCGCAGAGAACGCTAACGAAAAAGCGACCATGTTGAGCGCTATCGGAGACCTCCATGAGCGCTTTGACACTGATCGCTCATGGTCAATAATCAAGTGAGCATCCCACATATTTGATCTCTTCTCTCAGTCTTTCTGCGCCGCTGAACTCGCCTATCATTTAACTCGCTTCTTATCAGAGTGAGTCGCAACGCTTGTGCGCTAAGGTTAATCTTCTTATTGTGAACACTACATATCTATACAGTCCTAAGCCGCTCTTCGTCTAGTGGCTTTACCAAAGAGCCTCATCTATTTCATGAGCTCACTCGTCTAGGTCCATTCAAGGAGATTTATGAGAGATACTACGCTTATCGTGAGCGCGCTCTGTCTCACGATCATTAGTGGCTGTGAGGAGAGGGGTTATCGGGGTCATTCGATGGAACAGGACCGGTCTCTCATTGGGGAAGAGATGTTTGATTCCTCTACATCTCGGCAGATCCCCGATGTTGGAGCGCCCGATGATCTGAGCCTCAATGATGTGAGTCTCAATGACGATGCTGGCCTCTCCAATGACTCAGGAGGTGCCTTCTCTCCTTGGGATAAAATTGATATGCAGTTACCCGATCAGCCTCCGTTGATGGCTCCACCTTGGGATCCTCCCCTAGGAGGGGCCGAGGGGACATTTAAATTGAGGGTTTTGCTCGATCAGAGGCCTCTCGCTGAAGCGCTCATTACTCAAGGAGGGTCACATCTTACCTGGGAAACTGACGCGCTCGGTGAGGTGTGGGTAACCATCGATCAAGAAGCGATTGAGCCGCTCATCCTCTTCGCCGCTTCTCCTGAGGCGAGGACTAAGGGAGTCACCGTCACTGCAGACCAAAGAGAGGGAGTCACGATTTCGTTGACCTCTTTCAACGCCATCGACCAACCGCTCTATCCCTATGGTGACCCCGGTGAGCCTACTCGGCGAGATACCACCGGCCAATGTGGGCATTGTCATCTCAATTTAAATGACGGTTGGTATGAGTCACCGCACCGTAGTTCTGCCAAAAACCCTATCGTTTATGATCTATATACTGGCAGAGGGTCAGGTCATCGCACCGAGACCCAATGTCTCGAAGCAGGCGGTCAGTGGTCTGTCGGACCTCGAGAGGGCGGACTGTCGCCCATTGAGCAGTGCTACTTTAACATCAGCGCCCTCAACGCTTTTAATGAGGACTGTGGCGTTCCCTGCGATCCGAGCCAGCTAGGTGACCAAGCCTATTTTGGTGGATGCGCCGACTGCCATGCGCCAACAGTGAATAGACTACAAGGGGGAGGGCATGATCTCTTGAGCGTAGAGGGGAATGCATTCAACTATGGCGTTTCCTGTGATCTCTGTCATCACGTCGAACGAGTGAGAGAGGGTGAACCCGCGGGGGTCGCGGGGCGTCTAGTCATTCACCGACCGAGCGAACGAGGGTCAGTCTCCTTGGGTGGAGGAGGTTATAAACCGCTGAGCTTTGGACCACACGCTGATGTCTCCAATCCTCGAATGGGGATCTCACCCCGTCAACACTACCGAGACGGTACGCTCTGCAGCGGCTGTCATCAACATCAACACAGCGCAGAGCATAATGCTCCCGAGATTGATCGGGATCGCTGGCCGAGTGGAAAAATACCTAATCAGAGCACTTTTCAAGAGTGGCGAGAGGGGGCGCTCGGTCGATTACATAGCGAGCAGAATTTCGGCGAACCAGTCGCCTGTAACAGTTGTCATATGACCCCGATCCCTCAAGTGATGAATAGCGCTAATTTAGAGTCTTTCCTCAACGCAGACATTGGTATTCAAGGTGGATGGCCGAGGCCTTATGGGGAGACTCGCGCTCACACATGGTGGGGACCGCGGCAACCGATCAGCCCTATACTTAATCTCAGCGCTCATCTCAGCCTCAGCGACCCGGTTATCACCCCTCCCGATGAGGCTGGTGAACCCGCTGACCTAGAGATCAACGTCACTGTCACCAATATGGGAACTGGGCACGGTCTACCCTCTGGCGAACCGATGCGTCACCTCATCCTCGTAGTCGACGCCGAGTGTGAGGGCCAACCCCTATCTCCTCATGGGGGAGATGTAGTGCATGACATCGGGGGATCGATCGACGTTAGACCATGGCGCTCCGCCGGTGAGCCTTGGCCCCTCGCCCAACCTGGTGACATCCTACGGGTGATTCGTCGCTCTGGCGAGACCGCTTATGACTATGATGGGTACGGACCCTTTCGTGATCCTCGTTATGACGACCAACGTGGCCTATCAAACACAATGGTCTTTGAACCTCTACACAAGGGCCTGATGAAAGAGTCAGCGATAGGTAGCGTTACGGTCAACGCTGTTAACGCACAAGGCCTGCTCACTCTCAATGAGTCACTCCCCGGAGCTCTCGGCGACTTTATCTACCTAGACAGACCCACTGCCACACCGGTCAGCTATGCTGGGCGAGCGGGCTTCACTTTCGCGCGAGTACTCCTCGGTGAGCAAGGTCCGCCGATGCTCCCTCACTTTGTTGCCCAAGATATGCTACGCGATAACCGACTCAGACCAGGAGAGTCGTGGACTTCATCACATCGATTCCCACTCAGATCAGGATGTGATGCAGCAGAGATCACCGCGACTTTGGTCTATCGACCCTATCCAAGATGGTTAGCCATAGAGCGAGGGTGGTTTATGTGGGATCGAGTGGTGCGTAGTGCGAGCCGCTCCCTCGATTTTATTCCCACCCCATCTGCCTCCTCCGCGGATCAGCTCGCCCACCCTCACCTCTCTCATATCTCGGCCCCTCTACCAAGAGGTCTCAGCCTCGAGCGAGCGAGATCAACCATGAGGGGTTTAGAGATCTCACTTAACAAAGAGGTCTCTCAGCAGTCGACTCGACGTCAAGAGTCTTGGCCTTGGCATGCTGAGCTATTACCGCTCGCAGCCAACGAGGTCGTCGTAGAAGAACTTGATCAGGAGTGGTCTCAAGAGCGTCATCTCATCGGCCCTACCGCACTCTTCAACCTCAGCGACCACCCGCTAGCGATCGAACCGGTCGCCGGGGCGACCCTCTATGGAGCGAGCATAGACTCTAGTCCAGTTATCGAGCAGGAGCAGAGGACTATCAGCTCTTCGTCCCCCTCACTGTGGATCATCCCTCCGCAGAGCGGCGCCCTGCTCATAGCGACCGAGGAGCTCAACCATGTAGCCCTCATCGCAGCAGGATATACCGAACATGGCGGTCGTTCATGGACACCTTCAACCTCTCTAGGGAGCTGGAGTTCAAGTCCGAATGGGCTTGATGACTCTCTGAATATCAATGAGCTGCACAGCCCACAAATCATCCGTCGGGCCTTGCTTGAAGAGGAGCTTCAAACCCTAGGGTCTACTCCTCTAGCGATCGCTTACCAAGGGAGCCCTCGCGCTTCTCGTTGGAGACTCCTTCAGAGCCCCGCTCTCTCTGAGGGTTCTGTAAGTAATCAACACCAAACTCTCCACGTTCGTAACCTGAGCGCTATCGGTCAGAGCTTCTCTATCGAGGGGATGACTCATCAGCAGTGGATCCTCGGCGCTGGATGGAGCGACCCCCTCAACGCGAGCTGGATCCCTGTTCATGGTGAGGCTCTAGTCCGTCTACCGATCATTCCCCCCGGCAGCTATCGTCTGGGTTCTAGGGAGACAGAAGACCTAAATGCATATATCCGTTTTGAATAAGTCCCTCGACCGTAGAGCCTCCTCCTTAATCCTGCTGTATCTCTTCCTGACCATGAGTTTATCCGCTTGTCGGAATGACTCACCCTTAGAGAGACAGATGATCCAAGATCTAGGCCCTTATCTAGACCAAGGAGAGGAGAACACCGACGCTCAAATGATCGCTCTCGATCGGGGTGTAGATGTAGATCTTAATCTACCAGATATGGTGGAAGACGATACGATCCCGATCACCTCAACAGGTGACCCACAGCTCGCCCACCTCTCCAAGCATTGTGTCACCCTCAAAGCTCACAGCTCCTCGGGTGAGGCCTATTGGCTGGGAGGAGACTCGACCCCAAGTTTACTCGCTGACCCAGAGAGCGCAGTCCCCCTCTACCTGCAGGCGAGTGGCCTTGGAGAGTATCTCTTGTTCAATGCTGGGGGTCGTTATTTAGTGATGAGCAATGACGGCAATGACGGCAATGACGGCAATGACGGCGCCGAATGGCGAGTGACACTTGAAGATACTCATCATACTCAAGATCACCACTACTCCTTAGGAGAGTGGGCGATCAAGCGGTGGGACTCAGCTCTTATGGGAGGGGATTACGGAGGAGATGGAGTGGAGACTTATCTCCTTGTTCACCAACAGTCAGCATCTGCGCTAGCGATCGTGGATCAACAGCTCACCCTCAGCGAGCAACCCTCTCACATTTTGAGAGTAGAGTTGGCTGAGGCTGAGGGCTGTACCCCTCACCCGGAGCTATCGTTGGACGCTGAAGGAACCGTCAGTCGAACCCTCTTTGATGATGGTGATCTCTTTGGCTTCGCTGATATTCACTCCCATCTCGTATCCAATCTAGGGTTTGGTTCTGGGGTCCACGGAGAGGCTTTTCACCGCCTCGGCGTAGCTCAAGCGCTAAAGAGCTGTACCGAGAACCATGGAGAAGAGGGGCGCCTCGACCTCTGGGGTTACTTTTCTGATCAGGCGAGCGCTAATGATATACAGAGCCTAACCGAGAGCCTCATCACCGGTTCTACTCCCGAGTTTAACCACCACACCGATGGCTATCCGACGTTTACAGATTGGCCTAATGCCCCCTACTCGTCTACCCACCAGACTCAGTACTATCGTTGGATTGAGAGAGCGTGGATGGGAGGTTTGAGGTTAATTGTCCAACACGCGGTCGCTAATCAGGTGATCTGTGAGCTCCAGCGAGCCAAGCATCCTCTCGCTGATCAGTATGAGTGTGATGAGATGGTTAATATCCGTCGCAGCATTGAGTCTGTCTATGAGATGGAGCGGTACATCGACGCTCAATTTGGAGGAGAAGGGCTCGGATTTTTCCGAGTCGTGAAGACCTCCACCGAAGCTCGACAGGTCATCTCCGAAGGTAAACTAGCCGTCGTCTTGGGGATCGAGACCTCGAAGTTGTTTAATTGCCCTCATACGGTGATCCCAGAGAAGCCGAGCTGTACCCCCGAAGAGGTCACCGCTGAGCTCGACTCTCTTTATAACTTAGGGGTTCGCGTCCTCTTTCCAGTCCATAAGTACGATAACGCCTTCTCCGCAGGAGATGGAGCGCGAGGGGTTCTTGAGATCGCTAATCTAATCAATGGTGGTCACTATTCTAGTTATGTTGAGGACTGTGACTTGGAGGCTCCTCGTTTATCGGATCATGGGCCGGTCATTTTTGGTGGACTTAACCGACCGCGTCAAGAGTTTGGTGGAGAGCCTCCGATCGATATTAGTCACTTCGCCGAGAATCCAGTGAGTACACTCGTTCCCCTCTTATCCGACCTCTCTGCTGGGTCTCAAGACGGAGAGTATTGTAGAAATCATGGGCTCACTGAGCTTGGGAGACATCTGATTGGAGAGATGATGAATCGAGGGATGCTCATCGAGATGGATCACTTCTCTCGACGAGCCTATGCCGAGACCTTTAGGCGTTTGGAGAGAGAAGGTTATCCAGCGATCGGATCCCATGGACATCATTTTGGGGGCCGAATCTATGAGATTGGAGGTGTCTCCAAAGTGAGATTTAGACGATGTCAACAAGCCAGCGCTGAGGGCTTTATCGCTCATGAGCTCAGCGATAGAGTCGATACGCTTCGCGCTGCAGACGCTTATATCGCCGAGGGTTTTGGCCTAGACCTCAATGGCTTTGCGAACTATCCAAAACCACGGTTTGGTGAGCGTAGTCATTGTTCTGACCCCCAAGACTCTCCTATTACCTACCCCTTCAGCTCTTATGCGGGGGATGTGACATTTACCGCACCCATAATCGGAGAGCGAGCGCTCGACTTCAACACAGAGGGGCTCGTCCACTTAGGTCTCTTACCTGAGCTCATCGAAGATCTCAGGCGTGGTGGCGCCTCTGATGAGCAGTTAGAGCCGCTCTTCCGATCAGCGGAAGGCTACCTAAGAATGTGGTCTCGCGCAGAATCTTGGACCAATGAGTGATCAGCGATCAGCGAAGGAGCGATTAATGTTGAAGAGGATAAAATTATGTTTTCTGGTTGATCTTCCCCACACGTTCAAGGTCCCTTGGATCACGCTGATCAGCTTTTACCTCTTGGCTCCCTCTATCGGCTCCGCTCAACTTAGCGACCAGGGAGAGACCTCTCAGAGAGAAGCCTCTGAGCCCTGCTTAGAGACTCCACTTAAGGGAATGGCCTGTATACCGAGCGGAGCGTTTACTCGTGGCTCTGAACGACCTCGGACCTGTCGGCAGGGAGAGGTGCGTCGAATTCCTAAAGATCAGCCTAATCATCGTCCCGCGAGTATCATCGAGCTCTCCACCTATTACATGGATCTCACCGAGGTCACTTACAGCGCTTATCAAGTGTGTGCCAAGGCTAAAAAATGTAAGCCTCGCCGTCCACAATATGCCGATTATAATGCTCCTCAACAGCCGATGGTGGGTCTCAGTTGGTATGAGGCCGATCAATATTGTAGAGCACAGGGAAAGCACCTTCCCACTGAAGCGGAGTGGGAGAAGGCCGCTCGTGGTCCCGACCGAGAGCTTTATCCATGGGGAAATGCCGATGTCGATTGCCAACGAGCGGTAATCAAAGATAAATCAGGGCGTAGCTGTGGAGTCAAAAAGGCGCGAGGTAAATATCCAGACAAAGGGAAAGTTTTACCGGTAAAGAGTAGACCTGCTGGTCGCTATGGTATTTATGACCTCATCGGTAACGCTGAAGAGTGGACCGCTGATTGGTATAGTCGAGATTGGGAGAGCTGTGGTCAAGACTGTGCTGGTCGTGACCCCCAAGGTCCCTGTCCTGATCAAGCACCTCATCAAGGGTGTAAGGGGTATCGTAAGAAGGTCGTCCGCGGCGGATCTTGGTATTGGCCAAGAGAGTGCGCGACCTCATGGACTCGTCGTCCTCATTACCCCTCTAATAAACCCTATCATCATTTTGGCTTTCGCTGCGCTGCTTCATTGGAAGAAGCACGCTTACTCTCCAAACTTGACGCTCACTAAGCATATCTTTTCGATTGTACACTCCCTCATTCCATACACTCCTCGCTCTGAAGCAACAATGTATTCAAAGGTACGTAAATATTGAAGTAACGAGATTGTCACATACAGATCAAAAACTTTCTGTATTAGCGGTGGCCATCGAGTCGTTATCTAATCAATACCTAAGCCAAAGGGCGATCCAGTCGCCTATCTACCTTGAGGGGAGAGCATCATGAACACGTCGTTACTGAGAGGGCTAATCGTTGGGGTAATGATCACTACATTGGGGGCATGTGGTGAAGATGGGCAGGGTCTAGAACCTGCACTCATTGGGGGTAATAATGGTCCACTTGTCAGAATGAGAGATGAAGAGACCCCAATCTCTGAAGCCGGCACAAGCGCTGAAGCCGGCATAAACGCTGAAGCCGGTACAAGCGCTGAAGTCGATACAAGCGCTGAAGTCGATACAAGCGCTGAAGCCGGCACAAGCGCTGAAGCCGGTACAAGCGCTGAAGCCGGTACAAACGCTGTCGCCGATACAAACGCTGAAGCCGGTACAAACGCTGTCGCCGATACAAACGCTGAAGCCGGTACAAGCTCTGAACCCGGCACAAGCGCTAATCAACCAGAGCAATTCATCATGATCAATGAGGTTGTCCCCTCCGCTCTTGATGATGGTCCCGATTGGATCGAGCTCGCCAATCTCAGTGATCAAGCGATTGATATTAGAGGATGGGTCATCGAAGATGATGGTGAAAATAGCATTATGTTCGCCTCCAACACGATCGTTCCTGCCCGAGGTTATCTCCACTTGGTACGCGGCATCGACTTTATGTTTGGATTGGGTAAAAATGACGGCTTAAGCCTCAAAACTTCAGATGGATCGGTGGTCGACCGGACTCAGTGGGTAGAGGGGGAGACCTCTAGCGGGCTCAGCTGGGCTCGGATTCCTGATATGATCGGTGACTTTGAGACCACCAATCAAGTCACTCCTGCTGGGGTCAACCGATCTTTTATGGTGACTGAAGTGTGTGGCGACAGCGTCTGTGATGAGACTGAACGCTGCGACACCTGCCCTGAAGATTGTGGTGTATGCGCTGCTTGTCCGACAGACCTCTTCATCTCTGAGTATGTGGAAGGGTCAGGCAATACTAAAGCGATCGAGCTGTATAATGGCACTGGCGCTGATATCGACCTCAGTCAGTATCAGTTATGGAACATCGCCAATGGAGGCGTATGGGCTGAGTCGGTCACCGACTTAGAAGGAGTCCTCCCCAGCGGTCAAGTGTGGGTCATCTGTCATCAAGACATAGACCCAATGGGCGCTCAACAATGTGATGAGCTCTTCGCCACCAACCCGGTGAACTTTAATGGAGATGACGCCATTGGTCTAGCGGTACTGAGCGCTGGAGAGTATGTACTCATCGATCAGATCGGTGAAGAGGGTGGGGATGTCGGTGAAGCGTGGGACGTCTCTGGCGTAACATTCGCTACTAAGAACCACACTCTCGTTCGTCAACCCTTCGCTCAAGGGAGCGTTGATTGGTCTCAAGCCTCCCTCAATGATTGGGTCGTCTATGAGCGAGATACGACTGAATTCCTCGGGAGCCATCAGGTAGAGAACAGCTGCTCTATTCCCTGAAGGAGACTAATCTAGGCGTTCATCGCTTGAGTTATAGACGAGAGAGAGGCTTTTGAGTAGGCTGACATTATCCACGCTCAACAAATGTATGAGCGATCTGCACCACGATCCATAGTGAACAGAGGAGTTTTAGATGTCAGGGACCCCGAGAGAGCGATTTCAGAGCTTCAGTGAGTTCTGGCCTTATTATCTGTCTGAGCACAGCGTCGCTCGCTGTCGCCACGTACACTTTATTGGGACCAATGGTTTTGTTCTCTATCTCTTGTACTTAGTCAGTCTTACTCCTGCCCTGCTCTTTTTTTTCGGCCTCGCTCTCGGGATAGGAGCGCTCGCCTTCGCCACCGAAGCGAAGCGTAACGCTGCGTGGGCACTCCTCCTCATGGTCGGGTTAATGATCTGGGTGGAGCCACGGTTCGTTTATGGGGTTCTCTTCGCTTATCTCTTCGCCTGGATTGGACACTTCCTGATCGAGCATAACCGCCCCGCGACCTTCCAATATACATTGTGGTCACTCGCCGGTGATTTTAAGATGTGCGCGCAGATGTGGCGCGGTCGCCTCTGGTCAGATGAAGTGAATCACGCACCCCCACCCTCCACTTCTGAACAGGGGCGGTAAATATGTGGCTCAGGTCTCTCGCTATCGGGCTCTGTTTTACAGTCCTCGCTTGTGATCCAGCAGCCCCTACCTTTGTTGAGATCGCCACTCCTAGAGGCGCGATCGATGCTCTTGGCCCCTATGCTTTTAGCGCTAAGGTTAGGGGGGTCGTCGACCAAGTCAAAGTGTACTGGGTGATCGTAACCCCTAGCGATGAACGTCAAGAGATCACCATTAGCGATTTTGAGACTGCCGCTCAGCTTAACCTCACACAAAGAGGCGAGCTTTGGGAAGGTGAGCTTACAGGAGGTGAGCCGCTCGCTAGATACTATTACTACCTAGAAGCGACGGGCCCTGGCGGACAAAGCCGAGAGCCGATCAGCGGTGTTGACTCCTTTGAAGTCAACGCTCTTGGTGAGCGCTGTCTCGCTGATAGTGATTGCCTCTCTGCAGAGGTCTGTCACCGTCTTGATCTTTACTGCTTCACTCCACCTACGATGTGTAGAGAAGATGCTCACTGTCCTCGAGATCGATTCTGCAACCTCGAGACGAACCTCTGTCGCTTTAATGATCGTGTCTGTGACTCCGATGAGTCTTGCACTGCAGGACAGAGGTGCGTCGATGGTCTCTGTAGGGAAGAGGTCATCGAGCCTCCTCCCCCCCCGCCATGCGATCCTCCCTGCCAAGAAGATGAGCGTTGCTCTGAAGGTCAATGCCTGACCAACACTGAAATCTGTACAGCGGATGGGCAATGTGGAGAAGGCTTTACTTGTGACCTGAGCAACGGTGAATGTCGACGAGGAGAGAGAGGCGTCTATTGCGCTCCATGTGACCCCACTAATACTGATATGAATCTAGAGTGTGGGGTCGGCTTCGCCTGCGTGGAGGGCCTCCCCGGTTGCCGACCTCGGTGTGGTAGTAGAGGCCCTGATGCCCCCCCTTGTGATGAGGGAGAGAGCTGTCAAGAAGGGGTCTGTGTCATCTCCTCCTTTAGTATCTGTGGAAGTCCCTTTTGTCTAGATCACAGCGATTGTCCTCAGAGCGCCTGTGAACAAGGCCGATGCACGGTCGCTCAACGCTGTGAAGATGATGCTGATTGCGCTTTAGGATCGAGCTGTGAAGCGGGCTATTGCGCTCGAGAAGAACGATGTGATCGCTCCTCTTGTGGTGAAAACTCTCTCTGCTTAGGGGGTCTATGCGTCAGGCAAGAGACAAGCGCTTCCACTTGCGAACCCTGTCGCTTTGATACCGACTGTCCATCACTCTCACACTGTTGGAGAATGGATCGCTTCGCAGAGGGGCGCTGTCTCTCTCTCTGTGAGACATCGAGCGGCTGTAGTGATGAACAAGAGTGTTTCTCCTTTAATCAAGCCAATGGCTATTGCGCAGAGATGGAACTTTCGTGTGGTGAGATGATCAACCGCTGTGAAGAGGACGCCAGTGAGCCTAATGATCTACTCAGCACAGCGAGCCCTGTTCAGGTCTCCGATCAACAGATCACCGCTCTAAGTGATCTCAAGCTCTGTGTCTTTGATGATGACTATTTCACCCTCTCCCCCGTCGCAGGAGTGAACTATGAAGTACGAGTGATCACCCAGGGTCCGGCGATGCTGTTCCTCTATAATGAATCAGGTGAGCTGATCAGTGAGATCCCGAATGTTTTCCCAGTCGACACAGGCGTCACCTTTACACTCTCTGACATTATGATCTTGCAAGTCGTAGGGCTCGAAGAGAGAACGACAGAATACAGGATCATCATCACCCCGACGTCCCCTGTCGTTAGCGAGTGTACCGGTGATGATAGCCTCGAAGAGAATGATAGCCTCGAAGATAGCTATCCTATAGGTTCTGGTGCGGACCTCACCCTCGCTCTCTGTCCGGCTGATGAAGATTGGTTCTTATTTAGAGGACGTGAAGGTGAGCTTTGGAATATTGATATGTACCTTCGTGAATTTATGGGACTGATGGAGTTATCAGTCGGTACACGAGTGGAATTTGATGAAGGAAACCCAAGAAGTTGGTATTTTATGATGGATGGCGACCAGGCACTCGAACATACCATTCTATCAGATGAGCCTTATTATCTCCGACTTCGGTGCAACGGTTGTATGGAGACGATCAGATATCAACTGACTTTGAGCCGTTAGTGAGTAGATCGTAAACGCTCACTTTTAGTCGTCATTCTTACTCTTTGATTTATTCAAATTATGACAAGTACCTTGATCATCTTGGAAATAACCTGTTTGTTATTAGGCGGTCTATTTTTCTTTAGACTTAGCAATGTCGATTAATGCTAAACTTTAATATGGAGTTACTCATCCAAGATGCATACCTATTCTTTATCACTCAAAATGTATACTCTGACTGCGTTCTTAGCGACCTCTCTCTTCGCCTGCTCGGAGAAATCTACCGCTGATAAGCCTACCGCGGATAAGTCTACCGCGGATAAGTCTACCGCTGACAAGTCTACCGCTGACAAGTCTACCGCTGACAAGTCTACCGCTGAGAGCACTAAGACCGCTAACATGACTGTCACCTTAACCACCATTCCTAATGGTGCAGTGATCCCGGCTGACCACGCTTTTTGTGTAGAAGATGGAAAAGGGAAAGGTACCTTTGGTCCCAATAAAAGCCCAGAGATTAAATGGGAGGGAGCGCCTAAAGGAA
The DNA here is from genome assembly GCA_943788935.1 of uncultured bacterium. Classification (GTDB taxonomy): domain Bacteria; phylum Myxococcota_A; class Bradymonadia; order UBA7976; family VGTA01; genus CAKZRU01. The sequence continues at coordinate 84,662 of CALSSE010000006.1, read as the reverse complement.
CACAGTCTTACGCTCTGATTGCCGTCGACCCCAAAGTCCCTTCCAAGGCTGATAATGTGAATAAAGAGGGTAAATCTGTCTCCAAGGATCTCCCCCGCGTCAATTTCTATCACTGGGTATTAGCGGATATCCCTGCGACCCTTACTCACATCTCTGCTAGCGCAGAAGGTGAAGCGGTGGTCCCTAAGGGCAAGAGCGCCACACAGACCCCTCATGGTATTAGAGGATTAAACAATTACGGCGATTGGTTCGCCTCAAATAAAGACATGAGTGGTCAGTATGGTGGATACGATGGACCGTGCCCACCATGGAATGATGAGCTCGTCCATGAGTATCATTTTGAGGTCTATGCGCTCGATGTTGCCACTCTTAACTTGAAAGCCGGTTTTAAAGCGCCAGAGTTGGTTGCAGCGATGAAAGGCCACATCCTCGCAAAAGGCGTAAGCATCGGTCTTTACAAACTAAATACCAAGGTGTCATACTGAGCTGACTCATCGTTTAGGTAGAAGTAAACTCTCGAGAAGTCTGAGAAGACTCAAGCTCTTCACATAATATAGCAGTAGAGATCAGATGAACATACCCGCTGAACATTACGCACATGAGCGGGCTTTTGGTCGTCCTACTGTTGGTATCGCTTTGTTCATCGCTTTCGCTTTCATCTCAGTTCCACCCATTTTACTTTTTGGATCTTGGCTCAGCAGACAACAGAGTCGGGAGGCGATCGATCGCTTCGATCAAGAAGCATCGATGAGAGCGGAGAGTATCGAAGAGGCGGTCAGTGAATATATCAGACTTAAGCAAGAAGTGCTTAACATCACCGCTGGAACACTCAGCGTCATGCCTCTCTGGCACAAAGATGAGCTGCAAGACATCACTGATGCTCAGATCAAATCGAGCGCTTCATTCGATAGTTTCTATGTTGGTAATCCTCAGGGAATATCGCTCGTCTTTGCCCCGAGCTATAGAGCAGATGGTAGTCGAACACAATCGCGAGTAGATTACAGTGATCGCGACTACTACAAGAGGCTTCATCAAACCAAAAGAGTCGCCCTCGGAAATATTAAACTAGGGAGGCAGTCTAAAGTCGTTAATGTCCATATCGCTGTGCCGATCTATCAAGATCTAGACTTAAAAGAAAAGGGCTCTTTAAGGGGGTTTATTACTGGAGGCATCAAGACTCAGCTCATAGAACAAGTGATGAGTCGAATGATCAAGGGGAGTGATAATTTACGAGCGATCCTTGTTGAAGTTGATCAGAGAGTCGTTGCAGATAGTGACCAAGAGGTTCCAATCTTCACTAAACTCCCTGAGTCATCAATCTATGCGACCAAGTGCCATGATTCTAAAGGATCAATAGAGAGCCTTGATCTTAAGCGATCACTGGTCAGGGCGATCTGTAGAGAGATCTCCATAGAGTCACTGCGGTGGACTTTATGGGTGAGCACCCCCAAGGAGAGAATCACAGCTGACGCTAATAGATCGATCTCTTTCACGACGAAGATCGCTTTATTTTTACTATTTGGAGTCATCCTCGTCGCCGCTTTTCTCTCTTCTTGGGTCGCGCGGCTGATGGGTTTAATTACCATGAATGCTCAACGAGTAAGCTCAGGACACTTCGATATCACTCTCCCTAAGGTACGATGGTTCACTCCTCGTGAGGTGGTTGAGGTCGGTAATATCTCTCTGCAAACGCTCGCGCGGGTTCGAGAGAGCGATAACCGAGTTCGAGGGTTAGTCCATAATCTCGAAACAGTGAATAAGAAACTCGCTCCCCTCGCTGAGGCCTGGCGTCAAGTGAGCGAGGCCATAGAAATCCTAAGTCCTAGTGGTGAGGTTTTATTCGCTAACCCTGCTTTTTATGAACTACTCCATATCGATGATGTAAAAGATCGACAAGAAACCCTTCATCACAGCAGTCAACTTTTTAAGATAACCGACCCGATCTCTGAGTTAAGATCTATAGGCGAAGTGATTATCAGCCATGCTCAGGCCGGCCTCTCATGGTCGAGCGAAATAGATTGTCAAATCGAACGAAAAAGTCGAGTTCATAGTATTACCAGCTCGCCCATTTTTGATCATAGAGAACAGTTGATCAGAGTCGTTGTTCTCCGAAGAGATATCACTGAAGAGAGATTCGCTCAAGCCTCTGCTGCTCACAATGACCGGCTAGCCGCTATCGGTACGTTAGCCGCTGGAATGGCCCATGAGATCAATAACCCAATGACTTACATTAAGATGAGTCTGGACTTGATCCAAGAAAACTTAGAGAAGTCTCCCCTATCCGACAAGGTCTACCAACTTGATGAAGACTCTTATAATGACCTCATTGATGCTGTTAGTGACGCCACTGAAGGGGTCGATCGAGTCACTGAAATCGTCCGCAGTTTACTCAGTATAGCTCGGAGCGGTGGAGAGCGCGGTGAGGGAGAGAGGATGTCGCAAGTTGACCTCGACGAAGTCATCATGTCCTGCGCTAACCTAGTCAAGCCTGAGTTCTCTAAAACAGTTGACTTGCTCATCGAGTCTAAGAGGAATCTCAGAGTATGGGGACGGCGCTCTGAATTAATTCAGGTTCTGTTAAATTTGATGATGAACGCCGCTCAAGCGATGCCATTAAAACGTGCTTCAAACGACTGGGTAAAAGTTAGAGCACAGCGTCTTGAGACAGGACAAATTCAGCTCGCTGTCATCGATAACGCTAGAGGTATCCCCTCAAGCGATCTCGAACATATCTTTGACCCCTTCTTCTCTTCAAAACCTGTAGGTAAAGGAACCGGCTTAGGGCTCGCGGTGAGCAGAGGAATACTCGAGGCTCACCATGCGGTCGTTAAAGTACAGTCTATCGAAGGAGAAGGCACAAGTTTTATCATTACTTTCCCAGCGCTTAATCAGTTCCCTGACGCCACTGAAACAATGCTCGGTTTACCCGAGATCCATCTCGTTGATCAAGCGAGACAGAGTAAAACTCCAATACAGATCACCGGTCCTGATCGCTCATTAATCGAAGAGACCTCACCTCATCGTACACAACAAAAAATTCTTATCGTAGATGATGACCCATTGGTCGCCAAGAGTCTCGCTCGAATGCTTAATGAAGAGCAAGTCATGATCGCTTCTAATGGCGTGACCGCCATCGAGACTCTAAAGACTTATCCATTTGATCTCATCCTGAGCGATGTCATGATGCCTGAAATGGATGGACCTACCCTCTACACTGAGATCGAGCGACTCTTCCCCCAATACCGTGAGCGCTTTATATTCATCACAGGAGCGGCCAAGGGTGACCAAGTGACTCATGCCCTCGCAATGTCTGGGCGATTAGTGCTGAATAAGCCCATCACTAAAAAGCAGCTAATGTCAGTGGTGAATCGTATCACACGCAGCTGATCTCAAGAGGACGTCATATCATCCGAGAATCTTCAGTCCTTCATTCGCCTCTTCCGTCTCGCTGCTCCACATATTTTACAAGGAGATCACCAGAGATATTCTTCATAAAGATGATCAGTCGCTTTCTGTTCATCTATTTTCACCTACTGATCATTAACAGTTCCAGTAGATGTGAAGACCGACCTAATCCGTGGTCCAAGAGTCTACAGGCACCTGCAATCTAAAGATTAAAGTCACCAAAGACACTTGGCGTTCACAGAGAAGCCCTAAGGTAAGCCCTAAGTTAAGCCACACTATATTTCACCGAAGCTACCCCTCATATGGAAGATTGATTTCATGACTCTTGAGACAGGGTTCGACAAATCATATCTAAATAGGCATGATCTAGTCTGCTCTCATCAAGGGACCTTCGGTAAAGGAGCTCATATGTCGATCATTATCTCGATTCTTGGTTTTAGCTTTCTAGTGTTTATTCATGAGCTCGGACACTTCATTTTTGCCCGTATGACCGGGATGAAGGTCGATAAGTTTTCTATCGGCTTTGGTCCTGCGATTTATAAATTCGGGAAAGATACAGTCTATCAGATCGCTCTCCTCCCCTTTGGAGGTTTTGTACAGATCAAAGGACTAGCCCCCGAGCCTGGACAAGGGCCAGAGGCCGCTCCACCCAAGCGAGACCTCAACGATCTCGCTCAAGAATGGGAGATGGGAGATGTATTCTCTCCTGTCGAAGAGTTTGATGAAGCGCTCTCTAAATCTCAAGAACGACAAGAGTCTCTTGAATCACAGCAGACAGCTGAAACAGAGGAAGAGAGACTCCAGAGAGAGGCAGAGGAGCGAGAGGGTAGCTTTAACAGCAAGCCACTTTGGGCTAGATTCCTAGTGGTCAGTGGGGGGCCTCTTTTTAATGCCCTCTTTACCTTAATCGTCTTTGGAGCGATGTTCATCGGCCAAAGTGCTTTCAGCGTTGGGTACTTGAGACTCAGCTCTCTAGTGATCAATGAGGTGAGCGGGGCTGCTGAAAGCGCAGGACTTCAGAGCGGTGATGTACTCCTCAGTATCGCCGGAGAAGGAGCAGAGACTTTTGGTCAGCTCCGTCATAAGACCGTCACCTCAGAAGGTAAGTCAATCGAGATTACTATCGCTCGTCCTCCTCAAGAAGATTTCCGACACTATCAACAAAGTCAGCTCTTTGATCGCTGTATGCTGGGAATAAAAGAAGATCAGCGCGGCTCTGCTGAGGACTGTGAGAGTTTACGAGGGATCACACTCTATCGGGGCATTGCCGCTGACTCTTGGCCACGTATGACCTTCAACATCACTCCCGAGAATTTAACCCCTGAGGCGGAGACTGCTAAATATCGCTTAGGGGTCGCCCCCGAGTGGGAGAGATTCGGAGGTAATAGTGTAGGTCGTAGTATGGGACTAGCTTGGGGAGAGCTCACTCATCTAGTGGCGATGATGAGTCGCAAAATTTTTAGAGGACTAAAAGGTGAAGAGACGGTCGAGGTCGCCAGTGTAGTCAAGATCACCGCGATCAGCGCTGACACTGTAAATATGGGACGAGAATGGTTTTTAAACTTCCTCGCCTTCTTGAGCCTTAATCTCGCCTTTCTTAATCTCCTCCCCTTCCCCGCCCTCGATGGGGGTCGACTGATCTTCTTAGGGATCGAGGCCATCAGCCGCCGCCCCGTTCCCCAAAAACTTGAGCTAATCGTTCATGGGATCGGGATTATGTTCCTCCTTGTGCTCACCTTATGGGTCACGACTAAAGACATCCTCAGCCTCCTCTAAAACGAGCTTCTCATCGAAGAGAGTCCCTGCACCGCGCGAGATGAATATGACAGCTGTTACCCGTGAGTTTTGGTCCATCCTAGGGAATTCTCAGCGACTGGATGGGGGAGCGATGTTCGGCAACGCTCCCAAGGCTCTGTGGACGAGATGGATCACCCCCGATGATCATAATCGTATCCCGCTCGCTTGCCGATGTCTCTTGATCAAAGAGACCTCGTCTCATACAGAGACTCCTCACGTTCAGTCGGTCCGTCATATCCTCTGTGAGACAGGCATAGGGGCTTTCTTTGAGCCAAAAATGAAGTCTAGATTTGGTGTACAAGAGTCATCGCATGTCCTCCTTCAGAGCCTAGAGGAGGTCGGTCTAAAACCTGAGCAGATCGATATTATCGTTCTCTCTCATCTGCATTTTGACCACGCCGGAGGGCTCCTCTCAGAGTGGCGAGAGGATCACCCCCTCTCCCTCGCCTTCCCTCAAGCGACCTATGTCGTCGGCGAGCGAGCCTTAGAGAGAGCCAAGACCCCTCATGCCCGAGATCGTGCCTCTTTTATCCCTGAGCTGCTCTCTCTCCTCGAGGAGAGCGGTCGCCTTGAAGTCGTCCCTAGCGGATCGCAGAGCCCATCACTCGGCGCTGACTACCATTTTCATGAGAGTGATGGCCACACGCCAGGGCAGCTCTTGGTGGAGATCAAAGGCGATCATGCTCCGATGGTTTTTTGCGGAGATCTGATCCCCGGCGCCCCTTGGGTTCACTTGCCGATCACGATGGGCTATGATCGCTTCCCTGAGCTCTTAATCGAAGAGAAGAGCCGCCTCCTCAATGATCTCTCCAAACGTCAAGGTAGACTATTTTTTACCCATGACAGCCGTTATGCAAGCTCTCTAATAGGCATCGATGAGCGGGGAAGGTATTTCGCTAGAGAACCCTCCGAGTCGCTACGTGGCTTAAAGATCTGATCAGCTCTTCTCAAGGTATCGTATAGCTAAGATCGAGCGCCAAGGTGTCGATCAGCTCCACAGGGGCATGCCAACGCCACGCCTGTATGAGCAGAGGGAGCTCTTCAGCGGTCTGATAGAGCCCCGATAACAATGAGCTATTTTTTTGTGGATCTACGCTAAGAGAGAGGCGATGTTCACACCCGCCCACTCGACCAGCGTTGAAGGTGATCAAGGATTGACAGCGCTGTTGATAAGCATCAACGACCAAGGTCGCTGACTCTTCGCTCTCTTGATGCATTATAGGAACAGCAAGCTCCGTGACTTGTCCATCGCTTCCCCACCATAGACGCTGACTCGGTCCGATGTCATCATCGAGAGTGAGAAAGTAGACCGAGGATTCCTCAGAGGTATAAGGCTCCGAGAGGAAGGGAGCTCCAAGGTCTACATTGACTCTTTGAATCTCGCTGAGATCGATCCATAAGCTCCTCCCATCAATCTCTATCTCGCGAGCATCCCATAGATCGCATGCCCCCTGTGGCTCGGCGCTATAATATACTCTAGGTGCCATTGGATAGCCCAAATTCAACATGCTCCACTGGAGAGTTGGAGAGATTTCCAAGCCCCACATCTCAAAATAATTTTGATAATTGAGACCAGTAACCGCACTGAGCGCAGCGAAGAGATAGTCATTGTTGCTGAGAGTGTTCGCCTCTTGTCGACTAAGAGACGCTAGGCCAAGACTCGACCGAAGCGCGATCCACTGAGCATCATCACCACGAGCCTCTCGGAAAGCTCGCTCATGCGCGTGGAGTCGGCCAATCAAGTGCCAACCTCTCTCTACGACTCCCAATCGCTCTGCCATCATCAGGGCCTGAATCATCACTGTTACCCCTTGAGACCATCCGTTTAGGGAGGCATTCTCACCCATAGAGGAGAAGGAGTCGGGTTGGTTATGAGCATCTTGCAGTAAGTCAAATAACTCTCGAAAGGGGAGATTCTGACATTCAGGAATTAAGTCATGATCAAGCGCATGTTGTTGTTTAGGGAAATAAGCATAAAAATTGGTCGTGGCGTGTCCTTCACGGCCATCGAACTTAAACAGCCCTCGCTCATGGTTATGACCGACTTCGTGAAGATCACCGTGTCCGAGGGGACTAAAAGACCACCCCGCGTCATATGGGTTACCAGAGCAACCATATCCGCACGTGGGCTTATCGGCGTTGAAGTGCTGTACGATATCTCGCTCGGGGAGAGGCCATCCTCTCTCTTCAACGTAATCAACGATCTCGGGGATGCTGATAATATCGGGTCCTTGGTACCCAGCCAGAGCCAATGAATAGCCATGATGATAGGTATTGATCAGCGAGGCGATCTCGCTCCCAGAAGTCGCGAGCGGATGAGCGAGAGTCTCGATCATCTTCTCTCGTGTAGAGTGAATCTCGAAATGGGGGGTGATGATCTCCGCCCAATCGTAATCTCCTCCATTCACAGCCTCCGGGAAGCTGAGGTCATCATCGATCGAAAGCCACACCGGGTGTCGTCCAACTCCCTCAAAGCGCAGCGAGGTCTCTTGACCACTCGCGGAGAAACGTAAGTGAACAATCCCTCCATAAGCGGAGGTGAGGGTCAAGCTCTGCCCTACAGGGAGCGGAATGGGTGCAGAAGCCATATACTTAGGTCGTGTATAGCCATAATCATCAAACTCGTGTACTGACCCCTCTCGTAAGCTATTGATCTGTATCTGAATATCGAGCCCCTGCTCCTCATCGAGTCGAGTCACAGTAAATGATTGTCCGGGGATCGCGTAGACTTGAGCGGACCGAAAAGGCGGTTTAGAGACATAAGTTAGGCTCACCGTCTCGGGGGTAACATGTGAAAAATCTTCGCGAGAGAAATCCCCAAGATCTGCTGAAGCCGGGTTCACCGATCGATGAATGAGGTGAGCATGGTCAGCGAAGTAAGAGCGCAGAAAGAGATCTACAGGCGTAATAAGTCTATCCATAGGGAAACTGACCTGTCTCCGCCAGAGATCGCCGAGCAGCACCAAGAGCTTGTGGAGTCTCTCCCCCTCGAGATCGAATAAGCGAGCCCCTCTCTGAGAGAGCCCTCGATTACTCGATCGGAGGAGTTGAGCAGCGCGACCAAAGCTCTCTTGATAAGCGACATACTCCCCACAATTGCTCGAACATTGATCAAGGTCGAGGGTGAACTCCCCATTCAGAAAGCGAGTAGCCATAACCGTCACCCCAGCGATCTCGCTCACACTCTCTAACATCTCTATGGCGTTTAACCAGTCAGCTTGATCTCGAGCGAAGTAGTTCCCAGGCCCTCCAGGCCCTTGTATCGAGAGCCCAATCAAGGCTAGAAGTGGACGGGTCACCGAAGCGCTATTCCAACTATGCTGATGGGTGTAAAGGAGAGGAACTGATCGATCCACAGTCGCCTGTATCGCTGTCATATACTGTTGTTCATCACTCACTCCCTGCGTACCGACGATCACCAAGTCAGCGTCACCTAAACATGTCTCTAAACTCTCCCCCTCCTCATCGCCTATGATCCTCTCTGTCAGAGGACACACCTCAATACTCCAAGTGGGAAATCCGTCTCGGAGATAACTCATACTCTGCTGTGCTGACCCTTCACTTAAGCCAACGATTCTGACCTCTTGAGCTCCCCAAGCTATCATATCGATCGGACCCGAGAGGCTCTCGAGCTCTTCACCGACTAACCAACGTAAGAGGCGATCTATCATGGGCTCGATACTGACAAAATCACCACGGTCAGCACCGCTGAGTATATCGCTCCCAAAAGCAGCTGCTCTCAACGTACCTCTCTGAGTAATAGAGGCGAGCTGCTTCCCCCCTTGCCCCGTGATCAATGGGAGCGCTGAGCTTAAACCGAGTGGTGTAAAATATTGAGAGTGACGCGTCGGGTTATAGATCACTTCGAGATCACCATAGAGAGCACTGAGCAAGTCAATATGTTCGCTTTCGATATCACTCGATTCAGAGATAACGCGTTCGAGTAGAGATCGCTCATCATCAAGTAAATGGCGAGGGTCCCCGCTCTCGATCGCCTCTTCTATTCGGTCTATAAGCTCTAAAGTTATGATCGCTTCACCCGTCTGACCGAGCGAGTCTGTCACTGTGAGTATCAGAGAAATCGTCTCCCGATGATATCCACTCACCATAGGAATCACTAACCTGGCCCCCTCTCCGACGAGCTCAACCGATACCGTCTCATCGTAGCCCCATTCATAACGTAAAGGCTGAGGGTCTTCACTCGTCACCGAGAGGATCGTCTCATATCGATCACCGATCCAAGCCCAATCATTGAGCTCTCCGTCAATAAGAGGAGCGGCCCACAGTGGGGCACAGGGGGTGCTAGAGTCTTGGTCATGATCACTGTAACCGTCTGCACATGCCTCGCCCGCCATATCCGCCTCGCCCGCCATATCCGCCTCGCCCGCCATATCCGCCTCGCCCGCCATATCCGCCTCGCCCGCCATATCCGCCTCGCCCGCCATATCCGCCTCGCCCGCCATATCCGCCTCGCCCGCTATCTCTGACTCAATCTGCTGAGGATCGGTTGGCTCGCAAGCGATAGAGAGAACCATAACAGACATATAGGTTAGCGCTTGAAGCCATAAGTATCGACTCAAGAGTATATTCATCATGAATCTCTCTCCTCCCTCAAATAGGAAATAAGGATGTATTGTGTGACTCTGCCCATACTCCATTAATGGAAAGAGAGCTTTTCGACTTGATCAGAAAAGTATGTATCAATGAAATATGGAATCATATTTTGGGAGTCTCATTAAGACTTTACATCACCGCTTTACATACTTGATGATAGTCTAGATTAACTCGCCAGTAATATAACCTTAATGTGAGGAGCTTCTCATTGAAATCACTTAAACTATTCATAGGGCTATTGATGCTCATCATCGCCCTTCCCACTGGAGTGGAGGCAAAAAAGAAGCGTGGTCAGAAGAGACGCTACCCCCTTAAAGTCAACGCGAGACCACTCATCCTTCCTCAAGGAATGAGTCAAGTGAGCGGAGCGCTCTCGATCACCTCGGTTGAGGTCAACAACAAGTCAATAAACAGTTCAATGCTTGGAGTGGGTTTTGCTCATGGCATCACAAAGGGACTAGAAGTTGGGGGTACGACAGGTCTCAACCTCTCTCCCGACCTCGACTGGAACTCAGGTTTTGGTTTAAGAGGTGCTTATAAGCTAGCTGGTAAACGAAAAGGGCTCTCGCTGGCAGCTCAGGTTGAGATTCCCCTCACTTTCAGCGATGAGAGTGATGTCCTCTCCGGTTTGAGCGCTGGCGTCGCCACTCGCTACCGCCTCAACAAGATGTGGGCGTTACATACCGGTGAAAATATCCTATCTCTCTCCTTTGGTGAAGAGGTGACGACTCGTATCAATGTTCCTATCGGAGTCGCCATTCAAGTAAATAAGCGACTTAACTTGAGAGCTGACACCCGTCTCTTCAGCGGCGGCTCAGGAAATACGGTAAGCATCGCTGACGCGATCCCTATGGATCTGAGAGCGCTCTATGCGATTCGACGTATCATGGATGCTGGTATCGCTATAAATACCGATCTCATCAATGATAGCGGCTTCTCTATCATCGCTCTCTTTAGCTATCGCATACCCTGAGCGCTCATCTCTTATCTCTTATCCCTTTGCTCTGAGGAGAGCTTCAGCGGCGCTGAGCTCTCCTTGAGCGACAGCGATCGAAGAGAGGATCGCTTCTGGGGTACAGGGGATGGGTAGAGACTCCACCACCCCCTCCTCATGGTAGCTTCCAACCGCATGACGCAGAGCGCCCAAGACGCCGAGCGCGAGCAAAAAGGGAGGCTCACCGACCGCCTTACTTCCATGGATCACTTCAGGCTGATCAGCATCGCTGAGTAGCGCCACCTTAAACCGCTTTGGAGCGTCACCGAGAGAGGGGATCTTGTACGTGTCTGGTGAGTGAGTCAAAAGACGACCATCATCCGAGAAACGCAGCTCTTCACGGGTGAGCCAGCCTAGCCCTTGAATAAATCCACCCTCTACTTGACCACGATCAATCGAGGGAACAAGAGAACGTCCTACGTCATGGAGAATATCGACTTGAGTGAGGCGATGTTCACCGGTTAAACCGTTCAATTCTACCTCAATGACCGCCCCGCCATAAGCGAAATAATGAAAGGGCTTCCCTCTCCCCTCATCACGATAATAAGTGATATCAGGGGTTCGATAAAATCCATTCGCTGACAGCGAGATCTGAGACATATAGGCCGCCTGAGCGACCTCATCAAAGCTGAGGGTCTTCGCTCGCTTAGGGTGACTCACCCGCCCCCCCTCAAAGTGTACTTGAGCGGCTTCAGCTTCCACATCAGCGAAACCAAAGACTTTAGCCGCTACCGGACGAAGACGAGCGATCAGAGTTCGGCAGGCTACGGCGACCGCTTGACCATTAAGATCTGCCCCGCTAGAGGCTGCAGTCGCTGAAGTATTAGGTACTTTATCGGTCGCGGTGTTCATCATTCGAATATGATCTAAACTCACCCCGAGTTCATGAGCGCAGATGGTGAGCATCTTGGTATGCAACCCTTGCCCCATCTCAGTCCCCCCATGGTTGAGTTGTACGCTCCCATCCGCATAAATCATCACCAAAGCACCCGCTTGGTTGAGATGACTGGCGGTGAAAGAGATCCCAAACTTAACCGCTTGATAGGCGATCCCTCGCTTTACCCATGGATGTTGCTGGTTCCACTGATCGATCTCTGACCGTCGTTTTTGATAATGAGCCGAAGCGGTCAGCTCATCGAAGATCCTCGCTGACCGATCAGCGAGTACCGGCTGCCAATACGGTGTGAGGTTACGAGGCGCCTCTCCATAGAAATTACGCCTCTTCAACGCCGCGGGTTCTATCTTTAGTCGCTCAGCAGCGCGATTCATCACCTCCTCGATGATCAGCGCGCCTTGGGGTCCACCAAAGCCTCTAAAGGCGGTATTTGAAGGTAGGTTTGTTTTAGCGATCTTCCCCTCAAAACGTAAGGTTGGGATATAATAGGGGTTATCTAGGTGGAATAGGCAGCGATCGAGGATAGCGCTAGAGAGATCCTCTGCCCACCCACCATTAGCATACACCTCGACTTGTAAACCGAGCAGGTCACCTTCGGCGCTGAAACCCGCTCGATAGCGTGAATAGAAAGGGTGTCGCTTACCGGTCATCATCATATCTTGATCACGGTTAAGCCACAGTTTAACCGGTCGCCCCGTCACATAAGAGCCTAAGGCTGAGAGCATGGCGATGTGAGCGCCTTGAGTCTCTTTCCCTCCAAAACCTCCCCCCATACGGGGCGCTTCTACACAGATTGATGAGCGACGTAGATCTAAAACCTCAGCGACTTTCGCTTGTACCTCTGAGGGGTGTTGTGTCGAAGAGTAGATCTGATAGCGTCCTCGCTCTAGCGGCACGCAGAGCGCTGCATGAGTCTCTAAGTAGAAGTGATCTTGAGCGCCACTGTCAAACTCACCGCTCAGCTCAAGGTCGGATTCAGCGATCGCTCTCTTCACATCCCCACGCTTCATCAGGTGAGGTGTACCATGGTAAGCATCCCGTTCAATCGACTCTCGGATGCTAAGAATAGGGCGATCAGCAGCCGCTGAATACTCTACCTTCACCAAAGCCGCTGCCGCTCGACACGCTTTTAAGCTATCGGCATATACACACGCCACCGGGTGACCTACATAGCGAACATAGTCGTGAGCGAGTAAGGGCTCATCATGCGCGAATGCCGAAGCGTCATTTATTCCTGGAACGTCACCGGCGGTGAGAACCGCCGCGACGCCTTCAAGCTCTAGTGCTTGTCCGAGGTCAATTGACTCTAATTTCGCGTAAGCTTTCGTAGAGAGAACTGGCCACGCCCACAGCGTGTGAGGAGGAAGAGGAAGGTCATCTACATATCGAGCCTCACCTTTGGCGTGTAGTATACCACTCTCATGAAGCGCGTTACGGTGAAGAGGACTCACCTCCATTGAAGGTGTGGAGGGAGGGGTCAGCGGTGATTGATGATTCATGAGCGCGCTCCTTGATCTTGAGTGTCGCTGAGGATGAGCGTGGAGCTCGGACGATAGGGGAGGCGCTCAGGCGCACCTTGACTGACCTCTAGCCAAAACCCTCTGAGGAGATTTTGAGCGACTTGTTGTCTATACCAAGCGCTCGCTCTATGATCCGTGATCGGAGTAAAGTCTTGATCGAGAGCCTTAATCGCCTGCTCTATAGTCTCCACAGTCCACGCTTGATTAAGGAGAGCCTGCTCGGCTTGATGAGCTCGAAGCGGAGTCGCTGCCATCCCTCCATAAGCGAGCCTCACCTCTCTTACATAGCGCTCTTGCTGCCCGTTCACTTCACGCTCCATTAGGGTGAGAGACATACAGGCAGAGATTGAGCTGATATCTAGCTCCTGTCGCTTAGACACCTTAAACGCTCGTTGATGAGTCTCTCCCACCTCTGATGGCGGCGGCACCTCAATGGCAATGAGAAGCTCTCCTGGCTGAAGGGCGGTCTGTCGATAGCCGATAAAGAAGTCATCGATGGCGATGAGGCGCTCACCAGAAGCAGAAGCGAGCCGTAGACGGGCTCCTAATGCTAATAAGACCGGCGGCGTATCCCCAATAGGGCTAGCGGTACATAGATTACCGCCGAGTGTCCCTCTATTCTTGATCTGCCGAGCGCCAAAAAACCTAAGCATCCGCTCAAGCGCCGGCGCTTGGTCTTTAGCGAGCCTCTCTACATCACTGAGCGGCACCGCGGCTCCAATAGACCAATAGCCATCATCGGTCATCTTCACTTCTCGTAGCTCTCTCACTTGGTCAATGGAGATCAGAGAGGTGATCACTTCGAAAGCCTTAGTGATCCTCAACCCTAAATCAGTCCCGCCCGCCACGAGCTCCGCCCGCGGATCTTCCGCCCACATAGACCACAACGTGCTCAGATCGGTCGGTCGATAAAACCGCTGCTGTTGTTGATGATGAGTCATCGTGGCTTGCCGACCTTGAAGGTCATCAGGCGACTCCGCTCGCTCTAGGCGATCAAGGAGCGGTCCCGATGGTCTCAGACCGACGACCGCCTCCGTCGCCTCTTGAATGGGCCTATAGCCAGTGCAACGACAGAGGTTACCACAAAGCTGGTCATCGACTTGCCATGGCTCAGAGATATCTGTTCGATAACACGCTTCTGCCATCGACATGATCACCCCTGGCGTGCAGTAACCACATTGAGAGCCCAAACGCTCTACAAGGGCGGTCTGGACAGGGTGAGCCTCGGCATCACTCTCTTGACCGAGCCCACAGCCTAATCCCCCTCGTTGACGAGTGACGAGTCCCTCGACAGTGTAAATACGACGACCATGAAGAGTGGGGGTCAGTAAAAGACAAGAATTAAGCGCTCGATAGCTCGCCTGCTCATTGGAGTCGCTCTGCGGCTCATAAGCGATCACTGTACAGGCGCCACAATCACCTTCAGCACAGCCCTCTTTAGTCCCCGTTAATCCTAAATAATCTCTCAAGAATCGCAGGAGGGTCGTCGTCGGGCTGACCTCACCCAGCAAGACCTTCTGATCATTAATATACAGATAAGGTCTGGTCACTGTCTCCATGTTAATCTCAGGCATATTGATTCACTCTTGCTCGGGGGTGGTAGTAAAAGATAAATGGGGGCGGAACTGTCTATGACTTAATGGTCGGCTATCGAGCTCAATGTACGCCAATCTAGAGGGAGCGGCTCGTGATCAAAGACCCACTCATAGTCCAAGGACTGAATATAGGGAGTCTCCGCTAATCGACGTTGCTCTCGAGCTCGAGCCTCCTTTAATGAACTCGCCGCACCGATCGCTACATTTGGTGACCCATCGCGCTGCATTTTATGAGTGAGCTGGGCCAACCGCTTTTCCAGATATTGACGTTGGTCAGGTTCTCGTACACGAAGTAACTCATCAGTGAGCGCATAAAAGAGTACATCGTCACGGCCCATCTGCTTAGCGATCCCTCGAAGTAAATTAAATACAGTAGGTGGTGCATCAGGTGCTTGTGAAGCGCGCTCAAAATAGGCGATTCCCATCGCTTTATATCTTTGTTGCTCTTGCGGATCACTCACTCGTAACTCCGAGAAGTAATTCATCCCCAATCGATAAGCAGGCTCATAGTCGTTGGGGAAACGCTTGAGAGCTTCCTCATAGATCCGATTAGAGGCCATCACTTTATCAACGGTGATCTCTCCGCCATATAAGAGGCAGCTACCTGCCCACAGATATACCTGCTTAAATCGCTCATCGAGTTCGATAATTTGATAGATAAAATGTTCTAGCCAAGGATAACGACGATCGGTCATCAAGTGAGCGACGAAGTACTGAATACTCCTCAGCCAAATGATATCAGCGGCTGCTTGCTTATATCCTAAGCTCATGAGGCTAACCGTACTGTTATCTGTCACGAACAAGACCTCATCCGCTGCGCTACGGCTACTTGGTTGGGCGTCGCGGATCATCCTCGCCTCTAAAGATGAGCTTAAATAGATCATGATTAAGATGAACAGTGACATCATCACGCATAGCCGGCATGCGAGCGGAGGAAGCTCGTATCTTAAGAAGAGCCGATCTGAGGTAAAGTCACTCTGTCTCATATTGATGATGATACGCCTATAGTAATCGCGAGAGGGAAAGTGTAGACTATTTACAGGTCATTGACTAGGGTCAATCGCCTCACCGACGACGTGACTCCCACGATGACCTGTGGATGACGCGTACCCACTTTGGACATTTGTATGAACACGACCTCACCACGCTACCATATTAAGGAAATAGACGCCTCTAAAATGAGAGGTTCGAGGATAGTGCAAGCTTGGCTCTACCTCCATTGGTTGAGCCTAGATGTCGCGATTGGTGCAGGGGTGAGCGCCGCCTGGGTTAACCACTCATGGGGAGGAGAGCACTCTTGGTGGGCGACCATTGCGCTCTGCGCTGGCGCGCTTTGGGTCTATAGTGTAGACCATTGGGCTGATGCGCTCAGAGCTGCTCAGCGACCGCCAGAGTTACTCTCTCCACGACGTCTCTTCTATGTTAACGCTCGTCATATACTCATCATACTCTCAGCGATATCAACCGCGCTCGGTATTTGGGCTTCCCTCTACCTCCCTTGGTCAGCTCTTGGTTTTGGGGCCATGTTTATCCTTACCTGCGGTGCTTATCTATGGATTACTCAAAAACGTCAAGATAGTCACGAACCGCTCCGCTACCCTAAAGAAGCGATCGTCACCACTCTTTATGCTTTAGCCTTAACCGCTTGGCCATTATCCCAGAGTTTCAACGCTCCCAAGGACTTCTCCCCTCTTTTTGGAAGTCTCACTAGCCTCTTAGTGCTCGCTCTCGCTTGGGCCAATGTCTGTCTCATCTCAGTGCATGAGCGTCGCGCTGATGCAGCAGAAGGCTCACCTTCGTTAGCTCTTTGGCTCGGAGAATATACGACGAGGAATATTGGCCGAGGGGTACTAAAGGTCGCTATTGGCCTGTGGTTTATGCGCTTCTATATCGCCTTTTCTTCGTCACTTCCCTCCTCGCCCGACTCGCTCACATCAGACTCACTCAATAGGTATCTAGACCCTCTGATCGCGGGTCTAATGATCTTCACCCTATGGCGACTTTATAGCCGTCCAGAGTGGAGCGCTATTCGATCGCGATATCGTCGGTGGTCAGACGCAGTCTTTATTTTTCCGGTTTGTCTTTATATACTTAATATATTGTGAAAGTGAACCTCCAAGAGGGTATCTTCACTCTAATCAGATTGAACATTAGACAATATTAGGGGCTCTTACTTACACAATAACGGAATAGTAAGTGTCTTCTACCTCATTCGTTTGGACATGTCATGATCACTAAAGTTAGTTCACTTAAGCAATGGATCGTAAATATTGTTCCATTGATAATATGTCTACTGTTACTTTCGAGCCCTGATGCCTTCGCAAATCAAAAAATTGCTCTTATTATTGGCAATGGGGCGTATCAGGTAGGCCCGCTGAAAAACCCGACCCACGACGCAAAACTGATGAGCGAGACATTAAAGTCCCTTGGTTTTGAGGTCATTGGTGGAGAGGCTCAGCTTAACCTCACTCGTGAACAGCTCTCAACTCGTATCCTAGAGTTCGGCGATAAGCTCAACGCGACTAAGGGGGCAGGGGTATTTTACTATGCAGGCCATGGCGTACAGGTCAAAGGTAAGAACTACCTTATTCCCATCGACGCGAAACTAGAGCGAGAAGAGCATATCGGTATATATGCAGTACCTATAGATCAAATCTTACAGCAGATGGAAGGCGCCAATAATAAACTCAACTTAATGATCTTAGATGCGTGTAGAAATAACCCTTTCCCCAGCAGTACCCGATCATTAACAAGAGGGGTCAAGATCGGATCTGCCCCGAGCGGTACCCTCATTCTTTACGCTACTCGTCCGGGTAAGGTCTCTCTCGATGGAGACTCTGATAACAGCCCTTTCACTAAGGCTCTCACTCAAAACATGAAGAGGTCTGGTCTCAAGATAGAAGAGGTGATGCGCGCCACGATTAAGCAGGTCGAAGAGGAGACGAATCTACGTCAAACTCCTTGGCAAGAAGGTTTTGTCCGTGAAGAGTTTTACTTTGTTAAGCCAAAGATCTCGGGTGGTAAATGTCCAATAGGCACTCGTCTTGAAGATGGAGAATGTTTGATTCAGAGAGTCGCCTGTCCCGCTGGTACTGAAGAGAAGGGAGGAGAATGTATCGCTGCAGTGAAGTGCCCTAAGGGGACTTACTTCAAGGAGAGCGAGGGGTGTATCCCTCAAGCGACCTCTCAGCTGATTCGAAAGCAAACAGGTGGGCCTCTATCAACGGCTCCCCACTTAACGGTCGAGAGACCAGTCGCCGAGAAACCAGTCGCCGAGAGACCAGCGCTCCTCTCCTCTATTCCTACGTGGTCTTATGCTGCGATAGGGGTTGGATTGACTGCTCATGCCATCAACTTCACCAGCTCAAAGAGCTTATGGGTGAACGGCAGCTTTGGAGTCTCACTCATCAGCTACGCTTTAGCGAGTATAGGAGTCAGTTATGGGATATACAAGGCAGCGAGTTGGTCACCGACTCACTCCACTACAGCTTACACACTCTCCCCATTGATCACCTCAGACTCTGCTCATGTAAACCTCAGCTTCTCTTTTTAATCATCCGGCTCTCTGGCAGGTATGGATACAACAGTTTCATCATAGAGTTCACGAAAGAGAGAGCCTCTCGCTGAATCTGAAGACTCCTTTATCTCTCGTCATTCTGACGAGGTTTCTTAGTGGGCCTGATCACTTAGTAGGTCTCATCATTCTCTGTCTTACAAGTAATTCTGTCTTACAAGTAATTCTGTCTTACAAGTAATATTCGGTCTACTAGGATCACCATGGAGCTCATCCCCCAGCAGACGAAGAGCTCATGAAGACCCCAAGGCGTCCCCCATATTCGACACATTATAAAGACGCTTACCCCACAGATCATGATCGCTAGACGAGCGCTCACTCGTAGAGGGATTCCATGACAAGCGGCGACCGCCAAAGGGACAAAAGGAGCGGCGAGAGCACTCCAAGCTAAGATGACTAAAGTAAAGACATCAGCAGGAGCCCAGGTGGCGATTAAAGCTACGATCACTAAGACCGCAATGGTAGCAAATTTTTGAGCCTTATAGCTACGCTGTGAGGAGGCTCTGAGGTCTCCAGCGATGACTGCAGAGCAGCTCAGTACTTGAGAATCAGCGGTCGATACTGCGCTCGCGAATACACCAGCGAGCACTAAACCTAAGAGCGCCGAGGGGAGTTGAGCAGATGCTAATGTTGGTAAGGCTAACTCTGGATCAAATCCCGCTTCGGTCATCGGCATGATCGCTCGAGCACAAATCCCAACGAAGACGCTCAACACGACAAAGACAATATAGTAAGAGAAGAAAACTCGTCGCGTCGCTGGTACATCCCCAACCGTTGGCAACGCGATCGGTCTGATCATAATGTGAGGTTGACCTAAGCTCCCAACACCGACAAAAGTCCACGCGAGACCTGAACCTAATGATATCCATATACTCTGTTGATCACGAAACAATTGGGTCAATTTAGGAGACTGCTGATTCAATATATCTATCAACCCTGCCCAACCACCGACCTCATATATGGATGTGCTCGCGAGAAGAAGCATCGCCGCGAACATCACGATAGATTGAGCAGCATCGCTCCAAACGGTGGCACGATAACCACCGCTTAAACAATAGATAAGGATTAAAAGAGCACTCATCCAGATCCCCAACTCGGGTGGCCAATCAAACATGCTATGCATCGCCTTAGTACCGGCTTTTAACTGAGCGGCCGCATAGACTGATAAGAAAACAAGAGTGATCCCACCCGCCACCCACCGGTCAAGCTGTACTTTTGCGTCTGCGCCTGGCTCATGAGGCGATCGCCTTTCTCGAGGTAAGATGACATCCAAATAGGTGAGCGCTTTTAGCATACCCGCTCTCTGACGGAGCGCAGGCACCCAAAGATACCAGACGATGAGGCTACCAAGTATAATCCCAATCACAAACCAAAACGCATAAAACCCCAATTTGTAGCTCAATCCGATCAGCCCTATAAACATAAAGCCACTACAATTAGTAGAGGCTGCTGAGAGCGCCGTCAGCCATGGTTTAATAGTGCGACCTCCAAGAAGATAATCGGCGACTGAAGGCTCTCTCATTCGGGCAGCGCTGAGTCCAATGATGAGAAATGAGAGCATAAACAATGAGAAGCTGAGAGCGGCTATATACATGGAGAGTCTCCAGGAAACCTATTCGTCATATAAATTGAGACCCTATGAAGTGAACGATCTCTTAAAGACCACTTATACTGCATTGTTTACTAAGTATGTAACGATTCAATATATAAACGATGACTGAACACAAAAAGGCGACTCAGATGGCTGAGCGATTACTCCGAGTTCGATCCCATCAGAACATGGTTGAGAAGCGACCACGAGCGCTTCAATACTCGGTAAAAAAGATAAACACCCTTCAAAACTCTCTTGAGAAGCGAGGGAACAACAAGGCTCATCTCCAAACCTCCGACTGTGCTCTCTCTACCCCGCTTGTATCTTCGAGTTGAGCTCTCTTTGAGTCATCACCTCTGCTATTCCCCCCTCATTATTGGTGATTTGAGGAGGTTGAACGTCTCTTTTTATCTCTTGCTGGGCCCACCATGAGTGCAAGCGAGGCATCACCTCACGCTGAACACCTTCACTCAGTACGAGCTCTAAGTGACTAAAGCCTTCCAAAATATGAAATTCAACAGACTGAGGATGCCCCCAGCGCGAGATCGGTTCAGTGACGGAGAGTGGGGCGAGAGCGTCTCGATCTCCTGCAAAGGCTAAGAGCGGAATATTGAGCTCTCGCAGCTCTTCTTCAAACCAGTCCCAAGGTCCTTCAGAGCGTTCAATAGCGGCGACAAACTCATCTAGAATACGACGCGGTGTGTCTTCGAACCCCTGAGCGAGTACAGTACGCAAGTCTGCCTCATTGATGAGATCAAAATTGACATAGAGAGGCTTTGGGTGAAGCGCGTGAACCCACCCTGACCAAGGGGCGACGAAAGTGGAGAGCTTGCCGAGATATGCGGTTTTCAAACCACGACAAAACCACTTGAAGAGAGTGTAGTAAAAGGGGGTAATATTATGCTCGTTGAGTGCGATCGGAGTTCCCAGGGTGATGAGTCCATCCAAAGAGTGTGGGGTTCGCCGCGCAACCTCTAGACCGATGAGTCCTCCGAGTGAATGACCGACCCAAATCAGGGGGCCTTCGTTGCGAGCTCTCACAAACTCCATCGCCGCCACTCCATCCTTCACATACTCTCGATAACCATAGACTTTATCTTCACCGCCTAAAGGTCTCTCACTAGGCCCTGTACCTCGGGGGTGTAAAATCCACACCGTCCACCCCTCGTCGCTCAGGTCTCGGGCAAAACTCAAACCCTCTCGAAAATGAAAGATCCGCCCATTACAAGCTAATCCAGGACAACATATCGCCTGACCTTTATAAGGCACTCCTCGTCGAGCAGGGATCTGCTCCAGAGCGATTCGCCACCCATCTGGACTGTATATCCAAGAGAGAGGACCGCAGATCTCTCGCTGGCGATAATACCATCCCCAAAATATGATATGTAACCATGTCGCTATGACAATCAGTGACAGAGCAGCGGCGACATAGAGCCCCCAAGTCATAAGTTGGATGATCAAGACCAAAAGCCTCCTCGAAAAAATAATATAAAAATGATGTCACAGACTGTAGTAGATTGCTAGCTTGTCTCTTTCTTTGGGCTCTAAGCAGCGACTTCCTACCTAGGGAACACACACATCGACTCACCTACACCACCCACTCTCAAGAGATGAATTTTTTTACGCCTATGAATAGCGAGTCTACCCTCCCGAGAACCTATGATCTCATCATCTATGGCGCGACCGGCTTTACAGGTCAACAATGTGTTGAATACCTCGTCCAACAGGCGCCACCTGAACTAAGATGGGCTATCGCTGGACGAAGCGAAGATCGCCTCACTGAGCTCTCTCAATCTATAGAGAGACCGTGGATTTACGCTGACGCTCATGACCTCGACTCTATTGATAAACTGTGCGCTCAAACTCGTGTAGTTTTGAGCACAGCGGGTCCCTTTGCCCTCTATAGTGAACCTGTCGTAGAGGCATGCATACGTCATCAGACGCACTATGTAGACATTACAGGGGAGACTCCTTGGATCAAGAGCCTCATCGACAGGTTCCATGAGCGAGCGAGCGCTAACCATACGGTAATTCTCCCTGCCTGTGGCTTTGATTCTGTCCCCTCTGATCTTGGCGTCTGGCTCTTAAAACAGCGAGGCCACTCACTCGAAGAGGTGGACGTCGCCTTCTCTATAAGAGGGGGGCTCAATGGAGGTACTATCGCCTCTGCTCTTAATCTCGCAGAGAGCGCCGAAGCTCGTTTACTTGGTAAACGTACCCTCCTCTGCCCTGACGATCATCAGCTGATCGAGCAACCCTATGATCCACGAGCTGTACAATGGGACCCCACAAGAGAGCGTTGGTTGGTCCCCTTCTTTATGGGTCCAGTTAACACTCGAATCGTGAGACGGAGCGCTGCTCTACTAAACTATGGGGAGCGATTCACTTATCAAGAGTGGATGAAGATGACGAGCGGGGTGAAAGCCAGACTCACCCTCGGAACATTAGGTCTCTTCAATAGTGGTCTGAAATCTTGGTGGGGCCGAAAGGTCATCCGTCTGATTACTCCAAAGCCTGGGAGAGGACCTAGCCAATCTACGATCGATGAGGGGTTTGTACATGCCCACTTTATTCACCGCCGAGAGGGTGTTCCTCAAGATGTTCTCACCCTATCAATTAAAGGAGATCCCGGTAATAAGGTCACCTGTGAGAGCGTGTGTGAAGGCGCATTAGCGCTCGTTAACAATGAGCAGTCTGTGTTAGGAGGGGTGCTGACACCTATGGTCGCGATAGGAGACGCGCTCTGGAAGCGTCTACAGTCTAGAGGGTGGGAGCTCGGCTCTCAATATGGTGCGGTGAGTGATGACCAGAGTGAAGAGGTGAGGGGTTAAGATTGATCGTTCCATCAACTCGGTGTAAGCTGAGTCAACTTTTGATTGATAAGCCGAAATAGCCCTCACGTCACCTCAATAAAGGAGGTCCACGATGTACATCCCCGTATCCAATTATATGAACTTATCTAGAGCGCTGATCTTTGTTATCTGTCTCGGTATCTGTGTCTGTCTCAACGGGTGTCCTGACCCTGAAGGTCAGTATGAATCCTTCAATGAGCGTCGAGAAGAAACACTAGCCGCTCGTATGAGTGAAGCCGCTGGTGAAGCCGCTGGTGAAGCCGCTGGTGAAGCTGCTGGTGAAGCCGCTGGTGAGGAGATGGACGAGTACGGACCGATCCCTCAGATCGAGAGTGGGACCTTCCTCTTTGGCTTAGCACCAAACCTAAACGTGGAACGTCCCATGACCTTTGTGGCTGAAGTCAGCATCATGGTGAATGAAGATGGTAGCGCGGGACAAGTTATCTCCATGAACTTAGACCCAAGAACCTGCGAAGACTACAACGAGAGCGCAGGATCCGCCGTAGTGTTTAGTCCTGATGAGCCAGCGATCATTGATGAGCGCAGTTTCTTCTCTGCTGACTTTGGACGAACCATTGTCGCCGGGACTGCGAACTGTATCAGCGGAAGCACCATCGAGGCGGAGATTCAACTCGATGGGAAGGTCATCACTGATGAAACCCTCTGTGGTGAGATGAATGGTATGCTTTATCGACCTTACCCTGCGGATCTCGGTTACTCAGAGATCACTATGGAGCGCTCTACTTTCGCGGCGATCCGTATACAAGGAGACGAGGATATCAATGAGATCAGCATCCCTAAAAACTGCGATGACATCGATGCTTTAATCGACTCTAGTGAGGGGGGAGCAGGCACTGAGATGAACGAGTCTGAGATGAACGAGTCTGAGATGAACGAGTCTGAGATGAACGAGTCTGGGATGAACGAGGAGGAGATGGCAGGAGAGGCAGGAGAATGAGTGAGAAGATCACCCTCGCACTCAAGTGGCTCTCCTCCACAGCGATCGCTGAGCTAAGCCAAGGAACACCGCTAAAGACGATTGAGGGTCTTGAGGCGCGGGTCACTAGTGGACGCCAGAAGATTTATGTCAGCGTGGGTCTGAGCGTATCCGATCTAAGCATCAGCGAAAGTAGATGGCTCTTCGGGCGTCTCCTTGATCACCTCAAGGGGCTCTATCCCATCGCTCATGTAGAGTTAAGTCGAGGAAGAGGGGTCTCCTCTGATCTATATAGCTCTATCGCTCTCGATCTCGCCTCTCAATATCCAACCGCCTCACTCCATGGACTCGCTCAGCGTTCAGAAGAGCTAAAGCGAACCGCCTGTCTCGAAGCAGGATATCGACAATGGGTCAACGAAGACCCTCTCTTGAGGACCAGCTTACAGATCGCTGAAGATGTTCAAAGTTACGCTAAATCGACCGAAGGGGTAGAGGCTCTAGTTCTTGACGAAGAGCAGCTAAAAGCAGAGGGTCTTCACCTTCACCTTGCGGTTGGTGGAGCGTCTAAGGTGAGTCCTCCTCGACTAGTGATCGCCACCTATGGTGACCCTTCATCAGACGCCGCACCTCTTATGCTCGTCGGAAAAGGGATCACCTTCGATAGCGGTGGCATTAACGTAAAACCTTACGCTAGCTATGTCAGCATGATGAAAAATGACATGGGAGGCGCAGCACTCGCTTGGCACTTGTTTCAAGGCCTCGTCGCCAGTCAATTCCCCCAACCTGTCGTCTGTGTCATCCCTACTTGCGAAAACCCCATCGGTGAAGAAGCGATGCGCCCCGGCTCGGTGGTGACAGGTCACAGAGGGGTCAGTGTTCGGATCGACCACACCGATGCCGAAGGACGCTTAATCCTCGCCGATGCTCTCTCTTGGGCCTCCGAGCGATTTCAGCCTACAGAGGTGATCACCTTCGCCACCCTAACTACCGCTGCGCTCAATAGCTATGGTCCCTTCGCCACCCCCGTTCATTTCGCTAATCCGATATTGCAGCAGAGCTTAGCTGAAGCCTCACAACAGTGCGGAGAAGATCTTCACTTCTTCCCTTATCGGGCATGGCATCGCGAGGCAAACCGTGATCATGAGGCGGCGCTAAAGAACACTGGGAGACTCTCTGGAAATGCCGCTTCAGGTGCGGGGTCAAGAAACGCCGCTCACTTTCTCACTTTCTTTACCGACGCCCCGATCACTCACCTCGATATCTTTGCGAGCACTTGGGATTGGTCAGGTCAGTCCCCTGCAGGAACGAGATCAGGCGCGACCGGCTCTCCGCTTCGTACTCTGCTGAGCGGATTTCGATTATACTCTAGTCGTACTTGATGTGAATCATCTTAACGTTCTCTCAATGGCGCTCCTCCTGCGTAAAGTCTACTCCTCTCTTCTCTGTTAGTTTGTGTTACATGTCTCTCTCCTTAAGTGATGACACTTCATCGATTCGACGGTCAGCTCATCAGCGATCGAGACCGCGACGGCGAGGAGCGATGGGATGAAATTAAATGAACGACAAGCGTGTCAGCTCCTAGGATTAGCGGCACCTACAACTCTAGAGATCGCCCGAAAAGCATATCGAAAGCTCGCTCAAGAGCATCATCCTGACCGAGGAGGAGACGAAGAGCTATTTAAGAAGATCTCTGTCGCCTATCAGTATCTCGTTGATTACTATGAGGAACCGCAAGGCTCAAGGAAGACGAAGCGATCTACGCGCAGCGGTCAGACGAGGTCGAGCGCTTCATCTCAAACTAAGACTCAAACTAAGACTCAAACTAAGACTCAAACTAAGACTCAAACTAAGACTCAAACTAAGACTCAAACTAAGACCAAGCCCACTGCTGAATCGACCAGTGAAGACCATCGACAGGCCTGGCGAGCGTGGCGAGAGCAAGTGAATCAATCCACCGACCACTCTCATTATCAGTCACCAGAAGAGGGTGAACAGCGACAGTCAAAGACGACGCGAGCCCGTACAAATAGCTCTTCTGGCTCTTCTGGCTCTTCTGACTCTTCTGCTCTTCTGACTCTTCTGGCTCTTCTGGCTCTTCTAGCTCATCGACCGAGAGTCAAAGTCGTCCTGTTGGAGACCATGAGGTTGTCGAGGCCTCGATTGTCCCTGGCTTCAGCGACACCATTCGAAGATGGGGAGAGGTCGTGGGAGAACGGGTCTCTGAGGCGACAGGAGAATTGAGTGAGCGTCTCAATAAATGGTATCGTAAGAGCGCTCGCTCACTCTTTGAGAAGGGGTCTGATGAAAGACTTAAACTCAACATTGACCTCATCACTTCATTGCATGGTAAACAAGTACGGATCGCGATTCAGCGTTCGGTCGCCTGTCCTGACTGTCAGCTCGAGGGAGGCCATTTGCGAATCAACCCAAGCATCCCCGCTGCTCAATGGGCAGATGGATGTCAGCGGTGTGCTGAGACCGGTCGAGTGACACGTCGAGAAGAGCTGAGCGTCTATGTCCCTCCCGGCGGGGATAAGGGAGATAAACTTAAGGTGAGTCAAAAGGGGAGTGAAGGGCTCAACGGTGCTGCAGATGGAGATCTATATTTGCTACTGACGCCTGCCGATCTCCCCACCGGCTTTAAGCGAAGTGGCTCCGATGTAGAGTTGAATCAGCAGGTATCCGCTGATCTCCTCACTCGAGGAGGAGTCCTCTCTATTCAAACGCTGAGAGGGCCGCTAAACATCAAGGTGCCTAAGAATTTTCAATCGGGGAAGAAACTGATGATCCCTGAACAAGGTTTTCCACTATGGTCAGACCCTACACAGATCGGTAAGCTCACGGTGTGTTTAAGGGCGATCTGATCAAAAAAATGGTGGGTGAGCCCGTCAATCTGGAGGAGTGGGTAGCGACATGCCAAAATATGAATATACAACTGAAGAGAGACATGGAATTCCTGTCGGAGTAAAGCTCACCGATATGATGCGTCAATATGTGGATGCTAAGTCTCGTCACCCTGATGCCTTATTGTTTTTTCGTATGGGCGACTTTTATGAGATGTTTTTTCAAGATGCTGAATTAGGTGGTCTTCATCTCGGGCTAACGGTAACTAGCCGAAATAAAGACTCCGCAGTCTCTGAGCCGATGTCCGGTTTTCCTCATCACCAGCTCAACACTTATCTCAATAGAGCGCTAGAGGCGGGCTTTAAAGTCTCGGTCTGTGAACAACTCTCCGATCCTAAAGAATCAAAGGGGATCGTCAAGAGAGGGATCACTCAAGTTGTCACCCCGGGAGTGATTCTTGAGGGAACTAGTTTACAGGAGAGATCTCACAACTATCTAGTCTCTGTCTATCCACAAAACTTAAGCGCCGCCAACCCTGAATCACTAGAGGGAGGAGAACTTTATGGGATTGCCGCGCTCGATGTTTCCTCGGGGCTCTTTCAGACCACAGAGGTTATGGGGGTGGGCGCCCTGCGTTGCGAACTCGGGAGACTCGACCCACGAGAGCTACTTATCCCTGAAGAAGCACACGCGGTCGCCGAGATGCTTCGTCGTCGCTTCCCTCAAGTCACGCTCTCTCCTTGTCCGCTCCAAGCCTATGATGAGCGACAGGCAGAGCGCTTGATTCAGCGACTCACCACGGATGAAGGTTCTTTATCTTTAGAAGCGCTCAGAGAATTCGGTTTTGGGGTCAGCGCCCTCCCTCTTAAAGCAGCGGGGGCGACGGTCGCTTATGTGATCGAGACTCAGCGGGCATTCCCGGATAGCGTCCGCTGTCTCAACCCTTACTTTATTCAAGATAGCCTCATACTCGATGAGACCGCCTCTCAAAATCTAGAGCTCTTTCGGACTTTGATCGGGCGGAAGAAAAAAGGGTCACTGCTCGGCTTACTCGATCGGGCCACGAGCTCTATGGGAGCGCGTCGGATTAAACGTTGGCTCACCTATCCCTTGATTAACCCTGACCTCATCAACGCTCGCTTAGACATTGTAGAAGCGCTGCGTGAAGAACCAACCTTACGCGCTGAAATTCGCTCTAGTTTAAAGAGAGTATTTGATATCGAGCGGTTGAATACTCGCGCTTCACTTGGAAAAGCGGGTCCTAAGGAATTGGCACAAATCAGAGACTCTCTTAATTTACTCCCTGAATTAAAGGCGCTCATCGTTGACCTCTCCGCGTTACAACAACTGCAAGAGCGTTTACAGCTCTTCCCTGAGCTCACCGATACACTCTCTCAAGCTCTAGTCGATGACCCTCCTAACATCTTGCGGGAAGGGGGCTATATTCGAGAAGGCTTTAACGGAGACCTCGATGAGCTCATCCGCCTCACGACCGATGGTCGAGAGTGGATCATTAATCTAGAGCAACGTGAGAGAGAACAGACCGGAATTAGCAGTCTAAAGGTACGGCATAATAAGGTTTTTGGCTACTATATTGAGATCTCAAAAGCTAACCTAAGACTCGTCCCTGAGCACTATATTCGTCGGCAGACTCTCACAAATGCTGAGCGCTATTATACGCCTGAGTTGAAAGAGTTTGAGGATAAAGTAGTCAACGCTGAGGCTCGTCGATTTGAATTGGAGCTTGATGTCTTCCAAGTCCTCCGTGAACAAGTACAACGCTACGCTGCTCAGCTCTCGGCGGTCTCTGAGGTCATCGCTGACCTCGATGCCTTCTGTGCCCTCGCTGAGGTCGCTCACCTCAATGGCTATTGTCGACCGATAATCGATGACCGAGATCGTTTAGAGATCACCGGTGGTCGTCACCCCGTCGTTGAGGCCGCTGTAGGAAGAGAGCGATTCATCCCTAATGACCTCACTCTAGATGATAGTCAGCGTTTACTGATGATCACCGGCCCTAATATGGCAGGCAAGTCAACGGTTATGCGCCAAGTAGCGCTGATCACGGTGATGGCGCAAATGGGTAGTTTCGTCCCCGCGACGACCGCTCATCTCGGAGTCGTTGATCGAGTCTTCACTCGTGTAGGCGCCGCAGATGACCTCGCCTCTGGTCGATCAACCTTTATGGTGGAGATGAGCGAGACGGCGACGATCCTTAACGAGGCGACCTCTCGTAGCCTAGTGATCCTTGATGAAATTGGGCGAGGCACGAGCACTTACGATGGAGTCAGTATCGCTTGGTCAGTGGCTGAGTTCTTACATGACCACATCCGAGCGAAAGCGTTATTCGCTACTCACTACCATGAGCTCACCGAAATGGCCGAGCTACGCCCCTCGGTGAAGAACTATACTGTCGCCGTGACTCATCAAGGAGAAGACATCGTATTCTTGCATCAGTTGATAGAGGGAGGGGCGAGTAAATCCTATGGGATTCAAGTCGCCCAGCTCGCCGGGCTACCACCGACCGTGATAGAGCGGGCGAAGTCAGTCCTCTCAGTACTCGAAGAGCAGGGAGATCAGCAACCAACACCGACCAAGAAAGATCGGGCGCTCCTCTCCAAAAAGGGAGGTGAGGCAGCGCGTCAACTCAGCCTCTTCAGCCCCCCTCCTATCCCCGCGGTGGGCAGTGAAGTTGAGCGGATGATCAAGGCCGCTGACCTCAATCAGATGACCCCGATGCAAGCCCTTAATTTCTTGGGTTCTCTTGCTGAGAGAGTGAAGAAGTAAACAGGGATCCCTCAGCCACCCTCCGAGCACTATTAATCAAGTCTGAGTGAATCACGAGAGAGGTACTATCTTTATTCAACAGACACCAAGGAGCTAGAATGACGACTCATCCATTATCTGATCCCTCTGCTCCCCCCGTATATATTCATGGACTCGAAGGGAGCCCCATGGGAACGAAGGGTCGTTTTATTGAGCAGACCTTTGGGAGAAGTGGACCTGAAATGCCTGCCTCACGAGATGCTCAAGGGGGCCGCCCCTCTTGTTTTGAAGCCTGCTATGAGAGGGTAGTGACTTATCTCCATCAGCATCCAGCCTCTGTGATCATCGGCTCCTCTTTTGGAGGCGCGATCACCATGGCTCTTTTACAGAGAGGAGTTTGGCGTGGTCCAATCGTCCTTTTGGCGCCCGCCATCCAATATTATGGCCTTGCATTGACTTTACCCGCTGGCGTTCATGCGGTGATTATCCATGACCCAAGCGATGATATTATTCCCTTTGCCGGATCACAGGCTCTCCAGCACGCTAATCCACTGATGACCGAGCTCAGAGAGAGCGATGGCGGACATCGACTTCACACCATCACCAGCAATGGGATGCTCGAGCGAGCGGTGAGAGAGCAGCTCGCTCGCGCTGCTAAACATAAGCCTTGAGCAACGCTAAACGACAGCGCGATAAGAGCATCGTCAGTACACTGCTGTTGATGAGTCGCTTAGGGTGTCTTCCGATTCCATTCGTGGATTAGTTTTTTCTCCTTAAACTTAGGAGGGCGGAAGCCACTAGAGACTGGTCTTGGTGAAGTATCAGAAACCCAATAGAGGCGCAGAACATCAACTCGATCTTGAGAACTGAGGCGCATCCGAGGGATCGATCTTGACGCCCAAGAAGCGACCAAAGGTCGGAGATTAGATCGCTGAAGTAGCTTGAGTCCAAAGCGAGCTTCATAGAAACCCCAACTCCGATTTCGATAATCAGCGACTTGATAACTCGGTGGCTCACCAGTCCTCATATCGAGGACTCGACCATCGCTGAGTGTAGCCTCGAAGATCATCCACCCATCGGTTTTAGGGACATTAGTAAACATCCCCCACCCCTGATAAAAGTTACCATAGGTGATAAAGCTGCTCATCCAAGGAGCGAGCGCAGGTCGCCAAGCCCTCAAATAGGCTTTCCGGACCGATGGGAAAACCCGTTTCACCTCTCCATCGATACTCTTAGTGAGCGAAGCGCTGACCTCTTTGAGGCTCCCCTTCAATCGTAGGGAGTGACGGCTCTTAAAGTGCTTATTCCCTTGTAAAACGGCGAAGAGTGCCACAATAAAACAGAGTGCGGCGCCAAGCTCTAAGATCGTCCTTCGCCATGTTGGTAGGCATGCTTGCAACCTACTCAGCGGACGCTCTGCATCCTCCTCTGAGACAAGCTCAGGGGAGATAAGCTGAGTGCTCAGCCACTTAATAGCGGTGATGAGAGGTCGTCCGATGACCTTCACTGAGATCACCCACGCCAGTGGCGTACAGAAGGGGAGGCGTTTGAGGACTTGGGCGATCACTGCCACCTCGCCGGTGATCTTCGATGCCTCTTCGGTGCCCTCTCCCTCATGAATGGAAGCAGAGAGGGAGGATTCAGCTCTTGAATCACCACGCCAAGTGATGAGCTGATATTGATCCATTTGAGCCCCAACTCTCGCCCAACGGTGAGCGATAGCATCTCCTCTCGGATAATCAATATTGAGCGCCGCGCTACTCGGCTTAAAGAGCTTAGACAAAAACGCCCAATCTTCCCCACGAAGCAAGAGGAAGTAACTAGCGAGCATCCACCAAGAGAAGAAGCCGAGGTTCATGGTCAGACCAGCGCTGACATGAAATCCGCCAAGTCCGAGTAAGACGACTCGTCTTGACCAAGTGATCCGAAGCTCAGGGGGCATACGGAAAAACATCGCGACCGCGACCGCATAGCTAGCGCCCATAAGGGCTGCTAACCATAGAGGAAAAGTGAGTAAGAAGATCAACACCCCTAAGAGGAAGGTCGAGCCGATATGAACCGTCCCCTCCAGCTTTGGAGCGAGCTTATCGCTACTATAGAGTGCTCCGATGAGGAGTAATATAAGAATAGTCAGCGTAAAAGGCGCCGTCGATACCATGTGAAACAGGGCGATGGAGACCACACTTAAGGTAAGAAAGTGGACTCGACGCGTATAGAGAGGGAGCATGAGGAAGAGCGGACCCGTCGACTCGGCGATGAGGGTGAGCCAGCTCAGCGATCGAAGCCCCCACAGAGGTATATATTCACGAGACCACGCCCCGAGTGTGGTAAGAATCCGATCTTGCTCTAAGACATAGGGGACCGCGCTACCATTGATCCAATCCATACTATTTTTGTGTACACCATTGAGGTAATAACAAAAACTGAGGTTCATTAAGATCCCTAAGATAACGATAGAGAAGAGCGTTTGATCCCCTCTCTTTACCCTAAGACTCTCTACCTCTGCTGTCTTAGCGAGGGGTGACCTCACGCTCTTCAACAGCCCGTCGACGCTGTAGGTCTGACCAAGTGGCAACCAAACCGCCCACATCCACCAGAGGTTATGTACGATATCACCACCATTATGTAAGACGTTGGTCCTCGTATGAACGCTGATCATACAGAGAGCGGAGAGGAACTGAAAGAGCCTCGTCCGATAGCCGATCATAAAGCAGAAGACGCACAACATTGCCCCATAGAAGAACAAGGTGATCATCGGTGTTGTATTGAACATATAGAGCAGGCTAAAGGGGTGAGCTGCCTCTTGTCCTTTAGTGCTCGCGTACCACAGGACCCGGTGGCTCGGCATCCACCCTGAGCTAGCATACATCATCTGTAGATGAGGCAGCCTTAGCCACAAGTCGGTGAGACACATGGCGCCAAAGATGATGCGAAAGAGTCCGAGGTTTCTCGAGTCTAGCTCAAAGAGGAAACTAAAATGAGGCTTTAGACGCTCAAATAGACTTTGGGTCTCTCTATGGGACCCTGAAGGAGAAGAATCGTTCAAGCTATACTCCTATTTCTGTTAATGACTATCGCTCGCATTTGCGTAAATGATTATCTCTGTTTAACGCAACTCATCCCCTCTGCGCTAAGAAAAAATACCTCACTCACTCTCATAAGAGTCTTTGTTTGAGTGTCCATACTTAATTTGACTATAATGCTCAGTGGTGATGCTTGATCACTTCATAATAATCTATACAAATCGAAGACTAATCACGGAGAAGTCCTATGATCCACCTATTGTCCTACATACGATCTTTCTCCATAAGCTCTCTCTCCATAAGATCTCTCTGCTTCATGCTATCTCTTAGTGCCTCGATCATTATGGTAAGCTCAGGATGCGATGATGAGTCGGCGAGTAATGAGGAGAGTGCGGGGGCTGAGAGTGCTGGTGTTAATACTGCGGGAACAAACACTGCGGGAACAAACACTGCGGGAACAAACACTGCGGGAACAAACACTGCGGGAACAAACACTGCGGGAACAAACACTGCGGGAACAAACACTGCGGGAACAAACACTGCGGGAACAAACACTGCGGGAACTCAAGCCGGCGCTGAGATAAGTGGTATGCCACCCGCAGAGTGGGTCGATATGGAGTGTACCGATGGTCAATTTACCGAGGTGATTCCCGCCGCTGATGCTGATATAAATGATCTCTTCGAGAGCTATAGCGAGGACAGCGCCATTGACTTCATCTATCAAATCCTCGCTCGTCGATACCCGATCGGCCGACGACTCGTCGAAGAGGGACGCATGGGACGTATCGGTGATTGTGTTGATTTCTTCCTCCGTGACCGCTCATCACCACAAGCGATCATCAGGCAGCTCACTACGATTGTTCATGAGTGTGGACACTTCGCAGACCTTGAGGCTGGTGGTTTCAGCGAGAGTTTTTACATCATCACCGATGATGTCGATTTCTCCTGTAGCGGCGGTGACACCACTGATCGTAACGGAAATACCTTCGCCCGCAGCCTGATCAACCGAGATGCTTATGCGCTAGAAGCCTGTAGAGGGGGCGATAACTGTGACTTTTATCGTCAAGTCTATCTCGATGGGGACCCTGAGGATGATAACTTTGAGGGAGGAGATCAGGGCTTTAATTCAATCCTCGAAGAGACCACACAATATATTAATTCTCTAGCGGTCGGCTACGCCTTCCATGAGCTATATAACGGTTCAGTCAGTGAGAGAGATGGGATCCTCACCTTCTTATGGTATATCACCCGCTACCTTAAAATGGCTCGAGAGGAATACCCCAGCTCCTATGAATACATCCTTAATAATCCATGTTGGCGAGAGCTCACGCTCACTCTTTGGGGGAGAGCATGGCTCTATTTAGAGTTAACTGAAGGATTGGGACAACTTGGAATTAATGACATCGCCATCGAAGCTCGACTCACCGATGAGCTAGTGGCAGAGATCGATCTACTTCGCGATCAACAGTGTCGTTAAAGTACTCAAAGCGCTCATTAATATGACCCTTAATCTCATCATGCTCATGAATCAAAGGCTCCTAAGTTTTACCTGAACGCCTCTAGTGGATTCGTCTCAGATCTAGACTATCGATGCATTCCCTATTCAGATCTATCCCTATTCATATCTAATGGGAAGAAGCGAAGCTCGGGTCAAAGTTGCTCGGTAAAATCAGCGCTAACCCCATGGATAAGACTCTCGCCAAAAGGGGAGAGTATTGATCACTATCGGCATACCAACTACTAAAATTAGAGACTCGCTGTGAAGAGATCTGTAGACAACATCGATCGCATAATACCCATATCCTAACCTTCAGTAAGGTATTCTTATCGAAGGTTTAATATATTTAAACTCATATCATCTTATTGACCACTAAAATGATCTTATTCTTTCAAAAAATAGACTTTACATTTACCTATACCAACACAAGACTCCAACCCTATACTATCAATAAATGAGAATATGTATCTATACATTTGATCAGTGTATTTATTACCAAAATCGACATGAGTACCAAAATCAACACGAGTGCCAAAATCGACATTCAATCAGTTCTCCTGTTCTTCAAGATGTAATCAATCAACAGAGCTCTTCAGTCAGCATCGATCAGCAAGGCCAAATCCGACTCCCTTCTAGTGGGTAGTGAACCATTGACATGACCATGTGATAGATCTCAGCTCTGTTTATAAATCACTTCGATAAGGGCCGAGCTGTGCTCTGAAATCATCGGACCATGGCTTAGGTCGACGAGTCTTTGGGTCTACACACACCAAGACTCGGTAGCCTTGAGCGAAGATGGTGTCTTCATCAGTAGGCAAGACCGAGAAGGCGAAGGTGAGACTCGTATGACCTAGGCGTTCCACCCATATCCTGACCCGCACCTCATCGAGTCCCTCTACCGCTTTCACATACTCGAGGTGATTCACCCTCACCAAATGAAATTGATCAGGATTTCTCTCTAAGTCCGCTAAACCTCCCCATCCCATACGTTTCCAAAAATCTCCGATCGTTCTCTCTAATAAGAGAGGGTAGCGCGCGTTATGCAGAACCCCAAAAATATCAAGGTCATCAAAGTAGACCCCATGTACAACTTCATGAAAACGCATCATTTGCTCCTTTAGCTGAGTATCATAAGACGATTAGAGTATCGCTAGGGTCTTTTCGTCGCTTAAGGTTTATCTCTGAGGAGACAGAAAGACTTAATAAGCCTCGATCTACCTTAAGAGCAGCTCAGGGACACGAGTCATTCAAGGACATGAGTCGCTCAGCGCCTTAAGCAGCGCCAACAGCGATGTGGACGCTTCTGCTGAAAGTCAAGTGGGACACTCTCTTGGGTAACCTCGGTGATCTCCCAGCGCTTCTCTAGCTCAGCATCTAGAGAGAAACGCTGAGCGTTATTACTGAAATAGAGGATCCCCCCTCTGCTCATCACCTGATATAAGCGATTAAACAACTCCCCATGATGTCGTCTCACATCAAAGGGGGGGTGAGCGCTCTTACTGTTGGAGAAGGTCGGTGGGTCGAGTACCGCTAGATCATATCTAGGCATTAAGCCTTGACGAATCCGCTCCGCCTCATCACTAAGAAAAGCGCGGACATCAGCACGCTCAAAGCGATGCTCCGGTCCATCAAAGAGATTGAGCACTAAATTATCTTGAGCCCAACTTAAATAGCTCTGAGTACTATCGACGGTAGTGGTCTCGCTAGCTCCGCCGGCAGCGGCGTGAACCGTGAAGCTCCCTGTGTATGCGAAGAGGTTGAGGAAGCGTCGCCCTTTAGCCTCACTAGAGACTCGCTCTCGAGTCTGCCGGTGATCAAGGAAGAGTCCTGTGTCGAGATAGTCATGGAGGTTTACCCAAAATTTGAGTCCCGCCTCACCCACCTCAAGACGTTGACCTCTAGCGTCTCGTTTAGTGTATTGCTGTCGCCCCTTTTGCCGGGAGCGCACTTTGAGAACCACTTGTTCTGGGTTAAGGCCCAATGACTCAGCGACTACGCCAAGCCACTCTAGACACAGCGCCTCTCCCTCACTGACATCGACCTCATCGTGCATAAACACCGAGGCGTGTAAACGCCCTTCATAATCATCGATGACTAGTGGGAGCTCGGGGATATCTCTATCGTAGAGGCGGAGACAGGAGATCCCCTCTCGTCGTGCCCACTTACGGCGATGCTTAGCGTTCTTCTTGACACGATTCACAAGCATCTGTCTACGCTCTTGGCGGCGACTAGGATCAGTAAAAAAGCTCAACCTTCCTCCTCTCGCTCTAAGCGCTCAGCGGCAACAGTGAGAGCTGGGAAACAGCGGGCGGTCTCCATCACCGCGCGAAGGTAGGCGACGCCAGCGGTATGCCCCGTCCCTGAATCTTCAGCGATGTGACGCTTGGCGGCGTTGAGATGTACTTTACGAAACGCTAATATACCACGCTCAAGACGGATGAGAGCGACCGCGAGCTTCTGGAGGGCGCTGTCGCTCTTGAGGAGATCACCAAAGGCTCGGGTAGCCTCTTCTCCCTCATCGCTCACTTTAAGCTGAAGGTAATTATGGCGAACCGCCGCATCTGCGAGCGCTGATCGGAGAGTTGAATGATCCGCCGCCTCAGTCATCGATGCCGTCCACCAACGAGTCTTAGGTCTCCCCACGCCGAGCGCTGGCCCTCGATCTAGGAATTGGCGAAAAGTGTACATTTGACCTCGGTGAGAGACATAAGGG
Organism: uncultured bacterium; assembly: GCA_943788935.1. GTDB lineage: Bacteria > Myxococcota_A > Bradymonadia > UBA7976 > VGTA01 > CAKZRU01. The sequence goes on along the minus strand of CALSSE010000006.1, from coordinate 48,044 downwards.
CTCTCTGGCTTAAGCCCCGTAGTGATCTCGATCAACCGAAAGCGGATCGACTCTGCCCCAGAAGCTGGGCTGAGGAGATCACGAAAGTAAGCGAAATTTTGAGGGGTCAGGTGATCGACTAAATGCTGAAGTTGACGGGCAGCGATCAAGATCCAAGACCGACAGCGCTCCACTAGCTCTGCCGCTGCCTCGAGATGGTCCTGCTCGATGGCAGTCACCGCTCGCTTGAGCTCATAGAGATAGCCTTTGAAGCTCAACTCACAAGACTGATGAACGAGGATAAACTGAAATTCATCAGGGTGTGAGAACGACCGCTCCTTCTTCGATGCGTCTTTAGGGACCATAAGCTGTTCGATCAGCTCATCTTGAATATAATCGCAGTAATGACACTGCAAGGCGTCAAGTACCTCATGTCCACAAGGGAGCAGAGTCGTTTTTAGCTCATCGTCGCTATTCTTTGATCGTGCTGTCGACATCTTCATCTCCACCGAGTGATGAGGCCGACGCGATCAATCGCCCCCTCGACAACCGGCTTGATTCGAGCTTGTGCTCGCTCATTACCGGCGGCGATAATCTCATCTATATATTGATAGCCACGAGCCACGAAGGACCCCCGACGTTCTATGATGTCACCGAGGAAGCGCTCTTCCATCACGTCGAGGAGCTTCTTCTTACAAGGAACAAAGATACATGAGACACCCTCACGGGCGACCTTTGGCTTACTAGTGCTGGTCATGTCATTAAGCTCCATTCTGATCTCTACTGTCTAAATGCTTCGTCTGTCTTCATCGGTCAATGTATAAGAGATAATCTCTAGCCCTCAATCAAGTCTAATCACGATGATAGGGGAGGTTAGCGATGATGGCATGTGCCCGATAGAGCTGTTCAAGGAGCACGAGCCGCGCGAGCTCATGAGGTAAAGTCATCGGTCCAAGGCTGATCAGCTTAGGCGCTTGTGACCTCAGTGAAGGGTCTAAGCCATCAGGACCACCGATCACGAATGGGAGGACTCGATGAGCTCTATTTTGAGCGTTTTGGATCAAGCGAGCGAGCTGACGGGAGCTCAGCGCCTCTCCTCGCTCATCAAGCGCTACCCACAGCGGCGCTTCTCCGATCGCTTGGCTTATTCGTTCCCCCTCTTCGCGACGCCATTGATCTACCTGAGGAGTCTTACCGCGCTTGGCATCTCTCAGCTCTCTCAGCTCATAGCGCGCCAGCCCCTTTAGACGCTTCTCAAAGAGAGAACAGCCCTCTTGAGCATATCGCTGTTTAAGCCCACCGATGGTGATCACTTGAATCTTCATCAAGGCCTCCTGTCGTGGTATCGATAGATCTAGTTAAGTGAACGCCGAGAGCCTTAAAACGAGCTCTCGTCACCTCTACCTTGTCGCTTGGGGGACAAAATCGACCTCTGGCGCTTCATGCCATAGCCCCTCGAGATCGTACACTTCGCGCTCATCGATTTGGAAGATATGAACGATAAAATCTGCATAATCGCTTACCCCCCAACGCATATTCTTAGAGCCTTCTCTACTGAGAGCCCTCATCCCAACCTCTCTCATCTGCCGCTCTAAGGTGTTACCAAGCGCCTCTACGTGACGCTCATTCCTAGCGCTCGCGATAAGAAGAAAGTCGGTATAACCGACTAACTCTTCAACATAAAGAATTTTGATATCACGCGCTTGTCGCTCCCACAAGACCTGGGCAGCGTGCTTGACAACGTCCTCAACGGTCATCGTTGTAGGGTCTAGGCCTTCATTATTATCCTGAGTTGCGCTCTCTTTGCTCACGCGCGCCTCCATCCTGATTACTCGGTGATTACCTGTATAAATTTGCGAGCATCTTGCATATCATAAGAGCGGTCTATTCTCCAATGAGAATCAACTTTAGACCGAGATCATACGTCTCTAGTTTATTTACACACGTTAGGTCACTTTATGAATTTTAATGATGTTTACTCACTCTGCCCTTCTCAGTCTGACAAAAGACTATTCAGAGACCGAGTCATCTCCACTACCCTCTCGATCATCGGTTACCTCTTGATACTCGGTATAGGAGTTGCCATTAGTGGATGTGATGATGACCCAAAGCCTCGGATGAGTGCTGAAGATAGCAGTGCTGGAGATAGCAGTGCTGGAGATAGCAGTGCTGGAGATAGCAGTGCTGGAGATAGCAGTGCTGGAGATAGCAGTGCTGGAGAAAGCCTAGCCGGAGATAGCCTAGCCGGAGATAGCCTAGCCGGAGAGAATACCGCCGGAGAGAATACCGCCGGAGAGAATACCGCCGGTGAAGAGCGACCTCCACCTATGATCCCCGATACTCTCCCACGTGAGGGACAGGGCATTGTAGGAGCCACTGAGCTGCCATTGACTCCACCTAGTGGACTAAGAGTGGGAGTCGTCGATGAAGAGTCTGAGGTCTTCAGCGGGCAGGACATCAGCTGTCGCTTGGGTTCGACGAGGATCGAGAACTCACTCATTACCGCCTGTATTCAGGGTGAATATAGCCTCACTCAATTTAAACGAAAAGGAGGAAACCTCGTTGATCTTATGCAGTGGACAGATCTCAGCAGCGATGGCATCTCGGAGATCATTTTCGGTCCCGGCTTAGGAGAGGTGAACCCCGAAGAGATTAAGGTCATCGCTGATGGCTCAGAAGGAGGACCTGCGATCGTTCAAGTCCGAGGAGTAAGCGCAGGTTCTCGTATCTTGACGAGCTATCTACCCTCCTTTGTGCCTCGTCGTATGCGAGTCACCACTGAATATCATCTCTATGAGGGACGTCGAGAGCTTGAGCTCCACACCTGGGTTGAGATCGGTGAACAAGCGATCTCTATCCAAATCGCTGATTTCGTTATTTGGGCGGATCCGAGCGTTTACTTCTACCCTCTCCGTGAAGGAGAGAGGATCCCTCCGAATCTTCCCTTTATTGGCGCTCATCTCCCCAAGATTAGCTATCTATGGCGAGTATTAGGTGTAGATGAGTTACGAGTAATGAGTTTACCCGGTCTCCCCTTCCAGCCAGTCTTAGCGGGTCAATTTGAAGCCCCCGGCGGCTCTATTCTCTATGTTAAGCGATCGATCCTCGTCGGTGATGGTGGGGTCAGCCCTCTAGCAAACCAGTTCGGGTCACTCCCCGCAGAGGCGCGCCAAGTTCAACTCAAGGCCTCCTTCAACTATGGAGAGGGATCTGTGACCGATCTCAACGATGACTTATTACAAGATACGAGTGTGGAGATCTATACTCTCTCCGAGGCTGGCGAGCCCGCTGCTCTCATCGCTCAAGATCGGCTCAAGCGTGATCAGAGCGGCGAGTTCAACGCCAATGTATCACTGTCTCCGGGGACATATTGGGTCATCGCTCCCCAATGGTTTGGAGGGCAGGTCACTCAGCAGATCACCATCACAACCGGAGAGGGGATAGAAGAGGTTGAGCTCTCTCTCCTCGCCCCCGCTCAACTCACTCTGAGTGAGCGTTTTATCGATCAAATAGGTGAGTTAATCACACCCACCTTGCGAGGGACAAAGTGGATATTTACTCCTCGAGGAGAGTCCAATGTAGGACGACAGCGAATCATCTCTTTTGTGTTGGGAGAGGACACTCTCTCGCTCCCTGCAGGGGAATGGGAGCTCCAAGTGAGTCGCGGTTGGCACTTTAGTCTTTATCAGCAGAGCCTCACTCTTCTCCCCGGAGAGACGAGAGAGCTCAGCGCGGCTCTCACCGAAGAGCTACCTCTATCGGGCTGGAGCGCCGGTGAATTTCATCAGCACTCGGCGCCGAGCCTCGACAGCGAGATCGCCTATAAAGCGCGAATTCTCAGTAATATCGTCGAGGGCGTAGGCTTCATGGTACCGAGTGACCATGACGTAATGGCTGATTATCCTAATCTAGTGCGACGATTTGGTTATCAAGGCGATATTGGTGCTCCGATTACCGGTTTAGAGATCTCTCCCCGTGTAGGCCACCTCGGTGCATATGGAATCGCTTACCAAGCTGATGACCCGAACGGAGCAGGGGGCGCTCCGCCGCTCTCCATGAAAGTCACTGAGGGAGAAGAGGGGAGACCTGATACGTGGAGATTGCGGACGATCCCTGAGCTCATCGAAGAAGCGCGAGAGCGTGGTGCAGAGATCATCCAAGTGAACCACCCACGTGATAGTACAGGCTATTTTGATACTGTCGACTTTGACCCCACATCCGGAGAGAGCCCCACTCAGCACGAGCAATGGACAGCTGATTTCGACACCATAGAGGTCTTCAATGGAGCGGGGGATTTCTGCGCGGTCATGAGAGATTGGCAGGCGCTCTTGTTACAAGGAGAACGAATCACCGCCGTAGGAAATAGCGATAGTCATAGCCTTGGGCGACCTGTGGGCTACCCAAGAAACTACCTCCCTACCACGGCGAGTCGAGCGATTGATATCACGCGTGATGAAATAGTGAGCGCCCTCAAAGGTGCCCAAGCGAGTATTGGTGGTGGCGCTTATTTACAGCTGAGCGGAGGGCTCACTTGGGGTGATACCCTCAATGGTACCGATATCAGCGTCTCTCTCAGCGCCCACACCCCGAGCTTCTCCCAGCTCACTAAGCTACGCGCCTTATTTAACGGCCAAGAGCTGTGGAGTCAGGCGCTTGAGAGTGAGCGAGAGGCGCTCACTGATTTTGAGGACACCATCAACCTTAACGTGCCCCATGATGGCTTCCTCGTCTTTTTAGCTGAGGGCCCTCGCCTAGAGGCTGTCCATCCTGGGCAGCCTACCTTCGCCCTCGGTAATCCCCTATGGATCGATGCTGATGGAGATGGTCGGATCACCCTGCCTACCCCCTATGTTGCGCCTGCAGAGCTGACAACACTCTTCTGCCCCTAGTCTCTTCTTATCTGCTCCTTTCAATTCGCCAGAAACTACCTTAAGGCACTATAAATATTATGCCTTTATTATTTCCCAAGCGAAGTTGACAGAGGTCAAGTTTATTCAATCTCACCTTGAGTAGAGCGCTCTATATGTCATACTAATATTACTCTTACAATTAAGTGTAGCACTATGACTTACATGTATGTAATATCACTACAGCACTTATGCTCTTCGAGAATTTTATCAACACCCAAACGCTCTCCTTATTTAAGTGGAGAGCTCAAGGAGTCTCCTATGAACCGACAGATGACTCGCGCGTTCATCGCGCTCATCGCTTCTTCCTTTATATTGAGCGTCGCTCACGCTGATCGCCGAACCTCCCTCGGCGGAAATATGCTTATCCCTGACCGTGACGACGTCTTCGTCTACCCACAGTTAGCGGTTAAAAACAAATATAACCACAGTCTATCATTAGACTTCGGCGCGAATAACACCTCAGGGAACGCGCTGCTCATCGCTGGTCCTGATAAGAAGAGCGCCATCGCTGTAGCCCTTCACCGCAGCGACAGTATCCTCTCTCTCGGTGGTGGTTCATACAATGGGAGTCCTGAGCTAGGGATGATCTCTAACTCAATCGCTCCCGTGATCTTCCCTAGCGGGGACTCGGTCACCCCTCTCAATATCGCTGACCTCATGTACGCGATGAAGATGGGGAAAAACAAGCTCGGCTTCCGCCTTGGGTTTGTTGGACAAGGTAACAGCGCTACCAATGATGGCGATCATGTTAGCGGAGAGAGCGTCTTTGGCCTACGTCTTAGTGCTGGCTATAGCATCGGGAAAAAAGGAGACTTTGTTCTCGATTTCAGCAACATCATGGGGAGTCGCACTAGCGGAGAAGACGAGGATGTCACCGAAGACGCTGGCTTCATGAGCGTTCACGTAGGTGGTCGTTACTATCTTAGTCAGAAGAAGGGATTTAAACTCGGAACTCTTTTCGACATCAACTTCGCTAACTTCTCAGGAACAACCTATCCTGCAATGGGTGATGATGTCGCTAACTCTACCTCGATCTTTGGTCTTCAAGCCGGCTTTGGCCCTGTGTATTCAGGTAAGGTCGACGGGAAATCATACCAAGTCGCCTTCCATGGTCACTTTGGGGTGAGCAGCATCAACACTGAGCCTAATGATCAGGCTGATGATGATGAGATCTCTAATCTCAACGTCATGTTCCCTGGCTTCAATGTCGCTATGGAGTATCAGCTCCTCGAGTGGTTAGTGTTCCGCTCTGGCGCCAACTATAGCCATGTCATCAACAACAGTGAGACGACGACTCCTGGCGGCGATGACGCTGTAGTGAGCAGCAACGGCGATGCCGCCTTTGGTTGGAATGCCGGTTTCGGTTTCTTGATGGGTAATTTCCGCATTGACGGCACTCTCTCCGAGGGCTTCGTCACCAGCGGCCCACAATTCCTTGGCGGTAACACTGGCGGGCTATTCGCTCTCGTCTCAGCGACCGGTAAGTTCTAAATAGGCGTTATGCGCCTCACTCATCACCCCTCTTCTTCTCGCTCAAGGATCGAGCTTGAAGAGGAGGGGATGACGAGTCATATCCTCCGCTGGCGACTCACCTCGTAGAGCATCACCGCAGCGGCGACGCTCACGTTAAGTGAGTCAACGACTCGCGCGCCGGGCATAGGGATTAACGTCGCTTGAGCGCCTCGCTCAAACCACCGCCTACTCGCCCCAGTAGACTCAGCACCCAAAACGATGGCGCAAGGCTTATTGAGGGGGAGCGCTCTTGGCTCTATAGATCGCTCATTAAGATGGGTGACATAGAGGGGGATATCTGCTCGTTGCAGGAGATCACAGGTTGCTTCTAACCCTAGAGTGATCACTTCTAAAGAGAGCGCAGCACCGAGGCTATTTCTTAAGCTATTAGGGTGCTCTACCTCCGCGGGACAGTCGACTAAGATCACTCCATCTACTCCGAAGGCATCAGCGCTGCGAAGAATGGCTCCCAAATTACCCGGCTTCTCAATCCCCTCTAAAATGAGCAAGAGTGGCGATTGATTGGCGCTTCGCTCTTCTAAGACGCTGAGCGTTGTATAACGCTGAGCGCGCATCACCCCGATGAGATTAGGAACATCCACACGATAAGCCACTTTAGCGAAAGCCTTCGCTGAGCAATGAAGATGCTGATAACCTATCATTACACTTGATTCAGCCCCTGCTCTCGACTCTATAGCCCTCGACTCTGCAGCCCTCGACTCTGCAGCCCTCGATAAGAGCGCCGAGACCTCATCTTGATCGATGAGCTCCGGCCGATAGAGGACACTCTCCATTACATAGCCGGAGGCGATCGCTCGGCTGAGTTCGCGTAGGCCCTCCACGATGAAGAGACCGCGCTCTCGTCGGACCTTACTCTTCGCTCGTAAGAGCGCCAGATCTTTAATGAGCGGGTTCTGAGGGCTCTCTAGCTTTTTAATATGCACTAGAGGAGCACCCCAGCGACAGTCGCGGTCATCATCGCCGCTAGGGTACCGCCGATCATCGCTCTCAATCCGAGTTTGGCTAGATCGCCACGACGCTCAGGAGCGATTCCCCCAATTCCCCCAATTTGGATCGCGATCGAGCCGAAATTAGCGAAACCGCATAGAGCGTAATTGGTGATCAAAACGCTGCGCTCGCTGAGCGCTCCCTCTCTCACTAGCTCTGAGAGTTGCTGATAAGCGATAAACTCATTGAGGACGATCTTAGTGCCTAAGAGCTGACCCACGGCGATCGACTCGCTCATGGGGATTCCGATCACCACTGCAAACGGAGCAAAGAAGTAACCAAACAGTGATTCTAGCGTAATAATGCCCCATAGCTCTGGAATAAGCAGTTGAGCGCTCTGAGCGAGCGGAGTGAGCTCAATGATGCAGTTGGCACTCTTCTCCCAGACCACCGAGTCAGGGTGACAGGCGGCGTGCGTTTTAAGGTCTAATCCTGCTGCGCTGAGCTGTCCCCAGAGCTCAGCGAGCGTTGAGCTATGTTGCCAATAACTAGGAAGAGCGAACACATAATTAGCCATCGCGATCAAGGCGACAAAAGCGAGGAGCATCGCCGCCACATTTAGAGTGAGTGTAAGTCCCTCTCCCGCTCCCCGAGCGGCAGCATCGATAAGGTTGGCGTCGGTCTGCTTCACCTCAACTTTGATCTCTCCTTGAGTTTGGGAAGTCTCGGTCTCTGGGTACATTACTTTAGCGATTACCAAGGCGGCGGGCGCTGACATGACGGAAGCCGCCATCAAGTGACCGGCGATGCCAGGAAAATAGGGCTCTAGAAAAGCGACATAAATAGCCATAACCCCACCAGCTACAGTGGCGAAGCCCCCTACCATCACCGCCATCAGCTCTGACTTGGTCATCGTAGAGATATATGGCTGAATCATAAGAGGCGCTTCAGTCTGTCCAACAAATATATTGGCGGTGGCGCTCAAGGTCTCACTCCCGGAGGTGCGCATTGTCCTCCGCATCATCCAGGACATGGCTGATACGATCCTCTGCATCACACCTAGATGATAAAGCATCGCCATCAGAGAAGAGAAGAAGATGATCGTCGGGAGAACACCAAAGGCTAAAGTGGTCAGCATTCCTCCCTCTAGTGGAGCGCGCCCTCCAAAGAGCAAGCCACTCCCCGCGTTAGTGAAGCTGATGATCTTATTGAAAACCGCGCTGGCGACGTCAAAGATGGGTCGCCCGATCGGAGTAACGAGGATGAAGGTGGCGAAGAAGAGCTGTAAGCTGACTCCAATCCCCACCAATCGCCAATCAACTCGTCGGCGATGCGTTGACATCAACCAAGCGACTCCGATGAGGACAAAAATCCCAAAAAATGAGATCACCCGCTCCAAGACTCCCGGAGCGGGAGCCGCTGAAGCGGTCTTTAAAGCATCTTGAGCTAACCCCATTGATGGTGAGACGCTCAAGAGGAGAGCGCTGACCATAGCGAGAGAATGATAGGCGCTCTTAATATAAATGTTACCGAGTACAGACATAGGTGATTCTCTTATGGATGAGCGATCTCGACAGAGGACTGAGCGGTCTCACTCGATACGATATTTAATCTTGAGCGAGATGAGCGAAGACCCGCTCACCGTGGCGCCGAATAGCGGGGACGATCCCTCCCTCTTCTCCTAACTTTCGGACCATTGAGGTAGGAGGGTTAGCTTGGAAGCGCTGGCCATCGACCCACACCTCTCCGGTCTTGAGGTCAGCGCTCAACTTAACGCCTGTCTCAGCGGCGTCATAAAAAGCAGGATCTTCAAGTTGAAGATAAGGGAGCGCCTCATTGACGAGATTACGTTTGTGGATAAAAGCGTAGCTCTTAGCGATGATTAACTGTACCCCTGCCCCCTTCAGAGCCCACACAGCATGCTCTCTACTAGAGCCGCTCCCCCAGCCCTCACCACCGACGAGGATAGAGCCGCCCTCAGCGACCCGGTCGCTAAAGCCGGGCGCGACATAATGAAAACAATGAGCGCCTAGCTCACCGAGATCAGTGAGGTGACAAAATTCGCCGGGGATAATGGCATCGGTGTCGATGTGGTCTCCGAATCGTTGAACTCTCGCTTCAATCTTACTCGCGCTCTCCTCACCGCTCAACGCCTCTCCCTCATGGGCGTCATGATTGGCTCCTGCATTCGCGGATTCGATGACTGATTGTGGAGTCTGATAGATCACCTCTACGGCTCTTGAGCCACCTTGACCTAAGATCTTATGGAAGCGATCTTGGTCTACCTTCTCTAGCCAAGGTCGAGGATCTTGAGCGCTCAGACTTAAAGAGGAAGCGGCGACAGTACTCGCTGAGGCTAACCACGCTAATGACCCTGCCCCCATACGGTTTTGGTAGTTACGATTTTGGCTAGTGATCCACACCTCGTCTTTACCCGCTTTTTCGCTAGCGATCCCTAAGCACATAGAGCATCCAGGCACGCCGACCTTAAATCCAGCCCGCTCATAAATCTCGGTAAGCCCTGCGTCACGCATCGTCTCGACGATACTGAGATCACCTGGGATCACCAATCGTTTATCACTAACCACCGGTCGGACACCGCTCTCCATCGCCTGCTCAAGCACTAAAGCGGCGAGCACTAGCTCCTCTTCTGTTGTCGTACAGGCGCCAATAAAGGCTCCATCGAAAGACATCCCTTCTACCTCGCTGAGAGCGCGCACATTATCGGGGGAAAAAGGCTGAGCGAGCTGAGGCTCTAAAGAGCTGAGATCGATACGATAGCTATCTATGTAGGAAGCCCCCTCATCAGCTCGATAGTACATGGCTTCATCCTGCTCTCGCGGCCTGCTCTCTAGCCACCTAGCGACTCGTTCATCAGCCTCAAAGATCCCATTGAGTCCGCCAAATTCAGCGGTCATATTAGCGATAGTAAAGCGCATGTCGGGTGTAAATTGATCGAGTTCCCCTCGATATTCTACTGAACGTTCCATGGCCACCGTGTTGCGGCCAAGATCACCGAGGGTCTTGAGAATCACGTCTTTACCGGTGAATCCAAAAGGCATACGACCAACATATTCGACGGCGATCGCCTCAGGCACTTCGATCCATGACTCACCGAGCACCATGGCCACTGTCACATCTGCTCCTCCTAAACCAATAGCGAAAGCGCCCACTCCCCCATGGCTACTCGTGTGACTATCTGCACCTAAAACGATCTGACCTGGCTGAATTAAGTCACGATAGAACTTAGTGTGTAAGATCGTCTCATTGGCGTCATAAAAATGTGCTAACCCCACTTCGGAAGCGAAGTCTCGAGAGAGCTTAGTCAACCGCTGAGCGCGAGGATCCTCAATGAGGGTCACAGGATCCACTGTGTGATCTACTGCCAGATAAAACCGGTCTTTATTATGCACCTCTGGTCGGCCAAGCGCTGAATAGGTCTGATCCATTCCGTTCCATGCCAGCTCACTAGCGATCGTCCAATCCACTTTGATCCTGACCAGATCACCCGCTCTCAAACCGCCTGATGGTGGATTAATCGCGTGGGCATAGAGGATCTTTTGGGTAAGGGTCATCGGGTGAAGATTAGCATCGCTCCGGTGTTGAGACATAGGGGGATTCTCCTCGTGACTGTGTCAAATAGGGATTTAGTGTATATCAAAGAGAGCTGTTAAAGATAGACCTAGCTTAGGGATTAAAGCCACTCAACCTCAGACAGATAGGGGAACCCCCTATTAGATAAGAGCTCTTGTATCACAGAGAGGCGATGATGAGATGACCGCTTAACGACGAATAAACTTTGAGCGTCTCTTCCTCGGAACAGGGATCTCGATCTTGACTGAGCTCAAGATCTCTGTCTGACAGGCGAGTCTCTCTCGAGTGATATGAAAAACATTACCGAGGCGATCACGCTCTAAAGGAGTGGGAGGAGAGAGTTCACCCTCTATAAGTTTCACCTTACACCGAATGCAAGACCCTACTCCATGACAGATCGTCTCCACCGGCGCTTCTGCTTGATGAGCGAGGTTAAATAACCGCTGTCCATGTCTGCCCTCGATCTCCCAACGCTCATCCTCTTTTTGAAATACGACACGATAAGGAGGAGATTCTTGATGCTCTTTCATACTCAGCCTTTACTCTTATCCTTACTCTTGTCCTTACTCTTACCCTTACTCTTACCCTTACTGTTACTTTGACTCGTATCTCAACGAAGCACAGTGGGGACAACGTGAAATTGAACAGCTCAAGTAGAAAGTTCTACATCATGAGGTAGACAGATCCTCAACCCTACCGCATATCGACGACCGAACACCTCTAAGCGTCCACGACACGCTAGTCGACAGTTAGATTGTGAGTCAGCAAAGCTCCCTCCTCGAGCAACCTTATGACGGAGATCAGGGCGATAGACGACAGGGTTCCAGACAATGGCGCTCACTCTCGCTTCCCCATCTTCTCCTCCGACGAGCTGATTACTCTGCTCTGCATAGGCTGAACGAGTCCACTCGTCATGACACCACTCCCAGACGTTTCCGCTGACATCAAAAAACCCCCAATCGTTGGGTATCTTCTGCCCAACCGGTCGAGTCTCTCCTCCTGCGTTATCTCGATACCAGCCGACTTGGCTTAAAGGCTCACGCACGAAGGCTTGATTGATCTCCGTAGCGTTCGCTCGGGCAGCGTACTCCCACTCCGCTTCAGTAGGCAAGCGAAAGCCCTTCGCGCCTTCATGCCAATACACCATCGGGGTCGCTCCTCCTTCGACGATCTCATAGACGGGGCTGAAGTGATAAGCCTGACTCATCCGATTGCAGAAGCGAGCCGCATCTAACCATGAGACGCCATCGACGGGTCGATAAGGATCGATAAACTGGCTAGGATTTTGACGCATCACCGCCATCCATTGGAGTTGAGTCACCGGGGTTTCGGAGAGCCAAAACGCGTTAGAGAACTTTACTCGATGAGCTGGCTTCTCTTCCGGACGTCCTTCATTACTCTCAGAACCGATCCGACCCTCTCCCTCTGGGCACTGCCTCAGCTTGATCTCTAGAGCCCCAAAGCGAGCGACTTGAAGCGCTCCTCCTCTTGGGTCTCTAGGTCCTCTCCGTGGAATATTAACCACCTCTGCATTCGACCGCTGAGCAGGAACAGGAGTAGCGACGCTAATCGACTGATCTGACTCCCTCACGTTTGTACCCTTGATCGATGGTGTGGGGGTATCTTGAGCGATCTCTATATCCCGTGGATGTCTCTCACGCTCCATCTCGAGCTCTTCTGACTCTTGTTGAGGTGGAGCGGTCACTCTGTTTTCAGCATCGACTTTGATCGAGGAGAGCTCCTCAGTGAGTCGCTCTTGAATAGAGCTGGCGTTGAAAGAGCCCGTCGTGCGTCTTAACTCACGCTGAGCGACTTGTCGATCAGCTTTAGCCGCCGCTCGATCCGCCTCCGCTGCTCGTCGTTCGATCTGAGCGATCTCTCTCTCTTCTTCTGCTCGTTTGAGAGCCTCTTCTACTGAGCGCTTCATCTCTTGCTCTGACGTCTGATAACGCTCTTTCAGACGATCGGCCTCTTCACGCTCTCTCTTAAGTGACTCCTCATTCTCTTTCAGTGTCGCTCGCTGATCCTGAATCGTCTCTAGCTCTCGTTGAGCCTCATCTCGAAGTCTCTCTGCCTGCAACCTAGCGTTACGTGCTTCATCGACTTCTGAGTTAACCTCTTGCTTAAGTTGCAACTCAGTTTTTGCTCTGATCAAAGCCTCTTCTGCGCGATGAGCGATCACTGACTTACTCTTAATATCGATCTCTAGCTGAGTATTTCGCTTGATCAGCTCTCTATTGTCATCTTCAGCTCGATCGAAGCGAGTCCGCGCTGCCTCTAATTCATCTTGTAACATTTGCGCTGTTGAGTCAGCGCTGTTGAGTCTTGACTGCATCTTCTCTTCGGATCGAACCGTCGCCTCAAGTCTATCCTGAATCGCGCCAATCTCCGCTTGTAACCTCGCCAGCTCTTGTTCAACCTTGAGCTCTCTATCTTCAGCTTGTTTCAGTCTATCTTTTGACCAAAGGTCACGCTCTTTTGCCTCTTCTAAACTCTCGGTGACATCACTCTCTAGCTGCCACATATTCTCTTCTTTTTGAGTTAATAGATTCTCTCTTTGATCAAGTTCTATTTCTCTCTCTTGCACTCTTGAGAGTCCCTCTTCAAGACGGGCTCTCTCCTCGATGAGTTTAAGATTTAACTCATGAGACTCCTCGATCTCTCTCTGGAGTGCATCCATCTCGAAGCGATCATTCTCGATTTGTTGTTTTAGGTTCTCAAGTTCATCACGCTCAGTATTAAAGAGCGCTTGATCGACCTCGAGATCCCTCTGTTTCTGATGAATTGTTGACCACTGTTCTTGCAAATCTGTGTGTTCAGCGTCTAGAGAGTGACCTCGCTCTTTTATCGTAGTTTCTCTCGCTCTAATGTCTTTCTCAATCGCCTTTACTTGACTCAAAAGGCTCTGATTCTCCACTCTCTGAGCCTCGATCTCTTCTCTCTCTAGCTTAAGTTTATTTTGAGCGCGACTCAGCCCCCGAACCTCGTCTTCTACCACCGCCCGCTTAGACTCAATCAACCTCGCTCGCTCATCGAGTTCTCTCGCTCGATCCGAGAGTCCAGAGAGCCCCGCTTTCTCGATTTCGAGGGCGGCGACGTCCATTTTCAAAGCGGAGCGACTCTGATCCAAGTCCACTTTTTGAGCAGTGATACCTTCATAATCAGATTTAAGTTTGAGTTCACGTTGCGCGAGATCTTTGTGCAAATTCGCCGCTTCACTCTCCCGGAGAAGCGAGCGTTGATTTCTGTCTTGAATCTCTGCCTCTAACTCTACTAAAGCCCGATCTCGAAGATCTAGGTCAGCGATTGTATCTCTTGAGTTCTCTTCGCGTTGTTGGGCCTCTTCTTCTAGTTGACGAAGACGTATCTCTCGTTCTTCTAACCGCTCACGGACCTCTTCAACTGATATACTCTGCTGTTGTACAGCGCTTAATGCTTCTTTGTACTCTCGATCGATCTCTTCTTGTTCTTTGGCGAGCTCTGCCCGCCCTCGCTCTAAAGTCTTTTTCTCTTCATCGAGGGAGCCCAATTTAGACTCCAAGACTTTGCGTCGCTTCCTAAGCTCTTCTAATTCAGCCTTGACCTCACCTGACTTGATTCGCGCTGTTTCTCGTTCTCTCTCCGCGTCTTCAAGTATGCTAGATCGCATCTCATGCAATTGCTGAGCATCCTCTTTGAGCAGCGCTATTTGTTCAGAATCTCGCTCAGCACTCTCCAGTTTGGACTTAGCTGAAGAGAGTAACTCAGAGAGTTGGTCATCTCTTTTCATCACCCTCTCTAGCTCTTGGGCGATCTCAATTTCTCTCTCGGCAATGACCTCTCGTTCACCCTTTAGACGACCGAGTAGCTCTTCAGCTTCAGACTCTAGATCTAGCGTTCGATTACGAGACTTTTGAGCGTGATCAAGCTCTCGAGTTAACTTAACCTCTCTCCCCTCAATCTCTCCCTCTCGCTCATTTAACTGACGCTCATAGATCTCATTTGACTCCCGTTCAGCCCGAAGTTCATTCTGCTTTTGCTCTATAGCCTTGTGGGTAACTTCGAGAGTGGTGAGCTTCTTTTGATAGGTTATCTTCTCCTCGGAAAGCTCTGCTTTAAGCTGCTCTAAAAGCTCACGCTCTCCACGAACTCCTTCGAGCATCGACTTAAATTGAGCCCCCGAGGACTTAATATGTTCTGATCGATCTCTGAGCTCTGCTCGAGCGGTCTCCAAACTCTCTTTATCGTTCTCTAACTCTAAACGCTTCTGATCGATATGCTGAATCTCTATAATAAACTTATTAAACTCAGCCTCTCGACTCTCAAGCTCTGACAAACGACCACTGAATAGCTCTCGGAGAGAGGCCTCTTGTTGAGCGAGCTGTTTCTTCTCATACTCAAGCTCTTCCACAGCTTGTGTCTTTTGCAGCTCTAACTTCTCGATGAGCGCCTTCTCAATCATCTCTACTTTAGTGGCGATCTCATGCTCAACAAGCTGTTGCCGCTCTTGCAGTTTTAACTTTAGATCTTGGCGTTTGCTGTTGTATCGAGACTCTAATGAAGCGTGTCGCTGTTCAAAATCTAACTCCGCTTCACGACAACGATTAGCGAACTCTTTCTCTAGCTCCGCTTCCTTATGGCTGAATTCTTCTTTGAATTTTACTGATCTCTCTGAGACACCACTATCAATCAATGAAGCGAGGCCACGTTGTCGCCCATCAAGAGAGGCTTCACGTTCGGCTACGACTTGTAAGCGCTTCTCATATCCATGTCGAACACGTTCCGACTCTCTCAGTTCTCGCTCAAGCTCCACAGTTTTCTCGAGTATGGCTCGCTCTTTGCGATCGAGAGTACGCTCTCGCTCTATAAGAGACATATGCATATTACTCTGGTTCGACTGCAGGGCCTTCTGTTGTTCCATCAGAGAGTTAAAATCACGATAAGTCTTCTCAATGGCTAGCTTAGCCTCTTGAGAGAGCCCCTCTTCTGAGGTCACTAATAACTCATCAGGGAGTGTCACCACGCTCTCTTGAGTATCTTCAGTTTTGGCGTTAACGAGATCGATTAGCCCCTGAAATTGAGTCTCACTTCCGTAGGGAGAAGCTGGCGACTCTGTACTAGAGGGGTCCACAACCTTGACTGAGTCTATATGAACAACAGGTCGGGAACCTGCAGGCGCCGAGTCTTGATCTTCTCGAAGCTCAATCGATGGAGTCTTTAAGATCTCCGAATCAGACTCATTTGTAGCTGTTGAGGGTCGCTCAGGCACGATAAAATTCCCTTAACATTAAAACCCCTATCTAGTTAGAGGTCTCAGTCGTTATTTCAAGTAATAGATATATAAGTTATTTGGGCGATTCAGATACGCGTCCACAGTCTTATGAAATTGACCAAACTCAGATCATTCATAATGATCAGAGCACCTCAGTATTAGCAAAAGTCATCACCAAGGTCTAGATGGTTATCTTATTATAGACGTAAGTTAAACGATCATTTACTGACCGAGGGAATCAATCGACTTGTTATGACTTTACTTGTCCTTGCCCCGACCACTCCATACGCGGCTGATAGGCTCCTCCAACAACCGCATAAGGATTAGGCCATGGCAGGCTTACTCCTTGCTCAAAGGCGGCGTGACGAACCCAGTAAGGATCAAATAACTGCGCTCGGCCAATTAAACAAAGGTCAGCTCTCTTCGCCGCCAAAATGCTGTTCACATCACCATAAGAAGAGATTCCTCCTGAGACTATGGTGGGAATCCCTTTTTCTAACCGTGCTCTCTCCGCGAAAGGTGTTTGAAAGAGGCGCCCGTATTCAGGTCTCGCTTGAGGCGTGGTCTGTCCTGTAGAGGTATTGAGGAGGTCACACCCCGCCTCCTTGAATAGCCTGACTAAGGTGAGAAATTCATCTGCATTTAAGCCACCTTCTTCCCAATCTGTCGCTGATAAGCGAACGGAGATTGGTCTCTCTTCAGGCCACACCTCTCGAATCCTCTTGAACACCTCTAACGGGAAGCGAGCCCGTTCCTCTATTGAGCCGCCATAATCATCTGTTCTGAGGTTGGTAAGCGGAGAGAGGAAGCTCGCTAGTAAGTAACCATGGGCGCAGTGCAGTTCAAGCATATCGAAGCCGGCCCGAGCTGCTCGTTGGGTAGCGAGGATAAAGTCGGCAATAACCTCTTCCATCTCTACTTCACTGAGCTCAGTAGGGACTTGACTCTCCGGGTAGTAAGCGAGGGCTGAAGCTGATTGAATCGGCCACGCCTCCTCTGTAGGGAGAGGTCGATCCATCCCCTCCCACATTAAGCGACTCGCTCCCTTACGACCAGCATGGCCAAGCTGTAATGCTATTTTTGACGAAGAGTGCTGATGGATAAAACTGATGATCTTCGACCATGATTGCTCATGATCATCGTTATATATTCCAGCGCAGCCTGGGGTGATCCGAGCGCGCTCACTCACCGCGGTCATCTCGGTGAAGAGTAAGCCATTCCCACCGATCGCTCGTGAGCCTAAATGGGTCATGGTCCATTCATTAGGAAGTCCATCAACTGCGCTATATTGACACATCGGCGCTAAAGCGACTCGATTTTCTAGGGTCATCTCTCTAAGTTTGAAGGGCGTAAACATAGGAGGGAGATCAGCGAGCGATAAGCCGCAGTGACGCTCAGGAGCGACCAACCCTGCTTGAGCAAAAGCACGAGTCGAGAAGCGTTCATTAACCTGATCCACATAATCATGGTCACGAAGCTTTAAGTCGCTATGAGTCACTCGCAAACTACGGGTCAATAGACTAAAATTAAAATCATCTACGTCGAGGGCTTCAAAATAACGCTCGGTCTCTTCAAACCACCGCTGGCTGACTAAGGCAGCGCGCTGCAATCCTGCAACCACTGGTTTCCGCTCCTCCTCATAGGCCTGTACCGCCGCAGAGAGGTCATCTCCATGGCCAGAGATCGCTAAAGCGAGAGCAGAAGCATCTTCAATAGCCAACTTGGTCCCTGAACCAATGGAGAAGTGGGCGGTGTGAACAGCATCACCTAATAGTGTCACTGCCGGGTGCCCTTCTCCACTTGGGAGAGACCAACGCGCCACAGAAACTCGTGGGAACTGACGCCAAATCGAGCGATTGACGAGAAGAGGGTGCCCCTCAAGCTCCTCTGCGAAGAGCGCTTCACAATAAAGGCGAGACTCATCTTCGGTCGCATCATCTAGACCTGATGCTCGCCAAGCCTCCTCGGTGGTCTCAATAATAAAGGTCGAGAAACCATCTTCATAGTTGTAGGCGTGAACTCTCCACATCCCATGCTCGTTCTCTTTAAAATAGAACGTAAACGCTGGAAACTGCCTAGTTGTCCCCATCCATGTAAAACGCGCGGTCCCCCACTCGACTTTCGGTTGGAAATGATTCTTAAATCGATCTCTGATTTGGCTATTTAGGCCATCTGCTCCAATCACGAGGTCGGCTTCTAAGCTCTCAAAGCTCTTGATCTCTTGGTAATGATATACCTTCACCCCTGTCTCTCGACAGCGAGTCAAGAGCACTTCTAAAAGCCGTTTACGGGAGAGACCGCTGAATCCATGTCCCGAAGATCGTCTCTGTTCTCCGTGAATAAATACATCAATATCATCCCAATGAGCAAAGTTAGCAGTGATCGCCTCATACGTCTCAGGGTCATCTTCTGCGATCTTATTCAGAGACGCATCAGAGAAGACCACCCCAAAGCCAAAGGTATCATCAGGACCATTTCGCTCATACACCTCTACCTCAATCTCTGGTCTCCTCTGCTTGAGGAGCGTTGAGAAGTAGAGCCCGCCCGGACCTCCTCCGGACACATACGACCTTCCATGTTAACTCCTTGAGGCGCTCACGAATGAGTTGAATCACAGATTCTCGATCTGACTCATTATTAACGTAGTCGAGATGATCAACCTCGATCACAAGTTTCGGCGACCGATCATATCTCTCGAACCAGGACTCATAAAGCTGGTGTAGACTCTCTAAATAGACTCTGGGAATCTGCTGCTCTTCAGGTCGTCCCCGTTTTTCAATACGATCGACCAGAGTCGTAACCGAAGCCCGAAGATAGATCATCAAAGTAGGAGGAGGAAGGAGCTGGATAAACTCATTATAGAGATCGAAATAAGTCTTAAATTCTTCAGGGCTCATCAAGCCGCTCTCTGCGAGGTGAGTAGCGAAGATCTCGGCATCTTCGTAGATCGTCCGATCTTGGATGATCGCTTCTCCTTGATCAAGATGGGCGCGATGGGCGTTGAATTTATGTACCAAGAAGAAGACTTGGCTGTGGAAAGCCCATTGTGACATATCGCTATAGAAGCGCTTGAGGAACGGGTTCTCTAGGTTGGGTTCATGGAACGCTTGAATATCAAAAGCCTCGCTGAGTAGCTGAGTGAGCGTTGATTTACCGACGCCGATGTGACCGGCGATCGCCACGTGTTCTATAACCGGAAAGAGAGGACCTTGCTTCGACATATCTCCTCGCTCAGTAGGGCTCTGGGCGATTAGATCTTGGGGGCTATCGTTAGAAGTCGCGATGAGGTTTTCAATGCTCATTGGGGATATGCTCACAATCGATTTCGAGTCAGGATAAGGCTAAGAGAAAGCGAACAGCATAGGGTCATTGATCTCACAAAGAAAGAGTCAAATATCCATCGATGACCAAGCGCGTTCATGATCATCATTGGCCATCTCTCCTGCGACGTATTTAAGCGACCTATTTATGGAGAGGGATCTCTACAAGACCACCCTTGAGATTCATCCTCAGAGTCAATCAATAGACAGTCAGTCTCGCTTGGACAGTTGAAATAATCAGGACCTTCAGGATCACAGGAGCCATCGACGAGATACTGACCGGTCACCGCTAGCCGATAAGCGCCAGACTGAGAGCCGAGACCATCGACAAATATAAAGAGATCTCCGCTAGCCATCACTTCAAGTCGGCTAGTGATCTCTCCCGGTGCGTCTTGATTACAGGCAATCTCCGTCGAGACAGGTACACAGTCAGGCTCATCTTCCACACAAATGGTCTCTGCACGACACTCGCTACGCACATAAAGGACAGTGTTAAAGTCGCTCTCTGCGGTGCTCATTGTCACAGTCACAGGGTGAGGGAGAGAGAGAAGGTAGACCGCTTCAGGCGCTAAGCCGAAGCCACAGCTCCCGATTTGAGATCCATCTAGAGCGCTAGTCTCTCCTTGAGCGATCCCTTGAGCATCTACCGTGAGAGGCTCTAAGTCGCATGTTCCCGCTTCACTGTCATCAGAGGCGCTGACACAGCCATCATCCGCACCATAATCGATCAGTCCGTCTTCATCATTGTCGATCTCATCACCACATTGAGGTGCAGGTGTTGGCGTGGTCTCATCATCATCAACGGGACTTATACATCCAGGGTCGGCCGGAAAATCTTCCACTCCATCGCCATCATTATCGAGTCCATCACGACACTGTAACTCATTAAATTCATCGTTATCATTTGGACTAAAGCAACCTGGATCATCGGCGTCGACCAATCCATCTCCGTCATTATCACATTGGTCGGCGCATGCTCTCTCAACGACTGATTCACTCGGATCATTGAGACAAGCGCATTGTGGGTCAGAGACACCGCTCCCCTCAAAGTCAATTCGTCCATCACCATCATTATCTACCCCATCTTGACAATCAGGACCTTCGAAGTCATCTGCTGCAGATTCACAATTCGGATCCTCTCCAAAATCGAAGAGACCGTCTCGATCTTCATCAATATTATTAGCGCAAGCAGGGAGGGGGTCAGGATCAAGCTCACTGTTGGTCTGCGGTGAAGAGCACCCCGGATCATTGGGGTAATCGATCAAGTTATCTCCATCATTGTCACGACGATCACTACATTGAGGACGAATACAGCGAGAGAGACCGGAGATCTCTTCTACACAGCTCAGGCCCTCAGCACAGCGCCAACGCTCTCCTGGAATACCCGAACGATCACAGCGAGCCCCCTCTGCGAGCTGCGCGTCGAACTGTACTCTCCATATCCCAGAGAAGAAGCGAGCGTCCACAAATATGTAGAGATCTTCACCTTCACCTCGAGGTCCGATCTCAACCGCTTGATTACTTGAGTTACTGCTACAGACAAGCTCTCCCTCTGCCTCACAGCTGTCCTTTACATAAAGCGCGATCAGCGCTTCGCTATTACGACTAGTAATACTGAGACTCTCTAAGGCTCTATCCCCGCTCACTCGCCAAACGAGGACGCTCTCGCTCAGCTCTTCTCCACCACAGCTACCGCTAAAATCATTAGGTTCTCCTGAGTGCGTCCCGCGAGCGCTAGTCAACCCGGTCACCTCTCGGAACATTCTTCGAGCACAAGGGTTATCCTCGGTCTGATCAGCAGCAAACTGACAGCTGATCGTGTCTTCAGGGTAATCGGTCAGTCCATCTTCATCGTTATCGATCCCATCTGCGCATTGGGGGAGGTTGCTCGGTGTCCTCTCACTCTCATCGCTTTCATTGAGGCAGCCCGGATCATTAGGAAAATCGACAGCGCCGTCTTCATCATTATCTCGTCCATCATCACATGCCGGAGGATTATACTCATTGTTATCCTCGGCACTGTCACACCCCGGATCATTGGGAAAGTCAATGAGGCCATCTCGATCATTATCTTCCCTATCTGAGCAGTCTGGGTCTGATCCCTCTCGCTGATCAGAGGCGGACAAGCACTGAGCATCATTGGGGAAGTCTACACTACCATCACCATCATTATCTTGCCCATCTCCACACTCCGGAGCGGGGTCTGGGTCGGTCTCATCTTGATCTTCTGGGCTCTCACAGCCTGGGTCGCTAGGGTAGTCTGCTCGCTCATCTTGGTCATTATCTTCTAGATCAGCACAAGCCGCCGGGGCACAGACTCCCTCTTCATTACAGGCTTGACCTCGTGGACAGACTAATGGACCTCCTTCTGAAGGACAGGCTTCACCTTCGGCGACCCCTGCCTCCACACTGAGTACCACTCGGCCAGCGCTCTCCCCATACCCATCAACGATCACGTAATAATCTCCGAGAGCAGGTTGGTCTAACTGCACCACGCTATGGGTCAAACTCATCGCGCCAACATCATCATTGCAGGCGACCTCCGAGGAGAGCTCATCACAGTCTCTACGAACAGAGAGAAGGGTATCAAAAGCGCTTCCCTCAGTACTAAAATATAGATATTCCACCGGTCGACGAAGAGTGAAGAGAAAAGTCTGCTCCGGCGCATTGTTGGAGCGACATGCCTCAAAATAAGAGGGTTCCCCCTCGCTGTCAGTGACTACTCTCTTGCTATTGGAGATATCTCTGGCTTGGTGAGGTCCACAGACGCTCAATTCACTTGGGTCACTCGGTGAAGCGCACCCTGGATCATCTAAATCGATCGCGCCATCATCGTCATTATCGATGTCATCTTCACATTCGAAACGCTCTGGATCTTCTTCATCATCATCTTCTACCGAGCGACACCCGGGATCTCGAGGGAAATCTATGAGCCCATCTCCATCATCATCGACTCCATTGAGACAGAGAGGTGGCTCAAGGTTCATATCAAGCATCATATCACTGACATCAGGAGTCATGTCACTGTCATCAGGAGTCATGTCACTGTCATCAGGAGTCATGTCACTGTCATCAGGAGTCATATCACTAGTGTTGGGCATCATATCGGAGACGACTTCTTGATCTATTCCCTCGTCGAGTTGATCCGGATCCATGTCTCCTTGACCGGTATCTAGTCGCTGCCTATCTGCTGTCGATGACTTCCCATCATCACAGCCCGATATAGAGAGCAATATAGAGAGCGATAGAGTGAGGATAGCCCATGAAAACGACCCGCTCAACTTGATTCCCCATCGACGCTGATCAGTAAACGGATACTGTGTGGATGATCTTGTTATCATAGAGCTCTCCCTCTCCATATCTGCTGATATACTGCTGACTCATCATGTGAGCTTATATATTGGGTATATCCCATCAGCGTCTCCTCGTCTAGGATCCTCTCTATCAGTCCACTTGCTGAGCGCTTACTCGTCAATCTAATATCGGCGGATCAGCTTGACGAGTGAGATTTTGAGCTTATCTTAAGCGGGGGAAAAGACTTTAGACATTAAGTTTCAACTCCATTTAGCTCTCCGCCCCATCTATATATAAGGTGCTTATGTCTCACTCCTCATCCCTCCTCAATAGATCATCTCATCGTCGACTCATTCTAAGCTTGGCTCTTACCGTCTTAACCGTTAATTTCAGTCTTCTCACAGAGTCACAAGCTCAAGCGACATCTGAATCACAAGCTCAAGCGACATCTGAATCACAAGCTCAAGCGACACCTGAATCACAAGCCCCACCCCACAAAAGTGCCTCAAAGAGGCATTATAAAGGCACCTCTCCTGCTGAGCCCAAGGGGCCTCCAAGCGACATCAGTCAAATCCCTCTCCCTAAAGCGAGAGGCTTTTGGGGAACCTTCTTTTTTTGGTTGGGAGGTGTTTTCTGTATGTATCAGGTTGGCAAGCGGGTCTTTAGTGAACAAGCCCACGAGCGCCAGACGCTTAAACGCTTGCGAGACGAGATCGGCCACTTCTTCCCTGAGTTTGAGCCGATCAATATCCAAAAATGGGTCTCCATCGCTGCGCCCCACCTCTATCATGGGAGACGAGAAGGTGACTTTTCCTCTATGGAGAGCTTCACCAGCGACGTATTCCTGAAAGCTCAGTTATCTCTAACCGAGGAGCTCAACGAGCGAGGTCACAAGAGAGTCGCTCACTTCGATAAGGTCATCGCCGTCCATACTCTTGGCGCCTCATGGGCAGAGGATGAGACTCAGTTGATCAAACATCCTCCTCAAGGAGTAGAGCTCACCCTGAGGGTAGAGTCAAAGGCGATCGATTTCGTAGAAGATCAAACAGGCACGCTGATTTCAGGGAAAAAGAAACCGCATCAATTCGAATCGATTTGGCGTCTTATTCATAATGGGAAGACATGGACACTCGTAGACGTTTATGACTCCAAGGAGGATATCACTCATCTCTCCCAGTTTCCTCCTCTCCCGCCTATCGCCGAGTGGCGTCGCCCTACATAACCTCTATGACCGCTGATCAATGAGGTCAACGGGCGAGCTTTAGTATCCCCCCTGAACTGCACTCCCCCTTTTTTTGGATGAATATCATGAGTTTTATTAATCAAGCGCTTATCGCTCGATATACCTCAAATCTTCTCGTATCGCTGAGTATAGTGATCGCTCTCTGCACATCGACTCTGTCAAGTTTCGCTCAAGTCGTTACACTGCCAGGGGCTTCGCCGAGCGCTGAGAAGACCTCTGAGGTGAGCGAGTCTGCTCTGCAGATCGCCGAGCGCTACTATATCTCTGCAACTCTAGAAGAGCTCAATAAAGCCCTCTCAGATTTGCAAGAGCGTTGGCCCGCTCATCCTCTCCGTTGGGAGGTTGAGTCGATTCATCAAACGCTGATTAAGAGCGAACATGGGAGCTCCTCGGCTGCTCTTAATGCTTTAGAGTCAATCGTCCAAAGTTATCCACAGCTCGCTGCTGAGGCTTGGCCACTCATCCCTAGAGCGCTCTACTCTTGGCCAAGTGAAGCGCAACTAGACTTCTCTCAGCGTCTTCATGGGTTGATCGACCGATATCCTGATCTCGGCTTACGAGCGTCAATGGCTTGGTCTGCTAGACACATCGCTCACTTCACGGGTGATCAACTCGGCTACTCACACAGCAGTGAGCGGCTCGGTCAGCTCTTGCCACTTCACATCATCGGAACATGGGATAATGATCAAGGAAAAGGTTTGGATGTCGTTTACCCTCCAGAAACAGAGTTGATACCGACCGCTAAATATCAAGGGAAGCTCACTGAGGTCAGCTGGAGGAGTGATTATCCAAAAGATGCCCGAGGGAAAATAATTTTCAATGAGCTCCTCTCCCCGGATCGGTGGCAAGTCGCTTATGGAGCGAGCGTGGTCAGCGTTCGAGAAGGCCGCGTCGCTCAGCTTCGAATCAGCACCACGGATCCCATTAAAGTTTGGGTGAATCAACAACTCATCTTCAGCGCTGCCCGTATCGATGGATGGCTCTTCGACGGAGTCACGCTCCCCATCACCTTACAAACAGGAGCCAATAGTATACTGATCAAGAGCGCTCAGCAGACCGGCAGTTGGATGCTCACCGCTCGCTTAACAGCGGTCGGTGGCGCACCGCTCATCTACGAGACAAAGGCGTTAGACACTCCCGTTTCACCGATCACCGACCCACAAAGCCCTCCTCTCAGCGAAGCCTACATCACTCAGCAATATCAAAAGCGTTTCAATGCCCAAGCGCCCGCTCGACGAGACTTTCATACGCTTCATCTCTTAGAGGAGTCAGGATTCAAAGTAGAGCGACTCCACTACGCCGAAGATGTGGCGAGCCGCTTCCCCAACAGTATATGGCTTAAGGCCGCTCGGGCGACCGCGCTATGGGAGAACGGTGAGCGAGGCCAAGCAGCCGATTTAATCGGGCAGCTCTATCAACTCAGCAGTGAAGAGGGATCGGCTCCTTATCTTATTCAGCTGCAGACTAGGTTTTGGAGGCAGCAGCGCCTTGACGTTAAAGCGCGCAAAGCGGCGAGAAGATTGCTAGAGCAAAGGCCGAAACTTACTTTCGCTTATACCCATCTCGCTCACCTGCTCAGCTTTAAGGGGTGGCATGAGGAGCGCTGCGCTCTCCTCTATCAAGCGGAGCGTCTCACTCCCTCTAGTCGTAATATTCAATCAAACCTCGTCAAATGCGAGCAGAACGTGGGGCGACATCAACGATCTCGGATCAGATCACGCGCCTTACACACTAGATACCCTCAGCTCACCTCTACCTTTAACGAGCATTTCGCTGAGGCGACTCGCCACAATGACAGCGCCTCGATGATCGCTATCGCCCGAGGATGTATTCGCGCCTGGCCACAGCGCGCTAAGTGCTACACTCAACTCTCCCAAGGATTATGGAGAGCGGAAAGATACACCGAGGCCTTGAATAATCTCAGCGCTCTCAATCGCCTCAACCCGCTCTCTGCCGATCCTTATAAGCAGCGCGGAGAATGGCTCATTACCCTCGGTAAGCAAGAGGCAGCGATCAAAGCGTGGGAAGAGGCCATTAAACTTGACCCTGATGACCAAGACTTGGCCTTACGTCTCAGTGAGATCAAGCCTCAAGGGAGCGAACCTTGGCTGGCTGATGTCCCTAGCGATGGGCGGATTCGTGAGGTGATCGCCAGTCGAGAAACGGTGAGCGCCGCCGAGGGAGCGAATCAAGTCTACTTACTAGACGATGAGGTGATGCTCTTAAAACCTGACGGCAGCTCTGAGTCTGTCGTAACTCAGGTGGTCCATGCCTTTAACCAAGAGGGGCGAGATGATCTGACTAAGATGTATATAGGGAGAGGACGTAGAACTCAATTAATGGCAGCTTACGCTATCAGCCCTGACGGTACTCGAGTAGAAGCCTCCTCTATCCGTAAAGGTGTCGTACGCTTCAGACAGCTCAAGATTGGCTCTACGGTAGTGCTTCAACACCGCTCCAGCCAGCCCCCTGCCTCTTACCTCGTAGGGCATGTCACCAAGTCTTGGTGGTTCCAAAACTTAGATACTCAAGTCGAGGAGAGTCGTTGGGTCTTTTGGGCTCCTAAGGAGATTAAACTCAAAGAGATCGCTTATGAAGCCAACGCGCTAGAGGCGGTCAAGCCGATGGAGCGCATAGAGGAGGAGAGAGGAGATCTAAAGCGAGTGATGTGGCGTATGACCGCGTTACCACCGATCCCCGCCGAACCACGTATGCCGCCCCTATTTTCTCAAATCGCTGGCTTACAGATCACCACTGTCCCCTCTTGGGAAGAGGTCTTTCAATGGGAGCGTGAGCTGCTTCGAGACGCCTTCAGAGTGAGCCCTGAGGTCGAAGAGCTCTCTTCTCAGCTCTTTACCGATGATATGAGCGTTCAAGATCGCTTCTATAAAATCCAAGATTACGTGACTCGTAATATCCGTTATCAACAAGATTATGAGCACACGATCGCTGGAGTAAAGCCCCACACCGCCGCCCAAGTGCTCAGTCGTCAATATGGAGACTGTAAGGATAAGGCTGTTCTCTTTATCACCCTTGCTAAGACCATAGGTTTAAAAGCGGATTTCGCGTTGGTGAGAACAAGAAATAGTGGCGTTGTGGAGCAGAAGATCCCCTCCCAACAATTTAATCATGCGATCGTCTATATCCCCGCTCAAGAGGGGATGGCTGAAGGGCGATTCTTCGACCCTACTGTCGACGCGCTAGATGTTCAGTCCCTTCGCTCCGATGATCAAGGGACCCGCTCTCTCGTCTATGATCCACGAGCTGACCATCATTACTGGCGTGATATCCCTTTTCAAGCGCCTTCATTTGATGAGAGTGAAGATAGCGTAGAGCTCACTGTTGACCAAGCGGGTAAGGTCAGCGGGTCACTGAAGATGAGGAGTCGAGGCAAGATCGGTCAGATCATTAGACAGCGGGCTCGTAACCCTGAGAGTTTCAAGCAAGTGATGCAATACCGGGTCAATCAGCTTCTCCCTGGAGCAGTGATGCTCGATCATAAAGCGGTTCAAACTGACGACCTCTATGTGCCTGCTGAAGCGCATATCAACTTTGAGCATGATAGCTGGGTTCATCGTGAGGGCGATCAGCTCCGTTTACCCTCGATCGTTGATTGGAGTCCAAAGAGCCTCTTTCAGCTCGAAAATCGGCGTTTCCCACTCACTTTAGGACATAAACGTCAGTGGCGCTGGTCTCTTAACGCCACGCTCCCTAGCGGCTTTGATATCACCAACCTCCCTCGTGATCGTAAAGTCGGCGGTGAGTGCCTCTCCATCGAGCGGAACGCAAAATGGGACCCTACCCAAAGATCGCTACGCGTCACTTGGACCTATTTGACGCTCTGCGAACGCTTAACACCTGAAGAGTATCTTGAATATCGACCCCTCGCTCGTGATATGCTCCAGCTTCTCAACGAAGAAGTGGTCCTCGGACCTCTCCCTAAAATAGAGAAAGAGTAAAACTCAGAGGCCTTGATAGAGACGATGACTATAGACCCTCAAAGACCTTACGAGTTAAGAAAATAAGAGACACCGATGCCCATTATCAGAATCAGTAATGAGTCTTTTCAGAGCGTACCCGTATTTCCGCTCAAGAATGTACAGCTCTTCCCCCATACCGTTCTCCCGCTCAATATCTTTGAGCCACGCTATGTGTCCATGGTCGACTATGCCTTAGAGAATGATCACTTGATCACCATCGCTGACACTACGCCCGCAGATGATGCGGTGAGCGGAGACCCTAGCTTGATGCCTTTTCGACCGATCCTTGGCGCTGGAGTGATCGTCGCTAAACATGAGGTCGCGCCACAGCGATATCATATCTTAGTACAGGGGGTGACTAGAGTCCTCTTCCGCGATGAACTTGAGCAGACGATGCCTTTTCGTCAAGTTCACGCTGAGATCCTCCCCGACGAAGAGATCGATGAGACGTCACTCTTTGATCTCGAAGATCATGTAAGAGAGCTCGTCTCTCGTTTCGCCGACTATCATGAGAACAGCGCTAAAGCTCTCTATGAAATTCTCAAGAACGCCCCTAACGCTGAGATCCTGACTCATATGCTCAGCGCCAATATCGTCTCTGCACCTCAATTGAGGCAGACCCTCTTCCAAGAGTTGAATCCATTACAGCGATTAGAGATGATTTATCAGCATATCGGTGACCTACTCCTCGAAGTTGAGATCGAGGGCGACAATGGGCTCGCCCATTAGAGTGTTCTTCTGATCACTCTTAATCTAGGTCTGATCTTGATGAGTCTAAAGAGTATGACATCGCTAACTCTCTTACTCTGTGTGAAAGGCTTCATCTATGCGCTGCGCTGTACTAACTCTTAGCACTCAAAGCTCTGTTGAAGCTCTCTCCGCCCTCCGCCTCATCTCCTGTTGGTTAATATTGACGAGCGGTTGGTTCATCGGATGTGATCGAGGGGCCCCCTCTTCATCTCAAGTTTTAGATCAAGGCGTAATACTCGAAGATGAGGACTCTTGGTGGCTCACAGATCGCTTTCAAGATCACACTGTAGAGGTTCTCGCCGACGCTGAGATGTTCTCTCGACTCGCTAAGTCAACGGAGACCTTTGCGGTGCTTAAGTTTTGGCTCACTGAGCCGGTCAACGGCTTAATGGAAGGGTGGAGCGAGCGAGCGGTCATCCGCTATTATGACAGCGCTTTCTATAATCTACATGATCAACTCTATTGGTATAGACTCCTCAACGGCGCTCCGGTTTGGGGATTTGAGACGACTCCGCTGATCCCCCCTGTAGAGACTGAGGATATCGCCTCGACCATCGGGCAAATGACAAGACTCCGTGAGAGTGGAGCCGACCTCCCTCTTGAGCTAAGGTTTACAGCGAACGGGAGGCTCTATGCGCCTCATTTCTATGAGCGTGTCCTCGGCGATCCTCGGCGAGTCATCTTAGGGAGTATTCTTCATATACAAGCTCATGAAGAGCGGTCTATCTCAGAGGACATATGGGCTTTTGAGCTCGAGTATAGCGATCAACCTACATCTCAAGAGATCTTGAGCCTCTTCGCTTATTTTGATGCACACCTACCGCCCTCCATAGGTCCTCTCCGATGGCTCACTCGATCACCGAATCAGGTCGACCTCGGTCGATCAATCATTGATGCCCAGCAAGTCCCCAATCAACGAATTATTAGCTACCAAGATCTCATTGTCCCTGGCGAGGCTGAAGTATATAGCGCCGGAATCACCGCTGGTCGTCTCCGACTCATGAGCCAAGTTGACGGGATGACAGAAGAGCGAGATATTCTCCTCTATGATGAGTTACCCGATGACTTACCGGCCTGTCGAGGCCTCATCTCCTCGATCCCCCAGACTCCGCTCTCTCATATTAACCTCCTCGCCCGTAATCGAGGGATCCCCAATATCTACAGCGCGGGGGTCACTCAACAGCCTTCTATAACCCAGCTCGCCAACGCTAGGGCGCCTGTTTTGCTATGGGGACAGGCTCCGAGTGATTGGCGGGTCATTCCGTTAAGTAATGACGAATATAGACAGTATCTCTCCTTAAGGACGACACCACCGAGATCGGTGAGCCGTCCTCCACTTGGAGAGACCCCTCTCACCCTCTCTCTTGATCGGACAACCGACGAAGAGGAGGGTCAACTTGACCCTTATTGGACGATCGCCGAGCTCCTCGACTTTAGACCCTATATTGGAGGGAAATCTTCGGGGGTTCTGATGATTGAGCGCCTCTTAACGGTTGATAGTCAAGAGACAGAAGACCACACCGAGCCCGGTTCCTCCTTACGGCCACCTCAGCCCATCTTAGCGCTCACTGGCGAGGCTTATGCCCAACATATTGAACCTCTCATTCCGCTACTGAGCACACTACTCAACGATGAGTCATGGCTCAAAAGACATGAGCTCGTGGTCTTAGCTTTAGAGGGGTGGGCGGGGTATTGGTCACGAGCACCTCAACCCTCTACACCTGAAGAGGTGAGGGCATGGTTTACCAGTCAATCAGAGGCAGTGAGGGGGTTGATTGAGCGAGGAGGGGTGAAAGGTTGGATTCGCCAAACCCCTATTGAACCCACGCTCAGAGAGGAGCTACTCTCTCTTCTCCATGATCATTTCTCAGAGCTTGACCCCGCTCAAGGGCTTCGCTTTAGGTCATCAAGCAATGTAGAGGATCTTGAAGGCTTCAATGGGGCTGGGCTCTATGGTTCATACACTGGCTATCTCTATCCTCATGTCCAGAGTTCACCTCAACGGCGCGGACGAACAATCACTAGAGCATTGCGAGAGGTGTGGTCGTCTTATTGGAACGTAGAGGCTTTTGAAGAGAGATCTTCCGAAGGGATTGATCACTTAGAGGGGTGGATGGGTGTTTTAATTCATCCTTGTTTCCAAGATGACCTAGAGCTCGCCAACGGAGTGATGACCCTCACCCTTGCCCCACAGACGCCCCAAGAGCTCGGTCATCCTTCAACCGGTCAGCCTTCCTCACTTACAGACTGGGAAGCACGAGCAGTGATCAACAGCCAGCTCGGTAGTGAAAGCGTGACTAATCCTAGTGACTCTACGCTACTCACCGAGCTCATCGAGGTGACTGAAGTGAATGAGCCAATAGGCTCTAAGTTCACGATCCATAGACAACAACAGTCTTCTCTGACCCCTGAGGTCCTCTCTGATAATGAGATCACTCGCTTAGTCGATCAGGCGCTCTCTCTGACGCTCGTTTGGCGAGAGGCGGTCAATCAACAGCTGACATCACCACAACGTTTTCATACCTTCACTCTCGACTTAGAATATCGTCTAATGGCTCCATCTTGGCCGTTAAAACGTACTTTATCTACAGTGGACTCAACGCTCTCTTCCCAAATCATTCTCAAACAAGCTCGTCCTCTTGAACCCGATCTACGAGCCCAGCGATTGGGTCTTAATCTTAACTCTATTCCTCTAGATCTATCGAGGAGAGCATTACGAATCCGAGAATGGCAGTGTCGAGGGGAAGAGATTGAGATCAGCGCTCTTCAACTCTACAGCGATCCGCTCAGCTCTCCACTCATGGGCTTTGAAGATCAGCCCTTCACCGGAGAGCTCATCTATACCGACTCTAGCCTAGGAGCGAGGCAACCGGGACGCTCTTATCGACTCACCCACCGTGACTTCTCAGTCTTAGAGAGCTCTACCTCTAATGAGGAGAGCCTCAATCAGTGGAGACTCGCCCTCTATCGACGCGCCTCTCGTGATCTCCCCTTTGAATATATCCATATCGATCAACAGGAGCGAACACTCACTTGGAGTCCTAGATCAGCCCAAGGGCAAGTGACCCAAGAAGAGCGACGCCAAGTGAGCTGTGTTGCTCAGACCCTCTATGCGAGCCCTCAAGAATATCTTTACAGTCTTCTCAACACTACGCTCCTCAACGATCAAAGTCTTGAATAGACTGCTGAATAGACTGCTGAATAGACTGCTGAATAGACTGCTGATGATCTAAAGCCTTCTTAACTCGTAGAGACTAATTTAGGCTCTACCTTGATCGAGATCGATGTCTTCAATCTCTCCCATCCTGACTTAAGGATTGTATTAGAGTGTACAGGTTTTGCGCCTCGATCGCGATCAAGCGAGAAGGTAATATGGAAAGTCCCTCCATTGGGTCTAGCGCTCTCCCCGTCTAGCTCAACGACGAGACATTCAATCCCTCGCTCGGTATCAAAGCGATGGCCGACAACCAGCGCCTCTTCTACCGCAGGTGGAGGGGCTGAGTCAGGAAAGCGAAAGGTGATATGATGGGCGATCACTTCAGTGAAGCGAGGGGGGAAATGGTTGAGGAGCATGATTCTGCTCTCATCGGTGATGAGATAAGCGCTATATGCCATGACTTAACCTTATTTTGAGAGCTCGCTTATATTGGCAGATAAGTAGACATCGGTCCATTAGAAGATCTTTAGATCACTGTCACTTCGATGATGATGACTTCGATTATGATGACTTCGACTTTAGACTAGTCATAATAGTAGAACCCAAGATATTGTTAGGGAATTAACTCTCACTGCGTGTATCGTGCATGAGTGAATATGCTATTTATCAACGTCGCTTCACTTTAGTTTAGGACAAATAAACCTATGAATCGCTATCTATCTGAGAGGGGCCCCTCAGCTTTTATCGCGCTTATTCAGTTCACAGCGTGTTATTTTTTATTCAACCTGCTCCTATTCACACCTCCTCTCCTGTCTTCGGCAGAAGCGAAGAGATCTAAGGCGATTAAGACTCTCGCCGCCTCAGCCCCAATGAGCTCACCGACCCTCTCCCTACTCACTAGTGAAGAGCGCAGCGCTCTCAAGATGATAAGAGCTGATCCACCACCCGAAGAGATCGTACGCAACTCTCATTATTGGGTCTCAAATGAGCATAATCATCAGTTATGGTTACCGTTTATAAGGGGTATCGGAGGCGCCTTCGTCGGTGTCGGCACCGATCAAAACTATCTGCTCGCCGGGTGGGCGAAGTCCAACCTCCTAATCCTGATGGACTTTGACCAAGAGATCTCCAACTTACATGAGACCTACGCTTTCTTTTTCTCTATCTCAGAGACCCCCAAGATGTTGATCGACCGATGGTCGAGAGCTTATGGTGAAGACAGCGCCCGTAAGCTAGCGGAACATTTTAAGCCGATCGCCCAAGAGCTCGCGACTCGCGAAGCGAGCAAAAAAGGGCTGAGCGAAAAACGCTCTGTGAGCTATATCAAGCGACGGGTCAAGCGCTACATCAAGCGACGAGTCAAGATCTTTAAGCGAACTCGAGGTCTCTTATGGCGTCGGCTCACCAAAACTCGAAAAAAATATGTCGCGCTAAAGATTCCCACCTTCCTTGATGACCAGGCGCAATATGATCATATTCGCAGCCTGTGGGCGACCGGTCGAGTCATAGCGATTCGAGGAGACCTCACCGCCGACTACACGATGCTTGACCTTGCTGAGGCGCTTCGAACACTGGGAGAGACCTTAAACGTCCTTTATCTCTCAAATGCTGAACAATACTTCCCGCTCACCCCCACTTACCGCCGAAATCTTATCCACTTACCATGGGGAGCGACAAGTTATGCGCTGCGCACCATGGGATGGCGCTCTCTAGGATTCTTTGATGAGGATGAGAAGTATCACTATAATGTGCAATCTGGACCTAATCTCGTCACATGGATGAAGGAGAGCAACACCAATAAGGCTGGCAGAATGATGTTCAAAGGTCGAGAGATCAAAGAACCCGGCTTTAGCGTCATGAATCAACCTCCTCCTAAGAGCAAGAAGCGACCTGAAATTGAAGAGTTACCTAAATAACAACACATTTCCTACTGATCTTCTCCGATGTGCCTATATAGAGTAGATCTTCAGGCCCCCTCTCTGAATTCAAGTTATGCTAAGTTGAATAAGGCCTTCACTGTATAAACTCACCACTAGAGAAGTTAAATGACCCCCAAGAAAGATACGCCCCTCTATCAATGGATTGACAGCCACGCTCACCTTGACTTTGATCGTTTTGATGATGATCGAGGAGAGGTTATCTCTAGAGCTAAAGCTCGCGGAGTCTCTCGTGTGATCAGTATAGGGACTCGAATAGAGTCTACAGAGCGGGCGATTGCACTCGCTGAGCGATATCCAGAGTTCATTTATGCCACCGCTGGCTTTCATCCGCTTTACATGACCGATGACCATGAGGAAGGTTGGCGATCACTCGAGGAGTTAATCGTACACCCTCGGGTTGTCGGGGTGGGCGAGACCGGGCTTGACTACTACTATGACCACACACCTCATGATCAACAAAGACGTTCATTTAGACGTCATTTGCAACTCGCTAATCGATTTAAAAAGCCGATTATCATTCATATTCGAGACGCTTTTGAAGATGCCT
The DNA here is from genome assembly GCA_943788935.1 of uncultured bacterium. Lineage (GTDB taxonomy): Bacteria > Myxococcota_A > Bradymonadia > UBA7976 > VGTA01 > CAKZRU01. Next base: position 13,619 of record CALSSE010000006.1, on the reverse strand, counting down.
TTAAAATCATTGATGAAGAGGGGATTAAAGCCGGAGGTGTTGTTCATTGTTTTACCGGAGGGCCTGAGGAGTGCCTCGCCTCATTAGAGAGGGGACTCTATATCTCTCTATCGGGTATCGTCACCTTTAAGAGCGCCAAAGCTCTAAGAGCAGCGGTCCCTCTAGTCCCCAATGATCGACTTCTCATCGAGACCGATGCTCCATTTTTAGCGCCGACGCCTCATCGTGGACAACGCAATGAACCCGCTTTTGTGGTAGACACTGCCCACTGTGTAGCCCAGCTCAGGGAAGAGACCTTAGAAAACCTCTCTCTTCTCACCTTAGAAAATACTGCACGTCTTTTTTCACTGCCTGCCATAGAAGTTAGTTTATGAGTTTTGAGACAAATATGCGAGCGCTCCTCGTCGGCGTGGAAGAGTACTTAGATCTAGGTCGGAAGCGCCCTGGGACGAATAATGCGCTCAGAGAAGTGATGCACAGGCTCGAGGAGGGTGGCTGGCAAGTTCGACTGCTCAGCGATGACGCGCATAATTCCAAACAGCGAGCAGGCCTCACTCAGATCCTAGAAGGGATAGAGTGGCTGAGAGGAGCTGATCAATGCCTCATCGTTCTCTCTGGGCTGATCAAGGACGCTCGCTTTTATCCAAGCGACACCAAGGCCTCTTTTATTGCCCAGAGTACTCTCTCTCTCCCAGATATCATCGAGTCTCTCCCCTCAAACGTAGGTATGATCATTGATGGACCGGTCAAGTCATCCTTAGTCAATAACTTACCTTGGGTACTCGTATCTCAGGAAGATGAGTCTGTGCAAGAGCAGATATTCAGCGCTTATGGCCCCTCATTATTTCTTCACTCAATCACCGTCGCTCTTAACATATGGCCGAGTCATAATGCTCTTAAGGTTAAAGACTTCTTTACATTCGTTAAGCAACAAGACGCCCCAAAGTCCATCTATCACTTTTACAGCTCTTTAGACTCAATGACGCTTTTAACTCCTTGTGGTAAAGAGCCAAGTTCAGTGATTTTACTGACCGAGTCTCCTCCCACTCAGCTCCACGACACTCATAGTTCTGACAATACCGATCCCGTCATCCCCCACATGAGTTCATCTAGCTCCTTGTCAGGTGACCAACGCGGTGGACGGTTCATCGCCAAAGGGCGTTTTCAGCTTCAAAGACTGCTCGGAGAAGGAGGGATAGGTCAGGTCTTCCTCGCGAAGGATACTCATCTTAACAAGAAGAGGGCGGTGAAACTCCTCAAGATCCCTGACACCCTCACCGAGAGTCAGCGAACGCACATTCAGGGGCGTATGATTCAATCCGCCCGAGCTGCCCAAGAGCTCAGTGAGCACTCTCATCATGTTGTTCAAGTCTTTGACTTGGGCATAGACGAGGGGACTGAGATGCCCTTTATGGTGATGGAATACCTAGAGGGGATCACACTTCATGAGCGGTTATATCAGCCTCCTCCGCTAACGCTAGATCAAGTTTTTGAGATTACTCTCACCCTCTGTGAGACCTTAGCGATCGCTCACCAGAAAAACGTGATCCATAGAGACCTCAAACCTGACAACATTATGCTCATTAGTCGGGGTGAAACCGATCTTTTTGTCAAACTACTCGACTTTGACTTGGTTAAAGTGGAAGAGGGAGAAGTTAAGACCCAAGAGGGACAAATCCTAGGGACGCTTGAGTACATGGCACCTGAGCAACTTAAAGGGATGGAGATAGATGCTAGAGCCGATGTCTTTGCCCTTGGCGCCATCATCTATGAGTGTTTCTCTGGAGTGCGGGCGAACCCTGGAAAGACTCAACGAGAGCTGGTAAGACTGCTCTTAGATTATGGACCAAAGCCCCTTGAAGAGGTCATTAGTCATCTCCCTAAAGAGATATGTAATCTGATTAATCGCTGTCTCTCACTCGATATCGACCAACGACCTAAAAACGCTCAAGAGCTACTCCATGAGCTACGTCCACTCGAGAAATACAAACCCTCTTTATCAACGATGACCTTCAATCTCGTCGATCAAGAGATCGAAGAGATGAACACTCCGAACACCCTAGCAGATACGAGTACAGAGGGAGAGTCTAACCACTCCCTTGAGCCCATTGTCGCTCCAAGGCAAGAGAAAACATCTGAGTCAAGTCTCCATTCAAAGGGTCTCTCTACGAACCTCTCTAATAATGAGTATGTCAAGCAATCCGGTTTACCTCCAGAGAGCACGCTCATTGGATCAGACTCCTCTTCTCTCTTCTCTTCCAGAGCGACCCTCATTCTCATTGCGGTCTTGGTCACACTTATCGCTCTCCTCGTCTCCCCTTGGAGCGTCGATCGACAGCAGAACCTGAACCGCTCATCAGAGAATGATCGAGGAGATCAAGTAGAGAAAAACATCCCCTCAGCACTCGATAAGAGGGAACATGCCCCACAGCTTACAAGTTTGGGACCTCTCCGCCTGCTCCCACTACCTAGCCCTCGTTGGAGTGATGCGGTCAAGAGTTCTAGCGAGCGGGCGCCCCTCATGGGTGAAGCTCGACTCTTTGAAGGAGGCCGATTAGAAGAGCGCCTCTCTCGTCTGCTATATGAGCTGCACTTTCAATCGCGAGAAGGCGATCCACCAAGACCAGAGTGGGAGAGCGAGGCGATACGTTACCACCTCTTCAAGCGCCTTGATCTCAGCGCGCTCCGCGAATCTCCCGGGAAACTTTATATGCCTCAAATCCTCTACATTGATCACTTGACCCGCAGACCAAAGCCGGAGACCGCTCCCAAACTAGGCTCAGTCTTAGCGTTCGATGAGGGACTGTTATTGTTAAGTGACCCTAGCGACCGTTCATCCAATCTCTCTTGTCGTGGCCTTCAACAAGGAGATCTGATCTCTAATATTCGCTGGGTTGTACGTGGGAAGAGAAGTCTAAATGGAAACTGTCAGGGACGAAGCTGTCTAGATGCTTACCACATGTCTCTTAAGCGCAAACGGAGCTCTAAGCTCAAAATGACTCTCACCGTACAGAGAGCAGAGCGAACGGATGGGGAGTGGCGATCATTAAAGGAGTCTATTAAATGTACTCTGTAGCTCGGGCTTCATATCCCCTTCTTAACTCTCCACTCCGTCTTCAGTTTTTTATGCTCAGCATAAGCTATTTGCTTGTAGGGCTTACGCTCTGCTCAACTAACGAAGTCAACGCTCGATCAAGATGTCGAGTAGATGACCCTCAACTGAAGTCACTCTCAAAGAGCTTGGAGAGAGCAGAGACCCCTATGCGATGGCGCGCGATCTATCAAGACGCCGCTGCCGCGCTTACCCTCATCGAAAAGCGGTATGATCATCGCTCCTTCGACCATAACAAAGACCAGCAGGCGTTGCTAATCTCTCAGCTCCGCTGTGTTAAGGAGCTGCTCTTGGAGAGCGCTTTCTTCTTATCCGACGATCGAATCGAAGGGAAGCTATGGGCGATGCGAGCGGTTGGTCATGCGGTGAGCCTCTCCTCTCTCACTCAAACCTCCCTGCGAGATATCGAGAGTCGTGAACGACTCCAACTGATCATCAAGCGAGCCAATGGGCCTCTGTTGAAGCGAAAGCGTCTTCATCGAGTAGATCCATCCCCCTTGGGGTCATGGACAAACTATCACGTAGCGGTACAGAATCGCCCCTATCGCTTACATCTAGAAGTCGCTCAAAAAGAGAAGTGGCTCAAACGTTGTGGCTTGATCGCTCACTGTGAGAGCGCCATCCGATGGCGTGTCTACACCAAGAGAGGCGACCCACTCTCCTTCAAACTACCAGCGGGTCTCTATAACTTCTCCTGGTCTGGCGCGTGTATCCAACACTCTGAGCAACGCCAACTCTCCCCCTCTCCTTCCTCAGTGGCGTTGATCGCCCCCTCGATGCATTGTTACTCTCAGCTGAGCCTGACCGATGAGATCACCAAAGCGGAGATTTCGCTCAAAGGGCCCGAGGGCAGTGATCGCGAGGGCAGTGATCGCCCGATCTTAGAGCCCCTAGACTCCAATGATAAACTTCTCCAAGAAGAGTCTAGTCTCCGTGTTCCTGAAGGGATAAAGCTACGCGTCAAGCTCAAAGGTTATTATGATAGAGAGGTCGAAGCGCCACTTTTGGGCGCACCGCTCTCGATTTCACTCAAGAGATGCCCTGTCCCCATTAAGCGATTGATCAAGCCTGAAGATGCTACCGTCAAGGTTCCCCAAAAAGTTTTTTGGGGTCTCCCCTATTCGATGGAGGTCTCTCGAGCTGGATATAAGACTACGACTCGTACGATTATCGCGCCTCGACCCAACAACTGTGAAGAGGCATCTCCCTACCTCGTCAAGTTGCAATTGCCGCGTGAAGTCTCTATCGAAGCCTATGCACCTGATGGCTCGATCGTGAAGCTCTCTTCTCTTAAAGTCAGCGGTCTCCCTATCTCGACACAGAGTAAGCATTTTTACAGGCCTGTTGGTCGCTATAAGGTTGAAGCAAAGACTACGATGTACCCAGATATCATCACTGGAGTGAGTATCCCTTCTTGCCTCACAGAGAGCTGTACGGAGGCTGAACTCACGTTAAGATTCCAAGCCCCACCCCGACCACCAACCAGCATCGCGAAACGACTTAAATGGACAGGAGTCAGCGCTCTATTCACCGGCTTGAGTCTATTAAGTTTTAACGCGCTCAACCACCGTGAGAGAGAGCAAAACTTGCTCTATGTCTCTGACCTCTCTTTGGTAAAGAGTCAAATGACAACCATCAATCAATGGTCGGTCGGCTTACTGATCAGCGGTGGGCTCACTGCGCTACTCGGCTATGCTTGGCCTGCGCTCACCTCAGGAGGTGGAAAAGGTCAGAACATCAGCGCCAGCCCCGCAGACTCCATGAGGAGGAATTGATGCGTAAGTTACACATTATCTTAGCGAGGGCGCTCATCGGTCTAGGACTCTCTTTCTTTGGTGGCTGTCAAGAGCTCACTTCCTATTGCACCGTTGATGACCATTGTCTCCCTAGTGAGACCTGTATAGATGGGCAATGCGCGATCAATCTCACTGAGCTCAATATCAAGGACTTCTCCTTAAGAACTGACCGCCCAGGTAGAGATATGGGCAGTGAAATGGGCCCTAATAATGATATGGGCGATGACATGGGCGATGATATGGGCGATGATATGGGCGATGATATGGGCGATGATATAGGCGGTGGGGTGGAGGAAGACCCTTTCACTCCACCCTCTCCAACCTGCTCTGTTCAATTATCAGAGGTCATGATTAATGGACAAATTGAACAACAGGCCCCTCTCTTTACAACCTCCCTCTTCGAGATCAAACCACAGCTGCTCTGCTCTAGTAATACCTTATTATTGATCGCCCCTGTGAATAACAATATCGCTCCACGTGACTGGGAAGAATGCTTAACTGTCGGCCCAGAAATTAGTATAGCCGGCGCTGAAATGGCCGGCGCTGAAATGGCCGGCGCTGAAATGGCCGGCGCTGAAATGGCCGGCGCTGAAATGGCCGGCGCTGAAATGGCCGGCGCTGAAATGGCCGGCGCTAGTATGGCCGGTGCTGATATGGCCGGTGCTGATATGGCCGGCGAATCTACTCAACTCGCACTTTATCAATATGCCCGATTCTCAGGAGAAGATAAGCCAAGTTGGCATCGACGTTGTCCAGACAGGACCTTTGACCCCGCCACTTCTTTTCAGATTGTCGACTCAAAATTGGAGAATGAAGAGTCTGATGATGCGTGCCCTGCAGGAAAACTAAACGTCGTTCACCATACTCCATCTGCGGTGCAAAGCTATCAGCTTGATCTCGCAGACTGTATGAAAAACACACGTCAGTTTGACGTCGAACCCGAAGAATCTACAAAAGTACACAACTTTGTTCAAAGCTCACTCCCTAACACCTATTTCCAGCAATACCGAAGAGAGGATAAGACTGAAAATCGAATCTACTCTCTCTCCTCTACCACCTTTGTGCCAGAAGAGCCTTACGCTCAATGCACCACGGAAGTACCTGATGAGATCTCTTCAACGCCGACAAGAAAGCTCTATACTTGGAACCCTACCCTTACCAAGAGAGGGTTTGCTTGGATGCAAATTTTTCCCATGGATCGACGCTTCTCCGAGCTACACCTTGTCTCAAGAGATAAGGTCGTCCGTGAGGGAGAAGAGCCGCTCTGTGATCAATCGATTATCGATCTCTATGATATGAGCGTATTTAATGAATCAGAGCTTTGGAAGGTTCCGCTTGTTTTTAATCATCAACGACATCTCTATTTCTGTAAATACTCGATCTCTGGCGCCTGCTCACTACATCAAAAAGATCTTGATAGTGATGGAAATGCCCATAAACCGGTGATGTTAAATCGTGATCCCAAGGTCCTCCTTCGTCTACCTAGCAGCACCTTCGATGCGCTCGCTGACTTCCTCCTCGCCGCTGAACTCTCAGAAGATCGCACCCGACTCCAACTTAATCTATATGAGAGAATAACCAATGGGTCATTTAACACGAGGGAGACTCTTGAAGAGTCGGTTCGACTACCACAAGTCAAGCTCTTCACGAGTAAAGAGAACAAGCTGACCGCCTATTGGGTCACTGGAGGAATCGACGGTTGGTTAGTCAAGAGTAGACGCCTCGATGAGACCATTTTTGAAACGGAGGAGACCGCCGAAGAAGAGACCGTCGACGAGTGAACCCTTGGTTCGGTCTGCCTCTTGTGATAGAGGAGATCACGACTAGTCTTTGAACCTTGACTCATCTCACCGCATCTGCGGTCGTCGATTACAGAGGAGCGTGTATGTCTTGGACATCATCGCCAACACCCGCGCTGAAACTAACAGCGCGCTCTCTCCCCCCTTATCTCATCTCTTTCGCATGTAGATTCGCTGGTGTCATCTGCTGCCTCAGCCTCTCTACATGGGGCTGTGGAGGCCAACCTCAACGGCAAGTGAAGAGTAAAGCTGAAGCCATCTATCTTCAGGGTATGGATGCTCTCAGCGATGAGGACTATCTCACAGCGACCGATCGCTTTAGAGCGGTCAAAACCAAGTATCTCTTCAGCCCCTATGCGGCGCTCTCCGAACTTCGTCTCGGCGATACGGCTTTCGCTCAAACTCGTTACTATGAAGCGATCGAGACTTTTCGCCTCTTCATCCAAAGCCGACCAAACCACGCAGAGGTTCCCTATGCCTATTGGAAAATAGGGGCTGCTTATGCCGCTCAGAGGCCGAGCGATTTCTTTCTCCTCCCTCCCGCCCATGAGCGAGATCGTGGTCCTACTAAAGACGCTTTGAGAGCCCTCCAAAACTACCTTGACCGCTATCCTGAGCATAAAAGGGCGAAGGAAGCTCAGACGTTGGTTAAGCTCTGTCGCCAAGAACTTGGAGAATATGAGCTCTATGTCGCACGGTTTTATCGCCATGGCCAAAAATGGGAAGCGGCGAGAGGCCGCTATGAGATTCTTATCGAACGATTTAAAGACCAAGATGAGCTCTGGCGAGCAGGCGCGGAGGAGCTAGTCGGGATCTACCAACGCCTTGAGCTCACCCAAAAAGCGACGCAACTCAAGACTCAGCTCAAGTCTCGTAGTCAATCATCCGAAGAGTGAGTCACTCTCATCCAAAGATCAATTATAGTTGATCGGGTGGATTGAGGTATACTCATCAATAGATCGATCACTCATCGATGGGTAAACTTCCTCGCTTGAGACTGTCTGTTTATTCTAGACTTATTCTAGATGAATCATATGAGCGAAATCTTTGATCTGATGAGCTTTCATAGACTTATTTTTTTAACAGTTGATTTACAATAAAGAAATTGATTAATAGCAAGCCCAAAGACTTACCTTTTGAAGGAGGGGACTCCCCATGAAAAACATACATCTATTTTTAGTCATTTTGCTCGGTATAGCGAGCATAGGCCTAGGGTGTGATGACAACACTAAGACAAGGACCAATGATACGATAGTGGTGGGCAGCCGTGATATGGATGTCCCTCTCGATGACGATAACATGATGGATATGATGATCCCCGCGACCAACGCTAAAGAGCTCAGGGTCGAAGGGATGCTCAATCGGACCGTCTTCGCGGGTCAATCGGTAGATCTACAAGTTAGACTCCTTGAGCTCAGAGGAGGAGCCGAGGTAGCCCTCGCTAATCAGGCCATCACCATGAAGCTCTTCGATCGAGCGGGAACTGACCGTACCGCGACTGGTGTACAAGGGACCACCTTACAGAGCGCAAGAGTCAATACTAACGCTCAAGGGATCAGCACCTTCCGTCTCTTCGCAGGAGATCCTAACGTTACAGTCCGACTCCAAGCGAGCGCCGCTGACGCCGCACCAGTCACTATTAATGTCGCGATCACTCAACCAGCCGCCGGCGACCTCAAAGTGCGCGTCCTCTATGATGCTCAGGCTGGTCGGTACTCTTACCTAGACTTACCGAGCGCTCGAGTGAGCCTCTTCACAAATCGCACCTGTGACACTATTATAGCTGACCCGACACGCCTCTCTGGTGCGAGCTTCGCTTGGCCACCGATCACTCCCTATGATGACCTCAATAACACAGTCACCGAGAGTGACTTTGAGCATGATGCTCAATACACAATCGCTGCTTCCGTATACTCACCGAGCGGCCCTGCGGTCGGCTTTGGATGTATCGAGAATGTGACCATCGTTGGTGGGCAAGAGACTGAGGTAACCATCAATGTTGTTGATCTACCACTCGAGTTTAAGGGTGTATTCGTCACCACTAACCGCTTTGACCTCGGAGACCTGCTCCGCAGCTCTGAGAGTGATACGCTCTCTAGCGTGGCTGATGTCCTCGATATCCTTCGCCTACTCGGGAGCAATGAGCCTAATCGAGGGATGGAGCTCATTCGTCTACTCTGCGACATCACCGACGTTGATCCTCAAGCATGTAATATCGCCAGCTTCATTGGTGGACCGCTCATCGAGACCGTCCTTGATAACAACATTCCTAGCGATGTATTCGCTGTTCTCTCGGTCATCAGTGATGTCCTCACTATTGTCTCAGAGATGACGGTCGTTGGTGAAATCGAGTTCCCCGATAGCTATCCTGATGAGAACAATATGCTCGGCGGTGATAACCGTTGGCAGCGATTTCGCTTTCAATGGCGTGATGGATGTATGGCGCAAAACTGTGATCGAGAGTTTACCATCGGTAACCTAGACAATGACAACCGCCCTATCGCCGGTCTCTTTGATGCAGAGGTCGTTAATACTCAAACCTTAGAGATCGCCGATCATGGACTTAACTTCCGCTTCGGACTCATCGCTCTAGGGATCGCTGAGCAGTGGATCCTCCCCTCAGTTGTCGGACGACAGGGACCGGTCTCGCTACGTGAACTTCTCGGCGACCTCATGAGTGACACCTGCCGCGACGTTGACCAGCTCGTTAATCAGATGGGCTTCTGTCAAAATGTAATCGTTAACGCTTTAAGCGCGGTCATTATTGACCAGCTCAGCAACCTCGATTTCTCCCCAGAGCAATTCCGCATCAACGGCAGCGCTACTCTCGTGGACAGTAACACAGATCTACGTATCGACACCCTCCAAGATGGTGTGTGGTATGGCTCGATCGACACCGGTGATGTCTTGCTCCGCTTTAACGGTTGCTTCACCGGTTGCCGTGACGCAGAGTGCCCTGCCCCAGAGAACGAATGTGAGATCCCGATGTTCATCCCCGAGATGGATAATATGGAGATGAGCGACGACATGATGGGCATGAACGATAACTGAGATCATTCTCCACCTCTTCACCTCAACGTTTACTCACCCTGGGAGCGATAGATGACAGCTGATGAGCGTCTTCCTTTGTGGTGGTATTCAGCAGTGCCTCCTGAGACTTATGCCCAGCTCATCGCTCAGCTCATTGATTATGGAAAGCTCACCAGCGATCCCAAAGTTAATACTGAACGAGAGATACTTCAAGAGCGGGAGGTCATGAAACTCTTCCGTTCAGTAGAACACTGCATAGAAGCGCTTCGCGATAGGCTTAGCGAATCTTGGCTATGGGAAGTAAGCATGAGCTATCGACCATGGAGCGATGACGAGCGAGAAGCGATCGCCCACTATAATCTACCCCCGCTCCGATATCAGGTTGAAGTCGCTATCCAACCCCATCTAGTGGATCAAGAGAGTAAGAGCAGCGAGAGCGGTGAATCCTGTAATCGCTCTCTCACCCCCGCCGAGCTTAGCCTCATCACTGCGCTTGATTCAGAGGTAGGACGACGTATCGGTGATGAACTCGATGGTCAACGACCACAGACCCTTCGCTGAGATGAGCCTCGCTCATCTGTTCGGTCGAGGCTCTCCGATCTGAATAAGCCCTGGACTAGATGTAGAACGCGGTGTTAGCTGGTCGCTGGGGCGACTCAACCCTACGCTCCGCGCTGCCCACTGACGCTCAGCGAAGGTCGGTGGTTGATTAAATAGACTGAGAGCCTCGGGAGTCCCCGGATCAGGGACCGGCTCTCCGGACTCATTCAGTCGGCCGAGATGCTCAATGGCACTCATGGTAATATGGGTACGCTCGCACACATATTCGCTCCGCCTTGATGCATCACCGGTTTCGGCGAAGGAGATGCCAGGGCAATAATTACACTGATGATGAAAGCTGCACCCTTGGCAGTCCTTTAGATAACTCGCTCTCCTGATCTCTCTTTGACGTTTAGCCGCTGGACTATGGAACCAAATATCCTTAAAGGGACGCTCACGAATACTGCCGAGCTCATCACGCCAATTAGTGCAGGGAAAGATACGGCCATCAGGACTGATAAAGCCGCTAATAGTACCCGCCGAACATGTACGTCGATCGGAGGGTGTCTTAGGCATATCATGAACCGAGGGGGCATTCTCACGATGAGGAGCCATGGCAGCGAGAGCGGCGAGCATTCGATCGGTGGGCTCAACGCCCACATTGCAGAGCGCGAAATCACTCTGATCATCAGGGATGATATTACCATCAACCTCCCATGCTGCCCCGAGTCGCTCAGCGAGCGCTCCAACTCGTCTCCATCCCAAACGGTTATGAGCCATCACCGGAGTCTTTAAGTTGACCTTAACCCCTCTCGCGATAAGTCGCTCAGCGGCGGCGATGCTCTTGACTAAGCTGCCCTTGATTAAGGTCACTGCGTCGTGTTCCTCGGGGTCATCTGAATAGACAGAGATGTTAACTCGAGTGATCGCTATCTCGGCGAGGAGATCAGCGAGTTTATCATCGATAAAATTACCGTGGGTGTTGATCCGAATATCAAAGCCCTTCTCCCGCGCCATTTTAATGATCGCTGACCCATCTGGTCTAAGGAAGGGGTCTCCTCCACTAATGAGCAACATCATTACTCCCGCTTCCGCGAGTTGATCGAGTAGCCCCTCCGCCTCTTCAAAGCTCAGCTCGTCTTGACGTCGTTCAGTGAGATAACAGTGTACACACTTGTGATCACAGCGCCAAGTGAGATCCCAGTGCATAGAGAGCGGTGTCGCTTCATCAAGCGTGCTCTGAAAGAGCCCTGTTATGGTGTCATTCATACCACTGCCAAACACTAGTGTCAGTTAGAGAGATTATCGATGTTGCATTGTACTCTTTAAGGCTCAATTAGCAAACCCTCACCAAAGCCTACTCATGATCTTCTTGAGAAATGCATCGGACAGTATATATCAGTCATCATTCTATTAAACTAGAGAGGTTATGATCTATGATAAAAGCCTTCGTCATCTGCGCGTTACCCTTTATGTGTCTCTTCGTCACTGTGAGCGCTTCAGCCTCGCCTACAGAGCTGGTATTAGGAGGTTTAAGAGTAATGGAGAGCAAGCCTAGTGGAGCCTCATGGGACGCAGGTTTTGGGGTGATGACTCGTCCTGATCTCATCATAGAGGTCTCTATTCATGAGCGAGTTATATTCACGACACCCAAAGCTGCCAATACCCATTCATCGACTCAAGTGATCAGCTCACCAATTTTTAGTCTCAATGAGGAGGTTACCTTAGTGATTAAAGTGATCGATAAAGATCTACGAGCGGATGACCTCATCGACGTATTCACATTGCGAGTGACTCCTCAAGCCGTCGCCGAGCGTGAGATCTTTAAGTTCGCTGGGAAATCTGTGATCTCACTCTCGCTACAGCTCAAACCTGCAAACGTGCAAAGTTCAGGACCTCCTCGTCTCAACGTCTTCTCACCTCCTCTCAAAAGAGATAAGCAGACAGTGCACAATCATATACAGCCTAAAGAGTGAGGCTGAGAGATCAAGTCTAGTCACAAAACCTAAAGTTTTAAGCGGAGTAGACGATCTATCATAAGAGTGATCACTCATCTACGAAATGGCGAGCCTATCGCGAGGTAGGTACGCAGAGCCAGGGGTCTCCTTGAGACAGCCCAGTCATCGAAAGGATACGAGATGTTGTTTACCTTACGTATTATTTTATTCACCTTATCATTCACCCTCTATCTACCCCCCTCCCTTTTAAGCGCTACCGCCCACGCTAATCCAAGTTCTCCTTCGATAGATCTGTCTCACACTCCCCACATATCGATCATTGGTTCATCAAAGACCTCTCCACTTGAGCTCTCTCATCTCCTCGCTGAGAGCACAGATAGAGGCATAAACCGAGAGGACACAGATAGAGGCAACGCTGCTTTGAGCTCTCTCCTCGCTCAATCCACAGACTCTCTCCCGGCGTTAATGGAGACTCATATTCCCAACCCAACGCTGATATCACTAGGTAGACCTAAAGTACTGATTCGTTCCTTAAGCCCCGTCAGGCTTACCCTCATCCTCACCTTCGACTTTGGAGACGCCTGAGCCTCCGATTAACTCACGTCGCTAGGTGTTAGAGTGGATCGCGGTCAGGTTGCTAGAGCGATCGATCGGCATATCGAGGCAGATAAATGACTCCGTAAAACGAATCGAGTCTATGCACTGTAAGCGATCGACTAAAAACTCATGATACGCCTTAATTGAGGAGACATGGAGCTTCACAAAGAGCGCATAATTGCCTGTCGTGTAATAGGCCTCTACGATCTCTGGTAATGAGCGTAATGCTTGAACAGTCTCAGCGATACGCTGTGCTTTATGAAGATGGACCCCTAAGAGAACAGTGACTCCTAAACCTAGTCGCTCATGATTCACTCTTAGAGTTGAACCGGTGATCACTCCTGCCGCTTTCATTTTATCTACTCGCTGATGAACAGTTCCTCCAGAGACGTTGAGCTTTCTAGCGATCTCTAGAAAAGAGGTACGTGCATTAGAGAGGAGGAGATTCAGAATGCCTCGATCAACGTTATCTATTTCATAGTGTGGGGGTTTATTTTCGGCCATAAAATACTAAATCCATACTTAATATAGGTAAAAAATATAAATATCATATATTTTAACCTACATAATAATAAATTTTTGACCAACACCTCAATCCTTCCGAATATGTACATATACGTTTGTCACAATATACGAAGATATGGAGGAGAATATGTGTGGTTTCTTAGCAGAGACAGGGACGTCGCTCTCTGATGAACAGCTCTTCACTAGAGCACAAAAAATCCAACATCGAGGACCCGATCAAACGATTACCCTCAGCCTAGCTGACGCTCGATTCGTGTTTCAT
>CALSSE010000005.1 GCA_943788935.1 uncultured bacterium | reverse complement strand
GAGCGCTGCGAAGGTCTACACTCGGATCAACGACCCACTCGGCGATTTCAGTGAATTCACGTCCATCTTCTCTCTTGACTGTCGCGTTGATAAAGAGCCGCCCATTCTCTATAAATTGAGGGTGTAAAGCGATCCCGAGTAAGCCTTGCTCAACTTCGGTGACCACACGCTTTTCTTGGAGAAAAACTCCGCGATTTTGAGGTCTCTTTAGCTCTATCCAGCTCACCTGCCCAACCTTCTCGGCGACGAGCATCAGCTCGGGCTGATGGGGAGGAAAGAGGAGATCGACCGGCTGAGATAAACCTTGAGCGATCTCTGTTAGGCGTATAGTGAGCTGATGACGTTGGGTATCTTGACCGATGAAGAGGGGATGGAGTTCGCTGGACTGACCAACCGCTTCATAGCGAGAGTCATCTCCGAGGAGAGAGAGAAAGAAGCGCTCGACGCTTGTTCGGGGGGAGAAGGCTGCTGCGCAGCCGATGCAGAGCGCTACTCCGATGATGATTACTGCTCTCTTCATATATCACCTCTCTCAATCCTCGATCATGCTTTAATTTTTGAGACTTTTGAGATTTCTTCTAAACGAGCTCGATATTGTATGTATTTCTCAGGAAACTCCGGATAGGAGACTTCAAGACAATCAGCATCTACGATGGAGAGCAGACCTTCGCTCTGTTTTAATTGAGCGATCATAAAGCACATGGCGATTCGGTGGTCTCCATGACTCTCCACTGTATAGGAACCATCAAAAGATCGCTGTGGATCACCGTTGATGACCCAGCCATCTTCGGTAGAGGAGATCTCAACACCTAAGCGACTTAAACCCTCGGTCATCGCCTCGATACGATCGCTCTCCTTCACTCTCAATTCCCTAGCGCCACTGACTGTCGTTTGACCCTCAGCGAATGAGGCGAGGAGGGCGACGAGTGGGAGCTCATCGAGGGCGTCGACCACTTCTTGACGACTGAGGTTCACTGCCTTTAATGGCTGATGAATCGCTCGCGGGTAAATAATGAGCGTCCCTACGGGTTCTCCAAGCCGACACTCTTTGACTTGAGCCTCAAGTCGAATTCCCATTCGGGAGGCGAGGTGGTAGAGGCCCATTCGAGTTGGGTTGAGGTTGAGATTATCGAGGGTGATCGTCGGAGCAGCAGGAGGGCTTAGAGCGCTGATCGCGATCCAAAAGGCTGCGCTTGAGAAGTCACCAGGGCTGGTAAAGTCGAGCGACTTAAGCGCTGGCTTTAGAGCGGGGAGAGAGGTCTGTAGTGACTCGGATGAATGATCCTTAAGCTCACTTCCCCATAAAGCGCTGAGCATTCTCTCGCTGTGATCACGGCTCAACCGAGACTCTCGGACGACGATGGGGCGAGGGTCACTTAACCCAGCCAATAAAGCAGCGCTCTTGAGCTGGGCGCTCGCCGCTAGAGTGTCTATGATGATCAATTCTTGATCTTGATGTGTGAGAGCTGATGAGCGCTCTCCTCCAACGATGATCGGAGCGCCGCCCTGATCAGTTTCTAAACCTCGTCCAAGAGGAGAGAGCGCTCGCTCTAGTCTGCTCATTGGGCGGCGACAGAGTGAAAGGTCTCCGCTTAGCGTGACTGGAAAAGAGCATCCGGAGAGGAGGCCCGCTAAGAGACGGATCGTAGTCCCGCTATTCCCACAATCTAGAGCCTCGACGGGCTCTTGGAACCCTTGAACCCCCCCTACGCCTCTGACCGACCATGAGAAGGAGTCAAGACGCTCGATGGAGACTCCAAGCGCGCGGAGCGCTCCTCGAGTGCTAGCGAGGTCAGCTCCTCCACCGACATTGCGGATCACCGACTCCCCTTTAGCGAGCGCGGCGAAGATGAAAGCGCGGTGGGTAATAGACTTATCGCCGAAGAGTGGGACATGGAAAGTAGGTGTTTGGTTCATCATTAGACCTCAACGCTCAGCGGTGTCGATCAATAGAGTGACCGGTCCATTATTGAGCAAACTGACCTCCATATGAGCCCCAAACTGACCTGTTTCACAGCCCACTCCTTCAGACCTAATCATCTCTACCGCTCGATCAAAGAGAGGGGCGGCGATCGATGGGTGGGCAGCACCGGTAAAAGAGGGTCTCCTCCCTCGCCGACAATCCCCATAAAGAGTAAACTGACTGACCGCTAAGATGGCCCCACCGATGTCCTTGACGCTTAGGTTCATCTTACCCGCCTCATCTTCAAAGATACGGAGGTTTACCATCTTTTGAGTGAGCCAGCGGGCTTCCTCTTCTCCATCATCAGGGCCGATACCGATGAGTACTAAGAGCCCAGCGCTGATCTCACCGGTAGTGACTCGATCACTCTTTACGTTACTCTCATCAGAAGCAGAGACGGTGACCTTCGCTCTACTGACTCTTTGAATCACTGCTCTCATTGATCACTCTCCTCGGGCTTACTCAATAGATCAAGTGAGAGCGACAGGCTGCGATCTCACTCTGACTTTAGTAGCCGCACTTGGCGAGTGGTTCAAGTGGAGTGGGAGGTTTTCTCTCTATTGTGATCAACTTAAGAGATGCGACGAGCGAAGCCAATCGCTGACTTCTTAACTTTACCGCTGATCATTGATTTCAGCTCTGACTCAAGGAGCTCATGGGTGAGCGAGGCCTCTTGAGCGGCTGCGGTAGTCGCCGCTCGTAAGATCGCGACTCGGATCTCTGCTCCGCTTAGGTCATAGTCAGCGGCTAGAGTCTCGAGCTGAACATCAGCAGCGCCGGGCGCATCGTCAGGGAGCATTTGTTTCCATAGGCGGAGACGAGTCTCGACCTCTGGTCGCTTGAGATGCACTTGATGGGTCACACGTCTCTCGAGGGCGATATCTAGGTGCTCACGATGATTAGTCGCTAAGAGGACTAAGCCGCTGTGACGCTCGATGAGCGAGAGCAAGAGATTGACCATAGAGCGAACATGAGAACTAGAGGCGCCTTCACGCTTCTCGATGAGGGAGTCAGCTTCATCGATGAACAACACCGCCCCATGGGCTCGAGCATCCTTGAAGATCTTTTCTAAGTTACGCTCGCTTTCGCCTACCCACTTGGAGAGGATAGTGCTGCTACGAGCGATCTTGAGAGGTCGGTTTAGCTCGCCAGCGATCGCCTCAGCGCAGAGGGTTTTTCCGGTGCCTGGAGGTCCATAAAAGAGGGAGACCACTCCGCCACGATCTCCACCCGTCCCGCCGATATTCCAACGATGTAATACACCAGGTAAGTAGCGGACAGCGTCTATAATACGCTGAACTTGAGCGTTCGCCTCATCTTCAAGAATCACGTCTTTTAATCTTACCTTTGGTACATAAATACCCTCAGCGTCTAAGTCTTCAATGAGGTTCAATTGGTGGCGCGCTGCCTTCTCAAGCATAGCCATGTTGATCAGCGGCTCTGACTCATTGTGAGCGCTGTGTACAGCGTCGGCGATGGCCGCGAGGACAGCATTTTTGATATAGCCACCGGTGATCTCAAAGCGAGCGCCGAGCAGATCGAAGTCGACATCATCAGCGATCGGAGCTTGAGTTGGGATGAGCGACCGCCAGATTTCTGCTCGGCTCTGGAGGTCGGGTTCCGGGAAATTAATCCTCACCAAGACTCGTCGTTGGAATGCTTCATCAAGAATACGAGGGATATTGGTAGCGAAGATGGCGACGCCCTCAAATTGCTCGAGCTCAGTTAATAATAAGGTCACTAACATATTTCCACCACGACGATCGGAGAAAAGCATCTCGCACTCATCGAAGAAGAGGATAGCGTTTTGAATTTTAGCTTCTCTGAAGAGTCCGGGGAGGAAACGTTGAGCATCACGATGGGCCATAAAAGTGGGTATATCAACGTTAAGGACCCTCTTGTTAAGGTGATCAGCGACCGCGTGAGCGGTCATGGTCTTCCCTGTACCCGGCTTACCATAGAAGAGCATCATCGAGCCACGACCATAGCTGATCCGCTCATCGAATCCCCATTTCGATCGATAAGAGAGATAGCGGTCATGATCATCAACGATGGAGAGGATCCGTCGCTTATCTTCTTCGGGGAGGACGACCTGATCCATTTGAGCGAGAGGCTCTTGAACCGAAGAGAACTCTAAGAACTCATCGGTGAGCTCATCACGTCCGATGAGGTAACTAAAGGTCCGATTATCGATCTCAATCGTAGCGTCAAGTAGGTCTCTTGCGCCCTCATAGCGACGTCGGAAGTCTAGATCTAAGAGTTCATTACTGACGATGGGGCTCGAGGAGGAAAACTCCATCCGGTAATCGATTCGCTCATAGAAAGAGAGCTCGAAGAAGGAGAAAATGGTATCTACGCTCAGGGCGGAGTAGCGATCGCCGACATGCTCAAAATAGTCATTGAATTGCTTGGAGAAGCAGGGGGCGATCGCTAAGAGTAAGATTGAACGATGAAAGTCATTGAGGTCACACTTTTGACACAGCTCATCTAATCGGAGAGTTTTATGCTCGCTAAAGCGATGAGCTTGGAGCCGGCGATTGATCTGGCGACGGAGCTTAGTCTCTTCACTCTTCTTATCTTTGACTATCTCCTTAAGCCGAATGGGGCTGAGGTCTTCACTATCATCTGCCCAGCGGCGACGCGAAGAGGGAGCGTTGCTTCTACGGCTATTGTAATCGAACCATGAACAGCGAGCTTTGATCCATTCTAGCTCCATCTCGATGTATTCAAGGTCATTGGTGAATGGCTTAGCTCGACCCCAAGAACGCTTATCTAAATGATAAGTCTGATTAGGGCTCATAATCAGTGAGTCTTGAGAGCTCTCTGTCTCTTCATTGGAGTTCTCTAGGGCATCTAATGTAGCGAGATGGTCTGTGGGAATAGACTTTGTAGGCATCATTGCTCTCCGGTCATGGTGGGGTTATCAAGAGCTTCGCTTCTGACGCGTTAGCTCTATGAGTTGTTGGCCTGCATAGAGATTAACGGTGTGAGCTAAGAGATCATGACATTGAGCGTAAAAAAATGAGCAGATCGTTGATGAGTCTAAGGGTTGAGGTCAGCGTCTTGATCTGTGGTTGACTTTGACAAGGTCGCTTTAAAGATAAGATAGCCCCAAGAGGCTCCCAAGTCGATGAGCGGCAAGTAGAACTTAGCGCCTACCATATACTCAACGGGCGTGAGCGAGAGCCACTCGGCGATAGGCGAGCATAACTCAGGAGAGTAGGCGAGCGCTTGGAGAGGAGCGAGGAGCAGGGTAATGAACCATAAACCCACCGAGTAGGAAGCGAGTCCAAAGCCTAGGAAGGCAGAAAGGAAGAGGGCGATTCCCATCTTCTTTCCCGTCTCATTAAAGATCAATGCTTGACCCTCTCCTCTACTCTCTTTCTCTGTCGGTTCTTCAAAACTCTCATTATCGCGTTGTTGATGGTAATCATTGAACAGCTCGATACCTCGCTCTTGGTACGCTTTGGGAACGAGTACTCTCATCTCTATATAACCGCCTATGAAACCTAACATACGACGATGATTTCTACCTTGGATCATCATGGGGATCTCTTGGCTTTGGAACAAGGAACTCACGATCTCGGCGTCATAATCATAGCTCAGTTGACCGACCATCACCCACTCTTCTCTGTCTTGGGCTTCTCTATCCTGGGCTTCTCTGTCTTGAACTTCTCTGATTTTTGGCATGAAATACAGTATCACTTTTTGGTTGAGGGGTTGAGAGTGAGAGTGAGAGTGACCTTGATCTTTGTCTAGCTTAGAAGATTAAATGGACGGTTCGTGGGGCTGATAGGTAGCTATTACCCATCAGCATATAACTAGCATTAATCCATGTCTCCCACCAAGCCACAAGGCTCAACTGTGGCCCAGTGTCCCTCTTTTTTAGATCAGATGAGTGGGTATTAATATGAGTACGTCGCTTCCATAACTTTAAGGTCTCTGAGAGGTCAGAGACGCTCAGAGGAAGGGTTAGCTTGAGAGATAAAGAGGGGACATCGGGGCAGAGCATTCCCCCCTGACCGGAGAATGATGCTTGTCCTTTGGGAGCGTATGAGAGACATAAGTTGAGCTTCTCTCCCGGCTCTAATATGATCAACCTTCGCTTCACCAAGAGCGCTAGATAGCTCAACGACCACTCAAGACCTAGCAGAGATTGGGGTCGTCTAGATACAGGGGTGGAGCTAGAATTAAGGTCTGTGTGGATATGCTCATCGGTGATGATTTTAAAGTATGTGGCGATAGAAGGGTGTTGGTTAACTCGATCCTGTAGTTGATCGATGAGCTCTGTGGGTGAGCAGAGCTCATGGGTATTAAGGCTCTCGATTAATGTCGGAGAGAGTCGCGCCTCAATAAAGGAGAGCAGATTAGGTATCTCGGTGACCACATCATTAATGAGCTCTTCAGGAGGAGAGAACTCAAGAAGCTGAGGGAGGGCCTTGAATAAGAATAAGCGGTTTGCGAGGTCATGCTTGAGGCCGATTAATCCCGTTGACCTCGCGCTCAATTGTTGCCGATACAGAGAGTCACTGATATCGGTTAAAAGTAAACGTCGATAGGAGGTTGATGAGTTTGGTTGCTCTTCTTGGCGAGGAGTTCGCTCTATTTGAGATCGATCAGACCCACACAATGAGAGCTCGACCCATTGAAGTCGCTCGAGTATGAGAGGGCAGATGATGACCCTCGGCTCTTCGCTAGAGAAGGACATGGAGAGCCATCGGCGAAGAGAGTCTTGGTAAGCAGGGTGGATGAGTTCGATCAAGGAGTTAAGGTGATCAGATTGGACAGTGAGTCGCTCTTGTGCTTCAGCGGAGGGACTCATTAAAGCATTAGATTGACCATCGAGTGGGTCGAGCCCCCCTTCCTCATTGATGAAGCAAGCAGCTCTCTGATTAAAGAGACCCACTGGAGAAGAGAGCTGATCTAGCATAGATTCCCAAGTTAGAGGTCGGTGACCCTTGATGCTATTATCATGAACTAAGCTCATAACTATCTTCCTTTGTGGGGGTCATCAATAAGGGTGAGAAAAGAGGTTAGGATAACCTTTTCAGTCGCCTCAAAACGGACTCTGGCAGCTTCACCTCGACTCTTCTGTTCTACGCTGAGCACTTGTCCTTGACCATATGTTTTATGTCTGACTCGGGCGCCGATAGGAATATTCCCTGCTGTATTCGGGGTGGATAAAGAAGATCGCGTGCGAGATCTTGTTACGCTTGATTGAGCGCTAGAGGAGGAGTCATCTCGATGTATTTGAGAGCTCTGCTGCCTCTTTGCCCAAGCCTTTAGCTCACTTTGGTTTCGGCTTGAAGGGGACTCTCTTCTATTAGAGCGAGCGCTGCGGTCGCTCTTAGCGAATAAACTTTGGTCAACTTCACCGATAAATCGACTGATCATACGTGGTTGGCGTTGACCATGCATAGAGCGGATTTGAGCATAACTTAGGACTAAGATACGCTCAGCCCTAGTGACCGCCACATAGAAAAGTCGGCGCTCTTCTTCTAGGTTCGCTCCCCCGCCGCGCCGGGCATTGGGGAAGAGATCTTCTTCAAGGCCGACTACGAAGACTACAGGAAATTCTAGACCTTTAGCGGCGTGGACAGTCATTAAGCTAACTGCGCCTCTCCCCGACGAAGAGTCTCCACTCTCTTCATCTTCGCTTACTAGCTTTACCTGCTCTAAGAAGGCGAACCAAGTGGGATCAGCGCTCTTCTCCTCAAAGTCACGGATCATCTCGATGAACCGAGAGAGATTCTCACTCCTCGCGCGACGGCTCTCATCGACCATATCGGTGAGATATTCAGGGTGATAGAGCTTAGCTTCAACGAGCAGCGCTTCAGCTTGGTCAGCGAGCGAGTCATGATCAAGGTAAGCCCCACGGGTGTATAGCTGATGAAACCCTCGGGTTCCAGAGGCCGCTTTCCCCTTTATCAGACCTGTTCGCGAGGCCTCCTCCGCTGCTTGGAAAAGATGTAGATTGTGTTCTGCGCTGAGACGAGCGATCCGCTCAAGACTCGTCTTCCCCACACCTCTTGATTCAGTCCCGATCGCTCTTTGATAGGCGATGAGGTCATGAGGGTTGATCAATAACCGGAGGTAGGAGAGGGCATCTTTGATCTCCGCGCGTTCAAAAAACTGTCGACCGCGGACGATCACATAGGGGATCTGAAAGTCGGTCGCCATAAAAGCGTTCTCAAAGTTAAGAGAGAGAGAGTTCGCTCGGTAGAGTATGGCTATATTATTGTATTTATATCGTTTTTGCTCGATGAGTGACTTGATTTGAGACGCTACAAAGTAAGCCTCATCATAATCAGACTGGGCCTCGAAGAGGGTGATCTTGTTCCCCTCATCTTGGTCAGTCCAGAGCTTTTTACCCATTCGGCCTGAGTTATACCGGATCACTCCATTAGCGGCGCTGAGTATATTCCCTTTGCTCCGATAGTTTTGTTGGAGTTTGTAGACCTTAGCCTCGGGGAAATGTTGGTCAAAACTGAGGATATTGGAGACCTCTGCTCCGCGCCAAGCATAGATCGATTGATCATCATCACCGACAACGAAGAGGTCACCTTGAGGAGGACAGAGAGCCTGAAGGAGACAGAGTTGAGCGCGATTAGTATCTTGAAACTCATCGACGAGGATCCAAGGATATCGAGTGTGGGTACGCTCATTTAAGAGTAGATTTCCAGTGATTAGCTTCAGAGGCTTGACGATGAGATCACCAAAGTCGAAAGCATCAGCGCTCTTGAGGGCCTCTTCATAGGCCCACCCCAGTCTCCTCACATTTACGCCTGGTCGGCTGTCGAGCGGAGGACAATGAGCGAGTTCGGCGTTCTCCCCTAGTTGTTTGGCGGTATCGAAGGCGGAGATGAGGTCAAGAAACCCTTCCCGATCGAGTTCTACTTTTTGCTGCTTGAGTACCTCTTTGACGAGCTTCATTTGGTCATCACGATCATAGATGACAAACTGGTCACTTCGCCCTAAGAAGTCAGCGTGCTGTCTCAAGAAGCTCGCTCCAAAGGCATGAAAGGTCTTTAAGGTAACTTGACCTTGGGTCGTGAACCCACCCCCCTGTAAGAGAGTATTAACCCTCTCGCGCATCTCTCGCGCCGCTTTATTGGTAAAGGTGAGAGCGAGAATTTGATGAGCAGGGACTCCTACGGAGATGAGACCTGCAATCCGATGAGTGAGCACACGTGTCTTGCCGCTACCCGCTCCAGCGAGGATTAGAGCAGGTCCTCGACCGTGAAGTACGGCGGCACGCTGCTCTTGATTAAGACTAGAGATTAGAGAGGGAGCGATAGGGGGGGCATCACTATTACCCATACTTACTCTACCGTGACGCTCTTAGCGAGGTTTCGGGGCTGATCTACATCAGTCCCCTTGAGATCGGCGACATCATAGGCGAGGAGCTGCAGAGGGAGCGTCGTCAAGAGAGATAAGAGTGTCTCTGGTGCAGAAGGGATCCAGATCTGTTCATCGGATTGGGCGATGATCTCGGAGTCTCCATGAGTGGCGATGGCGATGACCCGTCCCCCACGCGCTCTAACCTCTTGGAGGTTAGAGAGAGTCTTCTCATAATGACTGTCTTGAGGACAGAGGACAACGACAGGCATCTCTTCATCGATGAGAGCGATAGGGCCATGCTTCATCTCTCCAGCGGCATAACCTTCAGCGTGAATATAGCTGATCTCTTTGAGTTTAAGCGCTCCCTCTAAGGCGATCGGATGCTGAACACCACGACCAAGATAGAGGCAATGTCGAGAGTTGACTAATCCTCGAGCGACTTCTCGTACAGCCTCTCGACTCTTAAGGAAGTCCTCGAGGAGTCGAGGTAGCTTAGCGATCGCTGCTACCTCTGCTTGAGCGGCTTCAGGGCTTACGCGATTAAGCATTCGACCAAGGTACAGAGCGAGCAGTTTGAGCGCGACTACTTGTGTAGAGAAAGCTTTGGTGCTGGCCACACTAATCTCGGGACCTGCGTGAGTATAGATTACATCATCACAAGCGCGGGCGATGCTGCTCTCCATCACGTTACAGATGCTCATCGTATATGCGCCGCGACGTTTAGCTTCCAAGAGCGCCGCATAGGTGTCGGCGGTTTCACCAGATTGGCTGACCACGATCATAAGCGTATTCTGATCAACGACGGGGTCTCGATATCTAAACTCACTCGCTAGATCGACTTCAACGGGTATTCGCAGGCGATTCTCGAGTTCACGTTTACCGACCTGTCCTGCGTGCCAAGCGGTACCACAAGCGCAGATATAGATCCGATTGATCTCATTTAATCTCTCCGCATTTAATGTCAGCTCATTCAAGGCGACTTCACCACTTGATACGAGCAGTCGACTCGCACAGGTATCAATGATCGCTCGTGGTTGTTCGTAGATCTCTTTTAGCATGAAGTGTTTATAGCCACCCTTTTCAGCTTGAGCGGGGCTCCAGGTCACTCGCTTAACCGCGCGCTCTCGCTGGATCCCCTCCGCATCAAAGACCTCTACTTGGCCACGTTTTAGCAAGACACGATCGCCCTCTTCTAGGAAGATGACCTCTCGAGTATAGCTGAGGAGCGCAGAGACGTCACTCGCGATAAAGGATTCATCTTGCCCTATCCCTACGACCATAGGACTACCTTGTCGGGCGGCGAAGATTTGGTCAGGGAAGTGAGAAGAGATCACGACAAAAGCATAGCTGCCTTTAACCTCCCTCAACGCTGATTGACAAGCGGCTAGCAGACCTTGAGGATGATCAGGATCGAGGCGCTCAGCGACGAGATGACTGAAGACTTCAGTGTCAGTCTCAGAGCTGAAGCTGACTCCTCGCTCAGCGAGCGAAGACTTGAGCTCGAGATGATTCTCTATAATTCCATTATGAACCACGGTGACCGAGCCAACAGTATGAGGATGGGCGTTCTCTTCAGAGGGTCTTCCATGAGTTGCCCAGCGAGTGTGACCGATCCCTAAATTACCTCTTACAGGCTCTCGCTGTAATCTAGCGCTGAGAGATCTCAGCTTACCGACTGATCTTCGGACTTGTAGCTGAGGCAAGGCAGTCGAGTGATCACCACTCTTCATAACAGCGATCCCGGCAGAGTCATAGCCACGGTACTCAAGTTTAGAGAGACCACTAATCAAGACTTCAGAAGCCTCATGGTCTCCCACATACCCAACAATCCCACACATAGATAGACTCCTTATTCTTCACATGGACCAACAGGTCCAGTCATGATTTGGGTATCAGTCGAGAAGAGTCCGGTTGGCTGAGGATCTTGATCAGCGGTAAAGACGACTCTCATCGATGAGGCGTTACCGGTGACTCCAACCTCGGTATAGAGTGTCTCATTACCATCGATCTGTACAGAAGGGAGAACTTGACCTAATTGGTTGATGCGGCTGATCCCCATAATAGAGCCTTCTCCACCTAATGGAGATTGAGACCAAGTGATCCCAAAGAGGCTAGGAGGGATCCAGGAAACTTGATGTAAGCTGAGATCAGTCAATCCATCCATGACAAAGAATCGCCCGATCTCATTGAGAGTCTCATCGAGGAGACGCATTCCGATGATCTGTCGAGGGACTGGGTCGAGTGTTGTAGGGTCAGGGAAACCCCAAGCGATAGAATAGATCCCGTTCCCATAGGCGAGACCCAGTTTGCCGCTCGCTCTAGCTTCATTAATAGTCACGGTCTCTAGGAGCTGTTCCCCTTGATCATTGAGTGAAGCGATAGAAATATCATACTCCCTGCTGTCAGGGGATGCTCTAGTGAGCCAAGCGACGCTCCATCCTCCGCCAGTGAAGACCGCCGAAGGAGATCGGCTCTCGGCTTCAGAGAGGATGGTAGGAGCGGAGGCTAGACCGGCTTGATTGAAGAGGAGCGCTGATATCTTTTGTGGTTCGCTGAGAACTAAGATCCCTCCAAAACCATCTGCCCAAGCGGTGTTAATAGAGCGAACATCATAGCTCTGATTCACGGTAAGTACATCACCCATTGGAGCTCCATCACCGTCTAGAGATTGGACATAAACCCCTTCATTTGTTTGTAGGTTATTACGTTGATTAACCCATAAAAGAACTGCTCCTGCAGAGGTTGCGTGCAGTTTGAACTGACCTCCTTTGGCTCGTCCAAAGAGTATGGCATCCCCTTGGGGCTGTAGCTGTTCATCGAGCTTAAGTACCTGTAGATGGTTGATGTCATTAGGTG
Organism: uncultured bacterium; assembly: GCA_943788935.1. Classification (GTDB taxonomy): domain Bacteria; phylum Myxococcota_A; class Bradymonadia; order UBA7976; family VGTA01; genus CAKZRU01. The sequence goes on along the minus strand of CALSSE010000005.1, from coordinate 388,137 downwards.
ACTCATCTATACCGCTGAGGTAACCGATCAGCCAACCACCCTCATCGAGCTTAACCATTTGGGCGGCGGTAAAGGGAGCGACGCCTGTTAACTCAATCGTGGAGAAGTCCTCAATAAAACCATATCCTTGACCTCCGCGACAGAGTGGCTCTGTCATCTCACCAGCGGCTTCGCCAGCGGCTTCGCCAGCGGTCTCACCAGCGGTCTCACCAGCGGTCTCACCAGCGGTCTCGCCAGCGGTCTCGCCAGCGGTCTCGCCAGCGACTTCGCCAGCGGTCTCGCCAGCGACTTCGCCAGCGGTCTCGCCAGCGGCTTCGCCAGCGGTCTCGCCAGCGGTTTCGCCAGCGGCTTCGCCAGAAGTGTCACCAGTATTTCCAGAAGGTGAATCATCATCACAAGCAGCGAGATATAGCGAGAGCGCTAAGATCAGCGATAGACTAAGAATGAGGCGAGGGGAATATTGAAAAGAAACCATAGAGATTGCCTATCTATTTAATATTGTATCTAAAAAATGTTTTTAATGGATAAGTCTCATCTAAGAGTAAATCAACAGTTGTCATTGAAGCACTCTAATGTATAGAACGGTAAAAGAGAGTGTAAAGAAAGATTCGCGCAAACTCTATAAACCTCTATAGCGACTTATTACCTCATGAACTCGGCGAGATCGTACAAAAATGCATAAGCGATGAAGCCTCCGATGAGCAAACATAACAGAGAGACGAATACTATTTTGGAGACCGATGACGATTGTTTAGTCTCGAGAGGAGCAGGTGCGATCGCAGCATGTAGTTCAGGATCAAAGGGCGGTGGTGTGATCCGTAGAGAGAGAGCGGGGACATTGAGATCTGTATCATCATCGTCATCTTGATCGATCGATGTACTCAACACAGAGGCTCGTGGGTAGACGGGTAGCTCATTGTAAAGGTCATCAAGCGCCTGGGGGACGGAAGAGTCAGGCTCTTCTCGGCTGATATTCAGTGATTCATCTTCGGTCTGTAAGAGCTTCTCAGCGATAGGAACAAAGATCTCTTCATGTGCTTGACCCACTACGGTTGAGTTCTCTATTTGTAAAGAGTTTGACCGGTGCAAAAGAGGTTTATCAGAAGTGGACCCCCTCTGATCAATGTCTTGAGGAGAATAGGGGAGAGGAGTAAATCCTTCTCGATTCCAGATCGATGCAGGACTCGATGCAGAACTCGATACAAGACCCTTTTGAGGAGTTGCGGATGATTGCGTAGAGGCATCTCCTGCCGTGATAGATGGAACTGCATCCTGGGTGTGGATTGAAGAACTGCTTGGAGAGAGCTCTCGATGAACAGAGCTCCGACCAAGCTCTCTCCAATATCTTTGGTGAAGAGGGTGAAGTGAGCGTTCGATAAGGTCGCTCATATTCAATAAGCGTAGTAGCTTCTCATCCGTTGCTCTCGCGATAGAGGTACCTGGGGTGAGATCAAATGATTTAGACAGGTCGCTCATATGCCCTACACCTTCTCAGTAGAGAGACGAGAGAAGAGTAGGGCTCTCGCTGTCTCCCTGTTTAATAAATGATGATCAGCGTCATCGATAATATGCTCTACTTTTATGGGAGAGGTGCTGCGAAGCTCCATACGATCTTCCACATGTGCCTTGAGTGGATGACCTCCTCCTTTGATAATCGCTATTCCCTCGACAATGTCACCAGCACATTGGGTTATGATCGCCTGTTTTCCATTATTCAGCTCGACACGAGTACCATAAGGATAGGCGCCGATTGATTGGTAGAAGACATCGACAACCTCTGAGGCTAAGTTGGCTTTTTTGAAAGCAACCCAAGTGTCGGTGACGGTATGTTGACGCCTAAGAAAGCAATAGAGGTGGGCCCCATATACGATATCGGTGAGGAAGCTCCTGGTCAGTCCATTACGATAAAGGGTAGAGTTCTTTATCGCTCTAGAGGGTCGAGCATAGACTTGATGATCACTGCTACTTGACCATTGACTCTCTCGACCTCTTTGGGCTTCAAAGGTGACAATGATTCGATGAATGACTGATTCGCTCACCCCACCGAGCTCAAGGAGAGACCGCACGATATGATTACGAACCTCGGTGAGCGTATCACGGGGAGATTCGAGAGCAGTAAAGACTTTATGAAGTGCCTTAGGATCATTATACGCGATTTGGTTATCCTCGAGGAGTGACCATCCTTGAAAGAGCTGAAGAGCTGCGGTAGCTAGGGCGAGTTTAAGCTCTGGTGAGAGCGCAAGTGTATCGGAGATGAGGGCGGTGATCCCCGCAGCTTCTACTGAGTGAATAAATAGTATTTCTCCCCGACTCGAATTCTCGGCGAGGAGATCTAGCCGACTGAGGAGGGGCTGCTGACGAGAGGGGAATTCGATTAAGTCTAAGACGGTTCTCTTGAGCAGAGAGTGTTGTGGCGACCGACCTTCATGGGTATCTTTATAGAAGTTTTGAGTCACAAAACAAGCGGTCGCATACCAAGAGGCGATTGCCTCAGATCCATTCTTCGCTTTTAAAAGTGGGTGGACCTCACCAACTTTGAGTTTGCGAGACTCGATATGAGGGATCTTTAAGTCTTTAAAGTTATTCTTTTTCTCTTTGACAACTCTCACAAAGCCGGTGAGAAGTTGCTTTAGATCGCCTCTGGAAATAGCGGGGTCAAAGCTGAGCTCATTAATGTCTAAGAAATCAAAGATTTTGATTAGATATCTAGCGTTTTGATAAGTTGAGAAGTCTAGTTTGACGAGCCTACGGCTGACAAAGAAGTTACCGTCATTCATTCGAATAGAGATATGAGTTTTTAAGATCTCATACAGGCCGCTAATACTATTCAAGAGAGACTCAAAAGGCTGATCAAGCGCTTGATTCTCTAGGTCATAAAGACCGGCGGATCTTAAGAGGATAAAAAGATTGTTGGTGAGGTCTCTTGAGAGTTGATCAAAGCTCTCCTGTTTACTCTCTAGATCTTGAAAGACATTCAGTCGATCGGCGACAGAGCGGATCTGATCTTCAGTCTGTAGTCTGTCACTCATGATTGACCTCGCTTAAGAGTGGTCAGTTGGCCTCTGAAGAAGAGCTCATAGACTAGTTGGTCTTTAGCGTTTAGAGTAGCGTCTAGATAGCCGAGACCCCAGCGAGCAGCTTCAGAGATCGCGCTGCCTCCAAATTTTCGTGACGCCTCTTTCGTGAGTAGAGATCTGATCTCTTGATTCTCACCGGAGAGTGAGAGCCCTATAAGCAGACTGTGAGCTTCATCTTTACCTCTCCCAGTGAGAGTGCTCAACTTTAGCCCTCCGCTGCTCTGAGCCCAACGCTGAATGAAAAACTCGCTAGATTCACCCATGATCGCTAGAGCGGCGTAGAGCTTGCGCAGATCGACGAGTGTTAAAGACTTGGCGTCCTGATCTAAGTGGACTTTTAATCTATCCCGCGCTTCATGATCTCTTAGCTTACTGAGTCGGTAGCAGGAGAGGGTTCGTATTTTAGAGTAACTATCTTGGAGACCCTCCATAAGCGCGACAGAGAGCTGAGGAGAGTGGTATAAACGCTCGGGTAGTCCAAGAAGAATCTCGTATCGAACACCTTGATCTTCATGGCGCCAACCTGTCTGAAACACTTTAAGGCATAGAGGGTCATTGGAGCTCGAATAGACAATGGGGAGGAGTCGTTTATTATGAAGAAAGTCGGAAGTCCTCACCACGCGACATAGCTCTACCACATGGTCCTCAAGGTAGGGGGTTAACATCCGAGTGAGAGCATCGAGATGTGCCTCAGCGCTCTGACCAATCGCTTTGGCAACATAGGGGGCAGCGGCGCTCCCTAATAGCTGTATGCAAGATAGGGAAGAGAGAACAAATGGGTGGTCAGTACTGCTCAATGGCTGCATAACATGTTGCATAAATATAGGGACAGCCCAACGCTCAATTAACTGTTCGCGTTGTCGCTGGTTAGCCACAAAGAAGGATTGACGGATGAGGCGTTCTAATTCTCCCACCTCTCCGGTTTGAGCGAAGAGTTGAGCGAGCTGTTCTAGCAATTGGACAAAGCGATCTACGCCACCTATTTGCGAATAGTCACTCTGCGTTTCATGAGTTAGGCTAATGAGCTTCTCTAGCAGCTCTCGTTTACTCATCTGTTCGAGCTGCTTTAGTCTCTCGCTCTGTGTGGAGTCTAGATGAAGTCGAGGAGGGGAGAGCTCGACATAATCGGTTGCGGTCCGGCAGTAATCTGAGAGACGGTTGAGCTCATCAGTGAAGTTAAAGAGATGCTCTTCTGCTTCTTGTGTATCTTCATCGTACCTAGTAGCGACCTCATAAAAGATGTGCTCAAACCTTTGTGACCATAGCATTGTCACCGCGTCATCTTCGAAGAGGGCAGGAGCAGACCAGTCAAGGAGAAAAATATTAAGTAATTGGTCGATCTCTCCTGAAGTGATCCCCAACTTAAATCGTAGCGCTCTGATCCCATCTGTGTAGAAACGATAAATGAAATTTCCTTCTACTTTGGGATCTTCGTAGATGACTTGATCTGCGATGATTAAAGCATAGGTCTGCACTTCTACATAAAGATCATCACCTCGAGAGAGCGCTTGGGTCATCACCTCAAAGAACCGAGCCCTAAAATTGAGGCTACTCTGATGTTCTGCTCCATAAAGAGTAATGCTCTTTATTAAGCGACTGAGCTCATTAAAGACGCTCCGTGCAGAGTGAATGAGGGTTTGAGTAGAGTCGTCTAGACGCTCAAGCTCAACCGGTTCAAATTCCTTAAGGAGGTCTTGGTTTGGCTCGCTTCCCTTCATCGTACTTCACCCTCATCTAATACGTAGGTAGACGCTTCATGGTTACCCATATGATCCGTATTCTAACGGTGTATCATCTAAACATGACTTGGAACAGAATCACAAGCGAGAGTGCGTCAAGTTATCTCTCTTGAGGAACCGAACAGGTTAAGGAGAGGATAATGAGGTGTAAAAACGAAGAGAGGCGCTCTTGTGATCAAGAGCGCCTCTCTTCAAGCTGAACACATTGGGTCATCAGACCCTAATGTTACGAAGATTACTCTTCAGAGTCAGCGTCATCAGCGTCATCAGCGTCGTCCGCATCGTCAGCGTCGTCAGCGTCGTCAGCGTCGTCAGCAGGAGCTTCCCAACTGAACTCTTGAGTTACGGCCTCGCCGTCGCCCATAGCTGCCTCTGCAGAGCCAACGATTGCGCAATCATCACCGAACATCATCTCGTTGAAGTCGAGTGAAGCCTCGCTATCGCAAAGAGCGACGATGTATTGCTCATTCTGTCCGCCAGCTTTCTCAGTGACCGAGATCTCAACGAGACCACATTCAGCGATTGCAGGGAGCTCGAGAGTGAAAGTTCCGTCGATACCGAGAGAAGCCCAGTTGTCTTCGTCACAGCTTGCGTCTCCATCAAAGACAAGCGCTGCATCGTTGCGATCTTTACCGCTTGAACAAGGGGTGTCCATGTTGCTTCCGTCGCAAACGCAGTTATCAGCGTTGCTGCCATCACAGTATGGACTGCTGCCGGTATCGATGCTTACGGCAGGATCACCGCCAAGACCTTCGCCGTCGCAGAATACGTCAACTTCACAGAGATCGGCACCAGGAGTACCATCATCATTGATCTCAGTTGAAGTATCTTTAACAACAACTACCTCATAAGTCGTGACCTCGACCTCTTCACCAGCCTCACCACCAGCCTCACCACCGGCCTCACCACCAGCCTCATCACCCGCTTCGACGCCAGCTTCTTCGCAGCTGTCATCACCACCAGCCTCTTCGTCAGACTCAGCGCCAGCCTCAGCGCCAGCTTCATCTGTGTCACACTCGTCATCAGGACAAGCGGTCATCATGAAACCCACGCAAAGCGTGAGAAGATATGTTAAGAGAGTTTTGCTGTTTAGCATTGTATACTCCTTTGATTTTGTTGTGCCTTTAACAGGCAAGATTAACTTAAAAAGTGTTTACTTATCTCGATGAGACAATAAGGATCTTGTTAACAGAAGTGTGTTTATTCTGCAAAAGATAATTTATTTCTCTAAAGAGAGAGCTAGATCACATCAGAGCGAGCTTTTAAGGAGCTCGATGACGATCTCCGCGCTTGAGCTCTACTAAGACTTGTTTAGCGACCGCCTTTAGCGTGTCAAAAACGCCTTGACCGGTTGGGGCGACGGCCTCAAAAGACTGAACACCGCGAGGGTTAAACACCTCTTCGAGGTAGCTTAGGTCGACCGCGGTAGGTAAGTCTCTCTTATTGTATTGGATGACGAAGGGGATCTTCTCTAGATCTTCTCCATGCTCACGTAGATTGTTCTCAAGACTCTCGAGGCTCTCGATGTTGGCGTCCAGTCGCTCAACCTGAGAGTCAGCGACGAAAACGACTCCATCTACCCCTTTAAGGATCAGTTTTCGACTCGCATCGTAGAAGACTTGACCGGGGACAGTGAAGAGGTGAAATCTTGTTTTAAATCCTCTAATCTCTCCGAGCGAGATGGGGAGGAAGTCAAAGAGCAGTGTTCTCTCGGTACCAGTCTCTAAAGAGATCATCTTCCCTTTCGCCTCTGGATTTGTCTTTGAATAAATGTATTGCAAGTTAGTGGTTTTACCACATAGGCCGGGGCCGTAGTAAACGATCTTGCAGTTGATCTCTCTGGAGGAGTAGTTGATAAAAGACATGGCGAGTTGACGCTCTCTCGATGGGGTTGGTGAGTGAAGTAGATAGTGATCTTGGTATGAGGCGCTGAGTAACCTTCTCTATAAATGTATAGAGGTTGGTGTAGAGTTTTTTTAATCAAAGCTAAAGAAATCATCGATATCATCATCGCTGATCTGTGAGAAGACTGATCTCACTTCTTCAGGTGGCTTATTAAAGATCTCATGTGAGACCTGTAAGAGCTCTGGGTAGCTGTGTTTTAACTTGAGACGGATGAGTCCTAGCGAAGAGCGATTATCAAAGAGGATAACGAGGATGAGTCGCTCTCCCACGAGGGATATATGAATACTCTCTACCTCTCCTTCATGCACTTGTACCGGAAACTCTCGTTCTCCTAGAAGTTTGGCGAGCCCTCCGGTCGCCGCGATGTTACCAGCAGTGAGACTCGCTAGAGAGGTCGTATCGATCTCTTCTACTTCACCTACTGAAGAGAGCAGTTGCCCATCTTTATCTAGCAGGAAAACGGCCTTCGCATAAGACTCCTGCTGAAGTTTTAAGCAGAGCTCGGTGAGTCGCTTTGAGTCTTCTTCAAATAGCGCCGTTTGAGTATTCACGAGACAGTGATCTCCTGTAGTTTTTGATCTCTAAACGTTTGTGAGACTGCTGATATTTAAGTATTACTTAATAGCTTGCTCACAGTGACAACGCAAGAGGATCAATGAAAAGGCGTATCATCGAGTTAGTTCAGAAGAGTTGAGCTGTGAAGGTTTGATCAGAGTGCACGTCGTCGCACTAGAGCTTGAGCGATAGAGAGTTGGTCAGCGTACTGAAGATTACTCCCCATTGGAACACCGCTAGCGATCCTGGAGACTTGTACTCCAAAAGGCTTAAGGAGTTCTGAAAGATAGAGAGAGGTCGCTTCTCCATCAACGCTAGGATTAGTGGCGAGAATGACCTCCATATCGCTGAGTGAGTCCGCTTTCGCATGACCTTGCAGCCGACGGAGTAATGCCGCTATTTTGAGATCATCGGGACCGATACCCTCAAATGGTGAGATCACTCCATGGAGTACATGGTAGAGGCCCCTATATTCTCCGGTTTTCTCAATCGCCATTAGCGCTGATACATCTTCAACGACGCAGATCTGAGATGAGTCACGTTTATCACTCGCGCAGAAGCGGCAGGGATCTTGGGCGCTCAGATTAGCACAGGTAGAGCAAAATTGTACCGTTGAATGAAGGGCGTTGAGAGCGTTGGAGAGCTCCTCGGTCACCTCTTGGTCTCGGTTAAGTAGATAAAATGTGAAGCGAGCTGCAGTCTTCTCACCAACGCTAGGTAAGCGAGAGAAGGCTAAGATAAGTCTCTGAATAGGATCAGCGTGATTCATGGTAGCCCTTGCTCGTAAGTCTTCTCAGATCATTCCGGGGAGAGCGAGCCCTCCAGTGATCTTCTTCATCTCAGCTTTGGAGTGGCTTAAGCTAGCAGAGATCGCCATATTTACCGCGGCGGTTACTAAGTCGGCGAGCTCTCCTAAATCTTCGGGGTCAATTGCCTCTGGATCAATATCGATTTTACGGACTTTTTGTCGTCCATCAGCGGTCACCTTAACCAGACCTCCGCCAGAGCCTCCTTCGAAAGTTTGCTCGCTGAGCTCTTCTTGGAGCTGTTGAATCTGCGACTGCATTCGTCGCGCCTGAAGCATAATATTACCTTTTGCCATGTTCGCCTCCTATGAGATCGGTGGTTAAGTGAATGAATGTAAGATGTGATGAAGAGTGGCGTGGAGCATAAGAGATCGACGCTGAAGATGATAATGGTTATGCCTCTAGTCTCTGATGACTCTGATGACTCTGATGACTCTGATGACTCTGATGACTCTGATGACTTGGTTAACGATTCAAAGATTGAGGGATGACATAGACAACTTGTCCACCCATAGATTCTAGATAGCTCTTAATATAAGTCGTATCAATCACGGTGACGATCTCTTTCGTCGCAGCGATGGCTATTTTTCGTTTAGCGTATTCAGTTAAAGCCTCCAGTTGATACTCTGGAGCGTCTTGAGGGAGTGGACTTAAAGTGAGGTGGAGATTGTCTGTGCTGATCTGTCGATCAAAGAGCGCCGGTCCTAAAGTGTTAGCAGAGAGCGCGAGCTGCTGACGCACTACATCATATTGCTCTTGGAACGTAGCGAGTAGCTCTTCTGGCGCTCCCCATGTTAGATGTACCATTTCATCGTCTTGGCTTAAATGAAGGAACCGCATTTTAATCCTCATCTCTGAAGCGACAAAGGAGTCAAGCTGAGCCAGCCAACGATTGAAATGGGTCATCCACTCATAAACAAGGTCACTCATGCCTTCTGCCCGCTGAGGTATATGATGTGGATCAGCCGGAAGAGGAGGGTGTTTTGGTAGACCATTGAGAGGTCTCATTAACTCTGGCTGAGAACTGAGCTCAGCCTCTTGAGGATTGACCCGCTGTGTCTCTTGAGGATTGACCCGCTGTGTCTCTTGAGGATTGACCCGCTGTGTCTCTTGAGGATTGACCCGCTGTGTCTCTTGAGGATTGACCCGCTGTGTCTCTTGAGGATTGACCCGCTGTGTCTCTTGAGGATTGACCCGCTGTGTCTCTTGAGGATTGACCCGCTGTGTCTCTTGTGTGTTTAGAGGAGACTCAGTAGAGAGCATCTCTTGTGAAGAAGATGTGGAAGAAGATGAGGAAGGTTCTGAAGAGCGACCAGTGTCAGCGCTTGAACGCTCTGACATAGACGCAGCCGTGGTCGCGGGTGGCTGCGCCTCATTAAAACCCTCGTTTTTACTCGGGTTTTCTCCTCTCTCCATATTTTGATCTGCCGTCAGGCGTCGCGGGCCAAGATCTGCAGGAGGACGGTATTGAGGTGGTGGACTAAGAGGAGGGAGTCCGGCGTTGAGGCCTATTTCATTGAGGTGTTGCTCGAAAGAGAGCAGGCCATTCATGACCTCGCTGAGAGTCGCTGTATCCGCTTGGTGACACATCTGCATGAGCGCCATCTCTAAGACAAGTTTGGGATAAGCGGAGCGCTGGATCTCATCTGCTCTTTGAATGAGGGTTTGAAATACATGATGTATCGCACCTACTTGGAGATCTTGAGCGGCATGAATCATCGCCTCTAACTCAGAAGGGGGTACGGAGAGCACTTTATGTGGCTCTGAGTGTACTTTGATCACCATCAGGTCTCGTAAGAGCTCAAGAAGCTCAGCGCTGAGTCGCTTTAAGTCAGCGCCTGCTTCAGCATGATCACCGAGCAGATTAATGACCTCAGCGGCATCTTGACGTAAAGTCGCTCCGATGAGTGAGAGCATCATCTCCCGAGAGCTCAGCCCAAAGATATCTCTGGTTTTACTCTCGGTGATCTCTTCACCGCAGAAAGAGATGAGCTGATCCAAGAGGGACAATGAGTCACGCATACCGCCTTGCGCTTCTCGGGCGACATGCTCAAGCGCCGCTCTCTCGGCGATGACGGACTCTGCTTGGCAGATCTTCTCGAGAGCGTCGACAATGTCCACGGAGCGAATGCGCTTAAAGTCGAAGCGTTGACAGCGAGAGATAATCGTATCAGGGATCTTATGAGGCTCGGTGGTCGCGAAGATGAACTTTACGTGTGGTGGAGGCTCCTCTAAGGTTTTTAATAGGGCATTAAAGGCGCCTACCGAGAGCATGTGCACTTCGTCTATAATATAGATCTTAAAGCGACTAATACCCGGCTGGAATCGAGTCGACTCACGTAGCTCTCTGACTTGCTCTACTCCATTATTGCTCGCTCCATCGATCTCGAATACATCGACTGCGTTCCCTTGGTTGATACTCAGGCAAGAGGTACATTCTTCACAAGGGGTGGGGACCGGTTTCGTCTCACTTTGGCAATTGAGCGCTTTCGCCAGAATACGAGCACATGAGGTTTTACCGATTCCGCGGCTGCCTATAAATAAAAGCGCATGGGGGATACGCTCTCGTCGGATCGCATTCTGTAATGTCTGGGTCACATGACGTTGACCGACGACATCATCAAATCGTGTGGGGCGCCATTTGCGCGCCAAGACTAAATAAGACACAGCCGCTCCTCTCTAGGGATTCAGTGAAGGACGATATCAGTGTGTAAACTGTCTGACGGGGTGGTGTAAATCATCATTTATAATGATAACGGAGTATAAGCTCCAAAAAGTCATCTTTGGGGCTATAAAATCAGTGATAGGTACCTTAACATCAGTGATCACACCGCTATATATTTTTACGTTTCGACTACTTTTTTACGAGAGGAGTAGAAAAAAAGAAGGGCTTCCCACCGATACCCTGGAGGTCCGCTGCCGTTGCTGCCTTCCGGCTCTGGCGGGATTCACGGTTCTCAGTCATCAGTGTTCAGCCCAGCGGAGAGGGTGGGATTCGAACCCACGGTGCCCTTTTGAGGCACACGCGATTTCCAATCGCGCTCCTTAGACCAACTCGGTCACCCCTCCGTGCGGTAAAGATTACTCTCATATTTAGGAGGGGTCGTCAAGCGAGAGTTTAAAGTGTGCTAGATTATAAAGTCGGTCTCTGAAGGATGATGAAGTCTATTTCCTTAAAATATTTTTTTAGTAAGGAGGTTTAGCGCATTCGGCAGTGACAATAATTATTCTTTAGAGTGTAGCAGGAGATCACGTCGAGCTTGCTTCTCTGCCTTATTTTCAGAGCGGCGACGAGCAAAGAAATCAGTGAGGACCTTAGCGCAGCGCTCAGATTCAACACCTGATTCAAGGAGAGCGCGATGATTAAGTCGCTGATCATCTATTAATTGATAGATCGATCTCACAGCCCCTGCCTTAGGATCGTCACAGCCGTAGACAACTCGTTTAATTCGAGCGTTAACGATCGCTCCCGCACACATAGGGCAAGGCTCCAAAGTGACGTAAAGCGTACACTCATTGAGACGCCACTGCCCAAGCGCTTGTGCTGCACGACGCATAGCGATAATCTCAGCATGAGCTGTTGGGTCATGGGTACACTCTCTCAGATTGAATCCGAGACCGATGACTCGATGCTCTGCAGTCTCTGGTGAGTGATGAACAACGACAGCTCCCACCGGCACTTCATTACGCTCTGCGGCTTCGAGAGCTAGCTTGAGAGCGATCTCCATATAGTGTTGATCATCTCTGCGATTAGAATGCTCAGTAACCAACTTTGAAAGCGCTCTCTTCATATCATTAACTTAGCGATCGGTCATATGTGGGTTGACAGATATCTGACCTAAGAGAACAAAGTGGAGCGGAGGGGGTGGGATTCGAACCCACGGTAGGGATAAACCTACGGCGGTTTTCAAGACCGCTGCCTTAAGCCGCTCGGCCACCCCTCCAAACCTCGAAAACACTAGCTCAGAACTCTGATTCGGTCAAGATTTTTTTAGGAGAATTTTAGACGTCAGATTTATTATTCAAAGCTGAGTATTTAGCGTCTGTCGTCAGACAACTTATCATCATAAAGAACTCTGATTATGAAGAGAAGATCGCTGAGTATTACTTGATCACGGTCTTTCCGCCCATATAGCCGACGAGGACTTCGGGTACAGTGATGCTCCCATCTTCATTTTGGTAGTTCTCTAGGATTGCTACCAAGGTTCTACCTACCGCTAATCCAGATCCATTGAGCGTGTGACAAAGCTGAGGTTTCGCATTGGGCTCGGGGCGATATCGAATTCCGGCTCGTCGAGCTTGAAAATCTCTGAAGTTAGAGCAAGAGCTGATCTCTCGGTAGGCATTTTGACCAGGAAGCCAGACCTCTAAGTCATAAGTCTTAGCTGCTGAGAACCCCAGATCTCCAGTACATAAGAGCATCACTCGATAATGCAGACCGAGACGCTTGAGCACCTCTTCAGCGTGTGAGGTGAGCTGTTCTAGCGCGGCGTCACTCTCTTCTGGCCTTACAAACTGTACGAGCTCCACTTTTTGAAACTGATGTTGTCGAATGAGCCCTCGTGTATCTCGTCCATAACTCCCTGCCTCGCGACGAAAACAGGGAGTGTAAGCGGTATAACGAATCGGCATCTCAGCACCATTGAGGATCTCTTCTCGATGGAGGTTGGTGACCGGAACTTCAGCTGTGGGGATCAGGGCTAACTGATCACGTTCCAAAATGAAGGCGTCTTCCTTAAACTTGGGAAACTGTCCGGTGCCTTGCATGGAGTCATAATTGACGAGGAAAGGAGTTAAGAGCTCAGTATATCCATGCGTCTCTGTATGAAGGTCGAGCATAAATTGAATTAAAGCACGTTCTAATCGCGCGAGAGGACCTTTGAGGACAGAGAAACGAGATTGAGCGACTTTTACCGCCCGCTCAAAGTCTAAATATCCAAGTTGCTCACCTAGTTCCCAATGCTCTTTAGGAGTAAAGGGGAAACTTGGTTTCGTACCCTCATCTCGAACCGCTCGATTATCGGTGTCAGAGTTGCCTACAGGGAGATCTTCATCGGGGAGATTAGGGATCTGTAAGACAGCAGCGTTGAGCTGCTCTTCTACATCCTTGAGGGTATGCGCTAGTTCTTTAATCTCTTTAGAGAGTTCACGCATTTGATCACGAAAGGTCGCGAACTCAGGACCTTTTTTGTCAGCGGTCTTCATGGAAGACTCGGTAGCAGACTTCTGATGTCGGAGCTCTTCAGTACGTACAATAAGCTCTCGGCGACGCTTGCTTAAGGTAGTCACTTCAGAGAGGGAGAGATCTGAGCCTCTTGCGGCGAGTCTGCTCTGAAAGGTCTCGGGGTCTTGGTCTATTTTTCGGATATCAAGCATCGCTGTGGCTCCTCACCGTCATACGCTAATGTAAACTTGCTGAGATGAGGTGAGGCTTACCCGAAGCTGATCAAGGTTTCAACCGTTGAGCGTGAATAGCGACTAGTTTTCATTGATAATGATTGAGTTTAATCATCATCCTAGAGGGGGTTTAGCTCTTAACATGATCGTTAAGGCGAGAGAGGATCTCCTCTCAGAGTGATCTAATGATCTCGCGCGCGCTCTCAACAAATTCTCCCTGGGGAGCGAGCTTCAGATATCGCTTACAGTACCGTTTGGCTTTACGACGAGATCGAGACTGATGGAGGGTACAGAGACGGTATGTCGCTTCAGGGTGACGTTTGTTAAGTTTTAAGACACGGTTGAGTGCGCGTTGAGCCTGTTTTGTTTTAGCGGGAGTCTGATTGAGATACTCTCTCGCGGTTCCGATGATCGCTGGGATATACCTCGGATTGTTCTTTAAGGCTGTCCTGTAGTGTTTCATGACCGATCTTTGGTCACCAATCTTGTGATAAACACCGGCGAGCTTAGTCCAAACATCAGCTCTCTTGGGCGCACATTTCGACGCTTTAGTGAAGTCATCTAAGGCGAGACTTAGCTCTTTCGCTTGCTGTGAATGAACCACGCCGACGCGGAAATGAATATCACAGAGCTCTTTGGAGGTACCCTCTGACTGATTAATGAGCATCGCCGCGCTCTCATAAGCATTTCGTAGCTGTTCTGACTTGATTTCACTGCCATTAGATTCAAGCGCGCGCCCATACCAATAATGTAGTTTAGGGTCCTGTGGTTTAATCTCAGAGGCGACTCTCAGATGCTCCACGGCCATACCCGCATCTTGCTCACTGAGCTGTAATGTACCGAGGGCAAAGCGAGTCTCTGAGTCTCTGGGGTCGACGGCTAAGGCTTGCTCATAAAACTGCTTCGCTTTAGCGGTGTTCTTAGAGGCTTGCATAATCGATCCCATAGAGCGTAAGGCATCGAGGTGCTCTCGATCTCGTTCGAGGACTTTTTCATAATAACGTTGTGCTTTTTTGGGTCTCCCTAACGCTTGCTGCGCTCTCCCAAACTCGAAGCTGAGATCACCAAGATAACGTTGCTTCTCAAGCCATTCTAGATCGGTGAGCGCTTTTTGAGGCTCATCAAGTTTAAGGAGCGCTCGGACGCGCTGAGCTCTCGCTTCATGATTGCTAGGATTGATCTCCAAAGCCTTATCATAAGACTCTCTCGCTTCATTATAGAAACGCTTTTGGCCACTTGTTTGAGCGATCTTGAGCTTAATATCTCCAAAACCATTATGTAGCACAGATGACCAAGGTCGTTGACTGATCTCTCGATTGAGATACGTTTGGGCCTCTTTTACCCTCGCCTCTTTGATGAGTAAATCCGTTAAGGCGAGAATCGGTTGAGGATCGCTCGGTGAGACTTTTCGAGCGCGCTCAAAAGAGCGTCTCGCTTTGGTATATTCACGCTTATTAATATGCTCTTGACCCATAGCTAGATGAGGTCGAGTGTCATTAGGGAATCGCTTGACCGTCTCTTTGAGCTTCTTGAGCGCCTTATCATTTCGTTCAAGTTTCTTGAGTAGCTCGGCTTCTTTGAGAGACAATAGAACAGAACCTCCCGATTTAGATTGTGCATTCTCCACTTCTCGGAGCGCACGTTTCCAGTTCTTTGAAGCGACAGCACTACCAATGAGTCGCTTTAAATTATAGGCATGATTAGGGTTTTTTTGGATGGCAGAGCGTAGTGCAGCCTGCTTCGCCTGTTCTTGACTCATCAAGATAGATTCTTCAGCATCAGTCCTCTTCTCTTTGCTTGACCGTCGTCTAGCGATTTCACTATCCATTACCTGAGCGAAGGTAGTCATCACTTGGGCGCTCTCCTTCTTTGAAAAACGCTCAGGAGGGGCTTGGAAGAGGTTATTGATCCAACCAAAAGCCTTGCCCGGTTGATCATCTCTTAGATTGACCTCGGCGAGAGACCGATGGGTCGAGGGACTACTATAGCCGCTCTTGAGCAGCTGCTTTAGAGCTCCCCGTGCTTGGGGAATATCCCCATTTTGGATGGCGACTTCAGCGAACTTTTGCTGCGCTTGTGCTTTAGATGAATCGAGTGTATGGGCGCGATTAAAAGCGGCTTGTGCTCTCTTAGTCTGTCCTCTCTGTAAATAGGCATAGGCCATGAGCTCTTGAGCGCTAGCGTCTCTGGGACGGGCTAGACCAATGGCGATGGCATGCTCTTGAGCACCATCGACACCGTGGATGAGATGAGTCGCGGTTAACGCTCTCTCTCCTTCAGGAGTTTGGGCAGTCGCTGGATCAATCTTGGAAGCGGCGGTGAGCGCATCTCGAGCCCAAATCGCTTTAGGCTTATTAAAGTGCAAAGCTCCTAAGGAGAGTGTTTCAGCTCGTTGAACGGAAGAGAGCTTCTTATTATTTTTCATTCTCTGAGCGATATCATTAAAGCCTTCGGCATCTAAAGAGGAAGGCCTCTTGAGGGTCTCAGCATAAGCATCAGCTTCTGCGAGGTCATCTGTCTTGAAGGCTGATTTCAGTCCATTACTTAGCTCAAACCATGAGTTAGACCTTGACTCTTTCTGAGGGGTAGTCGGCTTAGGAGAGATCGATTTTTGGAGCGAGGTTGCTTTTTGGGGCGAGATCGCTTTTTGGGGCGAGATCGCTTTTTGAGGCGAGATCGCTTTTTGAGGCGAGGTCTCTTTTTTAGGGAGAGGCGCTGATGTGGTATTTGCTATGACCGGAGTGCGCTGCGATGAACGCTGTCCCTTAGCAGCTTTCGCGACTTCACGGAGCTGAGATGAGGTCTCTTCACTTCGGCCAAGAGCTCTTTGGTCTCCTGTGCCTCTTTGCCCTTCTGAGGGTGAAGATCTCTGGATACCTCGGCGAGTGACTTGGCCTGCAGAGGGGTCTTGTTCTAGCAACCCTCCTAAGAGCTCAGGTTGTTGAGTATATATGTAGCCACCAAAACCGATTAAGAAGCAGGCGATCAACAGTAACCACTGATTACGACGGGGAGAGTCATCATTGTTTGTAGGGTCTTCATCTTCTTTGGTAGACTCAGTAACCTCTGTAGGGTGCTCACTCTCTTGTAGCTCCTGTAGATCATCTTCCTCTACATTGATCGACATGAGGTCAGCCTCTAGCTGATTAGTCTGCTGTTCCTCCAACTCTTTAGGAGCTTCGGTCCCCATATCAAAGACAATAGCGTTGGCATCAATGGGGAGCTCTTCTACCGTCTCTAGAGGTTCTTGAGGCGAGGGTTCAAGAGGAGAGAGCTCTTCTTGAGGTAGAGAGGCTGATGAGCTTGAGGGTTGATGATAGTCAAAGTCACGATCAACGCCAAAATCGAAGAAGCTGTCATTGGGGGGAGCTTGGTGTGAGAAGCTCTCATCGTTCATGGGAGAGGTTTGTTGACTAAAGGGAGAGTTCCCTGAGTGGGTATTGAACAGCTCTTCTCTTGCTTGAGGGGAACTATCAAAGAGGGTCTCCACCTCTTCTTCTCCTTGATCAAAGAGGTCGTTTAGCCCACCAAATTGTAAGTCTGTGATTAAGGTAGATTCTACTGTACCGGTCGCTTTAAGCTCGGGTGACAATGGAGAGCCGGACTGTACCGCTTTAAGCTCGGGCGACAATGGAGAACCAGACTGTATCGCGCTGAGCTCAGGTGACTCGGGAGGCGCCGATTGAACCGCATAGAGCTCAGGCGACTCGGGAGGCGCCGATTGAACCGCATAGAGCTCAGGCGACTCGGGAGGCGCCGATTGAACTGCATAGAGCTCAGGCGACTCGGGAGGCGCCGATTGGACCGCGTAGAGCTCAGGTAACTCGGGAGGCGCCGATTGGACCATTGTTGGCTCTTCCATAGGCGGTGGCGGTGTCATCACCGGAGGCGGTGGCGGTGTCATCACCGGAGGCGGTGGCGGTGTCATCACCGGAGGCGGTGGCGGTGTCATCACCGGAGGCGGTGGCGGTGTCATCACCGGAGGCGGTGGCGGTGTCATCACCGGAGGAGGAGTAAATGTCTTCAGCACTCCCTTATTCTCAGAGACGAGCTGGGGTAAGTCTCCCTGAAGGGGAATTGATGTCTTCTTTGCTGACAGATCTGATGTATTTTTGTGTTGATCAGAGTCAAGGTCAAAGCCAAAGCCTCCCGTACCAGAGAAGAGATTGTCACGCAATGAAGGCGTTGAGGATATCTCATCACTTGAGGCGGAAGAGGCCGCGGCTGGAGCGGAGACATGAAAGTCATTGAAACAATTAAAGCACTGAAGCTCGATTCCTTGAGGGGGTATCGAGGATAAATCAACCTCTTTAGCGGTGCCGCAATGAGGGCAAGAATACTTCATGTCACGTCCTTTTTATAATACCTAAACTGCTATACTGTGACGTTTTCAAATGAGACTCTCCATGTTAATAGAGACATTTTTAGCATAGCACATAACCTCTAGACAGATTCTCCAAGGGCAGTATTGACAATTTTTTAATGATTCTCAACTAGAGCTTTGAGACAAAGTCCTTCTCAACGAACTATGCTCTAATCAGCTCGCAACTGTTAGACTTAAAGATAAAGAGAGCATTTAATTTATGCCTCCGTTCATTTTCAGCGTGAACATTAAGGAGTAGACTCCGAATGTCGAACCCCCAAAGCACTCATCATAACGATGGCCCTAAGAAGAGCACCGAGATCTCTTCGATAACAGTGAAGAGGGGACGATGGAGACTCTTACTCTACTTTACATTTACCACAGGTCTCTTAGCGATCATCATGATCTTGAGTTTAATGTGGTACTTTGGTCGTGATCTACCAGATTATAAGTCATTAGGAGACTATACGCCTCCGCAGATGTCTAGAGTCCTAGATCGTGAAGGAGTACAGCTAGGTAGATTCTTTGAGGTACGACGTACGATCGTTCCTTTCAGCGAGATCTCGTCGAATATGGTTAAAGCTCTACTATCAGCCGAAGATGCTGATTTCTACGAGCATCAAGGCCTAGATTATTGGGGGATGTTGAGAGCCGTCTATAACAGTATACGCGCTGGGCGATTGAAAGGGAGCGGAAGTACGATCACTCAGCAGACGGTTAAAAACATCCTCCTCACTCAAGAGAAGACTTTAGCTAGAAAAGTGAGAGAGGTGATCCTCACCCGAAGGATAGAGTCAGCGTTCTCCAAAGATGACATACTCAGTATGTACTTGAACACGATCTATTTTGGACATGGTCGATATGGAATAGAAGAAGCTGCTCGATATTATTTCGCTAAGCATGCCCATGAGCTAGATATTCTACAATCAGCTACCCTCGCCGGGCTGATTCAGTCTCCCGAGAGGCACTCGCCGCGACGGCATCCAGATTCAGCGCTGAGGCGGAGAGCGTATGTACTGCGTGAAATGTCGCAAAATAATATGATCTCAGAAGAGGAGTATTCTCGCTTATTAGAGGCCCCACTCGAGATCGCTCCTCTTCCCAAAGTTTCTCAAGAGAGCGCACAATGGTGGGTACACTATGTGGGAGACACAGTGTCTTCTCATTATGGACAGGTAGGGTTGAAGACCGGAGGCCTCACCATTAAGACAACGCTTGACCATCGCTTGCAAGAGGCTGCGCAAGAGGCTGTAAGAGAGGGGTTAAGCGCTCTTGATCGACGACAGAAACTCGATCGTCCTTTACGGCGACTCAAGCCCAAGCAAAGAGAGCATTGGCTCGGTCGAGAGCAGAAAAAAAGAGCAGGAGAGCCACCTCCGCTCAATAGACGAGTTGTTGGTCTAGTCACAGAGATCGACACCCAAAAGAGAGTAAAACTCAGTTTTGGAGTAGGAGAGGCGATCCTCCATAAAGTAGGTCAAAAGAGGCTTAAAGAATCACCTAAGGTAGGAGACCTCTACTCAGTCTATCTCAGCTATGATGGACCACGATATCCAGCGGTGATGAGGGCTCATCTCTATTTACCTCAAGCCGCCCTTCTCGCCTTAGATCCTCACACTAGAGAGGTGTTAGCGATGGTAGGGGGATATAGCTTTTCAGAGAGCGCTTTCAATCGAGCGACTCAAGCTCGTAGACAGCCGGGGAGTGCCTTTAAGCCATTTGTCTACGGAGCGGCGCTCGAATCACGTCGTTTCACTCTAGGTTCTTCGCTCCTAGACGCACCTGAGACATGGTCATTAGGTGGGGGGCGGCGTTGGATCCCTAAGAACTATAATGGGAAATATATTGGGCAAGTGCTCTTAAAGACCGCTTTGGCTAAATCGATTAATAGCGTAGCGGTCAGATTAGCTGACGCTGTAGGGTTGGGAGAAGTGACCGATTTTGCTCGGCGGGTTGGCCTTAAAGACGCAGAGTTGATAGATAATCTCACTTTAGCCCTCGGTTCAAGTGAGCTGAGTCTTTTGGAGCTTGTTAACGCTTATGCGACTTTTGCAGCAGATGGAGGCTACACCGACCCGAGGGTCGTGAGTGAGGTCGAGGTTAATCCGTTGAGCGCTCTACGAGGAGAGAAGTCTAGCTTAGATTGGTCTGATCCACCCGCTCTCAGTCCAGCGCTGAGTGAAGATGTGGCTTGGCTGATTCAGAGACTGTTAAGGGGGGTCGTTACTCATGGGAGTGGGCGACGCTTACGAAAGTTTAAAGGAGAGATCATCGGAAAAACTGGAACCTCCAATGACTCTAAAGATGCTTGGTTCATCGGCTCTTTGCCTCACCTCACCTTTGGTGTGTGGGTAGGCTATGATGCTCCCCGAAGTCTGGGTAAGAAAGAGGCAGGCGGCAGAAGCGCGGCGCCTATTCTCTTGGAGTTCCTAAATCGGTCGGGGTGGAAAGCAGGAAAGTGGAGAGAGATGCCTGAGTCTGTGATCAGCGCTCAAGTAGACTCAAAACAAGGTCTTCTCGCACATCCTGATACTGATAAACCTACAACATTATATTACCTTCGGGGGACTGAGCCTACAGAGTATGCCCACCCTCACTCTACCGACCGCAAGCGTTCAGAGACCGGTGGCCAGTTCTTATTTGGAGGCGAGTTTTAATCCTCAGCGAAGGATAAACGCTTCACCCTATCAGTCCAATAGAAAGTATATGATATGCAGCGATCGATCACTCAAGGAGATGGTGTGTCAAGAGATGTCATTGAGAGTTTAATGACAGTAGAGCAGCTCACTAGCTGCGCTGAGATCCGCCTCTCTCCTAAAGGACTTGCTCTTTCTTTAAAGACTCCTAGCGAGACCTGTCGTTTCCCACAACAGTTGCGGCTTGAGTTCTGTTTGCCGAGCGATCTGTTCCCTTCACGAGACCGCCTCCTCTTTGGGAGATGCCTCTTAAGTATTTTAAGTATGCTCCCTCCAACGATACCAGAAGAGGCTAGGTGCCATCACCACCACAGTGGAGAGGGCTCTTATTTTTTGAAGAGTCAAGAGTGGACATTAGAGATGATTATCACGATGACTGAGGCCCCGCTCTCGGTCTCTCTACTTGGCTATGAAGGGCCGATAGATCTATCTCTTGCAGATCAGGAAACAGACCTTGAAGAGCTCAGAGCGGCTCAGTGGTTGGTTGCTATGAATTTAATGAGGAGAGCTCAGCGATTCGGTGTCGCGAGCCAGCCTTCATCGGCGACCATCGACCCGAGCGTGACCTTACACCCGAGTGTGGAGGTCTCTGGCGCGGTAGAGATAGGGGCTAAAACTAGAATTTGGCATTTTAGTAAGTTGCTCGGACCTCTCACGATAGGAGAGCGATGTAGCTTTGGACAAAATGTTGTGATTGAGAGAGGGGTGAAAATCGGTAATAACGTGAAGGTTCAAAATAACGTATCGATCTATGCTGGCGTGATCCTCGAGGATGATGTCTTCTGTGGGCCCTCGATGGTCTTCACTAATGTAGGGACGCCGCGAAGTCATTATCCTAGGCGGGACGCCTATTCAGTGACTCGAGTGGGTCGGGGGGCTTCTATCGGTGCCAACGCTACAATCGTCTGTGGGCATTCACTAGGCCGTTACTGTTTTGTAGGTGCTGGCGCGGTAGTGACTAAAGACGTCCCTGACTTTGCCCTCGTCTATGGAAACCCAGCTCGAGTCAAAGCATGGGCATGCTATTGTGGTGTGAAGCTCAACTTCAAGAGCTCATCGATCGCTGAGGAGCAAGTCGCTTCTTGTGAGGAGTGTGAGAGGAGATATCGTTTAGTAGGGGAGATTGTGACCCCTCTCTCTCCTCTTGACCCTGAGGCAAATGAGAGCTGATCTAACCTTTTAGAACTGCGCACCCAGACCCATCATCGTCTGTTGACCATTATACTGGAAGGAAGGACGGATGGCGCTGACCGTCGTCGAGGAGCGGTCTACAGGTCGGGGGCCTTGAGCGGTCGACTCGATTTGTTTACGTAGCTCTTTATTTTGATCCTTGATCTCCAAACTGGTCCAAATCGCACTGATAAGCGTGGTCACCGCATAGGTGCTCGCGAGGATAATCTGTCCAGTTTTAGCGCCATTATAGTCAGACCCTCGCTTTTGCTCCTTGTAGAGCTCACTCACCTCCGAGTAGAGAGGGATACGATATGAGGTGGGTGGTTGAGGTTGATCTCCTTTAAGGATCACTCTGAGCTCTGGGTCGTTAGTGGCGTCATTCTTATACAAATAAGGGTCATATGAAGGTCTAGTCGCGTTTGCATTCATAGGATCGATCGGGCTATCGGGGCTGCAATATTTAAGTCCAACAAAGATGGAATTCCTAGAGGAGTCGGTGAGTACGCAACGACGCTCTGCGTTTTCGTCGAAGACCCCAGCGAGATAAGCGACACCCATGCCATATCCAACTGTAGCACCGAGGATTATTAGAACCCCCTGAGCGCGACGATTTGCGTAGATTAAAGACCAACCTGCACCGGGTACAAGACTGAGAAGTACGCCTCGTCCCGATGAGAGCGCGTCATTACTATACTCGATATTTTGCAGGTCAACTAAGGTCTCTTCTTCAGCGAGCTCGCGAACGAGGTCAGGGTCATCCATTTGAGCGCTCGGTGAACGATGTATCTCGTAGAGTGGAGACTCTCCTTGTAAGAGGCTTAAAGGTGGTGGCGCGCTGCTCGGAGGGGCTGCCTGTGCGTTAAAGCTCAACGTGAAGAGAAGGATAGAAGAGGTCGCTGTCAAGAGGCAGCGAGAGGCCAAGTGTCGCATGAAGAGCTCCCAAAGAATTAGAATCAAACGTATTCGCTTTATTGATTGATATGTGTACGGATCAAACCCTCGCCATATCTATGTCAACATAATGTAGTCTAGAGAGGGAACGTCAACAAGTCTATAGAACATAGAAGAAGTTAAAGTGATATCCAAGAGATTGAGCGCTGAAAGCGGTCTCTCGAAGAGGGTAGGCGATATCAAAGCGGAGCGGAACTTGTCCGGGTAGGAGGTATCTTATACCGCCTCCGATGCTAGGATAGAAACTGTGAGTATCGAAGCGAGTTAATCCGTCGCTGACCGCACCTAGGTCACCGAAGGTAGCTAGCCACAGCTTAGAGAGGATAAAACTCGGAAATCTGGCCTCTACACTCATATTGATGATCGCTCGTCCGGCAAAGTTAATGAGGTCACTAGGGTCTGGGGTGAGCGCTTCACCTAAGGTGTCGCATTGCCCGAGGGTGCGGTTCGCTTTGGTACAGGTGTTGATCACCGCGATGGGATATCCTCGGACAGGATAGATCACGCCATCTCCACCCGCCGAGAATAGGAAGTCAGCGCTGCTTAAAGTGAGTTGCGAGTCGGTGAGTGAGCTTTGAACAGCACCTAGTTTAATCGTTGGTACAAAGAGGAGTTGCCTCCGAAACCAATTCCCTACCCACTGAGCGCTGAGGGTCTCTTTGTAAGAAATTACGCCTTCAAAGAGCTGTTGACTCCCTAAAAAGTCTACTCCAGCGGTCAGATAAAAACCTCTGGTCGGGTGAATCGGATTATCTCTTTGATCATATACGATCGTCGGCGCGAAGTTGAAGGAGGGAGTTGACTCGCTGAACGCTCTCCGTTCGCTGTATCTAGTGAGCGGTCGCTGCCTCTCCATCTTCGCTTCAAGCTCAAGCTCGAAGGTCAATCCTTGCCCCCACCGTTCAGGAAAAGAGAGATTATAAAAATTATAGCTCAGCGTGCTCTTCCCTCTCACACGCTGTAAATAAGAAGTACGCTGAGTGCTGAGTCCTTGCTCAAAGATCAGCTCAGAGAAGAGCTGTATGTAGCTGTCGAAGAGACGTGGGTTCTTAAAGAATGGACCAATCGCCCAAGAGGCATTGTCGCCCTCTATATCGGTGGGGTTAAAGAGCAAGTTATCATGGCTCACACCACCTCCAAGCTCCCAACCTCTCCCGGTAACATTACGATGTCTGATGGTCAGAGCGCTCGTGTAGAGGAGGTTGAGACCTTGTAGATCTGTGGTGATCGCTTCATCGGTGAGCCTAAGCCCAAAGTAGCCGTCGAGCAGCCAAGGGAGGTTCTCTTCGACGTTAAGGACGAGAGTGACCGGTTCAACGATGGAGGTCTGTGGGGCCGCACCGAGTCCGATGGGCTTTAGGGTCACTGATCGAAAGAGCCCCAAGCCGCGAAGGTTACTCTGACTGAGCAGGAGAGCCTCAGCGCTGAGCGGTTGGCCCGACTTAAGTAAGATCTCTCGGCGAATGACTTCCTCTTTTGTCAGTAATTGACCATGAATTAATAATCCATTTACCTCTGCTTTTGGTCCGAGCTCCGCAGTGAAAGAGAGACGTTCGATCACTTGACCATAGAGCTCTTCAAGATTACATAGCTTGGGCTCACTCAGCTCCGCTCTCCCCACTTTGAGCTGACACATCGGTTGAACTTTAGCTCGGAGATATCCGCGCTCTTTCAATGAGAGCAATAAGAAGTTACTCAACAGGTTGAGCTTATCTTGGCTGAAACCCGCTTCGGTGATCGGTTGACCAAGGTCATCGATGAGCTCTAAACCTCGGAGTAGATTATCTCGTTCGTCTGCTCTCTGCTGATCCATGGTCTGATCAAAGGGATAAAAATCAGCGAAATTGAGTCGAGTCCGCTGACCTTCATTCACCTCTATCAAGAGCGTCAAGAGTCTTCTCTGAGCGCGTACTTTGTGATCAGAGATCACTCGATAACAGATATGACTGTTAATATCTGTTGACCATAAGTCGAAGCTGGAGAGATTTGGCGACCTTTCAGCTCTAAATAATCGACTAGAGTCTGGAGAGGCGCAACGGAGGCTCACCTTAGAATAGCCTAATGACCGATATCTTTGAATGATGGCTCGAAGATCTTGCCTCAAGGTTGCTTCCTGTAGGATCCCCGATGATGCACCAAAAGTACCGATCACTCCGTTAGCCGCCACGCCTCTACTCTTGATCACCTTGGATAAGTCATCTAAGTGCGGAGAGCTGACACCTCGAGTGATGACTTGACTGAGATAGACTTGTGGCCCTTCATCGATGATGAATTTAGCTTCAATTTGTCCTCGATCATCATTCTCTAATCTGCGAAGAGAAGATTCGACCTTCACATAGTAATAGGAGGCAGATTTGAATAGATCTACGATATTTTTTCGGCTCGCCTCAAGCTCTACTTCATCTATCACCCCACTCTCCTTAAAGGTGAGTACCCGCTCTAGCTGCTGTGTACTGATCGCCTGATGACCCTCAAAGGTAGTGAGGAGCTTAGGACCTCGCTTTAAAGTGATTACCGGGCTCATTTTCTCTTGGAATAGCTCATCACCGATGACTTTTACTCGGGCTGACACCCACCCATGCTCTCGAATCTCTCGCTCGAAATCATCAGCTCTCTGCCTTGTCTCTCTTCGATCATAGTGGCCGATCCCAAAAATCGAGAAGAAGTCTTCAAAAACGTCATAAAATAGATCAGGAGCGATCGCTCGGGTGATTCGCCTATGTTCGCTGACTAGCTCTTCTTGACTTAAATCTTGGTCGATCAGCTCAATGAGAGGCGCTCCGAGTCTGGGCCGCTGTCCCTCTTGAACATGGACCTCTAGTTTCACTCGTCGCTTCGCTTCATCCTGGTATACGGGAATCAAGCTAACTTGGACATTTTGGTAACCAAGACGAGTATAGGAAGATTTAAGCTGCTCCTCTTGTCGTCTGAGTAGCTGAGAAGATCGGGGGAGTCGACCTCCTCTTTGTAGGTTGAGCCGTTTCTGTATCTCACTCAAAAACTGTTTAGGATAGAGCGCGCTCATCCAAGATCGATAATGGATTTCAATCGATTCGATGATCGGCGCTGAGAGAGCGCATATTCTAAGGGTAATCGGTTCTTCATCACTAGCGAGCATGGTATCTTCTAGTATGAAAAACGACTCCGGTTCAAAGAATCCGAGGGCCATCATTCTTGACCAACTCGCCTCTAAGTCTTGCTCATTGATCCGTTGATAGCGCGGGACTTGAATAAAGCGAATCAGCTCCAAGATAGATCTCTCATCTGCGCACTGACTGATCTCACAGTGAAGGATGACCTCGCCGATAGATCGTTGACTATAGGCTGAGATATCGGCTTTTATTTGCCATGGTTGTCCTCGAGAACGAGAGAACCTAATCGGATCAATATTCTCTTGATTACAGACCTCACCTAACGCTCTCTGACCCTCATTAGAGCTTGTCTCTAGTGTGGTGATACTTTGGGCGAAGCCTGATGACATAAAGAGTAATAACCAGGAGATGAGTGAGGTGAGCGTAAGACCGATAAACGTTGAGGAGAAGAGCGGCTGTTTCATCGTATCAGTCCCAGCTCAGCCTAAGTCGTAAACGGCCACTACCAGTGGCGATGTCTCCTCGCTGTTCGGCGGTGATCTCGCCGGCGAACAGATTGTTGATTTTGTACTCTAAGAAGAGTGACTGAGGTGTATTAGGGTCTACCTCACCGATTTGGGTGCGTAAGTTGAACCTCAGTCGTCTAGAGAAGACCTTGTCGACATCAATGAAGAGGCTGCTGCTATCTGGGGTGAGACTCAAGTTGTCTAGGCCAAGAGAGTCAGCGATCGGCTTCTCGATAAAATTAAGCACAGGAGAGAGAAGCAAACCGGTCGCCGGTTGAGTGTTATCGAGTACGCTCAAACCGGATGGATAATTACCAAAGAGGATGAGATTGAGGATCTCGATGCGACTCCGTCCACTCTGACTAGTCAGATCAAAGTCAACTTGAAAGGGGCTCTCTTGGGTAGGCATCTTTAGCTGACCAGTGAGCATTACTTCTTCGTCGATGAGATCAGTACTTAGAGTTTGGTCGAAGTTGATTTGGCGATTACTCGTACCTGTGGGAGGGATACGATAGGTGTGACTCGCGACCAGGTCAGCGAATAGGAAATCACTCGTCTGAGAGTCTTCGCCAATCTCCCCACCGAAGAGAACCTTGGCGTGAGAGATTTCGAAGGGATTATTAGAGATAGAGAGAGTGGAGCCCTCAAGAGCATCAACATAGCCGCTTAAGGTGAGTCGGTCTTGGACCAAATCACCTCGCTCGGAGATCAGTTTGCCTCTCATTTTGAGGTCAAAATTAAGCTCTAGGTCGAGCTTGGTTAAATCAGCGATCTTACTCTTAACGAGGATGTCATTATCGCCTTCGATACGGAGGTCAAGAAAGAGTCGCTTGAGGATGGGGGTGCGTTCAAAGACGCTCAATGTCTCCACGGCAGTTTGTCCGGAGAGCATATTCAGACCCCCCTGATAAAAAGTTTTATCAATACTTAGGAAGTCGGCATGATAAACTGCGCGTATCACCTTAACGTCCCCTGAGAGGTCAAGTCTCGCTTGAGATGTGTATTCTCGTGGTTGATCTTCGGTGAGGCTCTTCTGATCACTCTCTTCAGAGAGAGAGACTTGATTAGGGAGCGACATATTGAATCTCATCTCATCAAACTTGAGTGAAGCGCGGAGCATTTGAGGCAGTTTAATATCAACTTGAGGCGCATTAAACTCTACGGTGAGCTCCTGTAAGCTGAATCGGGGTAACTGTACCGAGAGGTCATTGATGTTAATATCTCCTGCATTACGGGTCACAGAGAGGTTGTTCTTGTCTCTCAAAGTGACCTCGGTCCCTCCCTGAGGTAAGCGATTTAGCTTAAACCACACCGGCTCTACTAAATGAATATCTCCTAATAGCTTGACGCGAGGTGAGAGTAGATCTAGAGAGGAAAGTTGGGCCTCTCCTCCTAGCTGTATTGAGCTCAGAGGACCGCTGAATGAGGTCTGAAGAGAGAGCGACCCATCCACCTGTTGATAGATATCTCTCAGAAAAGGAGTGAGGATATTGAGTCGCATCAAACCGGTAAGACACCCTACCGTTTGTCCATTGGTGAGGCCAAACCTCAGCTCTAAACGCTGACCTTCACTCTCTAAGATGATGGGCATCAGAGTGACGAGCTCTTGGGGTCTAGATCCGATAAAGGAGAGAGCCGAACAGTGCCCTTTCTGTGAGGCTTTCTGTAACTGAGTCGTTTTAAGACCTGAATAACTCCATCGTTTTTGGGGGTTCACCCATACGGTGTCACCAAAACTTTCTTTTCCGCTGATCTCTATATGATAAGCGCTCGGGGTATTGAGGCTGAGAGAGGGGCATTGTGCAGAGCGAGGGAGGTCACTCGAGATCGTATTGCTCACTTTATCTTTTAGATCTTGGTGGTTTTGCCTGAGGCGACAGCGATCTAAACAACGATCGGTCGCTTCATGTCTTATCACTTCCCCTCCAACATCTCGAAGCCAATAATCAACCCTGGTGGAGTCGAGGTCGAGATCGATTTTAGGGCTCTGATCTTTTTCGAGTAGCCAAGTGAGTTGAGCCCTACCTTGAACGCCGAAGCGAATAAGCTGACCGAGAGGTAATCGACGCTCCGTCCAATCACAATAGAGGTCATCTCCCAAACCGATCACCTGCAATGATAAATTAGGATCAGAGAGTGAGAGCGGGGCTAGAGCAAAAGGGGCATTAGCGCTTTCTTCAAAGTCCTTTATAATGTCTTTAAGCTCTCCACGGTAGCTTCTTTCTCCGTTTGTTGGAGCGTAGAGCATACTTAAGCCTAAGCTGTAGAGATCTAAACCGACGCTGAGTTCAGGCCTCTTAATGAGATATTCTCCATCTAACCAAATATGTTGACCGAGGTGTCCTTTAGCGCTGATTCGGTCGCTCAAGAGGTCAAGCTCTAATTGGGCTCTGCCGAGAGTGAGCTGCGTAGGTATTTTTGAGCCAAAGTCGACTTTTGTGCTGACTCGGTCAATAGAGAACTCACCTCGCCCTTCGGGCTTGGTCAGCGAGCCTCGCACTATTAATTCTCCACTTGCTGTTCCATAAAGAGTACGCAACGACAGCGGAGGATCATCAATAAATTTCTGCGCTAATTGGAGAGGGAAATGGAGAAGTTTGAGGGAGATATTGAGCTTGGGATCGATAGAGAGAGGATCTTCAAGTTGACCTTGAAGGTCGAAGAGTAACCGACGACTCTTCCACAATCGACCTCGCCTTATCTTGATTAGCTTAGGACGTATCGAGGTGTTGAGTTCTAGCTCGCGAAAATCGACTCCAAAGAATTTTAATTTACGTAGTGAGAGACAAGTCTCCGCCTGACTCATTGAAGAGGGAGTCGCTCTCTTTGATGGCTTCAATGTAGAGATAGTAGGTTTGGACTCTTTACCGTAAAGTGTCGCTATACAAGAATCTCGCGCTGCTGACTTGGATAAAGGAAAGCGCTTGATTAAGCTCGGACAGCCGTTGGAGTCACGGGTGCAGACGACACCATTGATCGATGAGGAGAAGAGGATGTTAAGAGGGCTTAGGTCTACATATAGCTCTTTGAGCTGTATCCAACCTGTTGACTGAAGAGGTTGATGGAGCGGGAGATGTAATTTGAAACGGGCAGACCCCTGTCGGGTCTTCATTTCACTTTTCCACAGCTTGAGTATCTTGTCAGTGAACGAGAAGTGGCTCTGAAGAGAGGTAAGCCTCCATGGATAGCCCCCCATGTCACTCTTTACTTCTAAGGCTCTCAGCTTCCCACTTAATTTTGGAGCGCTTAAGGATCCACTTACTTGCGCCTGGAGGTCAAGTTTGGCTTGAAGAGGTAACTTGAGAGGGGGAAGACTATTAGGCTTAATATCGCCTCTTAGCTTGAAGTGACCATCAATGGTCTTTTGGGAGAGGTTTAAGGTTCCCTGCGCGGCAATGGATTGTCTCGGCTTAGTGTGTAATGAGTCCTCAGGTTTATGAATCTCTATTAAACTTTGATGAAGGTGAAGAGTATCAGCGGCGAGACTAGCGCGTCCCTTGAGGTGAACCCGCCGAGGACCGCTAGCGCTTAAGTCTACCTCGGCACCGATCGCGAAGGGCCGGTCGACTAATATATTCTGTGAGTTGATGTCGTAGTGAGGCCGTAGCTTAATCGCCACATCTCCAAAAGCGCTTTGCTCCCAACGAGACCATTGACTGGGTAGATTAGTGACAGATGACCAAATGAGTTCGTTCGCTTTGAGATAAAGTGTCCCGAGACGACGAGTGAGATCAAAGTTGCCTCTCAGTCCTAGATCTCCGAGTTGGCTCCACACTCGACCTCTAGAGAGACTGACGAGGCTAGATCTCGTTTTTTGACCATCGACTTGGAAGCGAAGACTCCCCACTTGAGGAACAAAGAGCTGACCCTCAAGATTGAGGCCTCGAGTGGCAGGGTCATCAAGTGGTCCGTTGAGCTCTCCAAGCGCTTTAACCTCTCCTCGCACGAACCTATCTAGGCCCCAAGGTTCAATATAGCGCTCTATTGCTTGGAGGTGAGCCTGGATATGACCACGAGCATGTGGGACTCCATCCGGTGTAAGATCGAGGACCCAAGACTTTAGATTGAGTTGGTCTCGTTGATAGGAAGTGGTATTTAGCCGTTGACTGCCAAAAGCATCGCCGAGCCACCAAAAGTCTTCTCCTTGTAGGTAAGTATGCTGATAGCTGAGCGTTTTATCGATTGGGGCCTGAGCCCTCTCGAGATCAGTCATAAGAGGAGTTGTCTCTCTCAAGAAAACCTCTGTATTTACCTGTTTAACACGGATTTCTTCAGCTCTGATTCGCATCACTTTCGTTATCGTATCAATCTCAAAAAAACCACCTCTAACATCTCCATTAAAGATAGAGACATCGACAGTTCCCATCTTGACGCGTCCTCTGATGCCCTCAAGCTCACAGTGGTTGAGTTGAACTAAAACAGGAGGGACGAGCTCACCATCATCAAGTTTATGAATACTATGTGGGGGTTTAAAGAGTTCTTCGATATTCCAAATGAGCTGAGAAGAGTCATCTGTATGAGGTCTTTGGTGTAAATTGAAATGGCCATTATAGAGGCCGACAAATTGAGCACCATAGGTGTATTCAGTGAGCCCAAAGAGATTATAATCACGAACCTCAAAGGTCTCAAATCGGGCGACCTCTATCCCGCCAGCATCGATGAGCTGTGGATTCTTGATACGGATATTCCATGGTAATGGTCCCCATGAGACTCGTTCCCAATGAATCGCGCCGGAGAAGAGAGGGTTGACGGTGAGATCAAAGAGAGAGCCGCTCCACGTGGAGTTGAGCGTCATCGCCAAGCAAGAGTAGAGGCAGATAATATGAGCGATGAGCCTCAATAGACCTCTCGCTATCCGATCTCTCCACTTTTGTAGCTTCATTTAGTGATCCCAGAGATGATCCATCTGATAATGTCCTGGAGGCCTTTCGAGGCACCACTCTGCGGCTCGGAGTGCTCCAGACGCGAAGACTGCTCGGTCGATTGCGGCATGTTTAAGCTCCAAACGCTCATGTTCTCCTAAGAAGAATAGGCTATGGTCACCAAAGACCCCTCCTCCTCGACCAGCGCTGAGGTGGACTTCAGAAGAGTTCCGAGGCGTAGTGGCCTCTGTTTTGACGATCGCTCTCTGATCACCAGCGAGCTGTTTCCCGCGGACGACAGCCTCAGCGAGAGAGAGCGCTGTCCCACTCGGCGCATCTAGTTTGTGGCGGTGATGTAACTCAAAGATCTCAGCGTCAAAGTGATCTCCCAGAGATTCAGCAGCGAGGGCCGCGAGGCGTTTAAGGAGGGCGACACCGATGCTAAAGTTGGAGGCTTGAAAGACCGGTGCGAGATTAGCGTAGCGTAAAAGTTCATTCTGCGCGCTCTCCTTAAGCCCTGTTACGCCGGTGATCAGTGGTCGAGCTGTATCACTCTGGCCATAGAGGAGCTGCATCACTCTCTCTTGGGCGCTCATGGTAGTAAAGTCGATGAAGAGGTCACAGCGCTCGACCTTCTTTTGAGCGACTAGTAGGTTTTGTAAGTCAGAGCGATCCAACGCCGCACCAAGAGACAAGAACGGGTGAGCCTCTAGAGCCTTGGTCACCTCTCGTCCCATACGTCCTGTTGACCCTAGAACCGCTACTTGAATACTCTGGGCATCTCGTTCAGCGCTGATTGGAGTCATTATCGCTGTCCCCAAAAGAGCTCGGGGTTAAATCGATTGATGATCTCGGTTAAGCACTGACGATGAGGTTGACTCAGCTCAGCGAGTGGGCCTCGAACGGTCTCTTCGAGGGAATGATCAAAAGAGAATAGGCCTCGCCTACTCATCTCCGCGAGCGCATACTTTAGGGGGACGGGGTTACTCTCAATGAATAGGGAACAGATCATGGGGTGGAGAGATAAGAAGGCCCGTCGAGCTTCAGTGAGTCGTTGCTCTTTATGAAGCTCCCAAAGGTGAGCCATCTCTGCAGGGAATAAGTTACTCCCTACTGAGATAGAGCCCTCAGCTCCGATCGCCCACGCAGCGAGCGCAGTGGGGTCATCACCAGAGAGGACGGTCGCTCGATCATCACAGCAGTTGACTAGCTCAGCACAATAGGAGAGATCAGCGCTCGCGTCTTTAATGGAGACGATCTGGGGGCATCGAGATAAGAGCCTGTCGATGGTCTCTATCTCTAAAGTGACCGCCGCTCTTCCTGGCACAATGTAGAGGATCAGGGGCCAATCTGGGACCGCCTCAGCGACCGCTAATACATGGCGATAAATCCCCTCTTGGCTAGGGCGATTATAGTAAGGAGTCACGAGCAAGCCCCCATCGATCCCCCACGATCTGACCTCTCTCGCTAGCTCAGCGCTACTCTTTGTTGAATTGGTCCCGATACCGGCGATGAGCGGTGTCTCTTTGAACGCCTCTACAGCAGCCTCGGTGATGCGCAACTTCTCTTTCAAACTTAAGGTAGGCGCCTCACCGGTTGTACCATAGAGGACAAAGCCATCAACCCCTCTCGCCGCTCTATCTATGCTCAGCTCGATCTTGTCAAAATCGAGGGGGAGGTCCCATGGAGCGCGGAGCGGTGTCGGTGACTTTTGCCAAGCCATCAGGCTGAGTAAGCCTTCTAGATCGACCTCACCATGGGAGGTCATCGGTGTAGGCAGAGCGCTTAAGATGCCCTCATAAGGTGTGACTGATACCATTCAATCTACTCCCGAATCTCTCTATTAACTCGTTTAGAGATTATACAAACGTGGGTTTTGAGTCGCTTATTATGATTCTTTATTCATAGCCTATATCACATGATCTCCCGCAGATGAACTGATCAAGCGAGGTAAACTCGCTATTTAGTCTAGAGATGACAGAGAGAGGTTAATCTCGAGCGGGGATATTGTGTTCGTCGAATAGCTCTCTCTGTCCATAATGAGTTGTTCCCCACGCTTGGATAACTAAATGATCATTTAACACCTTAATCGTGAGATGATGAGGGCTATCGCTAAAGTGTACTCGTTGAGATTGGTTTTGGTGGCGCTGCTGAGGTCGTTCACGCCAAGCAAGGTCTGGGAGGGGAACGGTGACACTGGCCCCTCCGCCACTAACAATATAGGTGATTCCATGGCGATCGCACCGTCGTTCCTTATCTATACCGAGACTAGGACAGAAGCGCTCATAATCATGGTCATGACCGGCGAGCATGAGATCAATATTAAGTCGCTCAAGAGCAGGAACTAACCACCTCTTCCACTGGCGTTGGTCAGTCCCATGGTTCCCACCCGACCACAATGGACGATGTTGTGCCCATACTCGAAATAAGATCCCCTGAGCTTTTTGAGCGCGGAGAGACCACTCGCTCGATAGAGACTCAAGGTCGGCTAAGAGACTATCTACGGCGGTTTTAGCGTCTTCATCTGTGGCTTCACTATTTAAGAGAAAAAGCAGTATCGGGCCTACTCTACTGATTCGAATTAGCGGATGAGGGGGAGAGCTGAAGGAGAGCGCTTCAAAATGACCTCCACGATCATGATTCCCTTTCACATTAAGAAGCTGAAGCCCTTTAAGCAGCGTTAAGCTCTTTAAGACGGCGTTCCATTCATGTTGACTCTTACCATCTTTGACCCAATCTCCGAGATGAAGGAGGGCGCTCGGCTCATCTCTCAGAATAGACCATACAAGGCTAGGCCATCTCGAAGAGGGGCCTAAAGAAGACCGAGTCGCTCGAGTGTCACCAATCACTGCGAGTGTCTCTTCTCTCTTTTGACTGTTCCTATAATTAGAGCGCTGAGCTATCGCTGTGCTCATCTCAGTCAAAAGGGGGAGAGGAGAAGCGGCTAAAGTAGGCCATAGCGTAGGTGAATCAGCGGAAGAGTGGCTGATCTCAAGAGAGGACAAGAGCTGAGGAGAAGACAAGAGGTAATGGGAGGGGTTAAGAGCGGTGAAAAAGGGGAGCAGAGCGATGGTAATCCACAAGAAAGTTCGCTGCCATCGAGAAGTGATCATAGCTCGCTTAAGATGAGCGATCACTACATTAACTTTTACGCGAACTTCTGCGCTAACTTGAGAGGGTGTCTTTATTCTCATTTAGACTCAGGGTCAAGCGCGCGCTCGCTCGCTCCTTTGTCTAGAGGAGTGTTCTCCTCTCGATCTTGAAGTACATCGGTGACACTCTTGGGGAGATGCAGATCTTTGGGCGTAATCAAAGAGTCAAGCCAACCGGATTGATCGCTAGTGGTTGTTGGCTCATCACAACGACTGGCGAGGATGACTGTAAGACCAATGGCGAGAATTGCGGCGTTGATCATGCCGATGAGCGGATGATGAGAAGCGCTCCGAGGGAGAGTCTGCCTCGTCCGACGCCTGGACGGGTTCGACGAAGAGTTCGGTGGATGTGGTGGGTCATCATGGTCGAGAACGGTTTGATCTTCATCGACATGGCCTTGGTCTTTAGCGCTCATCTCTCAGTCATCTCTCTATGTATCCAGCGATCTCTCTATGTATTCAGCGATATTGTTGTTTAGTGGCTTGAGTCTCTTAGACGCTTGAATAAACTTTGCAGTCGATTTTTCATTATATGTATTTAGTTCCCACCCGCATCTGTTTCGGTGGTGGTGAAAATTACAGGTCCAGAGGGGTGATGGGTGCGGATTCCCTTGAGCATAAGCACGATTTTACGGATACCTCTAAAGCTGTCCCATTTTGGTTGGTAACATAGGTCTATCGGACCATTGCAGAGGTGTTCTTGATCACCCATCCCCCAACCAATGGCCTCAGATGGAAGTTGAGGAGGGAGGTCAAAATGGAGCTTCAGATGCTTACCATGACTCATGGTACTCGATCGAGCGCGCACTGCACGAGTAAAGAAGAGGGGGGCTTGATTACCATGACCGAGTGGCTCTAAAAGAGCGATTTGATCTAGGAATGCAGCGCTGACTTCATGCAGTCCAACTTCAGCATCAGCGATGAGGGGCGGGATGGTGAGGAGCTCAGGAGAAGCGTTACTGACGGCGGTGTTCAGCGCCGCACGAAAGTGATCAAGCGCGTCTAACTTGAGACTCATACCGGCAGCCGCGGCATGACCACCATAGGTGATCAGGTAATCGGCGCACACATCTAAGGCCGCTTTGAGGTTTAAGTGAGGGACGCTCCGCGCGCTCCCTTTAAGCCTCATCTCTCCGTGAGTATCATCACCGCCGAGAACAATCGTCGGGCGATGGAAACGCTCTACGATCCTTGAAGCGACGATCCCCACGACACCGTGGTGCCATTTGGGAGAGGCGACGATGATCACTGAGTCTTGAGCGAAGCGCTCAGCTTGACTCATCGCCTCCCGCTGAATTTGCTCTTGAATCGCTCGGCGCTCTTGATTGTGTTGCTCAACATGAGCGGCCAAACTTCTTGTTTCATGGGGATGATCGCTGATGAGGAGCTTGAATCCACAGCGAGCATCATCGATACGACCTGCCGCGTTCAGACGAGGGCCGAGCTGATAACCAATATCACGGGCCGTGAGCTGATGAAGTTGGCACTTGCTGATCTCTGAAAGAGCGATCAACCCTGCCCTTGGATGAGCGCGCGCGGTGTTGATCCCTGCTTTGACGAGCGCGCGATTGACCCCTTTGAGTTGAGCGACATCCGCGACCGTGCCTACGGCTACAATGTCGAGTAGATGAGAGAGGTTGACTCGTTTTGCGTCCGCGAAACGAGCGTCATCTTGAGTGAGACGCCGGAGGTGGATGAGGAGCATAAATGCAACACCTACAGCAGCGAGACGCTTATCTGGATAAGGGCAAGATTGGCGATGAGGGTTGAGGTGAGCGAACGCCGATGGCTCTGGATCAGAGACAACATGATGGTCGATGATGATGACATCAAGGCCGAGCTCTTTAGCGTGTTGTACCTCTGCGATCGCTGAAGAACCATTATCAACGGTGACTAGGAGCTGTGTTCCGTGATCTGCGAGGTGAGTGATCGCCTCTTTATTGAGCCCATATCCCTCTTTGAGACGTTGGGGGATATAGACGCTGAGTTCAGCGTTAAAGGACTCCTTAAAGTATCGCCACATCAGAGAAGAGCTCGTCACTCCATCAACATCATAATCACCATAAATCACGATCTTCTCATGATGATGTACCGCATCAAGTAACCTTCGAGCGGCGAGGTCACAGTCTAGCAATAACTCAGGATCTGGTAAATCTTGTAGCGGAGCGAGGAGGAAGTGTTTCATCTCTTCAATTGTATAGACACCGCGTTGCTTGAGGAGATGGGGGATCAGTGGGTGGGTGTCGAGCTGTCGACCAAGGTGAACAGCCTCACTTTGTTCTTGTTCAGTGGCCGAGCGGATCATCCATGGTGGAGAGTGATCATCTAAAGACTGAGTTTTATCTGTTTGGGGAGAGCTATTCACAGTCTATGATACTTTCTTAGAGAAGCGATGGAGAGTATAACAAAGTCACATTTACAGGTCATAAGATCAATCATGTCGCTGATACAGGAGAATCTCTAATTCGCCCTATAGTTATAGTCACTCTAAAGAGATCATAGGTACATTGACATCGAGTTTCAGCGTTGATCATTGAATACACTGTATATACCATTAACGGCTCTTCATAATATAAAGATAACTTAGGGTAACCATATCATGTTCACTTCTTGTCTTAGAGTCCAATCTCTCTCGCTTGTTTTGGGTGTCAGCTCCCTACTCAACGCTTGTGCCTCGTCACCTCCACCACAACCCGTTAAGCAGGTTGAGCGATGGTCGGGAGTGGTTAAGTTAATCGACTACACAAAAGCCGGAGGAGGAGGAGGTCAAGCGCCTAAGACCTTTAAGACTGTCCATGAGCTATGGAGTCAGAGTGAAGAGGCGCCACCTCTTAGTCGTATTGAGGTAACGTTAGCGGCGACTGGTGTTCTCGCAGAGAGCAATGGGAGTGAGGGGCGGTATCAGATCTCTGTTGAGGAAGGTCAGTGTGTGACGGAGTGGCTCAAGGTAAATCAAGCGCTAGAGTCGTCTCGAGTCGAGCGAACGAGTCAATGCCAAGAGCAGCTGAAGCGAGAACCTATGGACCGACTCCGTGGGTCGAAGGCGATGATGAAACTTCGATGTAAGGGGGGAAGCGGAGCAGGCGTCGTTGAATTATATAATATAGCGGTCGCTGTCTCTAAGGCAATACAGACTCCTGAGGCTGTAGAGGGAGAGCGAGTGACTGAGCAGTATCCTGCACCTACTTGGGTGAACCCCTCTCAAAGGCGATGCGGTCTAATGAAAAAAATAAACCAATATCTCACCCGAGACCACCTCAGTTATGAGAGAGTTCAGCTCAAGGATCAATCATGGGCTATATGGACACGAGGGTTAAAAGGGTTTGGACTCTCTGAAATAGGGCTCTTGAGGGTGACCCCTAATCGTCTAGAGAGCGCAGAGTCTAGGCTACTTGCCGCTGCTGATTTCATCCTGCGAGTGGAGGGGCTTAAAGAAGGCCAAGTGATCACTAGCGGCTCGGCGCGTGGTATGTTTGTGAACGCTCAGAGAGTTCAAGAGCGTCAAGATGACTTAGGTGACTTACCGCAGCGACTAAGCGAGGCGATGCTCATCGTCGACCCAGAAGCAGAGACTAAGGACCTAGAGGCTCAGCGTAAACTGACGATGAAGCTGACTCTGCCTTGAAGCTGCTCCTGTAGAGTTTAGCTCTGAGGCCATACACCATGGGTATAAAAATATGAGAGCAGCTCATCCTTCTCTCGCCATCGGACTTTTAGCCAATCTTTAAGCTCCTCTTCATCGTTAGGCAGCTCAGAGATCGGGAAGCGACGCACATGAAGCGCGACTTTACGAACGTCTCCTCGACACCATTGCCATAATGAGGGTACGCCATCTACATAGCCAATGGTGGTATCATAGACTGCGTCTAGGTGACCTCGAAGAGCATCGAGGGTGAGACAAAAACCCTTAGTACGTGGGAGTAAGAGATGCTCTAGATGCTCAATGCCTTGGGCTTGAGCATACTCTATGCTCGCCTCATGCTTATGGGGTCTGATTCTCGTCCCCTCAACAAAAGATAGGGTCCAGATCGGGATCTGCTCCTCTTGAAATCGAGAGAGCTGTTTATAGAGCCTCTCCTTATCTCGCTTCCAGTCTCTTTTGAGAAAGATACAATCTAGAAAGATCATCCCCCAGCCCACGCCGGGAATATATTTGATGATATCTTTAACAAACCACTTGAGATCACCGATTCGTCCCTGTTGTCGAGCGAGGCGAAAGAGGGTGTTGATGTCGGTCATCGCTTGATGATTAGCGATGACCATCACGTTCTCTTTTTGAGGGAGCGATGAGCCCTCAATGGGAATGTCGACACCCCACCAGAGCGCGAGAAGATCACAAGTCGTCCACCAAAAACCACCGATCCATCGGTTAAGCACTCTTACGAGTGCACGAGAGATGGGAAGGCATAGAGCGCTAATTATTTGTAAGAGGTTGCACACTAATAAGAGGCTCATGGTGACCGAGAGAGCAACTACACCTTTAAGCGTTCTAAATAAATTAAGGCCTCTCCCAACACTAGGAGACAATGGTGATAAAGGCATTTTCTCTTACTCCATCGTTCAGACTCTTTGGAAGTTTATGGTGTCGGAGGTTAGCTGAGGCTCGCTTGAGCTTTAAGGAGCTCTTTAGCTTTCCCTTTTTTACCTTTTCCTCCAGCGACCATTACTGACTTTACAGTAATGGTGGTCACGACATTGGGTAGCTTAGCGAGTGAGTTATAGCTGGCTTCCATTTGTATCGGAGACTCAAATTGCATCACGACTCGGCAGATTCGATAGCTCCCTTTCTTCTTGTCTGAGAGCTTCACTTGATTGGGGTGAATATTAGGAATATGTTGGGCGAAAGAGCTATAGATTTGCTCTTCAATATCGTCAGAGTCGCGTACATAGACTTGTAGCTCAACAGCGCATGGGAAGTCTCGCTTGGTAAGAGTCGCCCTCGCAGTTCGCTTAATAGCGTTGCTCGTCCCTTGCTCTTGAGTTGTATTTTGTCTCTCTTCTGCGAGCTCTACCTCGGTTTTGCCTTTGGAGAGGGTAGAGAGGTCAGCTTTAGGTGCTTTCGTCGGGAAGACCGCTAGCTTGGCGAAGCTATCATGGAAGGCCTGCTTCTCTTTGCCTAAAGCCCCCAATGTACCGAACGCAATGATGATGAGCCATGCATAGCTCGTCCATGTCAGAGCAGCGACCTCAGTGATATAGCCTAGAAAAATAAAAGCGACCCAGCCATGCTTAATCACAAACCGCTTAAAGAGCGCTTCACTTGAGGGCTTCATCCCCTTCTCGGCTCGGATCTCAATGCCGAGCAGTTGCTTCCCTAGAGTCTTTTTCATCATAAGCTCAGATGAGAAGTAGAGGAAATAGAGCATGACGAGAGGAAAAGAGACTAGGGTCGCATTGAAGCTAGCACCGCTGCTCCCAATGACCTGAAAAATAAAATAATTCATGCCGCTTATCAGGGCCAATCCAAGCCCGGAAAATAGACCTAAATCAAGCATTAGAGCCAGACCTCTCAAGAAGAGAGAGACGCGTAGCGACGCGGGGTCCTGAGTCTTCATGGGTGATTCACCAAATCCTTTGAAGATGTGATCAAATATGATGATATTTGACCCTAACACCCTATGGATACAAAGGGAAGCCTCGAATATTTGCCCCTCTGGCTTCTACCTAAACTTGATCTACTCTTTAGCGGGTTGAACCCACAAGTATCCCCCATCGCTTCGGCCGGCATGGTCAGGGGCATACATCTCTTCTACGATCGCAGCGGGCCTTACGAATCGACCAGCGGTCGTCGCTCGAACGAGATAGCGTAAGGTGTACTTTCCGGCGCTGAGTTGATCAGCGAACATAAGAACTCTGTCATCTCTGAGCTCAATATGATCAAAGTGATTATAATCAGAGGCTCCTTTGGGACCGGTAAGACTCGCTCCTTTCAGCGAGGGATCAACGATCTCAAAAGTGGAGGGGAGGGGGTCATTAATCACGATATATGACGCTGGGTCATGAACTTGAAGAGTTAAGGTGACCTCCACGAGATCGCCGAGCTGATAACTGAGGGTCTCAGGCTGAAGAGCCCTCTTCTGAAGATTCGTTAATTTAGGATTAAAAATCGCTCTGAGGTGGTCGTCAGACGCATTTGCAGGAACCTTCAAACGATAGCTTCGCTTTAAATCGAAACCGCGGTCTTTAGCGTCTCGTTGGATCGTCTGTGGATATCGTTTGATGTGATGATGGAAATACAAACGACCTTGACCGGTCGCTTTAATACTCAAGCCCTCAAGCGTTGGTTGATGACCTCTCTGAGTATTGGGAACGCTTTGGTCGCCGAGGGTCGCTTTACGCTGAACATGAATGGGAGGAGAGTCAGCTCCTTTGATATCATGTGTAGACCATAAGGACTGACCTTGTTTACCTTGATGACGTTGAATTAAAGAGAGCTCAACGCGCATATTAGGAGTGTCAGTCTCTCTTACTTTGACATAATCTCTCATCGCTAAGAGCTTAAAGGCCGTCGCTTGGGTATTGAGATGTTGTACCCCCCTCTTTCCCTTAGCAAGGCTACGGATTAGAGGTAGGATTAAATCGCTGTTTGGGTCAACTCTGAGCGTCGCCATGAGAGCTAAAGCGAGCTTTCTTTCAGGAGAGTCAAAGCTCCACCAAGCCCATGATGATGGGCCCCTTTTGAGTTGGACTTGATCACCATCAAAAATAAAGCTAAGCATCGCGTCTTTATAGACACGCTTGGCGGCTTCTTGTCTTGCCCCTTTAGAAGGATAACCTATTCGACCTCCTAAGCTAGAGGCGAGTAAGAGTTTCCCGGTGAGACCTAGGTTCTCTCCCTTGGTGAGTAACCTCTCCTCAAGGGCAAAGAGTGGGGTTCGATATTCCGAGGAGATAAAGGTGACCAAGGCGGCGATATCTGACCGAACATGATACTCTCCTCTCTCTAACTTGGTGCCTCTCAGTCGAGCTAAACTGAGGAATCGTCCTAAACGATCGAGATCGACAAACTCAACAGGGTAGCCTGAGTTTTCAAGCTCTCTCATCACCAAGTAAGCATAGGCAGAGGCCCATTTGTGGATCTTAGATTGCCTATTTGGCCAATACGACATGCCTCCTGATGAGCGCTGCATCGTCCCCATTACTTTTAGATGTTCACGGATGACCGCTTTATGATCAGAGGGGTCGGTCTCTTTATTGGATAATTGGGCGCTGTATTTAATCGGTAACTTCAGCGCTTTAGAGAGCGCGAAGGGTAAGGCTTTGGAGCTTCGTTGTTCTAAGCAACCATAAGGATATTCCAATAAACCGACCATCTCCCCAAAGAGCATGTTGACCACGCTGACACCCAAGTCCACTGAGAGCTCAGCGGGGATCATAGGTACCAGAAGATCTTGGTCCCCTGCGATGGAGTCTGAGGAGGTTCTGAAATCTATGAGGTGAGCTTGGGCTTGATCAGCAGGCTGAGCGACAAGCTCTCCCCTCTCGGCAAAAGACTCAGCTTCAGCAGGTGCTTTTACGGTGACTGTCTCGGTCACAATATCTTCTATCTTATCCCCACGATAGAGAGTGAGCTTAACTTGGACTTCACCTAACCCTGTGATGAGATAGGGAGCGTGGGTCACTACATTATCTTGGGCGGGGGCTGTGACTGATCGAGACGTCTCTCCTAGAGGTTTGATGGGGCCGCTGAGCTCAAACTCTACTCTGAGTAAAGAAGACTCAGTGAGTAGGCTACTCACCACAGCGCCAGCGTTAAAGCGATCTCCAACGGTGAGAGTCCGCGGCATCGCCGGTCGAATCATGAGGGGGAGATTGACAGTGACCTGAGCGATATCTTGACCGACGCGGAGGAGGCTCTGCTCACTAGGGGTCTCCGCTCGCTCAGAGATGGCGACCGCGAAAAGTTGAAAGGTCGTGAGGTCATCAGGGAGAGTTCGAACGAGTTTAACTTTCCCGCTATGATCCACAATGGCTGACCCAATAAAAAAGGGAGTCGCCTTAAAATTACCACGCGGCTTGGGCTCATCTCCTCCCTCTTCATCTCCTCCACCACCGACGGGGTTACCTTTATTACCTAGCGTATAGTGGGAGACTAAATTGTTGAGGTGACTAAACGTATTAACGAGATTATTACGATCACCATGTAAGGTCTTGAGGAGCTGAGGAAGTTGGTAGTTGGTGAGTCGAGCGACCGCGAGATCAAGCGCCCAAACAAATACTTCTCCGTTGACCGGAGCATCATTGATATCTTTTAGGGAGACCTCCATGGTGAGGGACTCTCCTGGCCGTTTTTGATTCTGGTCAGTCTTAATATCAACAGAGAGCTCAGCGGGGGTGAGAGCGACATGAATCTCATGAGAGCCATAAAGCTCTACAGGTCGACCTAGATCAAAGGAGTTCGGCTTATCAAAATCAATGAGCAGTGGATCTTTGCCTCCCTTTGAAGCGAGTAGAGAGGGCCCCTGAATTTGAGGTCTGAGATAAGGCAACGAGGTACGGGGACGGGTGAGGATCACTTTTACCCAAGCATTGGGTCCCATCTCTTCGGAGATCGGGATCTTAATCATCTGTGAGGGCGTGACCCGCGCTCTCTGTGAATAGATCACCTCTTCTCGCTCTACGGTGATCCACGCCTCTGCCTCTTCATAAGGACTCTCGATAATGATGCCGAGATGATCTCCGATCTTAGGGGTCTGTGAAGTGAGACGGAGCTTGACTTCCTGTCCTTCTTCCTGTCGCCAAGAGGCTCCATGACCTCCATAAGTGTACACACTCTTGACAGTTAATGTTTCCTGCCCACGATCATCTGTGGCTTTGGCGACCCAAATATGTTCACCAGAGTATGAAGATGAGATCGCGCAGCGTTGAGGT
This sequence comes from uncultured bacterium, assembly GCA_943788935.1. GTDB lineage: Bacteria > Myxococcota_A > Bradymonadia > UBA7976 > VGTA01 > CAKZRU01. Next base: position 344,992 of record CALSSE010000005.1, on the reverse strand, counting down.
GTAGAGAGGGACTTGAGAGTACATTCTCCGACCTTGATAATTTGGCGTTGGTTTTCGACCCGCTCTCGACCAACTTCATCCTTGAGAGCGATACGAGACCATTTAACATGATAGAGACCGACCTCAATATCTTGAGGGCTGCCGAGGCGATTGTGTAGAGGATCGACCCAGATCGCTTCGACGCTAAGGGGCCGTTGACTCTCTTGATATTCTCCTGAAGGAGAATGCAGACCGATATAGCCACTCTTAGGAAAGATAATCACTGATTGATTGGCGCTGAGAACTTGATTATCGCTGTCGCTCACGCTCCAAGAGGCGATGAGTCGATAGGGTAGTTCCCCTGATATCTTAGGGGTGAGCGACTGAGTCGCCTCCCCTCCACTGTCGAGTCGTCCTGAAAAGCTATCGAATTGATAATTAAAACTCGTATACCGAGTGTATTGGGGATAGTGAGTATCGAGGACAAAGTTGACCTCTGAATCACCCCAAGAGGACCTCTGATCGGGTCCAAAATGGAATTGAGATAAGTCGATCAAACCAAGACGCTCACCTGTGGGATCAGAGGGGCGATGGTAGGAGATCTTAGCAGAGGGCGCATAGCGATACTCGGTGCCGTTTAGATAAAGACTCCATCGCTTGTTATTCATGGGAGCGCCATAGAGATAGCGAGCTTGAACCTTTATTTTTAGCTCTTGATCGCTCAGAGAGACTCTCTGATCACTGTGGGCGTCTAGCTTAAAGGTAGGGCGGCGAAACTCAGCGACCCTCACATCGTGTTGCCAAGTATCGCTCTGGCCACCTGCACGTTGGCACTTAAGTGATAGCTGATAGTGTCCAAGTCTATGTTTACTAGGGATTTTTAGCTCAGCATGTGTTGTTCCCAATGATGAGGACTTGATCTCACTGTGATCGACGGTCTTCCCCTCATCATCGATCAGTGAGGCTTGGCAAGACTGTTGGCGGAGAGGCTTCACGACCCCCCCAATAACCTGAGCGATCACTCCGCCCATATAGACTGTGTCTCCCGGTCGATAGATCCCTCTATCGCTCCATAAAAGTCCTGTTCTCTTAGGCCTTGATATGCTCCAAGGACGTTCCGATGAGTTGTAATACATACGATTTGAAGACCAGTAGTCACGATCTCGTACCTCATGCATATATTCAGAAGTGACGAGCGCATGATCTCCTTTATAAGCTGCCGAGATATAGAACCTTATGGTTTTATTAGATCGTTTCTTATCGCTCTCTAATTTCTCTTTGGCCGCGTGGAGTAGCTCTTGGTTAATAGAGAACTTGGCGACTCCATGATTATTGGTGAGTACGGTGGCGACTTTGGCTCCTCCGCTGATGTAAACGTTCACCTCTGCGCCAGCTACCGATTGATGGCTTAAGAGATCCCAAACCCATACGTGACCTTGGTGAGCGCTCAACTTACTGAGCAGACCGTACCGAGTCGCCTGAACGAGAGACCGCTGCTGAGAGAAAGAATCTCCGCGAGGGCTCTTCTGTCCTCTATAGCTAGAGAAACTTATATTCTCTTCTTTGGGAATCCAGTGCCATTTTTGGTTTAACAAGTAGATGTGAGGACCAGAGCCTGAGGCTAATGAAGGGCGCTCTCGCCCCCATTGGTAAAAGCTCTTCCAAGGAGAGGGCTGGAATCGACAGGGGTCCTGTGGGTCTTTGCATGGCTTGATTACTTGAGTCGAGGAGAGCGACTGAGGCCTAGATATGATGACTTTATTGGCGTCAGATATGGGAGGCTTAGAGGGGGGGGCTTGAGAGGATGCATCAGGACCTTGGCGGGTCGTGGTGTTAGCGGTCTTGGTATCAGAGTCTTGATTAAATGACCATGCGGTGGGTGAGCCACGAACAGCGAAGCGGTAAGGGACGGTAGGGAAGCGTCTGTTACGATATCGATAGAGAGGGTCAAATAGATTGATACAGAGCTCTTCTCCTTCACGGGGGAGGGTGAGCTCCTGCGCTTTATCTCTATCTAAGGCATAGAGGAGGTCTAATTCTGCGATTCTCTGAACAGTGAGAGGATGCCACTGTAGACAGAGATTATCTAGACCATAATCAGCGAGGTTATAGGTTGGCAAGTTGAGCTGTTCGACAGTCAAAAATTGAGGCATGGTCTCCCATGAAACACTCCCAAGATCAGGGTTTCCGCTCTTTATCTCTAGCCACTGTCCTCCATGATCATCTCGCTTTGAGAGCTTAGTAATACTCTTCCGAGTGAGCACATTTTGTGCGCTTAATCTAACCTGACCGGGTTTGATCCAAACAGTGACCTTATCGGATGGTTTAGCGCTGTGATCGAGTACATGATAGCGACTACTTTTTTCGAGAGCCTTTTTAACGCTCGCTTGGTTAATGTCGGGACTAGAGTTTAGTCTATGTTGAATTAGGTCGACGAACTCTTGTTGATTAGGGTTTATACCTACAGGGAGAATGAGCGTATTATAGTGGACTTTTAACCCCTGAACAGCGCGATTAAATCTCAAACTTACTTGCTGTCGATTAATCCTTGTGTCTTTAAGTTTAAGTCGAGGCTCACTGCTAAACTCACGTTCAAAGACTTGTTTAGAGGTGAGCGGGCCTTCTGTAGATGAGAGCCCGGGTGAGACTTTAAAGAGATAATCTGAAAAGGGAGAGATCTCCTCCATGACTTTAAGTCCATAGCAAACCTTACTTCCATAGGGGCGATGTTGGTTTACTAAGCGATGGTTATCGATATAAGCGATCTTGATCGGCTCGACGAGTGTCTTCTGCTCAACTCGCCATAACTTGATGAGAGAGATCGGGGGAGGGGCATCGACCTCTTGTTTTAAACAGAGCCTGATGATAGATCGCTCGACGAGGTCATCTCGCCAGCTCAAGTGGGGTTGACCATCCTCTGTAACGATAGAATGTAAACTTGCGCTCGCTACTCGGTTTCGTTTGGTGGTGAACTGATCTTTTAATTCGAATTGTGCATCGAGTGAAGCCCCACTCGTCGCTCTCATTGGACCTTTGAGTGAGAGAGTGTATCGAGTGGAATATGACCATCGTTTTTTGGGAACAAAGACCATTGATCGAGTCCCTTGCCAGCGCCATTGACCCTCGACCTTAGGAGAGATACTGACGTTAAGATCAGGTGTGTTTCCTTTGTTTAAGGGGGAAATAATTTGCTGATTCCAGCGAACTACAAGCCTGTTGTATATGTAAGAGGGGAGCTCAGCGACGACCTCAAGAGGAGGAGGGGCTTCACTATTTACCTTCATCTGTGTTGATGCCGCTGAGCCTGCTGACCCCGATGACTTTGGTCCTTGGGGTTCATCTAAGAGAGGGGCGGAGACCGCGGGCGTTTGAGGGTGTGTATCGGGCTTGTAATGATAACTCTCATGGAGCTTAGGAGCGTCTATTAATAGATCTCTCACTCCTGTCTTTTGCTTCATCTCTGAGTGTTCAACCTCTTCAGGGGTGCTCTTCTGAGCGATCGCTTCATAGGATAACAGAGAGGCGATGATCAGAGGAGCGATGAACAATACATGAGGGACAGAGAGCCCGGTGATAAAGTATACTGTCGAGCAAAAAGGGAACCGCTTAATCGTCACTTTATCGTCTATCATAATGACCTCAATTTGACGCTAGGTGATGGTAAGTAAATAGTGAGGAGACGTTAACTTAACTTATGAAAATAAGTGTTTATTTCAGAGAGACAGAGCTCAACGAGATAGACAGGTTAACATTTGATAGCATAGCGTATTTCTCAACACTAGAATACGCTTTGATCTTAGCCGCTGAGGAGAAGAGAAGAGCTCAGCCTATTCATGGAGATAGGGAGTCGCTAAGACTCGTCGTACTGACTGGTAAACTAGAGCTTGTATTTTTATGTTAAACAGCGGATTAGAGTCTATCATTGATGTAAAGAATCAATGATATCTACTGTAGCTTGTCTATAAATACCGCTTCATTTCTCAAGGGGGGATCTTTTCTTATGGCTTTAGAACAAGACTCATGGCTGGGACGCTTAAAATCAAGTTGCCTCTTCTTTGTTCTTCTCGCTTTCTGTTTCGTGATTGGTCTCTCCGTAGTCACCGCAGCTCTCTCGCAGATGGGAGAGGGAGGATCAGGGATCGTAGAGAGCTCGAGTGACGTTAATGATCTCGAGAGTTCTGCGGTCGCCGTTATCTCTATGAGCGGGGTGATGATGAGAGGCGCTGATGGAGTCAACGAGGGGATCACTAGAGATCTTTTAAGGATGTTAAAGAAGGCAGGGGAGGATGAGAGGATTAGAGGCATCCTGATCCGCTTAAACACGCCCGGAGGATCAGTGACGGACGCTGATTTAGTGTATTATGAAATCGATCGAATTAAGAAGTCGGGTAAGCCAGTTCTACTCTTGATGGATGATACTTGCGCGTCTGGAGGGTACTATGCAGCCCTCGCCGCGTCTGAGATTTGGGCGCTACCTACGACCATAACAGGGAGTATTGGTGTGATCGTGAGCGGCTTAAACTTCTCTAAACTTCTTGAGCAACATGGAGTGAGCGATGAGTCGATCACTTCTGGACCCAATAAAGCGCTTTTTTCGGCGACCACTCCTCCTAACCCCGCTCATCGACAGATCATTCAAGGGATCGTCGATCAACTCTATCAGCGGTTTTTAGGCTTATTGGTCAAGGGGAGAACCTTAGAGGAGGAGGTCGCTAAAACCCTTGCTGATGGGCGAGTTTATACAGCTCAAGAAGCGTTGAAGCATAAGCTCATTGATCGCATCGCTTACCCTCAAGAGGCCCTCGAGTATCTTAAAACTTTATCCGGTCTCGATGCGGAGGCCCGAGTGGTAAGATATCACGTGCCGAGGAGTTTCTTCAGTCGTCTCTCCGGGCGCCTCGGTCTAGACTTACAGAGTGGCCGGAGTCCTGCGGAGCTCGCAATTGAGGGACCTCGAGCTTATTATTTATATGCTCCACAAGGGATGGTTTGGAGAGTATTGAGGCTTTTGCAATCCCCTTAAGTAGTGTATGAAGCACTCACATGATCAGTGATTGATTTACTCCTGCATTTCACATCTCTGCATTTCACACCTCTGCATTTCACACCTCTGCATTTCACACCTCTGCATTTCACACCTCTGCATTTCACATATCGCGTTAGAGCCTCTACATGACAACAGAACAGACAACTATGAGTGATCCCCTCTCACCCTCTCAGACCTCTCTGGTCCCTCTCAGCGTCTCCAGCGCGACCGATCGAGGTGTATATCGAGGATATTGGAGAGCCCTCAGCTGTTATGAGCTGTCTCATCAAGATCTCGCCGCTAAGGCTAAACGACTCAGATCATGGAGAGAGGAAGCGCCTGCTGAGTCCAGCTTTATCGCTCGTATCGATCCCAAGGTGATCTCCGAGATGACGAGTCCAGATCGAGGGATCTCTAGTGTCGCTGAAGCAGAGATCGCTAAAGCGCTCACCCGTGTTGAGGCTCTAGGGTCATCGCTCTTGATGCTTCATACTCCCTCTAGTGTGAGGCCCTCAGCAGAGCATGAGCGGGCGATCATTACCCTTCGAGAGCGTTTACCTCAATCTCTGCCTCTCGCTTGGCGAGCCGATGGTTTATGGTCGGAGAGTGAGTCGTTCTATGAGCTCTGCGCAGCGCAAGAGATCACACCGGTGATCGATCCCTTAATGTGGGATGAAGAGCTTCCGTTACCGGGCGGGATGTTCGCTTATTGGAAAATTATGGGGGGACAGGGCTTGAGCGTTCGACTCGGGGAGTATGACCTCGATAAGCTCGCTGATCTCGCTGACCAATGGTTAACGATGCGGGAAGAGAGTGAAGGCAAGCACTTGTGGGTGAACTTCACTTCACCCAAGATGATCCCGGCAGCGAAGCGTTGGCGAGAGCTGTTCTAGACTTGATATATCGTCATTGACTGTCATGAGAGTAGAGTTGAGATGTTTATGTTGGGAGAGCAGATCGGAACTTATCGACTCCAACATATTATAGGTTCAGGCAATTCAGCGACAGTCTACCTCGCTGAATCACTCATCGACCAAGGACAAGTAGCGATCAAGCTGAGAGCTCGAGGTCATAGTCAATACGAAGAGACGCTCGCCGCTCGGTTTATCGAGAGTTCTAGACTTCACCTACTCTTCTGTCATCCAAATATCGCTTGGTTACATGAGTGGATTGAGGATCAACAATTTCAGGCTTCGGTGATTGAATACCTCTCAGGAGGGACGCTCACCGATCATTTAATCCGCTCTCAAGGTCGATTGAGTATTGATGAGGCTTGTCTGCTTGGTGTCCATATCGCCGATGGTCTTGAACATATGCATGACATTCAAGTGATTCATCGAGATATTAAGCCTGATAACCTCCTCTTCGCCGATGCTCATCAGATCTCTAGTATACGTATCGCGGACTTTGATGTATCGAAGAACCCTTACACGAGCCCTAACCTCACCGAGAAAGGTGCGCATGTCGGGACGCTCTGTTATGCTGCTCCCGAGCAATTCAACCAAGAGAAGCCTCGGGCGGCAGCTGATGTTTACAGTTTGGGGATGGTACTCTTTGAGACGATGAGCGGGCGTTTACCTTTTGAGACGGTGAGCGCTCCCGCCATATTTAGCCGATTCTTGGACCATAGCCCTCTCCCCAAACTCTCGGTTTTTGTGTCCAACCTCCCTCCTGAGATCGATTGGATTATCGAGAGGTCTATTGTCATTCCCATCGAGAGTCGAATCCCTTCAGCCGCCACTTTAGCGACTTTATTATTGGCCTCTTCCCCTGAAGCGCAACGTCATTTCAAGAGGACCGATGAGGTGCTACGTTTGGCTAGAGTCGATTGGCTAGAGCAGCATCTCCCTACTGCTCCGCCTCTAGTCAGGCGTGGCTTAATGGATGGGCTCGCCGAGCTAGGACTTAAGATTACTTTATGAGAGTCCGAGCGGGCGGTGAATCATTCTTATTCATGACATCGCTCCTATTCATGACATAGAATGATCAATGATCTGATGTACCCTGAACTTACACTTAGAGAGAGATCTACAGATGGCAAAACTCTATTTCTTTTACTCAGCGATGAACGCAGGAAAGACCACCAGCTTACTCCAATCCGATCATAATTATCGTCAACGGGGGATGAATACCCTCCTCTATACATCTAAGCGAGATGATCGGTCAGGTTTGGGGGTGATCAGCTCTAGGATCGGTCTCTCGAGAGAAGCGAATCTGATCGAGAGTGAGAGTGATCTTTTCGCTGACGTAGAGTCTAGACATCAGCGAGCGCCTATACACTGTGTCTTTATCGATGAAGCGCAGTTTCTCACTCCCGCTCAGGTCTTACAAGCGACGATGATCTGTGACCGCTTAAATATCCCGGTGCTCGCTTATGGTCTGCGTAGCGACTTTAGAGGGGAGCCCTTTGATGGGAGTAAATATCTGCTCACTTGGGCCGAAGAGTTAATCGAAGTGAAGACTGTCTGTCGCTCTGGGCGTAAGGCGACGATGAGCTCTAGGCTGAGCCAAGAGGGAAAGCGAGTTTGGGAAGGAGAGCAGGTACAGATCGGCTATCACTATGAGCCTCTCTCGCGGCATCTCTTTGACTTACCGCAGATCAGCCCAATCGGTTATCCTCCCCAAAGTTGAGAAGAGGTATCGGTGACCGAGAGAGGAGGCTCACTCTACAGACGATGTCATGCTGATCTTGAGCACGTGATCTTGAGTATATGATGCTTAGATAGAATGAAATTGTATTATGCCTCAATATGTTATAGATTAAATAGCTTTTAAGTAACATGTATGATCAAGAGTACGCGCTCAATAGGCTTTTAAAGCTCTTTAAAGAGCGATAGGGCGAGGTCAGCGCGAGCTCTTAACGAGATTAATAAGGAGAGAGTCATGAAGACTTGTATAAGCGAGACAACACCGAGCATTATCTTTAGATATCTCATGATGTATTCCATAATCTTACCTCTTGGAGCCTGTGGGAATGAAACGGAAATAGAGAGCTTTGAGCCCTCCCTAGAAGAGTCTCAAATGCTGAGTGAATGGGACTCGCTATTCGCTGACACACCCGATCCTAAGACTCTCCCCGATGAGCTGAAATCTGACCAAGACTTTTCTGCTCAGTTCGATCTCGTAGACTTACAGAGCCCAGTAAAGAGTCAAGGGAGTCGTGGAGTTTGTTCTATTTTCTCAGCGGTAGGCCTGATGGAGCATCTCTATATAAAGAGTGGGGCGGTCGTTCCTGATTTCTCAGAGCAATTTCTACAGTGGTCAGTCAAAGCGGAGTTAGGTCGATTTAAGCATACTTCAGGCTCCAATGGTTCGGCCAATCTAACAGCGATCAATCGCTTTGGTGTGGTCGAAGAGTCGATTGAGCCCTACCAGAGCTCCTCGTGGTCAGCCACTCAAGATGAGCGATGTGAGAAGCCCGCTGAAGATAGCGAAGAGAAGAGACCCCTCATCTGCTTCACCAACGGTGAGCCGAGCGAAGATGCGATGGGCGCTAACCGGTTTAAACTCCCTCCTAGCCGATGGATCAGCTCTAATCGCCAAAACCTTAAAGCCTTTATGGCGGAGAATGAGACAGGGGTCGTCGTCGGTATGACCTTCTTTTATCAGTCTTGGAACCATCGTAAATCAAAACTAAAGGTCAATTCTGAGTATAGCCGTCAAGGCTATGTCTTGTATCCTAATGAAGCGGATAAAGAGAAGAGCTTAGAGAAGCGCGCCGGACACTCGATTCTTATTATTGGTTGGGATGATGATCTTGAGGTCCCCATGGTTGACGAAGAGGGTAAGTCGGTCCTCGATGAAGAAGGAAACCCAGTAGTAGAGCGTGGGTTCTTCTTGTTTAAGAACAGTTGGGGGACGAGCAAATTTGGTACATCTAATCCCTTTGGTCCGGGCTATGGATGGCTCTCTATGCGTTATGTCGAGGAGTATGGTAGCTCGGTGAGCGCTAGGCCTCCGAGTGAGGACCTCAGCGAGCGTTGCGCCGATGGCCTAGATAATAACTTTGATGGGAAAACCGACTGTGATGATTCTCTCTGTGTCGAATCGGTAGCGTGTCAGGTAGAACCAGAGGCCCAACTTAATTTCTCAGTGACTAGCGAGGAGAGCGTTGAGCTACCCGACCAAGAAGAGGTGGTGAGCGTACTCAACATTACTCAGCAGGGTAGACTCGATCAGCTCACGGTGAGCTTTGATATTGAGCACACTTTCACCGGTGACCTAGAGATCGATTTGGAGAGTCCCTCAGGAGTGATCATAAACCTCATCGCCTCAAACAATGAGAGTAGTCTCAATGAACTCAAGGTGAGCCAAGAGCTCCCCGAGCTTCGAGGAGAGCCGGCAGCCGGAGAGTGGCGCTTGATCATTCGCGATCGTTACGCAGAGGACGACGGGGTGCTCAACGGCTGGTCACTCTCGGGGATGGTCGGAGAAGAGGAGAGCAATGAGCCAAGACACTTTGAGTCTAGTCCAGCGATCGCTATCCCTGATTCTGACCCTGAAGGGGTCACCAGTGATCTAGAGGTGAACGCTCAAGGGACCATTAAGTCGATCATCGCGCGAGTGAAAATCGAGCACTCTTATCGAGGAGATCTTATTGTGAGGCTTATCCACCCTAGCGGAGAGTCGGTGACTCTCCTTGAGCGTGAGGGTCGAAATGAGGTGGACGTGGAGCTTGAGGCTGAAGTACCAAGTTTCTTAGGGATGGAGGCCGAGGGGGCGTGGACGTTACACGTGAGCGACTTAGGGAGGAGCGATGAGGGTACGCTCCTCGAATGGGGCTTAGACATGGTGGTCGCCGCGGAGTGATCGAGGGTCAGTAGGCTCGATCTTCTACTTGGCGGATGAGAGGCGCTGAAAGAATAGCGCTGACACGAAACCGATGATCGCGAAGACAGCGAGCACCCCAAAGAAATATTGATGACCGAGCGCCCCTTTATAAGTGTCAGTGAGGTATCCATTAATGGGCCCGATAAAGATATCGGGCGTATAGCCGATGACACTGACTAACCCGACCGCTGTCCCAGTGAGTTCAGGAGGGACACCGGCGTCATCAAAAATAGCAAAGTAGAGGCCCCTTAAGCCAAAAACTGCTGCTCCAGTGATCACTACATTCATAAACAGCATCCAAGGGAGTTCGGGGTCCAATAAACCTGCAGCGATCACTAAATCTCCTATCGCCATCAGGATAAAGCAAGTCATGATCGTCTTTACTCCTCCTAGGCGATCACCGATAAAGCCCGCCCCTAGTGCGGCGAATGGTCTCGTCCAGAAGGCGACAGTGGTGACTTGCGCCGCCTCGAGGTCATTCATGCCAAAGCTATCACGAGCGAGTAAGCTGAGATCATCCATCCCCTTATATCCGGTATAAGCAGTGATAATGATGATCCCCTGTAACCAGACGAGAGGATTCTTGAGCACTTCACTAAGTTGGCTTTTGTCAATTTTATTGGATGATTGAGGTTCGTTATCGCCGCCTCCCTCATCGGGGACACAGAGGTAGACGAGCGCTGCAGCCATGGCGGTGAGCCCGGTTATGATCCAGATCACGACGCTCAGCGCTGCTCGCTTATCACCGAGGGTAGCGTTCTCAATAGGACCAGGGAGGAGAGAGCCAAACAGCGCGACTAAACCAGAGGCGAGCAGCGCCGCGAACAGACCACGTCCTCCATCCAAGATCCCGAAAGCGCTCCCTTGTCCCTCTGACCCTCCCCATTGCCGAGTCGCGCGGATAATCGCCGCCCAAAATAGGAGTATGGTCGTGAGTCCCCAAAAAGCAAAGAGCGCTTTAAGCCAAAACATACTCGGAATTTGGGCGAAGAGGATCCCACCCAATGCCGTCGATAAGAGAGAAGCCATCATCATCGAGCGAGCGGAGAAACGATCAGCTAAGGCTCCACCAGGAACATAAGATAACATGGCGACGATCCCATAAAGAGAGAAGGCTGTTCCAAGCTCTAGATTAGTGATCTCAAAGGTATCTAGTAGGGTAGGTCGAAACACTCGAGCGACGACAAAGGGGAGACTAAAGATCGCCTCTCCTGAAAAGATTAAGGCGAACATAGTCAAGAAGCGACGGGTGTTGGGATTCAAAAATTAACTCCATAAAACAAATATTTAATAAACATGGGCTACTTGAGTAACACATGTTGAGTAATTTGTTAATGGACAGTTTATACGGCGATGAAGCGACAGAGGGCTCATCGTGATTGAATCTCATTCTCCCTAAGAGGTTGTGGGGACACACTGGGGAGTGGACGCACACATTGTATTAGCGTGGTCATTTAAATCGATTTAAATAGACCGCGTCTATTAAGAGACGCTCTCCGGCATCTCCAGCACTGCCAATAAGAACAAGAGGAGCAGCGATTTGGGTGATATCCAAACCGATATCCATCAAGTCGGAGAGGGGGATCTCCACGCTATGCCACTCACCATTAGCGATAAAGCCATAGTCTTGGAGTTTGACTTTGGCTTGAGCAGTATCACTGTTATTCATAGCGACTTCTAGAGAAGAGAAGGCCTCTGACGTACTCTTAAGACTCAGATGTAAGGTGGTCCATTCACTTAAGTCACGAGGCTCATCCCAATGTACACCGCCTCCCCACCATGGTCCTCCACGATGAGTAATCAAGTCTGATCTTACCCCTTCTGTGCGATCGCTCTCTTGGCTGATGACGCTGAAGGTCTCTTCATAGATATAGAAGTGGGTGGTTAGGTCATCGATGACGACTTCTTCTGTAAATTCTCCTTCATAGAAGATCCCGAGGCTGAGTCGCTCCTCACCCTCAAGTAATGCGATCATGAGAGGCATGGCGGCATCTGGAATATATTCCTGACTTTGGTAGTCATTAGGGCCGCTGTCGGATCGACAGGCGCTTAAGGAGGAGAACGCTACGCTTAAGCAGATTGCCATTATATATATGTGGAGTCTCATTCTGTCTCTTCCTCGGGGAGAGTGGAGGGGACATCAAGGGTTCGAAGCGCTACTTGACCTCCATCTGGCGCGTCCACAAGGACCCATCCGCCTCGAGGAGCGACCCCTAGCTCTTGAAGCTCTAGGAAAGCGAGCGTCGCTAAGCCGTAAGGGATTATCCCAGAGCTATCATAAGTAACCGATTCGGGGAAATGATCTAGGACAGCTTGGAAGGCATCGATACAAGTGCTCAGGAGCTGCTCTTCTTGTCCTCCCTCGATGTCTGACCGTTCATAGATCGCTCGTAAATTAAGGGCTGTATAGAATTGATGCTCACCGGTAGGCTGAATGGTGAGGAGGGTTGACCAGGCATAAAAGCCGGCGATAGGATCTCCGCTCGACTCAATCTGCCACTTTGTCTCTTCTCCAACACCATAGTCAGCGAAGGGGTTTTGTGGATCAGATAAAACAAAGAGATGAGGAAAGACACCGACTTTAGGGTGATAGAGGGTAAAAGAGCGATCGGTGATCTTTTCAGCATAAAAATAAGGAGGAGGGTCTACACAAGCGCTCATCGATATCGCTACGCTAATTAGGAGGACAGAGAGTCGTCTTAATAAACGATAAATGTTCATTGAGTACCTCCTCAAAGGTCTAAGTGGATATAAGTGATGAGCTCCCACTCATGACCTATTTGCTGGTTTTCGAGAGTCCCTTGATAACCTTCTGAGTATTGGTCTAGATGTCGGTAGAGCCCTCTCACTCCCATTTTGACTTGAGTGACTTCAAGGCTCTTAAGACCATGGATATATCCTAGATCTCCTCCAACCTGTAGAGGATAGGTCAAATTGTAGTCTTGATGATAGTCATAGGGTCCCCAATCATTGAGCGCTACGTTCAGCTTAGCAGCCCACCCTCTGGTGATCATTGTTAAGTCACCACCGCTCCGTAATATAACTCTCGTGTCATCGCCTCGAGCTTGAGCCTCTCCTGCGAAGAGTTTTCCGATGAAACGAAGCGATCGGTTCGGTCGCGCGACCCACCTAGACTTAATTTCCCATAGGTCACGTGCCGGTGGAGCGCTGCCAAAGGCAAAGAATTGACCGGCCTCATTGACTCCAAACCTCGCATCACGAGACGTCGGTTGATGTCTGTAGATGAGGTTTAGACTCGCCGCGAAGCGAGCATCTTCGCGTAAGTCATTATCCCATTGCCAAAACCATGTCCCAGGCGTCGGGTCGAAGACAAACATCAGCTCTCCAGCGAGAGTCTCTCGATTATCGAGAACCGCAAAAGGGTCATCAAGCTGGTTACGAGCTCTGAGAGCCGGATAGTAGATCCCGCTCGCAGAGTTAAAACGGTCTTCAAGAGTGTGCATCGGTCCGATGAGTGGCTTTTGATAAAGGACATGGGGAGCAACTTGAAAAGCTCCAAAGCTCACTGAGAGACCTGCTAGTCCTCCGAGCTGATTCCCGCTTCCACTCTCGTTGAGCGTCCACCCCATAAATCGCTGACGAGGGTCAGCGCCAGCGACTGATACTAGCCCTTTCGCTACCCCGTGTAGATAAGCGCTCCATCGACCAGAGGTATAGGAGAGGCGTGCTTTGGCGCCTAAGGTATCTAGCCATTTAACGTCATCATCATGGACCAAGAGCTGTGAGTCACGGTAACCTCTTCCACTAGTCTCTTTGGTCCATAAGAACGCCTCTCCAACTCGGTCACTCCCCGAGAATAGTCCACCAAGATCAAGTTGTAGACCGCCACTGCGGTAGCCTAGACTGACGGCAGTGCGGCGACTCTGTCGGATCGGTAAGGCGTTACTTGATCCGGTTTGAGCGTTTTGTCCGACATCTTCATGATGAATGAAGCTGATGCTCAACGACCCAAACTGTTGATGATATTTAGCGATCACTCCCGGATTGGCCCCCCAATAGAGCTGAGGGCCAAAGGCTACTTTGAAGTGTCGGAGTGATCTCTTGCCGCTCACTACGGCTCCTAAGGGAGCGACAGCGTTATAGGTGTCTAGATTAGGGCCATAATAGGCCTCAGGGTAGAGACCAAAGAAGTCTCCTTCATCTCCCCAATGATAGTGCCCCACTCGATAAAAACCCTCGACGTTAAAGTGACGTTCATTGAGAGTGAATTCAGCTTGATAGAGGGCGACACGCTCTAAAGCGCTTAGATCTTGAGTCTCGATGACGCTCACTTCTTCTGGAGAGGGTCGAAGTCCACGACCACGATTCTCATAGAAGATCGGGTTAAGTCTATTCTGAGCGACTTGACCTAGGACATTGAGCGAAGCTCGAGCGCTGATCTTTGAGCTAGGGTTAGCGCTTACATCAAAATAAAGACTCTGAGTGTTACCGACTTGGCTCTGCTCATCACGCTCTGAGTATTGATTCCCTTTGGAGAAGCCAGACTCTAGCTGTAGACGTAGTCGGCTGATCCGCACAGCGCTCAGCTGTTGGGCGATCCCTAGCGCTCTGTCTCCCTGATATGCGGGTTCGAAGTGAAGCGGCTTTAATGAGGCGAAGTGTCCTTGAATCTTTTGTAGAGTGGTCTTCGCATCATAAGGAGCGAGCTTGAAAGCTTCGCTGAGGAGATAATAGGCAGCTCGCGGACGAACTTGATAGAGACCTTGATCATTGGGCTTATCCTTAGCCACGATCCCAAACCACTCCTCATTCATGTTGTTCTCGCCCTTAACATAGTCATGGGAATAGCCTTCATTCCCCCAAGTAGCGACGGTATCATGTTCCTCTAAGCGCTCCACTTGACGATATTTCCACCATCCATCGCTCCATTGGAAAATGAGACCGCCGATCGCTACACCAGAGCGTCCTTTGTTATGGCTATGTTCATAGATCTCTTGCCATTGTAAGCGTAGATATTCTGCTTGAGCTACCGAGTCTTCGCGATCAGCCTTCGCGTTGTAAGCGTCAGCGCCAAACTCGCTGTACATGAAGGGTCGATCTAGGATCTTGGAGACCCGGTCAAAGAGGTCTCGTGAAGAGACGCCTCGATAGACATTGGAAGCCATAATATCCACAGACTTACAGTAGGTAGCGATAAGATCAATATACCCTAGATCACCATTAGCCATGGCGATCGGATGATGTGGATCTTTCTTCTTAATCTGCTGCGCGACCTCGCCAAATAGAGTGTAAAGCGGTCGCGCTCGCTCTAGATCGCGCTCTCCTTCAGGGAGGTCTTCAGCCTCAAATGAGGTCCAGGATAAGCCATAGTTATTCTCATTGCCGAGCAGATACATGAGGACTCCACGAGTCTCTTTGTATCGCAGAACGACCTCATCGACTTCAGCGATGATCGCCTCCCGTATCACGGGGTTAGCATAGTCGGTTTGCGCAACCCAAGCTCCATTTACACTTATTCCATAGCGACCTAAGGTGTGGTTGATCACAGTGTAGATACCATATCGCTGATAGATCCACTCTACCCATTTAGGAGGAATATCAGGATATTGCCGAATGGCGTTAACCCCCATCGCTTTGAGGAGGGGCATCTCCGTTTTGAGCGCCTCTTTAATAACATCCTCTGGTTGATGCCATAGCACCCACGCATAGTTTTGGCCGATAGGGATGTACCCCCAGTTCATCCCAAAGACCATTGTGGGTTGTCCATCCACCAAGAGCCTCCACCCCGCTTGATCTTTGTGGGTCTTGACTTTATTAGGCGCAGCGTAGACAGGCATCGGTGATAACGAAAGAGAGGCTACCGAGAAGGATAGTAACAGTGTGGCTTTGAGGAGTGACGGCATCGCGAGGGCGACGCTCGAGATAAGAGTCATGGGATGACTCTACTTGTGACGAGCTCACGGTACCATTGGGCGCTCTGTTTAAGGGTTCGTTTTTGGGTTTCATAGTCGACATAGACTAAGCCAAAACGTTTCCCATAGCCGAAAGCCCATTCAAAGTTATCCATGAGAGACCACGCGAAATAACCATCAAGAGGGACACCGGCTGTGCGCGCTTTATGACAAGCGATGAGGTGCTCACGGAGATAGGACTCACGACGGTGATCTTTGATTTGGCCGTCCTCATCGGGACCGGTGGCATAGGCCGCTCCATTCTCGGTGATATAGATCGATGTAAATGGATAGTCAGCGTTGACTCGGGTCAAGAGGTCATAGATCCCCTGTGGATAGACTTCCCACCCCATATCTGTATGCTCTCCAATAGCGATCACCTCAATAGGTTCATTGTCGGTCTCAGTGACTTTATCGCTGCGGATGATTCCTCGGGAATAGTAATTAATGCCCAAAAAATCTATGGGTTCAGCGATCGCCTCCAGATCACCTTCATGAATAAAAGACCAGTCATCGATATAG
Organism: uncultured bacterium; assembly: GCA_943788935.1. Classification (GTDB taxonomy): domain Bacteria; phylum Myxococcota_A; class Bradymonadia; order UBA7976; family VGTA01; genus CAKZRU01. Next base: position 328,723 of record CALSSE010000005.1, on the reverse strand, counting down.
TTTTCTTCTCGATAACGCTTCAACATATCTTCTGGATACCCACGACCGACCAAGGGGTCGAGATACCAACGGTTAAAAAAGCCATCGAAGCGCTCATTGGCTTCAGCATCGGCCTCACTGGGAGAAGCGGGAACAGAGGGGACTAGATTAAGAGTAATCCCTATCGGTTTATCACCGACTATCTCACGAATAACGGGGACCGCTAGACCATGACTGAGCAAGAGGTGGTGACTCGAAGCGAGGTGAGCATAGTGATCTTTAAGCCCCGGTGCATGATCTCCATTGAGATGGCCGAGGACCGAAGCGCACCACGGTTCATTGTGAGTGATCCAGCCAGCGACTCTGTCTCCTAATCGCTCACAGACCACTCGAGTATACTCAATAAAATGATCAACCGTCTCTCGTGAGACCCACCCCCCTCGGTCTTGAAGCGCTTGGGGGAGGTCCCAATGATAAAGAGTGACCCACGGGTCGATATTACGCTCTAGGAGGCCATCGACGAGACGATCATAAAAGTCTAGACCCCTCTGTTCGATCTCGCCTCCTCCTTGGGGCATCACTCGAGGCCAGGCGATGGAGAAGCGATAGGCGTCCACATTAAGCGACTTGATTAAGTCTAGATCCTCTTGCCAACGATGATAATGATCACAAGCGAGATCTCCATTACTGTGGTCGACGATGGTGTTCTCTTGTTGGCAGAAAGTGTCCCAGATAGATGGACCACGACCATCTTCTTGAGTCGCTCCCTCTATTTGGAAAGAAGAGGTCGCCACGCCCCAAGTAAAGGATTTTGGAAATAGATAGGAAGGTGTTTTGGGAGTCATAGATAAGCTCGTTCTTAGTCAAATAATAGAGGTGTTTGCTGAGGATGAGGTTGATAGATGAACAGGGTCAGGAGGGCGAGGAGTGGCCTCGATCAACTGCTGGGTATATGGGTGCTGTGGTGCGCTGAAGACTTGAGAGACGCTTCCGGTCTCGATGACCATCCCCTCTTTGAGGATCATTACCCGATCAGCGAGCGCTTGGGCGGTGATGAGGTCATGGGTGATCAAGAGGAGGCTGAGGTTTCGATCTTTAATCAAGCCCCTCAGGAGGGTGAGAAGCTCTTCTCTCAAGGAGACATCGAGCATGGAGGTCGGCTCATCAGCGATGAGGACTTCCGGTTCACTCGCGAGCGCTCTAGCGATACAGACTCTTTGGCGTTGTCCTCCGGACAAAGCGTGGGGGTGACGGTCAATAAAGTCACCGGCAGGGGAGAGCCCAACACTCTCCAAGAGCTCGAGCGCTCTTCGTCTTAGTTCAAGGTCACTGAGCTGATGATGGAGCTTGAGCGGACGTTGGAGATGATAGGCGATATTGTGAACCGGATTGAGGGCGCCAAAAGGGTCTTGAAACACCATCTGCACCTTCGCCCTAAAGGAGAGGCTCACCCGGTGAGCGTTAAGGGGGACCTGACCTAAACTAAGCGTTCCGCTGGTGGGGGCTTCCATAAGGGTGAGGAGTCGAGCCAGTGTACTCTTTCCGCTCCCTGATGCTCCTACGAGGGCTAGCGTCTCTCCTCGATAGAGGTCGAGGTTAACCCCATTAAGGATTCGCTTGCGCTTCTTTCTCCACAGACCTCCTTGTCGGTATTCTTTCACCAAACCTCTCGCAGAGAGCGTTAGAAGTCGCCCTTCCTCTTCAGGAGAAATAGAGGGCTCTGAATCATTAGACCTCATTGGAGCCTTAGAGACCTCTATTAACTGAGCGATATAGGGAGGGAGGTCTTGGGTGAGGAGCTGAACGGGGGTGGCGATGGTCAGTAACTGCCCATCTCGCATTACGCCGACTCGATCAGCGAGGGAGAGTACTAGAGGTAGATCATGAGTGATCAGTAGTATGGAGAAACCGAATAGATCTTTGAGCCGAATCACCATGTTCATGATGTCTGCTTGAACGATAACATCCAAGGCTGTGGTTGGCTCATCCATGATGATTAGGTCAGGCTTTAAGATGAGAGCGAGAGCGATCGCGACCCGTTGACGCATCCCTCCTGAGAGTTGATGGGGATAGAGGTTTAGTACGTCAGCTGAGAGTTCAACTAATTCCAAGGCCTCGGTCACTGTGGTGATTAATCGCTGTTCCCCCATAGTGGAGGCGCTCATCGATGACTCATTAGCGCGGAGGACATCGCGGAATTGCTGATACACGCTTAATACAGGGTTAAGGGCGTTCATAGCGCTCTGAGGAACGAGAGAGAGCTCACTCCACCTCAACTGAGAGAGTCGCTCTTCTTCGGCAGTGAGCAGGTCAACCTCTCCAAAGATCGCTCGTCCTCCGATGATCACTCCTGGAGGACGAAGAGTACGCAGGAGCGCTCCAATCAATGTGCTCTTGCCACACCCTGACTCCCCGACGAGAGCGAAGAGCTCTCCTGAGTGTATGTCAAAAGAGACATTATCAACGGCGGTGCTACACTCTTTTTCATCCAAATAACCAACGCTGAGTTCGGAGACTGTGAGGAGCGCAGACTTAGACTTATTCATCTCTGACTCCTCTCTTATTAGCTATTTCAGCAGCTGAGTTTGATGTCGCCGTTGATGATCTCAATTCAACTTTGGCGGTAAGGCTGGTCGGTGTCACCCCGAGCTGATGAAGTCTTGATCTCCATATTCGGTCAACGCTGAGTCGGGGGTTAGTGACCTCATCGAGTCCGAAGTTGATGAGTGCTAGCGAGAAGCCAACGAGGGCGATCCCTACACCGGTTGGGACATAGGTCCACCATGCTCGAGTGAGCAGTGCCTGATCGTTCGCAGCCCAATAAAGGTTCGTTCCCCAGGTTACTGATCCCATGTCACCGAGACCGAGAAACTCCAAACCTACTTGAGCACCAATCGCATAGATAGTAGTCCCAATGAAGGTAGAGAGGAGAAGGGATGCCATATGGGGGAGAAGCTCAACGAGGATGATTCGCCATAGCGGTTCACCGATCAGGGAGGCGCTACGAACAAAGTCTTTACCACGCAGAGTCATCGTTTGGGCGCGCACTACCCGAGCGGTCCAAGCCCAACCGGTGACCGTAAGGATCGCTACCATACTCAGTGGACCCGTTGGCAAGTAGGCGGCTAATATAATCGCCAAGGGGAGGCCGGGGATCACCAAAAATACGTTCACTAGAGCGGTGATCAGCTCATCGGTGAGCCCACCCAAATAACCAGAGATCACCCCGATAATGGCGCCAATAACGGTTACGAGCAATCCTACAGTGAACCCAATCGTAAGCGTCAAGCCAGCTCCAACAACCGTCTGTGCCCACACATCTTGTCCCTGACCGGTGGTTCCAAGTAAGTGTGTCCAGCTAGGAGAGAGGTGAGGTCTAGCGACGGAGAGACTAGGGTCGCTCACGAAGAGTGGACCGAAAATCGCTAAAGACGCCAAGCCTCCTAAAATGAGAAAGCCGCAACGAGCCTTAGGGTTATACCATATATCTAGTAGCCATGAGGTTCGATTCATGTCGACCTCCGAGTGCGTGGATCGAGGACAGCATAGAGGATATCGAGGAGCCAGTTAGCGAAGAGTACGGAGAGTGTAATCGTTAAAAATAGCCCTTGCATCAGCGGGTAGTCTTGGGCGCGCACTGCTTGAACGAGCAAGTATCCTTGACCAGGGTATGAGAACACGATCTCGGTGAGCAGTGAGCCACTCACCACAAAGCCGATCGCCATCCCAAAGCCGGTGAGGTTGGGTAAAATGGCGTTTCGCGCTGCGTAGCGTAGCATGACTTGTCGAGAGGAGAGTCCCTTCGCTTGAGCGAGAGTGATATAGTCTTCTCCCAAGACGCTGATCATGGTGTTACGCATACTCAGCATCCATCCACCGAGAGTCGCGAGGACAATACTGAGCGCTGGTAAAGCGGCATGTCGGAACATATCGGAGATAAACAGCCATGTCCATCCAGGCTCTAGATCATCTCCATAAGCGTGGCGTAGGGGAAACCAGCCGAGCTGAAAACCAAATACCCAGAGGAGGAGCATCGCTAACCAAAAATATGGGAAAGCGCCCAAGAGAGCGAAGAGCGGAGGTAGAGTTTGATCGAGGACTCCTCCTCGCCGCCAAGCGATAAATATCCCGAGGGCTGTACCTAGAGTAAAAGAGATTAACACCGAGATCCCGGCGAGCCACAAGGTCCACCACAAACCAGCGCTAATCACTTCGGTCACCGGCGTCGGGAAGTGAGCGACAGAGAGGCCGAGGTCCCCGCTAGAGAGAGCGGACAGGTAGCTCCAAAATTGATCTAATAGACTCTCTCCAGTGAAGCCTAAACTCTGCTGTAGAGCGTCCATCGCCTCCGGAGAGAGACGACCTCTAAAGCGCGCAAACATTGTCCCTACGGGATCTCCTGGCATCATTCGCGGCAAGAGGAAGTTGAGAATAAGCGAGACAACGAGGGCGATTAAGTAGAGGGCGAGTCTTTTAAATACAAATGCCATCAGCGCTCTCCCCCATGAGCTAATGAGGCTCGAGGTTTTAAACGATCAAAGACGAGAAGACACTCCGGTTCACGGTTCGGAGAGAGCGGCGCATAAGGGTCTGCTTGGCTGGGAAACCCCGTGATCCGCTGACGGTTTGCAGCCCCCCATTGAGGGTTAGGGAAGAGAGGGATTACCGGAGTAAGCTGGGCATAACGACGCTGAAGGAGGTTTACTAAAGCCTGTTCTTGAGCTTTGCTGGTGCCACGCTTAAGCTGAGCGAGGAGTAGATCCGCTGCTCGGTCCCCAAAACGATGAAAGTTTCCGGCAGCGCTCTCTCCTACAGGCTTCACGGTCTCACTGCCCATCAACCATCGATAATACTCATAGGGAGAGCCACGATCATCTGCCCAGGCGATCGCCAACTCAAAGCGTCCACTCCTTAGTCGGTCAAACCATGAGCTGAACTCAGAGGTTCTCACTCGAGCGTCAATCCCGATCTCCCTTAGCTGATGAGAGATCACTTGAGCGGCTCTGACCCAATCTGACCACCCGCTGACCACATCAATCGTCAGAGAGATGGGATCTTGTGATTCAGGTAGATACCATCCTCTGTGATCTCGTCTTAAACCAGCATCTCGGAGGAGCTTAATGGCATGAGTCGGATTATAATCAGCCCATTGATAGTCATGAGAGATGGACTCATCATGATATTTTTGGAAGCCATCGCTGAGACCGGTGCTGTCCGCCGGTCTAGTATAGCTGTACATAGCGATCTCGACGACTCGCTCTCTATCGATCGCTTCACTGAGTGCTCGTCGCACCTTGAGTTGATCAAACGGCGGTGTTTGGGTATTCGAGATAAGGTTGACCATACTCCCGACGAGAGGAAACCAATAGTGTCTTTGGTTAGGATCAGGGGCGATGAAGGTCCGATCGATAGCGGGAACAAAGTTACCCGCCCAATCAATTTCTCCAGTGACGAGGGCTAGGTTTGCTTGATCATTGGAGGGGAAAGCAGGAAATCTGAGAGAGCGGATCGCGGGTCGACCTTTTCTCCAATAATGTGGGTTACGGCTCAACTCAAAGACTTGCGATCGGAAGACGTTGACTTCAGTGAAGGGTCCACTTCCCACTGGATGTGGATTAGTGAAAGCAACAGGATCGGTGATCTTGGACCAGATCGCTGAAGGAACTATGATATGTTGAGCGATATCATGCAGTTTAGGCTGAAAAGGCTCATTAAGGATGACTGTTACCTGATGATTGGCGCTCTCTTCAACGCTCGATATAATGCTCCACAGCCCAGATATATCAAGGGCGGGATATCGTTGCAGATACATAAAGCTAAAGACGACATCTCGGGGAGTGAGCGGGGTCCCATCAGAGAACTTAACCCCTCTCCGAATCGTGAAGCTGAGCTCGGTGTAGTCTTGATTCCACTCGTAAGCAGTGGCAAGCCAAGGGGTGAGCTCTCCGGTGACGCTGTTATGAATCATGAGAGGTTCATAGACCCCTGCTCGAGTAAAACGCCTAGCATTGGGTGAGAAAGGGTTAAAGTTTCTAATCCATGAGCTGTGCTGCTCAACGCTGACAACCAACACATCTTCTCGCTGTTCAGCTCGATCTCTTCGGCAAGAGAGAGCACATAAACAACAGAGGGTTATGATGAGCAACCAGCCAAGTGATGACTGATCTCTCTGAGACTGATCTCTCTGAGACTGATCTCTCTGAGACTGATCTCTCTGATGAGAGAGAGAGGATGGGGGAGCGGCTAAGTGGAGACTGTTCATTGTGGATTCTCACTTAAGCTCGCTGCTTGATATACGCGCACGTAATCTACAAGCATTGTTTGTGGGAATATCGTGCTCTCATCAGGGCTACCCACGTAATGCCCTCCAATCGCCACATTGAGGATGAGAAAAAAGGGTTGATCAAAAGGCCATTCGGCGCTTTTGGGGATCATACTGGGATCTATGCTTAAGAATAGTGAGTCATCCACATACCATTTGATCTCTCTCGCCGACCATTCAACGGAATAGAGATGAAAAGCCTCGCTGAGGTCTGAACTGCTCTGATGGAGCCCGCCGATTGACTCTCCTCCTGAATACCCAGGTCCATGAATAGCGCCCGTTGACTCTCGGAGTCTTTGACCGCGATATTCCATAATGTCAATTTCCCCACATGTCGGCCAAACAGCGTTAGGAAAATTACTCCCTAACATCCAAAATGCCGGCCAAACCCCTCGCCCTTTCGGGAGCTGAATACGAGCTTCTACGCGACCATATTGTACATCGAACAATGCCTTAGTATTGATTCTCGCTGAGGTATACTCATTACCTTGAAACCTCTCCTTACGAGCGATTAACTCTAAGTAACCATCGCCGCTTTGTAAGGCATTGACGTCACGGTCTGTGTTAAACTCAAGCTGTTGATTACCCCACCCATGCCCGCCAACATCATAGCGCCATTTTTGAGGGTCGATCACTGTTCGAGTAGAAGAGTTGAACTCATCACTCCATAACAAGCGCCACTCGGTTCGTGTACTCTCAGCAATATTAGCGTCTATAATATTGGGTTTTCTAGCAGGAACCGGCTCTGATTGGCACCCTAAGCATGAAATGACCATGAACAGAGAGATCCCCAGAGAGACCCCCAAAGTCCTGTAAAATTCATGGATATGGCGTTGCCATTTATTGAAGAAGAGAGGCATCGAATCTTATCCCCGCCACTGTGTAAACACCTGGTTAGGCTGGGTCAGCGTCCGCTGTAGGATAGAGGTCGCTGCACCGAGGGCGATCACTTGCTCTCCTAGAGTACTCGTTACGATATTACTATTCGAGATCGCGCTCCACAGACTTCGGGTCTGAACACACTCTCGTAGCGGATGTAAGAGCGAGTCCCCAGCGAGCGCGAGATCACCTCCGAGGATCACCCTCTCTGGATTCATCATATTCATTAAGCCAGCGACCGCTAGTCCTAGAGATTTAGCGACTGAAGAGATCACATCGCGGGCGATGGGATCTCCCTCTTTCAAAGCGCTCAAGAGATCGGTGATCTTTTGGTGCTCAAGACCTAATTTTTGGGCATGTTTGAGAATAGGCTGTGAGCCCACAAAGGTGACTAAGCAACCTTGAAGTCCACAGACACAGGTTGGTCCCTCGGGGTCGATCACCATGTGACCGAGCTCTCCAGCGGAACCGCCGTGTCCTCGGAAGACCTTTCCATCAATAATAAACCCTGCTCCTACTCCGGTTCCGAGTTTAATGAAGGCTAACTGATTACAGCCTTGGCCAGCTCCCCACCACACTTCGGCGAGGGCTCCTACATTAGCGTCATTATCGATTAAAAGCGGTATGTTATCAGGGATTGAGATCGACTCTATGAGGTTAATATCGCGCCAAGTCGGCATAAAGGTCGGAGAAAGATATTGGGGATTCTGTGGTGATATCGGGCTCGGGACAGCGATCCCGACCCCTAAGAGTTGATCTCGGTTTGTAATCGACTCATCGAGTATCTCTTGGATCAACCGATTCAGCTGATGAAGAGATTGGGCGGGCTGAAGTCGAACAGGAGCGGGTTCTTGCCGCCATGAGATCACTTGTCCATTAAGGTCGATGATTATCGCTCCTAAATGGGAGGCGCCAATATCTAGTCCTAATATAAACTTTGATTGGTAATTAAATCTCAGGATCGTAGGTTTACGGCCCCCTGTAGAGATGCCTTCTCCTCGCTCCTCGACGAGTCGCATATCGATTAGGTGATCGACTAAGGAAGACACGGATGACCGACTGAGACCTGTCTGTCTCGCTAAAGTCGCCCGAGTTGTCTCATGGCCCGCCCAAATTTTCCTTAAGAGTAAAGCTAGATTTTGGTCGCGAAGGTGGACCTTGTCAGCTCTGCTCAGAGCGCTTTGGTCTAGAGTACTGAAGAGGTTTTTATAGCGATCTGTCAAAGTGAACACCTTTAGGTCATTAGGGTAAAGAGTTTTCACTATCCTTTGTTTTGGTGCTTAACAAAGTAATAATTCTGTAGTCTTTTAGTCTCTAAATGAAAGATTTTATGGAGGGTGACTACTGTAAATAAGTTTTGACATGAGTGTATCTTATACCTAGCTTAGTATTAGAAACAAACGCGGTCAATACTTTGTTTGATAAAAAAACAAAGTCTGATTGCTAGTGATTATTGAATCACACAATAAATCATATATTGCAGAGGAGACTTATCGTGAAGAGATATAATTTATTGGGCTCCCTCCTATGGAAAACCTGCTGTTTCACTATGATGGTGTATGGGTGTGAAACCACAGGAGGTGGCGATGAGAGCTGTCCTGATAACACTGTACGGAGCGGCGCTAATTGTCTCCCCTTAGCAGGTGAGATGACAGGCGGGATTGGACCTGTCGCTGGTGAAGAAGGGGGAGAGGCAGCGGGAGTGAGCGCAGGAATGACTGCTGGTACAGTAGGAGGTATGAGCGCAGGAATAGACGCAGGAGATACCGGGGGAGATACCCCGCCTCCATTAAGTTTCCCAGTTATCCTTGATGATGTATTCTCTCCGAGCGGATTTATGGGCGAAGGAGAAGTAGAAAATATCGTGGCCGACCTCGAGTGTCCTGAAGGTGTTGGGAGCGCGGAGGGCATCTGTCATCACTTCAGTTACACGCCAGGTGAGCTTGGTTGGGGAGGCGTGTGGTGGCAAGCGCCAGATAATAATTGGGGTGATGAGCCGGGGGCACTTATCCCTCAGGGCGCGACGAGTATAACCTTCAGAGCGTGGGGCGCTAGTGGAGGTGAGCGAGTGAGTTTTGGTTCGGGATACGGAGCAGGAAAGGATGGCTACGCGGTAGAGATCGCTCAGCTTAGCCTAAGCGATTCACCACGACAGTATACTATCGACCTCGCTGGTGTCCCTTATGATGATATCGCTGGTGGATTCTTTTGGGTCACTGATGAGAGCACCTCCTCTATTGAATTTTATATTGATGAACTTGTGATGAATTCTGACAGCGATGCAGTGGTAAATCCCTGTACCGTAGGCTGTTCAACAGTGACCTCGGTGCTTGAATGTGCAGCGCCTAGTTATCTTGACTGTCGATCAGTTTGTGAGGCAGAGCAAGTAGGTGGATGTAGCGAGGTCGCCTCCACCTATCGAGAGTGTATCATCGAAGAGGGGTGGCGCTGTGTCGATGGAGCAGTGGGTGCATCAGAGAGCTGTAATAGCGCCTATTTGGCCTTAGAAGAATGTACAGGGGGTCCAGCGACAGTCAGCTTACCGTTCTACCTTGAAGAGCATTTCTTTATGTCGGGAAAGATGGGAGAGGGTGAAGTCATCGCTGAGCCATGTGAGGATGATAGCGTGAGCGATACAGGTGCTTGTCTAAAGATCACTTGGACTCCTGATGGGGCAGAGTGGGTAGGATTCTTCTTTCAATATCCGGAGAATAACTGGGGAGACCAGCCGGGCCTCTTAATCGACTCAGGCGCGACTCATGTTCGATATCGCGCATGGGGAGATCAAGGAGGAGAGCGAATGAATTTTGGGGTGGGGATCCCTGAAGCTGATGGTTTTAATGTAGACAAAGGATACTCAGAGCTAAGCGCAGAGCCACAAGAAGACTATCTCCTTCTTCCTGAGGGAATCACCGAGATTAGTGGTGCTTTTTCCTGGTACTTGGAGAATCCGACGGGCGCAGAGACGGTCACCATTTATCTCGATGACCTTGAGTGGAGGAATGACGCCCCCCCGAACACTGGTGATTCAATCTTGGGTTGTACTGATCCTCAGGCTACCAACTTCAATAATCTCGCTGAAGAGGATGATAATTCTTGCCAATATTCGTTTAGTTTCTCTGTCGATATGACCTGTGCTGAAGTGAGCTTCAGCACAGTGTATATCACGGGACCTTTCTGTGAGTGGTGTGACGGTGGCTATCCACTCACCGATGAAGATAATGATGATGTATGGACCGGATCATTTAGCTTTCCTGTGGGGGCTCTTGAATTCAAATACATGGTGGATAATTTCGCTTATCAAGAGAATCTAATTGGTGATGGTGACTGTGCGCCCATCACTGATGGTTCTAGCTATGCAAATCGTGAGATTAATATTGTAGCTGATGGTTCAGTAGAGCACATTTATGGGCGATGTACCGATTGTGGTGATGAACCTCCCACCCCGCCAAGCAGTGATTTTGAGACAGTGACTTTTGATGACCCAGAGGTCACTTATAGTCTCATTGGCTTTGGAGGCGCAGAAGGCTCTAGCGTCGCTAATGACCCATTGGACGCAGGGAATCAAGTTGGGCGAGTGATCAAGAGCGCAACCGCAGAGACGTGGGCGGGGGTGACCTTCGCCACTCAAGAAAATGAGGCGATCGGAGCTCTTCCGATCGACGCTGAGAACACCCGAATGAGTGTGAAGGTTTACTCTTCCCAAGCGGGGATTCAAGTACGTCTTAAAGCAGATAACTCAGGAGATCCGACCATCACTGTGGAGACCGAAGCCACCATCACCCTAACTGAGGGGTGGGAGGTGTTGACCTTTGACTTCGCAGACCAAGCGGCGGGAACCGCGCTTCTTAATCCGGCAGCGACTTATGACAAACTCAGCATCTTCTTTAACTTTGGGGTCACTGGCGCTGACGCAGGTGAACAGACTTATTACTTTGATGATGTGACCTTCATTGGCGGGACAACTCCCCCACCAGAGCCTAGCGACTATGATGTAACTTTCGAGGTAGACATGACCTGTCCAGAGGCGCCAGAGAGCTTTAACACGGTCTATATCACCGGGCCATTCTGTGATTGGTGCGCCGAGGGCTATGCGCTCAGTGACGCTGACAGCGATGGTATTTGGACCGGTACCTTCACTTTCCCCTCCGGCGCGCTAGAATATAAGCTAATGGTAGATAATTGGGCGAGTGAAGAAAACCTTGTCGATGATGTTCAAGCCGGTGATGGAACCTGCGCACCGATCACAGATAACTCTTCATATGCGAACCGTCAGATCACCATCAGCGCCGATGCTACAGTCAACCCTGTCTATGGACGTTGTAGCGCCTGTATGAGCGGGTTAGGGACCGACGGGATTTTAGAGGAAGCTGAGGGTTGGCGTTTAACGTGGAGTGATGAATTTAATGGCGCTGAGAATACTCCTGTTGACCCTTTAAAATGGACTCATGATGTCGGAGGTGGAGGTTGGGGCAACGCTCAGCTAGAGCATAATACTGACCGAGTCGAGAACTCATTTCAAAATGGAAATGGTTACCTCTCTATCAAGGCGATGAGAGAGAGTTATCAGGGGAATGAATACACCTCAGCTAGACTCAAGACCCAAGGTCTCTTCACCCAACAGTTTGGTCGTTTTGAGGCCAAAATAAAGATGCCTTATGGTCAAGGTCTGTGGCCGGCGTTTTGGATGCTTGGGAACGATATCGAGACCGTCGGTTGGCCTAATTGTGGTGAGATTGATATTATGGAATTTCGAGGACAGACACTCAATGAATCCTCAGGCGCTCTTCATGGTCCCGGCTACTCGGGTGGAAGTAGTTTGTATAGCAATAGACCTAGCAACAGCTCTCTGGCAGCGGGATTTCATACATACGCTGTGGAATGGTCACCGACATCCATCAAGTGGTACGTTGATGATGACCTCTACATGGAGCATAGCACCAACGATATACCGCAAGGAACTCAATGGGTGTTTGATCACGAGTTCTTCATGATCCTCAACGTAGCGGTAGGAGGAACTTTCTTAGGGAATCCTGATGGAAGTACGGTCTTTCCTCAAGAGATGCTAGTTGACTATGTACGAGTCTATGAGGCGGTCATTACGGGGCCTTAAGAAGAGTCGTCAGAGAGTCTTCACTTTGTATTACAGACTCTTCCTCCTGATGAGCGGAACTGAGAGACTATTTCGGTACGACTCTAAGCAGTGAGTATTTGATCCTAAGTGAATCCTCATCAAAAAGAGGAGGGTCACCGATTGAACTCGCTAGCATAGAGCTACTGAGTTGGGTATGTTGACTTTTACCTAGATCGATTTGTGAATTAACGAGGGAAAAAGCGCTTATGCATACTTTGCTTATTCATAGGACATCCGCATATTATTACATCATTATTGTAATGCTTCTGACCTGTGCCTGTGAGTTCAATGATACAGGTGATCAAGTCAGTAAGCAGACAGATCAGTCTTTAGCAGATGTAGGCACTGTAGAGATCGATTACAGAGTAGCCATGGATATGGCTTTAAGCATTGATGGAACCGTAGAAGAGGAAGACATGCAGCCATCATGTTCACCAAGAGCTGAGCTGTGCAATGGGGTAGACGACGACTGTGATCAGAGAGTAGATGAGGACTTTGATGGACTAGGCGATCCTTGTATTCATGGCGTAGGTGAGTGCCAGGGAGTGGGTATACTTGCTTGTGGTGATTCAATGGCGAACCTCACTTGTCAATTTGAGCCTATATTGGCTACCGATGAGATCTGCGATGATCTCGATAATGACTGTGATGGTCTAAATGATGAAGAAGTGGAGAGATGTTGTATCTCAGGGTCAACGCGGGTATGCGGAAGTAATGAGGGGCTCTGTCAATCAGGGACTCAGAGTTGCGTAGAGAGACAATGGGGCGATTGTGATGACCTCCCCCCAGCCGAGGAAGGGTGTGATGGCGCAGATAATGATTGTGATGGTCTCATCGATGAAGGGCTACTCAATGTCTGTGGAGATTGTGGTGAAGTGCCGAGTGAAGTTTGCGATGAACTCGATAATGATTGCGATGGTCCAGTAGATGAAGGAGTTCTCAATGCCTGTGGTCAATGTGGTGAACTGCCTTTAGAGATTTGCGATGGACAGGATAATGACTGTGACAGGCGAACTGATGAGAATGTTACTAATGCCTGTGGTGGGTGCGGCTCGCTCCCCATTGAGGTCTGCGATCAAGAAGACAACGACTGTGATGGTCGTACTGATGAAGGGGTGACCAATGATTGTGGTCAATGTGGTCCGGTACCGATCGAGACCTGTAACGGACTTGACGATGACTGTGATGGACGAGTTGATGAGAACCTGGTCAATGGAGCCTGTGTTGAAGGTTTTGGAGAGTGTAGAAGGACAGGGCTTCTGCGCTGCGTCAATAGTAGTTTTAGCTGTAGTGTCATCGCCACTTCTCCCGCTAATGAGGTTTGTAACGGTCTTGACGATGACTGTGATGAAGTGATCGACGAAGGAAATATCTGTGTTGAGTCATGTAACGGTGAAGATGAAGATCTTGATGGTATCGTTGACGAAGGAGTCCTCAACGCTTGTGGTCAATGTGGTGTCGTCCCTGCAGAACTCTGTGATGAAGAAGATAATGATTGTGATGGCACGATCGATGAAGGAGTTAGCAATCAGTGTGGTCAATGTGGAGCGATTCCCGCAGAGGTGTGTGATGGAGAGGATAATGATTGTGATGGTACAATCGATGAGGGGGTTCTCAATGAGTGTGGGGCTTGTGGTAATGTTCCTAACGAATCTTGTGACGAACAGGATAATGACTGTGACGGTCAAATCGATGAGACTGTCCTCAACATCTGCGGTGAGTGTGGTCCCGTCCCCGCCGAGCTCTGTGATACACAAGACAATGACTGTGACGGCCAAATCGATGAGGACTTCCCTCTCATAGGTTCCAACTGCACAGTCGGCATTGGAGAGTGTGCACGGAACGGAGTATTCGTCTGTAATGGCAGTGGATTAATCTGTAGTACAGCGCCTCTCGGTTCACCTTCAATTGAGCTGTGTAATTCACGAGATGATGACTGTGATAGGTTAGTAGATGAGGACTTCAATTTCAGGACCGACACTCTTAATTGCGGCTCATGTGGTGCGGTGTGCAGTACTCAGGGAGACCGGTGTGTAGATGGGTCTTGCTTTTGTGGTGATAACCGAATCAGATGTAGGGTGGGTGAGAGGTGTCAGCAAGGTGTTTGCAAGAGCCCCTAGGGTAAACGAGATGTTCTTCGACTGAGTGTCTGATGAATCATCTCGATCGTATAAGTGCGGCCTCCCTGATTACTTAGGAGGGTATCATCTTCTATAATAGAGAGCATAAACTCAGCCATCTCATGCGCATCGAGAGGCTTAACTTTATGGGCGAGATCGGTCATTTTGAGAGTGGTGAAGAGATCGCTCAGGCGATGTGAGAACCAAGCGCCAAATTCCTCTAGTGGGCGTCGCTCATCTCGACTCGTACCGCTGAGGATCGCTGGTCTAATAATAGAGTGAGGTAGCCTTGATTCTTTTAAGTCACGCTCTACTTTCATTCGCGCTTCGAGATATTGACTCCACCGCCCCCATTCGACACCCATAGAAGAGAGATAAATAAAGTGGGGAGGAGTCTCCAATCGCTCCGCGATCTCAATGAGCTGTCGATTAAGACCATAATCAACCTCTTCATAGTTACCTCCTTCTCGCTTCTCATGGCGTTTAGTAGTCCCTAGACAGCTAATCACCACTTGAGGTTGATAGCGTTGGAGAGCAGATTCAATAGACGCCCACTCTTCATTGACAGGAGAGAGGCCGAGCTGTGTCCACTCTTTAAGGAGTTTTGGCGCTCTACTAGAGTGAGGACGTATATGAGGCAAGACTTGATATCTCGGGGAAGTAGAATGATCAAGACCGTTGAGCTCAGCGAGTCGCTGAGTGATACCTCGACCACAAAAACCGCTAGCGCCTGCGATCCACACTGATCGCTGATTTGACTGATTTTGTGAACCTTCCGTCATATTCACCGCTCCTCGTATTAGAGTCACTGCTTAGAGTGACGACAAGGGTGATGTAAGCCTCTCTTTAGAGAGAATCAATGATTAAAAGCGAAGGGGGTTGGTATATTCTCTGAGTTCATGCTTAAAACCAGCGACGACTAAGCGACACCATTCATCTCGATCACATCTAAAGACGAGTAAGCCTCGCTTATGTACCACTCATCATAAAGGCCTCTCTATGACAACAGCGTCGCTGTGGACACGCCCCTTCTGTATATTGACCCTCTCTCACCTCTTGGGAGCGCTCGGCTATGCCTCCATGCTCTTGTTACCTCTCTATCTCACTCACCTCGGTGGGACACGAGCAGAGGTCGGTTTGATCATGTCATCGGCTCATATTGCGGGTCTGTTGACCCGTCCCTTTGTTGGCTGGAGCCTCGATCGCTTTGGGCGTAAGAGCTCACTCATCTTTGGGGGAGTGGTGACCGCGGTCTCTTTGGCGATGATACACTGGGTAAACGCCATAGACTACTCAGCCTATGGGGTTCGAATCCTCTTTGGAATAGGAGAAGGTTTTATCTTTACCGGCTATTTTGCATTGGCCGCAGACTTGATCCCTCAGAGTCGGCGAACCGAGGGTCTCGCCTTATTTGGAGTCGCGGGTCTTTTACCCCTCCTCGTGAATCCGATCGCTGATATCACCGGTTTTCAGGGCTCATCAATCCGACCATTTTTGACCGCTGTGAGTCTGTTAGTTCTCCTCTCTGCCGCGCTCATATTCTTCATCCCAGCGAAGATGAAGAGCTCTCAGCAGACTGACTTAAGCTCGGAGGAGGACTCTAAAGGAGAGATCGCGCATACGGCGATGGGCTACTTGCTGAGGACACCGTTGCGGCCTTTGTGGTGGTCTACCATCGCCTTCGCCGGGGCGGTGTCGATCCTGATGACTTTTGCCTCGGTCATTGGAGCCTCACGAGGCATGACTTATCCGACCGCCGTGTGGTTCACCTATGTCGCCGGGGCGGTATCGGCGCGATTATTTGGCGCTAAACTCCCTGAGCGTCTCGGGCCTGCTAAATTGGTCTCTCCTTCCCTAGCGCTCTATGGACTAGCATTACTCACTTATTCGCTGTCAACTGACCTATGGGGGATGCTCACGGCGGGGGTGTTAGCAGGAGTCGCTCATGGCTATTGCTTCCCCGTGCTCACGAGTCTTATCGTGAGCGCTGTTGATGATCATTATCGAGGGCGAGCGCTAGCGATGTTTACCGGCCTTTGGGGAGGAGCAGCTATGATCTTCGCTCCTCTGGGGGGAATGATCGCAGATCACTGGGGTGACCAAGAGATGCTCTTCACTTTTGGTATCTGTCTCTTATTTACCGCGCTATATGCTCGACCTCATCGGTTTACACTCGTCGGCTCTTGAGGAGGACTCTAGAGGAGACTCAACGCTAATTGAGGTTGGATATTCGATTGGGAGAGCATTGAGACTGAAGCCTGCTGAATGATCTGCGCTTTGGTGAGCTTGCTGGTCTCTTCAGCGAAATCTGTGTCGGTGATACGAGAGCGACTCGCTGAGGTGTTCTCTACGTTAATCTGAAGAGAATTAACGGTAGTTCCTAGTCGGTTTTGCATCGCACCAAGCTCAGAACGCATAGAGGATACATAGTTGAGCGCATCAGAGAGTCCAGCGATCGCAAAGTCCACATTTTGATGATCGGTGACATCAATCTCACGTAGCCCCATGGCGTCAACGTTGAATGAGCCGACATACATATTTAACTCATCCTCTGCGTTCCCTCCGATATGGAATTCAACTCGCTGGCCGCCCTTCTTGTCAGAGGTTGAGTAGGCATTATTAGCGACGACCGATTCGGCATCGAGTACACTTCCCCCGAAGAAGCTCCCTGAGATTGAGCCGGTATCACCTGTATTGACAAAGTTCTGTCGAAGATTAGCGGCGAAAACATCACCCTCACCGATGGTTTGGAAAGTCGCTTGGTAGTCTGCTGTACCGGTGAACCCAGTGTTCGCTCCAATCGCGGTGTTGAGGTTTGAACCTCCTGCCATATCTTGAAGGATATCCTTGATCCCTTGACCTCCATTATCGATGACCTCTTGATGGAGATAAGCGGCGGCGACATAGGCCTCACTATAGTCTATTCCCCCCGAAGCGGGTCCATCAAAAGCATTGGCGAGGGCGAGTCCTCCGCTTTGATATGTAGCGACATTTGTGGAGGCGAGACGAGTATCTGCGGCGCCATGTAAGAGCTCAGCTACCCCTTCGTTGAACCATCGCTTATCATCGTCGAATTGACTAATATTATTCGCGTTCATCACCGCATGAACCATCTCGTGAGCGATGATACGATCACTGTATAATGGGGCGGCGCCACCGTCAGGAGAGTTGATGTTATCAAAGTCGTTGAGGTCAATGTGTAAGCGAATGGGGTCGTTACCACCCACAAAAGCGAGGGTACCATTAGCGCCATCACCTCCGTCTACAAAATCAACGGCGATTGTGTCGTTGTCACCGATGATACCGAGGTCTTCTTCAATCATTCGCTCGGATTGCTGTAGCCAACCGCTCTTCATGCCATCGACGACGAAATCTCTGCGGGTCTCTGCTTCAGCTTGACCTAAAGCGTGTCCGGAGAGATCTTCGCTTTCATTGTAGTCAACAGCGAAATGATTAAGGTTTCCACCATTGGCATAGGTCTGCTTAAGAGAGACTGTTTTATGCTGACTGAAGACCGATTGAGTGTTAAAATTGGTAGTCTCATTAATTCGATCTAGCTCAGACATGAGCTGATTTAGCTCTTCTTGAATCGCTGAGCGATCTTGAGAATTGAGCGTTTCATTACCTGATTGGACGCTGAGCTCTCTCATTCTTTGGAGGATGTTAGTTGTCTCTTCAAGAGCCCCCTCTGCAGTTTGCAGATAGGAGATGGCATCATTAGCGTTCCGCGTCGCTTGTTGAGCTCCTCGGACTTGAGCTGTCATCCGAGTGCTGATGGAGAGACCCGCGGCGTCATCACGCGCTCCGTTGATTCGGAGACCACTAGAGAGTCTCTCGAACCCCCTAGCCACATCACTTTGATTAGTTCTAATACTATTAAAAGCGTTAATAGATGAAGTATTTGTGTTGACAACAAACATGCTTTTTAACCTTAAACAATGAAGATTACTCAGTATAAATATCACAATCACAACTGTAAGGTAAAGAATATTAACAAGTATTCATTTCCTATACAGCTCATCTATGCTCATTGAGTCTGAGACGATTATTTGGCATGGTAACCGCAACTCAGTACCAAGAGGTTTACAGTAATGCGAAGCGTCACTCTCTCCATATTTAGGTGTTTTTCTGCCCCGTCGAATTTGCCAAAATTATCAAGATTATCGAGATCGCTAGTTACGCTATCTCTCACTTTGTTCGTTACTCTACCATTCGTCCTATGTGCTCATTTATCTTTGAGCTCTGCTCAAGAAGAGATCACGACCGCTCAAGGAGAGATAATAAAAGCTCAACATGCAGATACTAATCTGATTAGCGAGACGCTCTCTCATCAGATGCCAGGTGCAACTCAGAGCCTCTTCGGCTCTGAGTCATGGCGGTGGGTGATGTTCGCCATAAGTATTTTGTTCTTGTTCGCGCTGAGAGCGATCTTTATCAAACTAGTGATCTCTTGGGCGACTAAGTTGACCGGTAAAACAAAAAATCAATTTGATGATCAACTAGTCGTTCTTTTAGAGCGTCCAATAGAGCTGCTTATTGTAGCGGTCGGCTTTTACTCGGCTCTAAAATGGCTCAACCTCAATCAAGACCTCGCTCATTATCTTTATCTTAGTTATCGGCTTATCTTAATCGCTCTCATTACTTGGGCGATCGGTCGATCGATGTCAGTTGTATCCCACTTAATGACTCAATGGACAGCGCAGACAGAGTCTACTCTTGATGATTATATCGCACCGCTGGTGAGTCGCTTATTGAGGATCACGGTGTACGTGGTTGGCGCGTTGCTCATGTTACAGGAGTTTGGAGTCAATGTGGCGGGGATCATCGCTGGGCTAGGTGTCGGAGGGTTGGCTTTTGCGCTCGCTGCTCAAGATACGCTCGCCAACTGGTTCGGTGCGTTGATGATCTACACTGACCAGCCTTTTAGGGTAAAGGACTGGATTAAAACCACTCAGCTTGAGGGAGTTGTCGAAGAGATAGGGCTGAGGTCCACTCGTATTAGAACCTTCGCTAATACTGTAGTTAGCGTCCCTAATCGTCAAATCGCCAATGAGGTGATAGAGAATTTCAGTCGAATGCAGAAGCGCCGCATTAGTTACAAGATTGGAGTCACCTACGACACGACCCCCGCCATGCTTGAGGAGTCCGTGGAGCGTATCCGCGATATCTTGCGGGGGCACGAAGAGGTTGATCAGAGTTTTTGGTTGGTCAAGTTCACAGAATTTGGAGACTCCGCGTTGGAGATCTTTATCTATTATTTCACTAAGACCACTGATTGGGAGGAATACCTCTCCATTAAGCAAGATGTCAATTTAAGGATCATGCAACGCTTGAACTCGATCGGGGTTCAATTCGCCTTCCCAAGTATGAGCATTTATCAAACGAACAGCGATCCAGAGGCTCTGTCTGACCTAGACGCTCAAGCGCGTCGTCTCTTTGCCGCTCGTATACCACAGGCGACTGATCACCGGGAGTCTCGTACCGCTCCAAGCGATGATAATGCTGATGGCTGATCGACCTATCGTCTCTACCAAGTCAGCGCCGATTGAGTCAGCGCCGAATCACCTCCTCCGTTGGGAGGCGCATGCTTGCCTCCCGCTTCATCCTCAAGTGTCTCTCTCTCCCTTACTCCGTTATTTGGAGTCAGGGGTCAGCTATATCTCGGTCAATGTGGGCATGGATATGAATCCCTTGCCACAAGTAATGCGCGTCCTTGCTCACCTCCGAGAGACCATTAATCAGCACCCGCGCTTGGTCCTCGCTGGATCAATCTCTGAGATCAGAACGGCGGCGGAGCGAGGGCTCTTGAGTGTTGGTTTCGATCTTGAGGGAGCGCTCCCTCTCCTCGAGAGCCCGGCGATGGTCTCTCTCTATCGGGCTCTCGGTGTGAGGCAGATGCACCTTGCTTACAACCGTAATAACTCTATCGCCGGAGGGTGCCATGATCATCCACAGGGGCTCACTGCCTTGGGACGAGAGGTGGTGACCTCCATGAATCAGGCGGGCATATTAGTGGACTGCGCTCATATGAGCGAGCGAGCGAGCCTAGAGCTGATCGAATGCTCGGAGAGCCCAGTGATCGTCAGCCATGCTAATCCAGCGAGTTTAGTGACTCATCAGCGTAACATGAGCGACGTTATGATTGATCAGATCGCTGAAGGGGGCGGGGTGATCTGTCTCACAGGCGTGAATCTATTTCTCGGTGAAGCGCATCCGCGCCTCGAGACCCTCTTAGATCATCTCTGCTATGTCGCCGAGCGAGCAGGGCCTTCTTATGTAGGGATTGGTCTTGATATCAGCTTTTCGCAAGAAGGTGTCGATGATACGCCTCCTGATGATGTCTTCCTTGGAGAGTATGACCCCAATCGTTGGTGGCCAAGTTCAGCGGGTTACCAAGGAGGACTCAGCGAGATTATGTATCTCCCGCCGGAGACTTGGCGGTCTTTGCCGGCCGCTCTCGAGCGACGCGGCTTCAATCAAGAGGAGAGAGCGCTCATCCTTGGAGAGAACATGGCACGGGTTATGACTCAAGTAGAGGCGCTGAGCGCTAATCATGATAAAACCCTCGCCTCTTTAGGTCTCTAAGCGCGGCGAGGAGAGTGTCAGAGAGCGGACGAGGGGTAAAACCGAGTGATATCGCTCTCTCATTGTTGATGTACCAATAATGACAGGCCATCTCAAAGGTCTGCGGATCAATCCCTCCAAACATGGGGATTGAGCTTAACCATTTGAGAGGCCCCATCGCTCGTTTGGTCGCCTTAAGGGGGAGGTCTAGGAGAGGTGGAGGCCGATCAGTGATCTGCGCGATTTGATTGATCAATGATCGGGCGCTGAGATTGGTGCCACCGATCATGTAACCTATCCCGACCTCACCTCGCTCCATGAGGATCGGTAAAAATGAGGCGACATCTCTCACATCTACCGCGTTGAGTCCACCGGGGGGAACCGCTTTGAGCTGTCCGCTTAAAAAGAGGAGGAGGTCCTCATGACTCTGACCGGTGGGGTCACCGGGCCCGAGTAGGAGAGAAGGGCGGGCAATCTTCACGGGAAGGCCTCGCTCGCAGGCTCGTAAGACCTCTTCCTCGGCGAAGAGCTTGGATTGATAGTAAGCCCAATCAGCGATCAACTCTCGAGCATATGGTGTCTCTTCATCTGCCTCAAGGGATCGCTTCGAGACCCCAGAGACACCGCTGGTACTCAAATAAAGGAGCAGACCAATTTCGCGACGAGCGGAGACTGATAGAAAGTTGTTCGTCCCTTGAATATGTAGTTGATGGAGGGCCCCTGAGTCTTTGGGATGACGACTCACTCTACCGGCGAGGTGGTAGAGTGCATCGGCTCCTTCGCAGGCGATATAGAGCGCCTCTTCATCGAGAATATTAACCGGCTGAAAGTCGATCATTTCAAGCTCTTCTGCTGAGAGCGGTGTGCTCAAAGGCGCGCTCCCAGAACGGCTCAAAGATCGGACAGACCATCCCTGTTTCAAGAGCGTCTGACAGAGGTGACCGCCGAGGAGTCCAGTGCCTCCGATCACTACCGCTAATGGTCGATGTGAAGCCTCATCAAAACTTGTCATCAGCTCTCTCCTTTTCCCCGGTCATTTTCAGAGCCCAAAGACGCTTTGGAAAGCGCGTAAGAGATTGGGGTTATTGGTCTTCACTTTACCCTCTGCGAATTCAGCGAAGCTCGGCACATATCCCTCTCGAACCATACGAGTAAATACCGAAATGTCAGTCTTGAGCACGCAGTCAGCTTGACCCTTTTGTGGCTTTCCTTGGTGATACTCGACTCCATGATCACTCACCATGAGTGTCCACTTCTCATCAGCGCGTTCCCCGAGACTGAAATACCAAGAAATGGGAGATTCAACGCGCTCTACGCTGAATTTCTCTCCTAGCTCGCTGAGGAGTCGCTCAGCGGTTGAACTTGACGTCTCTGTGCCTTCCATAATCTCGTTTAACCAAGGATAATTCGCGCCATCCCTTAAGGACTCAATAGCCTCTAAGCAGACCTGAGCCGCCTCTTGATATTGTTCATGTCTTCGCTTACTCCCACAGCGCTCCTCGAAGAGATCAGTGGAGATTAGAGGGCCTATCTTGGCGCTTAGGGTGCGTCCGACTTTAGGAACATTACTCCCCTTAGGGAGAGCGCGATGAGTCCCTTTGAGATAGAGTGGTAATATAGGCAGTTTTGTCCGTCGTTGCAGATAGCCCACGCCGAGCTTGAAATCTTGGAGCTCTCCATCACTGGAGCGAGTACCCTCTGGATAAATCAAGACGCTGTAGCCTTGTGCGATAGCATCTTCTGCTGGCTTAAGGCTACGCTCAAGGGGAGCGGTACGATCGATCGGTAAGAGGAAAGTGAATTGACCGAGCAGAGCTTCTTTATACTCATCATCAAAGAAATAATCTTGGGCGGCGAGCGCGCATAGCTGATCACCATAGGGTCGCAAGGCTTCTTTGATTAAGCCGATATCAAGGTGACTAGAGTGGTTAGAGATTACAATGCTCTGTTGATTATGCGGGATATGCTCACGACCCTTAATCTTGAGCTTATAGAGAGACTGGAAGGCCAGTCCTCGACTCAAATCAACCGCTTTTTGACCTAGAGCGGTGAGTGGGCGAGGTAAATCCTTCCATAGAGATTTAGTGGGCTCTTCATCTGAAGTGAAGGTCGGTTCACTCTCTGCCTTTTGAGGCCCATCGAGTAGAGAAATTAAGGCGTCTAGCGTCTCAGCGTTGAGATATCGCTCACTCTCAACCGATCGCTCCAATCGATCCTCGATCATCATACGGAGCTCAACTCGTTGCAGTGAAGAGAGTCCTAAATCACTTATGAGGTGAGTGGTCGGCTTAAGCTCATCGAGGGGGACTTCGCAGAGCGCGCTGATCGCAGAGTAGAGCCAGGTTTGATTGGGCGTAAAGCTCTCTTCTGCTTCATGATGTCCTTGGTCTATCTGAGATACGCCTCGTCGCGCTGCTCGATTGACCTCTATGAGTCTGATGAGCTCAGCTCTGACTTGAGCTCGCCTCACCTTACGAGTGGCGGTCCGAGGCAGAGGCTCAGGCCAAAATCGATAGATTCGTAATCGCTGATGATCAGGGCGAGTGGCATTAATAATATTAATATGCGCTTTCACATCACCGCGCGCCCCTTCTGCAGCCTCTTCTTTAAGGACCACTAGAGCTCCAACTCTCTCATCTCCTTGGGGGTCGGGAATCCCTACGATCGAGAGCTCATCGATCATTGGATGATCAACGAAGAGTGGCTCTAGTTCATCAGGATAAACGTTTTTACCGCTAGAAGTGACGATTAACTCTTTAGATCGACCGGTGAGGATCAGCTGACCATGTTGATCGAGATAGCCGAGGTCTCCGGTATGAAGCCAACCATCACGGAGTACCTCTTCGGTGGCTTGTGGGCGGTCAACATACCCCTGCATAATGGTTGGTCCGCGAGCGATCACCTCCCCAATCCCTTGGTCATCAGGCTGACTGATCTTGATCTCTACTTCGGGGAGCGCTCGACCTACAGACCCCCCTCCTCGGCGATCACCGGGGCGTCGTACCGTGAGGACGGGGGCTGCTTCGGTGAGCCCATATCCTTCGAGGAGCTCAAAGCCGAGCCCCTCAAACACATCGAGCGAGCTCTGCTTCAGGGCTGCACCACCAGAGATGAGATAACGTATGTCACCTCCGAGGTTCTCATGAATTTCTTTGAAAACCGTCGGACCTAGATTAACGCCGAGCTGTCTTGCTCGTCGGTTAAGTTTGACACTCGCCTTAAACAGGATCTCAGCAACTTGCCCACGATCACTCACTTGAGACTGTATACGCTTCTCTAATACATCCCATAGAGCGGGGATACCGATAATCCCTGTAGGCTTGATTTCACGCATCGCTCGACGAAGCGTTGGGCCCTCTCGGTCACTCAAGTAGGTGATTTGAGCGCCGGCGCTCAGCGGCATTAAGAGACCTCCTGAGAACTCAAAAGTGTGGAAGAGCGGGAGGACAGAGAGGAAGCGATCGCGATGGGTTACCTTGAAGACACGGTGCAAATTAGCCACTAAACTACAAAAATTACTGTGGCTGAGCATCACCCCTTTTGGCTCACCGGTAGTACCGCTGGTGAAGAGGAGGCTAGCGAGGAGCTCGCTCCGATCAGAGAGGGTCAACTCCTCCTCCGCGATCGGTAGAGCGCTCAAACTTTCTCCCCATGATTGATGAGGCCATTGAGCGAGCGCACCATCCCCAATGAGATCCCACTCTTCATGGTGAATGATCATCTTCGCTTGAGCGGTCTCAGCGATCCGAGAGACTTCATCAGCAGCCATCTCATGATCGACTGGAACAACGGTGACGTCAGCCATAAGTAAGCCAAAGTATATCATAGGCCATGCCGGCTCATTGGGTCCGATGAGGAGAGCTCGATCGCCTCTGAGGAGTCCCGACGATTGAGCGGCCCCCGCGACAGCTCGAGACGCTTGCCAGAGATCACCATAAGTGTAGGTAACCTCTACGCCGTCGGCAGTAAAGTGTTGGATGGCGGGCTTATATTCGTATTCTTTACAAGCGCGCGATAGTAAGGCGACGAGGTCTTGCTCTACCGTCACCGGTTTAGCTCTCGACACTCGTTCGTCGAGCTCCCCAAACGCCCATTTATGCAACCCGGCCATGTGTACATCGATCCAATAATGTCGCCAATCTAGATCGAGCACCGGATATCCGAGGACCTCTCTCTCGGCGGGCGATAATCGCTGAGCAGCGTTGAGCACATGATCGGTCAGGAATTGCGGATTGTTCTCTAAGATGAAAGGGGTAAAAATCTTGAAGATGGAGTCGGTGAGTTGAGCGCTCTTGTTGAGCATCTTAACCCCTCGCTCGACCGGCTTCACTAGGCGTCGGGCAGGCTTAGGGAGGGATTTTAATAGGCCACTTAAGCCACGAGTCGCTCTCTCTACAGCGGGCGCGCCGTATTTTTGATACTGACTCGCGCTGACGGTGATCGTATCTAGGTTACGAAGGATATGACGCTTGAGAGGCTTAAACTCTCTATCATATTGGGCCCTCCAAGCGAGATTAGTGAGCTCAATCGCCCGACGCATACGGAGCGGGTTTTCCCCTCCGGTGCTGAGCTGATAGACCCTCTTTCCTCTCCCTTCGAGCAGCTCTGCAGCGGCTAACAGAGTGCCTTGACAGACCCAGTCTACGGGGATCACATCGAGGATATTATCAGGATCACTGGGGCTAAAACGCTGTCCTTTCCAGTAGAGGTATACGATCGGGGCGCAGGTATTAATACCCTCATTCCACCCAGGGAAGGGGAAAGAGTGTGCGCTCTCCACGATCGCTGGTCGGACAATGGTGAGCGGCACGCCTTCGGCTTCGGATCTCAAGGTCGTCAACTGTTCGCCGAGGCTCTTAGTATAGGTGTAGGTATTGGTCCATCCCCAACGTTTAGCACGGGTCATCCCTGCTTCTTTGAGTCGTTGTTTGAGCCATCGGTCTCTTTGCTTTTTGACTTGTATCTCTAAAGCGCGCTCACTCTCGGGCGCTCTCCCCTCTCCTAGTAAGATCTCGCGGGCCTCCTGATAGAAACGCTCTTCATTGACTTGGTCATTCGCTTCACGGCGCCACCTCTCAATCAACTCTACCGCGTCTTTAACCTCGCGCTGAGGGTCAAATGGTCTTCGGTTAGGAGCATATCCGATGATGTCTTTATCCTCGGATATCGGACCGCTTCGCTCTCCAACGACGAAACAAGTACTCATATGAACCAAAGGACATCCGGCGTCTCTAGCGAGCGCTACTTTATGTTGAGCGCCGAGAGTGTTTACCTCGAGTGCCTCATTGAGAGGAGGATCAAAGTTTACATTTCCCGCGCAGTGAATAATGAGGTCTAGTGGGTCTTGGCGAGTGAGATCATGATAGTCTTCATCGCTGATCCCTAGCTGATCTTCAGTGATATCTCCGGTGACCGGATGAACGACTCGGTCAATCCACTCATCGAACTTTTCAACGAGATCGCGAGTGGCCTTAAAGGGCTCTGAGTGGCGCACCTCAGCTTCAAAGCGCTCCTTGGCTGAACCGCGGTGATTAGACCGTATAAGGACGCTGACCTTACGGATCGTAGGTATGCGGGCAGCGATGAGAGTGAGCAGGACTTTCCCGACAAACCCAGTCACTCCGGTGATCAAGAGATGCTGATCGCTCAGCTGATCTACCACCGAGAGGAGGTCTGCGCTTGTGTTATCTTCAACTTGGCTCACTTCGCTCATCTTCACGCCTCCATGTCTGCGATAAAGACGGGAGGTGCTGAGGTCATAGTGATCTCGGGATAGGACTTGCCGAGCGTGCTTTGAGCCATCTCTAGCGCCTCGTCTAAGCTCTTAGCGTTCTTCCACCCCAAGTGTTCAGGGACCCGAGGGTTCTCCGCACCGACAACGATCACCTCACCAACGTGAGCTCGACCGGCATCACCCCAATACCACATGTAGAAGGGATGCACAGGGTGATAAGCGTGACCCTTTCGATACATATGGATATAATCAGGGTTGTTGACGAGTTCGTGCTCTAAGTGGCTGATGTCAGGGCTGTATTTACTGATGTTGAGAATGCGGTGATAGAACTCAACATAGGAGGGGTGATGCTCACGGTTAAAGTCTTCATGACAGGGGTGAGTGATGATTAAGACGCCTCCCTTTTTCACTAGAGGCATATTCCGGTAAAAGTTGAAGAGATAGCCAAGCGCCATCACCTGAATTAAAATAGGATTGAGGATTGAATTGACATTGTAGGGGGAGATGAAGGGGATGCCGCTGACTAATACCTCTGCCTGTCCCTTCACCGGGACGCTATACTGCCTAAAGTTAGCGTCTAGAATGCGCTTATGTGTCGGCTCTGTTTTACCCGCATGCACGGCGACGACTCCATAGGGAGCTTTCACTTGCTCAAAGACTTTACGCCTCGCGCTCTCTGGCATTCTCTCTAGAGCGGCGTTTGAGCCACGTAGCTTAGCCCAATCAAAGGTTGACCATGTTCGCTCAGGTCGATTTAAGAAGGAGAGCGGTCCACCAAACATCTTATTGTTGATGGCGGTCTCTATATGAAAAACTTTGAGCTTTTCATCGACCAATTGTCCCATTAGGTCGACTCGTTTGGCTAATTGTGACTTATCATGGCGAGGGTCCATGTAGCTGTGACACTTGTGCATGGTCTTGGTGTTGTGATGCTCACTCACCGACTTATAGTCACAAAGGCCTACAGTGACGCTCTTGTGTCCACCATCCATGGGGACAAAGTTGACGTTTACATAGATGAGGAGATCACTCTCCACGGCGCGTCTGTTAAGTCGAACGACATGACCCCCCTCCGACTCTCCGAGCTCTACGATCCCATCAGGGTCTTCAGCGTCATGGTTATAGAGGCGATCAGGGTAATACTCACTATAGATAGGATCACCCACCATCTCTCGAATCTCTGGACCGGTCATACGTCGATGTAGGCAGATCGCGATGATCATATGGATATCTTCCACACCATATTCAGCGCACTGCTTCAAGATCTCGGTGAGGATCAACTCTCTGATGTCAGGCTTAACCATACCGGGAAGAGGGAGAGAGATATCATCGATGGCGATAGTGAGCTTCATCCCCGGTTTGAGCAAGGCGAAGAGAGGTTCCATCTCATGGGGATGGCTGAGCGCATGACGAATTGCAGCTCTGACATCTTGAAGGGGCTGCATAGGAGCATTCGGGTAGATAACTCGACTACCTACGGGGAGCGTTAACTCTCGAAAGCGAGTGCCATAGAAAGCTACCCTTGGACCGCTGTGTCGGTCAATATATTCGATATTGTCTATTCTCTGAATACTCGGCGTTGGTCGGTACATCACAGTCCCCTTTCACACTAGCTAACTTACAAGGCGCATCGATAAATGTGGGTTCATTGAGCCCAAATAATGGGCCAAGAGTGGGCGTCGGCTGTCGCCTGGAGCTGCGAGTCAGGATTAACCGCTACCGGGTGACCAACAGCGCAGAGAAGTGGTATATCGCTAGAGCTATCAGCATAAGCGTGACTATTAGCGAGGTCGATCTCATGTTGTTTGGCATACTCTTGAACCCAATATGCCTTTTGAGGACCGGCAAACACTGGAGGTAAGAGGTAACCAGTAGCGATTCCCTGATGATCAAATTCGAGTCGATTGGCAGCCCAATCGTCTACCCCCAGATACTCCGCGAGTGGTTTGATGACAGTGTCAAGATTACCAGTGATTAATACCTGTTTAACACCTGCAGCTTTAGACTCTCGCATCAAGGTCTGCATCTCAGAGAATATTTTTCCCTTTAATAGCTGCTCAAAGATCTCTTGACCGAGGATGTGGAGTCGGTCTTCGCTAAGGCCTCGATAATTTTGGTAAAACATGTCATTAAAGAGCTTGCGCCCTTTACGCTCGGCGAGGGCATAAACGGGGAGCGAGGCGCCTAGCTTCAGGAGACGCCCGAGCTTACCGCTCAAGGTCGGTGCGCTCGCAGCGTAATATGCATAAGGATGTAAAACATTACTGCTTACAATCGTCCCATCAACGTCATAAAACGCCGCTCTCTTCATCAAAGCGCTCTCCTAGTAAAGAGGGACCTCAAGTGTACCAATGCATGATTATCTTTTAAAGATAAGCTCTCTACCTTATTTTACCCAACGTGTCCACTTACGAACCAAAGGCTTGAGTCTTAAACGCTTTAGTTTAGGGATGAGTTCTTTACTCTTTTTACTAGAAGCGAACTGTCCCACTAAAACTCGATATCGAACACCTTTCTTACCTAAATCAATGTTAACGATCCATGGTTGATGATCACCATTGAACTTCTGAGAGAGAGAGTTCACGAGCTCTTCTGCCTCACTCTTGAGCTTAAATGAAGAGACGAGCAACGTATATGGCTTACTTCGATCTCTCGTGGTAGCTCGCTTCGCTTGAACCGGCTTAGCGACCGGCTTAGCGACCGGCTTAGCGACCGGCTTAGCGACCGGCTTAGCGACCGGCTTAGCGACCGGCTTAGCGACCGGCTTAGCGACCGGCTTAGCGACCGGCTTAGCGACCGGCTTAGCGACCGGCTTAGCGATCGGCTTCGCGATCGGCTTCGCGATCGGCTTCGCGACCGGCTTCGCGACCGGCTTCGCGATCGGCTTCGCGACCGGCTTCGCGACCGGCTTAGCGACCGGCTTAGCGATCGGCTTAGCGACCGGCTTAGTGACAGATCCAAGTCCAATCAGCGCTCTCCCTCCCGGAGATGACATCAGACCAACACCCACTAATAATGGTGCCCCAACTAGGGCGATTAAGATCTTTGAGCTCACAGAAGAGCGCTTTGAGTCTTCTTCGGTGACGAACGAGACTTGAGGTTTTTCTACGCTCTCCTCTTCTCCTCCAGTAACAACCGAGAGATCTATTCCTTCTGGATTAATCGTAAGTTGGGGCGCGATTAGGTCTCGACGACTGAGTTGAGTAGACGAGGTGCGGCTCACTCGGGGCGCAACCGGAGATTGTTGATCGGAAGAGACTGATGTATCAGGAGCCTCGTACTCGCTTAGCATCGCCAGAGCAGGCACGCTCTCCACGGTCTCCGCATTAGGTAAGTCAATGATTTCACTCTGCTCTTCAGCAGCCCAGTCATCATCATCATTCCCTCCTCCAAAGAGGTGGCCGATGTTGGATATATTTTCTTCCCATTCAGGAGTGGTCGAAGGTGGTTCATCGCTCTGATTCGTCAGTGCAGCGTTGTCTAGTGCAGCGTTGTCTAGTGCAGAGTTGTCTAGTGCAGAGTTGTCTAGTGCAGAGTTGTCTAGTGCAGAGTTGTCTAGTGCAGAGTTGTCTAGTGCAGAGTCACCTGAACTTATACTTACCTCTTCGCTCCTTGAGTTGAAACTTACAGTTCGCCAAGGCGGAGGGGTCGATTGGGGTTGATTCGGTAACTCTTCAGTCCCTAGTTCTTCTTCGATATCGACATCAAAATCGATCTCTGAAAACTCTTCATCTATACTCGTGTAGGCAGGAGGTTCGATCTCAACAGGAGCGGCGGTTTCAGGATCAAAATCAGCCTCATCTGATTGGTTCATGGGGACTGCAGCAAAAGGTGATGGAGTGACCGCGAGCGGAACAGGTATATTGGGTTGTCCTAGATGAGATTCAACTTGACGCTTCTCAAGGTTTAGCGCCTTTGCTTTATTTAGTACTTCATCAACCTCACTCATGAGGAGTGGGTTCATTTGCGGTAACTCTTGATAAAGCGTGATCGCTGAGCGCTGCTCTCCTTGGTAAGCGAGAATAAGCACACGGGTCTCTAGAACCTCTTGAAGTTTTTCATTTGCTAAAACCTTAAGATCACCAGCGCAGAGCTGTGAGGCAGCCCATAGGTTTTGACTCGCGAGATTATACTGTCTTAAGCTACGCACATCCTCAGAGATCTGAGAAGGAGGGAGCGTGTGCTTTGGATTGCGAAGGTTCTGTAAGGTGAGTGAGAGCTGCTTCAGATGTTCATTGCCTTGATGGAGGAGCTGCTCTGCTTGATATTTAAAACGGGCGAGACGCATGTCATGTAGTAAGTCTCGAGCGCTTGCATAGCGATCTAAAGGTCTCGGGCTGACTGCTTTTTGTATAACCTCGAGATAAGAGTGAGTGATCTCCCCCTGTAAACTTGGCGCCTGAGCTGAGGTCAAATTCTCAGCGAGCAGCTCTACAGAGATGGCATGGTGCAGTGGCCTTTGAGTGACCACATAGTATATTACAGCGCCGAGCTGATAAGTATCTGTCCATTTTCCTTGAGAGATTAATCTCGCCCAAGCAAGCTCAGGTGGCATAAACGCAGGTGTACCCACAATGCCTTCGTAGGGCCTTATATCAGTCTGTGTATCTTGTGGCTCAGGACCAATAACAGAGAGGGGAGCTGTCGCGCTGAGACCTATGAGCTTGATATGACCTCGCTCAGTGATCAAAATGTTATTTGGTTTAATATCTCTATGGATGACCATCTCCTCTTCATGGAGGGTGATCAATTGCGCGGCGATCCGCTCGAGAAGCTCAAGATGAAACATGAGCTGTTCTTTTTGATAGCGTAAACCGAAACGCTCCCAAGACGCAGAGTAGGGGTCGGAGAGAAGCTCAGCCCATATGACCCCATCTTCCAGCTCTTCAGACTGCGGAGCTTGCTCTTCCGATTCCACCATATCCGAATCTAGTACATCATCTTCTAGAGAAATGACCGCTATAGGGGAGTCTTGAATATTGGGCTGATTTAAGTCACCGAGTTGATCTAGGTCACCGAGGTCACCGAGTTGATCTAGGTCACCGAGGTCACCGAGTTGATCTAGGTCACCGAGGTCACCAAGTTGATCTAGGTCACCGAGGTCACCAAGTTGATCTAAGTCACTGAGGTCACCGAGTTGATCTAAGTCACTGAGGTCACCGAGTTGATCTAAGTCACCGAGGTCACCGAGTTGATCTAAGTCACCGAGACCACTTGACGTATCTAGCGAATCGAGCATCTCTTCACCTATGACGGATGAGGCTAGAGATGGAGCTGAGTCTTCATGTGAAGACTCTAGATCATTGTCGAGCATTGAATTTAAAAGGTTACTCTTCTCATCAGTCGGAGGGTCCATTGAATCTGAAGAGACAGAATCTGAAGAGACTTTATGTACACTGCTCATCACGCTACCGAATTGAGCTAACTCCTCGGCGAAAGGGGAGAGCGCAATTTGAAGGTCGCTTGTTCTCTGGGCCATAAATCTAACTCACACGTTTATGTTGATATGGACGTCATATCGAAATATTTATCAAATGACAGACTACAAAGAGCCTATATAAAATACTATAGTTTTTGTCAGCACTCTCACTAATACACCGTTGCCGTCGACATGTCTTTAGTTTTCATCTACTGCAACGGGATCTATGGGAATCATTCTTTGAGCGGTAGAGAGACTTAGAGCAGTTTGACTTGAAGAGCTTTCTTGGCCTTAGCGAGATGGGTCAATGAATGTGTTAGCGCATTGAGAAGAGCCTGTTGCTTATCAACCTCTTTTGACATGTCTTCAGAGTGACCCCATTGTTGGTGAGCGCGCTTGAGCTCTCTCTCGAGCTTTTCAACTCTCTTTGAGAACGATTCACATTTCTCTTGAGTGACTCGCCACATATAGTGTTCAGCGTCGACGATGGAGTGCTCTGTCTCAGAAACTTCTTTAGACTCCTCTTGGGCGAGATAGCGCTTAATCGTTGCTTTACTCTTGCCAAAGATCGCTTCTAAGGCCGGTATGAGCGGTTTTTCTCCAACATTCGGCCTGCCTCTTGATCTCGTGAAACCTGCGACTTTAAGGGTTTGAGCGACGTCAAACACCTCTGCTGATGTGTAGTCCCTCCGTTTTTCATTTTCTTCAATTTCCACACGAAGAGCGAGCAATTGATCTGTATTTGCGGAAATAGGCATCACTCTCGCTGGTACACGCCCCTCGGGAAATAGACGCTGAAAGTCATGTTGATAACTCAGGGATAGCCTCTTGAGCGCTTCTAAGCGGTGGGCGCCAGCGAGCAGGGTCCTCTCTCTGTCTATGGTAAGAGGTGTAATAAGGCCGACCACCCGAATAGACTCTATAAGCTGAATAACATGATCATCATTGATGGGACGAGTATCTCTTGTTCGATCCACGATGGTGTCGATTGTCACTAGCTGAATGGGAGCATTGGGAGAGAGAGGGTCGACTCTCGGCTCGACAGAAGAAGGACGGCGTCCGCGTCGAATTCTCGCTAAAGCGTCAGAAGAGCTCTTATCACTCATGGTGTTAACCTCTCTACGAGTACCTCAAAAGGGTATTTTAGCTTCTGAGGGAGCTCCTCTCCATGAGCGATCGCTCTCTTATATCGTTCTGATTCAAGGATCGAGGGGAGTAAACACTCTTCTCCTACCTCTTCCCGGAGAGCGGAGATGGCGAGTTGAGACTCTTTAGATTGATTATAACCAAACCATCGGTCCCGAAATGGGATCACGCCAAAGAGCTTGGCGTTGGTCGCTCCTAGCTCTTCTTGCTGATAGTATAGGTCTAAAGTACGAACCGCACTGGCGAAGCCTTTAATCGTTGACTCAGCGGGGATAAGGAGGAGGTCAGCGGCACCAAAAACAGTGAGCACGAGCTGCGACCTCTGGGGAGGAGAATCAATGATACAGAAATCAAAATGCTCTCGTAGGCCATCTAGCCTCTTCTTGAGCACCGTCGCTCCCATTCCTGTTTGTATAAGATATTCATGAGCTACATCGAGAGTGTCATCGCTGGGGATGATGAAGAGCTTCTCGTTCCCTTCCACTGGATAAACGCAATCAAGCGCTTCTCCGCTACCTCTCAGCAGCTCGAGCAGACTTGGTTGATCACGCTCGATCTCTATTCTGCTAAACAGGGTAAGACTGTGCTGAGGGTCAGCGTCAAGCATACACACTGTAAAACCCGCCATCGTTAAGTGTTTGGCGAGTAGTAAGGCCGTCGTCGTCTTCCCTTGTCCTCCTGACAATGAACAAACTGAGATTGTCTTCATGATGTCACTCCTCTCTTGTGTCTCCTTTGGGTACTCGATTCATCTTGGATGGTCAATCCTCATCTAATCCTCATCTCAGAGCCATGATAGGTATTTCACTCATTAATAGTTGATGTAGGGGATCTCTTAGAGAGATTTAGAAAAGGTAGAACACCTTCCACCTTTTAACGATCGTGCTTAAAGAGTGATTGATCGTGCTTAAAGAGTGAGTACTTGAGCCTAGCAAGAGAGAGGGGGCGTTAGTAGCGGTCAGGTTCTCTTGAATGCTTCCGTTTCGACTTTTATTGCCTAATGCTTGCCGTGGTAAGAGTGTACTGCTACAGATTCGACAGGCGTCTTCTAAAGAATGAACACCTGTTCACTATTGGTGGTTTTTTGAAAAGTTATAAGATCCTATTAATATATTAAAAGGTAGAAGGTGTTCCACCTTTTATCCTCAAGTCGAGGGAGTCAGCTGGATGAGTTGAGTCAGCAGAAAGATTAAAAGGTAGAAGGTGTTCCACCTTTTATCCTCAAGTCGAGGGAGTCAGCTGGATGAGTTGAGTCAGCAGAAAGATTAAAAGGTAGAAGGTGTTCCACCTTTTATCCTCAAGTCGAGGGAGTCAACTGGATGAGTTGAGTCAGCAGAAAGATTAAAAGGTAGAAGGTGTTCCACCTTTGACAGTGCCTATGGGAGGGGGGTATTATTAGACTTCATCGATTAAGTTACAGTTTTAAATAGAACATCTCATTTAAAAGAGTGCGATCAATTTGAAGACAAGACGTATTTTATTACTCGGTCATCGCTCTAGGGTGTCTCATCACCTAGTGGCTAGGTTACAGCGAACAGGCTACACCGTAAGGATTATGGTGAGTCAAGAGTCACCATTGATGCCGCAACATCACTCGAGCCAAGGTCCCTCTGTAGAACGTTTTTGGGGGTCATTGGTCACTCCAATGGATGTTATCCTTGCTTGCGATGAAGTCGATGGAGTTGTCGTGGATCTCGCTAGTTTGTCTCCTGCGGCGAGAACTCGAGTTGATAAACTAGGCGAGGAGAGGGGAGAGGTCGAGAGATCTCTTCATAATGATCATTGGAGAGGTCCTCAAAGAGCTGTTTCTAGATTGTTTCAACAAGCACTGGGCACATATCGACCTGCAACAGAGCTCCCCAAGCAACATTCTTCATGGCGAGGAAGCTCATCATTAATTAGCTCAGCATCACTGTTGAACTCCGGATTGCGACAAGAGGTGTCTCAATATTCTCTGCAGGGATATCCTCTTTTTGAAGGGCTATTGAGCGGTATCCAAGAGAGATATGAGCGACCGTTACCGCTGACCATCGTTACCCCCTTCCGCCCTCTATAATGCCTCAAATACCCCTCTATTTAGTGATGAGTCTCTCGCCGCCTACCAACTCGCGGGTTGGAGCCCTAATCTAATCTTTTATGATTGGGTTTTAGATCACCTCGGGCAACGTTTCTCCAACGATGTTGATCAGCGAAAGCGGAAGACTGAGGATATAGGAGATATGAGCAGCGCTCTTATAGGGATCGTTACTCATTTGTGTCATTTAAAAGTTTACAATAATCTATATTTTCAACGCCTCCTCGAGAATAAGCTCAGCTTAGGTCACCTCGATCAAGGCTTATCACTTGTCAGTATTGATGATCTTATCTCAACGGTTATGTTGATCCATCAACTACCACTGAGCGGTGAGAGATACTTACTGCGGGGAGATCAGTTGACATGGAAGAGTCTCACCCAGCTCTGCGCCCACTTGATTGATGAGTTGCCGACGTCGGCGCTGAATGTAGTCTCTCGTCAGTTAAGCGTTGGCCTGACTGAGCCGCGTGAAGGAGCAGGAAACCATTATCCTTCATGGCTTCACGCGATCATTAAGGCTTTGAGATCATATTCTAGTCAACCGCATTCGCCGGTCTCTTCTTTGAGATCGGAGATCACCAACTTGATCTCACTTTCTCATGGAGGAGCGAACATTAATCGAGATCAATCTTACTTCTCCCCTTTACCTCAGCAAGTTGAGTGGTCACCTATCCTCTCTGTCTTAGAGAGAGAGGTGAGTCAGCTCGTGATGAGACTACGTTAAGTCATCGCTTTTCAGGAGGTGAGATCGATCAACCTTAAGTCCGAGCGACTCGATGACCCTAATCGCGGTGGTCACAGAGACTGTGGCGTTGGTGAGGATCGTCTCATCGAGTGAGAAGTTTCCGTGTAGAGCACCGCTCAAGTTTGCCTCACTGAGGTCACTCTGCTCGAACATCGCTCTGTCGATCGAGGTGTTAAGGAAATGACTTTGGCGCAATATACTCCCGCTGAAATCTACATCGGTGCAGAGACAGTCTTCAAACTTTACTTCGCTAAAGTTTCCTTGACTCAAATCGCTCAGAGAGAGATCACACCCTATAAAACTTAGCTGGTTAAGGAGACTCTCTCCTAAGCGCCACTTGGAGCCAATGAGTCGACAATCTTTGAAGAGACAGCCTTCGAATACACATTGATCAAAGGTCAAGTTACTGAGATCACAATCGGTAAAAATACACTCTTCAAAGACCCAACGTCGTAACGTCGAACCGCTCAGTTTAGCTCCCGTGATTAGACAATCATAGAGCTCTATTGGGTCGAGTATCTTTTCAGGATGATCTAGTTTAACGATGGTTACTCCTTCATAGAGCCATTGTCCGATCTTAAATGTAACCTCCATGAGTGTACTCCTTAGTATGATGATAACGTCGCGAGACAAGATAAGGTTATTTGCGCTAAACAGATCATAATTAAGAGTGGACTTTTTGGTGTTAGGCTATGACTGACCCTCGTTAGCGCCTTGGGCATAAGCATGATCAAGGAGAGCAGCGATTTTTCCACTCATCTGCCGAGCATGAAACTGACTAATATCTGTTGATTTGGGTTGAGTGATCCCTTGTTGAGAGAGCTGTTTAAGCGCTGAGAGTAACTCACCCTGAGCGTTGGTGTTCGCCCATAACCCTAGGCGATTCTCTAAGATCATATGCTTAGCCGCACTCGCCACGGGTCCTACGCCTAGGATCGGTTGACCAGCAGCGAGGTAGTCCCAGAATTTACCGCCCAACGCGAGCTGATGACCTCCTCCCTCACCGATGACTAAGAGGAGCGCTTCTGCTCCTCTCATGATCGCTCCGATCTCAGCCGCAGAGTACCGTGGATAGAGTCTGAGCCTAGCGCTAGTGAGTGGATGAGCCTTGAGGAGAGAACAGGCAGGAGGATCTAACTGTCCAAAGAGATGGAGGGTTAGAGGGTAGCGAGTAGAGTCAGGATCTAAGTCTTGTAGCTCTATAAGCGCTTCGATCACTGGTTTGGCACTCCGCTCTTGATAGAAGTTCCCTGCATAAACAAGCGCGGGAGCTCCATGTTCCTCTGAGAGACGGCGGGGAGGTAAGTCACCGAGATCGATCGGATCAAAGCTGTTCATAATCACTGACCATCGTGACCCCTCAGGCTGACCGAAGGCTGCTCGATTAGCGATATAAGATGCTCGATGAATGTAACCGACTGCGCTCGCCCTCCGCAGCGCCCACCCTTCGATTCTCCTCAGCACAGATTGTGGTGTAGAGAGCCACCATGATCGAGGGGCTCGATGAGTAGTCCATGGATCCCTATAGTCAAGAACGAGAGGTTTATTTAAGGCTTCCGCGATAAGAGCGCCGGCGACAAAAAAACCAAAAGGTCCACCGGTGACCCACACTACATCTACATCAAGATCCTGACGTCGCTTCAGCTCTCGAGCCGCTTGAACACCCCATTCAACAAATTGATCAGGTGCCAAGAGATTAGCGATCACTTTGAAAGAACCTCGGTCGAGAAGTTCGGTCAGCTTGTGTAAGCTGACAGGAGCAGGCTTTCCCCCCTTCTTTTTCTCTTCGAAGTGCTGATAAGGTACACCAAAGAGTCGAGCTAGGGACATGCTAGGGATAAAAGTTGATGGTCTGATGACCTCGTAGGGGGGAGTATTAAAACTATCGTCTATGGAAGTCTTTTGCTTATACACCTGTTCAGGTAACGGGGTGCAGATCGTGGGTGTCCACTGATACTCAGGGAGATAGCGGGCGGCTCTTAAGACCCTCCACACTCCTACTTTATTTACAGGAGGCCAATAAGGAGTCACAAGTAGGGCTTTTGGCATTCTCAGACTCGTCCTCTTATTGCTTAAATGTTAAGTAAGACTTAACTCTCACTTTCAAGATGTTGATCGTAGGCGTCAGCGTTCATCAAATGAGAGAGGACTTCAGGATTCTCGATCTTCATTTTGATGATCCAACCATCACCATAAGGATCGCTGTTGATGAGCTCAGGTTCATCATTTAACCGCTCGTTAATCTCGACGACGACTCCCTCACAAGGGCTATAGAGATCACTCACTGCTTTAACGGACTCTACCACGCCGAGCGCATCTCCATTGCCGAGCTCTTGATCGACTTCAGGGAGCTCAACAAAGACCACATCGCCTAAGGAGTCTTGA
The DNA here is from genome assembly GCA_943788935.1 of uncultured bacterium. Classification (GTDB taxonomy): domain Bacteria; phylum Myxococcota_A; class Bradymonadia; order UBA7976; family VGTA01; genus CAKZRU01. The sequence continues at coordinate 290,222 of CALSSE010000005.1, read as the reverse complement.
GCGTGGTTGGTGATCCCAACAGTGACCACATTATCTTCTAAATGTGCCCACTCATGATCTTCGGTGTAGAGTAAATAATCAGGGTTGCTCATAATGACCTCTGCTGTTGTGACCGATCGATGTATTGCTCATGAGCTTGCCATGAGCGGCGATGAATAGAGAAATGACCATAACTCTTAACCGAGTCTTGTTGTTAAATACTCTCAGAGTAAATTCTGAACGAGGTCAAGAATAATCAGCGAATAATCAACAGGGAAATACACTCAGTGATCTAGGAGGTCACTTTAGCGGCAAACGAACAATCGTCGCAGGCTCGACAGATTTACGAACTTGAACAAAGATCTGTTGGCCTGATTTCCTAACCTCATAGGGCACATAACCGAGTCCAATACCGACTCCAAAACTTGGAGATTTAGTCCCGCTCGTTACCTGTCCGATGACCGCGCCTTCAGCATTGAGAATGTCATATCCTTGACGAGGGATCGCTCGTCCCTCCATTTTAAAGGCGACGAGGAATCGGGGAATCCCTTCCGCTTTTTGCTTGGCGAGCGCCTCTTTGCCAATAAATTGTTCTTTAGTGAGCTTAGTGAGCCAACCAAGGCCCGCTTCAAGAGGTGTGGTACTCTCGTCGATATCATTGCCATAGAGAGCATATTTATGTTCTAGACGTAATGTGTCTCGGGCGCCTAGGCCACAGGGAACAGGCCCCTCTTTCAATGAGGCTAAGGCACGCCACACTATAGACGCTTTGGCGGCGGGTAAATAGAGTTCAAAGCCGTCTTCTCCGGTGTAGCCGGTGCGGCTGATAATACATGAGACTCCGGCCACCTCACCCCGAGCGAACCAATATCGACCAATGTCACTTATGTTAGTCTCGGTGAGTTGAGAGAGGAGAGACTCAGCTTGGGGGCCCTGAAGTGCGATTTGGGCATATTCATCGCTCTGATCCTCAGCGACAGCGCCCGCCGGTAAGTGATCACAGATCCATTGAAAGTCTTTCTCTCGATTAGAAGCGTTAACGCAGATGAGGACTTCAGCACGACTGATTCGGTAAACGACGAGGTCATCGACTATGCCACCGCTCGGCATACACATCGCCGTATAGCAAGCCTGCCCATCGGCGATCTTCTCTAGATCATTGGTAATGAGCGTATTAACCGCGCCAACAGCATCTTCTCCAGTGACGACAACCTCTCCCATATGACTGACATCGAAGAGCCCTGCATGTGTTCGAACCGCTTCATGCTCGCTCCGAATCCCCACATATTGCACGGGCATCTCCCAACCCCCAAAGTCTACGAAGCGGGCGCCATGCTCGCTATGGCAAATATATAACGGTGTTCTCTTCATAAGTCTTCTCTCTTTGAATTCTCTCTCTTTAAACATGAGCGATGATCATAAGTAGGGATATAAGTATTTAGTTTAAGGCGTGTAATGAACTCGGAGAGCAGATAAGGCTTGAGTGATCTCGTCCGGTAGAGGAGCGCTGAATGACATCCATTCACCGCTTACGGGGTGAGTAAAGCCCAAATGAGCTGCATGTAGCGCATGACGACGGAGACCTAGTTCATGCCCTAGTGATCGAAGCTCGGGAACATGCTCTATTCTCCGCTTAACCCCATAGAGTTGGTCAGCGAGCAAAGGGCTGCCCGCTTCGCTGAGGTGGACCCTAATCTGATGAGTTCGACCCGTCTCTAGTTTCAACTCATAGAGACCGCAAGGACCTAGCCTCTCTATCACTCGCCAATGAGTACAGGCTCGCTTACCGCGATGACATTGACTCGTGAACTTGATTCGATGGTTGTGATGCCGTCCGTAGAGGCTCTCAATAACCCCCTCATCTTCTTCATGAGGACGCCAGGCTAAGGCGAGATAACGACGAGAGACATCACGCGCCGCGAGCTGAGCGCTGAGATGATAGTGAGCACGCTCAGTGAGCGCCACCATGAGTAGGCCAGAGGTGTCTCGATCTAGTCGATGAATCACTCCAGGACGAAAAGGAAGCCCTACCGGAGAGAGCTCTCCGAAGCGGTGAAGTAAGCCATTTACTAAGGTTTGGTCTGGCTGACCAGCGCCAGGATGCACGACAACGCCAGCGGGCTTCTCTACCACCGCTAAGTCAGGGTCTTGATAGATCACCTCGAAAGGGACATTTTGAGGTGTGAGTTCGACTAATGGAGCAGGGGGAGGCGTCCACTCGACCACCTGACCGGAGAGGAGTTTGAGGCTAGGCTTGAGCCCCTTGTGTGCCCCCTTAATTTTCTCTATTCCTCGTGGTTTTACCCGTACATATCCCCGCTTTATCCATTGGGCGATACGCGCTCTGCTCACCTCACCAACACAGCTCGCGAGGACTCGGTCGAGACGTTCTCCTTCTAGATGATAGGGAACCTCAAACTCGGTTAAACGCTCCCCTAACTCAGGGTCTCCAGTGGAGATCTGATCGCTCATTGAGCTCACTTTCTCACCAAATCGAACAGTCTAGTTCGGCCTGCGAAGCGATTAAAATATCGACGATCGCCCGATCTAAGAACTGATAGGTATCGATGATCTCTGAGGAGACCCTACTCTTATAGAGCTCTCGACCTTCACGAATCTCTGCTTCGAGGAGCTCGAACAGGTTGTCCTCTTGGATGCCTCTCTCTACCTTCTCTCGATTATAGAGTAATAGGTCAGAGGCGATGGTCCTCGCCAAACGCTGCGCAGAAAGGATCTTGAGCTTATCAGTCATGTGGATCACTCCTCTTCACTCGGTTGCAGGGAGCCTGTGGCAATAGCCTATTGCAGGACGCGATATCGTCATAACATGAATAGGAAGAAAACGATATTGCTTATGATTCAATCGTTCGGAGAGCTTGTCGTAGATCAGCTATGAGGTCATCAGCATTCTCGATCCCTACCGAGATTCGGAGCATGCTCTCACTGACTCCTAGTCTCTTCTTAACGTCATCGGGGACATCAGCGTGGGTCATGGTGAAGGGGTGCTCCATCAAGCTCTCAGTTCCCCCAAGGCTCACCGCGAGCTTGATCACTTTAAGGGCGTCAAGGACCTTAAAGGCCTCTCCTTCTCCTCCTTTAATATCAAAGGCGAAGGTCGATCCCGCTCCAAGGCATTGACGCTTATAAACTTGATAAGCGGGATCAGCTTTATCGATGTGGTCTAAATGTCCCACCGAAGTCACCATGGGGTGATCGAGTAAGAAGAACGCGATCCGCTTGGCGTTTTCGCAGGAGCGTGTCATCCTCAATTGTAGAGTCTCTAACGAGCGGAGGATCATCCAACCCGTTTGAGGGTCACACATGGTCCCTAAGATCGTCCTAAACCCGGCGATGGGTGTCAACAGCTCAGTACTTCCTACGACTCCACCAGCGACCAAATCAGAGTGGCCTCCCACATACTTTGTGAGACTATAGATCACGATATCCGCTCCATGGTCGAGAGGGCGTTGCCATAGCGGACCAAGGAAGGTGTTGTCAACCATGAGGAGCGGTCGATGACCGAGCGTGCTTTCGATCTTTTCAGCGATTTGACGACACTCTTGGAGATCGATGAGGCAATTGGTTGGATTGGCAGGTGTCTCGACAAAAATTGAGGCGATTTTACCACCCGATTGAGCGACGATGGCCTTTGCTTCTTCAACAGCGATAGAGAGGGCTCTCTCCTCATTCCAAGTAGTAAAGCCTACTCCCGTGACCCCAAATTCCGGTAGGATATTGCGTAATAGATACTCAGTACCTCCGTAGATCGGCTCTGAATAGAGCACTACATCCCCGGGGCGGGTATAGGCGAGGAGAGAGGTACTGATCGCTGCCATACCGCTCGCGAAGGAGAGCCCCTTCTCTGCGCTATCCCATAAGCGGAGACGATCTTCAAGTACCTCAAGGTTTGGATTATTGATACGGCTGTAAATTAAACCGGGGTCTTCATCGGCGTCCTTCTCTCTCTTACCATAAGCGACCTCAAAGAAGGCTTTTCCCTCGGCGGCGTTGTTAAAGACAAAGGTGCTAGTGTGGAATACTGGAGGCTTGAGTGCGCCCTCTGAGAGTGATGGGTCATAGCCATAGCTCATCATTTGAGTCTCGGGGTGTAATCGCTGTCCATCTACTTCAGTTTTATAATAGCGTGAACGAGCAGCATATGAAGATGACATCTCTTGACTCCTTAGTATCATGAAGGGTTTACGGCTTGACTGATTAAGAGACTGATGATTAACAGGTCACTACAGCTGTTCTTCTTAACCTAGACTCTTCTAACCGATTTGGAGCGCTTTGGCGATGAGTAAGAGACCTGATTGGCGAGCTTTTACCGAGAGCGATGAAGCTCGCTCACGTCAGAACCGGCGCTCCGGAGGGTGGCGAGCCAAGAAGGCCGGAGAGAGCGCTGAAGAGCTAGTGGTCCTCGCAGGTCGTCAATACCTACAGGAGGAGCGCGCCGAGCTCCGCAAGAGGCCTGAACCTTACCGACGGATCGGGGCTGCTCAACGAGGGGGTCAATTTACTGCGGCGCCGCTCGCTAAGAGTGGACCAGACTTTGACCTCGCCCTCCCCGATGGTCGCTCGGGTCTGATTGAAGTCAAGAGTCGTAAAGGTCATCGCATACCACTCCATTCGGTAGGAGATGCACAGGGGGATGCTCTAGAGAGGCGGATCGCTTGGCTCGGCTTTGGGGTCGTCTTAGTGATGCTTTGGGAGGAGGGGCAAAGTTCAAGATGGTGGGTCGTAGATTGGCGTCGATGGGCTCATGCTCGAACACTCGGATATAAGTCCTTCTCCGATAGAGATCTTGATCACATCGCCGTTCGTTGTCCTATGCTCATTGGGGCTAGACCAGATTGGCTCCCTGCCCTATTTAAAGCCCATCATGAAGCGGCTGTAAGCCTTTGGCCGATTGAAGAGAAGTGATCAGAGAGACACCTCTGACTTTTATGGACTCATCTCTCCAGCGGCCATCTCTCCAGCGGCCATCTCTCCAGCGGCCATCTCTCCAGCGGCCATCTCTCCAGCGGCCATCTCCCCGGCGTCCATCTCTCCAGCGGCCATCTCTCCAGCGGCCATCTCCCCGCTAGCCATCTCTTCGCCAGCCATCTCTTCGCCAGCCATCTCTTCATCGGCGAGGCCGAGCATATCAAAACGAGCCCATACTGGATAATGATCACTCACACTACGGGTCACTTCACCAGTCAAGCCCAACGCTTGATCATAGAGATAGACTCCGCTCTCTAGGACGCTGTCGATCATCGCCCCTCCAACGAGGATCCGATCATATGGGCAATAGGTACTAGTGGTGGTCGTATCGATCTCATCAGAGAGCAGAGAGACGAGGTTTTCTGTCTGAAAGAGTGTTGCTACCGCTAACTCGCTATCGGTGAGATAGCGACAGCCAGCATTAAAGTCTCCCATCACGATCGCCGCCTCTCCCTCGATCGCTCTGAGGTGATAACGGGCGAACTCGTTATAGAGCGCTTCTATTTCACTAGGGACGACGTCCGGATCAAGGTGAGCGCCAAGGATATTGATGATCATCTCGCTCTCGAGGTGCTCAAACCGTGTCCAAACAGGGGGGCGTTCATAGAGGTCTTGGGGGTCAGCGACGGTCTCACCCTCCACAAAGCGGAGCTTATCTGCTCGGTAGAGGAAAGCGAGCTGTTCCTTAGATTGTGTGCGCCCGAGTCGCTCACTTAAGAACAACTCATAGGGGTGAAGACTCACAGCGTTTATCTGCTCTTGCAGCTCAATAATGGCCGTCTCGCTTAGATCTCTTACCTCTTGAATCATCACTAAATCAAAGCGGTTTATGATCTGAGTGAGCGCCTCTACGACCATCGGTTTATCCATCTTGGAGAGCCCAAATACTTGCACATTAAAGGCGGCGATGCGCAGCTCGCCGGGTGTATCCTCGAGGGAACTCTCTTGTGGAGGAGTCACGACTGCGACTCGGTGAAGATAAAGCCCGATCCGTCGTTCGACGACGTTATAGGGTTTACGGAGAATGAGCTGTATCCTCACTCGCTCTCCTTGATATTCGCTGAGATCGATCGACACTTCACTCGGATCAGTAGTCGCTTCGGTCGCCTCATGAAGCACAGTGAAGTCAGAGAGTCGGCGGGCGCCCTCTTCTCCGATTTGAATCCTGAAGTAGTCGTAGCTGTGACCCTTAAAGTGATACTTTAACTGTAGGGACGGTGAGTCGAGGTTACTGAGATCGAGGTCGCGAGTCATCTTCCAGTAATAAGTATAGCGAGTGCCGGTGGGGTTGTTGCGAAGAGAGCCTTCACCATCATTGGTGACGTTGACCCATCCTGACTCGCTTCCACGACCCATGGTAGACGGGTAAGCGGTCCAGCCATCTGCCCCCTCGTCGAATTCGTTTACTTCATCAGCCGAAACCTGTTGGGCTGTGGCGCAGAAAGAGATTAGGAGAATGAGAATGCGCTGAGCGAGCATTCGAGCTCTTCGAGGAGCTGACTCTGCAGACCTCCATTGATCAATCGTGGAGAGGGTCATGGTGAAGACTTGATCTTGACTGTCCTGTGATAAACCCATTAGTCAGCTTCCTTCCCCGAGATGTCACCGATTAAGACACTCTCTCTTCGGCCTATAGAGTAGATCCCATTAATCTTTCTTGTATCAGGGTCGATAAATCCTTCAGCGAGCAGCTCGTCGGGCGCCGCGCCTAGTAGAGCCATGGTCCCATCTTCGCTGACGAAACCACTCGCAGAGAAGCGGTTCCCCGAGACGCTCACAATGTTAACGCTGAAATGACCATGATCGATCGACATGGAGGTGACTGCGACTTCCTCATCATCGCGAATGAAGCTCAGCTCATATAGACCATCATATTCAGGAGAAGGTTGATAGATAGGTCGGTTCTCCAAAGAGCCGGCGAAGGTCCCTACTCTCTCCACCACTCCGCTCACCGAGAAGGTCCCCTCAATGATCCCCAATGTGGAGACTCTGCCGACAGCATTGAAGGTGCTCCCAACGCTCCCGCTTAGGGGAGGAATTCTGAGTACTCCATTCGCGTCAATAAAACCGCCGAGAGTGATCGTCTCCCCATAGCGGTTCTGTACCTCTCCCTCGACGAGTCCTCGGTTGATCAGCACTCGAGCGAGCGCAGTCTTGACACCTTCGCTCTCGAAGGAGGCGAAGTATTGTCCATCATAACGAGCGCTCGCTTGTGGTGAGACCATGGACTCACCAGCCGCAGACTCACCGGCCGCAGACTCACCGGCCGCAGACTCACCAGCCATAGACTCACCGGCCGCAGACTCACCTGCCGCAGACTCACCGGCCGCAGACTCACCGGCCATAGACTCACCGGCCATAGACTCACCGGCCATAGACTCACCGGCCGCAGACTCACCGGCCGCAGACTCACCGGCCGCAGACTCACCGGCCGCAGACTCACCGGCCGCAGACTCACCGGCCGCAGACTCACCGGCCGCAGACTCACCGGCCGCAGACTCACCGGCCGCAGACTCACCGGCCGCAGACTCACCGGCCATAATGTCGCTAAGACCCTCATCACAGCGGGGGATCACTCCTTGATCGGCGGAGGGGTCGCTGCTCATTAAGGGTTTTGAGGATCCAATGTCATCTTCACATCCCATCAGGGAGGCTAAGAGTATATATAATAATACCCAATATCTAGTCATGGCATAACAATCCTTATCTCTTTGAAGTCGCTCTAATCTACAGGAAGTGAGGGTGATTAATATCAAGGGTTGATAGGCTTGATAAACTTGTTGATTGAGCATACTTCTCTTGAGGTTAAATACCTCTTGATGACAGCTAAGTTTAATATGCTTATCAGCGAGAATACTTGGTGTACTCTCTATACCATTGCACGAAATCGAGTAGCCCCTCAGCGAGATCGACACGAGGCGCAAAGCCTAGGTCTCTCTTGGCAGCTTCGATCTCAGCGAAGGTGTCCTTGACATCGCCGAGCTGCATGGGGAGTAATCTCTTCTCTGCGCTTACTCCGAGCGCCTCTTCGAGCTGGGTGACCGCTTCCATGAGTGACACCGGCTTACCTCTGCCTAAGTGATATACTCGAAAGGGAGCGCTGCTGGTCTCCATGTTTGGAGCATCTCCACTCCATTGTGGATCCGGCTGTGCAGGGTGATCTAGAGCGGCGATGATCCCTTGGACGATATCGGATATATGGGTCCAATCACGGGTCATATCCCCATAATTATAAACATCTATGGGGTCACCGCGGAGCATCTTTTCGGTGAATAAAAAGAGCGCCATATCGGGTCTGCCCCAAGGACCGTAGACTGAGAAGAACCTCAGCCCTGTGGTGGGCATCCTAAAGAGGTGAGAGTAGGCGTGAGCGCAGAGTTCATTCGAGCGCTTAGTCGCCGCATAGAGGCTCATTGGATGACCAACTGTGTGACTGACGCTCGAAGGAAGCATTTGATTTAGTCCGCTCACCGAGCCGCTACTTGCATAGACGAGATGCTCTATCGTGTGGCGTCGACAACATTCGAGGAGGTGATTGAAGCCGACGAGGTTACTCTGTACATAAGCCTCGGGCGCTTCGAGGCTATATCGAACACCGGCTTGGGCAGCGAGGTTGATCACGTGGGTGAATTGGTAACGCTTGAATAGAGCGTCTAGTTTCGCCCCATCGCTTAGGTCTTGATGATGAAAGCTAAACCCCTCACGCCCATCGAGTTGAGCGATACGAGCTGACTTGAGTTCGGGGTCATAATAGTCATTAAGGCTGTCGAGCCCAACCACCTCCTCTCCCCGATCTAGCAGAGTGTCCGCGACATGATAGCCTATAAAACCTGCGACACCGGTGACGAGTACTCTCAAGATGCTCCCCTTTTGATGATAATGTGTAACACTCTACTTAACACTCTACTTAACACTCTACTAAACATTCTACCTAACACTCTGCGTATGTATTTGAGCTATAAAGGTCATACACTTGTCGAGGTCAATCAGACAAGAGAGACAGGGGTCATTAGTTGTTTTCGGTAGGTATTTTTCGCTCAGTCTTTTTCGCTCAGTCAGCGATCACTAATGAGGGGATGCTAGCGCTCTGTTGGGCGATGAGCTCAGTCAGTGCTAATCTATAGACCATCTCTACGATGGGGCCAGGAATACGGTCGGTCAAGAAATAGGTCGCGAGGGTGGAGAGAGCTCTCGCAGGTGAACCGACGAGCTCGGTGACCACCTCATCATATAATGATCCATAAAACAGTGAGGAGAGGCCCCATGTTAATTGCACGACAGCCGCAGGTCCCCAAAAAGCTGAAGTAATATCAGCGGCATCGATCGCCGCCTGTCTTATCTTGATATTTCTTAAGGTAGTATTAGAGATCTGTGAGGCCTTATACAGATCTGCTAGGACGAAGACATACCCGATCGCATTCCCTATCTTATGGAGTTTCTTAGACACCTTATCAAAGGCCTCATCTACCTCTAAGGCCTTACTCAATGCTACCGCATGCTTTACCTCGCCGAGAGCGACTCCAAGACCGACCAAAGAAGCGGTACTGTGAGCGACTAACATAGCATAATCTCCATCTCGATAAGCGATATACGCTGCGCGCGCCGAGAGTAAACAAGAGACCATCTCGGTCGCTCGGGCGGCATTATCGAGAGTCGCGGCGAGTCGGCCGAGACGAGCAGCGCGGTGAGCCTCCACTTGGCTCTTATACTTTAGGAGCCTCGAACCAGCGCCGGTCTCAGGGTCATAGGGGGTGGGGGGGAGCGCGATCCGACTCCCTGATTCATCTAGTCCCCATTCTCCCGCCACGGTCTCAACCCATAGATCACCTCTCCTCTTGATCCTCGCGCCTGCTTCGTCATCGGGGAGGGAGAGCGCCTCAGCGCTGAGCTCTTCATATGTCTCTAAGGAGACCTCAAAGCGATAGAGGGGTTTTGGTCCTCCACCTGCCCTCACTGTTCTTACCTCAACGGGATCAGGGCAGGCGAGACCCCCTCCAAAGCAGAGTGGAGACTCTTTACCAAAGCCGGGAAATTCTATGCTCTCACCGATCTTTAACCACCACTTGTTCACGTTGGCGAGTTGATCGAGGGTCGACTGAACGACCCCCACAGGATCGTAGGGGGAATCAGCGAACAGACCGGTCAAGCGTGAGGTGAGATCGATGGTAGCCTCGGCGCTGACCAATACTCCGTTATGATACCATCTCAAGGGAGGGCTATCCTCTCCTTGACTGATGACTTTATACCAAGGGCAAGACTCGACCTCTAGACATTGGAGATCTTGAGCGACAGCTTGATAAATATCCACGTCTCGACGAGCGATGTAGACAACACCGTCGAGGTCTTCGCTCAGGGTCAGCGCAGCGGGGATCGTTGCCGTGGGATCAATCAAGAGGTTGAGTACATAGAGGTTATACCGACCTACGCTGAGTGGGCCTTGATGAGCAGCGAGGGTTTGAAGATCAACCGTCGGTGATTGAACCCACTCTCGTTCGCCCTCGAGGAGGTGATCACGGATCACTTCCCAACTCGCCTCGATACGATCAACCCGTGTGTAGAGAGACACTCGGGGGCCGATCACTCTTTGGGTCATACCGCTCAAGATGGGCTGATGCAGGCTAGGATCGAATCGACTCTTATAGGTTGTCTCTCCCTCAATCCGCAGCCAGCTAGGGCTTAACACAACCCACATCTCTCTCTCGAGATGTTCGGCGGGGAGTAATAAGCGGATATCATAGACCCCGACCCCTCGTTGCTCTTGAGCGAGGAGCATCGACTCAGGCTCTGCACGACTGACGACCGCTTCTAATCTGAGCGGCGATCTCCCCCTGAAGTCTAAGCTCTCTACTTCATCGTCCTCATATTTGGGGAAGAGGGTAATATCAAGATTAAACAATCGAGAGCCGTTGAGCTCTATCCCATTGGGGAGTTGATGAATGAACCACTGCATCTCGATCACGTTGTCATGAGTGGGATCTAAAGTGAGCAGAGCGAGGTGATGAGCGAGCGCCTCATCACCATCAACGGTCACTTGATGAGGGGAATCATTATGACAGTCGATATCATAGTTTCGCCATAAGAGATCATAGAAGAAGCTGTAACGCTTAGTGTGAAAGCAATCGACGATACTCGTCCAACGATACGCCGAGCTCTCCCGAGCCCCGCTTGGCAGAGCGCTCGTACAGGAGAAAGGTGAGTCAATCTCCGCGAAGCGCTCTTCTAGGGTCTCTATAATATGCCCTTCACTCATATCGCTCTCAATGACTCCACTTGAACTTCTGGGACTGATGATGTGATCAAAGATAAGATCTCCACACCACAGATCACTCCAATCGAAATCAGCGACTTCCGCCTCACCTTCCAGCCAACCTAAGCGCCACTGAAGCGTACGTTGGGAGTAGCCGATAGGAACATTCTCCCGCCAAAGTTGAGCGTCAGCTAATGAGCGATATGCGCTCGGTTCTAAATCTAAGAAGTCATCGACTCCATCGCCATCACTGTCAGCGTCTAAGAGACCGATGAGCCCATCGTTATCGAGATCGGTAAACGGGCTTAGTTCATCACCATCGAGGACCGCGTCTTGATCGACATCAGGATCCCACAGCGGAGGCTCTCCATCACCATCTAGATCTTGATTGATCCGGCTACCATGAGCCATCACCTCTTGACCATCGCTGAGTCCATCTCCATCGCTGTCATTATCTCTTGGGTTTGAGTGATAGAGATCAAGCTCATCTTGATCGGTGAGTCCATCTCCATCATCATCATCATCAGCTCTATCTCCTATACCATCACCGTCGAGGTCTGACCACTCGTTAGGGTCATCAGGGAGTTGGTCCCAACGACACTCTTGTGGCTGTCGTAAGGCCTCTTCCACGCTACAGGGAAAAGGTGTATCCCCTACCCCATCACCGTCTTCATCGATGGAGTGATAAGGGTTAAAAGAGAGCTGATCAGGCCCGCCTTGGCAAACCTCACTCGCAGGGTCGATCTGAGAAGGGTCGAGAAGGAGGTCACAGATCCCATCGTTATCTTGATCGGCATCAGCGTAATCTTGAATGCCATCACCGTCTTGATCTCCGAGGACATAGACCACAATCTCTGGAGCATGATAGAGCCAGTCGCGATCTTCATAATACAAGGTATAACCCAGCTCATAACGACCGCTCTTCGTCCATTGAGGAGATCTAGGTGAGAGCCTCTCACCAGGCGTTACCGTCCAGCTTACGGTTGGTGTACCGCTTACTTGGATCGAGCGATCAGTCGCCGAACGCCAAGCAAAACTTAGCCGCTGTGTGGGATGAACATCGACGACTTCTCCGACTTCTACATAGATCTCCTCCTCAGGGAGGGGGTCATGAGAGATGGGCACGACTGTCCACTCATCGTCACTCTTGACCCACCCTTGAGGATTAAGTTCGTTGGCAAACCATGACTCATTCGCTTGATTAAAGGCTCTCCACGCTAGATGAAGAGGGGTGAGCGGTCGCTGACGATCTCTGCTGAACCCTCGCAGAGCAGACCAAACAAAGAGCACTCGTCGCTCATCGCCTACCTCTTCGACCTCACAAGAGTGAAGGGTAGTCCAGCCAAGCGCTCTGTCTCTCAGGTCGGTGTCATCTCCTTCCCTAGCGATGGGGAGGTCAGGATCATCGCTCACATCGATGAGCGAACACCCCTCAGCGAGCGTCCAAGAGATTCGGCCTCTAGGTCTCCTCGGTGATCCGAGATCAGGGCGCTCAAAGTGGTTAATGGAGAGCTCGATCCGATCAACATCGAGAGGGGTATTCAAGGCGAAGCGCTGACCACTCTCCTCATCAGCGAAATCGGGGACCGCCTCTCGGCTCAGCTGAGACTCCTCGGTAAACCCCTCTGGAGAGGTGACTAAAACTTGAATATACTCTCGCCCGTAGCTCCCATGCTCATCATAGGCCTCAAACCACAGCTGGTGTTCACCTCGCCGATAGAGCGCTCCTTCGAACAGAGAACCTTCAACAGGTGCTCGACCATCGGAGAAGACAAAGCGAGTCCGCGTAATCTCTCCATCAGGATCAGTGGCGTTACCGATGATTCTAAAGTTTTCTCCGGGATACACTTCGATAAATGCTTGGTCTACGTTCACTGAGGGACGTTGGTTACCGAGCTTAAAGAGGGCGCTCACTCGATGTTGGTTATATTGAGCGTGGACTTGATATCGTCCTTCGGTGTTGATGCGGTAGAGGCGACCGGTGAGGGTCTTCCCCTCTATACAACTCGTGTCGCTCAATGGGCCTTGATCCAGTGGAGAGAGAGGGGAGTCCACCGAGAAGATAGACCACGAAGGAGGAGAGCCATTATTGGTGTCAAGATCGCTAAATACAGCTAATGCGATCGTTGGGTCAGCGACTGTCCCATGACTCAATGGACAAGGAGAGCCCTCTTGGTTGGGATCGCAGAGCGCTAAAGCGTCGAGGGGATAACACTCATCTGCCACTTTGACGATCAGTGGTTGATAAGATGTACATTGACCGGAGTTGAGCCGTCTATACACATCGCAACGCCTCCCAAAGCTGTCTTCATACTCTATTTGCTCAAAGCGAGGCGGGGTCGCGAGGGTCGTGATTGAATAGTGAGCGGTCGCTCCCGCTGTGTCTCGGGCGGTGAGCTGGACTTGATATTCACCGGCCTCTTCATAGAGATGAGCATGAGTCCAATAGTCGGTCCCAAAGGGCTGACAGCCGTTGAGCCCTGTGGGGACTGTTGAGGTTTGTCCATCTCCCCAATCAACGTCTAGCGTAGGCAATATGTCGTCGGGATCTCCAAAAGTCACATTGAGTTGACAACGCTCATTGAAGGACACTATAGGCTCAGCGAAGTAGCCAGCTGACCTTGCTTCATTGATACAGGGTCCGCTGAGATCATCCCCGCCACCCCCTCCCCCGATGGGAGTGCCTATTCCTCCGCCGCCTCCGGGTAGACCGCCCCCATTATTCTGATCACAAATCAAATTGGTGTCAGGGAGAGATATAAAGGACCGAGGTGAGATAAAAGGGGTCTGATTGTCTACTTCTTCTATGATTAAACACTGACCTGAGTCACAGCTCGCTGTTAGGCAACCGACGCCCTCGTCGACCAATCCATCACAGTCATTGTCCTCATGATCACATCGCTCGCTCTGCGGGTCACCGGGGATACAGGCTTGGTCGCTGTCTACGAGCTGTCCTTCTTGACAAAACGCTACAGTGCGCTCGCAGAGACCTACCCCACAGCTAAACTCACCGAGAGCTTCATCGAGGCGACCATCACAGTCATCATCTATCCGGTTACAGGTCTCTATAGAGGGGGAGAGGGGGGTACACAATCCGGTCGCTCCCTCGAGGCAGGCATCGATACGCTGAGTACAGGCGCCAATCCCACAGGAGATGTAGCCTAGCCCCTCATCGGTCTGTCCGTCACAGTCATTATCTAGTCCATCGCAGCGTTCAGCGTTTATCGGTAGTGGCTCACAACGCTGAGGAATGCCCTCAGCACAGCTCGGGGTGACCACAGCGCATTCGCCGATTCCACATCGTAAAGTGTCAGAGAGCGACTCATCACTGAGCCCATCGCAATCATCGTCTAAGCCATTACAGATCTCGGCGGTCGGTTCGAGAGGAGAGCAACTCATCTCTACTCCCTCTTGACAGCTGAGCGCGCTCTGGGCGCATTGGCCAACACCACAAGTGAGCGATTGAGCGAGCCCTTCATCGCTGAGCCCATCACAGTCATTGTCTAAGCCATCACAGCGCTCAAGTTGAGGGGAGATCTCACCGAGACAAGAGCTCCAAGTTCCCCATTCACAGCGCTGAACACCCCGCTCACATTGACCAGTCGCCACTCCACAGGGGCGGTCTCTGCCCTCGAGAGAGGGTTCACAGTAGTCGTCAGGTCGCGCGGTATGAATGGAGGTGCTCAGGGGAGCGCCCCCCTCGACGATGCAGCGTTGGTCACAGCCATCTCCGGCGACTAGGTTCCCATCATCGCAGCGCTCATCAAGGCTCAAGACTCCCATCGCCGCAGACGCTTTGACACTGGGTGAGATGATGGAGATATGACTCACAGATGAAGCCTTGCTCAACGACGCAAGACGAGTCACAGCCATCTCCCGATGACTCATTCCCATCATCACAGGCTTCATCGGCGGTCTGTCGGCCATCGCCGCATCGAGAGGGGCAGGGGGGAGATAGGCAACTATTAAGAGAGGGGAGCCGCCGAAGGGGGCTCAGCCAAAGATGGTAAAGGGTATTATCGATCGTAGGCGGGGGGATCGGCTCAAGGAGATCATCGTCGATCGATGAAGGTGAGAGAGCAAGAACACCGGGGAGAGGTTCTGAACCAGCGCTCTTTAGACCCCACATAACACCTCTACCCCAGTGGGCAAACCGAAGGGGAGAGAGAGAATGTATCGCTGCTCTTTCGGCCCAAGATCTTCGCCATGAGTGAGCGATTACCGTCGCCTCACTCCACTCTTGACCAAGGCCCCTTGTGGACCAAATGACGCCGCTCTCTTGATCATAAATAACGTCTACTCCGAAGAGATCCCCCTCGGCGCTCCCCTCAACCTCGGGTTCGGAGACTTGACCATGGGGGTCAACTGAGATGAGCCAAGCATAGGTGTGAGCAGAGTCCGTGATCAAGGTTGACTCGATCAAGGTTGGTTGAGACTCTCCCTCGGAGTTGATCGTGACCGCTTGGTCAGCGTCACCTACGACCCACAGCTGTCCGTTGGGCGCGAGAGCGATTCCCCGAGTATGTGCTGAGCCTTCACCGCTCAAGCTGATAGAGCGATCTATCCTTAAACTCTCGGGGAAGCGCTCGGGATAGTCATCGATTACGGTATAAACTATGCTGTGCCCATGCTCATTGGGGGGGATCACTGCGCTCTCTTCATTGAGATGAACTCGCCCCGTATAGCCTAGAGAGATCGCGATATGAACCCCCTGACCGACTTGAATAGTATCAAGGTCGACCTCACTGATCTCTTCAGTGACCTCGACGGAGAGCTGACCGATCACTCTCCCGCTTAGCGTCATCGACAAGAGGGTCAGTCGTTGGCCGGTACTCTCTCCGTGGACTTGGGTATAAAAGATAGGGTCAGCGAGCTCCAGTGATCCAAGCGGGGGCTCCTCTACCAGAGAGAAGGGACCACGGTGTTTTACGGCGACATAAAATCGCTGTGATGCTTGACTGACCCCAAGGACCTCGGTGAAGCAGCCGAGACACTCTCCCTCTTCTCCGCTCCCTTGAGAGAGCAATCGTCTCTTCCATTTTACCCCAAGTGCATCAAAAGCGATGAGATGAGCGGTCGCTTGATCACTCTCTCCGCGCCAACGAGTCTGCTGATCATGGCTGTTGACTTTATGGCCGCTTATCTCATAGCTACATCTCTCATCTTGATCGCCAATACAGACCGATACACCCCACAGCCCCAGACTAGAGTCAGGCTCATAAGCGATACCAGGTGCGTGAATATGATGACCTGTAGCGCCTACTTTAGCCTTGAGTAATGTGCGTCTTCTGTTGAAGCCATCTATCGCTAAGAGCTCAGCTTGTCCTGTAGTCTCTTCTTGGGGCACTAGCGAAGATCGTACCGAGAGTAGAGTCTCAGCGCCAGTGTGAGTCAGCCCGTCGATGAAGAGTGGATGAGCGCTGGAGAGTCGAGTCATTGAGCGAGCACATTGACTCTGAGTGGTCGACACTCTCATCAGTTTACCAGTTCCTAGCTCTATGAGTTGATGAGCGATGAGTGCGCTTTTGTCGGTGTTCCATCCGAGAACTTTCCCAGCGCTAATCAGACTCGGTATGGAGTCTTCCCACCATTTCTCGACGAGCCACATTCCTGCATTATCAGAGATAAGGAGATCTCTACCCCCATGAATGGCGGTGAGGAGAGGCCCTCTCTCGGGGAAGCTAAACTCAAACTGATTGATGAGAGAAGGCTCTCGGTTAATTCCCTGACCCTTATCGTCTCTTTGCGCCCATAGCACTCCGTTAACGTCTATCCAAATGAGATGACCCAATGCGCGAGCCACGGCTAATGGGCGAGAGTTAGTCATGACTAATGTCTCGAGAGAGAGCGCCGGTACGCCCTCCCCTCGGATCTTGACTGACCTGAGTGAATAATGCTCCTCTCTGCTGTCAACCGAGAACAGCTCATTTCCTCTTTGAATGAAAGAACTCCCTCTTAAGTCATCGGCGATCAGCTCATGAGCGCCATGTACCTCAGAGGCTACGAGCAGCGGGGCGGTGGGCTCCTCTCGCTGATGAATAATGAGCCAACCCTGTGAGAAGAAGCTGTGAGCTCTAGCGTCAGTAGTCAGTCCATCGAGTAGCAACCGAGGGCTTGAATCTGTGATGAATCCAAGAGGTAGAGTCCATACCTTGCCTTCTCCTTCACTAATAGAAAATAAATAGATCCGTCCATGATGATGAGTGACGCTCACCCATCGTTCAGTAGAATCTAAATAGGCCCTCTCAGGCCTCAGCCATGGGCTCTCTATTCGCTCTAGCCAATGCTCTTTGAGCCGATAAGTTACCCCGTTAAGCTCCAGGACCTTAGCGTCTCCATGGAGAGTGTCGACAGGTTGAGTGAGCGGCCTCTGCTCACAGTTGAATCCCTCCTCGATGAGGCAGGTCTCGCTACAACCATCATGAGGCGAGATATCTCCATCGTCACACTGCTCCCCGACCTGAACTAAACCATCACCACAGCGTGGAGAGCTCAGTTCAGAGAAGGAGAGAGCTTGCTCACCGGCTTGAGCTTGCTCACCGGCTTGAGCTTGCTCACCAGCTTGTGCTTGCTCACCGGCTTGTGCTTGCTCACCGGCTTGTGCTTGCTCACCGGCTTGTGCTTGCTCACCGGCTTGTACTTGCTCACCGGCTTGTGCTTGCTCACCGGCTTGTGCTTGCTCACCGGCTTGTGCATGTTCACCGGCTTGTGCGTGCTCACCGGCTTGAGCTTGCTCACCGGCTTGAGCTTGCTCACCGGCTTGAGCTTGCTCATATTCTCTATCGGTCACTTGAGGACAGGCGATGAGGGAGAGTGAGATAATGAGCACAGACAGCTCTGTAAAAAAACGATTCATAATGGATCACCCTGCTACTGCTAATGCCGCTACTGCTAATGATAAAGACCATTACACAGTATAAAGACCGAAGACAGACTCTTCAATGACCACCGCTAGGAAGAGGGGTAGGCGTCTTCGTTACCAATCTAAGAGGCATCGCGTATCGCGGTTAAATCGCAGAAAATAACACCTGAATAGCGAGACGTTAAATTTTCTCTTGGTTGTTTTAGATGATCTGCACTATTATCTTTTATCCTAAAATCAATCGCCTTGTTTCACTTAAAGAGAATGAAGGCAGCCCTCTATGCAGGGAATATTATCCTAACAGGGAATGGAGATAGGTATGACACCATCACAAATAGTTGATGTTTTAGAGAGCCGAGGATGGACCGCTGAGATCGTCAATAAAGGGCAAGTTGAAGACTTGGTTGAGGTCAACTCTGAGGGCCTCTTTAAGTGTGTTGACGGTCGACTGTCAGATCATGACGGTATGAGAGGTCCAAAGGTTCTTGGAGGGGTTTATGGCATCGCCGCGACGCGGGGAGTGCTCGATCTCGATGGATTAAGCGGGATTGTCACAGAGGTCGCCGACGCTGGCTATGTCCCCTCTGTTCATGGTGACGAGCACGCTCATCCCGCTCCTATGGGCTGTGGCTTCTTTAAGCTCTGGTCACAGGGACAGCTCCCAGGGCTTGAGCCACCACGCTATGACTCAGAGCAAGGGCAAGCGCAGGTCTTGGGCGATGATGGTGTCTATGAGCTGCTCGCAGGTAGCCACTCAGAGTCTAAGGTGATGATTAATTTAATCCCTAAGACGACCCTTGAGCCGCAGGAGAACCAACGCTTCGTGGTTGACGCTTGGATCACTGGTGAGTTTGACTTAGATGTCCCCACTTACCTGACTCTCGCCGTAGAGACCGTGGAGCGTCTCAATGGACCAAAAGTCGCTCAGATCATCGTCGATTAATCAATAAACGAGTCTTGTTCGCTGAGTCCTATTCGCTAAGTCCTGTTCGTTGTAGAGCCCACTAGATCTCTCGTGATGCGCTCTGCGCCAACAGGCGATACATATCAAGAGCCATAGGAGTGGAAGCCTTATGGGTTGGTGTGACTCGATGGCGCACCCACCATCCTCTTTTATCTGAGCGGCGACACAGTTTTCAACGTTGGGATCACAGCTCTGGCAAGTCTCGCCCACGAGAGTTGTCTCTGCAGGACAAGCGACACATATACCATCGATCAAACGACTGTTTGCAGGACAGTTTTCTGGTACGCAGCGCCCATTTTGTATGACATAGCCGATGAGACAGCTCACTTCACATTGTCCGTCTTCCCATAGATATCCATCGGGACATACTGAGAGGCATTGCTCGTCGCGCCACACTTGACCCTCAGCACACTCTCTCTCTTCTTCTGAGTTTACCTCTCCTTCCCCTTCTGAGCTCGTCTCTCCCTCTGAGTTCACTTCTTCACAGACCCCATTTACAAGTCTCTCATCTTCATCACATAGAGGCTCGCAGCTCATCCCATTAAACTGAGTACCAGGCTGACATTGGGGAACACATCTCTCGTTGATTAATTCAGTCCCTTCAGGACATATACAATCCATACCATTGTAAACCATTCCAGCTTGGGCACAGTCAGGGATACACTCTTGATCCACCCAGATTTGGCCCTCATCACAAATGGGGAGACAGCGATCATCAGAGAACCGGTAGCCATCAGGGCACACCTCTTCTTGGCAGATACCACCTGTTGAGATCGTTCCATCTTCACAGATGGCTTCACAGAAATTTTCAATATTGATCTCTCCCGCGGGACATATCCGAATGCACTCTAGGTCTTGACGTTCATACTCAGGAGGGCAAACTTCCCTACAGAGGCTATCAATAAGCTCATAGCCCTCTGGGCATATGGGGAGACATTGATCATCAACCCACTCAAAGTTTTCAGGACAGGAGGGTACACACTCAGCCCCCTCCACTTGGAAGCCCTCAGCGCAAGGGTTTTGAGGGGCCGTTAACTGAATATCTTGTAGCCTGATTGAGAGATCTGAGAACTCATCGAGTAAGAGCGCTCGTTTCCTAAAGGTCGTCCCAAACTGGAGATAATCAAGACGCACTGGTACGTTCCTCTCTGCCTGTAGAACCAAGAAGTATTCATGATAAGCGGGGTCTTGTTCATGTTCAGGTGAGAGAGCGACGAGCGCCCAATCCATATCAGTCGCCCCTGCTTGGACCAACATCTCCCAACGCCAAAGAGTAATCGTATATCGAGTAGATACTCTCGTTTGAGCGTCTAAAAAACCTTTGGCTTGTACGTTTGTGCCACCGCTTAGATCACGCATCGCGCTCCCTTCAAGGTGAGCGCCTGCAGCGTACTCTTGTTCGACCTCGATGACTCGCTCAGGCTCCCAACGATAGTTTTGAAATGGAACAGACCAATCCCAACGGATCGCCCCAAAGTCGCCAGACCGATCAACCGCAGCTTCTACACGATGTACTGATCCAATATCTCTAAATAACAGACTGTCTGTGATCGATGGAGGGGTAGCGATCCTCCACTCAGTGTTGGCGCTCGGCGCCGCCGTGACCTTGAGAACAATCACATAGAAATCGCTATTACGGGGTAAAGATGACTCAAACCAATAGAACTCTGCCACGACATCTAGTCGATTATTATCGACAGTATCGATCACTCCTAAAAAGAGTGAATCACCTTGCCAAAATAGATAACGCTCTCGATCCTCTAAATCATCATAACGACCTTCGGTCAAGGCACCTAATTGGATATTCGTTCCATTGCTCATCAGCAGCGCACCAGAATAAGCCGTTTCAGTTTCAGATAGCACTGAGATCTCTGGGTCATCCTGGGCGAAGCTCTGAAAACTCCATAGGGTCTGTGTGGAGAGAGCGATCACCCAAAGGAGTGATAAAGTAAAGCGATTGAATGGTGTGGAGAATATCATGCTTTATTCTACCTCTCTGTGATTTTACATATTTAGATACTTACTATATAAATATCCTGAGTTAATGTAACCTAATATTATTGCTCATCTTATTTTATCTTAGACCGTGTCGTCTGAGAGCGAGAGAGGAGTAAGTATTAAGAGCGCTCTTGGGTCAGAGCCAGAGCTAGAGCCAGAGCATGAGTCTCATGAGGATCAATGGAGCGAGTAGGATATTTGAGGAGACGCGGTAAGTCTATTGACGAGCGATATGGACATAGAACGACTGACCTAAAATCAGCCTCCAAAATTTAGTTGAGGGTCATATTCGAAGCTCCAGCAATAAGGAGAGGGCGTACCGCTCTCACTCTCATGACTCACCTCAATAGTGTAGCTCATGATATCCACACCGTCGGTGAACTGGACACTAATGATAGCTCCATTTGCCCAATATCCACCTGAGCAATCGAAACAGTCTAAGCTATATTTGATCAGAGGATTTATCCCATTTAGATCTACTCGAATGGGATTATTTGGTGAGAGGTTACTCAGCAGTCCATCGCTTCCAAACAGTGACACGACTTCAGCATCAATAATCATCAGTGGACGTCCTGATGGTCCATAAATGGGCTGTGGTAGACAGCTGTTCCTCTCTGTATCGGGGTAATATCTTGGGAGACTTGGGAAGCAATATTGAGGGAGTAGAGTTTCGCTCCTCTGCTTTCGATCTTCATTTGAACAATCGATCGCTTCTCTGGAGGTCACCGCGCGAGCTAATAAAGGGTATAGAGGCACAGGGTAAGCGTTCCCAAGTCTGTCGGGGTACATGCTAGCCCACATCACATCGATACCAAACTCGTTAAAACATTGATAGTTACAGTTATCGGGGAGTGAAGTATCGTCGAGTTCTTCCCCAATGACCTCATCAAATATCCACATTCGGAGGCTTGGATGAGCTTTGTTCATGTTGACCGAGAAGTCACAGCGTCGTCCCTGATTCTCCTCTAAAGTGCACGTAGCGAGATCGATCTCTTTAACGATGAAGTCACAATCACTCGTTGAGATGGAACATGGCTCACTCGCTACCGCGACCTTAATGTAACGACGTGATGTGGTGCTCATTAACCCGAAAGAGAGTTCATAGGTGCTCATCTCTTCGATAGCGACTCTATTGGGATCGGTCGTCTCAAAGACGATTTCAGCGCTAGGGGTAAGTGAGAGCATGATCTCACGCTTTTGATAACTGAGCGGGAAGCGCCAACCAGACTTACGCGTCTGACCATTACTTAATGAGCTGTGATCACTCGTCACTGAGTAAAGAGTAAAGAGGTCTCCTTGATCTCCCTCTAGAGGAAGAGGACTCATAAACTCGTTGACTTCAATCTCTTGAGGCCCTGTAGGGATTGATCCGTTTATGGGGAGGCTGTTTGAAGCGAGCAAACGATCAGAATAATCCTCCCATAGCTCAGGAGCACCTTCGGAGATGAGTGCAGACCCGATGTAGATGAGGATCGTGATTATGACGGTGTGCCAGATCACCAAGATAACTGCCCAGACGTTCAAAACGCGCAACAGAGAGATTGTGATATGAACAGCATAGGGGATGCTTGTGATCCCGCCGGTCCATGTGGTGGTACCTTCTCTGGTCAGACCGCTAGACTTATTAATATGAGAAGGGATTTACCTGTACCCTGTCTGTATTTGGAGTTGGAGGGGACAAACCTAAGGTTCCAATCTGACACACAGGGCTCGTTTAATGCGCGGTTACCCTATGTGAATGGTCAGCGGCGAATTTTGGGGTTTCATGGTCGAGGAACCTCAGATACTCAAGGTTCTTGCCTAGAGCTAGACAGTCCTCATAGCTCTATCTATCAGTCCACTCCATTTTTTGCGGAGAGCTTAACGTTCTCTCAAGATAATCAAGATGAGGAGATCGTGAGAGATCTATTCATCGCCCCCAAGGGGGTCCTTAGAGGGAGGGTTCTTAAAGCGAATGAATACCCTAACCATGCAGTACATCATGGGATAAGGGGTCGAGCTCTCGGAGCGAGTCGTCGGGCGACCCTCACCGATCCTCGAGGGTATTTCACGTTTGAAGGGCTGCAACCTGATACAGATTATACTCTGATCATCTCTGAAGAAGGCTACGAGACTCAACATATTGAAGACATCACGGTAGTGGAGGGAGAGGTTACGATACTGAACGCAGATGCGTTGATCAATCGTAGTACACCTCCTTCATTGGAGGCCTCACAAGGTCGTTGTCAGCCTTCTCTGATGTGGGATAGCTGCAGCGAATACGAGGGGGGGGGTCCTGTGGTGATATATGTGGAGGTGAGGGCGATCTCCCCTCATTATGTCCCTTAGGCTTGCTTTGTGTACCGAACATATGGGGTGAAGGGGTCCAACTTAAGCCGACTCTAGACACGGAAATGATTGAACGAGAGGTCGTGGTGACCGTGCACGTCCTCAACATGCCAGTGACTGAAAGAGATGGGATCTCCCAGCTCAACCTCAACCCAGAGCTTGTGATTCGTCCGACCTTCGACCTCGATGAGACTATTAATAAGCGCTCGATCTTCACCAAGCTCCGGGTCATAGAGGTTGATATATCCCGACATCGAGATACCACAGGCGATCTCTTCATCGCAGACATCTCCTAAGCCATCACCATCGCAGTCCGCTTGATCTGCATTCGCGATCGTTCTGCAGTTATCTACCTCATCGGGTACTCCATCTTGATCCTCATCAAGATTTACATTGACGACACACTCTCCAAAACGTTCTTCATAGCCAGGTTCACAGTCAAGCTCACAAGCGCCATTGGCGCAAGGGTCGTCTCGATCGCTCTCAAGATCGACACAGCCATTGAGTGAGATCGACAATGTACCTAAGAGAGCGAGTGAAATAAGGAAATAAGATAAAACTCGTGTGATCATCATGGGTATCTACTTCATCTGCGATCGACCTACCTGATCAGCCTGCCTGCTTGGTTTGGCTTACATATTAAGTATTTATGCTAGATTGTGCCCTTGGTGTACAAGTCTATTCGAATAGTTTTTTAAAAGTAAATATTCAAGCTGATAAATTATGACCAAAATAATGTTTATGAAGTTACAAATGATAAACGCAAAAAAGGCGATACAACCCATATCCATCCAAGAGCAAATACTAGTTGTCTAAACTTGGGATGAACCGATACTGAGACAGTGAAATCAGTCTGTGGAATCAGTCTGTCGAATCAAGAAGCCACTATTTTTCTAAGTTATTGATTTAGAGACATCCATACTTACACAGCAAAACCCAAGAATATCCAACAACGCTAAAATTATGCATTAAATTTTGATCTGTGGTATTAAAAGTTTTTACATCACTAAGAGGATGATGATGCGAATTCCTGAGAGTCTACTCACCCTAATTGATTATGGGGTTATTGATGAGGTTATAAGGCCCTTGATGAGCGGCAAAGAGGCGCGCGTGTATCTTGTGAGTCTAGGAGACGAACTAAAGGTTGCAAAGGTCTATAAGAGTTCAATAAATCGTAGTTTTCAGAAGAGGTCCATCTACACAGAAGGAAGGAAAACACGTAACTCAAGAGATCAACGTGCCGTCAGTAGACGATCTCGACATGGAAAAGCGATTGATGAAGAGGCTTGGCGTTCTACTGAAGTGGACATGATCTATAGACTTCAACGAGCTGGAGTGAGAGTCCCTAAACCTCACTGTTTTGAATCGGGCGTTTTAGTGATGGAGATGATCACCGATGGATATGGTTCACCGGCCCCTAGATTAGGAGAGGTGAAACTCGATGTTGAGGTCGCGAGAGAGATTTATGGACATCTCATCCAAGAGATCATCCGCATGCTATCTGCGGGTATTGTTCATGGGGACCTCTCGGATTTTAACATCCTCTTGGGTAGTGATGGGCCGATCATTATTGATTTTCCTCAGTCCGTTGACACAGCTCATAACAACAGCGCTCGTGATTTACTGCTTCGTGATGTTCAAAATATTCACGACTTCCTTCTCGCTTATGATCCATCATTTGTTGTGCGTCCATATGGAGAAGAGATGTGGGATCTCTATCGTCGCAATGAGTTAACAAGTGAGACAGTCTTGACAGGTGATTGGGAGCCTTCAAGAAAAAATGCAAACTTAACGCAAGTGTATGAGCTGATCGATGACGCCAATGAAGAGGAACAGGAGCGTCGAGAGCGGACCCCTCACCCAAGACGGAAACGACGTAGGCGCAGGTGATGAAGAGAGCTTGGTCTTTAGCGGCCTGTGTTCTTTAGCGGCCTGTGTTCTTTAGCGGCCTGTGGTCTTTAGCGGCCTGTGGTCTTTAGCGGCCTGTGGTCTTTAGTGGCCTGTGGTCTTTAGCGGCCTGTGGTCTTTAGCGGCCTTGTACCTTTAGGAATCCTTATTTCCCTCATGACTACTCAGTCTTGACATTCGAAATAATTGAGCGGCTGAGCGACATCGAGAGATTCAGAGATCGACCAGACCCCCTCACCTCGCCAACCGTAAGATAAGGCCTCTCCTTGAGGTTCATTGAGTGGACCTAATGCGATGCGTATCGGAGTCAACTCATCGAGGTCTGAGAGACCATAAGGCTCAGAGAGGCGATATTCATATATCCCTGTATACACACGAATCAGTAGCCGTGTGCCATCCGGAGATAGATCCGCGGAGGTGATCATACGCCCGTAGGGGATAGCGACGCCAGGCGCCTCAAAAGATGTAAATTTCCGAGCGCTTAAGGGCTCAGGTTCAGAGACTGCCCCGCTCAGCCAGGCCTCTAACCCCTCACTGATCCTCTCCACATTGAAGTCGATTAACCATACCTGTACGCGACCCTCTTCCCGCTTCTCAAAGAGCCAAACTCTTCGTCCAAGGTGATCAACAGCGAGCGCTTCGATATCTGCCGAGCCTCCTTCGAGTACCAATGGGATGGAGAGTGTATGAGCCGGAATGTGGTCATTGGTGACTCTGACGATATCAAATGAGGAGTCGACTGAGGGCTCTGGGGTAATCCACAAGCGTAACCTCTGGCGTCGCAGTGTGTTATCTCCGATATCTCCAACCCATAAACATCTCCCCGCTCGATGTGGACAAGGCGCCTCATCGATATCTTCAAGATCCTCAGCTATATCGGGCAGGAGGATTGATCCTAATACAGTGCCTTCAACGTGGACAGCGATGACCTCTGACATTGATCCTGAGTCATTGTGACTCCAAAGGATTAGGGGATTAATACCACTGATCGTGAGCCCTGATGCCTCTGGTAGAGCATGTTCATCGAGAGTCACTGAGCGGGGGAAAGAGGCATAGGTTTCACAGCCTAGAGGGGCTCCTGAGTCTACGTCCTCAAGTACCATATCTGAAGGTGTGCTCATATCATCGTCAAGCCTTTGATCGAGCCCATCGCTCAACAGATCAGTTACATCAGCGGTCCTCTCGATGAGCTGGTCAGGTTGACCTATCAGAGACATGTCGGTCAGGAGTGATCGCTCACCTGTGTCTCGCGGAGAGTCATCTGGTTGTATTGGTGCATGGCAACCGGTACTCGCCACCAGGCACACGCTCAGTATGTTTATGAGATACACAATCTAACTCTTCTTCCTTGTTATGGTGACTTAAACTCATCTGAGAGAACCTCTGAGAGAACCTCTGAGACTTGTGACAAGACTTTTAATAAAATCTTTGACACTAGATCTTTGACGCTGATATTAAGCGAGGTTGTCTAATCTTTGAATAAGTGTTATAAAATAAATTAATCACAGCGTCTGTATACTCGAGTAAATAAGATCTTTTCTTATATTTAAGAATCATTGGTTATGATATCAACAATACGTTCTTCAGCTCCTAGCTCAATCCTAAGCATTCATCAGGCGCAAAGAGCTTATTCAAAGTCGGTAGAGAGGCTTGTCGCTAGAGAGTCTACATCACCAGACCAAGTCGCACGTAGCGTCAAAGTCGAAGCTCAACAACGAGAAGTAATCCAACGTCGTCTGAATCAGAATCAATGGCGATCGCTCGCTCAGACAGCGGACGCCGCTCTAGGTGAAATCACCACCGCGCTCTATCGAATTCATGAGATCGCTTTGCGTGGTCTCAATACATTTATTGGGCCAAGAGAGCGAAATATATTACACGAAGAAGCAAAAGATCTAGAGTCTTGGGTTAATATGAACATGGCAAATGCTCATTTTAATGGTAAACCGCTCTTTGATCAAGATCTCAATATACACACGATCGATGAGGGTTATCAGCTTCAGACCGCGCTTAACCTCGACCCTCTATTACAGACTCATGTCCCTAATGATGACCATGAAATTGTCCTGATCTTTGATCCAAGTCGATCTCTCTCCCAAGTCGATGAGCTCTTTGATAAGGTAGTAGAAGCTGCCCAAAAATATCAGTCCCAAGGAGGCGATGTATCGATTGGTATCGCTTTTGCACCGATTAAACTTCACAATCGTCCAGGTCAAACTCCAGGTCCTAGAGACATGGTGTATCATCCTCCAGTGAATATTACTGATGACCATCAAGGCGAGCATCTCGATTCCCTCAAACAATTTCTTGATGACTATGACTTTGCTGTTGGTCCGATCAACTTCGGAGAAGCCATTAAACAAGTTCATGACGAGACAGAGTGGAGAGATGGCGCATCACAATCTATGGTTATCATCACAACAGCCGGTGGAGAAGACGATAAAACGATCATCTCTGACGAGATCGAGCGTTTCCTCGCCGAAGATCCTCGTCGACGCGTCTCCGCCATCGGCGTTCAATCAGGTAACAACACAACGTCCTCATATTTCGATCAGCTGATCGATCAGCTCGACGCGGGACACTATGAGGATTACAGCGATCAATTATCATTCGACGATATCGTCGAAACGGCGAGCGGTGAGATGCGTTTCATCCCTGAAGTCAATATCAGTAGCGCCCTCTTCGCAGAGGACACCATGGCGATCATTGAAGATGCGCTCGATAAGGTCAGCGCTGCTCGCGGGCAGCTCGGCGCGATAGAGCGTCGAGCTGAAGCAACCATAGGCCGTCATTTTAGTGAAGAGAGCTCACTCGCCGCAGGTGTTCAGCGTACGGATCAAATCATATTTCAAGAGTCTCTAGCGCAACGAGTCAGCAGTGA
This sequence comes from uncultured bacterium, assembly GCA_943788935.1. Classification (GTDB taxonomy): domain Bacteria; phylum Myxococcota_A; class Bradymonadia; order UBA7976; family VGTA01; genus CAKZRU01. Next base: position 262,069 of record CALSSE010000005.1, on the reverse strand, counting down.
GTTTCGATTAAATCATGCCATAAAATATCACCAAGCGAGCCAAAACAATCATTGGCAACGGTTTTTGGAGCTTGTGCAAGCGCATACTTGATCATTATCGGCTAGAATCTCAACCGTCACTTAAGGCGGTCACACCACATTGAGAGAGATGGTCTCTGACCATTGATACTAATTTTTGAGGGCGCTCGATAAGTACAAAATGACTCGCCAATCTAACTCGCACATGTGTCGCATTAGGTAGTCTTCGAGCGATTTGCTTTGATTGGTAACTAGGTGTTAAAAAATCTAAGCCTCCGCTGATCACGAGAGTCGGGGTCTGAATCTGAGGTAATAAATGATAGACGCTGTGTGCATCTAAGTGCTGGAAAAGACTTAAATAAGCATTCAAGTGTTCTCCCGTAAACAAGTCTCGGCAATACTGTCGAGCGGCCAGAGTCAAGAAGGGGCGTTTCTTCTGTTGACTCATCCAGGCTAACAGCTGTCGCAGTTGAAATAATACCTCCACAGGAATACTCGCTCCTTTGAGGCCTAAGCGAGTAATCCACTCTTTTTCCTTAAGCGATTCGACTACGCCATGAAGAGCCCAGGTCGGTAGAGGCAGTCTTAACCAAGGCTGAAAAGCGGTAGAGAAAACTTGACCATAGCTTCCATTGAGTAGGGTTAAACTCTTCACCATCTCTTGATGACGTGCAGCAAACTCTAAACTGACTTGAACCCCCATTGACCACCCGATCAGATGTACCTCGCTCACTTGATGCAATTGCAGGATCATGGAGAGGTCGTTCGCATGTTGAGGGATACTTAGGTCTTGCGCGGTATGGTCTCCCTGAGAATCAAATAAACCGCGGTAGTCCCAAGTGATAATATTGATCTCAGCAGCCAAACTTTCAATAATGGGGAGCCAAGTGTATAGCCTACCGCCAAGCCCATTGGCGAGGACTAAACAAGGCTTCGGTTCGCTGAAGTCTCCGATCATTTCATAACAAAGATCGGAATGACCTTCGGTGGTTAACCTCAGTCGCTTCACGCTGTGCAGGTGGGCTTGCAGAGTATCACTCAAGAGATGAGACACCTCATCGGTCAGCGGATATAGAGAAGGTTCATCATGGAGGGATGATTTGATCTGATTCGCTGAAGATGACATGAAACCTGAGTCATCAATCTCAATATTAGTGTGTGTAATATGCATCTTAACCTTAAAATGATTGTCTGCCCGTAAAACAGTGTCTGCCCGTAAAACATAGCAAAGAAACTAAAAGTAAATAAGAGAGTTTCTATTCTTCACCTTCATAAAGGATGTGTAAGACCACAGAGGCAGCGTCTTCAAGGTCTCGGGCTGAGAGTACGATCCGTACCGCTTGATCGGCGTTAATCTGCAGACGAATCGCGGAGGTCTTGACGCCTGACTGATTATCATGACATCCAAACTCCTCGCTCACTTGGCAATCATCAGCGTATAGGGTGAGGACGGTGTCAGCCTTAGATCCTAGGGTGGAGAGTAAAAATACCCCATCGCTAGGTGCTGTCCATCGCAACGCGATATCAGGAGCATCTCTGCCGGTTCCTAATGTGGTGCAGTCTCCGGGAGGATAGTGATCACTTGCGCCTTCTAAATCGCCTTGGAAGACCGCGATCCCTATACGCGACCCAAGGTCACCATCGGCGCAGAGTGTCGCGTTACATGAGAGTAGGCAATCGGGGTCATCACAGTCTATGAGGAGATCACCATCGTCATCTTCTCCATCATCGCAACGAGCCTCGCGTTCCGTCTCTGTGGGACAGGAGTCGCTGTTGAAGCACCTTGGGTCTTGGCAGTCGATATAGCCATTGCCATCTTCATCGAGTCCATCAGCGCAACTAGGCTCAGGACAAGCTAACGCTTCCAAGCAGTCTGGGTCGGCACAGTCGATGAGGTCATTGCCGTTATTATCGACTTCATCTTGACAGTTCACCTCTCGACATACAGGGAGCGCTTGGCAATCGGGGTCATCACAATCTATGAGCTGATCGTTATCGCCATCTTCTCCATCATTACAGGCGCGCTCAACGCATGGCTCAAGGGTCTGGCAACTTGGGTCATCACAGTCGATGAGTTGGTCTGCGTCGTTGTCTTCTCCATCGTCACACAGTGATTCCTGACAAGCGCTATCTTCTTGGCAGTGAGGATCATCGCAGTCGGAGAGTCCGTCTCCGTCATTGTCCTCTCCGTCGTCGCAGCTAAGCTCTATACAGGGTTGGCGTCGCTCACAGTCAGGATCATCGCAGTCGATGAGGCCATCAACGTCTCCATCAGCACCATCAGCGCACATCAGCTCCCGTGATGGTTGGATAGAGGGGGCAGAATCGGTGAGAGCGGTCTCCCAAAACCGGATCGTCATCTGACGAAGGGTAGGGTTGCGGTAGACAGTGCCATGACCAGAGCTTGGGTCGAGATAGGTCACTAAGGTGAGCGGCTCTCCAGAGTAGGATCGCTCATTACCGCTGAATGGGGCTTGAATAGCGTTCACCGTGCCGATATTGAGAGGATCGATGTCCCACCCTGCAGGATCGAGGACTGGAAGCTCGGCGGTGAGCGTGAGGTGATCCATTCCACGGGGGGTGGTAGTCTCATCTTTATATCCATTGATCACGAAGACATGGTTGCCTGAAGGCTGGTGAGCGCTCCCCCTCCACACAGAGGCGAAGTTGTGTGGATCGACGGATTCACTCCCTAATTGCATCATCTGTAGCGCCGGTGAAAATAGAGAGAGCGGTCCGCCATTATCAAGTAATCCGCGGACGAGCATCTCGAAATCGAGCAGGTCTTTACGCTGGAGGATAGTGAAGGTGAGATAGGAGCTGAGGCCATTGAACACGTAGCCAGAATATTCAGACTCAACGGCGGCGTTGAGTGCACCAGCAACGGCGCCTTGGGAGTGGCCCCCATAAACGATCTTATCGACATTGAGCGGCGGGAGCCCCTCAAGCGTCGAGAGCTGATCTCTGATGACTCGGATAAAGAAAGAAGTCTCGACCGCTTGTTGCTGAAAGTTCATGCGCCCCGCTTCGGGGTTGAAGAAATTAAAAGTGGGGACTTCTGGACCGCCACTGACTCCCGCTCTCTCTCCGTGGAACTGAGGCATAAAAGAGAAGACCACAAAGCCAGCATCGAGAGCTTCAGAGAGCCAACGACTATATAAATGAGTCCATGGCTTCCAGCCTGTGCCGTCTATGAACACTAATGACGGCCTCTCCTCGGCCGCGGGGTGATCATCAGGGAGCGCTCTCATTGAGATCGCGAAAGGCACAGACTCCCACCTCTGGATGAGAGGTTGACCATCCTCATACACTAAGCCTCCGCCGACCAGTCGATAAGGCGTAACTCCTCGCTGAAAGATGGGGAAGGGTATGAGACCGCTATAGGTGACTAGAGACAGCCGACGTCGACTCCATGCGAGGTCACGTTCAGCGCGATCTGGTGGTCTCGTCTCTACCCGCTCACTGTCCATGACGACCTCTCGCATGGCCCGTAATGAGCGTAGAGGGTCTTGTGGGGTAAACACTGTCGCCACAGCGATGGACTCTCTCTCTATTCCGGCCTGCTCTAGACAATCACGTAGAGGGGCGAGGCTCTGTCTCCAGCGACCAGCGACCCCCTCCTCGGATTCTCCTTGCATGACTCTCATAAAATCTTGGCTAGGGCTTATCTCCCGATCGTCCTCCGCTCCTAGACTATTTAACACGACCAACGCGTAAGGCCGATCCGGTGATAGACGTGTCCCAACCACATTCTTGACTTGTAGTGTATGGGGGGGAGTGTAAGTGTCTCCCTCAACGTTGACCTGCGCCTCTATGGGAATACGAAGACCACACTGATCACCGAGAGCTAAGAGCTGAATCGAGGACTCAGCGCTCAATGATTCATCGGTTGAAGGCAAGGATAATCCCTCAAGAGAATCATCAAAAGCGACATACATAACCGGCATATTCGCGAAACCTGAGACTCTCTCTTCGATGGTGCGTAATACTCTCAGAAAAGGCTGATAGCTGGTCGGGAAATTACTTAGAGATGGAGTCCCCTCATCAGTGAGCCGCGCATCTGAGGGCCAAGGAGTGTCGTAGAAGTCATCGCCATCGAGTGAGAACCGAGGGCGCAAGAGTCGCTGACTAAGCCCTTGGTCACCGTCGTTCGACTCGTTCATGTCAGCCGTCCCCTGATCGCTTATAGAGACGCCTCGGTCACTCATCACCGCTCCTTGATCAAGAAGAGACTCTGCCAAGGGAGTCTGATCATCACAGCCGACTATAATCATCAAGGATATGATTAACGCGGTGAGATGCCGCTGATCAATACATTGCCGGAGACCCGTATCTTGTAATCTTAAATGAGAGGTCATGGTCTTTGTACTTTCCTCATTGTTATCAGTCTGATCATAAACTGCCTTGGTCGAACCGCCTCAAGAAAGTCTCCAATCGATCGGAGAGTGTCCATGCGTACGTAAAAATTGATTCGCTCTGGAGAAGGGGCGAGAGCCGAAGAAGCCGCTGTTCGCAGAGTAGGGAGAGGGGTGGGGGCTCTCGATGATAAAGTGTCGTTGAGTGTCGATTAGGTTCTTCTTTTGGCGGGCGTTACGCCCCCATAACATAAAGACCACTCGTTCTCTCTCTTTGTTCACGACTCGGATGACCTCATCGGTGAAGCTCTCCCACCCTTGCCCTCGATGAGAATTCGCTGCTCTCGCCCGAACAGTCAGGGCGGTATTGAGTAACAAGACCCCCCGCCTCGCCCAATCGCTGAGGTCACCGCTCGTTGGCATGGGCACCCCTACATCATTGACCAATTCTTGGAAGATATTGAGCAGAGAGGGGGGAGGGTACACTCCTGATGGAACAGAAAAAGAGAGCCCATGAGCTTGTCCTGGACCGTGATAAGGGTCTTGTCCGAGGATGACGACCTTTACCTGAGAGAGAGGGGTCGTGTTGAAGGCATTGAAGATGAGACGATTGGGAGGAAATACTTGTGCTTGACGCTGCTCTTCGACAAGAAAGGCCTTGAGCGTCTTCATCGACTCATCGTGAAAATAGTGTTCGAGATGAGCGAGCCAACTCGGGTGTAACCGGGGAGTGCGTGGGGCGTTCATATCCCTTGTCATGGATGACCCCCGATGTTCAGTTGGTCGCTTCTCGGTCATGGTCAAAGAGCTCCATCAAATCATTGTTTATAATAGATATTGAGTAGGGTGTAATTACCAAAATTATTCTTGTTTTCTTGTGGTTTCTGTCACAGATTATCAGATAAGTCCCTCTGCGTATTGAACTATTATTTGTCTTACAAAGCACATTGTAAAACGTAGAGAGACTGACATCGGCAAGAGAGTTGTCTGTAAAGAAATACTGAGGAGGGAGAGAGAGTATGGCGATTAAACCATCAGCTGAGTTCCTTTTGGGCTATGCAGATCAAGAGCTGTGGGATAGAGGCGACCTCTCTATCGAGGGAATACAGACAGCTTGGAGAGACAGGAGAGATCCACGACTCGCTGAATATATCGTGAAGCTCGTTCAACTTGACCCAGCGCTCTCCGATGAGCAGCGCGAGGAGTCGAAATCGAAGTACAGCTATGTTCAGCTCTTAGACGCTCTTCGTCCGTGGACTTTTAGTCGAGCGCTCGATGCGCGTTGTCATGACCTCGGGATCAGCCTTGAGCCTGGTGAAATAAATCGGGAGCAGGTCAGGGAGGTCATCGCCGGAATGCATAAGGAGTTGTGGACTCAAGTTGACTCAAACGCTGAGACCTTGACTGATCGTCTAAAACTCGCCGAGCTTCTCCTAGAGATGTGGGGTTCCTCTGACGCCTTTAGTCGAGAGACGCTCTTAAAAGTGATGGCGGAGTGCCCTCTGAAATATGGGCCTTGGAAGGCGATGAAAAGGATCTTTAAAGAGAGCGCAGGTCGACAAGATTGGGTCATGTTTGGGGTGATCTCGGCCCGTCTTGATCGGGAGGGGAACCGCCTAGGTAAGCATATCAACCGCCGACCTCCTTCAAAACCTTTTAGCGTCCCCTATTCATATGACAATCGAGATGTCAGTAAGGCGACAGTCAATTATTTACTACGAAGAGCATGGCGGGTGCTGCGAGAGATCGCTAAAGACCAACCTCGCCTCTATCCCGATGTCGCTGCTCAAGTGCTTAAGCATTATCAAAAAAATGATCAAATATGGGGGCTCACTCACGCTTGGTTACGCAATCATATCCTCTTTCATGAGACCAAGCGCTATCAAGCCGAGAACTTCTATCATTATCCCCGAGAGCCACACTATGGTCAACACGCCTATCCTGAGCTGTGGAAGAGGAGCGAGGCCCCTCTTTTACGTCTATTAGAAGAGGCAGGGAATGAGCTGGTCATCAACTTTGTGAGCGCTGCTCTCGTCACTGACTTTAAGCCAAAACTACAGAGCTTAGACGCCTCATGGGTAGAGCGGATTACTCGTCTCAAGCATCAAGACAAAGATCGTTTTCTGCTCTCTTGGTTCTCTGAGATCTGCCTGCACCCTCAAGCGGAGTATGAGTCTTTAGGCTTTCACAAGCCTCTCCTCTCTCTGTTGTGGTCTACTTATCGGAAGATGACGGAGTATGCGCTCACTTATTTTCAAGCCCACCCCCGGGCCTTAATCTCTCAGCTTACCGTCGATCAAGCGATGGCTCTAATTAGGTCTGATCGCGCAGAGCTTCGTCAGCTAGGGGAGTCTCTTCTCGATCCCGCCGCTGGTCATTTCTCGCTTACCTTTGAGCAGTGGACAAGCCTCATCATCGAGGACTCCTCATTTAACTTTGGAACCACACACTTCGTGAAGCTCTTCTCTGGAAAAGACCTCACCTATGGGTGGTTCACTGAGCTGATCAACGCCGAGAGCACCCAAGTTAGCCAGTGGGCTATGAGCTTACTACAAGATAGCGCCTTTACACCGTTAGGCGGGGACCTCTTTGACTTTTATTGGTCGCTCCTTACCCCTAAGAAGTGGCGAGACACTAGCGCTAAGGCAGCCTTTGAGGGCTTAAGCGCTGAGCGGGAGGAGGGGAGGCTTCTCTCTCGCTTGAGCGCCGCTCAGCTGCGGATGTTACTACTGCACCCTGAACGGTCGGGGCGCACCCACCTCAAGCGATGGGTGAAGAGTGATTGGATCTCAGCCCAGCCGCTTGAAGCCCAGTGGTTACGCATGGTGATCGATAGGGATCGTTGGCGCGAAGGAGAGTGGCAGAACGGACTTGGAGAAGAGGGAGAAGAGTGGCGCGGGGAGCTCGATTATCAGACAGAGGTCGCTGAGCTGAGTCGTGAATGGCTTCTTACCCCTACCTATTTCGAACCACAAGAGGTTGGCATTTGGTGGCTCATTCAACAGGGCCTTGATGAGAGCTGGTCGGCGAGGGCATATCGGTCATACGTCATCAAGTCCATCTCGATCGCTCACTTGGTGTGTTTAGAGGCCAAGAGTGAAGAAGAGGGAAGAGAGGCGATCGATCGTGAGCCGAGCGTTGCGGACGGTTTTAACGCGCTGCTCCGTCAGCTTATCCGCTCCGATCGAAACGATGAACAGCGGACGATCCTCCGTCGACTTTTCAAGTCCCGAGTGAACGCCTTCTTGACAGCAGATAACCCTAACGCCAAGGCTCTCCCTGAGGTGTTGGCGATCACTGACCAACAGCTCAGCTTTGAGGTGTACTCCACCCTCGCTCGATCTACACATGAAGAGAATCGATCTCTCGCTCTCCGGTTAGGAGAAGTGTGCTATCAACGATGGACGTCGACAGCTCCCCTCAGCTTTGATGAGCTCCTCCCCTTCTTCGAGAAGGGATTCTCCGATGTTCAAGACCACCTCCTTGTAGCCATGAGCGCTACACCGCTCTCTGCAGCGGCTCGCATCGATGTACGCCTTGAGCAGTTTGACCCTAATGGCCTCTATTCCTTCTGTTTCTCTTCAAGGTCACAAGTTCGTGACCTCGGGCTCTCATTGATCGGTGAGCATCCTGAGCGCTTCGCTCATCCCGAGCGGATCGCTCTCCTCGTTGAGAGCAGCGATCGTCGAGTATGTGAGGGTGTCGTGAAGTTACTTTGGGAGAAACTACGCCATCGCGAGGTCACCGCGCCATGGACACCACACGCGCAGAGCGTCTCTCCACGGAGCGCAGTGGCTAAAAGGCAGATCGAAGTGGTCAGCGCTAAACCACCGAGCGGTAAGCGCCCTCAAGAGTTGAAGGGGCGGCGATATCTTGGAGAGGGAACTCGAGAAGAAGCCTCCCTCCCTATAGCGTCTCTAACCTGGATCTCTGACTTCTTGACTCGAACCCTCTTTCGGCTCTCACCGACCCACCCGACCAAAGATAATTTAGGTCGTTTGACCCACGCGACCCCGGCGTGGCGCAATAAAGTTAATCTCATTAAGGCGATCCGTGACCTCGCCGTACGAGACCGAGAATTCGCGGTCCTCGTCAAGCCTATTCTTGAAGAGTTTATGAGCTCACGAGGGCGCTCGGAGCGCTCTGCTTGTCTCGTGGCGCTCACTCGTATGCGCGCTGCCCATCCTCTTCTCTTCACCACGACAGCGTAGCGTGGGCTTAATCTTCAGAGCTCGCCTCTGGAGGACTCCACTCTCTAGCTTACGTTTCTCCTCATCCACTGACTCTCTCTAAAGAATGATCATCTATCGAGCCCAGCATTGACCAAGAGGGCCGTCGAAAGGTAAACGGATATGAAAGGCAGCCTCCACCTCCCACTTCGTGGCGCTCCTCAGCAGATCATTTATGCTCATCAGAGCCTTTATGTGCGCTCTACCCATACAGAGGGGGAGGCGCTCGGTCTCTATCGCTTCCCGCTCCATCGGTGGAGCAAGGGAGAGCTTGAAGACTCTAAGATACAAGAGAGCGCAGGCTTAGATCAGTTAAACGCTGACCTCAAGCTCAACTGGCTTGAGTATGACGCTCGTGAACACTCCTTATGGGCAATTGGTGAAGCAGGTGCAGTCTACACGCTAGAGAGTGAAGATGGTGAGCTGAAACCGAGAGGTCATATCGAGCTGCTCAGCGATAATCCAAAGGCGATGTTTTGTGCTCAAGGTGGTCTCTACACCCTTATCGCTGTTGGAGAAGACGAGTGGGTTCTCGTTCATGTCACAAGCGCCGACAACTCTTCGACAGCGCAGAGCGAGGTGGTCTGGCGTGGTTCCTTAGGAGAGTCGGTGAGCCTTACTACCACTAAAGCAGGTCCTGGCGTGATCGCTGTAGGTTTGAGTGATGGGCGAGTCGCGTTATGGTTTGAGAGCCTCAGAGGCTCAGGAGAGACGTGGTCACCCCTCTTCGCTCAGACTCACCAAGAGCCGATCTGCGCCTTAGGTTTTGTCCACGCCGATCAAAAGGGCTATCTGCTCTCTTACAGTGAGGATCTTACCCTCGCCCAGACTCGTCTCGATGACTTGGAGCCTATGCCCAGAGCCGCGAAGGCTAAAGGTTTACACAGCTCTCCTCCATTCGCTCTCGTTAATGGACCACTCAATAGATTTTACACTATCGCTCATGACGGTGTGAGAGCGTGGCGAGACTCATACTCCAATCATCGACCGGTTACTCATGATGAGGTATGTGTTGAATTAGGAGGGAACGATACAGGCAGCGACCGCGGCGGAGTATCTTCGTAAAGATCTTGAGGGAGAGTGGCGAGCAGAGCCCGCCCTCGCTTTTATGGGGGAGAATCAGCTCTTAATCTATTCTCTGCTCAATCCCTCAGAAGAAGAGGCTGTCGTCTCGGGGGAAGATGTCAGCGCTGAGCGAGGTCGGCTCAGCGCTATGCCGAGTTGGCGGGCAGAGGGTGAACAGTCATGGACCAAAGCTAGACTGAGTGACGAAGAGGAGACGATTCGTCAGTCGACTGTTCAGCGATTGATCTCTTGGGGCGACAGCGATGCCATCTCTTCCTTAGAGTGGGTTGCGGCGAATGATGCAAGTCCGAGCTTAAGAGAGACGGCGCTCAAAGCGATCATTGGTTATGATCATCCTGCGGTGATCCATGCTCTTACACGACTCCTCTCAGCGGATCAGTCCGCTACCGCAAAGGGAGCATTTAAGGCTCTCCGTAAGGCTTATGGTAAAGAGAGTCTATATCCCATGCAGAGAGCGCTGTCCGTAGGAGAGTCGACTGTAGTCAATCTCGCCTTACAGGCGCTCGGTGAGCGAGGGGAGCGAGGAGATGATCAAGCGATATCTCTCTTAAAAAGTGAGCTAGATCATGATCACATCAAGCGAGCGGAGTCCGCTCGGCAGCAACTAGAGCGCTGCTATCACGCCCCCCGATCACTCCTCGTCGGCCTAAACTCTAGTCAGACTCAAGTAAAGACCATGGCGTTGCATCGTCTTTGGGAAGAGGGGTTAACCTCTGATCCAAGCGTTAATGGACGTCTTCAGCTCCTTAGAGAGCATGAGGATGAAGAGGTGAGACGATACGCTCTCGCGGTGACCTTACTCGGGTACCCCAGCCTCGGTGATCTCCTCAGAACGCAGGATGCCCTCCTTCATGAGTCCCTGAATAAGGTTAGCGCTCGTCGGCTGAGCGGAGAAGAGAGAGCGGCGGCGCTTAACGCAGAGCGACCCCAAGCCTCTGAGGGAGCGCTCGATGAGCGTGCTCGTCAGCTCCTCTTTGAGATCAGCGCTAGCGGTCGAGATGACATCGCTGTTTATGGGCCGATCGCTCTAGCCATGAGCGGTGACCTCCGCGCTCTCCCTGCCCTCCTCGCGCTCAGTCGTTCCTTAGCGCTTTTTGTGAGACTTAGGGCCACGCGCGGCCTCGCCTCTCTCGCTCAACGTGGAGAGCGGAGAGCCCACGCTCAACTTGAGCGTCTCGTCAGCGATAACGAGAGCGAGGTTCGTCTGTGTGCCTATCATGGCCTCTCTTCTCTCTATCACGACCCTATAAACTATGCGCGAGTGGGTTTGAGCGCGACCTATGGTGATGTTCGTCTAGCGGCGCTTAGCGCCTTGCAAGGGAGTGACGTTTATCGAGTAGGGATGACAATTTATGGGGCTGAGAGTGACGCTTTACGCTCGATCCTCGCCGCGGCTCTCTGTCATAAAGATGACCTCACTTTGGCTCAAGAGGCTCGCAAGCTCTATCTCAAAGACCTGATAGGGGGAAGCAAAGAGGGAGCGCTCGCTTTGATCCTAGAGAGCACTCATGATGAGGTGCGTCGACTCGCGTTAAGTGATCTCCTCGTCGAGCTTAAAGGAGACGGGAAAGAAGTCTCTTCTGAGGCAGGGACAGGAGGTACAGGTGGAGGTCTCGGTGGTCAGAGCTTCCTCTTCACCGGCACCCTGACTACGATGAAGCGCGGTGATGCCCAAACTCAGGTAAAGGCGCTCGGCGGTTTAGCCGCCTCTAGCGTGAATGGGAACCTCAGCTACTTAGTGATAGGAGATGCAGGAAAAGCGGGGTCTAAGCTCGATAAAGCCAAGAAGCTAGGTGTCCCAGTCATCAGTGAGACCGAGTTTACTCAGATGATCGAGGAAGCTAGCCAGCCGGCAACCACGGTCATGGAGATTGAGATCGATGAGGGCGAGCGAGCGCGCGCTCAAGCCGAAGTGATGAGTTCGCTCTTCAGCGATCCGTTGCGCTCCTTGAGACAAGAGGCACATAAGCAGTTGATCGCTCGGGTGGAGGGTGAGGGCCTCCTCGTTGGAGAGGACCGATTTAAAGCCATTGACCTCGTCCTCAATAGTCCACACGAAGATATGACTCTCAGCGCGATCGAGTCGCTCAGTGAGACGTCACGACCTGATCAAGCGCGTTCTAGACTTCGAGCTTTGGTCGCCAACCCCCATGTGGTTATCGCTCAAGCGGCGTTGAAAGCGGCGCTCAAGATCGCTGAAGATGATCTCGAGACCTTAATCGAAGAGGGGTTGACTTTCGAGGAGAGCTCTCTGCGTTCTCTCGCTGTCGAAGCGGCTGCTAAAGCGCCAAAGAAGATGACGTGGCGAGGAGAGACACTTCTTCGCGCGATCTCTGATGGGGTGAGTGAGATTCGTGACCTCGCCTTTGAGGCGCTTAAGGGTGATGAGGTGGTCTCAGTCGCCGCCAAACTCCTCGATCATGATCATGCTGACATACGAGATCGAGCTGCGCTCACTCTGGCGAGAGTTGGTGATGAGAGGGCTCTCAGTGTTGCGCTAGAGGCCCTACAGACTCCGGCTCCCCAAGCCGAGCAGGTGATCGCTGCGCAGGAATCGGCAGGGGGAGAGTTTGGACTCTTAGATGACTTGCAATGGAAGAGACAGGTCACCTTGGCGCTCTCTGCTCAACAGAGAGCGTTCGTCGCAGCGAGCGCTCAAGCTCGAGCAGGGGTGAGTGAATCCGAGGCGGGCAGTGGATCAGAAGCGAGCAGTGGATCAGAGGCGAGCGCTGTAGGCATAGTCTTCGCTGAGCAGTCTCTACAAGCGTTGGTCTCGGTCAATGATCAGATCGAGGGAGCGGTCACGAGAGCACACCGACGATGGAGAGACCGGGTCACCGCCGCGGTGAAAGTCATCGTTGAAGGTCGATTTGAGGGAGGGTTTACCGCCGTGTGGGCTCTCCTTGAGCGCTATCGAAGTGAAGGCGCGATGAGCGCGATTGATGAAGAGCTCGCTCACACTTTGCGGGCTTCACTAAGAGCGTGTGCACCAGCAGAGGCGACCACTGCGCTCGCGAGTCAGTTGAAGTCGGATGATCAAGATCATTCGATCGCTTGGGCGCTCATCTCATTGAGTGATCAACGAGGGATGAACCAGCTCAGCGCTGAGCTAACCGACGACGAGGATATCAAGGCCTCTCTCACTCTGGGAGGCATGGAAGAGGAGCGTCGCCTCTCGCGACTGATCAACCGTGGTGGGCGCGGGGGTGAGTCGGTGATGTATATGGAGCTGATCAAACTTTTGAGTCATGGCGGCGACTGTCCTCTACTGATCGCTGGACTCTCCAGTGATGACTACCAACTGCGTCGTCGCTGTGCTGACTGGATCTCTCGTGCTCACAGCCTAGAGCAGCTCGCTGATGGGTGGGCAGAGGAGATGAGCGCTCGCCGACCTCCAGCCGACCTTAAGTGGGAGGCGGAGATGTCTTCTTTCGAGTCAGGAGAGAGAGAGAAGAAGCCGCAGGGGAGCAAGCCCCACTGGATGAACAGCGAGTGTTGGAGCCTCCTCGCTCGCTGTCTCACCCATGTTGAAGCAAGAGCGCGGACATATGCCGCCGAGGCGCTCAGTCATCTCCCGCGGAGCAGTGAAGAAGCCAAGAGATGGACCGCTGAGCTGCGACGACAACACCAGCTCGCTGAGGCTTGTGCGAAACGTCTCGGTCGCTCATCTTTGACGCCACCGAACCCGATCACCTTGAACTTGACCCAAGCGGAGGCAGAGGCCCTCGCTTTTGGGACTTATGCGAGCTTGATTTCAGCTCATCGTGATGAGCAGAGCTTGCAGGCTCTAGTCCCGTTATTCCCGTCGGATCCGATCGGCGCACGAGCGCTCTTGCAGATGAGCTTACGCCTCGATGATAGCTTGCAGAGACGCGCTCTCATTGTCCTTGATGAAGAGGGGGAGGTTCTGCAACTCAGTGATTTAGGTCGAGCGGAGCTCTTAATCTCTAGCGGGCAGTCTACCTGTATAGAGCGCGGCGCTCAGCTGTTGGCGAGAGTAAGCGATGAGAGGGCGCTAGAGCTGATTCATAGCGATGACGGGATCGGTGCTTCGACCGCGATGAGAGCTCTCCTTGAGCTCTACCCAACTCGAGGTTTACAGATCTTAACTAGGGGCTTTGAGTCAGCGAATGAGCGTCTACGATCTACCGCGATTAATCATTGGGTGAGTTTACTCAAGGCTTGGCCTACCGAAGATAAGCCTTTAACTGAAGATCACGAGGCTGAAGCTCGCGCTCGGAGTCTCTCTCAGTTAGAGGTGAAGCTGTTACAGGCGCTGAGTGAAGATCAGAGTCGAGAGGGGTCTCTCACAGAGCTCCTTAAAGTGTATGGAGGGAAGGGGCAAGAGAGCGCTAGTGGAGAGGTTCAACTCTTAGTAAGCGAGCGACTCATCGGCCAACGGGCCCTCGATGAAGCGGGACGATCACTTTTGGTGAAGCCCCTCAAGACGCTCATCGCCTCTACTGAACCTAACACCTATAAGCGAGCGCTCAGCTGCCTCCAAGATCTGAAAGTTAGTGGAGCCGCCAAGGTCGTGCTCGATAGGCTTGTGAAAGACCCGACTCAAAGCGCTGACGCCTCTTCGACTTGGAGAGCACTCTCCTCGCTGAGAGATTCATCAATCGTCTCTAGGCTGCTTAAGTTAATGGGAGACTCTCGATGGGAGTCCGATGACTTAGAGCGTTGTGTCTTGGAGATTAGCGGATTTGATGAGCCGATTGATGAAGAAGCGATATGGGAGGAGATGAGTGAAGAGGAACGTGAAGAAGAAGAGCAGAGAGCCTATCAAGAGGAGACCCTCAGCGCACTCATAACACGCTGTGTTCAGCTTGGCCGTTACGAGAGTATTAAATATCATCTCCATCTTATAGAGGCCGCTAAGACCACTCGTTCGTCTCAAGTAGAGGCAGCGCTCCTCAAGCTCGCCAAGCTCCCTGAAGGAGTCGTGACTGATCAACTAAGGGAGGAGGCGCTAGAGTCTCTGCGCTGGCGGGTAGAGTATCGTACGTTTGACCCTGCTCCACTTGAAGCTCTGGTTAAGCATAGACATCAAACCACACGCTGCCTCGCCGCGATCGCCTTAGCTTATGCTCAAAACAGCGCAGGAGTACCTCTGTTGATGGGGATTGCTCGTGACCGGGGGGAGTCATCTCATTGGCGTGAGCAAGCGGTGACAGCTCTCGGCTTAAGCCGAGACTTACGCGCGGTACCCACTCTGATGAACCTCTTCGATGATCAAGAAGATACTCTTCGCAGTGAAGCCTTAGAAGCCTTGGGCTACATGAGTAAATCTGAGGTCGCTGAGGAGATCCTCAGTCGACTCATCGACGGGTTAGCTGACTATCAGCTTGTGGAGGCGGCGCTCTCAGGGATTCGCCAGTTTAATGAGCCCGCGGGTTGGAGAGCGTTACGAGCGCTCTTGCTCCGCGCTCAGATGAACTCACGGATCAACGATCAGATGATCGAAGCCTTGATCAGTGATCCCACTGAAGAAGCCTCTGAGACCCTCACTAAGGTGTTACGAGAGAGTGATCTCTTTGGTAAAGCGAGCAGGGTTAAGGCTTATAACGCGTGGTGCGCCAGACTGTTGCGCGCCGCTGGTGTAGATCGAGCAGATGATCTATCTCCATTATTGGTCGCCGCGACCGAGCTCTTCAAGACCGATCTCACTCACAGTGATGAGTGGGAAGAGAGCGTGCGAGTGATCTTAGATCATGGCGAGGCATCATTGTGGATTGAGCTCTGCTTTGGCACCGCTAGTCGTGGCTCTAAGCACCGATCTACAGTGAGCCGTTTTGAGTCAAAACTTCGAGAGCTCAGCCCCGCTCCACTCTCGCCCCTGCTCCAGAGACTCGCAGAAGCGATTGAAGGGGCACCTAATCTCGCGCAGATGACGCTCACCTTAGTCGGAGGGGACTCCGCTAACCTTAGCGTTGAAGACCGTGAGCTACTCTTAGACGCGACCATCAGTATTGGTGATCGTTGGAGAGAGATGGAGGTCGCCCGTCTCGCAGGCGCTCATCAGCCCCAACAAGCCAAATTGATGAAGCTGTGGCGCCAACTTATTTGGCTCTGGGGTCGCAGCGAGGGAGGAGAGGTTCCCATCTGGTTCGCTCTATGCGCCGAAGGGCTTGATGTCGAGCTGTATCGCGAGGCGCTCTTTTCCCTTGAGCTCCTCTCCCTAGAAGGTGTCGCGAGCGAGGTGATCGATCAACGCCTGATGAGCTGTGCCGCTGCTCAAGCGCCCGAGCTCAGCGCGGTGATCACTCGCTTAGCGATTAGCGCTGGGCTTGCCGATCACGCGCTCTCTGACGATCGCGCTGAATCAGTCGGTGGACTGAGTCTCGCCGATTGGGACGCGGTGAGTCGTGTCTCTACAGTCGAGGTCACAGAGAGCGCCTTCTCCGCCGCTCGTCGAGGAGACTTCTTCGCGCTTAATGCGCTGATCGCTAATGATGATAGCGCTAGTCTCATTCGCTTACTCACCGAGCTTCAGTCGGGCGATCTAAGCCACCTCGATGAAGAGACCCAACTTGGGTTGATCAGCGCCTCCGCGCGCCTCGCAAATGATGCGGTAGAGCAGGCGCTCATCGATCTCGCCAAGAATAGCTCGTCAGAGTCACTCCAACGAGAAGGGTGGCGAGCGAGGAGACGATCCATTCGTCGCCGTCAACAACGAGAACGTCATCGCCTCCCCTCACCGAATCACTGATCAAGTTTTGACCCATCGATGACTCTTTCCTCTCTCTTCTCTTTTCTCTCTTTCCTCTCTACTCTTTCCTCTCTTCACCTCACGCCTAAGGCCCGATGATGAGCGACCAATACAGCGAAACCCCGATGACTAAGGCTCTCTCTTTGCATTATGCAGGAGTGAGCTCAGTAGAGCGCCCCCGCCCTGACGAGCAGCGCGTCTGCCTGTTCACTCACTCTCTAGAGGGGAATTCAGCGCCGTCTCCTCGCGCAGAACTCACCCTCAAGGATCCTTTAGTGTTCCGCGAAGCGATGAGGATCTTTCTCTCTCTTCATCAACCTAAAGGCGCTTATCTCCCTGATGACCCTCAGGTGTATGAGGCGTATGCCTCATGGCGTCGAGGCTTAGACCCTAATATCACCCCTATAGAGGTTAGCCGATCCTTTTATCACTTCCTCGGTGATCATGATCCGACCGCTTGGGTAGGCTGTGACCCAACGGTCTCTCTTAATGAGTCGGGGCTCGCCTTTGAGACCCTAGATCCAACGGGCAGAGTCTACGCCATGATCAGCGTCTCCCCTGAGGGCTATGATGTTAAGGGTGAGGGAGTGAGAGAGCTCAGCGCTCAGTTTGAGGGAGGAGAGACGCTGCAGAGAGGTCTCACGACTCTTAATAACAATGGAGCGCTCACCCTGAGCTTAGGTGCTAGTCCTAATGAGGTCAGAGATGAATGTGTAGGACAGCTCACCAAAACCCTCCCCGCTCCGACAGAGTGGATGCGTAACTTCACTCAGCTCCTCTCTGCTTCCACTCGACCTCTCCGCTCAATCTCGCTCAGTCGTATGGACTTGTATAATGTCCTACAGCAGATTCGCCTTAACGCTGACCTGCCCAAGCAAAAGAAGGGAGTGCGCTTTGAGTTAGTACCTGGAAAGCCCCCAGCGCTCACTCTTGAGCCTTGGAACTGGCGTTTAGTATGTACCGGTGAGGTCTATCGAGGCGACCGCGCTGAGATCCTAGGGGTCTGGGATCGAAGAGATCTGCTTATCTTTGATCAGCTTCTTCCCTACATCGACCACGTAGAATTACGCGCTTTGGGGGAGGCCCAGCCGACCTTTTGGGTTCTTCATTGTGGAGCGATGACCTTCACCTTGGCGACAATGGGCTTTCGACCAAACAACTGGTCTAGAGGGGTCCTCTTAGATCTCACTCTCCCTCGAGCAGATGTCTCGGAACCTCTGCTGTCTTCAGCTCAAGAGGTTCTCAGTAAAGCTGGGTCTCTCACTGCTAAGCAACTCGCTGAACTCATCTCGGAGAGCGTTGCTATACCCGATACCCATCACCCCAAAGATGTGGTAAGGGCACTCATTCAAGTGGGCCTAGCCCGTCCTGATTTTAAGAGCGGAACCCTCTCTCAGAGAACGCTATTTAGCGGACTCTCTCCTTCAGCGTTGCGTTATCGAAACGAGCGTGAGGCGAGAGGTTCAAAACTTGCTGAACTTGGGAGAGTGATCACTACAGTGAGTGAGCTCCCTACCGGTGAGATAGAGGTTCTCGGCGAGGTAACCGAGTTGCCGGCAGCTCATTTACCGGTAGAGCCCGTCTATACACCGCAGTTTCAAATCCTCGAGGGGGCAGGGATGCGTAAGGTCAGCTGCGATTGCGCGTGGATGAAGGATCGAGAGAAACAGAAATTAGGACCTTGTCCACACGTCATAGCGCTTTGGGTTAAGTATGCAAGCGATGAGGCCGCGCGTCAGGCAGAGCTCGCCGCTCATCCTGAGCGGGTAGAAGTCGCCACTTCAGTATACTTAAAACGCCAACGTGGCCGTGAGCTGAGCCGAGTCGTGGAGCTGAAGCGTAAGCTCCTCATCGAGCGTTGGGAGGATGAGGGAGAGTCCCCACGCTTCTTCCATCGTCTATTCTCTGAAATCGCCGCCGCTCGTGCGGCTTATTTTAAACGAGTCGCTGAGTTAGAGCGACGCGACTATATGGATGCGAGTCAATCATGAGTGATCATCTCAGCGATCGAGCCTCACACCAATCATTTTGGGATGAGGTCGTCAGCGCGGGAGGACCGCGTAAATATGTAGAATCTAAACTCCGTGAACACGGCGTTTGGGTGAAGCGTCAAGATGTTCTCAGCATGGGGTCGAAGCAAAAAAAGGCCTACATTGAAGAGATTAAGGCTGAGGAAGTAGTACGTAAGCCACTTCAGGCGAAGGTGTGGCGTTCGTATACAGCGCTTCATATCGTTCACCTAGGCGAAGAGGTCTTTTGGCAAAGTGATGTCAGCATTGATTTCTTTGACCCTGATCACTTATCAGCTCGTCTTCAGCAGCGAAACCTACCTCAGATAGAGACTCCAGAAGAGCTCTGTGAGCAGTTAGAGATCAGTCTCGGCGAGCTTCGATGGCTCTGCTATCATCGAGAGGCTGCGACGTCGATCCATTATCGCTCTTTCACGATCCCCAAGAAGAGCGGTGGCTTACGAGAGATTTGGGCTCCGATGCCTAAACTTAAAGCCGCTCAACATTGGGTATTACGGAATATCGCTGAGCGGCTCACTGTACATGGCGCCGCCCATGGGTTCCTCCCAGGACGTTCGATTTATAGTAACGCGGTAGAGCATATTGACTCTTCAGTCGTGGTGAGCATGGATCTCGCTGATTTCTTCCCTACTTTCACCTTCAAGCGAGTAAAGGGTATTTTTCGTCAAGCAGGCTATATGGATGGCATCGCTGCCCTGCTCGCTCTCTTATGTACTGAGGCGCCTCGACAAGTGGTGGAGGATCAAGGAGAGCGTGTCTATATCGCGATGGGACCTCGTTGTCTCCCTCAAGGCTCTCCAGCGAGTCCGGCGCTTACCAACGCTGCCTGTTTACGATTAGATCGTCGTTTAGCCGGCTTTGCCGAGAAGAATGGCTGGCGTTATACGCGCTATGCGGATGACTTAACCTTTAGTCTCCCTCAGGCAAGATCCGAGGATGCTCCTAGTTTCTCATCGATGATTAAGCAGCTATTCGGGACGGTTCATGCGGTGGTAGAGGATGAAGGGCTCAAGGTGCGCGCTGATAAGACCCACGTAATGAGGGTAGGACATCAGCAGAAAGTGACCGGACTTATCATAAACGGGGATGACCAACCTCGGACACCGAGAGAGCTAAGAAGAAAGGTGCGGGCGATGATCCATAACCTCAAGCGAGGTAAGGCGTTGCATGAGGGGGAGAGTATTAACCACTTAATCGGTCTCATCGCCTTTATCCATATGACGGACCCCGATCAAGGTCGATCCCTCATGGAGAAGTTGAGAGAGGTTTAAGCGCTTAGAGAGGTTTAAGTGATTAAAGAACTTTAAGGAGATAGAATCGACTTTAAGGGGGCTGAGAGGCTGAAGCCAAATTCGTTGAGTGGTATCTTCTAAGTTCTCCTACCTGTAAATAATCTCAGTGAGGTTTATGTCGTGACTCTCTTTAGTCTTCGCTCAAGTCATCTTCGCTCAAGTCATCTTCGCTCAAGTCATGTTTACTTCCTCTCGCTCATTCTCTTTACCCTTGGATCAGTGATGGGGTGTGGTGCACTCTCTGACCCTCTTCCTCAAGGGGAAGAAGGCCCGGCTGCGGAGCGCATCGCTGATCGGTTACTCAAAGCCATTAACGCACCCGATTTTGAAGTATCAGAAGGCGCCCAATGGAGTTTTCGTGGTTATCATTATCTGTGGCATAGAGGTTTAGAGAGAGCGCGAGTACAGCTCGAGGATACCCTCTTTGTCTACCTTGATCTTAATGGTCAACGAGGTTGGGCGATAGAGGATGATGAGCGAGTATCCTCTGATGATGAGCGAGATTATGTTCAAAAAGCGATTAAAGCGTTTAATAACGACTCGTTTTGGGCCTTCGCGCCTTTTAAAATCAGAGATCCAGGGACATCTCGGGCCTTAGTGAAGAGCGATGATTGGCCTCATGACTCTCTCTTAGTGTTCTATAAGACAGGAGGGAGTACTCCTGGGGATCACTATCTGTGGCATTTAAACGATGAGGGGCGTCCTATCGCTTGGCAAATGTGGGTGAGCATTATACCGATTGGGGGAGTGAAGAGCTCTTGGGAGGGTTGGAGACAGACAGAGTCACGCGCATGGGTATCAATCACTCATAGACTCTCTGCAGGTCTCAGCCTCAACATTGAGTCTTTAAAGGTGACTCACTCTTTTGAGTCACTAGGGGTCTCAGCGCCCCGCTTGGTCGGTGAGTGGCCGAAAACTCTATCTCATTGAAGGTCAGTGAGAGTCTCTACGTCGATTTGGCTTAT
The DNA here is from genome assembly GCA_943788935.1 of uncultured bacterium. Classification (GTDB taxonomy): domain Bacteria; phylum Myxococcota_A; class Bradymonadia; order UBA7976; family VGTA01; genus CAKZRU01. The sequence continues at coordinate 241,382 of CALSSE010000005.1, read as the reverse complement.
TGTGGACGCGGCTTACCGTTGAGTACAGGTTTAAAGAGTTTTTAAGTACTCAATAAGATCGAGGCGTTGCTCTTGGCTAAGGTGGTCACCATAGGTGTGGCCTTCATTGAGGTAACCGAGTCGAGTCGCGTCATAAACCTCGGGACCAGCTCCTCCATCGCGACCGACCTCACGTGCCTCATAGCGCCATCCAACCTCTATGGGGTCAAAGTCATTGGAGTCATAGGAGGCTCTTCGCCAATAAGAGGGTCGACGACTCGAGTCGAGAAGCGCGGCGAGTGAGGGGACGCTGTCGTTATGAAGGTAAGGAGCGGTGATCCATATCCCATCGAGGGGAGGAGCCATATATCCACCGGTAGCGGTCAGGTAATTACTCTCGGTGAGAGGAGTTTGCTCAAACCAAGGACCGAGGCTTTGAACGAAGAGCTGCTCAAAGACTAGCAAGAGTGGGTCAGTACCGATCTCTGCCTCAGGGATGACCAAGTTAGGGTAGGTGGGCTCATCTCCATAGGTACCATGACAGCCGCTACAGCTACGCTCGAAGATTCGTTCACCCCGAACCACTCGTGTTGTATCGAGCTCATAGGGCCAAACGGGTGGCTCGAGAGAGGCGATCCACGCTCTTACATGGTTGAAGTAACTGTCGATTTCACGAAACTCATCTAGACCCGTTAGACAGAGAGAGCTCGCGGCGAACATATAGCGGCTGTGATCTCCCCGAAATGATCCAGAGTAGAACATGGCATTTTTCTTGCCCATTCTCCACAGTGGAGGGACCGCTAAGGGGACCGCTGGTACCTCATCGGGTACTTCAACTTGATACTCATCACGCCACTCGAGGGTGCTTGGATCTCGACGACCAAATAAGACTAAGGCGAGGTTGTCTGCGGCGACTACTCCTTTGGTGTCGAGGACGATCTCGGGAGCGACCGCTGACATACGCTCTGCCCAGTATGCCCATGCTTCACGTTCTGCGGGATCATCGACGAGGCTCCCTAGCCCATTAGCGAAAACGCTCACATCATTGGTTGTATTGAGGGTGCTATTCCCTAAGCCAACCAAGAGCTGCTCTTGGAAGAGCCCTGCGTGGCAACTCATACAGTTGGTGGCGGCGATCTCTACATCACTCTCTGTCCGATTATAGGTAAGAAAGTAGGGGAGATCTACGTTGCCTCCGACTCGGCCATCGAGGTAAGCCTCTTCGGCGGGGAGACCCACGAGGGGAAAGAAGCGACTAGCGTCACCGACCCGCTCAAAGACCGAGAGTGGGATCCCACATCCCACGAAGGGCGAGTTAATAAAATGATAATAACCTTGTTCAGGATCTCCCTCACGCTGAGGCTCAGCCTCAATGACCTGAGAGCCCTCAGGCGGACTCACCCATGGTAAGTTTAACTCTTCGGGGATCGCGAGATCGTCCATAACTTGCATATCTTCTATTGGTGCGAGGCCAGCATCACTCTCTATTTGTGGCTCACCTTGATCGATCTCTGAGCTTTCTTCTGCTCCCCCCACATCGTTCAAGATCATATCTAGCGCTCGTTCAGCCTTGGGCTCAGCGCCTTGATCACATCCCACAGCGAGTATTAACACTAGGGTGACCACTATCGTATCTCTCAAGGTCATTATCATCTATCAGTCCTCATCTCCCACTTCTCGCTTACGTGCTCTAACCACGATAGCGGATCATTGAGGTGAGGTCTATGATGATCGCCCGCTGTTCAACCGTCGCTGTTCAACCGCCGCTGTTCAACCGCCGCTGTTCAACCGCCGCTGTTCAACCGCCGCTGTTCAACCGCCGCTGTTCAACCTATAGCGTTGACCTGCATCCCTTTGGGGGGAATGACATTCATTTCCCCCGAGCGTGAGTAGGTAGCGAGTCCAGCGCTGCTGATGAGGGTCATGACCGCGTTCTTGTGCATGTCATTCACTCCCTTAGCGAGCTTAACTTGAGCCACAGTCTGCACGTTGATTTGACTCATCGCTTGCGCTTGCCCAAGCATGGCGTTCACGCCTGCGTCCATAGTTACGCTCATGATCTCTCTCCTCTATCCTGAAGTCTCTACCAAAAAAAGTCTATCGGAAGCCTCTATCGTTAATGTTATTCGGTCCCTTAGTTTATAACTTTAGGGAAAAGGTTAATAAAATTAAAGTTGGCGAAAATAAAATTAAAGTTGGCAAAAACTAGACAAAAGAGATCATGAGCGCTACAGCACTCCTGAGGCATCAAGAGTAGCGAGGAACACTTCGGCGAGTCCCCAGCCGGTCGTGATGTCGGCATGAACGATCGCGCGTGGAAACACCAAGAGGTTTTGGCTGTTACGCCAAGCGTTAAGTCGTACCGTTTGATAGATAAAAGTCGTCGCGGTCCCTTTGGTATAGATGCTATCGATCCACTCTCCTAGAAAGAACCCTCTCAGCAAGTCGGAGACATCTTCTTGATAGACGGTCTGCATATCGCTGATAAGCTGGGGAAAGATTCGTAATGAAACTTCACCAAAGAGCATATAATCGTCTTCATGTTCATCGAGGCCGTCTACATCATCTATCGCATAGGGTAAATCAACCATGAGATGAGTAGCGATGGCGACTCCGAGAGTACGCCCATAGCCCACGTCACAGTTCTGAGCGAGCTTGTAATACTTGCTCCACTGAGGTGATACTTCACCCTTTGTAAGGTGACCGTGGAGATTGACTAGATAACGACGAGCGAAGGCGACGATTAAGTCTCGAGTCCACTGAGGATTCTCATATAAGCCCTCTTCTACAGACTCGACCGCGTTGTTGGTGATCAAGCGATAAACAATAGAGAAGATTCCCCGAGGATCTTTTGACGCTCTGAAGATCTCCGAAATAGATTCGATTCTCTCTCTTACATCATATTCATCACCGAGATTAGCAGTAGAGGAGAGCTCGATTACTCGCTCTAGCGGCTCGCCAGATAGCGGCTCATAGCAGCTCTGATCTATAGGACAGCCAAGCCCAAAGAAGAGACAGGCGAAGGGAGGCTGCTCACCTAAGTCGCTCTTCAAGTCTAGCTCAACATCATGAGCCGCGCTGATCACCTCGCAGGAGGTGTCGAGCAGCAGCGAGGCTTCAGTTGGATCGCACTCGCCGGAGAAGAGAGGACCTTGTAAACTACCAATACACCCTCGTACATGAGCAGTAGCCTCACGACAGACCGGACTGGCGCCCAGAGTAGACGTCGATGTATTCGATATTCCTTGATCACATGAGATGAGCCCACCCATCAGAGAGAAGAGAGCGAGTAGAAGCGTTGTCGTCGGTACTAAAGGCTTGAGCGATAAAGGCTTGAGCGATAAAGGCTTGAGCGATAAAGGCTTGAGCGATAAAGGCATAAGTCACCGAAGCTCCCGAATAGATGTTTTAGACATATAGATGAGGTGTGATCTCTACTATACAATAAGTCGCTTTCGCAAGCTAAGTCTAAGATTTAGATAGGGATTAAAGCGATTGCTCTCTAGCGAATCATAGGCATTCTTGCGAGTTAAAGTCTCCCTCAGCGCCCCTCTAGGATCTCGGAATGCTTCTTGATCACCGTAGACTCCCATGGCTGGCCATTGAGATAGAGTTGCCCCACTGTAAAGCGCTGATCATCATGGATAATCAAGTCAACGGAGGCCTCTTGTGTCCTCAAGGCCTTCTCAAGAAGGCTCGCATACTCTTCAGGGATTAAGTACTTCTGTGATCTACTCAAGTCAGAAACCTTCACTGAAGAGTCACATTCGCTTGTCGCTGAGTCGGAGGAGATATTCACCTCATGATCACTCACCTCATGATCACCGTGGGTGTCACCGCTTGAGTTCTCCTGCTGTGTATATTTAAAGCAGTAGATATCGGTGGGGGAGCTCTGAACCTTTACACTCTGTGAGGAGGGCAGCGAAAAAACGATATCTTAAATAGTGACCATGGATCAGATCTCGCGGATCATAGCCTTCAATAGCAACGCGATAGACTTCACCGGTGAGGGCGCGGTATTGACTATGGGCGATGAAGAGAGTGATCCCGAGAACCGGTAAGAATGCTAAGATCTGAAATCGAATCGCTGATGATGATGAGCTCATAGGGCCTCACTTACTCTGTCGCTGCGATGTTGATCGAGTAATTGATGTTGCTTCTGGTACCAAAAGCGAGTGACGAAGAGGATCAGCGCTCCTCCCGTGATGAAGAGGAGACCGGTGTCGAGTAAGCTCCCGACAAGCTCAAAATACATGATCACTAATCGAGCCGCGACCGCGAAAGTCGCGAAGCGGAAAAGCGTTATATACTCGAGGTCGAGCGCTGTTTTAGCGATGATAACCCAATAGATGATAAAGCTCAAAATAGCGAGAACCTTGAGCCCTCCCGTGTGCGGTAACAGCGGGCCAAAGCTGAAGAGAACAGAGGCGATTAATGCGACTTTAAGGCTCATGGGCCGATCGCTGAATATTCTCCATAGCCACACTAGGGCTGGCAGACTGAAGAGCAGAGCCTGTAGGAGATACATCAGAGCTTCTTCGCTAGCGCCTCTCGTATAAAATGAGACGGGCGCTACGGTGGCTGCGCCAATGATGTTTAAGGTCGCGACAAAGCCGAACACCTTCATGATCTCCGGCCGGCGATCGGTGAGTGGTCGATAGAAACTCAAGGCCAAGACCCCGAGGTTTATCGCGGGGATGATGGTGACGATATGTGGAGATTTAAACTCTATCAGCCATAGCCCACTCGGGATCAACAGCGCACCTAATAAGATCACCCCGCTGAGTGTGCTTCGTCCTTGCATCAGAAGGGGGACCACTAAGAGCGCCCACAGGGTGATCGCTGAGCGTCCATCTCCACCGAGTTGGTAGATCTGACCGATGAGGGCGATCGACGCTAAGGTCCATCCACAGATGACCGCGATGATGAGCTCTACCCCCCATTTAGGCCACTGATCTCTTTTAAAGGCGAGTGAGCCGCAGAGACCGAGCCCGATGAATAGGTTAACGCTCAGCTTTAGGCCATCGCTGATGTGGTACCAATTAGCAGCGATCAGGCTGATTAAGCCTAAACACAGCGAGAGCGCTCCTAGACCGCTGATCGCATATAACATTAGCGGGCGACTTTTACTCTCCTCATGTGCGCGAAGACGAGAGGAGGTCTCATGATCAATGAGTCCTAGCGTTTCCCACTCTTTTAACCGTTTCTCTAACCTCAAGTTAACCTCCGATCATTTGACTTGAGCTCTTCTGTGCTGAGCCTAGGATATTATGTCAGATCTATAAGGATATTGTTTAGTTATCATGAAGAGATGTTATTTTAGAATTATTGAGCTGTACCGACTGATGCTATTTGATGTTATAGACGCGGTGTATTAAGCATATGGCCTGTAGAGAGTGACGATGAAATATTTACATACGATGGTTCGAGTGAGTGACCTTGAGAGCTCATTATACTTTTACTGTGAGCTGCTCGGGTTAAAAGAGCTTCGTCGTAGAGAGTCTACTACAGGACGCTTTACGTTGGTGTTTTTAGCCGCACCCGGTCAAGAGGAGGCGCAGGTTGAGCTGACTCATAATTGGGACCCAGAAGAGTACACAGGCGGGAGGAACTTTGGCCATCTCGCCTATGAGGTTGAGGATATTTATGCCATTTGTGAGCGGCTTCAGCGAGGGGGGGTCACCATCAACCGCCCTCCAAGAGATGGACGAATGGCCTTCGTTCGTTCTCCCGATGGTATCTCGATAGAGTTACTCCAGCGAGGTGAGGCTTTAGCATTACGCTCACCGTGGTCTGAGATGAAGAGCATAGGCGCTTGGTGAAGTGCTATGAGTGACCCTATGATCTGAGGAAGCGGTTTGTTAAGGTACCGTTAGGGAGTGGTCAGTGGGTCTCGCTCTTAGATAATGTAAATACAACATACAACAGGCATCCTTACTGAGAGATCTGCATGAATTCATGGCTAGATATTGTTAAAGAGGCAGCGAGGAAGAGGCAGAAATCGGATACCGTTGGTGCTCTTCAGACGATGAGACCCCTTCGTGAGGTGTGGCCTCAAGACACTGAAGCGCTCAAATACTTAAGCGGTGAACTGAGGCGGTGTGGAGCGCTCAAAGAGTCGATTTCAGTGATCGAACATGCCTTAGCGATCAGTAAGCGAGACAATGCACAGCTGTGGAATAGCGCCGGTGTCTCTTACATGCACGCTAAAGATTTTACACTCTCCAAAGCGGCTTTTGAAGCGGCACTCTTTATCTCACCTTTAGATCACTCCATCCGTAGAAACCTAGGTCTTCTGCTACTCGAGATGGGAGATGTTGAGCAGGCTGTATTACATTTAAAGTTAGCCTGTTTTGAGTCAGATGAAGTCGCTATCAGCGCCTTAACGCTCTCGTCTATTCTCATTGATAATGCATTGTTACATCAGGCTTTGGAGGTCTCTCAGGCCTCTTTAGAGCGCTCTTCATCTGAAGCTAAACTTTGGCTTAACCTCGCGCTGTGTTTAGATCACTTTGGAGCTCAGGTTGAGGCCGATAAAGCGCGCTTAACAGCCCATAAATTAGGCGTTCAGGTAGATCGTACAGCGCTCGTCTCTACCCATGTCAATTTAGGGGCGACTTTTAAGGATCAAGGTAAACTATCTGATGCCCTGACGGCGACACTTAGAGCGATCGAGCTACACCCCAACCATGCAGGGGCTTATATTAATCTAGGTCTTATTTTACGGGATTATGGTGAGATTAATCAGTCTATACAGTCTTTGCTCCGATCGACGGAGCTCCAGCCTGAACTAGCGCAGGCTTATACAGCGCTGATCAGTATTTTGAACTCTAGGGAGAGCGAAAGTATTGACCTAAGATTGCTCAATATTGTGGTGGATATTCTCTTAATGAGGGATGATGTCCCTCACCGAGATTTGGCACGGTTTTTCAAATATCTCACGCCTCTAAATATCCTCTTCGAGTCGCTGACATCTGATCAACCTCTCCTAGATTCAGATGCTTTTATTCAGTTAGTAAGTCATAGAGGCTTACTCAAGGGGTTGACTCGATTAATCTTCACCGAGAGAGAGTGGGAGCAGGTCTTAAGTCGACTAAGAAGAGAGATTTGCCTAAACGTAAATTCAATAGAACTCTCATCCAATAGGCTGATCCAAGACTTCACCGCCGCGCTCGCTGCTCAATGCTTCCTCAATGAATACATCTATCAGCCCATGACAGATGAGCTGAGTATAATCGCCGAGCTTAAGAACCACTCTTCTCAGTGGGGGAGCGAGAACCCATTTTTAATCTCTATCATTGCCTGCTATTTGCCGATTTACCGATTAGAGATCGCTCAAACACTGCTCAGTCATTATCAGACACACTCTTTGGTGGGCTCTCCACTCTATAAAGAGTTGATACATTTACAGGTCGTTGAGCCATCGGTTGAAGAAGAGCTTAAAGCTAAAATTAAACGCATTGGGTCAATCGATGATGAAGTCTCATTGAATGTTAAAGAGCAGTATGAGGAGAGTCCTTACCCGAGATGGAGATTTACATATACATATCAAACGCAACAGAGACAGCTTGGTGAGATCATTAACTCTGAGATTACCCCTCATCATATTCTTGTTAAGCATCACCAGGCACCATTGAGAGTCTTGATCGCTGGGTGTGGAACTGGACAACAGGTGATGTATGCGCAGAGATATAGAGGGGCTGATATTATAGCGATCGATCTCAGCGCTGCGAGTATCGCCTATGCACAGCGCAAGATCCATGAGGCGGGGATCGATAATGTGGAGTTCATTCAGATGGACCTCTTAGATGTGGCTCTCTTAAATCGCCGATTTGACGTCATTGAGTGTGCCGGCGTTTTACATCATATGGAGGACCCGGCTGCCGGCTTAGGGAGTCTGATGGAGGTGCTCGCTGACGGAGGGTATCTCAAGCTCGCTCTCTATAGTGAGTTAGCGAGACGAGACGTAGTCAAGGCGAGAGAGCATATTCAACAGCTCGGTTTACAACCTAATCCTGAAGGGATTCGACTCCTTAGACAGCAGATACTCTCTCAAAACCTAAGAGGCCTAGATTCGTTTATGAAGTGGAGAGATTTCTTTTCCATGTCTGCCTGTAGAGACCTCTGTTTCCATGTGCAAGAGCATCGATATTCATTAGCTCAGATGAGAGCGCTCCTCGAGACTTACCATCTTCGATTTCTTGGCTTCTTGCTTCCTAAGTCTCTTCATTCTCTCTATGCTAACGAATACCCACAAGATCCCACACATACAGACCTCAATCATTGGTCTGACTTTGAAGACTCTCATCCAAATACCTTTGGAGGGATGTACCAATTTTGGGTGGTCAGAGATAACCCTTAAGTCTTCCCCTCTATTGTGATGTCCCTATGCTGAAAAACTTATCTCATCATGGTGGGCTAGTCTCGAAGCGCCTCGACTGAGTCATGTTGGCACCATGTGTCTCTCTCCTCTACACTCCTCAAAGCTGAGCGGTATATGCTTATAAAAAGACCTCAACGACCTTCAATAACTTTTCTCTTATGTGTGATGTGGGTATGTGCCTGCGGTAGCTGTGACTCTGAGGACGCTAGAGACCCTGTCGTTGATGATCGCTATGATCAAGGGCTCGACGATCAAGGGCTCGACGATCAAGGGCTCGACGATCAAGGGCTCGACGATCAAGGGCTCGACGATCAAGGGCTCGATGAGCCTCCACTGAGCTCTTATCGACTCGGTGACTCACAAGGGATGCTAAAGATAGAACTTGAGCCCACTTTTACGCTGAGCTGGGTGAGAGGAGACGAGACTTTACTCACCTTTGATCAAGAGGGGATTCAAGTCGCTTGGGTAGAGGAGAAACGCTCAAATTTAAGCTATGATCCTTATCCTAAACTTCTAGATACTGAGGCGGTCATCTCTCCAATCAATGTAGACTGGACATCGATCTCAGAGGCTAGCGTTGTCGACACCAAAGACAATGAGCTAACGCTCTTATTGAGACTAAATAATGGGTATCAGTTATGGATGCGCTGGCGTTGGGAAGAGTCGGGTCGAGTTAAATGTGATCTCATCACCGATGCGCGACGAGAGGGAGATCGCCGCTCACACCCTTATGCAGCATACTTTGTGATTCAACCTCTCATCGATTCCCAAGAGGGTCTTTATGGTCTAGGTGAAGTCTATGACGCGGTGAACCAACGTGGATACCTAAAGGCGATGCAGCTTGAGCTCGATTTGGAGTTAGAGGAGCGCTACAACGAAGTCCATGCGCCTATTCCTTATGCTGTGGGCAGCAGAGGTTGGGGGCTCTTTGTACCCTCTGACTCTCCCGCTGCTTTTGATATGGGGAAGCGAGACTCAGAGAGGCTCAGCGCTCATTTTGGTGGGGGTCGTTGGGGGTCGGGAGGCCCGCTGCTAGATCTTGAGGAATGGATGACGCTCTCTCATCAGGCTGAGCGGTCAGAAGAGGGGAGATCGAGAATACAAGGGATCAGTTTTTATCTGTTCAGTGAGCCTAACCCCCTCGATTTAACTCGCCATTACTATGAGGTCTCAGGCTGGCCTAAACTACCGGCACCATGGGCGCTTGGTCCTTGGATATGGCGCGATGAGAATGATGATCAGGCTCAGGTGGTCTCTGACCTAAACACGATTCGAGATTTAGACTTGCCCACCTCAGGCTATTGGATAGATCGCCCTTATGAGAGTGAGATCGGGCTCTTTGACTTCAACCCCATTACCTTCCTCAACCCTCAAGAGCTGAGTCAGACCTTTGACGCTAACGGCTTTAAGCTAGCGTTATGGCACGCTCCCTATATTGATGCCGAAGCATCAGACGCAGCAGAGCAACATCGATATGCGCAGGAGCAAGGATTCCTCCCCGTCATGAGGGGGTTGTTGCTCAACCCTTGGGGCGCTCCGATCGACTTTACCCATCCAGATGCGATGAGTTGGTGGAGAGAGCAGCTCACCGCTTATTCAGATATAGGTGTAGAGGGTTACAAGCTCGATTATGCTGAGGACGTGGTGATTGGAGTGAATGGCCAGCGATTACCGTGGGTATTTCATGATGGCTCTGATGAGCTAACGATGCATGCTCATTATCAGCGACTCTACCATCAAACTTATAGCGAGACTTTAGGGGAAGATGGAGGCTTTTTGATCTGTCGAACCGCCCGCTGGGGGGATCAGGTTAACGTCAACGTGATGTGGCCCGCTGACCTAGACGCTGATTTCTCTAGGTACCGAGAGAGGAGACGAGATGAAGATGGTGAGGAATATGGACCAATCGGCGGTGTTCCCGCTGCGCTGGTCGCGGGGCTCTCTTTAAGCGTATCGGGGTTCCCATTCTTTGCTTCCGATACCGGAGGGTACCGGCGCTCTCCCCCTGATAAAGAGACCTTTATGCGTTGGCTAGAACTGAGTGCTCTTGGGACAGTTATGCAGACGGGGACTAATTCTAATGACGTGCCTTGGGAGTTCAATGATGAGAATGGCTTTGATGAAGAGGTTCTCGATACATACCGTCGGTATGCTCTTCTAAATATAAGACTTTTCCCTTATAAGTGGACTTATGCACAAGAGCTCACTCGTAACGGACGAGCGATTCAGAGGACCTTTGGACTGAGCTATCCTATGATGAACCAACATCCCTCAGATCATTTCTTCTTGGGTGACTCCCTTCTCGTCTCCCCGAGCGTAGTCAGAGGTGAGCGACAGAAGGAGATCTTGATCCCCCCTGGGCAGTGGGTGGATTGGTGGACTAATGAAGTGATTGATGGAGGCGAGAGCGGGACATCTATCAACCGCGAGGTCCCTTTAGATCTGTTACCTATGTATGTGAAGCGTGGCGCGCTCATTCCGCTCCTTAGACCGAGCATAGATACACTCTCGCCGGTCGGTGTAAATGTTCCTGCTGCAGAGCGAGAGATAGAGAGCTTCGCCGACACGCCTGGTGAGCTGTGGGTGAGAGGATATGGAATACCGGAGGAGGGCTCTCCATTCATTTGGACTCTGTATGATGAGACTCGGTTAAACTATACCGCTCGCGGTCTCAGCGATGAGAGTGGCGAGGTATTCACTCAAGGGAGAGTCTATGAGCTGAGAGGCTGGGATCAGGCGCCGAGAGAGCTCACTCTTAATGGGAGAGAGCTCCCCTTCGCAGAAGATCAAAGAGAGATGTTAGCGCTGCCGCAGAGCGCTTGGTATAACCCAGAAACACAGACTTTGTGGATTCACCATCAAGAGCAGGCTGCTCAGATCGAATGGATAATATGATGAAGGACCCCTATCTGAAAGTCGGAGCGCTCTTTAGCCTTCCACATCTCAAAAGAGGCCTTAGTCCCTATAGCGATTAAAGTACCCACCCCTAATGTCATCCCTGACAAGACGACTGACCCTACAGCCATTCCACCTCCACCGCTAGCGATCGTCCCGCCTCCAAGCCAAGCGAGAGTCGCTTTCGTGGCGGCGGCTCCCGAGAGAGCGCTTATGGAGGTCCCGGTACCCGCGACACCATAGCTCGCCACTAAACCGAATATTCCGTAAGTGCCTAGAGCGCTCCCTAGAGTGTAAGCAGCGTGTTCTAACATATGGTCAGGGTTTAGTTGTCCGGTGGACATCCACTCAACACCGACGAGTAATATCCCTCCCATCGCTCCCCCTAATACCTCTCCAAACAGTGAGGAGTGAGTGAATCGAACCGCCTGCTCTTCAAGGAAGTGAGTGAAGATTTCATAGCTGACCTCAAGGGCGAGAGCGCTAGAGACTCTGATGATGTCTCGTCGCCAATCATAACCATTCCCACTCTCACTTAATAGAGAGTCAGATAGAGCCATAAAGAGGGTCTTTTTATTTGGAATCGCCGGATGTCGATGAGAGCGAAGGTGAGTCTGAAGTGAGCGGGTAGAATCAGCTCTAGACGGATGGGTGTATGGTGAGTAAACGGTGATCTCTTTAGGCTCATCTCGAGGGGTAACCATCGGGAGCACAGACTGAATATTGATCAGACCATACCTCGCCCCTGAGGAGAGTGAGTCGAGCTGTGAGACCGGCTGTAGCGTTGACTGCGCGTGAGCAGTGTGAGCGATCAATATGATGGAGAAGACCCATGGAGATAAGGTTTTGAGTTTAATCAAAATGAATCCAAACGGCGCTTTTTACTGGTCATAAGATCACGTTGAAGCTCGATCGCTTTACTAGCGGGGAGCTCGGTGAGGATCTCTTGAATCAGCTGATGATAGATTGAACTCACCTCAGGAGAGATATAGCGGGCATCGATCTTAGCCAAGTCACTCTCGTAGAATATAGTGATCGCTTCGGCATCACTGAGCGAGACCTCTTTATTAATCAGCTGACGAGCCTGTAGGCATCGCTCCGCTGACCAGCGGTTATAGAGTGTTGATTGGGCTTCTAGAGCGTGTTGAATATATCGCTGTACCTGATTGATGAGGTCCTTTGTTTGCCGATAACTCGTATCGTTCTGAATCTTAATGATAATCGCTCTCAGCGCCTCTAGAAGTTGACTGCCTTGAAGCACGATCGCTTGGTAACCCTTGTTCTCTTTGATCGTTTGGTTATAGGTAACGATAAAGGTGTTGTATCTCTCTGCGGCCTGTAGATAGCTGCGCTTTGATCGCTGTTTAATATAAGCCTTGAGAGTTCGTTCAGCGTCACCCATCACCGCCTCTAGTTTTACTTTCGCTCGCTGCGGTAAGGACTCAATCTCTTCGCTATACATAATATTGAGGGTATTGGAGATCATCCTCGAGCGCGCTTGAGCTCTAGGTGAGTCGGAGGGGGAGCTCTTCTCAAGTAGTCTCATGTAACGCTGTAACTCTTGTGAGAGATCGAGTAAGCGGTGATAGCGAGTAAGCTGCGTGCGCTGGCTCTGTAGCTTGACGAGGAGCGTTTTTTTGAGGTCACCACTGAGAGGGTCATTCAATAGGGACTCTAGAGCTTCAAGTTGGTCAAAGATCTCTTGATCGCTCTCTTGAGTCGCGCTGAGCTGAAAGCGAGCGAGCAGGGTCGCTCGATGAGTGATGTTCGAGGAGGTCTTAGAGCTCTCCTGCTGAAGCTTGAGGTTCTTGAGCATCACCAGAGCCGCCTCCACGTCTTCAGGAGCGATAAGATAAAGAGCGCGCTCTGTAAGCTCTATAAGCTCTGCTCGCGCTCGTCCGTCTTTGGACTCAAAGCGATGATTGAACGCATGGATTTCCTTCAGATATTTAAGATTAGAAGGGTCGCGATTAAAGGCGTTCATCAATAATATTTTAGCATGCTCTAACTCACCGCGCTTAATTGCCCTTGTGGCGAGATCAGAGGCTGTTTTTGCTCTGTTAAGGTGATGAGGTTCTGGAGATTTAGCATCACTTAAGGATATAGTAAAAGATGCTGAGAGTATGAGCGCTAGACTCCCTACTATTTTCATCGACAAGCTCTCCCTGTGGGTGATTGTTTATGAGGTATATTATCAAGCTCATAGTCGTTTGAACACCTTGTGCTGTATAGTCTCAGCGAAAAAATGCTGAGCGAAAAAAATGCTGCGCTCACCTCTCGCCCCATAAGAGAACTACATTGTTAAGTAGGTGTTAAGATAGAGCGGCGCCGAAAGATCAGGATCGCAAGAGCGAGGAAGCGATGAACGATAACAAAAAAACAAAATCGTTTAGCGCTGTCACTGTAACGATAAAGAGTGTTAATCTGTAAACAACTTAGTTATTTACAGATCGTTAGTCAGTTTGGATATAGTATGATCGCTCCTCGTCCTCCTCAAAGTGTGGTTCAGCTCACCGAGATCACTCAGCGTCTTAAGGAGTCAGCGACTCTGAAGATTAACCAAAGAGCACTCGCCTTAAGAGAGGCGGGACATGACCTTGTTCATTTTGGTTTTGGTCAAGCGCCTTTCCCGATCCCTCCTTCAGTAGTGAGCGCCTTACAAGAGAACGCTCATCATAAAGACTACCTCCCTACCCGAGGTCTCTTTGAGCTCCGCGAGCAGATCGCTCAGTATTATGATGATCAGTTCGATTATCCTTTTGATCCTGAGCTGATATGTATCGGACCCGGATCTAAAGAGCTGATCTATCAAGCCTTACTCTGTCTCCAAGGAGAGGTGTTGGTCCCCGCTCCGAGCTGGGTGAGCTATGGCCCACAAGTAAGTTTGACCGGTCGGGAGATGGTCCCCATCTTCACCCAAGAGCTGAATCACTATAAGCTCACCGCAGAGGAGCTAAGAGAGGCGTGTATCTCTCGTCCGAGAGGTCAAAAAGTACTCATCATCAACAGCCCAAACAATCCGACTGGCGCGGTCTACCATGATGAGGAGATCAGCCATTTAGTCGAGGTATGTCGAGCCTATCAAGTCATCGTTATCAGTGATGAGATCTACGCAGAGATCGATTTCACAGGTCAACGCAAGAAGGGTTTTTTCACTCTTTACCCAGAGGGGACTATCGTCACAGGGGGACTTAGTAAGGCCCATGCTGCCGGTGGGTATCGCTTAGGATTCCTAGCCACCTCCGCACCTCTACGACCTTTGATCGATGCGCTCTGCTCAGTGATCAGCGAGACCTTCTCAGCGGTGAGCGCTCCTATTCAGCGTGCGGCGATCGCCGCCTATCAATCGAATGATGAGATTCGGCGCTTTATCGAGGATACTCGAGCGATTCATCAACTCTGTGGTCAGTATCTCGCCAAGCGCTTAAATGATCTCGGGATCACTACGCCTGATCCCCGAGGCGCTTTCTATCTTATGCCTAATTTTGAGATCTACCGAGGGCCGCTCCTAAAGAGGGGAGTGAGCACCTCCGAGGAGCTGTGCGCTCTACTGCTCGATGAATACTATATCGCGCTCCTCCCTGGCAGTGATTTCTACTTATCACCTTCGGAGCTCAAGGTGAGATTAGCGACTGTTGACTATGATGGAGAAGCGACCCTGATCGCTTACCGAGCCTTAACACGCTCCTACAGTCTTGATTTATCAGATGAGCCTCTTATAGATCGCTTTATACAGGATCATTGTCCACAGCTGTCAAAGGCTATAATAAGGCTAAATCGCTTTGCTACAGAGATGAGTCAGTGACCACAATGATCGCTCGCTGAGCCTCACTCGATCCACCCCATTCAAAAGCTCTCAAAAGGTATCAGAGTCAAAAGGTATCAGAGTCAAAAGGTATCAGAGTCAAAAGGTATCAGAGTCAAAAGGTATCAGAGTCAAAAGGTATCAGAGTCAAAAGGTATCAGAGTCAAAAGGTATCAGAGGACTTTCTTAAGAGGAACTTCTTATAACTTCAAGCCTCAGAGGAACTTCTTACTTCAAGTCTTAGAGGGACTTCTTAATCGCGTGCTAATCGGAATCCATAGGTAGTCGAGGTGCCCCCTGCACTTAAAAAAGTAGGCGAGTCAGCAGCATAACGATAATAAACAGTAGCATTTGACGCACTTGCGCTCCAAGACCCTCCTCTGAGTACGCGTTGAGCTGCTCGTGGACTATCTACCCATGCTGATCCATTATTCGGTGCCCCATTATAATTATTATGATAATCGTCTTCGACCCACTCATACACCCCACCTGCCATATCGCATAAACCTTGATTTGTTGTGCCATTTGGAAACTCGCAAACAGGGCTAGTAAAGCTATAGCAATTATTAACATTGGCAAAGTTGCAGTTTGCGCTTGTGTTCCCCCAAGGATACAACACGTTTTGACCACGGTTTCGAGCTGCATATTCCCATTCGCTCTCGGTTGGAAGTCGAGCTCCAACCCAAGTTGCATATGTTTGAGCATCTTGCCAGCGTACTCGGTTGATTGGATGATTATTCTTATTGAATTCGTTATATGTCCCACCGGGTGGTATAGGGCATACTCCAGCATCAATACACATACTATATTGAGCTACTGTCACTGTTGTTTGTGTCATCTTAAAAGTAGTGACGTTAACATTGTGCATAGGCGATGAGGAACCGTTATCATCTCCCATACTAAATTGCCCTCCGGTAATCGTCACAAAATTCAGATTTGGACAGTTGGCGCCACAGGGAGCGCTCAGTGTGCAATCAACATCACAGCCATTACCATTAACTGCATCTCCATCATCGCAGTCTTCACCTGGGCCTACGAATCCGTCTCCGCATCTAGCAGCGACACAGTTGTTTGTGCATGAGTCGAGATTAGAGCTGTTGCCATCATCGCAGTCTTCATCAGGTCCTACTACCGTATCACCGCAGATGGCGTCTGTGCAGGCGTTTGTACAGTCATCTCCGTCTATATCATTGCCATCATCACACTCTTCTTGTCCAACATATACAACAGCATCCCCACAAACAGCTTGGGTACAATCATTCTTACACGCATCTGTATTCATCTGATTACCGTCATCACACTCTTCATCGGCATCGACGACATGATCACCACATCCCGCAAGTCTCACTTTAATAGGGTTCTGGTTTCCACATTGAAGTGAGATCAGGCCATTGACAGTAACCCCATTCACAACGACGGGGTTCACTGCACAAGCCGTATTCGCGTCCACAGATCCAGCGTTTATTTCACCCCCATCGGAGAGCTGCATCTCCAATTCACCTAGTTGATTGACCGCCGCTGATACAACGCTTACACCACTTGGGCCAACCGCGCCTGGCGGTCCTTGGACGCCAGGCTCACCTTGAGCGCCGGGCTCACCTTGAGCGCCGGGCTCACCTTGAGGGCCGGGCTCACCTTGAGGGCCGGGCTCACCTTGAGCGCCGGGCTCACCTTGAGGGCCGGGCTCACCTTGAGGGCCAGGCTCACCTTGAGGGCCGGGCTCACCTTGAGCACCGGGCTCACCTTGAGGGCCGGGTTCACCTTGAGCGCCGGGTTCACCTTGAGCGCCGGGCTCACCTTGAGCGCCGGGCTCACCTTGAGCGCCGGGTTCACCTTGAGCGCCGGGTTCACCTTGAGCGCCGGGCTCACCTTGAGCGCCGGGCTCACCTTGAGCGCCTTTGATATTACCTACACTAAGTTCGCTCCCATCTGACAATATAAGAATCAGCGTATCTTCAATAAGATCACTTGAGATAATAGACACACCTTCTGTGCCTCTCTCTCCTCTCTCTCCTCTCTCTCCTCTCTCTCCTCTCTCTCCTCTCTCTCCTTGTGGACCTTTGGCATTACCTGTGGCGAGTAATAGACGACCATCACTTAAAACTACCGTTAGAGTACCCACCTCATCGATGTCTACATCAACGATTGTTGCCCCGTCATCACCTTGAGAGCCCGAGACACCATCATTACCAATCACTAACCCGACATTAAGTTGGCGACGATCAGACAAGGTCAAAACAAGCTCACCGGACATATTCACCAGTGCCTCCTCAACACTCACACCGTCTAACCCACGCTCACCCTGAGCTCCAGGCTCTCCTTGTAGCCCATTCTCACCTCTGAGTCCGCTAGGATCTCCCACCCAATGACCCAATTCATCAATGACCTCGTCGCCATTGATACTCACTGAGTTGGGGTTAATATCTTCGTCGCTCACATCCTGTGCATGAGCAGCCCATCTAGCGCGCAGTGCACTTGACACCTTGAGTCTCGGTGACATCTCAGGACCATCATTAACAGCGATCCCTAAATAGAGTGAGCGATCAAAACCAAGATTTGATGGAAACGGTGTAAGACTACCGAGCTCAACACTAAAGACGCCATCGATAATATCAATGCTCTCGTTACGCTCTGTCCAAATCGCCTCATCATCGTCACCTGCGTAGAGCTTAAACACCATTGGATAACTGGCGCTCACTGGCTGCCTAGCTGCATTGGTGATCGTTCCTTGGTAAGTCAGAGTGTCTTGTCCCCAGACCGGTTCGCTCAATAGACTCAGAATAAGAAAGAGTGGAAAATAGATATTAGTTTTCATGGATTTAGTCTCCCCGTCATAATCAACTGGCCGTCTGTTAACTCACCAACCGCTGAGGTTATGGAAGATGTCACAGTATAGCGATCATCAATACTCGATCCGCCTAACATCAGAACCTGCCCATTTAAAATAAAGTTTTGTATATTTGGTTCGATGTCACAATCATCACCTAGACCATCATCATCTCTGTCAACTTGATTCGGATTTGACGTATCAGGACAGTTGTCTAGATCATCTTCAGCGCCATCACCGTCACTGTCCATGACAAGCTCTGAATCGTGTTCTGGTGATGCATCAAGCATATCGACCCTAGCGTCAAGTGTGCTCATTGAAGCGTCAGTTTGTTCGCTCTCAGATACGCATTGATAGAGTTCATTTTGATTCAAGGCACATATAAACCCAACATCACAGCCAATGCCATCCGTACTACAGTCACTGACCGAGCTATTAGTGGCTTCATCACTACAACCGACTCCCAGCGACATACTCCATATAAGAGTATGAAAGAGTCCCAACCGTGTCACATTCATTCTAATCCGTTCTTTTAAAGTGGCATATCGCCGAAGGGAAAAGAATATAGCATTAATATCTTTTGACGTCGTTCCAATATTAAAATCGTATACATATTTTCTTGCTGTGGCATCTCTTCTTTTATTATATTTAAATCAAATTTTTGGGTGTTTGCTTAATGCTAGTTTGCTAGTGAAAGCAATCGTCTTTATTTAGATAATTACTGTTTCAGTTTTAACTAAAGTCTCAGGTGGGTCCACAGTAGACAGTACCTAGAGAGGTACGGATACTTTACGCCGAACATTAATGAGACCGCTCCCGAAGCACTGTATTTATGACAGGAAATCGAAATAGAGAGGAGAGGGGATCGCTCTTTGACAATACCCTCTGAAGTTGTTGACGGTCTAAGGTAGGGTTCGCTGTCTGACTCAAGATGAGCAGCTGTAGTGAGAAATCCCTCCGACATTAAAGTGTTCTTTTGGCCTCAGACGGTCATATTTAGACGCTTGTTTTGGAGATATATCTCTGTAGGGATGATTGAAGACCTCTTGTAGCTCTTGGATTAAAGTAAATTGTCCGCTCTCTGCTTCTTGGTAAGCGGGTGCGACTAACCATTCACGCCAAGTGATGCTAGGGTTAAGTTGTTTCATCGAGTGAGAGATGTCTTCTAGATCCCCTGTTCTGATCACTTGGTCACGCCATCGATGAAGCCAAGACGTCCATCTATCGTCGAGCATCTTGGAGCTCGGCGTATAAAAGCTCCTCTTTAAAGTTGAGATCTCATTGGGGATTGAAGAGAGCTCTCGGAAAAACATTGTATAGTCTGCATTAGAGTGAACCATCAGCTGAAATAGGTCTTTGAGTAACAAAGGGTCGGCGGTGTTCAGACCTAGTTTCTTTGCCCACATCAGACTGATCTCCGCTTTCATTGCGTCAGAGAAGCCTCCCTGAATCTTGTCGATCATCATTGAGGCTTCTTCGTGATCAGCGATAAGAGGACGGAGCGCATGACAAAACATCTGGAAATTCTGTTCGGCGGCTGCAGGTTGATTAAAGAAAGAGAAGTGTTGCCCTCCTCCGGTCCATGGCTGAAATCTTGGGTCAAATAGCTCACAGAAACCAAAGGGACCGTAGTCAAGAGTAGACCCCCCCGCGGCGCAATTATCACTGTTGAAATTGCCCTGACAATACCCTACTCGTAGCCAATGTGCGATGAGGGAGATAAGCCGTGAACTGAACAAGCGAGCAAGCTCAACGACTTGCTCACTAAAGGGCATATTTTCATCTATGTCCTCTCGATAATTTCGCTCTATCAAGTGATGGACGATCATCTTCAGCTCTTTGAGCGCCTCAGAGTGTGTCTCATTGCGTACTCGACGTGCAAAAAGCTCGAGCTGCCCAACCCGTAAAAATGAGGGAGCCACTCGAGTTGAGATCGCCACTAAGTTATCTGTCATGACATCGGGATTATAGGATTGTGAACTTGGAGAATACCATGGTCGACGCACCGTCTCGAGCTGAGACATGTATAGCGTCAGCGAGCGAGTGGTGGGGACTCCTAGTGCATGCATAAACTCCTGTGCCAGAAACTCTCTAACGCTTGAACGGAGTACGGCCCGTCCATCGGCGCCACGACAATAGGGGGTAGGTCCTGAGCCTTTAAGCTGCATCTCCCAACGCTGACCATGGAAAGAGCCTTCAAATATGGAGATCGCTCGACCATCTCCGTAGCCATTTCCTGTTCGAAAGGGACATTGCTCATTGTATTCTGTTCCATAAATAGAGAGCGCGTAGCCAGTGGCCCATCCGAAGGGCTTGATGGGGTCTTGAGCGACACTCTGATCACCAGAAAACAGACGACAGAACTTGTCATCCTGCGCCAAGCTCTCACTTAGGCCTAAATCGTTAAATAACGACTTACTGTAGGTGACAAGGGTTGGCGATGAGATCGGCGTGGGCTTCACCGGGACATAATGGCCTGAACGCACCTGACGTGGGCTGTGATCATCACCATCATCGGTCGCCTCAGGATCGGGTTGCAGTGAATCCATGAGTGAGTAATCTGCTCGTTCAGCAAACTCTGCGAAAGTCGATATGTCGGTAGGTTTTGCGAAGTCTTTAGTCTGCTGCATGACTCAGCCTCTTCTAGGGGATGCGGATGATATTTTTGGGGGGAGGTCGTCAGTAATCCTAGGAGAGACTACATACCATGATAGGTAGGATTATGCCATATCACCTATAGTTTCAGCGAGTCTACAGAAGTGAGTTTACAGAGCAGTTTAATACGCCTGCTCGATAACCTCTGGCGACCTATGCTCCTGCATAGCGCTCTGTCTCTTGACTGAGCCCATAATCAGACTCGTCTCCATTAAGTTGGCCATTCTCACCCGAAGAGTCACTTGCAGGCGAGTCAGCAGACACGCGCATCATTTAGACATGCAGCTCACGACTCAGGCAACTCATGCATTGATGGTCATGTGCGAGCTTTGAGTAAGCGCGCTTGACGAGCGCGCCACCAGCGCAGCTCTTGATCAACGAGCATCGCGTTGATGTGGAGCGCGTGGTGGGGTGAGCGGGCATGACGCCAAAATGGGATCAAGTGATACCAGCCAAAGGGATGACGGGCTCGTAAACGCATCGTCTGAATCAGCGACGAGTGTAGGAGCCAACGCTTGTAAAAGGGGACGGGGCGTGGGTGATGATGGCGAATGATCCCTTGAGGTGGCCTATACTTCGCTACCTGCTCAAAGTAGTCATCGACAAACTCATGATAGACCCCGACACGTCCTCGATGGCGTAAAGGGACATCCATCCACAATGAGGTGAACGCGTCATCCCACAGGGGCAGCCACCACCGGAGTCCATGCACCTCATAGGTACGCATCGACTGAACTAAGAACTTGGCGCATCGCTCACGCCAGAACCAACGCTCGAGCTCATCGATCAGCGACTCACGCGTGAGGCTCTCTTGAGCTCTCGTCATAAAATCAGCGCTCAGCTCTTGGGTTAACTTATTAATAAAGGCGGTCTCAAGTTCTACCGAATCGACAGAGTGACCGGGAGGGTCACTCGCAGCATTAAAACCAAAATATTTACTTGAGAGTAAGTCGAGATAGCCCTTGATGCTTAAGGGAGCTTTGAGACTCTTGGCATCGATGACGCTCCCGGCGTGCACATCTCCTGAGTGACCACAGACTACGACGCTGTTAGGCTCGATGTCCCCGCGTTCCACCAAGGTCGCGATCGCGAGGGGATCTTGTACATGATAGAGAGCCCCGCTGCGTCTCGCGTGGTCTATGATCAATCGGCCCTGCTCACTCTTGGACCATGAACACCACATATGAGAGGTATACTTGACAAAACACCATCGTACGCCGAGCTGAGACGCGATCTCTTTACTGACCTCTACTTCAGGAGTATGGCTCTTACCATAGGTAAAGGCGACGAGGTTTGGGTAACCAGCGTCCACGAGGGCGGTGAGGATGAGACGAGAGTCAAAGCCCCCGCTGAGTGGGATCACTAGCGGCGCGCCATCGGCGAATTGAATGAGGCGATCAATACACGTGTTGATCCCTACCCGTAATCGTCTCTTGAGCTCTGTGCTGCTCATGTCTGAGACTTCTTGATGGAGATATGTCTCTCCAGATGTAGAGGTGAGCTTGACACCATCCCAGGTGATCACCTCAGAAGCGCGCAACTGTTTGATCCCCTTAAAGAGGGTGTCACTCCCGCTCACCAGCTGAGCGGTGCGCCACATAGAGAGGACGCTGGTCTCTTGGAGATCAGCCGCTAGCTGTTCACTCATCCACAGCAGATCATCTGAGACCCAGAGCGACCCAGAGCGCTTAGCATAAAAGAGCGGGAAAGACCTCAGTCGATCACTATGGAGCTCAACTCGATCAACCGAATTGTGTGTCCCCATGATCAGGTTGATCGCGGCGAATTGTCCTGTGAAGTGGGTCGTCAGCGTAGTGGGGGGGAGATCCGCTGATCGCTCGATGAGCTCGTTAGCGATCGCTCGTGTGTCGAGGCGTGAGTTTGAAGAGGTATCAAATGCCACACCGCGGCACCATATTTGAGTTCGTGATGCGGAGCCCTCTTGACCACCATCAGCTAAAGGGAGCGTCTTATTTGGAGGCGCTTCGTCATGAACATACCACTCATCGAGTTGACGTAAATAAATGTGCAGTGAACCATGGTTTAAAGAGAACGTCTCTCCAAGAAGTCGCCGCTGATCTGTAGATATCGCGCTCATAATAACCGTTAGTCTAGAGTCTGAGATGAAGTGATAAACATGGCTATGGGTCGCCAGGATCGTGAATCGTTGAGTATGACTCATCGGCGGATTTGTGGCCACCATTTAACATCAATAGAGTCTAGTGGGAATCAAGACCTGCTGAAAAACCGTCTGAAAAGTCTCTGAGACCTGCTTGGTCTATCATGCTTGATTTCAGCCTCTCATGTTGTCAATACTGAGCCCCCTACTTATTCGGTGAGGTACCTCTATGTTCGATCACATCAAGCAGCTCGGGCATCGGCTCGTTCAGGGCCATGGCGCGGGTGTGGGGGCGGTAGCGAAGATCGCCGCTCATGCGCTCATCCCTGGCGCGCCGCTCCTCGTAGCGGCGGTAGAGTCGGCTTGTGACTATGCCGCTGACAAAGGTCAGGAGCTGACCGACGAGAAGATCACCGAGATGATCGAGGGCTTGGGTGGTGATGTACAGCACCTTGAGGCGCTCATGGGGCATCTCAGCGGTCAGCTCGACGGGGTTGTAGGGATGATGACCCAGTCAGCGCAATTTGGCGCGTCGCCTGACATGCTTGAGGCGATGATGAACAGCGCACTTGAGAATCAATTCAGCCCCTTGCGTGATGAGCTTCGTGCGCTCACCCCTGAGCTAGAGACGGTGAAGCGACAGATGGTGGAGATGTTACGAGCACAGGGGGCCCAAGGGGATATGCTTCATCAGATGCAGGAGACCCTAGAGGCATCAGTCGCTTATCATCATCCGCTCGCTAGCGAGGGGATCACCCCCGCCCAAGCGCCTCACTTCTTGGCTGCTGAGGGTCGCTTTAAGAGCGCCATGGTCAGCCGTGACCTCCCGACTGCTGAGGCTGCGCTCGCTAAGATGAAGTCAATCTCACCGAATGGGAACACTGCTAAGGTTCACGAGATGGCGCTCCTCACCCTAGAGCGAGATTTTGATGGCGCAGAGCGGGTAGCGAGGACGATCACCGGAGCAGGCTCAAATGATCCACGAGTACAGCGCGCTCGACAGAGCCTCACCAAGTTGACCCAAGCGCGGGTGAGCGGCGCGACGCCCCCATCGGCTGAGCCTCAACGCTATGACGTCGGCTCAGAGATTGGAGACAAGGGGTGGAGACTCACAGGCTTACTAGGTCGCGGCGGGATGGGCTCAGTGTGGCGGGCCAAGAACAGTCGTGGTCAAGATGGCGCGGTCAAGTTAATGAGCGCCTCACTCTCTTCGGATCCACAGTTTATCTCTCGTTTTCGATCTGAGATCGACGCTCTCGATCGGGTGAGCCACGCCTCGGTGATCGATATCCTTGATTGGGGGCGTGATCAACTCAGCGGCTCGTGGTATTTTGTGATGACGATGATCGAGGGGGTGAGCCTTAAAACCAAGCTCAGTCGTGGTCCGATTGAAGAGAGTCAGGTCAAGTCGCTCGCTCGCGCCCTCGCTTCAGCGTTGGTCGCCTGTCACGCTCAAGGGGTGATTCACCGTGATATCAAGCCCGAGAACATAATGCTCCGCGGCGATGGCTCCCCAGTCCTCATCGACTTTGGGATCGCTCACCAAGACGGTATAAGCACAGGGCATACGGGGATGGCGACGGGTGGATATGCGCCTCCCGAGCAGCTAGCAGGAGAGCAGGTAGATGGCACAGCAGACCTCTTTGCGCTCGGCATGACCCTCGCCAAGTGTCTTGGGTCTAAGGTTGGTGAGGGGATGTGGCGAGAGCTGATCAGTCAGCTTACCCACTTTATGCCAAGCGTTCGCGGTACCGCCCAAGCTCTATTCGCCAAGCTCAGCGAGACGCCTAAGACATATTATGCCACCGTACCGGGCACCGATCCTGAGGGCCCTCTCAGCGTAGTTGAGGTGGCCGTCCGAGTCCTCGCAGGCGCCGACACCCTCATGTTGTGGTGGCAGGGCGAGTCTGCGTGGGTCAAGTGGGACACAGTCGCCGAGATCAAGACCAAGGTCGAGGCGAAGCGTCAAGTGACCCCTCCCCCTCTAACGCCCCAGATGACCCCGCCTCCACCTCCGCCTGCGCCCAAGCGACAGCTCAAGGCAGGCGATGTGATCACCTCACGAGTAAAGGGGCAAGAGTTTAAGCTCAACCACATCCCTGCCGGTGAATTTTGGATGGGATCCAAAGAGGGTGATGGCTATGATGATGAGAGGCCTCGTCACAAGGTGCGGATCACCAAGCCCTTCCTCATCGGACAGACCCAAGTCACCCAATCACAGTGGGAAGCGGTGATGGGGTCTAACCCAAGCCATTTCAAGGGGGGCAACTTACCAGTCGAGACGGTGAGCTGGTTTGACTGCATCCGTTTCTGTAACGCGCTCAGCGAAGCGGAGGGTTTGCAAGCAGTCTACGATATTGGGTCGGGCGATCAACCGACCGTAAGTCTAGACTTTGGTCGGACAGGCTACCGCCTCCCAACGGAAGCTGAATGGGAGTATGCAGCGAAGGCAGGAACAGAGCTCACTTATGCGGGCTCAAATAATGTAGATGAGGTAGCTTGGTTAGGTTCTAACTCAGGCGGAAAGACGAACCCTGTGGGTACCAAGAAGCCTAATATGTGGGGCTTACATGATATGAGCGGTAATGTCTTTGAGTGGTGCTCAGATCAGTGGAATGATTCAGCTTATCAAGGTCATAATAGCATAGTTAGTGATCCGCACGAGTGGGTTGGCTCCGCTGTTTCGCGGGTCGCCGCGGCGGTAGCTGGAACCGCGGCGCCGACAGCTGTCGCGTCGCCTTTCGCGACTCAGCGGCCCCGGCGACCGCGGGGACGACCTTGGCTTGCGGCTCCTGAGGTGCGAACTTTGACGCTTGACACTTGATCCCTTGACAAGAACAACAGCGCTGATGATTGAGCTCTGAAAATCAACACGACCTCAGGGTTGAGCGTTTGGCTCGGCAGGTCGTCGATGGAGACGACAGGCCGCTCCGCCAAGGGGCCCCTTTAGGGGAAGGCGGAGGGGACAGTCGGCGGAGGCGAGGATCAGCCGAGCGGGCCAAGAGCTAACAAGCGATTTTTTCGAATTTTGACGATAAACCATCCTATCCCAAACAGCGGACAAGCGCCGCCGCGTGAGCTCTTCGCCGAGGCTACCAAGGTCACGGGGGCTGTCTCTTAGGTGTGTCCACCCCAAGGGGCTTTGTGTCACGCGGGTTCGTCACGAGATGGTGAACGCCGAAGCATGGGCTCGTGACCGTAATCAACGAGCGTCGAGCCATCGCGCTCAGCTCAGGAGCCGCAAGCCAAGGTTGTTCCTGCGGTTGTCACTAAGTAAACCTCGCCTATATCTGTCCTTTTGAACCCTATAATAACGCTCTGTTTTGGCTCTTCTCTCTATCTTTTACTCATAATGGAGAGGAGGCGAATAAAGAGGTTAATGATGTCAATATACAATGAAGCGGCGCTATCAACAGCGTTGTCGAGCGTTTTAGGCAGAGCGTTAGCTCGTGCCCAATCGTAACCAATGTAACCCGAGAAAATACCCGTGGCGATCCAATCAACCCACGTAGGCTCATGGACACCCATAAACATCATGCCGACTTGCACTATGATTAAGATGATGAGGGCGACGAACAAGGTTCGACCAATACTCAAAAAGAAAGCAGGGTAAGTAGAGCTTAACAACATCATGGTTGAAGTCACCGCGCCCGTCGCCAACATCGCTTTTTGAATGATCAGAGGATCAAAGGCATAGATTAAGGGGGTTAAGATGACACCGATCGGTATGACGACCAAATTATACCCCAAGAAAGATACCATCGCAGAATCGGAAGAGGTATAAATATATGTCCCTGCGAAAGCACACACAATATAGCCAATCATCAGTGGCCACATACCCAAGCTCATCACCCACGTTGGATCAAGAGACTGGACAATGAAATAGTTGGCAGCAAAACCCCATAACAGCGTCAGACCGATGACAATGTTATATAGATGAGCCGAAATCTCATCCCGTTGATCTGAATCCGCTCGCGACCAGACTGATTCGGTGCTTAGCATGAGTTACTCCTTAGGTAAGGTAATAGAAAACAAGGCGATAGGTTATAACTTAACTCTATATCGTACACTCTAAACAACCTGAGGAGGAGACTCTATTCCTGTTAAATCGGTCATTCTTCAAAACAGAGACAGAGACAGAGACAGAGACAGAGACAGAGACAGAGACAGACTCTAAGGGGCTAAAAGCTGGGAACACTATGCTCTCGGAGGGGTTTTGAAAGTCTTGGGTTTACTGAGGGTGGCCCGGTATATTACACTCCCGCTCATTTAATGGGTGCGGATACGACACATTTTTATACAGCGGGTGTGAGCCTAATTGAGGGAGAGAGCGTGTGAGTAAGTTAAGACCGATCCGATTTGTGGAACTTGAGAGTGGCGTTGTGCAAGAAGAGCGCGTCTATGGGGGGAAGTGGATTAAACGACTGTACGGCACACTTGTGGGACGGGCTCTCTCGGCGCTTATCGCGGCCCCTCCGTTCAGTCGACTATATGGTTGGTTGCAGGATCGCCCTAAGTCGAAGCGTAAGGTCAAGCCTTTCATTGAGCAGTTCGACATCAACATGAACGATTTCTTACCAGAGGACGGTCGAAGCGCAGAAGATCCATATAGCACCTTTAATAAGTTCTTTACTCGACGAGTCACAGACACGGCGCGGCCTTTCGCACAGGGGGATCAATTTCCCGCACCATGTGATGCCCGGTACTTTGCCTATGCTGCACTCAATGACGAGGTCTCAGTGCCCGTAAAGGGTGCTTGCTTTAAAGCCAGCGCGCTCTTGAATCACTCTGATTGGAACGGGGTGTTCGACAATGGACCAGGCTTTATTGCCCGTCTCTGCCCTGTAGACTATCACCGATTTCATTTCCCTGATGCCGGGCGGGTACTTGACTCTTGGCGTATCTCTGGCGCGTTGCATTCAGTCAACCCCTGGGCGCTCGCGTTTCGTGAAGATATTTTCATGATCAATGAGCGTGAGGTGACCATTTTAGAGACTGAGCGCTTTGGAAAACTTGCTTATGTCGAGGTGGGAGCCACCTGCGTAGGGAAAATCCAGCAGACCCATCATGAAGAGACCTTTGAGCGGGGTGATGAGAAAGGGATGTTTCTCTTTGGAGGCTCTACGGTCATTGTACTTGGTGAACCGGGTAAATGGGAAGTGGATGAGCGCATTTTAAGTCATACAGACGAGGGGGTTGAAGCATATCTCAAGATGGGACAGTCGCTCGGTCGTGCGCTTTAGCAGTACACAAAGAAGGAGCCTATTCTTTGTCGAGATAGAGAACATGTTTAGGCGTGAGGATATGGGTAATCGCTCGCTCTCAAGCCTCTTCTCTAAGCCTCTTCTCTAAGCCTTTGAGACCTTTTCTTCAAGCCTCTTCTCTAAGCCTTTGAGACCTTTTCTGAGACCTTTTCTAGCGAGCTCTCCAAGCTCTCCAAGCTCTCTAAGTCTCTAGTTCTTTGATATGTTAAATTATTGCTTAACTGCATAGGAGAATAAAGTTTGTATAGTTTTTGAGGCTAAGTCTAATTTCTCAGTTTGTTGTGTGCTTAGTTACTAACATCACTCCAGCCTGGTTCTAAGATGGTGATCATTGACTCATTGGGAGGCAAGATAAAGGTATCTAATAAAATAGCGGGGTCATCGCCCAAGTTAGCCGCAGACATGATGGTATTAGGTGGCATATAATAGCACGTTCCTGCAGGAAATTCTTTAGGTTCCATTCCTTCAATAAAATCGGTAATCACACCCGATAATACACAAGTATGCCCACCATACTTGTGAACATGTATACCCACTCGAGTGCCTGCTTCTCGCACACCTCTAGTAATAATCAAGCGATTACCATTAGTATCTATGGTATCTAATGAAGTTGTCACGTCTTGAAGAGGAGATAACTCGCCTGGAGGTACTTCTCCATTAATCGTTGTTACTTCACCCCAAGTAAACGACTCTTCATTATTCGCCGATTCATCTTCACAAGCAACGTTAATCAACACCAACAGGATAACCAAAAAATATTGTCTCATTAACTATTCTTTCATAAGCATAAGTCAGATATGTTTAATAAATATATCTCATATGCTCACACAGTAAATATAACTGTTTCAAGACTTTATTTTTTTCAAAAGAGTTCAGATTCTCCAAGCCTCTGAGAGCTTTCAGAGACCTTCTCGGTCGCTCTCTAAACCTTTCTAAGCCTCTGGTTACTAAGCCTCTGAGACCATCATTGTTACTAATCCTCTGAGACCACCATTTGCGTAGGGGAAATCCAGCAGATCTATCATGAAGAGACCTTTAAGCGGGGTGATGAGAAGGGGATGTTTCTCTTCGGAGGCTCTATGGTCATTGTACTTGGTGAACCGGGTAAGTGGGAAGTGGATGAGCGCATTTTAAGTCATACAGACGAGGGGGTTGAAGCATATCTCAAGATGGGACAGTCGCTCGGTCGTGCGCTTTAGCAGTACACAAAGAGAGGAGCCTATTCTTTGTCGAGATAGAGAGCATGTTTAGGCGTGAGGATATGGGTAATCGTTCGCTCACTATATGTAAAGCTAAGGGTACATCAAGCTCAGAGCTTTTTATTTAATCACCTTAAAGCTATATTTAATTTGGTAAGCATTGATCGATGTATCTGTGCGATATACAGAGTGCGATATACAGAGTGCGATATATAGAGCCCACTATCATGAGCCCACTATCATGGAGATGTTATGAAATTCTCGACCACGCCTGTTCTCTGGTGGACACTATTTTTTGTCGTAGGGTGTGCGCCAAAAGAACCATCTCGCGGCGGGGAGGAGACCTCAATAGTGCAGTCGGGCTCTCCTTTTGAAGACCCCTATTCGGCGTCAGCAGGTACAGAGAGTAATGACCCCTCTCTCTCTGGTCACATGGCCACTCCGGACCTCTGTGAACCTGTCGCTGAATCTGTGCCCATCCTACCCCGGTCATCAAATCATGAGATATGGCGCCTCTACTCCGATCTCGCGCTGACCCCTATCGACACTGGTCTCTTCGCTCAATGGACTCCTTTGGCACAGGTGCGTGGCTTTGACCATATGACAGAGTCTCGTATCGATGCCCAAACGTTAGAAGAGCAGCTGCGCACTACCGAGGCTGTGGCTGAGCTATTGGTGAACACTCCTGACCTCATGGCGTCTTGTCCGGAACCTGTGGAGCAAACACCGCTCTGCCCACTTCATTCCATCTATGATGCTGGCGCACAATTTTCTAGTCAACAGGGAGCCGATTGTTGGAGCTACTTAGATTATGCTGAAAACCCTCTCATCTATGACCCCGGCCCTCAGCGATGGAGGTCGAACACTGATGCCGGGATCTTTATATGGCGTACGGGGCTTCACCCTGGGATTTCAGTCGATGTTATACGTCGTTGGACCGCTCCTGTTGACGGGGAAGTGACTCTTCAAGGGAGTATCGCGGATGGAGACCCAGGGGGGGGAGATGGGATTACAGCTGAAATTCGCATGGGCAATGGGCTCGTGTTCCAAGAAGTGATCGTTAACGGAGGAGCTTCTGTCTCCTTTGATCTCTCAGTCAATGTACGCAGCGGTGAGTTTGTTGACTTTATCATTAGACGAAATGGCAATAACTCATGGGACAGCACCGCGCTTAACGCTGTGCTCACCCTTGAGCCTACGATCACAACAACAGGCCTCGATTGGGCGACATGTGGATCTGAGGTTGTTAATCGTGTCGCGAGTCGAGCTTGGCGTCGTCCGCTTAGACCGGAAGAATTGGACGATCTTAAAACAGTTTTTGAGGAGGTCGTTGTCTCCGCTGAGCAAACTGGCATCGCTGGGTCTTTTATGGAAGGACTTAAATCCACGCTACAAGCAGCGCTCTTATCACCTCACGTACAATACAAACCAGAATTCGTGCCGGGGGGCACTCGGCCAGATGAAGAGAGTTACCGACGCGCCTCTCGACTAGCGCTCTTCTTCCGAGGGTCGTTCCCAGATGACGCGCTGTGGTATTTAGCGGCCACAAGTCCTTTGAGCGATGCCGATCTCGCGGTACAAGCCAGTCGGATTCTCAGAGAAGACAGCGCGCGGTTCGTTGAGAACTTTGGAGGACAATGGCTAGACTTTCGTGGTCATCTCACTGAAGAAGAGACCTCTCTGGCGAGGTCAATGCGTGAAGAGGCTCACCATGTATTTGCGGCGATACTCAATGATGACTTGCCGGCAATGCGACTCCTAGAGCCGGGGTTCACCATTGTCAATGGGCTCTTAGCTGAACACTATGGCTTGGCGTCTATTGACCTTGAAGCGGGCCCTACTCAGATCATGACCAATGAACGTGGAGGCTTATTTGAGCAGGGTCACTTCCTCACTTCAGGCGCGTCAGGGTCTGATTTTAGGAGAGTCATTCATCGCGGTATATACGCCTTAAATCGTACATTGTGCTCAACGATCCCTCCCCTAGACCCCGCGACGCTTGAAGAGATCGCTGCCACCGCAGAGTTCATCGATCCTGAACTCCCTTTGAATGAGCGTATGCAGCTGCACCGGGAGAGCACTGACCGATGTTTGGGCTGTCACTCTCAAATGGATCCACTAGGACTCGCTCTTGAGCACTTTGATGCCGAAGGGAGGTGGCGGGAGACCTATCCTGATGGAAGCCCCATAGGCCACAGTTTTGACTTTAATGGTAACTCTGTGGGTAATCCTGATGAGCTCAAATCGCTTATCAGCGGATCAGATTCTTATCAACTCTGTGTCGCTGAGAAACTCTTCGCCTATGGACTACACCGCGCCCCCCGCGGTGATGAACGTTGCTTGATCACTCAAATCGCTCATGTAGATCAGCCGGAGCGCTCTCCTCCATGACCTAGCGATTGATGCCTTCCTCACTTCACTTGCTCAGACGGAGACACCATGATCTTCAATCCTGACCGCCGATCAGTTTTACGTGTGCTAGGCGGAGGCCTAACATTACCTTTAATCTCTCAGCTCGTCCCTTCTCTTGGGAGCGCTCAAGTCCCCGGCCGGAATCGATTTATCGGGGTCTTCTTCCCAAACGGCGCCCACATGCCGAATTCTACCAATGGTAATTGGAACTTCGATGAAGCGCTCGCTCCGCTTGTGGCAGCGGGTCACCGTAATAACACCATGATTATTCGAGGGTTGCACAACGGCATCCGAGGGATTGATCCTCATTGGCAAAACTGTGCCGGTTTCTTATCATGTCGTAGGATTGTCCTAGGGAATGCTGCAGTCGCCCAATGTGGTAAGTCACTCGACCAAATCGTCGCAGATCATTACCCAACCTCAATACGCTCTTTAGAGGTAGGGGCCCCCTATTACCATGTGCATCCTCTGAATGATCACCCCGGTTATTCAAATGACTACCTTAATCGCATCTCATGGCAGACAGATGATACCTTTCGATCTCCCATTGGAGACCCTCGTCAAATGTTCGATAAGATCTTTGGGTTTGATAATGGAGATGCTGATCAGGTGCGTCATTTACATGCTAAGAAAAAAAGTATCCTAGACTTTGTATATCGTGACGCTGAGCGCTTGTCCTCTGATCTCCCCGAGGCCTATCGTCCTGTGTTATCGACCTATATGAATACGGTGCGTGAAGTGGAACAGCAGCTCGAGGCCGTCGATATAGGATGTGAGCCGAATGAACCTCGTCCGACACAAGATTTCGCCAACGCTCAGACCCATTATGTGCAACGCTATGAGCTCATGAATCGTATGGTTGTCCTCGCCATGCAGTGTGGACTCGTGAACACCTCGACCTTTATGTATGGCCCGAGCTCATCAGACTTACAGTGTGCAGAGATCCTAGGAGGAGGTCCCGGTCATCATGGGTGCGCTCATAATCGAGGAGAGGGTCCATTAATCACTCGTTTGCGAGGGATGAATACGATCCATACAGGTTTACTCGCGCACCTGCTCACCGAGCTTAAAGCAGCTAACCTCATGGACTCTACATTGGTGATGTATGGTTCTGATATGTCGGATGGAGATCAACATACAACCGACAACATCCCTACATTATTATGTGGCTCAGGCTCTGACCTGAAGTTTGGCATGGAGATTAATGATGGTCGACGTCCTATGTCTGACCTACACGTTGATCTCTTCGATCTCCTCAATATACCAGGGATCACGAACTGGGGGGACGAGGAGATCGCGTCCACGATGCAGCCGCTGTCCATCAGAGCTTGAACGGCTGACTAGGTGACACGGTTGTGATACGGTGGTGACACGGTGGTAGGTAAAGTTTTTTAAGTGCTTAAATGTCATTGGCATTTATTAGGCAAGCGATCGATTCCCAGCTTTTATTTACAATATGGAATGATAACTTACACTAGATATTGCAGAGTTAATGTCACTCCATGAGACCCCAAGTCGGTAGTTGAACCACAAGAGTTACTTCGCTTATAAAAACAGAGAGAGCGACCTCCTTAGAGACCTTCTTAGAGATCTTCTTAAACTTCTTAATTCGCGAACCTTCATGCGTGGTGACGCATCGCTTCTATGATCAGCAGCATCCATAAATGGTTGGTTAATCTATAAGTAGACATAGGAGAACAGATGCCAGAGGGACATACCATCCATAGAATGGCCAAAGATCATGAAGAGTGGTTTCGGGGCAAGCGTGTAGATCTATCCTCACCTCAAGGACGTTTTCGTGACGGTGCCCAAGCATTAAACCAATCTATCTTCCACTCCGCATCTGCGCATGGCAAGCACCTCTTCCATCGCTACATACTCTCAGATACCTCTGATGCATTCATACATATTCACCTCGGGCTATATGGTAAGTTTCGTTCACGAAATATCGAGCATCAAGCGATTGTGAGTCCAAATTGTCGATTAAGAATACAGAGCGAGACTCATATTCTAGACCTCTCTGGTCCGACGTGTTGTGAGGTCTTAACGGCTGATGAGGTCAAGCAGAAATGCTCCCAACTTGGTCCCGATCCGCTCAGAGACGACGGAGATGTTGAGCTTTTCATCGAAAGGCTCGCAAAGCGAAGAATCCCCATCGCCGCTGCGCTTCTGAATCAGAAGGTAATCGCCGGACTTGGAAATATATACCGGGCAGAGCTACTTTTTGAACATCGTATCAATCCCCTCACGCCTGCAAATGAGATTAAAGCGTCGACTGCTCGAGATCTTTGGCATACAGCGATGTGGTGGTTGGCCTTGGGAGTAAAGGCAGACCAGATTATCACTACCCTCGATAAAGCCTCCGCAGAAGATCATATCGCGAAGGGAAAGAGAAGCGAATCACTGATGATCTATGGGCATTCAACTTGTCTAAAATGTGAGTCGCCAGTTGAGACTCGATCAGTAGGGAATCGAAAGCTATATGCTTGCTTTGAGTGTCAAATTGGGAGCTGACTGATCGCTCTGTTCGTTGGGAAATAATGGGCACTCTGGATGAGTGTAGAAAATATCTGATAAATGAGACCCTCCTTCAGAGATGATTGTCTGTAAAGAAGACGTGTTTTTCTGTTGGTCGAGGAGATGCCATGATCAGACATAGATCATGATGCCGCCTTCAAGTGTCATTATTGATTCTTTAATTATAGTAAGTTAAAGATAAAGCGTAAAGAATTAGCACCCGACATGGAATCGATGTCAAAAATTCCCCCCGAATAGGTAAGTAACTGAGAGGTGAGCTATGTTGATCGCATTTGAAGGCAGAATGGACCGTTGGTTATGGGAAACACTCACAGGGGGGATCTCGCCAGAGACATTCCCAAAGGGCAGCAGGGCACGCCATGATGCAATAGTGCGCCGCCGAGTAGGCATGCCGTTGTTGAACACCATCAAGCCAAAGGACTTAGGGACTGCATTTATACCACATAAACTCTTAGGCTTCTGGGATCCTAGTAAGCACAATCATGATGCTCTCTTCAAACCGAGTAACTCGGCAAAAGAGAGGGCTTTGGGAGGGTATATCTTTGATGTATCTGAAGAGCAGTATTCCTCATTAAAGCCACTGCCTAAACCATGGAAGCCTTGGCTTGATCAAGTGGGTGAAGGTAAACAAGAGCACATTGAGCAATTGTTTGATCGACAAGTCGCCATTTCCTCGGAAGCAGCAAAGCATTTTGAGACAGCTATCGATATTATGTATGGACGAGCCCCTATCCCAGAAAAAATTCGAGCGAAAGCGAACAAGCGGTTTGCTAAGGCCGTTCAAGGGTTGGACTCAGCCACGACCGAGTTGCATGTGTGGGATCTAAGCCTAGAGGCGACACCTGACTTGAGTCATTTTCCAAACACCCTCGACCTTTCTATCGGTTACAACGACTTTACTGTACTCGACGGTTTGAGTGCAGTGCCAAAAATAGAGAAATTAGACCTTGAGAACTGCTCATCACTCATCGCGATCAGTGATGAGATCAGTGAATTAACAGAGCTTCGTGAGCTCAATCTTTCGAGTTGTAGTCGTCTACTTGCCTTGCCTGAAGCTCTTCGAGCTCATCCTCATTTGGAAGTACTCAACCTGTTCCGATGCCCTGTAGCGTTAGATATTGACATGATCGCTTCTTTTCCAAAGCTAAAGGAAGTGACTTTACCTCGCGGTTTCAACTCTGAGCCAGATAGCGGCGCTCGTGTAGAAGAGTCAAAGGCGGCTATGGTCGAATTAAGCGACAATCTTCGCGCTATGCGTCCCGATATGACGATTCATCAGTTTGAAGAAGACTTGCGTATGTACTATTGGCTCTAGAGCTCTCTTCGGTTCTAGATATGCAGTGCTGATTGGTAACTTATGTTCTCTAAGGATTTACAGAACTCACTAAAGATACTTAGCCCTGACTGATGTACCAAGGCCATACCATCATAAACATATGGAGGTCAGCTAAAGAACTCGTTTGTTTTACCGTAACTAATAAAAGATCTCTCTATCGGCTAATAAACAAAAGGAGAATATATGTTGCGCTTTTTACATTTTATATTTGGATGTTTTTCACTTATCGTTGCTATAAGCATGAGCTCAAATATATCGGCATTTATTGATTTGAGTAGTTTAGCTTTTGTCACGCTTATTCCACTTTTCTTTACTCTTGCATATCATCACCACATCGACTTAGTTAATGCAATTGTGATTTCTATTAGAGGGGTAAAGATTAATCAACAATTATCGAATCATTATCAGGAGGTTCTCTCAACACTCCGTTTGACTATTTCAGGAAGCGGTGTAATCGGATTATTAGTCGGTTTTGTTAGTATGTTAAGTAATATGGACGATCCATCATCAATCGGACCAGCTATGGCAGTTGCATTACTGACCCCTTTATATGCAATAATTGCATCCGAGTTACTTGTTGCTCCCATGATTAACCGTTTAAGACAAAGTTCTACCTCATCATCCTCTAAACCGGTCCTCAAACCTACAGTAGTTACTTTAATCAGTATACCCATCGTGATCATTATGTTTACTATGGTTATTTTTGTATTTGTTTGAAATAAATATAAATATAAATGCAAAGATCATTTTGAATGAAGACTCATACAAGTTTAAGTATGTAAGTGTGTAGTAGATAATTTTCAGAATTATATTTAATAAGTGGTCGATGTGGCATGTCATATGATTTGAACATGTCATACGCCTCATCACTTGCGCTATCAATCACACATTTGGGCCACTTATCACGTCGTCGTTAGGCCTGAGTCTGTTAAAGCCATACTTTTGTTGGGGCCTAAGCTGACGGTTTAGATGAGTTAAATAATAGACTGCCATCTTGTTAGTTAGGCTTCCGCCTTGTTAGTTAGGCTGTCATCTTGTTAACCTTGTTAAACCATTGATTGAACAGGGGATCACTACAACAGACTTCGTTAATGAGGCAGAGTTTTGAAGATGTGTGGGATCGTCAAAGTACATAAAATCATCAGCATGAAATTAACAGAGAGCGTCACACATGGCTAACATCGTTACAGTTCAAATTCGATGTTTTCGCACGCCAAACTTTACTCAAAGAGTGAAGACTAAACGAATGAGTCGGAGGGTATGTCCCTCTGGTTCTTACTGCATCCCTACTTGGTCTCAAGATAAATTACGAGAGGGCGTTGTCGATTTTCAATTTGGATCACGGTTGGAAAGGTCTCAGAGGTGTTTTTCTCAGAGGTGTTTTTCCTAACGCCTTTCGGTTCTCCTTGTCCGACCCGCCCACACTCATCGATGGGGCGTCAAGCGATGGGGCGTCAAGCGATCAGTCTTCACGGCAGACTCGAGCAGCGGTGTAGTACCCGCCTGGAGCGCAACGATAACGATCTCCGCAGTGACTATCTTCTTCACAAATACAGTCTCGAGCCATAGCGCAGCCTGGGTAAGTAGGCAATGGAGCGTTAAGATTAAGTTGTCTCCATAGCTTATTTTCAAAGAGACTTTTGGGGTCTATTTCTCGCTTAAGTTTTACAAAGTCATCCCAACGAGGATACTGCTTGGCCCCTATTCCCATGAATATAGGGCTTGAGTTTTTTCCCCAATGCGGGCGAGCATGATAGCGGCTAAGAGTCATCTGCATAATCTCATCATAAACATCTGCTGATCTCTCATGGTAGGTCTCAGCAGCGATTTTTGGGATATGAATCTCGAAAGAGATAACATCTTCACCATAGTTAAATCCTAACCAACGATCCGAAGCCTGAGAGAAGCGGAGATAGATACCGAGTATTGGGAAACACGCTCTATTCTGTTCTATAATGGCCCGTACATCGGACATCCATGACGAGAGCTGACTCAGTGGAAAGGAGGCTTCCATCGTTCTGCTTCGCACAGAGTCTGTATCCCAAGGACATGTGCCAGAGCTACACTCTGATCCAAGCATCTCATGTGACCACCCAACAGGGCGGGCACCCGATGAGTTTTTTACATTTAAAGGAGGGGTCCAAATTTTGGATCTAAGTAAAGCGCTGTCACATTGCACACGAAGTGGCGCTCGATTCAAAACACGGTATGGCAAATCGCCCACAAAGCGAAAAACACTACCGGTACTGGTCCAAACGTTATGTTTAGAGTTGCCCGGTTCTGAGGGGTCAACACGATCATAATAATCGAGTACGTAGCGCCCATTACCCGCAAACCACATCACACGAGCATAATCATGGGCGCGGACACTCTCCTCGATATGATTCTCAAGCTCGTCATCCCTCCCTTTTTCAAAGCCATATTGGAGTTTAAACTGAGGCTCGACGTTAAGAGTGATCTCTACAACAATACCAAGCATACCAAGGTGTACAGCAGCGGCGGCAGCTTCAGCGCCTTCAAGACGCCTCAGCTCACCTCTTCCATCTACGACGAGCAGTGACTCGACCATATCAGCCATACCCGTAGCAAACTTGAGAGAAGAGTGATGGGCTGAAGTGGCGATTCCTCCCGCAATACTTACGCCTGTATAATCGGGCATGGCGGGAATCGCTAAGTCATATTCATGAAGATATGCAGAGAGCTCAAAAGCTCGAACTCCAGGTTGTACGGTGACGGTCATTCGTTCTTCATCGAGGTTAAGGACTTGATTCATTCGACCGAGGTTGATGAGTATTCCTCCATGTTCAGGACATATAAATTCACTATTACTGTTGGACTGAGGAACGCTGATCACTTTGAGTGATCGGTTCCTCTCCCAAGCGTCACTCACGATCTCTTGTAGCTGAGCAATATTTTGAGGGTAGAACACATCGGAAGGCTGACAAGTCACGGTCGCTTGATAGTTTGGGGTTGGCAATGAACCCTGTGATGAAGCATCGGGTAGACCATTGATATCGAGACGTCCAGTGAGCTGTGCTATCCCATTGGCGATAAGTCGATGATATGAAGTGTTTTGGGTAGTATGATGGTTGTGTCCAAGGGTTGTCGCTAATACCTGCCCAGCGCCAACTTCATGTATCCAGGCGACTAAGTGCTCTCGTCGACTCTCTCGACTGTAGGCTACATAGAGGGGAGTCACTCCCTCTTTAATCTTAATGACCCGGTATAGTTCATCTTTGGTAAGTTGAATGTCCTGAGGAGCACCGAGTACTAGCGGATGTTCTCCCTCTACGCGAGTTGCGGTCAGCTCACGAGACCAATCATGTGATAGGGTGTCTACGCCTGTGAAACGCCACCAATAAGGAAAGTCAACTTCGGGGTGCGTTTCGGCCCAATCTAACTCTGCGACTCTTAGCTCTAGCTCATGTTCGGGATAGCTGGGAGAGGTCTGTTGGAAGCTGTGCATGGTGCAGTGTAACAATACTGCCGGGATACCTGCGTCTCGAGTTTGGCTGATAATATTATTGATCCGCTCAAGATTAAAGTCATCTGCGAAACACATGTTGTAAATGATCACATCATAGCCCATGCCAAACTGAGGAGCCTCCATCAGGGTGAGCGTATCTTCAGCATCCTTCCCGACTAGATGGAATTCTATTTTAAGGAGGCGACTCAAGCCATCGATCAGATCTTGCTGTTGCGTCTCATAATCATGCCAACGATTCATATAATTGGTCAGATAAAGAGCATGAATAGGCTCAACTTTTTCGTCATTTCCCCCTGGGAGATCGTTAGCATTAATGTCATCACGTTTACCGCTAACCGACTCGTCTTCACCCTGCTGTTCTCTAGGAATCGTTGTCTGCTCTGCTGTGTAGAGGTCACTCGAGTCACCGCATCCAATCCACAGTGTGATTAGGTGAAACAATAGCCCGACTTTTAGAGCCCTAATAAACAAACGATTCATGTCTCTTCTACTTTATAGTTAAATGTACTTATCAAGCGTATTTTTAGAAAAAAAACATCCCATCAAACATAGATTATGATGATTCATATAGGTTTCATTTATTTAGACTTATGCTGTTTGTAAGTCACTCATAAGTCTGATGAAAGGTGTGTAATGAGTGCTGAGGAGTGAATACGTGATTCAGCCACATCCCCGCAAGGATTCTTTTTGACTACCTCAGGCTTTTGTTACACCTGAGTGAGTCTCAAAGGGATAGCTTATTCACATCAAGGCTCTAGCGCACAGGTACCTTCACAAACACCTTCGCACTCTTGCTAAAACTCACAATAAGAACCAGTGACACACACTTGATCCCGCTCACAAGTTTCGCCGACTGCGATTGTTCCATTAAATAAAAGCGACGTTCCGATTTGTAAGAAAAGATATCGGTTCCATCTCCTTGAGAAGTAAAACAGAGATGAGTCTCTCGAGAACGAGCTTAATCCTCTCCGTAAGATGTGTTATAAATAGGCTTTACCCACAGAGACTCAATGGTGTTTTATGAGCTTAATAAGAGCGACTCTCCTCTTGGTCTGCGCTGTGTACCTCTCGGCGTGCAACAGAGGTGGACCAATGACCTTTGATCCGATGCCTGAGCGAGCGCAAGAGCCGATTAAAGGCCCCCTTTATTTTTTTAAAGCTGAGATCACCTCAGCGCTTCCTAAGTTCAAGAGTGACTTCGCTCGAGCGATGGGTCACTTCAGGGAGGAGCGCTATCGTTACGGTTACATGACCAAAACAGGGAAGTTAGCGATCGCCCCGCAATTTGGCACCGCGGAGAACTTCTCTGAAGACTTGGCTGTCATAAGCGCTGTCAAGCGCGTCGAGACAGAGACCTCGATAAAGATCTATACCCCCAAAGGCGTGATCAATCGTAAAGGAGAGCTCGTCATTCCGACCAAGTTTGATAAGATCGGGGCCTTTTCTAACGGTCTCGCGAAGGCGAAACTGCCGACCCCGACCTTCTCGACGGACCGAGAGAAGAGTAAAATCTATGAGGGTTATATTAATCCTAAGGGAGAGTTCGTGATCCCCTTTGAGCTCGGTGAGAGCATGAGGGCGGCGGGTGACTTCTCCGAGGGTCTAGCATGGGTTCATCCCATGCTTCCTTACGCCGAGGCCAAAGCGTACATGAGCGACAAAGACCTCGAGATGCTGAGCAAGTTTTACGGTCAGCGCAAGCTCAAAGATGACGCCATGGTGAGGACTGATTACACGCCTTACGGTTATATGGACCAGACAGGGAAAATGGTCATTCCAGCTCGATTTAAATCGGTCACGACTTTCGCCGAGGGTAGAGCGGCGGTGAGAGACAGCAAGAGTGGGAAGTGGGGTTTTATTGACATAAAGGGTGAGTGGGCGATCCCCGCTAAATATGACTACGCGACCCCCTTTAGCGCGGGGCTCGCCGCGGTAACCCAAGACCGACAGTGCGGCTATATCGACGTCAAAGGCCAACTTAAACTTCCCCTCAAATACAAGCGCTGCGACTCTTTCTCTGGGGACTTCGCAGTGGTGAAGAACACCGCAGGCGAATATCACTGGTTGAGCCGAGAGGGTAAACTCAAGTCGCTCTTCAAGGGGGAGAGCTTTGGTGAAGTCCGCAGCTTAGGGGAGCTCCATGAGGGGGTGTTGTCGGTGCAAGTCGAGACACCAAGTGGGCAGCGCTGGTGCTTCATCAACACCGAGGGCGAGGTAATCCTCCCTCCCAAGTATTCCGGTTATCATCGCCCGAGATTCCGTGATGGAATCGCGAGAGTAGAGATCACCGTGAAGGAGCCATCAACCAATGTGAAGGCCAAAGGTAAGATCGTCGAGGTCAAGAAGACGGGCTATATTAACCTCAAGGGAGAGTGGGTGATTCAGCCCGTCAATAACTACTGAAGAGAGAGTTAATTCTGTTAACAAAACGTTCTCATGATTCAGCCACCCATTCAAAGACTAGTTTTGTAGTCAATCATAAGACTTAAACCCTCGCCGGACATCAAGTATGAGCAGTCTTTAGTCAATCATATAGGCCTCACTTTATCGAAAGAAATAATAGATGAACATACGAATACTCTGGCTTGCTTTTGTTTGGGTCTTTTGGTGCGGATGTACGGCCACCGAGGACCGGACTAACTCGAATATGGACATCGATGGGTCTGACGCATCCCAAGGCGCGACAGTCGACGCAGACCATACCGAGGAGATCGATATCGAAGACGTAGGC
Organism: uncultured bacterium; assembly: GCA_943788935.1. Classification (GTDB taxonomy): domain Bacteria; phylum Myxococcota_A; class Bradymonadia; order UBA7976; family VGTA01; genus CAKZRU01. Next base: position 199,752 of record CALSSE010000005.1, on the reverse strand, counting down.
CTACCCGACATGGCATCGGATGTCACGGATGCGGGTGAAGACGAGGGCAGAGGACCTGGCTTCACCATCGCTGCAGGCACACAGCGTGGAACCCTAGAATCGGGTGGACGAACGCGCGACTTCAACGTACGTATCCCTCCGGACTACGATGGTCAAACCCCCCTGCCCTTGCTACTCGTCTTTCATGGTGGCAACGGAGAAGGCGCGATGCTCCAGAATCAGCTCGGTTTCGATGCTTATACGGATCGAGACAACACCATTGCAGTCTACCCCGACGGGGTGCAAAAGAATTGGGCTGATGGCCGTGGTACGACAGACGCGTCGAGAGCTGGCGTAGACGATCTCGGCTTCGTGTCCGACCTTATTGACCACATGACCACCCATCTCAACGTCGACGATGATCGAATCTGGGCCACCGGTCTCTCCAACGGCGGCCTCTTCACTCAACACTTGGCCTGCGAACTCTCCGACCGTATTGACGCCATCGCCCCGGTTATCTCGGCGCTGCCTACGAACGCTCTGGACACGTGCCGCCCAGGGAATATGCTCCCCATGCTCGCGATTCAGGGAACCGAGGACGCGTTCATGACCTTTGAAGGTGGGGATTCGAGCCACGATCAGCTCGGTCTCGGCGATGGTGGCGCTATTGAGTCAGCCGATGTCACGCGAGCCTTTTGGGCCGAACGTTACGGTTGCGATCCCACCCCCCAAGTTAGCGAACTGGACCCGGTGGACGGCCAAGACCCCACACGGGTGACTCTCTACGCCTATCGGGGCTGCGAGGTGGGCGCGCGCATCGACTACTATATCGTCACCGGAATGGGCCACAGTTGGCCGCCTAATGAAGTTGTCGCGCCGCGTATCGCTGGACGCACCTCCCAGCAATTAGACGCGACTGCGCTAATCTGGGCGTTCTTCAATCAAGGACCATGAGGAACCGCTTGCGGCCTATGAACCCTCTGGTATCGCTCTTAGCTATACCTTGAGCTCGAGGTATCCTCTGTCTCGGCCTTAGGAGACCGTTCAATTCTTATATTCATCGGGGATAAAGCGGAGTGGGTGAGACAGGATTTACGTCTTTCGGCCCAATTAAGTTGAGGCATGTCGTTGATCTAGGGGATGGTGTCCAAACATCGCTCTTTACATAGAGAGATTAACCATAGAGAGATTAACCATAGAGAGATTAACCATAGAGAGATTAACCATAGAGAGATTAACCATAGATTTTTCTTTAAGGGAGTTATAATCGCTTCATGACACACCGAGACTCTGCTGCGCTGTTTATGACAAGTTCATCCGAATGGCGTGAAATCAACCGCGTCTTGGGCTGGTGGATCCTCTGCTGCCCACCCATAGGATGGTTAATGGCGCTTGGCTATCGTAAATATGTCGTCGCGCATTTACTTAATCCTGAGCGCGAGGGTGATAGGTCTCCGCTCCCTCCTACCCCACCTCTCTTAAACCTATTTCTAGAAGGGTTCGGCGCGTTGGGCGTGATGATTGTCTATTTTACCCCGACGATCGCGCTCGCTTTTATTTGGGGGGCTGATATCCTGCCTTGGGAGACTTCGGAGCAGTCGCTCCGCTTTCTCGTCTTTGGCGCGCTCACTTACTTCTTACCTCCGATCACTCTCGGGGGAACGCTCGCTTATTATCAGAGCTCAGTCTCTTGGTTTGAGCTCTCAACAACGCAAGGGCTTATGATTGGCATCGCCTTGATGCTGAACACCTTCTTAATCCCGCTCGCTTTTATGCAGGTAGGAGAGCGGGGACGGTGGCGTGATGCGTTTAGGGTCGATCGGTCGATTTTATTATTATTTCGTCACTCTCACGCTTACCTTGGTGCTTGGCGTGATTCATTGTGGATTAGCTTCGCGGCGCTCAGCCTCATACGCCGAGCTCCATGGGGGATCGCTTGGTCTTATTTAAGTATTGTGTGGCTCTTTAATCGAATTCATGCGCACGAGTTCCCTAATAACTTAATCGAGCCTCTCTCTGCAGATTCTGCAGATTCTGCTTCTTCCACATCACATCAGTTTAAACTTTATTATCTCTGGGGAGTCCCGATCCCAATGTGGTGGCTCACCCCTGTTAAATGAAAATCTTAGCGAGCATATGATGATTCACACAGATTATACATTACCGATGACTCTGATACTCATACAAGGTGTTTTAGGAGCCTTAGATACTCTCTATTATCATGAATACCGCTATCGGCTACCCGCCTATGCTACAGAGTCTAGAGATGAGCTCAGGTTGCATGGGATAAGAGATCTTATCTACGGACTCTTGTTTATCACTCTCAGTCAAGTCGCTTGGGGGGGGCTCTGGAGCTGGGCGCTCTTGGCTCTCATCTTCGCCGAAGTGATCATCACGCTCGCTGACTTTGTGATCGAGCGGCGCGTACGGAGCGCGTGGGGAGGTTTGGCTACGGGTGAGCTCGTAATGCACGCGCTTATGGCGATTCTGTACGGCGCATTTATTACGACATTAGCACCCCATTGGTGGGCGTGGAGTGCGCTTGAGAGTGGGTTTCATTTTCACGCGCAACCACTCTCGCCGTGGATGGTCAACGCGCTCTCACTTATGGGGTGTGGTGTCACGATCGCGGGTCTTCGTGACCTGTTGCTCAGCACTTTATGGCTCCCTAAGGCTTGGCGTAAGCGGCTCGCTTTTCCTTGGCGGCGCGATACTCATCCGCCTTCCATAGTGAGGTTATAAGAACAGTGAGGTTATAAGAACAGTTTCCCTTAAATCATGAGGAGTGCCGGGGGATTCGTCCGCTTCTTAGAGGTAATCGGGATCCTATGATCCTGCAACAGGTATAACTTCCGCCGCTAGTGACCCTTACTGATCGCTTGTGTAGATCATAACGTACGGGCGAGGTTAAACGTACCCTCGGGAGAGAGCAGAGGAATATCTATACTTACAGGTGTATTTTATCTAATGTAGATAAAATCTCTAGTTGTTTTATTGTAGTAAAAAGACAATACGACCCAACTGTAGTATAGGACTTTAGGATTAATGAATATATTAAATTATGGAGATCAACTTGATAATGGACGATACATCATTGAATATCCGATCGGCAGAGGAGGTATGGGACAAGTATATTTAGCCTCTCAGCCTTCATTAGATCGTAAAGTAGCAATTAAAGTTTTACATCCTAAACTATTAATTGATCCAACTCTTAGTCGTCGCTTTCATCGGGAAGCGCAATTGATGGCATCTCTTAATCATCGCCATTGTATCACGGTCTATGAGTATGGAGAGACTTCTGAAGGACTTCTTTATATTGTAATGGAGTTTTTGAAAGGACGAACGTTAGCTGATGAATTAGAACAGCACACACGACTATCTCCCAAAAAAACTTTTCAAATAATCACTCAAGTGTGTTCAGGTATTTTTGCATCCCACAAAATTGGTTTAATTCATCGTGATCTAAAGCCTGAAAATATTTTCCTTGTCCCTGATCATGAAAAGGTTTTTTTTGTTAAAATTCTTGACTTTGGACTTGCTAAGTTACTTCAAGATGACGAACCTGACGAGGTTCTATCTCAATCCGAGAAAACATTAGATCCTCAGTCTTATGACTCATTATCAAGTGAATTGAATCAAACTTTACCTGCTGACTCTCACGATCATAAAATACAGAATAGACAATCAAGCTCACAAGTAATCTCATCTAATAAGTCTCGAAACAAGCGAAGCCAGCTTACGAAAAGTGGTCAAATATTTGGTACTCCCATGTATATGAGTCCAGAGCAAGCTAATGGTAAGCCAGTAGATCATAGATCAGACATCTATGCTTTAGGACTCATTTTATACGAATGCCTCACGGGCCAATTACCTTTTGAAGGTACTTCAGCTGTGGAGTTGATGATTGCTCATGCTAGGCAAGTACCTGATCCTCTTTCTAATAAAGTTAAGATCCCTTCTCAAAAAATTGAAGATTTGATTGAACACTGTTTAGCAAAATCCGCTGATGAACGTCCTGAACAGATCAGTATTTTAACTGATTTATTAGATCAATCTGAATCGGACTTTGACTCAAATACTCCTTTTGACTTAATTAATGTACTTCCCTCTCAAATTGAGACTTCCGATCAATTGGCTGTAAAATCAAATGTAGTATATTCAGTAGCTACAATAGACTCAGGGTCAGGGTCAGGGTCAGGGTCAGGGTCAGGGTCGGGGTCGGGGTCGGGGTCGGTGTCGGTGTCGGTGTCGGGGTCGGTGTCGGGGTCGAGGGCGGGGTCGGGGTCAGCATCAGGGTCAACATCTACTCAATTGTCTCGTATGAATCTCTTGTCGCTTTTGAAGCAACATCCAGTATTTGCTGTTAGTTTTATTGCACTATTTATTTATATGCTTGTAGATATAATAGATCCTTTGCTTTCTCCTTTCATTGATCCCCCTGCCCAATGTAGCGATTTACCTATCCCAGAATATGATGCTCATGGAAAAGCATGTTTCACACACAATACCGTGGCATTATGGAATTTTGATCATACTATCTTTGGCCAAACATCCATAAATCCTAGTGACCCTCATTTAGTCCCAACGGAAAGGAGTTTGAATACTTTCGAAAAATCTAAAGATCATATTTTACCTCAGCAATTAACTGAAAATTCTAAAGAAGTTTTAGGAGGCTTTTCTTGGAGGAATCTTAAAGATGTTTCACAGTTTGCTGTACCTTACACTCCATCAATTAATCAAGATCTTATGTTAGAGATGTGGTTCAGGCCAAATGATGAAAAGGAGAGCTGCGTTATGTTTATCGTTGGTACCCTAACAGGATCACCTTATAGATGTGGGGCTCCTAGAAAAGGTACAGGTTGGGGGGTTTTTATACAGCAAAATCAAATGCATAGATCTAGTTCGATCGCTGGTGAAACAGTGCCTCTTAAGAGGTCATATCAAGTTTATTTTACTTATGCAGCGAAAGGAGAATCAAACGCAATTACTCATCCGAGCTTTAATCTAAATGTAATGATCTATGCAAATCAATGGGCCCATTTAGTTCTACTTAAGGAAGATGATACTTTGAAAATATTTGTAAATGGCAAGCAGACTTTAGTGGAAAATAATATACTTTCTGAAAAATATCAAAGTAATATTTATTTGCGTTTCGGAAGTTTTTTTGGGACGTCTAGATTTTCTTTTTTAGGAGAAATGGATGAAATTAGATTTTCTAGAAAACCCCAAAAGGCTCATACAATTACTAATACATACAAAGCGCGCTTGCAGTCTAATGATAAAGCTACTCAGTATTTTCAATCTTTAGCGAAGTAGGACGTTAATTGTGAAGAAGTTACTCTATGTTAGCCTTAATAATTTGAACGAGTTTGTTATTACCTAGACCAATCATTTGAGGTTTAGTACAACCGATTTCGTCTTCCCAAAATTGATCATTGTCCAATAATTCAAGAACTAGAGGTAAATGACCATCTTGTGAAAATAAAGAACCACCCGGACGTAGTAATGGATATAGGTACTTTAAACATGTTTTTGTAGAGGATACTAAGTCCACATCTAAATAAATACAGTCGATTGCTTTATTAAAATGAGGTAAAGTGTCATCAAACCATCCAGGCACGAATTCACAACAGTCAACCTTACCAAATTGAGTGATATTATCCCTCACTTCATTGAGTGAACCACTATAGTCACCCTTTACAAAACCCACAGATCCACCAAAGATATTGACATCATGTGCTTCCTCGTTATTAGGGATTCCCTGGAAAGAGTCAAAGATGAGAAAGGTACGATTCATATGATCGGCAGCTAGGCTAAATTTACTACTACTACCGCCTTTAAAACATCCCGCTTCAACAACCACACCTCTTGTATCTGAGGGCAAACATAGGATGTGTGTTATATAAGCTAAAATTTGATCTAAAGTATGAGGACACTCCACATTGTCATTAATAACATCAAGTTGTTTTAGCAGGACTTGACGCTCAGATTTGTTGATAGATATATGCGGGTGATTGATGAAGTCCTTCTGTAATTGTTGGATCATCTTTCTTTTGTTAATTTTATTTTTATAGTGATAGATAGCGTGCATTTTAGAATAAACACGTGGAGATAATATTGGTTTAATATAACTTTTGACGATATTCTTGAATTTTAATTTAAAAGTAGAAGTCATAATGCAGCACACCTTGCTAAAAATCGATTACATGCAGTGTGGGAAATATAGTCAAGTCGGAATGGGGATAAATAAATCAACCGCGTCGCAACATAGAACAAGGCAACACTGATCGTCAAGATATAAGCATTTAGGTGATCAAATATTGACCTAATGTTGGTAAAGTAACGAAGATGACTTCATGAGTAACTTTAGGTTTCATCATATGTACACAAAAAGAAGGAGACATGATGGCTGCAGGCGTCAAGGTTATATGCACAGAGTGCGATTTCACTACCGAAGCGTGGAGCGATGGGAACCCCTACTATCTCGATGAGCATGGGGTGAAGCGCTACGCTTATCATCCTTCGTCTGAGGCAGACCTCTGCGTGGCGGTCGATACCCCCTACATCTGCATGAAGTGCGCTCATGAGTTCAATGTGGACTCCGCTGCTCCGACTCGGCGCTGTCCTGAGTGTAACTTTGGGCAGATCTCTAGCTTATGGCGGTTGGCGGGGAAGACATGTCCTCGCTGTAAGTCAGGTGAGATCGTCGTTAGTGGGTCGATGATCTCTTGAAGTAGGAATGGCGCTGTTCATTGGGGAGGTAGCGTCATCACTCGTTTCAGTTGAGATACCCTCACTGCTTTGACCTAACTAAATAATCAAGATCACGATCAGAATTCTACTGTCAGGTTGGGAAACGAGGAGAGATGGGTCTTATTAAAATAACATAGAATCTGATTCCATTGTTCAAAGGGCTTGATCGTTTCGTCAGTATGAGGGAGCGCCGAGAAGCTCTCTAAGTTTTTAGTGTCCTCCGCCTCAGTGTCCTCCGCCTCAGTGTCCTCCGCGTCTCTTTGCTTTGCGATGAGCCAGTCATAGCCGAACTGCTCAAAATGAGCGATCAGATATTGAGTGAGTGTCGGCGGGTCATCAACAATTTGGGCGAGCGTTAAGGTCGTCATGGTCGTCATGGTCGTCATGGTCGTCATGGTCGTTATGGTAGCCATGGTAGCCCTAGCCTTAACCTCGTTGCTCCCAATGCGATACGATGAAAAGCTCCTCGAGCTCTGTCACGTGGTATAAGTGTAATGGCAAGAAATAATATATAGTAGTATGGGCGTTATGATCCTTTTTGGCTAGTCTTTGAGACCTCATGATGATGATCCACATTATTGGGGTGAGTTAAGTGGGCGGCTTTTATGGAGTGTATCAGTGCGCTTAGGATTGATGGTTACTGATCTTACCCCTGTTCGCCTCACACCCACTGAGCGTTAATCTATTTGAGGGTCGACAACTACTTGGAGAGTAAAAAGTGAGTGTGTCAATATAAAACAGTGACCTTTGACTTATGTGGCTCGCTGTTATATTTGTGACGCACTTAATTTACTTAATCCTTAGAGAATAAAATTAATGAATATAATTAATATATTGAAGTTGATTTACAATCACCCATTTAATTCTGAGAATAAGATTGGTGGGGTGGTTAAGTTTTTCAGATGGTAAATAAGTTGTCGTTTAAATCCATATCCCATCTTATATCCATATACGGAAAACTCGAAATTTATAATTTGGAAAGGGTTAACTGGTGCTACAGGTAACCTTTATTGTGGTTTAATTGAGTATGATGATATGGCATTTCTTCTGCATTTTTTGAGACCAAGTGATTTATTTATTGATATTGGTGCGAATGTTGGATCTTATACAATTCTGGCATCTTCAGAGATAAATGCGAAAACTATTGCTATTGAGCCTGTTCCTTCAACGTTTGAAAACTTAATCGATAACATATCAATTAATAAAATGCAGGAGAAAGTCAAAGCATTAAACATTGGCTTAGGTAGTAAGAATGGGAAATTGCATTTTACAAAGTCATTGGATACCGTCAATCACGTAGTCACTGAAAATGATTCTGATTCTGATACCATTGAAGTCAATGTTAGTACATTGGACTCAATGTTAGTACATTGGACTCAATATTATTGACAGAAATAACTCCAATCCTTTTGAAAATTGATGTTGAAGGGTTTGAAACAGAAGTCCTAAATGGTGCTGAAAGTACTTTGGCGAATAATGACTTAAAAGCGATTATAATAGAATTGAATGGTTTAGGACGAAGTTATGGTTATGACGAGGTCAAAGTTCATGAAAAGTTGATTGAATTTGGGTTTAAGCCGTTCAACTATTCTCCTAAATTAAAACAGCTAACAGAAAGAGAATCATTCGGAACTCATAATACAATATATTTGAGAGATAAAAAATTCGTTGAGGACAGAATTGAGACTTCTAGACAAGTGAAAATAGGTCGCACACAACAATGTATATAATGAAATATGTGTAGTTGCCTAACTTAAAGGCTTTTATGCCGACGCATAGTTGAGAGCGACTAAGGCAGACGGCATCGAGGTGTTCGACACGTTGGCCAGTTAAGGTTACCCAAGGTAGCAGCCTCGCGTATCCCCAGCTTTTATTCATTGATTCTAGTCGTGTGAAGTAGCGGATAGTTTAGTGGTACAGCTTGCCAAATCTTAATTCGTAATGGGTGTACAATTGTCAACACCTCCACCATCCGAGAGTTTATGCAACAGATAGGTGTGAAGAGTTGATCAGATCACATTGGACGAGGAGTATGAATCATCTTGTGTTCATTGATAAAGTCTCTTTCGTTGAAAACTTTTCCACTTTTATGAGTTCGCTCTCGAGCACAGGAGAGCTTTTTTGGGTTGAGCCACTCTCCTTTGATTTCTCTACCTTCTTGGAGTTGATTAGCGCCATGTAGTCCACACCACTCACTAGTGTAGACGAGGCCTTATATCTCTCTAAACTTGCTAGCGAAGGGGGACTCAAGAACAAAATTGACCCAATTCTACTGTAGCTTTATACTCTAATCAGACCCATTTTAAGTGAGAGTATGAGGCTCATGTTTTTAAACTGTATTCGAACGTCTATAGAAGCTACGAAACGCTCTATATCTACATGTGTATGTTTACTCGTCGCATCATTCTTCTCTTACTCTTGCCAAGACAACGCTCTTGACCCTCTCGCGCTCTCTTTTAAGTTTGGGTCATGCCTCGGTGAGCTTGAAGATGAGCAGAGCTGCTCCACGCGGATCTTCTCTAGCGTAACTGAAGACGCTGTGGGGTGCTGGGTCTTACAATCTGATCGAGTCGAGCCAATGACATATCAAGGTCTGATGCGTTGGAGCGGACGATCACTCGACTTGGCCGCGGCTGAGTCTACTCTTAACTTTCCATTCATCGATGGAGATCAGGTATCGATGAGCCTTTTCGTCTTTGATATACCTATTGGAGTAGAGACCTGCTCAAGTTTAGGAGTGACCAGCGACTGTACTTCGAACTTAGGGTGCAGAGCGCGACTGACACGAAGAGACTTCAGCTTGAAATTTGGTCAGACCATCGAATTTCAAGATGATCAAGGTCAATGTATAATCAGCGCGCCTCAAGTCATCTCCGAGGAGCTTTGCGACGGTATTGATAATGACTGTGATCGTCAGATAGACGAAGCGCCCAATTGCTCGGTGTGCGCTGAAGGAGATGAACGCCCCTGTGAGACACTGTGTGGCGCGGGCATTGAACGCTGTCAAATGGGCGTCTATCAAGGGTGTGACGCGCCTCTACCTGGTGATGAGATCTGTGGAGGAGAAGATGAGGACTGTGATGGTGAGTTCGATGAAGGGCTAAGTTGTGCTTCATGTGTCGAGGGAGACAGTCGCGCCTGTCAGACGGAGTGTGGTCTAGGCCAAGAGATATGCGAGAATGGAGCATATATAGGGTGTGACGCTCCGTTGCCGACGATGGAGATCTGCAACAATGTCGATGATGATTGCGATGACCAAGTGGATGAGGCCCTGAGCTGTGGAGGATGTGTTGATGGCGAGCGGCGCTCTTGTGCGAATGAATGCGGTGTGGGGGAAGAGACATGCATCGGTGGAGTGTATCAGGGCTGCGATACACCCTCACCTCAGCCGGAGCTCTGTGACCTGTCCGATAACGACTGTGATGGCTTCGTTGATGAGGAGACCCTCAAAGGAGCGAGCTGCTCACGTCAGTATAACGGGTGTCTGGGAGACTTTCCCGGTATATATGTATGTACTGTGCTAGGTGAAGAGTGTCGCGCTGAGGTACCCTCTCAAGACCAAGAAGAAGTCTGTGATGGCGTCGACAACAACTGTGATGGAGTGATTGATAATGACCCGCTCGCTGGCGGCTCATGCCGAGGTGAAGTTGAGGGGTGTGCATATAGCCGGCGGGTCTGCCCACCAAGCATCGAGCTTGGAGTCTCACAAGATTTAATCTGTGAAGGGCCACTCACTCCACCGGCAGATGTATGCGATGAGATTGACAACGACTGTGATGGTACGATCGATGAGGGGTTACCTGAGACCTGTGACGGTGTTGATAACAACTGTGACGGGGAGGTTGATGAAGGCTCGGTGTGTGGACGGCTCTTGTATGATCACTGCTGGGTGAGTTTAGGGTGGGCATTTTTAGAGACGACACCGATGAGTTCACCCTGGGCTCAGTTTCCACCGCTACCCAACCAAGCGACATGTACGTCGAGATCTGATCTAGACACCGAGAACTACAGCTGCAAAGTCACCGAGGCTCAGAGTGGGTTTCGCACTGTGAACATCACAACTGACGAAGTAGGAGAGGATCATTGGCTCGGACTCGCGTGGGATTGTGACCCTACACATGCCTCACAGGCGCTCGAGGTCGCTGAGGTTGAGTTGATTGAGTGGGCGCGATCACATTGTGTGATCGGCCTTGGTTATTGGGACACTTATCAGCAGTCCGGATCATGGAATCTCAGTCTAGATGCATGTAACACCTTCTCGGTCGGCAATGACGAGAGGCGTCAACGCTGTGTGAAGGCCAACGCTACAGGTCAGTATGCGGGGATAGAGCTAGAGGGGATGGTTGACGGTAATGACCAATTTGGTATCGCGTTCGCTTGCGTTGATGACACCGGTCTAGTACCAGCTTCAGTGATTGAACGCTTACAAGCAGAGTTCAGGGTCTTCTTAGGTACTCAACAAGACGAAGCCGCGGAAGACCGCCGGGTCAATTGGAATAATATACCTGAGGATGATATCGATGATGGTGGAGATCGACGTGGGGTAGGCTCGCTGAATAATGGAGCTTTTAACGTGGTTGAGTTGAGAGATAATCGGCGACTTTACCAGTTCTCTATTTACACGCATCTTGAGGAGTAAAGACCCCTGTGGAGTACCTCTCTCATCACTGTCCATCAATCACTGTCCATCAAGGTCCATCAAGGTTCATCAAGTTTACTCCTCAACATTCATCTTATAGTGTTCGATAGACTTAGGCATCAACGCCCATTATCTTGTTGTCGCTGAACGGATCCGTTTTTTACGAATCAGAGGAGTGAGGGGAGTGAGATTTGGTCTCATGATCTACATCGAGCGCCCACTCTCGCTCTTCCTGACGTTGAAGCACGAAGCGACGACGATGCTTGATACTCACCCCTTCATGAACTCTCTTGCGCCATCGCCTAAAGCTCTGTGGCTTGAGTGAGCGTCTCATTGTCGCGATGACCTCTGCCTCGTTAAGGCCTGTTCGCTCATGGATCTCCTCAAAGGTGACTCGGTCTGCCCAAGCTGCCCATATGATCCAATCATCACTCTCTGCGAGAGGCTCAGGGTTCTTCACCCTGGTCTCGGGAAATTTCGTTTTTTTTGTCTTATGCTTGGCAGGCATGAAGCCTCATTTCTGACGTCAACTCATGAGAGTTAGTCGACATTAAGAATAGATACGAAGGTCACTCTCCATAGATACTTCATGATCCTGTAGGGTCTCATCAGATATAGATTATGAGTCGGTCATGACAGCTTCTGCTTTCTGAGGTATAGTTCAGATCATCATATCTCTAGGAGAACTCAGATGAGATACACATTATTTATAACGTCACTATGGGTCGCAGCGCTCCTCTCAGCAGTGGGCTGTGAAGAGATGGAACAAGGTGCTCAGGCCCCCAATATCATTGATATGTCAAGCGAGGGCACAAGTGTTCAAGCGGGAGAAATGATAGGGGATGCCGACTCTGAGAGTGAGAGAGAGGAGCTCGCTGACACAGGGGTGATTGACACAGGAGGGACTGATATCGGTGGGACTGATATCGAAATGAACACTGATCTATTTGATATGAATATGGGTGGCTCTCAACCCCTTGAGCTGAACAAGAGCTATAAGCGAGGGATCGCTTATGGCTTTAATAGCCTCGCCGACTTTGAGGCGCTCTCCTCAGGGGTGTCATGGTGGTATAATTGGTCGCCGAGCTATAACTCTCCGATCGCGGAGAGCTATGAAACGCTTCAGGTGGACTGGGTACCGATGACATGGAATGGTAACAACCCTGATCAGATCAGAGCCTTTCTCGACGAACACCCAGAGGTTCGTTATTTACTCACTTACAATGAGCCTAACTTTCAAGATCAAGCGAACTTGACTCCCGCTTATGCCGCCTCTATTTGGCCGATTTTTGAGGAGATCGCCGAGGAGTATGATCTAGAGCTCGTTGGCCCAGCGCTCAATTATTGCGGTGGCTGTGTGGTTGTCGAAGGCGCACCCATTGGGAGTAATTTCATCATCTGGATGGACATGTTCCTAGACGAGTTTCAGGCTCAATTTGGTCGCGAGCCTCATATGGATTACACCGCTCTTCATTGGTATGACTATGGCCTCGAAGATCAAGTCGATGAGATGGTGATGCGCTATGGTAAGCCTCTTTGGCTTACTGAGTTCGCCCTATGGCGTAGCGAAGATTGGGCTACGGATGAACTAGAGAGACAGTGGCTCCTCGACATGGTCTCCTTCCTTGAGGCCCACCCTTACGTCTATCGCTATGCATGGTTCACAGGTCGTCGTCCTGATTTCCCTAAGATCAACCTTCTCGCTGAAGATGGCGCTCTCACACCGCTCGGCGAAGCCTACATTAACGCTCCTTATTATGATGAGTGACTGTTGGAGCTAAAGGCTATTAAGACATAACTAAGAATATAATCAGAGGGGCACTAATGTTCTATCAAACACATACTTTTATTCTTTATCCTCTACTCATCATATTTTTAACGATCACTGTAGCGTGTACTGATGATAACAGTATGGCGTCGGAGATGTCTCTTTCAGACATGATGGTCGATAACGTCGCAGATACGAGGATGGTTGAGTTGCCTGACGCAGAGCTCTTGGCGACAGATCAAGAGACTCTCGCTGAGAGAATAGAGCGTCTAGATGAGCTCTACAGCGTTGAACGACTCCTAGAGGTCTCGATCACTATGGATGAGCGAGATTGGGATGAGCTCAGCGCTCAAAGCCGGACCTTTGTCGATCTCTTTGACGGACCTGATTGTCTCGATCAGCCTTTCGAGAGCGTCTTCACATGGTTTGAAGCGAGCGTATCACTTGACGGTCAACTCTATCCGCGAGTAGAGGTCCGCAAGAAGGGATTCTTCGGCTCTTTGAGTGAGGATAAGCCTGGATTAAAGATCGATCTCGGAGAATTTGAAGATGAACAAAACTACATGGGTGCTCGTCGACTAACGCTCAATAACGCGGTACAAGACCCCGCGATCATTCGTCAATGTTTAGGCTATGAAATTATCGAGAGCGCGGGTATTCCGGCGCCGAGATGTAATTTTGCCAAGGTCGAGGTTAATGGTCAACCTATGGGAATCTACGTCAATATTGAGCCTTACAAACGCCCCTTCTTTGAGGAGAGGTTTGGCTCATATGAGGGGAATCTCTATGAGGGAACGATTAGTGATTTCACGGAGCGCGGTATCAACACCTTTGAGCCCAAGAACAATGATGATGAGCGACGAGAGAGTCCTGACCTCCTCGCGGTGCGTGATGCTCTCACCGGAGATACCGGTGGCCTCATCGATCGACTCGATGAGGTGATGGATGTAGAGCAATTTATTCGTTTTTGGGCTCTCGAGTCACTCTTGCTTCACTCTGATGGTTACAGCGGCAACCGAAATAACTTTTATATATATGGCCTCCCCGAACGAGAGGGACGGTTTCAGTTTTTATTATGGGGGATCGATGGGGTGTTGAGAGCCTATGATGTCGCGGATGGTGATTCACAAAGCGTTTATCAGCGCGGGGCGATCACTTGGCTTTTGTACCAAGACCCAGAGGGTAGACGACGATACTTTGCGGCTTTAAATGATCTCTTAGACACGGTGTGGGATGAAGCCTTATGGGTGAGTCGTATCGAGGAGATGAGCTTGCTACTCTCGGATTGGATCGACGATACCGCCGAACGAGACTTCGTAGAGAGTGAGATCGAGCTCCTAACTGAGATCTTTAGAGCCCGAAGAGGTGAGATCGAAGAGGAACTCGCGATGGGTGACCCTGAGGTCATTGAAGAGCTAGAGGGTCTCGCTTGCCTCGTCCCCTTCGGCTCAACTAGCGCCTCTTTCGACACGACATGGGGCTTGATTAATCAAGATCCGAGTGAATGGTTTATGAGAGATGGACAGCGCTTTGAGGTTATTCTCGACGCGGATGAAGACCCACTCATACGGACGGTGGGGTCAGCGGCGGGGAGTGATGATGAATTTGGACCTAGACTTAACATCTTGGGCTCTCTTGGGCTCAATGAGTTTCTCCTCTTAAACGTAAGTTTAGAGGAGGAGAATTGGCGCTCAGGAGATCAAGAGGTGTGGTCTGAGCTCTACTACTCCGGAGCAGAGAGTGATTATGAGATTGTCTATATCGCCTCCGCCTTTGTTGAGATGAATCTTGAGCAAGGGGGATCGGGAGAGGGTGATCCTATCATCGGCTCTTTGAGTGGCCTCTTGCGGAGCTGGAGCGAGTAAGTCTTAGCGAGCACTCTTTGACGAGCTTCCTCTTTGACGAGCTTCCTTTTTAGCGGATAAAACAGGATAAGAGAAAAGAGGAGTACGCTAGGTGCCCACTATTGACTTAAGAGATATAACATCCTCAAAATTTTCGTTAAACAGAGGAGTTAAATACCTATTTTATTGTCTTACTCTCTCTCTTTTAGGGTGTGAGACTCCGCAAGAGAAGAGTGACCTTGAAGATGAATCCCCCTTTGATGTCTACGATCAGAGCTACTCTGAGTCTGATTTTGAAGGACCCCTAGAGACTCTCCTTGATGGCTTTACGGATGTTGATTATGAGCCGCTTCATGATCTCTCTGGTAACCTTGAGCCCGATGCCTTGATCGATCTCGGAAGACCTGATCAGAGCGTAGAGTATGACTTTGGAGAGATCTCATTAGATCAAGAGCTCAGCGATCTTGACATGGCTCAGCTCGATCAAGAGCTAATGGCGAGACTTGATATCAGCGAGTGGCAACACGCTCATTGTGGTCATGATCAAGCTCAACTCGAGGGGCGCTGTCCTGAGCTGATCGATGCTTTTCATTGGACACCTGTATGGGACTCAGAGGTCGACGGTCAACCCTGTGAACTTCCGTGGATTCATGAGGCAGAGGGTGAGGATTACGTAGAATGTAGGGATAACGTAACTACAATTCCATCGATTAGCTTATCGAGATGGTTTTTTAATAGACAGAGGGAAGAGCAGAGCCAAGGCAGTTTAACATTACCAATGGCACTACCCTCTTCAAGTTGGAGCATACATTTATCGATCATGATCACTCAAGCCGACGTCCCGCAGGTGGATCAGGGTCAGGCTTTCTTTTATCTTGGGTTGATCGACCAGGGAGAACAACCCGGCACAGGTTATCCTGGGAGCTCGACAGGCTTGTATCTTCAACCCCATACTCCCCCTCGGTTGTATGATCGAGGGAGAGCAGGCCCTAATGCGGGTCAGCTCTTGATCCGCCTGAACCAAAGATATCACTATACGATTGTAGCGACCGAGGGAGAGCTGTGGGTTCGTCTTGGTGAAGAGTGGATCAGTCGAGTCCCTTTAAGAACAGGAGAGGATGAGCCCCAACGTCAGCTCTCTGCGCTGCGTTTAAGTTGTGTTCACTGCCAAGCTGACGTTCACGTTAAAGAGGTCTTATCAGGAGAAGCGGTCGCTCTCTTACCTCCCTCTTCTTTTCGAGATGGAGATGGTTCTGACTGTCATCAAGTGATCAAAAATGCTCGATTTGATTACTCAGTTGACCGCTTACCTCATCGGTGGGTGGCCTCTCCACCACCCTCACTTGAGTTAGATCGACAAAGATGGGTCGAGGGGATGTCAACCGTGGGCTTACGGATGGAGGAGGGGTCACACACACTACAACTTCACCCCTTGGTCGCCATGAGCAGCGTGGTCACTTTACCTGAGGGCAGCTGTCGGGGGATGTTACTCTCACTTCATGGCGCGCAAGGAGAGCAGAGAGCCGAGCTACTCTCCCACCAAAGTCAGGGATGTGATCAGGGAGAAGAGGGATCCTTGGGCTGTCGTTTAACACTCTTGGAGGAGGGGATCTATTTAGCTCAAGGATGTCCTACAGGACTCGCTGAACTTAAACTTTGGGGCGAAGGCCAAGATGAGAGCTCCATTGGAGGTGTCGCTCTAACCCCTTTAAGTTTACCTCTCGATGAAGAGGGGAACATCTCCTCTGAAGAGCCTTTACCCCTTACCGCTGATCTTCCTTGCGACCCGAGTAGACACCTCGATGCACGACGTGTTGACACCGAGAGCTTGGCTTCACAAGGATTTGGGCTATGTCAATCATTGGCGATGGAGCCTCAACCGATTTCGCTTCAACCGCTTGACGATTCCTCAGGACATCAAAGCTCTCCACAGGTCACTGTTCAATCATCAGATGAAAGCCTGCAGCTCATACTTAACACCCGAGAGCTTGATCGAGTCAAAGGTGCTCTGCGTCTCTCTCTTCATGGTGATCCTATCTCATTAGAGTGGTCAAGAGACGAAGGCCTCGACCTTAATACAGTGTGGAGAGTCGATGAAGAGCAATGTGAAGAAGAGGAATGCAGGCTGACCTTTGTACTCGATTGGAGATCTCTACCTCCTGAGGTCATCGGGGCAGAGCTATTTTTAACTCTAGATTTAGCCTTAATCTCGGGTGAGCATTTTGGGATTAGTCCTGCTTTATATAGTCCTCATGGGATGAGATGGGGAGGTGCTCTGGCCAGTGTGAGACTCATGGCGTTTCCTAATGAAGCCATCGCTCATGAAATGCAGCGTTTTGATGAGTTACCTACAGTGGATACCTCTTTGAAGATCGCTCCCGTTATCCCTATGCGACGAGGTGAGCATTACATCGAGAATGAGCTCGGTTTATTATTGAATGATTTAGGGTTTCAAGGGCTGAGTATAGGTAACCCTCATAAGAACTGGGTTCCAACGGCAGTTGACCTCTCTAGGGACTTGGGTCTCTTTTTGGATTTCAACCTCTTCTATGGAGTTAACTTTTGGCGAGACGGTGATTTGAGGAGCGTTTATCTTGAGATCGCTCAATCTCTAGGTCAGGCGATCTCCCTCTTTGAGGAGAGCTCTGAACGCTTTGCTTTGACCCTGCTAGATGAACCTTTAATTCACCCTATGCGCCGCTGTGTCGACGACTTGAGTACGGTCCAAGATCTATCTACGCTTAAACTTCCGCTTTTAGAAGAGGTTCAGAGGCGTTGCTCAGCACAAGTCTGCACTCGAGGTGAAGCCTTGACGGCGTGTAGAGCGAGCTGGTCTCGACTCATTATTTTGCTCGCCAAGGATGTGGCGGTGAGCTTAGGTGAAGCTCGAGATCAGGTGGAGATAGGGATCAACTTGACGGGCGATCTTGGGCTCTCCCTCGCGACTGAGCTTGCTCAGCTCTCGGCGTTAGAGCTTGACTCGCCTCTTGATCAGCTCTCTTTCACTAATAATTGGGTTGGCTATCACGAGCCTCTCTCTTGGTCACTCTCGACATCTCAGGTGATGGAGGATATTAAAGAGCTTGATGCCCGAATCCAGAGTGTGGCTTATTCCTTATTTAGTGGTCCAAATGGCGCTTGGGGTGTAAAGCGCGCTCCATCAGTTAAAGAAGCTAGGGCGATGTCAATATTGCTGTTTGCTTTTGGTAATCTATGGCAGAGAGTCTTTGCTTGGCCTCCCGCTCATCTTGATTTAGCTTTTGGTTTAGGGCGTTTAAATCAAGAACTTGAGAGTGTTAGCCGCCTCTTAAGAGGACAGCGAGTCAAGCTGCCGACTTCGGAGAGCAGCCTCTATGCTTTGTGGTTAAGCGCTGGAGGAGAGGACGCCCTATTGATTGTCAATCGTAGCTCAAGACCTCTGATTGGAAGTATTCTTTGTCCTGAGAGCTTAACAGGGCAACTTCAGAGGAGTGAGCTCAGACGATTATTAACCGCCGAAGTCAATGAGGGCGATATCGATCAAGAAGCCGGGAATACCCAAGTCACTCCTGAAGAGGCGAGATTACATTTCGAACGGCGCTTATCTGATGATACTCGTTCAAGTTTAACCGTTAACATGAAAGGTTGGGATGCTATTCTCTATGGATTAAGTCCGGTTGACTAAGATGAGAGTTGGCACTTGATTTGAGTGATCCCTCTCAAGCATAAAGAGAGAGGTTTAATGGTAAGGAGCGACTGATGAGTCTTATGGATATACATTCGAGTAGCCCCTGGGGTAGAGCGTTGCTCTGCCTAGTATGGGCGCTCTGTGGTGCTTGTGATGACAAGTCAACGCCTCAGGCTAGCCTCATGTATGACATTAATGGGCCGCAGGGGATCGTACGTGTCGCTGGCCCTTGGCTCGTTAGAGTCGGTGTGCCTGAGGGAATAGATCCTAGTGTATTGAGCCTTGGTGTACAATATAGTGATGTCAATGAGGAGCGTCCAGCTGAGCTGCCCTCCTCCGGTGAGGAGAGTGGAGCGGGAGAGCTGTTGACGCTCCCGCTACTCACTACCGGACGCCCTGATACTCTTCTCGTGCTGATCCCCGCACCTGAGCTGGAGGTCGAGCTGAACTATGCGCTCTATCGAGGAGAGGATCGACTCAGCGCGATTTACTCTTTTCGAGAGCTTCCCCCACGTGATCATCAATCGCTTGAGGCCTCTCCACCGCAATGTGAGGTATATATAGAGTCTCCTGATCCTAAGCTCCCGGTGACATCGGCCCTTGATCAAGCGCCCCAATCTGGGATTCAGCTCAGCTTCTCAGCGAGGGCGTTCCCGGTTCGCGATGGAGCTCTAGATATTTCAGGGGGGGGGTCACTCATGGGGGTGGCTACTTTTGAATGGCTCGAAGCTGGCGAGCAGCGCTCGACCAGCGCAGGGACCATCGCGACCATAAGCGGAGGGCTTGCCCGAACAGCCCCCTTCACTACGCCGTTGGGTGAGCAGAAGCTCCTCGTTACTGCTTACACCGTTCGCTGGGGTCGTTGTGAATCGGTCAATCTCTACTCGAGCTTATAGTCAGCAGTGTCTCCGCTAAACGCTGGTATTCTCCAAGGGTGTTATACGCCTGTGCAGAGACACGGAGCATCACTCCGTGAGCAGTGGTAATGATCGGCACCTCAAAGCCCTCTGACCATAAAGCGCGTTGTAAGGGATGGATTCGACCTGCAGAGGCGGCGCTCTCGGCGGTGATCATCGAAGGCGGTAGGGCGCTCTCTGGATAAGTGGCGAGAGGCTGTGGTAAGGGAACCGCGACCATCTGAGCGAGAGCGGTGCGAGGTGGCATGACCGGTGAGGGCCCTCCCCATAAAGAAGTGACTAAGAGGTCACGGGCCGCTTGAATTAGCCGATGATTTCGAGATCGAAGGCGCTGAAATCCTCCGCAACGCTGATTGACCCACTTGATCGTATCAGGCAGACAAGCGAGGGCGGTGTAATCACGCGTCCCTGTCCAATCAAAGAGCGCCTGATATCTCGACTCCCCCTGTGTGAGATAGCCATGACTGATCACATGAGGGAGGATATGGGCTCTCCATCTCGGGCTCACGTAGAGCATCGCGCAGGACTTAGGGGTCATCATCCACTTGTGGGCGTTACCGACATAAAAGTCAGGGTCGAGCTGATGAAGCGCCAGCGGGAGTTGACCGGGAGCATGGGCACCATCGATGAGGCTGATGGCGCCGATCTGTTTGGCGAGCGAGGTGAGCTCGGTCACCGGATAGACCAAGGCGGTAGGGCTAGTGATATGATCGATGAGTATCAGTCGAGTCCGATCGCTCACTTGCGCTTCGAAGGCCTCTACGACCTGTTGCTCCCATTTGTGTCCGCCAAAGGGAGTAAGCGCTACCTTGATCAATAAGCGATGTCGCAGGGCGAGCGCGTTGAGCATGTGTCGACAAGCAGGATAGCTGTCTTGACTGATGATGACCTCATCGCCCGCTCGCCATTCGATGGTCTTGAGGACGGTTGATACTCCCTCACTGGCATTGGAGACGAACACGACATTCTTAGGGTCGACGCCTAGTAGAGGCGCGACACTCTCTCTCGCCGCTTCACAGAGATCTGGTAGAGTGGTCAGATTGAAGCGCACAGGGGAGCGCTCCATCTGATCACGCAACGCCGCTTGTCGTCGCAGAATCTCTCGGGGGCAAGCCCCAAAAGAGCCATGATTAAGGAAAGTAAGCGAGGGATCTAAGGGCCACTCGCGAGGTTCAACGAGCGGGTTCTTTATCTCTTGTCGCTCCTCCTCATTCACTCTTATTCACCTGTCCAAACCCATACCGAGGCTTCGCCAGCGGGGAGAGTCAGGGTAAATATACTGTTCTCAGCGTTAGGGCTCAGTTGGCCAGCGCCTAGATCAGGTTCACTCCCTAAACTTCTTGGTGAGGAGAGCGCGGCTCTCAAGGGGTCGGGGATCGGGATTTCGAGTGTATGTTCACTCTCGCTCTGGCTCATGGCGATCACGCTCAACTCTGCGACTCCCGAGTGACCGATCCCATAACGAGTATAGACATACACATTATCCCATACCCATATCGTCTGCCACTCCCCTCGAGTCAGGGTAGCGAATCGCGCCCTAAGCGAAGAGAGAGACCCTAGCCAGTTCCGTAGGTCTTCTTGGGCGAAGGAGAGAGTGGCTGGCGCTTCACCGGGCGCAGACATTGAGAGGTCAGCGAGCGCACCCCCCCACGGCATATCTCGGCGACTATCGGGGTCATTTCCACCAGCGAGCGCTACTTCATCACCATAATATAGGAGCGGGATCCCAGGCGTTGTCCACAGTAAGAGCCAAGCGCGTTTGATGCGTTCAAAGATAGCGGGTTCAGTGGAGACTGAAGATAGCTGCTCACACCCAGGCTCATCGGTGTACCGACATCTTAGCTGCGGGTCGAGTGCGGCCTCGGAGGCGACACGAGTACTGTCATGTGACCCCAAGAAACGAACATGGAGCGCGCTTGGCTGGTAGCGTGACAGAGAGTCACTGATAGCGTTATCTACCTCCCAATAACTGCCATTGCCGCTGAGGAGTGGCCAGCGTACTCGGTGATGAGTTGGGAAATCAAACTGACCATCGAGGGCTTCATCTCCAGTGTAGGCGTCGATCCACTCATAGCCATCTTCGTACTGTACGCCACAGCCATCATTGAATAGATCAGCCTCCCCGACGGCGGTCTCACCAAACATCCATATTCGCTCTCCTTGCCCATCTCCTTCAAATCGATCAGTGAGGGCGGCGCGGAGGTTATAAATAGAGGTCGTCTCCACATGCTTCACGGCGTCTACCCTGAACCCATCGACATCAAAGCGCTCTACCCAATAGAGAGCGTCTTCAATAAATTGTTGCTCAGCGCCAGGGACTTGCCAGTTAATGTCGGGTAGGTAACTCGCGAAGAGACAGTCTAGAGGACGCTCACTCCACCCACAGCCGGGGTCTTGGCCACACACGCAACCTGTCCTAAACCACTCAGGATTTTGCTGATAATAGATATGTTGCTCATGAATTTGGTTATTGATGAGATCTAAGAGCACTCTAATCCCTCTATCATGCGCTGCCTGTACGAAGGCTTCTAGTCCTTCATCTCCGCCGAATCTTGGATCGATCTGTTGTCCGCTGATGGGCCAATAGCCGTGATAGGCAGAGAAGCGACGACCCGCTCCAATACGGTCAGGGAAGTGCCCATCGACCTGAAGATTAATCGGGCTTAACCAGATGGCCTTTACCCCAAGTCGATCAAAGTACCCGTCCTCGAGAGCGCGGAGCGCGCCTTGTAAGTCTCCTCCATGCCAATCAGCGCTGTACTGTACAGGCTCCCCGATCGGAGCATCGTTAGTGGAGTCTCCATTAGCAAAACGATCGACGAGCAGCATATACATGGGAGTATCACGCCAATGAAACGGTCGTGGCTCGACCCAAACTGAAGCCTGTTTTATGGCTGAGATCTGGCCCAAGTCATCAACCGCGCTCACGCTTAAACGGTGTTTACCTTGAGTCACTCCAGTGAGAGTAAAGGTGACACGGCCGAGGGCCTCATTGACTTGATACTCAGGCTCTTCTCCATCGATGGTCACTCTAAACTCTGCTAGATCATTGGCGGAGTTAGAGAGCGCGATTTCTAGCTCGCCGTTGATCACTCCTTGCTCAGCGACCTCATCCCAGCTAGCGTCCAAGCTCCGTACTGTGACTAGGGGTAAGTCACAGGTTGGGAGGGTGAAAGCGCTGTTGACACACTCACCATCAAATTGTTGCTGAGTATTTTTAGGGTCGAGGATCCACTCACCATCAACGATAAATTTGTAAGGATATCGCTGGCCGGCGATGAGCTGTGAGCTGCTCTGACTAGAGAGCTGAATAGAGAAGGAGTCTCCTCGCCTAGTCATCTCAAGTGGAGAGGATGACCAGTCGGTAAAGCTCCCTGCGACTTGGACACGGTTCGCGGTAGAGGATGTATAGCTGAGAGTGACCTCACACTGACGTCTTCCCCCCCACCCTGAGGTCACCATCTCACCAGCCGCTTCGCCAGCAGTCTCGCCGGCCTCTTCGCCGGCCTCTTCGCCAGCAGTCTCGCCAGCAGTCTCGCCAGCAGTCTCGCCAGCGGATTCACCAGCGGATTCACCAGCGGATTCACCAGCGGATTCACCAGCGGCCTCGCCAGCGGTCTCGCCAGCGGTCTCGCCAGCGGATTCACCAGCGGCTTCGCCAGCGGCCTCACCAGCGGGCATTTGATAACCTGCTAGCGGGAGATCGCCTCCACCCCCCATTATCGCAGGGAAGGGAGGGGCAGGTTCAGCGTCATCGCAAGCAGCAGAAAAGCAAAGGGGTGAGAGCAGCACCAGCCAAATGAGTGGAGAGGTGATGGATGTTTTAGGTTTAATCTGCTCTTTAAGAGACAGGATCACGTCAGTATATGATGCATTTTTGGTCAACATAAGCCCCTCTCTATATTTTTGTTTAATTTCATTAGTTTAGTCTAAATGGGTTAAGTAGTCTTAGGCTCAAAAAGGATGAGAGGAAGGGTGCATGAAAGGAGGCTCTCATCAAGGGAGGCTCTCATTAGGCGAGCCACTACTCATCACGATCAGTCGATGAAGCTCTTATCGCGGTGGGATCAAGTCGTGGCTGTCGCCACCCCATTACCGCAAAGAGAATCGTCATGAGTGGGCTGAGGATATTGAAGAAGCAAAAAGGGGCATAGGCTAGGGTAGCCACACCTAAGACGCTCGCTTGAGCCGCTCCACAGGTGTTCCAAGGAATAAGCACCGAGGTCACAGTACCGGCATCTTCTAAGGTTCGACTCAAGGCTTCAGGAGCTAAACCACGCTCTTCATAGCTCTGCCGGTACATACGTCCGGGGACCACGATCGCTAGGTACTGATCCGAAGCGGTCACATTTAAAAAGACACTAGTAGCGGTCGTCGCGCCTACTAAGCCCCGATCAGTCGTCACTTTACGGAGGAGCGCTCGACTGATCACCTCGAGGAAGCCTGATCGCTCCATCACTCCTCCAAAGGCCAAAGCACAGAGGATAAGCCACACTGTACCGAGCATCCCTTGCATCCCCTTAGCACTCAACAAGTCACTTACGGTTGGGTCGCTGGCGGGGAGCTGGATCTTACTCGACATCGCCATCATCACCGCCTTAAAACCACCGATTAGACCACCTTGTCCCGCGAGCTGTTCGATCAGAGCGGGTTGAGCAAAGACGGCGACGACGCCTCCAAAGATGGCTCCAAAGGCCAATGTCGCTAAGGTAGGAGCGCGCTTGGCGATGAGCACTCCCACACTCATTGGGACGATAAAGAGGATGGGGTGGATCCATACATGCTCTCTGAGTCCGCTTTGAATACTCGTTATTTTGGCGGTATCAACGGCTTGATTAGCGCCAAGTCCTAAAGCTCCAAAGATGATTAAGGCTCCAATAAACGCTGGAGTTGTTGTCCAGAGCATTGCTCTTATATGAGGGATGAGTGAGCCTCCGGCCATCGCGGGTGCTAGGTTGGTTGTATCGGAGAGCGGGGAGAGCTTATCTCCAAAATAAGCGCCAGAGATGATCGCTCCCGCGCATAGACCAGGAGAGAATCCGAGGGCTTGACCGACGCTCATCAACGCTACACCAACAGTCGCTATCGTCGACCAAGAACTTCCAGAGGCGAGCGAGACTAAGGCGCAGAGGGCGCAAGTCGCGATGAGGAAGTAAGATGGAGACATGATGACTAATCCGTAGTCAATCATGGCGGGGACAACTCCCGAGAGCATCCAAGTCCCGGCGAGCGCTCCGATTAAGAGTAAAATGAATAGGGCTTCGAGGGTATCAGAGACAGAGCGTTTTACTCCGCTCAAGAGAGCCTCGCCACTCACTCCATGCGCTCTAGCGAGCAGTGTGGCGACCCCCGCAGAGAGCAGTAAGGCGAGCTGGTTAGGACCGCCGAGCGTTCCATCGCCAAAGATCGCTACATTTACACAGAGTAGGCACATTAAGGTGGTGAGGGGGAGCGCAGTGATAATGAGGGAGATCTCTCGCTCTCCGGCAGAGTGACCATCGCTAGTTTTTGGCGATAGCCACTGTAATACACTTAAACCGATGTTCACCAAGAGAACAGCGACGCTCACCGAGACTAGAGATGTGGTGGGGCTCCATTCCCCTGCTAAACCGAAGAGAAGCTCGCTGAGAGAGGCTTGAGGGGTGATGAGCCAGGCGCCTATGCCTCGACCTAAAAGCCCGAGTCCAATGGTGAGCCCGAGCGAAAGATACTGCTTTGACCTGTAGAAAGAGAAACCGAGGGCGAGGATCAGTGTAGCAAAGATAAGGTCGGTGATCATCGAGTGTGTCCACTCGTGAGCTTACGCCTACGATAGATGATCGCTAACCCTAGAGTGATGAAGAGAGCGAGAGGAGAGGGAAGCCTCGCTCCTTGATCACAACTGCTCCCTGAGCTTTTGGGTGAAGGCTCTTGGGCAGTGTCAGCAGGCGGAGGGGCGACCACAAAACCTGCAGTGTCTCCCCCTCCGCTCATACCGCCCGCTGCAGAGCCTGCAGAAATCTCTGCTCCACCAGAGACCTCTGACCCAGCGCTCTCTCCGCCTGGCTCGCTCATAATCTCTTCGGGGGTCGCTGTCCCGTTGGGAACGCAGCGCCTTAGATTGGAGTCGCACTCTTCTGTGTTTTGACATTGAGAATCAACGACGCAGGGCGTGACACATATCTGATTAATACAGCGCTCGCCATCACTGCAAGGTGTTGGGCAAGGTCGTCGCTGGCAGATGTTATTCTCATCACAACGGAAATCACCAAAACATTCCCCGTTATCACAAGGGACTAAGCACTCACCTGTCTCGCCACAGACCTCTTCGCCGACACACATCGCCATTTCGTCAATAAGACCATCACAGTCGTCATCATAGCCATTACATACCTCAGGTCCTACTGGCGGCGCGCTACAGCTCAACAGCATTCCTTCTACGCAACGACGACGACCGAAATGACACTCAACTGAGCATTCTTCATCAGTGTTTTCATCGATTTCACCGTTCTCGTTGTTATCACGCCCATCACAGATTTCTTCACGGTTGGGGTCATCGGGAGTACAGTCTTCATCTACGACTCCACCTTCAAGACAGAGCGCAGTTCCTGGGTTGCCGCTCTCCGTGGTACAGTCCCCAAAACCGGTCTCATCGATCAAGTTGTCGCAGTCATTATCGATGCCATCACATTCATCAGCAGGGATCTCTCCTCCGATACAGTCGCTGAGTTGACCATCGACGCAGATCTTCTCTCCTCGACCGCACATGGTCTCGCAGGGCTGAGGCGGGATACGCTCATCAATGAAGCCATCACAGTCGTTATCACGACCATCACAACCCTCGGCGGTTGTTCTCTGAACAATCTCGATCAGACGTTGGATGAGCTCTGATCCATTATCAGCTTGAAAGTAATCATCTGTGCCGCCAGCTCTCGCCATATCGGTCAGAATACGAGTATTACTGATCCCTCGACCAAAGCTGATCACATAGACAGGAAAACCTGCGTTAAAAGCTTCTTGTGCCCGATCGACTTGATTCCCTGCTCCACCGCAGGTCTGATCACCATCAGTGATAAGTATGATCACATTTTGCCGGTTCACATCATTGAGATTTCTGAGGTAGTTTATTCCCTCTACGAGCGAGCCAGCGATCGGGGTATCTGCTCCTCGTGGAGGATTACCAAGCTGTTGTAAAGACCCACGGATCGCTCCTCCATTATTGGGAGCGACTCCTTGAAGTAGATTATTATTTACTCCACATCCTCCGTCAGTGGGGAAATAAGAGAGTCCAAATCGGACCGCCGCATCATAGGCAAGAGTGAGGTCATGGATCGCTCCGACCGCCATCCCCCATTTATCATCAGCGTTCATACTCCCTGAGCGGTCGAGGATGATCAAGGCGTTTGGCTGTTCACACTGTATACCTTGAGCGTGTCCACCTAACGGGTACATTAAGAAGGAGCTTAAAATAATATTTAGTACAATAAAGAGCTTTAATAGTCGATATATCAAGATCTTCCTCTCTCTCTAAGAACAGACTGATAAGTACCTTTAGCCCACCTTATCAAAGCTCTAGCGATGTAGTCTATCCCATTGATTGAGTTCGCGATAAATAATCAGCTTAGAGATAGTCATCACACCACTTGGCAAAGGAGTCACTTGATGCAATATTGGTGATGATCGGCCTTAATGAGGTACTGATCTGAGCTTTAATATTCTCTATCGTGTCGTTATCATTTATGATGTCACGTGGCGTGCGTTGGCTCAAAGCGGTGATCAGGTCTTGGTGAACTTTACCGGCGAGGCTCTCGAGTTCGGGAAGCTCTAGGAGGCTAGAGATCCAATCAGAGATTAGCTCTGCCCATTCTTGAACGGCAGTGTGTACAGAGGTCTCATCCTCAGCTTTATTGAGCCAAATACCATATTTTTGAAAGAGCTGACTAGGAGGGGTTCCTCTGAACTCGTCATAGAGTGAGAGTTGGGCTTCAGCGAGCCTCTGTGCGACCTCTTTTGTGCCGATTATCTGCCCGAGTTGCTCGAGAAGAACGCTCATTGAGGCGTTGACAAAGTCTTTAGTAAGAGATCCTAAATGACCTTGTAGCTGCTCTCCGATTCCACTTAGCGCCCCCCTGCTCGCCTTGCTCGCCCACCCTAGAGCACCTCGACTAGCGACCCCCAATAAGCCGCCTCCTTCTCCGCTCGGCTTGACCCTTTGAATAAATCTTTGCAGGGTTTCTTCCACAAAGGCTTGAGTAATATGATGAGTGAGTGGGTGAGTCACAAACTCTTGAATACGAGAAGCGGTGAGGAGTTTTGCCCTCGCGGCTAATGACCTCAGCTCGGCGTCCAAATCGGGAGTGAGCCATCCGCTCAGCGGCCGTCCCCCGAGTTCACTCAAGTCACTAGAGCTCTCAATGAGTCGAGGGAGCCACTCGAGGAGGAGCTGTTTAGCGACTTGGGGCTGATAGACTGTTTGAATGCTCTCATAGAATACCTCAATATCGAGCCAACTCTCTATCGGTAGATCGAGGAGGTGTTCTAAGCTGAGGTCGAGGAGACGATGAGTCGCTTCTTCTTGGTGAAGCGCGTCAATGAGGGGATGTGAACTCGAGGGCTGTTTAGCGGGGCTCATCGGTGGCTCTTTTCTGAGTCTCTTTTCTGAGTGTTTGGAGATGAGATCTGATCAATGAGTCGAGTCGGGCGAGGCTGTTGGTCAAGCTCCTCCGCTCTCTCGGAGAGGATGGTATGTAAGATCTGACTGTGATAGAGATCTAAGTCACTCTCGACTTCGGACTGAAGGGTATCCATCA
This sequence comes from uncultured bacterium, assembly GCA_943788935.1. GTDB lineage: Bacteria > Myxococcota_A > Bradymonadia > UBA7976 > VGTA01 > CAKZRU01. Next base: position 171,396 of record CALSSE010000005.1, on the reverse strand, counting down.
GTGCTGAGAGCTCACGGCGAGTGTCAGCGACAAACTGCTCACGGTTAATCAGCTCGTCGACCTCGACGATCACTTTGTCTACGGCAAACCAAGTGACAACACCTGCGGTTACTCCGCAAATCGCGGCGATGGGACCAAGTGGTGAACAGAGTATAGCTGCGCTGGTCCCCGTCGCTAAGGCGCCGGCTTTAGCGCCGACTTTAGCGCCGGCTTTAGCGCCGACTTTAGCGCCGACTTTAGCGCCGACTTTAGCGCCGCCGGCGATAACCGCTTTAGTTCCACCAGCGATGGCTCCCTTGGCACCACCAGAGGCAACGATTTTGATCGCCCCCGCTGAGGTCGCCTTGGTCGCTGCTCGTGAGGCGAGAAATTTGAGTCCTGCCTTTACCCCTCCGAGAGAGGTTAGCTTCGTCGCGAGTCCTAGAGGCGTTAAAGTAGCAACATGATTAAGCGATTCTAACTGTTGTAATCTAGTATTAACGAAACGTCGATCTTCATCACTCATGGTCTCTGAATGAGCGTTAGGATCAGACTTAACCACTTTTTCTAAGTGACTAATCACCTCTCGGTGTCTCTCCGAAAAACGCCGCTCTACTTCACGATTGAGCTCAGCGAGGTCTTTGAAGACCGCTGCTGGGCCAAATACTCGCTCAGAGAGTTGGGTGATCATATAGTCTTCAAGGTTACTCTTCCCGAGAGCTTGAGCGCCTAAATGACCTAATCGAGCATACTCACCGATGACAGAGAAGTACCAATCAGCCCAAGCATCTACTTGATCATCTACTTTCGCTCTTGAGCGCTTGAAAGAGCTCTTTATAGAGGTCTTTAGCTCTTGAGTGAGGGATTGGTATTCGCCACTTGCTGATCGGAAAGTTTCGGAGATGAGACGATTCCTCCAAGAAGATGAACGAGCTGGGAGGTCATTGGAGAGAGGCTCGGTAGATGATCTCTTCGATCGCTGTGCTGCGTTGGGGTCGATCACCTCTTTAATCTGTTCATGTAGGGCGATCGCCCCATAGAACTCGACAGAGCCCACCAAGATGATCAGAGTGATTAAGGTTCCCCAAAAACCTCGACTAAACCCTCGATTGACGCTCTCCTCAACCTCATTATTTTGTTGATGATTCATTGGGACTCGCTCTCTGTAATACTCGGGGTCTGTGTAGCGCTCGGGGTCTTTGATTGTCTACCTTCGATGAAAGCGTAAAAAGTTGAATCAGAGAGCTCGAGGATGCCGGCGAAGAGTTGTCCAAGAGCGTACACTATTGAGATTTGGTATAAAGTGTAGATACCGGCTAGACCCGCTTGGCAGAGTCCAACGATGGTAGAGGGTAAGCTCGACAGTAGCTCTGGGGTCTTAATGATCGTCCACCAAAAGGCGGTCTCCTTAAGTGAACTTAAGAACATTAAGTCGCCTAGGAACCCTGAGGAGAGGTTGGGGGTGGTCTCGTTGATAAACTGCATCGCATCTTGTAGGGATCGGTCGCTGAGGTCAGGGCGGACTGTATACAACGCTTGGTATCCCAAGATAAGTGCGCTTCCTCCCATAAAAATATAAGTTGACCACTCCCGAGCGAGAACGCTCGCCGCGAAAGATTTGAGTACTCCTGAGAGCTGTTGATTAATGATCAATTGAGTCGACGCAGCCACTAATGACAGAGGGATTAAAAAGTACCAACTGTTGAGTCGAATATGCTGAAGCTCGATGAGGAGTACAAAGGCAACGGGGAGGGAAATGATGAGCTGTAAGACCATATATAGGGCCCCTCCTTGTAACAGCTCTTGTAGCCAATGCCCCTCTTTCATCCAAGCATTAACAAAGGTGCGCCTGCGCAGTAACTTAGAGCGTATTCGTGGAAATAAAATCAAGAGGATGAAGCACAGATTAATAGTGATCAGCTCTAGCTCGGAAGATTGGTTAAGTCGAGCGAGGCTATAGATAGATAGCAGAGACATAGAGAGAGGGGCGATTACTAGACCTTTTAACATCGCTCATTAACTCCTTGCCTTGTCGGGTCTTATCTCGTCTTATCTCGTCTCGTCTTATCTTATCTTGTCTTGTCATGTCTTGTTTATATATCAAACATTATTGATCTAATCATCGACTTAGGTCGATAAACTTATCATATGATGACGTTGAGACGCTTGACTAAGGATCAGCGCTAAGGACCTCATCAATATTGAGGAGGATACGGAAACCTGATCCGTCGAGCCGTAGAGAGTAGCTCTCGGCAGATAAGTGAGCAGTGCTGTCATTGGGTAAATTCAATTGATTATAGTTCAATGATAACTCGGAATAAGTGAGGATGTCTTCCATAAAATCGCTATTTACCCAATCGGAAGCCTCTTCGGCGATGAGGCCAAAAAGACCCTCACCTCGCTCTACCCTTAAAGAGTCAACGCTTAGCTGAAGACCGCCTTCACCGACAGCGGCGGAGATGTCTGCGAGGAGCTCTGCTGAACCACAGATCCCGCTATCTGTTTGCCATAAGGTAAAGCCAGCGCTGAGCATCCCCTCTTGTTCAGAAGACTGGGTGAAAGTGCTGAGAGTGACCTTCATCCCCTCCTCTTCATCGCTCATCTCCGCGTCGAGTGACTCATTGTCTCCCTCATTGTCTCCCTCATTGTCTCCCTCATTGTCTCCCTCATTGTCTCCCTCGTAGCTGCGACTGATTTCCCCCTCATAGAGCATCCGCTGGAGAATACTCTGTAGGAGGCCGGGGTGAAATTGAAGCCCAAGGTCTACCCCCTCGGGCAGGGTCGGTGAGATGTCTACGCTAGCGTCTTCGGGTAAACGTAAATTACTGTGAAGGCCGATGAGGAGCGTCTTATGCTCGGGGTAGAGAATGGGGCCCCGCCCCAGTAATTTAATCGCCCCATTACCAAATGACCACGGTTTTAGAGCGAAGAGCTCAGTCGTCCCATAGCTGTCTTGAACCAGCTCATTTAAATAGTCGGTTAAATAAGGTTCAGCGTAATCGATCACATCGTTGGTAGTGAGCTCTACAAAGGGTAATTCAAACTCTAACTCCTCGGTGACTCTCAAATCGAGTTGTTGGAATAGCGAGCGATCGAAATCTGCCAATACTCGACTCAGCTCAACTCCTTCGGCTTCGATACGCACAGGGAATTGATAAGTCGCGTCTCCTTCCGCACCTAAGCTGAATCCAGCCACGTCAAGAGAGAGACCAAAGCTGACTTCGGTGACAATGCAGGTCTCACAGTCCTCCACTGCCTCGATACGAATCAAGGGGAGAGCGGGGGTGACTGTAGCGGTCACTTCAAAACCCAAGAGCTCACCCAAGGTTAAGGAGATCGGCTCTAGTGACTGCTCAGCGACTGAACGAAATAAAGCGTTTAGGCTGTCTTGACTGAGCAATAGCGTCATTGGGAAGGGCGCCTCTTCTTGAATCTCCTCTTCTAGCCTCCCCTCCTTAGAGAGCGCTTCATCAAGGGCGACCGCGGTCTCTATGCAGTCTTGATTGAGACTCTCCCCAAACTTCTTGAGGCTCTCTTCATCACACCCCACTTGCGTCGAGAGCGCGCAGAGGCAGAGGAGTCGAACTAGAGAAGAAGAGAGAGAAGAAGAGAAACGATGGTTAACCCTACTTGGACGCCCACTCGTTAACATTAGAATAAACGCACGTAATTTAGACATCATAACCTCTGACCCTTCGCGGAGCCTATCTCTCAAATACATAATCCATCATTCTTTCGCAGTCGCACGATCGGTTCACCATCCCTCTGCTCTCACCACAGAAGCGTTCAGCGCGTTCTTGATCTAAGAGTAGCTCTTGGATGTCAAAGTGATCCCCTTTACAGTGAACAAGCTGTTCACCCTCTAGGCGACTAGCGTTGAGCAAGTGTCCATAGGTTGGATTGACTGCGACTTGATGATCTTGAGCCTGTAACTCTCTTATAGATGACGCTTGGTCTGTCATGCTGAGCTTCTTCTCCTTGATCAACTCAAGTAATCTCTCTCTGACTGTACATATTTATTTCTCAAGGCTCTGATAAAACTAGAGCTTAATAGCAAGTAGAAAAGTATAGCGATCCCTCTTGGTTGTGCGTGAGCGCACCCTCCCTCGTCACTCGATACCACTTGTTCTTCTACAACGGGGAGTCCGGTCTGTATGTTATAGCTGTCTAGGAGACACTGTCGACGGTCGCCAAGGGGAAAGAGCTCACAAACCCCTTGTTCATCGTCAGGAGCGAGGTCTCGCTTTTTAATCTCTCCTTCCACTGAAGACATATACATTGTCGCTTCAGGGAGAGGGGGATGATCGAGGCCGATTAGGTGACCGAATTCGTGGGTGAGGATACTCAAGAGATCCATTCGACGCTCTTGAGGTTCTGCCTCACTCGCGGTGAAGACATAATAGGCCTCATTGATCTCTATATCAGCATCGATTGTGGCACCCTCAGCACAGACCTCGGTCTCATTTTGGCAGGAGGTGACTGTCGTTAGAGCAACAGCTAATGGATCAGTGAGCCAATTGGAGCGCTCTTGTACAAAGCTCACAGTGTTTTGATTCAGCGCGCCTTCACTCGGGTCAAAACCGATTAAGTCGAGAGTCGTGACCCCTTGGTAAGCGAAAGATAGGTCGGTACAGCTAACACCTTCCCACTCAGCTAAAGCTCGCTGTAAATCATCTTCGACAGCGACCTGAGTGATGGTCAGGCTCTCTTGGTTATAGAGCCAAATGGGTATGCATTGTGTAAACCAAGAGGTTGGAGCACCTGTCGAAGTGTATGATCGAACAAAGGCAAACGCTGCGCTAAATGAGACCATAGCGCAGATCATTAATATCCATAGGGATCGAATGATCTTCTTCTTTGATCCGCTCATCATTATTTCCTTATCTTACCCCCTCATAGACAGGGGGTCGACCATCTAAAAAGAAGCGTTCATACCGAGAGTAAAGCTCTGAAAGCTGACTCGATGTACTCCGGCGTTAGCGGGAGCTCCTGAATAGCTCTGACCCGTCTCGTTCATACCACATCGCTCGGGACAAGGAGCGATTGGGCGTTGTTGAAAAATTTTCCCCTCAGATTCATCGACCGTGACCTGATGCTCAAAAATGTGGAGGTAGCCGACCACGAGCTCTATTGATGAGATGACTTGGTAACTTAGCCCTGAGGCGACGCCGAATCGATCATAGGAGGGGAAATCAATGTTGGCGTATTGTCGAGGAGTTGCCCCTTGTTCTACAAAGGCCCCCAAATGAATCTTCAAGTCAGGGTGTACCTGTCTGCTCCCACCGAGTCGTGCGCTGAGAGTATCTCGCCATTTCTTGGCGATCACTACGTCTTGTAGATCTGCGCTTAAGGCCATGACGTATCCCTCAAGGTTGATCTTGAGCTCATCCATCTCACTCCATCTCTCATAGACGACAGCGAGTTCAACATCAAAGAGCTCTTCGCCTTGGTCATCAGCCTCAAAGTAGCGGAGTCCCAAACGGGCCGTCTGAGGTAGAGTAAAGTTAAAGGAAGCATCGCCACCTTCGATCGCTAAGCTGTCAGAGGGAAAGCGGGTAATATTAGGAGTATTATCCACTTTTACATCTCCGCTCGCCTTGAAGTGAATAGGTAAGATTCTACCAGAAGCGGCGATCTCAAGATGATCGGTAATTCGATACCATCCCCCGATGATCGCGGTGAATTCAGAAGGAGCGCTCACATCGATCTCTGCTTCCACATCCAAGCTGCTCACGTTAGGGTTAATCGTTGAAGAGCTCGTTCCATCAACGACCATTTTGTAGTTCATGTTCAACATAGACGCGAGCTGAAGAGTTGTTCCGATCCCCCAGTGATCTCCACCGTGAGCGACGCTCGCTCCTACAAAGCCGAGCAGACCACTAAATTCGGTCATCATATATCTCTGAGAACCTTGCATAGGATATTGGGAAGCCCCACCACTATTGGGTCCATAAATCGAGAAGCCTAAGGTGGTCCCCGACTCTAGTTGATAGCTCATCGCTAGTGTCCCGTTGATGGGGAAGAGTGGGGTTTGGTTTTGAGCGCTCCCTACGCCAATCTCTCCAGCGCTGAACTCGGGGTCTTGCTCATAATCATAAGGATCTGGGATCACGCTTGGTGTGCGAGTGAAATGAATATGAGAGAGGATGAGGTTATGGTTGTAAGAGAGCCTAAGCCCACTTTGACGTGAGAGTAAGCTAGGGTTTAAGAAACCTGCTGTCGGATCGTTAATTCCCGAGACAGAGGCCCCTCCTCTAGCGGTAGCGACGCTTCCATTATCGGGGATCGTTAAGCCGGCCCCCCAGGCGTTGCTAAGCCCCCATAAGAGACCCGTAAAGATAAGCGCGTTAAATCGGATCAAAGCACTGCTGAGAGATTGACTTATAGAGGTGGTGAAGAGGTGTGCTTTTGAGGGCATGTGCGTAAAACCTTACTTTGCTTGATTCGAGTCATCTCAATGTGTATTTCATAACACCATCTTGTCGGTTTTACCTTTGAGGCGCAATCGTTTTACTCTGCGATCTGCTAGACAAGTTTGCGCTCCTACCATAGTATATCATCGCTAAGTTAAGGTATGCTTGATGAGGCGACTCCTCTCTGCACCTAACGCTTTAATAGTTTTACTGAAAGTGCGTATCATAATAATGCACCGCTATCCTGTGATGATCTCTCTACTCTCTATTGCCCTTAAGCTCATGCTCTCCATAAGGTCATGTGCTCTGTTGGTCTCTATTAGTCTGGTGATAATATCCACTTATCTCGCCCCCTGCCTCTTCGATCACTCAGCGTTCGCTCAATCGGCAGATGATGTCTCACGTGCTGTCGAGCTCGATAAAGAGGCCAAGCAGATGATCTCTGAGGGTAAGTATCATGTGGCGACGGAGCTATACCGAGAGGCTTTAACCATTATTGATCATCCGGACTTATTGATCAATTTAGCTAAGGCGGAGCTACAACTCGGAGAGAGTCAGAGCGCTTTTAATGCCTGCTCAAGAGCGCTCGCTTCACCTCTGCTCACTCCTCAAGCGAGAGAAGCAGCCGCGAGTTGTGTGAGTGAAGCGCAAATTCAAATGAACCAGATTAGAGCCTTCGTGAGGACATATCCCTCGGGCGCCAATCTTCGTTTAGATGGGCGATCTTTAGGTCAAGCACCTTGGGAAGGACAAGTGGCGCCGGGACGTCGTCAATTTGATTTTGAACTTGATGGCCATGTCCCGGTTTCACGGTCGGTGAACGCTGTCCCTGGCGCTCAACTTAAACTTCAAGTGCGGATGATTCCTCAAGGAATGGGTGGTCTGATCAGTCTGCGTACCACACCTAAAAGCGCGAACATAATCTTGGATAATGAGTTTATTGGTCAGAGCCCAGTGATTTCATTTCCTGTCTCTAAAGGCAGCCATTCTCTTGAGATCAAGTTCAAAGGTTACCTCGATGAGCGACATCAAGTATCGGTCTCTGAAGGACAGAATCAAAAGCTTAACTTCTTTCTAAAGCCTGTTCGCGGTCGAGTCAGCGCTACCGATTTATGGCCTGCATGGGGTTTGATGAGCGCGGGGATGCTTACAGGGGTGCTCGCAGGCTACTTTGGATATAGAGCTTTGAACTCTCGTAACCAAGCAGATGATTTAGCGCTAACTGATGGCAGCGCTATGGGATATGATGAGTATCGATTCTTGATCCGTGACATGAATAGAGATCAAGAGACGTCAGACATCTTATGGACGACAAGCGGTCTTATGCTCACTAGCGGTTTAACGTGGTGGTTGATCGTTCGCTGAGCTCTCTAGGCATTTTCACCTCTGATCATTGGCTTTATTATGAATATCTATTCGCGAACACGACCCTTACTTTTAACCAGCTTATATATGTCCCTCACTCTTGGGCTGATCGCCTGTGAAGATGATGAGTGTGGCGTGATTGGGGATCGTTGCCAACGAATATGTGGAGAGCGAGAGGTCGCTACCTGCGTGACAGACTCTATCTGTGCCTGTGTTGCAGATGATCAAGCAGGAGAGAGCGCTGGCGTAGAAGGCGGTCTATTCGCAGGAGCTCAGGGAGGAGAGGGGATCATTGGTGGAGAGAGGGCTGGAGGAGACGGACCGAGTGAGTGTAGAGCTCCACTGGTCGGAGAGCTGTGGATTAATGAGTTCATGATCGATCCCGAAGGTGATGAGAATCGCTTTGAATTCGTAGAGATTGTCAATCTAACCTCTGACGCTCTCGACCTCAGCGGGCTAAAACTCATCTATAATGGTTCGGAGAAGGTCGTATTCACTCGCGGATGTATGGCCGCTTTGAGTATGGTAGCGCTCTTCTCCTCCGAAGAAGAATGGCTGTGGTCTTCTCCGCCAGGTGGCCTAGAGTATACCAAGAGCGCTTTTCGCTTTAGCAATAGCGGTGACTTCCACTTTGAGCTGAAGAATGACGCTGACACGGTCTTAAACGAAGTGAGTGGAGAGAGTAACTTGGTTGAGTCAGGGATCAGCCTCAACCGATCCCCTGATCTAGAGGGGGAGATGATCACTCTTCACACGGAGCTGTCATCGCTGAGCTCTTCACCGAGTCTTTGTGCCACTGGAGGACTCCTCGAACAGGGCTGCCCTTCAATGATCGCTGGAGAGATGGCCGGAGAGATGGCCGGAGAGATGGCGGGGATGCCCGGTGGAGACATCGCCGGCTCTCCTGCTGGAGAGACGGCAGGAGCGCTCAGTGGAGAGATGGGAGGCTCTCCTGCTGGAGTGATGGCAGGGAGCGATGTACCGCCTCCTTGTGACCCTCCTCAGATCGGTGAACTCGTGATCAATGAGGTGATGATTGACCCAGCAGGAGATGAGTCTACAGATGAGTATGTAGAGTTAGCGAATATCACTGATCGCGCGTTGTACTTAGGGGGACTCACCTTCCGATACAAGGAGCGTGATCAAGTGTTCTTCCGCGGTGGTTGTATGCCTGCGAAGAGCGTGGGTGCCCTTTACGACGATGAGTCTCTGTGGCAGTGGACAGCAGATGTTGATGGGCTCGCCTACGAGAAGCGCAGCTTTCAGTTCACTAACTCTAGTGACTTTGAATTCACGCTGAGCGTAGAAAATGGGAGCATGCAAGATGAGAGTGATACGGAGATTGTCATCAGCAGCTTCTCCGGTCTCGTTGCTCTGATTGAGGAAGGGGTGAGCGTGAACCGCGTTCCGGATTTTGATTCTGAGACTGAAGAGGTCTCTCTACATACTGAGCTTAATGAAGAGCTTGAGCAGTCACCGGGGCGTTGCGCTAATGGAGGCTCACTGTTTGAAGACTGTTTTGTTGAGGTCCCAGATATGATGACCGATGACATGGGGATGATGACCGATGACATGGGGATGATGACCGATGACATGGGGATGATGACCGATGACATGGGGATGATGACCGATGACATGGGGATGATGACCGATGACATGGGGATGATGACCGATGACATGGGGATGATGACCGATGACATGGGGATGATGACCGATGACATGGGGATGATGACCGATGACATGGGGATGATGACCGACGACATGGGGATGATGACCGATGACATGGGGATGATGACCGACGACATGGGGATGATGACCGATGACATGGGGATGATGACCGATGACATGGGAATAGGGACCGATGACATGGGAATAGGGACCGATGACATGGGAATAGGGACCGACGACATGGGAATAGGGACCGACGACATGGAAATAGGAACCGACGACATGGGGTCGGATATTCCAGTCTGTTTAACGCCAATCGCTGGCCAATTGGTCATCAATGAGGTCCTCGCTAATCCCGAGGGTAATGAGTCTAGTGATCGAAATGAGTGGGTAGAGGTCCTTAATGTGACCGATGACTACCTCGCATTTGAGGGACTTACTCTATGGGAAGGAGGGACAGAAGAGGTGATCTTCTCTACTGGCTGTATGGCCCCTCATAGCGCTCTCGTACTCTTTAACCAGCGATCGGTTGACCAATGGCGATGGACGAGCCCACCGACTGGTGATCTCTCTACGTTATCGAGTGGAACATTCGGGATAACGAATTCAAGTGACTTACTCGTCGAGCTTAAGAGAGGAGAGGTCCTTATTAATAGTTTCAGTGCTTCCTCATCACTCATCGATAGCGGAATTAGCGCCAATCGGTCTCCCGATGGTGATCCTAATGGTCTAATTGTTCAGCACTCTGAGATCCCTGATTCCATAGGCCCTCTCTCTGAGGGGAGCTGTCCTAATGGCGCGACTTATGAGTCAGGATGTCAGCCTTAAACGCTAGACCTTCACGATCGTGAGCGTGTGATGAGCGAAGATAAACAGCGCGAGAGATCTAAGAGACGAAAGTCTTCTCCGCGTAAGAAAAAAAAACGATCAAAGAGTAGGAAGCGTGTTCAGGGAGAGAAGGGGTTTTCTGTTTGGCGGGCGGTCTCATTATTACCTGAAATCTCTTGGACTGTTGTACTCTCGGGATTGTTTTTTATGGCCAGCTTAGGATATATAGGCTTCGTCGTTAATAGAGCTCAAGAGCAGCTTAATATTAATCTCACGACCCATGGGACAAAAAGGGTGTATCAGGCACATCAGAGCATATTACTTGCTCTAGAGGCTAATAAACCACCTCAAGAGGTGACGATCATTGATGCTCGATTAGCGCCATTATGGAGGGAGCTAGCCCAACGCTTCGGTAAAGATATTGGCACAGCTCCTCCCTTTGTGACCGATAAAGATCCAGAGGTGAATCGCGGTCAATGGCATACGGCTCTCCGCTCTCGTGGAGTTGATTTTATAGAGAGTATTGGTGTCGGTGCTGCGGGTGAGGTCTCTCTTGTGTGGCCTCCACCACCCGCTCCTTTACCCACAATGATCGTCGGTCATTACTATGATAAAATAGCGTGGGTAGATCCCCAACGAGGAGTCATTCTTTCCACGATCCCTCCCTCTTGGCAGAGCGCTCCCTCGATGAGGTTACCTCCTCGATTAAGTCGGAGGTGGTGATGTCTATCTCATCAATGCCTAGGCATTTAATGTGGGCTTTGGCGACTCTGTCTGGGTGCTTAAATGGTGCCGCCTTTGTCTTTTATGGACCTTTAGCTCTTATCGCTAACCTCCCTCTCCTCTTTGCGCTGAGAGCAGTGACGTCTCTAGGGGAAGCAGTCTCTCTTGGAGCTTGGGTTGGTTTTTTGGGGGGAGTGCATATTTTTGGTGTGCTCAACTATGGGTGGTGGATATTTTGGGCTTTTAGCTTCTATACGGCGAGTCAAATGACTCTGTTTGGGGCGGTTATTTATATTGTTCGTCGATTCATCTCACCACAGCTACCTTATGCTTTACGTCTCGTCTATGAGCTCCTCACGCCAGCGATCATTTGGACGCTCACTGAGTGGTTGAGAACCGTGGGGCCAGTCGCGCTCCCCGCTAGCTATGTAGGGTGTCTCGCCGATATTTCTTGGTTCACTCCACTTCTCGGGTGGTCGAGTGTTATGGGAGGCTTAGGGGTCAGCGCCTTAGTCGCCCTTGTCTCTAGCTCGATTTGGATGTGCCTCAGCGCTCATGATATTGAAGCGGAGATCGGAGATGTAGAAGGTGAACACTCCGAAGAAGGAGAGAGAGACACAAAGAGTCGTCGTTCTCGACAGTCTGAAGAGCCAGCAGAGGAGCGAGAGGCGAGGCTCGCTCGGCAGCGTATCCACTTAAAAGCGACTCGCGCCTTTACCGGGCTAGGAGGTTTGTTGATCATCGTCGGGATCTATACTTGGGGGTATCTCTCTCCACCTTCTGTCGATGGGGACCCACTTAAGATCGCTGGCCTCCAAGGAGGGTTCACTAATGAGTTTTATCAGGCGACTGAGGCAGACCCACGGCTCAGTGTAGACGTCGTTGAGACCTATGAGACTCTCGTCAAGGAAGCTCGAGCTCAAGGTGTTGACCTCATGGTATGGGCGGAGAGTGCGCTGCGGGTGCCGATCATTAACACCCCTGAGCTTCGTCAGAGGCTCTTACCACAGAGCGATCAAGAGCCTTGGCTGATCGGCGGTCTAGCGCATATGGACTCTGATGGGAGGGAGTATAATTTAGCCTTCTCAGCACATGATCAGCGGGTGATCGGTCGCTATGAGAAAGTGAAGACCGTCCCTGGTGTCGAGGCTCGATTTACCCCTGGTGAAGAGTGGCGACCTTTACCAACTAAATGGGGAGCAGTCGGAGTGCTGATCTGTTTTGAATCCATCTATCCGCACGCAGGACGAGCATTAGCTCAAGCAGGTGCTCGGTTAATGATCGTTTTAAGCAATGATGCTGGGTTTGGAGAGACTCCGATCAGCCATCATATGACCAATAGAGCGATTGTACGGGCAGTAGAGACCGGTCGATGGCTTCTGCGGGTAGGTCAAGCTGGCGTCACAACGCTCATCGACCCTCAAGGTCATCAACACGGGCAGCTGAAGCTCTTTGAAGCAGGCATTCTCTACGGAGAGGCAAAGCTGAGAGGAGCGGTCACCCCTTTTGTACGCTTTGGGGTAAGTTGGCTATGGTCTCTAGTCTTATTTTTAATCGCTCCTGTGATCTATGTTTACCTCCCGCTCCTCCTACGCTCATGGCGAGAGTCACGAACAAGAGAACGCTCCCTCTCATCTCCACAGTTTTCGAGGTCATCATCGAGTCTTCCTGCGTTATTCGCTGGGAAAATCTCGCGTACCTTCAATAAGATCAATACCTATGTTCGAGCTCACTTAAAACCAAGTCATCAAAGTGAAGACACTGACGAAGATTCCTCTAAAGATGATGATCCTTATGCTTGATCTCTCCTTCACTCTATTACTGTACGAGTACAACGCCCTATGAATATCATCGGTCCAAGCAACAACCTATGGTTCTCAGTCTTAATCTTTAGCTCCCTTTGTATGATGAGCGCCTGTGATGAGAGTGGACGTTCTAGTCATGAAGATTCTTCGGTGACTGATGTCGGTAGACTCGCCGGGGAGAGCGCCGGAGAGAGCGCCGGAGAGAGCGCCGGAGAGAGCGCCGGAGAGAGCGCCGGAGAGAGCGCCGGAGAGAGCGCCGGAGAGAGCGCCGGAGAGAGCGCCGGAGAGAGCGCTGGAGAGAGCGCTGGAGAGAGCGCCGGAGAGAGTGTACTTAAGATTGAGCCAAGAGAGTCTCTTTTGATCATCCGAGAAGGTGTTGAACCACCTAACCAAGTCTTCACCGTCTCTTTGATCTCGAACACCGAAGAGCGTCCTCTCACCCCTAACGAGTTGATCTGGCGGGTATCGCCAGGCTCTCTTGGTGTCCTCATCGATGGAGTGTTTCAATCGAACGGTATGGCGGGGGAAGCTCAAGTCTTTGCTGAGTATGAATCGAGTGAGGGGGGAGAAGTACTGGTGGCGGTCGCTACTGTCACGGTGACCGCTCCTCAAGATGTAGTTCTTGATGGGGTTTCTGCTGAGAGTCCTTCGCGTTTTGACCAAGCCATACCGACGAATGAATGCGACCCTCTCTCTTTCATTTATCCAGAGCCCTTCACGACCATCCCGCTCAACCTTCAGGGGTTCAGTTTTCAATGGAATCAGGGCCAGAGTCAAGCTCCCTATCTGATCACCGCTACGGCGGGAGAGACACAGTTGAGATGGTTTACTAATGACAATATTCTCACTCCTGAAGGGATCGCATGGGAGAGCGCTAAGCTGAGTGGACTTAACGGCGCTAGCTCTTGGTCGATCAGCTACCTCACCCCGATGGGCCAGCGTTGTGATGGACCAAGTTTATCGCTTATCGCTGACCCCTCTCAGCTTATCGGTGCGGTCTATTACTGGTCTACTACCGACTCAGGAATCATGAGGCTCGCCGCTGGCGAGAGAGCGCCTGAGCCTCTCCTCACTCCCCAAACCTCGCCGGAGATCAGCTGTCCAGCGTGTCATGCGCTCTCTAGGGATGGGACACGGATCGCTTTTACTCGTACGACCTTTCCTCCCTTTGGAGAGCTCTCAACCTCATCGATCGATGATCCCCGTGCTCTGAACTATGACCCCGCTGGTATCATTGGGTACTTCCCTAGCTTTTCTCCAGATCCCAATATACTTATCGCCGGTAATGGGGGACGTCTAACGATTATGGACAGTAATAATGGAACGCTCATCGAAGAGCTTAATCTCCCACAAGGCACGGTAGGAGGCTCTCCTGATTGGTCATGGCAGGGAGACCGAATCGTCGCGGTCGTAGGGCCAAGTGGATTCGCTAACCCTCTCCCTGACGTAGGAATTAGCAGTGGCTCTATTTATGAATGGGTGCAGCAGGGGTCGGCATGGGGAGAAGCTGCTGAGGTGATCGCTCCTCAAGGTGAGACATGGAATACCCGTCCTGCCTATTCACCGGAGGGATCCTTTATCGCTTACAATGTGGAGGGTGATAACCCTAACATGAATGACGAGAACATGGGCAATCCTAATGTAGACCTATGGGTAAAGCGCGTGGGAGATCAGAGCGCCCCGGTCAGGCTAGATCGAGCTAATCGAGGTTCGCTCCAAGGGAATAGTTGGCCTAAATGGTCACCTCATGATCGCCGTGGCAAGATCTGGCTCGCTTTCAGTAGTTTTAGGGATTATGGGCATCAGCTCGTTCAAGGTCAGAGGGGGAATCCAACGCCGCAGATCTGGGTCACCGCGATCGACCTAGAGGCGCCTGCGGGACAAGACCCTTCTTCCCCCGCTTTTTGGCTCCCCTATCAATCTTTGAATAGCGGTAATCATATTCCCTATTGGGCTCCATACGAGAAGCGATGAATGATTGATAACCGATCGAGCACTTCATCAAAGATTGATAAGGTCTTTATGCATAGAGATCTCTGGCCTTTATATTAACTCTAATGACTTGATTGACTCCATAAAACGAGAGGATAGTAAATGAATGATAAACAAAAAAATCTTAACCTAAGACTCGATTGGAGGAGGTTGTGTCTCTCTTCGATCGCTTGTCTACTTATGCTTACTATGGGTCAAATCGGTTGCGCGGGTTCACAACTTACGCCTGAGGAGCAGACGCGCTATGATCAACTCATCGGTGAGCGAGATCAGATCGCTAGCGAGAGGGCGGAGCTCGCTCGCCAGGTCAACGCTGACTTCTCCAAGAGCGGTCGTCTCGAAAAGAAACATAAAGCGATGGCTAAGGACCTGACCCTGAGCTGTGGATATGCGGTGAGTAAAAGTAGTTTTGGTCCGCTCCCCTTTAAAAAGAAAAAGGGGAAACAGGCGACTTTTGGATCAGCGAAGAGCGCTTCACGCTCTGGTTGTAAACGTCACTCACTCCGCGTTAAATAAGAGGTGAAGCATGTTATTTAATCTACATAAAATAGTCACAGCGACGATCGCTTTACTCACTATCATTCTCTTGAGCGCCTGTGGGCCTTCACAAGCGACACTTAAGTCATTAGAGTCTGATATTTCGCGAGAACGATCACAGATTCGAGCCCTTAAGAGCGCTCAACAGAGTATCGGAGCTTATCACCAACACCTACAGACCGGTGAAGGTTCAGCGGTCTTGATCGGTAAAGCCGTTTTACAAAAAGCGATCAAATCGATGCTCCCCTACACTTATAAGGGGCGAGAGCTTGATAAAAAGTATTTAGGAGGAAAGATCTCTTTCACTAAAGTCGAAGGACTCACTTTTGAGGCGGGTAATAAAGCTCGTTTTTGGTTACACTTCGACGGTAGAAAGATTAAAACCAAGAAGGTACCCGCTTTTGCCAAAGGTCAAGTAAAGAGCCTCAAACGAGCGGTCAAAGCGGGACGGATGTTGATTGAGACGTCAGGGTATATTAATCAAAAGAAGCGTACCTTAGTGCTCAAGTCGACGCCTATTCAGGTTCAATTTAGACAAGAGAACACTTCTAGTAATCAGAGTCGCTTCCTCGATGCAGCGAGGAAGAAGATCTTTCGCAAGAGCAAATCTATCCCTCTTCCTGCGAGCCTCAAAGGTCGAATTGAGGCACTCACGACTCCTCATCATCTAGTTTTGATAAAAAAGTAGAGTTTTTAAATCTTTAAAAAACATATAGTTAGGTGACGTCAGGGGCCCTTCAGTAAAAATAAATCCTGATTTGACGCAACAAAGTCAAATTTTTGGAGAGAGGGTATATGAGAGCCTCACCAAAAGATGGACGAGCGCTCTCTCTTCACCCACTCACGTAATGAGGAGATATACTCATGAAGAAAGTTATGGCTCAGCTCCCCCTCTCATCGATCCATTCAAGTAGCCAAGGGCTAGATCAGCGAAGTTTATCTACGATACTCAAGCTGCTCGGTGACCTTGATATGTCTCTCAGTCAAGCGCTCTGCTCGATCTCTCTCAAGAACTTTTCTAGTTCTTTGGATTACGCTCGCTCACTCTTATTTACACTTCCTTCTACTCTTGATGAGGTGATGAGACGGAGCAGCCCTGTCTCGCTTTTTTCTATTCGAGTGGCGCTATTTTCGATGGTGGAGAGTGATCAACTAACCACCGATGAGGCTGATCAGCTCGCGCCGCTTATGAGAGTGTTGAGCGTAGGGGAACTAGAGCAGGCTTTGGTCGCTTGGTTCAAGAGAGTACGACAAGTCGATCCACAATCGGAGAGCGTAAAATGCGACAAACGACGTCAAGCTAAACTAGAGAGAGGGCTCTCGATGCTGTTTCATAGCCCAAGAGGTCATGAGCTCTTTGAGTCGATTTGCGAGAGTGAGCGGATCGAGCTTAGCGGCCCGTGGGTTCGACCTATGATGCGTCTCGCAACTCATGAGCTGTTTCCTCGTCACGCACTCTTAGCTCTTTATCGATCGACGTCACCCACTCTTCGTCCGGCCTTACTTCATCAATTCGAGCGGTGTCGTCGGCGTGTGCGCGCTAAGCCCCTCCCTGCCTATACTATGATCTTCGTAGAACTCGACCTCTTTGAGTTAGAGTTACTCTTCGCCCATTTTGCGGCCAATGAGGAACTCACCGGTTTGAAGACTCAACTCACTCACTTTCCCACCCATGTTCAGAGGGCCTTTGATCACGCCGCCTGCTCTGAGAGTGAGGTCAGCTGACCAGTGGCCTGTTGACTATGATCAGTCGTCCCTGAGAGACCTTGATCTTTAGCGAGCTTGGTACGAAGATGCTGGCCAAAAACGAAGCCGATGATAACGAGGCTGCCAATGGTGCTCACTTTGAGTGCCATGACGCCCACAAAAGATAGAATCATCAACGCGAAAGCATAAAAATCTCTCCGAGCCATGAAAGCGAAGCGCTTACAAGTCTTCTGGAAGAGGGTTTGACAGTCCGCCTCATTTTTATAGGACCACTCCATGGCTGGGAGGTAGGTCTCTCCCTTGGCGTTTAGAACGCTGGTCATGGACTTTAGAACGATTACGCTGAGGGTGAGGACGAGGGCGCTAATATAGCTCCAAATCGGTTCTCCGGTGATACACGAAGCCGCGACGCCTAAGGTAAAGAGGTAGCTATGATTGATAATCACGTCAGAGATCGTGTCGAACCAAGCACCAAATTTACTAAACTGGAAGCGGAGACGCGCGAGCTCACCGTCACAGCCATCTACGATAGAAGAGAACTGAAATAGCACTCCGCCTAAAGCGACAAGCCAAAGGTTCTCAGCATCAGCGAGCAGGTTACATACAGCGGCTAATAGGCCGATGGTCAGAGCCGCCGCTGTGACATGATTCGGAGAGACCGAAGTCTTCATTAATCGACGGCTAATCCACTTACTGATCGGTCGATTAACCGTCTTACTGACGAAACCATCGCTCTCTTTAGTGAGACTCTTGAATAATCGTCGTTCTGCTTCATCACGAGTGAGTAGGTCATCCACATCTTGCCACCATGACTCACCGATGCTGACCGTGTGGGCTCTCTGTTGGTCAGCGAGCGCCTTCACTCCTTGACTGAGAGAGGCGTCACCTTCTCTATCATAAACGACTTCTAATGCATCAAATAAGCCATGAGTGCAGCGAAATACGCCTGTGTCTACTGCGTCAAACTCGCTGAGGTTTTTATCTATCGCTAAGATTTCATCTTCTACGCCTACCTTGACCTTGGTAGCGTCATCCATATCGAACACTTGCTCTAGCTTGTAGTCCACCGCTAAGGCGAGATCACCCTTCAT
Source organism: uncultured bacterium (assembly GCA_943788935.1). GTDB lineage: Bacteria > Myxococcota_A > Bradymonadia > UBA7976 > VGTA01 > CAKZRU01. The sequence continues at coordinate 153,288 of CALSSE010000005.1, read as the reverse complement.
TGAGTGTGCGCCTAGTAACTTGTAAATGTCCGCTTCCACGACATGGTCAGCCATGGTGAGGTAGAATTCACCATCAACAAATGGACGAGCTTGTAGAACACTCACTCCATTTTTAAGTTGATACCTCTCGTGAAGTACCCACTCGATCTCGAATAGAGCAAGCTGTGGGTCGTCAATCAGGGCGCTATGGATCAGCTCTGCTTCATAACCTAAGACAACGACGAAGCGTTTAACTCCAGCACGAGTCGCGGTTAATATCGCTCTCTTAAGGAGAGATAAACCACCAACGTCTACTAGAGGCTTAGGTGTCTCTGCGCCCCCTGCTCTGATTCGGCTACCCATCCCAGCTGCTAAAATCACCAGTTGGTCAGGAGACTTTTCTCGTAAGGATGAAGCTCTACTACTGTTTTTATTTGCGATCATTATCTTACTCTCTGTTCAGCTAGAAGCTGTATGGCTCATTTGGAGTAATAGGCTACCAATTATGTGATCTGATAATCTCTTGTGGAGTGCTAGTGCTCCACTTTGTGAGATATGCTAAACAGATTATTTTTTGGTGTGCGCCTGTTTACACCCGATTCATGAGGGTCTGCAAGGGAGAATTTAGGTCATAGGTTTAAGAAACTATTCTCTAAGGCTTGCACAAGTCATGCCGAAGTATTCATGATGCTCTGTAAACAAAGTCATAAAAGTCGTCAAAGCCGCCTAGATAGAGTAGGAAAAGAACATGTCTCTCCCAGCTTCAGTCCCCTCCCCTGCTCATATTATGAGCGGTCACCTCGTAGATGATGCACTATTAACCGATATTATTAGTCTTCTTCATCAGAGTCGACGCCGCGCGCTGTTGCGTTTAGACAGCAGTCGAGAAGACATAAGGCGATACCCGGTGAGTCTCTATTTTTCTAATGGGTATGTCGCTTATGTGAGCAGCTCAAACCCTTACCATAGGCTCGGCGCTATTCTGATTCGTCGAGGCTCACTCACTGAATTTCGGCTCAGTAAGATTCTCTCAAATTTAGAGGGGCAGCGCCTTGGAGATGCACTCATCTCTTCCGGAGTGATCGATCGTCAAGAGCTGATTAAAGCGCTTAAAGATCAAGCATTGCTGACTCTACAGTATGCGCTCATGCGTAATCGTAATGAGGATAACGAAGAAGATTCCTCTCCTCACTTTGATCTCTTTTCACTGAGTGACTATCTAGAGTCAGATTTGCCTCTTAATCTTAATATTGACACACAAGGGTTACTCTTAGAAGCCTTTCGCCAACAAGACGAAGTAAAAATGTTATTGAGGAGGTTCCCTCCGCTAACCGAATGTCCAATAGCCACTCGATCCCCTCTTCCGAGTGATTCTTCTGAAGTGGCGTTCGCGCTTCAGCAATGCGCTGGCTATACCTCTCTTCATACTCTTTTATTTATGAACCCGATCGGCGCTCTAGATGCGCTCAAACTCTATAAACGATTGATCGATGAAAGCCTGATAGAGGTCTCTCAACAAGAGGCCAACCTAAGGCAGGAAGAATCGTCGTCAAGTCCTGACGTTACTCAAGCTGCAAAAGTTGATTCAGAAGAGAACGAGGGGTGGTTTGATCTATGTTTTACTCCTGATGTAGACTAGAGGCGAGGTCTCTCATTATAGATGACGCTCTTGAATAGGACTTAACCATTCATCCTCGCTTGCAATCTATCTTGGGAAGGGTTAAAACAGCCACATATTTTGGGATCACCAGTGAGATCATTTAGAGTCTCCGTTAATGGGACCCAATCATCGATCGGCCAGTGTTGAGTTTGGTTAGGGTAAAGGAGCGCTCTAGATGAGTAATAATCAGTATGATGTTGTTGTGATTGGAGCAGGTCCAGGAGGCTATGTGAGCGCTATTCGCGCCAGCCAACTAGGGATGAAGGTCGCCATCGTTGAGAAAGATCAACGTTTGGGGGGCACCTGTCTCCTTAGAGGCTGTATCCCCACTAAGAGTATGTTAGAGTCTGCTGAAATCGCAGATCACGCTCGTCACGCCGATGAGTTTGGTATCTCTGTGGGAGAGGTTAGCATTGATCTCTCTGCTGTGCTTAAGCGCAAAGAGAAGGTCGTGAGTCAAAATGCTGGCGGCGTCCAGTATCTTATGAAGAAGAATAAAGTAGACACTCACTATGGCTTCGGTAGCCTAGCGGGGACCACGCCTAGAGGACAGCGTCGAGTCAAGGTAAGCGGCGCTGATGGTGACCTTTATTTAGAGACCAAGCATGTTCTACTCGCCACAGGATCAGTCCCCCGACGTATACCAGGCGTTGACGTTGATGGGGTCTCAGTACTTACTAGTGATGAAATGTTAGAGCTTAAGACCATGCCTAAGCATCTCTTGGTTCTCGGCGCTGGCGCTGTCGGTGTTGAGTTCGCGAGCGTATTCCGAAGTTTTGGCTGTGAAGTCACCGTCGTTGAGCTCGCTGATCGTCTCGTACCGGTAGAAGATGAAGAAGTCTCTAAAGAATTCGGTAAGATCTATCGCAAACGAGGGATCAAGGTACACACCGCGACTAAGCTAGCGAAAGTCGAGAAGGCGGAGGGTGGAGTGATCGCTCGACTTGAGCCTCAAGACGGAGGGAAAGCGATCGATGTACGCGCTTCCCACCTCCTCGTCGCGGTCGGTCGTGCTCCAGTGACAGAGGGGCTCGGCTTAGAGAGCACCAAGGTTGAGGTAGAGCGAGGATTCGTTCACGTGAACGAATATAATCAAACCGGAGAGCCCAATGTTTATGCGATTGGTGACATACTCGCCGGTAAGCCTTTATTGGCTCACGCCGCGAGCGCTGAGGGTATTCTCGCTGTAGAACATATGGCGGGAAAGACTCCTCAACCCATCGACTACAATCAAGTCCCGGGCTGTACATACTCCTCCCCTGAGATCGGGAGTCTCGGCTTAACAGAGGCCAAAGCGCGTGAGGCAGGGTATGAGCTTAAAGTCGGCAAATTCCCTTTCAGCGCAGTCGGTAAGGCCAAGGTGATCAACCAAACTGCAGGCTTCGTGAAGATCGTCGCTGAGGCAAAATATAATCAGATCTTGGGAGTTCACATTATTGGACCTCGCGCTACTGATCTGATCGCCGAGGCGGGTCCTCTCTTAAAGCTAGAGTGCACAGTTGATGAGTTGGTGAACACTATCCACGCTCATCCTACCCTCGCTGAGTCTATGCATGAGGCCGCACATGCTACATTAGGGCATGCGATTCACATGTGATGAGCTGCCCTTGAGCTCTCTTAAATATCTGTTCACACCCTACCTAGAGATGATCTCTCCTCGAGGAGCAGCAGCGTGACCCCTCCCTCACCACAGGCACCATTGACATTAGATCCAAAACATAAAGAACTCACTTATCTTGAGGCCTTGAGAGCAGCGCTGACTGATGAGCTTGAATCTCGTCCCAACCTGTTTTTGATCGGTGAGGATATCGGTACTTATGGAGGAGCCTTCAAGCTCACAGAGGGAATGTTGGAGCGTTATGGAGCAGAGAGAGTGATCGATACTCCAATTGCTGAGGGAGGGATCATCGGGGCGGCTATTGGTGCCGCGTTAATGGGAATGCGTCCGGTTGTAGAGATGCAGTTTATGGATTTCATCTCTTGCGGCTTTAATCAGCTCACCAACTTTGCCGCTAAATGTCATTATCGGTGGGGAGCGAGCGTCCCTATCGTGATCAGAGGTCCGGGAGGAGGGCTGGTCGGAGGTGGTCCGTTTCACTCTCAGAGTATTGAGGTCTATTTTACCAAGACCGCTGGGCTTAAGGTGGTGGCTCCAAGCTCGGTACGCGACGCTTATGCTCTGCTGAGAGCGTCAATCGCTGATCCAGACCCGGTCATATTCATAGAGCATAAAGCGCTGTATAGAGCACCTATGCTCAGAGATCACCTCCCGGTGGGTGAAGAGTTAGAGCGTTTAGCAAAGCTAGGTGAAGCACGCCAAGTTCGATCTGGTGAAGATATGGTGATGATCACCTATGGAGCGATGGTTCACCGATGCATTGAAGCCGCAGAGACGCTCAGCGCTTCGGGGATAGAGGTGCAGATCCTAGATCTGAGGACGCTCTCACCTTTAGATCGAGAGGGGATTAACGCCGCTGTCAAGAAGAGTGGGAGGGTGCTCATTATTCATGAGGATACCCAAAATAGCGGCCTCGCCGGTGAGATTACCGCCCTCATTCAAGAGGGAGCCTTCGAGTGGCTCGACGCTCCTGTCAAGAGACTCACCGCTCCTAACACCCCCGTCCCTTATCACGCTCAGCTCGAAGGGGTCTTCGCTCCGAGCGTTGGAGCGATCATTGACGCCGCTCGAGATCTGGTCAACTATTAATGTCGTCCTTAACGACTCTCATGATGAGCGACGAGAACCACTCATAAACTACACTTTTGTCTATCGTAATATACTCAGATATGTGAGTCTGACTCACGTAATCACTTGAGCAGAGGAGAAGCCAAGAATGGCACACCAAGTCATCATGCCCCAGATGGGAGAGTCGGTCGCTGAGGGGACCATTGTTCGCTGGTTAAAGAAGGTAGGCGACACCGTAGAGCGCGATGAGCCTATTTTTGAGATCACCACAGACAAAGTAGACGCAGAAATCCCTGCACCGGAGGCTGGCGTACTCTTGGAGATCCGAGCTCATGAGGGTGACACCGTAGAGGTTGGTGTCGTCGTCGCCGTTCTTGGTGAGGCTGGTGAGGTTAGCCCATCTGCGCCGGCCACTGAGTCGGTCACAGAGACTGCTGCTCAGCCAGCGGCAGCCACCGCTCCAGCCGCTGCAGGTCCCGCTTTTGACGTCATTATGCCTCAGATGGGAGAGTCGGTTGCTGAGGGGACAATTGTCCGCTGGTTAAAGAAGGTTGGCGACACCGTAGAGCGTGATGAGCCTATCTTTGAGATCACTACTGATAAAGTAGATGCCGAGATCCCGGCCCCAGAAGGGGGTGTTCTCTTAGAGATCATCACCAATGAAGGAGAGACGGTAGAGGTAGGCGTAGTCGTCGCTAAAATAGGTGCTCCAGGGGCATCTCTCTCAGCGGCGCCAGTCTCAGCAGCTCCAGTCTCAGCAGCCCCAGTCTCAGCAGCCCTTAGCGCTCCTGTGAGCGCATCACCTGCCACTTCAGCCCCTTTAGCGGCGCCAGTAGCAGATCTCCCTAGATCTCAGATGAGCGCTAGCGAGCTCCGTCGAGTTCGCAGTACTCCGGTGGTTCGTAAAATAGCGGCAGAGCATGGGATTGAGATCTCCCGTATCACAGGGAGTGGCCTCGATGGCCGAGTCACCAAGCGCGATATCGAGGCATATATCGCCTCCGGCGCCGCCCAACGAGACGCTCAAGCAGCGGTCGCTCCAGCAGCGAGCCCTGCGGCTCAATCCGCTTCCAAGGTTAAAGCAGCGCCAGCAGCTACTGGCGTCGCGGTCCCTCTCGGTATCCCGAAAGTTCCTGTTCGGATGCGTGATGCCGACACCATGGAGCCGATGTCCAAGATGCGTCAGGTGATCAGCGATCGTATGGTCGAATCGAAGCAGTATAGCGCTCATGTACATACTTGCTTCGAGGTTGATTACGGTAAAGTAGACAAACTACGTAAGCGCTATAAGCAGTCTTACGTTGATCGGGGCGCCAAGCTCACCTTCACTACCTTCCTGGCCGCAGCTACTGTGAAAGCTCTCCGGGCCTTCCCGATCGTTAATGCTAGTCACGATGGGGAGAACGTCATTTACCGAGGAGACATCAATCTCGGTATCGCCGTCGCTCTAGATTGGGGACTCCTCGTCCCAGTGATTCATAATGCTGACGATCTCTCAATGATTGGTCTCTCGAAGAAGATTGCTGATCTAGGCGGCCGAGCACGAAGTAAGAAGCTCAAGCCTGATGAAGTGGCGGGACTTACCTTCTCTATCACTAACCCAGGTATCTTTGGTAGCCAGTGGGGAACACCTATTATCCCTCAGCCTTCGGTGGCGATCTTAGGAGTCGGTACCATTGAGAAGAGGGTTAAAGTGATTACGACGCCTGAAGGTGTTGATACCTTTGCGGTCAAGTTGTGCGGTTATCTTACCCTCGGCTTTGACCATCGCGTGATTGATGGCGCGGTCGCTGACCAGTTCATGACGCACCTCAAAAATACCCTTGAGAGCTTCGATGAATCAGCGCTCTAAGCGCTCCGACCCCTTGCCCCATTAAAGATCGAGATTCTGCGAGTGAGCTTATCCCTCAAACAGCCTAGACCTCAAGTCAACATTTGTCGTCTAGGACGTATCTCCTACCGTGAGGGTTGGGCGCTTCAACGTCAAGTTGCAGGGCTCCGTAAGAGAGGGCTGATCGATGATACCTTGTTGCTCCTCGAGCACGATCCGGTGATCACTTACGGCCGCAATGTTGGCGCCGGTAGCCTATTGATCGATCATGATGAACTCTCCATCCAAGGTATAGAGTTAGTCGAAACTGATCGAGGAGGAGACGCGACTTATCATGGACCAGGACAGCTCGTCGCATACCCGATCATTGACCTCAAAGTTGATATGCGCGATATCCGCCGCTACGTGTGGACTTTAGAGGAGTGGATGATCTCGGTGATGGCGGAATATGGGGTCGTGGGTGAGCGTTTGGAGGGAGCGCCGGGTGCTTGGGTAATGGCTGACTCCCCGGGTGAGCTCGATCGAAAGATGGGCGCTGTCGGTGTGCGACTGAGTCGTTGGGTCACTCATCATGGTATTGGCTTTAATGTGAATACAGACCTCTCTCACTTTAAGCTGATTATACCTTGCGGGCTCATCGATAAAGGCGTAACGAGTCTGCGGGCCGAGCGGACACAACTTGACCCTCAACTTGATCCTCAGCTTGACTCTCCACACTCTCCCCATAAGTCGGTGATCGAACCGGTCACTCAAGACCCTCTAGTTGACTTTCATACAGTTCAAGACCAGTTTATCAATCAGTTTAGTCGTCTGTTTCAGCGTGAGCCGATAGAACGCTCTCTACAAGACCTGCAACAGATGATCGCCAACGCCACTCAGAATGAACAGGAATCCTCATGAGTGACCTCATCGGTATCTCCGAGCCACGAAGCTCGAATCAACAGACTAAAGCGCCTCGAGTACGTAAGCGAGAGCCGGGCCCACGTCCTGATTGGCTGCGAGTGCGTTATCAGCGTAATGAGACCTTTAAGGAGATTGAGGAGCTAAAGAGTGGTCTCGATCTAGTGACGGTCTGTGAAGAGGCTCGTTGTCCAAACATCGATGAGTGTTGGAGCGCGGGGACCGCTACCTTTATGCTAATGGGAGACATCTGTACCCGACGTTGTGGCTTCTGTGCAGTGACCAAAGGAGCGCCACGGCTACTTGACCCTCTTGAGCCCGAGCATACGGCGGAGGCGATTCGTCGGATGAAGGTTAAACATGCAGTGATCACTAGCGTCAACCGCGATGATCTCCCCGATGGAGGAGGAGCTCACTTCGCGGAGACGGTGAGAGCGATTCGAGAGGCTTCTCCTGAGACTCGAGTAGAGCTCTTAGTGCCTGATTTTCAAGGGAACCGGCCGGCTCTCGAAGAGGTGCTCGCTGCAGGACCTCATATTGTCGCCCACAACACCGAGACCATCCCTAGACTCTATCGAAGAGTACGTCCGCAAGCTAATTACCAACAGACCCTCAACGTCCTACAGTGGATTCATGAATATCCAAATGTAGTCTCTAAAACCGGCCTAATGCTGGGCTTAGGAGAAGAAGATGAAGAGGTTGAGGATGTCATGTGGCAGCTGAGAGAGGTCGGTTGCCAGATCCTCTCTTTAGGTCAGTTCCTCTCACCGACGACCAAGCACTTACCCGTTGAGCGCTGGGTGACACCTGAGTCTTTTGAGCGGTTAGCGTCCATCGGGCAATCGATGGGCTTTATGCATGTGGAATCAGGGCCGATGGTGCGTTCAAGTTATATGGCACACCGTCCGTTTGATGTTCCCTCTCCATCTTAATCTTGTACCTCAATCTATATACCCCGATACATATTAGACTCTCCCAAGGAGCTTCTCTATGAGCACTGATCTCTCTACCTATTTTGAGCCCCGAGATGACTCACAAGACCTGAATGCATTGAGCCTCTCCAAGACCGCGCTCGGGATGAAGGCGAGCAAGATCCTCACCATCTCTTACTCAGTGAGAGAGAGAATCGCCGCGGGCGCTGATGTGACTCAGTTCACTGTGGGTGACTTTAACCCGAAACATTTCCCTGTTCCTGATCTGCTCAAAGAGGGAGCCCGTGAAGCTCTCGCCAATGACCAGACAAATTATCCTCCAGCAGATGGCCTACTCGAGCTTCGCTCAGCGATTCGAGATCACTACGAGCGATCATTCGGTCTCAACTATCCAGTCAGCTCAGTGGTTGTTGGATCGGGCGCACGACCGGTACTCTTCGCTGCTTATCAGTGTCTCATCAACGAGGGAGAGAAGGTTCTCGCTCCGGCACCGGGTTGGAATAACGATAATTTTAGTCAGCTAGTGGGCGCTCAATTGGTCTCGATACCAAGTCGCCCAGAAGATGGCTTTATGCCCACAGCGAGCTCACTTCGACCCCATCTTGAGGGAGCTCGTCTCTTAGTGATTTGTTCTCCGATGAACCCCACTGGGACTTTGATTAGACGTCAGCAGCTCGTCGAGATCTGTGACCTCATCGTGGAGGAGAATGCCCGTCGAGAAGAGGCAGGAGAGCGACTCCTTTATCTCATTTACGATCATGTTTATTGGATGTTGACCTTTGGAGATCACGAACACATCACCCCACCACAAGTTCGACCAGAGATGGCTCGCTATACTCTCTTCTCAGACGCGGTGAGTAAATGCTTCTCGGGTACTGGCTTGCGAGTAGGCTGGATGGTCGCGCCTCCCCATATCGTTGCGAAAGTCAAAGCGCTGATGACCCACATGGGCGCATGGGCACCTCGTCCAGAGCAACTAGCGACCGCGGGACTCCTTAACGATCCCTCAGCGATTGAGAGTTTCTTAGAGACTTTTCTTAATAAACTTCAGACACGTCTCAATCTACTCCATGACGCTTTCGCGACTTGGCGAGATGAAGGTTTACCAGTGGATGTCATCGCCCCTGAAGGAGCCATGTATCTTAGTGTAAAGTTTGATTTAATAGGTCGTCCCGGCTTTCCTAATGCTGAGTCGGTGAGACTCATGCTCCTCGAGGAGGCAGACTGCGCGGTGATCCCCTTTGATTGCTTCGGGGATCAGGTCAACTTAGGGTGGTTCCGATTCAGCGTAGGCGCGGTTGGTGTGGAAGATGTAGAGAAATGTCTCCCTAAACTTGAGCGGGCGCTTAGAGCGGTTCACGCTAAACTACAAGGCTAAACCACGGGTCTTATAGACTCATGGACTGAGAGACCGATCGGTTGAGGAGATAGATAGAGATGACTGAAATGAAACCGGAAACCTCTCGAGAACATCAGTGGGTAGTCGATCAAATCGATGGGTCTTGGTCGGTTCTTCAAGCTGTAAATAACGCGAGTCGAGAACTTAATATACCGAGTGATCTTCTCCCCGCGTCAGCGAGTGAGGGGTCTACTCTCACCTTAGTGATTAGCGTTGATTTAAAGAGTACAGAGACCTCGCGGAGTGAGGTTAATGAACTCATCGAGACACTCATCGAGGATGATGACGGAGGTGACTTTAGCCTCTAGGGATCAGTGATCGAGGGTGAGGAAGTGCCCTCTGATGTAGATCATTTATTAAGGCAAGTGACATAGAAAGATGAGGGGAAGAGATGTTTAAACGTGATCAAGGTGGGCTCACCTCTCTGAGTGATGAGCAACTTAAAGTGATCTTAAAAAAAGTGTATACGCAGGAGCTCACTTGCCCTTTTGGCAGAGCAGACTTACTGATGCGTGGACTAAACGCGGTCGCTGAAGAGGGTGATATCCTCTTCGGTTTAGATGAACCTGGGGTACGCGCTGTGATCTCTGCAGTCTTCGCAGAGCGACGGTCTACAGCACAACATATATTAAAGCTCCGCGCTAAAAGCGAAACCATCGCTTCGCGAGGAGGTGAGGTGTGACTGTCTCATCAAGGGACCACACTGCGCTGATCTTTGGATTGTCCCAACCACTAGAGTGTCATCCAATACTTTGTGTAGCGCTCTCTCTCATGTGCGCCTTGAACATCGCTTGCGATGAGAAGCGGACAGGAGAGATGACTAAAGCTCCTCTAATCACTGAGGAGACGAGTGGGGACATGAGTGGGGAGACTAGAGCAGGTATAAGCGGGATCACCGAAACCGAACGTGAACAGTCTGCTGGTGTCGAGTCTGGTGTCGAGTCTGGCGTCGAGTCTGGCGTCGAGTCTGGTGTCGAGTCTGGCGTCGAGTCTGGTGTCGAGTCTATAGATACTGACCCTTGGCTAGAAGAGGGGCGCTCGCTGAGCGCCCAAGGCGAGCTCATCCTCACCCCTATGGAGCAGCGATCAGGAGACCCAGACGCCGGCTGGCAGTATTTGCTCTATGGCAACTATATCGCGACCGGTATTCCCTATGAAGCCTTTACCGCTCTCGGGTTTGATATCTCTGATGGTAACCTCCTCAGTCGAGAAGGCGATAGCGCTAATTTTCCTCGTAATTTTAATATCTTTGATGCCCCCAACGGCGTGAGAGTCGTCGGAGGGATCACTTGTTTAGGGTGTCACAGCAGTTATCTCGATGGACAGATGGTTTTTGGACTCGGAAACACCTTCTCCGATTACACCAGTGACCAGGCCTCAGCTTTAATTCCAGTGCTTAACACATGGATCAATAATAACTTTGGAGAGGATAGCCTTGAAGCTGAGGCATATCTTGAGTTTGGGCGAGGATCAGCGAGGGTCGCTCCCTACATTCGAGCGCCTTTCATGGGTCTTAATCCCGCTTTTCGTATTGAAGATGCCGCCGCCTCTATGCGTGATCCTAATACCTTCGCTTGGCTAGAAGAGCCTCTCTTTGATGTTCCTACAGAGGGCTTCGCTAGCGATGTCCCTCCATGGTGGAATGTGAAGAAGAAAGCGGCGCTTTATTACAATGGGATGGGGCGGGGTGACTTTCCTAAAATGATGATGCAGACAAGCGTTGTCGCGATATCAGATATTGATCAAGCGAATGACATACATAGTCATTTTGATGATCTCTTGGCGTTTATTTACTCTCTTGAGCCGCCGGTATATCCTCATGAGCTAGACCCTGCGACACGTGAGCGGGGAGAAGAGGTCTTTACACTTCACTGCGCTAGCTGTCATGGCACTTATGATCAAGACCCTGCTCAAGAGACTTACCCTAATCTCCTTATTTCTCTTGAGAGAGTGGGCACCGACCCTCATTACGCGCGCTACGCTAATCAGAGCCCTGCACTCTCGCGATGGTTGAACAGCGGCTGGTATGCCGATGACGATGCAGAGGGTCAAGATAGCCTCCTCGCCTTTCCACTGCTCGGTTATATCGCTCCACCGCTCGACGGAATCTGGGCGACTGCTCCTTATTTACATAATGGCTCTGTCCCGACACTCGCTGCTCTATTAAACAGTCGCCTCCGCCCTGTTCGCTGGCGTCGTAACTTCGAGTCTAGCGATTATGATTATGAGTCGGTCGGATGGCCCTATACTGTTCCTGCAGCAGGAGAAGAAATCGGTGAACCTGAGGTCTATGACACCACCGTGATAGGTTATAGCCACCAAGGGCATACTTTTGGCGATCTCCTCAATGATGAGGAGAGAAGCGACTTGATCGAGTATCTGAGGGGTCTGTAATATAGGGGATTTAAGATACAAAAATCACTTGCGGTCCCCGAAAATTCAGTTAGGCTTATCACATGTTTCGCTCAGCTTCGGCTGGTGTCGGCGTTGCGCCGACGTTGAGATTTCTCTTCATTACATCACAGCGAGTCGGTTGGCAGCAGTCGTACGCGCCCGGGGCCTCTCTAGGGCCCTAGCGCGCGCTTGCTGCTGTGGCCACTTGGCCACTCCAAGTCAGCAAGCGCGCGCTAGGGCCCTAGAGAGGCCCCGGGCGCGTACGACTGCGGGAAGACTCCCTGTCCCAGGAAAAGTCGGAAACATACTCAGCCGAGCCTACAGTAGTAGCTCGGCTGTTTTATTATTAGCTGTTTACGATTGACCTCCCCACTGCTCTGCGCCCGAGGGACCTTCCATGATCAATACACATACACCCCATTCTTTAGCTGTTTGTACGAGAGTCATGTCCCATCATCTGACTCAGAAGCTGATAGTTTGCTCTTTTATCGGCCTCGGCCTGTTGATGACTGAGGCTCAGTTACAGTCTATCGCCCATGCTCAGAGCCCTACGTGGGGTGGCGGCGCTCGAGGGACTGCAGCTCAAGCGATCGGTCAGAGATGGACCGTCTCCGTAGGTTCAGCAGACCTCTTCGCTGGGCCGAGCGCTGCCTATAGTAAGCGCGGGCGAGTGTATGAGGGCGAGCAGGTCATGATTCTTGAGGTGACGCGGAGCCAAGAGTGGGTTCAAGTGAACACTGCTGCCGGTATTAAAGCATGGATGAGAGTCAGCAACTTAAAGCGCCCACAAGATCAGATTGCACAAGACCCAGGTCGTTTTCGTCGACAGACCGAGTACCAGTATGATTCTCAAGGTCGGCGGATCGGGATGAATGGCCAAGCGGTAGGGAGCGGTCAAGGCGCGCCTCCTACCGCCCTCGCTCCTCCACCCATGAAGGGGTCTACTCAAGGGCAGGGTTATCCTCAAGGGCAGGGTTATCCTCAAGGGCAGGGGTATCCTCAAGGGCAGGGGTATCCTCAAGGGCAGGGTTATCCTCCACAGAGCCAAGGGGCAGGGTCTAACACCGCTGCTCGAGATCAAGTCTTTAGACGAGCTAGAGGCTCATCACCCTTTATTATTGGGCTGCCGGTTGGGGTCTCTCAATTTACTCGTCGTTTCGCTAGTAATGTTGGCGCTCCCCCACTCTCGGGGCTCAAGAGTCAAGTGATCTCACCCTCTTTTGGGATCTCTGTAGCGAGTCACCTCAATAATTACATCAACATAGAAGGACGCTTTTTAGCCACTATGGGTTCAGAGGTTCCTTTACCCATCATCCCCGCTCTATCGGAGATCCCCGCGGTGAACTTAAAAGCGAGCCAGCAGCTTGGTGATCTCTCGGTTAACGCAGGCACTCCTCTCTCTATGGGGTTTGCCGATCGGTTTTGGCTCGGTGGTGTTCTCGGGGCTCAATATTTTAAATCGAGCTATACTGAGGTCCAATATCCCGAGCCATCCGAGAAGCTCTCTCCTCTACAAAATCATAGCTATTTATCGGCCTTGTTCGGCGCTAAAGTCTCAGCGACGTGGGGCATGACTACCCTCTCCGTCAAGGGAGGAGCAGCGCTACCTCTCTCTTTTGAACAGAGTCCAAACCCAGAAGGGAAGTGGGAGAGTCTTGGATTATGGGCACGAATATCGACTCATTTCGCTCTGTCAACTCATCTTCAGGCGGGGGTAAGTCTCGGTTATCTCCGCATCGCGACCGAGTATAAAGGACCAGCAGAGCAGGCTGATTATTCACTGTCTGAGCCTGTGTATTACACCGAGGCGAGTGGTTATGATCAGAGCCTAGAGGCGCTCGGTCATCTCCGATACAATCTCTAACTAGGGAGAGAATCTCTCTCTCTGAGAGGCTTAATCTCATTCATCGACAGAGACAGAGGATCACCGCTCGGCTGAGCTCCTCTTTAAGGGTCGCCATCTCCGAAGGGAACTGGGGAATGGCGGTTGTTAATTTCGGGTCATTCAGCTGATGAGACGGCGAAGGCTGACCATGTTGAGCAGAGAGCTCACTTGAGCGTAGACCACGCTCTAGGAGATCTCTGGGGAGATCGATTGACCATCCTCCTCGCTCGTTGAGGGTAATCACAAGTGACTGTCCCTTTTGTTGTAGACTTAATGCGCTCGGATCAGTGCTCGGAGTATGGATACCTGCTCCGCGCCAACGAATATAGAGCTTATGAGTTGAGATATGATCGGTGAAAGCTCTTGCAGTGGAAAGGGTCTCTCGTCGTTCGCTCTCCTCTCTAATAATCGAGAAGACCGCTCGTTCTTCCTCTAAGCTCCTCTTGGTCATCTCTAGGAGAGGTCTTTCTGACCATATCCAAGCCTCACTCAAGCGCTCTTCACCATAATCATGCTTGAGTTGAGCTGTCACCATCCAAGAGATCAAGTGAGCCCAAGAGAGATAAGAGAGTAAACCCTCAGAGCGCTCAATGAGCTGGGTGAGGTCTGAAAAGTACCACTCTATTTCCCACCGCGACTTACTCAGCTCCATAATATCTCGTTGATGATATAAAAGGTCTCTCTCAGCATATTTGAGCATGAAATAATCAAACCCAGAGGCCACTTCTTCTCCTAAGTAAGACCATTCAGTGTAGGAGACCTGCTCGAGCTTCCCTGAACGGCCAAGTCCCTTGAGTTCACCTACGAGAGCGACGCGAGAGGCTTCATCAGGGAGCATAAATGACGAATTATGAGGTTCATGTAGGTGGTGAGAGATGTTTAATCTAAAGTGTTGAGTGAGTGAATGGATGCGCTGATAGAGAATGCGGCGAGCAGGTGATGAGAGAGCCTCAAAGTGTTGTATGAGGTCGATAAAGCTGCGAGGCATTATCAGTGTATTCATGGGGTATACATGATGTGAAAGCTGAGTACAGAGTCGCTCGACTCTCTGTGATTCTTGGAGAGCGAGCTCTGTTCTGGTCGTTTGCTGGATTAGTCGAGGATGATGATCACTCCACAGCTTGAGTGAGGTGAGGTCGATTTGCTCACAGGAATCAAGCTCTAGAGTCTTTAAGGGGTTGAGGATCTGAGCTAGGCATAAGCCGATCATCGGCGCTTGAGTACGATGAGACAGGATGAGTAATCTACGTCGAGCTAAGCGCCAATCATCTCTTTTTTGCACTTGAGTAAGCCATCGGTGATAGATCTCTTGAAAACAATGTCGCGCAGAATCAGTGAGTGCTTGAGCGTTCAATAAACGATGCAGTCGCTGTGAATCTTGAGGATGTTGCTCCAAACTTAAGCCAAAAATAAGAATCAGCCAAGGAGGAGCCTTATGCAAGCCTTCTCGATCGCAGGCGAAGGCCCATTCGATGACTCTAGAGATGAGCCACTCAGAGTCTCGCTCATCGATAAGAGCGCTGAGTCTTACCCAAAATACCCATCGTTCGATCACTTGGGCCTCAGTCTTGGTCAGAGGGCTTGACCCTCTTCTAAGCTCATCCATCCCTTTAGCGATATTCAGCGAGAGCTCGCTCGACGAGCTCTGAGATCAAGCTCTGTTCCCCTGGCGCTTGACTGATATATTCTAAGAGCGCTAGATCCTCAGCCTGGACAACTAAGCGACCTCTGAGCAGGGCTAAGCCTCTGATAAGACGATAGATCTTTATGAGCTTTCGGTCGCTGATATATAGACCTAAATCGAGTTCTAGGGAGGTGATTAACCTTCGCCAAAGCGCCATAAGAGGAGGAGGGAAAAAATAATCTCTGAGGCTCTCATCATCAGCCTCTTGAGCGAGGGCTAACTGTAAATAACGACGCACCTTAAGCAGGTCTATATAGGTGGCTGCTCCTTGTCGCCATGAGTGTACACCGCTGACTCGTTCATTCTCAAGCTCAACCCCTCGACGGAGGAGCTCATCCCAATGATCACCGTGAGTGTTATGGACTGGTATCTTTAGGGTAAAACGATCACTGAGCGCAGCGAGTGATCGGTCTCTAGGTAGCTCATTAGAGGCGGCGAAGAGGATTTTTAATCGAGCTTGACGAGGCTGACCCTCTTCATAATAGACGCCATTATTTAAGATCCCGAGTAGAGCGTTAAGGATAGCGCTATTCGCTTTGAACACTTCATCGAGAAAAGCAACCTTGGCATGGGGGAGCGAGCCTTGAGGTTTACGAATAAATCGTCCTTCTTTAAGGGCATTGAGGTCAATGGGACCAAAGAGCTCACTCGGCTCAGTGAAGGGGGTTAAGAGATACTCAAAACGATCGTTAGCGGAAATATTCAAGCTCTCTGCGAAACGAGAGCAGAGGAGACTTTTTCCAGTACCTGGCGGACCCAATAGTAAGAGGGGTTCACCGAGTGTCGCGCAGAGAGTCGCCATCTCGATGACCTCGTTACGATTGACTAAAGCTCGGCTTAAATCGCTTATATGACTCTGTATGCGTCCGACGATATCAGCTCGCTGAGCGTCTAGTTGCTCTAAGCTCAAATGGAAGACAGCGAGCTCTTGCTGATCATGAGAGAGGCTTCTGTTGTGATCCTTATGACTCTGGCTGTCGCTCATCAGTATGACCTCTCTGTGAGCACGCTCACCATCCATCGAAGAGGGGTAATCTTAGCCTAGGTAATCCTAGTTCATCTCGAATGAGAGTCCACCATACCGCCCGCTGAGCGATCACAAAATCTTGAGGTCTAGAGCGATGCGACTCTCGCTCTAATAAAACGTGGGTCTGCCTCTGAGATCGCTCAATAAGCTCTTGAGGGGCGGAGATAAACAGGCGCTCTTGTGTCTCTTCAGAGAGTGATCTCATCGCTGGTGATAGGTCTTCAACCTTTAGATGATTCTTATGCCTCTCATCGAGGAGAGCTCTCTCCATGATGGTAGAGAGTCTCTGGTTCAGCCACATGAGGACTTGACGAAGGGCGGGGTCATGCATCTCCGCTTCTGCTCGTTTTACCTCCGACATAAGCTCCTGAAAGGCGACGCGAAGCTGGTCGATATTGACCTGAGCAGCAGAAGCATATCGATCACCGACTCTAGCTGCGCGCCATTTTTGGGCACGTTGGACGAGCTGGCGGAGGAGAGCGCTCATATGCTGCTGTGGCTGTGCTCTCTGCATCTCATGAGCCCAAGCGAGGAGCTGCGACTTGGGGATCGGGCTCGCCTCGAGCTGGACGACGGCCGCGAGCTCTTTGGAATTTAGCATCACTCGCTGAGGAAAGAGCGCGATGAACGCGGTGGCGAGTCGAATGGGCTCTCCTGCGTTACTCAGACCAGACATTGAAGTGACCTCCTCTATGAGGCGCGCTCTGATAAGTTGATTAGACGTCGAGATTTTGAACGTTTAAGGCGTTCTTCTCTATGAACCGTCGTCGAGGCTCAACTTGATCTCCCATGAGAATGGTAAAGATCTCATCAGCCTCTTCAAAGTCACGCACCTGAACTTGGAGCATCGTACGAGTCTCGGGGTTCATGGTCGTCTCCCATAGCTGGTCAGGGTTCATCTCACCAAGACCTTTGTAGCGTTGGATATCGATCCCTTTCTTACTGAGAACTTGGAATTCTTGTAAGAGTTTGTGGTGATATCCGGCGACAAATTCTTGATTGCCGGCGTTAACCTTGAAGGGACCCTCACCGAGAGTCTCAAAGGTCTTGGTCACTTCACGAGCCTTCTTGAAGCGAGCTGATCCAACTAACGACCAATCAATGGTGCTATGTCGCTCTTCTCCTGATACTCGAGAGCGGAACCGAATTCGCCAACGAACAGGGCCTTGAGGAACAGGTTGTTGTTCTTCCTCACCGCCGGCATCAGCCTCACTATCGAGATCAGCCTCACCATCGAGAGCAGCCTCACCATCGAGAGCAGCTTCACTATCGAGGTCTCCCTCACCCTCAAGATCACCCTCAGCATTCGCGTCAGCTGCAGTGTCTTTAGGAGTGGGCTCCTCAGCGATCGAGATGTTGATCACTTGATCGATGGTATAGACCGCCGGTAGTTCATCACTCTGAATTTGGTCTAGTTGATCCTTAAGGGTTTTAGCGATGACCTCAACTACCTCGCGGTTCGACCAAGTGTCTTCGGCGTTTACATCACTCATCTTCATTAAGAAGCTGATAAGCCTGACATCACCACGAGGTTGTAGACGTTGTAGCTTTTGGAACGCATTAGAGAGATCTAGCATTTGACTCTGTAGGTCGTCACCGACGAGCACTTCTCCGGAGTTGAGAGTGAGGCTCGCGTTGCTCAGACCAGTGGTCATTAAGTACTCGCTCATCGCTCCTTCGTCCTTGAGATATTGGATCTGTTTCCCCTTTTTCGCTCTGAAGAGCGGGGGCTGAGCTATGTATAGGTAACCACGCTCGATCACCAATCTCATGTGACGGTAGAAGAAGGTGAGTAATAGAGTACGGATGTGAGACCCGTCAACATCAGCGTCAGTCATGATCACGATCTTATGATATCGTAACTTCTCGATGTCAAAGTCCTCGCTACCAATACCGGTCCCCAGCGCGGTGATCAAGGTTGTGATCTCTTGACTAGAGAGCATCTTATCTAGTCGAGCTTTCTCTACATTAAGGATCTTACCGCGAAGTGGGAGGATCGCTTGGGTCGCGCGATGACGACCTTGCTTCGCAGACCCTCCCGCAGAATCACCCTCCACTAGGAAGATCTCTGCTTTTGTCGGGTCACGCTCTTGGCAGTCAGCGAGTTTACCGGGGAGAGCTGAAGAGTCTAATGCGCCTTTACGACGTACTAGATCACGCGCTCGTCGGGCTGCATCACGGACTTGAGAAGCACGAATCGCCTTAGAGACAACCTCTTTAGCCATCGCCGGTTGCTCAAGGAGCCAATCTGTCATCGCCTGAGCGAGCGTTGCATACACCGCAGGCTTTACCTCCGAAGAGACGAGCTTATCTTTCGTTTGGCTACTGAACTTAGGGTCAGGAACCTTGCAGGAGACGACGGCGACGATCCCTTCACGGATATCATCCCCTGAGAGGTTTGAGCCCTTTAACCCTTTGAGTAACCCCTCTTTTTGGGCATAAGTATTGACCGTACGAGTTAAGGAGTCACGGAAACCAGCGAGGTGTGTACCCCCGTCTCGATTACGAATATTATTTGTATAGCAATAGACTGTCTCTTGATAAGAGTCATTCCACTGTAAAGAAATCTCTACCTCAACGCCATCACTGCTGGTCTTCGTGAAGTGAATCGGCACTTGATGAACGGGTGTTTTATTGCGATTGAGATAGTCGACAAAAGCGCTGATCCCTCCGTCAAACTTGAAGTTCTGACGGAGATCAGCCTCTCGTTCATCGATGAGATTAATCGCTACTCCTCGATTAAGGAAAGAGAGCTCTCGGAGCCTTTGAGTGAGCACTTCGAAGCTGAATTCATTGTTCTCTTCAAAGATGGAGTTATCAGGAATGAAGCGGATTTTTGTACCCGTTTCATCGCTATCGCTGACTCTCTCTAGGGGAGTGATCGGATCACCTTTACAATATTCTTGCTTGTAGTAGCCGCCGTCTCTATAGATCTCGAGGAGGAGATGGTCAGAGAGTGCATTGACACAAGAAATACCTACGCCATGTAAGCCCCCTGAGACCTTGTATGAGTTGGCATCAAATTTACCACCAGCGTGAAGAACAGTCATAATGACCTCAGCGGCGCTACGACCCTCTTCGGCATGCATCCCTACTGGAATGCCACGACCGTTATCGGTTACAGTACAGCCGCCATCCTCATGAATGAATACCTGTACGAGGTCACAGTGACCAGCGAGCGCTTCATCGATCGCATTATCGACGGCTTCATACACAAGCTGGTGTAAGCCTGTACCATCGTTTGGGTCACCAATATACATACCCGGACGCTTTCGCACCGCCTCGAGTCCCTTGAGGACGCGGATGCTATCTGCGCCATATTCATTGCTTTCTTGTGCCTGATCTCCGACAGGAAATTCGCTCATATTGCCTCCATGCCAAATCTATAATAGATACAGATATGAACCTAGACAAAAGTCGTTAAAAACACAAGTATTTCAAGGATAAAATGCGCGAAATGATTGATCATGTGTTCAGTGTTTTAGGGGCCGATCAATCAGGGTCTTGGGAAGAGGTTTATTGACCGTGGAGGTTTGATTTTCAAAAGGTATTCTAAAGCAATGCTTTAGACCTTTGGTTAACCACTCTCTGAATCCCTATGCTATCTGAGCCACCATGCGCCCTGAGACCCTATGAGCTCTTCTGTTTAAGATTCCCCCAATGGATGTCTCTTCATTCTCCGATGGCGAGAGGTTACAGAGTAGAGTGAAGACCGATAATATATCAGGCCTGATCAGGTCTTAATCGCTACCATCATATATCTAAATTCACCTTCTCCATTACTGAGCGTCTCTACCTCTGAGTCTTGATTTACTGCGTTATGAACTTTTCGGCGTTCATAAGAGCTTAGCCCCTCAACGATCGCCCGCTTATGAGTGTGTTTTGCGACCGCAGCAGCATCTTCTGCGATCACCTCTAGGAGCGCTCGGCGAGCGCTGAGATGTCCGGCGAGGTCAAGCGCGCATCGAAAAAAATTTTTACTGTCTGCGCTCATCGCCATTGAGGTTAATCGGCTGAGAGCGGAGACTTGCTGTGGGTTACGCTTAAGAGGCTTGAGGTCGCCGGTGATCTCGAAGATCACCTCTCCCTCAGCGTTGATCTCACTCTGTGATTTAGCGCTCACCTGGACCTTGGCTTTAATCCCTGCGAAATAATCACTGAGGAAGTCTAGCCCTAAGGCGACTTCTTCAGCATTTGGAGGTCTTTGCGTTCTCTTCTGATTTTTACGGGGATTCCTGTTCTCGCTCATCCATTCGCCTCCATTGATCTTTGCGACCACTGCTGTTGTACAAGGCCTAATCCAGTATTGATGAGGATATACAACACTAGACCACTAGGCAAGAACAGCATCATTCCACCAAACATCAAGGGCATAAAGGTGGTGAGCATCTTCCTCTGTGTTGCATCCATCGCGCTATTGGTCGGCTGGAGCTGTGCTTGCAAGAACATAAGCCCCGCTAAGATCACAGGGGTCACAAAGTAGGGGTCAGGCATAGAGAGGTCATGTAGCCACCCGACAAAGTGAGCTTGATAGAGCTCGACGGCAGAATAAATAGTCCGATAGAGAGCGAAGTAAATGGGCATCATCACCAACATGGGGAGACAGCCAGAGAGCGGGTTCGCTCCGTGCTTTTTATAAAGCGCCATCGTCTCCTGCTGCATACGCATTGCATCGTCTTTATGTTGCTCCTTGAGAGCGGTGAGCTCAGGTTGAATCTTCTTCATCGCCGCCATGGAGCGGTATTGCTTCAAAGTGAGCGGGAGCGTTAAAAGTTTAACGAAGAGGGTGAGAAGGATAATCGCGACTCCCCAGTTTGGGAGCCACGAGAAGAAGAACCCCATCGCCCACAACATCAAGTAACAGATGGGGCTGAATATCCCAAAATCGATCGCCTCATTAAGGCTAGGCTCTGAAGCTGTGAGAACCTCGAGTTTCTTTGGTCCACCATAAAATGTGAGTTCGCTGACGACCTGCTCAGCGGGATCTATAAAGTCAGAGTAGTAGACTCCGGTAGTGCTGAGCGGGCTGAAACCTGCGGGAACGCGCCCTATAAGGTTGAGGTCATCGACGTTAATGCTTTGAGTACAGGTGACGAGTTGACTAGAGCTGAGGGAGCTCATGAAGTAGCGACTGTCTACACCAAACCAACGCGCTCCAACGAAGGAGAGAGGATCCTTGTCTTCAACCTTAGATTGGATATATGAGGTTCCATCTCGAGCGAAATCATCACCATAGGCACAAGTGCTCTCGAGGAGATTAAGCGGTGGGGTAAACATACCTCCTTCGCTAGAGCTCGCGTCTTGTAAAGCGCGAGCGATCCCACGTACCTCTATGTGAGATCGAGTCCCCGATAGATTCTTTACCTCTACCTTTGAGCGAACTCGGTACTCGCCGGGGCGGATCTCAAAGTGTTTACGCACTTGTAGCTCAGGTGTGCTCATCACTAGAGTAGCGCTAGAAGGGGTAGCTCCCGCCTCGAGTACATAGTCTCCGGTCACGACTTGATTGTTTAGGCGGACCTCTACGAGAGGGGTCAAGAAAGGGGCTGTAAGAGTTCCCTCTTTACCCATCTCAGGATAATGAGTGGAGAGGACATAGGGCTCTGTCTTTGTTTGACTCACCCTGTGTCGATATTGAGATTCCATAATGGACCACTGGTTAAGTTGGCCATGAGAATTGAGCACTACCTCAAATCGATCGCTGTCAGCGAGAGTAAATATAGGCTTTGCTGGTGACCGAACTGTGGTCGTGACCGATGGGGTCTCACCGGTCACTTGAGGCGTCTCTACCTTGGAGACGATCTTCTCAACACTCAAGTCTGAGAGTTGATGATCGCCCGGAACTTGTTCGCTAGGGAGGGGAGCGACCGGGACTTGAGGAGGAAATATAGATTGCCAAACTGAGAAAAAGACTACGACCGCGACCATAGAGATCAGCAGCTGTTTGGGGTCGTCTTTACTTCGTTTTTTGCGTGTAGTTCTTCGCATATTTAATCACAGGGTCATGGCCTCCTTTGTGCCAAGGGTGGCAACGGAGGAGGCGGGTAAAGGTTCGCCAAGTACCTATAAAAAATCCATAATGACGATAAGCGTCAAGCGCATATTGGGAACACGTCGGTGTAAATCGACATGATGGAGGTTTTAATGGGGAGAGGTGACGACGATAAAAACAAATGAGAGAGAGACAAGCCCTCACTATAAGAGAGGGCACGATATCAACATCCTTGGACAGCTCTTCATGAGAGAGTGTGGGTTGAGAGTCAACAATAAGATCTCTCTCTCCCTCAAATGGAGCGGCGCTTGGAAGCTCACTTTCACACATCATGTCACTCCATTGGATTGACGATTAGGCTTGAGTTTAGCCTTATCACGCTTTGATTTTGATGGCTTAGCGCCGTTTCGGTCGCGTCGACTCTTATCTATTGGTAGCTTAGAAGCCTCGCTCATTAACTTTAAGCCCTTTTGAGCGAGTTGATTCATCTCCTTAATGATTGGCTCTAGTTCAAGCGGAGCTCTCTCTTGGCGAGCGATGATTGAGATGTCAAAGCCGATGGATTGACGGAGTTGACTTCGACGAAACGCTTCTCGTAAGACTCTCTTTACGAGGTTACGACGATGAGCCTTACCGACCTTTTTACTCACTGTGAGCCCTATTCGAGTGGGTCGTTGGCGACCTAGCACCAAGTAGGCGATGAGGTGAGGGGTGTAGACGCGTTTTCCGATGCGTTGAGCCTTCAAAAATGAACCTCGGCGTCTCAAACGGAGCCTTTTGGGAAAGCTCTGATCTGCCGACTGGTCTTGAGGTTTTGATGAGGCCTCTCCCTCGGGTTTTACACGATGAGAGTCTCGTTGCGCTAAAGTACTTAGCGATGGCGTTTCCGAAGTCATGGTGGCTCACCTCAACGCGAATGGACCCTAATCTAACGATGGGACCACTCGCGACGATCTCACTTTAAATGACCACAGGGTGAGAGCTCGTCTGTTAGACCGTAGCCCTTATTTTAGACCGTAGCCCCTATTTCTTATAAGTGCTAGGCGCGAGTCGCTTACGGCCTTTTTGACGACGACGAGAGAGAACTGCGCGACCATTCTTGGTCGCCATGCGGGCGCGAAAACCGTGAGTACGGCGGCGAGAAATACGACTTGGCTGATAGGTACGCTTACTCATAATGATCTCCAACAATAAGGATTGTTTAGACTAAGTTTGATGATAATTCTTACTTGAAGGGAGGCAATAAACCACTTGAGTGGAGATAAGTCAATGTATAAATGTTGGTATCGATGTTGAGAATATTGGTTCATTGAATGAAAAGAACCATCAACAAAAAACCATGCTACTTGTTAATGGGAGGGCCATGATGAATCAAGAGAAACAGAGCACAGTACTATCCGAGCTTCAGGGATCAGAGGGCTCGATCTTAAATGATCAAGTCCTCAGCCGTCACGTATCACATATTGATCATTTAGGGATCGCGGTCTCTTCTCTGAGCGAAGCGATCAAGACATATGAGGTTTTATTAGGTGGCGCGGTGGATCACCTTGAAGACGTAGAAGACCAGAGAGTGAAGACTGCTTTTTTTAAAGTCGGTGAGAGCGCCTTTGAGTTGTTGGAGGCGACCGATGAGCAGAGCCCTATCGCTCGTTTTCTTAAAAAGAACCCTCGCGGTGGCATTCATCATGTCTGCGTTGGAGTAGATGATATTGAGGCGGTCCTAAGAGAATATAAAGAGGCAGGGATTAAATTGATAGATCAAGAGCCTCGACGAGGAGCGCATAATAAGTGGGTCGCTTTTATTCATCCAATCGCTACCGGAGGCGTCTTATTAGAGCTCTCCCAGTCTGGACCTCTCAAGAGTGAGTCTACCAATGATTAATCTACTCTCTATATATACAGAGGGATCATGGTTAAGAGTATGAATGCTCATTTACTTAGGTTAGCTCCTCTCCGAACGCTCATTTGTTTCTTGATTTTCTCAGTCTCTTACATCGCTTGTGATGAGGAGAATATGTCAGAGAGTGAAGCGGGGAGTGAAGCGGGGAGTGAAGCGGGGAGTGAAGCGGGGAGTGAAGCGGGGAGTGAAGCGGGGAGTGAAGCGGGGAGTGAAGCGGGGAGTGAAGCGGGGAGTGAAGCGGGGAGTGAAGCGGGGAGTGACACTTGGATTATGATTGGGACAGGCTTCAGGCGGTATGAACCGCTCATAACAGATCAAGAGGTCCCTATTATCGCTGGTATTCAAGGAGGTTTCCATGTGTGGGGTGGATTCATTGGCACTGGGTTCAATGACGCCGATGTGAGGATCGTTTATACCTTGGAGTTGGAGGGAGAGACGATCGCGAGCGCTGATTATACTGAGTTCGAACTTCCCAAGAACAGTCGAGGAGAGTTTGAGTATGCTGGGGTCTCAGTCATTTATTTTCGTAATGAAGATGTTGAGCCGACGAGCGGTCAGCTGATGACCTTAAAACTTAGAGTGGAGACTCAAGAGGGGCAGATCCTCACCGATGAGCAGAGACTCACCCCCAGGTGTTGTGAGTGAAAAAGAGTCCTGTAGGTCATCAAGATCGAGATCGCTATTGGCTCTTATCTTCTGTGTATGAACGACTCGCTTCTTTGGTGTTTGGACAGGAGCTAGTTGCCGCTCATCGAGACTTAATCGAGGGTGGGCGAGGAGCGCTCGCCCAATGTACAGAGCTCATTTGGATCGGAGGAGGCACAGGAGTATTAATCGAGGAATTACTCAGCGCAGCCCCCCAGGCCACGCTGACCTATATCGAACCCTCTAAATCCATGTTAAAGCGAGCTCAGAGTCGTGTTCATCAGATGGTTCAGCGAGATCAGGAGAGGGTGATATGGGTGAACGCGACTCATGAGTGGCTCTATCAGCGAGCGCAGATCGACTCATCACAGACTCCTGCTGAAGATCATGCCAATCATCAGCGATGTCTTTTAACCGTTTTCTTCATGGATGTTCTCACCGCCCCTCAATGTCATGAGCTGATGGAGTGGGCGAGAGAGGCACAGGTTAATACTTGGCTCTTCGCGGACTTCATCGTTCAAACAGGGTGGATTAAGAGAGCGTTTATCCAATGGATGTATGTGTGCTTTATGGTCACTACACAGATCAAACAGAGATCACTCTTAGACCACCTCCAGCTCTTCCATGAGCATGGATGGTCAGCTCTTAAAGAGTCAGGGCGTTATCGAGCTCACGATCTAGTGTTCTCTGCTCTGCTGACTCAAGAGGGACACACATCTCTATAACTTTAGAGCTTCTCTGCGTTATCACCAAGGTATGAAGCGACGCCTTCTGGTGTGTTTGTCATTCCAGGAGCATCTTTAGTCCAACCAGCGGGGCAGACTTGGCCATTGGTCTCGAAGAACTGAAGCGCCTCGATCACGCGAACGACCTCGTCCATGTTGCGACCAATTGGCTCATCGTTAACCACTTGTGAGCGAACAATGCCCTTTTGATCGATGATGAAAGTGGCGCGCATCGCGGTGCCGGCAGGATAATAGGAGTCCCCACCATTTGACTCAATGCCATAAGCTTTGCAGATCTCATGACTCATGTCAGCGGCGAGAGTGTACCCGAGCGCTCCTACGCCGCCTTGGTTAACAGGGGTGTTACGCCAAGCATTGTGAGTCCAATGAGAATCGATGGATATGCCTACGACTTCAGCGCCGAGGGCGGTAAGTTTCTCCATACGATTGTGCATACTGATCAACTCAGATGGACAGACAAAGGTGAAATCGAGGGGATAGAAGAAAACGACCCCATACTTTCCATTGAGGCGCTCATTGAGATTGAAGTGATCAACAACCTCTCCGTTAGCGAGGACAGCTTGAGTTGTAAAATCAGGGGCAGTTTTTCCGACGAGGACGGTCATGGGCAATCAATCCTTTGTTTAAATGTGGAGGAGGTTGAGATAATACGCACCGATGATTAAACGATGCAATCGACTTGTAAATGTATTCACCGAGATGATTCATGCAAGCGAGAATTATCAAGAAGATGTTACTAGACTTGATTTTTGGAGGATGGCTTGGCTTACTTGCCCGCGCTCAACCATCACCGATGGTCTGACCTTACATATTCACTCTTGGACCTCTCGCGGCTCTTACACTCAGCGGATAAGACCCATCGATTACGGAGAACATGATGACTCAATCAAACAGTGATCATCAATCAAATCAGGCACAAGCGCAGGCCGCGCAGCCAAAGAACGCTCAACCATCACCGGCTCAGTCATCACCGGCTCAGCCAAAAAGTAAGCCGGTTATCGAAGATGGAAAACGTCTAGTGAAGGTGATCGCTGAGCGTAGAGCCAAAGCGGAAGAGATGAAAGCGAGAGGTGAGAACCCCTTCGCTAATGATTTCAAGGTGTCACACCTCGCTGAGGACCTCTCCGCTCTCTTCGCTGAACATAGCCTCGAAGACTTAGAGGCAGCGATTGCAGAGGGGAGCGCTCCTCGTTTCGCGATCGCCGGTCGCCTTATGGCGAAGCGCTCTTTCGGTAAGGTCGCTTTTGGCTCTCTACGTGATCGGAGCGGTGATGTGCAGCTTAGCTTCTTCCGTCCTGAACTAGACACGGATATCTGGACAGCGATGAAGAAGGCTGACCTCGGTGACATCGTAGGTTGTGAAGGAGTGATGATGCGCACCAAGGCCGGCGAGCTCTCCCTAAAAGTCGATCTCTTCAGGGTTCTCACTAAGTCACTGCGCCCTCTCCCCGATAAGTGGCATGGCTTGACTGATACAGCGACGAGGTATCGACAGCGCTATGTTGATCTAATCGTTACTCCAGAGGCGAGAGATACCTTTAAAATGCGCAGTAAAGTGCTCCGTTATCTACGCCAGTTCTTCGATAAGAGAGACTACATGGAGGTTGAAACACCTATGCTTCAGCCTCAGTACGGTGGAGCGGCGGCTAAACCTTTTGAGACTCATCACAATGCCCTCGATATGAAGCTCTTTATGAGGATCGCTCCTGAGCTTAACCTCAAGCGCTTAGTGGTAGGGGGCTTTCATCGGGTTTATGAGATCAACCGATGCTTTCGTAATGAGGGAATCTCTACTCGACATAATCCCGAGTTTACCTCACTAGAGTTTTATGAGGCCTTCGCCACTTATGAAGACCTCATGAGGCTCACTGAAGAGCTTATCAGTGGTCTAGCCGAGCATTTACATGGCACGAGCACCCTGCCGTGGGGTGATCATGAACTCAACCTCTCAGCTCCTTTCCGGAGGCTCTCTGTCCGTGACGGACTCGCCCAATATGCAGGTGTCCCCACCGAGAGCTTCTATGATCGTGAGGTGCTTATGGAAGCAGCGAAGCGCCTTAAAATCGGCAAAGCAGAGAGTATGCCTTTGGGGTATTTACAGATGGCTGTTTTTGAGGAGGCCTGTGAGGCTGACCTCATTCAACCCACCTTCGTGACCGATTTCCCTCTTGATGTCTCGCCTCTCTCGCGTCGTAAAGAATCTGAGCCGACCTTAGTGGATCGTTTTGAGCTATACGTTGGCGGACAAGAGATCGCTAATGCCTTCAGCGAGCTCAATGATCCAGATGATCAGCGAGGCCGATTTGAGGCTCAAGTAGAAGCGCGAGATTCCGGTGATGATGAAGCTCACCCAATGGATGAAGACTTTATCCGCGCTCTCGAATATGCCATGCCACCCACGGCGGGAGAAGGAATCGGTATTGATCGTTTAGTGATGCTTCTCACTAATAATACCTCCATCCGTGACGTCCTCTTCTTTCCTTTACTGAGACCTGAGCACTGAATGTGGAATAGCTTTGAAGCCCTGTTAGGGCGACGGTACTTAATGCGCGCTCATCGCCGACCTCGGGTGTGGTATATCGGCTTAGCGGTCCTCGCTCTCGGATCACTGATGGCCATATCGGCGGGCGCGATTCAGAGCAACCCTAGCTGGGCAGGGGCGCTGACTAAGGCTTTTAACCTCGGGGGGGGGGACCCGCTCTATGCACAAGCTCACCTCGCTCAACTGAGTCAAGTCATCCAAGGTCTTGGTCTTGGGTTTGTAGTGATTGGGGTGTCGGTCTCTCTCTTTGGTTTTCTCGTCTGGTGGATGACTACCTTTTCAGCTTTTAGCACTTTCATGATCGCCACCGGAGTGGCTGAGGTTCTCCTCGTCCTTGGGGTGATGAATGGCTTCCAGGGCTATCTTCGCTCCAAGCTCATCGACGCCCACGCTCATGTCAGCGTCCTCCCTCTCCAAGGTGAAGAGTGGCTCACCAATTATCGAGCGCTCAGCGACGAAGTGAGCTCTATCTCTGGGACTGAAGGAGTCAGCCCAGTTCTAAACACCGAGGTGATGCTCCGCGTCCCCTCCCAAGATGTGACCGCTGCGGCTCGTTTGATGGGAATCGATTCCCAAAACATTGATCAAACGGTGAAACTCAGTAAGTTTCTCAGTGAAGGCTGTGGCTGTTTAAGTACTCTCGTCGACCCCAAGCCATTCAACCAACTCTTCGCGAGTGATCCTCTCGCCTCGATGAGTTACTGTTCAAAGGGATGTCCGGAGACTGATCAAAGCTCACTTCAGATCGACGCCGATTCGATGGGTAACCGTAACATTAAAGGGGAAGGGAGCAGAGATAGGGGTCAGGTACAGGGAGCGAGCAGCCAAGGGCTAATGATGGCGTTACCTCGCCCCAAGCGGGCGAGCGTTACTCCGAGTTTGATCCTTGGTGTTCACCTCCGGTATAACTTAGGTCTCAGCTTAGGACAGCCTATTGAAATTATCTCACCGCTAGGCGATATCGGGCCTCATGGTCCTATGCCAAAGGTAAAACCTTTTCAATTAACGGGTTGGGTCACCTCTGGATTAGTGGAAATTGACAGTCAACAGGTCTATGCTTCGTTAGCAGACGCTCAACGGTTTATAGGAGTGGGTGATGTGGTCAATGAGCTCAGAGTTCGAGCGAAGAGCATTGAAGATGCTCGTGGACTTCGTGATCGTTTACGGGTCGCTCTTAAAGGTCGCGCACAAGTGATCGACTGGCGGGAGCGGAACAAGAATCTCTTTAGCGCCTTGCAGCTAGAGCGGATCGCCATGTTTCTCGTCCTCACCATTAATATACTCCTCGCTGCTTTCTCGATCACGAGCACCTTAGTGATGAACTTAATCGAGAGACGTCGTGAGATCTCTATTCTCCGAGCGATCGGAGCAGAGTCTAGATCGATGAGGTGGATCTTTATCAGTCAAGGCCTCACCGCTGGTGGTGTCGGATCGCTCTTAGGTGTATTGATCGGAGGAAGCGCTTGTGCTCTCCTCGCTTCTTTTGGTTTACCCCTCAACGCTGAAGAGGTTTACTACATCTCTTCTATCCCTGTTGAGGTGAAGGCTTATGACTTGATCGCGATCTTATTTGTGGCGATCAGCGTGAGCGCTCTATCTACTATTTATCCCGCCATTTATGCCGCTCGCATTCAGCCTGTAGAAGGGATTAAAGGACAATGACCATATTATTACGCGCCGAATCAGTAGAGAAGAGCTTTCAACTTGAAGGTCGACATATCGAGGTTCTAAAAGGTCTCTCATTAGAGATTGAAGCGGGGGAGAGGGTGGCGATCGTTGGCACTTCAGGCGCGGGGAAGAGTACTTTATTACATCTACTCGGTGCTCTCGACCAGCCGACCGCTGGAGAGATCTATTTACAAGGAGAGGCATTGACGACTAAAAGTCATGATGAGCTCGCTGCCTTAAGGAATAAACGTCTAGGCTTTATCTTTCAGTTTCATCATCTCCTTAAAGAATTAACCGCCTTAGAGAACGTCATGATGCCTGCACTCATCGCTAGAGTGAGTCAAGCCGAAGCGAAGCGCTCAGCAGGCGAACTCTTGGAGCGAGTCGGCTTGAGCCATAGACTTGATCATCGCCCTTCAGAGCTGAGCGGCGGAGAACAGCAGCGAGTATCACTCGCCCGAGCCTTAATTAATCGTCCACCGCTCCTCCTCGCTGATGAGCCGACCGGTAATTTAGATGGATCGACGAGCGCTGAGATTCACGCTCTCCTCGAGTCTGTCAATCGAGAACATGGGACCGCGCTAGTGATCGTGACTCATAGTGAAGAGCTCGCTCAGTCAATGCCGAGACGTTTAGTAATGGTTGATGGACGTATTGATCAAGATGACAAACAACAGATGAAGAGAGATTGTGCAGATGCATGAGAAACAGCCCTTGATCAGGACGAGGTCTATCACTGATCGCCTCGCCTCTCGTCTGTTCTGGATATCACTATTGAGCATCATGCTCAGTGGGTTAATAGACTCAAGAGTTCACGCGATCTCTCCTTGCTTTCGTGGAGCTCAGAGCATCTCTGCTCTGAAGATCGTGGGAGCGAGACGCTCAGAGCCGGCGAGTGTGCTCAAGCATATTCAGCACGATCCTCAGGGGCCATTGCGATGTCGAACGATACGCGAAGATATTAAGCGCATCTTCGCTCAAGGGTTCTATCGTGATGTTCAGGTGAGGCTTGAAGAGGTTCAGGGGTCAGAGCCTATTCTCATCTATGAGGTTATCGAGAAACGTCAAGTACGAGCGGTCAGATATGAGGGGAATGATGAGCTCAGCGAAGAAGATCTTACCGAGGTTGTCGATGTTAAGCCCTTCACGATCCTCGACCTTCCCAAGGTTAAGCAGAATAGCAAAAAGATTAAAGATCTCTATATTGAGAAGGGCTTCTTCCTCGCTGAGGTTACCTCAGATATTATTGAGGGCTCAGATCAGCAAGTAGACGTCATCTTTCGTATTAATGAGAAGAAAGAAATTCGCGTTACTCAGATCCAAATTATTGGTAACCAAGCGCTCTCTGACGAGAAGATTAAGTCATTCCTTGAGACTCGGGAAGAGAGTGCGCTGTCTTTCATAACGGGAGCAGGGACCTTTAATAATGAAGCGTTTGAGCGAGATCAAATGCGGCTCTTGCAGATGTACTATAATGAGGGATACATGCAAGCGGTTGTCAGCCAACCGACAGTAATGATCAGCCCTGACCGCTCTAAACTTTATATTACGATTCGAGTCGAAGAGGGAGCTCGGTTCAAGGTAGGGCTGACTAGTATTAGCGGTGAGCTACTGAAGCCCAAAGAAGAGCTTCTTGAGCTTTTTGGAATGAAAGAGGGAGAGTGGTTCAGTAGCGGATCCATTCGAGATGGTATGACTAAGGTCAGTGAAGTCTATAAAGACTTAGGCTATGCCTATGCCAACCTTATCCCTAACACTCGTTTCGTTGAAGATTTGGGGGCGATCGATCTTGACCTAGAGATTAGAAAAGGACCGTTGGTTAAAATAGGTCGCATTGAAATCGTGGGGAACAGCAATACTCGTGACAAAGTGATTCGCCGAGAGATGCGTATCAGCGAGGGAGACACCTATTCCTCATCTCTAATTAACCGAAGTCAGCAGCTCATAAATCGATTAGGCTTCTTTGAGACAGCGGTGATAGAACCAGCTAGAAGCGCTGACCCGAAGAGAATGGATCTCATCGTCAAGGTTAAAGAGAAGCCAACAGGCACCTTTCAAGTCGGGGCAGGTTTTAGCTCTATTGAGAGCTTTGTAGGTCAGGCTCAGATCGCTCAAAATAATCTGTTTGGTCGAGGACAGAGCCTAAGTTTACAGGCCACATTCTCTAGTATCAGGAGCATGGCGAACCTCAGGTTCTCAGAGAACTATTTCATGGATTCTCGGTTTCAGTTCTCAGCGAATGTCTATCGTTATGATACTAATTTCTTTAACTTTATTCGCCAAAGCCTCGGTGGTAACCTCACCTTAGGGTATCCCATTACCGATGACCTCAGCATCGCGACAACCTACACGATTGAAGAGGTGAACGCCTCGAAGGGCGGGTTTGGGGTCAGATCAAATAGCTCAGTGACCCCGGCGAACTACTTTAACAATGGGATCACGAGCAGCTTACGACTCTCTGCTTTTTATGACACTCGAAATAACCGACTTTTTCCCTCTAAGGGGACTTTTCTCAGCGCGAGTGTAGAGGATGCGACTCGGTTTTTAGGCTCGACGAATGAGTTTTATAGGTATGATCTGAAGCATCGATATTACTTTGATCTCGGTTACAATTTAGTCTTGAAGAGCAATATCAATTGGGGGCTCATCACCACCGCTAATCAGAGCGGCGTCCCGATCTTTGAGCGTTACTTTATCGGTGGCCCTCTCTCGGTGAGAGGTTTCTTCCGTAATTCTCTTGGACCACAGCTCCAGACACCGGTCGTCGCTCAACCGTCTGCTCAGACGAGCGCCTTCACCATCGGTGGTACTGAACAGCTCTTCTTTAACTTTGAATTTGAATTTCCGATCTTTCAGCAAGTGGGTATCCGAGGCGTCAGTTTTGTTGATGGGGGGAATGCCTTCGACCGTAACGCGGATTATATGGATAAGCTCAATCAGTTCCGTTTCGCATGGGGCTTTGGGGTGAGGTGGTTCTCACCGATTGGACCGCTTCGCTTTGAGTGGGGCTTCCCCTTTAATCCCATTGATAATGAACAAGACTCAGTGTTCGAATTTTCCATCGGTAATTTCTTCTAGCGGAGCCCGCCAAGATTTGCCTATGATCACCCACTTAATAATCTCTCTAACGTAATTATCAGGAGACATACATGATGACTCGAGTAAACTATCCATCAATGAAGCGTTTATTAAGCGCTCTCAGTATTATTATTTTCAGTGTTCTCTCTCTCCAAGCGGCCCCAGTCTACGCCGATAACCTCGCTTATGTTGATTTACAACGAGCGGTATTTGAGGTGAATGATGGGAAGGCGGCAAAGGCTCGCTTAGAGAAGATGAAGGGCCAGAGACAGAGCGCGCTCGATACTAAGCAGAAGGACCTTAAGAAGCTCCAAGAGAGTCTCGAGAAGCAAGCTGACTTTATGAGCGACGACGTCAAGGCTAAAAAAGCAGAAGAGTTTCGCACTAAACTTGGCGAGCTCCAGCAGACATACGCCACTCTTCAGCGTGAGCTCGCTGAAGAAGAGATGAAGATCCAACAAAAGATTCTTGGTCAGATGGGTGAGGTCCTCAAGGCCATGGGTGAAGAGGGGAGCTACACTATGATCGTCCGTAAAGACGCTCTCCTCTGGGCGCCACCTCATCTCGATGTGACCAATGAGCTAATTCGCCGCTATAATGGGAAAGATCAAGTCAAATCACCTCGAGTTAAGGCCTCAAAGAAAAAGAAGAAGAAGGCGAGACGAAAGGCTAAAAAATAAGCGATGTGAAGAGCGCGATGAAGAGCAGCGCGCGATAAAAAGCAGCGTGATAATGAACTAGAGAGCATGTAATGAGTGGACCTCATAGTGAGATGAAACAAGAGATTGAGGTCAGTTTAAGTCAGCTCATCGAGCACCTCTCTGCTGAGGTGATCACTGTTCGTGGTGACCTACCCTCCGAGGTGACCATCACTAGCCCAATCTCTCGAGTGAACGATCATGCTCACTCTCCTCTGTATTGCGTGGTCTTTTGTCTCGAAGGACGTTATCTGAGCAGCTTAGGAGACCTCGCTGCCTCTCCTCTAGTCATCGTAACCTATGATCGTTGGCGTGAAGAAGCAGTGAGGCGAGCCTCTTCAGAGCATCCGCTCTCTTTGTTATTGATCTCTGAACGCTCTTCAGCGAGTGAAGTGATCGCAGAGACTTTACGCTGGTTAGACAAAGAGCGTCAATCGGGCCATATAGAGGCTTCTCATTCAGAGAAGAGTGGACAGATTCACCCGACCGCGCAGATTCACCCGACCGCGCAGATTCACCCGACCGCGCAGATCGGGTCATTTTGTGTAATCGAAGAGAGGGTGATTATCGAGGCGGAAGCAGAGCTCGCTCCTTATTGTTATCTAGGTCGAGGGGTGCACATAGGAGCGAGAGCTAAGTTAGATCCACGGGTCACCATCTTTGACCGCTGCTCTATTGCTAGTGCGGCCCATATATATACAGGAGCAGTGATTGGTAGTCAGGGGTTTGGGATTGATGAGCGTGGTCAAATTCCACATCTTGGCGCGGTCTCTATAGGGAGAGGGGCGAGAATTGGCGCGCTCAATTGTATTGATCGAGCGAGCTTAGGAGTCACTGAAGTCGGTGATAATGCTCAGCTCGATAATCTAGTTCAGGTGGGGCATAACGCTAAGATTGGTCGAGGCTCGGTGATCTGTGCTCAGAGCGGTCTCGCGGGTCGAGCACAGCTTGGGTCTCAAGTTACCTTAGGGGGTCAGACTGGAGTGACTCAAGGAGCTTATATAGCGGGTGGGAGCCGAGTGGCAGCGAAGAGTGGCGTCACTAAGTCTTTAATGACATCGGGAGAGTATAGCGGGTATCCAGCGGAACCGAACCGACCTCGTTTAAGACGGGAAGCGAGACTACGAAGAGGAGCAGAGAAGAGATCAACGAGCAGAGAGTCGGCGTCATTGCCCATCTCCTCTCAGCAGAAGGGGCAGATACATCCCACAGCGAGCGTTCATCCTACTGCTGTTATCGGTGATCGGAGTGAGATTGGAGCG
Source organism: uncultured bacterium (assembly GCA_943788935.1). Taxonomy (GTDB): domain Bacteria; phylum Myxococcota_A; class Bradymonadia; order UBA7976; family VGTA01; genus CAKZRU01. The sequence continues at coordinate 118,380 of CALSSE010000005.1, read as the reverse complement.
GGTTGTATCATCCATCCCTATGCGGTGATCGGTGATGATGTCATGTTGGGAGAGAGGTGTAGCGTTTCTTCTTTCGCTGTGATTGGTTCCGTACCTCAGGTGCGCGCAAGTGATCGATTAGAGGAGGTCGCTAGACCGCCATTAAAACTTCATATTGGGCCCGATAATCAGTTTTTTGAGGGAGTCACCATCTCTATGCCCACCGAATCTATTCAGGGGAGAGAGAGCTCGCTTCACATTGGAGCGGAGAACCTCTTTATGGCCTATAGCCATCTCGGGCATGATTCGGTGGTTGGGAACCGGTGTATACTCGCCAATAGAGTGAGTATCGCCGGCCATGTACAGATGGGTGATGACGTTCAGTGTGGTGGGCACTCTGCGATACATCAATTTGTCCGTTTGGGTGACCTCGCTTTTGTAGCAGCTGGATCTCTGGTGAGCGGCGATGTGCCTCCCTTTTGCTTAGTCGCCGGTGATCGAGCGAAGATCCGTGGTTTAAACACGATCGGTTTGAGACGAGCGGGCTTTAGCTCAGAACTTCGCCTAATACTAAAGCGGAGTTATCGTCAACTCACTCATCATCGAGGTCAGATCACTCTGGAAGAGCTCCTCAGTTCGTTGGATTTAAGAGAGCCAACGCCGCCAGAGTTAAAATCAATTTTTGACGGGTTCAGAGGCCATTTAAGACCCTCTTGTTCCCCTCTGAGAGTAAAGAGTTAGTCGACACACTTTTAGCGAGCGATTACTCAAAGTCAGGTTCAGCTAAACTCGGTGCAGTCTCATCAGCGAAGGGATCCTCTAGCTCGTTCTTATTGATCTCTTCGGTTGTCGAAGGGTCATCGGCAAAGGGGTCTTCTAGCTCGCTCTCATCAGTCTCTTCATCAGTCTCTTCATCAGTCTCTTCATCGTCTCTTCATCTGTCGTAGGGGGATCAGCAAAGGGGTCTTCTAACTCGTTTTCATTAGGCTCTTGTGCTTTTGGAGGCTCTTGAGCTTTTGGAGGCTCTTGTGCTTTTGGAGGCTCTTGTGCTTTTGGAGGCTCTTGTGCTTTTGGAGGCTCTTGTGCTTTTGGAGGCTCTTGTGCTTTTGGAGGCTCTTGTGCTTTTGGAGGCTCTTGTGCCTTTGGAGGTTCTTGTGCTTTTGGAGGCTCTTGTGCTTTTGGAGGCTCTTGTGCTCTTTGGAGGCTCTTGTGCTTTTGGAGGCTCTTGTGCTTTTGGAGGCTCTTGTGCTTTTGGAGGCTCTTGGCTTTTGGAGGTCTTGGCTTTTGGAGGCTCTTGTGCTTTTGGAGGCTCTTGTGCTTTTGGAGGCTCTTGTGCTTTTGGAGGCTCTTGTGCTTTTGGAGGCTCTTGTGCTTTTGGAGGCTCTTGTGCTTTTGGAGGCTCTTGTGCTTTTGGAGGCTCTTGTGCCTTTGGAGGCTCTTGTGCCTTTGGAGGCTCTTGTGCTTTTGGAGGCTCTTGTGCTTTTGGAGGCTCTTGTGCCTTTGGAGGCTCTTGTGCTTTTGGAGGCTCTTCAGCGAAGGGGTCTTCGAGGCTAGTCTTCGAGGGAGGCTCACTGCTTAGAGTGCCTTTAGCTTTCGGATCTTCTTTCTCCGCGGGTAATGTTTCCCCTCTCATCTCTGAGAGCGCCGCGGTGATTGCTGAGGCACTATGTATAAACTGTGTATGAGCCCAAAAGTAAGGGTGATATCGAGGGATTCCCCCTACGGCGAGGTCTACCTTTGTACTCAAGGCTTCTTGTTGGGCAAATCGCTCAGCAGTCGCGATCTCACGGCCCCGGTTGAAGGAAATTAGAGGGCGACTGAGCTGATCCTCACTTGTGAACCATTTAGACCATGAGAAGCTCTCCACCCCTCGAGAGTAGAGGTTGAGAAGCGGAGCTCTCAAGTTACTAGCGTTGAGCATTGATTGCTCGAAGTGTATCCATGAAGCTGTAGAGTTTATCTCAGATGAAGGGAGAGTAGACCATCGCTCTAGCCCACCCGCGACCCATTGAGAGGGGTTAACTCTATTAATCGGTAGAGCCCATAATAACCCTCTAGCTCCATCTAGCGGAATACGTTTAGCTGAGAGGAGCTGTTGGGGTATTATGTCTACGGGTGACACCACTGCCGCCGGCTTAAGGACGCAGGTTGAGGTGTTCACTTGACAAGGACTAGATGTAAATGGACCGATCCTTTTCACATTACCTTTAGGTGCTTGAGCCCTCCCTCGATCATCTCCTGACCTCATGGAGAGCAGGCCCGAGAATACAGGGTACTGTTGGGCTAGGAAACGAGGAGAGGGGCCTTGAGTGAATCGAGTGGGATTCTTGGTGATCAGAGCTCCCCAAGGAAGATCAATGTTGAGCTTTGACCACATCACCACTGCTCCGGCGCTCTCCTTGCGCTTCTCTGAGAGTAGTCGGCGAGGGAGAAGGATCCGAGCGAGCTTATAACTTTCTTGCCACAGAGTGTAGTGTGGGTCTTTCAGTCGCTTAGGGACACGCGAACTCTTCTTTGTTTCAATCACTTTAGGACTTTGAGTGATCAGTTGTAGCCACTTTTCTAGCCGAGGTCGCAGTGTTGAGGTCTTCCCTAATCGGGCTAAATCTTCATCCCCTTGCGGGGTTATTGTTAATCGATAAAGTTGTCCAGCGCGCTCAACAAAATAAAGATTGTAGGCCTCGGCTACGGAGGGGAGCTTAGGCTGACTAAGGAAGAGTTCTGCGGTGAGAGCACCGCTCTTCTTAGTCTGCTTCACTAGCGTATCATGGGCGTTTTTTATGAGCTGAGGTGCTCTCGTCTCTTGAGCGAGAAGACCGCTTAATCGAGCAGTGTTGATGAGCGATTGATTTAGATGGTCAATGGCTGTGGCGCTGAGTTGGGTTTTAATCTCATCTCTTGTAGGAGGGAGAGGTAAACGTTGGGCATCAACCCACATGGTGAGAGATAGATCGCGAGCGAGAGCTGACGCGCTCTTGGGTCGCTCGGTGAATCTCTTTTGGAGGATGAGCTTAAATACAGCGATTGGGTCAGCGGGGAGCGCGAAGACTTGTGACTCAAGATGCCACCCTAGACTAGGTCTTTCTGCATTCAAGGCACGCCATCGCTTGAGAGCTTGAGTCGCTAGCTCGATGGCTTTTTCACTACGGCCGCGCTTAGCGAGTTTAAGAGCTTGGATCGCCTCTACACGCCAAGTATATCTTGGATCTTTAAGTAGTCTTTGAAGTGAGGGGATAGGACGCTCAAGAAAGGTGAGGTCAGAACGGCTGTCACTCATTACTGAGGCATAGCTGAGGCAAAGGCGACCAGTGATTGAAGATTGAGGATCATTGGTCAAGGTATAGGCTTGAAGAAATTCAATCGCCTCCTGATATTGACCAACTCTCGCGAGCAGGCAACCACGGATGATCGCTTTCTTTAGCGGAAGTTTTGTCGCTCGGTTGATCGACTCAAGAGCTCGCTCTTGATCGCCTTGGTCACTATATAACCATGCGAGATGAAAAGATCGTGATGCATTAGGTTCTATCGTGATGGATTTCTCGAGTCGGTCAATCGCTTGTTGATTGAACCCTAAAACAGTGAGCGCATAGGCCGCTTGAGCATGTAAAGTCGCGTGTAAACTTTTCGTCGCCTCAAGATCTTTGAGTGTACTCAAGAGCTGTAGACCATAATTGGCGAAGACAAAGGAGGGCTTGTCTTTGGCTAATAGATGATAGGCCTCGCTGATGATATTAGCAGCGATGGCGAGCGCTTCTCGACGTTGTTCTTTGTATAGAGTTGTACTGAGTGGTAGGAGCTGATCGAGAGCGGCTTGAGGGTCTCCGCTCCTGAGGACGAGTCGAGCCTCTTCGAGATCCCACGTGAGGAGTTGACTGCGAGCTGCCTCAGGTTGTGGGTGATTCTTTCTAGCGATCTCAAGTTGCTCACGAGCGAGCTTGAGCTCCCCGATCGACTCATAGATGCGCGAGGTAAGGGCATAAAAACTGGCTCTAGCGAGTCGCTTGTCGAGAAGGCTACGAGATCGGAGAGCGTCCGGTAATAAGAGGGAAGAGAAACGCTCATCAGTGATCATTGAGAAGAGTTTAAGAGTGATCTCAAAGATCGCTACCGCTTCACGATCTCTCCCCGATTCATGAAGAGTCTCCACTGCTTTGACGAGACGCTGAGTGAGTAAGACGACTCTTGATTGAGCGACTCGACTGACCTCGAATGTCTTTGGTTGATCGATCATTGAGGAGAGCGTTGCGCTCACTTGGTCCCACTGATTAGCCTCGGTGAGGAAATCAGCGAGTGTTAACTTAAGGAGGCTTTGAAGAGCGGGTCGATCTGTCTCGATGAAGGCGCTCTCGATCACTCGCTCTAGTCTTTGGATGGCGTCGTTTAATCGGCCCATCTTGAAGAGTATCACCGAATCACTGACCAAGAGGACAGCGAGGGACAGTCTGGCCTGAGAAGAGGTCTTCTTATAGCGCAGAGTGTTTATAATACGCCTCATATTCTTACTGGCGATGTCCCATTCTTGTCGCTTCCATTGTCCCCATAGCTCAGTTAAAGTTTGCTCAAGAAGGGTCTCAGCTGAGAGAGATAAAGCGCTCTGATCAGACTCTGAACTTGAGTTATACTTTTGAAGGACAGACCATCGCGTAGTGTCATCACCGAAGATGATCTTACACTCGGCGAGCGGCTGTGCTGCTCTCAAATAAGAGAGTTCCTCATTTTTATTGGCCATGTACCCAGCAGCGCCTGTTCTGAGCAGAGCTCGATATAACAAGGCATAGAATGTAGATTCGCTGATCTCGTCTTCACCGAGCCACTCGAGACATACTTTGACACGGTCTTCGAATTGTCGAAGATTATTTGCTTTAGCGAAGAGTTTATCTTGGAGAAGATTCACTTGATCTGACATCGACGTGAATCGTTCTCGCTGGGGGAGCTTCTCGAGGAGGAGAAGCGGTCTATGCTCCCCTCTCTCTGAGAGTCGGCGAGCGATTAAGTTGAGAGTCGATTGAAGCGACGCCTTCTTGGCTTTCGGAAAGGCGGGCGCCACAAGAGAGAAGACTTCACCATAGAACCACATCTGAGCGAATCCAGGAGACTCATCAATGAGTTTAAACAACAGTTCGGTCTGAGATCTCTGTCGGGCTCGATCAAAGGCGACTTTCCATTGCTCTACGGGAGTCGCTGCCTGCGCAGACTCAATCATTAATGAGTGAGTAGAGAAGCCATTTAAGCAGTATGCGAGCGATAAGGCTCCCCATAAAATGACTGTGTATAAGGTTTTCTTGGACATCTTAGGAGAAGGTCTAGACTCTCCTGGTGAGGAGCGGTCAACGCTACCTGTATTTGCCTTCATGTAAAGTTGTCTCCCGATTCAATACCTAAGATAAAATACATCATGTGGAACATTCTGTACTCTTGAATACAAAATAGTCTACCCCATCATTTCAAGAAAATAACCCATAAATTGAAAGAATCCTCATCGAAAAACTATGCACAGATTAAGTCTCAGAAGGTTAAGTTGTTGATTGCTTTACTTTGGTGATAGAGCGTTGTAGCTAATGTCACTTCTCTGATTATTCAGTTGGCTCCTGACTGATGTATGGTCTATTCTTCAGTCTCTTCCGAGTTGTGGAATCTAAGAAAGTGATTATGTCTCAACTAGATACAGAGCGATTAGTCAAGGTCGCCCTACCTCGTCCAATAGCAGAATCGCTGACTTATAGAATGATCAGCTCTCAACTCGATAGGGAGCTGGTCGGTCAATGGGTGCTCGCGCCTCTAGGAAGAGATCAGGTGATGGGATGTATTATGGAGGTCACCGTCGATGAGTCGATCCAGATGTCTAAAATTAAGACGATTTCCGCGGCCTTACATTGGATCCCTCAGCTGCCTCCTTCGCTTGTGTCGCTAATAAAATATATCGCTCAATACTACCATGTACCGATTGGAGAGACCCTTAAGCTCGTCATGCCTCGTTGGGTCTCACGACCAGGCGATATGATCAACTCCCAGCGTGACTTCCCCGAGGATGACTCTTTAAGGTCGGAGCACTCATCAACTCAGCTCAGCTTAGAGATCGACTATTCTCAAGCACCTCCAACAAGTGACCTTATTGAGCGATCGATCTTAGAGGGCTCACTCTCTGCCCTTAAGGTCATTAATCACCTCGGTCCTATTATACAAAGAGAGGTCCCATTCTATATTGGACAAAAAGAGTGGGTCGCTTTGCGAGAGAGTCAAGAGATCATCCGTCTAAAAATTCCTCGGAGTCTACATTCTCCTCTCTATAGTTGGCGCCTAGTGGACTCGGCGACAGAGAGACCAAAATCGAAGGAGAAGGTCACTCAAGAGATCATCGCTCATTTGAGCGCTGTAGAGTCTATGGAGCATGCAGAGCTCTTGAGCTCGCTATCATCTCGTAGAGCGCTCACTGTTAAGAAATCACTGAGAGCCCTATTAGATGATCAACAGGTTGAGCTCTTAGCACGTCCGTTGATCGAAGAGATGAGTTCAGGTGAGATCTCAGCGCATTCATCAGCGCATTTATCACAGCCTGAAGAGGCCGAGTGTCGCTCCGCAGAGCGAGTGATCGAGCTCACTGATGAGCAAAAACTCGCGGTGGAACATATAGAGAAAACGGAAGGTTTCTCGGTCACTCTACTACATGGAGTCACGGGGAGTGGCAAAACTGAGGTTTATTTGGAGGTGATCGAGGCTGCCATACGAGAGGGGAAGCAAGCGTTAGTTCTAGTACCTGAGATCGGTTTAACTCCCCAGACAGTCAATCGATTTACCAAGCGTCTAACGTGTCCCATATATGCTTGGCATAGTCGACTAACCCCCAAAGAACGCTTGCAGACTTGGCGTATGCTCACCGAACAGAGGCCTTGTGTTCTCATCGGAGCTAGATCTGCTTTGTTTTGCCCTTTAAATTCCTTAGGAGTCATCATTGTAGATGAGTCTCATGACTCATCATATAAGCAAGAAGAAGGGGTGAGGTATCACGCCAGGGATATGGCAGTTATGCGAGGGGCCTTTGAGGGGAGTACAGTGATTCTAGGGACAGCTACACCTAGTTTAGAGAGTATGCAAAACACCTTATGTGGTAAATATCAGCTAGTGACTCTATGCCAAAGGCCTATGGGAGCTTCTTTACCTACAGTGAGAGTTATCGATTTAACCAAGAGTCGGATGATTACTCAAGAGGCGACCTCCATCACCAACACTCTCGCCCAAGCGATCTCTATTCGACTAAAACGTGGCGAGCAGACCATCTTATTTTTGAACCGCAGGGGTTTTAGTCAGAGCGTTCGTTGCGTGAGCTGTGGCTTTCTCTTTTCGTGTCCGCACTGCCTGTTACCACTTCCTTGGCATTTATCGAGTAAGAGGTTGCAATGCCATCACTGTGATTTTAACGCTTATGTCCCATCAGAGTGCCCACAATGTTATACCTCTAGCTTAGCGCCAGTAGGGAGGGGAACAGAGCGAGTCGAGCAGCAGCTCCACTCCCTCTTTCCACGCGCTAATATTGTGAGACTTGATCAAGACAGTGAGCTCAGCCCCGAAGAGCTACACAGCCTAATGAATAGTGATCGAGTCGATATTCTAATCGGTACCCAAATGGTGACCAAGGGGCATGATTTCCCTAGAGTGACTCTCGTCGGGGTGATCGACGCTGATGTGGGGCTTGACCTCCCTGACTTTAGAGCCAATGAGCGCTCATATCAGCTCTTATCTCAGGTCTCTGGTAGAGCGGGTCGAGCGGCGCTCAGTGGAGAGGTGATTATTCAAACGTACCGGCCATCTGAAGAGCGACTATTGGCAGCGATCTCTCATGATTATCATCGCTTCTTTACTTATGAGTTAGCGCTACGTGAGGCGATCACTTATCCACCCTTTGGTTATTTGGCGACGATCAGGCTTCGAGGAGAGCAAGGAGAGAAGCTCACTCAAGCCTTAGAGTCGCTTTCTGATCGCCTATCCCAATGTGCTCCATCGGTGAGGGTAAGAGGACCTGTTATCGCTCCAGTCAATATGGCGAACGGACTCCAACGGTGGCTTATAGTACTCCTCTGTCCAAATCGGAAGGCCCTTCATTTAGAGTTACAAGGAATTCAGACTCAGTTGAATAGGATAAGACGAAGTGGGATCTACTGCCTCATTGATGTAGATCCTTATAACTTTTTTTAACTTATGAATATTAGGCGTTTATAGTACTAGTTTGCGGATGTTGAATTTGCTGACAATATACCACAATTACTTTAGAGAGGTTGACAAATGTCTTAGAGTCTGCTCTATGTGATCATTATCAATAATTAGCCTGATTTACTAACCACACATTAATTTACTATCAAATCAGGTATCAACACTTCTGTTTGCTATAAAGATGATGGATATAAAGCTAACTAACTTTACAATCCTTTACGGCATTTACCCCTCTCAATCATACGATCATAAAGGAGAGATACCATGATCAGCATAGAAATTAACCAAGAGGATATGAAGAAACCAGAAGTCTATGGGGCTGTTCTTCGCCTCTTAGAGAGTCTAAATGGTGCTCCAGCTCCAGCACCGACGCCGGTAAAGAAAAGAGTCAACGCTCGCCGCGCGAGCGAGCAGGTGGGCAACCCAAATATAGATGAGCAAGTCCGTCAAGATTATCAAAGTATGATAAGCAAAGCTAAAAGCCTCTACTTCCTCTCTACGATAAAGAGATTAAAAGTAGCTGATTCTGATCAAATCGTTAAGGCGATGGAAGCACATTATCCCAATTTTACGCGTAAATCGATTGGGGGAATCACTGGAGCGATTCGTCGTTGGTTCGATAATAAAGGAGCGACACTCCCTTATTTTGCTGAACCTGATAAGAGTCGTAATGGCATTCATATATTCACTTGGAGTGATGTACCTAGTCTAAGTGAAGAAGAAGTGAATACTTTGATTGGCCAAGTGAGCACGAAATTTCAAACTAAATTTGTAAAGCTAATAGAGAATGGCCACATCAGTAAGAGTGATTTTGCTAATAAAACACGAGAATGGACTAAGTTTGTTCATGACGTTAGTAAACTAGGGACAAGCTATTTTGAGAATGAGGGAGATAAACTTATTTATCGATTAAAGCGATAGTCTGACTGATTGTTTACCGAGTAAACTTATAACAAACTTCCCCTCAAGAGTTCACGGAACTTGTTATATATGAGAACTCCCCATGAGAAATAGTTGTCTCCAACGAAGAGATTAGCAAGAATCAATTTCTCTCAGTTGATTCATCTTCTCGCAGGAGTCCCTATGCAAATAGAGAATGCTACCTCATCTTGGTCTCGTTATATCTCATTTATTTTTAAGAGCTATTTAGCGCTCTCTTTATGCGGTTTACTGACAGTTAGTCATTTGAGCGTGATTCAGTCGGCTCGAGCAGAGACTCTTGCTACAGTCGATGGTGTACCAGTCAGCAGCCAACTCTATTTTTCTCATATCGAGAGACTCCATGAGACTCATCCTCGAGCTAAAGGTAAACCAAAGTTGGAGAACCGACTCTCCAAGAGGGCTTTAATGCCGTTGGTCTCGGAGTTGGTCCTTCGAAAAGAAGCAGATCGAGTGGGTGTATCGCTCACCTCTTTAAGTTTTGAGGATCCAATCGCGGTTCTGCTTAAGACCCATAAAACAGAAGAGAGACTAGAAGATTATTTAAGGCGAATCGGAGAGACTAGAGAGTCCATCCATCTCAAAAAGTGGATTAATGCAACGACAGGGCTCTTAATGGAGCGAGCGGGTCTCTTAAAGATCAGCGAAGAGGAGGTACGCGCCGAATACGTGAGGCAGGAGCCCTTCTTGAAGCGAGAGGAGAGAGTAAGAGCAGCTCAGCTCCTCATTAAGCTCCCCTCTCGACCTACACGAGAGCAAATAAATAAGGGTTTCCAAGCGATTCAAGTGATCCATAAACGCTCTCTAGCAGGTGAGCCCTTTCATCTCCTCGTCCAACGTCACTCCGAGGGGCCATTACGCTCAAGAGGTGGAGATATCGGTTTTGTGGCTAAGGGAGATATGGTGAAGGTCGTTGAAGATACAATTTGGAGTTTAAAAGAGGATGATGTCTCTTCTCCAATTCGCTCTAAATACGGCTGGCATTTGATTAAGAGAGGAGCACGACAAGCGCCGAGCAACACTCCTTATGATGATGTCCAAAAAATCTTCTATGAGCGTTTAAGGAGCGCGAAGTTTCGTAAAGGAAAGCGAGCTTACATGAAGAGGTTATGGACAGCGTCCAAGATTGACTCTGCTCTCCCACTCCGCTACTGAGAGGGACGCTCATCGAGATTTGTCGATGAGTCGGTTTATCTTCGTATTTTATTATTCTGCTTGGAGGATCGATGTCTTCACCGCTTTTACCCTCACGAACATATCCACATAGTCGCCTTCGTCGCGTGAGAGCGAGCGCTTTCTCAAGAGCGTTATGCCGAGAGAACTCCTTAACTCCGAGTGACTTTATTTATCCTCTCTTTGTTATTGAGGGCGAGAATATTAGTGAAGCGATCCCCTCAATGCCTGGCGTTCACCGGCTGAGCATCGATTTATTAGTGAAGGAGGCGAGTGAGGCTCATGAGCTAGGGATCCCTGCGATCGCTCTCTTTCCGGTGACGCCGCTCAGCGCTAAATCAGAGCTCGCCGAAGAGTCCTACAACCCTAAGGGGTTAGCTCAACGGGCGGTGAGGGCAGTCAAAGAGGCCTGCCCTGAGCTTGGCGTGATCACTGATGTCGCTCTAGATCCATTCACGACTCATGGTCAAGATGGACTCATCGATGAACAGGGATATGTGATGAATGACCTCACAGTAGAAGTCTTAGTCAAGCAAGCCCTCTCTCATGCTGAAGCAGGCGCTGATGTGGTCGCTCCCTCTGATATGATGGATGGTAGAGTGGGGGTGATCCGTCAAGCTCTGGAGAGAGCAGGTCATGTTAATACACTCATACTGGCATACTCGGCTAAGTATGCCTCTGCCTACTATGGACCTTTTCGGGACGCGGTAGGCTCTGCCGGCAGCTTAGGGAGTGGTAATAAATATACCTATCAACAAGACCCTGCTAACAGCGATGAGGCACTTCACGAGGTCGCCTTAGATATTCAAGAAGGCGCTGACATGGTTATGGTTAAGCCGGGCATGCCTTATCTTGATGTAGTTCGTCGAGTCAAAGATAGCTTTGGTGTCCCTACCTTTGCTTATCAGGTGAGCGGAGAGTACGCGATGCATATGGCTGCTTTCCAACAGGGCTGGCTCAGCGAAGAAGCGGTGATGCTTGAGTCACTCCTCGCCTTTAAGCGAGCAGGTGCTGATGGGATTTTAACATATTTCGCCAAGCGAGCAGCGCAAGCGTTACAGAGATGATGATCATCGCTGATTAGCTATGTGAACTCTTTTTGGGCTAGCTATTTGAACTGTTGGTAGAAAGTAATCGCCCGAAAGACATCCTCTAAGTTTTGAGGCGCATTGGGGAGGGGGTAGGTGTTCAAAGAGTCTAGTAGAGCCCGTGGAGGAGGCTGTATTCGCCATACCGAATACATTGATGCTGTCTCTACCGCGACCGCTCCCATACGTCCGATTTCATAGTCAGCCGCTTCAACCGCTCGCTCGATAAGACTTGTCCTCGCCACCTCTCGTCCGTCGAGGAGTACTTGATAACGGCGCTTACCCGTCTCATGAGTGAGGAGGATATTAAACTCATTGAACGACTCTTGATGACGACTAAAATGCAGCGCGAGGCCGCGCTGCCCTAAAGAGACCCAACCATTTTGAGAGATGGCGCGAATCTCGGGAGAAAGTTTTATACGGAGCGGGTCAAAGACTCTCGCTCGCTCTTTGAGCTGAGTCAGACTCAAGGCCTCCGCTTCTCCTTCATATCCGGGGTGGTCATCCATGAGAGCATGATAAGCAGCGCTCGCTTCTCCTGCTTCTCGCCCTTCAAAGTCTAGGTCAACGGGTGCTCCATAGAGGCTGGGGAGAGTGATAAGGTTGAGAGCGCTCAAATCGACAAAGTCGAGAATGATACAGTCTTTTTTGTTCTTAAAGAGCCTCATACCTCGCCCAACACATTGGATGTACATCGCCTCAGATCTGGTAGGTCTAGCCATCGCTATACAGGAGACTTCGGGATCATCAAATCCCTCGGTGAGTACACCAACATTGGTGAGAACTTGAAGCGTCCCCTCTCTAAAGTCCCTTAGTACGCTCGCTCGTTCATCACTCTTCATCTCCCCATGGATCATCGCCGCTGGGACACCGCAAGATCTTAAGGTCTGAGCCAAGTTCTTAGCGTGCCTCACGGTCACACAGAAGCAAATAGTGCGACGATCACGGGCTAGCTCCTGAATGCTACGAGCGACTAACCCGTTACGTTCTTGGATGTCGACTCGCTCTTCTAACTCTCCAACAGGGAAGTCTCCACTCCCCTCTAAGCCCTCTAATGAGGTCGCGGTCGAGACTCGGTAACCCCTTAGAGGGACTAAGAATTTCTCCTTGATCATATCTTGTAAAGTACGTGAATAGACCAAGTCCTCAAACACCTCATCGAGACCGATGCCATCAGCGCGCTTGGTGGTCGCCGTAAAACCGACGAGCGTGCCCTCAAATTTTTCCTCAAAGGCGCCGAGCTCTCTGAGGATGCGCTGATTATCTTCAGCGACTGCGTGATGACACTCGTCGTAAATGATTAAGCCAAATTGAGCTTCATCGATAAGCCGTTTAAGACGATCTGAGCGTAATGATCTCAGAGAGGCGACAACGATCTTTGCCTCTGCAGAAGCGTGGTGTTCAGCTTGTTCAATATCAACGCTTCCTCTATGGCCAAGAGCCCTTTGAAGTTTCTCTTGAGCTTGGGTGAGGAGCTCTTCTCGATGGGCGAGAACCAAGACTCTCCGATGAGCGATTGAGGCTAGATGAGAGAAGATGACTGTTTTTCCTGCCCCGGTAGGGAGACAGACGACCATGCGCTTGATCCCTCTTCGTCGAGCATTGAGAATGGCGGTGATCGCTTCTTGTTGGTAAGGGCGCAGAGTCACTTTCTCATGAGCTGTTCGCTGATCGCTCACTGGTTGTTGATCGCCCACTGGTTGTTGATCGCCCACTGGTTGTTGATCGCCCACTGATTGTTGATCGCCCACTGGTTGTTGATCGCCCACTGGTCGTTGATCGCCCACTGGTTGTTGATCGCCCACTGGTTGTTGATTCTCAGAGAAGAGATCGACTTTAGTCTTTAAAACCTTTGGCTTATGACGCTGATTAGGCGCCAGTTCGACCTCTGGAGTGGTCTTCTCTGAAGAGATGTCTCTCTGATTAGAGAGTCGACCTCTCAGAACGCTTTCACGTCGAACGCTATTTTTTTGAGCGGTTTGGCCATAAATAAACAGCGGCTCATCGCTCAGAGGAGGGAGGGTTCGAGGGTCTTGATGAGGGACGTTGAGATCTTCGGCGTAGCGAGACACTTGTCGCTTAAAAGCCTGCTCCGCTCTTGCGCTGAGTGATGATGGTGAACGCCACAGCGTTCGCTGGAAGCTCTTCAGATACTTGTGTGTCCCTAGGGTCTCTAAGTCACCATAATGCTCTAATCCTAGATCAGCCATTCGGTCGAGCCACACCCCCATCAAGCGAGCGGTCATCCACGTGTCATAGATGGCGATATGTTGACCAGCGTTGAAATTAATATTAAAATCTGAACAGGTTTGGCTCAGTTTGGCTCGCTTGCCTAGCTTGAGCAGGGAGCGGGCGTTGGCAGCACAGAAGTGTGCAGGCGCTACCTCAAGCTGCAGGTGCTTAGCGAAGTGATCGACCGTGAAGCTGAGATCGAAGTAGACATTATAGGCGACCCAAACTGCTCCGGAGAGCGCTTCTGCGAGTGCCGGCGCGATCTCTTTAAAGGTGGGCGCGCGCTCTACATCACGCCTATGGATATGGTGAATATCAGTGCAGCGAACAGGCCCGAGGGGTTTCATGAGTGAGTCAAAGGCCACATAAGGAGCTCGATGAGGTTCGATCCTCACCACACTCGCTTCGACGATCTCCGCATATTTACTAGATCTCCCCGTTGTCTCTAAATCGAAGACAGCTAGAGGGGTCTCGGCAATTCTTAAGTCAGCGAGGCTCTTCTCCACGATTGTTACCCTCTCCTCACTTAGGGGTTAATATTAGGCTTTAAGTAGCCGCTTGAGGTGAGTCCAATGACGAGCAATGATAATCGTCGCCGCACAGATAGAGAACATTTTGACGCTATCACTCACACTCGATCCTTGACTGAAGAGGATAAAGGTGGCAGCGAGGGCTAAACTAGACCATGCGGGGGTACGACTAAGCATCAAGACGCTGATCCAAACAAAGACGCTGATACCCGCTAGTCCTGAATGGAGAGCGAACATGACTCCCAGAGCGGTGGCGACCCCTCGTCCACCTCTAAAGCCTAAGAAAGGTGAAGTGATATGACCGAGCACGGCGAATACTCCAGATAGCGCAGCCCACTCTTCTAAATTAAATCCCCATCGCAGTCGCTCTTGGGTATCGATCAGTTGGGTATCACTGATGAGCGCACCCGCTAGGATCAAAGAGGGAATGAGCGCACCTTTGAGGGCGTCTAGGCCAAGGGTGATTAAACCCCAGCGAAAACCTGAGGTACGCGCTACATTAGAGGCGCCCGGGTTTTTTGATCCACCGGCTCTAGGGTCTTTACCGGCGCGCCGACCGACCCAAACCGCAAAGGGGAGTGCTCCGAAGAGGTAAGAGAGAATCAACCACAGCCATGGGAGATCGAGAGCAGGCCACCAAGGAGCAGGAGAGTGCGACATATCGTGTATGTTCCTTCTTTTGACTAGAATCGTATCAGCTGCTCAACCTCAGTCACTCGCACACCCAAGTCAAGTGAATCTTTGAGGACTGACTCACCGAGAGACTCGAAGCCGGTCACATCGCTCATCGTATCATTGATAATGACGATCTTCTTTGCGAGTGAGCGCCCTCCCCATTTATAAAGGTCTCTGAGTGTATTCCCTACACAGTGAGAGCGCGCCCATCCGCTTACCCACACCTCATCACTCTCGTTGAGTTGATCGATTAAATCCTTATTAACTTGAGTTCGAGGGTCTTTAGTATCTGGTACTTCAGCCTCTACAGCGCTAAAATGCTCGGTGAGGGGGTTTTGCCCTTTATAGATATAATCGATTCGAGCGGGGCGGCTTGACCACTGTTGGAGCGCCTCTTGAATGAGAGGGAATACAGCATGCCCCTCACTGCCAATGAGACAATGCTCAGGCCAGATCATATGGGGATAACGACCTTGTTGCTCTAGAGCTCGAAGATATGTTCGCGTCTGGCCTAGGAGCTCGACAGGTGGATTCCAAGTTCCATCAACTAAGTCCTGCTCAGTGATCACCGTAAAGGGCGCTGGGTGACGACCCTCTTTATCAGAAAACCATAGTGGATGGCTGATGTCGAAGCGTTGATGGCTGTCTAGAGAGAGAGCGATGGAGTGAATACGATCTCCAGCCTCTTCAATCAGTTTGACTAACCTCTCGGCATCCTCCAGAGCGCCTGTAACAGCTAAAGATCCATGGGGATCAACGAAGTCATTTTGAGGGTCAATGATTAAGAGCGTGATATGAGGTGACATAAGTGTCGGTTCCTTAACGTATAAGAGGCTGCAGGTATAAGAGGCTGCTGGGATCAGAAACAGGGAGAGGCGGGATCAGAGGCAGGGCGGTGCGGGATCAGAAGCAGGGCGGTATCACTCTGTAGAGGAGGAGGAGAGTAGCTCAGAGAGAACAGAGATTACAGGGGGCGATGGGGTCACCAAGAGAACGCTCAGGGCAACAGAGCCATTCCACATCAAAACCATCTATACCTCTTGGTCCTTCGGACCTCTCACAGCTGATATTTTGAGTGACGCCTCCTTTTTGACCTCCTGATCCACCCTCAGTGACATAACCGCTGAGCTGTGGGGGGACAGTGTTGAGAAAGACTAGCGATACGCTCAAACCACCATGGCCGCTCGCTCCATGTCCTCCACAACCGCCACTGCCTCCCTGTCCTCCTCGATGGAGGGGCTCTATTGGAGAGGATAGTCCACCTTCTCCGCCGAGCTGAGCGCTCCCTGCAGCACCTGCAATCCCACCGTTTCCTCCTTGGCCTTTGATAATGGTCACCTCTTCCATACTGAGATGACAAGTAGAGCCTAAAGTGACTCCAATGCTCCAGCCACCACTCTCTCCGCTAGATCCCGGTTGACCTCCACATCCACCTGCGCCTCCACCGCCTCCACCGGAGGTATCTGGCTCTGTGAAGCCCCCTGCTCCACCACCACCACCACCACCGGCATTACCCGCCGTCGCGCTCTCTCCATCAAGGAGTCTCATCCATCGACCAGTAGTGAGGTCGATGGCGCCGAGTAGAGATTCAAGGATGGCGTCATCTCCTTGTGCACCTCGTTGACCTGCTTCTGGAGGGATCACAGTTGGCTGTTGAGTGATTCTGATTAAGAGCCCTCCCCGTCCTCCTTCTCCAGGGTTACTTCCTACCCTAGGGGCACCTCCCTCTCCACTCTCATCATCGAGTCCACCTCTCCCTCCTGAACACTCTCCATTAGGACAGCACTCTATATTTCTCCCCCCCTCGCCGCCGCTCCGTAGACCGCCATCTACTCCTCGATACTGTTGAGGGTCGGTGACCATAGGAGGAGGAGAGTCCCCTTGACGTCCATTTGTACCATTCCCAACGATGATCTTCACCTCTCGAAGGTGAGTCATATCACAGGAGAGAAGAGAGAGGCCGATTGAGCTTCGTTCTCCTTCTCCTTGGTTGAGTTGTCCATCTCCTACTTGCAGCTCTAAGGCGTCAAGCTCTAAGTCAATGGAGGGGCGATTAACAGAGAAGAGAGGACCGGAGAGTAAAGTGCGCACTATGGTCTTCTCTGCGGCTCCAACGATCCTCTCTGCCATCGGAGGTCGACTCCAGTCGATAAAGCCGTTTTGCGCTACCGCGACATAACCTCCCATGATGGTTAGGTCATGCTCTACGATGATTGGATCGATCTCATAAGTACCGACAGAGAGCAGAATCTGTTGGGGGGCTTCATCTGGTGACAGAGAATGAGAGAGCTCTACAAGCTCGAGAGCTCTACTGAGGCTCTGTAGAGGTTCAGCTCTCGTACCGCTCAGAGTATCGTCTCCGAGAGTAGGGTGAACAAAGAGGCTCTTATTCACTTCTCCATCGATCCCATCTCCATTCAGGTCGTAGGCGTCCTCATCTCCTAGATCTGCATCAGCTGTCTCACAGGTAAAGATATTAAAGGGCTCTCCAGTCTCTTGGCACAAGA
Source organism: uncultured bacterium (assembly GCA_943788935.1). Taxonomy (GTDB): domain Bacteria; phylum Myxococcota_A; class Bradymonadia; order UBA7976; family VGTA01; genus CAKZRU01. Next base: position 101,052 of record CALSSE010000005.1, on the reverse strand, counting down.
CCTCAAAAGAGCCGCACTCTGAAGCGATCCGCTCTCCTTCTTGACAGCGAATACTTCTAAAACTCTCCTCTACGTCATCGCTGTAGCAACGATCTAGGTCGTGGGTTGAGTCTTCATCAATAAGGCCATCGCAATCATCATCTTCTGTGTCGCAGAGGTCAGCGACCCTCTGTCGGTTGATGAGGCTAAAAGGGTCTTCACTCTCTGGCAAATTAGGCATCTCGCTACATCTAGTGATGATAGACCCCTCTTCACATCTCTCTTTACGGGTACTCTGACAGACGCCGAACCCACAAGGCTCCATTGTATCTCGCCATTGATCCTCACCCTCATCGATCAGCTCATCACAATCATTATCTAGTCCATCACAGACCTCGAGCACCGTGTCTAAAAGCTCATCGCATTGGTTAAGCAACACCCCTGACTCACAGACCGCCACCGAGGTGACCCCGCAGAGCTCACCACAGCTAACCGTAAAGTCTATAGCCCCCTCATCGATGAGGCCATCACAGTCGTCATCAAAACCATCGCAGCTCTCATCGATCTCGGCAGCGGGTGATAAACAGTCATTGAATAAGGCACCATCTACACATCTTTGTGGGGAGCTCAGTCGACAACTATCTGCTCCACAGTCAAGCATGGGGAGAGTGAGCTCTTCATCTACCTCACCATCTAGATCATTATCTATCGCATCACAGACTTCTACTCTTGAGCTTGTCATGTTTTCGAGAGCGCAGACGACTCCATCCCCTTGGCAGATATAGATGCCACTCAAGTCTGATTCTTGATCGACGCAAGGGAGACCGAGCTCGGGAAAGTCTTCATCGAGCTCGCCATCACAGTCGTTGTCGATAGCATCACAGCTCTCTATGGGTAGTTCTCCACAGAGACCACAGGCGTTACTGACCATCTCATCGATCTCACCATCTTGATCATTATCGATGGTGTCGCAGACCTCTACAGATGTAACACAGAGTCCCCCTTGACATCGTAGCATCCCTATACACTGGGTATCAGAGGTGCACATCAGCTGGGGTGCCTCTCCTGTCTCTAAGTTTAAACTACATCCTAAGAAAGAGGCTAAGGTCAATAGTAAATAGAGCTTGCGAGCCAGCCTCGATGAATAGAGTTGACGATGATTGACAATGAGTCTCATCCAAGCCTTGCTTTCTGTGGTTAGGTTTCAAACAGTGTCACTTAGAGTGAAGATCTAAGAGAGAGTTGCAAAGAGATGATTGTACATTTAAGTAAGAGACAGGTTAAGGGCGATATCGCTTATGCCTTAACCCCTCGCACAGAGAAAGGAATACAGAGTGAGTGAAATCTTAACACTAAAGAAGACAGGTATCCTACCCTCAATGATGAGGGGGCGTTCTGCATTGATGATCTTCCTAGGGCTTATTATTGGACTGAACGCAGTCTCCACCGATGAGGCCTCAGCGAAGCGTCGCCGGAAGAGTAAAAAGAAGAAAGTCGTTGAGTCTAGCCTTGACCCAGAGGTGATCAAGGGAGCAAAGTCAGTCTTTACCGCTCTCGCAGGTACCTCTAATGGTCAAGCGAGGTTAGCTGTTGTTCAGGGGCTGATTGAGCTTGGCGGCGCAGATCGAGAAGAGGGCTTGACTCAAGCGGAAAAAGCCTCTGATTTTGACGTTAAGCTAGCAGGCCTCCGAGAGGTCCTCGCTAAGCCTAAAGTTCACAAAGTTCGATATAAAAAAGCCAAGGCCGAAGTGGAGAAGCTCTTCCTCTCGGGCAAAACCGATGAGCATCAAGCGGGCGAGAAGCTCATCACTGAATTTTATAAGAAGCGGGCGCTGAAGACACTGTGGACGAAAGCTCTTAAACGAGGAGGAAGCGCTGCTCAACAGGCTGCTCGCCAACACTATATCTCCATGGGCGGGAAAGCTGCCTGGCGAGTAATCAAGAGCTCTCTTAAGCTCAAAGAGGATACCAGTGGATATAAGCTCGCTTTACAAGCCTTACGTGATCAGCAATATCCACAAGCTAAATCTTGGGCTTTGAGCCACGCCGGTATCAAGGGGGAAGTCGGTGAGGTCGCTCAGCTTTGGATCAGTCGCGTCTCTGGTAAAGAAGCGGCTAAGATCACTAAAGGACTCTATAAGGAGTATCTCAAAGCGGCGGGTAATAGAAAGCGTAAGGCTGATTTTCCTAGACGCGTTCGTCTCGCTAATATGCTCTCCAAACGAGGAATGATCAACCAAGTGCTCGACACATTAGCGGTCGCCGTCAAGAATAAGAAGGGCCGAGTAGACGCCGATCTTGACAGCGCAAAGATCCGAGTGATGGGATGGGAAGGCTTACGCGCTTGTCGAGATCATGAGATCCTCAAGAAGGTGAAGGATATGATGATTGAGCTACAGAATCGTGAGGAGGCTTCGCCGGCGACGCTGTGGTTAGCAGATTGGGTAAAAGATACTCGCGACAGCTTTGCTTTACAGATCCTAGAAGAGATGGTGGAGCAACCTCGATATATCAGCCGTCTTGAGGCGATCAAAGCGCTCGGATCACTAAAGTCTCGTCAGAGTCGTCCCCGAATCTTAGAGGCGCTACGCAATGGAGATGATGATCTTCGCCTCGCAGCAGCAGAGGCGCTCACCCTTATGGCCGAGCCAGGTGACGAGGCTGAATTCCATAAGTTTCTCAATAGAGAGAGAAAGAGCCTAGCGGTCAAGGAAGCTCTCTTGCGCGGTGTCCTTAAGATTGGGACTCAGGAGACAGAGAAGACGATTCGCTTCCACCTCAGTAAGCCAGAGCCAGAGCTTCGTAGGCTCGCGATTAAGGGTTTACTCAGCTTAAAACCCAACCTCAAAGATCTAGAGAAGTATCTTAACTTTAAACGTCGGAATGATCGAGAGATCGATATTCGATTTACCGTGTGGCAGGCCCTTCTCAGCGCGGGGAGCGACCAGTTGAATCGCCAGTTTAAGAGCGCCGCTCAATGGCTGGAGCCTCAGCATCTTAAGGGACTCGCTAAAGATGAAAAAGTGTCTACTGAGTTCTATCGGGTGATGACTCTTCAAGGGAGTGAAGAGCTGAGCTTTACCTCTATGGATATCTTTGAGTCACGAGGTGAATCAGCTAAAGAAGACCTCATTCATGTCTTTAAAGAGAGCAGTGAAGCAAAACTCACCGCTAGGGCTCTCTCCTTACTCACTGATATCGTGAAAGAGGCGGGCTTAGACTTTTACCGTAAAGGCCTCTCTAGCCGAGACCCTGAGGTCCGAGCGGTCGCCTTCAACGCGATGCGACGCTTCGCTCCCAAGAGCAGCTTGGAAGAGGTGCGTACCGCTATGGAAAATGAGAGAAAACCACATCCTAGAGCGGAGGCCGCTCGCGCTTATATAGCGGTCAGTCAACGAAAATAAGACACGGTGATATCAAGGCGACAGTGGTGAATGCCATGGGACAGCGTCGAGATTTACCGAGGAGATCGTTTCATCAACGAGGCCTCATTCTGCTCTCGCTGTGCTTTATTATTCAGCAGCTCTTCAATGTATTCGCCTACCGTCCTGATCCCATCGATCGCCTCGCTGTCCACTGTATACATCGATCCAGTTTCGAGCATCTTTTGCAGGCGAGGCCACTTGAGCAAGGGGAGACACACTCCCTTGACAATACTCTCCGGCTCATGTCTTGGGATTTTAGTCCGCTGATGAACGGTGCTCTTATTGAATCCGAAGATCTCAAGACCACTCTCTTTTATCTAAAGACAGAGATCAGTCGGGCGATCAATGGGGGCCGTCACCGAGAGCGACCATTGAGCGGAGAGCGGCTCGGTTCAGAAGAGATCGCTATGGTCGTGGTCAACTTGCAGGGCGTGTCACGAGAGATGATTCATCCATTGAAGAGAGTCCTTATTGAGCATGGGGGCTGCTGGGCTTATGCTCCACAGTGGGAGACTCCTTCATGGATTAACTTACTGAGTCGAGCCTTGGGGAGTGAGCCCTCTTCATTATACGAGGCGCTCTTAGGCTCTCAGTCTCCTTATGACCACGGGTTATGGACAGCTGTGATCGGATTGAGAAGTGACATAGAGGTAAGCGCTGAGCGTTGGGGACTCCCGGCGAGACCCGGTCGTTGGCCTCAGCGTTTATTTTATCCACAAACTGCCGCGCTCGCTGTCACTGTCGCGGGGACTGACTTGACTCGGCAAGTCATCAACCTGAGTTTTCCTGATGCTCGCCAGAGGCATCAAGCCGGTGCATTGGCCTTACAGAGCCTTAATCGTTCTCCACTGATTGAGCGGTTTCGATCTCCATGGGTGATGGTCGGTGATTGGCGAGCTAACCCACCAAATAGTGAACCTCATCCTGAAGTCGCTTATCGATTTCAGCGCTATTCATTAGAAGGTCTACATAAATACTCAGCCCTCTTTTCAGGTGATAGTGAGCCTCGGAAATGGGGACGGTGGCGTTCGTCATCAAGAGGCCTCCCCTCGGTCATTGATCTCGCCTATAGCTCTGGGGGAGTCCTACGACCATATCTCAATTCTCCTTATGCCGATCCTCTATACCCTGGCGCCCCCAATCCTTCATGGTGGATTGGTGAGGGAGAACAGAGATCGATTCTAACCGTAGATTGGTCGTTCGAGAGTTCTAGAGATGAGAAATGAGTGAAACAGAGGGTCACTTCATGCTAAGCTCAGAGACCTAGACTTCTGAAGTTTTTATGACCTCAAGTGAATGTCTAGATGATCTATTCCTCTTCTCCTATATCACGCTACATGGTAGGTGACCTCGATGCTATACATGACGTATCAACGTCTTCGTTTTCAGCTAAGACTGCTCCATCGATTAGGCGTTTACATGACGCTAGCTGTCGCGCTGAGTATCGGCTTTAGTTGTGGCTGTGTAGAGCGCAATGCGCCTCCTTTTATAGTAGTTAAGGTCAGCCCTGCGGATCTAGAGCCAGGGGGAGAGATCACAGTAGAGGGTAGGGGGTTTGGTGAGGAGAGGAGTCAGCTCTCTGTCGGCGGTAGATCTCTGGTGGTCTCTTCATGGAGAGAGCAGTCGATTTCTGCTACTTTACCTCTTGATGTCCCTACTGGTGAGAGACTCCTCGTGGTCAGTCGCAATGATCTACATAGTCCAGGGTTCCCCATATATATCGCAGGAGAGGGAGGAGAGAGGCCCAGCTCACGACTCGATTTATCCCCTCTAAATAGAGACATGGGCAGAGCTGACCAAGAGATAGACTTTCGCCCGCTCGAAGATCAGATGATCGGGAGCGCTCTCTCTGTAGAGCTAGATAACCCTGAAGCGACAGTGGTCATTGAAGCTGAGCGGCGTGATGATCAAGAGACTCCCGAGCTGTGGGTCTCTTTGATCGCACGTAACCCTAGCTTCACCGACCCTCAAATAGGGTGGTCTGAGACTCCTTTATGGGGCGCGGCGTCTCATCTTCAATATCCCACTGATCGTCTCGAATTTATTCGTATGACTCTCTCTCCGGGAACCGACGCCTCAGCGGTTACAGGGTCGATTGAAGGCCGAGTCTTTTGGTATCATGGGAAGCTGCGTATTGACTCTGAGTCTAGTGAATATACCTTAGTTACGTTGCGCTTTACCCTCCGTGATCCCTTAGATTTATCTCCGATTAGACTGACGATCCCTTCCCGTACCGCGACATTGCGTGGCGTGAAGAATCAGAGACTTAACGGAGTATGGAGCGGAGGAGTCTTGAGTTTTAGCGGGGTGAACCCATGAGCGTTATTCAATCGGGAACTCGTTCAGAGAACTCTCTATGGGTGTTCTGCCGCTTCCTCTTGACGATAGGGGCCATGACTCAACCATCACTCGCTCAACCATCACTCGCTCAACCATCACTCGCTCAACCATCACTCGCTCAGCCGGGCTCACATCGTCTAGAGCTACTCTCGGGAGAAGCGAGACTATTGCGCTCCGTCGCTCCACCTCCTCGTGCGCTCCAAAAGCCTGAGGGTGAGCAATTTGAGACCGTTAATTTAATCGAGCAACATATACGGTTCGTGGGAGCGGACACACTCCCCCCAAGAGGGAGCGTAGAGCTGACTTTTATCGCCCAAGTGAGTGGTGTTGATCAACTATCACTGTTTATGAGGGGGGCTGATGAGAACGAGCTCTCTTTTGAGTTCTCACGGGATGGAGAGTCCTGGAGTCCAGTGAGCACTAGGAGTTTTGTCAATGGCACTTTTAGTGTCCTCTTACCCGAGTCATTAGAGGCTAGCGAGACCGCTAGAATACGCTACAGTACAGCGATGGACTTTAGTAACGAGGGCCCGCCTAGTCGGGTGATTGATCGACCACTCGCCCACCTACTTACTTCGAATTATCAACTCTTTAATGTCGAGGGGTCAATTTTTGACAGTTATATCCTCACCACCACGATAAGTGGTGATGGCTCAATCAATCCGGGCGGTATAGGAGCGTTGATCGCTCGTCCTTCACCGGGAGAAGCTGGCGATTGGGTCTATCAGACAGAAATTGACAGCTACCTCTCGGTCTATGCCGTTGGAGGACAATATCCACAGCGCTATGATGAGTTGATTGAAGTCTTCGACCCACCAAGTTCTTTTGGAGCAGTCAATAACGGCGTGATTTTGAGCGCCGTTGAGGAGGCTGTGGCTGTTTATGAAGAGCTCTATGGTCCTTTCCCTTATTCTAGATTAGGCGTTTATCCTATCTCTGATCGAGCGGGAGCAGCGATTGGTCCTCAAGCGCAGATCCTACTCCCTTGGTATTTTTGGATAGAAGGTTTTGAGGTTCAAGATCCTACTTTTGAGCCGCGATCGGTCACTTATCATGAGATCGCGCATCAATACTTCTTCAATGCGGTTCGGCTACATCCAGATCCGAGCCGGGGACAAGCGTGGCTCTCTGAGGCGATGGCTGAATTTAGCGCTGTGAGAGCTCTTGAAGAGACAGGTGGTGACGGACGACGTCATCGTTGGATTAACTACCTCATCTACGTGTTGACTGTCCCTGAGGGAGATGAAGCGCCTGTCGCTAGTTTTGAAGTGATCGAACACCCTTACTATTTTCAAACAACGTATCTGCGCGGTTCAACTTTGGTCTACGGAATGTACCATCGGATGAGTGATTTTACTGAGAAACTCCGCGACTGTGTGATCTCATGGCGAGGGTTGTTTATAGATAGTCGTGATATGTTCGCTTGTTTTAGTTCCATGACTCCGAAACCGGGGTATGAGAGTTTCAGTGTTGATTCTTATCGAGATCGATACTTCGCGGGAACGCTTCGTGATCAGATCTCAGTCTCGGCCCGATGGGTCGATGATGAGAGTAGCGAGCTAATCATCAATGACCAAGAGTGGTTAGATGCGCTTGAGATAGTGACTTTCTCTCCCCAGGGAGAAATAGAGACACTATATCCTCCTCGGTCTTCGGAGATGAGAGTCTCTTATTCGGGAGCCGCAGCGCTTATAGATCCTGAGATCACGACCCCTCGATTAGTCAGGAATCAGTCACCGACGGACGTCGATCTTAACGGCGTGATCGATGGACAAGACGCTTTAGATGTACTCTTCTCAGTGGGCATTAACATCGAGAGCGGTGATACTTATTTCCCTATCCATCTCGATGTTGATGGTGATGGAGGGATCACTACTCTAGACCTTACCGATATTCAGCGAGAGATGGGCGAGGTTCGCCAATAAGGGACACTATGTCAGATCAGTCTTTAGATTTCGCGACTCTTGATCTTGATCGACTCCGCCGCCGTGGAGTAGGAGAGGTGATCTTTGGTGAGGGTAAGACTCCACGTGAGGTGATGTTGATTATGCAACGCTTGATCAGCGTTCAGGGACGAGCGTTGGCTACTAGGATCACACCCACACAGTGGCAAGAGATAGAGAGACTGTGGTCTCTGGAGACTGCGAGCGACACAGAGAGCCCTAGTCTAGAGAGACTCTCTTATCATCGAGAAGCTCGCTGTTTATCTTGGGAGGAGAGCAAAGCCGTGGATGTGGGTCGAGGTGACATTCTTATACTCACCGCTGGGACGAGCGATGGAACGGTAGCGGCGGAGGCGTTGAGCGTCCTTAATTTTTTGGGTCATCGCGTACGACGGATCAATGATGTCGGTGTTGCTGGCTTGCATCGTCTCCTCGCTCATTTAGAGGCCCTTAGAGCTGCAGAGGTGATCATTGTCTGTGCTGGTATGGAGGGGGCGTTATCTAGTGTGGTCGCTGGCTTGGTGGATTGTCCTGTGATCGCGGTACCTACTAGTGTTGGCTATGGGGCGAATTTAGGGGGAGTGACCGCTCTCCTTGGTATGGTCAATAGCTGCGCGGCGGGTGTTGTGGTCGTAAATATTGATAATGGCTTTGGGGCTGCATATAGCGCTGCGCAGATTAATCGCTTGAGATCACCTAATCGCTGAGTATAAAGCTGAGTATAAAGCTGAATAAAGATCAGCTTTGGTCATCACAGAGAGCGAGGGTACACATCTTGAGGACACTATACATCGATTGCTTCAGCGGGATCGCTGGCGACATGCTCCTAGGCGCTCTCTTCGACCTTGCTGACCACCTCAAACTCACTGATCAGATCAACCCGCGTGCTCTCGAAGAGTCGCTAGCAAGTCTCAACTTGCCCTTATGGTCTATCCAAACAGAAACGATCACTAAACAGGGGCTAAGAGGACTTAAGGTGAGGGTGCTTACTCCTTGGGGTGAGGAGCGTGTTGAAGATCATCATGACCACTCGCATGACCACTCGCATGACCACTCGCATGACCACTCGCATGACCACTCGCATGACCACTCTCATGACCACTCGCATGACCACTCGCATGACCATATAAATGGGCGGACTCTCAGTGAGCTTCTCGAGCTTATCACCTCTGCAGGACTCAGCGAAGAGACCACACAACGTTCGATTGAATTATTTAAGCGCTTAGGGGAAGCTGAAGCTAGGTCACATGGGGTCCCTGCTTCAGAGGTTCACTTTCATGAGGTAGGCATGGTCGATTCTATCGTTGATATTATCGGTGTAGCTTGGTGTTTAGAGCAGCTTAAAGTGACCGAGGTCATCTCCGCTCCACCCCCTCTCAATCGAGGATGGGTTAAATGTGCTCATGGGCTCATCCCTCTTCCAGCCCCAGCGACCGCTTTTCTTCTTGAAGGCATAGAGAGTAAATCGAGCCCTCATCAGGTGGAGTTAGTGACACCGACAGGCGCGGCTATGATCAGCGCTTGGGCAGATACGGTGAGTGACACATTGCCCATGAGTCCTTTGCTAGGAGTTGGGGTTGGGGCGGGTCAGAGAGACCTCCCTGATCGCCCAAACCTCCTAAGAGTTATGTTTTATGGGCGTGAAAAGACGTTAAGCAGAGATCATCATGACCGACCCGCTGAGCGCTGTATCCTCTTGGAGACAAATCTTGATGATATGACCGCTGAGCATCTCGCTCTTGCTCAGAATAGACTCTTTGAGGCAGGCGCTAGCGATGTATGGATAACGCCTATATTGATGAAAAAGGGGAGACCTGCGACAACGCTTAGTGTGTTATGTGAGGTCTCTCATCTCGCCTCGGTGGAGCAGAGTCTCTTCACTCATACTCAGACCATTGGCGTGAGAAAGCGTGAGGTTGAGCGTAGCGTGCTTCCTAGGAGGATTATCGATATTGAGATGCCGTGGGGCTTGATTCAAGTCAAGGTGAGCAGGTTAAGCGGGGAGATGGAGGGCGATCAGTGGAGGGTTAAGCCAGAGCTTGATCAACTTTCTCGGCGGAGCAAAGAGCTAAACCGCGCTGTCATGAGCCTCCACTCTGAGGTATTGATGACCGCGAGTTTGATGTTTCAAGATAGAGGAGAGGCTCTGTGGAGAGACGCTCAAAAAGAATCTCTAACCTAAGGGCTAGACTCAGCGAAGGCTTGACAGCTCGGGTCGAGATAGTGGAAGACCGAGACAAAGCGGTGAGGTCTCTAGAAATGACTCATCGCTCATGAAGGAGTGAGTGATGAGTTCATCCGATAACAGAGAATCAGTATCAAACTTCCCCTTTGAGATTGTGTTAAAGGGAGCAGTGATCGACCAACTTAAGCTCGATAAAGAGAGCTTGAGTGATACTCAGTATAGGCTAAAGCGACTCTTAATGCTGAGCTTGAATACTCTGCTCGACCAAGTGGAGAGGGTCAGCGAAGAAGAGGCTCTCGCCCGAGGACTCAGCACAGTCGATGAAGAGGATATTAAAGAAGCCTTAGGCGGTTCATCTCTTGCACATCAGCGGGTAATCTCTTCATTGACTGCGGGTTATTTGGCTCAATCGCCATGGGGAGAGGTGAGTGAGTATGAGCTCGCCTCTCTATGGCGAGACTGGAGTGAGGTCCTGAGCGAGAGCAGTCCGCTCCACGGAGAGTCCCATTGGGTCAACATCCCCTCAGTTAAGCTCTCTGTTTGGTGTGAGTTAGGCTTATCTTCTATACTTGATCAAGCGCATCAGCTCTTTTTAGAGGAGAGTGGGCCTCAAGTGATCGGTGTTCGGTTAAGAGGCATGGGGAAGAGCGCTCATCTCGCTTTTGCAAGGCGCTGGTTACTCGATCGTCAGTTACAGCCTGCATGGCTCAACTTCGAGACATTAGAGAGTGATACCGGACCAGCGGTAGCCCTGTTAGATGACTTTCAGAACCAGAGGAGGATGTCTCGATGGGCAGTGAGCGCGTGGTTAACTCAGCGGAGCGATCAACGAGGACTCCTCGTTTGGAGCGAGCAAGACTCTAAAGAGAGAGATCAGGGGCAGCTCTATGGCGCACTTGATACCGTTTTTGAGCTTGATCTAGAGCAAAAGTGGGAGGAGGCATTCACTACGAGTCTTAAGCGTTTTCAGCGTCCCTCTTGGCTCACCGCAGAAGAGCCATATCTCACCCGTGTTGACCATCTGCGCTTGTTAACGATCGTAGAGAGGACTCAACATGAAGCCCAAGAATATCAGATTAGTGATCTAGATGCTTTCGCGACTCTCCTTGGTCCCCTCACGCCGATTCGAGTGTTGATGCGAGCGACGGGGAGTGCAGAAGAGCCACTTCGAGACCTTTTGCGCAGCGGTGGATGGGTGGAGGTCGATGACTGTCCACATGGTGGAGGGATCTTCGCGCCCCCTTCTGCGACCTTTTGGCGCGCCGGTCTCATTGATGGAGGCCGAAGAGCTCACCAATGCGCTAAGACACTCATCGAGGCTATAGAGGCCATCTATCACCCTAGTGAACGCTATCGTTGGACTTTACAAAGCTCATTACAGCGGCTCTCTAGGCTTCGCGGTCGTGATGGATATTTAGGCATGGTTGAACCCATTATATCGCCCAATCATGCTCAAAGGGCGATGTTAGCGATACAACCTATCCTCACTCAGGATCAGCCGCGTCCTTTCTGCCTAAGCGCCTTGTGTGGCTTAGCTTTTGATTGGGCACAGATAGGGCCGACAGCTGGACACTGGGAAGAGACCTTAAGAGCATTACAGTTGGGCGCAGCGAGCGCTGAGAGACTCCGTGACCCCCATCTCGCCGCTCGTCTCTCTCATCTCTTAGGTAAAATCGCCCTCCAAGATGGGCGCTGTGAGCTCGCAGAAGCCTCGCTTGAGGTCGCCTTGAGCCTCTCACATGCCACTCGACAGGCACAAGAGGCGACGAGCGCGGCGAGGCTACTCGCTGAGGTCAATCTCCTCGCCGGAGATCTAAGTGGCGCATTGACCAAGCTCCGTGAATCGGAGCGAGTCGCCCACTCATTGTCTAGTCCTCAAGAGACTTGGCGGAGTCGTTTTAGAGAAGGACAAGTACACGCCGCCAGTGGAGACCATCGCTCAGCCCTAGAGCGTTGGCAGACTTTGGAGCCTGGTTCAGAGAATAAGATAACCGAAGCGATTTCTGCACTTTATTTAGAGATGGCGAGCAGTGCTATCTATCTAGGAGAGTGGGAGAAGACGCGACAGTATCTCTCTAAAATGACAGATGATGAGCGTCTGATAAAGAGAGTGCTCTCCGCGAGCGTCGAGGCGTTAGATGAAGGAGATGACCCGAGTCAAGTGTTGACAGAGGCGATCATCTCTACTCAGCAGAACCGAGAGGTCGGTCAGTGGCTCGCTCTTCAAGATCTCCGAACATTCATCGTTTTGTGGGGTAATACCGAGGAGGATGCATCTCGGTCAGAGCTGCTCACTCTCTCAGAAGCTCGTCTCGGTATGGAGCTCTCAGTGAGGGTGGCGACCGGTGCTAGAGATCGGTTGCGATTAATCAGAGTCTATCGTCAGCTAGCGCTCCTCTATAATCAACGGGGAGACCGTGAGGCGAGCGCAGCCGCTCTAGCGATGTCGAATGCTTGGGTTGATGAGGTCAATGGTCTTTCTCAAGAGCGTGCCAAAGGTTTGGAGTCATCAGCGTGGGACGAGATTTCAAGAGAACTTAATCCCGAGGTTGAGGAGAGAGCGAAACAAGAAGTCAAAGAGGTCGTACATCAGTGGTCAAAGACTCCACTCAGCGCTTCTCATTAACTACTCCTCATAAACCGTCGCTGACTAAAGCGATTGGGACACGGGGTTATCCGTAGACAAAGAGACACGAGGTCCTCAGTAGACAAAGAGGCTAAGTTTGCGTATGGTGGTCTAGCGTTATCTAAACTCCATGAATGTCGTTTTCATCGACTAATACTGTGAGCAGTGAGAGCGTCCTCTATACCCTAGTTTGCTAACTGAGAGCCGCTTATGGATCGATTATCAAATACTCGCACGATCATTTATTGTGTCCATCAACGACTCTGGAGATTGTCTCAGCGCAGAGCACCTTTTTTCGTTTGGGGTCTGTCTTCAGCATTATTCTTAGGTGCATGTGCCGAGTCTAGCTCTGGCAGCGAACCAGTGATCTCTATCCCCGATTCGGGGATCGGCCAAGCAGGAGAAGATATTCCGCTCGCCGGAGTTATGACCATTGATGCCGGAGACGAGATCGGAGGCGCAGAAGGGGGTGGAATGGCGGGCATGACAATAAACACCATGGCGGGGACTATGGCGGGGACTATGGCGGGGACTATGGCGGGGACTATGGCGGGGGCCATGGCGGGAACCACGGCGGGAACCACGGCGGGGACCATGGCGGGGACCATGGCGGGAACCACGGCGGGCACAGAGACCTCGCTTCCCCCTGATCCTAATATCAACGCTGGTTGGATTGGAGGGCCTTGTGGTCGTGATGCTGATTGCGCTTTTGAGGGAGGGCTCTGTCTTCCTGAAAATGGGGGCTATCCACGAGGTATGTGTACTCAAGAGTGTACTCGGTTTTGTCCTGACCAAGACGGGATGCCGGTCACCTTTTGTATCGATGGAGTGTTGATGGGACCTGGCGCTTGTGTCCAACGCTGCGATTATATCCTCTTCGATGATACGGGGTGTAGACCGGGATATAGTTGTGTCTCTCGTTCTAGAACAGGAGAGTCTGAGGTCAGTTATGGAGTGTGCCTCCCTACGGAACAAGTCGGAGAACCTGAGCCCGTTGACCCTCCTCCGGGATCTTCTGATTGCGTGCGACAGCTCTCCGCTCTTGGGGTGAACTATGAGTATCGCGGAGATCAGCGTGAGTCCGCAGGAAATGGACTCACCTGTGAGATTAGTGACGCTGTTCGTGTTCAAAGCCCGATTAACGGTGTGACCTATAGATATATCGAGAGCGCCTCGTCGACTCCACTCTATGGATCATGTGAGCTCATGCTCGCTGTCTACGAGCTATCAGGGCTCCTCAGAGAGTATGGTATCAATGAGGTCGCTCACATAGGAACTTATAATTGCCGGGTCATCTCTGGAACGAGCACGATCAGTCGCCATGGCTATGGTGACGCGATCGATTTAGGGTCATTCTTCACTAATACCGGTCAAGAGTATAACCTTATCCGTGATTGGGAGCATAACACGACAAACTTCTCCACTGACTCGGCTCAAGCGCTCTATGAGATCGGTGAACAGATGCATGCGAGAGGGATCTTTAAGATTGTTCTCACCCCTAATTATAACGCTGCGCATGATAACCATTTTCATGTAGACCTCACACCAGGAGGCAATTACCATGGCAAGATGGATGACGGGGCACACAGCTGCGGCAATGAGCACGCGCAAGCCCGATAATGGGGGAAGGCCATCACGGCCTTGGAAACATCATCGCTCGAATGATCTATCGATGTGGCTCATCTGTGGATGTATCATCATCGGATCTGCTCTTGTTTGGTATATAAGCAATGAGACAGAAGTTCAAAAGCAAGAGATCGATCCAAATGAGGATGACCAAACTGCGCTCGCAGCCTCTGAGAATGATTTAGAGGGAGGAGCGAGGGTAGAGAGTTCGATAGCCAATGAAGCTAAATTTCAAGATAAAGAGAGAGATGAGCCTAGCTTATTATGGTGGATAGAATCTGCTCCTCTACCAGATCTTCAAGCGCTCGCGAGTTGCTTAGATCAACCCAATTTGCCGCCGCCACAGATTATGACTCAAGCTCAAGGCTTCTCTATTCTAATCTCGGGTCGTCATCAACCACAGACCATATATGAGCGTGAAGAGAAGGTGTGGGTAAAGACCCCTCTATTGAGCTCACCACATCAACAATCCTATGATCACTTATCCCTCATTTCTTGTTTGCAGACACCGGGAGCATCTCTTTATGATCCTCTCCTCGTGCGGCAGTGGGGGGGATCAGATTGGCCGAGTAGAGGATCAAAGACCGGTGGGGTCATGCTCGAAGATCTGTTTATTATACGCAGTGAGGGAGCGTCATATCACACTTATGGTCTCCATCGGCTAGGTCTACCTGAACTAGGATTGATGACTTCAAGCGAGGAGGGGCGTGCTTATCTACAGCGCTTTACTCTCCATTGGATTCTTCAACCTCAAAGTCGAGCGATACTCCAAGAAGCAGAGGTCGATTTTAAGATTAGAGGTCAAGACTTGAAGGTCATTAAAGGTGATCTAGTTGACGAATGGATCGGTGATCCCAACGTTAAGCTCATCGTCAATAGCGAGAACGAATCGCTCACCATTAAAAACCTCAGCGTCTTGTTTAAGATCTCCAAACAGCAAGAGAAGAGCTTGAAGTCGCGGACATCAATACGTCAAAAGCGAAAGCAGAAGCGAAAGCAGAAGCGAAAGCAGAAGCGAAAGCGAAAGCCTAAGCCTAAGGCACTCCCCTCACTAAAATATCGATAAGTCATTATCCTCAGTGATAATGATCCTCTGAATCGTAGAGACCACCTCGCTCACATTAATAGACCTCAACGAATGACCTAACCAAAGGAGATGTGATTATGCACTATCAATCAGACCATGAATACGACGATAAACTATATTCTCCACTCTCATCCTATTCAACCTCATCTCAGCGATCTCTCTCTTCTACACTCTTAAAAGTTAGCCTAATGACCCTGCTCTGCTCAGGTCTTTATGCATGTGATAGTGATGATGAGAACACCCCTGTTGTGGATATGGAAGTGCCAGATATGGCGCCTATGGATGATATGATGGTTCAGAGCACCATCGATGATCGTTGCCCTGACGCTAGAGCGGGAGTTCAGCTTTTGGTGCTCTTTCCTGATCGGGTAGAGGCTTATCAGCAAGATGAGGTGGGCTTTAAGGTGAGCCGAAGCTGTACTTTTATAGCGCACGCAGAACAGGGCGCGAGTGGAGCAACGGGGATGGCTGTTGGCCCCGATGGAAAAGTGTTGATTGTCGCTCCTGAAGGGGAGGAGGGAGGCTCAGTCTATATCTACACCAATGACGGAGAATTTGAGCGTAAGGTAGGCCCAAATATTAATTTCAAAGATGTCTCTCGAGTATGGGCTGTAGAAGACGGATATATGGCGTGGATTGAGCGTAATGGCAGCATGTACCATCTCACGTCAGAGGGAGAGTTTGATGGGCCTTATAGTCCACCTCAAGCGACAAGTAGTCGCTTGCTCAACCTCACCGATGTCGAGTATATTGGCGAAGATCGTGAAGGAAACCACCAACTTCTGACCCTCTTCTCAGATCAGCCCCCTATGCTGCATGCTTTTCCAAACAGTCCAGTCTTCGAAGGGGTCGCCTCAGCGATCGCGGTAGCGACTATCGAAACCGCGGTCGGTAAGAAGCTCCTCGTTTCTGGTCAAGTTCAGGGGACTACTCGAGGGATCGGTCAATATGATCAAGTCACTAGTGGACGCATGCCTCCTGCTTATGAGGGGGCTTTAGCGTTAGAGGTTAATGATGGTTATGGTGATGGCAAAGATGTGGCGAGCTTCGAAGATGGTTTCTTTGTACTCGATAGCGGAGATGGAGGAGAGCGCTCTCCGAGCCTTAATTCTTTCAACACCTTTGGGATCCCTCAAGAGCCTAATCCGCTAGGTGTAGAGGGCACACCGTTAGAGATGGCTAGAACCCTCATCTTTAGTGGGTTTTGACAGAACTATAGCTCTTGAGGTGATCGAGATCGCTCGGCATCTACCGAATAAATCAGTGTAGGGTGGATGTTAATCTGATTAGCGAGCTCAAGAGCTTCAGCCGGTGAAGCCTGTAGTAGATGAAATTGCCAACGAGTAGGTTGATCACTAGGGATTGAGCGGTCAATGAAGTCTATAGTGGGTTCAGGGGTAATTCTGCCAGCGACGTGATTAAGCCTCGTCTCTTTGATCACATACCACCCTTCGCCGAGGCCAATTAAGCCATTGGTGAGCGGGAGGTAGAGGTGGTCCATTAATAGGTTAAAGTCGCTGAGTGGCTGTTGAAAGATCTCGTCTTCAATGAGTCCTGGACAATATTCTAGGAGGTTTCCGGTTCGAGGGAAATGAACGGCGAGTTCTCCTCCATCGATCTCTTCTCCATTGGAGTCGAGTATCTCCACCTGTTCACTGATGTGTAGATCGAGTAGATAGTGCGCATTACCTAGCCAATACCAATCGCTCTCAAAGGCTCTGCCAGGTGTGTATACCTCTACCTCTAATGGAGGGGTTGCAACGGCTTCTGGAGATTCATAGATCGTCTCATTCTCTACTTCGGAGACGCTCCTCTCAGCGAGGTTGATCTCCACGAGAGACCAGCCCAAAGTCTCCATAAATAGAGCTCTGAGATAACCGGTTTCATTGAGGAGCCATCGGTTGAGTCTTAAACCATAGATCACCTCTCCTCTCCAAGGGTTGACTCCTGAGAAGTCACTGACTTGAGAGTGCCATACATTTCGCCATAAGCGATCCATTCTCGCTGCCCAGTCAGTGCCCGTATCGAGGCCCCTCCGCTGTAGCTCTTCATAGAGCACTTGAGTCGCCGCCGCCGCAGTTCTGGCCCTCATATTTCCACTGCGTACCCGAATGTCTTCCTCTGCGCCTACAAAGAACTGACTTCGACCACCTAACCAGCGATGGATCGAGTCAGTACTTGGAGGTTGCCAAGTCCCATCGACAAGACTCGGCGCTTGAGGTTGACTGACCCCCTGCGCTTTCAAATGCTCCACATAAGAGGTGATGCTGCTGACCTTATAACCCTGATCAACGAGCCCTTGAATGCGCGCTTCATATTCATCGAGACGACCTTGATCACGCCCTCCTAGAGGTGCGGCATATGGGTTGATTGCTTCTCGGACTGCTCTGAGTTCCCCATCGTCAAAAAAAGTCCAAACAACATCGATTCCACTATTGGGATCATAACCCGAGGGCCCAACGACGAGGTCACCTCCCTCTTGTAGATAGTAAGGCCAACGCTCTACCTCACCTTGGGCATAGCGAAAGAGGTTTTTAGGGAAGACACCGATGTTATATCCCTCTTCTAGGAGGACTCGCTGTCGTCCCGGTCCCGCTTGTCCTTCTTGATTAAAAACCACCCCCGAGAGAGGAACGCAATGGGCCTCAAAGATGTCTCTTGTTTTACGAATAGAGCGAACGAGGTCTTCCTTAGGGAAGGCGAGGAAGAGCTGAGCGGCATAGTGGAATGAGACGGCTTCTACTTGACCGCTCTGAGTTAGACGCCTGAAACGATCCAATATTCCCGGGTGACGCTCAGCGAGCACTTCTAGCATATACCCTTGAAGCTCAATGGTAACTTGCCAATCCGGATGCGCTTCATAGAGCTCTAGAATAGGATCAAAAGTCTCGGTGATAATCCAATCTTCTAGTCGGTCATTGTCCCATCCCATCGCCAAACTCTCATTACCCAAAATATACTGTCGCTCACCACTGTCATCATCATAATATAATCCGCCGATCACATATTCGAGATTGTAATGAAACATAGAGAGCGCAAATTTCTTCTGCTCAAGACTTGGGTCAGCTGTGGCTCCTTCACCCTCTATTTCGCAGGCTGGAGGAGGGACTCGAGCATCTAAAAAAACTTCGGCATCAGGAAAAAAGTTTTGGTCGAGATCGTCGATTCTAAGTGTCATATCTCGATCATTATCTAGGCCTCGATCAGTCATCGCTCCTCCCCCTAGATCGATGATCGTGCTATTGGTCTCTTCACCTGCCTCTTCACCTGCCTCTTCACTTGCTCCTCCATCGAAGGGATTCATATCTATCGATGTCTCTATTCGACCATGGGAACCCTCATCACAAGCAAAGAAGATGAGGCTCCAGCCTATGATCCAATACATGAGTGCTAAAGATCTCTTGTTCGATATCATCTCTTTTTGAACTCGCATATTAATATACCCCTCATTTAAAGTTGAGCTCTAGATCTGCTCCCTAAAACTTATCTCAGATCGAAGATCATCAAAATACCTAAGTTGATGACTATATTTAGCATGACAAATAAACACCTCTCCAGCAGACCTTTTGAGCTCTTCATGGCTCAGTGAGTCTCGCTTGAAAGCTACCTATAGTTCAGTCAGTAGATATATTTTGAACAGATGTCAGGTGTGTAAAATATTAAATATATTATTTACTTAGGTCTATAGTGATGAGTTGTTGTTGTATAGAGTTTGTTTGAACTCTTGAAGAAATTATATGGAAATTTAAGAATACATATGTGTTATGTAATAAAATAAGAAAATCATTGTGTTATGTAAAAAAGAGGCTCGTATGAAAACTGATGTAATACCGACTATTGAATTAATTCATCAAAACTTGGGACAAAACTTGAAGCAACGTCGTAAATCTCTTAAGCTCACTCAAGAAGCTTTCGCAGAGCGTTGTGGTCTGCACAGAACATACATTGGTGCGATTGAGCGAGGGGAGCGTAACATTACTCTCAGCACTCTCGCGTGCATTGCTGAGGCTCTTAAAATTCAACCTCAAAATCTCATTAAGGTTCCAAAAACTTGAATGTTTGAGCGAAATAAGGCGCGCATCACCATATGAAGTGGTTCATGTTAAAGTCTATTGTATTTCTCTCGATATGTGGTTCGGGGCTAGCCTCCGGGCTGACTAAGACGAAGCACAAAGAGAGTGCAGCTTCTCTCAAAGGTACTCTGAGGGTGGGCACAGGGCTTTTATCTGTGAAGCTATCTTCCTCCTTCTTGAATAAGTACAGTTCGAGCGATCGCTCTATTCGCTCTCAGGGTCAACGAGGCTCTGTTCACTCCACTAAATTCGAAGATAAGCAGAGTGCTTCTCCTCTCACCATCGCCTTATTTATTGGCGAGAGAGCGATAAGGCTCAAAGAATGTGGAGATCGTCAGTGTTTACTAAAAATCTCCCCTGATGAGACTGCCCAGCTCGTCTCTCAATCACTGCACGCTAACCTACCAGAGAGAACGGACCCACTATATAAGAAGTCAAAGTCCGTCACTACACTGGTCGGCCCGATGCCCTCTCTAAGAATTGGGCTCCTCTCTCCTGACGCTCGGAAACGATTAGAGGGTAGTCGAGCCTCAACGCTGACATCTAATGTTGACGACTTACAACAGCTCTCTGCTTCTAATGGTCTACTTTGGGTGAATCAGCTCAAGTTTGAGGTAGCTAAGACCTTGATCAGGACACAAGAGGTCAGCGTGATTCGAGAGCCTGCGTTCATACCGGTCCCGCTCGTTGACTTAATCGAAAAAGTGAGCTGCTCAGGCGCTGAATGTCTCTTAACTCGCCAAGGGATAGAGCTGTTCTCTATTAACCCTAAAAGAACGAAACTTAGAATCAAAGTTCGCCTCAAGAGAGGCGCTTATTTGAGCGGTCAGCAGAGTGAACAGAGAGGATATACGTTTAGCCTACCTCTTAAACGATGCTCTATCGCCACCCCTCAAGTCCCGCTTTTGGGTAATATCCGTCAACATAAGTTTCTCCTCGCGATCTCAAGAGGCTGCGGAGCAGGTAAATATCGGTCGATCGCTGTGAAGACTTGGCCTCCAACTCGAGCGTCTATCATAGGGGAAGTCGAGCAGGGTGACTCTTCATGGCGCTATTTTGAGGTTTTGTTTGAGGAGACGCCTAATCGAGGAGAGTCTCTAGAGATCTCGTTGGTGAAGGAAAAAAGACAGGAAGTGCTCCTTGGAACCGTGGCAGTCTCTCTCAGACATGATTTCCATCCGAGACAGATCCGGCTAAGTTTGCAACAGCTAGGTCCGATTGATTTTGTGCCTACGAATCAGGTCGCTGTGCTCTCTCTCGCCTATGATAAACCAGTGTGGTACCCATTATTAAAGCCAAAAGGGTTCATTGGTTTTTATCAAGTCTCGTATCAGAAGCAACAGAGAGAGCAGACAACAGGGGTCTCGGACTCATCCAAAAAAATCAAAAAGATCGACTTGAGCATTAAGCGTTACAATATTCGAGCGGAGCGGGGAGCCTCTGGAGATCTCCCCATGTTGATCGGCTATCAACCTCAATATAAAGCCCCCTTTGAGAGTTTTAATAAGGACCATTATGAGCTCGCGACCTTTCGGACTGAGAATCGTTATGCGTTGAGACGTGTCAACACCCCCATCCGTCTGACTAGCGCACGATTGGGTAAAGGCGTCGTAGAAGTCTCATGCCTCACGGCGAGACATCGACTAGAGATCACTTCTAAAGTGGTAGCGCTTATTCCTTTTGAAAGCCGACATAGCTGTCGAGTGATCATCTATAAAGACCGCATCCCTCCTGAGGTTGGTGAGCAACATATTTTGGTGACAGAGGACAATGAGAAGTTTCGACAGATTGTAACCGTCTCTCACGGGGTCGGAGAGATCGTGATTTCGATACCGGTCAAAAAATCAAAAGAGTTCGATCGACTCGAAATCGGAGTAGGACATAATTACTCGAGCGCTGAATATGACTTCGCTCCTCAGCAGGATCTTGGCGCAGAGTCAAGGTATGAGGTCGTTCTTGGAGATCGCTCATTTGGTGTCAGTCTTAGCACTTCATTACCGACAGGTCTGTTTCGCTATGGCTTTAGTAAAGAGGACCGATCATCGGTCGCTTTGAGCGCAGGTGGGATCGGTAAACTGCTGTGGTTATGGAGAGAGGGTCGACCTTTTCCGGTGGGGATTGATTTTGGTGCTCTAGTGACTGGGATCGATAATGAACCTCACTTATCAATCATTGGAGGCTTAGGGGTCTCAGTACCAGTCCTCAACGCTAATACTCCTTTTGAAGCCTCCTTTAACTTACATGCCTGGTTTGAGTATGCACCGACAAGAAATGAAGAAGGCCAGAGTCCTTGGAGCTTATTATTTGGTCCATCATTCGCGGTAGGGAAATTCTCTACTAATTTATAATTAAGTATGTTGGTGATGACTGATCTCTGATCGCTCAAATGACCTCTTTAGAGCAAAAAATAGAGACGAGAGACAAGCAAGAAGCAAGAAACAAGAGACAAGCAAGAAACAAGAGACAAGCAAGAAACAAGAGATAAGAGACGATTATCGTCGACGAACTCGACGCACCCGACGTGATTGATTCACCCTCACTCTTTTTTGAGTCCTCCCTGTGCTAGGGCGTCGTGTGGAGGTGCTGTCGACCCGCGATAAGACTCCATTTATTTGTCGCTGAAGTTTTGATAGATCAGCATCTCGTGGATGGGACTTTAAAGCGAGCTTTATAGATGCTTGAGCCTCCTTCATCTCTTTTTGATTAACTCGTTGGATGATATAGTTTTTGATCATGACGAGGTGATTGAACTTTAATCGCCTTACGGCTTCGGCGAGAGCCCTATGGCTGATACGCCGAGCCGCCTTCTCAGCTCTTTGCCCAGCGGCGCAGGCTTTAGCGAACTGACTTTGGGCGATCTCACTCTGCCCTCGCTGATAAAGATGTATAGCAGCTCTCCCATGAAGTTGACCTTCGAGATAACTCCACGCCGCTCTCGGTAGCTTTTGATTGATATCTCGATATATATCTAAAGCGTCTAGGGCCTCTTCAAGACCTCCATGAGATGAGTCATCGAGATGCTGTTCAGCGACTTGTAACCACAGAGCGCTAGCATATTTGTCTTGTCGATCAACTTCGCTGAGCTGCTCTAAATAGCTGTGAGCTGCTTTCCATTGTCGTCGTGAGGCGTATCCATTAATGACCTGAGTGTGGGCCGCAAGGACATTATGCTGAATGACTTCATCTCGAGGAAAAAATAGAGATGCTTTTTGATATGCTAAGAGCCGATCCTCATCACTTGGATAAGCTCGAGTCATGCCGATGTGGTTGGTATAGATGAGTCCGATCATCTCTAACAGGCTGATCTCTCGTCGATTTCGATATCGACTACGAGGGACTGAAATCACTCGTTGATCTAGCTGGACAGAGCGACCTGGGTTAAAGCCCAGTCGAGTGGTCGTCTCTACATCCCATCCACCCGATCGGCTCCTCATAGATTTTGTATTAGATACGGAGCGGGGGTAGACCCTACAAAAAGCATGCTGATCTACGGCGATTCCTCTGATATGCAAGCCTAGCTTCTCGCCGATCATTCCGTAAACGATACAAGACGAGAGGCAATTATAGCGTCTATAACGGATCACTTCGACGGCGTCTGTCGAGGTAGCTCGATAAGTCTCAAAGACCCTTGAGTGTAACCAACGTAGGAGATGGTCAGCGCGATCATTGACAGACTTATAGGGTTTAATCGCCTCTCTGGCTTCACTGGTGAGTTCATTTAACCACTCACGAGATCGATCTAGACTCACTTCATCACGAATCCCTGAGGCGATGAAGAAAGCGTCAGCGAGACTCCAATCTCTTAATCTTTGGTCTTTGAGGTCATTAAAGAATCGAGCTTCAAGCTCAGAGGTTCCCCTCAAGTTTATTTTGGATGCTCCTCTCCTCGCTGAACTAGGCTGTATGAAAGAGAGGAAGAGCACAGTGATAATGGTGAGAACAAGTAATGCTTGGAAGCCGATATTAAAGACAGAGGAAGACATTTTTTGACTCCAATAAATTTTACTTGTCTGTTGGCTCTTGAAGGAGGCAGAGTAGGAAAGCTGAGTAGATAAGATAGTGTTATGTAAAGCTCAGTAAAGACGACTAGCGTAAAGATTTTCATTTTAGCAGTATAGCCTAGAGGTCTTTAGCGGTATATCAAAGATATGGGATGAAGGAGTTTTACTTGAAGAATGTATATGAGATCGCTCAAGCACAGCTTGATCGGGCGTGCTCTTTTCTGAAACTAGATGAGTCATTACAATTGATTCTCTCTCAGCCAAAAAATGAGCTGATTGTTAACTTCCCGGTGTTGATGGACAATGGTGAATATCAACTCTTTAAGGGGTATAGGATACAGCATAACAACATTATGGGACCTTATAAGGGTGGTATCAGATATCACCATGAGGTTCATCTCGATGAAGTCAAAGCTCTAGCCGCTTGGATGACATGGAAGTGTTCATTGATGGAGATCCCTTTTGGGGGCGCGAAGGGAGGGATTAAGTTCAATCCTCGTGAGCATAGCTCACAAGAAATAGAGCGGATCACTCGTCGGTTCACTCATGCTCTCGGTGGTAACATAGGGCCTGATCATGATATTCCTGCTCCCGATATGGGAACCAATGCCCAGACTATGGTGTGGATGATGGACACCTACATGAATAATGCAGGGCAAGGTGAAAAGAACGCGGTGAGAGGAATCGTGACTGGTAAGTCAGTCACTTCCGGTGGGAGTTTAGGAAGAAATAAGGCTACAGGACAAGGTTTAGTCTTTGCGGTTAAAGCGTGGGCTGATGAATTCAGTTTTGATCTTTCTGAAGCGAGCTTCAGCGTCCAAGGTTTTGGTAATGTAGGCTATCATGCTGCCGAACTGCTCTCCCGAGAGGGGAGTCGCTTGAAGTGTGTTATGGATCACACGGGATCGATCTTCAGTGCCCAGGGGATAGATCCGGTTGAGCTCCTTAAATATTGTAAAGAGACCGGTGGCATAAAGGGGTATCCAAAAGCAGAAGAGATCGATCGTGACACTTTCTTTAGTACTGAGGTCGATATCTTTATTCCAGCGGCATTAGAGATGCAGATCACCGCTGAGACCGCCCCCATGATGAACGTGAAATTGGTCGCTGAAGGCGCGAACGGTCCTACTGATCTCGACGGAGAGCAGCTCCTCCTTGATCGAGGCGTAATGTTCCTCCCTGACATCTTGGCGAACGCCGGTGGAGTGACAGTGAGTTACTTTGAATGGTTGCAAAACCGTCGAGCTGAGGCGTGGGATGAAGAGCGGGTTGATCAAAGACTACAACTACGAATGACTAAGGCTTATAAAACCATGCGTAGTCTCGCTCGTGAACATGGATTAGATAATCGCACAGCAGCCCTCGCCTATAGCGTCAAGCGGATACAGGTCGTGTATGAAGAGCGGGGGATCTTCCCCTGAGGGAGAGGAGAGTAAGATTCAGTGCCCGATCAAAAGAGGCCAAAGCACAGAGAGCAGACTCACAGAGAACAGACTCACAGAGAGCAGACTCACAGAGGGCGTACTCAGCTTAGGTCTACCTATGGAGAGCTCTCTGACTCATTTAGAGCCCTTGTTGAACAAGAGTTACATCGAGCCTTTAAGAGTTCAGCCATAGCGCGTGTTGAGAGAGAAGAGCTGAGCGCTTGCGCTTGGTTAGGTTTTTTTGAGGCCAAGAAATGTTTTGATCCACGACATGGAGCAAGTTTTACAGCCTATGCTCGCCGTAGAGTACGAGGCGCGATCTATGACGGACTCGCTGAGCTAAGTCCATTTGGGCGGAGAGCGGTTCGAAGTATCAAGCGATCGATCAGTTTAGAAGAGCTTACTGAAGGTGAAGAGGCCAGCGTTCAGCATCAGAGTACCGGTGTCAGCACAGAGCCAGCTCTGACCCTCCCGATTAGTTTTTTGAAACGTTATCAGCAGGTGTATCAACTCGCGGTTGATTATTGGACAGATCACCTAAGTGAAAAGATGAGTGGGGACTTTCTAGGATCTATAGAGCGGCGAGAGTTGAGATCAGAAGAGGAGAGACTATTGAGCGAAGCGTTTGATCAACTCAATGACTCACAACGTGAAGTATTGATCGCTGTGTATGATCTTCGGCGTTTAGGAGATACATCGACCCGGTACGCTGAACAACATGGACTACATCGGTCCACCGTCTCTCGACGACATGCAGATGCTCTTCTATGTCTAAGGCGAGTGATCAAAGGACTCACTGACACGCAAAGTGAACCCCTAGACTATGCTGTAGACGATAAAGAAGATCAGAGTTAACCCTTATTTTTAGTTGTTAATGAGCGAATTACATCAGAGAAGCTGCGCCGGTCTTTGTGATTCTTTCCCTTCGCGGTCGTCGGCTCTTGGTGTGAGAGCTTTGCGCTCTGTGCTATGCCTAAGTTCCTCGGTCCTTCTGATGGGATATGGTTGTGAAAGGGGATCGTCTGTGCAGAAGGAGGGGGAGGGGGGATAATGGGAGCTTGAGCGTTACTCGGAGATATGCTCTGTTCTATTTTTCGAGTCCGTGAAGTCTCATTAATCGTTGGAGTAGAGTCTGAGGGAGGAACCACGGCGGGGAGGTCTTTAATATCGGTGAGCATCTCAAAGTCTCTCACTCTTAACTTCGCGGTGTGCTCTCGACTGAGCGCCTCTGCCCTGTCTTGGGTATGATCGTTGTCTAGCTGAGGTTGAAGAGACCTATTTTCAATAGATGTAGGGGAGGGGTCCCTTAGCGATCTCTCTAGTGTATTCTCACTAGATGAGGGCTTTTCACCTTCGGTGACGATGCGAGTCACTGAGGAAGAGCGCTCTCTTTCCAAGGCCCCAAGAACTTGCTCTGTGTTGAGGTCTATACGAGTGGGGAGCGACTCTAAATCACCCTCAACGGAGAAATCTTCGATCTCTTGAAGTCGCTCATTGTACGTAGGGAAGTCCGCGATAACCTCATTATTATCTCCTTTCCGATGATTGATCGTATTGTATACGAATGAGTCATCGGCGAGCTGATCGAGCTCATCAAGACCATGAGTGACAAGAGAATTAGAGTCCTGAGATGGACCGAGAGTGGTGATGAGTCGGTTGACCTCCAAGCTATTGCCACCCTTCAGAATATCTTTTACGATTCTAAAAGCAGGATCTTCAAACTCTCCAGTCTTTTCGTGATGATCACCTTCAGTCATCTGTATTGGAAGCTCACTTAAGCTAATGTCAAGTACAGCGCTTAGATCCCCATCATCGAGGAGTGAATCTGTTATGGTGTTAAGATCTATGTGTGACTCAGCCTCTACTTGGTTCTCTTCGAACTTTCTGTTGCTCTCAATTTCTTCGGTAGAAGACTCAGAATAGAGCTGGGTAGGCACTTGAATCGTAGAAGACTCAGAGCCTAGTCCTGAGAGGACTTCTTCATAGTCAATGATTAAGGCGATATCAGATTGTGGTGACTCCGCTTGTTTTATCAAACTTGGTGTTTCATTCGTGACATGACGGAGCTGTGGCGAGTCTACAGGTTCATTCGTTGATTGAACGGTATTTATTGAAGAGAGGTGGGTCCTCTCCATCCACTCCGTGGTAGAGAGTAGATCTAGGCGATGCCATTTGCATCTCCCCTGCATCGAGTATCCGATGACACCTCTCTTGTTGAAGGTCAACAGCCACTTAAAACGGTCTTCAGTCTCTCTCCAGCTGTTCTCGTGAGAGAGCCTCTCTTCTATATTAAATACCCTCTTGACTAAAATATTTGAATTGGACCAATGAGCCCTGCTTTTGTTTGATTCAAGAGATTCAACACATAACCAACGCCAACCGCTAGGGAGTGAGCGATGAGGGCGACTCAACTTATAATCAACAAGGCGGGGTGATTGACGAAGCCAGTCTGTTACTGTCACCAAGCCTATATGATCCTCTACCCAAACGAGGATGTCATCATCAGTGCTTAATATGCTTTGGATCCTTTGTTCAGTCTCCTGATCAAGCGCGATAGTGTTCACCCTTATTAAGCGAATGACACAATATATATTGCCGAGAGATGAACTTTGGGAGAGATGAGAGATGACCTCTTCATCAATTATGAAGCCTCGCCAAGAGGCGCGCTTGAAGCGAAAGAGGGATTGAGAGAGGGGTAACTCTAGCTGATAAGTTTTCTCAGCGTGGTCTCTCAGTTGTTGTAAGTAGAAATCTAAATCATGATCAGCGCCACTCAGTGATCGCCCGGTTTGATGAGTATTATTAGTAATTTTCTTGGCATTTTGTGGCTTGTCGAGATCTTCTGAGAGCAATAAACCATCGGAAGTGAATATTAAATACATCTCGGCTGCTTCATCAGAATAATCATGATAGCGAGCCATCGTCAGCGCCGCTTCAATGATGTGATTCAGTCGCTGACTATCGATTATTGATGTCATCTTAAAGACCTCGTTATCTAAAATATTCTGACATGTGTTGGGAATAGCTTCGGTGATGAATAGGTTCTTTGTCAACTTCACTCATTCAATTGATCTACAATCTGATCACTCAAGATGCAGGTTAAGCATCGACTAACCCAGCCTATAATTTTAATATAGAGATGCTTTCAATTTTAACAAGAGACGCTTTGACACTAGGCAGGGGTGAATGCTATTTCTCACTGTCGAGTGTGTAAGCCCTTGATGGTACAGAGACACTCATACAGACTTAACACCTCAACCCTCCCATTAAAAAAGGTAATATTTCATGATGAAACAGACCTCTATGTCCCGAAAAGTCATCTTTACATGGCTATTGGGGCTCCTTTTCGCATGTTCACCAGAATCACAGGTTGCAGCCCAAAAATCTGCGCCCTCTATTCCAGTGGGCAACAGCTACTCTACCGGAGACGATAGTGCGCTAGTCACAATAATCGAATTTAGCGACTTTCAATGTCCCTTTTGTAAACGAGTGACGGGTTCACTAAAGCAGATCAAAGAGACCTACGGCTCAAAAGTAAGAGTAGTCTTTAAGCACAACCCACTGCCTTTCCACAAAGATGCGCCTTACGCTTCGCAAGCTGCGATCGCCGCTGGTAAACAAGGTAAGTTTTGGGAGATGCACGATAAGCTCTTCGAGAATATGAAGGCGCTGAAGCCTGAGAATATCGAGACTTATGCCGCGTCATTGGGTTTAGACATTGCTCGTTTTAAGGCCGATGTCCAGTCTGACGCAGTTAAACGCCAAGTAGAAGCGGACAAAAAGCTCGCCGCTAAGCTCGGCGCTCGAGGCACACCTCACTTTTTCGTCAATGGTACTCGACTCCCAGGGGCTCTCCCTTTTGACCGCTTCAAAGGAGCGATCGATACCGAGATTAAAGCGGTAGAGGCGCTCATTAAGTCAGGGAAGACCAATGCTCAAGCGTATGCTGAGCGCGTCGCTAAGAATTATGCAGCGCCTAAGCCACGTAAGCCACGCGGCGGTGCAGCAGCCAATGATAAGACTGTCTATAATATCCAGCCGGGGACTAGCTATGCTAAGGGCGGCGCTGAGCCTCTAGTGACCATCATTGAGTTCAGTGAATTCCAATGCCCTTTCTGCACACGTGTACTCCCCACCATGAATCAAATTCAGAAGGAGTATGGCGACAAGGTCAAGATCGTCTTTAAACATAACCCTCTCCCTTTCCATAAAGACGCTGGCCCAGCCTCAAAGGCAGCTTTGGCGGCGGGTGAGCAAGGGAAGTTTTGGGAGATGCATGATCTCCTCTTCGCTAATCAACGTAAACTTAAGACCGCTGATCTCGAAGGCTATGCGGCTAAGCTAGGGCTTGATATGGCTAAGTTTAAAGCGGATATGACCAACAAGAAGTTTGATAAGGTCATCGCTGCTGATCAAGCCCTCGCCGCTCGTTTTGGTGCTCGGGGTACGCCGGGCTTCTTTATCAACGGTCGCAATCTTCGTGGAGCCCAGCCTTTTGCTAGTTTCAAGAAGATCATCGATGAGGAGATCAAAAAGGCTGAGGCGTTAATCGCTAAGGGAACACCTAAAAACGCTGTGTACACAGCGCTCACTAAAAAAGGGGCAACTAAGGCTGCTGCGCCGGCACCTCAGAAGCGTCCTACTGCGGACGATAAGACTGTGTACAATATCAGTCCAGGTACAAGCTATGGCAAGGGCGGCGCTAACCCATTGGTGACCATTATTGAGTTCAGCGAATTCCAATGCCCCTTCTGTTCACGCGTGATGCCCACCCTAAAGAAGATTGCTGACACTTATGGTGATGACGTACGCGTTGTCTTTAAGCACAACCCGCTCTCTTTCCATAAGGATGCTAAGCCAGCATCAAAAGCAGCGTTGGCGGCGGGTGAGCAAGGGAAGTTTTGGGAGATGCATGACCTCATGTTCGCTAACCAACGTCAGCTTAAAGCAGCAGACCTTGAGAAATATGCGACTCAACTAGGCCTTAATATGGTCAAGTTTAAGGCAGATATGTCGAGCGATAAGTTCGATAAGATCATTAAAGCCGACCAAGCTCTTGGAGCACGCTTCGGAGCGCGTGGTACCCCTAATTTCTTTGTCAATGGGCGTAACCTACGCGGTGCCCAGCCTTTCGCTAACTTTAAGAAGATCATCGATGAGGAGCTTAAGAAAGCGAAGGCATTGATCGCCAAGGGGACTCCTCGAGCAGGGATCTATAAAGCGCTCACCGGTAAGGGTCTCACTAAAGCGGCAGCTCCTAAGGCTCGCCAGCCAAAAGAAGACAACAAAGTCTACAAGGTGGAAATCAAGCCGGGCGACGCGATTAAAGGTAACCCGAACGCACCGGTCACCATCGCTGAGTTCAGTGACTTCCAATGTCCCTTCTGCTCTCGAGTTAACCCGACCATCAAAAAGATCTTTGATACTTATGGTGATAAGGTTCGCGTAGTTTTCAAACATAACCCACTCGCTTTCCACAAAGACGCTCCACTCGCTTCTGAGGCGGCGCTCGCTGCTGGCGCTCAGGGTAAGTTCTGGGAGATGCATGACGCCCTCTTCGCTAATCAACGTAAACTTAAGCGACCTGATCTAGAGAAGTATGCAGCGCAGATTGGGCTCAACCTCGAGCAGTTTAATGCTGATCTTGACAGCCGAAAGTTTAAGGCACAGGTAGATGCTGATCTCGCTCAAGCAAAGAGCATCGGCGTACGAGGTACACCTAATTTCTTTGTCAATGGTAAGAAGTTGACAGGAGCTCAGCCTTTCGAACGCTTCAAGGTAAAGATTGATGAAGCGCTCAAAGGAAAGAAGATCGTAGCTAATAAGCCCATCCTCCCTATCGTGAAGCCTGTGCCTACTAAACTTAACAAGGTCATAAAGCCCATCGTTAAGCCAGGGACTCCTCTTCGCCCTGAGGCGATCCAAAAGATCAAGCCGATCGCTGAGCGGGCGGCGAAACTGAAGCAGATGGAAGCCTTGAAGAAGATCGCTGCTAACAATAAGGGTAAAATGGAGATCCCTGTTGGTAAGAGCGCTGCTAAGGGTGGAGGAGACAACGCATTGGTCACGATCATTGAGTTCAGTGACTTCCAATGCCCATTCTGTAAACGAGTGGTTGGCTCTCTTAAGCAGATTCATGATACTTACGGAGATAAAGTGCGTGTAGTCTTTAAGCACAACCCTCTCCCTTTCCATAAGGATGCTCCTCTCGCATCACAGGCTACCTATGCTGCGCAGCAGCAAGGGAAGTTCTGGGAGATGCATGATAAAATCTTTGAAAATATACGGGCGATCAAGCGGGCTGACCTAGAGAAGCACGCTCAGAGCATTGGTCTTGATATGGCTAAATTTAAGGCTGACATCGACAGCGATGCAGCGAAAGCTCAGATCAAAGCAGATCAAGCGCTAGCTCGTAAGGTAGCCGCTCGTGGTACACCTCACTTCTTTGTCAACGGTACACGCCTCCCTGGCGCGCTCCCTTTCGCTAAGTTTAAGAGCGCGATTGACGCAGAGATTAAGGCTGTTGAGGGCTTAGTTAAGTCTGGTAAGACTGCTTCAGAGGCCTATAAGATTCGTGTCGCTAAGAACTACGCTGCTCCTGCTCCTCGTAAACCTCGTGGCGCAGCAGCTAATGACAAGTCTGTGTACAACATTGACCCCGGTACAAGCTATGGTAAGGGAGGCGCTAACCCTCTAGTCACCATCATCGAGTTCAGTGAATTCCAATGTCCTTTCTGCTCACGAGTTATCCCTACGATGAACAAAGTATCAGAGACTTATGGGGACGATGTACGCTTAGTCTTCAAGCACAACCCTCTCTCTTTCCATAAGGACGCCACGCCTGCCTCCAAGGCTGCTTTGGCAGCGGGTGAGCAAGGGAAGTTTTGGGAGATGCATGATCTCCTCTTCCAAAATCAACGCAAGTTGAAGGCAGATAACTTAGACGCTTATGCGACTCAACTCGGTCTCGATATAGCTAAGTTCAAGGCTGATATGGCGAGTAGTAAGTTTGACGCGGTGATTAAGGCAGACCAAGCGCTTGGTGCTCGATTTGGAGCACGCGGGACACCTAATTTCTTTGTCAATGGTCGCAACTTACGTGGGGCACAGCCTTTCGCTAACTTTAAGAAGATCATAGATGAGGAGATCAAGAAAGCTAAGGCTTTGATCGCTAAGGGCACACCTCGAGCAGGGATCTATAAGGCGCTTACCGGAAAGGGACTCACCAAAGCGGCCGCTGCTAAGCCTCGTCAGCGAAAAGAAGATAATAAAGTCTATAAAGTAGACATTAAGCCTGGTGATGCCATCAAGGGTAATCCAAACGCTCCGGTCACCATCGCTGAGTTCAGTGACTTCCAATGTCCGTTCTGCTCACGAGTGAACCCGACCATTAAGAAGATCTTTGAGACTTATGGAGACAAAGTCCGAGTGGTCTTTAAGCATAACCCACTCGCTTTCCATAAAGATGCTCCTCTCGCTTCTGAGGCGGCACTCGCTGCTGGTGCTCAAGGTAAATTCTGGGAGATGCATGACGCACTCTTCGCGAATCAGCGTAAACTTAAGCGACCTGACCTTGAGAAATATGCAGCACAGATCGGCCTTAACCTAGAGCAGTTTAATGCCGACCTCAATGCCCGTAAATTCAAGGCTCAAGTAGATGCTGACCTCGCTCAAGCGAAGAGTATCGGTGTCCGCGGAACTCCTAACTTCTTCATCAATGGTAAGAAGCTGACCGGCGCTCAGCCCTATGAGCGCTTCAAGGCGAAGATCGATGAAGCATTGGGTAAGGGAGCAAAGAAGCCAGCAGCACGTCCGATTATTAAGAGGATCCCTGCACCAGCAGTCAAGGTAGCGCCAAAGCCAGCAGCACGTCCGATTATTAAGAGGATCCCTGCGCCAGCAGTCAAGGTAGCGCCAAAGCCAGCAGCACGTCCGATTATTAAGAGGATCCCTGCGCCAGCAGCGAAGCCTGCTCCAGCGCCGGTAGCGAAGCCTGCTCCAGTACCGGCAGCGAAACTTGCTCCAGCGCCGGTAGCGAAGCCTGCTCTAGCGCCTGCAGTAAAGCCTGCTCCAGCGCCGGTAGCGAAGCCTGCTCCAGCGCCGGTAAAGTGCTCCAGCGCCGGTAGCGAAGCCTGCTCCAGCGCCGGTAGCGAAGCCTGCTCCAGCGCCGGTAGCGAAGCCTGCTCCAGCGCCGGCAGCGAAGCCTGCTCCAGCGCCGGCAGCGAAGCCTGCTCCAGCGCCGGCAGCGAAGCCTGCTCCAGCGCCTGCAGCGCCGGCAGCACCAGCGCCTGCAGTACGTTAAGTAGCTTTATGTCTTGATCTAGCGGTGGGCTATACTCTCCGCTAGTCAGCAGAGCTAGGCTTTGGCGACCTTAGGGAAGCCATTGGTGTTAAGCACAGTTTGTGAGAGTGTCACTTGTGATTACTTCATCTCTCTCTTAGGAGCTCTCCTATGTTGCGCTTATCCCTTACACAGAGAGTGTACAATGTTTCTGTTTATGTCTTTGTCTTTGTGTCTGTCTTTACCTTTGGTCTGAATGGATCACTAGATACTCATAGTTCGAATATGGTCTTTGCTCAAAACTCAAGTTCAGGGTCTGAGTTAGCTCGACTGCTGGGGGAAGAGGATGTATGGCTCAGCCCCAAACCACAACTCTTGACGGAGCTTGAGGCAGTGACTCAATCAGGACTTAAGGGCCAGCGGTCTATCCCACTCATACGTCCAACGATCTCTTTGGTGACTAAAGAGAGGTTTAAGTCTATCTCAGCAGAGATGATTGAGGCTTTGAAGCAAAGCGATACAGACCTTTTTAAGCAGGTCACTCAGCCTCTACTTATGGAGAATAATATCCGTCGAGTGCTGAAGGGTCTTCTCGTGTCCCATGCTATTATCGAGCAGCGCTCAGAGTGGAAGAGTGAACGTGAACTATATTTGTATGGCTTATTCAATATCATCTATTTCGAGGAGCTTCCTTACCTGAGGTCTCGTTTTGGAGAGAGTGTCTCTCTATGGGAAAAGACTTATGGCAAGAGACGCCAATTGCTGTCTCGAGAGGTAGGAGCTCAAGAGATTCAGGCCTTAAATCAGCGACAGATCATAGGAGGAATCGATTTTTGGATTAAGCGTGATGTTGATGGCAGTAGGGAGGTGCTGTTTAAACTCCTTGAGTCTGTCTACTGCGCTCATATCGAAGACCGAATGACATGTGGTCAACTAGCGCCCACTCAGACATTGTTACCCTCTCTTGCCGCGCTCTCTAGCCCTGAGGAGCTCGGGGACATTTATCAGACACTCTCTGATCACCCGCAGCGACTGATTGATCCAACATTTTGGAAGACAATCGCAGGATTACCACTTGAGCGACCCCTCGGGGAAGGAGAGAAGAAGAGACCCTTCCTACACCTGAACCCTAAGCTGATTATTTGGGGGATTGACCACCTAATTCCCTCACCTGATGTCAGATTAAATGGGGGAAAAGCTCGAGATATTTATCATAAAGAGATCGCCCCTTATGCCCATTTGTTTTTTAGCGCTCGACGGTACTTAAATACTCAGCGAGAACTACAGAGGGAGAAGGTGGAGTATGCTCTCGCTAGATTGTCACCTCAATTTAATGAGCTTGACTATGTATCTCAACGGTATGCAGGAGTAAAGCTCAAGGGATTAAAGAGCGCTCTCTCCCTCCGCGTATCTATCCCCCAAGCCATAGGGTTTTGGATTCGCCGTGAGATCGATGGAACATCGGCGCTTATGGATGGAGCGTTGAGACGATTGATCCAAACTTTTGAGCCTTCATGGCTGAAGACCGCTGAGGATTGATAGGAAAAACCACGCTTGAAAGTAGCTAATATAGACGCTGATATGTTATGGAGTAAGCTCAGAATCAACACCTCATGCTCCCAAATCTGTTAGGTCAATCCGTGTTTCGTTACGCTACCGAACTCAAATTGAGAGATACCGACGCCGCCGGGGTTGCTTTTTTCGCAGCCTATTATGCGATCGCCCATGATGTTTATGAATCTTTTCTACACCAACATGGCGCCTCATTGACCACGTGGCTATCTCAGGTTCATCTCCCTATCGTGCATTCAGAAGCTGATTATACAGCGCCTTTGAGGTTAGGGGACTCTTTTGAAGTTATCCTTCGCTGTGACCGTATCGGGGAGCGATCGTTTACGCTCACCTATGAATTTACCTCCGCAGTGGGTTCATTAGCTCAACTGAAGACGATCCATGTGGCTGTTCCTTCCCGTATGACCTCTGAAGAGGTGGTATCCGCACTTCTACCCGAGAGACTCCGAGAGTTACTCCATCAGCTACAACCCGACTCTTCCTCTGATGGAAATCATAAGTGAGAGGGGGAGCTGAGCATGTTTAAGTGGATTATTATTGTCGTCTTACTTAGTCTTGGGTGGTGGCTAGGCCGACCGGAGCTTAAATTCATTCTTAGTCGATGGTCACGGCGTAAAAAGTGGGTAGGGTCTATTAAACCTTCACCGAGTGCGGTTAAACTTTACCAAGATCAACATGACCTTCAGCGTCTAGAGAGCAAGCTCTCACTGCCTAAAGCGCTCCTCGATCAAATCGAACAGAGTAATGCGCGAGTTGCTAAGCATCGAGACGTCAGCAACCCTCTTATTGATGCCAGACTTTGCTACATTTCTAAATGGATCGCTGAGTCGATTATGAGAGGCCAAAAGACACCTCAAGCGGCTTATGTTAGATACCTAAACTCTCACTTTGGTAACTCTGCGCCTATTCCCTTTATATTGCATCTTCGTCAGAGTCACTTAGAAGACAATAGCGGGATTATTTTTAGGTATGAAGAGAGCTTGGGTGAGGCGATTAACTTGGGAGCTCCCCTCGTCAAAATAGGCTTTGCTGAGCTGGTGGATGAGGATGAGCGGATCACTGTCGCTTTGATTCAACCACAATATGTCAACCTTAATCCCTTTTCTAGACATGTCGTCGGTGATATGGGATTGATTATTCATGGAGAGAGCTTGGATATGCTCCCTCTAGAAGCTTGGATGACTCGACCTGATGGAACCGCTCATTCGGTCCCTCTCCAGCGTAACGGCTCCTACTTCTCTCTACAGCTTAAAGATCGAGAGCGAGGGCAATATCAAATAGAGCTCGTCGGAGAGACTACTCGAGGGCCTGTTGTCTGTATGAATGCGGTGATTTATCGCAGCGTGACCCCCCCTCAAGAATTTATCCTGACAGAGAGTATCGCGCCATCACGCCTCTCGTGGATTAATCGGAGGCGTCTCTACAAGTTAATTAATGATAGTCGAACTTTGGTCGGGCAAAAGCCTCTGCCCTCAAGCCGAGTATTGCAGTCCATTGCTCAAGAATATGCCCAAGAGATGTCAGGGTTTGGGTTCGCTTCACATACCTCCCCCTCCGGAGAGAGCCTTAAGCACAGAACAGAGGTCCTTAAGAATCGAGCCGAGCGGATTTTTGAGAATCTCGCGGTAGGGGTAACGGTTGATGAAATTCATGAGCACCTGATGTCTAGCCCTGCCCATCGAGCAGCGGTTCTTGATGCTGAGGTGACTCATGTAGGGGTAGGATTGTGTGTCAAAAAACATCTCATCTTTGGTGTTGAGGTCTTCTCTTTAATGAACCGTCCCCTTAAACTTCATGAGGATCGCAGTGAGCTGTATCGAACGATTCAACGTTATCGTAGAGACGAAGGCTTAGGGAGACTCCCTCATGATGAGAGTCTAGAGAGAGCAGCGCTTTCTGTTGCTCGTTCATTAGTCAGCGGAGATTGTTTACCACACGAGGTCAATCAACACGCTCAGCATAGCCTAGAGAAGAGTCTACATAAGGATATTGTGGGAGTGATTGAAGTCTATGTATGTCAAGTGAATCGAGTTGAGAGCTTGCCAAAGAGCGAAGTGTGGTTACAAGATCAAGTGAAGAGTTTTGGTGTTGGGCTCGCTCAAGGAGCGTCGCATGAGCCCTATTGGGTAGTGGCGGTGATGCGCTTACAAGACCAAGGGCAAAGACAAGGACTCACCTTATTAGAAACAACTTTATGAAGAAATGAACTCGCTATGACCCAAAGAACATGTACTTTTTGTCAAGTGTCCAAGCACACAGAGATCGATCCCGTGGTGACAGGTCCATATCAAGTGCGCATCTGCTCAAGTTGCGTTAATCGATATGCTCATCATTTTGGTCTCACCACAGAGTTAGAGGGGGATCAAACTCAAGCGGGTAGCTCTACACCTAAAGAGATTAAGGGATATCTCGATGAGCATATCATTGAGCAAGATATCGCTAAAAAAGCCCTCTCTGTAGCGATATATAATCATTATAAGCGGATCCGAGCATTTCAAGAAGCCTCTGACTCAGGAGTGGCTAGTGAGGTCAAACTGACCAAGGGTAATATCCTAATGGTAGGCCCTACAGGCGTTGGGAAAACCGCGATCGCTGAGCATATCGCTAAGTTGTTAGATGTTCCATTTGTGGTCAAAGATGCGACGACGCTGACTTCTGCGGGTTATGTCGGTGAAGACGTTGAGAGTATTATTCGCTCTCTATGGGAGGCCGCAGATAGAGATGTTGAGCGCACTCAAAGAGGGATCGTAGTGATTGATGAAGTCGATAAAATCGCTCGAAGAGGAGGAGGAGGTGGTGGGAGTCAAGGGAGAGATGTGGGAGGAGAAGGGGTTCAACAAGCACTCCTCAAACTTGTAGAGAATACTCAGGTTAATCTCCAAGCTGAAACAGGTCGTGTGGTGCGCAATGAGCTGATACAGATCGATACGAGTAATATTCTCTTTATCTTTTGTGGGGCTTTTGTAGGTGTCGAGCAGCTGATTCAGCAGCGTATGAGTCCTGGTTCGATCGGCTTTGGAGCGAAGGTCGCTCGTACGTTGAATAAAGATCAAGACTACAATGCGCTCATCAAGTGTTTGAGGACAGAGGATCTTATTAAATTTGGTTTAATCCCAGAATTTATTGGTCGATTACCAGTAGTCGTTCCGCTGAATAGCCTCAGCGCTGAAGCGCTTAAAGAAATTTTATGGAAGCCAAAGAGCTCTTTGATTAAACAATATCAGAGGTTATTGATGTTGAATGATGTTGAGTTGGAATTCACCGATGAGGCGCTCGATGAAATCGTAAAAGCGGCCATTAAAAGGAAAGCGGGA
The DNA here is from genome assembly GCA_943788935.1 of uncultured bacterium. Taxonomy (GTDB): domain Bacteria; phylum Myxococcota_A; class Bradymonadia; order UBA7976; family VGTA01; genus CAKZRU01. The sequence continues at coordinate 63,176 of CALSSE010000005.1, read as the reverse complement.
GCTCGCGGGCTACGCTCTATTGTGGAGAAGATTATGCTCGATGTGATGTATAAAGCACCAGACCTGCCCGAGGGAGATAAGAGCTGTGTCATCACCGCTGACGTCGCTAAGGGTGAAGTCGAAGCGGATATTCAAGTCGATGGGATCGCCTAAATAGACAACGTTCTCCCCGTCGGTCGCCCTTATTAACTCCGTCCTCTAAACTGAGAGGCGAGGGATGATAAGTCACTAAGTCGGCTAGATACTGCTTTTTTAATGTGATCGACTACTGCGGGTAAAGTCTCAACACGACTATCTTCAATTTGCGATTTTTGGGCGCTCTGTAGGTAGCGTTTAAAGTCGTCTTCTTCAGCGCAGACGATCGCTAGGGCTTCATCAGCGTTCTGTACAGCCCAAATGGTAAAGTCACCTCTCTCGACAGCATCAAGGACTGTCGTCTTCAGTGAGAGTTCTGAGAGCGTTGTATGAGGGATAACGACCCCTTGCTCTCCATTTAAGCCACGTTGTTCACAGAGTCTAAAGAATCCCTCGATCTTCTCGTTAACACCTCCGACGGCTTGAACATGCCCTCGTTGGTCCAAGGCTCCGGTCACCGCTACTGATTGTCTCAGTGGGTAACCACTGAGAGAGGAGAGTAAAACTAAAAGTTCAGCGAGTGAAGCGCTGTCTCCGTCGACTTCATCATGTACTTGATCAAAGCAGAGTGTCGCGTTAAGAGCGCACACTTCTTCCGGTAAATAATGAGACCGAAGATAGGATATGACGTTCATCGCTCCCTTGTCGTGCGAGCGTCCGGAGAGTCTTACCTCGCGCTCTACGCTCATGATCCCATATTCCCCAGGCGAGTGAGTCGCGCTGATACGGCAAGGATGACCACAAGCGTGATCTCCAAAGTCTAATACAGTGAGACCGTTGATGACCCCGACTTCTAGCCCATAGGGGTGTAGCTCTATTAGGTGGTCTTCAATCATCTCAAAGAGTTGGTCTTCGATGAGCCGATGACGTTCAAATCTCTCTTTGAGGGCCTCGCGGAGATGTCTTAACTCGACTCGCTCTTCGTCATCAAACTTAGCATAAAAACCTGCCTCACGTAGCACATCAGTGAGTTGACTCAGCTGTGTTGAGAGATGCTCTTGACGACCGGATAACCGAGTCCCATATTCGCACCATAAGGCGAGTGCTTCAGCTGAGAAGGGTTTAAAATGCTCCTCTGCCTCCACTTTGAGAGCGTGACCGATATAGGCGCTCAGCCCACGCTCGTCGTTGGGTAAGCTATCATCGAATTCAGCTTTAATCTTAAAGACTCGTCCAAAATCTTCGCTGCTGACAAAGAGAGCTCTAAAGAGCTCATCGTCACCGATCGCGATGACCTTTACATCGAGCGGGATAGATGTCGGCTTAATAGGGCTGCCCCCCGAAGCGAAGAGCTGATCAGGGGATTGGATCTCTAGTTTTTGATGCCGCAGAGACTTGAGTAAAAAACGCCAAGTAGAGGGGCCCTCTTGAGAGAGATCGTTGGCGTTGATGACTAAGATCCCGCCATTGGCTCTGAGTAGAGATCCACTCCGAATATCACCAAAGTCTAGGTGAGGATGGGTGTCTTCACCGGAGCGCTCAATCGTGCCTAAGAGGTTGATTAAAGTAGGCGTATTCTCAAAAACAATCGGGGGAGACTTCGGGGCCTCATGGATGAGGTTGGCCTTGAGGATACGGAGGTCTTTTAGATCTAGATTAGGTTCCTCTGAGATCTGCTTTAGGTCTTCTAAATGATCATCAACCCAATCGATTAAGCCCTCGAACCAACGCGCTAACTCTTGATTCACCGTTTCGTATAGTTGGTGATTCTCATTATCATCAAAATCTTCTGAGAGCTCATCATCGTTCGCTTCAAAGAAGAGGGCGTCAGTCCGAATCGCGAGCCTCTCTCGAATCTCATCTACTTCAATCTCTGAGATGTGTCTATGGAGATCCCACTCTATACGGGAGAGTTCATCCCACAAACCATGTAGGTGTTCGGTGAGAGACTCATGTTCCGCCAACTTCTCTTCTGTTTTACCCCGACGCTTCCCTCGCTTAACCTGAGAGATCCACTCTTCGATAGAGAGCGAGCGTTTTCTCCCCACTTTGATCTGAATTTCACTCGCTCCAAAGTCTTCTTCTGAGTGTAAGAAAACAAAACCTCGCTCTTCACATTGGTCTTGAAGCTCAGCGAGTGCGTTATTAACCGCCTCTTCTAACTGGCGAAGGAGGTGTCTCCGTCTATCCTTAAGGCGGGTGGAGTGCAGAGCGCTCATGACCACTTCAGGAAAGGCCTCAACAAAATGGATTAACCTCCGTTTGAGCACCTTCCCCCTCCCTCTGGGTAGGGTACATAAGCGAGGTCGATCCGCGTCCTCGAAGTTATGAATGTATAAAAAGTCATACCGTCGTCTCTCGGGTCGTTGAACGCTCTCAAGAAGCTGCTTAATCGCTGAACTCTTGCCCGCACCTGTGGGACCACTTACAAAGATGTGATAACCGGGGGACTCCATCGACAAACCTAATCTGATCGCTCTAGAGGCTCTATCAGGAGTAAAGTATGTGAGATGATCTAAGCGTGGCTTCGCTGTGTCCTCTTCTAGTTTTTGAGCTTTTAAGATGTGCTCAATCTTGTTGACAGGACATCGCCAGCGTAGCTTGTTTATGGAAAGAGGGATAAGAGGTGAAGATGCATTTTGAGTTACGGTCATAAGAGATCAATCTCCCTTTTCTGCTCTGTATAACTCTGTATCAGATAACATCTGTATCAGAGGAGTCTAGTCCGTTTAGTAGTTGTGCTTTTAGCATAGGCTCTGTACCATGACGCGCACTAAAATAAGAGTTATTTATCTGAGACTCTTTAGCAGTCATCATCTCACGTTCCATGTCTTTAAGGATAGGTTCATATGTCTCAAGCGATCACTTTAGCAGATCTACCGATTAGCCCCCTAGAGTTAGACGAAAGAGAACGTCATTTTGAGCAACAAGGTGAGTGGGTTGAGTGGGTCCGCTTTACGCGGGAGATGACGCAATCCTTGGAAGAGCGCACCCGCTTCGCGATGTGGGCTCGATTAGCTAAGAAATTCGAGAAAATCGCTTATCAGTTAGAAGAACGTCAAGCTAGCTTAGCCTCCGACCTGTGTGTGCTGAGTGCTAAAATTTGGCAGCAAGAGCTCAATCGACCCGAGATGGCAGTCAAGCTCTTTACCAAAGGATATCACTTTGACCCTGATAACATTGCAACCCTCAAAGGGGCGCGGTTAATCTATGAAGAGCGAGGTGAATGGGAGCTGGCCCTACAACTATCAACGTTTGAGCAAGAGCTACTCACTGTAGAGCAAGAGAAAGCTACCCTATTCCTCCATATGGCAGAGATCTGCTCAAAGCACTTAGGTCGCAATGATGATGCGGTGCGCTGTGTGAAAGAGGCGACAAAGCTGATCCCTGGTTTCCAGCCTGCGGTTCACTATGAGCAGCTTATTAGTGACGTAGAAGATCAGCAAAGAGAGCAGTTTGATCAGTTTTTACAAGAGGCAGAGAAGTCAAAGACTCCCCGACAAAGAGCGCGGAGTTATTATCAAGCTGCTGAGGTGATGATCGGAATAGATCCTCAGAATGAGGAGATTGAGACACTGCTGCGCAACTCGCTTGAGATTGACTCTCGAAATGAAAAAGCTCGCTTGAGTTTACAGACATATTACCAGCTTAATGAGCGATGGGAAGCTCTCGCTGCCTTCCTCATCGAGCGCTTAGGGAACACTCAACGACGGAATGATCGACTCAATATCCTTCGAGAGCTCGCTAAGTTGAGTGAGAAAGCGCTCAATAACCTTGATGATAGTATCAATTGGCACCGTGAGGTTCTCTCTCTCGATCCCGTAGATGATGCCTCGATTAATTTCTGCACAGAGTATTATCATCGACATCAGAGCTGGAGTGACCTCGTTCATGTCTATGAATCTGCGCTTAAAATGCGTCGCAGAGGCCAAGATGAAGGAGAGATGCTTTTTCAGATCGCTATGATCCTTTGGAAGAAGATTAGTGATTACTCCGAGGCAGAGAAGTACTTCAAGCGAATCAAACTTAATGACCCTAGACAGCCGTTGATGCTCAAGTTCTATGTTGACTATTACACGCAACAAGAAGATTGGCGAAGATTGCTCACTGTCCTCTCTACTCAACAGAGTGAGGCAGAAGAGATAGAAGATAAGGTCATCATTGGTTTTCAAATGGCCGAAGTCGCTGAAAGTCGACTCAAGAGCAATGATAAAGCGATTGAGATGTGGCGAGCGATCCTTCGACTTGACCCCGCCAGAGCAGAGGCGATTGAAGCGCTCACTCGACTTTATGAGACTACTAATAAATGGAGTGCGCTCTTAGAGCTCTTCAAAGACCAATATGAGCTGCTCGATGACGAAGAGGTGTCCTCTAAGATAGAGCGGCTTGAGCAGATGATTGAGATCTATAAGGGGCGGATGCGTCAGCCCGTAATGGTGATGAACACCTATCGGCAAATCCTAGAGATCGATGCTCGCTACCAACCTGCGTTGGAGGCTTTGGAGGAGCTATATCGCGACAGTTCACGATGGATTGAACTCGCAGAGATGATTCAGCGTCAAGCAGAGATAATTGAGGAGAGAGGAGATCAAGAGAGTCTCAGAGCGAGATACTTTGACCTCGCTCTATTAAATGAGCAGCAGCTTGGGAACATCGACCAAGCGGTTCATTACTATGAAGAGATGTTGTCGATTAGCGCAGAGCTAGACGCCATAGAACCATTAATTCGTCTCTACACCGGCATGCGTGACTGGACCTCTCTCTTCGAGACATACAAACAACAGCTCGCTCTCGATATCGTTGAAGAAGCTCGAGTAGCCCTTCTGATCACCGCCGCTACTGTCGCAGACGAACAGCTCTCTTTCTATGAAGAGTCAATCTCCTTGTGGCGAGAAGTGATGGAGCTCAATCCGCATCATCCAGATGTTTGGGACTCACTCTCTGATCTCTATCAAAAAGTGCAGGACTGGGGAGCTCTATCCTCGCTTTATGAGGCTAAAATCGAGCAACTTAACCGAGGAGAGTCAGTAGCAAACGAAGCAGCGGTGGACGAAGCAGCGGCGGACGAAGCAGCGGCGGACGAAGCAGCGGCGGACGAAGCAGCGGCGGACGAAGCAGCGGCGGACGAAGCAGTGGCGGACGAAGTAGCGGCGGACGAAGCAGCGGTTGACGAAGCAATCTCGAATCAGCCGAGTCTAGAAGATGACGTGATCGATGTTAAAGAAGCCTTGCCATGGTTAAAGAAACGGGCTGATCTTCTCTCAGAGCAGATGGCTGATGATGAATCTTCAGCGGCGGTGTGGTGGAGAGTTCTTCAGACTGAGCCTAGTGACTTGCAAGCAGAGAGTTATTTGAGGAGCTTTTACACCGAGCGTAAAGATTTTATGGCCATTGAGAAATTGTATCGCCTTCGCGGAGAGCTGAGTGATTATATACAATACCTCAATCATCAAATTGAAGTATGTCATGATGAAGAAGTGGAGCTAGAGGCGCTTAAACGACGAGGAGCTGTAGCCCTCAATGACCTACATGATGAGATGGTCGCGATCGAGTCATGGGAGAGAGCGCTAGACCTCTCACCGAGTGATACAGACTCAGCTTCTGCGCTGTTGCCACTCTACCGTCAAAATGAAGAGTGGCCAAAATTGATAGTCGCTCTCTCTGTTTGCTACCAAAATATGTTGGATCTCCTCAAAGAGGAAGGAGACGTCGAGTCGATATTGACCGAAGAGTTCGAGGCTATTGCTCTGGAATTGGTAGAGACTCAAGAGAGGCTGTCTCAATATACAGAAGCGTTTAATGTTACATTACAACGTCTCACGCTCAACCCAGAAGACAATCAACAGCTCGATACAGCCACTCGTTTAGCGGCGCTTACAGAGCCCCGCTTAGAGTACTCATTAGTCGATTTTTTGGATACCTTACCGTTTGATCAGATGAGCATTAATGGAGTGGCTTCTGTCCTATGGCGGGCCGCTGAGTTACTCACTACACCACTCCAAGAGCATGAGCGAGCGGTGGAGAAGTATCTCTCTTATCGTGAAGTTGCACCAAGTATTGAACTAGGTGATCAAGCACTCAAGCCCTTGGCTTCACTTTACGAGGAGCTAGGGCTGTGGGATCGTTTGTTAGAGACTCTTGCCGAGCTCATAGACTTAAGCTCTGAGACAGAAGAGGTGGAGCGCTTACTATCTCAAATGGGCGTAATTCACGAGCAATTTACCCAGAATCTCGAGCAGGCTGAGTTACATTATTTAGACTTATTAGATCGCAACTCGACGAGCCTACCAGCCATTCGTGGCCTACAGAGAATTGCGAGCCATCGAGGAGACCAAGAGAGCCTCTCTGAGTATCTCGACGCGGAATTAGCGTTATGTAAGTCTTCAGAAGATTTCGCGAACTTAAAGTTCCGGCTTGGGGAGATCGCTCTTCATAAAGAAGAGAAAGAGACAGCTCTACAGCACTTCAGCGCCGCTTTGAGTCATAATCCCATCCACGATGAGAGCGCTTTAGCGTTAATCAAGCTCTTAGAGAGTGACCTTGAGATCGCTTACCCAGCCGCGGTTTTGCTAGAGCCCATCGTTAGGGACAAGAATGACGCTCCAATGCTCGTTCGTCTATTAGAGATCATTTTAGAAGGCGGTGATAGAGAGCTCTCTCTAGCTATCCTGAGAGAAGAGTCAGCAGAGTTAGAAGAGTCAGCAGAGCCAGCAGAGCCAGCAGAGTCAGCAGAGCCAGCAGAGTCAGCAGAGCCAGCAGAGCCAGCAGAGCCAGCAGAGCCAGCAGAGCCAGCAGAGCCAGCAGAGCCAGCAGAGTCAGCAGAGCCAGCAGACTCAGCAGGCCCAGAAGATAAAAGCGATAGAGACCTCACTAGAGATGTTGTGTCTTCGGCTGAGTCTCGAGACTATTTCGCGCTCTTGACAGAACTAGCGAGCCTCTTTGAGTCAGAAGTCTATGATCTTAACCGAGCGTTCGAGACAAACGTACGTCGTTTACAATCTCAGCCTGATGACGCAGGTGTCCTTAAGGACTTACAGCGTCTTGCAGCGGCGACAGATCAATGGAAGACGCTCGCTGAACTACTCAATGAGTTCAGCTATGAAGGATCGAGAGATGTTGACCTACTCGTTAAAAATACTCTCTCAAGAACCCTCGCCCGCATCGCCGAGGAAGAGTTGCAGGACTTAGAATATGCTCGAGGAGTGTGGACACATATCATCTCTGCTGAGGGTGATAACGTCGATTCTCTCGATGAGCTAGGCCGACTTTCAGAAGTACTCTCTGATTGGGATCAGCTTATTCATTCTCTCAGTCAAACTCTAGAGCTCATCGAAGATGAGCAACAAAAGATCACTAGACTGAAGCGGTTGGCGACTTTATGGCAAGAGAAGATTGGTAGCGCGGATGATTCGATCGAGTCCTATCAAGAAGTTCTTAAGATCGATGATCGTGACCTTGAGGCTATTGAGAAGCTAGAGGTTCTCTTTAAGGGGCAACAGCGGTATCAAGATCTCGCCGATCATTATAAGTTGCAAATAGAACAAGTCCAAGCAGACATCGTGAAAAGCGCTGAGGACACAGAGAGCGCTGAGGACACAGAGAGCGCTGAGGACACAGAGAGCGCGGAGGACACAGAGAGCGCGGAGGACACAGAGAGCGCCGAGGAAACAGAGAGCGCCGAGGATACAGAGAACGCCGATAAACTCAAGCACTTACGCTATCTCTCAGCCAGTCTTCTAAATACTCATCTTCGACAGCCAATGGAGGCGATCCTAGAGCTCACTGATAATCTGGATATATCCGCGAGCGATCACTTGATCCATGAGCCGAGTATGGTTCTCTTAGAGCAAATGCTCGTGACCTATTGTGATGGCTCAACAGAGTCATTAGAGGTACGAGCGCTCGGCTGTGATCTCCTTGATCAGGTCTATGCAAGCCGTGAAGAGTGGATCTCTAGAATTCGACTGCTAGAGAAGCGTATTGAAGACGCTGATGAGCCTCTCACTAAGGCTGAGCACTATAAGACGATCGCTGAATATTATGAGAGAGATGATTCTCGATATCGAGAGGCTTATGATGCTCTCCGCTCTGGTATCACTCAGGGGTATCAATACCTCAATTTGGTCGATGAGTTTGAGCGTCTCACTCATCTTCTAGATACTTGGGCGGAAACGTGTACTTTCTTGTATCAAAGTCTGACCGATCAGCACGATGCAGATGAAGACACTCGTCGAGACATGGTACAGAGAGTCGCCTCACTCTATGAGGAGCGCTTAGGTGATCCTCATTTGGCGATTCAAGTTTATGAATTTGGTCGAAATGAAGAGCCCGAAGACTTAGTCTTCCTCCGAGAGTTAAATCGACTCTACGAACTCACCCAACAGCCAGAAGCTCTCGTCCAAGTGCTTGAGTTACGGATAGAGCTAGAGCCTAATGCAAGCGTTGATGACATCTCTGATGGGCCTGAGAGCGCTGTAGATGAGAACGCTGTAGATGAGAACGCTGTAGATGAGAATGCTGTAGATGAGAATGCTGTAGATGAGAATGCTGTAGATGAGAACGCTATAGATGAGTCGGAAGACAGCAAAACAGAAGCAGGGAAAGACTCTCTTCGTCGCGAGCTGTCATATCGACTAGGACAGCTCCTCAGTCAAGATCTGAATCAGCCTCTACGAGCGATCGAAGTGTATCAGCGAGTGAGAGCTGATATTCAAGCCGGAGACGCTCAATCGTATAACGCTCTCGTTGATCTCTTCAAACAAGAAGATGATATGATTGGTCTAGTAGATCTCTATCGAGAACAAGCAGAACATATCACTGAAATGTCGGAGCGTGAATCTCTACTTACTCTAGCCGCAGAAGTCTCATTACAACAACTCCAACAGCCAGAAGAGGCGATCGTTCTCTATCAGGACATTCTTGAGCTGAACCCCCAGTCTGAGTCAAGCCTTATCTCTTTAAGTAGTCTATACAGTGACTTAGGTCGCTTTGAAGAGCAGCTAGAGACTTTACAGATGAGAACTCAAGTCACTGAGAAGAACTCTGATGGCGCGGCATTTACTCTTGAGAGAGCTCTGATCTATCGTGATCAGCTTTCAGACCCCATCTCTGCCATTGAAGTGTTGCAAGAGCTCTTGGTAGATCACCCTGATACCGAAGGTTTGATTGACGCTTTTGAGTCTCTCTTGACCTCAATGGAGGTGAGGTTAGATGCTGCAAAAGCGCTCACTCCTATATATCGAGATAATGAGCAATGGTCTCAATATGTCAATGTCTTATCCGATACCCTCGAGGATCGGCTTGATCTTGGAGAGAAAATAGACGTTTATCGCGATATCGCTGATGTGAGACGTAGTCATCTTCAAGAACCATCAGGTGCTTTTGATGCGCTCATCGCTGCGTATTCACTCGATCCCGACCTCGTTGAGCTTGAGCTTGAACTAGAAGAGCTCGCCGCATTAACTGAACGCGACGTCGAACTGATTGAGACTTATCAAGGAGCGCTCATTGATATCCCTGATCGTGAGGTGACACTTCGTATAAAAATCGCTGAGCTCGCCGAGAAACGGCTAGATAATAAGGCGCTCGCGATTCAGTCTTACCAAGAGATCTTACATCAAGAGCCTGATCATATTGAGGTGATGGGCGCTCTTGAGGTCTTACTTCGATCTGAAGGTCATTTCTCTGCTCTCGCTGAGCTATATAATCAGAAGCTAGACATACTAGAGGAATCGGCAGCGCGTGAGAGCATTTATGCACAGCTCGCAAAGGTATACGAAGAGCATCTTGAAGCCCCACTAGAGGCGATTGAAATTTGGCGTCGGCAGCTTGAAGAGAATGAGCGTCATCTCGAATCGTTTGTTGAGCTTGAGCGACTGCTTAATCAGCTCTCTTCCCCTAATGAACTCGCCGCTCTCTATGAAGAGTGGATCGGGAGTAGTCAGAATACCTCTGAGTCTCTAGAGGTGATCTCCAAGTTAGCGACATTGACTCTTAACGACCTCGAGGATGGCCTAAGCGGTCTAGATCTCATCCGAGATATATTCCAAATAGACCCCACTCACCAAGAGTCTATCGTCACACTCTCTACGTTATTTGCTGATGAGTCTCGCTGTCACCAAATAGGGGCTGATAGAAACATAATGGCAGAGCTCTTGGAGCCCATCGCGAGAGGACTCTCTGTAGAGGTCTCTATCGTAGAGGCTAGATCCCCTGAAGAGACAGAGGAATCCAGCGTGCAAGTGAGCGATGAGTCGCTGATGAGCAGCGAAGGAGAGTCAGTCCAAGATGATCAAGAGATCCGCATAGCGCATCGTGAGGTTCCAACGGATGAGAGGCTGCTAATAGACGTTTTATATGTACTTCAGCAAAATGAGATGGACCCTGAAGTCCGCTGTAACCAACTCCTCGAGCTCGCAGAGCTACAAGAACGGGTACTCGCTGACTTAAACTTGGCGTTTGAATCACGATTGACCTCGTTACGCTTGAACCCTACCAACTTGGAGAACCGTCACGCTCTACAGCGTCTCTCCTTAGCGACTCAACGTTACTCAGAACTTGCTGAAGGCATAGAGCTCGCTGCCAACGAAGTTCTTGAGATTCAAGAGAAAAGCAGTCTCTTCTTAGAGTTGGGTAAGATCTATGAGAGCTATCTCGATGATTATGAGCGAGCGAGCTTCTTTTACCAAGAGATCCTCAACGACGCTCCTCATCATACTGGTTCTGTGCATGCGCTAGAGACTTTATATGCTCGACTATCTAACTTCCAGGCGCTCGTTGATCTCTATTTGAGACTCGCTGATGAGAGTGAAGATGATGAGCAGAGAATCAGGAGACTCTTCCAAGCTTGTGAAATGATGCGTCATCTCGATGATCATGATCAACTCATTGAGACATATCGAGGAGTTCTCGAGATCGATGAGCAGAATGTGACTGCCTACCGAGAGCTTGAGCGACTTTTCCACATTACAGAGGAGTGGGGGGCTCTCGCTAGCTTGTTACAAGAGCGAATAGATCTCTTTGAGGACACAACGCTTGAGAGTGCGCCAGATAGCTCTAGCGACATCACTGATCAAGCAGAGGAGAGAGAGACTATAGAAGATGACGTCGCGGCAGCGGCGACCGCCTCTATATCTACTCCTCAACGTTCGGAAGGTCGAGCAGAGCTTCGTAGCCGATTAGCTAAATTGCTAGAGCAACTCAATGAGTATGATGAGGCCATAGAGACATGGAGAGCCCTACTTGATGAGGATGATGATCGATATGAGACCGCCTTTGAATCACTAGAGAAACTGGGGCAGCAATGGCGTAGTCTTGGCGTTGATGAACCTCGTCGCCAAACCATCGCCGAGATCCTCATTCCTCTATACGAGTCGCAGAGCCAGTGGGAGCCATGGGTGAGGTCGAGTGAAGACTTACTCGAGTTTATCTTTGATCCTGAAGAGCGGAGTGAGCGGTTCGTCACGATCGCTACCGTAGTGGAGTCTTACATTAATGACGCTAACAGAGCATTAGAATATTATGCGCTAGCGATACAAAGTAGCGGTGATAATCACCAGGTTGAGTCTGAGATCGATCGTCTGATTGAGACCACTGAGTCATGGTCTCGGGGAGTAGAGATCTTTGAGTCAGTAGTCGCTGAGCAGTTTGAACCCGAGGAGGCGACCCGTCTATGGCTTAAGGTCGCCTCTATTTATGAATCAAAACTCAACGACGATGAGCGGACTGTACACGCCTTGATTACCGCTCGAGAGCAGTCCCCTGACTCTGTTGAGGCCATCGGGTCGCTCCGACGTTTTTACACTGAGCGAGATCGACATCGCGAACTTATCAACCTCCTTAAAGAGATCGCTCCGCTTCTCGAAGAGGAAGCGGATCGTGTAGAAGCGCTCACTGCAGCGGGACAGCTGCTCACTCAGTCAACAGACGGTGCAACGGAAGCGATCGAAGTATATCAACAGCTTCGACAAGAGTCTCCTGATGATCTTAGTCCTCTTCAAGAGCTTGAAGCGTTATACAGGCTAAACCAAGAGTGGCTCTTGGTGATAGAGATGATTAGAGAGCAGTCAGAGCTCTCAGAAGAAGATAGCGTAAAGATCGACAAGCTACATCAGATTTCTGACGTATATGGTCAGTCTCTTTCAGACCAAGATGAACAGATTTCTACGCTGAGACTGATCCTTGAGATTCACCCCACCGAGTCTCGAGCATTGGAGACGCAAAAGTCTTTGTTTGTCGCCCGAGGAGAGTGGAATGAGTTGAGCTCTCTACTTGAGGAGGAGCGAAGTCATTATGAAGATGAGACTCTAGGAGCAGTGACTCTAGATCTAAAGCTCGCTCAAGTACACCAAGAGCATACCCAACAAGTCTTTGATGCTGTTGAGTTATATGGCTCTATTCTAGATCGTCGATCGGTCGTCGAATTGAGTGAAACCGGAGAAGAGCTAACTCGGGTCGTCAATGGTCTTACCTCGTTAATGGAGACCCCTGAGGTCGCGTCAGAAGCCTCTGATCGCTTGATCCAGTATTTCGAAGAGAGCGCTCAGTTTGACGCTTTAAGGGCGGTGTACGCCACCTTGATTTCATCAGAGCAAGACCCCATAGAACGCTCAGCGCTCTCTTTCAAGCTCGGTATGCTACTGCGTGATCACATGGGCTCTCCTCGGGATGCCTTCTTCTCTTTTGCTAGCGCTCTTCAAGATGATCTCTCTAGTGATGATGGTTTAGCAGCGCTACAACTCATCGGAGGAGAGCAAGGGATGTATGTTGAGCTTGTAGAGACATATACAACGCTCGCTGCCATCGACCCTTACAGTGAGCTCTCTGGTGAGCTCTCTAGGCTTCGAGCGAAGCTCTGTGAACACCGGCTTCAAGATTTCGAACAAGCAACGCTCGCTTGGGAGCAGAGTCTCACCGTCGACTCAGAGCATCCCGAGGCTCTGAAGGCCCTCACAGGTCTCTACGATAAACAACAGCGTTGGAGTGACCTCGTCACGATCTTAGAGACCCGTGTCGATATCGAACCTGATGATTATGAGCTACGCACACTGCTAGGAGAGTTAATTGTCCGCGTAAGTGGTGATGCACAAAGAGCGATTGAGCAATGGAAATTAGTGCTCATGGATCATCCTCAAGCAGAGGGGGCTCGTAAGATGCTAGAGAGTTATCTCTCTCAGTCAGATTTTGTAGACGAGATCTCGATGACCCTAGAACCTATTTATCAAGAAGCAGAAGAATGGTCAGCGATGATCGAGCTGAACATGTCTCTCCTCCAATATTCACAGGATCTTGATCCGGTGAGACGAGAAGAGCTTTGGACTGAGTGTGGTTCACTCTATGCAGAGCGGCTTAACGCTCAAGAGAAGGCCTTAGAGGCCTACACTGAAGCATTCATGATTAATCCTATCGAGCCGGAGATCAGAGAGAGGCTCCTCCCGTTAGTTGAGGCACTTGAGGCTTGGGTCACTTTCGCTCCTAAATTGAGTGAAGCGATTCAGCAAATCACAGACCCCGATCAGCTCGTGGAAGACTACTTGAGGTTAGCCACTTGGGCCGAAGAGCGCCTCAATGATCAAGAGATGACTATCTCTTCATACAAGAGAGCGCTCGAGACAGATCCTGAGACCAAGGTGGCTATTGAGGCTTTATCTCGCATCTATGCTGAGCGATCAGAGTGGGGGGCGCTCGCTGAGATTCAGCAGCTACAATTGGATGCTACCTATGATGAGGCAGGACGAGTTGCCCTCCTCAAAGTTAGAGCTCATAATGTTTGGCGGAATCTTGGACAAATCGATGAGGCGAGAGCACTCTATGAAGAGTTGATCACTCTCGATGATACAGAACTCTCTACCTATGAACTCTTAGAGAGCTTATTCTCTGAGCAGGGTGACTTCAAATCACTCCTTGATCTCTATGAGCGCAAATTAGACGCGACTCACTTAGACTCAGACTCTCGATTAGCTCTTCAAAAGCAGATGATCTCTGTGGCAGAGTCGATTGATGATCATCATCGGGCGATCGATATTGCTCGAGATGCGCTTGAGCATGATGAAGGGAACCGAGACCTATATACTGCCTTGGAGAGGCTTTACACCTCTCAGAACGCTTGGGATGATTTACGTGATCTCAAAGAGGCCCGTCTTGGACACGTTAATGGCGCAGAGAAATTAGTGATGACTCGGGAGCTCGCTATGCTGTGTGAGCAGCTCGATCAGCTTGATGAGGCCGTCGATTATTGGCTATCAGTATTCTCTGAAGAGCCGAGTGATACAGAGGTCTTTGAGGCGACTCATCGCCTGTTAACTCAAACGATGCGCTTTGAAGAGTTGATCGATCTGATCGAGCGATTCCTCAAGGAGAGCTCATCTGTCAATCGTGATCAACGAATCTCTCTCGCTCTAGAGCTCGCGCAGCGTGCTCAAGAGGAGGGAATGCAAGATCGAGCGGTTGATGCTCTAGAAGAAGTCTTAGAGAGTGACCCAAATCACCCACTTGCGCTAAGGGGTCTCTCTCAAGCGTATGAAGAAGAGGGAGACTGGGCAAAAGCAACAGAGGTGCTTAACCGAGCTTTAGAGCACTCTGCGAGCGGAGACGAGAAAGCGGAAGCGCTCGCACGTCTTGGATCGATTTATATGGATCAGCTAGACGACCAAGCGCAAGCGCAGCGATCTTTTGAGCGTTCGCTCTCTGAGTCGCCCAACACCACTGCGATCGATGCTCTATTGATGTTTGCTCGCGACGAAGAGAGAGAAGAGGAGATCTGTCGACTACTCGAGCTCAAGGCTCCACTCACTCAAGGTCGTGAACGGCTGAGCGCCTTGACGGAGCTCGCCTCTTTGTATCAGCGATTAGGACAATTTGATCAACAGCTAGAGGTGTTAGAGCGAGCTTATCGTGACGCTCCGGAGGCTTCTAAAGTCGCCGAACAGCTTATCAGTCGTTATCTGAAAGATGAGCGCTTGGCTGAGGTTGAGCCGATCATTCGCCAGCAGATCGCTCATCATAAATCGTCAGGACAATCAAAGGCGCTCAATCAAGCTCATTTCCAGCTAGGCAAGCTGATGCGAGCTAAGGGTGACCACTCTGAGGCCTTTGAGCTCTTTGAGCGTTGTCGATCATCAGATCCCACCTTCGCTCCAGCGCTCGTCGCTCTCAGTGAGCTATATGTAGAGGCAGAGCGTTGGGAAGAGGCCCAAGAGCTACTCAGCTCTCTTCTGATTCAGCGTAAACTTAGCGCTGATGATCGCGTTCAGATGTATTATCTTAACGGTGTCACTCGGAGCGCCCTCGGTGATGCGCGCAAAGCCAAGGATATGTTCCAGAGAGCTCTTGGGGTGAACCCTGATCATGAGCCGAGTCAACGTGGACTTGAACGCCTCAATAGTTAGGCTACTTAACGAGGACCGATGAATGAGTCCTTGGTGTCTTTATTTGACGAGGGTATAGCCTAAAGATGATACGCCGCATCATACAATGCCTATCGCTGTTTAATTTAGCTCTTCTTGACGAGTCGCGGGTCATCAAGCGATTATCAGTTCTTTTGGGCATATTCAAGACCATGTGCTTGATGTGCTTGATCGGTTTTGGTGGCCTGTTCTCTTCTGCGATGTTCTCTTCTGTGAGCTCAAGCCATCACCTCTCGATTTTTGCCTCTATCGCTGAGGCTCAAGATCATTCATCCTCGCTTAAAGAGGCTCAGAAGAGTCGCTTAAGTGAGGTCTCCTTAAGAGAAGTGGGTCCTCTCCCTAACCTCCCAGCGTTAGATGTCTTTGATTGGGGGTTACGTCGACAAGGGACGAGACATTTCGGGATCTATGGTCGATTGATCAAGAGTGTCTCAAGCGATGATCAAACGCTAGAGGAACAGTGGGCATGGATGCATAGAGGGAGGGCGTCTCAGTCGGTCAGATGGATGTCATTTAATCCCCAAAATCCTCATGAGTTAGATGGGAGACCTGATCAAGTAAGAGATCCTGTCCAAGAGCTATCTACTCTCTATCAAGAGGCCTCTCAACCTAGTGCTCTCTCTGATCTACAGTCTCTATTCCTCTCCATTAGAGAGACTGTTCAGCTCGCTGATGACCCCCATGGAGGTCAGAGAGGCTACCGACTTGACGAAGTTCGTATCTTTCAAGCGACCCCCCCTTACCATCTTGTCGGGTTTCATCGTATTTGGTCTACTGAAAAACAAACATTACAGACCCTCCTTTTCCAAGGTCGCTGGTCGGAGTCAATGACTAATCATAAGTCATTAAATAGCTCTCCACCACCCAACCGTCCTATATATAGTGAGATCGACCCTACACGAGTGGGGTCGACTGAAACTCTTCACTCTCGTCTTTGGCTCGATGATCCCTATCATGTCGGAGGCGGTTACGGCTCACCGGTGAGTCTCCCTCATCTCCCTCATAAGTTGGTTGACAGTCAGATCAAGATGATTGATCGGCGCTTTGAACGACAAGGAGGTATGTGGCTAGAGCGCATCGAGTGGTCGGTGCCTCAGTTTTTTGGATCACAGACGGCGAGCATTGTGGTCGATCCTAAAGCACTCATTCGCGCGGTGATGCTGGAGGGGGAGCTCTTCGCTCTCGAGAGAGATACATCTCTTATTGATCAGAGGTCCTCTTTACCATTTCATCGACGGCCTTCATCACTCAAAAGGCTACAGGGACAGAGAGCTCAGATCTCTCCTCGGTTATTCAAGGCGATGACCGCTCCCCATAAGCCTAGTTTAAAGCGTTGTTTCGATGGCCTATCTCCCCATAAAAGGAGCGGCTTCGCTCATCTTGTGTTGAGGCTAAATATTAATCATCGAGGGAAGCTCATCTCGGCAGGAGCCACTCATCAACTCTCTTGGCCGCTCACCCAATGCCTCCTCAAGAGAGTCTCTTCCTTAAAATTTCCACCGCCGACCCTCCCTTTAAAGTCTCCACTTCATGATAAACGAGAGACCTATATCCCTCCACTAATCATAAAGTGGATCAATGGTGGTGCCACTCTCGCTTGGCCCTTGAGCTTTCGTTTGAACAAGGAAAAAACACCTTAAGTTATGTTTTACCTTTATCTCCCCAATCTCTATGTAAAGCAGATAACAACTTGTGACGTAAAGGAGTCGCCTTGCCTTTTTATGATATAGATAAGATAGAGGTCCTCATTGATGAAGACCAACTTCAGACCAGAATAAAAGAGCTCGGCGCTCAAATTACCGCGGACTTTAAAGGGAAAGGGGAGCTGGTTCTCGTCTGTGTCCTGAAGGGCTCTTATCTCTTCTTAGCGGACCTCTCACGAGCAATCGATCTCGACTTAACCGTAGATTTTATGAGCGTCTCTAGCTATGGCGATGGTTATGAGTCATCCGGTGTGGTGCGGATGATCAGTGATCTCAGTGAATCCATCGAAGACAAGAATGTTTTGATCGTTGAAGATATCATCGACTCTGGCTTAACTATGTCTTATCTCATCGAGAACCTGAAGACGAGAAAACCCGCTTCTGTCAATGTAGTCAGCTTACTCAATAAGCCAGAGAAGACCACAGCTGATGTATCGATTGATTACCTAGGGTTTAGTATTCCCGACCGCTTTGTGATCGGTTATGGGCTAGACTTTCATAATAAATTTAGAAACTTGTCATTCATTGGAGTGAACCTCAGTGATGACCTCCCGCTCGCCTCTAGCGACTCTTCTTCATGAGCTCTACCTAATGAGAGCAGTTGAGATGCTTTTAATCTATCTATCACTCAACTTCGTGTTTATACTTTAGTCTCCTTATTTAAGCGTCAAGGTTAACTCTATGTCATCGTCTTATTTAGTTCAAACCCGCTCCATCCTCATCGGCCTATGCCTCAGCGTATATTCTCTTGCAGGTTGTCAAATCGAAGAGAACGAGCTGCTCTCTTGGAAGAAAGATGATCATGGGCATCTGAAAATCGCGAGTTATATTGTCGACACTCAGCGACCTGTAGAGTCTAGGAAGAAGGGGCTGCAAATAATAGCTGAGGGTCGTCACTATGATGATATATTTTCGATCTATAAGCATCTTGAGCTTGATGAGACCACCGCTGATGCAGAGATAAACTTTGTGACCAGCGAGCTGCTCTCTGTGATTGAGGCTGCTCTGAATATTAGTAACTCACCTGAGCAACAGACAGTTGCTGCAGAGCTCGCTTTTTACTTGATGAGCATAAAGGCGCCTCGGCAGAAGATCGCCCAAAGAGCTGATATTATCCAAGCGCTCATTAAATGGAGTTTGGGCTATCTACGAACAGGTAGGGAGGCGATTGTACCAAGTTATCGTGCGGGTACATCAAGAGTGAGAGAGGCTCATACCACGCCTTCAGACGTTCTACTTAGTGTCCTTCATATCACTCAGTCAGTCGATAATTCGAAAGCGGTATTTGATCAAATAAAAGCAGATCTAGCAGACAATATCAGTAAAGTAGATTATGTGCTCAGAGTGCATAAAGTCGTACATAAGCTGCGTAACCCTGTGATCACTCAAGAGATGGCGATCGCTCTTTTGGCGACGGCCCGCAAAACTTATCCCGATGGAGTGACCGTCAAAATGGTCGAGGCGATGATCGAGAATCAGAACGAGACCCTACTCCGATTCCTCATCGAAATTTGTCGAGATCAACGAGTGAACTTTAACGCTCTAAAGCTCGGTATTAATAATGCGGCAGATAAGGCTTTAAATCTTGGACTTCAGGCAGAGGTCCTCAATCTAATGAGAAGGGTGCTCTCCTCGACAAACGCTTATTCTAATATCACATTTTTAGCGCTACGTTGGGCGTTAGAGGCAGGGGAGAAAGACGACTTAGCACAGACTTTAAAGAGTATTAGCCCTAACTTCAGCGCTCCGGTGAGCGGGACTGATATGAAGAATGAGGTCGATAATTTCTGTGTTGAGTTCATGGAGTCTAAAAAAGATGAATTGCGAGAGACATGGATCGAGCTATTGCGTGATCTAAAAGACCAGCCTGAGCTGTGGCCAGCACGGCTTTATACTCTCTCCTGCATTCATCTCCTTTACCCTGATGATTTCCCTCAGTTAATGAGGCGTAATCGTCTCTATAAGCGCTATTATCAAACTGATAAGACGCGTATCTCTGCTTGGCGTGATGATCGACCTGTGACTATTAGTGATATCGCTTCTGAGTATCAAAACCCGATGCACTGAAATACACTCATGACTTGAATACACTCATGACTTGTTTATTTGATTTTAGTTTGTGTGACGATTAAGAGGAGTTTATGTGGAGGCAGTCTCTCATCCTCAAGTCTCATTTGGAGATCTCAGCGGCTTCTCGAGTCTTAGAGGTCATCATTATCTAAATCATGCCGCTATTTCTCCGCCTTCCCAATGGGTACAAGCGGGGATCAGTGATGTCCTTGATCGTTTCGCTCAACGAGGAAGTGGAGCTTTTCTAGAGGTGGTTGAGACGAGAATGCGTCTTAAAGAGAGGCTAGCGAGTCTCTTAGGCGCTCCCTCGACTGATGGCTCTGATTTTGCGTGGTGCTCAAATACGACGAGTGGCGTTCAAGCGATCGCTCACGCTTTTCCATGGCGGAAGGGGAGAGGTATCGTAGTCTTTGATGGAGAGTTTCCCACGAACGTGATCCCTTGGGAACAGGCTGCGCGACGGGAGATGATTCCGGTATATAGGGCTTCTCTCGCTCCCCTCATGGCTCCCGAAGCAGCCGATCTAGGTCCATTAGAGAGGTTATTACGTCAGGGGGTACAGCTCGTCGCCATCAGCGCGGTGCAATTTCAGACGGGGTTTCGAGCGCCAATACGTGCCCTCGCGATGCTCTGTAAACGGTATGAAGCGGCTCTATTTATTGATGGTATACAAGCCTGTGGCTCTACACCATTACCCCTTGAGGAGATCGACTTTATGTCAACAGGGGGTCATAAATGGATGATGGCGGTGGAGGGGGCAGGATTTATGTACATACATCCTCGATGGCGCGGTCGGCTCACCACTCAACAGGCAGGATGGCTGAGCGTTGAGGAGCCCTTGGACTTTCTCTTTGCGGGTCATTCTACTCTCAATCATACTAAGCCTATTCGAGATGACTTTAGCGCTTTTGAGGGAGGCGCACAGAGCGCCGTATGTTATGCGGCTCTCGATGCCTCCACGAAGACCTTAGAGTCTCTATCAATACCGGCTATTTATCGCCATATTCAATGTCTACTTGATCCCTTGGAAGAGGGGCTCCTTCAGCGGGGGTTCCACAGCGCTCGACTCTTAGACCCATCGAGGCGTAGTTGTTCGCTCAGCGTGAGGCCTCCATTGAGCTCTCCTTTCGATGTGGCTGAGTGGTCATCACGACTCATTGATCGACATATTACGGTCTCTACACCTGACGGGTGGCTGAGGTTTTCTCCTCATTGGCCAAATCACCTCGAGCAGATTTCTGTGGTCCTTGAAGCGCTTGATGAAATTATGGAGAGCGCTTAAGATTCCTATCTCTCTGTACCTTCGCTTTATCATCGCTTATTTATCTTTAAAGACGAGCATCATCATGACCCCTATGACACGCCCTAAGAGTGAATCTCATTTATTGAGATTGATCGCTCATCTGATCACCTTTTATGTAACCACGCTTGCTGTCTCTACTACATTGGTAGTGATTCATCAGTCTCGCGCGCGAGCTCAGTCAATCGTCGACTCTGAGGCTCCTTTATTGGTCCCTGATCGGCCAGGTTACGCTGATTCGACCTCCTCTGTTGATCCCGGACATTGGCACATGGAACTTGGAGGTGCGTGGCGACCTAGTGAAGACTCTACAATCAATGGGATACTTCGCTATGGTTTGAAATATGGTTGGGAGCTGCGATTAATGAGCCCGACTCTCACTCAAGTGGCTCCCTTTGTAGGGACTGACGGGCAAGAAGTGACCCCTGAGTTATCTGTCGGTGGAGCACAACTTGGCGCTAAGTGGGCCAAACGATGGTCAAGAATTGAGTTTTCCTCAGTATTAATGGTCGGGGTACCGGTGAGGGGAGCAGAACAGGCTTTAACCCCAGATCCTTTGGTCTCTCTGGGGGCTCAAATTAGTCATCCTCTTAATCATAAACTCTCTACAGGGCTTGCCTTCAGATATGGACTACAAGATGGCTCTCTTTATGGTCAAGAGGTGGCTTATGGCGAAGAACTTACTCATTATTTGGGGATGGTCGCTGCGCTCTCTTGGAGTGAGGTAGATTGGTCAATCTTTACTCAAGCGGGGGCCGAGGTCTTGGGTGAAGTTGTCACTCCGCTCGTTGGAGGAGGCTTGACCTTACGGATCTCACGAGGGTCACAAGTTGATCTCTCTATGGACGCACCGCTTGCTAGTGATGGCGTAAACGCCAAATATATGGCAGGTCTGACCTTAAGTTGGTGATCTCTCACTCTCGCGGCTGACTCTAGTAGATAGCCTTGATGATCTTCTAGAGAATAATGAATGGATGTGATAAAAGGCGAAGGCTTAACATAGGGGTATAAAATGAGCAAAAAAGTGATGATTGAGACCTATGGCTGTCAAATGAATGAAGCCGACACAGAGCTGATGTATGGCTTGTTACGTAAACAAGGTTATGAGCTCACCAAAGAGCAGAGTGAGGCCGATGTGGTCCTCCTCAACACCTGCGCGGTGAGAGAGCGAGCCGAGGAGAGAATCTTTGGTCGTCTCGGGTGGCTCAAAGATCTTAAACGTAAAAATCCAGACTTAGTGCTCGGGGTCACTGGATGTATGGCTGAACGTATGCGAGAGAAGCTAGTACAGAGAACCCCCTATGTAGACCTCGTTGTGGGACCTGATGCGTATCGAAGACTCCCTCAGCTCGTGGACGAGCTAGTATACCGAGGAGACACCGCAGAGCTAAGCCCTGAGTCGGTTCTCGCCCAAGAAGGACAGAGTCCTAAGCCACGACGTAAACTCAATAATCCTAACCCTTCCATCGATATTCAGCTCGATAAGACGGAGATGTATGAGCGGATAGAGGTCGATCGAGTCCCTGGAGTGTCGGGCTGGGTCTCTATTCAACGTGGATGTGATAAGTTCTGTTCTTTCTGCATTGTCCCCTTTGTACGTGGACGAGAGCGTAGCCTCTCGCCCGCTGAGGTGGTCGCTCAAGCGCGAGAGATGTCTGAGCAAGGTTTTCGTGAGGTGACTCTATTAGGGCAGACCGTCTCTTCTTATTACGAGAAGGGCTGTGACTTCGCTGATCTCTTATCAATGGTTCATGAGGTTGAGGGAATAGAGCGTATTCGCTTCACCTCACCCTATCCTAACGATTTTACGCCTCGTTTACTCAATCGCCTCGCCGAGCTCCCTAAAGTAGGGCGGAATATCCATTTACCAGTTCAGTCGGGGAGTACCCGAATCCTCAAAGACATGCGTCGTGGATATAGTCGGGAGAGATATGTTGAGCTGATGACGAGCGCTCGGGAGATCCTCCCCGACTTTAGTTTCTCTACCGATGTGATCGTTGGCTATCCTGGTGAAACTCGCGAAGACTTTGAAGAGACTTTATCGCTCATGAGAGAGGTGCGCTTTGATAGCGCCTTTATGTTCTACTACAGTGAGAGAGATGGAACGCTCGCCGCTCGTAAGAAGCCTGACGATGTGCCGCTACAAGAGAAGAAGGATCGACTGCGCGAGTTGATCGATATTCAAGAGGTGATTTGCGCCGAGGTGAATCAGACTCAAATCGGCAGGGTACATGAGGTTTTAGTGATCGGTCCTACTCGACGTAATCCTAATCAAGTGATGGGGCGCTCAAGCTGTTTTAGAACGACGATCTTCGAGCAAGATGGATATCATCCTGGTGATATGGTGAGGGTAAAGGTCACTAGAGCCACGAGTCATACGCTCTTTGGTGAAGCGCTAGAGGTGGTCAGTCGTGCCCCCCTTGGTCCACGAATTAGCGATTTACAGAGCGAGTCTGATACACCACTCAGTCTACATAATCGCTGAGTGAAGCAGCGATGAGCGATATCAGAAAGGCTACTCCTCTGATTGGGCTTACCGGTGGAATCGCTTGTGGGAAGAGCGCGGTCTCTGAGCGTCTTCAAGCTCGAGGAGCGGTGATCGTCGACGCTGATCGGATCGCTCGAGAAGTGCTCATTCCTGGCTCTGAGGGTCTCCGGAGAGTTGTCGCTCGTTGGGGAGTGAGTCTCTTAAATGATAAAGGGGGATTAAATAGAGCAGTCCTCGGTGAGATCGTCTTCTCTGATCCTGAGGAGCGAATAGCGCTCGAAGAGATCACCCATCCCTTGATCGCTTCTGAGAGCGCTCGTCAAATAGAAGAGGCCCTCAGCGGCTCTCCTCCGTTGGTTGTTTATGATGCAGCCCTCCTCATCGAAGCCGGACGAGCTGAGAGATTTAGGCCATTGGTTGTAGTCACAACGTCCTCATCGGTTCAGCTTGATCGTATCATGAGACGTGATCATCTCAGCAAAGAGGAGGCTCAAGCCCGGGTGAGCGCTCAGCTTCCTCTCTCTGAGAAGGCCTCTCTCGCTGACTATCTCGTCGATAACAGCGGTGATTGGTCAGCTCTTGATCGTCAATTAGAGATTCTATGGAGCGTTTTGACTCACGCCAAGTGACGTCGACGATGCACCAATAGACCTATACATAGCCATAGAGCGAGTAGGCTAGAGGGGAACGCTCCTGTCTTCGCGTTACAAAAGCTCGCTTTAGGCTCACCCTCCCAATCGTATTTTTCATCTTCTTCAGCATTGTTTGTATTGGGCATAAAACCGCTGTTCGATCCACCAAAAGAGGGTCTTGTTCCAGCGTTGGATTCAGTTCCGGCGTTGGCGTCAGTCCCGGCGTTAGCTTCAGCTCCGGCGTTAGCTTCAGCTCCGGCGCTCACTTCAGTTCCGGCGTTATTTTCGGCGCCGGCGCTGACTTCTTCACCACCGACTACAGGTCGTTCGACGCAGGCTTCAAAGCCAACTCCAAAAGTAGGAGGACGAACATCATACTTATAGAGTTGACTGAGTTGCCAAGCACCCGCACCATAGCCGACCATAGGCACAACACCGGCATATTCACCGCTATTGGGCTCATAGAGCTCAGGGATCAAGTAATCATTAGCGATGGCGTCCTCAGTGATCTTATCGAGCAGCTCATCAGCGCGAGTTGAATTACCCACAGCGCGCCACATATCACCGATTCGTAGATCGAGTAAGACCCACTCGCTGAGATCATATTCATTGGCGCCGCTCTCTCCTGTTAGAGAGAGAGAGGGCTCGAGACGACGATAGCCTCCATAGTTAGTTCGCAGGCGGTCATATTGACTCAAAGTCCCGGTAAAGACCGGGTCATCAGTGGTGATTAATCCCCAATGTAAGGCTTCTACGGTAGAGCCATCTACGTGTACATTTTGATTCGCCACGCCGCGGTGAGAGGCGAGGCTACTCAGTGGACGATAGACTAATTGACTGCGGATCGCTTGGTGCATTCGCTCAGCTTTTGCCCAATAGTCATTGGCTAGGTCTTCTCTACCAGCGGCATACGCGATCTGAGCAAAATCATAGAGTCCTCTCGCTTGAGCGGCAGCTGTATAAGTGAAGGTCTGCCGTAAATCCCAGTGCACTTCCCAGATAGAGGCTTCGGCTTTGGGTAAGCCGGTACTTGGTTCGATCATAGCATCAATATCTTGGGCGATTTGGTGTAGGCCATCAAATACTGTGTCGCCATAGACTGTTGTCTGATTAAGCCAATCTAGGTTACAGCTGTAGTGGAGGTACATCGCCGCGCCCCATAATACTAATCCCCAGCCGTCAGTTTCGAGATTTGGACCCGCATAATTACCATCAGACTCCTCCTGTCCATTGCCGAAATACCGACAAGAGGAGACTCGATACTGGTCTCCGAGCTCGGGAAAAACACCTTTCTCAGCATTTAAGAAGAATTCTACGCCTAAACGAGCCTCCTCATGGTGACCATTCATGGCCATAGAGACGACCGCATAGACGCCATCTCGTACCCATCCGGTGTGCCATTCCCCTATGGGGAGTGCGGCGAGGAACATCCCTAAGTTTTTACGGTTATCCTGCATGGGCTCTCGGACCTGACCCATCCTTAAGACTGTTTCTGACTGCCGCCAGATCTTACGCTCTTCTTCATTGAGCTCAGCGGGCATCGCGTCGACATACCAAGCGTTCCACTCGGCGATCACCGAGTCATGAAGAGACTTAGCGTCTTGCTCTCCGGCGAACTCTCTCCACTGAGCGAGCACTGATTCTGCGCTACGTACATCTCGGAAGGCAGCGCTCTGTGGATGATTCGGATTATCATTAACGAAGAGAGTCACCATGCCCCACCACGCCTCACCGCTATCGTCGAGGATTAGATTTTTCTGCCCGACAAAGACGCAGCCAGACTCTTGGCAGCTAGTAGATGGTGTCACTGATCCACGATCAAGCATCTCTTGGTACAAAGTCGCATCAGTGCCGAGGGCAGCGATGTCTATTCCACCAATCGGGACATATATCGCATGTCCCCCACCCTCACCGGTTTCTATGGCATACCCTTCATCGGCCATCCAAGAGAGCTGTTCTCCACTGTCAACTGGGTCGGTGCGAGAGCCGCCTTGACCAAATTTTAAGTTAGGCTTGGAGAAGACACTGACCTCTGCTCCCGCTTCTCCACGTGCTCTGATCAACATAACCATGGCGTTAGCTTCTAGGCCAAATGGCGAGAAGAAGTATGAATCAAACTCCACTCCTCCTGCCCGTTGGGTGCCTTTAATGATGTTTGTCTGCTCCTCATAGACAACCTCGGAGGTTAGCTGGTTAAGCCATCGACGTTCATCGTTGACACTCACTCCAAAATAGAGGTCATGAGCGAGGTCACGACGACCAATACCGGGAGTGGTTCGATCGACAGGGAGATTTGTACCACTTGGAGCAACAAAGCGATAAGGATGCTCCAAGAAGTAAGTTATTTTACCCTCACGTCGGTCAAATATCTGAAAGCCATGACCGTTACCAGTTGGCATGTAGAACCAAGTTCTCCCCTGCGCAGACGCTGAAGAGGGGGCAAAGTGTTGTGCGATGAACAGCATCCCAAGAGAGAGCGCGATGAGCGAGAGTCTCGATTGACTCACGGTGAATGCAAAAAGTAGTTTGCGCCTTCTCATGATTGATTTCCTTCAAGATATGGAGTGATTAATGGAGATATATACTAACACATAACGATTGTTATAAAAATATTGCACAGGGTGTTATCTGCTTATATAGATTAAGTCTAAGGCCTTCATCAAGAGAATAACATATTGGAGCTCTAATTTTGAAATACCCCCCATCGTCACCTCTCTTTGCATTACGAGTGGCCAGGGGTTACCTACCCCTAGCTATTCTGTTCTCTGCTTTACTCACCTTAATCTCTGTTGTGGCTGACGCCGCCCCTCCCACAGAAGTTCAGCCACAACGCCCCAGCTTTTCAGAAGATGGGCCTCCGCCCTCTGCTCGCGTTCAAGAAGACGAAAGCGAGCCTTCTGTAAAATATAAAGGGTGGAGACTTGACCTCAATGGTTATGCGCGACTCCCGCTGATGATCTCTGGAGGGCTGACAGGTGATCGTCGTCCTTACCTCATCGATGACCAATACTTTCTCTCAGGTTTTGCTTATACTAGAGTGAGCGAGCGAGAGTGGGTAGAAACTTTCATGAGCGCTACCAAAGGGAATACTCGAGTAGTGATTGGTCTCTTTACTTCGGAGCTAAGCGATTGGGCACAGGCAGAGCAGCCCAAGGGACAGAAAGGAATCGCTACCGCCTTTGTAGATCATAGATGGACCCCTACCGCTCAACTTAAAATCGACGCTCGAGTCGGTGTTTTTTGGGAACGTTTAGGCTATTTGGATGCATATGATACATATCTCTTCGCGCGGACCCACATCGGTGGAGCTCGCTTAAAACTTGAAGCGTGGGATAGCGTTTATCTGAAAGTTGGTATGGGGGCTCATCAAGGCGATCCTGTGAGGGAGAGAGGGTTTACACCGATGAAGTGGGTTGTCGCGGGAATGAAGTGGCGATGGTTTGATGTCGCCGCTTATTGGGTACGCACTTCAACGGCTGATGGAGACTATGACTCTGGCGAGCTACAAGATGTACTCAGTCAGGGAGAGTCCTTTATTGAGGCATGGGGCGCGGATTTATACGCAGCGATCCCTTATGTAGGGCAGCTCAGCCTCGGTGTGTCTTATGTAGATGCAGCTAATACCTTATTTCTTGGAAATGCCCATGAGCTTTTACACACTTCTGGTGGCGGAGTTAATGGTCTCAAGTCTAGATACTTTGGTGAGCCAGGAACCGGAGAGATCTTGGCGATGACATTTGATCTTCGATGGCGCTTAAGAAAGACTTTTAAGGGCTTTAATAAACAATTCGGTCGTCTTTTGGGTCGAAGTGAGCTTCGTTTCTTTGGTCTCAGCGCTCATGTGGTCAGTTTTGGACAGGACCAGCAGCCCGACCTTAACTTCCATGATCGACAGTGGCTAAAGTGGGGAAGTGAGTTCACTTATCGTCCTCTTGATCTTTTGAGAGGGTGGTTCGCCGGTTTCCGTTATGATCGAGTGATCCTTGATACAGAATATGATTCTCTCTCTTTCCGAGTGATCAGCCCTCGAGTTGGCTTCAGTCCTGTAAGAGACATTGATATATTCGCTTCGTATGCCTTCTATCAATATGGAGACCAGATCAAGCTCGACAGCTCTCAGCTCCGTAATGATAGTCCGACGAGTTATCGTCAGATCAATGGACCACCTGATGAAACCGTCTTTAAACTACAAGCGCAAGCGCGTTGGTGAGAGGGAATTAATATGAATCGAGTCAACTACATATTGAGATCAAGTCTCACTATTCTCGGGGTGTGTTTGAGCCTGTACGCTTGTCAGCTAGACTCAAGCCCATACGATCCTGATATGTCCTTCGAAGAGCCTCTTGCAGGCGGAGAAGCTATCGGCGGAGAGTCTGTCGGCGGAGAGTCTGTCGGCGGAGAGGCTGTCGGCGGAGAGGTTGTCGGCGGAGAGTCTGTCGGCGGAGAGTCTGTCGGCGGAGAGGATGTCGGCGGAGAGGCTGTCGGCGGAGAGTCTGTCGGCGGAGAAGCTGTCGGCGGAGAGGCTGTCGGCGGAGAGGCTGTCGGCGGAGAGGCTGTCGGCGGAGAGGCTGTCGGCGGAGAGTCTGTCGGCGGGGAGGTCATAGAAGAAGATATGGGTGTTATTGAGTCTCCGCTGACTTGTACGGTAAGCGTTAATGTGACTCTCCCTCAGAGCACTCCTTCAGAAGACGTCATCTATCTCGCGAGCGAACAATTCACTCCGGAATGGGTTCCCAACGATGATGAAGGCCTATTAGAGCGAAATGATAACCTCGCGAGCGGTCTAGTCACTCTCCCCAACTTCACTAATGTCGCCTACAAATTCACTCGGGGTGATTGGTCCACAGTAGAAGTAAACATAGATTGCAGTGAATATGATAATCGTTTTATTTATATTCAATGCTCAGGGGATGAGATCTTAGAGATCAACGCTGAGGTTGTCGCTTGGAAGGGCTCTGGAGGACAGTGTCCCTAATCTTAGAGCTCTTAAGAGCGTCGTTGCTTACTGAGCGGTGAGCAGAGACCAAGCAAACGTTCCACAACCGCTGTTAGCGGGGTCGGTGGCGTCAGCGGCTGCTGCAGATTCTGCATTTTCAGCGCTCTCAGCGTCAAATACCCCTTGGCAGAACCATAGCTCATCTCCATTTATGGTCCAATCAATACGGCTCCACAGTGAGGGAGAGTACATATTTCCCTCGTCATTTTGAGCGATGAGATATTGGGCTTCATTATTGAAAATTTCAATATTGAAAATGCTTGGAGCATCCTCTCCATAAGTCTGAGTCCAAGTCTCATCAGTGATGACATGCTCTGTCATAAAATTATCAGTGTATGACCCAATGATTTCGAGCATCATTTCATCAGTTTCGCCCGCTGTAGCTTCGCCCGCTGCAGCTTCGGCGGCTGCAGCTTCGCCCGCTGCAGCTTCGCCCGCTGCAGCTTCGCCCGCTACATTCTCATTTCCACCATCATTAATGTTTGTCTCTTCGCTCTCGGTTTCATCATTACATGCAAAGATACAAGTACTTAGTATTAATATTAGAAATAGGTTTTTAGTCATTGTTAACTCCTCCCAAGAGTATTTAGATTCAATCATTTTTAAAAGACAGTTTAAGTATCATAAGTATATTCATCAGTCATGATATTTATAAGCGAATCAATGTAAGTGATTATAAATATGTGACAAGTAAATTCCGATACTACTGTTTCTGAGTCTTAATAAATCCAAAGGATTAAAAGCTCTGAGTCTCTCTTTGTACGTTGGTCTCTTAAACTTAATTGCATGCTTTTTTACCCTAATCTTTGACTCTTAGTGATTAAGTACTTGGAGTAGTTGCACCCCATAGAACCCTTAGTGTTCATAGGTCTCATTAGCGAGGAGCCTTATGTATTAGGTCACTGAATGAGTAGCATCACTGAATGAGTAGCATCACTGAATGAGTGATATAGCCTTGGGACGGAGCCAAAGGAAAAAAATGTATTATTGAAACCTAAATGAAGTGCTTGCAATCAATCGATACTGAGGCTAAGAGCCTTGTCGAAATATTTTTTTTACACCAAGGAGTTCAGAATGACATTACGTCTACTTACTATCTTAGGGTTAAGCCTAAGTCTGGTCATGTTCACAGGTTGTGACGATGACGATACTGAAAATGAGATCGCGGCGGGCGAGGCAGCAGCGGGCGAGGCAGCAGCGGGCGAAGCAGCAGCGGGCGAAGCAGCAGCGGGCGAAGCAGCAGCGGGCGAAGCAGCAGCGGGCGAAGCAGCAGCGGGCGAAGCAGCAGCGGGCGAAGCAGCAGCGGGCGAAGCAGCTGCAGGTGAAGCGGCTGCAGGTGAAGCGGCTGCAGGTGAAGCGGCTGCAGGCGAAGAAGCTACCGAGAAAAACATCGTTGAGACCGCTATCGACAACGGAAGTTTCACCACTTTGGTCGCTGCTGTTGAAGCGGCTGGCTTGGTAGATGTATTAACTGGTGAAGGTCCATTCACAGTTCTCGCCCCTAATGATGAAGCTTTCGCTGCCCTCCCTGAGGGTACTGTTGAGGCTTTGGTTGAAGACGCCCAAAACGGTGGAACACAGCTCGCCGAGATCCTTACGATGCATGTTGTTGTTGGCGCAGCAGTGATGAGCGGTGACCTCACCGATGGCCAAATCGTAACTACCGAGAACGGTGACCTGACCGTCGCCATTTCCGCTGAAGGAACAGTAACCTTCTCTAACGGAAATGTAACCGCTACTGTCATAGCAGCGGACGTAGAGGCGAGTAATGGTGTGATTCATGTCATTGACTCAGTGATCGTCCCTGCAGCTGAAGAGCCTGCAGAGAAAAACATCGTCGAAACCGCAGTTGATAACGGTAGCTTTGAGACGCTTGTAGCGGCTGTTACTGCCGCTGACTTGGCCGAGACACTCAGCGGTGAAGGTCCATTTACTGTACTCGCTCCTAATGATGAGGCTTTCGCTGCTCTCCCTGCAGGTACAGTTGACTCATTATTGGAAGATGCTCAAAACGGTGGAACCCAGCTCGCCGATATCCTTATGCTACACGTCGTCGTAGGCGCAGCGGTGATGAGCGGTGACCTGACCGATGGTCAAGTTGTCGCCACTGGAAATGGTGATCTCACCGTCGCTATCTCTGGTGAAGGCGTTGTGACCTTCTCTAATGGAAATACCACTGCTACCGTCATCGGAGCAGACGTAAGCGCGAGCAATGGCGTCATTCACGTCATCGACTCAGTGCTTCTTCCAGCTACAGAGGAGTAATCACCTCCGTCCTTTTCTTCATGACCACTGCCTCATTACTACTACCTCACTTCGCTGTGTAGAGGTAAGATGGGGGGCGGCATTAAAGATGATCTAGGTGGGTCGATTGACCCGCTCTTAGATGAGGCCCCGGTCTCTGAGTAAGGGAGTGACCTCTGGGTCACGACCTCTGAGGAGACGGAAAGCCTCTGCGGCGTCTACTGAGTCACCTTTAGAGAGGATGAGATCGTAATAACGATCACATAACTCTGATGTGTAGAAGCCTTCTGATGCGAACATTTCCGCTGCATCAGCGACGAGCGTATCAGCCCATAGATAGCAGTAATAACCAGAGGCATATCCTTCCCCAGAGAATATATGTGCAAATTGTGGTGGGCGATGCCGCATTACTACTTGAGAAGGTAAGCCCCACTCACCCAATACTCTCTCCTCTACAGTAAAGGGGTCAGCTTCAGCGCCTTCGAGGTGAAGAGAGAGATCAACTACAGCGCTCGCTAGATATTCAAGCGTAGCGAAACCGCTCCCAGCATGAGCAGCGGCCTCCATCTTCTTGACTAAGTCAGTGGGGAGCGGGTCACCAGTCACAACATGGGTGCAGAAGCGCTCTCTCAGTTCAGGAGTTGTTAACCAATGCTCATTGAGCTGTGACGGGAATTCGACAAAATCTCGAACAACGCTTGTTCCCGCGAGTGTTTGATAACGGGTATCGCTCGCTAGCCCATGCATCGCGTGTCCAAACTCATGGAATAAGGTTCTAGCGTCATTTAGAGAGAGTAAGCTAGGCTCCCCCTCGCTCGCCTTTAGGAAATTACAAGTATTGAGCACCAGCGGAGGAATTCTACCGCCGCGATGATCTCGCCAGAGTTGAGGACGATAAACGCTCATCCATGCACCAGAGCGTTTACCCGGTCGGGTATAAGGGTCAAAATAAAACAGGCCAATCTCTTCACCTTGCTGACTATGAATGTCCCATACGCTGATATCAGGATGAGGACTCACTTGTTCAGAAGAAGAAATTTGCCATCCAAAGCATTGTTCAGCGGACCAAAACATACCATCCCTGAGCTTCTCCAAGCTGAAGTATTGGCGCACTACATTAGGGTCGAGGTCATAGTCACGTTGCCGGACTTTTTCAGCATAATATCTGACGTCCCATGGAGCGAGCTCACCGCTGAACCCCTCTTTGTGCGCGAGTTCAGTCATGACTGATAGCTCGCGCTGAAAAGTGCTAACTGCTGGGCCCCACACCTCTCGTAAAAGTCCCATCGCTGCCTCTGGAGCGCCGGCCATCGTCCGCGCGAGCACTTGATGGGCTTGGGTCTTAAAGCCGAGGAGTTTAGCTCTCTCGGCACGGAGAGATAAGATCTCTTGAGCGATCGGTAGTGTCTCGCTCTCAGCGCGGAGCTCTCCACGACCATAAAAAGTGCGCCAGACAGACTCGCGCAGTCCTCGATGAGGAGAGAGTGTTAAAAAAGGCTCAACTGCAGAACGAGTATTTTGGACCGCCCACTGTAGAGGTCGTCCACAGCTCTCAGCAGTAGCTTTGGCGCTGGAAACCCATCCCATAGGGAGTCCTACGAGCTCTGGTTCATCGAGCCAAGTCACTAAATCCTCTTCATCGGAGAGGACTCGATCGGAGAATTCTGTAAACAGTGCGCTGAGTCGTTGGTTAATCAATGTAACCGCTGCGCTTGTCTCTGCACTCAAATGCGCGCCCGCTTCTTCAAATCGTTCAACAAGGCGTTGTGCGAGTCGTCGCTGCGTTGGGGTGAGTCCGGGCTCTTTAGAAGCGTTTAAGGTTCGCTTATATAGGTTTTTATCTCCATAGATCGCAGCGTTTTGTTCGGCGAGTCGAGGTTCAAATTCGCGTCTCATCACTCTTAAGTCAGGACTAGAGAAGCTACTAGACCAATTGGAATAGAGAGCTCTGACTCTATGGAGTTCTTCACCGAGCTGATCGAGTGCGAGGAGTGTGTCATTGAAGTCGCCGGTAGTTTTGAGTTCTTGTAGGCTAACTAGTTCTTTATTCAAGCGCTCAAGTACCTCTTCTAGAGCCGCTCTTAGAGTGTCTACGTTAACTGCATTCAGCGGTGGAACTCCACCCATTGAACCGCTCCAATGGTCGATGAGGCCTCTCCAGTCTTGATGTGATTGATTCATATAAACGGTGACTCCTTAGGTCTCTACAAGGGAATGAATAGAATATGAGAGCGATAGTCTCTGAATGGGCAGATACTGATCTTGGAAAGACCATATATTTAAGTGATAAACCTGTGTTCTTATGGTCTGAGAAGTGTGGTTAATCTACCATAGAGTGGTTAAAGTGAGTCTTCTATTCTCAATCACTTGCAGACAGTACTTGAGGATATGACTCGATTAGTTATGATCTAGGTGAGGTATGCACAGGGCGTGTATGCCCATGACGATGAGATGAGGAAATTGTAATGCTTAGGACTCAAGATCAGATTCGCCCAAGCCGGTTAAGCTCTCAATGTAAACGCGCTGCTTCGCTCTTTGCTATCATCATATTCTCCACATTGAGCTCTAATGCTCTCGCTCTACCGAGTGGCGTTTTGGTTCCTCTTAAGGGATCAGTAGGGGTCGATAAAGAGGTAGAGCGAGCGACAAATACCAGTCTCTCGCTTACTCTGGCTAGTAAAGTGATGTTGGTAGATGAAAACAAAACCAAGGCGGGTCTTAAGAAAGGAGGCTGTGAGGGGGCAGGTTGCGCCAAGTCAGCGATTAAGGTTGCTCTAGGCTCAGAAGCTCGCTTCGCTTTTGTTCCTTCTATGGAGAATGAGTTCGATATATACACCCTCAAGCTCACTATTGTTGATGCAGACCATTCAGGATCAAAGCTGCTTCAGATAGAGGCTAATTGTGAATTTTGTGACGCGGATGGTATTAAAGCTAAGTTCAAAGACCTGCTCAACTCCAAGGATGTGAAGAGCGCGCTTAGCAAGCCAGGGAAACCAAAAGCGCCTACTTCATTTACTCTCTCTCTAGTGACGAGTCCATCGAACGCTGAGGTCTTGATCAATGGTAAGAGCAAGGGGAGAACACCACTCAGTATCCCTAATCTTAAGAGTGAGACCTATCGTATAGAGGTTAAGCTCAAAGGCTATGTCTCTCAGAAAAAGAGTATCACTCCTCCTTCACCGTTACCGAGTACCGCCATCTCAGAGAGCTTTACTCTTAAGCCAAAATCGCCTTCTAGCTTTCCGATCATTATTAAGTCTAAGCCTAAGGGCGCCACAGTGACCCTAGATGGGGTGAAAATCAAGGTGAAGAGCCCTTTTAAGGCTCGAGTTAAGCCTGGAGCGCATGAGATTATCTTCACTAAGAAAGGCTATGAGGAGCTGAAAAAGAGTTTTGTCACTCCTCCCCAATCAGAGACGATCAACCTCAGCGTCACCCTCAAAAAAATTGAAGAGGCTAAGCCTAAACCGGTTATGGCCCAGCCCAAGCCTCAGCCTAAGAGCCAACCGGTGACCAATGTTAGGATTCCACCTCGTCCCCCGATATTGGCTAATAATTGGTCAGGGGCAGCGTTAGGAGTAGGAGCCATTATGGCAGGTGTTGGCGCATGGTTAGTCTCTCAACATGGAGAGATCACCTGTAACAACGGTGAGACGAGGTTGACCTGTCCTGATATCTACAACACCAAGCTACCAGGCGGTGTTCTCTTAGGGATGGGAACCGCGGCGATTGGAGCGAGCGTAATCACTATGTTGATTAGGTCAGATTGGCCGACCCGCTCACCAAGCACAATGAAGAGACAAGTCAAGTCTGCACAATATATGCCTACGGTCATCCCTACTCAAGGAGGTGCAGCCGCTTCATTTGGATTTAAGTTCTAAACGGCTAGTTGATTAAGCGCTTGATGACTTAAGCCTATAAATGCTCATAGCGCCACACCCACACAGGGAGTCCACCATGCTGGAATCGCGCTAGCTCACGAGCGACTAAGCCGCTCGTTGCTGGCGGGGTGAGCTGTCGGGGGTAGATGAAGCCCAAACGCCAACCACGCCAGCGCTCGGGATCAGAAGAAAATAAGCGGAGCAGGGCTTTCGTCTCATCAACCTCTTTGACTCTCAGCCCATAGGGGGGGTTAAAGAGGATTAAGCCCTTAGAGCACTCATGATCATTAGATGGAGTTGCTGCTGGGTCAACCTGAGGCGTAATAGGCGTGAGCTCTTTCACATCAAGGACCCTCACTTGAACCATCTCTTGAGCCCTCGATAAATGAGCTTGAGTATGGGTGATCGCCTCTGAGTTGAGGTCAGAGGCTTGGATATGTGAGTGATATCGAGCGGCTTCATGATCTGCAGAGAGGCGATCTCTCTCTGAAGACCAGAGCTCTTCATCAAAAGATCGCCAGGTCTTGCAGCTATAGTCTTCCCACACCCGAGGTCGACGTTGTGAGGCGAATCGGGCCGCTTCAATAGCAATAGTCCCTGAGCCACACATTGGGTCGAGGAGAGGCTCATCGGGACTCCACTCTAAAAGTTTTAGCATGGCCATCGCCAAAGTGGGGCGCAGGGGGGCTTGACCCTCATTCTGTCGCCATCCGCGACGATGTAGAAGTTGACCACAAGCATCTAAACGCACCGAGACTCGGTGCTCATGTAAACGGACTAGTACTCGCGCAGTCTCTGAATCAGGGTCACTCCAATGAGCGGATTTCACCACTCTGCTCCCCTCTAAAGATCTCTCGATTGCTCGCAGGATGATCGACTCTGCTTGACCTGTCCCTTGTAGCTCAACATGATGGCTAAGACTCACCCTAATGGCTACTTTTAAGGGTTTAGAGCTTGGCGAAAAGATCTCAGGCCAAGCGATCTTGGTGACCCTCTCAAATAAGGCATTGGTATTGGGCGCTGTTCCCTCGATGAGCGTCCAATAAATGCGATTAGCGAGCCGACTCCACTGAAGCACACGATAGAGGTGCTTACGAGTGCCCTGAAAATGGACTCCCCCCTCTTCGAGCTTGACCTTACGAGCCCCAAGGGACTTAAGCTCCTCTTTGAGGAGAGGTTCAAGGCCCGGAGAGATGTGAGCGAAATAGTGTTGAGACATAGTGCGAAGCTCCGAGGTAAATTCTCGCTTACGCTACCTCAGTCTCTCCACTCTGTCGAGCGAGACTGCCCTTTTGATCTGTAATGATCAATTGTATTGGAAGAAATTATCCCAACGGTGGTCCATCGCCTCTAGCGCAGTCTCGATAGGTTTAGCTCGATAGCGAGTCTCTCCATCCTCGCCAACGATGGACTGGACGAGAGGTAAGAACATCGTTGAGCCAAGTTGCTCGGGGGTTTGACGCTCTTGGCCGTCAGCATCTATAGCGACGGTGATCTTGTCTAGGGCGTCATCTACCTCAAAGTCGACTTCGAGCCCACTAAAGCTCTCATTTAAGAACCGCTCCGCTTGGTCATCGAGCTCTTCTTCAGTCAGTGGACGATCAGCGCTCAAGAGGAGCATATAAGCGATAAAGGCCTCTTTGAACTCTTGATCCTCAATGTTATCGACGAGGTACTGCAACACCCCGAGGTCATTATCGAGATTCTTACGATAGAGGTCTTGAGACATCTGGAGCATATAGCGGCGGCGAGTATTGATAAAACGAGTCACGGTCTTCATCGCCAAAAGTGCGAGGACGCTGAAGAACACCGCTAACGCTCCTTTATCGCTATCCATCCCTTTGACGAGACCGATGACGAGACCGATGAAACCGAGGAAACCTAACATGAATTTGTCGAAAGACTTCATGCGGATGTGCTTCTCTGGGAAGATGATCTCTAAATCAGCGAGAGGGATCTGCTGAAAGAGCTTAACATGGATCGTGGGGTCGGTCTCATCAGGCTTGGGTAACTTGATAAAACGACCGATTAAAGGCAACTTGCGGATCATAGGAGGAGGGGAAGGAGGGA
The DNA here is from genome assembly GCA_943788935.1 of uncultured bacterium. Classification (GTDB taxonomy): domain Bacteria; phylum Myxococcota_A; class Bradymonadia; order UBA7976; family VGTA01; genus CAKZRU01. The sequence continues at coordinate 26,313 of CALSSE010000005.1, read as the reverse complement.
ACTGTCTAAAGACACAGATCACTCTCTCGATCGCCGGTTCTTGCAAGAGTGATGACTTGAAGAGTCTACTGAGCGAGAATGGCTGATTTGATAGACTCGTGCGTCGGAGCCAACGTGGGAGAAATACGACGCCTTCACCGAGATTATTGTCTCCCTCAGCGTCACCCTCCTGTTGAAGAGAACGAGGGGCGAAGGGTTTACCTGCGATGAGGTCTTTCCCACGCTCTAAGGTACCTTCGACGAGGCCTTCAGTCTTCTCTACTCCCTTTTGAAGAGGCTTGAGGAAAAGTCCAAAGAGTTTATCTATCCCTTGATTGATCTTCTGCATGAAAAAGAGTCCTTCTGTTCGGTCGGGCTCTATTCCTCGGTGAAAGATCATGATCCTCTGTTCATAATCTTTAGGGATGTTGAGGTAACGCTCTAGGTGATCGACGCCAATCTTATTATCGATCTCTGTTTGGCCTTCTTGAGTTTGGCTGTAGGAGAAGAGGCGTTGATACATGGCGGGGTCTTTGATCGACCAATTAACGTCTATTGGTAGGTCGAGTAGGTAGCTATGTTGTTCTGCTTGCTGATGCTCAGCTTCTCCTAGTGGATTAAAATTACCGCGGATCATAAGATGGACGAAATTGATGAGAAAATTGCGTTCTCTTTGCTCGAGCTCTTCTTTATTCACTCCCACTCTCATCTGTTCCCCTAATGAAGGAGAGAAGTACTCATAGTCCTCTTTCAGTTCATTGAGCACTTTATGATAATGAAAGTGGTAGACACCTTCCAAAAGTTCAACAAAGGGCTTAAGTTGATCGGCTGGCAACTGACTCGCTAGACGCTCTGCCATCGCTCCAACGATCCGTGACTTACTGATCGGGATGTAGTTCTCATGGGGCATATATACCCAATCATCATCACTCCACTTGGTGTCTTTGGGAGGTTTTTGACCCCTGTAATAGAGACCTTCTTCGATCCACCCTTCTTGAAAGGGATCTGTTGAGGAGGTGTGTTTACTCATGCAAACTCCGTTGCTTAGTGAGAGGGTTAGTTAATCTTTAAAGTTCCTAGATAATAAAGAAATGAAGATTGAGCAATAAGATCTAAGGGAATAAGACTCTCTTACATCGCTGTCTGATTGACAAGAAAATAGGCTGAGGTCATGATGAGCCTTAAGTTGCCCACAAAAACTCACTGATCTTTGATGAGTCTCGCTACATGTCCATATCATCGTCAGAAGTGATGTTTAATAACGCGCTTATCCATTACCCTTCAGAGACTCGAGCATAGGAGATGAGAAGATGAATATACACCGCAAGCCCAAGGTCGACCTGTACCTTAACTCCTTAAATGATGATTTGGAACAGCTCAAGGTAGATGGCCTCTACAAGTCAGAGCGAGTGATCACCTCTCCTCAGAGAGCTCACATCAGCGTCTCTTCAGCCGGAGAAGAGCTTGAGGTGATCAATCTCTGCGCTAATAACTACTTAGGCTTAGCAGATCATCCTCAGATTATCTCTGCCGCTCAGGAGGCGATCACTCAGCGAGGCTTTGGGATGGCGTCGGTGAGATTTATTTGTGGCACGCAAGACTTACACAAGAGGCTCGAAGAGCGACTGAGCTCTTTTCTGCATACCGAAGACTGTATCTTATATTCCTCTGCATTTGACGCTAACGGTGGGCTCTTTGAGACGCTTTTGGGTCCTGATGATGCTATTATCAGTGATGCCTTAAATCATGCGAGTATCATCGATGGTATTCGACTCTGTAAGGCCCAGCGACATCGATACGCGCATAGCGATATGAACGCTCTAGAGGCGAAACTAGTAGAGACTCAATCAGCGAGAGTGCGCTTGATCGCCACTGATGGTGTCTTCTCTATGGACGGTGACTTCGCCAAGCTCGATGAGATCTGCGATCTCGCTGATCGTTACGACGCTATGGTTATGGTCGATGACTGTCACGCAACGGGCTTTACGGGGGCTCAGGGGAGAGGGAGCGCTGAGCATTGTGGTGTCTTAGGGAGAGTTGACATTATCACAGGCACTCTAGGGAAGGCTCTTGGGGGAGCTTCCGGTGGATTTACTGCAGCTCGTAAAGAGATCGTCCAATGGTTGAGACAGCGCTCACGCCCTTATCTATTCTCTAACGCTTTAGCGCCGGCGATCTGTGCGGCTTCTATTACCGCTCTCGACCTTATTGAGGAGAGTGATGAGCTCTTGGGCAAGCTCAGAGCGAACACCGAGTTCTTTAGAGGGGAGATGAGCGCCCTCGGCTTTGATCTCCTCCCCGGTGAGCATGCGATTATTCCGGTGATGTTAGGCGACGCCAAATTAGCTTCAGAGATGTCTGATGCGCTCCTAAAAGAGGGGATCTATGTGATCGGTTTCAGTTTCCCGGTTGTCCCTAGAGGACAAGCGCGGATCCGGACTCAGATGTCTGCCGCTCTAAGTCGTGAGCAGTTGGAGCGAGCGGTCGTCGCTTTCGCTAAGGTGGGCCGTAGCTTTGGGGTTATCCAATGAGAGCCATTGTAAAAAGTGAACGAGCGCCTGGAGTGTGGATGGATGATGTCCCTCTCCCTGAAGTCGGACCCAATGATGTCCTCATTAAGCTCAAGAAAACAGCGATCTGCGGTACAGATGTCCATATTTATAAGTGGGATGAGTGGGCTCAGAGAACCATTCCTGTCCCGATGACCATTGGTCATGAATTTATGGGTGAGATTGTAGAGCTAGGCGCTGCGGTTAACGGATTTGCGGTCGGTGACCGAGTCTCTGGAGAAGGTCATATCACTTGTGGGTTTTGCAGAAACTGTCGAGCAGGCCGACGCCACCTGTGCACAGATACTGTGGGGGTAGGGGTAAACCGCACTGGAGCCTTCGCTGAATACTTGAGTCTACCGGCCTTTAACGCTTTTAAGCTGAAAGATGAGATCCCCGATGAGTGGGGTTCTATCTTTGATCCCTTTGGTAACGCTGTTCACACCGCTCTCTCTTTTGATCTGATCGGGGAAGATATTCTGATCACAGGCGCTGGTCCTATCGGGTGCATGGCGGTAGCGATTTGTAAACATGTTGGCGCTCGCAATATCGTGATCACTGACGTGAATGACTACCGACTTGAGCTCGCTAGGAAAATGGGAGCGAGTCGGGCAGTGAATGTCGCTGAGGAATCTCTCCCTGAGGTCATGAGTGAACTCGGGATCAATGTGGGGTTTGATATTGGCCTTGAGATGTCTGGGGTACCGAGCGCCTTCAGCCAAATGCTCGACCTTATGATTCATGGGGGGAAGGTTGCTCTCCTTGGCATATTACCCAAAGCGACGGGGATTGATTGGGATCAAGTGATCTTCAAAGGCCTATTGGTGAAGGGGATCTATGGTCGAGAGATGTTTGAGACTTGGTATAAGATGTCAGCGTTGATTCAAAGTGGTCTAGACCTCTCTCCTATGGTGACTCACCGTTATGATGTCTCAGAGTTTCAAGACGCTTTTCAACTGATGGCTTCGGGGCAGTCAGGTAAAGTGATCCTCGATTGGACGGCCTCAGGATGAGCGATTCATCGATCATTGAGTCTTCTCAAGAGATGACATCAGAGATAACACAAGCCAAAACAGCGGCGATCCTCTTGATTGGGAATGAGCTGTTGAGCGGGAAAATCAAGGACGAGAATGCCTATTATCTCGCCAAGCGTTTACGAGCGTTAGGTGTCTCATTAGAGCGCATCTTGGTGGTCCCTGATGATCGAGAGACGATCGCTAATCATGTTGTAGAGATGAGTCAGTCCTTCGATCATGTTTTCACCAGCGGTGGAGTCGGACCGACTCATGATGACATCACTCTTGAGAGCATTGCTCATGGATTCAAGAAGCCTTTGACGCTTGATGATCGCCTTCATGAGCTTCTCAAATCTTATTTTAAAGAGAGGCTGAATGATGCTCACTTGAGGATGGCGCAGATCCCAGAGGGGTCAACTCTCTTGTGGACAGAGGGGGCACCTTGGCCCGTCTACTCATTTGGGAATGTGTATATCTTACCGGGTGTTCCGCAAGTTTTTCGAGCTAAGTTTGAAGAGGTAGCCTCTCGCTTTCGACACGGTGCCTTCTATTTAAGGTCGCTTTATTTGAACGCCAGAGAGGGTGAGATCGCTCAGTTGCTCACTCAACTTGAAGCAGACTTTGAGGTCAGCGTAGGCAGCTATCCCAATCTGTATGAAGACCTTGATTACCGAGTACGAGTGACAGTGGAGTCTCGTCAAATGAACGCTGTTGATGAGGCGGTATCCGCGCTCCATAGTCAGCTCGTAAAACTTGAGGCGTCGAGTGATCGAGGAGCTTATGTTGTGCGAATAGATGAAGCGCTTAGCTAAAATAGGACTCATCAATACATACTGGTCACCCCCTCACCCACTATAGAGTAAATATGCACAGAGAAGCTCACAGAGAATCTTACAGAGAAGCTCACAGAGAATCTCACAGAGAAGGTCATCAGGCGCTTTAATGAGATGTTACCACTCCACAACCTTTAAGTTGCCTCTCCCCTCCAAACATCGATTTCCGATGAGCAAATATATCGAGCTTAAAGAGAGAGTGGTCGATCATTTTGGAGCGGAGGCGGTCTCGGTGGCTCCAACGGTCACTGATGAACTGTTGAGTTTGGCTCATGATCACCGTTATCTTCAAGGGGTGATCAGCGGTCAACTGCCTAAACAGGAGCTGAGACGTATTGGGTTCCCATGGAGCCCACAGATGATTGAACGTTCCCGTCGATCTACAGGGGCAACACTCGCTGCTGCCCGACAGGCTCTAGGAGAGGGGAGGGGGGCGAACCTTGCGGGAGGAACTCATCACGCAGCTAGAGCGAGAGGTGGTGGTTATTGTGTCTTTAATGACAGTGCTGTGACGTTAAAAACACTAGAGAGAGAGGGACAAATTAAGAGGGGGTTGGTCATCGATCTTGATGTTCACCAAGGAGAGGGGACCGCTGATATCTTAGGGCCTGACCCCGCTCATTTCTGTTTCTCTATGCATGGAGCTCGTAACTATCCTTTTCAAAAAGAGCGCAGCGACCTCGATATCCCCTTAGAAGACGAGACCAATGATGAGCGTTATCTGGGCTTACTCAGTGAGGCGCTACCTAAGATCTTCGAGCGCGCTCGCCCTGATCTAGTGATCTATTTGGCGGGTGCTGACCCTTTTATCGACGATCAATTAGGTAGACTCAGTCTCAGTATGCCTGGACTAGCAGCGAGAGACGCTATGGTCTTTGAGGCGTGCCAGCGTCATGGACTGCCGGTGGTGGTGACCATGGGAGGTGGCTACGCCAAAGAGATCTCAGCGATCGTCTCCATTCATCTTAACACATTACTGATCGGCGCTGGACAGGCCCCCCGATTCGACGAGCCTTTATGATATTTCGAGTACTTCTCGCGCTCTGCGCGCTCACTTTGATGATCTATTTCGGTGCGATTGGTCGTAAACACCCCCTACAAGTCGCTGGAATCTCTATCACTTTTGTGGTGTTGATGATCTTCTCTCTCGCCCCAGAGCTCTCTACGGAGATCGCTCAGAGAGTAGGTGTTGGTCGAGGAGTAGATTTAGCGCTCTACGTAGCGATCGTCTTCTTGTTAACCTTTACTTTTAACCTATATTTAGGCCAAAGAGAGAGGGGAGAACAGTTGGTTTTATTGGGGAGAAGAGTCGCCAGAGATGCCGCTCAAACTCCGCAGCGAGAACTTGATATGTCTCAAGTCGCGGTGGTCCCTATGTATCAAGAAGAAGAGGTGATTGTCTCTGTTCTTGAAGGCGTTATTCAAGCGGGATTCACGGTTATATTAGTAGATGATGGCTCTACTGATCGGGGAGGAGATCACATCCGATCATTAATCGCTGATCAACAGCCGGTGATCTTCATCCAACACCCCATCAATCTTGGTCAAGGAGCGGCTTTGATGACAGGGTTTGAAGAGGCGACCTCTCGCGCTGCAGAATATGTCGTTACCTTTGATTCGGATGGGCAACATTCCCCACAAGACGCCTTGCGCTTGGTCGAAGAGCTGCGAAGAGACCCTCATTTGCAGGTTATCTTGGGGTCTCGGTTTTTAGGGTCAAGTAAGGGGATGCCGAAGAGTCGAGCCCTCTTGCTCAAATTAGCGATCCTCTTCACGAGGATGACCGGCGGACCACAGCTCACCGATAGTCACAATGGCTTGAGAGCAATCCGTGGATCAGCACTCTCACGTTTGCATTTACGACAAGCGCGTATGGCTCATGCTTCTGAACTATTACACCTTATCAAACATCAAAACCTCATCTACAAAGAGTCACCGGTGACCATTACTTATACCGAACGCTCTTTGGCTAAAGGACAATCGGTTTGGGGAGCGTTAAGTATATTACGAGACCTCATCGTAGCTCGTTTGACTCGTGGGCAGTGAATCATGATGAGCGTTGGTGGCGGTGTGCTATTTGATCAGCCTGAGCTCCTCCTTATAATCGGTGAGGCTCTCAATGAATCACCCTCAGATCTCTCTCTCAAGCTCGTCCTCTCTGAGGAAGCGAGGGTGTGGTCAGTCACTGTGAACAGAGGGCACCTAGCTACCGTGCCTATGGCATGGTTTAAACAGCATAAAAGTAGTGGGAAAGCAGATCAAGAACAGCGAGCATTGTCGTCTTGGGGGCTCTCTCTCAATGGGCCACGACTGATCTCCCGAGTTGATCGATGTAGTGTGTTGCTGAGTCATTGTCCTGGCATAGTGGTCAAGTCGTTCTCTGTCGATCAGGCGCATATTGTAGGCGAGATCTTGGCGACTCTCCACTCTAAGCGAGTGATCGATGAGGACCGACTGTCGATCACCGAGGCTTTGAGCGAGAGAAGAAGATCTACCTTACAGGGGCTCAGCGTCCTCTATAAGCAAATCATGGCTGAAGACTCAGATCTATCGATAGCGCTGGAGCGAGCAGTCGAATTACTACAGACCTCTCTTCATGAGGAGCCCATAGAGAGCTCTCAACTAGACAGAAATGGAGAGGTGGGAGTACAGAGGGAATTATCTGAGGAGAGGAGAGTCGCATGCCATCGAGATGTCCGAAGAGAGCATCTGCTCTTCGCTCCTTCTATGGATAATAAGCAGAGCGTCGATCAGGAGCAGATGTATCTGATCGATTGGGGGCAGAGTCGTTTAGATCACTGGAGCAGTGATTGGGTTAAATTATATCTCGAAGAAGACTCTACTTATATCTTTCAAGAGATGTGGGCTAGATATTGGGTTACTCGGGAGCTGTTATCATCTGATCGTAAGAACGCCTCTCATCTCTCTTCCACATGTCTTACTCTAGGAATGAGAGAGCAGCAGGCTAGACAGAAGCAGACTAGACAGAAACAGACTAGAGATCTTAAAATATTGCAACAGCAGACGGCCCTACATGTGATCAATACTCTGCGTTGGGCTCATCGAAGACTCTCTGTCAGTCATAAACCTCACTCTACCTCTCCCACTATGGAAGACTTAGCGATTTGGCAGCGGGGCATACGAGAGCTCTCTCTCTTGAATAAAAGGTTGAGTAAAGAGTAGCTCCTCCGCGAGATGTAATACCCAATCACAATAAACTATTTTATGATCTTTAAGAGACAGGAGCATCTGATGAATCATTGTAAACATAATAAGGTTTCTCAAAGGCCTAAGAACACCAAGCTATTATTAAAAAATATAATGATATTGAGGCTGTTTTTTTTGGTGCTCAGCCTCGCTTTGATGATCGGTTTACAGGGGCTCTCTCGGCTCACTCACGCTAATCCATTTGATCACTATTATGAAGATATTGAAGAGAGTGAATCAGTAAAGGTCGCTGCACTAGTAGAACCATATGAGCATCTAGAAGAGAGAGCAAATGATGCTTTTAGAGATTTAGATGAGGCCTTTAGTCCACGTTACGATCAGACCCCTAATCATGATCGACATGAGTTGAAAACGTCTTTAAAGTCCAAGCGACAGGCCAAGCGACAGGCCAAGCGCCGAGCAGAGCGTCGAGCAGAGCGTCGAGCAGAGCGTCGGGTAGAGCGTCGGGCAGAGCGTCGGGCAGAGCGTCGGGTAGAGCGTCGGGTAGAGCGTAGGGCAGAGCGTCGGGTAGAGCGTCGGGCAGAGCGTCGGGTAGAGCGTCGGGTAGAGCGTCGGGCAGAGCGTCAGGCAGAGCGTCAGGCAGAGCGTCAAGCAGAGCGTAAACTCGTTTTAGCTTCAAGTCAGTTTGAGGCTGAAGTATTAGAGTTAGTCAACATAGAGAGGAGACGGGGAGGGCAATGTGGTCAGCGGCGATTCTCGTCTAGTCCTGAGCTAAAAGCTCAACCTCTGCTCGCTCAGGCTGCTCATAATCATGGAATAGCGATGGCCCAACAGCGATTCTTCGCTCATCGAGGTCCGCGGGGTGATACACCTAGAGATCGAATCACAGCGACAGAGTACCGAGGGAATGCTTGGGGTGAGAATATCGCTGCAGGTCAACGAACCCCTAAAGAGGTCGTTCGCGCTTGGATGGAATCACCGGGTCATTGTAAAAATATATTAAATTCTTTATTCACGGAGATCGGGATTAGTTTTGTATTTGATCAAAAAAGTCCTTATAAAACATATTGGGTACAGGCATTTGGCAGACCAAGGTCTCGCTAAAACTCTCTAAATGCATTATGGTACAGAGAGTCAATACCCCTCAGTATCATGAAATGTGGAGAGACAATGGCGGTAACTAGCGGCAGTGAGATTAATGGCCTCATCGATTCAGACCTCTTACATCTAGGTTTTGAGTTAGATCATCATCAAGAAGACGGTGAGCCTAGCCCCATACAATTAAAGCCTAAAACCCTCTTACGTCATATTATGGCTCTTGGATCGAGTGGATCAGGGAAGACGGTCTTGTGTAAAGTCATCGTTGAAGAGATGACTCGACTTGGCTTACCGGCGATCTGCATAGATCCTCAAGGAGACCTATGTAGTCTTGCCCTCGCTTTAGCGGCAGATGACATCGAGGCTTTAGCTGAGCGTGGTATCTCTCCAGAGCTCGCTGCGACTTTTCGTGAGACAGTAGAGGTCGTTATTTATACACCGGCTGCTCGCAAAGGTGTTCCGCTATGCGCTGACCCACTGCAGGTTGATGTACAGAGTCTAGATGAACGAGAGCGGGTTGAAGCCATCTCCAATATCGCTACCATGATCACCTCTTTGATTGGGTTTGACCTGAGCAGTGACGATGGAGAGGGGATACGTGCTGCTTTTGATGACTACTTAAATCTGTTGTTTGAAGCAGAGAGTTTCCCCTACAGCCTAGAGCACTTTGGTGAGCTCCTACAGGGGATAGAGCCCGATCATAAAAAGCGGCTAGAGCGCTTTGTAAATGGTAAAAAGCTCGATCAAGCGCTCCGGAAATTAGCCCGCCTAGATGTAGGTTCAAGGCGCTTACTGTTTCATGAAGGTCTACCGCTGAACGTTGATCTTCTCTTGGGAAGAGGAGAGAGAAGCGCTCCTAGTGAGGGGAAAGTTCGCCTCTCAGTTATCTATCTAAACACACTTAATTCTGCTGAGGACAAAGAGTTTCTTATCGCGGCAGTCGCTGAGCAGCTCTACGCTTGGATGCTCCGTAACCCTAGCAAGACACCTCAAGCGCTCTTCTACATCGATGAGGTCGCTCCATTTATCCCTCCGGTAAAGGTGCCCGCTTGTAAACCATCCCTCTCATTGATTTTTAAGCAGGCACGTAAATATGGGGTGTGTTGTCTAATGGCGACTCAAAACCCTGGAGATGTCGATTACAAGGCTATGGCTCAATTCGGAACATGGGCGATCGGTCGCCTCACGACCCGACAGGATCTTAAGAAGATTCAGCCTACTCTTAAGTCATTAGATCCAAATCGAGTCGATGAGATTATTGAGCGATTGCCGACCTTACAAGCCGGCGAGTTCATGCTCCTCTCCCCCGACGCTTTTAAGGAGACCAAGGCCCTAAAAACACGTTGGCTCTATTCCGAGCATGAGACCCTCGATGATCAGCGCATAGAGGAGCTCTGTAACGAGCGATGGAGAGAGCGATTCTTAGCGCTAGAGCATCTACTTGGAGGTGAAGAGCAGAGGTCTGTTTCCGCAGGTAGTGATAGAGAAAAGAACGGCGCTACAAAGAGCACTGCGCGGTCCAATAGCACTGCGCGGTCCAATAGCACTGCGCCAGTTAAGACTCAAGAGAGGTCAAATCGCCAAGTGACCCCAACAGAGAGTGATGAGGATGACACGGCTGCCGACAATAAGCATGATCACTCTGAAGGAGAGCGGGGAGAGTCACTTCGAGAGAGCTTGACAGAGCTCTTTGAATCCGGAGAGATCCTCAATATAACAGAGACGATGAGCGAGCTAGGTCGTTCCAAGGGCTCTGTCTCTAAGGGGCTTAAGGCCATGGTCGAAGAGGGAGCTCTGAAGAGCTTCAAGAAGGGGAGGAGTAAGTATTACTTTGACCCTAGCTCAGGCGCTCGACCTGACCTAGATCTACCTTCTAAGGTGTTCGCTTTAATTCCTAAACTCTCTCGAGAAGCGATTGAATCGAGAATTGAAGATAATCGGCAGAAGAGCTTTTTAGGCTTTTTTGGTAAGGACGAAGATTTAGAGTCTAAAAGCCTCGTTTACCATGTGATCTACCAGGTCTCATTTCAAGAGAAGATAGAGCGCTCAGGCTTTAGTTCCCTATTTGGAGATAAGATAGAGTCTGTAGAGGACTCTATCTATCTTGATCCGCAGAGTTTAAAGATCTTTGTATATGAACCTAATAAATCGATCCAAGTTCTAGACTCTGTGGGACATATCGCCTCTGAAATTCCTGATTTTGATGGAGTCAGTGACCTCACTGAGCTCTCGCCGGGCTCTGTTAAATTTGATGAAGAGTCGTGGGGAAATCGACAGAGCGAAGAGGCGGTCAGGCGGTCGGTCGATCGGCGTTTTAATAAATTAAAGATCATGGAGATTCGACCAGTGCTTCTGCCTGTGTGGCAGTTACGATATCAAGAGCGTGGTGGCCATCAAATTCGTATTGTTTATATCGATGGCTTAACCGGACAGGCAGTGAATTTACATGGGTAAATGGAGAGTAGAGCGAGGGCTTGATCGACCAATTTTATGGGGAGGTTTGTGCCTAATACTCATGAGCTTGGTTATGGGCTCTGCTTGCTCTCAAGAAGAGGATGCCTCTTCTCAACCTTCAGCTAGCTCCAAGGGGAGAGACGTCAAGAAAGAGATGGATAGCGCCTCGCGAGTGGCACCGATTAAGCCAGGAGCGCTCACTGAGTCCTCGCAGAAGCAGCTCGGTTTAGACTCATCGACTGATCTGGGTCATGGAGGAGCTATTTGGTACTTGGAGACAGAGGAACAGAGCGCTCGCTGTGCCCAATCGATGGCTTGTAAGCAGAGCGGCTTATGCGCTCAGGTGAGTTTAAAGCAAAGAGGCTCTCTGAAGCCCTTAGATATAAAATGTATCGCGCTCAGTCGACAGCTCTGCTTAGACAGCACCGAGTGTCAACATCGCGGTCACTGTACACCTTTTCAGGGTCGATGTGTCGCCCAGAGTGACCTTGACTGCTTTCAGAGTCAAAGGTGTAAGTCTTATGGATTATGTAACATCAAAGGGGACCGTTGTGTGGCAAAATCTGATCAAGACTGTAAACGATCGGTCGCTTGTACAGACTTTCAAGCGTGTAGTCACCGCGCTGGTCTATGTGTGAATCAAGCTGATTTAGTTAAAGAGTGTGCTTATGGCTGTGTAAAAGTAGAGATCGGTTGTTTTTGTCATCCTGATCCACCTTCCGTGAGTCCACGATCAGGCTATGAGCCTGCTTGCCTTACTCAATGCCAAAAGTCAGGTGGGTGTGTATTGAGTGAACGAGGATGTACGCCGAGAAATCGGGCAGATTGTGAATCATCCGAGCTGTGTAAAACCGCAGGTCTGTGTGAGTTCAATAAAGGGCGTTGCATAGGGACCGATCGTGGTTGTGCCACGTCGCTTCAATGCTCTTTGGCGGGGCTATGCTCACTTCATGCCGGTCGTTGTGTCGCGACTTTAGAGGATGATTGCCTCAGCTCACGTGGATGCGCGGAGCAAGAGATGTGTCAGTTCAAGAGTGACCTCCCTCTAAGCGGAGAGCGAGCACACTCTAAACCTGCACCTGTAGATCAAGGAGTGAATCCAGAGGTTCGTTCTGGCTACTGTGTACGAGCCAAACAGCCGACTGACTGTCAAGATAAATGTCGAAGGCTCGGGCAATGTGAAGAATTTGATGGGGCCTGTTTAGCGATCTCAACAGCGAGGTGTAGGGCATCTGAGATCTGTAAAAAATATGGTCATTGTACGCCAAAGAATGGACGTTGCATCGCTAAATGGGCTTCTGATTGCCAGCGAAGTTTAAACTGTAAGCAGATAGGGCGCTGTACGGCAAAAAACGGTCGTTGTATGAAGTGAAATGTTTCATGAGTTCTTGTCATGTAAACAGAGAACGCTCTTTAGAAAGGTTTATCTTTGAAGTGAGATGACTTATAATCATTCTCAAAGATAAGCAGCGCTTTTCTAGTCGACCGATCAGTAACTGATCAGCGATGACCCTAGAAAACCTTATGATAGTGAGAGTGAGCTATGACCGCTACATCCTATGACTTCTTAAATGATATCCCTCTCTTTAAGGATGTACCACAGAGTCAGATGATCGATGTGCTGCGGATGTTACGTCCGACGACTTTTAACGCGGGTGAGCTCATCTTTCGTCAAGGAGATGAGGGACGCGCCGCATTTGTGATCCAATCAGGCGCTGTAGAGATCTTCCTCAACTCTACGAGTGAGGCGATCGTGCTCGCCCGTTTTCAAGCGGGAGAGCTCTTTGGTGAATTAGCTCTCATTGATGGTTCTCCACGCAGCGCAGGGGCGCGGGCTATGACTCGTTGCGAGATTTTATGCCTCGAAAAGCGAGAGTTTGACTTCTTGAGGGCTCAACATCAACCGGTCGCTTTTCATCTCTTAAGGAGCTTCTCTGATGAGCTTTGCGCTAGGATTAGAGATACTAATGATCAGATTGATCAACTGCTAGTGCGGGGGAAAAGTGATCAGCGAGGAGGGCCGGTGGTCACTTCAGCGCGAGTCACTCAGCAAGATGTACCCAGCTCAAACCTCTTTAAACGGTGGATCTCGAAGCTCTCTAAATGAGGGCCCTGATCTCTCACTCTTAGTTCATCACCTAGACAGCGTCCTACTAAATAGGAGCAGCAGAGGAGTCTTAGCTGTGGCTATTCCAAACAATATCCATTCACATGTGATGTCGCATCCGCTCTTATCTTCTCTCACAAAAGCTGAGACATCCATTATTTTGAACCAACTCCATTATCAGGTTCTAGAACCTGAAGAATACTTGTTCAGAGAGGGTGACTCAGGGGGACAATGTTATTTGATTGTCATGGGTAGTATTACCGTCTCTAAACGACTTGAGACGGGTATAGATCAGACTCTCACGACTTTGGCCTCCGGTGAGCTTTTAGGACAGATCGCGCTCATTGACCATAAGCCGAGGAGCGCGACATGCCGGGGAGGGAGTCGAGGTGCAGGTGTCGTACTCTTAGATAGTACAACCTTTGAGAGCCTCTATTCAGCCCAGAGCCCCTTCGCCTTCAAGGTCCTCGACCATATCGTCTCAGATCTCGCCAAGCGCTTGAGAAATGCTAACCAGCAGCTTAGTAAAGCGAAAGGAACGTCGAGTGATGCGCTCCGTCAGTCCCTCTCTCTGAAGGCAGCTCAAGTCATCGCCGGACACCGCTATACAGACGAAGAATTAGACTCAATCGAGGTCGTTAAGACCGACTTTGAAGAGTCTCTGAAATATTCACGCTGAATCAAAGTCCCGCCCACACTGACGACCTTTAAGGTCATTGGAGCTGCTGAATGTCTAGTGATCCCACACTCTATATTGTGGATGCATCTGCCTTTATTTTCAAAAACTTCCATGGAATGAGAGAGCGGTTATCCACGACTGATGGACAGCCCGTTCAAGCTGTTTTTGGCTATATGAGAATGCTTTTAAAGATCTTAAGGACTAAGGCACCCTCACATATTGTAATCACTTTTGATAGTAAGGGACCCACATTTCGTAAGGAGATATATCCCGAATACAAGGCGAATCGACCGCCTCCCCCTCCCTCACTTCCAGAGCAGTATACGCTGTGCGTTGAGGGGACAGAGGCTTTAGGTCTTAAAGGATTCTCCATTCCTGGGTTAGAAGCAGACGATATTATTGGAACTCTGGTTCAGTCTTGGGTGAGTCAAACCAAGGGCGACTGCGTGATCGTCGGTACCGATAAAGATATGATGCAGCTGATCAGCGAGCGAGTCACCATGTGGGATGGGTCTGATAAGGTATCTGGTAAAGACCAAGTGATAGAGAAGTTTGGGATTAGAGCAGATCAAGTGATCGATCTATTAGGGCTCTCTGGTGACGCGAGTGATAATATTCCTGGGGTGCCGGGCATTGGGCCGAAGACCGCAGCAAAGCTATTAACTGAGTATGAGACTTTAGAGTCTGTTCTAGATCACGCCCATCAGGTCAAGGGCAAGCGTGGACAGAGCTTACAGACCTTCGCTGAACAAGCGAGATTAAGTGCCCGTTTAGCGACGATTAAGTGCGATGGAGATCTCGGTGAGTCACTAGATAATATAAGTACTCTATGCGCCTTCTCAGGACCAACGCTCCCTTCAATTGAGCAGTTTTTTGATCGATTAGGTTTCGCTAGACTCAAGTTAGATCTATTGAAGCGGTGGCCTAAGAGTACTCCAAGTGAACAGGCTTCGGAGGAGGTTCATTCGCTAGTTAAGAGAGAAAATGTGGAGCCTCAAGAGATGAAAATTGATTCTCAAGAGGAGAAAAAGTCTAGTCTACATGGGGGGGGGATCCTAGACGAGACCGCTCTTGAGCCTCGTTATGTTGAGGTTGATCGAAGTCGATACCGTTGTATTCTTAACGAACAAGAGCTTATCGAAGCGGTAGATAATATTCGCCGAGCCGGCGTACTCTCTATAGACTTAGAGACGACGAGTCTAGCAGTACATCAGGCAGAGATCTTGGGGGTCGCGATCTCTTGGGCAGAGAATGAGGCCGCCTATATACCTATCGATCATTTTTATCTAGGGATGCCGGTACAGCTTACCCTCGAGACTGTCCGAGCGCATCTTGGCCCTCTACTAGAAGATGCGACACTCCCCAAGGTTTGTCAGAATCATAAATATGATCGTAAGATACTCCAACTTAATCATCTCCCTACGAGGGGATGGGGTGGTGATCCTATGTTGATGACTCACCTCTTAGATCCTACCCGCTTATCTTTTGGCCTTGACGCCCTATGCCTTGAGCTCTTGGGTCATAAGAACCTGAGCTTTAAAGAGGTCGCAGGACCTAAAGGAGAGGCTGATCGATTTAGACTAGTACCTGTAGATAGGGCGACTGAGTATGCGGCAGAAGATGCAGATCTTACTCTGAGGCTATATCAATATCTCAAGCCTAAGCTAGAGGCATCAGAGGCGCTCTCTCGCCTCTATTATGAGGTGGAGTTACCTCTCAATACGGTGCTCGCTGATATGGAGTTATGTGGTGTTGAGATCGATATTGATCAGCTGAGAGCCCAGAGTGGGTCCATGCTGACTCAACTCCAAAAACTGAGCAGTGATATTCACTCTTTAGCAGGAGAGAAGTTTAACATTGATTCTCCTAAGCAGCTCTCTACGATCTTATTTGACAAGCTCAAGCTAGAGGTGACGGGGACCCGAAAGAAGACATCAACCGGGCAGAAGAGTACTCGACAAGAGCTCTTGGAGAAAATGAAAGGTCAGCATGAGATCATCGGGAAAATACTAGAGTACCGTCACTTAGCTAAGCTACGTAGTACTTATTTAGAGGCTTTGCCTCATCTCATAAGCGATCAAACGGGTCGTCTGCACTCTTCTTTTAGCCAAACAGGAACTGCGACGGGTCGGCTCTCGAGCACAGAGCCTAATCTTCAAAATATCCCTCTGCGTACAGCGGAAGGGAAGAGGATTCGTGAGGCCTTTATCACCAAGCCTGACTGGCGCTTGATCAGCGCTGACTATTCACAAGTAGAGCTCAGGCTCCTCGCTCATTTCGCTGAAGCGAAGAGTCTCATTAAAGGCTTTAAAGAGGGGATCGACATTCACGCAGCCACCGCTTCAGAGCTCTTCGCCATTCCCCAAGAAGAGTTGACTCCTGATCAAAGACGAAGCGCCAAGGCTATTAACTTTGGCCTGATGTATGGAATGGGTCCTAAGCGACTCTCAGAGTCTATTGGGGTATCCTTCAAAGAAGCGAAATCAATGATTTCGACTTATTTTGAGAAATATGGTGAAGTGCGCGCTTACTTCAGTCAAGCGGTATCGGAAGCAGAGTTGCATGAAGAGACTCGTACTCTTATGGGGAGACGACGACCTCTCCGAGAGATTAACGCCAAGGGTCGATTTAAAGCACAGGCGGAGAGACTCGCAGTCAATACACCGATCCAAGGCACCGCGGCTGACATCTTAAAGGTCGCTATGGTCAGTCTTCACCAAGCTCTACGAGAGCACCGATTACAAGCGAGACTACTCTTAACGGTGCATGATGAACTCGTCTTAGAAGCCCCACAAGAGGAGGTGGATACTGTGGTCTCATTAATGAGAGAGTGTATGGAGGGGGCTGTTAAGTTGAGTGTTCCTTTAGTAGTGGAGGTAGGGGTGGGCTCGAATTGGGCTGAGATACATTAAGGGTAAGTATAATGAGTGATCAGTCGAATAAGGAGAATCGAGGAGAGCTCAAAGGAGGTGGAGGCTCTAGTGATCTCGTCCCTCGACGTCGCGTACATAAGATTAATGACCTCCTTGAGCAGCTTCCTGATACTCAGAAGGCTTCATTGATGAGTCGTCTTCAAGGCGCTGCACCACAGCTCATTAATCCTCAAGCAGCGAGCGGTCAAGGGAAGCCGATCGACACTCCAATGAGGAGAGCGAGAGCGATCGCTCGTCAGTTGGCGAGAGGTGAATTACCTCGTGATAGTCAACCGCTCACAGATCCAGTAGAGGTTCAGAGAGAGTCGCCTCCTCCACCGATGATGGCGCTGCGCTCCCTCAAGGGGAGAGCGCTGTTAAAGGTCTATCAAGCCTCTCCAATAGAAGACTGGCTCAGCGCGCTTAAAATAGCGGAGATTGAGATTAAAGAGCATTTGTTGGTTTATCTCCCTCCTCGTGAGAAGAGCGCCCTCGAGGACGCGCTTCGTCAGCTTGGCCCTGTAAAGCTCAGCGAGGCGCAAGAGGCCTCACTGCGAGTCATGAGTAAGGCGCAGCACCTCGTCGATAGAGGAGTGTTGAAGCGACTTGAGATATTTTAAGTCGGCTCATGGCTCGATGAATAGTTCTCTCTCGTTTGAGGGGAAACTGAGTTCATGGAGGGGTTTAAGTGCTCTAAATAAAGCTAGCCCATGGGGGGCTTTTAATACTTGAATATGCCGCTGGGCTCTCCTCACGAAGAGGGGATAGGTAGAAGAGACAAGCTCGGGTGTTGGCTGTTGATGATCGATCGCTAAGCAGAGACGTAGATAGAGATCTTCGAGAGACGCTCCTCCACCGCGAGCGATCTCTTCTTGGATTAAACGATAGTGAGCGATACTCATCGCTAAGGCACCATAGCTCGGTGAGTCGCTCCAGTCGGAGAGCGGTGTGATCTCTATTCCTTTAGGGATCCTGGGATCTTGAGGTGGAGAGGGTTGTCGTCGACGCTTTAGCTGTTCTTGATAACGCTGCTTCATCTTCTCGAGGAGTATTTCTTCTCTCGAACGTTGAGGTTCAGGGTCTTGTTCTTGCTTTAACTTAGGTTCTGATGGGATTCCAGGTCTTGAGTTTGCTTCTGCTTTTGCCTTTGCTTCGAGTGCATCTTGCTTTATTTGGCGTCTCTTCTCTTGCTCACGCTCTTGAGCCTTTTGCTCACGCTCTTGAGCTTTTTGCTCACGCTCTTGAGCCTCTTTCATCTCTACTCTTTGTTTCTCTAATTCCCTCCTCTCTTCCTCTAATACTCTCCTCTCTTCCTCTAATACTCGCCTCTCTTTCTCAAGTTGTAGACGATTTAGCTCCACCTTCTCCGCTGTGGCTCGAGCTCTCTCTTTGGCGAGAGCCTCTTGCTTGACCCTAAGAGCTTCTTGGGCTTTGGTTCTTTGTAAAACTTTATCTCGGGAGAGGTCTTCCTTTTCAGCCCGCTTAGGAGGAGAGGGAGTGGATGATGTTTGAGGCTTCTTTTTAAGCTCGATGACATAGCGACCTTCATCGAAGCGATAGAGCCTTCGGTTAACACTGTCTGTTGTGAATGAGGGGAAACCGAGGGAGCTAGAGATAAAAGCGAAGTTTAGGAGAGTTCGCTGATTGAAGTCAGGCTTAATTTGAAGTGTCACTTTATGATAGCGAGCGAGCTGTACGTGTAGCGTCTTTAACGAATTTTGCACCGCTTTTGAGGGGAGTCTCAGAGTGATGGGGGTTACCCCTAGGAACTTACCACTTGGAAGTTTAACGATCGCTCCTTGAGGAACGCTATCGATCGTGAATTCTGGTTTATCACCGCTGAAAATTGTTGCGCAGCCGGACAGGGTTGAGACTAACAGCAAGAGAGATAGGAGATAAGTAGACGGGGGACTTAAATTGCTCATGATTTGCTCTTCGACGGTTCTCTCTTCGACGATGCTCTCTTCGACGATGCTCTCTTCGACGATGCTCTCTTCGACGATTCTCTCTTACACTATTGCCTCTAATATAAAAGAGATGTATCCTAGGTAACATATAAATAATATATTTATAAAGTTTACACCATGCCGCATGAGTAATGCATAAGTTTATGTTTTATTTAGACTTGTTTTAGGTAAAAGATATGCCATTTAGTGTCGTTTCACCGAGATCTTTTGTACAAATAGCGAGTGGGATAGACAAGTCTCAAAGCACAATGAGGGTCTCTTTGGAGAGGTTGTCGTCAGGTCTACGAATTAATCGTAGCGCTGATGACGCCGCGGGGTTAGCCATATCAGAGAGACTCTCTGCTCAAGTTCGGGGAGCGCTAGCGAGCGTTCAGAATATGAACATGGGTACCTCACTCCTACAGGTCGTAGATGGCGCTTTGAATGAGACTCAAGCGGGCTTAATGAGGATGAGAGAGCTCTCGGTGACCTCGGCGAATGAGACACTTACCGATCTTGAGAGACGAGCTTTAAACATTGAGTTCAAGTTGCTCTCTGCTCAGCTCGATACCATCGCTGAGCAAACTAATTTTAATGGAATAAAACTTCTTGATGGTGGACATCGAGCGATCGAGCTTCAGGTAGGCAGCTCCGCAGAAGATGTTTTTCGTATCAATATGACCAAGGCGAACGCTAATGAGCTTGGTCGACAAGCTCGGTATACAACAGAGCGTCGCGGAGTGTTCGTAAGTGATATTCAGACAGGCGATATGAAAATTAATGGGGTTAATATTCGCGCCACTGATGAGACCGATGATGACCTCTCATATTCATACGCCTCTGGCTCTTCGATCTCTAAAGCGAAAGCGATTAATCACGCGACCCCATTCACCGGAGTGCGGGCCATTGTCGGTCATAATGTGATTAGAGGATTTGAACCGATACGGGCCATTGAACTCGGACCACAGAGCTATTTTAAGATCAATGGTTTCGCGATTACAGCCATTCAGGTAGAGGCTAAAGATGCCACGGGGGTATTAGTAGATAACATTAACTCCAGCTATGATGACACCGGAGTCGTCGCCAATGTTGACGCCGATGGACATTTAGTGCTCACCGCAGAAGATGGACGAAATATTACCGTTGAATATGGAGATGGGGGCGTACGAGATGCGATGAGGATGGTCGACTTTAATGGAGACCCAATCAATCTCATCGATACGATTGACCCTGTTCAATACGACTTAGACGGAGATATTGAGAGTGTACTATTCGTGGGGACCGGTAATTATGATGGGCAGCACACAGTCACGGGAGACGTTACGATAAATGGAGTAACGACCAGTGACGCGACCGGTGGATATGAGAGACCACGGGACCTCGTTGATTATGTCCTAGAGGTCGTTAAACCAGGCCCGATCGGGGTCGCCACATTCAGGTATAAAGAGCAGTCCATTAATGATTACATCAATGATGCTGAACCCGAAGATTACTTGTTTAACGCTAAGGGGGTGACGACTTCACAGACTCCGAGTCAAGTCAGTATTGATGCTGCATCGCACTACAATGAAGCGAGTGATCGAACCTATACGCTGACAGTGACTAAGAGCGGTTTGCCCGTAGCGACAAATCCTGCTGATATTCCGGAGTTTAGCTATATCGTCACCAATAACGATGAGGCGAGTGATATCCAAGACTTCTCCCATTTGAATATTCAGGCGATTCAAGGGACTCCGGTCACCCTTGAACACGATGTCGTGATTGACTTTCCTACAGATCCCAAGTCAGCGACTGATCCAAATGGAGCAGGGAATCAGACCCTAAATGTAGGGGAAGATATACGTCCCTCAGCGACTGTTGGTACTTATAATGATCGTCCAAAGTTTGTCGCTTGGGATGGAGATCGAGTCACAGATTTCACCTATACGGTGATCAGTGCAGGTCATACGGCAGGGGCAGACGAAATCCCGGGTTCTAACTCGGGGTCTGCGATCATTCAAGTGACGGCACATGTCCCCAGTTTATCAACGACAACTAGTCAAAATTTCACCATCGATCCCACGGTCGGGTCTTGGGATCACATCACTTTTAATGACATGACTGTAAGGTTCTTTGGGCGTAAAGGGAGCACGAGTGAGAGTGAGAGCATAACTGGTAGTTACAGCGGTACCTTTGAGTCCAATGATAGCGTCTATGTAGGACCTGATTCACGTCGTTATGTCATCACCATGAACCAAGGGGGGAAGGTCTCAGCAGTCTCGAACCTAAACGCAACAGTGAGCGTACAAGACAGTGGTGGTACTCAGCTCAGCAGCCATAATATACAGGTTAATTCGGGTACAGAGATTCAGTTAGGAACAGGAGTTCATTTTGAGGGGGCGGTCGCGGACTTTACCGCGAGCTCAACATCTGTGGGTCCCACCTCTCAACTCGGAGGCGCGCCTGATATCGTGAATCCATTTAATGATAACTATAATGGAAGTACTGATGAGACAGGGAACATCGAGATCGTTAACAGTGGACGAATCGGTGGTTCAGCGACTTATAAGTATTATTATTCTGGCGATGACCCTAATACCCCGATCAGCACAGGTAATCTGAACGCTGGTATCCTGACTCTAGGTGATGGAGTCAAACTTAATATCTCTAGTAGTGCTCCACCTGAGTTCTCTAGTTTAAATAAAAATGGACTTAATATAAGCGGTGAAGATGCTAGTGCCTATACAGAAGAGCAAGATGGTACCTTTGTGGCCAGCGTTCAAGCCGATGGCTCGGGTGGTCAAGACTTAGTGATTGATTGGACCTTAAGTGATGGTACTCCGAGCACAACCACGGTCGCTGTGAACGGTGCCGCTTATGTCGGTAACCCGATCAATATAGGGCATGGCGTTAACGTAACCTTTGGTAATGTTCTCAACATCGGAGAGAGCTTTAACGGTGCAGTTAACGCTAATGAGTTAGACTCGAGTAATAGCTGGTCATTTAATATTGAGGCCGGTCGGGTCGAGGTGGGTGATTCTTTCACCGTTAACGCTAGCCCAAGACATTTAGAGGTGGGCGATGAATGGGAGGTGAAGGGCGTCGTCCCTGAGTGGAATGTGGGAGATGTCTTCGTGATCAATGCCGATCACAACTTTATTGACCAAGCACCTCAGGTGCTCACCAACACCATAAGTTTGAACGATCCGGTCAGCGGTGACACGATCATGAGCACAGTCAATTTGACTGGCGCAGGTTCTTTTGACACCGGAGATGAGATCAGGGTCAAGACTCGTGGCTACACAGGGGCAGTCACCTCCTCGGGTCTCTATACAGATAATCTCTACCCCACAAACTACATCGTCACGATCACTAAAGCGGGAGCGATTGGGGTCGCAGAATATGATTGGGTCAGGGAGGATGGACGGACTCTGACTCAGTTTGGTGGGGCAGGGAGCGGTGTATCGAGTGACAGTGATACTCTTCTTGAAGAGGGAGTGTTCATCAATTTTAGTGATAATGGGTCAGGTGATAGTTATCTCGCCATTGGAGACCAATTCGTGGTCCCTGTGGGTCAGAAGCTAGAATATACTTTTGCAGGTGAAGTCACCCTCCAGTCGGATGATCTCATCGAGATTGAGCACACTGATCTAGATGCAGTGAACAACTTTGGTCGCCTTATTTATGATGGAAGCACCCCCAATGAGGCAGGCACTGATGGTAACCTCCTCACTGGGAGCTTGGGGGCCAATGTTGAGATATCAGTAGATGATATAAATATCCTCACTGTCTTGGGGGCAGAAGAGGCGATCGACACGATCGATGAGGCGATCGATCAGGTAGGAGAGGCTCGGTCTAATGTTGGCGCGGCGATGAATCGACTTGAGTCTCGTATTCAATCAACAAGTGTGTACATGAACGAACTATCGCGGGCGAGACAGCGCATCCGCGACGCTGATATTGCTATTGAGGTCAGTGAATTGACGAGAGCTCGAACCCAACAAGGGGCAGCTCCACTACTCGCTCAAGTCGCTAAGTTAGAGCTACAGAGAGCCCTTCTCTTACTCGATTCTGTACTCTAGTGTCACAAAAGTGCCTACGAATGATCTCGCCTCCCTTATCCTAAAAGAGAGGCGAGATGAGGTAGACCAAGAGCGAGAATTACGCTGACTACGAGACCAGCGGTCGCCTTGAGTAGGTCAGATCCAATCATTCGCCACGTGGACCGATCTTCCCCTAAAGTGTCTATTTTATAAGCGATTTCTCGACCCGCTAGGAGTCCTAAGAAGACCCACGTCGTACTCATTGGGAGATCGCTGTATTCCTTAAAAAAGAGGATCACCAAGCCGTAAACTAGGTTGATGAGAGCGGCTTCGCGTATATCATTCGCTCCAGATTTCTGCTCTACGATCTCTTGAATCTTCCCTCCTCCATCACGGAAGATAAGCACTTGCATGAGCACCATAGTGACTAGACCGGCGATGAGCCAGTTAAGAGAGATCACTTGCGCCCCTTGAGGTCCGAGTCGAGGGAAATAGATAAAGAGGTTAGCGAGGTCTTGAATAAGCCATTGACTCCATAAGAAGCCCGTTGTGAGCCATTGAAAAGGAACCCACCATGAGGCGACAGTGTCTGTAGTGCGCTCAGCCTCACCTCGCTGAAGGTACTGTTTGATAAGGCGAAAGACGATGAGGCCGACAACGATCGCCAGACCATAGCCCATTAAGGATTTCGTGACCATCTTCTCCAAATTTTTAGGGACAAAGAAGGTCAATATAAGAAAGGTAGTGCTGACCGGTAAACCGAGACGGGTCAAGACGAGGAGCGCGAGTGGTGGAACTAGGCAGAGGGGCCCATAAAGTTGCTCGGCAGTGCTCTCATCAAAATAGAACTGTTTGAGACGACCATAAGCGGGGTCTCCACCATTTGTCCACCAGCCGTAGAGGAGTACCGCTGAGAGGATCCCAGAGGCGAAGAGCCAGAGACTCACCCATGAGCGGTTTCTATTAGCGGCGATAAAGGTCCCTAGGGTCTGAATCGCGTCATTCGCGACGATTGCATAGGCTGACAATAAGAAGCCTAAGAACATATATACTTCAGTTGTAATCATAAATATCTCCGAGGTGATTAATGATATCGATCTGTTCTCTGAACTAGGGGATAATACTTCTCGAGGGAAGTATTATGAGAAACATAGGGTGGAGACTTTTGAAAATGATCCTCTTTGATAAGTCTAAGGTACTGAATATTTGTGACTAATCAGAGCATTGCTTATATGTGACAATCGTATGACAGAGCTCTAGTTGTCTTGGAGTGTGCTGAGAAACCATCCGTGAATATAAGGTCTTCTCAACGTGCTCTGAATGATAGATGTATGAGGCGGGAACTCTGTATTGAATGAGCTCGAACGACCTCTATGAAGTCATCTTATTGTGCTGGCGCGGGGACTGGCGCGGGGACAGGAGCCGCTACAGGAGCTGGAGCAGGTGCAGGGACTGGAGCCGCTACAGGAGCTGGAGCCGCTACAGGAGCCGGAGCCGCTACAGGAGCTGCTACAGGAGCAGGAGCCGCTACAGGAGCCGCTACAGGAGCCGGAGCAGGTGCAGGGACTGGAGCCGCTACAGGAGCCGGAGCCGCTACAGGAGCCGGAGCCGCTACAGGAGCCGGAGCCGCTACAGGAGCCGGAGCCGCTACAGGAGCCGGAGCCGCTACAGGAGCCGGAGCCGCTACAGGAGCCGGAGCCGCTACAGGAGCCGGAGCCGGAGCTGGAGCCGCTACAGGAGCCGGACGGAGCTGGAGCCGGAGCTGGAGCCGCTACAGGAGCCGGAGCCGGAGCTGGAGCCGGAGCTGGAGCCGCTACAGGAGCCGGAGCTGGAGCCGCTACAGGAGCCGGAGCCGGAGCTGGAGCCGCTACAGGGGCCGGAGCCGGAGCTGGAGCCGCTACAGGGGCCGGAGCCGGAGCTGGAGCCGCTACAGGGCCGGAGCCGGAGCTGGAGCCGCTACAGGAGCCGGAGCTGCTACAGGAGCTGGAGCTGCTACAGGAGCCGGAGCTGCTACAGGAGCCGGAGCTGCTACAGGAGCTGGAGCTGCTACAGGAGCTGGAGCTGCTACAGGAGCCGGAGCAGGAGTGGGAGCAGGCGTAGACACCTTAGTGCTCGGAGTCGTCTCACTCTTCTTTTCAGCCGCCTTTGATGTAGAGTCTTCAGCCGCTGGCAGGCTAGGAGCTTCCTCAAGGTCGCTCATATCTGGACCTTTAGGTGAGCTCATGACCGCGAGGGTAAGGCTGGTGATCATGAAGGCAGCGGCGAAGTATGAGGTGACTTTACCGAGAACGGTTGCTGCTGAATTACCGGAAGCGACATTTTGAAGGCCGCCGCCAAAAGCGCCGCTCACTCCACCACCTTTTCCAGATTGGAAGAGGATGATGATGATGAGGAAGAGGCAAACTATGACATGTATGATACTGACGAGTTGCATGTATTGGTCTCTTAAAACTTATTCAGGTTGTGAAGCGAATACGGTTACAGATCCGTAGACGCGATATGAATGATCGTTTGGAACGAATCGACGTCAAGACTGGCTCCTCCTACGAGGGCGCCATCGATGTCAGCCTGTGACATGAGTCCTGTTGCGTTCCCAGGTTTAACCGAGCCACCATATTGAAGTCGGACGCGATCTGCAACCTGTTCGCTGTAAAGTTCTTTAAGATGTTGACGAATCGCGTAGTGAACATCTTGAGCTTGCTCGGGGGTAGCAGTTCGTCCAGTGCCGATAGCCCACACAGGCTCATAGGCGCAAATGGTATGAGCAGCCTCCTCTGCGCTGAGTAGTTTGAAGGCTTCTTCTACCTGTTTGAGTACGACTGCTAAAGTCTCTCCATCATCCCTCTGGCTTAAGGTCTCTCCTACACAAAGGATGGGAGTGAGACCGACGTCATGAGCAGCCCGAGCCGCCAGAGAGACTGATTCATTTGTCTCTCCGTAATATTGACGACGCTCGCTGTGACCGAGGATTATGTAACGACAACCGATGTCAGCGAGTTGACTAGGAGCGCTCTCTCCAGTGAAAGCACCGCTGCGATGATGTGACATGTGTTGTGCGGAGACACCGAGATCGCTCCCCTCCACACAATTAATCACAGCGCTCAGAAAAGGTGTTGAGGGCGCGATACCCACCTCAGCGCTCGACTCTCCTTCTCCCAATGAGGCGAGACGCTCTAAGAGCCCTCGGGCTAGCTCAGTCGCTTCGGTGAGCGATAGGTTCATTTTCCAATTACCGACCACTACGGGGCGCCGTTTATATGTCATGAGTTTTCTCTACTTCAAGTGATGATCAATAAGGGGCTTAATGAGAGTCAATGTTGGCGACTTTTGGTTGAGCGGCGAGCTCTCGATCGAGCTCCTCTTTAAGAGCTGTAAGCTCTGCGTCACGTTTAATGATCGCCTCAATACCGGGGAGGGGTTTGCCCTCTAGAAATTCTAAGCTGGCTCCTCCCCCGGTTGAGATATGACCGACCTGATCAGCGAGACCACTCTCGTGAATCGCCCTCACCGAGTCTCCACCACCGACGACCGAATATGCCTCAGACGAGGC
>CALSSE010000004.1 GCA_943788935.1 uncultured bacterium | reverse complement strand
TCGAGGCAGATAAATGACTCCGTAAAACGAATCGAGTCTATGCACTGTAAGCGATCGACTAAAAACTCATGATACGCCTTAATTGAGGAGACATGGAGCTTCACAAAGAGCGCATAATTGCCTGTCGTGTAATAGGCCTCTACGATCTCTGGTAATGAGCGTAATGCTTGAACAGTCTCAGCGATACGCTGTGCTTTATGAAGATGGACCCCTAAGAGAACAGTGACTCCTAAACCTAGTCGCTCATGATTCACTCTTAGAGTTGAACCGGTGATCACTCCTGCCGCTTTCATTTTATCTACTCGCTGATGAACAGTTCCTCCAGAGACGTTGAGCTTTCTAGCGATCTCTAGAAAAGAGGTACGTGCATTAGAGAGGAGGAGATTCAGAATGCCTCGATCAACGTTATCTATTTCATAGTGTGGGGGTTTATTTTCGGCCATAAAATACTAAATCCATACTTAATATAGGTAAAAAATATAAATATCATATATTTTAACCTACATAATAATAAATTTTTGACCAACACCTCAATCCTTCCGAATATGTACATATACGTTTGTCACAATATACGAAGATATGGAGGAGAATATGTGTGGTTTCTTAGCAGAGACAGGGACGTCGCTCTCTGATGAACAGCTCTTCACTAGAGCACAAAAAATCCAACATCGAGGACCCGATCAAACGATTACCCTCAGCCTAGCTGACGCTCGATTCGTGTTTCATCGCTTGGCGATTATGGATCTCTCAGACTCCGGTCAACAACCCTTCCGACATCAGCACTTGACTGTGGTCTGTAACGGAGAGATCTATAATGATGTAGAGCTTAGAAGAGAAATCGGCGATGACTATTCTTTTCAATCCAGCTCTGACTGTGAGTCTCTCATCCCTCTCTATCTGAGACACGGGATCGAGGGAATGATCACACGACTAGATGGGGAGTTTGCCTTCTCCATTTATGATTCAACGACAGCGGCGATGTATGCGGGTAGAGACCCCATGGGGATTCGACCTCTCTTTTATTGTCGACCCTCATCTGGAGGGATCATGTTCGCCTCTGAAGTGAAAGCTCTTGATGAGCGAGAAGAAGAGATACATCCTTTCCCTCCTGGTCACTACTATGATGGCCAGCAAGATCGCTTTGTCTCCTACATGACGCTATGGGACGCTCCTCCTCTCATCAAGCCTGACTTAGATGAAGTCAGCTCACAGATTAATGCTCTGCTCACCAGCGCAGTCGAGAAGCGATTAAGGAGTGATGCTCCGGTCGGTTTCCTCCTCAGTGGTGGCCTCGATTCAAGTCTAGTCTGTGCTATCGCTGCTCGACTATCTGACAGACCAATCACGACCTTCTCTGTGGGCATTGAAGATGGACCGATAGACACCTTCTACGCTCGCCAAGTGGCTGACTATCTTGGGAGTGATCACCATGAATACCTCTTCTCTCAGCAAGAGGTAATGGATCATCTAAAGGAGCTCATCTATCACCTTGAGACTTGGGATATCACAACGATCCGCGCCTCGATGGGTATGTCTCTACTCTGTCGGTATATCCGTAGGGAGACACCGATCAAAGTGATTCTCACCGGTGAAGTAAGCGACGAAATCTTTGGCTATAAGTACACCGATTATGCGCCTAGTCCTGCAGCTTTCCAAGAGGAGGCCTCCAAGCGTGTTCAAGAGCTATTTTACTATGATGTTCTACGTGCTGACCGTTGCATCAGTATGCATGGTCTTGAAGCTCGTGTCCCCTTTAGTGACCCTGACTTTGTCCAGTATGTGATGTCTCTTGACCCTACACTAAAGATGAACAGTTATGGCATCGGTAAATATCTATTGAGACGAGCCTTCGAAGAGGGTGGCTACCTCCCTCATCCCATACTTAATCGAGAAAAAGCTGCCTTCAGTGACGCCGTTGGACATAGCATGGTCGATCTCCTCAAAGCGCTCGCTGAGAGAACATATACCGATGACGCTTTAGAGAGCGGTCGACGCGTCTATGCTCATGGTCAACCCTTCACTAAAGAGTCACTCCTCTACCGAGATATCTTTGAATCACATTTCCCGGGTAGGAGCGAGCTCATCCCCGACTTTTGGATGCCTAATAAATCATGGGAGAACTGCGATGTTGATGACCCGAGTGCTCGAGTGCTACCCAACTATGGAGCAAGCGGTAAAGCTCCTATCGTCGCTCAAGATCACAGCCTTAAGCCCGCTTAGACCCTCTGCTCTTTCTAGAGGCCAACTCACTTATTGACATTGTCAGCGTAAGGTCTGCGTCCGATCTGCATACGATTTACGCCCTTTTCTCCTCTTCACATTAGAGAGCGAAGGGCTCTAAAAGTCTCCTCTTCTTTAGGGGATCAGCTAAGCGGAGTGACCTAACTCTCTCTCAGAGATTAGATTTACACGTCCTCCCCACCGATTTGATAAGTGAGCTCTCCCTTCTCAAATACCACCATCTCTCCTGCTCTCAATCGAGTCCACTCTTCATTAGTGGTCAAGGGTTGAGTCGCGATCACTGTGACGACATCATTCGGAGTGGTCTCTTCAGCGAAATTCACGCTGACCTCTATATCCTTGAGGAGCGCTGGTCCAAAAGGAGCGCGACGAGTGATCCAATGAAGATGGTTGGAACAATAAGCCATCAACGCGCTACTCTCGGTGAACAGTACATTGCACACTCCTCGGTCATGTAAGAGACTCAAGCACTTATAGACGAGTGGATACAGCTCACTCATCGTCGATACTCCCTGAGGAAATGCGCTCTCTAGTTGATGTAATAACCAACAAAATATATGCTCTGAGTCAGTCGTCCCTACAGGTTTATATCTGCCTAAAGGGAGGTCGCTGAATACACCCTCTAATTGTCCATTATGAGCAAAAGTGAAATATCGTCCCCACAGCTCACGCCGAAAGGGATGGGTGTTCTCTAGAGTCAGAGCGCCGACATTCGCCTGCCGGATATGCCCCACTACGATATCTGACTTAATACGCTGAGTTTTAATAAATTGGGCGACGTCACAGTCAGACCCTGCAGAGAGTCCCCGAAATTCTTGAACACCCTTTCCTTGATAGAAGGTGATCCCCCAGCCATCTCTGTGAATATCGGTCCGCCCCGCCCTCTCCACTAATCCAGTGAAGCTGAAACGGGCATCGGTAGGGACATTCGCAGACATTCCCATGAGCTGACACATGAGCTGAACCTCTCAATACATGCAGTAAATATACTTATGGTATTACAATGACTGACTGAGTCATGAAAGTGAACTCAAGAGCCCCCTGAGACGCGATCGATTATTTATTAGACCAATATTCTTTATTAAGTCAAAATGGAGCGTTATTAGGGGTACGAGGAAAAGGGATCACCTCACGGATATTCTCACATCCGGTCGCATACATCACCGCTCGTTCAAACCCTAAACCAAAGCCGGCATGAGGGACTGTACCGTAGCGACGCAGATCGCGATACCACCAATAAGGCTCGGGCTCAAGACCCACCTCAGCCATACGCTGATCGAGGACATCAAGCCGCTCTTCACGTTGGCTTCCACCGATCAGCTCACCGATCCCTGGGGCGAGGACATCCATCGCCGCTACCGTTTGGCCATCATCGTTCATACGCATGTAGAAAGCCTTGATATCTTTTGGATAGTCAGTGACCACGACAGGCGCCCCTACCACCTTTTCAGTGAGGTAGCGCTCATGCTCTGATTGAAGATCGACTCCCCACTTAACTGGATAGTCAAATTTCACTGAGGCCGCTTCTAGGCGCTTAATCGCCTCGGTATAAGTCATCTGCTCAAACTTGGCGTTCACAAAGGACTCCAAGCGCTCAATCACCGTCTTATCTACTCGCTTATTAAAGAAAGCTAAGTCATCAGCACGCTCATTCAGCGTCGCGCGGAATAGGTACTGTAGATATTCGCCAGCGAGCGCGGCGTTATCTTGTAAGTCGGCGAAGGCGATCTCCGGCTCAATCATCCAAAACTCTGCGAGGTGACGACGAGTGTTAGAATTCTCTGCGCGGAACGTAGGCCCAAAGGTATAGACTTTGCTCAACGCTAAACAGTAGCTCTCCACGTTGAGCTGACCGGAGACCGTGAGGTGGGCCTCACCCCCAAAGAAGTCTTTAGAGAAGTCAACACCTCCTGCCTCATCTCGTGGAATATTGGTAAAGTCGAGCGTAGACACCCGAAACATCTCCCCACTTCCCTCGCAATCGCTGGTCGTGATCAAGGGAGTATGTACCCACATGAACCCCTGCTCAGCAAAGAAGCGATGAGTGGCTTGAGCGAGGGTGTTTCGTACTCGGGCGACAGCTCCAATGAGGTTTGTTCTCGGTCGAAGATGAGCGTTGTCTCGTAAGAATTCCATGCTGTGGCGCTTAGGTTGCATCGGATACGTCTCGGGGTTATCTACCCAACCAACGATCTCTACAGTCTTCGCTTGTAGCTCTACGCTCTGACCTTTACCCTTCGACTCCACTAAGAGGCCGCTGAAAACCACAGCACAGCCGGTGCTGAGCTTCAATACGTCTTCATAGCCCTCTAAATCGGAATCAACGAGTACTTGAATCGGGTCAAAGCATGAGCCATCATGCATGTTAATGAAGCTAAAACCAGCCTTAGAGTGCCGAGCGGTCCTCACCCATCCTCGGATAGTCACCGAGGCCTCTACTGCGACCTCGCCTCTCAATAGTTTGCTAATCTCATATACTTGAGTCATCGGTTCCTCTTCTCCGTAGTCTCTCTTTATTATAGGAATCGTTACGATTCGCTCTTATATCTCGCTATTTTTATCGCGTCTAGCCTTAGAGAGCATTGACGTAGTTTTACTCTGCAGATTCAATGTCCATATCTATCTCTAAATAGACCCTCTGCTCATCGGAGAGCTTGGTGATCGCCCAGCGCTGTACCACACGCTCATAGTCGCTTTGTGGCTCAATGACAGACAACTCCATCAATTTAACCTTCGACTTGGTATCACCAAAATGGCGAAGAGCATCGAGCAGTTCAACCTCATATCGGGCTTGGTGTCCAATATCCCAGCGGCCGATAACCGAGCTAGATCGCTCCAATCGTCGACGATGTGATCGGAGTCGATTGAGCTCATCTTTCAGGGGCGCTACATCTAATGGACGTTGGCCATACTCTATGACTCTCCATACGATCGCGTAAGAGATCATTTGATAATGCTTCAATCTCATCCACTCATACACATAGACGCGCTCTTCATTGCCACCATACTGCAGGAGCTTAGTAGAGAGTTCGAGGACGTTTTCAGGGTTTATGGATAGTTCTGAGTCTCTCTCATTAAACCACTTGATCAGCTCTGCAAGCATGAACTCGCGCGGATTAAAGTCATCGAGCACCCTCTGCGAAGAGATCTCTCCTAAGCCCATCATCCACTTGGGCCTGAGATCGTCATCAAGGCGCTCGAGTATCTCATTATATCGACTCTGATAATCCAGAGGAAAGGTCGCAGCGATACATTTAGAGATTCGGTAGAACTGACCTTGACGCTCTGTTTCGAGAAGTAGATCGAAGAGCCGACTTTTAGCCTCTAAGTCATCTTCATCGACCGCTAAGGGGATGAGGCCAATACATGCCTCTAAAGCGGCGGGGGACACTTGATCATCACTGACCCGCTGTAAGGCATAATTGCGGATCAGATGGCGAGTATTCTTCTCCAAGAGCGCTTTGATCTCAACGCTGTGTTCAACCAGAGGTCTACATAGCGCTCCAAGCTCAGAGTCACTCAGATCTCTCAGCTGACCGATCACCGTGATCAGCGGTTGATAAGCGCGATGCTCTCCCAGACATTTCACCATGGCGGTGAGGGCCTCTCGACGTAAGCGCAACATCGGCTCCTCAGCTCTTATGGTGAAGAAGTGAACCGCATGATGGTCATTAAGGCCCCCAAGGGCTCTGGCGACTCCTCTGCTGACCGCTACCGGTAATGCGCCGTCAAGAGAGTCATAGAATGTCACGAGGAAGAGAGAAATATCCAAGCGTTTATATTGACGCCCAAGCTCTCCCAACAACTCGGCGCTGAGCCCTCTCAGCTCAGCATTAACTCGAGACTCTTCTCCTTTAAGACAGCGTTTCAGGAGCGCTACACCTCTCCCCACTCTCTCTTCATCTCTCACCTTCAGAGCGAGCGAGGCGATGAGCCGCAACCATTGCTTCTTGACCGAGGCGTTACTCTCGCCCTTCAATCTCTTCATCGCCTCATCAAACAACCACTCTAAGGGCGCCAAATTAGTGAGCGGGTCGATCGAAGTATGCTCAAGGTATTTGAGTCGAGACCTCATCAACTGTAGTGTCTGACTGCGTAATCGATCTGTCACCCCTCCATTCATAAAAGCCATAAACCATGAGATCTTAACCGCTGATGGCTGAGGTAGCATCTCCTCTACAAGTCGACGAGAGATCTCCTTGATCTGAGTATTATCTAACGCTGGCTCATTATCATTAATGGTCGCTCTTTGGAGGGTCTGTTCCCACTGAAGAGCTGAGTGATAAAGGCTAGGATCTAGAAGTCTCATGATCGATATAATCGATGTCTCATCTCTGTTACCTTCTTCCCCTCTGCCCTCAGTGAATTGATCGGCGGCTAATCGATAGGCGAGCGCCCCGCGATAGGCGCTAAACAATGTTAAGAATGCTGACTCATCTCCGGTCATAGATCGTAAGAGGTCAGCGTTATATCTCAGATGTTTGCTGGTCTCTGAGCCTTCCTCAAGTTCGTTCAAGACCTCCATCACCTCACCCCGAATCCGTGGGGTCCCTCTTACGTTTGAGAGGCCGCAAGTGAGGTGACTGATCTCCGTGATTAACGCCTCTCTCTCTTCATCTTGAATGCTCACTGTTTCTGACTCAGCGAGCCTATGATATCGGTGAGTGATCTCGAGAAGAAGAGCGCTCGGTAAAGGACTGAGGTCGTCGAGGCTCATATCAAAGCACAGCTGAGCTGCGCGCTGTACATCATGAGCTTGGCCATGACAAAGCTGATCTACTAAGAGAGCTTGAATACGCTGATATAGACCTGAGTGAGCTCTAACTCCCTCGATGAGACCAGCGATTACTCTCGAGTTTTTATTCTTTTGAGGGGGAGCGCTCAGCGCTGACCACAGAATCTGAGCGAGACGCTCCTCACCGATGATACTCAAGACACCTACCATCTGCCGAATCACGCCAGGACCATTAGCTCGCCCGAGGACATTGATCATGATCAGCTGCAGGAGGCTCTCTCTTATCGGCTCGGCTTCTATCCCCGCTGCGAGATGACTCGCATTTAGTCTCTTCACGGAGTCAGAGAAGAGGTCGAGACTCTCTTCAATCCCCAAATCATCTTCTCGATGAGCGGCATCAATCACTTCTGTTACTCGCTCCATGATCTCACGATCAGCGATCGAGCAGTGAGTAAGCAGTCTATCGAGGCGACGTTCACTCTCCTCGGTGAGCAGCTTTGCTTCACTGTATCTGAGGATGAGTAAAGGGAGAGCTGACTCAAGCTGTTGAGAAGACGCCAAAGCATAAGAAGCTGCCAAGCATAAACGCTCATAGGTGACGGAGAGCTCTGTGGAGATCGCATGCGCACTCCCTACCCTAAACTGCTCATTAGCGAGACCCATCATCCGCTCTTGTTCATTAACGCTCAATCGAGGTAATTCGTCCTGATGAATGGCATAATAGCCGCTAAGTGTGTCGAGAGCAGCGATACGGAGATGTAAGTTAGAGCGCTCACTCAACAGCCTAAAGGCGACGTTATGATTTACTCTAGTGATCAGCCCGATCTGACTCCTCATCCCTGCTAGTGAGAGCGCAGTCAGCAGTAGACTCTGGCTCTCTTCACCTAAAGTAGTGTCCACTCGGGAAGTCTTAATATCGATGAACTGAACAACTCGCTTAATGATTCGCCGCTTAGGAAAGACCATAAGGAAACGAGCGAGTGTCTCCACTCGCGCGTGAGCTTCACTTTCATCTCTTCGATATAAATTGAGTAACTCTCGCTCGCGGTGTTGATCCCGATCCTCACCGAGTCTGAGAGAGCTCTGCAACGCCGCTGCGCTCTCCTTGAGCTCATCACCGCTGAGTGAGAGAGTCTGAATGAATCGATCCAATGCCGCCGAGAGGTCGAGGTAACGTCTAAATATGTCGAATGCTAAAGAGAGGAGACCGACTTGCACAGCTGCCATAAACCAACGCCAGTGCTCACTAAACAGATCTCCTAAGTCAGCGACTTGGCTGAGCTGATCTAGGCCAAAATAATCGAACACTAAACCCATAAAACCAACGGACTCGATCGCTACAAAGGCCACCCATGTCTCAAAGCCAAAGCCATGGCTCTCCATAGAGGGCGCAGCGAATAAAGAGAGCTGAGGGATCAGTGAGGCATGCCCGAGGAGGCCGGGGACCGCGACCAAAATCATAAGCATATTAATGAAACCGACGCCCCGATCACCGAGTGAATCAACCCAATGGGACTGAAGCGCAGTTTGGCTATCTTCGCCGTTGAGATCTCTATCATGAGAGGCCTTCTCTAAGCCTTCTACATAGTTAAGACGTTGTCGATAGCGACGAGTGGAGCTGATCGTAATCATCACTCCAACCACGATTAAAGCGAGAGCACAATAAAAGCCTAATGAGTGTAAGCCATAATGGTAACAGAAGATCACCCACAGGCTCACCAAAGTATACGTGATTAAGGCGACCAGTTGAAGAATCGAAGGGCGAGACATGAGAGCTCCTTACGAACGGAGATAAGATCAAGAGAGCACCTCGATCATCGGTGATGAAGAGAGATGAGGGATGTCACTCAGTCCTCATTAAGATGAGGTTCATCGATATCCCCAGCACTGTCCCCAGCACTGTCCCCAACACTGTCCCCAACACTGTCCCCAGCGTCCTCAAGCTGTACTTGAGTTCTCAAACGCTCTTCTCTACGGAGACGAGAGGCCATCATCGCCAAGGTCTTAAGTCTCGGCTCTCGCGCTTGTCTAGCGATACTACTTCCATAGAAATCAAGCCGGATATATCCATCATCACTACGATGAGTCAATCCTAAACGATCCGTCGAGGAGAAGACGAGCTCATATTCTTCTACGCTCATCTTTAATAGCGAGCGGAAGCTCTCTTGTCTCAGAACCAAACCATCCAAGCTAGTGAGAATAAGGTCGAGTCGGCGAATGGTAAAGGGGGTCTCATTCTCATGAGATATATGATCCAAGGGGTTAATATATTGTGATGACTCTCGGAGTCGCTCCTCCCTCTTAGCGATTCTCTTCGCTTCTTGAGTCTTGAGCTCTTGTGCTCTCTGATCAGCTTGAGATAAAGTCGGCTTCATCATCTTGATGGTAAACTCGCTCCCTTCAGTGACTTCTACTTGATCAGAGAGCTGTCGAAAGCGTCGGTCACTAATATCAACCTCTCCCTCTTCAGTGGCTAACCAATCAGCGTTAATCAACTCATCGATCAGCTGAGGAGCTGTCGCAGAGAAGAGCCTCCGCTCTAAAGGATCTAAAGCATTGCTCACTGTAGTGATAAGCTGATCTCTCTCGCATCTGGGAGAAAGGTCTGTCTGAGCGACTTGTCCTTCAGATAATCCATCAGCATTTCCTTCGGGCTTATCGTCGCTCTCAGTCTCGCTCTCTCCTGGTCGTTTGACAGGCTCAGAGAGATACCTAATCGACAGGCACGTCTTGAATAACTCTTGGTGAAATATTTGATATAAGCCGAGCTGTGACCATTGGTCTGATGAGGCATTCAGTAAATGACTCGCCAAGGTTTCACGATCTATTCTATGATCAGAGAGGCTATTCGCTGTCTCGATGTGGTCCATCACACACTCGCAGTCTTTGCGTTAAGATTAACGAGCCCTTGACACCTGTTAGTCTTACCTTGAACTCAATCATGTTGAGCGCTGAGGTCCAGAAATGTCACCGATCACTAAGAGGAGGGCTGCGAGCGCAAAATGACAAATCACTATGGAAAACTCAAGTAGATGATCACTTCCGCGTTAGATCTCTTAAGGATTGATCCCTCATCATTGATCAAATGACCACTAATCTGCGATTCGAAACGAGGGGTCAGGGATATGTACTAATCTAAAGCCGATATCGATTGCGGTGCGGTTGGAGGCTAGAGTAGATTTCCTCCAAAGTGGAATCCCGCTCTCATCTGCGGTGAGGAATGACCCTCCCCTGATCACTCCTTGATGTTCCATTTGGTCTGTCGCTGTTGTCCACTCACGCACACCTCCGACGAGATCAGAAACCCCGTAGACTGATTGATCTGTTGACATTAAACCAACCTGTGGTGGTAGATAGTGGTCCCAAGTCTCTGGCCCTGAGCTAAAGCGAGCATCCCAAATATCGCCCCATGGAAACACTCTCCCATCAGGCCCTCTCGCAGCCTTCTCCCACTCAAGATCAGTAGGGAGTCGATAATGCTTCTGATCTCGATCACTTAGCCACATACTATAGCGTTTGGCATCATCGAGGCTCACTCCTACCACAGGAGTTTCATCAGTCCATCCTGCGCTCTCTGAATAAGAGACCTTATGCTCCTCGCTCCACCTCCACAATAAGGTTTGGTCTCCGCTGCGTCTTGGCGTTCTCTTCTTCGCTTCACTCAAGTTATGTTTCGCGAGACTCTTCAAGAACAAGAGATATGCCC
Source organism: uncultured bacterium (assembly GCA_943788935.1). Lineage (GTDB taxonomy): Bacteria > Myxococcota_A > Bradymonadia > UBA7976 > VGTA01 > CAKZRU01. The sequence goes on along the minus strand of CALSSE010000004.1, from coordinate 105,832 downwards.
CACAGGTGATGGGATGGCTCATGATGAAATAATCGGGGAGTGCGATTTCACTAGAGCTCACTAAGATATCTAAACGAGGTCCACTCGTAAAAGTACCTGAGGGGATATACTGATAATGAGGGGGAGCAACATCGGATTGGTATAAATTTATTGACAGGCGAGTCGTCACTCCCGAGTGAACCTTAAGCGAGCTCTCTACACGTCTACCACAGTCTGGATGACCGATAGAGATGACATATTGTCCTGAAGGAACCCGCTCCAAGAGTAGTGGGCTGCTCTTTAGCGTCTTTGGTCTCACCTTCTTGAGTCTCGCCCCTTCAGGGATACACTGCCATAGCTGAACATCTGCTCGCGATGGTCGTACGTGCAGATATAGCGCTCCGACATCTCTCCGGAGCTGTTCCCTCTGAACCGGGTCAAGGACCTCTAGCCAATAACCAAGTCGAGCTTGCTCTTCTCGATTACCTCCTAAAACAGCATTTTCATACATACTAAGTAAAATAGAACAGACCCGCTCTAGAAGAGAAGAAGAGTCCATTGAAGAACCATAGGCACTCTCACTAGGAGAAGACTGCTTAGATGACGAGTTATCATCGATTATAGAGAGTAAGTACTTGAGCCTAATACTTGTGTCGCAGAGTTGACTCACTAAGCTCTGAATCTCACCTCTATAAAACTCAACTCTCTCGATCATGAGTGAACGGTCGTGAGTAAGCGTGTGATCTCTGACAGCGTCTAGAGCAGAGGCGAGGTCCTCTTGGATAGACTGTAGGTGGAAGAGCGCCTCTCCGACTTCAGCACGTAGAGACTCAGCTTCTGACTTTAACTTTTCAGAATAAAAAGATTTATTGGGTAAGCCTTCTATAGCGGATAACTGACCGTCGAGACCATTGGCGAGTAAAAGTTTTACTTCTTCAGCGAGCTCCCCTGCATCTGAATATCGCTTTTCAGAGTCTCGATGTAGACATTTTAGGCAGAGCGCCTCAAGCGTCTCTGGAATATTGTGCTGAGGCGCACGATCACGAGGCGCAATAAGCTCTGCATGCAAAACCTTACGCACAACCTCCCTCTTAGTCTTCCCGGAGAATGGAGGGGAATGAGTAATAAAGTGATAGAGTAGCGCACCCAAACCATAGACATCCGTCGCGGTCGAGATTTGATCGATCATACCCAATGCTTGCTCTGGCGCCATATAAGCAGGTGTACCGATAATTTGCCCATGCATAGTCTGCCAACGCTCGGTTGAAGACCTACTAGAGCGCACCTCCTCACCAATAATTTTACAGAGTCCCCAATCCAATAAGACGATATCTCCAAAATCACCGATCATCACATTGGATGGTTTTATATCTCGATGAATCACTCCCTTATTGTGTGCATAAGCAACCGCCTGACATAGCTGATAAAAGGCTTGTAGCTTCTGACTAAGCGTATATTGCTCGAGTAGCTTCTCATCACCTTTTCTTAATTTGGAGATGAGCGCTTTCAGGCTGACCCCCTCTACCCTGCGCATCACAAAGACTACATCATCGTTAATTTTCCCGAGTTCATAGACAGTGATAATACTTGGATGTTGTAGTTGACCTGTCACTTGCGCTTCTTCTAGAAACCTCATCCTCACAACATCTTTGGCTCGTTCACTCTTCAAGGTCTTAATCGCTACAGGCCGACCGAGGTGTCGGTCCCAGCCAGCATCGATTCTCCCCATCGCTCCATGGGCAATCTCATCAAAGATCTCGAAACGGTCTGTAATATCTAACAAGACTTGAGTGAACTCATCGACGGGAGAGCTTTGTGTCTCTTTGGGGTCAGAGATCTGCGGTAAAGCTCTCCCAATCGATGGAAGAGAGCGCTTAGCAGGAGTCATCCCTTGATTCAGCGCTTCGCGCCGATTGATAGAGATCGCTCCTTGAGCTCTCGATGAGGAGAGATGTGATTGAGAGAGGTCTCTAGGCTGAAATATAGGGTCGGTGTTATTAGACGTATGAAAGAGGTGCGGTAGTTGACCCCTCTCTCGCTTGGTGGATACTTCATCCCTCTGTAAGGACTGGCTCAAATGGGTGATTTCATCTCGACTCAGCCCAAGCTCAGTGAGAACAAGTGTTTGATCTTCTCCCCAATCAAAGATTCGGCGTACCGCCATCTCGACATCAACAACCTGTAAGTGATTAAAGCGCTTTAAATGCGAAATAATTTGTTTTCTTGTCGCGCTCATTCAAGCCTTTACTTTCACCGACTCATTGTAAAGAGATTAGCTATGCCTTACAGACTTAATGATTTATGATTAAAGCATGCTCTTCAGCCTCCTGTACATAGATTATCCCAAATTTAAAGTTGAGTCACAGAACTCAATGAGAGACAGTTGAGCTGAGGAGAACGGTCGTGAGTGAGAGAGGTTGAGGTGATATGAAGCAGCCGAGTATAGAATTGGTTCTAGAAGTAAACTTATTTGAGCATCTTGAGCAGATGACTGAAGCCACAGTAGGCATGCTCACTCAGCTTCGTATCAAGAGTCGAGAGGAGAGGATCAATTTACTGTTTATTGCCTACAAAGAGAGAGTGGTCAACGCGGTTATCGCCCAAAAAATCGCTCAAGACTTGGGGATCAACACCTCACAAGCACCATGGAATACAGGTGCTCAGTCGGCCTCGACCTCACTGCACAGCTCTTCTTCATTGAGTTCTGAAGTAGGCTCTATATCACATAGTCTCACTGAGCAAGATCACACTCCGAATGAGGTCTCGCGACCTATGTCTAATAGACCATCTCGACGCTTCGCTGAGCGCGCTAGTTTAACTGAAGCGATTCAATCGGCTAATCAAAACGCCAATCGAGATCCCCTGATCACGCCATCGATTCCCTCATCAAGCCCCAAGCGTAGTTTCGCCGCTCAAGACTTAAAGACCGAGATCGAGATTAACTTACCATCGCTGATGGAGGAGATGCAGCGATCATCAACACCTTCATCTAAGTCGTCAAGCCCCTCATCTGTCGTAAAACATCAACCGGACAGTAACCCTGAGACTCGTTGGTCATCGCTAGCTCTGATAGAGCAGAGATTACACTTAGGGCAGAGTATATATAAATATTTAATCACTGACCAACTACTCAACCGGTCTGTTCATCTGCTTTGCTCGTCTGAGCTCACATCGATGTCACAGGCTGTGGCACCAAACTCTGCAAGAGGTAGCATACTCCTCTCCGCCTTCCTCAGAAGCCAAGAGCTAAATAATCAAACACCTAAAGTCATCAATGTTCATAGGCATATCAGCCATGAGTTCTTAATCATTCAAAGAGAGCTTCCCCGTGGCCAATGCCTAACCTCTTTGGAGACAAAAGACCCTTTACCCTCCCAACCTCTATTGCGTGATCTCTGCTTACACTTAAAAACAGCACATCAAAGCGGGATCGCTCATCGAGCGATTAGAGCCTCAAGCATTTATATCAATCAAAACTCATCGTATATAGAGGATTGGGCATGGTGCTGCTCTATCGCCCGTTCAGCTTACCCACAGACACTTCCTCTAAAGAGCCTATCAGTTGACGAGAGGTGGGTCGCCCCAGAGGTAAAAAGAACTCCTGCTCGGATACAAGGAGCGGCTTGGATAAGCGCTGATATATATTCGATGGCCACTTTAGCGGTGTGGATATATGCAAGAGAGGTCCCTCCTAATATGGTCACCGAATCCACCAGTGCGCTTAGGGAGTGGCTATATGAAGCGTTATCGCACCACGTAAGCCCCCACTACATCAATGCCTGCCACAGAGCGCTATCGGCAAAACCAACACTCCGTCCACAATCCATTGACCTCTTATACCAACAGTTGTTTGATGAGCCTCTTGTGACTTAACGGAAGGCGAGCTGATCAAGGAAGTTTCTCTACCTCGAGAGTGTCTCGGAATCGTACGGAGTCCACCGGTTCATTGGGTGAGAGTTCGGGGAGCTCGGGGACCTTCGGGGGAAGTTTTTGGGGCTTTTGCTTTCCCCTTGACTTAGATTTATTCTGGGCCTCTCGCTGCTGAGCCTCTCGCTGCTGAGCCTCTCGCTGCTGAGCCTCTCGCTGCTGAGCCTCTGCTGCTGAGCCTCTCGCTCTAGCCTCTCGCTTCTTGGCCTCTCGCTTCTTGGCAGATTTCTCTTTATCCTTAGCTTGCTTCTTTGATTGAGTTACCTGCTTCTGTTCGAACGTATTATTTGACGGAAGATCATCCACCTCTTTCGTCTCTGATTTACTCCTTGCGGTGGCCAACTTTTTCCCCTTGGTCGGCTTCAATAGAATCCTGAGCTCTCTAACGCTAGATCCATGGTCTGAGACCATAAACCCGCTAGGAACAATAATCTGAGGTCGGTATCCCTTGGATCTGACACTGAGTGAACCATCTCTAAACCGCTCATCTTGAGGATCAAATTCAAACGGAGTCTCACCCAAGACACCACCTGTTTTTCGATCGAACACTTCTCCAACCGGTGCTGATGTTAATCTATAAGTGATTTTAAGTTGATGAGTCCCCAAAGTAATCTTGGCGGGCCCGTGACTATGCTTGCCAGGCTGAAAGAGACCTCGGAGAATTTGTGGATTAAGGGTAATAAACACAATAAGAGCGATAGCGCTCACTAAAGCGATCGATAAACCAACATGTTTTTTTGGTTTTGAGGCTTCAAATAAACCTGTTTTTTGACTCTCAGAGGAGGGCGATTTAACAGGTGCCTCAGTAGAGACCAGCGACTTATCTCTGAGGAGACTAGTGTGCAGACCAAAAAACGGTAAGGTCTCTTTCGTTCTTGTTTGAGTCTCTTCACCGTCCAAACGCTCAAGCTCTTGAGTAATCGGGGATGATGCATGTGGCGTCACATTTAGAAGAGGATCAATCGCTCCTAACTCTTCGGTGTTCACAGGCTTTACATAAGGATCCGAAGTGTCCCGCCTTGGATATCTCTCTTTACGCGCTTGTGCTGTGCCAGCTCTCTCTTTGAGTGAAGTCGACTCCTTTACGATCTCCAGCTCTTCTATAACCTCCGTCTCCTCTACAGCGTCTCCCTCCTCTACAGCGTCTCCCTCCTCTACAGCGTCTCCCTCCGTCCCCTTCTCGATCTCTATTCTCTCTAGCAAAACTTGATCTATATGACTGGGACGAACCTCAACCGGCGTACGGTCCGTCAAAGATAACTCGGAGGTTGCTCCTTGATTGAGCTCTTGCAGAGATAATTCCTCTACTCCGATCGTCACTGCGCTAGTAATAGACGCTAAAGGGGTCCCCTCATCGTCAATCACTCCATGGAACTCAGGATTATATTCCTGAGTCTCCTTAGTCACTGAGACCTCCGCTGATTGAACCTGAGCAGAAGCGATCATTGGCTTGACTTTCAATCTCCCTTGAGGCGGACGGGTCCCTCCCTCTAAGCTACTTTTAAAGACAGGCTTTAGCTTAAGTGATGATCGTCCTCTTTGGGGACGACTCATAAGATCATCCTCAATAGATGGGAGTTGTTCACTTGTACTTACAGGAGAGATGACCTCAGCGATCTCATGTTCAAGGACCTCATCTACCTTGGAGTCTGAGGGGGTGAACACCCGCTTCGACTCTGAAGTGTCGTTGATCTCTTCATTGTCCTGTGTCTTATTCTGATTCGCTGAAGTTAACCGACTCGTTACCTGAGGCGTTCCCATATCTGTGTCAGGGTCACTACGCGCTTCTTCTTCCCTCTGTAAAGTTAACTTGAGATCGATAATACGACGAGTAAGCGCGTCACTAGAAGCGATTCGATCTTCGGGCTTTTTTTCGAGACAATCATAGATAATTTGAGCGGCAGCGGGATGAATATCCAGATGAGGCGCGCGATCTTCCAAGCGTGGTACGGGCTCGGTAAGATGAGCCATCATCGTCCCCTGAGGTGTCGAGTCAGAGAAAGGGACAAAACCGGTCAGCATTTGGTAGAAGATCACCCCAATGGCATAGAGGTCGGTTCTGTGATCTAAAGTACGTCCCCTTACCTGCTCTGGGCTCATGTACTGAGGTGTCCCGAAGACCGCGCCTTGGAGGGTTAGATTTTGGTTCGCATCTTGAGAGTTCAAGGTGCTGTCATTAACGAGCTTAGCGATACTAAAGTCTAGTAGTTTCACGAAGTCCGGATGCCCGTCTCGAGGGTCTATTTGAATGTTTTCTGGTTTAATGTCCCTATGTATTACGCCGCAACGATGGACCTCGGTGACCGCCCCACAAACCTGCTCAATGATCTTGACCGACCGATCTAAAGAGAGCGGGCCTTCTTGATCTAATAGGGAGAGTAGACTTTGACCCTTGAGCAGCTCCATGATGATGTATAGATCACCACTCTCGGTCTCACCATAGTCATAAATCATTACTGTGTTAGGGTGTCTAAACTGAGAAGCGGTGAGCGCTTCACGCTTAAACCTAGCCACTAATTTTGGATCTTTAGCCCAGTGCGAGTGGAGCACCTTCACCGCCACCAAGCGATCTACTCTCTTCTGTCTCGCCTCATAGACCTTCCCCATCCCCCCCTCACCGATCACACGGAGGAGCTCGTATCGGCCATGATCGATGACCTGTCCGACGAGTGTAGCTTTAGGTTCAGATGGTTTGGACGTCATATTGGTGAAGGATACTTTAACTCATTGAGCGGGATCAAATAGCGAAGAGGTCAGGAGCTAGAGATGATGACTATGTTGCCTATACGAAAAGAGACTTTTATTACTCACCATCGTGTCTTATTAGGAATAATGATCTCGACTTCTCGAAACTTCATAATGAGTATTAACCCACTCCACGCTCTCAATAAACATCTTTGTCATCTTTTATGCAAATACGATAGACATGAGGGCCTTTTAGAGTGACCTCAACGCAGGGATCTTACCTCTTATATATTGGTCTAGAAAAAAGGTCGCAGAGAGAGTTACCAACCCAAATGGAGGGGGGAGGAGTAATAATTCAAATCCACAAAAGGCGTACACTACCCAACGGAGCTGGTCTCCTCTAATATTGAGGAAAGATAACTGTTCTCTCCCTATATGGTGGCCCCAAATGAGAATTAGCCCTCTCGTAAAAGGATGAAAGCCATGAACCCTCTGCCCCCCAAACAGATAAAGATAGAGTGCACCTAAGCCATATGAAGCAGCGAGGGTCAGCGCACACAAGATCATGAGCCGCCGACTACCCCACCTTCTCTCCAAATCGCGACCAAACCAAATCAGAGTGACTCCCTCAGCGACTGCTGACCATAAGATTCCTGGCGGAGTGACCATACTCACCAATGTGAGCGCTAAGAAGATAGCCACCGAATAAGCAAAGTAGCGAGGTCTTCGTATTTCCCCCTGTAAAGCCCCACTCTTATAAGCGGCGATGAAGCCGAGGACGATGAGGGCAAAGAGTGAAGAAGAAGGTGCTAGCACCCATCCTGAAGTGAAGGGAGTCCATAGTTGTAAGTCATTGAGAGCATCTTCACTGAGGGTCAAATTTAAGCGAGGGCTAGTGTTTAGCCATGTCAAGAGGACGCTAATGCCTAGGAGCTTCCAGATCGCGCTTCTACGCCCTGGCGCCCACTGCCTCCAAAGCGCTCTCACCTCTCTTAACCACAGCTTAGGATCGGATGATTTCACTGACAGACCTCTCAAGTTTCGACCTTATATCGGTTTAAATATTCGACTCCGTATTAAGAGGTTGATATAGACAGTGGCTGTCTTAGTCAACCGAGCAATAGGGAGAGGGCTTAAGTCAACGTCTATTACGTTGATCTTCAAGGCTACTACGTAGACCTATGCTTCGCCTATTTTCTTATCACTGTGGAGATCGATGCCCATATGCGAGCCTCTAAACTATACGCCCCTACCCTAAAAGAGACCCCGAGTGACGCTGAAGTCGTGAGTCATCAGCTACTCACTCGTGGTGGCTATATCCGAAAACTCACCGCCGGCATTTACGATTACCTACCGCTGGCTTATCGCGTCATTCGTAAAATAGAAGCGATCATCCGTGAAGAGCTTGATCGAGCAGGGGCTCAAGAAATCCTCCTACCCACAGTGCAACCTGCTGAGATCTGGAGGGAGTCAGGTCGGTGGCAACAATATGGTCCTGAACTACTCCGAATGAAAGATCGTAAGGGCGGGGAGTTTTGCCTTGGGCCAACCCACGAGGAGGTCATCGTTGACCTGGTGAGAAGAGATGTCCGATCGTGGCGACAGCTACCGATAAACCTCTATCAAATCCAAGGTAAATTTAGAGATGAGATTCGACCCCGAGCGGGCTTAATGCGCGGTCGTGAGTTTATCATGAAGGACGCTTATTCTTTCGATGTAAGCGAGAGCGCTGCTTTAGAGAGCTACGACTTGATGTACCAAGCCTATAATGCAATCTTTCAGCGATGTGGTCTCGATTTCCGACCTGTCGAAGCCGATACCGGATCGATAGGAGGCTCACGTTCACATGAATTTCAAGTGCTCGCTGAGAGCGGTGAAGATGCCATTGTGAGCTGTAGTCATTGTGACTATGCAGCAAATGTTGAGCAAGCAGAGCTGCTCGCTCAACCCTCTGCATCTCACGATAATCAATCGTCTTTAGAGAGAGCCCATACTCCAATGAAGAAGAGTATTGAAGAGGTGAGTACATATCTAAAGAGAGCGGTCACTGATTGCGTAAAGACCTTGGTGCTGATCGCTGATGAGAGCCCTGTCATTGCCCTCGTTCGTGGCGATCATGAAGTGAATGAGATTAAGGTCAAAAAACGACTAGCGGCGCAGATGATCAGGATGGCGACTGAAGAAGAGATCGAGCACCTCGGTTTAGTCTCGGGATTCATAGGGCCTTATGAGGTCTCTGACAGCGCTCAAGAGGCGAGGTGGCTCATCGACCACACTCTGAAAGGGACAACCGATCTAGTCGTAGGCGCAAATCGATCAGATGAACATTTTATCGGTCTCTCTCTACAGAGAGACTGCCCACAACTCACCGAATATGTTGATATCAGGATGGCCGCTGATGGAGACCCCTGTCCACGATGTGGTAGTAATTTACGATCATTCAAGGGCATTGAAGTTGGGCATATTTTTTATCTCGGCACCAAATACAGTGAAGCGATGAAGTGCACTGTACTAGATGAGACCGGTAGAGATACACCGATGGTCATGGGGTGTTATGGCATCGGTGTGACACGAGTGATGGCAGCAGCAATAGAGCAAAATCACGACCGTTTTGGGATCATCTGGCCACACTCAATCGCTCCATTTGAGCTGCACATCCTCACCCTCCAGTCCAATGTTGATGAAGTTGTTGACTGTGCTGAGAGCCTCTATCAGGGCGCTCAAGAGCGTCGAATAGAAGTCCTCTTTGATGATCGAGATCTTCGTGCGGGTGGCAAGTTTAAGGACGCCGACCTCATCGGCATTCCGTATAGAGTCGCGATCGGTGGTCGAGGACTTAAAGAGGGAGTCGCTGAGGTAAAGCGAAGAGCTGAGCCAACCGTCTACAAGGTCCCAATCCCTCAAGTTTTGGATGCAATAGAGCGAGAGCTTAAAGGAGAGGATTACCTCTCTCAGTGGGTCGACCAATGAGAAATACCCATGAAGAGACCATCCTCTATGGGGTGAACAGCCTGTCGACGCTAATCGAGCATGCTCCTGAGAGAGTGAAACGCTTATTGTTTATCAAAAAAACTAAACTAGGCGCTCGAGAGACTCTGTTGAGTAGAGCAGAAGCCTTGGGTATAGAGCTCGTAGAGGCTAAAGAGCGACAGCTGAATCACTATCTTCCTGATGTTCAGCATCAAGGGGTGATGGCCTTTGTCACACCCAGGGCCTTGCAGGGGTGGGAAGACATCCTCTCCCCTGAGACTTCTCCCTTGCTGATCGCTGCCGACCAAGTGACCGATCCCAGAAATTTTGGAGCGATCCTCCGCTCGGCGGAAGCGTTTGGTGTACAAGGGGTGCTCATCACTAGCAATCGTTGCGCCAGACCTGGCCCAACAGTCGCTAGAACCTCAGCGGGAGCGAGCGAGTTAATCCCCATCGCTATGGAGACCAATTTAAGCGCATCATTAGAGACCGCCAAAGGGAGAGGCTACCAAGTCATCGGAGCGGCGATGGAGGGTAAACCCCTCTCTCAAGTAGACTGGTCAATCCCGACAGTCATCGTGATTGGCGCTGAAGGAAAGGGGTTAAGATCGAAAACGATGACCCGATGCGATGAGTTAGTCGCGATCCCTATGGTTGGTCAAATCGAGAGTCTGAACGCCTCTGTCGCCGCGAGTATATTATTTTATGAGGCGACCCGTCACCAGCACTGATCATAATAAACTTAAATATTCATGGATACTTAAGGTCAAAAATCAGTCATACGCTCGAAGAAAATAGTGAGAAACCTGTAAAAAACTTTTGACAGCGGCATCTACCTGAAGTATACACCTAAGTCGCTTTCAAAAGCTTCACTCGCTGGTGTAGCTCAATTGGCAGAGCAGCTGATTTGTAATCAGCAGGTTAAGGGTTCGAGTCCCTTCACCAGCTCATTTGAGGGAACGCCCTCAACGGAGCTTAGGCTTCATTCTTTGTGAAAATACTAGACAGGTCAACATTATGGAGGGATGGCCGAGTGGTTAAAGGCGACGGGCTGTAAACCCGTTCTCTTTCGAGTACACAGGTTCAAATCCTGTTCCCTCCATTCAAGACTTAGTCTAGTCTTGTGCGGGAGTAGCTCAGTTGGTAGAGCGTCAGCCTTCCAAGCTGAATGTCGCGGGTTCGAACCCCGTCTCCCGCTTTCACAGCTCTCAAGGGAGCTTATTCAATCTCAAACAGTTTCAACACACTGGAGCATTGAGGTTGAATAAGCTCTACTTGAGGGAAGAGTGTTAATTTAATAAGTAAAGTTTTAAATTACTCTTGACTCTACACTAAAGCTAGTGTTAGAGGCAGTTTCAGACTTTGCTGGCGTAGCTCAGTTGGTAGAGCGCGTCCTTGGTAAGGACGAGGTCACCGGTTCAAACCCGGTCGTCAGCTATCCCCCCCCCCTTTCAACTCACTGAGTCCATCCAAAGTACCTCTTCATAAACAGGGTCAAGACTTTGACGCTGCGGTAGGTTGGGCTCAAGTCCTCAGTTCCTGTTTGGAGAATCTCAAATGGCAAAAGAAAAGTTTGAGCGGACTAAGCCCCACGTGAACGTTGGTACCATCGGTCACGTGGATCACGGTAAAACAACCCTCACCGCAGCGATCACCAAGACCCTCGCCGAAGCGAAGGGTGAAGGCATCGTCATGAACTTTGAGGATATCGACAACGCTCCTGAGGAGCGTGAGCGCGGTATCACCATCGCGACTGCACACGTTGAGTATGAGACAGAATCACGTCACTACGCTCACGTTGACTGCCCTGGCCACGCTGACTATGTAAAGAACATGATCACTGGTGCAGCTCAAATGGACGGCGCAATCCTCGTCTGTTCAGCAGCTGACGGCCCTATGCCACAAACCAAAGAGCACATCCTCCTCGCTCGACAGGTTGGCGTACCCGCGATCGTTGTCTTCCTCAACAAGTCAGACATCGCTGACCCAGACCTCATCGAGCTCGTAGAGATGGAGCTTGAGGAAGAGCTTGAGAAGCATGGCTTTGAAGGTTGTCCAATGATCCAAGGTTCTGCGCTCAAGGCTCTTCAAGGAGACGCCGACGGAATCGCTCAGATCATGGAGCTTATGGCTGCTGTTGATACACATATCCCACTCCCTGAGCGTGATATCGACAAACCATTCCTTATGCCTGTAGAGGACGTATTCTCTATCCAAGGCCGTGGTACTGTCGCGACTGGTCGTGTAGAGCGCGGCATTGTCAAGCCAGGCGATGAGGTTGAAGTCGTTGGTATCCGCGAGCTCACCAAGACCATTATTACTGGTGTTGAGATGTTCCGTAAGCTCCTAGAAGAGGGCCGCGCTGGCGAGAACGTCGGTTGCCTCCTCCGTGGAACTAAGCGTGACGAGATCGAGCGCGGCCAAGTGCTTTCAAAGCCTGGAACGATCACTCCTCACACTAGCTTCAAGGCGTCAATCTACGTACTCGGTAAAGACGAGGGTGGACGACATAAGCCTTTCTTCAGCGGCTATCGCCCTCAGTTCTACTTCCGAACTACAGACGTTACAGGTGTCATCACCATCGACGGTGGTAAAGAGATGTGCATGCCTGGTGATAACGCTGAGATCAGCGTTGAGCTCATCCACCCCATCGCCATGGATTCCGGTCTTCGTTTCGCGATTCGCGAAGGTGGCCGTACCGTAGGTGCTGGTCAGGTTACAAGCATCGAAGGCTAATCAGCATAGATGATCGCTACGCTCCAACGTAGCCGAGTCTGAGACCCAATGGGGGTCATCGAAGAGCGTGTGCACACAGTGTACGCGCTCTTTTCGCAACAGGGGTTCGATTCCTTTGCAGACTCTTCAAACACAAATAAGAAGGATAATATCATGGCCTCTAGTGTTTCATCACGAAGACCACAACTAAGCTCACGCATCGTCCTCGCCTTTTTCATGGTCGCAACCGTCCTAACTGCCTTGCTCTTCACCAAGCTGATGGCAGCCATCTTTATGATGACCGGAATCAAAGATCCGGCGGTTCTCGGAAGAGACTTCACAAATAGTACGATGATCGCCTTGGGTATGACTGTAGCAGGTCTTTTTTATACTTTACGAGCGACTGTAGCCTATCCATTCGTGAAGCAAGTCGCAGAAGAGCTGGTCAAAGTCACTTGGCCTAGCTTTGAGGAATCTAAGCAAAACACAAGCAGCACTGTATGGGTGACCGCAGTCATCGCTATCATTCTCTTTGTCTTCGATTGGGCGTTTGGTAATCTCACCGATCTTCTCCTCGCGTTGTAAACGGCTGCCTCATCAGTAAGTGTATTTTTCTTTGTCAAACACAGTCCACGGAGCAGCTCGCTAGCCAAGGTGAATGAATCTTACCTCTGAGCGATCTCTGCGGGATCATGTGTTAACACCTCCTCCGACTTAGACAGTAGAGAGTTAACATGTCACCAGCCCCTAGCGTCGCTCGTCATTCTTCACGAAATAAAGAGATTGCTGCTTCTTCACAGTGGTATGTACTTCAAGTTGAGCCCGGCGCTGAGCTAGAGGTGGCGAATTTAGTACAAGGTCACTTTACCTCTGCAGGCTTAGACCGCCCAACATTGATCCCCTCTCCGCAACAAAAACGCTCTAGAAGACACGCTAATATCCCCTACAGAGGTATGATCTTCGTTTGTGCTGATGGAGTCGAGCTTCAGCGACTACAAGAGGGAGAGATCTTCAGTAAAATAGAGACCTCAGAATTAGTCCGTGGCTTCCTCTATCAAGCGGAGACTTACCTATTTGAGTTTGAAGGTCTGCAAGCAGAGGATGGAAGCGGCTCTGTGAATGAGGCGATCACCCGCCTCAATAAGCTCAATCGTGAGCTCCATTTCTCTGGTCAAGCCGCAATGCTCCTCAGTGAGGCGAAGAGCTATGCGCCTGGAGAGAAGGGCCGAGCGATCATTGATCAAGTGTATCTTGATACAGAAGGATTCGGTTTCCCCGATCAAAGTGACTTCATAGAGGTCAAGATGTATTACAGCGACTATCATCGACAGTTGATAAATAACATCTCTGGTGTGGTCGATATTGTCGGAGGCGCCAACCAGCCTCTGAGCAAAAAAGGAGCCTCTTTGCGCTCTGCCGACATGGCCCTCGTAACTTTAAGTGGGGAGGTCGTTCAACGCTTTGCTAAGCATAGATATGAACTCTATGTAGTGCAGACGCTCTCTCAAGGAGAGCTCGCCGTACTTGAAGCGCTCAATGTATATCGGGCGAATGATGAGGCTGCTCTCTTAAGAGGAGAGAACGTAGACATGTTTATTAATCATGTCCGCTTCGTCGCTCCCGGAGATGACACTATCGGGGTCGTTAAAAAGAAGTTCACCGGTTATCTGTATGTCTCAGTTCATCTCGATACTACAAGTTGGCACTTGATCAAGAACATATCAAAGGTCTCCGGCTTTGTCGGTGGGAAGACAATCGATGAGGTTCGTCCTCTGACAACTCGCGAGTCAAATGCCCTCTTTGGCACTCATAAAAAACGCGTTGAGCGCGAATATGTCCCAGTCCCCGAAATCAATTATGGCATCGGTGACATGGTACATATCACCGATGGGCCTTTCGCGACTTATATCGGATTTATCCAAGAGGTCAACGCCTCTCAGGAAAGAATCAAGGTACAGATCGAGCATAAGGCAGGGACGGCGGGGCCTGGTGGAGCAGGACGAGCCCGATTCGCGATCGCCAAGTCGATCGTCACCGATGTCATGTTCTCACAGGTTGAGCGACTCGACTCTTGAGCGAGTATCAACGAGCCACACTCGTTTTAAACGAAAGACCGGCTTCGTCGAAAATAAGCCTTGACCTTACACTCATTACCTTTTATTGAGCTTGACCCATGTTAGTGCTCTAAGATGAGTGCTATCTAAACCTAAGTTCTCAAGCTGAGGGACAACTCATGTTGCCTTCAGTATATTCACCCTTCACAGTTACTCACTCTATCCATTTATAGGTCTGTGAGTACCACCGCTTGATAGAGGATCCTCATGGCAAAAGAGATCACCGGATATATCAAGCTGCAGATCCCCGCAGGAGCAGCGAACCCATCGCCACCTGTAGGTCCCGCCCTTGGTCAAAAGGGCGTCAATATCATGCAGTTCGTCAAAGAGTTTAATGCTCGTACCGCTGAACAGAGAGGGATGATCATCCCTGTCGTGATCAGCGTCTACAAAGACCGCTCTTTCACCTTCATAACCAAAAGCCCACCAGCAGCGATTCTTCTCAAGAAGGCTGCTGGAATCAAAAGTGGTTCTGGAGAGCCTAATAAGACTAAAGTTGGAACGGTCACTGAGGCACAAGTTCGCGAAATCGCTGAGCTGAAGATCAAAGACCTAAACACCGACAGCATCGATAATGCCTGTAACTCAATCCGAGGAACAGCACGCTCAATGGGCCTCCTCGTAGAAGGCTAATACCTATTAAAATTAAAAGGACCTCTGCTGAGGTCATCCCTGGGAGCGAGCTCTCTCGCGTGGACCAGGGTTTGGAGAAAACTAATGTCAAGAAGAGGTAAACAGCATCGCAACATGAGCGCTCAGGTAGATCGTACCAAGGCTTATGGCGCCGTTGAAGCAATCGAGCTCTTACAAAAAGTTAAGTACGGAAAATTTAATGAGACTGTAGAAGTCGCCATTAATCTAGGGGTTAACCCTCGTCACGCAGACCAAATGGTTCGCGGCGCGGTTCTCCTCCCTAATGGACTTGGTAAAGAGGTCAAAGTCCTCGTCTTCGCGAAGGGTGAGAAAGAGACCGAAGCACGAGAGGCTGGAGCTGATTTTGTAGGTGGCATGGATTATGTCACCAAGATCCAAGAGGGTTGGTTAGGATTCGATAAAGCGATCGCAACTCCCGACATGATGGGTGTCGTTGGACGTATTGCGCGTATCCTTGGACCACGCGGTTTAATGCCTAACCCCAAGGTAGGTACGGTTACTTTTGACGTTAACAAAGCCGTTAACGAGATGAAGGCTGGTCGCGCTGAGTTCCGCGTCGATAAGGCGGGGATCATCCACGTGCCTATCGGTAAGGCTGGATTCACAGTTGAACAGCTCTCTGAGAACCTCCTCGCGCTCATGGAGACCGTAATGCGTCTCAAACCAGCGACCTCAAAAGGAGTCTACCTTCAGCACATTACTCTAAGTTCTACAATGGGACCTGGAATAACGCTTGACAGCAATGCCCTAATAGGTCAATTAGCATAGCCGATTTCATATGGTCTTTGGCCATTCTGTATCGACTACCTGACACTCTAGTGTGTTTACTTGTAAGAGTAAGCACATCTTACAATACTTTTATACCCAGACCAACCGATGACAGTGGGCGTTAGAGCTTAATAGGCTGAGTTTCTCAGCCTGCCCACCGAGGAAGGCCTACTGAGTTCACTCAGCAAAGCCAACTCTTCGTCGTCACTCCTGATCTGGGAGTTACACAGAAGGAAAACCACCTTGAACCGCGAAGAAAAGTCTGAACTGATCAGCCGACTCAGCGCGTCTCTCGAGACAGCGCCCTCAGTAGTCGTCGCCGGTTTTAGCGGCTTGACGGTTGAAGCTACCGATAGCTTGCGCAGTAAAATGCGTGACGCTGAGGTCAGCTATGAGGTTGTTAAAAACACCCTCGTCAAGCGAGCCGTTATGGGCACCGATAAAGAGAGTTTAGCTCCTCTCTTCAAGGGCACAACTGCCATCGCATTCCACCAAGATGACCCCGCGCTCCCCGCGAAGATCCTCAAAGACTTCGTTAAGGACAATAAAGCGCTGAGTATCAAGGGCGGATGGGTTGACGGTACATTGCTCGATGAAGCAGGCGTTGACACACTCTCAAGACTTCCCGGACGTGATGAGCTTCGAAGCTCATTACTCCGTGTCTTTAGTGGAGCTGCAACCAAGTTCGTTCGCGTACTTAACGCAGCGCCAACCGATTTTGTCCAAGTTCTCCGCGCACGCGGAGAGAACATTGGCGGTTAAATCGACTACACCTGAGAAGGTCGCCTGACCCTTTCAAAACTATATTCATACACTTTCCTAGTGATTAGGAAAAAACTTTACCTACATATGAGAGCGCCAAAACTTTTACCCCCTTGGCCTCTCAAACACTCGCGTGTTTCTTAAGGAGAATATCATGAGCGAGCTTACTAAAGACCAAGTCGTCGATTTCCTCAGCAACCTCACCGTTATCGAGCTCTCAAACCTCGTCTCTGAGCTCGAAGAGAAGTGGGGCGTTAGCGCTGCTGCTGCAGTAGCTGTCGCTGCTGGTCCTGGTGGCGGTGACGCTGCTGCTGCTGAAGAGCAGACTGAGTTTGACGTTATCCTCAAAGATGCTGGCGCCAAGAAGATCAACGTGATCAAGGCGGTTCGTGGCATCACAGGTCTCGGACTCAAGGAGGCTAAGGAGCTTGTTGAGGGTGCACCGAACACTCTCAAAGAGGGCATCTCCAAGGCTGAGGCTGAGGACGTCAAAAAGCAGATCGAAGAGGCTGGTGGCTCAATCGAGGTCAAGTAATTTGTCCTCTCACCCCTCTAGAACAATCAGCCTCAGCAGAGGTTTGAGCGTTCAAGTCGTCGCCTAGCGACGTCCTACCGAAAGGCGGTCCATTTGGATCGCCTATCGGTTATTTTACAGGCACACCTCAATGAGGTGGGTCATATTACTTCATAAGTAAAATGTCGTATCACGACATCACGCTGCCTATTGCTTCTCACCTCGCTTCACGAAGAGGAACGCTTATGTCTACGGTCGTACAGAGAAATTTCAGGATCCGCCACAGCTATGGTCAAGTTGAGAATCAGGCTGAGATTCCTAACCTCATCGACCTACAAAAGAAGAGCTATGATCGCTTCTTGCAGATGAATGTCCCCGAGGATCAGAGAGAGAACACAGGTCTGCAAGCCGCCTTCACCAGCATCTTCCCTATCTCTGATTTCCAAGGAGGTAGCAGCTTAGAGTTTGAGGGTTATCGCTTCGATGAACCAGAGTATAGTGTCGCTGAGTGTCTTCAGCGTGCAACCTCTTACCAAGCGAAACTTAAAGTTAAGATACGCAAGGTAGATCGTGACCCAGAGACGGGTGAGATCATTGAAATCAAGTATGCTTCTAGCAATGGTCAAGATGATGATGACTCATCTTATATCCATATGGGCGAGATCCCTCTTCAAACCGAAAAGGGAACCTTTGTCATCAACGGTACTGAGCGTGTGGTCGTTACTCAGTTGCATCGATCTCCTGGGGTTATCTTCCAACATGACAGTGGTAAAGGACAGTCTTCGAAACTGCTCTATAATGCACGAGTCATCGCCTATCGAGGCTCTTGGCTAGACTTTGAATATGACGCCAAAGATGTCTTGCATGTACGCATAGACCGTCGTCGTAAGATGCACGCTACGATCTTACTCAGAGCGATGGGCTATACCACTAAAGAGATTATGCATCTCTATTATCCGGTAGAACAAATCGAGGTCTTAGAGGACAACCCAGAGCTCTGTAAGCGTCACTTCTACCACTCTGATTATCTCAAGGGATCAAGTGTACTAGAGCAGAGGACTCTCAAGCTCGAACAATACGCTGATGACCTCAAGAATCAGAGTGGTCCCTTGAAGCTCACCAAGCCCCTGATGAAATCTCTAGAGAAGACCGCGATGCGTCAGCTCAAGCTAGAGGGTATCGAGGCGATTAAAAATCGTCGAGGTAAGGGAGAGCAGCACTACTATCAATACATTGAAGATGAACTCGGAGATCGAGATATCGAGTGGCGCTTCGCAGAGACCGTCATCAACGACAGCGGTGAGTTTGTCGCCGAGATGAACGCTGACGTTGACTTTGAGTCATTGATCAACCTCTACAACGATGACTTTAAATCGGTCACGGTGTTTAACCCTAATTCAGAGATGACACGAGACTCTTTAGTTGAGCTTTTCCGCAAGCAACTTAAGGTCTCCGATGGCTCTAAATGGTGTCTCAGCGAGCCCGTCATCCTCAAGGGTGAACTCATCGCGCCCGCGTTGACTGAAGTAGACGTACGTCTTTTACTCACTCTCCGCGATGCCAAAATCAGTGAAATTATGGTTCACAGCGTAGATGGAGTCAGCGCTCAAGAAGTCACCCGAGGTCTATTCAAGAAAGAACTCCGATCAGAGGAAGGCTCTAAGTGGTCTATTTTCACTGCTCAAGCTAATTCTGACCACGGTCCAGTGATCCAAAGTAATGAGCGACTCTCAGCATCGAGCTTAATCGCTTTGAGCTTGGCTGGTGTCGAAGAAGTGCCCGTCTATCGTACGGTGACTTTCAACGCTGCTCCAGCGATGAAGAGAAAGCATGGGATCGATATTAGTGAAGGCTATGTCCTCATGCGTACTTCTGAGCTCAAGGGCTGGGTACTCGCTGATGATGTCGTCTCTCCTGAGGGCGAATTCATCTATGGCTTCAATGAGCGACTCATCTCTGAAGAAGAAGATGCCAATCCTCTACTTAATCTTGTAGACCGCGGCGTGAAAGAATTCGATGTATTCTTCATCGATGATAATCACTTCAGCGGCTCATTACTCAATACTCTGAGGTCAGACCAAGGGAAACTACAAGAGACCCTAGAGTCAGCAGATGAGAATCATCCTCTAGTGAGAGAGATGATAGAGTTCATCAAAAAAGCTGATGAGATCGACGAAGAAAACGGGACAAAGGTCGCCAACGCATTCGGATACAGACAAGATCTACCACCACAAGAATTAGCTCAAATCGCCAATTCTCTACGTATGATCTATTCAAAGATCCGTCCTGGAGATCCAGCGAAAGTGGAGAACTCTTACAAGTTACTCCGTCAGCAATTCTTCACCTCGGAGAGGTATGACCTCAGCGAAGTAGGTCGCGTTAAGCTCAACCACAAGTTTAAGCTCGATGTCCCTCTCAGCGTGACCACCTTAACGGTTCAAGACATCGTGGAGATGATCCGTTATATCACTGCATTGCGTGATGATAACACCGAGGTATATCGCTCTCAATGGGTAGAGGCAGAAGAGGGCGAGCTTGTTCGTAACTACACCAAGCTCGACATCCGTCTTGATGACATTGATCACTTAGGTAACCGTCGCGTTCGAGCGGTAGGTGAGCTTTTGGAGAATCAGTTCCGAAATGGTCTCACCCGTATGGAGAGAACCATCAAAGACCGACTGACTCCTCGCGAGGATGATAACAAGAAAGACCTACGTAAGCTGATCAACCCAAAACCCGTGGTTGCAGTCGTCAAAGAGTATTTTGGATCTAGTCAGCTCTCCCAATTTATGGACCAGACTAATCCATTGAGTGAAGTGACTCACAAGCGACGACTCTCAGCGCTTGGACCTGGTGGACTCAGTCGTGATCGAGCGGGCTTTGAGGTTCGTGACGTTCATATGACTCACTATGGTCGTATCTGTCCTATCGAGACGCCTGAGGGTCCAAACATCGGTCTCATCTCTTCACTCTCGACTTTCGCACAGATTAACGAGTATGGGTTCATTGAGACCCCATACCGAAAGGTCAAACACTTCGATGCTGAGGGGAATCTCTTCAAGAAGGGTGCACCGGGCCCAGTTCGCTCCAAGGTGATGATCGATGAGCCCATTGAGTACTTTAATGCGCTCGATGAAGAATATCGTGAAGACCTATGGGAGACGAGCCCTAGTAAGTACAATAACTTCCAGCATGTAGCACAAGCAAAAGTCAACACCGACAATGAGGGATGGCTCCTAGACTCTCAAATCAGTGTTCGTGCATCTGGCGATTTCCTTATGGTACCGCCCGAGGATTTAAACCTCGTCGACGTGAGTCCCAACCAGCTAGTCTCTGTCGCCGCCTCTTTGATCCCTTTCCTAGAAAACGATGACGCCAACCGCGCCTTGATGGGATCAAACATGCAGCGTCAGGCTGTCCCTCTCTTGGTCTCTCGATCGCCTCTTGTTGGAACAGGTATTGAGTACACTGTCGGTCGAGACTCAGGCGTGACGATCGTCGCCAAGTCCGATGGTGTAATTCACTCTGTAGACGCAGATCGAATCGTAATTATCCCTGATCAAGATGGGAAGACGCTCGTTCAGCCAGAAATCTATCACCTCGTCAAGTTCCGTCGCTCCAATCAAAATACCTGTATCAACCAACGCCCTATCGTAGAGTGTGGAGATCGGGTCAAGAAGGGCGATGTGATCGCTGATGGTCCGAGTACCGAGCAAGGAGAGCTAGCGCTCGGTCAAAACGTCGTCGTCGCCTTTATGCCTTGGGGTGGTTACAACTTTGAGGACTCCATTCTCATCTCTGAGCGACTTGTCCAAGAAGATGTCTACACCTCAATCCATATCGAAGAGTTCGAGTGCTCCGCTCGTGACTTTAATAGAAGAGGTCCAGAGCAGATCACCCGCGATATTTCTACAGTGAGTGAAGAGGCTCGCAAGAACCTCGATGAATCGGGCATCGTGCGCGTAGGCTCCGAAGTCCGCGCTGGTGATATACTTGTGGGTAAAACGACTCCTAAGGGTGAGAGCCAGCTCGAGCCTTCTGAGAAGTTACTCACCGCGGTATTCGGCAACCGAGCGCTCGACGTCAAAGATACCTCCCTTAAGGTACGTACCGGCGTGGTAGGTACTGTCATTGGAGTCAAAGTCTTCGGCCGTAATGACCGTGACATTGATCGTGATAAGAGCTCTGCTCGTATCGAATTAGCAGAAGAGACGAAGATTCATCGAGACGCTGACCTCCTGCTCGAGCTCAACCGAAGCACGACCTATGAGCAGCTTCGTGAACTCTATGTAGGTCTCAAAGCGAGCTCTATCCTTCGCGATGCTAGCCGTAAGGTTATCCTTAAGAAGGGTGAGACCATCACTGATGAAAAGGTCAAGCAGCTCTCCGATGAGCAATTGATTGAACTCCGTCTCAGCGGTGATGATCGCATCAAAGAAGCTAAAGATATGCTCAAAGCCCGTGAGGAGAAGATCATGGAGGAGCGCGAAACCAAGCTGCGTAAGCTCCAACATGGTGACGATCTCCCCACCGGTGTTCAAAAGATGGTTAAGGTCTATGTCGCCATCAAGCGTAAGCTACAGGTCGGTGACAAGATGGCCGGACGTCACGGCAATAAGGGTGTCATCTCTCGAGTCCTCCCTATTGAGGACATGCCATTCCTTGAGGATGGGACACCTGTAGAGATGGTTCTCAACCCCCTCGGTGTTCCTTCAAGGATGAACATCGGTCAGATCCTAGAGACCCACCTCGGTTGGGCCGCTCGTGGACTAGGGAAGAAGATTAGCCGAATGGCCAATGACGGTGCGCTCGAGACCGCTCTCCGTGAAGAGTTCAAGCGTTACTACAGCTCGAAGTCACATCAGAACTTGATCGATACCATGAGCCTAGAAGATCTCCAAGGTCTAGCTAAGAGCGTCCGTAATGGGATCCATGTCGCGAGCCCGGTCTTTGATGGTTCTCCCGAGGTTAAACTCCGGGAAGCACTCGATCTCGCGGGCTTAAGAACAGATGCCCGTAGTACATTGTTCAATGGTCGTACTGGTGAGCCTTTTGACAATCGTGTCACCGTGGGTGTCATGTATGTCCTCAAGCTACACCACCTCGTCGATGAGAAGATCCACGCTCGCTCGACTGGACCCTACAGCTTAGTTACCCAGCAACCTCTAGGTGGTAAGGCCCAATTTGGTGGTCAGCGACTTGGTGAGATGGAAGTCTGGGCGATGGAGGCTTATGGGGCCGCTTATACCCTTAAGGAATTCCTCACCGTTAAGTCTGATGACTTGAAGGGCCGAACTCAGATGTATGAGTCAATCGTCAAGGGTGAGTATGAGCTTCGCAGTGGTCTCCCCGAGTCATTCCGCGTCTTGATTCAAGAGCTGAAGAGCCTCGCGCTCGACATTGAGCTCCTCAAGATGGACAACGAGGACTAAAGTGCGACTCGAGCTTTTATCCCCTGTTCATGTAAAGAACTTGTGATTAATGTCGAATTCATGCCTTTTGGGGCTTGACGTACCCTACTCCTCTCCTATAATGCACCTCCGCTCCTGTATGTAGTGACCTTTGGCGACCCCGCCTGAGATCACAACAGCCGAGAGCCCCCATTATTAATCTATATTGATTACGTAAAACCAACGTGAGCGAACACCTAAGCTCACCTCAATACAGTGAGATCCTGATGCCAACAATCAGCCAACTTGTCCGCAAAGGCCGTCAAGCTAAGTCGAAGAAGACTTCGACCCCCGCGCTAAAGGCTTGTCCTCAGCGTCGCGGTGTGTGTGTTCGTGTCTACACCGCCACCCCTAAGAAGCCTAACTCCGCGATGCGAAAAGTAGCCCGTGTCCGCCTCACCTCCGGGATAGAGGTCACGAGCTATATTCCAGGCGAAAAGCACAACCTTCAAGAGCACTCAGTCGTCCTCGTACGCGGTGGTCGTGTTAAAGACCTACCCGGTGTCCGATATCACATCGTTCGTGGGACTCTTGACACCACTGGTGTAGATAACGGTCGTAACCAAGGACGCTCCAAGTACGGCGTTAAGCGACCAAAGAAATAATTTACTCTGCGCCACAAGGCGCGTTAAACCTCAAAAAATATTTAGGAGGCACCCATGCCACGCCGCAGAGAAGTCCCCAAGCGGAAAATCCTTCCCGAGTCAAAATACGGTGACGAGACCCTCGCCAAGTTCATGAACAACCTTATGCTTCGTGGCAAGAAGTCTGTCGCTGAGCGAATCGTCTATGACGCTCTCGATTTACTCAAATCGAAGAGCGGGGAAGAAGACGCGATCGCAGTCTTTAAGAAGGCGATCGAGAACGTTAAGCCAATGGTAGAGGTAAAGAGTCGTCGCGTCGGTGGTTCTACTTATCAAGTACCTGTAGAGATCCGTGGTGCACGTCGAACTGCCCTCGGTATGCGTTGGCTTATCAACTACGCTCGTAACCGTGGTGAGCGTACCATGGCCGAGAAGCTAGCTGCTGAGCTCTACGATGCCTCACAAGGGCGCGGGAATTCTGTCAAAAAGCGTGAAGATACTCACAAAATGGCAGAAGCGAACAAGGCTTTCGCTCACTATCGCTGGTAAGGCGAACGATCGACTAGCCTGAGGCGTGACCTAAGCGTTGGCTCAACCATGGGCCAACCCTTAATGTAAAACGCCGCTAAAGTTTTCTATCCGAGCGTGAGGGCTTCCCTCACGCTCGTTTAGTATCTAGTGATGTAAACACCTAGATTAAACGTCAAGCGGATGATGTGGTTGAGCAGATTTTCCACTCTCCCTCTCCCCTCATTGACCAACGAGAGTGATAAAGATGAGTCGTAAACAACCACTGCAACGGGTCCGCAATATCGGAATCATGGCGCATATTGATGCCGGTAAGACGACGACAACTGAGCGTATTTTGTACTACACTGGGAAGAGTCATAAACTTGGCGAAGTTCATGAAGGCACAGCCATCATGGATTATATGACTCAAGAGCAAGAGAGAGGGATCACCATTACCTCCGCGGCCACCACTTGCGAGTGGGCAGAGCACACCATTAATATTATCGATACACCAGGGCACGTTGATTTCACAGTCGAAGTCGAGAGAAGTTTAAGAGTTTTGGATGGGGCGATCACCGTCCTCGATGGAGTAGCCGGCGTAGAGCCTCAGACTGAGACAGTCTGGGAGCAAGCGAATCGCTATCACGTGCCACGGATTATCTTCGTCAATAAGCTCGACCGAGTAGGCGCTGAGATTGATGCTAATATAGATGCGCTCATCGATCGCTTAGAAGCTACTCCACTGCAATGCCAACACCCTATTGGCGCAGAGTCTGAATTTCGCGGGGTAGTAGACCTCATCGAACGAGAATGTATCTTATGGAATGATGATAGCTTGGGTGCTGACTATGAGCGTTCTTCACTTGAAGAGTGGGGTGATGAGGAGCTGACCGAAGAGTGTGAACTCCGCCGAGAACTAATGCTCGATAGCCTCGCTGAGCTCGATGAAGAGTTTACCGAGATCACCCTCATGGGAGAGCCTAATACTCAAGAGATCCGCGCAGCCTTACGCCGAGTCACCTTATCGATGAAAGCGACGCCAGTCTTTTGTGGCTCTGCTTTCAAAAACAAGGGGGTCCAAACTCTCCTCGACGCAGTGATCACTTACCTACCTTCTCCGCTAGACGTGCCGATGGTTCAAGGGCTTGAGATCAGAGGCAAACAGCTGACAGAGAACACCACAACTCGTCAAGCTGATGATGATGCTCCACTGTCGGCTCTAGTGTTTAAGATCGTCAGTGATAGCTATGGCTTACTCTCTTTTGTACGAGTCTATTCGGGTACACTTGAGTCAGGTAAAGCGTTCTTTAACGCTAATAAAGGCAAACGAGAGCGCATTAACAAACTTTTACGTATGCACGCTAATCAACGCGAAGAGATCAATGTCGCATACGCTGGTGATATCGTGGCGGTCGTTGGCTTTAAAGAAGCAGCAACCGGCGACACTCTGTGTGATGATAAACAGCGGCTCCTCTTAGAGAACATTGAATTCCCAATCCCAGTGATGAGGGTCGCCATCGAGCCAAAGACCACGGCTGATCAAGATAAACTCAGTAACGCTCTCTCTCGACTCGCTTTAGAGGATCCATCATTTCAAGTCTTAACAGACCCAGAGACGGGACAGACCTTAATAGCCGGAATGGGTGAACTCCACCTCGAGGTCTTGGTGCGTAGGCTTTCAGACGACTACAATGTGGCCGCTAACGTCGGTAAAATGAGGGTCGCCTACCGAGAGACTGTAAGTCATGAAGGGCAGGCCGAAGGACTCTTTGAGAGACCTGCAACTACGGGTAAGGGTCAATTTGGACACTGCGTGATCAAGGTAGAACCTGCCGATAATGGCGACGGATTTAGTTTTGAAAATCGTGAAAGTGCTTCATCTATAGAGCCATTCCTACAAGTGATCCAGCAAAGTGTCGAGTCTGTTTACCAATCAGGATGCTTCGCTGGTTATCCGATGGTTGACCTCAAAGTGACCTTACTCTCCGCTCGGTTCCATGACTCGGACTCTAGCGAGGCTGGATATCAAGTAGCAGCGGTGCAAGCTTTCCGTGAGGCCTGCAATGCCGCTTCACCAATCTTGCTAGAACCTTTTATGAAACTCGAGGTGACACTACCTGAAGACGAAGACATGGGGTCGGTGATCGGTGATATTAATAGTAGGAGAGGGGAGATCTCCGGATTTACTCCCCGCGCCAAGTCACAAGTTGTAAGCGCTCTTGTCCCCTTAGAAGAGATGATGGGTTACGCCACACGATTGCGAACGATCACTCATGGCCGCGGACGCTCTACTATGAGCTTTGAGAAATATGCCCCTGCAGGCCCCGATGTCGTAAAAAATATACTCGGCTACTGAGTTGCTTTAAATCCTCATTGATAGGGGTAATTAATGTTCCTCGCCGACCGGCCAGCTTCAAAGGGGTCAGCGAAGTGGCGCGATGAAGTCAGCAGGAAAACTCTCTTACCTTCCTTTCTAAAGCCTCTCACTCTTCAATCGTTTATGGTCAAACTGTTCAGTCATTCACCCTCAACATGCAATAAATGTTGAGAATTTACCTCTAGAGTATTGACCTTGAGCAGAAAACGCTATATAGAAGGGCGCCTTTCGTTGAGATCCATAGCGAGAGGGAGCCGTGTTTTGCGCCAACGGTGGCGCATATCGCGTTCAGAACTACAATGAAGGAGACGACACCTATGTCACCTCAGAACAACAAGATTCGTATCCGTTTGAAGGCTTACGATCATAAGCTCCTCGATGTCTCTACAGCAGACATCGTTGGGCTCGTCCAGAAGACGGGCGCTAAGGTCGCTGGCCCGATACCCTTACCAACGAGTATTAGCCGTTATACGGTACTCCGCGGTCCACACGTCAACAAGAAGAGCCGTGAGCAGTTCGAGATTCGAACTCACAAGCGACTCCTCCACATCCTCGAGCCCACTCGAGAGACTATCGACGCCCTCACTAAGCTTGAGCTCTCCTCCGGGGTGAGCGTTAAGCTTAAGAGCTGAGATAGGTTTAGGAGGAATATAAAAATGGCACAGCTTAAAGTTGTCAATCTAGAAGGCGCCGAAGTAGGTGAGATCGAAGTCAATGACGCGATCTTTAATACTGAGGTCAAAGAATACCTCTTTTACGAGGTCGTTAAATGGCAGCTCGCGCGACGTCGCGCCGGGACTGCTAATACTAAAGGTCGTAGCGAAGTCTCCGGTGGTGGCGCCAAGCCATATCGCCAAAAGGGGACCGGCCGTGCTCGTCAAGGTTCACGCCGCGCTCCTAACCACGTAGGTGGTGGTATCGTTCACGGTCCAAAACCACGCAGTTATGCCTATAGCATAAACAAGAAGCTCCGCCGCGCGGCGCTTCGTTGTGCACTCAGCAAGCGCGCTCAAGAAGGTCGTTTGCTCGTGGTACGTGATCTAGGCATGAGCGAGGTCAAGACTAAGAACGCTGCGGCGATCTTTAATAGTCTTGTCGCTGACCCCAGCCAGAGCAAGCGCCGTAGTGAGAGCGGTCATGCTCTTATCCTTGGCCCACGCGCAGAGTCTGATGAGCAGCTCTTGAATCTCAAGCGCTCCGTTCAGAATCTACCCCGCGTGAACTACCTCGCGGTCGAAGGTCTCAACCTTTTTGACGTGTTGAACCACCGCTTCCTCATCATCCGCGAGCCTGAGGTTAATCACCTCCAGGAGGTCCTCGGTTAATCATGAGTAATAAAAGCATATTCAACATTATCCGCCGTCCGATCATCAGCGAGAAGACTATCTCTCTCCGTGAAGCGCTCAATCAAGTCACCTTTGAGGTCGACATGAACGCTAATAAGATCGAGATCCGTAAAGCCGTAGAGCACTTACTTGAGGCGAGTGTTTCATCTGTAAACACCCTTATCGTTCGCGGCAAAACCAGACGCATTGGTCGATTCAGTGGCAAGCGTCCCAATTGGAAAAAGGCTGTCGTCACTCTCAATGAAGGAGAGACGATTGAAGCGCTCGACCTCATGGACCAGTTCGATGACTTCGAGCAAGAGGGAGAGGAGTAAGTCATGGGTGTAAAGAAGTTTAAGCCGACCTCCCCGGGTCGTCGTGGAATGAGCAGCAGCGATTTCGCTGAAGTAACCGCGGCAGGCCCACTCAAATCACTTACCCGCGCGCTTCGCAAAAAGGCTGGTCGTAACGTTTACGGTCGGATCACTATGCGTCGCCGTGGCGGTGGACACAAGCGCCGCTACCGCGTTATCGATTTCCGTCGTGACAAGTACGGCATCCCCGCAAAGGTCAGCACCATCGAGTATGATCCAAACCGCAGCGCCCGTATTGCGCTGTTAACCTATGCCGATGGTGAGCGTCGTTATATACTCGCTCCCCAAGGTGTTGAGGTCGGTCAAACACTCGTCAGCGCACGTAACGCTGATGTAAGACCAGGGAATAGCCTCCCGCTCCGCAACATCCCACTCGGTACACTCGTTCACGCCGTAGAGCTTAAGATCGGTGCTGGCGCTAAAATGTGCCGCGCTGCAGGTGTAGCCGCACAGCTCCTCGCTAAAGATGGTGACTGGAGTCAGCTCCGTCTACCTTCTGGTGAGGTCCGAATGGTTCACTTGAATTGCCGAGCGACCATCGGTCAAGTCGGTAACTCTGAGCATGGTAATATCAAGATCGGTAAAGCCGGTCGTAGCCGTTGGCTCGGTAACCGTCCTAAGGTCCGAGGTGTAGCGATGAACCCTGTCGACCACCCACATGGTGGTGGTGAGGGTCGCACTTCTGGAGGTCGTCACCCTGTGACTCCATGGGGTGTTCCAACCAAGGGTAAAAAGACTCGTAAGAATAAGCGATCTGATCGATTTATTGTTCGTCGTCGTAACAGCAAGTAGTAGAGGAAACTGACTGATGCCACGTTCACTTCGTAAGGGTCCATTTGTAGACCCATCACTTTGGAAGAAGGTGCAGAAGGCTAAGGCTGACGGCGGACATATCGTCATCAAGACTTGGTCTAGAAGCACCATGATTATGCCTGACTTTGTAGGCATGCACTTCGCCATACATAATGGCAAAAAGTTTATCACTATCTCAGTCTCTGTAGATATGATCGGCCACAAGCTCGGTGAGTTCGCGCCTACTCGCAACTTCCGCAGCCACATCGCCGATAAGAAAGGAAAGAAGAAGTAATGAAAGCTACACTTCGTTTCCTACGTATCTCAGCTCGAAAGACTCGTCTAGTCGCTGACATCGTCCGCGGCAAAGATGTTGAGGACGCGATCTTCGCGCTCGCAGTCACTCGTCGCGCTGCCAGCGAGCCGATCAGCAAGCTGATCGCTAGCGCTAAGGCTAACGCTGAGAACAGTGATGACACTCTTGACGCAGACAAGCTCTACGTCAAAGAGATTTACGTCAACGAGGGTCCAACCCTCAAGCGTTTTCGACCCCGTGCGATGGGTCGCGCTACTCGCATCAACAAACGCACGAGCCACGTCACCTGTGTGCTCGGTGTGAAGGGTTAAGGAGGACAAAATGGGCCAGAAAACACACCCGATTGGTTTTCGACTTGGCATCATCCGTACCTGGAGCTCCAAGTGGTTTGAAGAGAAGAAGTACGCGACTTGGCTCCACGAGGATATCAAGATCCGTAACTACATTAAAAAGAAGCTCTATAAGACCGGTATCTCTCGCGTAGAGATCGAGCGTCTGCGTAGTGAGAGCGTCGGTAAGTCCGATATGGTAAAGGTGACGATTTTTAGTCCTCGCCCCGGCCAAATCATTGGCGCTGACGGTAAATCACACCGTGAGCTTAAGAATCAGCTCAGCAAGCTGTCCAACAGCGAAGTTTTCCTCAGTATCGAGGAAGTTCGTAAAGTTGACCTCGATGCGACTCTCGTCGCTGAGAGTGTCGCGTTGCAGCTCGAGAACCGCGTCGCATTCCGCCGAGCGCTTAAGCGAACCATGCAAAACTGCATGAAAGCTGGCGCAAAGGGAATTCGCGTCTCTGCATCTGGCCGCCTTGGTGGCGCTGAGATGGGACGCTATGAGTGGTATCTCGACGGACGTGTGCCACTTCACACGCTCCGCGCTGACATTGACTACGGCACTGCTCTCGCTCACACCACCTATGGGGTGATCGGGATTAAGTGCTGGATCTTCAAAGGCGAGGTGCTCGACACCTCCAAAGGCAAGACAGTACGCTGAGGTTGACACATGTTATCTCCAAAAAAGACCAAATTTCGTAAGCAACACAAGGGTCGCATCCGTGGCGTAGCCAAGGGGGGGACTGATATCAACTTCGGTGATTTCGGACTCCAAGCGACCAGCAGTGGGTTACTCACAGCGCGACAAATCGAGGCAGCTCGTATCGCGATGACCCGTTACACTAAGCGTCAAGGAAAAATCTGGATTCGTGTTTTCCCTGACAAGCCAATCACCAAGCGCCCTGCTGAGACCCGTATGGGTAAGGGTAAAGGTCCTGTAGAGCTATGGGCTTGTCCTGTCAGCCGCGGACGCGTTCTCTATGAGATGGAGGGTGTGTCTGAGGATGTGGCTCGTGAGGCCTTCCGCCTCGCTGCCCACAAGCTCCCTTTTCAGACCCGCTTCCTAAAGCGAGGACAGTAATATGAAGCCGCTTATCACAAAAGACTTAAGAGAGATGAAGACGGAAGAGCTCGAGACGCTCAACCAAGAGCGCCGACGTCAGGCATTCGATCTTCGTTTCCAGCACTACACTGGGCAGCTTCAAGACAGCGCCGCGCTCCGCGTGAACCGTCGAGACATCGCCCGTATTGAGACCATCCTGCGCGAGCGTCAGCTCGTGGCGAAGGAAGCCTGAGGTTCAACATGAGCGAAGCTACCCAAACCGAAACACAATACAGACAGCGCAAAAACCGTCAAGGGATCGTAGTCAGTGATCGCATGGAGAAAACCATTGTGGTCCAGATCGATGAGAAGGTTATGCACCCTGTCTATAAGAAGTACGTCCGTAAACGCGTAAAGTATAAGACTCATGATGAGACTAATAATGCGCGTCGTGGAGACACCGTACTCATCGAAGAATGTCGTCCGCTAAGCCGCGATAAGCGCTGGCGCCTCAAGAACATCATCGAGCGCGCTCCTGTGCTCTAAGGCTGCTCAAAGCAGAGGTGAATCATGATTCAAACTCAATCCACAATGTCCGCCGCCGATAACTCAGGCGCCAAGAAGCTCATGTGCATCAAGGTTCTTGGGGGCTCTAAGCGAA
This sequence comes from uncultured bacterium, assembly GCA_943788935.1. Classification (GTDB taxonomy): domain Bacteria; phylum Myxococcota_A; class Bradymonadia; order UBA7976; family VGTA01; genus CAKZRU01. The sequence goes on along the minus strand of CALSSE010000004.1, from coordinate 74,981 downwards.
AGTACGCCTCAGTCGGAGACGTTATCGTAGTGAGTGTGCGTGAAGCGAGCCCTAACTCTCGCGTTAAGAAAGGCTCTGTGCGTCGCGCAGTTGTCGTTCGAACTCGCAAAGAGATCCGTCGTAAAGATGGGTCTTACATCAAGTTTGATGTAAACTCAGCGGTCCTCATTAATGACGCTAATGAGCCGGTAGGCACACGCGTCTTTGGCCCCGTCGCTCGTGAGCTCCGCGGCGCAGGCTTTATGAAGATCGTCTCCCTCGCCCGCGAGGTGCTCTAAGACTCGAGAGAGTCGACGAACACTTTACTCCCTGCAAAGAGATCCCTATCTTTTTGCAGGAGAGTGAAGATAACTGAAGTTTTCACTTGCAAGTGAAGCCTCAGAGTTATATCAAGCGGTTCGGATTCGCCAAACCGATTGGTCAATCTTAGTGCGAAAGACAGATTCAGTCCGCATGAGCGGACCACGAGAGGTGCACCACTCGGTGTAACTTTCTTTGAATAAACTGATAGGACACAAACCATGGACATCAAGACTGGAGACCTCGTAGAGGTCATCGCCGGCAGAGACAAAACCAAGACCGGCCGTGTCATCCGCGTCGACCGTGAGCGCCAACGCGTTTACGTTGACGGTGTGAACCAAGTGGTACGCAACCAAAAGCCCTCGCAGATGAATGAGGGTGGCCGCATCACTAAATCAGCTCCGATTCATGTCTCAAACGTCCGCCTCTACTCAGAGGAAGACGGACGCGGTTACCGCGTTGGACATCGATTTATTGGGCAAGATGAAGCATTGTATACGAGCAAGGCCGACGCTGTCGCAACCTTCTCGGAAGCGCCGAGTCGTATCGCAAAGGTACGTGTTTTCCTCAAACAGGGTGGCGAGCTCACCCGAGTCCCTGAGCCACAGAGAGGTGAGAGCGCATGACACCCCGTCTCAAGACAAAATATCAAGAAGAGATCAGTACTGCTCTAAAGACAGAGTTTGGCTACTCTAACAATCACCAGGTCCCAAAGGTTACGAAAGTCGTCCTTAATATGGGCCTTGGTGAGGCGACTCAAAACCCCAAGATTATTGAAGATGCTCAAGCTGAGCTGACTATGATCGCGGGTCAACATGCTGTCGTTACTCGTGCCAAACGTTCCATAGCGACCTTTAAGCTCCGCGAAGGGATGCCTATCGGCACCTCCGTGACGCTTCGTCGCGACCGTATGTGGGAGTTCCTTGATCGCTTGATCAGCATTTCGCTCCCTCGCGTTCGAGACTTCCGAGGGATCAACCCTAAAGGCTTTGATGGTCGTGGAAACTTCTCAATGGGTATCCAAGAGCACATCATCTTCCAAGAGATTGATTACGATAAGATCAATAAGATCAAGGGGCTTAATATCTCCATCGTAACCACCGCCAATACCGACGAAGAGGCTCGTTCATTGCTCTCTCACATCGGCATGCCTTTCCGTAAATCTAGCAAGCGTTAAACGTAGACGCCGCTACTTGAGACGACGGCATTACTCTCCTGAGTAGTGTACCCCGTCCCTACATATAATAGAGGAAATCAATCATGGGAATGACTGACCCTATCTCCGATCTTTTAACGCGTGTGCGCAACGCTCTCGCTATGAGTAAAGATACCGTTCACATACCTGCTTCTAACATGAAGCTGCGTATCGTTTACCTCCTCAAAGAGGAGGGGTTTATAAAGAACTTCAAGTTCGTAAACGACGATAAGCAAGGCATGATCTGCGTCTACCTTAAGTACGATGAGAGCAGCCGTAAGCCTGCGATCACTCAGCTCCAGCGTATCTCACGTCCTGGTCGCCGTACTTATGTAAAGTCAGGTAACCTCCCCCGTGTCCGCAATGGCCTCGGCGTCGCTATCATCTCTACCTCTCAAGGTGTGATGACCGACGTTCAAGCTGGTCAAACCGGCATTGGTGGAGAGCATGTCTGCTCTATCTGGTAAGCGTTCTTTAAGAATATCTCAGTAAGGAAAATCCATATGTCACGTATTGGTAAGCTCCAGATCGTCGTCCCCAAAGGGGTCACCGTAGAGCTATCCGAGGACACAGTGAGCGCTAAGGGTCCCAAAGGGAGCCTGAGTTATCCACTGCCCCCCCTCGTAAGCGTTATTCAAGAAGAGGGTAACATTATTGTGAACCGCGCAAGTGATGAGCAGAAGGCTCGCGCTATGCATGGTCTCGCACGTACCCTCGTCTCTAACCTAGTCACCGGTGTATCCACCGGATTCTCACGCGGTATTGAGATTAATGGTGTAGGTTATACCGTCGAGACTAAAGGCAACTACGTTGTCTTCAACCTTGGTTACAGTCATCCCATTTATTATGAGATTCCAGAGGGAGTGTCGATCACTCTTAATGGCAAAACCAAGCTCACCGTCTCTGGCGCTGATAAGCAAGCTGTTGGCAGCTCCGCTGCTAAGATTCGTTCTTTCCGTCCCCCTGAGCCTTATAAAGGGAAGGGCGTGAAGTACGTCGACGAAGTCATCCGTCGTAAAGATGGTAAGTCTGGCGGACGTTGATCCACCCGAGGAATATAGGAGAGAATCATGGCAGCAGATAGAAAAAGAAACGCTACCCGCATACGTCGCAAGTACTCTATTCGTAAGCGTGTTAACGGCACCGGCGCTCGTCCTCGTCTCAGCGTTTTTCGCTCGAGCAAGCACATTTACGCGCAGGTTATCGACGACACCACTGGCGAGACTCTCGTCTCAGCCTCTACTCAGAGCCCTGAGATCCGTGAGGACCTCGCTGGTAAAGAGAAGATCGAGAGAGCACAGCTTGTCGGTAAGCTGATCGCACAGAAGACCATCGCTAAAGAGATCACTACTGTGGTCTTCGATCGTAACGGCTTCATCTACCACGGGCGAGTCAAAGCAGTCGCTGAGGCAGCTCGCGAGGGTGGCTTGGCTTTCTAAGCCTTCCCTCACCGAATCCATTCAATAGTATTGACAGAGAACCCCTCTTGGGTTACAAGCCACGCTCTCACCACCTCGTGACCTCATGAGGGAGAGTGGCCACCTAACCCCAAACGGAGAGTAACATTGGCGTACCAAAAAAATGAAGAGACCGATTTGGTCGACAAGATCGTCGCGATTAATCGCGTCGCTAAGGTTGTTAAGGGTGGTCGTCGTTTCAGCTTCAGCGCGCTCGTCGTCGTCGGTGACCAAAATGGTCGCGTAGGCGTCGGACTCGGTAAAGCGAACGAGGTCCCTGAGGCGATCCGTAAGGGCAATGAGCGCGCTAAAGCCTCAATGTTCACCGTGCCGCTACAAAACGGTACTATCCCCCACACTATTCAAGGGATCCACGGAGCGGGTAATGTCCTCCTCCGTCCTGCGAGTCAAGGTACTGGCGTTATCGCTGGTGGCGCAGTTCGCGCGATCCTTGAAGCGGCGGGTGTGAGCAACGTCCTGACCAAATGCATCGGTAGTAACAACGCCCATAACGTTGTTTATGCGACCGTTGACGGCCTTAAGAACCTCGTATCTCCCGATGAGATGTCCGCTGTACGTGGCAAATCAGTCGAGGAGATGGGATACAGCATCCCGTAATCACTTAGGAGAACCTGATGAAGATCAAGGTAATACAACGCAAGAGCGGCATTGGTCGCTCACAGCGTCAACGAGATACACTGCGCGGCTTGGGCCTTACCAAGATCAATCAAGAGCGCATATTAAACGACACCCCTGCGATCCGTGGTATGATCAATAAGGTCAACCACTTGATTGAGTGGTCGGTAGTCGAGAACGGATAAAGGCGATGAGTGAGCTAAGTCAATTGCGTCCCCAAGAGGGATCAATCAGAAAGAAAAAGCGAGTCGGTCGTGGTGAGTCATCTGGTCTTGGTAAGACTGCAGGTGTCGGCCACAAAGGTCAGAAGGCACGTCAGGGCATGGGTAAGCCTAAGCGTGGTTTCGAGGGTGGGCAAATGCCCCTCCACCGGCGTCTCCCCAAACGTGGGTTCGTCAGCCGCAATCGCGTAGAATACGCGATCATTAACATCGGTCAACTCGCCGAGATCGACGCCAACACCGAGATAGATATTAACTATCTTCGGGAGCGTGGCATGATCAAAAAAGGCCCAAGCCTCCTTAAGGTATTGGGTGATGGCGAGCTGAAAACTGCTCTTGTTGTCTATGCAGATAAATTCAGCGCGAAAGCAGCTGAAGCAATCGCACAGGCTGGTGGTCAGGCAAAAAATTCTGCTGAGCAGGCTTGAGTAGACCACCTTTATGAACAACATGCGCCTAGTCTAAGTTAGATTCTTTGACTGGCGCTTCTCTATTAAGAGTATGATTCGACAGACCGTCGACTAATCATAGGAGAGTATCTTGGCCACTCACGAGTCAAAATCTATCCTCGCCCGTGTATTCGGTATTCCTGAGCTTAAAAAGCGTATTTTATTTACGCTTACCATGCTCGCTGTCTACCGAATCGGCGTTTTTGTCACCCTACCTGGAGTTGATCGCGCCGCGATGGCTGAGTTCTTCACCGGTGGTGAAGCTGCAGGCTTTTTAGGCCTCTTCAATACCTTTAGTGGTAACGCGATCAAGCAACTGAGTGTTTTTGCGCTCGGTATCATGCCTTACATCTCGGCCTCCATCATCTTTCAGCTATTGACCGTGGTTATCCCCGCGCTAGATAAGCTCAATAAAGAAGGTGAGGCGGGGCGTAAGAAAATTAACCAATGGACGAGATACTCGACCATTGGCTTAGCGATATTCCAAGGTTATTTTATCGCGACCTATCTCGAGAGCTTAGGTGGAAGCATCGTCCAGACACCCGGTATGGGCTTCAGGATGATGTCAGTGCTCACGCTCACCACAGGGACCGCTTTCATTATGTGGCTCGGTGAGCAGATCACAGAGCGCGGTATTGGTAATGGGATGAGTCTAATCATCTTTGCCGGTATTGTGTCCGGTCTCCCTGATGCTTTGACAGAGCTTGGTAATATAGAACAGAGTGGATTGATCTTGTTGATCGCTTTGGTCTTAATGGTGATTATGTTCATCGTATTTATCGAGCGCGCCCAGTATCGTATCCCCATCCAGTATGCTAAACGTATGGTAGGTAACAGTGTCAGCCAAGCGCAGACCTCTCACCTCCCATTACGTATAAATATGGCTGGGGTTATTCCACCGATCTTCGCTTCGTCCTTGCTGATGTTCCCATCCACTCTTGGGTCTTGGGTAGGTACTGGATTCTTTAACGCGATTAACGATGCGCTTGTACCGGGCGGTTGGCTCTACATTCTCGTCTTCAGTGCCCTCAATATCTTCTTCTGCTACTTCTACACTGCTGTAATGTTCAGCCCAGTAGATGTGGCGGAGAACTTACGACGGCAAGGTGGTAATGTTCCGGGGATTCGCCCCGGTAAGATGACCGCTGAGTACATCGACCGTGTCCTCACGAGACTCACCTTCGCTGGTGGGCTCTATGTCGCTGCGGTCTGCATCATACCGATGTTTGTACAAGAACAATTTAAGGTGAGCTTCTACTTCGGTGGTACATCACTTTTGATTGTCGTCTCAGTCGCGTTAGATACGATTCTGCAGATCGAGAGCTATCTCTATGAGGCAAATTACAGCGATCTCAATACTGAGCGCACCAAAAAGATTCGCGAAAGTGAAGCGATTTAACTTGACCTTTTCGGTCTTTTCTCTCCTAGAGATATACAACTATTGATTCTTCACAGAGCCTCTCTTTAGAGGTCTCGATCTTGAAGTAAAAATTTGGCGACTCATCGCCTCCCGCTTAGCGGAAAGAAAAGTGAGTAAGAACATGAAAGTACGCGCTTCGGTAAAGAAGATTTGTCCCAAGTGCAAAGTCATTCGTAGACACGGCAAAGTGCGCGTGATCTGCGATGACCCTCGACACAAGCAACGGCAAGGATAAGGAGAACCTTATGGCACGCATTGCAGGGGTAGATTTAGACCCTAAAAAGCGTTTGGTGATCGCTCTGACCTATATCTATGGGATCGGGCGAACAACCTCTAATAAAATCATTGACAGTCTGGGTCTCGACCCCAGTCGCCGAGTACGTGACCTCACTGATAGTGAAGTACGCGAAATCCGTGATCATATCGAGCGGAATTACAAGGTGATGGGCGAGCTCAGCAGCGATGTGAAGTCCAATATTAAACGATTGATGGACCTCGGTTGCTATCGTGGGCTGCGTCACCGTCGTGGACTTCCCGTCCGCGGTCAACGCACCCGAACTAATGCCCGTACTCGTAAGGGCCCTCGTAAGATCGTACCAAAGAAGAAGAAGTAAGCGATGTCCAAGTACTCAGGCTCAAAGACCAAAAAGAAGGTCCGCAAGAATATCCAATCTGGCCTTGCGCACATCCAGTCCACATTTAACAACACCATTGTCACCATCAGTGATCTGCAAGGCGATGTCATCTCTTGGTCCTCTTCTGGATCTAAGGGGTTCAAGGGGAGCCGTAAAAGCACTCCTTTCGCTGCACAGCTTGCCGCTGAAGACGCTGGACGTCGGGCGATGGAGCATGGCATGAAGACCCTTAAGGTCTTCGTCAAAGGTCCCGGAGCAGGTCGCGAAGCTGCCCTGCGCGCTCTCGCACAGGTTGGTTTACGCGTGACCTTGATTCGCGACGTAACCCCAGTGCCCCACAACGGTTGTCGCCCACCAAAGCGCCGCCGCGTCTGATCGGAGTATCTCGTTTCGGCGAGCTTACTATCCGTCATGCATATCAACGCCGCTGTGCGTTAAGTGACGCCCGTGAGGGCGTAAACTTTATATGCCCCTTCTCAAGAGTTACTTCACCCACTTAGGTTCATTACGAGGAGTCCCTATGGAGACCCAATCCGTTATCGACAACACTTGGAGTAAGCTGATCTTCCCTCAAGAAGTTCAGACTCGTCAAGAGACCACTAACAGTGGGATCTTTGTGATCGAGCCTCTCGCTCCTGGCTTTGGAGTGTTTGTCGGCAACTCGCTTAGGCGTGTGCTCTTATCATCTCTTCATGGCGCGGCGATCGTGATGATCCGTATCCCAGATATTAAGCACGAGTTTAGCACTGTGCCTCATGTGATTGAGGATGTGACCATGGTCATCCTCAACCTTAAGAAGGTGCGTTTCCGTTATCAGCGTGAAGAGCCTATCCGACTATCGATTAATATCACTCCCGATATGTCTAGAGGTACCGGAGATAACTACTTTGTTACCGCTGCTGATATAGACACTTCGCTCGCTCTCGACTCTGAGGGCGAACCATTGATTCATGTTCTCAACCCTGAGCATCGCATCGCGACGCTTAGCCGAGGAGCATCATTCAAAATGGAACTTTGGGTTGATTCTAATTACGGATATACCCCTACCGAAGAGCAAAAAACTAAGTTCCCTGATATCGATCATGAACGGAACGCCGTTAAAGGGCTAGATGGGACCAAAGCTAACGTCCCACCACTTAACGTACCGAGCACCACGAGTCCTGGGATGATCCCCATCGACGCCATCTATCGTCCTATCGATCGAGTTAACTTTCGTATCGGTTCTGCTCGCGTTGGCGAAAGAACTGATTTTGATCGTCTCGAATTAGAGATCGATGGTGATGGAAGCGTCGCTCCTCGAGACGCCCTCGCCCTTGGCGCTAAGATCCTCAAAGAGCAAATGGGGATTTTCGCTCAGTTCCAAGAAGAGATCGAAGAGTATATGGAGATCGCTGCGGATGAGCCAGAAGAGAGCACCCGCCACTACCTCGATCAGCAGGTCGATGAGCTTGAGCTCTCAGTTCGTTCCTCTAACTGTCTCAAGTCAGCTAACATCTCCTATATCGGTGAGCTGGTACAGCGCACTGAGCAGGATATGCTCAAGACCAAAAACTTTGGTCGCAAATCACTTCGTGAGCTCAAGGAGATACTTGACTCTAAGAACCTCTCACTTGGGATGAAGGTCGATTGGACCCCCCCTAAAGAGAGCTGAGTTACGAATTGATGAAAGAGGCGTGTCTCCTACTAGACACTCACCTCTACTTAAGGTACACCCCCCCTAGCTTACACGTTTTATAACTAACATTTGGATGTCTGCCTCGCTCAATCCGCTTTTGTGGAGATGAGTCATAGGCGAGTGTTTTCGCTCCAATGACACCCTAAAACCTCAACCTAATGTAGGTTGAAAGAGAAGAGATGAAAGATGCGTCACCGTAAATCAGGAAGAAAACTCGGCCGCAACCCTTCGCATCGTAAGGCGATGTTCCGTAATTTAGTCACCTCTATGATTGAAGAGGAGCAGATCGTAACTACGATCTCTAAGGCTAAAGAGATGCGACCTATGATTGAGAAGTTGGTCACCCTAGCTAAGAAGAATGTTGATGGACAGGTAGATCCCGCAGACCGCGTGGCAGCAATCCGCCAAGCGGGCAAGTTTGTCCGCGGACGCGACGCACTTTACAAGCTCTTTAATGAGCTTGGTGAGCGATTTGTTGAGCGACCAGGCGGCTATACTCGGATCATGCGCACCGGTACTCGCCTCGGCGATAATGCCCAGATGGCGATCATCCAGTTTGTCGATTACGATCTCGGTACCCTCAATGAAGATCTATCTGCTGTTGACGAGACCGCAGGAGAGAGCGCTGAGGCCTAAGAACCTCATCATCGCCTCTGTCCATACACCCTCTGTAGACGAATGATATAACACTCTACAAGGTGAAGAGGCAGAGCTGGGCGCCTCAGAGACTCTGCTCAGCAACACATGTTGCTAAGGAGATCCTCTTGACTATTCACCCGCCTACCTCTCCTGATCAAACGCTGCCTCATCCTCTCTCCGAGGGATGGGAAGCGTGGAGTGTATCTCGCCTAGAGTCAGAACTCAAAGCCCATAACCATCGCTATTGGGATCAAGATGCTCCGACGATTAGCGACTATGACTATGATCGACTTGTTGAGCGATTACGAACTCTAGCTTCAGATTCACCAGTTCTTGATGAACTAGGCCCTTCTACAGCGGATACAGTTGGTGAATCCGTGACCCATGCTGCGCCGATGCTCAGCCTCGAGAAATGCTATGATGAGGCAAACCTCCTCAAATGGACTGTGAAGTTTGAGGGCCCGATCATCATGAGTCCTAAGATCGATGGAGTCGCGTGTAGCTTGCGATATTCATCTCAGGGCGAGTTATACCTTGCAGCGACCCGTGGTGATGGAGCTCAAGGGGAGTCGATCACTCCCAATGTAGAGCCGATGCAGAGTATCCCTCAGCGGATCCCTCCTCAAGGTGTTGAAGTCGAGGTTCGAGGTGAGATCTACATGCCGTTGAGCGCCTTCAATCAGCTCACGGACCGCTTCTCTAACCCCCGTAATGCCGCTGCTGGTACTCTCAAGCGTAAAACGGAGAGAAACGCTGCTGATCTTGGTCTCCGCTTCTTTGCTTATGACCTCTTCGGCATCGATCGGCCCACGGCCTCAGAGAGACTCGATCTCGCTCGAGAGTGGGGATTTGAACCGGTTCCCTACCAAGTTTTATCTCGCCATGAGCTACAAGCAGGTTATGAAGGTTACGTTCAACGACGAGATACGCTCGATTATGAGATCGATGGAGTGGTATACCGCGCTGAGCGCTCCGCGGAATATACGAGGCTCGGCTCCACCGCTCACCATCCCCGAGGAGCTATCGCTTATAAACTTCAAGGTGAAAGCGCTAAGACCACTCTTCATGACATTGAGTGGGGTGTCAGTCGAAATGGTATACTCACTCCGGTTGGTATCGTCCAACCTGTCAAACTTAGCGGGGCGATGGTCAGTCGAATCACCCTCCATCATTGGGGAATGATTAAGTCTAAAGGTTTAACTTTGGGCGCTGAAGTTATCGCTATGCGCCGTGGAGGTGTCATCCCCCACTTAGAGACAGTCGTCACTCCCGGACCACAACCATTAGAGGCTCCACTCATTTGCCCTCAATGTCCACATCTCAGCGCTCCCACTATGATCGAAGGTGATATTCTACGCTGTGGCTTTCACGGTACTTGCGAGCCCCAAGCAGCAGCCATTCTTCGTCACTGGGTCAATGTCACCAAGATCGAAGGTTTCGGTAGCGTATGGCTCGACACTCTCACTCGTTCCAATATCCTCACCACTCCTGTAGACCTCTATACTCTCACGGCTGCTGATGTTCTTCCCCTTGATGGGGTAGGCGAGGGTCGTGCCAAAGCTTGGCTTGAGAGCATCTCTGAGTCACGTTTGCTCCCCCTCTCCACTTTCCTTTGTGCCCTCGGCGTTCAAGATTTAGGTAAATCTGCCTCTCATGCTCTCGCTCGACGATTTTTAGACCTCGCCTCCATCCGACTCGCCGATGTTGAATCAATCGCTGATATAGATAACTTTGGCGAGCTCACCGCTCAGCATATTATCGGAGGCTTAAAGAGTCGTGAGTCATTGATCGATGAGCTGCTCGCTCATATTACAGTCCTCGATGAAGCGCCTGCTGCACCACCAGCAGCTGACGCTCCCTTGGCTAAGCAAAGTTTTGTTTTTACCGGTACTCTAGTCTCCATGAAACGCAGCGACGCTCAATCGAGAGTCAAAGCCCTCGGCGCTCAGACCCCGACAGGAGTTAGCGCTAAGCTTAGCTATCTCGTTATTGGCGACGTAGGTAAAGCTGGATCTAAGAAGACTAAAGCCGAGAAACATGGAGTGACCATCCTCACTGAGTCCGCTTTTATTGAGCTCCTCGCTGAGGCCGAGAACACAGAAGTTGGTAGCACAGAGATAGGTACCTCAGAGATAGGTACCTCAGAGGCTGACCCAAGCGTTGATCTGCTCCCTCCGAAATCGGAACAGAACACCCAACCTCCTCAATCCTCTACAAATGAACGCCCTGCCAATGGTAACCAGCAACAGCTCTCATTGTTTGATGAGGAGTGATCAAGCTCATTATCCTTAACTTGAGTCGGTTTAGCTCACTCTCTAGTTTAGTCCATCTGCCGCTTAAACCCTAGTGGAGCCCTATACTTATACGTTAAAGAGGAAGTGGCAGATGTCACCGTCTCTCATAACATACTCTTTGCCTTCAGCGCGAATTTTACCCGCACCGCGGAGAGCGGTCTCGCTTTTGTGAGTCTCGAGATCATCAAGAGAGTAGATCTGAGCGCGAATGAATCCTCGCTCAAAGTCGGTATGGATCACACCTGCAGCCTGAGGAGCGGTCGCTCCTTTAGGGAAAGTCCAAGCGCGGATCTCTTTTTCACCGGCAGTGAAGTAGGTCTGTAAACCCAAGAGCGCGTAGGCTGATTGGGCGAGGCGGTCAAGGCCAGTCTCTTCTACACCAAGAGCGCTGAGCATCTCTTTTCGCTCTTCCTCCTCTTCAAGCTCAGAGACCTCGGCCTCGAACTGAGCAGAGATGAGGATGCACTGGCTATTCTCGCTAGCGGCCAGCTCCGCGACCTTAGCACTGAAGTGATTTCCCTCAGCGGCTCCCTCTTCATCGATGTTACAGACATAGAGTACCGGTTTGTAGGTGATTAAGCCTGACATACGTAAGCTCTTGACCTGATCGTCGTTCCAATCCCCGGCTCTTACCGGTCGTCCCTCTTGTAGCAGCTCGTTCGCGACTTGCAGCAATTTGAGTTGCTCGGCCGCCTCTTTGTCACCGCCACGGACCTTCTTCTCTAATTTGGGGATCTGACGCTCGACCGACTCTAAGTCAGCGAGGACCAGCTCGGTATCGATCACCTGAATATCATCGATCGGATCGACTCGGCCCTCTACGTGGATCACATTCTCTTCTTCAAAACATCGCACGACGTGTAAAATAGCGTCAACGTTACGAATATGTCCTAGAAATTGGTTACCGAGCCCTTCGCCTTGACTCGCACCACGAACCAAACCTGCGATATCTACGATCTCTACGCTAGCTGGGATCACTTGATCAGTCGTGATGTGGGTCTGGATCCGCTTCAATCGTGGATCGGGCACCTTCACAATCCCGATATTAGGCTCGATGGTACAAAATGGATAGTTAGCGCTCTCAGCGCCTGCGGCGGTGAGAGCGTTAAAGAGTGTTGACTTGCCTACATTGGGGAGGCCGACGATCCCTGCTTTCATATTAAGCTCACTTGATCTTCGTTCGATAGAGTAAGAGTGTGCTTATCTATGAGAAAATGAGTCAGATTGCAATGATCGAGCGCGAATACTCTGCACTTAGGGGCAAACAGATGGAGTGAAACTAAGTCGGCGAGCATCAAAGCTCGCCTCTAAGCAGACCGCTTGCTCTCCATCGACCTGACACTCCCAGGTCAAAGGTTGAAAGGTGTTAAGCTGCCTAGAGAGGCTGTTATAGCGAGTATTACACCCACCGCACTCCCCAAACATATTCCCCTCAAAATTAGGGTCTATCCCTTGGCAACTTTCGATCACTGGGCTGAGGCAGGAGCATGTCTCTTCAAGGGCGCTCCTCTTAATCGCTGCGCTGCGTACGCTCCCATTAATGAGCTCAGCGCAGTCTTCAGTGAAGTCAGCTTCTAATAAGACATCACGCACCGGAATCGCGTTCTGCGCTTCACCTTCAGGAGAACAATTTTTTGGGATCTCTTGGCTCCCCGCATAGATATTGATCCCCGCAGGCTCACTGTTAGCGATAGAGCATTCACTCTGCGTGAATATAAACTCGATCGCTGTTTCTGGTAACAGGCAATAATCATCTTCCTCTTCACTGACCCACGCAGCGTTCATCGCTCCGATCTTGATCTGATCACCGTCCATGGCCTTAATCTCGAAGAAGACGTTCAAGGAGTGAGCCTCTACGTCCCCCGCCCATAGATTATTAAGCACTGGGATCACGGGGTGCGACCCTCCATCGATAGAGTTGAGCTGTAGTGTGGTAAAGCGATACCAAGCTCCCACCTCGACACAGCTCATACACCCTTCTTGAACGACCTCTCCTGACATCGAATCACCCGCAGTCGTCGAACTCCCACCGCTGACGACACCCGCCTCTTCGGCTTCACCTGCGATCGGTGAGGTCGGTAATATATTAGCAGTGGTGTCGATCTCATTTTCACAGGCGAGCATGGTGATGAGACAAGCCGAGAGCATCACCATAGATCGTGTCGAGTGATAGGGCGCAGAGCGATGTAAGCTAGAGATCATGAGCCACCTCAAAGATAGAACGTTTTAGACCTCTATAACATCACACATGTTCTCCTTCTATTACAAGTCTTGACCTCTCCCCTGCATATTCACGATAACACTGCTCACTCAGCTCTATAAAAAAACTATACATATGTTCTATACACGTTGACTATTTGTTCAGGTGAACATATGTTTACCTTCCTGCTTTATTGGCTCTTTATTGGCTCTTTATTGGCTCTTCATTTCTTGCTTCACTTCGAGCTTCACTTCGAGCTTCATCTAGCGATTTGCTCACTTTAAATAAATAATATTAGGAGCTTAAGTCATGCTATTCTTCTCTTACTCTCCTCAACGAGCGCCACGCTTGTTACCGCTGATGCGATGGAGTGTGGAAGCCGGTTTCCCCTCTCCCGCTGAGGGCCAAATAGATGAAGCGCTCGATCTCAACGAATTGCTCATTGAGCACCCCCACGCCACTTATTTTGTCAGAGTGAGAGGAGACTCCATGCGCGGTGCAGGGATTCATCACGGTGACCTCCTCATCGTGGATCGTGCGAAATCAGCGAAATCGGGTGATGTGATCGTCGCTGCGCTCAACGGAGAATTTACGGTCAAACGCTGGCGAAGTACGCTAAATCGCCACCAACAGGGCGGTGAACTGATCGCCGCTCACCCTCATTATCCTCCGATCAAGGTCAGTCATGAAGATGACTTCATGATCTGGGGAGTGGTCTGCTACACCATACATCGCCCTTAAATGGAGGCTAAGCGTACCCATGTATGCCTTAATCGATTGTGACCACTTCTTCGCTTCATGTGAGCGTGTATTCCGTCCAGATCTTTGGTATCGACCAGTCGCAGTGCTCTCTAACAATGATGGCTGTGTGATCGCCCGATCTCCAGAAGTCAAATCCCTCGGGGTGAAGATGGGTGAGCCCTTCTTTCAATGTCACTCAAAGCTCCAGGCTCATCAAGTGGCGGTCTTCTCATCAAACTTTAGCCTCTACGCCGATCTCTCTCGTCGCGTTATGCAAACGATCCGTGAGTTCATCGAGGAAGGCGGTCGCCCGAGAGTAGAGGTCTATTCCATTGATGAGGCCTTTGTCGATGTCAGCGAGCTGTCGATCTATGATCTATCTCGCTTTGCCCATGAGTTAAGGCGAAGAGTCTTGGATCGAACCGGTATTCCAGTCTCTATAGGCTTAGGGCTCACTAAATCATTAGCGAAAGCGGCGACACACTTCGCTAAGCGCTCTCCTGAACGTATTCATCTACTCCACACCGAACAGCGACGTGTGAGTGCTCTTCGTCAGCTCGACATTGAAGCGGTGTGGGGTGTGGGTCGACGCTGGGCTGAGCGCTTACGACGTATAGGACTAGAGAGGGCCCTCGACCTCGCTGAGGCATCACCTGAGCGAATAAGAATCGCTGCTCGACATGTTTATCTATTGCGACTCTCTCGTGAGCTGCGCGGTGAACGATGTATTCCTTTAGAGACGAGTCCACCTCCGCGCTCATCGATTCGTTACAGTCGTACCTTCTCTCGGCCAATCAAAGATGAGGTTATCTTACGAGAGGCGATCAGCGCTTTTGCCGCCCAACTAGGTCAACGACTACGCACACATCAGCGTCGAGCGGGCAGCCTCTTATTGTGGCTCTCTGCCTCCTCTCCCGCTCGTCGAAGCGGTCGCTCTGCCCCCTTATATTATCGAGTGAAGTTGAGCGCTGGCTTGCCATCATATACCGCTGATAGCTCTTCGCTCATCAAGCTCGCTTTAACGCTCTATCAGTCACTGAGCACAAGCGCGCTGTCTGAGGCCCCCTCTCTCTTAGGTCGACCAATCGCGTGGCGTAAAGCGGGACTCCTCGCCCTAGACCTAAGAGACGACTCTCAGCTTGAATTAGCGACGATGAGGCCTGATCCACGACGAGTAAAACTCTCTAAAGTAGAAGATGAGCTCAATCGGCGATTCGGTAGAGGCGCAGTACAAATAGGAGGGATCCCAGTCAAACCTCTTCATCGAGATTCATCGGGGTCTATAGCAGATCAGCCTTGGCGAGCGCTACAGTCATCGCTCTCTCCACGATATACAACCTGCTGGTCAGACCTGCCGGTTGTATCTGCGCTTTAATTGGAGTAGTAAAGTTTTCAAATAAACGATGAATTATGCAGGCGTCAGCCTGTGTTATCCTCAACTAAATAGAGGAGAAGGCTGTATATGAGTAAGTCAAAGAAGAGGTCTAACGCTCAAAGATCAACTCAAAGCGAAGCCACCAAAGAGACGACTAAAGAAGCTCTTCACCCCCCCTCCAAAGAAGCGAGCGCGCCCATGACTAGTACTGCTAAGATCAAAGTAATGCGATCAGAGCAGGCTTCACAGCTCGCGCAGCGACTAGTGATGAGGCTCTTAGCGATCCTCTTGATCGGTTTTCTCTTAATTTATTTAAAATCACTGCTGATCCCCCTCGTTTTAGCAATTCTCTTCGCCTTCTTACTCTCTCCTGCGATCCATAAGATGAATGGTTGGGGCGTGCCCTTTACCCTCTCTACACTCATTTCCCATCTCTTCTCATTGGTCGCGATCTCCGCTGTCCTCTTCGCCTTCACCGCTACCGTCGGTCCTCTGAGTAGATCTCTGCCTAAATATAGGGATGCCATGATCCAAGAGATCACCGAAGGCGTAGAGTGGGTAAGCGGTAAAATAGAGAGCCCTAAAGCTCAAGAAGCCTTACGTAAGGAGATCGGAGAGAGTGTTCTCCCCAAAGCGATAGATCAAGGAGTCAAA
This sequence comes from uncultured bacterium, assembly GCA_943788935.1. Taxonomy (GTDB): domain Bacteria; phylum Myxococcota_A; class Bradymonadia; order UBA7976; family VGTA01; genus CAKZRU01. The sequence goes on along the minus strand of CALSSE010000004.1, from coordinate 59,090 downwards.
CTTACTCAGAGAGGGCTCACGACCACGACCACTATCTTAGGTAATTTCTTCCTCACTCTCCTGTTGAGCATCTTCATCCTCCTCGAGAGTCACGCCATGAAGGAGAAGGTCACTGAAGCTTATGGTAAGGATCATCCGCTCTTGATCTCCATGTCTGATATTGGGCTTGATGTGCGCGCTTATGTGATCGCTAAGACGCTCACCAGTCTCCTCACCGCCACCTGTGTCTATGCGGTTCTCAAAGTTGCCGAAGTAGATTTTGCCTTCTTTTGGGCGATGCTCACCTTCCCTCTCAACTTCATCCCTACTGTCGGAGCGATCGCTGCCTCCCTCCCTCCGATCACTATCGCCCTCATCGACCCTAACCTCAGCTTTGGAACAGCGCTCACTGTGACGATCTGCTTAGCGTTGATTAACGCGGTGATCGGGAGCGTTGTCGAGCCCAATTATGTAGGACAGAAAGTGAGGCTCTCCCCTTTGGTCGTCTTCCTCTCTATGCTCTTATGGGGTCTCATTTGGGGTCCGGTAGGGATGATCCTCGCGATCCCGATTATGGTCTCTGTTAAAGTCATCTGCTCTCATGTGGAGGGTCTTGAGCCGATCGCTATTATGATGAGAGGGTAAAGAGTGGGAGAGGCACCGAGCATTACTGTACCGTGGCGAAGAGACCTCACTTGGTGTGAGATTAACGCTCAGGCTTTAGAGGATAATATTAAGGCCCTCAAAGGTCACCTCTCTCCCTCTACTCTCATCGCCCCGGCGGTGAAGTCCAATGCTTATGGCCATGGGCTACTGACCGCTGCTCATGCATTCCTACGCGGTGGCGCTGATTGGTTATGTGTCCACACTCTCCACGAAGCCTCATTGCTCAGAGAATCAGGAGTCAATGTCCCCATTTATGTCTTTGGACCGACCCAGGTTGAGGACTTAGAAGAAGCCGCCGCGCTCGCCCTACATTTAGTCCTCTATCAAGAGGAGCATTTACAGCGTTTAGGTGAGCTCGCTCACACATCCCCCCTGCTCATTCGATCTCTGAAACTACACCTTAAAATCGAGACCGGAAACCATCGACAAGGTATATCACTGTCGAGAGCGCGAGAGTTTGTGAAGATGATCAGCGCTCATCCACCGCTAAACCTCATCGGCGTCACCTCACACTTCGCCAATATCGAGGACACCACTGAGCATCGCTTTGCAGAGCTACAACTCACCCGCTTACGAGAAGCAGCGAGGGAGCTCGAGGAGCTCGCCGGTCGACCGCTCCTTTGTCATATCGCTAATAGCGCCGCTAGCCTTTTGTGGCCGGAGAGAGCTCTCAGTCTCGCTCGTATAGGGATCGCGAGCTATGGTCTATGGCCTTCACCGACGGTTCGATCAGAGACTGCGTCGCTCCTAAGTCCCCCCTTAAGTCCCGCGCTGAGTTGGCGGTCACGAGTCGCTCAAGTTAGAGAGGTCGCGAGCGGTGAGCCGATTGGCTATGGCTGCACCTATACCACGACTCGTCCTACCCGCTTGGCCGTGATTCCCGTTGGCTACTACGAAGGATATGACCGCAGCTTAAGTAACCGAGGACAAGTCCTTATTAAGGGACAAAGAGCGCCGATTCGAGGACGAGTTTGCATGAATATCTGTATGGTAGACATCACTGATTTACCGCTGATCTGCATGGGTGATCGAGTGACCCTTATCGGTCGCGATGGTCATGAAGAGATCAGCGCCGATGAGGTCGCTCAGTGGGCAAACACTATCAATTATGAAGTAGTAGCGAGGATCGCCGGACATCTGCCTCGCTATGAGGTGAGCAACAGCGAGCCTATTTGAGCCCTCGATCGCTCCTCAGCTATCGAAGAGTGAGAGCAATCGTCGCGCGCTCTCTTCATCGTTGACGTTGAGCTTGAGTTGAGCGCCTCCCCCTCGTTGCGCCTTCACTTTAACGCTCACCCCGCTCTGTTCGAGCGCGCTGAGTAAGGCTGACTCAAGTCCTACAGCCCATGGCGGTATCGCTGACTCTGCGGGAGCTCCTTCATCGCTCCCCGAGTCTTGCTCTTGTGCTTTCACTTGACGCTCTAACTCACGTACGCTCCATCCCTGCTCTACACAGCGACCAGCAAAGCTAATAATAAGCGCTGTTTCTTTGAGCTGTAAAAGCGCTCGCCCATGACCGGCAGAGATCGATTGAGCATCGATCATTGCAAGCACAGAGGGAGGGAGTTTAAGAAGACGGAGAGCATTGCTAATCGTCGCTCTACGCTTCCCTGTACGCTCAGCGATCTGCTCATGAGAGAGGCTAAACTCTTCGGAGAGACGTTTATATGACATCGCCTCTTCGAGCGGAGTGAGGTCGACTCGTTGAATGTTCTCCAAAAGAGCGAGCTCGAAGGCGACCTGCTCATTCACTTCGCGACTCACCACGGGCACTTTGTGAAGGCCTGCCTGTTGAGCTGCCCTCCATCGTCTCTCACCGGCGATAATCTGATAATACCCTCCACCCGAAGGAGAGACGATCAGAGGCTGAAGAATCCCATTAGCCTTAATAGAGTCAGCGAGTTCGGTGAGCGCCTCTACATGGAAGCGCTTACGTGGCTGCTGAGGATCAGGTCGAATATGCTCTACTTTGACTTCTAGCAAGCGACCGATCATCTCTCCCCCAGGGATAAGAGCACCCAGTCCTTGACCTCCTCCGAGCCCGCCACCAGCAATCGGTGAGCCAACGAGTGGAGATCCCGCTAAGGGGTTGGCGCCTAGGGGTCGCGTCCCTAAACCTTTGACTCCGCTCTTTCCATCGAGACGTTTCTTACTCATTCGGTGGTCCACCTTTGACTTAATACTGATCGGGAGTCTATCTGAGAATCGTAAGGGAGAGGAGTAAGCGTTAACGAGACTCCAGAGAGAGCTCTAAACGAGTGATCGCTTCATCGGCCAAGGCCTCGTAAGCGACCGCCCCCGTTGATCTTCTATCATAGAGCGCGATGGGCTTCCCATGAGAGGGACTCTCACTTAAGCGAACGTTCCGAGGGATGGGGGTCTCAAAGAGTAGCTCCCCAAAATAGTTCTGCACTTCTGACTGAACTTGAAAGCTGAGCTTATTACGTCGATCAAACATGGTCAGGACCACCCCCTCAAGTTTCACCTTCGGGTTGATACGAGATTGCACGAGCTCTAGGGTACGGAGCAGCTGTGAGACCCCTTCGAGAGAAAAGTACTCGCATTGAAGAGGAACAATCACTCCATCGGCAGCGGTCAAGGCGTTCAAGGTTACTAAACCGAGCGAAGGAGGACAGTCTACAAAGACAAGATCATAATCATCAACTTGACCATGAAGAGCCTCCACTAATCGACCCTCACGACCCATCTCGGTGACGAGCTCCACCTCTGCCCCCGCTAAGTTCATATTAGTGGGTACGATATGTAAGCTGTCTATCTCTGTTTGATAGATGACATCGGGGAGCTTAGCTTGGCCGAGTAATAAGTGATACGCATGGGCGCCTAGCGTATCTTTATCGACACCAAAAGAGCTGCTACAATTACCTTGAGGATCAAGATCAATCACCAAGACTTTGTAGCCTCTGAGAGCGAGACAAGCGCTCAAGTTAACGGCGGTCGTGGTCTTACCAACACCACCCTTTTGATTCACGACAGGGATAACTTTAGCCATGGAATTTCCTACAACAGGCAAGAGGCTTGAGGAGTGAACGAGTCACAAACACATCTGACTGAATACTTCTAGAGCCTTTTGCGTGAAGGTTCAAGCCACTAAGCGGTCCCGCCCAAATCTTGGGACTTTACACTCAACCCCACACTCTGTAGGTGGGCGCAGCAATCATCGCTTCTGCGATCGAGCTAAAGAGCTCCTCAACTCCACGAAGAGAGGCCGCTCCCTGTTAAGTCATTAAGGAAGAATGTTCACCCTCATGGACGAGACTAAATTCATGTTAGATGAGCATTAAAACGTCGTCAAGCCAAAACATTAACTCTTAAGCGATGAAACGCTAACAGGTTAACAAATCCTCAACTCAGGGTCGATTAGTCGACCATTTGACGTCGTCTCAAGCCAAGAAGGATAAAGAATAAGGACCAACCGCCCAGCTCTATTGAGCTCATTATTCTTCGAGATTGGCAACCCTCTGAAGGCGATTTATTACTCATCATCTCTCCGCTGCTCGTCTCTCCGCCGCTCGTCTCTCCGCCGCTCGTCTCTCCGCCGCTCGTCTCTCCGCCGTTCATTTCTCCGCCGTTCATTTCTCCACCGCTCATCTCTCCACCGCTCATCTCTCCACCGCTCATCTCTCCGCCGCTCATCTCTCCGCCGCTCATCTCTCCGCCGCTCATCTCTGCTGGCTCATACCAATCAGCGACACACTGAGCCTCTCCCCCTCTCAGTTCACACCGTTCTCCGCTGAGGCAGCTCACCCATTGGCAGGGGTCAGTGGCGCACTCTCCCTCAAGGCAGACCTCTCCCGAAGCACATGTAGACGGTTCACAAGGATCGATGACACATCGCTCTCCATCACAAGCCTCTCCCTCCTCGCAGACCTCTCCGCGACATGAAATATCTATACAAGCACCATCAACGCATGCCTCTCCATAGATGCAGCTTACTTCGGCACAAGAGAGAATGCATACCCCCTCTCGACAAAAGGTTCCCTCGCCACAAGAGAGCCCAGCGCAAGGGTCAGTCACGCACTCTCCTGCTTGACATCTAAGTCCTGAATCACAGCCAAGATGACGACAATCGTTTGGACCACATCGCCCCTGAGCGCAGACCTCATCTCCGTCACAGCTCACTCCTTCACATATATCTACGCACTGCCCGCTCTCACAGCGCTCATCTTGCGCACAAGCGAGCCCTACACAGGGATCAATACAGAATCCCGAGGCACACACTTGACCTGTAGTGCACTCTTGGTCGATCTGACACCCTTCTGCGCATACACTAAAGAGTCGCGCACAGACTTGTTCTGCAGGGCAGAGAGCTCCCTCAGCGTTGGCTTCTGTTGCCTCCTCATCTATATCTCCATCACAGTCATTATCTAAGCCATCACAGCGCTCATCAGGTGTCGGACCACATAGACCGCAACGATTTCTCACCTCTTCATCGATCAGACCGTCGCAGTCATTATCCAAACCATCACATATCTCCTCCGCGATACTCTGCTGTGGAGCGCAAGCGACATCACCACGGCTAGTGCATATGTATTGACCAAGGCTACATACCCCTGGCAGGCCTGTCGCGCAGCGATCAGGATCAACAACCGGCTCTCCCTGAGCACTGATATCAATGAGTCCATCACAGTCATTGTCTAAGCCATCACAGACCTCTGCATATCCATCGGGGATGCAGTAGTATCGATCACAAGCATCACCTCTCCCGTCTACATCGCTGTCTTCTTGAGCACGATTAATGATCTTCGGACAATTGTCACAGGCGTCTCCTACGCCATCTTGGTCTTCATCGAGCTGGTCAGGATTGGGAATCTCTGGGCAATTGTCTTCTACACCGCAGAGACTGTCCTCATCGCTATCAAGGCAGACGCCCCCCAAAGAACGCTCCAAGGTCAAGATAGCGAAGGTGTGACTAGAGAGAGGACTCCACCCCCTTATACTATCATTATGGCGCGTGCCCCATTGACCGTTGACATCTTGCCACTCTAAGAGCTGATGAGCAAAATCAAAATAATGACTCGCTTCTTCTTCAGGATAGCCAAAGAGCGCTGGGTTGAGACGACCGAAGTCTTCAGCGGTGACTAACTCCTGAGGATTACCCATCACCAAGGAGTCCTCTCCAGAGACGGTTAGGGCTTTCTCTGCTGCCCAGAGATAATAGTAGACGCTAGAACTGCTGAAAGGGCCCATCATGCTGTCATAGGTATAGTTATTAAGCATCCAGGAGAGCGCTCCCTGAACATCGACCGACTCTACAGGGACCTCAGCGAGACGGTAACACCAAAGACCAGTCGCGGTCATCGAGGAAGAGGGCGCGCTCGAGGGCCTATAACCAAGCCCTCCTTCGTTACTCTGTTGACTTCGCTGCAAGAAAGGGATCACATCTTGTAGGGGGCTCGAAGCGCCCTCGATGAGATTAGAAGCAGCGCTCAATCCTGCGACCGCGAATTGTGTGGTAGAGAGGTCACCGCTCACCTCAGGGCGTCGATAATTCCATCCGCCCTCATTATTGGGTATGCGGTCCGCTTGAACCGATTGCATCGCGAGGACAGCGTTAGACATCGCTTGTTCGACAGTAACCGTAGCGTTCACTTCATTAGGCCCGTCAGAGGCTAAATAGGCGGAGAGCGCCATCAAGTTACCGCCAACGACATATGTGAAAGGTATCGCGGTCGAGTTACTCATCGCCGCTTCATCCTCGAGAATACCTCTCACTAAGCGCTGGATCATCAGTTGGTCAGTCGGAGGCAAGCCGTCATACCCTAGGGTTCTCCCTGACCATCCGTTACCCACTCGCTTCTCCAAAAAGCTGAGTATCGCTAAGAAGTTATGCCGAACGCTGAGCGAAGCGCTAGTCTCACTAAACTGCCCATCCCCCCCCCTCTCTCTCTCGTAAACTTTGCAAGCCACGGTCTATCGCCTCTTCGACCTGACAAGAGAAGAGAGTCTGGTCACACGGCTCTTGAGCCTGAGCCCCACGGAGCATTAAGCTCTCCTGCGGAACGCTGGTCAGCGAGCTTAAAACCACCACAGCTAGCCAAACACAAGAGAGCCAACCCCACACTTTTATTGTGGAGAGAGCTACTCTTTGACGACAGAGACTGTTCATAGGGAGAACTCCTTTGAGTCATGGACTAGCACATATATTACTTATTCTTTAGGGCAGGTCATCAAATATATGTACTAGGGAACAGAAGAGCTTCGGATGAATCTATTCGAGCCTTATCACAGTGGAGTTATGACCAAGGTAGGTGATCGACAATATAGAAGAAGGAGTGGTTTCAGCGCTGAAGGACAAAAGAGAGTGTTGACTTAGCGATTGAGCGAATAAATGATGAACCCAGTAAATTATTAGCATTGCGACTCATATGAGAGCGCCCATGATCTCGACTGATCATTAGGCATATACACCCACAACCACAGCTACTTTGATGTAGCATGACTGCGGGTAAGATCGGAAGCATCATGACTCACGTAAAAATAGAAGGGCTTACCAAGCGATATCCCAACGGTTTTGAGGCGGTTACCGACCTCCATCTTGACGTAAAACCAGGGGAGTTAATAGCCTTAGTAGGACCTTCAGGATGTGGTAAGAGCACCACTCTCAGAATGATCGCTGGTCTAGAAGAGATCAGTGAGGGGACCTTATTGATCAACGGCGAGAGAGCGAATGACCTCCCCCCCAAAGCGAGACAGATCGGTATGGTCTTTCAGAGCTATGCTCTTTATCCTCATATGACGGTGCGGGAGAATATCGCCTTTGGGCTGACTCTCCAAAAACTACCGAAAGATGAGATTGACCAAAGAGTAGAGCGAGTATCGAAGAAGCTACAGATCCACGCTTTACTCGATCGAAAACCCAAGCAGATGTCTGGTGGTCAGAGGCAGCGGGTGGCGATGGCAAGAGCGGTCGCTCGACAGCCTTCTATTTTTCTCTTTGACGAGCCGCTCTCTAACCTAGACGCCCAGCTGCGCGCTGAGATGAGAATAGAGATCAATAAGCTCCAGAAAGAAATGAAGGCGACGAGCTTTTACGTCACTCATGACCAAGTAGAAGCCATGACCCTCGCCGACAGAGTCGTCCTACTGCGCGATGGGCAAGTACAACAGATTGGGCCTCCACTAGAGCTTCATGACAGGCCCGAGAACCGCTTTGTGGCCACCTTTATTGGGAGCCCTACCATGAACCTCATTAATGTTGAGCTCACCAAGAACGGCCTCTCACTCTTAGGCCGAGAGCTGCTGCTCCCCTCTGAGAGATATGACGCGCTCATCAATGCGGGTCTCAACACGGGTTCATCGCTCGATCTCGGGATTAGGCCTCATCAACTCGAAGCTCGCTTCAATGAAGAAGGGAATGAAAAGTCTGAAGAGCTTAAGAATGGCGATCTATGGGCGACCGTAGAGTTCGTTGAGCCTCTCGGAAGTGAGACCATCTGTTATTGCTTCCCAGACATCTCAAGCGGCGATCAGCCATCGACTAAACCGATCGTCCTGAAGGTCTCAAGCGAAGTAAAGATCAACAGAGGTCAGCGACTCATTCTTAAGTTTAAACCAGAGCACCTACACCTCTTCAGCGCTGATGAAAAGGGAGAGAGGTTACCCGGATGAGTAACGCGCTCTCTCTCTCTAACTCGTCCCCCTCGCCCCATCATTCATTCTGCCAACGCGCCACCTCCTGGTCTCTGATCTCTCGATCTCTAAGCGTATGTTTTGTGATCCTGCTGACGTCTAGCCTCTCGTTATGGTCATGTAAAGTCCCCTCATCAAGCTCTACCTCCTCATCAAGCTCTACCTCCTCGTCATTGGCTTCCTCCGAGAGAGGACTAATCTTATGGCATGCACTACGAGGAGATGAACAACGACACTTGGAGCAAGACCTTCAGCTCTTTGAATCAGAGACTGGCTTGCGGGTCACCGCTCTTCAACTCCCTCACAACGCCTTCGCTAATAAGTTGCAAGTCGCGATCCCTCGCGGCAATGGACCAGACGTGTTTATCGGCGCTCACGATCGCGTAGGAGATTGGGCTGAAGCAGAGCTGATCGAGCCGCTTAGTTTTTGGATCGACCGTCCACACTATGATCGGTATCTCCCAGCGACAGTGAGCGCTTTTACCTATCGACAACAGCTTTATGGGCTCCCGCTCTCCTGTAAGGCGCTCGCTTTGTTCTACAACCCAAAGCTCGTTGACTCACCGTCTACTGTGAGAGAGCTCATCGAGAGAGCAAGCGCCGCTAGTGAGAGAACCAAAAACTTACCCAATGGACAGAGAGTTTGGGGACTAGCGTATTCAGAGATCGATAGCCTCTACTTCCACGCTCCATGGCTACACGCCTATGGTGGTCGCGCGCTCCAGCGAGGTCAACCCCAGCTCAATAGCGAAGCGATGAGACAAAGCGCCGGGCTCATCAAGGGGTTCAGGTCACGAGCCATCATTCCTCCCGAGGTGGATGGAGCCTTGGCGTCGGAACTTTTTCGCAGCGGTCGACTCGCCTATCTTATCAATGGCCCGTGGTTTATCGCCGAGCTTGGTGGCCTCTCTGAAGATCAATGGTCGGTCACCCCCCTCCCTCTCCTAGAAGAGACCGGACGTCCTCTACAACCCTATCTCAGCGTCGAGGGAGTGATGGTCTCCGCTCGTGCGGCCCAACCACGGCTCGCTTGGCGCCTCGCCAGCTACCTCTCTTCACCTCGGATCGCCACCCAAAGGGTTGAGAGAGGAGAACTCATCGCTCACAAGTCATTAACGGGCGCTCTCTTAGCGCCCTGGCAAGCTGTATTTCAAGAGCAAATCTCCCGCGCTGTTCCACTCAGCAATGAGCCTCAAATGAAATCTATTTGGACACCTATTAAAAGAGCACTAGGACAAGCGATCATCTATGAGGCTCCCCTTCCCGCGGCCTTCGAGGAAGCCCAAAAAGCAGTCTTGAGATCGCTCGCTGAAGGAGAGGTGAAACGATGATTGATCAAGTAAAGAGCCTCACTCCCACAACCCCAAGAGCGGATCGCGGATATGTGGGGGTCATCATCACCATGGCGATCTCCTTATTTTTAGGGGGACTCAGCCTCCATCGGGGGCTCGGCGCTCATTATCAAGCATCGAGTGAGGCCTCCTTGGAGCGTATTATGAGCGCATCATCTACTAGCGCTCTCTCTTCTGACATCACCTCAAGGCTAGAGGTCAGAGTGCTCACCCCTAAAGAGCGAGGCTTACCCGCATCGCTCACTACGCTGATAGACACTAGCGATGGTCACCACCTCGCTAGCGCCGAAGATAAGCCATGGTTTGATGCTTATTGGCGTAACCAAAACCGTTGGCGAGGTGCCAAGGGTGGCTTATGGGCTGCCTCTCCTGCTTCAATAAACACCAAGGACCGCTCAACCTTGGGTCAACGTCGAATCGCTCGGCTCACCCCGCGCTCGCCTCCTCCCTTACCATGGTTAAGTTTAATGCTCGGTGGACTCTTCTCACTCCTCTTCGCGCTCCTCGCCTGTGCCAAAGTCCATCAAGGGTGGCGTCTCGCCGCCCTCACCCCACTCTCCATGACTCCGCTGGGTCTAAGCTTGTTTTGGGAGATCTCTAAAGCTGAAGTCTCTACCCAACAGAGCCTTGAGGGGGCAACTTTAATCCCTATCATCGCTATGGTTCCCCTAGTGATACTTGGCCTTTCGCAGAGCATTACCGAAGGGAGACGTTCAGCGCACCGGGTCGCTTATACATACATGGCCCCGACCTTGGTCAGCGTAGGACTTTTAGTCTTTATTCCTTTTTCAATCGGAGTCGCGCTCGCCTTTATGAGACACAGTCATGGGCACTTTGAATGGGTAGGATTAAGTCATTTTATCAATATCCTCTCCGCTAGTGACTACCCCTTGAGTCACCCGCTCAATTTCTACTTTACTCTCGCGGTGACTCTGTTTTGGACCTTCTCTAACGTCCTGCTCCACACTTCAATCGGGCTCAGTTTCGCTCTCCTCCTCAACCGAGAGGGTCTCAAATTAAGAGGACTATATCGAGCTCTCTTGATCATCCCTTGGGCGATCCCCAACTATATCACCGCCCTGATTTGGAAGGGAATGTTCAACCAACAATATGGGCTTATTAATCAGCTCTTAGAACGTTTAGGGATTGAGCCCGTCTCTTGGATGGGCTCATTTTGGGGAGCGATGACCGCCAATATTACGACTAACACTTGGTTAGGCTTTCCCTTCATGATGGTAGTCACCCTAGGCGCCTTACAGAGTATACCGACCGACCTCTATGAAGCTGCTGACATCGCGGGGGCTTCTCGATGGCAGACGTTTCGCTCAATCACTCTCCCCCTCCTCAAGCCCGCCTTACTCCCGGCGGTTATCCTTGGCTCAGTGTGGACCTTCAATATGTTTAATATCATTTATTTAGTGAGCGGAGGACAACCCGGAGGAGCGACCGATATATTGATCACTGAGGCTTACAGATGGGCTTTTGAGCAAGATCGCTATGGGTACGCTGCCGCTTACTCACTAGTCATCTTCTTCATCCTGCTTGGCTATGCGAGGCTCACTCAACGACTGAGCAAGGCCGCTGAGGAGGTGTATCAATGAGCGAACAGCGACGCTCTGCCCTGGAACAAGAGTGGCTCGGTGGACAGTGGCCTCACCTCCTCTTGCTCCCCCTATGTTTTATGATCGTTACTCCCGCGCTGTGGGTACTGAAGATGGCGCTAAGACCGAGTCAGTCATTTGACCTGTCACTCAACCCTTTCCCGACGGTATTAAGCGCTCAGAACTTCACCGATATCATCAATGAGCCTCTATTTTTTACCCAAATTTTCAATTCTTTATGGGTCTCAGCGCTCACCACCTTGATCGGGGTCTTCTTCTCTTGTACTGCCGCCTATGCGCTCAGTCGCTATCGTTTCCCTGGTCGACGGGCGGGACTTAACGCCTTCCTCGTGACTCAGATGTTTCCCGGCACGCTGATGATGATCCCTCTCTACCAAGTGATCGATGCGCTCGGTCTACTCGATCACGTCGCTGGTCTAGTTTTAGTCTATAGTACAACCGCGATCCCCTTCTGTGTATGGAATCTCAAAGGCTATTTTGACACCATCCCTCGAGAGCTAGAGGAGAGCGCGCTCGTCGATGGCGCAGGACCCTTTACCCTCTTTTGGCGTATCATTATTCCTCTCAGCCGGCCTGCTTTGGCGGTGACCGCTCTCTTCAGTTTTATGACCGCTTGGAATGAGTATATCCTCGCTGCGACCTTTATGAGCGATGAGCGCGCCTATACTTATCCTGTTCGACTACAACAGTATGTCGGTGAATACAGCACAGAGTGGGGTCACTTCGCTGCGGGAGCGACACTGGTCAGTTTGCCTGTTATGCTCCTCTTCTTTATACTCCAAAAACATCTCGTCGGAGGCCTCACCTCTGGGGGAGTCAAAGGCTGACCATTACACTAGATAGAGCCTCATTCCTTTGTTGAAAGTTAGAATATCGATGTCTTGGACAATCACTCATTTCTGTCGTTTCTGTCGCTTCTATCGTTTCTGTCACTTTTGGCTCAGAGCGATGAGCTGCGCTCTCTTATCCTACTCTCTCATCTCTCTCATCTCTCTCAACTCTCTTATTAGTCCGAGTGAGGCCCAACCGATCCTAGAGACTCAACGGCTCTCTATTCGTAATGGTAACCTGACGGCGATGAATGTTCAGCTCTCTCTCGAACAAGAGAAGGCCATTGGCTGGATCATGGTTGGTAATTTTAAGTGCACCGCGACTGTGATCTCTGAGAATATTCTACTCACCGCCCGACACTGCTTCATTGATAAGGAAGGATATAGACGATCTGATGATCTCAATTTTTATCTCTTTTCCGATACAGCCCGACTCGCCCAGCGGGTCGATGGAATACTCAATGAGATAGATATACAAAGGAGTGAAGATATCTTTCCCTTTCAGATCAGCGATGTTGAGTATAGCGATAAGTATGATCTCGCCATTATTCGCTTCCCGGGCCGGCCCTTCGAAAGAGCGGGTTTACGACCGATCCCCATCAATCTCACTGAGATCACAGGCGATTTCAAGGCCAACCTCACCCAAGCAATGGTCGATATTACCGGGTACGGTGAGAATCATCACGACAATGAATCAGGGAGATATTTCGCCTCGGTGAGAGTAGAGATGATCACCCCTACATATATCATCACCAATGGACTCAATGAGCAGGGGGTATGTGGGGGTGATAGTGGAGGTCCAATGCTCGCCCCCGGTATCGATGGGGAAGTGAGTATTATCGCCGTCGTGACCAGCGGTGACCCTTGCTGTATCGGGCTCGATCAACATACTCGTATCGACATAGAGCGAGATGGGATATTTCGAAATCTCAACGTATATACCTCTAATAGCAATCGAGATCTCATCGGCTGTAGAGGGCTCTACAAAGACTATAGCTGTAAAATAGACGGTGACCAAGAACTCGTCACATTTTGTCTAGATGGAGTAGCTCAACAAGTTAATTGTAGAAGTGAAGGCCTGTTCTGCGGATTTGACCTCACCTCCCAACGTTTCGATTGTATCAGAGCAGACGAATTTGCGTGTCCTAACACACCAAGCTCAGGGCGCTGTGAAGGAGACAACACCCTCGTTCGCTGTGAATATGGCGAAGAGCGAAGAGTGCAGTGTGTGAACGCGGTGTGTAGAAACTTTGAGAACGGGGATCGCGTCGCCTGTGTCTCTGAGCTACCTGACGATCAACTCCAATGCACAGGAGATGAAGAGATTCGGCTTGATATCGCTAATGAGGCGAAATTTAGCACAACTTCAGGATGTGCCACGACCACGAACGTTGATCTCTCATCAGGGTGGGCTTTATTGTTAGCGCTCGTCCTCGCTCTTAAACCTAAAGTGATGGCCGTCATCGCTGCTCCAAATAACGAAAATGGCTAATTTAAAGAAAAAAACCTAATTTTTTTCTCTGAAATATTCGTTATTTATTGCGAAGAGGAATGGGGAGAGGACTTGACATCGTTAGGCTTGGTCACCACAGTCTGCATCCAAACACTATGTCAATGATGAGGTGCGTGTTATAGAGCACCCCCTTTACTTACTCGGAGCTTTATCTATGCAACAAGATGTCCGCGTTATCAATGAGCTGGTTCGACGAGAGAGCGTCTTTCTCGATGAGGTGTTTAATGAGGTAGAGAAAGTCATCGTCGGTCAACGAGTAATGGTCGAGCGTACTCTCCTCGGTCTCCTCACCGGAGGCCACATCTTACTTGAAGGTGTCCCCGGACTCGCCAAGACGCTCACTGTCAATACTTTAGCACAGACGGTTCGCGCTCAATTTCAGCGCATTCAGTTCACTCCTGATCTACTTCCTGCCGACCTCGTCGGTACCTTAATCTATGATCAGAAGACTGGAGAGTTTGTACCGAAACGTGGTCCTATTTTCTCTCAAATCGTCCTAGCTGATGAGATTAACCGCGCTCCTGCCAAGGTCCAGAGCGCGCTCCTCGAGGCCATGCAAGAGCGCCAAGTCACGATCGGAGACACTAGCTATCAGCTCGATAAACCTTTCTTCGTGATGGCGACTCAAAATCCGATTGATCAAGAGGGAACCTACCCCCTCCCTGAGGCTCAAGTAGATCGTTTCATGATGCTCGTCAAGGTGGGGTATCCTACTATGGATGAGGAGCGAGTCATCATGGATCGTCAGCTCAATCCTAGCGACTCCAAGGTCCGCCAGGTCATCACTCCTGAGGTGATCTCTGAAGCTCAGAAGACCATTAACGAGGTCTATCTCGATGACAAGGTGAAAGAGTATATTCTCAATATTATCTTCGCTACCCGCCAACCCTCTGAGGTAAAAGGTCTCAAGGATTACAGTGGCTTTATCCAGTACGGTGCGAGCCCTCGAGCGAGCATCTGGATGGCGAAGGCCGCTCGTGCCCACGCCTTTATGAAACGTCGCGGATATGTGATCCCCGAGGACATTAAGGCCTTAGCACCCGATATCCTGAGACATCGCGTGATCCCCACCTATGAGGCAGAGGCACGTGACATCGACAGTGATGGCCTCATCCAACGGATCCTTGAAGTGGTGGAGGTCCCCTGATGACCCCGCTCTCACAAGAGCTCCTCGCCGAGATAAGACGCATCGAGATCTTTACGAGGCGCCTCGTTAATCAACAAATGGCAGGCCACTACCAATCGGTGTTCAAAGGACGAGGAATGTCTTTTGATGAGGTGCGCCTTTACACCCCCGGTGATGATCCTCGAACAATCGACTGGAACGTAACTGCTCGCACAGGTCAACCCCATGTAAAGGTCTACACCGAAGAGCGAGAGCTCTCGGTGATCATCTTGATGGACACTAGCGGCAACATGGGCTTTGGCACCCGAGGTGCTCAAAAGCGAAGAGTCGCCGCGAGACTCGCCGCGATGATGGCCTTCTCTGCCATTAAGAGCGGAGACCGAGTCGGGTTGATCACCTTCAGTGGTCAAGTTCACCGCTATGTTCCCCCTAAGAAGGGCCGTACTCATGTCTTACGCCTTATTGATGAGATCCTCACTGAAGAGGGGAGAGGAGAGAGCGCTGACCTCTCCACGGCCTTGGAGTTTCTCAATAAGATCACTCGGCGTAAAGTCGTCGCCTTCTTAATCTCCGATTTCCTCTCTCCCCAATTTGACCACGCGCTCAACGTCTCGGCGCGCCGCCATGACCTTATCCCGTTGATCCTCACTGATCCCGCCGAGGAGGCGATGGCGAAGCTCGGTCTCGTGAGCGTTCAAGACGCCGCCTCTGGGTCATTGAGTTTCTTTGACTTTGGCGCTCGTGGGGTCGCCCAATATAATGATGCTCAGCGTCAACGAGATGAAGCCTTGCAAGACCTGCTGAAACGAGCAGGGGTCAGTCACATTAAAGTGAGCACCGATGACCAAGACTACGCTGCTCCATTGATTAACTACTTTAAAATTCGCTCTAAACGTGGATAGAGCTCTCCCCCTCTCTCACTATAAGGAGAGGGGTCAGCTAGGACAGTGATTGATGATCAAGACCAGACAGATTCATGAGCACCTCAGCTCTACCCTATTGATCAGCCTCTCCCTCCTGATCATATTTGGGTTCACCCCCAATAGCCTCGCTCAATCTCCTCTCTCTCCCGATAAGAGATCTAAAGTGAGCGATGGTTCTAGCGATAGCGCTCAGGCTCCTGGAGATCCACTAGGCTCACCCGCCTCGACGACCGCTGATCAGTTAGTCGGCCCTCCGGCATCTCAACCCGTCGGACCTCCCCCTTCACCTCCCCAAGTGACCATAAACTGTGATCCAAACCCCACGCCGGTAGCGGCCCCTGTTACCTGCGTAGTGAGGATCACTCATCCGCAGACAATGACCGTACAGGTGACCGCTCCACCAGGCGCAGAGAGCGGAATCGCCTCACTCCCCAAGGTCAATGAGCAGGGGCTTTTCGTTACCAAGCGCTTGTTCACGATTAGACAGATAGAGCTAAATAAGCCGCTCCGCGTCAAGGGCGTTCAAGTCCGCTGGAGCGCGCTCGGCAATCATGAGGGCGTGGTGAAGCTACCTCCTCAAAAGATCCCCGTGAAGATGATGCTCATGGGAGTCAGCGACCCCAAGCCTCGTGATCTCGCTCACCCTACTGGTCAACGACTAGAACCGGAGACTACTCAAGAAAAAACCATCAACGCTAGAGAGGCTTTTTGGCAGAGACACCAACCACCATCATTAACCGAGCGTAACTGGACACTCATCATTATTTTGGGAGCGATGATCGTCTCAGCGCTTGGTATCTTCCTTGGTTGGCTCATTCGTTTATGGGCTGAGGCTCGCGCTCGGCGAAATATCCCTTTTGTTGACCCTCGCCCTGCTCACATTATTGCCTTTGAGTCTCTTGAGGAGTTAGAGCGCGCTCGACTGATCGAAGAGGGAGCGTTCAAGATTTACTCTCATCGTCTCTCTGAGATCCTCCGCGCATACTTTGGAAAGCGGTATGAGTTCAATGGTCTCGAGATGACCTCCGATGAGCTTCGAGAAGCAATGACCAGCCTCAAACTCAACGATGAGACTTACCTCGTATTAGAGGATTTCCTCAGCGACACCGATCTCATCAAGTTCGCAGATATGATGACCTCTGCCCACGCTATAGAAGAGAGTCGACATAGAGTATATCGCCTGATCGACCTCACAAAGGTCGAAGATGAGGAGCCTGATGACCAGGATCAAGCGTCCAAAGTTGAGGAGGTGAAACTGCCATGATATGGTTTGATTATGAACAGCGTGAATTCGCTCTGTGGTGTGGAGGCGCGTTGATCTCATGTTCTCTGTGGATCATCGCTTGGCTCAGGCGTCATCAGCGGGCAGGCCTTATCTTCCCCGCACATCGCCTTCAAGGGTATGGAGTGAAGCTCGGCTGGCGAGCGAAAATCGCTCATACACCGCTGTTATTGAGACTTTTTACCCTTATCTTGATCTTCGCTGCGCTCGCTCGTCCCCAAATCCCTCAAGATGAGACCGCTGAAGTTGAGGGGATCGATATCGTAGTGGCCATGGATGTCTCAGGGTCTATGAGCTCGATTGATATTAGCGAGCAAGAGCTGATCGCTCTTCAAAACAAGGGAGAGACACCCGACAATCGCTTTAATGTAGCGATCAAAGTCATTAAAGACTTTATCCAATCTCGCCAATATGACCGAGTCAGCTTAGTCGTCTTTGGAAAAGAGTCCTTCTTGCAGTTCCCCCTGACCTTAGATTATGGGGTGATGCTCAAGATCTTAGATCAGATGACTCTAGGAGATGTGAACGGTGAGGGAACAGCGATCGGTAACGCCTTAGCGATGTCCCTCGCGCGTTTACAAGAGAGTGAGGCGAAATCACGACTGGTTATCCTCTTGACCGATGGGGAAGACCGAGGGAGTAACGTCGCTCCTAGACAGATCGCCTCCCTCGCCAAAGAGAAAGATATCCCCATATTCCCTATTCTCGTAGGGAGTGAAGAGCAGTCATGGCAGCCTTCAAATATGGTCGATATTTATACAGGCCAACGGAGCTATCAAGCGGTAGAGAATCAAGTGAATCCCCAACTCCTCAAAGAAATCGCCAAAACGACAGGGGGCCAATACTACCGAGCGACAGACTCTGAGTCTCTCTCCAATGATTTTCAAGATATCCTCGACAGCTTCGAGAAGTCTCGGCTCGTTGATTATGCGGTCGCCGAGCGCACCGAACTCTTCCCCTATTTCATTTGGGCGACACTCGCCAGCTTACTCATCGAAGTGCTCCTCAGCACCATCGTCCTCAGGAGGTACCCCTAATGCGTATCGCCTATCCAGAGCTGTGGTGGCTCACCATCGTACCCGTTTTAGCGTTACTGTCTCTCCTTTATGCGAGTTGGCGTCGTCAACAGCTCTCTCGACGTCTTGGAGAACCCCAACTGATCGCTTTGATCACCGAGTCCGTCTCTCTTGAGAGACGCCTCTTGAAGTCTTTTATTCTTCTCCTCGCGCTCTCAGCGATCACCTTCGCTGCCTTGAGACCTCAATTCGGACGTCGCTCTGAAGTACAACAACAGAGCGGTATAGATGTGGCGGTCGCTTTTGATATCAGTAAATCAATGCTCGCTAGAGACGTGCAACCCTCTCGGCTTGACGCCGCTCGCGCTCTACTTAACCAGCTGATGACCCAGCTCTCCGGACACCGCTTAGCGCTAGTCCCCTTCGCAGGGATCGCCTTTACTCAATCTCCACTCACCGCCGACAAGAGCGCTTTCCGTTTATTTATGAGAGGCCTCAACCCTCAACAAATGCCTATCGGTGGTACAAATATCGCCATGGCGATCAGAGAGGGAATTAAGCGTCTTAGCGGGAGCGCTGATAAAGGAGATCGCGCTAGTCGTAGCCGAGTCCTCTTACTCATTACCGATGGAGAAGATCTCTCCGCGGAAGCGGGCTCTGATGTCAAAGAAGCGGCCACCGAAGCGAAAGAGGCTGGGGTGCTCATCTATGCGGTCGCCGTTGGTACTCGATCAGGGGAACCCATCCCTATTTTAAATAAAGATGGGACTCACGCAGGATATCAACGTGATCGAGCTGGCAAACCAATCTATAGTAAGCTCAATATGCCACTTCTTGAAGAGATCACTCGGCTCGTAGATCCAGAAGGCAGTGAGCGGAAAAAAGTGTTCCAGCTCGATGGCTCTCGTCCACTCTCTTTTGAGCTCGCCGAAGCCTTTAACCAACTACAAAAGAGTAAACTCGAGAGCTCTGTGCGACATCGGTATGGAGAGAAATTTGCCTATCCGCTGATCCCTGTAGTGATCCTCCTTCTCTTGGAAATGCTGATCAGCGATCGACGGAGGAAGCGTAGAGCTGCCGAGAGTCAAGTTCAGCAGAGCACAAAGTCAACGATGAAGGAGGAGGTCAAATGAGCTCGAACCACCCTTTACGATGGATCTTATTAGCGGCGATTACCGGTTATGGCTTTAATCCTCTCCTCTGTGATAATGGCGCTGTTGAAGACGCTCGAGAGCGATTGCGTCAGCTCGATAGTGAGGGTGCGAAGGCCGCTCTCCAAGCCGAAGATACAGATGCTCCCGAGGTTCATCTCGTACGTGCCCTCGCACATTATCAAGCGAGTGAGCTTAAAGAGGCCACCACCTCCCTTGACCAAGTCGAGCGTTTGATCGCTGATGCAGAGTCGGGAGGTGAGGTGCTAAATGCTCAACGACTTAGTATACTTAAGCTCCGTCTTGCCGAAGGAAGAGGATGGGTAGCAATGGCTGAAGAGCGCTGGGAAGACGCTCAAGTCGAGTGGCTTAAAGTCATTAAGAGTCAACCTCTCGATGAAGATGCTCGTTGGAACTATGAGCTCGCTTGGCACAAGAGTAACCCTGCCTGTGCGATGCGAGAAGATGATCATGAGCCAGATAATACGCTTCAAGACGCTCCAGAGTGGGAGGAGAAGAAAGCAGAGAAGCGCTTGCTCTGTCCGAGCGCGACCGATGCCTATTCGATAGAGCTCTCTCAAGGAGCAATCTTCACCGCCCGAGTCCAAGCCAAGTTATTACCTGACCAAGACGAAGAGTCGACGCGTGAGCTAAAACTCAAGCTCTTCCGTCCTGATGCGACCGGCCTAGATCAAGCGATCGTAGAGAGCACACTCAAGCTCGCTCCTGATGAACTCAATACACCAGAACCTAACAAGGGTGAGCTCAAAATAAATATCGAAAACATCGATCTACAAGGGCGCTATGTAATGTGGTTAGAGGGTATAGGGAGAGGCGAAGTAGAGTACTCGATCATTCCTGAGATCGATATCCCCTGTCCTCAAGGAGAAGATGAACAAGAGCCTAATGATAGCGCCCAATCTGCGAAACAGCTTAAAGATGGAGAGAACCCGAACCTAAAGATCTGTCCCGATAATGATGACTGGTTCGTAATGGGAGTCCCCGAGGGAGAAGCGCGAACGGTTGAGATCTCATTTGATACCGCGCGTGAGCCCTTCTCTGCTCTGGTGTTCAATATTAAGGGTGAGCCTATTAAGGCCCTTAACAGCCAAGAGTTTGATAAAGGTGTCATGAGTATCCGTCTGCCCGAGAGCGGTATGGCGGAGGCCTTTGAGCCTCCTCAAGCCCCCACTGACCCGAGCGCACCCGCTGAGCCGAGCGCTCCCACTGATCCGAGTGCCCCCGCTGACCCGAGTGCCCCCGCTGACCCGAGTGCCCCCGCTGACCCGAGCGCCCCCGCTGACCCGAGCGCCCCCGCTGACCCGAGCGCCCCCGCTGACCCGAACGCCGAAGAACAAAAGGGTCCACCTACCCCTTATATTATCAGAGTCACTGCTCCACCTAAGGACGCGATCAGTATCTCGTTAGGTAATCGCTATGCCATCAAGATCTCTCCTCCTGATGAGGGAGATGATGGAGATAATAGCGATCAGCAAGACCAGCAAGACCAGCAAGACCAGCAAGACCAGCAAGACCAGCAAGACCAGCAAGACCAGCAAGAACAGCAAGAACAGCAAGAGCAGCAAGAGCAGCAAGAGCAGCAAGAGCAGCAAGAGCAGCAAGAGCAGCAAGAGCAGCAAGAGCAGCAAGAGCAGCAAGTCGACTTACAGCAGCTTATAGACTCCCTCGATGAACATGAGCATAATCCTCAGCTTGAGAAGGCGCTTAAGCTCGCTCCCGCGCTTCCACAGATGGAGGATTATTAATGTCCGCTCACCCCTCTCAGAGACGTGGCTTCTCTCTGTCTCTCGCACTCATAGCGCTCTACCTCCTCTGTCCTCTCCCCATGGTTTTTGCTGCCGGATCTCAGATCACCATCACCATCAACCGAGAGGCAATTTCAGTCAAGCAGACAGTGAGTGTCAACGTCGTGACTGAGGTGGAAGGGGTGAGCGGACAAGTGAGACTCGTTGAGCCTCCTTGGAGCGATCAGGGGTGGCAAGTGCTCGGCCGTTCACAGATGACGCAGATGCAAATCATTAACGGCTCTCGGTCGGTTGAAGTCACTCACACTTATCAACTCAAACCGACTCGTATGGGTACGTTAACGATTGGACCCTTTAGAGGAGCGGGCACCGCCCGAGGTCTCAGCTCAAACATCGTCAAGGTGAAAGTCTCTGAGAGAGCCCCCCCTCGGAGTCAAGAAGAGAAGAGACGTAATAATCTCTATGCGCAGATCAAGTGGCAAGTAGATCAGCGAGAAGTATGGCTAGGTGAGCGGATCGATGCTTCACTCGTGGTCTATGTCCTTAATAAGTTGAGGCTCACCGATCTCACTGTGCCCGATATAGACCTGCAAGGGTTTTGGGCCGAGGAGGTTGAACCTCCTCGGCGAAGCCCTTTTGTCTCCATTGGAGGTAAGACATATAGTCAAAAAGTCCTCAAACGAGACCTCCTCACTCCGCTTAAAGCCGGCGAGCTCTCTCTCCCTAGTTTTGAAGTCAATCTAGTCGTCGGTACTCACAGTTTCTTCACCGAGACACAGGAAGTTCTTCAGAGAGTTCCTCCACTCAAGATCAAGGTAAAACCCTTACCCCCTAACGCACCTAAAGGATTCAGAGGGCCCACTGTAGGAGAGGTCAAAGTCATCGCCTCTCTCGACCGACGTAAGATCCGTGAAGATGAAGGGATTCAGCTTAATATACGCACCCGCACTAGTGGGATGCTCGCCAATACCCCCGCCATTGAAT
Source organism: uncultured bacterium (assembly GCA_943788935.1). GTDB lineage: Bacteria > Myxococcota_A > Bradymonadia > UBA7976 > VGTA01 > CAKZRU01. The sequence continues at coordinate 37,230 of CALSSE010000004.1, read as the reverse complement.
TGCCCTATATAGATGGCGTAAAGATCTTCCCTCCTACAGAGAGGAGTACCAATCAACGACTCGGCGGTAAAGAGCGCTCAGTGCGTACTCAAACTTGGCTCATTAAGCCGGAGCGACCAGGTCGATTCACTGTCCCAGCGATCTCTCTCCCCTATTTTGATCCCCAAAGAGGACAGTATGATTTTGCGAAGAGTCGCCCGCTCACCTTTATTGTTAGAGCGAGTCCTCAGCGCTCCTCTGGCGATCGAGCTGATCAACAGACTCGCACAGCCACTCCTTCAGCCCTCTCCCCCTCAAGAGGGGAGAAGCGTCCTTCAGGTTCCTCCAAAACTGCGATACCTGACGCTGCAGACCGCTTAGGGATACAGCTCTACTCTGTTATGACCGAACCGGTCAGCGTAAGCGAAAGACAGCTCCCTCAATGGATTTGGTGGCTCATTGGACTTATCGGGCCACTCACCCTTCTCTTCAGTGAGGTATGGGGCTTAGGCGCTAGGCTTAGCGAGAGCGGTGCAGCGGGCCGAGCTCAAGGGAGAGCCGGGAAGAGCGCCCTCCGCTCCCTAGAGCATATTGAAGCCGAACCTTTTGATTATGGCGCCCTCGATGAGGTGATTAACGCCTATTTAGAGAGCCGCTTTCAAGCAAATTTCCGTGGTTTAACTCGTGATCAAGTCTGTGAAAAACTACAGGGAGAGGGGCTCTCCATAGAGCTCATCGAAGGCTATCGCGGCCTCGCTGAGGCTGCCGACTTTGCTCGTTTCGCGCCGGGAGCCTCTCCAGGCCAAGGAACACAAGTTAAGCGCCTCGCTAAAGCGTGGATAACACTCAGCGAAGATCAGCTCCGTCAGACCCCTGCTAAAGATGCAGAGAGACGAGATGTCAGTCATATCAGCCTTCTCCTCAGCGGGCTTCTTCTCCTCACAGGCCTCGTTCCTCAAACTCTCCATGCCGCCCCTCTCTCACAGCGAGAGTCACAGTCAAGCGACTCTGGAGATCATCATTTTTGGTCGGGTGACTACCTCGCTGCCGCCAAAGCCTACAGAGGAGAGGTCAAGCGCTCTCCTCAGCGACCACAGTTATGGTACAACCTCGGCACAGCGCTCGCTCATGAAGGCCACTTTGGTGAAGCGGCTTATGCCTTACAGAGAGCTCTACTCCTCGCTCCTGATCAGATCATGATCCAACAACAAATTGACCAAGTCAATCAAGCGATCATTGAGGATGGTGTCCGTCGTCCCGGCAAGCGAAGGCTTGTACTCCCTGATGAGCTAACCAGTAGTGGTGGGTTAGTGGCCTTGATCACGCTCAATCTGACCCGAATGATCTGTCTCTCAGCGCTATCATTCGCTTGCCTCATCTTCATGGGGATCCGCCGTACTCAAAGGCTAACTCCCATATTACACTCTACTCAGCTCAAGCGTCTAGCGACGCTTCGAGTTCTAGTAGTCGTGCTTATGACGATCTCTACTCTCAGCAGCGCGATTTGGTGGCTTAAAGGACAACAAATTGGAATCGAGCGTGGAGTGATCGTCTCTCAACGAGCACCTCTTTATCGAGGCCCAGGAGCTCAATATGAAGTGGAAGTTAATATCGCCGGTGGCGTAAAGATAGAGTTACAAGGAGCTCGAGAAGAGTGGCGTAGAGTAAAGCTCTCCGATGGGCGTGAAGGGTGGCTGAGCGCTCAAGATCTTCGCGCTCTCCCTCTCCGTTGATAAGGGGATGAGTAAAAGTTTAGCCGCTGGCGTCGGCTTAGTCTCCGCCGCCAATATGCTTGGAGGCATTTTAAACCTCCTGCTTATTGTCGCCCTCACCCGCTTGCTCTCCAAGCCGGACTTTGCAGCGATCGCTTTTATTTATATGCTGTTCACCTTGATGAGCAGTATTGGGACACTAGGCTTACCCTCTGCCTTATTATTTTATGTCCCGAAGCTCTCTCCAAGCGCCTCTCGACATCTCGGCTTATGGCTCGGGGGCTTACTGACCGCTCTCTCACTCCCGATGACCGCTCTCTTTATGTTCTTTGGGCCGATTTTAACTAGTAAGTTCGCTCTCCCCAACGCGTACACCTTATTTAGCGTTGTTGGTCTAGCGCTCATCTTCGATTTCTCAGGACAGACTCTCACCGGCTATCTACTCGCTAAAGAGAGATATCTCTCTACTGCGATCGTCACCACGCTTTTTAATCTCTCTCGTTTTTTGGGGCTCACTCTCCCCGCCTACTTTGGCCTTGGACTCGTGGGGATGGTGTGGGGGCTATGTCTCACCACAGCCTTGCGATCTCTTGGCTTCTTTATCTATACCGGCCTGATCGAATCTGGTGAGCTCAATGAGCACACTAGAGCGGAGTGGCAAACTAAAGAGCTGTTTAGCTATGGGATACCGCTCTCGCTCTCTAGCGTTGTCGGAAAGCTCAACGTACAAGCCGATAAATACATGATCGCGGCGCTCGCCACCGCTGAGGTCTATGCTATCTACCATGTAGGTGCACTCGAGGTACCACTAGTCGCGACCCTCGCTTATTCGGTGACTCGCGCCCTCATGCCAAGTCTAGTCAGCGCGCATGATCGAAGAGATCATCACGGGTTTATTGAGCTCTGGCACACCTCGATGATTAAGGTCTCGATAATCATCTTGCCGGTCTTCTCATTTTTAATGTTCTTCGCTGAGCCGCTCATCACCTTAATCTTCTCTGCTGATTATCAACAAGCCTCTATCCCCTTTAGAATTTATCTATGTCTCTTACCCTTAAGACTCTGCGCCTATGGAGCGATCCTTAGGTCGATGGGAGCGACAAAACCTGTATTGATGTCGAGTCTGTTGAGCCTCATCATCAATGTCTCACTCAATTATCCTCTATATTTATGGTTAGGGCTCAGCGGACCAGCCACCGCCTCAGTGATCGCCCAGCTTATCGCGATCCTCTTTCTCCTCAACACCATCCGAGGTCATTTTACACTTCCGTGGAGAGCGGTGTTCCCCTTCTCTAAAATCCTCACTGGACTCTGTATCTCTTTGATAGCAGCGCTGCTGACCTTTCTCATTATGACCAGTGGGCAGCGTTATCTATCAGCCTCCCTCTCCTCCTCTTCTCTTCACTCTGCCTTGACCTTAAATATAGCGGGTGCGATTTATTTAGTGCTCTACCTCCCTCTCGCTTGGCGAGTTCGCTATATCTCTACTCAAGATCTAAAGACGCTCTGGTCTTGGCTCAGCCTAAAGAGTACTAGAAAAGCTCTCCGCGCTCGTCTCTCTAAATAAGAGTAGGCTAAATAAGAGTAGGCTAAATAAGAGTAGGTCACTGAAAGTAAAAGCGATATCGCTCAAGGTGAAGCGCGGGGTTATTGTGAAGATGAATCTCCACATCTAGTCGAGACTCAAGGTCTAGGACTAAGCTCTGCGCTGTGTCTTGAAAATATTGAGTAATCGTCGGATGAGCCTCGATCACCAATGAGCTCCCCTCGCTCTGTTCATCTTGAATGACCTCTCGATAGATATTATGAGCAATGGTTTGAGCGCTCTTGAGAAACCCCGTCCCTTGGCAGTAAAAGCAAGGCTCACAGACGCTCCTCAAGAGTGAGTCTCGTACTCGTTTACGAGTCATTTCAATGAGCCCAAAGCTACTTATCTTAGAGATATTAGTCTTCGCTCGATCTCGCTTCAGAGCATCCAAAAATGCAGTATAAACGCTATGACGCATGCTCGATCGCTCCATATCGATCAAGTCGAGAATAATAATTCCTCCCAAGTTGCGTAGCTGAAGTTGATGAACGACCTCATGGATCGCTTCAATATTTGTTCGATAGATGGTCTCTTCAAAATGAAACTTACCGACAAATCGACCTGAGTTCACATCGATCGCCGTAAACGCCTCCGTTTGGTCAATCACCAAATAACCACCGCTAGGAAGCCAAACTTGACGACTCAAGGCTCGGTTGAGCTCTGCCTCTATCCCATAAGCATCATAGAGAGGCTCTGATGACTCATAGAGCTTCACTCTGTCCAAGTAGTCTGGCATAAACCGCTCCATGAAAGAACGGAGGCGCTCATAGAGTCCCGGATGATCAATCACGATCTCTTTAAGATGCGGTGTCACCAAGTCCCTAGTCGCTTTTAAAGGGAGGTCTAAATCCTCATACAATGAGGCGGGAGCAGTGAGTGACTCCATACGCGTAAGTACATCATTCCACACTTGCCGTAGATAATTGAGATCTTCACGGAGGTCGTCTATGGAAGACCCCTCAGCAGCGGTTCGGGCGACGAACCCTCCCCCTTGGGGGATGAGCTCGCTGAGGATCTCTTTGAGCCTCTCCCGCTCTTCTTCATCAGTGATACGACGACTCACCCCTATATGATCTACAAAAGGGATGTAGACGAGATGTCGACCTGCAATAGAGATATGATTGGTCACCCTCGCTCCCTTGGTGGAGATCGGGTCTTTAGAGACCTGAACCATCAGCTCTTGGCCCTCTTGGAGAAGCTGCTGAATGGTCTTCCCTGTCTCAATATCTATGGTCTGCGTAAAGGTACTCTCCATCATCGTCTCACTCACCGGTGAGCTATGATGAAGCGTCGATCGCCGCTTATTTTCGGCGATATCATCTACATATAAGAAGGCGGCTTGCTTAAGGCCTATATCCACAAACGCCGCCTGCATACCGGGGAGTACTCTCACCACTCTACCTTTGTAGATATTACCCACTAGGCTGACTCCTTGACTCCGGTCAAAGAAAAACTCAGTAGGTACATCATCGATCAGATAAGCGACTCGGGTTTCATGGTCATCGGCGCTAATCACCAAAGAGGCATCTTGTGCCTCAGGGAAAGTAAGAACTGGCCACTCATCATTAGGCTCATACGTCTCTAAACTTGGCAGCTCCTCTATTTCCTCTAGTTGGCCTCTCGACTCTTGCTCAGCGCTCACCTGTTCGGCGCTCGCCTGCTCGGTCTGTTTTGTGCTCTCTTCATGACTCATACCGCTCACTCTTGACTCTCTGAGCGTCGCTCTGTGCCGATTGTCCCCTGTACGTCTTCAGCAACCGCTACATTAGAGACCTGCTCTATATCCATCAACTCTACTCCCAATCGCTCTTTATCTATTAGCTCTATATCGATTAGCTCTCTATCTACTAGCTCTCTATCGATTAGCTCTCTATCGATTAGCTCTCTATCGATTAGCTCTCTATCTACTAGCTCTCTATCTACTAGCTCTACCTCCATTCGCTCTCCATCGATAAGCTCTATATCTATGAGTTCTCCATCGATCAGTTCGCCATCCATCAGCTCTCCATCGATCAGTTCGCCATCCATCAGTTCGCCATCCATCAGCTCTCCATCCATCAGCTCTACTGCAAATGGAGTAGGTCGCTTGAGTACATCAATAATCAACCCTATCTCAACCCCTCGCTTGATACCTCTCCACGATCGTGAGTTCGCTTGACTCTTAGAGTCTTTAAACTTTTGAGCCCCAGCCCCCCCTGATGCCCCGGACCCCCCTGATGCCCCAGACCCCCCTGATGCCCCAGACCCCCCTGATGCCCCAGACCCATAGCCATTAGTTGATGAAGGCTCTATGGGCTGATACATCCCCCCATCTTCACTGATCCCCTCTTCAAAAGGAGTCCATCGCTCATCTTCTACCTGATCTAGACAAGCAAAAGAGAGCGAGGCGGTCAATACCACGATAGAGGAGGTCATAATATAGGGGGAGCATAGGCCCCGAGAACCCGGAAATATGAGAGATCGACCCTGTTGTTGGTCTATTTTAGCTGTACGATCGTGATTCAACATACTGAACCCTCTACATAAGTGAGCTGAGGTGATCCTTGAACAAAAGTAAGGCATGGGTTGAGCATTCCTTGTTGATAGAGTATCTCACGATAATCAGAGGTTGGAAAGACGATCATATCAGCAGAGTGATCAGGTTGTAATGTCCCTACATCAGTCAACCCGAGGGCTCGGGCTGCTCTCATCGTGATCCCAGCCCACACCTCGGCAGCGCTTAACTTTTCGGCAGCGCCGAGTAAGCTCGCCTGAAGTAAAAGATGGCCCATCGGCGCTGACCCAGGATTCCAATCTGAGGCGATCGCCAAAGAGAGGCCAAGATCTAAAGCGCGTCTAGCAGGTGTGTATCCAATCCCTAGGCCTAACGAGGCCCCAGGAAGAGCGATCGCGGTCACGCCACCTCTCTTAAGCGCCAAAAGATCTTCTTCAGTGGAGGCCTCTAGGTGGTCGGCGCTGAGAGCACCTAGCTCACCAGCTAGCTTTGCCCCTCCTCGACTGAATTGATCCGCGTGTACTGTGAGGTCAAAACCTAAGTTTTTAGCCTGCTGTAAATAATCGCGGGCGATCTCTACAGGGAAAGCGCTTGGCTCAACAAAAGCGTCTACTCGAGCGGCGAGACTCTCCGCCCGCAATCTCGGTAGTAAAGATTGAGTGATCTCCGCTAAATAATCTTGGTGTTGGTCACCCTTACTAGAGCGATATTCAGGAGGGAGCACATGAGCGGCGAGACAGGTGGGGATCACCCGGCTCATTCCACTCTCTCCTAAACGCTTAATCGCTCGCAGCTGTTTCAGCTCATCCCCCACACTTAAGCCATAACCACTCTTAATTTCGACCGTCGTGACTCCTCGCCGTCGGTGATCGCTGAGCCTCTGTAAATTGATCATGAAGAGTTCTTCTTCGCTCGCCGCGCGAGTATGACGCATGGTATCACGAATACCACCTCCTCGGGCGGCGATCTCTTCGTAGCTAACGCCGTTGAGACGATCGGCATAATCACGAGCGCGTGAACCCGCATAGCAGATATGAGTGTGAGCGTCGACAAGCCCCGGAGTGAGAGTTAAGTAAGGGGGACAAGAGAGGCCTTTAGCCTCAAACAGAGTCTCGACTCTGACCTCCTCTATTCCGCTCCCCTTAAGCTCTGTGCGTAATACGCTCCACTCATCTACTCGTTGAATTCGACCATTAGAGATCAAGACTCCAGCGTTATTAATGACCTCAAGTAAATCATCACTCAGCGCCCCTAAGGCGGGTAAGCCTCTCAAAGTTAGAGCTTGAGTAAAAGGGCCGATAAGCCGTGGAGGAGCCATAGAGATCTCCTGTCAGTTCAGCTGAACGTCAAGAGTGAAAGAAGTATTTGATACTGTCGACGATGTATTGGAAGTCATCGACAGAGAGCTCGGGATAGACGGGGAGAGCGAGGACTTCCCTACACGCTCGCTCAGCAACGGGGAAATCTCCATCGACGTAACCCAACTCACTGAAGCAGGGCTGAGTATGGAGTGGACTCGGATAATAAATCATCGTCCCCACACCTCGCTCTCTCAAGAAGGATTGTAGCTCATCTCGTCTAGGAGTACGGATCACATATTGGTTATAGACATGCTCTTCTTGATCGCGGGCATAGGGAGGAGTGAGACGATCGGGGGAGATGAGATCAAGCGCAGCGAAGGCCTCATTATATCGATGAGCGTTCACTCTTCGCTGAGCCGCCCACTCATCTAAGAACTCTAACTTAATCTGCAAGACCGCTGCTTGTAGCGCGTCGAGCCTAAAATTCCCTCCAACATAATGATGATGATATTTAGGCTTGCTCCCATGAACGCGCAATATCCTAATCTTCTCTAAGAGCGCCTCATCTCGTCCATAGACCGCTCCTCCATCCCCAAAGCCTCCAAGGTTTTTTGAGGGGAAGAAGCTGGTACAGCAGAGGTCTCCCAAGTGACCTGTGCGCTGGCCTCTGAGCTGTGACCCTAGCGCTTGAGCGGCGTCTTCGATAATGGCAGGCCGTTCAGTCAATGGTTGTTGATAGAGCGAGCCTAAATCGGAGGTCTGCCCAAAGAGGTGAACGGGAATAATCGCCTTAGTCCGCTCAGTGATCGCTGGTCGTACCAATGCTTCAGTGACATTGTAGGTCTGAGCATCAACATCAACAAATACCGGTGTAGCGCCTAAGCGAGCCACAACCCCAGCTGTAGCGAAGAAGCTCTTAGCTGGTATAATGACCTCATCCCCTGGACCAACTTCCAGCGCCATAAGCGCCACTAGAAGCGCGTCAGTTCCCGAGGAGACACCGACCGCAGAGGAGAGCTGTAGCCACTCACCGAGCGCCGCTTCAAAAGCGTTGACTCTAGGGCCCATAATAAAATATTGGCTATCCATGACCTCGGTCATAGCGATGAGCGCTCGATCGCGATAAGAGGCGAGCTGAGCCTTAAGGTCTAAAATAGGAATGGAGCGCATAGATTACCTCAGAGAGCGTCTACAGGACAGAGTGGTCAGGACAGAGTCGTCAGGACAGAGTGGTCAAGAACAAAGTGCAGGGGAATGATAACAAAGTGCAAGGTAATGGTAACAAAGTGCAGGGGAGTACAGAACAAACTACAGAGTAGTGCATAAGCAGTTAAGAGAGAATAACTCCTCTCCTATGACATAGTCATTTTAAGGTCGATAATAAAGCTCTGCGTTCACTCTCCTCAGCTATGCTACTCGACGGGTTCCATAGTCGAGGGGGCACAGAGCGCTTCACAGAGAAGCTCGAGTCGATCTTGTCCCCAGAAGAGTTGTGGAGCCTCATCAGGTCTATGGAGCACATAAGAAGGTGCTCCAAAAGCACCTGCAGCCTGCGCTGCCTCGGTATTAGCGCGAAGCTGATCTTTAATCGCTGGCTCTTTGGTCTTCTCTAGATGCTCATCAGGGTCAAGTTTTGAGGCGATAAGCAGCTCTCGGAGTACGCTCTCCTCTCCAATATTACGACTCTCAGCCCACGCCGCTCGATAGAGTGGCAAGGTGAGCTGAGGTTCGATTAAGGCGAGGCGAAGCGCAGTCACTGTCCTCAAGGGAAAATGGGCCGGAAAGGAGAAGGGAACCTCCCAGCGAGCAGCCCAGTCATTGAGATCCTTGAGCATATATTTCCGCTTCGAGTCACTCATCGTGAAGAGAGGGATATTGGGCGCGCCAATCGACTTAAAGAGAGCCCCAAGGAGTATGGGGCGCCATATAAGCTGTGCTCCTCGTTCATGGATGAGTCGCTCCGCCCATTGGCAACCGAGATAGCTAAAAGGGCTAGAAAAATCATGAAATAGCTCAACGTAGCTCCCTTGTGGTGCTTGACCTTTCGGGAACGGAGTAGAGGGAGCGCCGAGTGCTAATCGAGCGAGCTCTAATCGATCTTGTCCCCAAAATAATGATCCATCTACTTCGAGCGCTGGCGCTCCAAACACTCCTAGACTCACTGCTAGCTCGGTGTATTCATAGAGTCGCCTCTTCGCTTCATCTGCCTTTGATTCCCACACCTCAGACAGACTGTACTCTTGGGCGATGGCACGTAGAGTCGATTCATCGAGCCGAGCTTGATCCGACCAATAAGCGGTAAAAATACGTCCAGCAACCTGTGGAATATGTTCTTGAGGAGTCACGCAGAGCAGACGCATCGCCTCCACGCTCCGCTGTGGATGATATTTGGAGAAGGAGAAGGGGACCCCCCAACGCTGGGCCCAACGCTCTAGGTCTAGGGTATTCATCTTCGCCTTGGAAGGCGACATCACCGCCGCTGGGACCTGTGGCGCTCCGATCGACCTAAATACCCCTCCTAAGAGCATGGGGACCCACTCTATCTCGACGCCGGTCTCCCGTGAGAGTCGTTCGATTTGAGTAGAAGCGAGATAGGCATAAGGACAAACAATATCAAAGAAAAATCGAGCGCGCATATCGAGGACTCCTCGGTGAATAGGACGCTCAAGAGAGCGCATAAATAGCATAGCGCTCTGCGCGCTCATCGAGCTCTACCTCACGAGAGACTGCGTTATGGAGTTCTCCAAAACGATTCATTCCCTCTGCCTGTAAACGCTCAAAATAAGCCGCTGTGGCTTCATAGATCGCCTCGATGTCATGAAGGTGAAAGGCTTGAGCTCTTAAGTCATCTCCATAGGGGAGACCTCTAGTAAAGAGACCAATCACCTTCTTCAACCGACCACAGGCGTGCCGTTGAGAGAGTGTGCCGTCGGTGAGATAATCAAAGTATCGTCGTAAAGACTCCGCTCGCTCTGTTAGAGGAGGCTCTATAAACTCTTGACCGGTGAGCGCAGCGTTTACCCGTTGAAACACCCAAGGGTCTCTGACCGCTCCTCGACCGATCATTACCCCTTGAGCACCGCTCTCTTGGAGCGCTCTCATCGCTCCCTCAGCGTTAAGGATGTCGCCATTTACGAACACCGGCACCTTGACCCGTTCACTCACTGAGCGGACTCCAGCCCAATCAGCGCTCCCTCGATACATCTGCATACGCGTTCGGCCATGAACTGCGATCATCTCCGCGCCTTCTTCTTGAGCTGAATAAGCGATCTCCGCAGCGTTGAGTGTCTCATGATCCCACCCGAGACGCATCTTGACCGTCAAGGGGACCGAGATCGCCGCCCTCACCGCTTTAAAAATGGCGGTGGCCCGCTCCGGTTCTTTCATGAGCGCAGAACCACTACAGCCGCCGGTGACCTGTTTACTAGGACAGCCTAGGTTGAGATCGATGATGTCTGCGCCAAGCCCCTCACATTCGCGAGCTGCTTCAGCCATCGCTTGTGGGTCTCGACCATAAATCTGAATACTCACTGGATGTTCAGTGGGATCGAGCTCTGCGTGACGCCAAGCCTTAGGGTCATTACGTTTTAACGATTCACTGCTCACAAACTCGGTGACAGTGAGCCCACACCCTCCGACGCCACGAATGAGGCCTCTAAATGCTCGATCCGTCACTCCCTCCATAGGGGCGAGCGCAGTGGGGGAATCGAGACGTACGCCCCCAATGTCTACTGAACGTAAGATGTCAGGGAGAGTAGCACCATCGTTAGAGCGGGCTATGTCATGATGATCAGAGGTAGTCAATCTTCATCCTCCTCCACAAGATATTAAGGGACAATCGAAGGTTAAAATGAGACTCTTAGAGCGCTTAGACTCTTGAGGTCACCTCGCTGTACATCGTCAGGCGGGGCGCTGTCATACATCACTCCTAAAGATTCAACAAGTCTCAGATGATCGCTTAATTTAATCTCGATACTCAAATCAAACAAGATCCGATAATCACTAAGCTGATCTGCTCGTGGCTGGTAGTATATGGTCCCTAAAATGTTGATCTCAGTGTCCCATTTTACGGTGTGTTTGGTCGAGAGATAATTAGTGAGTCGTAGGTTATTTTCAATCACATCACTCTCTTGAAGCTCAGCTAAGGAGACGGCCATCGAACCATCGGGACCGGCCGGCTCACGATATACCTCACGCTCATACATCGCCCCCGCTCCAATGGCGAGGGAATGCTCACTCGATGACCAGAGCTCACTCCGCACCCCACCTCCATAAAGTTGACGAAGGATAAGGCTCCGAAAGGTGTTCGCTTGCAGCTGCGCGAAAGTCTCCGTTCCAATAGCCCTTGACCACATCGCGGTCCAGCGGACATGCCCATAAGACTGACTTAAGAAAGGGACAGACTCCTTCTCTCCATAATCAAGCGCTACTTGCGCAAAAGGAGTGTGAATCCCTCGAGTATAGTTAAGTTTCGCCCCCACACTAGTTTGGGTGAGGCTAACGTTTCCTCTAATTAAGGTCAGCGCTGCATCAGCGTTTCCGGTAAACCCTTCTTTAGCCGCCAAGCGATTTTGCTCTACGTTCACCTGAGCATATACGACAGATGAGGACCCGATGAATAGACAAGTCCACAGACAAGTCCATACATAGAGAGAGGCGAGTCGGAGAGGATCGGCTTCTGCTGAAGAGACTTTAGGCCTCAGCAGACTTAATAAACTTAGGGAGAGCCTTGACTTCATAGTAAACGCTGACTAGTCCTCACGGTGTATTATAGAGAGTTCTTTTATAGCAGATATTCTATGAGTTGCCTAGTCTCTGACCTCCTCGTCGGTGTCCTGTTTAGACTACTCACCGATCTTACATCTGCTCTCCCAACCTCTCCTCTAGGCCCCTCTCGCCTTAATCCTTAGCCTCTCTGAGAACAGCGCAGACTCGTTCTTGAGTATGGAGATGATGAATGTCTAATGTAAACCCTCGGACTTCTTATTACTGTGTAAGCGCTTGGGACGCCTTGGAGGTAAGCGGTCAAGATAGCCAAGATCTACTCAACAGGATCCTCACCTTGGACGTAAAACAACTGGAGAGCGGTGAGGGCTCTTGGGCTTTCCTTCTCGACCACCGAGGGCGAGTACTTGAGTCTATGTGGCTCCTCAAGAGGACTCCTGAGCTATGGATCGCGGTGAGCGAGACGGGAGCTGAGAGCTTAGGAGTCTCCCTCGATCACTTCGTCTTTGGTGAGAGAGTGAATTTTCGCCCTCTAAGCGATCACTCTTGCGTTTACCTCTCTTGGAGTGGACAAGCGCAGCCACAGCTCTCCTCATTAGAGAAGAATGAGTGGACGGTAGTTCCGTTGATCCTGTTTAAAGACTCAGATGACGATGAGGGCCTCTGTGTCCTCCCCAAGACTGAACTAGAGCCGCTACAGTCCTCTTTGCAATCTCTCGCTTTGGCCCCTCTCTCTGTGGAGGAGTTTGAGGATTTACGAGTCTCTTGGGGCGGTCCGCTACCAAGTAGAGAATATGATGGTGGGACACCGCTCGATGTTGGACGGAGAGGGGTCACCGAGGGGAAGGGCTGTTACCCTGGTCAAGAGGTCATTGAGCGGACACTTGCCATCGGCAAGCCCTCTCGTCGTACTGAACGGGTGAACCTGACTTTGAGAGCAGATGAGCTACCATCATTGAGAGACGCTTATCATCGAGGCGCTCCTCTCTCACTGTTCTCCTCCGCTGACTCGGCCTCTGCTATCGTTGGCGAGTTGACCTCTCTCTCTCTGTCTCCCTCTCTGTCTCCCTCTGTGTCTCCCTCTGTGTCTCCCATAGAAAAAGACACAGAAAAGGAGATGATCACTCTGTTTGGGATCGCGAGACTGAAGAGTAAAGTCCTCCTCGATGGAGCATCACATGATTATATGGTAAAGAGCGAGGGTGAGAAGAGCGACCCTAAAGACACCCTCTCGATCTCGATCTCGCTCTCTTCCCGCTGAGACTATCGCTCTCTCCCCGCTGAGACTATCGCTCTCTCCCCGCTGAGACTATCGCTCTCTGCGCCTACATCATCCACTACACGAACAGATCAGCTTCACCTGAGCTCTGTACGAGGAGCGTCGTCGGTAAGCCGCTAAGTAACTCCGAGAAGTAAGCGTGAGTCTCGGCAGCGTCGAAGTCATCTCGCTCGATATTAAATCCTAAAAACACTACCGTCGCGTCTTGAGACTCTTGACGGAGAGTTTGCTTAAAGTCGCCCTGAGTTGTGACCACTTTAGCTTCGCCACGAATCCTTGATTCATAGAGGATCGATTCGATTTCATCTCGCGCTTCATCGTGTTCAGCTGTGCTATTTACCGCTCTTAACACCCGAACATGATGTTTGGACCACTCAATATTATGACAAAGCAGATAAGTGAGGATCAGCATGAGAGAGCCATTTTCTTGACCCCTCCACCAAATATCTACCCGTTTCATGGTGTTCGCGCCAGCGAGGGGGAGACCACGATCGATCAGTACAACACTGCTTAAGGAGAGCTGCCGAGCGACCTTAATGAGATGAAATAGCGGGTGGGCGCGAGCCGATGAAGTGGGCCAACCCAACATGAGTAAGTTAGGCTTTAGTGGCCCGAGAGCATGACTCTGAATCAGAGAGAGAGCTCCCTGGTCGAAGTCTTCGGTGACCAAGACATCAGAGAAGGCCTCGAAGCGATGAGACTTGATAAAGTGCTCTAGTCGATCACAGGCCTCTTGACGCTTACTCATCCCCTCATTGAAAGGTCCAGCAATGATCTCTACCAAAGTCGCCACTCCCCGATGACTCTCTAACCACAACGCATATTGAGTCAATGCCCTACGATTGTGTGGGTTACCGCTGAAAACTAAGGTATTCGGTCGCCAGTTTTTTGGATGATTAGGCTGCCCACTCAACTTGAGGAGGTTCTCTCTCATACGAGAATAATAAAAGCCCCGTCGAACATCTCCATAGGTCGTCGATAGCACTCTCTGCTTCACATAAAGAAAGAGCGCTAAGATGATGGCGATCGACACTAGAGCGATCTGCCATTGGATCAGTAGCGCCGCCATGAAGCAACCCAAGGTCCCTAAGAGAGCCGTCGACCAGTGAAAGAGTCTAAATCGAGGTCGAAATGATGGATTTCGGCTAAATGACTCCGCGAAGGCCGCTATATTTGTCATCCCATAAGCATAGAGGAAGAACATGGTGAGGATAGAGCCTACGATATTGAGAGCTTCTCCTCCTTGTTCTTTTTGTCCCATCGCCCACCACAAGACCACCACAGTAAGAGCGGTAGTCAGCCATAAGCCTCGTCTCGGCTCATCTTCTCTCCCAATGCCCTGTCCAAAAGGAGTGAGCGTTCTGAAGATATCATCTCTAGCGAGCGCTTGTAAGATCCTCGGAGCCCCCATCAGAGAGCCGAGCGCGCTAGAGATAGAGGCGGCGAACACCCCAATGACGACGATGAAGGTCATCCCAAAGAGAGATTGATCTAGTAATGTAGGGTAAAAGTCTCCCTTGAGCTGAGCTCTCGTTTGAGCGCCACCACAGAGAATGATCTCGATAAAATAGATCAAGAAACCGACCCCAATAGCGTAAAAAGTACCTTTAGGGATAGAGACGCTCGGCTCTTTGAGGTCACCCGACATATTTACGCCGGTCATGATCCCGGTCACCGCCGGGAAATAGATCGCGAATACTCCCCAAAAGCTCATGCTCTGTCCCCCCACCGAAGAGTAGCTTGAGTCCCAATTGCTGATCAATCGGTCATAGCTGAAATGAGAGAGAGCGCCCCCAAAGAAGATAACGATGGCGACAGCCAGCGCGGCGAGGATAAAGTATTGAGCTCTGATCGCCCAGCTCGCGCCGAGGAGGTTAAGTAATAATAAACAAGCAGTCGTCGAATAAGCGATCAGCTCAAAGAAACCTTGCGCGGATGGAAAGGCGAGAGTGAGCGCTTCTGTGAAGCCCAGAATATAAAAGGGAACCGAGAGTGCCTGGGCGAGAAAGAGGGTGAGTCCAATCGCTCCTCCTGATTCAGGCCCTAATGATCGGGAGATCAGAAAGTAAGCCCCCCCTCCCTTGACCTGAGCATTCGTAGAGATGGCAGCGATTGAGGCGCCCGTGAGGAGGGTGATGCTCTTGGCGATGACTAAAATCAAAATACTTGAATAGATACCGGCCTGTCCGATCACTCCGCCGGCGCTCATAAAGAGAACAACGCCGAGAATGGTCAACATCGAGGGGGTAAAAACCCCGCCAAAAGTACCGAACTGATGACCTTGTAGAGCGATGCGTTCGTTGGTATCTGTAGACATACTCACTCATATAAGTGTCATAAGGGGCTGGCCAAAAGACATCAAGCTCTTCACGAGAGCTTATTTCTATTATCGCTAAAGGGTACGTTTAGGGTGAGACTGTCTGAATCGATCACTTTTTGCAAGGCTTCACTCGGTTGAGTCATGGACAAACATCGAAAGCTCTTGAAACTAAAGTCATTCCCTCTTATGTGACATCTTAAGCTGTCGCCAATCATCGTTAAGGAGAAGCTCTGTGAGCGCTAAAACAACAAGCAGACAAAGTGTATTGAGCTCTCTCAAGAGTCGGTGGAAGACATCCCGAAGACTCAAACAGTTTACCCAATATATCGACTCTCTCCCACCGGGAGATCACCCAGAAGAGCGAGTGATCCCTTATCGATCCCCGGTCGATGACCGAGAACAAAGACTCTATGTCTCTAGCGCTGATTATCGCTGCATGCTGATCGACCGCCATACTCAAGATCACAAAATAAAGGAGTTTTTTAAGCTCGTTTCTGAGGGAGGCTATCAGCAATATGTAGACATTGGTGCCAACTACGGAGAATTCGTCACTGGGAGCTTAAGCGCTGCGTCTCACACTTTAGCGATCGAGGCCAATCCTATCGTCGCTCGCTGTCTACGCCGCTCCTTTCGCGACCATAAACAGGTCAAGGTAATCGACCGGGCCGTTTCTGCGAGCAACGAGATCTTACAGATGAGGATTAACCCCCAATACTCTGGGGGAAACCGACTCGTTGAAGAGGGAAATGAGACGCCGGAGTACTTTCTCGATGACAGCTCATTTATCCTCGATGTTCCTTGTCAAAAGCTCTCTGAAGTACTCAATACCGAGCTTATAGATCAACAGAGAGTAGCGATTAAGATGGATGTCGAAGGGCATGAGTCCGTACTCATTGAAGAGCTTTTAGAGTGGCTTGATCTCCAGCGCACTGAGCAGCTCTTGCTCATGTTTGAGTATAACGCTAATTCAGAGCACGCTTTTGATCGATTAATGTGCCAAGTAGAGCGGTTAGTCGACCTCGACTTCGAGCTCTCTACCATCTGCTCTCGTAAAGTCGACTTTACAGATCGAGAGCGATATTCATCGGAGAATTGGCGGGAGGCCTTCAAGCAGACCTGTGAGGTAATCTTAGAGCGAAAAGCATAGCCTAGACGCTAGTAGAATTAAGTATGGTATGCATGTGCTACTCACTAACCCGCATAGAGTGCTGCTCAGATCAACTGAAACCTAGCTGTCCGGGCACTTGCAACTAAAGATCAAATACTTATGGCAAGAATGAACTAGATCTCAAATATAGCTATAGAGTAAGTACATAGAGTAAGTACATAGAGTAAGTACATAGAGTAAGTACATAGAGTAAGTACATAGAGTAAGTACATAGAGTAAGTACATAGAGTAAGTACATAGAGTAAGTACATAGAGAGATTATGCAGCGACTAAACATCATAAAACAAAGATCCTTCAACGCTCTACAGATCTTATATCCTATATATTGTAGAGGCCCACTCAGAGTAGTAGTTCTGTTATTATTCTTCCTCTATAGTGGATGTTCACGGAGTACTCCGCCGTCATTCCCTGGAGAACCAGGACCTCTTGCAGGGGATCAATCAGTGATTCAGCCCATGAATGCTGGCGAAGAGGCAAGCGCTGGCGAAGAGGCAAGCGCTGGCGAAGAGGCAAGCGCTGGCGAAGAGACCATAGGCAGACCCAACTCAGCAACGTTCATCCCCGCGCCAGCGACGCTACATAGGCTGTCATCAACAGAGCTTCTAGCTAGCGTCTACAGTGTCTTTGGCCTCTCTCCAGCCGTCACCATCGAGCAAGACACCTCACTACATGGGTTCGTGAGGGTCGCTAACAGTGAACTCACCATCTCCCCGCTACTCACCGAACAGTTAGAGACGCTCGCTTGGGAGGTCGCCGATCAGCTTAGAATGGATGAAGCGCTGCTCTCGGTTCATTTCCCCTGCCCTTTAAGATTGGATGACACAGGTGAGTGGGCTCAACCCGCCTGTCTCCGTTCTAGTATTCTAGAATTAGGTTTGATGTTATGGCGAAGACCGCTAGAGGTCGTTGAGGTGGATCGGCTCTTAGGACTCTACCAATTGTTAAGAGGAGACTCAACGACCCGCTCCACGCACTATAAAGCGGTCACAGGCATAGTGGCGGCGCTCTTACAATCCCCTGACTTCGCCTTTAGGGTTGAGGTGGGAGAGTCTACATCGCCAGAGAGGAACGATGATCCTCAACAGATATGGCGATACACGAATTACGAGATGGCCTCTCGACTCTCTTATCTGTTATGGGGGACGGGGCCTGATGAAGAGCTCCTCAGCGCCGCCCAAGCCCAGCGACTTGTGACCGATGAGGGTCTCAGGGCCGAGGCCCTCAGGCTCTTGGACGACCCACGAGCGATTCATCGATTTAGAGGGTACTTCGAAGAGTTAATGGGTCTCGGTTATTTAGAGACTGTTAGTAAGAACGCCGAGCGATTCCCTAGTTTTACCCCCTCCCTAAGAGCGTCCATGCACAATGAAGTGATGGACCTCTTCACCTCGGTGGTATTTGATCGAGACGCCGACTTCCGTGAGCTCCTCACCTCAACAGAGAGCAGCGTTGATCAAGAGCTCGCCGAGCTGTATGGGGTGTCACTTCCCCAAACGCTCGCAACCGGAGAGCGAGTCTCGGTGACCCTCCCCGATCAATATCCGCGAGGGGGACTCCTCGGTCGCGCTGCTCCTTTAGCGCTCTTTTCCCACGCGACGGTAAACTCGCCGACCTTTAGGGGACGCTTTATCCGTAGTGGTCTGCTCTGTCAGGACGTCCCTCCACCTCCAGAGGGAGTCGTCACCGAGTTAGAGGACCCTGTTGAAGGAGAAGTACAGACCTTGAGACAACGCTTAGAGCGTCACGCTACTGACCCTCAATGCGCTGGCTGTCATCAGCTTATGGACCCCCTCGGCTATCCTCTCGAGCGCTTCGATCCTATCGGGCGATGGCGAGAGCTTGATAATGGTCTACCCATCGACAGTTCAGGCGCTTTGGACGGACTCTCATTCGATGGAGCGGTCGAGCTAGGACAGGCGGTCGCTGATTCGCCTTATTTCTCAAGCTGTATGACCAAGAGGCTCTATCGCTATGCGGTCGGTCATTTAGAAGGCTTTGATGAGTATCCACTCATCGACCAACTCGATGAGCGCTTTATCGCTGAGGGCGCTTATCGCTTTAAATCACTATTACTCTCCATCGTGATGAGCGATGGGTTTAGACTGCTCTCTCCCCATCAGCCCGAACGTAATGAAGAGGGTCAAGAGATATCAATCGAGGGATGTGGTGGGGTCGAACGCTGCGATGGTGAAGATAATGACTGTGATGGAGAGATCGATGAGGGGATCATTCGGAGCTGTCAAGATCGCTGTGACGCCACTGGCGTCCAGATCTGCCTCGATGGAGGGTGGAGCGAATGCGATATCGGTGACGCTCCCCCTGAGGTGTGTGACGGTGAAGATAATGACTGTGATGGAGAGATTGATGAATCGCTTCAGAGCTCAGCGGAGCGCTGTGACGGTGAAGATAATGACTGTGATGGAGAGATCGATGAAGAGGTCACCTCGTCGCTTCATGATGTATCCTTTGAGGTGCTCAGCGGTCTCCATGATGGGTGTCGAGCCAATCAGCGTGATCAAAGCAGCTGTAATGCAGCGATCAACCGCTACTGTAGCTCTTTAGGCTGTGGAGGCTCTGGGGTGGGTCCTATAGAGAGCGGCTGGCAGTCAATCGTCGTCCTCTGCTTACCTGAGAGCATGATCCGCGGACAGCAAGTAAGCTATGCGGAGCTCTCTTCTCGTCATGATGTGTGTGATGGTCAGCGCGAAGGAGTCGGCCCTAACTGTAACGCCGCCATTCATCGTCATTGCAATCAAACAGGACAAGGCACCGGCTTCGGTCCTCGTGAGAGGAGCCAAACCAGCGCTGGGATCGCTTGTGTCCCTGAGGCTGACATTATCAGTACTACCTATACTGAGCTCTCCCAACAGCATGGGGATTGTCATCAGGGGGGCGAGCGAATCGGACCTAGTTGTAATGCAGCTATCAGTCGGTTATGCGCCGCTCGAGGTTATTTATCTGGTTGGGGTCCCCTAGAGAATTCCGGCGACATTGCCGTAATCGCCTGTGTCTACTGAGCGAGGAGAGTATTCGATGAAACACCATAATAAACGTCATAATCCTGTGCTGTCTCTTCCCTCTAAAAGAGCGCCTATCACTCCCAGCGCTCCGCTCTCTCGTCGTCAGGTCCTCAGAGGGATCCTCGGAGGGAGCGCGGTCAGCATCTCCCTCCCTGTTTTGGAGGGGATGCTCAATGACCATGGCGACGCCTATGCCCAAGGTATGCCTATCCCGACTCGGTTCGGCCTCTGGTTTTGGGGTAATGGGGTCAGACCTGAGCTGTGGGTCCCTCAAGGGGTGGGCCGAGGGGCAGAATGGCAACTGAGCGAAGAGCTCGCTCCCCTCCAACGTCATAAGTCTAAACTTTCAGCGCTCAGCGGATATACGATTAAGACAGGAACTCATGCTCACCACGCTGGAATGACCGGAGTAATGACCGGGAGACCGCTCCACCAAGTGGGAGTGACACGAGATACAATCGTCTCTACCTTTGACGGCCCCTCACTCGATATGATCGCCGCTGCCCAACTCGAGGGTCAATCTCCATTCCGCTCCTTAGAGTTCGGCGTGACTCGCTTCACCGGCACTGATGAGGGGACGACCTTTCAACACCTCTCTCATAATGGCCCTAATAACCCAAACCCATCAGAGTATAGCGCTCAGGCGGCTTTTAGCCGCCTCTTTGGCGGAAATAGCAACCTCGATGACCTCAACGCACGCCGCTCAGTTCTCGACGCGGTGATGGGTCAATTTTCTCGACTTAAGCCCAAGCTCAGCGTCAATGATCGACGGAGACTAGATCAACACTTTGACTCCATTCGTACCTTAGAAATGCGTCTCGCCGCTGAGCCCTCTAGCTGCGCTATTCCTGACCAACCTGGTATTTATCCAGACCAAAGCGGTCGAGAACAAATCGAGGCCAAGAATACAGTTATGAGCGAGCTGATGGCGCTAGCGTTAGCCTGTGATCTGACTAGGGTGTTCTCGATGCAGTTCTCCACCTGTGGCTCAGGAGTAATCATTCATCCCGCGGGCGCGACCGATGGATTACATCGTACCTGTCATGATGAGCCGATGTCGGGCTCTCCATCAACTCAACCCATCGTCCATGGCGCCACTGTTTATACCATGCGGCAGCTCTCGATATTCCTCGACAAGCTCAACGATATCCCTATGGGAGCGGGGAGCCTCCTAGACCACTGCGCTATTGCCTGTACCACAGAGCACACCGATGGGAGATTGCACCGCTATGAAGATTTCCCCTTCCTCATCGCCGGATTGGGCGGTGGACGCTTACGAGGAGATGTTCATCACCGAGGGAGAGGAGATGAATCGATCACCAAGGGTGGCTTAACCGCCTTAAGAGCGGCGGGGCTCAACATCCCGAACTTCGGCACCGAGGGTGGATATACCGAGAGCAGTATCAGTGCCTTAGAGGCCTGAGAGCAGTCTGAGAGCAGTCTAAGATCTTATTGACCGATTAGGCCTCTGAAAAAAGAGAGTGATAAACGACCGCTCGCGCAGGCTTGGCCACCGCCCCACTCTAAGCAGCGGGTGACGATCTCTTTGGAGAAGGGCCCGTAAACATGTCCCTCTAGTTCTCCTGTGAGCTCTGCCTCACTCTCTGTTCCACTCTCTGCCTCACCTCTGAGTCCTGCCTCGCTCACGGTCTCTTGAATACAATATCCAAGGTCATGATCGATTACTAGACCTGCAGGACATGCTTGGTGACCGCGGAGCCCTTCATAAACACGACGTGACCAGCGCTGAAACGTCGCTGTGTACTCATCGGTCTCTACAGAGTGTGTCTGGGTACATGCTTCACCATATCCTCTCTCGAGACAGGCTTTGGTCATTTGATCAGAGAAGCGACCATAGACGCTTTCTTCATCAACACAGGCGCCGAGCATCGGATCGGGGAGGAGACCGATAGGACAGAAGAGCTCATCTGATGCTGAGACCCCTAATTCTAAGAGCAACTCAGGGAGAATACTCACTGTCAGAAAGAACCCTGTATAGGGATCGAGGTCATCGATAGCAGGTAATAGACCCTCAACGTCAATGATCTCATCGCTCTCCTGATCACGATGAACTCTTATCCAAGGCGTCTTCATCCATTGTCGTCGGAGCCCGAGATCATCATAGTAGTGGGCGCTCACCATGTGATCTTTACGCTCTCCTCCTTCATTATCAGGTCGGTACCAATTGTTATGGTAAAGATACACAACGCCCTCATCGTCGGTCTCGCCTAAGATCGCGATATGACCATCTCCTCCCTCACCACTACAATCCGAGTACAGACAACCATTCACTAGGCTACCGATCGGCAGATGACCTCCAAAGAGCTGGTTCAGTGACTTGATAAAGCCCTGCTTATCACGATTATCGAGTCGAGCGACGAGTCCACCTCGCACTTTTACAGCGCTGATCATGTGAGGGACGAGGTAATCACTATAAAAGGGTAGCTCACTCCTCTCTAGAACTTCGGAGACATTGTGAGCGCACATTCGAGGCTGAGCATATTCCTCTGCCTCAGAGAGTTGGCCTAGCTCCCAATCTCTAGCGATAGCTAAGATCTTCTCTCCTGTCGGCGTGGAGAGGCCAAAAGCTCTCTCTACATACAGCCCCGAAGAGAGTCCAGACTCATCTAAAGAATGAGCGATATCAGCCTTACCATCTTGAAGTTTAAGAGCAGAGCTTTCAGCTTGCTGAGCAGAGGGGTCTGCACAGGCGTTGAGGTATAGAGAGAGCGCTAAGATCAGGATGGTGAAGTAGAGCTGTTTTTGATCTCTACTTATCTGGGCGAATTTTTGATTAAGTTGATCAATCATGGTGATCTCCCTCGAGTTTAAGTGATGTATTGGCTAGGGCTTTCAGACATAAATAAGCAAACTCTATGCCATATTCACAAACCACCTCTTATTACTTCCGCCGCCACCACGCACATTACTTTCTCTATCCAAAGAAAGCGTTAGATCAACCGATCTCACCGGCTTTACGTCTTATGGTAAAGCGAATGGATGGTTGTGAGAGATAAGATCAAGTCCTGTGACATCAAGCCTACAAAGGGCTGAGGTCAATACTCACCATGAGTCATAGAGAGCACAGCGTCTATTGTGACTCGCTCACTCTGAGGGTGTAGTTAAAGGCTGCGGTGTGAAAATTCTGTAGCTGAAACTCCCAAATACCTCCCATATCAGCGGTGACCGACCAGCTCACGGTGCTCCCCAAACGCCCCCAGGTCAGTGTGGGGATATCATCAGCTTCACATAGACCGTTACAACTCGGGATCACTTGAAAACCACGGTCAATACAGACTCTGCATCTAGGCAGATTACAGCCAATTTCACGAGTGTATGTTTTACAAATCTCATTGGGAGCGCTGAGCGTGAAGTGCCAGGTCACTGAGCTGTTGGGTGGGCAGACTCCCTCTCCGACTCCACAATTAAGCTCGAATACAAAGGTATCTGCACTCATACCAGAGGCGGAGGGCGCTCCCTCCATCACTCCCACGATTTTATCATACATAATCATGTTATCAGTGCTCACATCACCGATACGACCAGCGGTATCATTCGGTTCAATCTCGGTCTGAACACATGTGCTGTTACAGCCATCAAATTCAGCCTCATTACCATCGTCACAGTACTCAAACCCCTCTGCTCCAAGAGAGATGTCAGCACGACGTATTCCATCACCACAAGCGGCGAGCTCACACGTTGATAAGCATCGATCGCTATCTACTTGGTTCTGATCATCACATGACTCTTCTTCAGCATAGAGATAACCATCACCACAACGAGGGAGCAAGCAATCATTCAGACAGGCATCATCGTTAGTCATATTTCCATCGTCACAGCCTTCACCAGCCTGAATTAGCTGATCGCCACAACGTGGAGCGGTACACATATTTGTGCATTGATCATCATTGACCTGATTGCCATCATCACACTCTTCGATGCCGACTTGAGTCACCCCGTCACCGCAGCGAGCTATGAGGCATGATTGGGTACACTGATCGCCATCTTCATTATTTCCGTCATCACAGCTCTCTACTCCAACGTGAATATAGCCGTCTCCACAGGTATTGAGCACACAAGTCGTCAGACATCCATCTTCATTACTAGTATTTCCATCATCGCAAGCTTCGCCTGCGTCGATCACCCCATTGCCGCATGGTGTCCCTAATTGACAGCTATTATCGCAGAGGTCACTGTTATCTTCATTGCCATCATCACAGCCTTCTCCATCTTGAATATATCCATCTCCGCAACGAGCTAGCGCACAAGCAGCGGTACAATTATCGCTATTGTCATAATTACCATCGTCACACTCTTCGGCCTCTCCATTAGCGTCAAAGCCGCGTACTCCATTGCCACAGCGAGGACGTGTACAATTCATGTCACACTCTACTTCGTCCTCAGCATTGGGATCACACTCTTCCTCAAGATCAACAACACCATCTCCACAGCTAGGAGAACTACAAGACGCACTCTCATCAACCACAAGACACCTCGATCCCCTAGAGCACTCAATAGGTTCATCCCATGTCCCTCGCGGCGTGCAAGACTGTACGGCGTCGCCCATGCAGCGAGCGCTGCCCGGAGCACAAGTCATCCCGCAGTCAATGGGGCAGCTTTCGGGGGTCTCTCCTTGATCACATTCTCCATTGCCGCAGCCCGCAGGCGGGGCTGAACAGATAATCCCATCTGTGGGAGATATCCTCTCTACACCGTAAGTACAAGGCACCTCTAGACGGCACACGACCTTGCAGGAGCCACTCCCTACGCAAGCGGTATTGATCGCCGCTCCTCCCTCAATGGTGTCCACATCTTGGCTAGCGTCGATACTCCCACTCATCGAACATGATGAAACGGCATCGCTCTCCAAGTCAGGGAAGGTGTTCGGGGGACACTGAGCGATCAGGTCTGACTCGCTACAGGATTCCGCAGTCGCCGTTCCCTGCTTCGCCCCCTCGTCGCTAGTATTGCAAGCACTCACCCCCATGGAAGCAGTGAGGAGAAGCGTCAAGAGTATTCGTTTTTTGGTAGTTAGCAACAGATGCATAGGTGATGTCTTTCATAGGGGCTTGATCATGTAAGTTTAATCAATACCAAATCTACCTTGGACACACAATTAGCTATTCCTACAAGAGATATAGGTACACCACCCCATCAAAAAATACCGATATTTTAAGTCTATTAAGCGACCCACTGAATATTGAAGTGATCTAACTGTTTGAAAACGACTCCTAGCCATCATTAGATCGGTAATATTATGCACACAAAGAGCGATGTATTTGGTCAAAACGACCACAGCTCATTCATCTACCAGAGCGTCGCGTCGCGCTCTTCATCTATCCTGCGCTCAACCCTCCCCTCAATTGTCACTCCGATCCTGATCTCAGTCCTACTCTCAGCGGTAGGTTGCCAAGGATCGGACTCTGAAGATTCACCGATCGAGGTGGGAAATGAAGCTGAGAATGAGACCGAGAATGAAGCCGGGAATGAAGCTGAGAATGAAGCTGGATCGAGCGTGACAACGATGATCACTGGCTCATGCGATTACACTAACCTCTTCTCCTCTGCTCCCGAATGCCGCAATTACACCGGAGATGGCTGGCAGATCACTACAGCACAGTCTGACTGCGCTGCCCAACCAGAGAGTACCTTCTCGGAGACGAGCTGCGAAGCAAGCCTCTCCTTAGGAACCTGCGCGATCACCGCCGATGAAGGCTTAGACTATGACCTCATCCTCTCGGGCGATGCCCCTTCGGGATGTCAGATGGCGGTTCAAGGATGTGTGATTTTCGCTCGCGGTGAATTCTCTCCTTCGGCTCTCTGTGAAGGACAATATGAGCCTGTTGAGCCGGTGCTCCCCGATGATGTCGGTAATGTCTTTGTCCCCTTTGAGCTCATGTGCCTCGAGGGTGAAGCGGGTCAAGAAGGCTCACGCTGTACCTGGCAAGCGATCGGAGGTTGTGCGCCAGAAGGCGAAGAGTTTATAGACTATGCCTCTTGCAACCCTGTCCTCACTCAGCGCCCCTACGCCCCGGTTCCATCGTCTGGCTTTGAGACCCCCGCGGATGATCCTATCCGATTAGATGAGGCCTATGTCGCCGAGGTGGAGTGGGTGCGTTCACAAGCCAAATCTTGCGGCTGTGTCTGTTGCCATGAGAACTCCAAAACCCCGAGTGGAGCAGCGGTGTGGGACACTGACAGTGAGGGTCTGTGGATCGATGATTGGAACCCGAGTGGCCTCGCTATGGGCGCAGGGTGGACAGACTCTTCCATGCTAGGTGCCTTCCCCGCTGTAGACAACAACGGCTTTGACCGACAGACCACCGTCCTCCCTACCACTGATGTGGATCGTATGGTTCGCTTCTTTGAGGGTGAGCTCGCCCGACGCGGATATACCCCTGAAGACTTCGCTGACACGACTCCCATTGGGGGCCCGCTCTACACCCAATCTATTTATGAGCCTAGCTCTTGCGAGAGCGGTGAAGGGGTCGCTATGGACGGGAGTATCTCTTGGGTCGGTGGTGGGGCGCGTTATGTTTATGTCCTCTCTGTGGGCACTGCTAACCCAGGGGCGCCTCCTAACTTAGATCTCCCCGAGGGGACGGTCTGGCGCCTCGATGTCAGCCATGAGGCCTCGGCGGTTGAAGGAGCGAACTATGGTGAGCTCGTCGAAAACACTCGACAAGGCTTCCCCGCTGAGGGTTCTCCCACCGCCCTCGTCGAGGGAGAGCAGTATTACCTCTATGTACTCCGAGACATTGGCGCACCGATTACCCGTTGCCTCTTCACCTATGGTGAGTCGAGCTCATCTACAGACCCTATGGATTCTCCACAGGCACCTTGGGGTGAGATCTGCACTCAGTCTGAGGACTGTGCCGCTCCTACTGATTTCTGTGTCATGGCGCCCGGAGACGCCGAGGGTTATTGCTCAGTTCATTGTGACAGCGCCGCTGCTTGTAATACGGCGGGAGCACCTCAAGCGTGGGGCTGTGTCGCAGTTAGCTGTACAGCTGAGGCCTTCACTTGGTGCGGTGACCCTGCCGAGGTCGAGGAATCAGGAGGTTTCTTGAGCCTCTGTCCCTGAGCCTCTGTAGCCCTTGCCTATTTGGGGTATTAGCGCTTAGAAAATGCGTAGACTAGAGGCATGCTGACCATAAAGCCTACCGCCCCCTCGTAGCAAGCGTCAGCATACCCAAGACCATATTTCCAGCTGAGCATCGCCGCCATACCTAAGCCTGCAGCGCCGAGTGCCCGTTGGGCATCGATCCGCCAATCAAAAACTCGGGCGAGCATCAACGGAGCGAAACAGGTCATCATCAATCCCCACGCGAGGGTCACTAGTTCAAAAACGCTTTTCGGGCCTAAGAGAGCGACAATCATCGCCAAACAGACGACCATCAAGGTAGCGAGTTTTGAGGCCCCATAGCTCGATCGATATCGAGGCGCGACGTCCTGAGTGAGACTCGCTGAAGACGCTAACACCTGCGAGTCAGCGGTAGACATGCTCGCCGCGAAGAGTGCCGCTAAGATCAAGCCCACCCAGATCGGTGCTAGATGAGCAGATGCGAGCATGGGGAGCGCAGTTTCCTTGTCGAAGGTCAGCTCTCCGACTCCCTCGAAGTAAATCCGAGCATAAAGCCCGACGATCATAGTGAAGACGCTAAAGAGGGTGTACCAGCTGAAATAGACTCGTCGCATCAGACCAATACTCTCACTACTCTCTACGGTCATCGCCCGCACAATCATGTGCGGCTGACCGATGCCGCCAAATCCGGCCAAAAACCACCCAAAGGCGTAGGGGAATAAGCCGAGGGTAGCGTCACTTGGTGTCCACGTCAGGAGCTGAGGATCGATTGACTCTAAGCGAGTATGGAGCTCAAAGATTGGACTCACTTCGCTGTGACAGACCCAGGTGAGGGCGGCCATAGCGACGATCATCACCATCGCCTGAGCGACATCGGTCCATAGTGAGGCGCGAATGCCTCCCGCGAAGGAGTAGACAGCGACCATCACTGTCCCCACATATATACCGCTAGTCGGAGCCCAGTCGAGCGTGCTCTCTAAGGCTTTCCCCCCTGCTTTGAGCTGGGCTGCGGCGTAGAGAGTAAGGAAAATCACGGTCAAGCCTCCCAGAACGAGTTCAAGCGTCCGATCCGACCGTTGACCATCGTGAGCGAGGAATCCGGTGACGCTGTCGTTGGACTGGGCTTCAGAGCGCTCTCTCAGCTTCTGATGAACAAAGAACCAAGAACAGTAATCACCGATCAGCCACGCAAAAAAAAGCCAAAACGCCGATAAACCATAATGATAAGTAAAGCCGATCGCTCCAATGAACATAAAGCCTGAATTGTTAGAGGCTACCGCCGATAAGCCCGCCACCCAAGGAGAGACCGATCGACCGGCGACTAAGTAGTCAGAGACTTCTCCCGTAGAGACGCGAGTCGATGCGACCCCGATCATAATAAAGAGGATAAGGGTGGCGATGAACCCAAGTAGGATCATAGACATAGAGAGATCTCCTGATGAAGATAGGGGCTATTAGAACAAATAAAACGCGGCGTGACGCTTGCCAAGCGATTCAACTTAACACACAATAGCGTTCAACTAAAAACACCATCATCTACGCATCAAAATCATTACTTTTTATCTACATAGATGTAATGAGACACCTGTAATGAGACACCAGTGATGAGACACCAGTGATGAGACACATGCGACATGAAACAGCGGCGATATGATTGACCGCCTCTCAGCCCGACTTAGGCCTGAAGGCTCAGCCAGCGGCTCTCAACGCTGGCGAGAGCTGCTCTTTCTACACTGGGCGGTCAGACCTGAGCGCTTAAGCTCCCTTTTGCCCTCAGGCTTAACCCTTGATCTCTTCGAGGGACAAGCGCTGGTGGGCATCGTACCCTTTCGCATGGAAGGGGTGAAGCCTAGGTGGTCACCTGAGCTCTTGGCCTTTAACTTCCTAGAGACCAATCTCCGGACCTATGTCATTCGTGATGGTGAGCCGGGCGTCTACTTCTTCTCCTTGGAGGCGGCGTCTCGGATCGCGGTATGGGTAGCGCGTCTAGGGTGGAGTCTCCCCTACTTCTATGCCGAGATGAGCCTCACCGGCCCAGATCAACGCCGCCTCTACACGACTCAACGCCCTCGCTCCTCTGAACCTGATTTAAGTGTCGAGTATCGTATTGGAGAGCCCCTCCCCGCCCCTGAACCAGCGAGTCTCGACTTCTTTCTCTTAGAGCGCTATCTACTCTTCACTGAGCGTCGAGGTCTCCTCTGGCGGGGTCAAGTACACCATACGCCGTACCCCATTTGTGAAGTAGAGATTTTATCCGTCACTCAGGGTCTCAGCGATCACAGCCAACTCATCTTTGAGGAGACGCTCCCCCTCTATACTCATTATTCGCCAGGGGTAGACGTTGAGGTCTTCGCGCTCACCCCGTGCTGAAAACCTGCGGCGCTGAGAGAGCGCTCTCAATGCCCACCTTAAGTCCATTTACACAAGAAGGGACTCATAGACATGCCGCTTAGTACCTCTCATCAGCCTAACCTAGGACAACTCTTCAATCTAACCCTCTTCAACCTCTTCCTCTCTCTGATCCTTCCCCTCTCCTCTTCATGGGGAAATGACGCCAGTTTTGGAGGCGTTGGGGCCGATTTAAGACCGCTCAAAAACCATCAAGTAGTGATGGTCTCTGAGGATATACGAGCGGTGGAGACTCGTTTCAAAGAGGTAGGCTCGCTGTGGGTCGTAGAGGCGACCTATGTCTTCCATAACCCCACCGAGGTTACTCAAGACCTCACCATGGGCTTCCCCGAGCGCTTATGTAACGGCGAGTGCTCGAGTCCCTCCAATGATAACACCACCTTCCGAGGGATTCAGACCACGGTGAAGGGTGTACCCGTTAAGATGCGAACTGAGAGTCTCGGAGCGCAGAGCGGATGGAGCGAGAGTCTCGGTCGAGTTCATCTTTTTAATATTCACTTCAACGCTAAAGAGCGACTTGTAATCAAGCATCGCTATCAAATGGGGATTTCTAGCTCAGTAGAGGGCGAGCTCCGCTTTGATTATGTGACCAAGACCGGAGCGCTGTGGGGGGCGCCTATCGGCAAAGCGAGCTTTACGGTGAGCGTCTTAAAGCGACCCATGGGCTTACATTACCCTGAGGGCTACCTGCTAGTAAACTATGAGAGCGAGAAGGGTCTAAGCACCGTACGCTTTACCCAAGACAATTGGACCCCTCAACGCGACTTGAGCTTGGTCTTCGATTACGAGATGACTCAAGTCTTCTCTTGCCCTGACTTTCTCTCCTACTATCACTCATTAGACGATCTCCTCAAAGAGCTGAAGATTCATACCGCTGATCCTATAGCCAAGCCATTGAGAGCGGATAGCGCGCTCAAGCAAGCCCTCTCCCTCAGCCCCGATAACCTCAAGCTCTGTCGTAACATCCCCTTCGCTCGTTATGGGTATCACTTCAAAAACCAGCGGCTCACCCAAACCCTATATCGCTATCAAAACCCCACTCCCCTACTCAAGATGAAGAGAGACTATCAATCAGCGACTTTTTATCACTTCGATCAGGATGAGATGAAGCATCGACTCGGTATTTTATTCCGACCAAGCGACCATTATAGTAAGAGCGCTCTCAGCGATCGAGAGTGGAAATATATTAAGCTACTGAAGCTAATCGAGCGTTATAAAAGCGGTCATTAATAACGCTTTCAATCTATTTTTGCACCATTCCGTGCTCGTGACTCATCTTTAGTAGGAACACAGCCACCGCTCAAACAAAGAGCGAGTCTACAGAGGAGCGTTACCCATGTTTGGTTTTCTTAAAAAAGATCCGCAACGTAAACTAAAAGCCCAAATTAGATCGAAGTATGAAGAGAGCGTCAGACTCCAACGTAATGGTAAGATCAAAGAGTACGGCGAGATTATGGCTGAGATCGACACCCTTGAGAGTAAGCTCAAGGCGAGCACTTAAATCGTGAACCTCTCTAATGGGTGTAGTCTCATTTGGTTTCGACACGACCTCCGCGTCCGAGATCAGCAGACGCTCACCGAAGCAGTCAAGGACGCCGCTCACCATCAGCGCCCGCTACTCGCTGTCTATTTTTTTGAGCCGAGGCTTACTGGTGCCGACCGCTTTGGGCAAGAGCGCATGGGCGTCTATCGAGCGATGTTCCTTCTCGAGACTCTTAAAGCGCATAAGCAGGACCTCAGAGCATTAAACATAGAGCTCTTGGTCTTGGAAGACGATCCCCGAGACGCTCTCCCCGCGTTAATAAAGCGAGTCAATGCGCAACGAGCCTTCGCTAGTCGTCATGTGACTGATGAAGAGTGTGAGCAAGAGTTGCTGATCAGAGAGCAACTCAAAGATGTCTGTCCTCTCTCTCTTTACTGGACGCATACCCTCTATACACAGCGACAGCTCCCCTTTTCTCTCGGAGATCTCCCTGACGTCTACACTCAATTTCGTAAAAAAGTAGAGCGATCTGCTAACGTCACCGAGCCCCTTGTTCCTCCGCAGGTACTAGCGCCGCAGTTACGATGGGCTCTAGACAGCGGAGAACCTCAATGTCAGCTCTCCTCGTTGTGGAGCAGGTGGAGTGAGCGGCTCCAAGCCCATGGGCTCCGTGATGAACGAGCAGCGATTCTCTTGGCTGGGGGAGCGGAAGCAGGAGAAGCGAGAGTACACGACTACTGCTGGAGCAAGGGTCACGTAGAGCGATATAAAGACACACGCAATGGCCTCATCGGAGCGGATTATTCTACCAAGTTTTCAGCGTGGCTCTCTGTAGGCGCGCTCTCCCCTCGTTGGGTGTGGTGGGAGGTGCTTCGCTACGAAGATGAGCGAATCGCTAACGACTCCACCTATTGGGTGCGCTTCGAACTCTTATGGCGCGAGTATTTCCAATGGGTCGCCCTCCTCTACGGCTCTTCACTCTTTAAGTTAGGTGGGCTTAGCGCAGACCTAGGTCGTTCGAGACCTAAAAAGAGCTATGAGAACGCCAGAGCTTTTGAGCGATGGTCAAGAGGACTCACCGGCGATGACTTTGTCGACGCTAACATGAAGGAGTTGAACGCGACAGGCTTTATGAGCAATCGAGGACGACAGAATGTCGCCAGCTACTTGGTGCATGACCTCAACCTCGATTGGCGCATGGGGGCGGGCTATTTTGAAGCTCAGCTCATTGACTATGACCCAGCGAGTAACTGGGGAAACTGGGCCTATATCGCCGGCGTTGGAAATGATCCTCGCCCTCAACGAAAGTTTAATACTAGAGGCCAAGCAGAGCGTTACGATTCTCAAGGACGATATCGGACGCTATGGAGTCAATGATCTGGAGTCAATGATCTAAATCTCGGGTCGAGAGGATCAAGAGAGGTGTGTTAAGGTGTCGTTCACCCTATATTATTTCCTCTAAAATAGGCTCTTCTTGATGGACTCGGAGTATCGATCATGTCTCATGGGCACAAGTGTTGGTACAGGTATGAGCGTAATCATCTGACAGATGAAGCGCCCTCCTTCGCTAATCTTCATATAACTACGTTCTTTATAGTCGCTCTCTTCTGCAGCGCTTGCGCTGTGGTAGACCCGTCATCCTCTACCCAGGCAGATGGATCAGAGCTCGCCGGTGAATCAGCCGGCGAGATCATGGCTGGCGAGATCATGGCTGGCGAGATCATGGCTGGTGAGATCATGGCTGGCGAGATCATGGCTGGTGAGATCATGGCTGGTGAGATGGTGGCCGGTGAGATGATCGCCGGTGAGATCATGGCTGGTGAGATCATGGCTGGTGAGATGGTGGCCGGTGCGATGATCGCCGGTGAGATGACCGCCGGTGCGATGATCGCCGGTGAGATGATCGCCGGTGAGATGATCGCCGGTGAGATGATCGCCGGTGAGATGATCGCCGGTGAGATGATCGCCGGTGCGATGATCGCCGGTGAGATGATCGCCGGTGAGATGATCGCCGGTGAGATGATCGCCGGTGAGATGATCGCCGGTGAGATGATCGCCGGTGAGATGATCGCCGGTAGTGTATCTCCGCCTGCTGACCTCATAGGTTATAATCTATGTGGTCTAGGGGCCGATGTGCAGAGGGCGGTAGGCACTAACGCTGATCCAATCGTCGCTACCTACTCTCCCTTCGTCGACCGCCATAACACTAGTCAATCAACGCAGGACCTCTATAACACCTACGACTGCGCCGCAGATCGACGGGAATTTGGGAGAGAGGTCATCTACGAGTTTACTCTCCCCTCTCCAGGTTACTTTAGAGCAGAGGTCAGAGATGAGGCCGGGGTCGATATCGACCTACACCTCCTCCATAATCCAAGCGTTGACGCTAATGGTTTGGTCAGCGGTTGCCTAGATCGTGATGACCGCCTCATAGAATATGATGACTTACCTGCGGGTACCTATCAGATCGTTGCCGACTCTTGGACCAACCTCAGCGGGATAGAATTCGAGGGAGCGTTTGACATCGCTTTTGAGTGGTTACCCTATGATCAATGGACAGAAGCTCCTATCGCTGAGGGGGTTAACCTTCGACGTTATCTCGGTGACTATGATGGAGCGAGACGCCTCGTTCATCTCCTCATCGCTGACCCCGGTTATGAAGTCTCCGCTCGCCGACATAATGGTTGCGAAACGGTCGCGTCCGCCCTCGATGGTGAAGGAGCCTTCATCGGTATTAACGCTAATTACTTCAACAGTGGACAACGTTGCGCTCCCACAGACTTTCTCAAAGACCAAGGCGTCACCATCACTCGTAATGGGACAACAATGTTTGAACAGCGCACCTTCGGCTGGGACCAAGCGGGAAATCTATCGGTACGCTGGCTCCCTTACCTCACCGATTGGCCGGAGGTTTTTCAAGGTGTAGGTGGTTACCCTAGCCTGATTATTAATGGAGAGGTCGCGGTAGAGGTCAGAGAGGGTGAACAGGTCTACTCTAGCACCGACTGGAGCGACCAACCGCGAAGCGCGATGGGTCACACGAACACTGGACAGTTAGTTTTTGCGGTCGCTGATGGGAGAAATCGGCTCAGCGCTGGCCTCTTTAATATGCAGTGGGCACAGCTACTCTCTGAAGAGCTCAACTTTAGCGAAGCGATGGGACTGGATGGAGGGGGGTCAAGCACCTTGGTGATCCGCGATTGCTGGCTCAATCATATCGTTAACTTTCCCTCCGATAGCTCGAACCTAAGTCATAGCGGCGAGCGGGCTGTGGGTAGTGGGTTATATCTTGGTAATTAAGTAGATCTCAGTGATTCAATACTAGAGAGACCTAACTCAACCTCTGCGTGGTGAGACAGCAGGAGTATACTTCATGATTCAACACAAAACTCCCTCCCCTAACGCTGTTCTTTACTCACCGGTCGCTACATATGAGTCGTTGTTAAAGCTCATGGTTATTCTCGGTTTTGCTCTCGGCTGTGAAGACTTATCTCCCCTTTCGATAGAGAAAGATCAGGGCGCTGAGTTGAGCGATCAATCGCCCTCTCTTGATCTTCAAATCGGCTCCGATCAAGGAGGGTTGGAAGAGAGTTCATTCGATCAAGAACTCACAGATCAAGAACTCACAGATCAAGAACTCACAGATCAGAGCGTCTCACTTGACTCAATGGACGGAGCGGTTCCAATGCCGCCTACAGATATGACAGCGCGTTACCTGCTGCTCTCTGTGACGGAAGCTGAACTCGCTGGTGAATATACGTGGCTCGATAATCAAAGAATATTACTAGACGCTGGGGCGACAGTGAGCTGGGAAATAGACTCAAGCGTAATCCCTTTGGAGGCGATCATCACCCTCATGGTCAGAGGTCAAGTGTGGCGATTTGAAGATGGCGAGATCTCTGTGAAGCTCAATGAGCAGGAACGACTATCCCAAGTTTGGGGTGATGGGAGGTTCGATTTCCACGTAGCGCGGGTCCCCTACCAAGAGTGGGATTTAGAGAGTCATGCCTATAGAACAGAAGATCGAGAACGCTTATTTGGTAACTCTGCCCCCCCACCGGTCTTCTCATGGTCGATCACTTCCCCGATCACTGAGCTCACCTTACGATCAAGAGAAGGGGGCTTAGTCCTCAGCGAAGTCTTAATTCGCGGCGCACAGGCTGTGGATCTAGAGCCATCTCTCGATGAGCAAGAGGAGGAGAACGAGCTTGAAGTAGAGGTTATCCCTTATTCAAGTTGTTCTTCAGAGCCAAGCTGTGATGACGGTACCTCCTTACAAAGAGTGATCGATGAGGCGTCCCCCGGCCCGCTAGTGATAGAGCTCCTTAGCCAACACTATCAAGCGACGAACCCGGTCGTTATCCGCCGCCCCCAAGTAGAGATCAAGGGGAGAGGAGAACCTACTACTTGGAGATGGTCGCCTCAAGTGGGCATCGGTCAAAGCTGGGCATTTCAGTTTAGGGGAGGAGGAGTAGGCGGCTCAAATCTAATCATCAGTGAAGCGGTCAGCGCTGGTCAGCGTCGGGTCAGAGTAGCGGGTGAGGTGAGCAGCGCTAGCGAGTGGGTACGCTTGAGCGCTGATGATTTTGGAGAAGTCCCTCCAGTATGTATCAATGGGAGAGACGTAGAACGACAGCAGCGTCATCAGCGGCAGCTCTTTCGTGTTTTAGAGATTAATGTAGAGGCGGACAGTACCCTGCTCACCCTCGACCGAGCGATCAATCTTGATCTCCCCCTCGAGGCTAGGCCCGCGCTCTCTTTTGTCGAGCTACTCACCGACGTCCAGCTGACAAACATTCACCTCCAGGCAGATTGTCCAGAATCGATCACCAATGGGTATCGGCAGGCGAGCTGCGCCAACCCTGAAGTCATTGATGATGGAGGAGTGTTGGGCTTATTCACTAGTGGATTAAAGCTCACCGATCTCTCCGCAACCGGCTTTGGAAAGTTCACCTATGAGATACGAGACAGCCTAGAGAGCGTGGTCTCCGACTGCCAGATGTCATATCCTTCTGCCTATGGAAGTGGAGGACAAGGTTATGGAGTCCACTTGATCGGAGCGAGTCGCACTATGATTATCGACCTCGAGGTAGAGCGCGCTCGACATGGGGTCGTCATCGACTTTGGAAGCTCTGATAGTCAAGTTCTCGGGGGACGCTTCTCTCATATGAATCAAGCGCTCTTAGATGTCCATGGAGAAGCCTCACGAGACACTCTCATCAGAGGAGTAATCCTCGCCGAGAGTTCTCTAGGAGTCATTATCGGTGGTGGAGGTCGTACAGTCCATTGCAATGATGGGCCGCGACATCATGTTCAACTCAGTCAAATTTCAGAGTGTGGGATTGGAATTTCTGTTTCCGATTATACCGAATTTGGTTTTATTCGCTCTAACACACTTTCTGAGAATGGCACACACCTCGCCGCTGTCTTTGGGGCGCGTCACATCATCGCCGAGCGTAATGACTTTGGTGAGGCTCAGCTCAAGCCGTTTAGTCTCAGTCATGAGGACACCACCGACCTCCTACTTAAACATAATTATATCACTGGACACTGCACTCCCCAAGAGTCGACTATCTTGTTCGTTGGCGCCGCTGAGCCTCTGTTCGAGAATAACTTATGGTGTCTCGAAGAGTAGCTCTCTACATCTCATATTTACGCCACTTTAATCCTTGTTGGAGGAGGAGCATGGTCACCGCGAGGAGACCAGCGAACCACGCGTGAGCGACCGCATGCCACCCATCCATTGAGAGAGAGAGGCGGAGGATGATCGTTGAAATCACAAAACCACAATTGCGAAGTGTGACCCCAAAGTCATCGATATACCATAGCGAGATTAAGAGAAGCAGCACGTCGATGAGGATAAGAGCAGTAAAGAAGTCACCATAAAAAATGGAATTAGGATCTTTGATTTGGTAGCTAGGGTCCGAAAGAAATGACAAGACGTCAAGGCACCAACCACTAAATGAATAGACGGCGAGGGCGGTGAGATACACAGCAAGAATCGCCGCTACCGTCCGTTTCAAGCCAACATAGCTAGTGAGTTCATTCTCCTCTAACCTCGCCTCCCTTCGTGGTCTTAATCTATAAAACAAGACCAAACAAACCGCTAAGCCTACCGCTGAGACAGTATGTAA
Organism: uncultured bacterium; assembly: GCA_943788935.1. Lineage (GTDB taxonomy): Bacteria > Myxococcota_A > Bradymonadia > UBA7976 > VGTA01 > CAKZRU01. Next base: position 534 of record CALSSE010000004.1, on the reverse strand, counting down.
GAAGTAAGGGGTCTCCCATGGCCACTGATTAGTATATTCCGTCTCATACACATACTTAAATACAGAGCGAATCTCGATTAAGCATACGATCTCGAGCTGTTTACCCACTGAACGGGTAAATGATGTGGGTAGATAGTATACCAAGAGATATACCTCAGCGATCAATATCACTGAGAAAGGAGTATAGAGAGTGTTCAGGGGATGGCTAAAGAGATTAGGCGGGAGAGGTACCGGAAAGAGATTTATAGAATGAAGTGCATAGAGGAGCAAGTGAACGGTGAAGAGCCCGACACCAAATACCACTAACGTCCTCTCGATCAGCTGTCTTGATCGATGATTTAAGAAGAAGGAAGCGAAGTCTGTGTAGCGTTGCTCGGATATATGGTTCTGATCAGACACATTATCCTCCAGTTTGATGTGTGCTTTTACTTATGAATCGAATTCATACGCACTAATGAGCCATAGCTCACTCAAACGTCGCAGGATATGTCCCTGAATAGATCTCTGGTCAAAGACATAAGTCAAATGACATCG
>CALSSE010000003.1 GCA_943788935.1 uncultured bacterium | reverse complement strand
ACGCTGTGTCCACCGAAGGGGCGAGAGGGAGGGACAGAGAGCTTGGCTCACGATAGAGGTTCATCAAGTCATGCCCTCTTGGATGATCTAAGTCGCGGAGGGCGTTGATGATCTTATCTGCGGTAAAGTTGATATATCGGGGATAATACAAGAACCGATCGCCGGGCTCGAGGAGCGCGTATTGCTTCCCGCTTAAGTTAAAGAGGATGTCGGTGACTCTACCATTGTTATCCTCTCGTATCTCTTTGGCTGAGGTAGGGTAAAAATAGGGAGACTTCATCTTCGCGTTCACTTTATGCCGATGACCGATGTCATTAAAGCTGAGCAGGGCCTTCCTACCCTCCTTGGTGTCAGCGCCTAACAAGCCGGTCGCGAAGGTACCGACCTCGATCTTTTTTGGATGATTTAGAACCTTAAACCACTTCTGCTGGTCGACCTCAATGAGCGCGCAGAGACCTTCTTTGATCGCCTGCTCGGGCTCAAGGTCTCGAGCGGATCTCACCTCTAGACAAGATAAGAGTTCCTCGTAGCGAGTGAAGAAGGCTAACTTAGAGAGGAGCGGATCAGTGATATAATTACTGCTCGGCATCGTAAACTTGGGAGGGTAGGTGTTGAGAAGCTCGATACATCGATCTCGAATCGCCCTTAAGAGACTCGCGGTGGCGGCGAGCTGTATCTTCCCTGCCCTCTTCAGATAAGCGGTAGTCTTTCGACCGTTACCCTTCCATATCTCATTGATGATATCAGGCTTGAAGCCATGACCGAGTGGATAGAGGACATGATCATCTCGCTCATATTCAAACGATGACCCGAGGGTAGCGAGGCTCTCAGGGAGAGTAGGACTAACGCTGATCGGGGTGGCGAGTAAGCGCGTTTGAGCATTGAGAACCGGGGTTAAGGGGAAGGCTAGAGGTTCCTCGGTTTGAGCGTCTGATAAAACGCTCTCAGGGCTAGTGAAATAGAGCAAGAGCTTAGCGGCCTTGATCCCATAGATAGAGTGTTCAAGGAGGTGGAGTAAGCTGCTCTCAAAGGCCTTCCTCTCTAGTTGACTATGGGTATAGCACTGCACAGAGAGTTGCTCCGACCACTCTCGATGGTGGTTGTAGGCGTCGAGTGTCTCAAAGAGTGATATGAGTAGATCGATCGCTCGACAGATAGGAGCTTCTTCGGAGTCGATCGCCTCTGGACTCTCGGCGACCCACACTTGAGCTCCCTCTAGTTGACTCGCCTCTCTCTCAAGAGCGCTCCGTGTTCTCTTGGTGAATTGTATCGAGAGCCCTACGAGATAACAACGACGAGTGAGCGACTCGGTCTGAGCTGTAATAAAGACTCTTACGCTCTCCGTTTTAGGGATCACCGCTGTACTGTTGCCAAGGATGAGTGTCTCATCATTGAGGAAAGCCTCCGCTTGAATGAGGAGCTGTTGCCGCTTCCCAATGAGTGAGGCGCTCTGAGAGAGAGTCTTGTCGACCTCTTCATCCCCTAGCCAAGGGACAAGCTCGTCGAGTGTATTGATCCCTTGCTCATTGAGGTAGCGTTTACCGAGAGCGCTCAATCCGGGGAGTCGAGAGAGGTCATTCTCAGCATGAGCTTGGTTGAGGCAGTGCTCAAAATGTTCACACCACTCACATCGATGAGTGAGGTGCCATTGAGCTGTCGCTGCTTTATTTTGAGCGATCCGCATTAAGTCTTCCGAGAGGAAGCGCTCGACATGGTTGCGGACGACCTCTATGCTTACCCATGTCGGGGAGCGCTCTTCATTGAGCCACACTCCCCCCTCCCCTAGCTCAACCCTACCCTCTATCTCGACGGAAGAGAGAGTGGCCTCCAACAAGAGCGCGTAAATGAGGATCTGTATACGATGAGTTGACTTCACTTGCTCACTTCGCTTGACATCGATCACTCTGAAGATTCGATCTCCTTCTGCGCTGAGACTGACCTCGATAAGGTCGGGGTGGCACTCAGAGAAGCTAACCGTGGAGGGATCGAGGTCGTAGCGTTTATAAAAGAGGGGAGGCGCGCTGAGAGTTGCTTGGTAAATAAAGAGAGGGTGATCTAGACTTGGCCGAGCCTCACGTAGACACTTAAGGCTATCGTCTAGTGTGAAGCGGCGCTCACTTAAGGGGCTCTGATCCTCACCGTCAGCGATAAAGACTCGCTGAGTATTAAGAGACCGAACTATCTCTTCTTCCCATTGGTAACCGAGTTTGAAAACCTCTCGGCTGACGCTATTCAGGAGAGGTTTTGGACGAGGAACCCCTTGGGCGGCACGTTGCTGTTTCGGAGTGGCGCTATATCGTAAAAAACGTTCACAACCCTGAAAAAAGAAGTGGGCGATACGAGATGGACTCATACGTAGCGGTACAGCAGTCATTGGTGACCCTCTCTTATGTAGATTATAGCGCGACCAAGAGACACTAGCGCGACCAAGAGACACTAGCGCGACCAAGACAGGGCACCAGTTCGATCAAGACACTAGCGCGATTAGGGCATTAGCGCGATTAGGGCATTAGCGCGATTAGGGCATCAGCTCGATCAAGACACTAGCGCGATCAAGACACTAGCGCGATCAAGACACTAGCTCGATCAAGACACTAGCGCGATCAAGACACTAGCTCGATCAAGACAACAGAGACTTATCTCTCTTGAAGGATCGTTGAATACCAAGAACGCTTATTATAAGCGGAAACTAACGCTCGATACATAAGTTGATTTTGAGCCATTTTGGAGCTCTCATGATCTATGTCTACAGAGTTACCCTTTTGGTCAGGTAGAGAGTAAACATCATACTCCATCTCGGCATCTTCGATCGACTCGAAGATCGGAGCAGACTCTCCAGGTTTGACTCCAAGCAGACGGTGAGCGTCATGGGTCTTCTCCATTTTGAGAGGAGAGTAGCCCTTCATGAAGGTGTCGAGTTGATCGGCGAACTTGAGTTCTACCGGCGTATAGTTAGGCGTATCCACGTTGGCGATATTAGCAGCGATCGCGTTTTGTCGTTGCAGACGGAAAGTCATCGCGTGAGAGATGGTATCGTTCAGTCTTGAGAGTGGATGAGGCATAACTTTAATGATCCTTTTCTGTTCGCCGTATCATGAGCCATTTACTTGAGAATGTAAAGATGAGATGTCAACAAAGTGATTCTTCTATTATGAAGCAATCGCTGACACTTGATAAGCTGTGAACCGTTGATCATTAGTGACAGCGCTGACAAAGCTCTGATACCTTGAGATCTTAGATAAACACTTAATAAGCTATTAATATTGAAGAGGTCAATAACATGAATCTCGTTAAATCGCTGCTCTGCATTCTGAGTCTACTATGTATCTCTTTCGCTCTCTCTTGTGATGACCAAGCATCCGGTCCTACGGGAGGAGAGATGATGAATGTAGATGTTGGTCCGATCTTCTATGAGCCTACCTTAGACATGATGATCGTCCGTGATGCTAACCCAGGAGAGGTCTCTAGAATACTCGGAGAGTTTGGCGATCCTTGTGAGAGTAACTTAGACTGCGCTGAGCGATGGTGTGTTGACGCCGGCGATGAGAATGTCTGCAGTCGTACCTGTCTTGGTGATGATTGTCCTGAAGGGTGGGGGTGTCGGGCGGTGAGTAATAATCGTGAAGATGTCACTCTTATCTGTGTGCCCGATGACCTTCGGCTCTGTAAGCGCTGTGAGAGTGACTCTGACTGTCCCTCGGGTCAATGTTATGACTTAGATGGGGAGAGAGTGTGTGGGAGTATGTGTGAGTCAGATGAGGACTGTCCGACGGCTTATGTGTGTGACACAACTTTGACCGGAGAGGGACTCTGTACACCGAGGAGCGGGTCTTGTTCTTGTGATGAGTCGAGATCAGGAGAGCGACGGATCTGTGAACAGAGCTCTAGCGCAGGCAACTGCTATGGTCGTCAAGTCTGTGAAGGGAGTGAGGGGTGGGGGATGTGCACAGCGACAGAGCCCGTCGCGGAGATCTGCAATCAGATCGATGATGATTGCAATGGGATCACCGACGATATCGAAGGGATTGGAGAGCCCTGCAGCGAGGAGGCGATGGTAGGGGGAGAGCTGTTGAGCTGCCAAGGGATTATTTTATGTACTGCAGATCATCTTGATCCTCAGTGCTCGGCGACGACCCCGCAGGCAGAGCTATGTAACCTTTTTGATGATGACTGTGATGGTCAAATCGATGAAGGCTTTGATGCTCGCGATCAGGTCTGTCAAGTAGGGGTTGGCGCTTGTCAAACCTTCGGGGTGTTAGTGTGTAATGAAGAGCCTCCTTCCGAGGAGAGTAGTGAAGAGTGGACGCCGCTGATTTGTAACGCTACCGCTGACCCGACATTGGCGAGTGATGAGGAGTGTAACCTCATCGATGATGACTGTGATGACGTGATCGATGAGTCCTTCAAAATAGAGGGGGAGTACGCTACTGATGAAGCTTGTGGCAACTGTTTCACGAACTGCGTAGAGATCTTTGCTCGGCCTAACGGTCGAGGTGTGTGCGAAGTGAGAGAGCAGACTCCAAGTTGCGCCCTCGCTTGTGATGACGGATACTTTAACTTAAACGAGGTTATAGATGATGGCTGTGAGTTCTATCTTGATCCTTTGGCGATCTATGTCTCCGAGAGTGACCCCAATGCGCGAGATGATGATGGCTGTGGTCAGGGTCCTACTCCGGCTGGAGGTGGGCGTTACCCTTGTGCGTCTATCTCCTATGCGCTGAGTGATCGACTCGCTAATAAACGCCGAGTTTTGGTCGCTAATGGAACCTATGAAGAGCGAGTAACGCTAGTCTCAGGAATCGATATCTTGGGTGGGTATAGAGCAGACACCTGGGAGCGGAATATCTCTGGGACTGCGAGCGCCATACGAGGCCCTTCTTCGGTGGGCGATGTCAAAACAGTCATCGCCATCGATGTCGATCAACCGACCTTATTTGAGGCCTTTATCGTGTATGGGACCAACGCGGTCACCGCCGGCGCTAATTCTTATGGCGTGTATATTAAAGACTCGGAGGGAGGTCTGCACCTCAGAGATAATTTGATCTTTGCTGGGGCAGGAGCAGCGGGTGCACAAGGGGATAATGGACAAAGTGGCTCTGGGGGGACGTCGGGATCTCGAGGGGGAAACACAGAATATCTAGGGAGCTGCTCTATTGGCGCTGCTCAGACGAGTGGAGGGCGTGGAGGCCAGCTCGTTTGCGCGAATCCGGACGGGATTGGATTTAGCGCTGTCTCGGGCGGTGATGGGGGGAGCGCTGTCTGCCCTGATCAGAATATTCAAGAAGGGAGCGGAGAGAGCGGAGCCAATGGAGGAGGACTCGGTGGGGGTGGCGGTTGGGGGCATTATACCCCGAACTCTTGCTATCCCACTGCTGGCGTACCGGAGACAGGCGTCGAGGGAGAGGATGGTCCAGCGAGCGTGAATCGAGATGGGGGAGGCGGATTGGGGTGTGGCTTTGAGGGCTCTATGGGAGCGATCAGCGATGGAGAGTGGCGTTCGGAGATCGGGGAGGTCGGCGAACATGGTCAGCATGGAGCCGGCGGAGGTGGGGGAGGAGCAGGGGGAGGTCAAAAGCTCAGTTTTGGCTATGATATCGGCGGATCAGGCGGTGGAGGAGGCTCCGGTGGATGCGCTGCCCAGCGCGGTGCTGGCGGTTTAGGAGGAGGAGGGTCGTTTGGAATCTTTGTTCTCTTCGATAATCGACAGCCTATTGATGCGCTCAATATTCCTAAGCTCTCTAGTAATATTATCCATCGTAACCTCGGAGGATATGGAGGAGATGGTGGGAATGGAGGAGCCGGTGGTGACCCCGGCGCGGGTGCTTTGGGCGGAGCGCTCACTGACTATTTCGGACCTAGCTTTTGTATCTTCCCAGGCGCTAAGGGTGGCTTTGGCGCTCGCGGTGGACATGGTGGTGGCGGTGGTGGAGGCTGTGGAGGTGCATCTTATGACATCTTTATATGGGGACTGGGCGCTATTGAGGCTGATTATAGCAGTAATGTTTTCCCGATATCAGCTCTTGAACAAACCTCCGGCGAAGGAGGGTCTGGTGGGAACGCTTCAAACACTGCGGTGGGATTAGGTGACTCTGGCTCCACAGGGGCCTATGGGAACATCATGGTGAGACCGTGATAGAATCACTTTAGTCATCGATCATGTACAGCGAGTTGTATTTGCTCTAGATGATGAGTCTAGATGATGAGTTAGGGTCTAGGCCGGTCAGAGTTAAACAGCTCAGCGTCGCTGTTGACCCCACGAGCTCTCAGACAGGCGGACACCTCGAGCAGAAGATCGTTTCTAGCGGTGATGAACATACTTGATTCACACCACGCTCGGGCGCTCATCAAGACACCTCGACCCGGCGAGTCGCTGAGAACGATCAATGGCTCTGGATCAATCATAAGGGAGGGGAGACTTTGCAGTCGTCGCTTGAGATCATCGATTAATGATTCATCGAGGTCTTGGGTGGAGATGATCTTATCACAAGAGATACGACGGATAGGGTATTGTGAATAATTACTCACATATTCATTGAGAAGTTTTCCATTGGGGAGGCTGATCAAGACATTATCAAAGGTTCTTAGGTGGGTAGCGAAGACATCTATATCCTCAATAATACCGGTGTGAGGTCCTACTTCAATGAGGTCGCCTCGTTGTATAAGTTTGGTTCCCAAGAGGATAAAACCTGAGATCAAATGGGAGACCGAAGTCTTTGCTGCAAAACCAATGGCTAGCGTCAAAATGCCCGCTGTCGCCAAGATGTCGCTGAGCGAGACTCCAATCGTGTTCAGTGAGATCACGCAGAGCATCAGCAAAACCAGATAGTAGCTGAGCTTATCAAAGAGGAAGATACGCCGATGAGGGATCCGTTTATAGAGCTTACGAAAAGTCCACTTATGGAAGATCCTCCACAGAAAGAGAGCGAAGGTGAGCCCGAGGGTGACATATAGTTTAAAAGCCATATTCGACTCCAATCCCTCTTTGGCTCCTCAGGCGTAGACGTCTTAAAAGGCGGGGAGCGCCCTCTTCTTTTGGTTCAAAGATGAGCTCAGCCTTCTCCTCTGTAGCAGGTGGCGTCGACATATATTTCATTGAGGCTTCACTCTTAGAAGTGATGAGGACTTTAACCTCATTAGTCACCAAATACTGGTGAGTTTTAAAGAGCTTGAGTAAGCCTCTGTATAAAACTATCTTTTTCATCTCTACCCCATGTTTCGTCTGATTCTCTATCCGGAGAGGGACGAGCGCTTCATTCTCACTCTGTGGATGAGTGACAGGGTCGCTCGTCCAATGATAACAGACCATTGGCTTGGTGATCTCCCCATAACTCGTGAGCCTCATGGGGGTGATTGGGCGATGAATTAGGGTGAGCTCCGATGTTTTGTGGGCAGCAATGATTTGAACAGAGAGCGGTCTCGACACTCGTAGATTAAGGTGAGAGCGAGGAGCGATATGTATCGGTTCCTTTAAGCGGACTATAAGGGGTTTATCCAATAGGGTAGCTCTGACGATGATCATGCTCAGAGCCGAGTCAAAGAAACCTACCTTGGTGGACTGGGGGAGCAGAGACTCTCCTCCATGTTGAGCAGTGGACAGCGAGTATTTATATAGATCACCCCTTCTCTCAAAATTGACGACATAGTCTCCAACATAGAGAGGTTGGTCTTCGGATACTTGAAGTGGGGACTCTCGACTGAGATGGTACCAAAGAGAGAGAGATGGTGATTGAGTCAATAGCTGTGACATGAGTCTTAATCCTATAGATGTTTGGACGAGCTCGGCACTACATCTAAGATTATAGTTTGTAATTAGACATGGAAATGAGAAACTATCCATATATTGAACATCAGCGGTTTAGGAGTAAAAGCGGAATGGCTTTTGTCATCTTTATGAGTGACCATAGAGCTCTATTGAGTCGTCACATCTTCACGGTTGAATCCGTTATTGTTGGTCGAGCTCCTGATTGCGATATAGTGCTACATGACTCTTCGGCGTCAAAGCGACACTGCCAAGTGCAGTGGAGCGATGGAGCGTTATTGATGACTGATCTTGACTCTTCTCATGGCACCTTTATAGATGGAAACAAGGTGAGCCGCCCAACACGAGTAGGGGGCGAGCAAAGTGTGAAAATCAGGGGCATTAATCTAATGCTCAGACCGCTCTCTCAGAGGGAGTTAAGCCGTCATGAAGAGGGAGAAGAGCTCGATTTAGAGACTCCTACACTTCTACGGACTCTAAACGCAGAGAAAGATTTGATGATCCGTATGGGTCTTCTTCCCAAACAAGAGAGAGCCCCCGAGCCCTCGTCATTAGATTCTATTTATCGTTCGATGCAACCTGAAGACCAGGCGATCAATAAGGCTGATTCAGAGAGCCCTGAGCCTTCTTCTCTTAATTCTATCTTTCATGCGGTGACGCCCGATGACGAAAAGACTGGCTCCTCCTCTCTTCACTCGGTCTATGAGTCGGTCTCTTCTCTATCAGATGAAGGCTCAGCGACCGACCAACGCCCCCCTTCTTCTCTGAACTCGATCTTCAACGTCGTCAACCCCCTCTCGGAAGAGGGGGGGGGAGAGAGCGCCTCTTCTTCATCGCCTGTTTCTGAGGAGGAGGGGGTAACGGGGCTCGGTCATGGGTCGGCAGAGTCTCAATCCTTTATTGCGGAGGTTGGTTCACAAGAGGAAGTTTTGAGCTCTTCTGTAGACGTCGAAGGTAGTCCATCATCACTGAACTCGATCTATAACGTAGTGAACCCTGTCCCGGATGGACTTCTTAACGGCTCTGAGTCAGAACCCTCAGTAGAGAATAAGCCAAGAGAGCCCTCCTCTCTCCACTCCATATTTAATGAGGTGACTCCCCTCAACGAAGAGTTGCTCGGCCACAGCGCATCAGGTGCTCTCGATAGCGCTCATCAACAGGTGACTGAGCCTCCACCCGGTGAGCCGAGAGCTCCTCGCTCTCTGAATTCTGTCTTTAGGGCGATTAATCCCTTAGCGGAATCTAAACTAAAGCCCATCTCAAATGCTTTCAGAGGTCAAGTTGATCAGCTCCTCAGCGATGGACTCGTAGAAGCGATTAATCTGAATGGGTGGCAAGCATTAAAATATCGGCAAGGAGGTGATCAAACCGAGCGCTCTTCCTTAAGCCCTTTCGTTGACTTGCCTCAAGCTCAAGAGGCAGCGAGGAGCCTCCTCTCAGCGTTAGGAGTGTCGGGGCGGGGAGTTGGAGAAGGGCTCTTAAAAGAAGGCTCAGAGCGGTTTTGGGTGTACGTTAATTTAGAGATCGCTCATGGACCTTATATCTGCCTTGAGCGTTTATCAGATCTCAGCCAGACCTCATCGCTGCCTCAGCAGCCTTTGAGCGTTCTCGCCTCGGCTCTTGAATCAGGAGGCCGGGTGGTGTTCATCGGTGACTCTGTAGGTGAACAAGTCGCGGTCTTGTATCAAGCTCTCCGAGTGATATTTGGTGAGCAGCGTGTGGTGAGCGTAGGTCTCAGGGCTGATCTCGATAATCAAGGAGTATGGCTCTCTCTAGGCGGTGAAGATCTCGCGCTAGATCAAGCGACCTCACTCTCCCCTTCCCTGTTACTCATCGCTGATCGACCATCATTAAGTGGACCGAAATTAGCTGAGGCGTTGTCGAGTGTCAGCCCCGCTCTACTGATTTATACGGCGAGCAGTTTAGAAGCGGGTGTCCAAGATCTATCGAGGAAGATTGGTGATGAGGGACTTATGAGACGGGCGATCACTCACTTCGCCTCGATTAAGCGTACTGATGATGGTGAATACCAGCTCTCTTCGATCTCTACTTATCCTGAAGGTAGAGAGCTCTTTCGACTGTAGTGGAAAGATTCGCCTCATTCTCCCTCAATAGGCTCCGACTACACTCCCTCAATAGACTCCGACTACACTCCCTCAGCAGACTCCGACCACACATTATTGGAGAGAAGATGCGCTCATACATTCAAAGCCCGTCATTCATGATGAGAGCCTTGTTGTGCTTCTCTTTGATCAGCGTCGCGCTTGGCGCTTGTGATGATGTCAGCTCGAGTGTGGATTGTGAGTTGAATAGTGACTGTTTACTCCCAAGACTTTGTGTAGAGAGCGCCTGTGTGATCGAGTGTATTGAATCTAGAGACTGTCAAGCTAGAGAGCGCTGTGAAGAGAGCCGCTGTGTCGCTGAATCCACCGTCGAAATGGACCTCTCTCCTCCTGCTGAGTGTAGGCTCAACAGCGATTGTCGCGCTGGTGATGAGTGCCTAAATCGTCGTTGTTCACCGGTGGAGGGCTATTGCGCTCAAAACGATGATTGTCCACGCGGAGAAGAGTGCTCACGCGAGCTCTCTCGTTGTGTAATTACGGAGATGGCTATTGGGTGTCGTGATCAGGGAGACTGCTTCTCTGGTGAACGTTGTGTAGAGGGAGAGTGTATCCCCGAGAGTGATCCTTGTGAAGAGGGGCTGTGCCCAATGAGCTGTAGTTTTGACGGTGACTGTCTGTTGGGAGACATCTGCGAGGAGTCGGTGTGTACTCCTGGATGTCGTCAAGATGATTGCCCTCAAGGTCTAGTTTGTGAAGCAGGCCGATGTACCGTGGAATGTGTCTATCAAAGTGATTGTATCGACCCTCAGATCTGCCAAGATGGACAATGTATCTTTGAGTGTTTAGATGACCGAGACTGCGAGCCTGGTCAGTATTGTTTGAAGAACGCTTGTGGTGTGGAGTGTGGAGAAACGAGTGATTGTGATGAAGGCTTGATCTGTAGTGAGGGTCGCTGTGAGGCGGAGTGTGCCTTAAGCGAAGACTGTCAGACTGGGCTCGTCTGCGAAGAGATGATGTGTGTCCCCGAGTGCCAAGCAGACAGCGAGTGCGCCGAGGGTGAACGTTGTCAAGATCAGCGCTGTATCCCCGGCTGTGTGAATGATCAGGATTGTGATCCGCAGGAGAGCTGTATTGGGGGAGGGTGTGAACCTATCCCCCCACTGTTAGATCCATATAGCGGTACTTTTCTGATCTCTACATCAACCCCTATTCAGCGATGTAACGCTACTTTAAGTGTTAACTTTGACCCACGCGTTACCGAGACGACACAAGATGGACGCTCCTTCTCGTTGTTTTTTGCTAACCCCCCGACTCGCTATTTAGGTCAGATCGACCAAGGAGACTTTAGCGTCTCTTGGTCGGGAGATAATGGGGCTGACGCTAATTGCGGTAACTTGACCACGTCTAACACTTACAGCGCTCGCTTCACCGACCCCGATTTCTTTCAAGGTAGCCTCTCGGTGAGCTTCTTTTTTCAGTTGGGTAGCTGTAATTGTCAGCTGACGTGGCCGATCATTGGGGTGAGGCAATAAATCACCTAGCTACTCGATCATCCTATATGTTAACTGCTCCTTGTAACGGGAGACAAGAGGGGGCTCTTGATGACTGACCCCCTCTCTCAAGCGGCCTGAAGAGTGATCATTTTAGCGGAGGAGAGTTCGATGAACACAGCGAGGAGTACAGAAGAGATCGCCCTCGGGATACGGAGGCGAGTCTTTGAGCATGTGATGAAGAACAATGGAGGATATTTGAGCCAAGCCTGCTCTGCCGCCGAGCAGCTGGCGTGGCTCTATAACGAGGGACTGAAGCTCGGGGCGCCGACACTTCCCATGATCCCTACACCCTTTGAGGGCGTTCCTTCTGCAGGTCATAAGACGTATCGGACGGGCGCCGGTTATAATGGCCCTATCGCTCCTGATTTAGACCGTTTATTTATCGCCCCCGCTCACTACGCTCTCGTCGCCTATGCGACCCTTATCGAGGTTGGACGTATGTCCCCTAAAGGTTTAGCGATGTTTAACCAAGATGGATCGAGCGTAGAGATGATCGGGGCTGAACACTCACCGGGGATGGAGGTCCATAATGGGACCCTTGGTTTGGGTCTCTCTACGGCAGCGGGGCTAGCCTATGGTCGTCGACGGCTAGGGGATAGCGGTCAAACATGGGTGTTTATGTCCGATGGTGAAGTACAGGAGGGTCAAACATGGGAAGCGGTCCAAGCTGCGTCTTTTCATCACATAGACCAACTCTGCGCGATTATGGATGTCAATGAGCAACAATGTGATGGGGCGATGTCTTCGGTCATGGAGGTCCGAGATATTCGCCAAAAATTTATCACCTTTGGTGCGGTATGTGTCGAGGTCGATGGACATGATCTCGAGGCGATTCGTCAAGCGGCGGCTGAACCTCATGAAGGACGACCGCTCATTATTTTAGCGCGCACCAACCCTTATCATGCCATGTCGATCCTAGAAGAGCGTTTCCCTCGACTACACTATGTGCGCTTCAAGTCAGAAGAGGAGCGAGCCCGTATGAATCTATCGATCGCCAAAGAGCTCGGCGTCGAACCAATCAAATATTAAAGAGGAGCTTCGTCATCATGATTGAGATGGTCTCACGTCCTTACGCTACCGCCTTTGAGCGATTCGCTGTCGACCGACCCAAGGTCCTCTGCCTCTCTGCTGACCTCACCTCATCGTGTGAAATCGATGGGTTTCGAGATCGTCATCCTGAGCAGTTTCTCTCTCTCGGGATGGCGGAACAAAATATGATGAGCTTTGCTGGCGGGCTCGCCCTCGCTGGTTTCAGGCCCTTTATTCACACCTTTGGGGTCTTCATGTACCGTCGACCTTATGACCAATTGGTAGCCTCTATCGCCTACCCTCGTCGTCAGGTAAGACTGATGGGGTTTCTACCGGGAGTCACGACACCTGGGGGGATGACTCATCAATCGATCGAAGATATATCAGTGATGCGCTCTATCCCAAATATGACGATCCTCGAAACCGGAGACGCCACCGAGGTAGAGTCAATCTGTGAAGCGGCGGATAGTATCGATGGACCAGTGTGGTGTAGAGTGTTGAGAGGTTCAGTCCCTCGATTATTCGATACGCCTATCAAGGTCGGAGAGATGAGAGAGCTCTCTGAGGGGAGTGACGTCTTGGTCGTGACTTCAGGGATCTGTACTGAAGAAGCGCTCCGCGCTCGCTCGGCGCTTCTGAGCGCTGGACTATCTATTCGGCATCTACACCTCCACACGATTAAACCCTTTAACGCTGAGGCGCTCCTCGATCACCTCAATGCCGTACGTTATGGGGTCGTGACCTTAGAGAATCATGTTACCGAGGGCGGGATCGGGAGTCTGGTCGCGGAGACGATCGCTGATGCAGGGATCGGCAAGAGGTTGGTGAGACTTGGCCTACGAGATACTTATGCTCACGGTGGTTCTAGAGGTTATTTAATGCGCTATTATGGTCTTGATGCGCTTGCTTTAGTGAGAGGCATAGAGCGCCTCGTCGGGGCTGAGTTTGGGATCAGCGAGAGTGATCTCGACGCCGCGCGGGTAGAGGCTGTTCACTCTCTCGTTAAGGCCGAGGGCTTGTGATGGATCGCTTTCAGATCACATATCGTCTATTCGCCGAGAATGAAGGGGACGCCCAGGCTTTCGCTGAAGCGATCGCGTTGGAGAACACTCTAGAAATTCCTAGAGACATCGTGCCATCAGGTTATATAGAGGACGTTGTTCTCGGACGAGTAGAGTCAGTGGATCGAGAGTTAGATAGCCCTCTCTCTCCTCAACAGACTTGGAGAGCACGTCTCAGCTTTCATATCGATGCTGCAGGGCGCGAGCTGCCTCAGCTGCTCAACGTGATCTTTGGAAATGCCTCTATCCTCAAGGGGGTAAAGGTGATCGAGACTGAGTTTAATGAGGATGTTCGAGCGCGATTTCCCGGTCCACGCTTTGGAGTGAGCGGTGTTAGAGCCCTCAGCGGTCGACAAACTGGAGGGTTGCTCTGCGCGGTGATTAAGCCTCAAGGGTCAAGTATAGAGACTTTAGCAAACCTGTGCTATTTGGCGGCTAGAGCGGGGGCTGATCTTATCAAAGAGGACCATGGGCTCGCTAACCAAGATGCAGCGCCCCTCAAAGAGAGAGTGAGCGCTTGTGCGGCGGCGGTCGCTCGTGCTAATGCCCAACGAGCGGCCGAGGGTGACCCTACTCGAGCCCTCTTCGTTGCTAGCCTTGGAGGTCATGGAGATCAAGTCCGAGAGCTTGCTTTCTATGCTAAAGATCAAGGCGCAGATGCTATATTAATCATTCCGGGCCTTTTTGGTTTCGACGCCATACAGCGTCTGGCTCGTGACCCTGATTTTGCTTTACCGATTATGGCTCATCCCGCTTTCGCGGGCCCCTACGTCCTCTCCCCTGATACCGGCTATAGTCATGGGGTATTCTTTGGCGACCTTATGCGTCTCGCTGGCGCTGATATTTCAGTATTTCCTAACTATGGTGGACGGTTTGGATTTAGTCCATCGGAATGTTCAGAGATCGTTCAAGCCTGTCACGCTGAGCAGGGTTATGGGAAGGCAATTATGCCGAGCCCTGGAGGGGGGATGAGCGTGGAGCGCATCCCCGAGATGATGAGTCACTATGGACCAGACTGTGTCTATCTTTTGGGTGGCTCCCTCTTGCGATTAGGGGAGAGGATAGGAGAGGGGATCCAAGCGACTCGACGAGCGCTTGATCACTCTGTTGAGGTGAGATGATCAGAAAATATGAGGGTGACCAGAAGATTTCGCGGAGGTTAATAAATAATCCATCTGTTCAATTTGTGATAGCATAAGATAACTTAGCTCCCTCCTGCCTCCTTGGCGATGAAGAAGAGTGAGACTAAAAGTTATAGGTCATGCAATCTACACTTGACAAAGCGAGAGTGAATGGAGTACATATCGTCCATACCTCGCTGAGGGTTGCTAGCTCAATGGTAGAGCAGTGGACTTTTAATCCATTGGTTCTGGGTTCGAGCCCCAGGCGGCCCACATTTATGTCCCCATCGTCTAGCCTGGCCTAGGACGTCAGACTTTCACTCTGGTAACACGGGTTCAAATCCCGTTGGGGACGTTAAAGGCCTCTCTTCCAAGAAGAGAGGCCTTTTTTTATGTCTTTGGTCACCAAAACTCTCAGGTTATGGGTCATAACTCAGCTCAACTTAGCGATGTCTACCCCTCTTTCGTTTATTCGTCTCATCTTTTGCCTCTTGAGCGATTCGTTTCTTGGTCGCCGCCCAACCACAGATTGGGCAGGAGTTGAGATCGTGGTTTCGCGCGGGACAATACTCTCGTCCAAAGAAGATGATCTGCAAGTGGAGCTTGTTCCACAGCGACTCATCGAAAATCGCTTTGAGATCTCGTTCTGTTGTCACCACATCGCGTCCATTAGAGAGTCCCCAGCGAGCGGCGAGTCGATGAATATGCGTGTCTACAGGGAAGGCGGGGTAACCAAACGCTTGTGACATCACCACCGAAGCGGTCTTATGACCGACTCCGGGTAGTGCCTCTAGCTCTTCATAAGTCTGAGGGATAATACCGCCATGACGCTCGACCAGCTGTTCACTTAACCGTTGGAGGTTTTTCGCCTTGGTAGGCGCTAGTCCGAGGGGCTTGATATGGGTCAAGATCTCTTCCACGCTTTTCGTGGCCATTAGCTGAGGTGTAGACGCCATATTAAATAGCTGAGGGGAGACCTCATTCACTTTCTTATCGGTTGTCTGTGCGCTCAACATGACTGCGACGAGGAGAGTGTAGGCATCTCGATGATCTAGAGGAATTGGGGTCTCCGGATATAAGGTCTCTAACAGATGAACTATTTTTTGCGCCTTCGCTGCTCTCTTCATGTATCTTCCTCTCGCCTCTCACTTTAGGTCATACGATCTCGTGGTCTTTATATGGACAGTGACTTACGACTTTATTATACAACAGAGCCATCATACACCTTTTGAGGAATTCATATGTATCAGTCTCCATATCAGGTCAAAACTTCCTCTCCTAGAGTCACAGCTCTCTCTTTGTTACTCCAAGCTGTCTCTTCACTGTTTTATCTCTCGATAGGTCGACCGCTCATGGTTGTAGGGCTGACCCTGTGTGGCTCATTATTGAGTCAAACATATCCCGCCTATGGAGAGACCAAGGTTACGTTCAGCGCCGAGGTCGAGGCCGATGCCTCGAAGAGAGTTAATCGCTTAAGCGATGAACTTAAAAGCCCATTTTGCCCTGGGAAGACCTTGCTTAACTGCACTAGTTATCAAGCGTTCGCTCTGAGGAAAGAGATGGCTGAGATGATTTTAGCGGGCAAGAGTGATGATGAAATACTCAACGCGCTTCGTGAGTCTTTTGGCGAGATCTTAGAGAACCCTCCGCAGCCTTGGTATACAATCCTTGTCCCAGTGATGCCGTTTATCTTGGGGGCTCTGATCGCTGCTTGGATGTTCTCTCGTTGGCTCAGGGGGTCGGGCGGCGATGGGCTAGAAGAGGGGGAGACGGCTGGTGGAGACTCGTCTCAGGTCTCTAGTGAACATCAAGATCGTTTACAGGCTCTGTTGAGAGATGACGACTAAACTGAGGAGGCTTGTACAGTGAGTACAGTGAGTACAGTGAGTACAGTGAGTACAGTGAGTACAGTGAGTACAGTGAGTACAGTGAGTACAGTGAGTACAGTGAGTACAGTGAGTACCGCGACTAGACTTGACCATGACTCTCCTCGTGAACATATCCCGAGGCCGATCAGCGTAGCTCCCATGATGGACCGAACAGATCGACACTATCGATATATGTTACGGCTGATCTCTCGCCACACCTTACTCTATACAGAGATGGTCACCACCGGTGCCATTCTTTTTGGTGATCAGAATCGCCACCTCGATTTCTCGGCAGAGGAGGGCCCTCTCTCTCTCCAATTAGGAGGAGATGATCCAGTCGCGCTCGCTGAGTGCGCTCATATTGCAGAGGAGTGGGGATATGACGAGGTTAATCTCAACGTCGGTTGCCCGAGTGATAGAGTACAGAGCGGTCGCTTTGGTGCCTGTCTGATGCTCCGCCCAGAGAGGGTCGCTGAGGCGGTAAGAGCCATGAAGTCTGCGGTTAAGATCCCGGTGACCGTGAAGCATAGAATCGGAGTAGATGACGTAGATCGTTATGAGGATATGTTACGCTTCGTGGATATTGTGAGCGAGGAAGAATGTGACGGATTCTCTGTCCATGCCCGCAAAGCATGGCTCTCCGGCTTGAGTCCTAAAGAGAATCGAAATATTCCTCCGCTGAGATATGAGGAGATCTACAGACTCAAGAGAGAGAGACCTCATCTATTTATAGAGATTAACGGGGGAATCAAAACATGGGACGAAATCGATGATCATCTTAAGCATGTCGACGCGGTGATGTTAGGACGAGGTGCTTATAGTAACCCTCGCTTATTTATGGAAGCAGATCAGCGCCTCTTCCCTTCAGAAAACCCTGCTCAAAGAGAGATCGCTGATGTGATCTCTGCTATGGCAGACTACACCGATCAATGGGTTGAGGGGGGCGGAAGGGCTCATCATGTGACCCGTCACCTCGTTCATTTACTCTCTGGAGTACCGGGGAATAAATATTGGCGTCGTCTCCTCAGTGAGGAGGCCATTAAAAAAGGCGCTAATGGAGATGTTGTTCGACGAGCATGGCAAGGGACTATTGAGCGAATGAAACATATTGAAGAGCGCGCTAGGTTATTTGCGCTTAAGTCATCGAACTGAAACACCGAATGGTGTGCATGCCCGATCACAATGTGTTAAATAGGCATAATAGTAAAAGAGTAGAAGAGCATAAGCCTTAACCTTAGATATAGACTGAGGAGCTCGAATGAGAGAGCGCGTCCAGCTGATAAGAGTATCTCATCCCACGCTTGGTCCCTATGAGGCCGACCTAACTCGTCTCGATCAAAGCGATCAAGAGACCTACACTGTTTACTTACCAGTGAACGATCAAGACACGCCTCTCCAAGTCGGTGAGCGGCTGGTGTTGAAGTGGGCGCTCGGTCAGCAGAAGCGGGGCCGAGGGGTCGTCGAAGAGGTTCATACTGATGAACTTGAAGGTCATGACCTCAGCTGGCAGACCTACAGAGTATCGGTTCAAATTCAAGACCACGCCTCTAATTTGCGTCATTATCCCCGTATGATCGCTGGTTTTGAGTTCTTTTATGCGCCCTTATTGGAGATCGAGGAGGGAGAAGAGTGGCTCACAGTGACCAGTAGCTTAGATAACCTCCGCGCTGATCCACGTCTTTCCCACCCTATCGACAACCTACTCGACTTTAGCGTGAGTGGGCTTTCCTTCGAGGCAAAGAAACCAGTAGACAGCTCTAGTCCACTCTTGTGCGCGATTGGCATTGGTTACCCGGCCCAGCTCATTAGGTGTCTCAGTAAAGTTGTACGGTGTGAACCTGAAGAAGACCACTACGCGATCGCCATCCACTTTATCTCTCCCCCTGTAGAGCTCGCTCAAGCGCTTAGTGATTATACGCTGAGATTGCAGCGTAAAGAGACCGAAGGATAATAATATGAAATTTGAGATTCAAGACCCAATCCCTTTTGATGCAGAGGAGGCCTTCCTCATCCTCCGAGATGAGATGGGAGCCCTCGTCCCTTTTATGGACGGAACGGAGTCGATCATCGTGGTCAATAGGGAAGAAGAGGGGGATGAGGTAAAACTTAAAAACCATTGGCACGCCTCGATGGATAAAATACCGAGCGCTTTAAGAGCTTTTATCAAACCTGAGATGCTCTCTTGGTATGATCATGTAACGTGGACGAGCGCTGACTATACCGGCCGTTGGACGCTAGAAGCGATCGGTAGTGACAAGCTGTTTTCCTGTCATGGAGAGACCTCTGTGAAACAAGAGGGAGAGCAGACGGTACTAGCGATTGAAGTGTCTTTTGAAGTGTATCCGGAGAAAGTACCGGGCATCCCCAAGTTTTTAGCGAAGAAAATTAGCGGTCAGGTTGAGAAGCTCATTGGAGAGATCCTTAGCTCGAGTATGCGACAGATGGCGCAGGGTATGAGCGCTTACGCTCAGCATAAGCGAGGATGAGAAGAGAGGCAGAGAGCCTTCACCGCAGAGGGGGTCATGAGAACATGAGGTATGTCTCCTTCATGTTACTTGGGGTCTATCTCTTCCATGCATGGAGCTATCTGTTCTTAAATGATGACGCTTATATCTCTTTCCGCTACGCGCTCAATTGGGTGGAGCTAGGAGAGGTGAGCTACAACCCAGGTGAGCGAGTAGAAGGGTATACAAACTTCTTATGGGTGTCTCTTTTAGCCGCTGTGTATGCTCTCGGTATCTCGATCCCTACCGCGAGTCTCATATTGAGCGGCTTATTGGGCATCATTACCTTGATCAGTAGCGGTGCTTTAGCGAATTATATGGCGCAGAGAGCCGATGGGGCTCTTAATGAGCATTCTACGCTTAGTCAATCGCGTCGAATGATCACTCTCTCCCTCCTCGCGATCAGCCCCTCGTTTGCTTGTTGGACTAGCGGAGGGCTAGAAGTGATGCTCTTCAGCGCGACCTTAAGCTTAGGTTTAGCGCTCAGTGCATGGACGTGGTCAGCCGGTCACTTGACTGAGAAGAGGTCAATGTGTGTAGGGGCGCTCGCTGGTTTCTCCTTAGGTTTATCGGCCATGACTCGTCCCGAGGGGGTTATGATCTTTGGCCTCGTCGGGTTATATAGGCTATGGGTCTTGGTGCGAGCCCGCTCGTGGCTCACTAGTAGTGATTGGGGGGGCATACTAGGGTTTGTCCTCCTCTATATTCCCTACTATATCTGGCGATATGGTTATTACGGTTACCCTTTTCCGAACACTTATTATGCCAAGGTGGGCGCTCTTGGCTTTTGGGAGCCGGGGCTTCGCTATGTAGGGGAGTGGCTCCTCTTTCATATGTGGCTCATGACCCCTGTCGTCCTTTGGCTGGTCCGGCTCTTCTCATCAAAGAAGAGCGAAGAACATGAGCCATGGGAAGGTGAGCGTCACTTAGGTCGAGTAACCATCCTCTGTGGATTAGCGCTCTGTATTCATGTCGCTAAAGTCGGTGGGGACTTTATGGCCTTACATCGATTCCTTGTCCCTCTGCTTCCTCTCAGCGCGGCTCTCTGTTCTAGGTCTTTAGCGTCACTATATCGCTCTTTGGTCTCCACAGTGAGCTTGGATCAGAGATGGATTAAGTTTTCGGCGATCATGATATTGGCAGCGTCAGCGGTGCTTATTCATAGAGACGCCAATCGGATCGGTAGCCGAGGAGGAGTCGACTCCATCGGTTGGTTGAGACAATTTTCGGAGCAGTGCGCTCAGACGGGTCGGTATATTAATCAACATACCCCGGAAGCGTCCAAGCTCGCCACTACGGCTGCCGGTGCTCTCCCGTTCTATGCCAAGCGCTATACCGTTGATCTACTCGGTTTAAACGATGAGTGGATCGCTCATCATGTTCCGGCTAGAGGTCAGCGACCGGGCCACACCAAGGCAGCGCCCTTTCGCTATCCAATCGATCAAGGTGTAGACTATTTGGTTTATCACCCTACTTTCTCTCTCTCTCAGCCGAAACCCTCTGTGCGTATGCAACGAGTATTGAGTCCTCATGGTTATCGATGGGAGAGTTATCGGGTACCAGGCCTATCTCCTCCTTGGTGGAGCGTATGGAAGCGGTCCCCCTCTCCTCCCAAGGTAGATTCTTCTCTCTGATTTAATGGATCACCCTCTCTGCTTCTTGAGGGAGGGTTTTGGAGCCCCTCTTTGTCTAAACAACAGAAACAAAAAAGTAGAAGTGGCGGTCATAAATCTAAGCGTGGTCGGGGAAGACTTCGCAGAGGCGCACATCGAAACGCCCGCCGAGAACCCCATGAACTGCTCAAGTCATCAGCGACGGACCAACTCGTTATCGCTGATTATTATGATGGCGACCCTTCAGAGCTTGCTCTAGGACTGGTAGTGAGTCGTCGAGGGCCTGTCTATGTAGTACGATGGCAAAGCGGGAGCTCTCCTAAAGATGGTTTTTGGAGAGAAGACCAAATCGCCTTAGATCAAGGAGGCGCCCTACCCTGTATCGCTCGCCGAGAGGGCAAAGGGGCAGTGATCGGTGATTTTGTTTATTTCGTCTGGGAGCAGAGCGATCTTGCTCAAGGGCTCATTGTCGCCATTGAACTAAGAGATAACGCCTTGGTACGTGCTGATGCCCTCGGTCGTCGTCCCCAGACCTTAGCAGCGAATCTTGATCGAGTCTGGGTCGTCTCCGCCCTCGACCCTCCTCCCAAGAGTGGTCTGATCGATCGCTATCTCGTCGCCGCTCACGTGAACAAAATAGATGTAGGGATCATCTTAAATAAGGTCGATCTTTTCATGGATGAGGATCACGTAGATGAGCTCGCTGAGCTCTTGGCACCCTATCGCGCTCTTCATATCCCTATCCTTTTAATGAGCGCTCTGGAGGGTGATGGTCTCGAGGAGCTACGAGGCGCTTTGGTCGATGAGCGAAGCGTGTTTGTTGGACATTCTGGAGTAGGGAAGACCAGTCTACTTAACGCGCTTATCCCTGGGTTGGATGAGGCGGTCACTGAGGTCAGCGAGGCGACGGGTAAAGGCCAACATACGACCACCACCTCGACCCTCTACTCCCTAGAGAAGGGAGGAGAGCTGATCGACAGTCCAGGGATCAGGAGCTTTGGTCTATGGGATATGCCTCCAGAGCAGCTCAAAGATCATTTTACCGAGTTCATTCCCTACGCCTCTCAATGCCATTTTCATAACTGTACCCATCTCCATGAACCTCAATGTGCGGTAATTGAGGCGCTAGATCAGGATAAGATCCACATAGAGCGTTATGAGAACTATGTTCGCATCTATGACGATCTCCTCGATGAGGCAGAAGACTAATCTAATAATAAGTAGACAGAACCTGTAGTAGAGTTAATGTTATAAGGCTGTTGCTTGCGCTCCTCTCTTCTCAATGTTAGTTAGAATAGGTCTAGGCTCGCTGAATTTGCGGTTAAGATCCCTTAAGCATCTTCGTGATCAGCGATTATTATTTTCTCACTCTCTGCCATGAGGTCCTATATGTCTCTATCATTGATGAAAGGGAGCGTCGCGGATGTCTCCCAAGCGATCGGTAACACTCCGCTAGTTAAGCTCAATCGACTCAGCCAGGGTCTCAAGGCTAACATATACTGTAAATTGGGCTACATGAATCCGGGAGGGTCGGTAAAGGATCGCATCGCGCTGAACATCATCGAGGAGGCAGAGAAGAGCGGTGCCCTTAAGCCTGGAGGAACTATCGTAGAGGCGACGAGTGGCAACACGGGGATGGGCTTAGCGATGCTCGCTGCGGTCAGAGGATATAAGTGCATCTTCATTATGCCTGATAAGCAGTCTGAAGAGAAGATTAAAGCCCTTAGAGCGGTAGGCGCGAAGGTAGTGATCACTCCAACTGCTGTTGAGCCTGACGACCCTCGAAGTTACTATTCGGTGAGCCGTCGGATCGCTAATGAGACCCCTAATTCTTACTACGCGAATCAATATCATAATCAAGCTAACCCTCGCGCTCACTATCTCTCGACGGGTCCTGAGTTATGGCAGCAAACCGGAGGTGAGCTAGACGCCTTCATCGCTGGATTAGGAACCGGTGGTACAATCACTGGCACCGGTCGATATCTCAAAGAGCAAAAGTCTGATATTCAGCTCATCGGGGCAGACTGCAAAGGCTCTATATATTATGATTACTGGAAGACGGGGAAGGAGATCGAGCCTTACTCTTACAAAGTCGAGGGGATCGGGGAGGACTTCTTTCCTAGCACCATCGACCTCAGCATGATCGATGAGATGTACCAATACTCCGATAAAGAGTGCTTTGAGATGGCTCGTCGGTTAGCCCGTGAAGAGGGACTCCTCACCGGTGGAAGCGGAGGCGCTGCAGTCAGAGCAGGCCTTGATTATGCAGAGCAGATCGATCGCCCTGCTCATATTGTTGTGCTACTTCCCGATAGCGCGACTCGTTATCTCAATAAGGTATTTGACGATGATTGGATGCGCGAAAATGGGTTTTTAGATCCAGAGATGGCTATGGGGACGATCAGAGACTTGCTACACAGTAAGCCACAATCGGTTCAGATGATCGATCAGTCGGCTACGGTCCGTGATGCGGTGCGGATGATGAAATCTCTCGGAATCAGTCAAGTCCCTGTCACCGATGATGGACACCTCGCTGGTTTAGTGACCGAGTCTCGTCTTCTCGACCTAATGATCGCTGAAGGTGAACGTGGTCTAGACGTCACTCTTGGCCACGTTTTGAGTAAAGAGTACGAACTTGTCGATCCCGACGCACCGATCGCTCTCTATCAACAGAGCTTCTCTCAAAACAAAGTGCTCGTCGTTTGGGCTCGAGGAGAGGTGAGAGGCCTAATCACTAAAATCGATATGATCGAGTACCTCTCACGTTTTAACAGCGCGACCTCAGAGGCTGCAGGCATCCTCTAAGGGATCGACGAGCTCTCTCCTATCGAGCGCTCATGATCCACACCCTACTCTCGCCTCCCACCTCTGAGAGACCGCTCACCCACATTTGATAAGTGCCGTCCGAGGAGGGTGTGCTAGCGATCGCGAGACCAAAACCAATAAAGAGGTCATTTGCCGGTAGTGGGACATCTAATCTAGGGCCTCCTACTGAGAAATCGCGATAGGTCAGGTCGTTGTAACCCCCTATGACTAAGGTATCGGCTGAGGCGTTTAAACGAGTCAAGGTGGAGAGTTGTATTCCAATCGCGTTATCCACTTCATCTCCAAAGATGGTAGCGCCTTGAACATAACCGCTATCACGACTGTGTAGAGTGTAAATCGCGCCTTGGTTATCTTGAGAGTTAGAGACTAAGGGAGCACCATAAGCAAAACTTCTATTACTCTGTGGATCAAAGATGCCGATCGCGAGGTCATAGGCAAAGCTGAAATCGGTGTATTCATTGACTGAGAATAGGCTCCCAGACACATCTATACCCGTGCTTCCATCCATTAAGCCCGTTCCGACATCATCTCTCCCTCTTTGATTGAAGATCTGGGTGAAGAGGATGTCATCTGAGAAATTACCGATGAGGTTATCGATGTTGTAAAGGCGCTCTCCCCACTCTTCATCAAAATTACCATAGGTGCTAAAGACAGTGACCGGTTCATTTGGCAAAGACGTTCTGAAGCGTAATCTTCGAATGAGACCGCTGTTATTATCTGCCTCTGGGATCCCTAAGACCAAGGAGTCTCTAGTTCCATACAAAGTAGTGAGTGCGGTGACCTCTCCCTCTGGAGTACCAACGGTCACATAACTATCCCCTTGATCGTTGTATATGATAAGTCTGTCATTAGTGGGGTCATTCATAGCGATATAGATAGAATCTCCGCCAAAGAAGCGTCCGGCAGCGATCGCTGTGGCGAATCCTTCATTACCTTCAACATTCCACAGAAACTCAGCGTTTCCAGAATACGCGAAGACGCGAATCCGACCATTACGCTCTCCTCTTATTATAGCGTCGTTGACTCCGTCTCCATCTAGATCACCCACGAGCGTTATCGACAGCCCAAAGTTAAAAACATTATTTAAGCTAGAGATCGTGTTTTTAAGCGCAAAGCAAGGGGTGATAAGATCCTCATCGACTTGACCATCACAATCATTATCGACGCCATCACAAGACTCGATAGGGAGCGTTCCACAGATACCACATGAATTGAGAGGAAGACCTTCGTCGGTCTGCCCATCACAATCGTTGTCTCTCCCATCACAGAGCTCTCCAGGTACAGCACCACAATCGCCACAAGCGTTGAGTGTCCCTTCGTCGGTCTGCCCATCACAATCGTTGTCTCTCCCATCACAGAGCTCTCCAGGTACAGCACCACAATCGCCACAAGCGTTGAGTGTCCCTTCGTCGGTTTGTCCATCACAGTCGTTGTCTCTCCCATCACAGAGCTCTCCAGGTACATCACCACAAGCGCCACAAGCGTTGAGTGTCCCTTCGTCGGTCTGTCCATCACAGTCGTTGTCAAGTTCGTCACAACGTTCTGTGGGCACGGCCCCGCATTGACCGCAGTCGTTCAGTACCTCTTCATCGACTTGATCATCACAATCATTATCAACACCATCACAAATCTCATCGGCATTGGGATTTATACTAGCGCTGAGGTCATCGCAATCATCAGGAGGACTGAAAGAGTCGTTATCTACATCGACGATGTTCATGTCACCGGCGGAGGTCTCACCGGCGGAGGTCTCACCGGCGGAGGTCTCACCGGCGGAGGTCTCACCGGCGGAGGTTCACCGGCGGAGGTCTCACCGGCGGAGGTCTCACCGGCGGAGGTCTCACCGGCGGAGGTTTCACCGGCGGAGGTCTCACCGGCGGAGGTCTCACCGGCGGAGGTCTCACCGGCGGAGGTCTCACCGGCGGAGGTCTCACCGGCGGAGGTCTCACCGGCGGAGGTCTCACCGGCGGAGGTCTCACCGGCGGAGGTCTCACCGGCGGAGGTCTCACCGGCGGTGACATCTATCTGTCCTGCATTGGGTTGAGTATCTTCTGAGAAGTCTGGATTGGGTGCTACACAGCTTGAAAATATAGCGCCCACTATACTCAAAAAACAGAGTCTAAAGCCTTTTAGGAGGGTCAGTCTAGAATCATGTTGTTCGGTCATGGTGATTATCTTTCCGCGATGAGTCAAAGAAGATTTAGGATTGATAGGCTTATAATGTGCGATGATATGAACTGTAAATCAAACCCAATACATCTCAATGACAATAGAAGAGCGGCAGACTCTCCTTGACAGTAGCGAGAGTGACCTCCATAGACTCAGTGCTCATCACTCAAGCGGATATAAAAATATGTCATTCAAAGATCTTGGTCTCAAATCTCAACTCCTACCAACTCTTGAGAGTATGGGGTTCACAAAACCTACAGCCGTCCAAGCTGAGGCGATCCCCGTTGCCCTTCAAGATGAGCAAGATCTTTTTGTCATCGCTCGGACAGGGACCGGAAAGACTGCCGCTTTTGGTCTCCCTCTACTCTCTCTCATTGAGAACTCTCATGTCCCTCAAGCGCTCATACTCTCTCCCACTAGAGAGCTCGCTAATCAGATTACGGGTGAGCTAAAGCGTTTTTCAAAGGATATGCCCGAAATTAAAGTAGTGAGCGTCTTTGGGGGAGCTCCTATCGATAGACAGATACAACAGATCAAGCGGGGAGTGAGCATTATAGTCGCTACTCCTGGTCGTCTCCTAGACCTGTTTCGGCGCGGCGCAGTCAAGACTGAACAAGTGAAATATCTCGTGCTTGATGAAGCCGACGAGATGTTGAATATGGGATTTAAAGAAGAGTTAGATCTCATCTTAGAGCGTTTACCAGAACAGCGTCGTACTTGGTTATTTTCGGCGACGATGGCTAGAGGAGTAAAGAGGATCGCAGAGCGATTTATGAGTAACTCCGAGGAGATCCGTCTCTCTTCTGAGCAAGCAGCGGATGGCGTTCCTCAAGGAGTTATCGAACACGTCGCTTATAATATTCCTCGCGGCAAGAAGTACGAGTCGCTCTTAAGGCTTGTAGACGCTACGGAAGACCTTTTTGCCATGGTCTTTTGTCGTACTCGTCTAGAGACTCAATCACTAGGAGATCGACTGATGGCTGATGGGATTGACGCAGGCTCTCTTCATGGAGATCTAAGTCAAGCCCTCAGAGATCAAGTAATGGGACGATTTAAGCGTAAACAACTTAAACTCTTGATCGCTACGGATATCGCTTCTCGAGGGATTGATGTTGATGAGTTGACTCACGTATTTCATTATGACTTGCCTGATAACGCCGAGGCCTACATTCATAGAAGTGGTCGTACAGGTCGGGCTGGTCGAAATGGGCAATCTGCGATTATGGTTGAACCTAGAGACAGGCGGAGAGCGGAGAATCTTGCTCGAGGTGTCAAGCTCCATATCAAGGTCGCCCCTCTCCCCAAGCCTCATGATGTGGTTAAACGAAGACTTAGAGATTGGATGGGAGAGTTGAAATCGGTAAGTGTCCCCACTGAGCTTCCTGTCTGGCTCCAAGAGTTAGAGGAGGAATATCCTCATCTCACCTCATTAGACTCGAGGGAACTCATGCTCTTGTGTTGTGCTCAGGCGATTTCATCTACGCTCCATCGAGACCGCTTGCTCGATCTCGAAGAGAGAGGGCGTGGAGCGAAAGGGCGAGAGTCTAAAGCTCGAGAACCACGAGGACGTGAAGCCCAAACTCGAGAACCACGAGGACGTGAGCTGAGAGCCCAAGAGAGTTCAAGAGCTCGTCGACCGGTGCAAAAAGATCAGACAGAGAGAGCGCATCAACAGCAACGGAATGTCGTGAGTGAGGCGTCACCTCAGGAGGTAAAGAAGCCGGTTTTGCCTAAGGCTCCAAAGCCAACGGCGACTGAAACTGATAATAAGGTGAGATGGGCTGTGATTGAGGTGAGTCAAGGAAGTGAAGTAGGGATGTCAGAGTCAACTTTGCGTCAAAAACTAAACAATGGTGGCCTTCAAGGAGGTCAGCTTGGTCGACTACAAGTTCTTGATCAAGTGTGTATCTTCGAGGTGCATGAGCGTGGTGTTGATCAAGCTCTCAAGTCGTTCAAGGGTTTTAGAATAGAGGGGCAAAAGGTCAGAGCGAGGCGTCGATCTTAGTCTAAGCTGATGCCTAATATGTTATGATTCATGCCTACCTTTATGTTTCTTTTGTGATGTGATCATTCAGCGTATATATTTAATGAGTTCATTAATCTAGAGTTGAAGTGAGACGATCATGATTATGATGGGGTGCGCGCTCTGTAAAGAAGAGCGAGCGATAGATCACCATAGTTCAGATCCCTTACCGACTTGTGAGCGTCATCCTCATCGGGTGCTCGTTGATTGGAGCTATCTCCTCAAGAGCCCCAGAGATAAGATGCTCGGTGAAATCGTTGATCAACGCTATGAAATTATTAGGCCTCTAGGTCAGGGAGGATTCGGTTCTGTTTATTTCGCGATGCAACGAGGACATCTTCGTCGACCAGTAGCGATTAAGTTACTCACTAGGCTGAGCGATGAGTATATAGAACTGTTCAGGGATGAGATGAGGGTGATGAGCCAGCTTCGCAACTCTCATGTCGTCCAATTTTTGGACTCTGGTTCACATCATAGCGTTAACTCTACAAGAGCGATCCCTTACTTAGTGATGGAGTTCATAGAAGGTGAAACACTTGCACATCATCTACTCTCCAAAGGTGCTCTCCCTCCCTCACAGGTGATCACTGTGTTGCGGCAGATCGTGTCAGCCTTGGCAGAGGCTCATCGCTATGGGGTGATTCATCGAGATATTAAGCCACTCAATTTGATGATTAATTTTGAACACAATGGTCAGCCACAAATCGTAGTCTTGGATTTTGGAATCGCCCGAGCCGCAGAGTCTGCGACTCGGGACGCGACGAGAAATCGTATTATGGGTACTCCATACTATCTGGCGCCTGAGGTACTCATAGAGGGTAAGGTTACTCACCAAACTGACCTCTTTGCGGCAGCGGTGATCGCCTATGAGTCTCTTTGCTTCCGCTCTCCTTTTGTCAATGAAGAGCTCACAGGTATAGAGCCTTATTTGAAGTTGAGAACGCTCTATGCAGAGGGTCAACCGCCTGACCCTTTACCACCTCATCTTCCCTCTGAGTGGTCTACTTTTTTCGAGTGTGCATTGGCAGTTGACCCCTCTCATCGGTTTCCGTCTGCCGACGTTATGGTTATGGCTATAGATGAACTTGAGAAGAGAACGAAAGAGACTCACAGACAGATTGAGAGTTGTGAGGACGACTTCGCTGAGAATAAAGCGACCATCGTGTTTAAAAGACATTTAGAAAATCAAACTAAACAACCACTCGATCAGAAAAGCCCTGTACCAGAGTCCCAAAAAGATCTTAAAAGTGAGAGGAGATCTAAAACTAATCTCTCTTCAGAAAGCGCTTATGAGTTAGAGAGTATTTATGAGCTAGAGAGCGTTCATGAGCTAGAGAGTGTTCATGAGCTAGAGAGTGTTCATGAGCTAGAGAGTGTTCATGAGCTAGAGAGTGCTCAAAGCATAGAGAGCGTTCATGAGCTAGAGAGTGCTCGAGACTTAGAGAGAGTTCATGAGCTAGAGAGTGCTCGAGACTTAGAGAGAGTTCATAAACTAGAGAGTGCTCGAGACTTAGAGAGAGTTCATAAACTAGAGAGCGCTCGAGACTTAGAGAGAGTTCATAAGCTAGAGAGCG
Organism: uncultured bacterium; assembly: GCA_943788935.1. Lineage (GTDB taxonomy): Bacteria > Myxococcota_A > Bradymonadia > UBA7976 > VGTA01 > CAKZRU01. The sequence goes on along the minus strand of CALSSE010000003.1, from coordinate 534,415 downwards.
CCCAAGACTTAGAGAGAGTTCATAAGCTAGAGAGCGCTCAAGACTTAGAGAACGCTCAAGACTTAAAGAGTGCTCAAGAGCGGGTCAGTGCTTATAAGATTAATAATATACATAGTCTAGGTGATGTTGGTGGCCCTAGGGATGGGTCAAGTAGACATGGACTTAAGAATAGCACTCAGAGTCAACAGGGCTCTATTCATTCCGAATATGGGGATCAATCACGCCGCCAAAAAATCACTGAGAGCCAGCAATCTATCGCTGAGAATCAGACAGTTGAGTTGAGCCACGCACAGTTCGATTCCCAACATCAGCCAACGATCCAAATCAGCGGGATGAGCCCACTCGTAAACATGGATTCTATGAAGAAACCACATTCTCCTAGTATTAAAAAAGAGAGGTCAGTTCTTATCTACGGGAGTCGTAGCGCCGAGCCCTACATACCACAACATAGAAGTACTTATTCTAAACCTCCTCAGTCTAGCGATTTACCATCTTTGATCTTACAGCTGGTGATCATGGTTGGTTTAGGTTTGCTCTTCGCCTATGTTGTCATCCGCTATGTGCTCGTCTGAGCTAATAAGCGAAACATCATATACCTATCAGAGGTGAGCTATCACTCTCTGAGAATTAAGCCCTCTTCACTGAGAAAGAAACAAGAGAGTACTATGACAAGAATAGACAGTCGATCTTTAACTGAGCTTCGCCCGATCTCCTTTGAGCTTGGTGTTCAAAAACATGTCGCTGGGAGCGCTTTGATCAAGTGGGGAGATACTCATGTCCTCTGCGCAGCGACTCTTGAGGAGAGGGTTCCCTTTCATGTAGAGGAGGGAGGTTGGGCGAGCGCAGAATACGCTCTTTTGCCTGGGTCAACACACACTCGAGCTCGTCGAGATCGAAAAGGTCCATCTGGACGAACAGCTGAGATTCAAAGACTTATTGGAAGGAGCCTACGAGGGGCGATTGACCTCAGCCAAATGGAAGGTCACTCCTTAACCCTTGATTGTGATGTTCTACAAGCAGATGGTGGGACGCGGTGCGCAGCGATAACCGGTTCTTATGTCGCCGCTTCTATCGCACTCCGATCATTAGGATATCGGCCAGACCCATTTGCTGCAGTGAGCTTTGGGCTCGTTGGGGGAGAATTGATGACTGACCTCTGTTATGAGGAGGACTCGAGAGCTGAAGTCGATATGAATATTGTTTTCTCCACACGTGGACTTATAGAGGTTCAGGGGACTGCTGAGCGTCACCCTTTCAGTGCGGCTCAGCTGACAGAGATGGTCGCTCGCGCTGAGTCGGTGAGTGAGTATATCTTCTCCCTTCAGCATCAGGCGATCGAGAGCGCTGCCATGTAGTTGAGTAACATGCCGCTCTGTATTGTTGGTCTAAGTTGAATATCCATCGGTGAAGATGGGGATTGGGTGTGAGTTAAATGATTTTAGCGACCAGTAACCTTCATAAGCGAGATGAATTTCAGCGTTTAATGCCGAGTGTTTCGTGGGAGACTTTAGGTGAGTGGGAGAGAGCTCAAGGGACCACTGCGTCTAGCCCTGTAGAGGAGACCGGTCATACCTTCGCTGACAATGCCATAATTAAAGCGAGAGCTGCTTGGGAGCTTACTCGCCGTGTATGTTTAGCTGACGATAGTGGGTTGTGTGTTGACGCCCTTGATGGTGCGCCTGGTATATACAGCGCTCGTTATGTTGAGGGGAGTGATCAAGACCGATATCGAGCGCTACTCAAGGAGATGCAAGGAATAGAGTCTACATCAAGAACCGCCGCTTTTCATTGTGTGTTAGCGATCTACGGTTTAGATCCAATCAATGAAAGATTGATCAAGGAAAGATTACCGTTAGCAAACTTAGAGTGGCATGAGGGCTGTTTACTCGCCTATGGAGAGTGTAGAGGCTATATCCGTGAAACCCCCTCAGGAGAGGAAGGCTTCGGTTATGATCCAATTTTTAACTTACCTGATGGTCGATCATTCGCCTCCATCTCTGGTGAAGAGAAAGATAAATTCAGTCATCGAGGCATAGCCTTACAGGCTTTGAGTGTATTATCTGAAATATTTACTTGACTCTTAACTCAAGCTCGGATAGTAAAACACCTGTTCGTCATACACATCGGGGTGTGGCGCAGTCTGGTAGCGCACCTGTTTTGGGTACAGGTGGTCGGAGGTTCGAATCCTCTCGCCCCGACTTCTTTGACAATATGTAGTTTACTGACAATCACTCTGCGCTTGTAGCTCAGCGGAAGAGCAGTGGCCTTCTAAGCCATTGGTCGCAGGTTCGAATCCTGCCAGGCGCGCTAGCGCTCGGTCGGAGCCTCCAAGTAGAGCTCAATGAGTGTTGTTGTCACGTCACGTTTACTTATTTGCATCTGTAGCTCAGTTGGAAGAGCGCCGGACTTCGAATCCGTAGGTCGCAGGTTCGAGCCCTGCCAGGTGCGTTATGGGCTATTAGCTCAATCGGTAGAGCACCGGACTCTTAATCCGTTGGTTGAAGGTTCGAGTCCTTCATGGCCCATTAAGTAAATGTGTACGTTAGTGCGAAAGCATAAGTGAAGCTGACTTGAGTCCTTTGTTTTGAGCCTCTGTGTTGCAGGAGCTCGAGCGTAGATCCAAGGGGTTGAGAATAAGGGCTATTAGCTCAATCGGTAGAGCACCGGACTCTTAATCCGTTGGTTGAAGGTTCGAGTCCTTCATGGCCCACTCTCAAGCCCTGTTACAGAGGTGACAGAGCGTGCAATGTGAATGTTAAGTAAACTACAGCAGTCTTAGAATCGTTCGCGTCGATTTTTTCGGAGCGGACATTTCTTAGAGAGGTGTCACTTGTTGATATCTCGCTGTGCGAGGGTGGCGGAATTGGTAGACGCACTGGATTTAGGTTCCAGCGGGGTAACCCGTGGGGGTTCGACTCCCCCCCTTCGTACTTTTAAAAACCTCTACGGTTCGCCGTAGAGGTTTTTTTTTATCTATAGACCGTCTTCTATCCGAGTTTATACATTGCTTACAACTTGATCTCTAAGTGCTCTTGATGAGTCGTCATCTCCTTAAAGTAGACGAGGAAGTCTTGAGTTTTGAGTCAAGTAAAGGTAGAAGTTCGCATTAAATTAAAAAGTGCGCGACCGGCAGCGCCGTTTCATCACTCGCCATGAGAGTGGACGATTATACAAATAGGGAGAACGTACCCATGGAAGTATCAAGACAAGACCTTGAGGGCTTTACTCAGAGTGTATCATTTAAGTTTGGTGCGGGTGAGATGGATCAGAAGTTCAATAAAGAGCTGTCTCAGATCAAATCTAAGGTAAAGATTTCAGGTTTTCGTCCTGGTAAAGTTCCTCTTAAAGTGATTAAGCAGCGTTATGGCGCCGGCGTCATCAATGATTTGCAGTCAGACGCAGTGCAAGAGTGCTGGAGACACATGATCAATGAGCTAAAACTCGTTCCCTTGAGCCAGCCTGATCTCGACGTTTCTCAGCCGCTTAGGCCAGGTCGTGGGCTTGAGTTAACTTTCAGCTTTGAGGTTATCCCTCCCTTCGAGCTCCCTGAGCCCTCATCACTCAAAGGTGAGCGAGCGACGTGGACTGTTAGTGAAGAGCGAGTCAATCATGAAGTAGAGAAGTTACTCGATCTCCATGGAGAGTGGATTGATCTTAAGCGTCGTAAGAAATGCCGTGCGGGTGATTTAATCATGATCTCTCTCAAGGGCTTCGAGGGTGAAGAAGAGATAGAAGCGCTAGATTCTCCTGAAGAGAAGTTTGAGTTAGGTCAACAGCGTATTATCCCTGAGCTTGAGAAGGCGATTACGGGATTAAAGCTCGAGGAGGCTTTCTCTGTTGATTACCTATTCCCTGACGATCACCCCAATGACTTACTCACCGGTAAGCAGATTCGTTTTGAGGGACAGATAAACGGCATTCAAGAGAAGAAGGCTGTTGGGATAGACGCCTTACTTGAGAAGCTCCCTGATGAAGACGAGAGCGCCCTCCGTGAGAGACTTAGCCAAGAGTTAAAGACACAAAAAGACCAAGAGAGTCAGGTCGAGCTTAGAGATGCAGTCGCTAAACAGTTAAGAGAGAATAGCGAGTTTGAACTACCACCCAAGGCGGTTGAGGATCAGGCGCAGTCTCGACTGCATCATCAGCACAATCATACCGAGGGTGAAGAATGCGATCATAACCACAGCGAAGAAGAAGAGGCTGAGGCTCGTAAATCAGCTGAAGCGGACCTCAGATTCGAGGCCATCGTTCGTCAATACAGCCAGACCAACAACATCAGCGTAGGTGAATCTGACTTCACCGGTCGTCTGCTCGAGATGCTACGCTCTGCTGGTGAGTATGGTATGCAGATGATTCAGTTCTATCAGCAACCCGCTAATCGCGAGCGCCTTATGGCTTCACTCCTCGACGATAAAGTGATTGATAGCTATATCGAAGCCGCCACTTTTAAGTCTGTTGACCGTGAACTCGGAGTAGAAGAAGAGTAAGTTAAGCTATAGGCTCTTAAAAGAACCGATGATATAAATAACTAGGATATTGATGGTATCACTTGAATCTAAAAAATAGATTTCTGTGTCTCTATTCTCTCTCCGTATGTCGTTTATTAATAGTGTTCTCGGTGAAGGTCACCGTCAGTGTAAAAATATGTTGGTCTTGAACAGATCTTTGTGGTGAAGGCTTGACGTTCTCTCTCTTGGGCTTAATGTTGAGCTAGAGCTTGTCCTCTCTCTTATTATATTTAATGAGGTTTTCATGGTATTCAACCTACACTCTCCTGTCTCTCCCCTTAACAGCATCATTCCCACAGTTGTCGAGCAGACCCACCGTGGTGAACGCGGCTGGGATATTTTCAGTCGACTTCTAAAAGACAGAATCATCTTTCTCGGGACTCAAATTAACGATCAGGTAGCGAATACCATTATCGCTCAGTTGCTCTATTTAGAGAGCGAAGATTCAGAAAAGGAAATCGCGCTCTATATCAACTCTCCTGGGGGAGTGATCACGAGTGGGCTCGCAATTTACGACACCATGCAATATATTAACGCACCGGTGAGCACGATCTGTCTAGGTCAAGCGGCGAGTATGGGAGCGTTCTTGCTCTCTAGTGGGGCTACTGGTAAGCGTTATGCCTTACCAAACGCCAGAATCATGGTTCATCAACCGCTCGGTGGAGCTCAAGGCCAAGCGAGCGATATTCAGATTCAGGCCCAAGAGATTCAACGCCTCAAAGATAAGCTCAATGGGATTCTCGCTGAGCAGACCGGACAGTCGTTAGAGAAGATCTCTCTGGATACGGATCGAGATCGCTACATGACAGCGGAAGAAGCCAAAGAATATGGTCTCATCGATGAGGTGATGTATCCAGGCGATAAGTGAGAGCTTCAGCGCTACCAACCTTCAGTAGCGACACTTGACCTAAGAGTGATCTTCAAAGTAGGCTCCATACTTTGTACACCCTCTTCCTCGGACCCATCAGTGATAGATCAACACCTAGGTGTTAAGAATAAGGAAACCTAGACCATGGCGAAAAATAGCATAAAGGGTGAGGAAGTATGTTCCTTTTGTGGACAAGAGTCGCCCGGTGAGACAGTAAAGAAGGATAAGGGGGTGATCTGTAAAGAGTGCGTCAGAGAGTCTCTCAAGGTTTTCGAGTCTTACAGAGCCTCTGTAGATTCAATCCTCCCCGAGATCCATACGCCTAGTGAGATTAAAACTCATTTAGATGAACATGTGATCGGACAAGATTATGCTAAGAGAGCCCTGTCAGTCGCTGTTTATAATCACTATAAACGGATAGAGTCTAACCTAGAAGATGCTGAGCTGAATTTAAAGAAGAGTAATGTCTTATTGATCGGCCCATCAGGGAGCGGGAAGACCCTCCTCGCTCAGACACTCGCCGAGATGTTAAATGTACCTTTCGCCATCGCTGATGCCACAAACCTCACCGAAGCAGGGTATGTTGGAGATGACGTAGAAAACATACTCGTAAACCTCTACCTTGCCGCTGACAGCAACAAAGAGCTCGCTGAGTTTGGGATCGTTTACATCGATGAGATCGATAAAGTCTGTAAGAAGGGCGAGAATATGTCGATCACTAGGGATGTGAGCGGTGAGGGAGTTCAGCAGTCTTTATTAAAAATCATGGAGGGAACGATCGCTCATGTTCCCCCAACGGGTGGACGTAAACATCCTTATCAAGAGTTTATCGCTATAGATACCACAAATATACTCTTTATCTGCGGTGGAGCCTTCTCTGACTTGGATAAGATCATCGATAAGAGAGTGACGAATAGCGGGATCGGTTTTGGGTCTCAGGCTAAAGTGAAAAGAGATCAACAACTAGATGCCTTGCTTGGTCAAGTTGAGCCAGAAGATGTGATTCGCTTCGGCTTAATCCCAGAGTTTATAGGTCGTATTCCAGTGATCAGCACCTTGGAGACGCCAACAGAAGAGGTCTTGATTGAGATATTAACCGCTCCAAAAAACTCTCTGGTGAGGCAATACCAAAAGCTCTTTGAGCTCGATGGAATCGAGCTGACCTTTCATCCCGATGCGCTTAAAGCTGTCGCGAAAGCATCACTCTCCCAAAAATCAGGTGCTCGTGGACTTCGCGCTGTTTTGGAGCGAGTGATGCTTGAGCCTATGTATGAGGCCCCTGGGAGCGAGATGAAGACCCTAGAGATCACAGCAGATCACATTAAAGAACACTTCCCCGAATCTACCCTCCCTACAGATAATGGCTCCGTCGCTTGAGCACCCTCTAGAATAGGAAAAATATATCCATGGATGACCAACAACTTAGCTCAATCACGCGTCTACCCCTCGTCGCTTTACGAGGACGTGTAGTTTTACCAAATGCGAGCGAGCCACTCTTTGTAGGGCGTGAGCGCTCAGTAGCGAGTGTTCAAAATGCTCTAAAAAGTAATAAGTTGATCCTCTGTGTTGCGCAGAGAGACGACAAGACCGATGAACCACAGATCGCCGAGCTTTACGAGCGAGCGACGATCGTAGAGATCGTCAACTTCAACGCAGTTCCCGATGGATCTATACGTATATTGGCCAAGGGAGTAGCAATCGTAAACCTGAATGAGGTGAGCGAAGAAGACGGTATACAGTGGGGTAGCTTTGACCACACATGGGAGCTCAGTCAAGACTCCAGTGAAGATGACTTAAATCAGCTGACCGCTCGTCTACGTAAACAGGCCGGTAAGTTTTTTAAGCTAGATCGAAAACCTGTTCGAAGAAAAAGTTCTTTCGAACAGATGCCTCCTCTTGATCTTGGTTTTCGTATCCTCACTCATCTAGGGTTGAGCGTAGAAGAGACGCAAAAACTACTCGGCGAAGAGAGCCTTAATGATTTTCTCTTAAAACTTTTAGCGCATTTAGAAAATGCTATCAGTCGCCTTGAGTCTGATCGTAAGATTAAATCAAGAGTTAAGAAGCAGATGGAGAGCGATCAGAAAGACTACTATCTGAATGAGCAGATGAAGGCCATTCAACGTGAGATGGGGGGAGACGACGCGGTGAAGAGTGAACTCGAAGAGCTAGAGGCTAAACTCCAAGAAAAGAAGCTCCCTGAACAAGCTCGAGAAAAAGCAGAAAAAGAGCTCAAGAAGTTAAAGATGATGAGCCCTATGGGAGCGGAAGCGACAGTAGTCAGAAATTACATTGAATGGATCCTCTCTGTCCCTTGGGAGTCTGAGCGCTCAGTAGAGAAAGAAGATATCAAAGATGCCGAAGAGATCTTAAACGCTGATCATTATGCTCTTAAGAAGCCTAAAGAACGTATTCTAGAGCATCTCGCGGTTCATAGTCTCACTAAAAACCTCAGCGGTCCAATTCTCTGCCTCGTTGGTCCTCCAGGTGTCGGTAAGACGAGTCTCGTTCGTTCTATTGCTAAGAGTACAGGTAGAGAGTTTGTACGGATGAGTCTAGGTGGAGTTCGTGACGAAGCAGAAATTAGAGGACATCGCCGTACATATATCGGCGCGATGCCCGGTAAAATTATCCAATCTCTCAAGAAGGTAGGGACGAGTAACCCTGTCCTCCTCCTCGATGAAATTGATAAGATGAGCACTGATTTCCGGGGAGACCCCTCCTCTGCTCTGCTCGAGGTCTTGGATCCAGAGCAAAATAGTACCTTCAATGATCACTATTTAGATCTTGACTATGATCTCTCTCAAGTGATGTTTATCACTACAGCCAATAATCGACATCAGATCCCGCTTCCTCTCCAAGATCGTTTAGAGATGATTGAGGTCTCAGGATATACCGAGATCGAGAAGCTCAACATTATCAAGCGACACCTCCTCTCTAAGCAGGTTGAGCGCCATGGGATTAAAGAGGCGCAGATTGCTTGGCTTGACAGCGCACTTAAGCTGGTTACCAATCGTTATACCCGAGAGAGCGGAGTGCGTAACCTCGAGCGACAAATCGCTGCCTTGTGCCGAAAGATTGCTCGCGATGTGATCACCCATCAAGGGAAAGGCGGAGAGATCGCTGATTTCAAGATGCGCGTAGATGCTAGACGAGTACAACACCTCTTAGGAGCTCCCCCCTACAAGTTTGGGGTGAGTGACTCCCAAGATGAGGTCGGTCTTGTCAATGGTCTCGCTTATACTTCATGGGGAGGCAACCTGCTCCAAGCAGAAGTAACCATGATGGAGGGAAATGGTAAGCTCACGATCACCGGTCAACTAGGAGAAGTGATGCAAGAGAGCGCTAGAGCTGCGATGAGCTACGTCCGTACTCGAGCGGCTGACCTTGGGTTGGAACCTAAATTTCATCAAGATCATGATTTTCACCTTCACTTCCCTGAAGGTGCGATCCCCAAAGATGGTCCATCGGCAGGTGTGACCATGGTGACAGGCTTAGTTAGCGCCATTAAGTCTCTCCCTGTGAGGCGTGACGTGGCGATGACAGGGGAGATCACACTCCGTGGTCGAGTCCTACCTATCGGGGGACTAAAAGAGAAGCTCCTCGCCGCCAAGCGGGGTGGCATTAAGACTGTCTTTATCCCTAAAGAGAACGAGAAAGATCTCGATGAGGTCCCGGTAAGTATTGTAAAGGCGCTCGAGATTATCCCTGTTGATAAGGTTGATGAAATCTTAGTGAAGACCTACATCGGCGGAAATCCTTTCGTTGCGATTGAATCCGAAGAGAGCGGCTCCGTTGACAAACTAGAAGCGAGTCCAAAGCTAGCTCCCAAGAAAGCAGCTCCCAAGAAAGCGGCTCCCAAGAAAGCGGCTCCCAAGAAAGCGGCTCCCAAGAAAGCGGCTCCCAAGAAAGCGGCTCCCAAGAAAACTACGCCTAAAAAAGCTGTAGCTAAGAAAGCTGCGCCTAAGAAGGCTACGACCAAGAAGACAAGCGCGAAGAGCAGCACTTAACGTGCGAGATCTTCAGACATCGCGGCTTAACATCTCTGCTGGATTCCGAAGCGGAGTTAAGGTTAGCCCTCTTGTGGCATCACTGCTCTTATCTCTTAGCGTTTGGAGCTGCGTAGACGCTGATGCTGACTCGCCCTCTATTTTAGACTTTGGGATGAGCGCCGGAGAGATGGCGGGGATGAGCACCGGAGAGGTGGCGGAGGTAAGGGCCGGAGAGATGGCGGGGGTGAGCCAGGGAGGAAGGATGATAGAGATTAACCCTCCCGAAGAGCTCTCTATCGCCACCTACAACGTTCAAAATCTTTTTGATTTTATTGACGACCCACAGCGCGACGAAGGCGAATTCACTCCTAATGTCGGAGACTGGAGCCGCTCTACCTATGAAGCTCGTGTCGCTGCCATCGCCGAAGCTCTCTTGTTAATCGATGCTGATATCGTCACCCTACAGGAAGTTGAGAATGAAGTGGTGCTAGAAGCCCTCGCTGATCACCTCTTGAGTATAGGCGGTAGAGATTATCAGTTTAGAGCGACCAGCTCCACTCGTGACCCACGGGGAATTGCGTTGGGGGTTCTCAGCGTTTATCCTTTTCATAGAGAGATTGGTCGACCCATTAGCCAAGGTGTGAACTGCGCTAATGGCGAGACGCTCGATGGTTCTCGACCAGAGGCAAGGCCAATTTATGAGATTAACTTTTGGACAGATGAGAGCGGTGGAGGAGGCGGAGGAGGTGAGATGAGCCTCACCCTCTTGGTGAATCATTGGAAATCACGAGCCTCAGGAGACTATCCTTGTAGAGTTCGTGAGCACCATGAACGTGGAGCGATGCAGATAAAGTCTCTCTTGATTGATTGGCTCACTGAAGAGCCCACTAGAGCGGTTGTGGTGTTGGGTGACTTTAATGCAGAAGAGAGTGAGCCATCGCTCAGCGAACAGATCAATGCCTATCTAAATCGAGCTGAGCTCAACGAGGTTGGAGTGCTGTATAACCTCTGGGGAGAGTTAGGGGTGACGGCTAGCTCATCTAATAACGCCACCAATAGCACTTATCGCTATGATGGTGATTGGTTCCGTCTTGACCATATTTTGGTCAGCCAACCGATGGTCTCTGATGAAGGAGGCGCTTGGCGAGTGAAAAGCGTAGAGCTTATCCGTGATCAACGGCTTCTCAATAATGGTCGTCCCTATGGATGGAGTAGCCGACAAACTCAAGGGTACTCTGACCACCTCCCTCTGAAAATGAATTTAGTTCTGAATCGCTAAATGCACAGAAAACATTAAGTTCTCATCTTCTATGGAGAGGACGCTGAGTTCTTAAGAAAATCATGTTGACATTCACGCAGTACGGTCATATAAAAACATCAGTTCCGAGTGAGGAGTCGTAGTTCAGTTGGTTAGAACGCCGGCCTGTCAAGCCGGAGGTCGCGGGTTCAAGTCCCGTCGACTTCGCTCACGCCCCGCGAGGCGTAATTCGCGGATTACATGGAGTCGTAGTTCAGTTGGTTAGAACGCCGGCCTGTCAAGCCGGAGGTCGCGGGTTCAAGTCCCGTCGACTTCGTGAGCGAAAGCTCAAGAGAGCCCACTTTAAGTGGGCTTTTCTTGTTTTTATGTTCAGTATTTCTGTCAGGGGGGCTCTTATTTGGACTCAGGTGGGAAGCACCACATGAGGTCACTGCCGCTAAAGGCGATCGAGATACATCTCGGCATTGTCTCAGGACAGTCTGAATCGATAAGGCACTCTCCACTGCAGTGGCCGGTCTCAGCGCTCTCATTAGCGATACATAGAGAAGAGGCACAAGTGAATTGGCCATTGGCGATATCACAGCTTTCACCTACGGGGAGTGTACCTCGCTCACCTTGTACACAACAGGGGACTTGAGCCCCCTCGGCTCCTACATCTTGACACCGAGCGTCAGCTAGACACTCGACGTTGGCGAAACAAGATATAGATCCAAAATCTTCGCAAGCGCCCACAGCATCTTCAGGTGCAGTAGGCGTCTCGGCGCCAGCGTTGGTCTCGGCGCCAGCGTTGGTCTCGGCGCCAGCGTTGGTCTCGACGCCAGCGTTGGTCTCGACGCCAGCGTTGGTCTCGGCGCCAGCGTTGCTCTCGGCGCCAGCGTTGCTCTCGGCGCCAGCGTTGCTCTCGGCGCCAGCGTTGCTCTCGGCGCCAGCGTTGCTCTCGGCGCCAGCGTTGCTCTCGGCGCCAGCGTTGCTCTCTTCAGACTGATCTTCAGAGCAAGCGATGAGAACGATCATTAATACGCTGAGCAGCCATAAGTTGATTCGAGACACACCGCGACTGACAATGACCGAATTTTGGGTATATATATGTCTCATGAGTTACCTCTTTACCTCTTGTAAGGGAAGTTGTTCGTTGGTTTGCACTCATCTCCACGTATACTAGACTGAGTGAGCATTATATTATGATTAGCAGCTCAACAGAGTATCTCGAAGAGAGTAGACCTAGGTTAGCCATCTCAGAGGCGACTTTTCTGGTTTATTGAGCGTAGGATTTTACTCGCTCGATCATAGCAGCGAAGCCATTTCTACGACTAACGCTCAAATTCCTCTCTAAGCCGATCTGATTGAAGATAGAGCTAAGATCTACCGATTGTATCTCTTCTGCGGTCTTACCTGAATAAGCGCTGAGCACGATCGCCACTAAACCACGTACAATGAAGGCATCGCTGTCAGCGGCGAAGTAATGAATGGCGCTACCCTCTTCTTCTCGTTTGTTATGTACCAGCCAAACTTGGCTAGTGCAGCCTCTCACTTTGTGTTCTTCAGACTTCTGATGATCAGGCAGAGCGCTTAAAGACTTACCGAGATCAATTAGATAGGCATAGCGGTCTTCCCAATCATCGAGATAGGCGAAATCATCGATCAGCTCTTCAATCGCTTGATGACGTCGAAAGAGCTCAAGTTCAGACATTAGAGGGTCCTTGGTCAGTAGAGAGTCCTTGGTCAGCGATCTGTTTTTTATAGAAAGGCTCACCCATAGTGAGGATCTCTACCCCCTTCTTGCCTACATGAATAGTGTGCTCAAACTGAGCACTGAGACTGCGATCTAGCGTCAAGGCTGTCCAACCATCATCAAGAGTGTCTGCGTAGAGCTCTCCGATATTAATCATCGGCTCAATGGTGAAGGTCATCCCCTCTTTGATGGTGGCGTAGTTGGAACGCTCAAAGTAGTGAACAACGTGAGGGGCCATATGGAAAACCGGACCGATACCGTGCCCACTAAAATCTCTGACTACAGAATAATTTGCCTGTTTAGCCATCCGACTAATAACTTTACCGATCTCATTCAGCTTCTTTCCCGGTTTTACGACCTCTATCGCCGCCATCAGTGATTGATAGGTAAAATCTACAAGAGCTATCGCCTCTTCTGATGGCTGACCTACAAAGACAGTCTCTGAGCAATCGCCATGCATACCATCAAGGTAGAGAGTGACATCGCAGTTAATGATATCACCTTCTTTTAGAACTCTCTGAGGATCAGGGATCCCGTGACAGATCACCTCGTTAATTGATGTGCATAAGGATTTTGGGAAGCCACGATACCCAAGGGGGCTTGGGTAACCCCCGCGACGGATGCTCTCTTCATGGGCGACGATATCTAGCTCTTCCGTGGTTACGCCAGGCTTAACCGCAGCCAAAACGTGTTCTAAGACTTCACGAGCAGCAGCACAGGCTCTCCTCATCCTCTCGAGTTCTTCACCTTTCATAAAGTTGCGGACCACTTTTTTTCGACCAAAAGCATCGAATGTATAACCCTTAGGGATTCCCTGAGCACCAGGCTGTGCATAGTCAGGTCTAGGGATAGAGTCGGGGACCTCTCTTAAAATTGATATACTCATGTTCCGATCACCTGTTAAGTTTCCTGGGAGCTCATAATCGCTCAGTAAGTCTGCTGTCTGTGTGTCTGCTGTCTATGTATCTGTATCTGTATCTGCTGTCACAAAGTATTTAGCGTAAAGCCTCACGCACTATGGTGTTTGTCCACGGAGGACTGAATTACCCTCATGAAGTTGGGTGCGATCAATACCTCCGTGATCTTCGAAATCATCAAGGCTGATACGACCTGATTGAGCGAAGAAATTGATCGGATTATGCCAAACAACCTTTTCGATTTCGCTCTCATCCATACCCGCTTTTCTCATCACCTGTACGGTTTTGGGTACCATAAGTGGATCACTGACTCCCCAATCCGCTGCGCTGTTTATGATCATTTGATCAGTACCAAAGCGTCGGAAGATTTCTACCATTCTCGCTGGGGTCATTTTAGTATTAGGGTAAATACTAAACCCTGCGATGTGCCCAGTGTCTCGAACGAGAGGGATGGTGAGCTCATTATTATGGTCTACAAGGACCTTCCCTGGATCGATCCCGGACTCTTTAACGACGTCCAAGGTTCGTTTAACACCATCTAGCTTGTCACGATGAGGGGTGTGAATCAAAATAGGTAGGTCACTTTTGATCGCTAGCTCTATTTGGGCCATGAAGAATTTTTCTTCTGTGGGAGTCATGTCATCGTAGCCAATCTCGCCGACAGCGATAACCCCTTCGCGATTGACATAATCTTCAAGGAGATCGAGGACTCCTTGATTGATACGATCATCATTGGCTTCTTTAGGATTAAGGCCCATCGTACAGAAATGTTTAATCCCAAATTGGCTAGCTCTGAATCGCTCCCATCCAAGCAGGGTATCGAAGTAGTCTTTAAAGCTCCCTACTGATGTTCTCGGTTGCCCAAGCCAAAAAGCAGGTTCACAGATACCACGGACTCCGGCAAGCGCCATTTGTTCATAATCATCTGTTGTTCGACTGAACATGTGTATATGAGGTTCAAAGATTTTCATAACAAGTGATGTCCTTTTATTCTGCTATATGTATTAACGACCCAAGTTTTTTGTGTCTCGTGCTATGACGAGATCCTAATAACATATCTTCGCGCATTGTGGAGGTAAACATCATATAACTCAAGTTTAGAGATCACACCACACGAGCCTCGGTTTCATTTAGGACTTGGATTCATGGATAATTATCGCTAATAAAAGTAAAAATAATTCTTATTTATAACATAGCATGGGTTCGTATAGAGTCCCTTTCATGAGATGAACCTCTTGCAGGCAGTTAAATTAGTCCAATAATATAAGCGACCTAAGGGAATAATGAGAGCCTGTGGCCACTAGTTACACACATATTAAAACACTCCTCGATGAAGGGGGATTTAGGTATTCCATCACTTCGGAGGGAAACCTCTTAACCGGTTTTGGTGAGATGGAGGCGTATATAGATGCAGAGGGACAGCCACGCTTAGGTGTTTTGATTCTCTTGGAGGAGGCAGGGAGTTTTATACGTTTTCTCTGTCCTCGCTTGTACAAATATGAAGGAAAGCGCTTTAAGTCGGATCTCTTTCAATCATGCCTCATGATCAATTATTGGTCTAAGCTCCTTAAGTTTGAGTTTGATGACCGAGATGGTGAACTTAGAGCATCTATTGAGCTCCCTCTTGAAGACAGTGAGATCAGCTTGAGTCAATTATCTCGCTGCCTCACCACTCTTGCGTATCTTATAGATCGACTTGATCCCTTAATCAGGCGTACTCTTAGAGAGGGAGGGGTCCATATCCCTCGGGAGCCAATCACCTATTGAGCTCATGCTTAGACGCTCTCAGCGTTCAATATTTTAAGGCTTTTGTCTCCACAATGAGCGTAAGTCCTCAAGAAGCCCTGTATCTTCCCTAATGCTCTCATGAAGTGAAGGCAATGCTCTCATCGCCATCTCTCGTGGTATATTAAGGCTATGAGTGAGAGCCAATAGAAGGAGTTCTTCCGTCGCGACTTCCTCGCTGATGAGACCACGATTCACTCTAAGAGATATCTCTTGAAGTACAGAGTGGTTCTCATTGATGAGCGCCTGAAACAGGTGGGTTGTGTTTAATGAATCGTGATCTCGGGGTTCGTCGAGCTCAGGTATGATCTCGATTGTCTCGATTGAATCGATTGTGTCCACAATCTGCTGAGGACGACTCGGAGTGAGAGCCCGCACTGGACGGTGTGGAGGTATAGCGCTCGTTGAGCTTATAGATTGAGCTCGATCATTACATCTGTCTCTTGAGTCTCTTGAGCCCATTGAGCTACTCCACTCTAGCGTTGATCGACAGGCGGACTTCGGTGGGGAGGAAGCGTAGCTCTCCTCTCCCATCGAAGAGACTCAAATCGGCTTCAATCGCATAAAGAAGATCAGCGACCGGCAGATATGAACTCGCTAAATAATAGGTGAAAGGGACTTGAGTATCATTGAGTGAGAGGCTGACTTGATCTTGTAAGAGCTCACTCTCTATAAAGGGAGCGCTTATACCATGATGAGGGACCAACATACTAAAGACGGGGGGTTTAACTGGATTTTGGATATCATCACTATACCACCAATAAGGGATAGAGAATCCTGCCATATCTACTTCTCCGTATCTCAAGGTCGTGAGACCATTGAAGCCGAGATTTCCAGAGACTTGAACCGAGAGCTCATCACCCTCTAAAGTTCGACCTGTTGTCCAAAAGCGAAGTCGCCATAGATTAGGGTGAGGCTTGTCACTTGAATAGCGGAGGTGTGTCTGTTCATTGAGTCTAATCGTATGTAGACCTAAACCAACATTAAGGAGAAGAGCCTCACCTTCCCAAGTGATACTTACTCGTCCCATGCAGTCAAAACTATCTGCGCCACCGTCCTGCCAACAGATGGAGGTGACATCATTACGAGCTTGATAAGAGCGTGGATCAGGAGGCAGTTGTACAGGTTGATAGCGACTCTCCCAAGTCTCGAGTGGTGCCTCATTAATGGTGATGAGATAGTCTCCGGGGAGGAGATGTGGAACATCTATCATTCGCTCTTGAGGTTGATCAGAGCTGAGATCGATATGCTGACAAAGAATGGTTTGCGCTTGAGGGCCACATCCTCTCTGTATGCCGATCGAGACCGATGGCCTCTGTCTCTCCTCAAGGAGTATACGGTCGAGGATGAGGCGAATACCTCCCTCAACTTGATGAGTATAATGAATCAATTGCCCAGCTCGATGACTCTGTTCACCGCCACATCGACGTGGAGAACTAGCTAGCCAGCTAGAGAGCTCTCGGTCAGCAGGAGCGAGAGGCGAAAGGGAGAGGGACTCACCGAGCTGTATCTGCTCATCAGAGATGGATTCACAACTTAACTCATCAATCGCCCCTCTAGCGAGACAATCGAGGTCATCAGGCCAATCAATGAGCCCATCTTGATCATTATCGATCTCATCTCCACACAGAGGCAGTATTTCGCTCGGCTCTCCTTCACCTCCTTGATGATTGATACCGATACACTGGGGGTCATTGAGATCAATCAATAGATCTCCATCATTATCGAGACCATCAATACACTCAGGGAGAGGCTCAGCATAGCCTGCGCTACGAGAACTCAGCGATAGAGTGCTACTCTCGCCAGTTTCATCTGGATCTCTTGGGTCAGTACATTGAGGGTCAGCAGGAAAGTCGACTAAGCCATCTCTATCGTCATCAGCGAGATTACTACAGCCAGGATCAATTGAAGCTGCAGAGTTGACCTCTCGCCCCATGTCGAGGGAGATTTCTCTTGGGTAGATTTGAAGACTATCTACAGAGACTTCACTGATCCACGACTTCGCCAAACAGCCTAAGTCAGCAGGGAAGTCTATACGTCCATCACCATCATCATCTTGTTCATTATTACAATCTCTTAGATGATTGACCGCAGACTCTGAGGTATCCCCCCGACATCGACAGGCCCTATCCCAAGGCCAATCAGTCTCTCCATCACCGTCATTATCGATCCCATCCGAGCACTCGGTAGGGTCGTCAGTGAACAAAGAGTGCTCACTCAGGCCTCCAGCAGCCTCGCAAGATGAATCATAAGGGAAGTCAATCCATCCATCATTATCGTTATCTATTTGGTCAGTACACTCAGGGAGAGAAGAACTCTCTGTATGAGACCACTCTGTTTCATCACGCTCTTCTGTACAGTCTGTATCAAAGAGATCAATGTATCCGTCGAGATCATTATCGATAAGGTCCATACATTCAGGTACCCCCCTTAGACGACGGGGCGCGCCTCCTCCTGAGATCATAGCCGCCATCAAAGCTCGACTTTCATCAGTCATCGAATCGCCTAGATCACGCCAATCTGCAGCGACTACCCAAAGTCGTCCTTGACCGAATGATCTATAACCGAGTGAAGTTGTCTCTTCATCCCAGCCCCCGACTCGAATGAGTCCTGGAAGCTGTTGGAGGTCATCTCCACAGCCAGAATCTTCCTCAGGTGGTGTAGAGTGAGGAGTGAGGGTCCATAATGGATCTTGGGGTCGATGGTTGACGAGGGGCTGAATATTTCGTCTACAAGCGCCCACTTGTGGTGAATCAAATGTGGGGATATTAAAGAGTTTTCCATAGACTCTTGGTCCGATACTTTTCTCGGTAATCACGATCCCTCCTCGCTCAAGATAGCCTTGGATCGTGGAGAGGTTAAGAGAGACTCCATTGACTCCTGATCGAGTAACGAGGAGTGCTTGTACGGTGTCATCGGGATCACACTGAGCGCTCACTAAAAAGTTTTGTCCTTGGAGAGGTCCTATGAAAAACTCTTCAGCCGGTCGTAACAATGACCCGCAGGTCATAAGACGAGAGCGCAGTGAGGGCTCTTCACCGATGCACTGACCCCTAGAGCAGAGCTGACCATCGGCGCAGCGGTATCCACAGGCACCACAATGCTCCGCTGAGCTTAAGAGGTCGACACATGCACTCTCCAAGGGCATGGGGTCAGAGGGAGAGTTAAGAGTGCATCGCTGAGCTCCTCCCGCCTCACAGAAGTCGCCGCGACCGGAACATCCTGGGTCGAGAGGCCAATCGATCATTCCATCTAAATCATTATCTAGACCATCGGCGCATTGGTAGTCGTCAGGAGTGACCATCATCTCAGCGGGAGTGATCGCCTCAGAGCTATCAGTGCGTGATTGGCACTGCGGATCATCGAGGTCAACCTCGCCGTCATCATCATTGTCAACACCATCATGACAGCGAGCGTTCAACTCTCCTATCGCATCTTCTCTTGGATCGGCTCTAGTTAAGCAACCGGGGTCATCGGGCCAATCGGTTCTCCCATTACCATCATCATCAATGTCGTTAGCGCATTGAGGAGTAATGAGGGGGTCGAGCTCTCGCTCATCACCGCTTGATTCGCAGCCTGGGTCATAGGGAAGGTCTGTGAATCCATCTTGGTCATTATCAATTCCGTCACTACATTGAGGAGGTGTGCTAGTTGGCTGCTCTCGAGGGTCTCCCATCGCGTAGCATCCAGGGTCGAGAGGGTAATCAATGATCCCATTGAGGTCATTATCGACTCCATCAGCGCAGTGTGGAGGTGTATTGAGGTCTAACTCATTGTCATCTCCTCTCGCGACACAACCGGGATCTTGGGGGAAATCCTCTAGGCCATCTTCATCGTCATCTCGCTGATTGGAGCATTGAGGGAGAACCGGGAGGTTAGCCTCTGTCTCATCTCCTCGCGCAGCGCAGCCAATATCATAAGGGAAATCTGTATATCCATCTCCATTGTCATCTATCCCATTACTGCAGCTGGGTAGTGTGGCTGGGTCTATCTCACTGGCTCCCCCATAATAACTACAGCCGGGATCGAGAGGATAGTCAGTCCATCCATCGATGTCATTATCGAGACCATCATGACAGACAGAGAGGACCTCGGGATCTCGCTCATCCTCATCCATAGGCCCAGCACAGCCGGGGTCTTGGGCATCAATGAGCTCATCTCCATCATTATCGATGCCGTCATCGCACATGGGGGTGAGCGGTATACGACTGGTTTTTAAGAGGAAGGGGAAACCTTCTAGGTCATGATCGATAAAGAGATAGACTGGGCCTTGTGGTACGCTGTCAAGCTGTAACGTTAGAGGACTCCCATAGGAGGTCATCTCATCGCTCGGCATCTCATTGTTCTGCATCTCAGTGTCGTCGACTCCTGAAAGTGGATCACCGATGGTCGCCGTCGCACATCCCAGTGGTCGCTCCTCTTGCCCACATCCTTCGCTCCGCGCATAGAGATATGCTTGTTCTGCTATCCCATCAGTTCGATATAGCTCAAAGTGGAGCCGAGCGTGACTAGGGTTATCATAACGTATTACTTGCTCTATACCGATTCCCCCACATGCTCCAACATTCTCCGAACTCACTCCATCAGCGCTGCTCACCCCAATAAAGTCACTCGGAGGTGGAGTAAGTTGATACAGAGGGATCCCTTGCCCACATTCATCGAGTTCATCGTCATCAAAGGCGGCTCGACAGCCGATATCATTGGGATAGTCAATCAGGTCATCAGCATCATCGTCTATACCATTAGCACACTGCGGGGGGGTTAGTGGTGAGCTCTCATCTTCATCTCGAGGGGATTGACAGCCGGGATCAAGAGGGAAGTCAATCGTCCCATCATCATCATCATCGGTCCCATTTTGGCAGGCTTCAATGGGAGTCTCAACGACCGAGAGCTCAAATTCCCCACCTCTCCCAGAAGCACCATCAATGAGAAGGTAGATAGGCCCTAGAGGAGGCTCATTGATGATAAGCTCATTCTCTGCGATCCCATCCACGGGCTCACGAGAACAAGCGATCTCCTGAGCTGATTCATCGCATCGCCTCCGAGCATAGAGAGTTGTCTCCCATCCTACTCCCTCTTCATTGGGGACGGCCGCTGTCGAGAAGCGTACCTGGCGTAGACGTTTACGGACTTGGTATATGGCGGTCAACTCTGGAGCGCCTTGTCCTCCACAGCTTGCTTGTCGAAGGAACCGACCTTGTCTAGAACTTCCTCGATAGACTTGATCATTGACGAGCTCAATCACCTCTATTGAACCGAGACAAGCGCCTCGTTCAGTGGTATCAGCGCTACTATCGCAACCAGGATCTTGTGGATAGTCAAAGAGCTCGTCTCCATCATTATCTTCACCATCTAGACAAGCGGGAGTCACCCTCGGGTTGTCTTCCTCTCGATCTCCAATTGATGAGCATCCACTGTCTTCCGGATAGTCGACATAGCCGTCTGCATCGTTATCTATACCATCAGAACAAGCGGGAAGAGAGTCAGTATCCTCTTCGTTAGAGTCGCCAGGTCCTATACATCCTGGGTCCTCATGGGCATCAATTAGACCATCTCCATCATCATCGATTCCATTAGAGCAGACCGCGACATCCTCATCATCAAGTAAGCGCTCTCGAGGATCTGTCGGTGTAGAGCATTGAGGGTCGGCGAGATCGGCATAACCATCTTGATCGTTGTCGATGCCATCATTGCATTGAGCGATCATCGAGGCGTTAAAGTCATCTCGTTCGTCAAGATCTTGTGGTGAGGCACAGCCAGGATCAAAGGGGAAATCGATCAAGCCATCAGAGTCATCATCTCGTTGGTTATTACAGGCGGTGAGGTCAGGCTCTAGGGACTCATCATCAGCGTCAGGTCCTAGACAACTCTCATCAGCGGGGAAGTCTACATAGCCATCTTCATCATCATCGATCCCATTATTACACTCGGGGCTTATGACCTCACTCTGCTCACTCACCCCCTCGCTCTCCGAGCATCCGGGATCATTAAAGTCAATGAGCCCATCATTGTCATTATCCAAAGAGTCATTGCAGACTGTGACCTCTATGGAGTCTCTCTCATCGATATCGTTAAGACTGAGACAGCCGGGGTCATCGGGGAAATCAATCAAGTCATCTTGGTCGTTGTCTCGACCATCATTGCAGGCGCTGATAACAGAGAGGTCTAAGAGTGGGAGATCAAGGGGCGCTTCACCAAATGTAGTCTCTTGATCATCACAACCGATCAGGGCAGATAAAGAGAGTGAAAAGAAGAGCAACAGAGTGAGACTGAGGCTTCGATACTGATAAGCGACCTTATACGGAATCATCGAGAGATGAGGCTCTCTAGCTGAGCTGTTGTGGTATAAAGCAGGTCTCCACTGAACACCCTCATTGATGACTTGTTGATTTTTGTTCATCTTGAACCTCTTTATCGTACACTTTAGCGTAGCTCATCCCTACTCATCGTTGATAAATATTTATCTTGAGATCGGCGTTGATGCTATCTCTTTTATCCGCAACATCATCTCCTCGTCCATAAGACTGTATGACACATATTACTCAACATCTCTCTCCGCTCTGCTTGGGTGAGGGTTTATCCCTTCACTTTAAAGTTTATCGTCTACTGGTATTATTCGCGATTATATCTAACCTAACCGCTTGCCAACTGATAAAACTTATAAGACCTAAGCCCCCTAGCTCCATGGCTGTCCTCTCGAAGAAGTCTAAGCCACAGTCTACCGCGAATACTCTTCGTATTCGATCAGCTCATTATATATTACGTTTAGATCCGGTATCGATGGCTTCTAAAGCCGAGGGGTCTCAATCAAACCTCGAGGGGGAATACCATCTAGAGTCTAAGTTTATCCTCAGACCTGATCGACCGGGAGGTAAAGCTCAAAAAACTTTTAACCTGAAACTCTCTCAAGTCGGTAGATCTAAACTAAAGGTTAAGGGTAGCTGCATACTAAGCTCTAAATCGAGCGATGGAGAGGGAGAGAGTGTCTTTAGTTGTCAACAAAACGCTGAAGGTGAGTATGTGCTTATCTTGGAGCATAGAGCGCTTCTAAAACAACTCTCTGGGAGAGCTGTAATCACAGAGGGAGAACGTGAATATCACCTTGTTTACCTCCCCGAGACCTCAGCATCTGAGCTACTGCCCGCTTTTACGGAGCCCTATCCGTTCCCGAGGCAAGTAGCGATCGAGGCCAGCCGGAAGATGAGACTCTTCGGCCACCCACTGTCCCAATCGACCATCTTCTATCATGAGCGATTGAGCTCAGAGTCAAGCTCAGGATCAAGCTCAAGCTCAGGGTCGGCTCCTACCTCATCTTCCTCAGAGAAGAGCGCGGACTGGATTAGGCTCACGTGGTCAAATACCGAGAGTGATGAACCTTTTCCTCTGTTTTTTGGTTTTGGCAATTGGGAAGCTCCCCAGAAGTTCTCATTACAGTGGAGCTTGTATGAGAGCGGTGGTGCTCAGCGTCGGTTACGTCAATCAGCACAGCTGATTACACCGCTAGGGAGTCGCCATCATCGAGTGGGTAAGCAGAGCCTAAAGCAGCTACAGCTTAAGACAATTAAAGATCATGGAGGCCGACTAGGTTCGTTGTGGAGTGACCTGATCCGTGACAATTCTGGTCTCGAAAAGAAGCTGACGAGAGAGCAAGCATTACTCTTTATTTCACTCCCCTCACACTCTGAGTATACACCACCCGATCTCAAGAGTTTTGGGGTGGTCTTCATTGATGAGTCATGGTTCTATAAGCATAGTCGCTTTGGGAATATCATGAAGGTCACCGACCAACTCGAGCTGTACAATAAACTCTATATGAGCTTGCAAGCGCGACTTTTGCGCTCAGTCGACCAGCGGTTCTTAGAAGCGGTGAGCTGGTGGCGATCTATGACTCACTTATGGAGTGAGCGAGGAGGGGCTCTCCAAAAAGGGGATCAGTACTCTATTTATCAAACACAAGCCTTAGAGCATATCGCCGCCCATAAAAATACATCGATTAAGAGGGATATGTCCTCTTATGAAGAATTATTTGGTGGAGTCATGAAGATGATTTCCTCATGGTTAACTCATCGTCGTGAGCAGAGGTTGGAGAGGGGAGCCTTACATAGAGAGATCGAGAGGTCAATTGGACAGACCTTCACCGCTCTACAGAGTGATTCAGCGAAGCCGAGTCAACAGATGATGCTCTTTGGTTATCAGCTCAACCACATTGATTCACATCTTAAACAGATCATAGAGAGCTATCTGAATCATGCAGGGTTACCGCTAGTCTATGTAAAATGGTCGCAGACTCGAAGAGGGGATTCGTATGATATCCGCTTCACGCTCTCACAACGACCCTTCTCACCGAATTCTACGAAACCACAGCTGAACCCCTCTATGTGGGTGATCCCCATCTGTCTCAAACTAGGGATCAAGGATAATCCGCCTAGAGCTCATTGTCTCTTACTCGATCAACCAGAGCGCTCAGATTATGAGCTCTCCTTGGAAGCACCACTCGAATGGGTACATCCTAATCTAGATCAGAGCGGTCTCTACTTATGGACTCTAGATCATAACCACTTTGATGCGCTGATTAAGGCCAAGAGCTTGTCATTAAATGAGTTTTTAGCGATCCCCGAGATGGCCTCTACGTTGTTGGTGACCCCTCAAGGGAGTCCTACGCTATATTTGAAGAGTGTCAAGGAGTTGGCGCTCTCTCCTGAGCATCCTTTATCCCTTGACCTGCTCTTCACTCATCTTAATCAAATCGTTCTATATTTTGGGAGCGACCGTCAAGAAGCAGGACTCGCCGAGCTGTGGGCCTCTAGTGTCTTGCAAGGGGTAATGATGAGTAAAGCGGAGTTTACTCAATCCCCGCTCAACCATCTCACCCAAATGCAGCTCGCTCAATGGGATCAGTCAGAGGTTGGCGTTGGTCTCCGCTCTCTCACAAAGCGTGAGCGCGCTCAGATTAAGAAGTTCTTGCGACCGACCTCTAACCAAGAGGCCTTTGAAGATGATGTCGCTCAGTTTAAGCTAGAGCAGATCCAGTATCCTCTGCTTATTCAAGCGCTCTCTGGTGATCGAAAACTCTGGAGAAAGCTCTATCGTAAACTCGCCGAGAGCGATGATCAGCCTTTAACGAGACTACTAATCATTCAAGCGATGGTTCAGTTCATTTCCACTGACCTCTTTTATCAAACTCTTGACCTCTTGAAGCCGACAGAGAGCAAGAATGATGATTTACAGAGTGGAGAAAATACTCCTACTGATCGCTCTGATGACGAGTCAGGCTCCCCCGATGATGGGTCCACGTCATCAAAAATAGAGGAAGACAAAGAGGAAGACAAAGAGGAAGACAAAGAGGAAGACAAAGAGGAAGACAAAGAG
This sequence comes from uncultured bacterium, assembly GCA_943788935.1. GTDB lineage: Bacteria > Myxococcota_A > Bradymonadia > UBA7976 > VGTA01 > CAKZRU01. The sequence goes on along the minus strand of CALSSE010000003.1, from coordinate 509,986 downwards.
GAAGACAAAGATACTCAAGTGACTCTGAGGGTTGAAGATGCACTTGAACTTGTCCGAGGGATTAGATCGCCTCGGGCTCGCCAGTTAGGATGGCGCTGGCTGATCAAGCAGAGTCAAGAGCAGGGAGACGGGCAAGTTGAGAAGCTCGTGCGATATGGACATCGAGTGGATATCCAAGCGTCACTACTTGGTTGGGCTGGAGCGACTTGTGACCAAGAATCACTCACTCAACTCGAGTCCATATTTAATAAAGGTGCGCTCTCATTTAGGCTCTCTGCCTTAGAGAAACATCGCGACATCTTGAGACGAGTTAAGCGTTGCGTCGCGATGAATAAACTTAAATCGAGCGCTGAGACCTGGATCAAGAGCAGCTTCGAAGAGTGATGACTCTTCTAGGGAGATCTTCTTGTTTGGGAGATCTTCTTGCTTGGGTTCATGCAGAGGGCAGAGCTATGATAAACAATCATAGGCTGCTTTGCAGAGAGCGAGCGCTCGTGGAGATCTCACTTGATATCCCATGCGGTTCATCACGTAACCGATACAGAGTCCATTGGTGGGGTCGGCATATCCTAGAGCACCGCCAGCGCCTGGGTGGCCAAAAGCTTCAGAGTGAGGGGAGAAGATACCGATCTCTTCCTTCGCGAACCCATAAGAATAACCCATAGGCTTACGGATCACCTCATCGAGTTCTGTCCAAGATTGCCGGGGGATTACCCAGTTTAAAGCATTGGAACTCACCAATCGTCCGGGCGTAAGGAGATGTTTGTAGAGAGAGGCAACCCCTCGAGCGCTCCCTAAAGCGTTCGCCCAAGGGAGCTCTAAACGCTGAACTCTTCGAGTATTAAAATTAGTAAGAGATTTTGCGCCTAGATCCTGTGGTTGGCCAAAAGCGTGAGCAGTGGGAGAGCTCTTGTTGAGAGCGCTCCTAAAGAACCTCCCCTCTCGATTTCGTCCGAACATTAAATTGGGTAAAATACCTCCGAATACATCAGTGAGTTGGATGGGGTATATTGGACGAATACGTGATGAGATAAGGTCTTCTTCATGCTCAGTGAGTCCTAAGTATAGGTCAAGAGGGGCCTCTCTCTTAATCTCATCTCGTAAATAGTCACCAACGCTTTGGCGAGTAATCTTCTTAAACAGCGCGCCGGCGTACAGCCCAAAGCTGACTCCATGATAGCCTTGACGCTCACCGGGCGACCAACGTAGCGGCTCTCCCTCGAGTCTCAGTAGGAGCGTCTCTTCTTCACTCAGCTCATCGAGGGTGAGTTCCTCCCTGAAACCGATCAGCCCTGAGCGATGATTGAGTAAATCCGCGACGGTCATGTTTGATCGGGCCTCTCTAAAACGCTCTCGTTCACCTCCGCCGTCAGTGAGTTGTGGCCAATACTTAGCGATCGGATCAGAATAGGAGAGCAGACCACGGTCGATAAGCATCAAGTAGCTGGCAGCGACTATCCCCTTCGTTACTGAGAAAACAGTAGTCAAGTCATCGGCATCCCATGGGGTCTCTCCTTCTACATCTACGCTCCCTCCCCAGAGGTCGACGACTCTCTCTCCACGATGGTAAATGCACACTGAAGCACCGATTTCTCCTCGCAGCGTAAAGTTGTCGAAAAATACCGAACGAACCGCTTCAAAGCGGGGATGAACAGAGCCGTTAATAGAGGGCAGCATAGACCGGAGCTCCTCGTCGAGCGATGGTAGAGTGAAGAGGTAGAGTGAAGAGGTAGAGTGAAGAGGTAGAGTGAAGAGGTAGAGTGAAGAGGTAGAGTGAAGAGGTAGAGTGAAGAGGTATCAGTTTTGGGGATCAGTTTTGGGGATCAGTCAGCGTTAGGCTCGATCCATACTCCACATTATATTCGGTGATCGTATGATCGCTGAGCGAACCATGGTCAGGGAATATGACTTGCAGGTTCACAGCACCTTCACCGCTAGTATTTAACCAAGTGTCACTGAAGGAACGGGCGGTAAAGACTTCATCAAAGAGGAGGTCATCATCGAGGTCGATGAGGAGCGAGACCCCTATCCCATCAACGGACTCCGCGTTGCGTCGTCTCAGGGTGAGTCTAATAGGATTAATAGACTCTGAATACACTAGCGGGCTGTGATTAAGCGCCCACAGTTCACCTCGTAATGACTCAGCATCTGTGGCTTGGGCAGGTCCCTCTACGCTTAAAGCGAAGAGAAGGTCTTCATCACCATCGCGGTCATAATCGGCGACGATGACTCGATCAATCGTTGAACTTGCATTGGCGATCGTGGGTAAGGGGGGGATGTCTACCCCTAAGGTTCCATTCTTCGACTCTAAACTTACGACTTCATCGGGAGAAACGCAGAGTAGCTCAGGTATATTATCTAGGTCGAGATCAACCGTTAAGACATCGAGTAGGGGAGAGGGGAGCGCGCTCTCATCAATGAGCGGCACAGCGGTCCAAGTAGCGCCATCCTGTTGGTACCACCGTAGATAGGATTGAGCTGATCCTGCCCCTGATGACCAAGCCACAGGATCAAGTTGGCCATCACCATCCCAGTCAATATTAATCCAACCATCAACCTGTTGACCAGCGGTGATATTGGGGAAATTGAGGAGGGAGGTAAAACTATATTCTCCAGCATTTAGGGCTACGAACCATGCGTTGAGTCCCTCATTGGTTTGTTCAACTAGATCTCGGAGTCCATCACCATTAAGGTCGACCCACCATAGCTTCAGAGTCTGCTCTCCCAATGAGCCGAGACCTCGCTGAGTGAGCCCCGCTTGCCCATCAAAGACAAATGTACCCTCGTTGCTCTGCCTGAACAAGAAAGCGCCAGTCGTATTGCAGGTGATGAGGTCGAGTAAACCATCACCGTTCACATCCCCGATGATGAAAGTAGTCGCTATTAAAGTTGGAGGTAGGCCTAGTCGCACTTCGACCCAGCTCTCAGGAGACACTACATTTGTGTTGATCCTCTCAGCGCCTGCGAGGAGCTCTGCGGAGCGTTGCCATAAGTGTAAGGTCGCTCCTTGATCGCTCTCAGATCCTTGAGTCCTCTGTTGAGTGATCAAAGTGAGTACTCCGCGGATACTCGCTCTCTGGAGGTCGATAAGGAGATCTCCATTCACCAGCTCAGGCTGTGGAGACATTCCCTCATCGTTAAGTGATCCGATGCCGTTCTCAGATAAACCGCTGAGACCATTAGGAGTAAACCCTTCGATGAGAGAGTGCATGATCAATAATTCAGGCTGTGATCCATAATCTGCAGACCAGAGGAGCTGTTGTATAGGGCCGAGTCCTAATCCAGAGTCGGGACTCTGATCAAGACTAGGGAGGAGGTGACCACGATAAGGAGCGCCAACTCTCTCAGGCCCTTGCCAACTAAGCGAACTAAGATTCACCGGGTAGCGAGTCTCCTCATCACCTTCGGAGGCTAAATTGGAAGCCTCGTCGATCGCCTCTAAGTCGAATCGAGGGTCTTGTCTCTCTATCTGGACTCCTTTAGCGAGCCATAAGTCACCTCGACGGGTCGCTTCTACACCATTGACCCTCACCTCAGTGACTTGGCTCAGCTCATCGGTGACTTCTAACCACACTTGGTCTAGGTCGGGGAGTGCTTGATTTAAGTCAGGACTTAATAGACTGATAACCGGTGGGGTGATGTCTCGTATATATGTCAACTCAAGAGAGCTCTCATTCCCTAATTGATCAGTGAGAGATGCAGTGAGAGTGTGCTCCCCTGCCGGGAGATCTATTGTCGTTCTCAACTCATAGCGGCCTGAGCCTTCATCGATGAGGGTTGGGTTTAAAGGCAGGCTCTGCTGCCCATCACTCAAGAGACCCCCATTGGGGAGTACGCTGCTCCCTAGATCTTCACCCTCAATAATCACCGTTAGCGCTTCATCTCGTGACACCGATCGCAGAGCTGGGGAGATAAGGTCAAGATTCGGTCCTTCTCCATCGACTTTAAAGTCATAAGAGGACATCCCACGATTTCCCGCTCGATCATTTAAGGTAGCGTTGAGTCTATATTCACCATCATCAATCGCGGTGAGGAACCGAAACCTTGACCCTGTTTCTAAAGTGAGGGTCCCAACCTCACCGCTCTCAATCATGACCTCTATGGGATTACTGGGAGTCAATGAACAGCCAGAGAATAAGATCTGTCCTGAGAGCTCTACGCGTCCAAGGTTGTCAGGTCGATACCAATTTTCATAGACAGGTGGATCAAACAGAAGGGAGGGCGCGACGCGGTCTACAATCACTGTAACGGTGGTCTCTGCTGAGATACCAGCGCCGTTAGCACCACTCAAAGTGATAGATTGTTCGAAGAAGTCACGACCTTGCGGGACAGTGAGGTCGACCGATGTACAAAAGCCCTCCCACCACTGTTCCCCCTCATTAAATTGGTCACTGAGGTCTAATGGGGCCCGGTTTAAACTTAGGCTCGCGGTACCGCTCTCAGGGTCAACCACTCGACCACAGAGCTCAATCGTCTCCTCTCGTGAGCAGGTGTTAGGGTTAGGAGATGAGATCACGATGAGGGGAGGGCTATCGTCCCATAAAGCGCTGATCTCTGCGGTCGCGGCTTCTCCGTCAGCGGCAGTCGCGGTGAGTATGAGAGAGGTCTCAACCCCTACTTGACTCAAGGTGAGAGGATAATTGAATGTCAAATCACTGTTGAGCGATATGGTCTGTAGCGGTGAACCGTCGACACTCACAGCGAGTTCACTCACCGAGGGGCAGACGTTACCGGTGAGCTCATAAGTAGAGTTGACCGTGAAGCGAGTGGAAGTGATGTTGACACAAGGTTGTGATTCGACGCGAGTCACAAAGAGGCCGTTACATGTCTCATTCTCAGCACGATCATAGGCACAGATCTCCACATAGTTAGCGCCCACCTCTATTGGGGTGATCAGGCTAAAGGCGCCCATCTCATCACTCTGTGAGAGGGTTCTATTCTGTTCTAAACCGTTAGAATCAACGCCGCTATAGGTGGTGATCACGATACGGGCATTTGGCTCTATTCCTCCGTCTCCTCCTATGCCGCCAAGCCCGGCACGTTGGTAGATAAAACCGGTGACTGTGAGATTGCTCCCTTCAAGAGTTAAGCGATCAGAAGCCGGCTGAGTTAAGCCGATTCCTGGTGGATGGGGATCATAGTTGAAGGTGACACTGGTCTCTGTTTCAGTCGAGAGTTCATCTCGGGCGCTAATGGTAAAGATATTCTCACCTTCTCGGAGAGAGAGGTCACTAGACCATAACAGTTCATTACTCAGACCTCGGCTAGCGACAATCACATTGTTCTGATCAGTCACGCTCAATGAGACGCGGGTGAGATCTCTCGATTCAAGACTTAGTCTTGTTTTTGGTTCACCGCTCAGCTGACCAATCCAGATCTCATCGGCGCTTGGAGTGAGCAGAGAGAGCTCGGGCTCACTGCGATCAACGGTTAGAAATAGTTGATCGACGCACTTGATATCTTCTGTTGAGCCTATGATGAGTCGAGCTCGGTATTCTCCCTCTTCTGAAAGGTCTAGTCGAGCTAGATAGAGGTCATCCTCCTTAGTGACTTCGATCAGGTCTTCGCCCAAATAAAAGGAGACCCTCTCTGACCAGATATCATTATTAGGCGTATTGAAGGAGAGTTCGATGCTTATGTTTTCCGCATTGGTGAGCCAATGAGTAGAGCCATCAATCTCGGGAGGGAGGTCTCTGAGGATCGCCCCTGCCCGAGTGAGAGAAGTAGAGACAATATCGCACTCAAAGATCTCATCCATCATCATATCTAATGGCTCTCCTGCGAGATCTCCCGCGAGATCTCCTGCGAGATCTCCGCCCCCTTCTCCACCAGTTTGCTCTCCACTCACTTGCATGTCATCGCTTATCCCTGCGGTTCCCGAATCCATGATCGTCCCGGCTTCCTCACCCGCCTCGACCTCAGCATCGATGAGTAGGGCGACTCCGATACAGATCCCGACTTGGCACACCCCTCCATTACAATCACTATTGGATTCACAGACCTCTGGGTCTAAATATAAGCTACAAGCGCTCTGTGATACCAAGAGGAGAGAGATCGCAACGCGTGTGACTAAAGGGATCAACGCTTGGCGTATATTCATTCTTGGCCTCATCTTTACTATCATCATGTTCTACTCAGCGTTCCTTTTAAAATCGAACCACATTGGATAAGCGCCCCCCCTTGGAGCTCGCTTCTACCTGAACCGAACTTTTGCTGGGAGAAGGTGAAGAGATCGATCTTTGATCAAGCCAATACATGGCTCCCCCAGTGCCTCCGATGATCAGACCAAGAGCGGTGAAAATATCGGAGGAGAGAGAGAACGCTCGCACCGCTTGAGCTCTATCAAGCTCACCTTGACCGCGAGCGCAGAGCTCATGTGCTCGACAATCATCTAGGTCATTTCCAGCGCTCAATGCGATCCCGCCAAGGACAAGACCAGTCAATAAACTCGCGGCTCCAAGACTCATCATTCCGACTGTGATCCGATCGCGAGTAAATATACTCTCTCTCCTCTCAAAGTTGACTGAGAGTTGAGCCATTTCACCTGCTTTTAGGCTTAATCTCTCTTTGAAATTCTCTCCATTTGGGCCTTTTACCTCTATTAAGTGTTCACCTTCAGCGAGCTCTAGAGGCTCATCGAAGGGGCTCTGACCTTGAGGTAAACCATCGATGAACAGGAGTGAACCGGGGCGAGAGACATTGAGCGCCACTAGAGCGACCCCCTCACTAGTCTTCAGCTTTGCCTCAAGCGCGAGGGGCGCTGATTGAGTATGTACGCTGCGGAGGCTCACCGATCTCTTGATCGGAAGATAGCCGGGTGCGGAGAGCTCTACCTCATGGTCACCGACCGAGAGCTTCATAAGCGCCGGGACACCGTTGGTTTTCAGCGAGCCGCTTTTCGCTTGCAGGTTGGGAGGCGAGCCCAATATTCTCACGTAGGCTTCTTTTTTTGGGAGGTCTATTTTGATGGTTTGTCGATGACTCGTTGATGAAATCTGTACAAAACGCTTTATGAGTTTACCTTCAGTGGGTTTCAGATAAATTAGCATCTCATTTTGTGGTTCGAGGCGTAATGTGACGGGTGTCTCACCGAGAGAGGGGTATGACTCACTTAAGATCTTGATGGAAGCGCCGGCAGGTTGAGTGGTGATCGTCACTTCAGGCCAAGATTCGATACGCTCCTCAATAACCTTTACTCTCTTGGCGGCTTCTCCGTTACCGTCTTTACCCGTCTTAATGAAAGCCTGATATTGTCTCAGTGCTTGAGGAAGTAGGTTAAGCCGCTCATACACATTAGCGATATTATAGAGCATGAGTGGCAAGGGGAATAGTTGATAGGCCTCTTCGAAAGCGAGGAGAGCCTCTGGATAGCGAGACGCTTCAAAGGCGATCTTACCCTTCTTAAAAGAGGCCTTAGCGCGCTCTTTGGTGTTGGGCGCGGCTTGAAGTTGAAGAGGGGAGAGAGAGAGCACAGAAGAGGTGACCGTCAATAAGAGAAATATCTTCATGATCAGTCGCCTAGCGGGGCTCTGATAGGGGGACTTTTGGAGGGGTGACAGGGCTCTGATCATAAGGCTCTCTCTCGCATCGCAAGGAACAGATAAGCGATTGGCGTTGAAGGTCATCAACGACTCATATGCCATAGCTTAAACTAAGTTATGGAGGGAGGTCTACCCTGAGAACTCATCATCAGCAGACTTTAGGGGCGAGCGACTTTAAATGGATCAGTATAGGCTCTTCGAGATGAGACTCTTCGAGATGAGACTTATCATTGGCCCGATCAATTCTTAGTGAGGTTCCAATGTCTCCAATAGGCGGGAGTAAAGAGAATCATGACGGTCAAGATTTCGAGTCTGCCCATCAACATGAGGCTAGCGCTCACCCATTTACCGAGAGCGCTGAGACCAGAAAAATCATCGGTCGGTCCGACCTCACCAAGCCCCGGTCCGATATTTCCTAAAGAGGCAGCGCTCGCTGTAAAGGCTGTGAGCAGGTCTTGTCCTTCCATGGCGAAGTAGAGAGTCCCAGCGATCAATAAAAAGAAGTAGAGTCCTACAAAGCCGACAATCGCTCTCAAGGTGCTAGGGGAAACGATCTCTCCATCGCTGCGTACGCTCTTTTTACCCTTAGGGTGTAATAAGAAAAAGAACTCTCTGAAGCATAGACGAAAGACGAGGAGATGTCTGATTACTTTGACACCTCCACCGGTTGACCCAGCGCAGCCTCCGACAAACATTAATAAGAGGAGCGCTCCAATCGCCGCAGGTGCTATAACCCATTGCTCGAAGTCAGCGGAAGCATAGCCAGTAGTGGTAAGTATACTCAGCACCTGAAAGCTCGCAGTACGGATCGGGGAATCTGCCCCAGAGAGCCCTTCATGTTGAGCGATAGAGAGAGCGATCACCGCAGAGCTGATCACGATGATCCCCATATAGACCATAAACTCTGCGTTCTGCTTAAGTAGACCTAAGGCGGCTCTAGGGGAGTTCCGACGGCTCCCGAGAAGGCTATATAGAGTAAAGTTAACCCCAGCGATGAACATAAACAGGATCGTACACCACTCAATCATAGGGCTAGAGAAGGCGGCCATACTAGTCGCCCTAGTGGAGAATCCTCCGGTCGCCATGGTGCTCATACTGTGACAGATCGCCTCAAAATGATCCATCCCGAGCCCCCAATAAAAGACGGCGAGAGTCAGAGTCATCACCCCATAGATCTTCCATAATATTTTGGCACCTTCACCGACTCGAGGAGTAAAACGGTCATTCATTGGTCCAGGGACCTCGGCGTGGTAGAGCTGCATCCCCCCGACACCGAGGACAGGAAGAACCGCCACTCCTAGCACTACGATCCCCATTCCTCCCAGCAAGTGAGTCACGCTTCGCCACAGCATAATGCTACGTGGGAGGGCGATAGATCCATCGCTGAGATAGCCAACCCCATCGATGTATGTGTGCCATAAACCGCGTTCGATGATGGTGGCTCCAGTGGTGGTGAAACCTGACACCGATTCAAAGAAGGCGTTAGTGAAGCTCAGAAACTCGCCTCCCAATGTGACTTGAGCAGTGAGAGGACCCCCATCAAAGCCCATGTGTTCGAACCAACCGTATAGGTAATAGGGTAAAGCGCCAAAGGCGCTAGCGACTAACCAAGTGAGGGTAACGATCAGGAATGCATCGGTCGGTCGAATATCAGTGGTCACTCCTTCACTCTCAGATCTATAGTATCCTAGGTAACCCGAAGCTCCACCGATCACAATCGTCGTTAAAAAGCTGAGGAGGTCACTGCTTAGGCACCAGGCCGGTTGATCAGCGATGGAGTAGAGAAGACAAAGCGCCATAGGGAAACAGAGGAGTAAGACGAGAATGGATATTAAATAGACCAAGGCGACGCGCATCAAGACCTCCATAGACGGAAGCGTGATTTCCGTTTACCAAATAAACTGTCTATTTTGTGAAAGTCGGTGATCCGAGAGACGATGTATACGATAGAGTTCTCTATCAGAATATCATCTCCAGTAGGCATAATGTGAGACTTATCCTCTGGATCTCTCATCGCTGCGATCACTGCATACTCTCGAGGGAAGCCTATAGAGACGAGCTCCTTGAGCGCTAGGTTACACAGTGGAGAGTCCTTATCTACTTGAAAAGAGCGCACCTCAAAGTCATCAGACCCCGAGACCTCAAAAGCAGATTTAGATAAGCGGCGGAGGGTTTGATGGACCATCTCATTCACGGTGAGCTGCCGAGGGCTAAATATTCCATCAAATCCGAGCTTATTGATCAGCTCGGAGTAATCTTCGCGGTTATTAACGATCAAGATCCTCTGACAACCAAGCTCGCGCGCCAAGAGAGCGCAGATTAAATTCTCCTCATCGGTGGAGCTGACTAGGAGAGTCGTCAGCGGACCCACCCCGACCTCTGCGAGATTGGCGATATCGGTGATCGACCCATTCACTACTGTCGCATTACCATGTGGGTCACTCTGCTCTGCTCTCTCTGCGAGATGAGTATCGCTGATCACTAAAGATAAGTTACGCTTGATCGGTTGTTCATGGCTCTCTCCCTCGTTGTCCTCGCGACCGTCGGTATCTGACCTCTTTCGGTTTCGGTTGACCGCTCGCTGAAATACATCAAAAGCGACGGGGCTATCACCGACGATGACGAGCGATGAAGGGTGCTCTTCCTCTCCATCAGCAGTAAAGTAACGGTGTATATAGCTAAAGGTCTTAGGAGAGGCAGCGAAGTAAATCTCATCATTCGCTTCCATCTGATAAGCAGCCCAGGGGATCATGAGCTGTCTAGACTGTCCGAGGGGTCCTGATATGCGACGAGCGATCGTAGCGATGGTGATCTTATGATCGGCAGTGAAGTCTTCCAGAGACTGCCCGACTGCAGGTGAATTAGGGTGAATCTTGATCCCATAGAGTTTGAGTCGACCTGTCTCCAATTCAACGACATCAAAGGCTTGCCTATAATAAAGCAGCTCATCGATCTTTCGGCTACATGTTCGCTCGGGGAAGATCGCGTTCACTTGGGTAAAGAGCTCACTGACGTGATCGTAGAATATCTCATCTCGGACTCGAGCGTATAGAAAGAGTTTACCGCTCGCAGAGTTGGAAGTGATATATCGTTTTTGCTGTGATTCTCCTAGGGGAGCACAGGGGATAAATGGGTCGATATCAGAGGGCTCAAGTGAATCCTGAGAGAGTGAATCATCACTATCGGGGGGGATCTCTGAGTTCCGCACAACCATCGACTGTACCAGTTGACAAGCGAGCAAGTTGACTTCATCGGCATCAGTCATCGCATAGAAAAGATCACAAGTATGGATCTCCGCAAGCTCGAGGAGTCTTGGGTCCAAGCCGGAGCCTTTGATCGTCCGACAGTTCACTGTCGCTTTCATGAGAGCTGACCGGTCCTCATTCGATTCGATGAGGGTGACCTCTATCTTCTCGTGGTTACTCAGCTTCATCGCGACGTTCATACCGACTTCGCCGGCGCCGACAATGATCACTTTGAGCTTTTGTATATTTTGCATGTGATCTCGCTTTGAGCTAGAAAATCAGACGTCGTTATACTTATCCTATTTAAACTTGTCACCTCTGATATTCTCTACCTTGCCTCACTGACTCTATAGACGCAAACCTACTAAAGGCCAAAGATGACTCATCGCCCTCCTCACCGTCAGACGTCAAGATCTACAGCTGAGCGGGCAGGTCAACGAATAAAGGCTGGAGTTGAGGGAGTAGGAGAGGCGACCATTGGTGCTGTAGAGAGTATTGGCCGAGCGAGTCAGTTTTTTCTTGAGACCCTCTTTTGGCTTGTGAGACCTCCTTATCGATTGAAGATCACATTGAACGCGATGGAGTTTGTTGGTGTAGGGAGTCTCTTCATCGTTATTCTCACCGGGTTCTTTACGGGTGCAGTATTTGCGCTTCAAGGAGCGACGGCGTTTCGTATTTTTAATGCCGAGAGCTTAGTAGGATCGACGGTGGCGCTCTCTCTCTCAAGAGAGCTCGCTCCGGTGCTCACTGGTTTGATGGTGAGCGGTCGAGCAGGGAGTGGCATCGCGACTGAGATCGGCACGATGAGAGTCACTGAGCAGATTGATGCTCTCTACACCATGGCGGTGAATCCGGTTCAATATCTTATCGTTCCTCGATTTATCGCTGGTCTAGTCATGGTGCCACTGCTCACTGCCCTCTTTAATCTTGTGGGGATGGTAGGATGTTATAGCGTGGGAGTAGGTCTGCTTAACATCGACGAGGGTGTCTTTTATGAGAATGTAAAATGGTTCGTTGAGCCCTCTGATATATATAATGGGATGATTAAGTCTTGTGTCTTTGGGGGAATCTTAACGCTAGTGGGATGTTATAAAGGGTTTTATGCCACAGGAGGCGCGCGCGGAGTAGGTCTAGCGACCACTCAATCAGTGGTCGTCTCTAGCGTATTAATCCTCGCTGCTGACTACGTATTGACCGCTCTTATGTTTACTTAAGGAAGTCTGATGTTAGTGAGTTTTATTGTAGTGGGGTTAGGTTCAGAGAGGGAGCATCCATGCTTCGGTATTTAGAGCGATCATAGAGAGTTCGAGGAGGACTATCGAATATGAACAGTTTATTCACTCCCTTTAAAGTGGGACTCTTAGTGATCTTATCGAGCACCTCATTGGTATGGATGAGTAATCAGGTAAAAGAGGGGATCTCTGAGGGGGATAACCTCAGACGAGCCTTTGCCCTGTTTGATGATGTTAGCGGATTAGCGGTTCGCTCAAAGGTGGTGATCGCCGGTATTCCGGTCGGACAGGTGGACACGATTGAGCTAGAGGGTAACCAGGCTAAGGTATGGGTTAAGGTCAATGTACCTCTTAGAACAGACGCTCGACTCGCTAAGCGACAAGCGAGCTTACTCGGAGAATCATATTTACAGCTCACGCCGGGTTATCGGGGCTCAACAATCCCAGAAGAAGGTCAAATCAGAAATGTCGATGTTGATGTCTCTCCTGCAGAGTTGATGCAGGAGGTGAAGGGGATCATGAATAATGTCAATGAGATTACCTTGAGCTTAAAGAACGTCATCGCAGGACAAAATGGGGAGCAGAGGCTTGTCAATATCCTAGAGAATATTAATCGAGTCGTAGACCAGATGAATCAAGCTTTGAGTGGTAATAGTCCTAAGTTTGATCAGGTCGTCACTAATGTCATCGAGGTGACGGAAGACGCCAAGCGCTTCACTAAAGAGTTTAGGCTGAAAGCTAATCAGATCCTCGCTGATGCTCGTGTTGTCTCTAGCAATGCCAGGCAGATCACCGGAGATGTTAGAGATCTGGTGAGTGAACATGGGACGAGTAAGAAATCTACGCTCCGCGGGGCCATGTCTAGAGTTCAGGACTCACTCGTAAAATTAGACGGGGCGATCTCTAACGTGAAGTCGATCACCGCCAAGATAGATAGCGGCGAGGGGAGCTTAGGAAAATTGGTCAACGATGATCGGCTAGTAGAGAGCGTCACCACCTTTGTCGATGAGTCATCACGTTTCGTGAGCCGCCTCACTCGTTTACAGTTTCAAGTCGCTATGAGGAGTGAATATTATTTTCAAGAGGCGGTCTCCAAAAACTATTTTGAGCTAAAAATGCGCCCTCGCCCCGATAAATACTATTTATTACAGCTTGTGGACTCGCCGTCGCGCAGCGTCTCTATTGTTGATCGAGTCACCACCACCTCACAAAATGGAGCGATGCCTACGGTCGTTAGCGAATCAGAGCGGGAGGTGAGAGATCGCTTCTTGGTCTCCTTGCAATTTGCCAAGCGTTTCCATTTCATCACCGGTCGAGTCGGTATTTTAGAGAACAGCGGCTCCATTGGATTAGATGCAGACCTCTTCCATGACCGCCTCAATATTGTCACAGATCTCTTCGACTTCGAGGAGGGCCGTAATCCACGACTTCGAGCGAGAGCTCATTACGAGTTCTTTACCCATCTCTATATCGCCGCGGGAATTGATGATGTACTCAATTCCTCGGATACCGATTATTTTGTTGGCGGGGGCATTCGCTTCAATGATGATGACCTCGCAGCGATCTTGGCTACGGCTCCAACCCCATCTTTCTGAACGAGAAGCGTTAAGTGAGAATATGCATCGAGGCGAGTAAGAGAGCAGCGCTCTCAATCGGCGTCGCTACATTGATCGGTTTAAATCGCTCAGGGCATCGGTAGACGGGCGTTGACCCTTTCGCCCCTTGAGGAGGGGCTTGCACCGAGAGACGAGCATAATCACTGTGAACACTCAAGCAGAGATATCCAACATCAGTGGGGGGAATGAAAGTGAATTCGATCACGCTAGGGAGCGTGTCGCTACATTGATCAAATAGCTCTTTGAGACCGGTTTGCAGGTGAAGAGCCCATGCGTTGAGGTCTAGATGAGTGAGGACACCGCTCTCGATCACCACCTCTTGATTTAAGGCCTGGTAGTTTAACCACTCCTCAGCATGCATAATCGCTTGATCGACGACTCTCCAATCGGGATCATAAGCATCGAGCTCTGCTCCTCTGGAGCGAGCATATCTCCACAGATAAGGAATCTTGAGTTCGATCGCACATAAGCAGAGGTGGGTAAAGACGGTGATGTCTTGGCATTGAGGGATGACGCTGGCGAAAGCAGGCGTAGCGAGTGATCGCTGATGGGAGAGGAAGAGCGCTCTGCCTAACCGGTAAGGAGCATCAAAGTGGAGCGCTCTTAGCTTAGTAACCTGTACTTGGTCATCAAGAAGCCCAGACCTTAAAAGGGTCTCTGCTTCATGGTATTGCTTTAATCCTATATGGGCTTCAGCGCCTCTCAGCTTAGCGTCTATAAGATGGGGACGACGGCAGAGTGCCTCTTCAATGAGAGAGAGCGAGACATCATAACGCTTTATTTTATTAGCGCAGAAAGCCCCTAAGAAGCAGGCGCTCGTTCCCCAAATGATCTCAGATGAACTCTGTCTCTCCTCAGCGCTCATCGACTCAAAAATGCTCATCGGTGGTATAGCGAGTAGAAATTGCTCTAGCGCCTCAGAGTAAAGTTTTAATATTTTTAAGTGGTTGCCGTAGTTGTATCGAATGAAATGGTTATGGGGGTCTTGCTCTACTGCTCTCTCATGCATCTCGATCCGAGCGTCTTTATTTTGAGCGGCCCACACCGAAGGAGTATAACCATAGTGGAGGACTCTTAACGGGGTTTGCTGAGCGACTAGAGGCCTGTCTTCAGCGATATTGAGAAGCTGGTTATGAACCAACCCGCTATAACGATGTTGAGGAGTATTCTTGAAGAGGCGAATTTGATCTATAATCCCTGCCTCGGTGATGATCGCTCGATCAGTGGTGAAGTTAAGAATTTGGAAATTAAGCGCCTCTAGCTGAGGGTCGCTGAGGTCATATCCTCTCAATGATTCAGAGAAACCAGCGTCTAATTCTTCATCTCCGTCTAAGATGAGAATCCAATCCTCTTTGGCATATTGAAGAGAGAGGTTTCGGGCCTTAGAGAAGCTACCTTCCCAAGGGTGATGATAGACCTCTGCACCGCAAGAACGCGCTATATCTACTGTCTCATCATCAGACCCTGTGTCGACGACGATCAGCTGTTTAGCGACCTCTTTAGCGCTCAGCAAGCATCGCTCCAAATACCGCGCTTCATTCTTCACAATCATACAGAGGGAGATGGAGAGTAAGGGGGGGGACGTGTATGAAGAGCCCATCATTATATGATCCTAGGGATGTCAGTTATCTGCGCTGAAGTTCAATACAAAGGGAATCGCTCCGAGGTTTCCTCCACCGAGGAGTCCGATGATTTCTACAAGGTCAACTTTAGTATCTAAAACTACATAATAGAGACGGTTCTCTTGGGCTTCAAAAGTGAGCTCTACCCCTCTAGCGGGTTCAGTCGCTAACCCGAGAATACTTTGGTCGCAGTAGTTACTCGCGGTCTGCATAGGAGTGCAGCTGTCTTCAAAGACGTAGACGACGCTTGCGAAGAGAGAGAGCTCAGTAGTGAAGCGAACTCGCTGGGCCTCAGGGAGACTGAAAGCGAAGACGACTTCACTGCCTGCCCCAGTCTGTAGAGCTAGCAGTAGATCATCTTCAAAAGTTCCTGTGCAATTAGAGACCGCCAAGGCCTTATTCGCCCGACCACCATCTTCAAAGTATACGTTAAATCCAGGCATCCAAATAGGATTGCCACAAGTCCCGAGCGGCGCTCCAGGTTCGATCGGAGCGATCGGAGTGGTCACAGGTTGATCACACAGCCCATCTACGCACATCACACCTGGTGGACAGTGGCTGGCGTCAGTGCAACAGAGCAGACCCTCTTCAAATCCTTCATCTATTTGCTGGTCGCAGTCATTATCTAACCCATCGCATACTTCAGGCCGAGAAGAAATTATCGATGAAGGGAGACAGATCGCTGTTTGAGACACAGAATCACAAGCGAAAACGCCCTCTACTCTACACCCATCAGCGTTGTCTGCAAAACACATACCGCCAATACTATATGATTCATCAACTCGTCCATCGCAGTCATCATCATGGTCATTACAGAGCTCTCTCACGTTAGATTCACTGACCCATTGACCACTCAAACAACGCTCTAGGCCACAACCCGCTAGGGGTCGTGTCTCTCCTTGAGTACAAGAGGATATCATCATGCCTCCTACGCTCTCGCCTCCCATGCTCATATCAGGAGCAACGCTCGTTCCACCGGTCACCATATAGTCTTGGGGGGTGTTCAATATCATAGAGGCATCTCGAGCCACATTGATGGTACGTCTATTGGCTGGTACTTCCGGTACTTCATCATCACATGCGACTAATGGATAAGCGAAAAAGACGGACATGACCAAGCTGAGTCGAGAGTAAATAGTCATAGTGTGAGCTTTCTATACGATATGAACTAGAGGCTAAAATATACGAGTTTAGAACTACGCTACTCAATCCGTAAGTTAAAGTGAAGAGGCTCAAGATCGGATTTTTTATTGAGCGCTTTGAATATTATAAGATGAAACTTGGTTAAACACTCTGATATGCTTAACTCATACATTAACACTGACGTCACCCATGTGACCATGACTCTTAAAGGAGCGTCCCCATGACCTTGCGAAAACTCTCAACTATTTTTGTTATTCTCGGTTCTGCCTGTTTAATGACTGCTTGTGGAGGAGGGCCTAACGGCAAGTCGATGCCAGAGACCGATAACCTCCCTGAGTGGGTTCTCAGCCAGCCTCCCCTCTGTGGAGTAGGGATTCAGAAGTTCCGTGGAAATGTAGGATCAGCCAAGTCATTCGCAGAGTCTAAGGCTCGCACTGACCTTTCGCGACAGCTGGAGACTAAGGTCCGCAGTATGATTAAGCAGTACAATCAAGAAGGGGGAACCGCTGATGGAGATATCAGTGAGGAGCTGTCTACTCAAGCGACCGTCACCCTCTCTAAGCAGACCCTTAATGGCGCAGTCCCCAAGAAGAGCGATATGCGAGATGGTCAATTTTACTCACTTGTCTGCCTCGAGCCTGACTCACTTACTGATGCGATCAATAACATGAAGGCGCTCAACAACGCGCAGCGCAAGGCACTCTCTCGTCGAGCAGCGGTCGCTCATGAAGAATTAAAGGAGGCTATGGACACCTACGACCGCTAATATAAGCGATCGAAGCCAAGAGAGGAGAGATGATGAGCGATATGAATACTTTACGGTCACTGTCTAGATACCCTCTCTCACCAAGTCCTGAGCTAGTTTATGCTTCAAAGAGCGTGTTCTCTCTTATGCTCTCTCTAATCATTCCTCTCAGCGCCTTGAATTGTGCGCAGATGAAACCACTGAAGCAACGAGAGAACGTTAATCAGACCACAATAGCTGCTAAACACTCATCTAGTAGCCACTCGCCTACCAATACTGTGAAGAGTCATCCAACAGTCGCTCCTCTATATGTGGCAGAGGGCTCTAAGACCAAGTCTCCTCGCTGTAAAGGGAAACAGAGTTCGATTGGTTTATCCCTTCAGGCACTTTATATTGCCAAACTTCAAGGAGGGAAATCGATCGTCAAAGAGCTCTGTCAAGAGCTGAGTCCTCATGGGGTTTTGAGGGACCACTTGCCGACGGGGCACTGTGGTAGCGATCGTTGTGGTATTTATGATGCTTATCGACGTGGACCATTATGGTTTTCATTATTTATGGCGACGCTCAATGACGCCATATCTCGGAGCGAGATTCGTATTTACAGCGCGGAGAGTAATCAAGAAGAGTCCAGCCCTGCTGGAGACTCTCCATTTACCAAGCATGGCCTCTTTGAGTTCACAGAGCAGCGAAGAGTCCAACAACAGGTCGTGAGTTACGAGATGGGTCCACAGATACGCTGTGTCGCTCGCCTTAAACTCTATAAAGATTTGGTGACTCAAGACCGAAAAGATAAGCTCGACGATCGTAATCGGCGCTTTCAATTCACGAGTCCACCAAGCGCTGGGGAGCTATGGGCTGAGCATCGACAACGAGAGACGGGTCAAGGGTATGAAGTGCTTATTTTAGAGCGACGTCGCTCTGAGACTGGTGGAGAGGGCGAGCTCCTAGAGCGGGAGCTGCTCTGCCAAAGTGAACAGGGTCCTCTAGACCCTTTGGCGGGGAGTTATCGCTTTTCTATTATAGATATGAATCGAGATGCGACGAGGGTTTTTGCTAATAAAAATCGATAGGATAGCTGAGGTGTTTTTAGGTGCAGCATAATAAGAGAGCTATTTATGGGGAGGTTGGCGATTGACCGGAGGTTAGAGAGAGTCGACGACAACTTAAGTCATAATGGTGAGCGGGACGTTGGCACTCACCTAAGCTGACGTCCTCTTTATTGATCATTATATTTTTTTGATCGGTGAAGGGCTGATTACGGAGCTGAGTGAGGGCCGTCATAAACAGTGGATAGAGCTTGGGTGCCTCACTCCGAGGGAGGGGGCCTAGCTCTAATTCAGGCCGACCCCATTGATTCATTCCACGACTGATGAGGCGCACTTGATCTTGGACGAGCTCAGCAGCAGGTCTCACCCATGATTCTTGCGGATCAGAGCATTTCGTCACAAAGTCGGGGAGTTCAAAGATCTCAAAGGTAGGGAGGGAGACAATGAGTGGCGCTACTTTTCTTGAGCTTAGTAGCTCACTCTCGGCGACTGTCTGAGTGACTCCACAGCTCACTTGGAGCTGAAGACCCTTATGGAGAGCTTGCCCTTGATAGCTCACAAACACGAGCCCTTGAAGCGCCGATAGATCGAGCTTTTGCCTCTCTGCAATGGGAGTGAAGACATCTAGGTTGATGGGGAGCTCATCGGTCATCGCTGCGCTTGTTACAGTAAAACGATTGATGAGTTTAGAACGGATTAAGGAGTTAATTCCTCCCTTCGCTAAGAGCTCAGAGGTGCGCTTAAAATGAAGCTGAGTCAGCTTCGCTTGAGTCTCTTCATCTACCGCGAGTGGTTGCTGATGTAAGATAAGGAAGCGAACTGCTGCGTTCGCCTCAGAGGAGCTCTCTTGAACGCTCTTAATACCAGAATCTACTTGAGTGAGCAGGTCTCCTATCGGGTTGAAAGAGGCCGCTCGACCGCGAGGTTGGTCCGTTGTTCTTTGGCTCTCAGAGCTCTCTTTAGATAAACGGTCATTACCTGCCCCACAGCCTGAGATCATGATGGAGAGCACTGACGATAGAGTGAGCAATAATCGAAGATGTCTCTTTAAGAAGAGCTTGGAGCTAACCACCATTATTCACGTCTCTCTCTCTCAGTGACCAGGAGCTGTTGAGGGTTGAGGTCAGGCGTAATGAGTACTTGGCGAAGAGAGTCACTGCTTAGATGAGTCACCTGTCGAGCATTGGCGGTGATCAGTACGGGTTCACCCATTAAGGTGTCGGGGAGACTAGCGAGGGCGCTCTGTTGATTGAGGTCGAGGATAGCCCCCTCAACGCTCTCGTTCGGATCGGTGAGACCTGACCCATCTTCAGGCCAATTGAAACGCCTTAACCCTTGGCTAGAGGCTGTCCATAAACTCCCTTGATGGGCAACCATCGAGCGAATAGAGCTCACGCTTCTTAAGAGCCAATGAGGGCTCGGGTCTTCTAGCTCAAGATCAGCGATCGAGAAGGACAGGGCCCCGCGGGGTGTATAAGCGATGAGACGATCATCTTGGTGAATGATAAGCCCGCCAGCGACTGGAGAGGAGCTTGTGGGCGAGGCATCTGAATCAGGGGTGACCATAGCGGCTAAATTGATACGATTAGTGACAGCTCTACTCGGTTGATTGCTGATAAAGGCCTCGGGGTTTATAACTAGGAGCTCTTGATTAGCGCAGAGGACGATCAGTCTCTCTTCATTTTCAATCACCACGTTCTTGGCGGTGATGATTGGTGAAGAGAGCTGGTCAATGGTTGAGCGACGAAGTACTTTTAGACGACGATCGATCGCAGTGACTAAAGGACGTCTCGCGTCAAATACCCATACCGAATCAAGGGCCTCGGCGATCGCGTATGGCTCACCATCGACCGGAACCCTTCGGGAGAGTCTAGCTGCTGTTTCGTTCACAACTGCGACTACTCCTGAGACCGGAACCGTCACAAAGTAATCATCTCGGACAGTGATGAGTTGACCGACGCCTCGGCCTACATCAACGTGCGCGAAGCGATGAAGCTCAGTGAGCTCTCGGCTTAAATCGGTTTGATACTTAAAAAGAGAGAGGGCAGCGCCATTGATAGAGCCGCCTAAAGTCGCTAGAACATGGTCTTTAGATTCTTGAACAATGATCCTCCGTTCAGTGGTGCGAGTGATGCCAGAGGGAGAGACCCCTTGAATCTTTAAGATATATTCACCCGCAGACTGAGCATTGGTTAACCATTGAAAACGAACTCGATTACTGAGCGTTGGGTTTGCTGACTCTAAGGGGGTCGCTTCGAGGCCTAAAGGTGAGCGGAGGACTCTGAGCTCGACAGGGCCGTCAAGCGTACTGTTATTGGTCTCAGCCGCGCGGAGCTCTACATCAACGCTGAGCAGGTCTCCCTCGGAGATTGGCTCAATCTCAGGGATAATGACGCGAGGTCCGGCGGGGCTAACCTCAATCTCATAGCTGACGACCGTCTCTCCCCCATCTTCATCGGTGAGCGTCACGCGGACGGTGAAGAGACCTAGCTCACGATAGCTATGATTGACGATTCGTTGATTACTGTAGGTAGTCCCCTCACCCATTCGCCAAGCGACGCTGACGAAATCGTTGGGGACATCTTCATAGCTCACCTCAAAACGGACAGATTCACCAAAATCTACCACCGCCGAAGCAGTCGTGATCGCAGCGTTAAAGGGCGCTCGATTATTAACAGTCACGAAGCGGGAGAGGGTGCTCAGAGAGCCATCGCTGTCGATCGCCGTGAGCCTGAGCTGATAAGTGCCGTTATCTCCATAAATATGACCGCGCTCGCTCTCGGGCCCCTTCTTCGGAGGGATTACCATCACCCCCAATCCCATCGATAGCTGACGATAGGGTCACTAGGAGCCCCTGGTGAGCTATTGGCTGCACTCCAAGTCGCCTCTAAGCCTTCTTCTACGCTGAGAGGAGAGCTAATGACGGGGGAAGGGCTTACATCATCGACGTAGATCTCCAGCTCGACGACCGCAGGATCTACCTCTTCTTCGTCGAAGAGGCTCATAGTGACTGTTAGATTTCCATTAGCCTCGAAGCGATGAGTGAGGTCAGTCACCTCAAAGTTATCTACACGCTGCGGGTTGGTTCCATCACCCCAATCGATGAGAGCATAGGAGAGAGGGTCGGCCTCTCCCCCAGCTCGGCTACCTGAGATGCTGAAGTAGGTCTCTTCTCCTTCGATGGTAAAGAGGTCACCGGTCAATCGAGCGATCGGTCGTAAGTCAGTAATCTCGATCAATGTGCAACCGGTGACGAGGCTATCACTATCGTCGACTGAGAGACAGACATTGAAGTTACCTGAGTCATTAAAGCGATGACTAGGACGACGTAGCTCTTCTCCAATGAGTGAGCTTGTATTTGGCGTGTTATCTCCCCAATTCCAAGTGAATTGGATAATGGGCTCTGCGGGTGAACCCGCTGTGGTCGTCCCAGCGCTGAAGGTTAGTAGGCTCCCTTCTATATAGGGAGCTTCTCCAAGCACGCTTAAGTCTCTGACGACCGGCTCTACATCGATGACAGAGACTGTCGTCTCAACGCTACAGTCTGAGTCGATATCATAAGCGCTTAAGGTGATTGTATACTCTCCTTCATCGAGATAAAAATGCTCGGGAGCGGTGAGGTTGGGAGCGAATTGCTCATTGAGCTCTCCGGGGAATTCGCCAAAGTGCCACCGATAAGCGAGGATAGGCTCTGATGGGGTACCCGAACTCGATCCTGAGCCGTCAAAGGTCAAGAAGACTCCCTGTTCAACCTCGTAGGGACCTCCTGCGTCACAGATTGGAGGAGCATCAGTGATCACGACTTCGGTATTATCGTATTCCACTTGTCCGGCTTGGGTGGTGATCCTCAGGCCCACAGTATAGGAGCCATCATCAAATGGGGCACCGTTGTTATCTAGAAAATCTACGACCTCACCGATGTGAACATATCCACCATCATTGTCATCAAAGAGGTCGAAGTCCCAAGCATATTCAATAACACCCCCCAGCTCTGGTGGGCAGAAACTCTCGCCACCATCGAGGGAGAGGACTTGACCTTGAAGCTCT
Organism: uncultured bacterium; assembly: GCA_943788935.1. GTDB lineage: Bacteria > Myxococcota_A > Bradymonadia > UBA7976 > VGTA01 > CAKZRU01. The sequence continues at coordinate 487,749 of CALSSE010000003.1, read as the reverse complement.
TCATATGGGCCTCCGGTCTCGGCGATGGGCTTCTCTAAGAGCTCGAAGAGTATGCTCTCTTCATAGCTCGTCCCAGTACAATCAGCGGCGGTGACCTCTAGACTATATGAGCCGGGAGTCTCTAAGTACGTTCCGGTGGTGACCTCTGTTGGCGCAGACCCATCGATAGACATCAGTCCCACGGTCTCAAAACAGCTGCTATCTGTGACGCCAAAGTAGCTGTAGGTCTCTAGGTAAAACTCTCCATTATCTGCACCGCTAAATACAAACTGTGGCGGTTGGGGACTCGGCTTATTGATCTGAAAATAGACCTCTTGGGTGTTACCTTCACCACAATGGTCACTGACAGTGAACACCCTTGTCAAGGTACAGCTCTCCTCTATGTCATCGGTATTGATAACGGGTGAGGGGTCGTAGGCGTCGATCGCTGAGGGGGTGATGTTGTTCATAAGGGCTGTGGCGTTCGCTTGACAAGAGTTAAGCAGCTCTAAATCAGTGTCCGAGAACTCTAGCGAGGGAGGTAAGCGATCTAGATCAAAGGTCATTGTATCAGAGCTCGATCCTGCGGGGCTCTCAGCGGTAATGACTACAGTGATTCCCAAGCCATCTTCGATTTGATCTCCCTCAAGGGCAAAAAAATCGAGGGTGGTCGGTATACCTGGTCCATTGGTGAAGACGGTATTATTTGTGAGACTCACCGATTGGCCATTAATCGTGGCACTCAAGGTGACATCGTCTCCATTAGGTTCTATGACAGTGAAGGTAAAAGGGACGGACGAAGGCAGGAATATCCCCGGCTCATCCGGAGACCCTCCGGGTTGAATAATCGGATTATTGGGGACGCAGTCACCATCAATGGGTGAGTCAATCGTAAAACTTAAGTTCTGTTGTGAGTATACCTCATCAAGAGGAGCACAAATGATGATCAAAGAGAGCGCGGACATCAACCATGGGTGATTGCTAATAGACATCTAGAGAGACTCCTTCAGAACTCAGCGTTATTGAGTTGAACGGGCAAAATACCGGTTTGATTGGTGATCTCAGCGGGGTTGACCCCATCGGTGACCCATTCAAAAGTCAGCGGACTTACTTGGTTTGTCTTGGTAAATCGAAGCCTGATCAATGGGCCCGTTCTGACGTAATCTAAACTAAAAGGTTGAGGGTTGGGAACTAGAAATCTAGCTCGTCCAGGTCCAGCGAAGACATCATCATTATTGAGCAATATATCTCCTTCCCCCATATCGTTAGCGGTGAAGGTCTCTATGAGAGCAGCGCCAGGGTTAATCCCCATTGGCGCTAAGGTAAGAGATGTTGGATATCTAAACCGCAGGTTCATTAAGGTAGGCATCACCAATAGATTAAGTGGATCGGCTTGTGCATGGGAGAAGTTCACCGCGATCTCGATCGCGGAGGGGGTGTTCTCGATGAGAGAGAAGCCCAATTGGCTGATATTGTCTACACAGAGGTTATCGATGACTCCATCACAGTCATCATCTAACATATCGCAAGTGTTATCTTCCCCGACAGGAGACCCATCTACACATGAGGATATGCCATTGATACAGGTTTCAGCGCTCTGGCAAACCCCTAGCCCACACGAGCTTGGGATAAAACCTTCATCGACCGAGCCATCACAATCATTATCGAGTCCATCACAGAGTACGTCATCGCCTAAAGGAGGTCGTGAATCACAGACTTCACCTTGATCAGTGCATGTACTACGTGCTGCACAGACTCCGACGTCACAGACCTGTGAAGTCATAGAGAACCCTTCATCTATAGATCCATCACAGTCACTATCAATTCTATCGCAGAGGAGGTCTACATCATCCGCAGGGGGAGTAGATCCTACACATTGTTCTTCCCCGTTGATGCAAGAGCTAGGCTGGGCGCAAGCCCCGAAGCCACAAGAGATCGACTGATAGCCTTCATCGTTCGAACCATCGCAGTCTTCATCGATCGAGTTGCAGTTAGCATCCTCACTTGTCGCCTCGGGTCCATCACAGCGAATGCGGCCTTGCTCACACAAGGTCATCCCTTGACAGACTCCCTGTCCGCAAGCCTCAGCGCTGAAATTCTCATCGAAGAGTCCATCACAGTCATTATCGGTATTATCACAGAGGTCTACGCTGACCCCCTCATGGATATCGGGGTTATCATCAGCGCAGTCTAGACCGAGACAGTCTGGGCCTCTCCCGTACCCATCTCCATCTTCATCGCGACAGAGTTTGGGGGAGCAGCGTCCTTCATCAGGGATGCAGAACAGAGCTCGTTCACTCTCAGCGCCTGCTTCAGAGGGCGCTTCACCATCATTCTCACCGGTCAGTCCACAGGTGTATCCGCTAGGGCAATCCCCATCTGACTCACACCCGAGACTACAGAACTGTTCGTCTGACTCTTCATTATTAAAGCATTGATAACCGCTAGGGCATGGGCTCTCATCATCACAACTTTGGCAGAGACCCTCTGCCTCGAGATTCATATCGATCAACCCTTGGTCTACCCCGAGGTCACTCATAGGCTCGATCATGTCAACTCGGTCATCACCAGACATATCCTCGGTCATCACCACCTCTGCATCAATGTCGGGCAAAGAGGGTAAAGGATCTCCACAACCAATAAGGTTTGAGGTGAACAGACATATACTGATGAGAGAGAGTTGAGTCCATATGGTCTTCATAAGCGCCACCTTTAGATCTCTTGGATGCGAACTAGGGTTTGATGTCAATTGACTCAATCAATCATGAGTGATTGATAGGAACAAATGAAACTATATTTTATACTGTTCGCGAGCCTCACACCCAAGAGTTTTCTCTTGATGCTAGACCGCTCGCTCAATCATCTCTTCTTAGTGTCTAGTCTCTTTATACTGATAGTCGAGCTTTTGTTCGTCTGATCGCCGCTAGAGTTAGTAATAGGAAGACGATGGTCATGGGGAGCGTTCTCCCTCTCCGATGATGACTAATATTGTTTTGGTCACATCCAGATTTCTCCTCAGCGCCTTCTCTAGCCATTGTCCCCGATTCATCACCTGCCTCTCCTCCTCCCATCGCTTCAGTCCCACCGTCCATCTCTTCTCCTGCACCCTCTTCTCCTCCTTCGGGAGTCACGATTGGAGGCTCTCGGAAGTCGAATGTGGTGTTCACTTCAGCGGGATCTTCACTCATTTGGCCTACCCAATCAGCGACACATTGAGCGACACCATAGACGAGCTCACAGCGCTCAAGCTCTGGGCAATCAATGTATCGACAAGGATCAGGGACACAGTCACCGAGGACGCAGGCCTCAAAGTCCTCACAAGAGCTCTCTGTACAGGGGTCAGGCTCACATATACCCTCCATACAGACTTGACCATCAGCGCAGACAAGACCGCTACAGCGAGCGCTCGCACACTCACCATCGACACAATGTTCTCCAAATCCACAGGAGATGTCAGCGCAGCTAAAGACGCACTCTCCTTCACGACAGAAGCTGTCTTCACCACATTCGAGATCAGCGCAGGGGTCGTCTAGACAATAGCCAAGCTCGCAGCGAGTTCCCTCTGGACATCCTGCATATTCGCAAGAGTCGATCAAGCACTCTCCGCCTACACACACCTCACCTTCAGCGCATTCAACACCAAAGCATACATCACGACACGATCCAGTCTCTGGGACACATTCTTGGCCCTCTTCACAAGAGATGCCAGCGCAGAGGCTGACACAGGTGTTTTGTTGGCAAAAGTAAGTAGAGGGACATTCATATCCAGCCGGAACATCTCTTCGACAGGGGGGACCACATTCGCCTAGGGTACATAAGAGTCCTTCTGGACAGAGTAAATCTCCACCCTCATCTGCTCGGCCATCACAGTCGTTATCTTCTCCATCACAGAGCTCTTCAAGCTCTTCTCCACAGAATCCACATCGGTTTCTAACACCCTCATCGATCATCCCGTCACAGTCATTGTCTTCACCATCACATGACTCATCGATGAGGCCTCTCTCGGGGAGACAGACGACTTGTCCTAAATCGCTGCAGCTTGATACGCCGAGCGCACATGCGCCAACCAAACCGGTGTCGCAGGTGTCGGGAGGTACAACAGGGCTTCCGTCTAGGTTTTGATCGATAAGGTTGTCACAGTCATTGTCTACACTGTCGCAGACCTCAACTTGCCCATCAGGAATACAGAGGTAGCGATCACAGGCGTCACCTAGAGCATCTCCATCGGTGTCTTCTTGGGCGCGATTGATCACCTTAGGACAGTTGTCACAGGCGTCACCGATGCCATCTTGGTCCTCATCTAACTGATCGGGGTTGGGTATATCAGGGCAATTGTCTTCCAACCCACAGAGTTGGTCGTTGTCGACGTCGACACAGGCACCACCAAGGGAGCGCTCAAGGGTCAGAATAGCGAAGTGATGACCCGCGACCTCTGAATTGTTTGAGGGCGTTCCATTATCACCGTAGCCCCATCGGCCGGTCTCTTGGTCTTGCCATGACAAGAGGGTGTAGGCGAAGTCAAAGTAATGGCTCGGTCGTTCTTCCGGATAACCGCTCTCAACAGGGTTACGATCTCCGAAGTCATACCCTGTGAGCAAGTCGGGAGAGAGGTAAGCATCAGAAACTTTTAGGCTTTTTGCCGCCGCCCATATGTAGTAATAAGTGAAATGAGAGTTGGAACGAACGACGCTGTCATAGCGATAGTTAGTGCGAAGCCACTGAAGCGCGTCTTGGGTGGAGTCATCTTCGATCGGGACTTGAGTTAATCTCAAACACCACAGCCCGGTGGCTGACATCGTGCTGTGACCTATATTCCCCCCACGACCAGAGACCCGATAGCTAAAACCTCCATCGTTAGATTGGCTGTCGACCATGAAGTTAATGAACTCAGGGAACTCATCACTAGCCTCAGGGATCAAGTTTTGAGCCGCTGAGAGACCAGCGATGGCAAATTGGGTCACCGAGAGATCTGAGCTGCTCGCCGGTGAAGTATACATCCAACCTCCATTAGGTAAGGCAGTGGAGCGAGCGTTTCGCACAGCGTTCACTGCATTGGCGAGTCCTTGAGTGACAGTGACATTAGCGCCGACTTCTTCTGGTCCTCCTGAGGCTAAATAAACAGAGAGCCCCATTAGGCCACCGCCCACAGAGTAATTGTAAGGGACGATCGAGGCGTTGCTATGAGACGTGTAAGCGGTCATCTGTCCACGCACTAAGTTACGAACGATCTCTTGATCATCAGGTTCGCTCCCATTATAACCCAAGGCCGGTCCGTTCCAACCAATCCCCTGTCGCTTCTCTAAGAGGGAGAGTATCCCAAAAAAGTTATGACGACCGTTGACGAGGTAATCTCCTCGCATCAAGGTTCTTGTATATTGTAGTCCTAAGTTGATGGCGTTCTCTACATCACAGTTAAAGGGAGTAGAGGGGCAACGCGCGCGTGGTGGGGTCCAATCTTGTGCTACAGAAAACTTTATATTGAAAGAGCACAAAACAAGAGGAAGTATGTACTTAAGGCATCTTAATGTTTTTACCATTGTTTTGCTCATCTGTGGTCACTCTGTGAAATAGCATGTAAAATAGCATGTAAAATAGCATGTGAAATAGCATGTGAAATAGCATGTATGCACATTTGGAATACTATGGACGCTTAGGAAATAATTATATGTTTTATCATAGATTAATATACATAAAACTACAATCCTACATTCGCATTTTGAACCCTAGTTTAGCAGAGGACTTGTAAGCTGCAACTAGTGATCTAGCCCACTACCCTCCATGTCTAATCTTGAGACATCCACAGAGAGTTTAGCGTCAAATCTCATTAGCTCTGAAGCCCCCAAGCTAAATCGAGGAGCGAATTCCACTTCTGTAGAGCCGAGGGTTGAATCTTGGTTCCCTTCTCCATGGTACCGCTGACGGGTACTTACACATCCGGTGATCACTGACATCACATTATAAGGGTTAACCCCTCCATTCAGGGTTGTATCATGTCCTAATTGGAGGGCATGACCGAGCTCGTGGATGATCGTTCCCGCCTGGGCCTCAAATCTCTCTATAAAAGGCACTGGAGGAGGAGAGTCAATACCACAGCTTGGGTGTTGAGAGGCTATGGTATCGGTATAGATAATCAACCCTGAGGAGGAGAGGTCATCGGGATGATTCACCGCTTCTCCTGCTCGGCTTGGGTCATCGGTTCGCTCTCTAGCGGTGATCAAGTGTACGAATCGATTGGCTAATGTAGACGTACTGAGCGAAGCATAGCTTTCTCCGAAAGCTATGCTCTCCCGCAGTAAAGAAAACCGAGTCTCGAAATCCCCTTCAAGAGCGATGGGGGTCAGCTCTTGGTCAATCAGAAGATGTACGCTCACTGAAGCGCTCTGCTGTTCATTAAGGCCTGAGAGACGATCTGTGAATACTTCGAGAGCGGAGAAAGCGTCTACGACCATCATCAGCGCCATGGGGTCTAAGTTTTGATCTTCCATTTCATCGATCTGAACGAGTAGATCACGGTACAGAGGATGTGGTAAGCGACCATAATAGATCTGAAGCTCCTCACCATACTCTGTGAAAAGGTGAGAGAGAGTCTGTTCATCTAAGGCGCTGAGGCCATCATGGTCTTCATCTTCTTCAGCATCAATTACTCCATCTCCATCAGTGTCAGAGAGAGTCCAGTTAAAGAGCTCAGGTGCATTGAGAGACCACTCCCAATAATCTTCAAGCCCATCTTGGTCTTCATCGAGCCCTCGAGGTGGAGCAGGAGTGTTAGGTTGGTCAGGAATCCCTTCATCGAGTGGGTCTTCATCTAGTGGGCCTTCATCGAGGGGGCCTTCATCGAGGGAGCCTTCATCGAGTGGGCCTTCATCGAGTGGGCCTTCATCAAGGAGGCTCTCATCAAGGATACCTGCATCGAGGACGCCTTCATCTATTAAGTCTTCCGGCCCTATATCGATGATCAAACCAGTATCCTGAGCTTTACCTTGATCAATATTGGCAGGGTCTCCACATCCACTACAGAGAACGAGTAAGAGAGCTAGTAAGGGATAGGTTGAGAGGGGTGAAGGATATAAGTCGAAAGGCTTAATCTTCTTTGTAAAAAATAGCGCAGAGCAACTCATTAGCTTTATATAGTGAAGAAGAGAGAACTGTAGCATTGAACCTCGCTCTCAACGTATTGAGTGATCAGTAAATATTTGAATGTTCTTGTCTATGTAAAGGGTTTATCAAAAACATCCAAGTTATGCTTCAAAGTTTGACCAAGCCACTTCTTATACTTACCTAGAAAAATGACTTGCTCTAAGGAAGAATGTCTGCTAGTTGTCTTCGTCGTGGCTTTGTAGCTCAGCTGGTTAGAGCACACGGCTCATAACCGTGGGGTCGTGAGTTCAAATCTCACCGAAGCCATAAAGAGGTCTCGCAAGTGTCTTGCGAGGCCTCTTGTCGTTTTTACCTACTGATGGATCGATCTGCCACTACAAGAGATTTAAACTCATCAAGGGCAGTGATTCATGCTTAGAGTTCTAAAGAGGTTGGCTTTTACATCGAAGATAGTTACTAAGGGTTTTAACCCATAAAACAAGGAGTAACCTAAATGAATCAGACAGTCTTTACTATGCGATCTACAGCTCCACCTAAGAGGTGGGCTCTTGTGTTGATGTGCTTCATGTTTGTCACTGCCTGTGATTATGGAGATGATACTGAGGAGACGGATGGAGGAATGATGACTGCCGGTGTAATGGCCGCCGGCTCAGCGAATGGAGGAGCAGGAGGAGAAACCTCTGGCACTGAGGGGGGCGCTTCTGCAGGAACTATGGTTGAGGTCCCGACGGGTGATGTAAAGAATGAGTCTACACCTTCTCTATGTGCGAATGGACTTGATGACGATGGCGACGGAAAAGTGGACTGTGAAGATCTTCATTGCTTACTAAATCCTGCGGTCGGTTGCGCAGAGGCTGGAGAAAACTCCGATGAGCTCTGCAGCGATGAGATGGATAACGATGAAAATGATTTTGCTGATTGCATGGACTTTAGTTGTAGTCGTAATCCATGGGTCACGATCTGTGGTCCGCAAGAGAACACTTATGAACTCTGCACAGATGGACTAGATAACGATGAGAATGGCTTCGCTGATTGTGACGATATCGCTTGTCAGCAGAGCCCAATCGTAGGAGCCTGCAAAGACAGCGAGCGTGGCTTTTGTTTAGATGGGATCGATAATGACGGTGATGGTCAAACCGATTGTGAAGATAGTGATTGCGCGGCGGCCGCTTCTTGTGCGGGTGATATTACTCCAATCGACCGAGTGCTCCCTTCAGAGGATCAGCATGAGACAGGAGACGCGAAGTGTAGCGATGGAGAGGACAATGATGGAGATGGACTCGTAGACTGCGCAGACCTTCATTGTAGATATAACCCCTCGGTCACTGTCTGTGGTCAAGGGGGTGAAATCGGCGATGAACTGTGTAGCGACCAAATGGATAACGATGGCAATAACTTTACGGACTGTGATGACTTCTCTTGTAGTCGCAATCCTTGGGTTACCGTTTGTCCGGCCGCTGAGAATTTTACTGAGGCGTGTAATGACCAACAAGACAATGACGGCAATGGCTTTGTCGACTGTGATGACTTCGGATGCAGTCGTAATGATCTTGTTGGCTATTGTAAAGAGAGTGAAGCGGGATTCTGCTTAGATACTATCGATAATGATGGTGATGGGTTAATCGATTGTGACGACGAAGATTGCGCGGTCGCTTCAGTGTGTGGTGGGATGCCAGCGCCCATCCCTGATGTCCCTGACTTTAATGAGGACTACTTCGAGTCTAGCGATGAACTATGCTCAAATATGGTCGATGATGACGGTGATGGATTCACCGACTGTGAAGATCGCCACTGTCTTTATAACCCAGCAGTGACTGTGTGTTCTTCTGAGGGTGGAGCTCTAGAAATCACCAATGAGCTGTGTAGTGATGAACAAGACAATGACGGCAACAACTTTACCGATTGTATGGATTTCAGCTGTAGCCGTAATCCATGGGTGACGGTATGTGGCGAAGGTGAGAATACTGATCAAGCCTGTGTCGACCGTGTGGATAACGACGGAAATGGGTATATCGACTGTAATGACAATGGTTGTAGTCAGAATCCTTTTGTCAGCGTTTGTGGTGGAGAGAGTGGAGAAGCGGGTTTCTGCGCAGATATGTTTGACAATGATGGTGATGGCGCGGTTGACTGTGAAGACTCCGATTGCGCAGCGGCAGGTTTCTGCGCCCCATGATGTGAGGAGCCATGAGTGAGCCATCCGCTTGACCACGCTTTGATACTGAGTCCATTACGCGCTACGGTGACCCATTCGAAGCTAATGAGTGGACGAGGTTCACTTCGACACAGCCTTTATTGTGGAGGCCTCGCTCCTCTGATGATCTCGCTCGATCAAAGATTTAAACCACAGCGGGTAGTGCTAATTTATGATGAAGAGGAGTCTGCAGAAGTTAGACTCATTGAGTCTTTATTAATGTCACTGACAATCGAAGTAGAGCGCTGGCCTCTTCGACTCTCTCCTCTTGAGGAGGTCGCCCATCAGCTTGATCAAAAACTTAAAAGGTTAGATAACCCTCTCCCGCTCTGTGTTAATGGAGACTATCCACTCCTCAGCTCTATCTGTACTCAGATGTTCCTCTCTTATGATTGCCCTTTACTCTCTTGTGTAAATGGTCACCTTTATCGACTAGGAGCGAGAACTCAGCGAATTCAGTTAAAGCCTCAGATCAAATTGGATGACTTGATTAGACGCTTAGGGGCTAGGGTTCATGATGGATGGGAAGGGGTTTGGTTTGAAGAGCACCTCGAGAAACTTAGCCATTATCTGATCGGTGTGGCTCATGGGAGTGCTGATTCCTTAGAGGTGATCCAGCGACTCGCTAAACAAGCAAACAATGCAGAGCTGCTCTCTCCGCCAGTGAGAGGAACCGAGATTGCGATCCCGCTGTTTCAAGATATTCTAGACCGGTTTGAATCTGCAGGGTGTGTAGAGCTCAACCAAGGTCGGTTACTATTTAGCAGCGAGCTTCACCGATCATATTGCGCAGGGGGCTGGCTCTCACTCTTCGCTCAAGCTGTCCTTGATAAGCTCTCTAATCCTCACTATGTCTGGGCGACTCGACAAGATTTACAGCTTGAGCTCCCCTACCCCTCAACCTTTGATCGACAGATCTCTCTCACCGCTCTAGTGAACAGTCAGTTAATATTCTTCTTTTGTGTCAACTCTAGCTCAGAATATTTAGAAGAGTTGCTAGATGATTCAAGTTCATTAAGAGCTCACTTTGGAGCTCAAGTGGTGTGGTTGAGCGCAGATACTCTTCCAGAATATCACGCTCAAACGCTCAACCTCAATGGGGTTTATCTCTGTCAAGGAGAAGAGTTGAAGCGACTCGACCAATGGATGGAAGAGCAGCTTCTCTCTTAGGCTTTATCTCTTAACGTCCACTTGATCCAATATAAAGGATGACGAGGCTCTTTAGTGGTAGATCGCTGCGACGATGCAGGGATTGAGTGATGAGAAGGTCGACAGTAAGGTGCCCACACGATTTGATCATTAGCCTCGAGGAGGACCGGGAGTCGATCCCTCTCAAATAGAGGGACTTTCTGGTCACTCCATAAACGCTTAACCCTCTTACTCCCCGGAGAGTGTACAGGTCTAAATCTCGCTCCCTTGACCGGCCTAGACAGTAAGAGTGGAGCCCTCAATGAGTGTATATCTATACCAAGCTCAGGGTAGGGTCGATCTGAAGGACTCGGATCACCCGTTTTCTCCTCAGAATGACCAAGCGTGATGGGGGCAAATGATAGAGTCCACTCTCCCCACTGTATCTCCTCTCCTTGGATGATAGACTCTAAGGAGATGCTAATGTTTTCGGGGAGGACTGGAAGCCTTGAAGAGGCGCTGATGACTAAATGTCCGCTCTTTCCCCAGATAATCAAACCATGAGGGAGAGAGCGCTCTACATGATGTGGAGCGGCCCATATCTCTTCTAAGAGGTTCATTTGGTCACGCACTCGACGGAGATCACTGTGATCACTAAAGTAATAGAGGGCTCGGGTATAAAAATATCGAAGTATAGACCTTTGTAGCGCTTTGGGGTGCTCTTTTGGATCGAATGTCCAATGAAGAGTTAAGCGCCCTATATGAGCGTCATCGGTGATCAAGGTGGTGGCGAAGCGCTGTACGAAATAATGTAATACATCCGCTTCTTCAGCGAGCGCTTGAGCGCTGACCGCTACCCGTTTCTGCCATCCAGACTCAAAGGTCTCCTCACAAGACGGCAGAACATAATGTCTGACCTTATTGCGCAAATAGCGGAGCTCAACATTGGTGGGATCTTCGTATACCGGTAAAGATCTAGTGTTGTGGATCTCACAGATTAACTTTGGCTCGACCTTGAGCCACGGTCGCCATACCCATCCTCGTTGCTGAGGGATACCTCCCATCCCTCTCAGCCCACTTGGTCCTTGAAGCCGCATTAACAGGGTCTCGACTTGATCACCCGCGTGATGAGCAAAAAATACACACTCTAACTGATGAGAGATCACCGATTCTTCAATCGCAGCATAGCGAGCTTTTCTCGCCCCATCTTCCACCCCTGATCCGGATGAGATCAGGAGAGGGTCAGCGATTAAGAGATGACTCTCAATTCCACGTCCTCGCCAATATCTACATACTGCTTCAGCGTTCTCTTCTGACTGTGGATGGAGCTGATGATCAACCGTCAAGATGATCACTTTCGCTTCGATTGATGTCGAGCGTATATGCTCTATGAGGACATCAGCCAACAACATAGAATCAACACCTCCAGAGCAGGCGACCGCCAATCGATTCGGCGCAGCGAGAGATAAACGATTTATCGGGCTTAACTCTTTTAAAATGGAGTCGATAGGAGCGATGAGCTTGGAAGAGAGGTGCGTTTCATTCATCTCTGTGACCTGAATGGAGAGGACGTATAGAGGAGGGTAAACTCTGTAGCGCTACGATTGGGAGGATCAGAGACTCATTGACCTGAGTGTTTATATTGTAATGAACTTGAGAGACGAAGGTGACCATTGACCCTCGTTCATCAAAGAGAGGAGTACCGGCGGGGAGTTGGCCTGCCGCTCTCCAGTAATAGTTCATCGGAGCGGTCGCTTTACCTATGAGAGTGATACGTGCAGGCCTCTTCGGAGGTGCTTCGTAGGCATATAGATGAAGTCCGGCATAGAGGCTTTGATCAGATTTAGAGTGAATAAGATTAGGACCATTTTCTCTAACAAGAGTACATTTTAAGGTGTCTTTTATAGAGATCAGCGCCCAACCTTTTTTAAGAGACATCTTGTCGATCTCTCCGAGAGTAGACTCAATAGGTCTAGAGACCGTAGGACAACTCACCTGAATAGTTAGAGAGGACTCATCGGCAGAGAGAGTCAGTAGATGAGCGCTAGTGAGGATGAGCTGAGGGTTGATCACTAGAGCTCTCCCTACACGAACTCTCTCCCCGACAAACCGATAACCTGATCGAGGTTGGGTACGAATTGTAAGGTCTAGATGCTGGTTCGAGATCTCCCTTTGGAGTCTTATAAGAGAGGTTTCATTGAGTAAATAACCAACTTTAGGCTGAGGTGCGCTGTGAGAGGTCGATTCACCGTGGGTTAGAAATAGCAATGGTAACAGTAGTCTTGGCAGTAGTATGGGCGAGGGTCTGATCCCGAAGAAACCTCTCCGAGACATAACTTGACCTTTCAACTTAGAAGATCGTTTAGGGCCATTGGACTGTTTAAAGTTGAGGTCTGTCATATCGATCTGTTTATGATCCAAAATCAGGAGGGGAGTCTTGAAGTGGTCGTTTTAAGGTTGAAACACCCTGTGAATACAGCGCTGATAGTTAGCTCCATGGCTCCAAAAGACTTACCTTGGGCAGAGAAATATTTTTCACCTCAGTGAACTTCTCAATCAGAGACTTGTCAATCGACATAGAAAGAATATACCTTCTTCGCCAAAGAGTAGCTAGCTAGCTCAATAGACTGTTTGCTTATTGTGATCAGTAGAGTTAGTCTGAGGCGCTCTAGATCATAGCGAGAGCTAACATCTAGCGAAATGAAACTGGATATGGAGAGCATTGTGAGCAAAAAAATACAGATTCGCGTCGCCGTTATATGGAGCGACTCCGTCTTTAGTGAGACCCTCCTCGACCCCGAGAAGGGTGGAGTCCTCGGTAGCAGCAAGAAAGCAGACCTGCGAGCCCCGTTAGACGCGTTGGTCGCCACCGATGCTTATAGGTTGTTCTCTCCCGGCAGTAGCATGGGAGCTCAGCTTATACTTCACCCCAATATGAACGGTTGGGTCGAGCAGAGTAGTACTCGTAGAGAGTTTAGCAATGAACAACAGATGCAACTCTTACAGGTGGGTGACCGCGGCTTGATCAATATTAATGAACAGCTCGCGGTGTTCTTTTATGTCACCGAGGTTGAGAAGTCTACCTTCGCAACGCCGTTACTGACTGTATTTGAATCGCGATTCTTCAGCGCTTTACTCTTCGCGATGATCTTGCACTTCGGATTGCTGATCACCGCTTTCGCTTTCAAAGATTATCAAGCCTTTGTAAACGTTCAGATCGATGACCGCTTCACCGAGGTTCTCACACAAAAAGATGAAGAGGTAGAGGTCGAAGACCTTGAGGAAGAGGAAGAGGAAGACGTCGGTAAGCAGGCTGGTGGTGAAGAGGGTAAGTTTGGTGAAGAAGATAAACTAGATAAATCCAAAGTGCCTAAAACCGATGGAGAACTCGTTGACAAGATCAAGAATGTTGGTCTCGCTAAAGCTCTCAGTTCAAGTCTAATGGGTCGCGGAGCGCTCAGCAGCGTCTTCGGTAACAAGGACGGGTTCTCGGACCAACTCAACGCGGCGATGAACGGTGGTGATGGTGAACTCGTGATGGGTCATGGCGCTGGTGGCATGGGTCTTCGAGGCACAGGCTCTGGTGGAGGAGGCTCTGGCTTTGGTCGTATCCATGGTATGGGCAAAATCGACACGGGTGGAGGTCGTGGAACCCGCGCTAAACTTGGAGGCCGTGGTAAAGCGAAGAAGAAGTTTAAGGTCAGAAGAGGAAAGCCCTCAGTCGGTAACTTCTGCAAGCAGTCTGACATTCTCCGAGTCGTCAGTCGTCGACAACGAGGGATCCAATACTGCTATGAGAAAGAGTTAGCACGAAATCCTGAGTTAGGTGGTAAGGTCATCTTAAACTGGAACATTGGTCTCGATGGTAAGGTAATGAAGGTGTGGGTCGGCAGTAGTACTCTTAAGAACGGCACGGTTGAGAGCTGTATGACTCGTTCAATCAAGCGTTGGAAGTTCACTAAGCCTGACGGTGGTATTTGCGCGATCAAGTTCCCCTTTGTGTTCAACTCAGGCTTCTGAGTCTAGCGGGAGTTAGCGCTCCTCCCCTCGCGCCACTCATAACAGAGATGGAGCGCAGATGTGGAGATGGTGCTTCAAACGAGTGTCACTCTAGCGCTCTAGTGTCCACGCTGAAGAGCTTACCCCAAGCCGATTGAGTCTATACGGTCGTTGTTGGACCTACTTAGCCTGTGAGCTTAACGATCCCCAGTGCTTTTTATATAAAAGACCTCGACAGCACGCCCTTTTCTCCATGAGAGGAGCTCAATAAAGGAACTTCACCGCTTGTATGGCAATTAAATATCAAGAGTTTTACAGATGAAAACCGTGTTGATTAAAATATTTACGCCATATGATCAAGAGATAAATTAAAAAAAATGGATGAATGACCTCGACAAGATCGTTACTGTGTTTAGTATATAGAGAGAGACTACTTTTAACTATCGCTACGAGAGAGAGGACATCATGCTAGACGCATATATTATCGATCAGATCCGTAGACGAGAAGAAGAGCGGCGACGTATTAACGAACGACCAGCTTTGCAGCTTCCCATACCTGAACCCCCTCCTCCCCGTCGACAAGACGAGATAGAGGCAGAGCCTGAGCCCAAGCGCGTGGTAATCATCGACTTATAATAGATCAGCGCGATAACATCGTTTAGAGTTGCGCATCCACTTGAGAGTCGGGGTGCGCTCGCTTGAATGGGGTCAGCTCTTGACAGAGAGTCTCGATTTCACAGAGTCGAGGGATAAGATCTAAGTTCACTTTAAACCGGCGCGCGTTATATAGCTGGGGGATCAAACAGAGATCAGCGATGCTCGGTGCCTCTCCGATGAGGAATGGGTGCTTAGGGTAGTCACTGATCATCGATTCTATCGCCAAGAGACCTCTCTCTATGTATTCACGACCCCAACCTGCTTTATCAAAGCCTAAAGCGCCTACTTTGAGCAACAGGGAGAGGTTTTGTAGGGGCTGTATCCCTGCATTGATCACTTCAGCGATTTGTATCGCTCGTGCCCTCTCTAGAGGATTTGTGGGATAGAGGCTAGGGTTAGGGTGCACGCTCTCTAGATAATCGATGATCGCTAATGACTGAGTGAGGATGACGCCAGAGTCAAGTTCAAGAGTCGGCACCTGAGCGAGTGGGTTTCGGGCGAGCTCTTGGGCGCTATGCTGTTCTCCTCCATCTCTCACTAGATGAATGGGGATATATTGAAAAGGGATCGATTTGTAATGAAGGGCGATTCGAACCCGCCAAGTCGCAGAGCTTCTCCAATACCCTCGTAAGATGAGCTGTGGTGTTGGTGTTGGTAGTATATCACTCATGGTTTATCTCTTTCGGACATTATAGGTGAGAGCTCTATGTCATCCATTGTCATGAGAGGGGTTGATCGAAACGAGTGTAGACCACTGACCGCTGTCATGACTTGATTGTGTGGTTTAGATTGCGTTTTTGCTCTGTGAGATTTATAAGGGCTTACGATCGTATCTTAGCATTTATTGTCTGTTTTGCTCTGTGTCAACTCTGTGTCCTGTGTCAAGAGGAGACGCATAGCTAGAGATATATTAAGAGACGAATGCATTTAAATCTTGGTGTATAGAGGGATCTTATGAATCAGACAACTGAGAAAACTACTGTACTCTCTGCCGGACAGCTACGCTCGGCTTATCGAAACATGTACCTCTCTCGTCGCTTAGACGATCGAGAGATCTCTTTAAAGCGTCAAAATAGGATCTATTTTCAGATCAGCGGCGCTGGTCATGAAGCGGTGTTGACAGCGGCGGGTATGGTCATGAGACCAGCGCATGATTATTTTATGTCTTATTATCGTGATCGAGCGTTAATGACTCAGCTAGGAATGACCGCTACTGAAGTTCTCCTCGCCGCGGTAGGTTCCACTGAGGACGTGACTAGTGCAGGGCGGCAGATGCCCTGTCACTGGGGGCATAGAGCACTTAATGTGATCTCTAAATCGAGCTGTACAGGCACTCAGTTTTTGCAAGGGGTCGGGGCCGCGGAGGCCAGTTGGTATCGTGAGCGAGTCGGAGAGGTTCAAGATCTCATCGATGGAAGCGGCGATGAAGTGATGATGGTAACCACAGGTGAGGGGACGACTAGCGAAGGTGAGTTCTTTGAGGCCTTAAATACTGCCAGTAATAAGAAGCTACCGATTATATTCTTGGTTGAGGATAACGGCTATGCGATTAGTGTCCCTGTGGAAGTTCAAACCGCCGGTGGATCAATCAGCGAGCTCCTTAAAGGCTACCCAGATCTTAAACTGATTCAGGACGTAGATGGTTGCGATGTGGAGGCGAGCTATCTCGCTTTTCAAGAAGCGGCAGCTTGGTGTCGCGAGCGACGAGGGCCGGCCTTGATTCATGCCCATGTGGTTCGACCATATAGCCACTCGATGAGTGATGATGAGAGTAACTACAGACCCTCTTCAGAGCGTGAATCAGACGCCTTAAGAGACCCACTCCGAGTGACTAAACTTCTCTTAACGAAGAGAGGAATATGCACTGAAGAAGAGATCAATGAGCTGGAGAAGTCGGTAGATGAAGAGATCGAGGCTGCGACTCGTGCTGCGCTAAACGCCCCAACGCCAGAGGCGGCAGATATTTATCAGTATATCTACGACGAAGCAAAGGATCCCAGCTCATCCGCTTTTGAGTCGGCTCCGGTCTACGCAGAGGGCGAAAGCGCGAATAAGACGATGGTTGACTTGATCAACGCGTGTCTCCGCGATGAGATGGCTGTTGATCCTCGCATGTTAGTGTTTGGACAAGATGTCGCAGACGCCAGTCGTGAAGAGGTACTTGAGGACTGTAAGGGTAAAGGTGGGGTCTTTAAGGTAACCCATGGCCTACAGAGCCGTTTTGGAGTAAATCGTGTCTTTAATAGTCCACTCGCTGAAGCCAATATCGTTGGGCGGGCTATCGGGCTCGCTGAGCGGGGTTTGCGCCCAGTAGTTGAGATTCAATTCCTCGACTACATTTGGCCCGCTTTTCAACAAATTAGGAATGAGCTGGCGACGGCTCGATGGCGTAGTGGTGGCGATTGGCCCGCTCCGGTAGTGATCCGTGTCCCCTCGGGCGGCTATCTTAAGGGAGGGGCTCCCTATCACAGTCAGAGCGCTGAGACACTGTTTACTCACATTCCCGGTTTGAGAGTGGTTATGCCTTCGACCGCGCTTGACGCGAATGGTCTCTTGAGAACCGCCATTCGTTGTGATGACCCAGTGATCTTCCTTGAGCCTAAACACCTCTATCGTCAGACCTATAATAAGGGGAGTTATCCCGGTCCTGATCATATGATCCCTTTAGGGAAGGGAAAGCGTGTGATGAGCGGTGACGATCTCACCTTGATCACTTATGGCGCGCTTGTTCATCGAAGTACGACCGCAGTGAAGCAGGTCTTGAAAACCCAAGATCGATCGGTTGACCTCATCGATCTTCGCACTCTCGCCCCCTATGATTGGGAGATGATCTCCGAATCAGTCAAGCGGACGGGGCGTGCCCTCATAGTACATGAGGAGAGTAAAGCATGGGGGTATGGAGCAGAGATCGCTAGCCGAATTTCAGAGGAGTTGTTCGAGTGGCTCGATGCTCCTGTCCGTCGTGTCGCTTCTGCTGATGTGTTCGTTGGCTATCACCCCACCCTTGAAGATGCCACTCTCCCTCAGGTCGCTGATGTGAAGAGGGCTGTTGAGTCACAGCTCGCTTATTAGAGAAGATTAGATCATTAAGACGATCTTTAGCTATATTTGAGTGAAGAGTAATGTTCACAGAACAGCGATCATCGGCTAAGCGGTGTTGGTCAAGCAAATAATAGATGGGAGGTCTTAAAGGGTTGATGAGACTCTGCGCTTAGATCGTTGATTCTCACAACAAATTGAGCTATGCAAAGAGCGAAATATAGCTTAATCATCGATCACGATCGTGATCTTAACGTGTCGATGATCAGTAGCGCTTAAGGAGAAAGTCTTCCTTTATGAACGAGCAAGATACACCGTCTAGTGAAGAAGCTAGTGAAGAAGCAGGAGGCGATCAGCTTTATCGTATCCGCCATAGCCTCGCTCACGTCCTCGCCCAAGCCGTCCTCACCTATAGACCGGGGAGTACGCTCGGCTTTGGACCTCCAATCACTGATGGCTTTTATTATGACTTTATTTTACCTGAGCCGATCTCTGAGGAGGATTTCCCCAAGATCGAAAAATTGATGAAGCAGATCATCAAGAAGAATCAAAAATTCGAGCGCGAAGAGCTCTCTGCAGAAGAAGCGCTAGCGCGTATTGATGAGATGAATGAACCGTATAAGCGGGAATATGCTCAAGAACTTATCGAGAAGCGAGGACTCGCCGCGCTGAGCTTCTACCGGAATGGACCATTTCTAGATATGTGTGAGGGTCCCCACGTTGAGAGCACCCGAGAGCTACCAAAAGGGGCTTTCAAGATCCGGAGCGTCGCCGGTGCTTATTGGCGTGGTGATTCCAATAACGTGATGATGACTCGACTCTACGTGTGGGCTTTTGAGACCGCTGATGAGCTCAATGATCATGTTAAAGCGCATAAAGAGGCCCTCGCTCGTGATCACAAAAAGCTAGGTAAAGACTTAGACTTATTCGTGATCGATGAAGAGGTTGGCAAAGGTTTGCCGCTATGGCTTCCAAAAGGAAACGCTATCCGAGATGAACTCGAAGCGCTGGCAAGAGAGCTCGAGTTCAAGGCTGGTTATGATCGAGTGAGTACGCCTCACTTGACCAAAGTGGACCTCTATTATCAGACTGGTCACCTCCCTTATTACAAGGATCACATTTACCCCATTATGGAGCTAAAAGAGAAGAGTGATGAGGGAGAGGTCGTTCTAGAGGCTTATTGTCTAAAGCCGATGAACTGTCCACACCATCACCGTATCTTCGCTGCTCGTAAACGCTCTTACCGTGATCTGCCGCTTCGTTTAGCTGAGTATGGTCAAGTGTATCGCTTTGAAGACTCTGGATCACTCTCCGGACTGCTGCGCGTCCGAGGGATGTGTATGAATGATGCTCATATCTACTGCACCGAGGAGAACCTCAAAGAGGAGTTCTTAGCGGTGATGGAGATGCATCGTCAACTCTATGAGATCCTCGGTCTTGAGAACTACTACATGAGGTTCTCTACTTGGGATCCTGAAGATCCCAAAGGTAAAGCGAAGTATGTCGATGATCCTGAGGCTTGGGAGAAGAGCCAAAACTTTATTCGAGAGGCAATGATTGAGAGCGGCTTGCCCTTTAAAGAGGTCAAGGGTGAGGCAGCATTCTATGGACCAAAGATCGATGTTCAGTTTAGGACTGTTACCGGTCGAGAAGAGACCGCGAGCACTAATCAGCTAGATTTCGCAGTTCCTGAGCGAATGAACCTCAGCTATGTGGGGGCTGATAATCAAGAGCATAGACCTTACATTATTCATAGAGCGCCGCTCGGTACTCATGAGCGATTTGTCGCCTTCCTTATCGAGCATTATGGTGGCGCTTTCCCCACTTGGTTAGCGCCTGTTCAGGTGAGAATTTTAACCGTCGCTGATCGCTTTAATGATTATGCTCTGGAGATCGTGGATCAATTACGCGGGTCGATGGTTCGCGCAGAGCTTGATACCTCGGGAGAGCGTATCAATAAGCTCATTCGAAACGCCGCGACGGCTAAGATTCCTAACGTTTTAATTATCGGAGAGAACGAGGTAGAAGCTCGAAGTGTTACCTTACGTCGCTATGGCGTTCGGGAGCAGACTACGATGCCTCTCACTGAGTTTAAGGCTCAGCTCCTAGAGACGATCCGTTCACGCAGTAAGCAGTTCATATTTTCATCAGATGAGACATAAGGAGTAAGACATGACCGCTGTGCGCTCAAGCGATCCATTGAAGATGGATCTCACCGTTGAAGAGTCTAGACTCATCGCTGATAGCATTCGTTTTTTATCTATTGAGGCCGTCCAAAGAGCAAATTCTGGTCACCCAGGGGCTCCTATGGGCTTGGCCGATATCGCCACAGCGATTTGGTCTCAGGGTCTACATTTTGATCCTGCT
Source organism: uncultured bacterium (assembly GCA_943788935.1). GTDB lineage: Bacteria > Myxococcota_A > Bradymonadia > UBA7976 > VGTA01 > CAKZRU01. Next base: position 467,288 of record CALSSE010000003.1, on the reverse strand, counting down.
GACGCGACATGGTCTCGTCGAGATCGGTTTGTGCTCTCTTGTGGACATGCCTCCATGTTGCTCTACAGCCTTCTGCATCTCTGCACTGAACATCTATCAATCGACGATATTAAGTCTTTTCGTCAGATGGGATCTCTGACGCCGGGTCATCCAGAGCTAGGTCATACTCCTGGTGTAGAGATGACGACTGGGCCTCTCGGTCAAGGCTGCGCTACTTCAGTCGGGATGGCGGTAGCCGCTGCTCGGCTTGATCGAAGCGTTGTAAAGGCCGGTGGTGGCGTTGACCATCCTTGGTCAGCTCAGAAGACTGTGACGCTCTGCTCTGATGGTGATCTGATGGAGGGGATCAGCTATGAAGCCGCTTCACTCGCTGGACATTGGCGTCTCAAAGACCTGATCTGGTTCTATGATAATAACAAGATCTCTATTGATGGCGAGACCTCCTTATCCTTTACCGAAGATGTGGGTACCCGCTTCATCGCTATGGGGTGGCGAGTGATCAAGGTCGATGGTCATAATATTGAAGCGCTTAACCAAGTGGTCGATAAAGCATGGACTAGCGATGGTCGACCGACAATCGTTATCTGCCGCACTCATATTGGCTTTGGAAGTCCTAATAAGGTGGACTCCAGCTCTAGTCATGGGGCGCCGCTTGGTGACTCCGAGATTAAGCTCACTCGAGAGGCCCTTGGATGGACAGCAGATCCTTTTAAAGTACCCGCTAAAGTCACTAAGATCGCGAAGTCTCTCCGAGCTCATAGATCAAACAGTAGCTCTGCTTGGCGGCAGCTCGAGAAAGAGTGGGCAGCCGCTCATCCAAGAGCCGCTGAGGTAGCTTATCAGCTCATCACGCCAGAGAGCATGGGTTATGATGAGGTCTTACCAATATTGATCGAAGCGGCCTCTAATGGAGACGCGACTCGTAAGCTGTCCAACAAGGTTTTGAATAGAGCTTTAGAGCTCTATCCTAAGCTGATGGGGGGGTCTGCCGACCTCAGTGGCTCTAACGGCTTGAGTTTCTCAGAGCCTTCTTTTGGATCATCGTTGGTGAACGCCAGTCTCTCACCTTCGGGGCGAGTTCTTCATTTTGGAGTCCGAGAGCACGCTATGGGTGCCATCACTAACGGCTTAACGGTACATGGGAGCGCTAGAGGATTTAACGGAACCTTCTTGGTATTCAGTGACTACTTGAGACCCGCTCTACGCTTGGCAGCCTTAAGCGGGATCCCCTCCTCTTTTGTGTTGACTCATGACAGTATATTTTTGGGAGAGGATGGCCCCACTCATCAGCCAGTGGAACACGCATGGGCGCTCCGTATGATACCTAATGTCTTAGATTTTAGGCCGGCCGATGGGGTGGAAGTGGCAGCCGCGTGGGCGTGGGCTCTGACCGAGACACAACGACCTTCAGCGGTAATGTTAACTCGACAGAAGTTACCGGCGCTAGCTCGACGTCAGGATTTTGAGATCGCTGAGCTACAAGAGGGTGCATATGTCCTTAATACATATGGACCTGAGAGTAATGAAACGCTCTCTAGGCATGTGACTCTCGTAGGGACGGGTTCGGAGGTCTCACTCTGCGTTGAGGTCGCTCAAGGACTCGCTGAGCGAGGTGTCATCGCTCGAGTCGTCTCCATGCCTAGCGTTAAGCTATTTATGGCGGGTGACAAAGTCCGTCGTCAAGAGATCTTAGGACGAGGCCTGATCGTTACTGTCGAAGCGGGTATCACACTCCCTTGGGGTGGGGTTGTCGGCGCCGATGCCCTTCATATTGGAGTTGACACCTTTGGAGCGAGCGCGCCGATGAGCGACCTCGCTGAAACTTATGGTTTAACCAAAGAGCAAGTCTTAGCTAGCGTCCTAAAGAGATTAGAAGAGCGCTGATCGCCATTAGGGTGATCGAGCTCAACTGAGTCTGTTGATGAAGAGATCAGGAGATAGGATTGAGCCTCTTAAACAAGGCTAGTGAGCCTCTACACATCGCGGTTGTGATCCCCGCCTATCAAGAAGAGCGTTTGCTCCCCGTCACTTTAGCAGGCATCCCGAGTATCGTTAAAAGCGTTATTATTGTCGATGATGCTAGCACTGACGCGACGAGAAAACGAGCATTGGCATACGCGGCAGAGATGGGGGAAGTAAATCTCACAGTGCAGGTGTTGACCCTCCCTGATAATGCCGGGGTTGGTCGAGCGATTTGTGTTGGCTATCTTGCAGCGGCGGGACTGAAGGCAGATGTGGCGGTGGTGATGGGAGCCGACGCACAGATGGATCCTGCGGAGCTCATACGTTTAGTAGATGCTTTGAGCGATGAGGTCATCTACGTGAAGGGCGAACGGATGACCCATCCGGAGGTGAGGCAGAGAATGCCTGCGATTCGATATTGGGGGAATCGTGTGCTGTCTATCATCACAGGACGCTTGATTGATAAACTGTCCTTGAGAGATGCTCAATGCGGATACACTGCGCTTAACCTCCATTGGCTAAGCTCATTACCGCTCGCCGAGCTATATCCCCGTTATGGGTTTCCTAATGACGTACTTATTAGGATCTATGAGGCAGGGGGACGGATCGCTCAAGTACCGGTTACTCCAATCTACGACACTGAGGTGTCAAAACTCTCCATACCGAGAGTGATCTTTCCGCTTATGGGGGTATTTATTCGTACAGTCGCTCGTCGTTTCAATCCTAGGAGACGTCACAGGACTCTTAGAAAAAGGGAAACGGACACTCATGAGTAGTAAAGTGGGTGTGAGGCCGAGACCTCTTATTTGCTTAACCACTAGTTACCCATGCGCCGAAGATGATCTCTCGGGTCACTTTGTTCAGACCTTAAACTCATTCTATCCTAGGGAGCGATGGCGAGTGATCGTGGTCTGTTTTGATCGCTCTCAAAAGAGTTCTACTCCAAGCCCCCATATCATCGATGATCAAAGAAACCTTAGCATCGACCAAGAGATCGAGGTGATCAGAGTGACTCCGTATGGAGAGAGTTTACGCAGTGGTGCTCCTGATGAATTGAGCGCTTCACCGATCAGGAGCTTGTGGGGGCTCGGTATAAATACCCTTCGATTACGAGCAGCTTATCGAGACTTATTGAGATCGCTCTCCTCTCTGACCACAGGAGATAGTAAGATCGATTCATTAACGGACGAATCTCCTGTTGTGATCGCTCATTGGGCGATCCCTTGTGCCTGGATCGCATACAGACAAAGGCCACTTGTGTATTGTCATGGGGGTGACATCGCTCTCCTAGAGAGTCTCCCAATAGGAAAGTATCTTCGTAAGGTTTTAGCCAAGAGGCTATTTGCTCTCGGGCGAGGGGTGGTCTGCGTCAGCGAAGATCTTGAGCGAAGAGTGAGGCAGTTGATCGATCCATCGACGAGGTTTACACCGATGAAGACATTGCCTATGGGGGTTTCCCTTCCAAATCCTTGTCCACAATATGTGGAGTATTTACGAAGTTTAATCTCGAGAGATGACCTGTTGATCTTCTCTACTGTTGGCAGAATTGTAAAAATTAAGGGGTATGACCTTCTGCTCGACGCCTTTGCTACCTTGCCTCAAGCGCAACGGCAACGGGCTCTATGGTTGATGGCTGGGGAGGGTCCCGAGCTTCAGTCTCTTCGAGAGAGGTCAATATCCCTGAAGGTAAATCTACAATACCTCGGTCAGCTTTCACCTTCCCAAAGAGATGCCTTGTTATCGATTACTCAAATTTTTGTCGCGCCAAGTCGAACGCTCGGGCGACGGGTTGAAGGAGCTCCCTTAGCTCTTCGAGAGGCAGCGCTTAATGGGTGTACTCTAGTGGCGACAACTGCCGGAGGTGTAAACGCTATTCTGAGTAGACTCCCCGACCCGTTAGTCTGTCGGATAGAGCCGACGATCGACTCACTACGTGAGGCCATTTATCAACAGCTGACTGATCAAGCGGAGAGTATCACAACTGAAGATCGTGAGCGGATGAAAGAGACCGCCCAAGCGCTATGGTCTTGGGAGAGTCTAGGTCCACAACACAATGAGACCCTCTCACTTTATCTTTGATCAGTGATAAGAGGCCGGATCGAACATAAGTCGCTTGATTTGACTTAGGTATGCTGAACTCGAACAACCATGAATCCACCAAACTTAGACCAAAACTGCTGATCACGTGACCACCACTCTAAGCCACGAAGCGCGCTACCGACCAATGGTATATTATGGAAGAGCGCTGCGGGTGTAAAGACTCTGACGCCGTGAATAGAAGACACATCCAAGGTCTCAGGTAGATAAGATTTCACCTCTTCTAGAGTATCATAACGAGTGTAAACCTCCTCATCATGAGTCTGTTCACTCACTGCAGTGGGGCGTTTTAGCCTCTTAATCAACCCTCGAAATGAACGTGGGTTATAAAACTCTAAAAAGGCGACGCCATCTGGTCTGAGAACCCGAGCGACTTCATTCATCGCTTCGGAGATGTTTTCTATATGGGCGAGTACTTTGAAAGAGTAAATAACGTCGAACGAATTGTCCTCGAAAGGGAGAGAGGTCGCTGAACCCTCAACGACATCTAGCCCTCTCGCTTTCGCCTGTTCGAGCATCCCCGGACTGATATCAATCCCTTTAGCGGTTTGGGCAATCGGGTGGATCTCTCTAAGGATCATCCCTGTGCCACACCCTAATTCAAGGATGTCTTTTCCTGCACAATATGTCTTCACAAGGTCGGTTTGTAGCTCATCGATCATGGCATGATAGCCACCATGCCGCTCTTTTTCGTACCACGCAGCAAAATCGTCATAGTAGGTGCGGTTATCTTTCATAATGTTCCCTCACAGTATAGGTAGTTTGATGTCTTGTATCACTGAAAGTGTCCAAAAGTTCAACAACAAGGAGACCGTAGATGAAGTTCATATTGTGAAGAGTCATAGGTCATGATCAACGCTGAATGAGATATTTTGTCACCTCAATTACTCAAATCTCTTGAAATATGGACAGCATTCATGGTGTAGAACGAGTAAGTGATATGTCTAATAACTTAGATTCTAAAACGCGAAAATCACTTTCAACTCGTGAGTCACTTAAGGAGAGCCATTATGACCACTGAGAGCCTACCGGGCGATGTGAGGGAAGAAGCGGACTTTGAGGGGGTGACCGAAGAGGTTCTCGACGAGAGAATCGCTGAGTTTCGCCAGATTCTCTTTGAAGAGCGAACTAAGATATTTCAGAACGTCAAGCGTACTCTGACCGAGGATATGACAATTGATCTCGAAGAGCTCGCTGATGATATTGATCGAGCCTCAGTAGATCAAAATCAATCTCTGACTTTCCGTTTAAGACGTAGAGAGCGTATGTTGCTCGATAAGATAGAACAATCGTTACAGCGCCTTGAAGAGGGTGATTATTGGTGGTGTGATGAGTGTGGGGCATGGATTGGATTCAAGAGGCTTCGAGCCCGTCCCGTGACCACCCTCTGTATTATTTGTAAAGAAAAGCGTGAGCGGAAAGAGCGCAGCGCGATCCGCTGAGCGTGAGCTCTCCTTCGACTTTAAATTTATCTTGGGTCCTCCGAATGTGTGATCCGTTCTCAGATCATGGTGAGGCTTGACAGCGTCGCGATGAGAGGCTTACTTTATTGCTACTCTGATCCATTCGAGGGCTACAGCTAGATGTCCCGTATGTTTATATTTGTTCTAGCTAAAGAGGACAGTATGCGTAATCCATTGGTCTCATGCTTCTACGCGATTCTTATCTCCTTCGCGCTGACCATCTCTATGGGGAGCACCGCAGAGGCCCTTGATTTAGACCCCAATCTACATGGGCTCTGCACTGATTGTGATAGTCTTTGGCCGGTGCCAAATCAAACCGCCTTCAATGGGCTCGCTAGAGCTTATGGGCTCGCTTTAGCGCCGATCGAGCTCTCTCCTGCCAACACCATCGGGATTAACGCTGTGGAGACAGAGTTTAGCTTTGCCTTCTCAAACCTCAGCGATGATGCGAGCTCGTGGGCTAGCGCGATTAATAGTCAGACTCCTCCTTCTCAGCTGACCAGTACTCGTTTCACTCTTCGCAAGGGCCTCCCATACTCTTTTGAGCTTCAGGGTCAGCTTGGCTACCTACTTAACAGTGAGCTGTGGACGATGGGTGCGGGTGTCAAGTGGGCATTGAATGAAGCGGTACGATCTTTCCCCATAGACTTTAGTATTCGCGGTCAAGCGAATCGAATGATTGGGAGCACTCAACTTGATCTGAGTATGGTCAGCTATGGTGTCGCTTTAGGGACACGATTCGGTGTTTTAGGGATGGTCAATATCTCTCCATTTGTCACTTATCAACCAGTAATGATCTTCGCGGGCAGCAATACATTAGATGCTACACCTGGTATTTATGATGCGCCAGGGTCAGCGGCTTCGGGAGCGGGTAACATGAACGCAGGTTCAACAGCCTTTGTCTTCTCTCGAACCGAAGAGACAATCCATCGAGCGAGCGCAGGTCTCCGGTTTATGTTTGGTGTACTTAAGATCACCTCTGAATTCATGTGGACGCCCCATCAGACAAATATTAATGTGAGCTTGGGTTTCAACATCTGACGTATTTAGGTCTAGCTGATCACTCTTATGTGAGTTGATCGATTCATTTCTCTCTCCACACAGATATCGACAAGAGACTTATGGCTGACGATTCTCAAGCTAATCAACCTGGCCCTGCCACCTCAAAAACTGGATACACGCCAGCACCGGTAAGTAAGACACGTACCGTGACAGGAAGCCACTCTGCTGTGGGGGAAGAGCCTCCATTCGGGTTTGAGCAAAACGCTAGATCTCCAAAGTCGGTAGTGTCCCCAAACCCTCAAAACACTAGTGATGTCGCTCGTCCATCCATCCAAATTAATCTCAATACCATTAATCAAACGACGCAGAGCATCGTTGAGCAAGAGGAAGAAGAAAGTCGAAAACTAGCGGAGTTCTCTCCCCTTTCCTCAACACCTCCTGCCTACCAAACAGCCAAAGGTAATGATCCACAACCATGGAATGAGTATCAAGCGATCCCTGAAGCGCTGACGCCACCTCCTCAAACAGCTTACAACCCTAGTGATGCATCTGATATTTATAAGGGACGAAGGCGCTCTTTGCTTGTGCTCACTCTGATTGTCGCTGTGTTTGCTTGGTTCATAGCTATGGCGACTCAAGTGGGAATGACACGTCTCTTGAGTGACCCTTATGGAGAGACGATCAAGACGATCAATGGACCCTCGCTAGACTCTGAAGAGCTCGATAAGCTAAGACAGCCGGGTGTTCAAACGACAGTAGTGATCAATGAGGGAAGCGCCGTCGCCAATGTTCTATCTGTGAATCCTCTCTCTAAACGCCTCTTCGTGGTCCAGGGCGTTGTCCTCAATGAGAGCGCTCATCGCTTAGAGACCGTTTTGCTCCGCATGTCGCTCCGCTCACCGGAAGAGTCTGATACTCCTTGGATACAACGTCTTGAATTCGGATGCTGTGAATATCTCTCTCCAGAATCGATCTCTGCGGCTGATCCAAAAGAGCTAGAGACCCAGAGTGAAGCTCAGAAAACGATGAACTCAACCGTCAATCTAGCGGAGGGGAGAAGCCAAAAATTCACGATGATCATCTCATTAAAGAAGGGACATCGTCTCAAACGAGATCAACTCCCAAGGGCTGATGTAGAGGTGACCTTCTTCGAATGACTGACGACCAAGATCTGCTAGCACTTCGTCGCGTTACTGCTCATGAGGCGCTAGCTTCACTGAGCGCTCTGTCAGAGCTCTCTATGGTGAAGAGTCAGTTGAGCGCCTGGTTAACTGGTGATCAAGCCTTTAGACTACGAGGTTTATGGATATGTGAAGCAGCGTTTGAGCGAGGCGCTTGGGGGAGTACTGAGGAGAGATCCTTGTTTAAACCTACATTGAGCGCTCTTTTAGGGTTATCAACCGCTTATCAAGTCAAGCTCTTGGTCATTGCAAAACAAGAGCGACTAGAGCTTACAAGAGCGACCTTATGGTCAGCGCTTATGCCTTCTAACCATCCCTCGACGGAGAGTTCATCGCAGCCAACTGTCGATGCCACAGGGAGAGCCTTGACTCTCGGGGAGAGGCGAGCTTTAGCGAGAAGACCATCGGCTAATAGTATTGAGATATTACTCAATGACTCTGATCCTATCGTTCTTAAACATCTCCTACAGAATCCACGACTTACTGAGGAGTTAATCTTAAGGATCGTTTGTCGTCGTCCTCAGTCCACGAAGTCCTTGTTGATGATCTTTGAACACCCCATTTGGGGGCAACGTAGAGAGATACAGCGGGCCTTAGCGTTGAACCCATATAGTGTCTTAGCTCTACGTTGCGCCTTGATATCTACGTGTTCATATGAAGATCGCGAGTCTATCTTAAGAGAACCGGCGCTTCCCGCTCCGCTAAAAGCGGCGATCAATCGTCAATATGAGTCATCGAGTAGTGACTCATCAGCACTACAGGTGATCGAGCTCTTTGAGTCTTAACCTTCGTTATTAGAGGAGGGTTGATTCTCTAGCTCGGGCGCAGGTTTTGATGTGTCAGTGCCAACTTCGGTCGTTGAGCTCACCTCAGCGACCTGTACCTCAGCGACTTGTACATCAGCGACCTGTACATCAGCGACCTGTACATCATCATCATCCTTGAATGACTTTTTGAAGTTATTGATCCCTTCTCCTAAAGATTTACCGAGAAGCGGGAGCTTTGATCCACCAAACAAGAGCACGACGATCCCAAAGATAACCAATAGCTCGGTGGCGCCAAGGCCACCTATTGCTTGTTGTAACGTCTCAATATCTTGTTTCATAACCATCTCATCAGCCCTTTCTAATATGGTCATGATGATGATGACCTATTGAACTGTTCTATTAATTATGCGTGGTCTTTTATCAAATAATGAATGAAGAGGGTAACATATTTTGAGCTGAGTATCTGCTCGATTCTCTCTTTAAGAGCGCGATACCTTACAAGGAACCTTCGAGGATCGAGGTTTTCATTGGGTGGAAATTGTTGCGGAGAGTGATCGATCACCGATGAGCGCTGTCTCTAGGTACTCCGCTCCTTCTATGACCTCTGCGATCACTCCATGTTTCATTAAGTCGAGGGCTTCCGTAGATCTAGAGAAGACCCAACCCTCTTTATAATGATCAAAAATCAGAGGATCCCAAGTCAACACCCAAGTGTGATGAAGCGGGAGAGGGTTGAGACGATCACTCGGCTCACTCCGAGGAGGGTAAATCCAAGAAGACCACTCTCGGTCTAAATGAGCTGAAAAGGTGACACGATGTTGACTCTTTTGGGTGACGACTCCAGTCTCAAACATCTTATGAACGATGGCTAACTCAAGTGTTTTAAGTAAATTAAAGGCATGTGGAGAGACCCGTAAAACGATCTCTCCGGTGGAGAGCTGAATCCTCAGAGTCTGAGCGTTTGATCTCTGGCCCCAAGCTAGCCCTGACCCTTTAAGTTTTCCTTTGGACCTCTGGAGAGTGTGAGTCGAGGAGGGGTGGAGAGCTTGGGTCTTATTTTGTGTAGGTGCTCTACTCTGAAGCGCATAACCCAGTAGTCTAATCTCAGGATAATGATGTTGAATAAGTCGATGGACCCATGGCCAGAGCAGGTCGGAGTTGAGCATTTCAAGGCATTTCATCCCTATCATTATCACCGCATATTCGTCTCGCTGAAAAGCGTCCTCTATTCGATCAGAAACTTGACTCTGTAGTGAGCTTATGTGGTGTTCAGCGATCGCTTCAATAGCGATCTGTGAGATGAGTGATGATTGATTCAGCGCCTCTTTAATACGATCAATAACCCAAGTCTTTCGTCTCCCCATAGGGGTCAGGGTCACTAAGGTTTGTGTTAACTGTTCAGCCCCAAAATGAGCTGAAGAACCAAAGCTCTTATGGAGTTCATAAAGTCGCTTCAATGAACGAGTTTGGGCATGGGTTCCCCATTGACTCATGGTTCTCCGAGAGAGTAGATAGACCACAGGGAGTAACTCAGAGTGTTCGATGCAACCCGGTAGTAGACGTAGCCTCCTGACGCTATGGTCGACTAAGGCGGAGAGGTGGCACTTAAGATGTTGATAGAGTTGTTGATCGATAAGGCCGTCAACATGGTCATTAGTAGTATAATGTGCTCGCGCCGCTCGTGTAGCCTTATTAAGTTGCTTTAGGTCATCGAGGATCCTAAGACCTCTCCTCGCCTCCCGAGCGAGAGTCTTAGGGTGGCGCCTCAAGTTGAGGAGCGATCTAAAGAGCTGAAGATAGGGTATGACAGAGCGACGACTCAGTGCTCTAGAGAGCTTAGGAACTTGACCCGACTTCATATATTGTTCGAGTCGATCTAGCCACTTTTGAAGGATGATGGGGCTTAAGGGGGCGGTCTCTTCGGAGCCCATTGCTTCGGCGGTGATCAGTAAGTACCGGTCTCGCTCTTTTGCGCTTGAGAATTCATTGGATTGATAATCTAGCGAGAGTCGACCGATGCCCCACCAAGGTGAAATCACACTTAAGAGCTCTTGAGTTGAGAGGCCTTTAATAGCGAACAAGCGCATGGACAGTTTATGTAAACGGAGGATATCTCTGAGTATTTCATTAAAGTACTCCACGATGTCAGCGCGATCTTCGTTGTCGATGAGGTGGGGTGAACTGTGAAGAAGAGAGATCAAGTTGAGCGCTCTATCGCTCGTTGGGGTGAGCGGCTTAAGCGAGGTCAATCGCAGAGCTTGGGCGCGACTTAAACGGAGTGGTCGACCTTGGTGAGCGAGAGTCAAACCGGCACTGAGGCAATGGTCAAGGGTCATCAGACTCTCGGGAGCTGTCGGCTCTAGGGTAAGAGAGGAGTATACATCGAAGACCACTGAGGCGGCATGAGGATGAAGGCTAAGAGCTAAAGCATCACATATCGCGATACGATCTTTGTAAGCGCCTCCATCAATACTTTTGAGATGAGCAGGCACCCAAGAGGCCGGGCTTACAAAGGAGAGCATGGCGAGACCAAAGTAAGCGGCTCTCCTCACCTCGTGATCAGGGTGAGCTAAGTGATCACTGATAAAGGTCTTAACTTCGGAGATTCTGAGGAGAGAGAGGCTCTGTAAAAGCTCTGCTTTAGTGATTTTATCACTGATTGCGATCAATCGATCGAGGGCATTGGTCCTCTCGGTCTCTATCTGTCGGCGAATTGATTGAACATTCGATTGAGTGTGTGTTGATGGCTGAGCTTCTAGCTTAATCGGTGACATAAAAACGACTGAGCAGACTGTGAATAATAGAAAACTTAGAGTGACTCTCCGAGAGAGTGAGTGAGGAGCCTTCCTCTCCATGAGCCCTTGAGATAATTTCTCTTTAGCGGTCAGGAACATTCTAAGTCTCCTTGATCGTTGTACTTCACTGATCTGTATTTGTTGTCCGTCTGTGATAATGATATGCACATGTTGTGCGCACTGCAGGGTAGCAATATGTGTATAAGTGCGCTATGCCTTCTGCGTATGTGTCTCACCTCGTCTCAGAAATACTTCGAGTTGAGTCAGTCGATCTTAGCCCTCTAGTACACAACGATGGGTAAGTCGCTAGGTCTAATCAATTTTATAAATCTTTCCACATCGGGAGCAGAGCAGAGATGAGTTCTTATCACCCAATCTCCGGTGGCCTCACCGCCGCCGCCTTCTTAGCTTGTTTACTAATCGCCGGAGGTTTTTTTGTCACCGCCATTTTTATGCGCTTTAAACAAGTCAAATTGGCGACTAGAGATGATGTGAGATGGAATGATATTCCGTCGCGTATCGGTAATGTCATCACTTACGTCTTGCTACAAAAGCGTCTCCCCAGAAATGGCTACTTGTACAGCGGGATCCTGCACATGTTCATCTTTGGGGCCTTCGTGGTCTTAAGCGTTGACACCATCAACTTTGTGAGTGATGGGCTGTTTAAGGTGCTCGCCTTAGAATCTGCAGTAGAGACAGAACACCTTTTCCACCTGCCTTTTAGCGACACCTATTATCAGGGTCTTGCTGATACATTTAGATTCCTGTGTATCGTGGGCTTGGGCATGGCTTTCATAAACAGAACAGTGATTAAGCCAGAGAGGTTACCTCTCACTAAAGACGCCATGTATACCATCTTCTTTATCTTTAGCCTCATGTCTTGTGAGGTGGCTCAGACCGCATGTTACTATGCGCTCCCTGAGCACCAAGCTGAGCTTGGACTTAAAGGGTATATTTGGTTCAGTGGGTTCTTCGCTACATGGCTCAACGGGACCTCAACAGAGACCTTGACGACTGGCTACCATATCGCGTGGTGGGGTCACTTGGTTACCCTTTTATTCTTCTCCAACTATGTACCATGGAGTAAGCATAGCCACGTCTTCGCGGCTCCACTTAATATCTTCTTTATGTCTCTAGAGCCTAAAGGGGCCCTACGAAAGATGAACCTTGAGTTCGAAGATGAAGATGAAGACGAGATGCCGGAGTATTTTGGTGCTCGGAATTTGGAAGATCTAAGCTGGAAGCAGGTCTTTGATGGGCTCTCTTGCACCGAGTGTGGACGTTGCAATGATAATTGTCCGGCGGCTTTGAGTGGCAAACCGCTCAAGCCGATGAGCGTTATTGTCGACCTCAAGCACCACATGGAAGATCGCTTTAAAGCTAGAGGTGGAGAGTTTAACCTCGCCGAAGATCCCAAAATGTGGCTTACGAGTGGCGATGAGAGCGTCCGTGATCAAGTGGTGATCGATCCCGATGTCTTATGGTCCTGTACTACCTGTCGAGCGTGTATGGAGGTGTGCCCAGTAGGTAATGAGCATATCCCCGATATCATTGATATGCGTCGCTACATGACAATGAGTGAGGGCGCCGCTGGTCATGGTTCTAGTAAAGCGCTTAAGGCTATGGAGCGTAAAAAGAATCCTTGGGGAGTCGCTAAGACCAAGCGACTTGAGTGGACTCAAGATCTCGAGGTGGAAGTCCCGGTATGGGACAAGAAAGCACCTTCAGAATTCCTCTATTGGGTCGGTTGTGCGGGAGCCACAGACCTCCGCGCTCAGAAGGTCACCCAGTCGGTGGCCCGCTTAATGAAGAAGGCTGGTGTAGATTACTCAGTTCTTGGAAAGAAGGAGGCCTGTACAGGTGACTCTGCACGACGACTCGGCGATGAATATTTGTTCCAAACAATGGCTCAAAACAATGTCGATACACTTAACCAACAAGGGGTAAAGAAGATCGTCACTCACTGCCCTCACTGTTTAAACACGCTAAAGAATGAGTATACCCAGTTTGGCGGAGACTATGAGGTCATTCACCACACGGAGCTGCTCTCTAAACTGGTTAAAGAAGGCAAACTTAAGCCTGAGAGCGCCGGCGACGAGAAGCGAGTTGTTTATCACGACTCATGCTATTTAGGGCGCTACAATGACATCTATGACCCTCAACGTGATATATTAGGGGCCATGCCTGATGTTAAGCTCGTTGAAGCAGAGCGCAATCGTCAAAAAGGCCTATGTTGTGGTGCAGGCGGTGGCCAAATGTGGATGGAGATGGACGTCGGAGAGCGAGTTAATTACATTAGAACGGATGAGCTCTTAGAGACTAAGCCAGAAGTGATCGCGGTCGCCTGTAACTTCTGTATGACCATGGTCGATGATGGCGTAAAAGGCCGTGATAAAGGGGATGATGTTGAGGTCCTTGATCTCGCTGAACTCCTCGATCGTCGAACCGGCCCTGTAGCGTTAGCGTCTACAGAGGGCGCTGAGGCTTAGGGGTAAAGATGAGCGAGCGTATCACTGTAGCCCATCCTAGCGCTCGCCACTATTTGGCAGGCTCTGTCACTTGCCCCCATTTAGAGACGCACCAGCAGCAGCCCACCGACCTTGGGCTAGGTGGAATCGTCACTGAGGACCCGAGTCACTTTATGGTGCATGAGGTCCCCAAGTATTACCCTAGCGGTGAGGGTGAGCACGCTATGGCTCTGATCCTAAAGTGTAACCGAACGACCGAAGAGGCGGTCTCGGCGATCGCCGAGGCGAGCGGTTTATCTGTCGGTGAGGTCGGTTATGCAGGCAGAAAAGATAAAAAGGCACTGACGACTCAGTGGCTCACTTTCCCCACAACGCCTGAGAGATTGACCTCAAATGATCCTGAGGTTCAGCTCCTCTGCTGTGCTGCCCATCGCCAAAAACTCCGTCTCGGTCACAATGTAGGGAACACATTTTCTATTCTTGTCTCACACGTCACCTACCCCGAGCGTCTCCCTGATGCGCTCGCTAGAATGCGCCGTGGAATCCCTAATTATTTTGGACAACAGCGATTTGGTCGACCATGGTATGAGCGTCGTCCTATTGAGGGCTACTCTCCCCCGATGAGTCCGGAGGGGGTGATCTTGCAAGATCCTGATAACCCCTCTCGTGATAATGTCGATCGAGCGCTGATGTTTTTAGATAGAGCCGCGGAGGCTCGCTCTTTGAAGAGGCTCAAAGGTAAGCAGAAGAGAGATATTAAGCTTGCCTTATCTGCATTACAGAGCGCCCTTTTTAACTTATGGATCGGTGAGCGGATTCATGACGGTCTTATTCACGAAGTGATTGAGGGTGATGTCTGCAGAAAGATTGAGGGGGGAACGTTTTACTCGACTGAACCGCAGATTGACACTGAACGCTTAAGGCGGGGAGAGATCGTAGTCCTTGGACCAATGGTTGGCCCTAAGCTGTTTCCTGCTCAAGGGTTAGCAAAACAGAGAGAAGAGCGACTTTATGAGGAATGGGGGCTCAACGAACAAAGGCGAGGCGGGCTCGCTAAGGCTTGGAGAGGCGATCGTCGCCCATCATTATTGATCCCTCGCCACCTTTCAGCGAGCTCTGAAGTCGCGATAGGGGGACAGACGAACGTAAGGCTGAGCTTTACCTTGCCTTCTGGCAGTTTTGCTACCGCGGTTCTTGGCGCGCTGATTGATCCGTTGAGTGATCGTTTTGAGCGCTCTAACCTCTGAAGAGCTGTCTTGATCTCATAATGTCTTTCTTCACCGTAAGTCAGCGGTTGAAGGGAAGTGAGGCTGTATTCGTATATATTCGCGGAGAAGCGCATGGAAGTGAGGTCGAGAGATATTGATCGCCCCAAAACGCTCAAGATGTGGGGTATGAGCTTGACAGTCGATCAATCTAAATCCCGCTTTGGTGATGGCTTTCACTAAGGCGACGAAGGTGACCTTAGAGGCGTCAGGTTCTTCTGTAAACATTGACTCCCCATAAAAAATGCCCCCCATAGCGACCCCATATAATCCGCCCACGAGCTTACCATCACGCCAAGCTTCAGCACTATGAGCATACCCGAGGTGATGAAGAGAGGTGAGCGCTGAGATCAGATTGGGATTAAGCCAGGTCCCGTCTTGATCAGGCCTCTCTACTGCCGCACATCGGGAGAGCACCTCACTGAAAGCCAGATCGATGGTTAGCAGAAGATCACTTCGATTGATGGCACGTCTCAAACTACGATTCACGGTTAAGAGCTCGGGAAGGAGCACGAAGCGTGGATTTGGCGACTGCCATAGAATAGGAGTATGGCCTTCATTGTACCATGGAAAAAGGCCTAGTGAATAGCCCAAGAGGAGTCGCCGAGGATTTAGGTCCCCTCCAATGGCGATGATATCCTGCTCAAGAGGAGCCTGCAAGGGAGAGGGGAATAGATGGAGTTGGTCATCAAGCCATATCATGTCGTTTATTGGCCTCTTATCTTGCTCAAGGATCGCTTCTATGGATCGCTTCTTGCGAGCTGATGCTGATATTCAGCGACTAGACAAAACTAATCCTAGCAGAGAGAACGTCGCTCTGTTTTAAAGTATGCACATTTACTATCAGATTCAATCGCTTATAAACATACAACAGGACCTTAGACGTTGAACCTAAATTTTGTTGATCTCTCGCAGCATCTATCGACTGTAACAATAGGCTCATTACTGATCATTGGAGCGCTCTTTGGTTTGATTAACACCATCGCTGGTGGTGGCTCTATTTTAACTCTCCCAGCGCTCATGATGCTAGGGCTAGAGCCTCATGCTGCCAACGCCACTAATCGAGTTGGTGGAGTTTTACAGACCATGAGCGCAGCCATAGGGTTTTGGAGACGAGGTACATTTAAGGGAGAGCGAATAGGCTTTTTACTCTTTTATGCGCTCTTAGGTGGTATATTGGGACCTTGGGTCTCATTGAGGTTGAGTCAATCGAGCATGGCTCTAGTGATTCAGATATGTTTAGCGATGATCGCGCTCTTTACGATTGGAGCGCCAAGACGCCTATTTCAAGACCCTCCTCCTCCACCAAAGGGTAAAGTTTGTCAGCATATCGCCGCTTTTGTGGTCTCTTTTTATGGTGGTTTTCTTCAGGCAGGAATCGGTCTCGTATCTCTCTACCTCTTACGATTTTTTTGTGGTTTCGACCTTGTTAGAGGGACAGCGGTCAAAGCTCTATATCTTCTGACATTAACAATACCTACACTCTTGATGTTCATGTGGTATGGACAAGTTCGTTGGCTCTTTGGAGCAGTGATCGCATTGGGGAGTATTTTGGGAGCGACTCTAGGGGTTCATCTCTCATTATCAGAGAGCGGGCATAAAATTATTCGGTCTGCCTTACCGGTGACCGCTTTACTGATGGTTATCAGTTTAATCTATAGATAAGCGGATATGATGACTCTAGTTGTAGAAAGCTCTTTGTAAATAACTACATTTGTCGTTTAATCTTACCGCGAGTCAATCATGGGTGCTGTTAGTTTAAGAACACTCATGATCTAAGGTACACACAAATAGCGCAGTTTATACTTGAGCTGACGCGAGCTAATTTCGACAGGATACATCATCAATGAGTACGATCACGAGTATATTTAAAGACACAGTTGAGAGACATGGCGGTCAAACTGCGGCCCAGCTAAAGCGCGATGGTCAATGGGTAAACGTCACTTGGAATGACCTTAAAGACACCGCGACCTCTATCGCTGCTGCGCTCGTATCTGCTCAACTTGAGCCTGGGTCACGGATCGCGATCCTCGCTAACACAAGGATTGACTGGATTACAGCAGATCTTGGTATCTTGATCTCAGGCTGTACAACAGTGCCTATTTACCAGAGCAGTATCGCTGATGATGTTCAGTATATTATCAATGATGCAGAGGTAAAATATGTCTTCGTTGAAGATGAGGCTCAAGTAAAGAAGCTCTCTTCAATTCGTGATCAGCTCTCAGGTGTCGTCGGAGTGGTCTCCTTTGAGCCGATCTCAGCCGAGACTCAAGAGGAGGTCGGTGATTGGGTCACTACCATCGATACCTTCTTGGCCAATGGTGCAGATTATTATAAAGCTGAAAAAGAAGTCGTTGATGCTCGATCTGAAGGCGTTAAGCCAGATGATCTCCTCACTCTTGTCTATACTTCTGGGACGACCGGAAGGCCTAAAGGTGTGATGATCAGCCATGATAATATGGTGTATGAGGCAGAAGGAATCGCTGATACAGGGTTGATCACTCCTGATGATGTTCAGCTCCTATTTTTGCCGCTCGCTCACATCTTCGCTAAAGTTCTAGAGGCTACTTGGTTCAGGTTAGGTCACGTGATGGCGTTCGCTGAGTCGATCCCCAAAGTCGTTGAGAACATGGGTGAAGTTAAGCCGACCTTTATGGCGTCAGTGCCACGTATCTTCGAGAAGGTGTATGCGGTCGTGAAGAGCGGAGCAGAGGGCAAACCTGGCGTCGCCGGTAAAATCGCTCGATGGGGTCTTAAGCAAGAAGAGAAAGCGACAGTGGCTGAGTTGAACGGTCAAACTCCCGGTGGACTAGGGTGGAGTATTGCTCAAAAAGTCTTTATCCCCAAACTCGCCGCTGGCTTGCAAGGTAAGTTTGGTGGACGTCTCCGCTTCTTTATTTCTGGAGGTGCGCCTCTTCCGCCTGATATCGCTTATTTTTATAAGCATGCGGGGATCATGATTCTCGAAGGGTATGGACTCACCGAGACCTCAGCAGCGACCTGTGTGAACCGCCCGGATCAGACGAAAATCGGCACAGTCGGGCCAGTCCTCGAAGGGACTGAAGTTAAAATCGCAGAAGATGGCGAGATCATGATCAGAGGTCGTGGAGTCTTCCAAGGGTATTGGAATAAGCCCGAGGCGACCAAAGAGGCTTTAGAGGACGATGGATGGTTTCACAGTGGTGATTTAGGTGCCTTTGATGGTCCATTCCTCAAGATCACCGGTCGAAAGAAAGACATCATTGTCACCGCTGGGGGTAAGAATATCGCTCCCCAAAATATCGAGAGTAAGCTGAAGAGTTCTTGTCCATTGATCAGCCAAGTTGTGATCCACGGGGATAAGCGGAAATTCCTCTCGGCTTTGGTGACACTCGAGCAAGACGCCTTGACGGGATGGGCTGCACAGCGAGGTCTCTCGGGGAGCTATGAAGAGCTCACTGCACACCCTGACGCTCAAAAGGTAATTGACGAGACCTTCAATACTGTGAATGACACGCTTAATAGATATGAGACCATTAAGAAATGGAAGATCCTGAGCGCTGACTTCTCAGTAGAGAGCGGCGAGCTCACTCCATCACTCAAGGTGAAGCGTAATGTAGTGAGCGCCAACCATATGGAGATCTACGACTCCTTCTATAATGACTAATTTCTATAGTGACTAATTTCTATAGTGACTAATTTCTATAGTGACTAAGCGAGATTAATCCTCATTACCTACCACTGCGACGATTCAGCGTGATCACTCATCCAATAGGAGTTGGTAGCGCGACAGGTCATGTCACAGTGGAGGGTCAGACTATGTTATGTAGCTCATTCGATCGCTCAGTAAGGCGATTTACTCGTAGATGTCTGTGGGTGATGCTCTCGCTCTCACCTTTAGCCTGTAGCCCTCCATCGTCGCTCTCGAAGGAGATGACGAGTTATCTCTCTAGTCTCGAAGAGCTCCAAGAGGTAATGAGGAGTGAAGAGGGTTCATTCAGAGTGATCTCGCGTCAGACGATTGAGAGAGCAGCTCTAGGAGTGCGTTTACCCTCAAGAAAAGATCGTCGATTCACTCTCCCTGATCCACCAAGTTTAAACATTAGAGAATTTTTGGGGCTCCCTGATTGCCCTCTCACTCGTTTGATCGCTTATCGTAATGGACCACTCGGTCGGGTCATGCTCCCTTCCCAACGCTTGGCTTATGATCATCGATTTTTAAGAGAGGCTGCCAGATGTACACTAGAGGGTAAGGTCGCAGAGAGCTTAACAAAGGCGGTTAAATATAAGCGTGATCAGTGGACAAAGACACAGTGGAATGCCATATGGGGAGGACAAGATCTGGCTCGATTCTTCTCTCTCGCCTGGCCACGTGGCTATCGAGTGAGAGATATAGATACCAGTGATGAGGCAACGTTCACTTGGCTAGCGACACTCTCTCCAAAGACGGAAGGAGAGCTCTCAGGGCAGCTAGAGTCTCACCTTAAACATCTCCCACAATATGTGGGAGGGATGATCCTCTCTAAGAGCGCGATCTTAAACAAGCTCTTAGAGGAGACAGCGGACGCACTGAGAGAGCTAATTCAGATCCCTCAGCCTTCTGATAAAGGAGACAACAGGCGAAGTCAAATATGTACAGCGATCCTCAAAACTACAACACATTTAGGCGGACTGCAGTCCGAGCTCAGTCACACTTACCAATCGCTGTCATCTCTCCAGAGGGCGCTGACCCCACTTTACACTATTCACATCACTTCTCCCTCTATGCGGATGGATACTTTCCTAGACATGTGGGTCCACTCAGGAGACCGCTCAGTCGTTCAGCGGTTTAAGTCTTCTAGCCAAGAAAATGTGAAACTCTTGCTAAGTCTTAAAGCAAAACATCAGTGCCGAGAGCCATCATAGCGCCGAGAGTTATCATAGCGCCGAGCGCTTTAGTGAGGTCGCTCTAACTTAAGTTTGATCACCTCTGAGCGAGGGAGTAAGTTGAAGCTCTCACTCTCTCCATCGAAGGCAATAAATACTTCTTGCTTAACCAAGAGTTCTTTCAGATTGTCACGCTTCTCTTCCAAGGAGAGCTCTATCTCCCCATAATCCGTCCCCTCTCGACCAATAAATGAGTCGAGGAGCTTATTTAGATAATCAGGGGGAATTTGTAGATGAGGGACGAGAGTGATAACGCTCATAAAGTGCCATCCACAGAGAAAGTGATGGGGAGAGTGATCATCAGAAGCCGACTGCGCTAACATACTTTAAGTTGCGATATTCGACGGCACCTTCACGCTCATAAAAGATATATTCGCAGCGAGTATCTCCATTTATATCGGCGAGCTCTGCGTTGCGAGTGCAGTCAAAGTTGCTAGCGATGCCATCGTCACCGAGGTTCATCACCCAAATAGAGTAGGTACCGTTGCGGTTTGGTCGAGTAGAAGAGAAGGCTAGTTGACTTTCATCAGGGCTGATAGCGAAACTGCGTATATCATGATTTGACCAGTGGTTGCCGCGAGGGATTTGAGTCACGTTGACCGGTGCCTCATTAAGGTCACGGGAGAAACGATAGACCTCATAATCCTGACGGTTCGCTGTGGGGTACATTTGAATAGAGCAGTCGCCGTTAAAGAGAAGATAGAAATGGTCACTATCGCCTGTAAATACAGGCTCATTGACGACATTGATAAAGGGGTAATTTCCTTGGCAGGCTTCAGGGACGTTACGGATCGGGAAGAGGTCTCGGGTAACGGGAGTGACCACCTCGTCAGTCGCTTCAAGAGTGTGGACGCGCCACATGAATTCATTACTAGTGACGGCGACAAGGTAAGTGCTATCAGGCGCAAAACGCACAGGGTTCGTCGAGGCTGAAAACTCTGAACCTGTTCCCCCTGATTCCCCGAAAGTATAGAGCTCAAAAATTTGTCCATTACCGATGTTCAAGAAGCTGATATTCATACTAGAGAGGGTCGTCTTAATGATGATGAGGAGGTCATCACTCAAAGTTGTCGCAAATCCGCCATTAGCGTTTACTAAATCTACTTCGGTATCAGCTTCGCTAGCATCTAAGGGCCCTACTTTGACGGCGACGCCATTGCTGGCCTCTGATTCTTTGATCTCGGTATATATGATCTGATTACTGGTGAAAGCGAAGCGTAATACGTTCTCGGCGACTAGACGTTTACTGCTGATGTTCACCTTCGTTTGAGCTCTATCTATAGGGGCTACATAAAGGTCATTTTGACTTTGATTAGGTTGTAACCAAGCGACCCAAGAGAGAGAGGGATGAAGCTCGCAACCACGAGAGACACAGTCCATGTCAGATTTTTCTATTCCTTCGTTCAGCCAGACTTCGTCTTGTCCATCAACCCCAAAAGCGATGAGGTCACCACGAGCAGGCATCCCCATCTCGGTATATACTCGGGTGTAAGTTAAGAATGACTCCGTATTCCCTGTTGACTCGCCGCCGCTCATCTCTCCGGCCATACCACCATCTACAGGGCCGCCAAAGACCTCAGCATCCATCTCGACAGCGGGGGGGTTATCATCACAAGCGAAGAGTGCGAGTGAGCAACAGATCGTTAGGACTATACAGTGGAGTCTTGAAGAGTTTGGAATAGAGCATGATGTGGAAAAACTCATAAATCGGTCTCCCTAAAATGAACCTGAAAAATAATTCACAGCCTTACATGGTGTTATTCAGCTGTAGGATAAGTTGGGGTCTTAAATGAACGCTAAAGATCTACCACATTATTATGGTATTGATAAAGTGGTATGAGCTTAATGATACGGCGTAAAAATAATCATCACAGTGTTTCATAAGCTCTAGTTAAGCCTCGGAATTTCCTGTAGGTAAATGTGTTGCAATGTCAGCATGGTGCACTATTTCGATATTCTTAGTAGATTTTGTTTCACATTATGATCGCAGTGTGCAAAATAGTTTTATTCATAGTTATTTCCTGTTGTCCCAACAAAGGAAAGCCAGACATTTGGAGTGTGCCTAGCGCTCACTTTGATGTTTGGTATAACATAATCTAAAACTTGATTATACTCGAGGAGATGTCTAGTTATGGGGCTATTCATTAACACAAATACGGCCTCCATCAACGGCCGCCGCCGACTCACTCAATCAACCAATGCGATGACTCGTTCTTTTGAGCGACTCTCATCTGGTCTACGCATCAACAGCGCGAAAGATGACGCTGCTGGGCTAGCGATCAGCAACCGCATGACCGCTCAGATTCGCGGTCTTGACCAAGCTGTCCGCAACTCTAATGATGGAATCTCAATGGCACAAACCGCGGAGGGCGCTCTCAATGAGAGCACTAACATCCTCCAACGTATCCGTGAACTCGCTGTGCAAGCGGCTTCCGACCACAATAATACTTCGGATCGTCAGTCACTCCAAGAAGAGGTCTCTCAGCTCATCGCTGAAGTTGACCGAATCAG
Organism: uncultured bacterium; assembly: GCA_943788935.1. Taxonomy (GTDB): domain Bacteria; phylum Myxococcota_A; class Bradymonadia; order UBA7976; family VGTA01; genus CAKZRU01. The sequence goes on along the minus strand of CALSSE010000003.1, from coordinate 444,872 downwards.
TGAGAGCACTAGCTTCAATGGTATTAAGCTCCTCAACGGCGACGTCACGAACATGGTCTACCAAGTAGGCGCTAATGTTGGTGAGAATTTGCAAGTAGGAATCAGTAAGATGGACGCTGAAGAACTCGCTCGTCAAGTTCGTCGTGTCTCGAGACAAGGTGTAGATACCAACTTTACGATCGGTGGTCCTGGTGGAGCTGATTCTCTACAGATCGCTGGTGTCGATATCCGTGAGTCAGTGACCACTGATGATGATCTGTCTACCTCAAACAAAGCGGGCTCTGCGCTCGCTAAGGCTGCGGCGATCAATGATGCGTTTGAGTTCACTGGCGTTCGCGCGATCGCTGGACCGACTGTCGTCTCAGGAACCGTAGACACACTTGCCATTCAAGGAGGAACTTTAGACGAGTCTAACTACTTCATGGTCAATGGCTCTAAGATTAGTGGTTTTGAAGTTCTTCAGAACGACTCTGACGGCGCTCTAGTAGACGCGATTAATGCAAAGTTTGAGGACACCGGAGTCATCGCCTCTCTTGATGGTGATAGTACTCTCATCCTCACCGCTGAAGATGGACGTAACATCGAGATCGGCTTCAGCCCACTCGGTGGAGCTGATGATGTTACTGGTCTGGCCGCTGACGTCTACGGTGGTAGCCTGACTTTGCAGTCCAATGACATGTTCGAGGCAGTGTTTGGGAGCGACAACGTCAATGACTCGCTCGGTGCTCTCCGCCATGACACCCCGCCCAACACTGGATCAGGGCTAGCGATCTTTGGTTCAAACACTGACTTCTCAGTGAATGACATTGACATCACCTCTCGTCACGCTGCTAACGTAGCGATCGACATCGTTGATCTCGCTCTCGAGCAGATCTCTTCAGAGCGAGCAGGGCTCGGTGCGATTCAGAATCGCCTAGAGTCTACCATCAGCAACTTGACCACAAACAGTGAGAACCTCTCTGCTTCTCGCAGCCGTATCTTGGACGCTGACTTCGCTAACGAGACCGCGAACCTCTCTCGTAACCAGATCATTCAGCAGGCTGGTGTGTCGATTCTAGCACAGGCTAATCAGCAGCCACAGATCGCGCTTTCACTCCTCGGAGGTTAAGAAGTAGCGCTTAGTCTCTCTTAATGTGAGACTTGCTTAATGAGAGACTTTAGTCTCATAACAGAGCCTCTGATGATGAGTAGGGCCATTCCTAGTTGTCTTCAGAGGCTCTGTTTATTTTAAGACGAGAGCAGAGTGAGCATAGTCGCTGTTGCGGAATAAATAGCGTAACACGAAATATAAAATGTATGCTGTTTGGCTGTGGACACGAACCTCTACCGGTTAGGGGGATAACCCTGTTTGGCTGTGGGCATAAGAATAGACTTGCGACATCTGACCCAAGGTCATATACTTAGTTCTACGTCTTAAGCACTCTAGTAAGAAGGAGTTTGATTTATGTCTATCTCAAGTCTTGGAAGAACGATCGCCGGTGCCTCACTCCGTGAACCCGTATCTCCACTCTCTGCTTCAGAGAGATTAAGTCAAGCGACAAAGAGCTCTCCCGACCTACAGAGCACTCAGGTGACACAAGAGGTTCAAGCGAGCGTCGAGCCACGGGTCGATGAAGCACCACAGAAGAAGAGCAGTGATTACTTTGAGAATCAGAACAATGTTCCTGTCGAAGAAAAGAGTACTGTTGATGCTGTTGCAGAGATGACCGAGTTATTGCAGAAGAGAAACGTTAAGATCTCTGCCTCTGGTCCTCTGAATCGACCTGACTTCAAAGTGATTGATAGGGTTAACAATATCGACTTTGAGCGTGCCATTCCTCCACAAGCGCTCCGAGACCGAGTCTTTGAAATGCGTGAAGATTTTATCTCTGATTTGTCCAAAGATACAATCTCATTTGACTCTACTTCACCACTAGGTCGACGAGTGATCGTGATCAAAGAGAACCTCAATCAGAGAGAGTTCGTGAGGCACCTTCCTAAGTCTTACAACGAGGATCGAGTTGCTCACCTCACCTCTTTTGCCTCTGAGAGAGGTTTTCAGTTTGAGAGCGTAGCTTAAGGCGACATAGGAATAACGTGTCGATAATATGGGGATAACATGGGGATGACATGGGGATGATACGGGGATGACATGGGGATGATACGGGGATGAGATGGGGATGATGAGGGGATGACATAGAAGTCAGGGTCCTAGGTTTGAGGGCAAGACTTAAGCCTGTGTGAGTGTGGGGTAAAGCATTAGGATGTTGGTATGAGGGGGGGGTAGGAAGTCACTCTCGCTAAGATTAAGGTCGTCCTCTTGAGACGTTCGCGATCACCATGATGGCCTTAGAATATTAAGCTCTTAAGACAGAGATTGGATGTCATTTATAGGAGGCTGAGTCCTCTTGCATAAACAGGTGAGGTGGGGTAATCTGATTTCAAGTATAGTTTAACTGTGATCCCCCATAGGAGGCACAATATGTCGGGTTTAAGCGTAGCAGGTATCGCTAGTGGTATTGACAGCGATAGCATTATTAGTCAGATGGTCGCCTTAGAGACGCGATCGATCGCCAACTTACAGCGGAGAATAGCGCTTGAAGAAGCAGAGCGAGTCACTTTTGAAGATATCAATGGCCGCCTGCAGAGTCTTCAATCAGCGACGGAGGTGTTCTCATCAGACTCTCTCTTTGCCTCTCTCAGCGCTGTCTCTTCAGCGACAGACCTCTTAACGGTCTCTGCAACAGATGCCGCTCCTCGTGGTACACACAAGATTAAAGTCATTCAGAACGCGCTAGCTCACCGTATCGGCGGTCGAGGAATTGAAGATCCTCTTAGTACAATTTTGACTGATAATTTCACGGTCACAGACTTCACTTTAGCGGGAACAGCCTTTAGCGCAGTCAACTCTGGCTCCAAAGAGACAACGTCAGTAGATGGGAGTGACTTTAGCGCTGATTCAGCGGTCACTTTAAAAAACCAATGGGGTGGAGATACCAATAACAGCATCGTGATTGAGTTCCTGGATGATTATGACAATCCCGGCGGTGTAGGAGGGGCGGTCGATCTTAAAGTGTCTTTGGATGGGGGGAAGACATTTGAGTCCTTTAATAACGTTACTGATGCTGATAACGATGGCATAATCACTTTGAATGACACCCACTTTGGGGCGGGAAGTGACATCGAGGTGGACATCGATCTCTCTGAGAATAATGGACCTAAAGATGGTGACTCGTTCATGTTTCGCGTCCGCGCTAAAGCGAGTATCGAGTACCGGATCGGTGATACTGGGGAGCGTAAAGAGATCTTATTTGAGACTGAGGATACGCTCTCCGAGATCGCTCGTAAGATTAATGAAGAGTCCGATCTTGGGATCCGCGGTGATATCCTCAATGATGGATCACCGACTGACCCTTTCCGTCTGATCCTTACCTCTCTGACAGAGGGACGAGCTGGAGAGATCAATATCCTCAATAACGGAACAGATATCGCCATGAATGGCTTGAGCTTTGAGGACGCTCACAATGACTCTTTAACCTTCACGGGGGCCGTGAATGTAACCGGTACGCTCAATTCGGGTTTAGGGAATAGCAGCGTGATCGTAGAGATGATTGAGGATGGGGATTTCGCGCAGGCGAGATATCGAATCTCTAATGATGGTGGTTTCACTTTTCATGATAACAATGGCGCGGGATTTGCCCTGACTGATGCTGACGCTGATGGGAACGCCGATGATATAGATCTCGACACCCTCCTCCAAGATGATGGAGTGACAAATATCTTTGAAGACGCCTCGGGCTTAACCATTAAGTTAACCGACGATGGCTCGGATTTCAGCGTGGGAGATCGAATCTCTCTAGACCTCTTTGACTCAGAGATTCAGTCCGCTCAAGACTCATTGATCAACGTCAATGGGATAAACTTGGTGAAGAGCAGTAATGTCGTTGATGATGTCTTTGAGGGCTTAACGATCAATCTCCAAGGCGCTGATCCTGATAAGACGGTCACTGTCGTCGTAAGCGAAAAAGCCGGTGATATCACCGCTTCTATGAATGCCTTTGTCGAACAATATAACTCGGTGATGAGTGTTCTTCACGCGCAATCTAAGTTTAATCCCGATGAGGATTCAGACGCACCCTTACTCATGGGTGATGCGACGGTTCGACAGATTCAGACCAGCTTGCAGCGATATGTCTCAGGTCGCATCAGTATCCTTGGCGGTGACTCTTTGAGCTCTCTAGGTGATCTAGGGATCACCACGGACAGTAAGACAGGTCAGCTGAGTTTTGATTCCTCTAAGCTCAGCTCAGCGCTCAACGATGACCCGATCGCGGTTCGTCGTATCCTCTCTCGATTTGGAGATGTGATCGATGGGTCAAATGCCAGCTTCGTCAGCAGCACCAGCTCGACCAAAGCTGGAACATACACCATTGATATCACTCAAGCGAGAACTCGAGCTCAGTCTATTGGGACGAACGCTGCAGCGGCCATGGTCGGTGAAGGGAGCCTCCAGTTTGGTTTTATTGAGGGTGACGTTCGAACAAACCTACAGGTAATCCTCGAGGCAGGTTCTAGTGTCGCTAGTCAGATAAATACCATTCAAGAGGCTTTTGATAATCGAGAGCTAGACGCGACCGTCTTCCTCGATGGCGATGGGAAAATTAATATTCGTCATAATCAATATGGAGAAGACTTCACTCTCGAAGTCTCTGCAGTAGACGCTAATGGAGCTAACAGCGGTTTCGTCGAGACCGCCGCTCTCCCAGCTGACCCCTTTGATTCTCCACAATTTAACGTTGGTACGAACCTCAAGGGTAAGATGAATGGGATTGAGGTGACCGCTGAGGACGATGTCTTAGTAGGTAAAGATGGTTTCGCGTTTGAAGACCTCAGAGTGAGAATCTCCAATGACTTCATCGGGGAGGCAGGACAGATCAGGCTAAATGATGGACTCGGTTCCTCTTTCGCTAATCTTATTGATTCTTTTGTTGGTCTGGAAGGTGTTTTAAAGACTCGTATCGGTAGCTTTGATTCAGTGATCTCACGCATAGAGCAACAAGTAAATCGAGTCAGTGAGAGGGCTTCGAAGCTAGAGTCTCGACTTCGAAAGCAGTTTGTTAATCTTGAGGTGACTTTAGGAAAACTTAACGCTACCGGAGATTTCCTGACCCAACAGCTAAAGACCTTACCTGGTGTAACTCGTAAGAAGTAATCTATAGGGCCTAACCATCAGTAGTGATCTCTGCGCCGCGACAGATGTGTGCAGTAAAGAATCATACTGAGGGGCTCTGCAGTGTTGTGAGGCTTGCAGTGTGCTCTGTCATAAAAGTGAGCACCTCTGTAGTGAGGAAGAGAAAGACAGGCGTTTATGAAGTCAGTCTTATGTGTCTGGCTTACCCGCGACCTCTCCACTTCCCTTTACCACGACTTTGACCGAAGAGACTCCTCTGGTATCCTGTAAGGCCTCTCTTATGTGTTGAGCTCTTCTGTAGACTATTACGGGAATCGGAGAGTAGCTTCTTAATCACCTTGATCATCTCGGTGTTAAGCTCCTCGAGATAGACCATCCGAGTCTGTATTTGAGTCATATAGGGCGAGTTTAAGGAGATCGGTCCGATCGCTCTTAGGGAATCAAAATGCTCGCTGTGAGTCTGATCAAAGGCCTCTAGGTTTGGAGCCTCACCACGCTGAACACTGTAAAGAAATGTTTGGGCATTATGGATCAGCGCTTCAACTCTGCGCAGGTGCTGCTCACTCATGGCCAGTTCACTCTTCTATCTCGCGACGATCTATTAAAGAACTAATAAATGTTAGCTCGCTGCTTAGATGATTGGGGTTGTTAAAGGAGTGGACTCGGAGCCATGAAGAGACTTAGCCATCGAAGGGCTAAGCGATGAGGGCCGGCTTAGCTCTCACCATCATTTAGCTTCTTAACCGTAGGGTCTTGCTCCGAGGCGAGCGCTTGTTTCCAACCATCACGGAGAGTGTTTAGAAGCTCAATGACCTCATTCATCGCCTCAGCCTCCATTTTTATGTTGGCATGAGTGAGCCGCTCGTTAATGTATATATAGAGTTGCTGAAGGTTAGTGCAGAGCTCTGGAGCTATGTTGAAGTCAAGGCTGTTCATAAGCTCATCAATGATGGCTTGGGTCTTACTAATGAAGACACCTTTACCCTCAAAATCTTTCGCTTCAATTTTTTTCTTTGCTTGGAGGGAGAATCTGATCGCCCCGTCATAGAGCATGATCATGATCTGTGCGGGAGAGGCGGTCTGGACCTTCATGTCTTGATATCGCCCTAAGCCTTTTTTCCCATATCCACTACCGTACCCCATAGCGACTCCTCAGGATGTCAAATATTTACGTTGTGGAGTGGTCTTAATAAAGACCCGCTCGTTTTACAAAACTTTGAAGGAATGAGCTTCATAAAGAAAGTAGAAAATCAGAAGAATCTAAAACTTAGAGTCTCCACTTCATCTCTTTACGCTCATACTGATTCTTCTTTTTAGGCTTATACACGCGACGGACCTTACGCTTTTTAGGGGCGGCGATCGCTCTCTCTAGTCGGGCAGTGTCACCAATCATCACGACTCTGGCCTCTCCATTGGAGAGACGACGCTTACGCTTAGAGAGGCTACGAGTGAGGTCATCACTGATCACCTCGGCCTGTATCGTGGATTGAGAGACCGATTTAACTTTAACCTCTCCAACTTTTACACGGTTGAAGCTGATCATTCCATTACCGAGCTCTATGGGTACCTTGTGAAAAACTCCAAGACGACGATCTCGCCACGCAGATTCTTCCAAAACTCCAACGGCGCCCAACACTGAGAGAGTGACAATCCTCGGTGCCTCAAATACTCGGGCATTCCTGCTAAGCCCACGCTCAATCTTATTGATCCGAAAACGCATCTCCATTGGATCTAATATGACTTCTTCTTCCATTGGAGGAGGAGGCTCAGGTAGCTCGTCATCATCAGGTTCACCCTCAGCCGCTGTCGCTTTTGGGGTGTCAGCTCCCGTCGGTAGAGTAGGACTGGGTTGATCAACAGGGCTCTTAGGTTGCGCTACAGACGAGGAGATGCCTAAGCCAAAAGCTAAGAGTGATAGCAGGAGATTGATCGCTGGAGAACGCAACCTATTCCTCATAGAATGATACGCCATATATCTCATCGTATTATTAACCTTGCTTCATACCCGCTAGGTGATGCTGGAGGATGTAGTTGAGCGCTTTGGTGATTTCTTTTTGATAAAGTGCGACCAAGCGTAAGTGCTGTGTGGCCCCTTCACCAATATCTCGATACTTGGGACCAAAATTAACCTTTGAACCATCAAGAGTCCACGTTTCAGGATCATCTAGGCCTTGCTTCTCTACGATATGCTTGACGCAAGCATAAACAAATGAAGAGCCATAGCGGCTAGCCATAAACACTTCTTTCCCGTACAATAAACCTAGTCCCGCTCGGCCTTGATCAAATTGACCGACAAGCCATAAGCCCGCGGTGCCGGTATAGGCTTGGGAGAGCGCCTTTAGGACTGTGCCTGTAGCCTCACTAAAGATCAGCTTTCGACCGCCCACCATTTGTCCCTCTTGGAACTCGAATACTCTTAGCGCACGACTCATATCTTTAGCGCTGACTGCCCCACGAGCTCTTAGATAAGGCAGCGTACGACGTACAATCCTCATCACACTTAAGCGGGTTTCACGAGCGCTACTCTGTTGGAAGAAGAGCCGATCTCTCTCATCGCAAACCACCACAAATCCGAGTCGTTCAGTTCTACGCCAACCGACATAGACTTTAGCGTCAGTGTCCTGTTTCATTTTGTGGATCATCGCTCGGATTTCTCTCAGAGAGGGAGAGAGTTGATCGATAAGTAGCTCTTGGTTGTATAGATTAAGCTGACCACAGCGCCTGATCACTCCTCTTAATGTTCGAGCGGTACTCATTCGAGCAGCTTTTGGGTCTCTGGCGAGGATCTGGAACTGACCACTGACCTCATAGGCGAAGATCTTAGAGGTCGATCCGTCGGAGTTAAAGACCTCTATTGCTTGATTGATCACCTCAGTGACCCTTTTACGGACGATGGGGAGGACACGATCATTGGGCCCTAAAACCTCTGGTGGGAAGTCAAGGCTGATTCGATTTCCCCCATCAGCGAAGAGGGCCTTCATCGCTTGGGTAAAGGCCGATTCACCACGATAACGCTTACAGAACACCTCACCCCATGAGTTCTGCATCACTAGCGAGATATCGGTGAGTTGGCTCTTTTTGCGTTGACCATAGTTAAGGATGTCCCAGCCTTGAGAGGCATAAGAGCTAGTGCTCTCTTCCTCGAAGGAGGTTGGACTAATAGAGACTAAGAGTCTCTTGATCTTGGGGGGATCGATGTAGACCTTGTCCTCAAGATCAGGAGCGGCATCATAGGAGAGCAAGTAGTGTAGTTTGTGGAGGAGAGCGCGCCCTTCAATAAGATTGAATTCGGTGCTTGGGCTAGTGATGTTGATCACCGTATGAGGATGAAAAATTCCATTAAATACTGCCCATGAGGCGATAATAGTAAGCGTTTCACCCGCAAATAAGGGAGCACCCCCTGCATTCCTACCTTGTTCGCGATAGACTTCCCAACGTACTTGAGGCGCCGCTTGTGGGTTATCAACGAAAATAAGGTGCTCTTCACGAGGCTGTTGAGGTAAGAAATAAGTGAAGAGGTGAGGTACCTTGGCGGGCATGCTCTCAAAGCAAGCGGACAATCGGCGACGACGGATGACATCACTACGAGTGTCCACTTCGATACCGCGTGATTGGGCCTCACGACTCATACGTCGATAGAGATCTAGGAGAAAGCCTCGGGCACTCTTAGCGACGGCGTCCACTTGCTCTGCCGTCCACTCATTAAAAGAATCTAGCTCTTCAAGAAGGGATTTATCCCATCCCCACAGAGCGGCATACCTTCGCATGACATAGGATGAGCGATGAGATGATCTCTGTTTCGATGCTTTCGGTTGAAACAGTAAATAAGTAGAAGCTCTAAATAGACGCTGGAAGAAGCGATCTTTACTCTGTCTAAAATGGTGATTCAGGACGTCGAGTCCTATTAAGCTAAACTCTACTTGCTCGACCTCGTGCTCTCCCTGAGTGACCGCTTTCTTAATGCGGTCGCAGACATAGCTAAAAGGAATCCCTTCCATTCTAGCGTAATAAGTCGCCATGGAGAGTAGGCCTTTGAAGGGACTCTTTAAACTCTCATTGAGCCGCTCAAAAGAATAGTCTAAAAGTGCGCTAGGTTCTGGATCGGTGACGGTGCCTAGATCAATAAAGGTTAATTGGTCACGATCGCTGACGAATGACTGAAGAGTTCTAGAAGACTTATTAGATTCTAAGATCACTCCTGAACTCTGTGCGAAGCGCTCGGAGGTCTTTCGGATTCCTGAGACGAGTTTCAGATAACTATCGGGTTTAATCCCTGCGGGGGCAGCCCACCATAAAGGGATCTGTCCAGCATAATACGTGCATTTAGCGAAGAGGTGCTCACGGATGAGCTCTAAACTCATCGCCTTGAGTGATGGATGGTGCTCTCTATCTCGGAGTTCATCGTAATCATCGAAGTCAATGAGGGTGAAGGAAGACTTCAAGCCTTTGTTGCTTAGCCATTCACTGATAACCTGTGCTTTTTGACGTAGAAGATCGCCACTCGGTCCCTCAAGCGCCCCCTCCTTAGTGATGATCCAAAAGTTGAGATGGCTATCAGGTGAGGCCATCATAGTCCCTAATTCGGTGTCGATAAAGAGACCTAATATGGATGCCCCTCTTCGGGCAGTGAATTTTTTCCGATGGCCAAAGATCTGCTCGACAGCGCGCATCGTTGTGGCGTTAAAGTCCACATCAAAGATACCATACTGAGCCGAGGGATCAGGTTGATAACCAGGGACCGCTGGTGCATTGGCGTTTAAGAGATAGGGGACGAGAGCGAGATAGCTGCGCTGCTTGGGCTCTAAAGATTCAAATATACGTGATATCTTAGAGCGACTAAATTGCAGAAAATGGCCAATATTTTGGCCAATAATCTGCCCCTCTCTTTTCTCGGCTAAAGCTCTGGCGGCACGCTCGGGACGTTCGAAGTAATATCGAGCGAGACCCTTACCTTCTGTTTCATCTTCAGAAGACGGAACACCATCACCTCTTGGACTGAGTACACCCGGCAGAGAGGGAAGTGGGGGAGGCAACATAAAGCGCTCTGGTTGGATGAGCGACTCTAGCCAATGAGAACGGAACAAGTCCGTGGATGTATTAAACGTTGGTATGTTCATCTTACCTCAGTGAGAGCGCGCGTGACTCACCTTTTGCGGCAACCACTGTAGGCTGGCCAATCTCGGTGTCATTTTGGAAGATGCGATATCTGATGGGATACTTCCGATCATTAAGAACATACTGCATTCCACGTCGATTGACGAGATTAAAGATAAGGGGAGCGCAAAGATTAGCGCTCATATCTTCTTTTCGGTCGGTAACGGTGAGAATTACAGAGAGAACGAGGTCTTGTTCATTTATTTCACCAAGAGCGTTCAAGTCTGATCGCCTCACTACTGCACAGTAATCTGGGTAAAATAATAAGGGATCAGCTAAGACAAAAGCGGTACTTGGGTCTTCGATACACTGCATCCATTTAAAGGGTTTTTGACTCTCTAAATCAATAATTACAAATGATTTACTAGAAGAGAAACCAAGAATCCCCATAGGGAAGTTGAAAACTTGATCATCTGAGACTTCAAGTTGTCCAAAGCGTAACGTATCAATAATCATCACCACCTCCTTTTTTGTCTTCAGTTGCGTGTTGATCGGTGGTCGGCTCAAGCGATGATTGTTTTGAGAGCAACAGGTTTCCTAAGGCCTCGAGTGGGTCTGATGTCGGTTTTTGATGGGCTGACGCTGACGCATATATAGCGCTACGATTAGCTTGCTCGATCTTCTGAAAGAGCTCTTCTCGACAGACATACACATCTCGGGGAGCTTCGATCCCTAGACGCACCTGTTTACCTTTTATCTCTTTAACGATGACGACGATGTCATCCCCAATGCGGATTGATTCGCCGATTTTTCGTGTGAGCGTAAGCAAGGCTCCTCCTTGAGCGCTTGAGTCATGAGGGAGGCGACGTGGTGTAGTCTATAACATACGATAAAAACCAACGTTACCTCTTATACAGTGACCCACTCTACACCCTTATTAAGAAATATTCTAGAGCTTACTCACAATGATCTCAGTCGACTGAGATCACTTAAAGATTAAGCTCTTACTCATACTAATACGGATATATCTGAACTTAGATCTCTAGCGAGAAGTACAACGAAGAGTGAGAGATTTTCACCGTGTCGCTATCGTCGTTTGATAGAGATAGAGGAGAATACTCCATAGGGCTTTGGACTTTTTGAGGCCAAAACCCCGAGAAACAAATCCCGAGAGATCAAAACTCCAGAGATCAAAACCCCAGAGGTTAACGTAAGTAATCGAGTAGAGAGATACCTTGGAGGACTCGACTCGTGGTGCTCGTTGCAGCCTGTAACGCTGTCTCGACCAAATTCAGCTCACTCACTGCTTCGATGAAGTCAGAATCTTGAACTTGCGCGAGCGTAGTTTGAACCTGCTCGTTGAGAAATTCATTAGCTGAATCAGAGGAATCTACCTTATTGAGTCCTAGACCTACTAAACTTTGACTATCAGAGATCTGATTCAGTGCGTTATCGATACGGCCTAAGAGATTTTCAACCCGGGCGTTAGCGAGCTCTTCAAAACGATTATCACGGGCCTTCTCAACAAAGTAGTTGAGCTCAGCACCAGTGAGAGGGTTTTGAATAGGGTTGGTAGGGCTCGGGGTATTAGCATCGATCACGACTTGTTGAGCATCAATAAGGTCTTGCGCATCAGAGACGCCGTTCCCATCGTAGTCTACGGCTCCAACAGTCGCGAGGTCATCGAACTCTCGTAGAGCGAGCTCAAGCTCATCGAAGAGCGCAAAGACATCTTCGTTTTTACTCTGAATGAGCGTTAAGTTTACTTGATCACCAGCATTGAACACGCTGCTGCCTGGGAGACGAAGTTGTACACCAACATTAGTGAGAGGTCCTGTGGTATTTAGTTCAGATAGAGTATATCCGGCTCCGCCATTGTCGTCGATTGTAGCACCGCCATCGAAGGAGACACTGTAAGTCGCTGTATCAGCATCCCCGGCGTTAACCACTTCGATGTCAACGTGAACATTACCTAAGGATCCGTCATATTCACCGATCACAGAAGGTTGACCAGTGTAGCCAGCGCCAGCGCTCACTGAGGCGAGAGCGCTCCCGCCACCAAAAGCACCGGTTCCTTGAAGAGTAGTGCTAACTAGACTACCTTCACCAACCTCTACCCTCATGGCATCGCTGTTACCAATGTAGCTGATCTTACCGGTCACTCCATCGACAGTATAAGGGTTTCGAGTGCTCTGCGTTCCACCAAAAATATAAGTCTCACCCACGCGGCTATTGGATAAGTTAAACAGCTGCTCTTTGAGCTGGGAGATGCTATCCGCCATAACAGAATGGCTTTTATCATCTCCTACTACGCTGATGGAAGAGATGGTTGTCGTCCGAGCCTCGGTCATAATGTCGACAGCTTGATTAAGAGCATTATCGGCAGCATAGAGATTAATACGTGCGGTATCAATGTTACGAGAGTATTGATCTAATAAGCGTTTGTGGGTGGTGAGACCCGTAGCTTGAAGGGTGCCAAAGGGGTCATCAGAGGGACGATTGATACGCTTACCACTGCTGAGCTCTTTATAGATTTTATTGCTACGCATTTGAAGGCGATTCATGTCGCTTCGCGTAGAGCTGAACCTCATTTTGTCAGTAATTCTCATGATCTAGCTCCTTATTGGACGAGGTTGAGGACGCTGTCCATCAACTCATTTACCGCTTGGATGACTTTACCATTAGCAGCGAACTGCTTCTCATAACGACTGAGGTCAAGTAGCTCCTCGTCAATACTGACACCTGAGACTGACTCCATAAGCGTCTCTGACTGTGAAAGCCGCGTAGTATATATATCATTTTGCTGATAGTTGTTAGCGGCGGTCTGACCAACCTTTTGAAGTCCCTCAGCGACTTTACGATTGAAAGTCGCGTCACGTGAGAAGAGACTTACTGAGACTTGGTCCCCTGTAGAGAAGTCAGAGCCATTTGTCTCAAAAGTCATGGAGACATTACCGGGATTTAAGATCGCATTGATCTCAGCGACGGTATAGCCAGCACCACCATTGTCGATTCCATTCGGAAAGGCGACTCCAGCAGGCGCACCATTAAAGAAGAAGGTCGCTGTAGCTGGATCACCGGGATTGATCGCTTGAAGATCGATCACACCATTACCAAACGAACCATTGTAGCTTCCGCCAACCTCAATCGCCCCGCTGTAAGAGCTGCCGGTTTGTACGCTCGCGATGACGTCGCGAACCATGTACTGCAGCTCTGAAATTGCGATGCCATTGATCGCATCACCTGGAACTCCGTCTTGAACAGCGCCACTAACAGGGTCTCTGAGAGCTGCTGAACTGATCGCTAGCAAGTCAGGGTTCCCCTTGATCGCATCGCTAAGCTGGATATTAGCGGCGGGATCACCGAGTGGGTCAGCGAATGTGAAGAGGTCTTGACCGCGATCTCCATTGAGGTCGAAGCCTGCACGATGTTGAGCGTTCACTGCTTCCGCAAAGGAGAGAGCTAAATCGTTGCCTTCTTGAATGAGCCCACCGATCGTGGTGTCTCTGAGCTCTAATAAGCCACCGAGTTCGCCACGATCTATTCGCGAGGTGATGTCTCTTTGGCTAGAGCCTCCCACACCTGTAAACTCTAAGGTGAGGAGTCTTCGATTACTAGGGTCTGGAAGAGCGTCGATTTTCGCCGAGAGGTGGTCTTGGACGAGCGTTCCCACACCGTTAAGTTGTATATTAACAGTCCCTTCTTCTTGTGGAAGAACGGTAATGGGTACGAGCTCACTGAGACGACGTACTGCTTCGTCTCTCTTGTCTTCGAAGTCCATACTCGCTGCGCCTGCTGCGACAACCTGCTCATTGAGCTGAGCGATATATGCGGTGAGTCCATTAATCTCGGTGACTCTCCCAGTGACATCCTGATCGATATCGATTTGGAGCCGGCGCAACGACTCATGCATTGAATTAAGAGTTCCAGCGATCCCATCGGCTCCGCCAATAAAATTGGATCGAGCACCGCGGTTAGCGGGGTCTCGAGTGAGATCGCGAAGGCTATTAAAGAAGTTGTCAAACCCTTCATTAACGCTAGGAGCGACATCTTCGGAGTAGATCGATTCTAAAGTGTACAGAGCTCGCTCTCGGCTAGTGAAGAAGCCCAAGAGAGTTCTATCTCTACGGACCTGCTCTGATACGAATCTATCATTGACTCGGTTGATGGCTTCTAGAGTCGCTCCGCGGCCGCCGCGGCGAGGGTCGCCGAATTCAGCAGCTTGTGAGCTCATTGTAACTCTTTGACGGCTATATCCCCGTGTCTCTGAGTTAGATAAGTTATGACTAACGGTATTGATCGCGGTCTGGGTGGCCCTCAGGCCACTTGCTCCATTAAGAAGCGCGTAGTTTAATCCCATGAGCTATACCTATTTTATCCTTTTCCATATCCGCGACCTCTCGGTACTTGGATATTCATCTTACCCTTGGCTGTGTACGTCTTACGCTGGTGTTGCGGATCTGTATCTTCTAATCGCTTTCGGGTAGCTCGTATAATTTGTTGCGCATTAAGCGCAAATTCTTGATTACGAGCTTGACTTGATTTGATTGCGAGTGCAAGAGATTTCAACGCTTCTTGATAAGGTTGTACATAAGCACGCAGCTCAGGCTTTAAATGCTGACATATATAGGACAGCGTTGGAGCCGCTCCGGAAGGTGGAGTGAATGGAGCTAAGTAGTGAATCCTAGCGGCGACTAACTCTTGGTGAGAAGCGAGAATCTGAAGCTTATATTGATTTAATTCTCCCATGCGCTCCTTATTCATAGCTCTGAGCGCATCTAGCTCATGCTCTAATAAATAATAGAGCTGTTCAAGGGATGCGCGCTCTGCCTCCAAATGTGAGCAGAGAGCACCAACCGCTTGTTCAAGGGTTAACATTAAAGTACCTGCCTCTTACTCAACGCTTTTTATTAGGCGTTTGGCTGAGTAATTGATAGGTCTCGATCGCTTTACGGGAGGCAGAGAATTCAGATGTAGATGGCGCTGATAAGCCAGGTGTGACTACCGAAGAATCAGTTGGGTTAGGCTTTTTTGAGCCAGTAGCTGGTGACCAAGGGTCAGCAGGGATCTCTTCTAAAGCCCATGCAGGAACCTCTTCACCATCTACCGTAACGACTTTATCGACGCTGCTCTCTTTAGCTTCTTTTTGAGCAATCTCTGAGGGGTCTCCACCAAGCTGTCGAGCGATCACTTCGGCTAGCCCTAGCTGACCGGATTTAGAGGCGATCTGCGAGTACTCTTGGTCTAACATGCTGTTGAAGACATTGTTGGCGAAACCCTTGTTGAGCAAGCCATCTTGCGGGAGGGTCTTGCGCATATTCTTCATTATCTCGTTTAAAAATAGTGACTCAAATGTCCTTGCTGCCTCCATGATCGCTTCTGGTGTGTCCTCGATAGATGACTTACTCGGAACTTGAGTAGAGATATGATCTAAGCCAAGTTGTTGGGCTGCTCTAGGATCTCCTATTTTCATAATACCTCCAATTTCGCTCTGAGTGCGCCTGCGCGCTGAATAGACTGAAGAATAGTGATCAGATCTCGGGGGCTTGCGCCGAGTTGATTAAGGCCGTCAACTAAGTCTTGGAGGCTCTGCCCATTCTCGATAACCGCTAGATTAACACGCTCTTCTTCGACTTCGACATTGGTGTTGGTCTCAGTCGTCGCAGCGCTATTGGTGAGCGGAGAGGCAGGGATCACTGTGTTATCGACCTCTACCTTGACTGTGATATTCCCATGAGTGATCGCTACGGGATCTACACGTACGTCTTGGTTGATGATGACCGTCCCTGTACGCTCGTTTATAATCACCTTGGCGACCGAGTCCGGGATCACTGGAATACGTTCAACTTGGGCGATAAATCGTGCCACATGGCCTTCTCTTTGAACTTCTTGCTTAAATGCATCGTCTCCTTCGACGTTAGCGGCGTCTGGGATTCTGACTGAGATCGTTCGGCTGTCCTCGGCCGCCGCGATCTCTCTCCCGAAGTTATAGTTGATTTCTTGGGCGACTCGCACCGCTGTGGTGAAATCAGATTCATGAAGTTGCCACTTAATGAGCTCATTGTTCTTGATACTGAAGGGGATCTCGCGCTCCACGATCGCACCGCCAGGTATTCGAGCGACTGTCGGGTGATTCTGTATTTTACTATTCCCACCCCCACCTGAGACTGAGTAACCGCCTACTGAGAGAGGACCTTGAGCCATAGCGTATATCTGACCATCATGACCGCGAAGCGCAGTGGCAATGAGCGTACCGCCTGAGAGGCTCTTAGCATCACCCATACTGCTCACGACGAGATCGATTTGATTACCATTCTTTGAGAATGGAGGTAGCTCAGCGGTCACCATCACGGTCGCGATATTTCGAAGTAATAGGCCCTGAGGTGAAATACGCACGTTGAGACGAGCTAACAGTGACGCCACAGTCTGGGCAGCGAATCGAACCTGCTGTGAATCACCGGTTCGGTTGAGACCGACGACGAGACCATATCCAAAGAGCTGATTCGATCGGACACCACGGATATGAGCGATGTCTTTAATGCGCTCCCCTGTTGCGTTAGATGTAGGTTTAGCGCTCACGGTAGAGCTCGGCAGTATACACAGAGCTGTAAGCAAATAGATGACGTTGACCAGTCGGTACTTACGCGCCTCGAAGGGACTAGAGGGGGCGTTCATCGTTGGATCGTGAATACTCATTGTTTTCTACTCTTAGTGAAGCATCTCATCAGAGACTTGGAGGGGATAGATCATTGTATCAATGGCGATTAAGACAAAGCGAGTCGTTCAAACTCAGAAAGGCCAAATGACATCCAACGCACGTGAGAACCACCCTTTGGCAGTGCCACTGGTGAGCTCACCGCGACCGACAAACTCGATTTGAGCGTCAGCCATTTTACTTGAGGATACCATCCCAGTCCCATCTATGTCCTCGGGTCGAATCACCCCACTAATGTAGAAGTGGTGTTCTTCGTTATTGACGAGGACTACGCGATGACCCTCTACAAACATACTGTGATTGGGAAGTACTTTACGTACCATGGCAGGAACGGTCGCCTCGAAGCGGTCATTTCTAGTAGTAGTCCCTTCTCCTTTGAAGCTGCTCTGATGGAGGAAGTTAATCGCTGCTGATCCATCGAATTTGGGATTGTCTTCTTCTAGAGTTTTTAAGAGGCCAAGAAAACTGGTGATCTGTGAGTTGTAGCTGTCATCTCTACCGACCTCAGTACTTGTATCCCTCTGAGCGCTCGCTCGCTCATCGATTTGGATGATAACCAAGTCATTAACCCTCTGAGCTCTTGGGTCAGTCATGAGCCGACTAGCTATACTATTAGTATCGAAGATGCTTCCGCTACTAATGGCTCGAGAAGCTGGTTGTTCAACAGGCAACTCATATTGGCGACGCTTGGGCTTGTAGGGCTTAATATGAGAAACGCACCCAGAGAGCCATGTCGTGAGCAGAATAAATATGCCCACATGCATGTATGTGGAGAGGGTAGACTCGAGTTTACAGCTATGAGATCGCATATGATTGGTTCTCCTGAAGGAAGTCGATTAGTTGTTTATCGTCCAACATCTACTTGGTTTACACCGATCACTCTACCGGTGACAATCTTTTTACTATCTAAATTCCTAACTTTTACTCTATCACCTCTTTGGCCGTCGCCCAAGGACTCTCCCTCCGAGGTGATCTTAATTCCTCCCCGATTGAAGATGAGTTGAACGATTGACCTCCGTTTCACGAGCTTAGGGATGATTAAATCAGTCTTGACAAGTGAGCTGTTGGCTTTACCGGAACGTTTGAGCTTAGAGCCTATGACCTGCTCCGGTTGAGTGATAGATCCTCTCTTCAGACTCTTGGAAGGGACCTTGCCTTCATGTAAGTCATCTAGGGAGAGGGTGTAGCCAGCTGGTAGATCTCTCTTGAGGGTCCATGCTGGAGTGAAGAAGTCTACACTCACAAAAACTCTCTGCCGACGCAGTAAGACCCCTTTGTCTTCTAGCCTTAGCTCTACGGGTATACGTCCACCTCTCGCTTCCCCTGTTACCATCACCGAGAGGTGTGCTCTCTTATGATTTCTTACAGGGGAGAGCCGGGGTGGCGTTATTGTAGCTATATCCTGCTGCTCTGCCGCCATCTTCTCTTTAATCGCTGAGATAATTAGAGTTTTGAGAGTGTCTTCAGTGATAAGTGAAGAGTCGACGGTTGATTTATCAGCAAATGCTGATGCTGACATGGATATCAGCACCATCGTCAACATCCGGGACGTTCCAATCACTACAAGGAGGTGTGGGAATCTCATCAGATTGGACTCTCATGACTCACCCCAAATGTAATCTTTGACGACGAGGGGAGGTTGATTCATTGTTTTGAAGAGGCAGGACCGCTCGTTAAGCAGCCTGCTCCAACATTACAGTTGATCAGCGCATCTGGCTGAGTGTTCTCAGCATACCGTCAGCTGCCTGCACTGCCTTAGAGTTGAACTCGAAAGCGCGTTGTGCAGAGATCAAGTTGATCATCTCTTCGACGACCTTGACATTTGAGGTCTCAAGGAAACCTCCTTGGAGGCCACCGAATCCGTTCTGACCGGGGATTCCCGCCAAGGGTGGACCACTGGACCCAGATTGCATGAATCTGTTACCACCAACAGCGATTAGCCCTCCAGGATTAACGAAGTTGACTGTTTGAATCTGACCAATTTGGATAGGGTCGGCCTGAGCGCTCAACTGAGCTGTTACCGTCCCGTCTGCACCAACATTTACGCTCACTGCTTCGGCAGGGACGGTGATGTTTGGATCGAGCAAGTAACCTTCAGCGCTAACAAGCTGGCCATTTTCATCGCTGTGAAAAGCGCCATCCCTCGTGTAATGGATTAAGCCGCTGTTAGGCTCTACGAGTTGGAAGAACCCATCACCTTGAATCGCTACATCGAGCTGGTTACCGGTGGGCTTGAATGTCCCGGTGGTGAATTCTTTTTGAGTACTCGCGGTTCGTACACCGAGACCAATCTGAATACCACTAGGCATTTCATTGACCGCGTTAGTAGACGTACCAGGTGTTTGCTGGACTTGATAGATCAAGTCTTGGAAATTAGCGCGGACTTTCTTGTAACCGGTGGTGTTAACGTTCGCGAGGTTATTTGACGTTACATCAATGTAAGTCTGCTGCGCGTCCATTCCGGTTGCCGCTGAGTGCAATGCTCTGAGCATAGGTCGCTCCTTCTGGCTTCAGTTTGAGGCTAGGTGAAAAACTCACTTACCATATCATTCTCTACAGATGAGAGGTCGAAATTCAAGTACTAATTTAGGCTAGAGTCGGATTAACCTTGGACCAGCGCTACATCTTTCGCCGCTTGGGAGTCCATCTCCCCCATGGCTTTGGTAGCTTGTTGGTTGAGATCAAATAGCCTAGAGGCGCTCAGAAGGGTCATCATCTCGTTAACAGCGTTAACATTTGAGCCTTCCATGTAGCCCTGCCTGATTAAGCCATCAGCTTTGACAAGCGCTGCATTATTGTCTTCGACGCGGTAGAGCCCCTCGCCGATGTGAGATAGAGACTTGTTTAGCTCTGCGCCTGTCCCCCCGCCAACTGTAACAAAGTCTAATTGACCGATTAGGGTTTCACCGACGGATACTCGACCGTCATAGGCGATATTTAGTCGACCCTGCGAGGTCGGTACACGTACTGGTTTTCCGTCGAGTCCCAATACTTCTAGACCGCTTTGATTGGTGATTGATCCCTCTTGATTCAGTTGGAAACGCCCATGTCGTGTAAGGAACTCATTACCGGCTTCGTCGCGAACTTTTAAGAAACCATTTCCTTCTACAGCGAGATCAAGAACATTACCTGTCTCATCAAGGTTACCTTGGCTCCAAGAAGTATAACGATCATCGATTTCTACTCTTATTCTGTCTTCAGGCAGAGCTCGATTAGGTGTCCTGACTCCCATTGCTTGATCAGGTGACCCTATTGACTTAACGTCATTGTGAACCTCTTTGTAAGTCGCCTCTTGGCGCTTAAAACCTGCGGTCATAAGATTGGCTAAGTTATTAGAGACGGTCTCTAATCGATCTAACTGAGCTTTTTGACCACTCGCGGAGACATATATTCCGTTTGCCATTACGACCACCTATTCACGACGGATTAAATTCTTTGATAATCCCATCAATAGCACAGCTTACTTGAGCCTTCAAGTCTATGGATTGGAGTTTATATTTTAACCTAGGCTCCTTCAGCGATTGATTCTCCGATCAGCCTAGCTAAGGCCATGATCGTCACTTGTGGATTTACACCGATAGTACCTGGCATAACGCTAGCATCTGCTATGAATAATCCAGGGAGGTCCCATGACTCTCCATTGGGCTTAACTACACCTTCCTCTGAAGCGGTGCTCATTCGACATGTTCCCATAAGGTGGGCGGTGAAATACTCAGTATGTTTTACTTTCGGAGAGACGTCGGCGAGCCTTCTTATTTGCTCGGGATGATCTAAAGTCGGGACCTCGTTAAAGGGAGTATATACTTTACGGGCGCCTGCAGAAAAGAATAGCTGTGATAGTCGTTGAACACCCCGTATAAAACGCTCTTGATCGAAGTCGTTCACGTCATAACGGATCCTATCTATTCCGAAGGGAGCGGCTTTGATAAATCCCGAGCTACTGTCATCAACGAGTACTCCTGCGGTAGCGATATAAGGAGCTAGGCGCATCTGTTCAGTGAGGTCACTTCCCATGAGCGGGAAGCATTGCGCGATAACTGACAGAGGAACACCTCCTGGGGCCATTAATATCCCGTCTTCATGAAACTCTGTACATTGCCATGCCTGGTGAACGCCCTTCATGCTATTGACAGGAGCGTCAAATAAGGCGGCGACTTTAGCGTTGGGGTGCACTGTAAAGTGTCTCCCTAAATGCTTGTTTTTTAGTATTTTTGACCGTTGTAGAAGTAAGGGGGTTTGAACGGCCCCACATGCGACGACAACCCTCGGTGCCTCGATAACTAATCGTCGTGATCGTAGGGGAGATCGTAACTTCACTTCAACCCCTGAGACTCTCTGATTCCGGCGTCTAATTTTAATCACCTCTGCGTGAGTTAATATATGACCACCAGCTTGTAAGAGCCTCGGGATCCATGTCATCACAGTGCTCTGCTTAGCACCGGTTGGACAGCCAGAGACACAGTCATTCGTCCCCACGCAATGGACCTGATTTCGTTTATTTCTCTGAAGTTGCCACCCCATTGCTTCAGCTCCTCTCCTGAAGATCTGATTATTTTCTCCTTCAGAGCCTACATTCTGGTAACGAGCTTGAATCACCTCTTCGACCAGATCAAAATATGGATCTAGTCGCTTGGCACTCAATCGTTCGAGACCTCTCTTGACCCAATTATTCAATACTTCTTCTGGGGTTCGCCAGCACATTCCGCCATTAAGCACAGTACTCCCGCCAAGAACTCTCCCTTCTAAATAAGCGATGGGGCTTCTCCCCATTATAACTGTCGCCCCACCATGACGCATAATCTCTGAGGTCATACCCGTAAAATTGGCAGAATACTCTGAGGACTGATATCCAGGCCCCTCTTCTAATAATAGCACCTTACGACCACTCTCAGCGATAGTAGCAGCGGCGGTTGCTCCACCAGCTCCACTTCCGATTACGATGACATCACAGCTGAGTCGATCCTCATTGTCTCCAAGGGTCATTGGCGTTAATACCTCACCCTTATTGTAGTGTGGTGAGATTCTCTGATCATCAGCGTCGTCGCTCATTGTTGTCGCTTGACTAGATATCATGATGCTCCTCTTTGGTAACTGAGTCAGCGTTGCTTATGTCGACCTCTAGGTTATGACTCTCGATGTGTTCCATGATGGTAAATGGTGATTTGACAGTTTCATGTGACTCCCAAGTGAGCAAGGGCGCACGTCTTTGATCGGAGCTTTGATAGAGGGCTTCTGGTGTTGGAGGGATGTGTGTATGATGTTCTCCGCTTATTTCACCGCCCATCGAAGAGATTAGTCGTTGCCGAGTCTTAATCCTCTGTGCGCGCCATCTTCGACGCTCAAATCCAAACCATTGCTCCACTTCTGAATGACCATAAGCGCTGAGGCAGACTAGAACCCTCAGCCCATTAACGAGGAGGCTCACTGGTGTAAAACGACTCTCTAAGAGTTTATAAAGTCTTTGAGTAGCCTTATCACGTTTGAGTAGCGAGAAGGGAAGGAATCCCCACCCTCCAGCCCATGGCCCCCATTCGAGGAAGGAGAGGCCGATTAAAAACCCTAGGCGATGAAGTCTAGGAAAACACCTCACTTGGGACTCGATCTGATTCACCACGTAGACGTCGAGTCCTTGTACTCCGATCTCTATTGGAGCGATCGCTCTCACTACTGCGCTGAGGGTCCGACGACTGAATCTACCAAAACGGAAATTTGGGTTCATGGCTTAATCCATAGAGTAGGCTGACCATTTGGTGAACGGTCAGCGGTCATTTCACAACGGGGGTCACTCTGAGCGGATCCTAAGATGGCCGCCTCTAACGACTGACTATGTGCCATCCACCAAGCGAGACAAGAGTCGGGTAAGTCATGGTCTTTAATCGTGTCCTCTAGCAGTTGGTTACGCCTATGGAAATGTCCTCGACGTATAGGGTGACGTTGATGGGCTGCAGCGATCCCTTTTCCTTGGTACTTGATATCTTGACCGAGTGATCTCGCCGTCCACTCTAACTCTCTCTCTACTAAACGGTGTGAGTCTTGATTGTAGAAAAGGTATCCGATCATCGGATCTGAAAAGACTCGTGAATAAAAGTCTGTGAGGATCTCTCGTAAGCCGCCTAGGCCACCAAATGAATCTAAGGAGGGGGGAGGAATGTTGAGGCCAGAGTGTCTCATGCTTCTTACCCTTTATATATCGAGGGATGACGTTGTTGCTTGTTGTACCTAACGAGAGTTACGACTACTGATGGTCGCTGATATTGATCATTTACTGACCACATCTCAGTATCTAGAGGTTATGCCGGATACTGTGTAAACTGCTCAGCACTTTGAGCTATCTTTATAGTTAGAAGTTATCTTTTTACACCGAATTTGAAATAGTCATTGTTACATCTTGTTAGGGTTATGGTAAGGAGTTCGAGATTAAAAGGGAAAGACATTCCCCTTATATCCCCTATTAATGATGAGCCTTTGAGAGCGCTTGTTTGTCTGTAACCACGTTATCAAATCATGGAGTGAACATTGCGACTATGCAGCCTTAACACTCATTTATTCTTCTGTCTTACCCTCATTCTTTCACTGTTGACAGTAGAGCTTTCTCCTTTCACCGCTGAAGCTAAGAAGGATGACCAAGCCCCGACAATCACCGTAAGATACAGCTATGAGAAGCAGACGAGAGATCGTCGATCTCGCTACGTATTGGTTCCGACTGTTCAAAAGGTGAACGCTCAAGATTACGCCGACCAGAAAAAGCGTTTTAAAGCCTTATTTATCTCTATGAAAAACGATAAAAAGGCTAATTATGGTAAGACTGGTTTCAACGTCGATGGCGATGTGGTCTTGATCTTTTTAGATGAGACAAAGAAGAGAAATGATCCATTTATCATGGCGGAGACTATATACACATTTACCGAAAATGGAGCGCGAGGAGTACGTTTTCCTCGCTCTAAATATGATGGTAAAGATTATACTCGACGAGATGTCACTTTTCCTTCTTACCGTCTGATCCTTCCATATTGGGAAGGTCTCCCTCCTCATGGCTTGAAGAGCGCCCTCTTAAGTCTTGGAGATGGAGCTCTGCTGACTTCAGAGGCGCTCGAGAAAAAGGTGCTAAATAACGATAATGAGTTGATCGCTCAATTAGTAAAGACCCTAAAAGAAGGTAACCTTGATGCAGTCAAGGCCATTGTCGCGACCTCAACTATCGCTTCTTTGGAAGGTATCGAAGAGGGCTTTATCGCTCTTCTCCAGTCGGCGCAAAGTGAACTTAGAAGTCTCGGGATTAAAGGGCTTGATAAACGTAAAGGGAAACTTGTTTTCAAGGCTTTACGTGAAGTGATGGATAGCGACCCAAGCTCGGAGATTAAAGATCAGGCTGCAGTAGCGCTTTCTCAATCTAAAGATCCAAAGATCGCGGTGGCTGCTCTATTTCATAACCTACGCTCCAAGGATACGAAGATCGCTGTAGCTGCGGCAGAGAAGCTCTCTAATACCAAGAGTAAAGAGGCCACCCCTGAGCTGATCCTTGCCATCAATAGGTCTGAACCCTCTGTCAGGCAAGCGGTGATCAAGACACTCACCGATCGGAAAGCGATTAAGGACCTCGTCAAGCAGTTGAACGCTGAGCTGCCTATAGAGGTGAAGATCGAAATCGCTCAGGCGATTAAAGGAATCAAGAGTGGTAGGACACCGGCGTATCATTTCTTAGTGACTCAACCAAACAGTGAAGCAGCCTCAGAAGCGATTCGCTCCTTGAGAGGCGCAAAGATTAAGGGAGATGTTGCCAAATGGTTTGAGAAGGCGCTTCGCCACCCAGATGCGTCTACCAGGATCGCCGCAGCCGAAACCCTACTTGACTCTAAAGGGACAGAGGCGCTCAAAGTACTCTCAAAGGCTGATATTGAAGACAGTGAGAGCGGAGAAGAGATCCATGATTCGATTCGTTCGATCTATGAGAATATGAGCGATAAAGTAATCCTAAATGACTGTGCGAGACAGTCTACAGTTAGCCTCAAGAGCGCTGCGACAGGAGCGCTTGGAAAACTTCATCGTCGGGCTAACAAGAAGAATCGTAAGAAGGCTTTTAAGGCAGTCGGTCAACTCGCTCAGTCTCCTAAGGCATGGGTGAGGGCTGAGGCAGCGAGAAGTCTTGGAGACATCGCCAATGATGAGGCCAAGGCTCTCCTCATAAAACTTAAAGAAGACAAAGAAGCGAGGGTCAAATGGTCGGTCGCTCGCTCTGCCTCTGCCTTCGATGAGGAGTCGATGAGGCCCCTATTGGTCACTTATCTCAAAGATAAGAATGTAAGAGTCATAGAGAATGCCCTAATCAGTTTAGGAAAACTTAAATCTATTGAGGCTCTAAGCGATCTATTTACCGATCAATATCTAGCTCATAAAGCGATGGAGGTCCGAAGGGCTGCGATGACAGCAGTAGCAGCATTATGTGAGAGCTTGCCGATGGAGAAGCGAGAGAAGATGACGACCCGCATCAGCCTTAGATTGAGTGAAGATACGGACTCCATCGCTCGAAGAGCGGCGGCTAAGTCTTTAGCACATATCCCCACAGAAGAATCGGGGATAGCCCTCTCTACGCACCTGCAAGATAAAGATGCAGAGCTTGTGAAGTCGATTGTAGATGCTTTAGTCAAACATGCTATTCCACAAAGTACCAAGCTACTCGAAGGGGCTATGGATCATAGAGAAGTTAAGGTGCGCGCTTATGCTTATCAAAAAGCGTTAGCTATAGAGGCAGCAGGTTTAAAGAAGGTTGTTAAGGGACTCTTTGAGCGCCGATTAAAGATGGAAGAAGATCCTAAGTTAAAGGCGACTTTGACTGAAGGCTTAAAGTGAGCGTGAGTGATGCGGGTGAAACTTAAATAAGTTATGACTTTTAAGTATTTAATGTATGCAAGTCAGGCGCTTGGACTCCGTCTAGCTGTTATTGGAGTTCGCGAGGTGAGGAAATATTGGGGTTAGATGAGACAGGAGGGTAGCGTCGAAAGAGAGGACATGATAGGAGAGACTCGTTGAAAAATAGAACGCCTCTCTCCATTTGTCATCAGGTAGACATGAGAGTGAGGGATAGCAGATAAGGAGCATACATGAAGATCGGTATCCCTTTAGAGACGGCAGAAGGGGAGCGACGCGTCGCCGCTACCCCAGATACCGTCGAAAAACTAAAAAAAATGGGTTTCGAGGTGATAGTGAGCGCTGGTGCCGGCGCTCGAGCGAGCTACAGTGACCTTCGCTATGAAGACGCTGGCGCTCAAATCGCAGACCACGCGACAGTATGGAGTAGCGCCGATCTACTCCTAAAGGTCGCCCCTCCTAGCCTTGAAGAGGCGAGAGCCCTTAAAGAGGGTGCAGTATTTATGGGGCTATTATGGCCTGCCGAGAACGAAGAGTTGATAGAGGTTTTCCGTCAGCGTGGCGTGAGCGCTATCGCGATGGATTGTGTCCCTAGAATCTCTCGTGCTCAAAAACTCGACGCTCGAAGTTCAATGAGTAATATCGATGGGTACCGGGCAGTCATTGAGGCTGCTTATCATTTCGGGAGCTTCTTCAGTGGTCAGTTCACGGCTGCTGGTAAAGTCAACCCCGCTAAAGTACTTGTGGTAGGTGCCGGAGTCGCTGGGTTAGCAGCGATTGGAGCAGCTCGAGGACTCGGCGCTCAAGTGATGGCTTTCGATGTTCGAGCGGCCGCTCGAGAGCAAGTAGAGAGCATGGGTGCTGAATTTCTTGAGGTGAAAGTCGAAGAGTCCGGTGAGGGCGAAGGCGGTTATGCCAAAGAGATGAGTGAGAGATTCACAGAGGCTCAAATGGAGCTCTTTAAGTCTCTGGCCTCAAGCGTTGATGTGGTCATCACCACCGCTCTGATTCCCGGACGCGAGGCGCCAAAATTATGGCGGATGGAAGCGGTTGAGGAGATGAAAGCTGGTTCGGTGATTATCGATCTGGCTGCCGAGCGTGGTGGGAATTGTGATGCGACCGTAAAAGGAGAACTCGCGACCACTGAAAATGGCGTTAAGGTCATCGGTTATACCGATATGTCGAGCCGGATGGCTCCGACCGCCAGTCAACTTTATGGAATGAACTTCGTTCATTATCTCAAAGATATTAAATCGGGTGAAGGTGAAATAGATCTCGACTTGAAGGATGTTGTCGTTCGTTCTTCCATTGTGACTCACAATCAAGAGCTAATGTTCCCGCCTCCTCCTCTAAGCGAGCTCGATCCTTCTTCGGTCTCTAAGGAGATGAAGCCAGCAGCCGATACTGCAGTAGCGAAAGAGACACCGGCCGCTGCTCAGCCTGCGACTGCTGTTGTGGCAGAGGCATCTCAAGCAGAGACGTCATCGTCTAGAGAGAGCTCAAACGAGATGAATCTCAAGCAGATCATCATCATTGCCGCCACGGTCTTATGGGTCTTCTTGTTGATGAGAGCAGACGCAGGAGAGGCGAGCGCTAGCACTAAGGCTTTCCTCAATCACCTCACAGTCTTCGCGCTCTCCTGCTTTATTGGTTGGCAAGTAGTGTGGAACGTGTCTCATGCTTTGCACACACCGTTGATGAGCGTAACCAACGCGATCAGCGGCATTATCTTAGTCGGTGGTATGCTTCAGGCGACAGGAGCCGAACTGAACACCGCGAGTATTTTTGGTGGCTTGGCGGTCCTATTAGCGATGATCAACGTCGTAGGTGGCTTTGCGGTCACCCAGCGCATGCTAGCGATGTTTAGAAAGTAAGGAGCTTAATCATGGAACAGACACTGTTACAATTCGCTTATCTCGTCGCGAGCGTCTTCTTTATTCTCAGCCTAAAAGGCTTATCTAGCCAAGAGACCGCTCGTCAAGGAAACCTCTATGGCGTCTTCGGTATGGCGGTTGCCATTGTCGCTACACTCTTTAATAGCGATGTGACCCAATATGATACTCTCTTTGTGACCATCGCGGTCGGTAGCCTCATCGGTTATATTCTCGCTAAGCGAGTTGAGATGACCGCTATGCCAGAGTTAGTGGCGTTGCTGCACAGCTTTGTTGGCGCAGCAGCGGTACTTGTTGGTTTCGCTAGTGACCGGAGTATGGGAATAGATGGAGGACATGCCGCCTCAGCGCTCTATGCCTCTGAGGTAGGTGTGGACGTCTTCATCGGCGCGCTCACCTTTACTGGTTCAGTCGCCGCTTTTGCTAAGCTGAAGGCCAAATTCACATTTTTCAAGAAGACTTATTGGGTTCCGAGTAAGCCTCTCCTCTTGAAGGATCGACACAAAATTAACCTCGGTTTGGTCAGCATCTCTCTGCTGATCATTATATTCTACGCCATGGGCGCGAGTGGAGAGGGAGGGGTAGGTAACCTATTCCTCATGACCGCCTTAACTGTGATCTCTGGCGTTTTGGGGGCTCATTTAGTTTTGGCGATCGGTGGTGCTGATATGCCGGTTGTCGTCTCTATGCTGAACAGTTACTCTGGATGGACAGCGTCAGCGGCGGGCTTTATGCTCAATAATGATCTATTGATCATCACTGGCGCTCTCGTTGGTTCGAGTGGTGCTATCCTCAGTTACATTATGTGTAAGTCGATGAACCGTTCGATCCTCAGCGTGATCTTTGGAGGATTTGGCGGCGATAGTGATGTGCCTGCCAAGGTTCTCACTCCTGAGGAAGAGGCGGAGCTAGCCGCTCGGACAGTAAATGAGACGGATGCCGCTGCGCTGAGCGAGACGCTCTGTGCTGCTAAGTCAGTCGTTATTGTCCCTGGGTATGGGCTTGCTCAAGCGCGCGCTCAGCACAGCGTTTATCAGCTGGTTAAGAACCTCAAGTCAAGAGGAGTCAATGTCCGCTTCGCCATTCACCCAGTAGCGGGACGATTGCCCGGACACATGAATATCCTTCTTGCTGAGGCGGCAGTCCCTTATGATATCGTTCTTGAATTGGGGGAGATCAATGATGACTTCCCTGAAACTGATGTTGTACTTGTTATCGGCGCTAATGACATCGTCAACCCGCTCGCTCAAGAAGATCCAACCTGCTCGATCGGGGGGATGGAAGTCCTTGAGGTATGGAAGTCGAAGCTCACGGTCGTCTTCAAGAGGAGCCGTAATGTTGGATATGCGGGGATCGATAATCCGCTATTCTACAAAGATAACACCCAAATGCTCTTTGGTGATGCGGGGAAGACTGTGGATGAGGTCGTCGCTCAGGTCGGTTCTCGCTGATCTAATAGCACTAGAACCCGACGGTTCGCTGGGGGGTAGGGGTGAGCTCCGGGACCTTGAGGTCTTGTGTCCACCTCTCCCACTCTTCGTCAGTCCCATAGAGGGCTAAATAGCGAATGAAATGGTCAGCGACCTTACGTAGGTAGTTGCGGCTCTCATGAGCGCCGAGCTCTTCTACCATCACATCGAAGGCTTGACCCTTGAAGGTATCTTGGTGATCAGCAAAACGCATCGGACCTCCATTATAGGCACCGATGGCTAACAGCGGGTGACCAAGGTCATCACTCAGATTATGGAGATACCACGCTGCATAACGCACTGAGAGCGCAGGATCATAGAGCTGATCACTGAAGAACTCCCCTTTGGGCCACTGGATCATTCGTTTGATCCGTTTACCGGTGCGGCCGAGGATTTGTAATAAGCCAATCGCTTGTGCATAGCTGACGACTTCAGGTCGATAGCGGGACTCTTGAAGCATATGCGACATAAGCCACCATGGACTGATATGTTCAGCATCAGCAGCGGCTACTGAGAGATGATAATAAGCTTGTGGATAAGCTTCTACACGCTCACGAGCGCTCCGCTTATGAAAACCAGTGAGCCAAGCGACTCGTTTTGAAGATTGGCGTCGCCAGCGTACCCCATGATCTCCCGTATAGTATTCAAGAGAGTCACATAGCTTGTAGGTACGTTTAGAACCTAGCGCCTTTTTCAATCTCTGAGAGGTGATTTTATCTTTACAGATCGCTCGAGACTTTACCCGCGCTAGCCCTTCTTCTCCAAGGGTAGACTAAACCGAATGCTTCAGAAATCTCATCGCTGAGTTGGCGGGTATATCGATTTCTTTTGAGCTTCTTGATCGATGACTTGGGGAGGGCAGGAGCGGCGAGTCGCCAATGAGTCTGACGATGCTTCTTGAGCGGGTTTTTCCATTTAAAAGGTCGATCGGTGAGCCGAGCTTTAAGAGAGTGAGCCAATAGAGCATAGTAGCCAAGAGGGCTCATCTTAAGCTGCGCTTTAATCTCTCTCAAGGCCCGCTCTACGCCTGCCCTTGGATCTCCAAACATCGAGCGGTCCAATACCGAGCTTTGGGACCGATCACCAAGTTTCGATTTTTTTTAAGTGGGCGCCACTCTTTCATTGCCCCTTTGCAATTACCCATTTGGTAATAGCTCCACCCAAGAAACCAAGTATACATCACCGGATCTTTGGGTCGAGTCTTTATAAATGATCTAGCGAGCGGATCGCCTCAGAATAACGACCTGCTTGGTGCTTAATACGGCCCACTTGATATCTCGCTTCTCGCCCTCTTCTGCCCTTTGGTGAGGTTCGAAGATAGGCGAGAGAGTCTATCGAGAGAGTCATCCCAGCGGCCAAGTCGGCTGAATAAGTGGGTTTGGTAAAAGAGGGCGCTGTTACGGGTTTTCAAGTGAGGACCATCATAGGCGATCGATAATTGATGCTCTGCTTCTCGTGGATATTCTCTTAACCTCATCAGGGAGATGGCTATGAGGAGAGCTGATCGCTGCCTTGCCTTTGACTGAGCTTCTCTGTCTGTCACTCGTTATGATTCTTAAAAAGATTTCTTTGTTCGGGGGGGTGGACAAAATCTATTGAGGCTTGAAGAGGTGAGAATCGTTGTAGCGCCTCAATGGTCTTTTGATAGTCCCGAGCCTTGAACGCTGCCTCACCTCTCATCAGCCAATTGGGGGCCGGAGAATAAGGGCCATCGAGCGAATCAGCGAGTGGTGTTTGAGGATACTCGGTCCATAAGTCAGTAGCCGCTTGTTGTCTGGTCTGATGATGCGGATGAAACAACCTTAGCCCATTGAGAGCTGACGCTCTCACCTGTTCCCAAGTGCCTCTCGCGACATAGACTTAAGCTCTTGGAGTGCGCTAGAGGTCTCAATCTCGCTGAGAATCGGTCCTGTTTCTGCAGCGAATAAGAGCTCTAAGGCTGAGCTCAACCTATATCTCTCTGAGCTTCGTTTAGGCGCTGGGATCCTCTTGAGCTTTTCCGCTAACCTATGAGCCTTCATGTGGTTCAGCTGTTGTTGGGCGAGCCACCAAGAGGATCTCACCTCCCTTATTGTGGAGACCGACGAGTTTTCAAGTCTCTTGAGATTCGTGAGATGTCGCTTATCCGAATGCGGTTTGCCCTCTTTAACGAATGAAGGAGACTTTGATCCTATGTCAGCACAGTCTAGCTGATATCGTAAGGCTAAAGAGGTCACTAACGACGAGGTGTCTGCGGGAAGAGGAGCATCGATACATCGACCAACTCTGCTCATATTATATCGCTCTTTAAGAGTTGTCGGACCTCTCTTCTGTCTTTGGAGATGAGACTTTAAGGTCGGTCTCTCAGGGAGGAGGTCATCGGCAAAAGAGTGGCTGTGTGTTGCGAGGAGGGTCAGTGTCATTAGAAGGGTAAGTGTCACTTGGAGGGTAAGTGTCGCTCGGAGGGTAAATGTCACTCGGAGGGTAAGTGTTACTCGGATGATGAGTAACCCTAGTTCTATTATCCTCATAACGAGGAAGGAGCGCTGAGGGAGGTATTCGACTTACTCTTTGTGGCTCGCAATACCCTATAAAACTGCTGTAAATCATTAGAGAGAGCTTCCCATAATCTCAATCGTGCGGGATCAGCGCTCTGCTCAAATTGAACCGCCGCCATCAATCGCTCTTCACTGATGGCTACAAGCGCATACTGAGTATTCTTTTTAGCATCAAAATATCTCTCTGAAGTGAGCGCTATTTGTTCCCAAGGAAGCTCTGAGGTTGCCTTAACATGTAATGCTGCGTAGTGGGCAGCGGCGAGATGACCTTTATAGAGCTCCATGAATCTCGTTTTAGCATGTCGAACAGCCTCTCTCTCAGCGATCGCTCGGCGGTTAGTGATTAGCGTTTCACCAACGCTCTGTCCTCGGCCATAGAGGTTGAGTTTTCCTCCCATCGCAACCTCTTTCTGATCCCAATTTGAGAGATCGACAAACACCCATTCTGGGGCAGGAGCGAGTCGACCTTGAAAGGACTTAGGGCCGCAACCAAAGGTTAAGAAGAGTGTTGAGCTCAAAAGTATTACTCGGTTTAAAAAAGAGAGTCTATTTATGATATTGTGGGTCACTGACCGCCTCACGATCTTTTTTTATCTGACTTGAGAGGTCTCTTCGTCGGCGCGCTGTCGTAAACCATCACGATCGACCTCTTTGGGGGTGGATCCACAAGCGACGATTAAGCTGAGGAACAAAACACAGATGCTTATCTTAATCATTGTTAACATAGCAGTACTTTCTCTGAATGCGTTGATCAGAAGTGGGGGAGAGGTGTTCAATATAAGCTAGATAGAACAGATCGTCATGGCCGCTTCATCTAGTTCTCTTGGTAAAGAGGTATATCAAAGATAAATTTCTTTTCACATCTAACTGATAACAAATCATTCTGTGAGCGCAAACACACTTTAGGAATCTATCTATAGATCTGATGAGGAGACTTAATCATGCCCTCAGTACCCTTATATTCATTTTCACTTGTCATGCTGCTGAGCATGTGTTGCATGTGGGGATGTACAGACACTTCACTATACCATCGGGAAGAGCCACCGCTCGCCGCTGATCGGGTAGCGATCGAGGGACGAGTATGTACTGAAGACCCTGAACAGAATAAGTTCCCAGCTCGACTAATCATCATGGTTGATCAAGCTCAAGGAGCGCTTTATAGCGATTATGACCCTGGTCAACAGAGACTTCAAATGTTGAATGGTCTAATACAAACAGCGCTCGCTAAACCTGAATACTCCTTAGCCGTGTTTGGCTATTCTGGTCGGGTTACTCGGCTAGCTCCTGAAGAGGGGATATTTACAAGAAACCCCGGTTTATTATTGAACGCAGTCAGTCGTTTATCTCTTCCTGAAGGGTGTATTGGTGATGAGCTATGCCGTGATTACCAAGGCGGTCTTCAGTCGATTAAGACATTGATTGAAGATGACCTCGCTTCGATGGAGGCAGGCCAGCGCTCTGTAACTCAATATACTGTTCTTTGGTTAGCTGCAGGTCCTCAAGTCCCTTTGGCATTAAATCGAGATTGTTGCGCGAGAGGAGATCGTACTTGTGCGCGAGCAGAGGGGGCGGAGCGTCCCTCCGCCTCTTGTCAAGCTCAGCTAGATATAGATATCGTGCAGCGGCTCAGAGGAGAAACATTAGAGGCAGGCGCTGGAGGGTTTCAGTTACATGTTATGCATCTCGCCACTGAGGAACAACAAATCAATGTTCAGATGACTCAACTCTTTGAACAGCTTACTTTTGCAGGAGGTGGACGTTACGCGCGCTTTGGTGCCGCGAACAATCTTGATCCAAGGTCGGTGTCGGTCTTTGATCGTCCGAGTGACATGGAGGCCGCTCAGGTGATCGTTGTTAATCAGAGCGCTGCACCACGTTTAGGGGGACTGCTCGCTGATAGCGATGGGGATGGTCTCGCTGATAATGAAGAAGATCTTAATGGGGATGGCATTTTAGACGAAGGGGAGAGCGATCCGACCCTCGTCGATACTGATGGAGACGGGATCAGTGATCTTATCGAGGCGAGGGTGGGATTCTCGAATCAAGAACTTGATCAGCCTGTCGTATGTGAAGATCTGTACCTAGTGGAAGGACGACTTACTGAGGATCGTGACTTCGATGGACTTAACGAGTGTGAAGAGCGTTTAATGGGAACTAGACCATCACTCTCTGACAGTGATGGAGATAATATCCCAGATGGAGTGGAAGTCGTGAGGGGGACCGACCATCTCAACGCTGATAGCGCTGAGGATTTTGATGAAGACGGGGTGTCGAATGGCGATGAAATTAAGGAGGGGACAGATCCTCGTAGTATTGATGAGAGTCAACGTCTAGGGCTCGCTGCCCGCTACACTGTTGAGAGAGAGGGAAGAGTTCGCGATTTGGAGGCTGACCCATTAGTACAGCTCGAAGCGGTGAGGATTCTTAAAGTTAACGAAGCCCTAACCGCTGGGTTAGGAGCTCTTCAATGGGTACCAACTCCAGATGACGAAGATCATATCGGGATGCTCAGCTTCAAGACGCCTACCGGCCAAGTCTTTGGTGAGGCGGTGATGATCCAACGTTCGGGCCGATACCTACTCTACGGAGACTCCATCGAAGAAGAGAGGGACTCTGGAGTGACTGAGCAGAGTGGGGAGCAGGTCTTGATAGATGAAGAGCCTGCTGAGGGAGAGCCTCGAGATCAGTGGATTGAGATAGAAGTGAACACGACGCTCCTTCCCCAGATCACTTACGTCGAGAACTTTTTGCTCCGTCAACGCGAGCGGAGCTGTCTGAGCTTTACCGCTAGAAACCTTCGCTTAGTGGAGACTCGTCCCTTGAAACGCGATCTAGAGCAAGGTCGAGAAGTGGGGGCTAACGAGATAATGGTCTATTTTTCACAAAAGCCTGCTCGGCAGAGTGAAGTCCCAGGACGATTTAGAGTGGCGAGAGTCCCCATTTATTATCGGGCGCCAGACCGTCGAGAGCCCTCTGGAGTGAGGGTGATGGTAGAAGAATCAGAATTTATCAGCCCGAGGATTGATGTGACTTCACGAGTGAGCGATCAGTAATGACTTTTCCTTAGAGAGCGCAAAGAGGAGAATGAGTCGATGACGAGAGTTGTGTTTTTTGGTCAGTCTTTGGCGATCTTTGATTGGTTGATTCTTCAATCCGAGATCGACCTAGTGATGGTCTATACTCCTCGCTTGCAAGACGCTCATAGAGGTCACTGGATGACCCGCGCCTTACTCGCTCACACTCAGCTCATCGAAATTGGTAAGATCCAAGAGCTTGCGGAGACCCTACCTGCCAATGTCGATCTCGGGATATGTGCTCATTTCGAGATCATCCCCGAGCGAGTGGTCAGCCGTTTTCGACTCGGCATTATCAACGTCCATCCCGCACCTCTTCCCGACCATCCAGGCCGTTATCCATTGGTCGAGATTTGTCTACGAGGAGAGAGGAGTGCTGGCGTTAGCTTACATTGGATGAGCGCTGAGGTAGATCGAGGTGACTTGATCGCCGTCGAGCGTTTTCCACGACACCCCCTGGAGGGCCCCATTGTGTTAGAGCAGCGGGCAGAGCGGACGGCATGCCAATTGTTAGGGAAACATTGGGCGGGGATTATCGCTGGATATGCCCCGAGAGTACCTCAACAATCCTTATCTCTCGAAGTTCTCTCTTCGGTGAAACATTCGAGGGAGCTGCCCTCCCTCACCCTCTTTGAGTCACTTGAGGAGCTTATAACAGCGCTTATCGCCTATGCTCCTTATGGAGGACTCGCCCTAGAACGTCGAGAACATCAAGGTGATTTAATAAGAATAGATACCGCTCAACTGATTGAGCTATCTCCTATTCTTGGCAACCTCGATGCTTCTTCTCACGATCTAGAAAAGAAAGGGGATCGATACTTTGAGGTCTTGGAGGCAGAGCGGGGTAGCGATAAAAATCATGAAGAGCAGATTTCTCTTGAAGTGCTGAGCGGTTGGGGTCTCGTCACATCATCGCTTCCATCGACGTCTCTGATGGCAACTCTGTCGTCATCGCCTGAGCTCATGATTGTTCGCTTATCTCTAAGTGCGCGATGGGTGAATCGCATGAGTGAGATCCCACTTAAAGAAGACTTGACTCAGCTTGTGGGTCAACGATTATATAGCACAAATCAGCGTTTATATCTCCCCTAAGCGGTGAGTTTTACGGCTGAGGTTGACTCTTAATGTACAGAGGAAAAGATATTCATGGTCCAAATCATAAAGCGAATGATCCACCAAGTCTCCAATGATTATCAAGATGAATCAAATCGATCTACGGGTGATCTCCGGGGGTTTGAATGGGGAGCGCTCATTGTAGCTACGATCGGACTCACGGTGATGAACTTTGCCGGCTCGCCGAGCGTGTTTCTTTATCTCGCTAAAGTGACAGATTGGGTCCCCTCAGCTTACTGGGAGCTGGCACATCTTATATTTTGGGTGGGCGCCTGCATCTTAGGATATGTGGTGATCCCGGTTATATTTCTTAAGGCGACACGCCGCTCCCTCAGTGACTATTATTTGAGCCCTAGAGGTTTAAAGGGTCACCTAAAACCTTATGTATTACTATTTATTCCTGCTTCATTATTAGTCTTTTGGGTCTCTTTTTGGCCTGAGTTTCAAGCGATTTACCCCTTTTATTCACTGGCGGGGCGAAGTTGGTTCGATTTGATCTTGTGGGAATTGGCTTATGGAGTTCAATTTTTAGCGTTAGAGTTCTTTTTTCGAGCGTTCTTACTAGAATCATTACGGAAGGCTCTAGGGATGGGGGCGATCGCTGTGATGCTGATCCCCTACTGTATGATTCATTTCCCTAAAACTGCTGCAGAGAGTCTGGGGTCAATCATTGCTGGATTAGTGCTTGGTTACCTCGCTATGAAAGGTCGGTCTATCTGGGGCGGAGTCCTCTTGCACTGGTTGATCGCCATAGAGATGGATGTGCTTAGTTTGATCCAGCGAGGTCAAGCTCCTCCATGGTGATCAGCCTATGATTCTCCTTACAGGGGATACAAACTGAACGCTAAACTAGAGATGCGGAAAACCTTCTTGGCATTAGGCCTTTAGCTCGTTAAGGATAGAGTCTTCATACGATCTAATAAAGCTAAGTTTAGTCGTTAGTCTATGAAAGTGACAATACTTTATTTCGCATCATTACTCTTGAAAGGAGTCATTCAAGATGCAGAACTCACAACTATTTTTGCGCGCGGTGCTCACCGCATTGTTAGCGCTCACGTTCGCTTGCGAAGGTCCATCAGGTTCATCAGGAGAGGTTGGTGCTCCAGGCGATAATGGCGCTGATGGCGCTGACGGCGATAATGGCGCTGACGGCGCTAATGGCGCTGACGGCGCTAATGGCGCTGACGGCGCTGATGGCGCTGATGGCGCCGAAGGCGCTGTTGGCTCGAATGGCGCTGATTCAGTGTGTGCAGCCGCCACCCCTCTCGAGGTGTCTTCACTCAACATGCCCGAGGGTCTTTACGAGAATGATGACTATCAAGTGACCCCTGACACTAACTCAGGAGACGTCTCTAAGCTGCGCTTTGCGGTCGCTGGCGCAGGTCTTCCTGTGACGTTTACTGACAACTTGGACGGCAGTTTCACCATGAGCACTAATGGCGGAGCAGAGCTTGACTCACCTGCTTATTATACAGTCACGGCCACCGACGGCTGTACAGTCGCCACAGCCACTTTCTCTTACAGTAAGATCAAAGAGAAGGTAGCGTATGTCACCGTCGTAAATCTCTCTAGCGAGAGCGTGGATATCTTCTTGGGGTCTACTGTTGATAACGAGGGTGTTGAGGAGATGGCTTACGGAAAAATCTCATTTGTAGGAGATTTTGATATTGATAATAACACAACTTCTGTTCCTGTCGGTACTTATGAGTTACGTACTTATGACAACAGCTTTTCAAATGATGTCCCTGAGGACTATGACGAAGAAGATCTGTGGGCGACTGCCGAGGGCGTTGAGCTTGGGCTTGAGATGAACTATGTAATCTTTGTTTACGTAGATGAAAACGGCGATTACATGATGAGCACTATTGAGCTACCGGCCACCGAGATGGAAGACACATTTAACGTGTCTGTCTCTCACTATGCCACTGGAGTAGGGCCTGCAGACCTCATTAATCTTGATGATGGATCAGTGCTCGTTGACGACCTTGCTTATGGAGCTACATCAGATGTGCTAGAGCTCTCTGTGGCGGGCGCATACAACCTCGGTATTGATATTGATCAAGATGGTAATGCCGACGCCCTGCTCCCCCCCATCGCTGAAAACACCTTTATCGCAGGTGAGAGCTTGAACGTCAGCGCTGTAATCAATCCAGATGCTGAGCTTATGTTTGCGATAACTAGTATCGGCGCAGGTGATGAAGGTCGTGAGAATGGTTTTGCCTTTGGGCTACTGAGCCCTTATACACCACCGTTGACTGTCGCTGAGATGCAAGCTCTACTACCTTACAGCAGTAATGGGTACCAGGCTTTTGAACAACCTGCAGTTGGTAATCCTTCAGCGGTTGAGATCGTAGCGCCAGAGGGCACAGCGAGCATCACTTTAGTTGTTAATTATGATTTTGAGGACTTCAGTTCTGCTGGCACCTGTTTCGACGAATTGGTCTTCGTAGACAGTATGGGTGTTGAGTACCGTGATGACTACTGTGGTGATGACATAACAGACCTCGAGATTACCATTCCAGGTGCGTATGTCTTAGTCGGTGTAGACTCAGATAGTAACAAACAACAAGACGGTTACACGATCACGTCGATTACCGCCAACGAAATGTAAGGGGGTTAAGCCTTACGCTATTTGAGCGCTCGGTGAGGTGGGAAACCTACCTGCCGACGCGCCTCGCAAAGCCCAACAGCAGCGCACTGAGCGAGGTTGAGGCTACGGACTTTAGGGTTGGTCATTGGGATACAGACTCGTCGATCATTAGAGTATCGAGCGAGCAGTTCGGCTGGCAGCCCCGTGTTCTCTGAACCAAAGACTAAGGCGTCTCCTTCCTTGTAAACCGCTTCAGTATATGATCGCTGAGTATGGACGGTGAAAAACCAAGGATTAGTCACGTCTACAAAAGCCTCTTCCCAGCATGAAGCGACGCTGTATTTGATCCATGGCCAATAATCTAGTCCCGCTCGTTTTAGATAGCGGTCTTCTATTTTGAATCCAAGCGGTTCAACAAAGACAAGCTCAACATCCATTCCAGCGCATAAGCGACCAATAGAGCCCGCATTTTGCGGGATGAGCGGATGAACGAGGATCAGTTTCATACAGGGTTACTTTCGTCAATAAGGATAAGATAGAGAGAGCGGTAGAGAGCAGAAGAGAGCGGAAGATGACTATCGCGGATCGATCGCTAACACCACCCCTGGCTCAGTGATCATTGAGGCTAAAGCAAAGCGGAGATGACTAGGCATAGAAGTGAAGGTCGCTCGCAAAAAAAGAGTCGCGACTTTAAATAGCGGAGAGTGTGTTAGGGGAGAGTGTATTAGCTGATCGTGAAGAGAGTGCTGACCCGCCGTGGTGAGGCTCGATTGCGCTACAGTCTTAACGTTGATGAATCCAAGCAACTTTTGAAGCGCTGATGGTCTCTGAGGGAACAGGGAGCGCACCCGATGAGGTTGACCAGCGAGTCCAGACCTTACTTGAGCCCATTTAATAGCATCTAATAGCCCACCCCTAGTGTCGATGAGTCCTCGTTCTCTCGCCTCTTCTCCTGTCCAGACTCTACCGCCGGCTGAGGGGAGGAGCTTCTCTTTGTTAAGGAGGGGACGTCCCTCGATAATACGCGCCAAGAAGAGCTCATAAATATTCTCTAATTCGTTAGTCAGTCGCTTCCGAGCTTGAGTGGACCATGGGGTAAAGAGGCTACGAGAGACGACCTTGCCTCTTGATTGGCGATGTATATTTATCCCGAGCTCTTCGAGGCTGGAGCTTAAATCTGCTTTACCGGCGAAGACCCCAATACTCCCGGTAAGCGTATTGGTATTGGCGAAGATCATATGCGCTGGTGAGGCGATATAGTAACCGCCAGAAGCGGCAATATTTCCCATAGAGACGATAAGCGGTTTACGGGTGGCGAGCTCTTTAAGCGCTACCCACATCGCGTCGGCATCAGTGACGGCCCCTCCTGGGCTATCTATTCTTAAGACCACCGCCTTAATAGATGTATTGTAAGCGGCCCTCTTAATGAGTGGCACATAGCTTGAGGCGCTGATCGAGCGATTCGGCGAACCTAATAAACCGCTCCCGCTTCCGATTTCACCCGAGGCATGAATTAACGCGATCTCAGGCAGTGGAGCCCAAGGGTAGGATCGATCTATCGATGGGGCATGAATAAAGCGAGCGCTAGGGTGAGTCTCTTTAAGTGTCCGCTCTAGGTCAGTGGGAGAGACACTTTGATCTATTAAACCTGCGTTGAGAGCGCCTTTAGCGCTATAGGGGCCTTGGTTTAACCAGGTGATCGCTCGGGCCTTATCTTCTCGATCAGCGGGTTCTTGGTCACGAAGTTTCTTAAGAGAGATGAGTCGTTTGCCTCTAGTGAGTGAAGGAGAGGGCTCCTTGGCCCATCTCTGTTGTTGAGCCCGATGAGCGAGTTGATTGACAACAGCGCTAAACCGAGCATCTAAGAGGCGCTTATCCATCGCCGCAGCTTCCTTAGAAGGACCTTCACGTTCAAACACCTCGGGAGCGCTCTTGTAGTCACCAACGGTGATAAACTCAGGGTTGATCTTAAGTCGCTCTAGGGCCCCCTTTAGATAGAAACGCTCTGAGAGGAGGCCGCTGATCGAGATCTCGGCGGTAGGTGAGCTCCAGATCACATCACAGGCGGCAGCGACCAAATACTCGTAGAGGGTCGCTTGAGGGAGATAAGCGTAGACCATGGTACCTTCAAGACGAAGTTTTAATATGGCCTCAATGAGCTCTTCTGCTTGTGCCGGTCCGAGTGAGCCACCTAAGATGAGGACTGCAGCTTTGAGACTCTTCTCTGATCGAAGTTTATCTAGGGTCTCAAGGAGTCTAAAAAAGGGGGAGAAGCCTCGCGCAGAGCTGAAGAGCTTTTGATGATAAGATCGCTCTCGAGTATCTCGGGCATTGATAACGATGATCTTCTCCTCGGTCTCGATCGAGTAAGCGGGGTGAACTCGACTCTCTAATCTTACCCCAAGTCTAGCAGACGAGTGATCCTTGACCCCTGATTCTGCTCGCCAACCGCTGTTTCCTCTCCAGCTGAGAGCGATTCGGAAGAGATTCTCTCCTCTCTCTGTCTGATCGTTAAGCGAGTACTGGTCGATAAAAGAATCCGCTGAGTCCTCGAGATCATGATGGCGAACCGACCATCCTAACTCTAAGGCGAGTCCTCTCCACAGACCGAACTGAGCGCTCACACCGAGTCGACCTCCTCCCCGTTTTGGAGTCGCATTTATACCCATATTGACGTCGCTTATCGGTTTGAGCCCAAAGCCAAATGTGAGGTCTCCATGAGTGAGTATATCTCGATGGAAACTTCTGATGGTCAGGTTGCTATTTAGCCAAGGAGTCACGCCATATGATACGCCCCCGAGCCATCGCCATCCTTGATCACTGTTGAGTAGTGTGAGCCCTGTAGTGAGTCGATCGCTTAAAATGAGTGATTGAGCGATACTCCACGCTGGGCTCATTAATGGCAAAGATTGAAGTCTAAGATAACCTCCAGAGACCGTGTAGGACCCTAGTCCGGCGCTCAGGTAGAGCTCATGACCCCAGTTGGTGGTTATCGCTCTTGTATCCTGATCGTTGTCTTTAGCAGGTGTAAGGGCCTCTAGTGTCGGAGTGATGAGGTCATAGCTTACACTTAAGCCCCCTTGTCGTGGTCTAATCAGGGCGGGGTTTGTGAGGCTTAACTGTCCTCCTCTCCCCCAATTAATATCGCTATCGAGAGGCGGGCTAGCGAGGCATTGACTGCTCAAAATTATGAGCGTGATCATAAAATAAGCGAAGAGGATCGAGAGCAGGGTTTTATTTAGCACACATAACGAAGTCACTTGATGATTGAGTCGGCCATAAATATTCGCGCGCTCTAGGGTCTGCTCTAAGGACTTCTTCTTTATTTGAGTGATGGATGCTCTTATGCAGCTTTCGATATAATAT
Source organism: uncultured bacterium (assembly GCA_943788935.1). Lineage (GTDB taxonomy): Bacteria > Myxococcota_A > Bradymonadia > UBA7976 > VGTA01 > CAKZRU01. Next base: position 402,987 of record CALSSE010000003.1, on the reverse strand, counting down.
GTATACACTGTGAGTCCCTACTTCTTGCGATTGTTGGACATTAAGATCACTAAGTAACCTTGATCTTAAACTGTTGATTCGAGTAAAGCAGTCTGCATTCAATATAGAGGAGCGCGTTATGATGGATTCAAGTAGCTCAAGTGATGACTTGAAGCGAACTGCATGTCAAATGGCATGGAAAGAACTCGCCCGAGATAATCCCCAAGGAGCGGCTGAGGCTCTGCATCATTTGGCTGAAGAGTCGGCTAAAGATGAATTGATCGCTGAGGTTTGGGTAGCGATGCTTGGCTGGGTCGATGACCTCGACCATTTAGAACGTGAGATACGACGAATCGCTTCTCGTATGGCCAAAGTCTCAAAGGTCGTCAGTCAGATCAGTTTAACGATTCATAAAGCGTGGAGCCGTCAGTCAGGGTCTCTCCCTCCTGCGCCTAGAGAGAGTCTCATCGGTCTTGGGGTTGACCTCCTCGACTTTTGTATAGAGAGCGCCCCTCCTCCTAAGCCAAAAGATAGGGCAGAGCTTTATCTTCGCCGAGCGCAGCTGCTCTGCTGGGCGGGTCCGCTGGCTGATGAACGAGCGCTCCTAGACTATGAGGTGGCTCTCTCATTGGTAGAGGATCACTCTGAAGGGTGGTTCATGCTCGCTCGTCTTCATTTACAGAGAGGTCGTTGGGAGAAAGCCGCTCTGGCAGCGATTGAGTCTAAGAAGCGCGGCTTTGATGAATTAAGAGTAGGATGGATGCTCTCTATCGCCCTCACAGCGCTCGCTCCGCTTCAAGTCCACATGGCCCCCAGCCTTGAGGAGTGTTGGGCATTAGCGGGGCATAAAAAGTTCATAGAGGAGGGGGGGCTCGATCCTCAAGGGAGGTGGGTCGCTCCCGGTATTGAACGCCAATGGATCATGATTTCAAGTGGACTGGTTAGAGAAGGGGGAGGGTGGGAGCTAACAGAGGAGTGGCTCACCGAGCTTGTTCTCGTTCAACCGTTGAGTCCTTGCCATGGTCGAATCCTTAACCCAACACAAGAGAGTCTCCCCGCAGACTTTGATGATGTGATCATTTGGGATCCACACCCCATTGACTTTATCTCGATTAGTGGTGGAGAAGAGGTCGCAGTGATGAAGGGATTAGGCATATTAAACAAGGGAGCAGTGTTCACTCGTCCTCTCCCTAGACCACGACTCAGCGATGAGCAGATGAGTCAACTGAACGCTGTACTGACCAACGGGGTATTTTATTATCAAGCTGCAGAAGAGCTATGCCCTGATCAACAGCTCGGTAAGCTCTGTTGGCCTCGGAAAGCGATCGCTAAAGAGGTCATTGATCAATTTCGAGCTCAATGGGATAGGCTTAACTTACCGGGCTCCACTTTATCATGAGGGAAGCGAGTGAGAGAGAGCATCTAATCAAGTGTCCAACATATAGGGCCAGAGCTCACCTGTGACCACTTGAAAGCGCTCACCATAAGATCTATTTGGTGAGTATCAGGTCCTCCTAATGACCTAGACAGGGCTGCACACACGCTCTCGGGAGATACCCCTGCCTCTCGGAGACCGCTCAGCTGAATGCTTTGATTTCTTTTAGCGAGTCTTTCTCCTCTCGAATCGACAACGAGGCCTGCATGGGCATATTGAGGCATCGCTTCACATGGAATATCGAGCGCAGAGAGGATGAGTCTCTGACGATGAGTGGAAGTGATTAAGTCAGCGCCTCTGGCGATGATTGCACAGCCTTGTGAATAATCGTCGACTGCACAAGCTAGCTGGTAAGCGTACACTCCATCTCTGCGTTGGACAACGAAATCACCAACCTCTGTATCTAGGAGAGCAGACTGAAGCCCGCAGATGAGGTCATCAAATCGTAAAAGACGAGAGGAGCTCGCTTGAGCATCATCATTAAGAGTGAGATCAAGAGCAGAGGTGTTAAATCGTAGAGTAGGTAAACGGCCTTTGATCTGATGTTTTCTCACTTCGTTTAGGTTAAGAGGGGTCGCTTCTTTGGGCCTACAAGTACCAGGGTAAATGAGGCCCTCATCTGAAGCGTGAGGAGCGACAGCCGCGATCTCTTTGCGAGAGCAGTAGCAGGGGTAAAGTAATCCTTTCTTGTTGAGGTACTTGATTGATGATTCATAGAGATCAGAGCGCGCTGATTGTCGATAAGGACCTCGATGCCCCCCTTCTTTTAGACCTTCATCAAACTGCAGACCAAGCCACTGTAGATCAGCGAGTTGGGACTCTAAGCATCCAAGGGGGATCGATTTAACATCGAGATCATCGATGCGCAGTATTGTAGAATAGCCATGAGCTTTAGCGCTGATGATTGATAATAGCGCGCTGTAGGCATTACCCACATGAAGTGCTCCTGTAGGTGTGGGAGCGAAACGACCACTCGATGAGTGAGAAGAACTATGAGCGAGAGACCACATATGAGTATTCCCGATAAAATAGGTTGAATAGAGATGAGGGGGAGTTTAACGTGACAAGGTTAACCATTCATTCTGAGATTTTATGTTTTACATTTAACAAAGTCACGAACGCAGTTTGCTTAGAGCGAGTCAGCTCGCTCATTGAAAGGCTAATTCTTTATTAAGATGATCCCTCTCTCCATAAGCATAGCGTTTACAACAAATGACTCAACACCAAAAGAGAGTGTCGATGTCTTCTAGGCATAGTTCAATCAGGACTGTACACACCGCGACTGTTACACCCGCGATGAGAGACGCTAGAAAATATATGTCTTCAGCAGGGATCACTCTACTTGTGTTCTCTGTATGGTTATTCATGGGTCTTCTATCCTGTTCAGTAGATCCAGAGCTCTCGACGAGCGCCACTCATGTTTTTGGCTCGGTAACTCATTATTTGTGTTCGACGCTGATCGAGGTCTTGGGTCTAATGAGTCTCTCGATCGCGCTCGTCTTTAGTCGTTTGGGACTGATCTTATGGTCTGCTCGTCTCCCAAATATTACTTGGAGAGACCTCACGATCTATCTCAGCTTCTTGCTTCTCACCTCGACCCAGTTGCAAATTGCTTTAGAGACTAAAATGATGGGCGCGCCGATTGGTGGACTCATCGGAGTGCAGCTCAGTCAGGTGCTGACACCGCTTGGACCTTATGGTGCTCAGTCTCTCGTCTGTATTGGTATCTTTGGGGTGCTTGGATTACAGATGTGGCTCTCGCAAAAGCAGAGCGCTCTCGAGGGGCCGCCACCAGAAGAGTGGATCTCTGAAGTCCATCGCGGTGCACAGCCTGTGAAGAGTCTCAATGAGCTCCAGCAGAGAGCTCACAGTCATGTCTTTGATAACCTACTCGAGCTTCCACCAGAATTTGAAAATGAGTCGAGCCGGTTTGAAGCAGTAGAGTCCTTTTATGATGACCTCGATGGTGCTCAAAATGCTGAGTTAGCCAAGACGGACCAAGAGGCCCATGCTGAACCTTTCTTTAGCCTCGCTCTCGATGGCTCGACCCCTGCAGCCGAACCACGGCTTACGATGGATAACTCCCTCAAGGCTTCCTCTCCTACGCCGACCTATGCAAGAGAACGATCGATCGATCTTTCACGTGCTCATTCGGGACAAGCATCCAACGATCCATTAGAGCTGAGTAGCCCTAAGCTCACCGCGCTCAATACGCCTCTTGGACAATCTACTCCTAGAACACCGATTGAGCGGCTCTCACAGACATTGAGCCCTAAAGTCTCTCGAGAGACTCTTTTGCAGCGAGCCTTCGACTCATTGCAGCTAACCTTCGCCTTAACGGAGACCAATACAGGCCGAGTCGCTGACCGCTTTGAATTCGTCTCGCCGGTCCCTCCAGCGATCCCTTTATATGAGATAGCTGAGCAGCTTAACGCTAAGATTCGTCGATCTTTAGGTCGCTCAGAGCCGCCTCTGCTATTGACCCTGATCCATGATAAAGAGCGCTATATTATCGAGGCGACGTGGCCAAGAAGAGATCGAGCGTTTGTAGAGACCAGTGAAGCGATGAAGGTTATTCGAGAGATCGAATCCCGCGGCGAGCTCAGCCTATATCTAGGTGACAACGTCACTAATGAGCGAGCCCTCCTCTCCTTCTCTGAGGTTCGATCAATGATGATCACCGGAGGAGAGGGACTTGACCAAGATCGCGGTTTAGATTTGGTGATCACAAATTTAATCTATCAGTCTCCTCCTAGTAAGCTGCGACTCTTGATTCTTGACATCGCCTCTGAGCGCTCATCCTACACTCAATTACCTCATCTATACTCACCCATTGTGGATGGGTCAGAGAAGATGACAGAGGTCCTCAAGTGGCTCCCCATAGAGTATCGAAGGCGGCGAAGCCTTATGGGGAGGGCGGGAGTACATGACTACGATACTTTTATGAGCTCAGATCCCAACAGTGAGCCGAGAATCGTGATTATTATTTCAGAGCTGTCTCATCTCGATAATGATCAGCATAAACTACTGATCTCCATGATCGAGAAGATCGCTCAATCTGAGTTTGAGGTGGGCATTCATATCATCGCTAATTCACGAGTCTTTGGTGAGCGCTGCGCTAAGTTCATTCGTCATGTAGACGCCCATATCGCTTTTGCGGTCGACTCTCTTGAAGAAGCGAGAGGCTTCGGGATCTCTGGGGCAGAGTGGTTGCTCCCCACCAATGATCTCCTCTTGAGCCTCTCTAATGGATCAGTGAGTCGTATTCATAGCTGGACGTTGCCTAAAACGAGCTATAAGAAGATACTGGGCGTTCTTGCTCGTTCGACACCGCAAGAATACATTAATCCTAACCGAGAGTTCCTAAGTTTGGAGGCTTTGAAATCTAATCAGAGTCGATCTAGACAACATACGCCAACGGGACAAAGTGGGGAGAAGTCTAGATCTAGAGCCGCTAACTCCTCATCAGTGATCAGAAGGGGTGATCGGCTCTCTGAGTCTAGTATGCCCCCCGTATAGTAGAGAGACTCAGCTCATCGTCTCCATCGATGAGACTCACCTTGCACGTAGTCAATGAGCTGTTTGACATGCTCCACTGGGGTGTGCTGGTAGATACCATGCCCTAGATTAAAGACGTGGCCGGTCCCATCTCCCGCTTGATCAAGGATTCGATCAACTGCGGGCTTGAGCTCTGACCAAGGCGCTAATAGACGACCCGGGTCGAGGTTACCCTGAAGTGTCACGTCAGGGGCGAGTTCACGAGCTTTAGTGTAACTGAGAGTCCAATCAAAACCATATACATCTGCCGCAGATTGGGTGACTACATCGAAATAGCAGCCTGTCCCTTTAGCGAAAACGATCACAGGCACATTAGGACGACGGACCGACTCTACAATGCGCTGAGTATATGGAAGACCCCAAATCTTATAGTCTTCGGGGTCTAGAGCGCCCGCCCATGAATCAAAGATCTGTACAGCTCTACACCCTGAATCGATTTGGAGATTTAAGAGCTCAATAGAGGCATCAGTCAAGCGATCAAAGAGTACTTTTGCCTCTTTGGGATGTTGATGTAAGAACGCTTTGGTCTTCATAAACTGCTTGGAACTCCCCCCTTCGATGAGGTAACTCGCGAGAGTAAAGGGAGCGCCAGCAAAACCGATCAAAGGTGTACTTTTAGGGAGTTCAGCGACGATTTGCTTCGCTGCTTGCCCTACACAAGAGAGCGCCTCTCTCATGGAGTTTGGCTTGAGCTTTTCTACATCCTTAGGGTCTTTAATAGGATCGGTGATTACGGGACCTACACCACCGATGAACTTAACTTCAAAGCCCATATGAGGGAGAGGGATCAAAAGATCACTAAAGATAATGGAAGCATCAAGGCCAAAAGCATTGATAGGCTGCATGGTGACTTCAGTAGCGAGATCAGGGGTGTGGCAGACCTCCCAAAAGTCAGCTTTCGCTCGAATCGCTCGATACTCTGCCATATATCGTCCTGCCTGTCTCATGAGCCAGATCGGGGTACGCTCCGTAGGGAGGCCAAAGCAAGCTCGAATGAAGAGCGGGAGGTCTTCTTTGATTGTTGATTGTAGGTCTGATTGTTGCTGCATATTTAGGCTCTTAAGGTGTGAGATTGAAGAGAATCAAGAAGAGGTGAGCTTGCCTCCCCTCCTATAGGTGCTTATGGTGAGTGATTGGTTACGTTGGTCACGCTTTGGTTTAGTGGTTATTGCTTACGCTCACCGCTACTATTTTTCAATATTCATTTATGAGCGCCGCTGATCAGCCGCCGATGAGAAAATGGTCAGTGATTGAATAGAGGGGTCGGCGAGAGGCTAAAAATGGATTCACGAGACCTATTACATAACTATAATGCAGGTCCCTCTGCGCTGCCTTCTGAGGTCAAAGTTAAGGTTGTTGAGGCGATTGAAGGGATAGATGGCGGACCGGGGATACTAGAATTAAGTCACCGAAGCGCTTCCTTTGATCGAGTGATCGATGGGGCTCGAGAGGTAATTCGGAGATTATATCGACTCCCCGAGACTCATGAGGTGCTCTTCCTTCAAGGGGGGGCGAGTCTTCAATTCGCTATGATAGCGCTCAATTTAGGTACTAGAGGTGGCTTTTTGACTACCGGCGAGTGGTCTCGTAGAGCGCTCGCAGAAGCTCGTAAGGTCGCTGAAGATAAAGCTGATAAACCTGTGGAGCTATACTCTTGTGAACCTCTATTCACCGACGTCCCTACTCAACTGAGGCCCCAAGATCGCGATGGGCAGGCTCTAGACTATATTCATTTGACGAGTAACAATACCATTTATGGCACTCAGTATAAGGCTCTACCTCAGAGAGCCGATGGTAAAGAGTCTCTGCCCCCATTTATCGTTGATGCCTCGAGCGACATCTTCTCCCGAGAGATCGATTGGTCTAAAGTCGACCTACTCTATGCCGGAGCTCAAAAAAATGCGGGGCCTTCTGGAGTGACGATTGTGATCGGTCGACGTGAGCTTCTAAGGTCACCACCTCGATCAGCTCGATGTCCCAAGATACTAAGCTATCAGACTCATGCAGAGAAGGGGTCATTGTATCATACCCCCAATACTCTTGGGATCTTTGCTGTCGCTGAGGTCGGACGATGGGTTGAGGCTAGGGGAGGGATAGAGGTGATGCAGCGGCGTTCGAATGAGAGATCCCAAAAGCTGTATCAGATCATAGACAAACACGAGATCTATCGAGGCCACGCTAGTGCTGAGGCTCGCTCTAAGATGAATGTTACCTTCACCGTAGCTGAGCCAAGAATAGAGTCAAAGCTCCTTCAGCGGGCTTCTGAGTTAAATATGTGGGGGCTTAAAGGGCATCGAAGCGTGGGTGGACTAAGGGCTTCTTTATACAACGCGGTGAGCGACACCTCGGTAGAGCTCCTCTGCCGCCTATTAGAGAATATCGCTAGAGAGGGCTGAACATGAGTGAGCATTTATCAAACCTAACCTTTGAGGTCACCGCTGAACAGGTGAGAGCGATCTCCGATATTCATCACCGAGCATTAGTTCTGCTCGGTCGCTTGAGAGTGCTCAGAGATGGGAGCGTAGAGGTTGAGGATGATTACGCTGCAGGGGCGCTCGATTCGCTCTCTCAGCGCTTGATTCTAGGGATATCACGGGAAGCGATCACCGCTATTGAGGAGCGAAGCGGTATGCCCTGGTCGGTCTTCGTGGGGCAGTGTGTCGCTTGGTGGGAGGGGATCGGTCAGCCTCAGCGAGGGGGTAGCACCTGTATGCCTAGAGGCTTAGCCTCCCCCATGGAGACGGAGTCTATCCCGAGAGTGAAGAGACCGTCTATACATACTGATGCTGTCTTTGGTTCTCTCGCGACTCCATCTGTAGGGGGAGCCTTGAATAGCTCAACAGAGGGTTTGAGCCTTTGGAGTCCTCAGACTCAAGAACAGAATGTTAAGAACAGCTCAGACTCAAGTATGACCTCAGAGCCGACCCCTCTCTATCGACAGCGTCCTCCGGTCCCACCTGTTCCCTTCTTGGCCATCCTAGTGGAGCGTATAGGTAGCTTAGATATTTATTTTAAAGGTTTACAATGGAATCGTGGACGAAGAGTGCCGATGAGAGTAGCCTCCGCTCCACTTTGGCCCATCGTTGCAGGAGCGCTCTTAGCCATTATTATGAGCGGGCGTTCATGGTGGGCTCCATGGCCGATTATGTCTTTTTTTGGGGCAGGTTTTGGGTGGTTAACGAGTCAGGCGCTCAGTAAGAAGAGATTTTGTGGGGGAGTAGCTTGCTCTCAACCCATTCGCGCTCGTACGACCCAATGTCCTCGATGCGGAGGAGAACTGATTAGGCAGCATCAATGAGTCCTTTAGAAGAGATTACTGATCCTATCATCACTAGGAGTCGAGATGTACCAAAGCTATATTTAAGAGCGCCTCTCGATTCAGCGAGAGCTGATCTTCTGAGTTGGTATGATCAGCATAAACGTTCCTTGCCATGGAGAGATATCAATGACCCATGGAGCACTTGGGTCTCAGAGATTATGCTACAGCAGACGAGGGTCTCTTCAGTGCTAGACTATTTCGATCGTTTCATGGATCGATTCCCAACGCCCCGCGACTTGGCTGAGGCCGAGTGGGATGAGGTCGCCTCCTTATGGGCAGGTTTGGGATATTACAGTCGGGCGAGAAACCTCTGGGAGGGAGCAAAACAAGTAGTGGAGCGCCATCATGGCAAAGTCCCGCAGACTTTAACGGAGATTAAAGCATTAAAAGGAGTAGGGCCATACACCGCTGGGGCGATTTGCTCTATCGCTTTTGATCAACCGACGCCAATCGTTGATGGAAATGTGATGAGGGTCTTTGCTAGACTCTATTGCGTCACAGAAGAGATGAGGAGCGCTCCAGCTCAAAAGATTTTTTGGCGTTTAGCGAGCGACTGGGCAGAGGGTGAACGGCCTGGTGATTTGAATCAAGCGATTATGGAGCTCGGGGCGACAGTATGTACCCCTAAATCCCCAACCTGTTTATTTTGTCCGTTGCGAGATGTCTGCCGAGCTTCCCATGAAGCAGACCCTCTCTCCTTTCCGGTGAGAGAGCGAAAGGGGGTTAAGCGAGCGCATGAGTCATGGCTCTCTATCGTTATATCTAGACCCGTGAATCGCTCAGGAGAAAGAAGAGAGTATGCACTCTTACCACGTCCCCAAAGTGGCTTATTAGGGGGCCAATGGTCTTTGCCGATGAAGAGGAGAGAGGGAATAGGAGCTCCCCTTGAGGGAGAGTTTAACGAGTGGTTCTCTGAGCTAAGTGTGGTGACACCCAAAGTGAAGTCGGTCTCTATCAAGCATGCTTTTACTCACAAAGAATGGTCGTTATGGGCCCATGTTATAGAGCTTGAAGAGACTGATGATCTCACCTTACCTAATGAGGTCAAATGGTTAGAGATCACTGACATTGACCGACTCGCTTTGGGCGGTCCTAGCTTGAAGATGATGTTAGCGGTAGGCGTGGAGCTCAAGCGACGTAGAGGGTCGGGACGATGATCTTATGAGAGCTAGGCGAGAGGAGGAAGATAGACACCGATGGATCGCTCTCTTCGTGAGGCTGTGGATAATAATGACGATCACTGCAGTCGTCGGTGGTGTTCAGACCTCCACGGCGAGTCCTGAACTCGAGGTACCAAAGCTCGAAGAGCCTATTACCGATCAACCTCCTAAAGATCTCCACGTCCCTCCAACCGCGAGAGAGAGGTTCTTTCATCATCATTGGAGAGAGCTCACGATCACTGGAGCTTATATGAGTCATCGTGAGCGGTTCAATGACCGTTCTTATGTGACAGGTCAAGGCGGGTGGATAGCGGGATCCGTCGAGTCGATCCGCTATCAGCGGTCTAAGCTGAGTGTAAATTTTGGCTATAGAGGGCATGTGTATGAACAGACTCTCACACCAACGACCGACGTATTTGAGGGAGGAGCGAATGACTCAAGTATGGTCGCTTCATCTCCACTCGCTCGACCAAGCCAAGTAGATTATCAGCTTGGGGCAGCTCACCGTTTATCTATGGGTGTCAGCCTCCATAAGCTACTGAATGATGACTTCTCTTCTCCCTTTTATGCTGAGCTGAGCGGAGGGGTAGTGTATTCGAGACACACATTTAATCAGCTGAACCAAGGAGAGACTTCATCTTTTACTAAAGCAGAAAAAGACTGGAGTCCTTGGTTGTGTCTGCACACCCATTACTCTTGGCTGTGGATGAGTATTGGATATGAAGGTGACTCCTGCATCGGCTATAGAGAGGCTACTCTTCGAGCTCTGTTAGGACTAAAAATAGGTCGCGCTAGTATAGGCGTTGGATGGGGTTCAGTGATACAAAACACAATAGAACGCCTCAAAGATGGTGGTGTAATCGGCTCTCTTTGGCTACCGATTAGCGCTCCGCTCTATTTGGAGATGAGCGTATGGTCTCCGAAGAGATCGGCCCTCAGGGACGTAATAGGGATTAAACTCAATGAGCGGAGTACTTCTTTCTCGGTAGGGATTAAGTGGACAGGGGAAGAGTACAGTGGAGAGCTCAAGTCAGAATCTCCAAAACAAGATCCTAAGACCTCTCCTAACGCGCTCCCCTCTCCGCTCTCCCCTCATCAGTCTATGCCCCAAAATGGTCCATCTCAAACTCTATAAACCGTATTTAAACGACTTAGATTTAGAGTGAGTTAATGGTGGGTTACTCATCTATAGAGATTACTTAACTCTATCGATTTGGGTATTGCCTTTCGCTCTATAGTTCGTTAGACCCCCGAGCACCTCAGCAAGTTTTTGGGGTGAACGATTATTCTTTCACCTCTTCTAAATCTCTATTTTATGTGAGTTTTGATATGAATAAGAAGCCTATACTAGGTCGTCACTTTAGCCTCATTACTGTGTTATTCTCCCTTCTAGGGCTGAGCGCCTGTGTCGATAATGACGATGATACTCCTTCTGTGCTCATACCTGTAGCGGGGAGCACTGCCGGCGAGGAGATGGCGGGAAATACAGCTGGCGTAGAGATGGCGGGGACCATCGCCGGCGTAGAGATGGCTGGGACTACCGCCGGCGTAGAGATGGCGGGGACCATCGCCGGTATGGAGATGGCGGGGACCATCGCTGGCATGGAGACCGCGGGGGCTACTGCCGGGATGGAGACCGCGGGGACCATCGCTGGCATGGAGACAGCGGGGACTACTGCCGGGATGGAGACCGCGGGGACCACCGCTGGCATGGAGATGGCGGGGACACCTATGGTAGAGGGAGACCCTTGTGAACAACGTCAACCCGATCTTAGTCTCCCTTGCCCAGCGACAATGTATGAAGCGCGTAATCCCATGAGGATCCCCTTAGGACGAATTGTGACTGTAGAGGGTGTGATCACCGCGGTTCGTGAAGGAGACGAGGGAGTCTCGCATATCGTGATTCAGGTATCTCCAAGCTCACCTGACTACATTGACCCTGCTTATAGCGCGAGTTGGGTTTACCTCAATGATACGGCGGTTGAGCTGCCGGTGCTGAGTGTTGGACAGAGCGTTGAAGTTACGGCAGAGATCGCCGAATATTTTGGACAACGACAGCTTCAAGGAGTGACCTCTCTTGTCGATTTAGGTCCCCTATATCCAGCGATCATACCGGTCGGAGTCGACGCTACGGTAGTGGCTACGGCGGGAGCGATCGCTGAGCCTTATGAGGGGGTACTCGTCAGCGTATCTCCTGTTGAGGTGATCGAGCTAAACCCTCTCGCAGGACCTGGTGACCGTGATCCCACAAATGAATTTGTGATCGATGGTGGGCTGAGAGTGAATGACTTCCTCACTACGTTGAGCCCTCTCCCTGAAGTAGGCGAGAGCTGGAACCAAATCGTAGGGGTGATGCGTTTAGGCAATAGTGACTACAAGCTCGAGCCGAGAGATATTGAGGATATTGGACGTCCGATCCCAATGGGTGATGTGAGTATGCTTCGTATTAATGAAGTAGACTATTCACAGCCCGGCGCTGACAACGATGAGTTTGTAGAAGTGATCAATCTCGGTGGTCAGCCTGCTCCATTATGGGGTGTCTACTTGGACTTTATCAATGGAACAAATTTAGGTGCCTATAGCAGCTATCATCTCGCTGAAGCAGCGGATACTTTAGCGCCGGGCCAAATACTCATCATCGGATCTGCTAGCGTCACTATGAGCCTCAATGACACCCCATCATTAGGTCTCAGCGCTGCCATCCAAAATGGTCCTGATGGTGTGCGTCTGAGTCATGACACGATCGGCCTACTCGATGAGCTCGCCTACGGAGACCTCAACTTAAGCGAGGGATCAGCGAGCGTTGTGGATCAAGACGTTGAGGGTCAACGGAACTCTATCGGCCGATGTTCGCCAGATAGCGATGACAATGGCGTTGATTTTGTGGTCATGTCATCCACCCCTGGTGCCCCAAATCAATGTCTTTAAGTTGAGAGTTCTCTCCAAGACTTGAGCGTTCACTCATCATCGAGGACCACGCTTAATCGACATGGAGGGGAACCTTAGGTAATAATGAGGCCGTCTTCTTCTATTTGTAGATTGACCGTCCCTCATCAGATACATAATCTCAGTCTGTCACTCGCTCAGTCTGTTATCCGCTTTCGACCCACGGGCTATTGAATGGAGTGCTGTGAAACAATAGATGAATATTGAGTCACGCGCTAAATAATAAGGAACATCATGACACAATCTATCCTCGATCGACTTCAGTCAGACTATCCAGATATTCCGCCAGTGGTCAGGTTGAAGGCGGCCCTGCTGTTCTTTGGTTTACGGACGGAGAAGGGGGTGGTCAGAGCGCTCGTCGAGGCCGGCGATTGGGCTTTTCCGAATTTTATGCCTCATCACCTCTCGCCTGATTTCCCTGCCTACCGGGGAGCGCGACAAGTCCCCTTTCCTTACTTATTGAGGCTCGCTGATGACACTCAAGTGAGGCTACGACTCAAAGAAGATAGCCCTTTTACTCTGCGGCATATAGATGGTACATCGCTCCCTGAATTAGAGTCTACAGATTTAGCGTGGACTGACGAGCATCAGCAAGCGCCTCTCACTGAGGCGCCTCAAGGTCAGGCTTACGCCTTATATGAGCTTGACCGACGAATCACTACTTTAAGTTTTGAGCCTCGTCTCTTGTGGTCAGATGCCCTCACGGCTGATGGAACACCTTTTAAAGCAACAGGGCTTAGTCAGCATGGAGATATGTTGGTGCTTAATCCAGCGCCGGGCTGTGAGTATTTCGTCGCCCCATTTGGTCATGAGAAACGTAACTTGAGCTGTCAGTTTTGTCTCTATGGGCTACCTGATCAGAGGATGTCCTCTCTAGGTCAAAAGCTCTTTCAGGCTGAGCTTCCCGAGGCTCATTTACAGAGGATCTGTGAAGCCTGCGCTCATCCTCAGACTCAGGCTCGCCACCTCTACTTGGTGTCTGGGAGTATGGTAGATATGGCTGAGGAGGGGAAGCGATTCGTTCAACTCGCTAGGGCGCTGAATAAGGCGGGGCTCACCGATCGTTACTACGTTGCTTGCGGTTCCGGAGCGATACCTAAAGAATCGATGTTAGAGATGAAAGCACTAGGGGTACGAGGGGCGTGTTTTAACCTTGAAGTATGGGACCCAGAACAGTTTGAGCGGGTGTGCCCGGGGAAGTCAAATTTCGTGGGGCGAGAGCGCTGGATTCAGTCTCTCATGGATGCTGTTGAGGTCTTTGGTGAAGGCAATGTGATGAGCGCTTTTGTAGGCGGTGCAGAGCTAGATGGTGAGGGAGCGTTTGAGGATCAAGAGGCCGCGTTAAAATCAAACCTTGAAGGTGCTGAGTTTCTGCTCTCAAGGCGGATCCAGCCGATCTATTCTCTACATTGGAAAATGACAGGAAAACAACGTGGCTTAGAGCCGATCTACTCCCTAGATCACTTCCTTCAGTTAAATCGGGGGCTCGCTGACGCTCGGCGCCGTCATGGTTTATTAATTAATCCCGAGTTTTTCTGTCGACGATGCGCTTATATGCAGCTAGAGCCTGACTATGATCATTGGTGGACAGATACTATGGTGGAGAGCCCTTGATGTGGGGAAAGCCGGTAAAGGGAGTTAAGCCTGTCAATCTAGAAGGCCTTAATCCTGAGCAACGATCGGCGGTAGAGCATACTGAGGGACCCCTTTTAGTACTCGCCGGAGCGGGCTCTGGAAAAACAAGAGTGATCACCTTTAGGATCGCTCACTTGCTCAATCTTGGGGTGCGACCCTCTCAGATCTTAGCCTTATCATTTACCAATAAAGCCGCGACTGAGATGAGAGAGCGTTTGGTCAACCTTGTGGGAGAGCCTGCTAAGAAATGTCAAACGAGCACTTTTCACGCCTTGGGAGTGAAGTTCATCAAGGAAGAACATGAGGCTGCCGGCCTACGACCTCGGTTTACGATCTTTGATGAGGGTGATCAATTAGAGGCTGTTCGACACTCAATGATGACACTTCAGATCGATCCTAAACAATACGATCCGAGGGGATTTCTAGAACAGATTACCCAATATAAGTCTCAATTAATTCATCCTGCTTCCCTCCGCGATGCGCGAACCGCAGCGATGGTTTATGAAGCTTATCTGAGGCGAATGCGTTTAATGAACGCTGTCGACTTTGAAGACCTAATTCGCTTACCTGTGGTCTTGATGGAGACTCAACGTGAAGTTAAATTACGCTGGAGGCACAAATTCAAATACATCCTCGTCGATGAATATCAAGACTCTAACGGCGCTCAGTTGAGAATGATGAAGGCGCTAGCTGAAGGGTCGGGTAATCTCTGTGTTGTCGGTGATGATGATCAGTCTATTTATGGTTGGCGAGGCGCTGTCGCCTCTAATATCTTGAGATTTGACCAGCACTTTCCTGGGGCTCGAACGATCGCTTTGACTCAAAATTATCGATCGACCAATTACATTCTCAAAGCCGCTAACCAAGTGATTGAGAACAACCCTGAGCGTCACCCTAAGACCTTATGGAGTGCTCATGGAGATGGCCATAAGTTGACCTATCGTCGACTCGATCATGGAGAGCAAGAAGCGGAGTGGGTTATTAAGGATCTCTATCGAGCTCGTCATTCAACACAAGAATCACAGCTCTCTCTCTTCAGTGGTTTGAAATGGCGAGATTTCTCTATTCTTTATCGTACTAATGCTCAAGCGAGAGCTTTTGAAGAGAGCTTAAGGAGTCTCAATATTCCTTATCGGATTGTAGGAGGGACACGCTTCTTTGATCGTAAAGAAGTGAGAGACGCCATCGCTTACCTTAGACTCTTATGTAATCCCAGCGACGAGAACGCGTTGCGACGAGTGATCAACTACCCTCAGCGAGGGATTGGAGATCAGACCCTTGAGCGACTAGAGATCGCCGCTCAAGCTCGGGGAACTAGTATGTGGGCGCTCTGCTCGGACCCTCTCAGCGTAGGAGGCCTCACCCCTCATGGGGAGAGAGCGCTCTTATCCTTCGCTCAGCTATTATTGCCTTTTCAGGAGAGAATCGAGATCGCCTCATGGTCGGAGGTCTTCCTTGAGCTCCTCGAGACCATCAAATTTAAAGAGACTCTAATTAAACAGCACAAAGACGGTCCTCAATCCTTAAGACGATGGGCTAATGTTCAAGATATCGCTTCTGGACTTCAAGCCTCTCAAGAGAAAGGTGTCGATAAGAGCCTCAATGACTATTTGAATCGTATCTCACTCGACTATAAGCCCAAGGATGATGAGCCCAAGGATGAGGTCACTTTGATGAGCCTCCACAGCTCGAAGGGTTTAGAGTTCCATAGCGTATATATCGTTGGAGTTGAGGAGGGATGGATGCCTCATGAGAGGGACCCAGGAGAGGGAAGTGATCTAGAAGAGGAGCGTCGTCTCGCTTATGTAGGGATCACTAGAGCGCAGCGAAAACTGACCTTAACCAGCGCAGCGAAGCGTCTCACACGAGGAAAGTTGATCCCTCGTCGAGCCTCTCGGTTCCTCGCTGAGATCCCTGAAGAGCTCTTGGAGGGAGGGAGAGAGGGGGAAGCTAAGCCCGTGGAGGTTGAGCGAGCGACCGAGCGACGCGCCAAGGCGTTTGGTCGAATGTTCAACGCCCTAGGAAAGGGCTAAGCTCTCAACAAGGTCAAGAGCAGTGAGCAGTGGTGAAGTTGACCCAAAGAGGCGGATCCGACGACACCGAGTGTATCAATTAACCTTGTTGAAGTAGGCTTTGACCTCAGCGCTCTCGATCACTTGATCACGATAGCGAGCGCTCTTTAGGATACGGTCGACGAAACTTTCGCCTCCGCCAGCAAAGGCAGAGCTCACCTCAGCGCTAATAGCGCTGAAAATCTCGGAGGGGAATTGAGAGAGTACATCAAAAGAAGTGGGCCCGAAGAGTGTGTAGCCGACCCAACGACCACCGAAGAAGTCGAGTTTAGCCTGCTGAATAGACGCTAGTTTTTGTTTTTGACGATCGCTCTCTTGCTCTATGGCACTTGGAGAAGTCTTCTCCTTAAGAATGAGAGTAGCCCACTGACCGTTCATCTCTAAGACCGGAGCGAGACGTTGGTTTTGATCGATGCTATTGATCTCAGCGAGGAGGCGCTCAGCGGCGACAGGGCTGCGACTGATCCCCTCGATATTGTTATTGAGGAGGCTCTCAAGAGTGATCGCGCCACTCTCTTTTAGCTCTATGTTTTTTGCGCCCTCAGCTACATTTAGACCCGCATTATAGGCAGTGATCTCGGCGCTTAGATCTGCGCCTCCTTTAACCTTAGCGAGTAAGCTCTCGGCGACTCCTTTAGCTGCGGCCTTGCGAGCGTCTCGAGCGAGGAGGATCTTGGCGATCTCTACTTTGACCTCTTCTAGGCTCTTCTCTTCACCCGGCTCTTTATTTTCAAGTCGAATAAAGGCATATGAGCCGCTCTTTTTAGCCGCTCCATTGTTGATGAAAGGGTTCCTTGGACTCTCGGTGAGCTTCACCTCCGAGAGCTGCTTTGGGTCCATAGCGATCGCTTGGTCAAAGAGGGCCTTAGAGGTGTTTTTTCGTGTTTTATCGCCTTGCACGAGCGCTGAGACGAAGATGCCATCCGCAGAGAGGGACTTGGCGACCTCGGATGGATCCTCGCCCTTCTCGATTCGAGCGCGAGCCTGGTCGATCTTCTCTTTAACTACCTTCATCTGCTCTTGGCCATTATAGCGCGCTGTGACTCGAGTGAACTTGAGCTTACTTTTACTGTAATCTTCGATGTGCTGATTGTAGTAGGTTTTGAGCTCGCCCTCTTTTTCTTTAATGAAACTTTGAACGACAGTCTCTTCAAATTTTTGAGCACTAGGGTTCACTTGATCAGCGCCGATAAGAGCATAAGTGAATGTCCAGCTAGTGTCCGTCATCGCTAATTGATCATCGAGTAATGCGCGACTGACCTTGACCTGTGACTGTAAAAGATCGAGGTAGCTCCGAAGGCGCATTTCTCTACCTTTGGCCTCGATATATTGATCAGCGCTTATGCCCCAACTAGACATAGCGCTTTCAAAGTTTTTACCGATGAAGCCGCGCCCTTTTTTAGAGAAAGCGAGGAAGTCCTCTACGAGCTCTTCTGCGCTCATATTCTCAACGGTGACCCCTTCCGGCAATTGCGCGACAAAGGCTTTATAGATGTCTTCACGCCGACGGCTCTCTTCGCCGAAGTAGACCAAATCTAGGTTATCTGCTGAGGCGATGAAGCGACGGTCTTCATCAGCATTACTCTCCCACCCCATGAGTTTAGCGCTCATATCTAGGAGAGCTTCATCTTTCAGCTCTTCATAACGTTGCTGTAGCACTTTAATCTCATCGGTATTTCTATTACTTCGACGACGAGCATAGAGCAGCGCTTCACGCAAGGAGATCTGAGAGTCGCCCACTTGAGCGCTAGGTTGTGAGAAGAGGGAGGCGTCTTGTCCTAAACCTCCGAGTGAGGGCATACCAAAAAAGAGTACAAAGACGAGGATCAGCATCCCAAACATAATGAGAATGACTGGGCTAGTACTAAAATCGCGGATTCGGTTGAGCATGTGGTTGAATGCGCTCCATGGGTTGATGTTTGATGGAGATGCTTGACTATGATCTACTCTGAATGATGAAGCGAAAGGTCACTTCTCAGAGTCGTATTCAAGTCGAAACATTGAACGGAAGTAAATGAAGTGGCTGATCCTATGAGATAGGGTGAACTAAATCAAGAGAGAGCGTATACTATTGATAGAGGTCATCAGTGAAATCGCCCTCATGGAGTATAATGAAGAGACATATAGAGAGAACAGATCAGACTCAAGAGCTTAAGAAATACTCTGATACTGAATACCCTGACGGAGAAAAAACACCCATCTTAGACGATGGGTCCGCGGCAGAAGAGATCTTATCTCAGCCATCACGTCGAGGCTTTATAGGGGTCAGCGCGATGACCGCTTCTGCTCTCTTGAGTCCTTTGACTCAATCAATCCCGCAGAGTAGAGCGGCCTCTCAATATCCTAAAATGACTACTGAGAGTCAGCGCCCTTTAGCGTTGTGGGGTACGATGGTTAGCGAGGTGACTCCCGCTGGGGTGATTATATGGAGTCGTGTGGATCGACCGAGTCGAATGACCGTGAAATGGTCTCTCGATCCTGACTTTAAAATTAGTGAGACTCTCCCTTCTGTTACGGCTTTACCGGAGAGAGACCTCACCGCTAGGGTACTTATCAAAGAACTACCTCATGGCCGGCGAATCTTCTATCTACTCTATTTCGAGAGCTTGCTCCATGAGGGGGCTCGATCTCATCCTCTGTTTGGTGAGTTCAGTACTCCACCCATCGACGTCTATTCCAAAGTGAGGATCGCGTGGTCTGGAGATAGCTTTGGGCAGGGCTATGGGATTAACCCTCAATTTGGAGGGGTCAAGATCTATGATCGAATCAGAGAGTCCGGAGCGGATCTCTTCATCCATTGTGGAGATCGTATATACGCTGATCAGCCACTCAAAGCGATGAAAGGAGGAGGGCGAGGGAGGCGATGGTATAATCTCTTAACGCCTGAGGTGACTAAGGTCGCGGAGACCATCGATGAATTTAGGGGCTATTATCGATATGGTCTTTTAGACCAACCCACGCGTCGACTCGCTCAGAGTATGAGTCAGCTATTTCTATGGGATGATCACGAGGTGAAAAACGATTGGTGGCCAGGCCGTCGTCTTAAAGATAGGAGGTACAAAGAGCGTTCTTGTGATGTGCTCGCTGAAAGATCGAGAAGAGCCTTCTTTGAATACAGCCCTTTACCGTCGAGCTGGATGAATCATCAAAGGATCTATCGTAAGGTGTCATACGGTCCAAATGTGGAGGTCTTTGCCCTCGATAGTCGAAGTGCCCGTGGTCCCAATGACAGAGAGAATCATTTCTTGAGTAGTTATGATCGTCGAGCGCACTATTTTGGTCCACAGCAGCTGGAATGGCTTAAGCGAGGGCTCAAAAGATCTCGGTCACGTTGGAAGGTGATCGCTTGTCCTCAACCTTTGGGGATTGTGATTGGCTCAGGGGGTCTCGACTTTGATGGAATCGCCTCCAGTGAGAGAGAACCAAAAGGCAGAGAGCTTGAGCTCTTAAACTTATTAAGTTTTATAAAAGATGAACAGATCACTGATGTGGTGTGGATTAGCGCTGATGTCCATTATGCTGCTGCCCATCATTTTCATCCAAGTCGGGCGACGTCTACTCAATTCTTACCTTTTTGGGAGTTTATCGCCGGACCATTAAACGCAGCGACACTGAGACCACATCGTTTAGATAAAACATTTGGCCCTGAGCGTCGTTTCCTCAGTATGCCAGAATCCAGGAGTGGAGCAGGGCGTTCTCCGCTCGATGGAGAGCAGTTTTATGGGGTGATTGAGGTCAGCCCAGAGGGCGCTAGCTTAGAGGTGAACTTACACAATCTTGCTGGAGAGAGAATATATCGT
This sequence comes from uncultured bacterium, assembly GCA_943788935.1. Classification (GTDB taxonomy): domain Bacteria; phylum Myxococcota_A; class Bradymonadia; order UBA7976; family VGTA01; genus CAKZRU01. The sequence goes on along the minus strand of CALSSE010000003.1, from coordinate 383,083 downwards.
AAAGAGCTCAAGTCGCGATCGTAGAGGATCGAGACGGAGCGCAAGCCAAGATCAACATCAATTCATCATTTGTTCTTCTAGCATTTTTGGATTCAATCACCGACTATGAAAGCCATATTATGAACAACAAACCACAAGTTAGAGAGAGATAGGAGCAGACGTTTTGTGTCTAGTTAATTTCCTCCGCATGACGATTATACCGCACCTTTCGCGTTTACACGCTGTCAATATAGCTCCTCTTGGACGTTTGTTTTTGATCTTAGCGATGAGCCTATGTGTGTTCTCAGGCTCTATTGAAAGTTCATATGCCCAGTCCTTATCAAAGCTCAGCAGTTCACTCATTGAATCTGAAGGGGTCATGGTTTTCTCGCTTAAGAGTGAAGATGGATCACTGCTCACAGATCATGTCAAAGTGGAGCGAGACCTCCCGAATCGATTAAAGATGACGATTGAAGGGGTGGACTGTCCTCGCGCTTGGCAGACAGACTGGAAGGCAAAGGGCCTTAAAAGAGCGTTGCTATACCCTTCTAAAAAAGTAAGGGGGCGATGCTTCCTCAAGGTAAAGATGAAGAGGAAGATTAATAATAAACAGCTGAACGCGGTTAGGATACAGGGTGAGGATCAGCAAGTTGTCGTCAAGTTCTCATGGAAGCCAGAGCGACTCGGTGAAGATGTGAGTTTATTGGAGTTAAATGACTCACAAGAAGAGTCTGACCAAAGTACAATCATCGCCAAGGAAGTAGCTAAATCTGTGGCAGCGACACCGAATACCGCAGACACACCGAATACCGCAGCGACACCGAATACCGTAGACACACCGAATACCGCAGACACACCGGGTTTTAAAGTTGACATGATCGAAGAGCCTGTTGAAGGCTCTGAGCCTCTTACAGAAGTGGCGGTCGGACAGTTTCCAAAGATGGATGTAGAGAGAGACCGACTCGGAATACAAGAGCGACCTCACTCAGTGATTGAGACAGTGGTGATCGGACAAGTCGAAAAGGCACGAGCTTTTAGTCCAGCGCCAGTTATCTTCTCTAATGCGATCTCTATTATGAGCGATGAACGCACGAGTGGAGAAGAGCTTTTTCTTGAGCGCGCTTCACTCTTATTAGGCGAGCTTCTCGATCGAGAAGCCTTATCGAGAGGGGGAAGCATTTGGCTTATGGATAAGAATCTAAGAGCTCAAACCCAGTTATTAAATACTAACCAGAAGCAGCTCTCTATCTCACAAGGCCGGTTAATCGCTAAACACAAAGGCGCAGATTTGATCTCAAGAGCTCAGCTACGATTGGGCGACCCTGAAGCATCAAACGAGCTCTCGCTAGCGATCTCTATGATGCCGGTTAACCCTGAGAGTCCAGCAGGAGCTACAGATCCGGGCGTTTATCAAGTTGATCACAAGCTCTCCCGTGACATCATCTCTGAGGCGCTCAAACAGACTTGGGTAGAAGAGCGACGTTCGGAGGCAGTCTTGAGAGCGGCGTTAGTACCAGGGCTTGGCCATATATATCGTGGTGAGAAACGATTGGGTTGGACGTATCTGAGCAGCGCTTTAGCGTTGACAGTGGGCGCCGTTGTTTCGGGTAGTCTTGGTTATATTGCAGCTCAAGACTATGACAAAAGTATCCCTGCAACAGCTCATCGACGTGATGATGCTAACGCGCATTACGACCGTTCAAATCTATTATGGATGGGTGTCGCGACGCTCTATGCGACTTCGCTCATTGATACCCTCATCAGCGCAGAAGATCGCTCTTATCTTGATCTAGATCGTCTCAAGTGGGATCAGGCTCGTCAAAGTGTAGAGAGTCGAGGTGCGCCATGATACGCAGGGTTCTCTGCTCCTCAAAAGTAATGCAGTCATTACTTCTCTTAGTCACCATAATCTTAACCTCCATCGCGTGTATGAGGGTAGAGCCTACTCACCCCTATGATTCAGACAGCCCGCCCGAATACCGAGCACCGGCGACATTAATCTCAGCGATCTTCTCGCCTAATATCTCTCAAGGTTTTGATTATAGCGTCTTTACGATCTCAGTGGACGCAGCGAACTTTGAGGGGGTCTTTAGCAAAAGAGCAGACAGCAGTGGACGCTTCCGTTTTGACGGTATCCCACCAGGCGTCTACTACCTAAGCGTAGCAGGAGAGGTCGATGGAGTAATTTATGAGATCATTGATGAGGAGGTCTTTTTACCTGCGGGTGAGGTGCTGAGCCCTCATTTCTTTGAGGTCAAATCAAAGATTTGAGCTCAGATGTCAAATGAATGAGAGCGGGTCCTATTTCTCCTGTCCATAGAGAATACTAATTTCTTTAGTATAGAGCTGTTGGGTAGCGCTCCGCTTCAGTTTAAGAGAGGATGTCGTTAAGTCATCACTCACAAAGCTCTCATGACAGAGATGATAACGTTTGACCATCTCATGTCGGGAGAGCCTTCGATTGAGTCTTATCACTTCACCTTCAAACAGATCTTTGACACGTGGGTCTCGTGACCACACAGCGCGTCCACCCTTGGCCAATGGGTATCCTATATCGTGGGCCCATGCTTCGACTTCTGTCTGACTAGGGACGATCAATGCGACACAATAGGGTCGTTGATCTCCAATCACATACGTTTGCTCAATCAGCGGGCTACTGTTGAAGAGACGCTCTATATATTGTGGAGCGATCATCTTACCGCTCGCAGTCTTGAAGATGTCTTTTTTACGGCCGGTGATAAAGAGATATCCTTCATCATCAAAGCGTCCGATATCTCCTGTTGAGAGCCATCCATCTTGGTTGAAGAGCGCAGAGCTCTCTGCCTCTTTATTAAAATAGCCTTGAGTAATATTTGGACCTTTGGCGAGGATTTCCCCATCAGGAGCGATGGATAGCTCAACATTATTTAATCTCTTACCGACACTCCCAAATCGGTAGGCATGTGGCCTATTAACTGTCAGTACAGGACTGGTCTCACTGAGGCCATATCCCTCCAAAATCAAAAGTCCGGCGGCTTCAAAGAAGAGAGCGACTTGCTCATCAAGTGGGGCTCCCCCACTCACCATGAAACGGAGGTTTCCGCCCATGCGCTCACGGAACTCGGAGAAGAGCAAGCGATTAAGCCATTGCCTACTTTGATCAAAAGTATGAGAGAGAGGAGTCTTGAGCGTGGGGGTCTGGCTTTTACTCGGATGAATGGCTAGCGCTACTTGAGAGAGAGTTCGACGAATCTTACCTTGAGCGCCACGTTTACCTCGGAAGCGTGCATATATTTTTTCATAAATACGAGGTACACCAGTCATGACTGTGGGAGAAACCTCATTGAGGTTGCGTATTAACTTACCTAAGCCTTCTGAGAAATAGATGGTGGCGCCACCAAAAAGGATGGGCATATAGTATCCTGCGACTCGTTCAAAGCTGTGACTCAATGGTAAAAATGAGAGGAGAGTGTCTTCTGAAGTAATGGGGACTGCTTCAATCGCTGCCGCACAATTGGCGAGGATATTCTCATGGGTGAGAATGACCCCTTTGGGTTCACCGGTAGTACCGGACGTATATTGTAGGGTGAGGGTATCTTGCGGAGTGAGTTGATTCAAACGCTCTTGAACGGACTCAATGTTCGTTGATAACTTCTCAAGCTCCAATAAAGTGTAAGTCGTTACAGGAGGGGGTGGCGTAGACTCGGCATTAACGACATGAAAGGCGTCCTCAGAGATGGATTGGAAGTCTCGTAAGAGATAGGAAGACTTTATCGCCTCTAAACGCTGAGACATACTCTCAGTCATCGTCTGACTCTGCTCTACTCGATAAGGATAGATGATGGTGATCCAGGTCAGAGCGGGTAAGAGAGGCTGTAGGCTCTGAAGCCTCTCCGCTTGTGAGCGATCCTCTACGAATACACCTACCGATCCACTATCTCTTAGAAGATATACTAGTTCATCATCGGAGGCCCCCTCATGAATAGGAATATTGATCGACCCTGCGGTCAAACTTCCAAGGTCACAGAGCATCCACTCAGGGCAACTTCTCATCCAAATCGCCACTCGATCACCGAAGTGAACTCCTAACTCTATGAGTCCTCCTGCGATACACTTTGATCTCTCGGCGACTTGACGCCAAGTCAAGGGGTGCCAGTGGAGATGAGGCTTGCCATAGACGAGAGGTCGACTCTCCCAACGGTCCGCTTGAGCAAAAAACAAATGCGGTAACGATCTCCAAGATGAGCTCATGGATCACTCCTCGCGCTAAAAATGACCCTGCTTATATTGCAAGGAGAGAGGGAATCACGATGATTGAGAGAGCAAAAACGAAGAAAGGGTCACTGAGTGACCCTCTTCTTCTTGATCTGTATGATCGAGCTAAGCGAACTTAGGCGACCTTACGCTGCCTCGTACCTCGTCTTACTGACCGAGGAGTGAGAGCGCGATCTGTGGCTGCTGATTCGCCTGAGCGAGGATAGACACGCCAGCCTGCTGGATGATCTGATTACGAGAAAGATTCGCGGTCTCAGAAGCGAAGTCCGCATCGAGGATACGGCTACGTGAAGCAGAGAGGTTCTCGCTGTTAGTAGTCAAGTTGTTGATCGTTGACTCGAGACGATTCTGAATCGCACCGAGTGAAGCGCGCTGTGAAGAGATCTGCTCGAGAGCGAGGTCAACAATCTCGATAGCGAGGTTTGAAGTCTCGCGAGTGGTGATGTCGAGAGTCTGTACTGAGAAGTCAGAGCTGACACCGAAGATCGCTGTACCAGCACCACCACCGTCGAGGCGAAGGTTACCGAGCGCTTGGTTAGTTGAACCACCGAAGTTAACGTCAACTTGCTTATTAGACTGGAAAGTAACCTCACCACCGAAGACGTCAGTAAGAGTACCGGCACTGAGGAGTCCTGTAACGCTAGCAACTGTCGCTGAAGAGAGAGTGAGCTCGATGTTACGACCATCCTCAGCTGTGAGGACGAGGTTACTGTTGCCGTCAAGGCTAGCGAGAACGCCAGTCTCGTCTACAACTGCGTTAACTGCGTCAACGAGAGCGTTGTCAGAGTCGTTTTGAAGAACGGTGAATCCAGCGATCTTCATGCCATTGAGGACGAAGAACTCGGTCTCATTAAGGTCACCACCGTCGATGGTGTCGGTAGCTGCGTGACCGCCTTGGATGCCGCCAGCGTCATTTACAGAACCAACGGTAGTCTTGCCTACGATCGCTCTAACACCAGTAAACTCATAGGCGTCGTTAATTGCTGCTGCTTTGGCGATCGCTGAGAAAGCGTTGTTAGAGGTAGAGAGAGAGTCGTCGTCTGACACAGCGGTACGGATGTCTGTGACTCGAGTAGTCGTTGGGTCAATCTGGGTGCCGAAAGCGAGGCTGCCGAGAGCGACCCGAGCGTCAGTTCCTTCAGCAGATACACGACGCATTTGGCGAGAGAGCTGTGTAGCCTCAGCGCTGTCAACACGTACTGCGAGAGTCTCACCGACGTTAGCGCCAACTTGGAGAACACTGTTGATGATGTCGCCGTTAAGGAGCTTATTGCCGTTGAAAGAAGTGTTCGTAGCGATACGGTTAATCTCGTCTACGAGTTGGGTAACCTCTTCGTTGAGAGACGCGCGGTCAGATGGGTTGTTGTTGTCTGATGCAGACTGAACAGCCAACTCACGGACACGCTGTAGGAGATTAGTGGTCTCGTTGAGAGCACCCTCTGCAGTTTGAGCGAGAGAGATACCATCGTTTGAGTTACGAACAGCCTGGTCAAGACCACGGATCTGCGCGGTCATGCGATTAGAGATCGCGAGACCAGCAGCGTCGTCACGAGCGCTGTTAATACGAAGACCAGATGAAAGACGCTCAAATGAACGAGAGAGCGCGTTTGAAGAGCTAGTTAGCTTACGGCGAGCGTTAATCGAGCTCGTGTTTGTATTGATAAACAGACCCATGTGGTCACTCCTTATGTCGGTGAAGGTAAGTGTAGGACACTTCCTGTGGGTAGATCGCTGAGATTTAACCTCGAACGTCTACAGTTGTTTACGATCTATTCATTTTCACATTTAGCTTGCCTTGTAAAGACTCTTTCTCAATTTCTCTTAAAGTTTTCTTTGGCTCTTCCGAGGGAGAGATCAACTTATGGCTGTTCAAAATAACTATTAAGCGGTGATATGAGGTTCCCCTAGAGACTGAACTAATATGATTGATGTAGATGCTTATCCACGTAGCTACCGATTGCAAGACTTAAAAAATAAACGGTCACATTGTTTGTTAGGCGCCTCTTACTTGGGTTATGATCACTTAATACATTTAATCACCCTAAAATAAGCGACCTGTTATGAGTTCGTTTTTTGTGAGAGAGATGATTTTTGATCATCTTGTAAATAATAAGGAGCGCCGATGATGTCACCTAGAAAGTTGTATATGCGGTTTTCTCATTACCCTCAGTTAATTTGGACCTTACTTTTAGCGTCACTATTAACGGCATGTATAGACTCTTCTCCAGTAGATAGGGTGACGGAAATAGATGCTGCCGTTAGCGGCGGTCAAGCGGGCGAACAAGCGGGCGAGCAAGCGGGCGAGCAAGCGGGCGAGCAAGCGGGCGAGCAAGCGGGCGAGCAAGCGGGCGAGCAAGCGGGCGATCAAGCGGGCGATCAAGCCGGCGAGGAGGCCGGCGAGGAGGCCGGCGATCAAGCCGGCGAACAAGCCGGCGAGGAGGCTGGCGAACAAGCTGGCGAACAAGCTGGCGAACAAGCTGGCGAACAAGCTGGCGAACAAGCTGGCGAACAAGCTGGCGAACAAGCTGGCGAACAAGCTGGCGAACAAGCTGGCGAACAAGCTGGCGAACAAGCCGGAGAGGAATTACTGCCATGCGAAGAACAGCTTATCGTGACACCAGTCACCACAGCAGTTCTTCCCTTCTCTTTAGTCACTTTTCAGGTAGATGGGGGGTCGGGATTCGTAAAGTTTGAGCTCATTGATAACCAATCAGGCGGCCTCATTAATGAGTCGACTGGAGCTTATCTCGCGGGTGACTTTTCAATGGTGACTGATTCAGTTCGGATCACTGATCTAGGCTGTATCGCTGAGGTAGTGACCGAAGTCCGCGTCGTTAATCAGATGCAGGTCCTGCCTAGACGACCATCGATCGCACGTGGACAGTCGATTCAGTTTGAGGTGACAGAAGGCTCTGGCTCCTATGATTTTATTTGGCGCGAACAAGTCAGCGGTGGGGAATTAGATTCGGAGGGGCGTTATTTCTCTGGTGATACGTTAGGACAAGATAGAGTAGAGGTTCATGATCTCCAAACTGGTGAGATAGTACTGGTACTGATCGATGTAGAGGTGAGAGTCAGTAATGAAATAGTGCCGCCGATGGCGTGGATTCCAGTCGGATCAAACTACTCATTCACCGCTGAGGGTGGGAGCGGTGTTTTTGACTTCGAATGGAGACCTCTGACCAATGGTATGGAAGCGCCAACTGTCGAGGGGAATATTGACAATGTTACCTTGGGTGGGATCGCCACCGGCGAGGGCATACTGATCGCTAGAGATCGTTTTTTAGGCAGTGAGAGTCAGGCTAGAGTTCAAATCCTTGGTTCCCTTCAATACACCGCAGAGCGTATTGGGAAGGGTCATCGTGAATCGAGAATGCTGGCTTGGCCCGATATTGACGGAGATGGTATTGATGAGCTCGTTTTTGGGGTCTCTGAAGTAGATATTCACTCAGCTGAGGCGGGTGCTGTTTATATATACACGAGTAGTGACCAAGCGCTTTTACAGAGACTGACATCAGGAGAGCGAGCGGCTAGGTTTGGTCGCTCTCTCGCTCATGGAGATTGGAATAATGATGGGTTAACAGACCTCGCAGTAGGTGCTTATCTCGCTGATCGATCAGGGACAGATGACACTGGGGCTGTGTATCTTTATGAGGGAGTTGAGGGGGGAGGAGTGAGTCCAGAGCCTGTTAAGGTAGTGTATGGAGAGCGAGGAGGTAGTCAGTCGGGATCTTCGGTCGCGATCTGTGATTTTAATGGAGATGGAAGTGATGATCTAGCGATTGGCGCTTGGGTCTCTGAGATTAGCGGTCAACCTAGTAATAGTGGTGTAGTCTATGTTTATCTCAATCGAGATGGAGGGTTCTTGGATGGAGCAGATCAAGAAATTCAAGGACAGAGTTATGGTCTCAATGAGGATACAGGAGAGAGCTCATGGAGTCCTAGAGCGGAACATCGAATTGCCTACTTTATGAGCGCAGGAGACCTAGACAACGACGGCCGCTGTGATTTAGCCGTCTCCTCCTATTCGACAAGAGGAACCGCTAATGTACGTGATACCGGTGAAGTTCATGTTCTCAAAGGAATGGATACCTTTGGAGAACCTCCTATTACCGGCCCCGATGGAGGTTTGACGACCTCTCCCGTGATCGCGATCACTGAAACTGAGAGCGACGCCAATGAAGCTCGACTCGGATGGAGAGTTTTGATCGCTGATCGTGACCAAGACGGGAGCGCTGAGCTGTTTGTTTCCCAGCCTCGCAGTCATGAGCCTGTTAATGACGCAGGTGCGGTGTATATTTACCGTTGGGATACTCTCTCTGCAGATCCAGCGACAGGTTATCTCACAACGAGCGACGCTCTTGAGACTTTAAATGGGACCTCGAGCAGTGACTATTTTGGCTACTCCATCGCCGTTGGTGATTTCAATGGAGATGGAAATGGTGACCTCGTGGTCGGGAGCTACAATGATGAACAGCCTGGAGAGCCATCGAATGTGGGCACACTCAAAGTATTTATATATAGTGAGACTCTCCAAGGCTATGAAGAGACACCTCAACACATAATGAGCGGTTTACAGAACTCAGACAACTTTGGTGAGTCGGTGATGGTCTTAGGGCTTGGAGCAGTCGCTGGATATGCAGGGTTTGATGATACATTAGGACCTCAAGTGGGTCGTCCTTATTGGGGTTCCCTCTCTGTCGATGAAGACGGAGTAGAGTCGTTTTTAAGCACCGCTCTGGATTATCCCGCCGAAATCGGAGGGGCTCGCTTTGGATCAGCGCTGGACTTTGATGATTATGATCTTGATGGTCAACTAGATATCTTAGTGGGCGTCCCTTATCTCTCTCCTCTCAGCGTTCCTCAAACCAGGGCAGGTGGTGCCCTTCGTTTTGAAATTGATGAGCTCTCTACTGGAGAGACCCCAGTGCAAGAGGTGGATGGGTTCGTGGGTCAGAGCGGTTATGACCTCGTAGGTGAAGGGGTAAAGTTTATTGGCGACTTTGATGGTGATGGGTATAATGATTTCGCCATCTCTGCCCGCGCTGACGAACGTCCTACAAACCTGGCGGCCAATGATATCGTTGACCCTGATGGGTGCGCCCCTCGACAAAATAATTCGGGCTCAATCTTTATTTTTAGAGGGCTCTCTGATGGTGGGATGAGCGCGGAACCTAGCTTTGTAATCTTTGGTCAGGTCACTAATGATAACTTGGAGACAATCGCCGGACATGTTGACTTTAATAATGATAATAAGTCTGACCTCTACATTGGTGCTCGTTTCGCCGATCCTACCGATGGGACTCGTAAAAATGATGCGGGCTTAGCGCTTGTTTATCGAGGTCGTAGTGCACCGCCAGAGGGGAGCCGTCAGGTAATTTGCCAGCCAGATATGGAGATGATTGGAGCCAACGCTAACAACCACCTTGGTACATCTGTGGTCGCTCTTGGTGATCTCAATAGAGATGGGTGTGGAGAGGTCGCTTTTGGAGAGCCGGAGATTCGACTAGATGATCGGAACAGACAAGGAGCGGTTCATATCATTTATGGCTGGGGAGGAGCAGGTTGCTATAATGAGCCCCATGTTCTCTCCTTAACTGTCAATAATAGCGACGCAAGATTTGGAATGAGTATGGCTACCACTGAAGCTGATGGAGACGGGCTCAGTGATCTCATTGTAGGTGGGTTTAACGCCACCTATAATGGAATTCGCCCAGGCGCCTTTTGGGTTCTGAGGTCTAGCTTTTTTAATGCTTGGTCTCCGAGCCCTCTTAGCCAAGATCGCCAATACTACTATATCGACGAGATGGTAGGTGAAGAGGGCGAGTGGTGGCGTGCAGGTACGAGCCATCAGAGCCAATTTGGTTGGTCGGTCTCCGCAAGTGGTGGGTATATCTTAGCGACGGCCCCTCGAATGCGAGACCGAGCAGAGAGGAGAGGTGAGGCTTATCTTTATACAGTCGACTTTACTGGAATCGGTGACATAATCGGAGTATTCGCAGGAGAGAATCAAGACAACTATGGTGAGCTTGGGTTAGTAAGTGAGCTCTACAGTGTCGCTGATCAAGTATGGATAGGTTTAGGATCTATTTGGGGACGCGGTACATATGACCAAGGAGGCGCGGTATATGTGGGTCACTTCACTCCCTAAGATCACTCCCTAAATCACGCCCTGAGTTCACTCACCTGCATAACGGATCGTCTTGGTGATATGATCTATAAGATCAGAGCCTTCTTGAGTAATAATAGAGAGAACTCGGCCGCTCATAGAGAGGACGACTCCGAGCGGGACTCGAAGGCGCTTCACCTTTTTTCGCTCAGTGAGTGGTTTAGCGAGAGCCTCTTCTCCAATAGGAGGAGTAATGGGGAGCTCGACCTCTTCAATATGTTCTTCATAAGCGCCGAGACGAATTGCGCTTCTATGATACCGATCGATTATGATTCTTATCGTGGTATTGTAAGTGACACCTAATTTATCTACCCACTGTTGAATGTTCATGGGCGCGTTATCTTCTAAGAAGACAACGATGACATTGATATCTTCAGCTTGAAGTCGACCTGATTGCTGTTGGATCACTTGTAGACTGTCTCCGCAAGCCGAGGACCAAGTCGCACACAGCAGGAGGTAAGCCCCTTTGGCGTTTTGAACTTCGAGTCGCTGAAGGATCGTCATCACGTTGGTCGCCGCCCCTTGGAGATTCCAACCTGAGACCCATGGAAGAGGTGAATCTACCATCATCATCCCCTTCTCTGCCACCGTCGTACTCCTCGCTGGTAAAGAGTGAGCAGGGGGTAACAACCCTAATGATGATGAGGCCAAGGTGATCAGCAGCGCTAAACACCTGGTGGTTTTTGGCAGAGCTTTTAGTTGTGTGAAGCAGTCAAGCATTTGAGTCTCTTGGAGCATAGTGGGGTGATCGCTATAAAATAATAAAGGGTGATAAGGACTTGCTTAAAACTCCGCTCAGATCAGCTCGTCCGAGGGTTTTCAAGAGCTTGTTAATGGCGGCGCCCGTCTCTCGTGTATGTACGCCGATGATCTTGATCTCGGTCCAGTTTTCTTCAGCGAGCTTACCATGATGACAGAGGTTCATCTCGACGCTCAATTTGAGCTGGCATTGGGGGCCTATTAAGCCTAATGAGCATGATAGAGCTCCTCGAGGGGAGAGCATAATCACTTCAGCGGACTCCCTGAGTGGATCAGGACAGGTGTCGCTGGTCCATCGCTTTTGACCTAAAGTCTCGATCGCTTTCACCAGCCGCCCTTCTACACCTTCAGAGAGGGATTGAATCGGTGCTTCTTCACCTTTGAATTGTGGTCGATTAATACCGATCCATAGACGTTCTTCGCGATTAGCGCGTTCTGTTGTGGCGCTCTTCATAAGACGTTCAGCGCTCTGTAACTCTTTGGTGATCCGCTCTATTAGTTTTAATTGGTTAAGTATAGGATCCATCCGTTTCATTGCAGCTTGAGCGATGTACCAAGATTGGGTAAAACGGAGAAGGGGGCTCTCAGCTTTTAGGTCCTGAACAGCGGCTAAGAGCCTCTTTAGGTCTGGGGTGATCGTCTGTAACAATCGGCGGGCGAGTTCGTCCCGATTTATAGCTACGACGCTGATACAAGAGCCGGTAGAGCATCGCTCACACTGCTTAATGGGTCGGATCAGCTCGGCGTGTTGAAAGTTAGAGGAGATGCTGACTCGCTCTTGTACTGAGTCTTGTTGGTGGCGACCGGTCCCGATGGTCTGAACTTTCACTTCCGATCGAAGCTCAGCGCTCATGCGGCGAGTGAGCTCAGCGCTCGCCCTCTCCCGAGCTAGGGCGATAGAGCTTGCGTCTGCCTCTTCAATGAGGAAGTCATGATGAGGGTGGCTCTGTTGATGCGGGCAGTGAGTCTCTCCTTGAGAGGTACTCTTTGGTAGCCCTCCTCCACAAGCAGTGAGACATAAAACTATCACCAGAGCGCTCGTCAATATCACTTGTCTAGTCATAATGTGCGATCTCCCTATAAGCACAGCTTGAAAGTATATCTGACCTGAGTCATGGCTTAAGCGCTCAAGATATTCAAGATTAGCGGATGACTTTACGGCCGAAGGCAACAATAAAGAGACCCCAGATGAGTGTTCCTAGCAGCGCCTCGATCATAATTGGAGCGTTCATCCAACCAATCGCGACCTCTCTCAAATCGCCAAACCCTGAAGTGAAAGCCGCGAGGCTGACAAAGAGACTCACTCCCAAACGGTTGAGTAAGGCGTTAGGCTCAAGGTCAGGGAAGGGAAGCTGTTCTGGCTGATGAAGAGAGCTAAAACCGATGGTATAGAGTAGAGCGAAGAAGAGGATCATCACCAGCGCAGTTCTGATCGCCCTCATGGGATGAGTCCCATATCCACATCCCCAATCGAGTAGGAACCAATCACAGAGATTAAACGCTTTAGCGGTGAGTGTTGAAGACTGTTGAGAGCGCGCGAGTCGCTCATTGACTTTAAATCGATAAAAGGCCCAATCCTCATAGCTATATTGGTTCTCAAATTCGAAAGATCGCTTTAAGACTGCATACTCTCTCATCGCTTTGGAGTGGTCCTTATTCTCTTCGCTATGAATTCGACCTTCGACTTGATCAGGTCTCACTAGAATGCGCTCAGAGACAGTGTTCCAAAAAACCCACTGTTGCTGATCCCCCTGTATTATATCTTCAAGATAGACAAAATCATTGAGCTTTGATTTGGAAAAGTCGATGAGTTTTTCGAAACGAGCATCGGGCGCTTCCCATTTTAAAGCGAGATGAGTACCTCTGAAGAGAAGGTCACCCTCAAAGAGACAACTAGGAGCGGTAAAGCCTGCTTCGAAGATCGCGCTGCGGAGGTCAACTTTTGACTTAAAGGTACACTCTCTGAAAGTGAACCAGTCTTTCATTGTAGCTTCCCAAAAGCGTACTCGGCCTTCAAATATAGTGTTTTGTAGAACTGTCTTAGAGCTAAACTCCGCTGATTCTGCATTAAATCCTTTATGCAGATGAGTATTCTTCATATGCATAAAGTAAATTTTACAATGCTTCATGCTCACTGACTCATTAAACCGTCGGCTCTCAATGATCAGACGTCGGACATGACACCCGCTGAAGATCACATTTTTATGGCAGGTTCCTTCGCTCATCTGTAAGTGGCGGATATACACACCACGCATGTGTATGGTCTCTGAAAAGTCCGCTCCCAGGGACAATCGCCGTATATAGCAATGCTCTATTATCTTTCCCTCTCGAATGAACGAGAGGGCTTCATCTTGTGAGAGCTCAGGATAGTCCTTGGGGACGATGGCTTCAAATTTCCCATCTAGCTTAACACCGGAGGATCTCGATGAGGCAGAGTGATCTAAGTTGTTTGGCGTTATGCCTACCTCAGGATTATCGACGATGAGAGAGTTTTCTTCAGACATCACTTACCTCTTGATTAACAACAATATAGTGAGCTTAGGATTATACGAGATGAAGACTTTTTTTATAATCACTTTAACTATTGGATGATCGAACATAGAATCACTTGAGCTTATCCTCAAGAACCGCTCATCTCAAGAGATCTTCCCTGATAGAGAGATAAGTCTCCTTAAGTTATGGAAGAGAGGCATCTGTTTCTAAGTTCATTACTCTGCTACCCTTTAGCGAAAAGAGTTTTGATAGAGAGAGACTTAGTAGAGAGAGACTTAGTAGAGAGAGACTTAGTAGAGAGCGCTGATCGTCCGAGATATCTAGTGATTCGTTTTGATCTTACCCGTAATTAAAACTTAAGTTGATAACCTATGAACCAAGCCATTCCGTCATCCACATATACTGAGATTGATCAGTCGCTAGAGATCCTAAAGTCTAATGAAAATAGATGGATTACCCTGCCACTTGATCAGAAAATAGCTTTACTGAGGGAGGTTCATCAAGGGGTAGTCGATACTGCAGAAGCACAAGTCTCCGATGCCTTAGCCGCTAAGGGGCTCTCGAATGATTCGAGGTTAGCAAGTGAAGATTGGCTCGGCGGTCCCTTCGCGAATGGACGAGTCATCGGTACCCTCGTTGAGGCCTTAGAGTCTCTTCTAGAACATGGCCATACCGGTATTGGAAAAAGAGATGCGCGTACTCTTCCTAGCGGCCAAATCGCCATTAAGGTACTTCCCAAGAGGTGGATAGATCACTTACTCGTTTCCGGATTTACTGGAGAGGTTCGTTTACAAGCTCATATCAAGGGCGATGAGTGGCGAGAACGTTGCGCTCTCGTATACAAAGAGCCACCAGCAAAAGGTAAAGTCGCTTTAGTACTCGGAGCAGGGAATGTACCAAGTATTGGTCTCCTCGATGTCATTCATAAACTTTACGTGGAGGCACAAGTCTGTCTCCTAAAATTTAACCCTGTGAATGAGTATCTTGAGCCTCATTATCGAGAGATATTGAAGCCTCTGATCGAGGAGGGCTATGTCCGCCTCACTATGGGAGGAGCGAGCGAGGGGAAATATCTTTGTCAACACGACCTTATTGATGAAATACACATCACCGGCAGTGATAAAACTCATGATGCTATCGTCTATGGTGTCGGTGAAGAAGGGGCATTGCGCAAAGCAAACGATGACCCAGCCTGTGATAAAAGAGTCACTAGCGAGCTTGGTAACGTCAGCCCAGTGATCGTTGTCCCAGGTTCATGGACCCAAGATGAGATTAAGTTTCAGGCGGCCAATATCGCCACCATGATGTATAATAATGTAGGTTTTAACTGTAACGCTGCTCGAGTATTAGTCATGCAAAAGGGGTGGCCACAGCGACGAGCATTACTTGATGCTATCCGTGAGGTTCTCTCTTCGCTTGAGGCTCGGCCTTCTTATTACCCTGGGGCCGCCGATCGCTACCAACGTTTTATTAATTCTCATGATGGAGCCGAAGCGATCAAAACGAGATCACTTGAGCGTGTAGAAGGTGCTCTTCCCATTGGTTTAGTCGTAGATGTTGACCCTGAGGAGATAGATCATCTCTGTTTTAAGGAAGAGGCTTTTTGCGCCATGGCCGCTACCACGAATCTAGAGGCCTCAGATGCTCAGAGCTTTCTGAAGACCGCCACTCAATTCGCGAATGATGTTTTGTGGGGAACCCTGAACGCCACGATTATCATTGACCCACGTACAGAGAAAGCGAGTAAAGACGCTTTAGAGAAGGCGGTGGATGAGCTTCGCTATGGCAGCATTTGCATCAATCATTGGCCGGCCTTAAGCTATGGATTAGGGAGTACGACTTGGGGGGCCTATCCTGGTCATACTCGCGATGATATTCAGAGTGGTGTAGGAGTAGTACACAATACATTTTTACTTGAAGACGTAGAGAAGACCGTCATTTCCGGTCCATTCAAGGTGTGGCCTCATCCTCCTTGGTTTGTAACCCATAAGAGATCGGTAGAGCTCGCGAGAGAATTGGTATCGATGACTCATAAACCAAAAATTATGAACCTTGTGCGGTTGATCAGTCATGCTCTGCGGGGATAGTTTATAAACTTGGATATATACACCGATAAGAGAGTAGATAAATGACTCAGTCTGATCGAAGTAGACTCACGCTCCCCCATGAGCCATTCACTCTCTCTGTGATTAAAGGAGCGCTCTATTTAGGAGCGATCGCTTGTTATCTTACCCTCTTTATCTCTCCTTGGTCCTTGGGAAGCGCCCTGAGTCTTGGTTTGATGGCGCTCTTTTCGGTTCAGAGTTTAGAACCGAAACTTAGTCGTCGTGGAGTGTTGACCTTGGGAGCAGCGAGTGGCCTCGGAGGATATCTTCTCAGCGTCATGATCGATAGCTGGAGTGGGTGGGGTTATCTCTTAAGCGCGCCTTTAATGCTCAGGAGTTCAGAGGCAGTCTTATTTGGATTCTTGACGTTTTCGAGCGTATTTTTATTGCGAGTATGGGGTCGTCGGAGCCGTTTCGGAAGCGCTATAGAAGCATCGGTGATCTGTTATGCAGTGGTTCAACTCTTCTCGACTCACCGTTCAGGGCAAGTCCATGAGCCTCGTTTTTTCTCAGACTGGGTCATCATTAACGGGCAACACAGTGTCCAATGGTGGCTGACGGTGTTTGGTGTAGGCTTAGTAGCGGTCGCCTTACTGGTCTTCTCTCGAGTGAGGAGATCACTTCATCTATTGTGGGCCGCTGCGATTATCGCCCTCATTCTCGGCGCTCTCTATGGGTTTGGCAATCTAGGACACAAAGCTAAAGCGATTAAACCCCTCACTCTTGGAGGAGGAGCGAGTAAAGATAAACGAGATAACAAAGGGGGAAGTGGTGGGGGAGGTGATGGTAATTCCGACCAAAACTCTCCTCAGAACAGACCTCCGACACCTGTCGCTGTCGCGGTTTTTCATGATGATTATAATCCTGAATATGGTGTTTTATATTTTAGACAGCAAACACTCTCCTCTTTTGATGGGGTCAAGCTCGTCGCTAACAGCGCTAAACGTTTCGATCAAGACGTTATCACCCAGTTCCCTAGTGAGAAAGGTGAGCAGGCTGCTTTAAGTCAGAGTGTTGAGAATCATCTACAGGTCTCTACTTCGATGTATCTCATCGATGAACACCCAACCCCTCCTGCGTTGACTCATGCTAGCGTGATTAAGCCGCTAGAGAACCCAGCGCCCCAACGGTTTGTGGAGGCCTATTCAGTCAACTCTTTAGTCCCTGCAGTCCCCCTCAAACGATATGTAGGTCGCCTCTCTATTCCTGAAGAGTGGTCAAGTGAGAAGCGTCGATATTATTTAGATACTCATTTCGATGACCCACGATATCAAACACTCGCTGAAGAGATCGTCCGTGACCTGCCCTCGCGACTCGCCGCCGACCCTATTCAACGAGCGATCGCGATTAAGCGATATTTAGAGCGTGAAGGGTATTACACTCTTAAAGTGAAGCATCGTTCTTCGACCGACCCAGCCGCCTCTTTCTTATTTGGTGACCTCCGAGGATATTGTGTTCACTTCGCCCATTCGGCGGTTCATCTATTACGAAGTCAGGGAATTGCCGCAAGAGTAGCGCTAGGATACGCTGTGGACGCCCGTACCCGATCAAATAGTTCGGCGGTTTTAATCACCGGAGATCGAGCCCACGCATGGCCCGAGATTCACATTGATGGGGTCGGTTGGGTCACCTTTGATGTCTATCCTGAGCAGTCAGACGAACCGGAGGCCCAATCCGTATCACAATCTCTAGAGAGCTTGTTTGGGGAGATGGCTCGAAAACAACTCGATAGAGGCTTAAAGCGTGGGTCACCTTTTCCGTGGAGAGACTTAGGCTTTGGCACGCTGTATCTCCTGTGCATTATTATCTTGCTCGGTTATGTCATCGGTTTTTGGCGAGTGATCAGACTGCGCCTCGCGCCGCTAGAGTTGAGAGGGAAATTGGACTACATGGTGGTCCTCGATCGCTTAGCAGGTTCTGGTCTGCGTCGCTTGAGCGGGGAGAGTCGTGAAGAGTACGCTCAGCGACTTCAAGAGAGAGCGCCCGGTATTAATGAGCTGACAGCGGCTCATCTCCGCTGGGCTCTCGGCCACCCAGAGAGACGTGAGGTGCGAGCCCAAGAGGTGACAATATGCGCTCGAGCGGTTCGTCGAGCCTATGCTCATCAATCTCGAGGGAGATGGCTCTTAGGCGTCTTAAATCCGTATGCTTGGCTTATGATTCGTTGACTAGAGTCATTCCTACATAAAACAAACACTACATCCTTTTATCTACATCTAAAATACAGGCTAGTGATCACCCTTGGTGAGTTCGCTAGAGAGGTCGAACATGTCTACACTTGAGAGCAGTTTACTTGAGAGCGAGTTACGTGAGGCGCAGCGTGTGGCGAATGTCATCCGGCAACGCATGGCCTATGATGTGATGGGTCGTGATGAGGTCATAGAGCTAGCGTTGATCTCGCTTCTGAGCGGTGGTCATATGTTGCTAGAAGATTACCCTGGCTCTGGGAAGACTACTCTCGCGAAATCTTTAGGAGAGTCGATTAGTCTCAGTACACAGGGTGAGAGTGATGCAGCGAGTACAGCTCTGATCAAAGCACCCTTTCGTCGTGTCCAATTTACACCTGATATGCTTCCCTCTGACATCACTGGAGTGATGGTCTTTGATGGACAAAGGAATGATTTCTATTTCCGACCAGGTCCCGTATTTAGCTTTGTATTATTGGTCGATGAGATCAATCGAACTTCACCAAAAGTACAATCGGCGATGTTGGAGTGTATGGCAGAAGGGCAAGTCACTGTCGATAATCAAACCTATCAGCTAGATAAGCTCTTCTTCGTCATCGCGACCCAAAACCCACTCGATAGCGTAGGCACTTACCCGCTGCCAGTCGCTCAGCTCGATCGGTTCTTATTCAAAGTGAAAATGGATCACATAGATCGAACATCAGAGCTAGAAGTACTCAATGCTTGGGGCATCCCTAGAGAGAGACAAGATCTTGAGATGGTGAATAGAGATGAGGTCATCTCAGCCCGAGAGGCGATTAGGCACCAAGTCTTTATCCATGAGTCGGTGAAGAGCTGTCTCGTTGATTTTGCAGCGGCTCTTCGCAGTGATAAGAGGTGTCTGCAAGGAGTATCGACTCGATCATTGGTCCAAGCGATCCCTGCACTACAAGCGAGAGCGTTACTCTGTGATCGGGATTATGTCAGCTCAGATGATATCAGTTATTTAGCTCCATACATCTTTGGGCACCGGCTGACCGTGATCCCTGGAGTAAGGGACGTCAATGCTTTAATCTCTGATGCTCTCCAAGGGCCGCTTGAGGAGCTCTCTCGATCGACTACGCGAGCTTAGGCGAGTTTACATGTTTTTGTTGTCTCAGCGAAAGATCTCTCTGTGGA
Organism: uncultured bacterium; assembly: GCA_943788935.1. Taxonomy (GTDB): domain Bacteria; phylum Myxococcota_A; class Bradymonadia; order UBA7976; family VGTA01; genus CAKZRU01. The sequence goes on along the minus strand of CALSSE010000003.1, from coordinate 363,980 downwards.
GTCCACACTCATGCAGAATCGTTTTATATTTAGCAGGGGTCGCTCTCCTTCTTGGAGGTCCTCTATCTCGTTTCCGTAGAGGAGAGGCTCAGCCGAGTCAAGCGGCCCGTCCAAGCTCCTTCAATGAGAGCTCTAAGGGAGGAGCTGGGGGATGCCTTAAGCTAAGCACCGTAGAGAGAGAGGCGAAGGTTGCCTTCTACACGCAGAAGAGGAATCGAGCGAGAACTCTGGCAGAGAAGGCTTTAAAAGAACAAGATAAACCGATCTTGGCAGCTTTTGTACTCGCTCAAGTGTATGAAGAGTCAGAGGGGAATTTTCCGAAATCCCTCTTTTGGATTAGAGAGGCCACCCGATGGCTAGTGGAGCAATGTGGGCCTCTCCCTAGTGAGATAGAGGCTCAACAGCTGCATAAAGACTTATTGATTCGGGAGAGCTTCATTTTAGGAGATATGGATCGTCGATACGCTCAACTGAAGGCGTTAGACCGCTATGATCTCATTTATCAACCGCCCAAGGACGAACTTAAGATTTGGCCTCTCGTCAAGTTAGGACGCTTTGAAGAGGCTAGAGAGATCGGTCTAAAGCAGATTCAGAGCGATAATTCTTTTGTTCGAAGTCGCGCCTTCAACGGTTTAATGGCAGTAGAGTGTGAAGCGCGTAATCGAGTCGCTAGCTACGAATGGGGAATGAAGGGTCATATCGATGCTCGTAAGCAATCATGTGTCATCGCGCTTAATATGGGCCTCGCTTCTCGTCAATGCTTTAAATTTGATGAAGAGGAGCGCTTTAATCGTATCGCGCTCACTGCTGAAGACAAAGATTGCTCAAGCTCTCCTTATATTCAGGGCTCTGCGACTTACCTGATTCGTGGAGAATTTCAAAAGAGCATCTCAGCCCTCAGTTCATGGGCTCCGCGAACGGCAATAGAGTGGATGCAGAGTCATATGAGAGTCAAAGCTCGCCGAGCTGAGCTGATGTATGGTCTAGGTGTATGGCGACGAGGGCTTAAAGAAATCTACGATGTGGTCACTTATCCAGACCGAGCAGCTGGCTCTGATAGCGCTTCGGAGGAAATGCTGAACCTTGAAGCATATATGCTCTACTGGTCGCTCTTGGAGGGAGAGCGAGTCGCCTCTGAAGAGCGGCGGGCAGTCCGTGGGGTTTGGGGATGGTTAAGAGGTCAACCTGAGCGTTTGCTTGAGGCTTGGCGGCATTGGAGAGTGAAGCGGCAAGTGATCCGTTTCGCGACTCACAATGTCAACATTATCGATTTAATAAGACCCTACTTTAGTAGTGTCATGCCTTGGTATAGCGCTTCTTTGGTTCACATATTGGGAGGGGGGGTGGTTAGGGTCGCTATCGACCAAGCGCGTTCGGAAGAAGAGAGTGAGTTGCAAGAGATCGCCCACGCTTATCTTGATGGTTTTGAAGCTGAGCTTCACTGGCGAGAGGGGAGAGATGAATCGGCGTTAGGACTTGTTGAGCGAGCGTTGAGTGTTGTCCCTAAAGAAGCCAAGCTCTACCGTTATCGACTCCTCGCGCTCCGCTGGTCGATCCGCTCTAGACTTAATGGTCAAGCTCGTTTGGACGAAGACCTTCATCTCCTCCTTCGAGAATATCCTCTCCCCTTGAGGATATTGAACCTTAAAATACCCGTCCAAGTGAGCTCTTCTGCAGGAGCTCTGAGCGCTAAGGTCGTTGAAGCGATCGCCCAGTCTCCTCGATTCATCTTTGATGACACCGCTGAGCTGACATTACAAGTCATCGAAGATGCACGAACCCTCGAAATATGTTTAGTTAATCAGAGGGGTAACCGTTATCGCTGCGCGGAGACTCTGATTGATACCGAGGCTGAGAGAGAAAAAGTAAAGCATAAACGGAGAGCTCTGCAGGGTAGGCCACAAGATCTAGAGAGAGCTAAAGATAGCGACGAAGAACAAGCAGAGACTCAGAAAGCTCATCAGCGAGATCAATGGCGACGTCCTTTAGAAGTGAATCCGGTCTATCGAGTGATCGACCGAGCTCATCGAGAGCTGTTCTCTCCACAAGTTGAGCTCACTCAGCGAGAGATGGACACTCTCGATGGAAATATCCGTCAACTGAAAGCAGAGGACGCAGTTGAGAGCCTCTATTAACTGAGGTCTTGAAGCGATTCTAAGAGCGAACGAGCAGATCTCGAGGAGTGATAGATGAGCCATATAAATATTATAAATGTTGATCGTGAAGATGAGTCAAACGGTCTATTCATAGGAGGTAATGGACTAGATAGTAGCGGTGTTTATCATCGACGAAGTCGACCTCATTTGCGTCAACAGTTAGCTCTTATGACCTTAATGAGCGTTGGGGCTCTCTCAGCGATGACATGGCACTCAGCGAGAGCGCAAGAGGTGATGCCTGCTCCTCCATCAAAATCACCTCTTCAAACTGACGAGGCTGATCAACGAGAGAAGCCAACCACAGAATCAAAAGAGGAGCCAGAACTTAGCCACGTCAAGGTCACTCAAGAGAGAGAGGAACCTCCTTTGCCGACCGCTGAAGACATTGGAGGCAGGGCGCCCTTACTCACAGATCTTTATACAAAAGATAGTCAGCGAGAAGACCGAGCCAAATGTAAAGCTATTAAAGGGCGTTGGACAGAAATGGGAGGAGGGCTTAAAGGATGTATTCGTCGAGGGAAGAAAGAGGGACGTTGGGTATTACAAGAGGGATTGTTTATTCAAGGAATTATCCATTTTAAGGCGAATCTAGCACATGGAGAGATGTGGGGTTTTAGCCTTGAAGGCAAAGCCATTGAGCTGTTGACTTATAAAGAGGGGAAAAAGGATGGCTATCATAGGAAATGGGGGCCGGGGGGACAGCTTAACGTGGCTGAGATGTTTAGAGAAGACCAGCGACATGGCCCTGCTTTTGAGTGGTATGTTAGTCAATGTATTTCAGCTCAAAGAGGGGCATATAGAGAGGGAGTGAAGCATGGTCCATGGATCATTCGCTATCCCACGGGAGAAGCTCAGAAGGGAAGTTATGTAGCGGGCGAACAGCAGGGAAAATGGTCATATTATCATCAGGAGGGGAATAAGATCAGAGAGGGGGAGATGAAGTCGGGTCGTGAGGTTGGACGATGGAGAGAATGGCTGCATACCGGCCAAGAGTGGCGAAATGTTGACTATATTGATGGAGTCCGGCAGGGAGAGGATGAGCTAGCGTGTGCCAAAGAGGGGGGAGAGTGGGAAGTAGACTATAAAGAGCGCACAGAGTCTTGTACTCGCAATTCGATGGGATCATTCCTGAAGGGTGACACGATCATCGTCGTTAAATCCTATTACCCGAACGGTAAACTCAAGCGCCGTGAACCATACAATCTAAAGGGAGAGAATATCGGAGAGATAAAAGTCTATCACCCGACCGGTGAGAGCTTAGTGAGAGGGCAAACGGTTAATGGTCGCCCGGAGGGAGAATACCTCTTTACTGACCGAGCGGGTAAGCCAATGGGACCAGCGAGTATCATCACTCAAGGGACAGGAGAGTGGACTTCATACCATCATACAGGAGAGATTGAAGAGCGGGGACGCTGGCTCTTAGGACTTAAGGTAGGCCAATGGAAGTCTTATTATGATCATGGCGCTCTTGAGAGTGAACTGACATATAGCCAATCGGGGATGAGAGAAGGTCTATATCAGCGGTTTTATCGTGATGGGTCGCCTGAAGCGAGAGGGACCTTCGCGATGAACGCTCGTCAAGGGTTATGGAAGTTTTATTACACCAATGGTCAAGTCGCTGTAGAGGCAGGGTTCGTTGATAGTGCTCGATCCGGTCCTTGGAGAGAGTGGCATTGGCTATCTTCCCCTAAAGTAGAGGGAGAGTTTAAGAATAACAGACGCACGGGAGTGTGGAGAGAGTTTCATAACAACGGGGTAGTCTCTGCTGAAGGCGGATATTCTAAAGACAAGAAAGAAGGGAAATGGCAACAGCATTGGTATTCAGGGAGTAAGTGGCGCGATGTAGAATATACAGCGGGCACATCTGATGATGTTGATCAAGCCCAATGCTCCGCTCTCAGTGGGCAATGGGAGGCGAACCTCAAAGAGCGTCGCGCGGGGTGTAATGTATGTAGAGTAAGCGCTGATGCTGGTAAAGAAGTTGTCAAAGTAGGCGCGTGGCGCTGGTGGCATCCCAACGGAGAGCTAGAGCGCGAAGGGAACTTTGAAGAAGACAGCGCTCATGGTTTATGGAGTGAATATAATCGACAAGGTAAACTCACCCTTAATGGTGAATATGACCATGGAATGAGAATCGGTGTATGGCGTGGTTACTATCCGAGTGGCCAACTACAATATGAAGGTCGGTTCGATGAGCGAGGACATGAACGAGGCGAGTGGGTCACTTATCACCTCAGCGGAGAGGTTGAGAGTCGGGGTATTTACCGACAAGGACAGAGGGCAGGGCTATGGTCATGGTGGGATAGAACGGGGAGCTTATCTCAAACGGGTATATTTACGGTCTCTACAGACAAAGCCACAGACAAAGCCACAGACAAAGCCACAGACAAAGCCACAGACAAAGCCACAGACAAAGCCACAGACAAAGCCACAGACAAAGCTAGTATCAAGAGCGGTCTCTCATTAGTCGTTGATCAACTGCCTGTATCTCCATTGTGGAGAAGAAGTGGGATATGGCTTAGCTGGCACTCGGATTGTCGACTGAGAGTGGTCGGTCATTATCAAGGAGGTAAGCGAGAGGGGTTATGGCGATGGTGGCGAGAGAACGGAGAGGGATGGCGCGCTGAGCGTTATACGCATGGGCGAGGCGAGGGGAGCGAGGCGCCTCCAACTGCGATACCCAAGAGTCAATGGGGATCTATCACAAAGCGATGTGTGGCGATCAAATCGAACAAGTTAACGGTTCAGACAGACTTTGAACAGCTCTCCAAGCTAATCACTACTCTCATCAAGCCCCCTCCTCCCGAAGAATATAAAAAAAAGAAAGCGAAGTTAGGTGAACAGAGCGCTCAAAAGTCTGTCGATAAACCACAAGAGCGTTAGTACGACAGGGGGCGTAGAGGTTCATTTGAGACTGAACGGGTGATTTTCACCTAAGAATAGGCTACTGTTCATCGTAATTAAAAAATGAACACTGATTCGAGACCTATATCTTTGAGGTGATTTATCTCTTCGGGGATAGGAAGAGATTGTGGGCTTTGGTCAACTATTTAGGATTGTTGGAGAGGCGAGTAATATGAAATACAGCTCCGTTTGCGTTTGGTCGCGAATATATATAGTGATGATCACCTTTTCAGTCTTGGCTAGCGGTTGTTTATCGACGCTGGAACCTCTGAGCGAAGTCCCACAGAGTCAAGTGACAGTGAAGATGGATTTTTTACATCGACCACTCCCAGAGATCCCACTCCCCAATGATATTGCGACTCGATATGACCCTAAGTCACCAACAACCCGTCGATTAAACGCCTCGATGATCGCTCCTACTCAGCTAGAATCAGAGGTCAGAGCGCTCGTTGATGAGCTCGATGGATGGGGAGTGAATCAGCCGATTACTATTCCTTTCACTGGAGAGGTTGATCCTCTATCCATACTCAAAGGTCACCGAGATCCGCTCTACGAACTTGATAATGACGTCATATTCCTTATCGATGTCACTCAAGGAACAGATCACTATGGTGAGGTGATGAGACTCGATCTTGGAGAGGGGAATTATCCGGTTGTCCTAGAGCAGATAGAGGGGTATTGGGAGCATGATCCCCGAGGGTGGACTAACTCGATTATCTTTGAGGAGGCTGATGAAGACCTCGATGGTGATGGTATGTTAGATCTAGGAGAGGACATCAATGGTAATGGAGTTCTTGATGAAGGAGAGGACCTCAACGGTGACGGCCTCCTTAACCCACCCGAGGACCTCGACGCTGATGGAGTACTTGATCGCCCCAACTATTTACCCTGTGGGGCTCCAAACTTAGACTACATTCCCTGTGATGATAAGGGAGAGTGGATGTCGCCAGCGAGAGACAACCTGGCTCACCGAGCGGACGCCTTGATGACTTTTTATGAACGAGAGACGAACACCCTCATCGTTAGGTCACTTGAGTCTTTAAGAGAGCGCTCGACCTATGCGGTCGTCTTAACTCGGCGTATCTTAGACACCGAAGGAAATCCAATCGGCTCTCCGTTTGAATCTTATCATCATTTGAGTCAGACCGATGCTCTCAGCGGGATCGCTGAATTATTACCAAACAGCCTGTCCGAGTCAGACATCGCCTTCGCTTTTACTTTTACTACTCAGAGCATCGCTAGCCAATTGGTCGCTGTCCGTGAGGGGATTTATGGACATGGTATTCAAGGAGCGATCGGCCGGAGTGATCGATATAAGGCTAAAGTCGAGACTCTAGAGATGCTCAGAGATGTTGAGGGTGACCGCTTTGGGTCAGACAAGAACGCTTATGTGATGTATACTGGAGATTGGTTGCAGCCTTTTCGCTTAATCGCTCAGCAACTCCTCGGTCAAGACCCCGACTCGCGTGCATACGAAGTTCAGTTCAAGGCGCAAGAATCTGTCGATTACCACGTCATCGGTAGCTTCATCTCTCCTCAGCTTTACCACCGAACCCCCCTAGGAGTTGACCCTAAAGATGTGTCTCAGTGGATCCCCTTCAATGAGCAATCTTGGCCGCAAAATCTCGACACTGTCCCTCTCGATGTAGAGACAGGGGTAAGCCCGGAACAGATTTGGTTTTGGTTGATGATGCCTACCGAAGAGACGAGAGCGCCGGGTCCTGTGCCGGTAGTGATCGTCGGCCATGGGTATGGAAGTAATCGCTTTGAGTCATTAGCGTTCGCTGGGTATCTCGCTGAGCATGGTATTGCTTCAATCGCTATCGATTGTCCCTCTCATGGGCTAGGTTTGAATCAAGAAGAGGAAGAGATCGCGACCCGTTTGACTGGTGTGTATGGAATCTCAGGTTTCCTCTCAGCGGCAAATAAGGGGAGAGCTTTTGACCAAGACTTTGATGGAGCCCCAGACTCTGGGGTTGATTATTGGTCTTCTTATGTATTCCACACTAGAGACGTCGTGCGTCAGTGCGTTTTAGATCATATGCAGCTGATCAAGCTAATTAGGAGTTTCGATGGGCAACGGAGATGGGAATATGACGTCAATAACGATGGGGAGGCTGAACTCGCCGGTGACTTTAACGCTGATGGAATAGTGGATATTGGCGCTGAGTCTGAGATCAGTATCCTCGGGGCCTCACTCGGCGGGATTATCTCGTCATTAGTGGCGAGCGTTGAGCCTGAGATTACGGCAGCGGTGCCTATCTCAGGAGGTGGAGGGCTCGGTGATATCGGATTGAGATCCATACAAGGAGGGGTAAGAGAGGCGGTGATCCTTAGGGTTATGGGCCCGGTCATCATGGGAGAAACTAGAGAAGATGACACTCGCGTCTATGCTCTCATGCCAGAACTTAATAATGATGGTCGACGCGATTTAGGTAGCTTACCGACATTGAACGCTTTCGATACGATCGTCTTAGAGAACCTAGAGAATGGGGAGAAGCTCTGCGCTTATGTACAAGCAGATGGTAGCTTCCGCATTAACGTAGATGGAGATAGAGGAGACCGGCTCGTCTTAAAAGCTTATCGTGGACCTCAGCTCAGGTGGTCACAGAGAGGCCCCTTACGCTGTGAACTCAGAGATTCTGCTGTAGACCCAGTAGCGCAGCTGACTAAGTTTGAATCAGAGGTTCAATTCTTAGGCCAGGTATACCCTTCAAAATCTCCGCTCGTCGCCCTCGCTGATGGTTTTGGTGAGAAGCGAGCGACCCCTGGATTGAGACGGTTTTTAAGCATCGGTCAGCTGGTCCTCGACGGGGGTGATCCTGCTGCCTACTCACGGCATCTCTTGCGTGAACCGCTCCGTTATCCTCATATGGACCAAGAGTCCGGGGCTCACGCTTTAATCGTAACCACAATGGGAGATATGAATGTACCTGCGAGCTCTGGCGCTACCCTAGGGAGGTCTGCAGGACTAATCGACTATCTCACCCCTCTCCCCGAACATAATGATCGCTCTGCGAACCAAGTTCTGATTGATTCATACAGTATTGAAGCGGTTCATTCACTGAAGCGAAACACCGATCGTGACGGTAATGGAGTTCATGTTGATGTTGAGCTATTCAGTGAAGGAGAGGATGTGTGGACTTCTTTAGATATTCCCCGCTTGAACGCTCCTTTGAGAGCCGGCTTATCGCAACCAGACTCTTTGGGAGGCTATTCTGGAGCCATCTTCCCCTACTCAAGCCCGGAGGGTCAACATGGCTTTAACTTTCCTGGGGTTGACCAAGATATTTATATTGAACGCTGTCGCGCTACTTGCGAGGAGACTGATGAGCCCTGTTTGGAGGAGTGCGCCTCTTCATATGAAGGGCGTTTTGACGTCGGTCTCTTCTTTTTTAACCTAATCGGTGAATACATCAAATCGGGAGGAGAGCGTTGGGAGATTAAGCCTTGCTTTGGAGATGACAGCTGTGACTAAAACTGCGCCTCTGATAGGACGAATGCAGTAAATAGAACGCCGTTTAAATCACCACTTAGCGAGCGTTAAACCGATTAGAGCCCCAATGCTGCATAGGGCAGATATAAGCCAAACAGGTGCATTATAAGTGTCTAAAGGCGGCTTTAACTCAAGCAGGTCATCAGTCTTATCGTTCGTTTCTTCATTTGACTCGCTTGATATTTTCTTAGAGGCCTCTGATGGGTCTATATTTAATGCCTTCGGACTGGTGCTGACAGTCGTCACCAGTAACGGATCTACGCCATTCGGCGCTAAGCATTTGAGTACTTCTTGAGTTGTCGGTCTTTGACGAGGGCTCTTGGCGAGGAGTTGGGCGATGAGAGATTTAATCTCTTGAGGTTCGTCACCCATACTCTCTGGCGGTTCTAGGTCATCATGAGCTGACTCAATGCAGCGAAGAGGGGAGGCGAGTTGCTCAGAGTCTTGATCATTGAATTGACTGGTGAGAATATTAAAGGGCGGTGTGCCATTGAGGCAGAAGTACATTAAAGCTCCGAGACTGTAGAGGTCAGCGCTAGGCGACGCCGTTGAGAGTGACTTACGTTCTGGAGCCCAAAATGAGCCGCTGTGATCGAGACCTGGGACAGGGGGAGAGCCAAACGCAGCATTGATACACCCATCTATGAGCACAGGGCTCCTGGGTGGGTGTCTCAATAAGACATGCTGGGGACGTAGGTCTCCATGGGCGACTCCACTCTCATGGAGAGCGTTCAAACCCTGACAGATACCAATAAAGAGCTGTTGAGAGTCTCTCCATGACAATGGCGTTTTCTGGAGCCGAAGATACTCATAGAGCGATTGATGAGGCTCCCATTCTACCACAATATAGGGAGTATGATCATGAAGCAGACCACACTCATACGATCTCTCAAGGTAGGGAGAGGTAATTTGCTTTAATCGATGATAAGAAGTCTTCAATCGATAATAAGAGCCTGGCTCTCTCGAGAGTGGATCTCCAAGTACCTTAAGCGCTCGACGTGTTTTACCCACGCTGGGAGGCTCCACTTGATAGAGCCATTGGCGAGGACTGACGTGGTTCAAAGAAAGTACTCGTAGTCGATTATCGAGAATTTGACCAACTAGACGATGTTGGTCACCTTCTATATGAGTTGTCCTCTTTGATAATGATGTATAAGACTTGATCATCAGTGGCTCACTTTAGGTGGGATAATATGGACAGGATATGGAGCAAGCGCTGCCATAATGAGCGTAAGTTCTTGCAGAGTCATTGACCTCGTAGGTCTTAGAGTCACTCCTCTTATACCACTAATAACGTTCATGATATCTGAGATCTCTGTTTTGAGGGTCTTGAGCTCTGAACTTGATCGACGCCGAGTTAACTCAAAACGTTTCCGTCGGTTCTTTTGGATCAAGTATAGACGGGAGGCATCCCAAGATATTTCGAGCAACTTTAGGCGTCCGAGTGATCTAGGATCAAGGACTAACTTGAAAGGGAGAAGATAGAATGATGGACCTGCTTGAGTTTTTTTGGAGACGGGGGATGAAGACTTATGAATGACCCAAGCGAATTCTGTAAGAGTTTGTCCACGTCTCTCTGCCATAATCGAGAGCGTGGTCATTATATCTAGTGCGACGCCGATCTTAGAAGATTGATCGAGCGCAAAACGTCCTCGTTTGATTGGCTCTAATGGCCATGTCTGCTCAATATTCAATGCCATCTCTTGTAAATAGCCACCGTGCAACTGGAGTGGGTGTGACTGTGTCTTGAAGCGACTCTCACTCCAACTGATCTCCTCAGAGTAGGAGAGAGAGGGACGGGAGAAGGAGAGCATCGACTCACTCAAGATAATATTGAGGAGACCAGTTTGCTCTACCGATGACTTTTGGTTAGGGATTTGACTTTTTTGATCGATAGGTAGAGAAAACTCAGCGTCTAGTTGAGGGATATTTATAGACTGAGATTCTATGATAGCTGAGAGAGATTCATCTCGCTTAAGCCATTTGCTGGCGAGAGCTGTTATGATCAATAAGATGGCTAAGGCGACGCTCGAATAAATAATCATATTCGCTCTTCGTCGATGACGTATATTCGAAGGTAAACGCTTGATACTAGAGTGACCAGTCGTCAAAATTTTAGCCTCTGGGGAGAGCTCGTCATAGATGTTGAGCTTTAATACATCCTGTAATGCTTGGCTGTTTAGATGGGCCTGAGTGAGCTCTGCTTGCTCAGTGAGTGGATCGACATTGATCACCTCTTGGATCATAGGGCTAGCGTTCCCTTGGTTAGCTAGAGATGAGTGTATGCTTGAGTCGATCCCTGTAGAATTGATCGAAGACTGAGGTGAGGGATGGGGTGAGGGATGAGGTGAGGGATGAGGTGAGGGATGAGGTGAGGGATGAGGTGAGGGATGAGGTGAGGGATGAGGTGAGGGATGAGGTGAGGGATGAGGTGAGGGATGAGGTGAGGGATGAGGTGAGGGATGAGGTGAGGCATGGGGTGAGCGATGAGCTGAGGCATGGGGTGAGCGATGAGCTGAGGGATGAGCTGAGGGATGAGCTGAGGGATGAGCTGAGGGAGAGTGAGCGCTTGGATATGTGGATAGTGGTCTTAATGGCGTCGGAGGTTGATGTGGTGGGGTAGACTGAGCTGAGGTAGAGTAGAGTTGCTTGAAGTCTTCACGATTGAGGGCTCGCGTCTTCTCTTCTTCCTCATGAGCGGCGTGTTCAGGGTGAGGATGCTGAGTAGTCTGGGCGAGTAAGTGGGCGAAGGCTTTTTGGTCAAGTGCTTTTGTAGGGTCTTGATTTATATACCCTTTATGTTGAGCGATCACAGTTTGCTCATGAGTCGTAGTCGAATCATGTGTAATCGGCGTGATCACCTCTTCTGTTATCTCTTGAAAGTCAGATCGACTGATCGCTCTCGTCTTCTCCTCATCAGAGGGGAGATGTGCTGATGATATCCATGGTCGATCGCTACTCATTGTCAATCCTCCATAAGCTACAGCGCTCTATGCACTAGACATTGATTCACTATTAGCGGAGAGAGCGCAAGACCCAGTTGGGAGAGTGTGAGTGTTGAGGGTGTTTCAAAAAAGAGCAGACAAGAGACAGAGAGGTATACTTCTAAGGAAGCGTGGTGGATGTAAGTGTTCAAAAATATTGCACTACGATGGCACGCGCATTGCGTAAGGATAACCCCCTCTAAGCAAAGATGAGACTCATCACAGACGATCATCAAAAGTAATGAAAGGAGCGACAGCTCATGCATATGTTACACCTTACCTCTCACATATTAGTCGAGCGATCATCAGAGCTCAAGCAAGAAGGGAGAGCGGGCCGTACTTCTCCCTTATATTGGCTCATATTGTGTCTTGGACTATCTATTTTTTATTCTCGTACGGTCTTCTCTAAAAGCAGTACAGAGACGATCTCGCTCAGCACTAAACAAAGATGTGGAGAAGATCACTTTGAGCCCAATGATTATCGCTCAAGAGCTAGAAATCTATCGTCAGAGCTTAAACATACAAGAGAGATAAGCGCCAGAGTCTGCGCAGGGGACCAAGATTGGTATACGGTGTGGATTAATCGTGGTGAGCTGGTTGAATTTGTGATCTCAGCACCTCTAGAGACACCTCCACTGCTCAAAGTATATGCACCGAGGAAGCGTAAACCCAGCGGTATTCTAAGAACATCAGCGCCGAGTATGCGGCGCTTGAGACTTTATGCGAAGAAGAGTGGGCGTTATCGGATTCAGGTGATGCCTAAGCGCGCTGCTTCTTCCTCTTATATTCTCTCGCTTCACCGCCCATCACACTAGTTGAACCTATGGATTCACCGAGAGTGGAACTGTAGAGACCGCCTACATAAAAGTGCTAAACAGGAGCTGATGCTCCGGGCTTAATAAATCCATTGACCAGGGAGGGTTCCACGTAAGGGTTACTGTAGCGCTGTTGACGGACTCAACCTCCAAGAGCGCCTCTTCTGCCTCTTTAGGAAGAGTACCCGCTACAGGACAGGCGGGGTTGGTGAGGGTCATAAGCACAGCGACATGATCTCCTTGAACATCGATTTCATAAATAAGACCTAAGTCATAAATGCTGAGTGGAAGTTCGGGGTCATAGACCTTAGAGAGCGCCTCAACACATCTCTCCTTGATGGTGGCATCGGTTGATAACGGCTTGTCAGACATCTCTTTCATCGCCTTTTAAGTTTAGTTTTTTAATGATGTACTCCGCGCTCTTCCTGTGAATGCCAGCGACTCTAGCAGCAGCGCTAGTATTTAGTTTTTTATTATGTATGAGCTCATACCAATAAGCACGCTCAAAGTCTTCGATAAGCTCTGCTTTAGCGCTCTTAAAATCTTGATTAGCGCGTAACTCAAATTCAAGTGTACGCCCGTTAGAGTGATCGGGAGTCTCTCCCACCTTGGATATAAGAGAGGTATCGCGGAATGCAGAACTTACTGCAGAGCTCAGCTCCGATGGAAGTAAGAAGTGGGTATCTATTCGATCAGATTGTGGATCACTTAGCGCGATCGCTCGCTGTACATAGTTCTTTAACTCTCTGATATTTCCAGCCCAATGGTGTTGAAGGAGTAGGTTCATGGTCTTGTAGCTTATCTCTTGGTTAGCGCCTGGAGACAAGCTATTGATCATTCTCTCTATTAACCCTGGTATGTCTTCAGGATGCTGTCTAAGAGGTGGCATAGAGACCAAGATCACTGCTAAGCGATAGTAAAGATCCAACCTGAAGCGATGTTGGTCAACTTCAGCTTGCAGGCTTTTATGAGTAGCGCTGATCACTCTCACATCTACAGCTTGATAGACATCACCCCCCACTGGCTTGACCTCTCTTCTCTCTAGAGCGCGAAGGAGCTTGGGCTGTAAGTTGAGGGGGAGTTCACCGATCTCATCTATGAATAGAGTTCCTCCTTGAGCGCTCATAAACGCTCCTTGACGTTGATCTTGAGCACCAGTGAAAGCGCCACGAATATGACCAAAGAGCTCACTCTCAATTAAGTGACTAGGGACCGATGAGCAGTCAAATACCATGAAGGGAGATTGGGCTCTCGAAGAATGTTGATGAATCGCTCTAGCTGCGAGCTCCTTTCCTGTACCGCTCTCTCCTTCTATAAGCACATTGACTTTACTTGAAGAGACCCGATGTAAGAGGGCAAAGAGCTCTCTCATCACCGATGAGTCTCCGTACAGATCACCAAAAGAGTCACTCCCCCATAGCGAGATCGAGTTAGATCGCTCTTTATGGAGACGGAATAAGAGGCGTACGCTGCCTATCTGAATCACATCTCCATCGCTTAGAAAAGCATCGATGACGCGTATGTTGTTTACATAGACACCATTTTTACTCTCAGTATCTACGACGCGATAGCCTCTATGATCAACCTCGATCGCGGCATGCTGTCTACTTACCGCAGGAAAGTTGATCGGAACATGACAGCTCTCGAGTGAACCAATGAGAGAACGCTGAGAGTTAATGGACCACTGATGGGAGGGGTCTTGATTAAGTGTTGATGAGAGCGTTTCATTGAGAGATTCATCGGAGATCAGAGTGAGCGTGCCTACCTCTACCTTGATCGTAGTCAATGGATGATGAGCATGGGTGAGTGTATGGTCTGTGCTCAAGTGAGATCCCTTTATAAACCAGAGAGTGGAGATAAATGTGAGGGTGAGAGACCTCTATGGGGTTTGACTTAATCCAAAAGACCAATAAACCGAATTATTATCAGTGGAGAGAGCCTTTCTAAAAATAGACTCTAATAAGCGCCAGCTAGACTCAAGATGAGGTGATGTGGGGTCGCTTCGTTCATGTTGTTGTGAGACCGAGTATAAATCATTCACATTGGGTAAGGCAAAGATGAGGAAGAGGATCCTGTGACTTACTCGTTGGTCATCCCAACGGACACACGGTCCATCATATCCATAATACTCCCCTTTTAGAGGAGGAGAAAAGAAGTGAACGCTGTAGTCATTTATCATCTGCTCACCCACTAATGAGTGCGCAAGATGTTTACCGCCAAGCTCTAATCGAGAGCCTCCAAAGCCCTCTGGTAAACTTGTAAGATTACGATCTAGCGCTTTGACTCCCCATAATAGACGAGGTTTTCTCTCACTCCACTGAACGCCTCGGGAAGGGGTGATCGTCTCAGCATCTAGATCAAACATAAATAAGACGAGATGGTCGGTGCGGCGAGGTGGAAGAGGGAACAGGATCTCAGGGCTTTGGTTACCATTATGCATGAGATAGTTTCCCTCTTGATCAGAGTCGCAGAGGAGATGTCGTTGAAGAAGAGGGGCGCAGAGAGGGGAGCCTAATGTATCGCCATTAGGGTTAAATATCATGTCGCTGACCTGACCGACCCAACGCTGAACTAAATGAAGTGATGAAGGTATATTTGGTAGCCCGTGAAAGCGCTCTGAATAATCACTGAGCAGCCGCCAAGGCGTAAGGGAGCACGCCTCATGGTGAGAAGGATTTAGGTGCTCAAGATCACTCATTGATTGGTCTATAGCGATCTCATGAGGAGCGACATCGTTGTCTACGTCGGTGTTAACGTTATTGTCGGTGTTAACGTTATTGTCGAGTCGCTGAGGAAATGAATTCATCAAGCAATAGACGAGGATCGCGCTGAGAAATGACACAATAGAGAGTGAGCGAGAAGAAATCATCGAGCGTGTTTAATCATCGAGCGTGTTTAATCAAAAAGCGTTTATTGCCCACTCTGGAGAATAGCGCTGAGACGTAAACCTGAAGCGCGGACAATAGACATCACTTGGCCTACTCTACCATAGGGAACTTGTTGATCTCCCCTCACGAGAACGATGGTATTCGGTTTGCTTTGAGCGACTCTCATGAGAGCATTCGCTAATTGATCGAGGCTCGTTGATTCTTCACGCAAGAACACCTCTCCTCGTTCATTGATAGAAATGACGAGCTCTTCTGGAGCGCTGGGACTCGCTTCAAGGCTTGACTCTGGTAGCTCAACCGGAACAGCGGAGGCCGATTGTTGACTCTGTTGAACGTAAGTGGAGGTGAGGAGAAAGAAGATGAGAAGCTGAAAGACAACATCCACCAACGGTGTCATATCGAGAACGGTCGTTGCCCGCTTGTTCAGACTAGCGCGGAAGTTCATTGAGTGCTCTCCACAGAAGACTCGGAGAGTGGATCTATCTCAGAGTCTGTGGGATAGACGGCTTCTAGAAGGCTTAGACCGATCTCTTCTAATTCTACAGCGAGTCGATCGATGTAACCGATTAGATATTTATAACCAAGAAAAGCCGGGATCGCCGCTGATAAACCCGCCGCGGTAGTGATCAGGGCTGCCCAGATCCCATTAGCGAGACTCGCTGGGTTAACCATACCGCCTTGAACTCCAACCTCGGTGACTACAGCTCGAAAGACATCGATCATACCGATGACAGTTCCGAGGAGACCCATCAGGGGAGCGATGGTAGCGATCGTCCCTAAGAGCTCTACATATCGATTCAAGTATGAGACCTCGATTTGACCGATCTCTTCAAGAGCTTCTTTCATGTGTGATCGGTGTGTCCCTCGCTTTTTCAAGCCCCGATACATAATGGCAGAGACAGTGGATCCACTCCCCTCACAAAGAGTGATCGCCTCTCTATATCTACCCGCAGCGGAGCGCTCTAGAGCGAGCACCACTAGGTCGGGAGGAATCACCTTGGAAGGACGTAGAGACCATAGTCTCTCAAAGAATACGAACAAGGAGATAATGGAAGCTGAGATGATAGGAATCATCAGAGCGCCGCCCTGTTGAACAAGCGTCCAAGTAGAATGCATAGCGTAGCTCTTTTATGGGATTGAGGGTTCTAAGGTAGTGAGTGGGGAATAAGCATCAGAACGAATGGTCTTGATAACATATTGAATAGGAAAGAGACCACGAAAAGCCTCTATTAATCGCCCTCGCTGATCTATCAGATAGGTGATCGGTACAGCGACGACAGGACCGAATAAAAGATCACCTCTCCCCTCAACTCGTCGCAAAGTAGAGAGGAGTTTAGTCATTTGATATCGAGGTCTGTATCTGGTTACAAAATCTCTCATTTGTACACAACCACTTGGCGCTACGCATACTCCGATCACTTTGACTTGACCAGTAAGGTCACTCTCCATGATTTGGTTTAAGAGTTGGCTCACTTGCCCACAAGCTACGCATTGAGGCAGGAACAAGGTGACCAATAAAAAGTGACCTTGAGCGAGACTCATCAAATCTAGGGGGCCTTCATGCGTCTGGACTTGAACATTATTAACGGTCTGTCCACGAAGGGGTGAGGAGATTGAAGATGAGGCGATCATCGGGGGTTGTA
The DNA here is from genome assembly GCA_943788935.1 of uncultured bacterium. Classification (GTDB taxonomy): domain Bacteria; phylum Myxococcota_A; class Bradymonadia; order UBA7976; family VGTA01; genus CAKZRU01. The sequence goes on along the minus strand of CALSSE010000003.1, from coordinate 347,094 downwards.
CAGCGACACAGGCGATGAGATGAGTTATGACCAAAGGCGAGACAATGAGAGTAAAGAGAGCTCTCGTTTTGGTTTTTAACCACAGCCTCAATATTAACCTCAATCTTAGCCTCAATCTGAGTCTCAATCTGAGTCTCAAACTTAGTCTCAATCTGAGTGAGTTCATGGCCCTATCCTACTCAAGTTGACAGTCATCACGGAGATATAAGCGTTCGGTGAGAGGGCAAGAGTCAGCTTGTAAACACCATGGGTCCTCATCGATAATCACTCTTCCTGAGCAGCGATGATAAGCAGCCACTTGACGCATGGTGTGAAGACCATAATTAAAGCCTCCTCTTGTATATCCAGCGATCCACTCATGATTTCCCTCTACATTAGCGAAGCGGATCGCTGAGAGTCCATCAGAAACAGGCAAAGCAGGGAAAGGGCCTAGCGAATCAGCCTGTGTCTCACCGCTCTCATCATCTCGTATTAACAACTGATCTACATCAAACAGAGGAGCGTTGGGGTCGGACTGATCATCCCATGCAAAAGCGGGGGGAGAGCCGAGGAGTACCCCTTGATCACGTAAGGCTTCAAGCCTCGGTCTCCACTCTTCTTCTGTAAGTCCCAAGAGACCAAGACCATTCGCCAATGAGATGGAGGTATTGATCGGGACCGCTTGATCTCCTAACGCGACCGAGATTAAGGTCTTGATTGCCTCATCTCCAGATTCATCAGGACGATATCTAGAGGTATAGATCATGGGATCACAGCGTTCGAGTAGTTGATTCAAAATATAGGCAGAGCGGCGAAGATCTGGGGTATTTAGAGCTCTCCCGCTCCCATTGACTCTCGCTTTGAAGCGATGACGACTGATAACGATTGTCGAATCGTTGGGAGAATATACTGTCAACTCGAGGGGGTCCTCTTTATCACTGGCTAAGTGAAGGGTGAAGCCGCCTCTTTGATCGATCTCCGTGAACACTCCTTCCTTCGTTCTGTGATTATAAAGCTCAACTCGCGCCCCTCGGTGATCCCCATCGAGAATAGAGAGAGCGCTCTCTCTTAAGCGATCACGCTCACATCTGCGAGCGTCATCTCCGAGCGATATATACAGCGAGTTTGGCTCATCTTTGGCAGAGGCTTCTCGACCTTGATTAGGACAGCCAACGACCGCTTGTCCAAGGTAAGATTCAAAAATAGGACGAGAGAGGAAGCGGAGGCTTGTGCGAGAGAGGATATCTAGCAATCCTGCGCCGGGCACGATAGGAGTTACGATATCAATTTCCGGGTCAACCGCGCCTAGAAGCAAACTATGAATTCCGCCTAATGAAGTACCTGCAGCGCTGATCTGTACAGAGCCTCCTCCGATATCCAGAACTCCATCAGCGTTAAAGTCACCGGCTCGCATATGAGCTTGTAGTCTAGCCTCATCGGCGTCTTGAGGGTGATCCAATCGGGGAGGAACCTTAAGAGGAGAGAGAGAGCGGAGGAGTTTAATGAGGCTCATCGCGTCAACAGTATCTTGCCAAAATGCGCTACAGAGCCTCTTGGGATTAGGGTCGAAAAAGCCTTCAGCGTCACCTTGTTTTCCGTCTTGATTAACATCTTCCCAGCGACCGATAACCGCTAGTTCTTGAAAGAGTCCTACTTGGCTGAGTCGATCGAGCCCTTCACTAAAGCTAAGTCCTTGGACCTCCTCTACAAGGTGAGGGGCGATCAAGCGTGCGATGAGCGAGGGGATCGCGCTGAGAATTTGTCCAAACTGAGGATTGTCTACGTCAAATGTCTTATAATTACGAATAATGGGACCATGTCCGACTTGATCAAAGGAGAGCAGGGCGATGCCTTGAGCTGCCAACTCTTGAGCGAGGATCAGACCTTCAAGTCGACTAGAGTTGGTACCATGAAAGTAGATGACTACAGGAAATGGGGGCTCAGCTCTCACGCTCGATCGGGGGACTGAGAGCATAAAGGGGATCTCGCCTTCAGGGGGGAGGGGAGGGGGGGTGACAGCAGGCGATCCTGTTGTGTCCACCATCCATATCTGATCTTTAGACCTCAGTTGAGGGCTAGTGAAACTTCCAAACACGAAGTAATCAACATCGGGGAAATCGATGGCATAGCCAGAGTTTGAGGTCACTGTCGCTACAATACTTGAGAAGCGCTCTAAAACACTCGCAGGTAAGAGTCTAGAGTGCCAACGAGGAGAGGGAGGTACAAAGTCCACACCCATCTCTCGGATGTCATCAAATCGAGGCTCATATTCTAAATAAGAAAGTGACCCCTCGCCGTATAGACCATCGTGAACTTGATCAAGCATTATGCTCGGTTTACCGGTAGTGAAGGTCCAGGCGTAGGCGATTGAACCAGAGAGCTGCTCAAGAAGCCAAGGCTCATTGTCAGCGATGACTAGAGCATCTCTTGTGGAGTAAGGGCGTTGATATGGACTGCGAATGGGCCCGTATTGACCTTGATTAGACCACCCCTTGAGCTCATCGGTTAATATCACAGCGTACTGTTGATGCTCTTTAAGAGGTAACAGAGAGCGAATGATAAGTGTATCGCTCTCTATTTCATAATGAGTGAGGTGAGACTCCTCTCCTCTTTGAAAGCGGAGTAGCGCCTCTCGCTGATCATCTTCAGTCTTCCAACGGAGCGCGCTTGCTTGGTTCATTCCAGAGAAAAATATATTAGGCGAAGGCTTGAGAGGAGGGAGTCCCATGAACCAACCGAGTGGGCTGTTGATAGGAAAGAACCCATCTCCAAGGTCAAGGCTAATCAAACGGGGCTGTTCGCCGAGCTCTACTAAGTAGACACTCCTAGGAGTCACTGTGGTCAGATCGAGCTGAGCATCAAAGGAGACGGTAATCGGTGAGAAGAGCGCAAAACCATCAAGCTCATTAAGCTGAGCGCGAACGTGTCGTCCCTCACGAGTGTGATCCTCCAGGGGAAGATTCAAGCGTCTCTCAGTAGGAGAATGGGGATCAAATCGAGTCACGCTATCGTTGGGAAAGGGAGCGAGTGGAAAAGGTCGATCAAAGGGCCGTTGCTGTACCAATGGCCCAGAAGAGTTTGATGATGAACTCGATGATGAGCTCTCCAATGGAGAGGGGATAGGCGGCTCAGAGAGGCAAGCGATGAGATTGATCGATATCATAAAACAAATGATTAACCATCTCCAGAGAGTGACTCGATGTAATCGCTGCCCATCAGGATGGGAGAGCGAACAGCTTGATAATGAGTGATCTCTAATCTTCTTCATCAGCCAGACCTCAACATGCTTAGATGGGCCTACCATAGCATAAGTAACATCAGCTGTCTCTGAGCTCTGAGTTCAAAAACGAAAACAGGGTGGCTTTTAGGCCACCCTGTCTGCTGATCGCGAGAGCTCAAGGAGACTCTATGCGACTAAGCGATCCTCAAACCCTCTTTCAGAGAAGAGAGTGAGAGGGATGTCGACTCGATTACCCGAGGAGACCGAGCGCGATCTGTGGCTGCTGATTAGCCTGAGCCAAGATCGATACACCAGCCTGCTGGATGATCTGATTGCGTGAGAGCTGAGCTGTCTCAGACGCGAAGTCTGCATCGAGGATGCGGCTACGTGACGCAGAGAGGTTCTCAGACGTAGTGCTGAGGTTGTTGATGGTGCTCTCTAGGCGGTTCTGAAGTGCACCGAGGTCAGCGCGTGCAGCTGATACGTCCTCTAGAGCGAGGTCGATCGTGTCGAGTGCCATGACTGCATTCTCGCGGGTACTGACGTCAATGCTGTTGACGCTCTTGTCAGAATTTACGCCGTAAACACCAGCGACTTGACCGATCGCTGTCGCGCCAGTTCCGCCAACAAGTTGGAACTGATCATCAGACTGAAGATCAAGTTTACCGAGGCCAACACTGCTACCAAGCCCTGCAAGGGTGCCACCAGCGGCAGCGGTGACGCTGACTTCAATGTTACGACCGTCAGCAGCGGTAAGGACGAGCTGGCTGTCAGAGTCAAGGCTCGCGACAACGCCAGTCTCATCGGAGACAGCGTTGATCGCATCGGTGAGGCTTCCGTCCGCGTCATTCGCTTGAATGCTGAAACCACTGATCTTCTCGCCATTAAGCTCGATGTAGTTGCTTGCATCAAGGGTTTGTGCGGTGATTGCGGCGCCCTCAACCTCAGTCTTACCAACGATCGCGCGTACTCCGGTTGTCTCGGTGAGGCTATTGATCGCCGCTGCCTTAGAGATCGCTGAAGCAGCGTTTAAGGTAGTTGAGAGCTCATCATCACCAGCATTGGTACCTCTAACATTTACAGGTCCTGTGCCATCATCATACAGGATACCAAGGTCTCCAGCATTGAGAGTGGAGGCGTTAACATTAACGGTGGTGCTGGTACGAACTTGGCGAGCCAAATCTTTAGTACCTGCACCCTTGATGCTTACGCTGAGGGTCTCACCTACGTTTGCGCCAACTTGAAGATCTTGAGCGAGGAAGTCTCCGCTGAGGATCTTGTTGCCGTTGAAGTTGGTAGTCTCAGAGATACGATCGAGCTCAGTCTTGAGCTGAGCAACCTCAGCTTGGAGTGAAGCGCGATCACTGTCGTTGTTAGTGTCATTCGCCGCCTGAACAGAGAGCTCACGCATGCGCTGTAGGATATTGGTGGTCTCGTTGAGCGCGCCCTCAGCTGTTTGGGCGAGAGAGATACCATCATTACTGTTACGTACAGCTTGGTTAAGACCACGAATCTGCGCGGTGAAACGAGTAGTGATGCTGAGACCTGCAGCATCATCACGGGCGCCGTTGATTCGGAGTCCTGATGAGAGACGCTCAAATGAGCGGCCTAGGCTGTTTGAAGTTGAAGAGAGCTGGCGCTGCGCATTGAGCGAGCTCAAATTTGTGTTAATGTAGAGACCCATTGTTCGCTCCTTGATAGGGGATCGGTGTGCATCATGCACGACCTTCAATATGGTATGATCAGAGATAAAGGTGCTATCGCTCTGCTACCTGAATCTATTTAGTATAGTAAAGCTAGATTGATCAGCGAGTACTGTCAACGGAATTAGGACATAAATTCAATTTATTTATAAAGGGATTCGCCGCCATATGATCGGTCTATTTTAGCCTATGTAACCAAGTGTAAGTACCTGTACTGACATGTGTTTATTAGTACTATGTCTGTCGTGCTATTTAACAGCGATTGGATAGCGATTGGATAGCTATGTGGTCGATTGACAAATAAAGATATAGTATCGCATCAACAAATAGTCTCTTAGTGATAATCCATCAACGTTATCTCGCAGAGCCAACATCGACCTTAACCTTCTCAATCAAGGAGAGAGCAGTGACTCAGGAGACGTTTAAAGAACATCCATTGTTAACTGTTAGAGTGAGCTTGTCTGACCAAGCGGTATTGCCCCAACGAGCAAGAGAAGACGACGTTGGCTACGACTTGACCGCGACCTCAGTTGAAGTGGCAGCTCGTGCTCATCCGGAGTCGTATACCTATCTAGTCGACTTTGGTATATGTCTCGAGCCGCCACCAGGATATTACTTCGAATTAATCCCTCGCTCTAGTATCGCTTGGACAGGCTTTATTCTCGCTAACTCTATAGGAGTGATTGATCCTGACTACAGAGGAACACTCAAAATGCCGCTGATTTACATAGGACGAGATATTGTAGATCGTGCTGTCATAGACCAACTCGCTCAGTCGTTGATTGGCAAGCGACTCGCTCAACTCGTGTTACGGCAGAAGTTAAGCTGTCACTTTGAGCAGGTAGAGAGAGGGAGCTTGACTGATACCCCGCGAGGTGGGCAGGGTTTTGGTAGCAGTGGTGAATGAAGGCTTGAAGATAGATCACCTTGCAGTCACCGCTCACTCACTCCTCATTAGATTGAAGATGCGATGAGTGATCAATAAAGCATCGCTCTCCTGTAGCGTCTCGAACACAGTCTGGAGTCAAAGAAAATAGAAGTGTTGAGTCCTCATCAGTCGAGGGAAACAAGAAGATAGAGGTCTCTAACTGCTTGAATCTAAGGGGCTCACGATCTGTATAAGCTGAGCTCGCGATCATTTGATGGGTCATGTGCGCTCTTCTCATCTCATTAAGCACTCTTAATGCCTCAGGTCGATAACTGAGCTCTTGGCCTCCTCTCAAGTTAATGAGCGGGGTGTGGCTGATCAGCGCGCGAGTATGAATCTCTTGATAGAGGTGTGGCGAGAATGGGGCGGGATTTAGCCAACGACTGATCAATGAGAGCTGTGGTTGACTTAAGTGTAATTGGTTAAGGTTGAGCATCATTAGACGAATACTTCCCACATCGAGTGCATAGTTTTCCGAACCGAAGACCTCTCGCCACATGACGTATTTACTGAGCTTACTCTTAGCTTGTGGGATGACCATCCAAAATAATTGGGCACTGCTCAACGTATTCTTTAAGCTGAGGAGCTGTTCTTTGGTACTAGATCCTAATAGAGGATAGGAGACAATAACAGCATCAGCGCCAATCTCCACTAAGGCCTCTAATTGTGCCGCTAATGATAGAGGATCCGGAGCAGCATGGATAAAACTTAACATAAAAGACTCCGCAGGCTGATATTTAAGCTCTTGGCGGATTAAAAGCCCTTGACGCTCTTCACTAGGTCGGTCCACACAGGTACCTTTGGATAAGTCCTGAGATGTCTGCAATGAATAGAGGTCGGTGGTTACCGAGAGACGTCTATCATTTTGAAACATATGTAATGACCAACGTCGATATTGAGAGGCCTGAGGATGATCAGCATCCTCAGAAGAGGACGAGTCTAATGGAAGGTCATCAAAGTGAAGCTCAGAGATCTCGTCGATCGGAACATACCCCTGTCCATCGATGAGCAGATGTTCTCCATCAGGTCGATGCTGAAAGAGATCCCTATCGGTCACTTCTCGATAGACTCTCAACCTTACGCTGAATCGATTAGAGCTTTGAGACAGTTCAAAATGAATTGTCCGAGGATGACATCCTCTCACTTTAGTATCAATGTGGGTGATGAGAGCTCTAGGGATCACCTCTACCTCAATGAATTCGTCAAGGGGGGAGGCTACATCATCTTTTAGAAGAAACTCTCCTCCATAAATCCTACTCTCAACCCCATTAAGCTCAAAAGTATTGAGCGGGTTGAAATCTCGTGAATCAGAACAGGAGATGAATGGACAAGCGAGCAGGAGAGAGAAGCTAATCGTCAAGGATGACTCAAAGATTACGGCAAGGAGAGGCATTAGGAATCTTTCTCTAGATTAAACGCCACTAAAAGCCACATCGACCAGTCTTCTCCCCATAACGCTTTCGCTTCTAGACTGACCTTTCGACTCTGCCTTATCTTGGCGTGTGCAGCCCAAAACAGGTGGTCTTCATTTAATGGCCGTACATCGAGAGTGCTGTCTTGAATGATGGAAACCCCGATCTTAATACTTGGGCTTGGCTTGACTAATATCCCACTCTGAAGAATGAGCGGATAGTTTATGAGCGCTGGGCTCTCATCTTCTATATCTGAGATGGGAGCGAGATCAAATCTTTCCCATCCAAAGCCAACTCGGTGGTAAAAAGAAAATGATTTTAGACCGCTAGATATTGTCTCTAAACTGAGATGGGCTTCAAGGAAGGGAACGACTAACCATTGTACGAGATCCTCTCGAAGCCAAGCCCACCTCTTGAGGGTTGAGCCTAGCTTCAAGCCACTCGGAAAGATTAAGCGCTTCGGGGTACGACGATAGATCCAGGCATCTAACTCTCCAGAGACCCCGGCGAGTTTACCCCCTGATTCCCAATTGAAGAGCGCGTGGCCTGACCATCGGTCTCCCTGATATTGAACCTCACTGATGATATGGTGATTGAGTGATCTCTGTGGGTCAGCTTGATATCGATAACCAGCAGCGACGTGCATAAAACGAGAGTGTTGATTTATTCTCCCAGCAGGCTGGTCTCCTCTAAATGACCCTATAACATCAGTGAGCCAAGTCATAACAAAGACCACGCTCCCCACATGGTAAAGCCACTCAGTGGCTGATGAGACTTGGGGAGGGGCGTTCACTTGAGTATCAATGAAGTAAGCAGAGACGAGGGTTAAGAGGCTTAAGCCCTCTAAAATAAAAATATTTTTACCCGATGTAATATCCCCTCTATACCAATGTCCCGCGCCATGAACGATGACTCCTGGTACAATGGAGATGAGCGTGTCACTGAGCCTCCCAACATTAACAGGTACTGTGGGTTGCTGGTCAGTAGCTGATTTAAAAGACTTTTTGGGCGGCTGAACGTATTTTGAGGACGATAACCTCTCCGAAGAGTTAAGAGAGGTAGACTTGGGCTCTGCGGCGGCGAGATGAGATGAATAGGGGAGAGCGATATATAAGATAAAGTAGATGAATATATAGCTGAGGATGGAAGAGAGGTGAGATCTCATGAATCTCCCTCAATAAGCTGGCAGATTCGCTCTTTGAGTAGAGTGAAGCGTAAATGACTCACTTGATGGGTGATCGCTCGCTGTATCGCATGAGGCATCGTTACCAGAATCACGAGTCGTTGACCACGAGTGACCGCGGTATATAGCAGGTCTCTTTGGAGCATCGTCCAGTGCTCATCGAGTACTGGTATAATGACCGCAGGATACTCACTTCCTTGACTCTTGTGGATAGAGCAAGCGTAAGCGAGGGCTAGCATATGCATGCTCTCTTTAGTGTAATTGACCACTCGTCCACCAAAGTCGACGACTGCTCCACCCTCATGGCGAGTGATGATCACGCCAGTGTCACCGTTGAAGATATCTTTGTCATAAAAGTTTTTGAGCTGCATCACTCGATCCCCGACCTTGAGAGGTGATTTGCTCTTCACCGATGAGTTCTTTATGACTCTCCCTTCGGGGTTGAGTAAAGTTTGCAGTCTTAGGTTAAGCTGATCCGCTCCACAGTGTCCTCGATACATAGGAGTGATCACTTGAATATCATGAGAGTCGATTTTAAACCGATCAGGAATACGTTCAGTGACCAACTGTTCAATGAGAGTGGCCGCTTGTTGAGCGCTCTTCGCTTTGACCTCAAAAAAATCAGGTAAAGGGTCGAGGGGAGCGCTTACTAACGGATGACCTTGGAGGATTTGATAGGCGTTAACGACGATAAAGCTCTCTTGAGCTTGTCGAAAAATATGAGAGAGCCTGATCGTGGGTATTTTTTCAGTGTTGAGCAGATCATGGTAGACCCGACCAGCCCCCACTGAAGGTAGTTGGTTAGCATCTCCAACGAGAATTAGACGGCACTTACTTGGCACAGCGCGTAACAGGGCGACGAAGAGCTGTAAATCGACCATTGACATCTCGTCGATGAGAACAATATCAGCTTCTAGTGGTTGATCGGCTCCTCTTCTAAACTCCTCTTCAAGAGGCTGATAGTCAAGTAGACGGTGGATGGTCTGCGCTTCTTGGTCGGTCGTCTCGCTTAAGCGCTTGGCCGCTCGTCCGGTTGGAGCAGCTAACTGAACTTGAAGTTTATGACTCTCGAAGAGCGCGAGGAGTGTTTTTACAGTGGTGGTCTTCCCTGTCCCCGGCCCACCGGTGAGTAAGAATAGCCCTTCTTGACTAGCACTGGTTACCGCTTCGGCTTGAGCTTCTGCTAGGGTCAACCCGCTCAGCGCTTGAAGCTCGTCTAGGTTAAAGCTGAGTGTCTTAAATCGTCGAGCGACTCGGTCAGCGACCTCTCTAGCGACCTCTGCTTCAAGCTGAGATATCTCGGTTTGATAGGTACATGCGGTGTGATAATCACTGTTCTCGATTAAGCGCTTGGCCGCGAGTTGGGAGCGCAGAGCCTCCTCTACTCGCTCAGAAGAACCAATTTGTCTAAGAGATCTTGACGTAAGCTCTTCGGTAGGTAGACAAACATGGCCATCATCATAAGACTTAGTGAGCTGGTCATGCAGGGAGGCTTGAGCTCTCTCAGGAGTATCGCTGTGCCAACCTAGACGACGGGCAAGGGCGTCGGCACGTTCGAAGGTAAAGTGATCAATCTCATCTATAAGACGGTAAGGATTCTCCTCGAGGACCTCTTTACTCTTCTCTTGATATTGAGCCCAAATACGGGCAGCGATCACCGCGCTGAGTTGAAGCTCATAAAGAAATAGCATCACCTCTTGACGACCCCGTTGGTTCTTTACCGCTGCTTTTAATCTCTCGATGCGGCTAGCGCCTAGGCCTGAGACCCCCTCTAGTCGTTCAGGGGTCTCGGTGATCACGGTCAGGGTTTCATCGCCAAATAGTTCTAGCAGCGCGTCAACTCGTTTTGGTCCTACACCTCTGATTTTAGCGTTTATTAAATACTCTCTGATCGCCTCTTGATCTTCGGGAGGAATAGGATAGGCCATCTGTACCCTAAACTGCAGTCCGTATTTCCCATGGGTCTCAAATCGACCTACTAAGCTGAGTCGGTCTCCTGTATGATATGCTTTGAGTGGTCCGATCGCTGTGATCGCCTCTTTTCGATCAAGTCGATCCATGGAGCAGATCGCAAAATCTCCCTCCGAGCTACGAAAGGTAATGTGTCGAACCTGCGCTTCGATCATCTCATCATGGGTAGCGTTCTGTGGTTGGTTCATATGGCTCGGATAATGTATGCTAAGAGTATCCAATATAGAGATACGATATGGAGATGCGATATAGAGATACGATATAGTCTGAATGATAAATATCTAGGGTGAGAGCTTGATCGCTTCATTGGAGGAGAACCATATGGATAAGATCGTCTTCCAGCGAGTGACGACAGGTCACGGGATGAACGGGGTTTCCGTGAACGCTGTTTTCATTAACTCGTTGATATCGAGTGTACTGATCATAATGAGTTTTGCATCCCTTGGATGTGACCCTGCATCTCCCGAACATTCTCGCCTCTTTGAGAGCGTAGGTCAAGAAGTTGAGGGGAGTGACCCTCACTTGTCCACCATTGAGGCCATCTCTCATCCACTTCATTCTCGTCTCTCTCCTCACCTCTTGGTCGACGATCCCATATTAGTCCCTTGGTCTATGAGTGTCACAGTGCAATATATTGATCGAGTGTACGATGAGACAGGCTATGAGGGAGACCATATAACAAGGTTTTCACCCTTTGTACGAGTTGACTTGGTGAAGATGTCGTTTAATGATGAGCAGGAGCTTGAAGAGACTTTTATTACTGGGGGATGGACCGATGAGCGCGGGCACATTGATTTAGGATGGCGAGCGGCGCTACCACAGGATCAAAGTAATCTCCATAAAGACAGTGATGAGGAGCAGTGGCGAGTATATATTCTATCAGAGCTAGAGACACCAGCGGGCCATCGCGCTGAGGTGAGCTCTCAAAGTGGGTCTTTATACCGTCTCTTAGCAGAGGTTAATCGTGATCAGTTCCGATGGACCCCTAAGCCTAGAAGATGGTCATCTCATGGCGCGCTTGTGGGACCAAGCCTTACCCTTGTTACCCCTGAGGAGGGGAGGCTCTCTGGGGCGCTTAATATCCTCTCTATGATCGCTGAAGGCTATGAGGTTATCTCCAACTATAGTGATATTATCGGCCCACCGCTCACCATCACTTGGACTCTCGATGAACCTGTATCCTGCGGGTCTTGTTACGTAGGTAATAAGATCCTTTTAGGGGGACAGGTGGAGGATCCGGATCATTATGACGATCATATTATCTTGCATGAGATGGGTCACTTCTTCACGGACCGATGGAGTCTTGATAATTCTCCGGGTGGACCCCATAGGGGACGAGCGGTCACGCCTACACTCGCCTATGGAGAGGGGGTCGCCTATTTTTGGTCCGCGCTCGTCCTTGATGACCCCTTGATTGTGGATTGGATGTTTCCAGAGCCATGGGTCGTGGATTTAGAGCGCTCACTATTCAATGGAGAGCCTATGACATGGGGACTCGAGCGAGAGGTTATGAGCGATCAACCTCAAGGTTATCTCAGCGCGACTCATCATGAAGAGCTAGTCTCTTCCTTAATGTGGGCTCTATATAGCGCGCTTGACCTGTCGTCTATCACAGACTCTCAAGATGATGACCTTGTTGATTTAGGAGTGGTGGCGAGTGAGGCGGTCGGCGTGATGATGAAGGTATTACTCGAGACCTTACCCTCAAAAATGAGAGCTGGTTTTGATAGCGGCGCGGAAGGGGTTGATCTCGCTGATTGGTTAGATAGCTTCCACTGTATGTTGATTCCAGGATTAGAAGAAGAGCCCACGGTAAGCATTGAAGAGACCGAGCGCCTCGCCAATGATCGTGAATATCCTTGGCGTTGGTCATATAATAGGGATGAGGTGTGCTCAGGCAAAGGAGGCGAAGACCTTCTAGTTGTTACCGCTCGACGATTGAACTCAGGGACTTATGAGGGGACTTATGAGCCCACTTTATCACTGCAGAGTCGCTCTTTAAATAACGGGATGAGGCTCAGGCAGAGCGTGAAGGGTGAGCACCGTTGGGAGGCTTGGATCGGTGAGCCGCCTAAAATGGATTACTTAGGTGGAGGAATCTGTCAAAGCCTGCCCTGTACGCTCTCATCACTAGTACTCTCTGAGAGCGAAGAGTCACCTGTGATCTTTACCCTCTCTACGGAGGGCTCGCCTACAGTCTCTCATAACCAAGGAGTTCATAGGCAGACCTCTTGGCGATCGCCAATGTACAAGCAACGGAGAGCCGAGAGGGCAGAGAGGTCAATGTATGGTGGGCGTTCGGTGATCAGCGAGACCGCTCAGGGCAGCACACGGACAGATCACTCACAAGGGATTAAGTGAGTGAGTGAAGTAATCTTTATAATAAAGACAGATGACAGATAAATTCGAGACTGTTGACAGATAAATAACAGATGAAGAGGGACTCTCATGGGCATAGAGATAGAGCGTAAGTATTTAGTAAACGGAGCGCCATTTGAGACATGGGGCGCGGGGGTCAAGATGAAGCAAGGGTACCTCGCCCGTGGAAAGTCAGCGACAACGAGAATTCGAGTCGCCGGCGAGATAGGATTCTTGACGATCAAGGGGAAAACTGAAGGAATTTCCCGTTTAGAATTCGAATATGAGATCCCTGTAACAGAGGCAGAAGAGCTTCTAAAGCTCTGTGAGGGGATCGTGATCGCTAAAACAAGATGGCGTGTGCCTTATGGGTCACATCTCTGGGAGGTCGATGTATTTGAAGGCGAGAATCAAGGTTTGACCGTCGCTGAGATCGAGCTAGAGAGTGAAGATGAGCTCTTTGAGAAACCAAGCTGGGTTGGAGGTGAAGTCAGCGATGATCCTCGATACTTTAATGGGGCGCTCTCGCGACATCCATTCACTCAATGGTGAGGACTGACAAAGGTCATCCCACTTGTTGATATATTATATCACAGGCTCATTATCGCTCTGAGAGAGAGCCTCGACGTAATGTCAAGCAGGCCCTATTACTCCACTTTTTCAGTCGATCTAGACGCTTTGGAGAGAGGGTGAGGGTTAAGTGCTCCGCACGTAAAGGAGCTGATAAGTTAAGGTTGCAGATCACGAGCTGACGGGGTCCTGTTGAGTCAGTTTCTGTTGAGTGCTCTTGACTTAAAAGCGGGCTAAATATAGAGACTTTTCTCCCTAAGTAGGTCCCTTTGTCGCTCCTAGTTGATTCACTCTCTGCTTGGTTTTGAAGTGAGGTTAAGGCTCTTTCAACCAACTCTTTATCATTGAGTGGAGGGCTAAGTCGGTCACGCAACGAGATAAAGATATAGGGTCGGCGATGAATACAGCGGAGCGGCTCTGTATCCGCTATCTTCATCAGGGAATTAATGAGCTCGCTCCATTGTAGGCGATATCGCTCAGAGTGTGAAGTGATCTCTAGTAGAGCGTACTTTCGGCCTCTGAAGCTAATGAGATGTATATTCAAGAGGTGAAGCGCTTCAACGGTCAGATCCTGAAGGTCAGCTTTGAGCGCTAATGGGTCTTGATATGGTATGATCAGCATATCGACTGTAGAGGGGTCATATCGATTAAAGTGAGCTGATGAAACTTGACTCTTACTCTGACTCTGGCTCTCCCAATATAGAGTCACTTCTAGCGAGTCATCTGTGTCTCTCTTCAGAACCTCAGCCTCCTCAGATGACCCTTCTGTATCGATCACTCTTGCAGGCATAAGCTGAAGGGGAGGGGGGCAAAGAGACCATAATAAGTCTAGCTCCTTATCTAATAATTCAGTCTCTAGGGTGGCCATATCGCGATCAGTGTGAGAGCGCCAAAACTGAGAAATTTGGATCGAGGGGGTAGAGTGACCCCACATCCAAAAATAATGGTTCACTCCCCAAAAGAGAAGAGTGACATGAAGAGAAGGAGACTTAATGAGATTGGTCGATAGACAATAGACTTTCGCCGATGTGTTCCTGCTCGTTTGAGATAAACTGAGCGCAGAGCAAAGGGCGGATCGTCCCTCTTCTTTGGTGAGATCGACTGTTAAGATGAGGTTGAGCCGTTGAGAGCTGACTTGACCCTGTTGATGACCCTGTTGATGACCTAGGTGGTGATATGTATGACCGAATGAGCCTATGGAGGTCTCTCGAGGATAGAGGAGGCTAGTCAACTGTTGGGCGAAGATGACTGGGAGGAGCTGTTCACTTGTGCGCGGTCTATATCGAATCCAGCCGGCTCTCTTCAAGTCTAGATTAACCGAATCCACAGTAGGCGTCTCTAATATGTGTTCATCAAGAGGACTATCGCCTCCCTTGCGATCACTCGTTGGTAAAGAGGACAGCGCGAGGCATAAGGTCATGGGGGGAGCGCTCGGTGGGACGCTGAGCCATAAATGAAGATGGAAAACCCTCTGCAGAGCCGGTGAGAGCTGCTCTATGACCGAGGCTAGCTCAGCGGAGCAAGAGATAACTTTACGCCATTTAGGTCTCGGTGAGCTAATCGTCATTGATCCACTCGCGAAGAGGGGACAGTTAGCGGGCGGTAGAGCTCCATACGAGCGAGCGCTATATACTCATTCATGCTTCTCAAATGAGGAGGGGAGTCATTTCTTTGATCACTCCTACCATAAGAAGGTGGATCAATAAGCTCGAAAGTTCCTTCTATATGAACTGTAGAGCACAGGTCTGCAGCGACCCCACTCAGCGTGACTTTTACAGAGCGAACTTCCAAAACTCTCTCAGGAGACTCAACAGGGAAGGGTGCATGAATACAGAGATCCCTCCACTCTACCCCTTGGCGCCAAAATCCCGTCCCAATACACTTGACGGCTGCCTCTTTACACGTCCAAAGCATACTCGCCCAAATCAGACCTGCTCCTTCATGATGACAACGATCAGAGCGCTCTGACTCTTGGCAGAGAGCACGCAGTAAGTTGGGGCTGCGCTTTAACACTTTGGATAATCTTCCAAGTGATATTAGATCTATCCCTGTGCTCGATACACGCCATAAGTCCTCAGCTCGTATCTTATCTGACATTAAGGTCATCGATGCTTTGAGGAGCGACGCTTAGATGATCGTTTCCCTTGACGTCGACGATTCCACCGCTCGGCTCTAAAATGATCTCGCCCCATAGCCGATCCTTGGTTTTCACCGGCGAAAAGAGCGGGAAGCTCGGCGTCAGTTCTCAGCTCATCTCTTTGATCATTGAGCTGATCGAAAAGACAGCCAAGAGAGCTTTCCCACGCTTTGATGACCTGTGCATTAAGACGGGTAGAGGCGCTTTGCTGCAACTGAAGCCAAAACTGAGAGAATGACATGGGGGGGGTAAAGTTTAAAGATCTTAGATCTCGCTCATCTTGACATGAGAGGCAGAAGGCCTTGATTGAAGGCAGTGGGAAGAGATCGAGTTTAGAGATCGCCTTCTCAACCTCTGGGTTAGGGATCGGATCTCCACATTCCGGGCAAGCAGCTTCGCTCTCGACCTCGTCGAGAGGCAGGAGGGTAGGGAATGAGGCGATATTGACCTTAATCGACTCCAGAGAGAGTTCAGCAGGGACGAGCGCCTCATGAGCATGTTGATGATAGAGATAACTGATAGCGATCCCTGGGAACAGCTCTAGTGTGAAGTCTTGGTTTAATTGATGTTCTAAACGAGAGACGAGCTCTCCTTCGGTACAAGAGACATCAACGAATCTCTCAGGAACGATAAGCAGACCGCTCTGATGAACACTCTTCAACCAGGTGATGAGATGGGGAGCACTCGGTTGGTAGAGGTGATGCCTCTTAGGAACTAAATAAACGCTCAGCATAAGAGAGTGACCTAGACATCTACTAGATCGGTCGAGGGGGTAAATCCTACTTCTCTGACGACCTCTTGAAGCTCTAGGAGACTGAGAGTACCATGAACTGTGAGCGAGTCGAGACCTTCATTAACCTGACATTCAATGACGTCTCCTCGAGCTAATAACCCACTCTCAAGTCGGCGTACGCATCCCTGACAGGTTAAGCCGCTGACTCCTATCTGGAGGGGTCTCGTCCCATCTCGCTCTTCTCCATGACGTGAAGACCGAAACTTTTGAAGCTGATACCTGAGCCATGACCACGCATAATTAACGAATAAGAGAGCACAGATGAAGGCGAGGAGGTGCTCCCAAAGAGCGACTCGATGTTGGTGTCCGCTCTGGTTTAGTAGACTCACCGGAGCGGTCCAACCAAGTCCTAAATCCAAGACTAAGGCGAAGACGATCGATCCAACAATGATAGTCCCCAAGTAGATCGTGAAAGGGATCCGACCTAGACCGCGATAGACGGCTCCAAGAGTGGCTATATTGGTTGCAGGACCAGCCATTAAGAAGATTAATGCAACTCCGATAGGATAGCCTTGGGCGACGAGAGCGGCGGCGATAGGGACAGAGGCGGTGGCGCAGATATACAGAGGGATAGAGAGGCTGAGCGTGATTGAATAGGCTAATAAAATAGACAAGCCGGTCTCTATCTCGAAGAGGCTCGCGGGGATTAAACGTTGAATCACTACTGAGGCGATGACACCGAAGAGAACCCATCCCCAAATCGGCTCGATCACTTCATCAATATGAGTGAGCGCTGCTCGCCATTTACTCGAGCCCTCATGATGATGAGAGTGCAAGTCTTCTTCGATGCTAACCTCGGAGTGAGCAACGCTAAAATGGTTAGTGAGTCCGCCACCGATCAGCCCAGTCACCGCTGCCGCTAAGACTTTAAACAAGGCGAAGGGGAGGCCAAGAAGAGAGGCGCTGACTAAGATAGAGTCTACGCCAGTCTGAGGAGTACTGATCAAAAATCCGACGGTTGCCCCATCACTAGCGCCATCTCTCTTAAGACCCAACCCAGTGGGGATTACGCTACATGAGCAGAGTGGTAAAGGAACGCCAGCGAGCACAGCCTTAATCACTCCTCCACCACCGCTTAACGCTCTACGGATAAAAAAGGGAGGCAGCAGGGCGTGGAGAGCGCCTGAAATGAGTCCTCCAATTAGGAGTAGAGGAGCTAGGCTTACCCACATCGAGTATAGATCATCACTCCAAGTAGAGACATTGAGCTGATCGAGCATAAATCTCCCTCCAAAAACAGTTAGCTAGGCGACTGAAAAGCCGCTCTATAATCATGTCTATCAAAACTGATCTCATTTTGTTAGTGACTTGTTATTAAGAGCATCGGTTTACATTGGGTATCACCCTAGCTAAATATGGCCTTATCAAGCTCTAGGAGCAGCGAATATGGAAGCACCTACCTCATCTCCCCCCACATCAACGAGTACATCATCTTCGCTCTCATCATGGAGTGAGCAGCGTTTATGGGGCTGGGGGCGTTATCCACAAGTAAAGGCGCTGAGCGTTAATCCCGAGAATCTAGATCAAGCTCAACAGCGCCTACAGTCAGTGGTTGAGCAGAGTTCGAGCGTACTCGCTTTCGCACATGGACGAAGCTACGGTGACTCAGGGTTACCAGCAGAAGGGGCGTTAGCGATTCACACTAGACGCCTTAATAAGATCATTGATTTTAATCCTGAGACCGGTTGGGTTCGCTGTGAAGCGGGTGTATCCATCTATGAGCTGATCCAAACATTTTTACCCCGAGGCTACTTCCCACCTGTCGTTCCTGGCACTCAATTTGTCACTGTTGCTGGCGCTCTATGTAACGATATTCATGGTAAGAATCACCACCATGACGGAACATTCGCAGACCATGTAAGGGCGGTGGAGCTCTTTACATCGGGAGGGGAAGTGGTGACCTGTGACGCAGGTCAGCACCCAGAATTATTTTGGGCTACGGTAGCTGGTCTTGGCCTCACTGGATTTATCTTGAGCTTGGAGCTTAAGCTAGTGAAGGTCAATGGGCCGGGGATCTCGATGGAGTCGATCAAGGTGAGAGATTTAGATCATTTTTTTGAGGTGAGCGCTGAGAGCGGTGAGTTCACTCATACGGTGAGTTGGATCGACTGTGTCGCTAAAGGATCAAAATTAGGGAGAGGGATCTTTATGCGAGGGCGGCACAGTGATGATCGCCCAGCACCACGCTTTCTCGGCAAAATGGCGTCGGCGATCTCCCCATTGATGTCGGTCCCCTTTAGTATGCCTAACGCTCTGTTGAATCCATTAACCATTAAAGCTTTCAACACTTTATATTATGGTAAGCATCCTCAAGGTGAACTCTCGCAGAGCGTGAGCTATGAACCGTTCTTTTTCCCCCTCGACTTTGTACGTGGGTGGAATAAAATATATGGCAGGCGCGGCTTCTTACAATACCAAATGGTCGTTCCTAAAACTGAAAACAATCAAGCAATTCGTGATATTCTCACTGAGATTAGCGCTACCGGAATGGGCTCATTTTTGGCGGTGATTAAGGAGTTTGGAGAGCGACAACATGGTGGGCTCTCTTTTCCTTCTCCAGGCGTGACCTTAGCGCTCGATTTTCCAAATTATGGGGCGGAGCTCATGGCGCTGTTTGATCGTTTAGACCGTATCGTAATGCGAGTCGGCGGTAGAGTGTATTTAGGAAAAGATGCTCGTTTGCCGAGAGCGCACTTTAAAGAGATGTATCCTGAGTGGGCCAAGTGGAAAGAGGTAAGAGACCAATGGGATCCTCGGGGGATGTTCCGTTCACGGATGGGAGAACGATTAGGGCTCACCTTATGAGCAAAGCCTAGTATTGGGCATAAGCGGGCTTAAGGGTCAAAAATGATCTCGAAGCGTGTCGTTGAATAGCTACTCGGATTATTGAGGTCGAGCAGGTTATAATCTTGGTAATTGATCCCTACTTCGGAGATTAGTGGTTCTATGGACACATAAATAGACCCCGGCGCTGCTCCTGCTTGTGGTTCTTCAGGGGGGAGAGGGGGGATGGTGAGCTCATTGACCCCACCGGGAAGGGTAAAGCTCCACACCGGTAGACCTGCTTGATAAAAACGTATAGTCGTCGCTTGAGGGGGTTCAGTATCATCTCTGTCTATGCCGGGCCAATAGTCCCATCTTAGAGTCTCACCAATCGAGATGGGGTCTCCGCTGTTTCGATCTAATACTCTCGCCGCTCCTACAAAGGGGCCGATATCGACTTGGCGAGTCAGATCTGATTGAATATGCTCAGCATAACTATTAACACCGGCTGGATGGACGCGCGACATGGCGAACCAGATGAGCTCGGGTTGGTCTGGCCACTCTTCGAGATTGGGTAGTCCTCTCACCGATAATAATGAGCTATCAGAGGTCGCGTTAATATCTAATTCCCAATAGCCATCGGCGTCGAGATCTAAGAAGGCGCGGACCTCAAAATCGCTCTGTATAGAAGCGGGATTACCGAATCTATCTAAGTAACCTACTCCTGCTCCGGTAGAAGGGTTGAGCAGTTTAACAGACGCTCGCTCTTCTAATGGATGATTCAGAGATAGATTGAGGCCACTAATCTCAGCTTCTGGGCTTAAACTTAGATAGCGAATCATCCCCATTTTAATGGGATAGATCGACTTTCTTAAAAACCAATAGCTGATCTCTCCTCGTTCATAACGACTGAGCTCTTCTTGTGGGACATAGGCAGCGGTAGCGATGACCGCCATCTGACCTGGGCGAGTGAATAGATCAAAGGGCCCATCTTCGCTGAGAATACCCAACGGAGCAGGAGCTGGGTTGACGCTTCGACTTAACATTCCACCATGGGAGACATCGATAAAAGCGCGGAGCACGACCCCAGGCTCAGGAGGCTTCTCAAGCTCATTGAGTCCCGTCAACACGCCTTGAATTCTGACGGGCTCTGGTGGAGGAGGGGGGTCTCCTTCTCCTTCTGGTGGAATGAAAGGGAAGAGCAGAACGGTGAGATTTTCACTAACTACACGCTCTATGGTTTGAGCTTCAAAACCCGACTTAGCGATATTGACATGTAGTGGAGTCGAGAGACTCTCAGCGCTCACCGTGACTTGACCCTCCTCATTTGTCTGGCCTGTTACGAGTGGGAGAGAAGTGGGGGTCTGGAAAGGACGCAGCTCTACGGTAACCTCAGGGATGGGAGAGAAATCATATATATTTAAAGCGGTTACGTTAACGGCGTTCTGTATCCTCTCGCCCCAAGATCCTCCATATTGTGCTTGTGGGTCAAAATAGGTAAAGGCCTCAGGAAGATAGACTTGTTCTTCATCTCTATTCACCGTGATATCGAGAAGAGCAGGGGGGTTCGGAGGAGCGATGATCCACACTTCTTCGTTCGATATGAATTGGTGCACGCTCACCTGCTGATCACCAAAGCTAAAGCGTGTCTCTTCAGTGAAGCCCCTCCCCCTAACACGAATAAAGGCACCTCCGCTCCTCGCGGCCCGATCGGGCTCAAGGAAGAAAAGCTCGAGGGTGTCGTAGTAGGTGAGTGAGAACGTCTCGCTGAGGAGGCCTTGTCGCACAGATATCTCGACGATGCCGAGAGCTCTCCGAGGGCAGAAGCATCTGAGCTGTTGAGCGTTCTCAAGCTGGCAAGTGAGCTCTTGATCTTCCATGAAGACTTGGGTCTCCTCAGTGAACCCATTCCCTCCGATCATGATTGAGCCTCCTAGATCAGTGGGTAACCGCTCCGGGACGCTGCCAAAAACTTCGAAAGGCCCTGTGTTAGAGTCTAGATATAAGAAAGCACGCTCTAGGTCGGATCTCCCATTCAGATTCTCTAAAGTGAGCTCAACCCACCCCGCTCTCTCTCTAGGAGGAGCGCTAATCGTTAGTCGAGCAGGAGGCCGAGCCTCTATGATTATCGCTGCTTGTCCACCCATGAGAACAGAGGTATCATCGGTAAATCCATAGCCATAGACTTCAATGAGGTCTCCTCCCTCTGTCATGCCCCATTGTGGACTGATGAAGTCAATGCCTAATGGGACTTGATAGGTGTAGGCGTCTTCTAAAATGATAACCCCGCTAGGGTCTCGGACAATGACATCGACCTTATCAGCTGAATGAGGAGGAGTCACTACGGTGAGCGTTTGTGAGTCTTGCAGAGTGACATTGAGTGCGGGTGAATCACCGAAACGAACATCGGTTGTTTCGGTAAAACCGATACCAGTGATGGTCACTTCAGTATTGCCAGAGGCAGGCCCCTTCGAGGGAGTTAGACTCTCGACGCCTAGAGGTTGAAAATAAGTCAGGCCTCTTTCGATGACCCTAAGCGCTCCTTCATACTGATCTCTTGATTCATCTGAGATCTCTCCTTCTCTTGGGACCGCTCCCCACGCGACCTCAACACTGACTGTTTGAGGGCTCTCGACGCTTGGAGCGAGACAACTTATCCTAGCCTCACTCTCCACAGTGAGGCTTAAACAGGGGTTTTCACCGATCCGGACATACATCGGGGATCGAAACCCATCTCCGATGATACGCAGGGGAATTCCCCCTTCGAGAGGAGAGCGATTGGGTAATATGGAATTGAGAAGAGGACCTGGGATATCAGCGTCAGGCATAAGC
This sequence comes from uncultured bacterium, assembly GCA_943788935.1. GTDB lineage: Bacteria > Myxococcota_A > Bradymonadia > UBA7976 > VGTA01 > CAKZRU01. Next base: position 325,245 of record CALSSE010000003.1, on the reverse strand, counting down.
TCAGTAATCCCTAGATCGCTGCTGATCTGAGGAGGAGGAGTGATGACCGTTGCATCCGAATCTTGGTTGACCACAGGAGGTAATGGGTTACAGGCAGACAGAAGAATTAAGCTAACGAGACTGAGCCACGGAATCATTGGTCTTTGCGATACATAGCACCGCAGATAGGACTTAAAGAGATTGCCGAGAGCAGAGATCATAGCGTAGAAAGCGATAATAGATCGCGACTGATGAAGCATAGGTGCATCCTCAGAGGGCTGAGCGCTTTGCGCGATGAATAATAAATTTACACGCTGTGGAGCGTACCATGACTAGACACATCGAAGCTAAAATTCCTTACAAGACTCAACAGCACTTAGAGTGGCAACGTCTTTGTTTTGCGCTCGCTGAACGCTGTAGGGGTGAGCCTGCGAAAGAGAGAGCCCTCTCTCTAGAGCCTCATCAAATAATGAGAACCGCTTTAAAGCAGTTAGAAAGAGTGGATGAAGCGCGAGGTGCTTTGGATGCAGAAATGACTCCACCTTTGAGCGCCTTAGAGGATTTAAGCGCTATGATTCTCAGGACTCAGAGAGGGGGGGTCTTGGCCCCAGAGGAGCTTAGCGCCTTAGGTAGAATGATCGATAGCTCCACTCGCTCAAAAAAGTTCTTAACAAGTCTAGAGAGCGAATATCCAGAACTTTTTGAGATTGGTATAGGTCTGATCTCTAAGCCTAGTCTCGCTGCTGAGATTCAGTCTAGTTTCAATGCACAAGGACAGGTGAGTGACTTTGCTAGCGGCGACTTGGCTGAGCTGCGTCGTCGAGTTGACTCTATGCATGGTCAGCTTAAAGATAGGATCGATGGCCTATTGAAGGATGAGAGCGTCACAGGGATGCTCCAAGATGACTTTTACACGCTCAGAGAAGACCGTTATGTGTTGCCTGTAAAGTCTGGACATAAGAGACATATGGAGGGGATCGTACACGGTTGGTCGAGCTCAGGAGCGACAGTGTTTATTGAGCCTAAAGTTGTGGTAGATGCCAATAATCGATTACGGATGGCGCAAGCCGAGGAGAAGCAAGAAGTTCACCGTATATTGACTAAATTGAGCCGAAAAGTCGCCGCTATCGCTGACGATTTACAAGTGACTCAAGAGGCGCTTATCGAGCTTGATTACCTGTTCGCGTGCGCTCAACTCTCTAAGGACCTTACATGCACGAGCCCTCACTTGACCTCCGAGCCACAGATGAGATTACTAGAGGCTAGGCACCCTCTGCTAGCGCTCGATGAAAACATAGAGGTCGTCGCTAATGATATCGAACTCGGAGGAGAGGCTGCGCCAGTATTGGTGATTACGGGTCCTAACGCTGGCGGGAAGACAGTGGTGATGAAAACAGCGGGCTTAATCGTAATGATGGCGACCGCAGGTTTACATATTCCAGCGGACTCTGGGTCTTTAGTTCCATGGGTATCAGGACTCTTCTCTGATATGGGAGATGAGCAGAGCCTCAGCGAAGGACAGTCGACTTTTAGTGGTCATATCGCCAATATTCAGGCGATTTTAAGACGTCTTCAATCACAGAGTCTCGTGCTACTTGATGAGCTAGCGATCGGCACTGATCCCGTACAGGGAGCAGCGCTAGCGCAAGCTATTTTAGAGCATTTGGTTAGTCTAAAGAGCCTTGTCATTGTGACTACCCACTACGAAGCATTAAAGCTGCTCTCTACAGAGGGAGAGAGCTTCAGAAATGGTGCAGTGGAGTATGATGAAGAGGCTGAGCGACCTACTTATCGCTTACGATATGATATGCCTGGCAGCTCTTCAGCGATTCAGATCGCGGCTAAATTAGGCTTGCCTCAAGTGCTCGTTGAGCGAGCGAAGGAGCTCACCGGTGAGCAACATCGCCGACTAGAAGACGCCATCACTCGCTTGGAGAGAGAAGCGCTTGAGGCTCGAAGAGCGAGGCGGGAGGCGGAGCAAGAGGCGAGTCGACTAAAGTCTCTCAACCACGAGGTGGCGCAACGTGAAAAGAAACTGAAAGATAAGCTACAGCAAGCGACCTATAATGAGCGTAGCGCTGCCATACAGGAAGCGCGCTCGCTGAGAGATCAGGTCAAGGCTCTCAAATCACAGCTTCGTGATCAGCCGATGAACGCCGAAGACCTATCCAAAGTAGAGCGAGAGCTCACCGCTTCTGCCGACCGGTTAGTAGAGGCTCAGACTCGTGATCAGTTAGAGATCTATCCCCCAGACCTTGAGCCCAGTGAGCTTAAACTGGGTCAAAGAGTGTGGGTGATCACTCTCGATATGCACGCTGAGTTGACTGAGCTTCCTGATCATAGAGGTCGTTGTTCAGTCCAAGCAGGTTTATTGAGTATGGAGGTAGATCTCTCTGCCCTTAGGTGCCCACGGGGAGGAGTGAGTAAACAGACTAAGAGTGGTCTGAGTAAGAAGCAGCGGCAAAAGCAGAAGAAGCAGAAGGGGGGGGCTAAGGCTTCATCCTCTAGCTCCGCAGAGCCATCATGGAATCATTCTCTTCCTCAGACCAGTAATAATACCTGTGATGTGAGAGGGCTGAGGAGCGATGAAGCGGTCGCCCGAGTCATCGAGTTCTTAGATGACCTCTATGGCAGAGGTATAAATACCGGCTATGTTATTCATGGCCATGGGACCGGCGCCTTAAAACGTCACTTGAGAGCTTGGTTTCCTCAATGTGATTATGTTCACAGCTTTAGGCCCGGTAAGGCTCAAGAAGGGGGGGATGGAGTCACCGCAGTCCTCCTCACCTTAAGATCATTGTAAGTAAGTGATCGCCTAGATCAGGAGGGGTTATGATGAGGGGATCGCCTCATATGTCTCGCTGAGTAGCTTCAAGGTTTGAGCGCCAATGCCTCTGATCAGCCCTAGCTCTTCCATACGGCGGTACTGTCCAAAGCGCTCTCGGTACTCCACTATTTCTAATGCCCTCACGAAGCCTACACCTTCTATTCCCCTGAGCTCTTCAACGGTAGCCAAGTTAATATCTCGTTTAGGCGGGGAAGGCGCTGGGAGTAATCGAGGCGAGCCTCGATCAGCCTCATTTTCTATGGATGATTTCTCAGGTATTCGGTGACGAAGATCGCGAAGCGGAGCGAGGGTCAAAGCGACCCCTTGAATGATTGGGTCCCTTAACCATGGGCGTTTGAGTATGCCCCAAACTAATTTTAGTATGGGATAGAGTAAGAAGAAGAGGACAGCGAAAACTCGGAAGTTAAGAATGAGTAGGGCGCGTGTGAAACCATTGAGGGCTTCAATCATATATATTCCACGTTTTCCGTAAGATGCTTTTGATCATCTATTGCATAGACTTAGATTGTCTGTGGAATCTATTTTTCTGACTTTGATGCAGGAGTAGCCGGAGCCCCTATACTGATTTTATCGAGGTTCTTAGCGACGGTCTTTGGGCCGATCCCTTTGATTCGGGTGAGGTCTTGGGCTGAAGCAAAGGGCCCATTCACCTCTCGGTCTTTGACGATCTGTTCCGCTCTCTTTTGCCCTACCCCTTTAAGCTCTCTCAGCTCGGTGGCGCTCGCGGTGTTGATGTTGATCTTACCTGGCTCGTTGGCAGTTTGAGTCACACCATTGGTCGTTGAGGCTCCGTTAGTGGCGGGTTGATCCTTGGTGCTTTTCGGCGTAGTAGGCTCAGCATTAGCGAGAGTCGCTAAGAGAGAGAACATAAGTAGGACAGAGAGTCTGATGATATTATTCATAGCGCTAGCCTTATCAATCGTCTAGGGAAGAGGGCTTAACTTTAGCCTTAGAGTATAACTTTTAATGGATTCTGTTAAGAATCAAGACTATATTTCTTTGTGAGCCGTTTATTTATTCATTTGGCAAGGGAGATGACCATGACGCACCTCAATAAATCTTCAATGACTCAAACTTTTCTCTTCAGCGCGATGATGATGACGCTATGGGTCTCTACAGCGGTCGCTGAGGGCGGAGGTGGCGGTGGCGGCGTTGGAGGCAATGGCGCGAGCGGACCGGAGCCTCATACATGGTTATTTTTAGCGGTCGGCGCTCTCTCGCTCGCTGCGATCGCCATGTATAAGGGAATATCTAGCCGTAGAGCGTAGAGATTCGACTAAGCGCAGAGGTTCGACTAAGCGCAGAGGTTCGACTAAGCGCAGAGGTTCGACTAAGCGCAGAGGTTCGACTAAGCGCAGAGGTTCGACCAAGATAGAGATTAAGAGGGAGAGATTATGACTCGCCAGTATTCTGAGCTTTTATATGATTGGAATGAGGCAGACTCAGCTCCATTTCCGGCAGTAGAGGTTGACGATGAGACGCTGAGAGACGGCTTACAGAGCCCATCGGTACAAGAACCAAGTCTTAATCAAAAAATAGAGCTTCTAAACCTTATGGTTAAGCTCGGTATCAAGCGGGGGGACATTGGATTGCCGATGTCATCACAGCTCCCTGATATTAAAGGTATGCTGCGACATATTGTTGATGAGCGTTTACCCTTCTCTCCCGGTTTAGCGGTGAGGACTGTAGAGAGCGATCTACAGATTATAGCGGATCTTCAGCAAGAATTCGGAATTAGAATCAAAGCCGAGGCTTTTCTCGGCTGTTCAAGAATTCGCCAGATGGTAGAAGGCTGGGATTTAGACTTCCTCCTCAGATCAGCAAGCAATGCGGTGCGGTTCGCTAAGTCTAATGACATGCCGATTATGTTTGTCACCGAAGATACAACTCGCGCTCATCCTCATGATCTTGAGGCAGTGTATGGCGCGGCTTTAGATGCCGGCGCTGATGAGATATGTATCGCTGACACAGTTGGCCATTCGACCCCTGAGGGGGCGTCGGCGGTAGTGCGAGCAGTCAAGCAGATTATCATCGACCGAGGTCGTCCTGAGGTCCTGCTCAATTGGCATGGTCACTCCGATCGAGGGTTGGCGGTCATTAATAGTCTCGCCGCGGCTAGAGCGGGGGCTGATGTCATACACGCTGCTGGTTTGGGAATCGGTGAGCGCAGCGGAAACACCCCTATGGACCAGCTCCTCGTTAATCTGAAGTTATTAAACGCTTGGCCTCATGACTTGAGTGAGCTAGGGACTTATGTATCTAAGGTGAGTGAGGGGGTTGAGATTCCTATCCCCATCAATTATCCGGTGTTCGGAGAAGATGCCTTTCGAACGGCAACCGGTGTCCATGCAGCGGCGATCGTGAAGGCTCAACGCTCGGGAGACCATACCCTCGCGGATTTAATTTACTCAGGTGTCCCAGCGACCCCTTTTGGATTACAACAGGAGATTGAGATTGGGAGGATGAGCGGTAAGAGCAATGTTCTCTATTGGTTAGAACGGCGAGGGATTGAGCCTTCCGACCAGATCATTCAGGTGATCTTGAAAGCGGCTCGTGGTAGTGAATCTGTTCTTAGTGACGCTCAATTGACCGCGCTGATTCATAGTTTAAGTGACGAGACCCCTGAGCCCTTGGAGCGCTGAGGAGATGCAGGAGAAGTGGCAGGAGCAGCTCCCGAGAGCGCTCGAGTTACTCAGCGCTGGTGAATGTGTAGGGATGCCTACCGAGACTGTTTATGGATTGGCGGCTGACGCCTTAAACCCTCGAGCTGTCGCTCGAGTGTTCGAGACTAAGCGCCGGCCTGCCTTTGATCCTTTAATCATTCATGTCTCGCCAGACATGGATCTTGATCATTTCGTAACGCTTAATGACACAGCGCGTGGTCTGATCCATGAGCTGTGGCCCGGCCCGCTGACTTTACTGATCAAGAAGAGATCTATCATCTCGGACTTAGTCACATCAGGGCATGAGACAGTGGCGGTTCGTTGCCCCGCTCATCCTGTCGCTCAGACCTTAATACGTTCCTTTGGTGGACCACTGGTGGCTCCCAGTGCCAATCTCTTTGGTCAGCTGAGCCCCACGACCGCCGAAGCTGTTCGAGGAGGCTTAGAGGACAGCGTTAAGCTCGTTTTAGAGGGAGGGCGATGTGACATCGGTGTAGAGTCAACCATAGTCAATACCACAGCACCTCCTCCTGCTCTGCCGATGCTGAGGTTAGGAGGCATCTCGCCTGAGCGACTCTCAGCGCTGGGTTTTGAGTTGAGCTACCCGACTCCGATCATCGGGCAAGCGCCGGGGACTCTCAAAAATCATTATGCCCCAAAAATTCCGCTCTACCTTTGGACAGCAGAACGAGTTGACCCTGACGAGGCGGATTACATCGCAGTGAGTCCAGCGAAACAGGAGGGCTTAGCGTGGTTGGGGTGGTCTAGTCATAGAGCGAACTTTGGGGGCTCTTATATACTCAGCGAGAGTGGAGACTCTCAAGAGGCTGCCTACAATGTCTTCTCACAGCTTCGTCTGATCAGCGAAGCAGGTTTTGAGGGAATTATTGCCGAGCTCCCTCCTCAGGGAGGTTTAGGAGGTGCGATTCAAGACCGACTAAGACGAGGGGCTTCTGGTTTCGCTTTCTGCCACATCGGTCATTATAATAGAGAAGAGCAGTGGTCTCTCCCGGTAGGATAAGTAACCCTTTATTCCCCCCAATGAGTCGCTGAATAAAGATTAAGTCCCTCTGTTCAGAGTCCCCAAAAGGGACTAGGCTTGAGAGGGGGGCACGTAAGGGGGATGACTCCTTTATGATCATATTCTAAAGATATGAACACATCACGCGCTAAATCATAGTTAGAGACCGTCATTTACATGAGCAGAGAGCAGAGAGCAGAGAGCTAGATGAGTATACCGATGATTCACACCGCCACTTCATTGGCAGAGTTTAAGGAGAACGGCAGCTGGGATGGATTGATCTTAGTCACCGATGATCAGCTGAGCGGTGTGGGGAAGGCGCTTAGTCAGTCAATCTCCTCTTATCGCGAACTTGATCAATCAGCTCATACTGGCGTACATTTGATCCCTTGCCCAGAGGTGATGGGGTCACGCTTAATTTTATGTTGCATTGGTTCTTTAGATCGAGAAGGCGATGATATCCGCTTGGTCTCGGACGGTGCAGCGCAAGGGATGAAGCGGGCCCTCGCTGCAGGCTTACAGCGGCCTTGTTTGCAGGTCTGTCTACCCCACCAAGGAGATGAAACATTGGAGACAGCGCTGTTTAGCGCGCTCGCAGCCTTGTGGGTGCCTCTAGAGGCGAGAGAGGTCACTCGGGGTCGATCGTTAGAGGCTGTTGGAGTGGTGTGTGATCAGCGACCAGATTTGAGCAGCGAACCGGAGATCGCCCAGTGGAGGAAGTGGGTAAGTGCCGTAGAAATCGGTCGCTCAGTCGCGCGGGATGTGGCGGGAACCGAACCTGAGCGAATGTCTCCACTCAAGATCGCAGAGCTATGCAAAAGAGCTTTTAAAGGAACTGAGGTCAAGGTCGAGATCGTTAAGGATCGGCATATATTAGAAGCTGAGTACCCTTTGCTCTCAGCGGTAGCTAGAGCCTCATGGACAGTAGAGCGTCATCAACCACGAGTGATCCGCTTGAGCTATGAGGGAGGGGGAGAGAAGATGATCGCGCTCGCTGGAAAGGGGGTCACCTATGACACTGGAGGAGCGGACTTAAAGACAGGGGGCCACATGGCCGGGATGAGTCGAGATAAAGGGGGAGCGGCAGCAGTGATAGGCTTTATGCTCAGCGTTGCTCATCTTAGACCAAAGGGGATTAATTTTATCGCTGAGATCGGGGCGGTGCGTAATAGTATCGGGGCAGACAGCTTCGTGACCGATGAGATTATTACAAGTCACGCGGGGGTTAGGGTACGAATCGGCAACACTGACGCTGAGGGACGGTTGGTACTCGCTGATGTACTCTCTCACCTTCGGGAGAGAGTTCAAGACCGTCGTTACAGCCACTTAATGAGCGTCGCTACTCTCACTGGACACGCCTACAAAGCGGTTGGTCCTTTCACTATCGCTGTCGATAATGACGCGGCGAGATCAGACTCAACTCGCATAGAAGAGCGGACAGGTTTTAATGCTGCTAAACTCCAAGAGAGCGCCGAGAAGTATGGTGAGGGCGTAGAGCTCTCTCGTCTGCGCACCGAAGACTTTAAGATGATTAGAGCGAGGTCCCTCGCTGAGGATATCATCTCTTGTAATAATGAACCCTCTTCTGCCACGCCAAGAGGCCATCAATTTCCCGCCGCGTTTCTAATCAAGGCTGCCGGACTTAGCAATGATGGCCTTCAGGTTCATGAGCGAGATCAGCAGTCCTATCGATTTACTCATATCGATATCGGGGGGAGTGGGGTCGAAGGTGGTGATTGGCAACATGGACGCCCCACTGCGGCTCCAGTCCTTGGATTGGTCTCCGCTTTGATCCCTTGGGAGTTCTTTCGCACGTTAACGCTGCTCATCTTCTTGCTAGGAGGAACGTTCGCGCCAAGGATAGTGCTCGCTCAATCTGTGACACTTGAAGTCACTCAAGATAAGGGGGGAGATGAGGCTCATGGGTCTCCTCTACACATTCTTCAGAGGTCGGCTCCACTCCTCGTTAATGAAGCGATGGGAGTAGGAGGTATGGTCGTCGCAGACAACGAGCTCGCCTCCGAGATCGGAGCGCAAGTTCTCCGTGAGGGAGGAGACGCAGCTGACGCAGCGGTAGCTACCGCGTTAGCGCTAGGTGTTTTACAACCCTTCGCCTCGGGCATAGGGGGAGGAGGATTCGCAGTTATCTCTCGAGGAGAGGTCAGCTATGCGCTTGACTTTAGGGAGGTCGCTCCACTCGCCGCGACCGCTGATATGTATCTCGACCAAGAGGGGAACCCGATTAAAGGTTTAAGTACGGTAGGCGCTCTCGCCGCTGGAGTACCGGGGGAAGTCGCGGGGCTCGCCGAACTTCACAAGCGACATGGGAAGCTGCCTTGGCATAGGCTCGTTGACCCCGCATTAAAGTTAGCGAGCGATGGCTTTGAGATGCATGCTCTCCTCTATAAAAGAGTAAAGAGCAGTATCTCTCGGGTAAAGCTCTCGCCAACTCTCAGCGAATCTCTCCTCAATGAGGGGGAACCAAAGTCTTTAGGATCAATCATTAAGTTTCCTGCTTTAGCGCGCACACTCAAGCAGATCGCTCTACAAGGAGCGAATGGGTTTTATCGTGGAGAGGTCGCGACTGAGCTCGAGCGCTCAGTAAAAGCGGCCGGAGGCATCATTACCGCTAAGGATCTCAATGATTACAAAGTTAAAGAGCGAGCGGTCATCAGTGGAGATTATAGAGGCTACACGCTGCTCTCTATGCCACCGCCGAGTAGCGGAGGACTCGTTATCATTCAAGCGCTCAGAGCTTTGGAGGCGATCTTAGGATCTAGAGATCCAAGTGTACTAGGCCGAGAGTCAGGTGTATATCTCCACGCGCTCACTGAGACCTTAAAGCATGGCTTTGCGGATCGCGCTAATTATATGGGAGACCCAGACTATACCCCGATCCCCGTGGACAAGCTACTAAACGAGAAGCGAATTATGGAGATCAAGAGTAAGTTTAATGCGAATCACACTTTAGCTAGATCCATGTATGGTGAAAATCGGCAGCCTACCTCGGATGGCGGGACGAGTCACTTCAATGTGATAGACGCCGCAGGAAATGCCATCGCTCTCACGACTACGATCAATACCGGGTTTGGGAGTCGATTTGTCGCCGGTGGGACAGGTGTTCTCTTAAATAATGAGATGGACGATTTTATCGTTAAGCCCGGAGTGCCCAACGCATACGGACTGATCGGTCGAGCGTCTAACGCAGTGCAAGCTGGAAAGAGACCGCTCTCGAGCATGAGCCCAACTATTATACTTAAAGGTAAGCTTGTTGTCGGTATGGTAGGAGGATCTGGGGGACCAACGATCATCACGGGGACGCTACAAACTCTCTTAAATCTGATTCATTTCGACGGTGTTACAGGGGAAGTGGGACGCGCGGTAAGCGCGCCGAGGATTCATCATCAATGGGTCCCCGAGACGCTGATGTATGATGAAGGGTATGATCAGAGGACATTAGATGCGCTCCTCGCTAGGGGGCACGTCTTACGGCAGTGGCCTCAGCGCTTTACCTCTATACAAGCGCTGTGGGTGTCATCAATAAACACCGATGGCGAACAAATAATCGTGGGCGCAGCAGATCCGTCAAAACTTGGACGGCCAGTGGCAGTAAATAAAGTTCAAATAAAGAAATTTGAGCGCAGAGAATCTCAGAAAAGTGTTGAATAGCGCTGTAGGTTATTCTAGCGTAGTCATATATGAGTACATCCATCCTCAATGGACGAGGACACAGAGCATAAGGAATATAAGATGATCACTCCAAATTTCGTCTCTCGACGCGGTCAAATTAATCTCACAAAAAGCGGCAATGCGATCAACCGATCGTTTGAGCGTCTCTCTTCTGGTCTACGAGTTAACGGCGCCCGTGATGACGCTGCTGGCTTGAGTATCACTACTCGAATGGGAAGCCAAATCGAGGGTTTACAGCAGTCGATTCGTAACGCTAATGACAGCATCTCACTCTTCCAAACGGCAGAGGGTGCGCTCGGTGAGGTTGAGGGGATGCTCCAGCGTGTTCGTGAGCTTGCCGTACAGGCAGCGAATGGCTCACTTCAAGACTCTGATCGACAGTCGATTCAAAAAGAGGTCTCTCAGCTACAGGATGAGATCAACAACATCTCTGAGCGCACAAATTTCAATAGCATGAAGCTCTTTGAGGGCAATAAAACTCGCCTTGACTTCCAATACGGCGCAAATGCAGGAGAGTCCACTCACATTAACTTGACAAAGATGGACACCGATTCCCTAGGCCGACAAGCTCGATATACGAGTGGAAGCGGTGTGGTCACTACAGGTGGATTGACCGACAGTGGTTTCCTTCGGATCAATGGGACTGATCTACGGCAGAGTCTCTCTGCGGATGATTCTATCTCTAGATATAGCTCGAAGTACGTTGGCCCTGCTGACCCAACAACAGGGACTTCAGCGATCGCTAAAGCAGCGGCAATAAATAGTGTGCAAGACACAACTGGCGTGAGAGCTATCGTCGGAGAGACTAGAACTGATAATCAACTTAAAGCGAACCTCGCCGTTGGTGACGGAATTAATGGTGATGGTGATGGTATCCTCGAAGCAGGAGAGGAAGCATTTGGAAGCACGGGGAGTATCCAAGGGACGACGCTCACAGCGACCACCTTTATGGAGATCAATGGAGCAAAAATCTCAGGATTCTCTTTCGAAAGTCATGATTCGTCAGGAGAGCTTGTTCGTCAAATTAACGCTGAATTTGATCAAACCGGAGTCCTCGCTGAGCTAAGCGCAGCGGGCGAGTTGGTACTGGTCGCTAAAGATGGTCGGGATATCAGCATCGCCTACCATGACTCAGGCGACGGATCAACCCTTGAGGCAGACGTTGGACTGCTCTCAGGTTTAGATGGAGCATTCTCCTATGGTGGTGAGATCACGCTACAGTCCAATGAAACCTTCGAGGTTGAAGCTGCAGATTCTGCATCTATTAACAACACTCTAGGAGGAATCTTGGTGGCCGATGGTGATCCTACTGATCCTGCTGGTGGCGAACCGTTTGTATTGGGAACGAACCGTGACGCTACAGTCGGTACAGTTGATCTCTCAACCACTCGCGGAGCCATCGAGGCGCTCGATGTCATCGACCTCGCCCTCGAACAGGTGAGCTCCGAGCGCTCACAGCTAGGTGCCCTTCAGAACCGAACCGAGTCCACGATCAATAACCTGAGTCAGACCGCCGAGAATCTAAGCGCTGCTAGCAGCCGGATCAAGGACGCAGACTTCGCCTCTGAGACAGCTCAATTGGCCTCTAACCAGATCAAGCAACAGGCCGCGGTCAGTATGCTCGCTCAGGTCTCTCAGTCAGGCCAGATCGTCCTCTCCCTCCTCGGATAACGAGATTCAAAGACATGAGGAGGCCACTCCTCTAGAGCATATGAGTCTCTGACTCACTCCTCTCAAGGGCGGCCTCCAACCGCCCTTTTCGCCTTTTTAGTGTTCAACGTCATGAGTTTATGAGGCTTACATTGTAAGCTGACCACCTACATGAGTCATATCATAGCATTCATATCGTCCTAACCTCACCGCCATCCCCCGTGAGTCTATTATGTTGAGACAAATAACCCCCTTATTCTTGAGCTCTCTCTGCTTGCTGATTGCAGCGCAGAGTTATGCTCAAAACGCATGTCCGTCACAGGCGTCGTTTGATACCAATGGAAGCGCGATCGATGCTTCCTTCACTGGTGTCGAAACAGGCGATGTCAACGGAGATGGAAATCTAGATGCTTTATGGCTTGATCCAGCTAATGGGCAAGTAATTATTGATTATGGAGATGGCCAAGGTGGCTTCATAGATAGCGTGACCTTATCGATCCCCAACTCCGGCTCATTGGTCATAGGTGATGTAGATAACGACAATGATCCAGACCTCATCACATGGGATCCAACGCTGACTCAGCTCGTTGTCTATAACGGTGATGGTCAGGGTAACCTCGCCATCGACCCCATCCCCCTTGACCAAGCGGTTGGGAATCCTAGCGAGCGAGCCTTTAGCTTACTTGATCTAGATGGTGACTCACTGCTTGATATCGTCTCGACTCAATCCGGCACACCTGACTGTGTCATAGTTCGACTCAGCACTATCGGCTTAGTGACTCCTACCTCCTGTCTGATTGATAACAGCGCTGGACGACTAATTGCTATTGACCTCAATAACGATGGTACAGATGAGTTTGTACAATCTGAGAGCGGTATTATTTACTCTAGATCGAATATGGATTTCTCCATAGAGAGAGACCTAGAAGAAGAATTAGGCTTCACGGAAATTAACGCAGTGTACCCGAGAGATGTGGATGGAGATGGGGATGTTGATATCCAAGTCTCGGGGATAGATGGGAACGGTCCTGCGATCGTTAACTATGTGAATGACTTTATTACTCAGTGTAATGATGGGAACGATAACGATAACGATAACTTAATCGATCTTAATGACCCTAGTTGTTCAAGTTCGGTTGATCGTGATGAGAGCGAACCCTCAGTAGAGACTGAATGCTCCGATGGAATAGACAATGATAGTGACAATGACATAGATACAGCTGATTCCGCTTGTGCCATTCCTGGTAACACGCAGGAGTCATCGACGACGTGTGGTACAGAGGCAAGCATCGATACAGTTCAACCTGGCACTTTCACTCTCAATACAAGCGGTGAATCGAATGACTTCAGCATCAGCTGCGGAGCCGGTGGGATTCAACCAAACGCTGCTGAAAAGCTAGCAGCGTTTACTGTCACTCAGCGCAGTAAAGTAGAGATCATGGCGACAGCCAATACACAAGGCTTTGACCCTTATATCTATGTTTTAGATTCTGAGGGTTGTAACACTGGGGACGTGATCGCTTGCGATAAGACCATAGAGAACGGCTCTACCTCAATACTGATTAATGATCTCTCTCCAGGGACTTACTTTGTTGCGCTAAGCTCAAGCACTATTTTTGGTGTGGACGAAGGCACAGCGAGTATTGATCTCACCGTTACCCCAATCAATCCACTGGTGCTCGTATCAAGTGGTGAGCTCTGCGAAGAGGGGGTGTCTCCAAGTACTTCCTTACTGGCATTTGGTGACTTCAATGGCGATGGTGAGCCTGATGCGCTCTCTATAGATAACGGCGAGCGACTGACACTCATTCAAGAGGTGTGCGGTAATGGCGCTGCCAGACTCAATGAGGCGTGTGATGATGGAAACCTCTCCAATAACGATGAGTGCCTTAACACCTGTGAGCTAAATACTTGTGGTGATGGCTTCCTCAATGAGGACGCTGAAGAGTGTGATGATGGGAACACCGTTAATGACGATGAATGTAGTAATACCTGTCAACTCCCAGTGTGCGGTAACAACGTCCTTGAGTTCGGAGAAGAGTGTGATGATGGAAATCTAGACGCTGATGACGCCTGTACAGATACATGTACCATCGCTATCTGTGGTGATCGTGTCACTCGAACTGATCTCACTGTTGGTGAAGCCGACTATGAAGAATGCGACGATGGTAACGACGTTGATGGTGACGGTTGCTTCCAATGCCAGGTGAGTACTCAGTTTGCTTTCGTAAGTTTTGACAGCGGCTCTTATGAGATCGGCGAAATGTCAAACAAGCACGAAGGATGCGCCAGACACACTCATTAACATGGGAATCTTCGTGATGAGTCGCGCTGAAGTCACCGTCGCTCAGTATAAACTATGCGTCGATGCCGCTGGCTGTAGTACACCGCGAACAGGTAATGGTTGCAACTACGGAGTGGCAGGGCGTGATAATCACCCAATGAACTGTATTGGATGGAACGCGGCGACCGCGTATGCTGCGTGGTTAGATATAGAAATTCCCGATATTGATATCCGCTTGCCCTCAGAAGCGGAGTGGGAATATGCTGCTAGAAGTGCAGGTCAAGCGAATCGAGTCGCGTGGGGAGACAGCGATGCAGAGACATGTGAATTGGGTAATGTCCGCGATTGTGGGCATACCGCTACCAAGGCAGTCTGCTCCTATTCTAATACTTTTGGTGATGACCCAGCGGCTCCTAATGGAGATACTGAGCAAGGTCTCTGTGACATGACCGGTAACGTGGCGGAGTGGGTCTCTGACAAATGGAAGAGCAACTACTCACTGATCCCTATTGATGGTACACCCAGTCCCAATGGGACGACTCTCTACCGAATCTATCGCGGTGGTCACTATAATATTCCTCTCTCATTGCAAAATAACAGCGTTCGTACACCGCTGCTCTTTAGGTATCCTCGACCATTCCTTGGTTTCCGTGTCGCTGGTTCTCCCCGATGTGGTAACCGAGCTGTTGACAATATCTTCGGTGAGACCTGCGATGATGGTAATCAGACCGATGGCGATGGCTGTAGCGCCACTTGCCAACGAGAGTGCGGCAATAGTATCCTCAACACCGACAACCCTAATTATGTCGAGGAGTGTGATGACGGAAACTTCGTTGATGGTGATGGTTGCTCTGAAGTTTGCGAGATAGAAGCAGGTTTCGAATGTGAGAATGACCCACTCCCCTCAAACTGTTTCAGAGATACCGACCTTGATGGTGTGATCGACGCAATTGATAACTGCGATAATGACGCTAATCCTAACCAAGATGATGCGGATTCTGATGGTGTAGGTGATGCTTGTGACAATTGTCTCAATGTAGTGAATGCAGGTCAAGGTGATCAAGACACAGACGGGGTGGGCGATGCCTGCGACAACTGTGTAGATGTGTCTAACCAAAGCCAGAACAATGCTGACGCTGATAACTTTGGTGATGCTTGTGATAATTGCGTAAACACAGCAAATAATGATCAAATCGATGGCGACAATGACAATGCGGGTGATGCCTGTGATGACTGTCCCGGTATTGATAACACCAATAGTGATGGTGATACACTCTGTGATGCACTTGACAACTGCGATAATGACGACAATGAAGACCAAGCTGATGGGGATGGAGATGGCATCGGTGATGTTTGTGACACCTGTATCGAAGACCCTGATAATGATATTGATGCGGACGGAGTGTGCTTCACGACCGATCCTAACACCACCGATAACTGCCCTAATCTCGCTAATCCTAATCAGCTAGATGATGACCTTGATGGCATTGGTGATGAGTGTGATGTGTGTCTCGCTAACACTGGGCATGATCATGACACTGACGGTATCTGTAGCGCAGCGACCCCACCCGACAACTGTCCTCTCGATGCCAATCCACAGCAAGAGAACCTCGACAGTGATGCTTTCGGTGATATATGTGACGACGATCGCGACGGTGATGGGTTCCCGAATCAAGATGAGATTGATTGTGGACGAAATCCGGATAACGCGACCGATCAAATCGTCGACGTTGATTTAGACAACGTCTGTGATAACAACGACTTATGTAATGGAGACAACGCTACTCTCGATATTGACACCGACGGACTCTGCGGAGATGTTGACTTAGACGATGACGGTGATGGATGGAATGATGATGATGAGACGGCTTGCAATACCCTGCCTGATAACAACGCTAGCACTCCGTTAGATGATGATCTTGACGGGGTATGTAACTTCTTAGACATCTGTAATGGTGACGATGCCAGCGGTGACTTTGATACTGACGGAGAGTGCGACGATAACGACACTGATGATGATAACGACAATGTAGACGCAGTCGCTGACGGTGGGGATGACTGTGACGATAATGATTCAACAGTCGGCTCAGTCGCTCTTGATCAAGACTGTGACGGTCTTACAGATGATGTAGATCCTGATGTCGATGGCGATGGCGTCAACAGCACCGATGATGGTGGGGATGACTGCGATGACCTCGACTCTACTCTTGGATCACAAGCCCTTAATACTGATTGTGACGCCCTTGATAACGATAACGATGACGATGATGATAATGATGGTCGACTAGACGATATTGACCCTGATGACAGTGATGCATCGATCTGCGGTGACCTTGACGGTGACACGTGTGATGACTGCCTCGCTGCACAAGCTGATGATTACACTGTGGGCGATAACTTTACCCAGCACGCGAACTTCGGCACCAATGGAAACTTCATCAATGATGGACCAGATGATGATGGTGACGGACTCTGTAATGATGGAGATAACGACAGCGATAACGATGGCTTCGCTGATGATTTTGAGATCGGTTGTAACACCGATGAAACCGATATTACTGACTTCCCAACCGATACCGATGGTGATGATCTCTGTGACCTCCCTGTTGGTCAAGTAGCGGCCAACGCCTTCCAAGATGACGATAACGACAATGATGGGGTGAGCAACGCTGATGAGGCGACTCGAGGTTCAGATCCTTTAGTCCCTAATGACTGTGGTGACATTGATAACGATGGTTGTAATGACTGTTCTCAAGTGGCTGCTGACTTCTTTGATCCGGTTGATAACTTTACGCTTGATGGGGGAACCGGTCGTATCACCGATGATGGAAATGACACTGATAGTGATGGTCTCTGTGATGTGACAGACTTTGATAACGACAATGATGGCGCAGATGATCAATTTGAAATCGACTGTAACACTGACCCTTCAGATCCTACCGATACGCCCGTCGATACAGATAGCGATAACCAGTGCGACTTCCTCGATGATGATGATGATGGCGATGGGTTCCTCGATACTAAAGAGATCACCTGTAACACCGATCCGCTCGACAACACTGTAACTCCGACCGATACAGACGTAGATGGTCTCTGTGATGGAGATGAAGATGATGACAGCGACAATGATGGAGTGAGCGATGCTGATGAGGCGACTCGTGGCTCAGACCCTCTCTTGCCAAACAATTGCGGAGACTCTGATGCCGATTCATGCGACGACTGTGTCTTAACGGGCGCCGCAGACTTTACCCCAGGTAATAATTTCACTGTTGTCAATGGTCGCGTCACTAACGATGGCGATGATCTTGATAATGATGGACTCTGTGACGCAGGTGACGATGACAGAGATGGCGACGGTTGGAGCAATACTGACGAAGATATTTGCGTCGGCGGTGACGCTGATAACTTCAATATTAGTCCACCCGACAGTAACGGTAATGGGGTATGTGATTCAGAGGATGATGACCTCGATGGTGACGGAGTTGCCAATGATGTAGACCTTGATCCCGCTGACAACACAGTATGTGCTGACAGCGATAATGATGGGTGTGATGACTGTGCCTTCATGCAGTTCGCCTTCCCTAGTCTCGATGGAGTTGATACCGACGATGATGGCCTCTGTGACGAAGGTGACCCCAATGTCGTTGGCGATGGTGACCTCGATGACGATGATGATGGCTTCTCAGATGTAGATGAGGGCATTTGTGGTACAGATCCATTGCTTGACACAGATGTACCCGCTGATTATGACAGCGACACATTATGCGACAATGGTGTTGATGATGATGATGATGATGATGGCATTAACGACGTCGACGGCAATGGTGATCCATTAGATCTTTGCCAAACAGGGTCACTCGGTTGGACCTCTGATACAAACAGCACTGATTATGATGTAGATGGGTGTAAGGACGATGATCCTGATGGAGAGGATGACGACGACGATAACGATGGCGTTAACGATAATGATGATCAGTGCGCTAAGGGAAATGTCGGATGGACCTCTAATGGAGCGACCGATTTCGATGGTGACGGTTGTGAAGATGGCACCGCAGAGGACATTGACCGCGATAACGATGGAGTCGCTGACAACATAGACTCTTGCCCAAGCGGCGAGAAGGGGTGGCTCTCAGACCAAGCGACTACAGACCACGACGAAGATGGTTGCCAAGACTCTTCTGAAGACACTGATGATGACAACGACACTGTTGCAGACGGCGTTGATGATTGCCCCACCGGCGAGACGGGATGGGTTTCAGACCAAGCGACCACAGACCATGACGAAGATGGTTGCCAAGATTCCTCTGAAGATACTGACGACGACAACGACAGCTATGCTGATAGCGTAGACAACTGTGACCCTGACGACACCGGAGCGCCCGACTTGGGTGCAGACGCCTCTGAAATTGGCTGGGTACCTAACAACCTCAACGATCGTGATGATGATGGTTGCCTCGATGCGACTGAAGACCTCGATGACGATAACGACACGCTCAGCGATATTGAAGAGGGTCAATTAGGAACCAATCCTATCAATGATGACACCGACGGAGACCTCACTAAGGACGCAGACGACAACTGTCCTACCACCGAGAACTTCTTACAGGAAGATCAAGATCTTGATGATATCGGTGATCACTGTGATGACAGCGACGTCGATGGTGTCTTTGACCTCACCGACAACTGCATAGACACTGTCAATAATGGTCAAGAAGATCACAATAGTGATGGAGAGGGTGACGCGTGTGAAACCGGTGGCCCAAGCGCAACTGCGGATTCATTCACGACAAATGAGGAGATTCAGCTCGTTGAAAACGTAATCACTAACGATAGCGATGGAGATGGAGACACTCTGAGCGTCAATCTGATTACTGACGTATTGCCAGCACATGGTCTACTCACTCTTAATCCTAATGGAAGTTTCACTTTTAATCCTGCTCAAGACTTTGTGGGCACCGCGACCTTTGTTTACACTGCGACTGACGGGAACGAGACCACAGCGCAGACGACTGTAACCATCGAAGTATTAGCGGTTAATGACGCACCGGTGGCAACATTCGATGCCAATCAAACGACCAACGAAGATGACGCACCGATCACCGACACTCTAACAGCCACAGATGCTGATGCCGGTGACACCCTCACCTTCACCCTTGATGATAACACCATCGCCGGGCTTAGCCTGGCGGTTGATACTTGGAGCTTTGATCCATCCCACGCAGACTATCAAGCGTTGGCTGCTGGTGAGACTCAAGACGTAATCGTCGCTTACACAGTGACTGACAGCGAAGGCGCGACAGGGCAGAACAGCTTCACCATCACCGTGACCGGTATAAACGACGATCCTGTGGGGACCTTTACTACCCAGCAAGACGTCGTTGAGGGTGATCCAGCCATTAACGGTCAGCTGACTTCGACCGACGTCGATAATGGCGATACTGCAGACTTTGCTGATACCACGGGCGGAGTTGCAGGTTTGACCATTAACCAAGATGGCAGCTTCAGCTTTGATCCAAGCGACGCCGCTTACCAAGATCTCGCTGTGGGTACCACTGAGACCATTACCGTTACTTATAGCGTCACTGATTCTCAAGGAGCGGTTGACGCTACGCAGAGCTTTGACATCGTGATCACCGGTGTGAATAACGCTCCGGTCGCCACCTTCGACGCAGCTCAGGTCGCGACTGAAGATGGGGCTGTGGTTACCGACGTTCTCACCGCTACAGACGCTGACACCGGTGATATTCTCACCTTCAGCCTTGATGATAGCACCATCGCCGGGCTTAGCCTGGCGGTTGATACTTGGAGCTTTGATCCATCCCACGCAGATTATCAAGCGCTGGCCGCTGGTGAGACTCAAGACGTAGTCGTCGCTTACACAGTGACTGACAGCGAAAACGCGACAGGACAGAACAGCTTCACGATCACCGTGACCGGTGTAAACGATAACCCTGTGGGGACCTTTACTACTCAGCAAGACGTCGTTGAGGGAGATCCGGCCATTAATGGTCAGCTGACTTCGACCGACGTAGATAACGGTGATACAGCGACGTTCGCAGACACTACGGCTGGTATCGCAGGCTTAACTATTAACGCAGATGGTAGCTTCAGCTTCGACCCAAGTGATGCCGCTTACCAAGATCTCGCAGTGGGCACTACAGAGACCATTACGGTTACTTATAGCGTCGATGATTCTCAAAACGGAGTTGACGCTACGCCGAGCTTCAATATCGTGGTCACCGGTGTGAACAACGCTCCGATCGCGACCTTTAACGCAGCTCAGGTCGCCACAGAAGATGGCGCAGTGGTCACCGACGTTCTAACCGCTACAGATGCTGATGCTGGCGACGTCCTCACCTTCACCCTTGATGACAACACGATCGCCGGGCTTAGCCTGGCGGGTGATACTTGGAGCTTTGATCCATCCCACGCAGATTATCAAGCGTTGGCCGCTGGTGAGACTCAAGACGTAATCGTCGCTTACACAGTGACTGACAGCGAAAACGCGACAGGGCAAAATAGCTTCACGATCACCGTGACCGGTGTTAACGATAATCCTGTGGGGACCTTTACTACTCAGCAAGACGTAGATGAGGGTGATCCGGCCATTAATGGTCAGCTGACTTCGACCGACGTCGATAATGGTGATACTGCAGACTTTGCTGATACCACGGGCGGAGTAGCAGGTTTGACCATTAACCAAGATGGTAGCTTCAGCTTTGATCCAAGCGACGCCGCTTACCAAAATCTCGCTTTGGGCGTCACAGAGACTATTACCGTGACGTATAGCGTCACTGACTCTCAAAGTGGAGTTGACGCTACGCCGAGCTTTGACATCGTGATCACCGGTGTGAATAACGCCCCGGTCGCCACCTTCAATGCTGCTCAGGTCGCGACTGAAGATGGGGCTGTGGTCACCGACGTTCTAACCGCCACAGATGCGGATGCTAACGACGTCCTCACCTTCACCCTTGATGATAACACTATCGCCGGGCTTAGCTTGGCGGTTGATGCTTGGAGCTTTGATCCATCCCACGCAGATTATCAAGCGTTGGCTGCTGGTGAGACTCAAGACGTTGCTGTCGCTTACACAGTCACTGATATCGAAGGCGCGACAGGGCAGAATAGCTTCACGATTACCGTGACCGGTATAAATGATAACCCTGTGGGGACCTTTACTACTCAGCAAGACGTTGTTGAGGGTGATCCGGTCGTTAATGGTCAGCTGACTTCGACCGACGTCGATAATGGCGATACTGCAGACTTTGCTGATACCACGGGCGGAGTGGCAGGTTTGACCATTAACCAAGATGGCAGCTTCAGCTTTGATCCAAGCGACGCCGCTTACCAAGATCTCGCTGTGGGCGACACAGAGACCATTAACGTAACGTATAGCGTTACTGACTCTCAAGGTGGCGTTGACGCTACGCCGAGCTTTGATATCGTGATCACCGGTGTGAATAACGCCCCGGTCGCCACCTTCGACGCAGCTCAGGTCGCGACTGAAGATGGGGCTGTGGTCACCGACGTTCTAACCGCTACAGACGCTGATACCGGTGACACCCTCACCTTCACCCTTGATGATAACACCATCGCCGGACTAAGCTTGGCGGTTGATACTTGGAGCTTTGATCCATCCCACGCAGATTATCAAGCGTTGGCCGCTGGTGAGACTCAAGACGTAGTTGTCAATTACACAGTAACTGACCTCGAAAACGCGACAGGACAGAACAGCTTCACCATCACCGTGACCGGTATAAACGATAATCCTGTAGGGACCTTTACTACTCAGCAAGACGTCGTTGAGGGTAATCAAGCTATCAACGGTCAGTTGACTTCGACCGACGTCGATAATGGTGATACTGCAGACTTTGCGGATACCACGGGCGGAGTAGCAGGTTTGACCATTAACCAAGATGGTAGCTTCAGTTTTGATCCAAGCGACGCCGCTTACCAAGATCTCGCTGTGGGCGTCACAGAGACCATTACCGTGACGTATAGCGTCACTGATTCTCAAGGCGGAGTTGACGCTACGCCGAGCTTTGATATCGTGATCACCGGCGTGAATAACGCCCCGGTCGCTACCTTCAATGCAGCTCAGGCCGCGACTGAAGATGGGGCTGTGGTCACCGACGTTCTAACCGCCACAGATGCTGATGCTGGCGACGTACTCACCTTCACCCTTGACGATAACACGATCGCCGGGCTTAGCCTAGCGGGTGATACTTGGAGCTTTGATCCATCCCACGCAGATTATCAAGCGCTGGCTGTTGGTGAGACTCAAGATGTAGTTGTCAACTACACAGTGACAGATAGCCAAGGAGAAACAGATCAGAGTGGCTTCACTATCACTGTGACCGGTGTCAACGATGCACCCGTGGGAACATTCACCACGACACAAAACGTGAACGAAGGTGGCGCTGTTATCAACGGTCAGCTCACCTCAACAGATGTCGACAATAATGAGACCGCGATCTTCGCTGACCTAACCGGTGGTACAAATGGATTGACGATTAACGGAAACGGAAGTTTCTCCTTTGATCCAAGCAACGCCGCTTATGAGCATTTAGAGCAAGGGGTCACTGAGACTTTGACCATCTCTTATAGCGTGAGTGACTCGCAGGGTGCTGTGGATAACACCCAAACGTTTGATATCGTAATCACAGGTATAAACAACACGCCTTTGGCGACTTTTGACACCGCTCAAGCGACTAATGAAGATGACGCTGCATTTACCGGAGTCTTGACCGCAAGCGATGTTGATGACAATGCGACGCTGACTTTCAGCCTAAATGACAACACCATCGCGGGACTTACTTTGGCTGGTGATACATGGTCTTTCGATCCGGCTCACGCAGACTATCAAGCGCTCGCCCAAGGTGAGACGCAGACGATCACAGTCGATTACACCGTCACCGATGAGCATAACGCGACGGGTCAAAACAGCTTCGTAATCACTGTCACCGGCGTGAACGATGACCCAGCGTCAACTTTCTCCACCCAGCAAAACGTAACCGAGGATGACGCGGTTGTTAACGGTCAGCTGACTTCGACCGATGTAGATAACGGTGACACAGCAGATTTCGCAGATACTACGGCCGGTATAGCCGGCTTAGCGATCAGCGTGGATGGTAGCTTTACCTTTGACCCGAGTGACCCTGCCTACGATAGTCTCGCCAGTGGCGCAACTCAGACGGAAACGGTGACCTACAGCGTTACTGACTCCCAAGGAGCAGTTGACAACACCGGTACATTTGACATCGTCATCACGGGACTGAATGATGGACCCGTTGCGACCTTTGATACTGATCAGGCGGGTAACGAAGATGATGCTCCCCTTGGCGGTGTTCTGACCGCCACCGATGCAGACTCTGACGCAGTACTCACCTTCAGCCTCGATGATAACACTATCGCGGGCTTATCTCTCGCAGTGGACACTTGGAGCTTCGATCCTGCAGACAACGCTTACCAAGCCCTAGCCGCAGGCGAGACTCAGTCTATCAATGTAGCTTATACCGTCACCGACAACCATAGTGCGACAGATCAGAACAGCTTCACGATCACTCTCACCGGTGTAAATGATGACCCATCTGCGACCTTCACGACTGTTCAGAATGTGAATGAGGGTGATAACTCGATTAACGGACAGCTCACCTCGACTGATGTTGATAATAACGACACCGCAGCTTTCGCAGATACCACCGGCGGTACGCCTGGCCTGACGATCAACGCTGACGGATCGTTTACTTTTGATCCAAGCAACGCTGCATATGAGAGCCTCGCAGTAGGAGATACCCAAACGGTCAATGTCACCTATAGCGTGACAGATTCACAAGGCGGTATAGATGCCGGCGGCGCGTTCGACATAGTGATCACAGGAATCAATAATGCACCTGTAGCGACCTTTGTGGCAGGGCAAACTGCCACTGAGGACGGCGCCACGATCTCCGATGTGCTCACCGGTACAGATGTGGACACAGGAGATGTGCTCACTTTCTCTCTAAACGCCCCGATTGACGGGCTTAGCTTGGCGGTCGATACTTGGACCTTTGATCCAAGCCACGCTAGCTACCAGTTTATTGGCGCGGGTGAGACACATGATGTGACTGTCGCCTATACTGTCACCGATAGTAGCAACGTCACTGACACAGCGAGCTTCGTGATCACCGTCACCGGTGAGAATGATGACCCGGTCGCGACTTTCAGCGCTCAACAAGATGTCAATGAGGGGGCCGCTGCACTGAACGGTCAACTCACCTCGACCGATGCTGATACCACTGACACCGCGACCTTTAGCGACACGACAGGTGGCACTGATGGCTTAACCATCAACGCCGATGGCTCATTCGTCTTCGATCCGAGTGATACTGCTTACGCCTCACTCGCCGTTGGAGTGACTCAGACACTTAACGTCACATATAGCGTGACCGATGGGCAAAATGCCGTCGATAACACTGGCGCTTTTGATATTGTCATTACCGGCGTGAACAACGCGCCAGTCACGACATTCGATACTGCTCAAAGCGCGACCGAAGACGGCGCTGTTATCTCAGATACTCTCACCGCGACAGACGCTGACACGGGTGACACAGTTACCTTTAGTCTAAATGCACAGGTTGATGGCTTTACTCTGATTAACGCTGATTGGAGCTTTGATCCGAGCCACGCGACCTACCAAAGTCTTGCCGAAGGCGAGACTCAAGATGTGACCGTAAACTACAACGCGACTGATAGCCAAGGCGCTAGCTCAGCGGGCAGCTTCGTGATCACTATTACAGGTGAGAATGACCCCACAGTAACAAACGCAGATCAATATAATGACGCCACAGAAGACACTACTTATGTGGTCAATGCTGTGTTGGGTGTACTCAGCAATGACACCGATATTGATATCGGTGCTGGCCAACTCTCTGTTGCTGTATCGACGCCACCTGCTACAGGGACCTTGGACCTCAAAGCAGACGGGTCGTTCGACTATGATCCTGCTCAGGACTTCGCAGGAACAGTGACTTTTGAGTACACCGTTAATGATGGACATGAGGTGAGTGCACCCGCTCAGGTCACTATCGTAGTGAGTAATGAGAACGACGCGCCAGTCGCGACCTTTAGCGCTGCTCAGACCGCGACTGAAGACGGAGCAGTGGCCTCAGGTGTTCTCACCGCGACCGATGTTGACGCAAATGATGTTCTCACCTTCAGTTTAGATGGTCCCGCGATCTCAGGACTCTCTCTAGCGGGCGATACTTGGAGCTTTGATCCGTCTCATAGTGATTACCAAGCGTTGGCCAAAGATGAGACCCAGGACATCACGGTCAACTACATCGTGACTGATTCACAAACAGCGACCGATCAAGGCAGCTTCTTGATCACAGTCACGGGTGTCAACGATGACCCAGTGGCGACCTTTACTACTCAACAAGATGTGAATGAAGGTGATCAGGCGATTAACGGTCAACTCACTTCAACAGATATCGATAACGGCGACACCGATACTTACGCTGACACCACAGGGGGTATCGCAGGCTTAACCATTAACCCAGACGGTAGTTTCAGTTTTGATGCCACCGATGCTGCGTACCAAGATCTAGCTGTAGGGAGTACAGAGACTCTCGTTGTCACTTATAGCGTGACTGACAGTGAAGGAGCGGTTGATCCCTCGCAGAGCTTTGATATCGTGGTCACAGGGGTGAATAACGCGCCGGTTGCCACATTTAACACTGCTCAGTCCACAAATGAGGATGATGCCCCACTCACTGGTACGCTCACAGCGACCGATGTTGATACAGGGGATACAATCGCCTTTAGTCTTGACGGTCAAGTCGATGGCTTGAGCCTCACTGTAGCTGATTGGAGCTTTGATCCTAGCCATGCAAGTTATCAGAGTCTCGCTGAGGGTGAAACTCAGGACGTCACTGTAAACTATATCGCGACCGACAGCCAAAGCGCTACCTCTGCTGGCAGCTTTGTGATCACTGTGACCGGTGTGAATGACTTAACAGTCACGAGTGCAGACCTCTATAATGACGCCACAGAGGATTCTCAGTATGTGGTCGACGTTGCATCGGGTGTACTCTCTAATGATACGGATGTTGATAACAATGCTCAGCTCAGCGCCGCAGTTTCGACAGCACCCGCCACGGGGACTTTAAACCTCAGCGCAGACGGCTCATTCACCTATGACCCCGTTGGCAACTTCGCGGGAACAGTGACTTTTGAGTACACCGTACATGATGGACATGATACGAGCTTACCCGCTGAGGTCACCATCGTAGTCATCAATGACAATGATGCACCAACTTTGGTCGCTCCGACGCCTGCTGATGGTGCACAGATCAACGCGCCAGAGGGGATCTCGTTAACCTTTGTTGTGACTGGTCAAGATGTAGATACTGGCGACACCTTGAGCTATACCATGACTGGTGATGTTCCTGATAACGCGACTTTAGATGGCGTCACTGGAGCTTTTGAGTGGACACCGACCTACGAAGAGGCAGGCTCTTATGATCTAACGCTCACAGTAACTGATGCAGCTAATGAGAGCGCAAGCGTGACCATTACTCTTGTGTCAGAGTTTAATGATGTTGATTCTGACACACTCCCCGACTCATGGGAGGTCTCCGTTGGACTTGACCCAGCTTTAACAGATACTGATGGCGATACCATCCCTGATCAAGTTGAGGTCGGCGGTGATATCGATGCACCGCTCAATTCAGATGGCGTAGACGATATAGACGCGTTAGATACCGACTCTGATAACGATGGAATCACCGACGCGGTTGAGGCAGGTGATGCTGATCTTACGACTCCGCCGATCGACACAGATAGTGACAATACGCCAGACTATCTAGATAGCGACTCAGATGGTGACGGCGTGGATGATGATACAGACAACTGCCATCTCACCCAGAACAATGACCAAGCAAACAACGATGGCGATAATTTTGGTGATGTCTGTGACACTGACCGTGATGGCGATAGTGTAGATGATGTGAACGACAATTGTCCTGATACAGCGAACCTTAATCAGACTAATACTGACGGCCTCAATGATGGTGGTGATGAGTGTGATGATGACGATGATGAGGATGGCCTCACAGATTCTACAGAGGATGCCGACAATGATGGGATCGTCGACTTAGATGAGACCGACCCTCTTGATCCAGATACGGATGCTGATGGGACTAACGACAATGCGGACAACTGCCCACTGACCTCTAATAGTAACCAAGAAGACTTCGATACTGACACTATCGGTGATGCTTGTGACGATGATGATGACAATGATGGATTGAGTGATACTGACGAGATCAGTATCGGCACCAGTCCTGTCAACACCGATACCGACGGCGATAGCTTTAGTGACCTTCTTGATATCTGCCCGACGATCAGTGACGATCAGAGTGATAATGATGGTGATGGCGCAGATTTCGCTCAAGGCTCGAATAAGGGCGGTGATGCATGTGATGACGATGACGACAACGATGGCCTCCTTGATACAGAAGAGGACCTCGATGGAGACAATGCCTATGACCCTGCGATCGATGCGAGTAATAAGTTCTCAAAGTTCACAGATGTTGATGGTTTTAATGATGCCAACGACAACTGTCCAAAAGTGTCCAACCAAGACCAGCTGAACACTGATCAAGCGCTCTTTGATGCGGGTAATACTGATGTGACACCTGATGATCTCGGTGATGTTTGTGACGATGATGATGATGGTGATGGCATCGATGATGCCGATGAGCTCAATACCGATCCATTAGACGCTGACTCTGATAACGATGGCACCATAGATGGTAGTGATAACTGCCCAGTAGACGCTAACGCTGATCAGGCAGACGTCAATACTAACGGAGTAGGTGATGTCTGTGATAACGACGCTGACTCTGATGGCTTCACCAACGACGATGAGACGACCTGCGGTAGTGACCCAACGCTCAACGGCGACACTCCTCTTGACACCGATGGTGATGGAGACTGTGACAATGGTGTAGACAGCGATGATGATAATGACGGTATTACCGATAATGCCGATAGTTGTGCTGCTGGCTTTATTGATCTAGGGAACAATGTGCCTTGGACAAGTGACCCTGCCACTGACCACGATGGCGACGGTTGCCGTGACCAAGATCAAGACACCGAT
This sequence comes from uncultured bacterium, assembly GCA_943788935.1. Lineage (GTDB taxonomy): Bacteria > Myxococcota_A > Bradymonadia > UBA7976 > VGTA01 > CAKZRU01. The sequence goes on along the minus strand of CALSSE010000003.1, from coordinate 296,967 downwards.
GATGACAATGACACCTTCTCTGATACTGATGAGATTCGTTGTGGCTCTTCAACGACTGATAATACTGACACCCCGCTCTCTGTTGCTCATAACAATGATAACGATCAAGAGTGTGATGCCGATGATGATGACGATGATAATGATAACGTCATCGACATTAACGACGATTTCCCACTTGATCCCACTGAGCAACTTGATACCGATGGGGATAATATAGGTAATAACGCCGATGATGATGATGATGGTGACGGGATCACTGACGTTATAGAGAATGGCTGTAACTCAGATCCTCTTGACGATCAGTCTACTCCAGATGATATCGACAGTGACGGTGTATGTGATGCCAACGATGAATGTTATGGCGCTGGCGCGAAGGGCTTTGATGATACCCGTGATGTCCTGCCGATCGGAAATCCAGATGGTCAGCCTGACTTCCCTACCGGTACTATTGAAGTAGACGGTGTGCTCTATGATCTCTGTAACGACCTAGATCCTGATGATGATAACGATGGCTTCATCGATACTGATGAGTCTACCTGTGGATCATCCCCCAATAATCCGAGTGATGAGCCCACTGACACTGATGGTGATGGCGAATGTGACAACGGCATCGATGATGATGACGATAATGATGGTGTGAGCGATGCTGATGAAGCGACCGCTCAGACAAGCTCCACTGACCCTAGCGCTTGTGGGGACAGCGACGGCGATACGTGTGATGATTGTTCACAGACCGTCAACAACGACTTCACTGCTGGAGCCAACTTCACTACCGCCGACTTCAACGGAGTGACCCGAGTGACTAATGATGGGCCTGATGATGATGGCGATGGTCTCTGTAATGTGGGTGATGACGATGATGATAATGATGGCTTCTCCAACGACGATGAGACTCGTTGTGGTTCGGCAATCAATGATGTCAATGACACGCCTCTCTCCGCTGTTCACAATAATGACGGCGATCAAGAGTGTGATGTCGATGATGATGATGATGACAACGATAATGTCCTCGATGTGAATGATGACTTCCCATTTGACAGCACAGAGTCTCGAGACACCGATGGTGATACTATTGGAGACAACGCTGATCCAGACCTCGATGATGATGGCGTCAATGATAATTTAGACGATTGTGACGATCCTACTGACCCTAATCATCAGGTGAGTTGGAATGATGCAGATAACGATAACGATGGTTGTCGGGATAACTCTGCGGAAGATACCGATGATGACAATGACACCGTGGCCGATAACATCGATAACTGCCCACTGGTCGCTAATCAGCCTCAAGCCAATCTTGATAGTGATGCTGATGGCGATGCATGTGATGATGATATTGATGGCGATGGTGTGATTAACGCTAATGATACGAACGCTAATGACTCAAGCATCTGCAGTGACCTTGACGGTGATACATGTGATGATTGCTCGGTGCTTAACTCGCCGGATGTTAACAACGACGGTACCGATTCCGATAATGACGGTGAATGTGACGCCAACTCTGATGATGACGATGGTGATGGATTCACTGATGGTGAAGAGACTCAATGTGGCTCTGATCCAACAGATTCTAATAGTACACCTACCCAACCCGCCTTTGACCCAGACGGCGACGGCATCTGTGGTGTGCAAGTTGGTGATCTAGATAACTGCCCGAACACTTCAAACAATAATCAGACTGACTCTGATAATGACGGTACAGGCGATGCTTGTGACTGTGGTGATGGTGTCGTATCAGCCGCAAACGGCGAAGAGTGTGATGATGGCGAAGCGGGCAGCGCTACTTGCGATAGTGACTGTACGTTCGTCGTCTGCGGTGACGGTATAACCAATACTCTCGCTGGTGAAGAGTGTGATGACAGCAACTCTGTGAATACTGACAACTGCGTTGAAGTCGCTGGTGTTTGTGTCTTCGCTACATGTGGAGACGGTCATGTTGAAGCGGGTGTCGAGTTCTGTGACGATGGTAATCAAAATAACAATGATACTTGTCCTGACGACACCAATAATGGCGGTGATTGCCAAAACTTCACCTGTGGTGACGGCTTCGTTAACCCTGGTGAAGACTGTGATGATGGTAATCAAGTCAATGATGATACATGTACCAATAGCTGCGTTAACGCTACCTGTGGTGACGGGATCGTTCAGCCGGGTGAGACGTGTGATGATGGAAATCAGAATAATACAGATGGTTGCCTTGATGACACCTCAGACGGTGGTACTTGCGTCTTCGCCTCTTGTGGTGATGGAAAAGTTCAAGCAGGTGTTGAAGAGTGTGATGATGGAAACATCGACAACACTGATTCTTGTCTAGATGATACTGGTAACGGTGGAGCCTGTACTGTTGCCGTCTGTGGTGACAACTTCACTCACACCGGTGTAGAAGAGTGCGATGACGGCAATGCCGATAACACAGACGCTTGTCTCAACGTTAATGGTCAATGTCTAAACGCGACTTGCGGCGATGGTGTAATCCAAGCAGGTGTCGAAGATTGCGACGACTCTGGTGAGAGCGCGGCTTGTAACAGCGATTGTTCTGCGCAACAGTGTGGTGACGGGATCACCAATATCAGCGCTGGCGAAGAGTGTGATGATGCGAATGGCGATGATAATGACGCCTGTAAGAACAACTGTACTCAGCCGATCTGTGGCAATGGTGTTCAAGAGCCCGGTGAAGACTGTGATGATCCTAACGGGAACAGCGACACCGCCTCAGATACATGTCGTGTCGACTGTACGAATCCGACTTGTGGAGATGGAGTCGTAGATACTAATGAAGAGTGTGATGATGGGAATTCAGTGAATGATGACACTTGTTCTAACGTATGTACCGCTTCGGCTTGTGGTGACGGGATCTTACAGAGCTCTGAAGAGTGTGATGACGGTACCGGCGTGAACAGTGATACGGCCGCTGATACCTGCCGTGAGAGCTGTCTCAACCCATTCTGTGGTGATGGCGTCATCGATGCCGGTGAAGACTGTGATGATGGTAATGACAACGATAATGACAGCTGCTTCAATGACTGTACAATACCAGTGTGTGGTGACGGAAAAGTCCGAGTAGATGTCGATCAAAACGGCGATCTTGTTGAGGAGTGTGATGATGGGAACAGCTTCGATGGTGATGCTTGCTCACCACCTGGTGCTGCTGATGGTGGCTGTAAGATCATCACCGATATTGGGTGGAAATCAGTCACTGGCGGAACCTATCGCTTTGGTGATCTCACCAACGCTAACGCAGGCTCTCCGCAGATCACTATCGCTGACTTTGAGATGAGTCGCTCTGAAATCACTGTCGCTCAGTATAAGGCTTGCGTTGACGCAGGCTCTTGTGGAGCCCCGAAGAATAGCTCTGGCTGTACTTACTACATGATCGATAATGAGACCCTCCCCGTTAACTGTATCCGACAGAGTAACGCTGTTGAGTATGTCACTTGGCTGGACGGAGAGATGGCAGGCTTCTCTGTGCGCTTACCGAGTGAGACAGAGTGGGAATATGCAGCACGAAGCCAAGGCCAAGGACATAACTTTGCCGGTAACGTCGCGTCTGCTAGTTGTGATTCGGTCACTGGCTTTGGTTCAAGTTGTGGTTACACAACCGTTCCTCATGTATGTAGCAGCTCTCGTGACCTCATCGAGCCAACACAATTGAGCGATACCAGCGATGGGCTATGTGATATGAGCGGTGGTCTTGATGAGTTCGTCTCTGATGACTTTGTCTCGAACACTAGTCTGGTACCGACCGATGGCTCTCCTGTCTCTCTAAGTCGTTCGTTCTATATACCGATCAGAAGCGGTAACTGGAATGCTCAGTCTTCTAGCTCTTTCGTGACCACTAAGCGTTATTCACGCTTTGTGAGTACGTCGTCTAAGCTAATCGGCTTCCGAGTAGTCCGCGTCGCTCCTTAAAGCCCGTAAGGTCCTTCGGGGCTCACATTTCTTAGCGCTAGTTATCAGGGACCCATTATCCCCCAACTGCGACTCGATGTGAGCCCACTCATTTTTGTTTCGACTCTTTGGCTCACTGTCGTTTAGGCTGAAACTGTTAGAGACTTAGACTAAAGTCGATCTGATCTATCTTGTTGAGGTTGATCTTTGCTATCTCTCCGATTAGTGTATTTGTATTTCCCGCTCTTTATGTCGGCATAAAGGAGTTCCTGACCTCCATGGGGCTATTTATCAACAGTCATCTCCAAGCGATCAATATGCATAAGCGCTTGACCGAGCTAGAGAAGCTCTCAGAGATTTCAACAGGTATACTAGCGCTCAAAAATATGGTGGAGAGTGGTGATGATCTTCAAGATCGTAGCCATGCCTTAGAGAACCTCTCTCGTATCCTCCCTATGCTCAGTGGTACTCAGCAACAGTATGTGCTCGATGAGATTTTCTCTCCACTCGCTGCGGAGCTAGGCGTTGATCATCATTTTTTGAATCCATCACTTGAACCCGATATCTCTGAAGGTGTTGAACATGATATGGGTGCTAGCTCTGATTATGAAATGGAGTTCCAACTCACCTTGAAGCGTCAAGCTCATTTTCTAGATCTGAAGCAGCTCAACCGCGAGCAACGCGATTTTCGTCATGACCAAGAGCTAGAGAGACAGCGAGCAGTGAGAGAGCAAGTGTCTCAAGAGCAAATCGAAAAGGCCCGCGTTGCACTCCATCTTCAAATTGACGAGCACTGGAATAAACTTAATCTCTCTGACCAACCTAAGAAGCGTAGACTTCAGTTAAGGCAATTTCTGTTTCGTTTTTCGAACGGACTTGGCCGAGATCACCCAAAGATCATAGAAGCGGTTGAAGCGATTCGTCAGCTCTAATACCTTCGGTACTCATACTGATACATTGCTGGTCCCATGGAGATGATTGAGATCTATGAATATTAAAGTTAGAGAGGTGGGACATTGATCTCCTTGCGAACCATTGAAAACGAGCTACTCTCCCATCATCCTGAGGCTGATATTAACTTAGTTCGTAGAGCCTATGTTTTCGCAGCCCGCTGGCATGCCGGCCAACTTCGTAAGACCGGTGATCCCTACATAATGCACCCCCTTGAGGTCGCAAATATAGTTGCCATCCACAACCTTGACGCGCCCTCTGTGTGTGCAGGCTTGTTGCATGACACAGTGGAAGACACTGAGGCGACCATTCATGATGTTCGCTATCAATTTGGCTCTGAGATCGCTTCGCTCGTCGAGAGTCTCACGAAGCTGAATAAGATCAATTTTCAGAATCAACAAGAGGCCCAGGCCGCTAATTTCAGGAAAATGCTCATCGCTATGAGTCGAGATCTGCGGGTGATCTTGATTAAACTCTCTGATCGTCTGCATAATATGCGTACTCTTGGAAAAATGCCAGCGGAGAAGAAAGCGAGAATTTCACGTGAGACGATGGATATCTACTCGCCACTCGCGAGTCGGTTAGGTCTGTACGGTATTAAGGTTGAGCTCGAAGATCTATGCTTCAAATATATCTTCCCCGATGAGTATAAACAGGTCGCTGATATGATCGCTCAGACAAAGTCAGAGCGTGAAGGCTACATCAATCAAGTGATTGATCAGATTCAAGAGCATCTCGGTGAATCAGGGATCATCGCTGAGGTGAGCGGTCGACCCAAGCACTTATGGTCTATTCGACAGAAGCTCAAACGAACCGGCGGCGGCTTAGAGACCTTATATGATATCTTAGCCTTCAGAGTCACAGTCCCCAAGCCGGCGCTCTGCTACGAAGTCCTTGGTCATATACACAGTATGTGGAGGCCTATTCCGGGTCGCTTCAAGGATTATATCGCTCTCCCCAAACAGAATGGTTACCAGTCACTACACACCGCTGTTTTTGGGCCAGATAATGAGCGTATTGAGGTTCAAATCCGTACGGAAGATATGCATTTGTCTGCTGAGCTTGGTGTCGCTGCTCACTGGGTCTATAAAGAGCAGGGATCGAGCCGGAAGAGGCGACGTCAGCCTATGAGTCCTGATGAGACTTTTGTTTGGCTTCGTCAGCTTCTTGAATGGCAACGCGACCTTAAGGATCCGAATGATTTCTTACAAGCGGTGCGGGTAGATCTGTTTGAGGAAGAGGTCTATGTATTTACCCCATTGGGTGAAGTGATCCCTCTGCCAAGAGGAGCGACCCCTGTTGATCTCGCCTATTCAATTCACACTGACCTAGGCCATGAATGTACTGGCGCTAAAGTCAATGGACGAATCGTACCTCTCAAATATGAGCTCCAAAATGGAGATGTCGTCGAGGTTATTCGGACTCGGGGGAGTCATCCCAAGCATGATTGGCTTAAATTTGTAAAGACCAGTCGCGCCGAGACTAAAATAAGGGCCCATCATCGAACTGAGGCTAATGAACAGAGTTTTACCGCAGGCTCTGAGGTCCTCGAGAAGGCTCTCAAGTCGCATAAGTATAGCTTCTCTCGTCTCAAAAAAGAGGGGAAGCTCGATGAGCTGATCGACTATCTTCGGATGTCATCAGAGCGTGAGATCCTCATCGCTATTGGCTATGGTCGACTCGACCCTAATAAAGTCATAGAGTTTCTTTTTCCCTCTGAGACTGTTGAGAGCGCTAGCTTTGACGATGTTCCTACTGTTGAGTTTAATCACACAACTAGCTCTAAATCGAATAAGCAAAATTCAATCCTCGTTGACGGAGAAGATGGTCTGGCAGTTCATTATCCGAAGTGCTGCTCTCCGATTAACGGCGATGATGTGGTCGGTTTTGTGACTTTAGGCAGAGGTGTGACGGTTCATCGTTCTGATTGTCCACACTGTTATGATTATGATCCACTACGAAAGGTCCCGGTAGCATGGAGTACAGAGCGTAGCCAAAGTCGTCCAGTGGAGTTGAGGATACTCTCCGATGATACTCAAGGACTATTAGCGAGTATCAGTCAGACGTTCCGTAAGGCGACCATCAATATTAGCGCGGTCAACTGCCAGACCTCTGATCAGAATAGCGCCATCAATGATTTTACGATCATGGTTAAAGATGTCAGTCAACTCAACGATGTCATCACCCAGCTCAAACACATTAAGGGGATATCAGAGGTCATACGAATCACAAATTGATCATTACACATCTCAATGATGAGGCTCTTAAACTCTAAATACTTGATCGAAGTATATCTATTACTATCGTTCCTCCTCAGTAGACCCTCATTCGAAGCGTAATCATCAAAAGACAATGTTGATATGTGTGCCTCATCTCATTGCTTCAAGTTTGTATTGTAAAGGGAGTATTGTGTCAGATCCTAAAGTAGCGTCAGATCCTAAACTAGCGTCAGATCCTAAACTAGATAAGACGATGAGCGCTACATTCGCCTCTCAGCGACGTAAAGACGATCATATTGACCTCTGCCATCGCGGAGATGTCACCCTAGAGGGTGATCGAGGACTATGGTCAGATCTCTCTCTCGTTCACAACGCGATGCCAGAGCTCCATATGTCCTCCATGTCTCTAAAGACGTCTCTTTGGGGCCAAACAGAGATCGATGCGCCATTAATGTTGACTGGGATGACAGGAGGGACCGAGAAGGCGACTCTAGTAAATCGAGGCCTGTCTCAAGTGTGCGCTCATTTAAATATTCCATTCGGTTTGGGTAGTCAGCGGATTATGACTAAGGACCCTTCACTAGTAGATTCCTTTAAGGTCCGTCAATATGCACCAAATGTCGTCTTATTATCGAATATTGGAGTTAATCAGCTTCGGGAGATGGGACCTGAAGCTGCTCAGAGGCTCTGCGATGAAGTAGAGTCAGACGCCCTCGCGATTCACTTAAATCCAGCGATGGAATTTATCCAACCCGGGGATGAAGCGGACCGAGATTTTAGGGGGGGCTATGAGGCGATCCGCTTGGCTGTGAAAATGATCGATCGGCCTGTGATCGTTAAAGAATGTGGCTGTGGACTCTCCCCAAAGGTGATCTCTCGTCTGATCGACCAAGGGGTTCAATTCGTTGATGTCAGTGGGGTAGGAGGGACGAGTTGGGTCAAACTTGAAGCGCTGCGAGCGACTCAAGATGGAGAACATTCACGAGAGGCTCGCCTAGGGATGCTCTTAGCCGATTGGGGGATTCCTACAGCGGCGGCTGTGATGTTAGCGTCGTCTCTGCCTGTAAAAGTGATCGCATCGGGTGGAATCACTAACGCTCTCGAGGCGACTAAAGCGCTTGCCCTCGGTGCAGATATCGTGGGGATGGCTCGACCCGCATTGCAAACTTTCTTGGATGCTTTTGAACGCCATGGGGAAGACCACGCGATTGAGTCTACTATTGAATTCTTAGATGAGTTGATCTATGGGATGCGGTCGATCACTGCGCTGCATGGGGTCACCTCACATAAACAGCTTCGTCATCTCCCAAGAGTGATTGGGCCACGCTTGCTAGCGTGGCGATCTATTGAGCACAGCTGAGCGCTCCTTCATAATGAATAAGTCGCGAGAGATAAACAGAGAGCATATGTCACCGCAGTCTAGTGAAAGTAACGTAGATGTAACTCAACGCGGAGCTCTAAACACCAGAGTGGCTTCTTCTAGAGTCGCTGGTTTTTATAAGTGGTCGAGAGAAGAGAGAGCGGAGTGGTTGAAACGCTCTTTTGATCTCACCGATGAAGAGTTAATAGGTTTGGGTGCGCTTATTGATGAGCGTGTAGAGCCATCATCAGCGGCTCATTATTTAAATTTTGAGCGGGCTGACAAGATGGTGGAGAACTGTATCGGTACCCTCTCTCTGCCAGTAGGCTTGGGGCTTAACTTTATCGTTAATGGTCGAGACTATGTGATCCCGATGGCAGTTGAAGAACCCTCTGTGATCGCCGCTGTCAGTCATGTCGCGAGGATTGTACGAGAGACTGGTGGCTTCTCTGCGTCTAGTGATAAAGGCGTGATGATCGCTCAGATCCAGGTGGTCGGATGTGATCACTTAGAGCGCGCCGCTGAAGCAGTTCGAGCCGCCACTGAAGATTTATGCGCGCTCGCTGATAACATACATCCTAACCTTAAAAGACGCGGTGGTGGCGCCCGCGGTGTTGAGGCGAGGGTGATTAATGACCCCCATCCCATGTTGATTGTTCACTTACTGATCGATTGTGTAGATGCCATGGGAGCTAACGCGGTCAATACGATCGCTGAGGGACTCGCGCCTACCATAGAATCCTTAACAGGGGGAAAGGTCTATCTACGTATTCTGAGTAATCTCTCCGATCGCCGTCTCGCTCGCGCTCAGTTTAAAGTTCCTGAGTCTCTCCTCGTCCTACGCGCTGGAGACGCGATACAGATGGAGGGGTCGCGAGTCGCAGAGGGGATTGTGTACGCCTATCAGTTTGCTGATGTTGACCCCTATAGAGCAGCGACTCATAATAAGGGGATCATGAATGGAGTAGACGCAGTCGTGATCGCCACCGGCAATGATTGGCGAAGCGTCGAGGCTGGAGCCCATGCTTATGCCGCCCGAGATGGTCAATACCGATCTCTGACCCGCTTTTGGAGAGAAGATGGCTATCTTCATGGCGCTATCGAGATCCCGATGGCGGTCGCTACAGTGGGAGGGTCTACACAAGTTCACCCTACAATCAAGGTACTCCGGAAGATATTAAATATAGAATCTGCCCAAGAGCTCGCTCAAGTCTGCGCGGCGGTGGGACTTGCTCAAAACCTCGGCGCCCTTAAGGCGCTAGCGACTGAGGGGATTCAGCGAGGTCATATGAGCTTACATGCCAGATCTGTAGCACTCTCTGTAGGCGCTGAAGGGGATGAGGTTGATCAAGTCGCAGCCGCTCTCATTGAGCAGAATCAAGTGAAGCATGACCTCGCTCTCGGTATCTTAGAACAGCTACGGCGTCATCTCGCCAAGTAGAGATAAATTTTAATCTAATTAAATGGTGGTAATCAGTGATGTAGATTGAGCCTCTAGTAGACTTCGTCTATGATGATCTCTACCGTAGCCTAAGCCCTCTCAATAACTGATTGGAGTGATGATGGTCCCTCTGTTACGACCGGATGTGCAGACCTTTGTCGACCCTCGAGGTTTAATCGTTTACGATCCCCATACTGGTCTGCGTGTTCTATTGGGCCCTGAGTCCACGCTTCTCTGGGAGGCGCTCTCCGATGGAGGGGGAAGCCCCTCCACTTTGATTCACGCAACGCCTCAACTCAGCGACGCGCAGCGTTTTGTTCGGCTGATGCAGCTCGACCAAGCTCTCTTGCTTGTCTCTCCTCGATGGAGACGTCAGGAGCATCTGTTTCATGCTCGAGCTAAGGCGGTTGACTCTCCCCTTTATGTGCACCCCCGACTCGCTCATGAATGTGTTAAATGCGGTTCTTCCTGTCAGGAAATTCATGTCGGACCGATCTCACCACTGACCGTCGCTTCAATCAAGAGTAATGATCTGTGGCGCTCTGATCCTGAAGCAAAGAGCGCTGATGATATTTTACTCTCTACAGAGATCCAAAAAAAATCGGTTCTGATGCTCAAGCAAGTAGATGGACACTGCGCCGTATGGACTCATGAGAAAGGGTGTACGATCCACTCGAGCTCAGGGCATAAACTCAAACCGCTAGCCTGCCAACAATACCCATATACTATGGTGAAAACCACAAAAGGAGTCTATGTGGGCTTGGAGATGACTTGCCGTAGTCTTCCACAGAGCTTAGAGGCGGGTTCAAGTTACAGGCCGACTGAGATTGCTCAGCGATTAGCGCCGATTGTTATGTCCGGAGGGCAGACCGTTACTCTACCAGCCCCCGCTCCTTTGAGCGCCGGTAACTACGTGCCTGATACTGCCTTAGAGGAGTGGTGGAAATGGGCTGTTCATACCATTGATCAAAATCTAGCCGAGCTCGAGATGAGGAGTCATGAGTACTCTGTCATCGAGACTTGGAGAGCCGTCTTAGAGAAACTCACCTCTTATGTGCATGAGTGGCTCTTAAGGGTTGATGAGACAAGCGAGGCCTCTCAGTGGCTTTCCTCAGACATTTGGCTGTTTCAAAGCTCTCTCCCTACTAGACATGAGGTGAGAATGAGCTTTACTGATGAGCTCCAGTTGGCGCTCTTAGAGGCCTCTATGCACCATCAACGGGAGGGTCGTTGGCAAGAGATGAAACGCTTGGAGCGTCTCTATGAAGCGCTAGAAGTGTGGTCTGGCCGATGGTCTTTACCAAAGGCGAGATGGCGTGGAGATGACGCGGATAAACTGATGAACTTAGCTGTCCTCGAAGGGGTATATAGCCATCGTCTCTTTTTGCAAGGAGATCTTATCTATGGATTAGCTCACCTTCAGCTCACTCTTGAGCTGGCGGAGTCGCTGATGCGATTAAGCGCTCATCTCTCCGCTCGTCGTATCATAGAGTTGGGTGAGGTAAATGACGCTATTGTTCTCGTTAATCGAAGTTTGAAAGAGCCTATTGTCGATACAGCGCTTAAGAGGTGGGCTGGTGGCTTAAGATGGTTGATGAGTCCAGAGGGGATGCCTTATCGCCACAGTCTAGGCACTTTGGAACCACATCTCTTCAAGCTACAGACTCATATTAATAGACAACGTCAGAGCGCGGAAGAAGTGATCAAAGAGAGCGCGGCTTTAGCAGTCTCTCTCGTTCAACAGCGCTCCGGTGAAGGTGACGCTCCAAGTGATGAAGGTGATCAAATAAACGCTCAAGACACATCAAGAGACGGAGCAGAGAGTGGTCACCAAACAGCTGATGGTTCTTCAAGCGTTGATGAGAGTTCATCAGAGAGCGCGATCGTGACCGATGAGCGTCAGCATGAGGCGCTTATTGAGACCGTCTCTTGGGTTGAAGGCGTCTCTGTTCAAGGGAACGTCAATGAACTTGAAATCGCTAGTGCACTGTCAACGAATACTCATGAGCAGACCTCTACAGCAGCAGATCCATATCCAGAGGCGCCTCAGCTAGAAGATGCCAAACTTGATGATCAAGAAGAACAAGTTGACTTGGCTGGTGATGACACTCCTCACGCCGAGGTACTCTCTGAGCCTCGACTTAAATCATCTCCTAGACCAGGTCTCTCAAGCGCTCCACCCAAAAAGAGGGGTAGCGGGCGAACAAGTCCATCTTCCCCTTATGATCAAGCCGCTGGACTGCGAGCCGCTAAGAGAGCGAAGGAGACAAAGAAATAAACTTATGTGGTTGGGGTCTTCACCTCTTATTTGGTGACTGTTACCTTGATCGACGTAGACATCTCGGGTCCATAAGAGCGGTGGGCGCCATCTGCAAATTGTAGACGGAGAGTATGAACTCCAGGGCTGAGCTCAATGGTCGCTGAAGTCTGGCCCTTCCCATAATGGATGTGTTGCTTATCCATAGGAACAACCTTACCCGATTCAATCCCCTCAGCGTCGATGATCAGGTGATGATGACCAGAGGTCTTGTCTTCAATATCTTGGCCCGCAGGTCGAATCGACATACCATCGACACCGAAGGTTAACTTGACAGGACTCTTCACAGTCGCTTGGTCTGCAGGCGAGGTAAAGTAGACTCGCTTCGAAGTCTTGGGGGACTTTGACTTGGCCTCTTTAGTAGCCTCTTTAGCAGCCTCTTTAGCAGCCTCTTTGGCAACTTTTTTAGCTGATGCCTTAACGGCCTCTTTAGTGGTCTTCTCTGCAGGAGTCTTGGTGTTATCGGCATAAGAGAGGCAAGGAGTGAGTAGGAGGATGAGGAGAGTAATCATACATCTTGTGTTCATATCGATGTCTTTCTGCGTAATACGCATGAGTATTGATTTATTGATTATAGCCTTGAGACGAGGGTATCAAAAAGAGCGCCTCTTTCTTCAAAGTTTTTGAATTGATCAAACGAAGAAGCAGCAGGTGAGAGGAGTACCATCTCACCCTCAAAAGCATTTTCACGTGCGCTGATCACTGCTTTTTCTAGGGTCTCGACATAACTTGACTTGGCGTTTAGATCGAGGAGACGGTTGTGAATCGAAACCCCAGTTTGGCCAATACAATAGACGAGTCTAGCTTTTCTATGTAAAGCGGAGATCAGCTCTTCGAGATCTAAACCCTTATCGTACCCTCCGGTGATCACTAGCAGTGGTTCCTGAACGCTCAGAATACCCGATAGCGCTGCGTGAACGTTGGAGGCTTTGGAGTCATTAACATAACGCACTCCATCGATGACACCACTGAGGGTCATTCGATAGGGGAGCGGGGAGAAATCACGGAAAGCGGCCCTCGCTTTCGATAAGTCAAAGCCCAAGCGTTCAGTGATTCCCAAGGCTACGCAGAGGTTGAGTTGGTTATGTCTGCCGATGAGCAGGCTAGGAATAGGCGCTTTGGGGAGGTCATAGGAAATAAGCTCTAGTGGAGATGTGGAGGCATCTCTCGCTTCGATGAGTAGATCAAGTGAGAGCCTCTCTCTTGGATAAAAGAGCGCACCTCCAGGCTTTAGTAGTGTCGTTAAACGCAACTTGGCGTCACGATAAGCTGACGCAGAGCCATCAAAGTAGTCGTGGTGATCTTCAGCTATATTAGTGATGACCCCTAGCTCAGCGTTAAGATAAGAAGTAGACCATAATTGAAACGCGCTCACCTCAACGACAAGATAACCATCACTCGGTGCTTCAAGCGCCCAATTAGAGAGTGGATCTCCAATATTACCGACCGATCGTGACCAGCACCCTTGGGCTGAGATCGCCTCTTCGATGAGTCGAGTGGTGGTACTTTTACCATCCGTCCCGGTGATCGCGATTATCTTAGCCTCGGTGACTCTCGATCCTAGCTCTATCTCGCTCATGATCCGAACGCCAGAAACTCTCGCTCTCTCAATGAGTGGATGACTAGGCTTTAATCCAGGACTAGGGATGAGGACTTCAGCATCTTTGAGCTGATTGGGAACACCAAAAGAGGTTTTAATCCCTTGAGGGAGGCAGTGAGCGAGGGGTAAAGACACTTCATCTCTTGGGTCACTCAGGGTGACCTCAGCTCCTAATGAAGCTAGCAGTTTAGCAGCGGAGACACCGCTTCTAGCGGCTCCCCAGACAGCTACTTTACGTCCTCGCCACCACTCTCTCTCCGCATGAATATTATGTATATCGGGCTGTTTGATAACCATCATATCATCCCTCTTGAGCGCGTCGATCCATCCAGGCGTCTGCCATCTGGAAAAAATCATCACCCCCAAAGAAGAAGATCAAATCGCCAGCGCTGACTCGTTTATCCAAGAAAGAGATCAACTCCCCTTGATCCGGTACAAAGTGAGTTGTATTCCCAAAGCGACGGAGCTGAGCGACAAACCATGAGGTATCTATCCCAGGCATACTCGGTTCGTTTGCAGCGTACATCGTAGTGATCAATACATCATCTGCGGCGGTGAATGCTTGAGCGTAATCTTCACCATGATATCGCATTAGAGTGAAGCGATATGGTTTAAAGACACACCAAATCTTATTGTGTTTCATCCGCTTGGCGCTCTCTAAGACACGCTTCATCCCCGTGGGATGGGATAGATAGTCTTTAACAACGGTGAGCTCATGATCTCGACGGACTGTGAAGCGGTTCTCTAAGCCTTGGTAGGTATTGAGTGCCGACTGGCAGTGATTAAAGCTAAGCTCAAGTCCCCCCATCATGACCGCGATCGCGCCGGCAGCGTTCTCAGCATTATAGCCGCCTGGGATGGGGAGAGTGACTCTGCCGAGCTCCTGCTCACGATGATAGGCGGTAAAGCTGATCTCTAAGCCATGGTCAATGATCTCACGAGCGGTGAAGTCGATGTGATCAAGAGGTGAGAGTCCGAGTGTTTGATCTGCAGAATAGTAACCCTCAGCGGCATAAGTGATGAGTTGAACTCGCTCGTTGAGTTCAAGGTGTTCGATCATACGCCGAACGCCTTCATCAGCGATGTTAAGCGCTACTGACTGAAGCTGTTTATTCTCTTCTAGGAAGCGAGTCATGGTCTGAATGATGGCCTCAAGATCATCATAATAATTGAGATGATCCACCTCTAAATGATTGACGAGGGCGTGATGAGGCTTGAGGTTGAGATGACTGCCATCACTCTCATCGATTTCAGCGACTCCAAAACATCGCTTGATCTCACCTCTTTTGGTCTCCGCAGGAGAGTTTATAGAGACCGAGGGTAAGCGGCCGACACGAGCGTTGGTCTGATATTGGTTGAGTAAGCCACCGATGATAAAGGAAGGGTCTTGGTCAGCGATGATCAAGCCATGAGCGATCATAGCGCTTACTGTGCCCTTACCATGAGTACCGGTAACCCCAACTGTCTCTAGGCCACAGAGGCCATAAGAGAGCGCTTTAGAGCGATGAATACAGGGGACCCCTCTGGCTTCTGCTTCGAGCAGCTCTAAATTGTCCTTGGGTACCGCCGTAGAGAAGACGACTAAGTCTGCCCCCTCTATGTTCTCTCGTTTATGGCCGATCACTACTTTAGCTCCGAGGGCTTGGATAGAGAGAGTCAGTTGACTCTCTCTGACATCAGAGCCTTGAATGATCGCTCCCCTCTCTGCGAGAACTCTCGCCACGGCGCTGACTCCAATCCCTCCTATTCCAATAAAGTGAAAGGTGAGCTCGCTGATCGCTGAGGGCGATGTATAAATGAGTGACTCAAGATCACTCAAAGTTTGGGTCGCTGACTTCATAAGGCTTCTTCTCTTGATGAACAGGAATCGTTGACATTAATGCTCGCTGAGTACAGCCTCCACGAGACGTGCTTGACACTAGCCAACAGTTTTAAGATCAAGTAGTCTTCTGACATGGAGCGTGATCTAAGATCAAGGAGAGATCAAGCTGAGTCTTCAACATGAGCTCCATAACTGCCCACAAGTTATATTTAATGAAGGATATCTACCGATGAGCCATCTCCTCTGCACAAGTCATCAGTTACAAAAGACATACTCGATGAACTCAAGTATAGCCGCAACAAGAAGGTCGCCGGGCTCTCTTATGTTGATTTTACTCTTCTTGGCGACTAGCGTGTATGCTTGCGAAAATGAGGCACCGATCCCCATGAAGATCACTGATGCTGAGGTTGAGGAGTCGCTCCTCCCTGATTCTGACCCCATGCCGGTGGTCCCACAGTCAGCTATGGAGATCTTCAAGGACTTACCCCTTCCGCCGAGCCAAATTCTTCGTAAACCAGGTGATGCCTTGGGAAATTTGAAAGCTCAGCTCCCCCAGCTTAAGGAGACATACTCTTCTCGGTTCTTAACCGAGCATAAAGATGATGGACCTTTCAGCGCTATCGTTTACCAACTTGATCAAGACTTAAGGCGAGTGGAGGCGGTGAACGCTACATTTAGAGGAGCCTATATGCACCCACAGCAGTTCGAGCGGGTTGAGACATATATGATGTTGCGACTTGGGGAAGGCGAGAAGGTCTTTGAGCGAGACCGAAAAGGCCGAGTATGGCGTAACCTCGATTATCGAGTAGAGCTCCATATCGATACGCGGGTCAAAGATCTCGTCGTTGTCTTCCATAAGCGTGGTAATGAGACACTTGAGCGCACCCGTAAAGGCCTGCCTAAAAAATGAGCGTAGCGATATCTCCTCTCTCGCTTACTCGCTCTCTCGCCTTGTCTCTTCGCTTTCTCGATCAAAAGTGTAAGTTACTGAGGTCAGCTCCCTTTGTGTTTGTCTGCTCTTGTCTCTGTCTGAACGCTTGTTATTTTCCTGAAGTGAGCTTGAGTGAGTCAGAAGCGCGTCTCGTTGAGCAGAGCATTCTTAGAGACGCCGATGAAGCTAAACCATCAATCATCATCAATGCGATCATGGAGGATCAAGCTCGGTTGATTGGGATCGATATCGACCGAAAGAGCGCTCGACCTAACGAGGTGGTCAAGGTGACCTATTACATAGAGTCACTCACCGATACCCCTGAAGACTGTGAAATATTTGTTCATCTTCAAGGTAAACGGGCCCGAATGTGGCAAAATCTAGACCACACTCCTGTAAAAGGTCTCTTACCACTACGTACACTGAAGCGGGGTCAAGTCGTAAGAGATGTGCAAACATTTAGAGTCAAGTCAACTTATGCCCCCGGAGGCGCGAAGCTCTATTGGGGTCTCTTCACCAAGTCAGGCCGCGTGAAAATTAAGAACCGAGGCGAAGTGACTCATGACGGTAAGGAGAGGGTGGAGCTCACCTCGCTCACCATCTTGCCTCGAAGGCCACCAGTGACCGTGACCGCTTATGAAGTCTCCTCTTCAGAGATCCTAAAGATAGATGGTCAGCTCACAGAAAACAGTTGGCGGACTGCGAAGTGGACTCCTTTCTGGCTAGATCCCCTTGGGCGCTATCGGCGTCACAAGAACAAAAATACGCTCATTCCTCAGACCCGAGCTAAGTTTCTTTGGCGCTCCGATGCTCTTTTTATAGCGATTGAAGCGATTGATCATCACGTCTGGGCGAAGCTCACCGAGAGGGACAGTAACACTTGGGAGGAAGAAGTCGTTGAGGTGTTTTTAGACCCTGACGGGGATAAACGACAATATCTTGAACTACAAGTGACCCCAGCGAATGTTGTATTCGATGCTAAGTTCGCCTATCACCGCAGCGATCTCAAGACTGCTCGGGCTTGGAACATGAAAGGATGGCGTACCGCTGTCTATATTGATGGGACGCTCAATGACAGCTCTGATCGAGATCGCAAATATACTGTGGAGATGATGATACCACTCAGCGAGACTCCGGGCGCTCCCTCAGTGCTCAGCGCCGAGAGCTCACCTTGGAGATTGAACCTCTTTCGATTTGATTGGAATCAAGCCCCTCAAGGGCGTCAGAAGGCGGCGGCTCTATCTCCTCCTTATATCGGTGATTTTCATGCTCTAGATGCCTTTGCTAAGTTAAGGTTTAAGGCACAACCTAAGAAGCCTGTTGTTAAGCAGAGAGAGCGTCTGCAAACGGTCAGTCCTCCGACGTCAAAGTCAAGCGTGCCCGTTGCCAAGCCGGTCGCGCCTTGAGTCTTTTAATATAGGCCTCAGTTAATACTCCTCGCTCGCCGAGCTCTCGTGATCGACCCCACATAAGGGTTTGTCCCACAAAGATATCAGCGATGCTAAAGCAAGATGTGAGATATGATCGATGGTCGCTGAGCATCTGTTCGATATGATTGAGTGCTCGCTGATACTCATAGAGACAGCTTGGGAATATCTCACTGACTCTACGCTTCGTCGGGTAAACAAAGCTGTGTTTAGCATGAGTCCACAGAGGAGGCTCTAGCTCGGTAGCGCAGTAGGCAAGCCAATGGTGACATTGAGCTCTCTCCCGAATGTCGATAGGTAACAATGACTTATGGCGCTCGGCTAGAGTGAGTAAAATCGCCAGAGACTCGGTGATCACCTCCTCCTCAGATGAGGTCAGAGAGCTCTCTTCAGCCGTCGGGGTCGAGGGAGAATGAGGGATCACTAGCGTAGGGACTTTTCCATGGGGGTTAATATTTAGGTAGTCAGGCTGTCTTTGCTCTCCTTTAAAGAGTTGAAGATCGACCACCCTGTAGGATTGCTCTAGTTCTTCTAAGGCCCAAATGATACGCCCTCCCCTATTTTTCATACTCCCATAGACGATATATGGTCGATCGTTTTGAGCGTTATTCATGACCTGATGTTCTCCAAATTTATATATTGTTACGTGTGCTTAAGTGGTGTTACTAGTGGACTGTTCAGCTATGGAGACTAGCTTAATGTGAACAGGTATAGTCAAATGTCTTACATGTAGGTTGACAGTCTACCCTATGTGATTTAACCTATTTATATTATCACCATTCCCCATATCTAGCGAGGTTTTACCATGCCCCCATCTTCATCTGATAAACGGAAGCAAAGTCTATATTTTCCTGAGAAAATGCTCCGAGAGATTCAAGCAGAAGCGGTTCGTCAGGACCGTAGCTTAAGTTGGATCGTGCAACAGGCTTGGAAAATTGCCCAGCCAACGATCGCTCGATATCCGGCGATCGACGACTTAGAAGGCCAAACAGGTGGCGGTACGAAGCCTTCTGATTCCTGAAATCTTAAGTCTACTTAAGCCCAGTTCATCTCGACTCGAGTGAACCATTATATCCCCCGGTGAGCCGGTCTGTTCTAAGATGAGCCGATCTGTTCTCAGATGAGTCGGTCTTTTAAGGCTCATTCAATATAATTATTCACGCTTCACCGAGGGAGATAGATAAAATGTCTGTATCGCTCAATACTCATTTTAAACAGTGAAGTGTAGCATCTTAACTCATATTTGAGTATGCATTACACAGACAGTTGAGAAGAGGTAGAAGCTATGAGAGAGAGCGAGATCGTACTCCTAAACAGTAGTGATAGGTCGACAGTAGACCCTGAGCGTCAACAGCGGTTAGAGAAGATTAGGCGAAAGCTCAGTAGAAAGATGCTACGCTCTTGTAAGACCTATCAGCTGCTCAGCGAAGGGGATCGAGTGATGGTCGCCATCTCTGGGGGTAAAGATAGTTATACCCTCCTAGATCTGTTAGGCAGGGCGAGTCGTCGTCTACCCTTTAAGGTAGAGTTTGTAGCTGTTCACCTCGATCAGCAACAACCCGGCTATGATGGAGCATCGCTGAGATCATGGTTAGAGCGCGAAGGCTATAAGCATGAAGTGATCAGTGAAGATACATATTCCATCGTAAAAGAGCTTACGCCACCTGGAGGAACATTCTGCGCTCCTTGTTCGCGATTGAGGAGAGGAATCCTCTATACAACCGCTTCTCGTTTGGGGTGCAATAAAGTCGCATTGGGTCATCATCGGGACGATACTGTCGAGACTCTACTTATGAATATGTTTTATTCAGGTCGACTGCAGGCGATGCCGGCTATTTACAAGACCGACGATGGTCGTTTCGATGTGATTCGACCTCTCATAGAGTGTTCTGAAGCTGATATCGCAGAATATGCTGAGCTAATGGAGTTCCCTATCCTCCCCTGTAATCTCTGTGGGAGTCAAGATGGACTCAAACGAGCGGAGACTAAAGCACTTCTCGATCGACTTGAAGCAGGACATCCAGGAGTGAGAGATATGATACTCGCCTCTTTGAAGCATGTGAGCCCCACCCGCTTATTAGATTTAAGTCTGCAAGCTCGGTTGAGCGGGGAGAGTGTAGAGTCTGTGGAAGAGAGCGTGACGCCACCCCTCTCGATCTCTCCCACCCCGCTTGTACAGATTGAGGGGTAAGCGTGGGTATTTTCTCCCGCAAGCCTAAAGGATCAGTCACTCCTCAAGCCGTCTCTGCCAAAAGAGAGCCTCTCTCCCCTCTGAGTGCTCGCTTACAACTGATCACCGGAAAAGGAGGGGTTGGTCGGACGACAACAGCGCTCACTCTAGCCGAATCTTTGGCTCTCAGAGGTAGAAAAACTCTTATCTTAGAGGTGCGCGACGCCGAGTCAGAATTGACCGACGATCCTTCAGGCTCATCACGGGAAGACTCCATGCTAGGAAGAGCTCTCAGTTTTAGAGCCTTTAGTGACCCGGAAACTGTTAAGTATAAGCGAAACGAGCCGTGGTCGCTGAGCGCTTTACCCTGTGAGGTCTCTCCTAAATTATGGGCTGCACAGCTGGTTGCACCGGTAGGTCACAGCGCTTTTTTGCGCTCGATTATCCCCTCTGATCGTTTGGTAAAGGCAGCATTAGAGTCTAAACCTCTCTCACGCTTTCTTCGCTCTGCACCCTCTATGCATGAGTTAGGGATCTTTTATCACCTAAAACTACTCGAAGAGGATCAGGCATTTGATCATATCGTGATCGACTTACCAGCGACCGGTCATGCCCTCGCTCTCGCTCAGCTCCCCGATAAGATTTCTAAGATTATCAAGAGGGGTCAAATCGTTGATTCGCTTCGAGCAGGCGTGCAGCATATCGCTGATCCAAGAGAAGCGGCTTTATGGGTCGTCACTCTGCCAGAGACTCTCCCATTGACAGAGGCTGTGGAGCTAGGAGAGGCTCTCGCTAAAGACGGTATCGAAGCTGCGGGATTAATCTGTAACCGAGGATTGAGTAGAGCTCTGAGTGAATATGAAGATCAACTCTTACGACGATTCAGTAACTCTAATGAACCCGACTTAGTCGCTATCGCTCGGATCTTAAGAGATGCGAATTTAGACCCTGATGAACGTCGGTTGATTGATCATTTTAAGAGGGAGCTTCGTCTCCCCGAGCTGATTGATCATGAAGAGAGGGTACGCTTCGCGATGGAGCATTGGCCTTGGGAGAGCTCGTCATGAGTACGATTGAAGACTTACACGAGGTTGATGGGTCTCTATACGCTGCGCTGCAGTCAAAACGACTGATCGTTTGTTGTGGAGCGGGTGGTGTGGGTAAGACGACGACCTCCGCAGCGCTCGCTTTAGCGGCGGCGAGGTTGGGTAAGAAGGTATTAGCGCTCACGATTGACCCTAGCAAACGGCTCGCTCAAACACTCGGCGTTGATCGAAATACACCTGAGCCAGTCAAGATCAACCGTGATCGATTAGAGGCGCTCAATGTCCCATTAACAGGGGAGTTGCACGCTTGGCTCTTAGACCCCCAACTCATCTCTGATAAGGTGGTTAATGAAGAGGCAGGCGATCAAGCTGAGACGCTCAAAAATAACCTAATCTATCAGCAGATCAGTGGCATCGTAGCCGGAATGCAAGAATACACTGCGGTAGAGGCGCTTCATCAGTTTCTCCAAGATCGACGATATGATTTGATCATTCTAGACACGCCTCCAGCCCGCCATGCTCTGAGATTTATTGACAGCCCTGAGCGAGTAGCCGCTTTTTTGGATAAGCGTATTTTTCGTCTCTTCGTGCCCAGTCAAGCGGGGCTGATTGGGAAAATGGCGTCAAAGCTCATCGATGAGGTCCTCGATCGAGCATTTGGTGAGGTAACGCGCAGGGAGCTTAAGCAGTTCTTTGAGCTTTTCAGTCGACTTCTTGACCACTTACATCACAATCAAGCAGAGATGTCAGAGATCTTTAAGAGCGACGAGGTCTTATTCTTTATGGTCACAACAGCCAGAGATGACGCTATTGATGAGGCTCAGAGATTTGCATCCGAGATTATACAGAGAGGTTTAACGCTAGGTGGCTTCTTCCTTAATCGCTGCCCACTCAACGAGTCATCTTTAACTCAAACGAGTATAGAGTCTCTCAGTGAGCGTTTAAGAGATCAAAGAATAGAGGAAGATGAAGTCTCCTCGTTGTGCTCTTTGCTAGATCCTCTCTTGCGTTCTGAGCTTCGTTCTTCCGATCTTCGGCGAGAGACACGGACAGCCCTTAAAGCCCTAGGTCCATTGATTACACTCAATGAGCTTGATCGGGACCCCTCGACGCTAGAGGGGATCAGTGAGCTCGCGAATCTCCTAGATAAAGAACATCACCCCTTAGAGCCTCCATCAGAAGGAGAGGTGTAAATTGACACCGATCAAAGTCGCGTTTTTTACAACATTTTTAGACTTACTCGGTTTTGGGATTATCATCCCTATCCAGCCCTTTTATGCTGAGAGTTTTGGGGCTACACCAGCCGTGGTCACCCTGCTTGGTGCTTCTTACTCGTTAATGCAGTTTCTCTGTTCAAGCGCCCTCGGTAAACTCTCTGATCGCATCGGGCGAAGGCCAGTGTTACTCGGCTCGGTCTTCTTGATCATTATTGGTTATCTCGCCTTCGCTCAAGCGACCACTTTGATGGGTCTTTTTATCGCTCGAATGATCAGCGGGATCGGAGGCGCTAACCTCGGCGCCGCTCAAGCGGTGATCGCTGATGTTACCTCGGCAGAGGATAGATCCAAAGGGATGGGCCTTATCGGCGCGGCTTTTGGTTTAGGTTTTATTTTTGGACCGGCCCTCGGAGGGTGGTTTGGCCAGTGGGGACCCGAGTATCCAATTTATCTCGCTGCTGGACTAGCGTTCTTAAATTGGCTCTTCGTTTATTTCTACCTCCCTGAGACTCTCGATCTATCCTCAAAGGAGAACGAGGGAGAAGGTGAACCTAACTCTTCACCATCGATGAGTCTAAGAACGCTTCTCTCTTATCAAAATTTACCTCAGCTGCTCGGCTTAGCTTTTGGGTTTACCATGGCTTTCGCTCTCATGGAACAGACAATAGGTCTATTCATTGAGCGCGCTTGGCTCAGCGAAGTGACCGATATTACCGCTCGTCATACCGAGGCTGCAGCGCTCACCGCTTATTTCTTAGTGGCGGTCGGCATAGGAGCATCTATTGTCCAAGGAGGTCTAATCGGTAAATTAAACGCTCGATGGGGCGAGGTGAGGCTATGTCAAGTAGGAGTCTTGATCGTAGCTATAACCTTCGCTGCGATCCCGCTCGCCGGCGAACATACGCCGTTTGGAGTGATGATGTTGATCGGTCTAGTGATGGCTACCGGAACAGGAATGCTCCATCCTTCTAGGAGCAGTTTACTCTCTCAAGGGGTACCTCCTCGTGACCAAGGACGAGCCTTAGGCCTTAACCAATCTTTAGCCGCTCTTGGGCGAGTGATTGGACCCGCTTGCGCTGGTCTCTTATTCGAGCAGGATATCAACCTCCCATTTTGGATAGGAGCGGCTGTCATTGGGGCCTCATGGCTCCTGACCCTACAGCTCAGAGCGCTTGATTATGGTCAGCAGAGCTCTAACATCGCAGGTGGAGAGACCTGATTAAAGATCATAGCGCTGAGGGGGGGAATTATCCGAGAGATTGGAGTGCTTATCTATTATTAGGGGCGTGGAGTCGTGGTTTGGGATTAGCGATCATCGCTCACGCTCAGCTCGGAGATTATGATCAGAGTGGTTGGCTAGGAGCGAAAATAGTCGCTCTTGTTGTGGGAGGTTTCTGTTTAATCTCCCCTCTTAAGCCTCCTAAACCTTTCGCGCCTAATCATCTCTGGTTATGGTCGATGGCTTGTCTCCTCTTTGGTTTGAGTAAAGTCTATACATTACTCGTCTTACGCGATGTCCTCACTCAGTCACTGTTATTGGGTAGTTATTCGATCATCGCCTCTTGGTTGTTTCTTCATCCTAGATCATACCAGATCGCCTTGAGATCGGTTTCTTTACTCACTGCGCTCACCTATGCCCTCGCCATACTACATAAGCTAAACGCTGACTTTTTTTTCGATCAGAGCAGCTGCGCAGTTCATGGTTTTGAGATCAGTGTGAGCCTTATTCCCCAAGGATTCTTAACAGAGCATATTCATCTCCTCATCACATTCTTAAGAGGTAAACCACACATCGCAGCGACCATAGTGATCGCGTTTGAGTTCTCACTGTGCCTTCTCTGCTTGCGGAGATCACCATGGGTCTGGCTCATTGGAGCGATCTTTCATATCCCACTCACTCTCACCATAGCCCCTGCTTTTGGAAGCGTTATGGCTGTAGGTTGGGGAGCTGGAGCCCTGTTTAATCTAAGCCGATCTAGACACCGGCTGGTGAGTGATCACTCTCGTCAGCGAGTTGTCTTAAAACCTATAGGTGATCGAAAGTCGGATATTCGCTCATCGGCATTCCCGATGATGGTCGTGATCTGTTATGGTGTTCATGGCGCTTTGAGCCCCTATATCGGTCTTGAAGTTCAACATAGCGCGGCGATGCTCTCCAATTTAAGAGTAGACCCTAAGTGTTCGAATAGCTTTGTCTTCCCGCCACTCGCTGATGACCCCTACCTCTATATTAATGACATGGAGTTTGGAGTGATAAAGTCTGCTCGCCTTGAGCGGAGGAGAGAGCGGGTGCTTCAAGGTTTATGGAGTTTGAGCGCGCTCTCTACGATGCAGAAAAACTGGTGCATCCCTGAGCAGAGGCCACTAAGATTGTCAGGGGAATATAGAGGAGAGATGTTCGTCATAAGCGACTTATGCGATGAAGGATCACTTGACTCACTTTATGAGAACTCACCCTCGCCTCGCCTCGAAGGGTGGCAGAGGTTTCAAAAGAATCTAGGGAGAGAGTGTCATCAAGCCTGTGTTCATTGAGCGCGCTGTTGATCTAAGATATAGATCGCTTCGAGCGCGCTGAGGATGGCATCCTCGCTGCTCACCTTACCGATTTTCACCTCACCATCTCGGGTCTCTCCGATCACAGAGAGGATCGCTCCAGCCTTCACTCGGTGTAGCTGAGCGACGGTGAAGAGAGCGGCGGCCTCCATCTCTGTACACAGACACCCGATCTGTTCCCACGCCGCCCATTTAGCCTTCCACATCGGTCCAGTAGGGAGTCGGTCGGGTTCTTCAGCGTAGAAAGCATCTTTAGCGTGAACGACGCCGACATGAGCGCTCATCTCTTGATCTGAGAATCTCTGTTGAGCGGCTCTATAGAGAGCAGTTGTCACCTCGAAGTCAGCGGTAGCAGGCCATTCGATCGGTACATATTGGCGTGAGGTCCCCTCATCTCTGATCGAGGATTGAGCGATAACGAGATCCCCGAGATAGACATGAGGCTGGAGAGAGCCAGAGGTCCCAACTCTAATCAGAACTTGAGCTCCGACTCGGATGAGCTCCTCAAAAGCGATCGCTGCTGAGGGGCCACCGATCCCTGTAGAGGTCACTGATACATCCACCCCACGATAGCGACCTCTAAATGTTCTATACTCACGATTATAGGCGATCTCTTCGGCATCCTCAAGGTAAGATGCGATTTGAGGAACTCGTCCGGGGTCGCCGGGGGTGATAACGTAACGGGAGCTATCCCCAGGCTTTAACTTGATGTGATACTGAAGACTTTGATCTTCAAGTGAAATAGGCTCATGTGCCATATGATAATCTCTCTAACGACCTTGTTGAGCCGGCGCTTTATTAGCCTCTTGTGATGCTTTTGCTGCTTCTACTTCTGCTTTCGCTTTCGCTTTCTCTTCAGCCGCTTTTTGAAGGGCGACTGCCTCATCGAGTCGAGCTTGAGCCTCTGCTTCACATTGAGCCTTTAAAGTCTCATCTTGTATCGCGTTACATTGTTCGGGCGTTCTATCAAGATATGCGAAACAATATCTCTGTTGGTCGGGATCTTGGATATAGCGGCAGTAAAATCGCCCCTCTTCTTTTTTCGCGAGACAGAGGTTACGCGGATCTGGTTTGAGATAGCGACACTGATGAGCATCTGCCCGTTTGGCATATAAGACACCACTGCAGAAGAGTACCGCGATGAGAGAAACTCTCAATATTTTATCAAAGACCATATCACTAGCCTCATTAGGGTGAGAATGTTGTGAGGGGAAGTTTTTTTAGTGGAAGCCATAGGCTATCTTTCGATGAATTACGCCATGAGCTTGTCTGATCTGAACTACGTTTAAAGTACATGATCTCGACCTGATCTCCTAGCGAATTAGAGCGCCATTGAATCTCAGCATCACCGAGCAGTGTACATCGCTTTAAAGAGATATCTCCTCCACTTAGGTAATGGTTTAAGCGCTTAGCATTCGTTTCTCTCTCAAACTTAATCTCTGTGCCTAAAAGATTTATGATTGAGCGTTGACAGCGCTGTGCGCTCCATGCACGCAAGGTCACAAGAGAAGAGAGAGTTAACGCTGAGCCGAGCAAGACTAAGTGTATTGATCTCTTTGATGGGTTTATTTGATGATGAGATGATCGTCTCGGGGTAGCTGGGACATCACTCATGATCTAAATGACCCGCTACGACTAGTCCGAGTCCGTAGAGCTTGACTCAGCTGAGAAGATAGAAGTGACCCTTTCATACATAGTCTCTCCGCTAATCTCCAAAGCGAAGAAGGCCATAAACAGGCTGAGTAAAACAGCTCCTGTAGCCATGGTCTTGATCGCATCTTTACCTTGCTCAACATCCTTTTGGGTAACTTTCAGCTGTCGCTGACGTTGTTGACTCTTTTTTCCTTTTCTCGTTTTCTTCTTCGCCATGTTGTCTCCTGTTAAGATCCTTTCATCAAACACATTCACTTTAGAGAAAAATTCGGTTAAAAGACAAGCCCAAGAAACACATTGGGTACAATGATCTGTGCAATAGACTCTAGATCTTGGTTGAAATGAGCCACAAGTGACAGAACAAGAACGCTACTTTAAACCTCCAGGAGCTGATCATCAGAGCGTCACTGAAGAGTCTCCACTGCTCAGTGGATCTTATCTTGACCGGTTTGCAGGGGTAGGTCGTAGTTATGGATTGTTCGCTCTCGATGCTCTCGTTGGGGCTCATGCCTGTGTGGTTGGTATTGGTGGTGTGGGCTCATGGAGCGCAGAGAGCTTGGTGAGGAGTGGAGTGGGGCGCATCACTCTGATCGACCTAGATGAGATTTGCGTAACGAACACTAATCGCCAAATTCACGCCCTCACCTCAACCATAGGTCAGCCTAAGGTCGAGGCGATGGCAAAACGCTTGATGGATATTAATCCTGAGTTGGTCGTCCATAGTCAGCAACTGTTCTATACCGAGAAGAGTGAAGAGCTTCTTTTAGGTCCACTCTCTTCCTCTGCTGACGATCTACCGCGGTTTGACGTCTTAATTGACGCGATTGACCAGACTCAGAGGAAGGCCCAGCTGATCATCGCTTGTACACAGAGGCGTATACCCATTATTACCTGTGGCGCTGCAGGTGGCCGAAGAGCACCACACAAGGTGATGACTGCCGATTTGAGAGACAGTACTCATGATGGTCTGCTTCGAAGAGTCAAAAAGCTACTCAAAAAGACTGATCGCTTCATTCAAGGGGTGGAACTTGAAGGGGGAGAGTGGGGGATACCTGCTATCTTTAGCAAGGAGAACCCCTATTACCCCACCGCCTGTGGTGGAGTCTCTCGAACCCCACCAACGAGAGAGGCTCTCAGGCTAGATTGTAATGTTGGTTTCGGCTCATTGAGCTTCGTTACCGCCACTTTTGGCTTAACCGCGGCGAGTCTAGCGATTGATATAATACTACAAGGAGATCATCGATGAGTGACAAAGAGAGAAATCAGGATCGTTTGGCTTTAGATGAGCTCTCTAGTATGGACCTAGAGAGTCAACTCGCTAACGGACCTTCAGTGGCGCTTCTCCCATTGGGAAGTGTTGAACCTCATGGACCACATTTACCCCTCGCTACTGACCGGTTGCTGTCTCAGGTGAATGCCGATCGAGCTGCTTTAGCTTTGAGAGAGCGTGGAGTTAAAGCGTGGGTTGCGCCTGCTCTTCCTTATGGTGTGACTGAGTATGCGCAGGGGTTTTGTGGGGCGATCTCTCTTAGTCCAATGCTCTATGAAAATCTTTTAATAGAGCTCAGCGAACAGTATCTTCGAGCAGGTTTTACGTTGATCTGTTGGATTAATCATCATCTTGAGCCTCTACAATTACAATCGATTATGAGCGCCCTAAAGAAGATTAATCAGCAGAGTCGGAGCAGTGATAAAGACGAGAGAAACAGAGTCATAGCCCCGGCGGTGGTGAGCCGACGCTGGGGCCGAGTCTTAGGGGAAGAGTTCAAGTCAGGAGCGTGTCATGCTGGCGCTTATGAGAGCTCGATGATCCTCGCTTCACACCCTCATTTGGTCAACGCTGAAGCCGCCTCCTCTCTGCCTACCCTAGAGATCAGTCTCAGCGAAGCGATTCGGTTAGGCAAAAGCGGCTTTAAAGAGATCGGGATGAGTGAAGCATATACGGGAGCTCCCTCTGAGGCTAGCGCGATAGAGGGAGAGCGTTTATATCATGAACATATTAATATGGTGTTGACCGAAGTGATGGAGTCGCTCGAAGTTCAGAGCGAGGTATAAGAAAGAGGAGAGTATGATAAAACAACTGACCTTTGTTCCCTTAGGGGGATCAGGCGAAATAGGGATGAACCTCAACCTCTATGGTTATGGAGATGAGTGGTTAATGGTGGATTGTGGGATGATGATTGACTCCTCAGAAGGAGCCGATCAAATTTTTGTACCTGAGATTGATTTTTTACGTGGGAAGACGCTAGTCGGAATGGTGTTAACCCACGCTCATGAGGATCATATAGGCGGTATCACTGATTTATGGTTAGAGCTTCGTTGCCCTTTATATACCACTCCATTTACGGCAGCAGTGATTCGGAGGAAGCTCTCTGAGAGTGAGATCAAAGAGAAAGTTCCCTTTAAGATTCAGCCTCCAGCAAGCCGATTTACCGTTGGAGAACATTTTGACTGTGAGCTCGTCCCAGTGACCCACTCGACAGTAGAATCTCAGAGTGTGGTTATAAGGACACCGGTAGGGAATGTATTTCATACTGGAGACTGGAAACTCGACCCTGCGCCTCTTGTCGGTCTTAAGACAGCGGAGAAGCGGATCAAAGAGATCGGTCAAGAAGGCGTTCTAGCGGTTGTTGGTGATTCTACCAATGCCCAAGTAGAAGGTGAATCAGGCTCGGAGTCAGAGGTAAAAAACCAATTGAGACAGCTCATCCTCGAGGAGAAGGGGAGAGTCGTCTGTACGAGTTTTTCTAGCAATATCGCTCGGCTCATGACCTTCTTCAAGATCGCTCAAGAGACTCAGCGTAACCCAGTGATCATCGGTCGCTCACTTAAGAGAATGGTGGCCGCCGCTCAAGAGACGGGTTACATCCCCAGAGACCTACCGCTTGTACCACCACGCGACGCTATGTACTTACCGCCGGAGCGTGTTCTTATCGTATGTACGGGGAGTCAAGGAGAGGCCCGAGCCGCTCTCTCTAGGATCGCCGAGATGAACCACCCTGACATCTATTTAGAAGAGAGCGATACGGTTTTCTTCTCCTCTAGGGTCATTCCCGGTAATGAAGAGGAGATTGAGCGTTTAAAGGGACGACTCGGTCGGCTAGGGGTTAAGATCGTCGATGAAGAAGAAGCCTTCATTCATGTCTCTGGTCACCCTTGTGTCAATGAGCTGAAAACGATGTATAGTTGGTTACAGCCACAGCTTCTCATCCCCGTTCACGGTTACCCACCACATCTCGCTGCTCATGCAGAGGTAGGGCGAAAATGTGAGATCCCGCAAGTCCTAGAGGTCCGTAATGGAGACATCGTCACCCTCGGTGAGGAAGAGGCAGAAATTATGGGCTCAACACCAACGGGGCGTCGGCTAAGGATCGAGCCCGAGCCACGTTGGCGAGGTGGCAACAGCCACAACCAAGGGAGGACGAATCGAGGGCGAAGGGGAGGACGACCTTCACAGAAGAGAGGGAGTCGCCAAGAAACTTCAGGGCAAAGAAAGCCTTCAGGGCAAAGAGAGGCTTCAGGGCAAAGAGACTCTTCCGAGAAAAGCCGTCGTGCCTTTATGGAGAGCTTCAAGCGAGGAAGAAACTAGAGAACTTGAATCAAAGAATAAGATCTCTAGAGAGTCATCCATTAGCGGGCGACAGCGAGCGAGTGGAGGGTATAGCTGTTCGCTCCATGGTTATGGATATGGAAGAGGAGTAGCTCACCGCGCTCCGCGCTGATGGGTGATTCAAGTTTAATCGACCAGCTATAGGGGGGGGAAGGGATGAGTAGAGTCTCTGACCAGAGGGGAGCTCCTCTAAGTGAGATCTCAACGACTCCCTCTGACTCTTCATCACTGACGAGCAGACTATGCCATATCTCTAGAGAGATAAGGTCACCCTCTACAATGGAAGTCAAAAGTGGCTGTTGAAGCGTGATATATCCACAACGTTGAGTAGAGACTTCGATCCCCCCATACTCTTGCCCATAATCGCTGACAGCACAGAGAACCCTCTCTTGGCGTTGAGCGGTATAGGGATCGAATGAAGGGGGAGTGACTTCCCATCCTTCACCAGTGATCAGCGGCTCCCATTGAAGAACCGATTGCCTATCTTGACTGCTCATGGGCTCTAAGCCTTCATCGCTGAAGTGATGACAACCGACGAGTGATATTATGTAGGACAGCAGAGAGATTAGGAGAGATATAGACCTCTGTCGTTGGGGAAGAGACCTCTGTCGTTGGGGAAGAGATCTCTGTTGTTCAAGCCTTAACTTGAACATGTCGGATTAATCTTGTCGCTCGAAAGAGAAGAGTAGCCCAACCAGACACATCTCATCGAGAGTTTCATCACCGAGGATCACATCGCTTGGTTCACTCATGCCTACTCTACCTAAGGCTTCGCGCATATTTTGATTGTTCATAGAGTTATCATAGCCACAGTTAAGCGTGAGGATATCGCCCGGCCTAAAAATAGGGAGCTCATCGAGGGGAACATCATAAGCATAAGCTCTCTGCCACTCAAAATCATATTTGGGAGCGCTAACGAGACACTCTCTCGCAGGCTGTGGATCAATTAACCTAGATTCATCAGGCCGCTCACAGGCTGAGATCTGAGCGATCGCTTGAGCTTGGGTTCCTTGGGAGACGAGCACTCGGTGAGCGCAGCCCCAGCAGCTGAGAGAGAGCGCCTCCCAATTCTCTTTACACTCTGTTTGTAAGCAATCGAGCATATTGTCAGATGAGAGACACCCTTCAGCGGTAGCACAAGAGAAGAAGCTAGTGAGAGTACCGGCTTCACAAGACGCTTCACTCGGTTCAGGTCGGTCGATGTGTACCTTCATATCTACGCCAGCATAATGCATATGAGGTGAAGCGGAGAGGAGCTTCACCTCATTGAGCTCGCCTGTCCCTCCAAAGCCATCCGGCCCACCAGGCAGGTTGCCGGTATATGTCCAACGAATGACCTCTCGGTGATCTGCTTTATTAGCAGGAATCATAAACTCTGGCTGTTGTCCTTCGGCTTCTTGCTCCTGTGGTTGAAGACCTAAAGCGGGATGAATGTAGAAATCGAAATTACCCATAAGCTGCAGATAAGCCTCATGAGTAGGAGACTCATCTGCATATTGAAAGCGCAGAGTGGTTTGGTCGGTGAGCTCTGAAGCCCCCCCTTGTGGGGAATAATGCATTTGCATCACGAATAAAGTACCAGGAGCGACTCGCATAGCGTGGCCCTCAGGGAAGATGGCTGGTTGTATACCGGGCGCCCATGCTGAGGCGACAGACCCCGGCACTTGAGCGCTACCAAAACAGGGGTAAAATCCCTGTTCATTAACGAGGTCAAGGCTCGCTCTCGAGGGGTCGGTGAAGAGCACAACATGGTGTACAAGCTGCTCGTTATCTGGAGAGAACTCTATCCCTTTGAGCCAAGTCTCTTCATCGAGCTCAGGGTCGATCACTACACAGATGAAAGCATCTTCTCCAGGAGGGATCTCGAGTGGGGCTTGGGCGCGTCCCTCAAAATCAACTCGTGATAAGCCTGTAGACGAGAAGCGGTCACCATCAACAGAGGACTGTGGGTCCCCAGCGGGGCTGTCCCCTTCTACCCAAGCAGCGAGAGTCTCGAGAGACTCAGCGCTCAAGCGTTGGTCATCACGCCATGGACGAAGTGGAGAGCAGTCTTCAGTTTCAAAAGCTCCCCAAGGCGGCATCCGTAAACTATGTGTTGCCTCAACAATTGCTGTCCCCCACATCTTTACTTGTTCATAGGTGGAGAGGTCAAATAGACCTGCTCCTCCCTCTGTATGACAGTGAATACAATGCGTCTCAATAATCGGTTTAACGTCTTGGTAATAAGTGATTCTTGAGATGCTTGTCTGTTCACCGGCGTGTTCACCGGTGTGTTCACCGGCGTGTTCACCGGCGTGTTCACCGGCGTGTTCACCGGTGTGTTCACCGGCGTATTCACCGGTCTGAGGCGATCGACTGTCATCGCAAGCGATGTTGAAGGCTATCAATAATGAAAACATTATATGATGAAGAGATGCAGGGTAGGCTTCAAGAGAAGAACGCATAAGTTGTCCTAGAGCTGTGAGTCAAAAGATGGTGATGAATCGAGATCAGATCTCATTCGAGATTATGGTTCATATCACCATGCTCTTTGGTGATGTGATTAATGACCTTCTGAATATAAAAAATATGATTATAAAGAACAAGTACAGAGGGGCTCTTGGAGAAGAGTCACGTTGTTCACATCCCGAATATTTGGGTGGAGCATCGTTATCTTCTTCATCTCTTTGATCTTCTGTTCGTATCGAACCACCATCGTTATTGAGCTCATCATCAGTGATCGTTACCGTATCCCCTGCTGAGACCTCTACGCCAGCGGTCATGGACATTTCACCAGCAGTAGCGCTCTCTTCCCCAGCAGTAGCGCTCTCTTCCCCAGCAGTCGTTACCTCTTCTCCGGCAGTCGTTACCTCTTCTCCGGCAGTCGTTACCTCTTCTCCGGCAGTCGTTACCTCTTCTCCAGCAGTGATGACCTCTTCTCCACCACTTGACTCTGCTCCAGCAGTGATGACCTCTTCTCCACTGCTTGACTCCTCACCCGCTACAGGTTGGCAGCGAGGATGCTCATCTACGAGACCATCACAGTCATTATCGAATTGATCGCAGCTCTCCTCCTCTCGCTCATAATCGTTTAGCTCTGAATAGTCAGGCTCTTGCCAACCTTGATCAGCGAGGCATCGTTGCCTTACCCCCTCGCATACCCCAGAGCTGAATAGAGCGACCGGGGGGGTTAAGCCTTCATCGATCTCACCATCGCAGTCGTTGTCGAGACCATCACAGCTCTGTTCTACGGCCTCAAACTGAGCGCTTAGATGATCGGAATTAACCCATCCTTCATCTCCATCGCATTGCTTAAGCTCTCCCACGCACACCCCTTCTTGAATATCATTGAGCGGCGCACTGAGCGCCTCATCTGTCATCCCATCACAATCATTATCGAGCCCATCACAGCTCAGCTCAGGGAATTCATGTCTAGGGACAGTTGAGTACAGAGGTTCTACAAAACCCCCTACTCCATCACATCGTTGAAGGGTCCCTTGACAGACCCCTAATTGTTGCCTCGCTAGCGGAGTATTCAGGGCTTCATCGATGATCCCATCACAATCATTATCGAGACCATCACAGCTTAATTCTTGCGTTTCATAGCCACTAGTCGCGGGTGGAGCAGGAGAGACATAGCCGTCATTCCCAGCGCAAATTTGACGATTCCCTTCGCATACACCGCTCTGAATGGGGTGAAGGGGAGGAATGAGATTCTCATCGATCTCACCATCACAATCATTATCGAGACCATCACAGGTCAGCTCAATGTCTTCAAATCCGTCTCGCCTCTGAAATTCAGGGTTTACCCAGCCGAGCTGGGCGAAGCATAACATTCTAGAGTCTTGGCATACACCGAGCTGTTGACTGGTGAGAGGCGGATCAAGACTCTCATCTGTGAGACCGTCACAGTCATTATCTAATCCATCACAGCTCAACTCTAGCGATTCGTAAGCTGGGATCACGGCGTCGTCAGGCTCTCTCCATCCTTCTGTACCTTCACATATCAAGCGGGTTCCCTCACAGACTCCTGCTCGACTGCTCAATGGGGCGGTGAGGTTCTCATCGATCTGTCCATCACAATCATTATCCAACCCGTCGCAAGTGATCTCCTCTTCTTGATATCCCTGTTGAGTCAGAAGAGGAGAATTTAACCATCCTTGATCACCTTCACAGACCTGAGTCGCCCCCTCGCATACTCCTCTCTGATTATCGTTTAAGGGCGGAGGGAGTGCTTCGTCCGTGATGCCATCACAATCATTATCTTGACCATCACAGACGCCCTCGGTGATTTCATAGCCTTGAATGAAGGAGAAGTTGGGGTCGATCCAACCTCTTGAACCAGCACACGCTTGGCGAGAGCCACCACAGATCCCCAACTGTCTTGAGCTTAATGGGGGGCTCAATGATTCATCGCTGAGTCCATCACAGTCATTATCTGCACCGTCACAGCTTAGTTCGTCAGCTTCATAATTAGGCAGTAGGCTATAGTCAGGATCAACCCAGCCTTGAGCGCCTCTGCACTCTTGTCGTGATCGCTTACAAACCCCCTCTTGATTTGTCGCTAAGATTGGCGTTAACGACTCGTCAATGAGAGCATCGCAGTCGTTGTCAACCCCATCACAAGTCCGCTCTATCTGTTGGAAGCCTTCGATCTCTGAGAGGTCAGGCTCTATCCATCCCGCTTGTCCAGCGCAGATCTTCTTGGCCTCCTGACAAACCCCTGTCGCTCGATTGGATAAGGGAGGAGTGAGAGATTCATCCACCGCTCCATCACAGTCATTATCTAAGCCGTCGCAGCTGAGCTCATCTACTTCATAGTAGTCAAGAGATTCATAGTTTGGTTCTATCCATCCATCTAGACCGCCACAGGTCTTCTTTACCCCTCGACATAGACCGAGTTGCAGATTGGCATCAGGCGCGATGAGCTGATCATCGATTAAGCCGTTGAGGTCATTGTCATACCCATCGCATTGTTCCGCTTGGGCACTTTGGACGCTTAAGCGATAGTTAGTTGGAGAGTAAATGGGCTCTGCATTCACCACTGAGATCAAATATTCGCCGCTGTTATTGATTTGATGAATCAGCGAGCTCTCCTTTAGGCCATCACTGTCTAGCCTAGCGATGAGAGTCTGATCTAGCGTGTAGAGAGTAATTATTCTCGAGACACGAAACCCGTCATTAGCGTCATCAGACAGTTTAATACCCACGAGTTGACCTGCCTCTAGCTGTACTGAGAACCAATCGGGATCACAGAGGCTCAAAGAGATAGGAGCTGGTGAAAGAGAGAGTGAGCGCGCTTGTTGCGGCTGATCATTGTGTTCATATCCATCAGAGAGACAATGCTCTCTCACTAATAAGCTATACTCTCGCTGTGGGCCAGAGCTCTGATCAGGGGTAGAGACCTTAATATAGACTGTATTTCTCGCGAGGCTAGTGAAGCTCTTTATCATAGCTCCTCCCCCATCATCAGTATTATGATCTGCAGCCAAGATGTTCTCGAAGCGATTCATAACGGTGAGTGTCGTCCCCACATTAACCTGAGGGTCAGGGTGATTCGTGTAGGTCTCGATATCGATCACTTGATCGCGCTCTAAGGTGATCGCGAAGAGGTCAACAGCATCATCACAAAGATTGAGATCCGAGGATATATGACCAAGAGTAATTGGTGTCGCGCTGTTGATTTCATCATTGTCCTCGACAGCGTCGAGGTCACACCCTAACCCGATACACTCCCCCCCTTCGCATCGTTCATTGTTCGCGCACAGATCACGGAGCCCCTCTCGAAGGCCACATGAGTTAAACCAATAGACATCTCCATCCGAGCAAGCAAAGCTCGTTTGGCTGAGGCAGAGGCAGCTCGCAGAGCCGTTATTCTCATCACAGAGCCTACCGCCATCACAGCTAGAGGCGAGCGAGCCTCGTTCTCCACAAGAGTCATAGTGATAAACATCTCCATTGAAGCAACGCGTTGAAGCGTTATCTTGGCACTCGCAAGAGGCAAACTGTCCGCTCTCTTGACAGGGTCGGGTCGGTGAACACGCCTCGATGAGTTCGCCTCGTTGACCACAGGAATTGTAGCTGTATACATCACCATTAAAGCACTGAGAGGAGTCATTCTCTTGGCATATAGTGACGCATTGGCCTTGAGCACAGCTCTGGGGACAGGTGATGTCCAAACCGAGCTCATTACCACAGGTATCATATCGCCAAACCTCGTTTACTTTGCAGTATTTGTTCACTTTAGGTACACAGACTCCATTGGTACACTCACTCCCGCTGTAGCAATCTTCAGCAGACTGACAGAGGGGAGCGCAGACTCGTATCTCATGTTCTCCTGGTGCCGAGAGACATCGCTCATTACCTACAGCGCAATCGCTATCAGACTCACAAACGCTACATATTGTGTATGGCTCGCTGACTTCATTAGACTGCGCTATGAAGAGCGACGCCACAATGACATGACCACCGCTATTATTAGGATCTATAATCTCTAATAGCCAATCGCCGCTGACGCTGACTCCGCTCAATTCATGAAAGCGGTTGAAGTGGACATCACTGCCGATGATCGAGTTAATATTACTCCCATCAGGATGAGCGCTAGAGCCTAGCGCTCCACCTGAGCGAATGCCATTAGGTGCAGTCACAAAGATTTCAAGATCTTGAGGTGCAGGATGAGAGGCTTTGAGAATAACGTAAGCTCTGCCTACCTGAAACGCTCCGCTCGGTTCGATCGTAAACCTGTGCTCTTGGGCCGTATTGCTCAAAGCTCTCTCGGGGGTGGGGCTGAGGACGAGGTCGGTGCTTACGCCTATGCTAAAGTCTCGAAAACGGTCAGGTCTTAGGTTTAGAGAAGAGTATGTACGCCCCCCAACCTCGGCAGTGATCGACCACATCTTCAAGATATTAATGATGGAGGTAGCGTTAAGTTCTTGATTGAACAATTGATCGACCAAGGCGACAGCTCCAGCGACATGAGGTGTCGCCATAGAGGTACCGCTAAGAGTATAGCCACCCGCCGTAGTCGCGACACCGGAGGCCATGAGATCGATGAGTCCGTTACGGTTAGTAAAACAGGCGACAGCGCCGACTGAGCCTGTTTGATTACAGGTAGATGAGGAGAGTCCATAGGGGAGATCCATCACCGCGCCCACCGCGACCGCTCCTGGTACACAAGCGGGGCTATTAATGAGAGTCTGATGGGCATTATTACCTGTCGCTACGATAGGGAGCACTCCAACTGAATAAAGTTGAGCGAAATAGCTTAAATAAGGGCTGTTAAAGCAAGGGTTAACGGCGCTATTACTCCCGAGAGACATGTTTACTGACACAAAGGGAGTCTCTTGGTTAACCGTTTGATCTATCACCCAATCTAAAGACTCTAGGATATCGCTATCAAAAGCGGAGACTCCACCATTCACGTTATGGAAGACGTTGAGTGAGTAGATGTCTACCTCTGGGGCGACCCCCAAAACGATCCCAGCTACATTTGAGCCATGAACGGGAGAGATATTTTCTAGCGACTCATCAGCGAAGTTTATGATCGCTTTAACTCGACAGGCGTCTGAGTTTAAATCAGCGCAGTCACCAAAATCAGCGCTAGCGATACTGACCGGAGTGTCAATAATCGCTACCGCTCTCCCATCTCCTCGAGCAAAGGGGTGGATCTGATCAGCTCCGGTGAAAGGAACACTTGAGCTCATAGAGAGACGGTTTTCCTTATTAAGGGCGATAGAGTAGATCGAGGAGTCTTGATTGAGTTCATCGACACTCTTGATTGGTGCTTCTATGAATAGCACAGGGGCGAATCGATAGCGCTTGATTAAGCGGAGATCCAAGTTCTTTTGTCTTGAGCGAGCTAAGAAAGCAGACTGTAAGCGATCGATCTCTTCTTCAGAGAGGAGTAGCCTTCGTTGGCTTTTAGCTGATATCGTATTCAGACTCAAGCGGTCGCTTGAGTCACTCAAGGTGATAAGAAGCGTGATCTTCGATTGAGGGGGGAGGGTCTTCATCACCTCTTTAAGCTCTGAGGAGAACGGGACAGGGTCGCCATGAGCCGCTTGAATATAGCCTACTAAATAGAAGGTTAAAGCGATAATCACACAACTTGATATTCGATACATATGTTTACAACCATCTCTGTATAAAAGCTTTTTAAAGCCTCTATACACTATGGGGAATAGAGTGCTATTCCAAGAAGATTGATCGCTCTGTGATCAGTGTGGCCAAAACATCGACTATTTAGGATTATTTTACGGTGATCGGGTCTCTCTGTATACAGTTATGGTCAAGTGTTTAATCGTCAGTATCAAAGATTAAGCGTTCATCGGTACACTTGTATAAAAGCTATATGAGTTGAGCTATGTGAGTTGAGCTATGTGAGTTGAGTGATCATTATCTCCACGACCCCTACTAGCATCATGGATATTGAAGCGCTTAGGTAAGGATAAGCGCTGTATGTGCAAGTTAAGGTGATCACGAAGAGGAGGAGAAGCCTTAATCCAAGGATGAACAGCTCAACCAAGGGTGACTGAGAGGTTGTTGTGAGATGAATGGTGCTCGCTCTACTCTCGAGGTCACCCCATTCGCTCAGCAATGTAAGTTCACCTCGTAGGGGTATATCATTCTCCAAATAGGTACAGATGGGAGACTGACGCGATTGTGTGACCTGCTGGAGTGAAGGCGTCTTGACAGTTGTATTTGGCTTGATCGACAGACTCTTCTGACAAGATAAGGTGATCAATGATCTTGAGTGAAGAGTCGGTTGAAGAGTCGATCGAGGAGTCGGCGGGCTTAGATTAAGGAATGAGATAGTGTGGAGTAGGCAGATGATCACGATCGATAAGGAGAGAGAAGGCATCATCCCTCGCCACAAGGGGAGACCAATTAAGGGGAGGGTTTTAAATAGTTTACTCTGATGGCCCTCGATGACTGTCCACAGGCAAGAGAGGGCTGTGGAGGTCGAGATGAGAGAGCGGTGATCAGGCTCTAATACAATGTAAAAGGTAGAGAGAGAGTATTGAGAGATATATAACACACCGAGGATGAGTGATAATTTTGAAATGTGTCGAATCGATAGATCTATATGCACTTGAAATATTTATATAATTTATGAAAATGTATTGAGTTTCATTTTTCTCTTAACACAGAGATCTTGTCCTGTCACTATCTCCTCAAAGACGCCCCATTCAAACAATGTAACTTAATGTGAGCTTTAGGATGAGAAAAACAAAAATAATCGCAACCTTAGGTCCAAGCACACGATCGATTGAGGACTTAGAGCGCCTTATTGAGGCGGGTTGTAACGTGATTCGGATCAATATGAGTCACTCTAGTCGAGAAGAAGCTGACGCGATCATGGAGGATGTAAGAACCCTTTCTGATGAGGTCGCTATCTTGGTAGATACCAAAGGTCCTGAAGTAAGAACTACAGTGGCTCCAAGCCCTGTTGAGCTTCGGGAAGGCACAGATGTAGTGATTAAAGGAGATCCACAGGGAGAGACCAATAAAGAAGAGATCTGTGTGACCTATGAAGACCTCCCTACTGCACTCGAAGTAGGTACAGTGATCTTGATCGCAGATGGACAAATGGAGGTTAGGGTTAAATCGAAATCTATGGCAGAGAATACGCTTATATGTGAGGTTCTCAGAGGAGGTACTCTGACGTCAAAGAAGGGGGTAAATATCCCTGGCGTTAAACTACCTATGCCCTTTCTATCTGATCAAGATAAAGCTGATATCTCTTTCGCAGCAAGCTCAGGAGCTGACTTCCTCGCTGCTTCTTTCGTTGGTGACCCCAATGATGTTCGGCAGGTGAAGGAGTTGATAGAAGCGGAGGGGGGTCACGCTAAGGTGATCTCCAAGATAGAGAGTCAATACGCGATCGCCAATCTAAATGAGATCATCGAGGCTTCTGATGGGATTATGGTCGCTCGTGGAGATTTAGGGGTTGAGATTCCTGCTGAGCGTGTACCCGTTGCTCAGAAGAGAATGATTCGGGCGTGTCGAGCAGCCGGTAAGTCCGTCATCGTGGCCACTGAGATGCTTGAGTCAATGATCAATAACCCTCGACCGACAAGAGCGGAGACTTCAGATGTAGCGAACGCCATCTTTGAGGGAGCGGACGCGGTCATGCTCTCCGCAGAGACTAGCGTCGGGAAATATCCATTTGATGCGGTGCGAATGATGTCGCGGATTGCAGAGATCGCTGAACAAGAGTTTGCAGCGGGGCAAACCTCGCCCCCAGAGGTTTTAGAGACCGACATCTCAGAGCTTATCTGTAAGAGCGCGTGGCTCGCTGCACAAGATCTTAATCTAAATGCCATTCTTGTACCCACATCAAGTGGTCGTACCGCACAGCGGATGAGTCGATTTAGACCACGAACGGTAATTTTAGCGACCACTCCCGATATGGTGATCGCTCGGAGTCTCGCCCTCTGTTATGGAGTATATGCTCTTCCAGCAAGACATTTTGGTCGAATGGAGAGCATGGTGCGTCGCTCTTGCCAGGTCATGATTGATGCATCCTACCTCGATGAAGAGGGCTTGATCGCAGTAGCGGCGGGTGTACCCGTGGGCCGAAGTGGGTCGACAAACCTCCTGTCTGTCCAACAACTCTCCTCAGTGATGGGAAGGATGATCAACGAAGATTGATCTATGGTCAATCATTCACAGCGTTGATGAGGATTTATTTTACATCAGTTGATGATCATGTAAGTCTTAAAAGTCACTCGATATAATCTATGGTGTCTATGTAAGCATATAGATCTGTTTAATCACCAAGAAGAGATACTGTTCTAGTAGACATCAGCGATCAGTTTTATTACTTCGATGTCTTTGACCTATTAGCAATAATGAGAGTCACGCATTGTCTTAGTGATCATCTCATCTATGTATGGAGAGCGCTATGAGTGGATTTCACCCTCAAATTAAACCATCAGAGCAGGAGTTTAAGGAAGCGATGAGTCGCTTTCCTAGTGGTGTGACGGTCATTATGACTCATGGTGAAGAGGGGCATTCTATAGGAATGACAGCAAGCGCCTTTATCAGCGTCTCTCTTGATCCACCTCTCGTCTTAGAGAGTGTCGCTAAAACAGCTCAAATGCACGCCCATCTCATGAGTCAAGACCGCTACAGCGTGAGTATATTAGCGGCGAGTCAGTCTTCGGTGAGTAATCACTTTGCGGGTATGGTAAAAGATGACTTCTGTCCCGAGATTATTGAAGTAGACGACCTTCCAGCTGTTAAAGGGAGCTTGGCGAGGGTCGCCTGCAGGATTATTAGTAGAGTCGATACCGGTGATCACACTCTATTTATAGCTCAAGCTCAGGCGGTGGAGCTCGAAGAGAGTGATGAGGCTGCTTTAATCTATGCTCGGCGAGCCTATCATCATCATGAGACCATCGAGGGCTAGCCGCAATCGTAAGCGACCACTCCTCATGCAAGATATTTGGTGGTTCTCAGCCTGTTTTATTACTTCTTGGTTGAGCGCTTCTTGGTTGAGCGCTTCTTGATTGAGCGCTTCTTGGTTGAGCGCTTCTTGGTTGAGCGCTTCTTGGTTGAGCGCTTCTTGGTTGAGCGCTTCTTGTTCTTTTGTGATCTTCGGGTCTTTAATTTCACTTTGGATGTTGGTTTTGGATCGGTAGGTTTGACCTCGCCCTTCTCTTTTACATTTGTGATCGAGCCCTCAGTGTCTTGATCTTCACTCTGTGTTGTAGAGTTTCCCTCATGGTCTATGTCAGACTTGGCAGACCGCTGTAGGGTGGGCTTAGGCTTTTTGGCTATTTTTAGTGCTTCTACCGCTTGGGAGAGTTCAGTATGGTGCTTAATCTCTTCGCCATAAAAATAGGTCACGAACTGAAGTAGCCGAGGGTTGGGTCCCTCTTGGGACTGGAGTAAGATTTTGGCCGTTGCACTCTTGATAGAGTGAGGAAGGATGACCTTCTCTCCTCTCTCTTTGAGGCGTTGAAGAGCTTGGTAAACCTCATTATCATATTTGAGAAAGTAGAACTTTATCCCTCGAATTCGAAAATGGATGAAAGCGTTATATCTCTTATAGCCCGCTCGACGCCAAAGATCGACAGTACTCAAACTAGACTTCTCTGTGAGAGCATCTCTCAGAGTTCCAAACTTCTCATGGCCTGGGCGCCCTCTTTTTTTTAGGGGCTTATGAGCGACTCTCGGTGAGGTTAAGCCAAATAAATCAAAGACCCTTACATCACCATAGAAACCGATCATTCCAACACAGTCTACAGCGACCCTAAGCGTTGACTTCGTCTCTTGATTTAGGAGATTGAGAACTTGACCAGCGATCGCATATTTAGAGCGAAGTTTGAGGGGGGTGAATGATTTAACTCGATAGAAACTCTCTTCCGCAGCGAGTCCCCACATTTTCCTGAACGGCTTTACGAGCTGTATGGGGCTGATAGCGAGCCCGACAGCGATCACTAAAGAGAGGCGACTCCATCTACTGTTGGGAAGAGAGCAAATGAGAAACCAAAAGAGGGGGATGAGGACAATAAAGAACCGGTATAGCATGAAATCACCACCGACCTTCACGACATAAGTGGTAAAGATCAATATCGACAGAACGCTAAATATTATGAGTGTTACTTGTCCTTGAGCTCTCTCCTCTACATGAGTGTGAAACGAGTGTGTATTTCCTCTTTTCCATAGCCTCGCGATCATAGTGACTAGGAGAGTTAACAGAATCCACCAAATACCGCTCCCAATCAGGAAGGAGCTAAGATAGAGCGCTCCTTGAGACCAATAAGTGAGGTTACCTGATTTAGCATAGTAGGTATTTGGAAATACGTGGCCATAAGCATTCATTCTCCAAAAGAAATAGGGGAGATAAATAGCGA
The DNA here is from genome assembly GCA_943788935.1 of uncultured bacterium. Lineage (GTDB taxonomy): Bacteria > Myxococcota_A > Bradymonadia > UBA7976 > VGTA01 > CAKZRU01. Next base: position 253,920 of record CALSSE010000003.1, on the reverse strand, counting down.
TGAGAGGTGTCGAATAGCGAGTATATATCTCCCAACGGAGTCTCTTCCGTAGCGGGCCACTGTGTTGATAGAGGTGAGTCAAGAGTAAGCTGAGTCCACCACAGCCCCAAAAGAGCAAGTGGTCAGGACGCATCAAGGCGCTAGCGATAAATCCTAAGCCTGAGAGGAGTGGTCGGTCGATGAGAAGAAGGTAAACACCACATAGCATGAGATATGCCGCAGGCATGGTCTCAAGACCAGAGGTCGCGAAAACCACACAAGGATATGAGGCGCTCATAACCACTGCAGGGAGTATAGAGAGATTAACGTGAGTACAAATCTTGTGCGTCATCCAGGTCACACCAGCAAAGCTGAGGAGATCTCCGATGATCGCGCTTTGAGGCAAGGGGAGTCCGATGCTGCCGAGGAGTCCTAAGAGCAGCGTCCATAAGAAATTAGTGTACCCTTCAACCCACTCTCCTTGGTTAAACACTAGCCCCTCACCACGAGCGAACATCTCGCTGTAGCGCATAGAGATAAAAGCATCGTCACCAATCCACATCATCTGCCAGGCTCGCCCGAGGCCAATGATTATACAGATCGTAATGCCTATCGTTGGAGCATAATGATAGATACTTTTCTTTGATCGAGCTCCTCGTGAGGTGAGCTCTCCCGAACTTAAGTCAATCGCTGTTTGTCCAACCTCCCCCATATTTGTTGAGCCTAGAAGTGATCGCCACCGCTGCTCGCCCCAAAATAGCCATAGCGCAGTAATGAGACCACCCATTAAAAATACCCACCATACCTCCAAGAGTTGTCGGAGAGCTATATCTGGCATTGATCCTGTGTACATACTGACTGAAGGCTTCTCTATAATAGAATGAGGTAAATGATAGGATAGGGATGAGTTTATGATGAAATTATTTTTTGGCTCAAGGCCCTCAAAACATTGGGAACCTGTTCAATATAAGCTAAACTTTGTGCTGAGGTCGCTGAGAGCTCTCTTGGCGAAGGGATAGTGCGCTGCCTCGGCTCAACAGAAGACGATCGCTCCAAGTCATTGTGATTCTCATTGCGCAATGAGGTAGAGAGCTCTAAGAGAACTTCAACCCATTCCTCAATAGGTCTCTGCTTAAATCTTGGTGTATACTTTTGCAGGTGATCAAGACTTGGGTCGGGGGGACAGAGGACGACCAGTCCGGTGCCAAGTGCCTCTTGACAAGAGATGCTTGCTTGAGAGAACAGTGCTAGATCAGCGGCATGAAAAAAAGTAGAGAGCCGTTGACGATCTAGGAATGAAATGAGGTGGTGTTGTGGTCGATAAGACGATTGATCAAGGCGAGCTCTAAATCGATGGGACACTTCATTATCTTTAGCCCCTACCCAGATCATGTGTGTCTCTAGCTTTTGTTTAGAGTCGAGTCGTTCGAAAAATGACTCTATCGACTGATAAGCGACATCTAACGCAGACCATTTATCCTGTTCAAAGCGACTAGAGACGATGATCACTACATCAGTAGGACCTATGGGGAGGGTCTCTCGCGCAGAGCGTCGTCGCTCTGGATCATAGGAGAATGTATGTCCACAGAAACCTAAGGGGAATTCCTCATGTTTCCTAGCCCATTCGATTCGAGACTGACCCCATACATATTGACGCATAATATCTGTACACTCGGGGGTACTGGCGACCGTTAACTGGGCGCGTTTTATGCTCTGAGTAAGCACCGGTGCTCTAATGGTTTGGAAGGCGAAACTTTTAAGGCGTTCTCCCAATGAGAGACCTGAGCCAAACCACTTGAAGGAATGTCGACCCTTTCTAGTCAAGCTATACATGCTGATGAGTGGAATTCCGCTCAATCTATCATCTAGATAGGCCGCTCGGCCAAAGAACATGATACACCCACACCACACGATGAGATCCGGTGTGCTCTCCACGAGTTGGTCAGCGAGCTGATCAGTTAACACCTGGTGTTTTGGTAATACGTGAGAAGGGATCTCGATTAAGTGGTATGTCGAACCCAAAGGACTATACTGTGTGATAGGTGTTGGCTTGTCTCGAGTCTGAGTTTTCGAATTTTTCATAATCGGGGCGAAAATCGATACGGTCGCTCCGAGATCAGCTAGAGACTCTGCCCACAAATTCTCTTGGTAAGAGCGCCTATATTTAAATGTAGCGCTGATAATACTCACTTTGATTCCACTTAAGCCAGCTTTAGGGGTGGCTAAGCGGGTCTGAAGCTCCATAACTCTCTGTAGATTAATCACTAGTATTCACCATCTCTATATTTTGACTCTTGAGAGATCAATAGACCTAAAGGTGCGTATCGCTAATTAAGATGGAGATAGAGACGAACTCTGGCGTAAGGAAGTACCGCCGTCCCTGTGTCCACGACCTCCTTTGAAAACTCAATGTCTTCTAAGAGTCCAGGACCTTCGGCGGTACTCGCTACCGTCCCTGAGAGCTTATATTTTTCAGGAGCGAGGAGTTGGTGATCAGAGCTGATCGCCTCGGTGAGTTTCAAGCTAAATCCGTTCGCACCTCTTTCATCAGGTGCTTCTAATATCGCATTTTCAACTTGTATCTCCACTCGAGAGCTTGAGTTAGCTCCTAGGCGGCGTTGTACCTCTTGGTCTCTTTGGATCTCATTGAGAATCTCCGCATGGTTACGCTCACCGGGAGTAATGAAAAAAGTGCCTAAATTAGGCCTAAGTCCTTGTGGTGACCATTGAGCTCCAAGCGGATTGATCGCAAATGACGACATGAGAGCGCCATTGAGTATGAGTGGAGTTGGATCTCTCGGTCGACCGAGGTCATCAAAAGGTGAGGCCTCTACCATACCGTCTGCTTTAGGGTCATAAGTCAGTGTCAAGCCCTCATGACCCACTTGAGCTTGAGGTTCAAAATGACGGTGAGTGCAAACGAAAGGCAGACGTTGACGAAGTAACTTCTCAAGGACTCTTGGCGCCAAGATGACTTCCTTGTAGCCAGAGCTCTGTGTGTGACTGTGCACAAGAGGGGCTCTTTTACGCCATAAGGACGATCCCATGAGCGCCCAAGGGAGTAGACTCGCTGGAGCATAAATCGATTGTTTACGGTCAGAGAAATACTTATTGATCTTCACTCCAGCCTCTAAGTGCATACGAGAGTCTTCAACTAAACCTTGGCCGTTACAGACAATACGGTGAGTGAGATGGAGGATCGCCCGTCCTTGTACTGAGGTGAGTTGAGCGAGGTCTTTAAACCGCTCTCCTTCATGCCAAGTGTTATCACTGATAGCATGGGCGAGCCTCTGCAACTTATAACCCTCACCGAGTAAATGATGAAAGCGAGGGTCAAAAGTATTAGGACGTGGGAATTGAGGCATGGGCTTTGGTGGCCTGTATAGACCGACCCTCTCGGGGGGGAAAGCCTCGGCGAGCTCTGCCACTCCTCTCTTCCACTGAGCGCTTGATAAAGGAAAACGCCCCCAAACCGTGTGACCTCCTCGAAAGAGGCGTATAAAGGTCTCGCCCTGAGGAGGGAGTGTGAGTGGGCTAAGGTTCTGTTGCGAGAAACGCCACCCCTGAGTACTCACTAGCTTAATATAGATCTCAGCATCATCAACGTCGGCCGGGCACTCATTAATAAAGCGAGTCGCTTCATCGACCCATCGAGCACGGGTACGGTTAACCTCTTCTGGGTGCGGACAAGATGGAAGCTGTTGGGCTGCGTTCGACATATATTTGATAATGATTTATTTGGTCTGCAGGTGAGTTGCTCAGTTGACAACGTTTTTAGTCAAGTGCTTGGTATTAAGAGCGTGTGAGAGATCAAAGAGCGGTGATCTCGAGATCAACTCTTCTAAATACTGTAGGTCGCTTTTACAGCGAACGCTCATACAGAAACGAGACTTAAAATTTAATATGTTCGCTATGTCATTAAATGATCCGGCATGCAATAGCTATAGGAGAGAAGTCTTATAGATTCTTATCACCTCAGCAGTTAAGTTACTCATTCTTAGCAAGTCTGGTGACAGCATATATTACGAGAAAGCTGTTTTTATCTCCTTGAACTTTTTGTCTCAGGACACTATTCTACCTGTTGGTATCTTAAGGTTTGCGTTTTTGGATTTTATAAAGGGGGGGATATGAATAAATTTACATTGGCCCTATGTACTTTTTCTTTGGGTTTAAACAATGTACATGCTGAGGACGAACTACCGCCTTCTTTTGAGTGCGATAATAATCACGGGGCTTGTGGAACACCCAATATGTCTGGTGGGGGCGGTGGAGGCGGTGGATCAGTACTCATCGCAAACACTGACTTAGGTGATACCTACCAGAACGCTGATGATTTCGATGATGATGGTATCGAAGATCCACAAGATAACTGTCCTCGCGTAAGAAATATGGACCAACTCGATCAAGATGGGGACGGTTTTGGAGACATGTGTGACAATTGTCTCAACACCAATAACCCTCTCCAACTTAATAAAGATGGAGATAGCTTCGGTGACCTCTGCGACTTAGATCTTGACGGTGATGAGATCAATAATGAGGTTGATAACTGTCCCAATATTCACAACCCTTTCGCTGCCGACAACAAACAACCTGACCTTGATCTCGATGGTATTGGTGACGCTTGTGATGACGATATCGATGGAGATGGGATCCCTTCCATCTCTGATCCATGTCCAATGAAGAGAGAAGTCGAATCACCTGATGAGTCACAGCTCTCTACCTGTTTTCCTGACGTTGATGGAGACGGAGTATTTGAGATTGGTCCAGAAGGATCATCGATCATCGATAACTGTCCAGGCGTTTATAACCCTGAGCAACTTGATCTAGACGGTGATCTCAAGGGTAATCAGTGCGACGATGACGACGATAATGACAACATTATTGATCTCCTCGACAACTGCCCAGAGGTTGCTAATCCAATGATAGAGGGCAAACAGCTCGATCAAGACCGAGATCAGATCGGTGACGCTTGTGATGAGCGATTCTGTTTCGTTGTATACGGAGACGAGAGCAATTGTCTCGACCCTCAAGAGAGCCTTCAAGTTTACACCCCAAGTTTCCTCGTCAATACAGGGGATAAGACACGACTTCGATTATTCGTTAACCGTGAGAACCAAGAGATGGATTACAGCTGGCGAGTAATAAGCGCGCCTGCAGGAGCCTCAGTTGCGGTTACGAACGCTGTTGGAGTGGTCAGTGAATCAGCGCCATTTGAATATCGTTATGCAGAGGGTCAAGAGCCGACCTTCATACCAGAGGTTGCTGGTGAGTACATCATCGAGATCACCGCTACCACCGTTGGAGCCGACGCAGAGACTAACGAAGTGAACGCTTCGTCGACCTTCACTGCTCGTCTCGTCGCGGAGGGTGCCGCTCTCGCTAATGGCTCTTGCGCTCAGCACAATCACCGTTCTCCACATCTCTTCTTTATCTTCGCAGGACTCTTCGCGCTAGTATATCGTCGTAGAGTAGCCTAAGAGAGAAATAAAACCGAGCTAGAGCTAGAACTCAAGACGGTTTAACTGAATAGCCCTGAGTGGTTTAACTTAAGAACCAAAGGTAGTTTAAGTTGACAGGCTCTGCTAAACGAGAACAGTTAAGGAATGGGGCAGAAGGCTCCACACGAACTGAACGAAAGCGGACTAAACGTATACGGGCCGACGAGCTCGTAGTCGAGAGAGGTTTCGCTGAGCATATTGGTCAGGCTCAAGGTATGATTATGGCGGGGGAAATCCTCTCTGAAGACCGTCCAATTCAAAAGGCTGGAGAGCATCTGTCAACTGATAGTCCTCTACGATGGCGTCCGCGTCGAGGCCACGGATATGTTGGACGAGGGGGATTGAAGATGGAGAGCGCTCTTCGTCAGCTAGGAGTAGATCCCTCGGGGTATACTTGTTTAGATTTAGGGATGAGCACTGGCGGTTTCACTGATTGCCTTATTCAATGGGGAGCGGAGAAGGTCTATGGTGTTGATGTCGGCAAAGGATTAGCTCATAGACGACTCGTGACTCATCCGCGAGTAGTGGTTATTGAGGGCACCCATATACGTAACTTGACCTCTGCTCAAGTTCCCGAACTGTGTGACCTCTGTGTCGCCGATCTCTCCTTCAATAGCTTAGCTCGGTTAGTCACTCCTGCGCTTAAATTTCTTAAGCCGGGAGCTGTGGGCATCCTCCTCGTGAAGCCCCAGTTTGAGCTTTCTACTGAGGAGCTACTTAATAGTAGTGAGGGCGGCGTGGTGTTCGATGAAGAGGCTCGTATGATAGCGCTTCACAGGGTGAAGGAACAACTGATAGCGATGGGTTGGACTCATCTCAACACCAAAGCCTCACAGACCAAAGGAGCTAAAGGAAACCAAGAGTATTTTCTTCATTTGCTATGGAGCGGTATTCAAGGAGCAGAGGGAGCAGAGGGAGCAGAGGGAGCAGAGGGAGCAGAGGGCTGAGGTTCTGTTAGGAGATTAGGCGCTATTGGTGAAGGGACTCGATCAGGCTCTTCTTCATTGGGGATCGTAGATGAGGGAGGGGCAGGAGACATCATCTCGCTCAAGCTCTCAAAGAAGGGATGATAGTAAACGCGTAGTGGCTCCTTCAATGCAGGAGGTCCCAAAATAGCGATAGGGATAGAGATTAACCACAGGAAAAGAAGATAGAGAGATAAACGCCAAACGCCTTTCATAATCTTCTTTAATACAGAAGAGGTCTCGAGCGCCTCTTCGAGCTGTTGGATATTACTGAGTTGATGACTAATCGGGCTTAGAGTGACCCAAAGTTGAGGAGCATGGGCTTCGATGAGCTGTAAAAAAGCTAACACCGTGATCCGCTCTCTCCCGGCTTTCTCATATCTCCCTTTTGGTCGACAATTTCTGAGAACGATTCGCAACTTCCCCTGAGAGCTTAATCCAAAAGCCTCAACGCTAGGATAGAGGTAGACGGCTTGACCAAGAGCGAGCTCCCGCTCTCCTCTTCTTATACTGTGGATGAGTAAGAGCACTTCATCACGACTCACCGAACGATCTACTCGACGAATGGGGCGATCAAAGAGGAGAATACAGTGATCTTGATCAAGATTGACCTCTCTTATGGGGTGAAAAGAAGCGTTTGGTCTAAATTGAAGATCACTCAAACTCCCTTGATTGACCCCATCGATGTTATGGTGAGCCCTAGAAATCACCACTTCATCTTCTATCCAGCTCGGTGTCGTTAAAGAGTGATCCGAGGTGACAGCAGAGTGCGGAGAGTTAGCTGTTGCCGCTAGTGGAGATGTTTTTTGCTGTTGATCCATGATGGTCTCACGATGGTTTGAGTTACTGGGAGATCGCATGAGCGAGGCTCTTAACTTGAGATTGATTAAATAATAAGCGAATCTCAATCCGACGGCTCTTTACGGAGTTTTCTTGGCCACCGGCGGTGAGTACAGGTCTACTCTCACCAAAGGCACCGGCAAAGAAGAGTTTTTGAACTCTTCGACTGCTCGACTGTAGTTGAGAAGAGGAGAGAATATATTCGAGGGTATTGAGGGCTCTCTCAGCAGATAAATTCAGATTAGTAACATCATCCCCACTTGAGCTAGTATGACCCTCTACCATAATTCCCTCTACTTGATCTTTGAGCTCATTTGACTTGAGTACCTTGAGGAGGCTTTTTAAGACTTGCTGTACACTCTCCTGTCCACTTGGAGTGAGCGATGACTCTCCTTTGGCGAATAAAACCTCACTTTTGAGGATTATTTTACCACCTTCTCGATCAACGCTGACTCCTTGAGCGTTACTTTCTTTAAATGAGGTAGCTAAGCCCTCCATCAATCGAGATTGCTTTGAAGCAGCCTCTTTAATCGCTGACTGCAAGGCTAACACTTTAGCGTTAAGTTTCTCAGTTTCGCTAGTGAGTGCGCTTTTATCCCCCAGTAGCCTCTCTTTGTCTCCTAGAAGTCTTTGGCTCTCCGTGCGGAGCTCTGTCCGTTCTTCAAGGAGTCTCACTCGCTCAGCCTTAAGCGTTTCTTGCTCTCTTAATAAGCTCGCTCGGTCTGCGGCGAGATCATCGCGATCTTTGATGAGGATAGATTGTTGAGACTCAAGTTTAGCTTTATCAGCGACTAGCCCTTCTCTCTCGGAGATTAAGCCTTGTTTCTCGGACATTAAACTCTGCTTCTCGTCGATAAGACTCTTCTTTTCGGCGTTTAGGCGTTCCTCCCGAGCGATAAGGTCAAGATTTTGAGCATTGGCGCTATTGAGCTTCTTTTGGGTATTTTGTAAGGCGACAGAGCGAGTCTCGAGAGTCTCTCTCTCTACTTCTAAGGCGGCGCTGACTTCACTAAAATTGGTCACAAAGAAGATGACCGCCAAGAAGAGGACCAGTACCAGAGCGCTCATGAGATCGACGATGCTCGACCAAGGGTCTTCGGGGAGGGGGAGTCCATTCTCGTCATAGATCATCTCGATCCCTCTCTTTCACCCCTCTCGTCGAGATTCAGGCTCTGGAAACCTTGAGTCGCGAGCGCGATACGTTGTGAGCTATGAGCTCTTTGCTGGTTCACGACGAGTCGCTCCAAGAGCGCCGTTTGTTTACGCATCTCAGAGAGCAGTATTTGCATATCTACAGAGCCAGGAGTGAGTGAAGAGCTCGTCGTATTCAATGGTGTATTGAGGGATTCTTGATCCTGAGGGGAGGAGGTGGAGAGAGACTCAGCGTGCGGTGCATTATTCTCCGACTGATCAGTCGTTAATAGCGGTGCCGAGTCCATCGATGATGGTGCCGAGTCAGTGGTGGTAGTGGAATGCTTGGTATTAGCGCTTAATGGGGGCTGAGGGAGCGCAAAAGGAAGTACTCTAATAGAGGAGGAGATTTCATTCCCTAAACGCTCGATCTGCTTGTTAAACTCAATGTGTTGTTGCCAGAGAACCTCTCTGAGAGAGTGGGGTCTTAGGAGAGCGCCGGGCTTATTTTGTAAGAAGGCTTCTCGCTCAATATATTGCACTAAGTGGGGGTGAGCAGTGACGATCACATTTAAGACTCGCCTCTTGAACATTGACTCCATAAACATGGTTGTCAGGCGGATTACTAAGGATGAACAGATCGCCGATAAGCTGGTCCAGAAAGCGCTTCCCATACTCGGTAGCGCCTCTTGCACACCCTTTTGAATATCGGCGGGCGATCCTCCAAAGGGAATCACAGCTAAAGCTAAGGTAAGTCCGATGAATGTCCCGATAAGGCCAAACATAATCAAGACCGGTGGAATGACGATCCATAGCTGATCTGAAGCAGAATGAGGAGGTTGTAGCTCATCGAGTCGACTCTGAAGCTCAACAGTTTTCTCTCGGTCAAAGGCTATTTTGGCGCTTACAAAAGCTCTTGACCATTGATTAATTCGATCCCAAAAAACAAAAAACCTAAAGGCTTGAGTCACGGTGATCATAACGAGCATGATACTGAAGAGCTGATTCAAGAAGTTAGCGCGATCGCCCCAGGCGATCTCCAAGAGAGTCGAGAACATAGATTAGCCTCCTCTGAGGGACTGATGAATATGAATAACGAGGGGTTTGAAAGGGTGGGGGAGCTAGAGCGTGTGGATCTTTGAGTTGGGAGAATGTGAATGAGGAGACTGACGTCGAGTGGAGATGAGCTCAGCAGTGACGCTGACCGCGATCTCTTCGGGAGTATGTGCTCCTATATTTATCCCCATGGGGCATTGTACACGGGAGAGGTACTCAAGGTCTGAACGAGCTTGAAGTCTCTTTTCAAACCTCGCCCATTTCGCTTTACTTCCAATCAAGCCAAGGTAGGTGAGCGGATTAACCGAGAGAGCAGCGATAAGCCTCTCATCTAGACCATGATCATAGGTAGTGATCACAGCATAATCTGCTGATGTAAGCGGTGAGCTCTTCAAGAAGTGCTCGGGATCATCACATATGACCTCTATCTCAACCGGAAATCGTGTCTCATCAGCCCACTCTTCTCGGTCATCGATGACTGAGACTTTAAATCCCGCGATCAGAGAGACCTGAGCGAGGCTCGTTCCGATGTGACCTGCACCAAAAATATAGAGTTTCGGATAAGGAATGTGATCATGAAGCATAATGGTCATATTTCCTCCACAACACATCCCGAGATCATGGGAGAGATGGACGCTCACCCAAGAGATGGATGAGCGTTGAGGGGGTGAGTTGAGGATATGTCGCGCCTCATTGATAATTCTCTGCTCTATCGCTCCTCCACCAATGGTTCCGATGATGGTGTGGAGGGTGATCACAAGCTGTGCTCCAAGTTTTCTAGGAGTCGACCCTCCGGTGTCGGTCACAGTGGCGATAATGAAACGCTCACCTCGAAGACTTAAATCACTCAGTTGACTCCACATAAAACTCAGTTACACTCCAAGCCATTAAAACAGATGGATGATATTGAATCTTGACCGCGTTATGGTCAATGTGATTTCGCATTTACATTAATGACATCCTCTCAAACCCAAAAGGAGTACCCATGAGAATTACCTCACTCATGCTCGGAGCGAGCATGCTTTTGAGCGCTTCAGTCTCACTCGCAGACCCCGCCCCAAAGCTGAATCTTAAGACAATTAAGACCGCCAAAAAAGGGCTCAACCCTAAAGTCAAGCGGATCGCTCAGAAGCCTGCCACTCAGACAGGAGCGAAGCGTGTCTCTAAAGTTACCAAGAGTAATGAGCCTCCATTGCCACCCGTAAAGGGAAAGAATGGTGATATCGCCTCAGTCAATGGACAAGGGATTAAGCTCACTGAGTTTCAAAATAAATATGATCGCTTTACTCAAACCTTTAAAGCACGCAAGCGACCAGTCCCTCGAAAGATTGACGCTCGCTATCGAGACTCTATTGTAAAGCGCCTAGTTGAAGAGGCGCTCATCGCCCAAGAAGCGGAGCGCGTTAAGATCAGCATTGACCCCGTGATGCTCAAAAAAGAGTTTGACCAATATAAGGCGATGTTTAAGACCGATGAGCGCTTCAACAGCTACCTTAAAAATGCCAAACTCACTGAAGATGGAGTGAAGGCTAATCTATCCAAGAACCTTAAACTACGAAACCTCCTCGAGAAGCTCGGCGGTAAAAAGGTCACTGACAAGCAAGTACAAAAGTACTTCGATGATAATCAAGCGAAGTATAAAGTCCGTGAGCAAGTTCGCGCTCGTCACATTTTACTAAAAACTCCAAAAGGCGCGACCCCAGCGCAAATCGCCGAGGTGAAGGCCAAGGCTGATAAGATTGCTGCTGAGGCTAAAAAGAACAGCTCAGATGATGCGTTCGCAGCCCTGGCTAAGAAGCACTCAGAGGGTCCAACGGCCCCTCGTGGAGGCGACCTATCTTTCTTCGCTCGTAACCGAATGGTGAAAGAGTTTGATCAAGCCGCCTTCTCCATGAAGATTGGACAGGTCTCTGACCCCGTAAAGACTCGCTTTGGATGGCATATTATCCGTGTCGTAGAGCGTAAAGAGCCTCGTACTCGTCCCTTTGATGAGGTTAAAGAGAGCATCTCTCGTACGCTAAAGAACCGTGCCAACCGCACTGCTCGACAAGACCTCATCGAGAAGCTAAAAGCGAAGGCTAAGGTTGAGATCTATCTCCCTAAATGATCGATGACATGTCATCGACTTTAGGAGACGAGAATCCTAGTCTCAGGGAGAGTTTATGAGCGACAAGAGTCGAACAGAGGCTCCCAAGCTGAGTATTTATTGGGATCGTAGAATCTTAGCGATCACTGCCTTAGGGGTGATCAGTGGCCTCCCTTGGTCACTCACTCATAGTACCTTAGGCTATTGGCTGACTACCGAAGGGATCTCGATGAAGACGGTGGGGCTCTTCGCGCTCACCTCCTTACCCTATGCCTTTAAGTTTTTATGGGCTCCTCTCTTTGATCTCTTTCAAGCGCCGTTGCTCAAGAGGGGTCGCTCTGGATGGATGATCTATAGTCAGATAGGTCTATTGGGTTCACTGATCGCGATGAGTATGCTTAACCCAAATAGGGATGTGGAACTCATCGCCCTCCTTGCTCTACTTACCTCTTTTTTTTCGGCGAGCCAAGATATAGCAGTAGACGGTTGGCGGGTAGATGTACTTGAAGATGATGAACAAGGGGTCGGCGCTTCGGTGGCGACTTTAGGATATCGAATAGGGATGTTTATCTCCAGCGCCGGCGCGCTCTTGATGTCTGCATATCTCCCTTGGCGTTGGGTCTATCTCTCATTGGCAGTCTTGGTGGGCGCAGGAACATTCGTCTCACTATATACCTCAACCAAGAGAGTGCAGAGGGAGCGATCAGAAGCTGAGGTGTTCCCGATGCGCCCAGCCCCACGCTGGCTCATGTTATGCACGACGCTCATTACCCTCTCTCCTTTTATATTAGTGATGCTCCGCAGCTCTCTCTCGACCATTTTAGATCTTGACCGAGAGCTGATGACATCGATCACTAAGGGGGTGAAACAGAGCGCTGCTTTCTTGATCATCGTCGTGATTATCGCGCTCCTCGCAGGCGGTTATCATCGACGCAAGGGTAAGCCGAGCCTCATCTCCGAAGCCAGGGAGCGTTGGGGCGATCGCTGGTTGATAATCCTCCTCTTTGTATGTGTCTTTCGTCTCGGTGACCATCTCCTAGGCCTCTTCCTCTTCCCTAGTTTGAGTGAGCTAGGTTTCACAGCCATTGAGATCGCTACGGTCGCTAAATCTTGGGGGTTAATCGCGACGATCATAGGTACACTCCTAGGCGGATGGCTGGTCTACAGGGTCGGCTTGATGAAGGTGATGGTGGTCGCTGGTATTGCGCAAGCGCTCTCTAACTTGACGTTGAGTGCTCAGTCTCTCATCGGACACTCTGTCTCTTTCCTCTATGTAAGTATTGGCGTCCAAGACCTCGCATTAGGAATGGTGAATGCAACCTTTGTCGCTTACATTAGCTCTCTTTGTGATCGAAAATATGCCGCGACTCACTTCGCCTTTTTGAGCGCTCTCTCGTCGGTTCTAAAGACTTTTATTCAAGCGGGAAGTGGTTGGGCTGTTGAGTGGTCTAAGGCGAGCTATGGAGTACAGGGAGGGTGGGCTCTCTACTTCGCATTAACTTCCTTATTAGCTCTCCCCGGATTGATCTTATTGATGATCTTAATGCGAACCCGTTCTCCTCAGGAGAGAAGTTTAGATCACTAATGCCTTCAAGTGACGATCGATGAGGCTGATCCCCTGCTTTTGACAGCGTTTTATCAGATATTGACTGCTGTCATCGAGTCTTAGAGGAGCGACAAACGCAGCTCGATTTGACCTCTTCCATAGATTAATGATCGGTAAGAGATCACGATCTTGAGTACAGACGATCACCGCTGAGTGTTCTGCGCTCTTAAGCGCTGTCTCTCCGATCTCAATTAGCGCTTGGTCTGCTCGGTTCGCTCCCTTGGCCACGAGGTGCAGATGGAGTCTCACTGTAGACCGTGAAACGAGGCTTTGTGCATCGGTAGTGAGTTGTGCTGAGAGCTGAGTGAAGGGTCGGTTAGAGCAGAGGTGAATATCACATTGCACAGCCGTCTGTTCAAAACTATTAAGCCATTGTATTGCCTCTTTATCACCTAAACTGTCAGCATCTATCAAAATTAAAAGAAGAGCCTTATCTATTCTCACTTGACTCGCCCAAGGGATCGCAGACTTCCTCTTCTCAGAGAGTAAAATCTCATTTAAATGAGCGATGGTCTCCATCGCTTTTGTGTTGAGCTCATTAACTTTTATTGAAGATGTTAGTGACATGATGAGACTCATAAGGGGTTTAAATAGTGTATGGTAGATCTTCATTGATACACCATCTAGAAGAGGCTGTCTAAAGTCACGATGATGAGAGCCATCGAACGGTGATAGAAGTTGACCTCACATTATGATTCGGCATATTCAGATCAAAGCTGCTGTTATTAGCGCAGCCTCTCTGTCATGAGAGGGGCTCTCAAGAAAGAGAACAAGCGATGAATCTTGCTCAAGTTGACCTCTCGATCATCCTACCGATCTTTGAAGAAGAGGAGAGTTTACCGCGCCTAATCGAAGAGATTATAGAGGTGCTCAGACCGACAGGGCTGAGCTTTGAAGTCCTCTGTATTGATGATGGGTCTCACGACCAGAGTTTCAATGTATTACGAGATCTTATGAGCCCTTTTCCCGAGGTGGTCGCGGTTCGCTTTCGCAGAAATTTTGGTCAAAGCGCAGCGATGCAAGCGGGTTTAGACCTTGCTCAAGGGAGCGCGATCGCCTTCATGGACGCTGATCTCCAAAATGATCCTCATGATATTCCTCGGATGTGGCGCTTATTATGGGGTGACCGAAGACAAGAGAATGATCAAAGTAAGAGAGGAGCAATAGAAGACGCGCCACTATTTAAGCCTAGTCAACTCATCGCTACAGAATACAGTGATGATGGATTTGATATGGTTGTCGGCTGGCGCGCGGCTCGCAAAGATCGATGGCTTAATCGTCGTTTACCCTCGATGATCGCCAATCGGATTATCGGTCGGGTAACCGGTGTTCAGCTTCATGATTATGGATGTAGTCTTAAACTGATCAGAGCTGACCTCGCCAAACATCTTAAACTCTATGGTGAGCTCCATCGCTTTATACCAGCGATCGCGTCTTGGACAGGGGCGACGATTCATGAGGTTAAGGTCAATCATCGAGCCCGAGAGTTTGGTCGATCTAAATATGGAATAGGGAGAACCTTTAGAGTGATATTAGATCTGATCGTGGTTCGCTTTATGCAGGGGTTTTTAGTTAAGCCGATGCAGGTCTTTGGGCTCGCTGGTTTGATCAGCTTAATGGGTGGTTTGGCAGTGTGTGTTTATTTAAGCATGCAGAAGATTCTTTATCAAATGCCCCTCGCCGATCGACCTCTTTTACTGTTAGGTGTTCTCTTAGTTGTTGTCGGTGTACAGCTGCTCTCTTTGGGGCTCGTCGCTGATCTGCTAGCGAGGACATATCATGAGTCACAAGGGAAGAGTTCATATACGATTAGGCACTGCTTGAGGTCTATCACAGAGATATCAGATGAGAGAGAAGAAGGGATCTAAAGTATGGGAGACACACATCGTACTTCTTTAGAGTCTGAGACTCCATTCGATCGAGAGACTACGGAGTCTCAACCCAGCACAGAGTCTCAACCCAGCACAGAGTCTCAACCCAGCACAGAGACAGCGCATGATCATTCATCTGCTCAGATCTCAGCGCCGATGATTGACTTAGAAGCTCAGTTGATATCGTATTTTGGATTTGAGCATTTTCACCCTGGGCAGAGAGAGGTCATCGAATCTGTTCTTGAAGGATACCCTACATTGGCGGTTATGCCTACGGGAGCGGGTAAAAGTCTCTGCTATCAACTTCCTGCGCTCTGTTTAGAAGGGGTCACTTTCGTCATTAGCCCCTTGATCTCTCTTATGAAAGATCAAGTAGACGCCCTCCTCGCTCGTGGTGTGCCGGCAGCGATCATTAACAGCTCTCAGAAACTTGAAGAGCAAAGAGAGGTGATCAGCGCTCTAGAGCGTGATGAGCTTAAGCTGCTTTATATCGCTCCAGAGCGATTTCAAAATGAGCACTTCATGCGGGTGATATCTACGCTAAACATCGCTTTGGTTGCCGTAGATGAAGCCCACTGTATCTCTAAATGGGGACATAACTTCAGACCTCATTATGCACGCTTGGGTGAATATATTCATCATCTCAACCCACCGAGGGTGATCGCCTGTACAGCGACAGCGACGCCGCTGGTCAGTGATGACATTGTAAAGACGCTTCGCTTTGAAAACGCTCGTACGCATGTCGCTGGTTTTCTTAGGGATAATCTCTATCTAGAGGCGAGACTATGTACTTCAGAGGCCTCTCGGAGAGATCAACTTGAGGCTTTCTTGAGCTACATCATCTCTAAAGATGATCAAAAGGGAGCGGTGGTTATCTATTCAAGCACTGTCAAACGAGTAGAGAAATATGCCCAAATCTGCAGAGATGTGCTTGGGAATGATCAAGTGACTTTTTATCACGGTAAACTCACCCCTAAGCAAAGAGATGAGGCCCAAGAGCGCTTTATGAGCGGAGAGGTAAGAGTCGTAGTCGCGACCAATGCTTTTGGAATGGGTGTCGACCGGGCTGATGTACGGTCGGTGATTCACCTTGACCTCCCCGGCACTCTTGAAGGCTACTATCAAGAGGTTGGACGAGCCGGTCGTGATCGTCAGCCAGCTCATTGTCTCCTACTCTACATGCTCGCTGATATGAGAACCCATGAATTCTTAATCAGTAGAAGTAACCCTAGTATAGAGCATATTCAACGCGTATGGAACACGCTAAAGAGTATTAGCTTAGAGAGCCTCGAAGCGGCGCCGACTATGGAGCGATTAGAGCAGAGTTTAGGTAGAGCAGACGAGCCGATCGATACAGTCCTCCGCCTATTTAAGAGCACCAAGATCATTCATGTAGAGGCATGGGGGAGCGCGATTGAGCTTAATCCACAGTGGATAAATATAGAGGATGTGCGCGCTCTCCCTTTTGATCACGTTAATTTAGAGACTCAGCGCTTCCATGAATTGCAGAATCTAGAGTCGATGTTGCAATTTGCCCAATCGAGCGATTGTCGTCATACCCATCTTCTAAGACACTTTGGTGAAGGGGCATCAGGTTCCTGCCCTGCACCAGCGACTTGCGATCGCTGTGAGGCCAGTGAGGCGGCCTATCGAACAATTATGGAAGCCACCGGAGAAGTGAGCGAAGATGAGCGTCGAATTACTCTCAAAGCCCTCTCTGGGGTGGCTAGGGCGAAAGGTGTTTATGGTCAGAGGAAGGTAATAGAGATGCTTTCTGGGTCTACAAATGCTCGGTTCCTTCAGACATTCTTAAAGGATTTAAGCACTTATTCAATATTGAAGCATATAGGCTCAGAGGCATGTAAAGAGCTGATGTCAATGATGATGGGAACGGGTCTGTGCGTTCTCGCGCAGCGCATTTTAAGGAGTGGGGAAGTCGCTCAATATAAAAGTCTACAGCTTACCCCAATGGGTTTGCAGGTCATGAGAGGAAAGATCGATCCTCCTTATCGACTTAAAGTAACGTGGGTACGTATGGAGAGAGAGCACCATCGGGGAAAGGCGTTAAAGACCACGCTCAGTCAGATCTCTCGTCCTGCTAGCACTTATCAATCACGCTCTATCGAGCAAGCGAACCCTGTCTTAACCGTCAAGGATACGCCTTCAGGGAGTGGGTCCCTCAAAGAAAAGCTAAGACGATTTAGAACATCCCAAGCCCGAGCTCGAGAGATCCCTCCTTATGCCATTTTCAGTGATGCTGTATTAAACGCTCTACTCATTGAACGCCCCTCCTCTCAGAAAGGCTTCTTAGCGATTCGAGGTCTCGGGCCTGCGAAGTGGGCTCATTATGGGTCGCAAATTCTTGAGATCATCATGGAAGAAGATGATGAGTAGATATGATGAGCAGAGCGTCAGTGACTAGGCAAATGTTTAAGATTAGTGTATAAGAGAGTCTGAAGACCACAGACTATAGAGTTATGTTAGCCCCCTAACGATTGGTATTTAAGAATAAGGGTAATCACTATCGTGTCTTTATCATCAAGATCCATTGAGCACCCCTCACATAGTCTAGGCTCAGCGAGCGCTGCAGCGAGCGTTAACATCGCCTTGATCAAATATTGGGGAAAGGCGGATGTTGACTCTAATCGGCCTGCGGTGGGCAGCCTCTCGTTAACCTTGGATGAATGGGGAAGTGAGACAACGGTCACTTGGTTGGAAAAAAAAGAATCGAGGGCTGAACATCGCTTTATACTCAATGGGCAGGAGAGGCTTGACTCCAAGGTGAACAAGCTCCTGACTCACCTCCTCCAATATGCTGAGGCAGAGGGGCATTCCTGGGCAAAACAGGGTCAGGTGAGCGCGGTCGTTGAGAGCAAGAACACAGTCCCCACTGCTTCAGGCTTAGCGAGCTCTGCAAGCGGTATGGCTGCTTTAGGCCTAGCGGCTTGGTCGGCTCTAGGCTGGCCTAATCCCTCGCTCAATAATGACATTCATGGAGGAAGCCAACTCATAGATCTAGTACGTATTGGTTCAGGCTCGGCGGTTAGATCTCTTAAGGGTGGCCTGGTGCGATTGGAGTCAGATGGGAGAACAATGACTCAGCTCTGTGAACGAGATGAATGGTCACTTGCACTCGTCATCTGTATCGTTGATCCAGGACCTAAAGCGATCTCTTCTCGTGAAGGAATGGAGCGGACCCGCTTGACGAGCCCTTACTATGATCGATGGGTGAGCAGTCATCCACATGATCTTAACGCTGCTACAGAAGCGGTCAATGAACGTGACTTAGGGAAGCTCGGAGAGCTCATGGAACACTCCACCTTTAAGATGCACGCTGCGATGTGGAGCGCAAAGCCTCCTCTACGGTACCTTAAAGCAAAGAGCTTAATGATACTCGATGAAGTGGAGCAGCTTCGCTCTCGAGGATCCGCTGCTTGGGCGACGATGGATGCAGGACCTCACGTGAAAATCCTCTGTGAGCGATCAGAGGCTGCTCATATCGCGACACACATGAAAAGTATCATCGGTCAGCGATCGGTGCTGATTCGTCATCCTGGAAGAGCAGCCCATATCATTGGAGAAAAGCGCGATGTCTGAAAAACATGAACGCCTGCTACTACTAGATGATGATAGTCAGTGGGCAGAGAGATTTGTTAATGCTCTTCAAGTGAGAGGGTGGAATATCTCTTGGAGTGAGAGCGCTGACACCCTTTATACAGATCAGCTCTATAGCGTCTATCTGATTAATCTCTCCCTCAATGGTTTAGATCCGAGAGAGGCCTGTGACCATATCAGAGCTCTACCTAAGGGTGAGAACGCCTCTATTTTCCTCCTCAATGATGGGCAGCTCCCTCTTAAGAGCTTCGAAGAGGCTTTAGCGATAGGGGCTGATGGACTCTACTTTCATAAAACCCAAATGCCGCTGTTATTGGCTAACTTTCCCCCCAAAACAGGGGGGGCTAACCGAGGCTCGAATCGAGGAGATTACTTAACCTTATCGAGCCGACATTTTGGGGCAGGGATCACCTTGGGGGGAGTAGAGCGGAGCTATGATGAGTTAGAGTCTACTCATGAGAACACTCATCTCTCTAGTCCAGCCAAAGAGGACCCACTTCAAACGTATCGTAAAAATAGGGTCGTAGGCATGTCCTTAGGGTACAGAAATCGTCAAAGGCTCTCGCAGGAGTATTCGAGTGAGGGGCTTTCGGTTAGTGATATAGAGGCGGCCCTCGCCGATGTAGATAGGCAGTCGAGTATGGGTAAACAGAGCTCTCGAACACCAATGAATGGCCTTGTGGAAGACGCCAACTCTGGATCTATGACGCCTCCAGTGATTCAACCGCACCCTTCTCCTAGGCTGAATAGATCGACCATATCAGACAAGGGAGTCCTCACCCCGATGATGACCCTAGGTGGCGTTCAACCCACACCGCAGTCTCGCCGCCACTCATCCAACGATTCAGGGACTCCAATCCCCAGTTTGCCATGGGGAGAGCGTCTCACTCTTAATGATCGTCCCTTCGCTGAATACTTCGCTCATATTATCTCTCATAGACTCTCATTAGTTCTATCGATTAAGAGCGATAGCTCTGAGTATCAAACCTCTACTCAATGGCTGCTAGCTATCTCTGAGGGAGAAATCGTTTATGTGAGATCTAGCGACCTTTGCGTCTCTCTCGTGAACCAACTCATTTCACATACAAGCCTCTCTCAGATGGAAGCGGAGGCCGCGCTTAAAGCGACGGCTGCTTATCGAGGTCATGACCCTGTTGATGCGCTCATTGAAGCCCTACTTGAGCTCTCTCCATCAGTCGTTGATCACTTAGATGACGCGATGGAGTATGCTCTATTAAAAGTTATTTATCGTCTTTTTGAGGTTCGATCAGGGATATTATCTGTTGAGGCTTATCAGAGACCAACCGACCTGAGGCGCTTTAAATTAAGCTCGATCAGAATACTCTTGAATGGCATCAGAGAATCCATGGGCAAGCTCAAACTATACAAAGTCTTTGGAACGCCTAAAGAGATCCCCATTGTTGGTTCTTCTAATCTGTTCGATAGCAGTTTAACCGAGCGGGAGAGAGTCACCGTTAACGGAGCTCAAGGTCATAGAACGATCAATGAACTCTCTGAAGATAGCGGTCTGTCTGTATTTGATACTCTCAGTCTTTGTTATGCTTTCTCTTTACTGGGGGAGCTGACTCTTAATAAGGAGAGCCCGCTGAGACATTTTTTTCAGAGAGCTTCCTCAGAAGACTATTATCAGCTCTTAAGTTTAGATTATGAAGCAAAGGATGAAGAGATCATTGAGGCTTGGCGGTCACACCGGCAATGGCTCGCAGAACAACGAGGCGACCAAGAATTAGTGACCCCGTTGATCGATATCATTAATGACGCCTATTGTGTATTAGCTCATCCTCCTCTAAGAGTTCGCTACTTGAACTCTCTCTCGAAACCGTTGTACTCCGAGAAGAGTATTATACCCGAGTCATATGACCCTGCTCCTCCTACAAAAATGCCAAGATAACAAAGAGACATATCACTCATAAATGATGTGGAGAGCCCTCAGTGAAGTCAGACGATACCTTACTCCTACCTATTCTTGAATGGCCTCACCCAATATTGAGGAGTCCAGCTCAGCCTATAGAACGATTTGATCAAGCGTTGACTGATCGAATTGAGCAAATGTGGCATATAATGTATCATGCTCCGGGGATCGGTCTCGCAGCGCCTCAAATCGCAGACCCACGGCGGCTCTTTGTGATGGACTGTGGAGGGCGAGTGTCTGACCCTCGTCCATTAGTCTGTGCTAACCCTAATATCATTCGTGCCGAGGGGGAGCTTGATTCTACCGAGGGGTGTCTCTCTTTCCCAGAGCTCTCGGTCGTTGTCCCTCGTGCCGCGTCGATTACCCTCAGGGCCCAAGATGAGTTGGGGACTTGGTTCGTAATAGAGCTCGAGGGGTTAGAAGCAGTCTGCGCTCAACATGAGATTGATCATTTGGAGGGACGTAGCTTCTTGGATTTACTAGAGCCACTAGAGCGCAGCGCTACTCTTCACTCATATATAGAAGGCTTAAGAGGGTCAAATACAGTGACCTCCCAAGAGACGATCTCTCGAGCAGAGCCACTCCTCGCCGAATACTTGATGCTAGCGCTTAAGTAGAAATAGGATCATTAATGAGTGATATACATGAGCTCTTATCTTCTCTCCCTTTACCGAGCTCTCCTCGAGTCCTCTTTATGGGGACTCCAGACTTCGCTGTCCCTTCGCTGCGAGCGCTTCACCAATGGTGTACTCAAAGAGGAGGAGAGGTAGTCGCGGTGGTGAGTCAGCCTGATCGTCCTAAAGGGCGAGGGAAAAGGTTACAGCGTACTCCGGTCGCTGCTGTCGCTGATGAACTCAAACTTCCATGCTTTCAGTGGGCGCGTCTCTCTCAAGAGAGCTACGAGAGTTTGGTTGAGCTTAAGTATGATCTAGCGGTAGTGATCGCCTATGGTAAAATCTTACCAAAACGTTATCTTACACTCCCTCTCTGGGGCTGTATTAATCTTCATGCAAGCCTTTTACCCGCTTATCGTGGCGCGGCACCCATACAGTGGGCAGTGATCAACGGTGAAGCGGTTACAGGTGTCTCGGTGATGCGATTAGATGAAGGCATGGACACGGGTCCCGTCGCCCATACTCTAGAGTGTGTCATTGAGCCAAATGATCACTCAGCTACCCTCTTTTTAAAGTTAGCGGAGCTCTCTGCTCGCGCTTTAACAGAGGCTCTTGATCGATGGATTCTACCGGGGAAGGAGAGCGCTCTCCGCTTTGTAACACAGCCTACAGAGGGAGTGAGTCATGCCCCTATGCTCTCTAAACAGGATGGACTACTCGATTGGTCTCACGCGGCGGTCGAGTTAGAGAGTCTCTGCCGAGGGGTTAATCCTTGGCCGGGAGCCCAAACGGAAACGAGAGAGGGAACGCTTAAGGTGAAAAACGTTCGAACAGTCGTTGAAGCTGAGCTCTCTGAACAGCAACGTTCATTTCCTGTGGGAACAGTGATCGCGCTCTCTTCAGAGGGTCCAGTTATTCGCTGTGGAGAGGGAGCGCTCATACTCATCGAAGTACAGAGGCCCTCAAAGAAATCAACCTCAGGAGGAGACTTCTCTAGAGGATATCCGTTGAGCATTGGCTCATTATTAAGAGAGTGTTAGAGGAGCGATGTATGACTAGGGATGGTGAGCGTAGAGAGAGAGAAGATCAGCGGAATGGCTCATCCCGGCCGGGTGGCCAGGGAGATGATTCACATGATAACCGACCTCGTGGAGAGCGACCTCGTGGAGACCGTCCTCGTGGAGACCGTCCTCGTGATGACCGTCCTCGTGATGACCGGCCTCGTGGAGACCGTCCTCGTGATGACCGTCCTCGTGGAGAGCGACCCCGTGGAGACCGTCCTCGTGGAGACCGGCCTGGTGATGACCGACCTCGAGGAGAGAGATCTTATGGAGAGCGGTCTTATGGAGAGCGATCTTATGGAGAGCGATCCTATGGAGAGCGATCTGATAGAATGAACGCTGAACGGTCTCGCCCTACCTTTAAAGTGAGCCCTGCTCGTCGTGTCGCTATGGACGCTTTAAGAAGTTTATTTGAAGAAGAGGCTTTCTTACAGCCAGTGCTAGCTTCGCTCGCCGCAGACGCTCAACTCAGTTCAACTGATCGTCGACTCGCTTGGGAACTAGTACTTGGCGTTAGTCGTCGCTGGGGAACGCTTGTCGCACATCTAGATGAGTTACTCACCCAAGGTGTGGATAGTCTACCTGCAGGTGTCACGAGAGCATTGGTCTTGGGGGCTTATCAGCTGGTATATCTTGACCGAATTCCAGGATATGCCGCGGTCAATGAGTCTGTAACCCTCGCGAAAGAAGCAGATCAAAAGTTTACCGGAGTGGTCAATAAAGTTCTCAAAGTGATCCTCGAGAGTGGTTTACCTGAGTTGACTTCCCTCAAGGGAGATAAAAAGTTGGCTGCTGAGCTTTCTCACCCTGAATGGTGGGTGAAAGCGCAAGTCAAGAGGAGAGGGCGAGAGAAGACTAAAGAAATTGCTGAGGCGAATAATCAACCAGCGCCTCTCTCGATTCGATTTTCACCTCATGTAGGTCATCAAGAGACCTTTGATCAACTCCTCAAAGAGGGAGCAGAGCTCACCCCGCTGAGGTGGGCTAGAGGAGGTTATACACTAAAGGTAGATCGGCCTTTCTCTCTCTCCTCTCATCGTCAAGGTCTGTGGTATGTACAAGATGAGGCTTCTCAGCTAGTCGCTAAACTGTCACAAGCTCAGCATGGAGATCGAGTATGGGATGTCTGCGCTGCGCCAGGCGGGAAATCGATCTCTCTATTAGAGATGATTGGAGAGGAAGGCGAGCTCTTGTCTACCGATCTTCATCCACGAAAAGCGAGAGAGCTCGCGGCGAGATTAAGGATTTTTCCCCAAGCAACGGTGTGTCAACATAATGGAGCAGATGGCGCGCCTAGCGCTCAGCAGAGACCGTTTGACAAGATCCTCTTGGATGCTCCTTGCTCAGCGCTTGGGGTGATTAGACGTCACCCAGAGATTCGTTGGCGTCGCTCGCAGAGAGATATCAAGCGGGCGGCTAAGAAACAGCGTAAGCTCCTTGAAGCGGTCGCTCTTCACTTGAAGGTTGGTGGTATACTCATTTACAGCGTATGCACTGATACTAAGGAAGAGACGAGTGATGTGATCGACGACTTCTTGTTGGCATTCCCCGAGTTTGTGCTCAGTCCCCCTAAAGGTAATGATTCCCTGTGGGGTGATCTGTATCAAGGAGCGATGGAGCTAAATGCCGCTGACCATAACACCGATGGTTTCTATGCGGTGAGGCTCATGAGGACTTAAGAGAAGAGATAAACCGATGAATGAGCGCTCATACTTACCCTTTGTTACTAAAGAGGAGTTTTTACAATGATGAAGGAACCATTGACGAACCGATCAATACTCGCCTCTAGAGAAGCGAGTCCTATCATCGCTCCTTCGATTTTGAGCGCTGACTTCTCTCACTTAGGCTCAGCGCTCGCCGATCTAGAGAGCGCTGGCGCTGATTGGGTACATGTCGATGTCATGGATGGTCACTTTGTGCCTAACTTGACCTTTGGTCCTCCGGTGATCAAGGCTTTAAGACCCCACAGCACACTTCCCTTTGATGTTCATCTTATGATCGAGAACCCTGAGCGATGGATAGAGGCTTACCGAGGCGCTGGCGCTGATGGGATCACTGTGCACGTAGAGGCGTGTCCACACTTACACCGCACGCTTACCCAGATAAGGGAGTCGGGAGCTTGGGCAGGGGTGAGTCTAAATCCTCATACCTCTCTCTCTACTATTGATGAGGTGCTTGGAGATGTCGATCTCATCCTATTGATGAGTGTGAATCCCGGCTTTGGGGGACAATCTTTTATCCCGCAGACGATCGATAAGATCTCTCGCTTGAGGGCGATGTGTGAACGCAGAGGGGTGGCGCCAGTCATCGAGGTGGATGGTGGAGTGAAGATCAGTAATATCGCTGAAATCGCTCAGGCTGGGGCAGACGCCTTTGTCGCTGGCTCAGCAGTCTTTAAGTCAGCTGATATCAAGGCGGCAGTGGATCAACTACGAGCTGCAGCGCTCGTAGGCCATTTAGAGAGAGCGAATGACTTCTCTTAGAGGGGGGATTCAGTGGGTAATCATCCTCTGCTCTTGGTCAGTAAGTCTAGCCTCATGTCTCCCAAGTCAGCGAGAAAAATCTCAAGAAGAGCCTCTCCTAGAGGAGCGAACCCAAGAGAAGAAGAGGGTTTATCTTTACGTCGCCTCTTCACTGGATCATTTTATCACACAGTTGAATGAGCTCTACCATCAAACTTACCCACAGACGAAGGTCATCTCTTCTTTGGTAGGGAGTCAGACAGCTCGGCTACAGCTCTCCCGAGGAGCGCCTGCGGGAGTTTTTATTTCCGCTGGCCTCTCTCATATTACGCAGCTTGCAGCTCGAGGCAAAATAGTTCGACATCAGCCGTTAGCTATTAATCACATCAGCCTCATCACTCATAAAAACTCTTCGGTGCATAGTCTAGAGACGTTGATCAACGGTAAGGGCTTTGCCATCGGCGTGGAACAAGTACCGGTAGGTCACTACACATGGAGTCTACTTCGTTTGTATCAAGCTCAAAATAAATCGGAGCTTATTCCTAGGTTACGCCCGTTGATTAAAACACAGGAAGTAAGCGCTCGAGCTCTGAAGGCTCGGCTTCAGCGAGGAGAGGTAGAGAGCGCTTTTCTTTATCGAAGTGATCAAGCGGAACTTAGGGAATGTAGAGAGGTCACTCTCCCCTCTTCACTCAACGACAAAAACCAAGTCGTTTTGCATATTTCATTAACGCGCTCTGGACCTCAAGAGAGACCTCAAGAGGCGGCGAGAGCATGGTATGCCTTAGCGCTTAGCTCCGAAGGGCAAGCTCTCCTCCAACGCTTAGGTTTAGAGCCTTTTCAATCGCCCTAAAGTAGTCTCCCCATTTGGACTGAGGTAGGAAAACCTCTACAAGGCGCAGCGAAAACCTACTCCAACACTAGCAGTCGTGTGGAGAGCTCCAGCTCGTGCGGTTGAGCGAGCTCTCTTTGCTGGGTGATACCAGCTCCCTCCTCGGTAAGTCTTGTATGTTCTAGAGCGTGGTGAACAGTCCTTAACCTCACACCAAGAGCCTTGATAAGGTGCATTATGATATGACCTATGCCAATCATCTTCAACCCACTCCCATAAGTTTCCCGCGAGGTCACAAACGCCTTCAGGGCTCAGTCCTCGAGGATAACCACAGGGCGCTTGTGACTCTGCCTCCCCACACCCCTCTCGACCTTGACGATCTGCATATGATAGGTGCTCACAGGTCGGTTGATCCTCTCCCCATGGATAAGTGCGCTCTTTGGTACCTTTAGCAGCTAATTCCCACTCGGCTTCGGTGGGGAGTCGTGCTCCAACCCACTTGGCGAAGGTCTGCGCTTGACGCCAAGTGACACAGTTGACTGCTTCGCGTGAATTCGTACCTAAGCTAACGCAGCCCTCCCGGTCAGGGAGAGGAGTACACGCTGAGGCTTGAACACAGGCCCAATATTGAGCGGCGGTCACCTCCGTTTTCATAATTTGAAATCGTTTGGCTCGTACAGCATGAACAGGGCGCTCATTAGGGTGCCCTTTGACATGTCCCATTTCATATTGGGCGCCATTAATGGGAATCCAGCTAATTCCCAATTCGCTCCAACGTCCCCTCTCAACAGTGAGCGCACGCTCCGCCTTATAGAGGCGCATGGGGCTCTTGGAGATCTCGTTTAAACGATCTCGGGCTTGGGATACCCACTCGGAAGTTCGCGTTTTGAGTTGACGTTCAAAATGCTGAATGACTTTTGATGGTAGCTTGGCTTCGCTCTTTAGAGTCTCGGTGAGGAGCATCTGATCGGCGCCAACATCTCTGAGGGAGAGGACGAAACGCCAAGATTCACCGAATCGAAAGATCTCACCGCCAATTACTAGGTCTGCTTGAGTCATCTCAGCGATGATTTGAGGACAACGCTCACCACATATGGTGGGATCAAAATCATCAGTAAGGGACTGGCTGAGCTCCTCAGGGCTGATTATCTCTATTATACCATTTGATTGACGCGCTAACATCTGGGCGACGCTGTGACTTAAGAACAGCCTATCACGAGGACTGATCGCTAACTTCTGATCTTTAACGGCCTCCGTAGACCCCTTGACTGTCAGAGGGAGGAGTCTCACTGATCGAGCGAGCGCTCGATGATGTATCAACATGAGGCTTATACTGAGTACGATGAAGAGGTAAAGTCGCGCCCAAGGGATATGAGATGTCTTCATCATGGATTCCTATTCTCTTGAGAGAGCGTTAAATAATCTTTGTTTATTCTCTATGAGGAGAGTCTTGACCGCTCGCCATTGATCTAGATAAGGGTACATTAAAGGTGATCGGTCGGCCATCTCCAGAGACGGAGACCTGTGTCTGCCAAGGGTGAGCGCCGTTCACCAGGCGTAGCTGATGGGTGCCTGGAGGGAGCCATAACCAATAGAGGTTGAGCTGAGCGGGGAGAGTCGTCCATGAGCGCGTATCGGGTGTGTCTGCTGAAGCCATTGCTCCTTCAGCGATCAGACCTACTAGTAACCCTACCGCCCCGTTACTCTTCTTCTTCACCAATGACTCGGTGATTCCTCCTACTAGTGCTCTAGAGATCAGGCGAGTGATCGCCGCGGTGATGAGTAGAGGCTTGGCGTCTTCATAAGCACGCTCGGCGAGCCGGGTGAGATCGACTTGAGCAGTAGGTGAGGCTTGAAGTTGATTAACCCTAATGGAGGCTGTGCGACCTTCAACCCCATTAGAGAGTGTGGGGAAATTTAACCATTTGACGAGGCCCTTCGCTTGAATCCGCGCGAGCGCTTGTCTCTCCCTTGCACTCCAATGTGGGTGTGGTCCAATGTACAGTAGGGCTCTACCGAGAGGGAGTCGCTGAGCGACTTTATGGGGAACCATGCCAGAAGCAGAGATGACGATCACCGGTGAATACTTTGCTCCCGGCGATCGCTCGGGAACAGAGGGGAGCTGAAATCCACCAAGTTCAGCCTCTTTGTGAGCCAAAGTCGGGGAGCCGGTAGCGATAAAAGTAAAGGCCTTCAACCAGTGGACGAAGCGCTTGAGTTGCCCAAGGTTCTGTCGAGACTCCTTTGATAGGTTCTCACCCCAATAGCTCTCGAGAACACCTAGTCTCCTCGCCTCGACTTTCGCTCTTGACCACTCATTGAGCATTAAGAAATTGACGATATTGAGAACATTGACCATCGCTTTTTCAAAAGGAGAGGGGCGGTAGGGAGAGCTGTCATCTGAATATAAATAGACACCTAGATCCTTGAGCGGGGTCTTGGTGTAGTCGATCATCTCTAGCTCAGAGTCTGCGCGTATGAGATCTTTAGAAGAGCCGTGGTACTCACCGTTTTGTTGGAGGGCGAGCGCTCTCTCTAGTATTAATAAGAGCTCGCTCTCAGACCCTCTCTCGACCTCGAGTTGGGTGTTGAGCTCAGCCACCGCTAAGTCTGCTCGTCCTTGGAGGAGGGCGACGCGGCTGTGTTGAGTGCTTTGGCTATAACTACCGCAGCCGGAGAGGCTACAGATGATAAGGGTGAGTATAAGTAGCGCCGTGGCTGTCCTCCTTAATCGCCATCGATTGACCAAGTGAGGAATCATGATCTGACTCAGCGATAAGAGAGGGATTAAAACAACGTTCATAATGAGGCTCACATCTTTAGCTTACTCAACCGGCGGTGAGGCCCTTGAGCGCATCGACCTCAATCTGCCAACGAATTGCGCCGGTCTCTACTTCGATCACTTGCATAAATAGGAAGTACTGTACACGGCGACCATTACTGCTCTTTTCAGCGATATCATAGAGCTTGCCGGTCATGAGATATTGAGCTCCGAGCTGCCGCCCCATGATCGCTACTTGCGCTTGATCAAAAGCGCTGCTCCCTTGTGATTTAATCTCTCGCAAGAGCTCTGGTTGGTGAGACCGACTGACGACCGTTACTACTCCCTCATTGATGAGATTCGTCTCTAGTTTCTTTACCAAGGTCATCAGAGAGGTGTCTACATGCTCACTGGTCTCGTTCTCAATACTGAGCACTGCCAATGTCACTTGCTGACCATCACGATTAAGGGCCTTCCAATGCTTCATCAGCCCCGCTTTAGAGAGAGAGCCGTCTGCTCTCTTAAACATCTTCTCGAGATCGTGTCGATCTAGTCTAGTAGACATCGCTGAACCTTCGAATGAGGCGTCCTCTCCACTTCTAAGATATCGTGGACCGCAAGCGGCGAGATACAAACTAAAGCCGAGGATGATGAGCGAGTAGCATGGAGTAGAGCGAGTCATGTGATTATCTCTCTTGATCAAGGAATAGTGAGGCGCTGACCTAACAGCTGAAAGACCATACATAGGGGAACCGAGTTTATTCACCTCTTTAGAGAAATACAAAGTGGATTCTTGGCTCACTGTCTGTCAATCGATATTGCCTTCTTTTTGGTCATTTACTAAGAGCTTGAACTCATATTAATTCATCTTAGAGTCTTGGAGTCTGTCTATAAGACGCGGAGTGACCTCCTCTGCGCGCCCCAAGAGCCAATGAGTGACAGGGATCTCTTCGTCTTGAGCGATGTCCACACCCCATATGGCCGCTCCACTTTGTTCAGCAGAATATAAGGCGAGCTCGGTGATGCCTACCGAGAAGCTCGTGCCGATAGCAATGATCACATCTGCAGCGTAGAGAGCCTCTATCGCTTCTCGATAGCGATAATCTTGGTGACCATCATACATCTCATCAAACCACAGGATATGGGGGCGTATGAGGTCTTCACAAGAGGGACAGCGGGGCAGAGTCGTCGAAGAGGGTGAAGCGAGGAAGAACTCAAGATTGAGTTCAGTATTGGACAGGCTCCCAGATGGGGCTCCAAACTCACATTGATGATTGATGCAGCGAGAACGATCCGATCGACCATGAATCTCTATGAGCTGTTGACTCCCTGCTCGGTGATGTAAACGATCAACATTTTGAGTGATTAAGGTGAAGTCTATTCCCGCTCCATGACACCAAGCCTCTAAATCAGCGATGGCGTAATGAGTTGGGTTAGGGAGTGTGTTCGCGATACTAGAGAAGCGCTGGTGGTACCACTGCCATGAGTCAATAGGATGCTCGAGGAAATACCGCAGAGTTCCTCGTTCAGTGACATCTCTTTCCCAGACCGCATCAGGGCTCTTGCGGAAAGGGGCGATCCCGCTCGCAACGCTCACCCCTGCGCCTGTGATGAGGGTAATCTTCTCTGATGCTTTAATCTCTTCGACCAGCTGTCTTATAGCCTCAGCTTGTCTCTCTTCGGTGCCTATACTCATACTCTCTCCATTCAGGGGGTACGCTCGCTGATCATTGGTCTCTACGGTCTACCCATCGTCGATGAAACCAAATCCATTGCTGAGGGGCAGCGATGATCTGAGCCTCGAGATGACGATGAGCGAGGCGAATATACTGTAGCTCTTCTCCATCTAACGAAGGAGCTTCTGAGAGTGAGACATTAAGATCGTTGATATCAGGGAGGAGCGACTCTACATCGAGGACATATTCACCGCGCGGAGTATAGCGGCATGTGACCCAATGAACCTCGGCGCTGAAGCGTTTGATAAGCCGGTCGGCGGTAAGGCTCATCGGGGCTTTGAGTCCAAGAAAAGTCGAGGAGACAGATCTCTCTCGAGTAGATTGGTCGATTAAGAGAGCGATGATTCCCCCTCGCTCAAGACGCTGACAAGCGATTTTTGCTCCCCCGTGAGGGTGTATAGTCTCGATCCCTAGTTGGGTTCGATGTTGAGTGAGCCATCGACCGATTGGTCCTCTTGGAGGAGGAGCTGCGATGGCGGTAAACTTAAATCCTTGTGATGATAAGAAGGCCGCCATTAATTCCCAATGCCCGAAGTGAGCAGTGAGGATCACCTGTGGCCTCCCTTCACTTGAACGCTGCTTAATCATGGTCAAAAGACTTCGGCATTGATCAGAAATCTTGAAGAGCTGGAGAGCCTTCTCACCGGCGAGCCATTCACCTAATCGTCGGCCTAGATCAGACCAATGAGCTCTCTCTATTAAATAGATCTCATCAGGTGATTTTAGTTTGAGCGCTGCTCCCACATTGAAGAGCTGGTTCTCTACCTGCGACCTCTGGCCACGGAGTAAAATCCTCAAAACTAGACCTAATCTCATTCCAAGCCATTGAGAGACCGAGAGGGGAAGGAGAGTACAGAGGCAACTCAATAAGAGGATGAAAATCGATCCTAAACGATGTCTTATTGGTCTTGAGAGCTGTCTTAGGGTCTTCTTCATCGTCTATATTCTTAAGAGAGACTTTGAGCGAGACCTTGAGCGAGACCTTGGGGCATTAATGGGAGGGCTCACGAGGGGTGATCCAACCTTCGAGTACCCTTTGCGCTAGGTAAGTTCGACCAAAGGGTGGCATGAGATATGCTCCTTGAATCAACCCCTTTGCAGCCTCTAGCGATTCTCTAGCGATCTTAACGCCCTCGGCTTCTGCTCTCCCTTGAGCGTCAGCCTCTCGCATCCGATTGAGGATCGCGTCAGGGATCTTCATCCCCGGTACATTCTCGTGGAGGAATATCGCGTTTCTAAAGCTCGCGAGTGGGCACAGGCCCATTAAAATAGGAAGATTTAATTCCCGAGCATCGAGTAAAAACCTCTCTACTTGTTTAGGGTCATACACAGGCTGAGTCATCACAAAATCAGCGCCAGCATCGCGCTTCATTTCTAGACGTCGGAGCTCATGAGTGTAGTCGCTTGCTGCCGGCTCTGCTCCGGTCGCTAACACAAAGGAGCAAGGCTCTGGCATCTCTTTGCCTGCGGGGTCGACCCCATGGTTATACCCTTGAAGGACCCGTAATAGCTCAATGCTATCGAGATCATACACCCCTGTAGAGTGAGGGAATGGACCCATCTTAGGAGGATCTCCAGTGATGACTACTAAATTCCGGATTCCCATGACATGTGCACCCAAGAGGTGTGACTGTAGCCCCAAAAAGCTTCGATCACGACAACAGACATGAACGATAGGCTCAACACCGGTCTCTGATGTAACCTTCTGAGCCATGGCGATATTGCTCATTCGTACAGAAGCCCGTGGACCATCAGCGATATTAATCGTGCTCACCCCAGCCTGATACAGCGCTCGAGTAGCCTCGATCTTGGCGCTGAGGTTGAAGCCGAGGGGAGGGTTAACCTCGACACTCGTCACAAAGTCTCCTCTAGCTAGCGCATGACCAAGCGCGCTCCTCTCTGCCAGACGCGAGTGATCCTCTGAATCAGCGAGGGGCAATCGAGGTATCGCAGAATCTAGACCCTGTGGTTCACGCGTGTTGATCTGAATGTTCGCTGATCTCCTTGATTGAGGATTGAACATACGAGTGACATTCGCCATTTTTCTGATGTGCGCAGGAGTGGTGCCACAACAGCCACCAACTACTTTGATACCCGCTTTGAGCAGACGGCGTGTGTACACTGAGAAATACTCATGGTTGGCGATATAGATACTTCGCCCTTCGATCAATTCAGGGCGGCCCGCATTGGCTTGGGCGAGGACCGGATATCCTAGCTCTACCATAGGTGTTGTCACCTTATATAAGAGCTCAGGTCCTCCGCCACAATTAGACCCAATGACATCAGCGCCTGCTTCAATAAGACGCTGAGCGACCGCTAGCGGCGATTGACCCTCAGACCCTCGACCATCGGGCTGAAAAGTATATAAGGCAACGATAGGCACACCATACTCTTTAGCTCTCTCGACCATGATCTCTAGCTCTTGGAGCACAGGAAAGGTCTCCAAGCAGATGAGGTCTACCCCAGCCTCGATGAGCACCTGTATTTGGTCGGTGAGTGATTGTAGCGCCTCTCTCCCCTTGGGTCGGGATAGCTCATCTAACGTGACCCCTGAAGGTCCAACACTACCAGCGATAAAAGC
The DNA here is from genome assembly GCA_943788935.1 of uncultured bacterium. Lineage (GTDB taxonomy): Bacteria > Myxococcota_A > Bradymonadia > UBA7976 > VGTA01 > CAKZRU01. The sequence goes on along the minus strand of CALSSE010000003.1, from coordinate 221,293 downwards.
ATGCTCACTCCCTACTTCTTTAGCTAGCTGTACTGATACTCTATTGATCTCCTTCCACATATTTTCTAAGCCATGTTGGGCAAGGCGCATCCGATTGGCACCAAAAGTATTTGTGGTGAGAACCTCTGCCCCCGCCTCAAAATAGTCACGGTGTACCTGTTTGATGAGACGAGGTTGCGTAATACTCACTTGTTCAAAGCATTGATTTAGGAAGATCCCTCTCTCATAAAGCTGAGTGCCGACCGCTCCATCAAACAGTAATCCTCCCTCTGCTGCTCGATCTAGGAATAATGCGCCGAGGTTGCTTGAAGACTCTTGACTAGTCATAATCCCTCTAAAAATTCATTTACTGTAGTGACCTTCTCTTCACCCTTGGGCTTAGACTTTACCCCTTCTTCTTGAACTTGACTGTCTGCGCTTCGAGACAGATCTCTCTCTTGGATGGGTGCAGGCTCCTCAACCTGACTGCGTCGCTCGAGTTTAGAGCTTGAGGGAGCGCTCGACTTAGGCACATCTACGATGTCAACAATCGATGATGGTTTCATTTTTTTGTCACCCTCTTTAGAGATAACGCGAGGAGGTGATGCTTTACGGGGTCTTAGACTCTTTTTGGAAGCCGAACGACTGAGCGCACGCCTTTGGGTCGCAGAGAGATCGAATCGATATTTTTGAAGCGATTCATGCCACATATAGATTCTTTCTTTTTTAGAGAATGAAGACTTTAAAAAGAGAGCAGGAAAGTCATCATAGCTACCAATAAGCAGCTCAGCGACTCTCTCTACCCCAGATGAGTTCTTGATACTCATCCGCTCGGAGAAGATCTCTTTAGGCACGGGCACCCCCTCGGCATAAAGGAATATTCTCAATCCATAGACCTGTGTTCGGCTACCGAGATCTCTCTCCTCTACCATCACTTCAGGATGACCTCCATCATGGACCTCAGCGAGTTTGACTTGCATCGTCACTTGATCTTGCCGATGACTAGGGATCGGGGGCTGGCTCAAGACTAACCGACCTTCAGAATCAGGAATTAGGAAGGCGAGCTCATGAGGTTGGGCGCTAGAGATGTATTGACCCACAACCTCTCCCGGTAGCTCTTCAAGGATCTTGGTGAAGGTGAGTACACAACCATACTGTGAGGCCGATGGAATAGGGAGCGGAGTGACTGAGATCAGCTTGTCAAATTCAGGTCCTATTCTTTGCTTCAGTACAGAGACACTCTCTTGACACACTTTCCCAGATTGCAGCTTTGAGCTTTGACTACCACATCCAAATCCGAGTAGAGTGAGTGCACAGCAGGCTATGCAAGTACTTAAATTATAAAAGCTCTTAGCGTTCAGGGCTTTCCAATATAAAGAGCGAATCGTTGAGGTCCGCTTGACCACAATCAACAGCATATCCACTGTCCATCTCATATCTTTACCTCTTCTTATAAACGCGCTACGATCTAACATCTTCTATCCCCAATTGCTACTTGAGCTAACAGGGTAAATATATCTTTGCTTCAATCGAGTTGTAAATTGAACAAGAGCTATTTCAAGGAATATATTATGAGCAATACGCTAAAAGGTGCTTTGGTTTTAATTGCCCTCATGGTTGCTGCAGGAGCCTATGTCTTGAAGCAAAATGAATCGCGCTTTCAAGCTGAGTTAAGCCCTCACCAAGACCTCTCTACTCTGATGACAACCGGTAAGGTTGAGTTAAAGACCTTTAGGGCGTGGTGCGAGAGTCAAGGTCATGCAGGAGAAGAGCTTAACGCTTGCGTTCAGCGACGGGAGTCTAAAGCTAAGCAGCTCTTGGAGCTTGAGCAGGCTATGCAAGCAGAAACTCCGTCAACGATCAAGTTAACAGATCAGGAAAAAGAGGATACACCCGCTGCAGAGAATAAGCCTACTTCTGGTACCCAGTGATCTTTAGGTGATCTTTAGGTGATCTTTATAAGGGCTAGTTAGGCGTCTCAGATTTACTCATTTTGTACTCTAAGATACTCTGACGGATCATATCGATCACCATGAGACCTACGCCAACAGAGATCGATATGTCGGCGACGTTAAATGTCGGCCAGTGATGAACACCGATGTGCCAATCAATAAAATCAATCACGTAACCGATTTGTAGGCGGTCGATGAGGTTTCCGATCGCACCTCCACAGATCAATACGAGCGCAGATTGCATTAGAGTTTGGCCGTGGCTCTTGTAATATACGACTAAGAGAACGGTAAGAGCGAAAGCGCTGAGAACGACAAAGAAAGGGACTCGCGTACTCTCAGGTAAGTCTTTGAAGATTCCCCAAGCGGCCCCTTTGTTCCCTACCAGTCGAAAGTTAAACCAACTGGTGACTTCGATGACTCTAGTGTAAAGCTCGCTCGGGTTAACAGGGACACCACCTGCTTCAGCAGCATTACCGGTGTAGAGGGCTTTTGCCGCCCAAGTCTTTGACCATTGATCTAGCCACACTGAGATGACGCTACCCACCACCATCCACAGTGTTGGTTGACGCCAATCAGCTGAGGCCATCGCACTCGTCTCGTCACTCGTCTTCTTAATGTCACCTCGGTCGCTTGGGGTGATCTCAGTCTTTTCATTCTCACTCATTATGAACCTCAAGTCATATTCATTAAAGCGGTGCGTACTCTATCGAGACTCTTGTCATAAATGCAACCTCTCTTATTGAACAAAGACTGAACAAGGAAGATGAGTGATGATTAAGAGTCTTTCACACACAGGGTCAATCCCTGATGCAGCGCCCGCCGATTCTTGGCCCCATTCTAGAGACACGCTGTAGGGCACATGAGTTGAAAATGGTATTACCTCCAGTAAAGTCATCAAAACATACGGAAACTCTAGAATCTCCCTCCCCTGAATATGTTGATGAGGCCTCATAGACATTACCACCTATGTCACAGACCAAGAGGTCTCCTGGAGCCTGTTCGAGACTGCATACAGGTAGAGGTAGGCCCGTCGCATCGGGGCAGTCTCCTCCGTTAGAGTTACTACAATCAAATGGTCCTAAGATCGGTTGGATATTGGTTGTCATCTCGTCAAGCGTGGGTACCCTGCCTCCGATCCAGTCACAATATTCTTCTAGCTGTCGGTTATTAGTACAGCGTAAAGGGAAACCTTCTGGCTCATCCGTAGGATCTCCGACCGGTATATATTCGCAGCCAGTGCGATCGTCGATTTGATCAACAACTCGGTAATTAATTGGATTTACTCCACATCCTCCTGAGGCGATACAATCTTGATATGCCCCAAAAGTGACTTCATGACGAAGGATATCAAAAGGGAGGCTCGTCTCAGCTTGCAGTACCCAGGCGCAGGGATCTCCTGTGCCATCGCTGTCACTATCACGACTAGAGGGGTCATCACAGGTGTCGCTAAGCTGTTGATTGATACACGTCGTATAGCCGGTCTTAACACAAGAAATCGCGACATCACAGTTAACAGGCTGAACGTTGTAGTCTTCATCGACCGTATTATCACAGTCATTATCGAGACCATCACAGATGTCTTCGATCGCCCCGGTGAAGGTGATCGGTTCACAAGTGTCTATATTTGAACCATTATCACAACGATTAACGCCTTGGCTCGCACATTCACCGACACCACATGATGTAGGAACTTCAGGAAAGTCTTCATCGATTTCTCCATCACAGTCCTCATCGATATTATTGCAGGTTTGATCATCAATACTCGGCGCCGGTAAGGCTTGGCAATCATCGTTTAGAGACCCATTCTCACAGGTGATCTCTCCAATATTTTGGCAGACTCCATCTCCACATGGGGGAGAGGCATAAGAAATAAAGTCTTCGTCTATTTGTCCATCACAGTCTTCATCTAGAGCATTGCATGTGGGATCATCTCGGCGAGTCGGCTCTCCCTCTGCGCAGCTATCGACAGGAGCGCCGTTCACACAGCTTAACACCCCAAACCGTTGACAGACACCGATTCCGCAAGTACTCACCTGATCTCCGGCTCCCTCATCGACTCTACCGTCACAGTCTCCATCAAGACCGTCGCAAGTGACATCATTCGCATCGGTCACTTGGCCTTCTATACAGGTGTTGGTGACAGCTCCATTTTGACAGATGAGCTGTCCAGCGGCCGAACAAACACCGAGACCACACCCCGCTACAGTGATCATATATCCTTCATCGATGGCACCATCACAGTCATCATCGCTGAGGTTACAGCTCTGGTCGCTTTCAGTAGGATCAACAGGGATCGGAGCGCAGCTGTCCATGATCATTCCATTCTCACAGGTTCTTTGTCCAGTGCTAGCGCAGATACCTGTCCCACACATAGTGTTCTCAGGCGAAAATGACTCATCGACTATTCCGTCACAGTCACTGTCAAGCCCATCACAGATGTCTCCATCTGACGGTCCAGCTGACCCCTCAAGACAACTGTTTACTTCTTGACCTCGCTCGCAGGTTAAGACCCCTGTTGCAGCGCATATACCCTGACCACAGCTCGTGACTTGGTTTGGATAGTTCTCGTCATTCAGTCCATCACAGTCATCGTCGATTTGATCACAGGTAGCATCATCGATAGCGGGTAAGGGGACCTCTGGGGTAGCGCAAGAAAACTGTCCTCCAATACAGGCGAAAACACCCCCTGTTTGACAGGCGCCAACGCCTACGGTGCAGAGATCCCCCCCTAGATCTTCGTCGATCGAGCCATCGCAGTCATTATCGAGGTTATCACAGCTCTCAATGGTCTCTACTTTGGCCTCACATTGGATCATATCGTCTTGACATCGGTAAATGCCTTTGGCGCACTCTCCTATGCCTTGAACATCACATTCTGTTCCGACCAAGTTGAGATCACAGCCTTCATCCATATCCATATCTTCTGCTCCGACATCGCGGTCAGAATTCATGTCCATATCCGCAAGCTCGATGTCGAGATCAGGAGTCATATCTTCTTCACTCATGGGCTCTGAGCAGGCGCTGAGTATCTCAGGGTCTGCCGTCTCAATCATGCATGTATCTTCAGTAGTAAATTGTACCACTGTGGTTCGGTTGCCCACGGTGATTTCCGAATGTCCTAAGCGGAGCAGGCAGCCCTCATCACAAGGAGAACTTGGTATGAGGTCACCACAGCTCTGTCGATCACTGAAAAAGTACAGACCTCCATTAAAACTATCTCCCACTTCTACCGGGAGTAAGTCATCATCAAAGATTAATTCGCCAGTGTTGCCCACTTGGAACCGATTACGTCTGATGATCGACATATCGTTCGTATCTTCTGTGATATAGCACCCTAAAGTTGTTCTAGAGAAGAGGCTTTCTTCACACTCAGAACGATTGATACAGCCGTTGAGATCAATGCTCATTTCCTTAGTGTTATAGAACGTTCTCGGGTCACAGCCTGAGGAGGTTACTGAGGAGATAACAAGCAATGACATCCAAAACAGAATCGATGAGGGTCGGACGTTTACACAAGTCGCAGACCGTCTGAGAGTCAAAGAGAGGTGTGGAGATGAAAACATTGGAACTCCGATCGAGAGAGGGTCACCGCTTAAAGTTTCTCACAGCAGAGATCATTTGTTCAATGCAAGAGTGTAAATTGATCATCAGAGTGGACTCTTCAGCTGACATCTTTGGGCGGTTTTGATTACCGACGACGAACCGTGATTCATCGAGATGGCCTACATGAGGTAAACCATCGTCTAAAGTATTGAGGAAATCATGTAGCGCTTCATATACCGAAAGAGCGCCTATAGAACGAGCGCTTGTCTCATCGGGAAAAAATTCTCGCTGGTGACTGATTAGCCCATCTCTAAGGGCGGTGAGCGCTTCATGCTTATTCATCCCTTGGCAGTCGATATGAAGAGATGAGAGCTTACATTCTCCGTTGAGACGATCAAGAGGCCGAAGCTCTTTAATCACAATGAATAGTCGCGCTGTATCATAGAGTGGAGCGCAGATCTGTTGAAGTGATTGAGCGCTTAGTTGGAGTATAGAGTCAGCTGATTCACCATAGGGAGTTGATTTGGAGTCATTGACAACACTCTCTGATTCATCTTGGAGGAGATCATGGTCGTTTGAGGCGTTCATGGGATGCGACTGATGGGGAGTGAGCAAGGAGACGTTATGTCGGCGAATCTGACGTTCTCTCATCTTCTCATGAACAAGTTCAGGGATGCAATTCATAAGACTTGGGAGATCACTCACTCGTGTCCACAGCTGTGTGTACGTTGAGTAGACGAGATCATCTGGGCTCACTTGGCCTTTGGCTGCCCACTCTTGAAGCATTTCATTGCTTTGGGCTTTGTAAGTCTGATCTCCTCTTTTTAGGAGCAAGCGTTCAGAGTGCGGTATTAAAACGCTGAGAGTTGGCTCTCGCTTGACTTGTCGCCATTGAGAACTCTCTGGCGTCATAAAATCATCGTCAGGTTTGACGCGTCCGCTGCTCGCCCAATCACACAGTTGTTCCCAAGAAGAGGCTTGAAAGCTCTTCTCTTCTCTCCTAATAAAATATCCACGCTGAGACATGTGGACTCCTTGATATGACTATTTATATTTTGGGAACTTTATCTTTTCCGAACTATGCTTATACTACGTCTCAGATCATCAGCCAAAAAACTCACGCTTGTAAATATGAAATGGGAGTCTATGAGCCCTTTCTTAAGGTCAAAAAAAGTCGCGATCACCGGTACTTTCGGTGCTGGTAAGAGCGTGTTTTTATTATCACTACTTCATCAGCTTCACAACCATGACCCCCGATACTTTAGAGTTGGAGAGGGACGTGAGGATAAAGACACCCTGATCAAGAACCTGATCCCTCAAACAGTAGGTGACTCTCAGTTTCTATTCCCTTATAAGACTTTCGCTCAGCGTTTAATGAAAGCAGGTGGAGGAATTTGGCCGTCACGATACAGCGCGACTCAGAGGTTTCGTATCGCCTTTAAGAGATCAGCTCGCTTCAAACGTGATGAGCTTGATTTTATGACATTCCCTCTAGAGAGGCTACTAGATCTAAACATCGCTCGTATAGAGAAATACTCTGATTGGGCTGATCGAGTACTCTTTCATATTGAAGAAGATAAACAGGCGTTAAGAGCGGCGAGACCTTATCTCATACATCTTGACGCTCAAGAACAGTTCATAGAGAGATTGATCAGGCTTTATAAGACGAGTCTTACTCAGTTTATCTTCGATTATAAGACCTTCACAGCGCCCTCAACCTTTATGATAGACCTCCATGGTGGAAGAATTGATGGAGGAGCTGCAGAGAGTGTGAGCCAAGCAAGATTTTTAGGCTTACCGCCTGGTGACGGTAGTGGACCTAAAGAGTTTATTCCTCTCTCCGGAATCGCTCGGATGAGACTTCCTGAGTTTTTGGAGACTCAAGAGAAAAATTATGAGCTCTATCGTTCACAGCTATTGAAGCCATTGTTTGGTGAAGTCAATCAAGCAGATACGCTCCTCGTTTTACTTGATATCCCGGCCCTTTTATCGGCAGGACGAGGCGCCTTCGATGAGCAAAAGTGGTTACTAGGAGAGCTCTCAAAACTATTGAAGTATAAAAATAAAGGGGGACAGGTGCTGGGCAGGAGTCAGATTAAGCGAGTGGCTTTAATCGCCAACAAGTGTGATCTCGTTCGCACCTTTGAGAGAGAGGCTAGATTACCGCTCCTGTTACGACAACTCACGGATGACTTTGTTGAAAAACTCCACAAAAGTGTGGAAATTGGTCGTTTTATTTGTAGTCCATGTATGGCGACAAGACCTCATCAAGATCCACAGAGTCTCGTTGGACGCCTTATTAATCCTTCAAAGAATTCTGAGCGAGGAGAGGTGCCTTTCAACATTCCTGAAGTCCCTAAAGCGTGGCCTCAAGAGTATACTCCACAGGATTTCCCTTTCGCCAAGGTCTGGCCTCCGGCTCTGCAGGCACATGAAAAGCTCCCTCGCCATTATAGGCTCGACGATGTTTTTCGATTTATTCTTCAAGATTGAATGGTTTTGAGGGATCGTTTAGCCTTGTATTGTACATGTCAAACCTCATGAGACTTATTTTACGATAAGGACAGATAAAGTGCTCAAGCCGAATGAAAAGCTAGGTCAATATCAACTCATTCGGTCACTCGGCCAAGGTGGGATGGCTGAAGTGCACTTAGCGATGAATCAAGATAAGGGGCGGAATCTAGGAGAGGTCGCTCTCAAGGTGATTCATCCGCATCTCTCCCAAGATCGAGAGTTTGTTCAAATGTTGATCGATGAAGCCGAATTATCGATTCAGCTGAGCCATCCTAATATTGTTCATACTCATCGGCTCGGTCATGATCGAGGCCTGTATTTTATAGAGATGGAGTTCATTGATGGATGTGATGTCTATCAAGCACTGGTAAGCTGTGAGAATCGTCAAAAAGTGATAGACTTTGAGGTTGCTGCATGGGTGACCCATGAGTGCTGTGCTGGTCTATATTATGCGCATACAAAACGTGATGCATCTGGCCAACTTCTGAATATTATTCATCGTGATATCAGCCCACAAAATATTCAACTATCTTATGCAGGCGACGTCAAAATAGTCGATTTTGGTATCGCCAAAGCAGATCAACGACAAAGTCATACTCAGCAAGGCATTATTAAAGGTAAATATGCTTATATGTCACCCGAGCAGGCTTGGGGAGATCAGATTGATCATCGAAGCGATATCTTTAGCCTAGGAATATGTCTCTTCGAGATGATCGCTGGGGAAGTGTTATATGGCGCAGAGGATGGGCTCGGTTTGCTTGAGCAGGTACGACTCGCTCAAATCCCAAATTTGAGAGTGATTCGTCCCGATCTTCCTCCAGAGCTTGAACGGGTCGTGTATAAAGCGCTGCAAGCAGAGCCGGCAGAGCGTTATCACAGCGCCGATGAGATGAGGAGAGACCTCGCCGCTTATCTCTCTCGGTTTAGAGCTTCTTCGGGACGAGAGCGAATGACCCTATTTATGCGTGACTTAGGTTTGGGTACATCTTCTCAATACAATACATCCTCAACAGAGGGAGCGGCAGCTCCACATAATGATGCAGAGTGGGCTCAGGAAGAGCGGACCCGAGCGGTGAGTGCTGATCAATTTAAATCACTGTTAGTCAATGGACCAGCCACTGACTTTAGTGATGCGGACAAGACCCAAGCCTTAAACGCTGAATCTTTTTCAAACGTGTCGGCTCCCTTTGGTGGGCTTATGTCTAGCACGCTTCCTGCGCCGATGCCTATTGTAATAGCATCGTCAGAGGTCACGAGTGATTTTAATCAGGAAGATAAGACCAAAGCGGTGAGCGCTGAGATGTTCGCGAGCTTGCAAACTCCTAATACTGCAGATGTCATTGAAGATCGTACCAAAGCGGTACACTCCTCAATCCTTCAGGGCTTAATGGGAGGCACTACCCCACCTCCACCACCGGTGTCTCTCTTATCCTCTACCACATCGACCCTTCCATTCGACCTAATGGAAGAGGGTAAGACCAAGGCATTTAACACGAGCCTCTTGACGCATCTTAAGGAGTCTCCGATCGCGTCTACTCCGCCCGGACCTCCTCCAAGTGTGTCTCCTCCGCCTACACCTCCTCCAAGTGTGTCTCCTCCGCCTACACCTCCTCCAAGTGTCTCTCCTACACTTGCGTCTCCAGTAGTCTCTTCCTTTCCTTCACCATTCTCTAATGCCAGTACAGAAATTCCGTCTGATGGGCTTCATTTCAAGAGATCCGAACAAGAAGAGGAGAGATTAAATCCTGAAGAACCTGAGCCGATGAGTCCTATAACGAAGACTGAAGAGGCAAAGGAGAAGGCACCACGAAAGGGTAAAGCTACTCGACAGAGAAAGAGCCGGACTAAGGAGAGAGATAAGGGTCCAAATAAGAGTAAGCAAAAGGATCAGTCGAAGAAGAGAGGAAGAGGAAGGGGAAGCAGCGCTTCAAAACTCATCCTCACGCTGGGACTTTTGGTGATTATGGTGGTGGTCTCTCTCTCTTTCTCTCCTCTTCTTTTCAAAGCGTCTACTCCAAAGAGCTATACACTCTCAGTATCTTCAAACGCACAAGGAGCGAAAGTGTATCGTGATGGTCAAGACACGGGCCAATTCACTCCGGCACTGCTACAGGGTCTGAAGCCAGGGGTAGAGTATCTTATTAAACTAGATTCGAGAGGGTACGAAGCGAAAGACCAACGAGTGGTCTACAGCCCTGAGTCTCTCATCAAGAACAAAGAGCAAAGTCTAAGATTATTTCTTAAACGCTCCAAAGGCACTCTCAAGGTAAAGAGTATTCCCTCCGATGCCTCTGTTTATATGAATAACAGTTATCTTGGCAAGACACCTATTTATAAAAGAAACGTGATCCGAAGCGAGAGCGGTATAGAGATCAAATTTAGAAAAGATGGCTGTGAGTCAAAGACCGTCATACTGAATTGGGGCGATGACTTAGAGAGTCAGATCAAGGTGCCACTTAAATGTAAGTGAGGGGGCCTAGATCATATGGCTCTTATCTAGTGTGACTCTCATCTGAAGCTCTTAGATTAAACTAAAACTTCACCCGGACTGAAGAAGCGCTTGAGCTCTGCTTCAGCCGCTTCACTAGAGTCTGAAGCGTGTACGATATTACGCATCTTGTCTTCACCTAGATCACCACGAATGGTCCCTTGTGGCGCTGCGCTTGAATCGGTAGGTCCGACGAGCTCACGAACTTGAGCGATCGCGTTCTCTCCACGTAGCGCCATGGCGATCACAGGAGCAGACTGCATGAAGCCCTCAACCTCAGGGTAGAAAGGCTTGTCAGCGATATGTGCATAGTGCTCTGCGAGCTTCGCTGAGCTGAGTTGTTGCATTTTACAGCCTACGATTTGTAGGTTAGCGCCTTCGAAGCGCTTGATGGTCTCACCAGCGAGAGATTTACTTACACAGTCAGGCTTGAGGAGGATTAGTGTGGTCTGGATCATGTCAAACTCCAATAGAAGAGGGATCAGATAAATAGAATAAGAGAGATTCAACCAAAGAGAGGTTGTGGGGTCTTCTAGCCAATTAATCGCTATGCCGCAAGTATGACTATTGACTAGTGGTATATAGACAAGAGATGACTCATCGAACGAGAGAGATAGGTCGAGACTGAAGAGAGATTGATCACAGAGACTGTGATAGGCTCACTTTCGCATCTTTTGAATAGAGAATAGCGCCAAATAGAGTGCTGAGGAGAGCTGAAGAGATGAATCACGCTGAGAGACCAAAGACAGATCCATCGAGAAATACATTGAAGAGACCGGAAGTTCTCGCACCTGCAGGAGATCTCACCGCTCTTCGAGCGGCCCTCAGCGCAGGTGCAGATGCTGTCTATTTTGGAATAGATGGTCTCTTCAACGCTCGAGCGAAGAGCGATGGGATTTCTAGTGATACGCTCGATGAAGTGGTCAACCTTTGTCACCATGCGGGTGTTAAAGCGCTCGTCACAGTAAACACCTTAATCTTTGAGGGGGAGCTCTCTCGCGTCGCTCTACTGATACAAAGAGCTGCAGAAGCAGGGGTTGATGCGCTAATCGTTCAAGACCCAGGCGTCGCTTTGTTGGCGAGGGAGATCGCACCGACGATGGAGGTACATGCGAGCACTCAGATGACGATCTCAAGTCCAGAAGCGGGACGCTTCGCCGCGGGCTTAGGGGTGACGCGAGTGGTTGTTCCAAGAGAATTAACGGTCTCTCAAATTAAGACTTTTAAGGCTCATACTGATCTTGAGCTAGAGGTGTTTATTCATGGCGCTTTATGTATGTCATGGAGTGGTCAATGCTTAACGAGTGAAGCCTGGGGAGGGCGCTCCGCTAATCGCGGTCAATGCGCTCAGTCTTGTCGGATGCCTTATGATCTCATCGTAGATGGTGAAGAGAGACCTCTTGGAGAGATTAAGTATCTCTTGAGTCCGAGAGATCTTGCTGGTGTCCGAGCTGTTGAATCACTGGTAGAGATGGGTATAGAGTGCCTCAAAATCGAAGGACGTTATAAAGGTCCCGCTTATGTAAAGCAGTCGGTAGAGATGTATCAATCATGGATTAACGCAGTGGTCTCTGGTGAGTGCGCTGAGTCCATCCCGCAGAGAGAGCTCGCTGATCATTTAACAGGGCTCAGCCTCGCTTATTCTAGAGGTTTCAGTGACGGGTTCTTGGGAGGGAGTGATCATCAGAGTCTCGTCGAGGGTCGCTTCCCTAAACACCGAGGAGTCTTTCTCGGTTATGTTGTAGAGATCAGTGATGAATGGATAAGGCTCTCATCTCGAGGTGATGGTCGTCGTTATAATCAACAGGCGAGAGGGTTACGCTCGGACCCTCTGCCTCTTTATGAGAGTGGTGTAGAAGAGGATACCTCGGAGCTTATCGAGGGAGGTGAGGCTCAAAGGGAACGCGGGCCTCTACTCTCCAAGCTCAGTGCGGAAGCAGGGATGGGCGTTGTCTTTGATCAAGGAACACCGGAAAAGGAAGAGTTTGGTGGTCGACTCGCTGAAGTTCGATATGAAGGAGATGAAGTCTCTATTAGGCTCTACCAACCAAACCGAGATCTAGCGCTCAAGACATTGAGGTCGAGAGTAAATGTTGGCCAGAGAGTTTGGGTTAATCATGACCCAAAACTTAACCAAAGAGCTACTAAAGAGGCGGAACAAGTCGCTAAGAAGACCGGCTTGGGTCGCTTAACGCTAGACCTCATCGTGAGCGGTCAAGTCGATTCACCGCTTACTGTGAGCGCTACGGTGAGAAGCCCGATCGCTAGATATAATCAGCTTACGGTCAAGTTAGAGACTGAGCAGAGCCTCGCCTTGAATATTGATCGACCCCTCGATGAGTCAGTCCTGAGAGACAAGTTAGGCGCTCTCGGCGGCACACCGTTCTCGTTAGGAGAGCTTCGATTACATATACATGGCTCTTGTGGTTTAGCGGTCTCCTCACTGAAGAGATTAAGACGCTCTCTTGTCGAGGAGCTGATCTCAGAGATGAGAGAGAGGAGAGCACATACTATTCACAAAGATGCGTTAACAGCCTCTAGAGCTCTTCAAGTTCAACGGCTAAACGGAGCGCGCCCTCCTCTTGATACTCCGCAGCTCGTTCCCCTCTGTCGGACAATGGAGCAACTAGAGGCAGTGATTACTTGCGCTCAAGAGGGTCACGCTCATTGGGGAGCGATCGAGGAGGTAGAACTTGATTGGATGGAGTTTGTTGGATTGCGACAAGCCGTGGAGAGGGCGAGGGGCGCAGGGTTAAAAGTGACGATTGCTACAGTGAGAGTTCAAAAGCCAGGAGAGTCGGGCTATGATCGAAGAATAGAGACCTTGAAACCCGATGGGGTGTTAATACGTCACTGGGGGGCGCTTACTTATTTCGCAGCCATTCCCCTAGAGGAGAGACCTGTTTTGCATGGTGATTTCTCACTCAATCTAACTAACAGTCTCTCTGCTGCTCATGTACTCGACTATGGTTTAGATTCTATTACCGCGGCTCATGACCTAGATTCAGGTCAGCTGTTAGCGCTCCTCAAAGGTGTACCGCCTTCATCAGTAGCGGTCACCATTCATCACCATATCCCGACCTTTCACACTGAGCATTGTGTATATGCGCATCTCCTCAGTGATGGGCGGGACTATAAAACGTGTGGTCGTCCTTGTGAAGCTCACCGAGTGGCGTTGCGTGATCACAAAGGTAAGGCTCATCCGGTCCTCGTCGATGTAGAGTGTCGAAACACTGTTTTCAATGCGAGCGCTCAAACTGCGGCGAGCCTAGCTAGTTCATTGGTGAACGCTAAGGTGGGTCGGCTAAGACTAGAGTTCGTGTGGGAGGACACGACTCAAACTCAGCGAGTGATCAGCGCTTATCAGGCATTATTGAGAAGAGAGATCGACGCTAGTGAACTCTTGAAGAGGGTAGGGGTACATGAGCAATTTGGTCTCACTAGTGGAACGATGGAGGTCTCCCAGTGAGCCATAAAGACGCTTTGGGTAATAAAGACGCTTTGAGTAATAAAGAGACTCTCTCAGAGACAGATTCATTTAATCTTGAGGCTCTCCGTGAAGACATCGATGAGATCGATCGGAGTTTGATTGCTCTACTTGAGTCTCGAGTTGAAGTCTGTAAGGCGATCGCTGAGGTTAAGCAACGAGCAGGACTCCCGCTGAGAGATCAAAGTCGTGAGTTAGAGGTGATCTCTAAGCTACAATCACAGACTCAAGATGATCATGTTCAAGGCTATATCTCTTCTCTTTACCCTCTAATCTCTAGATTGTGTCTCGAAGTACAAGAGGAGCTCTTGCAAGGTCTAAATAGTGGGAAAGGGCTCTCTGAACTTTCACATACTCAGACCTCTTCTTATGATACCGGACTTGAAGAAGACTTCGAGTCATCAGCGTCATCAGAGTCATCAGAGTCACTCTTAGGGGCTAACCTCCACCATAAAGTCTTATCAAACGAAGAGGCAGCAGGAGAGCTAGAGTCATCTCCTCTTATAAAACGACGTGCTTTAAAGCGTCTTGGTACCGGCTTAATTAAGCGCAACTTAGGGAGGATTCGTTGGCGGAAAGGGGAGCTCGCTAACGCACCAAGAAGTGCTCCTCTCTCAGCTCAACAACGGACTTGGCTCACCGAGAGAGGTTTCGCTCATCGTGGTTACCATGACGCGCTAAGAGATCTCCCAGAGAATAGCCTCCCTGCTTTTGCAGAGGCGATTGCTAAAGGATATGGGATCGAGCTAGATGTTCATCTCAGTCGTGATGGCATCCCCATTGTGTTTCATGATGAGGAGATGACTCGGATGACGGGTGAGGTGGGTGAGGTTAAGGAATATAGCCTAAATGAATTGAAAGCGATGCGCCTCATTCCCGGTGATGCTTCTATCCCGACACTCGCTGAGGCGCTTGACCTCATTGGAGGCCAAGTTCCCGTTTTGGTAGAGGTTAAAAACTATGGTCAACCAGTGGGGCCCTTAGAGAGCGCTGTCGCTGATGTGATCAGTGATTACCGAGGTCCGCTCGCCATTCAGTGTTTTAATCCGATGAGCCTTAAATGGTTCTATCGTAATCATCCTCATATCGTGAGAGGCCTCATCGCTTATAGCTTCCCTGTTGAAGAGGTTCCGATGCGGGCGACGACTAGATTCCTATTGAAGAATCTTCTCTTTACTCCCATCTGTAAGCCTCACTATATCGCTTATGAACATCAAGATCTCGCTCGTCATCGTTTAAGGAGACTTCACCGTATGAGGGTCCGTGGTACCCCCGTTCTTGTATGGACAGTCCGTACACAAGCTCACGCAGATCTAGCTTATAAGAGAGCAGATAACATTATTTTCGAAGGTTTTGAGCCTTAACCATCATAGCGCTATTTTGATCTAGAATATTCTATAAAGGTTTATATGATCTACGTCCACCAACCTCAGCTCCCCATTACTTATCTACAGTTACATTATCGTCATGATTCATTCACTCGTCATAGCGCTCTCGGTCACTCCCTTGAACAAGGCGATCAAGAGGGCGGCTTAGCTCTCTCTCCTGCGCTTAGAATACTCACTCAGCGTCAGGTCTTACGGGGAACAAAGCGAGCGAGTAGGGAGCGCTTCATAAGAGATGTTGAACAGCTAGGGACAGAGATTATCCTCACTCATCGTCGGTATGCTCATTCCATTGGAGCGGTCGCTCTCAGCAGGACTCTCCCCACCCTCATCTCTCTCTTCCAAGAGGCGTTGACCAGCCCCGCGCTCGACGAAGAGCAGCTTGAGCATAGTAAACGAGTATATATTGCTGAGTTAGAGTCACGATATGATGATGATCATACCATGGCATGGCTCAGTCTTATGAGGAGGCTACACCTTCATCATCCTCTCTGGGGAGAGTACAGCGTAGAGAAGTCCCATATCGTAGACATCTCAACCGATCAGGTCTCGAATGCATGGAGCAATGTCTTTGATCCTAAGATGCTCTTACCCTGTATTACGAGCGATCTTAGCGTTGATCATATTCAAGAGCTCTTGTCTCCCATCTATACCTCAGGTCTCCAGTTAAGCTCTCAAGTGGATACTCCTCCGCCCCTTCCTTCTCTCCAAGAGAGCACCCTCACTCTGGTTCATAAGCCAGATAGACAGCAGGCCTTACTCTTCATAGCACACCCCACGATCTCCCCTCATCATCCTCAATGGTTAGCGCTTCAAGTCGCCATCTGCGCTCTTGGTGGAACTTTTTCATCGACTCTTATGCAAGAGGTTAGAGTAAAGCGTGGTTTAAGTTATGGTGCTTATGCGGGGATTCGTGGTGAGGCTAATGCTCGATTTGTCTGTCTTAATGCAACCCCTGATGCCAAGAACGCAGTTGAGACTTTAGAGGTCATGTTGGAGGTTTATGGGAGTGTGGCGAGAGGGGAAATTACAGATGAAGCGCTACTCTTCGCCAAAGATTATCTGATCAATGCTCATCCTTTCTCTATAGAGACACCAGCGATGAGAGCGGGCTTAAGCGTGAGCTCTGCCTTGATGGGAGTTAATCCATCGAAATCGTTAGATATGCCTCGATGGCTTAGGCCCCTCACAGTCGATGAAATTCGACAAGCAGCGATAGATCATTTGTCTATCGATCGGCTAGAGCTCCTCGTCTTTGGTGATCAAGAGGGTCCCCTCAAAGGCCTATTTGAGACCATAAAGAACGTGATACCTCTTCAAAGGCGGATTTCTGTCTCTGCTCATGATAGCCCCGAGTCTATTAAGTCTCTGGAGGGTTAAAGTGATATGAGGGTCAAATGAGGCTTAAATAGGAGTTAAAATCGAGATTATATCTTTGACTGCTATCGAGAGTTTATTCGCTAATGTCTGTGTCCGTGCTTGACGGATCGTCTCGCGACGAGATCGCTTCGAAGAGCTAGCTACGGATTTCTCGCCTGCTCTCATCTCGTTTGCTCTCATTAAGGCGTTCAGTTGCTTGAGGGTAGAGGCTATCACCTGCTGAGCGCTCGTTTGATAACGCTCTGTTCCTTTAATCGGAGGGAGCTTGACTGTGATTAGCTCCTGTTCCCTTTTTTCATGGGTCACGACTGGACATCTAAACAGAGTGAGAGACCATTCTAGAGAGAGGAGCGGGCTGCCTGTCACTGGATGAACGCTCTCATTGGTCTCATAGGTCACCAATAGACGATGTCTCTGTGGGAGGCAATCACCAGGAGACAGAATTCGGAGCCTTTGAGTTCGAAAGAGGCGGCTCATAACACTCTTGATCGGTAGATCTAAGGCAGAGTCTGAAGAGGTGTTGAGGTCACTGACCTCTAACACGAAGGTGAGTTTTGACCTCGCTTCATCGATCTCTTTACGCATCACTTGAATATCTTTTTGTAGCTTCTCAGCGCTCTTTAGGTGGTCGCCTACGATCGATTTGTATTCAATAAGCGCGGGGGCTAAGTGGCCAAGAGTAGCGAGAATCTGAGGCCACTCTTGGATGAGGAGTTCGGGACTCACTCTAGATCGAGTGACCCGCTCTTGTGCTCGCTTGACGTGGGAGCGAAGGGATGGCTCGACACGCTCTTGATACGACCTCTTATCCAAGACAGCGAGCGCTTTATAGGAGTCTCCGTCTCGTTTTGCCATCAGAGGATAAATAGAGATCAACTCCCCGTACTTAAAACTTGTTCTGACTTCATTCTTAATCTCTCCACTGACTTGACTCCCAACGCCATCACCCTCACGCGTCATAGTGGTGATGACGCTCTTTATTTCGCTTTTAATCTTAGATGACAGTCGTGCTTTGGCGTCGAGCTCTGCTCCCCTCGGGTCTTCGCCTACCCCTTCGGCGGTCAGGTAATATTTCTGAGGGAAACAAGAGGCTGAGTGGAGACAACTCACCCCTTCAGGAAGAGCAGGTTCGTTCGCTCTCTTTCCTATCGGTTTACTATAGTCAACCTCAGTTGCGGTTCGGGCATTTGCTCGTAAGCGACTCCTTATCTCCTCCGAGGAAATCGGTGGTGCGCTACTGCAAGATAAGCTCAAGAGGCATAAGAAGCTCAAAAGGTATGAGAAGCTCAAGAGGCTTGGAAAACTCCATAGGGAGTGGAGAGTAGAGCTTGAGGATGGACGATGGAGAACGCTCTCATCGATAGTGAGTTGTTGTTCTCGGCGGTGAAGTGACTCTCTCTTGAAACTCATGGTCATACTCTCTCCATCTTGGCTATTCTGAGCGTTAGGTTTAGATGAGAGTGACTCTCATGGATTATTTACTAAAAATTTGGGAGATATAATCATCTGCTTCTCGACCGATGATCTTCTCTATAACTCCGCTCTGATTAAAGATAATGGTCCGTGGTAAGCTGAGGCTATCTCGACCCGTTTTCTTCCCTCTCTCTGGAGCGAGTTTAAGAGCAAAGTTCTGAAACTCATCGACGACGACATGAGCCCAATCGAATTTGAATTTAGAGAAGATCTCCCGACCATGCTCACTGCTATCGGCGACGAGTATGATCAACTCAGTTTTATGTGTAGAGAAGAGTTTTTTTGATTCAGAGAGACGTTGGAGTCCACGCATACAGGGTTTGCACCAAGAGGCACAAATCGTGAGAACATAGCGCGTTTTATTACTCTTTAGAGCCTTGCGTAGGCTATAGGCCCGTCCTGCGCTAGCAGAGACCGTCCAGCCTGAGAAGAAGGGCATCGCTTGACCAACTACCGCTTGACCGCTGCGCTGTAAGAGCTGACTTGAGAGGTTCGCCTCTTTTACAGGGCTCTGCGACCTCGGAGGAGCATGCTGTGAATTGAGGGGGAGCGGCTTCGCTCTCGCTGAGTGATGGCAGCCGGTAGAGATTCCGATGATCGCAGTCAAGATGACAAAGAGTGAGCGTTGAGCTTGAAGCATAGATGAGTCCTAGAGCTAGGTAATCCAGGTTGGATAAATAATCGATTATACTGTATCTATTCACATAATGAGAGCAAGGCTAATAGAGCAGATCAACTCAAGGGGCTGATTTATTCAGAGGTTGTTTTTTTGTGCTCTTTTCTGATCTCTTTTCTGATCTCTTTTCGGTGTTCTGAAGAGTCGAGATGAGCTTATTTAAACCTGGGACTGAGAAGCCTCTGTCGGTGAAGAATCTCACTATGCCTCTGTCGTCCACTAAGATGACTCGAGCGTTGCGTGGTCGCTCATTTCCTGTGAATCGTTGGAGTCGATCTCCATCTGAATAGAGAGTGATCACCCCTCCCCAGAGCTCGTCAGGGATGCCTGACCTCATCCCCTCATTAATACGATCGCTAATCATCCTCGGGATCATCCCTTTTATGGTGGGCAGTTCATAGACTTTGATATTGACGCTTCTCATATCGAGTCCGATCAGCCAACGATCAATATCAAACTGGCTATCTTGAACATATCCTAAGAGAGCTAAGGTCTGTTGGCTACTCCACGCTTGAGGGAGCTGCCAGCGCTTCTCGTCGAGAGCGATACCATTCACTTCCGGAAAGCTCTCCCCCACGAGGTCACGGTTTTTATATTCTTCCGTGCAAGAGAAGAAGAGGAGTGACGCCGAGGTCAGACAGATCATTGATATTATCTGATTGATCATGAAATATTATCACCGTTCAGTGTACATTAAGGAGGAATAGTGTAGTGGGTATTTAAATAGGAACTGAGTTCCGCTTTAGGGGAGAGGTTGGCAAATAAAGGCCATAACGCTCACTTCTCCAGCATAGACAGGGAGAGTGTATTCTGAGGATTCATTCCGAGGGAAAACAGCACAGCGTTCTGCCATTTTAGGTTCTACCGAGACGATCGCCTCACCGGGGCTTACGTTGGCAAAACTCACAAAACCACCCCCTCCGGAGATCACTTCATTCCCTTCGCTTGGACCAAAAGAGCCCAAGGTGAACGACTTTTCATAGTCAGAAGAGAGATCCGCTCTTGTCCCAACCGCAGGAGCTAAATTAGGCTGATCTAGGCCGATAACGACGATCCCTTTGGTAGGATCAGGACTGGTCCCTAGCGCTGAGAATACTTGAGCTGTGAGGGTGTCAGGGCTCACAAAAGAGATCTGAGTCGCGTCACTCTCACCGAGTGAACCAAAGAGATGATGAGCTGAGTACCCTTCACCGTTAATGATCACTTCATAGTCACTCAGAGGAGCCAAGCGGATAGAGGCTGTTCCGCTCTGATCTGTGGAGAGCTGCTCATCTTCGACTGAGTCTCCCACTTCGCCAGCGGCGAGAGTCAGAGTGAGCCCAGAGACTCCTTGACCACTTAGGGGATCGATCGCTCTAATGGTGAGAGTGAGGAGGTCATCCGGTGATTCCATATCGAGAGGGTTCATCTGCTCTCCTTGGTCAAGAAAATCTCCCATATCAGAACCAGTCATAGAAGAAGGGACATAGATGACTTCACCATCGACCTGACTCTCTCCATCACAAGAGAAACAAAAAGTCCCTGTGCAGAAGAGGGTAAGCGAGAGGCTTAGGTGTTGCAGAGGGATAGATATCTTTTTACTCATCTTTTACTCGTCTCTTTGGGGATTGTTGTCTTTTAATATCAGATTAACATTATTCATGAGCTCCAAGCTATATTTTAGAGGCTGATGTCTTTAATTTGGCCACAGCTAGTGTTTTGTTTATAACTTATGCAGTTTTATGGGCAGATGGGCCTAGTGTTGTAGAAAAGGGTTTTCAGTATGAACTTATGATCAGTGTTATTGAGTGTTCAATTTTTTATTAACCAATCACTAAATTATAGTTCACCCATCGGTCTGACATTTGTTAAGGAGGAGAGGAGATAAAGCTGAGGGGTTCATGATGAATGAAGCCGCCTGAGATTTTTAACTGTTCTGATCTTGTGAAGAGTCACTCGGTGACTCTATGTCCAAGCCAAGAGAGCGGGGAGACTGTGAAGATGTCTCGACCTGCTGTGATGAGGAGTAGCTATGACAATTAGCGTCGCGATCGGGTGTCGTAAAGGTGGAGTGGGTAAGTCTGCGTTGAGCGCTGCGCTCGCCTCGTACTTTGCTCGTGAGGGGAGGTCGGTCTTGTTGATCGATTTAGATCCTCAAGGGAATGTAACTTTTGGGCTAGGTGGTGAGCCAGGCGCTAGGGGAGCTGCTGAATTTCTCAAAGGAGAAGAGATCATCCCCACTCTTCTCCATGATCATATCTCTATCTTAGCAGGGGGACCAGAGCTGAACAGCGTTGAGGTATCCTCTTTAGAGCCTGAGGCTCTCCGAGATCTCATCAGCGATCATCAGTTAGCACCTGAGGTGATTATTATTGATCTCCCTCCATACTCCGAGCACTTAGAGCGTTTAGGTCTAGTGGCTGCAGATCAAGCCCTCATTCCAGTGATCGCTCATCCTTTCGCGATCTCAGGAGCTGCTCGAATCGCAGGTTTGATTGATGCTAGGCGACATCGACAGCGACCAGGGCCATCTAGGTATGCGTTAGTCCAATCGATGATTGATTTAAGGAGGAACCTCGATAAAACCCTCCAAGAGAGCTTGAGTGAGCTCTTTCCTGAGACACCTACGTTTGGTTTTCGACAGGATATCTCTGTCGCATATTCTCTTACTGAGCAGCTCCCACTCCATGTATTTGACCCTCGAGCGAAGGTGTTTCCTGAGTTAGAGGAGATCGGAGTGTGGCTCAATGGCGGGTAAGCTATCTAGAGGAAAGAAAGGGCTAGGAGGGGCAGCAGCTTTAGCGGTTGCCGCTGGTCGTCGTTCAGCCGTCGCTGATATTAAGGTAGAAGAGGATAACGTTCGTCGCGAAAATGCGGCTCGTTTACTCTCTGTTCAGATGATTAAAGAACGGCCAAGCGAAGACACACGGCCTGTGGATAATGAGCATGTATTGGCACTGATGGAATCGATTAAATTAGTAGGCTTAATCCAGCCTATTTATTTAGATAGAAACTTTCATCTCGTCGCCGGTGCTCACCGCCTCACTGCCTTTAAGCGGTTACATCAAGAAGATTCACAACGGTGGTCTAAGATTCCTGTTGTGGTAGATCCTGACCTAGACGCGACTCTCCAGCCAGAACAAGCGCTCATTAAAGAGATCGCTGAGAACGAGAAACGCAGTAACCTTACCCCTGAGCAAGTACAAGCAGCTGCTCAACGACTGATCGCCACAGACTCTAGTTTTACTCGTCGACCGGGCCGACTAAAAAAAGGAGAGCGAGCGTTAACTCCTTTTTTGGCAAACACTTTTGGAGTCTCAACACGTTATGTGAGAGCGCTGCTCAATGAGGACCTGACAAAGTCAGAAGAGCTACATTCGGAGGGGGGACAGGGGACTAGTCGTAGTAAAAAAACAGAAAGATCTACCCCCGAGAGAGACCGCTTAAAACTACGAAAGAGCATAAGCCGACAGGTTAACAAGTGGTTAGATCATCCCCTCTTGCGAGAGGATAAACAGCTGCTCAGTCAGCTAGAGAAAGCTCTTAAGCTCTCTAAAGATTAAGGTGGACTCTCTAGCGAGTCTCTCGTTTTTATATTAAAGCGGAAGTGAGTTCCTATTTAGAAGTGAGACGCTCTCTCAGTATATGACATCTGTGTATGACATCTGTGTATGACATCTGTTGATTAAAGCGGAAGTGAGTTCCTATTTAGCGATTATGGATATAAATCACTTCAGCCTTGATCATTTGATGATAGATAACTCCATATTAGACTCATTCACCACTTCATTGATTAATCGATGACTCATCGCTAGGAGCGAAAAGGCTTATGGAACATAACCCCACAACGGTATTAGCGATTGGTGAGGTCGCTCTCTTTATGATTGGTACTCTCCTCTCTATTATCTTGTTAGGGATACTCCTCCTCCCCTCCCTCGCTAGATTCACGGTGCCTCATTGGGTAAAACTTAATGAGAGAGATGAGGGGAGTGATCACCAAGAGCTGTTTGACCTTTTAACTGCGAAGTTAGCCCATCATGGCTATCAGGTCGTCTCTCGCGATGAGAACTTAATGGTCATCACTAAAGATGGAGCGACCCGTTATCATCTCTATCAGCAGAGAGGTTCACGTCGCCTATCTCTCTTTAGACAGGGTGATGAGACTGATCATTCTGCACCTACCTCTATATTGGCGGGCGCTGGGATAGGATGGGTGGTGATCCTCTGCCATCAAACATTGACAGAACAAGGTCAAGAGCCAGTATGGGGATGGGATGAAAACCTCACCAAAACGGC
Source organism: uncultured bacterium (assembly GCA_943788935.1). GTDB lineage: Bacteria > Myxococcota_A > Bradymonadia > UBA7976 > VGTA01 > CAKZRU01. The sequence goes on along the minus strand of CALSSE010000003.1, from coordinate 198,141 downwards.
CAAGAAACCATTCAGCGCCATTATGGAGCAAGTGATTTTATTAAACCCTTGGCGTTGATGACTCGCGTCACTTAATCGATTTCAGATGACCTTCTGACTTAAACCAAGCGAACACCCTTGGCATGACTCGTTTAAGCGCAGGAGGGTCAACCTTGTAAAGGGCAAAAGATTCAGCGAAAGACTCCTTATCAGAGGTTTCCCCATAAGACGTTGGGCCCTTCGATTGGCCTCTCGCCTTTAGGTAAGCCTTAAGGACCGGTCCTCGGCTCTGTAATGATTTAAACTTAGCTATAAGGCGCTCAAGTTTTGGCCTCTCTCTCTCTAATTCTCTCCCTAGTTTAGTCCGCTTTGACCCTTGAGCCTTATTTGCTCGTTTCACTTTACGATTAAAAGCATTTTGTTTTTTGATCATCTCGCAATGCACCATACGAGAAGGGTAGCTATGAACCGCGTGACCGATCTCATGTAACACGGGGTGAACGGTAGCGGGGAGAGCGGCCTTAGCCTCACCCGAGAAGGTGAAGCGCTCAGATTTAATCGCTAGATTAAAGATATGAATGAACGCCTTGCAGTCTCCCTGTTGGATATAAAGAGCAGCTTGTGCGTCCTTTCCTTTCTTTTTTCGAACAACAGGGATCCCTTTGATTAATGAACGCTCTTCACTGTTGAGTTTAGAGAGGGCTATGTTAATAGAGCGAAGCGCTCGCTTGGACCACTTCGCTCCTCGTTTTACTTTGAGAGGACCGACTCTCCATTTCTCTTCGATCTCTCGTGAGTTTTGAGGAACTCTGCTCGATTTCCATTGGCCCTCTTCTACCGTAATCGATTGATTGAGGGCGATCCATACCGTGACTGGTACTGACGATTTCTTATCGAGCATCATGACCTTTAGATCGATCTCAGCGCCTATGAACTTTTTATCTTTGGCGATAAAGATGGCTTTAAGCTCAGGATGAGAGAGTGACTTTAAGCGGTTCTTCCTCGCCCCATAAACTTTTTTCTTTTGACCTCGGCTCATGCGAAAAACAGATCTTTTCCCGAGCGAGTTAGAGAGATCTGCGATCAGTCGTTGACGTTCGTTTTTTTGAGGAGACCGCATCTTGATCATCGTCCCCTCGTAATACAACTTAGGAGCGCTAGAACCACAACCGATCAACGCGCTGAGGATAAAGATGGCCATGGCAACTAATGACTTATGAAGAGGTAGGCCTTGATGAGGAGGTAAAAGCATCAGAACTCCATGGAAATTCACTTAAAGACTCTCACTTAAAGACTCTCACTTAGAGACTCTCACTTAGAGACTCTCACTTAGAGACTCTCACTTAAAGACTCTCACTTAAAGACTCTCACTTAAAGACTCTCAGTTAAAGACTCTCACTTAAAGACTCTCAGTTAAAGACTAAGAGGGATCAGTATTATCTCTTATTAGAGTAAAGAGCTTCATCTGACTCATGAAGCGCTCCTGTATTCATTGGACATCATTGATCACGTTAAGGTCGAGTCCGCCAGGGTACATGTAGCTGGTATAATTACCAAAGCCGTATACCCAGACCCCAAAGGGGGTTTCGCCTTCAAGGGTGTGGACTCCTCCATCGATCTCCATCGTTAGTTCCCTCCATGGGCTATCGCCAATAGGGTCACCTTCATTGAGAGGCTGACCGTCTAAAGTAATGTTAGCGCCTTGACGCATAGTGAGATTCAAGAAATGTATGGCGTAGGTCTGTGGCGCTAATATGGTGTAGTCAGTACGAAACTGGTCTGAGGGAGGAATGAGAGAGAACGCAGGATCTCCAAAACCATCACGTGAAGAGCCTGCCGAGTAATTTTGACCGACTAAAAACTGACTGACTTGAAGCCCTTTGTTACCGCTGACGACAAACCCCCTTCTAGACTCAAATTGAACCATCTCTCCTTGGCTCAAAGTAACTGAAGGATGTGTATTAGGAGGATCAAAAGAAATCGAGTTACCATCAGCCCCCGAGGTAACTCTGACGATGCTCGGTTCATCTAGTAGAGGCTGAATCTTAGTGACTACAGCCTGCGACCCCCATGCGCTCAGAGGGAAGATACTCTCCTCCAAATGGTCACAGGCAAAGACATTATAGGGGATAAAAGCACAGGTATGGCTCCCAAATACTTCTACAGGTTTAGAGGCGCTCACTAAGCTACCAGAGAGGTCTCCCTCACTCCCTACTTCACAGTGTTGGCTCTCTTGATCTATAGCCGTAGGATTATTACAACGAGTAATGGGGGCGGCAGCGAACTGCAAAACCTCGCCCTGACTTAAACTGAAGGTCGCGCTTTGCCCTGCTTGATAAGCTTGCATAGTCCCTTGGTGACTCGCCGCTGTAGACGCGCTGAAGGTGATCTCTACCTCAGTTATCTCGGGACTGACCGCGATCACTTGAAAAGAGCTTGGGTTAGTGAGAGTCGCTCCGGCTTGAGGAAAGGCGATCCCTAAGGAAGGGTAGCTAAGGACGATATAATCCTTATCAAGCGCGTGAGTCGGCAGCAAGAGTGAGGCATCATTGGAGTAGGAGTAGCATGCATTATCGCTTGGATCTTGATCATCAACGGCGCAATTACCATCTTGTCGGTACTCTAGAGGATTAAACTGATACATAGAGACGGGAAGGTCAGCGATGACTTGATAAGCGCCTTGCATCACTCGTGTAGATCCTTGTATTGGAGCAGGGCTCTGGTCGATGGTTCCCTCATAGCTCAACGCCTCAATCCATGGCAAGACGATCACCTCTAGTTGACCTGGGGAGATCACTCTTTGATCGATGGATTGTTGACCTCTTCTGATAGATATATTGACCGCTTCAGCATTGACGTTGACAACCCCAATAGCGAAATTGAATTGAGAGGCGACAGTATTACTAAGCGGGGTTGGCCAATACTCGCATCCCTGATAAGAGCGCTCAGCGACCGCTCGTGCACAGGGGTCAGTACAGGCTCCATTATAGCATGCAGTGTCACAAGTCGTCGTCGGTGTATTGGTTTGGCCATCGGCTGAGCAAGACATAATCTGTAGTCCATCACAGCTTAGTTCATTAGGTGTACAGATCGTACAGCCGGTACCGGCGATACACATTCCCCCAGTAGAGACACAATCGATCGCAATTTCATCTTCGCTCCCAACGCAATATCTCGCGAGTGATCCTTGGCAAACAACTTGCTGAAGACATCGAGTCGGAACTCCCTCAGGCCCCATGGGGGGTACGCTAAGCACCCCATTGTCTACAGGAGGCGAGTCAGTGCAGGAGGGGGCTAAGAAGAGACTTGTGATTAGAGTCATCAAGAGAAATTGGCGACTCTCTACAGAAAGTGGGCGTAGGAGAAGATCATTTAAATAGGTCATCTGATGTAACATAAACTTTACCTCATCCGTTATCATGAAGCGTTAGTGACACAAAGCGATTAGGCCAACACAAAGCGATTAGGCCAACACATAACGATTGATGATTTTTAATGGTTGATCTCATATGCCTTAACTTATCCATAAATAGTTAAAAATTAGTAGTGATAGAGTAATGAATATTAATCAGAATAAGATGTGCTAACAGTGGACCATAACATCGATTGTAAAGAACAGCTCACGACTCTCAGTGTGTACCATAAGAGTGATCCTCAATGGGTCTTGTTTACATCAGCGAAGCGGCGCGGTGACCTTTGTTTATTCTCAACTCTTCTTAACCATAGCGTTAAAATGATGAGTGACTCACTCATCACATTACTTTGTTCACCTACTTATCGCATTGTGAGCGAAGGTCATATGCCGAGAGTTAATGGGATCACACTCTGTCCCGTCCCCTATCGATCAGAGAGTCTCGCTTGTCGTGGATTCAGCCCACAACATTTGATCGCTGAACGATTACAGGAGCGTCTCAATATAGATCTAAAGAGAGCAGAGAGTACGCCGCTAAATAGCTGGAGGGCGCGCTGTGATTTTGATCGCCTACAAAGAGTTAAGGAGACTCCTGCTCAGACTGGGCTGACTAGAATAGAGCGCTTAAGTGCTCAGAGTGGTTCCTTGAGGCTTAATGTTCAAGATCAAGATTCATGGCATTCAGAGCTAGTGATTGTGATCGATGATGTGGTCACCACAGGAAGTACAATCACCGAATCGGTACGAGCCTTTAGAGAGTCTTCAATAGACCTCTGCTATGCGGTTACTATATTTGCCGCTTAGCGTATGCTTTATTTGCCGCTTAGCGTATGCTTTACTCTTTATAGTATATAGAGTAAAAATTGTCAGACAAGCCCATAGTCAAGTAAAGACAACTTTGATCTTTTCTATGTCGTGATTCAGTATGCATTAGGGAGATATTTTTTGTCATCATTCTCCCTTGAGAGTGTGAAAATAAATTGGTTGTGTTTATGAAAAGGAAACCCTATTCGCAAGCGATAGGGAAACTCATTCAATGTTTACTCTTCATTTTACTCCTCCCGGTGGTGAAGACTCAGAGCGCGCAAGCTCTTCCTGCCAAACCCCAATCGGACTTTTTTCGGGGGGCGAGATGGGCTCTAGATACTGGTAGTAGAACGCAAACTCACGACGCTTCGTCATTGAAGATGATGAATTTTGCGGGCTTTGACTTTTACTCAGATCTTTATTTTGGCGGGAAGCATCGAGGAGACCTCGTTGCTCAAGTTTACCTCTTTGATATGAGGACTCTCTCTGCCGATGAATCAGAGCGTAACGCTCGCTTTGATTATGCGCCCTGCGTGATCGCCCCTAATATCATCTTGCTCCCTCAAGGTAGACTAAATCTTAAAATAGGTCATATGTGGCATGCTTATGGTCTAAGGAATCAGATTAATACGACACAGACCCTTCGACAGATGATCAGTCAAGACAATATGGGGCTGATGCTCGATTGGGGGGCAGAGCTTCACGGCGAGCTGAGCATATTTACCTATAATGTAAGTTTAGGTAGCGGTAGCGGGAAGTGGTTTAGCCGAGCAAATGACACTTATATGGGCGTTGCTCGATTGGGGATTCATGGAGATTATCCCGCTCTAGGGAATCTCCCTGTGCAAGTAGGGTTTTCAGGTTTAAGCGCTAGAATACAAAGCCCTCAAGGCTTAATAGAGAGATGGAGAGCAGGCGCAGACCTCCAGTATGAAGGTCCAATAGGGATCTTATTGGAGGGGTCTCTTGGTGAGGATGAGAGTATTGCAACCAGTTATGGTGACCCTAGAGAAGCGCTCTCTTTATTCGCTGAGATCCATTGGAAATCTTCAACAGAAAATTGGATAATCTACTTTCAACAACGCTATCTATCCTTAACACTAGAGCCTCAAGCCTTCGAAATACCTGCGGATGCAATGCTTGAGCTTGAGGCAGGTCAACAAGGTATGCTAAGCCTAAATCCGATGATGGAGTCTAGTATATTGGAAATCACTGATCGACAAGAGAGCAGCACTTTTGGGGTGCTTCATACTCCGTTTCGATCATTTTATGTAGCCGGGGAAGTGGTTCTCAGGAGCGGTACCGAGTCATCCATGGCACGTTTACAGATAAGGTATAGGTGGTGAGATGACTGGCGAGATCAGACAAGTGACCGATTCTCAAAGATCTCTCTTAACCTATGTACTGATATGGGTCGGTGTATGGGGAATCCCAGTGAGCGCGACTACGATCATGTCGGCAGGAGAGGCTAGCGCCCAAGCGTTTTGTGCCTTACGCCAACCTCATCGAGCACAACAGCGACTCTTCCCTGAATCTTCTTCATTAGAGACCTTTACCGATGAGGTCACTAGCGCTCACCGAGCAGAAGTGAAGAGTGAACTGAAGTTTACTGTTCATCAAGCAGAGCTCGGCCTCCATACCCTTTATGCAGCTTTTAAAGGTGAAGGAGAATCTAAAGAGCATATCGGCTATATCCATGTTCGATCAGAAGAGGGAGAGTGGGGTCTAATCGAGATCACTTGGGCCTTGACACCTGACTTGAAAATAAAAGACTTCTTCTTTCAGAGATGTCGTGACTTGGCGAGGGATGAAGTTCAGAAAGATCTCTTTAAATCCTTCTTAAAAGGTAAGTCTTCTGATGACTTAAGGCCTGCGTTAAGTAAAGAGGGTACAGCCCTCTCATCACCTATTAAAGGGTTAACAGAAGAGGCCCAGGGGCTCGCTTACCGTTTAGTCCGCTCTGCGCTCAAGACGCTTGCTGTTACTAAAGCTGTTTGGCACCCGGTCATTCCCACCTCAAGATAATATCTCTCGATGAGTAGAGCTCTCATGATCGGTCAGTAGGGCTATAAATACTTGGAGCTCCCATGCGCGTACGTAATTATTTGATCATATTAATAGCGATTGTTGCCCTAGGAGCTTGTGCTCTTGTTGGTGGACTCGCCTATTCCTATCAAGATTTAGAGAGAGAGAGAGATAAGCAAGCGCTGAGTACAAAAGCGCTAGGTAGTATTAAATATGTGAAGGAAGACTTAGCGAGGCTCACGACCACAGGAGATCTAATCTTTGGCTCTTCCAAGGGGTTAAATAGCTATCTAGCTCAGCCAGCGGCTTCTCAGATTCTGCAAATCGAGAAACGTATTAGGGAAGTAGACTCGCTAGTCAACTTCTCCAAAGATGACACAAACGTTCTGTATCAATCGCTTGAGCAGCTTAAGTTATTGTTTGGAGAGATTCACAAAGGAGCTACTAAAGGGGATGAATATGACCGCTATGACCAGCTCTCCTTTGGTGCTGTAAAAGCCTTTCATGTCTTATTCAAAGCCTCTAAGAGCATTGCTTCTCAAGACATAGAGAGCCTCGATAGAGAGCGTAAAAAGCTCTATTTCGCCGCCTGGTTTTTGTCTGTATGTTACTTAATGCTGATTATATTTCTCACTTGGTGGAGTACCCGATCGATATCTAAACCTGTCTCCAACCTCTCTCATGCGGCAGGTCAAGCTCTCGATGGGGGGATCTCTTTTCAACCCATCTCCTCAGGACCAAGAGAACTGAAGTCACTTGGTGCCGTCCTTTATCGCCTCATTAATCAGTTAGAGTCAGAGGTCGCTAAGAAGACGGTTGACTTGGAAGAAGAGAATCGTGAACGGAGAGCTGCGGAGTCTCAACTACGTATTCTTAATGAAAGACAAAGAGCCCTCGTCGAGGCCTCAGTACGCTTTGTTCCACGTCCCTTTCTAGAGTTTTTAGGTCGATCAGATCTAACGCTCGTAGAGAGAGGTGACTCGACTCGTCAGCATTTGGGGATCTTATTTAGTGACTTACGTGGCTTTACCTCTCTCGCTGAAGCCCGTGAACCCCAAGAGATCTTTGATCTACTCAATCGTTACCTCGACGCCGTCGTTCCCTCCATTCATCAGAACTATGGTTTTGTAGATAAATACATCGGTGACGCGATTATGGCTCTGTTTCCACGTAAAGCCGAGCGCGCTGTTCAAGCGGGTATTGAGATGTTTCACCAACTCTATGAGTTTGTCGCAGTCGATCAAGTCTCCCTCAAGATGGGGGTCGGGATACATTGGGGAGAAGTGGTCTTAGGCACCCTTGGCTCAGAAGAGCGATGGGAGAGTACTGTGATCGGTGACACTGTCAATTTAGCTGCTCGCTTAGAGGGGATGACCAAGGCATATGAATGTCCGTTAATCATCAGTGACTCTGTGGTCTTAGCTCTCCCTGAAGATCACTCATTCCTTCTCAGACCACTCGACTTGGTCCGCGTTAAAGGTCGAAATGCACCAGTTACCATCTTTGAAGTCCTCGATGCTCATCCCCAAGAGATAAAAGAGCAAAGATTGACCACGCTAGAGTTAACTTCTCGAGGATTTGAACTATATAAAGATAGACTATTTAAAGAGGCTCTCTTCGCGTTCAGGGAAGCTGGTAGAGTCAATATCGAGGATCCTCTACCTAGACTGTTTATCGAGAGATGCGAAGCTCTTATGGATGGTGTACTAGATGAACAATGGAGTGGTGTATATAACCATACTAGTAAATAAGAACGTTACTCGTTGCTCGTTACTCGTTACTCGTTGCTCGTTACTCGTTACTCGTTACTCGTTACTCGTTACTCGTTACTCGTTACTCGATACGTTTAGAGAAAACCTATATAGCGGGCCCTATTTATTGTAATAGAGTGTCAAAGTGGTCTGTGTCAGAGCAGATATGACTCTTAATCTCTAAAGGGATCTCATTCCACGTCTGCTCTGATTGACCGCCGATCATCCATGACGTCTCTCCACAGGCTTGTTGATATTGTTTCAGAGAGGTGATCAGCCCACTCCTACTGACCCAGATATCATTGCCTGCGGCGATCTCTGCCCTCATTAGATTAGAAGGCTTCAAACTTGTTTCTATACAGCTTAAAGCGGTCGTCGCTGACAAGGCGACGATATCAGGCTTGATTTGAGTGACCGCTGCTTTGAGTGCTGTAGGTGGGGTGTTCGCTCCGATAATAATGGGGAGGCAACCTGAGTGTGAAGCTCTCAACGCTAACGCATAGAGAGGAATATCATGTAGCTCATTAGCGACACAGGCGAGAAGGACCTTTTTTCTAGGTTTCGGTGGTCGGACTACCTTGAGTAGCTGTACTAGAATCCCTTTGATTGAATGTGTGAGAAGATGCTCGTTGGCGAGGAAACTCTGATCTCTCTCCCATAAATCACCCATCTCATGTAATGCAGGCTCAATGACCTCTTGATAAACTGTCCAAGCGCTCTCAGTAATAATCGCTCGCGAGAGGATCCGATCAATCTCTTGTGCATCAAATTTGACTGCTGATTCAATGAGCGCGCTCTTCATGTCTTGTAAGCCGATGAATACTTTAGGCTCGGGCTCTTCTATTACTGAGAGTTTAGAGAGCGCGATGGTCGCTGCATTCGAAGGAGCGTGTCCCGCTTCGCATAGCGATTTCATCAATTTGAGGAGATTGACATCTTGGTCGCTATATAACCGATAGGAGTTATTGCCTCGTTCAGGCTTAGGGATGCCATAGCGCCTCTCCCAAGCTCTTAAATTAGCCGCTGAGACACCGATCATCTCAGCGACTGCGTTTATCCTATACCTTGGCTTACTTGATTGTGTTATAACTTGAGGCGTCAAGGAGTGTTTCCCCTTACTATATTTTCATTGAGAGTTTAAAGCCTAATGAATCATATCAGTATCTTTTAGCTTCACTGTATTAACAGGAATCATACTTTGGTAATTCAAAACGGTCAAGAGTTTGGCCTATATTTTCATTTCCCCTACTGCAGTCAAAGATGCCCATACTGCGACTTTACCCTCACGGTAGGAGAGATCCCCCATAACCAATATTTACAGGCTGCGATTAACGAGACGAGCCTACGTATTGAAGACTTAAGTCATTATGGTTGGACTCCCCGACCTCTTACTAGCTTATATTTCGGAGGAGGTACCCCAGGGCTTTGGTCCACCAAGAGCCTTGGGAAATATATTGAAAGTTGTGCTGATCTCTTCGGGTTTGATGATCAGATTGAAGTGACGATTGAGGCTAACCCTGCCGAGGTGAGCCTCGCGCTTTTGCATGAGTGGCGCTCAATCGGTGTTAATCGTCTTAGTTTAGGCGCTCAGTCGATGAGACCGATCGCTTTACAGCGTCTCGGTAGAGATCATACACCCGAACAGGTTCGGAGTGTGGTGGATTGGGCTAGATTCGTCGGGATTGAGAGAGTGAATGTAGATCTCATTCATGGCCTTAGCGGAGAGACGGAGAGAGAGGCTCTATTCGATCTTGAAGCACTTCTACAGGTCTCGCCGAGTCATATCTCACTTTATCAACTCACCATTGAGCCACAGACTAGTTTTGGCGCCAGAGCCCGCCGAGGAGAGATACTCATTGAGCCCGAAGAAGAGCTCTTACGTATTTATCGAGTCTTAGAAGCTCGTCTTGCTGAGGCCCGTATGCCGCTCTACGAAGTCAGCAATGCTGCTCTCTCGGGAGAAGAGTCGAGACATAATCTCTTATATTGGACTATGGGAGAATATTTAGGGATAGGCGCAGGCGCACATGCGAGAGTATATTTACCACATCAAGAGGGTCGTTCTCTGCGAGCCTTAAGGTGGCAAAACACTCGCTCTATTAAGTCTTATCTTGAGCGGTCTCTCATCGGTGACCCCCTTTCTACTCTAGAGGAAGAGCGAGGGTTTCTAGACGATGAGGCGCTCGCTGAAGAGTCGGTTTTAGTAGGGCTCAGGCTTACCGAAGGGCTCAGACTCACCGCTGACATAGCAGCTCGGTATTCTAGTCACGCTCAGTCCTTGATTAAAGAGGGGCTTTTACTCGCCACATCGTCCTCACCACAGGCCCCTCATGGCCGATGGATCGCGACCTATCGTGGGAGAGAGATATTAGATCATCTCTGCTATCGGCTCATCTTGGGGTGAGAGTCAATGAGTCTAGAGAGTCAATGAGCCTAGAGAAGTTGAGCTCTTTTTTATGAGATGATGATCTCGGCTCCAGTCGCCTCTTTTAGCTGTTCTAAAGAGACCCCTTCAGCGAGTTCAACGAGAGAGAAACCCTCCTCAGTGATATCGAGGACCCCTAGGTCTGTAATGACTCTATTTACACATTGCTCTCCGGTGAGGGGAAGAGAGCAGCGCTTTAGGAGCTTTGCTGAGCCTTTCTTAGAACGATGACTCATTAAGACGACCACCCTCTTGGCGCCCGAGACTAGATCCATCGCCCCCCCCATACCATTGACCCTCTTCCCCGGAATCATCCAATTAGCAAGATCACCACTCTCACTCACCTCCATACCTCCTAAAATACAGAGGTCAATATGACCGCCTCTGATCATCGCAAAGCTGAGGGCGCTATCAAAGACGCTCCCTCCCGATAATATAGTGACAGTCTGTTTGCCAGCATTGATCACCTTAGGATCTTCTTCTCCTTCATAAGGAAAAGGACCCATCCCGAGCAGTCCATTCTCGCTATGTAACCATACATGTATATCTTCGGGGATCTCATTCGCCACTAAAGTGGGCATACCGATCCCTAAATTGACAACATCGCCATCATTAAGCTCATTCGCTGCTCTTGAGACCATTTGCTCTTTTGTCCATCCCATTGTGCTCTCCTCTCGATGTTGATTCTCCATCGACTGTTCATCGTGTTTCTCAATATCATGTCGTGTTTATCAATGTGATATTGTCAGAGCATGAGAGAGACTGTAAAGATGAATCAGCGCTTCCCGGCAATTGGGTAAGTAGTCACCACCCCACTCATCGAAGCTATGGATCAAGCGAGTAGAATATAAAAGCGAGGGCTAGAGTGAGTTCTGTTTTGAAAGAGTATCAAGCGCTCTCCATCGAGTGGAGACAGGCCATCAATAATCATTTAGATCACTCTCTTGTCCAAAGGTTGGATTCATTTGTAAGTGATGAGCGTCGTAGCACCGAGGTGTACCCAGCTGCCGGAGAGGTCTTTACTGCTCTGCAACTTTGTCCTCTTCCAAAGACACGGGTGGTGATCCTTGGGCAAGATCCCTATCATGGACCTCAGCAAGCACATGGACTTAGCTTCTCGGTGCGCGCTTCGATCAAGAGACTCCCTCCATCCTTACGTAATATTTATAAGGAGAGGGAGGCGGATCTCGAGATAGAGCCACGAGAGAGCGGTGAGCTTAGCGACTGGGCTATTCAAGGTGTATTGTTACTCAATACAGTGCTGACGGTGAGACGCGGTGAGGCTCACTCTCATAAGCGTCGAGGTTGGGAAGCGGTCACTGATGCCATCATTCAAGCGGTGAGCGTTCAATCTTCCCACACAGTATTTATCCTGTGGGGTAAGCCGGCTCAGAAGAAGACTCGCTTGATCGATAAGCGACATACGATCATCGAGAGCGCTCACCCCTCACCTCTCTCCGCTTTTAGAGGCTTCTTAGGGAGCGCACCTTTCTCTAAGACCAACGCCGCTTTGATCACTCATCAACAAGCGCCGATTCAGTGGTAATTTAATGAGATATCACCCAAGATATCACTTTTAGCCCATTATATCATTCATCACGATCCGACACGATCTGACACGATCCGACACGATCCGATCCGATCCGATCCGATCCGATCCGATTCATCACCTAGGAGGTCTCTCTGTGAAAGACAGATATATCACATCAAATGTCATATCCCCCTTCGCGTTCTGCGCTATCTTTATGTGTGGAGCGATGGATGTCTGCCATGATGCTCATGCGCAAAGCTGTGGCCAGTCCGATAATGTTAACTTCTCGTTCACTTCCCCACCTAAAATAGAGATTTTAGAGAGTGATTCAGCCCGATGGTCAACCGACGCAGCGATCCGCTTCAGCTATATTGGAGAGTGGTGCCCTATCCCTGAGGATATCACCTTCGAAGATGAGACGGGGACACCTATTCCAGCGGTGATTTACTTTCGTACCACTACTCAGCTAGTAGAGAATGGTCCTTTGAGTCCACAGGTCGCTTTACTCAAGCCATTGATGAGCCTCGAGATCAGTACTGATTACACACTCACTCTCTCCCCTCCCAATCCCGCGTTAGCGATGTATTCTGATTACACGCTTAATTTTAGGACCGCCCGCGGTTCCTTAGAAGTAGACTATAATCAGTTTGAGGGTGCTCAAACGGTTGAGATTGATGGCAACCTATGTGAAGGGGAAGGACTGTACCTCAGTGACCCCGAAAACTTTGACTGTATTGTCCCTAGTTTTTTACAACTCAAAGTCGGCTTTAGAGCGCTCCCCAATCATGAGGTGAGCTATCTTATTTATCGAGTATCTTCCACACCGAGCGACCCTGATGCTGGGCTAGATCTCATTGATGATGTTGAGCGCCCAGTCGCCTTCTTGCCAGGGGTGAGTGAAGAGCGATCACAACGCTCTGTGCAAGTCAGCTTCCCTGTCCTCTATGCTCCTTTTCCGAGAGAAGAGTGCTTTAAGGTGGTCGCTCTCGATGAGTGGGGGAGAGAGCGAGCGGGGTTTGATCAGATAACCTGCGCTACATTAGGTAAGCCCTCCGCTTGCTCTGACGCTCAATTCCCTGAACCTAATCCTTTTGAGAACACACCTCCCATTGAAGGGGTGACCTGTGAGACGGTCGGGATTAATGGCGCTTCAGCGAATACTCCTATTCCCCAAGTGATGGAAGAAGAACCGATGGAAGAAGAATCGATGGAAGAAGAATCGATGGAAGAGAGCAGTGGCGGTGGAGATGATGAAGGCTGTGAACAATCTTCCAACTCAAGATCTCTCTTGGCGCTTCTCTTGATCGCGCTTTCTATGGGAATATCGCGTATCCGATCCAGAAAAGAAGGAGCCCTTGGGCTTGTCTGAGACTCTGCTGATTCAGTCGTTTAAGGATGGACCTCTCCCCTTATGGATTGACCGATGCATGAACAGTGTCAGAGAACTCTGTCTTTTGAGAGGTTGGGAGTACAGTTACATGGGAGATGAGCTGTTCCGCCCCCTCCCCCAAGACTTTGTCCTTAAGGTCGGTCATCGAGGCCCAATCTTGAGTGACCTTGGACGTCTCTTAGCGATTAGAGAGGCTCTCAAGAGCTATCGGCGGGTGATATGGTTTGACGCCGACGTTTTGATTTTTAATCCAAGGGCTTTTAGCTTCCCTCAAGGGACATTCGGTTTCGGTCAGGAGCGTTGGGTACAGCCCAAACGAGACAAGCGAGTTGCTCATAAGAGCTCAACGAACTCTCATAAGATGACTTGGAAGGTTTACCGGAGTGTCTGTAATGCCCTGTGCTATTTTGAAAGGGATAATCCTTTCTTAGATTATTATATTTATGCTTGTCAATCAGTGATTAGACGCGTTGATGAGGAGCATATCGCACCACAAATGATCGGCCCAAAGCTCTTAACAGCGCTAAACACCATCTCCTCTTTTCCATTAACTAGGTGTATCGGGAGCGCTAGTCCACATCTGATCATCGACCTCAGCGAGGGTAATGGTCAGGCGCTTGACCACTATCGTCTCGACGTAAAGTCAGATGAACGAGAATCAGGCCTTAATCTCTGTCACTCGCTGATAGGCGCAGAGACCTATAGAGGGACTCTGATGAGCGAAGATCATCTCTTGAAGGCTATTGATGAGCTGTTGAGTCGTGGCTACGTCTGATCTGACCATGACTGATCTGACCATGACTGATCTGACCATGACTGATCATTGTTAGTGATATCTCTATTAGTGCTCTATGCCCTGTGAGAGTAGTCGGCGCCAGATTCTGACTAAGAGTAATGAACAGAGGAGAGGGAGCAGTCGATTAAGGAGACGCCAGCGCTTAAGCGCTTGACGAGCGTTGCTAGAGTAGGCTCTCTTTGTAGTCGCTTCAGCGGCCCATTCGTCATCTGTACAGCTATCGCTGCTAGAGTCACTATCTCCCGAGTCACTATCGCAGCTGATCTCCTCGCTACCACTGCTATAGTCGCTGTCATAGTCACTATCATAGTCACTATCATAGTCACTATCATAGTCACTATCATAGTCACTATCATAGTCGCTGTCGTAGTCACAGCCCTGTTCGCTGATGGTGATCTCATCATCGAAGCGATCTTCATTGTGATTATTATCAGCTCTAGGAGCAGCGCCGATGATGACGTCAGTAGCCATAGTGGCCTGCGGGTCGTTGGGGTTTATTAGCACTAAGCGATCGCTAAAGATGAGGAGCTGCTCTCCCTCGGCGACTCCTCGAGAGGCGATTGTTAACTCAAAGCTAATGGTGAGCTCACGCTCGCTTTGTCCTTCTAGTTCAGCCCACCCAGCGACGCTCTCTCCGTTAAATAAGAGCTGTCCATTAGAAGAATAAACTTGGTAGGTGACGAGAGGAGCATCCTGCGCTCTAAGGTCATCTGGAAGCTCAAGGCGTGTATTAATTCTCCCGCTGAAGTCACTGAGGTCAGAGGGGTCTAGCTTGAGCTGAAAGACTCCTCGATGATCCCTATCAATATAAATGGTTCCCAACAGGGATAGGCCCTCTAATAGATCTAAACTGCCAGCACCCGAGACCGGACGCCGCTCATCTGAACCAATACTCAACGAGCCGGTGACCCCTCCTGTCCAAGCGGCCGCGTTACTGGTCCCTGATACGAGGTTAAGGTTGATAAAGATTAAACAGATCAAGTTGATTATGATGCTCGATATATAAAATCTCATAGATAAAACCCGATCCCAACGCCCCATCGCCCACGACCGCTAATAGAGGGTTCTGAACCGGTTAATAAGGCCTCTTCTGCAAAGCCTAGCTGATCAGGGCTCATATAAAACAGTTGCTCATATGACAAAGAGAGTAAGAGCCCTGCCGATATTTTGTATTGAAGCCCTGCGCCTATCGAGAGTGTACCGGTCTCGCCGGAGAAAGGTTGCCGGGGTCCGATCCCCCTAAACGAGACCTCGCTTCGATCAAAAGTACATCCTAGACCTAAATCTAGCCACAGTCTCCAATGATCTGACGTCGCGTTATAAAATCTCAGGCCAAAGCTCGGAGTCCATTGGGACCGCTCTAGAGAAGGAGAGCCTAAGGAGAGGTGACCTCGTTGAGTTAGTGCATCATGTCGAATCGCTCCATACCCATAAATAGCGCTCCCACTCCCCATAGTAGGTAGTTTACCTCCCCAGCCTAATGTGAGCTGTCCTCCCCAGCTAGGTTCAGCGTCTAGAGTGCTCCCCGAAGGATGGGTCGAGCCAAGAGTGACTTCAAATAATCCGTTGGCATCACTTATGGGAGCCCAAAACAAAATGGGAGTGATAAGCCATGGAAAGAAGAGTATGTGTATATCAGTCATTATCTACCTCCACATAGCTACGCTGACTTTGACACTTTAGAGATTCTATGGACATTACGCGAGTTATGGTTACTAAACGCTTGTAATCACTAGCCCACTACCATTGTTGCTCGTCGAATATTCATAAAAGAATGTAGGTGTTTTAAGCGATCTATATAGCCTTGATCTTATTCTTATTATCTATTGGCTGAACTCATCTTCAAAGCATGGTCTTTATCTTGACAATTATTATTCAACAGATTCGCTGACATTAGAGATTAAATCGGATATAGAGGCTACGTCTTCTACTTAAGGATATAGCTATGCTAGAGAAAATCACTAACAAAGAGACCAGTATCGCAGTGATTGGTCTCGGGTATGTCGGTTTGCCCCTCGCTTTAGAGTTCGCTCGTAAATTTAGGGTTGTCGGCTTCGATATTAACGCTGAACGAGTGCAGATGATGACCCGTAGTGAAGATCCCTCAAGAGAGCTCTCTGCCAGCGCCTTTGAGGGGTGTGATATCCACTTTACAGATCAAATCGATGAGCTGAGCCAATGTAGCTTTTATGTGGTCGCTGTACCCACGCCTATTGACAAACATAATACTCCCGACCTCAGACCGCTATTTGGCGCGTCGAGAACTGTCGGTAAAGTCCTCTCAGAGGGTGATATCGTAGTCTACGAATCGACCGTATACCCTGGTTGCACAGAGGAAGACTGCTTACCGATCCTAGAGGAAGAGAGCGGTCTCGTCGCAGGAACTGACTTTCACTATGGTTACTCTCCAGAGCGGATCAACCCTGGAGATGCAGAGCATACTGTTTGCACGATATTGAAAGTAGTGAGCGGTGATACCCCGGCCTCAGCGGAGATCATTGAGTCGGTCTATGCCTCTATTATCACCGCCGGTGTATATCGGGCGAGCTCGGTGAAGGTCGCTGAAGCGGCAAAAGTGATAGAGAACAGTCAAAGAGATCTCAATATAGCCTTCATGAATGAGCTCTCAATGATTTTTGACCGAATGGATATTGACACCAAAGGCGTTATCGAGGCCGCCGCTACAAAGTGGAACTTCCTCAAGTTCTCGCCGGGACTCGTTGGAGGACATTGTATCGGTGTTGACCCTTACTACCTCACCTATAAAGCACAAAAGATAGGTTATATCCCCGAGGTTATATTGAGCGGACGAAGGATCAATGATGGGATCCCTGCCTTTATCGCGAAACGACTCATACAACTTTTGGTGAAGAGTGACTTTGGTCTCAAAGATGCTAAAGTTTTGGTGAGAGGGATCACCTTTAAAGAGAACGTATCAGATATTAGGAACTCTAAAGTCGCTGATCTGGTCAATGAACTTGAGAGCTTTGGGCTGACTGTCGATATCGTAGACCCTCACGCTGACCCTCATGAGGTGAAGGAAGAATATGGGATCGTACTCAGTGATCGTCCAATGGGCGAATATGTAGCCACTATTGTCGCTGTTGCGCACAACGAATACACGTCTCATTCTCCTCAAGAGCTCTGTGATGTCGTCAAGAATGGTGGAGTCTTTATGGATATCAAAGGCATCTATGATGGTGCGCCACAAGGATATACCTACTGGAGAATGTAAAGATTTCAGGTCATTAGCATAGCGATCATCAATCTCCAAGATTCCAACGAGTTCGACTCATCTTATCCTCATACAATCCATCCCCTTTAGAGATTAATTATGAAACATTTTAAGCCTTTTCAACATGTCAGTATTAAAAGTCTAGCTCACGCTGATGCACCACATCGCATTACTTCAGCAGCTCTCGAAGACCGACTTGCTCCGACCTTCGAGCGCTTAGGGATGAGGCGAGGTATATTAGAGAAGGTTGCCGGTATTAGAGCGAGACGATATTGGGATCAAGGGACAAAACCGAGTGATGCCGCGACCCTCGCAGGTCGAGTCGCGATAGAGAGAGCTGGGATCTCACCTGAGTCTATTGGCGCTTTGGTGAACACATCGGTGTGTCGAGATTTTCTTGAACCCTCTACAGCTTGCAGAGTTCATCATCATTTAGGTCTCTCACAGAGGGCGCTCAACTACGATATCGGAAATGCGTGTCTCGGCTTCATCAACGGGATGGACTTTATCGCTACGCTCATCGAGCTAGGGCGGATCGACTATGGGATCGTAGTCGATGGTGAGAGCAGCAGAGAGGTCACAGAAGCGACAATAGAGAGGCTCTTAGATCCTAAGACCACAGCGCTTGATGTCCGGTCTCAGTTTGCTTCTCTTACACTTGGGTCGGGAGGAGCGGCCATGATCTTGTGTCGTAAAGAGCTCGCCCCGAAGGCTCCTCAATATCGTGGTGGTGTGCTCCTCGCTCAAACAGAGCACGCTGACCTCTGCGAAGGCCACCCTACGTTCATGAAGACTGACACTAAGCGCTTACTCTCTGCAGGTGTCGGTCTCGCAGATCGAGTGTGGCGCATCACTCAAGAGGAGATGGACTGGAGCGCTGACGCACTTGACCACCTTATCTTGCACCAAGTGAGTCAAGTTCATACAATGACCCTAGGACAGACATTAGGTTTACCCCTTGAGAAAGCGCATATTACCTTTGATGAGCTCGGTAATATTGGACCTGCTGCCGTACCGATCACCCTCTCTAAGGCAGCGGCTGAGGGTAAGTTTGAGCCTGACCAACGAATCGCTCTTATGGCGATAGGGAGCGGACTCAACTGTCAAATGGTGGAGGTCGTATGGGGAGAGGAGATCACGCTGTGAGTGATAAGGCGCTGAGCCACCCTGATTGGTTTAAACCTTATAAAGCGCTCTATCCTTTTGATACACGACGATTAACTCTGCGCTCTGGGCATACTATGAGCTATGTTGATCTACCCTCTCGAATAGAGTCATCACATACTGTAGCTCCGACGGTCATGGTACACGGAAACCCGACATGGTCATTTTATTATCGGAACCTCCTCACTGCGGTGAGTGAGGTCGGTGGTCGGGCCCTCGCTCTTGATCATATTGGCTGTGGATTCTCGGATAAGCCAGATGATAGAGCCTATCAATACACCCTCTCTCAAAGGGTCGATGACCTCGAAGAATGGTTGGACTCTTTAGGGCTAGGGGAAGAGCAGATTAATCTCGTCGTCCACGATTGGGGTGGGATGATCGGAATGGCTTATGCGGCTCGCTACCCACAACGTATCAACAAAATAGTCGTTCTAAATACTTCCGCTTTTCATATCCCCGGAGATAAGCGCCTCCCATTCACGCTGTGGCTAGGTCGGAACACCAGGCTGGGCCAGGTCCTTATACAAGGACTCAATGCCTTTAGTGGCTTGGCCACCCGCTGGGCTTGTATGAAACCCCTCTCCAAGCAGATCGCGCGAGCGTACACCGCTCCTTACCACTCTTGGGCGACGCGGGTCGCTACACATCGATTCGTCAAAGATATCCCACTTCATCGACGAGATCTCGCCTATCAGGTCGTTGAAGAGACCCAAGCTAAACTCCCTACGCTGACGGATAAGCCGATGCTCATTGGGTGGGGTCTTAAAGATTTTGTTTTTGATCACACTTTCCTCAAGATTTGGAAGAGCCGGTTCCCCGATGCTGAGAGCCATATTTATCCAGAGAGTGGGCATTATATTCTCGAAGACGAAGAGAGCGATCTGATCCCTAAGATTGTTAACTTCTTATATCACGCTCCTCACCCTGCTTAATGCTCACTGAGGATATTAGCGACTTGAGGATATTAGCGACTTGAGGACACTACGATGACCATCAAAAATATCGCCGAGCACTTGATATCTAAAGCGAAGGAGACCCCTAATCTACCCTCGGTGATTTGTGCGCTTGGTAAGAATCGAGAAGGCCGTCGCGCTTATACCATTCAGACCTTCGAACAACTTAATCAAGAGAGCGCAGACATCGCGGCTTGGTTAGCAGATATCGGGATTCAGAAAGGTGCTAAAGCGGTACTTATGGTCCGCCCTGGGCCTGAGCTATTTGCGATCACCTTTGGACTATTCAAAGCTGGGATCGTACCTATCCTCATCGATCCGGGTATGGATAAGCGAGACTTAAAGGGGTGTATCGCCGCCGCCGCTCCCGAATTATTTATTGGGATCTCAATCGCCCATTTAGCGAGAATCCTTCTCGGTTGGGGTAAGAAAACGGTGAAGCGCACCATCGTGGTCGGAGAGGCGCAAAGAAATGGATGGAGAGGCAGATGGTGGTCAATCATCCATCATTGGCTAGGAGATCATCATCTACGAGAGGCTTACACAGGCTTCTCGGATACGCCCTCTCATTATCTAGCGGAGAGTGATCCTAACGCGGTGGCAGCCATCCTCTATACAAGCGGGAGCACAGGCGCTCCCAAAGGAGCGATCTATCGGCATCGTCACTTTACTGCTCAGGTAGAGTTGTTACAGTCATTGTATCCTTTTCGACGAGGCGCTTTTGATGTGCCTACCTTCCCCTTATTTGCCCTCTTTGATCCTGCATTAGGGATGAGCGCGGTTTTCCCGATCATGGACTATGGTGCTCCTGCTAAAGCAGATCCTGAAGAGATCTTCGCGGTCATTAATGATTTTGGAGCAGAGAATCTTTTTTGCTCTCCCGCCTTATTGAGGCGTCTCTCCGCTGCGGTCAAAGTCAAACCAAGATCTTTAACTCTAAAGAGGATCATCTCTGCAGGCGCTCCGGTTCCGGTTGAAGAGATGGAGACGCTCAGAGCATCTTGTCATCAAGATGCTGAAATCTTTACTCCTTATGGAGCGACAGAGTCATTACCTGTGTCCTCTATCTCCTGCCAAGAAGTGATAGAGAGAGGCCGACTTGGGCACCGTCGAGGTCTTGGGGTTTGTGTTGGCAGGCCAACACCGGGGGTCGCGGTACACATTATTCGAGTCAATGATGAGATGATCTCGACCTGGAAAGATGCTGAGCCGCTAGAGGTCGCTCTCACCCTAGGAGAAGTGATCACTCCAAAAAATGCGTTTCAACTTGTGGGGGAGGTAGTCGTCTACGGCCCTTCGACGACTCAAGGCTACCTCGCTCATCCTCAAGGGGATAGGCTCTCCAAGATCATTGGCGCCCCTCCCGGTGTGGATGAGATATCGGGACAGCACATGAGTCACCGTATGGGTGACCTTGGTTATCTTGATCAAGATGGGTTCCTCTGGCTGTGTGGTAGAAAAAGTCACAGAGTCGATATTGTTAAAGAGGAAGTAATGGAGCGTTGGCTACCTCATTGCGTTGAGGGTCCGCTTAATCAATTAGAGGGGATACAGAGAACAGCTCTCGTGGCAAACCAACGGGGACCAGTGGTCTGCGTAGAGCTGATCGATGGAGCCACATGGGATACGGTAAGCCATAACATCAAGCAACACATCGATAAGTCGAACTGGCTTGGAGGTCTCTATGGCATTATACAACACCCGAGTTTCCCTGTAGACACTCGTCATAATGCTAAGATTAAACGTGAGATCTTACAGGCATGGGTCGTGACGCATTCGGAGCGAGTTATTAAAGTTTAGTTCCCAAGAATGGGCGCTTTAGCAGAGGAGAACTGTCACTATGAGCGTTACAGTTGACCAAAAGATAGAAATGAAACCAAGAGTCTTGATCACTGGCGCCGGTGGCTTTCTAGGCGCTGAGATCGCCAAACAGGGCTTAGCTAGAGGGGTCGAAGTCAGAGGGGTCGCTAGGGGGTCTTATCCAGACATTGAATCCCTGGGGGTAAATATGACCCGAGGGGATATCGCAGAGGATGGTTTTATCCTCTCGCTAGCTAGCGGTTGTGACGCGATTTTTCATGTCGCAGCCAAAGCCGGTGCCTGGGGGGATACGAGAGAATATGAGCGCACAAATATCGGCGGGACAGATCAAGTGATTGAGGCCTGTCAGCAGCTTAAGATTCCTAAACTTATCTTTACGAGTAGCCCGAGCGTTATTCACGCTGGAGGTGATATCGAAGGAGAAGATGAGAGCTTACCATATCCCTCTCATTTTATCGCTGACTACCCGCGAACAAAAGCGGAGGCCGAGCGTCGAGTACTTCAGGCGCAGAGCGATACACTTAATGTCGTCGCGCTAAGGCCTCATTTGATCTGGGGTCCAGGAGATCGTCACTTGACTCCTCGATTACTCGACCGAGCACGAAGAGGAAAACTCAGGTATCTAGCGCCCCATAAACTTGTGGATTCAGTCTATATCGAAGATGCAGCCCGAGCACATTGGGACGCTTTCGATCGTCTACACTCGGGGGCGGCTTGTGCGGGCCAAGCCTACTTTATTACTCAAGATGAGCCATGGCCAATCGTTGAACTTATCGAAGGGATTTTAGAAGCTCACGGTGTAAGCTATCCACGGAAAACGATCTCTCCTCGAGTCGCGATGATGGTAGGCAATATACTAGAGCGAATGTATCGATTATTTAGTATAAAAGAAGAGCCGATGATGACTAAGTTTATCGCAGAGCAGCTCTCTACCGCTCATTGGTTCAACATCGAGCGCGCAAAAAAAGATCTAGGTTATCAACCTGCGCGGAGTATGAGTGAGGCCTTGGAAGAGCTCAAACTTAGTATAGAGGATCGATAAGTAACGTTTAGGTCGATTTCATTCTTAAGCGGTCATTGCGCCCTTGACATAGGAGGCGTTGTGAGCACATTTAATAATGTTCTGCCATACCCCACAGAAGGAGTGACACTTTGATCACCACATTGACATTAGATAAGCGACTCCGTGACAAACAATTAAGGAGTGGAGAGCTCAGTCAAGAAGAGCTCGTTACACACTTAGGACAGCTCCCTGACCTCTCTGAAAATGTGCGGTTTCGAAAAACTGAAGCTGAATTGGCCGCTGAGGCCGCTGAGGCCGCTGAGGCTGCGAAAGCCGCTGAGGTCGCCGAGGCCACTGAGGCCGCTGAGGGAGTAGTTCATGAGCAAGTCGACAACTGAGAGGGTCATTAACGTCGGTCCTCAAGGTGACGCTGCGATCGATGAGCGTGGGGCTGATAAAGAGTATGAGCTTCCTCAAATTCCAAGAAATAGTTCTCCAGATGAGGTTGTGTTTCTGACTCATATCCTCTCACTGAAGACCGCAGCGCTCGTTCATCTAGGCATTATCAATGACTATGGTGAGGAGATCGATCTCGAGGTTGCCAAACAGATGATTGATATACTTGAAGTCCTCGAGAAGCGCACTAAGGGTCACCTCAGCTATGAGGAGTCGCGTCATTTAGCGGCCTCTATTAAAGAGCTGAAGGTCGCTTACCTCTCTGTAACTCAATAAGCGCTCAATCTCTTGATGAACCTAGAGCGGCATACACTTCTCGTAACGGCTATCCTGTTATGGCTCTTATTAGGAGTATTGATCCCTCAAAGTTCTTCTGCTCAAGAGGTCCGTTGTGCCAGCGGGGCTGTAGATCCAAGAGGAAGAGCGACTCTTCGTCATCACTTAGGTCAGGCTCATAATCAACGCGCCCCCCAAGATTTCACGGAAGCGTTTTCGCTCACTAAACCATGGGTACTGAGTATCGCTGCCGGAGAGATCGTCAAGGCGAAGATACCCAAAACTAAGGACACCTTTGTCCCCAAGAGTGAAGGGAGCGCGATCATTTGGGGCTCGGAGAGGTATATCGTCACCAACGCTCATGTGATTAAAGGGTACTCTGAGCTACGCGCTCGAACGCACCATCGAAGGGTCATTCGTCTTCGACTTGTTGGGGTCTATAAAGAACTCGATATCGCTTTGTTGGAGACTCAAACACCTGAGGCCCTCGCCGATCTGCCTAGCGCTTGCTATCGAACAGCTCTCCCTCCTATCGGGAGCTGGGTCGCCGCGGTAGGTCACCCTTATTCAATGCCTTATTCCCTATCTACAGGGGTCATTAGCGCTCATCATAGAGGAGCTAGGCTCTCTGAATGGGCTCGATATTTCCCTGGGTTTATTCAGACCAACATCACTCTCAATCCCGGCAATAGCGGTGGGCCATTAATCGATCAAGAGGGATTTATGGTTGGGATGAACACTGCGATTCGTGAAGGCGCAGTCGGCATGTCTCTCGCGTTACCGATCTCGAGAATAAAGCCTGTTATAGAACAACTTCGACAGTCGGGAGAGTTTAAGCGAAGCTACGTCGGTTTGAACCTCTCCAAAGTGAGCTATAATCGAGCAAAGAGAGCGGGGTATATGACTCCTGTAGGAGTGAGGGTTAAGAGAGTTGCAGAGGGAGGACCGGCCGACATCGCAGGGATCAAGCGAAATGATATTATATTAAAAGTGAACGGTCGTGAGTTTCATGATCCAGGCGCGCTGAGTTGGTATATGGTGTCAGCTCTCCCTGAGATTCCAATAACGATTGAGCTAGTTCGTACCTTGCCTACTAAACGTAAAGGACTAGCGATGATCGTGCCTAAGCAGAGCGCCAAGAGAGATAAGGTGAAGTACAGAGTGGGTAAATAGCAATTTTACTTAGTGTTTAAATAGGTATAGAGTTTTAGGAAATCTGCTGCTTACACACATAGAAGGAGCCTTATCATGAGAGACATTGAGCTGAGCTCTTTAGTACACCCCACAGTGACTCAGAGTCATTTATTTAATCAGCTCTCTTCGCTCCTCGATAAAGCGATGAGTCAGTTCACAGCCTCCACCGATATCGTTGAATATTGTGCGCCTCTACTACATCGCCTCATCGAAGAGCAGGGTGAAGATGTAGCGGCGCTCGTCGAACGACTAGTGTGGCCGAAAGCAGGAGAGCAATCATATGCTCGACGTAGACTCATGGAGTCTCCTGATGGTCAATGGTCTATCTACGCTATTTGTTGGCTTCCAGGTCAATATACCCCGATTCATGATCATGGGACTTGGGGTGTGGTAGGTGTTTTAAGCGGTTGTTTATTTGAACATCAGATGGCTTGTATCCAAAGAGACGAGACGAATCATCTTTATCGGCTCTCTCCTGCTGGAGTGACCCTTCTCTCCAAGGGAGCGGTTAACACTTTTGTGCCAGAACCGGACCATATCCATCGTAGCGGCGTTCCACAGTCAGGGGAGCCTACTGCTTCTCTGCACCTTTATGGTCGGGTCATGACGCATTACCACGCTTATGATCTTGAGCAGGGGACTCGCCAACGACTAGATGTAGAGTGATAGATACTCCATTAGGAGCCCTATTCACGTGATCTAGAGGAGCTTCTATTAACGTGATTTAACACGAGGCTTAAAAAAGACGACATCGATGCGCTCGTTTTTTAGGCTCTTGCCATTGGCGACGATCGGAGCGTAGTCTCCACGACCTAAAGCGCCGATACGGACTGATGAGCCGAGCTGTGATCGAACATAATTCATGATATCATTAGCCATTGACTCGCTGACCTTTAGCTTTTTCTTCCTTGAGCCATGTGATGAGGTGTGACCTTCAATGATCAACCTCAGCGTACTGTGTTTCTTAATCACTGAGATGAGTTGATCTAAGATCACATTGGCTTGAGCGCTCCGCTTACCTCGTCTATAAATTCCGTTGAGGGTGATGACGACACCGCGAGCCTCCATGGCTGAAGAAGCGCCTGATATTTGGCTTCCCTCTCTTAATATATCGTTCATCTTTTGATCGATCGCCCTCTTCTCATTTTCAAGTGCAAAGAGCGGTTTTGCGGCTTCCATCGCCGCCTTAAAGTCTGCTTCAGCGCCTTGAGCGATCCGCTCGGCATTGGTGAAGTCACCTCGCTGTATAGCGGCTTCTGCAGATTTCATAGCCGTCTCACCCTTTTTATACAGGCCTTTAGCGAGCGACTTCGCCTGAACGGCTGAGCTGCGATCTCGCTCTACCTTTGCTCTCTGTAGGGCTTGTTGGACACGTTGTCCAAGTTGGGCTTCAGCAGCTTTACGATTCTCTTGTAGAGCGCTCGCTTGTTGACGAATCAGCGCTGCTTGACCTGAGCGCATCTCATTGAGTTCTTTTTTATGCTGTAGTGAAAGTTTGAGCAACTGTTGCGCTCGGTCTAGCCTCGCCTTAACCTGTGACATCTTTTGACGATGGCTCAGGTATTGCGCTCGTCGTTCTGCAGTCTGCCAAGAGATCTGAGCGAGTTTAACATAATAGCTGCTCTCTTCAGGCTCACTATCATTATGAAGCTCTAGGGCTTTGTCATAATACTTCAATGACTCGGTCACTAGGTCAGGGCACTTGTTCTGCAGAGATTGTAGATGAACGGTATCCATCTTCTGTTGCTCGAAACTAACCAGTCCAGGAGTCTTCAAGCGGGGACCACAGCCTAGGGAAAAGAGGACGCTGCTCCCTAAAATGATGGAGATAAAGCGATGAACTAACAAGGCAGAGGAAGTATAAGACATAGAGAACCTCATAGTTGACCTCCAACTCTAACAGGCGGCGTAGGCTGAACGGGTGGTGGAGGCTGAATGGGTGGTGGAGGCTGAATGGCTGGCGGAGGCTGAACGGGTGGCGCGGGTCGGGGCGCAGAGTGTAAGCTACCTCCCATGAGCTTCTCTAGCTCAACCACAGCTTCTCGCTCATTCTTCGCCTTCGTCTCCAAGCGATTAGCTTCTTTATTCAAACGCAGAATCTGCTCCCGAGCGTTGAGCTCTTCTAGGCTCACATCGACTAAGCGAAGTTGGGCCTGAACGAGCCTGACCGTCTGAATAAACTCATCCTCATCTTCATCTCTTAAGTATCGCTCTGCCTCTGATATCCATTGGTTTAGAGTGTTCAACTCACCAATGATGTATTTTGCATTTTCGTTATTTTGGAGTTGAAACACCCGCTCCCGATAGGCTGAGAATCGCTTCTGAGAGTCTTGCATAGGATCAGCATGAACATCATTAGGCGTCAAGGAGATCAAGAGAGAGAGGCTCATCCCAATGAGAAATTTAGCTATTGGGATACAGTAAGTGAGTTTAACAGACACATTCGCTCCATAAAAAACAATCTATCTTTGAAGAGGCTAACTTGGCGCAACCACTGAAGCGCAAGTAGAGGTTTAATTCAACAGTCACTCAATGAATCAATGAAGTTGATTATCGGTATGATGGTCTTCACTTATTCATCTGAGAGCTTAACTAGTCATCTGAGAGTTTTAAAGAGTGGAGGACCTCAAGGAGACTATCTTCATTATAACCTAAACGCGCTTTCAGAGAACTCAGAGCAGTCTCAGCTCGTTGGCGATCTTGTGCGTTGAGTGACTCTTCACCGCTGAGATAAGAGATAAGCTCTGTATGACGCTGCTTAGCGATCTCCTCAGTCTCCTTTAGATAACTGAGACGGAGAGTGCGCAGCTCTTCCTCAAAGAGTTCACGATAATCCAATAGGCCATCTGGATTCTCAATCTTCCATTTAGCGACCTGTTGAATTAAACCATCTCTAGCCCGGCTGACATCGCTCTTAATCCCTAAGCGCCCTTCTACTTCTCGGAGGAGCTTTTCATTCGCCTCTTCATATTGGCCAGTATGGGGGTTAAGTAGTTTCTCACCGCTTAATTTATAACGAAGATGCTGAATATACTCTTTAAACTGTTCTAGCTCATTGTCGATCGCGACTAGACCAAAAGCGTCAAAGAAGTGGAGTTTAATTCGGTCGAGATAGATCGCTTTTAGGTTCCCGACGAAGATCTTTGGCTGATAAAACTGACCGCTCACTTTACGTCTCAAGAATGGATAAACACTCTGTTGCTTACAGAGTTCAAGAAGAGCTTGAAAGAGGCGAAGAGGGCTAATGAAATAAGACTGCTCATCTACGATCACCCCATCTCGTGAATTGACCGCTTCTTGCGGCCGACCAAGACTTAGCAGTAAGCCTTTTAGCTCCCGAGGACTCGCTCCTAGCCATCCCTCATAGATCCCTCCGACTAGAGGCTCTCTATACAGAGAGTTCACTTGCCTTAAGAGCGCTTTACGCTCTTCCATAAGGAGGTTTTCTGAAGCTCGACCATAAGTGTAGAGCTCTAGCTTTTCGTGCGGAGTCATCTCCTCTATTTCCGTCTTTAGCTCCTGTGGGAAGTGCACCGGCTGAGGTCGCTCAAGTCGAGTCATCACTGCCCAAGTCGCCAGCCAATGGCCGACATCCGGGGTAATGAAAGTACGCTTGGTGAGGCTAGTGATAGTGCTCTCATAGACCTTCTCTTCAAGAGCGACATCTCTGAGATAAGGCACTTTGATGAGCTCTATCCTCCCCTTGAAACTTGCGAAATCTGGAAGCTCAATAAACGCTTGTAGCGTCTCAAAGTTGCAACTACCGATCATGACCGAGTCGATATAGATCGTCAAATGATCTAGGCGTACCGCGCCGCTCTCCGTGGTAGAGAGGAGATATTTAAAGGTCTCGACGGGTCGTTTGAGGAGATCATTATACTCGATGATCCCTCGGTTACCTTCTACGAGATGACCCATCGGCTCAAAGAGGTTGAGATGCTGGAGCGCTGCGGGGAGGCTCGCCATAGAGCGATCAGCGGTCACCTGTCTCGCTTGAGCATCAACCCTCAGCTGAGGATCAACGGTTGTAACTCCTCTTCGATAGCGTCTTGAGATATGATAACGCTCTACCTGAATATGCTTATAAACCTCATTAATATCCCCTTGATATGTCTTTAAAAGAGCTTCAAAGATAGCCGCGGATTGAGGGCTGAGTTGTCCATCGGTCATATACCTGGGGAGTGAGGAGATACGCTCTTCAATGAGTTCATCAAGGCGAGAGGAAGTGATCAAGTCATCTCCTCGCTGTAAGTCTACTTGAAAAGACTCTCTCAGAAACTTTAACCGCGCGGCTTGTGGGAGGAGTAATAGCGGGTGATCATGGAGCTCATTAGCGATTCTTGCGTCGAGCTCTGTCCCATTAAGCTCAGTATATGAGCTGAGGTTGCTTTGAGATTTAGAGGGCCCGAAGCCAATCCCCCCACCTTCGTAGCGCTTGGAAGGAAAGAGCCAACTAAAGGTATATATCGCGCCTTCCGGTGTAGCGCTGTATGCCTCTAAGCCTCGCTGTAAACAGTTTATCATTGAGGTCTTTGCAGAGCCGTTTGGACCGTGTAAGAGGATAAGGCGGTTCGCTCGACCTTCGCGCTTAAAGTCCCCAATGAGCCCAATGAGCTTCTCTTGTGCTTCTTCCTGACCAGATACGGCATCTAAACCATTATCAAATGGAGCGTCGAAGATATGGTATCTCTTGAAGACTCCATAGGGGCGCTCAAGCTCTTCATAGCCATAAGACATAATCGCGTCATGTAGATAACGGGCTGAGTCTCGGGTGTGAATGAGCGGTTGGGCGCTGACCTCATCCAAGAAGTCGCCAAAGGACATCAGCGACCGATCTTGGCTAAACTTATTTTTGAGCTCGGCCTGTAAGCCGTCTAAAAAGGAGAGGGAGGCGGAACTCATGTATACTCCGTTATCAGGTTAAGTATCTTTGGAAGAGGGGTCGCTCAAGGCAAAGAGAATAAGGCAAAGAGAATATCGTATGAGAGTGATCGTTAAATCGCGTCGATTACCACTGATAAGTCTCTTTATAGAGCTTGCACATTTGATCATTGCAAACGCTAAAACTTAAGTCTGCTTTAATACCGACATTGGGTAGTTTAGTCTCTTTGGGAAGTTTGAAGAGGAGACGCTTCTCGTTATGGTCTGTGAGAGCGGTCTCTGTGATCTCTCCCGCGGTGAGAATAGCGCGATGGGGAAAGTCAGCATTAATCTTGTAGCCCGGCTTTGGATTAATCGTAAGCGGGGTATCAGATTGGGGGAGGGAGACTGTGTAAGTATCAGCATCCAATGTCTGACGAGTCTCTGTTGAACTCTTATCTTTGGAAGTCTGAGGAGGAGCAGGTGCGGGCTCAGAGGTGTTCTTAGGAGAGCAAGCCTGAGAGCCTATGAAAATAAGTGAAATCAGGCAGAGAGTAGAAGCTGTGAGGCGTGTCAAAGTGAACTCCAAAAGCGATAGATCTTTGTAATATTTAGGGTTGATGAGCATTCTTTTTACAGCTCAATGCTGTATCATCTACATCATCAGTGGGCCTGTCAATTTATACTCCACACACCCTCAGGCATTTCTAGAACACAGAGATTGAAATAGTCGAGTAGATGAAGTGTTACTTGTTGATGAGGTGTTGATTGTGTAATGAGTGGTTGTTCGTACACATAGTCGCTGTTTAAGGAGAGCGCGATGCCAAGGTTAAGAGGTCCTGCAATTGAACTACCATCGATAGAAGAGCGATGGGCTTTTCTCAACGAAGCGATTTATGGTTCACCACTGTCTGGGGGTCACCATAAGCAGCCTTTGGAAGAGGCGCTACCCTGGAGCTGGAGAGAGGCTTTTGGTCGTGAAGCCCCTCTCATGTTAGAGGTGGGCTTTAATCGAGGGCGGTTTATTACAGAATTAGCGGAGAGGCACCCTGATCGAAATGTGGTCGGGATTGAAATCCGGAGACGTTTTGGGGTTCGTCTGGCCCAAATGTGCGGTAAGGCGGGGTCTCCAAGGAATCTCAGAGTGATCTGGGGAGATGCCAAGATCCTATTACCTCGACTGTTCGCCACGGGCTCTCTTAGCGATATGTTTGTCACCTTTCCTGATCCATGGTGGAAAAAGCGTCATATTAAACGTCGACTCGTTGACACTCGTTTTGCTGCGGAGATCTCTGAAAAGCTATCTCCGGGAGGATATATTTGGGTTAAGAGTGATGTCGCGATGATCGCAGAAGAGATTAAGGAGGCGCTCCTCGCTCGTCCAGAGCTTGGCGAACTCGTCTCTTTTGAGCAAGATGACCTTCCCCATACTCATCGGGAGCGCTCATGTATTAAAAAGGGGTTGCCTATTCATCGTTTCCGCTTGACTCGAAATACGATCGCTTTCACTGGGTATCCTGAACTCTCTGATGAAGAGGAGCTTGAGGAGGAGGATCATCTCCTCGACAGTGAGCGAGAGGAAGGAGAGAAGTAGTGCTCTATCTATTGTATTGGTACGGCGCGATCAGCCTCGTCACTTCAGTCTTCTTTTTTATTGATAAACGCCTGGCGGAGAGTCGCTCAAGGCGTATCCCTGAGAAGTGGCTACACACCCTTGAGCTCGCTGGAGGTTGGCCTGGAGCTCTAATCTCGAGTGAACTTTTTAGACATAAACGCCAGAAATCTTCATACATGTACATATTGTACGCTATCGTTGCTCTCCATGTTTTCATTTGGCTGGCGCTCATGTTGATGAAAAATAAATAAAAGAGATGAACTTTCCTTAAGGCTCACTGTCAGATAAGACAATGTTGGGACATCAACATCGATATCAATGTAGACATCAAGACTACTTTGTGGCTCATTCCTTAGGGGATATGAACTTGAGTTCTTTTTAGGCGAGAAAACTTGGTCTTGAGGTTGAACTTCTTGGGCAAGTTAGGGAATATATAACTTCACCACACTCGATCAAATAACAGGAGAGTCCATGATGAACGCAATTTGTAAACTCGGCTTTATCTTAGCTTTAACATATTCTCTAGTCTCTATCGCTCACGCTCAAGAGACATCAGATGAATCTGTAGAGTATGATTTTGAAGAAGATGTGATCGATGGGAGTACCAAGAGTCCCGAAGAGCTCTACATCAAGGGTCTTGGTGGCTCAAAAATAAATACTCTAATCACCATCCGAAAAGACTTCCAAAAAGAGATCGTGAAATCGGCAGAGGGTATCTGATCGGTTCTCACAAGGGCTTATGTTAGAGATATTTGCTTGAAAGGGCCTATCTAATGGATAGTAACACTCCAATTCGCTTTGAGATATTCGCAGGTCACCAAATCGTGAGGACAGAGGTCCTTATGGGGGCTAGCTTGAAAATCGGAAAACTGAGCTCACATTCGCTCCGTTTTGATGATCCTAGCGTATCTAGACTTCATGCTGAGCTAGAGGTGCGAAATCCGAATGAGGTCATTCTCAAAGACCTTGGTAGCGATCAAGGGACGTTTCTTAATAATGAGCCGGTGATGAGGTCTAAACTCTTTACTGGAGATCGAGTACGTTTTGGTGGGGTAGAGTGTATCGTAACCATCGCTGGACAGACCGCTCGAAGGCCAGGTACAGAGCAAGTTATTCAAACTTCAGCGAGCGCTAGAGGGCCTGCACAGGTCAGTCGCAAGTCACTCCCTAATTTTGACGCTGAGGTGGACAGAGGATATGGGAAGGTCCTACAGGTACTTGGTTTATTTGGCACCTCGGTGATCTCTTATGGTCACCTGTATGAGTCGGAGCCCGATGTCTTCACGATAGGGTTTGGGGTGGATGCTGACTGCGTTGTCAACCCTGGAGTTCTACCTACAGCGGATGCTTTTCCTCTCGCTGAGGTAACCGATGGGGGAGCGATGTTGGTTCATATACCGGACAACATCAATGGTGAGGTGATGCTCGATGGAAAGGTCTTTGACTTAAATGGCCTCAGAGATGCGGGCCGAATGAGCAGAGGGAGAGTCCCTGATAGCAGCTCTCTCGCCCTACCTCTTCGAGCGCGATGTCGACTCACCATTGGTGAGTTCAGCTTTCTAGTCGCGGTGATCCCTCACCCCGGATCCGCTCCTCCACTTACTCTCTCCGACCGTATTGACCCTCCCCTGATCGCTTCTATTGGCGGGGTCGCCATATTCATGGTGATGATCTTTACCTTGCTCAGCTTAATCCCTCAATCTCCCGAGAGTTTGGACTTAGATCGATTGGCAGCGCTTAATCGATTTATTGAAATCTCCTTGGAGGCGGAAGAGAAGATTGAAGAGAAAAAAAATGGTGAAGATGGAGCAAAAAAAGCAGCTGATGACGAAGGGGCGATGGGAAAAAAAGAGAGCCTAGAGCAGAATAAGAAATATCAGATTAAAGGGACTGATGCCGGAGACCCAAGCGTGATCGCTGCTCGAAAGCAAGAAGTCGCTCAGAATGTAGTAGACGAGATTTTCTCTTCCATGGATAGCGGATTATTGGACGGTAATGAGTCAGCAGTAGCGCTCGGTGCGCTCGAGGGCTTTACCGGTAATCAGACAGGAGAGATGGCAGGCAACGCCTTTGGAGTCGGTGGTTTAGGGGGAGTCGGAACAGGGACTGGCGGTGGAGGAGATGGAGTAGGCTCCTTTGGCCTCGGCGGTCTAAGCACCGTCGGTGGAGGTGGCGGCGGTCGAGGTGGAAAGGGCTATGGATCAGGGGCTTCTAATATTGGGCGGAAGAGACGCAGAAAGCCTAAGATTATTCCTCTAGCGGCCAAGATCGATGGGGGGAACTTACCTAGAGATGTGGTTCGTCGGGTGATTATGAGCCGCGCGGGGGCCTACCAAAGCTGTTATGAGCGACAGCTACAAGTGAAACGAGATCTCAATGGTAAGATAGAGATGAAGATCATCATCTCAGGCCAAGGGAAGGTGCTCCAGTCTGTAGTTGCTCGGAGCACTATGAATAATCCAAAAGTTGAGAGATGTATCGCAGGTAATATCAAGAAGCTACGTTTCCCCGCTCCTAAGAATGGGAAGATGGTGAAAGTTCGTTATCCATTCCGCTTTAAATCGGGGGGATAAATCTCTTGGAGATGGAGCATACTCAACTCGAGGTCCTAGACCACGGTTGTGTTCGCTAAGTATAGGCGATGGGCTCCGATCTGAGCGTGGTGAACACAGCGCGTATCACAATGGGAGATTCAGGAGTGTGCTTGAGCAGTGAGCTCGTTAGCGACATCTCATTCTTCTGTCTGCTTATCTCTCGGAAGTGAGGGAATGTGAACTTAAGCCTTGATAGGAGCTAGAGCTGATCTTATCGTTAGTCTTCAAGTGAATTAGAGTTATATTGTGATCTAAAGATTAGAAATGGCTCAATCATTGAGCTACTCATTTTAGATTATGTAAAGAGGTTGTATGGAGTCCACATCAAGTCAACGTAGAGTTCAAGCGCTCATTAAGCAAAAATTAGCTACTTTGACCCTTAACGAGAGAGATGCTTTTTTGGCGCGAGCCAAGTCTCTCCCTCCCGAGGAGAGAACTAAGTTTATTGCTAGCTGGCTCAAAGGCCAAGAACCTTTAGCGGCGAGTGTTAGCTCAGTGGATGGGAGAGGTAAGGCAGAAATTGAAGAGCGCTCTTCAGTGGAACCCCAAGCGATTGAGGTCATGTCTAAACCTTCAGGTTCTGACACATTGCAGACCCAGATCCTCTCTGATCGTGACCTTATCAATGATCAAGTCATTGAGGGAGACACTCTTGGTTCTTCTCAAGTAGAAGAGTTAGAGGAGTTAGAGGAGTTAGAGGAGTTAGAGGAGTTAGAGGGGTTAGAGGAGGTAGCTCCTCTCTCTGATCCAATGATAGTTGGGGGAGACTCAGAGTTAGAGGTCGCCTTAAAAGATGAAGGAGACTGGAGCGAGACGTTGAATACTGTCCAGTCGGAGTGGGTTCAGATGAGAGATGAGCTTAAAGATGCCCTCTCGGACGACTTCTCTTATTTAAAAGATCATGCCTCTTCTTGGGAGGATGATGTTCAGATCAGACGAGATCATACTTCGGCAGACCCTCACCTCTCTCAGTCGGTCGATTTTAAAGTAGAAGACTTGGAAGCGCCCGCTTTTCCACCGTTGCTGACTGAGGCAGGAATCATCTTGACCGATGATAAACAAGATAAACAGGGTGAACAAAGTGACCACGTTGATGAAGGAGAGTTGTCTGCTCAGGACTCAGAGGATGATTCTCTCAGTGAAGAAGACCAATCTAGCCTAAGGAACATTCACTCTTCATTGGAGCATTCAGACAAGACAGATGACGCGGCAGAGGAAGTTACGAGGCAGGGGAAGTTAACGAGGCAGGGGAAGTTAACGAGGCAGGGGAAGTTAACGAGGCAGGGGAAGTTAACGAAGCAGAGGGGGATAATGCGGCAGAGGGGGATAATGCGGCAGAGGAAGTTAACGAGGTAGAGAGAGACTGGACTCCTTCACAGTGGCTCTATCTCAGGAGCGGAGAGATTCATGTTTGCCAAGAACCCCCCTATCGTAATCCGATCTCGACGCTCGCTGATCTGATCCACCACTATGAGAGATGGAAGCTAGGTAGACGATCTAGTGAAATATTTGAGGTTGGTCAGCTGTGGTGGGAACTAGATTTTGAAGACACTCTTGAAGAGTACACATTTGAACATGTGATTCGGTTTGTAGACTGCTCCTTTCCCTCCATTAATTTTATCAAGGTGAGTGGGTCTAGCCTACTCTTTGAGCGTTGCCAATTTAATGGTGATTTGTACTTCGCAGATTCGTCTTTTCAAGGCCAAGTCACTCTCAATGAATGCTTTGTGACAGGGGTCCTAGGTGTTTTGTCTTCGGAAGAGGAGAGCGCTCTTGGCGCTGAGCCTCCACTCGTCGCCTCTCAGTCGTTTTGTCATGAGTTACATCTCCATAATACGATCATTACTCAAGCTGCATTCACAGAAGTCTCTCTTGATCACATCTATATTGAGCGTAGTCGAGTCGATTTTCACCTGAGTGTGATTCAAGGGAGCGTTAACTCAGAATTTCTGTGTTCACGATCTATATTTAGCGGTGATCTAACGCTGCATGGTTATCATTCCATCCTAGTAGAATCTTCAGCGCTTAGTCATTGTCGGCTGTCTATTTTTGATGAGGATGGGGAGTCCTCACATCAGCTCAATATGATTTGGTCAATGTTGACCGATGTTACTCTCGTCATTGATGATTCAAGGCTTTGTGCAGATATCGAGGCATGCGTCATCAGTCAGGTCGTCGAAGAGGGGTCTAGCTCATTAGCTTCGGGTCTCGTTATAGAAGAGAGCCTCGCTGATCATATCAAGTTGAGTGAGCTCTCTTTATCAGGACCACAGCCATTAAGGCTTAGAGAGGTCGCAGTGGATAGCCTCTTGGTGATGGTCCGTGAGACTGAACATTCAGAGAGTTGGAGCTCTCCGCACTCCTTTATGGCCATCGATGCTCTCCCTATAAAACCAACATCTTTGACGATGAGCCAGGATACCAGCGGTTCATCAACCGTCATATTTGATGGTGTTGTTGTCCTTAGCGATCTCCAATGCTTTGAACTAGAGGTTGACGAGATTCAACTTAATCACTGCAGCCTCAGCCAAGACTCTCTTGAATCAGGAGACACACAAGCGGCGATCTCTCTTCCTCCTTCCCTTATCATCAATGGGGGCTCATATCGTCACTTAAGATTTACAGGGAGAGGAGTGGAGAGCCCTCTGAGACAACTCTCAATACAAGATACGAGCTTAGGGGATCTATCTATT
The DNA here is from genome assembly GCA_943788935.1 of uncultured bacterium. Classification (GTDB taxonomy): domain Bacteria; phylum Myxococcota_A; class Bradymonadia; order UBA7976; family VGTA01; genus CAKZRU01. The sequence goes on along the minus strand of CALSSE010000003.1, from coordinate 162,161 downwards.
TATTCTGCGATGCTAACCTCATTAAAACTAGATAATAGTGAGTTTACAGAGTTGAGCATGATTGATATTGAGGTCACTGAAGAATTCTCGCTAGAGGGCTCATCAGGGGAACATCTGTCCGCGCTCCGTTTTGATGCGAGTGACGCTGTCTCCTTATGGAGTGAAGGCGAATGGGGAGGGATTCAACTTCATCAAGTGATGTTTCATAAGCTGGTATTAGGTTTATCTTGGGTTGAGCGTTTGGAGTGGAGAGATGTTTCTGTTGAAGAATTGACTTGGGGAGTGGAGTCAGTCATTCACCAGTGGTCGGTAACTGATTCACGGGTGACTTACCCGGCGGTGGAGACTCTGGAGGAGCGCGGAGCGGGTGAGGTATATCTCAGAGAAGTTTTCTTCAGAGATACTGAGCTCGACGGGGCAATCTTTAGCCAAACTACGATCACATCGTTCGCTCGACTTGATAGGGTCACTCTCAGGGACAATATCTTCGCTGATACCACTTTAGAGGGTGAATGTCGTCTTCACGATTGTGAACTCTTGGGATCGAGAATCTTTTATCGAGCGAAGTGCCTCAATGATCTCACCCTCGATGGATGCTTCATCGGTTCGGATAGCGAATCTCATATGAGCGATGTAACCGTGGAGGGAACCTTGCGGGCTAGCGCCTTGAGAGTAGCGAGGAGCCTTGAGTTAGATGGAGCATGTTTAGGTCAAGCCTTTGAGCTAAATGAGTGGTCGGTGATCCTCTCAGAATCCAATAAAGAGGTGGCCGAGCGAGAGGTCAGTTATACGCGCCCTCTTTATCAGGTCAATCTCAGCGGAGTGACATGCTCTAGATCTCTAGTGATCAGTTCTCCGCGGCTGATAGGAGATAATGCTCTTGTACACAAACAACGATCGGTAGGAGGAGTCAGACTTCATCTTAACGCTGATCAGCTGAACGTCAGTGAGAGGCTAGACCTCTCTCGTTTAGTATCACAGAGCGCTAAGTATGGCCTCGTTGGATCGATCTCCTTGAGCGCCCAAGGGATGAATATTGGTGTACTCAATACGCCTACTCTGAGTAAGTTGAGCCATGAGGGCGGTCCGATCTCCTATCTCTCTCAGCGGAGTCTTACCGGTGATCCACAGCGCAATATACATCGCATGAGCAGGGTCGCTGACCTCTATGATGAATATCTCTGGGCGACATTGATCGCTGATCATTCCTCTCGACGAGGAGCAAAGTCGGAGGAGTCTCTATACAGGGCCCAGGCGAGCTCTCTACTCCTTAAAGCGATGAGCGTTGCCTCTCCCTTCAGTAGCTTCATCGCTGGTCCTGTGAGATGGTTCCGCTACAGCATCTTAAATGGACGAGGTGGTTTATGTATTCCAAAATTAATCTCAAAGCTGCTCATTATCAGCCTGATCGCCTTTATCGCTCAATGGTGGAGTGGATCGACCTCTGAGCTTATGGAGAGCATTGAACTTGTCACGTTGGGGGCATGGGGAGAACCCCTGCAGTCCCTTATTGGTGTTGAGCTATCTCCGTCTTTGACCTCAGAGATCTCTCAGCGGTCATTATGGTTGATCGCTGTACAGAGACTTTGGGGGATATGGGTCGTGATCAGCTCTGCTTGGTCCCAGCGCCGGCTCATCGGCGAGGCTACCCTCTCTTCTCGACTGAGCGCTCTCCTCCGTCGATCCTAGAGGGGGAGTGATAAGCTGGGGACCTTAGATAATCGACTTGGGGACGAGCCAACTCCAAAACGTTTTCCACTTATTGGCGAAACTAGCGTGGTGATCAGGGTTCGACCCAGGTCGAATCCGCCACGCGTTCTCTTCAGCGTTCTCCTCCTCCATCTGTTGAGCGAGCCGGCCTGCCAGCGATGGATCTCTGACGATAACCACACATTCGGTGTTAAGGTTAGCGCTCCTGGGGTCTAAATTAAATGTCCCCACCATGAGAGTGTGATCATCGATGACCATGCTCTTGGCGTGGAGCCCGATCTCAGGGAGTCTGTTGAGTGTTTTGAGACGACGAGTCAACTCTCCGGTCATCAACGCGGTCCATGCGGGGTTTCGCGGCTTTGACTCATAGACTTCAATACCGCTATTGACGAGAATGTCTCGATCTTTTCGATAGCTAGCGAAGGCAGGAAAGCTATCGGTCGTCGATAGGCTATTGGTGAGGATTTTGATCTTCACTCCTCGCTTAAGTGCTCGCCTGAAGACTCGCTTACCGAGGTCTGTTGTGACTAGATAAGGAGTCTGGATTAGGATCTTCTCTTGAGCGCTATCTACTAGCTCAATCAGCGCATCTGTACTCAAACCACCTCCTCCGAGACCGCTCTTTCCGTTGTTCTTACCAGGCTCATCAGAGACAAAAGTCACCCCCTTTACCCAAGCGAGCGCTCCCTGCTCTCGGAGCTCTAGGAATCGTTGAGGGACATTAGCGATTCGTTGCTGTATCTCTGGCCAAAACTTATGAGGGTCACAGGCAAGATGTTTGAGCTGCCGTAAGATATTTTGAGTGAGCTGTTTGTCTGCAGGCTCCAATAGCTCAGTGATCGAGAGAGAGAGCGGGTGATCCCAAAAAGTGTTAAATGACCGCTTAATATCCTTAGTGACCCCTTGAATCAGTAAGATGTCTCGATCTCTGAAATTATAATCCATGCTCAAGTCAAAGTACTCATCGGCTACATTTCTACCCCCAGTGATCACCACCTCATCGTCGACAATAAAGCTCTTATTGTGCATACGTTGGTTAACCGCTCTAAAGTCTACGGCGAGCTTGGCGAGCTTACTGGGTAAGCTACGGCCGATATTAATGGTCGGGTTATAGACTTTTACCTCTAGGTTCTTAAGAGTGTTCGCAGCTAAGAGGATTTGAGCGTCTCCATCATGAAGGAGGTCATCCACCAGCAAATGGACTGTTACACCCCTTTGAGCAGCGAGGATCAATTCTTGTAGGGCGATGAGCCCAACATGGTCACTAGAAAATATAAAGTATTGAATGTCGATCGATTTTTGAGCAGCGCGTGTCAGCCATCCCCGAGCGGCGAGAGCGCCTCCACCATCTTCTAGTAGATGTATACCTGTCTCTTCTACTCCATGACCCGCTCGCGCTCTCTCTAAGAGCTCTGCTAACAACAATGAAGGAGGGACGGCGGTGCTCTCACATTGGTCATTGGCGACAAAAAGAGACCCGCTGGGGTGAGTCAGCTCTCTGACCGCTCCGGAGGGCCCACAGGCTATAAACGCTAGGAGAGGGAAAAGCAAAAAACTAAAACGCCTCAGATCTCTTCCTAACATGGGAGTCTCCTTATTAAGTTGGTTAACTATTATAACCATTAAGGAGCGTTGGAGTCTATTGTTGAACGCTTAATGAACCTCGATTGTGTCTAAATGAGTACAGAGGTTCTCTGAACAGACATGTTCTCCTCAAGGAACCCTGCCCACGTCTCCATATACAGTACAACATCCTCACGAGATCGGTGGTCGAGCTGACGTCGGCGCTCAGCTGGGATGAGGTTAAGAACCTTTGGATCTCTCAGTCGCTCTAGGTCTCTCAGCTCTTGAAGGGAGGCGCCTAAATCAAGAAGAGCGCCGATCACATAGTCGAGTGGATATCCACTCGTGGGGCAATACTCTCGTGTTTGTTCAGACCAGTCTCCCGCTCTTTGTAGAGCAAACTCATGGAGAGTGGCGGGGGTGTTAAAGGTGACCGTTTGAGCGAGATGACCGCAATTACAGGCTCCCATGTGGGTCCAGCGGTAGCGATCTCCTTGCGCTAGTCTCTTAGCGGTGATACGAAGCGCCTCAGCGAGGCTTTGGGGGATTCTTGGCGCACGAGATGTAGATGTCATAGTGTACTCCTCTCACTATTAAGCTTTCTTAATACAACGTGGTCTTTGAACTCTATTAGCGAAAAGGCTGCTTTATTAGACTACAATATTGAGACGCTAGACACTAGCTTGGGTCGCATGAAAGGATAAATTTCATCGAGATGACCATGTAATTCTTATGACTTGAGATAGGTCTTCGTGATAACCCACCTCTATGAATAATGAACTGACAATGAATGAACAGAGTCCGCCTACTCTCAACTATGGTGAGCCGGTGATGTTGATCGATAAGCGGCGCCGAGAGACTTATACCGTCCTCCAAGAAGGGAAGGTGATGAACCTTAATGGGAATGTCATTAAGCATGATGAGATCATCGGCTTAGCTAGCGGAAGTCGAGTTGAGTCTGCCAAAGGAAACCCTTTTAAGGTCTTTAAGGCGACACTCCAACAGCATATTCTTAATATGCACCGCTACGCGACGATTATTTATCCTAAAGATATCGCTACCATACTGATGCAAGGCGATATTGGACCTAACATGAGAGTAGTCGAGGGAGGCTTAGGCTCTGGCGGACTCGCTCTCTCTATCTTACGAGCGATCGGTGATCAAGGTGAGCTGTTCACCTATGAGATTAAATCTGAAGCGATCGCCTGTAGTCGACGGAACATCAAGACCTATTTAGGAGAGGTTAAGAATCATCATGTTCATCAAGCCGATATCTATGAAGGGATTGAAGAGAAGGGTGTAGATCGAGTGGTGCTAGATGTTCCCGAGCCGTGGCATGTGGTAGAGCATGCGGCCAGGTCATTAACCGATGGAGGACTCTTGGTCGCGTACATACCTACCGTGATTCAAGTCCATGAGATGGTGAAGGCCCTTCACGCTCACCCAGAGATGTACACCACGTGGAGCCTAGAGATTCTAGAGCGTCCTTGGTATGTCACTGAGCAGAGCATTAGACCAGATCATCGCATGACCGGTCACACTGGTTTTTTAGTGTTCTCGAGGCGCAGCGCACGATGGGCTGTGGAGGAGGGGGCTTCTCACGAGTCTAAGAGCTAATGTGTAGTGAAGCACTTCTTGAGTGTTCGCTCTTGACCAGATAACTAGTCTGAGGGTTGGCAATAGCAAGTCTTGTTCGAGTTGAGAGTGCCGTCACAATGGTCATCAACGTCTGCACCTGTATTTGTATCTGAGCATCGACCCTCTTTGGCATATACACATTCAAGATCTAACTGACTACAGAGTTCCTCGCAGGTATTTCGATGTGATCCTTGACCCACGCTTGTCTCCAAAAGAAAGCCAAATGTACTCGTCGCTTGGTTTTGGGGAGAGCAGAGTTTTAATCTATAATTACTCATTTGAGCAGCATTTAAGTAAGGATGTGCTGTGACACAAGAGTTGTCTTGATCGCAGATCCCTTGGCCATCTTCGCAACCCCATTTAACATCATTGTCTTCATTTCCAGTACACCCTGTCAGGTACTCGCAAGGTTGACCCATGACTGAGTAGAGCTCTTCCCTACGCATCTCGCAATCTTCAGTGGTCGCGCATCTTAGAGCTCCTGTGGACTGTTCTTGAATACAGGTGTTCTGGATGGAATAGTTGACAGTATAACAGGTCCGACCGATAATCATATTTGACGGAGTTTGGCATATTTGGTCGGGTCGATTACATCGAGAATCGTTGACAGCTAGCTCTAATTGATTGTCTTGGTTACAGATCATACAGAATGGATTTGGCATAGCTTGGGAGCATTCGGCGATCATCTCACCGGCAGTCATCTCACCGGCAGTCATCTCACCGGCAGTCATCTCACCGGCAGTCATCTCACCGGCAGTCATCTCACCGGCAGTCATCTCACCGGCAGTCATCTCACCGGCAGTCATCTCACCGGCAGTCATCTCACCGGCAGTCATCTCACCGGCAGTCATCTCACCGGCAGTCATCTCATCAGTGTGGACCATAGCGCCAGCGTTTACCATTGCTCCAGCGGTTATGCCCGCGTTTATTCCGCCCGTTATCTGACCAGCGAAGGATTCTCCGGCAGAGGTGTCCCATCTACTTCCCCCTTCAATTTCTGTGACGGGGTCCTCTTCATCAGAGATGAGAGGAGAGGTAGGAGGGGTACACCCTTCTTCATTATTGAAGCAGTCGAACTTATCGAAATCATTACATGAAGGAGCTAGTATAAGAGAGACTCCAAGGTAAAGAGTAAATATGTGACGAGTGTGAGTCATTTAAATGTCCCTGTAATGCTAAGATGAACACTCCATTGAAGAAAAGCTCATTCTTTAGAGCTTTCCATAGCGCTTTAAGCGCTCCATAATTAGCTCTTGGTTTCGCTCGCGAGGTGTGGGTTCTCGTTCTGTGAAGTCTGGAGGAGAGACGATCGGATGAGGATAGTTTTGTCCTAAATAGAGGCCTAGATATGCTTGTTGCTCTTCATTTAATAGATGAGGTTGGTAGATATATTCGGGAGGGACACTTGCCAACTCTGGTACCCAAAATCTGATGTAGGCCCCTTCCCAATCTACCGCATAACCCGATTCTATAGGGTGGTCACTCACTTGAGGTAAGTCAACCCCAACCCCCGCTACACTCTGCATTGCCCCCCAAGTGATCGCTGGGTGATAGTCGATTAACAAGGTCTCAAAGCAACTCGCCGCCCATGTCCATGGGAGACGGAGCTGTTTGACAAAAAATGAAGAGACGATTTGTCTACCTCTAGGGCTGATATAGCCAGTGGTACTCAACTCACGCATGAAAGCATCGATGAGCGGAAAACCACTATATCCTTGATACCACATAGCGAAGCGTTCGCTCTCTTCCTCCCAAACTTTAGGGAGCTCTCTTAAACCCTCGACTTGGTAAAGTTTCTCACCCATTTGTTTGGCGTGAAAGATCATAAAATCACGCATGGTTAGATGGTAGATTAATTGGTATACGCCTTGGCTTCCTCCATGTTTAGCTTCAAAGGCGAGGAGCTCATACCAAATCCGTCGAGGCGAGAGACAGCCAAGGTTGACCCAAGCGCTCAGCTTCGTGGAGATCTGCTCTCCACCTAAGCCCTGACGGGTTGTAGAAGAATAGGAGATGAGTTTTCGTTCCCATACATAATCTTTGAGTCTCTTAAGCCCATTGGCCTCACCACCGATAAAGGAGATCGTGCTCCTTGGATCTTGAGGAAACTCGGTGAGGTTCATACTCTCTAGCTTAGGGAGATTACCTGCTCTAAGCCCCATCGGTAGCGGTAATACCTTCTTAATCGCTAATTCTGGGGGTTTAGGGCTCGCGTCTCGCTCTAAGATTCTCCTGAACTCAATAAAGCTCTGCGGTAGTTCTCCCTCTGCGAAAGGGATGCGGCTGTAGTCATAGAGAGTCGACCCTTCTATTTCCACAAACTCCACTCCCTCTCGGTAGCATCCCTCACTCACCAAGCGAATGACCTCAGCCTCTCGATGATCTTGAGGATCAAGGGTGTAGAGGTGGGTAGCGCCATGCTGATCTACTAAATTCGGTAAGATTTCTTCAGGTGGACCAATACGGACGACTAAGTCGCTCCCCATTCGTTTAAACTTCATGCGTAAGTCACTGAGGGCTTCGAGGAGAAATTGACCTCGAAAGGCCCCACATTTAGGCCAACCAAGCAGATTCGGTTCATGCTCTCGAGGATCGAGTACGTAGATCGGAATAATACGACCTTTACTCCGCTTAAAAGCCTCTTGTAGGCAGCGATTATCATCGAGCCGAAGGTCTCGCCTAAACCAAACTGCGCAGGGATGGGCTCGCTCTTGTAGATTGAGGCTTTGCTCTTGACTAGGCATCGTCTAGCTCTCCGATTAGGCGTCTTGAGTGGGGTCTCGGTGTTGTGTCAGGGGTCTAAGAAAGGCAATCACGGCTTCGATAATAATCCAAAGACCGAGCACAAGTAAAGTGAGCCCAACACTGATTAATAACCAATCAGGACGATCGGCGCTGAGATAGGAGCTCAGATTTAACCCCATTGAGATGAAAGTGCTAGAGAGCATAAAGACCGCAGGTAGAGCGGTATACCAGATCGATTTACCTCGGCGGCGTAGGTATAAGGTCACGAGGGTGAGGGTGAGCCCCGCGAGTAATTGGTTGGTTGTCCCAAACAGAGCCCATAAAGCGAGAGCGGCGGGCTTGCCTCCGATCTTATAGAAGGCGAATGTGGCGATTGTTAAGCAAGCAAGCGCTGAGGAAACATATCGGTTACTGAGCCATTTATTACCCAAGGGAGCGACGAGCTCTTCAATATTAAACCGCAATAAACGGGTTGCTGAGTCAAGAGTCGTCAGAGCGAAGGAGACAACCACCATGGCGATCAAGGCGGAGGCGAGCTCAGCGGGGATCCCCAAGGAGGTGAGGAAATGAGTGGTACCCTCAATAAAGCCTCCTAGCTTTTGAGAGAGTCCTCTCGCAGTATGAAATGACGCATAATGTTCATGCCAGCGTTCAGGGGACTGAAAACCCGCGGTGCAAGCCAACACCGCTAAGAGCCCTAAGAGACTCTCTCCGATCATCCCTCCATAACCGATCGGACGAGCGTGAGTCTCAAGATCTAGCTGCTTAGCGGTGGTCCCAGAGCTGACCAGGCCATGAAAACCACTCGCGGCTCCACAAGCGATTAAGATAAAGACAAAGGGGAGCATGGGAGGCGCACCTATTGGTTCCATGACTAAGGCGGGAGCATCAAAGCTCGGCTGTCCAACAAAGAGACCTAAGTAAGCGAGACCCAAGCCGAGGTATAACAAGAGCGAATTTAAGAAGTCTCGCGGCTGCAGCAGACTCCACACAGGTAAAACGGAGGCGGCGAAAGCATACATCAAGAGCCCGATCATCCACTCGGAGCCACTTGGCCACCAACTCGGATCATAGACTCCCGCTCTCTTCATCGCTAGCCCTACCCAGATCCCGATCAGGGACAAAATGAAACCAACCACGATGATCGGGTTCATAGAGACCCCTCGCTTCTCCATTAACCACCCGCTGACCGCGGCGATAATCATTAACCAAAGGGAGGGAAAGACTGCTTGGGGATAACCCTCGACGCCAGCGTGGGCATCGCTAGGTGGGCTTAAATAGATCCCGAATAGCTTGCTGATCACGAAGACGAAGACTCCCATAGCGAGGGAGACACCAAAGAAGATGATCAGCAGAAATAGAGTCTTAGCGCGAGCGCTGAGATAATACTCGCTGATCATCCCCACTGACTGACCGCGGTGTCTAGCGGAGATGATGAGAGCACTAAAATCATGAACACAGCCGATCAACAGCGAGCCGATAACCACCCAAATCATAGCGGGTGCCCACCCCCAGATGACAGCGATCGCTGGACCTAGCATGGGCGCTAAACCGGTGATCGAAGCGAAGTGATGTCCGAAGAGAACCACAGGCTTTGTGGGGACATAGTCAATGCCATCTCTCAGCTCATGGGCGGGTGTGACCGCTGTCTCATCTAGCTCAAAGAGCTTCTCCGCTAAAAACCTGGAGTAGATCTGATAGCCAACGCTATAGGTAAATATAGCGATCAAAGCAGCGAGCGCAGGACTCATAATTAATCTCTCCTTCAAGTGATGGTAGCGGTCGCCGTTAGATCAATCTCCAAGGGCCCAGTCTATGTTCAAGGTATAAGGACCTGCTAGCTCTCGCCCCTCGGAATCAACATAGGTGTCTACGATAATAAGGTAACGACCAGGGGGGAGCCAAGACTCTAGCCTACGATGATCGCGAGACTTACAAGCGTTGGGATCATCTCCGTCGAGTAAGTATATATCTGGGTCTATGGCGTCGCTGTCGGTTTCTATAGATACTCTAAGACGTCCAGCGCGGGGGAGGTTCATTACATAAACACGCTCGGGTCCAGATTCATCGGCATCACTGCAGTTATATAGATCATAGTGGCGGTCTTGACTGAGTGAGGTATCTCCTCGATGAGTATAGGGAAAGCGCTCAATGAGATATGGACAGCGATGAGAACCATCGGCGTCCTCACAACTCGCCCAAAAACGGGGACTTATATCTCGGGTATCTATGAGAAAGTAATCAACCTCATCACCTAACCCTGTCCAAGCTGAGCTAATAAAGTTGATCCAATTCTGCATGCCTGGGATCACTTGACAGCCCGCGGAAGCGATATTGATTAAGGCCTCGCTAAGAGGCCCGTTATTGTTGCCTGCGTGAATATTATGTCCGCTCCCGAGACGGTCATAGTCATCTCCGAACTCAGGTCCATCGAGCCATCCATTGCGGTCACTATCCCAATGGCCATTATTGTTAGTATCATCACGAACGGGATAGCTAGAGAGATCTATTTTAAGGGCGTTATAATCTCTATGCCATCCATTAATATAAGGATAATGTCGATTCGCTCTTAGGGAAGAGCTGCTGTCTGATCCAAAGTCATAAACACCGGTATCAGTGTTAATCGGATATTCTCGGACATGAGGAGCGCCACGCTCATCGCGCCACATCAACACAAGACTATCATTATATTGGTTAGGGGCGTTGTAATGCCATTTTAAGCTCCCTGGGTATGACCCTCTTAGACCAATAACCGTCCGCTTTTTAGGGGTTTGGTCTATGACACGCCATAGAGTTTTTTGCACGAGTCTAGCGTACATTTCATAAGCCTGAGCTTCATTGAGGAGGGTCCCTCCTCTTTGAGAGTCTTGGTGGTCATTATCGAAGGGGCCAAGCTCATAGCAACGGCCCGTGCTCCATTCTTCGGCGCGAGGGAAGAGGGGGAGGTCATTGACATGTATGGGTAGGATAAAGTCTTCTGATTTAGGCTGTGACCTTGGACTCTGATGAGGAGTAATAACATCAAGATGAGCGATCTCTGCGACCTCTCTGTGGTAGGCGCTCTCGGTCTCACCGAGCCAATAATATTGACGACGCTCGGCTTCTCGACCTACTTGAGCGAGTGGATGCGCTAATACGAAGCTCGGAGTCTCATAGGCACAAATGGATTCACCTTGAGGTGGGATCTCATCTCCCTGACCTGTGGGAGGGATGAGCCCGAGAGACTCTAGGCTGATATCAACCCATTCGTACTCTTGTCCCTCACTTGTCTCCTCACCTGTCTCCTCACCTGTCTCCTCACTTGCCTCCTCACCTGTCTCCTCGCTTGCCTCCTCACCTCCTTGAGAGGGTCTGCTTGAGGACTCATCTCTTTCATCAACAGCGCCTCCTAAAGTTCCCCCATTTATACTCATTGATGAGTCTGGGAGAGCTGGAGAACCTGGTGAGTCTGTCTCTTCTCCTCCACAAGCACAAGTTATGCTGACAAGGAGAGAGAAGACTAATAGATGACGTGTATACCGATGCTGATCCCTCATCTCTGTACTCCTTGATCGTCTGATCATTGCCACTGTACAGAATAGACTCGATCACCTAGTTTGACGCAAGACTTTTAGCTCTCTTCCTCCTCAGTCGTCTCAATGCGTTTACTCTCTCCGAGGTCTATTTGGGAGGTTGGGTCAGTGACTAGGCTAAGAGCATCATTGGCCATGGAGAGTAGATCTACGGTAGGGTCAGCATCGAGCTCTTCATCGTTTACCGTCTCTCTCTTCAATGAAAAGCCTTCAGCCCATTCTCCATGAGCTTCTGCTTCATCTCCATAGGAGATCTCAAAAGGGTCTTCTACAGGTAGCTTCGGCTTTCGCTGGGTGGTACTCTCCTGCGCTTCAAACTCTCTTAGGGCGCTGAGGTGAGACCGCCATGATTCATGGGCGGTGATCAACGCTTGCCCACCCTCGGAGAGCTGTCCGAAGAGGAGTTCATCGGCGAGGAGACGATTGACCTGATCTCGGAGGACTCGCTTCATTGGTCGAGCCCCGTTCAGTGGGTCATATCCAAGCACCGTGAGAGCTTCAATCGCATCTTGGCTAAAACGTAGGTCAACATCTCGAGCTAAGAGCTGAGTTATGACCTCTCGACACTGCTTCTTGGCGACGAGAGCACAAACCTCAGGGCTGAGAGGAGCGAAGCGCACCCGAGCGTGGAGACGGTTACGGAACTCAGGGCTAAAGGTTCGCTTAAAGGCTTCATCATCGTTACCAAAGCGACTCGCTTCAGCGGTGATAAATCCAGGTCGATTACGTTGAGCATCGACGGCGCCCACGTTGCTGGTCATGATCAAGATCACATTTCGAAAGTCAGCTTTTCGGCCGTTATTATCGGTCAATGTTCCGTGGTCCATCACTTGTAAGAGTAGATTAAAGACCTCAGGGTGAGCCTTCTCTATTTCATCGAGTAAGACGACGCAGTGAGGATGTTTACTCACCGCGTCAGTAAGCAGTCCGCCTTGATCAAAACCAACGTAACCAGGAGGCGCTCCGATGAGCCGACTCACTGTGTGACGCTCCATATACTCACTCATGTCAAACCGGATAAGCTCTAGATGAAGTGATTCGGCGAGCTGCTTAGAGACCTCAGTTTTTCCCACTCCTGTTGGACCGGTGAAGATAAAAGCACCTATTGGTTGCTCTGGATCACCTAGACCCGCTCGGGAGAGTTTAATCGCCGTTGTGAGGTGTTTTACTGCTTCTTCTTGTCCGAAAACTACCGAGTTTAGAGTACCCTCGAGGTTTTTGAGCTGTGTTCGATCATCTTGATTGATCTCTTGGGTAGGAATGCTCGCCATGCGAGCGAGAGTAGACTCAACCAAGGACTTGTTGACTTCAGCGAGCCCCTTTAACTTAGCCTCAGCTCCCGCCTCATCGATCACATCAATGGCTTTGTCAGGTAAGAAGCGATCGTGGAAGTAACGGCTAGAGAGGCTAACCGCCTCTTCGAGTGCTTCACGACTATATGTGACCTTGTGGAACTCTTCATAAGCATCTTTCAAACCCATGAGTATCTCAACCGCTTCTTCATGGTTTGGCTCGTCGACCTCAACTCTCTGAAAGCGTCGGGCAAAGGCCTGATCTTTGAGAAAGACGGTCCGATACTCTTTCCATGTGGTGGCACCGATACAGCGCAGCTCGCCGCGAGCGAGCATCGGCTTAAAGATCGATGAGGCGTCTAGCGCTCCACCGCTCACCGCACCAGCACCAATAAAGGTGTGTATCTCATCGATGAAAATGATTGAGTTGGGCAGTTTTTTGAGACGCTTTAGGATCTTCTTAATTCTCTCTTCAAAGTCTCCTCGGTATTTGGTACCTGCGACTAAAGAGGTTACATCAAGCGAGTAGATATAGTGAAACTTCAGGGGGTCTGGGACCCTCTCTTCAACGATCGCTAAGGCTAAACCCTCAGCGATCGCGGTTTTCCCTACTCCGGCCTCCCCTACAAGAAGAGGATTGTTTTTTCGTCGTCGACATAGAATATGAATGAGCCGCTCAAGCTCTTCTGTTCGGCCAATCATGGGGTCTATCTTCCCCTCTTTAGCACGCTCATTGAGATTGGTTACGTAATCACTGAGTTTGAAACGTCCATCCTCTTCATCTTCTTCTTCATCGAGACGATCATCATCGAAGGACCCCTCAAGAGAGTCGTGGTTTATCGAGTCATCTTCAAGCTCATCATCACTGTGGCGCGTGTGATGAGTAGCGTGATACTGCAAGAGGGTAAAGCGAGTGACATCATTGCTCTTTAATAGAGAGACGCTGAAGCTATCCTCAAGCCTGAACATGGCGATGAGGATATTTAGAGTGTTAATCTCATGATTCCCAGAGGAGAGCGCATGATTGGCAGCGATCATTAGAAGATCATGACATCCCATAGAGATAACGGGTTCCTGATCATATTCAAAATCATCAGGGACGCATGGGACATACTCCTTGATGAAAGACTCTAGCTCATCGAGTAGAGATTTGGGAGAAGCGTCGCACTCTCTCATAACTCGTTTTACTTCTGATTGTTTCAACATCCCCCAAAATAGGTGCTCAACGCCGACAATCTCTTGTCTCAACTCTAGCGCGAGATGAATGGCCTCCCCAAAGGCCGCTGTTAAGTCTGCAGACTGTTCAAGCTCCATGCCCCCTCCTTATTCAGCCTCAATCGTCAGTCTGAGTGGCATCTCAAACTGCTGGGCAAATATCTGAACCTGTTTTACTTTGGTGACGGCGATGTCATATGGATATACGCCGGCGACTCCTTTACCTGTATTATGCACTGCCCGCATCAACTCCAAGGCCTGCTCTGCATTTTTTTGAAAAAATTTACGCAATATCAATACTACAAATTCTTGGGTAGTATAATCGTCATTGAGGAGAAGTACCTTATATAGCGGCGGACGCTTGACCTTTGGACGGGTGAGGACCGCAGTCTGACCGTCTCGATCTGGTCTTGATTTTTTTGAGTCTGATCCGCTAGCCATCGCGGGAAGGTATTTTGCCACGGTCTGTCTCCATGATCTTTATAATAAATTAGCGATGTTGGTAATATGATATCTAGCAATGTCTAGAGCGACGATGAGCGAACTTAAATTTTTAGGTGAGCCCTAGACGACTCAGCAGGTCTTTGACGTCTTGCATCCCAAAAGGTTTCGAGAGAACTCCATCTAAATCAATATCACCAAAGTGGGAAGGTCCTCTCAAGTCAGATTCGCTATGACCACTTGAGGCCACGAGTTTAATAGAGGGAACGCGATTTTTGATCTCCTCAGCGAAAGCGGCATCTCCCTCTGGATGTAATGAGGTGTCCATGAGCGCCAAGACGATTTCAGCTGAAGTTTCTTCTATGAACTCTAGCGCTGCTCGAGAGTCTTCGCAGACTTCTATCTCCCCCTCAAATCCGGCCCGCGTGATCATCCGTTTGAGGAGTCGTTGGATCATTTGGTCATCTTCAGCGAGTAAAATCACTTTGCTCATAGCTGCCTTTTTCTTCAGATCTGTATCTTTAGGGGAGTGGTGGAGTGCGATAACCGACTACGAGGCGTTTACCTGCCCTTAAACGACGAGCTTTTTTGCGATTTAAACGATTCCATTTCATCAGCTTAGTCCACTTTATTCGGAAACGTTTAGCGATTTTAATGAGATTATCTCCTCTGCGGATACGGTAGTAAACCGGCATGGGTTTTACAACTTTAGTTCCATGTTTACGGAGATAAGCCTTGCCGGCGTCCAAACTTTGAGGCGCATAAAATCGGACATGCATATGGTCTGCATGGCCTCTTAAATGTCTAATAATACCGCCTTTTCTTCGAGGGTAAGAGATGTATTTACTGAGGAGTCTTGGAGAGAGTTTGATGACATTTCGAAGGTATTTATAGAGAGGCTTTTGAAGACGATAGTCCATAAAGACATATTGCACCTTGTCATCCTTCAAAAAGGAATGAAGAAAGGTCCATGTCCGCTCCACATCTAGTTGATGAGCTCTGATCTTCATTAGATATTCTGGCTCTCGACGACCTTTGATGTAATAGCCTATATCAGCGTCTCTACCCGATTGATGTGATAAATGGGGAGGGAAGAAGCCTCCATGGGGGCGGCTGAGGTCACCGATGACTAATCGTTTAGTCTCAGGGTGGGTGTCGTGTACTGCCTCAACTGCCGCTTTAATCGCTAGCACCATCTCTGGTACGCCGTAGTTTCTCCCCCGCTTTGGGTTTTTAGACTCCCTAGTCTTATAGAGCTCAGTGCTCGGTAAGGCGATTGGGTTTTTAAGAAAACCGCTAGAGCCCCAATTGAATGCGATACATGTGTCTTCTTTCAACTCTCCTTGAAAGGTACAGGGGTGAGCTTCGCCATATTCATCACGTCCCTTGGCGCTCTCTAGTCTCGCGGCTTGAATGTAACGAGGGTGACCCTCCAGGAGACCAGACCAAGGTAATAAATTGGTTTTATGATCAAAAATCGAAGAGTCTAAAGCCGAGAAGATTGGTAGGCTTTGGGCGAGTGGTTGCTTACTCTTTTTATCTGAGGATGCCGAGATCTTTTTGGCGTGTGATGCTTTTGATTTTGCTGAGGACTTACGTCTTTTACGTCGTCGACTTGATCTCTTCTTACTGCGCTTTTTTGGGGCAGCGACTGCTTCTTTTAACTCAAAACTGAAGGAGAGGGGAGCACTGGGAGAAGTGAGGGATGAGGATATAATGAAACAGAGCATGACCCCAGTGAGTACTAATAACCGGCGACCAAAAGATCTCCCATTCATAGAGGTAATCCACTTGTGAAGACGAGTGGAGGTCTTTAATGATCTATTGTTCGACGTTGTTGGGTTCTTCGATACAGGGATCATTGACTATAGCTCCATCCATGACCGTTCACTTGAGTCAGGTTCCTCAGGAAACTCTGAAGTCGCCTCCACTGATAGCTCATGAGGCGAGCAAGAATGTATGACGCGAGTACTCAATAAACAAGCCCCCCATGTCATTAGTGTAAATAAGAGCACAGGGAAAGGAGGGATGAGGCCCATTATCAGACAGAGGAGAGCCGTGAAGCAGAGGGTTACTATACCCCGGCAATGCAAATAACTGAGGATACGACTTATGTGAGCAATTGAGCTTCTAGGTCTTAGGGTGAGGAGGAGTAGATCTAAGGGAGAGCCGAAGACTAATAACCAACTATTTCGTACTTCTAACCATGAACTCTTGATCGTCAGTAGCAGAGCGAGGGTAGTGAAGAGAAGAGAGAGTATGGCGCTCATGTAGTATATGCTCCATACCCACCCCATCTTCTGATGATGAATATTATTGGGGTCCGACTTCATTTTATGCTTCCGACGGCCAAGCGCTCCTAGAGTGATCACTAGGTAGCAAGAGAGGCTGATGGGAATCCATGAGGCGCCTTGGCCACCGGTAGTCGGTGCGCCGTGTCGAACATAGAAAAGTTTCTTTGGTCCGAGCAGCGCTCGATCAACTAAACGAATTCGCCGAAGCTCTCTCATGAGCGTCTGAGGCCTATAGCTTAAAGCCCATATACCTCTCTGGCGATCGAGAGAGGGTCCGACGAGGAGCTCTATCATGGTTAGGACGCCGAGCGCCCTCGCATACCCATCTCTTGTATCATCTCGAAAAGAGGTGTTCGTCGGAGCTCTTTGGCGGATTGAACGGGTGATAAGGCCACCTGTCACTGTGTCGAGGGCTTGACGGAGTTGGGTAGCGCAATTCTCCCTCAGCGGGTCATAGAGGTAAGCGCTCACCGGTTGACTGACTCTTGATTCTAACTCTCGCCAAAGTCGTTTGATCGATGGTTGGTCGAGCTGGAGAGGGTAAGAGGTCACATCACGGTCTCGTCTCTGCCAGCTCTTGAGCATTTTTGGGAAAGAGCGAACTTCACCATGAAATAGGGCGCGCCCCATAGCGATATTGCTCAACCCCTTGGTCCCCAAAAACTGGGTGATCCCTAAGTCATAAATGAGGTCTTTATCTCTACTCTTGATACGTATCGCTACATGTCCAAATAAGGAATAAGTGCTATCTCCGGGTCCAATATAGATTACCTCAGCGTTGATCTTTTGCGACTTATAGCCAGGTGCAGCCTGGCTATCGAGGGGAGAAATAGCGAGTAGAGGGAAGAGTATTAGTAGTAAAGATGAGGAGGCGAAGAGATAGCGTAGCGCGGCTCCGCTATGTGTGGGCCTCACTGATAATCGCTTCAGTGGGGTAAATAAGCTCATCAAACCAAATGAGGAGACTCTCTGCTTATTTTTCTGGTGGTCATCCATGAAGAGATCCTTCATCGAGTAGATAGAACCGGTTCCAAGCTCCCATCATTTCTCCAAAACCTCTTACCGACTAGCTTACCTTGAAAATAGGTATATTCACTGAGCGGAAAACCACTCATTCGATAACGGGTCTGCTTACCCTCATGCTTTCCGAGTGGATTAAAGTTGTACTCAAGTTTCGGCTTTCCATTTTTAAAGTACTCTTTATATGTTCCTACTTTTACGTTGTCGGCATATCGACCTATCACTCGTGGTTGCCCATTGCTGTAGTATGAGCGGAACATCCCCTCTAGCTTACCATCACCATAGTTAGCCTCAGTTTTCAGCTCTCCGTTGCTGTACCATTCTTTATATGGTCCGTGGAGGATGTCATCTTGATAGTTGCGCTCAAACTTCATGAACTCACTATCAGTATACCATTTACTGTGCGGTCCGTGTTTGGTCTTCTTCTCTTTATAGCAGATCACCTCATCGTTGTGCTTCCCGTAGAGCACCGCTTCATCAAGACAAGGGTTCATGGTACATCCAAAGAACAGCCCTGATAATAAGCTGAAAACAGTGACTCTGACTGACACATATCGGCTGACGTTACGCCACATCTTTCCTCTTCGCCCCTCTTGAGTGATCGCTAGCAACAATCTTGATGATCATGCTCTCGCTGATCTCTTGATCAGAGAGAAATCGAGTTTTGTCTCTTTAGAGCATGAAGGAAGTTGCTAAACAGGGCAAGTGAAAGCTGAAACTATAGCTCCTTGGCGCCGATTAATGAGTCTAGGTCAAACATACCAGCGTTGATGAAGCTGCCTTGACCTTTGCCATATAGGTCGAGATCATAACGATGAAAACCGCCATCATGATCGACCTCAAATTGAGCGTTAATCATGACTTCGATTAACGAAGGAGGAGTCAACTGTAACAGCGCATAACCGATGAGTAAGGTATCTGGCTCTCCTAGTCGTTTAGCGGCCTCAATGAGATCTCCAAACAGGGACCCAATGAGCTGTCCTTTAAGTTGAGCGATACTCGAGATCTCGGGAGAACCACCATCTTGAGGGATGAGGAGGAGGTTCGCTTCTTCAGAAACAGGTGATCCATCTCGCCAAGTGAGTTCACCGACACCAGTAAACTGCTGATAACGTTGAACGAGGGCTTCATAAGCCTCTTCGACTTTGGCGATTCGTCTTGACTTGTCATCGAGATAGTCGGCTCGTTCATCAAAGCGGTCATCGATGTCGTCACTGCGATCGAGGTCCATAAGAGCCATCATTGACATTAAGGCCTTACTGAAGCTCTTAGAGGTACCTTCTTGCATTAGCAAATCGATCGCTTCATCACTGAAGCGAACTTGGGTTACGATGGTTCCGTTGGGTCCGGTTAGACCGACATTCGGTATATCATGAGTACTGGAGACGCCAACTCGAGAGGCGAGGACCGCCTCTCCAAGCTCTTGAGCAGAACTTGTCGATGAGCCAAAATCATCTGAAGCCCAACGGTTGTTATACATGCTAGAGCGGGCATAAGCGAGATCTATGAGCTCTCTAGTAGTTCGGTTAAGGGGGAGGGCCTCGACGCAGCTGTCATACTCATCACGCTCTCGACGGCTGCTGTCATTGTCGGGCCGATTACCGCAGGCGTGATCTGCAAATTCGCTGAGCTGGTCACAAATGACGCCGATATCATCAAATACAGGGTCATAACCATAGAAATAAGCGAGGAGAGCGTCGAAGTGATCGTTGATCTGATCTTTAGATAGGAAGTTGTCGTGCTCGGTGAGTACTAGACGAGCGTTGTTGAGAGACCGGCTAGAACCATCTCGACCGATTAGACTAGAGGTCGTTTGCCGCCAGCTGCTACCTCGCTCGGTAAAGAAGAGGCCTCCCTTGTTATCAATCTCTTCATAGAGGATCTCTTGACGCTCACCATTAGCGCCAATATGTACACTGCCTCGTGACTCCTCTGTAGACTTGAAGAATCGCATTGAGAGGAGTCTGAACCCTAGGTATTTACTGTCGACTTCAAAGTCCTTAGTGAGTTGGAAATGTTGTTTTACTCCACTCATCTCTCGAATCGCGAGGGCTTGAGCGAGGCGAATATCACCCTTCATCCCTTGTTGGATCGCTTGGGTGAGACTTGGTGTCGACTGAGAGAGATCAAACTCAAAGCGAGCGACGCTGAGGCGGCCTGAGAGTGAGTTTGAGGTCCGCTGAGCATCAAATAGCCCAAGTTTCTCATTAAGTTGTCGCTCAAGTGCCTTACCGAGTACTTCAGCGAGATCTACTTTGAGTCCACCGACGCTAAGTTCTGCGGTAGGGAGCCCCTCTATACCATAGGCGGAGTGAACGGCTACAGAGAAGTGCTTGACCCTCTGTTCGGTGAGTCCTACATCGAGATAAGCGGTCTGTTGATCACCTCTAACGAGCTGGATATCTAGATCACCAGACAAGCTAATACGAGCGCCACCACTAAATTTAGCGGAGAGGTTTAGATATTGAGCGATCGATGTCGCGATTAATGGGACCCCAACATTCAGATTCATCCCGACGACACCACGCCCATGTAAGGTAACGCTGGAGCCGGGCCTCATTTCAATGATGTCGGAGGAGTCTCGAGGGAGAACAAAACCTTGAAGCGCTTGGAGTACCTCAAGCGGAGCATCTAGAACCGCCTCTGTGATCTCATCATAAGGGGCGATGACCATCGCCTCAAGTTGTGGGGAGAGGTCAAAACCGATCGACCCTAGCGAATCACTGCTGTGATCTAAGGCCCATGATGAAGAGAGCGCACCACCGAGTTTAAAAGCGCTCTCAGCGAATACTGAGTAATCGCCAGACTCGAGGGTCTTGATACGGAGTGCGTTAATCTTAGTAGCGAAAGCCTCTTCGCCAAGTCCATCAGTAAGACCAGCTTGAAGGCCACGGATATTCTCGATCACCGTACGACCAAAGAGGTCACGTTCTTGGAGGCCAAATATTGAAGTCTCTCCAAGTTGTAAGTCTACAAAAGGGATAGAGGCGAGCGCTGAGTTGATCTCATTTGTGGCAAGTCCCGACCCAAAACTGACCAAGTCATCTAGGTTGATTCGCTTCATATCACTGTAGAGCTCTTGAACTTCATCAGAGACTCGGTCACACTTACCTTGTGGACATTCTTCACTCGCTTGGAGAGGTGAGGGACCTCCACCATCGGCACAAGCGAAGGTGAGTGAAGCACCCATTGCCAGTGTCAAGAGCTTGAATGTTCCACCGATGGTATTGCTCTCCAGAGATCTTTTGGTGAACTCTCTATTGCCATTTAAGGTCATATTAGGCCTCCTTTTACAGTGATAGAATTAATAAAAATAGAACATATTTTGACATGTTATGTGATGTAATTCAATGTGAATTATATTTGGTAAGTTAAGGGCGATAAGGGGAGAAATGATCGCTCAAGAAGCTCAGGCTCTGATCGGCGACTCTTCCTCAAGGTTACTTAAAGAATCACGGCTCGGACCGCTTAACAGACGATTCTCCACGATGTCCAAGTAGATGCTAACCACATCGACGACCAATGGGGATCTATACAATAGAGTGGGGGTTAAGGGTTAATTGGTCTCAGAGATGCGACCCAGTGTTCAGCTTCAATCCCCCATTCAAATTGTCGTAGCTCTCCCGAGAGGTCAAGGAGTTCACCACCAAAGTCTGCGCTTAATGTGTTCAGTGTCCCACCAGCGAGTGAGCAGAGATTAGGGAGCTGCCAAGGATAAATATAGCGATGCTCTACCTCTTCAATTCGTTGGTGAAGTGGCTCAAGGTGGGCTTCTTGAGCAGGTGCGCTGTATCGGTAGCTCACCGTGAGACGTTGCTCGGCGAGGTCAAACTGATCTCGTTCCTCAACCCCGAGCTCCCGAGGAGAACCATCTTCTCGAGGGGGTAAGCTCAGAACGGTGAGAGGAGAGAACGCCGGATCACTCTCATAGTGATATACCTCTGGGTCAGGGAGAGCATAGCCATCAATCCACAGCGTCCCTGTAGGTTTAAGGAGAGATAGAGCGTCTTTGATCAATCGGACTTGATCCGCTTCTGAGCTGAGGCAGTAGAGACTGTTGTAAGTGATCAATACCAAATCATAGCGTTCTTTTAGTGGTGGATTTGGCAATAGAGAGAGCTCACGGAAATCAGCGCAGACTAGGCGGATACGGCTCTCCAGAGAGGGATCACTCTTGGATGTAGTGGCGACTTGTTGACGACAAAGGTCGAGGGAGGTTTCACTGAGGTCGAGACCGGTGACGTGAGCTCCAGAGAGCGCGAGATCAATGAGGATACGCCCTGATCCACAGCCTAGCTCCAACACGCTTAGCGAAGTACTCTTCTCATGTTTTAAGTTCTCAATGAGAGAGATATAGAATTGTCGGTCACCGAAAGCGCCGGTATGGAGCGCTTGATAGACTACAGGATCAAACTTTGATGTAGCGCTCAAATGACTCGAAGACTCTAAGTGAGGGTTGAGGTGATCACCGCGGTGACCTCATCGGGGGTCCCCACACCGTTGACACGTTGGAGCAGACCACTCGTCTCATAAAAAGGGATAATAGGAGCGGTCATCTTGTGATAGGCCTCAAGTCGTGAACGTACCGCCTCTTCAGTATCATCTTTACGATGAACGAGTCGATCAGAGACTTCTGGGGGAGGAGGGTTAAAGGTGAGATGATAGATCTCACCAGTCTCTGGATCGCTACGACGACCGATAATGCGATCGACGATTAAGCGATCAGGCACCTCCAAGAGCAGTACGGTATCGAGTTGTACACCATCCGCGGTGAGAGCTTCAGAGAGCGCTTCAGCCTGTGGAACGGTGCGAGGGAACCCATCTAGCATAAAGCCTGCTTGAGTGTCAGGCTGGGCGAAGCGCTCTCTCACCAAACCGATGGTGACTTCATCGGGGACGAGCTGACCTGATTTCATGTAACGATCTGCCTCTTGACCCATTGGTGTTCCAGCCTTAACCGCCGCACGAAACATATCTCCGGTGGAGATATGGGGAATCTTATACTTGTCGACAAGTCGAGCGGCTTGGGTGCCTTTACCCGCGCCAGGAGGGCCAATAAAGATCATTCTCATAGGTTTATTCTCCCTTAATGTAAGAGGATCATGGATTAGGAGACCGCTTGGGTCAGACGGTCAGTTAGATCAGGCGGTCAGCGATCAGACGGTCAGCGATCACAAGGTCAAGCAAGCTAACAAAAAAAAAGGGCTCGCGCTAGTCTCAGACTGAGCTGAGGTTAACTTAGCGAACAGAGCGCTCGATCGAGCCTCTCAGTTGCCTCGTCTAAGTGGCCTTCACCGACAATCAGAGGAGGACACACCCTCAAGACATCAGCACCCGCGGTAGTGATGAGGAGACCTTCTGCGCGGGCAGCAGCGACTATTTGTGAACGATCTACGCTCTCAGGGGTGACTAAACCTCTGAGCAGTCCTCGACCTCTTTGGCCGATGAGCATATCATGTTTAGCGATCAGAGACTCAAAGCGCTCACTGAGTGACTCACCCATCAACTTGGCGCGCTCGACTAGCCCTTCTTTCTCAATGACCTCGATTACGGTCTTGCCAGCTCGGCATGCCAATGGGTTCCCTCCGAAGGTGCTAGCATGAACACCTGGCACGAAGCCTCGACCCGCCTCTTTAGTACAAAGGGTTGCACCGATAGGGACACCTCCGCCAAGACCTTTAGCGAGCGCCATGATATCGGGTTGGACACCATCATACTGGTGAGCGAACCAATGACCTGTTCTCGCGACACCTGATTGGACTTCATCAAAGATTAATAAAATGCCCTCTTCATCACAGATTTGACGAAGCTCAGCGAGATATCCTGGTTTGGCCTCTATCACACCTCCCTCTCCTTGCAGAGGCTCAACAAGCACCGCACAAGTCTGGGGAGTGATCGCTTCTCTAATCGCATCAGCGTCATTGTAGGGAACATGTTTAAAACCAGGCACTAGAGGTTGAAAGCCTTCATGGTATTTTGCTTGTCCGGTAGCGCTGATCGCCGCCCAAGTACGTCCATGAAAGCTCTTAAGAGCGCAAATGAACTCAAAGCGATTTTCTCCACGGATCACCTGCATGTAACGACGAGCCATCTTAAGCGCTGCCTCATTAGCTTCTGCACCGCTATTAGCGAAATAGACTTGATCGGCGAAGCAGCGTTCAGTGAGTAGTTCAGCGAGTTCAACGGCCGGAGGATTGATGAATAGGTTACTGACATGGAGGAGCTGACGGGCTTGATCGCTGAGTGCCCGAGTCATGTCGGGGTGGTTATGACCGATCGAATTAACCGCTATTCCGGCGGCAAAATCGAGATAACGATCTCCATCATGAGTGTATAGATACATCCCTTCTCCGCGAGTAAACGCGAGAGGTGCGGGTCGATAGTTACCGGTAAATGATGCTTCTAGGCGACTCGCCCAAGGATTGGCGCTCTGCTTCATGTTAATCTCACTGTAACATTGATGATCTTACTGACGATGTGCTCATTGAAAAATGAAAACTAGGACGACTTATTAGATAGAGAAGCGATGGACGCTTGTAAAGCTCTGCTCGGGAGAGGTCGGCCTAACAGTCTTTGAGCGAGACGGCCGGCAGAGATCAAATGGTCCCAGTCAATGCCTGTCTCATATCCCATTTCATGAAGCATAGCGACTAAGTCTTCGGTGGCTAAGTTGCCGCTCGCTCCGGGGGCATAAGGACAGCCTCCTAAGCCTCCAATACTCGAGTCAAAACAGCGCACACCCATCTCGAGTCCGGCGAGGCAGTTAGCGAGCGCTCTACCCCATGTGTCATGCATATGAAGAGCGATTCGTTGCAGAGGGATTTCTGCGGATACCTCCTCGATGATCGCCTTCGTTTGTCGAGGGTTCCCTACTCCAATCGTATCTCCTAAACTCACTTCATAAGCGCCCATTTTTAAGAGTCTTGAGGCGACCTCAGCGCCTGCTTTAGGGTCAACGCTGCCCTCATAGGGACACCCCCAAACAGCGCTCACATAAGCTCTCACTCTCACCCCGCGATCTTCACAAGACGCAAATACGGGCTCAAAAGCCCTGTATGTCTCATCACGGGTCTTATTGATATTACGTTTGTTGTGAGTCTCGGTAGCGGACATGAAAACCGCGATTTCAAGCGATTGAGCCTCAATCGCTCTGCTGAGACCTCTCTCATTAGGGACGAGCGCGGTTACCCTCTCAGCGAGAGGATGTTGGGCAAAGTGTTGAGCGATTTGATCGGCATCGGCGAGGGCAGGGATCCAGCGAGGGTGAACGAAGCTGGTCGCTTCCACCATAGGTAATCCGGCAGAGAGTAGAGCCTCTATGAGTTCAAGTTTATCTTCGGTACGAATAAAGAGCTCCTCATTTTGGAGTCCATCTCTCGGCCCTACCTCATATACCCTAACAAAGTCAGAGGGATGATCTTGTGGTGTTTGCTTGATATCCATCAGAGCGCTCTCCATCTCTTCACCTTTACATTGAGTCTTGGTGTGGCGTCCACATCCTCTACATTAATTTATCGCCCCCTCTCTATTAGAAGAGCCGTATGAAAGATGGCAGCGCCTAACGACCCGAGCGGAGTTTCTTTAACTCTTCACGAGCGATTACGAAGCGTTGTATCTCGCTGGTTCCCTCATAGATTCGCATCACTCTAACATCTCGCATGAGACGCTCCGCTTCACAACTTGAGTGATGACCGATCGCCCCCAAACCTCTCACCGCGCGTTGACAGACCCGCCCTGCCATTTCGGTACAGTATACCTTGGACATTGAGGCTTGTTGGGTGAGTGGCTGCCCCTGATCCTTAAGCGTCGCTGCCCGTAGACATAAAAGCCAGGCGGCGTCTCTCTCTGCTTGTGATTGAGCGATTAGTCGCCCTAGCTCTTGATCTTGGCGAAGATCATATTGGCGACGCATGAGCTGGAGCGCAGCGTCTGCCACGCCTACGGCTTGTGCACTTACCCCTATTCGACCTCCATCAAGAGCGTTCATCATCACACTAAAGCCACGCCCCTCTTCTCCAAGTAGATGACTCTCATCGAGGAGGCAGTCTTCGAGGATCATTTGGGTCGTTTTACTAGTACGTAACCCCACTTTTTTCTCAGGAGGAGCCGATCGGAAACCAGCAGTACCGGTCTCAATAAGAAAAGCGCTGACACCTCTAGAGCCAGCTGCAGGATTGGTCTTTGCGGTCACTAAGTAAACCCCTGCTTCACCACCGCTAGTGACCCATGCTTTGGTGCCGTTAAGTCGGTAAACGCTCTCTCCATTATGCTGTTCTTCGATCGCTGTAGCCCTCATGGAGGCGGCGTCACTACCACTCCCAGGCTCGCTGAGACAAAAACCTGCAGCAGGCCATATGCCGCTACATAGCTCACCGAGGTATTTCTGTTTATGAGCCTCCGAGCCAAATTTCTCAATGGCTTCGGCGACCATGTTGGTCACCATCATCGCAACAGTTGTCCCAGCGCATCCTTGAGCGAGTGCTCTTACACCTACCGCATAAGCGACGACGCCTGCGCCTAGTCCTCCGTACTCTTGAGATACGTTGACCCCAAGTAGCCCAGCGCGACCCATCGCTTTGAGGTGTTCATCGGCGAAAGATTCATGGCGATCTCGCTCGGAGGCTTCAGGTGCTAGGGATTCATCCGAGAATTGCATCGCTCTCTGTAGTACGTTCTCTTGCATATCGTTAAGGGAGAGCATGCTATACATATGTGTTAGTCCTCAAATCGTGAAAGAATGGGAAGCTCGATCAGCAGTGATCGGAGTTATTTTTTAAGCAGCGTCACGTCGGCGCCAGAACCAGAAGATAAATAGGCCTAAAAGCAGTCCAGCGTGCCGCTGACCTCCCTTACGATGAGGGCTTGATTGGCAACCAGAGTTGTCATCTTTCCCTGCCTCCATCATCTCATCGCCAGCAGGCATCTCATCGCCAGCAGACATCTCATCGCCAGCAGACATCTCTTCGCCAGCAGGCGTCTCATCACCAGCAGACATCTCATCGCCAGCAGACATCTCTTCGCCAGCAGACATCTCTTCGCCAGCAGACATCTCTTCGCCATCACAGC
This sequence comes from uncultured bacterium, assembly GCA_943788935.1. Lineage (GTDB taxonomy): Bacteria > Myxococcota_A > Bradymonadia > UBA7976 > VGTA01 > CAKZRU01. The sequence goes on along the minus strand of CALSSE010000003.1, from coordinate 135,605 downwards.
CTTCCGCATAGAAAGAGTCTTGTGCTCTAATCATATTGACGACTTGGCTACAGCTTTGTGAGATAGCGATGCTCGCGAATTCTGGATTACACTCCGCCTCACAGAGCATCGCGATCCCTTCACGAGAGCTCTCATCATAGCCCTCACAGATCTCAATGGAGCAGTTGATGATGTATTCACACGCTTCTTCACAAGTGACAGGTGATTCTTCACCGGCCATCTCAGCGCCGGCCATCTCAGCGCCGGCCATCTCAGCGCCGGCCATCTCAGCGCCAGCCATCTCAGCGCCGGCCATCTCAGCGCCGGCCATCTCAGCGCCGGCCATCTCAGCCCCGGCCATCTCAGCGCCGGCCATCTCAGCGCCGGCCATCTCAGCGCCGGCCATCTCAGCGCCGGCCATCTCAGCGCCGGCCATCTCAGCGCCGGCCATCTCTTCACCACCCATCATCTCTGATTGAGGGAAATCAGTGGGGTCATTAGGGTCGGTCGCATCGAACATGAGTTGTGAATCTGAGCGACGCCAAACACAGTCAGGGTCACCAAGCTCTGCACCATTAGTGGCGCCATCACCATCAGAATCTAGATCACACACATTCTCCCAGTTCATGTTGCTCCCATCTCGAGCAAAATTCCTGACATCCTCGCCAAAAACAGTACGAGCCCCTCCACCATATTGGCTGACGTGACAGAGTGAGCAGCTCCAAGGGTTACTAGGGACTTGAGTCGTCCTCGGGGCAAATGCGTCAGCGTTACTGATAATGAGGGACAAAGGGAGAGCGAGTAAATGAATGTATGATGCCTGATTTGAGAACACGATTAAATCTCCTAATCCTATAGTTTGGATTCAAGTTTAGCTGATAAGTCTGCTCATGTGAAATAATAATATCAAGGGGTCAATAGAGTTGATTACTGGAGCAATGCTGAGACGATTTGGCCGTCTTCTTGACCAATGAGTATGAGCTCTCCCCATTGCACGATAGAGGTCGGTCTACTCCCTTCATTGAAGTCTATGATGGCGAGTTCAGTCATCGACTCTATGCGATCTCCCAACATTATTTTCCCCGTATCGGCTTCGAGGTTCATGCTATTATTGAAGAGAGCGAGGAGAGACCCGCTCTCTTGATCGATAGACAGGTCAATGAGGCGAAGTCCCTCCCACTCGCTGATTACTTCTATCCTTCCATCGCCATAAACGCGCCAGGTACGCCAACTGCGCTCCTGTATATCAAATCCGCTGATCACCCCTAGGTCAGGAGAGAGGGGGTAGGACTCTATGACGTAGATGTTAGCGAGAGGGTGAGCTTCTTCGGGAGAGCGCCCCTCTTCTTGGCCAGTGATGAGCGGTGTAGGCTCTCCGGTAGCGCCAATGATGACCTCATTTTTAGGCACTGAGGGTTCCCCGTCCGCGCTAGGGTTGAGGTAGCCAAAAATGTAAAGTCTCGGACCGACCGCTAGCAAATTGATGAAGCGAGTATCCCCTGGTACCTCCCTAAAGACTCTCTTGTATCTACGCCAAGTCACCCCGCCATCCCCAGAGAACCATAAGTAGCGATAGACACCGTATGTCTCCCACTCTATTCGGTTATCAGCGCCAGACCCTACCGCCCAAAGACCCTCCATAAAGCGAGTTACATCATGAACATGCTCTCCACCTTGGATGGCTCTGTGCTTCTCCCATGCGCCGTCACGAGTCCTCAAGAAATTCCCCTCGATAAGAGGTCGAGAGGTCAACTCATCAGCATCGGTAGAGTCTACCCCTGCGATCATCAACTCACCATCGATAAGACGGTAGCGATAGATCCCCTCCTCGCCAGTCTCCAATGGGTCTATGGTGATCTCTGCCTCTGGAGAGCTGTATGAGAGGAGTTTAATGGGGCTCACTCCTCCAGCGTTGAGGTCGGCGTCTCCATAGCCAATGTGGAGCTGGTTATTAAAGACAAAGAGGTCATGAATGCCACGATCGATGTCAGACCCGATAGCGCTTGTCGCCTCTTGAATATACGTTTCAGTCGGGGCTCGCCATAAAGTGAAGTCACTTAAGGTCATTGTGTGAGTCGCTTCAGCGCCGGCGATCTCTTGTCCGGCGATCTCTTGTCCGGCGATCTCTTGTCCGGCGATCTCTTGTCCGGCGATCTCTTGTCCGGCGATCTCTTGTCCGGCGATCTCTTGTCCGGCTATCTCAGCGCCGGCCATCTCAGCGTTTGCTAGTCTCTCTTGAGAAGTCGACTTTTCATCACAGCTTATAATGAGAATGAAAACCCCAATCGTCAGAAGGGCAACGATTGATCGGACGATACTACTTGAGGAGAGGTTCTTCATGTTTTGCTGCAACCTATAGGAGAAAGGGTATAGATATTATCTGTAAGAAAGACATATAAGAAGTTAAACAGAATCAACCTAGATTGTTGAGTCTATTTGATAAAGAGTAGAGTCAACAGAGAGAGTCAACAGAGAGAGTCAACAGAGAGATCTCGCTATTTCATGAACGCTAGCCCTAGCCCTATACCAAAGTAATGACCATCGATGAGCTGATAACCTGGAAATCCAACTCCTTGGTCATAAAAGGTGAGTGGGAGTTGATAGCTGAGGGTGAATTCGAGAGGCATTTTGATCCACCCCTCCGGTAAAAGAGTTAAGCCGGTAAAAGGAGTGAGCCCTACATACCAATCTAAGCCTTGGTTGAACTCTCGCCAACCGCTGTGCGCTCCTAGACCCATATCGACCGTAAACCGCGCTGCCCAACGAAAGTGGAACGTATATCCTCCATCTACGCTCCAGCGGTTGAGGTCACCTTCACCGAGATCTGCATAGAGTCCAAATCGATAGCTCGATAGCCAGTGAGCGAATTGACCGAGCGTATCTAGTAAGGTCAGTTGGAGACCGAGACGAGTTGTCTTTCCGGTGATATCAAAAGCGAAACGATGGCTGAGGACTTGGTAAGAAAAGTCTGGAGGAGGTACTGGTAAGTTAGCCCTCTTGAGTAAGGGTTCATCAGCGATGAGGTGATCGCTGTGATTGATCGCAGAGCCTATAGGGGGAGCGATGGGTAAAGTGTGACTGAGCTGTTTATAGGTATTTTGAACGTCTTCACCTAAAGTAGAGATCTCTTGGGGTGAGCGATACATTAATCCGCCATACGCCCAGTCGAGTAAACTGCTCATCGTGGCGAGACTAATTAAGCCTCTTTGTACTTGGAGCGCGCAGCGAGCCCCATGGTAGTCGGGGTGAGGTGATGACGATCTCTCGATAGAGCAACTTGAGGCGTCACTCTCGTTGACTGAGGGAGGTCGCGTTGGTCCAGCCCCGAGGAGATAGGTGTCTCCATAGGCGACAAAGCGCTGACTGTGCTTAGCTGTATAGTAGGTAGCGATCACCCCATCTCGATTGTCGGCATCATGGTCATATCGAGACTCTTGTAAACCACCACGAGTCCTGATGGTACGCATGTGACCCCCAGCAAAGCAGTCTTGTAAAAAGTGGAGACCGCTCGCCTCATAAATAAGAGATAAACTGGCGCTCAAGAGAGCGTGACTCAATCTTCTCGCTTTGGTGACTCTTATCTCTGAATCGTCAATATGAGTTCTCTTTGGTCCCCTTAGTGAGCGTTGAGACTTCTGCCTGCTATGGTTTAATGTATGGTCATTCAAAGAAAGTAAGGCAGAGAGCTTCGGGTATCGCCTCTTCAGCTCAGCGAGACGAGTAGGAGAGGTGTCCTTGGACCATTGAGTCAGTCGGAGGTTAATAATATGACTGAGGAGGTCGCAACCTCTCTGTTGACGCTCTTTGATTGAATAGGCAGACCAGTTCATATCCTCAAATATGGGCCAATCATCAGCGAGCTCCTCTAGGTCATCAGGGTCAGTGGTTATAAGGCTGGGACAGCTCTCTTTAGAGAGATCAATGCCAACGCTATGAAAGCCCAACCAAGCAGCATAGGCTTGATCACCGAAGTGATGATGATTTCTAAAGATGAGGTCTAGATAGTGGGGATTATCAAAGCTGTAGAGCGCAGCTGGGTCCTTAGGTCCTTGGCTAAGAGGCGCTCTCGCTCGCGCCCTCAGATCACTCACTGGGAGAGTGGGTAGTCGGTGATGGGCTTGATAGGTCTCGATCGCCGAGCTGATATCGCTGGTAACGCCCGACCAATCAACGACTTTCTCCTCTTCACAAGCGTCTTCAGCGACATCGTAGAGGGTACCAGTGACTCCCCCCTCATGAGCACTTATCCACTCTAAAATCATCGATGTTAATCCATATTCCCCAGCTCGAGGTAGATTGGGAGTGGTTCCAAAGTGAGCGATATGATCGGGTAAAGAAGTGATGTCACCTAGAGTGAGGCTGTATTCACCGCTGTCAGCTGGAGGGGCAGAGAGAGCGGTAAGTGGGGCTGTCGCTAACTTAACCCCCTTCTCACAATAGGGTGCGGATGCATCTTTCTTTGGACAGAACAGAGAGAGGGCAAGGTAGCGAGTAAGAAGGTCTTCATCTACACCTTGTTCCATCAATAGAGTTTGCTCTATTCGATGGAGAGTATGTTGGCATACTTGGTCGGTGAGGTACATGTGCTCTAAGTAGTCAAAGGCTAGGCTATCAGTGACATCAATAGAGGTCGCACTAAAAATGATGAGGAGAGTATGGACAATGTTTTTAACCGATCGCATATCATCCCCTACGAAGAGCAGTGAGTTCGATTATTTAGGTGCATTTAGAATTTTGTCGTTGGAATTGGCATACAGCTGTAACTAGTCTCTAATGAGGTGTATAAATGATGTGATACTTGTACTAGAAAGAGAATAATAGATAGAGTCTATTTGCTAGTTATATAAGTCATTCGTTATCAGTTTTCCGGAGCTTTTATCTTTATGAATCAAAATGTTTATTCGTCAGAGATACTTCCAATAATGACAATGTACCCTGAGGGAAGTAAAAGTCGCTCATTGTATGCACATCATCAGAGTGGATCATATGCGTCGCAAGGGAACGTTAAAGAGGACGAGAAGCTCCAAGCGAGCTCGATCAATGGATTAATCTCTCATCAAACGAAGACTCTAACAGGTCGCCAACGATTTAATCTTCATGAGTCGGTGGGAGAGGGGACTTTTGGGAAGGTGTGGAGCGCTCAAGATAATGACCTTAATCGAAGCGTGGCGATCAAGGGGTATAAAGGCCCTATAGAGCAAGCTAGATATAGTTGTTTAGAAGAGGTTAAGTTCGTTGGAGAGCTCGATCACCCAGCGATCCCAACGGTTTATGATACAGGACTGACAGAGGAGGGTGTCCCCTATATCGTCATGAAGCTCCTCAAAGGAGAGCCGCTATCTGAGATTATTAAGAGGTTACAGGCAGGAGATGCAGAGACTCACCTGCAATATTCTTTTGAGAAGAGAATGGGACTGATTATTGAAGTCCTCCGGGCGATCGATTCTGCACATAAACAAGGGATTCTTCATCGCGATATCAAACCAGATAATATCTTGGTAAACCCTGCAGGGCATATTTGGCTCATTGATTGGGGGTGTGCAGTGAAGCAGGCTGATGTCCTAGAGTCGAGCTTGCTCTGCGGCACTCCTCTGTATATGCCTCCAGAACAGGTAGAGAAGCGAGGTTTGAGTCCTGCGACTGACCTCTTCGCGGTTGGCTCAGTCGCCTATGAGCTCATCAGTCTTCATCGTGCAGGTCCTACTCGCTCCACGATTACAGAAGTTCTACAGGCGATCCCAACTCATAAGCCAAAGACTGTATTTGAGCAATATCACCCTAGCCAGGGATATCCACCCGCTGAGTTTGGAGTCTCCATTATGAATATGTTGGAGCTAGACATGGATAAGCGCACTGAGAGTGGGGATGCAGCCATTAGATGCCTAGAAAACTCTCTAGCGGGGAACTTTAAAGTGGTGTGTCAGCGCACCTATCTAAAGTCAAATATGGAGAGGTTAATGAGGTGGGTGAATCAAAACCCCAGACCGCGAATGAGAAGACTAAAACTTCTAGTCTTATTGATCACGGTAATGCTCATAGGAGGTGGCGTTCTCCTTGGATGTCTGTTGGCATCCATGTGAGCATACCCTCTATTAAAGAGCGGAGTACGGGACTCGAACCCGCGACATTCAGCTTGGGAAGCTGACACTCTACCAACTGAGTTAACCCCGCAATACCTATGGAATTAATGATCGACCCACTCCTTGTCAACCAAAAGTTCATCTCTCCAAAGTGACCTATCTCGGGGAAGATCGCTTCATTTAAGGAGTAATCATCCACTCTTCCTTCCACTCCCAGTCCATCCCATAACAACCAATGAGGCGGGCTCCATTATCATCAATAAAGGTGATATCGGGTAGGCCACTTCTATAGCTATAAGGCTCTAGTCGGTAAAGCAGCCAAGTATCATCTCGGTGGGCGAAGAGCGCTGCTTCAAGAGAGCGTCCGGGGTCATTCCCGACCCTGAGGAGTGGTTTGACCATGGTTGCTGGTGAAGTCATGGGCCGCACGACAAAGCCGGCACCTCGATGAATAGAGAGGTTCGGTGTTGAAGTCACGCGTCTGCATGAACTCAAAGAGTCGAGGCCAATCAACGCAGTCTACGCCAGGAGAAGCGTCGCCATCCCACCAATGAGTCGCTCTAGACTCTTCATGATAGACCACATCATCACAGACTTGACTGACCTCATCATAGAGGTTTTGTCCTTCGGCCATCGGGACACTTTGGTCTTGATCTCCGTGGCTAATGTATACGCTCCGCTGAGAGAGGTTATCAATAAAGTTGAGCGTATCGCTATGAGACCTCGCCCAAGCCAGTCGGAGCCGAAGACCTGCTCGCTCCTCCATAGCTATAGAACGACTCCCCACCAGCCGAGGTTCCAAGAGTTGCGAAAAGATCAAGGTGATGTATTCCGACATGCCAAGCACCATGACCACCCATGAGGCGCTGATAGATCTAACCTTCTGTGGGAGTTCTTGTAACCCATCAAGTACCCCACTCGAAAGGGGGTCGCTAGGTAGCAACACCCTCAAGAGGGTTAGTTAATGGTTCAAGAGTGAGACCTCCAGCCACTTCTCCGGTCACCTCACCAGCCACTTTGCCAGCCATTTCATCGGCCACTTCGACAGCCACTTCACCACCTAAAGGTACTATTCGTCTTGTTGAGAACTCTTCATTACAGGCGATAAGAGAAGAGGCGACAAGAGATGATGATAAGAGGAAGACCGATAGTCATAAAGAGGGATAGCGTAGATGAATGACCATGATCTAAAGACCTTTACAAAAGCATTTGATTTACTAATAAAGCCTTAAGTTAACAGAAGCGTTACCCATAAAGAATCACCCAACGATTCTATTGAGCTCCAGCATCGAGGGCAGTATGAGCAGCACAGCAAAAAACACCGTCGCACATCACAGCGATCATCTTCCCGAAGACACTAAGAGGGTGGTGGTCTCAGCGGGGTTGATCAGAGCGCCACAGGGTCACCCAGAAGCGGGTAAGATCCTTATGACTCGACGACTCGCTGATGCTCACCTTGCTAATGCTTGGGAGTTTCCGGGAGGGAAGGTTGAGAGCAGAGAGAATCCACGTCTTGCGCTTCATAGGGAGTTATATGAGGAGTTAGCCATCACAGTAGATCGAGTAAGTATTTACGCGGTTGGACACCATGTCTATGATCTCACCCAAGAGTCATCTAAACCCCGAGCTAAAGATGTGATACTGCTTGTATACGAATGCTATCTTCATAGCGGTGAACCGCAGCGTTTAGGAGTCTCTGATTTCTCATGGCTTAGCCCTGCTGAAGTCTGTGAGCTCCCGCTCCCCCCAGCGGATAAAGAAATCATCGAGAGGCTACGAGGTGAAGTGGGATGAGCGACGGAGCTAAAACGGGCAAAGTGATGACGGATAAAGTAATGACGAAGTGGATCTTTCTCCCCGACCGAGAGTCAACCTACACTCTGGGATATAAGCTAGGCCAACTCTTGATGCAGCATCCGCAGGTACCGAGGGTGATCGCCGCGCTCGGAGATTTAGGAGCAGGTAAAACCTCTTTTGCTCAAGGGGTCGCGAGAGGTATTGGAGTCCCAAAAGAGACCTATGTTAATAGTCCTACTTTCGCCCTTCATCAAGCTCATCGAACATCGGATCAAGTGGGAGCGGCCTATTTTCACCACCTCGACCTCTACCGACTCGGCGATGAAGATGAGTTATTACATCTAGGCTTTGAAGAGCTGCTTGACGCTGATGTTTGTTATATTGAATGGCCTCAGCGTGCCCCTTTATTGCTCTCTAAGGTACCTCATCTACGACTGCGCCTCTTTCACCTCGATGAATGGGAGTATAAAGACTTTGAGCCTGAAGAAGGCCGGGTGCTAACTTTGACCGCTACTGAAGAGGTACTGACCCTCATCAGTGAAGGTGAAGGGTGGAGCACGTTATAGCCTATGGTTATGGTGTGTGAAGAGAGAAGGATAGATATGCTAGATACGCTAAGATCTGAAGGCTTCAGACTTGACTCCATTGCAGTGAGTGGTATGATCTTAGCACCCATGACCGAGATGTTTATAACCCTAGTAACGGGTGTTGTGAGGTCTAGACCAATCGCTGTTGATTTCTGAGTATAAGCATGATAACTGATCACCAAATAAGCCGGTATAGCTCAGCTGGTAGAGCAGTTCATTCGTAATGATCAGGTCATCGGTTCAAGTCCGATTATCGGCTCTAGATATACTAAAGAGAGCGAGGGGATACACACTTCCTCGGAGCACTCTTGCCCCCAGGTTGTTTAAGCCCGTTCTCATGCTTCTTCTCTCGCTTCTCCTCTCGCTTGTATTTGATCAGGTGAGAGTCTCAGAGGGTCAGCCGAGAGCAGACTCTGCTCGTCAATGGTATGTCGCGCTCGATCCCGGTCATGGAGGCAAGAACTATGGGGCGATCGATCCTCGTGAAGAGGGGCGATACGAGAAGCAGTATACATTGCAGATCGCCAATAAGGTCTCTGCCCTCCTCAAAGACGCTCAGATCAAGGTATGGCAGAGTCGGTATAAAGATGAGCCACACTCTTTACGTTCTAGGATCAGTAAAGCGTCAGCAGCCGGCGTTGATCTCTTCGTGAGTATCCATATCAATGACGCTTATGTTGTGGGACCGAGGGGTCATGGGACATTTTTTCTAGCGCGCGAGGCCTATGAAGAATCTCGACTGAGAGTGAGAGAGTTTAATACGGAGTATCGTGGAAGTCTCTTCACTCACTCGGTCAAGCAGAAGGTCAAATCGCAGCAAGTCAAAGAGGTCCTCTTAGACTTAATTCATCAACGGGCTCAACATGAGTCCATGCATCTCGCTCATATCATGAATCAAGCGCTTGAGCTGTACAGCCCTTTCGGAACTAGAGGAGTCAAGCAAGGTGACTATGGGATCATCAAGGGGATCACGACGCCGGCGATCGTCTGTGAGGTTGGCTTCTTAAATCACCCTAAGGAGGGACCATTTATCACCTCTAAAGAGGGGATGGACGCCCTCTCGAGAGGGATCGCTCTAGGGATTCTCCGTTATCTGACCCTTCGACGACGAGCGGACTTAATGATCCCTGAGAGCCTCATCCCGCCTCAAAAATGAGACTCTCGACCCTATGAAGTGATGATGCACACTACTAAGACTATGAAGTGATGATGCACACTGCGCCAGTCCCCTTGAGGCCACAGTAGCCGTTGGGGTTTCGATGAAGATATTGCTGATGATAGGCTTCGGCATAGTAATAATGAGCTAGCGCCGAGATTTCGGTGGTGATAACGGAGCCCATCGCCTGTGATCCCTCTTCCCTCTGTAGGGCGTCAGTGAAGGCGCGCCGAGTGTCAGAGATTATCGATTCTTGAGATGCCTCTGTGAAATAGATGACTGAGCGGTATTGAGTTCCTATATCGTTGCCTTGTCTCATTCCTTGAGTAGGATCATGACGCTCCCAAAAACATTTTAAGATCTCTCTGAGTGATATTTCTTGTGGATTGAAGTCGATTTGAACGACTTCGCTGTGACCAGTGAGACCTGAGCAAACCTCTTCATAGTTAGGGTTCGGCGTGAATCCGCCAGCGTAGCCTACCGAGGTAAAGACTACCCCTTTGCGTTGCCAAAAAAGTCTCTCTGCTCCCCAAAAACAGCCCATGCCTATAATGATTCGCTCTAATGAGGATGAGGGGGGGCGGTTGCAGTCATAATGACTAAAGGGTGCCTCGAAGACCAAGTGTTGGTCTCCGGGAGAGATAGACTCTTCTCGTCCTGATAGGGCTTTTGTAGGATCTATGAGGGGGACGAGGTGTGGTGTTGATGAACGAAAAAACATAGTGGTCAATCTCTCCTTAAATATAGGGCTCACAGCAAAAGATACATAAATTAGAAGTGGGTTGTTGACAAAGTCACTTGAAAGGCCTACCTATCGGCCTCTATTTGTTTAACCTCCCTGCTCGTCTCTCGGACCTCTGAGGCGGGCTGACAACCCGAAGGGAGACAAGATGTCCACAGTAAAAAAGCGTATTTATGAGCTGATTTACCTGCTACATCGTGATGTCACAGAAGATGAGACCACGAAGTTACAGGCTCGAATAAGCACAATCATTGGTGATTTTAATGGCTCAGCACTCAAAGAAGAGTCTTGGGGCAAGCGACGCCTCGCCTATGAGATCAAAAAAGGTGTAAACACTTATCAAAAAGCGGTTTACATGTATGTCGTCTATCAAACTGAGCCAGGAGCGATCGAAGAAGTAGAGCGCATCCTTCGTCTCAGCGATGCATGTATCCGATTCATGCACATCCGACTTGATGATTTTGATCCTACTTCTAGCTCTGCGCTCGGCGTCACCGCTGAGCCTGAGACCACAGAGGAGAGCGCCCAATGAACCGTAACCGTATGCGTCGTCGCGGCCCACGCCGTAAAGTTGACCGTTTCCTCGCTGATAAGAGCCTCGTGATCGACTATAAAGATCCAAGTGTACTCAAGTACTTTATCACCGAGCGAGGCAAGATTGTTCCTCGTCGCGTGAGCGGCCTTTGCGCTAAGAACCAGCGCAAGATCACACAGGCGATCAAGCGCGCTCGTATGATCGCGCTCATGCCTTTCACCACGATTAACCAATAAGGAGGAGAACATGCAGGTCATCTTAAGAGAAGATGTTCGCCACCTCGGCTATGTGGGTGAGGTCGTCAACGTTAAAGCTGGCTACGCTCGTAACTTTCTCTTCCCTCAAGGTTTAGCTGTTCACGCTGACGCTCGTCAGTTGAATCGCCTCGAGCATGAGAAGCGTATTATCGAAGCCAAACTCCAAAAGACTCGCGCTGCTGCTGAGCATCTCTCAGAGAAGTTCCGCGGCTTTGGACTTGTCGTTAAAAAAGCTGCAGGCGAGGGCGACAAGCTCTTTGGCTCTGTCACTAATATGGATGTCGAGGCCCTCCTCAATGAGAAGGGTTTCAACGTCGAGCGTCGTCAGATCATCATGGATGAGAATCTTAAGACTCTTGGCTCTCACAAGATCAAGCTCCGCTTGCACCGTGACGTTCATGTCGACCTCAATGTAGAGGTAATCCGCGAAGAGTAAACACTCTGTGACGCGCGAATATTAACTAAATATTCGCTCCTCGCCACAGCTTTAAATCGATTTTTTTCGATTGAGCTGTGGCGTTTTCAATTGAATGATCAGTTTATTGGCTAAGCGCTTTGTCAATCGACTATTTACAGCTATGGACGATTAAGTCACGGTAGGCTAGATAGATATGGAGGTCGCCTCATGGCTGAGTTAAAAACCCCAGAGCACTTAAGAGCCAAAGAAGCTGAGCGAGCGACTTTGGGTACTATCCTCCTCGATGCTAATTCCTTTGATCTGATCTCAGCGATCTTAGAGCCTGATGACTTTCATGAGCCTAGACATCAGCTCATATTTAGAGTGATGCGTTCATTGGCGGGCCAAGGAGTGGGGATCGACATCATCTCTGTCATCTCTATGTTGCAGCAAGAGAGCGCCTTAGTAGATGTAGGTGGGGACTCATATATTTTGGAGCTTGGCGCAGAGGTCGGTACCTCTTTACACGCTGAGAGTCATGCGATTATGGTTTACCGAGCCGCTGAGGTGAGGAGACTTATCGCCTTGTGCGCTAGGGTGATCGAGAAGGGTCAGCAGGGTGATTATGAGCACTCTGAAGAGCTCTTCGATGAAGCCCAACAGCGAATATTAGCGCTCGGTTCACGCAAGAGTCAGCAAGCGTTTACTTCTTTCTCTGACGCCATCGCTGAGGCCTTGGCGAAGATCCAGAAAGCATTCGAGACTCAGACTAGAGTGACAGGGACGAATACCGGTTTTACTGAGCTTGATCACATGACCTCAGGTTTTCAGCCAGGCGATCTAGTGATCCTGGCCGCTCGTCCGGGTATGGGGAAGACCGCACTCGCCCTCAACATGGCTTTCAACGCGGCGACCAGTAAGCAGACGCCATTTACCGTCGCTGTATTTAGCTTGGAGATGCCTACGATCCAGTTGGTGACTCGCGTCCTCTCTAGCGAGTCTCAGATCAGCAGCCATAACCTTAAAACAGGTATGATGGAGGAGCATGAGATCGATAGACTCGTCGAGACAGTAGATCGAGTGAAAGATGTAGCGATTTTTATCGATGATACTCCAGGGATTTCGATTATGGATTGTCGTTCGAAGTGTCGACGACTCGCTAATGATGATAATCTCCCGCCTGTCGGTTTAGTTGTGATCGATTATCTCCAGTTGATGAAGGGACCTCCGGGTTCCGGTAATCGTGAGCAGGAGATCAGTGAGATCAGTCGTAACTTAAAGACACTCGCTAAAGAGCTGAATACACCAGTCGTTGCTCTATCTCAGCTGAATCGAGGTGTAGAGAGTAGACCGAATAAACGTCCCCTGCTCTCTGACCTTCGTGAGTCAGGAGCGATCGAGCAAGACGCTGATATTATTATGTTCGTCTATAGAGATGAATACTATAATGAAGAGTCGGAAGATAAAGGGATCGCTGAGTTGATCATCGCCAAGCACCGATCAGGATCTACGGGAACAGTGCGTTTGCAGTTTGTGGGTATGTTTACTCGTTTTAATAATCTCGCTGAAGATGAGCAGCCTTTCTAAATGTCTGAAGGGCGTGACAGAGCTTTGGACGCTCATCATTTAAGGAGAGCTCCACAGACCACTCCACCGACTGAGTCAGGAGATGGCTTAGAGGGCATCTCGTCAACCAGATTGGATGATGAGCGACACTGGATCCCTCCCACCGACCCCGGTGGTGAGCTACAAGTGACCCTTCCCACCGATCCTGGTGATGAGTCACAAGTGATCCCTCCCACCGATCCTGGTGATGAGTCACAAGTGATCCCTCCCACCGATCCTGGTGATGAGTTACAAGTGACCCCTCCCACCGACCCCGGTGAATACCCTTTCGAGCCCCCACCTACAGAACCTAAGCTCCACTTACATATGTCAGTCGCCTCCCCCTCGGCTTTATCTGATTCAGAGAGTCTTCGATCGCTTGACTCTTCATTAACTCAGCTCTTTGTGGAGAACATGACAGAGCTCATTAGAGGGAAATGGGGCACCTTTTGCCTCATCTCGGTACTTTGTCTCTTTTATATAATGACGGTAGGAAGGCTAGAAGGACCTGTAAACCTCGCTTCAGCGATAGAGTGGGGCGCTAATTTTGCACCCAAAACCAACGGGTCTACCCTAGAATGGTGGCGTCTACTCACAGCTCCTCTCCTGCATTGGGACCTACAGCATTTACTGTTTAATCTAGGCCCATTGCTGTTCCTCGCTGTTCATATTGAACATTTATTGGGATCATTGGCGCTAGGTAGCCTTTTTATCAGCAGCGCGACTTTGGCGGGTGCGTTCACTTTGATCTATTACCCTTCCCAAGTCTCTATGGGCTCTTCTGGTGGAGTGTATGGCCTATTTGGAGTGATCATTACCCTCTTACTGCTCACTAAGGGGAAGCGAATCGCTCAGACGAGGAGCGCTACCTCAGTGATGATCATTTGGCTCATTTATTCTCTCGCTGAGAATTTGAGCTCTCCATGGGTGGATAACGCGAGTCATCTAGGTGGAGCGTTCAGTGGGTTAGTATTAGGTGTCTTTTGCGCTCCCTTGTATAAGTATCAGGAGCTCTCATTAAAACAGCGAGCTTTATACACGCTCTCTCCACTCTTGTTCTCTTTCATTACTATTAGCGTCTCGTGGTCTTTCTTACCGACCCCTCACCCTGTCTTCTCTATGTTGGAGAAGTATAGTCGAGAGGTGAGGTCGCTAGATCAGAGCTCAATCACATTCGATCGTTTGCTCCCTCTAGATCAGCGAGTCGTATGGGAAACCAAGCTCAAGCCCAGTCTTGCTCTCCTCGACCAAGAACTACAAAATAGCGCTCAGGGTCAACCGAGATTAGAGCGTAGTGAGCTTAAGACAACAACAGAGGCGACTCAGTGGGTTTTGAGGCGTTTACTTAAAGGGTGGTGGCATCATTATGGGCAGCGATTTGAAGACTCTCCTAATCATCTTAAGCTGAGCGATAGCGCTCATGTACCTTTCAGAGTGGCGCGGAGACTTTATGAGTCGCTGTTCGCCCAGCAAGCGATCATTAATCTCATTGAGCCCAGTTGGGATGAGCGGATCACAGCCATCAAGAGCTACTTAGTTTGGAGTGAAGTAAGCGGAGCGAGAAAGCTGCTCTCTGAGATTTGTGCTGAGCTTGTCGAAGAAGCTAGCTCGCCTCGGGTGAGGCGACGTGGTAGCCTCTGGGGTCAAGCGGAAGTTAGAGAAGAACGCTTCACCACTATCGAGTCGACTCTCTTAAACTCGGAGTCATTGCGCTCCCCTGATTATGTCACACTCAACCGAATAGAATGGCTCCGTGGCGAGCTCTCGCGAGTCATTGAATCTAGCGCGAGAGTACTCCATGAAGACCATATTCATTTAATGACTCTAGAGTCCTCTGATAAATATGCGCTCACTCAGCTCCTTTACCAGTCTCTCTTGTCTTCTCCTCAAACTCATCTCGATCAACCACCAGTAATGACTTATTCGAAGCAGAGATTAAGCGTGTCTGCTCATCAGCTCCCTCAGCTCGGTAGGTTGTATCTCTCTGCTGAACTCTGTCGAGACCCTAAGCCCAATGCGGAGAGGGGTGAGCAGGTTAAGCCGAAAGAGGCAGGAGCGGAGGTGGGTAAAGTACTCATCGAGGTATTAGTTCCCAAGTTAACTGAGAAGAGTGCGTTATCGATCAAACTAGAGCCGCCTGGGCTACCCCCGACCTGTCTACATCATCTCGAGGTGATCGGATGGGTGAGCGACCGGATAGAAAATCAGAAAGAGGTCACTTGGGTGGTCTATCCACTCACTCCTGATCTATCTCTGTAGACCTCTTCAAGGCGGCGAGTTCTACTTTCAGCATTCGCAACTTGACCTCTAAATGAGCGAGGTCAGTCTCGGTGACGATATGGTGAGTTTGAGCGAGGGTCTCTATCTGCCTAATGACCTCCGCATTCATCATTGATCGATATTTCATAGAGTATCTAACCATACTCAACAATTGTGGTTTACCGAGCAGGTCTAGCACTTGATAAAGGCTGTGACTCTCTAATCGCTCTCTTAAAATAGATGCTCGTTCAAATAGCCTCATCGCTCACCTGTCTTACCTGTCTTACCTGCCTTGCCTGTCTCACCTGTCTCACCTGTCCCGCCTGTTTCACCTGTCCCGTCTGTCTCTGTCATGATTGGGCGGGGAGGGGAGAAGGGGGCTCCCCAATTTGATTCGGCGAAGAGGCCTGCTCGTGGTCGGCAGCGATACATCGTGATCGCGGCGAAGATCATAAAGGGGAACATTGAGCTGTCTTCGCGAGTGAAAAAGGCCTCCATTACGCCTAGGAAGGCATAGACTTGGACAAGACTCCAAGCGATAAGACAAGCCTTCCAGCCTCTCTTGCTCTCGATCATTGAGGGGACTTGAGCTAATTCAGCAGGGGTCGGGAGCGCTCGAAAACGCTTCAACCTGAGGTAAAAGAGCGTGTCACAGAGCACAGCGCTCAACAGGGTAAAACCCAAAAAAGGAGTCTCAAGAGAGGTAAGTTGATCAGCTGTGATCGCTGGTAATTGAGGGAGGATCCAAGCACAGAGCAGCGCCAAACCCAAGGGAGGGATCATCGCTGTAAAGTAAAACGTCCGCGCTAAACGATAGTGACCTTGGACGCTCATAGACTCTTTAATGGCACGTGAATCGCTCATGTTTAATGCACCTCTTTTAGGGTAGTGCGAATGTTTTTAGGGATTAGAGCGGTCTCCACCGTCTCTGCTTGATAGAGTTGGTTATCTTCCACTCTCACAGCGCTTAAATGACGGCCCCAAATACACCCGCTATCTAAACCACAGTATAGGTCAGCCCTCTGTAATCCATAAGCGGCCCAATGACCATAAAATAATCGATCTGGATATGTACCAAGTGCAGTCTGATGACACGCCCTACTGTAGGCTATAAACCAAGGTTCTAATTGAGGGTGGAGCTCATCAGCAGAGCCTTTAAACCAACCGACGGGCTCTCCGGATTGGTCGAGAGTCCTTACGCGAGTAAACCATTTAAGATCATCGATCCATTGTGGTTTGTGACTGACCTCATCTCTAATGTTTGAGGAAGAGGTAAGCTCTCCTTGAGCTTCGCTTATCTTTCGCTTTCGTCGTTTCCGGCTAGGATGAGCTTTGGCAAGCTCCTCTAGTTGATCATCTTGCCGAAGAGCTATTTCGATTCGAGCGGCGCGCTTTTTAATCTCAGTCCAAGTCCATCGAGCATCGACCCCTGCATGAACCATAGCGACTTTTTGGCTAGCGATCGTCGCTTCATAGAGGAGAGGTTGTCGCCTAACCCACTCTAAGACTTCTCGTCGATCACGCTCTGATAATGATAAAAGCTCATCTAGGGTGTCATTGTCAGAGGTCTCAGCGCCAAAATAACAGGCGAGTAGATGCAGCTCATGATTTCCTAAAACAACTTGGACGCGATGTTGATTTTTCATCGCCCACTCAACAACCTCAAGTGAGTGAGGGCCTCGATTAATCAAGTCACCGACACACCAGAGACGATCTTGCGGCTGAAGGTCTAAGCTCTGCAAGAGTCTCTGTAGGGTTTTGAAACAGCCATGTATGTCGCCGATCACATAGGTCGCCATCAGAGTCGCCTTGGAGCATTAGATGAGATGTCACACAGCGCTCTAAACAGCGCTCTAAACAGAACCTAAATAAAACTTTGATCCCTTGGATGTCAAGAAGGTCGATAGGTAGAATATTGATAACTAATGGATAAACGTATACCTAACTAGAGAGTTCAACTCTCAGCAAGGTTGCGATCTATTACTCTTTGATTTATCAACTAAAGTATTAAAAATAGTTAAGCCAATATTGAGTTTTAACTATCTAATGCCTGAGTCAAATTGATCAAGCCATAAGAGAGATCAATACTCTGCAACGAGGAGAAATACGTTGATACAGCCCACACACATACTGAGAGCATCTCGTTATTTATGGCGAAGAGTGAGGTCTAGGAGCTCTATGTGGAGTTCATATAATGAGAGTCGACGTCCTAGTAAGGGTGACTCCTCCCCTATCCTCTGGCTATTGATGATCACTTGCATCGGCTCGTTCGCGTTCCACTCTCCGAGTGTTGACGCGAGAGGGACCTTGCTTGAACCTCAAAAAGTAGAGCCGAGCGTGGAAGAGATGATCGATGCAGCTTTCGGTCAGGTTGTGGGCCAGATGGCGAGCGTCTTGTTGTGGGACGTCGCTTGGTGGGATAATGAAGACCCCTTACAAATGAGAAGTGAGATCAGCGGAGGGCGACCTCTGGCTGACCCCCTCGGTTGGGGGGTCTTTATGGTGCACTCTAATCGAGTCGTCTTTCATGGTTTTGATGGTGAAGAGCGATCTAGTTATAAACATCCGGGGCTTGATATAGACCAAGTCTGGTTCATCAATGATGCGCAAGAGCTGTTAGTTCGTTCCGTCAAGGGAGAGATCTACATTTTTCAGAGGACTCTAAAGGGGGCCTCCAAAGCGCTCGGACCCTATCGGTTGCCTAACGGTGATTGGACCGCTTTCGCAGAGCTTAACGGTCAGCAGATCTTTGGGTCTAGCGCAGGTAGACTTTATCGACTGTCGAGAGAGACCAGAGAAGAGATTAAGGCCCAATCATGGAGTGAGCCTAATTTTAATCTGAATCAAACCATCACTCGCCTCTCTGCTCGTCAGGATGGTGCTTATTGGTTAATCATCGGTGTAGAGGGAGCGGTGAAAGTGATCAAACCTCTCAAAGAGGCGCAACCGAACCTCATTTTTAAAGCTGAAGAGGTGATCAGCTTCTCTCGCCCTATTCAAGTGAGCGGTCAACTGCTGAACGCAGGTTTCACCAAGGATGCAATCTGGGTAGCCTTTACCGAGGGTCTCTATACATGGAACACTCGAGATGGTGCGCCCGGCTTTGGCATTAAGCTCCCCTCGGTCAGCTCGGTCACTCCACTACTCGTCTCCAACAATGAGGGAGCTGAACGAGTAATTTACCTCTCTACAGCCACCCAAGGTCCAAATCATATCCTCTCTAATACCGGTGATGAAGTAGATCTTAAGTTAAGTCAAAAACACCCATTTAATAGCCAAATTAGCTCCCTACATCGAGTAAATGGCATGCTCTGGGCGAGTCATAATGGTCACATTCAATCGCTCTCATCAGCGGCCTCTACTATACTAGAAGAGAAGATGAAGCTCGTGCCCACTAAAGCGATATCAGCTCAGAGGATCCTTCAATCCGGTGATCACTTAATCACCGCTGATGAGAAGAGGAGTATTCTCTGGCAAGAGCGAGATCTAAAACTCCCCTTGATCGTTCTGTGGTTGGTGTTTGGAGCGATATTTTTTACTTACAAGATGCGCTTGGTTAACGTACGACTATTCCGTCATGCCATCGAGGTGGTGAGGGGGAAATATACCGATCCTGCATCGGTCGGTGAGGTCAGCCACTTTCAGGCTTTAACGTCAGCACTCTCAGCGACAGTTGGACTAGGGAATATTGCGGGAGTCGCAATCGCGGTGAGCCTTGGTGGACCAGGCGCTACTTTTTGGATGATCGTTGCTGGTTTCTTGGGAATGGCCTCTAAGTTTACTGAGTGTACTCTAGGACAAAAATATCGGACGGTCTCTGCTGATGGAGTGGTCATGGGAGGCGCAATGCACTACCTCTCCAAGGGTTTACAGACCGAGCGTAATCTCCCTAAACTTGGAAAACTCCTCGCAGTGATGTTCAGTTTTCTCTGTATTGGTGGCTCTTTCGGTGGTGGGAATGCTTTTCAGGTTAAACAGTCGCTTGAGGCTGTCGCTGAGGTGATTCCCGCTTTAAATGATGCTAATTGGATCTATGGTCTGGTCATGTCGATCGCTGTAGGGGTGGTCATATTAGGAGGCATTAAGAGTATCGCTCAGACCGCGGAGAAAATTGTGCCCGCGATGTGTGGTCTCTACATATTAGCCTCACTCTATGTCATCTTGGTCAACGTCGAGCTTGTGCCTCAAGCTTTCGCAGAGATTATTGGAGGAGCCTTCTCTCCTGATGCTTTATATGGCGGAGCGGTCGGCGTACTTGTGGTTGGCTTTAAGCGAGCCGCCTTCTCCAACGAGGCGGGGATCGGCTCAGCAGCGATCGCTCACGCTGCAGCTAAGACCGAATATCCTGTCCGAGAGGGAGCTGTCGCGCTCTTAGAGCCTTTTATTGACACGATCGTTGTCTGTACAATGACCGCTTTAGTGATCGTTATCACCGGTGCTTATCATAACCCAGAATATGGTGCATTGATCGCTGGTAACAAAGGCGCAGCGCTCACTTCACAGGCTATGGGCGAGGCGATCTCTTTCTTCCCTTATGTGTTATCGGTCGCGGTGGTCTTATTCGCCTACTCTACAATGATATCATGGTCATATTATGGTGAGCGCTGCTGGGCTTGGCTCTTTGGGGAGAACCCCGCGCTCTTCTCAATGGGAAAACACGCTTCTCTTATCTATCGAGTCATCTTTTTGATCTTCGCCTTCTTAGGGTCTATCGTCACCGCCACCAATATTCTTGATTTCAGTGACTTGATGATCCTCGGTATGGCTCTGCCAAATATATTTGGGATCTTGTTCTTAGTGAAAGGGGTGAGAGGGGACCTCGATCAATACGAGGAGAAACTCAAAGCAGGTGAGTTCCCAATCTTTGATCCTCATGCCCAAGAGGCAGAAGCTAATGAGGAAGCAGAGGCTGAGGGTCAGGCTGAGGGTTAGATCAGTCACTCTCTCAACGCACAGCGCTCTCAACTCACAGCGCTCTGAACTCACAGCGCTACCAACGCACAGCGCTCTGAACTCACAGCGCTACCAACGCACAGCGCTCTCAACTCACAGCTATCGACCGACTAAGACTGATTACGACTGATTTGTGTCCGGTTTATTACGTCGTCCTCGACGACGCTTAGACTTCCCATGACCTCGAGAGTCTTGGGGAGTATCTGAAGTAGAAGAGGTGCTCGTTGGGGTGTTTTGAGAAGAGGAGTGACTCTCCTGTTTTATTGTCTCTTTAGCGGGGGGACTTGATCCCCTCTGTGACCCCTTGGACTGCTTAGGACGTTTACGGGAACGGCGAGACTTGGTTTTATTCTGACCTTTATCTCTTTGTTGAACTGTCTCGATGTGATCCAAATAGTGTCCAGCGACGGCTTCTTCCTCACTCTTATGATCTCTTGGCCCCTCTGCTGAGCGCTCTCCTTCTGAGCGCTCTCCTTCTGAGCGTGAGTCACTCATTTGAGTCACGCTTGAGCGAGATGATTCAGGGAGTTTATCCTCTGTTTTTTGCCCCTCTCCGAGAGTAGAGCTGTCCTCATGAAGCTCGGACAAGTCCAACCATTGAACCCGTGGGTCATCACCCCTACGTACCTCAGAGCTGAACCAAGGAAGAGGTTGTCGGTCTAGACTGATGACCGTGGTTGGAGAGGTGAGTAGAGAGGCGTAGCTCTGTAGATATTCTTCTTTTTGAGTGCTCAATGCTGACCTTCGATCCCGATATCTTCTATGACTGCTACAATCTCATTGGTTTTTACCAATCGAAGACTTTCGTCCCAAGGGACAGGGAGACCTGCCTCTCTGGGGAAAAGAACAAAAACGCCGAGAGGGATACCAGAGACATTTTCACCAATATCCTCGGTCGCCAAAGAGTCTCTAGCGACCTCTATTACTTGAGCATATAGGGCAGCTTGATGCTTCTCTTGTATTCCCTGTGGGAGGTATAACCCGCTGGGGGTTCGCTCAGAGTTTTCTTCTATCTTAACTAAGACTCTAGGCCCCAAGGGCTGTATATGCCTCATCGAATGATCTGAAACTTGACTCATCTCAGTTAAAACCTCCGGTTAAAGATCTAGGTTAAGCGTGGTGTGGTCAAATACACTGATTAGGAGCCCGGTGCGTAACTTCGGTTCAAACCAAGTGGACTTAGGAGGCATAACGGAGCCACCATCAGCGATCTTCATCAACTCTTGAAGAGAGGTTGGAGATAGTGCAAAGGCCACACCATTGTGTTCGTTGACTCGCTTCTCTAATTCTCTATACCCTCTGATTCCACCCACAAATGAAATATGATCACAAGCTCTAGGGTCATTGACATCAAACAGGGGCCTCAACACCTCATCTTGGAGAATGCTGACATCCAATTGAGCGGTCAGCTCTCGATCGCTCAATCGTTGTAATAAGCTCGCCTTCGCCTGCAAGAGGTACCATTGCCCTGACACATACATCCCCCATGATCTAGCGTTGGGAGGGAATGCACATGGCTCGCTTGGGTCACGATCAAGTGGGGCATCACAGGGGCTTATCTCGAAAAGTTGTTTAAGCTGAGTGAAAAGGCTCTCTTGATCCCCATTCCACTGGGTGATTACCCGTTGATAGGGGAGAACGAGGAGTTCATCTGAGGCAAAAGATACGCTTAGGAAATGATTAGCTCCTTCATGGTTGAGTTCTCTACTGACCCGGGCAGCCGCAGCGGCTCGATGATGTCCGTCAGCGATATAAAGAGCGTCTAGCTCTGCAAAGTGAGAGCTCACAGCGGTGACATCATCGGGAGAAGAGACTCGCCAGATTTCATGGAGGATACCGTCTGGTGCGACATAAGTGATGTCAGCGGAGCTCTCTTGGTATCTCTTGATTAACTGTTTGAGGGACGCATGGGGTTGATGAGCGAGGAAGACCGGTCCGAGGTGAGCGCCTAGGGAGAGGACCTGTCGAGTGCGATCATCTTCTTTCTTGGGGAGTGTATACTCATGCTTCTTGATCCGATCTGCCCAGTAATCTTCAGCGCTGGCTAATCCGACGATTCCTGTCTGTCGATGTGAGCCCATCACTTGAGCGTAGATATAGTAGCTATCGTCGTCATCAAACTTGAGTGCTCCTTGATCAACTAGACGCTTAAGCTCTTCTCTAGCGACATCATAGGTCTGAGGAGAGTCTCCTGGGATAGAGTCATTCAGTAGCGCATCGGGTCGAGTGACGCGGAGAATACTATTTGGCTTGCCGTTGATCAGCTCTCTCGCTTCAGCTCGATTCATCACATCATATGGTGGGCCGGCGACCTCACCTACTTGATCATGAATGGGAGAGAGTGATCTAAAAGGGAGGAGGCTAACCATTGCTTAAAACTCCAATCAAGAGCTTAGGGTTTGTAAAAGTAGACTGTTAAGAACGTGTTCAATACATGATCTGATAAAGGCGAATAGTCAAGACTCTGTATCGCTCATATCAAGTTGCATGAAAGTAGATTTGGAGTAGAGACTACTTTGGTCTATAAAGGTCAAATATTGATTCAACCATGAGAAGTGTCATTGACTATGTTTGGTCGTGTTGCTTCCACCCCCAAGATCATTTACCGTTACATGTATTCACAATTTAACGCAGGCCCACCTGCAATAAAGTTGAAGGGGTCGTATGTCCGCACCTCACCTCGGAGAGTTTTTTGCAGCTTTGCTCAGCTGTGCCATAGAGCGCTGTGAGCGTGGAGAACCTGCTTCGTTACGCTATGAGATTGGGAGGTTAGCCTATCTCACGTTTGGATATTCTGATCGTGAGTGGCTAGACCGAGCGCTTTTTGAGTCTGAACTCAATGATGAAACGCAAGGGGCTCTGCTCGCTCAACTCGATCGCGAGCTCAGCCAGTCAAGCCCATCATGGTTAGATCGTATTCAGCTCAGAGCTCTTATCCTCGGCGTGATTCGCTTAGTAAGAGCTCAATGGGTCTCACGTGATGAGCTCCTCAAAGAGGTCTGCCATATCTTTAGCCTCTCAGCTAATCAATTGGCGACCACTGACCTCAGTAATGTAGCAACGCTCGCTCCCCATTTATGGGTTATGTTGAACAGCCGCGCACACCGAAGGAGAAAACCACCTCTGACGAGCGCCTCTTGGGCTCCCATCCCTAAAGAATATACGGTGCTCAGGGTGGTCGATTATAGTGAGAACTATTGGAAAGTTCTCGTCAGAAGGTCAGGGATTACCTCTTACGTGGAGGTCGCACGAGCGTCGACAGAGTCCGAGGCCAGTAAGCTCTTGGAGCAACTCAAAGAAGGGGTCAGCGGCTGGTTAGCGATGAACAGGAGCGGTAGAGATGAGTCTTGGATCTGGGCGGAACATCCGGCACATCTTGATCTCTCTCTCTTATGCCAAGTTCAACAACGACTCACACCTGAGCAAGCAGTCTTAGTATGTCTCCCTATCCTAAGAGCTTTGAGCGCTTTACATAGAACTCAGAGGGTCTGTGGGTCGCTGACTCCCTCCGCGATTCATATTGATAGTGGTTGTCAATCGCTACTCGGCAGGCGACTTATTTGGCACCCACATGCACGAGTGAGCTCTCATAGTCTGTTTCGTGTAGAGGAAGTTTCATATTGGAGTCCTGAGCGATTTGTTGATCCAGATTGTGTGACACCTCAAGCAGACATGTGGGCCTTTGGCTTGATTCTCTATCAACTACTCTGCGGCGGTTTACCTTGGGGGTCGACTACACAGCTCACCGAGCAGGTGAAACTCATTCAATGCTTTAATACCGAAGAAGCCCTTAAGAAGTCACCTAGTACTCTCAGATCTTTCTTGGCGCGCTGCTTGACCCATGACCTCGATCACCGATGGTCTCATGCGACTCAGGCTTTAGAGGCTTTATCTGAGGTCGCTGAGAACACTAGCCCTCTATTAAAGGGGCAACGCTTGAGTGAGCAATGGACTGTTCTGATGGAGGTTGATGGTCCACAACGCTTTATCGAAGAGACGGCGATCATACCTACGATGGAGCCCGAGGAAGACCTGGCTCGTTTTGTCCAAGTGAGAGTCGATTTAGATGACCTCGCTTCTCCTCACATCGACGCCCTTACCTTGAAGCCACTTTTCCCTAAACTATCGATCTTGCATGAGCGTTGGTGGTCTAATCAAGCGATGAGCCAAGAAGCAGAGACTCAGCAATCTTCATCCCTTGAATCATTCAGATTGAGCCTAAGTAATATCGCTCCGGAATTTTTATTTGAGCAGCTCACCCTACTCAGTAAGCAGAAAGAATCGTTAGAGATTCGCTTCCAAGAGAGAATTAAGCGTCTGAAGCGTGAACGAGAGATGATTCGTGATGAGGTGAGGCAACACACAAGAGAGACGTTGATTAGTCTATGGAGTGAGCTAGGGTTACCGGAAGATTTAATTCCTAATCTCTCTTTGGAGGCGGCGGCTCACCGAGGTGCAAAGCGTTCTACGCTCGCGAAAGCTCCTAGGAATCAACCTATACCTATCGCCCAGCCTGCAGAGAGGCGCGGAGGCTCACTCCTCTCTGCTGAACCTGAAGAGGTCATCTCTAACTTCTCTCATTCAGTCACTTTCCGTGGAGAGAGCCCCCAGAATCAGTCAGGAAATCGTCAGCCGGCGTATGCGGAAAACAAAACCGCGATGGAGTTTGCTCTCTCAGAGTCAATTGGGACCTCGTCTAAAGGAGTGATGAATCAGGGTTCAACTCACGATAAGAGCGTTGAAGTTGAGTCGTCATTGGCAGAGCGGGTAAGAGACTTAAGCCAAGGAAATCTCGAGCGAGCAGAAGCAGCCTTAAGAGAAGAAGTTTTCTCTACTCCTCCCCTTGAGCGTTTAGAGAAGTTGAGTGAGCTAGGGGCTATGAAGAGAGAGATCGAGCTCTCACAGCCGATGATGGCGGTTAGCCCCCCACCACCAGAGTGGAGCTCTCCGCCAGAGTGGGACTCACCTCCCCTTGTGGTGACTTTTCCTCCTAGTAAGTTCAACGAGTCCGATGAACTCAGTGAGAACAACGACTTCCACGAACTCAACGAGCTCAGTGAAGTCGATGATCTCAACGAGCTCAGTGAAGTCGATGATCTCAACGAGCTCAGTGAAGTCGGTGATCTCAACGAGCTCAGTGAAGTCGGTGATCTCAACGAGCTCAGTGAAGTCGGTGATCTCAACGAGCTCAGTGAAGTCGGTGATCTCAACGAGCTCAGTGAAGTCGGTGATCTCAACGAAGTCGACGACCTCAACGAGCCCGATGAATCACATGTCTTTCAGCTCCCTGGCCCAGCAGAGATTCACCTCTCGTCGGACTCTTTGGCAGAGAGCCTAGTGAGTCAAGTATCAGAGGATTTTGCCTTTGATGATCTAGAGGTGGAGGAAGTCAGCGACTTTATAGATGAGCTCACGTTAGCGATCTCAGAAGCGCCACAATCTCAACAAGTCGCTCTCAAATCAGGCCAACGCGCAGAGTCGATCAGTCCACCGGTATGGGAGCCTATAGAGCTAAGTGATGATGAGGTGATTCAAACAGCGCCACAGGAAGAGATCGGTGACCTAGAAGAGATCGGTGACCTAGAAGAGATCGTTGGCCTAGAAGAGATCGTTGGCCTAGAAGAGATCGTGGGTCTAGAGGAGATCGTGGGTCTAGAGGAGATCGTGGGTCTAGAGGAGATCGTGGGTTTAGAGGAGCTTGATAACGATCAACTCGATGAAGAGATCTTTCAAGCGCTCAATAACATGGCGAGCGGTCAAGCACCCCAATGGGAGGTGGCCCCCCCTCAAGTGACACCACCTCCGATCCCCTCACAGGCGATGAAGGACCCTGTGCTGTGGGAGATGTCGAATGAGACAAGTGATGAAATAGAGAATATAGCGCAGAGCGAGCGCCCGAACTCTACGTCAGATGAAGGAGGAGATACTCAATGAGTGAGCCATCTATAACATCCGAAGCGCTCATTGCAGTCGATCAAGGGATGAGCG
Source organism: uncultured bacterium (assembly GCA_943788935.1). GTDB lineage: Bacteria > Myxococcota_A > Bradymonadia > UBA7976 > VGTA01 > CAKZRU01. The sequence goes on along the minus strand of CALSSE010000003.1, from coordinate 109,270 downwards.
AAGTCATCATCAATCGTACCCATTTGTTAAAGAGTACCCTCTTCAAGATGAGTCGTTTCGTGGTTGAGCAAGGGTCTCATCCCGATGACAGTGCGTTCGCTTTAAGCCTTATAAGTCGGTATTATCAAGCGCTTCGCTTATGGCCCGAAGATCTTAGTCAGAAACTCTTTGAGCAGGCACAAGACTTAACACCTCAAGACCGAGTCTCATTAGGACAACAACTAGTTAACCTACTAAGGCCTTGGTTGTCTCATCAGCTTAACGAAATGAAAGTCGCAGATCTTTATCGGAGCCTCTGCGCAGTGCTTAGTAAGTGTGATGGTAATCTTCTCGAGCTGCTCGCGCTGATCAATGATGAGATCTTGAGTCCCCTCAAAACTCGATTAAATCCGCGTAAGTTGATCGAGGTTGAGGAGAGGATGGGGGGCACTTTATATCAAGCGATTTTAGAGCTTAATGATGAGGCACCTCAGAATTATTTACCTCAAAGCGTATGGCCTAACCTTTCAGAATATAGACTCCTTTATAGTATGGAGCCATGGGGAGGTCTATTTCCCTTTGAGGCGATTCGGATCTCTGATCAGTCAAGATGTACGATTTATATTAGCGATGAGGTGATCCCACTATTACCCTATATCGAAGAAGGAGAGTGGCCTGTTCACTGTGTCTTCCCTCTAGAGACAGGACGAGGTGAGCTCACTTTTGGTTCAGGGAGCCACTCGAGAGCGACAGAGTCGTTTTGGATCAGTCTACCCTCTGCAGGTTCAATTACGCTTGAGAGCCTCATCCCTCATAACGATATATATACAGCGCTCTACATTGGTGAGCAGCTCCTAGAGACTCTAGCGGCTCTTCATCAATTGGGAGTCTGCTTTGGAGATCTGCACCCTTCAAGGGTAGTGATCGACCATCGCTTTCAGCTGCGACTGTTACCCTACATGGAGGAGACAGCGCTCTATCGTGGTTGGAACGGCGCTACAGGCATGCGAGAGCGACATTTGCGGAGTGTCTATTGCAGCCCTGAGCAACGAAGTGGGCAGAGAGGAGACTTGCGCTCTGACCTATGGGCTTTTGGGGCTATCTTTTATGAACTGATCACTCGTCGACCTTTGATTTCTATCGAGAGCTTGAGTGATCTCTCCGAAATTAGCTCAACTAGCGGGATTGTTCCTCTTTCTGATGATTTCTCGAATAGCTTGAAGTTGATCCTAAAGCGTTGCTTGCATCCTAATCCTGACCATCGTTGGTCTGATGCCCAGAGAGTGTTGGAGACTTATCGGCCTGTCTCTCTTGATGTTCGACAAACTCTCAAGAGTCGAGGTAGGAGTGCTCAATGGTCGAAGGTTATTGGAGACGGTCACCTCCGAGATTTTATTAATCGTCATATTGATGCGCCCCCTCATCCGGTCAATCCGTCTTTCTTTAAGTTTTTAGAGAGCCGTTCTGTCACGCTGAGTACCGCAGAAAATCCTAGTAGTCTTCTCACGACTCTCTTCGCACAGGAAGAGGCTTTGAATGAAGATATCGATAAGTGGAGCTTATTGTTAGAAGAAGCGCTTCATGCTCAAGATGCTCTCATTCATAGGATTAAAGACGAATCACCTGCAGTCACTTATGGCGCCCTAGAAGAGCTCCTTGACGAGAAGGTTTTAATTCAGCAAGCGCTCACTCAAGCAGAGTCGAAGATCGCCTTTTTTGAGCGCCGTCGTCCTAAACTCTTTGGCTTAGCGCTAGAGCGATTTGTGGAGGATTCTGAGCTTGATCTCGATCTCCATCAGTTACTCGATCTTGATTGGTCAATGATCGATGTAGTACCAGAAGAGCTGCAGGTAGATCTTCCTGACCTCTCTACAGATCTTAATGGCGATAAAGGTCTCAGTGAGCTCGACCGAGACCTAATGGAGCCTCTCATTGAGGATGAGGTGAGAGATCGAGAGCCTCTGCACTTTATGGATCAAGAGGATCAGGAGAGTGACCAACCTCTCTTAATTAGCTTTGAAGATGATTTAGAGCTTGAGGTGGGTGAGCTTGAGGTGGGTGAGCTTGAGGTGGGTGAGCTTGAGGTGGGTGAGCTTGAGGTGGGTGAGCTGGTACCTGATGTTTTAGATGAGCTTATGGTAGAAGCGTTGAGAGTGCACTCAGAAGCATTTAACGAACCTGCAAAAGCGTCGAGCGAGCCCACAGAAGCGTCGAGCGAGCCCACAGAAGTGTCGAGTGAGCCTGCAGAAGCGTCGAGCGAGCCCACAGAAGTGTCGAGTGAGCCTGCAGAAGCGTCGAGCGAGCCCACAGAAGTGTCGAGTGAGCCTGCAGAAGCGTCGAGCGAGCCCACAGATGTGTCGAGTGAGCCTGCAGAAGCGTCGAGCGAGCCCACAGAAGCGTCGAGCGAGCCCGCAGAAACGTCGAGCGAGCCCGCAGAAGCGTCGAGCGAGCCCGCAGAAGCGTCGAGCGAGCCCGCAGAAGCGTCGAGCGAGCCCGCAGAAGCGTCGAGCGAGCCCGCAGAAGCGTCGAGCGAGCCCGCAGAAGAGTCAAGCGAGCCCGCAGAAGCGTCGAGCGAGCCCGTAGAAGAGATTCCCTCTCAAGAGAGAGTCACTATTGAGGTCAGGGAGGTGAGCGCGGTAGAGGTTGATCGGGAAGTAGTCGTTGGGTCTAGTGGAGCAGAGGTGACGAGAGTCCCTAAGCCAGCAATGAACTCTACTCCAGCCGAAGAACAGTCTATAGTGATGATTGACGGTATCGATGACTTCGCCGATCTCAGTATCCTTGAACGAGATCAACTCCCAGAAGATGAACTCACCGATCACTATGAGTTTAATGAGCTAACCGGAATAGAAGACTTACCCGATTCGAATCAAGTTGATCCGTTATTTGGGCAGTTAAAGGAGGGCGATCCTTTGCATAAGCGAGAGTCCTCATCAGAAACAGCGATCACCGAGAAACCATTGAATGAAGTGAGAGACTTCTTAGAGGTCTCTTTAGACTCTCCTTCCCTCGTTTTCGATGATTCTAGTGATGAGGTGTTTACCTCAGCTCCCGCACCCAAGCAGTACCATGACTCATTATCTCTGAGTCTTGACTCTATCCCCGTTAATACAGTCAAATCCTCAACGACTGAACCAGAAGAGGCTCGTCCAGTTGATGCTCATCCAGTTGATGCTCATCCAGTTGATGCTCTTTCACAAGAGATCTCAAGTGTGAAATCTCTACAAGAAGAAGACGAGATTTTATACAGAGAAGATGCTCAAGATCAAGTAAGCATGGAGCAAGAAGCGAATCGAAGAGAAGGACTTGTTACTCCAGAAGTACAAGAGATCACGGCAGAGCCTAGCCAGGGTGATAGACCTCTCAATGATGAATCCGCTCCTGTGAGTGAAGCTCTGAAGAATGAGCGAGCTTTAGCAGAGCAGAGCGCCTTAATGCCGGATAAAGAGATGATCTCTTCACTTGTCCAGTTAATGAGGCTCGAGGCGGAAGGAGCGAGGAAAAATGTCATGATGACTCCAGTTCCACAAGTGCCGACGATGACCGTGGAAGAGCGTCGACAGATTCATGACTTATTTGATCGTTACCTCACTCTCAAAACTGTTTACGGGGAACCCACGGAAGAGATCACTTTTGAGGACTTTCAACTAGAGATTGATCAAGCTAGAGAGATCGCGATGACAGTTCACGGGTGGGACATCGTTCGCTTTACGGTTAAAGTGCGGGAAGGCAAAGTCGTCCTCAAGGCGAGAAAAGTTTAAGAAGAGGCATGATCTTTCCGATTTAAGGATGTTGATTGTGAAAAGATGCCCGCTCGACAAGATCGACAGAGCCTGCTAAGATGAATATGAGTATTTGTTTTTAATAGACTTCTCTCATCATCAAGCTAGTAAATGGAGAATGAACATGCCTTCTGATATTGGATATACTTTACCCCCCGTTAATAAGCGTCCACAGCTCTTCAGTCGAGTGGATGTGGGTGAGCCAAAAGACCTCTTAAAAATAGAAGAAGACAATCAACTCGAAAGTCAGGGCGTTGAGTTAAAAAAGACTCAAGTCGTTACCAAGAGTCGAGAAGTACTTGATCAGCGATTCCCTAGCGAGAGCCAAGTAGATCGTTTTAGAGGGAATACAGAGGGACGAAACCTCAGAGATGTTCCTCCCAGTACGCCATTGACTCGTCTCCCTAGTCGGGTACAAGCCTTTGACCCATTAACCGCTAGATCAAACGCGCTGAGCTCACTCAGTATCGCTGAATCTGCGGCGACAGGGCTGAGTGCACCTCGTGTACAAGTTAACAATGGGGTGGCAGGAGACAGCCCAAGGCAATTTGGAGTAGCGACTACGGGTGCTTCGAGTGCTGACTCTAGTGGAGGAGCGCCCGAGGGCGCTCTGCCCTCTATCAATGGTAGCGGTGAGATCGCTGCTCGATTTGAAAAGATCGAAGAGCGTATTAGACAGCGAGCGCTCGATGAGTTTGAAGATTTACGACCCGGTGGCCCTGAATCAGAACGCATCGCGACTGAGAGTGCGGTGAATGAGAGTGTAAATGAAGCACAGGTTACGGATAACGCTCGAATACAGATCAATCAAGAGTCGGCTTTGGTCGATCAAAGAAGAGTTGACCAACGAATTAATGAGAGCGTGCAAGCGAGTCGAGCGCTTGACCAACGAGTCGCCGAAGAGAATAGCGCCGAGGCGCTAGTGAGTCAGCAGGTCGTCGCTGAGGTTAGAGTAGATAGCGCTAATGCTGAAGCGCCGATAGTTAGGGAGCCAGGAGTGCCCATCGATTCTCAAGGCCAACCACTCAGCAGTGAAGAGCAGAGAGAAGTTCAACGACTTCAGCGACGAGATCAAGAGGTGAGAGCTCATGAGCAAGCTCACGCGAGAGCAGGCGGTGTACATGTACGGGGTGGCGTGCAGCTGAGCTCCTCAACCGGTCCAGATGGACGTAGATATGTTGCGGAAGGAGAGGTGAGCGTTGACCTCAGCGCTGAGCGTACTCCAGAGCAAACGGTGTCTAAGATGAGTCAACTGCAAAGCGCTTCGTTAGCGCCGGCTAACTCATCTGGCGCAGATCGGGCGGTCGCTTCACTAGCAGCTCGCCTTGAGAGAGATGCTCAAGCTCAAGTCAGTGAATTGGAGCAGCTTGACCAAGAGAGTCAAGTAGAAGAGCAAGTGCAAGGAGATATCGCTACTCGACAATATCAGAGTGAGAGAGCAGGTGAAGTGGAAATTAGAGAGAACGTTGATCACATCGCCGGTGCTCAGTCAGTGACGCCTGATCCTGGCTTCAGTCCGAGATCTTCGGACATCGATCAGCAGTCGCTTGAAGCTTTCGATGGTGTTAAGCCCATTTCTGTCCCTGAAGAGACCTCTAGACCGGTCACTGCCCCAGCGAAGAATTTAGAGATTGAAGAGGAACAAGCTCCACCTTCCTCACCTCGGGCAGAGCTTCATTCTCCAGCATATGACAAAGCGATTGATCAAGCTCTAAAGGGGACTTAATACTCAGCTCAAGGATCGCAATGGGGTAAAGTTTTACTCGGATTGTAGCTCTGAATGATCTCGGTTGATCAAGTGATGAGGGCCTTATTGAGGGCTTTGGTCTCGGATCAATAATGATGTGCCATTTCAGTTTCGGACTGAGTGCCTTTTTGGTAAGGTAGCGCACTATATCTCTGAATAGATGCAAACCAGCTGAGGAAAATAGGTTATGAGCGACGCAGATCGTCCTACAAATTTTGTCGAAGAGATCGTTCTTAACGATATCGAAGAGGGGAAAAACCAAGGGCGCTTAATGACCCGTTTTCCTCCTGAACCCAATGGATATTTACATATTGGTCATGCCAAATCGATCTGTCTTAATTTTGGTCTCGCCCAGAAGTTAGGTGGTCAATGTAACCTGCGGCTCGATGACACCAATCCTTCAAAGGAAGAGACCGAGTATGTGGAGTCAATTAAGACTGATGTACAATGGCTCGGATTTAGCTGGGGTGAAGGGCTCTATTTTGCTTCAGATTATTTCGATCGACTCTATGACATGGCGGTCGATTTAGTGAAGCAAGGAAAAGCCTACGTTGATAGCCTTAGCGCTGAACAGATTAGGGAGTATCGCGGTGATTTTCATAAGCCCGGTCGGCCAAGCCCCTACCGAGACCGCAGCATAGAAGATAATCTATCACTCCTAGAGAAGATGAAGGGCGGAGAGTTTAAAGAGGGTGAGCACGTCTTACGCGCTAAGATCGATATGGGCTCTGCTAATCTTAATTTTCGTGATCCCGCGATGTATCGAATTCTACATGCTCATCATCATCGAACAGGTGATGATTGGTGCATTTATCCGATGTATGATTTCGCTCATGGACTCTCTGACGCGATTGAGGGAGTGACTCACTCTATATGTACTTTAGAGTTTGAGGATCATAGACCCCTCTACGACTGGTTCCTTGAGAATCTCGGTTTTGAATCAACGCAGCGACCTCACCAATATGAGTTCTCTAGGTTAAATCTCACTTATACAGTGATGAGCAAGCGCAAACTTCAACACCTCGTCTCCGAGGGTCATGTAGAAGGATGGGATGATCCAAGAATGCCAACGATCGCTGGCTTAAGGAGGAGAGGCTATCCCGCAGAGGCGATTCGTAACTTCTGTGAGAGGATCGGTGTCACTAAAAATTATGGAGTGGTCGACGTGGGTCATTTAGAGCATGCGGTCCGTGAGTGCTTGAATCAAAGCTCTCCGCGACTGATGGCTGTTCTAAAGCCTCTTAAGGTGACGATCACGAATTTCCCTGAGGGACATGTGGAGACCTTTGATGCACCTCTCTATCCCAGTGATGATAGCTTTGGGTCACGAAGTCTTCACCTCACCAAAGAGATCTATATCGAGCGTGATGACTTTAAAGAGGACGCGCCCAAAAAATGGTTTAGGCTCTGCCCAGGCAAAGAGGTTCGCTTGCGATATGCATGTTTAATTACTTGTGAAGAAGTGATTAAAGATTCAGAAGGTGAGGTGATCGAGCTTCGCTGTACATGGGACCCAGAGTCGAAGGGTGGGACAGCCGCTGATGGTCGAAAAGTCAAAGGAACACTTCACTGGGTGTCCGCCTCCAAAGGTGTCTCTACAGAGGTTAAGCTCTATGATCGACTCTTCAATGAGATGACTCCTGGTAAAGATAAAGAGAGTTTCTTGGAGGATCTGAACCCTAGCTCTTTGGAAGTGTTGTCTGAGGTGGTCTGTGAACCACATTTAATGAACACTCAAGCAGGTGATACTGTCCAGTTTGAACGACTCGGTTACTTCACGGCAGATATAAAGAGCTCCAATCAAGGCTCTCCAATATTTCATCGTACCATCACGCTCAAAGACTCATGGGCGAAGATCGCTAAGCGCTAGTGAGAGGTGAGGAGAGAGATATGAATAACATGGTAAATCGTAAAGAGACAGGTGTCATCACCGAGAGTCATAAAGGAATCTGTGACTGTGGAGAGAGCATCACAGTAGAGGCGATTTGGTATATTGATGCGAGGCACCTAAGCGCACTACAGCGATTAGAGGTGGGCCTTGAGAATCTAGTACAATATGCTTGTAAACCCAGTAAAGCTCTAGAGGGAGGCGCGACAGCGGTGTGGATCGATTGTCCAGAGCAAGAGATTGGATTGATCGCCATTCCCAAGAGTTTAGCATATCGAGCACTCTCGCTTCAGGCTGACCTCATGAAGAAGATCGCTAATGAAGAGTCTCTGTCGGCAAAGTCTTACTACCATACCCCCGAGCTGGTCGTCGGGGATCACTCTTTGGCTGCTAGACTTGAAGCGCTCTCTAGTGATTATCGTATTAACGCCCGTCCTGACCCGACCCCTCATCCTCGAGCGCCTAAAATAGGCGGCTTACCTCAGCGTCTGCAGGCACCACAAACCGTTCAAAATGAGCTAGCTCAAGAGCTAGCAGAATCTCAGACTCAAGTTATTCGAGGCAAAAGAGAAGAGAGCGGAAGAGGGGCCACTGGAGAGGTGAAAATTACGTCAGGGGTTAGCGCCCTAGATGCTTTGATCGATAGCGCGCTTGATCATACCCAGGACTTGACGTCTATCGCGCCTCAAAAGGTTTCAGAGTCTGCTGAGAGAAGTCAGTCTACTACGGTCTCAAAGACCGCAAATATAGAGGCGACTGCGGTTACGGACTCGACGCCGGTTGAGGACCTCTCTGCCCAAAAGAAGCCACAAGAGCCGACGAAACTTTTATATGCTCAGAATATGAAACAGTTTGATACTGAGGCTGCTCAAGGTGATGATCACTATATAAGGATCACCGATGGGAGTATTGAACTGGCGTCAAAGGTTGATGAGCGACGAGCAGAGAGTTGGATTACCGATGATCTTGATATCCGCGTTCAGCTTCATCGTGAGTTACAACTCGGTGCACCGTGTATCGTCCTCTTCACTCTGAAAGATGGTGTTCAGCAAGATGAACTGTACTGGCCTATACACATCGATAATACGGTCGGGCCCAAAGTCCTCCGGAGCCTCCGTAAGAGCTTCAAGCTAGAATTAACTCTCTATAAGAAGAGCGGTAAATTCTATGGACAACGAATGATCGAGGCGCCTCTCGAAGAGAATGCTGCTTATATCATTAATTATATTAAACAGATGGGGATGACCAGCAGTGGGGCGGCTAAAGCTCGAGCAGTGGTCGCAGCTGAGGATTTTGATCGTGATGGTCAGATGAAGCACCCCTTCAATCAAGAGAGTTTCTCCGAGATCTCATCTGCCCAAGAGGCGATGATAGCGGTGAGTATTTGGTCTTATTGGAGCACAGTGCGTCAGCGAGACTACTTGATTTTCATCAAGTCTTTTCCTATTCCTTGGCTACGGCGGTTGCAACATCGAGTTCTCAAATCAGCGATTGAGTTCGGGATTCATATGCCCTTAAATATTCAAGGTCAAGCAGTAGCCCTTGGACTCGCTAAGAGCGATGTTGAGCTCCTACAGCGTTGCATCACCCATTTCGTGGAAGTGAACGTTAACTTCCGAGTATCTAGGTTGAGCGCTGCTGAGACATGGGAAAATTGGGATGGACTCCTCTCACAAATGAGTGAGATGGGGATTGATGCTGATGAAGAGGTTGAACAACTCGCTTTTCAAGCGATGCAAAGAGCGGGCGTAGATGCTGAGTTCGAGGATGATGAACCCACTAACGCTCAAGAGTTTGAGAGTCTTGAGAGTATTGAAGCTCAAGAGATCTTGGCCGCTTCGGGCGAAGATGAGATCTTTGAACAGTCTTTTGACGACCTCTCTGATATTAGCGAAATCAATGATATAGAAAGCGATATCCCTCCACCCATTGACCGAGTCATGGGGGTCGATGAGGACGATATAGAGCTGATCTCAGAAGATTTTATTGAGGAAGAATATCTTACGGATGCTGGGGGAGAAATCTTCTTACTTATTGATGATGTCGATATCATTGAAGAAGATGTTATAGATCCAGTCACCGCCGCCGCTGGCGCTCAGATTACACAGATGAACAGCGTGATCGACTTAGAGCTCAAGACGCAGGTCTTTGTTAGCTCTCCTCAAGACTCGGCTGACTCTGATGATTCAGAATCGAGAGAGCGCTCTACCAAAGAAAGCTAAGCTCATGCGTTACGGAATTATCTCCGATATTCACGCTAATTTAGAGGCCTTAGAGGCTACTTTGAGAGTATTGGAGACTTTCAAGGTAGACCATATTATCTGCCTCGGTGATGTGGTGGGCTATGGGGGCGACCCTGAGGCCTGCTGTCAACTCATCAAACAGACCGCTACTCACACTATTCTCGGCAATCATGATGCTGCGGTCGCAGATCGAATGAATTATGAGTTTTACAGGCTCGCCGCACGACGAGCTCTTGATGGTCATCGCTCTGTGATCAGCCAAGAGAGTATTGAGTGGCTGCAAGGGCTACCTTATATAGCGCATCAAGAAGAGGCGAGCTTCTGTCACGCTTCACCTGTAGACTATACGACATTCAAGTATATCTTTGGAACCGAGCATATCACGCCGCTCATCGAGCGCTATGAAGAGCAACCTTTTGTTACTTTTATTGGTCACTCGCATCTCTGCAAATGCTTTTATTACAACCAACAGAGCGCAGAAGAGATCCTCAATACTCGCTTTCACCTTGTAGGTGGGTATCGATTCGTGATCACCGTAGGGAGTGTAGGACAACCTCGAGATCATGATCCACGAGCATGTTGCGGTGTATATGACAGCTCAACTGGCGAGTTTGAATATATTAGAGTCCCCTATGAGGTGAATGCGGCAGCGAGTAAGATCTTTAATACCCCTTACCTCGCCGATACTTTTGGTCATCGCCTCTTCTTGGGAATTTAATGCGCGTTTTATATTTTGGGGACCCGAGAGCAGGCTTAGGTCTATTGAGCGCCAAAGAGTTAGGTGTAGAGCTGTGTGGGATCGTCCATGGACGATCGGGGGGTGAGGGAGCACGTAAGCTCTCTAGCGCCTTAAAGACATCACCGTCTCTCCCTCGATGGCGTTTACCAAATTTAGATGACCCCGAGATTCAAGAAGCTCTCGCTTTAACTCAGCCGGAGCTGATCGTGAGTTCATTTTACCCTCGACGTATTCCCGAGGCCGTCCTTAAGTTGGCGCCAGGTGTGAATGTTCATCCTAGCGCTTTACCAAAGTGGAGAGGACCCGATCCTGCTTTTTGGGTCATCTATCATCGAGAGGATAAGACCGCTATTACGATTCATCGCTTGAGTCCTGCTCTTGATGAGGGTCACATCTTGATGGCAGAGACCATCGATGTACGCCGCAGAGAGAGCGGAGGAGCATTAGCGGTTCGTCTAGAGAGGCGAGCAGCCTCATTTATGGTCTCCTATGTGATCGACTCTGCTCAGTTACACCGCTCTGATCCCCAAAAGTGGAGAGATCATCTACAAGGGGAACCCCAAGAGGGTGAGAGCTCATGGGCTCCGTTGGTAGATCCTGATGAGCTAGAGATCGATTGGTCGATGACCGCGACTCAAGTCGAGGCTTTCGTAAGAGCGGCCGCTCCTGAACCATGCGCCTATAGTGGGCTGGGCCATGAGTTGATGGTCATTCATCATGGACGGGTAGGTGTATTCGATAGGCCACTGCAGAGCGCCGAAGATCAGGTGATCCCTGTGGGCCAAGCTTTCCTTGATGAAGGCCGCTGTTTTATTCGTTGTGGAGAGGGCTTTTATCAGCTCGATGATGTCTCTATTGGGCGGAGACGTCTGAGAGGGGAGCGCCTGGCGGCTCTCCTTGGAGCGACCATCGCTCCAAGATGAAGACTGACTCTATACTGAAAAATCGCGCCAAATATTGATGAGATACGCTTTGGTATTAAGAGCTAGGGTCTTTATCGCTCGTTTGAGCTAATGGGCTGATGCTTTACATACCAGTCGTCGGTAGGGCCATAAAGGCTTGAGTCTCTTTTATGTCGTGCTTCTGCTCGAATATAGTGATGCTTTAAGCCACACTTGAGCGCATATGAGAGCTCTTGTTGCGCGATTTGTCCTCCCCCAATACAGATCACAGCGCTCAGCGCGGCCTGCATCTCTTGACTTAAATAATATCGCGTCGCTGCCACTGGAGAGTGATCGATGACACCACCCCAAAGCTCTCGACTCATCCGATCGTCACTCCATTCACGAGGGTATTGATAGATATAATCTACGAAGGAACAATGTTCCGGCCAAGACTGCACAGAGAGCACTCGTCCTCTCCCCCTAAGTTTAATCTTGAGTTGCTGAACGAGATAACCGAGGTCCGGATTATTTTGATCGGCCGTATCTCCACCAAATATAATAAGGACATCTCTATCATCGTCTGCTTGAATATAGGTAATGACATCACGAATCGCTTGCTCAGGATCAGCATATTGTAGTCCTGCACCTGATCCGATGAGCAGGTAGCGTTTTGGAAAACGAGACAGCGCATGGAGAAGCTGCTGCTGGTCATCAATATAGATCGGAGAGAGGGTCATTGTCTTCAATACTCGCTAATATCGAAGTCGGTCACGAAGAGTGGAGGGCACAGACCGAGAGACTGTGATCATCGGTATGAAGCTCATGGGGCACGATCTGAGATCCGAACTAGTCGGCCTCCTAAACTCTCGTGATAAATAGGCGGGTTTTGGAGGAGTTCATGCATTTCAAAAGATGAGGCGCTCAAAGGGACTGAGAGATAGCTTAAGCCGATCGCTTTGAGGCTACTTTGAATTCTGATCCCGGAGACTGCATGCTCCGCAACATTACCAATCATATCACATAAACCTTGGCTAGTATCACCTGCTGGATGAGAACAAACGACTTCTGTATCAAGAGAGCAACCTTGCTGTGAAGATGACATATCTACATTGGCTTCATCACAGCTGATCGATTGTGTTCCCCATGGGTATGTCTCATTTCCTGTGGCATTTGAGTTCGCATACAACCACTCATTAATGCTAGGGATCCGATACTGGTAGCCGAGCGCTTGATTGTTTAACCATTGAGTCATCTCTAATATATTATCTAATGTCGCACAGCGGAGAGGGTGATGGTCTCGATAGCCATTAAACTGGAGGGTAACGAGACCTCCACAACTACCTAGTTGATTGGAGCTTAAGTCCTCACAGATTCCGGCCTCCATACAGCGCCGGTAATGACCCACTGTAATCTCAGTCTTCATTATATCAAAAGGGAGTACCCGAGAGTTATTCCATGTCCCCAGCGGTAGGGATATCCACTCAAGAGGAGCGTCAACTTCACCAAATCGAGCGAGTCGACCGCCAACATGAGGCACCCGGCGCCTGGGATCACTCGCTGTATGCATCGTTGTAGAGAGATCGCCCGGAGTTGAGCCTCTTGGGGTATAGGGAGAATCAAAGTGTCCTCCTCGAATGGTTCCTTGATCACTCGAGGTATTGATAAATGGACTCCCATCTCTAGGGGTATTAAGATAGTCATTCGGCCAATCATCAGCGACCCATTCAGCGACATTTCCGAGCAGGTCACATAGACCTTGTATACTATTACCTGCTGTGGTGCAGACTGGGATTGTGGGTAGAGTGGGCCCACTTTCACAGCCTTGATAATGGGCGAGATGACAACCTATTAAGTCGACCCCCCATGGGAATGGGGAAGTCACTCCCCTACTTGTCGCTACAAATTCCCACTCAGATTCTGTCATTAAACGAGCGTCCGCGAAAGCGCTGTGTTGATCGCCGAGCCACTCGGCAAAAGTGCTCAAATCTATTCTCGAGAGGCACCTCGCGGGGTGATCCTCATACCTATTGATTGTGGAGCTCCACACACACCCTGTGTCGTTCTGATTCAATGGCTCACAGACTTGAGCATCGACACATGACCGATATTGACCAATCGTCACCTCGCTCTTCATGACTTGTAAGTTAGGTATCGTGACGAGGTGAGCAGGCGTCTCGTTATCTATCCCTTGATCGACGCCCTTGGTGAACTTCCCCTGATCGATATTAACCCACTCTATGGAAGTGTAGGGGCAAGATTGAGCTGTACAGGGTGCACGTGTTAAGGGGCGTTCACCCCAGAAGGTGAGATCATCGAAATAGTAAACTCTCTCATCAGCATCAGCGCCGTTCACTCCAAAATTAAAGAAGATAGAGATCTTATCGTAGATGGCATTAGGATCTAGAGCAGGTGTTCCCTCCACAGGTCTTGAAAAGTCGAAATAAAGAGTCTCCCAACGATGACGATCACTTATATAATTATCCACTTCAACGAACTTGGAGGGGTCGGTAGAGCTCTGCACCTTTAGCCTGATAGGGGTATTGAAGTGAGATGAATAGGCGGTGACACTCATCCAAGGGGTCTCCTCTGAGAGAGGGATTATTCCAACGGTTTGATTAGGCTGTGTTATGATTAATGCCCCTGATGTAGATGTCGCTGCTTCACTTTTAAGTATTCGCCCAATAGCATTTTCATTTCCAACTCGATCATGCTGAATGATCCCTCCAATTGCGTTTTCAAAACCCATAACAAAGTATTGGATCTCGGGGTCGTCAAAAGTAATTTCTGTAAAGAGGAGGTCCGATGAAGGACGATCATCACATGAAGAGCAATGACCATAAATGTCCTGCATGATCAGATCTGAGTTGAGCGTTATGAGTCGATTAGCGTAGGAATGTTGGTCGGTCCTTGGAGCGCAGCTCTGCTCGCCTAGATATGAATAGCTGAGTAGATCTTCTTGATGCCGAAACATATCGAGAATGTATTTATACTCATATAGACCAAAAGGGAGTTCAAATGTCCCTGTATAGATCCCATCTTCATCCAGGTCCAGGAGTGGATAACCTCTATCGCACCAGTTACAAAATGAGCCTGTGACATAAACAGTTGAAAAGTCAGTAGGGGTCGAGGGGCAGCTTAAGTCTACTTCAAATGTGATCATAGCGGATGATGAAGAGAGCTCGCCAGCCATAATCTCACCGGCCACGCTGTCGCCAGCCATGATCTCACCGGCCACGCTGTCGCCGGCCATAATCTCACCGGCCACGCTGTCGCCAGCCATGATCTCACCGGCCACGCTGTCGCCGGCCATAATCTCACCGGCCTCACTGTCGCCAGCCATGATCTCACCAGCCTCACTGTCGCCAGCCATGATCTCACCAGCCTCACTGTCGCCAGCCATGATCTCACCAGCTACGTCGCTGCCGACCATGAGCTCTTTAGCGCTGACTCCAGGATCTGATATATATCTCAAGCAAGAGGATAGACAAAGTGAGCACAATAAGCAGATGATGATTCTAGTCATTTATAATCGTCTGTGTCGTAAATGAGATGTAGTATTCGCTTGTGTCCCTTAAGTTAATATCACTAAGTATATTAGTAAGAAGGATAAAAACGATCATACCAAAAAGTACAAGAAACATACTGTTTAAAGGGTGAGAGGTATGAAAATATAGAGTCTTCTTAAGTCTGCTACTCTTCACTAGTCGCATACATAATGTGTGTATTCAAGCCTCAAGACTCAACATGACATCTGCTCAAGGCGCGTATATACTGAATATAGAGAGACCCCAACAAGAGGGTGACTTCATAGAGAGCATAACAGAGAATCTTATAGAGTCGATCTCAGCTCTAGAGCCTGAGAGCATTAAGCTAAGGGCTAACACACTCGACAAAGTCGTTGGTGATGATCCCCCATGAATCGGCGCATTGTGCGCTACAGAGTTTAAGATCATCTTCGATACACATCATATTATTTTTGACGGGGTAAACCTCTCGACCATTGAGCTGATATTGAGGGATGAGGCTAGCGCTGCAGTCACAGCCTGGAGGCTGGTCGACTCTGGCGCCCCGAGTACCAAGGAAGCGCGTTGTATAGTTGACCATATAGGCGTCATGATCAAAAAATCTAAAAGGTTGGGCGTTATAGATTCCATGTTGGCCGGTAGGCCTCAGGAGAGGAATCCGCAAAGCGTCATGTCTACCGGGCTCTCGCTCTGTAGTGAGTCGTAAGCCTTCAGGGTCATAGGGGACAGGGAAAACTTGAGCCCGATCCTCCCATTCTTCAGGGCAGTTAAACTCACCGTTCATAGCGCTCCATTCTTCAAGACCACAGCTGAACCGAGCGGCTCCATTGCTTATATTATCTATATCGAAGAGAACATACGGATGAAGCCCCTCGCCCTCTTCACTATCGATGACATAGTGAATGCTGCTGCTTTCAACAGCTTCATGCCATCTCTGTAGCTCAGTGTCTCCTTCTACGACATAACGATCAATCAAGAGCTGATCGACGCTAAGCTCACCGCCCGCTCTTGACAGTCGTGAGGGAAGGGGCTGAAACAGCTCGCGCCACCCATAACGGGGGTCGGGAAAGCGTTTCTGATCTCGGAGCCACGACCCCATTACACCAGAGATACGGGCGGCGGCGATTCCGGTACTCGTCGGAACTTGAGTATCTCCGATGGTGGGCATTTGAAGAACATGGGTGTGTCCTCCTTGATAGACATCGTAATCCACTTTGATCGGAGATTGACTAATCTTTTCACTCCAAATGGCGGGGTCACCAGGACCAATAGCCGATTGAGCCAGACCTAGGAAACGACGATATTCTGTACTGTTACGACTGAGGCCAAGACCTTCTTGTAAAGCAACCAAAGGCGCCTCTGCGGGATAGATCGCCCCTTGGAATACTGCCCCCCACATAAAGGTCGAAAGAGTCACGGCAGGTGTTGCCTCTAGTCTTACACTCACATCATATTCACCGCGCTCATCACGGTTAGTTGCTGTTTGAGCAACCGATTTCTTAAAGTGGCGGATCACCAAACGATCGCCGAGATCAGGAGTATTTTGGTAGATAACAGGCGCTCGGTCTTCATCGGTTAAGCCAAGGAGAGGTCTCTTCTCTGAGGCGGTGAGGGCGTCAGCGGGGACAGAGATCATTAGCCTTCCACGCTCATCAACAGGTCGCCTCTTTACTTCGCCATTATCTAAGTTCTCGACCTCGATCCAGTCACCTGGCTCAACGTCGGTGAGCTTGGCGAAGGTCACCATGGTTTGGCGAGCGTTGTTATTAAGTAAATAGGCTAACTCCATCTCACCTGGCTGCAGGCGGAGTACCTCCCCCGAAGGGAGCAGCTCTCCTTCTTCTCCTGAAGGAGTGAACCCTTCACTTTTAAAGCAGCTCTTACCCTCTTCATCAAGACGGGGGCGTTGATCATCATCCATCGCAGTGCAGCCGACAAGGAATGGACCAAGAACCGGTAACATCACCGCCTCGGGGACGCCCTGTTGACTAGAGCGAACTCCAATGTCAACTAAGCCCGCGCCGCCAGCGTTCGGGGATACAGCGTCTAGGCTTGGCTCAGCTCCTGCGAGAACACCGGCGATAATCCCTCCGAGAGAGATCCCCCACATACCGATTGGAGCCACTGGGCCGCCGAGGTCTACAATCCCATCCCCATCAATATCTCCCATTGTGTAGTCATCTCCATCTCTTCGCTCTCCATCAAACCCTCTCAAGATACGTACAAACTGCATATACTCCAAAGAGGTCTGTCGGACCATATCTCGAGTATGGAAGATATCGCTAGTCCACATATCAGCTCCAGAGTCCTCTAGACCATCGTTATTGAGGTCTCGATCACGTCCACGCATGAGGAGCTGTTGGTAATCTGGAATCCCATAGCCATCAAGGATACGGAAAGCGAGACTGGTCTCTTGTACGTCAGGGTGATCGCTGAGTAATGCGTTGAGTCCATGTCCATAAGCGTCTAGAGCGCACATCGCATACCCCATATTCGTGGTACGCCCGAGGTGACCGACAGCGATTTCCGCTCGGGATCCACCATAACCATGGGCATAGAGGATCGTCGGGAAAGGCTTGCAGAATGGCTTTCCCTCTGGATTGCCGGGGCTACAGGATTGATCTTTCTCTTGGGGGAGGCCACACCAAAAAGTCACTTCGGTGTCTCCGTAGGTGGCTTGACCTTTAGACAGATCTATGTCCCATCGCTCATCAGCGGTTTGGGGATATCGAGGAGTCGCAGAGATCTCTTGATCACGATTGACGAGGAGATCCGGAGCCTTAAAGGTTCCCCCAAAGATGAGAGACATCCCTGAATAATCAGCCTCAATAGCGCAGAGGTTTGCCTCCCACTCACCTCTTACTAACCAAAACTTACTCAAGCCTAGACCGACACAGCCTCCTGGTAAGAAGCGATCCTTTAGAACCGATTCCGGGAGTTGTTCTCGGACGTCTAGATCTTCTCGTTTCCATAAGTTGAGGCTCTCGATAGGGAACTCTTCGGAGAGCCGGCTGAAGGATCCTGCTCCATAAAGACCGGCGCGAAGAGCCTCGAGCTCAGTGGTCTGACTACCAACGGTGAAGGTCCAAGCGAAGGCGATATCATCCACGGAGAGTTGATAGCGCTCAAGCCAAGGTTCAATGACTTGAAGCGCTTGTGTTTGTCCTGCTGGATTCACCTCATCAAAGGGGCTCAAGATGGGATCACCATTCTCGCCTCTAAGCCGCTCGGTTAAGACCGCCGCGTAGCGACAGCCCTGCTCAAGAGGCCAAACTGGTCTCATAATGAGGGTGTTACTGGAGCGCTCGTAGAAGGACATTAGCCCGTCAGCGATGCAACGTTGTCGCTCAATGCTCCCTTCACGGAAGGTATCACAGCTTTTAGGATCGAGGAGGTTAGCGACATCGAGAAGCCCGTCTCCGTCTCTATCTTCGCCCTCATCTAGGATGCCATTCTGATTGAGATCCTCGTTCCACTCTTCGAAGAGTAAATTATTCGCCATGGCATGTTGATCGAAAGCGCTGAAATAAAATAGTTTGCGGAAATTAAACGCTAGCCCTTGTGGTGATTTCGGATTCTCTACGCTTTTAATATGTTTAAATAGAGTTACGGGGAATCGACCTCGTCCCATATCGAGCGCTACTTCTTCAGAGAAACGCTCACAGCTAGGATCAATATTAAAGAGGAACACCGCATCATCTCTAAAATCATCACGATAATGACCCTCCTCCGGGTCATGGCGGTTGTGTCGCTCATATAGATCAACGACATCGATTGCCTTATCAAATGAGACAGTGATCGGTGCGTAAGAACCAAAGCCATCAAGACCATTAAAGGCTTCTCGCGCCTTTCTTTCGACTTGAGTAGAAGCAAAGTAGCTGACATTGATACGACGCTTGGTAGGAGATGAGGGGTCAAACAGTGTCGCGTCATCATTGGGGAGAGGGATTTCAGGCAAGGGCTTCGCTGTAAAGTGATAGATCACCTTCGGCCCTGACCCTTCAGGTGTTCCCCTTAGTCCTTTTGGGGCTTCGCTAAGACCATCTATAGCGCTTAAGCAGCCATATTGATTGAGTGAGAGAGCCGTAATAACAGTCAGCAGGCATAATACGCGCATGGCCATGAGTCTCCATGAAATAGAGGGCAGACAAGAGCATCTCTCTTGACTATTTTTTTACATATCGGTTGATATGTTATAAAGAGCGCCTATGTCAAAGTAAAGTCACGATCAAGCTCTTAAACGTCAGCTTAAAGTTAACGAGATATACTTAAAATAGACGATAAGTAGAGATCTTAGAGAGACACCTATGATACGGAGTGAGATGTAGAGTGGGTGAGCCCCTATGATTTATGACGATGGGTATGTCAGGAGGGCTTATCTCCTCAAAATGAGACAAACTCCGCGTGAAAACCTACAGGTATTTTATGAGGGAGCATACATCGCGCAGTGATCCCTTGATGAGGAGTCTGGGCGTCGATGAGGAGTAGCTGTGAGTGATCATGTTGTGGGTGAGTGAGGATGGTGACAATCCAACCACCATCTTCATGATCGGCACGATCAGGGTCAGGGGCGAAGCAGACTTCTCCGCCATACCATCCGTTCTGACCGAGGAGAGCGTCGTAGTTCACCTGCTCTTGTTGACCGCTCTGTAGGTCATACTTGATGAAACCATTGAAGCAGAGGGTAGGTGCAGCGGCTACGGTTGGGCAGTAAGCGAAGCGAGTTTTTCTTCCGAGAGTGCGATCATTGACTCTCGGGAATTCAGTCGGTGTTCGGTCAAGCAGAGTCTCCGAGGTTTCGCCAGTCTTAAGGTTAAACCTCCACTCATAGAGGAGGGGGACGAGGTGGATAATATCAAGACGGGCGACCTCACCGCTCTCGTCTTGTTCGTCAGGAATAGGATCTTTGATTCGACACCCGGTGAGCACGAGCTCATCTCCTTCTTCAAAAGCGCGGATCGTGTGATACATATAAGCGCTCTCTGCTTCGAACCATTGAATCTCTGAAGATTGACCATAGCGAGGAATGATCCCAAAGCGAGAGGGGCGATCACTATGGAAGGCAATCTTTCGTTTCCCTAACTTGAGCGCCTCCTCATCCCATCCCATGGGCATATCGACGAGGACTGTATATCGTTCAGTGATGGCGATGTCGTGGGGAATATGGGCATGCGGTAGATCGACGGTAGTAAAGTGCTTGAGCTCACCATCGGCGCCTACGACTCCATAGTGATAGTAAGGGCGCTTGAAGAGATTGTACCCAAAAAACATGAGTTCATTGGTCTGTGGGTCGACTTTGGGGTGAGCGGAGACGGTCGCTCCAGGGGGGAGAGCTGAGACGAAGGAAGCCTTACCGAGAGTCTCTAAGTCGGCGCTCAGCGCGTAGGGTTCACCAGAGAGCCACCAACTAGCGATCAATTGGCCATTATGCCAGATGAGATCGGTATTAGCCGTATCTTTAACCGGTGTCGCGAGACGTCGTCGGGGACGCTCTAAGATTCCTGTCCATAGCGCCTCGCCAGCCTCTTTTTCTGCGGCGAGACCCTCGGTCTTCACATATCGAGAAGAATAGTGAGCAGAGCCCTCTAAAAGTTTTACTCCATGAACCATCCCATCACCATCAAACCAATGGTATTTTCCAATCGGTGCAAATTGAGGGTTGGGTGAGTTACGAGCGAAGAGACCATTGAGCTGAGGAGGAACCTCTCCTTCAATACAGCGGAGTTTCACGCTGGAGGTTTCACCGCTCAGTGGGGCGTGAATCCCGTGAAGGTAAGGGGATAAGTTAGGAATCTTCTCCCCGCTCTCCGAGTGTTCAATCAACATATACTCTCCTAACTCTCTTAAAAAAATGATGTATCGAGATCTGTGTGCTTGATTTACTACCCTAATATCACCTATCGAGAGGACACAAGAAAAGTCTCTTTATCGAATCATTCTCGACTCAGCGTCATTGGAGCTAGCCTATGCCCCCCTTCACTCTCCTGAGACAACAGCCTCTAAAGGCCACACTTTATTCTTCACGTGGGTCGATAGCGGCAACGCTTAGTCTTATGGTTTACTTATCCACTCTTATGGTTTCACTGAGCGAGGCGGAGGCTCAGAATATGTCGCTTCCTCCAGAGGGGACTGCAGCGAAGCCTCCAGCGGCGAAGCCTACTGCGGCGAAGCCTACTGCGGTGAAGTCGGCACCACTGAAGTGCGAGAAGGGTGGTAACCTGCTCTATAACAAGCACCCGGTTAAGCCTACGAGGAGTGTGCGTAGAACTCTAAGGATGACTGATGGAAAGCACGTTAAAGAAGGGTCATTTTGGTCTGTCACTCAAGCGGCGGTAATCAGTAAGGGCGGCTTGGTAACTTTTGATCTAGGACTTAAGACCCAACTCAGCGCTTTCACTGTACAGGCTGATAATAACGATACTTATGAGGTTTACGGATCAGCAGATGGTAAAAGCTACTCATTATTATGGAGCGCTGGTCCTGATAAACTACCAGGGCTACAAACTCGTCAAGTTGTGTTGGCATCACCCTCAGCGCCCGTTCAGTTTCTTCAAGTAAAAGCTAATGGCGGTGACAGCTCCTACTCTATCTCTGAGCTACAAGCATATTGTAAGCCTCCTAAGTCATGGCCTCCCAAACCAAGTTTAACCGCCGCTATAAAAAAAGATGGCAAAGATGTCCGCAAGCACCTCATCGGTAAAGGTAAAATGGGGATAGCGCTCTTCGCCATGCTCGCTTTCCTCTTTCCTCGCCTACTCTCTAACCGTCGTCGAGACGAAGAGAGCGCTGACGAAGAAGAGAGCGTCGACGAAGAAGAGAGCGCCGATGAAGAAGAGAGCGTCAACGAAGAAGAGAGCATCGAGGAATCAAAAGCCGGCATGGAAGCAGACTCTGTAGAGAGCTCAGCGCCGCTGAGTCATAATGAATATCGAAGTTTCTTCGCTTATCTCTTTGGAATCGGGACAGCTCTCTTCAATGTTTGGCTCGGCGGCGTACAGATGGGTCGATCGATCGACCAATGGGCTGATAATGGAGCATTGAGCAATGGTTTAATTGAGGCCTTCTCCTTCCCACCTGCTCACGCTAAGATGGTCTTCGTTAATGGGTTAATACTGAGCCTATTCTCACTGATCCTCTTTGGATGGCTGGCCTATCATCTCTATAAGTCGACTCACTTCGGTCGATTGATCCCCGCCTTACAGAGCTGGGGAATCGTGGGAGTCGTTGTGGTCTTTATGAGCCACGCTGACGAGACACTAGGTAAGCGCTCTAATTGGTGGCCTAACGGATGGGAGGGGTTAGTGGTAATGGCGATCGTCGCTGGCGGCTATCTCCTTTGGCACATGAAGCGGGCGAAGAGTGAGGCGGTAATCAATAAGCGAGGAGGCTCTCTCACTGTTGCTGAGCTCATCTCACTCCAATCAAGTTTACGAGGGCCTCATCAGCGCTTTGGGTGGATGATGATTGCTGCTTGCGGTCTCTTCGCGTGGTTCAGTTTCGGTAGTTTTCATGGGAGTCGGATCACCCACTTTTGGGACAGCTTCCACTACTATGTAGGCTCTAAGTATTTCTCAGAGACTCGTTATCACCTCATTTATCACTGTACTACTCTCGCTGAGTACGATGACGGCCGAGATGAAAAACTTAAGGATAGACCGCTCCGTCATCTCACCAATAACGAGTTAGGTAAATCGCAAGAGGTCGATGATGAGAACCATCCCTTAACCAAGGAATGTCGTGCTCACTTTACGCCAGAACGTTGGCGAGCCTATAAGCAAGATATTCGATTATTTAGGAGCTATATGGGGGAGGCTTGGTGGAAACGAATGTTCAAAGATCATGGTTTCAACCCTACCCCAGTGTGGAGCTTAGCAGGCTCTCAACTCACTCAATATGGCTGGCGGGATCACATCCCTCCTAAAGACTTAGAGCACACGCCGAGCATCAAAAAGGATAAGCGGCCCTATAAAAAGAAGAAAGAAGCTAGAGATAGGTTCTATAATGAAGATCGACCTCGCTTCGAGCAGTATATCATTAACCTTAATTTGATCGATATAGGTCTCTATGTGGTCCTGTTCCTTCTCTATTTGTGGGCTTTTGGTTTAGAGATCACTGCTTTCACCCTCGTGATCTTTGGAACAGGTTACCCGTGGTCATTTGACTGGACAGGTGGCTCTATAGGTCGAGCACCTTGGCTCTTTATGCTCGGCTCAGGAGTGTGCTTCCTTAAGAAGGGCTATCCCCTTCTCTCCGGATTTAGTCTGGGATGGGCGCTGCTGTTGAGGATCTTCCCAGGAGCGATCCTCGGTGGAGCGGCGGTTCAGATCTTGATGATGTTGATCGGTAAAACTCCTTGGCAAAAGGAGCATCTCCGATTTACCATAGGGGGGCTTCTCTCTCTCGTGATCCTCGTCCCCTTGAGCGTTCCCTTTACTCAAGGGAAAGCGCCTCAATATCAAGGGGTTACCCCTGCCTTTAAGGAGTTTCTAGAGAACTCATTCAAACATAAAGACACTCCGCTCACCAATAATATGGGATACCCAACCATCGTTTCCTTTCATCCCTCTTATACGGTTCATAAGTCGCTGCAGATACAGCGTAAAATGAAGAATAGACCAGAGGGGTTCTCGGTGTGGAAGACTAAAGTACGAGAGCTCAGAAAGAGTCGTCGGTGGATTCAATTGCTTACTATCGCATTACTGTTTGGGGCGATGTTTGTCCTCCGTAAGCGTCTCAGCTTATGGGAGGTAACCGCTGCCAGCGTCGCCTTCATGTTTACTGTCTTCGAGCTGACGTGCTACTATTATAGCTTCATTATCCTCCTCGTCCCACTCGCTTATCAGAGAGGGCGAGAGATGTTTATGCTCTTAGTCTTTGTTGTCGCCTCTCAAGCGACCCAAATTCGTATTGGGGCCACAGATCTTGAGTACCTCTGGGAGTCAGCCTTTGCTCTAATACCGATCTTTGGCGTCATTGTAAGCAGACTCTATGAGCATTATAAAGAATCGAGAGAGATCAAAGGGTCCATCGTTAAGCCCACCATCAAGCCCACCATGTCAGGGATGTAATCATCTTATATTTAGCAGCGAAGTAGATGGGTGGGCTTGCTATACTTGAAATTGCATATGGATAGCAAAAGGTTGCACAGACCATATACAAAGGGTAGGCAAGTGGGGGTGTCTAGTAATTTTTTGTACGCTGGAATTTTGTCTCTATCCGCTTGATGGTCAATCATCTCTAGCGCAAAACTGGAGACTCTTGACCCCACCTTCTAAAATAAAATCAATAAATACAAGATCTTATTTTGTAAGGGGGGGGGGCGTTCTTGATCTATTGTCGAAAGATTACTAGATTCCTTCACTTATAAAGTCTCCTTGAACAACAACAAAGAGACTTCATCTAAATGAGGAAGCAGAATGGGTTTTGCTGATGATATTTGATGTAATCGATCCGAAAGAGCATAATTTCAACGAGTGGTTGGAGAAAATAGAGGAATTTTTAGAGTCTTATGATAGCGGTTATCAGCGCCTTGATGGTGAGCTATACTTCACGCAAGACGATATTTCGGAGCCTTGGGGAGAAGAGTCTATTCTGTACACTGTCGATGGTCCAGATGGTGGTAAGATAGAGTTGAGAGGCGCCGATGAGCAAGTGTACATGTTCACAGAGAGCTTCGCCGGACGTAACCTCAAAGACACTAAGGATGGTCACCAATTTAATACGGTGGCACCTACCTCTGTTTACGGATTCAGTCATAACAACCTCAATAAGAGTCGATTTCATCTTGGACCGACTCAGGGGATCTATTACCTCTATCAAGGAGATCGAGCAGAATATCCTCAACCGACCTCTTATGATCGTCTGTGGGGAGGGCTCTTCTTAAAGTCTATTTATTGGATTCATAATCAGGTGAGTCGCTTTCAAGACCAGAAAAAAATACATGATGTCGAGCAGACTCAGTATCGATTGGAATTAGAAGTCGAGTTTACCCACAAATCTTCAGTCAACTTAGTCATCGAGAAAATACACAATCGTACATCGATTAAGCATAGAGAAGACAAAACTCTTATCCTCGCTTGGCGCAGCCCAACATTTGAGCAGCTACGTGAGTTATTTGAGGGGATGCCTGTGGAAGCTCAACAATATGCTAGACTCAAAGTACGAGTCGTCTGGGAGGCGTTGTTCGCTGAAGGAGATCCTCAAGAGATCACTTATGTGGGTGTGGAGAAGAGAGCGCTCAAGCCTCTCATCCATTTGCCAAAATTGAGGACCTCTAAAACCTTCAAAGAGGCTTTTAAAAAGCATTTCAAAGGGTATCGAATCGATAAGCAAGACTACCTCCCCGAGCTCACTGAATTTCAGCTTTAGGCTTTATTTTGATCGCAGATGACGTCATCCAAAAGGTAAGAGAACGAGCAGATATTACCGAGATCGTCGGGGAGCTCGTGGCGCTTAAGAGAGCAGGAGCCTCGCTTAAAGGTCTCTGTCCTTTTCATGGAGAGAAGACGCCATCCTTCGTGGTCAATCCGCAGCAGGGCACTTATCACTGCTTTGGCTGTCAAGCTCATGGAGACTCTCTGAACTTTATTAAGGAGACTCAAAACCTCAACTTCCCCGAGGCAGTTAAAGCCTTGGCCTCTCGAGTTGGAGTTGAGGTTCCAGAAGAGCGCTTTATCAAGCCAGAGGTTCGAGAGAGAAGGGCGAAGAGACTCGCTTTAGAAGATCGCCTATTCGATGTTCAAGAGCGCCTGACCCTGTTGTATGAGCGTTCGCTCTCTCGCTCTTCGGTTGGGAAGAGCTATCTCGCCAAGCGTCAGATCTCTGAGGAGTCCGTCGCCGCCTTCAGGCTAGGATGGGCGGGCGATGATGTCGGGTCCTTCGCTCGATGGATACGAGAGCAAGAGATCGCTCTAGAAGATTTAATCACTTTGGGAGTTGTCGTTCCTCATGACCCTGACAGACCTGATAGGCGAGGAGACACTCGGCTGAACGGGGGGAGACTTAGATTTCGTAATCGGGTGATGTGCCCCATCTTTGATCTTCGAGACCGGGTCGTAGGGTATAGCGGACGAGTGGTTAACCCAGAACAGAAGATCGCTAAATATTTAAATTCTCCTGAGACTCCGCTCTTTGTGAAAAGTGAGCATCTTTTTGGCCTTAAGACCGCTCGAGTGGCGATGAGATCAACCGCTGTTGATGATCTTATTCTCTGCGAAGGAAATCTAGATGTCGTCTCCCTCTGGCAAGCAGGATTTCCAAATGTGGTCGCAGCTATGGGAACGGCGCTCTCGGAGCGACAGGCCCTATTGATCAAGCGACTCAGTCGGTCGGTGACCTGTGTAATGGATGGTGATCAAGCGGGTCAAAGAGCAGCGTTTAAGAGTTTACCTGTGTTGCTCGCTCAAGGACTCAATGTCAGAGGGAAGCCACTACCGCCCGAGCAAGATCCAGACTCTTTTGTTAGGTCTTACGGCGCTAAATCTTTTGAAGAGTGGCTCAGTGACGCCCAGCCACTGTTGTTGGTTCGATTGAATACGCTCCTCACCGAGCACCCAAGTGACCCGATCGGTCAAGCTCAAGTCGTGAGAGAGATGATCCCTCTGATTCATCTTATACAAGATGAACATCAACGACCCCTCTTCCTTGATCTGATCTCTAAGCGGGTTGGCGTAGAGCGGTCTTATCTCAGCGATCTGATGATCCGCGCCTCTCAAGAGAGCAGAGACCACTACGTAGTGAAGTCTGATTCATCTCACTCTGATTCATCTCACTCTGCATCATCTCACTCTGCGTCATCTCACTCTGCGTCATCTCACTCTGCGTCATCTCACTCTGCGTCATCTCACTCTGCGTCATCTCACTCTGCGTCATCTCACTCTGCGTCATCTCACTCTGCGTCACCCGGAAGAGAGTCTAATGACCGCTTTCAAGGGTTGATGGGCGCGCCCCGTTCGGGAGAGCCTTATGGGGTGTATAGAGAGCCCACTCATGAAGGTAAGAGACGCCGCAGATCAGGTAAGTCGTCTCATCAGCGCTCAGACCAAGAGGCTCGACCTTGGTGGTCCAACGTACAGATCCAGCGGGGTGGAGCTCGAGTGAAACCACGAGTGTTTGGAGATCGACCGACTGGTGAAGCAGATATTGAAATCGCACCGAGCCCTCAACCGCCAGCCTCTTTGGCGAGTCCCTCAGTTCACTTGGGGCTAGTGGCTCTCCCTGGATATGAGAGAGAAGCGATCTCAACGCTGTTCTATATGCCTGAGCTCCTCAACCGCTTCCTTGAGCGAGGGGCCGCGAACTACTTTAGTCATACAGGCGTTGGGGAATTCTTGATATCTATTAAGCGGGAGAGGGACGAGGGACGCTTTGCCACCGGAGAGAGCTTTCTAAAGTCGTCACCTGATCGATCGTTGATCGCCACTCTTAAAGACTGTATTGCTCACCCACCCTTACAGAATGAAAAGATTGATCCCGAGAGATCGCTCGAAGATCTCATCCGGCGTCTTCGTCGTGGACAGCTTCAGCTGAAGCTACAGGAGATCGTCAATGAACTAAAATCTCTCTCCGCAGAACCGAATGGGGTAGGTGATGACTCGGCGTTAAGTCCTCAAGAGAGAAGAGAGCATCTCCTCCAGTCTTATCAAGAGGTTCAGGCCTCACTACAGAGATTGACTCACACTCATCAGCCATCGTAAGGCTGAGCCCCTCGCTACTTATCGAATATAAGTTATCCTTTATCCCGATTTTTCTTCCTTTCCCCATTTTTTAGATCTGATGATTAAAAACGAGAGCACCCATGGCGCACACTAATCGAAAAGTTCAACGAGATAGATTCAATGAGATTCTTAATCTTGGCCAACAACGTGGTTATCTAACCTCAACAGAGATTAATGAAATTTTCCGTGATGACTCTGAGAGTAAGGCATACACTGAGTTCATTAGTACCGTCAAAGAGATGGGAATTAAGATTCTAGATAGCGGGTTTAGCCGCTCAAATGCCGAAGAGAGGACTTCATTCTCTCTTGAGACAATGCGCTCTAATCGAGATGAGGACCATGATAGCGGGAACTTTGGTCGTAATAATGATCCGGTCCGCGTTTATTTGCGTAGAATGGGCTCTGTAGAGCTACTTAATCGTGCAGGTGAGCAGAGGATCGCCATGCAAATTGAGCGTGGACAAGACGAATATAAACGGACAGTGCTCGAGACCCCTCTGAGCCTAAAAATCGCTCTAGAATATATTAAGCGAGTTGAAGAGGGTGGACTTCGTTACCGGGATGTCTTCGAAGAGAAGGATGATGAGGAAATCTTTGCTGCCGAAGGAGAGATGGCAACTACTACAGAGGAGCTTCTCAATAACCTCGCTGAAGTTGAAAGTAGTGTAGATTCAGCAGCTGAAACTCTCAATAAAGATAATGAAGAGGCAAAGGCTAAAGGCCAGAGAACAAGGGGACGGCTTAGAAGACAGCGTCTGCTTGATGAAGCTAGGATGTTGGAAGAGTATGAGGCTCGTTTAAGCATCAGCATGAAAAAGTCTCAAGACCAAAGAGTTGATGATGATGATGAGATCGATGTAGACTCCCACAGTGAGGTCGAGGGTGATAGTGACTCCGACAGTAGTGTAGATAGTGATAGTGATAGTGATAGTGATAGCAACGACACGAAGTCGGACTCATCGACAGTTCTTGTCGCTAAATCCGGCACCTCCAACCCGTCTCGTATAGCACCGTCAAAGACTGAAGAGGAAGAGGACGATGAAGATGAAGAGAGCGAAGCCCTGAGACGAGAGGCTAACGCAGAGCTCGACCTTGAGCGCCGTAAACATCTCATCGAGGTGAGTAACCGATTGATTACGCTCGATAGAGAGTATAGGAAAAACGTTGAGCGGTTGGATTCGATTGATGAGATGAGCGTTAGCCATCAAAAGCGCTGTTTCACTAGAAACAGTAACATTCGTATGGAGATCTCAACCTTACTCAAGGAGCTTAAGTTCGTGAAGAAGGTGACCGATCATATCGGCTCAGAGCTTCAGCAGTGGTATCATCAAGGTCAAGAGGCAGAGCGTCAGATCTTTAAGCTCGTTCGCAAAGTCGGCGGAGAGAATGACCAGATGCTTTTGAGCGATGTGAGACGCTTACGAACGTGCACGACACGTGATCAAGTGCAATATATTATAGGTAATTATAGGACGAGAGATCCTCGTCTTCTGATGAGCTGTGCTGACCAAGTTCGTAACTATAAGCGTACTCTTAATCGCTTACGCTTGGAGACCGATTACACGTTACCTCAACTGAGTGAGCAATACAGTCGTCTACAGCAGTTTGAAAATCACGCTGAGAAAGCGAAGACAGAGCTCGTAGAGGCGAACCTGAGACTGGTGGTGAGCATCGCTAAAAAGTACACTAACCGAGGCTTACAGTTCTTAGATCTGATTCAAGAAGGTAATATAGGCTTAATGAAAGCCGTCGATAAGTTTGAGTATCGTCGTGGCTATAAGTTTAGTACTTACGCGACATGGTGGATCCGTCAAGCGATCACTCGAGCGATCGCAGACCAAGCCCGTACTATTCGTATCCCTGTGCATATGATTGAAACCATCAATAAACTTGTCCGTAATCAAAGGACATTCGCTCAATTGCATGGTCGGGAGCCAACGCCTGAAGAATTGGCTGAGCAGATGGAGATGCCGATTGAGAAGGTGAGGAGAGTCCTTAAAATCGCGAAGGAACCAATCTCCCTTGAGACTCCAATCGGTGAAGAAGAAGACAGTAACTTGGGTGATTTTATCAAGGATGAGAAATCTCAGAGCCCGAGTGAAGCCATCGAGAGGCAGAACCTTCGAATGCAGACTAAGAAAGTTCTCTCCACGCTTACTCCGAGAGAAGAGAAAGTTCTCTGTATGCGCTTTGGAATTGGTGAGAAGTCAGATCATACCCTAGAAGAGGTTGGTCAAGTCTTTGAGGTGACGAGAGAGCGTATCCGTCAGATTGAGGCTAAGGCTCTGCGTAAATTACGCCACCCATCACGGTTAAAGAGACTCGAAGACTTCACCAAGGATTGAGGGGATTAGACTTCATTTGTGATCTGTTTAACTCTTGTGCTTGCGTTTAAGTGAGATCGGTCATATATATATCGACTTGTAAGGGCCTATAGCTCAGTGGTTAGAGCTGCCGACTCATAATCGGTAGGTCCCAGGTTCAAATCCTGGTGGGCCCACTCTGATGATATCGAATCATCAAAATGCCGCCGTTTGGTGGACTTTCTCACCACCTTATTCTTACTAGAGCCTCACTAGATACAGTGTATTTACGAGGTTCGTCTTATCAACCCTGCTAATCGACAAGAGGAGAGAGCGTGAAAGAAACGCTTTCAAAGCTGTACCAACTTCAAGTACTTGCTGACCAGCTTATGACCACGCACAAGCGGGCTGATGAACTCAAGAAATTGAGAGAGCTTAACGACAGTGATTATCACTCACTTCATCGCCTATTAAACCAACAAACCGCTGGTCTAGATGAGGCGCTTCGTCTCAAAAAAACCATCTATCGGGAGATGCATAGCGGCTGTAGAGAGATCTCGCGTATTAAGAGAGCTCAAAATCTACAGACCAAAAAGATCGACTTCCGCAGTGAGGTACATCTCGACAAGCAGCTGACCAAGTACCAGAACACTCTAAGCGTTAAGTTCAGAGAGCTCAATCAGCTATTATGGCAGCTTGGTGAGCCGCTTCACCACCCCACATATCTTCACGCTCACCTCAATGGCTTCCTTGAACTTCAAGAGCTCCTTGAGATCGAGCGAGACTTGCAACTCGTATTCGCGGGGTATGATCTCAGCGAGAAAGCGAACAAGTCAGAAGAGACCGTTGAGGCCTACCTTCAGCGTCGCTGCTCAGAAGGAGCTGCGCTTATTAAAAAGATTGGTGGCTCGGTACGTTTCAACGTCTTCCTAACGCTCAGTGAGTCGGAGTGTACGAAGTTAGCTGAAGACGGCTACACGTCGCTCATCGCGGAAGATCAAGAGACGCTAGAATCAAAACTCACTCCGATCGAAGAGAAGAGAATTCTCAGAGATAAAATACAGAGCATTCAAGCTCACTTTGCAGCTTGCGCTCGCTCCTATGCCAAGATCAATGGGGGAGAGCCTCGCCCTAAAAACTATGATGAGCTACTCTCTGAAGCCTCATTGGTGGGTGTTGAAGAGATGAAGTCTGCGCTCAAGGATCTAATGCCCTTTACCATAGAAGGGCGGCCAGAGCTGAGCGAAAATATCCTCACCGATCAGTTTGACATCGATTACTCGATTAATCCCAATGGTTTTATCCAAGTCTTCCAAGAGAAGTTTGATCGACTCACGGATCTCAGACTAAAGATGGATCGGGTGGAAGAGCTGCAAGAGCGAGAGCTAAACAACGAAGCGGCTAAGGTTTCTAATAAAGAGAAGATGCGTCAAGAGATCATCAAAGAGTTCAATGCAGACCCTAAGATTCGTCGCTATTACAAGCAATACCACAAAATCTCTGAGGTTCGTGATCTCTACGCTGTCGCCTATGTCAAGAGGCCGGCTGAAGACGTTTATAAGAGCTTCAGTTATGAGAACGAGTTCTTCTGCTCAGGCTGTAACGTTGTGATCTCTAGCGCCTTGCATCAGCAAGTGCGTAAGTTAGCTGGGTTGCAGCTCTGCGATTCATGCAATCGTATCCTCGTACCCTTCGCTCATGTGACTCATATCAAAGAAGAGGTTGATCCCTTGTTGGTGAATGAGGAAGAGCGAATCGCCATGGAAGAGAGTGGCGATCTAGGCTTGATCCCTGCCTGTAGTAATTGTAACCATGAGCTCTATGCTGATGGAGACCTTAAGACAGAGCTCGAGCCTTCTGAAGATTGCTCCATGACTTGTCCGGGTTGTTACTCTTTCCTTGTCCCCATAAACATCGAAGAAGAAGTTGACGCTCCATCTACATTGGTAGAGGAGTCGTCAGCGCTTGAAGAGGAGGCCTGAGCTGTCTAGGTAATCGCTCGCCTCAGGTGAGAGGAAAGTCCGAGCTTCGCAGGGTACGGTGCTAGTTAACGGCTAGTCGAGGAGACTCGAAGGAAAGTGCCACAGAAAGTAAACGTCCGGTCTTTGTATCGGTCACGGTGAAAGGGTGCGGTAAGAGCGCACCGGGGGTGTGGTGACACACCTCGCATGGTAAACCCCACCGGAAGCAAGGTCGCAGAGGAGTGAGTATCGCTCGCCTAGATGCCCGTCTAGCACTTCTGTTGATCCCGCTCGAGTTGATGGTGACATTAACGAAAGATGAATGATTACCCCTCTGGCTCTGGTGACAGGCCAAGGAGACAGGACTCGGCTTATGGGCAGCTCAGACCTCCTCTTCAAGTGATCGATCTACAGTTGACAGGGCTGAAGTAGTGAGCTCCTATAGACCTCTCATTCTCCAATTACCCTTGATAAAGAGTTAAGATGAGCGCGAAGAAAACCCATCAAAAGACAATTGCTACCAACCGGCGAGCGAGACATGAGTATGAAGTTGAAGATAGCTATGAGGCTGGTCTTGTGCTTCAAGGTACGGAGGTGAAGAGTCTTCGTCAGGGAAATGCGATCATCAGTGAGGGGTATGTGGTGATCACCAACGATGAGGCTTGGCTTCATCAAGTCTTAATTCCCGAGTATAGCCATGGTAACCGGGAGAATCATAGTCCGACTAGAAAACGAAAGCTCCTATTGAATCATCGAGAGATTCAGAAGATTAACAAGAAAATCTCTCAGAGCGGCTATGCAGCATTCACCTTAGAGATGTACTTTAAAGGTCCCAGAGTGAAGGTACTGATCGGGATCGGGAGAGGAAAGAAGCTCTATGATAAGCGACAAAGTGAAAAAGAGAAGAGCGCTCGTCGCGAGCTGAGAGAGCAGTACTGAATAAGAGGGTTAAGTGTTTGACTCATATAACATAAGCGAGTCATTGGCGACTTGTTCTCACAGCGACTTACTCTCACAGCGACTTGCTCTCATAGACTTTATCAAACCTCAGCGGGTTTGATATCGCCATCGATCGTCTGAGTCTTCTTGGAGCGTGTCTCTCCGTACACTTTAGCGACGATGATATAGCCAATCGTAGAGATCAATACGGAGATCGTATAGGGGGCGCTTAGATTAAATACTATCCCAGCTAACCAGCCGATAAGACCTAAGATCATGGCCACCCCTGCTGCTTTTGGTCCTCCTCGTTGGCTGAAGAGACCAAAGCAGACTACTGGGAATAGGCCCGCAGAGCCAAAAGAAGAGGCAATCTCTACCAACTCTTTAATACGATCAGCATAGAGGGCGCATACGTAAGCGATTAGACCGAGAAGGCCGACGCTGATCTGTGTGCATCTCAGCTGAGATATGTCGTCAGTTAAATGGAGCGCTCTGACGAGAAAGTTATTGGAGAGAATAGAGGCCCCTGAGAGGAGGACACTGTCAACAGTGGAGAGGATCGCGGAGATGATCGCTCCCATGAGTATAATGTAAATAAGGTGGGGGATTGCGAACTCAGGGAAAATTAAATATTGGGCGGCGAGGGCAGGGATCACCTGCTCTCCATCGATGAGAGGAGTGCTCAGTAATTGAGGAGCGAGCAGACCCATCATGACCGGTAATAAGCCGATTAGTAGATATAAGAGACCTCCAGCAATAGTCGCTCGCTGAGCGACTCGAATGTTTCGAGTCGCGAGAATCCTAGAGATTAATTCGACCGCTACAAAGGTACTAAAAATAGGGATTGACCACGATTCAATGAGCTCTAGCCATCCTCCCTCTCCCACATGAAATAGATGGGTCCTTGAAGGATCCACATGAAGCTGGGCTGGCTCAGCGCTCCATAAGATACAGACCATTAACAAGACGAGACCAAGGATCATTACTATCCCCTGGATAAAGTCAGTAAGCGCGCTCGCATAGAGCCCGCCGAGCATGGTGTAACCGATCACTGATACAGCAGCGATAGTGATCGCCAAGTTTACATCAAGATCGGTCACTGCGCTGACTACTTTACCGAAGGCTCGTATCTGAGCCCCTCCCCAAATCACTGGGCCGGGGAGGATCAATAAAACACCGAGGCGCTCAACATTTGGACCGAACTCTCGACGAAAGAGGTCTCCTAGAGTTAAAAAACCTCCGCTCCATAGGGCTCTAGCGAAGATGATACCCATTAAGACGAGAGCGACGGCGTACCCAAAGGGATCTGGCCCTGAGGCGCCTAAACCATCTTCATAGACCGCGCCCGCTGATCCAACGATAGACTCCGCTCCAAACCAAGTAGAGAATATAGTGAGGGTCGCTAAGCCAAAACCTAAGCTACGACCGGCGACGATAAAATCTTCTTGATTGGAGACCCGTCTCGATACCCAAACCCCGATCAAAAGCTGACAGATAACATAGATAATGATGGAGGCTGTGATCAACCATGGCCTCCTTTAAGTAAGCTAGGCTGGAAATCTTCTGGTGGAGTGAAGCCTAAGAGCTCCATGGTCGTAGCTGCAACATTTGCTAATCCTATCTGTTGAGAGCCATCGGTGATCAGTTTAGGACATGATCCATGGGGGTCGAAGAGGCTCAAGGGGACTGGATTAAGCGTATGGCTGGTGAGCGCTTTAGGTTGACCTGACTCGTTAAACTTAATCGCTCCACTCTTCTTATCACGTTCGAACATTTGTTCAGCGTTACCATGATCAGCGGTGATGAGCGCTGCGCCTCCGAGTCTCTCGATCCCTCTCAATAATCGTCCGAGAGAGAGGTCCAAGGTTTCAAGAGAGAGGATAGTAGACCGGAGATCTCCCGTGTGCCCTACCATATCACCGTTGGCATAGTTGAGCCGAGCATAGTCATACTCTCCGGTAGAGAGGGCGCTCAGAGTAGCGTCAGTGATTTCAGCGGCCTTCATCCATGGGCGCTCTTCAAAGGGGACTTGGTCGCTCGGGATCTCTTGATATCTCTCGAGTGATTCATCAAAGTAACCGCTGCGGTTGCCATTCCAAAAATAAGTGACATGTCCGTACTTCTGTGTCTCGCTACAGGCGTACTGCCTAATACCATTGTAAGCGAGATGAGCACCTAGTGATCGATCGATCTGTGGTGGGGTGACCAAAAAACGTTGAGGGATCTTTAAGTCACCATCATATTGCATCATCCCCGCATATCGTACAGAGAGCGGTGTCCTCTTGAAATTGGTGAAGGTGCTCTCTTCAAAGGCTCGGCTGATCTCGATCGCCCTATCGCCTCTAAAGTTGAAGAAGCAGACAGAGTCTCCTTCTTGAATCTGACCTATCGGTTGACCTCTATGAACAGGATCTTCAATGACAAAGGCGGGGAGGAATTGGTCGATGACACCCGGATGAGCGTCACGAGCGTTGAGGATCGCCTCCTTAGCGCTTTGAGCTCTCGTTGCCTCGCCGAGGACGTGAGCGCTCCATCCCCGCTCGACCATAGACCAGTCCGCTTCATAGCGATCCATAGTAGTGGTCATTCGTCCTCCTCCGCTCGCGATACAGTAATCATAGCCGTTGACCTGATTAATCTCAGCGAGCACCGCTTCGAGGCGATCGACATAGAGTAAGGCGCTCGTCTCGCTCACATCTCTTCCATCGAGCAGGATGTGGACCCTTCCTCGTTTGACTCCTTCTTTCGCAGCGCGTCGGAGCATCGCGTAGAGGTGCTGCTCATGGCTGTGTACGTTCCCATCACTCAATAAACCGATCCAGTGAAAGCTACGTGGAGACTGTCGAGCTCCTTCGATAAGCCAACGCCAAGTCTCACCTTCATAGAGTACACCACTAGAGATCGCATTTTGAACGAGGCTCGCGCCTTGCTCAAAGATTCGGCCAGCACCAAGTGCATTGTGCCCAACCTCACTATTACCCATGTCTCCGTCGCTCGGTAAGCCGACTGCCAAACCATGGGCTGCGAGTGACGTATAACCATAACGCTTAAATAATGCGTCTATTGTAGGGGTTTGAGCGAGCTGGAGAGCGTTTCCCTCCTGGAGGTCACTGAGGCCGACCCCATCCATTACTACAGTGACAAGGGGGCCATTTGTATAGCTAGAACGGGGACGCTGAAGTCTAAGCATACTCATATTTTCTACCTTCGATACTTAAATGAAATGAAGAAGTGATCGCACTAGAGGTAGCGATTTTTTTATCTATAAATGGGCTCGTATATGGTTCACAACTCTCTGCTAGGTTCAAGAGCATTGTTCATGAACCTCATATATTCGAGAGCGCCTCTGACCTATGATTTACTGACCAACTTATTGAGTATGTGCTCTAAACTCTCGAAATAAATTTGACAAATAATCAGAAATGATTTTGATAACGATTATCAACTTCAAGTTTATATTATTCATTAACTCATAGGAAATACTCAATGAATCAGCATAATATGAGGGAGCTCTCTAATACCAAAACTACGGAGAAAGAGAATAGACGACGAGTGATCACTCAGCGAGTAGTCTACCTCACTTTAGTCACGGTGATGTCTCTCTCCACTATTGGGGGAGGTGTGGGGTGCGAAGAGTCAAACACCACTACAGAAGTGGAGGTTTATGGTGACCAGCGGGCGATGTTTTTAATGGACGTAAGAGATCGAATATTGAGGCCACTGCTTCAAGAGGCTCAAACAGACGCAGAGGTTCTGGTGAGCGCGATAGAGACGAGAGATCTGAGTGAAGCGAGGTTAGCATGGCGGGAGATGATCCTCTCTTGGCAACGCTTAGAGGTTCTGCAATTTGGTCCCGCAGGTGGGTCAAGCCTTCGTTTGGGCGGAGAAGACCTTCGAGATCAAATTTATGCTTTCCCTCTCCATAACCCTTGTCGTGTTGATCAAGAGCTCGTTCGAGGAGAGTTTGAGACTGATGGTTGGGTAGATGCCGCTCCGATTAACGTCATTGGCATAGATGCCATGGAGCGTTTACTCATTGAGGATCATATCGAGAGCGCCTGCCCAGCGTCGGCTCAGTTGATCAGAGAGGGTCAATGGTCATCATTTAACGAAGATGCCTCAAGGGCAGAAGAACAACGTTGGGCATATCTATCAGTACTTGCCGCTGGGTTGAGGTCAAAGCTACTCAATTTAGGGTCGAAGTGGGATGGCTCATTCGGTCAAGCCTTTGTCGAAGCGAGCGCTCCATTCTCCTCTCAGAGAGATGTAATCGATCAGGTCTTTGCAGGTATCTATTATGTTGATGAGATGGTTAAAGATCTCAAATTAGGAGCGCCTGCAGGAATTTATATGACTTGCCTTCAAGATATATGTCCTGAGCAACTTGAGCTACGAGCGGATGGGCTAAGCGCTTTAGCGATCGTACAGAATCTAGAGACGACTTTAGCGGTCTTTCGTGGAGAGCTCCTTGCTTTTGATGGAGCTCCTATTGAATCATTATCAGCTGAAGATAGAGAGCCTGTGGGTCTCTCTGATCTCCTCATCGCTGAGGGAGCTGAGGAGCTCGCGAATTCTCTTGAGAGCGGTCTCGAAGATGCTCTTGTCGAGTTGAGAGAGTTAGAGTCTCTCAAGGTATCGTTGACTGAAGATTTGGGGCGAGTCACAGAGATTCATCGCTCCATCAAAGCGGTCAGTGATCTTATGAAGAGTCAAATGGTCACAGTTCTCAACCTCAGTGTGCCTCAAGAGGGGGCTGGAGATAATGATTAAAGCCTCTGCTGAGTATTTACGCTTTAATACTCAGCGGGTCTCTAGCTCATCAATCGGTGTGTTTCGAGCTCTTTATGGAGCGGTCATGAGCTTCAGCTTACTGAGGTTCATCGTTTCAGGTTGGGTAGAAGAGTTGTGGGTAAAACCAGACTTTTTTTTCAAATATGAGTGGGCTGCATGGATGCCTGTTTGGTCACCGACCGGGCTCTATATTCATGTGTCACTGACTCTACTCGGAGCGATTGGGGTAATGCTTGGCTTATACTTTAAGCGCTCTCTATTAATATTTATTATCGGTTTTACGACACTTCAGTTGATGGATCAGACCAATTATTTGAACCATTATTATCTGGTGATCTGTCTCGCTCTTCCGTTAATGATAAGCCCAGCAGGTGAAACATTCTCTTTGGACTGTTTGTGGAGAGGTAGACCGAGACGAGAGTACATCGAACGGTGGTATATAGATCTCCTCCGCTTTCAAATTGGTATCGTCTATCTCTTCGCAGCGATCGCCAAGATGAGCCCTGATTGGCTTCTCTATGGTCAACCCTTATCCATTTGGCTCTCATCGAGAACGGATCTCCCGCTACTAGGCTCAATCTTTAATCTACCCTACACAGGGCTCTTGATGAGTTGGGGTGGATTCCTGTATGACTTACTCATCGTCCCCGCGCTCCTCTGGTCACAAACTCGGTCTTGGGCTTATGGAGTCGTCGTTATCTTTCATGGGATGACTTGGATGCTCTTTGATATTGGGATATTTCCTTTACTGATGACCTTAATGACTCCAATCTTTTTCGCACCCGATTGGCCAAGACGTCTATTAAAAGGCCAATTGAAGGAGATTAATGAGAACTCTCTTCAAGCCAATCAATCCACAACGACAAGGAAGATACCTCAATCCATGATGATCATCTTAGGAATGTGGTGCAGCTTCCATCTCTTGTTTCCACTTCGGGGGTTTTGGCTCGACGAAAATATTGTATGGAGTGAGCGAGGTATGCGCTACTCATGGAGAGTGATGGTGAGAGAGAAGATGGGGAGCTTAACCTATCGAGTTCGCTCTCGAGAGAGCGGCCGAGAGTGGGAGGTAAACCCGAGAGTCTTTCTTCAACCTCGTCAGCTCAGCGAGATGTCAGGTCAGCCTGATATGATCATTCAGTTAAGCCATTGGGTACGTCAGCACTTTGAAGCAAAGATCGGTCATGAGGTAGAGGTATATGCTGACGCATGGGTCTCATTGAATGGCCGAGCATCCCAACGCCTCATCAATCCATCATTAGATCTCACCCGACATTCAACCGCTACTCCTGGCTTGATCCTATCTGCCCCCACTTCATCTCCTCTCAAACCTTGGTGAGACGGTCGTCTCTCCACGGAGTCAGTCATATGCCTTCTTATCTTCCATTGCTCGAGCTTCGTCATAGACCTATTCATCTCACCTTAATGCTCACTTTGATGATGATGCTCTTTACTCTCTCCTCCGCGAGAGCAGAGCCTGATCTTCTAGATGAGCCGATTAGCGCCGACCTTCTAGATGAGCCGATTAGCGCCGACCTTCTAGATGAGCCGATAAAAGCTGATAAAGATAACGGAGAAGGCTCATCAAGCGATCAGAAGAAGAGTAAAGAGAAGAGCAGAGAGAAGAGTAAAGAGAAGAGTAAAGAGAAGAGAGAGAAGGCAGAGAGAAGAGCAGAGAGAAGAGCAGAGAGAAGAGTAAAGAGAAGCCGATTAGGCTCAAAACCGTTACTATTATCGGTCATGCCGAGCGAATCACTAGAGTCAGCGGTAGCGCTCATCAATTGAAAGAAGAAGAGCTCGAAGCTCAAAACTATGATGACGTCCACCGAGTATTGAAGCAAGTTCCCGGTGTTTACGTTCGAGATGAAGATGGTCTTGGCTTAAGACCCAACATCGGTTTGAGAGGCGCCAATTCTGATCGTAGCGCTAAGGTAACGCTGATGGAGGATGGAGTACTCATGGCTCCAGCACCCTATTCAGCGCCAGCAGCTTACTATTTCCCTCTCACTACTCGTCTCACAGCTGTGGAAGTCTTTAAGGGGCCGGCCTCGATTCAATACGGTCCACAAACAATAGGTGGAGCGCTCAACATGTCGACGAGGTCTACCCCTCTGAGTGGATGGGTAGGGGCGCTTGATAGCTCCTATGGCCAGTATCAGACTGCAAAGGTTCACAGCTATGTCGGTTGGGGAGGTGACCGCGTCGGTCTCTTAATCGAGGGGATTAACTTACAGAGTGATGGATTTAAAGAGCTAGATGGTGGGGGGAATACAGGGTTTAATAAGAGTGAGTTGATGTTTAAGGGACGGCTTAATAATGATCCGAATGCAGAGGTATTTCATCAAGTCAAGCTGAAGCTCGGATGGTCAATTGAGTCATCAAATGAGACGTACTTAGGCTTGAGTCAAACAGACTTTGATTCGACTCCTTATCGACGTTATCTCGCCACTGAGCTCGCCGAGATGTCATGGGACCGACTACAAGGTAAAATAGACTATCTGCTCGCTATCGGTGACCGCTGGGATTTCAAAGCGACCGCTTATCGTCATCAATTCGATCGGGCATGGGAGAAAATGACCGGTTTTAATAACTCTGAGGTGAGCTTTGAGGAGGTCCTCGCTGATCCTACAAGCGCTAAACATGAGACTTACTACCGTCTCCTTACCGGAGAAGAAGATACCCTGGGCGATAACGAGAAGTTGAGACTAGGGCTCAATGATCGCTCTTATCTCTCTCAAGGCCTTCAGCTCAGCTCAAACCTCCGCGCAGAAGGCGAAGGGTGGGGGAATCAACTCCAACTCGGTGTTCGCCTTCATCATGATCAGATTACTCGAGATCACTCCCAAAGGCTGGTCTCTATTCAAGATAACCGATTACAAATCGAGGAACAAAGCTCGACACTCCTCCAAAATCGAGGAGAGACTTTGGCGATCAGCGCTTATGTTTTTGATGAGCTACGCCTTGGTGACCGTTGGCGCCTTACGCCCGGTTTGAGAGTGGAGCGTTATGAGACCTCGCTCGCTGATCGTGGTTCAACCCCAAAAAGGGAGATGATTGGTGATGACTTTGTGCTGCTTCCGGGGATGGGAGCTTGGTATACGCTTAATGATCATTGGGGTTTACTCGCTGGGGTACACAAGGGGTTCTCTCCCCTCTCCTTATCTCAAACCGGACAGTCTGACCCAGAGCAGAGCGTGAACTATGAGGTCGGGACTCGTTGGCGCTATCTTGACTTTGAAGGTGAGCTGATCAGTTTCCTCAATGATTATCAAAATCTCGTAGGGACATGCACTCAATCAGCGGGGTGTCAAGTAGAGCAGCTTGACCAACAATTTAATGCAGGCAGCGCGCTGATTTATGGGGCCGAGCTTATGGTCAAGGGAGAGTATAATGGAGGGAGCGTCGGTCGCCTCCTCACCCAACTGAGCTACACATATACTCATGGTCGATTTAACGACCCTTTCCAATCTAATTTCGCTCAATGGGGAACGGTAGAAGCGGGTTACGCCCTACCCTACGTACCTGAGCATCAGGCAAACCTCAAGTTGACATGGACAGCGCCTAGTGAGCGTTGGGGGATAGGAGTGAGCGATACTTTAGTGAGTCCGATGCTCGACAGCGCTGGGGTATTTGGAGGAGGGGATGTTCTCGAGATTCCGACACAGCATATCGTTGATGCGAATGCCTTTTGGAATGTGACTACTCAACTACAGACTTATCTCACGATTGATAATCTACTCAACTCAGCCTACATGACCTCTCGTCGACCTTTTGGTTTGCGACCCGGTAAGCCCCTCTTGATTCAGCTTGGTGCTCGCTTCACTCTCTAATCGCTCTATGAGTCTTGCGAGCGTATGATGATCGACTTAAGGGGCCTCTTTTCGCCTGGCTGGTTGAGCGCTTAACGATGGTTGGGGAGTAAGTTTCATAGATGAGTGAGTCGGCCGGTCGATATTCCTCTTCATGGTTTGATCTTCATCGCTAGAGCTAAGGGAGCGTTTCCATTCGGCGAAGCTGAGAGAGAGGCTCTCTTCAAAGAGACGAGCGATCCGTCGATAGCCCTTTCGGCTGAGATGTACTCCATCTTTACGAGCGAAGTTTACACGCTGCCAAGGTCTGAGTGAGCCACCCATTGATGATCGGGTATCCCAAAATGCACAACCGTATTTTTCGCTTAAACGGCGCTGGATCTCGTAGACCTCATCTAGCTCAGGTGGAGCTTTTCCCCTTCTAATCGCGGCAAATGGTCCGGTGAGTAAGCAATCACTCTGTGGTGAGGGGAGGCTTGGAGAGCGGATCGCCTGCAAGAGAAGCTCTAGGTGCATGGCATATTCATCACGGTTATAACGACGATCAAAGATCTCATTGATTCCGAAGCTGAAGATGAGGAGTTGGCTGTCGAGCTGTCGAAGTCCAGTTTGCAGAGCGTGATTACTATTTTTTAGAAGATGCTTCGCTTGAGAGCCATTAAGACCGATTGAATCGTAAATTAAGCCGCCTTGACTGTTTTTTAGAGAAAAGCCAAAGAGCCAGATTTCACCTCTTTGTTCCACAGGAGTGATCTGAACTTTATGGTGAGAGAGCGTCAATAGAAAGCGATGTCTGAGCACATTGAGCCAAGGAGAGAAGGTGCTACGACGACCGACTTTCCTTCCATCCACTTTAAGCTCATATTTCCCACCCAAGCCGCTCCCTAGTGTAAAGACATCAAGAGTATCAAAACGGGAGGCATCATGACCTTCTCGAGTACCGACTCCAGTGATACAGCTCTCTTTTCCACAGATCAACGCTGCTCCTCCGGGACCAAAAACACCAGTATCACGTCCCCGCTTAAGATTTGTGACCGTCCACTCTCCCTCTGTGTAGTGCCAAATATGTCGCTGTCCATAGCTACGCCACATCTCTCCCCCAAGCACAAACCCCCTTCCTCCATCTCCAAACCTATTCTGTAGTCGAGTTCTCATCTCACCGGTCCAAAAGTCAGCGATGATGTGTGAGTCTCCAATGTGCGTGATACGCGCTGACCCTCTCCCCTGTTCTCTCGCCTGAAGAGCTGTAAAGATGTGCTCAAGGTGATGCAGTCCCTCTATAACCACCGCTCCTCCAAGTTCCGCGTGAGCTGCGCTTTTCCCTGAGGTGATCGCGATTGCTGAGCTGAGCAGTAACAGCGATCCAAAAGAGCTGAGAAAATGAAGAGGAGTAGGGTTGCTATAGCGGTTCATTATGGCACCAAGAACCGCTCAGGAATAACACGCCTTTGGTCATCAGCGATAATCTCTGTTGAAGGCTGTCCGATTAACCATAAACGCTGGTGAGCTGCTCTTGAAGAGCGGTCTACGTCTTCGATACTGAGGCTTAGAGAACCTTGAGTGAGAGAGAGGGGGAGCTGAAGATGAACTTGATACCCTTTGACTTTGAGAGTGTGTAAGTCGCTAGCATCTTGACGCTTAAGTCGTTTAACATCTCTCTCCCACCAATTGAGTTTAACACCAGCTTTGATGGCCTCTCTACCAATGATCCCTTTGGGGGTGAGCGTTACTTCGATCGGGTCGACTTGTGATCCTATCCACAGTTTAATTTGATCTTTAGGATGTCTGTCTGGGTCATTCACCCAGAGGTCTACGTAAAGCGTTTGATCAACGAC
This sequence comes from uncultured bacterium, assembly GCA_943788935.1. Taxonomy (GTDB): domain Bacteria; phylum Myxococcota_A; class Bradymonadia; order UBA7976; family VGTA01; genus CAKZRU01. The sequence continues at coordinate 66,130 of CALSSE010000003.1, read as the reverse complement.
TTGAGCTACGATTGACGCAGAGAGGTCTGTATGGCCCTCCCATACCCTACCAGTAGCTTCAATAGCGCATAAATGACCAAAGTGTGGTCCCCGTTTAGGCCGCTTATATCGGTCGAGTCTCTTCACTTGCAGGCTCCGGTAACATGAGCGTTGAGTGATTGGCATAAAGTGTGTCTCTAGTAGCTTAATAAGCGGATGGTCATCGGGGATCCAGCGAGCCCCATCTAAACGTTGGATCTCGAGTTCATCGCTGAAGCTAAAATGACGTCCTGTGTCTGAGCGACCATCATCAAAAGCCCTCCAAAAACTGAGGTATCTATGAGACGGTTTCTCATAGAGGAGAGGGACCCCTTTGACGAGGAGACTCTCATCATCTCGAGGAGGCCCTTCTAAGGTCAAAGCGACTGTACCACTTGGGTGTATGAGCGCGTCAACGACTCCACCATAGAGCGATTCATCGTTATAATAGAGGGTCTCACCCTTCCACCGTATCGCCGCACTCTGTTGAAGGAGTTTAGGTGGATTAACGCGAAGTGCAGAGAGGCCTACTGGACAGCTTGACTGCTTTAAGTTCGGGGTGAGCATCAGCCAATAGATCGATCGCTGACCGCTCAACTCCCAATGAACTAATCTTGACTCAGGAGCTAGGCAATCAGGGATTAAAGTGGGGTAGAGACGCTTCGTGAACTGAAATAGTTTATCAGCATGATTCATTTGTGGGAGGGGCTCTACTCCATCAAGAGCGAGTGAGTAAATCGATGTGCCCTCTTGTCGAGCCTTGTTACTCTCATGATAGAACCAACGTACCAAGGTTATATATTCACCAGTAAATTGGATCACTTGGTGCTCATCATGAGTCTCAGTCTTTACATCCTCTAGCTTGAAGTGTCTGGTGAGTTGATCTACGTGCTGGCCATCGAGAAGATAGCGGTCAAGACTTACCCAACGATAGAGTTCACCAAAGGGGCGTGAAGAGGGGATACGATCAGTATGTGCTGTGAGACGGTATTCTAAGAGGAAACCGTTAGAGCTCTGAGAGAGCAAGGTCGGGGAGCGAAAGAGGACACCCTGCTCGGTGTCAACAATCCATGTGTTTCCTGTGGACCAAAATAAAGCATAGCGATCATTTTTAGCGGTATTTACCGAGAGCGTTTCTCCTAGTGGCTTCTGACTTGTCCCTTGAGTCTTTTGCTGAGGGCTCTTCTGAGCGTAGCCATATTCATTAGAGAGTGTGAGAAGAGAGAGAAATAAACACCAATAAATAATAGAGGAGTATAGAGTTGTGCTCACGTTAAGCTCTCTCGGGCCGAGACGTTGATTTCTTAGAGAAGTATATCATAGACCCGATGAAACATATCGTACAGAAGAGACTTGTGAAATAGCTGAGTTGGACAAAAAATACTCGCCAAGAGATGTCACCTCCCCCAAAGTTCTTATAGAGATTGATCCCGATACTTCCTATGTAACCGAAGGCATCGGTGACATAAATCATAAAACCGGCGGTCCCTGCAGCACCTAAGGCAGCTAAGAGTCGATCAAAGAGCATACTGCCATAAGGAACGTAGGCTAAGTAGGCTCCTAAGCCAACGGTGATCATCCACGCCGCTCCACTCAGATAGCCCCACTCAAAGAGGAGAGTGCTTCCACCGATGAGAGCGCATCCGCTCATCATTACCCCATGCACGACCATCATCGCCCGTCGATTGTCTTTTACCTTTACTAGCAACGCTAAGGTGACTAAGACGACAAAGGCGATAGGTAGCTCAGAGAGAGTGAAGATCTCTGGGGTGTCTTGATACCCGATCGCCGCCCAAATCTCTGCGGCGAAATTATCTCTAAAGTCTCGATAGGCGGTCAGGAAGATATAAAGGGTTGTAAGTAGGATAAGGCCGACAGCAGATTCCTTTAAGAAGGCCCATCGTGCTGCGCTGTCCATAGGGACTCGTTTGGTGCGCAACGCTTCATCTTCAGCGGTAGGGGGGGGGAGACGGTAGAGGAGATAGACACATAACAGGAAGGGAATTAAAAAGAGAGCCCCGGTTGTAGCGGGCATCCAACGCTCATCAATCCCCCAATCGATCAGACCGCGTCCTGCAGATTTAACGAATCCGCTGGCGATGATATAGCTTGCGCTGAGTCCAGCTCCTAGAACTTCGGTCAACTTACGGCCTTCGAGAAAGCCGAACACTAGCCCCCAAATCATACCTAAGGGGAGGCCATTGATGAACATAAACAGCGGCCCATACTCAGGAGGAGTGAGCGCGAAGCCGATTAAGCTCAGCTCAGCGACCCCAATAAAGCCTAATAAGGCAAGCGGTCTCCATTTAGGGTTAAGCTCTGAGATCACTTTGATCCCCACAAACTTAGAGAGAGTGTAGCCAAATAGCTGAGCGAGGATGAGCGCTATTTTATAATCAAGTCCCCAGAGGGTCTCATAGCTACCATAGCCAATCGCCGTGTAAGGTTTGCGAAAAGCATACATACAAAAGTAACATGAGAATGCTGCGCCGATCGCGTAAATAGAGAATATAAGGCTCTCTTGTTTGCTCAACCATTGGGTGATCGGATGTCGAGGGCTCATGGGACTCTGACTCATAACAGCTCCGAGAAAGACTGAGGCTTGGGTAAAAATTAAGAGACGATCTCTCTGTGATCACCCTAGTACATGCGTCCCGCTTCGCCAAGAGTGAGAGAAGATTGATTCAATATCGGACGATCGAACTAGTCTTAGGATATATAGCAGGATTATTCGAGTCGCTGAGCGATGAGGCTGAGAGGGTGAATCGGTAATCCGGTCTCTTCGGGAGAGTTTAATCTTGACTCCCCTCTCAAAAGATTCCCCGCTGAGGTCTTTGTCCTTGATCAAAGGAGTGGGTCCCCTCAAAGCCCAGCTCGTAGAGGTGATCCATCAGTTGAATCACTATAAGATCCTGATCATCACTGATCGGAAGATATGGTATGTAGTTAGCCTTATAAGACCTCTTTAACTTATAACTTTAAGAGAGTTTAACTCTCGCTTCACTATTTAAGAGTTCCTGTAGATGGATCATTGAGCTTAGCGTTTCACTCGGTTATACTGTTTTGTATTATATCTCAATGGGGGCGCGGTGATGATCTTCACGTTTATATTTCATCCGATCACACTCACTTTTGTGTTAATTTTCGCTCTATGGTGGGTTAAAGACCTCATCATTGGAGGGCGAATCAATCACGCGATTAAGCGTGCTGTGCTTGCTCATGTCAAAGAGATGGGCGCTCAGAATACAGAGAAGGCGTGGGAAGGACTCAGCTACGATCTTAAAGTTACCCTTACCGACCAAAAAAGGTTGAAAAAGGGGGGGAAGATGTTCGTAGGTACTCGTCGTGTCGCCGATTTTTCGGCCCGACATAGCGCTGTGTATTCAAAAGCAAATTTGGTCGTAGAGTCGATGACTCGGATCCGCCGAGTCAAAGCACCTAAGCAGATGTTTGTCGTTCGACTCCGCTCCAAAGTGACGGGGACAATTCGTCTCACAGTTTGGGTTTCTTTTGTGCCCAATAGAACCGATGGTTGGGGAGTTAAGGATGTCTGTATCCATCCCGCCAATGGAGACCTCGGTAAGGGAGAATCGTTGACTGGAGCGAAGGTCTCTCCCCCCCAGCCAGCCAAGGCTAAGGGAGGGGGGAAACCTGCAAAGAAATCGAAGAAATCAAAGAAAAAGCGCCGCTCTCTAAAAGAAGAGGCGGCCTGAGTAGCAAGCTCGCCTCATGTAGGGAACAGGACGTCAATGGCGCTGGGTATCAGGGACGGTTTGACTTAAGAGTTTAACCGCTTCGCTCAGCCCCTCAAGAGTAAGCTCTCGCATAGGGAAGATCCCTCCAATAGCCTCGATGGTAGGGTGAGACCAAAACCTCTCGGGGAGAGGATTGAGCCACACATTGTGAGGGAAAAAGGTGCGTAATGTATAAAGCCATTCAGCTCCGGTGCGGCTGTTATGCTCATGATAATTGATCATACCTCCTACCGAGAATAGCTCATAGGGTGACATACACGCATCACCAATAATTAAGAGCCTGGTCTGTGAGTCGAGAGTCCGATGAAGCGACTCTAGAGAGACGCTAGTCCGCATCGCTGCTTCTTCATAGACGCAATCGTATACACAATTATGAAAATAAAGGGGCTTGAAGACTTTAAAGTGACTCGCCTGATGAGCAGCGCTAAAGAGCTGTTCTACCAATCGAGCGTGATCATCCATTGAGCCGCCAACATCCATCAATAAAATGAGCTTGAGAGTGTTCTCTCTCGGCGGTTTGAGCACTACTTCTAGCTCTCCGGCTTGTTGGGCTGTTCTACGGATTGTCTCTTCTAGGTCTAGCTCGTCTGCTCTCTCTCCTCGACCCAATCGGCGTAATCGTCGAAGAGCGGCGCCGAGCTGCCGAGTGTCGAGGACTCTATCCGCTCGATAGGCTCTGAAGCGTCGCTCCCCTGCGATTTGGATCGCGCTTCGCCCTCTCCCTCTCCCTCCTACCCTGATTCCTGAGGGGTGACGCCCTCCATGTCCAAAGGGGCTAGTCCCTCCGGTTCCAATCCATCGACTTCCTCCATCATGACGCTCTGTCTGCTCTTTGAGTCTCTCTTCAAAAAGCTCCCGTAGACGATCCAGGTCTAACTTCTCCAATCGCTCGAAGTCTTCGGGGGAGAGTTCAGGTAGAGGTAGAGGACTTGAGAGCCACTCTTCAAGGGCATCATGTAAGCCTTCAGGGGCATCAGCCCCCCCAAAGTAATGGGCGAAGCATAGATCATAGATGTCGAGGTGCCGCTCATGTTTGACCATTACCGCTCGTCCAACAGAATAAGCTCGCCCTAGATCAGCGGCCACTAATCCTCGTTCAATACACTCTAACCAAGTGAGCCATTCACGTACGCTGACGGGTACCCCTTGAGCTCGCAAGAGATAAAAGAAGTCTAAAAAAACATCACCCTCACCAAATAGCGCGACGACCATCTTTAACGCCGACGAGACTTAGTCGATTTCATCGCTCGCTGAGTCGCGAGGAGGTCTCGCTCCTTCTTGATGAGCGCTCCCAAGTAAGGGACGCGATCAGTCAAGTTCTCGGCGGGAATCCCACCTCGGACCAAGGCGCTGATCCAATCGACGAGCTCACTGGTCGCAGGAGGCTTTCTGAGTTCAGGGAGGTCACGAAGCCAATAGAATCTAGCGATCGCTTCCTCTACCAGGATTCGTTCGACGTCAGGATGATGTACCTGAACAATTTCGGCCATTAGCTCTGGGCTAGGGAAGGAAATAAAGTGAAAGATACAGCGACGCAAGAAGGCATCGGGTAGCTCTTTCTCATTATTACTCGTGATGATCACGAGGGGCCGATGTTTGGCGCTGTAGACGTCACCGGTCTCATCTACTTTAAAGCTCATAGCATCGAGTTCATGGAGGAGGTCGTTAGGAAACTCTAAATCGGCTTTATCTATTTCGTCGATTAGCGCTACAGAGGGCTCCTCCGAGCGGAGGGCTTGACCAAGACCTCCAAAGCGAATGTAAGCTCTAATATCTGAGACGGAAGTGTCATCAAAACGACTGTCATGGAGTCGCTGAACAGCATCGTACACATAGAGTCCGTCACGGGCCTTACTAGTGCTCTTGACGTGCCAAGTGTGGAGTGGACGTCCGAGCGCTTCTGAAACAGCGGTCGCCAAAAGCGTTTTGCCGGTACCGGGCTCACCCTTGATTAGCAGGGGGCGTTCAAGAGCGAGGGCGACATTGACCGCCTCTCGAAGCTCAGCGGAGGCGATGTAACTCTCGGTACCGGAGAAGTGCTCAAACATAGGTAATGATCTCCATGGGGGACGTGTAGAGGTAGGATGGGAACGATCTAACGAGGAGGTGACCTGCGCTATGAGAGGATATCATTATACCGTTGATAAGAGGCGATATCGAAGTAACTATGTAACAAAGGTGACCGCATATTACAAAAGTGACCTATCGCTTAGAGGGAATAAGTATTAGTCATTCTTTTCAAAAACAGCTATCGTTAGAGCGGTTTTACTCGGTCTAAATTAGATAAAAACTGAACTAGCAGCACAGAGTAAACTAGCAGCACAGAGTAAACTAGCAGCACAGAGTAAACTAGCAGCACAGAGTCACTTTGAGATAATGAGGATATCAAACATGATGAAGCAAAAGATAAATCTCTCTGTTATTACTCTCTGCCTAGTCATCTCTTGGGGGTGTGATAGCGCTCAGAGGTCTATGATTGAGCTCGATGAAGGCGCAGGAGATGCAACCGCAGGAGATGCAACCGCAGGAGAGGGGAGAGAGGGATCTGGTGAGGTGATTGAAGCAGGCGTTGAGAACGCAGGTGACACTCCTCCGCTTATACCCGAGACAGACCCCCCTGAGGACTGTGTGTCTGACCTTGACTTCTTTGAGGAGAGAGTGTGGCGACCGATCCTAAAGCCCATGTGCCTAGACTGCCATAATCCCCAAGGAGCAGCTCAGACCACGGATATGGTTTACGTATCTGAAGAGCAACAGGGGGCCTTGGAGGCCAACTATGCGGTTTTTGCTGACATCTCAGCCCTCGACCGCGATGGGGCCCCTATAGTGCTTCAAAAACCGACCAATCAGATTACTCATGGAGGGGGGGCGCTCTTTGGTGAAGAGGACGAAGAGTACGAAGTGCTCAGAGAGATGGTGGAGAGAGCGCGTGCTGGAGAGTCTGTCGTCTGTGATGATCTCTCGAGCGAAGGTGAGGATGAGGTCTTTGAAGGTGTGCTCCTCTTGGGGGCCCAACAGACGCTCCGTAGAGCGACCCTGTCTCTAGCGGGGAGGCTCCCTGTCGCAGATGAAATCGCCGCGGTGGAAGACCATGGGTGGAGTGGTGTTGAGCTCGCGCTCAACAATGTTTTGGGGAGTGAGGCATTTTACAAGCGATTGCGAGAAATATGGAATGATATCCTGCTCACCGATAAATATCTCGGTCGGTCGAACGCGATCGATCTGCTAAACAATGATCGATATCCCAACGCGCGCTGGCACTTAGATCAAGAGGAGCAACCGCGTAATGAAGCCTATTGGGCGGCAGTAGATTATGCGAATACAAGCCTCGCCCGAGAGGCTCTAGAACATATCATCTATGTGGTTCAGCATCGTCGACCATTTCATGAAATAATCACCTCTGATTATATCGCGATGAATCCCTTCACTGCACGTATCTATGGCGTTCAGGATATTGACTGGGATGATCCACTCGATCCTAAAGAATACAGAGAGGGGAGAGCGCCAGGGGTACCTCATGCTGGCATTCTGACGAGCCCGATGTTCCTGAACCGTTTCCCCACAACTGAGACGAACCGTAATCGCCATCGCGCTCGGATCTTCTTCAAGCTCTTTTTAGGTCTTGATGTATTTAAGCTAGCTGAGAGACCGATAGACCCAACCTCCACAGCTCATAACCCCACCATGAACGACCCTCAATGTTCGATCTGCCATACGGTAATTGATCCCGTCGCTGGTGCCTTTCAGCATTGGGATGAGCAGGGAAGTTTTAGTTTTAGAGAGGCGTGGTATGGCGACATGCGCGCCCCTGGATTCATGGAGGAGGAGCTACCTTTTGAAAAGAGGACTGCTAGTTTACGGTGGCTCACGCTTCAAGTGGCTGACGACCCAAGATTTGATCGATCGATCGCTCGTTTAATGTATGAAGCTCTCATCGGTGACGGTCTCCTCGCCCCACCAGGTGAAGGAGACTATCTTGAGTCTCGAGAGCGGGCCTTTAATGCCCAACAACGTTACATTGATCGGGTTGCCGAAGGATTTAGAGCGAATCGTCATGATCTCACTTGGTTAATCAAGTCTTTGGTGCGCAGTCCTTATTTCCGAGCGACTGATCTAGAGCCTGAGATGGATCTTAATCCAGAGCTTCTCGCACAGTGGTCTCACCTTGGACTCGATAAACCTCTCATACCAGAGCAGCTCAATCGTAAGCTCTTGGCGACGACAGGCGCTCGTTGGAGGCCTAATCATACTTCGCAAGACTATCTCCTCGATGAGGGGCAATATAAACTCCTCTATGGAGGAATCGATAGCGACGATGTCGTCGATCGTATCCGAGAACCCAATGGCATCTTCTCTAATATTCAGCGACGTATGGCCAACGAGATGAGCTGTAAGGTCACCGCGTATGATTTCACCAAAGATCCAGAAGAGCGCTTCTTGTTCCCATGGGTAGAGACAACATATGAACCTCTTGATTCCAATGGTTTTGTGATCCCGCAAGTCGAAGAGCTCATTCGCACAAACCTTCGGCATTTGGCGTGGACGATGTGGGGAGAACGCTTTGAACTCGATAGCCCTGAACTTGATGAGTTGTACGCTCTATGGCTTGATATATGGACTTTGGGTTTGGAAGAGGTTGAAGCAGATACCGTCTCTGGCAGCCTTCATTGGAGCTGTAGAGGGGCATGGAACCTGACTACAGGACAAAGTCTACCGAGTGAGCAACAGGTCAGCGGCGATGGCCGATTCGTCATCCGTGCTTGGGCTGGGTTGATCAGTGTTCTCCTCAATGACCCCGCTTTTCTCTACGAATGAGCGCAGGCGCCTCCATACTCTTGATTAAAAAGGTGAGATATCATGTATCGTAGGGACATCCTTAAACTCGCTGGACTCACGGGGGTGAGTCTCAGCGCCGGGCCGTTAAGTCATCTATTCAATGGATCAGCTAAAGCTTATGCCGAGGGTGATCAACCTCTGTTCTTGAGCGTTCATGCAGGTGGAGGGTGGGATCCCACGAGCTTTTGTGACCCTAAAGGAAGAAGCTCGGAGAACCAACCTGATCCCGTCAATCATTTTATGATTGATGAGATTCGTACTCCAAGCGTAAGCAGTCCTATTCGTTGGGCTCCTATGGGTCGTAATGAGGAGTTTTTTCAAGCCCACTACGATAAACTCTTAATCGTTAATGGGGTAGACACCTCAACGAACAACCACAGTACGGGGACCCGATATTTAAATAGTGGGCAACTTGAAGAAGGGCATCCTTCTTTCGCGGCGATGCTCACCGCTGCGGTAGCACCAGAGCTCCCCCTAGGCTATATCACTAACGGTGGATATGATATCACTCGAGGTGTTGTCCCTCGGACTAGACTCGGCTCACTAGGGGTCATCTCTAAAATCGCTGAACCAGATTTAGATGGTGATCGACTCTTCCATCCAGAGAGCGTGCAGGGCCGAATGGACGAGTTCAGTAATCGTCGGTTAAACCAACTCCGTCAACGGAAGCGCCTCCCAAAAATCGTCAAGAGCCTAGATAACTTACAAGCTGCTCGGAGCGGTCAGAATGAGTTAAAGAGGCTCAATGAGAACTTACCTGACCTCGACTTATTCAGTACGAGCCTCGGTCAACAGGGCGCGATCGCTTTGGCAGGTTATCGCTCTGGACTTACTGTCGCTGCTAACTTAAGTGTCGGTGGTTTCGATACCCACGGCAATCATGATGTTAATCAAGCAGCGGCTCTCGATCGCTTGAGCACAGGACTCATGGAGTTATGGGCTGAGGTAGAGCGACATGGTTTAGAAGATCGTGTCTTAATTATGGTGAACTCTGACTTCGGAAGGACACCGAGATATAATGAGGGTAATGGTAAAGACCATTGGTCGATTACGAGTCTTTTCTTTATGGGAGCGGGTGTTCAAGGTAATCGAGTGATCGGGGCAACAGATGAAGGAGTGCATGCTCTCCCGATCAACTTTGAGACGCTTACATTAGACCCTGAAGGGGCAAAAATTAAGCCCTCAAATATCCACGCGGCTCTTCGTCAGCAGTTTGGTATAGATCAACACCCCTTGAACGCTCATTATCCTCTCCAAGATTCATTGATCCCTCTCTTTACTTAATGGGTCTATATGTATTGTTCAGTCGTTGGATATATTCCTCAGACGGAGGTGAATGATGAGATCAGCTAGACCTAATACGTCTCGGAGAGAGAAAGTTAAACTTCGCTCCCGAGTAGGGCGTGGCCTATGGAAATATGGGAGATATGCTGGTAAGAGCGCTTGGCGATGGGCGAGATCACAGCCGCCCATTAAACGTCAAATCGAGAGAGCGGAGACTCAGATTGAGAGCTTGAGAGAGCTGGCACATGAGCGCTTAGTTATTTTGGAGAGGGACTTCTGGGCGTGGATAGAACGTTTAGAAGCTGAAGGGTATATTGATAGCCCAAGGCGTAGTGGACCTTCGCTCATCGTTTGTTATGATCTTATTGGGGTGAGCCCTCAGGTGACTGATGAAGAGCTAAAGAGAGCTTGGCGTAAGCAGATGATGGCCTATCACCCCGATCGATTCGCTCAAGACCCACACGCCTTGCAGAGCGCCGAGACTAAAGCTAGAGAGATTAATGAGGCTTATCAGACGATTAAGCGTATTCGGGGCGCCTAAATAGAAAAAATATTTACTGACTTGAGGGGGGGTAACTATTAAGTTTCCGAATCTTAAGTCTTCTTTGTTAATCAAAATGTGGGTTGTTTAATTTGCAGACTTGTAGAGTGGTGGTTAGATTATCTATCGTTTCATTTCAAACTAACAACGTTAACTGATAAGGCAGGTTTACTTATGGGAAAATATATTACAGTCACAGATGAGAGTTTCCAAAGTGATGTTCTAGACAGCGATGTTCCTGTCTTGGTCGACTTTTGGGCCCCATGGTGTGGTCCTTGCCGAGCGCTCGCTCCTCATCTAGACACTTTGGCAGCAGAGTTCGATGGGCAAGCTAAAGTTGCCAAGGTCAATGTCGACGAGAATATGCGTTTCGCTCAGCAATTTGGTGTCCAGAGCATCCCGAGACTCATTCTCTTTAAAAATGGAGCACCCGTCGATGACCTCACTGGCCTACCTCCGAACCCTGCCGATACTTTCCGCAAGATGGTCACTAAGGCGCTTTGAGCGTAGAGACAATTTCTTAAAGGCTTCTTCATGAACATTGATCTTGATCCATGGTTTATTGGGGGAGCTACTCTTTTCGCGATGAGTGGCGTCTTACATCTCTCCTCAATGTGGAGAGGAAATGACGCGGGAGAAGAGCGGTCAAAGTGGTGGTCTAAGATCTCTTTAGACATCAGCTTAGGATATTGGTCATTGCTCCTTGTCTGTTGGCTATTGCATACCGGAGGGCAAGGCGCGAGTCGGCTATGGTTTGGTCTCTCTGCATTAGCGGTTGGATTGAGTTATCGTCTCATTGACCGTCGGGTGAAAGTGCGTTCTCTTGGAGGTGTCATCTCCGCCTTAATCGCGCTGTTGGCTGTGTTTTCATACCAACTCTCCGGAGAGCCATCACTCACAGCTCCCTCGGTAGACTCATCGATGCCAACCACACTAATCATACACATTGCGCTCGCTGTTGCAGGGCTAGCTGCTTTCGCTGTATCGGCTTCGATGAGCGGTCTCTATTTGGTCGTCGCTAAGCGACTAAAATCAAAACAGCTGGTCATGGGATCAAAGCGCCTCCCCTCTTTGAGTACTTTAGATGAGATTAATCTCAAGGGTCTCCTCATCGGCTTTCCGTTGTACACAGGAGCGCTCTTGGTAGGGAGCGCTTATGCTTTTGGAGGGAGCGGAGAGCTCTCTCTGAGTTATTTAGTCTCTCTTGGTTCTTGGAGTATTTATGGTGGTGTGTTACAAGCCCGACTCACCGCAGGCTGGAGAGGACAGAGAGCGGCATGGCTCACTCTGATCGCTTTTATCGGGATTCTCCTCGTCGCAGCTAGCTACAGTTTTCGATAGTGAAGATGAGGAAATAGGGAATCATGTCAAGCGCGCTAGCGACAGACCACCTCATCGTTGTCGGTCTTAATCACAAGACAGCTCCGCTGCACATTCGGGAGCAGCTCGCGCTACAGGGCGAGTCAAAGGCAGAGCTCATTAAGACGCTCAAGAGGCGGTTGAGTGGAGGAACGATGGTTGTCTCCACCTGTAATCGCGTCGAGTTCTACGGTTTGAGCTCTACTTTGAGTTTAGGTGAAGAGGGTCTCACCGACCATCAAGTATTGGAGATGATCTCTGATGTTGTCTCAGAGCGCTGTCAAATCCCTATCGATGAGCTGATAAAACATTTTTATATTCATAGAGGAGATGAAGCTCTCCATCATATATTTAGGGTCGCCTCTAGCTTAGATAGCCTAGTGATAGGGGAACCACAAATTCTTGGCCAACTCAAGGAGGCGCTCGAGGAGAGTCAATCATTCGAAACATCTGGTGACCTAAGTATACTGATGGAAAGAGCGTTTTTAGTTGCGAGGAGAGTGCGGAATCAAACGGGGATCTCTAAGCATGTTGTCTCGGTAAGCAGCATCGCGGTTCGCTTGGCGCGTCACATCTTTGAAGATCTTAGTGAACGGACCGCGCTGTTGATCGGAGCGGGGGAGATGGGAGAACTCGCCGCTCGTCATCTCCATCAAGACGGCGTGGGGCGTTTGCTCGTCGCTAATAGAAATCTCGACCGTGCGGTTGCTCTTGCTGAAAAGCTCAACGGGAGTCCGAGAGCTCTGAGTGAATTATCAGAGCTGTTAGTCACAGCTGATATAGTGATTACTTCTACGGGGTCTCAGGAGCCAATCATTACCCCAGAAATCGCCCAAGCTGCCTTAAAGTCTAGAAAATATAGGCCATTATTTATTATCGATATCGCGGTTCCGCGTGATGTTGACCCACGGGTTAATCGCTTAGAAAATATCTATGTTTATGACGTCGATGATCTAAGTCAAATCGCCGATGAAAATATGGCTCAACGGGCGAATGAAGCAACGATCGCTGAAGAGCTAGTTAAGGAGGAGCTTTTAAAGTTTCATCGAGAGCGAGCTCAACGTAATCTAGGGCCTCTGATCACCGCGCTACGAACCAAGGTACATACCCTTAAGACACAAGAGATCGATTGGGCTCTCTCTAAGGAGGTCGTGATGAATCAAGCACAAGAAAAATTGCTGCGGCAGATGGGTGATCGCTTGACCAATAAAATTCTTCATGATGTGCTCACAGGATTAAAGAGCCTCGCTCATCATCCTCAAAGTGAGGACGTGATTGAAGTCGTGTCCACGCTCTTTAAACTTACTTTACCTGAAGAAGATCTGTCACCCTCAAGCGAGGACCCCTAACCTTTACTATTAGAGAGAGCTCATGTTGATTAAGATCGGTACTCGAGGCTCAGCCCTCGCGCTGTGGCAAGCTAATGAAGTTAAGCGTCGGCTAGAAGAAGCACATTCAGGCCTTGAAGCGGAGCTCGTCATATTTAAGACGAGGGGTGATAGTATTCTCGATCGCCCACTCTCAGAGGTAGGGGGTAAGGGCTTATTCACTAAAGAGCTTGAAGACGCCATGCTAAGAGGTGAGATTCAGCTCGCTGTTCACAGCTTAAAAGATATGCCCACCGCACTCCCCGAAGGACTTATCTTAGGGGCGATCCCTGCTAGAGGAGATGTGAGGGATGTTTTAATCTATCGGCAAGGTGAAGAACTACCTGATCTCTCCCTCATTGGCACCTCTAGCCTCAGGAGAGCTTGTCTAGCTAAGCGTAGATGGACTGAAGCCCGTGTGACCTCGATTCGAGGTAATGTTCCCACTCGAATGGGGCGAGTTCAAGAGACTGGAGATCGAAGGGTCGATGGTGTTTTATTAGCGATGGCAGGTATACTTCGTTTAGAGCTTAATCAAGAAGAAGGTTATGAATATTTACCTCTGAACCCAGAGACCTTCATCCCCGCCGTTTCTCAAGGTGCTTTGGCGATAGAGTGCTTAGAGACCGATCAGGAGACGCTGTCGCTCCTCGCACCTCTTCATCATGAGCCTACCGCCCGCTGTGTTAAGGCTGAACGGTCATTTTTAGCGGGAGTTGAAGGTGACTGCAGGGTACCCGTTGGCGCTTTAGCGACGGTCGATGGCTCTCGTCTTAGGATTAAGGGCTTTGTTGGCTCGCCCGATGGTGTATCGTATTTTGAGGGGGTTAAGATCGGTGATGAGAGTCCGGAGACGCTTGGGTCAGAGTTAGCGAGCGACTTACTTCAACAAGGGGGTGACAAAGTCCTCGCAGCGCTTCGACAGTCTAACTAGGTCAACTCATTGACGAAGGTTTCAAAGCGAGACAGGCTCCGATCACTAGATGGACAGTGAGCCTATCATCAGGAGAGCTATCAGGGAGCAGAGAGATGACTGAGAGAACGCTATCGCCAGATCATGCTCCACTTAATCACGTTGAGATCGTGATCACTCGTGCCTCGCATCAGAATCAACAGATCAGTCAACAATTCCGTGATCTCGGGGCTGAGGTAATTTTAGCGCCGACGATCAAGTTTGTTGATCCTCCACCATCGGGAGACTCTCGATATGATCGAGGATCATGGATGATCCCTGAGCGTGATGTTATGAAGACCTTATGGCGATTTGATTGGGTGATTTTTACTAGCGTAAACGCTGTCTTATTCGCTGAGAAAACTTGGCTTCATGCGGGAGGAATTCGGGGAGCGCTCAAGTACACACCATCAGGGTCAGTGGATCAGAAGATTCGCGCTCCTAAAGTTGCTTGCGTGGGAAGCAGCACTCAGAGAGCTTTGAGTACACTTCAAGTCAGTGTAGATCTTATCCCGCAAGATTTTCATGCAGAGGGATTACTCTCGGTCTTTCAAGGAGAGGGCGTAGAGGGGTCAAGAATATTGATCCCAAGGGCCCTTGAAGCGAGAGAGTTACTCCCGGAAGCTCTGAGAATTCGCGGAGGAGAGGTTTGGATCTGTCCGCTTTATCAGACGGTGACCTCGATCTTAAATGAACAAGTGAAGAGGCAGTTAATTGCTCCGGTCAGAGAGAATCGAGCGAGAGCTCTCTTGTTTACTTCTAACTCTACCATTATGCATCTTATAGAGCAGATGAGTGAACCATATCTTAATCTAATCCGAGAACGCTGTTACGTTTATGTGATCGGACCAGTCGTTAAGAGAGCGGCATTACGGTATGGATTTAAAGTTAGAGGGGTGGCTCTCCCTCACACTATTGAAGGCTTGATTTCTTGTGTACATGCCGACCTCACAGAGAGTTAGCCAAGAGAGGTCGCCGAGAGGCACTGTAAAGAACTCCTAGAGGAGCTGTGTTCTCAGTCGCTGAGAGGTAAGCTGACTACAAATTGAGCGCCTGTCACTTCACGATGACTCCTCTCGAGCTCTGCTAAAGGAGATATCAACAGTACCTCTCCTCTGTGGGCCTCAATAACTTGCTTAACAATCGCTAAACCGAGTCCAGTGCCTTCGGGGAGAACAGAGGGCTGAGCTCGCTCATCGCCTTGAGTACTATAAGGAGAATCATGTCGGCTGACAAAGCGTATAAAGAGCTCGTCGACCATCTCTTGGGGTACACCTTTCCCCTCATCAGAGATTACGAGACACCATTGAGATTCAAGAGGGAGGATGTAGTAGTCGAGCCATACTGTCGAGCCGACTGGGCTAAACTTGATGGCATTAGAGATGAGATTTTCAAAAGCACGAGTGAGCCAACGATGACTACCTTTGACCGTTGATCGATGATCTAAAGACTCCTCTTGAGTGTGTGTAGATGAATCATTAGAGATGTGCTCTTGAATGAAATGAATCTCTAAGTTGATCTCTTTGAGTTGAGCGAGACTCTCTAATGACTTAATGGCGCTGGTAAGCGAGAGGAGTGGAGAGAAGGGTTTAGGGTCTAAGCGGATGCCTCTCGACTCTAGGCGAGCGAGACTTAAAAAATCAGAGAGGAGGAGGTTCAATCTCTCGCTGGCCTCATCGATACGAAGTATAAACCGGTCGCGGGCCTCTCTCTCTTCTGCTGCCCCTGCTTGGAGCACCTCTACTGAGGCCTTGATCGCTGCTACCGGGTTCTTAAGATCATGAGAGAGATCAGCGATAAATATCTCGAATTGACGCCGATCTTCTAAAGCTTCATGCATCACCACTAAAGACTCTCTTAGTCGCCTCACTTCGCGGCCCGGCGGACGAGGTAACGAAGAGATATCACCGCCGATAGATACATTCTCAGCGGCGGCGGCGAGACGCTCAATCGGTGACGCTAGGCCTCGTCCAAGCGCCCAAGCACCGCCCGCTGAAATCATGACTAATAAGCCGAGAATTAGACCGGTCTTAGCGCCGAAGTCCTTAAAAAATTGTTCGAACATCTCCGTGGAGAGACCACTCTCTTCAAAGAGGAGCGCGGCTCTTGCCTCTATACGATTAATCGCCCATACCCCAATCAAGGTTGTGCTCATCATAGAGGTAACAAATAAAGTAAAGAATAGCTGTAAGCGTATGGAGTACCCATGCTTACTCCCTCTAAGGACTCGACTAAGGGCATAGCTAAAGGTGATGAACCCCACTCCTCCCCAGACGAGTCCCATGGTTTCCGAAGCACCAAATATATTCATTTTATGGGTTGTCCGCGGGTCATGACTTTGGGTATATCCTCGGCGAGGCGGTAACCTACACCTCTAATGGTCTCGATGAGCTCTTCTCGTCGATACTCGGCCCACTTTTTTCGAAGACCTGTGATATGGACATCTACCGTTCGCTCACTTACTGATACGCCTCCTCGCCAAGCTTTGTGAAGGAGCTGAGCTCGAGTATGTACTCGTCGCTCTAAATGAAGCGTCTCAAAAAGTGAAAATTCTAGCTGAGATAGGCCTAAAGAATCACCCTCAACGAAGACTTTATATTGCGAGTAGTCTATAATAATTAACTCCTCATCAGCGATCTCTGATGCTCTTTTTTCTCTCTGATGATTGTTCTTCTCTAGTGCTTTTTCTTGTGCTTTCTCTTGTGTTTTCTCTATGGGAGAGAGGTGATCCGATATTGTAGTAGGGTTGGGTCTATGTATACGACGAAGGATGGCTCTGGCTCTGGCGACGACCTCGCGGGGAGAGAAGGGTTTATCGATAAAGTCATCAGCACCTATTTCTAAGCCGACAATATGTTCAATCTCATCGTCATGGCTAGAGAGTATGATCACCGGTAATGAAGAGCTCGTTCGTAAAGACCTTAACCAGTCAAAACCATGTCCATCGGGGAGTGATAGATCTAAAATCACGAGTGAGATGTGGGTACCATGCTCTTGAAGTAAGGTGTCGGCTTCTCCCAAGCTCATGGCGGTGATAGAGCTAAAACCTGCACCCTGTAATGAATAGGTAAGACTCTCACCGATCGCCGGCTCATCATCTATAACAAGCACTAAGGGTCGATCGTGGCTAGTGTCAGACCCTGCTTTATTTTGATGATCTCCTTGAGAAAACGTGTGTACCGGTACTTGAGTTCCCTTGATCATGCGATTACTCCTCACGCGCTAAGGTTGAGGTTGAACTGAGATGAGTTTAGTGTAGATCATCAGTAGTGTATACCCAAGTAGATCACGCTCTTGAAGATCCCTCCCTTGCTCAAGGAGCCTTTATGCTATCACGACCACACCACTCTCCTCTCTCATCGCCCAATAGAGAGTACTCTCTATCGACGCTACTTCTTCTCATCTTGATTGGATTCACGCTCTTCATCGCTTGTGATGACCCTCCTCCAAATGACTCTCCAAGCGTCATTGGTGCTGAGGTTTCGGCACTCTGTGAGAGAAAAGAAGGAGCGCTCGCTCTCGCTGAAATCAGTTTTGTTATAGAGGATCTACAAGGGAGTGATACGCTGATTAATCCCTATGTTGACTATCGAAACACTAGCATTCCCATGGAAGCGACCCCTCTACCTGCTCCAACCTCTGAAGAGTTAGCGATGGCGAGAGAGTCAGGCGAAGAGCTAAACGCTTGCGGAGCCGAGAGCTGTCGTATGTATTATTCTTGGACCTATGATCGAAATGATGAAGAGGGTGGACTTATTAGCTGCGCCGAAGACGGTTACCCTGTCTCAGTGATCATTAAGGATATTAACAATAATGAGAAGAGCTTTCAAATCATCGTAGAGCGTGAAGAATAGACTTCATGCTGAGTAAAATTCAGCGAGGTCGGAGTTCAGCGTTGATTAAAAGTCCGCGCAGAAGATGAGCTGTTGTGTGTGGTGCTCAGAGAAAGGAAGTGATCGCTCAATCGCCACAGCTCGTGGGTCGATCACTTGAACTGAGCGCGCGCCATATTCTTCTAATAAGGTGCTCATGTGTTCTCGAGATCGCTCATCTCTCTGGAAGCTATCTCCACCGGTGAAGAGCTTCATTAAGAAGCTTAGACCCCGACCAATGAGACCCGGTTTAGGTTGTTCAATGGTCGGGACCCAATCGAAGAGTAAGCGTCCCCTCCCTTTGCTAAGGTGAGGAGTAATCACCGTGAGAAGCCGCTCGACCTCGTTGGAAGTGAGGTACATAAAAATACCTTCAGCGATCACCAATGAGCGTTCACTTTGGCCGATGAGCTCTTCTACTCGCTGCAGACTTAGATCTTTGAGGTCGCTTCCGATCACTCTCAGCTTTGGAGGTAAGCTGAGAGATTGTAGTCGATCTTGTTTGTATCTGACCACATGCGGGAGATCTATTTCTATATACTGATGAGGCAAGTCTCCCTCATGGAGATGATGTGTCATTCGCCAACCACGCATCGATAAACCCGCCGCAAGCTCTAAAATAGTATGCGGTCGATATTCGAAGGTGAGTTGATCTATCAGGATGTGTCTTTGAGCGAGTCCTTCAGGTAATTTAGGTAGACCCCAGCGAAATATTCTCATAATTGAGATCGCAACATTCGTTACTTTAAATACTCGTCGAGTATCATCATTGGCGAGATACATCGCACCATCGATTTGAGCCCATTCCCAAACACCTGCGGTGTAAAGAGAGGTAATAGAGAGGTCTCCTTCAAAGGTTTCTGAAGACTTCTCATCCTCTGAGGAATGTTTGAGCTCAGTAGACATCGCGGAGATAACGCTTCTCTGACTTCACACGTCCCATATATTCTTCAGCCGCCTCTTCGCTCATCTGCCCTTGCTCTCTGATGATGCGTAAGAGAGTCTGATGCACATCTTTCGCCATTCGCTTAGCATCTCCACAGATATAAATATAGGCACCCGCCTCCATCCAAGCCCATATCCCAACGCTATGTTGATACATGAGATCTTGTACATAGACCTTCTGTTCTTGATCACGACTCCAAGCGCAGTTGAGCTGACTAATCACTCCCGATTGTACCCACTTTTCAAGCGACTCTTTATAGAGGAAGTCATAATTACTCCTCTGAGCCCCAAAAAATAACCATGACTTGCCTGGGGAACGAGTCGCTTCTCTCTCTTCGAGCATCGCTTTAAAGGGAGCGATTCCGGTACCTGGACCAATCATAATGATTGGTTTATCAGGCTCACAGAGCTTAAAATCCCTAGTGGGATGAACGTAAACAGATGCGTAGGAGCCTACTTCAGCATCCCCTAAGAAATTAGAGGCAACGCCTTTTCGCGTGGATCCATAAAGTTCATAGCGCAGTACATCAACGGTGAGGTGAACTTTTCCAGGATGAGCGAGAGGGCTTGAAGAAATAGAGTATAATCGGGGAGATAAAGCTCGAAGAGCTTTGACAAGATCAGTGGCGCTCGGTTGGAGGTATCCGCTTCTAAAGAGGTCGATGATATGATGCTCATCGATGAAGGTTTTGAGCGCTTTGCGGTCACTTATGATCCCTTTAAGTTGAGCGGGGATAAGGTGTGGAGAGAGTAGCTCGATGAGTCGTGGGTCAATCTTAACGATATCAAGTTTATATTTGAGGATGTAAAAGAGGTTTAGGTACTCACCATCATATAGGAGGCGTTCATCTCGATTGAGACCGCCATAATGGATGATCTCATTGATTAGATCGCTATCATTACGAGGGTATACCCCAAGCGCATCACCGACTTGGTAATCGGTTTCACAGGACTCAAGAGAGAAAGAAATATGCCTCGTCTCTTTTTCACTATCGACGTGGTTTAGATTGTAGTTTTCGATGATCTCAGCAAAATAAGGTCTCTTCTTCACTCCAATAGGTAAGTTCTGAGAGCGTTGGCCTGAAGAGAGTGATGCCATATCTGTGCGGACCGTCGATTCCACTATTTTCTTCTGTGGAGGTGAAGGATTGAGGCCTAACGCTAATGGTGATAGCCGTGGGGCGGACTGCTGAGGAGCGGACTGCTGAGGAGCGGACTGCTGAGGAGCGGACTGCTGAGGAGCGGACTGCTGAGGAGCGGACTGCTGAGGAGCGAACTGCTGAGGAGCGGACTGCTGAGGAGCGGACTGCTGAGAAGCGGACTGCTGGGGCGCTGTGGAAGAGGGGGGCATCATCTTCTTAAGCCCCACTTCTACTCCATGCCACCAATCTTCAAATTCCAAGTAATCAGCGTCACAATCGACTCTAGCAGCGAAACGACTCGCCCCTAACTCTTGTAGACGTTCATCGATATCTTTGCCACATTGACAGAAGAGGTCGTAGTCCTGATCACCGAGCGCGCACACGCTAAAGGATAGATGAGAGAGATTGGGAGCGTCATCACTCATTAAGTCATCATAAAATTCTTCGGCATTAGCGGGAGGCTCCCCTTCCCCATAAGTGCTCGTAATGACAAGGAGATGTTTCACTTGAAGAAGTTTGTCAACAGAGAACTCCTCAAGATCCATGACTAAGACTTGATGACCTTGAGACTGCAGTCTTTTGCTGGTCATCTTAGCGAGACTTTCAGAGTTGCCGGTCTCAGTTCCAAATACGATCGTGATATCACTCATAAGCTGTTTTATAACAATAGACCTAAGAAGGGGGGCGAAAAGATATTTAACATTACCATCATTACATAGAGAATTATCATTACATAGTGAAAGCCTGAGCACAAAAAATCTACTCAGAGAAATTATTTTTTCAGATTTGAGTCACAAATATGACTGATCAAGTGTTTAGTATATTGAGTCAGTTAGGAGAGAGTATCTCGCTGATTTAGTAACCTTAACACAGGGGACGAAAGGATTGATTAATGACTCTCATAACCGAATACCCAACGGATGTTTGGTACGAACATGCTGATTCTAGTTTAGGCGCTTTATTGAGCTTTGATCCTCTATGTGGAATATGGATCGTCGAATACTACAGAGAACAAAAGTTCATCTCTTCGGCACTCTACCTCTCAAGGGCGACTGCGCTCTTGATGCTCGGTTCGCTTGGCTATGATCTAAGGAATTTGAGAGCATGCTAAGTTTTGAGCTAAAAGTGACTTAATCTTCTAAATGAACAGTGGAGCATCCATCACCATAGAGCTTTTACTTAGCTTTAGACTTATCTACAGTTGAGTGTATGCTGTTAGGATTATGTATCTCATGACTTGGATGAACCTAACATGCACACTCGCGATTCTTCAAATGAACGACTAAAAGAGAAGTGGAGCCCGCGTTCTCTCGTCTTATGGCATCACACATTAATTCGTCAGTTTTGGCTAATCACCACTCTATCCTTCCTCTGCGCTCTGTTCAGCTCAGCTTGTTTTGACCATCGAGAGTCTGCAGAAGACCCCCCTCCGCCTCCTCGGAAACCTCGCCCTCGACCTCCATTTAAAGATGATCCATGGTTTGAGAAATATATGATCGAGGGAGAGGGGATGGGCCTTCACGCTAAGTTATCACTCTCACCGGGTGGCCAACTTGGAGTTGCTTATTGGAGCACTGACGGTCAAGAGGGTCAGCCCTGTGAAGAGATTGAGGTAGATGATCCCCCTTCAGAGGTGAGATGGTCGCTTCGTTTCGCTTCCTGGGAATCAGAGATGGGATGGCTCTCACAGCTGGTCTCGCGCCCACTGTTATTAGGCAATCCTCCCGGACTTGATCTTGACTATAGTTCTTCAGGACAGCCTATGGTCACCTCAATCGCCGGAGAAGCGATCCCAGAGTTGAGGTATTGTGGGGGAGGAAACTTGAGTGTCTTTACCCCGAGTACAGATCCCGACGCCTCTGAGTGGGACGTAGAATATGTCGCAGAAACGAGTGATCAGGCGATGTCGGGAGAGGCGGCGAGTGACTTTGGCTTTGTGGTTGGTTATTGGCCAAGTCAGTTTATTGCTCGAAATGGTTCGAGAATGATCGTCTATCAAGATGTACACGGTGGTAGCTTACAGCGTGATGACTTAGTGAGGGCTGACTTGGAGGTCGCTCTACAGACCCGAGGAGGTTCTTGGTCTTATGAGGTCATCGACCTAGGCGAAGGCGCAGGAATATATAATCAAGCCTTAATCACCGAGGCGGGTCAGTTTTTAGCTCTTTATTACATTTCTTTTGATGCCCAAATGGCAGAGAGACAACGTCAAGGTCTATGGCTCGCTAGACGCGATGAGTCTGGTGAGTGGCTCAGAGGTTTGGTATTTGGAGGCCCAACGCGTGGTCAACCGAGTATCATCGCTTATGGTGAGGGAGTCGCTGTCACATATTATGACCCCCAAGCGAGGCGGCCTATTTTAGCGTTGCTCTCAGATCTCACTCAGCTCGCCGACAGCTCAGCTTGGAGACGTATACCTCTCGGAGATCCACGCTATAATGAAGGTCACTCTCCGTCGATGACAGTCTTGCCGGATGGGCGTATCGGGATCGCTTGGTATCGCTGCGGTCCCGCCGAGGTAGAAGAGTGCCGACCGAGTGATGACGCCGTGGTATTTACTTATCCTGAAGCGCTCCAAACAATGGGTAATAACCAAAGTGAAGAGAGTCAAGAGATGGGTGACAATGAGGAGATGGAAGAGAGTGGAACCGAGGTGACAGTTCTTGATGATGAGGCGTTAGCGGGACCCTGGGAAATAGAGATTGTAGAGAGTGGAGAAGAAGCGCTCTGTGGCTTCTCTCCTCAAGTGATCACCGACCGATCGAAGAGAGTATGGGTCACTTGGCAATGTAGTCGAAGGGTCGGAACGGAAGGCGAATTTGAGTTTCGTTTAGAATCTGCTAGACGTGACCTTTTTCAATCGCTTTGATAGAGCGCTTGACTTATTTACAAATGAGATATTTTTCACCTAGGTCAATAAAAACAGGAACCAAAGAGATCATTAATGATCTCATCAACGCAAATTGGGACGTTTAAAGATCAAGTGACCTACACATAGTGTGTGGTAATATAGAGGATAATAATATGGGCAAGATTAGTAAAGCAGGGGTCGTCTTACGTGGCGTAGCCCAAAACAAAGAGCTCAAATTTGTAGTAGGACTGAGCACACCGATCACTCAAACGATCCTCGAAGCTCATAAACCTAGCGCTCAAGGTCTCTTGGCTATGTCGAGAGCAGCGACCGCAGTTGGTCTCCTGTCAGCTACTTTAAAGGGCCGACAACAAGTCGGAATTCAGGTCAATGGGGATGGCCCTCTCGGTGAACTTTACGCCCTCTCTAATGCTCAGGGAGAGCTCAGAGTTACAGCGAATCAACCTGCGGCAGCAGCAGAGCCTGAGACCGAGGTCAGTCCTGTCGTCGGACAAGGACGATTTACGCTGATTAAGACCTCTGACGCCGGTGAACCCTATCGAGGCACAGTGCCCATATTCACTGGAGGTATCGCTGAAGATCTCGCCTATTACTTTATGTTTAGTGAGCAAATTCCGACCGCCTGTGGATTAGGTGAGAGTATCACCGATGATGGCTTAATCACTGGTGGTTATCTTGTGCAGAGTCTACCCAACCCTTCGGACGAAACCCTACGTACCCTAGAACAAAGAGTTGTGACGATCCCCCCATTAAAGTCTATCCTCAATGCAGAACATCCCTTAGATGATCTCCTAGAATTATTATTTATGGATGATTATGAAGTTCTAGAAGAGTCTACTATCAGTTTTAAGTGTCCATGTGAGCGACCTAAATTCGCTCGTACACTGCTCACTTTGGGAAAAGCAGAGCTCACTCAGATCCGCGAAGAAGATGGTGAGATGAATATCTCCTGTCACTTCTGTGGAGAGAACTATCATTTTAATTACGAAGAGATTGGTGCGCTCATTGTCGGCGCGAGGGACTGAGGGTGTTTAACATGAGCATGAATCCCTTATCTATTCTCAAGAGGCAACAGGTCATCATTACTTTGTGCTTTAGCAGCTTAGTTCTCTCCGTGAGTTGTAGAGATCAAGAAGGTGCAGAGCTACTGGGTGAAGAGAGCGCCGGGGAGAGCGCCGGAGAGAGCGCTGGAGAGAGCGCCGGAGAGAGCGCTGGAGAGAGCGCTGGAGAGAGCGCCGGAGAGAGCGCCGGAGAGAGCGCCGGAGAGAGCGCCGGAGACACTGTAGAGCCTGCTCTGCCTGATCTCGCTTGTCTCTTAGGTGATATTCAAGGCGCAATGATGACGACCCCTTTAGAGGAGGTCTCGAGCGCTGAACTCAACTTAAACACAGAGAGCTCAGAAGCCACAGAAGCTATGAGCGATGAGAGACGCTCGATCTTTGGTCATTGGCGACAATTCTCTAGTGATCACAATGTGTCAAAACTCGAGCGGGAGCGAGGGCTCAATTCCATTGATCAGGCGCGTACATTGTGGGGGCTCGGTGAGAATTTAGCGGTGTTATCTAACGCAGTACTGATAGATAGCGCGAGGCTCATAGAGCCGATTGGACGAGGCTTTTGGCTTGCGAGTCTCTCTTCGATCCCTCATTCATTACCGCCAGGGATACATCTGCTCAGCTGGCAGGATAAATTTGATCACGCCCTCCGAGCTGCGGTAACGGCTGCTCCAGCTGAAGAGAATTTGATCGCTCGCTTCACCCTCTGGGCTCAGTCTAAAGAAGAGCTCGCTCAGCTGCTAAAGCATCCTAGCTTGAGGTCGTTCTCTGCGATGTCTCGACAGCCATTGCTTGAAGATTATGCAGATAGAGATCTAACAGTAAACTTTATGCATACGCTTCACTCCTCCTCTGCTGATGAGCTAAAGAGGGTCTTGAGTGTAAGATATACTTCTCCGCCGCGGCAACTCACAACAGCGGCTTGGCGCGATATCGCTCGCCACCCTAGAGTTCTCTTAATCAGCGCTCCTGAAATCAAACCCACTTTGCTGAACTCCCCTAGTCGAGAGATCATGGGGATAGACGCAGTGACCGAACCAGCGTTTTTACCGGGCAGGCGTAATCCTCAATTTAATGGATGGACCGGCGAAGGTATTCGGGTGGCCATTATGGACTCAGGGGTAGCGCTTCACCCTGACTTTTACATGTATAATGAACAGGGAGAGGTAGCCTTTGACCGAGTTCGTGGTGACCTACCTCCCGGTGAGTGGGATAGCCATGGAACAACTGTGGCCGGGATCCTAGCGGGTAATGGCTACGCTAGCGTGGATCATTCTGGTCCGCTAGGTCTTCCTAATGGGCCGTTCCAATGGCGTGGGCAAGCCCCGATGGTTCGTGAAATTCAGAGCTACCTCATGTATGGCACTGGAGATGCGAGTGATGAGCCCCCCTGGACCCAGATGTTTGATCAACAACAAGCTCATCTCGCCAATCACAGCCACACTTTCGGTAATGGCTTTTATACCAATGAGCCCCAAGGCTATGATGCCTTTATCTCAGGAGTTATGATCAGCGATGATCAGCTCGCAGGTGGAGGCCTCGTTGAAGGACAAGCCTTCTCTACTCCTCCTCGTCCAATCTTCCTCTCAGCGGGGAATAACGGGCTTTATCCCCAAGAAAATATCTTTATGAGGCTACATGGATATTATGGTCTCTTAGTGAATCTTAAGAATGGAATCTTGGTAGGCTCTGTGGAGAGCAATGACGCTCAGCCCTCAGACTTCTCTTCATTAGGACCGACGCTCGATGGACGGCTTAAACCAGATATTATGGCCCCCGGCTCTAGCGATGAACGGCCATTATCAGGTTTTGAAATAGACTTGGGAGAGATCAGGGTTCATGCGAAACCCGAGACAGGTCTTCCAGATGTGGTGTGGAAATGGGGGCGCCCTCACTCACAATTAAGTTCATGGACCGGCCAAGGGGCTTTCGATCCTGAATCGGTCAGACTCGATGAGGGCGTTCTTACCGGAGAGACTTTCGGCTCCTACAGCACTCGCATCGCATGGTCAAGAGGGGAAGAAGAGCCCGTGATTGACGCTGACAACTATGAATCGATTAGCTACGAGTATCGAGTGAGACTGCCAAATGACTCTACTTATGACCTCCCCTCTATCGTGGGGAGAGAAAAAATTAAGAGCAGCCACTCTGCTCCTCGGGTATGGATGTTACGATGGGGAGATGATGTTGGTCGAGGTTATGATGAGACTCGATTCTTAAGGCATGAAGAGTCTATTCAACAAGATGAATGGAGCCGAGTTAGCTATCGCTTCGATGATGAGTGGAATGGCGATATCAGCCGTTTAAGGATCACTCCGGCGATTTATTGGGGGGGCGTTTATACCACTAGTATGTGGGGAGGATATGATTTCGTATCGGGGACTTCAATGGCTTCTCCTGCCGCAGCGGGCGTAGGTGCGACAGCTTTACAGCAGCTCGCTGAGCAACATAACTACGATCTAGAGAATCATCCACCCTCTCCCGCTCTCATCCGAGGTCTCATGATCCAGAGCGCTCGTGACTTAAGCAGGATGCAGCCTCCGCCAAGGGCATCAAATAATCCAGATACCGGTTTTCCCTCAGTCTATGGAAAAGGACCGGACTTTACCACCGGTTACGGCCTCCTCGACGCTGCCGCGATGAGTCGCCTCATCGACTATGGGTCGGAGAGCCCCCGCTGGGTTGAGGGAACGATCGCTCCCGGAGAGTTTCAGCGTGTCCAGATACAGGTGGGTGACCTTGGACCCTTACGAGTGACTCTCACTTGGGATGATCCCCCCGGCTCTATTATTACGCCAAGCTGGGAGAGTAAGCTGATCCATGATCTAGATCTAGCGGTGATCTCACCAAGTGGTGAGGCCTATGGTCCATGGGTCCTCTCTCCTCCTCCTCTTAAGGTAGAAGGCTTTGAAGGAGGAGAAGATGACCTTGGGGTCATCGACCTCTCCCCAGCGAGACATTGTGTTGTTGATCGTCTCTCCTCTCTTTGGTCAACGGAATCGGTTTCAGGATCATCAGGAGATATAGATGTTAATGAAAACGTCGAGTTAACGGCTGACCTCGTCTATGCACCCCGCGGCAATGCTCGTTGCCTAGATGATCTAAACCCTACTGAGCAAGTTGAGATTGAAGCACCTGAGCCAGGTCTCTATGAGATCGTGGTCAGAGGGCCTCGGGGCATGGGAGGCTCTCAAGGATATACTCTTATATGGTCGCAGAGTTGTCCACTCGAAGAGGAGTGAGGAGCTCAGATGTGTTGCGGAGGTCTCCTCATGAGGTCTCGAAGCGCCCAAGCGGTGACTATTAATAAAATCAAAGTAGGCAACCAAGCGGCGACTAAGGGAGAGAGGTGTCCCATCCTCGCCCACAGCTCCAAGGCTCGAAGGAGCCCTAGCCCGCCGGACACCATAGTTACGGCGACTATTAAACACCCCCCTAGGTTGAGGCTTAAACCCGACCAGGCACCGACTAGCATTAAGATCAGGTTCAGTAAGGGGAGCGCTAAGCGCTTATGATAGATAAAGCGATGGTGAACGCTGTGGTCAAGTTGGTCGTTATCTAGGCTATTGGGAGGCCCAAAGGTCTTGTATAATTTTGAGAGTCTCATATCCGCCGGTAGTTTAAAGTCTAATCGGCCCAATGTAAGTTGAGCCTGTTTTGATACATACCTCACATCATGAAGTGTGAGCTTTGAACTCTGCTCATCAGAACGCCACCACCATGTGGAGAGACATGCTTCTTCCCTCATGGTAAAGTCGCATTTGATAAAGGTATAACCAACTTCAGATCTATCGTTCGCTTTACTCTTGAGTAACCAATGGGAGCTCTCTGTGTGGGGGCTCTCTGTATGGGGGCTCATTAAAGGAGTGATGGCTAGGTCTTCTCTCAGCAGGTTCATTGGCTGGGTGTGTAGATCTAAGCGATCAGCGAGATGTGGAATGATAGCCCGCCAATGACCTTGGCCAAGAGTGATTGCAACTGATTTGAGTGACCTCAGCGTACGTGGAGTGACTCGCTGACTGAGATGCCAGCCGATCAATGTATTGATTATAGAGAGGATGATGATGGGCCTAATGAAATGAAGCGGTGACCCCCCAATCGACCACCAGTCTTGATATTCTCTTCGACTTCTCCAACGGCGCGACCCCAAGATCACTGAGCCTAGCGCTGCTAGCGGCAAGGCGACTTCTAAGAGGATGATTGACCCACCACCGATTAAGGATAGAAGAGTTGGTAAGCTCTCTTCACTCACTGGCCAGATGATCGATCTTAGGCGCAGTAGTTGGCCAAAAAGGAGAGGAACGGTCAAACTAAACGCTATAACGAGCTGCCAAGAGATAAGCTCAACGAAACGACGGAGCTCAATTGTGATCTGAGCGTTCAGGGGAGACCTCAAATCATTAAACCTAGGTCAGAGCTCTCTACGTCTTAGCCCTAGAGCAGTGAATACCGCCTGTCCTAAAGAGAGCTGTGCTCGAGAGCCATGATGGGTGACTCGCCATCCTAGTAGGCTTCCAAATATCAGCGGAGCAACGACTAAGGCGCTCACCCAAGTCGCTTCGGGAGGCAGATAGGGTCTTACAAAGGCAAGCCCAACCATGGTGCTGAACGCTCCAAGAACAAAACCGATCATGAAATAAATGAATAGGAGAGAGGGACCAAGCCTCTCAGGTAGCTCACTCATAAGAACTCGCTTAATCATGGGGGTAGAGGAGGAGAGGGGTGATGAAGAGTTCAACGACCCCCTTTGAATCGTCGGGCGAGCCGACCTAGCTTATGATAAAAAACGGTCTTACTCTTTTCGGTCCTAATGATTGGAGGGCCGGTCATGTAAGGGACATAGAGACTACGTCGTTGAGTGTTAGGCGTCTTGTTTTGAGCGACTCTGTGCCACAAGCGACCATCATGAACCGTCATATCTCCGGGAAGTGTCTCCACGGCGACTTCGTGCTTATGAGGTTTATGACTTATAAAATAGGGTTTACGAAACATCATAGAGAGCATCCCCTGCTTATGGGTGCCCGGGATGAGTCGTAGGCCTCCTTCTTCAGCGCTGACTTGGTCGAGGTGTAGACCAAAATTGAGCATCTCTTGAGGCTTTCGGAGATAAAAGAGGTCTCTGAGTCCATCCGTATGCCAGCCTAGACCTGGTCTCACGCTTCCCTCAACGTTTACATAACGGTTAATCACGACCCCGTCTTGTTCATTATGACCGATTCTGACATCTCTACCGACGAGCTCTTTAATCGGCTCGAAACGAGGATCATTGAGGAGCGTTTTCAGCTCTGGGGAAAACTCAGAGCAAAACGGGAGTCTATAGCTAACCTCTCGTTCTCCTAGCCCTGGACCGAAGAATATGGGGACTCCACGTATCTCATGAACATCTTGCTCAATCCATTGACGCTCTAGGCGCTCTTGAGCATCAGAGACTATTCCTACCTCATCGGGAGTGAGGACACCACGGAAGTGAAGAAAGCCATGAACCTCTAAAAAATCTCTTTGTTCTGCGGTGAGCTCGGCGCCAAGAGTAAAAACCTGATTGAGTGGAGGGGCTCTCCTCGCTCTCTCTTTCTTTACTAAGGTCGTGTTCATGGATGATTACCTTCACTAATCTCGTTGATGAACAAACGAGCTAAAGAATATAAAGATAAGATCATAACTTCTTTTTTATTCTTATGCGATGTATTTAACCTGCTCAACGTATCGAGTTGAAGAGACCGTATAACAGATCGGAGAGTTAGATGATGACTAAACGACGTGATAGAGATATCGACCACATGGAAGCGAGGCCAAAGGACCCGTTAAACGGGTCTTCGATTCAATATAGGCGAATCATCACGTTGATGCTCTGCTCATTTTTGACCCCGACTTTGAGCTTAGCTCTACCCTCTGTCGAGACGGTTGTTGAAAAAGCCAGAGAATCAGCTGATGTTCAAGTCTTGGTGGTCAGTGAACTCATGGGTTACATCGAGCCTTGCGGTTGTACGATCGATCTGAAGCTAGGCGCCATAGAGCGTCTTGACGCGCTTATACGTACTCACAGGTCGAGAGGACCGAGCGCCGTGTTGACGGTAGGATCTCACCTTCATGACCACGCTCATCTCAAAGATCACTCTCTCGCTCAAGAGAGAGCGAAGGCGACATTAATTCGCTCTATTCTAAGTGACCTTGAGATTGATGCTCACCTCGCCGGACCTCTCGATAGAGCGGCCGGAGAGAGCTTTTATAGAGAACTTGGCAAGAAATACCCACTCCCAGAGCTGAGCGGGCTAGAGAAGACTCCATTACCCACGATTAACAGCCGGCTACTTGAGCTTGAAGGAGCAAAGGTCGGCGTGATTGGGCTCGGTCATCAAGATGTTGATACGGGGTATTCATCTCTGATTTCACAGTCAGTGAATGCGCTCGAATCTAAAGGAGCTGATCTCTTGATCGTCATGAGCACCGCGCCGAGAGCTTCACTTCGTCGTTTAGCGCTCGAATTCCCCCAAGTCAGTCTATGGATTCTTGGTCGTGGAGCGCAAGAGGAGCAGTCTCTATCTCCTGTTGAACATAACGATCAGTCACAACGTTCTTATATTGTTGAAGCTGGTGATCGAGGTCGTCACTTGGGAGTGATTCGCCTCTATGGGCTGAAGAGTGATGGTCCCTTACTGGATACAGTTGGAGATCGACAGCGTGAGTTAAAGTCACTGGATCTAAAGATTAAAATGAGAGAGCGATTCGCGGGAATGTCTCAATCTCCCTTCGCTAAAGCGGGTCTTAGCGCTTTGATCGATCAACGTCAGAAACTTAACCTCGCCCCGCTCTCTCACCCTGCGAAGCGGATAGAATATCAGTTGATCCCTATCGATCAGAATATCCCTGCTAACCCTGTTATCAAAGAGAGAGTAGAAAAGTATCAAGAGAGCCTCGCGGCTCTTAATATGAAGAGCGCGAGTCAAGTCAAACCTCCGCCACCTAACGGCAATGGGTATGCAGGAGCTGCAGAGTGTCAAATCTGCCATCCTGATGCGGATGAGTTTTGGAAGAAAACAAGGCATGCTCATGCTTGGAAGACCCTTGTAGATGCTAAAAAAACTTTTGATGTGGAGTGTGTGAGCTGTCATGTTACCGGGTGGCAAGAGCCGGGAGGTTCAGCTCTCGGACACACTGAAAAGCTCCAAGATGTACAGTGTGAGTCTTGTCATGGACCGGCAGCTAAACATGCTGAGATTGGTGGAGGAGAGTCTTATGTTAATCTCAAAGTTCCGAGCGAGACATGTGAGACCTGCCATAATCATCTCCACTCTCCCAAATTTAATTACAGCAGCTATCGAGCAAAGATTATCGGTCCCGGACACGGCGCTCCTCTCCCTCAGTAAGCGAGGCAAAATGAATGAAAGAGCGCTAGAGAACAATCATAGATGAAGTGAAACTAGATTGTCGTGAAGCTAGCTTTTACGAGCATCATCATTTAATCATTGAGACTAAAGTTCAATGTGAGGCGCTTAGTTATGAACATAATTACATTTATAGAGGCTAATAAGAGCTTAAAAAAGAGCTCTAGTTTGGTGGTTATACTCTTTTTGATGTGTGGACTTGCTCCTTTTGACAGTATCGCGAAGGCACCACAAAAAAAACAAAACTTAGAGGTTTTGGACGTAAGCGCTCCCCATCCTAAACATTGTCTCGATGAGAGACAGTGGAGAGGCTTTAGAGGTCACACTCCCTTTAACTTATTTGATGGAGACCCAAAGAGCCTCTGGCAACCCTGTAGTTATGCCCTTGCCGATGAAGGATATACTGTCAATATCGACCTTAAAACCCCGATTGAGTTTGATGGTTTAGAGATCATTCAGGCGTCCAAAGGCTCACTCATAAACTCTGAGGTGGGTGAGCGAACTCGTACATCAAAGAAGGGGGAAACTCCCCCCTCAATTCATCGTTTTGAGCACTTACAGCTCCTCTTCTTTAATCATGATATTTCGGTCAAGTACCCGATATATTTTCAGGAAATTCAATTCGATGGCGACGATCGGATCAAGATCAAGTACGACGGAGCGCTGAAGTGGAACCCGAGACTCTTAGGTGATTCAATGTTTGATGAGCGTCGTCGAGCGCTTAAGTTATCCCCCAAAGGGATCAGTCCTCCTCTTAAGACTCATAAAATTGGGATTGTCTTCCCCCGCTTTGATTCATCTCAACCCCCGCCCGCGCTCGCTGAGCTCAAATTTTATTTAAGAGGCGTAGAGATAAAGGTCACCAACTTAGCTCAGCGTGAGAGAGAATACAGCGAGGTGATGTCAAAAGTATATGAGCTCATGGTGAAGGATTTTATGTTTATCGGAGAGAGGAGGGCGATGATTTTCTCCCACACCGGAACGATTTGGGCGATGGAGGATGAAGAGGAGGAAGCTAAGGTGATCGGGGGCTGGCGGTTTAATCAGGATAGGTTAGAATATGATATATCCTCTCGACAGCGCCAAAGAGTCTCTGCAAAGCGACGAGCTAAAATCGAAAGAGCTCGTGAGCAATATTATCAACCCTTATCTCTGATCCTTGATGAAGCGCCCGACCGAGTATTCATTAAGACGGGTGAGCTGCAGGGAGAGTATCAAACAGTTAAGGCTCCCTCTAAAATGTCACCTGTACAGGGGGATGGGGTAGAGTCTCCTCCCTCTTTTGATTTGTAATCATGATAGAGAGCCGACTCACTATCGCTCAAGCGCTTACTATCGAAATTGATAAGATTAAGGGGTCGAGGTTCATAGCTACCGCCTTTCCGGTGGCCCAAAGAGCTCAGATGGAGGAGAGAGTAAAGGCGCTGTGGTTAGATCATTCAGAAGCCTGTCATATCTGTTGGGCTTACCGAGGGGCTCACACTGATGATATTCGAACCGTCGATGATGGAGAACCTTCTGGCACTGCGGGGAGACCAATCCTAAATATCATCGAGGGCAGAGGGTTGGAGAGTATTGGTGTGGCTGTGGTACGCTATTTTGGTGGTACAAAACTCGGTACAGGTGGGCTCGCCCGAGCATATTCGGCAGCCGCTCAGGCTGTTCTCAGTGAGGCTGAACAGGTGCATTTACAGCTTCGATGTGTGGTCTCTTTTGAGATCTCTTACTCCTTTGAAGGCTCACTCCTTTATCTTCTAGAGCAGCGCGAGGCGGTGGTCGAAGAACGACTATACACGACGGGCGTTAAGATCATCGCTACTCTTCTTTATGAAGGGGTAGAGGAGATCATTAGAGAGGTCAATGAGCGGACCGCAGGTCAAGCAAAGATCGACCTAGGAGAGCCTCATTGGTCATAGATGGGCTCAGTTCACCTAGCGTGTCGTGGGCGCTACTGTAGAGATGCTCAAGAGGGGACCGGCGATTTTACATCCCATAGAGCTGGGATCGCTCTCAGGCCACCACTGTAGTGTCTCTCCATCCGAGAGGGCCCATGTCTGTTCCATACCGGCGAGAGAGGTTTGAGTCGCGCTCTTAGCGTTGAGCTTATCAGTCCACCAGCCGACTGCTTTATCTCGATATGAGCCATTACGATAAATCCAAGTCGCCCGCCAAGTGAGCCCCTCTTTAGAGCGTTCAACATACCATTCCACGAAGCGACGAGTGCTCGTGGAACGAAAGCGTCGCTTAGCCCATGGAACACGAGCCTCACCCATGCTCTGTGGCAAGCCATGAACATAACGACAGTTTTTATCTAGCGTTCTTGGCTCTGGAGTTTTTAAATTCCAAGAGATCTTTAGCGTCGCGAGGAGGACAGGGTTTACTTTATTTTCTATGCTCTTGATCGCACTATAGTTAAGGAGAAGCCTCTCCCGACCCTTCTCAGCGATATGCTCATGTTGATCACCGAGTTTTTTAGGGAGGACTCGGAATTCCTTAACTTTTCTAAGTGCTTGTGGGGCTAAGCGTTGGACGTCTGACTTTGTCCCGAGTAATCTCAGCTTGAAATAGATCTCACGGTCTCTCTGCCCACGCTCCATTCGGGTGGTGGTTTTCGATCTCCAAGAGGTGACTTTCAGAGGGATTTGTTCATTGAGTCCCTTTAAAGCCCGTCTCCACTTGGTGGGAAATTCATGATCGAGAGGGACAGGTTTGAGCTTATCGAATCTAGACTGAAGCGCCTTATTGTTTAGCCCCCTAGGTTGATTAGAGCCTGTAGCGCTCTGAATCGTTCCTCCATATAAAGCAGCGAGAGGGTCTCCTGAGCTCGCAGTGTATCCAACCGGAGGTGTATAGGCTTTAGGCGCGTTTGCTTCTATAGAGGGTGAGGTCGAGTTTTTACCTTGAGCGCTCTCCTCTCCCTGTTGACACGCGGTGAGGCTCACCATGACGGTGCAAAATCTTAAGAGAACTCTTATAAAGCTCCTTATCTCTTTTGAAATCATCGATACACACAATGAGGGTCTACTCATCACTCGATTCCTCTCTTCATCACCACTCATCTCAACGTCTCCTCATCTCTTCGGTTTACCAAAGGGCTAATCGTGATGAGCTAGTTTAGGCTCGTCGGGTCAACATGATCAAGGTGAGTTCGTGGATCGAGCTAAGATCAGGCGGAGCAGCTCTCTAGTGCTCAAAGCATCGCCTAGCGCTGAATGTCTCTCTTGAGGGAGCGGAGCGCAGTTAAAATATCTGAAGGCTCCATCTGAGGAGCAGGCGTCGAAGGGGATCTGTCCCGAAGCGGCGAGCTGCCAAAGCATGCTGTGGGTGTCTAAACTACGGTGAGAGATCAATGTAGGCCAAGGCCTGTCCGCCAAACGATAGAGGCGCTTCATAAATCGCAGATCAAAGGTGATGTTATGTCCGGCGAGGATCACTGGAGAGTGCGAGTGATGAGCGAGAAATGTCTCAAAACGTTCACAGATTACTTTTGGTGATTCCCCGACTGTCGACAACCATTCTAGATCTATGCCATGGATCGCCATTGAACGTGGGTCAGCTAGGATTGATGGCTCCGATACAAATAGCTCTAAGCGCTCTTCAGTGTAGAGAGGGACAAGCCCTATTGAGAGTAAGCTATGTTGATAAGGGTCTAGTCCACTAGTCTCGGTATCGATCACCACTACTCGTCGTAGCTCGTCACTGAGTGGAGTCTGATTTATTGGTTCTCTCTCTCGCATCGACCTCTCCCTGTCAGTTTAGATGGCTTAGGTGTACATTACATCTTGAACTTAAGTAAGCCTACTGTACGGATATCTTTAGTTTGGTATACTCGTTAGCTTGATACCGATTGTCTCTTCTGCGGTATCCACAACGACCCTACATGAGAAGTACTATGCAAGATTATGACTTTAGCTTGGTAAAACGAGTCGCGGTGGTTAATCGCGGTGAGGCTGCATTACGATTTTTGAGGACCGCTGAAGTGCAGTCACCGGAAGTAGAAGCGGTCTTCTTATATACTGAAGCAGAGACACATAACTCGGTCTTTTGGGCTTTTAAGTCTAAACAGAGACTAGAGGGAGGGCCTAGCGCCTATCAAGATCCACGGTTAGTGCTTCAAGCGGCTCGAGCGGCTCACTGTGATAGCGCTTGGTTGGGTTGGGGATTCGCCTCTGAAAAGGCTTCTTTTGTTGAGGCGCTTGAAGCAGGCGGTTTAACGGTACTCGCACCTAGTGTGGAGACCCTGAATAAACTTGGTGATAAATCAAATGCAGGAATGTATGCGATGAGAGCAGGGTTTGATCGACTACCGTGTCTCACCATCGACCTCACAGATACCCTGACATACTCCGCAGATCCTCAGCGCTTAGAGCATCATCAAGGAAAGGGAGGACCCGCTCACTCTGAGACAGTCACGTTATCATCTGTTCGGTGGAGAGGAGAGGTCGCTAAGATTTATCATGAGGGGGTGCTCCCCCCACTCCCTTGGATTCTGAAGGCGACCGAAGGAGGGGGAGGTCGAGGGATTTATGAATGGAGCAGCGCTTACCCGAGCCTTGACGAGTGGTTAGAGTGGATATCCATCGCTTATCTATCCACTCTTCGCGCCGAGATGAGTCCTCGCTTTATTCTGGAGACTCGGCTCTTCCAGCCCAGACATATTGAACTACAGCTCGTTGGTGACGGTCGAGGAGGGGTGGAGATCCTCGGGGCGAGAGAGTGCTCTGTTCAACGTAGGCACCAAAAAATTATCGAAGAATGTCCTCCTCAGGGGATCGATGTTCAGGCCCTCTCCACAGCGATCGAATGTGGTGAAGCGCTCGGTAAACTCCTCTCCTATCGAAGCGTTGGTACCATTGAACTCTTATATGACTCAAGGGAGAGTCGGCTCTACTTCTTGGAGGTTAATCCACGACTCCAAGTAGAGCATCCGGTCACCGAGTTAGTCTATGGAGTCGATCTCATAGAGATTCAGTTGAGGATCGCGCGAGGCGATCGGCTCGATGAGATCTTTGCTCAACCACCGATCGCTAGAGGAGCGGCGATTGAGGCTCGACTCTATGCAGAAGACCCTACGAGAGATTTCTCTCCAACGAGCGGAGAGTTAATCAAATTTCGCATCCCATCAGGGCCAGGGGTGAGGATTGATTCAGGGTATCAAGAGGGAGATCAAGTGATCGGAGAGTTTGACCCGATGCTCGCTAAGGTGATCGCTTATGCACCCAATAGAGAGGCGGCGATTAAGAGGCTTCAGCGAGTATTGACCTCTTCACAAATTCTGATCCATGGAGGAGCCTCTAACCATTATTATGTTAATGAAGTACTCAGAGAAGAAGATTTTAGAGCTTCTCGGTGGCATACACAGAGACTGCTAAATGTGACTCAGCAAGACCGCTCTCGGAGAGGGATCGCGCAGATCGCGCGGGCGATCGATCTATTTTTAGCGGGTACTGAGCTTCAAGATCAACTCACCCCACACGCTAATTTGATTTCAGGAGATCAACCTCTCAGCATTTATCGGACAGGTCCTGAGCTCTTCTTGTGTGTCCGAGAAGAGATCACCAACGCGGAAGAGCT
Organism: uncultured bacterium; assembly: GCA_943788935.1. Classification (GTDB taxonomy): domain Bacteria; phylum Myxococcota_A; class Bradymonadia; order UBA7976; family VGTA01; genus CAKZRU01. Next base: position 29,176 of record CALSSE010000003.1, on the reverse strand, counting down.
TCACCCTAAGGCGACCCAATACCTCTTGGTTGAGTATCAGCGTCTCAATGATTGCTCAGGGAGGTTGTCGGTGTTGGGTCAACCTCACTCATCCTTTCAAATAGAGCGTATTGAGGGGGACCAACGGTATTGGATAGATGGAGAGAGCCACGACCTCAGCCAATCTGACCAAGATCAGATCCTCGCCCCCTCCCTAGGGGTTGTACTCTCAGCTCGCCTGAGAGTAGGAGATCAGGTTAAGCAGGGTCAAACCTTGCTTAAACTAGAGTCTATGAAGGTAGAGGTCTCTATTACTTCTCCTCGGGATGGAGTGGTGAGCGTGATCTATGTTGATAACGAGAGGTTGGTACAGAGTGGAGAGTTACTAGTCTCACTCAGACCTGAGCGAGAGGGCTTTTCAGATCAATCTTCAGCGATCGCTTGGTCGGATCAACGCCTCCCTCTCCTCTCTCATTTGGACGCTGCGACTAAAGGGTGGGATTTACCTCCGCTAGAGCTGATCAAGCAGGGAGAGGGCCAGGATCAGCAGGAGAAGAAGTCAGCACAGCAAACCTTCACTTTAACCGAGTACTTTTTAGACCTCGCCCAAGTGTTTGATCGCCGTGTTCGTCAAATGGGTCTTGGAGTGATTGAAAATCACGCGTTAAGCGCTCAGCCTAGACGAATGATCACCGCCTATCAAAGAGGGGATCGTGAGTCACTACCGATGGAGTGGGTCGACGCCTTAGAGCGATGTCTTCAAAGATTACAGACCAGTGCTCTCTTGGAGATAAAGCAATCTAAGTCTCAGCTTAGTTGGAAATGTGCGCGCCTCTTAAGAACGGTTAGTCAACTTCCCACGATCGGCTCACTGATCGCTGAATCTTTACGCCTGGTCGATATGATCCCTCAAGTATTGATTGATCGGCTCGCGACTCTTGACCCAGAGCGCTTTCCTCACTTGGTCGAATTTGCAGATGAGCGGTCGTTGAAATTGAGCAAAGAGCTGTCTCAGAGGCGCCTGATGAGAGCAGATTTTGACCATTGGATTAACTCTGAGGGGTCATCTACTTCGCCGCAGCAACTACCGGAATCTTTAATCTCCCCGCTCATAGAAGAAACCTATCGTGGGCACCAAGGCGCTCTACTGAGGCTGATCGAGACTCTCTCACCCGAGGAGGAGAGCGGTGATGTTGAACAGAGTGAGATATATGAGTTCAGTCTCGAAGGTGGTCGTCGCATAGAGAGAAGCGCTACTCATGATCAACGAGTCGTGGAAGAGTCTGCAGGCGCATGGCGATTATGGATAGTGGTTAAGGACTTAAGCATTGAGTTGGAACCCTCGGGGGAGCAGAAATTATCGCTAAACTTCTCTGCCGAGACACTTCACCGACTCACGATGGTTTATGTGCTTTATTTATCTCCTCAGAGCGCTGAGTTAGGAGAGCTGACATCACAGGTCTCTCACTTATTGAACAGGCTGACTCCCTCAGTGATCGAGGGAGAGGAGCAGCGGCCATCTTTCCCTCTTAAAAAGATCGTAAATGTAACAGTATTTAGCGGAGTGGAGTATGGGGGAGGGGCTCACTCTCAGGGGGTTGAGGTGAGACATTTTAACGCTAGCTTCTCGTCGACTATTCTCCCCGCCATGTCCGCTGACTTCTCTTCTGAGAGAGGCTCCTCGACACCGATCATTCGAGCTCAGGATTTATGGCGAGGATTAACACCTCGACAAGTGGAACGGCTCGCTCCCCAGCGCTGGGAGAAATTTAGACTAGAGCGGTTAAGAGAGTGTGAAGAGGAGGTCTCTCCGTTTCCGCATCGCTTAGAGATGCCAGCGATGATCTTTAAGTTGATAGGGATTGATAACCCCGAAGATATAAGACTTTTTACCTATGCTGAAATCTATCAACTTAATCGGAAGAGAGGTCGACCGCTAGTCCTCCCCGACGTTGATTACGCTTTTTATCGCTCTATTAAACTATTGTACACCGCCCAGCGGAGAGGGCATCGAAGGGCGTTGCATTGGAATCGATTGATCTTACGTATTCTCCCGCCTATCCCTCTTGGTTTAGGAGTTATCAAGAGGTATATGACCCGGTTGATTGCCGCCGCGCGATGGGTCGGTTTAGAGAAGGTCGTGATCCGCGCTCGGTTCTATGACAAGACCTCAATGAGTGGGCTCACTCCGCTGACAGATGTCTCTATATATCAAGTCGCAGGACGAGAAGCATCATTGGTGTCAAGGATCAGTTCACGTCGACCGATATTGCCTCGCACTCGATATGAGAGCTTGGTGGTCAGCGCTCGTCGGCGCGGGTTAACTCATCCTGCCGAGGTGATCCATCTCCTCGAAGGCGGAGGAGGCGGAGTACCACGCGGTCAGTTTACGCTCCTAGATTATGATGAACAGCATCAGTGTCTAGTGCCTGCTTCAATTGAGAAGATCTTTGACGGTGATCTAGCTCCTGAATCCTCCCCTGGGAGAATCGACGGTCGGGTGAGTCATCGCTGTGGAGTGGTCGTCGGTGAGATCATAACCATGATCAATAAGCCGAAGATGAGCCTGAGACGTATCGTGATCCTCTCTGACCCGACTTTGAAGATGGCTGCTCTCGGGCAAGAAGAGTGTGACCGGGTGATCGCTGCCCTCCGACGTGCTGAAGCGGAGTCACTCCCCATCGAATGGCTCACAGTGAGCAGTGGCGCCAAGATTGATTGGGAGACTGGGACCGAGAATTTAGATGCCTGTGCCGAGGTACTTAGGGAGATTATTCACTTCACCCAATCAGGAGGGATGATTAATGTCCTCGTGACCGGTCCCGCGGTAGGAGCCCAATCCTATTGGAACGCTGAGGCGACGATGATGAACCACTGCAGCGGTACGTTGATTATGACAGATCGAGGTGCGATGGTGCTGACCGGTAAGAGGGCTCTAGACATCTCAGGATGCGTATCGGCCAGTGACGATGTTGAGCTCGGTGGATATACATCGATTATGGGTCCCAATGGACAAGCACAGCTCCGAGCGGTCGATCTTGTAGAGGCCTATCAGACCCTTTACGCATTTTACCGTCTCTGCTATGTGCCTCCTCAGCAAAATAGAGTGCCGAGGAGGATGACCAAAGATCCTCAGGTGAGAGATATTGGACGCTCAGCTTATCCAAAAATTCTAGGTCATGCTTTTGGTCATATCTCTGAGATCTTCTCCGAAATTAACGCGGAGCGAAAGTTGCCTTTCGCCATCAAGCCAGTGATGGATGCATTGATCGATCAAGATGATGGGTATTTAGATCGTTGGAGCGCTTGGGAAGGTGCTGAGACTGTTGTGGTGCGCCAATGTCGGGTCTTTGGATATGCCACGACCCTTATCGGGATCGAGAATCAAGCGCTACAGAGACTATCGCCAGTTCAGGACGGACCGCAGCAATGGAGAGGAGGTACGCTCTATCCGCAGGCTTCTCGGAAATTGGCGAGAGCGATCAACGCGTCTCGAGGTCGATATCCGGTCACCATACTCGCCAACCTCTCGGGGTTTGATGGGAGCCCCGAGTCTCTTCGTCAAGGACAGCTAGAGTATGGTTCTGAGATCGCTCAGGCAGTTCATCGGTTTGACTGCCCTATCTACTTAGTGATTTTGAGTCGATATCATGGTGGAGCTTACGTTGTGTTCTCTAAGAGACTCAATCCAAGGTTAGAGACACTCGCTATCAAGGGAAGTTATGCCTCAGTCATTGGAGGCGGTCCTGCAGCGAGCATTATTTTTAGAAGAGAGGTAAGACATAAAGCTCGAGAGCTTGGAGATGATATTGAGGCATACCGGCTCGCCAGCCAACAGATCGCTTCTTCATTCGATGAGACTCACAGCGTGGAACGAGCACTACGTGTCGGCTCTATAGATCAGATTATAGCGATCACTGAGCTCAGAGCAGCTTTAGCAGAGAGACTTGAACTAGATTACCAGCAGACTCTCGGAAACCGCTAGCTCAGATTAGGAAGGATACTTCACCTTGGAGCGATTTAAACCAAGTTTTGGTTTCTCCTCCGAGAAGAGTGTATTCAGCCGGTCAATCGTCTGCGTCTTTGAATCCTTAGAGTCTACCTTCTGTTCATTGATTCGCTGATGCTTAGAGCTACTTTTGGCTATTGGACTTCGTGGTATAGTTGAACTAGAGTTTTGTACCGACGGGCGAAGACTAAGAGTGAGTATGGTGTTCTTTGGGTTTACTCCAAGAACATAGGCGTGGATTATTTCATCGATAGCCACCTCATCTTTGTAGCGGGTCGATAGCCTTATATTTCCTCTTCGTAGTTCATCTAAGGTCTGGACATGAAGCGTAAAGCCTGAGCGCTTGATCACTCTCACTCTGACTTCATCTCCCCGAGCGTACTGAGGTGAACTCTTTTTCTTCTTCGAGCTGTAGGTGACAGGGTCTTTGTAGTCTTCACTTGTATGAGCAGGCGAAGATTCATGAGATCTCTTCTGGCGGTTGAGCGTTATTCTTTTACGTTTACGACGAAGTTTAAGCCATCGCTCAGCACAAGAGTCTTTTAAGACATTGAGAAGTAGAGATAAAGAATGTGATCGCTCAAGGCACTCGAAGACAATAGGAGTACTGAAGCATCTCATGAGTTCGAGTAGATCTGTTCGCGCCCAAAAACGAAGCGGAGCGACAAACCGTTGACCAATCCGAAGCGCTTTTTGGGCGTTAGCCGAGAGGGATTGAGGGTGTGGCACAGGGTCGAGGACAATACTGCTCACCGCTCGTAGCTCATAGAGTGAGCTGAGCTGCTCAAGCATTTCAGGATAGATCTCTTCTAATTCTTTTGGATAGGTTAAGAGCCGAATGTTAATAATCTTGAATGCTTCAGTCACACTTTTGGGGTCACTTGGCGTCCAAGTGACATCTCTTTGCGCTAGCAATTTCCCGTCTCTTGTTAAGAAGATTACAGTAATCTCGGATGGTTGCTCTTGGTTGATCCAAAAGCTGCCTATCCTCTGATCTTTGGGACGCTTAGCGTCAATTAGCTCAATAAAGCATTGATTGAGATCGCTAATCATGTCTGCGTTGCGACGCTTCACGATCGCTTCAGAGACGATCTCTCTTAAGTAGGGCTCCAAAATCTCTGACCAAATGGAGACTGAGGCATTGGAGCCTGTCTCACCTTGCCACTCAACTTCGGACCCCCATTCGGAGACTCGCCATATCTTGTGCCATTCTTGATGTACTTCATTGAGGTATTCGTCGAGCTCTCTCTGACCTACTCCCTCAAAGCTATATTCATCACGATCAAGGTGATTACTCCAAGAGTCTATCTTGCATGACTTGCAAGGATAGGCGAGCCAATAGATGGATTCATCAAGGTCATCTATGGGGTTGAGGGCGACGCCTTCATAGGCTATACAAAAATTTGTGAGATGGTGATTAATCTTTGAAATCAACTGCTTAACAACAGTTGAGTCTGCAGTGCTTAGTGTCTTTGAAACTAAAGTGATGACCTCTTCATCATAGAGCTCTTCAATAAATGTTAGCTCTTCGATCGTTGAGGTATAACAAGAGAGTGATACAGGCAAAGGGGGTCGGCCTTCAGCCTGCCGAGTCATGTTGAGCTCTTTAATCTCTTGGCTCTGTTCGTTAATCGCTCTTAGAAGTTTGAGGAGCGATATGGACTGTTCTATGTCACTAGGAGTTAGAGAAGATTCTAAAAATTGGAAATCACTCTCGCGTTGACACCACTGCTCGATCAGCGGACTCAGATCACACTGATAGGACTCACTAAAGCTGAGTAGGTCTTCTCTCTCTAGCGCGAGCTGTCCAGTCTCTTCAATGTTTACTATTGCATTTAGCAGGACAGCCCATATTGGTTTTTTCTTCAAAGTGAGATATTTGTCCATAATATTGATTCTTGGTAAAAACTTAAACGACTAAAACGTGTTGATCGGATAGTGTTCATCAACTTGTTGATGGTTGAAGTGAATCACTCTCTAACAACATCGCGGTATTTGATGTAGTTGTGATTATTAAAGAATAGTCAAAATTTCATCATGTGTCTTATTGTATGTGATAAGTGGGATAATATAGTGATAAGATGGATGTATGTTTACGAAATATTTCTGTGCTAGAGTGTATATAGTGCTCTTAATCTCCCCTATGAAAAAGTCGGATTCCTTCATTATACCTATGGACTGAGCGACCTGTGGAGCTGTTAATGTAATGGCTTCTTTGATTGGTCACATAGTCACTCACTCTAACTCAATGATGAATATAATTAGGACATTTTGAAAGAATTTAGCGGTCAAAACACCCCTCAGCGTGTACGTAAAAAAATAGCCCATGCTGAGCTGTGGGCTTGGGCAGAAGAGACGCTGGTTAGGAGAAGATTGCATTCAGTGGGGGTCATAGGGACCGAGGGGGTTAAGCGTGGAGACCTCGACCGATCTCTCAGAGAATTTTCCAAAGCACTTAAGAGCCAAGATTGGTGTGTCATCGAGTGTGCAGAAACACAAAACGAGACGCAACGCTTAGTTGGAGTAGAGCATCAACTCTCCTCTCTGTTGCTCGAGTTAGAAGCGTCATCTCACATACCAAAGCACGTTGAGCTCACCGCTCATCATAAGAGTGAGTTACCGCTTGATGGACTGACCGCAGATGCCAAGATGAACTCTCTCAGAAGAGAGAGCCTCAGGGAGAGTACTCCGCCAGGTCAAGAGGATAGAATCTGGGATAACTTAGAGCTGAATTTGCCTGATGAATGGAGTGAGGTTGAGACTCCTCCACTCACAGATATGACCGAAGAGGTAGTCTCTCAAGAATTCACTCAAAAAGAGGTGGAGATGGGAATGCCCAACTCCTTGGATTTTGAGTATGAAATAGATGATCATATAGAATTAGAGGATGATCAGATCAAAGTCTTGAGCTCACAAGAGGTTATCCTCAAAGCGTTTGGCCAAATTTGTCAAAGTATGCCCATCTTATTGGTAATTAATCGTCGAGCACTGACTGAGAATGATGAGCAGTTCCTGATAGACTTTGTCGAGAGTTTACATTCAAAGCGGAGCTTATACTCTTTGTTATTATTATGGGCTTATCCTTTACGAGAGCTCGATGACTCAGTGCAGATTGGTACAGAGTATAGTGAAGGCCCATCAGAGGAGACCCGACCCAAGTACTCGAATAGGGGCCTCGATCAGCAGGAAACTCAGGATATAGGGTCAGAGGATCTTACATTAAGACTTATTAATCCCTCAGAGGGAGAGTCTACCGATGAACTGAACCAATTATTTGATCAAGTCTTCGAAGAGACCTTCAGTATTCACCCACTGAGAACTGTAGCGATTGAACCTATCGATAATGTTATAGATCGTTCGATTGACCTCATGTCCTTTGAAGGAGACCCACATGAGCTAATGAAGATCAGTTCTACACTAGCTCTCGATGTTTCATTCGTGGAGATTGTTACAGATCAAGCTACGACAGATCAAGCTACGACAGATCAAACCACGACAGATCAAGCCACGACAGATCAAACCACGACAGATCAAACCACGACAGATCAAGCCACGACAGATCAAGCCACGACAGATCAAGCCACGACAGATCAAGCTAAGACAGATCAAACCACGACAGAGCTTCCCAAGCTCTCTCTCGACTCTCCCCTAGACCCTCTTTTTATAGAGCGTGGAGATTTTACAGAGTGCCAACGGATCGCCATCAATCGATATGGTGCGACAGCGCCAGCTCTCCTCGTCTTTGCTGCGAGTGGTCCGACAGCAACCATTGGCCAAATGTCGACGTTGTGGAGGTCGGTGGTCGAACATCCTTTACAAGAACTGAGGCTCATCACTGAGTCTATGTGGGAAGGTTTGAGCAACGCTTTAGAGTCTGGTGCAGTCATTAGCACGAGTCATCAACGATTCATAAGCGAGCAAAGTTTCCGCTTTCGCGATTCTTCAGTTGCTGTGCGGTGGAGAGATAGGTGGGGAGAGTTAGTCTCCTCACGCCTCCGGCGACGAGCTCATGGAACCCTCGCTCAATGGATGCAAAATCAATCGATTAGCCCAATCGCCCAACCTCAAGTGACGTTGACTGTTCTAGAGCACTGGGTTGAAGCGGGAGCGACGAACGAAGCAGGTGTAGCGGGCTTGAATGCTGCTAAACTTTTGATGGAGCGAGGAGATAGTGCTCGTGCTAAAAGAGCCCTACAGAGAGTCGTCCAACTCTTAGGTCCCGAGGGAAATTGGCCGATTTGGCGAGAAAGTTTAGAGCTACTGTTAAAGCTAAACCTAGAGGCTGGTGATAATATCGCCATCGAATTTGTCTCTAAACAGCTGATTGATAGAGCATGGCGTATTGGAGAGGTGAGCCTAGTGCGCCGCTTGAGTTTGATCCTAGAGAATCTGTATAAGACAACCGGTAGACGTGATGAGGCGTTACATCTAGGAGAGTGGTCAATGAGTCAGCCCTTGGTTGATCAGACAGCGGAGCTCTTTGATAAACCAATGACCATGTTCCCTGCTTTAGGTTCTATAGCGAAAACATTCAGTGAGAGAACTGAGAAATATCCTACATTGTTAGCGGACCTCCCTCCTCCCGAAGATCTCTATCTATCACCCACAAGCGATGAGCTCATGTCCATACCCGAGATTCATACCTTAGAAGCACCGCCCTCATTCCTCTTACAGGCTCTCTCGACTCTTCGACAACATAATTTTGAGGCTTTTATTGTGGGTGGGAGCGTGAGAGATCGACTCTTAGGTCGTGAGGTTAATGATTGGGATCTAACGACTAATGCCCACCCACATGAGGTAAGCGCTTGTTTCGATAAGGTGATTGAGACTGGTATCCAACATGGAACAGTTACGGTGATCCTCGATGAGGAACATATTGAGATCACCACTTATCGGATCGATGGAGAGTATGGTGATGGGCGTCGCCCTAATGATGTTCAGTTTACTCGATCTCTGAATGAAGACTTATTGAGAAGAGACTTTACTGTTAATGCGATCGCGTGGGACCCTATCAATGCCTCCCTAGAAGATCCATACAATGGGGTCGCTGATCTTCAGAAATCCATCTTACGAGCTGTCGGCGACCCCCAAGCTCGTTTCAGAGAGGATGGCTTGAGGGTGCTCAGAGCGATCCGCTTCTCTACCGTTCTCGATTTCAGTATTGAGGAAGCCACCCAGAGAGGCGCCATTGAGGCTATCGATGTCTTAGGTAAAGTCGCTGTAGAGAGGGTCCAAGTTGAGTTATTTAAGACTCTTCAAAGCCCTTATTCTGGACGCGGCTTGTCTCTAATAAAGACCTTTGGGGTCACTGAGATATGCTTCCCTGAATTGCCCTCTATTACCGATCGAATATGGTCTCATCTTGAGCGCGCGATCGAACATTGTGAAGTGAATATCGAGACGAGGTTAGCGCTTGTTTTTTATGCTGTTTTTCAAGACCAAAAATGTTCCAAACTAGAGTTGGCGACCCTGGTGAAGAAAACGTTAAAGAGACTTAAGGTTTCAAATAAGCTCTCCCAACAAGTGCTTCATTTAGTCTCTCTTTCAGGACTTGATCCATCTAGGGCGCGGACTGATGTTCAAGCCCGAACCCTCGCCGTTGAGATTGGGACCGAACACCTTGACTCGCTAATGAGCTATCAAGAGGCTTGGCTCATAGAGAGCGACGATTCTACTGATCGTGAAACAGTAGAGGCATGGAGAGCTCTCAGAGTGAGGTTCCACGAGTTAAAAGTTGATGAGCTACCTCACACTCCTAAAGATTTAGAGATCAATGGGAAAGATCTCTGTGACGCCCTCGATCTCTTCCCTTCGAGAGCGATCGGCGAGTTGCTAAATGATCTCTTGAGGTGGGTATGGGAATCACCCGTACGCAATCAACATGATCAGCTCATCGAGAGAGCGAGAGAGATCGCTAGTGAGCGAGGTCTGATTCAGTGAAGGTCATCTATCTCGATGAAAATGCTACGGCGACTCCTTCCCGAGTAGCGAGTGAAATGGCAAGTGAGTGGTTACGAGGACCTGCTGCTAATGCGAGTAGTGTTCACTCTCGTGGCCGAAGAGCGCGAGGAGCGATTGAGGAGAGTCGACGACATATCGCCGCTTCACTGGGGGTCAGCTCTCGCCATTTAACATTCACAAGCGGTGCGACAGAAGCTCTCCATACACTGATTGGGGGTGTCTTATCTTCCGGTGACCATGTCTTAGTGAGCGCGGTAGAGCACCCTGCTGTATGGGGGGCGTTAGAAGGAGTGGGGGCTGAGGTTGAGGTGATCCCTGTGGATGCTGAAGGGCGGGTGAATCCAACTCATTTTGGTGAGCGGTGTCGAGAGTCGACAAAGCTAGCGATTATGATGGCCGCTCAAAATGAAATAGGGACGATCTATCCAGTGAGGGCGATCGCGTCACAGCTCGGTCAGGTCCCTCTCTTGGTCGATGCGGTTCAAGCCTATGGAAAAGTGAAGATCAACCTAGAAGAGACAGGGGCGACCTTCGCTGTGATCTCAGGTCATAAGATTGGCGCGCCTCAAGGTGCGGGGGTCATCTGGGCTCGAGGCGGTGCTCCCTTTCAACCTCTCTTACGAGGAGGAGCACAAGAGAGAGGACGGAGGGCAGGAACGGAGAATGTAGCTGCTATTGTGGGTTTAGGGGTCGCGGCTAAACACCTAGAGTCTCGCCTCGCTAAGATGAAGGCTCTTCGACCACTTCGTGAAGAGCTCAGAGGTATGATTAAGCAGTTTGGAGCCCAAAGGGCGTGGGCGCTTGGAGCTTTTACAGCGGTGAGTTCAGAGTCAGACCTAACGCCTTCCTGGTTAGTACATGGGCAATTACCTAACACTCTGGCAGTACTCACTCCTCAGCAGCCAGGAGATTTACTCCTTCAGCGTCTTGATCTCGCTGGCTTCTGTCTCTCCTCTGGATCCGCCTGCTCCTCCGGCGCGCTAGAGCCATCTCCTGTTGTGAGAGCTCTAGGTCGCTCTGAAGATGAGTCTTCTAAGTTACTCAGGGTCTCTATGGGAGTGGAGACCGATCCGAGTGATATAGAGCAGCTTATCGCTCATCTTGATGAGCTCATCTAGTCCCCTAAAAAATCTACTTAGAGGCTAGGGATCGCTTGAGTGAGATTGTTGATACTTGGGTAAATGATCTCAATACGACGACTGGCGATATATACAGGAGTATTCGTACTTGGGTTTAGACCTCGCTTGATACCGCCGAAGATCATAATCGAGCCCTCGGGGGTACTGACCGCCATGGGGCGTAATCGATCTTCACTCATGGGACAAGTCGGGGTGAGCTCTACTTGCTGAGTGAGCCCTAGACCTAGAGATTTAGCATTGATAAGTGAGATCGCTGACTTACTGCTAGTGACCTCTCCACCGATGAAGGCGATCTGCTCATTATCACGGTTAGGGCTTAGCTTAGCGATGGTCGCCCGACCTCTCGATGAGGCGAGGCGTCCGACGCTATCGATGACGTTCACCATAGCGCTGACTGGGTTTCCATTGGCGTCATAGGTGATTTCAAATTTATACTGTTCTAGAGTGTTAATTTCACCTCTAGGCGAGGTGAATGTTCCATCTTGAAATCCCCCCATAATCAGTATGCTCCCGTCATCGAGCAGACTCGTATTGTGTCCCCATCGAGGGCGGTTGAGTGATGTGCTCATCATGAAACACCCGGTGACATTGGTTGGAGTCGGCGCGCAACCAGCGTTGGGGTCGGTGGTAAAGAGCTCAGTACTCGATAAAACGCCGCTGTCAGAGAGACCTCCAGTGATCAACGCCTTCTCACTGTTACGCATTAGAATACTCCCTGCAGATTCTACCCGCGGAGTATTGAGATTCCCTTGGGCCACGAATGTACTCGTTTCTGGAAAGAACCTAGTCGTTGAGCTGAGGATAGTTCCGGTAGAGTCGATACCTCCTGCGAGGAGGACTGTGCCATCATTGAGCTTGAGCTGAATATGCTTGTAACGGGGTTTATCCATACTAATGACGGGGCTGATCGCCAAAGTCCCATCAGGATTTATAGTGATGATCTCTGCGCTATTGTCTACAATATATTGGCCATCTGCTGTAATCCCGCTCACTCCTCCGGCGATGAGGATTCGGCCATCATCTAGCATCGTCGAGTGATGAAAAGCACGGGGAACACCAAGCTGTGTGCTATCGACTCTCACGACACCATAAGTAGGGTCAAAGTACTGAATATCTCCTGAGACAGCGTTGAGCTGACCAGAGTTACTGGCGATAGTGCCTCCACCGATGATCAATACTCGTCCATCATCTAAAGAGACCGCGGTAGAGCCATCATAAGAGCGTGCGAGGTCACTTGAACCCTCAATTCCCGGAGGGCCTTGAAGCGGAGGTAGGAGCCCGGTACATTTACTTTTCCCGACGATAGTAGGGGCTAAAACTTGTTGGTAATCACTAACCTCGAAGGGGGTAGAGACGCCAAAAATAGATTCATTGTTTTGTTGTCCAGTGACGTAAAACTTCCATGTCCCTAAAGGAAGAGGAGGGATTTCACCTTCTCTAGCATTCAAATCAAAGCTGACTGATGTATAGAGAGTATTAGCGTTGACGTCATAAGGAGTAATGGTGATTTCTCCCGGACCGGTGAGCTCATGTGAGTCTCCCCCAAGAGTCTGCTCAAGGGAGAGGACATTGATCAGCACACTAGAGACGACCTCCTCACTGTCGCAGGCACTCAGAGAGAAACACGCTATACTTAATAAAGCGAGCGGTAATGATGTACCCATCTCAGCTCGGTTAATTAGGACTGTCATATTAGGCTCCTTACCACTCAACTCTTGATTGATAACTTTGATTCTCTGGGGATAAATCTAAGAGGAGATAAGCTCCAGTCGCTACTCCACCGACGATCGCCACGCTCACTCCTGTCCAGAACCATGGACTCGCGAGGACTCCATCGTCATCGTCAGAGGTGGGTTTAGGGGGGACTGGCGGAGGGAGTAGCCTGGGGGGGACGTTGGTCTTAGGTGGAGCCTTGAAGCTCTCTACCGGTGGTGGCTGCAGCGCTTTTGGGGAGGGCTTAGGTGCAGGCGGCTTGACCTCTTGAGTCGGAGATACGGATTGAGTAGAGGGGGCTACTGCAGGCTTAGGTGGAGTAATCGGAGGAGGAGCAGCCACAGGAGGGGCGATGGGAGGAACAGGAGCAACGGCGACAGCCGTTGTCTGCTTTGACGCTTCAATCGCCGCTAATAGTGGAGGATAAGATCCATCAAGGTTTTGATCTTCAGGGAAGCTCTTGATCAGCGTCTCAATCTCTTTCACGAGCTTCATTGCCGTGATGCGGGTCGCAGAGAAATTAGCTCTAAATTCAAAGGTTTTAATAGCGACAGTTCGCTTCTCATTATAGTCATAAAGGAATGAGAAGAGTTGCACTTTTCGCTTCTTTGAGATGAGGTAAAGAAAGGCTGTATAGGTGACTTCTTGTTCTTCACCGATCACATCGAGATACTCCTTGAGTTGTCGGTCCACTTGACCTTGATCAAGCCTCTTATTGATCTCAATGAGGTTCTCAGCAGGCACAGGGGAAGTCGATTTAGCCCTCTTCGCTGGAGCTAGATCATATTTGACCGGTGAGCTCCACCCCGCTTTAACTTTACTTACGCTACCCGCTTTACCAACGCCCTCTTTCTTAGCCCATATATAGTGTAATCCCCTTGGGAGATCTTTAACTTCACAAGGAGAGACACACTTCTCTTCGCCATTGACCCAGACTTTTGCGCCAGGAGGAGTGGTCTCGATGAGAACAGCACCACGCTTCTTCCGAAGTAAGCGTTTACGCTCTTTATTGTATTTTTTGATGACTTTCTTGGGAACCTGAACCTCAAAATCACCTTCAGGAGCGATCGCTGCGAGCTGTCGTAGATAATCTTTGGCGTCATCATCATACTCAAGCGCCATGCTCGTAGCCGCTGCATAATACAATGTTTGATAAATCGATTTCATATCGCGAATCGAAGACACGCTCTTTCGGAAATCTTTAAGGGCAGATACGAAGCCTTGACTAGCCTCTTGAAACTTACCCTCTCGATAAAGATCAATGGATGACACTTTAACAGACTCTGCTTCCATCAGCCGACCGTCTTTAGACTCTCGCTGTTTGGCCTTTCCATCCTCAAGGGTGAGGCGCTTACTCTTTTTGAGGTACTCACGCAGAGATTTGGAGAGTCGCTTGCCGATCTGAATACTCTGTGATTCGCCGTCACCTACTGGCGGTACGACAAACACTCTTGGAACTGGCAGGGCAAGAGAGATACAGGGTAAACAGATGAGAAGCAGAGAGACGACCAATATTCTCAGCGAACGAGAGTGAACCGTCGCTTGATTAGATTGGTGAGCGAGTCGCTCCTCACGAGGTTCACGCATGAGATAGAGAGGATGCATGTCGAAGGTTCCTTAGGTGTAACGATAACGAGTCTTATGGAGGTACTTGAGGGATAAAGCCTTTAAAGATAATCATCTTTTAGTCCAAAAACTTGTGGCAATCTACGCTAAAGATCACTTGAGATAAAGCGCAATTGTTTGCCCATCCGTTAGACTTGTAGACAGTGAATGATCACTCTTGATACAAATAAGCAGGTACACACTTCAGGAGCCTCCATGGATACATCAAATAGAGAGCACATTAATAGTCTTCAAGATCAGAGACCTCCCGGCTCTACCATGCTCCTCAAAGAGGTTGAGGGTCATGACTTACCCCTCAGTACACTTCATAGAGCTTTTGGGGCTAATAGGCTTCACCACGCTTATCTGTTTCAAGGACCTTCAGGGGTAGGTAAGCGTCGTTCAGCGCTCGCGATGGCTCGTCTGTTACTGTGTCTTGATCTTCAAGATCAGGCTGGTAGAAGAGAGGCTTGTGGTGATTGTAAGAGTTGCCGACGTATCAATCGTTTTTTACATGATGAGGCCGATGCTTATCATCCGGACTTGCATGTGATTAGTCGTCAAAGAGATCGATTAGGCAAGCTCGCCAAAGAGATTAAAATAGCACCTATCCGTGAGCTGCAGAGCGCTCTCAGCCTAGGCTCATTTGAAGGGGGCAGGTCAATAGTGATTATAGAAGAGGTTGATCGTTTAGGCTTATCAGCCGCTAACGCGTTACTGAAAACGCTAGAGGAGCCGCTCCCGAATGTTCATTTCTTTCTGACCACAAATAGTCTAAACGCAGTGCTCCCCACGATTAAGTCGAGGGCTCAAAGTCTCCGGTTTGCTCCACTCAATTCTCAGACTCTCTATAGACTCTTACAGCGCTATGAGTCCCAGCCGGTCTCTTATGGAGAGGATCAAGTATACTCACCTCTAAGCGACGCCCAGCGAGAGAGTTTGTCACAACTTAGCGGAGGGTCATTAGGGAGAGCTTTGTCTCTTTGGAGTTATGGGGGTATGGATAAGGTTGAGTCTTTAATCCAAGAGAGTGATCGCAATGGAGGCCCTCAAGATATCCTCGGCGCTTTAGAATTTGCTAAGCGTTTTGAGAAAGCCACCGAGACCGAGTTGGCCTTATGGGTTCACCTCCTCCGTTGTTGGTATCGTGATGCGCTTGTGATTTCCCATGGGGCTCAAGAGGTCTCTCTATTCTTCCCAACGTACCGAGAGTATACGGCTCAACGAGGTCATCAACTCGGTGCTCAGCGCCTAATGTGGCGTTTACAAGCGCTCGATGAAGCAGAGAGTCATATGCTTAAACGAACAGGGAGCAACCGAAAGCTCATTATGGAGACTCTCTGTCTTTATCTCGCAGGTTTTGATGCGCTCAATCAGCGTCCTTTGCAGTTATCTTAGTTCGTGAACGATCGAGGCTCTCTCCTCTCAAATAGAGCATGACATTGGTGATGTTCATCTGATTTGCTCATTTCAGTTTAATTGTATAAAGAGACATGCAGATAATCTTCCATATTCTGTCACCCTCTCTCATTTAATCATGAGAGTAAACATAGAGATCAGGTGTATTATGAGTGAGCAAAAACCTAAGAACCCAGAGCAAAACATAGCTGATAAAGGATCTAAAAAGTGGACTCATCGAGTGGTGAGACGCGCTTTTCTAGATTACTTTGTCGAGCACGGCTTGACTCATCGAGAGGTTGAAGGGTCATCTATTATTCCACGAGATGATCCGACCTTGCTTTTTTGTAACGCAGGTATGAATCAGTTCAAGAGCGCGCTACTCGGTGAAGAGAAGCGAGATTATAACAGAGCGACCTCTGTTCAGCCTTGTGTCAGGGCAGGAGGGAAGCACAATGATCTAGACAATGTCGGTAAAAAACGGCCGCCATCTCACTTGGTTTGAGATGCTCGGCAATTGGAGCTTTGGGGATTATGGAAAGCTAGAAACCATCAAAATGGCTTGGGATGTCTCAATCAATGTCCTCAAGTTAGATCAGCATAAAATTTATATCTCGGTCTACAAAGATGACCAAGAGAGCTATGACATTTGGAAAGATATAATCGGCGTAGATCCAAAGCATATTTACCGCTTTGGTGATTTAGAGAATGGTGATGACGAGAACTTCTGGAGTATGGGGCCGGTCGGTCCGTGTGGACCTTGCACAGAGCTATTCTACGATTTAGGGCCGGAGGCAGGGACTAGCGCAGAAGATGTGATGGGGGGAGAAGGTGACCGGTATATGGAGTACTGGAATAATGTCTTTATGCAGTACAATCGTGATGAAGAGGGGACGCTGACTCCTCTACCCGCGCTCTCCGTCGATACCGGTATGGGATTAGAGCGGATCGTCATGATTTTACAAAACAAAATGAGCGTGTTTGATACCGATGTTTTTCAACCCATGATGAGAGATATCGCGGCGATGGTCAACGCCGACCCTAATGACCCTCAGCAGAGGATTGATCTTCAAGTGATCGCTGATCATATACGCTCCCTCACTTTCGTGATCAGTGAGGGTGGTCAGTTCTCAAACGAGGGGCGGGGATATGTCCTTCGCAGGATCCTGCGACGAGCGGTTCGTCATGGTCGGAAGTTAGGCTTTCAAGGGCCCTTTCTGTGGAGAATAGCGCCACTCGTTGCCAGAGAATTTGAGGGTGTATATAAGTTACCCGAACACATTATTGAGAACACGGCGATGACTCTCCGTGACGAAGAAGAGCGATTTTTCAGAACTATAGACCGCGGCATGGGGAGGATCCATGCGATGATGGATCTCCACAGCGCGAGTGGGCAAAGCGTGATCACAGGTCCAGAGGCCTTTGAGCTCTATGATACTTTCGGCTTCCCTGTAGATCTCACTGAGATTGAGGCCGCCGAGAGGGGATTCACGGTAGACGCTGACGGCTTTAGATCTGAGATGGAGGCTCAACGAGCCCGATCAAGACAGAGCGCTCGCTTTTACGATGATGGAGGGGGAGAGTGGGTCACTCTTAGAGAGGGAGGGGGTCAAGGCTTCGCGGGCTATGGCTTAGGGGAGCTAGCTGTCACGGCCCAGCGATACCGTCAAGAGGGAGATCGGGTTGAATTGGTTTTAACCGAGACACCATTTTACGCTGAGAGCGGTGGTGAGATCGCAGACCGAGGGCAGCTCATCATCACAGATGGGCCTACTATCGTCATAGAAGATGTTCAGAAGATTAATGGCATCATTCATCACTTTGGTCGTTGTGACTCAGCTGTTCACATCGAGTCTGATACTTCGTTGACCATAACGGTTGACCTTGAGTATAGGCGACAGAAGACTCTTCATCACAGCGCGACTCACTTGATGCATGCCGCTTTAAAAGTGGTTGTCGGTGAGCATGTAGAACAAAAAGGTTCAGTGGTAGAGCCGACTCGTTTACGCTTCGACTTTAGTCACTCTCAGCCGCTCACCCCAAGAAGAGCTCTTCGATGTTGAGCGATGGGTTAATGAGAGGATTAGACGTAATGAGGAGATCGTTATTCGTGACCAAGTACCGATCGACGAGGCTGAGGCTGAGGGGGCGATGGCGCTCTTTGGAGAGAAATATGGAGATCAAGTACGCACCATACGCGCTGGCGCTGACTCTTTTGAGCTTTGCGGTGGGAACCACGCTCATCGTACCGGAGATATCGCCTACTTTACCATCACCTCTGAGAGCGGTGTCGCCGCTGGTGTCCGTCGAGTAGAGGCGGTGGTCGGTGAAGCGGCAGAGGAGTTGATTCAAGGAGAGAGGAGGCTCTTGAGAGAGGTGGGGCAAACCCTCAAGACAGATCAAGCTCGCTTAATCGAGCGGCTAGATTCTCTTCAAGGGGAGGTTCGACAGCTAAAGAAGGCGCTTGAGAAAGCGAGAAAGAGTGGAGGGGGAGCTGACTTAGAGGGGATTATTCGCGGCGCGGTTGACGTTGGAGGCGCTCCTTTCTCAGTCGCTAAGGTTGAACTTGGAGAGCGAGCAGCGTTGGCTGCTGCGCTTGATTCACTTCGGGAACGAGCACCTGGCAACGCATTTTTACTTGTCGCTCTCGAAGAGGAGAGCGGTAAGGTCATGCTCACCGCGGGGATTGGGCACGAACTCAAGAGAGATAAGCGCTTTCATGCAGGGAAGCTGATCAGCGCTGTCGCCCCTCTCGTAGGAGGAAGAGGCGGCGGGCGCCCCGATTTCGCTAATGGCGGAGGCACTGACTCTTCAGGGGTCTCCGCTGTGGTGGAGCGAGCGGCTGAGCTATGGGCAGGGATCATCGGTTAGACGAGCGCTTAAGACCCTAGCTGTCGCTCCGCTGGATCTTGCTCTTCTGGATCCTGAGTGTATTGATAGTAATATTGGCCATAGAGTTCTTTCGACATATCAACGCCGTTCATTAGTCCTCCTAGAAGGTTGACGTTGACGGCTCTGAGTAGTTCGAGGGCTCTGTTAAATACATCTCGGTTCGTAAGCTGGCTCCTCGCGACTAACATTGCTCCATCGACTTGTCGACCAATGATCTGAGAGTCAGTGACCGGGACTACCGGTGGAGAGTCAAAGATGACCCGATCATAATCGATGAGAAGTTTTTGTAGTGTTCTTTGAAAAGCAGGAGTCTGTAATATCTCTGCGGGGTTAGGGATCAGATGACCTGAAGTGAGGATGTCTAAATTATCTAGTTGAGTAGGACGAGTTACTTCTTCTGACTCAACTTCAGGGTTGGTGAGCATATTGGTGAAGCCACGATCATTGATCATCCCAAATACCTTATGAACTCTAGGGCGCCTCAAGTCACAATCGACTAGGAGGACTCGATCTCCGGCCATCGCTAAGATAGAAGCGACAGAGATACTAGTGAGCGTCTTCCCCTCTTTGGGAGCAGCGCTGGTGATGAGGAGGCTCTTGAGTGATCGATCAGGATTCATAAAGAGAAAATTAGTCCTAATAGTACGGACACATTCAGCGATTGTGCTATGAGGGTTTTCCATAACATAAAGCTCTGATTGACGTACTATCCTCTCATTCTTCTGAGGTCGCTTCCCTCGTTCAATGAGCGGGAGAGAGCCGAGAGGAGTGAGGTTATAAAGTTCAGCGAATTGTAGCTGAGATTTGAGGCTTTGATCGAGAAAGTCAAATAAGAGGAGGATCAAGAAACTCAAGACAGCCCAGCCAAAGAGGGCGATAATCAAGTTCTTAGAAATCTTGGGAAAGATAGGACTCTTTGGTGTGAGCGCAACTTCCAAGATACGGACATTATTAGCGGTTGTCTGCGCTTGGAGTTCAGCCTCTTTGAGTCGCACTTGCATCTGTTCAGAGAGAGTGACGTTTGATTTCACCTTGGCCTCAAGCTCCTTGAAAGCGAGTTCTTGCCCCTGTATCGTTCGAGCCTTATTGGTGAGGGTATCTAGAGTCTCTCGAAGGCTCTTCGCCTTAAACTCTGCCGCTTGAAGCTGTCTCCTGAGGGCGCTCTTGATGCCTTTTACCTCGTCTTTGATCGCCTTGTTAAGACGATCAAGCTGGTTATTCACGACTTTCACTTTAGGGTGAGCTTCAAGGTATTGCTCTAGTAGTTCGGTCTTTTGGTTCTCTAAGGTGAGCCTCTGCTCTTTGAGTCGCTGGATCAATGGGTTACTGATCACTTGAGGAATGCTGAGTTGAGCTTTACTCGCTGAGACCCGTCTTAACTGTCTAGACTCAGCGCTTAAGACCCGCACCTCTTGATTGGCTTCGAGGAGGTCTTTTTCCACTGACTGAATAGTGAGTCCTAGCAGATGTTGACGCTCGGCGAGGGTAGATTGGAGTAGACCACTCTTCTGTTTAAAGTCGAGCATAGCTTGGTCGGAGTGGCGACGTTGGTCACTGATCTCATCAACCTTATTTGATAGCCAGTGGACCGCTTCTTGGGCAGCGCTGACTTTGTGGCCTACATTTTGAACTTTATACGCCTCGGCGATGGCATTGGCCAATCGGGCGGCGCGTGCGGGATTATGATCGGTGACTCGAATCTTGACGACATGACTTTCAGGAACTGCGACGACCGAGACTTTGCTCTTGAGGATATATGCGGGATTGACTTCTGAAAGGAATTTCGCCCGCATCTCAGGTTCTACATTATTGACCCCTAAAAAGTCATGATCCTCGATGAGCTTTAATTCTTTGGCGACAGACTCAGAGACTTTGAGGCTCTGAATAATCCTGAACTGAGTCTCAAAGAATTCTCCGGTATTCCAAGAGTTACTCGTCCCTAGACGTACGATCTCTTGGCCGCTGTAAGGTAGATAACGTGGCGCTTCAAGATCGATAATAATCTGAGCGGCGGCACGATAGATCTTGGTCTGTTGGCGTGTGTAGTAGACAGCGCTCATAATCGATATGATCACCATAGGAATTAACAGCCATTTCAGCCCCCAAGCTCTCTTTAGCATGGGGATCATACTTGATTTAAGTAGACTCTCTTCGCTCTCCATGGCTTATCTCCATTATTGCTCAATACCGACTTAGAACAGGTTCTAACATAGCCCTCTGACTTATGCTATCTTGAGCGAGTATTTAACGAATAGAAGTATTAAAGAGTGATCAGTCGACCATTAGAGAAACCACGACTAGATACCTTATGAGGTCAGATGAGCCTAAGAGAGAGAGAGACTGTACATCGCCAAACACTGATCTCCACTCACTTATCTGAGCTCTTGAAAATATTGAGTGACGAGGTGTTGAGAGACGAGGTAATGAGCCCTGCGCCTTCATCGAGAGTAACAGTGATCGATACAGCTATGGCCCAACTCGCTATCGATCAGGGCCTTGGCGGTTTACTGTATTTAATCGCTCAGCGAGGCTACCCTCTCTCTCTAACAGATGACCGTTTAGAGATCGAGTGGCTGCGGAGAGCAGCAGGTGAATTAGCCAGAGGCGTATTGTTGAGTGAGCATTGGCCGCTCTCCAGCCCCCCTCCTCTCTTGATCAAAGGAGCAGATCTCAATGCCCGTCTGTACCAGTCGAGAGGGCTCGGAGGAGGTCGAGCGAGCTCTGATTGGGACTTGCTACTCCCTGAGCCCGATTATCACTCCGTAATTACAGCATGGAGGGAGCGTTTTGGAGAGCCTACCTGCCCTCGATCGGCTCGCTTACCTGATGAGTCTCCTTATGAACTTGGCTTCTACATAGAGGGTTTGCTCTTTGAAGTACATCGCGCTGTGTGTCCTCCCTTTTATAACCAACTCTCTAGCGAGATGATCTATGCTAGAGCTCAGAAGTATCAGTCTTCATGGGGTCAGGAGGTCTTAGAACCTTGCTCTATTGATCGACTCCTTATTTGGCTGATTAATTTTGGTAGGTCAGGAGGGGCTAATCGATTATTAGATTGGATCGATCTAGCCATGATCTTACACTCCCTATATTTATTGAATAGCCCTAGTGAAGTGGGGGAGCGTCTGAGAGAACGATCGCTGGAGGTTCATCTCAAAGATGCCTGGAGTGTTATGCGGAGTACTCCTCTCACTCGAGTCGTTGAGCATAGATATATGGCTGACATCTTCAAAGCAGAGCCACAGCGAACCCCTGAGGTCTTGATCAACGATGAGGCACCTAGAGGCGTAGAGGAGATACTAAAGCATTTGACTCGGCATGAACGACCACTCGAAATTAAACTTTATCAGATAAAATACTGTGAGCCTCCCTTGAGAGCCGACTATCTCCGAAGAGGGATTCTTAAGACACTAAGATCCAAGGCTTTAAGATTCCGATCTGATGGTGGAGGTTTATATGATCAGCTATGAAGAATTTGTCGATGATATTCGGCGAGGATTAAAAATCAGAGAGCGGCATCAATATCGTCGTATCAAACGAGCGGGTGTATTGCTCCCTTTTATCTTTGATGAGGGTGACCCCCGTCTCCTTTTAACTCGTCGCACCGAGAAGTTATCATCTCATCGGGGTGAGGTCGCTTTCCCAGGAGGGATGAAGGATAACATTGATCTGTCCATTGAAGAGACAGCTCTTCGTGAGGCCTATGAGGAGGTCGGTTTAGAGCCTGAGCGAGTGGAGATCATCGGGCAATTAGATGACCTGATTTCAAAAAATGAGGAGGTTATGGTGACACCTCATATAGGTGTGATTCGTGAACCACCACCGCTGTGGTCACCTAATGAGGGTGAGGTCGCGCGGGTATTTGAGGTACCGCTAGTGACTCTTTATGATACTTCCCGATGGAGAACAGAGCATCATGAATGGCGCGGACACATAATTAATATTTATTATTTTGATTACGATGGAGAGGTGCTCTGGGGGCTCAGCGCTTACGCAACTCTCCTCGCGCTCGACCTCACCGCAGCGGGCTCTCCAATAGACCTGAGTGAATATTATCGGCAGACGACCAAGGTGAAATCGATACTCCGCGCTAGAGATTGAGCTCAGTCGTCTAGTGAGGAGAGGATCAGTGTTCACTCTCTCTTCTGTGACCCGCGATACGGGCACGAGCGAGCTCACAGTATTCCGAACTCATCTCAATCCCAATATATGGCCTCTGCAGCTGATGCGCGACCATACAGGTGGTGCCACTTCCGCACATGGGGTCTAGGATGACATCTCCTTCATTTGACCAAGAGAGAATATGATCTTTAGCGAGCGCACAGGGAAATGGAGCGGGGTGACCCTTGGCGCTTTGGTCTTCTGCTCTCTTACCGACGACATACTCCCAAATGTTTCCTTTAATCTTTTGTTTCTTCACAGGTTTTGCGGGCTTTTTTCTCTTTTGTTCACCACGAGAGTAGTTCTTATAGGTTGTTCCCTTTAGCTCTAAACCGGCATGGAGACAGTCAACTTTGAGTGGGTTATGGGTTTTAACCTTCCCCTTGGTAAAGACGAACATATACTCAAATATATTTTGATAGCGTTGCCGATAGATCTGCGGGATGGGGTTTGATTTCTGGAAAATCATGGTGTCATGTAGATTGAAGCCGATCTCTTTGAAATAGAGCGCTTGTTGAAAACTTGTCCCTGTCTCAGATCCATTGACAGTAGCATCACCAACAATCCAGACGACCACGCCTCCGGGCTTGGTAACGCGATAAAGCTGCTGGACAATCGCCTCAAAGGGGAAACTATAACCCCGGTAAACGCGAAGTTTATCATAAGGGGGCGAGGTGACAGTGAGGTCGATGGAGCTCTCTTGAAGCTCGGTCATCAATTCGGCACAGTCACCCTGAATGATCGTATTTAGCATAACTATTAGGGCTATATAAGCTAGTGTTGATGTCCACCGGGTCCATGGACATGTCCATGAGAGAGCTCTTCTTCGGTCGCTGCTCTCACCTCGATCACTTTGACCTCAAAGGTCAGCGTTTCGCCAGCCAGTTCATGGTTCATATCTAGAGTAGCGGTCTCTTCATTGATCGCGGTCACGGTAAGGGGGATGACATTTCCATCAGGCGCCTGGGCGGCGAGGCGATCTCCGGGCTTAATCTGATCAGGGAGCTGGCTTAGGGGAACCTCTTGGACTGCATCGGGGTCGCGCTGGCCATAAGCGTCTTCTGGTGCGAGCTCAAAAGTCACGGCGTCATCGACACTTTTTCCTATAAGTGCCGCCTCAAAGCCTGGAATCATCTGACCAAAGCCAACCAAAAATGACAGAGGCTCACGATCATAACTGTTGTCAAACTCATTGCCACTCTCTGTGAGTGTGCCTCGGTAATGAACCGTGGCGACCGTATTTTGCTCAATCTTGGTGGTGCTCATCTATACTCCTAATAATGCAGTTTGAAGTCAGTACTCGGTTTCAAGTTCTTCTTAATCTAAAATGAATCGTTTCTTATTAAATAACAAGAAGGATTGATAGATTATCGCTGACTTAGGCGAGAAGTTTGATCACCCGAAAGAGACTCTTTACGAGATGATCGAAGTCTGAGCGTTGATTATAGACTGCGATAGAGGCGCGAGTTGTCGCGGTGACCCCAAAGTGCCTCATTATTGGCTGAGCGCAATGATGGCCCACCCTCACGGCGACCTGATAACCATCTAAGAGCGTCCCTACATCAAACGAGTGAGCGCCGTCGATGACAAAGCTGATCGCTGAAGCTCTGTGCTTAGGGGTACCGATGATTCGAAGATTTGGGACTTCACTCAGAGCCTCTACGCCATACTTGATCAGCTCGTTCTCGTATTCATTGATAGATTGAAGCCCGAGGCGTTGAACATATTCGATCGCTGCGCTTAATCCGATCGCTCCTGCGATGTTGGGGGTACCAGCCTCAAAACGACTAGGAACGGGCTTATATGTTGAGCCTTCGAAGAAGACTTCATCGATCATATCTCCTCCCCCTTGATAGGGGGGAAGCTCATTGAGGAGAGCTTCTCTTCCGTAGAGGATGCCAATCCCTGTCGGTCCGTAGAGTTTATGACCAGAGAAGACATAGAAATCACAGCCGAGAGCTTGCACATCGACAGGTGTATGAGCGATAGCTTGAGCTCCATCAATGAGTGTCATGACACCTTTCGAACGAGCATAGTCACACAACGCCTGCACATCATTCACGGTCCCTAAAGCGTTGGAGATCGCTGAAAAGGCAAAGAGCTTTGTCTTGTGGGTGACGAGGTCATCCAATCGATCAAGACATAGATCTCCGCGCTCATCGATCGGGAGTACACGTAATGTGGCCCCCACCCGTTGACAAAGTAATTGCCAGGGAACGATATTGGCGTGGTGTTCAAGATGAGTGATGAGGATCTCATCTCCTGCACCGATTTGAGTGCTCATAGAAGACGCCACTAGGTTGATCGACTCTGTTGTCCCACGAGTGAAGATGATCTCATTGGAAGAGGGGGCGTTGATGAAGCGAGCGACGACCGCCCGAGCGGTCTCGTAACGTGCTGTAGATCTCTCACCAAGCGCATAAACAGCGCGGTGAATATTAGCGTTGTCTCGCTGGTAAAAATCGCTAAGGGTGTCGATTACTTCTTGGGGTTTTTGAGTGGTAGCGCCACTATCGAGATAAATCAGGGGAGGCTCATGCTCTCCGCTCTTTAAAATGGGGAAATCTGCGCGACGACAGGTCAACCTCTCTCCACTCATGGCAGCTCTCCACTGATGAGTTGCTCCCAGTCGATCCATTCTTCACCGACTGATCGTTCATGTGGTTCCAAGCCGAGGGTAGTGAGTAAGCCAAGATCGACGGCGTTAATCAATGCTGAGTCCTCTAGTTCTGCTCTCACCTCTCCAACGAAAGCTGCAGTTAGAGCTCGGAGAGCCTCTGCTTCACTTAAGCCCCTTGTTTTGAGGTAAAAGAGCGCTTCTTCATCGAGTTGACCGACAGTAGCTCCATGGCTGCACTCGACTTGATCATTGTAGATCTCTAGTTGAGGTCGAGTGATCGCTTTCGCTCGCTCAGAGAGAATGAGATTGGGGTTGTATTGATCGGCGGTCGTTGTATGCGCGCCAGGAGCGACGATCACTCGACCGGTAAATATTCCCTTAGAGTGGTCTCCGAAGGCACCTTTAAAGCGTTGCGAAGAGACACATTGTGGCGCTAAGTGTCTGAGCGTGAGGTGTTGGTCGATTGACGCGCTACCAGAGCCAAGATATAGTCCGAGTAAGTCGGTTTCTGCTCCGCTCTCTTCAAGGCTGACATCTAGCTCAAGTCGACAGAGATCTGACCCAAGGTTAAGGCTAGTCATTTTAAAAGAAGCGTCAGCCGCTATTTGAGCGGAAACCCGAGATAAGTGGACGTGATCGGTCTTTTTAAGGTCTCGGCTTGACTGTTGAGCGCGAACATATGTTAACTGACTCTTTTGAGCCAATGAGAATCCGCTCAGAGATAGAGCTAAGGTAGAGCATGATTCGCCGTCGTCTCCGAAATGTTCGGTCACTTTGAGCTGAGCTCTATCCCCTAGATAGACCCAAAGTTGAGGAGCGTTGAGGTGTACTTTGCCTGCTTGAGTTTGATCACCACTTGATATTATGTGGCGGAGCTCAAGGTCGCCTCCCTGAACGTCATCTTCTACGACAACCACCCAACCATCCGAGGCATGGAGGGTATGGAGAAGCTGGAGTGGCTCTTGAGAGGTGAGTTGCTGACTCACCCATGACCAAGCCTCTGCGGTGAGCCCTGTTAAATGAGCGGATCTGGTCGCGAGATCGCTGATGCGATAAACACTGAGCCCTGAGACATCTGTATAAGAGGGCGTGGCCTGAGCGAGAGCGCTGACATTGTACAGTGATCGATCATTAAATCCTTTTAATCGAGTATAACGCCACGCCTCAGCTCTCTGAGAGTCACGAGCGGTGAGACTCGTGACGGCTTGAGCTCTCTGTTGAGGGTTTAGGAGCTCGGCGAGAGCCGGATGGGGGGTGATGTTAGACTCTAGCAGTGTACCCCATTGGACATCTCTCTGACTCATGATTGCGCCTCTATTAGCCACTCATAGCCGCGTTCTTCGAGCTCTAGCGCCAGTGACTTATCACCGGAATGAATGATTCGTCCATCCTGCAAGACATGAACTTTATCGGGGACGACATGATCAAGTAAACGTTGGTAGTGAGTGATCACCAAGAATGATCGCTCTGGGCCCTTGAGGGCATCTACGCCATGCCCCACGATCCTCAGCGCATCAATATCAAGCCCCGAATCAGTCTCGTCTAGGACACAGAAGCTGGGCTCTAGGAGCGCCATCTGTAAAATCTCATTGCGCTTCTTTTCTCCACCGGAGAATCCTTCATTTACGCTTCTTTTGAGCATGTTTGGTTCGAGCTTGACAAGTTTAAGCACTTCTTTGACTTGTTTCATGAACTGAACAGGGTTCAGCTCACTCTCTCCGCGGCTGACACGCTGAGCGTTGACGATTGACCTTAGGAAGTAACCATTCTGAACACCGGGGATCTCTACCGGATATTGGAAGGCTAAGAAGAGTCCGGCGTTAGCTCTCTCGGAAGCATCTAGAGCGAGTAAGTCTTGGCCCATGTATGTGATTGAGCCTTGAGTTACCTCGTACCCTGCTCGTCCGGCGAGCACATAAGATAGAGTGCTCTTTCCAGACCCATTGGGTCCCATGATCGCGTGAACTTCTCCAGCGGGGATCGTGAGGTTTAAGCCTTTAATGATTTCAGTATCGCCGGCGACGCTGACATGGAGGTCTTTGATCTCTAACATATATGTACTCTAGCTCGTGAATCGTTCAATAGGAGGTATGGTAATCTTTGGGGGCTTAGCCGACTGTTCCTTCGAGGCTAACGCTGAGGAGCTTATTCGCTTCGACAGCGAATTCCATGGGGAGCTCGTTGAGGACTTCACGACAGAAGCCAGTGACGATGAGTGCAACGGCTTCCTCCGCGCTTAGCCCCCTCTGCTGACAGTAGAACATCTGATCTTCGCTCACTTTCGATGTCGTCGCCTCATGTTCAACTTGAGCGTCATGACGGGAGACTTCGATGTAAGGGAAGGTGTGGGCGCCGCATTGATCTCCGATGAGCAGAGAGTCACATTGAGAGAAGTTCCTAGATCCCTCAGCTTTTCCGCCAACGCTTACCAACCCGCGATAGGTGCTCTGACTTTTCCCTGCGCTAACCCCCTTAGAGATGATGTAACTACGAGTGTTTTTACCGATATGGACCATCTTGGTCCCCGTATCAGCCTGCTGATAATGGTTCGTCAGCGCGATCGAGTAAAATTCACCCACAGAATCATCACCTAGGAGTATACAACTTGGATATTTCCAAGTGATCGCTGACCCCGTTTCTACTTGGGTCCAAGAGATCTTTGATCGTCGACCCTGGCATTTTCCGCGCTTAGTCACAAAGTTATAGATCCCTCCTCGCCCTTTTTCATCGCCGGGATACCAATTCTGAACGGTAGAGTACTTGATCTCAGCGTCATCGAGAGTGATGAGCTCAACGACTGCTGCGTGTAGTTGGTTCTCGTCGCGCTGGGGAGCGGTGCAACCTTCAAGATAGCTGACATAACTCCCCTCGTCAGCGACGATCAAGGTCCGCTCGAATTGTCCGGTATTAGCCTCATTGATACGGAAGTATGTTGAGAGCTCCATGGGACATCGAACGCCTTTAGGGATGTACACGAAAGAGCCATCGCTAAACACTGCTGAGTTAAGGGCTGTGAAATAGTTATCAGCGCGAGGTACAATGCTACCCAAATATTTTTTGATCAACTCAGGGTAGTCATGGACGGCTTCCGAGAAGGAGCAAAAGATAACGCCCTGTTTAGCTAGCTCTTCTCTAAAGGTGGTGACCACAGAGACACTGTCAAAGACCGCGTCTACAGCCACTCCTGCGAGCGCGGCTCGCTCATGAAGAGGGATACCGAGCTTCTCATAGGTCTTAAGAAGCTCGGGATCGACCTCATCGAGACTCTTAGGGCGGTCTTTTGGTGCAGCGAAGTAATAAATATCTTGGTAATCGATCGGGGGGATATTGAGCTTGGCCCAGTCGGGGGCTTCCATATCGAGGAAGATCTCTAAAGACTTGAGACGCCACTCGAGGAGCCACTCGGGTTCCCCTTTTTTCGCTGAAATATAGCGTACGGTCTCTTCACTTAACCCTTTGGCAGCCACTTCAGATTCAATATCAGTCACAAATCCATGCTGATACTTTTGCGCCATCAATGATGATACTTCAGGGTTTTGCTCGGCTTTACTTAATGACTCTTGTGACATAGCCTCACCGCTCCTAAACATTAAAATGATCTTTGCCTAGAGTAAAATCTAGATAGATAGCTTATGAAACTTAACGTACAGGGAAAGTTTCAGCTGATGAGTTATCATCTCCCTGTACTAGCGTCAACTT
>CALSSE010000002.1 GCA_943788935.1 uncultured bacterium | reverse complement strand
GATAAACCTCCGTCACCCAAGCTGATCAAGCTCACTCCTTGAACTGCCTGTAGGTAATCATTGCATATATATTAAAACCGCAAGGCTTAAAGATGTCTTCTATTGATAACTCTTACAGACTTCAACTTATCACTATAGTGATCTGTTCTGCTCTCGTTCTTGGTGTCTCATGCACCTCACCGAACTCGTCGGAAGATAACGACCCTAACGATAATGGAAGCTCTGAAGCGGGCACCACTATCATTATAGACGGAGGGTCCGAAGCGGGCAACACTATCATTATAGACGGAGGATCCGAAGCCGGGACTGAAGCCGGGACTGAGGCTGGGACTGAGGCCGGAGCTGAATCCGGGACTGAAGCCGGGACTGAGGCTGGGACTGAAGCCGGTGCTGAAGCCGGTGCTGAAGCCGGTGCTGAAGCCGGGACTGAATCCGGAGCTGAGGCCGGGACTGAAGCCGGGACTGAATCCGGAGCTGAAGCCGGGACTGAAGCCGGTGCTGAATCCGGAGCTGAAGCCGGGACTGAAGCCGGGACTGAAGCCGGCGCTGAAGCGGGGACTATGAATGAGTGCCAAGAAGGCGACACTAACGTTGGCGTCAGCCCTTGTGGCCTCAACGACGAGGGGACTTTACGACAGCAATGTGTGGACGGACAATGGGTAGACACCGAAACCTGCAGCGGTGAAGATGTGTGCGTTAATCAAGAGCGACAATGGGGGATGACAGAATGTGGCTTCAACGCCGAAGGGACTTTACAACAGCAATGTGTTGGCGGACAATGGGTAGACACCGACACCTGTAGCGGTGAAGACCGATGTCTCAATGAATCACGACAGCTGGGATCTACAACCTGTGGCTTTAATGGGGAAGGGCTCTTACAACAAGTCTGTCTCGCAGGAGCGTGGGTAGACACTGAGCGCTGCGATGATGAGGATGTTTGCCTAAATCAGAGCGCTCAACTCGGAACGTCTGCGTGCGGATGGAATGACTTCGGTCAGCTTCAACAGGAATGCAGGGAAGGTCAATGGGTCAACACTGATCTCTGCATTGAAGGGGACCTCACCTGTACAGTAGGGTCTTATCTTATCAGTGAGACTCAGTGTGGACTGAACGATGAAGAAGAGACGGGCGTCGAGATCTTTGAGTGCTCTCCTGAGTCGGTTTGGGATCAAGAGGGCGTGTGCGCTAATCTAGACCTCCCGGCCACCATTAATGACTCTCCACAGCTCACGACTCCATTCGCTAAGATCATAGAGCTGTCTCCTTATTGTGCGATTGACACACTGACGATTGATGTGGACATAGAGCATACATGGGTTGGGGACCTTAAAATCCTCCTCACCCATCCCGGCGGAGACACCGTGACTTTATTTGATCGCCAGCTCGGAGACCAAGATAATCTACAGGTCAATTTTCCACTCACCATCGGTGTTGCAGACGCCACCTCATTTCAAGAGTTAGTCGGGATGCCCGCCAATGGCTTATGGCTTTTGAGCGTCACTGATTATGCCGAAGAGGACACAGGCGCTCTATTGGATTGGAGCGTGAACATTGAATGTATGACCCAGTGTGACGAAGGAGAGATCGGGCTATCCAATCGCCCCTGTCGTGATGAGGGCGTCGTCACCGAAGGCGCTTGGAGTACCACGTGCGATGAGGGTCTCTTTTATGACGCAGAAGAACAATGTGTATACGATCATGACGACACCATCTCCATTAATGACTTTACCTCGTTCTCCTCTGCCTACCTGTACACCACGGACGATGTTGACCCGTGTTTTATCGATGAGGTCAATATAGAGCTAGACCTTGAACACACCTATATTGGAGATCTGGGGCTCACTCTCACCTCTCCGACGGGCCATAGAGTCGCGTTACATCAGAACACTCAGGGAGAGCAAGATAACCTTCAAGGTGTATACCCGGTCACGCTCACCCCTCATGACCTGAACGCTTTTGATGCGTTACAGGGCTTAAGAGCGAATGGTCTGTGGACACTTGAGGTCTCAGATAATGAGGGTGGAGATAGTGGACAGCTGAACTCATGGGAGGTACGGGTAGAGTGTCAATCTAGCTCGACAGACCTCGATCAAGATGTCATCGACGCTGTTAATAACTATGTGCAACAAGATCGGGCGAATCGTCCGTTATTTGACACTTTACCGGAGGCGAGTTTGCCGATCTCCGAGCTAGCGGCCACTCAAGTACAAGCGACTTTGTGGGAGGACTATCGCCAGTGGATCACTGATGAGTTCAGCGATGATCATCAACGAGGAGAGGTCACCGTCGATAATATCACCATGCGTTATGCATGCTTCACCCATGGTCAGATGCCACCTGCGGGGTGGAGTCTCTATCTCTCTATGCATGGCGGGGGCCAAACCACCGCTGCGATTAATGATCAGCAGTGGAATAATCAAAAAGTGCTCTATGATGCCACCGGATATATCCGAGAGGGCCTATATTGCGCTCCCCGCGCCCCAACGAACACTTGGAACATGTGGCATAGAGCGCACATCGATGAGCTCTTCACTCGCCTCATCAGTCATCTCATTATCCTAGAAGACGTGAACCCCAACCGAGTGATGATTATGGGGTATTCTGCAGGAGGGGATGGTGTGTATCAGTTAGCGCCTCGTATGGCGGACCAGCTCGCCGCCGCTTCGATGTCGGCTGGTCACCCTAATAACGCTAGCGCTTATGGCCTAAGAAATATTGGCTTTACCATCCATATGGGTCAATACGACACGAGTTATAATCGCGCAGGTATCGCGGCGCAGTGGGCGATATTATTAAGCGACTTACAGACGAATGACAACCTACCGGGCACCCCTTATGTGCATGACGTTCAAATCCACGAAGGGCTCGGCCATTGGGTGAACTTCAGAGACGCCGTCGCTTTTGATTTCATGCGTCCTTTTGTCCGCTCGATCACCCCGGCGGTCATCAAGTGGCAACAGAGCTCGGTTTTACATGACCGCTTCTACTGGCTGAAGTCACATGAAGCGAACGCTGGAGATCGCATCCTGGCGACACAAGAGGCACAGGTCTTTACTCTCTCGCCAGAGCAAAACGCTCAGTACTCTCTCTTATTACGCGATGGTCAAGTGAACTTGAATGAGCCGATCGAGGTCTATAATCAAGCCGATGAGCTCCTCTATCAAGGGAGAGCCAACCGAACAGCGGGCACCATTTACAACACGATTCAAGACAGAGGTGACCCACAGGCCATCTTTAGAGCCCAAGTCGAGTTACCCTTAATTGAGGTAGAAGTAGAGCCCTAATCTCAGGCTCTTCACTAGGAGTTGACTCCGCTCCTGTTCTAGGACGTCCACTGGTGACTTGCTTAAGTCTGTGCACCCTTCGGGTGATTGACCCAAGGGTCAATGGACAACTAGCCAAGTGACCTAGAGAGACGCAGACCGAGGTTGTGTAGCGGTCGTCGGGCGAGTCGCTGATCGCGGCTTGACACCCCACAGCTGCCGGCGTTGCTGCTCCAACCCCCACCACGGATAGCACGCATAGACGCCCCGGGACGATGTTGTCCGGGGTTGTTATAATCGTCCGCGCACCACTCCCAGACATTGCCGCTCATGTCGTATAAGCCATAGCCATTCGCCTTCTTTTGACCGACTTCATGAGTCTTACTCCCTGCATTGCTTGCATACCACCCCACCTCATCCAAGTGATCCGACCCCGCAAACTTAAAGTCTTCTCCACCTCTCGCCGCATATTGCCACTCCGCTTCCAAGGGTAACCTAAAGCCATTCGCTCCCTCGATGAGCTGGCAATCATTGTCAGTACCTCGATAAGCAGGTGTTAATCCTAGCTTCTTCGATAAAGCATTACAGAAGGCGACTCCATCTGCCCATGACACACCCTCGACCGGTAGGTTATCACCTTGAAAATGACTTGGATTCCCTCCGATCACCGCCTGATACAGGGCTTGTGTCACCTGAGTTTGGCTGATCGAATAAGGCTTACCTGGGATCGTCACCATCTTAAAGCTCACTTGATCCTCTACTGTTCCCGTGAGCCAAGAAAGCCTCTGCTCTCTGCTGTCCGAAACTCTAACACACCCCGAAGCTCCGGCTCAGTGGTCGTAAGCGCTCGGAGCACCTTGGAAGATCTCTCAATACTGGCTTGAATAGAGCTCGCACTTCATGCCGAGAGGATGCCTCCACCTCACCACTCAATCGTCTCAGCTCCTCAACGACCTCTCGCTGGGCCTGTTGAGCAGCCTCTAGGCGCTGTTCATAACGAGCCGCTAGCTCGCTGAGCTGGG
The DNA here is from genome assembly GCA_943788935.1 of uncultured bacterium. Classification (GTDB taxonomy): domain Bacteria; phylum Myxococcota_A; class Bradymonadia; order UBA7976; family VGTA01; genus CAKZRU01. The sequence goes on along the minus strand of CALSSE010000002.1, from coordinate 116,430 downwards.
CGGCGACCTCCCGATGACTTAACGAAGAGATCACGCGCTCTAGCTCGTCGATGACGCCCTCGCGCAGCGCTGACTCTGATCTCAGCTGCCCTGTGAGGACCTCTCGCCTCTGCATGCGAGTCGCCTCTTCAGCCCGAGCTCGCGCCTGTTGCTCCACATACGCTCGCATCGGCGCCTCGAGGAGCGGTCCTAGCTCCGACGCCTCTTTAGGTCGTTGAGTCACGTCTTTACTTAAGCACTTCTCGATCCCTGACCTCAGCCAATCAGGGACCCCCTCTAGCTGAGGTGGATCTCGTAGGATCGCCGCCCATACTTGACCGGCGACCGATCCCGGGAAAGGGAGATGACCCGCTAATATTTCACAGAGCAACACCCCCAACGCCCACACATCAGCCCCTCGCCCCACTCGCTCGCCATTGATCGCCTCCGGGCTCATGTAAGCGGGAGAGCCCACTACCGTTCCCGTAGCGGTGATCGACGCCCCGGCGTCTTCCATTTTTTTGCTTAAACCGAAATCAGCCAGCTTCACCTCTCCGAGGGTAGTGAGTAACACATTAGAAGGCTTTAAGTCACGATGAGCGACCCCTTGCTCGTGCAAGGCGATCAAGCCTTGAATCACCCCCAAGCATAGGTTTACCCCCTCCTCTAAGCTCACCGCGCCGACATCGGCGAGGCTCTGCCCTCCCATCAGCGGCATCTCGATCCAAAACAGAGGGACAAAGCCCTCAATCACTCCATGACTGATCGCTGATAACAGATAAGGAGACCGAGCGCGTCTCATCAACTCTACTTCACGCTCAAAGCGTCTCCGATCGGTGAGGGGACCCACCTTGAGTGCCACCGGCGCTCCTAACTCACCCGCCTCTTCCCGCTTGGCCACAAACACCTTGGCCTGCGCTCCCTCCCCTAGCCAACCGGTCAGCTCAAACCCCGGGACATGTGGCCAAGAAGAGCGAGGGGGCGGATCGACCTGACCTCCCCCAAAGATCAAGCTCCTCGCCACCCCCGCCCCGATCGGGCGGTGACGATTGATCTGCCGTTGCCCCAAGCGCATCGACTGATTCAAACCCGCTCGAAGCGACTCGCCTAGCTCTCCTCCTCTCCGCTCACCATGAACCCCGACCATCGCCTCTCGGGCTTGATCTAGCGCTTCAGCGTAGCGCTCTCCTAGCTCTCCAGCGACTTGCTGGCGGATCGAAGCCCACTCTCCGGCGCTGACCCCTCGCACCCCCTCTAGCAACGCTCGTTGCTCAGCCTCAGGGCAAGCGATGAACACGTCGTAAAAGTTCTGCGCTAGACTCGCCGCGATCTGTGCCCAATTAGGCAGGGCCTGCGCCGCCACATCACGAGCGCTCCTCACCATAAATCGACGCACTTGATCCTTTAGGTTTAACATCTCGAACGGCTCCTATGACGACTTCAATGTGAGGCCTATTTCACACCTCACCCCCGCCCTTTGTCAAGCGAGGCCTCCATATTCACCGCTTGGGTCACCGCTTGGATCACCGCTTGGATCACCGCTTGGATCACTGCTTGGATCACTGAGAGCTGAGAGCTGAGAGGGCTGAGTCCCTGTCTAATCAACGCTAGGGGTTACGCCACACAAAGCTGAGCGTCCCATGATCGACATATGAATACATCTCGATCGCTAACGCGACCTCATCAGGATCGATCGTATATAAGTGATTCCCCGTCTGAGGCTGAATTAGGTGATACAGCGGTTGCGAGTGACACCCGCCCTCCGGCAACACATACCCTAAGGTCTCAATCGGCGCTTGATTAATCCCACAGTCGCTTTGAGTAGACAGAAAGTGACGGCTCATTTGATCTTGACATAAGCGCAGCGAGACCGCGTTAGGCCCTGACTCTTGAGAGAGGTAAAAGTAATCTCTTCGCTCAATGTCATACCCTAAATTATTAAGCGTCGCTTGTTGAGTAGAGTAGGCATGGTAAGTCTTCATATTAAAGACCTTGCTCGCTCTATGTACCCCAACTTTACAGACTAGCCCTGGTGAGCTTTCGTCACATTGACCATCACAGTCATCATCTTTAAGGTTACAGATCTCTGGCGGTGGATCACAGCTCAGCGCCCCTTGAGAGCAACGGCTCGTCCCTTGGCTCCCACAGCTCGAGAGACATGTCTGATCAGGGGTACATAGGTCCTGATATTCACACCCATTTTGGCTGTTGTTATCTTGATCAAAGAAACGTGGTTCACAGCTCTCGATCTCGCAGCGACCGCGTCGACACACCCCTGAGCCGTTGCTGATTATACACGCCTGATCGCACCCACCGCAGTGCCTCATATCATCGTCTACATTGATACACTCTCCACGACACTGAACCTGACTCCCATAGCAGCTCGACACGACTTGAGCGTCATCCGCGCTTGAAGAGTCCAACGGGGTGTTCATGTCAACGTATTCTAACCGCATATCTGACGCAGGGAGAGCGGCTCCGTCCACTCCATCAACGCCCATATCATAGGTCTCCTCACGCTCCACAACCGGCGTAGAAGCCATTTGACCCGCCGCTTCTAAGCCCTGATCGCTGACGATGTCGACGCATCCTACACTACACGTTGAGAGGCACAACAAAACGAAATAAGGAGCCAAGAGTATTATCGTTTTCATAAATCTATTTATTTCACCACTACCTAAACAAGCGAGTTGAGAACTTCAATACACATATAAGTCTGCCATAGTCTCTTCGAGGTCGACAAGGGAGAGCTGCGATCTCCTCTCCCAAAGCGCTATTTTTGTGCTCTTAGGTTCTATAAGGGTAACAGGATTTTGTAGTTTAGGGTCACAGGCTCTTACAGTCGCTTATGCCCTCCCTGTTTGAAAACTCAGGCGATCACTTGGTGACAAGAAAAGTATTAACCCATAAATTATCAAATACTTGAGGAGACTAGATAAGCACAAAAAACTGTATTTACCTCTTGTCTACTCCTGCGCTGAACTTCATTTCATAAAAGTTGAATATATCTGTGAATCAGATAGATTGCGCCCAAGGTCATTGTGAAATGATCACTTTTCTATTTCTTCCCAAGCGCATGATGTCGTCCCTTATTGGACGCTAAACCCTAGGTATCAGTAGGTAACAAGATGAACATCTCTAGATCACTCATTCACATAGCTTTGTTTTCCTCCCTCGGTTTATTATTCGTGACGCCCCCGCAGAGCGACGCCGAGGACCTAAAGACTTATGATCTCTCTCTGGAGTCACTCGGCGGTGTTCAAATTGGAGCGAAATATGAACAGGTAAAGTCGCGTCTCGGTAAGGCGCGGTCGATGACTAACCCGATGACAGACTTCAAAAATAAATGCGAGAAGCGAGTGCTCTACTACGACACCGATCTCGAGGTAGAGCTGTGCAGTAAAAATAATCTTGACGTCGTCCACAGCTTAAGAGTCATCAAGAATAATGCGGTGAGCACCGCTAAGGGTGCTCGCACCGGGATGAGCCTCAAGCAGATCAAGCAGATCTACCCTAAAGCGACTACGATCAATGATCATACGGTCATTGTAAAGGATGAGAGGACCCATCTACGCCTCAGATTTTTACTCTCTAATCAAACCGTATATGAAATCAGCTTATATCGAGAGAAGAAGCTAGATAAGCCCAAGACTAAAGTCAGATCTAATCGCAGTAAGTTAATGAACTTTTAAATCGATCTCTGAGCTTATCCTTCATCACGCTTAGGATCAGAATCATAAGCCTGGCGAAGAGAGCATTAGAGCGCTTAGGGTAACAGGGTTGGAGGGAGAGTGGTCTTCAGGCGCTGCTCTCCCAACCAAGGTCCCAAGCGAGAGGTGATCACCTCACCGGGGATGATCAAGCGCTGACCTTCATGGGGGCTTTGATCTCGCAAAAATAGGCTTAAGCGCTCTTTAAGGATCGATTTCGCGTCTTCAAAGAGGCTTGGAGTACCCAACCGACGCCACGCGTTTACAGGGGTCTCTTCTGCAGTAAAGATATCCCCTCTTTGAAGTTGATCAAGATGATCAGCGAGTCTCTCTCGTAGCTCTTCTCCACGTTTACCCATTAAGCGATGATCTTGAGGGTTCTGCGGAACAAACACTAGAGGAGCGAGGCTACGACGCTGATAAGCGAGCTCAAAAAGACCGCGATCATCGCTGAGCTGTAATAAGGCTTCATATGAGAGATAAGGGAGGAGTAAAACACCAAAATAAGCAGAGGGAAAAGGGGAGTGACCCTCCCGATCTCCACTCCATAGGGCGGCGAGTCGCGCTGAGCTCAATCTATGTTTCAGTAAATGATGTGGGGGAGTCGCCGTCTCCAAGACCCCTCTCAACGCTAGACTGAGCCCTCTCTCATCCTCAGAGAGCGCCGCTCGCTCTCTAGAGATCAACCCGATGTCAGATGTGGGAGCGAGCCACTCTTGAACCGTCGTCTGAAAGAGCTTTGTATAAGGAGCTCGGCTTGACGTTCGACGCCCTTTATAAGAGAGATGGTGACGCCAATGTCCCGAATAATGACCGAGCGGAGGCTGTACTTGGTTAAGAGAGACCTCTTGCCAACATCCACGCGCCCCCCACCATAGCGCCCTCTTAGACCAGAGCTGTTCGAGTGTCCCCTCTTTTAACCCCCATCTCGGGATACCTTCACCAACATGAGGAAGAGGGAGCGTCAGATAACGCGGAGAGGGACTGTTATCACCTGGATTAGGGGCTAGTCTCTTAAGGACGAGGTGCCATCTCGTCACCGGCCGAGTAGGATCTGGATCACTCTCGCTAGAGGTCATCGGATCTAGAGCAAAGAGCTTTAAACAGGCCGCAGAGATGGGGGCGCGGGGCGCTCGCAACAGACGCACCCCGGCGTTGACGGTCTGTTCATAGAGCTCTCTTATAGGTGTAACCGCTGCCGATCGCTCTTGCTGCTGATAGTCAAGAATGAGGCGATCGCATCGATTCGTCTCTATCCTCTTATCCTCACTCGTTTTCTCACTCGTTCTCTCACTCTCAGCCACTGAAGTCTCTTGACGATGAAGGTGAGAGAAGAGCTGGTCATCTTGAATATGAAGCCAAGAGGGGTCATAGAGCGTGGTTTTCTTGAGGGATGAATGGGTAAGTTGAGCTCGTAAAGGGGGTTTACGATCAGACCGTCCTAAGCGGAGCAAGGTTTGTCTCAAGGCGTCTCTATGGGTCTCTAGTCCATCAGCCTCAGAGCCTGTGCTCATTAATAAGGCGATCTCACCTCCTTGAGCCTCAAGCCAATCGAGCCAAATATTAACGGTGTTCGGTCGTCTCGCAGCGAGTTGACTGAGGCGGGTCGCGTTGGTGAAGACCGTCGGAGAAGAGAGTGAGCTTTTAAGCGTTTTTAACCTCTGTGGATCACAGTCGAACGCTCGATCATCGAGAATAACCGCCGCGGCTCTCTGATGATACGTGTTCTGCGCCTTCACCTCTCCTCGAATGACACGCTGCTGAGCTCCGCAAGAGATCAAAGTCAGCGACAAAGAGAACAGGAGCAGGCCAGCGGTGTTCATTGACTGCTGAGCTCCACGAGTCTCTGCTCTATGCTCTGTCTCATTTGAGGTCCTTGAATGAGGCTAAATGATCTCGCTGTGCCTCGCTGAGCTCCTTAGGTATTTGAACAACCACTCTTAAGAACAGATCCCCTCGCTTACTCGAGTTCAGCTGAGGCATCCCCTCACCTCTGATCTTGATCACATCATCAGGCTGAATGCCTGATTCGACCTCAACCTCGACTTCACCATCAATGCCATCGATCATTAACTCTCCCCCCAAGCAGGCGGTCACCATGTCGATGGGTAAATCGGTGACGAGAGACTCTCCTTCTCGCTGTAAAGTCGGGTGGTCTTCGACTCGCAAGATAACATAGAGATCTCCAGGATCCCCACCTTTTGGCGCTGGCTCTCCTTTGCCTTTAACCCTTAAGCGCATCCCGCTATCGACTCCAGCGGGGATGTGAACTTTGACAGTCTGCTCATCAGGCACTTTACCGCCGCCCTTACACTTCTTGCAGCGTTTCTTGATGATCGTCCCTTGTCCTCTACACGTCGGACAAGTCTGAGCCATGCGGATGATCCCGTGATCGATGGCGACTTGACCGTGGCCATGACAGGTAGAACAGCGGACCGGCGAGGTGCCGGGTGCCGCGCCAGAGCCATCACAGTGACCACATTCTTTCTCGTAGGGAACGACGATCTCTCGGTCCTGCTTGTGGAGACAAGAGGCGAGAGTGATCTCTTCCTCGATCTGATAATCTGAGCCCTTTGGACGCCGAGTCCGGCGACCTCCTCCTCCTCCTCCTCCTCCGAAGCCCCCTCCTCCAAAAAAGCCATCAAAGATCTGAGAGAAAATATCCTCGGCGCTCGAGAAGCCTCCTCCTCCCATCTGACCCTTAAGGCCATCATGACCGAAGCGATCGTAAATGCTACGCTTCTCATCGTCTGAGAGCACTTCATACGCTTCACTGATCTCTTTGAACTTCGCCTCAGCCTCAGGTGTATCATTACGGTCTGGATGATACTTCATCGCTAATTTTCGATACGCTTTTTTTAGGGTAGACGCATCTGCGTCTTTAGAGACACCTAGGGATTCATAATAGTCGGCTGGCATGAACAGCTCCTCATGAGCTCTGTTAAGAAGATGATATTAACCTTTGTATGGCTTAAGATTTATTTAAACACAAGACGTATGCTGTCAACGCTTCCTGAATGATAGAATGTGCTTATATTAGGGAATACGGTTATGTCTACTCTCCGTTAAGACGTTCGTTCTCTTTAAAGACCTTGTGGGTACACTCCCTATACAGAGCCTCCGCTCTTCCATTTCCTTAATCATGATCTCGCTAAACATTGAGCCACCTTAGAGGACAAGCTCTATTGATTATCAATGTTTATGTGTATAGATTATAGTTTCTCTGATCATCATATCACCTCTCTCTCCATAACATCGGAGCTAACACATGAGCCAAAACGAAGACCTCGTTGATTCAATCCTCTCCAACCAAGGCGATAAGCGTCAGCTCTTCGTCAGTGACCTGACCGTGAAGTTATCTTGGCATGCTGACGTTGATTTAGATCTCATGGCTTTTTATCGTACTAAGTCTGGAGAGGTCGGCGGGATCTACTCATCGATGTATGCAGATGGAGGACAAGGGAGCCTAAACACCTTTCCTTATATGAAGCTCGATCAAGATGCAGGTGTCGGCGGAGGAAGCGGTGATGATGAAAAAGTAGAGACTCTCAAGATCGCAAAATTTGACGATATTAAAGAATTATATCTCGTGGCGATGAACTTCACTGACGCTTCAAGAAACCAAAAGAGTGAATTTGCTTCTTTTGATGGTCGAGTCACAATCAAGAATGAGCGAGGAGAAGAGGCGACTGTGGTTCTCGCCTCCAAAGAACAAGGCGCAGTGGCAGTCTTCGCTCGAATAGAGCACACCAATGACCTCCTCGGCGCTGTTCTCCATAACGAGAGCCAAGTCCTCACATTCACTGACTTCCGCGCTCAGCTCCCCGGCGCTGATCAGCTCTCGCTAGCCAATAAGCTGCTGCTTCAATCTAGTGGCGACAGCGCCGATATTTCAGTCATCAATGGCGATATCTCTGCTCAATTGGTGTGGACTGCGAGTGTAGACTTGGATCTACATTGCTTCTACTTAACCAAAGAGACAGAGGCCCAGAGCGGTGGTTTCTTGAGCAGTCTCTTTGGTTCGAGTAGCGCGAAGTCTGTCCCTCCCCAAGAAGGGCAAATCTATTTTGGAAATCGGGGGAAGCTCAAAAATCTCCCTCATATCGAGCTCGATCAAGACGCGGGCATCGGTGATGAGGGGGGTGATAACGAAGAGAATATCCGCTTCGGAGACATCTCGGTCATCGACCGAGCGATCATCGTCGCTAATATCTTCAACAAGCCGAACGCTCGCTTCGGTTCATACGATGGGCGCGTCAGCCTTCAAGCCGGAGAACAAGAGATCTTTGTCCCTCTTAACACTAAAGAGATGGGCGCTTGGTGCGTGATCGCTGAGATTAACAATGAGGGCTCAACTCCCAAAATCATAAACATCAATAAGGTGCTCAAGAAGAAGCCTTCTATTAGATCTCTCTCCAACAGCTGAGCTCTTCTCAAGCCGCCTATCTATTTTTTTGAATAGAGAGGAATACCTTGTACTTCTCTGAAGTTAATCGAATCACAATTTATTTAAACCTCTACCCATCCACTAATTAAGTAGAAAATAAGTTGACACTTTAAAGTAGTGTCATTCTACTTGTTACGCTTTTCCCACACACGCATTCGCGTAAGAAAATAAGGAGATCACCTATGAGTGAAGATATCCGCCAACGCTTTATCAATGAGATCAAACTCCGCGCTTTTGACGATCAGTATGTCGACCGCGCTGAAGAGAAAGAGATCCTTCAGATCGCGATCTCTATGAATGTTGACCTCGATACTGCACGGATGGCGCTCGTACAGGCCTGCCAAATGCAGAGCTATGTACTTGAGAGCGAGGTCATCAAAGAGATGAAGAACCAACTTCGTGTATTCGCTGGTAATGACGGTGTTGTCGATGAGAAAGAATTCGATCTCCTCTATCAAACAACCGCCGCTAAAGTAAACGGCAAGATCACTAACATCCAAGTGAAGAAGATGATCGTTGAAGAGATGGAGGGCTCAGGTCTTAATCAGGTCAAGACCGGTTGGTTCAGCAACTGGTACACCAAAGTTAAGAAAGAGGTCGGGATGGCCTAAAGCGCTTCGCGCTTTATCAACGAGCCTCACTCCCCGAGCAGCACTTTAAGGTTCTGGCTCTGGGGTAGGCTCTAGCTCTTCGATCTCGATCTCCACACCGGTCAAGGTCGTCAGCAGACAGATGCTGTAGTAGTCGGGATCACCATCTCGATTCAGATCGAGGTCTGGAGTGATCAGTGATTGAATCACTCTCACGATCGGTGGATCGAGGAGGACTAAACTCTCTTGAAGAGTCTCCTTATTGATGTATCCAGACACTAAGCCGTTACTGAGGTTAAATTGGCTCGAGTCAGTCACGCTCTGGGTGAAGGTTCCCTTAATATAAGCCCCTTCAATAGGCACTTCGATGAGGAGAGTATCGCCGTTAGCGTTGGCGAAAGGAGCGTTAAACATGAATGTGCCGGGTCCACCTTCGAGCTGCCGCTCATTGATTTGAGCAAAGGGAAAGAGCATGAGCGGTCGGCCATTGTCCGAAAAGTTTGTCTGCCTGATCAAGTATCGCGAAGGATTAGAATTGCGATAATGACTCCCCAAGAGTACCGAGAGATTGAATCTGCTCTGCGGGCGGTTGGTGTCAAACTGATAGGCGCCCACCAAAATGTTCATCTGATTTCGGCCAATATAGTCCGCGATTGAAGGGTTCGCTATCCCACTAATTTGGCTAAAGGCGTTATCGCCAAGACCATCTCCGTTTTGATCCGGACATGTCCCAAGAGTATCGGTAGCGCTCACGATACTCAGCTGAGTTGCCCTCGCATAAGCCTCAGTACAAGGGGCATCTGCGCCGTCACAGTTTTGATCGATCATATCGGCGCAAGTATCCCAAGAGTAAGGACTTATATTTTGATCGGCGTCTTGACAGTCATTAAGTTGGCAATACTCTGGACACTCATCCCCACCGCTCATCAAGCACTCTGTGCACTCTTCACAGGAGGGGGCGCCATCCTGATCGATATCAAAGTCTTCGTCGCTTTGGCCATCACAGTCATTATCGAGCCCATCACATATCTCGGTCATTGAGGGGCCCTCTAACGCGTCGCACGCGGCTTGTTGCTCATTGATGCAGACCACGTTGCCCGTTGATTGACACACGCCTTCTCCGACTACGCAACCGCTCCCTACACCAAAGCTCTCATCGATCTGACCGTCGCAATCGTTGTCAATGCCATCGCAGAGCTCTCCCTGATCTCTGTTACACTCACAACCGTCACTGAGGTCACCATTGTTATCTTCAAATCCCGCTTCACAACTACCGATCACACATTCACCGGAGTCACAGCGACCAACTCCATTCATCACATCGCAGGCATTTCCACAGCGACCACAGTGCTCCACATCGAGGAGGAACGCAAAGCCCTCATCAACCTCGCCGTCACAGTCATTATCGGCCTCATCACAGAGCTCCTCGCTCAGAGTGATCTCTTGGGCATCACAGCTGACCCCACCCTCACTGTCGCACGCGAAGACGCCTTCAGAGACACAGCTCATGCGGCGACGCTCGCAGCTCATCCCCAATTGTTCGAACCCCTCATCGATCTCACCATCACAGTCATTATCGACCTCATCACAGAGCTCATCTGAGCTCGACAGACCTGTGGCAATAGACTCACATTCGATCTCCCCCCCCATCTCTTCCCCGCTCATCACCTCTCCACCAGGCGGCGCGGCATCTGCCTCGATTCCCGCTTCGCTCACCGGAGCGCCTGGCTCACTCTCGCAGCCGATAAATAATGCGCTCAGAGACAAGAGACAGGCGACTGATGAGAGATCGCGAGAGAGAGGCTCTCTTCTCGACTCCACAGAGCCCTCTTGGCTCCTCATTAACTCCCCCCCTATTATATTACACCTCATTGCTACTCTTTGGATTATTCCTCTTCGGATTGTTCCTCTTCGGACCCCTCCTCTTCGGACTCCTCCTCTTCGGAACCAAGAGCCCCTCAGTACTTGACTTAAGCTAATCATTATATCTCCACATCGATATTGGTAAGCTGAACCGCTTTATATTTTTCTAAGCAGGTTGATTTAGACTCATTTCGTCAAGTCTAGACCTCAAGGCATTCTATGGTAGTCCGCTCTCCGTTGCAAAACCTGTGTTTCGCTGAATCACCTCTGAGTCAATGGCAAGATTCAAAACCTCTCCCAATGCTGTCCACCATGTCGGGAAATCAGCGTTTAAAGTAATAATTCGTTGATCGATGGGATGAGTGAAGCAAAGAGACCCCGCATGGAGCGCCAAATGATCCCTCTTGAGTCCCTTAACGAGGAGATTAAGCGCGCTCTTACCTCCATACTCAAAATCGCCCAAAACCGGCGTATTCATCCCTCGCATATGCGCTCTGATCTGATGTAACCTACCCGTGAGGAGCTGACATTCGACGAGAGAGGTCAAGCCATGTGCCCCACGCCGGCTGTGCAAGACTCTATAATCGGTGATCGCTTTTTGGGCTCTAGGTCCTGTTACTGGGCTCGATGAGGAGCTCCTGTGCCTAAGGACGCTTCGCTGCCCTCTGCTAGATGATATTCGAGGAGAGGTTTGAACCTTCTTGAAGCGTGGAGGGACCAACACCGCTCTCTTCTTACCATTGATCCTTTGCTCAGCGATATCGACGTCACATCGACCGCTACGATCACGAGGCGCTCCGGAGACGATCGTCCAATAAAGTTTCTGAATCTCTCGAGACTCAAACTGCGATCGGAGTCCATCGTAGGCCTCAGCGCTGAGCGCTATCATCACCAGACCACTCGTCCCACGATCAAGGCGATGAAGTAATCCATAATCTCGCTTCTTACCCAAATTTTGTAAGCGTTTACCCCAAACAGAAAAGGCGCCATTCAGCAGCGTATCATGTTGATGTTTCGCCCCCGGTTGGGTCACTAGGCCCGAGGGCTTATTTAACACTAATAAGTGCTCATCCTCATACATAGTCTGAAAGGAGACTTTAGGGTTTGGGCTAACGCTATACTGAGGTGGCACAGAGAGATCCTCTCATTGTTGACAGGGGAGTGTAGGGTTGATAGTCAACCTCAAACATTATCATAGCGTCAAGGGGGATCGAGATGAGCTCATCAGAACCAAGTACATCCACAACGTCGAATACAGCAGAGCTTAACACAGAGCTTAACACAGAGCTTAACACAGAGCTTAACACAGAGCTTAACACAGAGCTTAACACAGAGCTTAGCACCAAGAGAGTACCCGCTCTCCTCCCTGCAGGTTTCAGAGATTACTCTGCCGCTGAGGTGTCTGCTCGAGACTCAATGATCTTCACGATTAAGAGCGTCTATGAGCGCTTTGGTTTCGACCCATTAGAGACTCCTGCTGTAGAATTCATGGACACCCTCTTAGGCTTTGATCAAGGAGACGATGAGTCAGCGAAGATGATCTTTCAGACTCGGCGGCTCCGAGGTCGACAAGTGGCGGGGAGCGAAGAGACGGATGAACTCGCTATGCGCTTTGACCTCACCGTACCGCTCGCTCGTTATATCGCCGCTCACAGCGGTCAACTTCCCCAACCTTTCAAGCGATATCAAGTCGGACGGGTGTGGCGAGGAGAGCGCCCACAACGAGGCCGGTTTTGTGAGTTTATGCAATTTGACCTAGACACTGTGGGTGTAGCGGATATGTACGCTGATGCCGAGGTGATCTGGGGTGTTCATGACAGCCTTTTAGCGCTTGGTATAGAGCGATTTATCATACGAGTTAATAATCGGAAGATCCTCAATGGCTTACCGGCGATCGCTCAATTTGACCCCTCTCTCCTCGTCGATGTCATCCGAGTGATCGATAAAGTGGATAAGGTCGGCGTCGATAAAGTGATCGAAGAGTTAACTCGAGGCGCTGAGCGCCGCGGCGTAGGACTTAGCGCAGAAGCGGGCGAGGCGGTGAGACGCTTTATGACCGCGAGTGGAGATGTTGAGGCTCTACTCTCCGAGGTCGAGGCGCTCTGTGATGGACAAGGGGTCATGGCTGAGGGGGTACAAGAGCTAAGAGAGATCACTCAATATCTAGACGCGGCGGGTGTCTCTAGAGACCGCTGGCGAATCGATTTATCTATCGCTCGTGGGCTCGGTTATTATACCGGTCCGGTCTTTGAGACGACCCTCATCGATCTCCCCGATATCGGCAGTGTCTGCTCAGGTGGTCGCTACAATGACTTGGTGAACCGCTTCTCTCCAGACAGTATGCCTGCCGTTGGTGCCTCCATAGGCGTAGATCGTCTCTTCGCTGCCTTGAGAGAGCTAGAGCAAGTGAAGCTAGCGCCGACCAAGACTGAGGTACTAGTGACTCAAATGGAGAAGAACCGTAAAGCTGATTATGTCAAGCTGGTCGCTCTGTTGAGAAGAGCGGGCGTCAACGCCGCGTTATATATGGGAGATGATATGGCGTTTCGCGCACAAATCGCCGAGGCGACTCGTCGAGAGATCCCTCTAGTCTTGATCTGTGGGGGACGGGAGTTTAAGAGTGGTGTCGTCGCCATTAAGGATATGAGGGCGAGGCAACAAGAGACCATCGCTCTTGAAGAGATGAGCCGCCATGTCCTCTCTCTACTCTCCTCCAAGGACTGAAGCGCCTTAGACCTCTAGACCTCTCTATGCCAAGCGCTTCTTCTTAAGATGAACTCAGCTAAGATGAACTCAGTTAAGATGAACTCAGAGCTTAATAAAACGCTTGATCTCACCCCGCCGCCTAAGATCCTTGATCAAGGTCGATTTCGCTCTCCGCAAGCGCTTATCGCGCAGCTGCCCTGAGATCTCGACTTTCACTTCTTCAAAGGCTCTCTCACGCCGGCTTTTCCGATCATGAGCGAAGATCAAATGCCACCCAAAAGGAGAGAGTACAGGACCGGTAACTTTACCGAGCGAGGCTTTGAACGCCGCCTCTTCAAAGGTAGCGCTTATTTTAGGTTCTCCCCCTAAATAGAAAGCGCCGAGGTCCCCTCCTCTGTCTTTAGTCGTGTCCTCAGAATGCTTTTTGGCGAGCCGCACGAAGAGGCTATTGGCGGTTCTCTTGTTCTTTACCAGCTCCTCATGGATCTTAGTGATCTTAGCCAAGGCTTCTTTCTTTTGTGAACGCTTAGGACGCTTGGGGAGCTTGATCAAGATATGGCTCGCTCGAAAGCGCTCTGAGCGACGTTGAGTAATTAAAACAAGATGCTGGCCCTTAACGCTAGTGATCGGGCCTAAGACCTCTCCGCTCTCTCCTTTAAGGCATGCTCTCTTAAATCCATCACCGAAGCGATGAGGATTCTTATCATGAATAAAGCCTAGATCCCCGCCTCGAATGCGAGTCATCTCGTCGGTGGAGAACTCTTTTGCGAGCTGATAAAAGTCTTCTACTTGGGCTCTCTTCTTCAGCGCAGTGATCTCTTTGTCAGTGATCTCTTTCTTGAGTAGAATATGGCTCACCCTCACTTGAGGTGGCTGCCGATCGACAAGACGAATTAAATGGTATCCCAAAGGAGTGAGCACCGGCTTGGAGATCTCTCCGACTTTCATGTTCGCTAAGGCTTTCTCAAATTCCTTGTTGAACTTCAAGTTTCCTCGACGCTCAAAATACCCTAAGTCTCCGCCTCTCATCCTAGTGCTAAAGTCTTCGCTCTTCTTTTGCACCTCTTGAGCAAACTCTTGGGCATTCATCTTTTTGGTCGCGCGATATAACTTTTTCGCCACCCGCTTCTGTTTACCGATCGTGCTCTTACCTGCATTTTTAGAGGCAGCCACCAAGAGATGACTCACTCTTACCTGCGCTGGCTCAACATACTTCTTCTCACGGTATTGCTCATAATACTTCTTTAGCTCTTCATCATTCACCTTGAGGCTATCGGGGTCAAAGGAGAACAACGCTTTGTCTACGAGAGCATCAAAATATACCTGCTCTTTAACAGATTGCTCTGACTTATCGCTGCGCTTCAAGAAACGCTGAAAGCTCTTCTCTCCTCTGAATCGGTCCTTATATGTCTGATAAGCGGCTTCTTGCTCTTCGGTAGTGAGCACAATGTTATTCTGATCAAAATATTGCTGTAACAGAGTTTGATCTATTAACTTTTGAAGAGCAGAGGTCTTATAAGTCTTGATCAATCGAGGAGGGATCGGTCTCTTCTGGAGACGATAGACTCGCGCTCTCTCCTCAAATAGCTGCTCAAAGCTCTCCTTAGAGATTAAGGTCCCATTGACTTGAGCGATCGCTCCCTCTGGGGTGAGCTCTGCTTTAGCGATCGTTTTATTATCACCTTTAACGTTTGTCACGTTAGAGTCACTGGTCAAGTCTGTAGTCTTCAGCTCTTGGTCGCTCTGACCTACTTTATCTCCCTCAGAATCAACTCCCCCTGCAAGTAAGTTACATCCAGAGAGAGATGAGAGGCAAAGAGATAAGAGACTGACCCATAAAAGAGAGGCACATAAGACATTTTTTTTCTTAAATTGATCTCGATGGGTCTCTCTCATATTTTCGCAGATCTTGATGGTCATAATATCCTCTCGCTTATTTAATAGTGTCATCTGTGTCTCCTCTCTGAATCGATTCACTCATCTATTCGACCTGTTACGACGAGCTCAACCCGTCGGTTCTTAGCTCTAGCAGCTCGAGTATCACCATCGACTAGCGGTTGGTCTGGTCCATAGCCCTTGCTGCTTAAACGGCTGGGGTCTACAGACCCTTCCTTCACTAAGAATCGTTTCACCGCCGCCGCTCTCTTCTCAGAGAGATTTATGTTGTAAGAGCGTCGACCGCGCTGATCAGTGTGTCCTTGAATTTCTATTTTCGTGAGATTTGGTCGCTCATTTAAGAAGAGAGCGATATCGAGTAATAGTTTGTAACTCGAGGGCTTGATCACCGCTTTGGCAGTATCAAAGAACACCTTGCCCTTAATCTTTAACTTATCACCACTATCGGTGACCGCGCTTGACGATTGCTCAGGGCACCCGTCGGAATCAGCATCCCCATCAATGTCTTCTGGAGTCATGGGGCAACGGTCTCTCTGATCTGGTATACCGTCTTTGTCATTATCTTCGTCGGGACAGCCATCTTCGTCTTCTACCCCGTCATAGTCCTCGGGGTCATTGGGACAGCGATCTTGACGATCAGGTAGACCGTCATTGTCATTATCATCATCAGGGCACCCATCGGTATCAGCGAATCGATCCATATCCTCAGGCTCATTAGGGCAGCTGTCTACAGGGTCAGGGAGGCCATCCTTATCGAGATCTCGCTGAGCGTCTGGGCAGCCATCACTGTCCTCAAAGTCATTCTTATCTTCCGGCTGATTAGGACACTGGTCATAAAGGTCGTTGAGACCATCATGGTCATTATCAGGCTCTGGACACCCATCTCTATCTTCGAATTGATCTATATCTTCCGCCTCGCTCGGACACTCATCGAGATCATCGATGATCCCGTCTCCATCAGTATCGCTCGACTTCGGGTGAAAGGTAATCCCCATAAACGCTCGCCAAGCGGGTTTGGTATAGCCTTCGATCAGTCCCCGACCACCACCAATCGTTAAAAATGATCCTCGATTAAAGATCAGCTTTAGCCCGCTAATCAACTCCAAACGCTGGCCACGCAGAGCCCCATCAGAGACCTGAGTTGGAATACCTCCAAGCACTTCAAAGGTGTGATGTAGAAAAGAGGGTACATACTTAAGAGACAAGCCAGCGCGGTAAGTCGCCTCATGGCCTACGCGTATAGGGTCGATCACCGAGAGCGCTTGACCAGCCTGATCAACATAGAGAGGGGAGATGAGCTGCTCTGACCTCAATAGATAACCAAGGTTTAGGGCTAGCCCTGCATATCTCCAATCTTTATCAAGCACAAGAGAAGGCCAAAGAGTAGGGCCCGCCCCATCTGTCAAGAGCTCTAAGCCGCTAGAGAATCCCAGAGATGCTCTCATCATCAACGCGACACCAAGAGCGGACCGCTCACTGTCGAAGATCACCCCTTTGAGGGTAAAAGAGCTATCACCAATCCCATCATCAGATTGAACCGATTCACCGTTAGGTCCATCGAGGTTATACTTACTAATATGAACTTGCTGCGAGAAGGAGAGCGTGATCCGGTGCCATAAGCCAAATGTGATCCACAGTTGTCCACTCGTCACGGATTCTATGGCTGGATAAGAGCCACCTGACCCTTCGAACTCTACACTCTTAGACTCACTATCAATAAAGAGACCAAGGTTTAGTGTTAAATGACCTAGTCCCACAGCGCGCTCGGTAGTAATCATCCCCAAAGCGTCTGTTGTTGTTGAGAAACGGTGAATATTTAAGGGGTATTCAGTGGTCGTTTGTGCACAAGCCTCAGGTAAGAGATAAAGCTCTCCTCCTATCCCTACCCCTCCGAAGAGTATGGCTAACACAACGAAGACACAGGAGACTCGTCTCGAGCGCTCACTGAGGGGCTTGACCTCGTCAAGCCTCACCACACATACATCACACTCTGTCATTTAATCTCTCTTGTCTAGCCGCCAAAGACTCGATCGCTATCTATGCGAGGCTTGAGTGATCCATTAAGTCGCAGACTACTCTTTAAGTGTAGACTCTTTTGATCTCTCGATCTCTGCTTCTTGCTTTGATTGAACAGTCTCTTTCGATTTATTTTTTGATGCTGGTTCAGCTGCCTTAGCCTCAGCCTTCATTTCTTCGATAGGTTGATCTTGAGCGGTAGATTTTGGCGCGAGCTTCTCTTTTCCTGTTTGAGGAGCCACGGCCGGATTCTTTGGTGAGCTCTCTTCTTTAGATTCACTAGGGTCTTCAGAAGGTTGGTCAGGCGCCTCAGCGCGATCATCGGCATCGGTCTCTTGCTTGGCTTGAGTCTCTCCTTCGGCGGATTGATCTCGCTGATCCACGATACCATTCCCCTCTTCTCTAGCTGACTCCTCCTCAACGTCTGAAGATTCAACACCTGAAGAGTCGAGAGGAGGATTAACGACATTAATCTCGGTCGTGTTGGAGTCTGAAGGAGCAGAAGAGAGTGATGAAATCAGCTGGCGAGAGAGGAAGAAGATCGTGACAAAGACCAATATGGCGCCAATCACTCGTCGACCAAGCTGGGGTTCATCTAAACTCGTTACCTCTACGTCTACAGGGTTGAAAGTATAGTCTTCACCCGGCGCGACGTAACGTAACTTTACGTGACCCATTTGAATAATCGACCCTTTGACAAGCCGAGCTGCTCCAAAGGGACTACCTCCGATGAGGACGCCGTTCGCTGAGCTTAAGTCAAAGATGGTAAATTCGTTATTTTTCCATACTATTTTGGCGTGATTTCTAGAGATTGATCGATGGTTTATAACCAAATCATTTTCGCTCTGTTCGCGTCCAATAAGCATCTCTACACGGTTAAGATAATACTCTCTGCCGGCGAGATTATTAGAGACTACTACCAATTTGGCGTGTTGGTCCTGTGGGAGCGCCTCTACCTCAGAGCGCAAAATCGCTTGAGATTGTCGATTAGCATCCGAATACGAATCTACCCCATCAATATCGAGTGAGATGACGTAGCCACCGATCTCTAAATAATCTCCTAAATTGAGATAACAGCTCTCAAAGATCCGCTTACCATTCAACTTTATCCCTGTATAGCTATGAAGGTCATGAACACATACTCGTCTTGAGTCTGGTTGGGCGACCAACAAAGCGTGCTCTCGCGAGATATTACGTTGCGCCAAGCACACCTCATTCTCTTCGCTTCTCCCGACTCTAATCTGTTCGTGAATGATCGGGTATGTCGCTCTCACACCTTCATCATCCTCAATACTGAGTTTAATTACCTCAGGGGCTGGATGCGGTTCTGTACTCGCGCTCATAAGCATGCTCTCTGTAGAGGATAGATGGTTGATTGAGATGGTTCGCAGGGAGTTATAAACATGACTTGACCTATAATTAACAGCATGTGACCTGCGCTTCAATGGTGAGCGTTTAAAACTTCTCTAGTTACATATTTGATGAGGCTAGAATGAATAGGAATGACTGACACCCTATCAATAAATGAGCGCATTACCAAACAACCTCCGAGAGTCGGACATAAGAGACTTGCCTCTCGGTGAGTCGACGGAGCCACTGTAGGAATAGATGTAGCTCATCAGTGGTAGAGAGCGCAAACTCAGCAGCGATCTGCCCATCGAGTACTAACCTCGTCTCCAATGACTTAAGTTGCTGATTCAGCCCAGTGAAGGTACCCGAAGCAGAGATGGGAAACACTCTTACCCCGTAGGCACGCGCCACCGATTGGGGAATCGTGTCATGAAGTTGACTCACCACGAGAACTCGATGCTGCTTAGCGCAGAACTTAACAAGAGCCTCAAGAGTGATCCGATCAAGAGCGTAACTCGCCGATTGGTCAAGATAAAACCCTAAGCTATGCGGCGCTCTCTTCACCATCTCAATCAACAGTGTTGAGATCACTTCTCTCCGCTCTTCTGCCCCTTCGATAAGTTTACCAGAACTGGGGTCTAAGAGAGCGCGCTTGATCCTCAAATGATCTAGCTTGAGTATGTATTCTCTACGCTTTCTCTCTAACCATTCTACGATATTGGGCTCATTGATTAAGACCTCTTCGCTCAGCGCATAAGTGAGGTGTGGGCTGAGCTGATCGAGGGCCTCAAGGGAAGGGATCGTGGTCGATAGGTGAAATAGTAAAGTCGCTGAGGTGACATTCGGTAACAACCTCAGCGCCATCAATGGAGACGTCCCTTGAGCGACCGCGAAATGAAGAGGTCCACCTTTCCTTGTTTTTTGGTCGCTGTAAACCAGATGTACCCCTCGTTGAAGTAACGCTGCTCGGATAGACTTAATGAGCGTCTCGCAATCACTCAACAGTGGACAAGGGGCGCTGAGTAGTGGGAGAACCTGGTTCCCCTCCCCTTCTAGAAACAGGGGATAGCTGCCCCGCTTTATTTTATGATGAGGTAAATCAGAGCGACTCAACAATTGACTGATCAACTCGTAGACCTCAGCCTCAGAGGCCTTACGACTCCAAGGAGCAGCGCTCGCCTGAGAGGGGACCATGTAATGGGAGGTCGATAAGGTGATGAGGAGGAGTAGATAGACTCTGAATAGAGATGAGATGAACTGTCGGGGGACACTAGAAGCTCGGGGGACACTGGAAACTCGCTCACAGAGGTCGCTCAACCTCCATTGGTCCTCTTCATTTCTCATGGTGACCTCCTTTCAATCCTTGGCTGATATTGGTCTTTAATGGAGGATAGCTCTCGAGAGAGCCAACGTGAAGGGTGGATTAACTCTCCACCTCTCCTCAGCTCAAAATACAAGCCTTCACGACTCATCTCTGATCCTATAGAGCCTATCTTTTCTTGCATGCTGATCTCCTGACCCTCTCTAACCATTAACTCGCTTAGATTGCCATAAATACTCATATAACCATATCGATGTTGAATCAATATGAGCCCCCCCCAGCCTCTGACCTGACCGCTAAAGATTACTCGGCCTTGATCTACTGCATAGACGGGTGCGCCGCTCTGGTTGAGAATCCATATTCCACCCCCATACATCTTAGCGAGCTCTACCCCTCTAAACTTTCTAAACTCGTCAATCCATTGACCTTGTGTAGGGGAGAGTCGCGTCATGTTTTCCCACAAGAACCTCTCTCGTGATCGATCCTCGCTAACAACCCGCTTCCCTTCTCGATGAGATCGGCCTCGGGCCTCCCTTGAGTGTGCACCTCTATCTCGACCGCCTGAGGACTCATGATACTTTGAAATCGCTAACCATTCCGCCTGACGCTCAGCATTTAAGTTTTGTGATTGATCTTCTAATAGTGTGGTCAGCTTCTGCTCTCTTTTACTTAAACTCTCCGCTGCTCGCTGTTTATTTTCGAGCTCATACTTTGACTTCAACAGGCTCCGAAATCGCTGTGAACCTGACTCAAAGATCGCTTGAATATACACCTCTCGTCTCTTTTGATCGAGAGGTCCATCAGCGCTTAATAAGAGCTCTACTATTCTAGTCGACCTCACCCGCTCTTTGATGGAGAGGAGCTTAATAAGCATAATACGATCACTTTTTAAGCGTTGTGAAAGATTTTTGATCTCTGATAGATAATGAGTTTTCTTCTTCCTCAGCGCATATAGTCTCTCTCGCGTCTCTCTTCGTTGGCGAGTGATCTCTAAAATCTTCTGATCGATCATAAACAGCTTTGAGATCTGCTTTGACTCGATGGAAGATGCCGCTGAGCGCTCCTTTGTCTCTTGATGGTGCGAGTGCTGTTGAACTTGGCTATGTTCAAGCTCAGCAGACTCCCGAGGAGGAACAGCGAATGCTAAGTGAGTGATAGAGACCATAAGCGAGAAGATCACGCCACATATACACTTCCATGAGGTGATGCTTCGAAGAGAGAGAGGCTCTATGATCATCTGCTCACTCTCTACCTTTAAGAAATAGGGAAGCTGCTCGCCAACTCGCGATTGTTCCTAAGAGGGTACTGAAGAGGATAAAGGTTACACTCAGCCTCAATGAGAGAGGCGATGGAGTGAATAAGAGCAGGTCGGAGATCATCTCTGAGCCCACCCGCTGATTCGATAAGACGCTCTCAACGATCCACAGCGCGCTGAGAGACCCTAACATCGCTTGTAGCGCACCCTCGATTAATAGAGGGGCGAGGATAAAAGTTTTTGTGGCTCCTACAGAGCTCAAAACCTCAACTTCACGCCGACGTTGATGGAGATTTAGTTTCACAAACTGGCTAAAAACAAACATCACTGAGAGGCCGACCCAAGCGCCGATGATCCATCGCCAAACAGCGATTAACTCTCGCAGCTCATATAACCTCGCTAACAGCCCTCTGCCCTCTGTGACCGCCTCCACTTCATCGATCTCTGAGATCTGCAATAACTTCGCCCGGATCTCGAGCTGCTCCTCATCTGTCGTAGAGGCGCTGAATTCTATCTCTAAAGTAGCGGGTAAAACGCTATCATCGAATCCGGTCTCTAAGAAGTCTGTATCGAGGGACTTCTGAAGCTCTTTAAGCGCATCTCGCGGTGTCTTCAGAGAGGAGTTCTCTACCTCTTCCCATGTCTGTATCATCGCTGATAGTTGCTCATACTCAGTTTGAGTAGTACCGGGCTTGATAAAGACTAGTAAATCACCACCTCTTTCCCATTGATCTGATAGCAGATCAAGGTTGAAAGTGAGTAATAAGGTCGCTGCGAAGATACTCTGCATCGCTGCCACACAGGCGATCACTACCCATTGAGTCGTGAAGCGACGAGCCATCCCTAAGAGGGTCTGTCTTAGAATGGAGCGTAATACGCCAAAACTCATAGCCCCCCCCTAAACTCTGCGCTGCTGGCGTTGGCAAAGCGCTATGATCGAGAGAGATCTTAAGCTATACATGGCTAGACTCTCCTGCACCTTGAGAGAGAGACTCTCCTTCTCGATGACCTAATTGAGAAGTAAAGTGTCGCGAGATTATCCCTCTACGCATCTCATATACCTGGCTTCGGAAGAGTTTAATGAGTTGATGATCATGGGTTGAGATTAATAAAGTGACCCCTCGTTGACGTTGTTCATTGAGAAGCTCGATCACTCCATCGCTGAGCGCAGGGTCGAGGTTCGCGGTAGGCTCGTCAGCGAGGAGGAAGCGTGGGTTATGGACTAACGCTCTAGCGATAGCCACCCGCTGTCGCTCACCTCCTGAGAGTTGAGCGACCGGTGTTCTCAGATGATGACCGAGCCCAACTTGATGTAAGAGTTCATGCGCCCTCGACCGCTGTGCCCTCCTCGAGCGACCGATCGCTTCAAGAGGGAGGCAGACATTCTCTTCTGCGGTCCAAGCAGGTAAGAGGCGAAGATCTTGATACACAAAGCCGACTTCACGTCGATAATAGGGACGGGTCTTATCGGTGAGGTGGGCAAGAGACCACCCACCGACCAGAGCTTGACCCGTTTGAATCGGCTCATCACCAAATAAGATCTTCATCAGAGTACTCTTACCAGACCCTGATGGTCCGATCAGATAATTGAGTGACCCAGGGCTGAGGTCGAGAGAGATATCATGGAGCACCGGATGTTCCGGGAGATATGTGTGGCCAAGATGGAACGCTTGTACTCTCATGATGAGGTTTCGTCCTCATCATTCTCTATGTCTACCCGAGAGCGCTTAGGATTGATAGGGTTCACTCGTGGGAGAGCCCACGGGCCTCTAGAGAGCTTCTCAGGCTCATGAAGCTCTCTAGCGTTTGAGGGGTGTGGTGTAGGGTCAGCGACCACCGGGCTGGACTCCCTCTTCTTTCGAGCTAAAGGGATCGCTCCCCGCTGTGCTCTCTTCGGGCGAGCGAGTAAGATCTTCTTATTGTAATCTCCTCGCTGAATCGACTTAATCATCTCTTGATGCTGGTCTTTAATCGCCTCTTGTATCTCTTGATCCACGAGCTGTCGGTCATATTCAAAGCGCTGGGTCGCGATGATTCCACCTGACAAAAAGAGATGAGTGATAATGTGACCATGCTCATGTCCTGAGTCTTCAGTTTGAACGTGAAGAGTTCGACCTTGATGGGTTATGTTACTGTTCATTCCCACTTGCATGATGAGCTCTTATACTCCTTTCAACATACCCTGGATCGATAACTCTCCGACCCCACCACGATTTTGCCAAAATCGCAAGGCGAGTTCAATCGCCGCTTGATGACTAGGCTCATCACTAAAATAAGCATACCTCGCGCCGAAGTCCCTAGTCTCACTAATCTCATGGTGCTGTTGAGAACTGGACTCATCATCAGCGAAGTTAACTCGCAAGAGTCCTTTCTCTCGAAGTATTTGGCGCAACATAGAGGCGGCGCTCTCCGCGCCATCAATACATCTAAACGGAGCGGAGTCCACCAGAGAGATCCCCTCAGAGATAGACTGAGACATCATAGGATAGTGAGTACAACCGAGGAGGTAAATCACCTCTTCATCACCCGGTCTGTTGATAACAGGCTCGAGTAATAGACGATGTTCCATAAGCTGAGCTTCAACCATCTTAGGGGTCAGTGGGTGCCTCTCCCAACCCATCTCCACGAGAGGTACGAAGAGCGGACAAGGGACCGAGGTGATCTCCACTTGCGGATATTTAGTCTTGACCGCGACCTGATAGGCTTGAGAACGAATCGTTCCTGGCGTCGCTAAGACCACGAGCCGCTTTGGTGGCTCAAGGAGGATCGGTCCTATTTGGACCGCTGAGACGCCCGCTTCAATCATTCCTAAAACGGGGACGTTGAGCTCTGACTCTAGTTTAGCGTGGTCCATCACTGCTGAAGCGGTGTTGCAAGCGATGACCAAGGCTTTAATCCCCTTAGCCTTTAACCAGTGAGCGGCTTCCATTGTATACTGTTGAACGACCGATGCTGATTTGGTTCCATAGGGTACTCTAGCGTTATCACCGAGATAGATGATGTCTTCACTAGGTAAGGCTCTACTGATCGCCGCCGCGACATCAAGTCCACCCATCCCTGAATCGAAGACCGCGATTCTATCCAAACGCCCCCCCATATCGCTTATCTACAGACCCCGATAGGGACAGTGACGACGGTTTTCAATGACCCATCATTCATCACCGAGTGATCGGGAGTATCTAGCTCAATCGTTAAATTAACGATCTCAAAGGTGTATGTATCCGGCCCTATCTCATCAGGCAATGGTGGGTCTCCTTCAGTGACAGCCCCTGACAAGGTGAAGTGGTAACTGCTCGCCGCTGGCAGCTGAGGATAGAGGTCATCAAAGCAATCTTCAGAGGAGAGAGAGAGATTTTGCTCAAATGTCGCCACTGATTTAGCATTGACCGCTCCCCGTGGCTCATAGCCTCCACCTAATAAGCTCCCGGTGATGACCTTCAAATTGACGTCGGTGATCCCCACACAATTGAGGTTATCATCAACAGGGCTGAAGCCTACCTTAAAGACCCCACCGGTCGAGCCCGCCGATAGATCAAGGTAATAGGACAACTCGGGATTGAAGTTTCCTTCATTGGCACAAGGGTAAGCTTGATCGGGCGTATCATCTCTATCTAGACATCCCAAACCTGCGAGACAGCTCATCCTTAAAGAGTTGTTGAGATTCGGGAGTCCAACACCGAGTAGGTTGATCGACGTCCAAATCGTTGTTTGGAGACTCTCTGGGTTCTTTTCCCGGAGGTCTTCGATCAGATCTTCGACATCATCGAGGTCATCGATATCGCACCCCTCTTTGACGAGATGTAGAGGGTCACCTTGTTGAATAGACTCTAGTTGGCCTCCACGAGCGATAAAAGGCTGTAGGGTCTCAATACAAATCAACTGTTGCCTCTCTTCGGCGTTGCGACCAAATACATCAGCGTCCCAAATACCATTGCGATTACTGTCTTGATATTCCTCTTCGCCAGAATCAAAGCTCCCGTTATCGTTAGCGTCGATGAATGGTTCAGGCTGAGAAGGAACTAGATCAAAATCGGCCTGATAGAGACCATCACCATCATCTTGTAAGGTCTCACCGAGGTCGATAAAGCGAGCTTCTCCTTGTGTAAACCCTACAACTCTAATCAAACCATCACGAGGGTTAGCGCGAATCGGTAGAGCGCCCGGTTGACCAGAGGTATTGAACTGCTTAGAGGGTTCAGCTATACGACCACTACAGCCACCTCCATCGACGCTCGCTGGAATAGAAGGCTCATCTACTCCCTCTGTGCATACATTATCATTATCAATATCTACAAAAGGCATCGGGAGTAGCTGCGGCTCAACATCGATCGGCGATCTCCCTCCTGCGTTCCATCCTGCCACCGCTAAGCCCATATCATCACTGATCACCGACTGAGCTATATTGCCCGCCTCACTCAAGAAGAATACCGGTACATTAGCGATGCGACCAGAGAAGCGGTCAGCGGTCTGAAAGCGGCACTCAGAAGCGAGTCGCTGAAGGTTAGTATACCCCAACTGATCAGTGCCGAGCGCGGTATTTGGCGTACTTCTTCGAGCGAAAGTAGCGGTGATCGGAGACTGGCAAGAGAGGCTGATATATTGCTGAGAGGGGATCTGATGCCAAATCGTTAAGCTCGGAGTGCGAGCCTCTTGGACATTACCATTGTATGCCGCGACCGCTTTAATGGAGTAGACGCCTGGACTACTAGTCGTGACCACGCTCACTCTGGCAATTCCATCGGGACCGGTGATGACCTCAGAGGGCTCTATGGCTAGCGGGAGTGAATCGATTGACGGAGGTAGACACAAGTTGGCTTCACAACGTTCAGTACGGTCAGTACAGCGCTCATCTATGCCGAGATTCGCAGAGTCTGGACCACAGTACCCTTCCTCCTCTAGTTCAACGCCAGCCTCTTCGGGCTCAACGCCAGCTTCGTCTGGCTCAACGCCAGCTTCGTCTGGCTGGGCACCGGCCTCCGCTCCTGCATCCGTTGGCGCGCTTACCCACTCACATGTCGCTCGGTTATCGCAGAGCTCTTCAGTTTGCTCACTACTGCATGACTGCTCACAGATCTGATATTCATCAAGGGCAGACCAATCGAGGAAAAACTTCACTGGTACATCGGCGATCGGTGACCCTTCTTGGTCTATCACGGCGAACTCATAGGTAGCATTTTTGGGATAGGGTGATGTTGATCCTTGAACCGAGAGATTAGTGATGGCTGAATCACCCGAGTTGAAAGCCACGGACCAAGAAGCGGGGAGTACTATCTCTTCTCCCATGTCCATAACTTCCATATCGACCTCCATGTCTAAAGCCATGTCGATAGGGTCTTCACCAACCTTCTCACAATTATCCTCGAAGACGGCTTGGGGTAAGCAGCTCACCTCGATGGGATTACTCTCTATGACAGTACCCTCTTCATCATTGAGAGTCGTCGTTGCTTTGACCTGAAATCGACCAGTTGAGGTGCAATAGAAAGCGTCAAAAGCTCTACTTCCCGAGAAAGAGAGGTCATCGCTGCTCGCGCTCATACAACGCAGGCTTGGGACCTCACCGTTCTCATCGGTGACCGCCGAGAGAAAACACGCTTTGGGCGCTGCCGGAATAAAACTTAGCTTAGTGGTTAACTCGCTGACTTGACTCCCTGATAGACCCGTCATTCTCACTTCAAGAGGCAAAAATACAGGCTCAACATCAGGGTCACTGATATCAATCTCGGGTAGGATGAGATCGGTACAGATAGAGGCGCTAGAGAGTATGAGGGAGGGGTCAGAATCCAAATCTGGCCCCCCAGAGGGCTTCTCCGGACATCCGTACAAGCTAATCACTAAGAGGGTGAGCCATCCCATATGCCGTAGGGGACTGATCCACCAACAAGATTCGTGTGCGCCACTGAGTCTCATTTTTTTCTCCTCATTAGACGAATGAACGCCATGAGCCCAAACTTTATAGAGTTAATTATAGACGAGTAAACCGTCTCTCCATGATTTAAAGTCATATCACGACTCCTCTTTCAATCGAAATGGCTATTTTGAATATCATGCACCTCATCGACCATGAGCGCTCGACTCATGATGCGATAAAAGTCATAATATTCATACGAAGAGGAACGTTTCCTTGATCTCTGTATGACCGACTAACGTTGAAGTCTAGACTCTGCCCAAGCGGTCAGCTTTTTAGGCTTCGACCAAGAATAAAGTCTCGCTCTCTCCCCAACGAGTCGCTGAGGGAGGTCGCTAATGGATCGTTGATGATCGATCAGCTCCAACTCACCGACCACATTATTCTCAAAGATCCTTTTTCGCCGCTGATGAGGGCGGTGAACCTTAGGGTTATAGTGTCCGGGTAAACTGAGAACGACGATGCGAGATGGCTCTTTTCCGTTCGAGGAGACTTTAACCCATATTAGATCTGACTCTTGAGGACTCTCTTCGGTCTCTTGAGGACTCTCTTCGGTCTCTTGAGGACTCTCTTCGGTCTCTTGAGGACTCTCTTCGGTCTCTTGAGGACTCTCTTCGGTCTCTTGAGGACTCTCTTCGGTCTCTTGATGACTCTCTTCGGAACCTGAAGGAGAGGTTTTCTGTGCATTATCAACCTTTTCTGTTGAGCTCTCTCGCTGTTGTTCTTGTTCCTCTTCCGCTCCCCAATTCCAAGTGAGTTGTCCTTTATCAATTTTTAATTGTAAAGATTTACCTCGGACCAGCACCTCGAGCTCAGCTCTCCCGATTTGACCTTCAGTCACGTCATCTTTAGCGACTGCGGAATAAGCGGCGGCGAGGAGATCTCCAAAGATGTCCTGTGGATAATTCAAGGCCGCTCTTTGCAGTTTCATAATCAGCTGATCCGCGCTCATCGTATCAAACCAAGTGAGCGCCATCGTCCGATGGAAGGCGCTCACCAAAGCGCTTTGTGGATGAGCTCTTTGGGCAGCTTCGCTAGAGTCAGAGGTGAGTCGAGGATAAAACCCGATCACCTGCCCCAAGACGCGATTAATCTCTTTCCGGTATTCATCAGGACAGCGTTTGACTTCAGGTAAAGCCTCTATCGCTTCAATAGGTAAGGGGCTCACCTCCTCAACAGGCGCTCCAGTGCATCGCTGCGCAAGCTCTATTTGTGCAGCGAGACTATATCGATCGGTAATCGGTTCTTGAGGGAGCTGCTCAAAAGCGGTGTTGACCGTTAGGAGTGAGAAGAGCAAACTTCCCACTGGAATAGCGGCTCCCATGATCGAGATAAGCCCTGATTTATATCCCCCCTCCCGAAGTACCCATAAGCGGGTCTTTTTGGTCTGTTGACCAAAGAGCCAACCACACAGCGCACCGCTCAGAGCGCTCATAAACCATGAGGTCCTCAACGCTGAGCTTGGGTAGACGTCAAAACCAAGAGTAAAAACAAATATGAGGAGCAGGATGAACGCTGACACTTTCGCTCGCCTCAGCAGCTCTGGCATAGACCTCATGTCCATTTTTGTACGACTGAAAAATCCTTGAAATAGGTAAGCAGAGGTACAGAGGGCTAAACTTCCGCCATGAGCGCCTATATAAAGCTCATGTGAGGAGAGAACGCCTAGGGTTAAACATCCAACGAGGTATCCCACAAAGTAAATAAGAGCGACACGCCAAGTCCCCCAAAGCTGCTCAAGAGATCTCCCCACCCACCACAGGACAAATAGATCATAGATTAAACTTAATCCCGTGCTAGGGATCATCAATCCTGCGAAGAGGCGGTGTAGCTCTCCAAGGCTGAGCAAATAAGCGCTTGGGGCACCCATCACATTAGAGAGGAGCTCGGAGCGACCCACTTGCACAAAGAAAGGCAGGTGAAACTGCATTTGGTAGAAAAAGAGTCCTGCACCTACCAATAATGCCAACATCAGCATCTTTGAGCCTACTAGCGTTCGATCTCCGAGCTTTGACATCGCCAAACTCTGCTTCTGTAGCTCCTCCCACAGCCGAGGGTCATCTCGGTAGATTGTCTCAGTCACAGACCGCTCAAGCCATGTCGTAAATATCTCCCACTCACTAGCGAGCGCGAGCTCTTCACGCTGAATGGTCTCCACTCCTCGATCGGTCATCAAAGAGAGCTGAGATTGATCAGCATTCATCCAAATCGCCCGAACTTCTCGTAAATCTAGGCGAGCGAGTTCACGACCCTCCAACACTTTAAATAAACCTTGAGTGCTGACCCGATAGGCTCGGTTTTTCTCAGGAGCTTTACTTAACTGTAGTCCCAAGGCGATGTTTCGTATGCCGCTCCACCCAAAAAATATAGCAAAGAAGAGGCTTATTAGTCCATCGACAGAGGTGAGGTATAGATTGAAGAATGCGAAAGCGAGGAGGAGAGCGCCTGTTCTTACTCTCTCCCGCCCACGAGTCTTGCTCTGATAAGGTTTGAGTTTGAAAGTCTTAGGAGAGCGATAGGGAGAAGACATAAACTACATCGCACCTGTCGAGTTTAGATTAAAGGGAGTCAAGAGACTTGGAGATAGTAGTACTACAGTAATGATGAACTTAACGTTCAATGAGTCTCTCTTGGAATGAGATCAGATGAGCGAGCAGCTCTTGTGGATGCTCCTTCTGCGGAGTATGACTAAACTGATCTGGTTTGACTAATATGAGTTGTGGTGGCGCGTTGTCTAACAGATTAGCCAGACTCGTGGAAGGGAGTACTCTCTCCCGTTTGCCCCAAATCAGTAATACTGGCGAGCTGAGTCCACTAAATTCATTGGTACCCAGCCCATCACCGGGCTGAAGCTGATGAATCAGCTGTTGTGCTTCAGGCCGACTGAGGCTCAATCTGACTAAGGGAGCGAGGAGAGGTCCCCACCAAGGAACCTGATGGTAGAGAGTCTTGAGAAACCTCAACCCATCCCCTCTCTCAGTCATCCTAAACACCCGTTTAAGGTGGTCAATATCGCTCAGACTCAATGAAGCCCCTGCGGGGGAACACAACATTAAACTAGAGACTCTCTGAGGATAACGAGCGGCGAATCGAATCGCTACTGCTCCTCCTAAAGAGACCCCTAAGAGGTCGATCGGCCGCTCCTCAGAGAGGTGGAGTAAGCACAGCTCCCATGCCTCATATATGAGTGATTGAAAGCGCTCTCGACCACGTTCCCCCTTGGCGTTTTTTATCGAGATGGGGAGGGGTGGGCTCATTCCATGGCTTGGAGCGCTAGGCGCCCATACGTCACCCCAGAGACGAGTCAAGAGGGGGAGTAGCGCTCCGTAGGCAGAGCCGCTTGAGCCAAGACCATGAACACAGACGATCCGATGATGAGTCGGGCTGTCATGGTTCCTGGATACTCGCAAAGCCTTCATCTGATAAGGAGCTAGATTGAGAGTCTCAATGCGCCCACCTCTCCCCTTTAGCTTCAGAGCGGTCGCTCTCTCCCAGAAGGAGGCGACAGACATTAAGAGTCTCCTTTAGTAACGAGCGCAATGACTTGATGAGCGAGACTTGAATCTATTTTAGTTAACTCACTTAAGTACTGGTCACTTCGCTGATATATACCCTCATGATGACATAAATAATAGAGTTTAGAGAATAGGTCGATCGCCACCTTATGAGGGAGGGTCACCTGAATCCGACTTAGCAAGTGACTAAATACTTCAAGTGAACTTGAGTAGCGTTCACTACGAAGTAGGCAAACCCCTTTTAGATACAAATACATATTCGGCTCTATCTCTCGGTTTGAAGAAGCCACCTCTATTTGACTGAGAGCGAGCTCTATTTGATCTGTTTCAACGCACATCTCCACAAACTCGATCAGCTCAGAGCGCTGCTCCCCTTCCCCTAAAAGGGAGATTGGACGCCATTTGAGATCAAATACATCCTCTATCACAGGAGAGTAGGTATCACTATGAGTCCCGTGGTGAAGAGCTCCAGAGGTGAGATCCTCGTTAGAGGTCGGTAACGGGGTGAGAAGAGCGACAAAAGCCTCTTCCACATCAAAAGAGAGAGATTCAGATTCTCCCAGAAGTCCTCCTTCGACATCAAAGTTTAGCTCTACTGCTTGAAGAGACAGATCATCGGTGATGAGAGGAGCTTGATCATCAATCATCAGCTCCCTCGCTAGCTCATCATAGCCTAAATTGAGGTCATCAAGGAGTAAGACCTCATGCTGTGGAGGTGATATATCTTTAAAAGAAGAGCTATATGATGCGCTCTGTATCGATGTAGATACGCTCTCTTCTCCTGAGGGTTGAACTCCCTTTTGATGACTGAGGCTCTCGGTGTTGAGTGAGAGAGGGCTAGGCAGGTCGACCGACTCTATTAACTGCCCAAACTCATGTTTACTGCGGTCTATCTCAATCGCTTCTTTAGGCTTAGAGAAGAGTGGAGGCGTGGACTCTCTCTGACTTAGGTTAAGTGGAGAAGGTGTAAAGCTAGACATCCCTAATCCTTGAGGAGAATGAAGAGGACGACCGCTAGAATGGCCTTGATTATTAGAGTTCAAGAGCTCTCCAACGGTCGCTGATTCACCTCTCTCAGTTTGATCTCTCTTTCGTGAATGAGGCCGCTCACCAGAGAACAGGCCCGCTCTATTTAATGAGATCGGAGCAGGCGTAAAACTGGGTGGACCAACTCTCTGTACACTTAAACTATCTTCTGCCAGAGCTTTCTCTCGAGCTGAGATTGGAAGACCTTTGATAGGGTCTACCTTTAACTCAGCCATCGGAGGATCTGCTAAAGGGAGGTAATCTGCTCTTTGCCGGTTGATCAGCGCGAGTCGATCGTTAAGCGATACCTCGCTTAACTGAACCGGAGGATTTAAGGTAACTCCCTGTTTATCATCAGCCTCTAGAGTAAAGGGATTGGGGCTATCGCTGTCTCTGCCCTCTATTACGAGTGAGGAGGCTTCTTGAGGGTCAAGAGATGATCCCACTACAACTCTTTCAGACGGTAGCTCTCCGTCTTGGAACGACGAATCTCCCTCTACGACATGTAACTCTTCATCAGTGAACAGAGCGGGGCCTTCATCATCATCAAACTCATCCGCTAAGGGGATGACCGCAAATTCTCGACGACCCTCTCCCTCCATAACTTGAACGCTATATAAGTTATCTTCAGAGCCAAAAGACTGTGTAGACCCACTCGAAAGATTCATAAGGCTTGCTCGATCAGACAATCCATCAGCGCTCTCACTCGTAAGACTGAGATCCTGATCTGTGACTTGTTGCTCTGCCATCTCTTCACCGATAGAGATCGCCCCCTCATCACTGTATACTGATCGCTTATCTGCTTGATCTCGATCGAAGGTGAGTGCTTGCTCCTCTACTTTATATGAGTCATTTGGGTCTACTTCTAGCCCTTTAGGATTTTCAACACCTTCCCCCTCCAACTCCAACTCTCTAGGGTGGCAAGCCTCTGCATCTAGTCCATCGTGTTCATCACTCTTTACTTTAAGGGTTGCTGAGGCGAGATGTCCAAAGTTGATCGGCTCCTCCGGTACAATGATCGGCTCCTCCGGTACAATGATCGGCTCCTCCGGTACAATGATCGGCTCCTCCGGTACGATGCTCGGCTCCTCTGGTACAACGCTCAGCTCCTCCGGTACAACGCTCAGCTCCTCCGGTACAACGCTTGGCTCCTCCGATACAACGCTTGACTCCTCCGGTACGACGCTCGACTCTTCGAACAAATTTAGCTGTATTTCAGAGTTCTCTGGAGACTCGGTCACCTCTTCATCTAGAGCCCTCTCCAGATAATCTTCGAGGGCTCCTCTCTCTAAGTCTCGCGCCTCTACCTCACTCTTCTGCTCTAGCTGAGAGTCGTCTTGTTGATTGACTCCATCGGGCTCATCTTGATCGAGCTCGTCTTGTTGACTGACTCCATCGAGCTCGTCAATCGCCTCATTTACCGATCTTAACAGCTGTGCATGACCTAAGGCCTTCGCTGTATCTTTAAGGAGCTCAAGAGCTGATCGATCAGTCGCGTCCAGCTCTAAAATAACCCTGATCAACTCAAAAGCCTCTTCAGGTCTCCCCGCTAGAAGATGGTCATGAGCTCTTCGGAGACTCTCATCCCTCCCTAAGTGCCGCTCTGTAGTATACCTTGGGCTCTCGATGCCTTCCTTAGTGAGTTCACCCACCTCTCTGACATCGGTCGATTCTCCCGGATCAGGAGGCACTATTAGAGCGTTCTTCTCCCTGAGCTCTGAGGTTTCATGACCGTGTGGATCCTCCGAGCTCATAAATGAGTCTTTTGTCCTCAATGAGGACACAACCTCTAGCGCTATCGCATGCTTAGGGTCGACCTCCAGAATTAAGTTTGCGGCTTCAGACGCCCGATCAAACTCTCCACGGTTCCGAGAGGCTAAGAGGACACTCTGTAAAGCTTTAAACGCCTTTCCTTTATACCCTAAAGTTAAGAGTGACCTCCCGAGTAGACAAAGCACATCTAAATCACTTGGATCGTGCTTAAATAGCTCCTGAAGACCTCTTACGGCGAGATGGGCTGCCCCTCGCTTAAGATATAAGTGATACAGAACATATTTAATTCGATAACAATCGTCTTTAATCGTTACCAATCTCTCACCGATCGACACTCGTCGATCTTCATCTTGAGGATCAATCAAGTGGTCAAAGAGGTAACTTAAATGCTCTGATGCTTCATCAACCTCCCCCCGCTCTAGCGCTCTCTCGGCGAGTGAGTATCTCACATCTCTTAAGTCCGGAAAATGTTGATACACGCTATGTAAAGCCCGCCGCGCCTCCTCAACCTGACCTTGAGAGTCATACGTTTTTACTAAGGTCCATAATAGACCGATCACATCATCTCGAGCGCCAACCGCTAGGAAACGATGGAGAAGAAACTGCCGAGATATCGTGTCATGTTGATCAATTTTCGAGATCAACAGATACACTGAGGTCGCCCGTTGCATATCTCCACGCTTCAAATAATCTGCGGAGAGCTTATGATATAATTCTAGGGCTTGAGGGAGGGCTTTCTTCCTCAGATAGAGCTCAGCGAGCTTTAACATGAGCTTAAGATCGTTCGGAGTCTCTACGATCAACGCTTTATACGCCCGTATCGCGCGATCATACTGTTGGCGCTCAATCGCACGCTGAGCCTCATCGAGGATTTTGTTGCGTTTCACGCCTAGCTACCTCCGCTCAGAGCCTCATGACTCCTCGTCGTTCACCGCTCGACATTACTTGACTCGCGATGAATATTCTCCGGTACGGGTATCCACTTTAATCATCTCGCCTTCCTCAACGAAGAGAGGCACTTGAACTACGGCACCTGTCTCTAGCGTAGCAGGTTTAGTAGCACCTTGGGCAGTATCTCCTTTAACTCCTGGCTCACACTCGGTGATTGTGAGCTCTACAAAATTAGGTAGAGATACGCCGATTGGGCGACCATTATAGAGCATCACGCTCACTGGAAGATCATCTTTTAAATAAAGCGCTGTGTCCCCCAAATCTTCAAAAGTAATCTGCACTTGCTCATAGCTACGATTGTCCATGAAATGCCAAAACTCTCCATCGGAGTATAGCACCTGCATATCAACCTCATTAACGTCAGGAGCACCAACTTTATCACCAGAGCGGAAATTAATATCGAGCGTTCGACCATCGATCATATTTTTGAGTCGAGTCTTTACAAAGGCCACTCCCTTACCTGGCTTAACGTGCTTACAATCGGTAATCGCCCAGAGACCTCCCTCATATTCAATTTTGAGGCCTTTTCTAAAGTCTTGAGTTTGGTACATCTGTATCTCCTTTATTTACATAACCATTGATCTTAATGTTGATCAGGCCCCAATGAGTGGGAACCTGAGGCCTCATTCGCCCCTACACTCAAATGGTTGATGAGCGCGAAGAGGGCAAGCTCATACCCATATATGCCAAAACCACCTATCGTGCCAAGTACCACATCGCTGATTAAGGAGCGTTGACGAAAAGTTTCTCTCTGAGCGAGATTCGATATATGGACTTCAACAATAGGAAGCTGACTCAATATAAGGGCATCGCGGAGCGCAACACTAGTGTGAGTATATGCCCCTGGGTTAATAATAATCCCATCTGCCGGATGATCGCTCAATCGCCTCTGCGAGTGTACCAGATCAATGAGTATCCCCTCATGATTTGACTGATGACACTCCACACTCACCTCACGCTCTATCCCCCTCTGAGAGAGACGCGACTCAAGTGTCGCTAAGGTCTCATGACCATATAAGTCAGGCTCTCTCTCTCCGATTAGATTAAGGTTTGGTCCGTTAATGAGTAATATCTTCACCATACTAAACGATTCGAATACCGCTGATCATGTCAGTCTGAGAGCGACTGATGAACGATAGACTCTCTCGACTGCTCTAGAGGTCTGATTCAGATAAAACCGAGCCCGCTCGACATGAGTGGTCTCCGATAAGATCATCACCACATAGGAGCCCTCACCAAAGCTCTGCCCAAGAGTATGTAGTGCTCCCTGCTTACTCGGGAGGCGAATGCAAAACTTTAACCCCTCTCCTTGGCCTTCTAAACCAAGAGAGCTTTGATAGATGTGCCTAAAGCAAGGTAACCATAAAGTAAGCTCACTAGAGAGCCGGTCTTGTTCAGAGCGCCTTGTCGCTAGATCAACGACTTGAGCTGTTTTTGAGAAAACACTCTGCACTCGTTCATTCTCAATCACCGCTACCGCTTCATAAGAAGGGTCATGAGCGAGTAGATTCATCAGGGCCTCGTGAATGTCATCCCTAAAAGGAGTGGCGCTCTCTTGAGCTGTCATGAGTTAATCCTCACCTTGAGCTGTCATGAGTGAATCCTCACCTTGAGCTGTCATGCGTTAATCCTCACAGAGCGGAGCATAAGCCTCATTCACTGAGACTTGTTTACAGAGGGCACATGACGCGTAAATAGAGTCTTTACCAATGGCGCTTGGGCATTGAGAGAGGAGGTCTATTTCAGTATCTCCGACCATGTCACAAGTATCTCCTCTCCCTTGAGTAGAGACACGACACCCAGCGCATAGATCTATGGGGAAATTGATCTCATTACTCTCAACCCGCTTGCCATCGAGTGTTTTACCTTGCAGTTTTACGGCGATCACTAAGGTGTAACTCCCTCTAATGGGAGCGATTCTTCCGCTAGAGTTACGCCCATTGTACAAACCACCATCTCTCAAGTTTGTCATCATGTTATTGGTGAGCACTGTCACTTTTTGAGCGACGGGATCAACCACTCCAGACTGTAACAAGCCTGCCAAAGGAACATCGATCTCGTCTTCGAGCCCTAGCCCTACTTCATCGATATCAATGTAGCGAATCACTGCGTTAGTTAAGTTGATGTCTGTCGTATTGATGTAACCGTCATCAGTGCTTAAGTTATTAACCTTAAGTGGGTCTTGTAACACATTGATCACCGAGAGATTGATCGTATAATCATTCGCGAGTACAAGATCGACAGTGCCTCTTGATAGTAAAGTGGTGTTCTGACCCTGCTGTAGAGGAGCACAGGACGAGGTCTCTAGAGGGACAATGCCTTGCAGTTGAATTGAAAACTCTTGGGCATCACAACCAAGTACACAACTAAGCGCGATCATAACACTCATCGAGCGGTTGAGTCTCTGTTGATGTTTTATTGACCACATAGATTACTCCCTTAAATATGACGAAGTATCGATCGTATTTCTTGATTGATAATATAGTGCGCCTGCACCCTAAAGGCAAACACTCTCATGACATAATCTCGTCTCACCTCACAGGTCACTATAGAGACTCAAACTCGGAGAGTAACTGCCCAATACGAATCAGAAAATCAGTTCTCTTGATCATCTGCAACTCGGCATGTCCAATCTCAGATAACGAGACAAATAGCAAGTGATCTCCCCGCTGTTTCTTATCGTATTGTAGAGCCTCAAGCGCTCTCGGAGTAAAGCGAAGCCTCCAATCAGTCTCTAGCCCTGCGGTCTCCAAGACGTGCTTAATGGTCCACGCCTCTTCATGACTCAAAGATTCATAACGGGCGCAGTAATCTACTGTAAACGATAATCCAAGAGCCACTGCTTCTCCATGATAGAGGTCAGAGTGGGCCCTCTCGATAGCGTGACCGATCGTGTGACCAAGATTTAAGAGAGCTCTAACGCCACGCTCTCGCTCATCATGAGAGATAATTTGCGCTTTAATTGAGATGGTCTTCTCTAGGAGAGGACGCCAAAAACCTAGTGGGCACTCTGGTGTCACTTCTGTGATTGACAGAGACTTTGCTAGCGCACAGAGGTCATTAAAATGACCTTGATCAGAGATCAAGCCATGCTTTAAGGCTTCTACCCATCCGTTACGGAGCTGTCTAATAGGGAGTGTACAGAGATACATTTCATCTACCCACACCCATAAAGGTCGATAAAAAGACCCTATGAGGTTCTTCCCCAAAGGATGATTGACCGCTGTCTTAGCTCCGATGCTGCTATCGACCTGAGCGAGAAGAGAGGTGGGGACTTGTGACCAAGAGAGCCCCCGCATATAGATAGACGCTAAGAAACCACAGAGGTCACCGGTCACACCTCCACCAAAGGCGACGAGGTGATCACCTCGACCAAAACCTATTCGCAGCAGCTCGCTCACTAGAGCCTCAACCACTCGGAGACGTTTACTGGGTTCACCTACAGGAAAAGTGATGAGATGAGCGTCTATCCCTCTCGATTGTAGCTTACCAACAAAGGAACCTGAATGTAGATGACCGAGAGTCTCATCGCTTAAAACACCGACTTTGTGTTGACCTCTCTCTCTCGAGGGCTGTGATTCATTCCAAATAAGTTCGATGAGGTCTGATTCTGCGTCACACTTAAAATAGATCGGGTAATCATGAAGAACGATAGAGTCCACATCCACTTTAGATGTCAATGTCAGCTCATCTCGACTCTCCTCGATGGTCTGCGTAGGCGGAAGAGACCAACAGGGTAGAAGACCTCCTTCTTCGAGACGCTCTTGTGCGACTCGCCATATCTGATACACCCTTGTGGCTAACTGCGAGATCGACTCTGCCTGTAGAGTCTCTAACCAAAGATCACACTCTATATAAGCTGCGTAACGTGATCTGATCAGTTCAGCGAATTGATGCTCACCATCATCGATAGGGAGAGGGTGAGCAGAGGCTGGATAGAGCTTGGCCCTCAATCGTTGTCGATCTCTTAGGAGACTCTCTTCCCCCCATAAAGTGAGCAATAAACCCGCTGACCTTATCAGAGCTCGATTCTCTGCTGTAGTGATCGTACCTCCACCAACGCTGATGATGATCAGAGAGGGAGAGAGTTCATGATGTGATCTCTCGACGCTCTCTCTGCAATCGCCTATAAGCTCTCTCAGAGTCTCTGTCTCTGCTTGACGAAAGCTGAGCCAGCCCTCTCCCTCAACCATTTCTTCGATCGTCATCTCACATCTCCTCTCGATCTCTGCGTCGAGATCAAATGAGGGGATATGAAGCCGATCGCTTAGCGCTCGACTTACCGAGCTTTTACCCACACCAGGAGGGCCAGAGATAAACAGGAGTGATGCGGATGTCTGCCATGTTCTCTTCATCGATAACAACTCTAGATCAGATTATTAAGTGATCGCGCTTTGTAGCTCAATAGTGGCTGTCGATGCCACCCTCAATCCGCGAAGAGAATGACCTGTAGCCTTACGTCTGCTCAGCGAGTATTGACGCGAGAGGCGAGACGGTTAATGACGCGTGGAGTGATAAAAATGAGCAACTCATTTTTTTGGCTACGCTCATTGGTCTTACGGAAAAGCGCTCCAAGGATGGGAACCTGAGAGAGGATGGGCCACTCGGTCGTTCCATACCCTGCATTACTCGTGTA
Organism: uncultured bacterium; assembly: GCA_943788935.1. Taxonomy (GTDB): domain Bacteria; phylum Myxococcota_A; class Bradymonadia; order UBA7976; family VGTA01; genus CAKZRU01. Next base: position 77,491 of record CALSSE010000002.1, on the reverse strand, counting down.
TATCCCACCGATCACTGTCGTCTCACCATCTTGAAGGAGGACCTGTGTACTCGCCTCTTTCTTTAAGATTGTAGGGTCGCCACGAGAGCCAACATTTTGAAAGTCTGGCGTGTCGTTATTAGCTTTGAGCTGAAGATATATATTTCCGTCTTGAGTGACATGTGGTGTGACCTCTAAGCTGAGCGTCGCGTCAAAGAAGACTGTCTGAACCCCCTGTGCAGAGACCTGAGAGATCGGAATACTGACCCCTTGACTGATCAAGGCTTTTTTGTTGTCTAATGTCGTAATCTTGGGGCTACTAACGATCTTTACTGTGCCGCGACTGGCAGCAGCCGAGAGGCGCACATTGAGGTTAAACGCGCCATCGACGCTCCCTAAACTCAGGCCGAGCGCTCCACCAGAGCCGACCCCAACTGTAGCCGGTAGGTTAATCATAAAGTTAGGCTGCGCCGGTACACCAGGTGAGCGGAACTGGATGTCGTCAGCCGCCCCTTTTAGACCGACAGAACTAGGGAAAGATAGGCCGGTGGCGTTCCCTGTACCCACGATTCCATTGAAGCTACCGCCCCACTGAATACCGAGCTCTTTCTCATTGACCTTGTTAACCTCTACGATTCGAGCTTCAATGAGAACTTGTGGCGTTTGGGTATCAAGCCTTTTAACGAGATCTTCAGCCGCTTCGATGTGCTCTTCAATATCTTTGATAATGAGGGTATTTGTTCGCAGATCAAAACTTACGCTACCTCTCTCGCTCAGCACTCCTTTCACTTGACCGACCATGTCTTCACCTTCAGCGTGGTTAACGGTGATAAGTCGAATCATGATTGGCTTCAGCTGCTCTTTAATTTGGGTCTTTTCAAGCTCTGCTTTCCGCTCTGCAGCGATCGCTTCTCGGGGCGCTACTCTAATAATGTTCCCCTCACGGACCATATCTAGCCCTTTACTGCGAAGGATAATATCTAGCGCCTGGTCCCAAGGGACTTGGTTAAGCATCAGGGTGACCTTACCCTCCACTTCGTCAGAGGTAACGATGTTCACTTGACCACAATCAGCTAGAAATCTGAGAACGTTATGAATGTCGGCATCTTTGATGTTTATTTTAATCCGCTTGCCTAGATATCTCTTTTTACGACGTTGAGTCGAGGGAACTCGAGGTGCTCGTATTTCATCAGTTTTGAACGTTGGAGCTCTATTCTTACTAGAGGCGCTCGCGCTCATTGACTGAGCGAGTCGTTGACTCGCTTGGGGGGAAGAAACAAAGGACCACTCCAGGATATATTCACCATCAGCTTGCTCAACAAACTGAACTTGATGAGAAGCGCTCTGGCGGATCTCTGCCACAAGATGAGCGGTCACTTCTTCTCCACGATCATCATTCAGCAGACTGAGATATCGGATCGGTCCGTCGAGATCTTGTGTGTCTATTCTCTGCTCTAACTCTTTAGTGACGCGTAGTCCTGGTAAGACGAGGTGAGGTGCTTCTAAGTCCGACTCATCAACGTAAGGCGTAGGCAACACCATTCCATGATCATTCGGAGCGATCTGAAGGAGCGCTTTCTGGCGAGTGAAACGTAAATCATCTCCCTCTCTGAGCGTCTTGACAGTCAACGACTCGACTCGCCATGAAGATTGGGTGATCACTCTCTCTGGCGAGCTCTTTGCGTTTGAGAGCAACTCTAGTGGCGCTACAGGCTCGGTATTTGAACCGATCTTTACTAGAAACCTTAACCGTTTCCCCTCGATACTCACCTTATGCTCAAGGTCATTAGCCAAGGTGAGGATAAGCCTCGCCACAGGACGCTCGGGATCTCCTAGCTGAACCGCACCAATTTGAGTAATCTCTCCGCTCAATGGCTCTACAGGAGTGGTGAGCTCATCTATCTGAGCTCCAATCACATCGATCATCACTCGAGTAGGTCCTTCGAGCTTCATTACTGTGAACTTAGGGGTCTCTAATACGGTTCGCGAAGATCCATCATCAGACTGAAGATAAAAATCAACTGCCTGATCAATCTGACTGGCTCCCACCTTCGACATCTTCGGCCCCCGAAGTATGTAACGGAGAGGCGTATCGTTAGGGTGAGGAGGCCGCTGACTCACTCTCTCAGACGACGCATTGGTCTCTGCAGAGGTGGGCGTAGCTGGGGATGCGTTGGCAGCCGATATAGCGAAGAATAAGCCAATAGTAACGCACAGAGATCGAGCTCTCAAGCTGCGTAAGACATTACCTAAAGCGATAAGTTTAGCGAGATAGCTCATTGTTCAACTCCCAATTCTGACACACTGTTCTCCTGACCCTCTCTCAATAGCTTTTTGAGTCGTGGGCTGTCAGCAGGTTCATTCTCTGCTATACCTAGCACAGGCTCAAATGTTATTTTATTATTTGTGATCATTTTCACGCGAACAAACTCAGGTACTTTTCCAACGATATCACCAACCCTCACCGTATACCCTGTCCCTGCCCCATCTTCGAGCATCGCCAAGTTAGAAGACATACCGGTCAAAGTCCCCTTAAACTCTAGGTTAGTTATTGGTTGTGGAACTTTAACGACGAGCTTACCTTGAACAGAGCTCGGATCGACTTCCACTTCATCTTGATCTTTTAGCTCCGGGATATCTGGAACGAAAGGATCGCGAGCCTCTTTCATACGCTCCCTAATCCGTTTGAAATTATCCCAACCTGTCGCTTTAAGAAGCTCAACGCGCTTTAAGCGGTTAGGGATCTTGACTACATTGGAGACATCTTTACCGACTGTTCCCTGAGCAGCGCTAGCACCTTGAGATTTCTTTTTACTAGGACCGGCGCTCTTCGTCTTTTGAATGCGTTTCATCTGCGATGCAGATAGACCTCTACGTGAGGGTCCTGCCACGCTCTCATCTTCTCCACACCCTCCAATAAGGAGTGAGACGAAGAGACAACGATAAACCCAAGACCGAGGATTCATAAAGCGCGCTCCTGTCCGCTGTGTCCAATCTCTGTTTCGTTGTTGTGAAGCGATACCCGCCATATTTAGTCCCTATGGATGATGAGGTTTATATTAGCAGATGATCAAGGTTGTGCCGGCGATGGAGAACTTGATGATTTTGACATAAAGGTGACCAATAAGAAAGTCCCTCGAAGTTTAGAAGACTCATCATTATTCGACTCTGCATACAAAGTTAAATCTTCAACGTTTACGATGCGGTCGAGACTCTTAACATCACTCAGCTCATTAATAAAATGGATAACTTGTTCAAACAGGCCTTGAAAAGACATCTTGATCTCTATGCGAGCATAGAGCTCTTCTTCGATGATTGGACCCTGTTCAAAGCGATCGATCTGTAAGGAGGCGTCTCTAGCTCGCTCATGCAGCTTATTAAGCAATAACGCAATATCTGCTTGGGGGGGCAACTGCTCACCCAGCCTCTGCTTGGCATTCTTTTGACCTGCGATATTCGCTTGTAGATTCTCTATCTTACTGTTCGTCTCTGGTTCATCTTGCAGCTCCTGTCTTATTTTACGGATCCTGTCTGTCATCGAGATGATCTCTGCCTCTATCGGGCGAACACCTGCGATATACCACAATACAGAGACCACGATCATGAATCCAAAGCTCACGCCTCCCCGTCGCTTCATGGGGATATCTGAAAGTCTTTTGTATAGCTCATCCATTATACGGCTCTCCCTGTGTGTCTCTACCTAGGTCTCTGTCAATCAGCCTCAGTTGGGAGAGGCTCCATGTTTTCTTGGAATAACCTCTTCAAATCACTCGCGCCATAAATGACGTTCAACAACATCTCAAAACGAACAAACTTAGATCGGCGACCATTTGAGAAGGTCTTCAGCTCTGTTTCAGTGACCTTCAAATCAGCTTTCACAACATATTTTGAAGTCTGAAGGCGCTTCAAGAGCTCACCAACGTCATCGATTGTCCGACCAAAACCTTTGAGGCGAATTTCTCTTTTATTTTCTCTAATATCAGAGATCCAAAGTGAGCCGGTATCCCAATTCCAACGCCAGCCTTTCTGAGTGAAATTCTCTCGCTCTGTATCATCACGGGGAGGACTAAGAATATAAGACAATTCGCTCAGAAACCCTGATGGAGAAATCTGATTTTGGGTCAAATCGTCGATCACCTCTTTCTTGCGATCAACCTCCGCTTTAAGAGCCTCAAACTCTTTTTCTAGAGCCTTTGAACGATCTTTTTTCTCTTTAAGAGCACGCTGTTTTACATTGAGGCTCTGATGAACACGAGCCTTCGCTTGAAGAGACTCATTGGTCTGACCTTTAATGTAATAAAAAGCACCAGAGACGAGGAGTGTTAACATGAAAAGCATGAGAAACAGGTTCCTACCATCTTCGATCCGATCAGCCTCAGTGATCGGGAGCAGGTTAATCCTGATTAAGTCTTTTTCTTTGTCATTTTTATGACGGAGCGCCAAACCAAAAGCGACTGGCGCATAAGACTTGGCGTCGGCTAAGTACTGGGTATTAAATACTGACCCATCGATCTCTACCGAATGAAAAGGATTGAGTAGCTCCACCGGAGTATGGGTCTTCTTGGCGATTTCATCAGAGAGAGTCGTCAACTTAGCAGCCCCACCCGAGAGATAAATCTTCTCGAAACGTGACTCCCCTGATGTCGCTAAGTGAAACTCGAGTGACCGATTAATCTCCGAGGCGATTTGATCACTCATCATCACTAAGATTCGTTGAACATCTTGAGGGATAATGTGATCCCCCCCGATGCCTGACCCTCCTAATTTATAAGCCTCCGCCTCTTGATAGCTTGTCCCCATCTGCTTTTGGATTTCACGAGTGTAGAAATCACCACCAAGTTGCAGATCTCGCGTAAAAGTATTCACGCCATAGGCGATAACATTAATATTTAGATTCTCTGCGCCTATGTGGATGAGACAGATTAGCTTATCGATAGGGAGTTGATAATTGACCTCAAAAGCATTCTGAACAGTGAAACAATCTGTATCGACCGCGACTGGCTTGAGACCAGCCTCACGTACAACATCTAAATATTGGTCAACAACATCCCTCTTCGCCGCTACTAACATCACATCCATCTGACCTTGGTCAGCGCGAGTTTGTAGAATTTGATAATCGAGATAAACATCAACTAAGTCATAGGGGATATAGTGATCAGCTTCCCAACTAATACTCTCGGCGAGCTCATCATCGCTCATCGCTGGGAGAGTAATTTTCTTAACGATCACCGAGTGACCGCCGATAGAAATCGCCACCTGCTTCGACTTGAGGTGCAAGCTCTCGATTAACTCTTTAATGGTTTTAACGACAGCCTCTTTATCGTGAATACCACCTTCATAGATCGCTTCAGGAGAGAGCTCTGACATCGCAAAGTTCTCTAGGTTCATCCCCTGATTGGAACGCTTTACCTGAATGAGCTTGATCGAGTTAGAGCCGATATCAAGTCCGATTGCGTTCTGGTTTTTAGCCATTCGATGTCTCGCTTGGATGAATTCAAAAGGTCAACGCATAGATCAAAGAAGATCTTAATCAATGTTGTAGTGTCTCATTTTATAAAGGAGTGTTTTGGTCGAAATCTCAAGACTTTTAGCGGCTTGAGTTTTTATCCCCGTGCTCTTTTTAAGCGCCTCTACAATGAGCCTCTTTTCTAAATCTTGGGTGTGTTTCTTGATACTTAGCCCATCTCTACCAATGGACTGAGATAAGTTTTGTAGTTCTCGATCGTCGACCATTTTTTTTTCCGAATATGTAGACCGGATCCTCAATGGTAGATCCGAGATATGTATCGTATCTCCTTCAACAAGTGTTAGAGCATACTCAACACAGTTCTCTAATTCACGGACGTTACCGGGCCAATCGTAGTCTAATAAAACCTCTAATGCTTGGGAGCTGAGCCTCACTCGCTGAGGAGAAGTGATCCTCTTAGAAGAGCCTTGATATATCTTCTCAGAGATATTCAGCATAAAGTGGTTGAGTAAAAGGGGGAGGTCTTCTCGACGCTCACGCAGAGCGGGGAGATGAACCGGAATCACGTTAAGCCGATAGTAGAGGTCTTCCCTAAAACGCTTGGCTCCTACCTCTACTTGGAGATCCTTTAAGGTGGCGGCCACGACTCTCACTTTAACCTTGATCGAGGCGTTCTCACCGACCCTCCTCAGTTCGCTCTCTTGCAATAGTCTCAGCAGTTTAGACTGTATATTTAGTGACAGTTCACCGATCTCATCTAAAAACAAGGTCCCACCGCTCGCTGCCTCTATGAGACCGACCCGATCTGTATGAGCATGAGTAAAGGCGCCTTTGCTGTGTCCAAAAAGTTCGCTCTCGACGAGCGCTTCAGGGATCGCCGCACAATTCACAGCGATAAATGGACCATGGGGGTTTAGCCCTAGCTGATGGACAGCGCGAGCTACCAGCTCTTTCCCCGTCCCGCTCTCTCCTTGGATGAGGAGCTTACTCTGAGTAGGAGCGACTCTCCTAATCAACTGGAAGATTCGCTTCATAGAGTCCGCTCTACCAATCATGCGATCGAGTCGATCTTCTGCTTCATAGCCAAGGTTCGATTCAAGCTCTAAGACCCTCCGCTCCAATAGGTCTCTCTCTAATATCCTCTCGACACGAAATATGAGTTCACTGATCTCAAAAGGCTTAGCGATATAGTCATCTGCGCCCAAGTCGATCGCCTTAGATGCGATTTGGTGTGAGGCATGAGCGCTCATAAACAAAATTCGAGGTCGAAGTCTCCCCCTTTTACACTCCATCGCCTTGACCTCTCTGATCAGATCAAGCCCGCTCTCTTCACCTAACTTCCAATCACAGAGGATGAGGTCAACCCACTGTTGTCTCGTCTCTGTTGATCCAGATTCTGTTGATCCAGACTGCATTACTAAGAGCTCTCGGGCTTGCGAGAGAGTATTCGCTTGTTGCGTGTGATATCCTTGACGAGAGAGGTGCAAACTAAGGGTCTTACAGAGAACCTGCTCGTCATCAACGATCAAGATCCTCGCAGGCTGTTCAATCTTGTCACCTTTCGATTGAGTTAACATCGGGAAAACCTTCCCATCACAAAGTCAAATGAGTAAAACAGTGAGTAAGTCTCATAACACATTCCGAGGAGAGGTTCATCACTCCCTCTAAATAAAGTCTGCAGGTCTTTCATGGAACAACTGATTAACATCGGGCTTATTATGATCGTCTCTTCAGCGATTAGCCTTTTACTATTTTGGCTACGCTGGAGATCAAAGATCATTGGTCAAGACCTAAAAGAGCTAGGCAACGTCGAACGCAGAGAGCAAAATAGGCTACGTAAGCTGAAAAAGCGTAAAGAAGGCATTCTTCAAAAGATTAAGGCTCGAGCTAAAAATAGGGAAGAGAGAGATGAAACCAAGAGTAACGATCTCGATGAGACACGAGAACGTAACCAAAGACTCGAAGGTCTCTTGACTAATAGAGGGGGTCAGCAAGAAGAGCGTGAGGCCGACCTTTCGCTCCGTCAAGAGGAAGTAAGAGGCGTCAAGAGGCAAGTTCAATCCCAACGGAAGCGACTCAAACAGATCAAGCGAAAGATCAAAGAGACCCTTGAACAGCGAGCTCAGTTTAGTGCTGAAGAGGCTATCGAAGAGCATGTTCGTCAGATCACCTCTCAGGTTGAAGTTGAGGTTCAACAAAACACCCAGAGACAACTCATAGAGGCAGAAGCCTATCGCGACTCAAGAGCCCAAGAATTAATGAGTCTGGGTCGGCAGAGATATTATGACCCTAGCCCCGCAGAGAAACTAAGCGGTTATGTGGAGCTACCACGCTCTAAAGCATCTAAAGAGCTCTTAACCCATGAAGACTCCGAGCACTTAGAGATGTTGCAATCGGTGACCGGTGTGTCTTTTGTCTTGGAGCCTCAAGCCTCACGACTCATCCTCAGAAATAGCCCTGAGACGTACACTCGAGAGGTTGCCCGTCTCACTTATCAACGATGGGTCAATGGTGGGAAACTTACTGAAGAAGCACTCCGGACTCAACATAAGAAGTCTCTGACCGCCTTAGAGAGAGAGTCAAGAGAGGCTGGTCAGACCGCTGCTCACAGACTCGGCCTAAAGGATATTCACCCCGACATATTACACCTTGTAGGGAAGCTCCTATTTAGAACCAGTTATACACAAAATCAGTGGCAACATGCCATCGAGGCCTCTGAGCTCTGTGGAATGATGGCTGAGGAGTTAGGGATGAACGCATCTTTAGCGAGGCGAGCAACCCTCTTGCATGACATAGGAAAAGTGCTATGGGCTGAGACAGAAGCCGTAGGTAGCCATGCTGTCAGCGGTGCTGCCTTCGCGAGAGAGCACGGTGAAGTGCCCGAAGTCATCCACCCTATCGGCGCTCATCATCATGATGAAGCTCCCTCGAGCGCTCTCGCTTACTTAGTGATCGCCGCCGATACTCTTAGCGGCGCGAGACCAGGCGCGAGGCGGGAGTCGAGTGAGGCCTTCTCTCAACATGTTGAACAGCTTGATGAGCTTTGCCAAGGGGTCAATGGTCTTCGACAACATATGATCATTCAAGGAGGTCGAGAGGTGAGGTTACAAGTGTATCCTCAACGATACAGCGATATAGATATGGCCGAGCTCACTGAAGAAATGGCGGCCCTCATTGAAGACCAGTGTGTATTCCCCGGACAGATTAAAGTGACCGCTCTGAGAGAGGTGATCACCTCAGCGGTGGCTCACGCTAAGAGGAGAGATCAATATTACGCTCATTCATCGACCTCAAAAGCTCCCACCCATCCAAAAGCTAGCGTGAAGTGGGGTGGTGAGCGAGGGAGCCACCAAGGGGGTCTATATTTATGAACGATACACCTCAGCAGAGCTTGCCAGTATCAGAGAGAGGAAATCGTCGCTATAAAACGAGCCATTGTCTTCTAAAGTTTTCTTCCGGGGAGCTTTGGTCAGGGGTCGACATACGGCGTGGTGGTGATGTGACTCTATTTTACCCCAAGCTCAATGACACAACAGATATAAAGTCAGTGACTGAGGCACTTGGACGTGCAGTCCGTCAAACATCATCCCTTCGAGAGACCGGGTTTATCTCTATCAGAGATGTGGTCATCGATGCTGAACAGAGGCTCTTTACTGTTCTTGACCGTCCCGAAGGAAGGCCGTTGAGCTTGCTTCTGAGAGAGAGGAAAAACCTAGATCTCAATACATCTCTGTCTATCATGATACAGCTCTGCGAGCTGATGAAGCGAGCCCATGATATCAGCGTTTTCTCAGCGACGCTCACTCCTCATAATGTTATCGTTGCTCAGCGACCAAATGGCTCTATTAGGGCTCATCTTATCGATCTCTCTTTAGATCGAAGGCCATTCTCTGAGAGCGTCAAACCTCCTCCCTCTGACTTCATTTCAGCGCCACACCCAGCACTCACCCAAGAGCGTGATCGACGTCATTTTGCTGTTTATTTATGCACCTCTCTTTTGCATCATCTCATCTTTGGCGTTTCACCAGAAGCGCCGACTCAACCCAATGAGCCTCGGCAGTGGCCGACGCTTCCCACCCATGGTAAAGAGCTTGATGAGCGACTTGAAGCCTGCTTGCATACCGTTCTGATGAAGGGCTTAGCCGTCAACCCAAGCGACCGCTTCCCAAGAATCGGTGCTTTACAGCGTACTTTGATCGGACTTCGACAGCTCACCGCGGTCTCGTCTCCCGCTTTTGAGCTGCTCTCTTCGACCCAAGCACGCCTTGGTAGACGCGATGGTTCACTCAACCTATCAGCCCCCAAACCTGGTGTCGAACGAGCAATGAAAGCTCGGCAAAAGATACATCAGATCCTTGAAGGTCATGATATTGAACTAAACGTAGATGACCTCTTCACACAATAAGCTAACCACCCATCGGGACAAGGATGTAAGTATTGATATCGTGCGCATAGGGGTCAAACCCATCTGTGCATTACATTAGTCATTCTTTATAGACCTTACCCCCGTTTGATTATTACAAGGCCAATGGCACTTATGCAGTATGTCAAAATCAAATATACTATATTTGTTATAATGCTCAGCGGAATGGGAATGTTCTCGAGAGCCGCATTCGCCGAGAGATCACTATTTGAAGACGCTGTCTACGAGGCAAATCAGCGAGCGATCTCTTGGATTAAAGTGAACACCAACGCTGGGAACTTTGGAGGTTGGAATACCGCGCTCGGTGGGTTAGCGATACTCTCTCAGCGACAAAGTAATGATCTAAACTCGGGCTACATAGGCTATCGGTTCGCTCCTCTAGAAGACCAAGAGATGCTACGATCCATGGTCTTTTATATAATCTCTAGACATGCCCCATTGAGAACAGGGACTGGTGGACAGAGCTTTAGAACGAGCTATGCCCTCGCCTTTCTTTCTCTCTTTCGATCAACAGGAGGCCCTAACTTTGTGGGTTCTGTGACTAGCGTTGAGCAGGCAATCTCTAATGGAATCAACGCGATTAAGGGAAGACAGGGGCCACCACTTGACCCCGCTGATGACGTTTGTAATACCGGTGGCTGGAACACTACAGTCGCGCTCAATGATGGAGACGCCTATGCAACCGTAGAGGCTCTTGGCGCATTGAGCGCTTCTACCGCGACTTTTTCACCTCAAGGCGATTATAGTCAACGAGCGGACGCCTTCATAGAGAACCTTATCGCCTTAGATGGTGGTGCCCTCTTTCGTGGGTGTACTCAGATGACGAGCGCCCCCAATTCGGTGAGTAGCGCGGCGACTCTTGCCTCTCTAAGTTTCATCGAGGCTGAGCTCACTGACGCCAGAGTGCAAGGGCTCTTAGTTTGGCTGAGGGATCATTATGCGATTGATGAGGTTCCTCTCGGTGATGTAAACCTCTATTGGGAGTATGCTTGGCACTTAAGTCGAGCGCTTAAAGCGTATCGGCTACCCGCTGAAGGTGCTTTAGAAGAGGGATTGATCAGCGCCGATGATATTGGTGGTGTCAGAGTTCCTGCGACCGATGGTTATCCAGCGGAAGACCCAAGCTGGCTCTATGACCTTAAGTACAGCCTGATCACCACCCAAGAAGCCAATGGCTCCTGGCGCTGTGATGATACTCGCGGCTGCACTTCTACAGGTCGAGCAGTCTCTTATGCCTCTCTCATATTGAGCAATAGCTTCGCTAGCTGCGCTGATCATTTTTTCGATAACGATGGAGTTTGCCAACTCGCAGACCTTTGCCCACAGCGCGCCAACCCTCAGCAGCTCGATCAAGATCAAGATGGCATTGGTGACCTCTGCGATAACTGTCCCGCGTTCTCCAATGTTGATCAGTCCGATGAGGATAATGATGGACTTGGTGATCTATGTGACGAAGACAATTGTGTCGAACTAGATCAAGAGGTATGCGATGGGCGTGACAATGACTGCGATGGTAATATCGATGAAGATACCATCGAAGGTGGCCAACAATGCGCCACAGGTGAAGTCGGGAGCTGCTCTCTAGGGCTCACTCGTTGTGTACAGGGGATCACCTTCTGCGAGCAACAAGTGCCTCCTAGCGTAGAGAGCTGTGACGATATCGACAATGACTGTGATAGCCGCGTCGATGAGAATGATCCCGAAGGCTCACAGCGATGTCAGACGGGAGAACTCGGACAATGTGCAGTGGGCTTTACTCGATGTTCTGATGCAGGCGCTTTGAGTTGCATACAGTCTACCTTCCCTTCTCCGGAGACCTGTGATGGTTTAGACAATAATTGTGACGGTAGCACCGATGAAGGTAATCCTGGAGGGGGAGAGCCCTGCCAAACCAATAATCTTGGTCAATGCTCTGAGGGGCGTACCCAGTGTGTCAACGGTGGCTTAATCTGTTCTAGAGTCATTGAGCCCGGACTAGAGCTCTGTGATGGTTTAGACAATGATTGTGATGGGGCCGTTGATGAAGGTGCGCCAGGTGCAGAGCTCCCTTGTAGTATCGAGGGGGCTTTTGGGCGTTGCGCTGTAGGGCTTACACGTTGTGAACAAGGGGCGGTGCTCTGCACACCTCTTCAAGCTCAACCGCAAGTCGAAGTGTGTGATGGCCTAGACAACGATTGTGATGCATCAACAGATGAAGATGTCGTGAGTTCATCACCCGAAGTCCCAGAGGTCGGTGAGAGCTGTCAAACCGATTGTGGGGAAGGCGTTGTTATCTGTGCTTTAGGGGCATTACGTTGTGATAACCCCGCTTTGACCAGTACTTCTCCCGAGAGCTGTAATTCGATTGATGATGATTGTGATGGACTCATAGACGAAGACCAAGACCTATTTCAACTCGACTGTGTCACGGGGCTCCCAGGAGTGTGCTCAACAGGATTATTAAGCTGTCAGAGTGGAGAATTCATCTGTAAAGAGTTATTAGGGCTTAATGATGTCACCGATACAGAAGAGCTCTGTGATAGGCTCGACAATGACTGTGATGGTTCGGTCGATGAACAGAGCGTAGGGAGTGGAGAGAGTTGCCTTATCGAAGGTGTTCTTGGTGCTTGCGCCCTAGGAGAGAGCACCTGTATCGATGGTGAACTCAACTGTTTACCGCAAAGCCGATCGAGAGTAGAGGTCTGTGACCGCCAAGATAATGACTGCGATGGAGCGGTTGATGAGGGCTTGATCGAGGTTGGACAGCGTTGCCCAACAGGAGGGCTCGGTGTATGCGGAGTGGGCGTTCGTCAATGTCTTGATGGTGAGCTCTCTTGCCTCACAGTGAATCAGCCAATAGACGAGCGGTGTGACGGACTTGATAATGATTGTGATGGACTCATAGACGAGGGAGAACTCGGCTTAGGAGGCGATTGTGATACTGGTGAACTCGGCGCTTGCAGCGTCGGTGTGCAACGATGTACACAAGGCGCGGTGATCTGTTCATCGATCAATGAGCCTACCGAGGGGCAAGATGGATGTGATGGCCTCGATAATGATTGCGATGGACGAACCGATGAAGCGGTTAATGAGGTTGGGCTACGCTGCGATACAGAGCAAAGTGGTCTCTGCTCTCTCGGTCGCTATCAATGTCTTGATGGATCCCTCGCTTGCGTCTCAGATGTCCCGCCGGGTAGAGAGCGTTGTGACGGTGTTGATAATGACTGTGACGATGCCATTGATGAAGGAGACCCCGATGGAGGGCTCGCCTGTCGAGTCCCTGATCAGAGAGGAGTATGTGGGGTTGGCCGGACGATATGTACCGAGGGCGCAATCTCTTGTCTCAGCGAGACCACGCCGGTTGAAGAGAGCTGTGATGGACTCGATAATGATTGTGACGGAGTGAGCGATGAAGAGACCGCCTCAGTATTAGGTCTCTGTGACACCGGAAGACTCGGGGTATGTGCCGAGGGGAACTGGACTTGCACACCCGATGGCCTGAGCTGTCAAGAGATCACTCGTCCCTATCAAGAGCGATGTGATGGCTTAGATAATGACTGCGATGGATCAATAGATGAAGGCGACCTCATCTCACCAGAATCTTGCTCTACCCTTTTCAGCGGCAGATGCGCTGAGGGAGTCACCGCCTGTATCGATGGAGCGGTGATTTGTGCCGATGTCTATTCACCTCAAGAGGAGCTCTGTGATGGTATCGATGATGACTGTGACGGAACGATAGATGAGGGGTTACGTAACGCCTGTGGTCTGTGTGATGAGCGACCCGTTGAGAGTTGTAATGGATCTGATAATGACTGTGATGGGGTGGTCGATGAAGGAGATCTATGTGAGGAAGACCAAGTCTGCGTACTGAGCCGTTGTGTCTCCGAATGTGACAATGATGAATGCACTGACCAAGGTACTTTATGTCTCGATGGGGGGTGTGTCCCTACCTGTGAAGCAACCGCCTGTATGAATGGTCTCTCTTGTCTAAATGGACGGTGTGTAGATCTCTGTGTGGACGTTGTCTGCACCAATGGTTCTATCTGTCGCGAGGGTAGATGTGTCGGCAACACTTGCTATGAATCAGGCTGTGGGGATGGTGAATTCTGCTCACAAAATGAGTGTGTCGCTGACCCTTGTGACGAACGTGACTGCCAAGAGGGTGAGTTCTGTCGTCTCTATGAGGATGGTAATGGTCAAGCGGTTGCTGAGTGTGGTCAATCATGCGCCTTCGTTGCCTGTCGTCGCGGAGAGCTCTGTGCCGATGGATCCTGCATCCCCAACCCTTGTTTTGATGTGGATTGCCTCAACGGCCAGGTATGTCTAGATGGTCAGTGTAGACGAGACCCATGTGCTGGAGTCCTCTGTGGGCCTGGTAGAGCATGCATTGAAGGTCAATGTCGTGATAATCCCTGCGATCGTATAGAGTGCCCTTTTGGTCAACGGTGTGACTACACCACCGGAAGAGCTGAATGTGTCTTAGATGATTTAGAGAGCGCTGGAGGAGAGAGCGTTGGAGGAGAGAGCGCCGGAGAAGAGAGCGCCGGAGGAGAGAGCGCCGGAGATGAGATGGGGGGAGCCGAAGCGAGCGGGACCACCGCAGGGGCAATGGTGATGGAGCCAATGGACGCCGGAGTCGCTGGGACAAGCTCAAACGGCTCTCTCCAAGATTTTGGAGAGGCGCCGATCAACTATTTTGACCTAGGAGTGGACGCTCCAAGTCAAGAAGAGAGTGGCTGTCAATCAAGCTCTAGTCACCTCAAACCGCTCTCCGTGCTCTTTTTATTACTTATCTCCCTGCTAAAGTCTCGAAGGGCATCAATAAAAAATAGCTTATCGAACAACTCTAGGCTTAATCGACTGTCGATCCTGCTCTGCATCTCGATTCTATCAATAGGCTGCCAAGGCTCTCCACAGTCGCCCGAACTTCAACTAAAGCTAGACGCTTGCCTCTCTCCCGATCCCGGTGGCTGTCAGAATATGCTCTTTGAAGCTAGAGCCGAAGGAGACTTCGCTGGCTGCTTCCAGCTCTCACTCGATGGAGAGTTAACCGAGAGTCTCCCAATCGCCTGGGGGGTAGATCAAAGGTTAAGGCTCGCTGAGTCTCCGAGCGCCGAAATAGATGTTGATCAACGAGTGAGGGCGACCTTAATATTCACCGGTGACCAACCGGGGGTCTCATGTGCGACCCTTCCCAACTCTATTGATCAACGTTGCATTGAGCTTGATGCTTGTATTCTCAAGCTCGATAGTCGAGAGCAGCGCTTCGGCGGAGAGAAGCTGACGATCGACTTCCGAGATGGAATTGGAGACTGTCAATATGACCTCGCGCCGACCGAACAGCTCTTAGAGGCAGAGAGTGATGGACTCGATAATGATTGCGATGGGGTGGTCGACGAGGCGCTCCAAGGTGTATGTGTCCTCAATGAGAATCGAGGAGAGTGTGAATCCTATGGTCAGTATAGGGTCAACGAAGAGGGAGATAAATATTGTGATGCCGAGCTCATAGCGCCTGAACTTGAGCGCTGTGGCGATACACTCGACAGCGATTGTGATGGAGATAATAACAACGGTTTTGAGTTGATTGATGAGCCTTGCAGTACTCCCCAGGGAAATATCCCTAATGGGTTATATGCGTGTGATCTGAGTGACCCCACCCGACTATTCTGTAATGACTTGTCGAATCCCAATAACACCGAGATGTGTAATCGAATCGATGATAATCAGAACGGACTTGTTGATGAGATAGAGCGAGCTTTGATCGATTGTGATGCCGAGGGGAGAATAACAGGTATGTGGTGTGGCGTCACAGGTGTACAATTCTGCGAAGTTGGGAGTATGGTCAACACTTGTCGAAGAGAGCCGATGACCTATCTTGGAGAACAAGTCACTACAGAGACCGTCTCAGCTGCTTATGTGTGTGATGGGATTGACAACGACTGTGATGGATTCATAGACGAAGACTTTACACCCTCGCCGATCAATTGTGATGAGCTCGTCTCTTGTGGTCGCTCCGAAGGTCTGACCGAGTGTCGCTTGGGTGAGCTCGTTGAGAGCTGTCAAGCGATCAGTGAGCCTGAGGTGTGCGATGGGGAAGATAATGACTGTGACGGTCAAATCGATGAGTTGGTGACTAACGACCCAAATCATTGCGGTGGCTGCGAACAGCGTTGCGATACTCTCTTTCCTAACAGCGTCGTCAACTGTGTCGACGGTCAGTGCAGAGAAGATCGCTGTGAAGACAACTTTGGGGATGGTCCTGAACCAGGACTCTGTGATTGCGAGATCATCCCCAATGTATCAGCAGGGGAATCTTTATGCTGTCAAGAGGAGGAGGTCTATTGCAACATGCTTGATGATGACTGTGATGGTCAAGTCGATGAGGGAGAGGCTAGCTGTGATTGTGAGCTACAAGAGGCTTGTGACTCCATTGATAATGACTGTGATGACGTCATCGATGAAGGTAACGTATGCGGTGAAGCGATCGTCAATGCCTGTGAAACTTGGCTCACCCATACCCGACAAGACTTTGGGCAGGCCAATCAAGTGATCATCTCTGATCAAGTTAACTTTAGAGCATCAAGCAACGGTTCATTTATCGGGTTAAATGCGGTTAGTATTAATGAGACATCGCTGTCCCCTCTCTACTCAGATGCTCAAGACAGCGCCGATCGCCTCCTACCTCGCTTGGTGTGCGACCCCAACTTGACGGGGTGGAGTGAGTGGATCGACCTTCACTGCAAAACCGCGGTAATCTGGGGACCTCGCGAACCGTCTCTCGATCCTTGGACTTGCATCAATAGCGACGACTTAGAGAGCAGTGAACGCTGTAACCTAAGCACCTATACTCAAGAGCAATCTTATGTCATTTCAGAGAGTTATACCGAGCTGCATTTAGCCTTTACCTGTCGGGTTCAACCAAACTCTGACACAGAGAGTGAAGAGATTCAGCGACTTAATCAGGTCATGTCGAGTCTTAATTTCAGAGTGGGTATGATTAAAAATCCTGTTAATGGCGAATCACGCTGCACACCCATTACTGGCAGCACGCCGATTACACAACAATCATGTACCGCGCAGAGTTTTCAGGGGAGACCTGTACACTGTGGAGAAATAATGAACCAAGAATCGTCTGACGGACTAACGATCACCAAATGGTCACGAGTTGATTTCAATGAGGCTTTTGTGGGTCGTTGTAATCAGCTACTCTTTTCAAGATGAACCGTTCAGCGCAAAATACTCAGGAGAGAACTATGTCTAGGACTTCTGTTACCTATTGGAGTGTCATGATCATCTTGTTAAGCGTCGCTTGCGAAGATCAAGGAGACCTCCCTAGTTTTCCAGAGAGAATGGTGCGTGTTCGAGATATGGGCGCCTCTCCTTCACTTGGTGACAACGCGGGAACGATGATGACAATGGGTGGGGTAGAAGCCAATCAGGGGGGTAACTCTTCGCAAGGGGGCGATGAGCTCGCCGGTGTGATGACTGCCGGTACGATGACTGCCGGTACGATGACTGCCGGTACCATGACTGCCGGTACCATGACTGCCGGTACCATGACCGCCGGTACCATGACCGCCGGCACAATGACCGCCGGCACAATGACCGCCGGCACCATGACCGCCGGCACAATGACCGCCGGCACAATGACCGCCGGCACAATGACCGCTGGTACAGAGCCCACTCAAGAATTAAGCTGTCTAGGGATTCTTGAGTGTTTCGGGATGTGTAACAGCGATCCCGCCTGTACAGAGAACTGCCTGAATCAAGGAAGTCTTGAGGGGGTCACCGCCCTTGACGAACTCATCAACTGTGACCTCAGATCTAACTGCGAAGCAGAGATCAGCTGTCTCTCTCAGCAATGCGCCTCAGAGCTCGCCCGTTGCGAGCAAGGAGATGTACCCATGGCGGGGCGGACTGAGATGGCGGGCGCTGAGATGGCGGGCACTGAGATGGCAGGCGCTGAGATGGCGGGTACTGAGATGGCGGGCACTGAGATGGCAGGTACCGAGATGACGGGCTCAAACCCGCCCGCTCCCAATAGCCTAAGCTGTTCCGAAGTCATTAACTGTATCGAAGGGTGCCCCGAGGGAGACGATCCTTGTAATCAAGGCTGTGTAAGCGGAGGGACCTCTTCCGCTACTGTAGCGCTCGCTATCTTGGTCTCTTGCACTGAGGTCAACATGTGTACAGATTCAGCCTGTATCGATCAGTCATGTACTTCGGAGCTCATCGATTGTCTGCAAGATAGAGTCACACCTACCGACCGTGAGTGCCTCATTGACCTAGACTGCCCCTTCTCTACACCTCGTTGTGTCAACGAGCAATGTATGGAGTGTGAAGCGAACTTTGATTGTGACCTAGGCTATGATTGCGTCTCAAACAGCTGTGTGGAGGTGATGACCGACTGTGTAGACGACTTCTATGAACCAAATGATCGATCAGAGGAGGCGACATCTACATTATTAACCGGATTGATCACCGATGATGAGGTCCTCAGTCTCTGTGGGCCAGACATTGACTATTATGCAGTCTCTATCTGTCCCGGTGGGACGACCACCGCTTCTGTCACCTTTGACAGTGATATTGTCGATATCGATATAGAGTTTACTTTTCCCGGCGATATCATATCGCAAGATGTCTCTGCCGGGGTCACCGGCACCGAAGAGGTGACCCACACAAACATTGGGAGTGAAGATCAGACGATCAATCTCATCATCTATCCTTATCAACCTGTCTCAGAGGTAACCTACAGCTTAGACTTAGTGAGCTCTTGTCCCTGAAGCACTCATTAAAACGCTCGATTAGAGGCTTAGAGTCTGCCTTATATACTGAAGGCTAGGGTTTCTCTTTCATGAGCCTCACTTGGTGGGTTTGCGCTTGGGTTTGCTCTTAGTCTTTCCTCTGAGTTTGCTCTTAGTCTTTCCTCTGAGTTTGCTCTTAGTCTTTCCTCTGAGTTTGCTCTTAGTCTTTCCTCTGAGTTTGCTCTTAGTCTTTCCTCTGAGTTTGCTCTTAGTCTTTCCTCTGAGTTTGCTCTTTGGTTTACCCTTTACTTTATCAGCTGGCTGATCTGATAGAGACTCTTCAGTGGGTGAGACTCCAAGCGAGCCCTCGATCACCCGAAATCTAAAGGGGGGGCCCTCGCTACTTGGTCGCTTCTTCACTCGTAGTCGTGACTCTATACTATGGAGATCTTTATCGGTGATCGCCTCTACTTTAAGCGTAATCGTCTCTCCTTTTTTAAGGTCGAATGTTGCTGTACGCCCCAAGAGCTTTCGGGAGCTGATATCATAGAGGCTAGAGCTGAGCACCCCTGCGCCGTCTAGACCTTCTAGAACATATTGAGCGTTCAACTTGCTCTTCGACACAGCGCTCTGATGCGGTCCTAATATGATATAGCCTTTGGGGCATCCCTCGGCGATAAGCTCTCCTCGCAAAGTACGCTTGATACAAGGATTAATCCTGTAGCCCGGGTCTTGATGCACAGACACGACAGCATCTTTCGCGAGTTTAACAGGTCGCCACTTTGAGCCAACTCGACGGGATATGGTGAGCTTAACGTTGTCAAGACCGGCGTCCTCATCTGCGCCCTCTTCAAGGTCTTCAAATTTAATTTCAGCTTTATGGACGATCAATCGGGCACGCTTTGAATTGAGTCTCCATGCCCATAAGATATGCTCCAATTGCCTGATTGCGTCATCTCTGCTGAAGGTATAACGGAGATGATATCGATCCCCCACTTTCAACGCCGCGACCGGTGGGAGCTTATGTTTATACTTATGCTCTAGATCTAAACGAGAGGTGATCTTAACGAGAGCTTGAGGGTCACCTTGAAGTTCAAAATCAACCTCTACAGAAGCTCTCTTCCCCCGAGGAGCAGAGAGGTATTGACCTCCAAAGACCCATTGCCTCTTACCGACCACTTGGGTCAGTTCAATGAGCCCTCTATCGAGTGTAACCATGCTCATCAAAGGTCTAAAAGAGCTCTGTTCTTGCTGATCCGCTGTGCTCCAGTTGACATAACGTCTCAGTTGATATTTCAGCTGATTATATTGACCTACCTTAGTCCAGCCGGGTCCGAAGAATCGATCATCTTTACGCTGATAATAACTACATTTCCTTAAATCCTCTGAGCAGATTGCTAACTTACGATCAGGAGTGATCAAGTATGACTTATGAAAGAAGATGTTCGACATCGGCTGATCGCGAGGGGTGTCATACTTACGAAATAAGCTCCGCCCGATAAAGTCATGCTTCTTCGACCCCAAACCCGCATAATCGATCACCGAGAGCGCGACATCACTCTGATTATAAGGTTCGGTAACCTGTGTAGGTTCACCGGTAGGTACCAATGAGATCAAGAAACTCCAATTTTGACTAAGAGTACGTGTTACTCCACCGATCTTCTTAAAGCCCCTCGATTCATCAGATGTAATTAATACGAGGGTATGATCAAGCATCCCCTCTTTTCTCATTTGATCGAGGAGCGCTTTCAAATATTTGTCGGTATAGCGAAGCGCATGAGACATCTTGGTCTCTTTTGTTTTTTTTCTAAAAGTCCCCGGCACGATCAGTGGATGATGAGTTCCCACTGTCATCAAGGCCGCCATCCAAGGTTTCCCTTTCGCTTCTAGCTCTTTGAACACCTTGAAGCTCTGCTCAAAAAACGCTCGATCATCAATCCCCCACCCTCCGCGCTTGTATCCTTTATGGAAAAAGTCTGCGCCTTTGCTCACTTGGAACCCAATCTTCTTCATGAAGCGATCTTTCATCATGAAGCTCATCGGGGCCGGCTGTAAATAAGCGGTCTGATACCCGTGGTCACTTAAGAATTGGGGAAGACATCGTTGATGAGCTTGAGCGGTCGCGATGTCAGTCATTCGAGGAGGTAGACGATTTAACTTCGGATAATCACCACAGAGGAGCGCATACTCACCCCGATCAGTTTGTCGCTGATTAGAGATAAAGGTCGCGGCGCCAAAGTGCTCCTCAGCCACCTTACTCATTAAGGGCATTACCTCAGGTATTTTGACTTTATGATATTTGGCAAAAGGGATGATGTTGGCTCCATTCCCCCCCTCTAGCATGATCAATAGTATATTAGGTCGCTTCTCCCCAGAGAAGAAGGGGAAGCGTGGCGCGCCGCTCAGATCACCGGCCAAGCGCTCACTGATCTCTTTATCTCGGTCTGAACTTGTAGTGAGCTCTTCTTCTTCCACATTGGAAAAGAGTCCCTGAACCGGGTGCTCTTGTAGCCATGTCAGTTGATCTCGCTGGAGTGGCCATAAGAGAGTTAACAACAGCAAAGACATCGCATAGGGAGCCCAAAAGAATGCTACTTTAGGTCGACGGTAGAGCGATACATAGCAGAATAGAGGGATTAGGAGACATAATCCTGCCAATATCGGGCTACTGATATGAAGCATAGAGCCTTTGAGAAATGTCCCGCTCTTAAGGTACTTCACATTACCTATCGCGAGATTTGAATCATTGGCTAGGATATGCTCATAGTTCCCATAACAGATCACGATCCATACTAAGAGAGCTGTCACAGATAGACCTATGATACATTTTTTTAAGAAGCCGCGAGCTGGTACCTTCAATAGGTCTTGAACCAACACTAAGGCGATCAGCGCGCTCGCGATATCGGAAGTGATCCCACGGAGTAAAACACCATCAAGAGCAACACCGGTGTCAATGAGCGCTGCGAGTCTAAGGCCCAAGACAGGAAAGAAGGTCATGAGTAACGAGATCAACGTCATAGTGTATTGCATATGTTTTAGTTTACGAGATAGAGGTTCATTAATAGGGTGATCTGATCACAAACTGATCAAAGGCAAAAGATGAAAATTTTCCAACCTTTCGTGGGGATATATCAGTCTTAGTGTCTTTCAGATAGTCCCAAAATGAATCTCATGATCTATTCGAAGCTCACCCACTGATACTTTTAGAGCGGAGAGAACGCTCGAACTCTCCATAGGTTATGATCCACTCTATGTAGACGCTTATCAGTACAAAAGGTCTGTGGAGCTAGGGAGAATAAAGTCCCTATACTCACCAAGAGACCCTATACTCACCAAGAGACCCTATACTCACCAAGAGCCCTGTACTCACCAAGAAACAGCAGCGATCGAGCAGTAATGACAGAGAGCTGCGAGACTGACAAAGCTATGAAACATCTCATGATAACCGAAAATACCGGGGATCAGATTAGGGCGTTTTAGCGCATAACAAACTGCGCCAACAGTGTATAGTAGGCCACCGATAAGCAACCACACAACACACGTCCACCCCCAATGCTCTAAGATATCAGGTAAGGGGACCACAGCGAACCAACCGAGAGCACAATAAGTGATACCAGAGATCCATTTGGGAGCGCTCGGCCAGCCTAGTTTAATGATCGCTCCGACCACCACCGAGCCCCATACCACCTTCAGCACAAAAGTACCCATCTCAGGGTCAATCCCTGTTGAGACGAGAGGAGTAAAGGTACCTGCGATGAGAACGAAGATCATTGTATGATCGAGTCGACGCATCCAGAGTCGCTTCTCTGGACTCCAATTGAGACGATGATAGAGTGTACTTGTACCAAACAGTAAGCACACACTGAGCGCATAGATAATACTCCCTAGTCGCTGCTCTGAGCGCTGAGTCTGCCAAATCATCACCGGCCCTAATATGAGGGTGATGTAGAAAGTATACTGATGAATCACCCCTCTCAACATAGGCTTAAGCTGAGATATATCTGCTGAGCTCGACGACTCTGAGAGGCTCTCTTGCTCTGTCATATGGACCGCTCCTTTGGACGAAACTTACACAGCAACACACACAGTGGCATTCGTTTCACACATAGGGGTAGCGGTCTCTTTTTGTAAAGCGTTATGTATAAACCAATACCAGTTCACGTGACTCAACAACTACAGAAGATCCGATGTAATCACTATGCGCTAAATGTAGGATAGATGTTTACATTGGTCCCCCATTCGATTAATCTCCTCTTAAGGTGTTCTTCTGTAGAATCCGTTAATCATGTCACCAATACAGCGATCGCACTGTATTGATTGATCAGAGCGCTATGGGCCCCATTCTTATGTTCATGCTTCAGTGGCGTATCCGTACGTCAATCACAATCACAATGACTCAGCGTCTAACTTCGATGTGGATCTCACGTGTAGAGTTCATGTTGTTAGGCCTACTGACCTCTGTTTTTGTTGGGATTAGTGGTCAAGTCGCTGAGGCTGTACCGAGCTCATCTGTATTAAGCGCTTCCACCTCTAAGTCTTCAACAGCTGATGGAAAGATCGATGAAAGAGACCCGATCAGCGCTCTACTGACACAAGGTTATGGTTTCACTCCTTGGGGCGAAGCGTTGATGATGAGTGATCGTTATGTGATGAGCCTTCGGACCGAGACTCTTAACCGAGTCGCTCTCAACGCTATGAGCGCTGAGGCCCCTAATCAGTCCGCACTTATTTTAAGTGACTTTGACCGATATGTGTTAGCCAGAGCGAGCTCCCATTCCTTAACTCAGCTCAGTCCTCTATATGAAGCTCGGATGAGCCTCTCTCACAATTGGAGAAGGGGGGCGAGCGGCTATGTGCTCAATGCTCATCAAATGAACAAGAGCTCATTCTGGATTAATCGCCGCTTCAAGAATTATGGCACACCAGAGATGATCGCTACGATTAAGGCGGGTGTACAAGAGCTAAACAGGCGCTTCCCCGATGCTCCTAAGCTCATCATCGGTGACCTGTCTAAACGCTATGGAGGCCACTTCCCTCCTCACCTCTCTCATCAGTCAGGGCGAGACGCTGATCTTGGCTATTTTATACGTGGTAACTATGCTTATCGCTTAAAAGGCCTGACCAAAGTGACCAGACGGACGATGGATGTCGCTAAGACATGGGCTTTTCTATCGGGGATGCTCAAGACAGGCTTAGTAGAGTCAGCTTTTATAGACTATCAACTTCAAAAAGTCCTGTATCGCTATGCTAAACGCGACAAAGGCTGGACCAAAGAACAGCTCGATCATATCTTCTCTTATCCAGCATGGAAGGGAGGGGTGATCAATCACCTCCGAGGTCACAGTGACCATATGCATGTTCGGTTTAAAGCGCCTCTCTCAGTCGCAGCGGCAAAGAGCTATATGAGCACCCATGGACACCGTAAATTAAGACCTAGGCGTGTCTATACCAAATCCAAGAGAGGTGAAAACCTCATAAAACTTGGACGAAGATTTAGAGTCAACTGGAAGACTTTACGTAAGTGGAACCGTCTCAGTATCGCCCAAGCGAGGCGACCACTGAAGCGTACTCGAAAGTATCTTGTCGGCTATTACACCCCCTACTACGCGAGACATATTAAATTCCCCCTCAATCCAGCACATAAAGAAGACCCTCTTGATCATATTTTGAGCCGAACCCCATGACGACAGAGGAGAGTATGCCTAAAGCCAATCGCTCTGATCTCTTGCGCGGTCAATTGATGACCATAATCCCTGTATTGACCGGGCCTCTCACCAAGCGTTTCCCTAAAGTGAGAAGAGACTATTTATATCAAGCGCATGATCGTCAACGAGGGGAAACCCCTATTATTGGGGACTTTTACCCGTGTAATCTTCATCAGCGCGCTAAAGGCTTGAGGATCTTACTTCATGGGATCTCTTCAAACCATCGCTCACCTTACCTTGCACCTCATGTCAAATCAGGCTTGAGCGCTGGAGATGATGTCTTATCCATAGCCCTCAGAGGTGTGTTAGGTCGAGGTCATGATCACTTTCACGCCGGATTGACCAATGACCTGCATGAGGTGATCGCTGACCCTGACCTATCGGGGTACCAAGAGATCTCTCTGATCGGTTGCTCAATGGGGGGGCTTGTTACTCTTAACTTTGCCCTTGAATGTAAAGATAGTCGGGTCAGAGGAGTCGCGGCGATCTGCCCTCCCATACAGTTAGATGTGATCCAAGCCCACCTCGACCAACCTCAACAAGCGCTCTATCGTCGACTCATCCTTAGTAGAATAAAGACGCCCTATCAAAGCATTTGGCACAATGCTCAGCGAGCTCAAATGCCCTTAGGGAGTGACTTACAAGCGGTGCTTAGCGCTCGCTCAATCGAAGAGTGGGATCGAGTGGTTATTCTACCTCGCTTTGCATTTGAGTCAACCGATGAGTATTACGCTCAAGTATCGATCTCTACTGCCCAGCTTCAAGAGGCTCCTATCCCGACTTTACTCGTCTTTGATCGCGGAGACCCCATGATACCTTTGCCTCTGTTGAACCTCACCGAGAACCTCGTTAAGCCATCATACGAGTCCCTATGCACAATCAAATTCACCCGAGGCGGTGGTCATATCAATTTCCCCCGTGCCTTAGACTTAGGCTATGAAGGATCCTTAGGGATCGCTGGACAGGTGGGCGCTTGGTTCAATACACTTAAATAAACTCGAATTAGTTTTATGATCGGTAGACTCTAAAATAGGGACTAAAGAGCTTGATAATCCCTTAAACCACCATCCGCACTCCTAAACCCTTGCGTCACGCTATATACCGTATAAACTCCTATTTGCAGAATTAGATAAGAGACAAGAGTTAAAAGGGTCAAGAGTCAAAGCGGTTACAGCTCTCTCTTCAGATCTCTTCATTACTCGACTCAGACATCGTTAGACATCGATAATGGCCTCCTGGTGAGGTCTTATAAGGGGAGTAAAGAGATATGAAGCAATATGACCTAAAGATCATCAATGGATCAGTATATGATGGTGAGGGTAATGACCCGGTGATCACCAATATTGGTATCAAAGGTGGTGAGATCTGCGAAGTAGGTGAGTGTGAAGGAGAGTCCGTTCAGATCATTGACGCTAAAGGCCATATCGTGACTCCCGGTTTTATTGATCTTCACACTCACTATGACGGACAAGTCTCATGGGACTCAGAGATGATGCCCAGCGTTAACCATGGAGTGAGTACAGTAGTCATGGGAAGCTGTGGCGTAGGGTTTGCTCCGGTCAGAGCCGAAGACCGAGACAAGCTGATTCGACTGATGGAAGGTGTCGAAGATATACCGGGGACCGCGCTCGCCGAGGGCATTACTTGGGATTGGGAGACCCTTCCTGAATACATGGACTCATTGGATGAGAAGCCGCACACCATCGACTTTGCGGTTCAAGTCACCCATGACCCCTTACGGGTCTATGTAATGGGAGATCGGGCGGTGTGTAATTCTGAAGCGACCGCCGAAGATATCGCTGAGATGAGACGCCTCACCCGTGAAGCTCTCCAGGCGGGGGCTGTCGGTTTTTCAACCGGTCGTTCAGATGTACACCGCAGCGCTGATGGAGAGTGGACTCCCTCTTCTGAGGCCTCCGCTGAAGAGCTCGAGGGAATCGCCGGCGCTTTCAAAGATCTAGATCATGGGATCTTACAAGCGGTGAATGATTTTAACCTAGAGCGAGAAGGAGACCAGTTTCCTGAGGAATGGTCCATTATAGAGCGCTTCGCCAGAGGAGCTGGGGGTAGACCGTTCTCTTTATCTCTCATGCAACGCGATTTCGCACCTCAACAATGGTTAAGGATTATCAGCGAAGCTGAACGGATGAATACCGAAGGCGTTGATATTAGACTACAGACCGCTCCACGAGGGATCGGAGTGACCCTGGGTCTACAGTGTACATTTCACCCCTTTATCGGCTTTCCTAGCTACAAGGCGATCTCTCACTTGAGCCTCTCAGAGAGAGTCGAAGCGATGCGAGACCCTGAATTTAAATCTCGCTTACTCACCGAGAAAATGGAACGTCTCGCTGGTGATGGGACACCTGTCCCCCCTATCGCTGATACTTTGCTCTCCGCCATCGATTTTGTCGCTAGCAAGACCTTTCTCCTCGGAGATCAGCCCTCTTATGAGCAGACCCAAGAGACCTCAGTGCTGATGATGGCCAAGCAGAGAGGCGTATCAACCTTAGAGATGATCTACGATATCATGCTCGAAGATGAGGGTGAGGCCCTGCTATACTTCCCAATGTACAACTACACAGAGATGTCTTTTGATAATGTATTAACCATGATGCAGCATCCGCTCTCGATAATGGGACTCTCGGATGGTGGGGCCCATGTAGGAACTGTCTGCGATTCGAGCTTCTCTACCTATCTGTTGACTCATTGGACGAGAGATCGCAGTCGGGGATCAAAGATCACCCTGCAGGAAGCGGTCAGGAAGCTGACCTCTGACATCGCAGATTATTGTGGCATGAATGACCGAGGGCGCATCGAAGTTGGGCAGAAAGCGAACATCAATATTATCGATATGGAGCGTCTTCGTCTTCACGCTCCCAAGATGATCCAAGACCTACCGGCTGGTGGACAACGCCTCTTACAAGAAGCAGAAGGATATACAGCGGTGATCGTCGCCGGTGAAGTCGTTCTCGCTGATGATCAACTCACGGGCTCAACCCCCGGTCGTTTAGTGAGGGCAGGGACTTAATCACGCTGACCCTCCACAGCTTATAGTGATGCGCTCCTGTTTTCTATCTTCTGTCTTCTCCCATTAGAGAAGTTGAACCGATCTGTATCAGCGGTTCGTCTCTGCCTCATCTTTTAGGATTGAGTCGACCACTGCACTGATCGACCAGTTGTGTCCAAGCCGCTTACCTCGATAGGTTTTGGGGAGGGTAAAGGCGTCTCCACGCCAATCGACCACTTGTGGATCATGGTCCATCTCTTTGAAGGCGCCATCGATCTCTTTAACCGTTCGCCACTGGGTAAGCTGTAGTCGTGAGTGAGCATCATCAGTCGTCTTCATTTCTGTATGAGCTGTCTCTGTTAGTCTTCGATGGGGGGCGGTTAAATCTCTGATCGACGTTTGACAACGAGCCTCGAGCTTGCCGTGTCCGGCGAGAGGAGATGCGATCAGATGTGCGTGAAGAGGCGAGTCCCCTTGGTACTGAGCTGCTGAGATTGCCAAGATAACCCCCCCATAGCTGTGACCGAGAGCCCTCACATCAGACTGTGGATATTGAGCGGATAGCTCACTCAGCGCGACCGAGAGCTTAGCCGCTCCAGCTTTGGGACAGAGCTCCCAATCCCACCTAAACAAGTAAACAGGGCCTCGTCTCGCTAAATGAGTCGCCGCATATACCCACTCATAACCTCGACTCTTATACCCATGCACAAGAAGAGATAAAGTTTTAGGGGGTGAGGTCCTTGGTATCGAAGCTGACTCCGACTCAGGTTGAGGTAGTCGATCGTTGATGAGATGAACACCATGACCCAACTTCATCAGCGCTGCTCCCACTTCTTTCGCGGTGCTGACTGTGAGCGTTGCGCTCTCTAAAGATGTTGAGTGATCCTCCCCGTGATCTTTGAAATAAGAGCAACCGCTGGCGAAGACGAGAGCGACAAAGAGCGTGATTAACCTTATTGAGTGGATTGTCTCTCGCTTTGTCGCTCGTTCTATTGAGTGGATTGTCTCTCGCTTTGTCGCTCGTTCTAGAGTGTTCTTATATGTCCAAACTCTCGTCATAAACACCTCCTCATGATGATTTCAATCGACTTAGAGAGCTGATGTATTCTTAATGTATAGCCTACGCTAAATCAGAACCAAACACTTAAGATCAAAGTGATCATTAAAGTTTAAATAGAGGGCTCATGAATACGCTATTTTGGCGAGGTCCCTTGGCCAATCATTGCCCTCGCCCTAACCTCAGAGATGACCTCACAGATCAGACATGATCTCACAGAACAGAGACGACTAGTTTATTTCAACACCTTCAATAGAAGAGAACTCCATCTATCATGAGTATTCAACGACGTATCATCGGCGCCCTCAGTAAGCAGGAGCCTCTCCCCACGATCCCTGCTTCAGAGCAACGAACCACCGATTTTCAAAGATGGCAAAAACGGACCATGTTCGGGATGATGTTCGGCTATGCTTCATTCTATTTAGTCCGTAAAAATATCTCTATGGCCTTACCGGGGATGGAAGCAGAGCTCGGTTACTCCAATCTAGAGTTGGGCCTGCTCTTGACCGGTACCTCGATGGTATATGGAGTAGGTAAATTTCTAAATGGGATCCTCGCCGATAGAGCCAACCCTCGATGGTTTATGGTAGCAGGGCTGTGTCTCTCTGCGATCATCAACCTTCTCTTCGGTCTCTCCGGTGCCTTTTGGGCTCTGATGTCTCTTTGGTTACTTAACGGTTGGGCTCAATCAATGGGTTGGCCTCCCTGCGCGACTCTGCTCACTTCATGGTATGAGCCACAACGATTAGCCACCTGGTGGGGTCTATGGAACGCCTCTCATCAAATAGGTGGCGCTTTGGTGTTTATCTTTGGTGGCTATCTGGTGACTGAGATTGGATGGAGATCGGTATTTTTTGTACCAGCGATCATCGCCCTCTTCAGCGCGATCGTGATCGCCTTCTCACTGCGCGGTCGTCCTGAGTCTATGGGGTTTCCCTCGCCTCATGAGCCAAGCGAAGATCTAGACCCCTCTCCCCAAGGTCCTCATGATCAAGAGCCTAAGGTCAGTGAAGAAGAGACCCCTCTGCTGAGCTCTTCTCAGCAAATGACCGCTTGGGAGCAAACACGAAAACATATCCTCACTAACCCCATGATTTGGCTGGTCTCCTTTGGTAATTTCTTTGTCTATATCGTTCGCATTGGGCTCTTGGATTGGGCACCAAAATTTCTTAAAGATGCTCGAGGAATCCATTTAGATGAAGCCGGTTGGCTAGTCGCCGCTCTCGAGATCGCTGGAATATTGGGAGGCTTACTCGCCGGTTATCTGGCTGATCGATATTTCAAAGGTCGCTACTCTCTAGTGAATGGATTGTACATGGTCGGTCTCGTCATCGGTTTAATCTGCCTCTATAGACCCACATTAATAGGCGGTGACCTCAACCCGCTCTTACTTAACGCTCTGCTCTTATCGATCGTAGGCTTTTTAGTTTATGGACCACAGATGCTAACTGCAGTGAGCGCGGCCAGTTATGCCCCTAGAGACTGCGCGGCGGCAGCGACCGGCTTTAACGGTCTTTTTGGATATACTGGAGCGACGGTTTCGGGGGTTGGGGTGGGTTATTGCGTAGACCAATATGGCTGGGACGGAGGTCTCCTCTTCTTTCTCATCGCAGGTGTACTCGGGGTATGCACCTTTATTGTAGCCCACCTCCTCGACCAGCGATGGAAAAGAGCGTCCTCGCCGATGAGTTGAGCTTGACAAAACGTCTGTGGTAGCGTGTTGACTAGATCGATAAATAGATGATCACCAGCGAGAGGACATGTTTTGAGTCAAGAACAACAATATCATTTACAGCGCCCTGTGATCACTCGCCCTAAGATCACTCGTCCTAAGATCACCCGCCCTATCATCATCTTATGTGGTCTCTTGATCTCTGCCTGTTCAGAGCCCTCAACACTAGAGCCCTCATCACCATCTGTCTTGAGTAAAGCGGACACTCTTCAAGTCGAGCTAGAGAGCCATCAGGCACAGATCGTTGGAGGACAGTCGGAATCTGGCTGGCCCGGCGTCGGAGCCTTGACGATGAGAATCCCCGGTTATGGGTATGTCGGCTCCTTTTGCACCGGATCATTGATCACCTCAGAGTGGGTGCTCACCGCTGCTCACTGCTTAGAAGAGAGCAGTGAACAAGGGGTCGCCCCCTCGCCGAGTAACACCCGATTCTATGTAGGAACAAATGCTAATCCAACAGGGTCGGGGGGTGAGCCCACAGGTCGTTTTTATGCCGTTGATCGTTTCGTAATTCACCCCAATTATAACGCTAACGACCTGAGCGATGATATCGCATTAATGCATCTCAGAGATCCCGCTAATAATGTAGAGACCTATGACTACAATGAATATAACTTGAATCAGTATGTCGGTTCTAATGCTTTCTATGTCGGCTTTGGTGCTGATAACGGTAGAGCCATGTCAGGGTCAGGGGTTAAGCGATCAACGAGTCTCACCGTCGGGCAAGTTGTACAGAGTCAGTATTATAGTCAATACGACGGTAGCGGTACTTGTTTTGGCGATTCAGGAGGTCCTGGCCTCCTTAATATACAGAACCAATGGCGTATTATCGGTGTGAACTCTGCAGTTTCGGGGGAAGTCCCCTGTGAAGGCTATTATATCAGCACCCGAGTTGACACCTATGCGCCTTGGATAAGCAATACACTTGGTGCTCCTCCCCCTAACTGCAATCAGACCCCCGATGTCTGTCTATGTGATACTGCCTGCCTCCCCAATGGTGCGTGTGATAACGCTCAATGTGAGGTCTTAAGCTGCGCCGATACTTATGAATGCCTCATTGACTGCGGAGATGACCTCTCTTGCCAAAGCCTTTGTTACGCGCAAAGCACCCAAACGGGTCAACGACAACTAGATTCTCTCTTGAGATGTTTTAATGACCGCTGTGGTTCTCAGCAAGGCGATGCCTTCCAACAATGCGCGAGCCAACAGTGTGCTGGTGAATTAGAGACTTGTTTCCCCCGAATGACTGGAAACTTCTCTTGTTCAGCAGTGAGCGATTGTGTCTACGCTTGCCCGAATGGAGAAGCTCAGTGCCAAGGAGACTGTATAGCCCAAGGTTCAGAGATCGCTCAAGACATCTTTCTCGACCTAAATGGGTGCTATAGTGACCAGTGTGGTCTACTAGATGACCCTGATGAGTTTTACGAATGCATTGAAGCCCAATGTAGTCAGCTATATCTCGCCTGTTATCCTCCCGATGACTGTGACATCACCGGCGGTGATTGCAGCCCTAATGACGCTTGTTATGTTGGATTTAGTGGTCGCACATATTGCTATCCCTCAGATGGCGTCGCTGAAGGCGACTCTTGTGAACAAGCGTCTCAAGATGTCCTCACTTGTGGAGATGGATCGATATGTCTCGAGGGGCTATGTACACCGATGTGTTTAAATAACTCTGATTGCGATGATGGCTCCTGTCTCGCACCGCTGTTTGAATCAAATTCACAAGTAGGAGTCTGTGCTTGTGTCGATGAGGATGCTGATGGAGTATGCGCTGATCGTGACTGTGATGATCAAGACCCCGCTGTGGTCAGTAGAGAACCAGAGCGCTGCGGTGATGCCGTAGATAATGACTGTGATGGCACAATCGACGAGAGCTGTGACAGCTGTACTGATGAAGATAATGATGGATATTGCGCTAACACTAACGACTGTAATGACCGCGACCCAACGAGCCATAATGAGGCGTCTGAACGCTGTGGTGATGGAGGAGATAACGATTGTGATGGACTAAGCGACGAGGGCTGTGAGGGATGTATTGACGCTGATGGCGACGGTTTCTGCGCGAACATCAATGATTGTGCAGATAATGATCGAAGCGTCTCACCCAGCGCAGAAGAGCTGTGTGATGACGGTATCGATAATAACTGCGATGGTTTAATCGATGCTAACTGCGTCTCACTCAGCGAGGGAGGACCGATGGTCGTTAACGGAGATGAAGTGTCGGTCGTCGCTAGCGGGAGCGCCCCCTCTTGCGCTGTAGATCATAATCGATCAGCGCCACTCTGGATCCTTGGGCTTATTGTTCTATATCCCATATACCGTCGACGAGATCAGATGATGTGCTATAAGGTCTAATCATCCCTCATGAGATTTTAGTCGCTTTGAAATGATCGCGTCTAGGCTATATCGTCCAGCGCCGAGCCCTAAGAAGAGCAGACTCGCGAACAGATAACATAATCCAAGCTCTATCTTCTTGAAGGGGTCTCCGGCGTGGCCCAAAACGACAGCGACTAACATCGTTTGAATCATAAAAAATGAGCTTACACGTGTGGCGAGGCCAAGCGCGATCAGTCCCCCTCCTATGAGTTCAGTGAATCCAGCGCTCCAAGCGAAGACCTCTGGCAGAGGAAACCCGAGTTCACTGACAAAATTAATCCACTTCTCGCTCGGAGGGATTTTTTTGACACCATGTGCAAGAGCCATCGCTGCGCCAAAATAAATACGAGCGCAGGCTAAAGAGAGGTCGCCTAACTGGTGACTCATGGGGGAGGCGTTCAGTAAGAGCTTTAGTATCTTTGTCATTGATAAATCTTTATAAGAAGAGAGGTAAGAGATGAGTCTTTATTCATCGTGTTTCAGTGGTATACGATATAAACGTGGCTACATTATAGAGAGATTAATCAAAAATCCTTGATGTAGAGCAAGTCAGAAGAATTTCATTTACTATTGATTTAATGTACTCTTTTTCCATTGAATCTAAAAAACTTAGAATTTTAGGCATCTTGTCTCAAAGGAATCACCATGACTCATAAGTTGTATATCTTAGTCACGCTCAGCGCGCTCTTATGTGGAGCTTGTAACGATTCGGACAACAATCAAACTAGTACGAACATGGCCGCTGGCGAGGACGCTGGCGAGACCGCTGGCGAGATCGCTGGCGAGACCGCTGGCGAGACCGCTGGCGAGACCGCTGGCGAGACCGCTGGCGAGACCGCTGGCGAGACTGCTGGCGAGACCGCTGGCGAGACCGCTGGCGAGGACCGCTGGCGAGGACGCTGGCGAGGACGCTGGCGAGGACGCTGGCGAGACCGCTGGCGAGACCGCTGGCGAGGACGCTGGCGAGGACGCTGGCGAGACCCCTCCTGAAATGTCAGAAGAGAAGATCGCCGCTGTCCCCTCACCTGAAGGAGAAGAGGGGTGGGCAGGTCTCTCCTCATGCCCGCTCAATCAGGTGCAGACTCAAGTCCCTAATCAGTGGCGATCACCACGAACACTTGAAGCGGCTGAGGAGCCGACCTTAATCTATGTATCACCGGACGGTGAAGGAGATGGAGCTAGCGCAGATCGCCCAACCTCTCTAGATCAACTCTCCCCCTCCTCGGTCGCCTACCTGTCACTCTTGCCAGGCACTTATAATCTAGATCGAGATCTTGGAGAGATCGGCTCGAGGGAGCTCGTGATGTTTAGCCCTTGCGCAGCGAGTGTGATCGTCAATGTCGATCGATCTTTAAGTTTAGAGAATCGAGAGTGGGTCATTCTCAGCGGTTTAACCTTGAATAAGCTCAGCGGTAACCCCACGGTTGATCTGCTCAATTTCCGTTCATCACGGCGAGTCTCATTGGAGAAGAGCCACATTATCGCCCATGGTGGAGGGATCGCGGTGAGCGCACCTGCAGTCGGTGGGTTGATGGTGAGAGAGTCTATCATTGAAGGAGGACTATTAGGCCTCTTAACGACCGCTCGACAGACTGAACTTCGACGGCTCTGGATCAAAGGCTTTCACAGAGGGGGTCTGCTGGCGTATGATGCGGAGAAGCTCCCTCAGGCCGATCTGACTCAAGAGCCCAGGTTTAACATTGATCAAAGCCTCATCGCTTCACAGGTCCTCGTAGAAGGAGGAGATCGATCTCCAGTTGTGGGAATGGCCTTTGGACGACTCGATGTCGCCTTAGATCAAATTCGTATTAATAAGATCTCTAAGAGTCAAGATAAGCCCCTCACGCGCGGAGGAGTCATCGCCTTTGGCTCTCAGCTCAGCGGTCGTCTGATCGAAGGTAATGAGCTTCAGGGCGCTGGTATCTCTCTCTTCTCCTCTGTCGCTCACTTGAGCGAAGTGTCACTCACAGGAGGTCGACCCGCTATTTATAGTCGTAGCGTCGTTAATTGGCCAAGTATAGAGACTACCGGAGAGGCTCTAGCGAGTGAAGAGGGTGAAGATCATCAGGCCTTTGAGCCTATGGTGACCGTCCAAGATCTTACGACCAGCGATAACCCTGATGGTGGAGATATCAGTGTGCTCGTGCCTGGCAACATGTATGTACCCGGTAACATGTATGTACCCGGTAACATGTATGTACCCGGTAATATGTATGTCCCAGGCAATATGTATCAGCCTATCACTTTTATTCAATATGAGTCAGAGACCTTGACTTATGATCTCAGTTTCAACGATGTGAGCGTTGATCAAGCGGTCGTCACAGGGATACATCTCCAGGGGTCTTCTGTTCAGCTCTCTGATACATCGGTCACCAACACCATCGCCGCTATCAGTCAAACCAAAGAGGCTCGAGAGGCCGATGATATCAATCGTCCCGGTCATGGACTCTTTATACGAAACCCATGGAGAGTCTCCATCAACGGGCTCAACGCCAGTGATAATCAGGGCTCAGGGGTAATGATCCATGGATTATTAAGGGTTAGCGACACACCAAATGAGGCGATCAATGTGGAGATTGCTAACGCTCAACTCAACAGAAATGAGCGCGGGGGACTCTGGTCACAGATCCCTGATCGGGCGGCGAGGAACGCTCGACCCCGCCTAACCATCTCTGATAGCGTCTTCGATGATAACATGCTCTTCGGTCTGTATTCTACGATCTCCAACTTTACGCTAAACGATGTCAATATTGGACAAGTGCTTCCCTCCTCCGTTCAGTTCACCTGTCCTCGACCTGAAGATTCCGTTGGTGATAGGATTGAAGATGGCTGCCTGAGCGCTCTCAACCCAAGATATTTTGGGGATAACGGAATTTTACACTCAGAATCATACTTCGAAGGAGTTCACGTCTGTAATGCAGAGCTCATCACCATCAATAACAGCGTCATTGAGATTGGTGAAGATGACTCGTACGAGGTTGTAGGTAAGGGGCTGTACATGTTTAACGTCGCCCAAGTTGAGATCAATGGCGGACAATTAGGGACTTTAGCATATCGAAACCCTGGCGAGAACCCAACAAATCCGCCCATGTATCACAATAACCCCTATGGCGACGGTGTAGGCGGTGTCTCTACTCAGTGGCCTCTCCCTGAGAAGTTGCTGTGGGCGATGCCTCGCTACTAAGTTGGCGGTCGCACACTAGCTCTCATTAGCAGATAAGAAGTCATCTTTAGAGAGCTCTAGCAGAGGCCTAAAGCCGACATGGGTGAAGGTCTCATCCTGGTGACCCACTAACTCTTGATCGAGTCTACAGAGGACCTCGAAAGAATTGTAAGCGGCCCCCATCACTCGGTAATGATCTTTCATCCCTTCTACTGATGATGAGGTCCACTGACAGATGATTCCGGCGACGTCTCTGACGCCAAAAGGAGATCGATCAGCGATCGCCGTACCGACAGCGGTAGGGCTTGGTCTCTGCTGATGAGACTCTCGCATTATTGAGAGAGAGGGGTCAAAAGTATCTCCCCAAGGATATGACCTTCCATCACCTCCACTCGCTGCGAAGAGCCACTCTTCAGCGCTTGGTAAACGATAGGTCTTCTCTCTCTTCTGGCTTAACCAATGACAATAAGCGACCGCATCAAAATGGTTAATGAGGAGAATAGGCCAGTCTGGCTGCCATTGATCGCCCTCAATGTCTTGATAAGGGAGTTCAAACAAACCACTCTCGGCCCTTTCAGCGTAAGCGGTTTGATGATAGCGAGGCCTTCTCTCATCGCCCTCTTCACTAGAGAGCGCATTGAGAAATGAGTAATATTCTTCAGCTGTGACTGGGTAGGTTGAGATCGCCCAGCTCTGTTCGATATATTGAAAGCCTGCGGGGATGGCTTCTTGCTTGGGGATGGGTGTGTTGAGAGTGACCTGTTGAAAAGTTCCTAATTGAAGGGGAACACGTACCGTAGCTCCTCGGGGGTTGACTAATTCAACCAGGAAGTTGCCTCTCGGTAAATAGATCACCTCTCCTTGATAATCATCGATGGTAGAGTGCAGTGTCAGAGTCAATTGACGTCGACGTACCGGATGATCGAAGATCTTTACTCTCGTCTTCAAAGGGAGACCTGTAAAGATAAGCTCACTCGGTCGATTAAAACTCTCGAGCTCGCTCTTGTTGGCATATAACCGTAATCGCTCCTCAAAAAATATTTGCAGCGCCGAATCTCTAGAGGTCATCGCATACTCATAGCGACACATGTAGAGCTCAAAAAGTGCGGCTCGTGAAGCCTCATGATCTGAGTCATATCGTAAGGCTGTCTGAAGTGAAGAGATCGCTTTAGAGAATGATGCCTCTTGAGAGACCACTAGTTTATCTAGCTCTTCCTCTGCCTCCCATAAAGATCGTCTTGTGTCCTCACTTCTTTGTCGCTTATGCGACTGATTGAGCTGGTCAATTTCATCGGTTAAGCTCGCCCTCTTCTCAAAAACCTCTTTAAATGACCGCGCGCTCTTTTGCCCAATCTCAAAGCTCTCTTGAGCTGCGCTTCGAGCTCTCTCAAGCTCCAACTGTCCGGATGAGCACCTCTCTAGAGCCTCTGCAAATTCTCGAGCGCTCTGAAAACGATCTGCAGGATTCTTTGAGAGCGCTTTTAAGCAGATGGCCTCTATCGATTCTGGAAATGGAGAGGCTTCTCCTCGAGCTTCCCAAATTTGGTGAGGCGGAGTAACCTCCCCTGCAGCGACGAGCCTGAGTAGCTCCGGCAGGTCGCTCCCAGTAAAGGGAGAACGGTTAGTGAGGCAATAATAGAGAGTCGCTCCGAGGCCATATAAATCGGTAGATATACTGAGTAGACTATCATCGCGGAGAGTTTGCTCCGGTGCCATATAGTTAGGTGTACCTATGAGGGCATCTTTACGAAAATTCTTTAGGAGGTGGTAATCAGGGTGAGAGGTTAAAAGGCTACATACTCCCCAATCGATGAGGTACACCTCCCCCTCTTTTCCTAGGAGGATATTGTGAGGTTTAATATCACGGTGAAGAACTCCACGATTGTGAGCATGCTCCAAGGCCAGCGCGACTTGTCTGAGGATATGACAGAGCTCATGAATTTCGATCATCCCGCGCAGGATCAGCGCCTCATATAGGGAGGAATGAGAAGCGATACGCATGGT
Source organism: uncultured bacterium (assembly GCA_943788935.1). Classification (GTDB taxonomy): domain Bacteria; phylum Myxococcota_A; class Bradymonadia; order UBA7976; family VGTA01; genus CAKZRU01. Next base: position 39,849 of record CALSSE010000002.1, on the reverse strand, counting down.
ATAGCCTACCAACTCTTTTATCCCCTTTTCATTACGCTCCTCGACAAAATCATACACGGGTAAAATGCCGGGATGGTCTAGCTGACTCATCACCCGCCCTTCAATAAAAAAGCCTAAACGAGCGCTTTTCTTATCGGGGTCGATCCTCTTTAGAGCGACCTCTCTACCAATCCTTGTATCTAAGACCTTGTGAACGAAGGACATCCCGCCATGACCGAGTAAGGACTTTACCTGGTACCTCTCCGTAGCTGTGCTCAACTTCGTATGTGTAAGTGAGAAATCGCTCGGGGTTTTATCGCTCAGAGTATACTCTTCTGCGAGGCTACTTACGGTCTCATCTAGGCTCGCATCCACAGTGAGATCCAGAGCGGTCCCTGTTGTCTTCATAGTGATCTTAGAATATTTTTGATTAGGATCTTTAATGTGCTCACCACCACTCAAGATGTGTACTTTGGGCGTTTATTTCCACGCTTTAAAATTCTAAAACTGACTTATCATTTTAAGATATATTTCGATCAAAGAATGGTCTTGTCAAGTCGATATTTTACGAGACGAGACGTAAAACTTCAAAAGACAAGACTTACAGGCTCAACTAGTCTTAGTTGCAGAGGTCTGATGGAGTATGTCCCCACTGTCAGAGCTTAAGCTAAGCTCGTCTAGTCGCATATATTTGATGCGCCGGGGGTCGCTGTCGCGGTAAGAGTGAAGTCTACGCTATTATCATCGGTGTCTGCTCCATCAACACAACGAGCTAATGTTCCCGCTCCCTGATCATTCTCAGCGCTCATGACTTCGGTAACGCCGGTGATACTCCCTTGGCCATAACTCATGCTGTCGACCACCTCATCAGTCTGAGTATTGACGACCCTAATACCATCAGGTGATCCATTTTGGAGCCCATTGGAGGGTAGAACACCGCTGATCGCACCCGACGCGACATTAACCCCTGCGTTAGCGAGAACGATATATTGGTTAGCCTCTAAGGTCTGCCCCAGATCGCCGAGGTTATATGTTCCATAGACCGCAGATCCATTGTTTGCGCCATTGATCATCTCTACTTTAAAGTCTGCGAGTGTCAAAGGAGCGCCAGAGGCGTTATAGAGCTCTATAAATTCTGCGGTATCGGAGCTTACTTGATTAGACTCTACTTCATTGATCACCAACGCCCCCCCGATCGGGATCTCTGATACGGTCACTGTCGCTTGCGCTTCGGCACCTTCAGCGCTGACGCTGAGAGTGGTCATCCCTGCACCACCAGCTGCGGAGAGAGTAAATTCTGCCGAGCGCGATCCCGCATCAACGGCTACCATTGAAGGTAGAGTGAGGAGGCTAGGCTCAGGGGTAGAGAGATTCAAGACATAATCATTAGGCGCAGGATAATTGAAACTGACTGTGACCACAGCCATCCCTCCAGCGCCCAAGAGGATATTCGCAGGGGTGATCTGGAGACTCGTTGGGGCTGTATCTGCCTCGATGACCTCTACCTCGAGACTCGCCATTCCACGACCCTCAATACTAGCGCTGAGTGTCGCTGTTCCAGCGCTGACTCCTGTGGCCTCGATCATCACTTGATAAGAGCCTTGAGGGATTAAGATCTCTGCCGGTACATCTAGAATGCCTGCCGGGGACACGTTGAGATTGACTCGCTCTCCACCTTGAGAGGCTGTGCCGCTCAGAGTTAAGAGAATCACTTGACCTTGAGCATCGCTGAGCGGCGCAGATTGACCTACGACCGCTAAAGCCTCCTCCGCTGAGAAGGTGTTAATAGAGACTGGTCCTTGACCGATATCTTCCGGGCCTCGTGGCTCGACCTTAAAAGTCCCATTAGCGAATCGGAGCATACCAGTGAGTCGCTGAATACTCTGCCCAATCTCCGGCATAGGCTCGATTAAATAAAACAGGTCATTGACCGCTAGAGTTCCCTCTACTTCGAATTCATTAGTTGGATCGCGGTCCCCTGGACCTGCCTCCAAGTTAAGGGCGGTGACAGTGACATCTTCAAGCTGAATCAACACCCCTTCTAGCTCTTGTGCTCGTGACCCTTCAGCGCTGACATCAGAAGCGACAACAACCGTTGGGATGACATTTAGAATCTCTTGGATATCGCTGATGAGCTCAATGGCGGTGATATCAGTGATCTGTAGCTGGCCATAAAAATCACTAGGGCTACCGCTGACCCTTACTCGCTGGCCTCTTGAGGGTAGAGTTAAGCCTTCAGCAGCATTCCCTGTATAAACATAGATCGCTGAGTGATCGACGCCCTCAAAATCAGCGCTCTCCTCCCAGACTTGCATGAAGAAACCTCGTCCTTCAGCCTGAGTAGCGGTGATGACCCCTTCTACTGATACCGGACCGCTGGCTTCACCACGCTTAACCGCATAAATACTTGAAGGACAGCCCGCACCATTGAGATTTGAGTCTTCAGGGCAGAGGTCACAAAGGTCTCCGATCAGGTCTTGATCTTGATCAGCTTGATCAGGGTTGGAGAGCCCTACACAATTGTCGTTACGGTCTTCCACCATGTCTCCATCGGTGTCATCGGGATCGAACATGGCGCAGTCATCACCTTCATTGAGTGGACAACGATCACAAGCATCACCGATACCGTCTTGGTCGATATCGCCTTGTAGATCTCCTTCGAGCGGGCGAGGCGCATTAAACATAGAAGGACAATTGTCCATCATGTCGCTCACCCCATCTCCGTCTTGATCATCAGCGAGACTCATCCCAGTGAACTCTCCCTCTCGATAAGGGAGGCAACTTGGCTCATTCTCTGGCTCTCCACAGAAGAAGAGCGGATAAGCGCCTTGATTAACATACGCTTTTAAGGTGCTATAACTCACGTCAGCGTCTGCTTGTGAGCAGATGCTCTTACTCATCCCACAGACATCCTCTGTTTCACACCCTTGGGGCTGTAATCCATTGATGATCGCCTCATCACCGTATAGTGCAACACCCCCTCTCAAAACTAAGCTCACTTGCTCAGGGCTAGCCTCTAGAACCGCTCGATATGGACTGCGACCACCCGCTTGATAGATGACAATATCAGCAATATAGCCCTCTTCAATATATCCAAGTTTATCGGAGACTCCCATAGCAATAGCTCCATTTTTAGTCGCCATCTGCCACAGCTCACGGTCCGTGAAAGCCTCGCCAAAGTTATTCGTATTGAGCTGATCAGCGCATTGTAATTCTCTGAGCATATTCATAGAACCCGAAGGGATCCAGTCGGTACCTAAAGCGATGGTTACCCCAGCATTTTTATAGCTTAAAACAGAGGCGGTGTGTCCATATAACTGCACATTAGATCGAGGAGACCACACTAACTTAGCTCCCTCGGTAGCAACGCTCAAGATATCACCAGGCGTTAGACCCACACCATGAATAATCGAGGTATTCTCGGCGAGGAGGTCTCGACTACCCGCTGCAGCGCCAGAGAGGCAAGCGAACTCATTTTGAGCTTCAGGGTCGATCCCCTCGGAAACGTGAGGTAAGTAAATGTGACTGTTAAGTCGAGATGGATTATCGATGTCATAGTTATCACATCCATCAGCGTGAAGACCGCCATCACTATCTCCGAGAGGAAAAGTGCGATAGTCAGCATATTGGTCGCCGAGTCCCTCGTTATCACGAGCGTCATCAAGATTACGCAATAGACCCGTCGCATTGCTTGAGCCAGCGATACTCGTGGTTCCGGACATGAGCATACGCAGCTCTCCTACCAAGACCGCTGAAGCGCTATTATCAGACCCCCCTGCTGAGATCCGAGTATGACTTCGACGACCTTTACGCCAGTCATGGCGGTGCTCATAGCGCTCGTTATTCACCGGAGCCACAGGATTAGCGGTTGCCCAGCCTAAATGATCATGGGGGTTAATCAGACCTGGGCTGACCACCGCATCAGGGCAGACTAAGCGCGCGGTAGAGCTATCCGCCATTCCCTCACAATCACAGCCCACACATAGAATTCTCCCGTTATCTTGACTGAGGTCGATCAAAACTGCCCCACTCTCGAGTGTATCATCAGCGGTGAGAATGGTCGATTGGATCAATAAATTACGAGCTTGTCCCTGCTCAGCGGCAGTGAAAGCGCACTCACCGGGAGGTACTTGAGGGAGCTCTCCGCACTCTATTAAGGGAGTCATCCCTGCCATCTCTCCAGCCTCTGTTCCCGACATCACCCCCGCACTCGACCCCCCATCCACTCCAGCCATATCTCCGCCGGCGCTCCCCCCCTCATCTCCAGCGGCTTCCCCTGCTCTAACAACCGGTGTCCCGCCAGACTCACCCCCTCCGCCTTCATCATCGCAGGCAAAACTTAATAAGGAAAGGGAGAGCATCACCCCTAGCCATAAGTAACGCTCGTGATGAGCTGACTGTATAATTCGATTGGTCATCTGTTTTATCCTTCTCTATTGATTAAATGAAGTGCTCTCGGTGTATGGGAAAGCGAAAGCAGAGTCAAAAGACTCTTTACTCATGGATGTTAAAACCATATTTTAATGGCAGTTAAGCGACAAGTCTCTAAGATCTTCATCTTCTCATAAATGATGTTTCGGAGAATACACTTGAGACGATTAAATCCAAGCTCAGCTGAGCCCACTGTTGAGGTAAATTCTGCTCAACACCACAAGACAAACCCCTTCTTCATGGGGTTGATCAAAACCGTGATCTCTCAGCCACTACTTATCTCGATGGTGACAGCCCTCATCAGTCTCGGAGCGATTTGGGCAGTCGTTCATCATATTAAAGTCAACAATAGCCTAGAGATGTTCACGCCTCCTGACTCAGATGCAGTTCTTAATCGAGAGCATTATCGAGATATGTTTGGTCGAGATGATCTATTCATGATCTCTGCGCGCGGGGATGTCTTCACTGAGAGTTTTTTGAGTAAACTGAAAGCTCTTGAAGCAGAGATCTCAGCGCTTAACTTACCGATCAAGAGTCTTGGGCAACGGTTTGGAGAGAGCGCTGAACCCAAAGGTCCACTTCAGAATCAAGGTCAAACGCAGAGCTCGGCGGAGGAGACTTTAGAAGCGCTCAATAATGAATTTGAGCTCGGAGAAGAGGATGACTGGGGAGGAGAAACAGAGGGGTCAATCGTTGAAGAGACCACATCCCTAGTGAGCGCGAGACGGACGACAAACATTAATGGATCACTCTCAGTTAAACCTTGGTTTGACCCTATCCCCTCTCCCCAGGATATTATCCGCTTAAAGTCAGAGGCACTCAGTGATCCTCTGCTAGCAAAGAGGCTAGTCAACTCTGAGGGGAATCTCACCGTCATCATGGTAAGGGTGATGTTTATGAGCGATGACGACATGCAGCATGTCTTTAAAGCGCTCAGTCAGATCTCCGACTCTCATCAAGCCGAAGGTTTTACGCTGAGAGTTACCGGCACGCCTGCGGTCAATGCGGCTCTAAATGAGATCGTCCTCCACGACTTAAGTCGCTTATTAGGCTTTAGTGGCCTAGCCATGTTCCTCGCCCTCCTCTATCTGTTTCGAGCCCCCCTCATGGTCATTGGCCCAATCGTCGTGGTGGCGATCTCAGTGATTTGGACGATGGGCTTTATGGCGCTAATGGGGATGTCTCTTAATCTACTCTCTAGTATACTACCCGCTTTCCTTCTCTGTGTGGGCCTCGGAGACTCCATCCATCTCCAGTCGATTTTTAGAACCTTGAGACGAGAAGGGGTCAACCATCGTGAGAGCATTATTGTAGCGGGGGGGATGACCGGTCCACCTATCCTGTTCACCTCTCTCACCACTATGATTGGGTTATTAAGTTTTAAATTCGCTTCGGTCACCGCGATTCAGGAGATGGGGATCGCCGGAGGGATAGGGGTGATCTTCGCTCTATTACACTCTCTGATCACTCTCCCTTTGTTCTTACTATGGCAAGGTGACCGGCATCTGTCTCCCATAGAGAGAGATGGTAGAGATGAACAAGAGGGAGAGCGTTCAAAAGATCGCATAGATGTCACGCTTAACTTCTTGGTAAGATTATCAGAGGGTCGCCGGGGTCGAGTCGCGGTTCTCTTTAGCGGGCTGATTCTGTTTTTTGTAGCGATCTTTGGAGCGAGTCGATTAGAGGTTTGGCACGATGACCTAGAAACCTTGCCTAATGATCACCCCATTAAGAGCGCTGTCTTAGAAGTCGACCGGGAACTAGGGGGAGTCGCTAATATTCAAATTGTCATCAATGCTGACTCCATAGAAGGAGGGGTAAAGAATATTCACCTCCTTCACGCTTTAGAGTCGATGTCTAAACATCTATTAAACTATGTCAGCCCCCAAGGAGAAAAGATCGTAGGACACGCTCTCAGCGTGACGAACATCGTAAAAGAGACCCGACGGGCGCTGATCGATCAAGATGATGCTTATCGACTACCGACGCTGAGTGAAGGTGACCCACAACGAGAAGCGAGCCAACTCATGAGTCTCTTTGAGCTACAGAGCCCTGAAGAGCTTAGACGACTCACTACGATTGACTTAAGGCATTCTCATCTCACCCTGCAAGTGAAGTGGCAAGAGGCGACAAGCTATACGGGTCTTATCGATCATGTACAGCGAGGAATAAAGCTCTATTTCACACCACTAGGCGCTGATCAAGTGGAGTTGAAACCTACTGGAGGAGTTTACCTCGCTTACACCATTATTACCTCTCTACTCGGTGACTTGGTGAAGAGCTTCCTCGCTGCTTTTGCGGTCATCACCCTGTTGATGATCTTGATGCTCCGAGGTCTAAAGATGGGTTTGTTGGCGATGATCCCTAATTTATTTCCCATCTTACTCATGATTGGGACCCTAGGGTTGGTCGGTATTCCCCTCGACTTAAATAACTTACTGATCGCTTCTATCGCTTTAGGGATCGCCGTCGATGATACCATTCACCTCCTCCACCACTTTCAAGTTTCTCTTCAACGTACGGGTGACCGAGAACTGGCCATACATGAATCAGTGACTCATGCTGGACGTGCGATGCTCAGCACAAGTATTTTACTCTGTGTCGGCTTCAGCGTATACCTCTTCGCCTCCATAGAGGCGGTCAGCCGCTTTGGGGTTATTATTGGATCGACAGTCATGGTCGCATTTTTTGTGGACTTACTGATCTGCCCCGCTATTTTACGGGTCGCTTATCCCCCACATGTTAAACAGAGCGCTTAACCATCAATTTTCAGAGAGAGTCCGAGATGACAGAACAGGCTTTAAGACATTTAGGCAAAGTGAGCTCTTTACCCGCTTCTCCTTCAGAAGCAGAGCTAGAGCGTGTCCCTAACCCCCACCCCGACACTAACTATATCGCCCGCTTCTCGCAGCCGGAGTTCACCTCCCTGTGTCCGGTGACCGGGCAGCCAGACTTCGCTCACTTGGTGATCGATTATGTACCGGATCAATGGTTGGTCGAGTCAAAGTCTCTGAAACTTTATTTTAGCAGCTTCAGAAACCATCAAGCCTTCCATGAAGCCTGTACAGTAGAGGTCGGGAAGACACTCGTTGAGCTACTCTCCCCCCGATGGTTCAGGATCTGTGGCTATTGGTACCCTAGAGGAGGGATGCCGATCGACGTCTTCTGGCAGAGTGGAGAGCTCCCTAAGGATGTGTGGTTACCCGACCCAGGCGTAGCTCACTATCGTGGGAGAGGCTAGTAGATTATCCTCAGCGATACTTACTCTCAGCGATACACGGGGAAGTGAGCGCAGAGGGCTTTCACCTGAGCGCTAATTCTAGCCTCTACTTCGCTCATATCGACCTCCTCTCCACGTTTTTCTGCGGCGAGGGCATCCATCAAGTCGCACATCCATCCGGCAAGAGTAATCGACTCCTCTTCACCAAAGCCACGAGTGGTAATCGCTGGTGTGCCAATCCTGATCCCGCTGGTCACAAAGGGACTCTTGGGATCATTAGGAACCGCATTCTTGTTTACTGTAATATGGGCTCTATCGAGCGAAGCATCTGCTGCTTTGCCGGTGATCCCCTTCTTGATCAAACTGACCAACATGAGATGGTTATCTGTCCCACCGCTGACCACATCAAAGCCACGGGACATAAATACTCCCGCCATTGCCTGCGCGTTAGCGATCACCTTGACTTGATACTCTCTAAACTCTGCTGACATCGCCTCTTTAAAGGCTACGGCTTTGGCGGCGATTACATGCATCAATGGCCCACCCTGCATCCCCGGAAAGACCGCTGAGTTAAACTTCTTGGCGAGCGCTGGGTTCTCCTTAGCTAAGATGAGGCCTGACCGAGGCCCTCTCAGAGTCTTATGAGTAGTAGTGGTCACCACATCTGCATAAGGGACAGGATTAGGATAAACCCCAGCCGCGACTAAACCAGCGATATGAGCCATGTCCACCAATAGGTAAGCACCTACCTCATCTGCGATATCCCGAAACTTACTCCAATCCATAACTCGTGAATACGCAGAGAAACCGGCGACGATAAGTTTGGGTTTATGAGTCCGAGCTGCCTCAAACAGCGCGTCATAATCCATGAGCCCGTTCTCATCAATGCCGTATTCTACAGAATTATAAATCTTTCCAGAAAAATTGACCTTCGATCCATGTGTGAGGTGGCCGCCATCAGCGAGACTCATCCCTAAGACCGTATCATGAGGTTTACACAAGGCCAGATAGACAGCAGCGTTCGCTTGTGAGCCCGAGTGTGGCTGTACATTCGCGTAGTCTGCACCGAAGAGCTCTTTCGCTCGTTCAATGGCTAATGCTTCAGCTTGATCTACATATTCACAGCCACCATAGTACCTCTTGCCCGGATAGCCCTCAGCATACTTGTTCGTGAGCACACTCCCTTGAGCAGCTAAAACTCGGGGACTCGTGTAGTTTTCACTGGCGATTAACTCTACATGATCTTCTTGCCGTTGAGCTTCGGCGCTCATCGCAGCCGCCAACTCGGGGTCGAATACCTCGATTGTGCTATAGTCCTTAAACATTATACCCTCCACGTTCAGCTCTTACCTGTGTAAATCGATCTTATCAAAGACAAAATTCAGTGATCAGTAATGACTCCTCATCTCTACTTATCTCTGCTCATCTTGGCATATATTGACCAAACTAAGGCGCCAGAAGATCTCTCATAAACTCTCATAAAGAGGAGGGGAGAGGCTCATCGGTAGTTTGATGACCAAAACATCGGTAGATCCTCTCATTTTTGCGGAGAGAATTCAATCATGGTCAAGGGCTCTTTTATGGTTTAAGGGAGACCTGATTTAGGGCTTAAGGGTCTCTTCAATCGCCTTATGTACCTCAGAGCTGTTGGGGTTGACTCCCGACTCAAAGCGAGCCACCACTTCTCCTCGGGGATTAACTAGGAACTTTGTGAAATTCCATTTTACTTCACCCTTAACCCCCTCAGCGGTCTCCTCGGTTAAGGTTTTATACAGTGGACTCTTACTCTCACCGCGAGCGTGTACCTTCTCGAAGAGAGGGAAGTTAATATCGAACTTGGCCTTACAGAATCGCTTAATCTCTTTGGCGCTCCCAGGCTCTTGAGCTCCAAAATCATTGCAGGGGAAAGCTAGAACGGTAAAGCCGCGAGCGGAGAAGAGATCTTGGAGCTTTTTAAGGTCGGCATATTGCTTAGTGTAACCACAGTATGAAGCGGTGTTGACAATTAGTAATGACTTGCCTCGGTAATCTGCAAAACTGACCTCTGCCCCGTCGATCGTTTTTACGGTGTGATTGAGGACAGTGGGGTTAGTAACCATGTTGTTGATCCTTGTATGAGCCCCAGAAGCCGGTGTCTCGGCCACGCTTGACTTATAGTTTATTATGTTCAAAGACAGTGTAAAGAAGAGTGTCAGTAACGGGACCCCATCTAAGAGAAAAGTTGATATTTTTGTTCTCATAAGCCTGCTTACCATTCAGAAAGTTGGTAGATAAAGACCTTGTCATCGAGACTCGTAACATTGACAACTCGACTCAAGTCCATAGCTATTGATTCGAACCCCGAGAGAAACGTCGCTAGAAAACTTATTAAAGAATGTCTTCTCTGCTCCGACTAAACATCTATATCAAGTATTACTCAATCACATTCAGCATACTTGGACTTGTTTTCAGCGGAGAGGGCTATATATTCCTGCCTCATCTCTATGGCGATCTGTAGTCATCGATCGTTACTATCTAGATAACCACATCTACACCTTAAGAAACGAGCCACATGAGCGACACACATGTTAACGAGGGGGCGTCAACGTCTGCTGAGACCGAGCTACTGAATCTGCGACATCCGCTTGAGCGAGCGCTCACCGAGCTCTTCGAAAAGCGGGCACAAGCCATAGGGATTCCTCTTCACTTGGCGACTGTTTTTCAGTCAAATAAAGGAGCAGACTTCCAATGTAATGGAGCGCTCGCCTCCGCCAAGGCATTGAAGAGATCTCCTCGGGATATCGCCCAGTTATGGATCGATCAATTCAGCCCCGAAGAGAGATCACTGTTCTCAGCGCTAGACATTGCAGGACCTGGGTTTATCAACATAAGCCTCAGCGATGCAGTCCTCGCTCAACGCTCTAACCTAGCGCTCGCCGATGATCGACTATTATGCGATACGGTCAAACAGCCCAAGAAGATCTTCATTGATTTTGGTGGATATAACGTCGCTAAGCAACTGCATATTGGTCACTTGAGATCAACAATCATTGGTGAGACACTCCGCAGAGTCTTCGTTTTTCTCGGTGAAGAAGTCATTGGCGATGTCCACCTCGGGGATTGGGGAACGCAGATGGGCATGTTGATCGAAGCGGTCAGAGAAGAGCAGCCCCACCTACCCTATTTCAATGAGAGCCACAAAGGGGAGTACCCTGTGGAGTCACCTATCTCTCTCGCTGACATGAACCGTCTCTACCCGCTAGCCTCAACCCGCTCTAAAGAGGACCCTAAAGTGAGAGCGCAAGCGAGCGAGGCCACCGCTAAGCTCCAAGCTGGTCATCGAGGCTATACCGCTTTATGGCGTCACTTCGTCAATCTCTCTATCGCCGAGATTAAACGTGACATTGCTCCGTTCGGTGTTCATTTTGATCTTTGGCATGGTGAGAGTCATGCTCAGCCTGAGATTACACCTATGGTTGAGTCATTGATCGAGCAGGGGGAAGCTCAAGAGAGTGATGGCGCGTTAATCATACCTCTCCTCAACGCCAAGGGAGAAGAGATAGTGCCTTTGATGCTTCGCAAGAGTGACGGTGGGTCGACCTATCACACTAGCGATCTAGCGACGATCAGTATGAGAGCCAAAGAGCAGGCAGAAGAGATGCTCTATGTCGTTGACGCTAGACAAGAGATGCACTTTAAACAAGTCTTCCAAGCCGCTCATAGAGTGGGGATCGTTAGCGAGAGCGCTCATCTTGAACATATTAAGTTCGGGACGATTAATGGAGAGGATGGACGACCCTTCAAGACCCGTTCGGGAGGTACCATAAAACTTCGTGAGGTAGTAGAGATGGCGATCGAAGCTGCTCAACGTCGCCTCAATGAGGGAGAGATGCAATCACAGACTCTCAAAGGTGCCAATGAAGAGACGAGAGCCGCTGTCGCTCAATCTGTTGCTGTAGCGGCCATAAAGTTTGGAGATCTTAGTAACCATCGAGCCAGTGACTATATCTTGCGTCTCGAGGACTTCTGCGCTTTTGAGGGCAAGACCGGTCCTTACCTTTTATATGCGGCGGTAAGAATCAAGTCAATCCTCACCAAGGCCGATGAGCGAGGGATTAAGAGGTCGACTATTCAGTTGAGAGGTGGGGCTGACCGAGCTCTCGCCTTGGAATTGAGTAAGCTACCCACAGTCCTTACCCAAGTTCGCGCTAAGAAGACGCCACACCTCTTGTGCGAGTATTTATTTAATGTTTCTCAATCCTTTAGTTCCTTCTATCAGGCCTGCAATATCGTCAGAGAAGAAGATCTCGCGCAACAGGGAGCTTGGCTCTCTCTCGTCTCTCTTTGCTTGGAGACGCTCAACCTTGGTTTAGAACTCTTAGGGATAGAGGTCCCCGAGAGAATGTGATTTAAAATTTAACCTAAGATTCAAGGTTGAGGCTCAAGTCGCTTCGTCGTACTCTCTCCATTAGGCATCGCGTTCGCGATGTCCTTAATCATGACGAACATCTTGAGTGAGCGTAGATCTATGCAGCAATCATCCTGGTCGAACTCGAAGCCTATTGATTACCTTCATCACCACCGTCCCTATGACTGGCAATCCGGAGGCTTACTCCTCAGTTTAATTGCCTGTTTAGGGTTGTCGATCACTTGCTCAGCCTCCATCAGCTTTGCTGAAGGAGGAGTACCCAAACAGGTCGTACAAAATCGACGGGAGTTACCCACCTATGAGTGGACGCTAGCTGCCGGGCTCTTACCACTTGACGCCTTTAAAAAGGGGATCACTGCAGGAGGGAGCTTGACGATTCACCGTGATCACCTCTGGGCTTGGGAAGCCATCTCTGCTGCATATAGCTTTGAGTTTAAGACCGCGCTTGAAGACGAACTCAGAGCTTATAAACTCCAAGCAACACCCTTTGAGCGAGTCAAGGTCTTCGCGACCTCTAACCTCGTTTTCAAACCTCTCTACTGGAAGGGAGCATGGCTCAACGAGAAGATGGCTTATGGCGAGCTATTCTTCATCGCGGGAGGGGGGTATGGCTGGCTCAGTCAGACGAGTCGACCGGTCGTCAATGGTGGGCTAGGGGTTAAACTTCTACATACAGGAGGCTTTGCGAGTCGACTAGATGTCAGAATGATGTCCTTCTTTAACGCTGATGACCTTCATAATGAACTATGGGTCAATGTCGGCTTCTCACTCTGAGAGGAGGAACTATGTGTAAGAAAACCACCGCTCCTCTACATCAGCTCAGAAACTCTCTTAATGAGATCTTTAAACGAGCGCTCTTCCCCCTCTGCCTCTTAGGGATGAACGGCTGTCTCTCACAAGTTTTTTTAGAGGTCCCACAAGAGCACCAACAAGCGTTCCTTTTTGGTGTTGAGCAGTCTCAAGCGGGTAGACATGAGCTCTCCACTCGAGCAGCTTGGCGCTACCTAAGTAATACTGATGAAGATGACCCACGATACGATAGAGCTCTAAGGCTCCTCGCTAGAGGTGCAGAGGAAATCGGTTTATCCTATGCCTCTTCCGCTTGGTATCTACAAATTGCTAGCGGTCAGAGGGATGTAGCTCTCATCCCCGAAGCGATCGAAGGTATACAGAGAGTCGTGGAGAGAGGGATCTTCGATGAAGATGCGCTTATCAACCGCTACATCGCGGTTGAAGAGTTCTCAACGATGGGTGTACAGATCGACTCATTCATTCATTACTATCAAGGCCTACATGATCTCAGACAGGGTGAAGAGCGTTGGGCGATGCGACGCTTTAAGCAGATACACTCTAACAGTCCCTATATCGATAAAGCTCGCTACGTGATGGCAGTGAGAGATGTCGCTCTCAATAAACTAAGTGCTGCTGAAAAGCGTTTCAAAGCGCTCGCTGACAAACTGATGCCTAAGAAAAATGAGGCGGAAGACCGAGGCATTATCGATCTATTGTGGCGGGACTCAATGATCAGTCTCGCCCGTTTAGCGATGCAAAAGGATGATTCGAGCTCAGCCCTCAAGTATTTTGAACTTGTCCGGGAGAGAGTCCCTGACGACCCGAGTCTACTCCTAGAGATCGCCTGGGCCCACTACCAGCAAGGATCTCCGAGGCGAGCTCTTGGATTCCTCCTCGCTCTCGACGCTCCGATTTATCAACATTTGATCGCTCCTGAACGGTTCATCCTAGAAGCGATGACTTATCGAAGTTTATGTCATTTTGGACCCGCGAGACAAGCGGCTGTCCGCCTGGGTCAGAGGTATAAAAGTGCACTAAATGACCTGTATAGTGGAGTACTACCTGAAAAGTCAGAGGCCCTTCGACAAGCAGCTAGCCAGAGAGGGGAGCTGCTATCAATCTCTCGGTTTATCGAGAGCCTACGGCGAGAAAGAAAAATGATCCGCGCTCGTTCAAACCTTTTTGGGTCTGAATTCACGGAGGCGCTCACCAAACTCTATGCCCAAGGAGAGGCCTCAGCGATGGCCAGGAGAGAGCGTGCTCTCCGTCTCGAGATTATGCGCTTAACCGATGAGCTCCTCAGCGCAGAAGAAGGAGTGAGATTAATCACCCATGAGCTAGGCGTCGCACTCTTAAGGGGCCGTAAGCCTCCCCAAGGGCGTGGACCCATTCCGCCGATCGGTAAGATCGCTGAACCTGAACAAGTCGTGTATCGATTTAATGGTGAATTTTGGACCGATGAGCTTGATGAGCTCATTATCGCTGCTGAGGATCGGTGTATAGATCAATGAGACCTCAATCTGTGTACATTTCTATTCCCCTAAGCGTCATCTGCGTTCTCAGCCTGTTAAGCGGCTGTAGCTCTCTACCACAAGCCGCTCTAGACCCACCGATTACCGAGACTTTAAAGCAACGTATCACTAAAGCGCGTAACGCGATCATTGAGACGAGGAGAACCTTAGCGAGGGCGACAGGAAGCACATATGTTCAAGAGCTACGTATTCGTCTCGCCGAGCTCTTGAGTGATGAGGCGCGAGCCCATTATCAAGTGGCTAGAGCCCGAGAAGGGATCAGCAATAAGTCTCTCCAAGTGCCGCAAGTCAAAACCCTTAAGCAGCAATCGGTGACGGTCTATCAAGAATTCCTAAAAGACTATCCAGCATCGCCACTGCGAGCGAGAGCGCTCTACAATATGGGGCAAGAGTATCGTGAGCTTGGTGAGTATGATGAGATGCGAAGTCGCTTCGAGCAAATTGTTAGTGAGTTACCTAATGACCCTTTAGCGAATGAGGCCTTACTGATATTAGGTGGTGATTACTTTGATCGAAATAAGCTAGATGAAGCTGCTAACCGATTTCGAAAGATAACCGAAAGTGGGATCCATAAAGTAAGCGGCCTCGCTCATTATAAACTCGCTTGGACACAAGTTAACTTGGGTAAGTGCGATGAAGCGATCAAATCTTTTGAAGCAGCAATTAAGCGGTCTCATCAATGGATCTCCACTAACAAGAACGGCTCATTAGAGGGTTCTCAGTACGATGTGCGGCGAGAGTCGCTAGTCGACATGGTCTATTGCTACAGTAAGGAGCGCTCGGATAAGAGCGTCGTCAAGCACTTCAAGCGTCTCGCTTATGATCGCGGACCTTTGGTCGCAGCGCTTGAAAAGTTGAGTCGACGATATACCATACTCGACCGCAATGAGGGGCTCCGTGATGTCTCTAGGGCTCTCCTTGACCTTGCACCAGATAATAGTAAGCGTCGTGATGATACAGAGAACCTTCATAACGCCCTAAAGAAGCTAAAGGATTATAAGCGCGTCGGTGAAGACGTCGGTAGATTGACCGCCACTTTTACCCGAGTCGCTCGCTCGGCTCGCCTGACTACTGCTGAACGCAGCAGCGCTCTGATACGCTTTGAGCAACTATCACGAGACCTCGCAACCAGCGCCCAGCTTGCCCTTGAGAAACGATTGGGGACCAAACGTTGGAGTGATATCCCCGCTGTGAGACAGCTTGAAGATGCCTATACAAGATATCTTGAAACGTATGGCGCTAAAGCGAGTCTTGAGTCGTTAATGACAGCCAATGTGAAGGGTCAACTCGTCGATAAAAGCAAATCGAAGGCTAATAAACAGGGCGAAAACAATGAACCGGCGGAGAGCTTTGATCTTCGACAAAACCTCATTGATGTCCTCGCTAATCTCTCTATGGTTCACTCTCGTGTGGGCCGAGACTACTCAGCGGCTCAACGATTTTATGAGCGAGCTCAACTCTTAGGGCGTGAAGGTTCAGAAGATGCATATCAGGCTGTTCTTCACTTCCAAAAAGCCCTAAGCGTCGAGGGTCAAAGCCGTGGAGAATTGGTGATCTCTAGAGCGCTCCTCCGGCGGGCCTCCAGTCAACTACTCAATGGAGCGCTACCCAAAGATCAGGGAGCCAAAGTACGATATGCGATCGCTCTGACCTATTATGAAGAGGGACGACTCGATAAAGCGATAGAATACCTCACCGCGGTGGCGACTGAATATCCCAATAGCACCCAAGGAGACTCCGCGGTGATGCTAGTGCTCGATGCTCTAAAGCAAAAAAGCGCCTATGATCAGCTCGCCTCTGCTGGTAGTCGCTTCTTGACTCTGGGGATCAGCGCTGCGCTCAAACCAAGGGTCACCTCTATCGTCGCTCAAGCACAACAGCTAGCCCTCGATGAACTCGCTCTAGAAGCCGCCGGAATCGATGGAGGTGATGTCAGCAGTGAACTCATAGATTTCGCTCAAACCAATAGCGGTTCACTCGGTGAGAGAGCTCTTCTCAATGCCTTTGTCACCGCCCAAGGAGAAGGTGACTTTAAAGGGATGAAGAAGGTCGCTGAGCTCATCGAGTCTGGCTACCCGAAGTCTACCCAGTTGGTCAGTGTTTACTCATCTCTTGCCCGTAGCGCCGCCGAGCAGCTATATGTCACCGAGGCCATAAGCGGTTACGACAAAGCCGCTCGACTCTCGCCGCGCCAAGCGGCTCAGCTAAACGCTGCTTCTGCAGAAGTGAGCGCTAAAATCGGTGATATCGATTCTGCTCTCCGCTCTCTCGCCTCTGCCGTTAAGTCTCCAAGCAGCGACGAGCGAGTCTTTGGACTCTATGTTCAGCTCCTCATTGATCATCGAACTCCCGCTGAGTGCTGGTCTGCGTTGCAGGCGCTTAAGGATCGTGGCTCCCCCTCTGTGGCGGCCGGTATTGGATATCTTCAAGTCTTAAGGAAGTCTTTTGATGAAGCAGAGATGACTTTACAAGTCGTAATAGAGTCAGGAGAGAGTTTAGCTCAGTACCCAAGAGCCCTCGGTCTTTATGCACTCGCAGAGGTTAATACTCATTTCCTTAAAGGGTTTATCCCTGGTGATAGCACCGATGAACTCGCCGAGTGGGTCACATTAATGGAGCTCGCCGAGCAAAGCTACCTTCGTGTCGCTCGTACAGGCCAAGCGAAGTGGGGCGCAGCTGCTCTAAATCGACTCTCCGGTCTCTCTCTATTTACGAGCGAAAAAATCCAAACCTTTAAGCCACCCTCTGAGCTGAGTAGCAGTAATAAACAGCGATTCGCTCAAGGGTTTAAACAACGATCCATAATCTTAAAAAAGCAACAGGCTCAATCGCTCAAGGCCTGCCAAGAGCTTGGGCTCGCCCGAGGGCTCTTCCCTGCTCCAGTGCGTCAATGCCTCAATGGACAGCTGATGTCGAGCCCGGCGGTTGATCCATCGACAATTAAAGCGAGAAACCAAAAGGCGGCCCCTGAGATCGGCGCTGCCGATCGTGCTGCCCTCGCTCAAAATCCTAATGATATTCAAGCTGCCGTTAGACTCGGTGAGGCCCTCTTAGCCGCTAAAGATCCTCATCTCGCCCGACTCGCTCTCGCTCAAGCCATTCAGGGAGGTGGAGCAGAGGTCCAAAACTTATATGGAGTCGCTTGTGCCTTAGCAGGAGACTATGAAGGCGCAATCTCGGGCTTTGGACGAGCTGCTGTCTCTGGACTGAGCGAGGGTATAGAGAACGCTAATAAGCTGTTAAAAAACCAACTTAATGTGTCTAACATCGAGCGTTTAACTAAGGGAGTTTGGAACGTAACCGCTAATGGAGGCGTCAAATGGTAAGCAATCTAAACCCTAGTACTGTCACATCGCGGTCAATCTCAGTCTTTCGATATATCAGCTTGGTATTCGCTCTTCTATCTCTCATTGGTTGTGGACAAACGATCCGATCTATCTCGGCTGCAGACAATCGGCTACCGAATGAAGCTAAAGAGAGGATCGCTGATGCAGAAGATGCAGTTCTGATCGCGAGAAGTCGTCTACAAGACACAGAGAGAGCGCGAGAGATCGCTGACCAAAAGAGTCTAAAATTTAGTCAGCAACCACCCAATTTAGGATCGGCGACAGCGATCGCTCGTCAACTTATAAGCGCTCGTTTACATCTCGCTTCCCTTGAACAAAGCTACGCAGAGGTGAACCATCAACTCAGCCTCAATCGTCTTAAACTAGTCTATGCTCAGACAGCGATGCGATATGATATCGCTGTGTACGATCTAATCCCTCTAGACCAGTCTGTTGATGGTGCTCGTCAGGCGCTTCTTCAACTCCGTCGAGAGCGTAAGCAGGCGAGATCAAAAATGAAGACTCTCGTCGATCAATGGTGGAAGGCCTATAAGGGATTAGCTCAATCGACAGGGACTCAAGCCTTTTGGGTCTATGAATTCACTAAATAAGGCTCTGATATGTTGAGCTCCACTCCTAAAGAAGACCTCTGCTCCCTCTCTCGACCTCGCTCTCATGATCGAAGCCTAGCTCGACAGTTAACGACGGGCGCAAAATTGTGGTCACTACTATTGATCTGCCCACTACTCAGCGGGTGTTTATCAAGAGAAGACACCTTCACTGAAGGTCGTATTGAGCGCCTCTGCTCAGCGTCTCTACCGATCTGTAACACTCGAGTCACCTGTACCCTCGACCAAGAGAGTTTCTTGACTGGTGCCTTCCCTGGCGCTGAGCGAACAATGATCTATACACCCCATCCGCTGACCACTGTCACCGTCAGTTTCCTGATAGATGAGCAGATCTTCCCGGGGACTGAAATGATCGTCCGTGCTCATCAAATTGGGTGTGTTGAAGTTCAAGAGGAACGGCTATTGGACGTCGATATTTTCAATAGAGCAGGAGATGATCGTATCCTCTCATTTCGCTTTGATTTAGAGGGGCGAGGTGATCACCTAATCGAATGGTTCGCCGATGCCACTGCTACCTATGCCGTCACAGTGAGCTACACACAAAGAGATGATGAGTGAGCGACGATGAGTGAACAACGACCGCCAAGTTCAACGAGTGATGAACCCAATAAACGGAGACGCCTCCGGGCAGTACGAGCGAGACTCAATACCGCGTGGAGCAAGATAGAGCGCAATCTCGGCGCTGCACTCCCTCTGACTCCATCACTTTGGTCTTGGGCGAAGCTCTTGGTCTGCAGCCCATTGATCGCTTTAGGGGTGTGGGGCCACCTCTCTTCAAGTGGAGCTGAAGTAGGGGCCATCTCTCCTCGAATCGTATTTTGGACTTTCTCTCTCTCTTTGTTGTTTGATGTATGTCGTCGCTCACGACTCACTGCCTTAGTCGACGCTGAACTTGAGTCAGCGCTCGCGTATGATTCAGAGACTAAGCTCTCCATTGATCAGCTCGCTGAAGAAGCGATCAACGCTAAGCAACGTTTACAGAGCGCTTGGATTAACCGACTCTGTGATCTTCCTCTGAGCTGTTTTCTTACTTACACACTCACGACTATGCACCCAGTGCTTAGCTCAGACTTAACGAGTCATCTAGGACTCGTTCTTATCTTGTGGTCTAAGGTCGTCCTCGAGCTGCTCACCTCTCTCCTCATGATGATCGGACGTGGTCCTCAGAGGACTAGGTTACGTACCATGACCAGTGAGTTGAGTCTCTATGTACTCATCGCTTTAAACCTAGGATTTAATCCTAAGTTACTCACTCTTGAGAGCGCGGTTCTCTTAGTCGGATTCCAAGTCTGTTTCAGTATTTTAGTGCTCGCTTACCAGCTCCATATCTTACAAAAGCGATTTATCGCCGATACTCTCTCGGGACTCAACTTCATCTGTGGACTCATCAGCATTCACTATTCTCTGAGGATGGAATTTGATACGAGCCTCCTCTTTTTACTACTCGGCGGCGCCTTTGATGGCTTTGATGGTGCTGCTGCCCGTAAATTTGGGGGGACTCGATTTGGAGTTTATTCAGACGATATCGCTGATGGCATGAATTATGGGATCGCTCCTGCCTTCGCAGTATATGCTCTTATGGGCGGTTTAGAAGGCCTGATCATTGGAGCATTTTATGCGATTTTCACCATCAGTCGCCTCGTCTACTTTACTCTAAATAAAGAGCAAGGAGACCCAAGTTATTTTGCCGGCATCCCGAGTCCTGTGGGTGGGATGATCGTGATGAGTAGTGTGGTCTTGTTTACAGATAAGCCGCTGTGGGTCAGTTTCCTAGTAGGCGTATCAAGTACTCTTATGGTCTCCTTTAAGACGCCTTATGTACATATATTTCGCGGGCTCTCTTGGCGTTCAAAAAATTTAAAACGACAAGCGCTCATAGGTACGCCGCTCTTCTTAGCGAGCTTTCTCTCAGTTACGCTCTTTTGGGGAACAAATGGTGCAGCGGCAGTCATCTTAGCAGGCGCTTGCGCTTATGGCTTTATTCCCAGTATATTGAGCTTCTACTTCGCGATATTCTCTCCAAAATTAGTGATCGCAGAAGATGACTGAGGACTCGGCTTTATTCATCAAAGAGTACTAAGTTTTGTAACAGCTCCATCTTTGTTGATAGCCCTGCTTTGGGAGGAGAGGTGAGCTGAACCCTAACCCCGCTCGCACAACTAGGATCATTGACATCTAGAAGATAATCGACCCCTAGTCCAAGTACACTTGACTCACCAACGGTCCCACAATCACCGTTCTCTTCAACTGAGAGTTCACACACTTGGCTTACTTGTAGCTGGTAGTGCTCGGGGGTATCTTGTTCATCTTCAGTGCATTCTCGAGTCTCCCCTGTACTTGGATCACTCACCAAGCATGCTGGCCGACGTGCGACACAATAATCTCCAACCGCCGAGATCACTCGCTCACGTAGAGCGCTTAGAGCTGCGTTTAGATTAGGATCGCAGAGATTGACACAGCCATCGCTCTCTCCCTCACGGCACCCTAACCCATTGGATCCAAACATACTCATGAGGTCGATATAACGCCATCCGGAGAATCCATCAGCACAGGAGTTAATATCACTGACCGCTCCACAATTTCCTTGAGGACAGCACTCGTCGAGATTCGACTTGAAATATTCTTCACCTTCACAAGAGCTATTGATGGTGGGCTCATCCGAGAAGTTGAGTCGAAACCCACCTGGGGTCAATAGACCTGTAGAGACGATATTAGCGACTAAGATTTGCTCATTGGGCCTCGCTTTTAGGCTTAAGAGAAACTCATGATAATAGCTCACAGGTGAGAGCTTGTAGCCTTGTTGGCGACAGGCTCTTTGGGAATTGAGATCTAAACTTCTGCCACTGGTTACTAAAGAGAGCGCACAGCGAGTATAATAACAATCTACGGGGTCAAGAACTTGACCACTCGCGTTAGTGCATTCAGCAGCATGACAGGCTTGTGGATTGCCCGCTGCGCAGTAAGTCGTATTATTATAAGCATTATATATTGCGGCGTTAGCGCTCTGCCTCCCCGCTGCATCTCCTGTTCCAAGCGCGCCGTCCACTGTGATTGAGTCGACGCTGCAAGTTGCATATGGAGAGTCGATGGGGGCATCAGAGAATGTTGAGCAGTCATCTTCATCAGTGATGAAAACGACGACCAAAATAGCATCGGGTCTTAGGAATTCGGGGGGCGGTAATGTTGAGTTATTTTGACTACGACATAGGGGATCATAGCTGAGTCTATTTTCACCTTCAACGGCGATACAGCAAGCACCAAATAGGCCAGCATTCGGTCCATTACACGAGATCGAAGAGCGCATCGCTTCTAGTCCACGCTCAAAGACAATTCCGTTAGTTCCGACTTTAGCGAGACATGAGAATCTCTGTTGCAGCGCTTGTCTCTGGCATTGATCGTCCTCGATAGCACATCCAAGAGAGGTCGATGAGATGACTGGAGCAAACTCACCAGCGCAATCAGCACCGCTGTCTCCACTACTAGTCACGAACTTACCCAAGTCTTTGGGAATAATTCCAAAAGGATCTTCTTCATTCGACCTCTTGCTTCCGGTTGAAGTCACCGCGATGCGATAATCAACAGCGTTACGTAGGTCATCGAAAATAAAGTTAGAGAAGGTTGAAAAGTTAGCCGCTAAACTCGCCTGTTCTATATCCATAGAAGGAGACTCATCAATCACAAAGAGGATGTCTATTTTCGTCTTCGCGTCTACGGTAATCTCTTGTCCTGTTGAGGCATTTAGCGCTTGATCTAGAGGGGTAACCTCTCGATTATTACAAGATATATTCCCGCCTAGAATGAAAAATGCGAGAAGGGATATTTTAACATGATCAACAGAACAAAGAGTGGTGTGAAGCCGTTTAATATTCATATGTACTCGATACTATTTTTTGAGGTAGAGAATGGATGGGGAGCTTAAGATGACTTCTAAACTATAATTGATCTTACCTATTCACTTCAACCTACGATTACTATAGCAGCCTCACATAATGATAAATAATTAAAGAGAATTTAATCCCTAAGGTGAAAGAGTCTTTGAGGCTTTGACCACTCACTCCGAGATCATTTCGTGACCAAACGGCAGCTCTCACCCCCCAGCGGCTGAGTAATCGTTTCTCCAGACCAACACCAAGTTGTATTAATGGACGCAGTGTACTCGGTAAGTGGATCTGTTCACTGTCGTTGATTGATCTCCAGCCTCCTGCGTCAAATCGATCGATATTGAGCATTGTTTGATGCTTGCCTGTGTAAGAGACACCGAGAGAGAGCTCAAAGAGGGGTGATAAATCGTCTAATGGCTTGTAAGAGACACCAACGTCAGCGAGTACAACTGCTCGCTTAGTACTTAAATGCTGTCGCAGACATTGGTCTGCTTCGTTAATTATCCCTCCATGATTAATTTCTGTCTCTCGCTGGGGATCAAGACAGAGGATTTTACCCTCTTGAGGGTAAAGTGTCGCTTGATCGGATAACAGCCCAATCCTCATCCATAATGAGGTTACGAAGTTCAATCCAAGACCTACTCTCAGATAAGAGCTCACTGCTGTTTGATGATCATCTGCTCGGGTTTCATATGAACGACGAGCACCATGAACGGTCTGTATTCCAATGGGCTGGCTTAACGCTAGATCATAACCGATCCCAAGCTCTGAAGTATCTGCCATACTCTGACGCGACCATGATGGGATCATAATGACACTCATGACCAAGAGCATGGTCACACAATATGAATGGCTCACACCTCTCCTCCATCGAATGCTGCAGATCTGTTTCCATGTGCGCGACACAATAACTGAAAACATTTAAAAACGATTGTGTTTGTTGACCATCATGTAAATGACTTAACCTATGAGATAAAATGTTCAAAAAATAAGCTCAAACATTAACAATGAGCGAACGCACGACCTATCATGTGATCAGGGTTGATATGGAAAATATAAGTCACCACTCCCCCAATACATCATACTCTTTTGAGACTTTACTCACTCCCAATGGATGGAGGAAAAATGCCCGCTTAGAAGTTGATGCGAGAGGTCGAGTCACAGCCCTTGAGCTAGATGTTCATCGTCAGCGAGCAGATATTCATATACCCGGAGCGGCGTGTCCGGGGATCCCTAATCTTCATAGTCACTCCTTTCAGCGAGCGATCGCTGGTCTAACCTCAACCCGGCGAAGAGGGAGTGAGGATCATTTTTGGACATGGCGCACTGAGATGTACAAAGCGGCGCTCCTATTATCCCCCGAAGATGTCGCCGCTATCGCTGCCCAATGTTTCTTAGAGATGATCTATAGCGGCTACACCTCAGTCGCGGAATTCCATTATTTACATCGAGCACCTAACGGTGAGCCTTATGAGCAACTCTCTGAACTCTCTGAGGCAGTGATTCAAGCGTCGCTTAAAGTCGGTTTACCGATCACTCATCTCCCCGTTCTCTATCGCTGGTCAGGCGTAGGCTCCTCTCCACTCTTGGAGGAACAGAGGCGTTTTGCCCTCACCCTCGATGAATATGCTCTACTCATCGAGCAGCTCGATGACCGTTACAGAGATGAACCGAGAGTGAAGGTAGGGATCGCTCCTCACTCTCTCAGAGCGGTCTCTCCCTACGAATTATCAGTGATCACCGACCCCTACTTTGCGCCTCACAGACACCAAGACGTCAGACCGGTACATATTCATATCGCCGAGCAAATGGCAGAAGTGCATATGTGGAGAGAGCATACAGGACAGCGACCCATAGAGTGGTTATTGGATCAGTGTGAGGTCGACCAGCGATGGTGCTTAGTGCATTCTACCCATGTCTCCGATGAGGAGATGTCTAAATTAGCAAACTCTGGTGTCACCGTAGGTCTCTGTCCAAGCACTGAAGCAGATCTTGGTGATGGCATTTTCCCTCTCGTAGACTATTTAGAACTCGGTGGTGAGTATGGCATTGGCTCTGACAGCAACTTGCGCATCAACCCCGCTGAAGAGCTCAGACTCCTAGAGTGGGGTCAGAGGCTACATCATCAACAGCGTAATTTAGCCTTCTCCAAGAGAGTCACCTCTCAAATACAGGGGGAGTCTTCAGACCATATCTATGACTCATTGGGTCAGTCATTAATGCTCACCGCAGCTCGAGGCGGTGGGAGAGCCGTCGCTAGGGAAACTGGATTTAAACTAGGCTGTTGGGCAGACTGGTTTACTTTAGACCCCAAAGATGTAGGCCTCTACGCAGCTCATGATCATCGATGGTCAGATCAATGGGTCTTCGCCCAACGTAGGATGGGAGTTAACGATGTATATATCGGTGGTTCACGGGTCATTTATGAGGGTAGACATCCCTTAGAGGAAGAGATTAATCGTGACTATCGAGCAGCGATCACTCGCCTCCATGAGAGATCATAATCTCATCCTATCAAGAATCAATGAAGGCTTGAGCTCTATGTTTGTCCATTAGGCCTCTCTCTCACTGAGACGTAGGTGGTCTAAGTATAGGGAATCGAGGCGACTGCTAGTCGATCTCCGATTTGACAAGCGAGACATTATATTGAAACCCCCACAGTCTAATCACTATCTATCCCATAGTCGATGCCTACGCCTCGGCTGAAGAGTGATGATCAAACCTTGATCCGCTACTTCTTAATCACCCCTCCATGGAGACGATCTATGACTCTAAAACCCACGCGATTACTGAATGTATTTCTATTTATCACCAGCTTAACGCTCGCTTTACCCTTCGCTACGGCGGATAAAGGGAACTCAGCGGCCTCAAAAAAATCCGAGACGATTAAGATCACTCTTCTCGGCACAGACCAGATGCAGTTTGACAAGAAGGAGTTGAAGGTCTCTAAAGGGAGCACCATTGAGTTGACTCTGCGCCATAGCGGGAAACTGCCCGTGAATGTAATGGGGCATAACTTTGTACTCTTGAAGCCCGGAGTCGATATCGCTAAATTCGCAATGGCAGCCATGCAAGCTAAAGACACCGGATATGTACTCCCCAAGCAAGCTAAAGATGTGATCGCTAAAACAGGCCTAGTTGGTGGTGGCGATTCAACAACGATCACCTTCAAAGCCCCCGCACCTGGTACATATGACTATATCTGCACCTTCCCTGGTCATTATGCCATGATGAAGGGTAAGCTGATCGTAGAATAAGGGTCTAGATTCATGGAGCAAACATCCCCAAAACGCTGTATGCAAACAGTCATACACTTTGGGTAAATTTGATCCTTAGCTTCGGATTAGGGACAATGAGCTTACCTTTTATTGACAGGGAGTGAGTTGTGAATCGTTTTAAAGATGAATCCCCCGTAGAACAATACCACAGCTCTGGTATGGCCCTCATAGCGATTGGTGCCGTGATTATGCTTACGGCGACAATCATGCTTTTAATCGAGTATCGTGAATCAGAATATGACCATGTCTCCAACATCTTGGTGGGCTTGGTGATACTGATTACGGGGTATTGGTTAAGAACACACGATGATGAGGATATGATCTAAAGAGGAATAAAGTCGTCGATTACTCATCACGCAGTGATCGCGTCATAAAAAAATCATAGTCATAAAAAAACTTTATGCACCTAGTCATAAAACGGAAGATAGCTCCCTAAAAATGAAGATTTTTCATACTTTGGACAATCAACCTGCACAAGGTTTGCACAAAGTATGCACCGGCGTTTATGTACACTGTTTTAAATGGTTTTTCATTTTTTTAAACTTTTCCTGAAACCAACATAGCACAAGGCTTGTCTAACCCTTGTTAACACGCTGTTAACCCTCTCTATCATTTACCTTTCACGAAAGGAACTCGGCATGAATCTGCCTACTCTATCACACGGTGAGTTCGAGCTCGTATACAACATGCTCAGCCTTGCCATTGCTGCCATGTTCGGTAGCTTTGTCTTTTTTGTCATTGCTCGCAACCAGCTTACTCACAAGTACCGCCCAGCGTTGATTATGTCTTCACTCGTAGTTGGTATCGCAGGGTATCACTATTGGCGCATTTTCAACAGCTGGGAGGCTGCTTTCACCTTAACAGAAGGTGTTTACAAGCCATCAGGTACACCATTTAACGACGCATACCGCTACGTTGACTGGCTTCTCACTGTCCCCCTACTCGTTGCTGAGTTGATCGCCGTACTCGCTCTTACCCGCGAAGTTCGCGGTCCAATGATGGGCAAGCTCATCATCGCAGCAGTACTCATGATCGCCACTGGTTATCCAGGTGAGGTTAGCGCTGACAATACGACTCGTGGTATCTGGGGCTTTGTCTCTACCATTCCTTTCGCATACATTCTTTATGTCCTGTGGGTACAACTCAACAAAGCGACTGAAGATGCAGCACCTCGCGTCAAGAAGCTGCTCGGCGACACCAAGCTACTCCTTCTCGCAACCTGGGGATTCTACCCAATCGCCTACCTCATGCCACAGCTCGGTGTGGAAGCAGCATCTGCAACAGTAGCTCTCCAAGTTGGATACAGCATCGCTGACATCCTCGCTAAGTGCGGATATGGATTCATGATCTATGCGATCGCACAAGCTAAGATGGAAGCAGAGGGTACTTCTGTAAACGTAGCTGAGACTGCTGAAGCCTAAGATGAGTGAAGTCATGAACAGGAGTGAGGATCAAGGTCACTACAAAACGTCGGGTCTCGGGCTCCTCCTTGTTGGGTTGATAAACGGGGCCGTCGCGGTCTACTCTATACTAAACAGCTCGGACAACGTCTTTATCAACTACGAAACCATGCTTACCTTCTCTATTGTCTTCATCGGTATCGGTGCCTGGATGAGAACCCAAGAGGTTTAAAGAGAGCGGAGGATGGATCCATCGACTATACTCAATCTGGCCTAACTCAGTCTGACTGCATAATAGAGTGAGTAGGTCGATGATAGAGGTTACCCTCAGACCCAAAAAGTCTGAGGGTTTCTCATATCTTGGGCCTATTGTAATGAGCGATCGATCAATCAAACATTAGTCATTTTTTTAGCGACAATAACCGCTACAAATGTATCTCTTTATAGTGTTAGGTGGTCGGTACAGACGATGTAGTTTTATTCCTTGATGCCTGTACGAATGATGACCTCAATCGTTAAACACTTCAACTCTGTGAGACTAAGTATGAATAAGAGCGCGATAGTGATTGGATCAGGATTTGGTGGGATTTCATTGGCGATGCGCCTTCAGAGCATGGGCTTTGAAACGACAATCGTAGAAAAACTGGATAAGCCTGGTGGGAGAGCCTACGTCAGAGAAGCTGAAGGATTCAAATTCGACATGGGTCCAACGGTCATCACAGTTCCGCATTTTATTGAAGAGCTCTTTTCATTAGAGCGCGGTAACTCTCATCTAGACGACCCTGACTTCCCGGAATCAATTGTCAATCAAGAGCGAGTGAGAGAGGGGATATCTGGGGGCCCCAATACAAGTAAGTACTGCGAGATCGTCCCGATACTTCCTTTCTATCGTATCTATTTTGATGATGGTACATTCTTTGATTATGACGGTGACCCTGAGAACACTCGCGCTCAGATAGAGATGATCGAACCTCGTGATTTAGAGGGTTATGACCGCTTTCATGACGCCGCCGAGAAGATCTTTGAAAGAGGGTTCCTTGAGCTTGGCTACACCTATTTTTCTGACATTAGCTCTATGCTGAAAGTGGCGCCTGAGCTCTTCAAGCTAAACGCGGTCAAGACACTGTTCAGCTTCACCTCTAAATATTTTATCTCCCCCAAGTTGAGACAAGTGTTTAGTTTTGAGACCCTCCTCGTAGGCGGAAATCCCCTCAAGGTTCCAGCAATTTACGCTATGATTCATTTCGTCGAAAAGACTTGGGGTATCCACTATGTCAAAGGTGGAACAGGGGCATTAGTTCAAGGACTCATTAAGAAGTTTAAAGAGATGGGAGGGCAACTTAGAGTTAACAGCGAGGTCAAACGAATCATTACTGAAAAATCAGGCATTTTTAGTAAGGCTAAGACAAAAGGTATCGAGCTCAAGGATGGAACTGTTATTGACAGTGATATCGTCTGTTCCAACGCCGACTTCGCTCATACATATCTTGATCTTATCAAGCCCCAGCATCGCTCAGTGAGTAAGTTGCGTATTAAGACAATGAAGTATTCTATGTCGCTCGTCGTTATATACTTTGGATTCAAGAAGCGTGAGCAAGCCTTAAACTTACAACACCATAACATTATCTTAGGACCTCGGTATGAAGAGCTACTCACGGATATATTCGACCGTAAGATACTCTCTGAAGACTTCTCACAATATTTACATATTCCAACGATCACCGATCCTAGTATGGCTCCAGAGGGTCACCACACCGCCTACACCCTGATCCCAGTACCTCACAATGGGTCAGGCATAGATTGGGAGGTCGCCGGACCAAAATTGGTCGACAACGTACTCACTTATCTCGATGAGCGGGGACTGATCCCTCACTTGAAAGAAGATCTGGTTTATTCTAGCTACGTAGACCCTAATTACTTTCAGCATACACTCAACTCCCACTTAGGTAACGCCTTCGGTGTAGAGCCCACCCTCACACAGTCTGCCTACTTCAGACCACAAAACCGAAGTAAGATCGATGGCTTATATCTCGTTGGTGCGAATGCTCAGCCTGGTGCAGGAACCCCTTCTGTGATGATGTCCGCTAAAATGACAGCTCGAGCGGTCGCCTATGACTTTAGTGAAGAGATCGCACCTGATCGGTTTGAGCAGAATGCAACCGCTCCTACGCCAGTCTAGTCATTGATTTAAAGGTACATAGACCCTTCGATAGACCCTTTGTTCTATGATTATCAAACACTGTTCAAAAGTTGTGCGAACATTGTGCAAGCCCCGAAACCAAAAGCTGTCAACTCTCATCTTATAAGTGTGAATGCTGAGCGCTTCATGACCAAATCTATGCATTAACAGTCTGCCATATTACCATCATATGGAGTTGTGGGTCACACTTATGAACTACACTGAACGGTTTCAAGTCGTCGAGAGTCCTTACTCTCCTACACCTGTTAGTACCCATACTCTGACAGATATATTTAGGGATGAGAGCATAGAGCTATTGCTTGAGAACGATCGTTACAACGTCTCAAATGATGTGTGGGAGCGATGTTTACTTGATCCGGTAAAGACATTTCTGAAGAAGCCCGGTAAGTCTTTGAGACGAGATTTTGTGGAGTTAGGATGGAAGGTCGCTTGGCTCCTATCTCAACAGGTTACCCCACAGAGTCACACCTCTAGGCGTCGCTATGATAAAAACTTAAATATACACCCTCCTCAATGCCCTGAAGAGCTCATTTCGCTCGTCGAGTTCTTACATTCGGGATCATTAGTGATCGATGATATCGAAGACCAATCAATCACCCGCCGAGGTCAACCGTGTCTCCACTTGCAGGTAGGGTTAGCACCCGCTTTAAACGTTGGTAACTGGTTATATTTTGTATCCGGACATATGATCGATCGCCTTGAATGTGATGCTTTGACGAGGGTGAGACTGTATGCTCAGCTTAATCGGGTCATGTTAAGGTGCCATCAAGGACAGGCGATTGATGTATCTTATAAAGTCACTCAGCTTGAGCGAGGTGAAATCTTCAATCTCACCGAACTATCAACTCGACTCAAAACTGGTGTTTTAGTCGGTTTTGCGACTCAGCTAGGAGCCCTCTACTTCAATCTTTCTGAAAAGATGTGTGAGACTCTATATCATTTTGGAGAACAGATTGGTCTGGGACTTCAAATGTACGATGATCTCAGCGGATTCATGAATGAGAGTCGTTGGAATAAAGGTTGCGAAGACATCAGCCGCCAAAGATTAACATGGGTGTGGTCTTGGTTATCCCGGCACTCTGAAGTGTCCGACCAAGACTTTTCTATTATCATGTCAAGCCTCACTCAGCTCTCCGTTAGAGGAGATAAAGCTGTTAACGAGCTCATCTCCACCGAATGGTGGAGAGCTGATGCTGAAGAATTGCGAGACCAATGTTTACCATACCTCATCAGTGCTGAATCAGAGATCCGTAGCACCATTAAGGGCGCTTTAGATACATTGAGGCATAAGTTGGGGAATGGAGAAGCCCATCGAATCGCTGTTCAAGCAGTGATTAGGCTTCAAAATAGCTATCTATGACTTCACTGTGGTTGACTCAACTGTGGCTGACTCAACTGTGGCTGAATTAACTGTGGTTGAATCAGTAAGACTGAGCCGGTAGGACTGAGCCATCAGCCCTCAGTAACTTAAAAAATGAGAGATGACTGCATTTAATAACAGAGGGTTTATGACTATATCTAGTGATCCGTCAGGCATTGACTTTGAGACTCCTCACTCTTTCGGGTTAATGAGCGATCAGGCCGCTATTCTCTGTCAACATATCATCGCCGCCAATTCTAAGAGCTTCTCATTTGCCGCTCAATTTCTTCCTCGTCACGCTAGGACAGACGCTTCTATTCTCTATGCGTGGTGTAGGAGAGTTGACGATGCTGTCGATGAGGTTGATGCCGCTGAAGCACCGCTAGCGTTAGAGATACTTCAGTTGGAATTGGATGCTATTTATTCGTCAACAGGCGCTCCTCTAATTGCTCATGATCCAATATTGATCGCCTTCAAAGACGTTATTCATCGCCACTCGATCCCTAAATATTATCCACAAGAGCTCCTCAAAGGGATGGAGATGGATGTCAAAAACATCACTTACGAAAGCCTAAGCGAACTCTATCAATATTGTTTTAGAGTGGCTAGCGTTGTCGGACTCATGATGTGTCACATCTTAAAAATAAGAGACGATCGCTCGCTGTTTAATGCTGCTCATTTGGGAATCGCGATGCAGCTGACCAATATCTGTCGTGATGTGAGTGAAGATTGGTCTAGAGAGCGTCTGTATCTTCCACGTGAATTACTGACTTCTTCTTCGCTCAGTGTAGAAGAACATCAGAAAACAATGAGAACCGATGAGAGCAGTGTATCTTCCGTTCCATCTACTAGATCAAGAGGGCAACGGTTTCATCGACTCGATTTACCCATACTCATGCGTGAGCCTGCGAGGAGGGCCATTCATGAATTGCTTAGACTCGCTGACATTCATTATAGGTCAGGGTATCAAGGTATCAAGAGCTTACCTCTCAGAGCAGGGTTCGCCATACAAGCCGCCGGGATGATATATCAAGACATCGGACGGATCATAAGAGAGAATGAGTGTGATCCGAATCAACCCCGAGCGATCACTAGTAAACCTCGCAAAGTCTACCTCGCTCTGCTCTCTTTAAGTTGGTGCGCCCTTATGTCTTCATGGAGAGGCTTCCGCTCAGTCTTTCGTCGGCAAAAAGCTCATGCGCATACACCTGCCTTTACACTGCAGTTTGATGAACTCTACTCAGATCTTACCAATGCAATACACAGCATTGATTCATCTCAAAGAGAGAGCGTATAAACACTGTGTATTTATCAATTTTCTTAACCAACGCTCAATCATTCCTTCATACATTACCTACGATGAGGATTGATCAATGAGTACACTCTTCGACCACCCCTCTTCCACTCCTATATTCATGAGCCACTCATCAAAGGCCTCGGAGAAACCACTGATTATTGGTGGTGGAATCGGAGGGCTGACCGCAGCGCTCCGCCTCGCGATTAAGGGTTTGCGACCCATCGTGCTCGAACGCGCAGACACAGTAGGGGGTAAAGCACATCAAATTGACCTCAGCGAGTGTCTAGCGAATCCGGTGACTAGTAAAGAGCCTATCAACATGTCTATCGATGGTGGTCCCACAGTCATGACCATGATCCATATCTTTGAAGAGCTCTTCTCTGACGCGGGGGCCAACCTTTATGAGAGACTCGATATTACGCCTGCTGAAGTACTCGCTCGTCATTTTTGGAGAGATGGTTCACAGCTTGACTTATTTACCGACTTTGACGCCTCTTATCAGGCGATTAAAGACTTCGCTGGAAGCTCAGAAGCGAATGGATTCACTCTTTATCATCGGTATGCCGATCAAATCTATCAGAGCGTAAGTGATATATTCATATACTCTGAGAAGCCCTCTCCTCTTAAAATGGTATCCACAATGGGGCTGTCTATGCTGCCTCGTATGCTAAAAGCTGATGTTCATAGAAAGATGTGGCGCTCACTCTCCCAATATTTCAAAGATGATCGCCTGCGACAGTTATTTGGGCGTTATGCCACATACGCAGGGAATAATCCTTTTATGACTCCGGGCACCTTTAACTTAATTGCCGCTGTAGAACAGAATGGTGTTTGGCGTGTCAGAGGAGGGATACTTGCTCTAGCGAACGCTCTACAAGACCTCATCATTAAACACGGAGGCGAAGTTCGAACGGGTGTAGACGTCAGTAATATTTACTCCGATCATGGTCGTATTACCGGCGTTTGGATCAAAGGAGAGGGGCTACTTAAGAGCTCTCAAGTGATCTTTAATGGTGACGTTCAAGCTCTCTCCTCTGGTTTCCTCGGAGAATCAGTACAGACAGCGGTCAAAGCATATCCTAAGCGAGAGCGTTCACTGTCTGCGCTCACCTTGTGCGCTATGGCTGATATGCGTCAAGCTCCACTCATTCATCATAACGTCTGGTTTAGTGATAATTATCGCGAAGAATTTGAACATATAGAGTCTGGGCATCTGCCGAGTGACCCTACCGTTTACATTTGTGCTCAAGATCGCGGAGATCAGATCAAGCGTGATCCTCAGCCACCTTTAGACATACACAACACGATCGATGAAGCGCCAATGTCTAGGCACTCTGTATCGGACTCTGTATCGGACTCTGTATCGGACTCTGTGTCACCACATTATGAGCGGCTCTTCGCTCTAGTGAACGCACCTGCACGATCAGACTACTCTCCACTTAAGCCTGAAGAGATCTTAACATGTCAAGTCACGGTCAATCGCATCCTCAAGCAACTGGAGGTTACTCCATCTCCCATCATTCAACAGTGGACAACACCGACCAAGTGGGCGGAACGTTTCCCAGCGAGCGGCGGAGCGATCTATGGGAGAGCGACTCGACGATGGGACAGCAACCTAAAACGTATGGGAGCCAAGACCAAGCTCAAGGGTCTCTACCTAACCGGAGGGAGCGTACATCCTGGAGCGGGAGTACCGATGGCAGCGATCAGCGGCAACATCGCCGCTGCTCAATTGATCAGAGACTCCGCTTTGATCGAAAAATAGCGCCTCATGGCTACCAATGGTGGTATCTTGACTCGGTGAGTGATGATCAAGACTTTGCGCTCACTGTGATCGGTTTTGTTGGCCATGTTTTCTCACCTTCTTACTATCGAGCACGGCAACCTGATCTCCTCAAAGACCATATTGATAGGGTCGCCATCCCAGAGCAGTTTTGTGCTTTTAACTTCGCACTACACGCCCTCACTCCTCGGGGTGAACAGAGACTTGGCGCCAAAGAGCTATGGAGTCTCTCTGAATATAGCGATAAGCGATCTCAATCATGGCGAGATAGAGTCCATCGTGAAGAGGATTGCCTCACTCTTGGAGGCAGTAACTTTAAATATACTCAAGAGGGCTTATCGATAAAGATATCAGAGAGAAGTAAACCGTTCTTTCAGCATATGCCATCTCATATAGAGGGAGAAATCAAGGTGACCTTCGGTGATCAGTTTAAGCGGACACTGAGCCTTGATCAAAGTGGACATCATCATTGGATGGGCGTCTCACCTACGTCTAGAATCACCGTTGAGCTCGATCATCCTGCGCTTAGTTTCACTGGTCATGCGTACCATGACTCAAATTGGGGCGATGATTCATTAGAATCAGCTTTTCAATCTTGGACATGGAGCCGTGCTGAGGTGGAGGGAGGCACATTGGTCATGTATGACGCTGTTGAGAAGAACTCTCCTCCTTGTCATCGAGCCTTGCTATACCACAGAGGAGGTGAGATTACCGAGCTCAGTGATTTCGATAGCTTTGATCTCCCTCATGGGTTTTGGGGTGTCCAACGACCCACCCGCGTTGATCGTGGATCTAGTGGTGCCAAAGTGATCAAAAATCTTGTTGATTCACCATTTTATACGCGTGATGTCATCCAGACTAGGGTGTGTCAACAAGAGACCTACGCCATTCATGAATCACTCGATCTCACTCGTTTTGAGAGTCCTTGGGTCCGCTTCCTGATCCCTTTTCGAATTCGACGTTTATAAGTGACATATGGTCAATATCATTGACCTATCAAAGGACCGATTATGCCTGAGCTTATCTCTACAGACAGCGAAGAGATGCTATATACAGAGAATGAGCAGGTGACACTTTTAACGTGTCACTTGTATCAAACTTCTTACCAAAGATGGCAAGGTTTTAGAAACATGGGTCTCGCTCCCCGTCTCTTTAAGGAGACCCCAGGGTTACTCTTCTCTAAGATGCTCGGCAGCGGCGGGGGAGGAGGCTTTAGCGTATGGCCTCATTGGGGGCGATACTTCTCTTTAACGGTGTGGAGTCACCGAAAGTTTGCGGATGAATTTTTAGATCTCAACAGCCAGTGCAAAGCGATGTTACGTTTAAGGCGACATCAATCTACAGAGTGGTCACTCTTCTTAAAACCTTTCATGGCTCATGGGCAATGGGATCGACGGTCACCTTTTGTAGCCAATCAAGTCAATAAACCTCAGCCGGAGCAAGCGGTAGCGATTTTGACCCGCGCGCGGATTAAGAGCTCTAAGCTCTACCGTTTTTGGCGAGACGTCCCTCGGGTAAGCCAGTCTATGGAGGGGGTCAGCGGTTGCGTATTCGCTGCGGGTGTCGGTGAGCTTCCCCTTATTCAACAGGCGACCATCTCAGTGTGGGAGAGCGAAGCCGCCATGAAGAACTTCGCTTACTCTAGCGCTGATCATAAGGCAGTAGTCAAGAGAACGCGACAGGTCGGTTGGTACTCAGAAGAGCTCTTCGCGAGGTTCAAAATCCTAGGTTCAGCGGGTATGCTCCCTACTCATCTTAAGAGCCTAATCGAGAGCCCACGCCAAGAGAGAATGAACCTAGCGTCTTAGCGATTCTCTTCTCCTATCCGCTAGCCACAAGTAGTCATCTCTCGCTCATTTGATGATCACCGCTTGATCTCTCCCGCATAGCGACCCCTCGTCGCTTATGCCACCGTAGCTCATACTCGCCAAGAAAAAGACCATAAGGATGTTGATGCTCGCGTCTATGGTGGACCTTGTGTGCGTTTTTTACCCGACGTATGTAGGCGAATCTAGAGAGAAAGGAGACAGGGAGACGCTCATGTATAAAGCCATCATGAACTAAAAAATAAGCCATCCCAAAGGTTGTCATCCCAAAACCTGCGGCGACACAAAGATGAGAAGAAATCGAATCACCAGACTCAAAGCCATATACGATCAAAGTAGTCGCCAAGATGGCATGAAACAGTGCGAATATATCATTAAACTCAAACGACCCTCTCCGAGCCTCATGGTGAGACTTATGGGTCACCCACCATGGGCCATGCCATAGAGCCCCATGTAGTATCATCGCCCAAAATTCCATAAAACAAGCGACCGCTAGCCAAGTAAACCAAAAATATGTTTGACTCCACATAGAGCCTCCTCTTGATCAAGATCGCTTAAGCTATTGAAAACTAGCTAACCGCCTTAATGATGCCCTAATGAGGACCTTGGTTGCGCTTGAAGAGCCTCAATGAGGAGCATATGGGGAACAGTTAAGACCGCCAAGCCAATGAAGATCGACTGATAGGCGAAGTGGTCCCAAGAGGAAATCTCTTCTCTCACGGTAAAGCCAAAGGTCGCCACTAAGACCACAGTAAGGGTAGTGATGACTAACATCACCCCCAATGCGACTCGACGCTGTGAGTTATGGAGAGCTAAATACTCTTTAAAGAGGTGTTTAGGGCTATGTAAACCACAGAAATAGAGTAAAAAATAAGTGAGCGGGTTAAGAAGATAGGACAGCACCAATAAGCCGATCACTTCTAACCACAACTGTGACACTCTCATTGGTCCCTTAATCAGAACCCAAAGCATCGTCATCGGAGAGAAAGACATCAGAGTAACCAGTGATGATCCATCTCCACCAAAAGTAATAATCTCAAAGATGCCTCTCACCTCCTCTCCGTGAAACAACATAGGCGATCCAAGCACTAGCAGGCCATAAGGCAAGCCACCGAGCGCGATCGCTGACCAATCACGACCAAAGTGAAGCGCAGAATAACCTATAAACACCCAAAGAGAGGTAAGGGGAGCATAGAACCACAAGCGGAGACCAAGTCCACAGATCAAGAGGTATACAATGTGAAAAGTGATACCACCGCGTAGTGTCGTGAAGACGCGTAAGCGATAAGCCAAGATCGGATCGAGGGCACCATGGGGCAATCCAAAGATACAGACCAAAACACTAGCAAATAAGAGCTCTAGATCCATTCTGTCTTCCCTAGCGCTGCCATGATGAATGGTCTCTTTGGTGAGACTAACATCATCTGACTAGCATCGCTTAGATGACAACTCATCATAAAACTCGCGAAGCGATCACCGCTCAATTTAGTAGCGAGCGTCATAAACAGTTCGGGGGTGAGCTCAGGACGGTGTTCGATTAACTTGAGGAGACAGGAGTCCATCCACGAACGAATCCGTGGGGTATTAAATCGAAGGGCGGCATTCCTATCGATTAGAGTGTTGGCTGCCTCTTGAGCCCATTTATGCATCTCTACAAAGCCATAGCCGGTAGAGTCTCGGGCCATTCCCGCTCTCGTTCCTATTGGAATACCTAAGTGAGACATTTCTGTGCTCTGTTTGATCCCCATTGGGATGTGTGCTCTCTCCACTCTCTCGATCACCCAATCACCCAGTGATTCTTGTTCAAGAGCCTCTTGTCCAAAAGCCTCTAGATCATCAAGGGAGAGCTTTTCAATGGTAAAGACGGTATACTCTATTAAGAGCTTATCTTCACTGAGGGGCAGTACGTACTTAAACCTCAAACCTCCAAAGTCATGGGTCATCTCTTCCATGAGGGCTACTCGATTGAGTGGATAATCATGTTGGCAACGCAGCTCAAAACCCACAAAACTCT
Source organism: uncultured bacterium (assembly GCA_943788935.1). Classification (GTDB taxonomy): domain Bacteria; phylum Myxococcota_A; class Bradymonadia; order UBA7976; family VGTA01; genus CAKZRU01. The sequence continues at coordinate 2,493 of CALSSE010000002.1, read as the reverse complement.
GTTGAATATAATAAGAGTCACGATGGAGCGGTCGAGAATCAAAGACATGCGGTCCTTGGTCTCGATGAGTCACTCGCTCTTTGGAGAATCTAACTTGTGGATGTGACTTGAGTAGCTTGAGTGATCGACGGCGAAAAGAATCACCAGATACCATCCCGTATTGATATTTTTCTCCGATATGTAGATGAGAGAGTGGAGTAGAGGTTGAACCTGTTGTAGAGAAGCTCCACTGACTCCAAGAGCGCTCCGGCTTCAAGAGCTCTCTCTCTGTTTCTTTATACCAAAAACAGAAGGTCTGACTCCGATCCTGGTCAAGATATGGATCACTAATCAACACTTCCCCTGGCAGACTCCCACGCTGAGCTAAAGCGACAGCGAGAGAGAGCCCCGAGACGCCAGCACCGATAATATGGACCCATGGTGTCAACATACAGCTTCTTCTCGCTTACCGTGGACGCGAATAAAACCGTTCAATTAGACACACGTCTATATATGGGTTATCGCGCAATAAAGTACACTAGTTAATAGAGTCTCTGGTGAGGAGAAAAGATTCGTTGATCAGTTCATAATATGATTCCCATAACCTGTGACTTTTGGGTCATAGGAAATCAGTCAAATGGGCTTAAACACCATGATGAAATACAAAACTGGGATGGTACTCACCGAGAAGAGGTTAATGTAATGGCGTATGGTCAGTAGTCGTTTCAGCTCTCTCTGCAGATCATCACTCATTGAGTCTTCAGATAATCGGTTTGCGAGAACCTTAATCTCATGTTGAGTTCGCACATCAAAGATGGCCCACAATAATCCTGTCATACTAAGGACAGTGAAAGAGCTAAACGCCCATAGAGGCCAATCACCCATAAGCCAAAGTGAGAGACCGCGATAGTTGAGTAGAGCGATCGCTGAGATTAATAGCGAGCTTACGCACGAGGTGATCAAGACTTTGTCCATTGAAGCCACCTGCTCGCTATAACTTAAAAAGAGGTTCAGATGAGACCTACTCGAGAGTTTCCACTCAAATAATGCCGAAATGACAACGACTCCAGAATATAGAGCAGCGCTAAGAATATGAATATAACGCCACCACAAATAAGGAAGAAGCTGGTAATAGGGTAATAAACCGATCAAGCAGAGGATCGCTATACTCAGTACAAGCCACATGATTCTAATATCTTTGAGCACAACACCTCTTTCCTGATGCAGTTGAGTCATCAGGACATAGATGCATGGATTAACTTTGTCGTCGCTCGCACAATCAATCTCACCTCACTTGGATGAGCTAACGCAGAGTCCTTCCATTCGCACGATATTCGTCCAACTCATAAAACCTAGCTCTGTTGAGTACTTAGTCGTGATTCCGGTGACCCGACCATCGCACTGATTGAGGAGATTATTATAAGCGTCATCCACATAATCACTCTGAGTCACAAAGCCTAAGATCACCCCTTGGCTGCCCTCACCTATCACAGGGACGCCCTGCTCATAAGGGACAGCCCCGTCAAAATCGCTAGTGTGGATGAGATGAACTGAGTGTGCACAGCTCGGGGCTAATGAACCGAAGAGAAGTATCAACCATATATTCTTAATCATCGGCAGAATCCTTTAGCGATGACTCTCTCTGTTACAAATAAGCCTAAAAAGTAGTTCACGTTTTCATGCTTAGTGAGAACGCCCTCTACTTTACCATTGGGACACTTGCTGCTGAGTTCATCGATCGCCTGATCAATAAACTTTGAACTGAAAGAAAGACCGAAAAATAAGAAACGAGAGCCCTCTGCTTGAATGACATTTTGACGTTCGGTAGGCACTGAGGTGAGACTTACTGATTTAACGCTCACGCAAGCGCTAGTCATTAGAGGGAGACTAAGACACATTAATAGAGCTGTTTTTTTGATCATTGCTTTTCCTTCTTATGAGTTTCTAGTAATTTTAAGGTCTAATTTCTGATACATAAAGCGCGAATAATCACCGTCTCTTGAGTAATCCCCGAGCCCGCATAGTCAGTTGCTGTTCGTATTGAATGAATATTTTTCAACTTTGCAGTAGGACATTTGAGATGAAGTTCGGTCATCAATTTCTCTCCCCAAACCTCATCATATATCGGGGCTCCAGTCTTGGGACCCATCTGAAACATCGCAACAATATTAGAAGCTTTGTTATTCTTCTTCTTCTTCTTACCAAATTGGCTAATATTCTCGGCGGTTCTCACCACCTTTGCAGCGTCAACACCGACGGTCTTCACGACCACTTCAATTGGAATACCATTCGCCGTATTATCGATTGATCCTATTTGGACGTGATGGATTTGAGCACACGCAGAGAGCATCAAAAGCGCTGGTACGAGCGCGTAGAAATAGGAGGGGGATCTCATAACTTTATCCTCTAAGTAAATGGAGTCCTTTGGATTTGAATTCATCATAAGTCTAAGGTCAAGAAGAAATGAAGTGCTAAGTTTATATTCAAGAGGAAATGAAATCCTACTGAGATCAA
>CALSSE010000001.1 GCA_943788935.1 uncultured bacterium | reverse complement strand
GTCAGATTGAAGAGTACCTCCGTGAATATAAGGGCGAAGGGATTCAGCACATCGCGTTTAGATGTAACGACCTCATCGCCTGCTGGGATCGTCTAAAGGCCTGCGGTGTTAATTTTATGAGCGCCCCGCCTAGCACATATTATCAGATGCTCGAGGAGCGTTTACCTAATCATGGAGAGCCCAGCGACGAGCTTGAAAAACGAGGTATACTCCTTGATGGTAGCACCGAAGGGGGAGACCCACGACTCTTGCTACAGATCTTCTCCGCGAAGGCAATCGGTCCGATCTTCTTTGAGTTCATTCAGCGCAAAGAAGACGAAGGCTTTGGAGAAGGAAACTTTAAGGCGCTCTTCGAATCTATTGAGCGCGATCAGATCACCAGAGGAGTCCTTGAAGTTTAGTCCTTGAAGTTTAGTCCTTGAGGTTTAACCCTTGAGGTTTAGCCAAGACAGCTCTGATGCAGAACATCGATCAGTCGGTCGAGTTCATTGATCTCATCGAGCTGTAGTGAAGAAGAACGAGAGAGACGCTCTCCAAGTTCAGCGATCATCGAAGTCAGTGAGTCTTCAATGTCAAAGAGTCGCTTTGGTACTCGAATCGCCTTCATCGAAGAGACATGCACTTGGGGGAAGGTGCGACGAGTCTCGCCGGTCAATAGCTGATAGCGTCTCTTAAATGGAGCGCTGTTGAGGTAGGCACAGAGCGCGTAGAGGAGAGGTATATCACCTTTATGAGGGATAATGGCGTGAGCAGAATTCAGATAGCAAAGTCCCTCTGTATCCACCGCAGCGATGATATGAGGGGCGGTTTGGCGATAGATGATCTTAGGTACATCAAATCGCTGCGCTGAAGCCACCTCAGCGGACTTGACCCACACCTTTCGTGGCGTGATCTTAAAGGGATTGATCCATTTCCCTTCAAGGATCAGGCGACTCTCATAAGGGGGAGGGAGCTCTCTAGTGATCAACGCTCGACGGCGCTCAGCAGAGCCGGTGTTAAAACCATCGCGTACTGCTGCGAACTCAATGAGAGGAGCTGAGTGTGAACCGAGAAGCGCCGCCTCAGTGAGCGTATCAGTGCTCACCGCTTGCCAACTACACCCAGGCCGCTTGATGATAATATGCCGACCCTCCTCAACACTCACTTGGCGATCATCGACCTCGGAGAGTCTCACCTTAAGCGAGTGATTGACCGCCGATAAGTGCAGACCTGACCTCCAATAAATGATCGCTGTCCCCACGCTCGCTCCCTGAAATAAGGAGCTCTGATGACGCTGGGCTTCGATGAGCCGACCACTCTTGGTCAAGACCTGTCTCATGGAAGTATAAGCTTCATTGGTGATAATAGTGTCGGGCAGAACGAAGGCGATCAGTCCGCTTCTACCTTTCTGTTCTCTCTCTAGCGACACATCTCCTTCTAGCCAGCGAGTCGATAAAACCATAAAAGAGAGGAACAGGTTTAAGCGGCCTGAGACCACTCGTTCATCATCAATATGAACCATCTGCTCTCTAAGGAGCCTGAGCTCATCTGCAGAGTAGCGATGAGCTTGAGACCCTCGACCGTACATGGAGATATAAGGAGGGTTACCGAGGATAAGATCAAAGGCGTGAATGCCCCATCGAAGAGGAGAATGGGTCAGCGCATTCCCCACTATGATGTGGCGTTCGAGGTAACGCAATGTCTCCGGTGCCCCTCCAGCCAGCGCCCATAGCGAGAGAGTGGTGACGAGGGCCGCTCCCCCATCTAACTCTATGCCAAACAGACACTGCTCAATCACCAATCGCAGTGTCCTTGGCTCTACCTCTGCGCGCTTAGAGAGCAGATTCGCAGCGTCCCGAGACTTCGAACGATGAGCTTGCCGATGAGCTAATCGGAGCGCGAGTTGTCGAGCGCAAGTGATCAGAAAGATCCCCGCCCCCGCCGAGGGGTCACAGACTCTCAGTTCACCCTGCTGTAGCTGATCATCCAAAGATAGACCCAGACCATTGAGATCTCTGTCTAGGTAGTGAAGCGCCTGCGAAGTCACCTCTTCGGCGACAATCTTCGGTGTAAAGTGAGCCCCACGAATTTTGCGGGAATCGCCCCTCGATACAGTAATGGTCACCAAGCGAGACTCTGATCGATGCTGTTCAGCAGAGAATGAATACTGGAGGAGAGCTTCATAAAAGAGACCAAAGCCGGTGATCAACTCCACCTCGGTGAGCGTGATCGCTGACCTCCAGTCCTCAAAAAGTGCTTCAACCTCTTCACTCAGTGACAACAAGGGTAATGATAGCGATCGTTGCGCGATCAATGAGGAGATATTCTCCTCCACCGATAAACCCAAAACGGCTTGAGCATAGGTAAGGCATAGAGAGGTTTTGATGGCTTCATCTAATATTAAACTAGCGCCCCCTTCACCTTCAAGAGGAGAACCATTTCCTAAAGGACCTTCCGCTATAGTCAATCCACGCTGACTAATACATCTTATGGCTTGATCCGCGAGTTTAGCCCATCTGTTCTTATATCTCACCAACGCTCCCTCATCGTCTACCCCTCAGCTCTCGTCAACGCTAGTCATCAGTGGTCTTGATGCTCTCTTTGGTACTCTCTTTAGCGCTCTCTTTAGCGCTCTCTTTAGCACTCTCTTTAGCACTCTCTTTAGCGCTCTTAAAAGGTTCATCAGTCATTTCGAAATCGGTACGATTCCATACTGCATCACCAAAGATAGGCCTCCATCCTCCACCGCTATTGATCGCTCGCCACCCCCACTGTAACCAAGTATATAAGCTAGAGGCGAACCACAGAGCCCACAGCAACATGAGACCTTGCCATACTCGCGAGGAGATTGAGTAGACCGATATCTCAGGACTCATTGAGTGACTTGCGATTCGATCGACATACCAGCGTAATACACTACTTGAAGAACGAGCGCCGCTCACTTGCATATCAGCTAAGTTGAGCAAGTTACTCTTGGTGATCAGATACATGACGATCAAGAAGATCAGAGTACCGCCCGCTAAACAAAGTTGGAAGAGGTTAAAGTATACCGAATTCTTTAACGAATCCCCGCTCTTCTGACGAAGTGATAAACTCCCAAACCATACCAATACGCCGACCCATGTCAGAACATGATATTGGGCAAGACCAGCGAGAAGTAGAAACCAGCCGAAGATGGATAGCGGAGCCCATGAACGCCACCCTAGAGCGATCGCCAAGAGGAGAGCTAACACTAATTTCCCCCAAAATAGGACTGCAGGTCCCCATAACGGCCCCTTCACCTTAACTAGCCAGCGATTGCCGACATTATAAACCTGCTTAAAGTTAACCCCCTCGATATCGAGCTTAATTTGAGGAATACGCTCGTGAAACGTACGCTCCCAAGGGCTTGACCAGGTGACGTTATAAGAATGATTCCCCGGCTTAATCGGGAGACGTACAATGTTGCCTTTAACAGGATCGAACTGCTGTTTATTGTCTACTAATAAGTTCACCTTAGTTGCGCTCCATCAGGGAGAGTCAGCGACCGAGATCCACCACGGGAAGCGTTTAGTGAGAGAGTGACTGATCCCTTGGCGAGATGATCCCCTGGGGTGAATTCATAGATCACCGAGTTCGCTGTGACTTCTGCGCCGACCACGCTAATGGGACGATTCACTGTGACTGAGACGCTCTCTTGTGGCCAAGGTCGCCAAGTCAGGCTCGCCTGACTGTCGCCACCGAGTGAGACAGGGTTGAGTCCGGAGGTCTCACAGCTCCAGATCACACCGCAGTTTAAGGTCCATCTCTCAGACCACCTGACCTTGTCCGGCGCAGTGAGAGTCAATTGGGCCACTGGGCTCATCTCGCTGAGATAACCGACTGTTCGTTGTCCTTTATCAAAGGTCACTCTCACTCCCTGCGGACTCACCTCAAGCTCACTCGATAAGACCCGCTCATTAATAATCCGAGGGAGTATCACCTCTTCAACCGAATCGGTGGAGAGACGCGTTACTTGGGTCACGACTTGCCAAGTTGGACCGAGGTTAAGAGAACGGCTCACTTCGAACCATGAGTAATCTACATTAACTCGACTGTCTCTCTCTCTCTTCGCCTTCGCTTTGACGGTCGCCTCCCGTGTGAAAGTGAGAAGTGGGCTCACTTTACCTCGTCTAACGTTCTCTTCAGCCCACCCTTCAAGAGAGACCTCAAGCCTCTTGGGGAGATCATGAATCGCCAAGTCAAAGCTGTTGACCTCTAAGACTGACCCCCAAGCCTTTAGCAAATGAACGCCGCGAGGAACTCGAGCGGTGATGTATCCCCCCGAAGTATCTCCCTTACCGATCTCTACTCGAAGCGGTAAAGAGCTCTCTTTTACGGTCACTACCTTCCACTGAACATCATTGATCGTTCCCGGTAATATAACAAAGCTATCGCGCTCTGCATGAACCATCACTGTGAGCTCGATGAGCCGATCTTTAAGAGAGAGGTTCATGTCTCCAAGATAGATACATTCACCATGACAGCGATTCTGAGCAACCATCCGCTCTCTCCACTCCTTCATCAACTCAGCGGTCGGCTGAAGAGAGAGCAACGACTTATCTTTAGCTTTAACCGAGCTGTCTTGACGCTTATGGCGAAGGGAGGCTGTTTGATTAAGATTGACCTGATGATTTAAAGTAGTGTTCGAGTTCTCGTTTACTTTCACCCCCTCGTTCAAAGTGTTGTTCACATCGTCAACCACTTGCTGTTGTTCTTGCACGGGGTCTTGCACGGGGTAAGACTCTTGAGCTGAAGCGGAGATCATTCCCCCTAAAGTTATCAGTGTAAAGACGAGGAGCGTTGCGCCTGCTTTATGAGAACTCAACGACTCATTGGAGTGCTCTCCGCGAAGTTGTCGCCAATCAAGTCTCCTAAGCCGAGTGAGGAAGAAGAGCAAAAAGGTGAGAAGTAAAAGAGCACGAGAGGCGCTGAGAGTCCTAAGCCAAATGGGCTCAATCAGAGTGATCGTAATCGCTCGACCAGACTCTACGGGGCTATCAAAATATATATCATGTTCTCGCCAACTCCAGTTTGGGATCCCGGGTCCAGTTTGGACGACGGTGTTCTGATCGAGTAACTGCAGCTGTCGGTTAACCTGTACTTCACCATATTTACTTTTTTTCCAAGATCCCCTGACATCATTTATGTGTACCTCACTCATCCGCGAGATACTTTTTGACGGCTTTCTATTCATATGATGACTATCATAAGAAAAACCCGCGAGGTTCTCTTTATCAACCTGTGGGTGGATCGCGACGCGTATGTCTGTCTTGCAGAGATCAAGCGTTAAGACCACAAATTGGAGCGTAACGAAAGAAAACCCTACTAAGATAAGTTTCATAAATAGACGATTGGCAAGAGCATTGCTAAGCAAGAAGTATCCCACGATGAGGCTTAGCCACTCGAGGTGAAAATCTGCATCTCCATGGAAGAGAACTAAGCATAATAAGGCGATGATAGACCAGAATAAGCCGAAGAGCTTATAAGCTCCAATGGTGATTAACGCGACTAAGAAGACATCGATCATGGCCCATGATGTCAACCAATCATCAGGGCATAGATCAGCTCCACTCACAGTAAAGAGCTTCCAACCTGGAGGGAGGTTTAATTTAACCATCAAAGACTCCATTGACTCTGACCAATCAAGCGCGGGAATGTCTGCTTTATGCTCCGAGTAACGAAAGTCTGCTTCAAGATCTAATCGCTCAACGCGGAGCTCTAGTCCCTCGAGTCCGGGAGTATCCGCCGATGAGTTCAGTCCTTTTCCGTTCCGCTGTGAGACTGGATGATCTTGAGTGATCAACAAAGGGATAGTTTGGCCATCCGAACTCATCGAGGCCCGTCCAAGAGTCCCTTTGCTCAGCACATTGAGCCGTGAGCTCGCCCGTAACTCTCCATGAATTTTATCACGAGCAGAGTAACCACTCCCATCTAGGTCGAGCCATAAGGATCTCTCTAATCTTAACTTATTGGAGGGACGACGACTAACGCCTCGCTTTAACTCTTCGATTACGAGCTTTTCTCCCGCGGAGGCTAACCAAGTATGGGTCCCACCACGAAGTTTCCCAGGAAGCGCTGTAAAATCAGGGTCAACCTCGTTAAGTCCACTGAGTTTTACACTGCGCAACAGCTCCTGGCTGTGCCACACCCAAACCTCTTGAGGCGCGACCTCGCCACCAGTCACTTTAGGCACGCTCAGCGTCGTTACTGGGTTTGGGAATACTGCTTTTAGTTTAATCGTCGCTTTACCCGGACGTACATATACTCTGAGACCATCTCTGACCCAATCGACATCAAGCTCGCTCTCCAGATCAGTAGCGATCGCCCCAGCAGGTAAGAGTTGACCAAATACGATCTCTCTTGGCTTACCGGAGATATTAAGATGGAGATGAGTCTCAACTTTGAGAGGGATCTCATCTCGCCAAACTCTAAAGATCTTCGCCGTAGCCTCTGGGTGGGTTTTGCGCTCTTTGTTCACGCTGTCCGCTCTAGTGGCTCGGTCTTTTAGCCAGACCGCCCCCTCTTGATCTCGCTCTACCCATGACCGCTCGCCAGCTTGATCACTGAGCTTCACCCGAGCGACATCTCTTGGTATTTTGATCGAATTAATCTGTTCATCCCAAGTCACCGAGGCGCGGAGATGATGCAGGCCTTTAGCGAGCTCCACCCAAGCCCGTTTATCTCGCCAAATCACGACTTGTGGTTCAGGCTGCCCATCATCATGGATTAAGTTCACCTCACCGATAGAGAGTCGATGATCATCGAGTAGTGGAGCGAGCCCTCTTTTCCCCATCTGAACGGTGTAGCTGAGGGTCGCGCTCTGACCTCGAACTTCGATCTCTAGATCACTCATCCACACACAATAATGACCGCTGCTACGCTGCGCACATTGTAGATGATCTAAATCCTCACTTACCCATGGAGCCCATCCCTCAAGTCCCGGAGGAGGAGAGACCTTGGCGAAAGCAGTGCCGCTCCCAAAAGAGAGGATCAGCACCACATGGGATAGAATACAAAACAACAGAGCGGAGACAGACACTGTCAGTCTCTGATGTTGATCATTAGACGTGTAACATGATGGCATCAAGTTTATCCTTAGTCTATGCAATGAGGAGGATGATGAGTGTGATTATGATTATAAAAGGCGCTCAATGTCATCTTTATAATAATGATCTTTGGTCGACCCAGTAGATAAAGCTCTATCGGCTACTTTAGAGAGCCTTCACCATCATACTGACGATCTTGCCTGGGCGAGTCTCTTCTTGAGAAAGCTCTTTAAAGCCCTGTCGCTGATGGAAGCGAATCGAACCTTCGTTGGGAGGGACCACATTCACCTCAAGCGCAAACCATGAGGCTGTCGACCGCTCTTCTACCACACGATATAACTGAGCGCCCCACCCTCGACCTTGATATTCGGCGGTGATCGCGACTCTATCCAAGTAGATTAAATCGGTGTATCTCTCACAAAAGTACAAATAATTAGGGCTTTGATAAGGAGTGCTATGTGGAAGAACGATACAAAAACCGACAACCTGCTCATCGCTCTCAATCACTAGGGCGATCGAGCTGTACTCCCGTAGTTGCCCCAAGCGATCGAGACTCTCTTCACCGACCGCGGGTATGTTCTCTTGGTTGATCTCATAGACTCTGTGGAGATCTCCCGGCTGCATATCTCTGATTATCATCATTGCTCTCCTCGCTGAGACTCATCAAGATAATAGCTCATTTGAGCCATTTAATGTAGGTTTCCATGGGGCGAAGACTGTCATGCTTGTGTCATTAAGCATCCCTTAATCATGATCAGAGCGCCCACTCTCTTTGAGGCTCTCCGACGCTCTCATCTCTGGGTGATGGGCGGGCATTCCGTAAGCTCTCGACCCTCGACCTCTCCCCCCCTTACGATGAACCCACTCTACGAGTTCATAGCAACGCTGTAATCTTTTACAGACGGATTCTGCGCGCGCGCGAGTCATCTCTAACTCAGTGCGCAGCATGGGGACGGTGATAAAGCCATGGCTCATTAACAGATTGAAAGCCTGAGCCTCCGTCCCTTGTAGGGTCTCATTCACCTTAAGATGCTCGGCCTCCTCTTGGCTCCAGCGAACATCGGGGAGGTCATGTCCAACAGGGGGAGGCATATCCCCGATATAGAGTAAGCCTACTCCTCGCCGTCGAAGGTGTCGAGCTCTCGCGAGACCTTGGACATCTCTCGCGGAGACAATATGGGTATACACCTCAGCGCATTCATCCTCGGGCACTCCGATCGCTCTCAAGTCTGAAATCGTTGATCCCCAATCGGGCTTACTTGAGCCCAGCATGGCTAAAAGATCAACGCCATTAAAGAGGTTAGAGCCGATATCATGTGCCCCTACATGCCCAATGATCACCTCCCGATGACCAAGCGCACTCCTCATCTCTGACGCCAGGGCATCAACGATTGGACTCTTCACTGAGAACTGAGGGTGGGTCTCTTGCTGGAGCGCGAATCGGAATAAGTCAGCCACATGCTTGGCGGCTAATATCCCAACGGTTTGGCCAGTAGAGAGGCGGGCGTCACGAGCGGCCTTCTCGATGGTAAAGCTGATCCTCTTTAGCGTGCCAATGGCTCTCTGCCTCCAATGAATCCACCCTCGCTCATCTCGACGGATCAGTTGAGAGGTCCTCAGAGATTGAGTTTTGATCCAACGGGAGAAGAGGGGAGGTTCTCCTACGGCGGCGATCGGCCAAATATCTACCTCACGAGAGCGATCCCCCTCAACCTCAACCTCAACCTCAACCTCAACCTCACCTCACCTCACCCTGTCCAATGGGGTGTCATGGCTCTGCGGACGATCTAGCACTTGCTCTATGAGGCGCTCATCATTACCGTTTAATGAATCTCTTCCCGATGCTCGTCGGTTGAGCTGATAAGGTGAAGGTAGGTCTCCTGAGCGAACGGGCCTTCCTTCGGATAGAGCTCTACTCTTAGAAGTGAAGGACTTCTCAAGGCTCAACGGCGAGCTCTTAGCGAGATGAGACCAAATATGCTCTGTTCTATGAGCTGTCCCATCCAAACACACCAAAGAGCCTTGAGGCAGCGCATAGACTTCGCGCAACTCTAGCCAGGCCTCTTGTCTTCGCCAGTGGACAGAAATAGAGCTTGGCCACACTCCATCAGGGACCTCTCGTGCGAGCTCTAGTAGCGCCTCGATCACCCCACGTTTGGGGAGCTGAGGCCAAACACCACGGCGAGTGCTCTGCGGAGGCGGTAAAGGCATCGGGCTCAGCTCAACCGCCTGAAGCTCGGCGAGAGGATTGATCAGAGATGAGAAGATCAACAACGCTTCTTCAGGGTCTAGCGTTTGGCCATAATCTTGGTCAGCGAGATTTGGGCTCTTAGCGAGTTGGTCTAAAACTTCTTGAACAGCTTTAGATACCTCATGGAGTTGGGGATGTGCGTCTCGCCAACCTTGAAAGGAGTCTAGAAGAGGTAAATCACGTTGCTCGCTCTCCCGAGAGAGTGGAACGAGGTCCGAGAGGGTAATTTTCACCCCCTTTACTGGGGTCGGGAGTTCATCGATGACGATGACCGCTCCTTCGGGGATCTCAAGGATTGGGCCCATAGCATGGGTCGCAATCGTCACTCCTCGCTTCAAAGCCTGCGGTCGCTTAGAGCCTTGACACTTCTTCGCATATTCACAGCGAGACTTCCCCCGACCGCAGAGGGCTTGCCGACCATAAGCGAGCGCGCTGTGTAGTCGGCTCGCCTGCGCAGGGCTGGCTTCTTTGAGGACTCGACAATGCCTCTGCATGCCCTCAAGCAGTCGGACCTTATTCTTAATGTTGAGCTGATGTGTCTCAGCATAGCTATTAAGCGCCTCTAGAAATTCTGCGGCCATAAGATGATTTCGACAGAGCACTACCCTCGGCTCTCCAGCAGCAGCATCAACCGCCATCAGCGCTCTCAGCGCAGAGGTTTTTCCTCCTCCACAGGTCAAAGCGATCACTGGGATTTTACGAGGGTCTTCTTTAGCCTCAACGATCGCTCGTTGGAGTCGTGCAGAGAGCCGTTCGGTGTAACCCCGATCACGCAGGGAAAGCGCGGAGCTCACCGTCGTTGGATTAATGGGACGACTAGATCCCCAACGGACTCCATTATAGATCTGACGGAGGCACTCTGGCTCACCCACTTTAATGAGCAGTCCACATTGCTCTGCTCCTTGTAATAGAGCTCGATTAAGCGCAGCTTGACTGATCAGCCCTCCTCCTTGATATCGGCCAAGGACGCAAGCCGCTCGGTAGAGAGCTTGATTACGTTGCCCCTCTTCCGCTTGGCTCAATCGTTCAACTTGAACCTCTAGGACCCTCTCTACTTCAGGGTGCTGCTCTGCGGGATAGTCCCGCCACTGTGGTCGAACGAGAGTCTCCTCTTGACCCTGTCGAAAGTGGTCAGCGCCCTCCGGTTGATTAGTTTTGTCTGCTGAGTGGGTTTTGTCTACTAAGTGGGTTTTAGCTGTTGATTGAGCAGAGTGTCGCTTCGCTTTTCTAGATGTTACCGAAGAAGAGGTCGCTTGAGCCGGCCGCTTAGAGCGTCCACCGCTCAGAGATCGACCCTGTACCTCCAATTTCATCACCGAGAGGTCATCTAGAGGGACGGAGTCATAGAGCCCGTTGACCGGAAACGTTCGCTCATTTATGGGCGAGGGGGTGTCGATAAACTTTGGGGCCGCAGTGAAGTGAGGTTGTACCGTTCTAAAGGTAGCGGGATCCCACTTTACCGGCCAATTATAGACCCCTCTCACCCCATGCCAAGCCTTCAGCGCCGCTTCGCTGAGCGGTTGCTCAAAGAGAAAGGCGAAGTGAGCCTTCACTTTCATCCCTCTCATAAAGGCGCTGCTCGACCATTGGCCGACGAAGCTCACCTCATGAAAAGAGGGGGGGAGCCCTTGTCTCACGATCCATCGAAGCGCCGCGTGATGATCCGCTCGATGGGTAAGCTGAAAAGAAGAGGGAAGCTCTAGACCTTGATCTAAATCGAGCCAAACCCAACTTCTCGGTACCTCTTTGAAGATCGACTTACGTCGTGGGAGCCATCCGATCGCGTATAAGCCATCAAAGTACTCTTGAATCTGGACGGTGAGTTTTTGACGACGCTGAAGAGTCGAATCACCTTCTCCCTCTAGTCTCTTAAACAGTCGCCTAGCGGCAGAGAGGTCTTGATAGATCGCTTGAGCAAAGCTCCAAGAATGCTCAAGTCGATCCATAGACGCTCTGAGACTCTCTAAATTAGGGGCATAATGTGCTTTATCTTGAGGCGGACACCCTCGAATAACGATCAATGAGGGTTGATATTCCAAGAAGGTCATCAACTCCCCAAGGCTTTGGTAATCAGCGCACTTCACATAGTGCGCTCCCCATACCAAAGGAGGGATGGCGTGTTTAACGCCATAGCGATCAATTCGCTTACGCTGAGGTCGACCAGGAGGCGCTTGAAGAAGAGTGAGACAGAGAGGGTCATCTGCGGTTGGCGTTGAGCTCTCTAAGGCGAAATGAGCCGGGTGGGGGGTCGGGTCGAAGGGCATGTCATTGAACGAACGATTCAAAGTTAAGGTCATCTCCCTCGGCAGCAACACACACTGCAAACTAACAAGTCTGAGTCTATGTTTTGAAGCAATTCGGTTTTAGTTACAAGCACAGATCTGAGTCGTACCCCCACTCTAGACTCTCCATCGCCCACCCCTGTGGATATCTACAATGATCCTCTATGAAATCTCATAGGCAGAAGATATCCTCTTTTCTTAGTTCCCCCTTTATCACTCCTCATCGAGGCACCATATGCGATCTCTCAAGACCTTAAGTCTCCCTTCTCTCTTTCTGATCATTGGCTCTCTCGCTTGTGCTTGTGAAGACAAGCCACTCCCTCTCTCAGACCTAATGGATCAGGCGGTAGAGACTCCTCTCGATCGCGAGGTCATTGATCCTAATGGAGGCGATGTTGATGGAGGCGATGTTGACGGAGGACTGGGAAGCCAAGACTCCACCCTCGAAGATATGGGAGAGGGTCTCTCTGATACCGGTATTGAGCTTGACGCCGAACCTCCCTTCTCTTTACCCAACATTGAGGGAGGGAACCCTCTCAACCCCGAGGTCGGCTTATATCCTTATCCCTCAGACTATTTCCTCCAAGAGGCTCCTCAGACGGTCACCGGCTATCAGGTCAATATTCCCGAGCAGCTCATGCCCAGCTCTCTGCCAGCAGAGGCGTTCGATGGTCATGATGGTTTCTCTCGGTTGCCCATGATCCTCAGCGCTTGGCCGAGGGGAATAGACCGGCTCTCCCTGCCGAGTTCAGAGAACCTAGGAGAGTCTATCGCTGATACCTCCTCGACTTTTATTATTCATCATCAAACCGGAACTCGGGTCCCTCATATCGCAGAGATTGACCTTATGAGTGATGATCCTCTCCGCCGAGCGCTCATCCTAAGACCTGCTATCGTTCTGAAAGCTAACGCGAGTTACACGGTCGTGATTCGCTCAAACTTGAAGGATCTCGAAGGCTCTTCCTACGAGATGTCAGAGGCTTTCATGGCGCTCAAGATGGCGAGCATGAACACAGAGATAACCGGTTTTGAACCCCTAGATATTCAGATTCCTAAGTTTATGGAGTCAAAAGCTGTCATTGAGCAAAGCGGAATAGACTTTGAGAGCGTTATCTTGACTTGGAGCTTTCATACTCGCTCTGAAGAGCAGCTCACCGGTGATCTGTTGACGATGCAAGAGCAGGCTGCCTCATGGCCACTCACAACTTATGAGGTAACTGAAGATAATGTCGACGCCACCAATCGGATCATTCGAGGAGTATTTGAGATGCCGCTCTATGTTGGAGAACGTGGGCTCGAGAGAGATGAGAGCGGTCACCCCATCGCAGTAGGTGTCGCTCAATACCCATTCTCGATGGCGATACCGCGTACAGTCGACGAGCCGAGGCCGATCATCATCTATGGCCATGGGTTCCTAGGGGACCATCCTCAGGCGGTGAGGTCCTCTTTTAATGACCTGTGTGTTAGTGGTCGCTTTAACGCGATCGGGATGAACTTTGGAATGCATAGCGGTGTCCTCCCCTTATTGATCAGAGCCCTCACCGGCGACCTGAATGCCTTTCACCTCGCTCGAGCGGAGGTAATGCAAACTATGATTAATTATACAATTATGACCCGGTATCTCCGTAATCAATTAAGCCTTGAGTACCCCGAGCTTGATCCCCAACGAATTGTGTATATGGGGATCTCTAATGGAGGAACATTTGGATACCTGTATAGCGCCACCTCAACCCTTATTGAGCAAGCTGTCTTAGTGGTCGGAGGGGCAGGGCTCTCTCACTTTCTACAGAGAGCGACCCAGTGGAATAATCTCGGTCTACTCGTCACTCAAGAGTTCGATGACCCACTTGAGCTCCAACTCTATTTAGCGATGCTACAAGAACAGCTAGACCCCGTCGATCCTATCAACTATGTCGATCATCTGATTTCGCCACGCTTTGAGGGACGCCGTCCGCTGAGAGCTCAACTGCATATGGCGGTTCATGACAGTCAAGTTCATAATATGGTGACTGAGTGGGTCGCTCGAAGCGCCAACATTCCTCTTATGACTCCTAGTCCTAAGCCGATTTGGGGTCTAGACACCCTCGAAGCTCCCCTCTCTGAGCGAGATCAGCTCGACCTCTCTAGCGCCATGATCGTCTATGATGAGCAAGTCACGCCTTACCTAGAAGGGAACCAACCTCAGCCCGAAGATAACGGAACTCATGGAACCGTGAGGCGACTAGAGAGCTATCGTCGCCATATTATAGACTTCATTGAGGAGGGGCTCATCAACCAAGTCTGTGATGGAGCTTGTGACCCTGAATAAATAGTAGATTAAGACTTCTCTCATGAGAAGGAGGATGAGGAAGAAGATGAGGAGGAGAGGCACTTTCCTCTATTCCATTGCTAAGTGACAGCCCTCAAAGCAAACTAGAACCTCATTGATTAGTCGTAATACAGACAGTGAAGGACGCCCCGTTGAGGTATCCGTCTATGAAGCTGATGAGGCTGGAGTTGAGCGTGAGCCTGTTCTTCAGGCGACTCTCAGTTATGACCCTAATGGACGTCTAAGAGAGATTCAAAATGCTGCTGAGGTGACGACACGCTTCTCATATCTCGCTGCTCAGAGTCCTAGACTGATCACTCATGTTAGTCGAGATCACCGACATGACGAGCTTCTCTATCGGGCAAATGGAGAGGCGCTAGGGCACTGTCCTGCGGGCACAAATCCTCGAGAGAGTTTAAGAGGGTGTGAAGTTCAGCTATACGACTCGCAGACTAAAACAGTACGCTATCTGAGAGGAGCGGGTCGAGTCATCGAGTATCGCTATAATGAGACCGGAGCGCTAGAACGATGGACGCTCCGAGCGACACTTGATGGTCCAGAACTCGAAAGACACAACTATATTTATAATGACTCAGGGCAGCTTATTGAACGTTCATGGAGCGGAGAGGTGATCAGTGAAGTAGATCAAATAGGTGAACCGATAGAGCCTACTGAACTTGAAGCGAGAGAGCTCTTTGAGCTCAATGAGGAGGGCCAACTCATCACCGCACGAGACGAGACTGATCGTCCATTGATACGTTTTGAGTGGGAAGGCAACTGTGGGTCACCTAGCCGATACTGTGACCGAGCAGATCTCTGCTATGATCTTATCTATGATTCTGATTGTCAGCTTTCAGAGCGACACGCTCCCGATGGCTCGGTTGATCGTTATGCGTATGTAGATAATCAGCTAGAGAGGATCGAAGACTCGATGGGGCAAGTGTGGCGCTTTACCAAAGAGGAGGGAGGCTCCCGCCTCGTTTATACTAGCCCGACAGGACATGAGACTCGCCGATTATATGACACATTTGGTCGTTTAAGCGCGATTCAAAGTGGAGATGAGCAAGAGATCACTTACCACTATGACGAGAGAGCTCAGCTCAGCTCACTTAGCGCCGGAAATGAACGCATTGAGATCGAGTATGACTCACAAGGTCGCCTGAACTATGCCATGGGCCCTGATGGAGCGATGGCGCTTAATTGGTCATCGAGCGGTCAACCGCTGTCAGTGTATTACACAGGAGGAGAGGGGGACGAGCCATTGGCTTTGAGATATACTCCTCAAGAAGAGGGAGGTCTCTCTCGAGGAGATTGGCAACCTGCGATAGTGAGCGACTCACTTGGTGGGCAGGTCACACAACGGATAGGACCCCACCAGTTACCTGTCTACTTGAATCTCACCGATGATGAAGAGTCCAAGCATATGGGGGCAAAACTCTTGTTCTATGTGGCGGATCATCTGGAAGGAGTAGACCGACATACAAGTGGTACAGGAGAGCTCTCTGATACTCCTTTCCCTGACCTCGCTCCTTCTTTTGGAGACAGCGTAAACACTTTCTTAGGCACTGCACTATGCACAATCGGACTCGTCGCTGGCGCTGCTGCGCTAGGGATATAGACCCCTTCATTACGCCCTGCTCATTATCTTAATATTTCATCTTAGTCAGCCCATGTGGTTGTCTCATTCGGGCAGTCCGCTCATCTGCACTCCCGTTTACCCTTGATTTAACAGCGCTAAACAACGTACAAGATCTTATATGTAACAACCGTTACAAATAGTTGCTCACTTTGCCACCGCCCTTAACACGAGCAAACATGATAATGAAAATCCAACATAAAACTGACACCTTAAATAAGTCTCCCTCACTTTTAATGAGCGATCTTTTCATAGGCTGTGTAGCGCTCATTCTCAGTATGACCGCTCTCTCCTGTGACCAAAATCAAGAATCTTCAGAGGGAGAAGTGAGCCCTTGGTCACAGGGGGGAGTCGGCGCTGGTGAGCGAGCCGGTGGGGATGCGGATGCGGGTGCAGATGCCGGTGGGGATGAAGAGGCAAGCGACCTTAATACTGAAATGACCACCTCAGGCTCAGAGGGTATGGGAGGTCTCGCTGTAGGAGGTGATGATACGACAGAGACCCCATCAGCAGGGCAAACTGTCATGGATGATAGAGACTATGATGGACTCTCCAATGAAGAAGATAACTGCCCCGATATGTATA
This sequence comes from uncultured bacterium, assembly GCA_943788935.1. Lineage (GTDB taxonomy): Bacteria > Myxococcota_A > Bradymonadia > UBA7976 > VGTA01 > CAKZRU01. The sequence continues at coordinate 139,319 of CALSSE010000001.1, read as the reverse complement.
ATCCCGAACAATCAGATATCGATGCTAATGGCGTGGGCGATGTCTGTGAAGCAGATGACGATGGAGACAGGATCCCTAACCTCTGGGACCCCTCACCCATGGACCCTGCGTGGCCGGGGAGAGCTCTCCCCGATACAGTCTATGCCCAAACCGCGAGCGCTCTCTATGCGCTTGACGTCAAGAGTCTCACCCTGAATCATGTGGCAGACTTTAGTTTCGATACCATCGGAAATCATCAAGTCACTGATATCGCGATTGATCGAGCAGGGGTCTTATGGGCGATCACTTTTAATACCTTATGGCTCTGCCATCCTCAAACCGGCGAGTGTCGAAACCAAGCGCGTCTGCCATTTACTAACTTTAATGGGTTGACCTTCGTCTCCGGTTCATTCTTTGGAGAGCCTAGAGATGTTTTGGTAGGCATCGATAGTACTGGTAGCTGGCGGAGACTTGACTTTTTACGAGATATACTTGTCGATGAGCTCCTCGGTATTTATCCTAATGAGCGCTCTAGCGGTGACGCTTTCTCGATTGAAGAAGTCGGCACCTACGCCTCAGTGAAGAGGGCGGGAGTGAACAGTGATATTATCATTAGCGTTAATCCCATTAATCCTAACGACGTCGAAGACTTTATCACTCTCGATGGGTATTCAAGTATCTATGGTCTCGCTGGTTGGAGGGGAAAGCTCTTCGCGTTCGATGAGAGCGGCTCGGTTTTGGTGATCGATCTAGCGAGTAGAGAAGTGGCTATCATTAATGTTCAATCTGAGCGATGGTGGGGGGCAGCCGTCTCTTCAGTGATTCGTAGCGCCGCACCCATGACGCCTTGAGTATACCACTAATCCAAGTTTGTAAAACCTGATAAAGGGGGCAGCGATGGACGATGAAGCCTTTTCCGAGTTTGCCGCCAAATATGTGCTCATCCCAGGTCAGCGACTCAGCATCAGCGACTCTCTGAACAACATTGGCTTTGACTTTACTCTTCCAGAGACGCTCCATGATCTACTCCTAGCCGCTGACCAGCTGGGTCATCAAGGGTTAGTACTTACTGAGACTGATCCTCTCTTAGTACAATGGAATCCCTTTTCAGGAGTGACTCCTCTCCTCACTGATTATGCTTTAGGTGTCGCAGGGTTTGGTGATCATCGTTGGCTACAGAGCATTCAACAATCTAGCGTTAAGGTGATCTATCATCAAATTCATGAGGCTGTTCATGCCTTATGGGCTGCTTTTGGACTCTGTGGAGGCTTATCTTTAATCTCCTCACGAGAGCGTCACAGTTTTCACGCTCTCGCTGAAGCATGCGCCGTCTATCTAGGAGATATTGAGGCTCCTGAGCTACTGGCTGAAGCTGAGCTATTTGAAGAGCTATGGCCCGCCGGTGCTCATCGAAGCCACGCTATCGCCTTCACTGCTCCCCAAGCTCTCGCTGCCTCAGGATTAGTGGGGGAAGAGAGGGCGGAGTGGCTCTTCTCGGTGTATCTCGATGGTCATCGAGCTCTCCCTCAGCTCCCCTCACGCCGAGGCCAACGCGCTGAGGCGCTCGCCTTCTTGATCGAAGAGACTAGCTACGCGGAGAAGATTGACCTCTTCACCACTCCACAATGGCTTAAACATTATTGGGACCGCCCAGAGATTAAAGCATTTATTCATGACTTTATTCCTAAAGTACCTCCGAATGCCCAGATGACGCTCGCTGATGGTCAAGAGATAAGCAGTCTCTCAGAGCTGCGCAGCGCTTGGCGAGAGATTACTTTTGGTAAAGGATGGGTTTCACAACAGAATCTACCTACTCTGAGGGCTCAACTGCATCTCCGGCGAGTGGCGTTAAAGGTCTGTGAAATGATCGGCGTTTTTCAGTCTTATCGTCTCCAACTCGATGCTCAAGCGGCTGATGCTGCCCTGCATGCAGTACAGACAACTCGTGATCAGCTCCTCTCACTCCATCAGCAACGCTTAAGTCACTCCCCTCTTATCAATAAACATGATGACTCTAGCTTAAACGACATTGATCCGATCGCTGCTGATCAACTCATTAGTCAAGTCAACGAGCATGTCTCCTCACTTCAAGCTCGGTTAACCGAACTCTGCGGCCCAATCCTTATCCTTGAGCACCCTCTCTTAGACCAAATCCCCTTCGGTGAGGATAAGCAACCGCTAGTCTTCAGAGATATAGGAGGCAGAGATATAGGAGGCAGAGATATAGGAGGAAGACTAGAGCTGCTCCGCTCGCTTTGTTCAGAATACCAATCTATGGCCAACCAGCTTCGAGGTGAGATTCAATATGCAGAGAGATTAGCTCATGTACATACTCTCTATAGGGAGACTCATGCCCATATCGGTGAACTGACCATCGAAGACTCAAGAGAGATGACCGATGCCCAAAGACGGGCAGAGGATCACTTTCAACGCATTCATAGAGAGCGAGCATTATGGATTCCCTACCCCATCGCTTGGATCACCGCTGCGCCCTTTATTGATCCACTGATCGGTTTTCGTTACCGCTGACCTCTTGGGCGATCGAAGAGCAGCTCTCGGCAACTCACCCAGAGCCTTATTTTACCAACTCTCTTCAGTTGCTTCTCTAGCATCATCGCGAAGCGCTGACGCTGCTCAAGCTCAAGTGACACTAATGATTGGCAGATAAGCGTCGCGCTCTCGGGTGAGAGTAGCGCGAGTCGAATCGCTAAGACTTCAGCTCGATCGGAGCGTCCATTAAGGCACTTAGCAGCGACCGGTAAAAGGGGAGTGAGGTCAGCTTTCAGATCTAGATGGTCCCAAAGCCATGCTGAGAGTCGTAACTTATCATCTGCGCTCAGGGTCTCCGTATAAAACCTGTCTCCTACAGAGGCTGATAAGTGAGCGCTGACATGAGCGAGCGCTCTCCCCATCGCGGGATGTCCTGAGATGCTCAAGTCTCCAATCAAAGAAAGGGCAGTGTAGCCTAAACTTGACTCAGAGAACAGCGGAGCGAGGTGGGCAAAACGACTCACCCCATCGCGGAGACGCTCCCGAGCCTCTAGCGCCTCTCTCCATGGAGTAGCCTCAGGGGTATATTGAGAGAGGGGATTTACTGTGGTGAACCAACAAGAGCTCTGATCTTGATCTTGACTAGGCTCTTGACTAGACGTTTGCTCCTTACTGTGAATGAAGGTTGATAACCACGTCGCGACCGAATCTAGGAGGTGTCGAGCACCTAGACTTCGAATATAGTGCATGGCTAATCCTACGTGAAGGGGAGAGCTCTCCACAGTGTCTAGCCAATCTTTGCACTGCTGATAAAGTCGATTAGCGACCTCTTCATCCCCTACTGCGATTCTTACCCACATCTCAGCATGATCGATACGAGAGAGTGACTCTTCAAAGCTAAGACCTGCTCTCTCTCTCTCAAAGATACTGAGGAGCGCATCGATCGATGAGGAGCTCACTGCTGTGAATCTTGAGCAGGCGGTACTTTAGGGAGCATTCTGCCTCGCGACGCTTCTCGCTTGAGCAGAGCCTTAATCTTGGAGGGAGTGGTGAGAAGTGCTTGAGTCAGAGACTCGTTGGCTTCTTCTTTCTTCAGCGCTCGTCCATAAACACCCTTAATCGCTCTCAGCACTCGAAGACGCTCCAACTCTAGCTGAGATCCACTCTCCCCATAAAGTCTTCCCTCAAGCGAACCTATCAGCCCATCTGTCATAAGATAGACCTCTTCATGACGATTGAGCTTTGAGATCACTAAGAATTGTGCGCTCCGTAAAAGCTCGGGAGAGACCTTATAGTTCGCTTTAACGAGTTTTTCTAGCGCTTTGAGCGCCTCTTTGGGTGAACGGTTGACCATTGAGAAAGCCTCTAAAGCCAATATCTCTTGGTTGGCGACCTCTATATCTCCCCATGATGACCTCCCCCAACGTTGCACTCCCTTAGCATATTCATCAAGAGACATCTTGTCAGCGGAGTCACCTAAGAGCGCGCTCTTAAGTCTCTTCTCTCTGTCGCCTAAGAGTCGCTGAGCTATTTTTTTATGGGCTCTTTGAAGAAGGGGATCAAAGATTCGCTCTCGGTGGATATCGGACAGAGCGATAAGCGCTCCCCGTTTTCCAAAGATCTCCCCCTTCTTGATCAGTAAGAGCACTTCATTGACCCGCGCTTTGTGTGCCTTACGCTTTCTTTTGTCAACACCGCCGCTTAAGTGCCGTCTCACCTCTTCATGCTCTGCCTTGGCCTGTCGATCAAGACGACCAGTCTTCGACTCAAAATAAATTTGATAAGCAACCGAGGAGATAAGGTAGTCCTCAGCACGATTAGCGCTGCGCGCTAGCAGTAAGTAATCAGAGTAGTGAGTCGAATTATGCTGTACTAGTTTGATAAATGTTCGCTGGGCAGAGGTGTAGTCACGATCTTTATAATGTCGTTTCCCTTCTGCCCGCCAAGACTCAAAGTCTCGACGAGGCTTCTCTGACGACTGCTTTTTCTTACCTGTTTTCTTTGCTAGCCCTTGTTGCACATGACTAAGCACAAGAACTCTCTCAGTCACCAGTCTTGCCTCAAAACCTCCGAGGAAGCATTGAGAGAAAGTTAATCCTACTAAGAGTGTGCGAGCGATTTTAGGGAGTCTCATAATTATTATCCTCTCAGCAAGGGAACAGTCTATAGCAGGGGAGAGTGCAAAGCGTCAAAGGCATAGGCGCCGCCGATCAATGTCTGAATCGCGCTTCGCTCTCCTGGCCACACATCACTCATCATTGAGGCCTTAATCACCCACTCAGGACTCAAGCGAACATCCACTCCTAGTTCCCACCCTAATCGAAGACTATGAGCGCTAACTATACCGCTGTCGACCGAAGTTGATCGCTCAATTTCTCCACGCTCATAGACCCATAATAGACCCGCTTGGGCATAAGGGACCACTCGCCACATAGGGAGTTGATATCCAACCCACAACAGACGAGTCTTATGGCGCGCTAATGACTTAAGCGTATATCTCTTCCCCACTGAGGTGACCGAACGGTTATCTAGAGATCGCTCTTCTCCCGCTTCGGACTCTCCGAAATATTCAAAGCCATACCCGATAGGGTTTAAGCGCATGGGACCGACACCCATCTCGGGGGAGATTAACCAATCAAAGCTCAAGTCAAAGCCAAAGCCATTCATGCTCTGCGTCTGAGACTGTAAGGAGCTGGGGGCAGGGTTACCTGAATAGTCGCTGACATCAGCCTCCCATGCGCCAGAACGCAGCGTCTGTGACTGAAGACGAAGAGCGATTTGTTGTCGGCCATACTCGGTATCAGGATGTGGTCGCTTGAGAGCGATCTTCCATGGTGCTCGGTCATATTGGAGATTGACGACCAACTTTCCTGCTTCACCAGGCTTGAGCTCAAAATCTCGCTCAACCGACTGCCGGTCAACAGCGCTGATTCGGTATCGATGTTTGCCCGGTGGCAGCTCATACAGTGCATTGCGCTCATCAGACGTTAGCTCTTTGTCATCTATCAAGATCGTTAATCCTTCAAGATCTTCTTTGTGAAGTACTTTGACATCTAGGGTGGCAAGAGAGCTAAGCAGGGTAAGCTCTTGACTCATCAACTGACCCGCTTTCAAGTCAAATGCCATTATATATTCTTGATAGTCGGTAGCGGTCACCTTGAGTTGGTGTCGCTCTGCAGTGACGACATAGCTCCCTGGCCCTCGACCTATCTCAACACCGTCCACTAAGACTTTGGCCTCTTCCGGAATACCACTGAGGGTGAGAGTTCCCATGCCGAAAGCTCTCTCGATGACTCCTCTTCCTGCAGTCTTCAATGCTGACCCTGTGGACTGAAACACTTGGGGCTCTTCCCCAGGTCTATCAATCACTAAGGTCATTTGAAACTCCGCTCCCTTTACCGATGCATTGAGATAAACCTTTCCTGCAAGCTGCGCCTCTCTTAGGAGGAGCTCATCGAGCTGACAGCCGGCCTGCTCTGAGCTAATGACCGCCCGCAGGCAACCTTGAAGGAGAGGGTCTCCATTCTTGAGAGTCGCCGGACTTATAGACTCAAGATGAGCTTTAAGAGAGGCTTCATCGAGGAGGTGATCGGTGAGCGTTCCACCATATTGGCGCTGAATCCACTGCTGAGCTTGAGAGGCAAGCTGGCCATCAAACTGCCAAAGAGTCGGCGTTGGGCTTAACGCGAGGAGTGATAAACTGAGTAATAGAGACCACAAATTGATCCTCCTTATTGTGAGTGTGAGCTCATCCTACATTGAAGTGCCATATTTGCAAGCTCATCACTAGGCTTCTTTCGAGCCTTCATCTAATGATTCTTTGATGGGCAGATCTATCTCTTCGACAACACTATATGTCGCCGAAGAGATAGCGATCGGCTGCTGAGAGTCTCTTTGATAGAGCGATGTTTGGGTAAAACATACTCTGCTCCCCTTCCGAATCACTTTGGATTCGGCATATAGTGGCGCGTCGACCTTTCCCGGTCTCAGATAATCTATCTTAAGGTTAATAGTGCTCGTCGTGGAGGGTTTGCGTAGCAGGCTGAAGACAGCCATGCCCGCCGCGGTATCAGCCAAGGTCGCCACTAGACCCCCATGAAGCGCTGGTCGGAGCGGATCACCTGTAAAGGATGATCTTGGCTCGAGCAATAATGTCACATCACCCCGCGTAAAGTGATAAACTTTCACTCCGAGGTGGGCGTTGAAGGGGATCAACTGTTCCATCAGTTCAGTGAGCTGAGCTTGAGTGTAGAGGCCTTGATCTACATCGTCGAGTTCACTCTGGTCTTGTTGTTGAGTCATATTCTATGATCACATTTGAGCTATAGGTTCTGTTTTGATCTGCAGAGTAGATCAAGCTATACAGAGGCATTGATATAGAGTTCAAATGATACGAAGGTCAAATGATACCCTTAAATGACTAAAGATATCGAGCATGTTTACCTTCCTCACTGGTGGGGAGAGATAAGAGGAGGAGCCCCATAATGCAGAGTCAGACGAGACAGACACCTGTAGAGAGAAACTCTACCGTCCCCATTGGACTTTATCGCTGCGCAGGCTTTGCAATGTTAATACTTGCTCTACCACTGCCTGCGTGTGAGCGGGCTGAGCAGAGAGTCACCGCCCTTAGGGATAGAGGTGCGCCTGAAGGAGGAGATCATCACTCACCTACCGACATGGGCGAGACCGCTGGAGAGACCGCTGGAGAGACCGCCGGAGAGACCGCCGGAGAGGTCATCTCTGATATGAATGTTGGAGGAGAGGCCATCATAACCGATATGGGTGGGATAGAGGATGTCACTTTCCCGTCACCTAATATTGACGAGCGAGCTTTTCTAGAGACCAGAGATCAAGTCTATGTGGCTTGGCGCTCTGTAGATACCATTTACCGTGCCCAGCTCCGACTCAGCACCCTTGAGAGACCGAGTGGTGATGAAGACAGTGACTTAACCATCGCCTTGGACATAGAAGAGTGGTTTGAGCTTCCCGAAGACTATCGGTCACAAAAGATTAACCTCCACATCGTTGATCCTCTGTCTCCCTCCCTCATCATTAGCTCAGAGAGCTCAGAGGCGCTAAGTTACCCACTACAAGGAGAACTGGTCTCTCCTACTCCCTTGGGAATCAGCGGAGACCTTATTGTCGGCGACGGGGAGGATGGATCATTAATAATGGGCCGAGAATGGATTCCGCCAGTCTCTACAGATGAAGATGTTGATGATCAAGAGGAGCTTGAAAACCCTCAAGTGATCACATCTCGAGAGGTCGGAGCGACCGCTTGGAGGTTTAAACAATCGGGAGCATGGGGCGCTTTACAAGTTGATAAAGTAGGTATACCAGCGCCATCGAGTCTCTCTCGTGGTTTAGGGGCATGGGTACTGAGCGCGCCCCATGGTCAGTGCTTCGTACTCACAGAGCGAGAAGGGATACAGCGATCTTGGAGATGTCATAGCGATCAAGATAGCGTTACCCTAGGCGATAACTTTAGTGTGACCCTGTTTGGTCCATTACCGCGGGCAGTAGATAACACTCCCCAAGGTCGTGGAGTATGGGTTTGGTCGGGCACTCCCGGGAAGAGTGAGCCTCCGCTAATCGCTAACGCGATCGACTTGAGCGAGTTAATCGCTCCTGAAGTTGAAAGCCCTCAGCTCATATCAGCGGCAGAGGCGATCCATTTACAAGCAGGTTCAGTACAACGATGGTTGAGTAAAACCTATAACCCACAGGCGTTAGTCGAAGATGATCAAAACCTCAGCCTCCTCACTCGCTTTGGGGTGGTTCGTTCTCTTACCGAGAGTCCCCAATTGATCTTCGCTGCGATCCGACTTCGAAGCGCGACCCCGTCTCTGTTAGTGTGGGATGAAATCGCTAGTGAGTTACAGCTACGAGAGATCACCGTTGATCAATGGACTCCCTTCGAGTTACCAAGCACTGCCCATGATGATGAGCTCTGTATCGTATCAGCAGAGAGATGTGATGAGGTTGACCATGACTGTGATGGGGAGCTGAGAAATCAAAGATGTTGCCCTGTAGGAGTCCCAGAGACTAGCCGACTCAGCGATGTTCTCTTTCCCCAACTCACTTGGTTTACTGGTGATAGTGAACTAGGAGCCTTAATCGCGCTCTCTTCCCAAGGGATCGGTCGCTTATTCTCATTCTCGACGAATGGTGGAGAAGCCACGCTCAGAGCTCAATGGAGCGGAGTGAGTCGCCTAACTCACTTCTCTAATTATCTATCTTTAGTTTCTATCGCGGCTGAGAATGAGGCAGGTGAGCCTATACTACTACAAAACAGGCAGGTCAGCGGATCATGGTCGCAGACCCCACTCCCTTGTACACCATTGGCGATCACTGTTCTAAACGCTGAGCACCATACTCGAGTCTATTGTCAGGGCTTCTCTAAACTCTTCACCACGAGTACAGAGGAGCCGACTGAAGAAGTATTTCCAGAAGAAGGGGAGCTACGGTGGATCACCCGTTGGCATACGGGCACTGAGACTCTAGGAGAAAGCTATTGGCTGGTCTCTATCGGTGAGAGTCATCAACTCAGTCTATGGCGCGATGATCTAGAGCAGGTTAGCCTCGGCGAAGATGACCAACTCTTTCTACCAAACGCCCTTGGTGACCTCACCGCTCTCGATCGACAGCTCCCCATTCAGTTACCGAATGAAGGAGTAGGATTGCTGAGCCGAATCGTCGATCACTCCACCGTAGAAGTGTGGGTTGAGAGGGTAGGCTGGACTGCCATCGGTGGTCATCGGTGGCCTCTCTGGGCGAGCCTCTCAGTTCATGAATCCTTGGCGATCACAGTCGGGCTTACCGAGGATCCCACTGAGGTACAAGACAGCTTCTTGCAAAGAATTAACGTCCGGGCGCACTCACTGAGTGACTCAGGCGTCCTCTTAGGAGAATTGATCAGAGAACAGGTATCTCGGGATAGCTTTGGTGGCGCTCATTATGCGGCTTATGATGACCAAGCGGGGGATCGGCCGAACCTCTTAGTCCTCATCGCCGGAGCCCTTGAACTCTTAACCATTGATTGTGCGCCTTGAGTTTTCTTTACTAGATCTTTGCTGGATCTTAACTAGATCTCAGCCACTGCTCAGAGGGTGCTCAGAAGGATCGAGACTTAGAGGGCTCTATCTTTGGCGAAGAGGGGCTCATATAGTTCTGTTGGTCTGCTGCTCGCTTTGATCGTCTCCTCTGTGGGCGGACCTCCTCTTGAGCGGTCATCGTCTCTAAACGCTCCAAGGCCTTTTGGTCTTTGAGTACCCTCGCCCAACTTTGGCCAAGTCTGATGGCGACTCTTCGCTGACGATGATATGGATTTCGCTCAACCCAAGCCATCAACTGGTCAAGGGCAGCCGCTTGTTCTCCACGTCCCCAAAGAGCCAAGGTATCGCTCCAAGGTGGAGGCGGACCGACAGGCTCTGCTCTATCGACATCATCGGTCGACCCTTCTGTAAGCTCTTTATCATCGATCTCGCTTGGGGGGTAAGGCCTGTTCATCGGACGATCATCTCGTTGTGAGGCAGAAGAGGGTGGCGCAGCTCTCTCACTTACAAGACCTTCTTGGATCCTCCTAGAAGACCTCGAGGCTCTTGATGCTCTTTTTGGTATGACCGCTCTCTGCTTAGCCCTCGCCTTAGCTGTACTTTTGGCTTTCTTTGATCTTGAGCCTGTTGAGCTTGAGCCTGTCGTCTTACCCTCACCCGCTGATCCTCGTCCCCCTTTCAATAGGCGAGTCGCTGTCTTTGAAGGACTTTCTGAACGCACGGGGGCCCGCTTCGCTGATGGAGCTTTACTCTCTCTACTGCTCTTTCTACTGCTCTTTCTACTGCTCTTTCTACTGCTCTTTCTACTGCTCTCTCTACTGCTCTTTCTACTGCTCTTTCTACTGCTCTTTCTACTCACTCTTCGTTCATTTGTTCGTTTATTTGTTCGTCTTACTGAGGGAAGAGCCATAACTGTTTGCTCTTTGTCTATCTCTTCTTCTATCTCTTCCTTGTCTGTAAAGAGAGAGATCTCAGTCTTGTTTTTGGAAGTTTGGGGTTCAGCAGCGATAGCATCAGTCTCAGCAGTATCAGCGGTATCGGCTGAAAGATCACTACTCAGCGTCTTTTTAGCCAAAAACGAAGAGGGTCTGCTCAACACTTTCGGTGAGTTAAGAGTCGGCTCTTGGGTGATACTCTCACGGTACTCCCACAGACTTATGAAGGACAGGCTGATCGAGCTCACGAATATCAGCACTTTACTATAACGATAGAACCAATCTATGAGATGACTAGGTTTGGTCGTGAGCTGATGCGTCAACATCTCTTCCGATGAGGACGAGTGACGTTCAGCTACATTGGTCGCCATCTTCATGATGTTCTCTCGGGCGTGGTCTGATAAACCTATAGGGCCTGTCACTTCACTCGTATTTAACTCATCTTTGACGCGCAAACCTTCGAGGTTTCCACCAAACTCACGCCACTCTATGGCGCTAGGAGACTGAAGAATGAATACGGCCTCCGCCCTCTCCTCCGGAGAGAACTCTTCTCCATAGAGGGAGACCATCAAGGCCCAAGACTCATCTTTGATCAGTGACTCTTCCGCAGAAGCCTGTATGGGGTCGTTTGTTATGTCAGTCTTGGAATCATCTCTCATCTTGACTCCTCCTTCACTGATTGAAGCGTCTCAGGGACAGAAGGCATAAAGTCAGAGAGCTCCCTCCGTAATGCCTCTAAGGCATATCTCATTCTGCTTTTTACAGTGTTCTCCGAAATCTTTAACGCGTCAGCGATCTCGATAAACTTAAGACCGTGTAACTCACGGAGGATAAAGATCTCTCTTTGATCAGGGTTAATCTCTCTTAAGGCACCATCTAAGCGTTCAGTAAACTCCTTACCCGCTGTTCGCTCATAGGCGCTTGGAGACTGATCTTTTAATACCTGATGAAAGCTGTAGTCATCGCTCCCGCCTAGTGGAGCGTCTAAACTCACCTCACGATGTTTGCGCTTACGTAAGTAATCTATAGAGCGGTTACGAGCGATGGTGTACAGCCAAGCCGAGAGAGGAGAGCCCGCCTCATAACGATGCGCGTGCTGGGTAAGTTTCATAAATGTGTCTTGAAGAATATCTCGGGCGGCTTCTTCTTGATGAACACGCTTCAATATATAAAAGAAGAGCGGCCTCTCGAACCGATTAACGAGCATCGCAAAGGCATCTGCCCGCCCACCATTATAAGCGCCTATCAACTCTTCATCGCTCATCGAGTCTAGCGAGGTTTGTCGGCGTCGTGAGAAGAGAGCCATCAACATACATTGTAGGAACATAAGCTAACCTTTTGTATATCCCGAGAAGGTGATGTTGATCACCCAAGTCACACATTGAGGTATTACGCTCAAGGGTAGGAAATAGGTTTAAGTACTCTCTGTCATTTTTAGGTAGATCATATGGACGATGACTTAAAAGGTTCCTCGCCAGCCGATCGCTAATAACCCGGCAGGTAGTTCCCAACGCTCTATTCGATACGCCTCGACATCATAAGTAAAAAACTCGGTCTCACCTACCCACGCGACCTGCCTACCGTCAGCAGAGATCGCCAATAAACTCGAGCCGGTTTGACTGACACGTTGTGAGGGGTGCTTGCTACCACTGCTGACCCATACGTCACCGGTGTGAGTGATCCATGCCAGCGTCATAGAGTCTCTACTCGCAGACTGCATAATAGGACGCTCAGTGAGCTCTCCGCCGACTACGATGTCTTCGCCATTACTTATTCGACGACAAATAGGTTAAGAAGCGATTCTCGCTGACCTCCTTAAAGAAGAATACGAGATGTCCTTTATTGAACATTGAAGGGGCTAAAGGGACCGACTTAATCGACGAACCGACGATTCGGGTTTGTACTTGTCTACTCTTTTTAAATCGACCTTCACGAAGGTCTAGACGTTCATCGGGACGAGGTACAGAAAATAACAAAGCCTGTCTCACTAAAAAACTCCGCGCCCAAAGACTTCAAAGTCATCGACGATGGGGTTGGTGATAAACCCTTGCAGCTCTTTCCCCTCTGAAATAAACAACTTCTCGCTGTCCATCACGAGACCGCTCCACGATTAATCGCTGTTTACGGGGGCTCTGACTAACACGGATAATCTCTCCATCAAGTTCGATTTGTCTGATGATTCGGTTCATCATCCATCATCCTTATGAGCTGAGGTCCCTCTCTCTCTATAGCGATTCCACCACCTAGACCTCTCGCTCTCTCGGAGAGGTCCGCTTGGGTGATGAGACGCCACCCTCTCGGCGGAAGGTGCTAGCCTATTCTCAAGGGGCATCATCCCTTATATCTGAGAAAGGCTCATTTGATTGGAATCGCTCCTCATAAGAGCGTGAGACCTGGTCTTGATCATAAGCTCCTCGGAACCGGACACTCCCAAAGGGGTCATCTGTAGTCTCATGAGGCCGCGGTGGAGTAGGGTCTAAGGCTGGTCGGGGGCGAGCTGCTGTTGGCTCTTTGCTGCTACGTTTTAAAGTCACCATGGAGCGATCATTGCTGCTCTCAGCGAGCTCTTTAAGATAGGGATCATCACTGTATTTAACTTCTGGACTGTGCTGCGCAGAAGAGGAATATTGATCACGATCTCTTGGGTGACTCGCGTCTATAATATTTAAGTGACCCCCCTCAGCGATCAACTCTGCTTGGAGCATAGGAGAGAAAGGAGTGCCCTTAAAGATATTTAATGACCACTTTTTGGAGCCACATTTAGGACATTGCCCTCCACGCTTCCACAGAACTGAAAAGTGCTCGACACAGAGCGCTACCTGCTTGCAACTATCGCAGGTCGCTGAGCTATCTTCTCCCTCAAGTCCTACTCTTGGGATCCATAGGGTTCGCTCACAGCCTCGTGCATTACATCTGATATGCCCCATCTTATCGCTTCTTTCGCCCAAATATAACTTTAAGAATCTGGGAGAGAGCACCAATCCCCAAGAGGACTATGAGAAAGATCATCCCAATCCGAGCGCGTTCGTCAGGTATAGGCATCAGATCATCAGCGATGACAAGCATCTCACGAGGTGGAACTTGCGGGGTCTCTTGTCGCCGAGCTTCTTTCAGATATTCTTTAGCGAGTGTCGTGTTACCTTGGATAATCTCAATAATCGCGATCCGGCGCTAAGGTGTCGATGAGCCTAACCCGATCGATCAGCTCATCACTCATTATCACCGCTGCTCTGTACCAATGGATCGCGCCTTCTAGATCAAGGTCAAAGAAAGAGATATCTCCCCTCGTTCTCATGTACTCCGCTGCTCTCGACCGATAATATGGATGCCCAAAGCAGACTCGTTGACCAAGGGTGAGATAGGCTTGAGCGGCGATCAATTGTTTCTCATTAATCGCTCTCTGAGCGCCCATATCAATATAGCTACAGACCACTCTAGCGACCCTGACTAGGATCGGGATTAATATTATGTCTCTGCCATAATAAAAGCTGTCGAAGTAGCATGCGATATAGCGCCGCCACTATCTCCTAGCTCTCTGGCTTTGAGTATTTTTCGAATCATCTGCTCTGCAGCTTTAGGTCCGAGCTCATCAGAGAGAGACTTCTCCTCATTAAATCGAATGATGAAGTACTTAGCTTCTCTTCTGTCACCTCGCTCGTTTAATGCTTCAAGCACTTCATTCTCAGGGATGAGGGCGAAGGCGAGTTGGATATCAGAGAAGCCACGATCTACAGACCATTCTTTACTGCTTAAAATCGCTCGCAGTCCCTCTACTCCATGATGCTCTATCGCTTGTCTAAGTGAACTTCGAGGACTAGGTAGTGTTTCATATCCCTCGGGCCACGTAGGCTTATCTACGATCTCAAAACGCTTGGCACCCCTTTGATCGACCGTCGCGGTATCCTGAGAGATATTATTAGGCTTAATTTGTTTGAGTAGTTTAGTCAGTAGTACCGGTACTGGAGTGTATCGAGAGGCAAAAGCAAGGATCCCTGCCTTCAGCGGAGTGAGTGGACCAGATGTGATCCACGCCTCTCCCATCTCTTCGGTCGCTCGACGGAGTAAACTGATATTGGCGCTCAACCTCCTGGCGCCTACCAAAGAAGCCATCGTCAAACCACGGTTTACATCGAGACCCGCTGTCTGTAGCTGTATGCGGGCCCAGATCTGGTTCCCCGGCAATTGACTTAGAGCGTCACCCCAATGTTCAAGTTTGATATGACCATCAACGTTCAGCGGAAGAGGCTTCCCGACGAGGTCAATCGCTACTTGTTCCTCGGTAGTCCATGTCTCACCTGAGGCGAGCTTACCTATGCTCCTCATTCCTCTCGTGACATCGATGAGATCGGCGGCGCTTCGGTTCTCTAGACTGAATTGCCCATCTGAGTGGTTGAGGAGTACTTGTGCGCTCGCTGACACAGAGATGGAGAGACTAAGCGCAACAGTAGAGAGTATAACGAGACACAGAGAATCTCTGAATCTTTTATGACGGGACTTACTTTTGAGTGAAGAGAGCATAAACTATGTTTTCCTCTGACTTACTGTGAACTCATCGAGGTAGAGACTGGTCACCTATACAGGGGAGTCTATCTTCTAACTTTTAAAGAGAGAAGACAAGAGACCACTCCGTTTTTCAATCGCTTTATATGGAAGTTTTTCAATCACTCTCTGCGCTAAGTCATCAAAACTTTTTGAGAGCGAAGAGTCAGGCGCAATCGCCACGATCGGTTTCCCTTCGTCACCACCTCGCTGAGTCGCCTCATCGAGAGGGAGCCTGACAAGTACTTGAGTACCGAAGTGAACACACATCCTCTCTGTGCCTCCCTGATTGAAAGGGTTGCTCTCATGTCCACATTCACTACAGACATAATAGCTCATGTTCTCTACAACCCCGAGAATAGGAATGTTCACCTTACGGAACATCTGCATCCCCTTGATCGCATCGGCAACAGCGAGCTCGCTAGGAGTGGTGACCATGATCGCGCCGGTGATAGTAGCCGACTGAGTGAGGGTAAGCTGGGCATCTCCTGTTCCAGGAGGGAGGTCAATAATCAGATAATCTAGCTCTCCCCAATGAGTCTCATCTAGAAACTGTTTAACGATTGATCCAACGATGGGTCCTCTCCAAATGACGGGGGTCTCTTCATCAATCAAGAAACCGATCGACATGATCTTTATCCCATAAGCCTCTACAGGGATAAATTGCTTGAGCTCACCGTCCGCTTTAACCTTGGCGCCATTCACCCCAAAGATAATGGGCGCTGATGGACCATACATGTCAATATCACAGAGTCCGACTTTAGCCCCTGATTTGGCGAGGCTCAACGCTAAGTTGGCAGCGATGGTAGATTTCCCTACACCACCTTTTCCACTCCCAATGGCGACTAAGTGTTTGACATTAGCGCTACCGCTCCCAGCGGTTCTAGGAGGAGTCGGTGCGCTTTCAGGCGTAGAGCTTGGTCCTGAGTTATCATTGTCACGCTCTCCACCGGCACCGTAAGTACTCAATCCCGAAGGGTCTGTAGAGCCGGCCTTAGCACCTACATCGGGAACCATCACATCGATCTCTACGTCATCGACTCCGTCTAGTTGAACAAGTGTGTCATAAACGGCATCTTCAACCGCATGTCGGATGTCACGACTCACTCCAGTGGGGAAACTTAATGTCAGTGAGATGTCCACCGCTATTAAACTCTACCTCGCTGACCATTTCTTGGTCGACAATGCTCTGGTTATTGGGTCCGATGATCGGTTGCAAAGCGCTGAGTATTTCTTTGGTGTCCACGTCACTCACTCCTAAACATGATCTCTTTTGTATGTCGACAAGATGTCGATAGTTTATGTTATTTGCTCTGTACCATTTAATAGGCAGGGGGTACAGGAGGATACTGTTTAGAAACGAGCTTGGGCCATAAAGCGTCCACCATATACCGTCGGCATTGCCTCGCCAGTCGTCTCGAATGCATCGCCTGGATAAAAGGCTGCTCCTTCAAAACCGAGGTTAAGCTGCGCCCCGTTCATATACAGTAGGTACCTGAGCCCGAGATCTACCTCTGTCCCGAGATACCGGCCTCCTTGACCTCCTAAGAGATTCACCGGGTACCCTCCATTAAAGCGACTATTTCGTGGATCAGCGAGAGGGACATCGCCCCAAGCGAGTAGCGGACCACCATAGAGCTCAAATCCTTCACCGAGCCTCACCCATCCTCTTGGGAAGACAGCGATCGTATTAGTGACGCTACCTCGAGTAGGGAAACGATCTAGATCTTCGTTTGGCCTACCTACCAAGTTGGGGTCGCTAGCCGTGATGGGAGCCCTCCCTGACTGGGCGGTAAGTATATGTCGAAATAATAATAAGCCCATCTCAAAATTAGGGTCAGCGCGGAAAGCATTTTGAGCCCCATCATCAAAGTTTTGATCACCTGACGCATAGACGACGTCTAGAACTCCTCCGCTCATCGGACCCTTAAGTTGCCATTTCGAGGCGATCGCTAATTGGACTACATCGCTACTGATGAACTCAGGACTTGGCGCGAGATCGGTCTCTCCATTGATAAAAACCGCCTCAAGTTCTGCATGAAGACGATAACGCTCTCCGATGGGCCAATGGGTTTTGGCGTAGATGTCATAGACTTGAACTGTAGTCTGCTTTTGCCGATCAACCCCATCGATCACTTGAGGTATATCTTGTGTTCTGCTGACCGCGTAAGCACCGATCTGAGTCTTTTTCTTGTAGCCATATATCGCTGCAAAGATCATTTGTTTAGCTTCATCCTCATTGAGAAGAATATCGTCTTCAACCACTTGATCTAGAGCGAAGGAGAGCAAAATCTTTTGACGTGTCCATGGACCTGTGGCGACTTGCAGTCTATTGACCCGATCGCCTCCTCGAGGGTCCCCAAAATAGGCGCTCTCTGGACGCCAACCGTGCGCACCATCGTTGGCTAAGAGACCCAAGCCCCAATGACTTGTCATCCGTCCCCCTTGAATGGTGAGGAATGGGCCGAGAGTGAGTCGAGCGTTGGCCTTACGAATCTTATTATAAGAGGCATTTTGTTGGAGAGGTAGAGCGATCGCCTGAGCGTCAGACTCTCCTCCTCTGAAAAATCCACTCATAAAATCTTGCTCATAATGAGCAGAGAAGCTGAAAGGGTAGTAGAGCTTTCGCGTATCAACACTCAGCCCCAAACGAGCCTGAAAGTTAAAAGCCCTCCTCGGATCGTAATCGATCTGATCATTTGATGTTTGATCAGTGAACACTGACTCACCGAGAGGAGTAGATGACGCTGACCACATCGTTTGTG
Source organism: uncultured bacterium (assembly GCA_943788935.1). Taxonomy (GTDB): domain Bacteria; phylum Myxococcota_A; class Bradymonadia; order UBA7976; family VGTA01; genus CAKZRU01. The sequence continues at coordinate 121,556 of CALSSE010000001.1, read as the reverse complement.
AAAGGAGCAGAGGAACTTCTACTCTAACCCCTTTAATCGCTAGTCTAGAGAGAGGACGATAGGAACAAGAAGAGACCTCCACTTTGCTAAACGATGCACAAGTACGATCTCTCGCCGATATCTGAGAGATCTCTACGAAAGTCAACGACAAACATAGAGCGACCCCAACACTGAGTTTTATTTGAGTCGAGAGCTCACTGATGTATGAACGCGAGAATCGTAAACCCAACATAGTAGTCCCTGAATGGTGAATAGTATCCATAGTATCCTAGTGATCTTTCTGCGAGTACAAAGGAGAGGAGATAGGGAAGGTTAACAGTGGGGCTAGGGTACGCTGTGCCATGAGCCATTTAAGGAGAGCCTATGGGTAGACCGAGTCATCATTGCTGCGATATACTCTTGGTCACTACGCTCTAGTAACCCAGTAGCCAACAGCTTAACCTTCAAAGATTTCAGCCCCTCTACCTTCTCTAAACCTTCTAGATTAGTAGTAATTTTAATCAGCTGATCTAAGAGTTTCGCTGATTTCCGAGTCTCCTCTCTGAGCATAGTCAACATCAAGTTATCGAGGAGCCTCACCCGGTGAGTGAGCTGCAAGGAGAAGGCGACTCCAATCATATGTGAGTCTCTCCTCGGTAGCCTTTTGCCGTTAAGAGGGTCGGAGAACGCCCCACTGGTTGTCCTCGCCTCCGCTTTCTTGTTCTCGGTCGTCGGCATCGGTGGCTGAGAGAGTATAATGGGAACAGAGAGTTCATCGATATATAACGTCATTAAACGCTGCCCACCAGGGTCGACCGACAGGGTCGGTTGAGTAGTATTTGAGCTGATTCGACGGAGAGACACCACGGTCACCCAGCGATCTTGGCCATTGGTGATATTAGTCCACAATGTCACTGATCTAGCCGCTCGCTCTCGGCCTCTATATTCGACCGGTACAGGGCTAGGAGTCGGCGAGATGTGAGTCACGCTTGAAATCGAAAAGCCATCGGCAGTAGAGAGGTGAATCGCTCGTCGAGGAGCGCTGCGACTCACCCACTGAAGTCGAGCTGCGAGCAGGTGTGGCTGATAGTCTTTAGCACAGAATAAGGTTGCGCCCACTTGGCTCGCCCAGCGCTGCCATGAGAGCTGTAGAGTATGTGAAGCACAGAAGTAGATCGTGATGCTCTCAAAACTTTTAAGATCTTTGGGTACAAGGTTGGGGGTTATCGACTCAAAAGCACCGCTAGCGATGATCAATAAATGACCTTTTGTGTGAGTCACTTTCACCTTATCCGAGAAATCATCCGGATTAATGTCCACGGTGTTGGAGATCATATCCGCTTGGAAAGGTCGAGTCTCGGTCTCCAAATGGCCATCTTCGGCGACGGCGTCATTAGATCCGGTCGTCTTCTCTGACATGAGATGATGTGCATACTCTTGAGTGAGACTGGACTCGTTGATGAACTTTTGCTGTAAGTCAACGATTTGAGCGAGGATAGGGAGTCTACTTCTAAGAGACTTTCTATTCTCCTCAACTGACATTCGCTCCGTGAAGAGTTCATCTCCTGCAGTGGTGATAAATCTCCGATTAACATTATCAACAGAGCAAATCTCCACCGCTTCAATAATATTCTTTACATGCTCGGTTTCAATACCATGGGTCACGAGGACCCCCCAATCCTCTCTATCGCCTTCTACTATATTCAAAACCTCTGCGCTCCCCGCAGAGATCAACACAGAGATCGAAGTCCCCTGATGCTCAGTGCTTTGCCGTTGTACAGAATAAGAGAGTCCAAAGAGTGAGCTTACTTTCAGGTGATCTGTCGCCGAGTTCATGATTGACCTTCTCTCTCATCACCCTCATCGAAGTCAGACGTAAACTTCAATACGATACACGATAAGTTGTCTCCTCCTCCGCCACGATTAGCTAAAGAGATAAGCTCAAAGGCTGAATGATGAATATTGTACGAATCTTGTACACACTTTCTCATTTTCTCTTCTGCATCTTCTTCATTAACCCCCGCATAATCAGGGATTCCATCTGAACACAGAAGCAGGTGATCGCCAGGTAGTAGCTTAAGTTCCTTTAGTTGCGGAGAGATCCTAGAAGGGATTAACTTCTGTTCTTCATTCTTTGTAAACTCCCCGACGCAATGAATAAGAGCGCTCGCAGATGGGCTCTGCTGAGCTTGCGTAGGAGACTGTTTTGCCTGAAGAAGATGGGTATATAAATCCTCATCGTACATAAGATTTACTATATAGCCGTCTCTGACTAGGTAAATACGACTGTCGCCAACCGAAGTGAAAGTAGCGGTACCTTGATTGATCACCGCTGCGACAATCGTAGCCGCCATAATACCTTCTGGTGGTCCGTGGAACACAGGGAGCTGTTGATTAACATACTCTCCGATACGCCGATTCGAGTCATTCACCAATTGGGTGAGAAATTTCCCATAATTACCGGCGACGCCCTCGATCATACCTAATGTAATCTCTGAGAGGGTATCTTCGTCTTCAGTTAAGGTCTGTAATTGGCAGAGATCTCTCCAGTTTTCTACAGCGGTCTCTCGTACAAAACCACTGGCGAGATCACCGGAGCCATACTCACAAATACTCACTCCATCAGTAACAACGAACAGACCGAGATCGATCTCATTTTGATACCCTAAGAAGAGATCATCTTGATTGATGGGATTGTATTGTCCTTTTAGTAGGCCAATATGTATCTCATGAGCGGCTTCAAGTCTGAGACCCTCTTGAGGTCTCTTCTGACGTTTTAAGTTGCTGCTGAGAGCCCACTCTAGATCTTTAATCAGCTCGCTAAGATTTTGCTGACGTCGATCGGGGCAGGGTGATATCGCACGATAAATCACCGCGACGAGTTCTGGGGCTAAATCTTGACGATAGACAAACGGAGAAGGGAGTCTAAAGAAGGGACGACGCGTCTCGGGGAATCGAGGACAGTCGGTGAGAGCATAATAGAGGACCATCCCAGCACTAAATACATCACTACGCTTTGTTGGGCGAGCATCAAAATACCCATAGACCTCTGGCGGTGAGAACCCTGTATGAAGCATAGACTCTTCACCACATGTGCTGATGGGGGGCTGTGCATTACTCATATCGTATAGGGGCAAAGGGTAGAGAGGCTTAACCGTATCGGTGAGCTCTTCGTCATAGCCAAAGAGAGAAGGGTCAAACCCTCCTAGGCTCAGATCACGTAGATGAAGCTGTTCAACGAGCTTTAACAGTGGCTTGATCGATTCGTAAACGCCCTGTAAATGTTTATGATCTATCGTCCTCACGATCTGGTTTGTAGATCGGGTATCATGCTGCTCTTCATGGTTTGGTCGAGCTTGATGCGCGAGACTCGAGAGTCTAGTAATTTTGAGAGGACGATGGATGACTCTATACTGTAACACTTGGAAACCACATGTAGACATCTGGCTGGTCTCGTCGGCCTCTGTCTCAGAGGGGACCTCTGACTCCAAGTCTTCATCAATGTCAAATAGAGTATCTTTAGTACCAAAACTCAGCGTATTAGCTAGAAAAGGATCGACTCTTAGTGTCTCTTGGGTCTCGGCCCTATCTGGGGTACTATTAAACGCGACTGATTGGGGGAGCACTTGATTCCAAAGTTTAACTCTTTGAGATCTTTCGGACGGCTCTGCAGTGAGGCTCAATAGAGTAGGATGAAGTTTCGATTGAGAGTGGCTGACCTCATTCTCTCTACGTACCCAGACTTCCCACAATCTAGAGTCTAGTATGTCACTAGTACTAATCTCTTCTGTCTCATCAAGCAGGAAGTCGTTCTGACCTCCCTTTACGACAGGGTCAGGCTGCTGACGATTTACCTCATCATGCGCTTCTTCGAGACCATCCGTCTCAGCGAAGAGCACCGCCCCACCGATATTGGACTCCAGCAGATCTTTCACTCTGAGCGAAATGGGAGTCGGGATCTCATCTCGATAGCTGAACTCAGAGGTCGTCACTTGAGGAAGAACGTAGCATTGGTCACGTTTACTCTCTCGTTTGTCACCTTGAAGATGGGGCTCTGTATAACGGTCAAATACCTGAACGCTGATCTTTCGATCTTGCTGATTTCTCATAGACTCCTCACCTCAATTTGCCTTAGATATTTGGTCGCACATCCCCAAGTATAATGCAAGCTAAGTGAGTGAGATTGAGCTCGTCAACAGTATTTCTCTATTCTCGTTTTAATCACGCCGACTCTCTGATTTGAGGAGAGTTCTCCATGACCTCAAAGGTTTGTGATTTGTACACACCCGCCATTATCCTGATCATGCGCTCCTTCAAAGCAGTGTATGAGTACAGGAGCGGATGCTAAAGAGCTTAACTTGGTACTAGTTTCGGTCGCATTGACAAAGAGCAAATAAGAGAAGCCATGATCTAAGGTGAGCCCCATCTCTTCGCTTGTTGTGACTACCCTAGAGACTGAGATCGCGTCTGATGACTCATTAGCGAGCAGCTCTCCATTGGTGGCGAGCATCGCCATCTCTTCACTGATCTCAGTCATATCGACTCTCACCAGTGTCAAACGATAAGACATCGCTATTGTTTCAGGTGATTCTGATCCGAGGATATCTTCAATCGCGTTAGCGAGCTCATCTTGATCAATTGACCAAGAGACGAGGCCAAAGGTCAATGCTTTCATCTCTACATGTAGAAACTGCTCAATAGAGATCTCCAACGCAGGCAAGAAGCCTGTCTCCCTCCCACATCGATCACAGCTCTCAGTGGGGTCTGCAGCCGGCGAAGAGCCGACAGCTTGTTCATCGGTGGTTAACTCCTGATAGATCCCATTCAATGTAGAGCGATATTCTGATCTATCAGAGTTAGATAACTCAAATTCAAGGGGGAGCTGCTGACTTAGGTTTAACTCTTGATCATTTGATGAAAGCTCGGTCAACAACTCTGAGTCGGCGTGCTCATTCATAGCGTTGGACTGCTCATCCTCACCGCATGACACGAATAATAGGAGGGCGATTGTGCAACATGCTTGTAGTAGTCTGTTGTAAGCTAACATCTTCACTTCCTAACGAGTTGATTAGTCTTCTATCTTAATATCATCGTACTTGGATCGGGTTACTGATCGGGGGTCCCTATTACTTTAGGCGTAGGTGTGACCCCTAGGTATAGTGAAAAACTTGACACTGCAGAAGCGATCTCTTCAGCAATAGGATTAGATCTTTGATCGAAGACCTGAGAAGATAGGGTCGCCTCATCACTGTTTTCCTCGAAAGATGAAGGGTCATCCGACTCTTGATGCTCGAGTGCACTTTTTTCTAACTCTCGATATCGTTTTCTTATAAAATCGAGCAGCTCCTCTTGAAAAGCAACAATGTCTTCTTCTTTCGCTTGAAAAGTGAAAGTTCGCGCCATCGTTCGAGGGTCGGGGGTTGACTCAAGAAACCTAAGCCTGAGAGTCTCTGAGATTGCTGCACTGTGCTCGGATAAAGCATCTATTCTCATTTCCCAATCATCACTGTATAGATTATGATGGCGAGTGATGGGGATGTAGACAACTTTACCCTCTCGGAGTTCCTCTTCTACTCGACCGGTCTTCAGCAACATCTGTATGGCCAGAGAGGCGCCATCAAACTCATTGTAGTGGGGGAGACGCCTAGAGAGCTCTTCGAGACACATCGGTCTTTTCTGAAGCAAGTCTTCTACTTGTCTACAAAGGTTCATCTCACTCTGTTGGAAGAAACGTCCCCTATTGTATCGTGCCGAGAGGGTTTTCAGCGTTCTAGTTGACTTGCCGAATATGAGTGAGATGAGGTTAATGGTGTTATGTTTGGCCTTAGCCTCCTTCCACAGAGCTAAGGTCATCATCTCTTTGATGGTGTCCAAAGGATAATTGAGCTCAAGACCAAGACGTACAGCCGGTTGAAAGCTCGCGAAGAGGACTCGGAGTAGGTACTCTTGATAAGGAATCGTGTCTTGGGACACATTAACGGTTGACTCAGCTTGAGGCTTTATACTTTGAGCGGACATAAATATTGCTCTCTTCTTTGTACGATCGTGCCAAAAAAGTCTATTACAGGTGAGTGTTTGAACGCAAGAACACTACACAAGAAAGATGTAATACCTATTTGATGAAAGACCTTCGTGGCGGTTTCGCATAACGTCGATTTCCCTCGAGGTCAGACCTTTGGTCATAATGTGCCCACTTAAAAGTATCTCTAGGAACAGGGTAAAAGTATCGATCTTGAGTATGTTTTTTTGTTGAATACAAGTAAGATACAACATAACCCTCTTTAACTCGAGTTTTCCTCTTTGAGATAGAGTATGTACGATGATATAAAAGTGTTTATGTCTTTCAGTATCGTTTATAGAGTCATCTTACAACGTGACTCTTGAACCACTATTTGATACCTAATGTATTAAATCTTCCTTTCGATTAATCGCTGATCCCACTCAGTATGTAGACACCTTCCGAGAAAAGTTCAGATGCAAAAAGAGTCCAAAACTGCGCTTAACTCATCCGATGCTCCGGCCACTCCTTCAAAAAAAGAGAAGCCTCCTGAGCTCGCTAGAACTGTTGCTGGCTTCGTCATGACTGAAGAGATGAGAGCTACTCTTGATCGGGAGAGAGAGGAGCACGCAAAGGCCGCTGCTGACAAAGCCGCTGCTAACAAAGCCGCTTCTGACAAAGCCGCTTCTGACAAAGCCGCTACTGATAAAGCCGCCGCTGACAAAGCCGCTGCTGACAAAGCCGCTGCTGACAAAGCCGCCGCTGACAAAGCCGCTGCTGACAAAGCCGCTGCTGACAAAGCCGCTGCTGACAAAGCCGCTGCTAACAAAGCCGCTGCTAACAAAGCCGCTGCTGACAAAGCCGCTGCTGACAAAGCCGCTGCTGACAAAGCCGACCCAGTATTTAGAGTTAGATCAGCTGAGCCATTACAGACGTCCGCCGTAAGCAGTGAATCGAGTACACTGGCCAAGCCCGCTTCTAACAGCCCGATCCTCAAAGAGATCGTAACTCCTATGCCGGACCATTTGACTCCAATAGCAAACACTCTGAATGTTAAACAAGTTGATTGGTTTGACTCAGATATCGCCTATGTGGACGACCAACAACCAAACCGGGTCAATATGTTCCCCTTTATCTTGGGGGGACTCTTAGCGGTTACTGCTGCGGTAGTCACTTATTATTCTTATACCGATTTCGGTGCTGATGAAACCGTTATTGAAGAGAAAACCACCACTAATAAAGAAGCTGCTAGTATAGCCGCCGCTGATAAAGAAGCTACTGATAAAGAAGCTGCTGATAAAGAAGCTACTGATAAAGAAGCTACTGATAAAGAAGCTACTGATAAAGAAGCTACTGATAAAGAAGCTGCTGATAAAGCCGCCGCTGATAAAGCCGCCGCTGATAAAGCCGCCGCTGATAAAGCCGCCGCTGATAAAGCCGCCGCTGATAAAGCCGCCGCTGATAAAGCCGCCGCTGATAAAGCCGCCGCTGATAAAGCCGCCGCTGATAAAGCCGCCGCTGATAAAGCCGCCGCTAAGAAAGCTACCGCTGATAAAGCCGCCGCTAAGAAAGCTGTCGCTAAGAAAGCCGCCGCTAAGAAAGCCGCCGCTAAGAAAGCCGCCGCTAAGAAAGCCGCCGCTAAGAAAGCCGCCGTTAAGAAAGCCGCCGTTAAGAAGAAGGGGTCTCTCACGACAAAACAGAAGAAAGCTCGTTTTGGTGCGTATATTAAGAGAGGGATGAAGGCTTTCAAGCAGAAGAATTACAGCAAAGCCCGCCAGGAATGGTCTTCAGCTCGGAAATATGCACAGACAGGTAAAGAGAAGAGTCAAGTCAAAAAATATATCGGGCTTACAAAAGGAAAATGAGTCTCCTCACGCTCGGTGGTCATCAAGTCGATGATTAATCAGCATCGACCCAAAACGATCGCTATCTTTGGTGGTGCTTTCAATCCACCTCACCTAGCTCACCTCTTCACCGTGACTTACTTGATCACTAGAGCTGACATTGATGAGGTGTGGTTCTTACCTTCATTTAAGCATGTCTTTAACAAGAACATGCGTCCGTTTGAAGAGAGAGCTCACTTGCTTAGGCGGGCATGCGCTTCAATGCAGAACGTCCATATATGCGAAATAGAGAGTGAACCCATGTTCAGTGGGAGAACTTATGACACGTTAGAAGAGCTCTCTAAGCGTTACCCCGAAACCCTCTTTAAGTTAGTCATCGGTTCAGACAACTTATCAGTCTCCCATAAATGGTATCGATTTAATGAGCTCTGTAACCGATGGCCTTTAATCGTAATGAGCCGCCCAGGACATGAGAGCTCAATGATCAATGCCCAAAGCTCTCTTCAATTTGATATTGGGCCGGCCCTCCCCTCTGTTTCATCGAGTGAGATCAGAACTCATCTGAGTTTACCTATCGAACAGCAAGAGTGGGAGATGCCTCCGCTTAGTTGGATCCCTCATCTCTTGAGAGAAGAGATCTCGCGTCTGTATAGTAACCCCTCGCAGCCCATCTCTGAGGAGAGCGCGCTTCATCCTCATGAGCCTTCAATACAGACCAAGAGGCCCTCGGTTTTTATTTGGGGAAGAGGTCGCTGTGGAGGAAGTTTAGCATTGGCAATAAGGGGAGCAGGACTCAGAGTAAGCTCGGTCAGCCTCAGAGAGCTCCTCGCGCTCAAAGAGAGAGAGGCGATTGATGATTTGAGATCATTAATTGCCAAAGCCTCCTCTTATGACCTTTGGCTCATCGCCTCGAGAGATGACAAAATCGAACCGATCTCCTCGCTGTTATCCTCTCTGCTCTCTTCTCTGCGACCCTCCCAGCTCTCAAGAAATAACTCCCCACTTCCTCAAGTCGTTGCTCACTGCTCAGGAATCGCTTCTCCAAGGCGATTAGAACCTCTTAAAAAATGGGGAATGCAAACGGCTCAATGTCACCCACTTTATTCGTTTAAAACTTCGCAAACCCCACCTGAGGCTCTTCATGGAGTTGCTTATTTCATCACGGGTCATGCCACCGCTTATGAGCTCCTCTCAAGTCTCGTTAATGATCTCAAGGGGAACGTTCTCAACCTACCCTCTTTGGCCAACTCAGCTCTAGATAAACAAGAACAACTGGCAGAAAAATATTCTGACTCCTGCCCTGATGTTGTTAACGAGGATCATCGTCTCCTCTATCATGCCGCGGCAGTTATCGGAGCGAATCTGTCCATGGTACCTCTCTCGCTTAGCGAGCTCTTACTTGAAGAAATCGGAATACCTCGAAGAGAGGCTCGAGCCGCTGTCCAGCATTTATACCATTCTGCATTGAGCGCCTATCTCAACGACCTTGAGACTTCGACCAATAATCAATCAACGAATACTCTTATAAATGAAGACCCCCACACACCGCTACAAGTGTTCAAGGAACAACTTACCGGACCGCTCATGAGAGGAGACCTCAATACAATAGAGGCTCATTTAATCGCTTTAAGGGGGGCTGTGAAGGGTAACCCTACCAAAGAAGTGGTGGTGCATGCTTACCTCGCGCTAAGTCTCGCCGCCGCTCGCTTACTTGATCGAACCGAGCTGATCAAGTTCTTTGAAGGTGAACTCTTTATGGATAAATAGCTCAGCTGAGCTATTTATCTGTTCAAGATCCTAGGTCTGCTTCATTTAAATAGCTCAACTGAGCTATTTATCTATTAGAGACTTATAGGGAGCCCTTCGAAAACACATCTCCAAATCAGTCCATTTAAATAGCTCAGTTGAGCTATTTACTCACTCAAGCGATAATAAACCTCGTTAACCCTGTCTCGTTAACCCTGCCTCAGTATGATCATTAACTAGGCTGGTCCATTTAAATAGCTCAGCTGAGCTATTTACTTATTGGATTTGATCATCGATTTATTTGTATACCCATCGAGAGTGTTGTTGACGCTTCTCTACTCGCACTGACTGAAGGAGACAAACGCTCTGATACATTATAATAAAGGCTTACTCTGTGAACGACTTGGGTATACAGAGAGAGACCCCAAAAGTTGGAGTCAGGGCTAAAAGTCGGATGGAATGAGATGGTTAGATCATTGTTAAACAGGTGATCTCGGTGTGTAGAGAACGGGCTTTTATTATTAGAGAGGCTTTGGACACTTGAGGCATGATCAATATACATACTCATCCATGAAGAGACCGGAACAACACCTCGAAGGTTTATAGTGAGATTGAGAGAGAAGGGTGTCTCCTCTTTGAGGCAAAATCCTTTTTGGTCAGTTATCAAGAGAGAGGTTAGCTGATGACAGGGCAAAAGAGTGGTCCCTCCCAAGAGTGACAGTCGCCACTGTGATAACGAGAACATATTACCTCTAGCGACTCTTGAGTAATAAGATGAGGGGAAGACGGGGAGCCAAGAGAAGAGTTGACTTCGATCTTGATGAGCGCTCAACCCTTTCTCACTGAGTTCTCTCCCTTGTTCAGATTTAGATAGAGATGAAAGAGATTCGCTGATTAAGGGAGATGTCCCCCAAGTCTTCCCTAATAAGTAATGGGCGAAAAAACCACTCTCATACGCTAAGTGAAAATCCCATGACCAAGATCCATCATCACTGAGTGTCCTTTGCTTAATCTGTAATAAGGAGAGCCGCCCTAGTAATAATCGGCGTGTGGTATGTCTCACTGTCTCATCTGCCTCATTTACCAAGGAGTTCTGTCCCCTCACTTCTCCACCTCTTAAGCGAGGGTCTTGAAGAGCGAAAACTGAGAGGTCGAGCAGAGACCATTCGCGATCAGACATCTGACCAATTCCGATCCGTTCATCAAAGCCTTGTCCTCGCCAACGACCCTTTATGGCGTAGCTTAGTGGAGATGCATAGAGAAGCTGGTGCCCATTATCCGAGCTAGTTTCTCTCCACCTTATACCTAACTTCAACTCAGGGTAAGCGGTCGCTGTATGAGGAGGTGCGCTCTCACTAATAATGTGGAACTTTGTCACTGTAGTTACCCGCGGAGGAGTTTGGACGACCATCCTCTGTAGGAGCGCTGCTCGCTCATTAGACAGGACCTCTCTCTCTCTCTTTGACCGCTCACCTCTTTCGGTCATAACCTCTCCCTCTTTGATCGCTCGCTCATTGAGCTTTCCCTCAAGAGCTAACCGATCAAATACAGTTTGATCGAGTAATGATTGATCTCTGAGCTTAGCGAGTAGAGCCTCAATCCCTCGTTGTCTCTTTATGGGGTTTGGTAAATAATGAGGTGGAGCGAGATATCCTGCTTGAGCAAAAAGAGTGATAAGCTCAAGAGGTGCTCTTGGCCAGGGTAGCTTAGAATATAAGTCAAAGTTTTGAGTCGCGTTAGCCATCAGAAGAGAGATCTTCGATGCGCAGTTATCACCAGCAAAGGTATAGGTCTCTTTGAGTCCGGTGAGAGACCAGATCCCCATGAGTACTCTTCTCTTCTCAACCGAAGAGAGCTTTAGCGGATAACGCCAGATATCTCTCCGCTCTCCGTTGCGATACCGTTCCAAAGTTTGGATCAGGTCAGTGAATTGATAAACACCTTCTCCGCCTGTAAATAGAAGACGGAGCGCATGCCACATTCCTTGTATGGAGGGCACCGAGAAAGAGAGAATCATCGATCGCTGCAAAGCGATAGATGATGAGTGAGCCTCAACACCTAACAACATGTGCCCAAAAGCGGAGGCGGGATCCTCTGTGAGATCTCCAATGAAGAGTAATTCTATATTAGCCTCGCCATAGTCAGTGAGGTATTGAGAGAGCTGTGGACAGCTCTGACTGAGATCTGCCGTCTGATGAAGCGTTGGAGAGAGCTCAACAAAGCGCTCATATCGCTGCCAGTGACTACATGCAAAAGACTTCCTCATCCATATGAGCTCTTTGTACTCACCACCTCTATAAGCCCTTCCTTTAACTATACTCCTGTTTAGTACCCCATCAGGGATAGATAATGGGTCAGAGAGTAAAGCATGAACTTCTACCCATGCCTCCCACTCTGCCTTAAGTGAAAATGGCTGTGAGAGATAAGCCCGAGAACGTTGACCGATGAGAGTACCTCGCTCACTTTGAGTTTGGTCTCCTCTATAAGTGCGTGGCTCAAGTGACTGATGAGTGACAGTGTGATGAGCGAGAGCCCAAGAGAGAGATCGCCATGGAGGAGAAGTCATCGAGTTGGGAGATGAGCCTATTACATCTTCTGGCCTCGGTGCTCCATCGACTCTTAAAGCGCTTAAGATCACTAAGAGGAGTATCGGTAAGATCATACTATGTATGACCCGACAGGGATATCTTGAATGAGTCTTAAGATCGATACTCAAGTCAGCGCTCACTGTGCCGCTCCCGCGAGTCTTCACCGTGAGTATCTCTTAATGTTCCAAACCAGAGGGTGTCATCACTTCTTTAGCGAGCTTGAGGTGGTGAGCAAAGAAGGCCCATCGGTCGGCAGCAGCGTCAATCCGCTTGGCGGTGGGAGTCCCTGCCCCATGACCCGCTTGACGATCAATTCTGATCAGCGTCGGCCCTCCTCCGCGGTGAGTCTCCTGAAGGGTCGCGATGTACTTAAAGCTGTGTGCGGGGACCACTCGATCATCATGATCAGCGGTCAAGACTAAGGTGGCTGGTGCACGAACCTCTTTCATATTATGCAATGGAGAATATGCTCTCAGGAAAGGAAAGTCCTTCGCCGAAGAAGGGTCTCCGTACTCAGGAATCCATGCCCATCCGATAGTAAACTTATGAAAGCGAAGCATATCCATCACTCCCACCGCAGGCATGGCTGCAGCATAAAGGTCGGGTCGTTGCTGAGCACAAGCACCAACGAGTAGACCTCCGTTAGAGCCTCCATAAATCCCCAAGAGGTCGGCGCGAGTGCGCTTGGACTCAATGAGCCACTCAGCGACTGCGATGAAATCATCAAAGACGTTTTGCTTTTGATCTCTCATGCCTGCCTTGTGCCACTCCTCACCATATTCACCACCCCCCCTTAGGTTCGCGACGACATATACTCCGCCTTGTTGTAACCAAGGCAGGAGGTCGGGCTTAAAATAAGGCGTAAGTGAGATATTAAACCCACCGTATCCATAGAGCACTGTTGGACGAGGTCCCGTGACCTTCGCTTGAGTCGAGGAGATAATGAAAGCAGGGATTTTAGCTCCATCTTTGGAGGTCACGAACACTTGTTCGGTCTTGAAGACGCTAGTGTCTATATCTAACTTTGGTCGGAAGACGACCTTAAGCGATCGGGTGAAGTGATGGAATCGATAGATCATCGTCGGTTGAGAGAAACTCCTAAATGAGAAATAGCTCACATTGCTATCACGTCCACCGCTGAGCGCCCCAATGCTCCCTACACCTAAAGGAGGAAGCTGCCCTTGAGACGAGCCGTAGAGATTAAAGAACCTCACCTGACTGCTAGCATCTTTTAGGTAATGAAGAACCAAGCGATCAGAGATGAGTTGTGAGTCGGTGAGGGCCTCTGCTTGCTCGGGGACAACAGTGGTATACCCTGAGGGGTCAGCTTGGTTGAGCTGCATCTTGATTACCTGACCGCGAGGAGCGTCACGATCGGTCTGCAACCATAAGGTCTCACCTTCATTACCTAGATAACGATAACTATGATTAAACTCCGAGATTAAGGGGATCACAGGGCTTCCCTCTTGATCTAGGCGCTTGTAAAAGAGCTGATTCTTATCAGAAGCACCTTGCCATATGGTGATGATCAACAACGACCCATCTTCGCTCACCTCAGAATCAAAACCCCACTCTTTATGGTCGGCACGGGCATAGATCAACTGATCCATAGACTGATCTTGACCTAGCTTATGATAGTAAAGTTTTTGATATTCGTTAACCTCGGTCAGCTTTGAGCCCTCATCCGGAGCATCATAGCGACTGTAATAAAATCCATTTCCCTCCTTATCCCAAGTGATCCCACTGAATTTTATCCACTTGAGGTGATCCTTTAGATCTTGGCCTGCGCGGACATCACGAACTTTAACCTCTACCCAATCTGAGCCGCCTTTAGCGAACTGATAAGCGAGATAGTGTCCTCGCTTGCTCGGTTTATAGAGCTTTAAGGCGATTGTTCCATCTTCGGAGAGAGTATTGGGGTCAAGGATCACTCGCGCCTCGCGATGAGATTCACTTACTGAGCGTGTATAGAGCTTTGCTTGATTCTCTAACCCAGTATTATAGGTGTAGAAGAGCCGCCCTGTCTCCGCGTCCCCTACGAGAGTAGGCGTAGACATCTTAGCATAGTTCCATACACCCTCTATCTTAGCTCTTAAGGTGTCGCGTTGTGTCAGAGTGTCGAGATATTGGCGAGTGAGTTTATTTTGTCGCTTAACCCACTCTCCTGTTTCTTCGCTACGATCGTCTTCCAGCCAACGGTATGGGTCGCTGATGGTCTCTCCATGAAGAGTCTCACTCACTGCTTCCCGTTTGCTCTCAGGATAACTTATCGCTTTAGCCAAGACTGCCGCTAATGGACCGCACTTTCCTTTAGGAGTAGGCACTGCTGTTTCTTTACATAGCGCTATGCATTGCTCCTTTACGCTCTGTGTCGTAAGCGGTTCTCGGGAGATCAGTGACCATGTCGATTCGCCAACTACACATTCACAAGAAGAAGCCTGATCTCCACGAGACGGAGACCAATGTCCTCCCCATTGACCTTGACAAGCCAATGGGTCAACCTTTTTTGTTTGATCAGCGCTAAGTTGACCATCACCCATCTCTTTCGGCTGAGAATTCTGCGCCTGAGCTATGCTTACCAAGCTAATACTTAAAGTGATGTAGCCTAAGATAGTAGAGTTTAAGATATGACCAAAAAAGTGTAATCTAGATACCAGGAGAGATCGTCTCATTAAGAACCCCCGATCACAGTTAGGGCTTCACGCTCTCGCTTAATGGCGGTGAAGAAGTCATTTCCCTTGTCATCAACGACAATGAAAGCAGGGAAGTCCTCAACTTCAATCTTCCAAATCGCTTCCATTCCTAGCTCGGGATATTCGAGAACCTCAACCTTCCGAATACAATCTTGAGCGAGGCGGGCGGCGGGCCCACCGATAGAACCTAGATAAAAACCGCCATGGGCTTTGCAAGAGTCAGTGACCGCTTGGGAGCGATTCCCCTTAGCGAGCATAATCATACTCCCCCCATGAGATTGGAAGAGGTCAGTATAAGCGTCCATACGACTCGCAGTCGTCGGACCAAATGAGCCACTCGCATAACCCTCAGGCGTCTTAGCAGGACCTGCGTAATAAATAATGTGGTCCTTCACATAATCGGGAAGGCCCTCTCCGTTGTCGATTCTCTCTTTGAGCTTGGCGTGAGCGATGTCACGCCCAACGATCAGCGTCCCGCTGAGCGAGAGGCGAGTCTTGATAGGATATTGGCTAAGATGAGCTCTAATCTCTGACATCGGCTGGTTAAGATCAACCTTAACTACCTCACCGCCAAGCTCTTCACCGGTCGGAGCAGGGAGGAACTGAGCAGGGTCATGCTCTAGTCTCTCGATCCATAAACCTTGAGCATTGATCTTAGCTTTCACTTGTCTATCGGCTGAGCAAGAGACAGCGATCGCTACTGGACAGGAAGCGCCATGACGAGGGAGACGGATGACCCTCACATCGTGGCAAAAGTATTTCCCCCCAAATTGAGCCCCAATCCCCATTTGTTTGGTCATCTCCCATACCGATTCCTCAAGCTCCGGAACTCTGATTCCATGTCCTGCGAGGCTCCCCTCGGTAGGCATCCCATCTAGGTAGCGGGCAGACGCTAATTTAGCGACCTTGAGAGCGTGCTCCGCAGAGGTTCCTCCAACGACGATCGCTAAGTGATAGGGCGGGCAAGCAGCAGTGCCGATCTTGGCGATTTTATCAGCCAAGAAAGCCTTAAGACTCTCTGGGTTAAGCAAGGCTTTGGTCTCTTGGAAGAGATAGCTCTTATTGGCTGACCCTCCTCCTTTAGCCATAAATAGGAACTTATAAGCATCTCCGTCTTCGGCATAGAGCTCTATTTGAGCGGGGAGGTTGTTCTTGGTGTTCTGCTCAGTATACATCCCCATCGGGGCGAGCTGAGAGTAGCGGAGGTTACTCTCTGTATAGGTCTGATAGACCCCTTTCGCGATCGCTTCTTCATCACCCCCGCCGGTAAACACTCTCTGTCCTTTTTTACCCATCACAATCGCGGTGCCAGTGTCTTGACAGGAGGGGAGAATCCCACCAGCGGCAATAGAGGCGTTCTTGAGAAGATCGAGGGCGACAAAGCGATCATTCGATGAAGCCTCTGGGTCATCTAATATCCTCTGCAGCTGCGCGAGGTGACTAGTGCGTAAATAGTGAGCGATCTCCTTCATCGCCACTCCGGTGAGATAAGTGAGTCCCTCAGGATGTACTTTAAGGAAACGCTCTCCCTCCGCCTCAAAGGTAGAGACATAGTCAGGGGTGAGGAGACGATATTCAGTCTCATCGTCACCTAGGGGAAGGAGGGGGGCATATTGAAAAGGGGCGTTCAAGTGAGACTCCTTGTGTCGTCTGAGTCGCGCGAGCGAGAGTAGATTATGTGATCTATTAATGTCTCGCTAGACGACCTCAGAAGTCAAGAACAGCAAGTCAACAGCAGCAAGTCAACAGCAGCGTCTGCCTAACCTAAGTAGCGTTAAAGAGAGGAGATCGAGAGAGGACTCGCTTTTACTCTAGACTAACTCGTGCTCATCGGTAATTAGTAACCTCTGAGCCTAAAACAATAGGAGTTAAAGAGGATAAACATGATCAGATCACTCCATAATCGAGTCTCCGATACCCACCATATGAGTGTATCTCTCTATTCGAGCACTTTACTCGCCATATCGCTCTGCGCTTGTCAGGTTAATGACAGCGCAGTGGGCGTTGACAATCGCTTCCGGGATGCAGGAATCGCTGGTGACACTGCCGGTGACACTGCCGGTGACACTGCCGGTGACACTGCCGGTGACACTGCCGGTGACACTGCCGGTGACACTGCCGGTGACACTGCCGGTGACACTGCCGGAGACACTGCTGGAGACACTGCTGGAGACACTGCTGGAGACACTGCCGGTGACTCTGCCGGTGACTCTGCCGGTGACACTGCCGGTGACACTGCCGGTGACACTGCCGGTGACTCTGCCGGTGACACTGCCGGTGAAACAGCTGGCGAGACCGCCGGTGAAGTCGCAGGTGAGATGGCTGGTGAAGAGCCACTCCCCGACCGTGACCAAGATGGCGTTCCCGATGACCTTGATCTGTTTCCCGATGACCCGAATGAATCAAGAGACACCGATGGAGACGGCATAGGAGACGGGGCTGATGAAGATGATGACAATGATGGACTCAGTGATCTCGAAGAGCAGGCCTATGGAGAAGACTGCCGTCTCTCTAGTCACTTAAATGATGACACCGATAGTGATGGTATTCTCGATGATCAAGATCCATATCCACGAGACCCCTTCCCTGAGTTTATGCTCCGCGCTAGAGAAGATGGGCAGATCGATCTCTTTCTTAGTAATCGTGACGGTAGCTTTAGAGAGTCTGTCATCATCGGCGAGCCGATTATTCATAACGGAGAAACCTTGAGCTATACTAATTTCTCAATTGGTGACTTCGATGGAGACGGGGTCATGGACTTTATGGCCCAATCAACCCCGTTCAATATTGGCACTGGAGAACGGTACATGTATCACTTTACTAGAGATATCAAAGCCGATGAGTTTATCCGTCACGATCTAGGTATCGTGATTAAAGATATCTTTGGGATTACTGCTGATGTAAACGGAGATGATCGATTTGATATTATCAGCCGACAGATTGTTCGCCCTAGTGGGCAGAATATTGTCTCCGGAGAGATTCAAGTGTATCTCAACAATGACCACCCCAATTCAAACTGCGCGACTAGCCCTCTCGCGGAAGATGAATGCTTTTTCATGACCCTCCCCGCCATGTCAATAAGCTCTGCGGTCGTTGGGGAGTGGACCGCTCGAATCGCCGCTCAAGCGGTCAACCTGAACCCTGATATTGACGACTTTGTTGACCTCACCTTAGCGACCTATGCTTCTGGGGGAAACTCAGCGACTAGACTCTATGTCCTCAATGGAGATGGCCAAGGAGGTTTCTCTAACCCCACCCAGTCATTTATACACAACATCAATAGGGAACAAGCCCCAGTCAACACGATCTTATTCGCTGATTTTAATGCTGATGGTGCGGGGGATGTTCTTATGGGGTTTGATGATGATGGTCGCTCTGGCGAAGCGTGGACATATCTTGGTTTAGGTGATGGAACATTCAATGACCAGGCGATCAGCGCGATCGATATTAACCCTACTGATGCTGTCGAGCAGGGTGGTGGCGAGAGGCTCGGACGAGAGTCAAGCGGGCGGACCTTTGATTTCGACTTCGATGGCTTCATGGATCTGATCATTGGGGTCCGAACTGTCAGTTATGACACGCCAGGAGAGACTCGCCTCTACCGCGGGAATGGCGATGGCACTTTTGATCCAGAATACCAAGTGATCGGTGGCCCCTCCTCATCTTATGGAGCTTTCGCCATTCCCTCACCCCTTTGCGCTAATTTTAGGCGCTGAACTTCCCCTCCATAAAGAGTGACTGATAGAGCAAACGCAGTCTACAACGACTCAAACAATATTCAAGCGAGCCTAGTTTCTGTTGAGTTTACCATGATCACCGGTGGAGGGCTTAATGGTTAAGCTCTTACTAAAGACAGATTTCACTAAAGGATCTTATTCGGGTTCATAGATGTGTATGAGTCGCTTCAAGTGATTTTTTATCTTCATCAGCGGAGTGTGCCTTCACTGTGTTTTCGTCCGCTGAGGGCTTAACATTGCATGTTTCATTAATCATTGAAGACCAACCGCAATCAGTGTTTAAGTAGTAGTCATCAATACTTAATAATCTTAAGAACTTCGTCCTTAAGAGAGGAGTCTATCTGATGAGTCCTTCAAAGATACTCAACCTCGCAACTTTATCGCTCTCATTAGGCTGCGTAACTTTAACTAGTGGATGTATTGATCCTAATCTCCACACTGAGACAAGCACCTCCTTCAATGACCAGGGAGAGTGTCTCTGCTCACCTGATGATCCAGAGCTTCGCTGCGAGTGTTCAGAGATCGATCAAGGATTCGATGATCAAGATTCCGATGACCAAGATTCCGATGACCAAGATTCCGATGACCAAGATTCCGATGATCAGGGGATAAACCTCATCAATGATCAAGGGTTAGATCAAGGGTCTATTATCGATGGACTCATGGACCAATCGATCGATGGGGACGACTTTGATGACGGATTAACATGCGACATACAGCCCGAGATTTGTGATGATCTAGACAATGATTGTGATGGAAAGATCGATGAATCCCCCGCTTATGTTGAACTGACAGTACGCTTCAGTGAAAACACGATCATTGACCCTGAATATGCGACCCTAGATATCATAGATGAAAATGGAGCCTCAGTGAGCGGTAGCCCCTTTACAGGTGACCAGCTCAGAGGTCAATCGGTCATTGTCCCTGGGCATCAGATACGCTTGATCTACAATGTCAGCGCACAAGGTCGTCGGTTCAGTGGGTATGAGGTGATAGAGATTATTGATCAATCTGGACGATTGATCGATGGGCCCTATCCTTCTGTGGAGGGAGAGTCAGCGACGGAGTTACATCCTCTCCCTCTACTCGATGAGCAAGTGATACTTATCGCTGAGCCTAATGGGGCAGGTTTACCATGCGGCTTGGATACCGGCGAATGTAGCCTCGGACTCACCTCCTGCTTTGCAGGACAAGTGATCTGCACGGGAGAAATCAGACCTCGAGAAGAGCTCTGTGACGGAATCGATAACGACTGTGATGGTGCGCTCGATGAAGAGCTCCCCCCCCAACCTTGCGCCCTTGATTTAGGAGTGTGCGCTAGCGCTCAAAAGATTTGTGATGGAGAGGCAGGGTGGAGAGAATGCACTAACGATCAGTTTGGCTCAGCTTATGAAGAGGAAGAGAGCCTCTGTGACTGTCTTGATAATGATTGTGACGGAATCGTTGATGAGGCGGAGAATGGAGAGTGGCTCTCCTGTACTTTTGAGTCTTTTCAGCAAGGTCTTACTAGTGATTGTGTTCTTCGAGAGTCTTCTGATGTCACCACAGGAGAGTATCATTTCCGCTCCTTATCGATCGCTGAAGGTGTATCACTCAGTGTCATCGCTGACTCTGGAGCAGGTCACCCCTCTGATCGTCCTTGTCACACTCAGGTCTTTCCCATGACTCCTTATCCGGGTGGAGGGGGCCTATATCTCTTCGCTGATGTAATTAGGCTTGAAGAGGGCTCGAGTATAGACGCCTCAGCGCCGAATTCTACTTTCTGTGAGCGAAACAGTAGCTGGGTAGGGGTCATGGGCGCCTCGGGAGGAGATATTGGTCTTCACGCTCCCTCGGTTTATCTCAATGGAAGATTAAGCGCCCATGGCGGAGCAGGGTCTCCATGGAGTAGTCGTCGAGGAGGTACCGCTGGATCAGTTCAGGTCTACTCTGACCTGTTAACCATAGGGGCCGCTGGTAAGATCTCTGCTTATGGGGGTCTAGCGATCTCTCGGGAGCGTCATGGAACCTCAGGTGCCGGACCTGGAGCCGGCCTCGCTAACCCTAACGCGGTTGGATCAGCTTCGGATGGAGAGGGTGATCCAGAGCGCTCTGTACGAGTCATCGGGGAGATCGTCATCGAGACCGAGGAGAACTCTATGATCGAGAGTAGAGATGGCAATATGATGTGTGATGGGATCGTTGATCTGTGGGGGATGGCGATCATCGCTGCCGACCAGGTATGTAGCGGTACAGAGGAATACCCCGAATCGAGCCTTATGATAGAGATCATTGATAGCTCCTATTCTCCAGTCGGTATCGAAGTCGAATTCATTGACGTCCCTACTCAAAGCGTGATCGGGAGCTGTCGTATCACTCAAAATGATAACTGTAACATCTACAGCACTCTCTTGACTCAGCGCCCCTATCAAGTCAAGCAGCGCTTAGAGCCCGACTATCCAACCCCCCTCTTCGATGGACTGATCAACATCGAATACGGAGACCGAATCTCGGGATACACTTCACGATTATCGCTTGAGTGGAGAGAGGATGAACTAGAACGAGGTCTCTCATTTCAGTTAGAGGCAGAATAATGATCGCTCAGAGAAGTCATCTTCATTTCACCACTATAATCAGTCTTTTTGCCTTAATCAGCCTGAGCCTTACTGCCTGCCTAGATCTCCCTCAAGTTCGTAACTTTGAAGAGGATCAGCGCCCTCTAGCACCTCTTAAAGACCAAGGTCCTTCTCTTGAAGACCTCTTTATCGGTGAAGAGATGATGGTCTTCGATAGGGGGGGATCACCGATGAGAGATATGATCCCTAGAGATGCGGCGGTCGACAACACTGAAGATATGCAGCCTGATCACTCAATCGACAGAGGAGCTCCTGCTCCCCTCGATATGGGACTAGATCAATCACTCGATATGGAAGTAAACTCTGAAGAGTGCGTTGGAGACACACCAAGCTGTGAACCTAATCAAGGAGTATGCGCAGGGCGCCTTAAAACTTGCTATGAAGGGTCATGGGTCACCTGTCTCCCCCAAGACTTTGGCGAAGATTACGAGCAATCTGAGACGCGTTGTGATTGCTTAGATAACGACTGTGATGGCTTCGTTGATGAAGACGGTTTTGGCCATTACTTATCTTGTCCTTTTGATCAGTTTAAAATAGGCCCCACCAGCCAATGTGTTCTCCGAGAATCTTCAGAGGCCACCCCAGGGGTCTATCGTTTCCAGTCGCTACGACTTACCGAAGGTGTGGCGCTTAGTATATCCCCTGACTCAAGCGCTGGTTTCCCGTCTAATCAACCCTGTCTGTCCCCCCGGTATGAGGGAGGAGGAGGACTCTATATTTACGCTCAGGACATCAGCCTAGAGCGTGGCTCAATCATAGACGCCTCAGCTCCAGATTCGAGCACATGTAGTCGCAATAGCAGTACAGTAGGTGTCTATGGCGCATCAGGTGGAGATATTCATCTCTATGCGCGTTCTGTGTCACTGGGCGGATCACTGATCGCCCACGGAGGAGCAGGGACGTCTTGGAGTAATATGACCGGTGGCGCAGCGGGCTCTATTCAGCTCTATGCTGAACAGATTGATATATTGGAGTCAGGCGAGCTCTCTGCTATTGGTGGCTTGCCATCAAACGGATCTGTAGCTGGACCTGGGTCTGGTTTCGATAACACAGCTGCTGCGGCTTCAGGTCCCATGGGTCAAGCAAATGAAAACCGTAGTATCCGACTCGTCGGTCAGCTTAATCTCCCTCAAGTCGATCAAGAGTTAATTTCTAGTCAAACTGGCGATGAAGACTGTGTCGGCCTCGTGGATTTGTGGGGTGAAGCGATCATCACTAGCAGAGGCATTTGTGGGTCGATCACCGATCAAGCGAATCAACTCATCGGGAGTCTTGCCCTCCACTTAGAGCTCATGACCGGCTCTCCTGAAGGTCTTGAAGTCAGCGTAAACACCTCGGCAGGAGATGAATGGCAATGTACACTTCATACGTCAGGATGGTGCTTGATCCGAGCCTCCTTTGAAGTGAATGACACCTTAACCTTGTCGATTGTAGGTGAGGCCCCGCTAGGCGTTGATCTCTCTTCGGGGGCTCTCTTTTTAAGCTACGGACACCTCACCGAATCGGTTCAACTTATCGGCGAGAGCTCTTGGATCGACGAACAGATCAGAAGTGGCTTACCGGTGACTCTCCAACCAAGGTGACTCTCCAACCAAGGTGACTCTCCAACCAAGGTGACACTCTAACTTAAGAGAGTCGCTCCGGTCTCAGAGGCTACAATCAAGCCATCTTTGATGGTGTATACAGCGATAATCGCCTCTCGGGTATTGTCAGCGAAATCCATCACCGAGTGAATGACGAGGATGTCTTCATTTTCATAGATACAGCGTCGACTGTGCTCGACCACTTTATCGCTGGCCATAAACTGTTTCATCATCTCAACAGACTGCGTTTTATTGAGAGAGGTTCCGCTCTTATGGCGGACGAATTCAAAGTCATCGCTGAACAATGCCGACCATGCAGCGACATCTTTTGCTTCGACTGCCTTTGTCAAGAGATCATATATCATGTGCTTATCCTTTATTTATGAGCATTCTTGTGCGGTCAAGTTCACAGTTAATGTGTTAACCAATCAATGAAAACATCATCCTATATAATAAAAAACCTTATCACTCTCCGGTCACATTTCTCATGAGATCAGGCTTCGGGACCACTTATTTGATAGTCTTGAGGGAAAACAGTACACCCTTCATAAGTCTCAACTCTTCGAACGACTGATCCCCACTCTATATCTAAAGGCTGGTCTATCGACTGATCGAGACAGAGGTTCAAAGCAGCGCTGAGCGGACACACCTTCAACGAACAGAGACGATGCGCTCCCGCTGCGCTTCGAGTGTTAAGCTCAATAAAGAACCATCGGCCATGATGTTGCTTAAATTGAACATTAAAGAGATAACTCAACTTATAAGTTTGACAGATCGCCCGACAGATGTCGGTCAACTCAGGGTAATCATCAAAGCGTTGCTCATACTTATTGACGTAAATACGAGGATAAGCAGCGAGGAGTTGCCCCTTATTACCAATACAGTCCACGCTCACCTCTAAGCCATTCAGGTAGGTGGCGAGGAGCAGCTCCGGAAAAGGATCAGCGTCTCTCAGCGCCTGATCAAGACGAGTAAAGGAAATAGAATGGATACTCTCCCGAAAGAGGTCCTCAAACGCAGTGCGTTGATGAGCGATCCTCATAAAGCCTTTACCTCCGATCCCAATATTAGGTTTTAGGCATACTGTCTCTAGAGAAGAGGAGTCAGGGACAAGGGGACTCTCTCTTATCCGCTCATACTCCTGATGAAAGGTCTTATAGTCGCTCACTAATGAGGTCTCAGGGATCTCTAGAATATTCTGACCTCCTAGCGCCTCAGAGGCTCTCAGCTTGTGATCAAAAAGTTCATAGATATGATGTTCACCAACAAAGGCGACTTTGACCCCAATTCTATCAAAGCGATCACGGTGACTCGCTAAATAAGTCACATGCTTGCGTGGAAAAAAGACATCAACTTTGTGTCTCTTACAGACCTCAAAGACATAGTCAAAGTATGACTCCCCCTTGGCCTTTGGCTCTAGCTCAAAGTGATCGGCGACCTCCCTAAGATAAGGGTCCTCTCGCCCGTGACTAATAATAATTTGAAGTTCCTCACCTCTCCATCGCTGACGAAGCGAGCGGATCAAGAAAGAAGTAGCAGAGAAACTGCGATTAAAATAGAGAGTGAGCATAGAATGAAGCGCTCCGGCAGTGTGATCAGTAGTATCTGGTGATTAATAGTATCTAGTGATCATCTATTTAAGTATTTAAAAAATAGCGACGTATAATCCACTAAAAGATCCAATACTCATTGGCACTAGAATGGCACTAGAATAATAGACTAGTTTCAGATAATCTTCGGCGCCCTATTGAGAGACCATCTCTCCGTACTTACACAGATAACGAAATATTACATCCAATCACTAATCGGTAGGAAATCATTTATGACTGATCTTCAAGAACCTATCGTTCAACGGTTTAGCTCAACGACGTTACCAACAACTCATGGCGACTTTGAGATGACTGTCTATCGTGGACCTAATGGCGAAGAACACTTAGCCATCTATATAGGACTCCCCCAAGCAGTAAATCAAGGTGAGGATCAGAGATTACCGTTGGTTCGGATCCACTCCGCTTGCTTTACCAGTGAGGTATTAGGCTCACTTAAGTGTGACTGTCGAGAGCAGCTAAATTATGCGCTCAAAGCGATCACAGCAGAGGGCTGTGGATTAGTGATCTATCTCTTTCAAGAAGGACGAGGCATTGGTCTGGGGGCTAAGGTCCAAGCCTATGCTCTCCAAGAGAGGGGTCTCGATACTGTAGACGCCAATACTGAGCTCGGTTTCGAAGAAGATGCTCGTACCTATGAAGCTGCGATCTCCATTCTTAAGGATTTTGGCCTTAACCGGCTTAGACTCTTAACCAATAACCCTGACAAAATAGAGGCGCTCACCGCCACCGGTGACTTCGAAGTACAGCGAGAGTCGATCGAGGTCGGACTTAACTCGATCAACCATAATTATCTACGTGTGAAGAGAGATCGTATGGGGCACTTTTTAAAGGATATCCCACAATAGATGGGATTCATCACGGTATCGAAACAAGTCTATTGGCGAACGATGGTAGTCTTATCATTAAGCACTCTACTTTTGGCCTGTGAGATCGATCAAAGCGAGTCAAAAGCGCTCTATGAATCGACAGCTCGCCTTCAAGCGATCTCCTTTCTCTCCCCCTCGGTCATCGCTGTCACAGACAGCGCTTATCATGGTGGAAAGTGGGGAGAAGGGAGGGTCATTTTAGTTGATATACAGCGTAAAGAAACACTCCTAGCATGGTTCACTCCCATCGCTAACCCCCAAGCGCTCTCTTATGTGGAGGGTGAACTTGCTATCCTGAGCAGTGGAACCCTTATCCTCGGTGCTAACCCTAAGGGGTCATGGTCTAGTTTAAGTCTTCTTGAGTATAGCGGTGATCACCTCTCATCGCTTCAAGATACATTGATATATAGCGAGCCTAAAGGGAGCTATTTAGTAGATTTCGTCATCGCACCTGAGCGAGAAGAATCTCAGCATAGTTGGGAGCTCTCCTCAGGGGTTGATGGAGTATTATGGCGAGTCGCTCAAACACATCATGACATAGACGTAAGCGCTCAACGGTTCGCTCCAAGAGAGCTCCTCTCACTGGGAGCGCTGACCAGCTGGCGCTCATACACGTTGCTCATAGAATTTAATCAAGACCGCCTTTATATTTTTGACCACTCTGGCGCTCCGCTCCCCTGTTCACCCGAGCTCGGTCAATATGAGGAAGTGATGGAGGGAGCTCAAACACCAAAGGTCCGAGGAGACCGGTTATGGATCAGTTTCGGACTCTCTGGTTTGCTGAGTCACATAGATCTAGATACCCTAGACCTTCAAGACCCAACCTGCTCAATAGATCCATTTGTCTATGATCCTCCTCTAGGGCAAGTCCCTAATGATCTATTGATCAGAGGAGATGAGGTCCTCGTTCTTCATTCTGCAGAGAGCGCTCTATGGACATACAATATCAATAGTGGGGAGCGGGTGGAGAGACGTATGTTAGATACTCAAACCAACCCTTGGCATCTAGCGATCTCTCCAGATGAGCAAACTCTCGCGATTTCTGAATGGCTCAGAGGAGGGGTCAGCCTACTCAAAGCAAGTGAGGGCGGTGAGCTGACCCAGCTCCCACCATCTCTCTTCGCCTCTCCGTTTCCTCCTTCCTGCGCTCGGCCTATAGAGATGACATCACAGAGAGACAGAGAAGAAGGGCTAGCTATCGATGAGCGAGGTCAAACTCTCACTTGGGAGACTCTCCCTAGTACCTCAGGAGTTGATTCAAAGATGCTACAACGCGCTCCTCAACTCGCATTAAGCTTTACCTCAGACTCGGGGGCAGCAGCTTTTGAGTACAAGCAGCCCAATGACCAACAGTGGAGGAGACTCACGTCGCTCGATCATCTAAAGCTAGTAGTGCTAGATCCTTCGATGACTGATTTCCAACAAGAGCCTCCTCCCTCTGCGAGATCTACTGCATTATCAGAGGCTCCCTTGGGACTTTACTTTAGGCCTAATGAGTCTTCATCATCGACAGCTAGTGCAGACCCTTGCTCACTCTTCTCACCATCATTTGGAGCGATGAGGCTCCCTCTTCATGATGAGGTCACTCTAAATCATCGAGAAGAAGAGCATCATCGAGAAGAGGAAGGAAAACGACCTCTTTATCAACTTCGAATCACCGCGCTCGATTCACAGCAACCGCTCACGCTCAAAGATGTTGCCTATCGTCGTTGGTAGGTGAAGCGATACTCTGAAGAGTGATCAGAGTCGCCTCTGCCCGAGTTCCAAGTCTCAAAGGGGGTCCCCAATACCCTGTTCCAGGGCTTACATAGAGGATCATTCGCTCTAGTTGGTAGCGGCCGACGTTATAGGGTTGATCGAGATAGATCAGATAATTAAAAGGGAAGATCTGACCAGCATGAGTATGTCCTGAAAGCTGAAGGTCTACCCCAAGTTGTGCCGCTTCGGGGGCTGATTTGGGCTGATGAGCAAGCAATAGCTTAAAGGCGTCTTCGGGAACACCTTCAAGCGCTTCACTGAGCGAGGAGCGTCGTTGAGGATCAAAGCGTGAAGCATCCCAATCCTCGACGCCGATGATCGCTAAGCGTTGATCAGCTTCTTCAATAATGAAATGCTCATTCTCTAAAACTCGCCCCCCCTCTGCTTGGATAAATCGAACCCATGGCCCTGCCCCTGAAATATATTCATGATTACCGGTAATCAAGACCATCCCTTTCCGCGCCTTATTGCCCAATTTAAGGAAGGTCTTGACCTCTTCGCCGAGAAAGCGAACTTCGCCATCAACGAGGTCACCAGTCATGACGATCAAATCGGCTTGAGCTTCATCACAGAGCTTAGAGAGAGTCTTAATAAAACCGCTCCCAATGGTCGGTCCGATGTGTACATCGCTCAATTGTAGAATTCGAAAGCCGCTAAACGCCTCAGTGATTCCCTCATGCTGCACCCTAACTCTCGCTAACTTTGGCTTCCGAGAAGCGCCAAAGACCCCTATCAATAAACCTAAATGGATCGAGATCAGACTCACCCAAGAGATCAACTCTGTCACCGCTCCTGAGTCAGCTCCTAAACGAGAACCGAGCAGATAGAGCAGAGAGAGCTCCAAGAAATGAAGAGGCCCTCCATAAAAGAGGATCAAGGTTATATAGCCCATCCATAAGCCGCTCAACCACCCCAACCACCTCATCCATTTCGCAGACAAAATTTTACCGACCAAGAAATAAGAGAGAATTAAGCTCACGCTTAACACCATCATTCTAGGGTCTGTGAGCCAAGTCCCCCAAGATGAAGATACATCGTAAGCAGGAGTGACCACCGCTCGTCCCAAGTAAACGAGGCGATGCAAGGCATAATAGCTAAGAGCGTAGGAGATTGAGTTTACGATGAAGAACATGAAGAGCATATAAATAGACACTGAACTATTTCTCCTCACCACGCATCGGCGCGCTCCCTTGATATTGACCCTCTGACCACCTCAGCACAAAAGGGGCTGCCCCTAACGCTCGCTTGGGGGTGATGAGCCCCTCTGAGACCAAGCGCTTGAAGACTTGAATCATCCGCTGTCGCCACCAAGTGAAAGTAGGAGAAACTCCTCGTTTTACCCACTTTGGCCCTCGGTGAGGAGCGACCTTTAACATCGCTAAAAATACAGCCTCTTCGGGACTTAACGCTCGCGCCTCTTTTTGAAAATAAAACTTTGCCGCCGCTTGAATACCAAAAATTTTAGGACCAAACTCGATCATGTTCAGATAGAGCTCTAAGACTCGCCGTTTACTAATGGCATCGATAACTCTCGCAGAGATCAGAGCCTCTCTGATCTTGCGGGTGAGGGTCTTTTCCCGATGTAAAAATAGATTCTTTACGAGCTGCTGAGTGATCGTAGAACCGCCATAGACAAACCGCCCTTTGGTGAGGTTGGTGTTGATCGCTCGGTTCAAGAGCGCTGGGCTAAATGCGCCACCTCTCCAAAAACCTGTCTCCTCGGTTAAATACATAGCCCCGCCAATATAAGCAGGTAGCTCATTATAAGCCACGAAGTTATCACTCGCCGGTCCAATGATTACCCTCTTTCCTTCAGCGAGCTCAGGATTTACCTTAAAAGTGAAGGCTTCGTTGAGCCAAGTGACATCTCTCAAGGAGGCTCGACGTCCTCTCACTTTAACTTGGGGGCGGGGAGAGAGGTTGAGTCCCATCTCCTCAAACCGGCAACGGCGAAGTAGCCCTTTGATCTGCAAACTCGCAGGCTCTTTATTCTTTTCACCGCTCACGGCGCGTCGATAATTAAACCTTACTTGAGGTTCAGTTGACCCACTGAGTTGAGCTGATGTAATCGGGCCTAAGACAGACTTCGGGATGAGATTAAAGAGTGCTTGGCACTCTGTTCGCTTAGATTCAAGAGCGAACTTGAGAGATTGAATCGCTTTTAATGGGGAGGTCCATCCGCTCACCGGCTGATCGGTGACTAATGAAGTGGTGAGCGAAGCCCTCACCTGGCCTGACTGAGGAGTCTCCACTCTAACTTGAGCATCCTTAATCTCTATTCTACTCAAGGCTTGCCGCTGATTAGATTCCCCCCACTGATAATCGAGATCGCCGCTCACTGAGATTGCGGGCCAGCCTAACTTAGGCAAGCCGAGCATTCTCAGCTCAGGTCGCCTAATGCGGAGTTTATAGCCGAGCTTCCCCTGCTGAGGCGAGAGACTCTCATTCAATGAGAGCTCTCCTGTCAGAGATCCTCTCAAGGTCGTCGGGGGACTTAGCTTACCTCGCTTAGACACGTTCAGTCTTGACGCTGAGCCCAAGGAATCCCAAAGGCTAAAGTTGGCGAAGAGATCACTTAACTCAGCGAACTCTAATCCTTTGAAGGTGACCTGTAGTTTCTCCACCTCTCGACCCAGGTAGAGAGCGTTCAAACAAAGCTCACTAAAGAGACCTTGAAGACCCCTTGACCGGTGAGATGAGTTAACATCTGTGGCTGTATTCAATAACGAGACGTCAAGAGCATTACCCCGCTCACTCTCTTGATGTGACAGCTCAATCCGGACTCTTAAGTCATCATTATTGACTGAGCGCTCAAACCTCTGAAGGCGTATAAAGCTCTCGAATTTAAAAGAACCTCTTCGATAAAGCAGTCTCGCTCCAGGCTCTACTGTTAACTTTAATCCTACCCCCTCAAAACGAAGTGGAGAGCGGAGGGAGATCTCTTGTGGAATAAACTCTACATGAACAACTTGCGCCTGCTCAGCGAGTCGTACTCTCCCGCTCCCTCCTGTCGAGCTGAGGTTAAGCTCTACGCCAAAAAGGAGATGGGATGGTCTTCCCCTCCCATGAGTAGGTTTTAATAGAAGCTGTAGCTCTCCTTCGCGAACCTCGATTTCTTGTTCACCAAGTGTCGCTAAATGACCGGTTAAAGATCGCCAAGTCGTAGCCCCGAGTGCTAATGCTCGATCGAATGTAGAGAGATAATAACCGAGCTCTCTCTCCTCTACTGATCGATGCCCATGACTTGAGATCTGTTCTCTTCGGGGACTCTTCACATTGATCCACATCTTTGGCTGATCAATGAGAAGATCATCGACACCGATGAATGGCCATTGCCCCTTGAGACTTAATCGAGCACAGACCTGATTCACTTCTGCAGTGAAGCGCTCTTTCGGGACCCGTACTCGAGCGAGATGAGCACAGATTCCTCTACCTGACCACTCGATTCGTGCCCAGCTACTCTCTACCCCTTTGGCGTTTAACTTATTGACTAGATGATCGGTGAGGAGACGCTCTCCAAGTTGAGAGAGCGCTAAATATAAGCAGAAGATCGCTAGAAAAAAACTAGCGAGGGCGACTAGACGATTGAGCCATAAGTCACGCCTTGATCTTTGCCCTACCATTAATTTCCCTCCACGTTATTTATAGCTCTATAAGAGCACGCCACTGATTATAGAGAGGCTGATTACAGAGAGGTTGATTACAGAGAGGCTGATTACAGAGAGGCTGATTACAGGGAGGCTGATTACAGAGAGGCTGATTACAGAGAGGCTCGAGCAGCTCTCTTCAACTCTCATGTAAAGTCTTAGAGATCAGGGCGATCTCTGCAAGTGAAAAGCGCTCTCCTCTTAGCGTAGAATCAAGTCCTAAATCCTCTAAAAGAGCTGTCGGGTTAGGATGAATCTGTTTTAATGAGGATCGAGCCATTTTTCTACGCTGAGCAAACAGAGCTCTAACCACTCTGCGAAACACTGTCATATCCCCAACATCAGCGGCGAGGGTCTCACGCTTCTCAAGAACCATCACCGCCGAGGTGACCTTTGGGGCAGGAGAGAAGGCTTTAGGGCTGACTTGAAAGAGTAAACTTGGATAGGTCAAGAGATGGGTGAGCGCTGAAATAGAGCCTGCCGCTCGAACTCCGGGTGGTGCACACACTCGTTCAGCGAACTCTAGTTGAACTAAAAAGCAGGCTCTCCGCCAAGCCTCTGGATGAGTGAGTAACGATAACAAGATGTCTGTACTGAGGTAATAGGGAAGATTACCATAGACCACCATCGGTTGGCCCATCTCTTCGGCGAGCGCTGGCCAATCGAGCTGACGAACATCTCCATGTCGAATCTCCACGTGCTCGGCGTAAGCGAGCTCCGCTTGGGCGATCGGGGCCAAATCCTCATCATATTCTAACGCGATGACTTTATTGGCGAGCCCACTTAAACAATGAGTCAGGGTGCCACAACCAGCGCCGATCTCAAAGATGACATCCCCGCTTCTCACTCCACCGGAGCCTGCGATCTGTGCTGGAATATTAGGGTCTACGAGGAAGTTTTGACCCAGTGACTTTTTCGGTCTAAGTCCATGAGCTCGCAGTACATCATAAGGGTTAGGTAGACTCTCAGGGCGGGAAACTCTAGGCGTCATAAACAACCTCCTCTGAGGGGGTGATGAGGTTGATTAGAAGACAGACATGAGCCATCTAAGTCCTCAAGGATGATCAGGGTATAGGCAGCTGAGAGGTGATAGTGAGAGGCGGTCGTCAAACTAGACTTCTCATTACAAGCCTACGATCTCGGGCGGCTCTGCGATGTGCCAAGTGCTCTTAGCATTAAGGGTATCATCTCGATGGTGTGGACCACGCTCCATATAGCGAAGAGCTTGCACGGCAGCGGCCGCCCCGATCATCGCTGCATTATCGGTACACCAACGCTTTGGAGGAATATAGGCTTCACCTTTTAAGTCGTTCATTAATTTGGTCAGTCGACAACGTAAAAGGGTATTACAGCTCACTCCTCCAGAGACACTGAGACGGGTTATCCCCTCCTGTTTAATCGCTGATTTACAGCGATCCACTAGCTGCTCGACAGCCGCTGCTTGAAAGCTGGCGAGGAGGTCTCGTAGCGCCTCACCCTCCGGGAGACTCCCATGGCGCTTTATGCAAGTGAGCACCGCTGTTTTTAATCCAGAGAAGGAGAAATCTAATGGAGAGGCCTTAATTTGGGGGGTCGTGAATCGATATTTACGCTCGTCTCCCCCGGCGGCCATTCGTTCAATAACCGGACCTCCCGGATACCCTAGTCCTAGCATTCGCGCGACCTTATCGAATGCCTCGCCGGCTGCGTCATCTAGTGTATTGGAGATCACTTTGATCTCATCAAAGCCATTAACCCGATAGATCGCTGTATGCCCACCGCTTACTACCAAGGCTAAAAACGGATAACTTGGAGTAGCTGGTTGCGACTCTGTCGGTGATCTCAAAGCGACCGCGCTAAGATGACCTTTCAAATGATGGACAGGGATGAGGGGCTTGTGATGTACAAAAGCGAGCGATTTAGCGACCTGTAGACCGACTAATAAGGCGCCAACGAGTCCTGGACCTTGAGTGACAGCGATCGCGTCTATCTCTTCCCACGTTACACCGGCCTCTGCGATAGCTTGATCGACTACAGGTATGGTATCGACGAGATGATTCCTACTCGCGATCTCTGGTACCACTCCACCCCACTTAGCGTGGATTTCCACCTGAGAGCGCACTACATCAGAGAGCACCAACTCTCCGTCTTTGACCACCGAGGCAGCGGTCTCATCACAGCTGCTCTCTATCGCGAGTATGATCACATTATCCCCAATCGTTACTTACCGCTACGACGCTTGATACTTTGCACCAATCGTCGAATTTCTCCAGCCTGACTCCCATCAGGAAACTTACGCAGATAGTTTTCATAGAACTTTAGGGCTTCACGAGTATCTCCCAAGTTTTGGAGTGTACTTCCGATCAGCGGATAAACGACGCCTTTACTGAAAGCCGCCCCACCTACTTTGGTGTTACCGTAGCTAGGGTCGATCTGCATAATCTTCTGCAAACGTGAGAGAGCGTCTCGATCGTTCTCAAGCTCCATATGAACACTCGCTGAGAGCAAGAGCGCATAGAGATTCCCCGGTTGCAACGCTAAAGCCTTGTCAGAGAGATCAGCGGCTTTCAGCCAATTCGACTTTCCACCCTTGTTTTTCAGCGCTAACGCTTCACTGAGCATCCCCGCTATCTTTCGTTTGTCACGCTTACTCACCTTGCGACTTGTGCCGGACTTAGCGCTGGCGACAACTCCTTTGCTGGGCGCGATCCCTACCTTGACCGCTAAATCAGTGACCAACGAGGCGCTGTCCTCTATCTCTATCTTCCATTCAGCATCGATAGCTTGAGTCGAATATTCTGAAGGGAGAACATCAAGTTCAAGCAGATGCCATTGACTGTGTGCGCTAGCGTTGTCTATCAGCTCTATGGGGTAGATACGATCCTGCATATAGAAAGCGATCGCCGCCGCGAGAGTACCCAACAGGAGAGCCGAAAACATCTTTGCCGATGTGCTCATCGGCGGTTTCTCGATTGGGGTGCCTGCGAATGGATCCGGATCTTCATCTAGGGCGCCATTGAAGAAATCTTCTTCTTCTTCGTCATAGTCGAAGGCGCCATCTATTCCAAAGAGAGTTGAATAAGTCTCATCTGCTTGATCAGAATCAGAGTCAAGATCATCGGGTACAGGAGGGGGTGTTTGGTCGTGTTCATCTCCTAATGAAGGCGCAGAGTACAGCTCAGCGAGGAGGTCTTGACCCTCTTCTGGTATTTCCTCTGCCGATATCGCTCCCACCGGTGGAGGTCCTGACTCATCATCTATAGCTGGTGGGTATAGACCACCATCATCAGAGAGCATCTCTGCGCTCACCATATCTTCTACTGGAGGTGAAGGCGGAGCGGCTGCGTCTTGCGGATCCAAAAAGATGGGATCAGGGGCATCGTCTTCGGGTAACGCTTCGCGGATCTCATATATCAGCCCCTCAAAATAAAGCTGAGTGAGCCCTTGAAGAACCTTCAGATCATCCTCTGAGGAGATATCGATGACCTCAAGCGCGGTTCGTCTACCATCAAAACGTTCGATGAGGTTACGAAGTAAACGAGAGAGAGGCTCTGCTCTATCTTCTATCACCGCTGGATCTGATCTAAAAATAGTCTCTAGAGGCGGCAGCTGCTCGCACATCTTATTCCATTGATCAACATGCCTTAAGCCTACTGATCGTATCTCTTCGAGACTAGATTGGATGGCGTTCGCTCGAGGGCTGGCCTGAAAGTCAAATTCGTACTGTCCATACTCCCAAGTGAGCAGGCGATTTACTGCATCTCGATTATGGAGATGATCCATATCCGCGTCATGAAGGACTCCTTCTTGAAACCAAAGAGACCCGGAGTGGCCTTTGTGCTCAATAGTCAAACAACCACTACGCTTACTGACCTCGATGACTTGGAGTAGGTCAAGCAAGCCCATCTCTTCGAGACGTCCAAAGAATCGGTTCCCCGCGCCTTGCTCCATCCCCTTGCGCTTCCTCTTTTGGATGAGAAGCTCCGCTCGATCTTTGAGCTCCGCCATGTAAATGGGTCTCACCAATACATCGTCAGCGCCCGCGGTAAGACAGTCTACCCTCTTTGACTCATGATCAGTGATAATCATAAATGGTGTAGCTTGAGTACCGATTTCACTCTTTAATCGTCTGCAGAGCTCTAAAGCGGTATCTTGATCGAGGTTAAACTCGCTGACGATTAGATCAGGAGGAGAGACGCTGATGAGTTGTATCGCTCTCTCTACTGAATTGGCGGTCGCTACTTCATAGCCATACTTACGTAGCTGAACCTCCATTGAGTCAAGGTTTTGTGGATTAGGATCTATGAGTAGCAGAGTCTGTTCAGCCATGAAGCTCACCTGACATTGTAAAGCTTAGGTCGTCTTGTAGGAATCGACATTAAGGGGTACAAAAATGTTTGTATCTTGATTGAGCTCATAGGTCAATTGCTCTCAGCATTAACTGTGCTTCTTCGCTCTCGACTTAGCCCTTACCCAACTCCAATGATCGCTCTCTCTTGACTGCCACCAATGATCGTCTCAGTAACCAGAGAGAGATCAGTGACGCCGGAGCCGTCCAAGCATCCGTGGGATCCATCGTCAGTGTGACTGATGGCATAGGAGGCCACTGCCCATAGCGCCACCAGGTCTGAAAGCCAATAAAAGGCCATTGAGCGAGACCCAGTCCCCAACAATAAGCATCTGCCCAGCGTTGGTATCCATTAATCCCAATCATCAACGCCGACATCGATAAAGCGTTAAAGGTCATTAGCACAAAGTGGAGCTGTGAGCTCTGATATCGCTGTCTCTCAAAGCTCGCGCGACTATCTCTTCTTGACTTAAGTAGCTCTCCTGCGCCGATCATGGTAATGAACATAAGGACCGGAGTACATGCCAAACTTGTCACGTCAGAGATCTTACCTGTCCAAACGCTTGGATGACTATATTTGAACACATGATCATTCAAAGCCCAAGTGATCAACAATATTAAAAAATACCGATCTCTGAGCAAAGACTTGATTAGAAGTTTTGGCATGTAAGACTCTCAGTAGCTCATCACTACCTCTCAAATGTAGACTCTCCGTCCTCAACGGTCGCTCAAGAGGAACGAGAGCGGCGCGGTCTCTTTTTTGTAGGCTTAACCACAGGCTTCTTGGGGATAAGCAGTCTTGACTGACCTTTACTCTTCCCTGGCCTCTTCTGCTGCTCTGCTAAGGTCTGTCTCCATTGCTCTTCGACCTCTCTCCACTCCTCTTCACTCG
The DNA here is from genome assembly GCA_943788935.1 of uncultured bacterium. GTDB lineage: Bacteria > Myxococcota_A > Bradymonadia > UBA7976 > VGTA01 > CAKZRU01. Next base: position 85,673 of record CALSSE010000001.1, on the reverse strand, counting down.
CTAAGCCTGCATGATAACGAGACTTAAGGAGTAACAAAGACTCAAAACTTACCTCCCCTTTAAAGCTCTGACCCCCTCTATACATCATCATCCCCTCAGATCTCAGCTGATGGATGACTTGTGCACTGAGAATTCGGCTGATCGCATGCAAGCCCTTAATCGACATCCCAATCCTCGTAGCGGTTGGCGCCAAAAGTCTGATCATCAACATCTTCAGATCACGTAACTTAAGAGGAGGGAGAGGCTCTTCATTAGCCGTATTCTGAAGCCGCTCAGTAGGTGTCGAGCTAAGGACTAAAGAACTCACCCATGGCCAAAATATAACCGAGAGAATCCGGTCCTCTCTCGCGGGTTGAGGCCAAAGAGTTCGCGTATGTTGGTCATGACTACCTAGCAGCTGACTCAAGCTCTGAGCTCCGTTTGGATCATGATTCATCCAGGCGTGTAACTCAGGAGACATTAGCTGTAAATAACGAAACTCAATCAAAAGCTCAAATGAACGCAGAGCCGACCCCCCTTGAAGAAAACGTACTAGCTCTTGCTGAAGTCGAGGTCTCGCCGCCTCTACCAAGGACTCTCGCTCTCCCCTCATGGCTTCTTTGACTTGGTCATCAAAGTTCAAGTCAAGTCGGGCCGCAAACTTGATCGCTCTTAGCATTCGAATGGGATCTTCTCTAAACCGAACTTTCGGATCACCTATGCTACGAATCACTCGTCGCTCAACATCGGCTAGTCCTCCTGTGTAGTCTATAATCACACTCTTTAAAGGATCGTAAAAAAGAGCATTAATCGTGAAATCACGTCGATACGCATCGGTCTCCGGCGTCCCATACTCATTATCTTCTACGATCACCCCATCTTGAATCGAATCGCGAGAGGGAGGTTGACGAAAAGTAGCCACTTCAAGGACCTTGTTCTCAGGAAAATGAAGATGCGCGAGCTTAAACCTACGACCAATCAATTGGGCGTTACGAAAGACGCCTCTGACTTCTCGTGGCCTCGCTGAGGTGACTATATCAAAGTCTTTAGGGGCTTTGCCTAGCAGGGCATCTCGAACACATCCACCTACAAAATAGGCCAAATAGCCAAAAGATTGTAATCTCTTAACGATATAGAATGCATCTTGATCGATGAGCTTTATTGGGAACTCATAAGGTGAGACCACAGGTTTTTGGGCCGTATGAGGTGATCGTCTTGATGATTTTTGCACTCTGTATAAACCTATATTTCTTTATCGATTGAGACGCTAGTCCTAAAATTTCCTTATAGATGCCTAGACTATGTCATTTTAGGGCATATCGTAAGTGACTCAGCTGGTAAAGTTTTAAGAGAAATACTATTTTTTGTCACGAAACTTTCACACATAGTGTTATCAGAGTATGAGTGTATCTTCACCGCACAAGATTTACTTTCAAATGAACCAGCTTGGACTTTGATCACATCACTTGAAGAGGAGTGAGCTTCAATGGCATCTATCAATCGTGTAACCCTAATAGGTAACTTGGGGGCAGACCCCGAGCGTCTGTCGACTTCTAATGGTCAGCCTTACGCGAAGCTACGTCTCGCGACAAATGAGAACTACCAAGACCGAAATGGTCAATGGCAGAAATCAACCGAGTGGCATACTGTTAAGATTTGGGGAGCGTCCGTTGATCGCGCGACGAGTCAACTCAAAAAAGGTAGCTCTGTTTATATCGAGGGTTCATTACGCAGCTATGAAGTGGGTGATGGAAACCAAGGGATGGGCCAAGGAGGAGCACGTAACAAGATCTGGGAAATCAAAGCGCTTACCTGGCGCTCGCTCGACGCCCGAGAGTCCAACCCCAATGAGCAGGGATCCAATTCCTCGTGGAACGCCCAACCTCGTAGCGGTGGCGGAAACAGCGGCGGCGGCTTCGGCGGCGGCGGAAACAGCAGCGGCGGCTTCGGCGGCGGCGGAAACAGCAGCGGCGGCTTCGGCGGCGGCGGAAACAGCAGCGGCGGCTTCGGCGGCGGCGGAAACAGTAGCGGCGGCTTCGGCGGCGGCGGAAACAGCAGCGGCGGCTTCGGCGGCGGAAACAGTGGCGGCGGAAACAGCGGCGGCGGCTTCGGCGGCGGCGGAAACAGCGGCGGCTTCGGCGGCGCCGGAAACAGTAGCGGCGGAAACAGTGGCGGCGGCTTCGGCGGCGGCGGAAACAGTGGCGGCGGCTTCGGCGGCGGCGGAAACAGTGGCGGCGGCTTCGGCGGCGGCGGAAACAGCGATGGCGGTAACAGCGATGGCGGTAACAGCGATGGCGGTAACAGCGGCGGTGGTAACAGCGGCGGTGGTGGAGGAGGCTGGGGGAATACCGGTGGAGCTGCAGCAGCGGGCAGCTCATGGGGAAGCGGTACAGCGAATGCGCCCAGTGATAATAAAAGCGGAGCTTGGAGCGGTCAAAGTTGGGGATCCCCAACAGGTAAGCCTGATGGATCAACGGGTGGTGGAGATGACGGAGATGACCCAATCCCCTTCTGAGTCGACTATTGGCTAAGTAACATGCCTGATCAAGTAAGAGGTTGGCGAGCTCAAGGGATGACTCATTAAGAGATCCTTTGCCGATGCCAAGACCAGGAGATTAAGATGACTGTCCGCTTATGAAGTCAATGGACGATCAAGATCACTTCCCTACACCACTCAAATCGAGAACCTCAGATGAGGAGATCTGCAGAGACTACTTAGTGTGGCGTAGTAATCCCTTATTGATCTCTCGGTGGATCCAAGCCGCGTCCCATGGTTTACCGATCATCATTGAGTCTTGCGTATTTAAGCTCTCTGCTAAATAGACACTACGGCCACTCGGAGTGTGAATCCCTCTCTCAAGCGTGGCCTGTACTTTGGGAGAGAACACTTTCTCGTCATTGGTGATATTGAAGACACTTCGCCGCCAGATGAGGTGATGGTGATCAATGTAAATATGCTCACGTACTGCGCAGAGGCTGGCGAGTGAGCCAAATACCAAGCTCATCGCAATCACTGGCGAGATTAACGCGATCATACAAGCCAAGAGAGTAGCGATCACAGTGATAATGATCGATGTCTGCCTTGGCGCCCAATAGCTGAGTTTTGTATGGATATCATTAAAGTCCCGCCTCGGTCCTAATAGATAGGGGAAGAGGTCAAGGAGAGCGATGACCCATTCACCGGGTTCACTGTTAAATAGCGGTAAAGGACTCAGGCTAGAGATGCTCCGTCGCTGATGCGAGACATGCGTCCAAGAGGCGAACAACCGACACAGTTTAAGTCCCTGATGATACTCCAGGCGCATAAGCACGACTGGACTCTCACGTAGCTCTGGGTGAGCGAGCGCCAAGTCTATGAGTCTCAAGTGATCCTGTTGACCCTGCTCTGGCGACTGCTTGAGACGAGAGAATGACTCAGAGCTATAGACCTCAATGACCTTGAGCTGAGTGGACAAGAGAGGTAAGCGTATTCGTCGATAAGGGAAGAGCAGAATAGAGGTGAGCTCTATTCCATGATCAGCAGACACCGACAACGTAAAGCGACGAGATGCCCACCCCGCTAACCATAAGCCGGTGATCGCGGTTAAAGGCTGAGGGCTGATCAAGGTAATAAAGAGCAATAAAAGCGCGAGGAGCTGATAACGCTGAGGAGAAGAGACTCTGCTCCCTCTGAGCATATATTGCCCTTGGCCTGCATTATTATTATCCACGATCTCCCAGTCTCTGCGACTTAGAGTTTTTGTAGCATCTTCATCCATAAATATAGTCTTGATTGAGCGTAAGATGTTGACTGAATATTAAAAGAACGTGTTTATCAGATAGATTATCATAACTAATCATTACATGAATCTTCAAGCTCGTCACCTGCGACTATTATATCCAAGTCATAAGAGGAGAATATGTTAGGTCTATTAGAGAACATATTCAGGTGGTGCTCTTTACCGCTTCTCTGTCTCAGCCTCGGCTATCTTCTTTGGCACCATCTCTATCACCGAGACTCAAGACGCGCAACTTATCTTGGTATCAGCTTGCTTCCTCAACGCGACCACAGAGCTGAGGTGAGCCGCTTACAAGTGAGCGCTCCACTCTTGTTATCAATGAAGTGCCTGCTCATCTTCTCGATAATGGGTCTGCTCTCGTCACTCTATTGGCCTGACCCTCCACCGAAGGGAACTGTAATTCTCACTCAAGGGTCTGTTAAGATCAATCAAGATCTGAAGGCGCCTGTTTATGTCTTCGCAGATCGATACCTATCGTCCTCTTCTGGAAGTGTCTTACAGCGAATTAACCCTCATTCACATCCATTAAGATCACCTCAAGATATAGCCCATACCGAGAGTCAAAAAGCGAATATCTATGGTTGGTCAAGCTCCAATGAGCTTAAACCGCTCTCTGCGAACAGAGGGGCGCTCATTACTCTTCCCCGATTGACCGGAACACCTCAGCCCCTATCAATCTTGAATGACATTTTAGACTCTGTCTCACCTGAAGAGGTGGTTTACCCTGTGCCACGGGAGCCGATTCTACAAAGGGTGAAAGCGAGTTGGGTTGACTCCACTGAGGGGACACCTCGCTTAAAGATCGAAGCGTTAATGTCATCGGTTGTCCATAAAGGAGATGGAGATGGACTTGAAGCTCAACCGATCAGCTTCCATCTTGAGCGATTTGTCCCTCACAAGAGCAGTAAACGCAATCAACATGGAGGTCGTTGGCAAGAGATAGGTGTATTTCAAGCCGGTGAGAATGATCATAGATTAGAGTGGTCAAGTCGAGATCAGGTTCAAGAGCTCAGCGGGTCAGCGGTGAGAGTAGTCACACGCCAGGCGGGATATTTACGCGATCCTCCTTACCCTCTTTGTGTCCCTCTACCAAAGACTGATTGGCGACTTAATCGGCAGGGGATGACACCTCTTCAGACACCACCCTCTATACCTGCCAAACTCGCTGAGAGCCTCTCTCTTATCGGTGTCGAGTTGACCGCTCACCACGTGACTCCTTCCTCTAATCAAACAGAGAGAGATGCTGGAGAGCTACACTATTATTTCGCTGGTCAGAGAGATTCCTGGGAAGTCGGGCTGATTCAAGAGAGATTAAAGAGAGGGGAGGTTTGGACGCCCCTGTCCCCAATCTCTAATCTCATGGAGTGGAGTATTGATCAGGTCATCGCCTCTCAAGCTCTCGCTCTCACCGCCCCGAGTCTACCCTCGCCTCTCTTTAAGATCAATCGATTCAAGTTATTATCAATGGGCTCAACGCTCTTATGGCTCGTCAATCCAAAGATGAACCAAACACTCATTTCAGGACAATGGGAGAGCTCCAATAGAGTCGCCTCATGGCTCCTTCATCAAGATGGATCTCGTCATTATCATGTTGGATTTGACCTGCGCGCCCTTACTTCAGGAGCGGCTTTGAGTCTAAATACCTCGTTGTTTGAAACGGTCCAACAAGAGAAGAAGCTCCGCTCCCGCTGTTATGAGTGGCTTGAAGGTGAACCTCTGCTGGCGATCCTTCCACGAGACACTACATTTTATCTGGCGAATGAGAGTCACAAGTCCCTAGCGCTCAATGATATCGCCCGAGGTCCAAATAAAGAAGGGTTCCCACAGCACCTCACCGCTCAGCTAGAGGATGATGCGGAGATTAAGAACGCGCTCTCGGTAGAGCTGTTTAAACAGTCTTTACGAGCGCCGATGCGACATCTAAACATCTATCATCAAGGACTGATCATCGCTCGACCTCCAGCGGGTCAACATCGTCTCCTAAAAGAGCAGGAGGCCCCCTTAATGATCATTCGACGAGCGAATCCGACCAAACTGATCGATCAGAGAGCGCGAGAACTCAGGATTAATGGAGCTCAGATAGATCGAGGGCCAGATGACTCATTATTGACAAGGTTTAAGCGATTTGGCCCTCGGCAGAGGGTCGCTCTAACGATCCTCTCACTGTGCGTCTTTGTCTCCTTAACACTCTTAATAATCCTCAGGAGACAAGCGTTCATATCCGCTGCCAGTAAAGTAGTCATCACGATCACGCTCTTAAGTCTGCTGCCTATCCTCTTTAAAGCCCAAGGTCCACTAGAGCTCACACTGCTTTCTGACCCAGATAGCCCTCTGGTAACGCTTAATGAGGCAGAGTTCAAAGCTCTCTCGCCCCCCAAGGTGAGCATACTCTCTCCCAAAGACCACCATAGTCAGCCGCTCTTAATCGACCCCAAAGTCGCTCCTTTATCTACACTTAATCAATCGATCGCTGAAGTCCACCGAGGCCCCGCTTGGGTGACGACAGTCAATAGACCTACAAATAAGCGGTCACTCTTTCGTATCAAAGAGCACCATGTTCATCGTGATATCGATACTAAGAGGCTCTTGGTTACCATGTTACTCTCCACGCCCGTATCATCGGGGGTAGAGGTTGATCTCTATATCAATGGATCTCGTGAAGAGATGAAAGTCTCACCACAGGGGTCAATGGTCGCCCGCTGGATCCCAGATCGAGGTCAAAGCGTCATCCCTGTCAAACTTGAGCTGACCGCCATTCACCCCGACCAAGAGGGAACAGAGAAAGCAGGGAAAGCAGGGAGAGCAGAGAAAGCAGAGAGAGCAGAGAGAGCAGAGAGTGCTCTAGAGATCAATGAAGCAGAGGCTCACCATGAGCTAAAAGTATCTCTCCCTGTTATCCCTCAGCCTCGTCGAAGATATTGGGTTTGGGGTCGAAGAGCGATAAAATGGGTTGAGGCCGCCGGGGGAGAGGTAATCGCTCCTCCACCGCAAGCGTTAAACCAGCCCTTACCTAGAGACTTACGAGGGGTCATCCTCGATAATATCCCTCCTTCAAAGCTCACTCTCACTCATATTGAGCACCTTCGGGACTGGGTGCATCACGGGGGGGTATTATTTATCTCAGGTGAACTCACTGAGAGAGACCGGGCGGCTTACAGAGAGCTAGAGAGGGGAGAAAAGGGAGAGGTGTGGAGAGCCCTTACCCCTCTCAATGCCTCAAGACCGATCCCTAAGGACCGGAGCGCTCAGATCGTCTTTATGATCGACCGCAGTGGGAGTATCGATCGAGAAGCCGGAGGCCCTGGTATTGATGAGGTCACCACTAAGCTCTCTTCGCTGATCGCTCAGCTCCCCCCCCATGATGAGATCACGCTCATCAGCTTTGGTGGGGGCGTAGAGTTGACCCTCCCACCGACGGAGCGTCACCAACTCCATACGCTCCCCGCCCCCACCATGAGTCGTGGGGGTACAGAGCTTCACGCCGCTCTAGAGTTAGCGCTCACCTACCGCAGGCCTTCGCTCCCTGCTCACTGGGTGATCATCACTGATGGAGAGTGGGGAGATGACCCACAGCGACTCCTCAACTCACTTCCCGAACGTATAGAGGCGAGCGGAGTAAATGTTACGATCGCCTTGCATACTAATCAACGGACTCAGAGGAAGACGACTTCGAGAGAGCCTCAATGCCAAGACCCCTGTCTCTCTTTCTCTAAAGCCGCTGAGGCCTCTACGACCCTCTGGTCATCCTTCAGTCTAGACCAACTCAATGACCCACTCAGCTCTCTGGTCGATCACACCAAGGTCGAACTAGAGAGCACTCGTCTGTGGGATCAAAAGATAGGCGGCTCGCTACCGACAGCCATATCCTATTCATCGATGGGCTTGAGACCCTTCTCTCGAACGCTGGTATACGCTAATGGAGAGCCTGTCTTTGCGGAGAGAGGCTTAGGGTTTGGTCGAGTGGTTCAATTGGTAGCGACCCCTTGGGACTTGACCCCCGCTCAATGGGCTTCTGTACTTGGAACAAGAGAGGGTCAATATGGGCAGTGGCAAGTGCGATTAGGAGAATACTCCCAGCGGGCGGCGCATTGGTCAGCTCTTCACGGAGCGGTCAGCGCAGTATACGCTCGTTCTCATAAAGGGAGACTCAAGGGGAAGGCCACCCTTAGCGCTAATGATCAGTCACAGACTTATCGATGGCATCCTTTATGGGATGGGGAAAGTGTACTCGTTAACTGCGATACAACCACGGTCAATACCTCTCATTCAATCAGAGATTGTGAGCCCTTATGGATGAAGATGTCTGACCCTTCTCTCTACCGGCTGACCTCAACTGCTCTTCAGGGAGAGTTACCTCATACCCTACTCCCTGCGAGCTCACCTCTTCTGACCCCAAATCGTGAGAGAGCCCTGAGCGTTTATCATCAGACATTAGAACATGCACTGAAGAGACGGCCGCTCACCCTTACCTCTCAGCCGCTCTACTTACCGACAAACGATCGACTCAAGCAGGCGATGACCAACGCAGCACAGAAGACCAATATGCCAAATAGCGTTGAGCTCTTCTGGCTTGTGGCGATCGCTATGGTCAGCGCAGTGCTACTTGAATCTAGGCGTTGGTATAAAGGCAACCCTAGCTCTAGATGAGACTCCTGAGAGCAGGTCGGGACTCGAGACTCGACAGTGAATTGGCAATCATATTCAAAAATCGCTACATAACACACCATCCTTTGCCCTCTCTGAGCCGCTCGTTAAGGCTCATCGTTAAGGAGGGCTTATTACTCTCAGCGCCATATAAGTGAGGTGTACAGATGACAACTCCATCGGAATCTATTGATGGCGCCCCCCACATGCTAGGGCGTGAAGATAAAGGTGAGCGACCCATGGTTCGCCTTAAGCCAGCGGAGCGACGTTCGCTCTCTATATGGCTCTCCATCGTTCTAGGTATGATTTTTTGCATGGTAGTGATCGGTGGAGTGACTCGGCTCACCGGTTCAGGACTCTCCATGGTGGAGTGGAGGCCGCTGATGGGCGCTCTCCCTCCACTGACCCAAGTAGAGTGGGATCGAGTTTTTGAGCTCTATCAACACTCTCCACAGTATCAACAGGTCAATCAATGGATGACCATCTCTGACTTTAAGTGGATCTTCTTTTGGGAGTATTTACATCGGCTCTTTGGTCGGCTCATCGGGTTAGCCTTCGCCCTCCCTTGGGCCTATTTTATGCTACGCGGTGTGCTTAAAGGTGCTTGGCGGTGGCGAGCGACCGCCGCTCTCATCCTCGGTGGGAGCCAAGGCCTCCTCGGTTGGTATATGGTAAAGAGCGGATTGGTGGATCAGCCACAAGTGAGCCATTTTCGACTCGCTGCCCACCTCAGCTTGGCTTTCTTTTGCGGTCAATGGGTGTGGTCGATGCTCATCGACTTAAATCTCGAACGGTGGAAACCCTCCACGGCCTTAAGCGAAGACACGCTCGAGCCCAAAACGCCTCAAACCTTAGCGGCTCGAACCTTAGCGCCTCCCCTCAGCGCTAGTCTAAAGATGCAAAGTAGCTTCCTCGTCGTGCTGATCATTCAAATCGTCTATGGAGCCTTTATGGCGGGGAGTCGTGCCGGATATTTATACACGACATACCCTACGATGAATGGAGCGTGGGTCGCGCCCACCTGGTATGATGCGAATGGTCATTTTATGATGCCCATTTGGCAGAACCTCCTCAATCACCCAGACTCGATACACTTTATTCATCGAACGCTTGCACTCGTTGTTCTCGGATTTGGTGCTTGGCTCTCTTGGCGCTGCGTCAGAGACCCCTCATCGCTGATTAAGCGGATCGGTGCCTGTTTCATCACTCTATTATCTCTTCAGTTTTTGCTAGGAGTCCTCACCGTCACCTCGGGGATGAATGTCGCGATCGCGGCCTCTCATCAAGGAGGCTCTTTTCTGCTTCTCTCTGCTACCATAGCGCTATTACAGGTGAGTTGGAGAATAAACCAAGAGGCTTGAGGTTCATCGTCGAGTGTGATTATTTCACAGAACGCGGCTTAGATACTTATCAAAGCCTAAGCCTCTAAGGATACTTTAATGAAACTGATTCTGCGCTTTTGGAGAGAGTATGCGAGTGAACACAAGTTCTCGTATGCTCTAGGTATCCTATTTTTATTGATCACCAATAGTCTTGGGGTGTTGATCCCCAAGTTGGTCCAATGGTCGATAGAAGCTTTTGAGCGAGGAGATAACGCTGTTCACTTAGCGGTCGCTCTCCTCGGCGCTGGTGTGGGGACAATGGTAGTCCGCACCTTAAGCAGAACCTTTATTTTCAATCCAGGCCGAACGATTGAATACTCTCTTAAGCGTGAGCTCTTCGCTCACCTCTTACGCTTACCGAGAGCCTTTTATGAGTCAAACATGACCGCAGGGGAGATTATCAATCGAGGGACAAATGACACCGCAGCGGTCAGAGGACTCGTCGGATATGGCTCATTACAGCTCTTCAATGTGGCCATGACCCTCACCCTCACCTTAAGCCAGATGGTGATCCTCGATGTAGAGCTCTCCCTATGGTGTGTGGTCCCCTTAATTTTTGCCTCTATGGTGCTTCGTTGGGCGGTGCTGAAAATGTTCTATTTTCATCGCCGAATCATGTCCCAGAATGGTGTCCTTGGAGATCGGATCCTTGAGTCCTATGCCGGGGTAAGTTTAGTTCAACTGTTTAGTGCTAAATCAGGCGTAGAGGCTCGCTTCAACAAAGAGAACACTGAGCTACTCAACCTCAGCGAGCGAGTGCAGATGATCGCGGTATGGGCTCTACCTATCGTCTCTGTCATCGGGAACATTTGCGTCGTGATCACTCTTTATCTAGGGGGGAGTAAGCTCCGTTCGGGAGAGATGAGCCTCGGCGCTCTCACCGCATTTATTGTGTATATCAACCTCTTGGTGAGTAGCCTGACTAGCTTGGGCTGGCTCACCGGAGCGATACAGCGCGGCTATATCTCTCTCGGTCGCGTATATGAGGTCCTCGACGCTTCCCTAGATCGGGCTGAGGTGACTGAGCGCCTCCCTACCTGTGATCCTCGAGGACGAGGCCTCGAGGTGAGAGGGCTCCGATTTACTCATCCAACGGCAGACAGAGAGACCTTAAAGGAGATGAGTTTTCACGCACACCCCGGAGAAGTGCTAGGGATATTTGGCTTAACCGGCTCGGGAAAGAGTACGCTGCTAGATGTCCTCAGCCGCACCTATGACCCAGAGCCAGGTCAAGTGTTTATGGATAAAGTCGACATCACCTGTGTAGATGTAAATGCCTATTGGAGAGAGATCGGTTATATCCAACAATCCCCTTATCTCTTCTCTCAAACCATTCAAGAAAACATTCTCCTCGCTGAGAGTATTGAAGAGCAAACTGAGCGGTCTCCACAGAGAGAGAACAGGCTACAGCGAGCGGTGGAGTCCGCTTGCCTCGCTGATGAGATCAAGAGCTTCCCTTTAGGCCTCAACACCAAAGTGGGTGAGCGAGGGATTACTCTCTCAGGTGGTCAAAAACAGCGAACATCTCTCGCCCGAGCCTTCTATCGCGATGATCTTCGTTTACTGATGCTAGATGACGTACTCAGCGCCGTTGATCATAAAACAGAGACTCGCTTGATCAGAGCGATCTATGAGCGTGACCCTCGCTGTACGACCCTCATCGTCTCTCATCGAATGAGCGTCTTACAAGAAGCCGACCGAGTGATTGTCCTCGAAGAAGGAGAGCTCATAGACCAAGGAACCCCCAATGAGTTAATAAAGCGAGGCGGCCAATATGCCGATGCTTGGCGCGCACAGAATGACTTCATCTCGGCTGAAGACGCTCAACAGTTCGACTCATCTGATGATCACCATTGTAAGAGTGAATCTCACAGAGAGGAGAGATCATGAGCGACCAACCGAGCCCTAATGCCCGATTCTCACTCTCACAGATGTGGAGGTTGATCTGGCCCTTGGTCAGCCCCCATCGTCGTTGGTTATGGCTAGTCCTGTTCGCCACGCCCATAGGTGTCATCGGACAGACCTTAAAGCCCCTCATCTTACAGCGGACAATCGATGGTCCCCTAACCCACGTTGAGCTCGCGGGCTTGGCAGAGCACTGCGCTGTCTTCTTCGCGGTGGTGATCAGCGCCTTCATCTTTAGCTCTCTCGGCGTCTTCGCTCTCCAAATGATCGGCCTACGCTCTTTAGCGACGCTGAGGCATAAGCTCTTTGTACATATTTTAGGACAAGGGCAGTCCTTCTTCGATACTCGTACAACAGGGGCCTTGATGACTCGTACAACCAATGACGTCGACGCCATAGGTGAGAGTCTCACCCGCGGGGTAGTCGGGCTGATCTCAGATGCGCTCATCATCATCGGGACCTTAGGGATGATGCTGTGGCTTAACCCTTGGCTCACCGTGGTCAGCTTCTCCATTTCACCGCTTTTAGTCTGGACGGTCAACCTCTGTCGGAAGCAACTCCGCCACCTCTTCACCTCGATCAGAGAGTCACTTAGCAGCCTCAATGGGCTCTTCGCCGAGTATATCAACGGAGTCGCCGAGACACAGCGCTATGGCGCCGATGCGGCTGCCCACCATCGGTTTGATGAGCACTCTTCCCATTTCCGTGACCTCTACCATAAGGCGAATTGGTGGGACGCCGGCTTATACGCGGTGATGGATGGCCTCAGCGCCCTCTCAGTGGGCTTAGTCATCGCCTTTGTAGCCTATCAAGCCCAATCTTGGACGGGAATAGGGTTGATGGATGGAGTCTCAATCGGTGTCCTAGTCGCTTTTATAGACGCATTAAACAGGATTTATGTCCCCATTCGAGAGTTCTCTGGCCGTCTCGCCTCTATCCAGCGAGCCCTCGCTGCCCTCGATCGAATCCTCTCCCTCCTCGATATCGATGAGTCAATCTCCTCAGGAGAGGAGACCCTCTCTTCTCTTGAAGGCTCGGTCGTCTTTGATCGAGTCTCATTTCGATACAGCGAAGAGGGTCCACCGGTGTTAAATGAAGTCAGTTTTGCAGTCCAGCCCGGTGAAGTTGTCGCCCTCGTCGGCTCAACGGGATCAGGGAAGAGCACGATCGCCCGACTGCTCTCTCGGCGATATCAAGGCTTTACCGGATCGATTACGCTCGATGGAGTATCAGTCGGCTCCATCGATCAGCGCTCTGCCCAACAGGCGATGGTGATGGTTGGACAAGATCCGTATCTCTTTAAGGCGACCATTAGAGAAAATATTCACCTATGGGAGCCATCGCTTATGGAGCAGCCGGAGCTGATTGAAGCCGCTGCCAAGAGAGCGTGCGCTCACCCCTTTATCTCCCAACTCTCTCAAGGCTATGAGACCCCTTGTTCTGCTCAAGGGGCTGATCTCTCTGCTGGACAACGGCAGCTGATCACGATCGCTCGAGCCTTTGCTCGTCAATCACCGATCGTGATCCTCGATGAGGCAACCGCGAGCGTGGATGCTCTCACCGAGCAGCTCATCGATGAGGCGACCGCCCAGCTCTTTGAGGAGCGTACAGTGCTCGTGATCGCTCACCGCCTCTCAACAATCGCCAAAGCAGACCGGATCATCATGCTCGTCGATGGAGAAATCATCGAAGCGGGTACTCACCAATCTCTGATTGATCAAGGTGGCGCGTACGCTGACTTAGTGGCCTCAGAGCTCACTAAAGATGATCGATCATGAGAGAGCTTACATCGCCAATGGATCCCTCGACCGAAGCTCCGCTCTATCGAGTACTAGATCAAACTCTACTTGAGCTCTCTGAAGAGCTCTCTAGACACATACAGAGTGGCATTAGAGAGATCAAACTACACTTCCCTCGGCCTCTCAGCCCCCCTCCTTGTTTTGAGGGAGAGCCATATCTCCTCGGCGAGGAGACAGCTCGCTATCGCTCACTAAGAGCCCTCTTAGAGTTAGCAGAGAGCCTCTATTGTAGCCTCGAATTAACTGAGATCATTGGTGATTGGTGTGAGGCGAGACTAAAAACCCGAGAGGGAGGAATCGCTGGGTGGCATGAAGGCGCTGCACCCTCTGGTCACCCAGAGAAATATGGTATGGAGACGACGTATGCCCGCATAAATAAGCTAGAAGAGCCCCTCATATGGCGCGACCTTCAACTCGCTTTTGAGAAGGCGTCTGTGCCCGCATATGGTAGAGTTTTATCGCTCGGCTGTAATCAAGGGGATGAGTTATTCGCGCTGTGGAATACCCTCAACCGAGAACAAAAGAGCGCTCATTTGATGGGAATTGATCACTCACAGAGCGCGGTGCATCGAGGACATGAGAAATATCCACAGCTCGATCTGACAGTTGGCGACCTAACCTCCTTTAACTTAGAGCGCTATCAAGAGCTAGATCTGCTGATGGCGATTAATGTATTGCATAGCCCAACTCTTGAGGGTCATCACCTGTTCAAGTCATGGGTAAAACAGCTCATGAAGCCCAAGAGCTCTGTGCTTATTGGGCTCCCTAACTGTAGATATCGCGGTCATGAACTCACTTATGGCGCAGTGACTCGTCATGGGGGACGCTCTCAAGATATGGCTCAGCTGTTCAGTGAGGCCCAGTTTTATATGCGCTATCTCCGTCAACAAGGGTTTAACGTATGGGTTATCGGGCATTATACATTATATATAGTAGGGAGACGAGGGCCTCTACAAGATGACTCCACAAGATGACTCTACAATGAAACACCTCTGTCCCTGTGGCTCACATATCAGTTTAAATGAATGTTGCCGACCAATACTTAATAATCACCGGATCGCCAAGACTCCAGAGCGATTAATGCGCTCACGATTCACCGCTTTTTCGTTAAGAGATGAGGCACACTTACTCTCCACATGGGCCGACTCTACGCGACCTATCGCTTTGCATCTACCACCACACTCTGAGCAACTTTGGATTAAACTTATCATTATCTCAAGCGACCTGGCGTTAGGAGGCGACACAGGGTCTGTTCACTTCCAAGCAACCTCGATCAGCTCAAAGAGAGTGTTGACCCTCGAAGAGCGTTCTCGATTTATTCGTGAGCGAGAGTCATGGGTCTATCTTGATGGTGTTTGTAATACGCAAGAGAAGACCTTGGGAGCCAATGCTCCATGTCCTTGTGGATCTAATAAAAAATTTAAGCGTTGCTGTAAAATGCGCCAAGAGACGCTGCGATAAATAGTCCTCAATCAAACGAGTCCTCAATCAAACGAGTCCTCAATCAAACGAGTCCTCAATCAAACCACCCCTCGACTCCTTAACTTCTTCATCAACCTCAAGATCCGTTGTGACCTCAATAAGTCATCAAGAATCTCGCTATCATTGTATTGACCTCTTAGAGTGAGCTCCTCCAAGAGACGGGTCCGAGTCTGCATCATCGACCAAGGATGATTAAATCGCGGATCAAAGGCAGTGACCTCTCCTAGCTGATCAAACAGAGACCATCGGTGAGGTTGGGCGTGATATCGACTCTGTAAGATCAAAGTGAGGAAGATATAAAGGTCGAGCTCCACTTGATTGATGAGGGTCTGAATCATCTCGCTCTCTTTCGCTGAGAGGACTCCACCCTGAGAAGGCTTTAGCAAGTGAGATAGATCTCTCAATCGATCGATTAATCGCTGATGGGTCTCTTGTACTTGCTGACGACTGTATTTGACCCTAAAGCCAATCATGACGATATTTACCCATGGTCTGAAGACGCTGATCGGGTTAGGGATGAAGTCGATCGCTAAGCCTTTGAGGGCGCTCCAGAAAGTCCGACGACCGGCTCTTGGTCTCATACACCCTACATCTCTCCGCAGATCATCTAAGCCTGCTCGAGCTGAGAAAGCGAGGGAGAGCGGGTTGATGGGGCGTTGCTCTATGGAGACTCTCTCTTGATCCTCGACAAGGTTATCCGCTTTAGTGGGCAAACAGAGCAAACGCTCACAGCGCAGGATCGCTTTATGAGCAGAGTGTAATAGCCTGACATCCAATTGGCCTGATGACCTCCACTCCGCCACTTTGATCGCGCTCTTTAAGCCCATAACCCCTTTGAATATTTTAGTGATATACTCGCTGATTAAGCTCCATAGATTATCGATTAAATTGACAATATAAAGCGCGCTATATCCAACAAAGAGATAGAGGATCCAAGCAAAGGTGGTCAGCCGCTCTAATAGTCTCTCTAGAGGTCCTGGCTGAATGAGCTCTTGGTCGACGATTCGGCTCATCTTGATCGGAGGTGCGGTATCTCTCTCTATGGTAAAGCTCGGCTCAAGTGGCAGAGCTGAAGATGGATCCTTTGGAGGCTCAGTATCAGAAGGCATCACAGGGGAAGGGATCACAGGAGGAGGCGCCCCTGTATGAGGCGCCTCTACAGATGGCTCACTTAAGGAGATTTCGTCAAGAAGCTCAGGGACTGCCGAGGGCCGGGAAGTCCTCTTGGCTTTGGGTAAAGGCTCACTTTCATCCTTTTGTAATCTCTCTTGGCTTGTATCAGCTCGCGAAGGGGGCGCTGAAGCCCGTGGAGGAGAGGGAGGAGGCATAAGTTTAATCTCGGCCTCATCAGGCTCATAAATAGCTCCCTCGGTCATGGGCGGGAGAGAGCCTGCTCCACCAAGAGGACGACTTAATGGCCCGTCAAAGTAACCATCAAGAATCGACTCAACTTCTTCTACAACCCCCTCTTCAAATTCAGGCTCTGACTCCGCATCGAACTCAGGCTCTAGCTCTGCATCGTACTCAGGCCCTGGCTCTCGGAAGAGTTCCCCCTGTGGGTCATACACACTAGAAATTCTTTGATCTAGCCATTGTGAGACGTCATTTGGCTGTCCGCACCACTCATGCTGAAGATTCGGCGCTTCATCAATGATATCGGCGATGAGAAGTGAGAGACCCTTGGGGAGCTGATCGAGATTAAACAGATTTGAGACTTTAAGTCTCAAGATCTCATGAAATATAGCGATGACAGCATCGTCATTTGCAGAGGTGAGGATGTCAATGAGCAGGACTCTCTCCTCTTCATCGAGTGCTCGCAACCAAGAGCTTAATAGTTTTCTAAGATCTTTCGCTCTCCATGACCCTCCTAAAGTATCCCACTCCTCTAACGGCTGACTGCGCTGAGCGCAACGCTCAATCATCAGTGTCATGTGGGGTGATCCTTTAAGTTTCGATGCGCTCACCTCAACTGATCCCATGTTTATCCTCTTCTGGTACGACCATGCATTATCATCATGTTTTATAGTTACTTAATGAACGAAAAGAGACCTTACTCTCTTCCCTTACCCGTAAAATACCTAGCCTAATATTATGTACTTATCCAAATATATGTAGAGGCTTTTATGAGTATGTAGGAGTAATTCTAGAGAGTCATGAGCGGCCAGTAGAGATTTTAATGTTCTTTATTTACAAACAAAAGGCCACTAATGTTTCTTAATAAAGAATAGTAGAGGGTAGGCCCTAATGGTCATGCCCAATCATCAAATGTTCTATATTGGAGACAATCGCTATGAAGACGACATTCCTGAAGTCTTTTTTATTTTTTTACCTAGTGACATACAGCCTTCTCTCCTTCGCTCAAGTGAGCCCCACTCCCCAAGCTCCCTCTTCCCCTCAAGTGAACGATGAACAGCTTGGAGGATGGTATATGTACTTTTGGTCTCTCTCCCAAGACCAAACAGAGAGCGATAAAGGGCGGTTTGGGTTACAAGGAGACATCCAATATCGTAATTGGAATGTCGCAGGAGACCTTGAGCAGCTCTTACTCCGAGGAGGAGTGACTTATCAACCTGCCAACATGAAAGCGAAATTCACTCTTGGCTATGCCCATATTACCACCGGAGAGTTTGGTAATGCCTCTGACACTGTCTCGGAAAATCGCGTGTATCAAGAAGCGCTCATCCCTCACCGCTTGGGGAGCCGCATCTACCTCACCCATCGTTATCGGTATGAGCAACGGCAGACCACTGCCGAGGACATAAGAACTCGCTTTCGCTATGCGCTTTTCCTCAATGTCCCGATAAACCGTGCTGACCTAAAACAAGGAGCGATCTACCTAGCATTCTATGATGAGATCTTCGTCAATGGTGAGCGAGAGATCGGAGGAGGAGAGACGGTGAAGTTCTTTGATCGAAATCGAGCCTACGGCGCTCTCGGCTATAGTATCACTGATAAGATTAGGACCCAGCTCGGCTATATGCAACAGACGACCAACACATGGAATAAAGGGCAGCTACAGCTCAGCCTTCACCAAGCGTGGTGAGTCCATTATCGCGCTCCCACTTGATCATATGTTAAGCTCACCATTAAGGAGTATAATATATGACCATTAACCCATTCAACGAGCCTCTCAACGAGCCTCTCAACAAACGACTGAGACTCAATGTCGCAGAGAGACTCGCTGATACCGAAGCAGAGGGCCCTGGTCGTCGCTATGCCCTATGGGTGCAGGGCTGTCCTCTCCGCTGTCCTGGGTGCTGTAATCCTCATATGTTACAAGATGAGGACGCAACTTGGCTAGGCGTTGATCGTCTCGCAGAGGAGATCTGTTCAACTCCTTATATAGAAGGAGTAACATTTATCGGGGGAGAACCCTTCGCTCAAGCGGAGGCTCTCGCTGAACTGGCTAAGCGAGTACAAGAAGAAGGACTATCTGTCATGGTTTTTAGTGGATTTAGCTATGATAAACTCTCTCGTTCCCTTGAGCCAGGCTATCAAGGTTTATTGGCTCATACCGACTTATTAATTGACGGTCCCTATATTGAGTCACAGCAGGTGAACGATCGTCGATGGATAGGTTCAGCGAACCAAAACATACATTTCCTCAGTGAACGTTATGCTCATTTACGAGACAGTGAGACCGGCTGGGATGAGGGCAGCAACACCGCCGAGATTCGACTTAAGGGAGGACAACTGTTTATCAATGGCTTCCCCCATCCTGAGCTAACATCACTGCTCAGAAAGATGAAAGCGATGAGTACCCCATAAGCCAAAGGGAGCGGAGCTGAAGAATTTATTGAGCCGGGGAAATCACAGTAAGCAACGAGACAGCGGATAATAAGACAGAGAGTGAGCGTCCTCTACCTCGCTATCAAGAGCTTAGGGCATATCGTAGCCGTGGCTCCCCTTCTTAGGTCGAATGGTAGAGCCGGTGGTCAAATGCTCATTCCATGATCCCTCTGGGAAGCCATTATCGACCTCGACCATAGTGATACAATCAGGCACTGGGCAGACGATTTCGCATAGATTACAGCCCACACACTCAGACTCATCCACGACTGGGACAATGCCTCCGTCGGTACTAGGATGAATACATTGGTGCGCCCCATCATGACAAGCGACCATACAACGATTACAGCCAATGCACTTGTCGGGATCAATTTTAGCGACGCTCTCAAAGTTAATATCGAGGTCTCCCCATTCTGAATAGGCGGGAACGGCTTTACCAACCATCTCATCAATGGTCTGAAAACCTTGTTCGACCATAAACCGGGTGAGACCATCGATCATATCTTCTACGATACGATATCCGCGTAACATCACCTCAGTGCATACTTGAACAGAGGAGGAACCGAGAGCGATAAACTCGACAGCGTCACGCCAATTGGTGACTCCGCCAATACCACTCACCGGAATATTAAATCCGGGATCTCGGGCGAGCGCTGCTACCATATGGAGGGCGATCGGTCGAACCGCCGCGCCACAATATCCACCATTGGACCCCTTATTACCCACTACAGGCTCAGGGATCATACGATCTATATCAACCCCAATGATGCTCTTAATGGTGTTGATTAAAGAGACGCCATCAGCACCACCTGCCTGAGCCGCTAGTCCATGAGGGACAATATCACCGACATTAGGCGTCAGCTTCACCAACACAGGGATCGATGAATAGCTCTTCACCCAAGAGGTGATCTCTTTATTTACCGCCGGCTCCTGTCCTACAGCAGACCCCATGCCACGCTCACACATCCCATGAGGACAGCCAAAGTTCAGCTCTATCCCATCGGCGCCTGCGTCTATCGATCGCTGTATGACCTCTTTCCACTCCTCTTTGGTCTCTACCATAAGAGAAGAGATGACCGCGTGCTTGGGAAACAGGCGCTTCACCTCTGCCATCTCTTTGAAATTAGCATCGAGGCTGCGATCGGTGATCAGCTCGACATTATTAAAACCTGCGGCGCGCTGACCACGCCATTGGATACCACCAAAGCGCGAAGAGACGTTTTGAATCGGCTGACCTAGTGTCTTCCACACCGCTCCACCCCAACCCGCTTCAAAGGCCCGGATAATCTGCCGACCGGAGTTGGTTGGCGGTGCAGAGGCTAACCAAAATGGATTAGGGGATATAATCCCAGCGGTGTTCGATGTTAAGTCCGGCATGAGCCACCTCCCATAAGAAATGAATGAATCGCTTGGGCAGCTTGGTCACCCTCAGCGACAGCGTTAACGACTTCTTTACCTCCGTTACGACAGTCACCGCCAGCATAAACGCCTTGAGCTCCAGTCGCCCCATCATCGTCAGTGACAATCTTTCCCCACTCTACTTGAAGACCATCGAGACCAGTGGTGAGCGATCCTAGCTTCCCTTGTCCGATCGCCAAGAGCACTAAATCGGCGGGAATAGTCTTGGTCTGACCGCTGATCGGCTGCTTATTCTCATCCATCATCTGGAAGGTCACGGAAGAGACTCGACTGTCAGCGTCCGCTGCGAAGGAGAGAGGTTGTGAGCGCCAGCTTGGGACCACACCTTCTGTTTTAGCCTCAGCCCACTCATGAGCGTAACCTGACATCTGAGACTCACCGCCTCGATAGGCTAAAGTGACGCTCTCTACTCCTAGCCCTCGAAGCTCTCTAACAGCATCAAGAGCGGTGTTACCTCCCCCGATCACGATGGCGTTCTGAACACTGCTGACATCGATTGGAGAGAGCTTCATTTGGGCGATAAAGTCCACCGCTCCGATCACTCCTTCACTGTCTGCGCTGGGCAGAGAGAGCAAAGAGTCTTCACCGAGACCGAAACCAATGAAAATAGCGTCAAACTCTGACTTAAGGTCGTCCCAGCTGAGCTGGTCAGGAACGCTCACTCCGGAACGAATATCGATCCCTCCGATGGAGAGAAGCCACTCGACCTCGCTGATAGAGCGATCAGCCTTCATCTTGTATGAGGCGATCCCTGTGGTGTTTAATCCTCCTAGGAAGTGACCTTTCTCAATGACCGTGACTTGGTGACCTTGTCGTCGAAGTCGATGAGCCGCGGCGAGTGAAGCAGGTCCTCCTCCGACACAGACCACTTTTTTACCGGTGTCCTCGCCCGCCTCATAGTAAGTCCATCCTGCCTCGAAAGCGGCGTCAGTGGCATACCGTTGCAATTTACCGATTTGAATCGCAGGGGAGTCCATATGATTATAGACGCAGCTCCCGACACAGAGCGTCTCCACAGGACACACTCTCGCGCAGCTCATCCCTAAGATATTAGAATCAAAAATAGTCTGAGCCGCCCCGCTCACATTCTCATTAGCGATTCGCCGAATAAAGGTCGGCACATCGATCCCTGTTGGACAGGATTGGATGCAGGGGGCATCATAACAATACAGACAGCGGTTCGCCTCAGCGCGAGCTTGCTCGTCCGTATAGGCTCTTTTGAAGTCTTCAAAGACCGCTTCAGCGCGATCCTCTGGTAACTTTTGGTTCATGGTCTCTCCTTCATGATTCTAGCAGGTGAGCAGGGTATGGAGTAGTCAACACGGCCTATGCCGCCCGAGGCCTCTTAACCCTCAAAATATTGATCGGTGATATCAAGCCCGCGATCAATGATCGCGAAACACTCGAGGAGCTGTTCCTCAGTGATACAGAGCGGAGGGTTGCACATAAAGCTCCCCCAGCGGATAAAGGTGAAGAGGCCGTTGTCCCGGAAGAAGGCCCCGAGTTTTTGCATCGCCTCACTCGTCCCATTATAAGGCGCCATCCTCTCCCCCGCACTGTTCTTGCGCAGGTCGACCATCCCGAAGAGACCTAAACAACGTCCCTCCTTCACCGAGGGGTGTTTAGCTTGCAGTCGATCCATCTCCGAGCGCATGACTGAACCTAACCGGGTCGCGTTCTCAAGCATCTCCTCCTCGAGCATCACGTCGATCACCGCCTCCGCGGTTCTCAAGGAGAGGGCGTGTGAATTATATGTAAGACCTCCCCAAAAAACATTCTCTTTAAAATACTGAGCGATCGGGTCACTCACCGCCATCACTCCAAGAGGAATGTAGGAGCTCGTGATCCCCTTAGCGAAGGTGACCACATCGGGAATGATATCAAAATGCTCAAAGGCGAATAGTTTACCCGTCCGCCCAAAGCCTGCCATGACCTCATCACAGACCAAGAGGATGCCATACTTCTCCAAAATCGCCTTCAGGCCTTTTAAGTAGCCCTTAGGAGGGGGTAGAACCCCATTTGTTCCAGTGACAGTCTCCACAAACATAGCAGCGATCTTATCGGGCCCCTCATACATGATCACCTCCTCCACATATAGGAGGTTACGAGCGGTGATCTCCTCTTCCGTCTCCCCAAAAGAGTAGTGATAAGGCCAAGGGTCCATCACTTTAATGAACCCAGGCCCTCCGGGCTCATTGGCGAGTCGCCGTGGGTCACCGGTGAGCTGCATCGTAGCGTTCGTCGCCCCGTGATAAGAGCGGTAACGACTGATGATTTTCTGTCGCCCGGTATACTGCCTCACCGCCTTGATCGCGTTCTCATTAGCCTCAGCCCCACCGAGAGCATAAAAGAAGGTGTTGAGGTCACCAGGGAGTAACTCAGCGAGCTTCTTAGAGACCCGCGCTCGTACCTCGGTAGCAGTCCCCGGAAAGACATAGAGGAGTTGGTCAATCTGCGCCTTCATGGCCGCTTTAACTTTAGGGTGGCCGTGACCGATATTCACGCTCATAAGCTGCGAATTAAAGTCATAATAACGCTTACCGCTGGGTTCATACATGAAGATCCCTTCGGCTCGTTCGATGGGGATCGGGTTGACCGCGCCGCTCGCGGTCCACGTGTACATGCTGTGCTGCTTACAGAGCTCGATCATCTCTTGCGTGTCCATGAACAATCCCTCCTAAGACATCCAGTTAGTATCTTTTTGCACTGCCCATTTTGAGCTGATCTTGCGCGGTCGAGTCCAGAAACGATAGCCGTCCCAGCCGGTAATATTACCATGACCGAACTTAGAGTCGTTCCAACCGCCAAAGCCAAAAGGCTCACGAGGCACAGGGACACCTATATTTACGCCGCACATACCCGCAGACACTCGCTCCATGACCTCTCGGGCGACATCACCGCTAGTCGTATACACCGCGCTAGCGTTACCATACTCACTGCTGTTCTCTAACTCGATCGCTTCTTCGAGATTATTCACGCGAACGATAGAAAGAACTGGACCAAATATCTCCTCTTTCGCCGCTGGCATATCAGGGCTCACCCCATCGATCAAGGTCGGCCCTACCCAATAGCCCTCCTCTAAACTTCCGCCACGACCATCGACAAGGATCTTAGCCCCTTGACTCTCAGCCTCATTAATATAACGAGTGATTCTCTCCACTGACGCTTCATTAACGATCGCCCCGAGGTCTTCACCGAGCTTGATCTGCTCAGACTGCTCAACCACGGCATCGATGATATGATCCACATCTCCGACAGCCACTAACACAGAAGCAGCCATACAGCGCTGACCAGCGCAACCGGTATACGAAGCTGTGACATTTTGAGCGGTGAGCTCTAAGTCGGCGTCAGGAACAACGATCAGGTGATTTTTAGCGCCACCTAGACAGAGGACTCTCTTCCCTGTCTGTGCCGCGCGACCATAGACTATTTTCGCTACTCGAGTAGAGCCCACAAAGGCTAGAGCGTCAATATCTTCGCTGTCACAGAGAGCCTCAACGCTCTCTTGGCCGCCGTTAATGATATTGAATATGCCATCGGGTAGACCTGCCTCTTGCAACAATTCTGCCAAGCGAATACAGCTGAGCGGTACCTGCTCAGAGGGCTTGAGGATAAACGCGTTTCCGCCTACCAACGCTTGCGGTAGCATCCACAGCGGGACCATGAGAGGGAAATTAAAGGGGGTCACCCCAGCGACAATCCCCACTGGCTCATAGACGATCCGACATTCTACGCCACGGCTCACCTCTAGCTGAGGGGCAGCGGCGATATTGGGAAGCGAGCAACCATACTCTGCACACTCGATCGCCTTAAGGACCTCTGCTTTTGCCTCTCCATAGGTCTTCCCATTCTCATGGGAGACTAACCAAGTCAGCTCCTCGATATGAGTGTGCATCAACTGTCGAAGATTATAAAGCACTTGTCCACGCTCGCGGATCGGTCGCTCCCGCCACTCAGGTAAAGCCTTCTTGGCAGCGGCCACAGCCATAGCCACATCTTCTGCTCCCGACATCACTGCTGCACCCATCGAGCGGCCATATCGGGGGTTAATGACATCTAATGTGTCGCTGTTTTGAGCGTCAACCCACTCTCCTCCGATCCAATTTTTGGCGTCAGTATAAGCGGTGAAATCGTAAGAACTGCCCGAAAAAATAGTACTCATAGGTATAAAATCCCTCATTAATATTGAGCGCAAAGCGAGAGCTCTCGCCTCGACCTTATCTATTTAATAATGCCCTAATAGGAGCTTAAGAAATCGTCTTGATCAGTCTTAGACTGATCGCTTAGGGGTGTCTCGCTCAACCTTAGTAGGCTGAGCAGCCTCATTCCTTTTAACCATAGAGTCCCAGTAGTAGGGGAAGGGAGCTCTATTGATGTATCGTCCTGCACCTTCGACGGTGTTGAGCTGTCCATTCGCCCAGACCACCTGACCACGACTGAGCGTTGTCGCAGCGTTGCCAGTAACCTCCATCCCCTCAAAGATATTAAAGTCTATATTCTGATGATGAGTATCAACGGAGATTGTACGCGTGGCGTTTGGATCCCAGATTACGATATCAGCATCAGCGCCGACCTCGATTGAACCCTTTTGGGGGTAGATATTAAATATACGAGCAGTATTTGTACTGGTAACCGCTACAAACTCGGAAGGCGTGAGCTTACCGGTCCTCACTCCATGATGCCACAAGACGCTCATGCGATCCTCTACCCCTGCTGTTCCATTAGGGATCTTGCGGAAGTCTTCAAGCCCCATTTGTTTTTGGGGTGTACAGAAGCAACAATGATCGGTAGCGGTGGTCTGTAACATACCCGACTGTAAACCGCGCCACAGCGCGTCTTGATGCTCAGAGGATCGGAACGGAGGGCTCATCACATAGTGGGCAGCGTGATTCCAGTCAGGGTTACGATAAACGCTGTCATCGATCACGAGATGCTGTGCGAGGACCTCAGCAAAGACCCGTTGGCCCTCTAAACGAGCACGAGTCACCGCCTCAAGAGCGTCGATGCAAGAGGTGTGAACAAGATAGAGCGGTACGCCCAATACCTCAGCGATTCGAATAGCGCGATTCGCTGCCTCTCCCTCGACCTCCGGAGGTCGAGAGAGCGGATGAGCTTCTGGCCCATGAATCCCCTTGTCGTAGAGATCTTGCTGTAGGCGATAAACGAGCTCGCCATTCTCGGCATGGACAGTGCAAAGAGCCCCTAACTGCTGCGCTCTTCGAAAAGAGTTCACCAAGGTCTCATCGTCACACATGATGGCATTTTTATAAGCCATAAAATGCTTAAAGCTGTTGACGCCATAGTCTCGAACGAGAGTGCCCATCTCTTCGCTTACACTGTCATCCCACCAAGTGATCGCTACATGGAAAGAGTAATCACCGGCAGCTTTTTTTGCCCATCCTCGCCATTGGTGATAAGCCTCTAATATCGATTGTTGGGGGGAGGGGATCACGAAGTCAATAATGGAGGTCGTGCCTCCTGCCATCGCTGCTGAGGTACCGGTGAAGAAGCTCTCAGAGGCTACTGTCCCCATGAAGGGAAGCTCCATATGGGTGTGTGGGTCAATCCCACCAGGCATCACATAAGCCCCGCTAGCGTCGATCTCTTGAGTACCGGCAGGCACCTCAAGGTCTAGACCGACAGCGGCGATCTTCTCGTCTTCGATCAATATGTCTGCTCTCCGCTCATCGTCTGCGGAGACGACAGTCCCACCTCTGATCACTTTAAATGTCATCTGCGAGCCTCTCTTATGTCAGCTTCCCCACCACTCATTAAGCGCTGAGTGTGGAGAGTAAGTTTATCGCTAAGTAGTTGAGCGTATCACATGGCTATGGACCGCTCAACGCTATAACGATCGTTATATTAACTACCCCAGCAGACGATTGCAAAAACGTTATTTAACATTAAAATCAAAGCCTTAAGCTCCAAGCCAGTCATCTAAGCTACCTCTGTTTTCATTTACTCTGAAGACTTAATGTCATCTGAAGGCAGATCGATCTCCCTTAACTTTGGCGCGATCTCCCTTAACTCTGGCGCGATCTCCCCGAGCGCTCTCACCGACTCAGCGATGCGACGATCGCTTGAGTGAGCTGCTTGACGAGCGATCGCAATGATCTGAGCGCGACGGGGATCGGTCGGAGAGAGACCGGCGAGTCGACCCTTGAGCGCTCGCAACGCCGCGGCTTTTAAGCTAGGGCGTTTCGCCATACCTACGCTCTGCAATAACATCTGCAGAGAGTCATCACTCGAAAGCTCACCCAAAACTGAGAGCGCTCGGACGCGGATATTTAATGGATTCCCATAGAGCCCGAGCCACATAAGTCCCCTTTCACTTTCATCAATCTTCTTTATATGAGCGTGAGAAGGGAGCGCTGAAGAGTGTCTAGCGCTGAGGGCTTTACGCAAGAGCTCTAAACGAGGGGGGGGATCGGAGCGGACTAAGGTGCTGATAGCAGAACGGGCAGGTTGTGCACTCCCGCAACCGAGACCAATCATCGACGAGCAGAGAATAGAGACGCATACTAAGCGCCTCATAAATTTTTTAATCATCACGTAATCTCCTTCATATCCCCTTCTTGGTTAAGAAGCGAGGCGAGGCTTGAATTGACTAAATCAGTAGATGATAGGGTTATGATTTAAGACAAACACTTGCTCAGCTGAGAGCTGGTCTTGGGGTTCATCTCCTGAGGTCCAAAACATCAGATTCCGTCCATCCGGACACTCCTCTGCCTCACTCGAGCCGAGCTCTGCATAAGCACAAGACTCAAGGTCATCGATCGATGATTGAGTCGAGCCATCATCTTCAGTGGTATGCTCCAAGCCTAGCTGATGCCCAAGCTCATGTGCGATGGTAGAGGCAAGTAATGAGTATTGAAGTTCAAAGACCCCCTCTTCTTCTTCGCTGAGATGAGGCTCAATCGCCACTACAAGACCACTGGCGGAAGTGGCCTCTACCCCGTTAGGGCCTGGCACTCCTCCAGCGATCCCCAAGGTACCATCTCCCTCGGTGAAATCATCAATAATAAAAACATTAAGCGCTCGTGCATTATCACTAAACTCTTGCTGACGGAGCTGATTAATCTCATTCCCCTCCGAAGGGATAAGTGACTCACCATCTATTTTAAACCAGCCAGAGAGATTGATCGAGGGTCCACGATGTGACTCGAATATATTAGCGGTAACCACCAAGACCTCAGCGAGTTCGTCTTCAGTGACATCGGCCTCTCCAACCACGATCACGTTTACGTCAAGTATGGGATCGGTCACCTCATGATGTCGCGAGGTGATAAGTAACCTTGCCTCGCGCTCAAGGCGATCACCCTCTACGAGCGGCCAAATCTGAAGACAGCCTTCTTCTGGCGTGCTCTCATAATGATGAGGTAGAGCGCCGGTGGCAACGTTCGATCCACTCATTGTCTTCAGCGATTCATCATTCAATGCCCAATTCATACCCGTCTCGATCTCACCGTCCATAACGCTGATGCTTAAACTTTGAATAGACGAGGGGAGTTTGAGCACGATCGGCTCTGATGTATATGACATCCCATTGAGCTGATCCGACCATGTAAAAGAGATCAAGTCACGGGTAAGATCTCCGTCCTCTTCTATAACGTAAGCCTCTACACAGCTTAACTCAGTGTGGAATGTGCCTCGACAATCATCCTCATCTGTACCTAGAGAACAAACCGAGGGCTCTTCACAAAGTCCATTGAAAGCTAATGCACAGCAATTAGGGCCTGGCATACTCGTGCATGGATCGACAAATGCAAAGGGGATGGATGACGATGATAAAGAGAGAGATGAGCGTTCTTCATGACCACAAGAACAGAGTAAACAGAAAATCATTGCTACAATAAAATAATACATAAATGCTCTCTTCTAGGACGACACTCGCTAAGTCATCTAATGTAGGAGACTTTACACATGACTATCATTGGATAGTAGTAGACCTTAACATCTTACTTAAATAGAAAAATCTTCCATATTTGGCCTTATTAACCTAAGGTAAACATCTTGTAAAAAACATAATCGATTTACATAAACGGAGACAAGGATATGCTCTCAGTAAATACTAACCTCGCAGCTGGCGGGATTCAAAACAAGCTAATAAACACTCAAAGTTCACTCTCCCAGAGCTTTGAACGACTCTCTTCGGGCCTTCGAGTCAATGGTGCTAGAGATGACGCTGCCGGATTAAGCATCTCTACTCGCATGGAAGCAGAGGCAAGAGGTTTAGCCGCTGCGCGGCGAAACGCGCTTGATGGAATCTCATTAGTTCAGACCGCCGATGGCGCCCTTAATGAAGTAGTTAACGGTCTACAGCGGATCCGTGAACTCGGTATCCAAGCGATCAATGGCACCAATAATGAATCAGACCTTAAAGCCATACAAGGCGAGATTAACCAAATTATGAGCGAGTTTGATCGCATCAATGAAGCCACACAGTTTAATGGTGAGAATATCTTCAGTCAGTCGAACTATGCGGCAGCTGCTGATAACTCATCGGTGAGAGATGTCCTCACGGGTCTCAAGTCTTCTTGGCTTCGACAAGCCGAGGATCGAATCGAAGAATATTATGGCCTCACTGGCGATGGTCGTAACATTGATATCACTTTAGGTACGATCGACGGCGTGGGTAATGTTCTCGGTCGGGCTAATGGTAGTTTGATAGATCTTGATCTCGATGATTACACTCAAGTCGTGATGCCAGATGGGACCTCATCAACCAACTCAACCGCTGTCGATAGCTTAGTGGCTCATGAGCTCACCCACACTATGCAGTTTATTAACTTCTCTAATGTGAGCACCGCGAATACACCTCACTGGTTCCTAGAGGGGACAGCAGAGTTTATCGGTGGCGCAGATGCTAGAGTCGCAGCGGATATCGCCAATGGAGCACACGCCGACGCGGATGCGCTCGTCGATGCCGCCGCCCTCCTCAATGATTTCAGCGCCGCGACCTCTGCAGATTATTCTAGAGGTTATCTCGCGGTGCGTTACATGCATGATGCGATCAAGCAAGCGGGAGGAACAGGGATCCGTCAAATCATGGAGGATCTCCGAGATAACGGCTCTACCCTAGATCAAGCGATCACCAACGCTTCAAGTGGTGCCTTCGCTGACCTTAACGGCTTTATTACCTCATTTAGGACCACACCGGGAGAAGGAGATGTGTTTGTCAATGGACTTGACCTCTCCAACATAGACTCAGGCGCGATCGGTGGATTTGATGCTGATGGTGGGGAAGTGCTCAGCGCTGATGATGTCTTCGACAATAGCTCAACGCTGGGACAAGACCCGCTTCGTAGCCTCAACGCTAAGTTCGCCAACTCGGTAGATCCGACCAAAAAACAGGGGGGTAAGCTCACTCGCCT
Source organism: uncultured bacterium (assembly GCA_943788935.1). Classification (GTDB taxonomy): domain Bacteria; phylum Myxococcota_A; class Bradymonadia; order UBA7976; family VGTA01; genus CAKZRU01. Next base: position 56,121 of record CALSSE010000001.1, on the reverse strand, counting down.
TCACATTGGGAGCGGCAACGAGAGTCTAGAGTTCTATCTCGGTAGTTTCGGTAAAGATGCCATGGGCCTTGCTAATATTGACGTCACTAAAGATGGTTCAATGGCGGTGAGTTACGTCGATGACGCCATCGCTTATGTCAATGGCTTCCGCTCAGAGCTTGGTGCGATCCAAAATCGCCTCGACTCAACGGTTAACACTTTGAGTATTCAAGAGGAGAGCGCGATGACCAGTAAGTCTCGTATCGTGGATGCTGATTTTGCTGCTGAGACGGCTCAACTTACCCAATCTCAAATCATCCAGCAAGCCGCCACCAACATTCTCGCTCAGGCGAACGCGAGCCCACAGATCGCGCTGAGCCTCCTCCGCTAAATTGCGTTAAACCAAAGCGCGATAACCAACCCTTTCAGCGGAGAGATCTCACAGATACTTCGCTGCATAAGGTTACGAATCGCTCTAGGGGTGAAGACCAGGCCAATCGAAACCTTCACTCAAATACTAGGGTTTCATTCACTATACTTAAATGCACGAACAGATTTGTTAGGTCACCATTACCCTTAAGGGCGTTGATGATTCACTCATTCGCCTCTTAAGGATTTTGAATCTAAGAGAAACTCATGGCAGACTAACATCTTGTCCACATTAAGTTACACGTCGACAAACTCTACTTACATCGATGATAGATAGGAATAATCATATGGATATGATGAGTCATCTTAGACCGATAAACGCTCCCCTCTGTCTATGTTTTTGTCTACTCACGATCACAGCTTGTGACCCTCCATCTTCCAAGCCCACCTCTCCGGATAGTGGTCTCGCCGGTGATCAAGCCGGTGAGATGACGTCGGGTGAACAAGCAGGAGAGATGACGTCGGGTGAACAAGCAGGAGAGATGACGTCGGGTGAACAAGCAGGAGAGATGACGTCGGGTGAACAAGCAGGAGAGATGACGTCGGGTGAGGAAACCAGTGGTACCGAAGCAGGAGAGATGACATCCGGTGAGCAAGCCAGTGGTACCGAAGCAGGAGAGATGACATCCGGTGAGCAAGCTAGTGGTACCGAAGCAGGAGAGATGACATCCGGTGAGGAAACCAGTGGTACCGAAGCAGGAGAGATGACATCCGGCGATCAGGCAGGAAGCGAGCCTCCGCTCAGCCTCTGTGAGCGTTATTGTGAGGCCTTCACCTCTCAATGTGCGGAGAGGGCTTCATTAAAATGGGGAGAGGAGGAGGTACAACAGATCGCTTCATGTCTTCTAAGTTGCGATACCTCTGAAGAAGGAGAAGAGGGCGCTCGTTTCGGAGAGACGGTCGCTTGCTCCTTTCATTATCTCTCGCTCATCACTGAAGACGATCAGAGGGGATGTCTCGCCGGTGATTTAGATGAAGATCGACCCTGCTTTGATTATGAAGCGGTCTTTGAGGAAGTCGGTGACTACTCCCAAATCTTAGAGTTCGGTGAAGTCGCTCGGGTTCAGTTTACGCTTACCCAAGACACCTTGGTTCATCTCATCGCTACCGACGGTGATTACTGTATCGTCAATGACTTTAATTTAACCATCTACAGCCTTGAAGATCCCATGAGCCCTGAGCTCATAGAGCGAGTAGATGACTATAGCACTGAAGGCTTAGACTACTGTCCTCTATGGCTCGGCGATTTAGAAGCGGGAACCTATGAAGCAGAGATCGGTACCTATCAAGATCAAGGCGCAGATCTCCCTTTTGAGTTTACGCTCTCACAGCCAGAGCTCATCGTCGCTGGTGAGCAGTGCTTGGATCAAGAGCAGAGACTGCTCTCACAATGTCAGGAAGGCGGAGATTGCGAAGAAGGACGTTGCCTTATAAGGCTCAACGAAGGAGAACCATGTCAGCGATCTAGCGAGGAGATAAGCGCTGGGCGATGCCAACAAGAGCTCTTCTGTTATGGGGGTGAGGAGCCTATCGGTACCTGCACTGTAGCTCCCTTGGAGGAGGGGGATCTCTGCGCTCTCATTCTCGATCATTGCCCTATCGGTACCTCTTGTGTTGCGCTCAATGAGCAACACAGTTGTCAGCTCGCTCTCTGTGGTGACGGAACCCAAAATGAAGGCGAAGAGTGCGATGATGGCAATCTGCTAAACAGTGATGGTTGCTCTAGTCAGTGCCTCCTAGAGACCCGAGCGACGATCGCCCCCCCCGCTGATTTTATCGAAATGACGGGTCAGCTCAGTGAAGAGAGCGAGTCATGGGCTAGGCCGAACTCAGACTGCCAAGCGCAAGATCCGCAATCAGCCGAATACTTTTTTGAGCCAAGAGTGATCACTAATACCACTGCTCAACCTCAAGAGCTCACGATAGAGGCCCAATGGAGAGAGTTTGATGGTTTCTTACATATTTACAGAGGTGACTACCTGAGCGGTGAGCTCACCCTGATGGATCCTCTTAATCAATGTATTATCGGTAATGATGATGGCGTTGCAGGGTTCTCCGAGAGCACTCTATACAATATTGCGATCGCTCCTCAAGAGAGCCTAACCATCATCTCCTCTACTTTTGAATGCTGCTACGTAGACCCTAGCTTCCAAGGTGACTTCCGCATCACAGTGAGGACCCATGGGTGTGGTGATGGTTATCTACAAGGAGATGAAGAGTGTGACGATGAGAACCTCCTCGATGGGGATGGCTGTTCGTCTACCTGCCAAATAGAGCTCTATTGCGGAGATATGATCATCAGTGACGACGAAGAATGTGACGATGGAAACTTCTTTGATGGAGATGGTTGCTCGGCAGAGTGTACGACAGAAGAGCTGACTGGCTACCCCATACAGGTGCCTCCTCCCGGCATCACCATAGACCCTCATGGAGCGATTATAGAGGGTGCTCCTCTGTGGGAGCGACCGGGAACTTTTGCTGACCCCTGCGCTCGTGGCGATGTAGGTCCCTTCGCTTTTGAGTATTTTACGCTCACAAACTCGACTAGCTTTGATCAAGTCATCGACATTAACCTGATTCCTGAGGGTGAATTTGAAGACCTCTACCTTCACCTCTTCACCGAGCCCTTTGAGCCTCAATTAGGCACACTTGGATGTCTCACAGGAGCTGACGGTGGCGGCGATCGCTTCGTTGATGATCGTCTTGAGGGCTTCTCTATCGCCGCCAATGAGTCGATCGCGGTGATCGTCTCCTCCTATGACGCCGCCGATCCTCCATTCGGCTATCCGGGGAGTTTCCAACTCTTAATCACCACTCAAGAGCCGCCTCTAGTCGATCACTGTGATATGATCTCACCAGCCGATATCACGCTCGTAGAGGGTGAAGACTTCTCGGTCGTGACTCGAGTGAGCGCTACCGACCGAACCACACAGACCAGCGGGATAGACGATCATTTATTTGTGGAGGTCGGCTATGGACCTGTGGGTGCCTCACCCGATGAAGAACAACTCACACCGCTAGAGCGTCAATGGAGCTGGCAGCCGGCGATCCCCAATAACTCTTGGGATGACCTCGGCGGTGAGTGGAGCGGTTATGACGAATATCAAGGTACAGTTGTTACTCCTGCCCCTGGAGAGTGGCGAGTGGTCGCTCGTGCTTCTCTCAGCGGTCAAGGGTGGCGATACTGCGATCTCGGACCCACAGAGGGCCTCCAGCTCGCCGAGACCGCTCCTCTCTCCTCATTGCCTGCTCAAGAACCAAGGTTACTCATCAATGAAATAGATTATGACCAAAGCGGAGGTGATATCGCAGAGTTCATTGAGCTCTATAATCCTGGTCCCGCTCGTGTAGACCTCTCTGGTGCTCAGCTCTCTCTGTTTAACGGTAACGCTGATATGGAATATCTCTCCATAGATCTGAGCGGTGGAGGTGTTTTGGCTTCGGGAGAGTACTTTATCATCGGCTCTCCGCTCGTCACTGACCTCTTACCTGAAGGAGTACGGTCGATCAGCCTAAGCGGCACTATACAAAATGGGGGCGCTGACCCCGATGGAATCAGAATCGAAGATCAGAGCGGTCGGATCATGGACGCGCTCAGCTATGAGGGTTCAGGTTCGCTGATCGAGGGTTATACAGAGGGCTCAGGGGTGATCGATGGTGATGATCCCTCTATCGCACCGAATGGAAGCCTCAGCCGCTGCCCTAATGGCACAGATAGTGATGATAACTCCCTCGACTTCTCCTTGGCTGAGCAGAGCACTCCAGGAATCGCTAACAGCTGTCCCTAGCGCTCTATCATCCTATTAACGAATGGGGGAGCGACTCAAACCTAGCTCACAGAGCGTCCTCAAGTATTGGGTTGCGGTCTCAAAGGTCCGCTCAGGCTCAAATTTTTCGCGAGAGAGTGGCGGAGCGATCTCGACTAAGTCAGCGCCAATCAGAGGGAAGCGCTCCCCCACGATTCGAGTAATCTGATCCACTTCGTCAGGCATAAGCCCATTTGGCTCTGGTGTTCCAGTAGCACTCGCATAGAGGCTATCTGTGCCATCGATATCATTGCTCACATAGAGCGCGGTCACACCGAGGGACTCAAAACGTTCGATAATCTGTCGCCCAACCTCGACAGCCCCCAATTCTCTAGCCTCTTGCGCCCAGTATTGCCTGACATTACAGGTCGACTCCCAATGCGCCCTATCCCTCCCGCTCGCTCTGATCCCGACTTGGACGAGTCGGCCATCTTCACCGAGGAGTTGGTTAGCGTGCCACGCCCAAGTCGCGAAGCAATACTTCACTCCTAAACGCTCACTGAGCAGATCGGTATGAGCGTCAAAGTGTAGTAGACCGAGCCGGGCTCTCCCCGGTGTCTCCCATCGATCAAAAGCGGCCTTAAAGGCTGGCCAACCTACACTGTGATCACCGCCGATCACGATCGGTGTCAGAGGACGATGTATCTCTTCAGCAGCAATCAAAGAGAGGCTGTCATACGTGATATCTAGCGGGGAGACGGGGAGCTGTTGGGCTGTTGGCTCATCGGGGTAGAGGGCTTGACGAGTAGCCTCGAGCTGCTGTGGGCTTAACATCTCATCACTGAGGAGTTGGGGCACTACACGTACATCGCCTACATCAAGCGCCGAGGCTCCAAGCAGGGGGTGATTGGGGTGAGTATTCATGAGATATGATCGGAGCTGTGCGGGGGCGAGGTTCGCTCCTCGAGTGAACCCTGCACCTGTATCCGAAGGGACGCCCAAGATGAGAAGACCGCTGTTGATGATCTCACTTGTCTCACTTGTCTCACTGGTCTTCTCTTCATCAAACTGTTGAAATTCAAGAGCCGCTTTTAGAGTTCTTATCCATTCAGTCTCTATCATTTCATCATTGGAACTTTGATAAATGGCCCTCTGCAGCTGACGCTGTTCAGCGAGTCCAGTGCTGACAACGTAGACTCCACCCCCTGCAGGTCGAAGGGTGAGCTTGAGAGCGTTAAGCGCTCTCTCTAAACGTGCGTTCAACGACTGACCACTCATTGGATCATCGCCTCGAGGTTAATCCCCCCTTGTAGATAAGGAGCGGGTACATTAACGCTTTGTATGATGCCGCTACTTAGCCGAAGACCATAAAAATCTAGTTCATTGAGATCAAACAGATTACGCAAGCCTTCTTCACCTAGCTGTTGAGGGAGATTCTGCACAAAATTAGCGACTAAAGTGATCAACTCTTTACTCTGTACAGGGAACAATGGCTCATCTACCTTCACACCACGGACAGTCAGGGATACATCTAGGCCGAGACGATTATTGATCAGTCGTGGGGTGATCGCTGCGGTGATATCAAGCCCCATAGTGAACCATGCTCGTCCATCAGGGAGGGTTAAGTCGAGGAGTAGATCAACGATATCGACGAGGATCACGCTCGGCCGAGTTAAGTCGAAACGAGAGGTCGGTGGTAACATCGGTCGCAGTCTCACTCCGATCATCTCTGCGGGCGACATATATTCGAGGAGTTTACCGTCGGTAAATCCATTGAGTAATGCTGCGCTGAGAGCGCTCGGAGGTTCAGTGATCTCAGCGAGTGTAGTATTTAGGAGCCCTCCGTACCATAAGTGAGAGAAGATGTAGTGGAGGGTATTTTGATGAATATCTGCAGAGGCCATACTCATTAGTCTAGCGGGAGCCCCCTCGGTAATTTGATGAAGGTAACCGATACTGGGGTTGATCACCGGCAAGTCTTCGATTTTAATACCTAACTCGCCTTGAGCGCTCTCAGCCGTCATGTTCACAGATTGAAATAAGGCGCGAACCCTCACCGGAACTCCCAGTATATCAAACTCTGGAGAGAACAGGTTGGGGGAGAGTAGTTCTCCGATGAGAGCTTGATCGATCACCGCGAGGAGGGTGTCCTCCGCGAGGTCACTGACATAGCCCTCCACAAAGGTGATCGCTGTATCTAGGAGAGCGTTGTCGACTTGCACATTTAGATTCTCTAGATTGAGTTCAGGGTTAAGGACCTCAGCATCCAATGTTCCATCAGGTAGAGGGGTGAGGACAAGCCTCGCGCTGAGAGTCGCTGGCGAGATATATACATCTCCAGTGGTCTCGGGGGATGAGAGCTCAAAAAACACCCTAAGATCATAGAAGCTAATCGAGATCTCCAGATAACCATTCTGGGGAATCAGTTGGACGTCGATGTCTTGAAAGAGGATATCATTGATCGCAATCTCATCACTGAATCCCATATTTTCATTGATGAGATCCTCAACAAGCCCTGACTTTAGGGCATTCTCCAAAGTCACAGCGATCACATCAAAGGCTGGCGGTTTGATCTCTATTCTCAACCCCCGATCAAGTTGAGATCCCCAAGACTTGAAGCGACCAAACAAAAACCCTCTAGAGCAGTCACTCTCGTTTCCGGCCTGATCGACAGCGATCGCCAGTGGACGGTTGAGCCCAAACTCAGGCTCATAGGTATACTGAAAGCGTCCATTTGGTTCGACTAAAACGCCCTGCCCATTGACGAGAACACTCTGAATACCGCTTCCATTATCTCCATCAGTAGCTACACCGATAATCGTCACCAAAGAGCTATCATTCGAGTCTAAGTGTGTCCCATATTCAGGTTCCGTGATCTGAACCTGTGGCGGAGTGGAGTCTATGACAATATTTACACTGATCACATCTTCCCCTGAGCTCACCACGAGAACGTGAGCGCCATCCTCTAGGGCTATCATGGTGTTAAAGCGTTGACTCACCACTGGGACCGAGGTTCCATTCACCAGCACTTCACTAGCGTTTGGGTGGATCCCCTGTACTCTGATCTCTCTGGTATTAAACAATTGTCCATTCGTTGGATGATCAAGTCGTAATAACCCCTGGGTCATCGAGGACTCATTCATCATCATCCCACCGATCGAGATGACTTCGGAGCTCGGCTTCTCATCATCACAGGCAGTGATAAACAACAAAACACTCAACAAGAGCAGTGAGGGGAGTGAGGAAGGGAGGTTTCGCATTATGCCTAACACCTTTATCGCTTGGTATCATCGTAGAGGGAAATAGTCGATGTGGTAAAGATCATCAGCGGATGACTAAAGATTACACAGGGTAGCTCAGGGTAGCTCAGGGTAGCTCAGGATAGCTCAGGATAGCTCAAGATTACTCAGGATAAATCACTATGCCTCGTCACTCCTCTCATGGTCAACGTTTTGGGCGACCGATCAAAGCCAAACGCCCCTCAGGTTTGAGCAGATCTTTGGCGACCTCTATAATATGGTCATTTTTCACACCCTGGAGAGACGTCAATCGCGAGAAGCTCTGCTGAAAGTCATTACATGTACTTTGCCAAAAGCCTAAGCAGAACGCTCGCTGTTGAACAGTCTGTAGACTACGATAACTATACAGCTCTTTAGCGAGCTTTACCCTCGCTAGCTCTTCGTCCAAAATACCATATTGGCTGATTCTTGTCAGTTCATCTGTCACCTCATTGACCACAGCTTGAGCATCACTATCGGGTAACAGCTCAATCACAATTTCATAGACCCCTTCCCCACTAAATTGAGGCATTACCGAATAGACGCATGAGGCGACCTCAAGGTCAAAGATCAGTCGTTTATAAAGGCGTGAAGAGTCTCCCTCAAAAAGGAGTTCATCTAAGCACTCTAAGGCGGCAGAACGATGATCATGAGCAGCATAAGTACGAAAACCAAGGTGTATTCGAGGAGCGTGCAGCTCCATCTCCTCTTCGATCCACTCTTCTTCTACAGGCGCTGGTGTCGGAAATGAGATATGGTGCTGAGGCTGAGAGATAGAGAGCTCTTCACCGTAATGTGTCTCGATCATATCAATGATCGCCTCAGCAGTGATATCGCCACTCACAACGAGAGTGATCTGACTCGGGTGATAAAACCGTTTGTAAAATGCTCGACAATCTTCAAGAGAGAGCTGCTCAATGTCCTCCATCAAACCAATTGTTGTATGAGCATAAGGGTGACCTTCTCCCATGAGCTTAGACCATAAGATCTCGCTCATACTCTCACAGGGGTCATCCTCAACACACTCTCTCCGCTCATTCATCACCACTTGTCGCTCTGCCTCTAAGACCTCGGCAGTTAAATGGAGCTGAGAGAGCCGGTCTGCTTCGAGCATCACTACTCGCTCAACATGTTCACTCGGTAGATCTGTGTAATAGTAGGTCCAATCTAACCAAGTGGCAGCGTTAACATCTCCTCCTACCTCTTCGAGGAGACGATCAAGCTCGCCTTCAGGATGCTTCTGTGTCCCTTTAAACATAAGATGCTCAAACAGGTGAGCGATCCCCGTTTTTTCCCGTTTCCTCATGACTACTCCCTACTTTGAGCCAAGTCTGATAGCTCACTAACGGCGCCTGATGCTCGGGTTGATGGAGTAGTTGTAGGCCACTCGGCCAACGATAATGATTGACCACAAAAGGGAAGTCGAGTCGATTAATTCGCACTGGTTTTGAAGTCTTAAGACCCATAATAGTAACCTATATAATACCAAAAAGTTAAAGAGAGACAGCTCTCATTGATTCGTTCACTGCGCTCAACTATGGACGCTTGAGTCTAAGCGCTATTCTCATGTATACACTTTTACAGAGAAACATTTGTTATGATGATCAGCAATATTAAGAGTAAGGATTCCGCTATGTCAGTCATTAAGTCGTGCTCACACCAAATGTATGTCCTTATAAATATGATGACATGCATGGGTAAAATCGTTTTCTTACCAAGTATTTTTTTATCTAGTGTTTTGTCACTGAGCGGCTGTGATACTGCTGAGCCTAAACAGCTCTTTTTAGAAGCCATGGCCGGCGAGTCTGCGGCTGGTGACTCTGTAGCTGGGGACTCTGTAGCTGGCGACTCTGTAGCTGGGGACTCTATGGCCGGCGAGTCTGTAGCGGGCGACCCTGTGGCCGGCGAGTCTGTAGCGGGCGACCCTGTAGCTGGCGACTCTGTGGCTGGCGACTCTGCGGCTGGCGACTCTGTGGCCGGCGACTCTGCGGCTGGCGACTCTGTGGCCGGTGACTCTGCGGCCGGTGACTCTGCGGCCGGCGACTCTGCGGCCGGCGACTCTGTGGCTGGCGACTCTGTGGCTGGCGACTCTGTGGCTGGCGACTCTGTGGCTGGCGACTCTGTGGCTGGCGACTCTGTGGCTGGCGACTCTGTGGCTGGCGACTCTATGGCAGGAGAGTCTATGGCAGGAGAGTCTATGGCAGGAGAGTCTATGGCAGGAGAGTCTATGGCAGGAGAGTCTGCTAGTGGTCAAGAACTCCCAGATGAGCCGATAGAAGGATGCGTAGGGCCAGTCGTTGAGAGCGTTGCCGAAACAGAGGTACCCGCTAACAACAGTCAAGACTGTGTCACTTGCATTGGAGCCAACCCGCCAAATTTCATACTGAGAGATCTCAATCCATCAAGCTGTGGTGTGGGCCAATATTACGGTATAGACGAGTTCCAAGGTCAAGTCACATTGGTTGTCTTGCTCCGCTCAACCTGCGGGTATTGTCAGGCTCAATTGACCAAATTAGAGCAGATGAGATTCGAGCTCCTCGCCCAAGGTCATGTGCTGTGGATCTCGGTGATCAATGAGATCAACACCGAGGATAACCTAGAAGCATTTACGACACGATCTATGAGCAGTATTCTACAAGATGTCGCTGAGGTTAACGCCTGGACAGAAATGAGCGATATAACCATGGTCGACTCCGGTGATGGTACATTGGTAGAGAGTCGGGTAGGCGGCGATAAAGATGACATGTATATCTACAACAGTGAGGGTACTCTCGCTCGATTCCTTGACGATGATGACCGAGATTTCTCATTAAATCTGAGTACTGATGAGGGATATATGAATCTAATGGGAGTCATCTTAGAGGTGCTTAATGGGACAACCGACCCGTAAGTAGGATCCCAACTATGACTCATCATGGACTAACGATCAGAGGAAAAATCTATGTTTCAGGCGCTGTACACATTAAATCTTACCGCTGTCATAGTGTGGTCTCTCATCTCATTTACCCTCATCAGTTGTGACACCGCTGAGCCTAAAGAGATCAATGCTAGAAGTGACATGAGCGCTGGCGGCGAGGTCAATGCAGGGAGCGATATAAGCGCTGGCGATGAGGTTAATGCTGGCGATGAACCTGTTGCCATCGATCTAGAGAGAGGTGAAGCGCTTTACCAACAGTTTTGTGGTTTCTGCCATGGAGCCGAAGGAGAAGGCTATCTAGCTGATAATGCCAACGCTCTCAACAATCAGGACTTTTTATCGGTCGCCTCTGATGAGTTCCTCACTCTCTCTACCGTCCACGGTCGTCCTGGTACCCCGATGAGCCCTTGGGGCGTTGAGAAAGGAGGACCTCTAGACACCTCAATGGTTCGTGATATCGTCGCTTTTATCCGACTATGGCAGACAGAACCTAGCCTCAATTACCCTGCGCCCTCTCTCACCGGCGCTCCTCAAAGAGGGCAGCCTCTATACAACGCGGTATGCGCTAGTTGTCATGGTGAAAATGGAGAGGGCATAAGTGCGGTCAGCCTAAATAACCCTTGGTTTTTGGAGACCGTTGACGATGGCTTTTTAGCTCATGCCATTCAAGTGGGACGACGCGGTACCTCTATGGGTGCTTATGGTCCTCCCCTTGTCAATGAGCAAGGTCTCGCAGACCTCGTCTCTTTGATACGATCTTGGGCCAGCCCTGTTGATATGGATCCCCCTCCACCATTCACTCCTCAAGTGGATCAAACTCCCCTTCACCCTGAAGGAGAAGATCCTGATTTTGTGCTACGTGAAGATCGATTTGTCCCTGCTCAACAAGTCTATGACGCTCTCTTAGCTGAGAGGAAGATGACGATTATAGACGCTCGACCGGCCGCTGACTATGTCGATGAGCATATCGCCGGAGCGATCTCTCTCCCCTTTTATGACGTTGACGCTTATGCCGACCAACTAGACCCAAGCGTTTTCACACTGACGTATTGCGGATGTCCTCACGCCGTAAGCGGACAAGCCGCTGATGCACTCATCGCTAGAGGTTTTCAACAGGTAGCCATTATCGATGAAGGGTTTTATGAATGGCGAGATACTTTCAATTTCCCTACTGCCTCCGGAGAGCTCTTGTTTGCTCCTTAATACTGACGATATAGCAACGACACTAGGTAACTTAGGTCACCCCGCATATCATCCATCAAGTCCTCAGTCGGAGTCAACCGAACAGGGAAGGTCAATGGAATAAAAAGCTGAAGAAGATCTTATCGAGGAGAGGCTTGATTATCTCTTCATTTTATGTCGTTATCCTAGTATTATAAGACTTGGTCTTCCATGCCATAAGATTAAGAGGTCATCATGAGCTTATTTATCAATACTAATACCGACTCAATCCGCGCTAGAAATGCGATGAATGTGCACACGCGCAACATCGCGACTAAGATGGAGAGACTCAGTTCAGGCAACCGTATCAACGGGGCTAAAGATGACGCAGCAGGTCTCTCGATCAGCACTCGTATGGAGGCCCAACACCGTGGATATGACCAAGCGATCCGTAATACCACCGACGGGATGTCATTACTACAGACCGCCGAAGGGGCGCTCAACGAGACCAATAATATCCTGCAAAGGATGAGAGAGCTCTCTGTTCAATCGGCAACAGAGACTTACAACTCGAGCGACCTAAAGTCTGCCCAAGCGGAGGTCAGCCAGCTGATGAATGAGCTGAGCAGGATCGCTAAGACAACGACCTTTAACGGTCTACATATCTTCCAACAGATGAAGACCAAATTTAAGATTCAAGCGGGTGACAAAGTTGGACAGACTCATGATCTAACCCTGAGCAGCATCCGACCAGAGACCCTAGCTCGTCAAGCGAAAGTCACCTCTAAGACAGGGGTCGCTACCGATATGAGCTTGTTAGGAGGTTTCGCGGGAGCGCCTGGGCCAGAATCATTTACCCTCAACGGTGTAGATATAAGAGACAGTGTAGCCGCTGATGATGCGATCTCTACCATCTATAATGAAGGATCTGCGATCGCTAAATCAGTAGCGATTAACGCATATCAGAGCTTTACTGGTGTCTCCGCAAAGGTTGGTGCGACCCGAACCGATAACCAACAGGGTCGCAACGATGAGCTCGGCTTTGATATCTTTGGTAACACCGGCGCTGTCGGAGCCGTTGAGTTGACCACTAACACATACATCAGCATCAATGACGTTAAGATCTCTGGTTTCGAGATCAATGAAAACGACGCGAGCGGATCACTCGTCGACTCGATCAACGCTGTCTACGATGAGACCGGAGTACAAGCTCACCTCAACGCGAGTAATGAGTTAGTCCTTGTCGCTGAAGACGGTCGTAACATGCAGCTCATCTACTCTGGTGATAATGGAGGGAGAGACCTCGAGACGGCCATTGGCCTTAGAGATGGTTTTGAAGGCGCCTTCGTTTACGGAGGCACCGTCACCATTCAGTCCGATGAAGCGATTGATGCTCACTTTGGATTCCTCGTTGACAGCTACCTCGGAGGCATGGTCGAGAACCCTAATCCTTTCGCCTTTGGCGGCCAATCTGCCGTCTTTGGGGTGTCAAAAGACAGCGCTCTTTCAGGATTAGATATCTCCACTAAAGAGGGTGCGGTCGCTGCTCTCGAGACTCTCGACCTCGCCTTAGAAGAGGTCAGCGCTCTCCGAAGTGATATCGGCGCAAACCACAACCGTCTAGAGCATACGGTGAGTAATCTACAGCAGACCTCAGAGAACACTAAGGTCTCTCAAAGCCGTATCCAAGATGCTGAGTTTGCTAGTGAGACCGCTGAGATGGCTCGAGAGATGATGGTCGCTTCAGCGAATACTTCAGTCTTAGCTCAAGCGAATCAATCTACTTCGATCGCTCTCCAATTGCTTGGATCTACAGGGTTCTCTGGACTTTCAGGGTCAGGGAGCGGTCCTCGCTCAATCTTCTGATTTTTAGGGGAAGCCAAAGGCCTTAAATATGAATAGGAAAAGCTCGATGTCACTCTGTAACAATCGGTGTAGACGAGGGCTAACTCAGGTGACTGTTGCCCTCCTCTGTATTGGTGTATCACCCTTTCCTCCTCTCGCCCATTCACAGCCTAAATCTACTCCCAAGAGCTCTGAATCCAATAAGAGAGAGATCGAGAGCGCAACCCCTGCTCAGTCTAAACGCCTGTTGGTCGAGTCCAAAGTGATCGAGTTGAGGCTACAGTTAGAGAAGACACCTTCCGATCAAAAACTACTACAAAGTCTCAGTCGCTATCTCTTACGCTTAGGTCAATACCAAGAGGCGTTGACCCACCTGCGTACTCTCGTAGAGTTATCCCCTAAATCAAGCAAGAACCTATATTTATTAGCCTTCACTCTCAGAAAACTTAAACGCTATCGTGAGGCGATCGAGGGATATGAAGTGTTTTTAAATCTCTCCTCCGGAGAAGACCGACTCAGTGGTGTTTTTGGTTTGGCAAAAACTTTAGATTTGGTGGGTGACCCCAAAGGAGCGATTGAACTTTATCAAGAGTATATTGAACAAGAGAAGAGACCTTCAAAAGAACGATGGATCAGTGAGGCGAAAGGCTCATTGAGTCGGCTACGCGCCAGTGAAGTCGTCCTCATTGATACCGATACTGATGAAGATAATGTACAAACCGATAGCCTCTCCGAGACGCCAACGATCGTAAGACAAAGCACATTGAGTCAGCTCCTCGCTGAGGCTGATCAACATTTTGCCGAGAGGAGATATGCTAAAGCTGAGAAGATCTATGCAGAGCTTGCCTCTCGAGAAACCCCAGCGTCGATGAAGATACAGCTATGCTATTATGCAGCGGTTAGCGCCTATCTCGTTGGACACTTTTTTGAAGCTCAAACCTTTGCTGAGCGCGGTCTAATGATCGATGAAAAATCGGCGATGTTGAGGGGGATGGCGGTGTTAAGTCATCTACAGCATAAGCGCTCAAGAGACGCCAAGCGCCTCTCTTTGAAAACCCTGCTACCTCAAGTACGACTTTCGCTCAAAGAAGGCCGTTTTCATGACTGCTTAAGATCGATCGATCAATATCTTGAGAGCTCTACTAAGGACAAGGGAGAGTCACCTCCTGCCTTGGATCCTCTCTTGATGCATGCTAAGGGGAGAGCCCTGTTAGGCTTAGAGCGATATGGAGAAGCTTATCAAGCTCTTAGTTTAGCAAGTGAGGGTCTAAATTATCCACATATTCATCTTGATCTAGCGGTCACAGCGAGCGCTATGCATCAATCTCAGCGCGCACTGAAGCATTACCAAAAGCTCAGAGACCTCACTAGGCCTCAAGAAGGACAAGCCAGCTCTCATCTGTTCCGTCAAGCGGAGCGAGCCATTGAGGCGCTGTAGAGATGTCATCTAAAGATAAAGACGCCGACCTCACAGACCAAGTGAGGGTCAGAGAGGCGATTAAACAGCTAGACTCACTCCCACAGAGTCTCAGAGAGGCCCTCCTTAATCGACTTGACGCTAGTGATGAGCTCACCAGTTATGCAGATTCTCAAAGGGGTGAACACGCTCAGCCATCAAGAGGAGTCAAAGAAGGAAAGCGAGTAAAGGGAGTAAGACGCGCGATTAATTCACTCAGAGTGAGTCCTGGAGAAGTCATCGGTAAAGTAAGCCAGAGGGTTGAAGAGCTCAGAGCAGAGGGCGTGGAACAGGTGAGGTCAGAGGTGAAGCGCCTCGTAGAGCGTGTCGATCTCCAAAGTGAGCTGGTTAAGCTCCTCTCTCAGCTCTCGATTGAGCTCAAGACAACGATTAAACTTGAGCCAAAAGCAGAGAGCCAATTTGGGGTAAAACCTAAAGTAGTCACAGAGGCAAAGTTGAGATGGGGAGATGAGGTAACGCCGAGTGATGAGGCAACTCAAGAGAATAGAGCAAATGGGATGGACGATTCTTCACCAACAGGGACTCTGAAGTCTGAATCTACCAACCAAGAGGGTTAGCGGTTTACTGAATACATTGTATCAAGCGCTCCACCACCTCTTGGGGAGAGGACACTCATAAATACTCTAAGAAGAGGAGCACCTGTTGGCGCTCCTCCTCCGCAAGAGCTCGCCAAGAGTTGTAGCTGTTAGTGGCCTCTCCTCGGTGTAATTCGACAGCTTCAATAATATGATCTGCTCGTCCATCATGCCAATAGGTACCGGTCTCAGAGAGAGCCCACAGAGGAGGGGTTCTAAATGATCGTTGTCTCACCTCTTCTGGTTGGATGGCATGTAGCAATAGGTCAGTGTAGGCTGCCCGTGATTGGGTAGGGTCGATTTTGGGGACGTGACAAGTCGCGCAACCAATCTCTTCAAAGAGTTCACTACCTCGCTCAATATCTTCGCTGATATGATTGGGAGCCTCTTTAATGGGAGGCGCTAACAGATGAATAAAATGTGACAAATCATCAAACTCTTCGACGCTAACTTCGGGGTCGGGAGTCTTATCATCATCTTCATAAATCGCAGCGCTCAGCTGGAGCTCATCAGGAATAGTCATCCCCAACTCCACAGCGAGAGCGTCAGCGATAAAGTTGTCGAGGCTAGCGATTTGCGCTCTCCAACCATAACGACCTATAGAGCCATCTGCGAGACGTCTCGCCACACCGCGGACTCCATCTTGATCAAGATCATCTGGATCCTCGAGCGCGACGATCATCTCTTCAGGAATAGCGGCGATAATTCCTAGACCAAAAGTAGGTAATGCTTGACGAATCTCAGTATATCCGACCAATTCTCCCTCTTCATCTACAGGGATTGAGACAGGTCGGCCATGACCGCTAAGGAAACGCCTCATCACTTCACCATCAACGCTATCTTCATCACCATCGGAAAACAATCTCGCCGCCCCAACGCCTGATGGACCTGAGCCCCCCACGATGGGATCAAAGTGACACCCGCGACAGCTATCACCGTTAAACTTTGGACCCAAGCCACTGCTGATGCTCACATCACGATCATAGAGGGCTTGACCTCTCCGATACCGCTTTTGTGACTCATCGTTAAGAGTCATGAGAGGTACTCCCACCCGCACAGGCCCCTCAATCGATCCTTCAGGGGCAATTAAACCTTCTGTTTGTTGTGACTTACCCCCTAAGCTCTCTAAAAAACTAATCAACGCGAGCTGCTCATCACTGCTCACCGATAAATATAGGTCACGACTCTCTGAGGCTTCTCCCCCATGGAGCGCGACCGCTTCGTCAAGAGTTCCCGCCCTACCATCATAGAGATAAGGGCCTGTTGAGCTGACTCCCCACAGCGGCTGAGTACGAAATTCAGAGCCGCTAGCTAGCGCCATCACGATCCCATCAGCGAGCTCTTCACCCATATCGTGGAGGAGTAAATCCGTATAGGCAGGGATCACGCCTCGAGGTCCTTTTAATCCAGGCGTATGACAGAGGTCACACTTCATAGAGTAGAAGAATCCCTCTCCTAACTCTGCCTCTGTGCTCAGTGCATCTGGAGTAGGAGCTGCTAAAAGCATAGCCCAGCTCACGAGCGCGAAGAGATCTCTCTCTGAGAGCTCGGGATCAGGGACATCATCATGATCGGTTAAGGGCTCAGACGGAGCCGCTGCTTGATGAAAGTGTAGCGTCTCTAAGAGCGGTCTCTCAGATGGCTCTCCTTCTCCCTGATCACGAAGATGAAATCCCTGAGCGGAGAGTTCTAATTGCTGGGTATCGAACCGGTCCTCAGCGACAGAAGGAACAGGGAGGGCGGCTTGTAGCTCTGCAGAGAGTGGGTTAGAGGTGATCCCTAAGTGATTAAACAGTGGCCCTCGAATGAAGTTCTCGATACTGACCGTTTGTGCCTTAAGCCCAAAGCGACCGACATACCCTTGATCGTAATTGGGTCTCCCGCTCACCCCATCTCCATCAAGGTCATCGGGGTCTGCACGGGAGAGGATCTCCTCTTCAGGTATTTCAGCGAGCAGACCGATCCCAAAGAATGGGATCGGGTTACGCCGAGTGTATAGCGTAGCCGCTGGCTCTGGGTTAATCTTAACCAATGACGGGTCGCTTAACCCGACCTCAAGGTCTAATTGAGGTTCTTCAAAGGTGCTTAAGACACCACTGCGAGGTCCACTAGGGATAAAACCACCACCGCTAAGACTCTCACCATATAGGTAAAAATCACGATAATGACCAGCTGCTCCCCCAAAATGAGGCTTTTCATGACAGGCACCACAGAAAGTGACATTAAAGTAGGGGCCTAACCCGTCATTGAGGTCAAATCGACGCTTTGCGACCGCCTCACCTGCTCTAAAGATCTCCCGCTCTTCTTCACTTAGAAGCAGGCGTGGTTCACCCTGGTTAGCAAAAATCCCTTCAGCAACTTGAGCGTCAACAGCCCTCTCATCTCCACAAGAGTATATTGATAATATGGAACAACATATAACAATACTTTTAGCTATAAATACACTGACCTTCGAGTAGAGAATGTCCACGATAACCCCCATGAAAGATGAGGCCTTATCTTACGAGTTCAATCGCCAATCGACAAGCGCTAGTGACTGAAATACTCCTAGGTCATTAAGAGCCTTAAATTAATAATCTTCCTCTTCTTCTTGATCGTCATCAAAGCCAAAAGCCGTCTCGTATTGATCATCGTTACAGAGGTCTCCCTCATAATCATCAAGCTCATCATAGGCGTTTTGATCTCTCTCCCGCTGATATCGATCTCCTTCATGGGAGTCATCATAGCCTGATTCATCTTCATCATAGCCTGACTCATCTTCATTATAGTCTGACTCATCTTCATTATAGTCTGACTCATCTTCATTATAGTCTGACTCATCTTCATTATAGTCTGACTCATCTTCATTGTAGTCTGACTCATCTTCATTGTAGTCTGACTCATCATAGAGATCATCTAGGATGGTAGAGAAGTATAGTGTAATGATAGAGTCTCGATGACCTTCTATAGACTTATGCCGTTGTATAGGTAAATATAGACATTTAGAGAAAGATCGCTGATCGAGTGTTAATGCTGATTCAGTGAGCATCGCTTTAAACTCCTTGGCTCATAAATCACATCCGAAGTATGAGAAGGTTTGGATAAAGGGTGAATGGGAGTTTTTTCATCTCTACGGAGATGATTCGCTCTATAAACGACAAGGTTTATAGAGATGCCGTACCAAAGATGAAGAGGCATCAAGCGTCAAGAAAAAAGTGTCCATTACTCTTTTTTTGTTAGCTCCTCTGAAGAGCGCTCCTTACGCTAAGAATCTAGAGAGCCAGCCCTGAGACAGACAGAGAACCAGCCCTACACAGACAAACAGAGAGCCAGCCCTACACAGACAGACAGAGAGCCAGCCCTAGTCTTGATTCACAACCTCTCCCTCCTCTGTCACAGGGCGCCAAAAGCAACTCTTCGGATCAACTTTTTGGTCCTCTTCCAAGACCTTTAAAGTCCGTAATTGCCCGCTCATTCGCTTCCACCTCTCAAGACTCATCTCTCCAAGTTTAGACGCAGAGCTTGACTCTTGATGAGTGAGGTCACTCTGTATGAAAGGTTTTGCATATTCAACCGCCATTTGCATGGCCTCAAATGACATTGAGGTGTTTAGTTGACTCAACACACGATTAGTGGGCGCAGGATCCTTAAGATATGAGCCCCACCCCTCTTGCAAGATCTTATACATTGATCGAATCAGCTCAGGTCGTTGTTTAATGATGTCTTCATGTGTAGAGATTAGCACCGCATATGGGTTAAACCCACTCTCAGAGATCGGGAATATCTTGGTCTCCACTTGGTCAAGTTTGAGAGTCACGGGCTCCGAAAATATATAGACGCCTTGGGAGAGCTCAGGGTTTAGTTTAAACTGGGTCAGCCCTCCTTGAGTACTCACCCATGTGAGCGCGCTCTCTCCGTAGTGATGGCTTAACCATTTCATAAATAAAGAGCCGGGTTCCACCGCTAAGAGTCGATCGCTTTTCCACAGCTCTCTCAGTGATGCTGGAGCGCCTTTGAGATGGGTAATGATCGCCCTCGGATCTGTCTTAAAGGTAGCATATATGCCGACTAAAGGGGCTCCTTTAGCGCGCATCGTCATGATTTGAGTACTATCCATCACTCCAAATTCAAGTTTACGTTGGGCAACTAGCTGTGCTGACGGAGTCCCTGGCCCACCGCTAATGATCTGCAAGTCTATCCCTTCTTCTCGATCAAGACCGAGTCTCTTGGCTTCGTATATACCACCGAACTCTGGCTCTGGCATCCAATTGAGTTGTAAGCGTACCTTGACCGGAGAGTCAGTCTCTCCCGAGCGCTCCTCTCCCGAACTCTCCTCTACTGAACGCCCTTCTCCTAAACGACCCTCTTCTATGCTAGAGAGAGCCGCTGAGTGAGAGTCAGAGCTCAGAGGGCTAACCTTAGAGGAGGTCATCACCGCCGAGAGGGTGAGGAAGATGACGGTGGCGAGAATACCAGTGATCAAGAAGAGCTCTCGACGCTGAGCACGAGGGCTTAGTTTTGTATCTAGCTCATCTCTCTGCTGAGTGCTATTCCATTGACCCATCAAAGTCTGACCAGCCCAAGAGACTAGACCAAAGAGAGAGAAACCGACCAATGCTGAGCAAGCGATGGCTGCGAAGACAATATCAAGTTTACCGGTTCTAAGGTTCGAGGCGATCACCGCTCCAATCGGAGGCGCTTTTAAGACTCCGCTCACCAGCTCGCCGACCACCGCTCCGATCACTGCTAAGCCAGCGGCGACTCGAAAGCCGGTAAAGATTTGTGGGAGAGCGGCAGGAATCTCTAATCTTCGCCACCGCTGCTTTGGAGTCGCCCCATAAATATTAAAGAGCTCGATTAACTGTGGATCAACAGAGCGAAGTCCATCAACAGTGTTTGCGATAATAGGGAAGATGGAGACGATCGTCGCGGAGGCGGCGACTCCTAAAACACCGTAACCAAACCAAATGTTTAAGAGAGGGGCGATGGCAATGATCGGCACCATCTGTAAGAGGTTCGCTAGTGGGTACACCCCGACCCTCAAAACTCTTACTGAAGCGAGCAGTGTACCTGTCAGAACGCCGACACCCACTGCGATCAAGAAGCCGAGAAGCGCTGCTGACCCTGTTTGTATCGTAGCATTAAACAGTAGCATTCGAGTGCTACTATCGAGAGCGACACCCAATACATCGCTGGGAGCAGGGATCACATAAATAGGTACCTCAAGGAGGATGATTAGATCTTCCCAGATCATGCAAAACAGAGCCGCACCGATGAGGGGAGCGAGGTTAAGTGTCTTCCGTTCAACTTGAGACTGTCCTGATTGCGAGTTATTCATACCGTATTTTCCTCTGCTCTTAAGAGGACTTGATGAGCCTTAGCGACAGTTTCAGTAAATGGGGTCGTTAACCTCAACTCCGGCATACGCTCTTCAAAGCTCACCTCAAGAGTCTCCAATACTCGTCCTGGATTAGGGGCGAGGACATGAATAGATTGAGCCAAGTAAACCGCCTCAGAGAGCGAGTGAGTCACGAGAACAACGGTCATTTTATATTGTTTCCATAACTCTAATAGCTCATCATCTAAACGATTCTTGGTGATCTCATCGAGCGCTCCGAAAGGTTCATCTAAGAGGAGTAGCTTGGGCTCAGTGACAAGAGATCGGGCGATCGCTGCTCTCATCTTCATTCCCCCAGAGAGCTGCCTTGGGTATAAACCTGCTGCATGGGAGAGGCTCACTTTAGCTAAAACATCATCTACCTTGGGCTGAATCACCGATGGACTCACCCCCGCGAGCTCAAGGGGGAGAGCGACATTATCACTTACCGTGAGCCATGGCAGAAGACGAGGCTCTTGAAAGCCATAACTGAGCTCTTTTGGCATCTGTGAACCAGAGCTCAGTGTGGTCTCCATCGAAGGATTACTGCTCGGCTCTCCAAACAAGATAGCGCCGGACGTAGGGCGCTCTAATCCTCCAATCATCCTCAGAAGAGTCGTCTTACCACACCCTGATGGACCGACAAGTACGTGAAATGAGCCAGGAGGGATCTTAATACTGACCTCCTCAAGTACTTTGTTCTCACCAAAGAATTTATTGACTCCCTCAACTTGAACTCCAATAGCCCCATTAGAACCTGAATGAGTAGAACTTATCACCTCAGTCATTAATGAACCTCCACGCATCCTCAATCTAAATAAAGCGATATTAACAGACTATAATGAGACATCTCAGATAAATCATTAAACCTGTCAGTCGTGTCTAAAGGCATTCTCTAGACTCTTCAGTTCACAGAGAGGTCGCCGATTAATAAAAGATTAGACGTATTAATCAATCAGAAAAAAGTTCACTTAAGTGGAGGATGAAGGCAGGTGAAGTTATTCTTCAGTGGGTGGTGCGAAGCCACGCCTCTGAGTATTCTCAGTGATCGCCCTAGAGTTAAGGAACTGCAGAAGATAGTCTGGCCCACCTGCTTTTGTCCCTCCACCACTCATTTTGAATCCTCCAAAAGGTTGCCGCCCAACAATCGCGCCCGTGATGGTCCGATTAATGTAAAGGTTACCAATCAAATACTGCTCACGAGCGCGTTGAATATTTACCGGTGAGCGACTAAAGATTCCCCCGGTTAGCGCATAGGGTGAGCTGAGCGCGATCTCAATCGCTCGTTCGAGATCCGCAACGCGATGCAGAGTGATGACCGGCCCAAAATGCTCATCAGCAGCGATCGGGTCATCGGGGCTGAGATCAGCGATCAGAGTTGGAGAGATAAAGTACCCTCCATCGCCCTGCTGGACCCCACCACAGAGAACACGCCCTCGATCTTGAGCATCGGAGATGACTCTCTGTATCCGATCATAGGCCTCTTGATCAATCACAGGACCAAACGTGACGTTGGGATCGTCAGATGGACCGACGAGGAGACTCTCCGCCGCAGCGACCAGTCGATCTACAAACTGATCATAGAGGGGGTCGATAATGATGACTCGAGAGCAGGCGCTGCATTTTTGTCCCGCGAAACCGAACGCCGAACGAATAACCCCGAGCACTGCCTCATCTAGATCAGCGTCATTATCTACGATGATTGCATTTTTGCCACCCATCTCACAGATTACCCGTTTTAGACCCGGTTGACCAGGATAGGTAATCCCTGCTTGCTTATAGATCTCTACCCCGACGGCGCGGCTCCCTGTAAAGGCGATCGTCTGAACTAGAGGATGCTTGGTGAGCGCCGCTCCTACAGTCTCTCCATAGCCAAATACTAGCTGAAACACCTCCTTTGGAATACCTGCTTGATGAGCGATTTCTACAAATTTTGCAGCGATAACCATCGATTGTTCAGCGGGCTTAATCAACACCGCATTCCCAGCCACTGCACCCGCTACACTCATCCCTACTAAAATCGCAAAGGGGAAATTCCAAGGGGCGATAACCGAGCATACTCCACGACTGACATAGCTCAGATGGTTAAGCTCTCCAGGGATATCTTGCATGAGGATTGGTGAGCCGAGACGAAGCATCTCCCGAGCGTAATATTCACAAAAGTCAATGCCCTCGGCGACATCAGCGTCTGCCTCTCTCCAAGTCTTACCGACCTCAAGGACCATCCAAGCTGCCAACTCATCGCGACGATCTCTTAAGGCACCTGCGACCTTAAGTAACCACAGCGCCCTTTCGTTCACTCCTCGAGAGCTCCATGAAGGCCAAGCCTCATAAGCGCTGCGAATAGCGTCGTCTACAGCGCTCTCATCGGTGAGGATAATCTGACCGATGATCTCTTCAGGACGTGAAGGGTTAACACTCTGCAAGCGCTCTCCCTCGGAGATCTCTACCCCCGAGATAATAGAAGGATAAATCGCGCCGAGAGCTCCCTTCACCTCTCTGAGCGCTGTGTCAAACTCTTGACGAGCGACAGGCCGGGTAAAATCTCTCAGAGGCTCATTGGAAAAGGGTTCAATCTCATTGAGTGACCCCACAGTCTTCGGGACGGCGCGGAGCATGCCCGAACGCTGCTGAGCTTGAGGAGGCTGGAGGAGCTTGGTTGGGTCGGCGTCATCTGCGAACCCCTGTTTCAACCACCCCTCATTACTAGTGTTCTCTAGCAGTCGACGAACTAAGTATGCCATACCGGGGATCAACTCACCGACCGGAGCATAAGTACGAACTCGAAGTCCATAATCGGCACAAGCCGCTTTGATGGGTTCTGCCATCCCATAGAGACATTGGATCTCATATCCATTTTTAGGAACCTTGAAATGCTCTGCTGCCGCACAAGCGACCGCAATACTTCGCAGATTATGACTCCCGATCGCTGAGCGAACATAACTATGATTCTCTAACATGATCGCTGATAAACGCTCAAACTGAACATCAGAATCCGCTTTATCGAGCCACACCGGTGACTCCCATCCCTCTTGATGGGCGTGAATGGTCTCATAGTCCCAATAAGCACCTTTGACGAGACGAATAGTGATCCTCTTTTGATTATTCTTTGACCATTTAATGAGGTCTCTTAAGTCCTCTTCTGAGTCTCGAAGATATGCTTGAATCACGACTCCAGCATGCTCATATCCTT
Organism: uncultured bacterium; assembly: GCA_943788935.1. GTDB lineage: Bacteria > Myxococcota_A > Bradymonadia > UBA7976 > VGTA01 > CAKZRU01. The sequence goes on along the minus strand of CALSSE010000001.1, from coordinate 32,165 downwards.
CTAGACTTGGGTCTTCAAGGACCCGCTTCAGTAGGGCATAAGTCAGGCTCTTAAAGGCATAGTGCTCCATATCAAGGTTAAGAAACACTCCCCGTTCAGCGGCGAGCTGAAAGAGAGGGAGTAGGCGCTTGCTTGCCGCCTCGACGCTCTCCTCAAAAGCGATCGGGTCGAGTTGACTATACATCGCGCTTACTTTGATAGAGACATTAACTCGCGGGAGCTCTCCTCGGTCATCAGAATCAAGTGTGTCGGCGCGCTTCCACTGGTCACAGTGATCAGAGAGGCTGATGATCAACTCTCGATAGCGAGCCACATAATCTTCAGCTTCGGCTTCAGAGGTCGTCGCCTCTCCTAAGAGATCCACAGTGAAAGATTGACGCAACTTCCGCAGTTCTTTCAGTGTCTTAAGGGCATTCGTCCCATCGACACCACAGATGAAGTTTTTCGCCATCCCCTCCATTTGCTTCATAATTTGGTGAGTGGCAGTCTTCTTCATGAAGCCTGCCATCCCCGCCCCTTTCAACGCTGCCTTAATGACTCCAGGCACATTGAGTCCTGGCTTCATTAGATATTCTTCTAAGTGTTTATACACATCATCGGGGGTCTGCAGGACAGGGAAGACATCTACAAAGCGGAACATCTCCGTCTTAAAGTCTTCGTCCTTCATTGACCACTCCATGACCTGCCCTTGCCACCAGGCCTTATTAAACACGCCCGGCTTCTGACCTTTCATCTTCTTAAAAAGCTCTCGGCCGATCTCACTCGCCCGAACCTCCCAATGCGTCACAGACATATATCACTCCTATCGCGACTTTTTCTCTCCATACATGGGGGGTAAGATGAGACTAAAACTTACCCTCACTCGATCGCATCCGAGCGAATCCTTCCCCCTTGGAATAGATAGCTACACTCTGATGGTTGATGACCCTGTCAGATTAGGCAAGTCCGATTTTTGATCAGCCCACTTTTTATTCTTTATTTATTTGAGTCAGATTTTCTTTGACGCGCTTCTCTCAATTGTAGATTTGTGTGTCTACCTCCAAGAGTATTGGGGACTCATTCGTTCTATAACCACCATCGCCTCTAACGACTAGACGTTCAGAAAGCATCTCACTATGAAAGTAGCATTGATCTCTTTTATCTTCTTCCTGTTCAGCCCATTGGCCATCGCTGCGCCGACAGGTAATACTCAATATTTCAACAGCAATGGCAACGTTGTGCTCCACGTTGATCTTCAGCGTCTCCAAAAAGGAGAGACCCCTAAGAATCTTTTAGGGATGGTCATGATGAACCCCAAAACTAAAGAAGGGCTCACTAAGTTCAAGACTCAATTCGGTCTCGATCCTTTTAAGGATATCTCCTCACTTACCGCTCATGTGACCCTCAAGAAGCGTGGAGAGCAGCCATTAGTCCTGCTCCACATCCAAGGTACATTTAACCAAGAGACTTTTCTTAAGGGTCTCGCTCAAGAGGGAAATCAATTTAAACCAGAGACCGTGAATGGCCAAGTATTACAAGTCAGCGACGCTAATAAATCAGCGCTGACTTTTATCAAAGGTGGAGTCCTCATGGGGAGCCCTGATGAGCTCCGAGCGGCAGTAAAGAGCGCTAAGTTTGGTGGCGCTCTCGCAGCCCAGCAAGCTAAGCTCACCAACGGTGGTGACATCTGGTTTGTTGCTCAAATCCCCGAGGCGATGCGTAAAGAGATGCAACTACAAAACCCAGCGATAGCAAGTGCCTCTGCGCTTCGTGGGTTCATTGACTTCGCTCAAGGTCTACACCTCAACCTCATCACTGAGCTTAGCAGCGCTGCCGACGCGACAAAAGCTGCTCAGCAGCTTGGCACAGCGATCGAGCAAGCAAAGACCTCTCCTCAAGCGGCAATGTTTATGAACATGGTGAATAAGTTCTCGGCAACTGCTAAGGGTAATGAACTCGTAATCAATCTCCCTCTCAATCAAGGTGAGGTTAATCAAATTCAAGCCATCGTAGGGATGATGATGATGAGTCTAACCGCTGGTCAAGCCGGCGGAGGTCGTCCTTCTTCTCCACCCGGATTCCCTCAGCTTAACGCGCCTGTGGCTCCAGCCTCACCTGCTGCTCCTGCTGCTCCTGCTGCTCCGGCTGCTCCGGCTGCTCCGGCTGCTCCTGCTGCTAAGTAGTTTTTAGAGAGCTTTCGTCACCAAAAATTTTTTAGTGGGGTTCAGCCATAGAGCTGCTGCGTGAAGGTGTGTTCAAAAAACAACCACTCAGCCTCAAATTCTGAGATAGTCTAAAAAACTTAAACTTTTAAAACTTTCGCGTTGTCCCTTCGTATTCAACTTAGCTTCTGTGACTGTTTAATCCTTAACAGGTCATCAAGAAGCCTGTTGATGCTTCGCGCTCACATCTACACTTCAGGCTATGGAGGAGGACCCCTTGACACTCTCACCCTTTAACACTGCGATAACTACCACTCAGAAGTCCCCTAAAAGAGGCTTGAGCGCCTCACTCATCGGACTCTTAAGCATGCTCACTTTAAGCACCCTACTCTTCTCTCAACACATCTCAAGTAGCGCTGCTCAATCTGAGTATACGATTAGAGGAGTTGTGAGTTCAACCACTGGGACAATGATCGCCAATGCGAAAGTAGCCTTCACCTCTGGCTCCTCCTCCACAACAACAGATAAAACAGGTCGATTTATCCTTAAAGCTGACCGCTCAGGCACTCATATTCTCCAAGTGAGCGCTAAAGGCTACAAAACAAAAACAAAGAGCATCAACGTCACAGGTGCCTTCACGGATGTATTAATTTCGCTCTCTACCACCGACGCTCAGCGATCACCTCCTGCGGCCGAAGCTGAGGATGTTGCAGTGGCCAAACCCATTAGAGCTCTAGCTGCCGATGAACCACCAAGCCCTGCTTCTTCCTCCGTCGGTCTATCTGGCGCAGGTCGGGTGGCGAGCGCCAGACGAGCCATGCCGAAAAAGTCGGTAAGGCGTGGGAAGGGTAAGAGGAGCAGGAGGAATAAAGTATCAGGATCTAGAGCTAAGAGCTCTTCTCATCGACGTCCTCGAAGAAGAAGGCCCTCTAGACCTATTAAAATAGCGACTAGTCACTCCTTAAAAGACTCAGAGTCGGCACAGGGCGATGAGTATAAGAAGATTGATGATAATGACTTTAAAGATCCTAAAGCTGAGCCTTTATCCACCTTCTCTATTGATGTTGACACCGCCAGCTACGCCAACCTTCGCCGCTTCATTCAAAATGGGCAACGTCCTCCTATAGACTCGGTAAAGATCGAGGAGATGATCAACTACTTTGATTACTCCTATGAAGGTCCTAGTGACTCTAACAAGCATCCATTTAGTGTCAAAACCGAGCTCGCAGAGGCCCCATGGAATCCTCGTCATAAGTTAATGCACATCGGGCTTCAGGGTCGAAAGATTGACGCTGATAAACTCCCGCCGAGTAACCTCGTCTTCTTATTAGATGTGTCAGGATCGATGAACGGGCCCGATCGACTCCCCTTGCTTAAGCAAGCGCTCATGCTTCTCAGCGGCACCCTTCGCGCTCAAGATAAGGTCTCCATCGTGGTTTATGCCGGCTCTTCAGGTCTCGTTCTCCCACCGACCTCAGGCGCAGAGCGTAGGAAGATCATCGAGGCTTTCTCAAAGCTCAGAGCAGGAGGTTCTACAGCGGGTGGGGCAGGGATCAACCTCGCCTATAAGATCGCTCAAGAGCAGTTCATCAAGGGAGGAAATAATCGAGTGATCCTCGCCACAGATGGTGACTTCAACGTTGGAACTCGCAGTCAGTCAGCGCTCGTTAGACTCATTGAGAAGAAACGTAAAAGCGGTGTTTTCCTTACCGTACTCGGCTTCGGTCGAGGTAATTATCGAGCTTCGACCATGTCAGAGCTCGCCGAGAAAGGGAACGGTAATCACGCTTATATCGACAGTATACTTGAAGCCCAAAAAGTCTTGGTTAGCGAGATGGGAGGGACTCTGTTCACGATCGCTAAAGATGTAAAGATTCAAGTTGAGTTTAATCCTGCCTACGTTGGACGCTATCGGCTCTTAGGGTATCAAAGTCGGATCCTCGCTGCAGCAGACTTTAATAATGACAAGAAAGACGCCGGTGAGCTAGGCGCAGGTCATAGCGTGACTGCTCTCTACGAGATTATCCCACCCGATGAGGTCAAGGCTGGAGAGGGCAGCGTAGATGCACTTAAATATCAACAGAAGGCTCAAACCACTGCTCCTCGCTCAGCTAAGAGAGATGAGTGGCTCACCGTAAAGCTGCGCTATAAAAAGCCTGATGGCGATAAGAGTACTCTCATGACTCATCCTCACCGAGGTGATGGTGGGGACTGGAGAGAGGCCTCTGAGGATTTCCGTTTTTCAGCGGGTGTAGCCTCTTTTGGTATGCTCCTCAGAGACTCTAAATATCTAGGGGAGAGCTCGAAAGGCGATAAATGGTCCATGGTCAAAGAGGTGATCAAAGGCGCTGCTGGGAGTGATTCACAAGGTTATCGTGCAGAGCTAATAGACTTGGTTAATCGAGCTCAAAAGCTCTCTAAGTAGAGGCTCTAAGCGCGATCATAAAGCAGTGAATCGCTTCGCGAATATCGTATTGCATATGATCTCGGTCTTGCGATCGATGAGAGGAGAGAGTAATCACCTCATCATACCTATATCACTTGTAGACACTCTACGAGTTGAGTTGAGATGAGGGATTAAGATGAGCGGTCAAAAGATGAGCGGCCAAAAAGTGAGCGGGTCACAAGTCGAGCGCCGAGGAAAGAGGGCTCCTCTATCACCCGAGCAAGTGCGCGATGAGCTGATGGAAGGGGTAACCATTGATACCCTCGTTGCCCTCGGAGTGTTGACTTCGAAGGGCGGAGCGAGTCCCTCTGCGAGACGAAAAGTAAAACAAGTCAAGCACCTATTGAATCAGTTAAACCAAGCTCTCACCGATATCTTTAAGCGTTATGATAATCCGGTCATTGTGGATATGGGTGCAGGGAGAGCGACCGTCTCTTTGGCTTTATATGACCGTTGGATTAGAGCGCAGGGGAAGGGACGATTGATCGCTGTCGAGTCTCGACCAGAGCTTGTACAGCGGGTGAGAAGGGCAACCGAGAGCGCTTATCCACGATTTGAGATGCTCGAAGGCGCCGCGCTCACCTGTGAGCTCCCCGAGAGGATTCACCTCGTCCTCGGGCTACATGCCTGTGATCTCGCTACCGACCATGCCCTCGCTAGAGCGGTGGTCGGTAAGGCCGACTATATAGCGCTTGTCCCGTGCTGCCAGGCGGAAGTCGCCCATTCGCTGAAGCACTCCTCTCATGAAGACGCTCTGAAGAGCTTATGGGCTAGCCCTCATCATCGACGTGAATTTGGCGCTCATCTCACCAATGTGATGCGGACCCTTGCTCTACGTAGCGTCGGATATACAGTCAGCGTCACCGAGTTGACCGGATGGGAGCACAGTATGAAGAATGAGCTCATCTTAGGTCGGAGAGTAGGTCGCTATCAGAGCCAAGCTCGAACCGACCTCATCAATGTACTCAGCGAGACCGGCTTAATCATTCATAGCGATGCGAGTCATCCGCTCCAGCCTCTCCCTCATAGCCCTTGGTTAATCACCGCTCTCGATGAGCTGATCGCCCGACGAGATCAACCGCTCGCCTCAACGACTGAGGATCAAAACACGTCTTCTGACAACTAGAATTGGGGCCATACACTTTAAGATAGCCTAAATGGGGCTACTGATGGAGAAAGTAACATATGCTAAGTCTGCTTGGTCTCACTCTAGTCTTGTCATGTGTTATCCTCCTCCTCACTGGGAAGATGAGCCCGCTGATCACCTTCAGCACCATCCCCATCATTATCGCTCTGATCGCAGGCTTTTCGCCAAGCGAAGTACGAGTCTTCTTCACTGCCGGCTTGACACAGGTCACACCGATAGCGGTGATGTTTATATTCGCCATCTTGTTCTTCTCGTTTATGCAAGAGCGTGGACTATTTGAGCCATTAATTAAGTCGATTATAGGCGCTACGATCCATAGACCAGCGGCTGTCCCCATGGCAACAGTCGTTATCGCCACCATCGCTCATATAGATGGGTCAGGAGCGTCAACGTTTCTCATCTGTCTCCCCGCCCTCTTACCCATTTATGAGCGTCTTCGACTCAGCCCATATCTCCTCTTATTACTCGTCTCCGCCAGCGCTAGCGTGATGAACATGTTACCTTGGGGAGGCCCCTTGGGGAGAGCGGCATCGGTCATTAAGTCAGATCCGACTGAACTTTGGTATGCGCTGATCCCTATACAGATAAGCGCTCTCTTCATCTTGCTGATTGTCGCCTATGTATTGGGACATCGAGAGGGGGCTCACCTCTCTTCTTCTTCTTCTTCTTCTTCTTCCTCACTGAAAAGAAAAGAAGGAGAGGCCACTCATACCTCTGATCCCTCAAGCGAAGAGTCTCATATTCCTGTTGATCAACCTGATTATTCGCTCTCCGACACCTATTGGTGGATCAACTTAGGAATCACCCTCGGAGTGATTATTGTTCTATTTAGCGGAATCTTCCCCTCTGCCTTAGTGTTTATGATGGCCCTCTCCATAGCGCTCATTCTTAATAAAATCACTGTCAGTGAGCAGCGAGAGTTCTTGAGTCGTAACGCATGGAATGCCTTACAAATGGCGATGATCATCTTCGCTGCCGGGGTATTCCTAGGGGTCCTCAAAGAGTCAAAGATGCTTCATGCGCTAGCTGAGAGTTTGATATACCTCTTGCCGGAGAATGTCTTAGCGCACATACACATCATCATCGGTTTTTTGGGAGTCCCCTTTGAGCTCATCCTCAACACCGATGCCTATTATTTCGCCTTGTTGCCGATCGTTGAACAAGCAGTACAGCCCTATTCAGTGAGCAGTCACTCAGTGGTATATGCCATGTTAATCGGGAATATTATTGGCACCTTTGTCAGCCCTTTCTCGCCAGCTCTCTGGCTTGGCTTAGGTCTCACTAAGCTGGAGATTGGTCCCTATATACGCTACGCCTTTGTGTGGATCTGGTGCTTAAGCATAGCGCTGATGAGCATCGCTTGGGCAATCGGGTTGTTTTAGGTAGCTCATTGAGAGATGACCCATAGATGAATTGTAGATCAACACACCCTCAGACTGGTCAAACTCAATGCACCAAGAGATACCAAGCGAGATACTCAAGCACATCCTCCAGCTGACCAAAGCCTCTCAAGTGTTTGAGGTCGAGCTGTTACAGCCTCTATGGAATCACTACGGTACTTTATCTAGAGTACACTTGCGGGGTGGTGAGCGCGCTTCAGTGGTGGTCAAATACATCAAGAGCCCTGAGCGGTATACTCACCCTCAAGGGTTCGCCTCCACACTCTCAAGACAGAGAAAATTAAGATCATATCAAATCGAGACTTATTGGTACCAAAACTACAATAATCGAGTCACTTCACGGTGCTTAACTCCCACTTGTCTTGATGTTATGGAGATTGATGAGGACCGAGTCTTGATCCTCGAAGACCTCTCCACCATCGGCTTTGGCTCTGTCATAACATCACCCTCATTGGACAATGTAAAAACTGTCTTGAGTTGGTTAGCTCACTTCCATGCTCTCTTCTTACACGACCAAGGTGATGGGCTGTGGGAGCGCGGTACATATTGGTATCTCGCCACCCGTCCAGAAGAGCTTGAGAAGATCAAGGGAGAACGACTATATCACTTCTCTTCTCTTATAGATGCTCGATTGAATAGTGCCCACTTTCAGACTCTCCTTCACGGTGACGCTAAGCTCGCTAACTTTTGCTTTAAGCCTGATCTCAGCGGTGTAGCAGGCGTCGACTTTCAATATGTTGGACGAGGGGTCGGGATAAAGGATGTCGCCTATCTGCTAGGTAGCTGTTTAAGTTCGACAGAGTGTGAGCATCACCACGAAGAGCTGCTCACTTGGTATTTTTATGAGCTTAACGCTGCCCTAGTTCCTACCGTGAACAGCACGCTCTTAGAGGCTGAGTGGAGAGCGCTCTACCCTGTTGCTTGCGCAGACTTTCAACGCTTTATGTCAGGGTGGAACCCACACCATCGAAAATTGACTCATTATAGCGATCAACAAACTGAGAGGGGTTTGCATACGATCATCGAGGAGCTCATGAAACAAGCGACTGATGCAGCGATCGCCGCAGGGACATATATTCAATCCCGAAGACATCAATCTTATCGTATCTTCTCCAAAGGGAAGGAGAGTCAAGCCTCAGATGTACTCACCGAGATTGATCTTCATGCGCAAGAGATCATCTTGACCCATCTCGCTTCCTCTGTGGAGCGTTACTACCTAGGGATATTAGCCGAAGAAGGTGAGGCAGATCAGAGCAGGTTGAGATGTCACGCGTTTTGGGCCATCGACCCTCTTGATGGGACTCGTTATTTTGTTGAGGGGGGTTCAGGCTATGCGGTCTCTATCGCTCTTGTCTCGAGGTCTGGAGAATCATTACTGGGTGTCATCTATGATCCAGTCAATGAGCAGCTCTATCAATCGGTTAAAGGTCAAGGAGTGAGACTCAATGGTGCACCCTCTCCGCACAAACGAGAGGGCGATTCATCCCCAACCAAAATCACTTGGTACGCTGATCGAAGCCTGAGCGCTCATCCTCATTTTAAGATCTTAGAAAACCGTTTCAATATCATCTTCTCAGGAGGAGCGGTCATGAACACCATAAGGGTCTTGAGTGAACCAAAGAGCTGTTATTGTAAAGCGCCCAAAGATGTCATTGGTGGTTGCGCGATTTGGGATCTGGCCGCCGCTACGCTGATGTTAGAAGAGGGAGGAGGGAGTACACATTCTTTTGAGGGCGGTTCCCTGAATCTCAATCGAGCAGAGAGCATTTTCTTTAACGATCTTGGCTTGGTCTTTACTAGCCCTGACCTCACCTATGAAGAGCTGATGAATGAACTCAATGCGATGGATATATTATGAGTCTTTATTGGTCTTAACACGTAGTATCTAACGATACTTATCCCGTACGTCCTGCGACCACGCCCATTATATGATGTTATGGGATACGATATATAATCTCTCCATTCTCATCGAAAGCGAACACCTCATCTCTTAACTCTGCCTCACCATCGTCAAACATAACGAGGAGTCGATAGTCTGTCCAATCGATCATACCGTTAATATCAGTATTCAACTCTCTCCCTTTAAGTAGAAAAGGTCTACCGCTTCGGGGGAGCATGTGACCTCTTAACAACGAGATCGCTCCATCAGCGAAAGAGTTTTGGGCGGCAATAATGTTTGTGTCATTGTAAATGACCTCAAGCTCTATATTTGGGTTCGCTTGAAGGTTCTGATTGCTGTCAAGTAACATGAGAGTGATGTATTTACGTGTAAAGGTCTCTGGAAGCTCCCCTTCGCACTCTAGATCACTCCATAAGCTGAGAGAGCCTGCTGATAAGTTTAAGTAACCATCGCATTGACCATAACCTAAGGCTTGGCCTGTGCCGTCATGTGCTCTTATAATGGCTGTTGACCCCTCTACGACCTTACCGAGTATGCTAAGATCTCGATTCGAGTCTTGATTAAGGTAATGGGGGCCACCTGAGCCTGCTCCTCCAACGTTTAAGTCCTCTCTCGGGGAGCCACCAAACATTCCCGGTCCTCCCCCGGCATATTGCGACTCATCACAGAGATACGCATATTCAAGATGAATGATGTGAATCCCCGTGCAAGCGCCCCGTCCTCCTCGAGCTGAGAGTATTGCACCATCTAGATTAATCGATGGCGCGATGAGCTTGATAGAGCCTGCTGCGCCACCTGAATATGAGGCATAATTATCAAAGTTTGGCGCTATATTTGTTGGAGAGGCACCATGAGCGCTCAAGATGCCTGCCACTGAGATATGGTTGGCTAATAAGTGTAGGTCACCTCCCGAAGCGCCGGTATAGCTCTCAAATTCTACCCTCATTGAATCTTCATAACAGCGTCCACTTAGAGAGTTAGCGCTCAAAGCGCTGTTCGCTTGTATCTCGATTTGCTCTGCGTGTAGCCTGAAGCTACCACCGATGACCATCCATCTATTCTCTAAACAATTTTGATGGATAGAGCTGCCACTGTAGCCTGATCCCTCTGCTCTCAGAGGCTTTGATACGTAGATGACCGTACCTTCATGAACGATAAATGAGTCGACATAATAATCACCGCTGAGGTCAAGAAAATGAGGAGAGGAACGGGTAGATCCATCCTCAAATTTCGGGTAAAAATGACACTCTGATTGATAGGGTTGAGGTGTTTTGAAGGGAGTCAGATTTGGAATACAGGTGTTACTTGACCAATCAATCTCCCCCTCTTCGGTTAAGCGATTAGGCTCATCGACGATTCCATTGCAATTGTTATCATAACAATCGCAAGACTCTGAGACATCGATCATCATACCGAGTCGATCTCTTCGGGCTTGAAGCGCTTCAAATGAGCAAGAGGTCCACTCTCCGCCGATACAGATCGACGACACTTCACCACAGAGTCCAAGCATTCCCCCTCTCTCAGGATCAGAGCATTTCATAGAGAGCTCTTCATCAATGGCGTCATCACAATCGTTATCGATACCGTCACAGCGCTCTCGTCTTGGTAGACATTCAACTGTATGAGTCCCTGCCTCGGCCCCTGATTCAGCCCCTGCCTCAGTCCCTGCCTCAGTCCCTGCCTCAGCTCCTGTCTCGGCCCCTGCAGCGTCCACGTCAGCATCTGTGCCCACAAACTGACCTGCTTCTATCCCCGCCACTTCTATCATTTGATCTTCATTCACTACCTTAGAGTCTAACTGCCTTATTATATTCTCCATATTACTGATATCAAGATCAGTGTTCTCAGGCCGCTCACACGCAACTAAAGTAATGCACATACTTGACAAATATATACAGCGAAAGATTAACGACATAATGCGACTCCGTAGACAGCGACTGAGATAGATTCTATGGTAGTCTTTTTGCATAATGCATAGTTTTTGAGTCGCCTAGAGAATAATCAGAAGGCTCTCTCTCCGTTTTTGGGTTTCCTCTTGAAAGGAGAGATGACTCTTTTAGGGCATTCTTATCCCTACTTTTAAAGGGAGCCATCTCCACTGATTCGCGCCATGATTATGGAGATGAATCGTAAAGATATTCGCGTTATCCGCCCTCTCTCCGAAGAGTGGAGGGATCACCAGCTCAAAAGGTAAATAGTTAGAGGGAGATGGAAGAGGGATCACTTGATCCCAATATACCTCTTGATCAACGAGGAGAGCGATGTGCGCTGTCGCATGTTGATCAGCACCGTCGAGCGGTCGATAGGTTAGAAAATCATGAAGGACTCCACCTTGAATGTAGAGAGTCTGCTCAAGGAGGGAATCAATGGGGATCGGGCTAGCCTCTCCCAATAACTCCTTTGTGTAAGACATCGAAAAATAATGGCATGCTTGAGTTGAGACTTCTAGTAATCCTGCCTCAACCCACCACCCCTCACACTGATCGATAGTGGGTCTGTGGTGACGTAAAGGGTCCTCATCAGCAAGTGTTTTGACCCAATGGTTGACGTCGAGATCAAACCACCTGATCTCCGGCGACTCTTCGATTGAACGGGATCCCTTAGTGAGGTCCTCACACCCTAAATAAGCGAGAGTAATGATCATCAGACAACCGAACTCTTTTAGTCGTCTAGTCATCATCTCAACCGATCGACTCTGATCTACTCTTGAGCGACAGGAGTGAGATACATCATCCCGATACACATCTCGTCATATGTGCCATCCCCCCATGAGACATCAAAGAGCTCCTCGACCATCAAGCCTGACTTAAGTCGTTGCTCCATCGTGTTATCCCATACACACTCTAGTTCGAGCTGGTCATCAGGTCTGATCAGGATCGGTTCTTGTAAGTGATACTCTCTTTGCCAGTTAAAATCATACTCTGGGATATGCAGAATGGGAGTGATCTGTCCCTCTGAGGAGAGATGTCGTACGGTGAACTGACGACCTAAGGTGTGCATATGAGGAAAGATTGCGTGGAGATAGGCTCCTTCGCTGAAGTCTAGATGCCCTGCGAGATACCTCGCCCCTGCTGATTCAGATAGCTTACCAGAGAAGATATGACTCACTTGATCTTGGCCCGCAGGGATGAGCATCGAATCTGGCTGAAGGTACCACGCGAGATTGAACCACGGTAAATATATACTCTCTCTCTCGATGTCCTTGTCGAGCATCAACTGAATACTCGATTGGTCAGAGAGATCTCCTTCAGCGACTGTGCTGTAATGGACTTGAAGAATAATCCGAGAACCTGCTTTCACCTGCTGCCCTGAACGTTGAGGGAAGACCGTTCCATCTTGACCTGGCGCCCATTGACCCACAAAACTATAGACGAGGGTATCAGCGAGGCTATCAGGTTCCCAATTACTAGGGTTTGCATCCCCAAAACAAGTATATCCTGGCCCATCATCAATCTCTTCAAATCCATCAACGAGCTCTGCTTGATCAGGCTCTATTTTAAACGCGACCAGGTGATGAACGGACTTTGCGTTTCCCGGCACCCCACTAAAACCGATGATATTATTCTCTTCTTCAAGCGGCCATGGGAGAACGAAGCATCGATAGTCATCAAGTCGATCTCTAGTGGGTGTGTAGACTGTTGGGAGCGACAGCGTAATATCCACCCTATCTAGACCTCCTTTATCTAATGTGAGGGCAGGCGCTTCACTCTCAGGTGCTCCCTCCACCGCCCCTTCGTCAACCCATTGAGTGATTAAGGCCAGTTGAGTGTCTGTCAACCGCTGATCATACTTGAAGGGGACCCCGCTATCACTCGCGCCCCATGGGGGCATTGTTTTTTGATTAATGGAGTGCATAATCGGATCCAAATAGGGCAAAAATACGCTATACTCATCAAGAGGAAAAGGAGCGATGCCATCGGTATTATGACAGTCAACACAATAAGCATCAAAGATCGGCTTAATATGAGAATAATAAGTAATCTGATCTTCGGCTTGTCCTCCCAAACTTTCACTCTCACTCGTCTCCGATAATTGTCTATTGGACTCTGAACAGCCCAAGAGGAGTAGTATAAGAGCGATGAGGAATATGAATACTTTATGATGGTTCACGGCGTTTACACCTCCAAAAACTATGCTACATGGGACTTAGCGATACGTTGATAATAGGCATAAATTTTCTCAAACATCGATCTCACAAACAAGCATTTGTCTATGGACAAGATCTCAATGAATGATTCAATATTTTTTGCTCTATCTAGCGTTAGCCATCTCTTTGAATCGCTATCATACACTCAATGATCTACCCGCTTCCAACATTATTCTAAACGACTAAAAAAGAAGATATAGGGGATGTAATATGTCTCTCGAAAAGTTTAACTGGTATGCTGCTATCATGCGCTCCATAGAGCTAAACAAGAGTGATCCACATTATCGATTTGTGCAGCTGGCGACGGTAACGAGAGAGGGTGAACCTCGGAATAGAACCATGGTCTTTAGGGGGTTCCATCCCAGTGATCAATCTATACTCCTCTGCACAGATCGACTGAGCGCTAAAATCAAAGAACTCTCAATGGGGGCGAGCGTAGAGCTCTGCTGGTACTTTACTGCTAGTCGCGAGCAATATAGATTGAGAGGGCCCGTTGAAATGATGGATGACCCAAGTGAAAGACAGGCCTTCTGGCTTAAGCTCTCCAAGGAGACTAGAGCTCAGTTCTTTTGGCCTCCGCCTCTTGAGGAGGTACAACATGAGCAGTCCGTCTCCCTCTCTTCCATCTCATTGAACGATCAAAAGCCTCCCCAACGTTTTCTTCTTTTCAAGATTAAGCCCAGGAGAGTCGACTACCTACTCTTAAACGCTACTCATCGAAGAATCATAAGTGTGGTCGATGATCAAGGATGGACTAGCAGAGCGGTCAATCCCTAAACTCTCTGATCATTGTAATGTAGGTTTAGAGCGAGGTGACTAGGATCGAGTAGCACAAATATTGTGTTGTAGACTGTATAAGTAACTAGTCATCTTCTCAATTTATAATATCAATTCCAACAGACTTAGTGAACACTACTCTCTGATATTAATACTTAAAAAGGGCATATCTACTGTGCTCTATGAGCGACAATGAGAAGTATATGCCATCATATCGACGACTCATGGCCCCCTTGATCGTACTCTTTAGCAGCCTTTATGGATGCCATGAAGAGCCGCAGTCGGGTGAGGACTTTGTGATTACTATCGAGAGTGATCTCGGTGAGAATAGTACTTTTGACGACTCTGTAGCATCGTATGATTCTTCCCTCATTGAGTTCGACATGTATCGTATCCCCTATGACCAATATCCCCCCTCTATAGACGCTTTTGATATGGATATAGAGAACGATCTAGAAGTTGAGAGCGATATGGGGACTCCGCAGAGGGGAGTCTCTTTCGTTGAGAACTACTGGAGCGCGACCCACAACAGCTATGAAGGAGGTCAAAGAGGAACGGTTTTAGATCAGTTAAGTCAAGGAGTTAGGGCGATCGAGTATGATGTGCATGACAATGACTTTGAGTCTGAAGGCTATCGCTTAGGTCACTTTCAATATGGTGATGCGGTCGACTATGGAGAGGGGAACCCAGGCAGCGATCGATTGGAAGAGTGGTTAGATGTAGTCAATGAATGGTCAGATAGTCATCGGCATGCACCCATTCTTTTAGTCATAGATCTCAAGGATAACCTGACCGATAATCGCAGCTACAGAGCGGGTAACCTTGCCCATCTTAACGAAATTATTAGGGGTCACCTAGATAGACTTTGGTCACCTCATATGGGCTTAGATGATGTCTCCTCAGCTAGAGACTTCACGCTCTGTATACTCTCAGGGGATGCCTCCACCCGTAGAGCATATCTTCATGATCAAGGTCGCTCCCCCTCGCTGAGCATCAAGACTGACGGACAGGCACTAGAGGTCCATGACTCCGGGAATGGATATCTATGGTATTGGAGTGGTGTAGTCTCAATGAATAATATGATCTGGAAGAGACACGGGAGATATGACTCGGGGAGACGTCCTGTGACTCTCCTCAACGCTTCAGGAGATGTGATCGAAGTTCATCAATCAGAAGCTAGAGATCGACTATGGGCGTCTACCGGTAGCCTAAGCTCTGAGGGAGAATTAACACTTGAGAGCGCCAGAGACTTTAGCAATGGGGCTCGACCCACGCTTAGGTGGCGCGACCCATTAGCGGGCTTGTTTTCGCTTCGTTATGAGCGAGATGGACGGATATATGAACGAGATGGAACAGCCACTTTTCCCCGGGGTAACCTCAGCTGGGGAGCTGAGAGAGCGGTCTCGGGAGCTGAGAGTCTCTTTGATCGGGATAAGCAACTTTACCAAGGTAAACAATACACGGTCTCTGATCGAGGGTCCAATCATGGATACCCTTCTCGTACCTTGTGGTTAAGTGTATCGGAACCTGAGAGTAATATCAGCGTGTCGGAGTCACCGATTCGCTATCAACAGCTATGCTTTGTAGAGTGGCAAAGACAAGAGTATCTTGATGATCTTTTAGGCGCACAGGTCTTTGGAGCCCTACCTGGAGACGATTATTATCTACTCCCTGATAACATTCGAGAGGACAAACTCATTAGAGGGTGGCAATACTCCGGTAGAGACTCTCTCTCTCCAGTCCCACAAGTGCCCTCAACTGACACTCCATACAGCGCTAGCTATCAACAGTTCATATACGACCTAGATGTTGTGGAGTAAGTCAGGTGAGTCACTCCTTAAGTATAGCCCTCTCACCCAATCTTCCTTCTCACAATCGTCTATCTTTAAAGTTTATCGAAGATCGGTCAGATATATGAATCACGTTACTCGCGTCGTTATTATTATCGCTCTCACTCTATCGGCTTGTGAAGAGGACAAAATCTCTGGGTTAGAGCCCGTCGACAGTGATGAGCTCAGATCTGATAGCGCTGTGTTACCTGAGTCCCCCTCCCGTCAAGATCAGACGGATATGGACTCTAATAATCAGATCCCTGATCTCTGTAACGGGATGAATGACGACTCAGATGATCACATCGATGAAGACCAAGTGTGTGAATGCATAGAGGAACAAGTCTGTTATGGGGGCCCCCCTGAGACTTTAGGGATCGGTGCCTGTATCAGCGGTCTCAATACCTGCGATAGCACAGGAGAGTTTGCTGCCTTTTGTAGAAACTGGAGAGGTCCTGAGACCGAAACCTGTGACTCTATTGACAATGACTGTGATGGTATAATCGATGAGTCTCTTGAGCTCTGTGACCCCTGCGCTGCAGGAGAATGTTTGACGATTGATCTCACCATTGATGGAGACTGCGTGACAGTAAACTGCCCTCCTGAGGCTCCTTATCCGATCTCCTGTGAGATCGTGTTCCAAGGAGAAGACCCCCGAGGGTGTGTCGCGAGTACACCGACCCGCTCAACTATTTTCATGAAGGAGGGTAATGACTGTGGTGTGGGCGCTGTCCGAGGATCACTTACCTGTTCTACTACTCCCGGTTTAGGTCTCAATGAAGAGAATTGTCCTATGAATAAAGAGGTTATGTTTTACCCTGCCAATGATGAAGAGTGCCCTGTAGACGATTAAGTCATCTAGAATCATCTAAAAAGTCAGAGGTTCAGGTCTATAGTTCAATAGTGACCGCTACCATGATCAATGTTCACCATTAGGAATTAATGCGCTCATCGTGTGACCCTTGCTTTAAGGACGCTTGAAGGGTAAGGGCTTGTCTCGATAATACCTCGATTGATCATCTCGTGTGTTGTGGAGAAATACAACGTTGAAGTTCCAAATAGATAGAAGCATGATGGGTCCATCACAGCGTTCATCAATGAGTAGATGGCGTCAATATAGGGGGCTCAAGTGATCGCGGAGGCCTTAGATGAGCTCAAGCCGATCACCCGCTTAGCGATCCCGCTAGTCCTCGCTTTTTTGGGGTATCAGCTGATCGGTCTAGTCGATACTTTTGTCAGCGGTCAACTTGGAGTAGAGGTCCTCGCCGCCACTAGCCTCGCCAACGCTCTCTTTTGGGTGATCACGATCTTCCCCATGGGTACGCTGATGGGACTCGATCCAATCATCGCTCAAGCCTTAGGTGCAGGGGATGAGAGGCGCGCATGGAGAGCTTGCTCTGATGGGATGCGCTTAGGTCTTATCTTGGCCGCTACAACCGCCCCGCTGCTTTGGTATTCTGCGCTCTCAGGTTGGCCTTGGTCACCAGAGGGAGCAGTGAGCGACTCCCTCTTAGGGTATATAAATGGGAGAATTTACTGCGTCCCTCTATTATTTTTGCATACTTGTGTTCGCTGCTTCTTGCAAGCCCACGAACGAGGAGGATTAATCCTTCTCGGGACCGCTGTCTCTAACCTCTTAAACCTCTTCTTCAGCGTTTATCTCGGTGGGGGTGACGCCTTATTTAGTAGTCTAGGAATCCCTGCACTAGGATGGTTAGAAACAGGATATGGAGCGTTTGGCATAGGGCTCGCCTCAAGTATTGTCTTAACATTAGAGGTCTCTTGGCTCTCTTGGAAAGCTTGGCACATCGGCCAACGGTCCATGATTGGGAAGTCCACGCTCATAGAAGATGTCCCTCACAGTATAGAAGGGGTCGAGCCCCAGAGCTCTATCTCCGATCAGCCCCTCATGGCTCGTTGGGCAGAACTGCTCAAGATCGGTACCCCAGTGGGCGGCTCATTGCTTAGTGAAGGTGGGGTCTTTAGCGCATCTACGCTCATTGTGAGCGCTTGGTCACCAGTCGTCATCGGCGCCCACCAGGTCACACTACAGCTCGCCTCTATGACCTTTATTATAAGCCTCGGCGTAGCTAACGCGACCTCGGTAAGAGTCGGTCAAGCGGTCGGTGCGAATGATTGGAGAAGAGCGCGAGGCGCAGGCCTCGTCGGGCTTCTGTTTAGCTTTGTGGTGATGGGCCTATCCGCTCTCAGTTTCTTACGCTGGGGGGGTGAGCTCGCGAGTCTCATTACCTTCGATGAGGAGGTGATTCGCCTCACCGCTGAGCTGCTCATGATCGCGGCGGCGTTTCAGCTCTTTGATGGGATACAGGTCACCGCCGCCGCAGCGCTTCGGGGGGCTGGATTCACTAAGATCCCGCTCTATTCCGCGATATTTAGTCATTGGGGAATAGGATTGCCCATCGCGCTCCTCTTCGCTTTTCATCTTGAGCTCAATGTACATGGGCTCTGGTGGGGGCTCTGCGCAGGCTTAATGAGCGCCTCTCTGATCCTAACCACTCAATTTTTCAGGCTCGCTAGGCCTCGCTGACCTCTATACCTTCCATAGATAAAACATGGAGCGCGTTAGTGGTCTGAGCGACTCCTGGATGCAGTGTGTAGTCAAAGTGAAGCCTCTCTCCATCGAAATGATCGCTGAAGTGAGCGAGCTTTAGTTGTTCAGGGAAGCGGTCTTTTAGCTGCGCAAGATCGAGATCATGGGTGGTGATAATCCCCGCCGACCGCTCAGCACTCAAGAGCCTAGTAGCGATCGTTCGACTCGCGAGCCTTCGCTCTCTACTGTTGGTCCCGCTGAGCATCTCATCGATGAGATATAAGACAGGTCTACCATTGCTCTTGGCGGCCTCAGCGGCATCGATCACCTCTCTAATACGTCTCACTTCAGCGTAAAACCGACTCCAGCCCCGACTGGGATCATCGGTGACTTGGATACTTGACGCTAAAGAGAGGGCGGGGCAAGACAAGGTATCAGCGCACACCGGTGCTCCAGCGAGAGCGAGAGTCACATTACTAGCCACTGCTCTCATAAAAGAGCTCTTCCCGCTCATATTACTACCGGTAATCAAATAAAGCTCAGCATCTCGCTCAATCGCGAAATCATTGGCGACCCTCCCCCGTGGATGAAACAATGGATGGGCGATAGCGGTCGCCTTCAAGAGACTGTCCTCTCGGTCTTCATCAGCACTCATGACGCTCGACCAGATATAGTCTGGGTGATCACTCGCGAAGTCAGCGATACTACAGAGGGCTTCAAACTCATAGAGCGCGTCTAGATCATCACCGATAGATTCACCATATTCAGCTCGCCATACAGCGACCTTACTCCCATGCCACAGCTCCCACAATAAACCGATCGCGAGGACACCGTAAAGGAGAGCGCTGTGCCTGACCGCAAGGGCCTCAGCCGATTGGGCGATAGATCGTATCCGCATCGAAGGTGTGCCACGCTCGTTAAGCCGCTCCGACCAACCCCTCAGCCAACGAGAGCTGAAAGACCTAGACTCGACCAAACCAAAGCAGCCTTCGAGCCCTTGGAGAGGCTTATGAGCCTCGGTGATCAGCTCTATATATTGAGGTGTGACTTGACCGGTGGTGAGCAGATATACAATAAACTGAGCGCTGAGCGTGACTTGCCAAGCGGTCTCTAAGTCAGTCGTAGCACTGATCACTGCCTGAATGAGCGTCGCGATCGTGAGAGCTAAACCTAGCCAAGCCAAGACTCGGAGGCGTCTGAGCTTATGTCGCTCTAAACGGCTCGATTTTGCCCAATGAGCAAAGGCTTGTAAACCCAAGGCTTGAGAACGGGCGTTACCTTCCGGTTGACTCTGCTTAGTAGCGCCGAGGAGTCGACGACGAAGTCCACCTAGGGAGCGAAGCTCATCGACCGCGCTCTGCTGCTCATTGAGCTCAGCGATATCCACTTCTCGAGAGGGGTCAGAGCTCAGTAAGAGTCGTCGAGCGATAATGACCTGAGCTCCCCGTAAATGAGCACGATTTAAGAGTTTAAAGAGACTCACCTCGCCAAAGAGTTGCAGCTCTACTTCTGCCGGTTTCCCTTTAGCATAGCGCTCACCTCCCTCGGCGATCTGTGACCATTGATGACGTAAACGCGCTGCAGTCGAGCGGGCGATCTCCGCTTGAGCATGGGCCTTGGGAAGCAGGTGATAGAGCCGACGGTGTAACCACACAGTGATCCCGAAAACAATGGCCCCGATCAAGGCAGGTACGCTGTAAGTCTCCCAATTTTGGTCATACCATGCCGAGAATAAAGAGGCGGCAGCGACCACAAAAGCGACAAAACGAGCAGCAGCGATTCGACCGATTTTGGCGTCTACTCGCTCTGCCAAATGGGAGTAGCGTGTCGCTCGACGTGAGGCGACTTGAGCCGCCCTCTCCTCGCGAAGTCCATCGCCCTTTTGGTAGTTCATGAATTCGCCTTCTCTCGTTGTTTTAGACCATCGAGGACTCGTCGCTGAGCACCTTCAAAACTACTCGAAGACATAAAGACGAGCAGATCACCGGGTGCAGCCTCGCTGATCAATGACTCTATGAGTGAATCAATCTCCATGGCCGCGGCTGCATCTACACCCTGATCAGCTAATCGATCAACGACCCAATCAATATTAAGACGCTCCTCAGCGTCGAAGCGATCTTGCTTCTTGAAGGGACGCGTGAGTCTGACCATCGGCGCCTCAACGAAAGCTGTAGCATAGTCTACTTGATGAATGTTACGACGAGCGGTGTTACTCTTTGGTTCATAGATCGCCCACAGTCGACGCTCTGGATAACGAGCTTTAAGAGCGATGATGGTCTCTCGGATCGCCGTTGGATGATGAGCATAATCATCCATCACCAACACGCCATCTGCTTCGCCGAGCTCCTCTTGCCGTTTCTGTACACCTGTGAAGTGAGAGAGGGCAGTGAGTAAGTCATCGAGCGAACGATCGAAATGAGTATGGAGCATACCCAGCGCTGCGAGAGTATTCCAGACGTTATGGCGACCAGCGAGCGGAGAGCTGACTCGTCGCTGTTCACCGCTAGGGAGGCAGAGCGTGAAATCACAGCCCCCAGAGTGAGGGAGTACATCAACCGCTCTCCACTGAGCGCCCTCAGCAAAGCCAAAGGTGATCAGCCCTCCCTTAACTCGCTGCGCGCACTGTAAGGCTCTCTGATCATCCACATTCACCCACAGTGTTTTCCCAGGCGTTATTAAGTCACAGAGACGCTCAAAGTTCTCTTCGATCTCCTCGATTGAGTCATAAATATCCGCATGGTCGAACTCAACATTATTGAGGAGCGCGACCTCTGGTCGATAATGGAGGAACTTTGGACCTTTATCAAAGAAAGCGGTGTCATACTCATCTCCTTCAATGACAAAGGCTCCTCCAGGGTCACCGATCATAAATGGACCCTCGAAATTCTTCCCTTGACCCCCTACTAAGAAACCTGTTTTTGGTCCGTTGTCTGTGGCGCTCAACAGCCAAGCGGTGAGGGCGGTGGTAGTGGTCTTTCCATGAGTACCTGCGATGACGATCGGCCTACGCTCAGCTAAAAATAAATCAGAGAGAGCTTGCGGGAAAGAGGCCGTCGGGAGACCACGGGCCTCCGCTTCTACAGCGACTGGGTTGTCTCTTCGACAGACATTGCCCACGATCACCCAATCGGGGTCCCAGTCAAGGGCGCTTGGGTCCCAACCTAAAGAGAGCGGGAGTTGACGGGCGGCGAGGATTTCGCTCATCGGTGGGTAAGCGGCTCGATCTGAGCCTCTAACTTCATAACCCGCCTCTTGTAACATGCACGCGAAGGCGCCCATTCCTGACCCGGCCATCCCAAGAATATGAACTTTTTTCACCCCTGGAGGAGTAGGGTATCTAATAAACCATGGCTGATGAGGCTTTGTCATGTGAGCTCCTAGAGCACTCTCAAGTATTCTGGTAAACCTAGACCGCAGCTCCCGCTGCCGAAAGATCTAGATGTGATAGATGTAAGATAACCTCAACGCGGGTCAATCACTCCGCATCATCAACTTTTAGTCAAAACGCTTCTTCTGCAACTTGTGAAGGAGGTGATAAGCGAGCTTAAGCGGCTCATTAGGGTCTTCTGTACGTCGTAGTTTATTACGCTTAGAGTCGGTGTATCTTCGGCCAAAGAGGCATAGCTCATAGAGGAAAATCTCTTGTAGCTTTATATCGATACCGCCAGCATCTAAGTATGACTCAAGTAAACGCTCATGCCCATAATCGACCTCAAAGGGTCGACGTTGACCTTGAGTCACGATGGCCATCTCATGAGCCGGATCACCTCGTAAGGTAAAGGTCCAGTCCAATGATCGCCGGGGCGAGGAGTCCCTCCGGATGAACGAGGATATTCTGTCCGCTCAGATCACCGTGGATCAAGGTTGTAGGCAAGCCCTCATCAGGGATATGCGCTTGGCACCACTCATAGGCTCGATCAAAAGTGGACTCTCCTGTCCCTCTAAGAACCTCAATCGTATGGAGCGCATGCTCTCTGCGGGTAGCAAAGCCATCAAGATTTTGAGCGACTGCCTCTAAGTCATGAACGCGAGCAGCGATCTCACCCACGACCTCCCAAGGGTGTCCGACCATACAGCGTCCCACACGCAAATCGAGAGGAACCCCCTCTACATATTTCTCATAGAGGACGACAGAGTCTCCAACCTCTACATCATCGATGAGCTTTGGAAACCTAAATATCGGATTCACCTGAGCGAGGAGACGGAGGGCTTTAGATTCTCTACGCAACCGAACTTTAAGGTCCTGAGCCTCTTCGGGATAAGGGTAGAGAATAACGTGTTCTCCCGAGAGATTCCCAGGGTCTGGTCTCGCTTGAAACCTTACATGAAAGGCGACACGATGCATTCCATGGCCTAAAAGCTGCATATGCAATAGCTCTGTATGACTCCCAAAACTAGATTTTTGAGAGATCTGCTTAAGAGCTCTCTCTACTTCTCGGCGGGTAGGCATCGTGTGATGGCTCACTCGTCTCATAACCATGGTCGCTCCGATCGTTCTTGGTTCAAAAATATGTTCATTGTAAGAGACTCATGAGGACTAATGAGAGCTATGGAGTATCACTCCAGTCCACGGGGGCGTGTTATCAAGGCTGCCGCCTACTGCCCAAATCTCATCCTCATTCCCCCAAGTGGCGTGAAGAACAAGTGAGGTGTTGGTGCGCTCTCTCTCGCCCTCAAATGATCCGACTAAGACTTGAAGAGCGGCTCCTCTGACTCCCACAGCCGTTGCTCGACCTCGCTCATCGACCCAAACCCCATTAAGTCCAGGTACACCGCTTAACACCGATGACCGCCATTCTTGACCATCCCACTGAGCGAGGACGCCGTTACTCCGTCCACCAACAGCGACGAGTTGGTCTCCTTTACCCCACAAGCTGATCAGATCTTCCCCGCTAGGAGGGGCGTCGGTCGCTGAGGTGATGTTGAGTTGACCCCAGCCACTCCCTACATCCCCATATATCACCCCCTTCATCCCTACGGCGAAGAGAGATCCTGTCAGAGGGTCTCCATATATTTTAAAGAGCGCTCTCACTCCGCTCCGGTCCGGAGAGGGGAGCTCTACTCGAGTCCACACATTACCGTCAAAACGAGTCAAAACAGGATCAATGTCTCCTGTCCCTGTTGGGTCACCGCCGACCGCCCATACCTCCGTCGGTGATTGAGCGAAGACCCCCCATAGATCCTGTTCTGTATCAGCATTAAAGCTCTCCCATTCTCCATCCCCCCCTTGAGCAGGGTCTATATATCGCATCGCCCTCCCCTCGTTGCCTACGACCCAAAGATGACCACGTGATCCATGTACCCAATTCAACAATGGCCCCATTGGCGCGTTTACATTGATCCACTCTCCATCGGTACGAGACCAAATGACTCCTTGCTCTGGCTGCCCCCCAACCGCCCAAACCGAGAGGTCTGACCACTCTTCAGAGTCAGTCGCTCCCCAGACACTCATCACTGTTCCCTCTTCACTAAAACTCGCTTCAATACTCCATGAGTGCTCTGTTCCCTCATCAAGAGTCATGTCTAATCGCTCTACGTTATCAGTATCGATCTCGCACCCCCAATAACAGAGCGGGAGGCAGGTCATGCAGACAAGTAATACTCTTTGAACATAGATATTAATGAAGCGTCCGATCCTTGATCGCCACTGTAAAAGGTATCGATGTGTCATGTTCACTCTCTTTAGTTTAGCTAATAAGATCATTACCCTTGGCGCTTCTTGATTAAATCCTTGGCCTTCTGACTTACCACACCGGAGACGTTATGACTCTGAGCGACCGCACGAAGCTCAGCTGGCCTCAGCGTTGTGAGCGCGGTCAATGAGATGTTAATCGGTGTTTTAGGGTTAAGGATAATCTGGACCTTAAGTCGGTAATTCTGCATCCATTTACGGTTGCGAGCAATATATTCGATGATAGAAGCGTTCAGTGAATGATTACGAGCATATAAGAGCGCCTCTGAGACAGAGACCGCAGGGCTTCTGATAGCAGCTCTCGAGACTACTTTATTGGAGTCCTTCACCAACAAAGCTCGATTACTCTGTGAGCCTAAGAGCGCGAGGCGGATCTTTTGGGCGACATTTAGGCTCTGAACGAGAGCATAACCCTTCTTCGGCTTACCCGCCTCTTCTTCTGGTTTATCTGCTGCTCGACGAGCGGCATGCTCTTGAAGTACCGCGTTAATCGCTGCCTCTTTTGGGTCTTCTTCCTTACCCACGCGAATCGCCTGTTGAAGAGCTTCATTAAGCTCTGTGCTCTCTCCTTTTGAACTCTGACTGAGTTCAGTAATCACCTCGGCAGCATCGGGTAACCAAGAGAGGTCTACGCCCTCTCGAGCGGCGAGTTCTAGGAGTTGATCGGCTTGGACTGTGGAGAAAGAGGGGTTATAATACAGCGCATGAATGATAGAGGGTTGGCTCAAGAGTCGCTGTTGATTGAGAGCGATACGTTCACATCCTTCTCCATCGGTCAAGAGAGCGATTCTAGAGATCGTCTCTTCGGCGGTGAAACGATGAGACGCTAAAGCCGTGATCAGCTCTGCCCCTCCCTCAATGGATAAGTTGTGAGGATTCTCATCTATGCCCAAGCAGTGATCAGCCAACCAGTCGAGAGTCGCAGGAGACTCTATGGCAGGAAGCGATTCAATCAGGTTCTCTATTCCAATCCCTCTCACTGCTTCGATGGCGCCAATGACTTCCTTTCGGCTCACCGATAAATGATACAGCGCGAGGACTCTAGTCTCAACAGGCATCGGGACTAGACCACTAAAGATTAATTTAAGTACTTTGCTCGGCGCGTCGGGGACTAAAAACTTTTGTACAGGAGCGGGAAAGAGCTCCATAGAGAGCGGATGCCATTGAAGACGCCGAACCTCGGGAGCACGTCCTTCATCAGTCACTAGCGAGAGTGAACTCTTTACCTTGTCGAGTGGTTTACCTACCGCGCCAACGATGTGCTGTTCTCGCCCGCCATGACTCGACGTGAGAGCGCTAGACGCTGATAAGACGTTGGGTAAGGTATCATCAGGCCGCCCTCTCTCCTCTGTAGATTCCGGAGCGACAGCGGTCACCGAGGTGGGGCTAGGTGGAGTTTGGCTACGAGGTAACCACGAGAGATCAACCTGCTCATATTTAGCGAGCTCTATGAGCCTCTCCTCTACAATAGAGGGAAGATTGGGGTTAAGACATAAGCTCTGTAGAAGAGTACTATTCCCCATAAGTTTGACTTGATTCTGAGCCAACTGCACCGCGACTTTCTCCTCTGCAATAGAGAGAAGCCTCATAAGAGTACTCGTGGCGACACGTGGATGAGCGAGGATCGCAGCCGCACAATCGGGGTCTCGAATACAGACCTCGGACACCCAATCAATGATCGGGGGTGGTAATTGCTCTAAACCACTCACGACATCTTGACTAGGCACTTGAGCGAGAGCAATCCCTGCGGTGGAGTAAAGCTCTTGATGAAGATGTGCGACTTGGTACAACGCGCATATCCTGATCGCTCCGTCAGCGGGGACTAGTCCTTGGATCACTAATTTGGCCGCAGCGGCGGGAGCTTCATCACTCACGAACTTTTGTAGGTGAGAGGGGAACCTTGAGAGGGGAATCAGTGGGCGTTTCGCTTGACTCATTATTATCTCACAATCATCTCAACACCTGTGTGGTTCTCATTTGTATGACGACGATTTCTCGCTGGGTGTCGAGGAGGCAACTTAAAGCTCACCTCCTCAATGGCTCTCTCATTCACCTTAGTGACGTATAAGGTTACTCCACTAGGGGTTTGAGTCGACTCCCCAAGATTAGGAATAC
The DNA here is from genome assembly GCA_943788935.1 of uncultured bacterium. Classification (GTDB taxonomy): domain Bacteria; phylum Myxococcota_A; class Bradymonadia; order UBA7976; family VGTA01; genus CAKZRU01. The sequence goes on along the minus strand of CALSSE010000001.1, from coordinate 6,020 downwards.
GCTTGAGAGCAGAGAGTACATAGCCCGCGAGTGTCTCATAGTCTGCATCTTCAGAGATGCCTAATAAAAATCGTTCATTGAGTTGGCTAATATCCACTCTCGCCTGCACCGAATATACCTGTTGAGGACTCATCGTCCATAAACGCTCTTCTTCATCAAATTCATCATCGATCTCTCCCATAATCTCTTCGATAATGTCTTCGAGAGTAATAAGACCTACAGCGCCTCCAAACTCATCGACCACGACCACTAATGAAGCGCTCGCAGACTGAACTTCTACGAGGAGATCATGGACCTCCCTCATCTCAGGCGCATAAATCACAGAGCGCATCATCGGCTCCAAAGGCTCTTCAGCGTCTGCCGCATTGAGCAGGTCAAGGTGATGCACGACGCCGACGATTTGATCAACACGCTGCTCAAAGATAGGTATTCTCGAGAATCCGTGAGTCTGAATAAAGCGGGCGCCCTCACCTACCGTCGATCCCAGCGGTAAAGCCTCGACCTCTGCTAAAGGAACCATAATATCCTCTGCTTGAAGGTGAGCAAAAGCGAAGATTTTCTCAATTAAATCTCGGTCTTGATCTTCAAAATCGTTATCCTCTTGTTGCACTAGATAAATTAACTCTTCTCTCGTCATGCCTTTTGCGCCCCTCTCTGCCTCTAAATTAAGTCGCTTAGAGATGGCTCGCGTATATTTCTCGATCAGCCACACCGCAGGAGTGAGGAGCCTATTAAAGATCATTAAGGGGCTAGAGAGTCGCTTGGAGACGGAGAGCGCGTTATATTGAGCGATGCTCTTTGGCAAGATCTCCCCTCCCATAAGCACGAGAGGGGACATAACCAACATCGCCCACCATTCACCATGAGTAGGGTCGATGGATAGGAGAGAGAGAGAAGCCACTGTAGAGCCACTCACAGTGCTGATATTGGTCCCTATCAAGGTCGTCCCGAAAAGCTGCTCAGGGTGATTCTTAAACCACAAAACCCGTGATGCTGCCTTATCTCCCGAGCCCGCTTGACCCTCAAGGGTTCTCTGATCGGCTGAGAGGATCGCTAATTCAACGCCCGCAAAGAAGGCTTCACTGATGATGCAGAGCAAGACAAAACAGATCGGTAATAACCAAAAAAGCTCAATCATGACCGACCTCAACATCGAGCTGAAGGTCATCTATATGAAGCTCTCCATCACTAATAGATTCTTCATGAATAGGACCAAACATAACCTCTAGAATATCCTCAAGTGTACAAATCCCCAACGGTTCTGCCCGATCAGGATCGACGACAATAGCCATATGCTTTCTACGTCGCTTGAAGGTCTCCAAGAGATGAACTAAGGAGGTATCAGCGTGGGTGATCACTACACTGTGAGCGAGTGTTCCTACCGGCCTATCTGAGCTTGACTCTTCGACTTCATTTAAGGATATCATATTGGTGTTAAGCGGTACTGAGCGTCGCGCCGGTGGAGTGATCCCCCTCTTGGTATGTGAGGAGCGATCTCCCCATCGAAACACGAGAAGATCTTTGGTGTAGAGGATTCCTCTGACCCGCTCATCACCTTCATTCCATAATGGAACGCGGCTAAAGGCGCGTTGAGTGATCTCAGAGATCGCCTCTGAGATCGGTGTATCATCAGCGAGAGTATACACTCTTTGCCAAGGAACCATGACCTCTGAGACTTGTCTATCATTAAAATGGAAAGCGTTATGAATGAGGGCGCTCTCCTCCTCCTCTAACACACCATCTCTGGCCCCGGCATCCACCAAAGCTCTAAAACTCTCTTCGTTAAGGCTCTCTTCTCCATCACCATGCATCCCTGAAAAGCGGCGGGTGAAGAGGTCGGCAATGTACAGGAGAGACCATCGGGCAGGAGTGATGACCCATGAGAAGGCCGAGAGCGGGTAGGCATAGGCGATCGCTACTCGATCGCTAATGACTGCGGCGATCGACTTCGGGGTAATCTCACCGAATATAAGAAGAGTAGGAACCACAAAAGAGGCGCTTAAGAGAGCCTGTTGAGCGATAGATAGAGCTGGAAATAGGTTACTCAAGATGCTCGCGCTTACTATTGAGATGGCGATGTTAGTGAGTTCATTTCCAAAGAGAACCGTGACCAAAAGTGACTTAGGATGAGCTCTTAATATAGCTACTCTCCGAGCGCTGCCCCGAGGGTCTTGAGCTAATTGGTGACGACGATGTCGTGATAGACTAAAAAAAGCAGTCTCTGAGCTGGAGAAGAACGCCGAGCTCAGCAAGAGGATCAAGAATAAAAAATAAAGACTCATGAGTCGCTTTCACTCATCATGTGGACATAGCCTCGTGGGTCTTGGGGAACCCCATCGAGAAAGACAACACTCTCAACCCCATCTTGAGTCGACGGCTGTTGACATTCTCCTATCTTGATCGCGCCCACCGCAAGCGGTGGTTGAACAGACGGAGGAGCAGTAAACAAAAGTACATAGTCCTCTCCACCGGACAAGGCGGCATCGATCAGTAAAGGGGAATGAGGAGAGCCATCAGATAATGGAATCGCTGATAGATCGATATGAATGGTAACTCCGCTCTCTTGGCCGAGTCGATAGGCATCTAATAATAGTCCATCAGAGATGTCGAGCATCGCTGTCACCGCGCCCCACTCACTGAGGAGATGAGACTCTTTTAAATGTGGACGCCACTCATGCCGTAGACGCCGAGTCTCTGGCGAGGGGTCAAGATAGCCGAGAGCTCTCTCTCCTAACGCTCCGGTGACATAGATGATATCCCCGGGTAAGGCTCCTCTCCTCGTTAAGGGTTGATTGTAGGCAGAGCCGATTGCTGTCACATGAATTTCTAATCCGCCCTCTCTAGTCAGTATATTTCCGCCAATAACAGGAGTATTCGCAGCGTGAGCTACCTCCCAAAAACCATTGGCGAGCTCAACAATCGCTGAAGACTCAAGCGAGGGTGGTATACTCAAAGACCACAGTAGGCTCTTTGGTTCTGCGCCACTAGCGGCGAGATCACTCAAGTTGACGACCGCAGCTTGAGCCCCAACCTCAAAAAAACGATCCCATTGGAGATCAAAATGAACCCCTTCACAGAGAGCATCAGTAGTGATCAATAAGGGTCTACCCACCGGAGGACTAAATAGAGCACAATCATCACTATAGTCTACAGGAGCGTCACTAGAAGAAGTCTGATTAAAGACCTCGAACAGCGTAGCGATTAAAGTGAGTTCAGTGGGCGGTTGAGAAGAAGGCTCAGCGCTATGAAGAATATGTTTGAAGCGGTCGGTGGAGTAAGAACCCGAGGGGTCCGAATCTCCTAAGTCTTCACCCTCGGTGACGCCTGTCTGTACAGCATTTTTTCTTTTAGAGGGTGAGATCGACTTGGGGGGTGAGAGACTCATTGACTATGATTATTCTTTAATGGAAGAGAGAGGTAGGGTGTTAATAGCTAATGCTTTGTCAGTATCAATTTATTGATCTAGTCTTACACTGTAATCACACACTAGACGTCAAGCAAGCAAACAGAAGAATCAAGATTGTATTTAGAATCTTCGTTTATTGTCGATTACTCATACTATAGCCCTCACTATTTAAGAGTTGTTTTGACCGAGAGTTGTTTTGACCGAGAGTTGTTTCATCTTTCTCAGAGTGAGGCTCACCTATAATGTTCTCTAAATGTCTAACTTTTATACATGGATATTTTTAAGCGAGTGATCAATGCTATATATGCTGCAATTATCGCTATAACATCTTGATTGAAGAAACATTAGAGGTTCTCTATGACAAATATTTATGAGCTAGCTGAAGAACTAGAGACTAGCCCTAAGATGCTTCAAAAATGGCTTCGAAATCATGGTTTTGGATCAGGCAAGACCATCTCTATTCGAGCGACAAGAGAAGCGAGGTCTCACTTCAAGCCACCTCTAGACCATCCCATGGCTAGCGCTTTAGAGGAGCGTGACGGGCTGGGCGCCGTGAAGCGCCATGAAGATTTAATTGAGGTCAACGGTGGTATCAGGGTGACATCGCGCCCCAAGCTGAAATGGGAGAGCGTAGAGAGAAGCGATGTCGATCTTCTTGAGATGGATATGAACAGCCAAAAGGATTTCTTCAGGTCACTCCGTTCATCAGAGGTTTCTTCTTCGACTTCCGAGCGGTCCCCAGAAGCGCTCTCAGCTCACTCTATCAAGACGGTAAGCTCGTCTGCTCCATCACCAAGAATGAGCACCACATCGACCACAGCACAAGCAAAAAAGTCTCGTCCAACTAAAACCAAAGCTCAATCAAAACATAGCGTCTTTGGAACCCTCGCCTCCATCTCACCTCAGCTCGATAGCGTCACCGATCGTAAAAGAGAGAGCACTCTTAATCAAGCCGAGGCCCTTCAGCAGATGAGCGAGGGAGTAAAGCCTCTTCGCCCTCTTAACAAGACCATCTCTGCTTCACCCGGACATTCACAGATCTCAAAACAATCAAAGAAGTCAAAGAAGTCGAAGAGGTCAAAGAAGTCTCAGAGAGATCACGAATCACAAATTTCAATATCTTCAGACCCACAGAGCTCTCCGGCGACTCCCGTGAGCTTTAAAGAAATGTTTGAGAAACCAGAGGTTCAATCACTCACTGCTCAACTCGATCTACTAAAGCAAGACTTAAAGGACTCACTGGCCGAGAACCAACATCTTCAACAGCGTCTCATCCAACTCGATAAAGAGAGAGATCAGATCACTCCTAATCAGACACTAACCTCAAGGAATACGGTCCCAGAAGTCGAGCAGAAAGAGACTCAAGCACCAACACTGATTTGGGAGCACTTTGAGAGTTTTGGTCTAGATGCACATCAAGCGCGGTTCGCTCTCTTAGAGCTGCTAGATCACCCTCAGAGAGGTCCTGAGCTCATATACAGCCTTAAGCATGATAACTCTCAATCACTCACTCGAGGTTTCGCCATTGTCTGTGAAGATATCGTCCTGTCAACAAGTCGCCAACACATATGCTAGACAAGGGCTCATCGAGTTTTCTGAGAAACACCTCTGCTCCGTCTGCCAGGGGGAGTCAAGCGAGAGGCTGGTATAAGCGCTTGCATCTAACAGCCTCACACACACCGACCGTCAAAAGATCTTGATCGTTGGAGGAGACGATCATGATCATCGACAAATTAAACAGCTCTCGAGAGAGAATCACGGTCTACAGTGGGAGTTTTATTACAGGCGATAGCAGAGTGGATTACACGAGCGCAAAACGCTAAAGGTCGCTAAAAAGTCGGCGGTTATACTTTGGGGGGGAACTCACCTACCACACGCCATCAGTAATGTGGTCCAAGGGAGCCGCCGATAAAGCGGCCATACCACACTGCGCGCTTCCTCCGGGGAAAAGGGAGTATCCCTTACCTCTGCGCGAGTATTTTAATGCTCTGGGGAGTAATCACTGAAGATGATCTCGACATTCTCTAGCGTCTTGACTCAAATTCAGCCTAAAGTAATAGATCAGATCAAACAGTAAACACATATTGCTCATAGAATGAGATGCAAGAGATGAATCAAACTTGACGATCACAACAGTTTGGGGCGCCTTGTTGAAGTTGCCCATGGTGATGATAGGCCTAAGCCTTACTCAAGCCTGCAGTCAAACAGCCCCACCTGCACCGAGGAAGACGCTGAAGGCGCCTCTATCCTCTGAGCCTACGGCAAATGCTGATCAGACACTGACCTCCAGTTTTAAGCCCCTCCTCCCCAAACACCTCAAAGTACTCACAGGACACAGATCAGACATTGGTCGGTCCTAAGGACATAGACCGATGGGAGCCGAGCGGCGCTGCGGCAACCGATAAGCACCTGTGGGTCGTGAGTGATCGGGAAAGGGTGGCTCACTAGATACACTCTCCCTCTAGCTAAGGGGAGTCAACCAACCCGATATGGCCCATCAAGTAAAGCCCTCCCTTAACAATCGCATCAAGTGGGAAGGGCTAGAGTGGTCTAAAGGATCTGATGGGAGCGTCAATGGTCTGCTGATGTTAGAGGCGATCTCTAGAAGTGTTTG